>NZ_CP020657.1:0-5800138 GCF_002090195.1 Klebsiella sp. M5al
TTAAATGTCGATGTTCGCCGCTTTAAGGGCGTTCTCTTCGATAAAGGCGCGGCGCGGTTCAACGGCGTCACCCATCAGGGTAGTGAACAGCTGGTCGGCGGCAATCGCATCCTTCACGGTCACGCGCAGCATGCGGCGG
The DNA here is from genome assembly GCF_002090195.1 of Klebsiella sp. M5al. NCBI lineage: Bacteria > Pseudomonadati > Pseudomonadota > Gammaproteobacteria > Enterobacterales > Enterobacteriaceae > Klebsiella > Klebsiella sp. M5al. The sequence continues at coordinate 140 of NZ_CP020657.1, forward strand.
CTATCCGGGTCCATGGTGGTTTCCCACAGCTGATCCGGGTTCATCTCGCCCAGACCTTTATAGCGCTGGATAGAGAGGCCGCGACGGGACTCTTTTACCAGCCAGTCCAGCGCCTGCTCGAAGCTGGCAACCGGCTGGCGGCGCTCGCCGCGCTCGATAAAGGCATCGTCTTCAATCAGGCCGCGCAGCGTTTCGCCCAGCGCGCAGATACGGCGGTATTCCGGCCCGGTAATGAACTCGTGATCCAGCGGGTAGTCGGTGTCCACGCCGTGGGTACGCACGCGAACAATCGGCTCAAACTGCTGCAGCTCTGCGTTCTCGCGGATATCAAATTTCCACTGGCTACCGTGCTGCTCTTTCTCATTCAGCTCGCTCACCAGGGTATTGATCCAGCGAGTCACCGCCTGCTCGTTGCTCAGGTCGGCTTCCGCCAACGTCGGTTGATAGACAAGCTCTTTCAGCAGCGCTTTCGGGAAGCGACGCTCCATACGACCGATCATTTTCTGCGTGGCGTTATACTCGGCAACCAGTTTCTCCAGCGGCTCGCCGGCTAAGGCCGGCGCGTTGGCGTTGGTGTGCAGGGTTGCGCCATCCAGCGCGATGGAGATTTGGTACTGATCCATCGCTTCATCGTCTTTAATATACTGTTCCTGCTTGCCTTTCTTCACTTTATACAGCGGCGGCTGGGCGATGTAGACGTGGCCGCGCTCGACGATTTCCGGCATCTGGCGATAGAAGAAGGTTAACAGTAGCGTACGAATGTGCGAGCCGTCGACGTCCGCATCGGTCATGATAATGATGCTGTGGTAGCGCAGTTTGTCCGGGTTGTACTCATCGCGGCCAATGCCGCAGCCCAGCGCGGTAATCAGCGTCGCTACTTCCTGAGACGCGAGCATTTTGTCAAAGCGCGCTTTCTCAACGTTGAGGATTTTACCCTTCAGCGGCAGAATCGCCTGGTTCTTACGGTTACGCCCCTGCTTCGCAGAACCGCCCGCCGAGTCCCCTTCCACTAAGTACAGTTCAGAGTGCGCGGGGTCGCGTTCCTGACAATCCGCCAGCTTGCCCGGCAGGCCCGCCAGGTCCAGCGCGCCTTTACGGCGGGTCATCTCACGCGCGCGACGTGCGGCTTCGCGCGCGCGCGCCGCGTCGATGATTTTACCGACCACGATTTTGGCGTCAGACGGGTTTTCCAGCAGGTATTCGTTCAGCAGTTCGTTCATCTGCTGTTCGACCGCCGATTTCACCTCAGAGGAGACCAGCTTGTCTTTGGTCTGCGAGGAGAATTTCGGATCCGGCACCTTCACGGAGACCACAGCGATCAGGCCTTCACGGGCATCGTCGCCGGTGGCGCTGACTTTCGCTTTCTTGCTGTAGCCTTCTTTATCCATGTAGGCGTTCAGGGTACGGGTCATCGCCGCACGGAAGCCTGCAAGGTGGGTACCGCCGTCGCGCTGCGGAATGTTGTTGGTAAAGCAGTAGATGTTTTCCTGAAAACCATCGTTCCACTGCAGCGCAACTTCAACGCCGATGCCGTCTTTTTCGGTGGAGAAATAGAAGATATTCGGGTGGATCGGCGTTTTGTTTTTATTCAGATATTCTACGAACGCTTTAATACCGCCTTCGTAGTGGAAATGATCCTCTTTACCGTCGCGCTTGTCGCGCAGGCGAATCGACACCCCGGAGTTCAGGAACGACAGCTCGCGCAGGCGTTTTGCCAGAATCTCGTATTCGAATTCGACCACGTTGGTGAAGGTTTCGTAGCTCGGCCAGAAACGCACCATGGTGCCGGTTTTTTCGGTTTCGCCGGTCACCGCCAGCGGCGCCTGCGGCACGCCGTGCGCATACATCTGACGATGAATTTTGTTATCGCGCTGAATGACCAGCTCCAGCTTCTGCGACAGGGCGTTAACCACGGAAACGCCTACGCCGTGCAGACCACCGGAAACTTTATACGAGTTATCATCGAATTTGCCGCCCGCGTGCAGAACGGTCATGATCACTTCCGCCGCCGACACGCCCTCTTCCGGGTGAATACCGGTCGGAATACCGCGACCATCATCCTGGACGGAGACGGAGTTATCGCTGTGGATAGTAACAACGATGTCTTTACAGTAACCTGCGAGCGCTTCGTCGATAGCGTTATCCACAACCTCGAATACCATGTGGTGCAGACCGGTGCCGTCATCCGTGTCGCCGATATACATACCCGGGCGCTTACGCACCGCATCCAGCCCTTTCAGGACTTTGATACTGGAGGAGTCATAAGAATTCGACATCAACGTTTCTCGCTCATTTTATCTTAGGTTAATCCGCTATTTTACCCTTTTCCACGGTAAACATCTTCGAATTTTCGTCCGACATGTCCATAACGTGTTCAGCGCTAATGGCGCTGACGAAAACCTGCGACTGCGTGGCTTTTAAGCGGCTGGCAAGCAGCCCGCGCCGCGCGTCGTCAAGTTCCGAGGCAAAATCATCTATCAGGTACAGGCACCGCCGCCCGCTTTCGCGGGTCAGAAACTCGCCTTGCGCCAGTCGTAGGGCGCACATCAGCAGCTTAAGCTGCCCGCGTGACAATGTATCCTCTACCGGCGCGCCGTCGGCACGAATGCGGAAATCCGCTTTATGCGGGCCGTGGGCGGTATAGGTTAGCATGCGATCGCGTTCGAAATTTCGCTCCAGCACCTCGGCATAATCCGTTTCTTTCTCCCAGCCGCGCTGGAAAGAAAAGGTGAGAGCGAACTCCGGCAAAAACTGCCGACAGGTATCCGCCATGTCTTCGACGATAGCGGCGCTATATTCGGCCCGCCAGCGGCTAATAAGCTCTGCCAGCGGGATCAGCTCCAGATCCCATGGCCGCAGCTGGGCATAGCGGCTGACCTGACGCAGCGCGGCGTTGCGCTGCTTCACCAGGCGCTTCAGGTTGCTCCAGGCGGTAAAGAATCCGGCTTCGTTGTGAAAGCATCCCCAGTCAAGGAACGCTCTTCTGTATTTGGGGCCGCCGTTGAGTAAAGTAAACCCCTCCGGCGTAATCAGCTGCATCGGCATCAGGTGCGCCAGCTCAGCCACTTTATGCCCGTCGGTACCGTCGATACGCACCTTGCTGTCGCCCTGCTTATCTTTCGTCAGGCCGATAGATACTTCACGCTCTTCACCCTGCAGGCGACCGTGCAGGACAAAGGACTCCTGTTCGTGACGAATCACGCGGCCAATCTGCAAACTACGAAACGCCCGACCATGGCCGAGCGTATAGATAGCTTCAAGTACGCTGGTTTTGCCGCTGCCGTTGGCGCCAACCAGGAAATTAAAGCCGGGAGAGAGGGCGAGATCCGCATTTTCAATATTGCGGAAGTCTTTGATTAGAAGTCGGGATAGCGACATATCAGCTCATAAGCAGGGCGTTATCGGCGCAGTTAGTCTGGTCACGGCCAGCGCGCAGCAACCGGAGCGTACTAAAGTACGTGAGGATTGCGAGCACTGCCCGGAGCCAGAATAACAAGTAAGATAGCCCGATATTTTCTACAGCCTCATAGGCATGACGACGTATGCTGCGGATTGGGAGGCCGCATCCTCAATCTGCACGCTCGAAACGGAATCGGTCAGCAGAATGCGCACGTTCTCACACTTCAGCGCGTTCAGGACGTCCAGCACATAGCTGACGTTAAAGCCGATTTCCATCTCGGTCCCGGCATAGGTGACATCAAGAATTTCTTCCGCTTCTTCCTGTTCCGGGTTATTGGCGGTGATTTTCAGCTGATTTTCACTGACGTACAGGCGCACGCCGCGGAATTTTTCGTTAGAAAGAATCGCCGCGCGGGCAAAGGCCTGCTTGAGAATATCGCAGCCGGCGTCCAGATGCTTATCCGGATTCTTCGGCAGTACGCGGCGATAGTCAGGAAAACGACCATCCACCAGCTTTGAAGTGAAGATAAAGTCGCCAACGTGAGCGCGAATATTATTGCTGCCGATCTGCACGCGCAGCGGCGTATCGCCGCCGTCGAGCATACGCATCAGCTCAATCACGCCTTTACGCGGCACGATCACCGAATGATTGGGCAGGGACTCTTCCAGCGGCATCGAGCAGACAGCCAGGCGGTGGCCGTCTGTCGCCACGGTGCGCAGTTCGCTACCTTCGGTTTCAAACAGCATACCGTTTAAGTAATAGCGAACGTCCTGGTGCGCCATCGAAAACTGCGTCGCTTCGATCAGGCGCTTCATGGTCGCCTGCGGCAGGGTAAATTCAACTTCGCTCTGCCAGTCATCGAGGTTCGGGAAATCCGCCGCAGGCAGCGTCGAGAGCGAAAAGCGGCTGCGTCCGGAACGCACCAGCATGCGCTCGCCTTCCAGCTGGACCGCGATCTCCGCGCCTTCAGGCAGGCCGCGGCAGATATCAAAAAATTTACGCGCCGGAACGGTTGTTGCTCCCGCTTCGTGCGGCTGAATCAGCGCAACGCGCGCGACCATTTCCATTTCCAGATCGGTACCGGTCAGCGACAGCGCGCCATCGGTAACCTGTAGGAGCAGGTTGCCAAGAATCGGTAGCGTCGGACGACCACCTAAAGGACCGCTCACCTGTTGCAGCGGTTTTAATAAATGTTCACGTTCTACGGTAAATTTCATAGCGTCACGAGGATAATGTTCTGATTAAATTGGAAAAATCTTCTTTGATATCGTGGCTTTCTTCACGCAGTTGCTCAATCTTGCGGCAAGCGTGCAGGACGGTGGTATGGTCGCGGCCGCCAAACGCGTCGCCGATTTCCGGCAGACTGTGGTTGGTCAGCTCTTTTGCCAGCGCCATCGCCATCTGGCGGGGGCGCGCCACCGAACGGGAGCGGCGTTTAGACAGCAGGTCCGCTACCTTAATTTTGTAATACTCCGCCACCGTCTTTTGAATATTGTCGATGGTGACCAGTTTTTCCTGTAAAGCCAGCAGATCGCGCAGCGCTTCGCGCACGAAATCGATGGTGATCGCCCGGCCGGTAAAGTTGGCGTTGGCGATAACGCGGTTCAGCGCCCCTTCAAGCTCACGTACGTTAGAGCGCAGGCGCTTGGCAATAAAGAACGCCACTTCGCCCGGCAGGCGAATGTCGTTTTCATCGGCTTTTTTCATCAGGATCGCCACGCGGGTTTCCAGCTCTGGCGGCTCGATCGCGACCGTCAGCCCCCAGCCGAAGCGTGATTTGAGACGATCCTCAACCCCGTTGATCTCCTTCGGATAGCGATCCGACGTCAGGATGATCTGCTGATTGCCTTCCAGCAGGGCGTTAAAGGTGTGAAAAAACTCTTCCTGCGAGCGCTCTTTATTAGCGAAAAACTGAATGTCATCGATCAGCAGGGCGTCAACGGAGCGGTAATAGCGCTTAAATTCTTCAATAGCGTTGTTTTGCAGGGCTTTTACCATGTCCTGTACAAAGCGCTCGGAGTGCATGTAAACCACTTTCGCATTGGGTTTACGCGCCACAATTCCGTTACCAACCGCATGTAAAAGGTGGGTTTTACCCAGGCCGGTGCCGCCATAAAGGAACAGCGGGTTGTACGCGCCGCCGGGGTTATCCGCAACCTGACGCGCCGCCGCGCGAGCCAGCTGGTTGGATTTACCTTCGACGAAGTTATCAAACGTGTGTTTTACATTGACGTTAGAGCGGTAGGTCGGTTCTGCCGGCGCCGGAACGTTATCCCAGCCCGGACGCACGATCGTCGGCGCAACGCGCGCCGTCTGGATCTGCTGCGCGGGCGCTGCGGCCGCAACGCTTACCGTACCTCTCTGCATCTGAACGGCTGGCTTAGCACCTACCTCAAACCGCAGCTGTGGGGCATCCGCACCGCAAAAATCATTGAGGAGTCCATTGATATTATTGAGGTATTTATCCCTTACCCAATCGAGCACAAAACGGTTTGGCGCATACAGTGCCAGCGTGTTATCGCTCAACTCCGCCTGCAAAGGGCGTATCCACATGCTGAATTCTGTGGCTGGTAACTCATCCTGCAATCGGGCAAGACACTGCTGCCAAAGCGAAAGTGACACGGCGGACTCCACTCGAACAAAAATCGATATATAAAAAGAGAAACTGAAACAATCGTGATTGTTGGCACACGTCGACAAGACCCTGCATAGCCGAAAAGCCCCTGCACTAAAGGGGTGACGTGCGAACCGCTATCTGCGGTTATTACCCGATGCGGATCTCTGGATCCCGATCGGGACCGGGGATCATAGCCTAAACTGAGAAAGAGATCTTGTGTTTCTCAACAGATTCTTCCCGATTTATCCACAGGAAGGATCGAAGCTGGGTAAGTGTAATCGATCCTGGCGGGAGTGGAGCACGATTTCAGCCGCATATTGGAAAAATTAATGAACTATCCTGGTTTTGGGCTTAATCGATCTAACAAAGATCCTTTGCGATCCTTGCGCTTTATCCACCAGGTCGTATAATCCACCACCCGGCGCGTAATGCCCGTTTTCCGTAACGTGCCATCGCCTGTTTTTTGTGCGGCAAGGTGCGAGAAATAAGGAAAGAGAATTGACTCCGGAGTGTACAATTATTACAATCCGGCCTCTTTAATCACCCACGCTGAGGCGTAGGCCGTTCGAAATTCGTTCGGATTTACGCGAAAGTCAGTGAAATTATTCAAGTTTAGGTAGAAATCGCCATGAAACGCACTTTTCAACCGTCTGTACTGAAGCGCAACCGTTCTCACGGCTTCCGTGCTCGTATGGCTACTAAAAATGGTCGTCAGGTTCTGGCACGTCGTCGTGCTAAAAGCCGCGCTCGTCTGACCGTTTCCAAGTAATAAAGCTAACCCTGAGTGGTTAAGCTCGCATTTCCCAGGGAGTTACGCTTGTTAACTCCCAGTCATTTCACTTTCGTCTTCCAGCAGCCATTACGGGCTGGCACGCCGCAAATCACCATCCTCGGCCGCCAAAATTCGCTGGGGCATCCCCGCATCGGTCTTACCGTCGCCAAGAAGAACGTCAAGCGAGCGCATGAGCGCAATCGGATTAAACGTCTGACGCGTGAAAGCTTCCGTTTACGTCAACATGAACTCCCGCCAATGGATTTCGTGGTGGTGGCGAAGAAAGGGGTTGCCGACCTCGATAACCGTGCTCTCTCGGAAGCGTTGGAAAAATTATGGCGCCGCCACTGTCGCCTGGCTCGCGGGTCCTGATAGGCCTGATTCGGGTCTATCAGCGCCTGATTAGTCCGCTACTCGGGCCGCATTGCCGTTTCACGCCGACCTGTTCTCAATACGGAATTGAGGCATTGCGCAGGTTTGGATTGATAAAAGGCAGTTGGTTGACGGTGAAACGCGTATTAAAATGCCACCCTTTACACCCTGGTGGTGACGATCCCGTCCCGCCTGGACCATTTGATACCAGAGAACACTAACGATGGATTCGCAACGCAATCTTCTTATCATCGCTTTGTTGTTCGTGTCTTTCATGATCTGGCAAGCCTGGGAGCAGGATAACAATCCTCAACCCCAGCAGCAGACCACGCAGACAACGACCACAGCAACGGGTAGCGCCGCCGACCAGGGCGTACCGGCCAGTGGCCAGGGGAAACTGATTACGGTAAAAACCGATGTGCTTGACCTGACCATCAACACCAGCGGTGGTGATGTTGAGCAAGCGCTGCTTCTGGATTATCCGAAAGAGCTGAAGTCGACTGAGCCGTTCCAGTTACTGGAAACCACGCCGCAGTTTACCTATCAGGCGCAGAGCGGCCTGACCGGTCGTGATGGCCCGGACAACCCGGCTAACGGACCGCGTCCGTTGTATAACGTCGATAAAGATGCGTTTGTGCTGGCTGATGGCCAGAACGAAATCGTCATTCCTCTGACGTACACCGATAAAGCAGGCAACGTATTCACCAAAACCTTCACCCTGAAGCGCGGTGAATATGCGGTAAACGTCGGCTATAGCGTGCAGAACGCCAGCGAAAAACCGCTGGAAGTGTCTACGTTTGGCCAGCTGAAGCAAACCGCCAACCTGCCGACGCATCGCGACACGCAGACCGGCGGCCTGACAACGATGCACACATTCCGCGGCGCGGCGTACTCAACGTCTGAAACGAAGTACGAAAAATACAAATTCGATACTATCGTCGATAACGAAAACCTGAACGTCAGCACCAAAAACGGTTGGGTTGCCATGCTGCAGCAGTACTTCACAACCGCATGGGTTCCGCAGAACAACGGTACTAACAACTTCTACACCGCGAATCTCGGCAACGGTATTGTGGCGATCGGCTACAAATCGCAGCCGGTTCTGGTGCAGCCGGGTCAAACCGATAAGCTGGAAAGCACCCTGTGGGTCGGCCCGGCTATTCAGGACAAAATGGCCGCCGTTGCGCCGCATCTTGACCTGACCGTCGACTACGGCTGGCTGTGGTTTATCTCTCAGCCGCTGTTCAAACTGCTGAAATGGATCCATAGCTTCCTGGGCAACTGGGGCTTCTCCATCATCGTTATCACCTTTATCGTTCGTGGCATCATGTACCCGCTGACCAAAGCGCAGTACACCTCCATGGCGAAGATGCGTATGCTGCAGCCTAAGATTCAGGCGATGCGCGAGCGTCTGGGCGACGACAAGCAGCGTCAAAGCCAGGAGATGATGGCCCTGTATAAAGCTGAGAAGGTTAACCCGCTGGGTGGCTGCTTCCCGCTGATTATCCAGATGCCAATCTTCCTTGCGCTGTACTATATGCTGAGCGCCTCGGTTGAACTGCGTCATGCGCCGTTTATCCTGTGGATCCACGACCTGTCTGCGCAAGACCCGTACTACATCCTGCCGATCATCATGGGCGCGACGATGTTCTTCATCCAGAAGATGTCTCCGACCACCGTGACCGACCCGATGCAGCAGAAGATCATGACCTTTATGCCGGTCATCTTCACGGTGTTCTTCCTGTGGTTCCCGTCCGGTCTGGTGGTTTACTATATCGTCAGCAACCTGGTCACCATTATTCAGCAGCAGCTGATTTACCGTGGTCTGGAGAAGCGTGGCCTGCATAGCCGCGAGAAGAAAAAATCCTGATACTCTTGAATTATTTTGAGTATTTACGGTAACGTTAATGCCAGAGAAGGCGGTCAATAGACCGCCTTTTTTACATCTACATAGAGAGTCACCATGAGCCATAACGACACTATCGTCGCCCAGGCAACCCCACCGGGACGCGGTGGTGTGGGCATTCTGCGCATCTCTGGCCTGAAGGCGCGCGACGTTGCGCAGGCGGTGCTGGGCAAGCTGCCGAAGCCGCGCTACGCCGACTACCTGCCGTTTAAAGACAGCGACGGCAGCGCGCTGGATCAGGGGATTGCGCTGTGGTTCCCCGGCCCGAACTCCTTTACCGGCGAAGACGTGCTGGAACTTCAGGGCCACGGCGGCCCCGTTATCCTCGACCTGCTACTGAAACGCATTCTGACGCTGCCGGGCGTGCGTATCGCCAGGCCAGGCGAGTTCTCCGAGCGCGCGTTTTTGAACGACAAGCTCGATTTAGCCCAGGCTGAAGCGATAGCCGACCTGATCGACGCCAGCTCCGAGCAGGCGGCGCGTTCTGCGCTGAATTCGCTGCAGGGCGCATTCTCTACTCGCGTAAACCATCTTGTGGAAGCGCTGACGCACCTGCGCATCTACGTTGAAGCGGCCATTGATTTCCCGGACGAAGAGATCGACTTCCTCTCCGATGGCAAAATCGAAGCCCAGCTCAACAACGTGATCGCCGATCTTGACGCCGTGCGCGCCGAAGCGCGCCAGGGCAGCCTGCTGCGCGAAGGGATGAAGGTCGTTATTGCCGGGCGGCCGAACGCCGGCAAATCAAGCCTGCTGAACGCGCTGGCGGGCCGGGAAGCGGCTATCGTCACCGATATTGCCGGTACCACCCGCGACGTGCTGCGCGAGCATATCCATATCGACGGTATGCCGCTGCACATCATCGATACCGCCGGCCTGCGCGATGCGAACGACGAGGTTGAGCGCATCGGTATCGAGCGCGCCTGGCAGGAGATTGAACAGGCCGACCGCGTGCTGTTTATGGTCGATGGCACCACCACCGACGCGACCGATCCGGCGGATATCTGGCCGGACTTTATTGCCCGTCTACCGAAAAACCTGCCGATTACCGTCGTGCGTAACAAAGCGGATATCACTGGCGAAACGCTGGGGCTGAGCGAAGTAAATGACCACTCACTTGTTCGCCTTTCGGCACGTACCGGCGAGGGCGTAGACGTGCTGCGCAATCATCTCAAGCAGAGCATGGGCTTTGAAACCAATATGGAAGGCGGTTTTCTGGCGCGCCGCCGCCATCTGCAGGCGCTGTCGGACGCCGCAGAGCATCTGCAGCAGGGGAAAGCGCAGCTGCTGGGCGCCTGGGCTGGCGAGCTGCTGGCGGAAGAGCTGCGCCTGGCCCAGCAGAACCTGAGCGAAATCACCGGCGAGTTTACCTCTGATGACCTGCTGGGGCGCATTTTCTCCAGTTTCTGTATCGGTAAGTAAGCTCCGTTTGTGAGCATTGACTAACCCGCCTTAACATCCTGTTAAAGCGGGTTTTTATTTATCATCTTCACGGTAGATTGGTTTATCTATTACCCTTATCGGCATCGCCGCTCTTAACGTACCGGATGCAACCATGACCATCGATTACACCTTTATTGATACCGTTCCTTCTGCAGAAGACTTTTGCCGCCTGCGCGTCATATCAGGTATGTCGCCGCGACCGCTGGAAGGCGCCCGTGCTGGCCTGCCGCGTAGCTGCTACGGCGTGCATATTCTCTATGAGGGCGTGCCCGTTGGTATGGGGCGCATCGTCGGCGACGGCGCGCTGAACTTTGAAATCGTCGACGTCGCCGTGGACCCGGCCCATCAGGGAAAAGGTCTCGGTCGCCAGATCGTGCAGAAAATCGTCGCCTGGCTTGATGGCAACGCGTTTAAAGGGGCATACGTCTCGCTGGTGGCGGATGTTCCCGAGCTGTACGCAAAATTTGGGTTTTCCAGCGTCAGGCCGGAAAGTGAGGGTATGGCGAAGGTCTGGAATTAACTTCGCTGGTAAAGAAGCATCCGGGGCTGCGGCGTCTCCCGGATGCCGGTGATGCTATCAGGATTTAATAAAGTCGGCAGCGCGAAAAGCTTCCAGCGCGACGCGCTTTTGCTCGCTGGTCATCGGGCGCAGCGGGCGGCGCGGATCGCCGACGTCAATGTCGTGCAGCTGCATAGCCAGCTTCCCGGCCGCCACGCCGCCGTACTGAACCAGGATGCGAATAATCGCGATGACTTTATCCATACAGGCGGCAACGTCCTGATGATCCCCCCGGTTGAAGCTCTCGATCAGACGATGATAGAGCGGCGCCGCGTAGTTATAGGTACTGCCCACCGCGCCGACGGCGCCGCAGGCCAGGCCTGCGGGTAAAAACTCATCCACGCCGAACGGAATATCGAACTGGCGATTGTTGACGCGCAGGCAGCGCTGGAACTCATACATATCCGCGGAGTTAAACTTCATACCGGACAGGTTCGGAATTTTATCCGCCGCGGCGATCAGAAACTGCTCCATATCGAGGCTTAGACCCGACATGCCGGAATGGTAGTAATAGAAGCCTTTTGACGGCGCCGCGGCGGCGATAATGCGGCAATATTCCACCAGATCGTCGACGGTAGACGGTTTAAAGAAGCACGGGCCGATGACCGAGGTGGCAAAAATATCCAGGGTTTCAGCATGACGGCTCAGCTCCAGCGCATCGGCGATGCTGAGCGCCCCGGTGTGTAGCGTAATGCTTAGTTGTCCCTGGCTTGCCGCGACCCAGCGCTCGGCGATTTTTTTACGCTCTTCAACAGAACAGTGGATCCCTTCTCCGGTTGTCCCACAGACGTAAGCGCCTTTAACGCCCTGGCGAATCAGGTGCTCGGCGATTCGATCGATAACGGGATAGTTGACTTCGCCATTAGCATCAAAAGGCGTGTGGGGAGCGGCAATAAGGCCGGTTAGCTTTGTCATGTAAACCTCTGGTGGTGTTTTTCTTCTTAAATAAATTTATTTTGAAGCATTACTCCACTCTAAAAGGTAACCATGCCGGTTGCAACTGGATACCGGCAGGGAGGAAAACGGGAGTAGCAGATTGTGATGAATCGCACAAAACTCGCTCTATTTGAGCGTGGACAGGGCATCCATCGTGCGCAGTTTATTGGCTCGGGCGGCTTCCGGGTCTTTCTGCACCAGCAGCGTATAAATGAGATCCAGTACGAAAAGCTGTGCCGTTTTGGTGCCAATGGAGTCGCCCTGCAGGCGTCCCTGGCGGTTGCCGTTAATCAGCGTAATATCCGCGACTTTACTCAATGGTGACCCGAGGTTATGCGTTAAGGCGACGGTGACGGCTCCGGCCTGCTTTGCCAGACTAAGGGCGTGGGTGGTTTCCGGCGAATGCCCGGAGTGGCTGATACCGATAGCGACATCGCCAGCCTTGAGCAGCGCGGCCTGCATATACATAAAGTGATTATTCGTTAAGGCATCGACGCGCATCCCGATTCGCATCAGCTTGTGCTTCATCTCTTCGGCGGTCAGCCCGGAGGCGCCGACGCCGAAAATAAAGGTGCTATTGCAGCTATGCAGCGCCTCCACGACCCGTTCAACCTGCTCCATATCCAGAAGGTTGAGCGTTTCCGAGAGAACAGTCGAGATAGCGCCCTGGAGCTTGAGACCAATGGTGTGCGCATCGTCGGCTTTCTGAATTTCAGCCTCCAGAAGCGTGCTGTTGTCATCGGTATCGGTCATGGCCAGCTCAATAGCCAGCTCCATTTTGAAATTCTGAAAGCCTTTATAGCCCAGCTGTCGACAGAAACGGATCACCGACGCTTCGCCCGCGTTCACTTCCTCTGAGAGGTCGGCGATGGAAAGCTGCGTCACCTTGTGGGGGGAAGTCATCACAAACTGCGCAATGCTTTTCCCGACGCGGGTCATACTGCTTTGCATCGCTCCCAGGGTATCAAGTATTTTCCCGGCTTTGACCGGCGAAGTCGGAGTCGTCATCTCTTCCCTACTGTTTACGCGATTATCAGGCGCTAATGATGGAGTACAGCGCATCACCAGGCAATATGGATTTTTAAAAACGCCGTGACGCCGCGGCTATATCCTGAGCGGCGCAAACATTGTACGTCTCATGGCGTGAGTCAGATCGCCTTTTTTCGTTTCTCCTCTTCTTTGTCCATGATCTTGTTCACACATTTCATGAAATGCTCTTGTGGCGTTTAACTTCTAAAAAATATATTAAATGGAGTTTAACTTCATTTGGCTGTGCGCCTCCCTGCTGTTTTAGGCCCGACAGCATAAAAACGCTGCTCATCACAGGAGAGCATATGAGTGAAATAATAAGTACCAAACCATGGTATAAGCACCTCAATAAGTCCCAATGGCGGGCTTTCTCTGCAGCCTGGCTGGGCTATTTACTGGATGGTTTTGATTTCGTTTTAATCGCTCTGGTGCTCACCGAAGTACAAAGCGAATTTCAGCTCACCACGGTCCAGGCGGCGAGTATTATTTCCGCGGCGTTTATCTCCCGTTGGTTCGGCGGCCTGCTGCTGGGGGCGATGGGCGACCGTTATGGCCGCCGCCTGGCGATGGTCAGCAGTATTATTCTTTTCTCCGTCGGTACGCTGGCCTGCGGCTTTGCGCCGGGATACACCTCGATGTTTATTGCCCGAATGGTGATCGGAATGGGGATGGCCGGCGAGTACGGCTCCAGCGCAACCTATGTTATTGAAAGCTGGCCAAAACATTTGCGTAACAAAGCCAGCGGCTTCCTGATATCCGGCTTTTCCGTCGGCGCCGTTGTGGCGGCGCAGGTTTACAGCCTGGTGGTGCCCCTCTGGGGCTGGCGCGCCTTATTCTTCCTTGGCATTCTGCCGATTATTTTCGCGCTGTGGCTGCGTAAAAATATTCCGGAAACGGAAGACTGGAAAGAGCGGCAGACGAAGAAAGCGCCAGTACGGACGATGGTGGATATCCTCTATCGCGGTAAATACCGCGCCATGAATATAGCAACGACGCTGATCGCAACGGCGGCGCTGTGGTTCTGCTTCGCAGGTAATCAGCACAACCCGCTGGTAGTGATTGCGCTGGCGCTCGTTTGCACCGTTATTTTCATCAGCTTTATGGTACAGAGCAGCGGAAAACGCTGGCCGACCGGCGTAATGCTGATGGTTGTCGTTCTGTTCGCCTTCCTCTATTCCTGGCCTATCCAGGCGCTGCTGCCGACCTACCTGAAAACCGAGCTGGCATACGATCCGGCGGCGGTGGCGAAGGTGCTTTTCTTCAGCGGATTCGGCGCGGCCGTCGGCTGCATTGTCGGCGGGTTCCTCGGCGACTGGCTGGGCACGCGTAAAGCCTACGTTTACAGCCTGCTGGCCTCGCAGGTCCTGATTATCCCTGTTTTCGCCATCGGCGGCGCCAGCCTGTGGGGCCTGGGTCTCCTGCTCTTCTTCCAGCAGATGCTGGGCCAGGGGATCGCGGGAATACTACCGAAATTGATCGGTGGTTACTTCGACACCGATCAGCGCGCTGCCGGTCTGGGCTTCACCTACAACGTCGGCGCTCTGGGCGGGGCGGCGGCGCCGGTCCTCGGCGCGCTGGTCGCACAGCATATGCATCTGGGTACGGCGCTGGGGTCGCTCTCCTTCGGACTGACGTTTGTGGTGATCCTGCTGATTGGCCTCGATATGCCGTCCCGCGTACAGCGCTGGATTCGCCCGGAAGCGCTGCGAACCCATGACGCCATTGATGGCAAACCATTCAGTGGGGCAAAGGTTCGTCACGACAAAGCGAACGCACCGCTTTGCAGTAAACATTAAATTCATGCGCCCGGCGCTGTCGGGCGCAAACGGAAGTAAGGGATAGCGCTATGTCTTTATTTGATACTTTGGATGTGAAGGTTAAAGAATTGGGCGGACTCATTGTCTCGTGCCAGCCGGTGCCGGGCAGCCCGTTAGATAAGCCTGAAATCGTCGCGGCGATGGCGCTGGCGGCGGTCAAGACGGGTGCGGTCGCGGTACGTATTGAAGGCATTAATAACCTGAAGGCCACGCGCGAACTTATTTCAGTACCCATTATCGGCATCATCAAGCGCGACCTGCCGGACTCGCCGGTGCGCATCACGCCGTTCCTTGAGGATGTGGACGCGTTGGCGCAGGCAGGTGCGGATATTATCGCCTTTGACGGCACGGATCGCCCGCGTCCGGCCAGCGTGAAGGCAACTATCGAGCGCATTCATCAGCAGGGCTGCGTCGCGATGGCAGACTGCTCGAACCTTGAAGACGGTACTCGCTGCCACGCTCTGGGCGCAGAAATTATCGGCACTACGCTGTCCGGGTATACCACGGAAGCAGTACCCAATGAGCCGGATTTCCCGCTAGTGCAGGCCCTTAGCGCCAAAGGATACCGGGTCATTGCCGAAGGGCGGTTCAACTCTCCGGCCCTGGCGGCGCAGGCCATAAAGCAAGGCGCATGGGCGGTGACCGTCGGTTCCGCGATTACGCGTATTGAACACATTTGCCAGTGGTACCGCGATGCGCTGGCTGAGGTTGCGCTATGACAACGCTGGCGATAGACATCGGCGGCACCAAGCTGGCCGCCGCGCTGATTGACACGCAGCATCACGTGCTGGAGAAACGAGCGCTGCCGACGCCCGCCAGCAAAACGCCGGCGGCGCTGACGGAGGCGTTGAGCGCGCTGGTCGCGCCTTTCGCGGGGCGGGCCCGGCGGGTAGCGGCCGCCTCGACGGGAATCATTCGTCACGGCGTACTGACGGCGTTAAATCCGGATAACCTTGGCGGACTGGCGCAGTTTCCCCTGCGAGAGACGCTGGCGCAGCTGACGGGGCGACCGTGCCTGGTCGTGAACGATGCGCAGGCGGCGGCCTGGGCCGAATATCACGCCCTGTCTGTCGATGCCGACGAGATGGTATTCATCACCATCTCAACGGGCGTGGGCGGCGGTATCATCTGCAACGGTCGGCTCCTGTCCGGGAACGAAGGGCTGGCCGGGCATATCGGCCACACGCTGGCCGATCCGCACGGTCCGCGCTGCGGCTGCGGTCGCACCGGCTGCGTAGAGGCTATTGCCTCCGGCAGAGGGATCGCCGCGCTGGCGACGGACGATCTGCAGGGGATGACGGCCAAATCCATTTTTGCTCTTGCGCAGAGCGGCCATCCGCAGGCAACGTCGTTAGTCCACCGTTCGGCGCAAACCATCGCCCGGCTGATTGCCGACATGAAGGCCAGCGTTAACTGCCAGTGTGCCGTACTGGGCGGCAGCATCGGGCTGGCGCCCGGCTATCTCGCACTGGTTGAGACCTATCTGGCGCAGGAACCTGCGGTCTATCACACGAAGATTGTAGCCGCACACTATCAGCATGATGCCGGCCTGATTGGCGCGGCGTTGTTAGCGGAGGACAAAGCATTATGATTATCGGCGATATCCATCACCCGGAATGCGCGGGACTGTCACCCGTTCTGCTTGAGGCCGTGAGGCTGGCCGTTAAGGCTCAGCCGCAGCAGCGTGAACCGGGGCGTTATGAGTTGCAGGGCGATGATATTTATATGAACGTCATGCGCTTCGCCACGCAGTCGGCGGAAAGTAAAAAAGCGGAGCTGCACGAAAAATTTATTGATATTCAGATCCTGCTGCAAGGCGAGGAGACAATCCACTGCGGCGTGGCCGATAGCGCCCGTGAGTGCGACACCTGGCATAAAGAAGAGGACTACCAGCTGTGCGCAGCTATCGCCGACCAGCAGCAGGTGACCCTGAAGCCTGGCATGTTCGCCATTTTTTTCCCTGGCGAACCGCATAAGCCGGGCGTGCAGGGCGCAGCGAGCATGGAGATAAAAAAAGCGGTAATTAAAGTTAACCGCGCGCTGCTTGTCTGAGTCACTTACTTCGCCCGCCAGATATGCGTCCTGGCGGGATGGCCTCCCAACGCCAAAGCGACGCTTGCTTCGTCGCTTTTCCTCCCAGGAAATCATTGTTGTCCAAATGGCAACTCGTACTACCGCACGAACCCCTCTATGCTGTACGGCAATCTTATGCGAGGGTTCTATGGCACGCTTTCTTATCTGCAGTTTTGCGCTGGTTCTGCTTTATCCATCCGGTATTGATATGTATCTGGTCGGCCTGCCGCGCATTGCGCAGGATCTGGGGGCCAGTGAAGCGCAGCTGCACATCGCCTTCTCGGTTTATCTGGCCGGGATGGCCGCAGCCATGCTGTTTGCTGGCCGTATCGCCGACAAGTCAGGCCGTAAGCCGGTGGCGATTTTCGGCGCCGTTGTTTTCATACTCGCCTCCCTTATCTGCTCGCAGGCGCAGGTCAGCGCCCACTTCCTGACGGGGCGTTTTATTCAGGGGATTGGCGCGGGCAGCTGCTACGTCGTCGCCTTTGCGGTGCTGCGCGATACCCTCGACGATCGCCGCCGGGCGAAGGTGCTTTCCCTTCTTAACGGCATCACCTGCATTATTCCGGTGCTGGCACCGGTACTCGGCCACCTGATTATGCTGAAATACCCCTGGCAGAGCCTGTTCTATACCATGACCGGCATGGGCGTTCTGGTGGGGCTGCTGTCGATATTTATCTTGCGGGAAACGCGTCCAACATCCGTTCGGCAGGCGGCGCAGCAAAATGTCGCCCCCGAATCGCTGCTTAACCGCTTTTTCCTCAGCCGAACGATCGTGACCACCCTCAGCGTGACGGCGATTCTGACCTACGTTAACGTCTCCCCGGTGCTGATGATGGAAGTGATGGGCTTCGATCGCGGGACTTATTCCATGGCGATGGCGCTCATGGCGCTAGTGAGCATGGTGGTGTCGTTCTCGACGCCGTTTGCTCTGACGCTCTTTAAGCCCCGCACCCTGATGCTGACCTCGCAGGTGCTCTTCTTTATCGCGGGCGCGCTGCTGAGCTTTGCCACCAGCCAGACGATAACGATGCTAGGGCTGGGGCTGATTTGCGCCGGGTTCTCCGCCGGCTTTGGCGTGGCGATGAGCCAGGCCCTGGGGCCATTTACCCTGCGCGCTGGCGTGGCGAGTTCAGTTTTGGGGATTGCTCAGGTTTGCGGCTCTTCACTGTGGATTTGGCTGGCGGCTATCATCGGGCTCAGCGCGATGAATATGCTGATCGGGATACTTATTGCCTGTAGCATAGTGAGTATTGTTCTGATTATGGTCGCCTCTCCGGCGCGGGCCGCGCAACGCTATGAAAAAACCCCTGTCGAGTCTCGATCTTAACTTACTGCTGTGCCTGCAGCTCTTAACCCAGGAGCTCAGCGTTACCCGCACGGCGAAGCGGATGAACGTTTCGCCGTCGGCGGTGAGCAAGTCGCTGGCTAAACTGCGCGCCTGGTTTGACGATCCGCTATTTGTCAAAACGCCTCTGGGGCTGTCGCCCACGCCGCTGATGAGCAGTATGGAGCAGGATCTGGCGGACTGGATGCAGATGGGTAATCAGATCCTCGACAAGCCCCATCACACCATGCCAAGCGGGCTAAAGTTTGAGCTGGCGGCGGAGTCGCCCCTGCTGATGATCCTGCTGAACTCGCTTTCACAGCGGATCTACCAACGCTATCCGCAGGCGCTGATCCGCCTGCGCAACTGGGATTACGATTCGCTGGATGCCATTATTCGCGGCGAAGTCGACATCGGTTTTTGCGGCCGGGAAACCCATCCTCGCTCCCGTGAACAGCTCAGCCTGCTGCCCTGGTATATCGATTTTGAAATCCTGTTTACCGATCTACCTCAGGTATGGCTGCGCGCCGATCATCCCGCGCTGAACGATGAGTGGAGTCTGGACGCTTTTTTACGCTATCCGCATATCAATATCTGTTGGGAACAAAGCGATACCTGGGCGCTGGATGATGTTCTGCATGACCTGGGGCATAAACGCACCGTGGCGTTGACCGTTCCGGGCTTTGAACAGTCGCTGTTTATGGCGGCCCAGCCTCATCATACGATGTTGGCCACCGCCCCGCGCTATTGCCAGCGCTACAATCAGCAGCATCATCTGCCGCTGGTCTCACTGCCGCTGCCGCTGGAACCGTCGCAGCTGGAGAAAATACGCGTCCCCTTTACCCTCCTGTGGCATAAGCGCAACAGCTACAACCCGAAGATCGTCTGGCTGCGAGAAACGCTGAGACAGCTCTACACTGAACCGCTATAGCGCTGGGTTAGCCCGCCTTGCGCAATAAATTGTAAAATTCATGCAATTTCTCTTTTCAACGGGTGATTTCCGCATTAAAACCTGACAATTCTGAGCGATAATATAATTCGCAATTTCTATCATTGACCATTAATCACGGAGCGACGAATGGCAACGCATTTTGCAAGAGGGATACTTAACACCCGAGAACCGTTATCAACACGCCTGTCAGCGGCCTGCCATCAATCCGCCAGGCGCCTGCCTGAGTACCGACAAAGCCGCTATCGCGCATCCCGGTCACTCCTCGCAGAACTCCTCTTTATGCTGTACGGCATCAGCGAACTTCCCGAAATTATTGATGAAGAAAATGGAAAACCCGCTTTTCGCGACGAAAATCTCCCGCATTTCTCCATCTCCTATGCTGGAAATATCGTCGGCGTCGCGTTAACCACCGAAGGCGATTGCGGCCTGGATATGGAATTACCGCACGCCTCCCGCGGTTTACACTCCCCGCACGACGCCGACCGCTACGTTTTTAACAGTAATGAGCGTGTATGGATTAGCAATCAGCACGATCCTGACGAAGCTCGCGCTCAGCTTGACGCGCTGCGCAAAAGCGTCATGAAACTGACCGGCGAAACCGCCGTTAACCTACAGCTTCTTCCGGGCTCCGGGCGGTTACGCACAAGCGGGACGCAGGCAATCGAAGCCGTGTGCGACGCCGAAACGGTGCTGGTCTGGTCTATCGCCGCCAGCCCGAATATCGGTCAACTGAAAGTCTGGGAATATAATGGTAAAGAGGGCTGGCGCAGCCTGCCTGACGCTCAGGCCCGTGCTAAAGAACCGTCCGCCCGGCTGATGCGCTTCACCAGTTTACCGGTAGAAAAAGCCTTCTCCCTCAACTGACCGGTTTTCCCGGCCATCATGATGCAAAGGAGCAATCATGTCTGATACGTTGAAAGTTGTTACGTTACTCGGAAGTCTGCGCAAAGGCTCTTTTAATGCCATGGTCGCGCGTACCCTCCCCGGCATCGCGCCCGCAGGTATGGCGGTTTCCGCGTTACCGTCCATTGGCGATATTCCACTCTATGATGCCGATGTCCAGCAGGAAGAGGGATTCCCACAAAGCGTTCAGGATATCGCGCAGCAAATTCGCGAGGCCGACGGTGTGGTCATCGTGACGCCGGAATATAACTATTCGGTTCCCGGCGGCCTGAAAAACGCCATCGACTGGCTATCTCGTCTGCCGGAACAGCCGCTGGCCGGTAAGCCGGTACTGATTCAAACCAGTTCGATGGGGGCTATTGGCGGCGCGCGCTGTCAGTACCATCTGCGCCAGATTCTGGTATTCCTCGACGCAATGGTGATGAATAAGCCCGAATTTATGGGCGGCGTGATTCAGAACAAAGTGGATCCGCAGGAGGGGAAAGTCGTCGATCAGAGCACGCTCGATCATCTGAGCGGGCAGCTTAGCGCTTTTGCCGAGTATATTCAGCGGGTTAAGGCCTGACAGACGCCGTCACGCTCGCCAGAACGGGCGAGCGTGACGGCGCAGGTATTAATGCGCGTCGATAAACACAATCTTCAGCACGAACAGCAGCGAAACCACAATCACGCACGGACTGAGGTCGCGCAGGCGGCCGGTACCAATCTTCATCACGCAGTAAGAGATAAAGCCTAAGGCAATACCTTCCGTAATGGAGAAGCTGAACGGCATCATCACGGCGGTAATAAACGCAGGCACTGATTCGGTTAAATCATCCCACTTCACGCGCGCCAGGCTGGAGGTCATCAGAACGCCAACGTAAATCAGCGCACCGGCTGCGGCGTAGGCCGGAACCATACCCGCCAGCGGCGACAGGAAAATCACCAGCAGGAACAAGAGCCCAACGACCACGGCGGTTAAGCCGGTACGGCCGCCCACGGAAACGCCCGAGGACGATTCAATATAGGCGGTTACGGAAGAGGTGCCGATAAAGGAGCCGGCAACGGACGATACGCTATCGACAAACAGCGCCTGCTTCATACGCGGGAACTTGCCCTGCGCATCGGCCAGACCGGCTTTATCGGTCACGCCGATCAGCGTGCCGGAGGAGTCGAACAGGTTCACCAGCATAAACGAGAAGATCACGCCCGCCAGGCCGAGATTCAGCGAGCCCGCCAGGTCAACATGACCAATCACCGTAGTCACGCTCGGCGGCATGGAAACGATGCCCGTGTAGTGAACGTCACCCAGCATCCAGCCCAGCAGCGTGGTAACCACGATAGAAACCAGCACCGCGGCGTGAATATTGCGGGAAGCCAGAATCGCGATAATGAAGAAGCCAAGGATACCCAACAGCACGCTGTGGGACGTCAGGTTGCCGATGCTCACCAGGGTTTCCGGATTGGCGACGATCACGCCGGCGTTTTTCAGGCCCATCATACCGATAAACAGGCCGATACCGCTGGTGATGCCGATGCGCAGGCTAACCGGAATATTGGCAATCATCCAGTAGCGTACGCGGAAAATCGTCAGCAGCAGCAGGCCAACCGCGCCCCAGAAAATAGCGCCCATCCCCACCTGCCATGGCAGGCCCATTGCCTGTACCACAACAAACGCAAAAAAGGCGTTCAGGCCCATTGCCGGCGCCAGCGCCACCGGGAGGTTAGCGAATAGCCCCATCATAATGCTGCCGAATGCGGCGATCAGACAGGTTGTGACGAAAACGGCGCTGGTATCCATACCCGCCACGCCGAGAATCTGTGGGTTAACAAAAACGATGTACACCATTGTCAGAAAAGTGGTGAAACCTGCAATCGCTTCGGTGCGGGCCGTGGTGCCGTGTTCACGCAATTTGAACACGCGCTCCAGCAGACCCTGGCCAGATGACTGGCTGGTTTGTTGTTGACTCATTATCGGTTTCCGAACAAAGGAGGGAAAATTCGTCGCTATCCTATACCAAAATGCGACAATAGGGGCGGTTGTGAGATACTTTTTTTCATTGATTTTGCTTATACGGCAACGATTGCGTCTCACCAATCAGCATGACGAAAACGTTAACTTATTAAAATGGAAACGACATGACCCAACCAGAAGCAGTATTTTTCGACTGTGACGGCACGCTGGTCGACAGCGAGGTGATCTGCTCCCGCGCCTACGTTCACATGTTCAGGGAATTCGGCATTACGCTGGATTTAGAAGAGATTTTTAAGCGCTTCAAAGGCGTAAAGCTGTTCGAGATTATCGATACCATTAACGCGGAGTACGGCGTTAATCTGGATAAGGCGACCCTTGAGCCGGTTTACCGCGATGAAGTCGCGCGCCTGTTTGATACTGAACTGGAAGTCATTTCTGGCGCACAGGCGCTGCTGGACGCGGTCAACGTGCCGATGTGCGTGGTCTCCAACGGCCCGGTCAGCAAAATGCAGCACTCTCTCGGTAAAACAGGCATGCTGCGCCATTTCCCCGAGCGTCTGTATAGCGGCTACGATATCCAGCGCTGGAAGCCCGATCCGGCACTGATGCTGCATGCTGCAAAAGCGATGAATGTTAACGTAGAGAACTGCATTCTGGTCGACGACTCCAGCGCAGGCGCGCAGTCGGGGATCGCGGCAGGCATGGAGGTGTTCTACTTCTGCGCCGATCCGCACAACAAGCCCATCGACCATCCGAAAGTGACGACGTTTACCCGTCTGGAAGCGCTGCCGGAACTGTGGAAAGCGCGCGGCTGGCATATTACCCGATAAAAAGCCGCAGCGTAGCGCAACCCCGGAGCGACCCGCCTGCGCTACGCTGAGAAGGACTGCGCTTTAGTCAATTCCGCAGCCGCTGCTTTATCAGCCACAATCACCAGGGAAGGATGCAGTTTCAGCACCGAAGCCGGAACCCGCTCGCTGACTTCGCCTTCAATCACCTGCTTTAGCGCCTGCGCTTTTGCCGCTCCGCTGACGATCAGCAGCAAATTTTTCGCCGCCATAACGCTTTTCGGCCCCATCGTGACGTAGCTATCCGGCACCGCGGAGAAGTCGCCGTCCATTTCGCCATGCGCGACGAGATCCACCAAATCCCCGACGATAGGGACTTTCACCGTCGCATCGTGGAACCGCGTGGTATTCGGTAAGTTACCGCAAAAATGGCCGTCAGCGCCGAGACCCATCACCACCAGATCCAGGCCCCCCTCCTCCTGTAACCGCTGGTCGTGATGGATAAAGTTTGCATGGCTAAGCTTGTGGATATTCTCTTCCGGGATCTGAGCGGGAGTGAAAAACAGGCTGCGCAGATTGGAAATGGTCACCCCTTCGCGATCCTGTCCGCGGAACGGGATCTCATCAAAATTGTAATAATGGGCCTGAGAATAGAAGGACTTGCCTTTAATCGCTGCCGTCAGATGTTCATACATTTTCTTCGGCGTACTGCCTGCCGTTACCGCCAGATTCATCCTCCGCGGCGCGGTGATGTAGCCTAAAACATGATGGCTGGCGACCAGGCTCATCTCGGCATAATCTTCCGTCACGATTAACTTCATGTTATCTCCCTGAATATAATGAAGACAGGGAGCCAGGGATCTGGCTCCTTGATTTTATTTGAACAGCTTCTGCACGAACTCGGCGTAGGCTGGGCGCCAGACGTCCATTTCGTGGTTCAGGCCCGGAAACTCGTGGTAGTCAAATTTGATGTTCTGCTTCTCCAGCTCCGCTTTCAGTCCGGCGATATCTTTACCGGTGACCGCGTCTTTCTCACCCACGACGACGGTGAAATTACGCAGCTGCTTATTGATCGCCTGCGGGTTTTTTAGCTGCGCCTCGACGCCGGCATCCGGCACCGTGGTTGTCGTTACGCCGCTGAAGGTCGCCAGCCAGCCGAAGCTCTCCAGATGGTTCATTCCCGAGACCAGCGCCTGATAACCGCCCTGCGACAGCCCGGCAAGCGCCCGGCCATCCGCGTCTTTCCGCACATTAAAGCGGGCATCAATCAGCGGAATAATATCGTTCATCAGCTCTTTATCCGCCGCTTTCGCATTCAGTGGATAGAAGGTTTTACGCCGTTCCTGCGGCGGGAAGTTTTCCGCAACCGCTTCAGGAATATCGGTTTCGGTATCCGGCACCACCACCAGCATGGGCTTGATTTTGCCTTCCGCCAACAGGTTATCCATGATTTGCGGGATACGCCCCTGATCGATGGCCGACAGGCCGCTGTCGCCAAAACCGTGATAGAAATAGAGCACCGGCAACGGCTCGCCGGTACCGGTATAGCCCGGCGGCGTCCACACGTAGGCACGGCGTTCAGAATTCAGCGCCTTTGAGTGGTAGGTCAAGGTGCGTAGTTCCCCATGAGCCACCGCGCGATCGTCAAGAATGCTGCCGGGTACCAGAATCAGGCTGGTATTCACCTGACGCTGGGGTTTCTGATAGCGGCTACCGGTATCGACTGAACGGAATCCGTCGACATCAAAATAGTATTCGTAGAGGTTGGGCGCCAGAGCTTCACTTTTCCATGTCCAGATCCCCTGTTCATCTTTGGCCATATCGTGGGAGACGAAGGTGTCCGGCGTTGCCCCCGTCACCACGGATACCCGTTTTGCGTCCGGGGCAAACAGGCGGAAGGTAATACTCTTATCGCCGTTAACCTGTGTAATATACTGGCTGACCGGGATCGCCGCGCTCGGCGTGGCCGGAAACGGCGCAGCATGAGCGGTAAACGCTGCGCCCGCCAGCGCCAGAGCGAAGTAAATAGCATGTCGTTTCATCGTTATTCCTCTTTAGAATTTTGTCCTGGCCATTGCCAGCCTTACCACCAGATTTCAGCCTGGGCGCCAACGGCAAACTGATCGTTCTTACCATCTTCAAAAATGCTGCTGGTGTTGCTGTTAGCGGCCTTATCCAGGTCGATATCCTTCGCTTTAATATAAGTCGCATAGAAACGAATTTCCGGGCGTGAGGTCAGCATACTGGTATTCACTTTAAAGGTATGGAAGAGGGTGGTTTTGTAACCGGATTCGTTATATTTCTTGCCGGTAATATCTTTGTTCTGCTGTTTGAAATAGCCCAGTTCGACGCCGGTCTGGTTATATTTATCCCAGATCCAGGCCGGACGAACGACGGCGCGAATAGATTCGAAATCGGAGTGCGCGCCAGTCTCGTAGCTGTAGATATCATTACCAAAGGAGTAAACGATGGCGTTAGCCATAATGATGTTATCACTCAGATAGGTTTCCCCCTGGGAGGTCAAACGAACGGCGGTGCCGTTGGTATGATCGCCATAGTATCTGCCGTTAAAGGTGGTATACGGACTGGATCCCGCATAGCGCGAGAAGCTACTGGCGATAGAGTTGTTCGCCAGCAGGAATGAAAACTCGTTAAACCCGCCGTTATCGAATTTCTGCGTTAACGACGTTCCCGCCATCCAGGTATCTTTCCATTCATAATACCCATTATTACCTTCATTATATTTTTCTGATGAGCTCTGATTTGCCGCGACATAGCGGCCGGTCACCATTAATGAGGCTTTATCCCAGAGAGGGATTTCTTTATAGCGGATATCAATGGTATTGGTGTTAAGTTGCTGGCTTTTGGTCAACGTACGGTTGTAATCATCAACGTCCTCACGTACCAGCGCAATATCAAACTTACCCGCGCCCACCTTCCAGTTTTCAAGGCCAACGCCTGCTGCGGCATCGGTTCTCTGCGTTTTCCAGTCCAGCATCTGGATTTCAATTTTCGGCGCACCGTGCTTGCCGACCCAGAAATCCGCTTCCGGCGCAAACGGCAGGAAACCTTTGGTATTGACGTACATATCAGAGAACTGCATATAGTTCTCGCCGCCAGCGTTATCCCCGAACCAGCCGCTGGAATACTGCTGCCCGACGTTACCGTCTAACATCACGATCGCATCAACACGCTTATTGCCTTCCTGATAGACCCGCTGCTTAAGCTGTAAATCAAACCAGCCAGAGTATTCGTTACCAAAGCGGCCAAGCGAACCAATCGCCCACGATTTTGGCGATCCATGAGAAGCGGTTCCCCAACCGGAACGGTAATAGCCGTTATAGCTGAAGCCAATTTCATCCTTCACGAACTGACTGAAATCCTTCATCGTCATGGAGCTATAGATAGACTCGCCGTTAGCCGCGGGTTGTTCATTTTTCACCAGCACCGCCGCCGGTTTTTGGGCGGCGCGGGCCGGCGCTGGCGGGCTTACGGCCTGCCGAGCCGCGCTCGTTTTATTTCCGCCCGGCTGCGTATTGGCGACCCAGATTTGATTTCTGGCTTTCTCTTCATCTTTATATTTTTTAAGTTCGGACTGCGTATCCTTAAGCGCCTTTTCCAGAAGCTCAAGGCGCTGTTCAACCGTCAACGATGCCGCCATAGCATGGGAGGAATAAGCGATCGGTGCCATAATAATAATGGCAGATGTAATCAGATTTCTTTTAAACATAAGGTCCCTTTATATAAAATGAGCGCAGCTGAATATCGTGAAAAATAACGACCAGCGCGAAGGCATGGTTTATCCTCAGACATTCTTTCATCGCATAAAAAAACCTGAAGAAAACTCCCTGCATAAAACAGAGGCGATTTTCTTCAGGTTTTGCCCGCACGGCGGTAACAACCCCATTCATCTACTGCGGGTGGATCATTTGGCAAAAAAAAACCTGACATCACCAGATTAAAGGTGATGTCAGGTTTTGCCTGCTTACGCAGTAACAATCCGCCGTTTCCATTCGGGCCTTGTAACGACAAGTCACCCGATTGATAAACCGTATTGTTACGCTATAAAAATAAAACCACAATTAGTGAAATTGTTATTTGTGACGACAATCGCACCGTTATTGTTAATAAAAAAATAACTTAAACATATATCATAACTAATTCTGATATGTCATTTTATCAGAATTAGTCTCTGTGATTTATTACTCTTTGGGATCTTTTCCCGCCAGCAGTTTATCCAGCTCGTCACCGCCAACATGACGGAAATCCTGACCTTTGACGAAGTAGAAAATATATTCGCAGATATTCTGGCAACGATCGCCGATACGCTCAATCGAGCGGGCGCAGAACAGCGCGGTCAACACGCTTGGAATAGTGCGCGAATCTTCCATCATATAGGTCATCAACTGACGTACGATGCCTTCATATTCCTGGTCAACTTTCTTATCTTCGCGATAAATACGCACGGCTTCATCAAGGTCCATACGCGCAAAGGCATCCAGTACATCGTGCAGCATCTGCACGGTATGGCGCCCCAGCGATTCCAGGCTTACCAGCAGCGGCTGATGCTGCTGGGAGAATTTTTCCAGCGCGGTGCGGCAGATTTTATCCGCGACGTCGCCGATACGTTCCAGCTCGGCGATGGTTTTGATAATCGCCATCACCAGGCGCAGGTCGCTGGCGGTTGGCTGACGCTTGGCGATGATGCGTACGCAGGCTTCATCGATCGCGACTTCCATCATATTGACCTGCTTATCGCCGTCGATAACGCGCTTCGCCAGCTCGCTGTCCTGGTTATGCATCGCGGTGATGGCATCAGAAAGCTGCTGTTCCACCAGCCCACCCATGGTCATGACCTGGGTGCGGATGTACTCCAGTTCGGCGTTGAACTGGCCGGAAATATGTTTGTTAAGATTTAGGTTATCCATAGTATC
This sequence comes from Klebsiella sp. M5al, assembly GCF_002090195.1. NCBI lineage: Bacteria > Pseudomonadati > Pseudomonadota > Gammaproteobacteria > Enterobacterales > Enterobacteriaceae > Klebsiella > Klebsiella sp. M5al. The sequence continues at coordinate 27,922 of NZ_CP020657.1, forward strand.
TCCTGATTGCCCAATAGGTTAGAGCCTGAAAGCAGAAGGGCAATCAACCGTAGCGGCCAGTAATGTAATCTTCAGTTTGCTTCTTAGCGGGCTTGGTAAACAGATCGTCCGTGTTGCTGAATTCAATCAGCTCACCAAGATACATAAATGCCGTATGGTCGGAACAACGCGCGGCCTGCTGCATGTTGTGGGTCACGATAACGACGGTGTAATCCTGTTTCAGTTCGGTAATCAGCTCTTCAATACGCCCGGTAGAGATCGGGTCCAGCGCCGAGCAGGGCTCATCCAGCAGTAAGACTTCCGGACGAATAGCGATACCACGCGCGATGCACAGACGCTGCTGTTGACCACCGGAGAGAGAATATCCGCTCTGATGCAGTTTATCTTTGGTTTCATTCCACAATGCGGCTTTGGTCAAAGCCCACTGCACTCGCTCGTCCATATCCGCGCGGGAGAGTTTCTCAAACAGGCGTACACCAAAGGCGATGTTGTCATAAATCGACATCGGGAACGGCGTCGGCTTCTGGAACACCATCCCCACTTTGGCGCGCAGCAGGGCGATATCCTGGGTGTTGGTGAGAATATTATCGCCATCCAGCAGAATTTCGCCTTCCGCGCGCTGCTCCGGGTACAGCTCAAACATTTTGTTGAACGTACGCAGCAGCGTGGATTTACCGCAGCCTGACGGACCGATAAACGCCGTAACCTGGTTTTTGGTGATATCCAGGTTGATGTTTTTCAGGGCATGGAATTTTCCGTAGTAGAAGTTCAGATTACGTACTGAAAGTTTACCCGGGGTCGTATTCACCATACTCATCTCGTTCTCTTCCTCATTCGGCGCCGCGTTTCGCCGCGCCGCAAAAATTAACCGTGTTTATTCTTCGCGAAAATAACGCGCGCCAGAATGTTCAGCAGCAATACGCACAGGGTGATAATCAAGACCCCGGCCCATGCCAGTTGCTGCCACTCCGCAAACGGACTCATGGCAAATTTGAAAATCGTTACCGGCAGGTTAGCGATCGGCTGCATCATATCAGTGCTCCAGAACTGGTTGGAGAGCGCGGTAAACAGCAGCGGCGCCGTTTCCCCGGCGATACGGGCGATGGCCAGCAGGATACCGGTCATAATGCCCGATACCGATGCCTTCAGGGTGATCGCAGAAATCATGCGCCACTTCGGCGTACCCAGCGCATAAGCCGCCTCGCGCAGGCTGTCCGGAACCAGCTTCAGCATGTTTTCAGTGGTACGAATAACGATAGGCACCTGCAGCAACGCCAGCGCAATCACGCCCGCCCAGCCGGAAAAGTGCTGCATTTGCGCAACGACGATGGTGTACACAAACAGACCGACGACAATCGACGGCGCGGAAAGGAGGATATCGTTAATAAACCGAATCACTTCCGCCAGCCAGGATTTACGGCCATATTCCGCCAGATAAATCCCCGCCAGAATGCCCAGAGGGGTACCGATAACCGTCGACCACAGAATCAACAATCCGCTACCCGCCAGGGCGTTTGCCAGACCGCCGCCCGCCGTATTTGGCGGCGGGGTCATTTCGGTAAACAGCGCCAGGCTCATGCCGTCGATGCCGCGGGTAACGGTGGACATCAGGATCCAGATAAGCCAGAACAGGCCAAACGCCATGGTCGCCATCGATAGCGTCAGGGCGAGGCGGTTTTTCATGCGGCGTTTTGCCTGCATTTTGCGGCGAGACTCCGCCAGCTCCGCGGTGGTTTGTAGTTCAATCGTCGCCATTAGCGTGCCCCCTCGTTCTTAGCCAGACGCATAATCATAAACTTCGATGCGGCAAGAACAATAAAGGTAATAACGAAGAGAATCAGGCCCAGCTCCATCAATGCGGCAACGTGCAGCCCGGTTTCCGCCTCGGCAAACTCATTGGCCAGCGCGGAGGTGATGCTGTTGCCTGGCATATATAATGAAACGCTATCAAGCTGGTAGGTGTTGCCGATAATAAAGGTCACCGCCATGGTTTCCCCCAGCGCGCGCCCCAGTCCGAGCATCACTCCGCCGATAACGCCGTTTTTGGTAAAGGGCAGAACGATACGCCAGATAACTTCCCACGTTGTACAGCCGATACCGTATGCCGACTCTTTCATCATCACCGGCGTCTGTTCAAAGACGTCACGCATAACGGCCGCGATATAAGGGATGATCATGATGGCCAGAATCACGCCTGCCGCCAGAATACCGATACCAAATGCCGGGCCCGCAAAGAGCGCGCCAACGAACGGAATGGTCGAGAGAACGTTGCCAACAGGCTCCTGGAAGTAGGTCGCAAACAGCGGGGCGAAAATAAACAGACCCCACATGCCGTATACGATACTGGGAATCGCGGCCAGCAGCTCAATAGCGATACCCAGCGGGCGCTTGAGCCAGGCGGGTGACAGTTCGGTCAAAAACAGCGCGATACCGAAGCTCACCGGCACGGCGATCAGCAGCGCGATAAATGAGGTGACCAGCGTTCCGTAAATAGGCACCAGGGCACCGAAAATCTGGTTCGGCGCATCCCACTCTTTGGTCCACAGAAAGGCAAAGCCGAATTTCTCAATGCTTGGCCAGGACGAGATGATAAGGGAGACGATGATGCCGCCAAGCATCAATAGCACAATCAGCGCCGCCAGTTTTACCAGCACGCTGAAAATTATGTCACCCTTTTTCCCCGGAGGGTTAAATGCCGGCTTGGTTGCAGCCATAAGTTACTCTTCAGTTTCGGGCCAGAAAAAATCGTAGTTTACTGATCTTTCTGACAAAGGTAATGCCATACCCTAAATAATTCGAGCTGCAGGCAAGCGCTGCCAACGCGCCTGTAGCTCGAAGTATGACGGGTATTAGTACAGCGCTTTACCGCTGCTATCCTTGACGTTGGTCTTCCATGCCGCGCGAACCTGCTCAACCACGCTTTCCGGCAGGGTTGCATAATCCAGCGCGTTAGCCTCTTTACCGCCGTTTTTATACGCCCAGTCGAAGAACTTCAGCACTTCAGCGGTCTGCTCTGGCTTGTTGGAAGCCTTGTGAACCAGAATGAAGGTGGTCGAGGTAATCGGCCATGCGTTGTCGCCTTTCTGGTTAGTCAGATCCTGTGCAAAGGATTTGCTCCAGTCGATTTCTTTCGCCGCGTTAGCGAAGTTATCTTCAGTCGGGCTCACCGGCTTGCCATCGGCGGACAGCAGTTTGGTGTAAGCGAGGTTATTCTGTTTTGCGTAGGCATATTCGACGTAGCCGATAGAACCCGGCAGACGCTGAACAAACGCGGCGATGCCGTCGTTGCCCTTACCGCCCAGTCCGGTCGGCCAGTTTACGGTTGAACCCGCGCCGATTTTAGATTTCCACTCTTCGTTCACCTTCGCCAGATAGCTGGTGAAAACGAAAGAAGTACCGGAACCATCGGCACGACGAACCACTGCGATATTCTGAGAAGGCAGCTTCATGCCCGGGTTGAGCTTAGCAATCGCTGCATCATCCCATTTTTTGATTTTGCCAAGGTAGATATCACCCAGCGTTTTACCATCAAGCACCAGCTCGCCGGATTTCACGCCAGGCAGGTTAATCGCCAGCACCACGCCGCCGATAACGGTCGGGAACTGGAACAGACCTTCCTGAGCCAGTTTATCGTCAGCCAGAGGGGCATCAGAAGCGCCAAAGTCTACGGTGTTGGCCGTAATTTGTTTTACGCCGCCAGAGGAGCCGATACCCTGGTAATTGACTTTATTACCCGTTTCTTTGTTATAGGTATCTGCCCACTTGGCATACACCGGCGCGGGGAAAGTTGCGCCTGCGCCAGTCAGGCTTGCTGCTGCAAAAACAGAGAAAGCGCTCATCGATAAGGTCGCGGCGACAACTGTTGCGACGGTGGTACGCATAACGTTCATAATGTCTCCTGCTGGATTCGTAAACCATTGTTTCGAAGCTATGGTGAGCAAAATAGGACAAACAGGTGACAGTAAAATGTACTAATTATTACAGTTTTATGACAGGCGAAAAGGCGGGATTTCACGCTAAATAAAAACAATACAAATCATATTGTTAATAAAGATAATGAGGAAAAGATTGCCGAAAAATTTTATTTTTATGACGGCAAAAAAGCGTCTCAAAAATGACAGACTGTCATAAAGCGGGTGGGATCTCGCCGTTCGCCGCAAATAAAAAGGGCTGCCGGACGGCAGCCCTGTCACGATGTAAAAACCGTTATTCCACGGTAACCGATTTCGCCAGGTTACGCGGCTGGTCAACGTCAGTCCCTTTGATCAGCGCGACGTGATACGCCAGCAGCTGCAGCGGTACGGTGTAGAAGATTGGCGCGATAACCTCTTCAACGTGCGGCATCTCGATGATGTGCATATTGTCGCTGCTGGTGAAACCCGCATCGCCGTCAGCAAAGACGTACAGCTGGCCGCCGCGGGCGCGAACTTCTTCAATGTTGGATTTCAGTTTTTCCAGCAGTTCGTTGTTCGGCGCCACCACCACTACCGGCATCTCAGCGTCAATCAGCGCCAGCGGACCATGCTTCAGCTCACCGGCAGCATAGGCTTCTGCGTGAATATAGGAGATCTCTTTCAGCTTCAGCGCCCCTTCGAGGGCGATGGGATACTGATCGCCGCGTCCAAGGAACAGCGCGTGGTGTTTGTCAGAGAAATTCTCAGCCAGCGCTTCGATACGCTTATCCTGCGAAAGCACCTGCTCAATGCGGCTCGGCAGCGCCTGCAGGCCATGCACGATCTCGTGTTCGATAGCGGCGTCCTGGCCTTTGAGGCGCGCCAGTTTCGCCACCAGCATCAGCAGAACGGTCAGCTGCGTAGTGAAGGCTTTGGTCGAGGCGACGCCGATTTCCGTTCCGGCGTTGGTCATCATCGCCAGATCGGATTCACGCACCAGAGAGGAACCAGGCACATTACAAATCGCCAGCGAGCCCAGATAGCCCAGCTCTTTCGACAGGCGCAGACCGGCCAGCGTATCTGCCGTTTCGCCTGACTGAGAGAGGGTGATCATCAGGCTGTTGCGACGCACGGCCGATTTGCGGTAGCGGAACTCGGAGGCAATTTCGACATCGCACGGTACCCCTGCCAGCGACTCAAACCAGTAGCGGGAAACCATACCTGAGTTATAGGAGGTGCCGCAGGCGATGATCTGAATATGCTCAACCTGCGACAGCAGCTCGTTAGCCTGCGGGCCCAGCTCGCTTAAATCAACCTCACCATGGCTAATGCGCCCGGAAAGGGTATTTTTGATAGCGTTCGGCTGCTCGTAGATCTCTTTTTGCATGTAGTGGCGATAGATACCTTTATCGCCCGCATCGTACTGCAGATTGGATTCGATGTCCGGGCGCTGCACTTCGGCGCCGGATTTATCAAAGATAGTCACCGAACGGCGGGTAACCTCAGCAATATCGCCCTCTTCGAGGAAGATAAAGCGGCGGGTAACCGGCAGCAGCGCCAGCTGATCGGAGGCAATGAAGTTTTCCCCCATCCCCAGGCCAATGACCAGCGGGCTGCCTGAACGAGCGGCCAGCAGCGTACCCGGATCGCGGGTATCCATGATCACGGTGCCGTAAGCGCCACGCAGCTGCGGGATGGTTCGCAGAACGGCTTCACGCAGGGTGCCGCCTTGTTCCAGCTCCCAGTGAACGAGATGCGCAATCACTTCCGTGTCAGTCTCGGAGACAAAAACGTAGCCTCGCGACTGCAACAGCTCGCGCAGCGGCTCATGGTTTTCGATGATCCCGTTATGCACCACCACAATATGGTCAGAAACATGCGGATGCGCGTTACCTTCAGACGGTTCGCCGTGCGTCGCCCAGCGGGTATGGGCAATCCCGGTACCGCCGTGCAACGGATGTTCTTCCAGTGCCTGGGCCAGCATCTGTACTTTCCCAAGGCGACGAACGCGGTTCATATGGCCTTCGTTATCGACGACTGCCAGACCGGCAGAGTCGTAACCGCGGTATTCCAGACGACGTAAACCTTCGAGAAGGATTTCAGCAATATCACGCTGCGCGACTGCGCCAACAATTCCACACATAGTTTTTCATTCCGATTTTGGCTGTATGCCATACGTTGTCGGTCAACCTGTTTACCCGAATTTCGGGCGCCCCGAGCCTTGTAGAGAGTGGGGTTATTTTTATGGGTACTGCCGTGGGGGGGAGGATTATGTTATCCCCTCACCCCGCTCTTTCTCCCCGAAAGGGCGAAAGAGAAATAGCGTTACTTTTTCTTCACCGGGCGCTGCCAGCCCTGTTTATGGACCTGCGGCACGCGGCTTAACACTAATTCATTATCGGCAATGTCACGCGTTACCGTTGTTCCTGCGGCAATGGTGACGCCATTGCCGACGGTCACCGGCGCGACCAGCTGGCTGTCAGAGCCAACAAACACGTCATCGCCAATCACCGTTTTGTGCTTATTTGCGCCATCATAGTTACAGGTGATGGTGCCCGCGCCGATATTGACGTTATCGCCAATCTCGGCGTCTCCGAGATAGGAGAGATGCCCGGCTTTTGTGCCTTTACCCAAGCGCGCCTTTTTAATTTCGACAAAGTTGCCAACGTGCGCGCCTTCCAGAAGCTCAGCGCCTGGGCGCAGCCGCGCGAACGGTCCAATGGTACAGGCGGCTTCCAGATGCGCATCCTCCACCACGGTATAGGGGCTAATCTCGCAATCATCACCAATGGTGCTGTTCTTGATGACGCAGCCAGCGCCGATCTTGACCCGATCCCCCAGCACCACGTCACCTTCGAGGATAACGTTAGTATCAATTTCGACATCGCGCCCGTGTTTCAGCACGCCGCGCAGATCAAAACGCGCCGGATCGCGCAGCATAACGCCCGCGAGCAGCAGCTTTTCAGCCTGTTCAGACTGCCAGACGCGTTCAAGGCGGGAGAGCTGCAGGCGGTTATTCACGCCTTCCACTTCGCTTAACCGTCGCGGATGTACAGCGGTAATTTCACGACCTTCTTGATAGGCCATGGCGATAATGTCGGTGATGTAGTATTCGCCCTGAACGTTGTTGTTGGTGAGCTTAGCCAGCCAGCGTTTAAGATCCGCCCCGTTGGCGACCAGAATCCCGGTATTAATTTCCTGAATCCGGCGCTGCTCTTCGCTGGCGTCTTTATGCTCAACAATACCCGTCACCGCGCCGTTATCGCGCGTAATGCGGCCATAGCCGGTCGGATCGTCCAGCTTCACCGTCAACAGGCCGATACCGCCCTGCGGTTTCGCGTCCCGCAGGCGCTGTAATGTTTCGACGGAAATAAGCGGCACGTCGCCGTACAGCATCAGGATATCTTCATCGTCGCTGAAGAACGGCGCCGCCTGCTGCATGGCGTGGCCGGTACCAAGCTGTTCGGCCTGTAGGACCCAGTTAAGATTGTCTTCGCGCAGCGTCTGGCGAAGCAGGTCGCCGCCGTGCCCGTACACCAGATGTACGGCGGATGCCCCTAATTCTTTAGCCGCATCAATAACATGCTGCACCATCGGCTTTCCGGCCAGCGAATGCAACACCTTAGGAAGATCGGAATACATGCGGGTACCTTTGCCTGCGGCAAGAATAACCACGCTCATCGGACTGTTTGACATACGCATCCTGACTGCTGTTAGAACGAAAAGTAAAAGCCTTTCACGTTGAAATATCTACATATTTTTCATCATGAAACGAGACGAAGATAAAACGCACAAGCGTAACGCTATACACCATTTTAGGTGGGTATTTTTAGCCAGCGCAAACCCGTTTAGCGCAAAAAAAGCATTTTAACGGGGAGGGATACCGGCTATCCCTCTGCTTTTGCTGTTTTTTTGATGGAAAAATAAAGAAAATCCATAAAGTAAAACGCGGTTTTAATATGCATTAATTGTGACGCAATAAATAGAAACACCATTTCATTTTCCTGATAATGCCGGTTAATAATTACCCAGGAGAAAAAAATGAAAAACAAAATACCTTTGGCATTAACCCTTTGCAGTACGATGATCGCGCTACCGCTGCAGGCCAACGAAGGCCATCAGTGGCGGGCAATCGCCTTTGGGCAATCCACCGACAGTAACTTTTCCTCGAACGTGTTGCCGGAAAAAATTGGCGTCAATGATGTCACCATTGCCGGGAAAAAGCTGACGCCGCAGGATTCCGCCGATCTCAGCCAGCCCATTACCATCGAGAGCCGGGGAGGTAAAATTGCCAACTCCCACGACGGACTGACCTTCTTTTACACCGAGCTGCCAACCAATAAGAATTTTATCCTGCAGGCTACGGTGACCGTCAATCAGTTTGGACCGGAAAATGGCGCGCGTCCGGCGGCGCAGGAAGGCGCGGGACTGCTGGTCCGCGACGTCATTGGCAACCCGCGCCAACAGCCTCTCAAGGTCGGCTACGAAGAGTTCCCGGCGGCATCCAATATGGTGATGAACGCCATTATGACCCAGGATAAAAAAGATGGCTCGCATATCAAGCTGCAGGCTATTAGCCGGGAAGGGATAACCCAACCGTGGGGCAATGCGGGCGCTGCAATCAAGCGTCAAAGTTACAAAGAGAAAATCGATATCCAGCAAACCCCGACGTTTCAGCTTAAGCTGGAACGTACTAACGACGGATTTATTACCTCATGGGCGGCAACGGGCAGTAATGAATGGGTAAGCCAGCGGGTTCCTCACGCCGATCTGATTGCTCAGCAGGATAAAGAACATTACTACGTCGGTTTCTTCGCCTCACGTAACGCCAAAATCACCGTCAGCAATGCTTCCCTGACGACCTCCGCGGCAAATACGGTTCCCTCCGCCCCGTATGTTGCCAAAAGCTGGCCGCCGGTCATGCAAATTGCCTCGGGGACAAAAAGCCAGAGCAAAGAGTATCTCCTGCAGGCGCGCACGAATAGTGACGGACGCATCACCGTGCGTCAGGATGAAGTGGTGATCGGGCAGGATAAAGCCGTGAAGGCCGGAGAGATGTATACCCAGCCTGCCGTTCTGAAAGATAAAAGCACATTCGAAATTAGCTTCACTCCAGCCACCGGCGCAAACACGCTGACCCAAACGCTGACGGTTGAACAGAGCGCCAATGTGACAGGCAATACGCTGTACGCCGCGCCGGATGGGCTGTCGCAGGCTAAAGGGACGACGGACTCGCCGCTGGATTTAGCCACCGCTGTCGACCTCGTTCCCCCTGGCGGGCAAATTGTATTAGCCGCAGGTGATTATCCGCAAACAACCATCCCGGTTAGCGCCAGCGGCCTGAAAGACAAAGTCAAAACCCTGAAAGCCGACGGAAAAGCCGTGATTCACGGGCTCCTGCTGGATGCCAGCTACTGGCATATCAATGGAGTAGACATTACGGACAAGAGCCTGCGCGTACAGGGTAGCCATAACCTGATCGAGAACGTCACCGCGTATCGGAACGATGATACCGGCATTCAAATTTCCTCTCCGGCGGATGTCGGACGCCCGCTGTGGGCCAGCCATAACCGGGTGGTGAATTCTGAATCCTTTAATAACGAAGATCCGGGTAAAATTAACGCCGATGGCTTTGCGGTGAAAATGCGCGTAGGGGAGGGTAACCGGCTGGAGGGCTGTTACTCACACGATAATATCGACGACGGCTTCGACCTGTTCAATAAGATTGAGGACGGCGCTAACGGCGTTGTGGTGATCGAGAACTCCATTGCCCGCAATAATACCAGCAACGGCTTTAAGCTCGGTGGGGAAGGGCAGCCGGTCGCCCACGAGGTACGCAACAGCATCGCCATCGGCAATCATCTGGACGGTTTTACCGACAACTTCAATCCTGGCAAGCTGGTAGTGGTCAATAACGTCGCGGTGGATAACCAGCGCTTTAACTATCTATTCCGCCCAAGCCCGTATGGCGCACCGGAAACGCAGGGTACCTTCAGCGATAACCTTTCTCTGCGCAGCCAGCCGGGGAAATATGACGATGCCGTTATCGGGAACATTGATGATAGCAACTACTTTATCCACGGTGGCCGAAGCATCAACGCCCAGGGAAAGAGCATTCACAGCGCCGACTATCAGACTCTGACGCTGCCGGATCCGCTGACGCGTGAGGCCGACGGCAGCTTTAACACCGGTAACTTCCTTAGCCGCAATTAACCAGGGACACGCTAAAAACATAAAGGTCGCCCTCGGGCGACCTTTTTACTTCCTTTCCTGCTTCACACCGCATGTGTTGTCGTTTTAGTTAGCGGTACAGCGCATAAGCAGTCTGGAGAGCGGACTTCTTAGTGGTTGAACGTACCGAAGGTTACGTTCATAGCACTGAAGAAAGCGACGATTTTATTAAGCAGTTTCATGATCTCTTCCTGGATAGCGATTACGTTTTTGATGAACTCTTTTTTGTGACTAACATCACAAAAATAAGTCTACGCTTCATCTTTTAAACGATCAACAAAAATGAGATATACATCACAAAATTTTTAAACCCGCTTTTTAATTTTGCTTTTTCTGAAACGAAGCCATAAAAAAAGCCAGCCTGGAAACCAGACTGGCTTTTTAACGTTCAAGCCGGTGTTACATCGCTTTTTTGGTCAACTCGATAACGCGCAGTTTAGCGATCGCTTTGGCCAGTTCCGCAGACGCCTGAGCGTAGTCCACGTCACCATGAGAGCTCTTAATGTGCTCTTCAGCCTTACGTTTCGCTTCCAGGGCTCGCGCTTCGTCGAGATCCTGGCCACGAATTGCCGTATCAGCCAGAACGGTCGTGCTACCCGGCTGCACTTCAAGAATGCCGCCTGACAGGTAGATAAATTCTTCGTGACCGTGCTGCTTAACGATGCGAATCATACCAGGCTTAATGGCGGTGAGCAGCGGCGCGTGCCCCGGGTAAATACCCAGTTCACCTTCACTACCCGTTACCTGGATTTTCTCGACCAGACCAGAGAACATTTGTTTCTCTGCGCTGACGACGTCCAGGTGGTAAGTCATTGCCATATCACCCTCCGATTAAGGCGTTAAAGTTTTTTGGCTTTTTCCACGGCTTCGTCGATAGAACCGACCATGTAGAACGCCTGCTCCGGCAGGTGATCGTATTCGCCTTCCATGATGCCTTTAAAGCCACGGATGGTGTCTTTCAGGGAGACATATTTGCCCGGAGAACCGGTAAATACTTCTGCCACGAAGAACGGCTGGGACAGGAAGCGCTGAATCTTACGCGCGCGAGCTACCACCAGTTTATCTTCTTCAGACAGTTCATCCATACCCAGGATGGCGATGATGTCTTTCAGTTCCTGATAACGCTGCAGGATGGACTGGACGCCACGAGCGGTGTCGTAGTGCTCCTGACCAACAACCAGCGGATCCAGCTGACGGCTGGTGGAGTCCAGCGGGTCAACTGCCGGGTAGATACCCAGAGAGGCGATCTGACGGCTCAGTACCACGGTGGCGTCAAGGTGCGCAAAGGTGGTGGCTGGAGACGGGTCAGTCAAGTCATCCGCAGGTACGTATACTGCCTGTACGGAAGTGATTGAACCGGTTTTGGTCGAGGTGATACGTTCCTGCAGAACGCCCATCTCTTCCGCCAGGGTCGGCTGGTAACCTACCGCTGAAGGCATACGGCCCAGCAGTGCGGATACTTCAGTACCGGCCAGGGTGTAACGGTAGATGTTATCCACGAACAGCAGAACGTCACGACCTTCGTCACGGAACTTCTCAGCCATGGTCAGGCCGGTCAGCGCAACGCGCAGACGGTTTCCCGGCGGCTCGTTCATCTGGCCATACACCAGGGATACTTTATCGATAACGTTGGAGTCGGTCATTTCGTGGTAGAAGTCGTTACCCTCACGAGTACGTTCACCTACGCCCGCAAACACGGAGTAACCGGAGTGCTCGATCGCGATGTTACGGATCAGCTCCATCATGTTTACGGTTTTACCTACGCCCGCACCACCGAACAGACCAACTTTACCGCCCTTCGCAAACGGACACATCAGGTCGATAACTTTGATGCCGGTTTCCAGCAGTTCCTGAGAGTTTGACAACTCTTCGTAGGAAGGTGCTGCACGGTGGATAGCCCAACGCTCTTCTTCGCCGATGTCGCCTTTCATGTCTACCGGTTGGCCCAGTACGTTCATGATACGACCCAGCGTGGCTTTACCTACCGGGACTTCGATCGGGTGCTCGAGGTCTTTTACTTCCAGACCGCGACGCAGACCGTCGGAAGAACCCATGGCGATGGTACGAACAATACCGCCGCCGAGCTGCTGCTGAACTTCCAGCACCAGCTTCTCACTACCATTTTGCACCTCAAGAGCCTCGTACACGCGCGGTACGGCATCCTGAGGGAATTCGACGTCGACCACGGCGCCGATTACCTGGACAATTTTTCCAGTAGCCATCTTGAATCCTCTACGAATTAACCTGGTTATACCGCGGATGCTCCACCGACGATCTCGGTGAGTTCCTGAGTAATGCTGGCCTGACGAGCTTTGTTGTATACCAACTGCAGCTCTTTAATCAGGCTGCCGCCATTGTCGGTCGCGGCTTTCATCGCCACCATACGTGCGGCCTGCTCGCTGGCCAGGTTTTCTACCACACCCTGATAAACCTGAGATTCCACATAACGACGCAGCAGGGTATCCAGCAGCGCTTTCGGATCGGGTTCATACAGGTAATCCCAGGATTTACGCTTCAACTCACCCTCTTCTGAAGCCGGTAACGGCAGCAGCTGAGTAATGGTTGGAACCTGAGACATGGTGTTAATAAATTTGTTGCTGACAATATACAGCTTGTCCAGACGGCCTTCATCGTAGGCCTGCAACATCACTTTTACCGGACCGATCAGTTCGGACAGGGAGGGGTTATCCCCCATACCCGTCACCTGGGCGACAACATTACCGCTAACGGAATTAAAGAACGACACGCCCTTCGAGCCGATCATTGCGAGTTCGCACTGAACGCCTTTATCGGACCATGCTTTCATTTCCGCCAGCAGCTTTTTGAACAGGTTAATGTTCAAGCCACCGCACAGACCACGGTCGGTAGACACCACCAGGTAGCCCACGCGTTTAACGTCGCGTTCTTCCAGGTAAGGGTGCTTATATTCCAGATTACCGTTCGCAAGGTGACCGATCACTTTGCGCATGGTATCTGCATATGGACGGCTGGCCGCCATGCGCTCCTGCGATTTACGCATTTTGGAAGCGGCGACCATTTCCATCGCTTTAGTGATCTTTTGCGTGTTCTGGACGCTTGCGATCTTACTACGTATCTCTTTTGCGCCGGCCATGAGCTTCTCCTCAATGCCTTGCGGCCTGCCCTAGAGCAAGCCGCCAGACTTTACCAGGATTGGGTTGCTTTGAAGGAATCGAGGATGCCTTTCAGCTTGCCTTCGATTTCGTCGTTATAGCCACCGGACTGGTTGATCTCTTGCATCAACGGAGCGTGATCACGGTCGACGTAAGCCAGCAGAGCGGCTTCAAAGCTACCGATTTTCGACAGCTCGACATCCGCCAGATAACCACGTTCTGCCGCGAACAGAACCAGAGACTGCTGCGCAACGGACATCGGCGCATACTGTTTCTGTTTCAGCAGTTCGGTCACTTTCTGACCGTGGTCCAGCTGCTTACGGGTTGCATCATCAAGGTCAGAGGCAAACTGCGAGAACGCCGCCAGTTCGCGATACTGTGCCAGAGCGGTACGAATACCACCGGACAGTTTCTTCATGATCTTGGTCTGAGCTGCACCACCAACACGGGATACGGAGATACCCGGGTTAACCGCAGGACGAATACCGGAGTTGAACAGGTTGGTTTCCAGGAAGATCTGACCATCGGTAATGGAAATTACGTTGGTCGGAACGAACGCAGAAACGTCACCCGCCTGGGTTTCGATAATCGGCAGCGCGGTCAGAGAACCGGTTTTACCTTTCACTTCACCTTTGGTGAAAGCTTCAACGTATTCGACGTTAACACGTGCGGCACGCTCCAGCAGACGAGAGTGGAGGTAGAATACGTCGCCCGGGAATGCTTCACGTCCTGGCGGACGACGGAGCAGCAGGGAGATCTGACGGTAAGCAACGGCCTGTTTAGACAGGTCATCATAAATGATCAGCGCATCTTCACCGCGGTCGCGGAAGTATTCACCCATTGCACAACCGGCATACGGCGCCAGGTATTGCAGTGCGGCAGATTCAGATGCGGTAGCAACCACAACGATGGTGTTAGCCAGCGCGCCGTGTTCTTCCAGTTTACGTACCACGTTAGAAATGGTGGACGCTTTCTGGCCGATAGCTACGTAGACGCACTTGATGCCGGAATCACGCTGGTTGATGATGGCGTCGATGGCCAGAGCGGTTTTACCCGTCTGACGGTCGCCGATAATCAGTTCACGCTGTCCACGACCGATTGGGATCATGGCATCAACGGATTTATAACCGGTCTGCACCGGCTGATCGACGGACTGACGTTCGATGACGCCCGGTGCGATAGCTTCAACGGCGGAGAAGCCGTCGTGCTCCAGCGGACCTTTACCATCAATCGGTGCACCCAGGGTGTTAACCACACGTCCCAGCAGGCCGCGGCCAACCGGAACTTCAAGGATACGGCCAGTACATTTAACCTTCATACCTTCGGCGAGGTCAGCGTACGGACCCATCACAACGGCACCTACGGAGTCGCGCTCCAGGTTCAGTGCGATAGCGTAACGGTTACCCGGCAGAGCGATCATCTCACCCTGCATACAATCGGCCAGGCCGTGAATGCGGATAACACCGTCACTTACAGAAACGATAGTACCTTCGTTATGAGCCTCGCTCACAACATTGAACTGAGCAATGCGCTGCTTGATCAGTTCGCTGATTTCGGTGGAATTCAGTTGCATGCTCCAGTCCCCTTAAGACTGCAAGACGTCTGCAAGGCGTTCAAGACGGCCGCGTACGCTACCATCAATGACCATATCACCCGAACGGATGATTACGCCTGCCATTACAGACTTATCGATTTTGCAATTCAGCTTAACTTTGCGTGACAGACGTTTTTCCATCGCGGCGGTAATTTTCGCAAGCTGTTCGTCACTCATTTGAGCGGCAGAAATAACTTCTACCTCTGCGGTTGCCTCACTGGCAGCGCGCAGGTGAATGAACTGCTCGAGAACATCAGGGAGCGCA
Organism: Klebsiella sp. M5al; assembly: GCF_002090195.1. Lineage (NCBI taxonomy): Bacteria > Pseudomonadati > Pseudomonadota > Gammaproteobacteria > Enterobacterales > Enterobacteriaceae > Klebsiella > Klebsiella sp. M5al. The sequence goes on from NZ_CP020657.1 coordinate 43,036, forward strand.
TTCAGACGACCATTTTCAGCCATTACCCGAATCAGGTTTTGGCCATTTTCGTCCAGTTGCTCACCACAGACCGCGATAAACACATCAGAGAGCGTTTCTGGCGCCAGTGCGCCGGAGAGTAGCTCTGTCATTTGTTCGTTTTTCGTCACTTCAGCGACAAACGCCAGCATATCCTGCCAGCGTTCAACGCTGTTGTGTTCGACGGCAAAGTCAAAAGCTGCTTTGGCGTAGGGGCGAGCTACCGTTACAAATTCAGACATCAGCCCCTCCCTCCTTACAGTTCAGCGACAAGTTTATCCACGATGTCGCTGTTAGCAGCTTCATCCACGGAACGTTCGATGATCTTCTCGGCGCCAGCAACAGCCAGGATAGCGACCTGCTTACGCAGCTCCTCACGAGCACGTTTACGTTCGGCATCGATTTCAGCCTGCGCCTGTGCGACGATTTTGGTGCGTTCCTGTTCTGCTTCCGCTTTTGCTTCGTCCAGGATCTGAGAGCGACGCTTGTTCGCCTGCTCGATGATTACCTGGGCTTCCGCTTTCGCTTTTTTCAGCTGGTCGGTCGCGTTGGCCTGTGCAAGGTCCAAATCTTTCTTAGCGCGTTCTGCAGAAGCTAAACCGTCAGAAATTTCTTTCTGGCGCTTTTCGATGGCAGCCATTAACGGCGGCCATACATACTTCATGCAGAACCATACGAAGATAACAAACGCGATGGCCTGGCCGAGGATTGTTGCGTTCATGTTCACAGCACAATACCTCTTAAAAAATAACTCTGTGGCTTAGGTTTCTTTCGAACAACTTACTACGCGACGGCGAACATCACGTACAGACCCAGACCTACAGCGATCATCGGGATAGCATCCACCAGACCCATAACGATAAAGAACTGAGTACGCAGCAGAGGAATCAGATCCGGTTGACGCGCTGCGCCTTCCAGGAATTTACCCCCGAGGATGCCGATACCGATCGCAGCACCGATTGCCGCCAGACCCATCATCACAGCGGCAGCCATGTACAGCAGATCCATATTCAGGTTTTCCATGACAGTCTCCAGTTTGTTTCAGTTAAAACGTAGTATGTTGGTAAAAATCAATGCTCTTCAGATGCCATCGACAGATAGACGATCGTCAGAACCATGAAGATGAAGGCTTGCAGCGTAATAATCAGGATGTGGAAAATGGCCCATGGCACATTCAGAATCCACTGTGACCACCACGGCAACAGGCCAGCAATCAGAATGAAAATCAGCTCACCGGCATACATGTTGCCGAAAAGTCGCAGACCCAGTGATACAGGTTTTGACAGCAGGCTTACCCCTTCAAGGATTAAGTTGACAGGAATGAACGCCCAGTGATTGAACGGCTGCAGGGTCAGTTCTTTAACGAACCCGCCCACGCCTTTCATTTTGATGCTGTAGAAAAGAATCAGGATAAATACGCCAAGCGCCATCGACAGGGTGATGTTAACGTCAGCTGACGGCACCACGCGCAGAGCAGGCAGACCGAGAACGTGTTCGCCGATCCAAGGGATAAAGTCGATAGGCAGCAGATCCATCAGGTTCATCAGGAATACCCAGACGAACACGGTGAGGGCCAGCGGAGCAATGACCTTGCTCTTGCCATGATACATATCTTTGACGCTGCCATGGACGAAGCCGATGATCATCTCAATAAAGGTCTGGAATTTACCAGGTACGCCGGTTGTCGCCTTTTTAGCCACGCTGCGGAACATAAACAGGAATAACAGACCGAGCACCACTGAGAAAAACATGGAGTCAATGTTGAGCGTCCAGAAGGTGGCCGGGGGGTTGTGCGGATCCACCAGCGAGAATGTACGCAGGTCCAGCTGAAGGTTATTCAGATGGTGGCCTATGTAATCCTGCGGCGTCATATTTTCTGAAGCCATGATGCCTTTTACCCTTTGTTGTTAATTACAGCTGGCGCCAGAACTTGTACCACCAGCACCAAAACCCACGTCACTATCAGCGGCAAAAATACCACTTTCAAAACCGCCAGCGCCATCGCCAGAAAGGCGAAGGTCAGCAACACCTTGAAGGCTTCGCCGATGGCGAAGGACCAGGCCACTCGGCCTCTAGCTGGTGTATGCGCCTGATGACGCCAGGCAAAAATCATAAATATCACGTTTGGCAAAAGAACCGCCAAACCTCCACTCACCGCGGAGATGCCCCAGAAAGGGTCTTTGAGGCTGAACAGCAGTCCACTTGCTATTACTGCCAGTAACTGAATAAACAGAAGCTTACGAGCAACGTTTCGACTCAAGAGCGACACTGACATCACGTTTTTACTCCTGCTCCCTTCGAGGTATGTCGCGTGTCGTATAAAACGTCCTTTAAGACGAAGAGTCAAGCATCAAAAAGCGGACAAATTATACGGTGACGCCCCGTGATTTCAAACAATAAGTAGCAAAATAGTGAATAAATGTTTAATTATTTTCCGACAGACAACTTTTCATGCATTTCACCGTTCTGTGAGCCGTCATGCAAAACTGCAAATACCGCGAAAAATCGGCAATTAAAGCGTGCATCAGATCACATAATAAACATTTTCCGCGAAATCGAATTAATTCTGTACATAAAACTCGATTTTTTATCCTTTTGATATTCAACATAAAAAGTAGGTATTCTTTCTAAAACAATCCCATATACAATAAAAACCTTTTATTGACATTCATAATAAATATTTAACATCGGTATGAACGACAAGCAGCGAGATTTTTAGCGTACTGATATTTTCAATGTTGACTATTCTGCAAGTAAAGTAACCGCGCAAAGTTAACGGAAAGAAAAACCCTGGTAACTCCATGGTTAAAGACAGTCCGATAATACCCTGCCGTGACTTTTATTTTTGTAACATGCACGGCCCGTCTTTTTTTCACATTTTTTGATAAAAATTAAATCATTTTTGGCTGAATCACCACAAGGTGACGCTCCCCTTCCAGCTGAGGCACATGCAGTTCGACAACATCTTTAATGACGAACCCTTCCGGTAGATTTGCCATTTCATCTTCCTGCGCTAACCCTTTGAGCGCATAGAAGTGACCGTTCTCCGCGGGTAAATGATGGCACCAGCTCACCATGTCATTCAGCGACGCAAATGCGCGGCTAATAACGCCATCAAACGGCGGCTCTGCCGGGAACGCTTCCACGCGGCTTTGTACCGGGGTGACGTTATCCAGTTTTAGCTCATGCTGGACCTGGCGGAGAAAACGTACTCGCTTGCCAAGGCTGTCTAACAGGGTGAAGTGGGATTCAGGACGCACGATAGCCAGCGGGATCCCCGGCAGGCCTGGGCCCGTACCGACATCGATAAAACGCGTTCCGTTAAGGTATGGCGCAACAACAATACTATCGAGGATGTGGCGTACCAGCATCTCGTCAGGATCGCGAACCGAGGTCAGGTTATAGGCCTTATTCCACTTATCCAACATGCCAACATAGCCGACAAGCTGGTTTTTCTGGTGATCGGTAAGTGAAATACCTGCTTCATCAAGAAGACGAGAAAGTTTGTTGAGCACGATCGGTACCTGTTTAAAAACAATGAGCCCGGAGGCGATTCGCTTACCGGGCTGAGAAATTAACCTGGCGGACGTCAGATGCGTATCCGCCAATGTATCGTTCAGTGGAAAATCAGGCGCTACGGCGCAGCATTCCCTGCTTTTTCAACCACACCAGCAAAATCGAGATTGCCGCAGGCGTAATGCCGGAAATACGCGATGCCTGCCCTATCGAAGACGGCTTATGGTCGTTCAACTTGGCAATGACCTCGTTCGACAGCCCATTCACCTGGCGATAATCAAGCGTAGCAGGCAGCAACGTGTTCTCGTTGCGCTGTTGTTTCTCGATTTCATCCTGCTGGCGCGCGATGTAGCCTTCGTATTTTACCTGAATTTCGACCTGTTCCGCCGCTTGCTTGTCCTCAAGACCCGGCGAGAACGGCGTCATCTGCACCAGCTGTTCGTAGGTCATTTCCGGACGACGGAGCAAATCTTCACCGTTAGCTTCACGGGATAAAGGCGCCGTCAGATGAGCATTCACTTCCGCAGCGCTTTCCGCCAGCGGATTAACCCAGCTGGCTTTCAGGCGCTGACGTTCACGTTCAATGCTCTCAAGCTTCTGGTTGAAACGCGCCCAGCGTTCGTCATCCACCAGACCCAGTTCACGGCCTTGTTCGGTCAGGCGCAGATCGGCGTTGTCTTCACGCAGCATCAGGCGGTATTCCGCACGAGAGGTAAACATGCGGTATGGTTCTTTGGTACCGAGAGTACAGAGATCGTCTACCAGGACGCCAAGGTAAGCCTGAGAGCGGCCCGGCGCCCATCCCTCTTTCTCGGCGGAGAAACGAGCTGCGTTGAGGCCGGCAAGCAGGCCCTGAGCGGCAGCTTCTTCATAACCGGTAGTGCCGTTAATCTGGCCGGCAAAGAACAGGCCATGGATAAATTTACTTTCCAGCGTCGGTTTCAGGTCACGCGGGTCAAAGAAATCGTACTCAATAGCGTAGCCAGGACGAACGATTTTTGCATTTTCCATCCCCTGCATTGAGCGGACGATTTGCATCTGGACATCGAACGGCAGGCTGGTGGAGATACCGTTTGGATAAATCTCGTTGGACGTCAGTCCTTCCGGCTCGAGGAAGATCTGGTGCTGGTTGCGATCGGCAAAGCGCATGACCTTGTCTTCGATCGAAGGACAGTAGCGCGGGCCGATCCCTTCAATCACGCCGGCATACATCGGGCTGCGATCGAGGTTGTTACGGATCACGTCATGGGTTTTCTCGTTGGTATGCGTGACATAGCACGGTACCTGACGCGGATGTTGAGAAGCATCCCCCATAAACGAGAAGACCGGCATCGGATTATCGCCGTGCTGCTGTGCCAGAACGCTGAAATCAATCGTCCTTGCGTCGATGCGCGGCGGGGTACCGGTTTTCAGGCGGCTGACGCGCAGCGGCAGTTCACGCAAACGACGGGACAGCGGGATCGACGGAGGATCGCCTGCACGGCCGCCGCTGTAGTTATCGAGACCAATATGGATCTTACCGTCAAGAAAGGTTCCGACAGTCAGTACTACCGCTTTGGCGCGGAATTTAAGCCCCATCTGGGTGACGGCGCCGACAACACGATCGTTCTCAACAATCAGATCTTCCACCGCCTGCTGGAAGATCATTAAGTTAGGCTGGTTTTCCAGCGCGGTCCGTACGGCCTGGCGGTACAGCACTCGGTCTGCCTGAGCGCGAGTCGCCCGTACGGCAGGGCCTTTGCTGGCGTTTAGTATCCTAAACTGGATACCTGCGTGGTCAATGGCCTTCGCCATCAGGCCGCCAAGCGCATCCACTTCTTTTACCAGGTGTCCTTTCCCAATGCCGCCAATCGCCGGATTGCAGCTCATCTGCCCCAGCGTGTCGATATTGTGTGTCAAAAGCAGAGTCTGTTGACCCATTCGCGCTGCGGCCATCGCGGCCTCAGTGCCTGCATGACCCCCGCCAATGATGATGACGTCAAAAGGATCCTGATAAAACATGGTGGTATGCCTCGCATAAAGCGGTTTGAAAATAGATTGAAGCCCGGGCCGTGGATTCTACTCAACTTTAGCCTTTCGAGAAAGCGCCGGGATCCTGAGTATTAAAAAGAAGATCTTTTATTTAGAGATCTGTTTTATTGTGATCTCTTATTAGGATCGGCTTGTCTTGTGGATAAGTCAGATCCGCGGTTTAGGATCAACCGTTTAAGAAGGATCGCTTTCTGTGAATGATCGGTGATCCTGGTCCGTATAAGCTGGGATCAAAATGAAGGGTTATACACAGCACAAAATTCAGGCAACGGTTATACTTTGGATAACTACCGGTTGATCCAAGCTTTTAAGCATAGTTATCCACAGAAGAAAGTATGATCTTTACAATTCTCAGAGCAAGTTTTTCCAGGATCCCAGCCAAATCTCGGCCGGATCTTCCGGAATTTCATGTTCGAGGACGTTAATTTTTAGCGTTTCACCGATCTGTTTTGCCCCGCAGGCTTTGAGCGCAGTCTCGAGCTTATCAATCGCTCCGCAGAAGGTATCGTATTCGCGGCTACCAATGCCGATTGCGCCAAAATGGACTGCAGAAAGATCGACCTGCTTCTCCTGAAGCGCTTCATAGAAGGGCAGCAGGTTATCGGGAATATCCCCGGCGCCATGAGTAGAAGAGATAACCAGCCAGATCCCCTGCGGCTGCAGATCTTCGATCAGCGGTCCGTGCAGGATAGTCGTGCTGTGACCAGCCTCTTCCAGCTTTTCCGCCAGATGTTCTGATACATATTCTGCGCTACCCAGCGTACTGCCGCTGATAAGAGTTATCTCTGCCATGATCGCCCGCTCCACTATTCAGAGTGGCGTATTGTACGCTGTGAGCGAGCTGGGATCTACCTGTGGAAAAATGTGGGATTAAAAAGCCCGATCATGGGCGGATGGTGCGCATAATCGGGTTTTGCAGGACGATCAGCGTTTCAGTGGACTGAATTTCATCAATTGTTTGGATCTTGTTGATAAGTACATGCTGGAGCGCGTCAATCGATCGGCACATCACTTTTATAAAGATGCTGTAGTGCCCGGTGGTGTAATACGCCTCGGTAACCTCATCCAGGCTGTTTAGCCTGGCCAGCGCGGAGGGGTAGTCTTTCGCGCTCTTCAAAATAATGCCGATAAAGCACCCCACATCGTAACCCAGCTGCTTGGGGCTGACGTCGATACGCGCGCCGGTAATAATTCCGGCCTGCTTCATTTTCTCTACGCGAACGTGAATGGTCCCCGGGCTGACGCCAAACTGTTTTGCCAGTTCAGCATAGGCGGTACGCGCATTGGCCATGAGGGCCTCAAGGATGCCGCGGTCCAGATTGTCGATCTGATAATTTTCCATAGGTTTTTCTTATGAAGTTTGACGAATATTTCTATTTTAGCCGCAAATTTTAATGAATCAAAATCGATGCAGGCTTTTTGTTGTTGGATTATTGAATTGCAGCGCTGTTTTGTTGCTTAATCAATGGCAACAGGACGCAGGAGTTATAAAAAATGAAAACCGCATACATCGCAAAACAACGCCAGATTAGTTTCGTTAAGTCACACTTTTCCCGCCAGCTTGAAGAGAAGCTCGGCCTGATCGAAGTCCAGGCGCCGATCTTAAGCCGCGTGGGCGATGGGACGCAGGATAACCTCTCTGGTTGCGAAAAAGCGGTTCAGGTTAAAGTGAAAACACTGCCAGACGCCCAGTTCGAAGTGGTTCATTCACTAGCGAAGTGGAAGCGTCAAACCCTGGGACAACACGACTTCAGCGCGGGCGAAGGGCTGTACACGCACATGAAGGCCCTTCGCCCCGATGAAGACCGGTTAACCGCCATCCATTCCGTCTACGTTGACCAGTGGGACTGGGAGCGCGTAATGGGGGATGAAGAACGCCACTGCGGCACGCTGAAAGCAACCGTTGAAGCGATCTATGCCGGGATCAAAGCCACCGAGGATGCCGTCAGTAAAGAGTTTGGCCTCACGCCGTTCTTGCCGGAGACGATCCACTTTGTTCACAGCCAGGAGCTTTTAAGCCGCTATCCGGATCTCGATGCCAAGGGCCGCGAACGAGCGATCGCGAAAGAGCTGGGCGCGGTATTTCTGATCGGTATCGGCGGTAAGCTTTCTGATGGCCAGCGCCACGATGTTCGCGCGCCGGATTACGATGACTGGAGTACGCCTGCCGCTGAAGGCTATGCGGGCCTGAACGGCGACATTCTGGTATGGAACCCGGTTCTGGAAGATGCCTTCGAACTCTCTTCAATGGGGATCCGCGTGGATGCCGAAGCGCTGAAGCGTCAGCTGGCGATGACCGGCGATGAAGATCGCCTGAAGCTGGAATGGCACCAGGCGCTGCTGCGCGGAGAGATGCCGCAGACGATTGGCGGCGGCATTGGCCAGTCTCGCCTGACGATGCTGCTTCTGCAGCTGGATCACATCGGCCAGGTGCAGTGCGGCGTGTGGCCAACCCAGGTTCGTCAAAGCGTTGCCGCGCTTCTTTAATCAGTGATTAACGCCGCCAGCGTCGCAGCAGGCGGCTACGCAACCCGGTATCAAAGCGCCAGATATGATCGAAAACGCGCATAATGCCGGGCTTGCCGTGTACCGACATCGCCACCGCATGAAAACGATGTTGATGTTTATGCTGTAGCTCCCCCACCTTATTGATCACCTCATCCGGCAGGCGCTGGGCGATAAAATCGGAAATCACCACCGCATCAGCATCGACCCACTGCGGATTCTGCATACGCTCAATCACTGCCCGGAAGCAGCTGGCCAGATCGGTGCCGCCGCGAAAGCGCTGGCTTAAAAAACGAATTGCCTGCTCCAGCCCCTGCGGGCCGGTGAGTTCGTAGTGCACCACTTCGCTGGAAAACAGCATAATGAAGCAGCGGCGGTTATCCGCCAGAGCGACCCGCATCAGCGCCAGACAAAAAGCCTTGGCGCACTGTTCATTGAAACCGCCCATTGAGCCGGAAGTATCGACGCAGACGATAAACGGCCCGCGCGGCTGTTCGTCAACGTCCTGGCGCGTGACCGGCCGTTCGGTGATCTTTTCCTTCCACGCATCGCCGTGTAGCCGATAGGTCAGCAGCTGCTTTTCAACCAGCTTGCGGTAGAACTCAAACTCCAGCTCGGTAATGCCGAGAGTGGCCAGTTCTGGCGGCAGCAGACGCAGAATATCGTCGCTCTGCTGAAGCCCGTCGACCTGCTCCGGCACGGTGGCCGGTTCGCGCACCAGGCTGCGGAAGGTCTCCATCGGCGCATCTTTTTTCGACACCGCTTTCGCTTCACGCGAGCGTCCCAGTTGTTCAGCTAGCTGCATGAGCTCAGGTTGTTGAGTTAAAAAATCCCCGTAGCGAACGATCAGCTGATAATCGCCGCGCTTCAGCTCTCCGGCGCTCATGTCCCACAGATGCCCAGCCGCATTGTCATTTTCCACCAGCACCGGCTCCAGCTGGCCGCTGAGGGTCATGCGCTCCTGAACTTCGCTCAGCAGCTGATCGCGCTCTTCATCCAGCAACTGCTGATTAAGAGAGGTTGCCTGCACCACCAGGCTCAGGCGCCAGCGCTGGAGGAATAACGTGTGCAGCGCCGGTGTAAAGGTGCTGTTGTCATCCACCAGCTGCTGCGCCTGGCTGGCGAACGGGGAGTGCAGCTTATGCAGCTGGCTGAGAATTTGCGGCAGCTGGACGATAAACTGCGAGGTGGAAAGCCGCTGTGACTGCTGATAGCACTGAACTTCCGCATCCAGTTCGGGCGGGATGTTGGTCTCTTTTAGCCGCGATCTCACCGCTTCCCGCCAGCGAGGAATGTCGGCGGCGATAATATTTTTAAGCCGTGGAAATTTTTCAAAGAATACCGCGAGCTGAGGTGCCGCCAGCAGCGCCAGCAGCATCTCATCGATCATGCCCTCTTCGCCGACTGCCAGCATGACATTCAGCATGTCCAGGGTCATGACTGGCGGGCCTGTTTGATCTGCGTTCCTACGTCCTGCAGGCTGGCTTCAATCCGCCCCAGCCACTCGCCGGGGATAAACAGACATTTTTGCTGTTCGCTGAAGCGGTTATGTTGCTGATGCCATTCGTCGTCCAGCGCCTCCAACTGCTGCCGGATTTCGGCGGGCATATTTTCCCGTGATTCACTACCGGGTAGGGAGAGCCGCGATCCCTGTAAGCTGACGTCGCGCACGACCAGGTGCTGGCTGGTATCGACATCCATATTCAGCTGCTGGGCAAAACCAATTCCGTTGAGCTTGCCGCGGATCTCACCGCCTTTCTCCAGCCAATGAGCGAGCTCTTCACGAACGAACGTAATATGAATGACTTCCAGATCGTGCAGTTTGAGCGGCTGCTGGAGAAGCAGCGTTAGCGTCGAATCCTGTACTTCAGCAGGCAGTTCATAATGAGGTTTCCGGCTAAACATCCCGCCGAGACGCGTGACTTTTAGCGCGGTTTTATCGCTTTGCTGCTGTTGAAGCTGAATGCGCCGCTGGATTATCGACCCCAGACGAGTGAGCATCGCCTGCTGCTGCCAGGCGTGGCTGGTCATTAAGGTCTCCAACTGCGCGGACATCAGGTTCATTGTCTCAACGTTGTGCCACAGGCAATCCTTCAGCAGGATCAGGTCTATTGGCGCAATGGTGTCGCGGCCGCTGAAAAAGGCGCTGGCCTGCAGCAGACGAATGGCCTTTTTCCAGCGACGATCTGAGACGTAGGGCGCGTTCGGCAGCGTATCCAACTGCTGGCGCAGCTGGAATATGAGTTCAAACACGCTGTCCGGTAGCTTCACGTTGCCGATATCCTGCTGCCATTGCAGGAACTCCTCGTCGCTGACCTGCAAATTCGCCGGGACAGGATTACTGTTCTCGTCCTGCTGGCTTATCAGCATTGAGCGGAAGTTAGTTTTATCCTGTACCTTATCCAGCCATAACCGGATAAGCATACGGTCGTATAAGGCTTCCAGGCTATTGTCCGCCTCCGGGAGTTCGTTCGACGCCGCCACCAGCAGGCGCATGGGGATTTTCTCTTCGGTTGCCCCGTTGCGGAAATGGCGTTCGTTTATCGCTGTCAGTAGCGTATTGAGGATCGCCGGGCCCGCTTTCCAGATCTCATCGAGAAAAACAATTTCGGCTTCCGGGAGATAGCCGGCGGTCAGACGCTCGTAGCGCCCTTCATCTTTCAGCGCCTGGATGGAGAGCGGGCCAAAGACCTCTTCCGGCGTGGAGAAGCGGGTCATCAGGTATTCAAACGCGCGGGCCTGCTGGAAGGCGAACTTGAGGCGACGGGCAATCAGGCTTTTGGCGATCCCCGGCGGCCCCAGCAGAAAAACGCTCTCGCCGCTGAGGGCGGCAAGCAGGCAAAGGCGTATTGCGTGGCTGCGTTCGAAGAGTCCTTTTTCCAGCGCGGCGCTGAGCCGGGAAATTCTTTCTGCCAGTAAATGTGATTGAGCCATAATAGAGTTGCGTGCTTTTTAGAATGTCGTTGTTAGGTCGAGTATAGATGTTTGATTAGGGGTGGTAATAGCCTGAAGAATCGATTTATTTTCTTTGAGTCAGGTTAAGATGATGTCAGTTAGGGGTACGATTCAGCAAATAATCGTGCATACTGTGCGCCTTTTTGTGGGCCAAGGGACTAGGCACACATTTGTTTTATAAACGAAAAGACTAGTCTATGAGCACTGATAATAAACAATCGCTGCCGGCAATAACGCTGGCGGCAATCGGCGTGGTATACGGCGATATCGGCACCAGCCCACTGTATACACTTCGTGAATGTCTGTCAGGCCAGTTTGGCTTTGGCGTTGAGCGTGATGCTGTTTTTGGCTTCCTGTCGCTCATTTTCTGGCTGTTAATTTTTACCGTATCGCTCAAGTACATCACCTTCGTGATGCGGGCAGATAACGCCGGTGAAGGTGGGATCCTGACGTTAATGTCGCTGGCGGGGCGTAATACCTCCGCACGTGCGACATCGGTACTGGTGATCCTTGGGCTTATCGGCGGCAGCTTCTTTTATGGCGAGGTAGTGATTACGCCTGCCATCTCGGTGATGTCGGCGATAGAAGGGCTGGAAATTATCGCTCCTGACCTGGATACCTGGGTTGTGCCCATCTCCATTATTGTTCTGACACTATTATTCGCCATTCAAAAGCACGGTACCAGCATGGTGGGCAAGCTGTTCGCGCCGATTATGCTGATCTGGTTCCTGCTGCTGGCGGTGCTGGGGGCGCGCAGTATCTTCGCTAACCCGGAGGTGCTGCAGGCGCTGAACCCGTATTGGGCGGTTCATTTCTTCCTTGAATATAAAACCGTTTCGTTTGTGGCGCTGGGGGCGGTGGTGCTGTCAATCACCGGCGTGGAAGCGCTGTATGCCGATATGGGGCATTTCGGTAAATTACCGATTCGCCTGGCCTGGTTTTCGGTGGTATTGCCTTCGCTGGTGCTGAACTACTTTGGCCAGGGGGCGCTGCTGCTCAAACACCCGGAAGCAATTAAAAACCCGTTCTTTCTGCTGGCGCCGGAGTGGGCGCTGATTCCGATGCTGATTATTGCCGCCCTGGCGACGGTTATCGCTTCCCAGGCGGTTATCTCCGGCGTCTTCTCCCTGACTCGTCAGGCGGTGCGTCTGGGATACCTGTCGCCGATGCGTATTATTCATACCTCGGAAATGGAGTCCGGGCAGATTTACATCCCGTTTATCAACTGGCTGCTGTATATCTCGGTGGTCATCGTAATTGTTAGCTTTGAGCACTCCTCTAATCTGGCGGCGGCGTACGGTATTGCGGTGACGGGAACGATGGTGCTGACCACCATTCTGTTCACGACGGTGGCGCGCCAAAACTGGCACTGGAATAAGTTTGTTGTGGCGCTGCTGCTGGTGGCTTTTATGTGCATTGATGTTCCGCTCTTCTCCGCGAACCTCGATAAAATCGTCTCCGGCGGCTGGCTGCCTCTGACCCTCGGTCTGGTGATGTTTACCATTATGACGACCTGGAAGAGCGAGCGTTTCCGCCTGCTGCGTCGGATGCATGAGCATGGTAACTCTCTGGAAGCGATGATCTCTTCGCTAGAAAAATCGCCGCCGGTTCGCGTGCCGGGTACCGCTGTTTATATGTCCCGGGCGCTGAACGTGATTCCTTTTGCTCTGCTACACAACCTGAAGCATAACAAGGTGCTGCACGAGCGGGTGATTTTGCTGACGCTGCGTACTGAAGATGCGCCGTACGTACATAACGTGCGGCGCGTGCAGATTGAGCAGATTTCGCCGTCGTTCTGGCGCGTCGTTGCCAGCTACGGCTGGCGCGAAACGCCGAACGTCGAAGAGGTTTTCCACCGCTGCGGGCTGGAAGGCCTGAGCTGCCGGATGATGGAGACCTCCTTCTTTATGTCGCATGAGTCGTTGATCATCGGCAAGCGGCCGTGGTATCTGCGCCTGCGCGGCAAGCTGTATCTGCTGCTGCAGCGCAACGCCCTGCGAGCGCCGGACCAGTTCGAAATCCCGCCTAACCGGGTTATTGAGCTCGGCACTCAGGTTGAGATCTGATTATCTAAGGCCCTTCTTGATGAAGGGCTTTTTGTTTTTCTCAGCGCTTCTTCCTTTCTTTCACCTGCGTTGCGAAACGTTTCGATGACGATCACAATTCTCACATCTGGTGATGGTTTTCTGTTCTCTTATTGCTAATACTAATACCAGCGAAACGTTTCGCTAATGGAGCAAAAGAGAAAATGAAAAAAGGTACCGTCCTCAATGCTGATATTTCGTCGGTTATCTCCCGTCTGGGTCATACCGATACGCTGGTGGTTTGCGACGCTGGTTTACCGGTTCCCCGCAGCAGCACGCGTATTGATATGGCGTTAACCCACGGGGTGCCCTCCTTTATGCAGGTTCTGGAGGTGGTGACGAGCGAAATGCAGGTTGAAGTGGCTATCCTCGCGGAAGAGATTAAAACCCTTAATCCGCAGCTCCACGCGACGTTGCTCAATCACCTTGAGCAGCTGCAGCAGCACCAGGGAAACACCATTGAAATTCGTTACACCAGTCATGAGCAGTTTAAAAAAGAAACCGCAGACAGTCAGGCGGTGATTCGCAGCGGGGAGTGTTCCCCGTATGCGAACGTTATTCTCTGTGCCGGCGTGACGTTCTGAGGTCGCCGATATGGAAGCCTTATTGCAATTAAAAGGGATCGATAAAGCGTTCCCTGGCGTCAAGGCGCTCTCCGGCGCCTCGCTAAATGTCTATCCGGGCCGCGTGATGGCGCTGGTCGGCGAGAACGGCGCCGGTAAGTCCACCATGATGAAGGTGCTGACCGGTATTTACGCCCGCGATGCCGGTTCGCTGCTGTGGCTGGGGAAAGAAACCACCTTCAACGGTCCTAAATCTTCTCAGGAAGCCGGAATTGGCATCATCCACCAGGAGCTCAACCTGATCCCACAGCTGACGATTGCCGAGAACATTTTCCTCGGTCGTGAGTTTGTGAATCGCTTTGGCAAAATTGACTGGAAGACGATGTACGCCGAAGCCGACAAGCTGCTGGCAAAGCTGAATCTACGTTTTAACAGCCAGAAGCTGGTGGGCGATTTATCGATCGGCGATCAGCAGATGGTCGAGATCGCTAAAGTGCTGAGCTTTGAGTCGAAGGTCATCATTATGGATGAACCCACCGACGCGCTAACCGATACCGAGACCGAATCCCTGTTCCGCGTGATCCGCGAACTGAAATCGCAGGGGCGCGGTATTGTCTATATCTCTCACCGTATGAAAGAGATCTTCGAGATTTGCGATGACGTCACGGTCTTTCGCGATGGGCAGTTTATCGCCGAGCGCGAAGTGGCCAGCCTGGATGAAGATCTGCTGATTGAGATGATGGTAGGCCGCAAGCTGGAGGATCAGTATCCGCGTCTGGACAAAGCGCCGGGCGCGGTTCGCCTTAAGGTCGACAACCTGTGCGGCTCAGGCGTGGAGAATATCTCCTTTATTCTGCGCCAGGGGGAAATTCTCGGCGTCGCCGGGCTGATGGGCGCCGGGCGTACCGAACTGATGAAGGTGCTGTACGGTGCGCTGCCGCGCAGCAGCGGCTCGGTTACCCTTGATGGGCGCGAAGTTGTCGCTCGTTCTCCGCAGGATGGCCTGGCCAACGGCATTGTTTACATCTCCGAAGACCGCAAGCGCGATGGTTTAGTGCTCGGCATGTCGGTTAAAGAGAATATGTCGCTAACCGCGCTGCGTTACTTCAGCCGCGGCGGCGGTAGCCTCAAGCATAAAGATGAACAGCAGGCGGTAAGTGATTTTATCCGCCTGTTTAATGTGAAAACGCCGTCGATGGAGCAGGCTATTGGGCTGCTTTCGGGCGGTAACCAGCAGAAGGTGGCGATCGCCCGCGGGTTGATGACCCGACCGAAGGTGCTGATCCTTGATGAACCGACCCGCGGCGTCGACGTCGGCGCGAAGAAAGAGATCTACCAGCTGATTAACCAGTTTAAAGCCGAAGGCCTGAGCATCATTCTGGTCTCTTCGGAGATGCCGGAAGTGCTGGGCATGAGCGATCGCATCATGGTGATGCATGAAGGGCATCTCGGCGGTGAATTCACACGCGAGCAGGCCACCCAGGAAGTATTGATGGCTGCCGCTGTGGGCAAGCTTAACCGTGTGAATCAGGAGTAAAAAAGATGAATAACCCGGCTGTTTCTGGTCGTCGCTACTTCACAAAAGCGTGGCTGATGGAGCAAAAATCGCTGATAGCCCTGCTGGTGCTGATTGCGATTGTTTCGACCATGAGCCCCAACTTTTTTACCGTGAATAACCTGTTCAATATCCTGCAGCAAACTTCAGTTAACGCCATTATGGCGGTAGGGATGACGCTGGTTATCCTGACCTCGGGCATCGACCTGTCCGTCGGTTCCCTGCTGGCGCTGACCGGCGCGGTTGCCGCGTCAATTGTCGGAATTGAGGTTAACGCGCTGGTGGCCGTAGCCGCTGCGCTGGCGTTAGGGGCGGCAATTGGCGCCGTGACCGGCGTGATTGTGGCGAAAGGGCGCGTCCAGGCATTTATCGCCACGCTGGTGATGATGCTGCTGCTGCGCGGCGTGACGATGGTTTATACCAACGGTAGCCCGGTGAATACCGGTTTTACCGATAATGCCGATCTGTTTGGCTGGTTCGGGATTGGTCGTCCGCTGGGGATCCCAACGCCGGTGTGGATTATGGCGATCGTCTTCCTGGCCGCCTGGTACATGCTGCACCATACCCGTCTGGGCCGTTATATCTACGCCCTCGGCGGTAACGAGGCGGCAACGCGTCTTTCCGGCATCAGCGTCAATAAAGTTAAGATCATAGTCTATTCTTTGTGCGGCATGCTGGCCTCGCTGGCCGGCATTATTGAGGTCGCGCGTCTCTCCTCCGCGCAGCCGACGGCGGGCACCGGATATGAACTGGATGCGATTGCGGCGGTGGTGCTGGGGGGGACCAGCCTCGCGGGCGGTAAAGGGCGTATTGTCGGCACGTTGATTGGCGCGTTGATCCTTGGCTTTCTGAACAACGGACTGAATTTATTAGGCGTTTCATCCTATTACCAGATGATCGTGAAAGCGGTGGTTATTTTGCTGGCGGTACTGGTAGATAACAAGAAGCAGTAACTGAGAACTCTACAGGACATCTTAACTATGAATATGAAAAAACTGGCGACCCTGGTCTCTGCTGTAGCGTTAAGTGCGACCGTAAGCGCAAACGCGATGGCAAAAGACACTATCGCTCTGGTTATCTCAACCCTTAACAACCCATTCTTTGTCTCTCTGAAAGAGGGTGCGCAAAAAGAAGCGGATAAACTTGGCTATAACCTGGTGGTTCTGGATTCACAGAACAACCCGGCCAAAGAGCTGGCTAACGTTCAGGATTTAACCGTCCGCGGCACCAAACTGCTGCTGATCAACCCAACGGATTCCGATGCGGTGGGTAATGCCGTGAAGCTGGCTAACCAGGCGAAAATTCCGGTTATCACCCTCGACCGTCAGGCATCAAAAGGTGATGTGGTTAGCCATATCGCGTCTGATAACGTGCTGGGCGGCAAAATGGCCGGTGACTATATCGCCAAAAAAGTCGGCGAAAACGCGAAGATCATTGAACTACAGGGCATTGCCGGGACGTCCGCGGCGCGCGAGCGTGGCGAAGGTTTCCAGCAGGCCGTGGCTGCGCATAAGTTTAACGTGCTGGCCAGCCAGCCGGCAGATTTTGACCGTACTAAGGGCCTGAACGTCATGCAGAACTTGCTGACGGCGCATCCGGATGTACAGGCGGTATTTGCCCAGAATGATGAAATGGCGCTGGGCGCGCTGCGTGCGCTGCAAACGGCAGGCAAATCTGATGTGATGGTTGTTGGATTTGACGGCACTCCGGATGGCGAAAAAGCGGTAAATAGTGGCAAACTGGCAGCGACCATCGCCCAGTTACCGGAGCAGATCGGCGTGAAAGGCGTTGAGACAGCCGATAAAGTGCTGAAGGGCGAAAAAGTGGAGACCAGCTATCCGCTTGAGTTGAAACTGGTCATTAAGCAATAATGTGCGATTCGGATCGGCGACGGTCCGAGGGACAACATAATAAAGAAAAGCAGGGCATGCGCCACCGGATTCCGGTGGCGCGATTTCCGGGAATATTGATTATGAAAACCGCAGGCAAACTTGTCGTCCTTGGCAGTATCAACGCCGATCACATCCTTAATCTCGACGCCTTCCCTACGCCCGGTGAAACCGTCACCGGTCATCATTATCAGGTCGCTTTCGGCGGTAAGGGCGCAAACCAGGCGGTTGCCGCCGGACGCAGCGGGGCAAATATCTCCTTTATCGCCTGTACCGGCGATGACGATATTGGCGAACGCGTTCGTCGTCAGCTGGAAAGTGATAATATCGACGTCGCGCCGGTCAGGGCCGTTGCCGGAGAGTCAACCGGCGTGGCGCTGATTTTTGTTAACGCTGAAGGAGAAAACACCATCGGTATTCACGCCGGCGCTAACGCTGCGCTCTGCGTTGCGCAGGTTGATGCGGAAAAAGAGCGTATTGCCAGCGCGCAGGCGCTGTTGATGCAGCTGGAATCGCCGCTGGAAAGCGTACTGGCGGCGGCGAAAATCGCTCACCAGAATCAAACCTCGGTCATACTCAATCCTGCTCCGGCGCGTGAATTGCCGGATGAACTGTTAACGCTGGTGGATATTATTACCCCTAACGAGACCGAAGCGGAAAAGCTTACCGGCGTGCGCGTGGAAAACGATGAGGATGCGGCAAAAGCCGCTAAAGTGCTCCATGATAAAGGTATTGGTACGGTGATCATTACGCTTGGCAGCCGTGGCGTATGGGCGAGCAGCGAAGGTAACGGTCGTCGGGTTCCGGGGTTTAAAGTGCAGGCGGTTGACACCATTGCCGCTGGCGATACCTTTAATGGCGCGCTGGTCACCGCGCTGCTCGAAGGTCGCGAACTGGCGGAGGCAATTCGTTTTGCCCATGCAGCCGCGGCTATCGCCGTCACCCGAAAAGGGGCTCAGCCCTCCGTGCCCTGGCGAAAAGAAATAGACGAATTTTTACGTCAACAGGGGTAACGCTTGGCCACCATGAAGGATGTAGCCCGCATCGCGGGCGTTTCCACTTCGACGGTTTCTCATGTCATTAACAAAGATCGTTTCGTTAGCGAAGCGATTACCGCTAAAGTCGACGCCGCGATTAAAAGCCTGAACTACGCGCCGTCCGCGCTGGCGCGCAGCCTCAAATTAAATCAAACCCGCACCATAGGTATGCTCATTACCGCCAGTACCAATCCGTTTTACTCGGAGCTGGTGCGCGGCGTGGAGCGCAGCTGCTTCGAGCGGGGTTATAGCCTGGTGCTGTGTAATACCGAAGGCGATGAGCAGCGCATGAACCGTAATCTGGAGACGCTGATGCAAAAGCGCGTCGATGGTTTACTGCTGTTGTGCACTGAAACGCATCAACCTTCGCCGGAGATTATGCAGCGTTACCCTTCTGTTCCGACGGTGATGATGGACTGGGCGCCGTTCGACGGCGATAGCGATCTGATTCAGGATAACTCTCTGCTGGGCGGCGATATGGCGACGAAGTATCTGATCGACCAGGGCTATACGCGAATTGCCTGTATTGCGGGTCCGCTGGATAAAACGCCTGCCCGGCTGCGCCTGGAGGGGTATCAGGCAGCGATGGCTCGGGCCGGACTCACGGTACCTGAAGGATATGTGATTAGCAGCGATTTTGAGTTTGGCGGCGGATTTAGCGCCATGCAGAAGCTGCTGACCCTCTCAGCGTTGCCGCAGGCGGTGTTTATCGGTAACGATGCGATGGCGGTGGGCGCCTACCAGGCCCTTTATCAGGGCGGGCTGCGCATCCCTCAGGATATGGCGCTGGTAGGCTATGACGACATTGAACTGGCGCGCTATATGACGCCGCCGTTAACCACGATTCATCAACCGAAAGATGAACTGGGCGAGCTGGCCATCGATGTGCTGATTCACCGCATGGCCGATCCGGGGCAAAAACAGCAGCGCGTGCAGTTAACCCCCGAGCTGGTGGTCCGCGGTTCAGCCTAACGCTTGTGCCGCTCCTTAATCAGGTTGCGGCCATCTTTTGCTCTTAATAAGGTAAATACCAGCGCCGATACCACGGTGATTGCCCCCATGGTAATAAAGGTGTAGTGGAACTGTTCAATGGTATTTGCGCTCTCGAATCCTTCATAAAACCGCAGCACCGCCGCGCTAACGGCGACCCCGAGACTAATAGACAGCTGCTGGGTAACGGCCAACATGCTGTTGCCGCTGCTGGCGTTGTCATCGGTTAAATCGGCGAGCGTGATGGTATTCATTGAGGTGAACTGGGTGGACATCGCCATGCCCAGAACGAATAGCGGCAGCAGCAGCATCCAGATCGACATATCCGGAGATTGCAGCGAAAACTGAGCGATCATCAGGCCGATAAATATCGTGACCCCGACCAGCGTTTTACGGTAACCAAACCAGCGAAGTATCTGGGTGACGGTTGATTTAGCAATAATCGAACCAATAGCCGTAGGCGCTATCATGCAGCCGGCGATAATCGCCGGATAACCGAAGCCAACCTGTAACATCAGCGGCATCAGGAATGGAACGCAGCCGGTACCCAGGCGCGTGGCCAGGTTCCCCGCGATCCCGACAGAGAAGGTATGTGTCTTAAATAAAGAAAGCGAAATGAGCGGTGTGGGATGACGGCGAGCGTGGCGAATATAGGCCCACAGTAAAATGATGCTCAGAGCGATAACGGCCAGAGCCATCCATGTGGCGACAATTTTCTCACCAAACAGCTCGATTCCGCTAGAGAACAGCACCAGGCTCAGGCCAAACAGGATAAAACCGAGCGTGTCGAAGCGGCGACGTGGCGTGGTGAAATCCGGCATATATTTGCGGGCATACACGATCCCGATAATACCGATGGGAATATTAATCAGGAAAATCCAGTGCCAGCTGGCCCAGGTCACCAGTACGCCGCCGAGCACGGGGCCGAGGATAGGGCCGACCAGTCCAGGCATCGTGACGAAGTTGAGTACCGGCAGCAGTTCGCTGCGCGGATAGGCGCGCAGTAACGCCAGCCTCGCTACTGGCATCATCATTGCCCCGCCGATGCCCTGAATGACGCGGAAGATAACCAGTTCCATTAGCGAGTTTGACAGGGCGCAGGCAAGAGAACCGAGTGTGAACAGGCTGACGGCGATGATAAATACTTTCCGCGTGCCGAAACGGTCGGCCAGCCAACCGCTGACCGGAATAAGCATAGCCACCGTCAGCGTATAGCTGATGATGGCCGATTGCATCGCTAGCGGTGAACGGTTGAGGCTATGGGCGATAGCGGGAAGGGCTGTATTCAGAATGGTGGCGTCGAGCGCCTGCATAAAAAAAGCCATCGCTGCGATCCATGGCAGCCCGGCCATACTGCGGCCTTTCTTTTTGGTCATTCGTTACCCTTGCGATTTGTCGGAATGATTGGGGGCACTCAGCAACGCCTGGCAGGCGCTAAGCGCTCGCGAGCCGTCGCTATCCAGAATGGCATCAACGATTGCCTGATGCAGATCCAGCTTCACCACTTCATTCTGCGTAATTGACGTGAAGTAGGTGTGATAGACCGAATGAAATAAAGAGGCGAAAGAGATCAGGAAAGGGTTACCGCTCATTTCATATATATGTTCATGCCAGGCCATATCGACTTCAATCCAGCGCTCGCGCTGAAAGTTCCTCTTTAGCTCAACCATCTCCTCCATCAAGGCGTTAAGCTGGGCCTTTTGCTCCGGCGAGCCTGACGTTGACGCCAGAAAACAGGCTTGAGGTTCCAGGCTGCCGCGCATAACGAGGAAATGGCTGACAACATCAGAGAAGTTATCTTCTGTTAACCACCAGGCCAGGAGTTCTTTATCGAGGAAGTTCCAGCTGCTGCGCGGCATCACCCGCGTACCGATGCGTGGCCGTGGTAAAAGCATACCTTTTGCCGTTAGCGTCTTCACCGCTTCACGCACGGCCGTGCGGCTCACGCCAAACTGCTCGCCCAGCTCCATCTCGCCGGGAAGGATACTTTCTGGCTGATATTCACCGGTCAAAATTTTTTGAGCTAGCTTCTCCGCTAATACCCAGGAGATATTCTTTTGTGCCGCCAACTGCTGTGCGCTTAAAGACATACATGCCGTTCCTTTCTCTTTTTTACCTTACCAGTATGCCATCTGACGGCTTGCTTCGTTGGTTAAAACGGCAAAACGCCGGTTTTTTGCTACATTACGCGCCGTAATGATGAAAAAAGAGGCGGTTGAAAAGTTTTTTGCATTTAGCCCTTGTCACTTCGGAATAACTCCCTATAATGCGCTCCCACTGACACGGAACAACGGCACGCAAGCCGCCGGGTCAGCGGGATTCAGCGATGAATACCGACAGAGAAAAGCGAAATTAAACGCTTGACTCTGAATGAGGAAAGCGTAATATACGCCACCTCGCAACGGTGAGCGAAAGCCGCGTTGCACTGCTCTTTAACAATTTATCAGACAATCTGTGTGGGCACTCAAAGTGACATGGATTCTTAACGTCTTCGGACGAAAAATGAATACCAAGTCTCTGAGTGAACATACGTAATTCATTACGAAGTTTAATTCACGAGCATCAAACTTAAATTGAAGAGTTTGATCATGGCTCAGATTGAACGCTGGCGGCAGGCCTAACACATGCAAGTCGAACGGTAGCACAGAGAGCTTGCTCTCGGGTGACGAGTGGCGGACGGGTGAGTAATGTCTGGGAAACTGCCTGATGGAGGGGGATAACTACTGGAAACGGTAGCTAATACCGCATAACGTCGCAAGACCAAAGAGGGGGACCTTCGGGCCTCTTGCCATCAGATGTGCCCAGATGGGATTAGCTAGTAGGTGGGGTAACGGCTCACCTAGGCGACGATCCCTAGCTGGTCTGAGAGGATGACCAGCCACACTGGAACTGAGACACGGTCCAGACTCCTACGGGAGGCAGCAGTGGGGAATATTGCACAATGGGCGCAAGCCTGATGCAGCCATGCCGCGTGTATGAAGAAGGCCTTCGGGTTGTAAAGTACTTTCAGCGGGGAGGAAGGCGATAAGGTTAATAACCTTGTCGATTGACGTTACCCGCAGAAGAAGCACCGGCTAACTCCGTGCCAGCAGCCGCGGTAATACGGAGGGTGCAAGCGTTAATCGGAATTACTGGGCGTAAAGCGCACGCAGGCGGTCTGTCAAGTCGGATGTGAAATCCCCGGGCTCAACCTGGGAACTGCATTCGAAACTGGCAGGCTGGAGTCTTGTAGAGGGGGGTAGAATTCCAGGTGTAGCGGTGAAATGCGTAGAGATCTGGAGGAATACCGGTGGCGAAGGCGGCCCCCTGGACAAAGACTGACGCTCAGGTGCGAAAGCGTGGGGAGCAAACAGGATTAGATACCCTGGTAGTCCACGCTGTAAACGATGTCGACTTGGAGGTTGTTCCCTTGAGGAGTGGCTTCCGGAGCTAACGCGTTAAGTCGACCGCCTGGGGAGTACGGCCGCAAGGTTAAAACTCAAATGAATTGACGGGGGCCCGCACAAGCGGTGGAGCATGTGGTTTAATTCGATGCAACGCGAAGAACCTTACCTACTCTTGACATCCACGGAACTTAGCAGAGATGCTTTGGTGCCTTCGGGAACCGTGAGACA
Organism: Klebsiella sp. M5al; assembly: GCF_002090195.1. Taxonomy (NCBI): domain Bacteria; kingdom Pseudomonadati; phylum Pseudomonadota; class Gammaproteobacteria; order Enterobacterales; family Enterobacteriaceae; genus Klebsiella; species Klebsiella sp. M5al. The sequence goes on from NZ_CP020657.1 coordinate 65,793, forward strand.
GGTGCTGCATGGCTGTCGTCAGCTCGTGTTGTGAAATGTTGGGTTAAGTCCCGCAACGAGCGCAACCCTTATCCTTTGTTGCCAGCGGTCCGGCCGGGAACTCAAAGGAGACTGCCAGTGATAAACTGGAGGAAGGTGGGGATGACGTCAAGTCATCATGGCCCTTACGAGTAGGGCTACACACGTGCTACAATGGCATATACAAAGAGAAGCGACCTCGCGAGAGCAAGCGGACCTCATAAAGTATGTCGTAGTCCGGATTGGAGTCTGCAACTCGACTCCATGAAGTCGGAATCGCTAGTAATCGTGGATCAGAATGCCACGGTGAATACGTTCCCGGGCCTTGTACACACCGCCCGTCACACCATGGGAGTGGGTTGCAAAAGAAGTAGGTAGCTTAACCTTCGGGAGGGCGCTTACCACTTTGTGATTCATGACTGGGGTGAAGTCGTAACAAGGTAACCGTAGGGGAACCTGCGGTTGGATCACCTCCTTACCTGAAAGAACCTGCCTTTGTAGTGTCCACACAGATTGTCTGATGAATGATAAATTTCAAAATGTACTGTGAAGTGCATTGTGAAATTTTGCTCTTTAAAAATCTGGATCAAGCTGAAAATTGAAACGACACACAGCTAATGTGTGTTCGAGTCTCTCAAATTTTCGCGACACGATGATGTTTTACGAAACATCTTCGGGTTGTGAGGTTAAGCGACTAAGCGTACACGGTGGATGCCCTGGCAGTCAGAGGCGATGAAGGACGTGCTAATCTGCGAAAAGCGTCGGTAAGGTGATATGAACCGTTATAGCCGGCGATGTCCGAATGGGGAAACCCAGTGCAATTCGTTGCACTATCGTTTGATGAATACATAGTCAAACGAGGCGAACCGGGGGAACTGAAACATCTAAGTACCCCGAGGAAAAGAAATCAACCGAGATTCCCCCAGTAGCGGCGAGCGAACGGGGAGCAGCCCGGAGTCTGAATCAGCTTGTGTGTTAGTGGAAGCGTCTGGAAAGTCGCAGGGTACAGGGTGATACTCCCGTACACTAAAACACACAGGCTGTGAACTCGAAGAGTAGGGCGGGACACGTGGTATCCTGTCTGAATATGGGGGGACCATCCTCCAAGGCTAAATACTCCTGACTGACCGATAGTGAACCAGTACCGTGAGGGAAAGGCGAAAAGAACCCCGGCGAGGGGAGTGAAAAAGAACCTGAAACCGTGTACGTACAAGCAGTAGGAGCCTCTTTATGGGGTGACTGCGTACCTTTTGTATAATGGGTCAGCGACTTATATTCTGTAGCAAGGTTAACCGTATAGGGGAGCCGCAGGGAAACCGAGTCTTAACTGGGCGTTAAGTTGCAGGGTATAGACCCGAAACCCGGTGATCTAGCCATGGGCAGGTTGAAGGTTGGGTAACACTAACTGGAGGACCGAACCGACTAATGTTGAAAAATTAGCGGATGACTTGTGGCTGGGGGTGAAAGGCCAATCAAACCGGGAGATAGCTGGTTCTCCCCGAAAGCTATTTAGGTAGCGCCTCGTGAACTCATCTTCGGGGGTAGAGCACTGTTTCGGCTAGGGGGTCATCCCGACTTACCAACCCGATGCAAACTACGAATACCGAAGAATGTTATCACGGGAGACACACGGCGGGTGCTAACGTCCGTCGTGAAGAGGGAAACAACCCAGACCGCCAGCTAAGGTCCCAAAGTCATGGTTAAGTGGGAAACGATGTGGGAAGGCCCAGACAGCCAGGATGTTGGCTTAGAAGCAGCCATCATTTAAAGAAAGCGTAATAGCTCACTGGTCGAGTCGGCCTGCGCGGAAGATGTAACGGGGCTAAACCATGCACCGAAGCTGCGGCAGCGACACTATGTGTTGTTGGGTAGGGGAGCGTTCTGTAAGCCGTTGAAGGTGGCCTGTGAGGGTTGCTGGAGGTATCAGAAGTGCGAATGCTGACATAAGTAACGATAATGCGGGTGAAAAACCCGCACGCCGGAAGACCAAGGGTTCCTGTCCAACGTTAATCGGGGCAGGGTGAGTCGACCCCTAAGGCGAGGCCGAAAGGCGTAGTCGATGGGAAACAGGTTAATATTCCTGTACTCGGTGTTACTGCGAAGGGGGGACGGAGAAGGCTATGTTGGCCGGGCGACGGTTGTCCCGGTTTAAGCATGTAGGCGGATGTTCCAGGTAAATCCGGAACGTTATTAACGCTGAGGTGTGATGACGAGGCACTACGGTGCTGAAGTGACAAATGCCCTGCTTCCAGGAAAAGCCTCTAAGCATCAGGTAACATCAAATCGTACCCCAAACCGACACAGGTGGTCAGGTAGAGAATACCAAGGCGCTTGAGAGAACTCGGGTGAAGGAACTAGGCAAAATGGTGCCGTAACTTCGGGAGAAGGCACGCTGATATGTAGGTGAAGTGGTTTACCCATGGAGCTGAAATCAGTCGAAGATACCAGCTGGCTGCAACTGTTTATTAAAAACACAGCACTGTGCAAACACGAAAGTGGACGTATACGGTGTGACGCCTGCCCGGTGCCGGAAGGTTAATTGATGGGGTTATCCGTAAGGAGAAGCTCTTGATCGAAGCCCCGGTAAACGGCGGCCGTAACTATAACGGTCCTAAGGTAGCGAAATTCCTTGTCGGGTAAGTTCCGACCTGCACGAATGGCGTAATGATGGCCAGGCTGTCTCCACCCGAGACTCAGTGAAATTGAACTCGCTGTGAAGATGCAGTGTACCCGCGGCAAGACGGAAAGACCCCGTGAACCTTTACTATAGCTTGACACTGAACACTGGTCCTTGATGTGTAGGATAGGTGGGAGGCTTTGAAGTGTGGACGCCAGTCTGCATGGAGCCATCCTTGAAATACCACCCTTTAATGGCTGGTGTTCTAACGTGGGCCCCTAATCGGGGTTGCGGACAGTGTCTGGTGGGTAGTTTGACTGGGGCGGTCTCCTCCTAAAGAGTAACGGAGGAGCACGAAGGTCAGCTAATCCTGGTCGGACATCAGGAGGTTAGTGCAATGGCATAAGCTGGCTTGACTGCGAGCGTGACGGCGCGAGCAGGTGCGAAAGCAGGTCATAGTGATCCGGTGGTTCTGAATGGAAGGGCCATCGCTCAACGGATAAAAGGTACTCCGGGGATAACAGGCTGATACCGCCCAAGAGTTCATATCGACGGCGGTGTTTGGCACCTCGATGTCGGCTCATCACATCCTGGGGCTGAAGTAGGTCCCAAGGGTATGGCTGTTCGCCATTTAAAGTGGTACGCGAGCTGGGTTTAGAACGTCGTGAGACAGTTCGGTCCCTATCTGCCGTGGGCGCTGGAGAATTGAGGGGGGCTGCTCCTAGTACGAGAGGACCGGAGTGGACGCATCACTGGTGTTCGGGTTGTCATGCCAATGGCATTGCCCGGTAGCTAAATGCGGAAGAGATAAGTGCTGAAAGCATCTAAGCACGAAACTTGCCCCGAGATGAGTTCTCCCTGACCCTTTAAGGGTCCTGAAGGAACGTTGAAGACGACGACGTTGATAGGCCGGGTGTGTAAGCGCAGCGATGCGTTGAGCTAACCGGTACTAATGAACCGTGAGGCTTAACCTTACAACGCCGAAGATGTTTTGGCGGATTTGAGAGAAAGATTTTCAGCCTGATACAGATTAAACAGAATTTGCCTGGCGGCACTAGCGCGGTGGTCCCACCTGACCCCATGCCGAACTCAGAAGTGAAACGCCGTAGCGCCGATGGTAGTGTGGGGTCTCCCCATGTGAGAGTAGGGAACTGCCAGGCATCAATTAAGTGAAGAGCCCATCCTGACGGATGGGCTTTTTGCGTTTTTGTGGCCTGAGAAAGCAAGAATGATTTAGCAAGATGACGCGTAGCGATATCTCTGCAATCTCAATCAAGGCCGCGATTAAGCCCTCTTTAACCACTGCATAATAAAAACGGCTATCTGCGGAATATTATTTAAATCTAACAAGGGAAGCGACGTCTCGACAGGCGTATCGCTGGCAACGGCAATCACGTCATCATCAAACACTAATTCTTCTCTGCAATGTCCGCTGTTTTGCCGAAAGAGCAGGATCTTGGGCACAGCTTCATGTTTAAAACCTTCAACCAGTACGAGATCTAACGTTGATGCATCCATTCGGCTAGCCAGCCATGTCAGATCCAGTGGAGGCTCTTCGGGTGTTTCCGTAATTAATGCCCAACGCTGCGAGCTGGCGACTATCGTCTGAGCTGCGCCTGCTTTACGTAGCTCATAGCTATCTTTACCGGGTTTATCCACATCCATATCATGATGAGTATGTTTAATGAGCCCAGGACGTATGCCTTCCGCGCGTAGCGCTGGAATCAGCGCTTTTAATAAGGTTGTTTTACCCGTGCCGCTCCAGGCGGCGATGGCCAAAAGAGGGATCATGATGACACCTCCATACTTTGTAAGTCACTGAGAGTGTTGACGTTAATAAAGGCTGATTTTACATCGCTAAAATCGACGCTATGCCCGCCCATTTTACGCATAAACACCATAACCCGCCGCTCGCCTGCCGCCAGATAGGTTTCCAGTTCGCTAATCACCACTCGATTCACCAGAGCAATCGCCGGATGGTCGCGTTCACCGTCGTGTACCCAAACGACCGGGGATGATTTTTTTTGCAGTATTAAGCGCTCAGCCAGAAATAATGGAATAAAAGGCGTATCGCATGGACAAAACAGAAACCACTCACCCTCAACCTGATGCATAACGGAAAGCATACCGGCTAACGGCCCGGGAAAGTCGTTCAGAGAGTCGGTAATAATCGGGTAGCCGCTGCTTCGCCAGCAATCAAGATTGCGGTTAGCGCTAATCACCAGCTTTGTGACCTGGGGTTGCAGCCTATCGGCGACATGACGCCACAGAGCTTTCCCCTTCAGCAACTGCAATCCTTTATCAATGCCTCCCATACGCGTACCTCTCCCACCCGCCAGTACAACGCCGGTTATTACCTTGCCCTGCATATTAATATCGCCTCTTTCATTGTGGGATTGTCCCTGCTAACGTACACCTATCAAGAGTAAGGAGCATTGCTATGAAATGTAAACGCCTGAATGAAGTCATTGAACTTCTCCAGCCAGCCTGGCAGAAAGAACCCGAGCTGAATTTGATTCAATTTTTGCAAAAACTGGCGAAAGAGGCCGGTTATGCCGGTGAACTGAGCGATCTTTCCGACGATATTCTGATTTATCACCTGAAGATGCGCGACTCGGCAAAAGAGGCTGTTATCCCCGGTATCCAGAAAGATTATGAAGAAGATTTTAAAACTGCGCTGCTACGCGCTCGGGGCGTGATTAAAGAGTAAAAGGTTGTAAGCGCTGCCGCGGAATCGGTAATGAGATGATATCCTGTATCATTCGTACGATTATCGGATGTCAGGATGCACGATAAGGCTTTCACTTTTCAGACGCTTCACCCGGATACCATCATTGATGGTTTATTTGATCTGGGAATGCGGGTGGACTCAGGTCTCACCCCGCTTAATAGCTATGAGAACCGAGTTTACCAGTTTCAGGACGAAGATCGTCGCCGCTATGTGGTGAAGTTCTATCGTCCTGAGCGCTGGTCCGCCGAACAAATCCTCGAAGAACACCAGTTTTCCCTTCAGCTCGTTCAGGACGAAGTCCCTGTAGCGGCGCCATTGTCGTTTAACGAAAGTACCCTTCATCAGCATCAGGGGTTCTTTTTCGCCGTGTTCCCAAGCCTGGGTGGACGTCAGTTTGAGGCGGATAACCTCGATCAGATGGAATGGGTTGGGCGCTACCTTGGCCGTCTGCATCAAACGGGACGCAAACAGCGTTTTGTCGCGCGCCCGGAGATTGGCACCAATGAGTACCTTCTTGAGCCCCGGCAGGTCTTTGAGCTCTCCCCGCTGATACCGGCAGGGCTGAAAGAGGCTTTTCTTGGCGCTACTGATAAGCTGATTGATGCGGTAATGGCGCAATGGCACGGGCGCGCCAATATCTTACGTTTGCACGGTGACTGCCATGCAGGAAACATCCTCTGGCGCGATGGCCCTTTGTTTGTTGATTTAGATGATTCACGTAATGGACCTGCTATCCAGGATTTGTGGATGCTGTTGAACGGTGATAAGGCCGAGCAACGGATGCAGCTTGAGATGATCATTGAAGCGTATGAAGAGTTTAGCTCTTTCAATACGGATGAAATTGCCCTCATCGAACCTTTACGTGCAATGCGGTTAGTTTATTATCTGGCGTGGTTGTTAAGACGCTGGGAAGATCCTGCTTTTCCTAAGAACTTCCCGTGGTTAACCGGGGAAGATTACTGGCGTGGGCAGACAACAACTTTTCTTGAGCAGGTAAAGGTTCTGCAGGAACCGCCTCTTCAGTTAACGCCAATGTATTAATGTGATATATCCAGGAGAGAGTTAATCATGAAAAAAATTTGGCTGGCGCTGGCTGGTATGATTCTGGCTTTTAGTGCATCCGCTGCCCAGATCACCAACGGTAAGCAGTATATTACCCTCGATAAGCCCGTTGCCGGCGAGCCTCAGGTGCTCGAGTTTTTCTCGTTCTACTGCCCGCACTGCTATCAGTTTGAAGAAGTGCTTCATGTGTCAGATAACGTGAAGAAAAAGCTGCCTGAAGGCGTCAAAATGACGAAATACCACGTTGAATTCCTGGGCCCGTTGGGCAAGGATCTGACCCAGGCGTGGGCCGTCGCGATGGCGCTGGGTGTGGAAGACAAGATTACCGTCCCGATGTTTGAAGCGGTACAGAAAACACAGACCGTTCAGACCGTAGCCGATATTCGTAAGGTCTTCGTTGACGCCGGCGTTAAAGGTGAAGATTACGATGCAGCCTGGAACAGTTTTGTAGTGAAATCCCTGGTGGCTCAGCAAGAGAAAGCCGCTGCTGATTTCCAGCTGCAGGGCGTACCCGCTATGTACGTTAACGGCAAATATCAGCTTAACCCGCAGGGTATGGATACCAGCAATATGGACGCATTTGTTGCCCAGTATGCCGATACCGTTAAGCAGTTAGTTGAGAAGAAATAAAAAATAAACGCCGGTTACTGACCGGCGTTACTCTTTTCAGCGTCCAGCATCATTTTCCTTTCTGCTGCATGATTTCCGTTAACTGACGATCTTTATTTTCCCAGAGCGTATTTAGCCAGCGCTGAAACCGCCGCTTAAAGTTTTTATCATTCACATAATCGCCGTGCAGCTCTTCCGTCACGGGTTCAACGCGGATGCGTACCACAATCCGCGTTAATCGGCCGCTCAGCATGTCGTAAAACGGTCGGTGATGATTCTCTGGATAACACAGCGTAACGTTCAGCAGCTTATCAAACTGCGAGCCCAGTACGCTTAATGCCATGGCAGTACCGGCAGCTTTTGGTGCTAATAAATTATTATAAGGCGAGCGGGTCTGCAGCCGCTTCTCTTCAGTAAAGCGTGAACCTTCGACAAAGTTAACGATAGTGGTGGGATGTGAGCGGAATTTCTCGCAGGAGCGGCGGGTGGTTTCAACATCTTTGCCACGGCGCTCTGGATGGCGGATTAAATAACCGCGGGAATAACGGCGCATAAAAGGCATATCCAACGCCCAGCATGCCAGGCCAATAAACGGCACCCAGGCGAGCTGTTGCTTGAGGAAATATTTATTCATCGGGATATGTTTGCGAAACAGCACGCACAGTACCACGATATCGGCCCAGCTATGGTGGTTGCTGATAAGCAGATACCAGTTTTTCTTATTCAGGCCTTCCAGGCCCTCAACATCCCACTTAAGCCAGGGATTAAGGCGCAGCAGCAGAGCCAACCCTTCACACCAGCAGTACATCATGAAATTGCAAAAAACGGATATCGAGCGCCAGACCGCAGCAACAGGCACAAGCAGTTTAATCAGCCCGGCGATGATTATTGGCACGGAGCAAATAATGGTGACTACGATAGTCAGGGCGATACTCAGCGGGAGCGTTATCGCAGCGAGTAATCTCGACATAGTTAATTTATTCAGAAAGTTAGGCTGACAAAGAACGCGTTTAAACAGCGCAAGAGGCTGATTTTACCAGAAAATAGAGCAAATGACGGGTTTTACCCGGACGGAAAAATATCCGGATCTTATATCCACATGGAACATTGAGTCATCATGATGTTATTAAAGCGGGTTGTTAATTTATAATGCCATGATAAATATAGAGTAATTTACCAATAGATTATTTTATTAATGATGACGTAGCCATCGTTATAAAACTATTCACAAAGTTATCCACAGGTTAACGCATTGCGCGATCGACGGGATCGTTGAATCTTTTCGACGAAATGCGGGAAAAATTCAGGATTTAATGCCCGTCTGTGGCATCCTTTACCGATAATCTGATAAACAGGCACGGAAATTATGGTTCAGATCCCAGAAAACCCTCTCATCCTCGTTGACGGCTCCTCTTACCTTTATCGGGCATATCACGCGTTCCCTCCGCTGACGAATAGCGCTGGCGAGCCGACAGGCGCAATGTATGGCGTACTGAATATGCTGCGAAGCCTGATCCTGCAGTATCAACCGACCCATGCCGTCGTCGTGTTTGATGCCAAGGGGAAGACTTTCCGTGATGAACTGTTTGAGCACTATAAATCTCATCGCCCGCCGATGCCGGACGATCTACGTGCGCAGATCGAGCCGCTGCATGCCATGGTTAAGGCGATGGGCCTGCCGCTGATGGCCGTTCCTGGCGTAGAAGCTGACGATGTCATCGGGACCCTGGCGCGTGAAGCTGAAAAGGTCGGGCGTCCGGTACTGATTAGCACCGGCGATAAAGACATGGCTCAGCTGGTTACGCCGGGTATTACGCTGATTAACACCATGACCAACACCATCCTCGGCCCGGATGAAGTGGTGACCAAATACGGCGTGCCGCCGGAGCTGATCATCGATTTTCTGGCCCTGATGGGGGACTCATCGGACAATATCCCTGGCGTACCAGGCGTGGGAGAGAAGACGGCGCAGGCGTTGTTACAGGGGCTGGGCGGCCTTGATACGCTATATGCGGAACCTGAAAAAATCGCCGGACTGACCTTCCGCGGTGCAAAAACGATGGCAGCGAAGCTGGAGCAGAATAAAGAGGTGGCCTACCTCTCTTATCAGCTGGCGACGATCAAAACCGACGTCGAGCTGGATCTGGGCTGCGAAGATCTGCTGGTTGCACAGCCCATCGCTGATGAACTGCTGACGCTATTTAAAAAGTATGAGTTCAAACGCTGGATCACTGATGTCGAGTCCGGCAAGTGGATGCAGGCAAAAGGCGCAAAGCCTGCGGCGAAGCCGATAGCCGCTGTGGCAGCAGTGGCTGATGCCGAAGAGGAAACCGCCACGGCGCTCTCTTCTGAAAACTATGTCACGATTCTTGATGAAGAAACGCTGCTGACCTGGATTGAGAGCCTGAAGAAAGCGCCGCTTTTTGCCTTTGATACCGAAACAGACAGCCTGGATAACGTGTCAGCCAATATGGTCGGCTTATCCTTCGCTATTGAACCCGGCGTTGCGGCCTATGTACCGGTTGCCCATGATTATCTGGACGCACCGGATCAGATCCCGCGCGACCGTGTCCTTGAGCTGCTGAAACCGCTACTGGAAGATGACAATGTTCTGAAGGTTGGGCAAAACCTCAAATATGACCGCGGTATCCTGGCTAACTATGACATTGAACTGCGCGGTATTGCCTTTGATACCATGCTGGAATCCTACATTCTCGACAGCGTGGCGGGCCGCCATGATATGGATAGCCTCTCCGACCGCTGGCTGAAGCACAAAACCATTACCTTTGAAGAGATTGCGGGTAAAGGTAAAAACCAGCTTACATTCAACCAAATCGCGCTGGAAGAAGCGGGCCGCTACGCGGCGGAAGATGCCGACGTCACGCTACAGCTGCACCTGAAAATGTGGCCTAAACTTCAGCAAAATGAAGGCCCGCTGAACGTTTTTAAAAATATTGAAATGCCGCTGGTGCCGGTACTATCCCGCATTGAGCGCAATGGCGTGAAGATCGATCCGGCCGTACTGCATGTGCACTCTCAGGAGATAGCCAAGCGCCTGGTTGAGCTGGAGAAAAAGGCGTACGACATCGCGGGCGAAGAGTTTAACCTCTCTTCTCCGAAGCAGCTGCAAACGATCTTGTTTGAAAAACAAGGTATTAAGCCGCTGAAGAAAACCCCGGGCGGCGCGCCCTCGACCTCGGAAGAGGTGCTGGAAGAGCTGGCGCTGGATTATCCGCTGCCGAAAGTCATCCTCGAATATCGTGGCCTGGCAAAACTCAAGTCCACCTACACCGATAAGCTGCCGCTGATGATCAGCCCGAAAACGGGCCGGGTTCACACCTCTTATCACCAGGCGGTTACCGCCACGGGACGTTTGTCGTCCACCGATCCGAACCTGCAGAATATTCCGGTACGCAATGATGAAGGGCGCCGTATTCGCCAGGCGTTTATTGCACCGGAAGATTATCTCATCGTCTCTGCCGACTACTCGCAAATTGAACTGCGCATCATGGCGCATCTGTCTCGCGACAAGGGCCTGCTGACCGCGTTTGCTGAAGGGAAGGATATCCACCGCGCGACGGCGGCTGAGGTTTTCGGTTTGCCGCTGGAGAGCGTCAGTAGCGAGCAGCGCCGCAGCGCGAAGGCGATCAACTTCGGCCTGATTTACGGCATGAGCGCATTCGGCCTTGCGCGCCAGCTCAATATCCCACGCAAAGAAGCGCAAAAGTATATGGATCTCTACTTTGAACGCTATCCGGGCGTGTTGGAGTATATGGAGCGCACCCGCACTCAGGCAAAAGAGCAGGGGTATGTTGAAACGCTCGATGGCCGTCGTCTCTATCTGCCGGACATTAAATCCAGCAACGGTGCGCGTCGTGCTGGTGCCGAGCGTGCGGCGATCAACGCGCCGATGCAGGGAACCGCCGCCGATATTATTAAGCGCGCGATGATTGCCGTCGACAGCTGGTTGTTAAGTGAAAAACCTCGCGTGCGGATGATCATGCAGGTGCACGATGAATTGGTCTTTGAAGTGCATAAAGACGATCTTGAGGCGGTCGCGAAAAAAATCCATGAACTGATGGAAAGCAGTACGACGCTGGCGGTTCCGCTACTGGTGGAAGTGGGAAGCGGAGAAAACTGGGATCAAGCGCACTAAGTATTCGGCAGGTAGGGTCATTTCTTGTAAGTGAGTAACATAACTTATCGTATTTTGTGATGATCATTTGAATTTGCTATGTAAAGAGTGAAAAAAAACTACAAAAAATGCTTTATCCGTAATCGAAAGAAGAGTAGAGTTAAAGACGTAGGGTACAGAGGTAAGATGTTCTATCTTTCAGACCTTTTACTTCACGTAATCGGATTTGGCTGAATATTTTAGCCGCCCCGGTCATTTATGACCGGGGCGTTTTTTATTGCGCGAAAGAAAATTTTTTGCGTATCGATGCTGATGAGGCGGGCTACCCGGACAGGGCCTCACGCGCCGCTATCCGGGGTAATTAGCGAGATTATTCGCCGTCTTCAGGTTCTTCCTGAGGGGGGATATCGTTATACCAGCTATCCAGTTTCTGCCGGAGTTTATCCACGCCTTGCTTCTTCAGGGAAGAAAATCCTTCGACCTGCACATCTCCGTTAAAGGCGGTTACCGCTTCACGAACCATAGCGATCTGCGCTTTCCGCGCCCCGCTGGCCAGCTTATCGGCTTTGGTCAGCAGCACCAGAACCGGAATATCGCTTTCAACCGCCCATTGGATCATCTGCTGATCGAGATCTTTAAGCGGATGACGGATATCCATCAGCACAACCAGGCCTTTCAGACACAGGCGTTTCTCGAGATATTCACCCAGCGCGCGTTGCCACTTGATTTTCATCTCTTCCGGTACCTGGGCATAACCATAGCCCGGCAGGTCGACCAGGCGTTTGCCCTCAGCGACTTCAAACAGGTTAATCAGCTGCGTACGGCCAGGCGTCTTCGAAGTGCGTGCCAGGCTTTTCTGGTTAGTCAGCGTGTTCAGAGCGCTGGATTTCCCGGCGTTAGAGCGGCCAGCAAAGGCCACTTCAATACCGGTATCGGCAGGAAGATGGCGGATATCTGGCGCGCTAGTGACAAAATGCGTCAGTTGATAATTCCAGTTGGTCAAGACGGTCGTCTCCGTTAAATCAGGCTTTGACGGGGATTATACCTGAACAGCAGAAAAAGGCTGTTTTTACCGCACCTCATCGCTGTAAGTTAAAACCACAGTCTTTGTAAGACATTGGCTATTGATTATATGAGAAATACATGAGGAAAAACTGAGTAAACATAATACAAACGCTGATAAATCATCGTGTTGAGCTGAAAGAAAATTCTGAAACTTGTTTTTTTTCCGTACAGTCGGTTGTAGGTTTTCCTTAAAACAGTAAAGTAGCGGTCAAGGGCGAGGATGCTAACAGGATTATGACTCAGGATGAGGAGTCAGGAAGCGCCAGGAGGCGAGGACTACGGATTGTCAGGATGACAAACGTCTGGAGACGTTTTAAAAGGAAATGGATGTAACAGGGACCGTTAGTTGCTAAAGGAAAGACAGGGTGTGTCGTTAGCGAACATGGAAAGTAGAAGCCCATTAAGGGTTGTCAGTGCGGAAAAAGGCGACAGAGTAATCTGTCGCCTTTTTTCTTTGCTTGCTTTCTGCTAGATTCCGCCTCAATTCTATACTGAAGAAAACGGCCTGAAGATTACACAACATGAAAAAACCGACATCCGTACCTCGCGGCAAAAAAAATCGCAAAACGCGTGAAGAATTGAACCAGGAAGCCCGCGAGCGCAAGCATCAGAAGAAGCATCGTGGCCATGCGGCAGGAAGTCGCGCGACCGGCGGCGACAACGCTTTGGCAGGCAAAAAACAAGGCCAGCAGCAAGATCCCCGAATTGGCAGTAAAAAACCAATCCCGCTGGGCGTGACTGAAAATGCTCCGGCGATTAAGCAGCATAAACCAAAGAGCGAGAAACCTATGCTTTCACCGCAGGCTGAGCTGGATTTGCTGGAGAACGATGAGCGCCTGGACGCGCTGCTGGAACGTCTGGAAGAGGGCGGTACCCTGAATACTGAAGAGCAGACCTGGGTTGATGCCAAACTGGATCGCATTGATGAGCTGATGCAGCAGCTGGGCCTCTCCTACGATGATGACGAAGATGAAGAAGAGGAAGAGCGCAAAGAAGATATGATGCGTCTGCTGAAGGGTGGAAACTAACGTTTGCACCCCATCGGATTCCCAGTCCTGCTTATAACCCTTCTGGTTATATGTTATCTGCTGTGGTTATTCGTTAAACTACGACGGTTGTCGCGGCGTCAAAAATGGCTGCGCAACCGGCTCATTACCCGAGGTGCGGTTGGGCCGGGGCGGCGTACCCGCCGACGGTACCATCGGAAGGAGTGAGCATGTCTGTGCAGTTAATCGACTGGGATCTGGCCCTGATCCAGAAATATAACTATTCCGGGCCGCGTTATACTTCGTATCCCACCGCGCTGGAGTTTTCTCCAGAATTTGGCCCCGCTGAATTTGATGCGGCGGTTGCCCGCTATCCGCAGCGTCCCCTCTCGCTGTACGTGCATATCCCGTTTTGCCATAAGCTCTGTTATTTCTGCGGCTGTAATAAAATCGTCACCCGCCAACAGCATAAGGCCGATCAGTATCTGGATGTCCTTGAGCAGGAGATTATTCATCGCGCGCCGCTTTTTTCTGGCCGCAAAGTTAATCAGCTACACTGGGGCGGCGGTACGCCAACGTATCTAAACAAGGCGCAAATTAGTCGTCTGATGGGTCTGCTGCGTACCCATTTCAATTTTAACGCGGACGCAGAGATCTCCATTGAGGTTGATCCGCGCGAAATCGAACTCGATGTGCTGGATCATTTACGTGGCGAAGGCTTTAATCGCCTGAGTATGGGCGTGCAGGACTTCAACAAAGAAGTGCAGCGCCTGGTAAACCGCGAGCAGGATGAGGCCTTCATCTTCGCGCTACTCAACCATGCGCGCGACATCGGCTTTACCTCGACCAATATCGACCTGATTTACGGCCTGCCGAAGCAGACGCCGCAGAGCTTCGCTTATACGCTACAGAAAGTGGCGGAGCTTAATCCCGATCGCCTGAGCGTGTTCAACTACGCGCATCTACCCACGCTCTTCGCCGCGCAGCGCAAAATCAAAGATGCCGATTTGCCCTCAGCGGAACAGAAGCTGGACATTCTTCAGGAAACCATCAATTCGCTGACGGCTGCGGGATATCAGTTTATCGGCATGGACCACTTTGCCCGTCCGGATGATGAACTGGCGATAGCCCAACGTGAAGGCATTCTGCATCGCAATTTCCAGGGTTACACCACCCAGGGAGACACCGACCTGTTGGGAATGGGCGTGTCGGCGATCAGTATGATTGGCGATTGCTACGCGCAGAACCAGAAAGAGTTGAAACAGTATTATCAGCAGGTTGATGAAACCGGAACGGCGCTGTGGCGCGGTATTGCGTTGACGCGCGATGACTGCATCCGCCGCGACGTGATTAAGGCGCTGATTTGTAACTTTCGTCTCGACTTCGCTTCGGTAGACGCGCAGTGGGATCTTACCTTCGATAGCTACTTTGCCGACGATATGAAATTGCTGGCGCCGCTAGCCAAAGATGGGCTGGTGGATGTGGATGAGAAAGGCATTCAGGTGACGCCGAAAGGCCGACTGCTGATTCGCAATATCTGCATGTGTTTCGATGCGTATCTGCGCCAAAAAGCGCGGATGCAGCAGTTTTCCCGCGTCATATAAGCAATATCCCCTCTCCTGCCAGGAGAGGGGATATTATCAGCTAAACAGGCCAACCATCGCCGCGCACAGAACGGCAGCGACCGCCGTCTGCGGCGTATGACCCGCTGCAACACCGCTCGATATAATATTAATGAGTGATTCAAGCATGATTTCTCCCCCGTCTTTCCGGGCAAGATCATACTCAACGCATGGCAACAGTAAAGTACAAAATAGCAGCAGTTTGCGCTGGATGACTATTTTTTCCTCGCCAGCGCGCAGCTACTCCATCCCCAACTCTTTTAGCTTACGCGTCAGGGTATTACGACCCCATCCCAGCAGCCGGGCCGCCTCTTGTTTATGCCCCTGAGTGTGGCGTAAGGCGGTGGTCAGCAGCGTGCGCTCCATCTCAGGCTGCGCTTCCGAGAGCAGGTTTTGATGACCGGAACGCAAAGCGCGATCGGCCCATTGTCCCAGCAGCGTGGCCCAGCTATCCGGCAGCATTTGCGTTGGGTTATCCGGTATCGCGGTTTCAAACAGCTCGCTGGGAAGATCCTGCGTCAGAACCTCCTGACCTGCGGCCATTACCGTCAGCCAGCGACAGGTGTTTTCCAGCTGACGTACGTTACCCGGCCATGCCAGTCGGGTTAACGCCATCTCCGTCTCCGGATGCAGCTGTTTGGCCTCGACGCCCAGTTCACGAGCGGCAATTTGCAGGAAGTGCCTCGCCAGGCGAGGAATATCTTCCCGACGCTCGCGCAGCGGCGGCAGATGGACGCGAATCACGTTCAGGCGGTGGAATAAATCCTCGCGGAATTTTCCTTCCTGGACGCGCAGCTCAAGGTTCTGGTGAGTGGCGGCAATGATGCGCACATCCACTTTCACCGGCGCATAGCCGCCGACGCGATAAAACTGGCCATCAGCGAGGACGCGCAGCAGGCGAGTCTGTACGTCCAGCGGCATATCGCCGATCTCGTCGAGGAATAGCGTGCCGCCGTCTGCCTGCTCAAAGCGTCCCTGACGCACGGTATTGGCGCCGGTAAAGGCCCCTTTCTCGTGGCCAAATAGCTCTGATTCGATTAAATCTTTAGGAATTGCTGCCATATTTAGCGCAATAAACGGCGCCTTGGCGCGCGGACTATGCCGATGGAGAGCATGGGCAACCAGCTCTTTACCGGTACCGGATTCCCCGTTGATCAGTACGCTGATTGATGAGCGCGACAGGCGGCCGATAATGCGAAAAACGTCCTGCATGGCCGGCGCTTCGCCGATAATATCGGCCGTCGGGCTATTAATCGGCGCATTACGCGGCTGCTGCTGTTCCTGGTAATGGCTAATCGCACGGTCGACCAGCGCCACCGCTTCATCAATATCAAACGGTTTCGGCAGATAATCAAAAGCGCCCTGCTGATAGGCGCTGACCGCCGCGTCAAGATCCGAATGCGCCGTCATTATGATGACCGGGAGCATCGGATGACGCTGTTTAATTTGCTTTAGCAGCGCCAGCCCATCCATCCCCGGCATGCGGATATCAGACAGCAGTACATCCGGGGTTTTGGTCGTGAGGGCATCAAGCACCTCATTGCCGCTTTCAAACGTTGTACAACTCAAGCCTGCCCCGGTGAGCGCGCGTTCAAGCACCCAACGGATGGAGCTATCGTCGTCAACGATCCATGCTATCCCTCGTTGCATAAACACCTCTACTTCCGAATAGGCAGGTACACCGAGAATTCGGTATGCCCTGGCCAACTGGTAAATTCAATTTTGCCGGAGTGCTGGTCGATAAGGCTGCGGGCGATAGACAGCCCGAGTCCGGTACCGCCTTCGCGTCCACTCACCATGGGATAAAACAGCGTATCCTGTAAGTGAGACGGGATTCCCGGGCCGTTATCTTCAACGTCTATACGCGCAGCGAGGCGGTAGCGCACGCCGTGCAGGGTTAACTGGAAGGCCGTCCGGGTGCGCAGAGTGATCTCTCCGCCCTCCGGTCCCAGCGCCTGCAGCGCGTTACGTACGATGTTCAGCAGCACTTGTTCAATTTGATCCGGGTCGTGCGGGAGCTCTGGCAGGCTGGGGTCATAGTCGCGCACCAGCTTGACGTTATCCGGTAGTTCCATCGACACCAGCTTCACCACTCGCTCAGCGACCTTGTGGATGCTTTCTGTTACGTGCATTCCGGGATGCTGTGGTCCCAGTAGACGGTCGACCAGATTTCTTAACCGGTCGGCCTGTTCAATAATGACTTTGGTATATTCCATTAGCGCAGGGTCGGGCAGCGCTTTGCTCAGCAGCTGCGCCGCGCCGCGCAGGCCGCCCAGCGGATTTTTAATCTCGTGGGCCAGACCACGCACTAAGTCACGTGCGGCAATCTGCTGCGCGTGCTGTAGCTGCTCCTGGCTCAGGCGACGCTGATTATCCATCGGCGCCATTTCCAGCAGGATATAGCCTTCAGGCAGGCGTTGCGCCGTCAGGGAAAGGATGTGGGAGCGGCCATCAATAACCAGCGTCACTTCGTTATCGGTAAAACCCTGACCCGCAGCGAGGCTCTCTTGCATGAGGCCGATATTCAGCGAGAAATAGCTCAACAGCTCCGGCAGCGGCGTGCCGAATAATTTACGCGAGCTTTGCGCCAGCAGCTGCTGCGCCGCCGGGTTCGCGTAATGTACCGCCAGGTCGTCATCGACCAGTAAGATACTGTTGATTAAAGAGTTAAGGATCTGCCCAGCATCGGGCAGTGTGCCTGTTGCCATTCGACAGTCTCCTGAAAAAGAGTGCACCATTTTAGTGCAGTATAGCTTTTTATGAATAAAAAGCTCATGGGATCAGCGCGTTGGTGGAGAAAAAAGCCCATCCTGAGATGGGCTGAAAGTTTCCACGGCAACAAAACATCCTTGGTACCCCACGCCACAACACGGAATACCGCGGATTTACAGCAAAATTAGACGCTGTAGTACAGCTCAAACTCAACCGGGTGCGGAGTCATGCGTACGCGGTCGTTTTCTTCAATACGCAGGGCGATGTAAGCATCGATAGCGTCGTTGGTGAATACGCCGCCAGCGGTCAGGAATTCACGGTCCGCGTCCAGCGCGTTCAGTGCTTCTTCCAGAGAGCCTGCAACCTGTGGGATCTCTTTCGCTTCTTCCGGCGGCAGGTCGTACAGGTTTTTATCCATGGCTTCGCCCGGATGGATTTTGTTCTTGATACCGTCAAGGCCAGCCATCAGCAGCGCCGCGAAGCACAGGTACGGGTTAGCAGCCGGGTCCGGGAAGCGAACTTCGATACGGCGCGCTTTCGGAGAGGTGACAACCGGAATACGGATAGACGCGGAACGGTTACGGGCAGAGTAAGCCAGCATAACCGGCGCTTCGTAACCCGGGACCAGACGCTTGTAGGAGTTGGTGGTCGGGTTAGCCAGGGCATTAATCGCTTTAGCGTGTTTGATTACGCCGCCGATGTAGTACAGCGCTTGTTCAGACAGGCCTGCGTATTTGTCGCCGGAGAACAGGTTTACGCCGTTCTTGGACAGGGACATGTGGCAGTGCATACCGGAACCGTTATCGCCAAACATCGGTTTTGGCATAAAGGTCGCGGTTTTGCCGAAACGGTGTGCGACGTTATGCACAACGTATTTGTAAATCTGAATTTCGTCCGCTTTTTTGGTCATGGTGTTAAAGCGGGTCGCGATTTCGTTCTGGCCCGCAGTCGCCACTTCGTGGTGGTGAGCTTCAACAACCAGGCCCATCTCTTCCATGATCATACACATGGTGGAGCGGATATCCTGAGAAGAGTCTACTGGCGGAACCGGGAAGTAACCGCCTTTCACGCCCGGACGGTGGCCTTTGTTGCCGCCTTCGTATTTGGTGGAGGAGTTCCATGCGCCTTCGATATCGTCGATAGCAACGTGGGAACCGGAGATGGAGGCACCAAAACGGATGTCGTCGAACAGGAAGAATTCTGGTTCTGGCCCGAACAGCACGGTGTCAGCCAGGCCGGTAGAGCGCAGATACTCTTCAGCGCGCTTAGCAATGGAACGCGGGTCGCGGTCATAGCCCTGCAGGGTGCCTGGTTCCAGGATGTCGCAGCGGATGATCAGCGTCGGTTCTTCATAGAACGGGTCGATCAGCGCGGTGGTTGCATCCGGCATCAGAACCATGTCGGATTCGTTAATACCTTTCCAGCCGCCAATCGAGGAGCCATCAAACATTTTGCCTTCTTCGAAGAATTCGGCATTTACCTGATGAGAAGGAATAGTAACGTGCTGTTCTTTACCTTTGGTATCGGTGAAGCGCAGATCGACAAACTTCACTTCATGCTCGTTCAGCATCGTCAAAACGTGTTCAGCGGACATACTTAAACTCTCCCGGATTGGTCATTGTCGTCGTGGAAACGAAAACTTTTTAACTACGTAAAGTGGCGTTGTTGCCTTAAAAAATATAAAGCGAAATCTGTGCCAACTTTTAAATTGCCCCCAAAAGGCGTTATCATGCACATCATCGTGCAAAAGGGCTGCACCAAAATGAATGCATTGCACCAATATAGTGCATTTGTGTGAACATTGGGCACTTATTTGGTGCAATTGACCTTGAATAACCCTTTTAACGCTCCGTGAAAGCGATCACAAAGAATCTCTGCAATACTTGTTTGCGGAGGATGTTTGTGATCCTGTTTTGTACTGCGATTAATCCGTGTACAATAACGCGCTATTTCTAATGCCTGAGGCAAAGTTGTGATCGAAAATTTGCGTAATATCGCCATCATCGCGCACGTTGACCATGGTAAAACTACCCTGGTTGATAAGCTGCTACAGCAATCCGGTACGTTCGACGCGCGTGCCGAAACTCAAGAGCGAGTGATGGACTCCAACGATTTGGAGAAAGAGCGCGGGATTACCATCCTGGCTAAAAACACCGCTATCAAATGGAATGACTACCGTATCAACATCGTTGATACCCCGGGGCACGCCGACTTCGGTGGTGAAGTTGAACGTGTCATGTCCATGGTTGATTCCGTTCTGTTGGTCGTTGATGCAATGGATGGTCCGATGCCGCAGACGCGCTTCGTGACCAAAAAAGCCTTTGCTCATGGCCTGAAGCCAATTGTTGTTATCAACAAAGTTGACCGTCCGGGCGCACGTCCTGACTGGGTTGTCGATCAGGTATTCGACCTGTTCGTTAACCTCGACGCTACCGACGAACAGCTGGACTTCCCTATCGTTTACGCTTCTGCGCTGAACGGTATCGCGGGTCTGGATCACGAAGATATGGCTGAAGACATGACTCCGCTGTATCAGACCATCGTCGATCGCGTACCGGCGCCGAACGTTGACCTTGATGGCCCGCTGCAGATGCAAATCTCCCAGCTGGACTACAACAACTACGTTGGCGTCATCGGCATCGGCCGCATCAAGCGCGGTAAAGTGAAGCCGAACCAGCAGGTCACTATCATTGATAGCGAAGGCAAAACCCGTAACGGTAAAGTCGGTAAGGTTCTGACCCATCTGGGCCTTGAGCGTATCGAGAGCGACGTTGCAGAAGCTGGCGATATCATCGCGATCACCGGCCTGGGCGAACTGAACATCTCTGACACCATCTGCGATACGCAGAATGTTGAAGCGCTGCCGGCGCTGTCTGTTGATGAGCCGACCGTCTCTATGTTCTTCTGCGTTAACACCTCGCCGTTCTGCGGTAAGGAAGGTAAGTACGTTACCTCTCGTCAGATCCTTGACCGCCTGAACAAAGAGCTGGTGCATAACGTGGCGCTGCGCGTTGAAGAAACTCCGGATGCAGACGCATTCCGCGTTTCTGGCCGTGGCGAACTGCACCTGTCTGTCCTTATCGAGAACATGCGTCGTGAAGGTTTCGAAATGGCGGTTTCCCGTCCGAAAGTTATCTTCCGCGAAATCGATGGCCGTAAGCAAGAGCCGTTCGAAAACGTGACGCTGGACGTTGAAGAGCAGCACCAGGGTTCTGTGATGCAGGCGCTGGGTGAGCGTAAAGGCGATCTGAAAAACATGAATCCAGATGGCAAAGGCCGCGTACGTCTCGACTACGTGATCCCAAGCCGTGGTCTGATCGGCTTCCGTTCAGAATTCATGACCATGACCTCCGGTACCGGTCTGCTGTACTCCACCTTCAGCCACTACGACGACGTTCGTGCGGGTGATGTGGGTCAGCGTCAGAACGGTGTTCTGATCTCCAACGGTCAGGGTAAAGCAGTTGCGTTCGCCCTGTTCAGCCTGCAGGATCGCGGTAAGCTGTTCCTGGGCCACGGCGCAGAAGTTTACGAAGGCCAGATTATCGGTATTCACAGCCGCTCTAACGACCTGACGGTAAACTGCCTGACCGGTAAGAAACTGACCAACATGCGTGCTTCCGGTACTGACGAAGCAACGACGCTGGTTCCGGCGCTGAAAATGACTCTGGAGCAGGCTCTTGAGTTCATCGATGACGACGAACTGGTAGAAGTCACCCCGACTTCTGTCCGTATCCGTAAACGTCACCTGACCGAGAACGACCGTAAACGCGCGATGCGCGGTGCGAAAGAAGATTAATTAACGCTTCTTTCTGCTATCTGAACCCTGCCTCAATGGCAGGGTTTCTTTTTTGTACAAAGCCCTACCGCCCATAGTCAAACTCCCCCTTTCCCGCTACAGTTAATTTTCCACGGTGCAAAAGGAGAGGACCATGCTCTATATCTTTGATTTAGGTAATGTGATTGTCGATATTGACTTCAACCGGGTGCTCGGGACGTGGAGCGATTTAACGCGAATTCCCCTTGCGACGCTGCAGCAGCATTTCACCATGGGCGAAGCGTTCCACCAGCACGAGCGCGGTGAAATCAGCGATGAAGATTTCGCGGCGGCGATGTGCCATGAAATGAACATGTCGCTTAGCTACGAGCAGTTCTCCCACGGCTGGCAGGCGGTTTTTGTCTCCCTGCGCCCGGAGGTTATCGCGATTATGCAAAAATTACGCGAGCAGGGGCATCGGGTCGTGGTTCTGTCCAACACTAACCGCCTGCATACCACCTTCTGGCCGGATGAGTACCCCGAGATACGCGCCGCGGCTGACCATATCTATCTTTCTCAGGAAATGGGGATGCGTAAACCCGAAGCGCGGATCTATCAGAGCGTCCTTGAAGCGGAAGGTTTTTCCGCTGACGATACGGTCTTCTTCGATGATAACGCGGATAATATTGCCGGGGCTAACCAGCTGGGCATTACCAGCATTCTGGTGACCGGGAAGGAAACCATCCCCAACTATTTTGCTAAACAGCTATGCTAAAAACCGTTCATCAAAAAACCACGCGCCATCTGCGACCGCTGGTGGCCTGGCTCAAGCTGCTATGGCGGCGTATTGATGAAGATAATATGACGACGCTGGCGGGGAATCTTGCCTATGTGTCGTTACTCTCCCTTGTGCCGCTTATTGCCGTCGTTTTCGCGCTGTTCGCGGCATTTCCGATGTTTTCTGATGTCAGTATCCAGATTCGCCACTTTATCTTCGCCAATTTCATCCCGGCAACCGGGGATGTCATTCAGGGCTACATTGAGCAGTTTGTCGCTAACTCCAGTCGAATGACCGCCGTGGGCGCTTTCGGTCTGATTGTGACATCGCTGCTGTTGATGTACTCCATTGATAGCGCGTTGAACACCATCTGGCGCAGTACCCGAACCCGGCCAAAAACCTACTCCTTTGCCGTTTACTGGATGATCCTCACCCTGGGGCCGCTGCTGGCGGGCGCCAGCCTTGCGATCAGCTCCTATCTCCTGTCGTTACGCTGGGCCAGCGACCTGAATAGCGTGATTGACGATGTGCTGCGTATTTTTCCGCTCATTTTATCCTGGGTGGCATTCTGGCTGCTTTACAGCATTGTGCCGACGGCCGAGGTGCGTAACCGCGATGCGATAATCGGTTCCCTGGTCGCTGCGCTGCTCTTTGAAGCGGGTAAGAAAGCTTTTGCTTTATATATCACCGCGTTCCCGTCATATCAGCTGATTTATGGCGTACTCGCCGTGGTGCCTATTTTGTTTGTCTGGGTGTACTGGACGTGGTGTATCGTCTTGCTTGGCGCTGAAATTACTGTCACTCTCGGTGAATACCGCAAA
The DNA here is from genome assembly GCF_002090195.1 of Klebsiella sp. M5al. Classification (NCBI taxonomy): domain Bacteria; kingdom Pseudomonadati; phylum Pseudomonadota; class Gammaproteobacteria; order Enterobacterales; family Enterobacteriaceae; genus Klebsiella; species Klebsiella sp. M5al. Next base: position 88,703 of record NZ_CP020657.1, read on the forward strand.
CTGAAAAAAGAAGAAACAGAACAATCATGATTGCATTAATTCAACGCGTATCCCGAGCTAGCGTTACCGTGGAGGGTGAAGTGACGGGCGAAATCGGCCCCGGGCTTCTGGTGCTGTTAGGCGTCGAGAGAGACGATGATGAGCAAAAGGCGAACCGCCTGTGCGAGCGCGTGCTGGGATACCGTATTTTTAGCGATGCTGAAGGCAAAATGAATCTGAACGTGCAGCAGGCTGGCGGCAGCGTGCTGGTGGTTTCACAATTTACGCTGGCAGCAGATACCGAGCGCGGGATGCGCCCTGGATTTTCGAAAGGGGCTGCGCCGGATAAAGCGGAAGCGCTGTACGCGTATTTCGTTGAGCGCTGCCGCGAGCAGAAAATGAATACGCAGACCGGGAGATTTGCTGCCGATATGCAGGTTTCTCTGGTGAATGATGGTCCCGTAACCTTTTGGTTGCAGGTATGAGCCAGCTTCCGGGCAGGCTGCGGGTAACAAAAGAGAGTACAGCTATGTATCACCTTCGTGTACCGCAAACAGAAGAAGAGTTAGAGAGCTACTACCAGTTCCGCTGGGAGATGCTGCGTAAGCCGCTGCATCAGCCGAAAGGGTCCGAGCGCGATGCGTGGGATGCGATGGCGCACCATCAAATGGTGGTCGATGAAGAGGGTAATCTGGTTGCCGTCGGGCGGCTGTATGTGAATGCGGAAAACGAAGCCTCTATCCGTTTTATGGCCGTTCATCCGTCAGTGCAGGATAAAGGGCTGGGTACCCTGATGGCGATGACGCTGGAGTCCGTCGCCCGCCAGGAAGGCGTTAAGCGCGTGACCTGTAGCGCCCGCGAAGACGCGGTGGAGTTCTTTGCGAAGCTCGGTTTTGTGAACCAGGGAGAAATCACCACGCCGACGACCACGCCGATCCGTCATTTTCTGATGATTAAGCCAATAGCCTCGCTGGATGATATTTTACATCGCGGCGACTGGTGCGCTCAGCTGCAGCAGGCCTGGTATCAGCATATCCCTCTCAGCGAGAAAATGGGCGTGCGCATCCAGCAGTATACCGGGCAAAAATTCATCACCACCATGCCGGAAGCCGGTAACCAGAACCCACACCATACCCTGTTTGCCGGCAGCCTGTTTTCTCAGGCAACGTTAACCGGCTGGGGGCTTATCTGGCTGATGCTGCGCGAGCGGCATCTTGGCGGCACAATTATTCTTGCCGATGCGCATATCCGCTACAGCCAGCCCATTAGCGGACGCCCAAGCGCCGTTGCCGATCTCGGTTCGTTAAGCGGCGATCTTGACCGGCTGGCGCGCGGGCGTAAAGCGCGCGTTCAGCTGCAGGTTGAACTGTTTGGCGACGATCGGCTTGGCGCGGTTTTTGAGGGTATCTATATTGTTCTTCCCGCGAAGCCGTTTGGCCCGTATGAAGAGGGCGGTAACGAAGAGGAGTAGCCTCCCTTTATACCGGTCTACTGGCCTGGTGACTTCACCCGCCAGGCGATATCCCTCATCGCGCTTCCGGCCGCCGGGCTGATGCCGCCCAGTTGAAAGAAGCCGTGGATCACCCCGAGATAGCGCTGACAGGTACAGTCAACGCCCTGCTCAAGCAGGCGCTGGTAAAGCGCTTCGCCTTCATCACGCAAAGGGTCGTATTCTGCCGTCAGAATATGTACCGGCGGTAATCCGTTAAAGTCTTTACGCCATAGCGGGCTGGCTTCCGGATGATGGAGTTCCGTCGCTGAAAGGTACATTTCATAGCCGCTGAGCAGGGTATCTTCGGTGATGATGTAATCTTTACCGTTATCGATATAGCTCTTCATGCTGGCGGTGGCATCCAGCATCGGGTAAATCAAAACCAGCTGTGCGGGTTGCCAGGCCTGCGTGGTTTTGAGTCGCAGGGCGGTCACTAATGCCAGATGTCCTCCGGCGCTGTCGCCAGCCAGCGTAATACGGGAAGCATCGATGCCCAGCTGCCCGGCGTGGCGGTGAATAATCAGCGCGCCTTTTTCGGCATCATCATGGGCGGCAGGAAAAGTATGCTCCGGCGCCAGCCGATATTGCACGGCGATAACGCGACAGCCGCTGTGGTACGCCAGCTGGCGGAGCTGATGGTCATGCGTGGCGAAACCGCCGCTGATAAAGCAGCCACCGTGGAAATAGATAACGGCAGGCAGCGCGCCAGTCGCATTGAGGGGAGAGACCACGCGAAAAAACATGCCCTCGAGTTCGATGTCCTCTACCCACACGCGGTTTTCTTGTTCCCCGGCTAACACGGCACTAGCGACATAACCGTTTCTCCGGTCATCAATATTCTGTTCGCGCGATGAGGGGCGACCTGCATCGATAAATTCCCGCACCAGCTCTGCAATACCTTTTTCAAGCGCCATTTTTTAATCCCTTAACCTGTTTGGATATCCAGTCTTATAGCCTGATTTTTAACAAAAGAAAATGGGCGATTTGGGTTGCGAAACGATTGTGGAAAGCGGCTCGCAAAAGTGAAACTCATTGCTGACGGGGCTTTCCCCCCACCAACTGCAGGTGTATGTTGTTTGAAAATTCATCGTCAATGATATACTGGAGGTATATGTGAGTATGATGACGGGAACGAATATGGGCAGAATACTACTCGACTTATCGGATGACGTTATTAAACGTCTTGAAGACCTCAAACAGCAGCGCAATCTTCCTCGAGCGGAACTGTTACGCGAGGCGGTTGAACAGTACCTGGAAAGACAAGCTGACACCACTATTTCCAATGCGCTGGGGATTTGGCAAGGCTGTGAGGAAGAGGGAGTTGAATTCGAAAGGAAACTCCGCGAGGAGTGGCAATGATTAAAGGCCCGGCGCTGTTTGATACTAATATTCTCATCGATTTATTCAGCGGTCGCGTTGAAGCGAAACAGGTTCTGGAGGCTTATCCGCCACAGAATGCGATTAGCCTCATCACGTGGATGGAAGTAATGGTGGGGGCGAAAAAGTATCATCAGGAACACCGCACGCGTATTGCACTGAGCGCGTTTAATATTATCGATATTTCACAGGATATTGCTGAACGAAGCGTCAATCTCAGGAAGGAGTATGGGATGAAGCTGCCGGATGCCATCATACTGGCGACAGCGCAAATACATCGTTATGAACTGGTCACGCGCAATACCAAAGATTTTTTCGGGATACCCGGAGTGATTACGCCTTATCATTTGTAAGCCGGGCGGCAGGCGCCGCCCGGCATGATGCCAGCCGTTATTCCCCTTCGCCAGGGAACAGGAACGGGTTAATGGAGCTGCGGGCGAAGCCCTCTTGTTCCATCCGTGCGTCCAGCACCAGCGAGGCGAGGTCGTCGGCGACGGCTTCCACTTTTGGGTCTTTTTCCTGATAGAGAATCTTCAGGTAGGTACCGCAGTCGCCGCAGGTTTCGGCTTTAATCGCCGACTGCTCGTTATCTAATGACCAGTAGTGCAGATCGCGCGTTTGTTCGCAGTTGCTGCACTTCACGCGCACCACATGCCACTCGGTTTCGCACAGGTTGCAGTGCAGATAGCGCAGGCCCTGAGTGGTGCCAATTTGCACCATGCTGGAGACCGGCATCGAGCCGCAAACCGGGCAGAACTGACGCTGTTCACCGTATTCAGCGCGGGCTTTTCCGGGGATCAGGCTGGCCATCTGCGCCCAATAGAGCGAGAGCGCGGCCCAGATAAACGGCGCTTTATCGCTGCTGACAGAGGCAAAATCGGACGCAAACAGCGCGCTTGCCATCAGTTCCAGCTCCTGTTCGGAGGCTTTTTCCAGATTCTCGATGACCGCCAGCGCCGGGCCGCTCATCTCCGGCTTCAGTTCGGCAATCAGCGAATGCAGCAGCTTGTGCCAGTGCTTATCGCGCGGCAAAACGTGGATATCCAGCGGCGGCTTACCCTGGTCGTTCGCTTCTTTGATGCGCGCGGTGAGATCCATCTGCAGCGGATGGTCGTACAGCACCACTTCCTGCGCGTGGGCGATAAGCGCGGCAAAGCGCAGGTAATCGCCCAGCGGGTTATTTTCAGCCAGTTCGCGCAGGCGTTCGGCGCGACGGTTATATAAATTTTTGAGCCGGGGAAACAACAACGGCGGAATCATATCCGTCGCGCGTTTCTCGCTCTTTTCCAGCTCATCTTGCGGGATGATACGAATGCTCATTCTGTTACTTCCTGGTTTCAGCAGATTCGGCGATGGTCGCGTCCGCTCTGTGATTTGGCGGGCATCACGCGCCCGCTCTGGTGAATGTCATTAATGATAACCGCAATCGGCGTACGGGATATACCCATGACATCGCAATGTGTGCGTTACGATACCTGATATCGATACCCCAGACTATGCACCGTTAGGATTAGCTATCCTGCGCCAAGGCTTGAGCGAACCGGGAAACGTGCCGCTCCCGCCTGCGGCGCACTATGGTTAATGTTGTCAAAACAGCGCGTTATCCGCAAAAAAATGGCGTCGATATACGACGCCATTTCAGAGACGAACAAAGCGCTCGGGCCTACGACTGGCGCTTATCCTGCTTTTCGCGGACTTCACGGTACCAGCGCGGATGATGCTTCTTCGCCCAGGTCTTCGTCACCCAGCCTTCCACCATCGCGGTAATGGTGCCTTTCACCCACAGCGCGGCGTAAATATGCACCATGATCACCACGATCAGCGCGACCGCCGAGAAGGAGTGCAGCATCAGCGCGACGCGGATAACCGGGATGGAGAACGCCGGCGCAAAGTACGGACGCCAGATAATCACCCCGCTCACCAGCAGCAGCACCAGGAAGATAATCGCCGCCCAGAACACGCACTTCTGGCCGAAGTTATAGCGCCCGGTGTCGCCCACTTCCTCGTTGACCACAATCTTGCGAATGTTCTTCGCCCAGAAAATATCGTCCCGGTTGATCAGGTTATGGTGCCAGTAGCGGAAGAACATAATGATGAACGAGGCAAACATAATCACGCCCACGAACGGGTGCAGAATACGCGCCAGCTGCGGGGTGCCCATGATGTGCATCAGCCAGTTGAAGGACGGGAAGAAAAAGCCCAGCCCGCTCACCGCCGCCAGCACGAAGCAGAAGGCGGTGACCCAGTGGTTGATGCGTTCCGGCGCGGTGTAGCGCACGATGGTGTCACGTCTTTTCATTTGCGCACCTCGTCTTTCTCTTCATCCAGATTGTCCTCTTCCTCTTCCGCGCGGTTCGGACCGACGCCGACGTAGTGGAAGATGCTGGCGGCGAAAGTGGCCGCAAAGCCGACCGCCGCGAGAGGCTTCCAGATCCCTTTCCAGAACTTAACCGTGGCGCTGATTTCCGGGTTCTCCGGCAGGCCGTGGTACAGGTTCGGCTTGTCGGCGTGGTGCAGCACGTACATCACGTGCGTGCCGCCAACGCCTGCCGGATCGTACAGCCCCGCGTTGTCGTAACCGCGGGTTTTCAGCTCGGCGACGCGCTCGCCCGCCAGCGTTTTCATCTCCTCTTTGGAGCCGAAGTGGATAGCGCCGGTCGGGCAGGTTTTCACGCACGCCGGCTCCTGGCCAACGTTAACGCGGTCGACGCACAGCGTACATTTGTAGACGCGGTTATCTTCCGGGTTCAGGCGCGGCACGTTGAACGGGCAGCCGGCGATGCAGTAGCCGCAGCCGATGCACTGCTCGGACTGGAAGTCGACGATGCCGTTGGCGTACTGAATGATCGCCCCTTCCGCCGGGCAGGCCTTCAGGCAGCCCGGGTCGGCGCAGTGCATACAGCCATCCTTGCGGATGAGCCACTCCAGTTTGTCGTTCTGCTCCACTTCCGAGAAGCGCATCACGGTCCAGGATTTGGCGGTCAGGTCGGCGGGGTTATCGTAGACCCCGACGTTGTGACCGACTTCATCCCGGATGTCGTTCCACTCGGAACAGGCCACCTGACAGGCTTTACAGCCGATACAGGTGGTGACGTCGATAAGCTTCGCCACCTCTTCCTGGTGGTCCCGCGCGCGGGGCGCGGGGGTGAAGCCGTTAGTCGCGGAACGACGGATAATGTCTTGCGATTGATAAGCCATAATTCGTCTCCGTTACGCCTTTTCCACGTTCACGAGGAAAGCCTTGAACTCCGGCGTCTGCGTGTTCGCATCACCGACAAACGGCGTCAGGGTATTGGCGATAAACCCTTTCTTCGCCACGCCTTCGTAGCCCCAGTGAATCGGAATACCGATAGTATCGATATCCTTACCGTCCGCTTTCAGCGTGCGAATACGCTTGGTTACCACCGCCTTGGCTTTGATATAACCGCGGTTAGAGGAGACCTTCACGGTATCGCCATGGGCGATGCCGAGCTTGTTGGCCAGCTTCTCGCCGATCTCCACGAACTGTTCCGGCTGCGCGATGGCGTTAAGCAGCGCGTGCTTGGTCCAGTAGTGGAAGTGCTCGGTCAGACGGTAAGTGGTGCCGACGTAAGGGAATTTATCCGCTTTGCCCATCTGCTCAAGGTCGCCTTTAAAGACGCGCGCGGCCGGGTTCGAGACCACGTTCGGGTGCAGCGGGTTAGTGCCCAGCGGCGTTTCAAACGGCTCGTAGTGTTCCGGGAACGGCCCTTCCGCCATCTTATCGATAGCGAACAGACGCCCCATTCCTTCCGGCTGCATGATAAACGGCCCGACATCGCTGTCCGGCGCCGCGGCGCTGTAGTCCGCAATATCCACGCCGCCCCACTTCGCGCCATCCCATTTCAGGAGCTGGCGCTTCGGATCCCACGGTTTACCCGCCGGGTCCGCGGAGGCGCGGTTATACAGAATGCGGCGGTTGAGCGGCCACGCCCATGCCCAGCCCAGCGTATTGCCCAGGCCCGACGGGTCGGCGTTATCGCGACGCGCCATCTGGTTGCCGTCCGGCGTCCAGCTACCGGCGAAGATCCAACAGCCGCTGGAGGTGGTGCCGTCATCGCGCAGCTGCGCAAACGAGCTGAGCTGCTGGCCTTTCTTGACGATCACCGCCCCGGTTGCCGGGTCGGTAATATCTGCCAGCGCCTTACCGTTGCTTTCCATCGCGACTTCTTCTGATGCCGGTTCATGCGGCGTGGCGTAGTTCCACGTCATGTTCAGCACCGGTTCCGGCGCCGGTCCGCCCTGTTCGGCGTACATCTTGCGCAGGCGTAAGAAGATGCCGGCGAGGATCTCACCGTCGGTGGTCGCAATCCCCGGGGCGTCCGCGCCTTTCCAGTGCCATTGCAGCCAGCGGCCGGAGTTGACGATAGAACCGTTCTCTTCGGCGAAGCAGGTGGACGGCAGGCGGAACACTTCGGTCTGGATTTTCGTCGGATCGACGTCGTTCGACTCCCCGTGGTTTTGCCAGAAGGTGGAGGTTTCGGTGTTGAGCGGGTCGATGGTCACCAGGAACTTCAGCTTCGACAGCGACGCGACAACCTTGTTTTTGTTCGGGAACGACGCTACCGGGTTGAAGCCCTGGCAGATATAGCCGTTCACTTTACCCTGGTTCATCATCTCGAAGTATTGCAGGACGTCGTAGCCCTTATCCCACTTCGGCAGCCAGTCAAAGCCCCAGCTGTTTTCCGCCGTCGCTTTATCGCCAAAGAAGGCCTTCATCATCGAGACGAAGAATTTCGGGTAGTTACCCCAGTAGTTCACCTGGCCCTTCAACAGCGGTTTCGGCGTGTTGGCGGCGAGGTAGGTTTGCAGGTCAGTCTGTTTCTCGCTCGGCAGCGTCATATAGCCTGGCAAGCTCTGCGACAGCAGTCCCAGGTCGGTGAGACCCTGAATATTGGAGTGGCCGCGCAGGGCGTTTACGCCGCCGCCCGCCATGCCCATATTGCCGAGCAGCAGCTGGATCATCGCCATGGTGCGGATGTTCTGCGCGCCGATGGAGTGCTGCGTCCAGCCCAGCGCGTACAGGAACGACGCGGTTTTATCGTGCGCGCTGGTTTCCGCGATGTATTCGCAGACTTTGAGGAAGTCGGCTTTTGGCGTCCCGCAGATGTTTTCGACAACTTCCGGCGTATAGCGGGAAACGTGCTGCTTCAGCAGGTTCCAGACGCAGCGCGGATGCTGCAGCGTGGTATCGCGTTTGGCAAAGCCGTTTTCATCCAGCTCATAGTTCCAGGACGTTTTATCGTACTTGCGGGCTTCGGCGTCGTAGCCGCTGAACAGACCGTCTTCAAAGCTGTAATCTTCACGCACAATCAGGCTGGCGTTGGTATAGGCTTCAGTATATTCACGGTTGATTTTTTCGTTGTTCAGCAGGTACAGGATGACGCCTGACAGGAAGGTAATGTCAGTACCGGAACGAATTGGGGTATAGAAATCAGCCACCGCCGCGGTACGCGTAAAGCGCGGATCGATCACAATCAGCTTCGCGCCGTTGTGAATCTTGGCTTCCATCGCCCAGCGGAACCCAACAGGGTGTGCTTCAGCGGCGTTGCCGCCCATCACCACCACGAGATTGGCGTTCTTGATGTCGACCCAGTGGTTGGTCATCGCACCGCGACCAAATGTTGGAGCAAGACTTGCTACCGTTGGTCCGTGTCAGACGCGCGCCTGGTTGTCGACCGCGAGCATACCGAGCGCGCGGGTAAATTTCTGGGTTAAATAACCGGTTTCGTTACTGGAGGCGGAGGCGCACAGCATACCGGTGGTCAGCCAGCGGTTGACGGTAGTGCCTTCGCTATTCTGCGCGACAAAGTTGGCGTCGCGGTCTTCTTTCATCAGCTTAGCGATACGGTCGAACGCTTCATCCCAGCTGATTTGCTGCCATTTATCAGAGCCTGGCGCGCGGTATTCCGGGAATTTCAGACGGCTTTCGGAGTGGATAAAGTCCACCAGACCGGCCCCTTTAGGGCAGAGCGCACCACGGTTGACCGGGTGGTCCGGGTCACCTTCGATATGGAAGATAGACGCTTTGGCGTTTTTCGCGCCGTCGCCGAGGCTGTACATCAACAGCCCACAGCCGACGGAACAGTAAGTGCAGGTGTTACGGGTTTCGCGGGTGCGCAGCAGCTTATACTGCCGTGTTTCCGCGAGCGCTAAACCGGGCGCAAAGCCCAGCGCCGCTGCCGTGGTTCCTGCCATACCGCCAGCGCAGATCTTAAAGAACTGCCTTCTGCTGACCTGCATGGTTCGCTCCTTGTTTCGACATTGTCACATATAGTTATTTGCTTTGCGGTAAGGGCCGCAAAGGTTCAGAATTAGGGGTAATTTCCCTCGTTCCCGAAGGGATATAAACAGAATACCACATTGTGTGTATGCCTGTTCCAATACGGTTAAGACAAAGTGAACAAGAAGCCTCTTGAACAAATCGAAAATGTGACAGATATCACAGGTTATCGCCAGGTATCGCTCTGGAAGCGCCAAAATTTGCAACATCCTCAGCCAGACGAGTTAGCTGAAGAGGTACCCGTTGCGCTGGTCTATAACGGCATCTCGCACGTGGTGATGATGGCGACGCCGAAAGACCTGGCGCAGTTCGCCGTGGGCTTTTCCTTATCCGAAGGGATTATCGAAAACCGGGGCGAGATTTATGGTATGGACGTCCTTCAGGCCTGTAACGGCCTTGAAGTGCAAATCGAACTCTCCAGCCGCCGCTTTATGGGGCTGAAAGAGCGCCGTCGCGCGCTGGCCGGGCGCACCGGCTGCGGCGTATGCGGCGTTGAGCAGCTCAACGATATCGGCAAGCCCGTGCAGCCGCTGCCTTTTACCCAGACGTTCGATCTGGCGAATCTCGATCGCGCGCTGGCGCACCTGCATGATTTTCAGCCGATAGGCCGCCTTACTGGTTGTACTCACGCCGCGGCCTGGGTGCGCCCTTCCGGGGATCTCGCGGGCGGTCACGAAGATGTTGGTCGCCACGTGGCGCTGGACAAACTCCTGGGACACCGAGCGGAGTCAGAAGGCGCCTGGCAGAACGGCGCGGCACTCGTCTCCAGCCGAGCCAGCTATGAGATGGTGCAAAAGGCGGCCATGTGCGGGGTGGAAATCCTTTTTGCGGTCTCTGCCGCTACCACGCTGGCGGTTGACGTCGCCGAGCGCTGCAACCTGACGCTGGTGGGATTCTGCAAGCCGGGCAGGGCGACCGTTTACACGCATCCGCAGCGGTTAATCGCGGGTTAAATTTAAGTCAATTTTTTTGAATGATGACAACAAATCCTTCCGCTTTTTGTTTGGCGGTGTGCGAGCTACTATTTATCACATCAAGGCACGGCGCCTTATTCAAACAACTAACGTAAAGGGTTTATATCATGAAAAGCATCAAAACTTTTGTCGCAGTTATCGCTCTGGCCGCTTCTTTTGGTTCCTTCGCTGCGGAAACCGTGACCGCAACCGCCGCAACGATGGACGGTGCAGAAGCGAAAATCGCCGCTCAGGCCCAGGCCGCAGGCGCATCGTCTTACAAAATTACCGAAGCGTTTACCGGTAACCGCGTGCACATGACTGCGGAACTGAATAAATAAGCGTAAAGCTACTGTCGAAAGAGCGCCCAAGGGGCGCTTTTTTTGTGTCTACAGAAATATTTATTTCATTGTTAATTAAGTATTTTTATTCGATGGTCCGCTTATTGCAACGCGATGAACAGTCGACAATAAAAGGTCCCCGCTATGCCGCTGTTCTATCAAAACCCCGTGATTCATGCCGATTATGCCGATCCCGATGTCATTCGCACAGGCGATGATTTCTGGATGGTGGCTTCCAGTTTCCATCAATTGCCCGGCTTACCGCTTCTCCACTCACGCGATCTCATCCATTGGCAAATCGTTAACCATATTGTTAAACGCCTGCCTTCGCCGGAATATGACAGCGTTCAGCCGGGAAAGGGGATTTGGGCGCCCTCCATTCGTTTTCATGATGGCCAGTTTTGGGTTTTCTACAGTTTTCCCGACGAGGGTATTTTTGTTTCCCACGCCCGGGATCCGTTAGGCGAGTGGAGCGAACCCTATTGTCTGAACGCCTCCCCCGGCTGGATAGACCCTTGTCCGTTCTGGGACGATGATGGGCGAGCCTGGCTGATTCACGCCTTTGCTTTTAGCCGCAGCGGGGTGAAAAATAAGCTCCAGCTTTTTGAAATGGCGCCGGATGCATCCCGGCTGTTGGATAACGGCCGGATCGTTGTTGACGGAACGCCCTCGCATCCCACTCTGGAAGGCCCCAAGCTGTATAAGCGTAACGGCGAATACTGGATATTCGCCCCGGCCGGCGGCGTCAAGCGAGGCTGGCAAACGGTCATGCGCGCCCCGACGCTATCTGGTCCATGGCAAAGTCGCGATGTCCTGCACCAGGGGAATTCGCCGATAAATGGTCCTCATCAGGGGGCGTGGGTTGAACTGGAGAATGGTGAAAACTGGTTTTTCCACTTTCAGGACAAAGGCGTGTATGGCCGGATAGTGCATCTTCAGCCGCTTTGCTGGGGCGCTGACGGCTGGCCGCAAATTGGCCAGAGGCTTAATGACACCGGTAAAGGCCAGCCCGTCAGCCTGCATCGTTTACCCGCATTGCCCGTTGCGCCGTGCTGTTTACAGACCAGCGACGATTTCCGGCACGGCCAGCCCGGTGTTCAATGGCAATGGCAGGCAAACCCCCAGCGCCACTGGCTCACGCCTCATCAGCAAGGGCTACGCTTGCGCTGCGCGCTAACCTCAGGCGATATCAGCCTGTATCGCTTACCTCAACTGCTGCTGCAAAAGTTTCCCGCTGAACGTTTTGACGTGCAGACCGCGGTTGATCCGATGTTTTCTCAGGATGGCGATGAAGCGGGGATCGCGATTTACGGTCAGCGCTTTGCCGCACTGTGCGTAACGTACCGCGCGGCGAATTTGCAGCTCGCGCTATGCCACGGATGGATAGACGATCGCGGTGAAACGCATCAACAATCCATCGGACTTGAGGAGGTCACCGGTTGCAAGGAGATTGAGCTAGGGTTTCAGGTGGACTATGACGGGGTGGTCCATTTTCGTTATCGGCTTGCGCAGCGTGAATGGCGGCAGGTGACGCCGCAGTTTTCCGCCGGGGCGGGAAAATGGATCGGCGCGCGTATGGGTATTTATGCCCGTGGCGAGCGTGAAAACGTCAAAGGCAGCGCCATATTCTCACCGTTTATCGTGCGTTTGCAGTAAGCCCTGCGGGCGACACCAGAAGGGCAGCGAAGCTGCCCTTTACGGCGTTTAATTGAAGTAATAGCGAATGCCGAGGCGGAATCGCACCTGATCGTCGTGATTCTGATCCTGATCGAGCCAGGCGACTTCCGCATAGGGGAGCCAGTGTTTATCGACGCGGTAGCGCGCCACAATACTTGGCTCCCAGTGAGTTTTCTGCCCGTTAGAGGCATTGAAGTCGTTTGTGTTGACAAAGAACTCCGGGTTGAGCTGGAGCCACAGTTTCTCGGTCGCCTGGTAATTAAGGTACAGGTCAAACTGATGGCTGTCGTTATAATCCATATAGCCGTTGTAATCGCGATCTTTATGGGTCATATGGTTATAGCGATAGCGGCTGCTAAAACTTAAGGTTTTACTGATTTTATAATCGAGACTGATATAAGGAGCCAGCTTTGTTCCTTTATTATCAATATCGGTTAATCCGCCCGGCGTCAGCGTCCATTTTTCATTAAGCGGGATCGGATACCAGCCTTCAAACTCCTGGAACGAGCTTTTCATTTGATTAAAATCTTGTCCGAGGTCATACATTGCTGAGGCCAGCACCCCTGCGCCATTATCAAATATATGGCCAAGGCCAATTTTATACTGATTTTTCTCCGAAGCCGTAGTATGCGCGTAGCGATTATCAACCCAGGTTGCCGCGGCAAACGTATTTAGTGTAAAGCAGGACAGCGGTATGCCGATTAAAAGCGTGCGTAATATTTTCATTTTTATTCCTGTAGGATTTATAGAATACCGTCATTTCGATAAAGTAATAAAAGACACTTATTAAATAGCAATTGCTGTGCCAGAATATAAAAACCTTAAAATACATGGAGTTGTTTTTATGTGTTGAGTATTAATTCGACACTGGTTGGTTTTTTTATTTGCGTCGATATACATCACGAGTAAGAGGACGGCTCCCTTTTATTAAAGGGAGCCAGGGAAGCGTTAAATTATGCCAATACCCGCAGCGGCAAAGCCAAAGACAATCAGCATAATTAATACCTTATTCGGGCTAACCTTTTTATTCAGTAGCTTCAGGCAGCCCAGGACTAAAAGCAGAGGAATTAAGCCAACGCAAATTTTGTCGAGGATCTCCTGCAGCACAAAGGGCTGTCCGGCGATGGTGGTTTTAAAGGTAGTGGTGAATTTCACCATGCTGGCGCTCATCGCCCCCACCATCATTAACCCCATAATCGACGAGGCTTTCGTTATACAGCTCAGCAGTCCCGACTGCGTCGCTTCGGCGATATATTTCGAGCCTAAGCGCTAGCCCATCACGCCGCCGTAATAGCGCAGCAGATAGCTGGGAATATTGTAAATCAGCAGGAACAGCAGCGGCCCAAGCGGATTGCCCTGCGACGCCAGGCCAATAGCGATCCCGGTGGCGATAATACGCAGCACGCCGTAGAAAAATGAATCGCCTACCCCGGCAAATGGCCCCATTAAGGCCACTTTGATGCCGTTAATACTCGAGGTATCAAAGTTCGGGTTGGCGGCGTTCTCCTTTTCCATCGACAGCGTCAGGCCCATAATAAAGGGCGCCAGATGCTGGTTGGTATTGAAGAACTGGCTGTTTCGCTTAAGCGATTCAAGATAACGGTGCGGGTCGTTGGCGTAGATTTTCTTCAGCATCGGCGCCAGCGCCCAGCCGTAGCTTAATCCCTCCATGCGGGTGAAGTTCATCGACCCCAGCAGCGGAAACTGGCGGATAAAAAGCTGACGGAAAAGCTTTTTCTCGCTTTTATCATCGGCGTAAGCGCTAACGCCAGGTGTCTGGATATCAGTCATTGAAGAACCCATCCTTATCGTCGACTGAAGCGGGCGCAGCCGCCGTTGCCGTTTGTTTATTCGCTTTAAGTTGATTGAATTCGTTAAAGCACAGATAGACCGCTACCGAGGCCGCGATAATCGCGATCCCCATAATCGGCAGCTGCAAATAAGCCGCCATCGCAAAACCGATAAAAAAGAAGGCGGCGATATTACGGTTCCACAGCGCCTTCAGCAGAATGGCGAACCCGAGAGCCGGGAGAATGCCGCCAACCGCCGTCATGCCGCGCATGACCGTACCCGGAATGCTCTCGACCAGGCTGCGGATGACCTCGGTGCCGAAGAGCACGCCAAAAAAGGCGATCAGGGCGAAGGGGATGCCGTAAAAGAAGGTCATACCGAGCGTCAGACCCAGCGCCGCACGGTCACGCCCTTGTTCCAGTAGCGCATCGTATTTTTCAACCAGAGCGGTATAGACCAGCTTCAGCACCTGATAAACAAACACCGCCAGCAGGCTGATCGGCAGCGCCAGCGCAACGGCCACCGGCGGTTCGGCGTGGGTCAGGATCGTAAAAGCGGTTGCCAGCACCGAACCCACCGCCAGATCGGCAGGAACCGAGCCGCCGATGGTGATGGTGCCAAGGAAAATCAGCTCCAGCGTGGCGCCGATGATAATCCCCTGCTGCAAATCTCCCAGCACCAGACCCACCAGCGCGCCGCAGATGAGCGGACGTTCGATCAGCGGTTGGCCCAGCGTATGGTCGGCGGTTTTCACCAGAAACATAATGACAGCAACAAGAATTGCGGAAGTTAACATAGCGACCTCGTTTAGCTGGCGGCGTTGCCCAGCATCTCAATCAGGTTTTTTACCGGATGAGAAGGCAGGACCTGGTATTCAACGGCAACGCCGCTGTCGGCGATGGCGTGGAAATCCGTCACATCTTCCGGCGTCACGTAGACGGTATCGCTAATGCGCTTTTTCGCCGCCAGATTGTCGGTGATGCGCCCGAAGTTAGCGACGTTTAACGTTTTTATTCCCGGCACCTGCTCGACAAGCCGACGGGCGTCGGCGGCGTTGTTAACGATCACCATAATTTTCATGGCTTCCGAACGCGGGTCGTTAAGCACATCGCCTGCATCCTTTACCGCCATGATGGCGCACTTTGCGGTATCGGGAGCCGCCATGCGCAGCGACATTTTCTGCACTTCGTTATTCACGATCTGGTCATTGGCGACCAGGATGCGGTTCACGCCCAGATGCTTGGTCCATACCACGGCAACCTGTCCGTGGATTAAACGATCGTCAATACGTACTAAAGAAATCATGGTGTAGCTCCAGTTAGCAAAAGTAGGGTGTCCAGACGCGGGAAAGGCGAACCAGGGCTTCGAAATAGAAGTAATCGCCCCAGAGGTTAGGTTCGTTAATGCCCATATTGCGGCCAAAGTTATAAACGCCTTCGCGCAGCAGGCCGTCCTGCGCGTGGGCAAAGTAGCGCTCGCGTAAATTGCGCATCATCAGTTCAATAGCGTTGCCGTAGGCCGGACGCAGCGGGTCGGTAAGGGGTAATAGCTTCAGCAGTTCCGCCAGTCCGCAGGCCGCGATCGCCGCCGCAGAGGTATCCCGGTACTGGTTATCTTCGGCAGTAAAAATCAGATCCCAATAGCAGACAAAGTCTTCCGGCAGGCGGTTAAGAAAATAGTGCGTCAGGCGGCGAGAGAGCTCGGGCTGCCAGGCATCGCCGGTGTGGGTATATCCCAGCGCAAAACCGTAAATTCCCCAGGCCTGACCGCGCGACCAGCAGGAGCTATCGCTGAACCCCTGGTGCGTATCCCCGCGTAGCGGCTTGCCGTTATGAACATCCATATAGAACGTATGAAAAGTAGAGGCGTCCTCACGCACCAGATAGCGTGCGGCCTGCGCCAGATGACGGCTGGCGGCCTCGCGCCACCGTGGGTTACCGGTTTCGTTGGCGGCCCAAAACAGCAGCGGAACATTGAGGTTGCAGTCGATGATCATTCGCCCCTGACGCGCCGGGTCGTTTAAATCTCCCCACGCCTGAATCACGCCCGCCGTGGCGTTGAAGCGGCGATAAAGCAGTTCGGCCGCGCGCAGGGCGAGTTCGCGGGCGCGCAGGTTGCCGGTGAGTTTCCAGGCGTTAACGCAGGAGAGCAGATAGAGGAAGCCGAGGTCGTGAGTATCAACCTTGATTTCCTTATCGAGCCGCTCTTCAAAACTATCGAGCAGGCTTTCCGCTACCGCCCGATATTTTTCGTCGCCGGTGACCTCCCAGGCAAGCCACAGCATGCCGGTCCAGAATCCCTCGGTCCAGTCGACTCTTTCAACGCTTTCATAGCGGCCATGGCTGGCGCTGGCGGCAGGAAAGGTTGCCGTAAAGCGCGGCAGCATGGCGTCAAGCCGGATCAGGACGTCGCCGATGGCCCCGTCAAGCCAGGCACGATCCAGCCCCGGCTGCGGTAAGAAGTAGCGGCTATCAAGCGCTTCAAGTGCGATAGTCACAGGCTGTCCTCCCCGGCAAAGAAATCATCAATATTGTCCTGCGTTTTATGCTGTGTCGCCTGGCGCGCCGCCATGATTTCCGGCAGCAGATTCATGTACTGCATTGCTCCGCTGGCGGCGGCAAATGCGTCCTGGAGCCGCTGGGCGGTATCGGTGTGTTCCGACATGCAAAACTCCATCAACATAATCAGATTGGCGCCGCTGATAACGTGCGCGTGAGGGTATTTGACCATCATCTGTACGGCGGTATTGTTGACGCTGCCGCCGGGCATATCGGTAAACAGCACCAGCTCATTGCCGCGACCGGCTGCCAGCCGGGCGATAGCGTCAAAGCGGGTGGCCAGTTCAGCCGTCGAACCAATTTCGCCGCAGTAGGCGCAGACGGGCGTGACGCCATGATCGTCGCCAATCAGCAGATTTAATGCTGAGACAATCCCTTCGGCATAGCGGCCATGAGTTGCGATGTACATCTCTCGCATTTGCGTTCCTTAATATGTTCTGGGTAGCTGAGGGAGATTTAGCAATCACCGTGCCATGTTTTTATCTTTATGTTTTTAAACGATAAAATAGTTTTTCTGGACGCTGTTTTCAGTGTTGAAAAGGCGTGGTTCGGCAGTGTCGAGCGCGCGGCCAGACGACGCCGACCGCGGAGGGTTAATGTTCAGGGGCAAAGGCGATCCATGGCTCCATGATTTCATAAATCATCAGCACTTCAGTGAGCGGCAGGGTGATATTGTATTTGCGGTTCAGGGCCTGGAAAAAAGTGTCATGGACGGCGACAAAGGCCTGCTGTTCAAGCGTCAGCGCAGTTTCTTCGCGATGGCGTACGCCGTTATTCACCATCACCCGTTCGATCATCAGCGCGATATGCATAAACAGATTGATGCGCAGATAGCTTTCAAAATGGATTTTGTAGAAGGATTCATACTGTTTAATGACCGCTTCAACTTCATCAATGATTACCACCGGATTGAGGAAATTAAGCCGGCTGGCGACGCCTTCGACCGTGAATAGCTTGACCACTTCATCAATCATGGGCTCCAGACCGCCTTCCATTAGCAGCCCGTTGAAATAATCACGTTTTAACACCAGCGTCTTTTCTTTAATCAGCTGCTCTACGCTAAGTAGCGGAATATACCCGGCCTCCAGATCGGTAGTCGTAATGATCAGCCGCGTACCGTTCAGCGCCGGATCGGCGTGGGCGATTTTCCATTTCAGATCGTCATACTCCATCGTAATGATATCGATCTCCTCCTGGGCCAGGAAACGCTGGACGATATCTTTCAGCTTGCGGGAGATCCCTTCGCCGGAGATGCAGGAGATAATGATTTTATTGCCCGGCAACACGCCCGCGTAGTAGCGCGTTTCCACCTCATACGCTCCTTTGGCGCTCTCAATAATCGCCTCCATCGACAGCTTGTCCTGGATTTTGGCCGCAATATCCAGCGCCATGGCCGTGCTGACGTTGTTGATAACCAACAGCTCACCATGCAGATGGAGCTTAATCTCTTCGTAAATCTCTTTTAGCGACCCCATATCCACCAGAATAATCAGCCCCGCCCCCTGCTTAAGACGGGAAACATGGGCGATCAGCAGGTCGATAATCTCCCTGGTCGACGTCGCGTTCGCCATGTCGAAGGCTTTAAAGTAGTAGCCGCCGGTCAGCTGGTTGGCGATACCGGCAATGCTCGACGCGGTGGCGCGGCCGTGGGAAACGATAATCCCCTGAATCGGATCGTCTTCGCCGGCGAGAGTATGAAAAGCGCAGCTTAGCAGGGGCAGCAGCAGGGGCAGCGGCTGCCGGGTGACATGTTTGCTCAGCAAGGCGAGACACTCCTCGGCCAGCAGCCGCGCCTTCGCGGAGACATAGTCGGAAATGGTTTGCAGTTCGCCTGCATTGACCGTCTCCTCAGCGTCATGGAGCGCGTAGCTGACGCAGAGCCAGACCGCCTTGCGGATCTCCTGGCTACAGAAGATGCCGGTCAAACTCTCCAGTTCGTCGAGAGCGTGAACGGTGTTCTGCCAGATATAGCCGCTGTACAGCGCCTCGGCGGCAACCGCGCCGCTGACGGTGGTCAGCAGCTGTTCCATTTTGCGATTCAGCAGCAGCACGTTACCGCTGTGGCAAAAGTCGCGAAAAATCACCTCATCGCGCATCGCCTTTGGCAGAAACTGGCTGGCGCACAGCGCGTCATTATCCGCATTAGCGGCAATACGGATTATTTCGCCGCCGGACGCCGGGCCGCGTAGCGTAATAACCTCGGCCTCGCGATTATCGCTCCAGGCGCTGGCGCACATCACTTTAATCTGGTTTTTTAACTCCCCGATATTGCCGCGCACCGGTGAGGCGACCAGCTGATGCATCAGCTGATTATCGAGATGGATATCCCGACGCAGGCTGTGCGCTTCTTGATGCAAAAAGTGGCTGACCTGCGCGACGCGCTCGGTAAGCGGACGCGAAATATAGTTTGGCAGCGTGACGCGCACCGGAATACGGCGACGGAAGGTGTTGAGCAGGACGGTGTCGATATTTTCCGTTGTGGCGAAGATAAAGCGCAGCGACGCCGGATGGCGCGTACGGTTATCGCCAAGGCGGTAGAAATACCCCTTGTCCATAAACAGAAATAGCTTTTCCTGGTTCTCTGCCGAGAGGCGATGAACCTCGTCGAGGAACAGAAACCCGCCATCGGCATCATCAAAGGCGCCGCGTTTTTCGCGGTCGGCTCCGGTGAAAGCGCCCCGGATATAGCCGAAAAGGGTCGCCGAAAGCAGCTCCGGGTTATTGGCGTAGTCGGCGCAGTTAAGCTCAACGAAAGGTTTGTCTGCTGCGATAACGCCGCGTTCGAGGGCATACTGATAAATTAGCGTCGCCAGGTGGCTTTTGCCGACGCCACTCTCTCCGGAGAGCAGGATAGGCAAGCCGTCACCGGGGTAGTCCACCGCTGAGCGGCACAGCGCGACGGCTTCGGCCAGACTGCCGTGTGCGCCAATCAACGGCTGAAAGGCGTCGTGCTTTTTCGACACTATGAGTGATGCCTGAACGCTTTCCTTACCGTTGGTCTGTACAAAGAAGCGCACCGGCCGGGTATTTTCTTTACTCAGATGGCCGTCATCGCACAGCCTGTTAAGGTAATGGCTGATAACGCTGCGGTTAACCTGCATAAAGTCCGCACAGTCCTGAGCCGTGAACCCCGCGGGTTTATGCGCATAATGAGTCACTATTTTCTGGAATAACTTTTCTTTTGCCGACAGCGCCATTTTTCAATGTCCTGGGTAGAGTAGAAAATAGCGTCGATTTTATTTAGACACTAGACACTACTATTTTTATTAGACACTGAGTACTTTCTACGCCATTAGATAAAAATGAAACTACGTTTTGATTAGAATGTGATGAAGATCGCCACCGATTTGATGGGGTGTAAAAGCTGGCGCCCCGCCCGCAAGCGGCCGAAGAACCGGACAGCCTGAACGGGGCGATAAACGCGCCATGAACCTTCCTGACGTAAAAAAATGCGCTATTTATCACATTTCTGCTTTTTCATTATCGCTGGGCTTAAAGATGAAAAGGGGCAGCCCGCCGGCGAAATTATCTCCTCAAGTAACCTAATGATATAAAAGAAAATAAAAACGTAACTGTTAAGACGATCCCATTTTATAAAAGAGATATTGATCACAAAAAATGCGCTAATAAACCCGATGTCAATATTAGGCTGGCAGAGATTTATCAGCATATTGTGATCTCTCTTGCAAATAATGCCCTTGAACTCAGGGAAAAATGTGGGCAGGCAAAACAGCGGAGACGGGCAATGAAAATTGGCATTGTTATTAGCGGCGGCGATGTTTCAGGAATTAATAATTTTATATTCCAGATTGCCAGACTGGCGAATGCCGATATCACTATTTTTAATGGTGGAATACCTGGGCTGTTGGATAAAAACCATCAGGAGGTGGCCTGGCGCGATCTGGTCGATTTCTCCATCGCCTCTATTCCGATCATTACCTCCGGGCGCACCAGCCGTCGGTTGCTGCGCAGCGAATATGAAACAATAGCCAAAAAAATTAAATCACTGCGCATTGATGTGCTGATTATGGCCGGCGGCGACGGTAGCCTGCAGTTTCTCAATACGCTGAGCGAATTTGATATTAACTGCTTTGGCGTCGGGATGACTATCGATAACGATGTGTACGGCAGTGATTATACGATTGGTTTCTCCACCGCCTGCGAGCAGATTATTAAAGAAGTTTCCCGCTTAAGAAATACCGGAAGAGCATTACCGGGCCGCGTGTTTATGGTCGAAATTCTGGGAGGGTATTGTGGAGAGTTAACGTTGCAATCCGCGATAAAAAGTAACGCCGATATCGCCCTGATCCCGGAATCGCAGCTGCCGTTGGAAACGCTGGCCGAGCGGGTGAAGCATAAGCTGACACAGCAGAACAGCGTGGTGATCCTGTGCTCTGAAGGCTACACCAGGGAATACTCTCCCGGATTTCAGGGGGCCATTGATACCATGATTAAGCAGCTCGAACCGCAAATTGGCGTGCGTATTCGTAAAACTATCGTTGGCTACGGTTTGCGCAATGGCGATCCGACCTGCGAAGAGATCTACCAGGGCACGATTATGGCCAGTGAAGTGGTTCGCTGCATTCAGTCAGGGATGAAAAATAAAGCCATTATAATTAATGCAAGTAACAAACCTATTCCGATTGATTTAATTAGTATGAAAAAACGTCTGGTCGACACTGAAGGACATCATTATAAACTTGCCAAACAACTCAATATAATTTGAGGAGACCCTACATGCTGAAAATTCTATGCGTATGTGGCTGCGGCCTCGGTTCAAGCTTTGCCATTGAAATGACGGCGAAGGCGGTTTTAAAGAAGCTGGAGATTCCAGCACAGATTGAACATACCACTATTTCCGAAGCCGGGGCGTTTAAATCAGATATGATTCTGACGCAAAAAACCTTTGCCGATATATTAACGGCGGATGCCAGCGAGGAGGAAATTAAACGCGTAGTGGTACTGCATAAGCTGACGGATAAAGACGAGATTGAGGCAAAGATCGTCGCATTCTTAAAAGAACGTAACCTGAAGGTAGCGGACTATGAATAGCTTTGTAGAGTTTATCGTCAAAGATTTACTCGGCCAGGCATCGATATTAATTGCATTTATTGCGATGCTGGGCCTGATTCTGCAAAAAAAATCAGCGGGTAAAACGGCAGAGGGGACGTTTAAAACGCTGCTCGGTTTCTTAATTATGATGGCCGGGATCAACATTATTGTCGCCACGCTAACGTTCCTTAACGATATTTTCACGCAGGGATTTGGCATGAAAGGCTACATTACCGATGTCGCCGCCATTGCCGGATTAGCCAACCGTGAATTAGGTTCCGAAGTCGCGTTGACCCTGATGGTGATTTTTGCCGTCAACATCATTATCGCCCGCCTGACGCCGCTTAAATATATTTTTCTGACCGGCCAGGCGCTGCTGTGGATGGCGACTATCGGCGCGGTGATTGGTTATAAAGCCGGGTTGACCGGGCTTCCGTTGATTTTAACCGGCGGTATTTTCGGCGGCGTGATGGCGGTACTGATGCCCGCCCTGGCGCAGCCGGTGGTCAGGCGCATTACCGGTTCCGATGACGTGGCGCTGGGGCACTTCTGCACTATCGGCTATCTGGTGCAGGCGGCGGTGGCTAAAGTGGTGGGGAAAGGGTCTCGCTCAACAGAAGACCTTGAATTACCGGATAACTTTAAGTTTCTTCAGGATACCTATCTCGCGATGGCGGTAGTGATGGTGCCGATGTACCTCATCCCCGCGGTTGCGGCGGGCCCGGAATATATCGCGCAGTTCTCCAACGGCATTAACTACCTGATGTACGCCTTTATGCAGTCCATTCAGTTTGTGGCGGGGGTATTCGTTCTCTACAGCGGCGTGCGCCTGTTGCTTAACGAGCTGGTGTCGGCATTTCGCGGGATTGCGATGCGCATTGTCCCGGACGCTAAGCCCGCGCTGGATTGCCCGGTGCTGTTTCCCTATGCGCCTAACGCGGTGATCGTCGGCTTCCTGGCGACCACCGTCGGCTCCATCATCGGCATGCTGGTGTTTCCCATGTTTGGCCTGGCGATGATCCTGCCCGGCCTGTTAACCAACTTCTTTGCCGGGGGGACGGCGGGTGTCTTCGGCAACGCGCTGGGCGGCCGCCGCGGGGCGATGATTGGCGGCGTCATTCACGGCCTGTTTATCACCTTCCTGCCCGCCATTTTGGTACCGATGCTGGAAAGCTACGGTTTTACCGGCGTCACCTTCAGCGATTCGGACGTCATTAGTTCCGGTCTGGTATTAGGCCACGCTTTCCAGAATAACTGGCTATTTGTCGCCCTGTTCATTGTTTTTGTTGCCGCACTGGCATGGTTCGTAAACGGTAAATCAGCGAAGCCGAAAGGGGAAAATGTTCATGAGTCTGTATAACTTCAACGCTATTCTGAAAATTGCGCAGGAAAGAAATTTTAAGGCCATTGGCTCATTTAATTTGCACTGTATTGAAATGCTGCCAGCATTTTTTAAAGCGGCGCAACAAAGCCATAGCCCGTTAATGATTCAAATCTCTACCGGGACGGCGGAATATCTTGGCTACCGGTTACTGGTGGATGCGGTTCGTTCATTAGCGGAAAGTGAAAACGTGCCGACCTGCCTGCATCTGGATCACTGCTCTGATATTAGCGCCATCGAAACGGCCATGGATGCCGGATTTACATCAGTGATGTACGACGGCTCCCATCTGGATTTGGAAGAGAATATCGGCAATACCCGCATCGTGGTGGAGATGGCGCGCCCGCGGAATATCACGGTAGAAGGCGAACTGGGGGCGATCGGCGGATCGGAAGACGGCAAAGCCGTGGCCGCGGAGGATATCTGCTTCACCACGGTGGAGGACGCCAAACGCTTTGTGGAGGAGACCCGGGTGGATATGCTGGCGGTCTCCGTGGGCACGGTGCACGGCCTGTATACCGGTAAGGCGCAAATCCAGCACCAGCGGCTAAAAGAGATTAGCGCCGCGACCGGCGTGCCGTTAGTGCTGCACGGCGGTACCGGCGTCAGCGATGAAGATATGCGCCAGGCCGTCACTGAAGGCATTAACAAGGTGAACGTCGGCACTGAAATGAATGTCCAGTGGGTCGATCGCTGTAAAACCACCTTTGAAAAAGGCAAAGTGAACGACAGCGTACGCAAATTTTTAATTCCGGCGAATAACGCGGTCACCCATGTATTAATAGAAAAAATCGCGCTGTTTAAATAAAAGCTTATTTTAAACCGTATTTTGTTGCCCTGCTGTCCGTCAGGGAGGTGCTCGCTATGTTTGAATCTTTGAAAACGTTGTGGAAAAAAGAGAGTCAACCACCGCAGGATTATGACGAACAGTCCCGTCAGCTGGCCGGGGAAATAGCCAGACTGGAAGCGGAACTACAGGGCAACCCGGCTAATGGCGAAATACAGAAAGCCTTAACGCTGATGTATAACCGGGCGCTGGCGGTGTATGCCAAAAGTAAGAGTCATCGGCAGGAGATAGATGCGCTCTTTGTGCGTATTGATGAGTTACGCAATGTAATTCGCCGCAATATTTAGGGAGTGATGATGACGATAAAAGAACTGCTGATAGAGGCCGATGCGATTCAGGTCGGCGTCATGGAGTCCGACTGGCAGAAAGTGATCCATCTGGCGGCCAGCCCGCTGGTCGCGAAAGGGTATATCTCGGCGGATTACGGTCAGGCGGTAATCGATAATACCCTGAACCACGGCGCCTATTACGTTTTCGATGAAGGCGTCGCTATCCCCCACGCCAGGCCGGAATGTGGCGTCAGGCGTAACTGTTTTAGCCTGGTCGTGTTGGATAAGCCGATTCATTTTGCCGATAGCGAGAAGGCGGATATTGTCATTATGTTCGGCGCGCAGGACAGCAATGCCCATATTGAGGAGGGCATCCGGGCGATTATCGCCCTGCTCGATAATAACGAGACCATGGCGAAGCTGCGGGCCGCCAGCAGCAGAGAGGAGGTCGTCGCGTTGTTATGAACAGACATCTCACACCCGGCTGCAAAACGGTGATTTTAATTAACGGCATTCCCGCCTCGGGCAAAAGCACCGTCACCCGGCAGCTATCGGCAACCTTCAATCTGCCGCAGCTGACTATCGACGGTATTAAAGAGCCGTTTATGGCGTGCTTTAGCGAAATCGACAGATCTTTCAACCGGCAGCTGGGCTGCGCCGCTTATGAAGTCATCTGGTCGATCGTCGGCCACGCTCCGGCAGGCTGTATCTGGTTAATCGACGCCTGGTTTGGTTTTCAGCCGCGCGAAACGTTGCAGCGGCAGCTGCAGCAGGCGGGCGTTGAAAAGGTTCTGGAGATCTGGAACCGCATCTCGCCCGAGCTTGCGGTGTCGCGCTATGCCAGCCGGTTGCAGGATCGCAGGCCGGGGCACCCGGGCGAAGAGTATCTCCCGGAGCTGGCTCAGCTGGCGCAGCGGGCGGAACCCATGCGGCTGGGGCCGGTGTTTATCGTCGATCAGCAAAAACCGCTGGAGATGGCGCCTGTTATCCGTTGGCTCGAAGTACAAATGCAGTAATTCCTTAACTGCAGCTGCCCGGCGGCGCTTCGCTTTCGCGGCCTACAGGAATTGCGTAATTACTTGATATTGCGGGTTTCGTAGGCCGGGTCAGGCGATACCCGCTATCCGCAGCAGCGCCGTCGCCACGGCGGCGGCGATAATCACCACGATCAGCGGCATCTTGCGCCAGGCGAGGAACACCGCCAGGCCAACGCCCAGCACCCGCGCCATCCCGGCAAAATGTTCGCCCTCGTAAAAGGTGGTCGCCAGCGCCACGGAAAAGAGCAGTACCGTCGCCGCATCGGAGAGCAGCGCCTGGGAGCGCTCGGAAAACGCCAGCCGGCTGCCGAGCTTCGCTCCGCCTAAACGCATTAAGTAGGTGCCCAGCGACAAAATCGCAATACCGGCGATAAATAGCGTCATATTGCCCATTATTTTTTCCTCGTCAGCAGGCCAAACAGCGACAGTAAAACCGGCAGACCAACCGGCGCGAAAGGCACGGCGGCCAGCGATAGCGCCGCTCCGCTACAGGCGCGGATCAACGTGGTGCGGTTTTTAAAGGCCGGCACCACCAGCGCCAGAAGAATCGCCGGGAATACCGCATCGAGGCCAATGGTCTCCGGCGCCGGGAGCAGCTTGCCGACGCCCGCGCCTAACAACGCGCCCAACGGCCAGATCAGCGCCACGCCCAAGCCGCACAGCCAGTAGGCGGCCCGCCGCTGCTCGGGGGTTTTCTGCGACAGACCAAACACTACGCTTTCATCGTTCATGATGTGGCAGCCGAGGAAGCTGGCGGCGCGCTGGCCGACCAGGTCGCGCACCGTTACGCCGAAGGGAATATGGCGCGCGTTGACCAGCAGCCCGGCCGCCGCCGCCGCCAGCGGGTTGCCGCCGCTGGCGACAATGCCGATAAACATAAACTCTGAAGCGCCCGCCAGGACGCAAACCGAAAGCACAAAGGGGACCCAAATCGGGAAGCCGTAGGCGACGGCCAACGAGCCGTAGGACATCCCGACGATGCCTACCGCGAGGCAGACTAAAACAATTGCTCTGAGGGTGTCGCCCTTAAGCGCGGCGAAGTGCTGTTTCATACTCTTTAGCCATATCGAACGAATTTCCATTATAATGAACGTAACAGAATTGCATTTCAAGACGAACGAATCGTTCGTTATAAAAAACACGGAGGGCTGTATGACTCAGCCAATTAGCCTGATTGCCAAAAGCCTGGTACGTGAGCGCGCGCGCACCGGCCTTTCCCTTGCCGAAGTTGCGCGGCGGGCGGGAATTGCCAAATCAACGTTATCGCAGCTGGAATCCGGCAACGGCAACCCGAGCCTGGAAACCCTCTGGGCGCTGTGCGTGGCTCTTGATATTCCCTTTGCCCGGCTGCTGGAGCCGCAGGTCAACACCACGCAGGTGATCCGCCGCGGCGAGGGGACGAAGGTGGTCGCCGAGCAGGCGAACTATCAGGCGATTTTGCTGGCCGCCTGCCCGCCGGGCGCCCGGCGCGATATCTATCTTCTGCTGACTCAGCCGGGCGCGGACCGCATTTCCCACCCCCATCCGCCGGGTTCGGTGGAGCATATTATTGTCACCCAGGGGCGGGCGCGGGTCGGCCTGACGGAAGCGCCGGAAGAGCTGGGGGAAGGCGATTACATCTGCTATCCCGCCGATCGGCAGCACGTTTTCCAGGCGCTGGAGCCGGACACCCAGGCGCTGCTGATTGCCGAGCAGAACTAAATTTAATAACATTCTGCGCATTTATTCGTAATCCGCAGAATGTTATGCCGTTATATATGTTAATGATATATATATTATTTTACTTCCTATAGAACCGGGAATATCGCTTTTCCGTTTATTCTTTTTCTTCATTTTTGTTTGCTTCCGTTTCGTCTGGAAACATGGGATTGATGTCACTCTTCCACCCTTAGGTGGTTCGTATACTGCAACGGTGATATCGGGGTTAATTATGTTTCTTGAAGAACGTAGAAAGTCTATTTTACGATATTTAGATGAACATGAACGTGGTTATGTTAATTATTTTTCTGCTCATTTTAATGTCACGAAAGAAACGATTCGCAGTGATTTAAATACTCTTGCGGCGATGGGCTTGGTGCAGCGCTGTTATGGCGGAGCAATTATTTCGCGCCGTAGTTTGCAGGCGGAACTTATTTCTGAAACCGGTGATAGTTTTGAGGTGCTGCTGCAACCTCTTAATCACCGTAAATCACCAGGCGATGAGCGACAAAAAGGAAAAGTTATGCAGGGTAAGGTATGTGTATTTGGCTCGTTCAACGTTGACATTGTGGCGAAGGTGGAACGCTTCCCGCGAGGCGGTGAATCGCTAATGGCGCTGGGTAGCAGCCTGGGACCGGGAGGGAAAGGTGCAAACCAGGCAACGGCCGCCAGTAAAGCCGGTGCTCAGGTGCATTTTGTTGCCAAGGTGGGTAAAGATCAGTTCAGTCATTTAGCAGCAGATCATTTAACTCGCTCTGCAATTCACTCTTACACGCTTTATCAGTCAGAGAGTGAACCAACCGGTAATGCGATTATTTATGTTTCTCAGGAAAACGGCGAAAATATGATTGCTATTTATTCCGGGGCAAATACTACTATTACCTATAGTGAAATTCAGAAAATTATTCCGGAATTATCTTCATCAGATGTTTTATTGGTTCAGCTGGAAAATAATTTCGATGCTACTCATTCACTAATCAAGATAGCGCATGAGCTGGGTAAGCAAGTTATTCTTAATCCCGCCCCCTATTCTGCTGAAATTATCCCCAGCATCCCCTTTGTAGATGTCATTACGCCGAATGAAACGGAAGCATCTTTATTATCGGGGATCGACATTAGCGATTTTGATACGGCAAAAGAAGCGGCGCTACGTATCGCCAGACTCGGCGCTAAAAAAGTGCTGATTACGATGGGGTCGCGCGGTGCGCTGCTGCTGGATAACCGCCAGTTCAGTCATATACGCGCTTTCCCAGCCGTCACCGTGGATACCACCGGTGCCGGCGATGCTTTCAACGGTGCGCTGGCCGCATCGCTTGCCGCCGGAAATAGTCTGGTGCAGGCCGCTACCTGGGCCTCCGCCTTCGCCTCTCTGGCCGTGGAGCTGGAAGGGGCATCCAATATGCCTGAATTTGAACAGGCAAACGCACGACTCCGTACCCTCTGAACTCAGGAAAAAACAATATGAAAACGATTAACGGTATTGTCCCAGTAATGCTGACGCCATTTGCCGCTGACGAACGGATAGATTATCCGGCGCTGGCGAAATTAATCGACTGGTATCTGGAGAAGGGCGTTGATGCGCTGTTTGCCGTCTGTCAATCAAGCGAAATGCAGTTCCTTTCCTTAGAAGAACGCGTTGAGCTGGCGCGTTTTGTGGTACAGCGCGTTAACGGCCGCATTCCCGTTATCGCTTCTGGCCATATCAGTGATGATATTGAAGCGCAAAAAGCCGAGCTGCTGGCGATGGCGCAGACCGGTATTGATGCCCTGGTGCTGGTGACTAACCATCTCGATCCGCGTAATGAGGGGAGCGACGTTTTCTATGCAGTGCTGAACACGTTGCTGGAAACGCTGCCAGCCTCGCTACCGCTCGGCCTTTACGAGTGTCCGGCGCCTTATCGCCGATTGCTTACCGATGATGAATTTACATGGTGCGCCAATAGCGGGCGCTTCGTTGTGCTGAAGGATGTGAGCTGCGATCTACCGACCGTTGAACGTCGCGTACGTCTGGCGCAGGGCACGCCGCTCAACGTCATTAACGCCAACGCGGCGATTGCCTGGCCAGCGATTTTGGCGGGCTCACAGGGCTTTAGCGGTGTGTTTACCAACTTCCACCCTGAACTATATAGCTGGCTGTGGCGAGAAGGGAAAAACCAACGCGCACTGGCCGATGAACTGGCGATTTTCCTCTCTCTGGGGGCGGTGAGCGAAACGCTGGGCTATCCGAAAAACGCCAAAATTTACCATCAGCGTCTGGGGACTTTCGACAGTATCACCTGCCGGGTTAATAAAGATGATGTGCTGAATAAGTACTGGGGGCTGACGGTGATTCTCGACCAGATTCGCGCCGGAACCGAACAGTGGCGTCAGCGTATCGTGGGCTAAGCGGAGGATGCCATTATGATCGTAACCAGTCTGAAGGCATGGCCCGCACAGTCGATGGCTTATCATCCGGTTATTCGCCAGGCGCTGGCTTTTCTTGCAGAGCAAGATTTTAAGGATTTCACGCTGGGAAAAATCGACCTGATCCCTGACCGACTCTTTTGCCTGCTACAGGAGATGGATAGCATGCCTTTTGCCGAGGCTCGTCCGGAATCGCACCGTCAGTTTATCGATATTCAGTACCTGATTTCAGGCCATGAGCGTATGGGCGTCAGCCGCGTGGAAAGCGGTCTGCATACCGTTGTGGATGATCGAACGCCGCAGCAGGACATCATGTTCTGGCGGGTAGAAGAAGCGGAGACGCAGGTAACGTTAACCCCCGGTATGTTCGCGATTTTCTTCCCGGAAGATATTCATCGCCCCTGCTGCCATCCTCTGGGCGGTGGTGTTAGCCATCTGCGCAAAGCGGTCATCAAAATCGATCGCGCATTACTGGAGGTATCGGCATGAGCACCGTGAATCAGACTTCCTCGGCGGTAATCGAGCCGCCGAAACTCTCTCGCCGGCGCTGGGGGATTATTTTGATTTTGCTGCTGGCTGCGGTGGTGAACTATCTTGACCGCGCCAACCTGAGTATTGCTAATACCACCATTTCGAAGGAGTTTGGTTTCTCCGGAACCGAGATGGGTCTGCTGCTATCGGCGTTTCTCTGGCCTTATGCGCTGGCAAACCTGCCGGCCGGCTGGCTGGTCGACCGTTTCGGCCCAAAGAAGATGTTCACCGGCGCGCTGACGCTATGGTCTGCCGTGACCTTTCTGATGGGATTTGTGAATACCTATAGTTTCTTCTACGGCCTGCGGGTGCTGCTGGGGGTGGCAGAGTCGCCGTTCTTTACCTCTGGTATCAAGATCACCCAAAGCTGGTTTTCGGATAAAGAGCGCGGCCTGCCGACATCGATCATCAATACGGGTTCGCAAATCGCTAACGCCATCGCGCCGCCGCTGCTGACGCTTCTGCTGCTGTGGGTTGGCTGGCGCGGGATGTTTATCGCCGTGGGTCTGCTGGGTATACCGTTGATTCTGGCGTGGCTGAAGTTTTATCGCGATCCGGATGCGCGGGAAGCGATGCTGATCCACACCGGTAAGGTGGTGATGGCTGAGGCCGATAAGCCACAGGTTAGCTGGGGCGAGCTGTTTCGCAATAAAACGACCTGGTTCATGATCTCCGGCAACTTCTGCATCATGTTTACTATCTGGGTTTATCTGACGTGGCTGCCGGGTTATCTGGAAACGTCGCTGGGATTCAGCCTGAAGCAGACGGGCTTTATTGCCTCGATTCCATTCTTTGCCGGTATTCTTGGCGTCCTTTGCGGCGGGATGCTCTCTGACCGTCTGGTGCGTAGAGGGATTAATGCGGTAACGGCGCGGAAGGTGCCTATTGTGGTGGGGGCGGCAATGGCGGCCTGTTTTGTGATGCCAATTCCGTTTGTCAGCAACAGCGGTACCGCGATTACGCTACTGACGCTGGGCTATTTCTGCTCACAAATGCCGTCCGGGGTTATTTGGGCGCTGGCGGCGGATATGGCGCCCAAAGAGCAGGTCGCTTCTCTCGGTGCGATCCAGAACTTTGGCGGTTTTCTCGGTGCAGCGCTGGCGCCGGTGATCACGGGGATTATCCTTGATGCTACCGGTCAGTTCACCAATGTCTTTATTCTCGGCGGCTGCCTGCTGTTCCTTGGCGCCTGTCTCTATGGCTTCTTTGTGCGTAAACCGCTGGCGCAGTAGTTTTTCCTCAGGACAAAGCGCCGAATGGCGCTTTGTCGCTGTTGCTGGACGCCATGCCCGTATTGCGGGACACTAGCCGCATTCTTCCGCGAAGACAGGCATACCTATGTCGCTGAAAGCCATTGCTAAAGAACTTGGGATCTCGGTAACGACCGTCAGCCGCGCGTTAAACGGCTATGACGACGTGTCGCAGGAGACGCGCGCCCGCGTGGAAGCGGAAGCCCAGCGCCGCGGATATCGCCCCAATACTTTCGCTCGTCGCCTGAAGATGGGCAAAATCGACGCCGTCGGCCTCGTTTTCCCCGTGCGCCCCGCGCCGCTGAATAACAACGTCTTTCTCGAAATGGTGGGTGAAATCAGCCACGAACTGGCGCGCTACGAGATTGATTTACTGCTGATTGCCGACGATGAACAGGCCGATAAGCACGGCTATATGCGTATGGTGCAGAGCCGCCGCGTCGATGCGCTGATCGTCGCGCATACGCTCGATGACGACCCGCGCCTGATTCAACTGCTCTCCGCCGGCTTTCCTTTTCTGGCGCTGGGCCGCAGCCGCCTGCCGCAGCCCTACGCCTGGTTTGATTTCGATAACCAGGCGGGAACGTATCGCGCCACCCGCCACCTGATTAGCCAGGGGCACCGACGCATCGCGCTGCTGAGCGAAAATAACAATCAGGCTTTT
Organism: Klebsiella sp. M5al; assembly: GCF_002090195.1. Taxonomy (NCBI): domain Bacteria; kingdom Pseudomonadati; phylum Pseudomonadota; class Gammaproteobacteria; order Enterobacterales; family Enterobacteriaceae; genus Klebsiella; species Klebsiella sp. M5al. The sequence goes on from NZ_CP020657.1 coordinate 120,304, forward strand.
ATTACCCAGCGCCGCAACGGTTATCTGCAGGCGCTGCGCGAAGCGGGCCTGGCGGATACCTGGCTGCGCAGCGTGCCGCCCACCCGCCGCGGCGGGTTTCAGGCAACCATGGAGCTGCTGCGCTTGCCCGAACCGCCAACGGCGATTGTCACCGATTGCAACACTCACGGCGACGGCGCGGCGATGGCCCTGGCTCAACTGGGGCGTCTGACTGGCGATAACCGTGTTGCATTAGTGGTTTACGACGGTTTACCGCAGGATAGCATCATTGAAACTCCGGTTGGCGCGGTGATTCAATCCACCCGCCAGGGTGTGGGTCGCCAGATAGCCAGCATGGTTCGCCGCTTAATCGCCGGTGACGATCTCGCCTCGCTCCAGGTGCTCTGGCAGCCTGAATTTATCTCCGGCGAAACCGCCTGATTTCCCGCCCGTCAGATTAATTTCCTGAACTCGATCACGGATCCGAAACGTTTTGGTTGGCGTCCGAAACGTTTCGGATCAACAGTAAGACATTCCTTGTTGTGGAGATGTCTAATGTCTGATTCGATTTTACGCCTGCAAAGCGCAGTGGCCGACGTGGTGATCAAAACCCATCCGTTCGCCGAAATTATCTACTGGGGGCCGCATTTAAGCCACTTTTCGCCGCAGGATGCCGCCAGCATCGCCCGCCCGGTGGCCAACGGTCGCCTCGATGTCGATTCCCCGGTGACCTTGATGGCCGAACTGGGGCACGGTCTGTTTGGCGCGCCGGGTATTGAGGGCCACCGCCAGGGGCTGGATGCCTCGCCGATGTTCACCACCACCGAGGTGGTGCAGGACGGGCAGAAGGTTACTCTCTTCAGCGAAGACGCGCAGGCTGGCCTGCGGTTATGCAGTGAAATCCAGCTTGATAGCAGCGGCGTGCTGAGCGTGCGCCATGGCTTAACCAACCTGCGCCCGCAGACGTGGCAGGTGGATCGCCTGGCCGTCACGCTGCCGGTCGCCGAACGCGCCCGCGAAGTGATGGCCTTTCATGGCCGCTGGATCCGCGAATTCCAGCCCCATCGTCTCATTCTGGAACACGACAGCTTTGTGCTGGAAAACCGCCGCGGACGCACCTCTCACGAACATTTTCCGGCGCTGATTACCGGCAGCCGCGCCTTTAGCGAGATGCAGGGCGAAGTGTGGGGCGTGCACCTGGGCTGGAGCGGTAACCACCGCCTGCGGGCGGAAGTGAAAACCGACGGGCGGCGCTACCTGCAGGCGGAAGCGCTCTATCTGGCGGGCGAAATGGCGCTGGCGGAAGGGGAAACGCTGTGGACGCCGAACCTCTACGCCAGCTATTCAGCGCAAGGGCTGAACGGCATGAGCCAGCAGTTCCACCGCTATTTGCGCGAACAGATTATTCGCTTCCCGGACAACAAGGCGCGCCCGGTGCATCTCAACACCTGGGAAGGGATCTATTTTGACCACGACCCGCAGTACATCATGCGCATGGCGGATGAGGCGGCGGGGTTGGGCGTAGAGCGCTTTATCATCGACGACGGCTGGTTTAAAGGGCGCAACGACGACTGGGCGGCGCTCGGCGACTGGTATCTCGATGAAGAAAAATATCCTGACGGTCTGACCCCGGTTATCGACCACGTGAAGTCGCTGGGGATGGAGTTCGGCATCTGGGTTGAGCCAGAGATGATCAACCCGAACTCCGATTTATACCGCGCGCATCCCGACTGGGTGCTGGCGCTGCCGGGCTATACGCCGATCCCCGGACGGCATCAGTTTGTCCTGAACCTGAATATCCCGGAAGCCTTTGATTATCTGCTGGAACGGATGAGCTGGCTGCTGGGCGAGCACGCCGTGGACTATGTGAAGTGGGATATGAACCGCGAGCTGGTGCAGCCTGCGCATAACGGTAAAGCCGCGGCCGATGCGCAAACTCGCCAGTTCTATCGCCTGCTGGATACGCTGGTGGCCCGCTTCCCGCATATTGAATTTGAGTCCTGCTCCTCCGGCGGCGGGCGTATCGATTATGAAGTGCTGAAGCGCAGCCATCGCTTCTGGGCTTCCGACAATAACGATGCCCTCGAGCGCAACACCATTCAGCGCGGCATGAGCTACTTCTTCCCACCGGAAGTGATGGGCGCGCACATCGGCAACCGCCGCTGTCACGCCACTTTCCGCCAGCACAGTATCGCTTTCCGCGGCCTGACGGCGCTGTTCGGCCATATGGGGCTTGAGCTGGATCCGGTGAGCGCCGATGAGCAAGAGCGCGCGGGTTACCGCAAATACGCGGCGCTACACAAGCAGTGGCGCGATGTTATTCATCACGGCGTGCAGTGGCGTATCGATATGCCGGACGCCACAACCCTCGCGCACGGCGTGGTGAGTGAGGATAAGAGCCAGGCGATTTTCCTCGTCAGTCAGCTGGCGATGCCGGACTACACCCTGATGGCGCCGCTGCGCGTGGCGGGACTGGAAGCGGGAGCCCGCTACCGGGTGACGCTTCTCGACCATCCCGATATCCAGATTACGGGAGAGGGCGGCCATACGATGCGTAAGCTGCCGGAATGGATGACGACACCGCAGACCGTAAGCGGCGAGTGGTTACAACAGGCGGGGCTGGCGCTGCCAATCCTCGACCCGGAAAGCGCCATTTTGATTGGCCTGCAACGCGTGTGATGGTAACGGGCCGCGCGTCGGCCCTTTTTGAGGAGTACACAATGAACCCGACCGTCTGTACCCATAAAAACAACCCCAATTTCTGGATTTTCGGGCTGTTCTTCTTTCTCTACTTTTTCATTATGGCCACCTGCTTTCCGTTTTTGCCGATCTGGCTATCGGACGTCATCGGCCTGAATAAAACCGAGACCGGTATTGTTTTCTCCAGCCTGTCGCTGTTCGCTATCTGCTTTCAGCCGATACTGGGCGTGATCTCCGATAAGCTGGGGCTGAAAAAGCATCTGATGTGGATCGTGACCGTGCTGCTGGTGCTGATCGCCCCCTTTTTCCTCTATGTCTTTGCGCCGCTGCTGAAAACCAATATCTGGCTCGGGGCACTGAGCGGCGGGGCCTACATCGGCTTTGTTTTCTCCGCCGGCGCCGGGGCGATGGAAGCCTATATTGAGCGTGTGAGCCGCAACAGCGGGTTTGAATACGGCAAGGCGCGGACTTTTGGCTGCCTCGGCTGGGCGCTGTGCGCTACCACGGCGGGGATGCTATTCAGCGTTAACCCCGAGTGGGTGTTCTGGATGGGGTCAGCCGCCGCGCTGGTGCTGGTCGTACTGGTGGCTATCGCGAAACCGCAGGCCAGCCAGACCGCGCAGGTGATGGACTCGCTGGGCGCTAACCGATCATCGGTCGATTTAAAAACCGCCGTGCGCATGTTCCGTCAGCGCAAAATGTGGATGTTTATTCTCTACGTTATCGGCGTCGCCTGCGTATATGACGTCTTTGACCAGCAGTTTGCCACCTTCTTTAAATCTTTCTTCGCCACGCCGGAATCGGGCACCCGCGCCTTTGGTTTCGCGACCACCGCCGGGGAAATATGCAACGCGATTATCATGTTCAGCTCGCCGTGGATTATTAACCGCATCGGCGCGAAGAATACGCTGCTGATTGCCGGGATGGTGATGGCGGCGAGGATGATCGGCTCATCGTTCGCCACGACGGCCGCTGAAGTGGTGGCGCTGAAAATGCTCCATGCGCTGGAGGTCCCGTTCCTGCTGGTGGGGGCGTTTAAGTACATTACTGGCGTGTTTGACGTTCGGCTGTCGGCGACGATTTACCTGGTCGGCTTCCAGTTTTCCAAACAGGTGGCGGCGATTTTTCTCTCCGCTTTTGCCGGAAATATGTATGACCGTATCGGCTTCCAGGATACCTATATGATCCTTGGCGGCATCGCCCTGACCGTCACCTTGATATCCGCCTTTACCTTATCGGGCAAGGCTACGTCGGAAAAGATGCGCGATAACGCCATGACGGTTTAGAAAACAGGTCGATAATGCACAGGGATGTGCTGGAGAGATGAGGAAAATTTGCACTATGGATATGAAAGCAAGAATGAACAGCGGCGAGCTCTATCTTGATTCAGGATATGGTTTACCGGAACAGCGGCTGATGGGCAAGGCGCGGGCCTATGAGTACAATCACTCGCATCCTTTTAATCAGGAATTAAGAGACGATATTATTCGACGCATGTTTGCCAGCGTCGGTAAAGCGTGCTGGATAGAACCGCCGATTAATATTGCCTACGGAACTCACACCACTATCGGCGATAATTTTTACGCCAACTTCAACCTGACGCTGGTTGATGATGCCGACATTATCATCGGCAATAACGTGATGTTTGCGCCCAACGTGACTATTTCCACCGCGGGCCATCCGGTTCATCCGGATCTGCGCCACACCCAGCAGCAATTCTCGCAGCCGGTTATCATCGAGGATGGCGTATGGCTTGGCACCGGGGTGATTATCAACCCTGGGGTCACTATTGGTAAAAACTCGGTTATCGGCGCCGGAAGTGTGGTGAATCGCTCAATACCAGCGAATGTCGTCGCTGCTGGCGTCCCTTGTCGGATATTAAGAGAAATTAGCGATGAGGATAAGAATAAATATCAACTGTTTGCGGGGTGAATAGCCAAAATAAAATAGAAAAATCTGCCTGATATAAAAAACAAAAAATAAATACGGGTGAGTTTATGACTCACCTGGCCCTCTTTTACCTCCGGAAAATAAAAATGAATAAAAAAGCATTATCGATAGCCATGGGTTTGTCTTTAATAACGGGTTCAGCGGTAGCAAAAAATAATCACCTGACTCTTGAACAGCGTATGGAACAACTGGAAGCGCGGCTTGCCGCCGCTGAGAATCGGGCGACGGTAGCGGAAGAGCAGGTTCGGAATTTACAGACGCAACAGGATGCCGCTATTCAGGCGGCACAAACCAGCGTAGCGGTTAAAAGCGTGGCTCCGGCTGCAGAGAGTAAAAAGAATATGACCGCGCCGGAGTTGAAATTAACGGGCTATGGCGATCTGAAAATCTACGGTGACGTGGAATTCAATATGGATGCGGAAAGCAAACGTGGCTTGCTGGCGATGACTAACGCTGATGTTGGTAGCGACCCAACCTACGAGAACTGGGATTTAAACGGTCGTATCCTGCTCGGCTTCGATGGTATGCGTAAAACGGACAGCGGCTATTTTGCCGGGTTCACCGTCCAACCGCTGGCGGATATGACTGGTTCGATGAATCTTGATGATGCCGCGTTCTTCTTTGGTCAGGAAAATGACTGGAAGGTTAAGGTGGGGCGTTTTGAAGCTTACGACATGTTCCCGCTAAATCAGGATACCTTTGTCGAGCACTCCGGCAATACCGCCAACGACCTGTATAGCGACGGTCATGGCTATATCTATATGATGAAAGAGGGGCGCGGGCGTTCTGACGCAGGCGGCAACTTCCTGCTAAGCAAGCAGCTTGATAACTGGTATTTTGAGCTCAACACTTTGTTGGAAGACGGCACTTCGCTGTATAACGACGGCGGTTACCACGGTCGCGATATGGATCAGAAAAAGAACGTCGCTTACCTGCGCCCGGTGGTCTCCTGGGCGAAGGACGAAGTGTCCGTGGCGGCGGCCATGGAAGCGAACGTGGTGCAAAACGCCTATGGCTATCACGATGCGCAGGGCAACTTCGTCGATCAGTCCGGCCGCACAGGTTATGGCCTGACTATGACCTGGAACGGCCTGAAGAGCGACCCGGATAACGGCGTGGTGGTGAACCTGAACACCGCTTATATGGATGCCAGCAACGAAAAAGATTTTACCACCGGGGTGAACGCGCTGTGGCGGCGCTTCGAACTGGGCTATATCTACGCGCATAACAAAATCAGCGATTATGCTGGAGTCATTTGCGAGAACGACTGCTGGATTAAAGACGAAGGTACCTACAATATTCATACTATCCACGCGTCGTATCAAATTCCGAACGTGATGAATATGCAGAATTTTAATATTTATCTTGGGGCCTATTACTCTATTCTGGATAGCGACGATAAGCTGAGCCAGAGCGATGACGACGATCGCTATGGCGCGCGGTTGCGCTTTAAGTATTTCTTCTAATTATTTAACTATTCAACGATCATATTATTGAATAGTATTTTTATTGATAATAATTTCAATAATATAAAAATTATACCAATGCCTCATTCTTAGTGAACATGAAATCCACAACGTTGTGGTTTACATGGATTATAAGGATGAGGCCCTTTCATACACGCCCTTCCGATTAAACTTGTCTCAGCCAGCTAAATTGAGAAGGCCGAACGTGCTTCCATGTAACAAAGCAACATGTGAACTGGCTTACATTTCCGATCGCGATCACAATTTATAGTAAGCACCAGTGTTAGGGGGCGTACTCAATCATCATGGCATCGATCAAAGACGTAGCGAAAAGAGCGGGGGTCTCGACGGCGACCGTATCACGAGTGCTTAACAATCATCCCAGCGTGGTGCCGGAAACCCGGCAGGCGGTACGCGATGCGATGGATTATCTCTGCTATGTGCCCAGTAAGAGTTCGTTTCAGCTTAGCGGTAAATGTTCAGGGCTGATTGGCGTGGTGTTGCCTAATCTGATGAATCCTCACTTCTGTGAACTGCTGGCGACAGTGGAGGAAGAGGCCCGGTATATTGGCAAATCGGTGATCGTTAAAACGCATCAGAATCAGCCGCAGCAGGATAAACATATTATTCATACCCTGGTGGGAATGGGCATTGACAGTTTGTTATGGGTACCGACGGAAGCGGAGGCCGAACTTTCCGAATGGTTAACCATTACCCGCATCCCGGTCGCCATCGTCACCCAAGTGTCCCGCTTCTTTAATTCCGTTTCGATTAATCAGGATCGAGGGGCGGAAAGCATTGCGGAACATTTTATCCACACGGGTCATGTTTCATTTGGCTTTGTTGCCCAGGAAGGCGTTGATAATCGCAAGGTATCGTCGTATAGCAAAAAAATAGCGAGCCACGGCTTAACGCTCGCCAAAGATAATTCGTTCTGGATAACCAAAGGTGAAGGTGAGAGAGTTTCCGGGCATATTCAAATTCTTGATGTCATTATCGAGAAGCTCAGCGAGCCAGATCGTACCTGTTCATGCCTGTTGGTTTATAACGATATTGCTGCCAACTATATTATCGATGGGCTTAAAGAAAAAGGTATCTCCATTCCAGAAGATATCGCTATTGCCAGTTTTGATAATACCCTGCTGGCGCAAACCAAAAAAATTACCAGCGTGGCACAGCCGGTCAATGAAATTGCTCACCTCGCGTTCCAGATGGTAAAGCATCAACAGCAGCCGGACAGTATTGAAATGCATGAAATCGTCTCCCGGTTAATTATCCGCGAGAGCAGCGTAAAGATTAATATTACCTCCCTGTAAGGGATAGGTATTTAGTAATGGCGCAACGTTAGCGTCATGGGCTCCTTTTAACAAAAAATAGGTGTATTTATGTCTGCTACCGCAATGGAAAAGCCAGGCGCTTATGAAAAGCTCGGGCTCAGGGAGAAGATCGGCTACGGCATGGGTGACGCCGGGTCGGGAATGATATGGAGCGTCCTGGCGCTATATCTGACGTGGTTTTATACCGATGTTTATGGCCTGAATGCCGGGGTGGTTGGCACATTATTCCTGGTTATCCGTATCTTTGACGCTTTTAGCGATCCGCTAATGGGGGCAATCTGCGACCGCACCGTCTCGCGCTGGGGTAAATTCCGCCCATGGTTATTATGGATGGCGTTTCCGTTTGGCCTGGGCGCGGTACTGATGTTTACTACCCCCGATCTCAGCATGAACGGCAAGATTATCTATGCCTGGGTCACCTACCTTGTCATGTCGCTGATTTACACCGCGATTAATATTCCCTATTGCTCGGTCGGCGGCGTGATTACCCTCAATCAGAAAGAGCGTATGGGCTGTCTGTCCTGGCGCTTTTTCCTTAATGGCCTGGCGACATTAATTATTTCCTCCTCTATTCTGCCGTTAACGGACTGGCTGGGTAACGGCGATCGCGCCTCCGGTTTCCAACTGACCATGATCATTATGGGCGGCGCGGCAACGCTAATGTTCCTGTTCTGCTTCTCCAGCATTAAAGAGCGGGTGGTGTCGGTGAAGCAAAACGAGTCGTTAAAGAAAGACCTGCGCGATATCATCAAAAACGATCAGTGGCTATTGATGATCTCTATTACCTTCCTGAACGTTTTCCCGGCATTTATCCGCGGCGGTGTAACCATCTATTATGCTACCTATGTGATGAAGGCGTCTGTCGGATTTATTACCTTCTTTATGGCGCTGGGCGTGGCCTGTAATATGCTGGGCAGCGTGCTTGCCAAACCGCTTACCGATCGTTTTGATAAGCTGGCGCTGTTCCGCGTTATTAATATTATCCTTGGTATTCTCTCGTTTGCGCTGTGGTTTATTGATCCGCAATCGCTGACCCCGCTGATGACGCTGTTCGTCATTATTAACGTCCTGCATCTCATCCAGTCTGGCCCTATTCTGTGGGCAATGATGTCCGACGTCGACGACTACGGCGACTGGAAATTTGGTAAACGCCTGACCGGTATCTCCTTCGCCGGTAATCTTTTTATGCTGAAAATGGGGCTGGCGGTGGCCGGCGCTATCGTCGCCTGGATTCTGGCGTTTACCGGCTATGTCGCGAATGAGCCGCAGCAAAATTCGCAGACCCTCCAGGGCATTATCGTGATGTTCTCCCTGCTGCCGATGGTGAGCTATTTCATCAGCGCGTATCTGGTGCGCTACTTTAAGCTCAATAACGCTTTTCTTGAAAGAATTAAAACGGATCTGGCAAAGCGCGAGCTGGAAAAAGGCCGCGGTTAATGATCGGGAGCGCAGAGTATCGGTTTTATTCAACAATGATATATCTACGATTTAAATATTTTTTATTGATTTCCATTTAATATCAAAGGAGGTTTTATGGTGCCTGAAAATTATTATGACGTCACGCGGTGGCCGGTGGGTAATCCCTATCAGGATATTGGCGAAGTGATTAATAGTATTATCGCCGATATTAAATCCCGGCAAACCGAAACCGATATCAACGACGGTGGAAAACCGGGCGCCGCTATTTTTATCCCGCCCGGCGATTATCATCTGACGACGCAGATCTTGATTGATATAAGCTATTTAAAAATAATGGGCGCCGGGCATGGTTTTGTCTCTTCAAGTATTCGCTTTAATACCCCTGCGGATGAATGGGCGAACCTGCACGATCTGTGGCCGGGCGGGAGCCGTATCCTGGTCGATCTCTGCCCGCAGGACGGCGATGAAGAGCACGCCGGCGCCGCGTTTTATGTGAAGCGCAGCGGGGCGCCGCGTATCAGTTCGGTCGCGTTCGAAAACTTCTGTATTGATGGCCTGCACTTTGTTGATGATGGGCTGGGAAACAACGACCCGGAAAATACCTACACCAACGGTAAAACTGGAATTTATATCGCCAGCGCGCAGGACGCCTTTCGGATCACCGGGATGGGGTTCATCTACCTCGAGCATGGCCTCACCGCGTACAACAGCGATGCGATGGCGATCCATAATAACTTTATTGCCGAATGCGGTAACTGTATCGAGCTCCGCGGCGCTGGGCAGGCGTCAAAAATAACCGATAACCTGATTGGCGCAGGCTATAAAGGCTATTCCATTTACGCGCAAAACTTCGGCGGGTTATTAATTTCTACCAACAATATTTTCCCGCGCGGCGCCAGCAGCGTCCACTTATCCGGCGTTGTACGCTCCTGCGTCACCAGCAATCGATTCCATTCGTTTTATCCAGGCATGCTGATAATGGAGAACAACTGCGCGGAGAATCTGATCTCGGCAAACCACTTCTTGCGCGATCGTGAGCCCTGGCCGCCGATGCAGGCTTATGACAATGGGCGGGATGATACCTATGGCCTGCTGTATATTGAGGGAAGTAATAACTCGATAATTGCCAATCATATTTCCGAAACCCTCGATGTCCAGTATCTCAAGCCGCGGGGAATAAAGCCGATCGTCATCCGTCTTGTTGCCGGTAAGGAAAACTACCTTGCCAATAACCATATCGTGGCGACAACTGAGGCGTCGGCGGCGCAGGCGCAACCGTCGGAAGAGGATGCCTGTTTTGCGGCGCAGGTCAGCGCCTTGCTCACCACGGACAGATTAAAAGCCCTCGATGCGGTCGCCGTGCTGGTAGAAAAGAGCTCTGCGCAAAACACGATACTGGATAGCGGAAGCGACAGTCAGGTGCTGATGGACAGGGCGGTAAACGCCTTCAGGGCCACGCCCGTTCCCGGAACGATTTAACGCTCTTCAACCTCAAACGGTGGCCCCGCTAAACGCAGCGGGGCCGTCATGGATTTAATCGAGATAAAACACCTCTTTAAGCTCCGCGCTTACCGGGCTGTTATCCGGGTTGGCGGGCATCACATCGCGCATATGGCGCCACCAGCGCTGGCACACCTCCGTGTTGGCGACGGCGTCCCAGCGCGCTTCCGATTCAATCTCCACCGTGGCGAACAGCAGGTTGCGCTGTTTATCGAGATAAATCGCGTAGCGGTGCGCGCCGTGGGCCTTCAGCACCGCTTCGAGCTCCGGCCAGATGGGGTTATGACGGCGCTGATACTCTTCATGCGCGTCCGGGTTGACCTGCATGACGAAAGCTTTGCGGATCATAAGGCCTCCAGATAGAGCTCGCGGACTTCATCGCGGCTGGCGGCGCGCGGGTTGCACGGCGCGCACGGGTCGGCCAGCGCTTTGTCCAGCCAGCCTTCGATATCGGCTTTGCTAACGCCAAGCTGGCTGAAGCCTTGCGGAATGCCGACGCGTTTGCTCAGCGCGCGGATGGCGTTAATCGCCTCCATGCTGGCCGCCTCATCGCTCATGCCGCGGGTATCGACGCCCATCGCCTGCGCCACGCGGGCGAAACGGGAGACGGCGTTCGGGCGGTTAAAGTTTTCGATGATCGGCAGCAGGATGGCGTTGCACACGCCGTGCGGCAGGTTGTGGGTGGCGCCCGGCTGATGGGCCAGCGCGTGCACCAGGCCGAGACCGGCGCTGTTAAACGCCATGCCCGCCAGATACTGGCCAAACGCCATCTGCTCGCGGGCTTCAAGGTTATGTCCGTCGTCCACGGCTTTCGGCAGCCACAGGTTGATCAGGCGAATCGCCTCCTGGGCGTTGGCGTCGGTCAGCGGATGCGCGCCAACGGACACGAAGGCTTCAATGGCGTGGGTCAGCGCGTCCATGCCGGTGGCGGCGGTAATGGCGGGCGGAATATCCAGCATCACGCTGGCGTCATCGACGGCAATATCCGGGATGATATTGGGGTCGATAATCACCTCTTTCACCTGGCGCTCGGCGTCGATGATCACCGCATTGCTGGTCATCTCCGCCGCCGTTCCGGCGGTCGTGTTGATCGCCACCAGCGGCACGCCGGGGTTGGTCACTTTGCCGACCCCGGAGTAGGCGGTCGATGGCCCCGGGTTGGCGGTGAGGATTTTGACCGCTTTGGCGGTATCAATCGGGCTGCCGCCGCCGAAGGCGATAAGGTAATCGCACCCGGCCTCGCAATACGCCGCGTAGCCTTTTTGCACCAGCGCCTCGGTGGGGTTAGGGAACACCTCGTCAAACAGATGGTAAGCCATCTGCTGTTCATCCATAGCGGCGAACAGGCTGTCGAGCAGCCCCAGCTTCACCAGCTGGCCGTCGGTGACGATCAGCGCCTTGCCCCAGCGTTTACCCGCCACCAGCTTGACCATATCGCCGATTGCGCCTGCGCCGTGAAGGCTGATTTTGGGCAGTGCCAACATAAAACTCATGATAATTCTCCTTAATATTGATTTTGGGAAATCCGTTTCCCCTCACCCATCCCCGGGTCGCGGCTGGCGCCTTACCCGGGCTACAGGGTGGGCCGGTAGCCCGGACAGGTGCGTAGCACCGCCTCCGGGATTGAGGATGAGGGGGAAATTAAATTCGTCTTCGCTGCATCATCCGCCGGGTAATAATCGGCAGCGAGATCACCACGATCAGCATCGCGCCGATGATGATCGACATCACGATCCCCGGCACGTTGAGCAGGCTCAGGCCAAACGTCACCAGCCCCATCAGGAAGGCGGCGATAATCACCCCCACCATGCTGCCGGAGCCGCCGAGAATATTGACGCCGCCGAGCACCGCCATGGTGACGACCGCCAGCTCCCAGCCCATCGCCAGCGTCGGACGCGTGCTGCCGAGCCTCGAGGTCAGCAGTACCGCCGCCAGCCCGGCCATCAGCCCGACCAGCGCGAACAGCATCAGATTGTGGCGCTTAACGTTGATCCCAGAGAACCAGGCCCCGGTCGGGTTATTGCCGATGGCGTAGGTCCGGCGGCCAAAGTTGGTTTTATGCAGCAGGAAGGTAAAGGCGGCGGCGAGGAGGATAAACAGCGCGAACTCAAAAGAGAGCGCCCCCCATACGTAGCCCTGGCCGAACCAGGCGAAGCTCTCCGGGTAGTGGTTGAGCGCCTTGTCGCCGAGCAGAATGTAGGTTATCCCGCGATACAGGCTCATGGTGCCGATGGTGATGACGATCGACGACAGGTTAAAGCGCGTCACCAGGATACCGTTGAACAGGCCGCACAGCAGCCCCACGCCCAGCCCGACGGCCACCAGCAGCGGCGTATCCATACCCGCCGCCGCGCAGAAGCCCATTGCCGTTGAGCTCAGCGCCATCGTCGACGCCACCGAAAGGTCGATCTCTCTGGCGATAATCAACATCGCCATCGGCAGCACGATGATCGCTTTTTCGGTGAAGTTAAACGTGGCGTCCGACAGGTTCCAGATATTAAGGAAGTAGGGCGACGCCAGGGCGTTAACCACGAATACCGCGAGGGTCACCGCCAGCAGAAACCCTTCCCAGCACAGCAGACGACGCAGCGGCGACGGCGCGGCCGGGGCGCTTTTCATCTCTTCAGACATCATTATTTTGCTCATGATTTCACCGCCTGTTTCTGCCGCGCCAGCGCCGCGTTGCGCAGGATTAACCGCCCGTGGGTCTTATTGCTGCGCTCGTTAAGCAGCACCGCAATCACGATCACCGCGCCGGAAATGGCCATTTGCCAGAACGGCGAAATGCCAATCACCGGCAGCGCGTTATTGATAACGCCGAGGAACAGCGCGCCGCACAGGCAGCCGAGCACCCGTCCGGTCCCGCCCATGGTGCTGATGCCGCCGATGACGCAGGCGGCGACCACTTGCAGTTCAAAACCGTTGGCGACATCGACATAGGCGACGGCGAAACGCGAGATCCACAGATAGCCGCAGAACCCGGCCAGCGCGCCGGAGAGGCAGAAGCTGACAAACTGCATTTTTCCGGCGTTAATCCCGGTGTAGTACGCCGCCGTCGCGTTGCCGCCCGCGGTGTACAAGGCCCGGCCGGTACGGCTGTAGCGCAGGAAATAGCCCACCAGCAGCAGCGCGGCGATGGCGCACCAGCTCAGCAGCGGCAGCCCCAGCAGCGAGGCGCGCGGCAGGCCGAGAAAATCGGCGCTCATCTGGTGCGAGTTCACCCAGCCGCCGTCGGAGAGCAGGAAGATAATCCCGCGGTAAATACTCATGGTGCCCAAGGTGACCACGATGGCCGGAATACCGAGCCGCCAGACCAGAAGACCGTTAATCATCCCCATCAGCAGGCCCAGCAGGGTCGCCAGCGCCAGCAGCGCCGCCACCGGGATACCCGGATAGTGGGCGTTGAGCAGGGCGACGATCATCCCGGTCAGCGCCAGGTTGGCGGCCATCGACAGATCGATGCCTTTGGTGAGCAGCACCATCATCTGGCCGAGGGCGAGGATGATCAGAATGGCGGTGTCGTTAAACATCTCCACCAGATTGCCCGGCGAGACGAATGACGGCGCCCGGCTGCCGATCGCACCGATCATCAAAATGATGACCGCCGCCAGCAGCGCTTCGCGGTGTTTCAGTAGTTGTCGCCACATTACGCTGCCTCCTGACCAATGCCGCTGGCGGCGCTGACGATGGTTTCCGCCGTCGCTTCACCGGCGCGGTACTCGGCGACCATCAGCCCTTCATGCATCACGATAATCCGGTCGGCCATACCCATCACTTCCGGCAGCTCCGAAGAGACCATGATCACCGCCAGCCCCTGGCTGACCAGTTCGGACATAAACTGGTGCACCGCCGCTTTGGAGCCGATATCGATGCCTTTGGTCGGTTCGTCGAGGATAATCACCTCGGGATGGGTCGCCAGCCATTTACCGATCACCACTTTTTGCTGATTGCCGCCGGAAAGGGTCTCCACTGCCTGCCGCCAGCTAAAGGCCTTAACCTGCAGGCGCGAGGCGTACTCATCCGCCAGCCGCCATTCGCGGGCGTCGTTAAGCACGCCGCCGGGGTTCAGTTTGCTGAGCTGCGGCAGGCTGATGTTCTGGGCGATCGGCAGGGCGATAATCGCTCCCTGCTTCTGCCGCTCTTCCGGCACGCAGACGATACCGGCGCTGATGGCGTCGGCGGGCTGGCGAAAGCGCATCGGTTTGCCCTTCAGCACGATATCGCCGGAAGAGGGATGCGAGACCCCGGAGAGCGCCTGCATCAGCTCGGTGCGCCCGGCGCCCACCAGGCCGTAAAAGCCAAGAATCTCCCCTTTGCGCAGGCTGAAGCTGATATGGGCGAACTCGGTGGGGTGGCAGAGGTCTTTTACCTCCAGCACCGTTTCTCCCGGAATACAGTCGACTTTCGGATAGGTTTGGGTAATCGCGCGGCCCACCATCATCGCCACCATCCGCTCTTCGGTGATGTCGTTAATCGCGCCGGAGCTGACGTACACGCCGTCGCGCAGAATGGTGTAGTAGTCCGCCAGCTCGAAAATCTCATCGAACTTATGCGAGATAAACAGGATCGCTTTGCCGTCCTGCTTCAGGCGCTCAACGATTTGATAAAACTCCAGAATTTCATGCTGCGAGAGCGCGGCGGTCGGCTCATCGAGGATCACCACCTGGGCTTCAAAGGAGAGCGCCCGGGCAATGGCGACCATATGGCGCTGGGCGATGCTGAGGGTTTTCAGCGTCGCGCGCGGGTCAATCTGCACCTCAAGGCGGGTGAGAATTTCGCTGGCTTTGCGGTGCATGGCGGGCCAGTCGAGCTTCTTCAGCAGGCCGGTGTGCAGGTACTGGCCGACGAAGATATTTTCGGTGACCGAGAGTTCGTCGAACAGCACGGTTTCCTGATGAATCGCGGTGATCCCGACCTTGTGCGCCGACTCCGGGTTCGGCAGTTGGATAGGGATCGCTTTATAGAGAATCTCGCCCTCTTCGGGCTGATAAATGCCGGTCATCACTTTGACCAGCGTCGATTTCCCCGCGCCGTTTTCGCCGATTAAAGCGGTCACTTTGCCGGGCCACAGATCGAGCTGCACGTTTTCAAGGGCGCGCACACCGGGAAAAACCTTGGTGATGCCCTTCAGCGACAGCAATGGGGTGGATGCTGACATGATAGTTCTCCGTAAAATTACCCTTTACCCTCCCCCAAAGAGCGAGGGAGGGGGTTGTTCCCTCTCCCTTGAGGTGAGAGGGCCGGGTAAGGGGGATCAGAAGATTTTTGAGAACTTATCGATGTTGCTGGCATCGTAGACGAACGGCTCGGCCATCGCGCCGCTACCGTCGGCGTCCAGCTTCACTTTGCCCAGCTTGCCCATATTGGCTTCGGTTTTGGTCGCCGTGCCTTTGACTAAATCGTCGGCCAGATACGTGGCGGCGTAGCCGAGGTCAATCGGGTTCCAGATGGCGAAGCTTTTGCTGGCGCCGGATTTAATCGCCCCGGCCATTTCCGACGGCAGCCCCAGCCCGGTGACGTAGACCTTGCCGATTTTGCCCTGATCTTTTACCGCCTGCGCGGCGGCCACGATCCCTACCGACGAAGGCGAAACAATCACTTTCAGATCCGGGTATGACTTCAGCAGGCCCACCGCCTCGCGGTAGCTTTTATCCGACAGATCGTCCCCGTAGGCGACGGTCACCAGATTGACGGACGGATACTGCGGCAGCACCTTTTTCATCTCCTCAATCCAGATGTTCTGGTTGGTGGAGGTGGGGGTGGCGCTTAAAATCGCCACGTCGCCTTTTTCTACGTTCAGCGCCTTCAGCGCATCGGCGGCGAGCTTGACGTTGGTTTCGCCAATCAGCGCATTGTTGGATGGGTTAAGGTGGATCTGGCGGCCCGCTGGCGCGACGCCGGAGTCCCAGGAGACCACCTTAATACCGCGCTGCATCGCTTTTTTCAGCACCGGCACCACGGCGTCGGGATCGTTAGCGGAAATGGCGATCGCATCCACCCCCTGGGCGATCAAACCATTGAGTACTTCGATCTGCGCTTCGGCGGTGGTAGTGGTCGGGCCGGTATAGATCACTTTGACATCGCCTAACTCTTTGGCCGCCTCCTGCGCGCCGACGTTCGCTGCTTCGAAGAATCCATTTCCCAATGATTTCGCCACGAGGGCGATTTTGACTTCGGCTAAAGCGGAACCGGACAACGCCAGGATGGCAACGGTGAGGATCAAGCTTGTGTTTGTTTTCATTGCTTTTACTCCACATGAGTTAGTTTTGTAGGGTTTGCAGGTGATTTTTTCGCCCCGTCTCGGTGAGCGGGGCGCGATGTTGTTATTGATAAAGGTCTAACGCGGACTGCAGGGGGTGAACGTTGAAGCGTTTGCCAAGAGCTATCAGCTCTTCGCGGGTGATGGTTTGTTTCATCCCGCCCATTGAATAGACTTTCACCAGCACCTCGGCGGATTTCTCAGCGGTATCGATCAGGCCGAAGGTTTCGTCCAGATTGGGGCCGCTGCCGAAAACGCCGTGGAACGGCCACAGCACCAGCGAATGTTTCTGCATCGCCTCGGCGGTGGCCTGGCCGATTTCGTCGGTGCCCGGCACCATCCACGGCAGGATGCCGACGCCGTCCGGGAAGACCACCAGACATTCGGTGCTGCCTTCCCACAGCTTGCGGGTGAACAGATCGCTGCTGTTCTCCAGCACGTAGGTCAGGGCGATCAGGTTGGTGGCGTGACAGTGCATGATCACCCGGTCTTTGCCGTTGGTCAGCTTGATGCGCTCGCTGTGCGACAGGAAGTGCGCCGGCAGCTCGGAGGTGGGCACCGCGTCGTTGGTCAGGCCCCACAAAATATGGTATCCCGCGCCGTCGCTGTCGACTTTCACCACCCCGAGGTTAGCCGCCGGGTCGAGCTGGACGTTACGGAAGAATTTACCGGAACCGGTGACGATAAACGGCTGGTTAGCCAGCGTCGGCATCGGCTGGCTCAGGGCGATATAGCGCGGTTTGGCGTGAAAATCCGCCGCGTAGGGTTCAATATCCGCTTCGTCCAGGCGCAGCGTCAGGTTGCCGCCGTTGCGCTCGTCCCAGCCTTTTAGCCAGGCGTCGGAAGTGGCTTTAATCATGCCCTGGACGAACCAGGCGTCGATAATGGTCTGCATAGTCTTGTCTTTCCTGTTGATTCGGCGCGGGGTTGGCCCCTCACCCTGAATATGTGCGAGCCCCCGGATTGCGCCGTAAACGGCTTATCCGGGCTACCGGTTCGTAGCCCGGCCGCGACCCGGGGAACGGCCAGGCATTACCCGCGCTGGCTCAGAACCGCATTTTCATAAGCGCGTACGTTATCCAGCCACTGGCTGCCCGCCGGCGTATCGTGACGCTGACAGTACATCTCCCAGATGGCGTGCCACGGCAGGCACTTCTGCTCTTCCAGCAGCGCCAGACGCGCGGTGTAATCGCCGTCGACTTCCAACTGACGCAGCTGGGCGGTCGGCTCCAGCAGGGCGCGCAGCAGCGCTTTCTTCATATTGCGGGTACCAATAACCCACGCCGCGATGCGGTTAATCGAAGCGTCGAAGAAATCGAGGCCGATATGCACGCGGTCGAACAGATCGTGACGGATGATTTCGCTGGCGATGGCCTGGGTTTCGTCATCCAGCAGCACCACGTGGTCGCTGTCCCAGCGTACCGGGCGGCTGACGTGCAGCAGCAGGCGCGGGATATAGAGCATCGCGGCGGAGATCTTGTCGGAGATGACCTCCGTCGGATGGAAGTGGCCGGCATCCAGGCACAGGGCGGTCTGGCGGCTGGTGGCGTAACCCATGTAGAACTCGTTGGAGCCGACGGTGTAGCTTTCCGCGCCGATACCGAACAGCTTGCTCTCCACGGCGTCGATGTGGTGTGCCGGGTCGAGCTTTTCGCTAATCACTTCATCGAGCGCGTTCAGCAGGCGCTGGCGCGGCGCGAAGCGGTCGACGGTAATATCCTTCATGCCGTCCGGGATCCAGATATTCATCACCGATGGCGTGCCCAGCTGCTCGCCGAAGTAAGCGGAAATACGGCGGCTGGCCTTACAGTGATCGATCCAGAACTGACGGATTTCATCGTTGGCGTGCGACAGCGTAAAGCCGTCGGCGCTTAGCGGATGCGAGAAGCAGGAGGGGTTAAAATCCAGCCCCAGCTTGTTGGTTTTCGCCCACTCAACCCAGTTTTTAAAGTGCTCCGGCTTAATTTCATTGCGCGATACCGGCGTGTCGGACTCCAGATAGAGCGCGTGCAGGTTCAGGCGTTTTGGCCCGGGGATCAGGCTCATCGCCTGCTCAAGGTCGGCGCGCAGCTCGCTGGCGTTACGCGCTTTGCCCGGATAGTTGCCGGTGGCCTGAATACCGCCGGTCAGGCTTCCTTCCGGGTTTTCGAAACCGACGACGTCATCGCCCTGCCAGCAGTGCATGGACACGGGCAGGCGATCCAGCTGGCGCAAGGCCTCCTCGACGTCCACGCCGACGCTGGCGTAGCGCTGTTTGGCAATTTCCCAGGCTTGTTCAAGTTGAGTGGTCATGCGCAAAGCTCCTTGTTCTGTTGTGGCTGAAACTGCGCGACGAAGCGGGCAATTTCATTTTCAGGATTAGGGGTAAAGGTAGTGAGGGCGTAGTTTTGTCGTACCACCTGACGGAATTCATCGACGTTGTTCAACTCATCCAGGGTCATCAGCTGGATACCAATATTGCCAAGCGTGGAGGCCTCAACCGGGCCGGCAACCACGGTGATGCCGCAGGCGTCGGCGCACAGCTGGTTAAGCAGTTCGTTCTGGCAGCCGCCGCCGACGATATGCAGCTGGCTGAACGGCTGACCGCGCAGCGCCGCCAGCTCGTTGAGCACCCGGGTGTAGAGCAGCGCCAGGCTGTCGAAAATGCAGCGCGCCAGCTCAGCGTCGGTATCAGGAACCGGCTGCCCGGATTCGCGGCAGGCGGCCTGAATTTCCGCGCTCATGTCGTCCGGGTTGATAAAGCGGTCATCGTTACAATCGATGACGAAGCGGCAGGCCGGAAGCGCGGCGGTACGCGCGATCAGCGCCGGCAGGTCGCTGACGTTTTGCTCCCTGAGCACCCGCTGTAGCAGCCACAGACCCATAATATTTTTCAGCACCCGATAGCGGCCTTCGGCGCCGCCTTCGTTGGTAATATTGGCCCTTAGCGCCGCATCGCTGGTGCAGGGGATTTTGCTTTCAAAGCCCATCAGCGACCAGGTCCCGGAAGAGAGATACGCGGCGTTTTTGCTGGCCAGCGGCGAGGCGATAACCGCGCTGGCGGTATCGTGGCTGGCGACGGCGACCACCGGAATGTGATTGCCCTGCGGGCAAATCCAGTGGCCGATGACGTTGCCGGGATGGGTCGGCGTACCGAACCATTCGCGCGGCGCGCCGCTCCAGTTCAGCAGGTCTTCATCCCAGCTATCGCTGTTGATGTTGACCAGCTGCGTGGTGGTGGCGTTGGTGTATTCCCAGTTCATGTTGCCGGTCAGGCGGAAGCTAAAGTAGTCCGGGATCAGCAGCGCGTGCGCGGCCTGGCTGACCAGCTCCGGCTGCTGTTCAACCAGCGCGCGCAGCTGATAAAGGGTGTTAAACGGCAGAAACTGAATGCCGCTGCGGCGATAGATTTCCGCGCGGCCCAGCTGGGCTTCGGCGTGGCGCATCAGGCCCTGGGTGCGGGAGTCGCGATAGGAAACCGGCAGGCCGACGCGCTGGCCCCGTTTATCCAGCAGGACATAATCCACGCCCCAGGTATCAATGCCGATGCTGTCGATCAGGATGCCTTGTTCGCAGACCTTCTCCAGACCGCGGCGAATTTCCCCTTCCAGGCTATCGAGATCCCAGCAGTCGAAGCCATCGACCTTCTGCAGACTATTGGTAAAGCGGTGAATTTCGCGCAGGGCCAGGGTTTGCTGGCCGGGTTGATAGCTGGCCAGCATCACCCGCCCGCTGGAGGCGCCTAAATCGACGGCGACACAATGACGAAGACTCATGGGAAGATCCTTGTGAAAATCATTGCATGCAGTCTAAAAAAGTCGCGTCAGGCTCACCTTCTTGTTACTGACAGGGAAAATTGGCCGCTGGCAAGAAAGCAAAGGTGACCGTGAGAGAGGTCACAGTTTCGTTTTCTCCGCGGTGGCGTGAGGGATGTGATGTTGTCCGCAGTTCCCGATCTTTCCCGTCATTTCTTGAAAAAGCGGCAGGCTTTACGATTTTTACGGTCAAAAATTGAAGGCCGGATCGCCGCCCCTTAATTACTATTTGCTCCACTGATTGATAACATTTCTCATTTCGAGGAGCTGCTATGACCATGTTGCACAGTGTGGATTTCTTTAAGTCCGGCGTTTCAGCTGTCGCCATTGAGCCGCGGCTCCCGCAATCCGCTTTTCCCGAACATCACCATGATTTTCATGAGATTGTTATTGTGGAACACGGTACGGGAATTCACGTTTTCAACGGCCAGCCCTACACCATCAGCGGCGGTTCGGTCTGCTTTATTCGCGATCACGACCGCCATCTCTACGAACATACCGATAATTTGTGCCTGACCAATGTGCTCTATCGCGCGCCGGACGCGTTTCGCTTTTTGTCCGGCCTGAACGCGCTGCTGCCGCAGGAGCAGGAGGGAAATTACCTTTCGCACTGGCGGGTTAATCAGAGTGCTTTGCAGCAGGTGCGCCAGATTGTGGAGCAGATGGAGGAGGTCGGCGCGGATGCGGATATGCACGCTATCGCCAGCCGCGAGATTTTATTTATGCAACTGCTGGTGCACCTGCGTAAAAGCAGCCTGGCCGAAGGGGCGTCGGACAACGAGGCGCGGCTGAACCATTTAATGGCCTGGCTGGAAGATCATTTTGCCGAAGATATCTGCTGGGAAGAGGTCGCGGCGCGGTTTTCACTCTCCCTGCGAACCCTGCATCGCCAGTTAAAACAGCAAACCGGGCTGACGCCGCAGCGCTATCTGAATCGGGTGCGGTTGATGAAGGCGCGCCACCTGCTGCGCCATAGCGATGACAGCGTGACCGATATCGCCTATCGCTGCGGATTCGGCGACAGTAACCACTTTTCGACGCTTTTTCGCCGGGAGTTTGCCTGGTCGCCGCGCGATATTCGCCAGGGACGCGACGCCATTCTTCAGTAACGCGAGAACAGTCAACGTTTTAGCAGGCATAAACGCGAATAATGACTCGTTTTTTCGCGTTTGGAGTTGATGTCGTGGCAGCTCAGCTGATTCTTCGCAAAGATGAATTTTTCGCCTCTCCCGCTCAGGCGGTGGCGGTAGCGGATCGCTATCCGCAAAACGTCTTCGCCGAGCACACCCACGAGTTCTGCGAACTGGTGCTGGTGTGGCGGGGGAACGGCCTGCACGTCCTTAACGATCGCCCGTGGCGCATTACCCGCGGCGATCTGTTCTATATCCGCGCGGAAGACAAACACTCCTACGCCTCGGTGAACGATCTCGTCCTGCAAAACGTCATTTACTGCCCGGACCGGCTGCGGCTTAACTTTGACTGGGCGGCGCACATTCCCGGCCTGTTCGGTACTCCGTGGGTTCCGCACTGGCGGATTGGCAGCAGCGGCATGGCGCAGGTCAGGCAGGTGATTACCCAGCTTGAACATGAGAGCAGCCGCAGCGATGCGCAGGCCAATAATATGGCCGAGCTGCTGTTTGCCCAGCTGGCGCTTATTCTTCAGCGCTATCGCTACGCCACCGATAATCTGGCGGCGACGCAAAGCGAAGCGCTGCTCGATAAGCTGCTCACCGAGCTGGCGGGCAGCCTCAACCGTCCCTTCTTTCTTGACCGTTTTTGCGAGCGGGAAGGGTGCAGCGAACGCGCGCTGCGCCAGCAGTTTCGTCAGCAGACGGGGATGACCATCAACCACTACCTGCGCCAGCTGCGCATCTGTCACGCGCAGTATCTGCTGCAGCATACCGAACGGCTGATTGGCGAAGTGGCGATGCAGTGCGGGTTTGAAGACAGCAACTACTTTTCGGTGGTGTTCAACCGCGAGATTGGTATGACGCCGGGGCAGTGGCGGCAGCGCAGTCGCACCGCCGCCTGACGGCGCTAGTTCGCCATGCCCAGACCGACAATATTGGCGGCGATGATAATTACCACACAGCCGAGGCTGAGTACGCCTACCGGGCGACGACCAGCGTTGTTCCACTCTTTGAGTATCAGACCGACTAGGCCACCGCACAGCACATAGAAGCTCATATGCAGCATCCAGCTCATGTAGTCGTACTGCGCTGGAATACTGGCGTGTCCCCAGGCGTAGAAGAAGAACTGGAGATACCACATCAGGCCGCCGAGGGCGGAAAGCAGGATATTGCTGATGATGAGCGGTTTTGCCAGCGAGAAGTCGGCTTTTATCGACAGATCTTTCACTTTTGCCAGACGGATAAAGCAGAAGCCGAGGTTAACCAGCGCGCCGCCGCCCATGATCACCACATAGCTTGGCAGCGCGGTGTAAAGCGGGTCGACGCCGAGCGCGGCGGCGGCTTCATGCATTGGCTTGGCCGCGTTCATGGCGAACGACATACCGGCTGAGAAGATGCCGCACATTACCGCCAGAAGCAGCCCTTTTTTCAGGTTGAAGTCTTCAGCTTTGATGCCCATTTTGCGCTCTTTCAGCTGGCCTGCGCGGGTGACAATACCGACGCCAATCACCGCAACCAGCACGCCAAGCAGCGTCATCTGGCCGCCTTTAGTGTTAATCAAGACATCAAACTGACCGTTGAGAATGGGCGTCATCAGGGTACCGACAATCAGCGTAATACCAATGGCGATGCCGATCCCCATCGACATACCGAGATAGCGCATCGTCAGGCCATAGTTAATATTACCGATACCCCACATGGCGCCGAACAGGAAGACGGGCAGAAGCGTGGAGGCGTCAAAAGAGCCGTAATAGGACCAGAAGTCGGGCAGCAGCATGGCGCTGATGGCCCAGGGGAGGATCAGCCAAGAGACAATACCGCCGATAGACCACATGGTTTCCCAGGACCAATGTTTAACTTTCTTGAACGGGGCATAGAAACAGGCTGCACTGGCCGCACCTATCAAATGCCAAAAAATACCCATCGTAATCGCGTGATTCATTGATTTTATCCTCATCTATTTTTTATCGGATAAATCTTCTTCCGACCCGATGAGTGTAAAAATCGGTCAGTTTTTCCGCCTTTAAGCTGTTGCCACCGGAAGCCTGAACCTGGCAACCAAAAACTTAATTAGTTGTTCTGTATCACAAAATGACATCTATCACCCCTTGTTATAACCTTATTAAAAATACGGCATTGATAAGCGTTTTCAATATCATTTAATTAACTATAATGAACCAACTGCTTACGCGGCATTAACACTTTCCGCCGCTCGACAATAATGGAGATGATTATGAGTTACACACTGCCTGCCCTGCCGTACGCTTATGACGCCCTGGAACCGCATTTTGACAAGCAGACGATGGAAATCCATCACACTAAACACCACCAGACCTACGTGAACAACGCCAACGCGGCGCTGGAAAGCCTGCCTGAATTCGCGAGCCTGTCCGCAGAAGAGCTGATTACCAAACTGGATCAGCTGCCAGCAGACAAAAAAACCGTTCTGCGTAACAACGCCGGCGGCCACGCTAACCACAGCCTGTTCTGGAAAGGCCTGAAAACCGGTACCACTCTGCAGGGCGACCTGAAAGCGGCTATCGAACGCGATTTCGGTTCCGTTGACAACTTCAAAGCGGAATTTGAAAAAGCGGCGGCGACCCGTTTCGGCTCCGGCTGGGCGTGGCTGGTGCTGAAAGGCGACAAGCTGGCGGTGGTTTCTACCGCTAACCAGGACTCCCCGCTGATGGGTGAAGCTATCTCCGGCGCTTCCGGCTTCCCGATTATCGGCCTGGACGTGTGGGAACACGCTTACTACCTGAAATTCCAGAACCGTCGCCCGGACTACATCAAAGCGTTCTGGGACGTGGTGAACTGGGACGAAGCCGCAGCGCGTTTTGCCGCCAAAAAATAAGGTTGCATTGTGCTGAGCGAGAAGCGAGTCTGATGACTCGCTTTTTTTATATCCGCAGCAAAGGAGCAGCGATGCACTATCCGGTGAATGTCTTTGTGGGCAAGGTAAGGGATTACGACGGCAGCCGTCCAAGCGCCATCGGGAAAGTCCAGGTCGATGGTGAACTGACCCTCGGCGATTTGGGGCTGGAGGGCGATGAGCAGGCCGAGAAGAAAATTCACGGCGGACCGGACCGCGCGCTGTGCCACTATCCCCGAGAACACTACGCCCATTGGGCGCTTGAACTGCCGCAGCAGGCGGATCTTTTCTGCGCCCCGGCGTTTGGCGAGAATCTCTCGACCGAAGGGCTGACGGAAAAAAACGTCTACATCGGCGATATCTTCCGCTGGGGAGAGGCGCTGATCCAGGTGACGCAGCCGCGCTCTCCGTGCTTCAAGCTCAACTATCATTTTGCCGTCAGCGATATGGCCCAGCTTATGCAGAACAGCGGCAAAACCGGCTGGCTGTATCGGGTGGTGGCGGGCGGGCAGGTCTCCAGCGATGCGCCGCTGGCGCTGGTATCCCGGCTTAGCGACGTCAGCGTTCACGAAGCGGGGGCTATCGCCTGGCAGATGCCGTTTGATGATGACCAGTACCGCCGTTTACTTTCCGCGGCGGGGCTGTCGGTAAGCTGGAGCAGAACGATGCAGAAGCGGCGTTTAAGCGGGCAGATCGAGAATAATTCGCGGAGATTGTGGGGAAAGTAGCGCTTCCGTGCGCGTTCCCGGATGGCGGCGCGTTGCGCCTTATCCGGGCTACCCGTTTCGAATCCGGCCTGGCGAAGCGCAGGCCGGGGGATCAGGTGCGCTTGTACAGCGGCAGCCAGAGGGTTAAACGCAGACCGCCCAGCGGGCTGTCGTCGGCTTTTACCCAACCGCGGTGCTGTTGAATCGCCGCTTCGACAATCGCCAGACCCAGGCCGGTACCGCCAGACTCGCGATCGCGCGCCTCATCGGTACGGTAGAACGGACGGAAAATCTGCTCGCGATCCTCAGGACTCACGCCCGGCCCGTCATCATCGACGTTAACCGTAATCCCGTCTTTATCCACCGAGAAGCTCACTGAAATTTTGGTATGCGAGTAGCGCAGCGCGTTGCGCACGATATTCTCCAGCGCGCTTTCCAGCGCATTGGGGTTACCGTACAGCGGCCAGGGTCCCGGCGGATACTCGACGGTGAACGATTTCCCCATCTGTTCGGCTTCAAAGGCGGCGTTATCCAGCACCTCGCCCCACAGCTGGTTGGCTTTCACCGTTTCGCTGACCAGCGCGGTTTTGGCCTGATTGCGCGACATCACCAGCAGGTCGTTGATCATGCTATCGAGCCGATGCGCTTCCATCTCAATACGCTCCAGCTCTTTACTTTCCCCGCTGCGGCGGCGCAGAAGGGCGGTGCCTAACTGCAGGCGGGTCAGCGGCGTGCGCAGCTCGTGGGAGATATCGGACAGCAGACGATGCTGGCTGGACATCATGCGCTCCAGCGCGGTCACCATCTGGTTAAAACTGGTCCCGGCGGCTAAAAATTCCTGCGGACCGGCTTCCAGCTCCGGATGCTGACGCAGGTTGCCCTGGGCGACTTCATCGGCGGCATTTTTCAGCTTACGCGCCGGTTTCGCCAGGCTCCACGCCAGCCACAGCAGCAGCGGGGCGCTGACTAACATGGTGACGATCAGCAGCAGTAACGGCCGGTCGAACAGCAGATTGATGAAGTCAGATTGCGACGTGTTGGCAGGGCGAATCAGATAGAGCTGGTAGTTATCTTCTCCATCCCTGACGGAAAAAGGCCCGACCATTTCCAGACGACCATAGCGCTTTTTCTGCGGATGGTCGGCGTTATCCGCCTGGCCGATAAAGTTGCGGATAATCTGCATTTCGTTGCGTTCGGCACCGATAACGCGACCTTCGCTGGTAACCAGCAGCAAACGCTGGCCCGGCGGAGCCCACTTATCGATGGCGCGAAACAGACGACGCCACCACATCAGGTCGTTTGGCGGATCGTTCGCCAGTTCGGCCTCGACGTGTTGTTCAATCATGATGCCCTGACGTTGCTCGCTCTCCAGCAGCTCGGTCATCTGGCGCGAGTCCAGCTTGGGCAGCATCAGAACCAGCATCAACACCAGCGCCAGCGTGAGCCAGAAAATAGCGAAGATGCGTGCGGTTAAACTTCCAATCATGAAGCCGATACCATCAGATAGCCGCGTCCGCGCAGGGTTTTAAACCACGGGTGGCCGTCTTTGCGCTCCGGCAGCTTGCGCCGCAGGTTGGAGATGTGCATATCGATCGCGCGATCGAATGGCGTCAGGCGTTTACCTAATACTTCCTGGCTCAGGTGCTCGCGCGAAACCACCTGGCCAAGATGCTGCGCCAGGAGATAGAGCAGGGTGAACTCGGTGCCGGTCAGCTCCAGGGTCAGACCATCGAAGCTGGCTTCCTGGCGACCGGGGTTAAGGCTCAGCGCATCCACTTCCAGCGTCGGTGAACCGGCTTCGGTTGTCTGCTGCTGCTCGCTCCAGTGCGACCGGCGCAGAATCGCGCGTATACGCGCCACCAGCTCACGATCGTTGAACGGCTTAGGCAAATAATCGTCCGCGCCCAGCTCGAGGCCGAGAACGCGATCCAGCTCGCTCCCGCGGGCCGTTAGCATGATAACCGGGGTCTGGTGCGTCTGACGCAACTCTTTGAGCGTGTCGATACCGTTTTTCTTCGGCATCATTACATCAAGCAAAAGTAAATCGATGCTGTCGTCCAGAAGGGCCAGCGCCTGTTCCCCATCATGGGCCACGAGCACATTAAAACCTTCCATATCGAGCAGCTCTTTTAACAGGGAGGTGAGCTCCCGGTCATCATCTACTAACAGGATTTTATTCATTGTTTAAATACCTCCGAGGCAGAAATTACGTCATCAAGGCTCGCTAATCCATGACTTTACGTTGTTTTACACCCCCTGACGCATGTTTGCAGCCTGCATCGTAAACTCTCTCTCGTTGAATCGCGACACAAACGTTTTGGGAGTATGTGATGCGCAATGTTATCGCTGCCGTCATGGCCTCAACGCTGGCGCTAAGTGCATATAGCCAAGCCGCTGAAGTCGTCACCAGCGTTAACTGGCTTCCCGGAGACGAAAGTGTCCAGCGCAGCAGCCAGAGCCATATGTTTGACGGCATAAGTTTAACTGAACAGCAACGGCAACAGTTACGAGATCTTATGCAGCGGGCACGCCACGACAGGCCACCCGTTAATGTTAGCGAAATGGAGACAATGCATCGCCTTGTCACCGCAGAAAATTTTGATGAAAACGCTGTGCGCGCTCAGGCAGATAAGATGGCGCAGGAACAGGTTGCCCGCCAGGTCGAAATGGCAAAAGTTCGCAACCAGATGTATCACCTGCTAACGCCAGAGCAGCAAGCGGTTTTAAACGCTAAGCACCAGCAACGAATGGATCAGTTGCGTGAGGTTGCACGGATGCAAAAAGGCTCAGCGATGATGCTTTCGAGTAGTAGCAATACCCTGCAACCCCAGTAACAACCCTGTTTTCCTTGCCATAGACACCATCCCTGTCTTCCCCCACATGATGTGGGGGTTTTTTTTGCCCTTTATTCAGCGCCCTCCTGGCTCCCCGTCGCGGTAAAAGATCGGGTTATACTAAGCGCATCGCGAAGTAAGGAGCGTTTATGAGTCAATCCTATGGGCAACTGGTGAGCCGCGCGGCGATTGCGGCGACGGTGATGGCCTCTGCGTTACTTTTGATCAAGATTTTTGCATGGTGGTATACCGGATCTGTGAGTATTCTGGCGGCGCTGGTTGATTCACTGGTGGATATCGCCGCCTCGTTAACCAACCTGTTGGTGGTGCGTTATTCGCTGCAGCCTGCCGATGAAGAACATACCTTTGGCCACGGTAAGGCGGAATCGCTGGCGGCGCTGGCGCAAAGCATGTTTATCTCCGGCTCGGCGCTGTTTCTGTTCTTGACCGGTATTCAGCATCTTGTTCGTCCTGAGCCGATGAATGCGGCAGGGGTAGGGATGGTGGTGACGCTGGTTGCGCTGGTCAGCACGCTGCTGCTGGTCACGTTCCAGCGCTGGGTGGTGAGAAAAACCCAAAGTCAGGCGGTACGGGCGGATATGCTTCATTATCAGTCTGATGTTATGATGAACGGCGCAATTCTGGTGGCGCTGGCCCTCTCCTGGTACGGCTGGCACCGGGCCGATGCGCTGTTTGCATTAGGTATCGGCGTCTATATTTTATATAGCGCGCTGCGTATGGCCTATGACGCCGTTCAGTCGTTATTAGACCGCGCGCTGCCTGATGAGGAACGCCAGGACATTATCAATATCGTGACCGCATGGCCAGGCGTCAGCGGGGCGCACGATCTACGAACGCGGCAGTCAGGGCCGACTCGCTTTATTCAGATTCATTTGGAAATGGAAGATAACCTCCCGCTGGTTCAGGCACATGTGATTGCCGACCAGGTGGAGCAGGCGCTGTTGCTCCGTTTTCCTGGGTCCGATGTCATTATCCACCAGGACCCCTGCTCTGTGGTGCCGTTAGGGCGGCAGGGTGTTTTATGATCTTTAGGTTATAGTCTGTAAACTCGATGTAAAAGTGTGGGGCGGATCGGCATTTTTTGTATAAATTACCGCCATTTGGTCTGACCTGAATCAATTCAGCCAGAAGCGTTTGATATACTATTGCAATTATCGTTGTGCACTCCTGGTGAGGGGCGCTTCAGGCAACAGGATTATTTTTTGCTTCCTAAGTTCAGAGGTAGTCATGATTAAGAAAATCGGTGTGTTGACAAGTGGCGGTGATGCCCCGGGCATGAACGCAGCAATCCGTGGCGTTGTGCGTGCGGCATTAACGGAAGGTCTGGAAGTTTTTGGAATCTATGACGGTTACCTCGGCCTGTATGAAGATCGTATGGTTCAGCTCGACCGCTACAGCGTTTCCGACATGATCAACCGCGGCGGCACCTTCCTGGGGTCGGCGCGTTTTCCAGAATTTCGTGAAGAACATATTCGCGCCGTCGCCATTGAAAATATGAGAAAGCGCGGCCTGGATGCGCTGGTGGTTATTGGTGGTGACGGTTCCTATATGGGTGCCGTGCGTCTGACTGAGATGGGCTTCCCCTGCATCGGCCTGCCGGGCACGATCGACAACGATATCAAAGGCACCGACTATACCATCGGCTTCTTTACCGCATTGAGCACCGTGGTAGAGGCTATTGACCGCCTGCGTGATACCTCTTCCTCCCACCAGCGTATTTCCGTTGTGGAAGTGATGGGCCGTTACTGCGGCGACCTGACCCTGGCGGCAGCTATCTCCGGCGGCTGTGAGTTCATCATGGTGCCTGAGGTTGAATACACTCGCGACGACCTGGTCTCAGAAATTAAGGCGGGTATCGCCAAAGGTAAAAAGCACGCGATTGTGGCGATCACCGAGCATATGTGCGACGTCGACGAGCTGGCTCACTACATCGAGAAAGAGACCGGCCGTGAAACTCGCGCAACCGTACTGGGCCACATTCAGCGCGGCGGCTCCCCGGTTCCTTATGACCGTATACTGGCATCCCGCATGGGCGCGTACGCGATTGACCTGCTGCTGCAGGGCTTCGGCGGCCGCTGCGTCGGTATTCAGAACGAGAAGCTGGTGCACCACGACATTATCGACGCTATCGAAAACATGAAGCGTCCGTTCAAAAGCGACTGGCTGGATTGCGCTAAGAAGCTGTACTAAGCCTCCGGCGGAAACAAAAAGGCCTTCTCAGAGAGAAGGCCTTTTTTTATGGGCGGGACGCTACTCGATATCCAGGGCATCCTCGGAAAGGATAATCCCGGTATTATCGGCGTAGAGATGGTCGCCGGAAAAGAAGGTGACGCCGCCGAAGTTGACGCGCACGTCGCTTTCGCCGATTCCTTCACCTGCGGCTCCGACGGGGATGGCGGCCAGCGCCTGGATACCGATATCCAGCTCTTCCAGATCGTCAACCTGACGCACCGCGCCATAGACGACCAGCCCTTCCCACTCGTTTTGTACGGCCAGACGCGCCAGGTCAGCGTCAATCAATGCGCGTCGAACGGAACCACCGCCGTCAACCAACAGGACATGACCACGGCCGTTCTGTTCGAGCATATCGTAGAGCAACCCGTTATCCTCGAAACATTTTACCGTGATGATTTGTCCACCAAACGACGAGCGCCCCCCAAAGTTGGAGAACAGAGGTTCCACGACGTTGACATCCTCCTGGTAGATGTCACAAAGCTCGGAAGTATCGTATTTCATAGGCTTAACGTTCAGTTGCTGCGAGAATTTTCAGTATATCGCGTGAATCATGCTGTTGGCAAAATCATCAATTGTTAATTGATATTTGTCAGTTAAGCCGCAAGCCTGCTGAAAATAATTCCGATAACAAACAGCAGGTTGGTCAGCAGCGCCCCTTTAACCGTTCTTTCGAGCATTGGACGCATGGCGACGGGGTCGCGCTCGCGTATCACATAACGCGCCTGCTTAACCAGCAGCGGCGTCGCCAGCAGGAACAGCCAGCCCCACGGATTATGCAGCGAGATCAGGTTAAACAGCGCCAGGCACAGCAGCGCGCCAAACAGCAGGCAGGCGTGATAGCGGCGAGCGTTAACCGGCCCCAGGCGCACGGCGAGGGTGTTTTTACCGTTTTCGCGATCGCTGTCGATATCGCGCAGGTTGTTAATATTCAGCACCGCCGTCGCCAGCAGGCCGCAGGCGGTGGCGGGTAAGAAAATGACCGCCTCAACGCTGTGCGCCTGCAGGTACCAGCTCCCGACGACGCTAAGCCAGCCGAAGAACACCAGCACAGAGATATCGCCAAGACCGATGTAGCCGTAAGGGCGAGTGCCGACGGTATAGGTGATGGCGGCCACGATCGCGAGCCCGCCGAGGACCATAAAACCGATAAAATCGGCCATGGTTTGCCAGGACAGGAACAGCAGCGCCAGGCCGGAGAGACAAATCAGCGCCACGGTGAGAATCAACGCGCGTTTCATCTGCGCCTGGGTAATGGCGCCTTTCTGCATACCGCGCAGCGGGCCGATACGGTCAGGTTTATCGCTGCCTTTTATCGCGTCGCCATAATCGTTGGCCAGATTGGAGAGGATTTGTAATAAACCGGCGGTAATGATGGCCAGCAGCGCAACCCAGGGATCGAAACTGCCCTGATGCCAGGCAAGCGCGGAGCCGACAATGATGGCGGCAAAGGCCAGAGGTAACGTTTTTGGGCGCAGGCTTTCCAGCCAGGCCTGGGTGCGAGTGATTGCGTGTTCGGTCATAAGTCCCGGCCAATAAAAAATGGGGCTCTACCCTTCATACTTCAAGCTGCAGATACGTAGGCTACGCTGATTCACCCCAGTCATGTACTTATGCACACTCCTGGGGATGAATTCCCCTGCCGCATGATTCGGCCTTCGGGACCAGCGCAAGCGCTGTTCAAACGGTTAACCGTTTTGTCCTGCAACTCAAATTAGTAGGGTATCTATAGCCCCATCTAGTGTGATGAAAATATATTGAACCGGATTATAAGATAAAACGGCTCAGATCTTCATCTGCCACCAGAACATCCAGATGCTTACCGACATATTCCGCATCGATGGTGACGGTTTGGCCGTTCATTTCGCTGGCGTCGTAGGAGATGTCTTCGATCAGACGCTCCAGCACGGTATGCAGACGACGGGCACCAATGTTCTCGGTGGTTTCGTTGACCTGCCATGCGGCCTGAGCGATACGCTTGATACCCTCTTCCGTGAATTCGATATTGACGCCTTCGGTCGCCATCAGCGCTTTATACTGCACGGTGATGGACGCGTTCGGCTCGGTCAAAATACGCTCGAAGTCGTGGGTGGTCAGCGCTTTCAGCTCAACGCGAATCGGCAGACGGCCCTGCAGTTCCGGGATTAAGTCAGACGGGCTGGCGACCTGGAACGCGCCGGAGGCGATAAACAGAATGTGATCGGTTTTCACCATGCCGTGCTTGGTGGAGACGGTGCAGCCTTCAACCAGCGGCAGCAGGTCGCGCTGTACGCCTTCACGGGATACGTCAGGGCCGGAGGAGTTGCCGCCGCGCTTACAGATTTTGTCGATTTCGTCGATAAACACGATACCGTGCTGCTCAACGGCGTCGATGGCATCCTGCTTCAGCTCTTCCGGGTTGACCAGCTTCGCCGCCTCTTCTTCAATCAGCAGCTTCATCGCGTCTTTAATTTTCAGCTTACGCGGTTTTTGCTTCTGGCCGCCCAGATTCTGGAACATGGACTGCAGCTGGCTGGTCATCTCTTCCATGCCCGGAGGGGACATGATTTCAACGCCCATCGGCGCAGCCGCGAGATCGATCTCAATCTCTTTATCATCGAGCTGACCTTCGCGCAGTTTTTTACGGAAAGACTGGCGCGCGGCGGAGGGTTCCTGAGGCTGTTCAGCCTGGCCCCAGTTGTTTTTCGCCGGCGGGATCAGCACGTCAAGGATGCGCTCTTCCGCCAGCTCTTCCGCACGATAGCGGTTTTTGTCGATGGACTGCATGCGCACCATTTTGATCGCCGCATCGGTCAGATCGCGGATGATGGAGTCCACTTCCTTACCAACATAGCCGACTTCAGTGAATTTCGTCGCTTCGACCTTGATGAACGGCGCATTGGCGAGCTTTGCCAGACGGCGGGCGATTTCCGTTTTACCGACGCCGGTCGGGCCGATCATCAGAATGTTTTTTGGCGTGACTTCGTGACGCAGCTCTTCGTTGAGCTGCATACGACGCCAGCGGTTACGCAGAGCGATGGCGACGGAGCGCTTGGCTGCGTCCTGGCCGATAATGTGTTTGTCCAGTTCGCTGACAATTTCGCGTGGGGTCATTTCAGACATGGGAGATCCTTACGCTTTGGAGGTCAATTCTTCGATGGTATGGAAGTGGTTGGTATAAATGCAGATATCACCTGCAATACTCAACGCTTTCTCTGCGATATCGCGTGCGCCCATATCGGTATTTTCCAGCAGGGCGCGAGCCGCGGCTTGGGCGTAGGGACCGCCGGAGCCGATAGCAATCAAATCGTTTTCTGGCTGCACCACGTCGCCGTTACCGGTGATGATGAGCGAGGCGTTTTCGTCAGCCACCGCCAGCAGCGCTTCGAGCTTGCGCAGCATCCGGTCGGTACGCCAGTCTTTCGCCAGCTCAACGGCGGCCTTCACCAGGTGGCCCTGATGCATTTCCAGCTTACGTTCAAACAGTTCGAACAGCGTGAAGGCGTCAGCGGTGCCGCCCGCAAAGCCGGCAATCACTTTGTCGTTATACAGGCGGCGCACTTTTTTCACGTTGCCTTTCATTACGGTGTTGCCCAGCGTGGCCTGGCCATCACCGGCAATAACGACATGGCCGTTACGGCGAACACTTACAATTGTAGTCACGAGCAGACCCCTTGGTTGCAAAAGCGGAATAGGGGCCCCGCGGTTTACGCGGGGCAGAATGCAATTATAGATGGGGGGGATTTTGAGGGTTTCAACCCCTGGCGGCGAGACGAATGCAGTTTGCGTGTCCGGCCATTTTCAGCCGTTCAATCATATTGCTGGCGTTTTCTTTGCCTTTCAGCGGCCCAATCACCACGCGATTCCAGCCGTTATTGGTGGTGATGTGCGAGGCGAAGCCTTCAAACGCCAGCTGCGCGCGCACGGTTTCCGCCTGCTCAGCGCCTTTAAAGGAGCCGCACTGGATCATCCAGCTGCGATCGTCTTTTTTCTCCGTCGCGGCGGTTTTCGGCGCTTCTTCTACGCGGGTTACCGGCGCGGCGGCCTGGGCTTTAGGCTGCGCGGTACTGGTATGCGCTGGCGTTTGCAGCAGGTCCTGGTACGGCTGCTGATTAGACGCCGTCTGCCTCGGCTGCTGTTGTACCGGCTTCGACTGCTCGACGACCCGCGGCTGGGTTCGCGGTTGCTGTACCTGCGTCTGCTGCTGGGCCTGCGCGAGCTGCTGTTGCTGTACCTGCTGCTGAGCTAAACGCTGACGCTGCAAGGTTTGCTGGCGCTGCGCCGGGGTTTGTTCATTCCACGGCACTTCGGTCAGCTGCGTGGGCTGCTGACGCATATCGGCCTGCATCTGCGCCAGCAGCTGGCGCTGCTCGTCCGTCAGCTGCTCCGGCTTCATGACTTCGCCGCCCGCCGTGGGTTCCGTAGGCGCGCGTACCCCGGGCTGACGGCTTTCCAGCTCTTTAATATAGCGCCAACGTTCTTCCGGCTTCGGCGGCAGGCCGTTGCCCGCGGCCTGGCGGTTCTGCAGCGCTTCAGCTTCTTCTTTCTTATGGTGAGTGATGAAGTACAGTCCACCGATAAAGGCCACCAGCACTGCCGCGGCGATGGCCACCATAGTCGGTGAAACCGCCGAAAGGCCGCCTTGTTTGTTCCTTGAGCTTCGCGTATTGCTCTTTTTGCGCCGCGAAGAAGCCGGTTGGCTGCGGCGTACATAATCTCGTTGTGCCACTATCGTTTCGCTGTCTTATTCGTTTTTCAGCCCGCCATGTTACTTAAGCGGCGGGGCTTTGACCAGAAGAGCAGGCCCGAAAGCCTGGTGGTTATGTTCGGATTTTGCGCGTACTGCCGCGAACGATAAGCTCGCAGTCAAGTAATCGTGAACCGCTGCTGACGTTATGACCGTGCAGTTGGTCCAGCAAAAGCAGCATCGCTTCGCGGCCAATATCAAAACGTGGTTGCGCGACGGTCGTCAATGGCGGATCGCAAAATTCAGACAAAGAGATGTTATCAAAACCAATAATAGACAGATCTTCAGGAACTTTCAGGCCGCGACGCTTCGCCAGCGATAATGCGCCCAGCGCCATAATATCGCTATGGCAGAAAATAGCCGTCGGCGGTACCGGCAGCGCCAGCAGCTGTTCCAGCGCGCTGGCGCCGGCTTCATAGGTAAAGTTGCCGCGGGCGATATAGTGCGGATCGACGGTTATCCCGCTGCGACGCAGCGCCTGGACATAGCCCTGCAGGCGGTAATGGCACAGCGGCATCTCTTCCGGGCCGGCGATACAGCCGATACGGCGGTGCCCCAGCTCGTGCAGATAGTTCACGGCGTTAAACGCGGCGGTGAGGTTATCGATATGGACCGTCGGCAGCTCCAGCTCGGGAGCGAATTCATTGGCCATCACCATCGGCGGCAGATTGCGCTGCTCTTCCACGCCCGCATCGAAGGGTAATCGGGAGCCCAGCAGCAGCATGCCATCGATCTGCTTGGTAATGATCAGGTCGATAAAGGTCTTTTCCTGACGGTTCTGGTGGGCGCAATCGCCGATCAGCACCAGGTACTCTTGCTCCGCGGCGGTGACTTCAATACCGCGAATGATCTCGCTGAAGAAGGGGTCGCAGATATCCGGCACAATCACCAGGATGGTGCGCGACTCGTTGCGCTTCATATTGCGCCCGAGCGATTGCGGTAAATAGCCGACTTCAAGCGCGGCCTGCTCAACCCGGTTACGGGTGCTCTGCGAAACCTTATCGGGGTTCATTAACGCTCGGGATACGGTTGCCGTGGAAACGTTTGCCTTTTGGGCAACGTCTTTCATAGTGGCGGCAACGACCTGTTTTTTGGGCTTCACCTGATTTCTCCTCGCTGACTGGCGCAGACACATCCCTGGCGTTCTGACATCAGCAACATTTTTAACAGATAGTACATCCAGAGAGTTACAGAATTTTCATGAAAAACGTGATGACGGTTGAATTTTTCGATCCGCCTCGCAAGAGAAGCCTTAACCTTCAATAGGATCGACGTCCAGAACCCATTTCACTTTTCGCGCTTCCGGCAGCGTGTTAATCAACGCCAGCGTTCCGCTGACGATATGCTGCAGCTGAACGCGCGACGGATGCTGGAGGAGAATTTGCCAGCGCCAGCGGCCGCCGCGCTTTGGCGCTAGCGCCGGAACCGGCCCGAGCACCCACAGTTTCTTATCGGCCAGCGGGCTGGCCTGCAGCAGATTGCGCAGCTGCTGTAAAAAAAGCGGCGCCTGCTGGTTGTTATGATCTTCGGCGCGAATCAGCACGTGGCTGGTCCACGGCGGCAGCTGCATGCTCTGCCGTTCCGTCAGCGCCTCCCCGGCAAACGCGTCGTATCCTTTATAAAGCAGCGTTTGCAGTAGCGGGTGCTCCGGGTGGTGGGTCTGCAGGATCACCTCGCCTTGTTTGCCCGCCCGGCCTGCGCGGCCTGAAACCTGGGTGTAGAGCTGAGCGAAGCGTTCCGCCGAGCGGAAATCGGCGGAAAACAGCGCGCCATCGACGTCCAGCAGGGAAACCAGGGTGACATCCGGGAAGTGGTGCCCCTTCGCCAGCATTTGGGTGCCGATAAGAATGCGCGCGCCGCCGCGATTGACGTCGGCAAGATATTGTTCAAGCGCGCCTTTGCGGCTGGTGGTATCGCGGTCAATTCGGGAAATCGGGATATCGGGAAACAGCGGTCCCAGGGCCTGCTCAAGCTGTTCGGTCCCCAAACCGACCGGTACCAGATGCGTCGAACCGCAGGAGGGGCACTGGCGCGGAATCGGGCGCTGGCTGTCGCAGTGGTGGCAGCGCAGATGATGCTGGGCCTGGTGCAGCGTGTAGTAGCTGTCGCAGCGCGGACACTCCGCTATCCAGCCGCAGTCGTGACACAGCAGCGCCGGCGCGAAGCCGCGACGGTTCAGAAACAGGATCACCTGGTTATCGGCCTGCAGATGCTGGCGCATACGGCCAATCAGCGCCGGAGACAGTCCGGCCTGCAGCTGCTGGCCTTTTAAATCCAGGACGTGCTGCTGAGCCGGACGCGCGTTGCCCGCTCGTTTGGTCAGCTTCAGCTGGCGATACTTGCCCTGGCGGACGTTATAGAGCGTCTCCAGCGCCGGGGTCGCCGAGCCAAGGATAATCGGGATTTGCTCGCTATGTGCGCGCCAGACCGCCAGATCGCGAGCGTGATAGCGCCAGCCCTCCTGCTGTTTGTAAGAGCTGTCGTGCTCTTCGTCGATAACGATCACACCGAGGTCTTTAAACGGGGTAAACAGCGACGAGCGGGTACCGATCACAATCGCCGCTTCGCCGTTTTTGGCTTTTAGCCACGCGGAGAGGCGCTCGCTGTCGTTCAGCCCGGAGTGCAGCACTTCCACCGGGGCGTTAAAACGGTGGCGGAAACGCGCGATAGTCTGCGGCGTCAGGCCGATTTCCGGCACCATCACCAGCGCCTGGCGACCCTGCGCCAGCACGTTTTCAAGGACGCTCAGATACACTTCCGTTTTGCCCGAGCCGGTGATCCCGGCCAGCAGCCAGGCGGAAAAGCTGTCCGAGGCGCTGTGGATCGCGCCCACGGCGGTGGCCTGTTCGGTGTTAAGACGCAGGCGCTCGCCGGGTACCGAGAAGCCTGCGCGCCAGTCGGTGATGGCCGGCGCTTCGCTGGCCAGTTCCGCCAGGCCTTTACCCCTCAGCGCCTGCAGGGC
Source organism: Klebsiella sp. M5al (assembly GCF_002090195.1). Classification (NCBI taxonomy): domain Bacteria; kingdom Pseudomonadati; phylum Pseudomonadota; class Gammaproteobacteria; order Enterobacterales; family Enterobacteriaceae; genus Klebsiella; species Klebsiella sp. M5al. The sequence goes on from NZ_CP020657.1 coordinate 158,192, forward strand.
GGCGTCGTTAAATTCCAGTTCGGCGACCTGATGGCGCCAGATCTTCCCCTGACGCAGCGCCGCCAGCGCCTGCTGCTGTTTCGGTGAGCGCTTAAGGCTATTGATATCAACCGCTTGCCCCTGTTCTGTGGCAAACCAGTACCACATTGGCGCCGCGCTGGCGGGTTTCCCCTGGCGCAGCATGATCGGTAGCGCGTGAAACAGCACATCGCCGATGGGATGATGGTAGTAGTCCGCCGCCCACAGCAGCAGCCGCCAGACCGAAGAGGAGAAGACCGGCTCGGCGTCGAGGACTTCAGCCACCAGCTTGAGTTCGTCGAGCGGCAGTTCGCTGCGCTCACTGACCGCCGTTACGATACCTATCCGCTCCTGTTTGCCGAACGGGACGCGCACGCGACAGCCCGCTTTGACCGGCATGCCGTCAGGCAGCAAATAGTCAAAAGTGCGGGGCAGCGGAACGGGCAGGGCAACGTGAGCGACGGGCATTTAATCTTCCTGACTTGAAATCTGGCGGCTTAGTATACACATTGTGATAAGGGCTCGCGGATCAGTTTGCATATGCTGGTCAAATTCTGTATGATTCGCCGCCTTTGATGCGCTTTGTGCGGCATCAAAATCTATTACCCGGCAATTTCGCTTTGCGCAATCGCACCGGGAAATTATTAACATCGCGTGGTGTCTGGCGTTAGGGCTGGAAGAGCGACGCGGCCTTAACTGAGGTTCTCCCATGAAAAAAGATATTCATCCGAAATACGAAGAAGTTACTGCTTCCTGCTCTTGCGGTAACGTCATGAAAATCCGTTCTACCGTAGGTCACGACCTGAACCTCGACGTGTGCGGTAAATGCCACCCGTTCTACACTGGCAAACAGCGTGATGTTGCTACCGGTGGTCGTGTTGACCGCTTCAACAAGCGCTTCAGCGTACCGGGTACCAGCAAGTAATTTGCTGAAGAAGCCGCCTCAGGGCGGCTTTTTTGTCTCGCGCGCGCAACCGCGCAAAAAAAGCAGAAGATTCCTTCTGCTTTTTTTTATGGTTTTAGTATTCCCACGTATCCGGGTCGATGCCCAGCTCGCGCATAATCTCTTTCGCCGCTTCCGGGATTTCATCGCTGCGCTCTTTACGCAGGTCTTCATCGTTAGGCAACGGTTGACCGGTAAAGGCATGCAGGAACGCTTCGCACAGCAGTTCGCTGTTGGTCGCGTGACGCAGGTTATTCACCTGACGACGCGTGCGTTCATCGGTGAGGATTTTTAACACCTTCAGAGGAATGGAAACCGTAATTTTCTTTACTTGCTCACTCTTCTTACCGTGCTCAGCGTATGGGCTGATATATTCGCCGCTCCATTCAGCCATGAGTTACCTTTAATCCTCTATTCATTAGTTAAGGGCCTGAACGCGAGTCCTGGCCATAATTACGCGTAGTTTACCGTAGAGGGGCGCGTCTGACACCAAACAAGCCGCTACGGATGTGCGCTAATGCATATAATTTTAACGGCTATTTCCAGTTTGCTCAATCTATACGCAAAGAAGTTTAGATGTCCAGATGTATTGACGTCTATTATAACAATGATTACTCTGGTGCCTGACTTTTCACCGACTCAGCCCAGGAACTCCCCAACATGACGCGTAAACAGGCCACCATCGCAGTGCGTAGCGGTTTAAATGACGACGAGCAGTACGGTTGCGTTGTCCCGCCCATTCATCTCTCCAGCACCTATAACTTCACCGGATTTAACGAACCTCGCGCCCACGACTATTCTCGTCGCGGTAACCCGACCCGTGATGTGGTGCAGCGCGCGCTGGCGGAGCTGGAGGGCGGCGCGGGGGCGGTTCTGACCAACACCGGCATGTCGGCCATTTTGCTGGTCACCACCGTATTCCTGAAGCCGGGCGATCTGCTGGTGGCGCCGCACGACTGCTACGGCGGCAGCTACCGCCTGTTTGATAGCCTGGCGAAGCGCGGCTGCTATCGCGTGCTGTTTGTCGATCAAAACGACGAACAGGCGCTGAGCGCCGCGCTGGCGGAAAAACCGAAGCTGGTTCTGGTCGAAAGCCCAAGTAATCCATTGCTGAGAGTTGTGGATATTGCGAAAATCTGCGGTCTGGCGCGTGAGGCCGGAGCGGTCAGCGTGGTGGATAACACCTTCCTGAGCCCGGCTTTGCAGAATCCGCTGGCGCTGGGGGCCGATCTGGTGTTGCATTCATGCACCAAATATCTGAACGGCCACTCTGATGTGGTGGCCGGGGTGGTTATCGCCAAAGATCCGGCGACCGTCACCGAACTGGCATGGTGGGCGAATAATATCGGCGTCACCGGCGGAGCGTTTGATAGCTATTTGCTGCTGCGCGGCTTACGTACACTCTCTCCGCGTATGGAAGTGGCTCAGCGCAACGCGCTGGCGATTGTCGACTATCTGAAAACCCAGCCGCTGGTGAAAAAACTGTACCATCCGTCCCTGCCGGAAAACCAGGGGCATGAGATTGCGGCGCGTCAGCAAAAAGGTTTTGGGGCGATGTTAAGCTTCGAGCTGGATGGCGATGAGCAGACGCTGCGTCGTTTCCTGAGCGGGCTATCGCTGTTTACGCTGGCGGAATCGCTGGGCGGCGTGGAAAGTCTGATTTCCCACGCCGCGACGATGACCCATGCGGGCATGGCGCCTGAAGCGCGTGCGGCCGCCGGGATCTCAGAAACGCTTCTGCGGATTTCGACCGGTATTGAAGATGGTGAAGATTTAATTGCCGACCTGGAAAATGGCTTCCGGGCAGCAAACGAGGAATAAACATGAGTGTGATTGCGCAGGCAGGGGCGAAGGGTCGTCAGCTGCACAAATTTGGTGGGAGTAGTTTAGCGGATGCGAAATGTTACCTGCGCGTCGCGGGTATCATGACGGAGTATTCGCAGGCGGGCGATATGATGGTCGTCTCTGCCGCCGGCAGTACCACCAACCAGTTGATCAGCTGGCTGAAGCTCAGCCAGACCGATCGCCTCTCTGCGCATCAGGTGCAACAATCGCTCCGTCGTTATCAGATGGATCTCATTTCTGGACTGCTGTCGCCAGACGCTGCCGATACGCTGATCGCCACGTTTATTCAGGATCTTGAGCGTCTTGCCGGGCTGCTGGATGGCGGCGTCACTGACGCGGTATATGCCGAAGTCGTCGGTCACGGCGAAGTCTGGTCGGCCCGCCTGATGGCGGCGGTGCTGAACCATCTCGGCGTAGAGGCCGCCTGGCTGGATGCGCGTAGCTTCTTACGCGCCGAGCGCTCCCCGCAGCCGCAGGTGGATGAAGGCCTCTCCTATCCGCTTTTGCAGCAGCTGATGGCGCAGCACCCGAACAAACGCCTGGTGGTGACCGGCTTTATCTCGCGTAACAACGCCGGGGAAACCGTTCTGCTGGGGCGTAATGGTTCTGATTATTCCGCCACCCAAATCGGCGCGCTGGCCGGGGCGTCTCGCGTCACTATCTGGAGCGACGTAGCCGGGGTTTACAGCGCGGATCCGCGGAAAGTGAAAGACGCCTGCCTGCTGCCGCTGCTGCGCCTGGATGAAGCCAGCGAGCTGGCCCGCCTGGCGGCGCCGGTGCTGCATGCCCGTACGCTGCAGCCGGTCTCCGGCAGCGATATCGATTTACAATTACGCTGTAGCTACACCCCGGATCAGGGCTCTACGCGCATCGAACGCGTGCTGGCTTCCGGTACCGGGGCGCGCATCGTCACCAGCCATGACGATGTTTGCCTGATTGAGTTCCAGGTGCCCGGCGGTCAGGATTTCAAACTGGCGCATAAAGAGCTGGACGCCATTTTAAAACGCGCCCAGCTGCGGCCGCTGGCGGTTGGCGTACACGCCGACCGTAAGCTGCTGCAGTTCTGCTACACCTCTGAAGTGGCCGACAGCGCGCTGAAGCTGCTGGACGAAGCGGGGCTGCCGGGCGAGCTGCGTCTGCGTCAGAAGCTGGCGCTGGTGGCGATGGTTGGCGCTGGCGTGACCCGTAATCCGCTGCACTGCCACCGTTTCTGGCAGCAGCTGAAAGGCCAGCCGGTAGAGTTTACCTGGCAATCAGAAGAGGGCATCAGCCTGGTTGCGGTGCTGCGCGCCGGGCCGACGGAAAGCCTTATTCAGGGGCTGCATCAGTCGTTGTTCCGCGCGGAAAAACGCATTGGCCTGGTGCTGTTTGGCAAAGGCAATATCGGCTCCCGCTGGCTGGAGTTGTTCGCTCGCGAGCAGACGACGCTCTCCGCTCGTACCGGTTTTGAATTTATTCTTGCCGGGGTCGTGGATAGCCGCCGCAGCCTGCTCAATTATGAAGGCCTCGACGCCAGTCGTGCGCTGGCGTTCTTTAATGATGAAGCGATTGAACAGGATGAAGAGTCGCTGTTCCTGTGGATGCGCGCGCATCCGTACGATGATCTTGTGGTGCTGGACGTGACCGCCAGCGCGCAGCTGGCCGACCAGTACCTGGATTTCGCCAGCCACGGCTTCCACGTTATCAGCGCGAATAAGCTGGCTGGCGCCAGTAGCAGCAGTAAGTATCGCCAGATCCACGACGCGTTCGAGAAGACCGGGCGCCACTGGCTGTACAACGCCACCGTCGGCGCCGGTTTACCGGTCAACCACACGGTGCGCGATTTGATTGATAGCGGCGATACCATTCTGGCGCTGAGCGGTATTTTCTCCGGCACCCTCTCATGGCTGTTCCTGCAGTTTGATGGTACCGTGCCGTTTACTGACCTGGTCGATCAGGCCTGGCAACAAGGACTGACGGAGCCGGACCCGCGCGTCGATCTCTCCGGGAAAGACGTTATGCGTAAGCTGGTGATTCTGGCGCGTGAGGCGGGTTACGACATCGAACCGGATCAGGTGCGCGTGGAGTCCCTGGTGCCTGCCCACTGCGAAGAGGGCTCTGTTGATCACTTCTTCGAGAACGGTGAAGCGCTGAACGACCAGATGCTGCAGCGTCTGGAAGCGGCGCGCGAGATGGGCCTGGTGCTGCGCTACGTCGCGCGTTTTGACGCCAATGGTAAAGCCCGCGTCGGCGTGGAAGCGGTGCGCGAAGAGCACCCGCTGGCGGCGCTGCTGCCGTGTGATAACGTCTTTGCCATTGAGAGCCGCTGGTATCGCGATAATCCGCTGGTGATCCGCGGTCCGGGCGCCGGTCGCGATGTGACCGCCGGGGCGATTCAGTCGGATATCAACCGCCTGGCGCAGCTGCTGTAGCCATAAATACAAGACCAGGCGACGCCTGGTCTTTTCGCTCTAGTGCGCCGCGAAAACGTCTTTGGCGGCAAACAGACCGTTCAGAGCCGCCGGGAATCCGGCATAGACCGCCATCTGCATGATAACTTCCGTAATCTCTTCCTGCGTCAGCCCGACATTTAACCCGGCGGCAATATGCACTTTTAGCTGCGGCGCGGCGTTGCCGAGCGCCGTGAGCGCGGCGATGGTGGCTATTTCACGACTGCGTAAATCGAGTCCCGGCCTGGCGTAAATATCGCCGAAGGGGAACTCAATCAGATAGCGGGCGAAATCGGGGGCGATATCTTTCAGGCTGTTGACGACGGCATCGCCGCCTTTGCCGTCCACGCGCTGTAGCATTTCTTGTCCGGTAGTATAACGTTCGCTGCTCATAGCCTATTCCTCGGTGTGATTATGCGTTACGAGGAAGGTTAGGGAAGTTTAGCGGACTTGAGTAATACCCTTTTCGTGATACCTTTTAAGCATGACAAATTCACGCTTACATACCCTCGATATTCGCCTGCTGCGTTACTTTGCCGTGGTGGCGGAGGAAAATAACATCAGCCGGGCCGCAGAGCGGCTCTTTATCTCGCAGCCGCCGCTGAGCCGTCACATTCGTCATCTGGAAACGCTGCTGGGAGTGACGCTCTTTTTACGCCATACCAAAGGCCTGATCCTTACCGATGAGGGAAGACGGGTGCTGGACATCATTCGGCCGCTGCTGGCGCTTCAGGAGCACACCCTGGCGGCGCTGAGCCAGCTCTCGGCGCCTGCGCAGCAGCTTCTGCGACTGGGGCTGACGACGGCCTTTGAACAGGGCGTTTTCGCCGCCGCGGAATCCGCTCTGGGGGAACAGACCGGCGCTTTGCATATCACTCGTCAGTCATCACCGGCGCTGACCCGGCTGGTGCGAAAGGGCAAGCTGGATGCGGCGCTGGTGGCGCTGCCGCTGAATACCGAGGGGCTTCACCTGCATCCTTTGTCTTACCAGGAGCCGCTCATCGCTGCGTTACCCGCATCCTGGCCGGAGGCCGCCACGGCGGACCTGGCGTTAAGCGCGCTCAATCATCGGCCGCTGTTCTGGTTTAGACGCGAGCGTAATCCCGATTTTTTTGACTATACGCGACGTATTTTTGATCGGGCAGGCTATTCGCCCGCTTACGTGGAGGAGCCCGCCGAGCATGATGTTCTGCTGGCGCGCATTGCGCGCGGAGAAGGCATGATCCTCCTGCCGGCATCATTTTCCGCTATCCAGCGTCAGGGGGTGGTTTTTTGTTCTCTGCGTGATGCCAGCCAGCAGCTTCCGCTTAGGCTGGGCGTGGTCACAATGCCCGCAAATGAGGGGTTACGGGAAAGGGTGATAGCAGTCCTTGAAAAATCATTACCTTAGCGAATGCGACTTGAATTAATTTCATCTTGTCTGAATATTCCTCACTGTTTACGCTGATTTTTCTATTGACGCCGGTGCTCTTTTCCGTCATTTTTACATCTGGACGTCTAAACGTATAGAAGTTCGCGACACAACAAACAATAAAATGCGATTGATGAGGTAAGGTATGAGCTTTTTTCACGCCAATCAGCGGGAAGCCCTGAATCAGAGCCTGGCGGAAGTACAGGGCCAGATTAACGTCTCTTTTGAATTCTTTCCGCCGCGCACCAGTGAAATGGAGCAAACCCTCTGGAAATCCATCGATCGCCTGAGCAGCCTGAAGCCGAAGTTTGTCTCCGTGACCTACGGCGCCAACTCCGGTGAACGTGATCGCACCCATAGCATTATCAAAGGCATTAAAGATCGTACTGGTCTGGAAGCCGCACCGCATCTGACCTGTATCGATGCCAGCCGTGATGAGCTGCGTACCATTGCCAAAGATTACTGGGATAGCGGGATTCGCCATATCGTTGCGCTGCGTGGCGACCTGCCGCCGGGGAGCGGTAAGCCGGATATGTATGCGGTCGACCTGGTCACGCTGCTGAAAGAGGTTGGGGACTTTGATATTTCCGTCGCGGCTTATCCGGAAGTCCATCCTGAAGCTAAAAGCGCGCAGGCTGACCTGCTTAATCTGAAGCGCAAGGTCGACGCTGGCGCCAATCGCGCGATTACCCAGTTTTTCTTTGATGTGGAAAGCTACCTGCGTTTCCGCGACCGCTGCGTCTCCGCAGGTATCGACGTCGAAATTATTCCAGGTATTTTGCCGGTCTCTAATTTTAAGCAGGCGAAAAAATTCGCCGATATGACCAACGTGCGTATCCCGACGTGGATGGCGAAAATGTTTGAAGGTCTGGATAATGACGCCGAAACCCGCCAGTTGGTAGGGGCGAATATCGCCATGGATATGGTGAAGATTCTAAGCCGCGAAGGGGTGAAGGATTTCCACTTCTATACCCTGAACCGCGCGGAAATGAGCTACGCGATTTGCCACACGCTGGGCGTGCGCCCGGCGTAAGCAGGCTTCCTTCTATTCTCTCTTTTCTTTGCGGCGTCGAAGCATATTATTCGGCGCCGCGTGTTCTGGTTATTCCTTAAAAGCATCCTGCTGAAACACTTGTACGATCGATAAAACCAGGCGCCTGAGCAATCAGAGGTGTCTATCAGCCAGCAGCAGCGGTACGTTTTGCGTCTTCATCAGAGAAAGGGTATCAGGGGGCAGGCCGGTCTGGCTGATAACGAGGTCAAAGTCGGCCAGACGACCATGGCCCGCAAGGAACGTTTGACCAAATTTACTTCTGTCCGCCAGCAGGATTTTTTGCCGCCCGGCGCGCATCAGCGCTTGCTTGACGTGGGCGTCGGTCATTTTTGGTACCGTTAACTCACCGAGTTCGTTGACGCCTTGAGTACTGAGGAAAACCTTGTCGGCGTGGATATGACGAAAGAAGTCGGCGGTGCTGAAAGAGATCATCCCCTGGCTGTCATCTTCATATTCGCCAGGCGCCACGATCAATTTTATATTTTTTCTTCCTTTCAGTAGATTAACTACCGGAACGGAGTTGGTTATCACCATGATTTTTTTATCGAAAATAAACTGGGCGAGCGCCAGTGGCGTGGTGCCACAGTCGATAATGATCGTGTCGCCGTCCTCAACCTGCCCGGCGGCTTTCTGGCCAATCAGGTGCTTATCATCGACCATTTGTATCGATTTTAGCTGAAAGCTGGGCTCGACGCTGGCGCCGCTGGTTAAATAGGCTCCGCCGTAGGTTGTTTTTACAATGCCTTGTTTTTCAAAGAAAGAGAGGTCGCGACGGATGGTCATTTTGGTGACGCCGAACTTGTCGGCGAGTTCATTAACGACGACTTTTTTGTCCAGTTGCAGAATGGCGTAAATGCTCATTCTTCGATCTGATGACTGCATATCTACGATTCACCCAAAGGAAAATCGCACTATAAAACACATCGTTTTGGCTGGCAATGGGGCGTGAAAGGAACATAAAAGAACACGTCCGTCAAAAGACGGACGTGTCTGGAGGGGTTATTCCCACTCTTGCAGGAAGCGCTGGCCGTACTGGTCGGCCACCAGAAGCGCCGCATAGACCTGATCCGGCGTCGCGCCGCCGGGCATATTGTGGATGGTTTCACCTTCCGCGCAGGCGGCTTCCGCCACGGTACGCATTTTGCCCGGGATATCGGCTTTAATATCCAGCTGCGCCAGGGTGATCGGCAGCCCGACGCTATGGCACAGCGCTGCCACCGTTTCAATCTCTTCCACCGGCGCGTTTTCCAGAACCAGCTGCGTGAGCGTGCCGAAGGCGACTTTTTCACCATGGTAGTAATGATGGGCATCCGGAATCGCGGTCAGGCCGTTGTGGATAGCGTGCGCAGCCGCCAGGCCGCCGCTTTCAAACCCGACGCCGCTCAGGTAGGTGTTGGCTTCAATCACCCGTTCCAGCGCCGGCGTCACAACGTGCTGCTCTGCCGCCAGCATCGCTTTTTCACCCTCTTCAATCAGCGTGTTGTAGCACAGTTCAGCCAGCGCCAGCGCCGCCTGGGTGCATTTACCGCCCGCCATGGTGGTCGCGCCGCTGCGGGAGCAGGCACGCGCTTCAAACCAGGTCGCCAGCGCATCGCCGATACCGGCTGCCAGCAGGCGTGCCGGGGCCCCAGCAACGATTTGCGTGTCAACAATCACCATGTTCGGGTTGCGCGGCAGCATCAGATAGCTATCAAACTCGCCATCATCGGAATAGATGACCGAGAGTGCGCTGCACGGCGCATCGGTAGAGGCAATCGTCGGCGCAATAACCACCGGAAGATTCATAAAATGTGCTAATGCTTTTGCGGTATCCAGCGTCTTGCCGCCGCCGATACCGAGCACGGCTGTGCATTGGGCAGAATCGGCGATACCACGCAAGCGATTGATTTCATTGTGTGAGCATTCACCGCCAAATGGAGCGATTTCGCCGACCAGCCCAGCATCCGCCAGGCTTTTACGCAGTTTTTCTTCGGCAAAACCGAGGACAAATTTATCGCCAACGATGAGCCAGCGTTCAGCCAGCGGTTTGAGGTAGCCGCCAAGGCGAGTCATTGCGTCCGCGCCCTGAATATACTTACCGGGTGATTGAATAATGCGATCCATTTCTATTCCTCCTGGATGACCGTGATGCCACCCCCCTGGGCGGCTCGCCGATCGGGTTACAGGTTCAGAGTTCCAAAGGCGTTATTCCAGTCCTGCTCAAACTTCTCAATGGCTGACTCTACCGCAGGGGTACCGAGCATTTGTTGCGCTACGTCTAACGGAAGGGTAATAGCTTCGCAACCGGCTAACAGGCAGTCCAGAGCCTGACGAGGCGTCTTAAAGCTGGCGGCCAGCACTTTGCTTTCCGGCGCATGCAGTTCCAGCAGGGATTGCAGTTCCTGGACCATACGGATGCCGTCACCGCCCTGGGCGTCGACGCGGTTCACGTAAGGCGCAACGTATTTTGCCCCAGCGAGCGCGGCCAGCAGACCCTGAGAGGCGCTGTAGACCGCTGTGCCAAGCGTAGGGATGCCTTCTTTTTTCAACAACTTGATAGCGGCAAGGCCTTCAGCAGTCACCGGAATTTTCACTACAATACCGGGGACGGCGTTGCTCAGGCGTTTGGCTTCTTCCACCATGCCCTGCGCGTCGCGGCTCATGGTCTGGGCGAACAAAATACCTTCCGGGCCGACGGCTTTTTGCAGGCGCGGCAGAACATCCCAAACCGGCGTTTTACCGGCAGCGATAATGCTGGGGTTGGTGGTGACTCCAGCCAGCGGATAGATACGTGCCAGGCGTTCAACTTCTGCTACGTTTGCGGTGTCCAGATAGAGTTCCATGATGCTTTCCTCAGTGCTTAATTCGGTAGTGTCGTTGAGGTAAGAATACGGCTTTCACTCGAAGGGTCGCCAGATGACAAATTTGCCAAAAACTGGATAAATGTACGCATTATGAGTAAGGATGATTTAGATCACGTTTATCCCGTCATCCGGATTAAGGCCGGAATAAAAGCGCGCACAAAAGTCAGGTTTAACACACAAAAGTCTAGTTTTTTGCCGGGGCTGTTTTTTCCGTCAGCTGGCTGTGATATTGACGGCGATACTCCGACGGCGAGCGTTCGGTGTTTTTGCGAAACAGGCGGCAGAAGTAGTTGCTGTCGGCGAAACCGCAGGCGTGGGCGATATCTTTCACTTTCATATCGTGGCCTTTTAACAGCATTCTGGCCTGCTCCAGGCGGATGTGATTCAGATACTCGTTAAAGCCCATTGGCCCGCATTTCTGGAACAGGTGGGATAGATAGTTTGGCGAGAGATAAAACGCCTGCGCCACCGACTCCCGGGTTAACGGGTCGGCAAAGTGGGCGTCAATATGCTTACGAATCGCTTCAAAAAGCGCCTGGCTGCGCGATGAGGTTTGTACCTGGCTGCCCAGCAGATCGGCACAGTGGCTGAGCAGGCTGGTGACAATAAAGCGGGCCGTGTGCTGCTCCCGCGGCTGCATCTGCATTTCATTCAGCGCCTGCAGCAGAAAAGAGCCGACCCGGGGACCGCGGCGCGGAACCTGCTGTTTATCCAGCACGTTAAGCGCGCTGCCGTCCCAGTGGCGCAGGACGAATTCCAGCTGCTGTTTACCAAATAAGATAGTGAGCAGAGTGGAGGGCGCCAGCCATTGCGGGTCATTCCATCCGCCAGCGGGAATATACAGCACATCGTGCGGCATGAGCTGGGCGCGATCGGCTTTAATCGCCGGATCGTGAAGCTGACCCGCAAGCATGATTTCGAGGCGCGGAAAATCGACGCATAGCGCATTCTCAGAAGCCGGCCTGGTCTCGGTGGAAAAGCGAATCTTTCCCACGACCGCCGGGCCTTTAACAAAAGAATCAATGACCTGATTAATGTCGCTATCCATTCTCTCTCCGCGTAATGCGATCTTTTTTCATCATACCTAACAAACTGGCAGAGGGAAAAGCCGCGCGGTTTTTCTGCGAAGTGTATTGTAAGATTTGGTTGATATGTTATATCGTAACATATTATTGCAAACATAAACTCAGGAGAGAGTGATGACCAAAAAGATTTCCGCCCTAGCGTTTGGCATTGGCATGGTAATGGCGAGCAGCCAGGCTTTTGCCCACGGTCACCATAGTCATGGCCCGGCGCTGACCGAAGCGGAACAAAAGGCGAGTGAAGGCATTTTTGCTGACCATGACGTAAAGGACAGGGCGCTGAGCGACTGGGAGGGGATCTGGCAGTCGGTTAACCCCTATCTGCTGAACGGGGATTTAGATCCGGTTCTGGAGCAGAAGGCCAAAAAGGCCGGTAAAAGCGTGGCGGAATATCGGGAATATTATAAGAAGGGCTACGCTACCGATGTCGACCAGATTGGTATCGAGGATAACGTCATGGAGTTTCACGTCGGGAAAACCGTCAACGCCTGTAAGTACAGCTATTCCGGTTACAAAATTCTGACCTACGCATCCGGTAAAAAAGGCGTGCGCTACCTGTTCGAATGCCAGCAGGCGGATTCAAAAGCGCCGAAGTTTGTTCAGTTTAGCGATCACACCATCGCGCCACGCAAGTCCCAGCATTTCCACATCTTTATGGGCAATGAGTCCCAGGAAGCGCTGCTGAAAGAGATGGATAACTGGCCAACCTACTATCCTTATGCGCTGCATAAAGAGCAGATTGTCGACGAAATGCTGCACCACTAATAAAAAATAGCTCCGGTAAACGCGATGCTTACCGGAGCTACGGTTTTTAACCCGGCTCGCGCTACGCTTAGCCGGGCTACAGGTTTCTCAAGGCGAACTAGCCGGTATTACGCATACCTGCCGCGACGCCGGCGATGGTGACCATCAGCGCTTGTTCAACGCGCGGATCCGGTTTTTCGCCTTTCTCTTCTGCCAGACGCGAACGGTGCAGCAGCTCGGCCTGGAGCACGTTCAGCGGGTCGGTATAGATATTACGCAACTGAATAGACTCCGCGATCCACGGCAGGTCCGCCATCAGGTGGGAGTCGTTGGCGATGGCCAGCACCACGTTAATATCGGCGGACAGCAGTTTGCGCAGCTCTTCGCCGAGCTTCCACAGTTCTGGTTTCACCAGACGCTGATCGTAATATTCCGCCAGCCACAGGTCGGCTTTTGAGTAGACCATCTCCAGCATGCCGAGGCGGGTCGAGAAGAACGGCCAGTCGCGGCACATGCTTTCCAGATCGCTCTGCTTGCCGCCTTCGACGACTTTTTGCAACGCGGCGCCGGCGCCCAGCCAGGCTGGTAGCATCAGGCGGTTCTGCGTCCACGCGAAGATCCACGGAATGGCGCGTAGCGACTCGACGCCGCCGGTCGGGCGACGTTTGGCCGGACGCGAGCCCAGCGGCAGTTTACCCAGCTCCTGCTCCGGCGTTGCGGAACGGAAATAAGGAACAAAATCTTTATTTTCACGCACGTAGCCGCGGTACATCTCGCAGGAGACGTCTGACAGCTCGGCCATGATGTCGCGCCATTGCGCTTTGGGCTCCGGCGGCGGCAGCAGGTTGGCTTCCAGAATCGCGCTGGTATAGAGCGACAGGCTGCTGATGGTGACTTCCGGCAGGCCGTATTTAAAGCGGATCATCTCGCCCTGTTCGGTGACGCGCAGGCCGCCTTTCAGGCTTCCCGGAGGCTGAGAGAGCAGGGCCGCGTGCGCCGGCGCGCCGCCGCGACCGATAGAACCGCCGCGACCGTGGAACAGGGTCAGCTCAATACCGGCTTTTTCACAGGTCTTAATTAAGGCGTCCTGCGCCTGGTACTGCGCCCAGGAAGCGGCCATAACCCCCGCATCTTTCGCCGAGTCGGAGTAGCCAATCATGACCATCTGTTTGCCCTGGATAAAGCCGCGATACCAGTCGATATTCAGCAACTGGGTCATGACGTCGTCGGCGTTATTCAGGTCGTCCAGGGTTTCGAACAGCGGAGCGACCGGCAGCGCGAAGCCGATACCGGCCTCTTTCAGCAGCAGATGCACAGCCAGGACGTCAGACGGCGTTTTGGCCATCGAAATCACGTAGGCCGCAATCGAGCCGCGCGGCGCTTCGGCGATCACTTTGCACGTCTCAAGCACTTCGCGAGTTTCTTCGCTTGGCTCCCACTGGCGCGGCAGCAGAGGGCGTTTGGAGTTCAGTTCGCGGATCAGGAAGGCCTGTTTATCGGCTTCTGACCAGCTTTCATAGTCGCCGATGCCGAGATAGCGGGTCATTTCGCCCAGCGCTTCGGTGTGGCGGGTACTTTCCTGACGGATATCGATACGCACCAGCGGTACGCCAAAGGCTTTTACGCGGCGCAGGGTGTCGAGCAGCTCGCCATTGGCGATAATGCCCATGCCGCAGGCTTGTAGCGACTGGTAACAGGCGTAAAGCGGTTCCCACAGCTGCTCGTTTTGCGTGATAAGACCCGCAGGTTTCGGCAGTTTCTGCCCTTTCAGGCGCGCCTCCAGCCAGGCCTGCGTCTCCATCAGCTGCGTGCGCAGCTTTTTCATCAGGTAACGATAGGGTTCCTGCGCGCCTTCCGCGCCGGCCAGATCGCGCAGCTCATCGGTGCACTCGACCATCGATAGCTCGGAAATCAGCACCTGGACGTCTTTCAGGAACAGATCGGTTGCTTTCCAGCGGCTGAGCAGCAAGACGTGGCGGGTAATGTCGGCGGTCACGTTCGGGTTGCCGTCGCGGTCGCCGCCCATCCAGGAAGTAAAGCGAACCGGAACAAAGTCGACCGGCAGCCGATAGTTCAGGTTGTCTTCCAGCTGTTCATTCAGCTCGCGCAGGTAGTTTGGCACGCCTTCCCACAGGCTATTTTCAACAACCGCGAAGCCCCATTTCGCTTCATCCACCGGGGTCGGGCGATGTTTGCGGATTTCATCGGTGTGCCACGACTGGGCAATCAGCTGGCGCAGACGGCGCATGACCTGATGACGTTCATAGTCCGCAATGTCGTTGTTATCGAGCTGCTTCAGGCAGCTGTTGATTTCACCCATCTTATGGATCAGCGTACGACGCGTGATTTCGGTCGGGTGCGCGGTCAGCACCAGTTCCAGCGACAGGGATTCAACGGCTTGCTTAATAATGTTTTCGTTGAGGTCGGGTTGCTCTTTAAGCTTTCTCAGGGTGCGGGCAATCACTTCAGGATTACTGGCCGCTTCGCCTTTTGGCGAAATGCTGTGGTATTGCTCAGCGGTATTCGCCAGGTTCAGAAACTGGCTAAAGGCGCGCGCCACCGGCAGCAGCTCGTCGTTGGACAAGTTTTGCAACGTGGTGAGCAGTTCCTGGCGGTTGGCTTCATTGCCAGCGCGAGAAGATTTGGACAACTTACGGATAGTTTCGACACGATCAAGAATGTTTTCTCCTAGCGCATCCTTGATGGTGTCGCCCAGCACCTTACCGAGCATACTGACATTACTACGCAAAGCGGAATATTGTTCGTTCATGTTACCCCAGACACCCCATCTCATTTTATTTTGTTATATCCGGCGCTCGATAATTTGAGCAGTGGATAAGCAACCGTCTTTTATAAAGCCACGTAAAAACCCCCACGTCAATTGTTGCGAAATCGCTTCAGCAAACGAATAAATGGCGGCAATTTGCGAAATTTAACTCGGAGGTCGCTTGATAAGTGTTGCTTATGAAAATGTGATAATTGTCACCCTCTCGCGTCGATGAAATCGCCCGAGAGGATGCGTATTTAATGCCAGCAAAAATGGTGGACCACCTGAGTGATGAGCTCGCGGGTCGGCTTAATAAAGCGCGTTTCCAGGTACTCATCCGGCTGGTGGGCCTGGTTGATAGAGCCCGGGCCTAATACCAGCGTCGGGCAGAGGGTCTGAATAAACGGCGCTTCGGTACAGTAGTTCACCACGTCGGTTTGCGCGCCGAGGAGTTTTTCTACGACCTCAACCAGTTTATGGTCCGGCGGACATTCGTAACCGGGGATCGGCGGATGCAGTTCAGAAACGGTCAGGCGGCCAGGCCAGCGCTCGCTCACCGGCGCCAGCGCCTCGTTCAGCAGCCCGTTGAGATCGTTGAGCGTCATTCCAGGCAGCGGACGAATATCCATATGCAGTTCGCAGCAGGCGCAAATGCGGTTGGAGGCATCGCCGCCGTGGATGGCGCCGAGATTCAGCGTCGGCCAGGGAACGGTAAAGGCGGCATAGTGATAACGCTCTTTTAAGTCGTCGCGCAGCTGCATGATGCGGCCAATGGCGTCGTGCATCAGTTCAATCGCGTTGACGCCGCGTGCCGGGTCGCTGGAGTGGCCCGACTGCCCCTGAATGCGAACCGCGTTGGACATGTGGCCTTTGTGCGCGCGTATCGGCTGCAGCGATGTGGGCTCGCCGATAATGGCGCAATCCGGTCGCAGCTGGGTCGTCTCGGCGAAGTAGCGGGCGCCGGCCATGCTGGTCTCTTCATCGGCCGTCGCCAGAATATAGAGCGGCTTTTTCAACTGAGTGACGTCAACGTCGCGCAGGGCGTCAAGAATAAAAGCGAAGAAGCCTTTCATATCCGCGGTGCCGAGACCATACAGCTTATTGTCGTGCTCGGTCAGGGTAAAAGGGTCGCGGGTCCAGCGGCCATCATCAAACGGGACGGTATCGGTGTGCCCGGCAAGCAGCAGGCCGCCAGCGCCGTGGCCGCTGCTGGCCAGCAGGTTGAATTTATTGCGCGTGTCCGGGACTGGCTGAACTTCAACATTAAAGCCGATATCGCGGAACCAGCCAGCCAGTAAATTGATTAAAGACTCATTGCTTTGATCCAACGCCTCTTCGGTTGCGCTGATGGAGGGTGTGGCGATCAGCGCGCGGTAAATCTCGATAAAGGGCGGTAATTTGTTTTTCATTGTTGACACACCTCGGGTCGTGATAGTATCAATATTCATGCATTATTTGTGAATAAAAATACATTATCGTTGAGCGTAAGAAAACCCATCGAATGTAAGGATGATGCTCTTACGGCTCAGCAGGGTGGGGAAGGCAACGGTCTTCCAGGGCAAATATACGTAAGCAAGAAGGTGAAGAGCCCCAATGTTGAACACGCTGATTGTGGGCGCCAGCGGTTATGCCGGCGCAGAGCTAGTGGCCTATGTAAATCGCCATCCTCATATGACCATAACCGCATTGACGGTCTCCGCGCAAAGCAATGATGCGGGAAAATTAGTTTCCGATTTGCATCCGCAGCTGAAAGGCATTGTCGATCTGCCGCTGCAGCCGATGTCCGATATCAGCGAGTTTAGCGCCGGAGTCGATGTCGTTTTTCTGGCTACCGCGCACGAGGTCAGCCATGACCTGGCGCCGCAGTTCCTCGCCGCTGGCTGCGTCGTGTTCGATCTCTCCGGGGCGTTTCGCGTGAATGACGGCGCCTTCTATGAAAAATATTACGGTTTCACTCATCAGCATCCTGAACTGCTGGAGCAGGCGGTTTACGGCCTGGCCGAGTGGAGCGTCGAAAAGCTAAAAGAAGCCAATCTGATCGCCGTACCGGGCTGCTACCCGACGGCGGCTCAGCTGTCGTTAAAACCGCTGATCGACGCGGGGCTGCTGGATCTTAACCAGTGGCCGGTGATCAACGCGACCAGCGGGGTCAGCGGTGCCGGGCGTAAAGCCTCTATCGGCAATAGCTTCTGCGAAGTCAGCCTGCAACCTTACGGCGTTTTCAACCACCGTCATCACCCGGAAATTTCAACCCACCTGGGCGCGGATGTGATTTTTACCCCGCATCTGGGCAATTTTAAGCGTGGGATTCTGGAGACCATTACCTGCCGTCTGAAGCCCGGCGTGAGCAAAGAGCAGGTCGCGGCGGTGTTCCAGCAGGCCTATGCGGATAAACCGCTGGTACGTTTATACGATAAAGGTGTCCCTGCATTGAAAAATGTCGTGGGTCTGCCATTCTGTGATATCGGTTTTGCGGTCCAGGATGAACACATCATCGTGGTGGCGGCGGAAGACAACCTGCTGAAAGGCGCGGCCGCGCAGGCCGTGCAGTGCGCTAATATTCGTTTCGGCTTCGCTGAGACGCAGTCTCTTATTTAAGGTGTGATGATGAATCCTTTAATTATCAAACTCGGCGGCGTCCTGCTGGATAGCGAAGAAGCGCTGGAGCGCCTGTTTACGGCGCTGGTGAACTACCGCGAATCCCATCAGCGCCCGCTGATTATTGTGCACGGCGGCGGCTGCGTGGTGGATGAGCTCATGAAGCAGCTCAACCTGCCGGTAAATAAGAAAAACGGTCTGCGGGTCACGCCAGCGGATCAGATCGACATTATTACCGGCGCGCTGGCGGGAACCGCCAATAAAACGCTGCTGGCGTGGGCGAAGAAGCACGGCCTGGCTGCCGTTGGGCTATTCCTCGGCGACGGCGATAGCGTCAAAGTGACGCAGCTTGATGAAGAGCTCGGTCATGTCGGATTCGCTCAGCCGGGTTCTCCGGCGCTGATTAACACGCTGCTGGCGGGCGGTTATATGCCGGTCGTTAGCTCCATCGGCGTCACCGATGAAGGCGAGTTGATGAACGTCAACGCCGACCAGGCGGCGACCGCGCTGGCGGCAACGCTCGGCGCAGACCTGATTCTGCTGTCTGACGTGAGCGGCATTCTTGATGGCAAAGGGCAGCGCATTGCGGAAATGACCGCCGAGAAGGCTGAACAGCTGATCGAGCAGGGCATTATCACCGACGGCATGATCGTCAAAGTGAATGCGGCCCTGGACGCGGCGCGGACATTAGGCCGCCCGGTCGATATCGCCTCCTGGCGCCACGCGGAGCAGCTCCCGGCGCTGTTTAACGGCACGCCGATCGGCACGCGTATTCTGGCATAATCAATTTATCATTTTGTCGGCCCGGTAAGCGCAGCGCCGCCGGGCAATAAAATTCAAAGATATTAAGGAAGCATGTTATGGCACTTTGGGGTGGGCGTTTTACTCAGGCAGCGGATCAGCGGTTCAAACAGTTCAACGACTCTTTGCGCTTTGACTATCGCCTGGCGGAGCAGGATATCGTTGGCTCTGTCGCCTGGTCCAAAGCGCTGGTGACGGTGGGTGTTTTGACTGCTGATGAACAACAGCAGCTGGAAGAGGCGCTGAACATTCTGCTGGAAGACGTGCGGGCTAACCCGCAGCAGATCCTCGAAAGCGATGCGGAAGATATTCATAGCTGGGTGGAAGGTAAGCTGATCGACAAAGTCGGCCAGCTGGGCAAAAAGCTGCACACCGGGCGTAGCCGTAATGACCAGGTGGCGACCGACCTGAAGCTGTGGTGCAAAGATACCGTTGTGGAACTGCTGTCGGCGAATCGTCAGCTACAAAGCGCGCTGGTCGAGACGGCGGAGAATAACCAGGACGCCGTCATGCCGGGCTATACTCACCTGCAGCGCGCGCAGCCGGTGACGTTCGCCCACTGGTGTCTGGCCTATGTCGAAATGCTGGCGCGTGATGAAAGCCGTCTGCAGGATGCGCTTAAACGTCTGGACGTCAGCCCGCTGGGCTGCGGAGCGCTGGCGGGTACCGCCTATGAAATCGATCGTGAACAGCTTGCCGGCTGGCTGGGCTTCGCATCGGCGACCCGCAATAGCCTGGACAGCGTGTCCGATCGCGATCACGTACTGGAACTGCTGTCCGATGCCTCAATCGGTATGGTTCACCTGTCGCGTTTTGCCGAAGATCTGATCTTCTTCAATACCGGCGAAGCGGGCTTTGTTGAGCTTTCTGACCGCGTGACTTCTGGCTCATCCCTGATGCCGCAGAAGAAAAACCCGGATGCGCTGGAGCTGATCCGCGGTAAATGCGGCCGCGTGCAGGGCGCGCTGACCGGCATGATGATGACCCTCAAGGGGTTGCCGCTGGCCTACAATAAAGATATGCAGGAAGATAAAGAAGGGCTGTTTGACGCGCTTGATACCTGGCTCGACTGCCTGCATATGGCGGCGCTGGTGCTCGACGGTATTCAGGTAAAACGCCCGCGCTGCGAAGAAGCGGCGCAGCAGGGTTATGCGAATGCCACCGAACTGGCGGATTATCTGGTTGCTAAAGGCGTGCCGTTCCGTGAAGCGCACCATATTGTCGGTGAAGCGGTGGTCGAGGCCATTGCCCAAGGCAAGCCGCTGGAAGATCTGCCCCTGGCCGATTTACAGAAATTTAGCCGCGTTATCGCCGAGGATGTCTATCCAATCCTGTCGCTGCAGTCGTGTCTGGATAAGCGTGCGGCTAAAGGCGGCGTTTCTCCTCAGCAGGTTGCTCAGGCGATTGCCGACGCTAAACAGCGCCTGGTTTGAGTCGTCTGCGGGGCTGCCTGTAAGGTGGTCAATATATGAAGCTCGGGCAACGCCCGGGCTTTTTTTATGCCAAAAAAAAGCGGACACAAGGTCCGCAAAAGTTCACGTTGGCTTTAGTTATCCGGGTAGAAAACTGTTGAGGAAGCGCGATGATTTTCTGCAGTTTTCCTCATTTATGGGTTTATTATTGAACAGAAACCTTGATAGGGATAATCGTTCGTTGCTATTCTATCTATCGCCATGGACTATCGTGGCGATGGAGGATGAATAATGAATATTCGCGATCTTGAATATCTGGTAGCGCTAGCCGAACACCGCCACTTCCGCCGTGCGGCGGATTCTTGCCACGTCAGCCAACCTACGCTTAGCGGGCAAATCCGTAAGCTGGAGGATGAGCTCGGCGTGATGTTGCTGGAACGCACCAGCCGTAAGGTTCTGTTCACCCAGGCAGGGCTGCTGCTGGTGGATCAGGCGCGTACCGTGCTACGCGAAGTCAAAGTGCTGAAGGAAATGGCAAGCCAGCAGGGAGAGACCATGTCCGGGCCGCTGCATATTGGGCTGATCCCGACGATTGGCCCTTATCTGCTGCCGTTGATTATCCCGATGCTGCATCAGACCTTTCCCAAGCTGGAAATGTACCTGCATGAAGCACAAACCCATCAGCTTTTAGCGCAGCTTGATAGCGGTAAGCTCGACTGCGCGATTCTGGCGCTGGTCAAAGAGAGCGAAGCGTTTATTGAGGTGCCGCTGTTTGATGAGCCCATGATGCTGGCTATTTACGAAGATCACCCGTGGGCGAACCGCGAGTGCGTGCCGATGTCGGACCTGGCCGGTGAAAAGCTGCTGATGCTGGAAGACGGCCACTGCCTGCGCGATCAGGCGATGGGTTTTTGCTTTGAAGCGGGCGCCGATGAAGATACGCATTTCCGGGCGACCAGCCTCGAAACGTTGCGTAACATGGTGGCTGCCGGTAGCGGCATCACGCTGCTGCCAGCCTTAGCCGTGCCGCAGGAGAGAAAGCGCGATGGCGTGGTCTATGTGCCCTGTATCAAGCCGGAACCGAGACGTACCGTGGGGCTGGTTTATCGCCCGGGTTCGCCGCTGCGTAGCCGCTATGAACATCTGGCAGAGGCCATCCGCGGGAAGATGGATGGCCATTTCGATACCGCGTTAAAACAGGCGGTTTAAGCCATTTAACGCGGCTACCCGATAGGCTTCCGCCATCGTCGGGTAGTTAAAGGTGGTGTTAACGAAGTACTCAATGGTGTTACCACCGCCTTTCTGCTCCATTATCGCCTGGCCGATGTGAATAATTTCGGCCGCGCGCTCGCCAAAGCAATGAATCCCAAGGATCTCTTTCGTTTCGCGATGAAACAGGATCTTCAGCGTACCGACGCTCATGCCGACAATCTGCGCTCGCGCCAGATGCTTGAACTGCGCGCGCCCTACCTCGTAAGGCACTTTCATGGCCGTCAGTTGCTGCTCGGTTTTGCCAACGGAGCTGATTTCCGGAATGGTGTAAATACCGGTAGGGATATCTTCAATCAGATGCGCCGAGGCTTCGCCTTTCACCAGCGCCTGGGCTGCGATGCGGCCCTGGTCGTAGGCGGCAGAGGCCAGGCTCGGGTAGCCAATCACATCGCCGACGGCATAAATATGCGGCAGGGCGGTTTGATACATGCTGTTGACCTTCAGCTGACCGCGGCTATCGGTTTGCAGGCCGATATTTTCCAGCGCCAGAGAGTCGGTATTCCCGGTGCGGCCGTTAGCGTACAGCAGGCAGTCCGCTTTGAGCTTTTTACCGGATTTCAGGTGCATGATGACGCCATCATCCACGCCCTCAATCTTTTCGTACTCTTCATTGTGGCGAATGACTACGCCGCTGTTCCAGAAGTGATAGGAGAGGGAGTCGGACATTTCCTGATCGAGAAACGCCAGCAGGCGATCGCGGGTGTTGATCAGATCCACCTTCACTTCCATTCCGCGGAAGATCGACGCATATTCGCAGCCGATCACCCCGGCCCCATAAATGATCACATGGCGCGGTTCGTGGTGCAGGCTCAGGATCGAGTCGCTGTCATAAATGCGCGGGTGATGGAAGTCGACGTCTGCCGGATGGTACGGGCGTGAACCACAGGCAATCACGAACTTTTCCGCCGTCACCGTTTCCACGGTACCGTCGTGGCACTCCAGCGCGATAGTGTGCTCATCAACAAAATGGGCATTGCCCTGCAGGATTTCGCAGTGGTTACGCTCATAGAAACCCTGACGCATATGGGTTTGCTGGTTAATGACGCTGTCTGCATGGTTCAGGATGTCGGCGAAGGAAGAACGAAGAAGACGGGAATGGTCGCTGTAGAGGGGATTTTGGTTAAACTCGATAATACGGCTGACGGCATGGCGGAGGGCTTTTGACGGGATGGTACCCCAGTGGGTACAACCGCCGCCGACGTTATGGTAGCGCTCAATGACGGCAACGCGTGCTCCCTGTTTCACCAGCCCCATGGCGGCACCTTCTCCGCCAGGACCGGAACCAATCACAATTGCATCATAATCCCAAGAGTGTGACATGGCATTACTCACCTGTTTTATACATAAAATAAACACGATGATAACATTTGCCGCGCTTTAACCCAATTATCGTTGTGCTTTTTTGCGGCATAAAAGCAGAAACAGCTCGTAAACAATCATTCACAATCCAGTGTAAACCGATTGGTTCTGATCTCTGGTATAGTGCCGGAAGGGCTTATGGAAGGATTCAGACAACGTGATGGGCGTAAGAGCGCAACAAAAAGAAAAAACCCGGCGTTCGCTGGTGGAAGCGGCATTTAGTCAGCTAAGCGCTGAACGCAGTTTTGCCAGCTTAAGCCTGCGCGAAGTTGCGCGGGAAGCGGGGATCGCCCCGACGTCCTTCTATCGCCATTTTCGTGATGTCGATGAGCTTGGTCTGACCATGGTGGATGAAAGCGGGCTTATGCTGCGCCAGCTGATGCGCCAGGCGCGCCAGCGTATTGCGAAAGGCGGCAGCGTCATTCGCACCTCTGTTTCCACCTTTATGGAATTTATTGGCAACAATCCGAACGCCTTCCGCCTGCTGCTGCGGGAACGATCCGGTACGTCTGCGGCGTTTCGCGCCGCCGTGGCGCGTGAAATTCAGCATTTTATCGCGGAACTTGCCGACTATTTAGAAATCGAAAACCATATGCCGCGCGCCTTTACCGAAGCGCAGGCTGAAGCTATGGTCACCATCGTATTTAGCGCTGGCGCCGAGGCTCTCGATGTGGGCCCGGAGCAGCGTCGACAGCTGGAAGAACGCCTGGTGCTGCAGCTCAGAATGATCTCGAAAGGCGCGTATTACTGGTATCGCCGTGAACAAGAAAAAATATCAAATCATTCCGAATAACGTGAAGGACGAGCAATGAAACACTCAGTACAAGATAGAGGTACGCTGCTGCTGGCGCTGATCGCAGGTTTATCCATTAATGGTACCTTCGCCGCGCTATTCAGCTCCATTGTCCCTTTTTCCATCTTCCCTATTTTGTCGTTGGTGCTGACGGTTTACTGCCTGCATCAGCGCTATCAGAATCGTAGTATGCCCGTGGGTTTGCCGGGGCTTGCCGCAGCCTGCTTTATTCTCGGCGTGCTGGTTTACAGCACCGTCGTGCGCGCGGAATATCCGGACATCGGCTCTAACTTCTTCCCGGCGGTTCTGTCGGTGATTATGGTGTTCTGGATTGGCTACAAGTTGCGCAATCGCAAGAACGCGGTCGCGGAATAATCTTTCCCCCGGCAACAGCGTTGTTGCCGGGTTTTCTCACCCGACTTTACTTCTTCGTCAACAGCACGCCGCATTCCATATGATGGGTATACGGGAACTGGTCGAACAGCGCCAGGCGCGCGATCTCGTGGGTCTCACTGAGCGTTTCCAGGTTCTGGCATAGGGTCTCAGGATTGCAGGAGATATACAGAATACGCGGGTACGCCTGCACCATTTTCTCCGTCTCGCTATCCAGCCCGCTGCGCGGCGGATCGACAAAAATCGTCTCACACTGATAGCTCTTCAGGTCGATATCCTGTAGACGATTAAACTGCCGTACGCCGTTCATCGCCTGGGTAAACTCTTCCGCCGACATGCGGATAATCTGCACGTTATCAATGTGGTTCGCTGCAATATTGTATTGCGCCGCCGCGACGGACGGTTTGGCGATTTCCGTTGCCAGCACCCGTTCGAAATTACGCGCCAGCGCCAGCGAAAAGTTGCCGTTACCGCAGTACAGCTCAAGCAGGTCGCCGGTTGCGTCTTTGGTAGCATCGATAGCCCACTCCAGCATCTGGACGTTCATCGCCGCGTTCGGCTGGGTGAAGCTATTCTCAACCTGACGATAGATCATTTCGCGCCCGCCAACTGGCAAACGTTCATCGATATAGTCCTGATCCAGCTCGATTTTCGTCTTTGTGGCGCGGCCAATCAGGTGCACATTCAGATTTTGCGCCCGCAGCGCATCGCGGAAGCGCTCAGCCTGCTGACGCCATTCGTCGTCAAGCTTCTTATGATACAGCAGTGATATCACGGCCTGATTACTCAGGGTGGTCAGATAATCCACCTGAAACAGTTTATGACGCAGTACCGGGTTATCGCGTACACCTTCAATCACCGCGGCCATCAGCTGATTAATCAACTCGCTGGCGGCCGGGAAGGTATCGACGCGGATACGGGATTTGGTCTGCTGATCGAACATAATGTGGTACAGATCGTCGCCATCGTGCCACAGACGGAACTCTGCGCGCATACGATAGTGGCTGATCGGCGAACGAAACACTTCCGGAACCTGGGCGCTGAAAGGCGCCATCATTTTCTGCAAACGGACGACTTTTTCTGCCAGCTGCGCTTCATATTGTTCGGTAGGAAGGTGTTCGGGGGTCATGATGCATCCTGAATAAAATAAGTACGCGGGGGATTGTAGGGAAAGCGCCGGGGATGTCCAGCCCTGATGATATAAGGAAATATAACGGTAGAAGTCTGGACATCTATATGTTTCTGATTATAGCATCGTGCTACCGGTCCTATGAGTTAATAGGGAATCCAGTGTAAATCTGGAGCTGACGCGCAGCGGTAAGGAAAAGTGGGATGAGCGCATTATGCAGACACTGCGGTTATTTAGCGGGAAGTCCTCATCCATCAAACACTCCAAGCCCGAAGACCTGCCGGAATACGTCGCATTTGGTTTCTATCATCGCGTGCTACTGATAGAGCCGGCGGCATCCTTTGTTTATTACGGATGCTTTAAAATGATTAAAAAAGCTTCGCTGATGACGGCGCTCTCCGTCACGGCATTTTCCGGCTGGGCGCAGGACAGCAATTCAGATACGTTAGTGGTCACAGCAAACCGTTTTCAACAGCCGGTCAATACGGTCCTTGCGCCGACTGATGTGGTTACCCGGGAAGATATCGAGCGCTGGCAGGCGAAAGATTTGAACGATGTGATGCGCCGATTGCCTGGCGTGGACGTCGCGCAAAATGGCGGCATGGGGCAATCTTCCTCTCTGTTTATCCGTGGTACTGAAGCTAAACAGGTACTGGTGCTGGTTGACGGCGTTCCCATGGTCCGACCTGGAATTACAAACAACCCTGATTTGAATCAGATCCCTTTATCACTGGTGCAGCGCGTCGAATATATCCGTGGCCCGCGTTCGGCGATTTATGGTTCCGGGGCTATGGGCGGGGTGATTAACGTCATTACGCATTCTGATAAAGAACAATCCAAAATTACCGCTGGGGTAGGTTCTAAAGGTTACCAACAATATGACGGCACCCTGCGCCATCGCTTTGGCGATACGGTGGCGACGGTTGCGGGCTCCTATGAGGGTAATAAAGGCTTCAACGTTCAGCCAGGTTCAACCTGGGAGCACGACGGCGATCGCGACGGTTTTCGTAATAAAACGTTTTGGGGCAGCCTCGAGCATAAATTTAACGAGAATTTTGACGGTTTCTTCCGCGGACACAGCTATACCAACAACTCTGATTACGATCTTGGAAGCCCGCCGTATAGCCCGGCCTACAGCGCCGATGAAAACCAGCTCTACAACCAAAGCTGGGATGCGGGGCTGAACTTTAATTCCGGTATCTACTCCTCTCAGCTTATCGCCAGCTATCAGAAGGTAAAGGACTATAACTACAGCAGTATTTATGGTCGTTATAATGATGGGACGACGCTCGACAGGATGACGCAGCATAACCTGCAGTGGGGCAATAACGTTATTGTGGGTCATGGTTCTGTCAGCGCAGGGGTGGACTGGCAGCAGCAGCGATTAACGTCATCAGACACGACGATGTCGGATACCTATAAACGTGACAATACGGGGTTATATCTGACGGGCCAGCAGCAGTTTGGCGATGTGACCCTCGAAGCTTCCGGGCGTGAAGACCACGATGAGCAGTTTGGCTGGCACGGTACCTGGCAGACGACCGCAGGCTGGGAATTTGTCGAAAACTATCGCCTGACCCTCGGCTACGGTACCGGCTTCCTTGCGCCTTCGTTAGGGCAACAGTTTGGTTCGACCCGATTTGGTATCAACGCGAATCCCAACCTGAAGCCTGAAGAGTCGAAGCAGTGGGAAGCGGGGCTGGAAGGGCTCACTGGTCCCGTGGACTGGCGCTTGTCCGCGTACCATTACAAGATTACTAATCTGATTACCTATTACTCCGATCCTGTCACCTATGAAGGGGAGTACGACAATATTAATGCCGCGACGATTAAAGGCGTGGAGTGGACGGGAAGTGTCGACACCGGTATTTTCAGCCATCGCGTAACGTTGCAGTATGTCGATCCGCGTAACGATGATAACGGTGAAGTGCTGGCCCGACGTTCTAAACGACAGGCAAAGTATCAGCTGGACTGGTCCGTGTTTGATGTCGATATGGATGTGTCCTGGCAGTATTATGGGAAGCGCTACGATAACAACACCTCCCAGTACAACAATACGCAAAGGATTTTGCCGAGCTACAGCACGGTAGACGTTTCTGCATCGTATCCGATCACCGATCGCCTGACAGTTCGTGGTAAAATAGCTAACCTGTTCGATAAAGATTACGAGACAGCTTATGGCTACCAAACTGCAGGACGAGAATACTACTTGTCTGGCAGCTACACCTTCTGATCCACGTCCCACCGTGCTGGTGTTTGATTCCGGCGTCGGTGGGCTGTCGGTTTACAACGAGATCCGGCAGCTTCTGCCGGATCTGCATTATATCTACGCTTTCGACAACGTTGCTTTCCCGTACGGCGAGAAGAGCGAAGCGTTTATTGTTGAACGCGTCCTTGAGATCGTTACCGCAGTTCAGCAGCGCTATCCGCTGGCGCTGGCCGTTATTGCCTGTAACACCGCAAGTACCGTTTCCCTCCCCGCATTACGCGATAAATTCGCCTTTCCGGTTGTCGGCGTCGTTCCGGCGATAAAACCCGCGGCACGCTTAACGGCGAATGGCGTTGTTGGCCTGCTGGCAACGCGCGGAACGGTAAAACGTCCTTATACGCGCGAACTGATCTCCCGCTTTGCGAATGAATGCAAAATCGAAATGCTGGGGTCGGCAGAGCTGGTGGAGCTGGCGGAGGCTAAGCTCCACGGTGAGCCGGTCCCGCTGGATGAACTGCGGCGTATCCTGCGTCCCTGGCTGCGAATGCAGGAACCGCCTGATACGGTTGTGCTGGGGTGTACGCATTTCCCTCTATTACAGGAAGAGCTGCAGCAGGTTCTGCCGGAAGGGACGAGAATGATCGACTCCGGGGCGGCGATTGCGCGTCGCACGGCCTGGCTATTAGAGCACGAAGCGCCTGACGCAAAATCGAGTGATGCCAATATTGCCTACTGTATGGCGCTGACGCCTGAAACCGAACAGCTTTTGAGCGTTTTGCGGCGCTACGGCTTCGAATCGCTGGAAAAATTACCGCTTTCATAGCGTTTTGCACAAAAAAGAGACGGTTGAAAGATTTTTTGAAAACAGGGCTTGTCAACGTCTCAGAACTCCCTATAATGCGCCTCCACTGACACGGAACAACGGCACGCAAGCCGCCGGGTCAGCGGGATTCAGCGATGAATACCGACAGAGAAAAGCAAAATTAAACGCTTGACTCTGAATGAGGAAAACGTATTATACGGGACCTCGCAACGGTGAGCGAAAGCCGCGTTGCACTGCTCTTTAACAATTTATCAGACAATCTGTGTGGGCACTCAAAGTGACATGGATTCTTAACGTCTTCGGACGAAAAATGAATACCAAGTCTCTGAGTGAACATACGTAATTCATTACGAAGTTTAATTCACGAGCATCAAACTTAAATTGAAGAGTTTGATCATGGCTCAGATTGAACGCTGGCGGCAGGCCTAACACATGCAAGTCGAACGGTAGCACAGAGAGCTTGCTCTCGGGTGACGAGTGGCGGACGGGTGAGTAATGTCTGGGAAACTGCCTGATGGAGGGGGATAACTACTGGAAACGGTAGCTAATACCGCATAACGTCGCAAGACCAAAGAGGGGGACCTTCGGGCCTCTTGCCATCAGATGTGCCCAGATGGGATTAGCTAGTAGGTGGGGTAACGGCTCACCTAGGCGACGATCCCTAGCTGGTCTGAGAGGATGACCAGCCACACTGGAACTGAGACACGGTCCAGACTCCTACGGGAGGCAGCAGTGGGGAATATTGCACAATGGGCGCAAGCCTGATGCAGCCATGCCGCGTGTATGAAGAAGGCCTTCGGGTTGTAAAGTACTTTCAGCGGGGAGGAAGGGAGTAAGGTTAATAACCTTATTCATTGACGTTACCCGCAGAAGAAGCACCGGCTAACTCCGTGCCAGCAGCCGCGGTAATACGGAGGGTGCAAGCGTTAATCGGAATTACTGGGCGTAAAGCGCACGCAGGCGGTCTGTCAAGTCGGATGTGAAATCCCCGGGCTCAACCTGGGAACTGCATTCGAAACTGGCAGGCTGGAGTCTTGTAGAGGGGGGTAGAATTCCAGGTGTAGCGGTGAAATGCGTAGAGATCTGGAGGAATACCGGTGGCGAAGGCGGCCCCCTGGACAAAGACTGACGCTCAGGTGCGAAAGCGTGGGGAGCAAACAGGATTAGATACCCTGGTAGTCCACGCTGTAAACGATGTCGACTTGGAGGTTGTTCCCTTGAGGAGTGGCTTCCGGAGCTAACGCGTTAAGTCGACCGCCTGGGGAGTACGGCCGCAAGGTTAAAACTCAAATGAATTGACGGGGGCCCGCACAAGCGGTGGAGCATGTGGTTTAATTCGATGCAACGCGAAGAACCTTACCTACTCTTGACATCCACGGAACTTAGCAGAGATGCTTTGGTGCCTTCGGGAACCGTGAGACAGGTGCTGCATGGCTGTCGTCAGCTCGTGTTGTGAAATGTTGGGTTAAGTCCCGCAACGAGCGCAACCCTTATCCTTTGTTGCCAGCGGTCCGGCCGGGAACTCAAAGGAGACTGCCAGTGATAAACTGGAGGAAGGTGGGGATGACGTCAAGTCATCATGGCCCTTACGAGTAGGGCTACACACGTGCTACAATGGCATATACAAAGAGAAGCGACCTCGCGAGAGCAAGCGGACCTCATAAAGTATGTCGTAGTCCGGATTGGAGTCTGCAACTCGACTCCATGAAGTCGGAATCGCTAGTAATCGTGGATCAGAATGCCACGGTGAATACGTTCCCGGGCCTTGTACACACCGCCCGTCACACCATGGGAGTGGGTTGCAAAAGAAGTAGGTAGCTTAACCTTCGGGAGGGCGCTTACCACTTTGTGATTCATGACTGGGGTGAAGTCGTAACAAGGTAACCGTAGGGGAACCTGCGGTTGGATCACCTCCTTACCTGAAAGAACCTGCCTTTGTAGTGTCCACACAGATTGTCTGATGAAAAATAAGCAGTAAAAAATCTCTGCAGGCTTGTAGCTCAGGTGGTTAGAGCGCACCCCTGATAAGGGTGAGGTCGGTGGTTCAAGTCCACTCAGGCCTACCAAATTTCTGCTGATGCTGCGTTGCGGCGACACTCACATACTCTAAGTATGCTTCGTGTCACCACGCCTTGCTTCAACAGAAATTAAGGTTGATGAGATTTCACTACGATGGGGCTATAGCTCAGCTGGGAGAGCGCCTGCTTTGCACGCAGGAGGTCTGCGGTTCGATCCCGCATAGCTCCACCATCTTTACTGCCAAAAACAAGAAAACTTCAGAGTGTACCTGAAAAGGTTCACTGCGAAGTTTTGCTCTTTAAAAATCTGGATCAAGCTGAAAATTGAAACGACACACAGCTAATGTGTGTTCGAGTCTCTCAAATTTTCGCGACACGATGATGTTTTACGAAACATCTTCGGGTTGTGAGGTTAAGCGACTAAGCGTACACGGTGGATGCCCTGGCAGTCAGAGGCGATGAAGGACGTGCTAATCTGCGAAAAGCGTCGGTAAGGTGATATGAACCGTTATAGCCGGCGATGTCCGAATGGGGAAACCCAGTGCAATTCGTTGCACTATCGTTTGATGAATACATAGTCAAACGAGGCGAACCGGGGGAACTGAAACATCTAAGTACCCCGAGGAAAAGAAATCAACCGAGATTCCCCCAGTAGCGGCGAGCGAACGGGGAGCAGCCCGGAGTCTGAATCAGCTTGTGTGTTAGTGGAAGCGTCTGGAAAGTCGCAGGGTACAGGGTGATACTCCCGTACACTAAAACACACAGGCTGTGAACTCGAAGAGTAGGGCGGGACACGTGGTATCCTGTCTGAATATGGGGGGACCATCCTCCAAGGCTAAATACTCCTGACTGACCGATAGTGAACCAGTACCGTGAGGGAAAGGCGAAAAGAACCCCGGCGAGGGGAGTGAAAAAGAACCTGAAACCGTGTACGTACAAGCAGTAGGAGCCTCTTTATGGGGTGACTGCGTACCTTTTGTATAATGGGTCAGCGACTTATATTCTGTAGCAAGGTTAACCGTATAGGGGAGCCGCAGGGAAACCGAGTCTTAACTGGGCGTTAAGTTGCAGGGTATAGACCCGAAACCCGGTGATCTAGCCATGGGCAGGTTGAAGGTTGGGTAACACTAACTGGAGGACCGAACCGACTAATGTTGAAAAATTAGCGGATGACTTGTGGCTGGGGGTGAAAGGCCAATCAAACCGGGAGATAGCTGGTTCTCCCCGAAAGCTATTTAGGTAGCGCCTCGTGAACTCATCTTCGGGGGTAGAGCACTGTTTCGGCTAGGGGGTCATCCCGACTTACCAACCCGATGCAAACTACGAATACCGAAGAATGTTATCACGGGAGACACACGGCGGGTGCTAACGTCCGTCGTGAAGAGGGAAACAACCCAGACCGCCAGCTAAGGTCCCAAAGTCATGGTTAAGTGGGAAACGATGTGGGAAGGCCCAGACAGCCAGGATGTTGGCTTAGAAGCAGCCATCATTTAAAGAAAGCGTAATAGCTCACTGGTCGAGTCGGCCTGCGCGGAAGATGTAACGGGGCTAAACCATGCACCGAAGCTGCGGCAGCGACACTATGTGTTGTTGGGTAGGGGAGCGTTCTGTAAGCCGTTGAAGGTGGCCTGTGAGGGTTGCTGGAGGTATCAGAAGTGCGAATGCTGACATAAGTAACGATAATGCGGGTGAAAAACCCGCACGCCGGAAGACCAAGGGTTCCTGTCCAACGTTAATCGGGGCAGGGTGAGTCGACCCCTAAGGCGAGGCCGAAAGGCGTAGTCGATGGGAAACAGGTTAATATTCCTGTACTCGGTGTTACTGCGAAGGGGGGACGGAGAAGGCTATGTTGGCCGGGCGACGGTTGTCCCGGTTTAAGCATGTAGGCGGATGTTCCAGGTAAATCCGGAACGTTATCAACGCTGAGGTGTGATGACGAGGCACTACGGTGCTGAAGTGACAAATGCCCTGCTTCCAGGAAAAGCCTCTAAGCATCAGGTAACATCAAATCGTACCCCAAACCGACACAGGTGGTCAGGTAGAGAATACCAAGGCGCTTGAGAGAACTCGGGTGAAGGAACTAGGCAAAATGGTGCCGTAACTTCGGGAGAAGGCACGCTGATGGTAAGTGAAGTGACTTGCTCATGGAGCTGAAATCAGTCGAAGATACCAGCTGGCTGCAACTGTTTATTAAAAACACAGCACTGTGCAAACACGAAAGTGGACGTATACGGTGTGACGCCTGCCCGGTGCCGGAAGGTTAATTGATGGGGTTATCCGTAAGGAGAAGCTCTTGATCGAAGCCCCGGTAAACGGCGGCCGTAACTATAACGGTCCTAAGGTAGCGAAATTCCTTGTCGGGTAAGTTCCGACCTGCACGAATGGCGTAATGATGGCCAGGCTGTCTCCACCCGAGACTCAGTGAAATTGAACTCGCTGTGAAGATGCAGTGTACCCGCGGCAAGACGGAAAGACCCCGTGAACCTTTACTATAGCTTGACACTGAACACTGGTCCTTGATGTGTAGGATAGGTGGGAGGCTTTGAAGTGTGGACGCCAGTCTGCATGGAGCCATCCTTGAAATACCACCCTTTAATGGCTGGTGTTCTAACGTGGGCCCGTTATCCGGGTTGCGGACAGTGTCTGGTGGGTAGTTTGACTGGGGCGGTCTCCTCCTAAAGAGTAACGGAGGAGCACGAAGGTCAGCTAATCCTGGTCGGACATCAGGAGGTTAGTGCAATGGCATAAGCTGGCTTGACTGCGAGCGTGACGGCGCGAGCAGGTGCGAAAGCAGGTCATAGTGATCCGGTGGTTCTGAATGGAAGGGCCATCGCTCAACGGATAAAAGGTACTCCGGGGATAACAGGCTGATACCGCCCAAGAGTTCATATCGACGGCGGTGTTTGGCACCTCGATGTCGGCTCATCACATCCTGGGGCTGAAGTAGGTCCCAAGGGTATGGCTGTTCGCCATTTAAAGTGGTACGCGAGCTGGGTTTAGAACGTCGTGAGACAGTTCGGTCCCTATCTGCCGTGGGCGCTGGAGAATTGAGGGGGGCTGCTCCTAGTACGAGAGGACCGGAGTGGACGCATCACTGGTGTTCGGGTTGTCATGCCAATGGCATTGCCCGGTAGCTAAATGCGGAAGAGATAAGTGCTGAAAGCATCTAAGCACGAAACTTGCCCCGAGATGAGTTCTCCCTGACCCTTTAAGGGTCCTGAAGGAACGTTGAAGACGACGACGTTGATAGGCCGGGTGTGTAAGCGCAGCGATGCGTTGAGCTAACCGGTACTAATGAACCGTGAGGCTTAACCTTACAACGCCGAAGATGTTTTGGCGGATTGAGAGAAGATTTTCAGCCTGATACAGATAACAGAATTTGCCTGGCGGCAGTAGCGCGGTGGTCCCACCTGACCCCATGCCGAACTCAGAAGTGAAACGCCGTAGCGCCGATGGTAGTGTGGGGTCTCCCCATGTGAGAGTAGGGAACTGCCAGGCATCAAATTAAGTAGTAAGCCGGTGCATTAATCCGGTGGTTACAGAAGTATTCGGTGGAGCGGTAGTTCAGTCGGTTAGAATACCTGCCTGTCACGCAGGGGGTCGCGGGTTCGAGTCCCGTCCGTTCCGCCACTTATTAAAAAAATTAAGCCTGCTGATAATGCAGGCTTAATGATAAGAAAATTTAGGGGCGTAGCTCAGTTGGTAGAGCACCGGTCTCCAAAACCGGGTGTCGCGAGTTCGAGTCTCTCCGCCCCTGCCATATAATAATCCTTTGCTCAGGCAAAGGATTTTTTTTGCTTTAAATTTCCCGCCGATCCTCCTCCGTCCCTGGAGGAGTGCGTCTATCCCAATATATTGTGCTTCAGGATCTCACGAATCTGCGCTTGTTTGTCGCTGTTTTGTAGCCAAATTGCATAGAGGGGTCTTGAAAGCGTCGCACTGTCGGTCACCGTATGCAGGTTATTTTTCTCCTGCGCCCAGAGCACGGGCAACCATGTACAGCCCTTAAGGGCGCTGAGTTGCTGGTACGCTAATTCGGCAGAACTGGTGGTCAGCAGAGGAATATCATCATTTCCGATCAATCCGGCTTCATTTTGTTGAAAATCCGGCCCCCATTCCAGGCGTAAATAATTCAATTCATTCGTGTACTTAGCCGGTGATGAACAATAAAGCGCTAATGTAAAATTACCCAGTAACTGGCTGCTTAGTTCATCCATCTTCGGCGATTCTGTCGTGATCAAGAGATCAAGCTGGCGTTCATGCAGCTGTTTGACCAGCGATTGGCGCTGCGCAATCCGCGCCTCAAACTGGAGGTTATAGGGCTCCGTATAGAGCTTGCCCAGCCATCCGTTAAGCAGACATTCCCAGAGAGAAGCGCTGGCACCGATCGAAAATTCATTATGTCGGGAAGCATTCGCGACCTCCTTGCGCGCAGCTTGCCAGGTATTCATCAGGGTTTCGGCGTAGGGCAGCAGTTTCTCTCCGGCTGAAGTCAGACGGATATTATTACGATGACGGGTAAAAAGGTTCACCCCCAGCTGGTTCTCCAGCTGACGAATACGAAAGCTAACTGCTGACTGCGTCAGATAAAGCGCCTCTGCGGCTCGGCCAAAGTGGCGAGTTCTGCTCACCTCAAGGAAAGTCTTCAGCAATTCCGTATCCACACTCTTCTCCGCAAAATTATTTGTCGTGATGATTTAAATGTTTTGTTTGACGCTCTGTCAAGCGTAACTAATACTCCGCGCCATAATTAGCTCGGCCAAAGAATCAGGAGCGTGTAGGATGGCGGAAAGCTTTACGACAACTAATCGTTTTTTCGACAATAAAAATTATCCGCGCGGGTTTTCCCGTCATGGAGATTTCACCATCAAAGAGGCGCAACTGCTGGAACGTCATGGTTATGCCTTTAATGAACTCGAACTAGGTAAACGCGAGCCTGTCACCGACGATGAAAAACAGTTTGTTTCGGTATGCCGTGGTGAACGTGAGCCCGCAACGGAAGCAGAACGCGTCTGGATTAAGTACATGGCGCGCATTAAGCGTCCGAAGCGTTTCCATACTCTGTCCGGCGGCAAGCCGCAGGTGGAAGGTACGGAAGATTACACAGAAAGCGATGATTAAGAAAAAGGGCGTAAGCCCTTTTTTTACGCCATCATTTTTTGTAGATGGCTCAACATTCTGTCTATTGCCCTATAGCCGAGAGCCTCCTGCAGATGATGACGTTCGATGCAATCGACGGCTTCAATATCCGCAATAGTCCGGGAAACTTTAAGCAGGCGTTGCCAGGCGCGGATTGAAAGTCCAAGCTGAGTTAGCGTCTGCTCCAGCCAGATAGCGTCATCTTGATGAAGCCGGCAGCAGATTTTCATCTCATCATTTCCCAGATGCGCATTAAGTTTTTTCTGTCGTGATAGCTGTCTTTCGCGTGCGGCCAGAACACGTTGACGCACGCTGGCGCTACTTTCCTCCTCGTGTGTTCCCTGACTGAGTACTCCCGGCGGCGGAAGTGGGATCTCCAGAGAGAGATCGAACCGGTCGAGAAACGGGCCGGATAAACGGCCAAGGTAGCGTAGCGTCTGTTGTGGCGAGGCGCGATTATGCTGGCCCTGATAGTGCCCTGTCGGGCTGGGGTTCATCGCTGCAATAAGCTGGAAACGGGCCGGATAATCAATTTTGGCGCGCGTGCGAGAGATATGGATAACCCCTGACTCAATCGGTTCTCGTAACGCATCCAGTACCCTGCGTTCGAATTCAGGCAGCTCATCCAGAAACAGGACGCCATTATGGGCCAGCGAGATCTCTCCTGGTGCCGGAATTGAGCCGCCACCCACCATGGCCGCCAGGGAGGCGCTATGATGCGGGGCGCGAAAGGGCCTGCGACGCCAATTTTTCGTCGCACGCGTGGAATCGACCAGGCTATGTATTGCCGCGCTTTCCAGCGCCTCCTGGTTACTCAACGGCGGTAGCAGTCCCGGTAATCGACTGGCGAGCATCGTTTTACCGGTGCCGGGCGGGCCTATCATCAGCAGGTTGTGGCCACCTGCGGCGATAATTTCCAGCGCGCGTTTCCCCTGCTGCTGGCCAATAACATCACGCAGGTCAACCGGTGTATCATCCGAATACTCTCCTTCTGAGAGTGGAGGAGTGAGGGGATTGCGACCTTCGAGAAAAGCGCAGACTTCCTGGAGATCGGTGGCGATAAGGCAGTCACTGCCGCCGATTAATCCTACCTCCGGAGAATTCTCATTAGAGATAACAATCTTCCGACCCGCTTTTATTGCCTCCATGGCGCTGGATATGGCACCAGGAACGCCACGCAGAGCGCCTGTAAGCGCCAGCTCGCCGACAAACTCATATTGATTTAGCCTGGTAGCATTTAGCTGCTCTGAGGCCACCAGAAGCGCGAGAGCGATAGGTAAATCATATCTTCCACCTTCTTTTGGCAGATCGGCCGGAGCCAGATTAATGGTGATTTTTTTCGCCGGATAAGCGTAGCCGCTGTTGATAATCGCACTACGTACCCGGTCACGCGCTTCTCTCACCGTTGTTTCCGGCAGCCCTACCATGGTCAGGCCAGGGAGTCCGTTGCTGATATGAACTTCAACCGTGATAAGCGGGGCGCCGATCCCGAGAGCGGCGCGGGTGTAAACAATGGCGAGTGACATAAAACCTCCTGAGAGCCAGGATTATGTCGGGGATCTGTTATCGAGTAATTCGGCAATATTAAATTTTACATGCTTGCTTCCAGCCAATTTTTGGCCCATTGCCACTTTGCACTCGCTTTGGATACTGGCTCGCAAAACACGGTTGTCAGTCAGGAACAGAAAAAGTGCTGTGGAGTACGCCACAAATTGAAATATTTTCATTTCATATTTTTTCTATTAAAAACAATTGTTTTTTCGTAAATGGTTAGCAAGGTAAGAAATGCGGTCATAAAAAAATCTTGTGTTTAACGTGATGTCTGTGGTACCTCTTTAGGTATTCCTTCGAACATGAAGCCAGAAAGAACATAAAATGACAGCCCTTCTACGAGTGATTAGCCTGGTCGTGATTAGCGTGGTGGTGATTATTATCCCACCGTGCGGGGCTGCACTTGGACGAGGAAAGGCTTAAAAAACAAGCCTTAACGAACTAAGACCCCCGCACCGAAAGGTCCGGGGGTTTTTTTATAACTTAAAAACAGAAAAGAGGAGCAGACGATGGCTGGTAGCATAAAATTCTGTTTCTCTCGATCTACGACGGGGAAGTAACTATGAATGGGGCGCGGTGGGTAGTACATGCTTTGCGAGCACAGGGAGTCGATACCGTTTTTGGCTATCCGGGTGGAGCAATTATGCCGGTTTACGATGCATTGTATGACGGCGGCGTGGAACACCTATTGTGCCGGCATGAACAGGGCGCGGCTATGGCGGCTATCGGCTATGCCAGGGCTACCGGCAAAACCGGGGTGTGTATCGCCACTTCGGGGCCTGGCGCAACCAACCTGATCACCGGCCTCGCCGACGCGCTGCTTGATTCCGTTCCCGTTGTTGCTATCACCGGCCAGGTTGCCGCCCCGTTCATTGGCACCGACGCATTCCAGGAAGTTGATGTTCTCGGTTTATCGCTGGCTTGCACCAAGCACAGTTTCCTGGTGCAGTCGCTGGAAGAACTGCCGCGCATCATTGCCGAAGCTTTCCACGTAGCAAACTCCGGGCGCCCCGGTCCCGTGCTGGTCGATATCCCAAAAGACATCCAGCTGGCTCAGGGCGATCTCGATCCGCATTTTTCCATGGTAGCCGACGACGTTGATTTTCCATATGCGGATATCGAATACGCTTTGCAGATGCTGACTCAGTCGCAGAAGCCGATGTTATACGTTGGCGGCGGCGTGGGGATGGCGCAGGCGGTTCCGGCGCTGCGCGAATTTCTTACCGTCACGCAAATGCCAGCGACCGCCACCCTGAAAGGACTGGGGGTGGTGGCGGCGGATTATCCCTACTATCTGGGGATGCTGGGGATGCACGGCACCAAGGCGGCCAACCTGGCGGTACAGGAATGTGACCTACTGATCGCGGTAGGCGCCCGCTTTGACGATCGCGTCACCGGCAAGCTGAATACGTTTGCCCCGCACGCCAAAGTTATCCATATGGATATCGATCCGGCTGAACTGAACAAGCTCCGTCAGGCGCATATCGGCCTGACCGGCGATTTGAATGTAATGCTGCCCGCGCTGCAGCAGCCGCTGTCTATCGATGCCTGGCGTCAACGTAATGCGCAGCTGCGCGCCGAGCACGCCTGGCGCTACGATCATCCGGGCGAGGCCATCTATGCTCCGCTGCTGCTGAAGCAGCTTTCCGAGCGCAAACCAGCAGATTGCGTCGTGACCACCGATGTGGGCCAGCATCAGATGTGGTCAGCGCAGCATATGACCTATACGCGTCCGGAGAATTTCATCACTTCCAGCGGATTAGGGACAATGGGCTTTGGCCTGCCGGCAGCAGTAGGCGCGCAGGTGGCCCGCCCCGATGATACGGTTATCTGTATCTCCGGTGACGGCTCCTTCATGATGAACGTGCAGGAGCTGGGCACCGTAAAACGCAAGCAGCTGCCGCTGAAGATAGTCTTACTGGACAACCAGCGTTTAGGAATGGTTCGACAATGGCAGCAGCTGTTTTTTCAGGAACGTTATAGCGAAACCACTCTTACCGATAACCCCGATTTTCTTACTCTGGCCAGCGCCTTCGGCATCCCTGGTCAACACATCACCCGTAAAGACCAGGTTGAAGCGGCACTCGACACCATGCTTTCGAGCCAGGGGCCTTACCTGCTTCATGTCTCAATCGATGAACTTGAGAACGTCTGGCCGTTGGTGCCGCCCGGTGCCAGTAATGCAGAAATGCTGGAGAAATTATCATGATGCAACATCAGGTCGCCTTGCAGGCTCGCTTTAACCCTGAAACCTTAGAACGCGTGCTGCGCGTCGTGCGCCATCGCGGGTTCCAGATTTGCGCGATGAATATGGAAACCGCCGCCGATGCCCGGAATATTAATATCGAACTGACCGTTGCCAGCCAGCGGCCCGTCGAATTACTGTTTAGTCAATTAAGCAAACTGGTGGACGTCGCCTGCGTCGAGATCCAGCAACCTACATCACAACAAATTCGCGCCTGAGCGCAAAGGAAGAATAATGACGACGAAAAAAGCTGACTACATTTGGTTCAATGGTGAGATGGTTCCGTGGGGCGAGGCGAAGGTTCACGTGATGTCCCATGCGCTGCACTACGGGACTTCCGTATTTGAAGGCATCCGTTGCTACGACTCTCACAAGGGACCGGTGGTGTTCCGTCACCGTGAGCATATGCAGCGTCTGCATGACTCAGCCAAAATCTATCGTTTCCCGGTTTCTCAGAGCGTCGATGAGCTGATGGAAGCCTGTCGCGAAGTTATTCGTAAAAACAGCCTGACCAGCGCCTATATCCGTCCGTTAGTCTTTGTCGGCGACGTTGGCATGGGCGTCAACCCGCCTCCGGGCTATAACACTGACGTGATCATCGCGGCGTTCCCGTGGGGCGCCTACCTGGGTGCCGAAGCGCTGGATCAGGGGATCGATGCGATGGTTTCTTCCTGGAATCGCGCGGCGCCAAACACCATTCCGACCGCGGCCAAAGCCGGCGGTAACTATCTCTCTTCGCTGCTGGTCGGCAGCGAAGCGCGTCGCCATGGCTATCAGGAAGGTATCGCGCTGGACGTGAACGGCTACATCTCTGAAGGCGCCGGTGAAAACCTGTTTGAAGTTAAAGATGGCGTGTTGTTTACTCCGCCGTTCACCTCTTCCGCGCTGCCGGGCATTACCCGCGACGCTATCATCAAGCTGGCGAAAGACCTGGGCCTGGAAGTCCGCGAGCAGGTATTGTCCCGCGAGTCCCTGTACCTGGCTGACGAAGTCTTTATGTCCGGGACTGCCGCAGAGATCACCCCAGTACGCAGCGTTGATGGTATTCAGGTGGGCGAAGGCCGCTGCGGCCCGATCACCAAGCGCATTCAGCAAGCATTCTTTGGCCTCTTCACCGGTGAAACCGAGGATAAATGGGGCTGGTTGGATCAGGTTAATCAATAAGCATAAAAAATGGGGCGACACGCAACGCCCCATTTCACCGAAACTGGGAGTAACTAAAGCATGCCTAAGTACCGTTCCGCCACAACCACTCACGGCCGTAATATGGCGGGTGCCCGCGCGCTGTGGCGCGCCACTGGAATGACCGACG
Organism: Klebsiella sp. M5al; assembly: GCF_002090195.1. Taxonomy (NCBI): domain Bacteria; kingdom Pseudomonadati; phylum Pseudomonadota; class Gammaproteobacteria; order Enterobacterales; family Enterobacteriaceae; genus Klebsiella; species Klebsiella sp. M5al. The sequence continues at coordinate 198,382 of NZ_CP020657.1, forward strand.
ATGATTTTGGTAAGCCGATTATCGCCGTGGTGAACTCTTTCACCCAGTTCGTGCCGGGCCACGTTCACCTGCGCGATCTCGGCAAACTGGTTGCTGAGCAAATCGAAGCCGCTGGCGGCGTCGCCAAAGAATTCAACACCATTGCGGTGGATGATGGTATCGCCATGGGCCACGGGGGTATGCTTTATTCACTGCCATCCCGCGAACTGATCGCCGACTCGGTGGAGTACATGGTTAATGCCCACTGCGCTGATGCGATGGTCTGTATCTCCAACTGCGACAAAATCACCCCGGGGATGTTAATGGCGTCTCTGCGCCTGAATATTCCGGTAATTTTTGTTTCCGGCGGCCCAATGGAAGCCGGGAAAACCAAGCTGTCCGATCAGATCATTAAACTCGATCTGGTCGATGCGATGATTCAGGGCGCTGACCCGAAAGTCTCCGACGATCAAAGCGATCAGGTTGAACGTTCCGCCTGCCCGACCTGCGGCTCTTGTTCAGGGATGTTCACCGCGAACTCCATGAACTGCCTGACTGAAGCGCTGGGCCTGTCGCAGCCGGGTAACGGCTCGTTGCTGGCGACTCACGCCGATCGCAAGCAGCTGTTCCTCAATGCGGGCTCGCGTATCGTTGAGCTGACTAAACGTTACTACGAGCAGGACGACGCCTCTGCGCTGCCGCGTAATATCGCCAATAAGGCGGCGTTTGAAAACGCCATGACGCTGGATATCGCCATGGGCGGCTCTACCAATACCGTACTGCATCTGCTGGCGGCGGCGCAGGAAGCGGAAATCGACTTCACCATGAGCGATATCGATAAACTTTCCCGTAAAGTGCCGCAGCTGTGTAAGGTCGCGCCAAGTACGCAGAAATATCATATGGAAGATGTTCATCGCGCGGGCGGCGTATTGGGCATTTTAGGCGAACTGGAGCGCGCCGGGCTACTGAACCGCGACGTGAAAAACGTGCTTGGTTTGTCCCTGCCGCAGACGCTGGAGCAGTACGATATCACCGTCACGCAGGACGAAGCGGTCAAAAAAATGTTCCGCGCTGGCCCTGCGGGTATCCGCACAACGCAGGCTTTCTCTCAGAACTGCCGCTGGGACACCCTGGATGACGATCGCGCAGAAGGCTGTATCCGCTCGCTGGAACATGCTTACAGCAAGGACGGCGGTCTGGCGGTTCTGTACGGCAACTTTGCCGAGAATGGCTGCATCGTGAAAACCGCCGGCGTTGACGACAGCATCCTCAAATTTACCGGCCCGGCTAAGGTATACGAAAGCCAGGACGCGGCTGTGGATGCAATCCTCGGCGGCAAGATTGTCGCCGGTGACGTGGTGGTTATTCGCTACGAAGGGCCGAAAGGCGGTCCGGGGATGCAGGAAATGCTCTACCCGACGACCTTCCTGAAATCAATGGGGCTGGGTAAAGCCTGCGCGCTGATTACCGATGGACGCTTCTCCGGCGGTACTTCGGGTCTTTCCATTGGCCATGTTTCTCCGGAAGCCGCCAGCGGGGGCAATATCGCGATCATTGAAGATGGCGACATGATTGCTATCGATATCCCGAACCGCGGTATTCAGCTGCAGCTGAGCGATGCCGAGATTGCGGCGCGCCGCGAAGCTCAGGAAGCGCGCGGTGATAAAGCATGGACGCCGAAAGATCGTGAGCGTCAGGTTTCCTTTGCCCTTCGCGCCTACGCCAGCCTGGCAACCAGCGCCGACAAAGGCGCGGTGCGTGATAAATCGAAACTTGGGGGTTAATAATGGCCGAGTCGCAACCCCTGTCCGCCGCCCCCGAGGGGGCGGAATACCTCAGAGCGGTACTGCGCGCGCCGGTATATGAAGCCGCGCAGATCACGCCGCTGCAAAAAATGGAAAAGCTCTCGTCGCGCCTCGATAACGTTGTGCTGGTGAAGCGTGAAGATCGTCAGCCGGTGCACAGCTTTAAGCTGCGCGGGGCGTACGCGATGATGGCGGGGCTGACGGAAGAGCAAAAATCGCATGGCGTGATTACCGCTTCGGCGGGTAATCATGCGCAGGGCGTGGCTTTCTCGGCTTCTCGCCTGGGCGTGAAGGCGCTGATCGTCATGCCAACCGCCACGGCGGATATCAAAGTCGATGCGGTGCGCGGCTTCGGCGGCGAAGTGCTGCTGCACGGCGCGAACTTTGATGAAGCCAAGGCCAAAGCCATCGAGCTGGCGCAACAGCAGGGCTTTACCTGGGTACCGCCTTTCGACCACCCGATGGTGATTGCCGGGCAGGGTACGCTGGCGCTGGAGCTGCTGCAGCAGGATGCCCATATCGATCGCGTATTTGTCCCGGTCGGCGGCGGCGGTCTTGCGGCGGGCGTGGCGGTGCTGATCAAACAGCTGATGCCGCAGATTAAGGTCATTGCGGTTGAGGCCGAGGATTCTGCCTGTCTGAAAGCCGCGCTGGATGCGGGTCATCCGGTTGATTTACCCCGCGTCGGGCTCTTTGCCGAAGGCGTAGCGGTTAAACGTATCGGCGATGAGACTTTCCGTCTGTGTCAGGAGTATCTCGACGACATCGTTACTGTCGATAGCGATGCCATCTGCGCGGCGATGAAAGACCTGTTTGAAGACGTACGCGCGGTGGCTGAACCTTCCGGGGCGCTGGCGCTGGCGGGGATGAAAAAATATATCGCTCAGCATAATATTCGCGGCGAACGCCTGGCGCACGTGCTTTCCGGCGCGAACGTCAACTTCCACGGCCTGCGCTACGTTTCCGAACGCTGCGAGCTGGGGGAACAGCGTGAAGCGCTGCTGGCGGTCACCATTCCGGAAGAGAAGGGTAGCTTCCTCAAGTTCTGCCAGCTGCTGGGCGGCCGTTCGGTCACCGAATTTAACTATCGCTTCGCCGATGCGAAAAATGCCTGCATTTTTGTCGGCGTGCGCCTGAGCCGTGGTCTGGAAGAGCGGAAAGAGATCCTCAACCTGCTGCACGAGGGCGGCTACAGCGTAGTGGATCTCTCTGACGATGAAATGGCTAAGCTTCACGTGCGCTATATGGTGGGCGGGCGTCCGTCGCAGCCGCTGCAGGAACGTTTGTTCAGCTTCGAGTTTCCGGAATCCCCCGGTGCCCTGCTGAAGTTCCTGCATACCCTTGGCACCCACTGGAACATTTCTCTGTTCCATTATCGCAGCCACGGTACCGATTATGGCCGCGTGCTGGCGGCATTCGAACTGGGCGATCACGAGCCTGATTTTGAAACCCGCTTGCATGAGCTGGGCTACGATTGTCACGACGAGAGCAATAATCCAGCGTTCAGGTTCTTCCTCGCAGGTTAGGCTGCGCAGCGCTTATCTGGCCTACGATCGGGTTGTAGGCCGGTTCAGGCATCCGGCACTAGTGGCCAGGCAGCAAATTCCAGAATGCATTAATCAGCGGCTCATGCAGCCGCTTTTTTGGCGCGCAGACGCCGAGTTCAAAAGGGGTCTTCTCGTCGCTGCGCTCCAGAATCATTACGCGATTGCGTACTGGTTCCGGGCTATTTTCCAGTACCACTTCCGGCAGCAGCGCTACGCCGCAGCCCAGCGCCACCATAGAAACCATGGCTTCATGTCCGCCCACCGTAGCGTAAATCGACGGATTACTGATTTTATGGCGGCGAAACCACAGCTCAATGCGGCGGCGCACGGGCCCTTGATCGGCCATAATGAAGGGTACCGTTGCCCAGTCGGGTTTCTCCACCGAGATCTGGTTGCGAACCGGACAAGGCAGAGCCGGGGCGATCAGCACCACCGCCAGATTCTCCAGCATGGAAAACGCCACCGCGCCAGGCAGCGTCTCGGGTTTCCCGGCAATCGCCAGATCGGCCTCACCCGTGACCACTTTCTCCATCGCATCGGCGGCATCGCCGGTGGTGAGCTTTATTTCCACCGAGGGATGTTCGGCGCGGAAACGATCGAGAATCGGCGGCAGATGACTGTAGGCGGCGGTCACCGAACAGAAGATATGCAGTTCGCCCGACAGCGACGGACCTTGCTGATCGATAGCGTGGCGCAGCTGCTGATACTGCAATAGCGTCTGCTGGGCAAAGGTGCGGAGCTCTTCTCCCGCTTCGGTAAGCGTTACCGTGCGGTTATCGCGGACAAACAGCGGCTGCCCAAGGTCTTCTTCCAGGCGCTGAATCTGCCGGGAAAGCGTGGAGGGGCTGACGTGCATCGCTCGCGCGCTGCGGCCAAAATGGCGGCTTTCCGCCAGATGCAGGAAGGTTTTTAGATCGCGTAAGTCCACCGGCGGCACTCCACAATTTTACATTGCAGAAATTGCAACGTGACGTTGTGAATATATCAATTTCCGCAATAAATTTCCTGTCATATAGTAAGTTCATTCTCTCTTGCACAGACACGGCAAGCGAACCGAACAATAAGACAGCACAACATCACGAGGTATCACCATGGCTAACTACTTTAATACACTGAACCTGCGCCAGCAGCTGGCGCAGCTGGGCAAATGTCGCTTTATGGGTCGCGACGAATTCGCCGATGGCGCAAGCTACCTTCAGGGTAAAAAAGTGGTCATCGTCGGCTGTGGCGCTCAGGGCCTGAACCAGGGTCTGAACATGCGCGACTCCGGTCTGGATATCTCCTACGCGCTGCGTAAAGAAGCGATTGCCGAAAAGCGCGCTTCATGGCGTAAAGCGACCGAAAACGGCTTCAAAGTAGGTACCTACGAAGAGCTGATCCCGCAGGCTGACCTGGTGGTCAACCTGACTCCGGACAAACAGCACTCTGACGTTGTGCGTTCCGTTCAGCCACTGATGAAAGACGGCGCGGCGCTGGGCTACTCTCATGGCTTCAACATCGTGGAAGTTGGCGAGCAGATCCGTAAAGATATCACCGTCGTGATGGTGGCGCCGAAGTGCCCGGGTACCGAAGTGCGTGAAGAGTACAAGCGCGGCTTCGGCGTACCGACCCTGATCGCGGTTCACCCGGAAAACGATCCGAAAGGCGAAGGCATGGCGATTGCTAAAGCCTGGGCTGCGGCGACCGGCGGTCACCGTGCGGGCGTTCTGGAATCTTCCTTCGTCGCGGAAGTGAAATCTGACCTGATGGGCGAGCAGACCATCCTCTGCGGTATGCTGCAGGCCGGTTCTCTGCTGTGCTTCGATAAGCTGGTGGAAGAGGGTACCGACCCGGCATACGCCGAAAAACTGATTCAGTTCGGCTGGGAAACCATCACCGAAGCGCTGAAGCAGGGCGGTATCACCCTGATGATGGATCGCCTGTCTAACCCGGCTAAGCTGCGTGCTTACGCGCTGTCCGAACAGCTGAAAACGATCATGGCGCCGCTGTTCCAGAAGCATATGGATGACATCATCTCCGGTGAATTCTCCTCCGGCATGATGGCTGACTGGGCCAACGACGATAAGAAACTGCTGACCTGGCGTGAAGAAACCGGTAAAACCGCGTTCGAAACCGCACCGCAATTTGAAGGTAAAATCGGCGAGCAGGAGTACTTCGATAAAGGCGTTCTGATGATCGCGATGGTGAAAGCGGGCGTTGAGCTGGCGTTCGAAACCATGGTGGATTCCGGCATCATCGAAGAGTCTGCTTACTACGAATCACTGCACGAGCTGCCGCTGATCGCCAACACCATCGCTCGTAAGCGTCTGTACGAAATGAACGTGGTTATCTCCGATACCGCTGAATACGGTAACTACCTGTTCTCTTACGCTTGCGTACCGCTGCTGAAAGAGTTCATGACCACCCTGCAGACCGGCGACCTGGGCAAAGCGATTGCCGAAGGCGCGGTAGACAACGCTCAGCTGCGCGACGTGAACGAAGCCATTCGCGGCCATGCTATCGAGCAGGTTGGTAAGAAACTGCGTGGTTACATGACTGATATGAAACGCATTGCGGTTGCCGGGTAAATAAAAACGACGGTGGTGGGGGGATACCCTCACCCCAGCCCTCTCCCACAGGGAGAGGGAGCAAACATTCAAGGCCTTCTCAGCGAGAAGGCTTTGTTGTTTATTTCCGGTACAGCACTTTGATGATGTGATAACCAAACTGGGTGTGCAGCGGGCCGGTGGGCTCCAGCTCCGGGCAGGAGAAGACGACTTTATCAAACGCCGGCACCATCTGGCCCTGGCGGAATTCACCTAAATCGCCGCCGCGTTTGCCTGACGGGCAGATCGAGTGCTTCTTCGCCAGTTTACCGAAATCGGCGCCGTTTTTAATTTGCTCCAGAAGATCCAGTGCCAGCTGCTCTTCTTTAACCAGAATATGCAGTGCTGCTGCCGTTTTTGCCATGATCGTACCTTGATTGAATAGGGGATGAATCAGGGCGCAATAGTAGCATGGGCTAGCGGCGATACAGCACCTTAATGATGTGGTAGCCAAACTTGGTTTTGACCGGCCCGTAAGGTTTGAGCAGCGGGCAGCTGAAGACTGCCTTATCGAACGGCCCAACCATGACTCCTTGATTAAACTCGCCGAGATCGCCGCCGTTGCGCCCGGAGGGGCACTTTGAATAGCGCTTGGCCAGATGATCGAAGCTTACGCCACGTTCCAGTTTGGCGAGGATCTCTTGCGCCAGCTTCTCTTCTTTAACCAGGATGTGCAGGGCTGCTGCGCTCTTTGCCATTATTTTGTTCTCACGTCTCAAAGATATCCCGTTACTTTACCACCCGCTTTGGTCGTGGACATATACTCTTCGCCATCGCGGGACAGATGTCTCGCCTGATAGACGGAAGCGGGAGATGAGCAACACTTTTATCCGGCGTATTCCCCCCTGCCAGGGACAGCCGTCCTGTCCTTAACGTCGTGGAGCGAGATAACATGGACACAATGAAAAAACCTGACTTTTCAGTTAGCTGGCTTTCCGGGCTGAGCGAGATTGTCAGCGATCCGCTGCTCTATGAATTACTGAAATATTGTCCTCTGGAGATCATGCGGCGCTGGCGCTTCGAAGAGATCCCGCGCGGTGATTTTATCTGCCGACAGGGTGACGTGTGTCAGCGGTTTTCGCTGATTATCGCCGGTGAGGTGGACGTTTTCTATGAGGCTGAAGACGGGCGCCGCTACCGCCAGGCCCGTTACCGTAAAGGCGACATGCTGGGCGAGCTCGAGATCTTTGAGTCGCGTCATTACATCTGCTCGGTGGTGGCGGTGGGTCATGTGCAGCTCCTGAGCCTGTCGCAGGAACATTTCTGCCGCTGGCTGGCGTTAGATAACCATTTTAACCAGCGGATGCTGCGCTTTTTTAGCCAGCAGTATTACCAGCTATCGAAGAAGGCCAGCAGCGACAATCTTTACTCGCTGCATCAGCGGGTATGTCAGGCGTTATGGCTGCGTTATCAAAAGGATGGCGCCAGTGAAATCTTGCTGGATAAGCAAAATCTCAGCCAGGAATTCGCGGCGACGACCCGCAGTATTAACCGTATTTTGCATGACCTGAAAGCGCTACAGATTATTGATACCGATGGTGAACGCATTGTGTTGTTAGCTCCTGAAAAACTGAAGCAGGAGGCTGATATCGGATAACCGCAAGAGTAAGGAGGCGGGAGAATGTCGCTGCAACCCCATATCCAGTTAAGCAAAGAGATGACCGGCGCGCGATACGCGCTGCTGCCGGGCGACCCGCAGCGGGTCGACCGCATCGCCAATTTTCTTGATAATCCACAGCCGCTCGGTCAGAACCGGGAGTTTCGCGCCGCGCGCGGCTGGTATCAGGGCGTCGAGATTTTGGTACTCTCCACCGGAATCGGTGGCCCCTTCACCGCGATCGCCATTGAAGAACTGCGCCAGATCGGCGTAACCACTCTGATTCGTATCGGCAGCTGCGGGGCACTGCAGGATAATCTTGCGCTCGGCGACGTGATTATCGCTCACGCCGCGGTGATGGATGACGGTACCAGCCGAACCTATGCGCCGGCGGGCTATCCGGCCTGCGCTGACCCACAGCTGACCTGGGAACTGATGGCGCAGGCGCGGCAGATGAATATCCCGGCCGCGTGCGGTCTGGTGCGCAGCCATGACAGTTTCTATACCGATCGTGAGGCGGAACTGGATGCGCAGTGGTCGGCGCGCGGCATTCTGGGGGCGGATATGGAGAGCGCCGCCCTGATGACTATCGGCGCGCTGCGCGGGCTACGTACGGCTTCATTACTCAACGTGGTTGTTGCCCATAACGGTTGTCTGGATAGCAGCATCAATGATTATGTCCAGCAGGAAGCGCTGTGCCAGCAGGGCGAAGAACGGCAAATTACCCTGGCGCTGCGCGCCATTTATTCCGCTAGCCAGCAAGGAGGTTTGTGATGGACTTTTTTAGCATTAACAATGTGATGGTCAACATTCCTCTCGGCGAAGGCGGCTATGCGCTATCGTGGATTGAAGCCATCGGTACCATATTCGGCCTGTTGTGTATCTGGTGCGCCAGCCGGGAAAAAATCATCAACTATCTGTTTGGCCTGATCAACGTCACGCTGTTTGCGGCCATTTTTTTCCAGATTCAGCTCTATGCCAGCCTGCTGCTGCAGGTGTTTTTTTTCGCAGCCAACATTTACGGCTGGTACGCGTGGAGCCGGCAAAACGAGGCGCAGGAGGCCGCGCTCAAGGTACGCTGGCTTTCCCGTCAGCAAACCCTGGCGCTGGGCGGCGTCTGCGCGGTGGCGATTGTGCTGATGACGTTGTTTATCGATCCGGTGTTCGCGACGCTCACTCGTATCATGATTGCCCTGCTGCAAACTTTCGGTATGCAGGTTGCGATGCCCGACCTCCAGCCCGATGCCTTCCCGTTCTGGGATTCCACCATGCTGGTGTTGTCGATTGCCGCCATGGTGCTGATGACGCGTAAGTTCGTCGAAAACTGGCTGCTGTGGGTACTTATTGACGTGATTAGCGTCGTTATCTACGCGGTACAAGGCGTTTACGCCATGTCGCTTGAATATGTCCTGCTGACGGCGATCGCGGTGATGGGCTCGTACAGCTGGATCAAGAGCGCGCAGCGTAACGGCTATACTCCGCTTGCCACATCCTGATTGACCGATTTCCAGGCTGCCTGAATGGGCAGCCTGTTGCTCTCACCGCCCCTCTTTCTGCTACAATCCCCACCCCGTTCGAAGATTGAGCAAAATACACCCATGCGTTTAAATCCTGGCCAACAACAAGCCGTCGAATTCGTTACCGGACCGTGCCTGGTGCTGGCGGGTGCCGGTTCCGGTAAGACCCGCGTTATTACCAATAAAATCGCCCACCTGATCCGCGGCTGCGGCTACCAGGCGCGCCATATCGCGGCGGTTACCTTTACCAACAAGGCGGCGCGCGAAATGAAAGAGCGCGTCGGGCAAACGCTGGGGCGTAAAGAAGCGCGCGGCCTGATGATTTCCACCTTCCACACGCTGGGGCTGGATATCATCAAACGCGAATACGCTGCGTTAGGGATGAAATCCAACTTCTCGCTGTTCGACGATACCGACCAGGTGGCGCTGTTAAAAGAGCTCACCGAAGGGCTGATCGAAGACGATAAAGTGGTGCTTCAGCAGCTGATCTCCACGATCTCCAACTGGAAAAACGATCTGAAAACCCCTGCCCAGGCCGCCGCCGGCGCGAAAGGGGAGCGGGATCGGATCTTTGCTCACTGCTACGGGCTGTACGACGCGCATATGAAAGCCTGTAACGTACTCGACTTTGACGATCTGATCCTGCTGCCGACCCTGCTGCTGCAGCGCAACGAAGAGGTGCGGGAGCGCTGGCAGAACAAGATTCGCTATCTGCTGGTGGATGAATACCAGGACACCAACACCAGCCAGTACGAGCTGGTGAAACTGCTGGTGGGGCAGCGGGCGCGCTTTACCGTAGTCGGCGATGACGATCAGTCGATCTACTCCTGGCGCGGCGCGCGGCCGCAGAACCTGGTGCTGCTAAGCCAGGATTTCCCGGCGCTGCAGGTGATCAAGCTGGAGCAAAACTACCGCTCTTCCGGGCGTATTCTGAAGGCGGCCAACATCCTGATTGCCAACAACCCGCACGTCTTCGAAAAGCGCCTGTTTTCCGAGCTGGGCTATGGCGTAGAGCTGAAGGTGCTCTCCGCCAACAATGAAGACCACGAGGCGGAACGCGTGGCTGGCGAACTGATCGCCCATCACTTTATTAATAAAACCGCCTATAAGGATTACGCGATCCTGTATCGCGGCAACCATCAGTCGCGGGTTTTCGAAAAGATGCTGATGCAAAACCGCATCCCGTACAAAATTTCCGGCGGCACGTCGTTCTTTTCCCGTCCGGAAATTAAAGACCTGCTGGCCTATCTGCGCGTGCTGACTAACCCTGATGACGACAGCGCCTTCCTGCGCATCGTCAATACGCCGAAGCGCGAAATCGGTTCGGCGACGCTGCAAAAGCTGGGCGAATGGGCGATGGGGCGCAATAAAAGCATGTTTACCGCCAGCTTCGATATGGGCCTGACCCAGACGCTGAACGGACGCGGCTATGAGTCTTTGACCCGCTTCACCCACTGGCTGCGGGAGATCCAGCAGCTTTCAGAGCGCGAGCCGATTGCCGCCGTCCGCGATCTGATCCGCGGCGTGGATTATGAATCCTGGCTCTATGAGACTTCGCCCAGCCCGAAAGCCGCCGAAATGCGGATGAAAAACGTCAATACGCTCTTCACGTGGATGACGGAAATGCTGGAGGGCAGCGATATCGATGAACCGATGACCCTCACCCAGGTCGTGACCCGTTTTACGCTACGAGACATGATGGAGCGCGGCGAGTCGGATGAGGAGACGGATCAGGTTCAGCTGATGACGCTTCACGCTTCAAAAGGGCTGGAGTTCCCCTACGTCTACCTGGTTGGCATGGAGGAAGGGCTGCTGCCGCACCAGAGCAGCATTGATGAAGACAACGTCGATGAAGAACGCCGTCTTGCCTACGTGGGTATCACCCGCGCGCAGAAAGAGCTTACTTTTACCTTGTGCAAAGAGCGCCGTCAGTACGGCGAGCTGGTGCGACCGGAGCCGAGCCGTTTCCTGCTGGAGCTGCCGCAGGATGATCTGATTTGGGAGCAGGAGCGCAAAGTGATTTCGCCGGAAGAGCGTATGCATAAAGGTAAGGCGAACGTCGCCAACATCCGGGCGATGCTGGCGAAAGCGCGTAAATAGCGGCTAGCGGCCGTTTTGCTGCTGAATCTGGAACTGACGTAGCTCTTCGCGACCCGGAGCACCGTCTGCACCCGGCCGGGTGACGACAATAGCCGCTACTTCATTGCCCAGCAGCGCGGCCTGGCGCAGATCCATCCCGCAGGCCAGCCCGGCGATCGTACCGGCGCAGTGGCTGTCTCCAGCGGCAATCGTATCGTAGACCTTCACGCGGCAGGCAGGAATATGCTGCGGTTGTGCGTCAGGTTCAACCACCCACGCGCCATCTTTATCGAACCGACAGATCGCCCGTAAATGCCAGTCGCTGGCGAGCCGTGAAGCGGCGTCAAGGGTCGCGCTATCCAAATCGTATAAACGTGCGCACAGCACGCTGAGTTCATCGCGATTCAGAGTGAGCACAGGAGCTTTGCCCAGCAGCGCCTGGATAAAGTGAATATCCAGATCGTTCAGACGCGGGCCAAAATCGACAAACAGCGTTTTATCTTCCGTAAGGTCCAGAATCCACTGGCGCAGCGCTTCGCTGGCCAGCTCGTAGCCAGAGACATAAATTATGGCGTCCTTCGGCTGCGGAATTTGTGCCAGCAGCTCGTTGTTCCAGTGCTGCTCGCAGCCCTCAATGGTGATAAACGTCCGCTCTTTGTTCGCCTCGACGAGTGCCAGACACCAGCCGTTATCATGGGTGGGGTGGCGCAAGAGGACGGGTAGGTTTTCCAGCGCCATTTTCTGTGCAACGGCCTGCCCCCACTCGCCATTGCCCACCGGTATCGCGTTTATCAAAGGGAGTTCAAGGCGCGAGAGCGCGCGGGCGACATTAAACGCGCAGCCGCCAATCTGCCGTCCGCCATCGCGGGCAGAAACATCGCTACCGCTATGCGGCAGCGCATCGAGATGGAGAATCATGTCGCCAAAAGCGGCGCCGATAACCACGATCGGCCGCCGCGGCGACAGCAGGTCAGCTGTTATTGTCACGGCTGGCCTCCTTTCTTGCGCCGAACGCCAGATACAGCGCCAGGCTCAGAATAAAAGAGACAAACAGACCCAGGCTAGAGTCCGCGAAAATGCCGACCGCGAAAGGTCCGTCGATAAACCCGGTTTTGGATACCATCAATCCCGCCAGCGCGCCGACAATCCAGCAGCCCAGCGCGGTGCGGTTCGCTCCGCTTTCCCTGAATAAATCAGCTTCAGCATATCCGGCTCGGCGGCGAATCCGATAAAAATCGACCATAAAAATGGCGGCCCAGGCGGCCAGAAATACGCCGCAGAAAATCAGAAACGCGATGAAAGGGCCGAGAAAATCTTTCGAGACAAACAGCACGTAGAGCGCGATCCCCAGCACCAGAACGGCATCAAGGGCTACGGCGGAGCGCTGCTGGAGCTTAATCCCCATGCTTAACAGGTTAAGGCTGGCGGAATAGAGACTCAGCACGGCGATGGTCACGACCCCGGCGGTCGCCGCGGCCAGATAGGGGATTGCCATCCAGGAAGGCAGCAGTTTGCCAATCGCTGAAATGGGGTTCTCGCTGGAGGCCAGGTCGGGGATCTGGGCGGTAAGCAGTATCCCGGTGAGCATCAGCAGCAGTAGGGGGAGCGCGGCACCGCTGACAACGGCGAGAAAAATAGGCTTTTCACCGGCGTCGGGACGCTGATCCCGGCTATAGTCGGCGCCGGCGATAGCCCAGCTGATGCCGGTGCCCGCGGCAATAATTGATACCGCTGGCAAAAAGCCGGTGAGCCAGCTGCCTGAAGGCAGCGCGAGGATGGCCTGCCAGTCTGCGGTGAAGAGTAAATAGATCACTACCAGCAGCGTCATGGCGCCAAAGATCCGGGTGATCCATTTTTGCATCATCAGCACGGCATTTTGTCCGAGCACGCTGACCAGTACGGTCAGCCCGCCAAACAAGAAAAGCGACAGCGCGGTGGTGGTCAGGCTCTCTTCAAGACCCATGGCGGCAAACAGCGCGACGAGGGTGAGCGTGCCGGTAATGATATTGACCGCTTCCCAGCCCATCAGATTCACCCAACAGAAGCTGGTGGGCGCGATATTGCCGCGTTTGCCAAAAATGACCCGGGAGAGGGTGAGCGTCGTGGTGCGGCCGATTTTGCCGGCGATGCTGGTGACGCCGACCAGCGCAAAAGAGGCGACGCCCGCCACGGCGGCAAGGATCGACTGCCAAAATGAGAGGCCAAACGCCACAATGACCGCGCCGTAAACGACCCCAAGAATGCCAATATTCGCGGCGCACCAGACGAAAAACAGCTGGACCGGTTGTTGGGTCTGGTGGACCGGGGGAACGAGACCGATCCCTAATTCCGCCATTCCGGGATCTGCCGTCTGGATATTTCCATCGTATGAAGCTTTGCTGTCCATAGTGATGCCCTCAGTGAATTATGCGAAGCGGTATCCTGCAAGCCGCTGTGCGTAAGGCGCGAAGTCGATGCTGTTGGCCTGCTTAATCTGTTGTATAGGTTCTTCAGGAAAAGCCTCTATGCCATGAAGCGCGCCGCAGATGGCGGTTGCCATCGCGCCAATAGTGTCGGTGTCGCCGCCTAAATTGGCTGCCAGCATAGCGCATTTCATGGGCTGCGTTTTTGCCAGCTCGACCAGCGCAATCGCTGCGGGGACAGACTCGATAATATCCATACCGGCGCCGATATCCTCATAAATACGTTCGATACCTGTCAGGTGGTCAGTCTCTCCGGAGATCGTTTCCAGCGCCAGGTGGATACGGTTCCCAAGAAGTGGACTAAAAGTGGACTCGTAATGGCGCTGGGTTTCATTTGCCAGCGAAGCCAGCTCCGTTTTGATTAACGGCCATTCGGCCCCTTCAATGGCGCGGCTGATCGCCCAGGCAATGACCACCGCGCCGGCGATGGCGATGTCGGATTTGTGCGTCGGCAGGCAGGATAGCCGCACTTGCTCAATGAAAAACGCCCTGTCCTCGGTGGGCAGTCGACAGCCCATCGGCGCCACGCGCATTGCCGCACCGTTGGTCACGCCGTTGGCCGCGATCTCATCCAGCGGTTGCCCCTGTTCGAGCGCGATCAGAGAAGCCTTTGAGGTTGGGCCGAGAATATTTTTCTCAAATGCCTGGCAGCGTCGGGCCCACAGCAGAATGTGTCTGGCGATGGCCAGTGGATCGGTCACGCCGTTGTTTTCATCAAGCGCATCCATCAGCGCGATGCACTGATGGGTGTCATCCGTGAACTCGGCGGCGCGAAATTCGCAGGCAGCAATATTCTCTTTCGGTCCGGGAAGAAAGCGTTCAATCCAGCCAAAATGGTTAATGATTCGACGTTTAGGCCACAGTTCAGAGGGCATGCCCATCGCATCACCGATGGCTTGCCCAAAAAGACAGCCAAGGATGCGGCTTTCGGCAATATAGGTAGGGCGAATATCAGACATCGTCGGCTCCCAGGAAGAAATGAATAAAAGTTAATCTAAAAATAGATCCAGATTAAGTCCAGTTAAAGTCCTTTATCATCATGCTGTGATCGCAGGCGCATTCTGAGAGAAAAATGCGGCGCTCAAAAATAGTGGGGAGACGTTATGATGGGGCTATTGATTCCAGTATGGATCCACTATGATAAATCCACTGCCACTGAATTCCGCAAGGCCACGAAATTATGTCGCAACCGTTGCTTGAGTATATAAAAGGGCGTCTGAATGCAGAGGCTCCCGCGCCGCTTTATATTCAGCTTAAACAAGCTATTGAAGCTGCGATGACGGAGCGGTTATTGACGCACGGCAGCATTCTGCCCTCCGAGCGCAAAATGTCGCAGACGCTGGAACTATCGCGCGTGACGGTGGTTAAGGCCCTTGATGCGCTGCTGGAAGCCGGGCTGGTGATTAAGCGCCATGGAAAAGGGACCGAGGTGAATCTGCCGGTAAGCTATAACCTTGCCAGCGGCGGGTTTTCTGCCCAGCTACAAAATTCAGGAACGGTGTCCAATCGATGGCTGGTGCGGGAAAAGCTGGCGGCGGATGATTTTCTGGCTCGTGAGCTGGAGATCGCGGTCGGCGATCGGGTGGCGAAAATTAAACGCGTACGTCTGGTCGATGCCCTTCCGGTTTCTATCGAAACCATGTTTATTCCCGAGCGTTTCTTGCCCCGCCCGGATTTACTTGAAGGGTCGCTGTACGCGCACTGGGCGGAAAATGCTATTTTTCCCGATCTTCAGGATTACTCCCTGACGGTACATGTTCCTTCGGGGGAAGAGCTGAATTTGCTCGACTTGCCGCAGGGGGTGCCATTGATGAAAATTACGCTGAAAAGCCGTAATGCTCAGGGCGAGGTGCTTGAGTACGGTACCGCCTTCTGCCTGAGCAATTACTTTAATTTTGATTTCAGAGTGAAGCTCCAGTCGTTGCCTGGCGGCAAACCAGACGTCGTACGCAGAAAAGAGGCGTGATGCCAGTATCCGGGCGATGCTGGTAAAGATGCCCTTCAGGCGATGCATTGTTGCCAGGCGGCGGAGAAGGGCATTACCAGCAGCAGCGAGGGTAGCATGTTCGCCGTTGGAAAAGCGCGAATACCGCAGAGTCGAAAACCCGTCGCCAACATGACGATGCCGCCGCAGGCCGTAAAATCCGCGATCATTGACGGAGTGATAAACACCATAATAAAGCTGGCGGCGAAGAAGAGGATCGCAAATACAATTAGCTGGGGCACAAAAATAACGGCGATGATATACCCCAGCGCGGAGGCAAAAATAGCGGCGGTGAAGAAGTCGAGAATAGATTTAGTGATCAATATTGTCGCATCTCCGGTCATTCCTTCGGTTAATGCACCAAAAATACCGGTTCCGCTGGCGCAAAACAGGATCAGTACGGCGATAAACTGGTTGGTAAAATCCTCTGGCTCCATACCGGAGTTGCCGTTGGTGGGAAAAACCTTCTCGATAGGACCCCGAAGCTTCATTGCGGCATTTTCGATAAGCTTTTCGATATGCAGCAGGCTACCGATAATGGTACCCACGATGACTGCCAAAGCAATAGGCGGCAGATTTATCAACTTATTGAGAAAAAATACGCCCATACTGATGGATATTAATCCGGCGATTAGCGGTAAGGTTTTTTTTAAATGCTCAGGAATAAATCGGTTGAGAGAAGCGCCAAAAATGGCACCGATAAGCAGTGAACCACTGCAAATAAAAATACCTAGCGGCATGATATATTCTCCATAAATGAAAAGGGCCTGTTATTAGGCCCTTTAGTTGTAATGGGATGGGTTATTTAATATTAAACACGCGGCTAGCGTTGCCCCAGGCAATTTTATCTTTCAGTTCAGTATCCATTTCCAGCGGATCGAACCAATCGCAGGCCTGATGAATATCTTCATAGGGATAATCGACGGAAAACATCACGCGATCCGGGCCCATAATATCAAGCGCATTTTGCAGCGAATAAGTATTAAAGTGGCCGCTGGTGGTCACGATAAAGTTATTCTGCAAATAGTGCATTAATGGTTTTTCTGCTTTGCCGAGGCCGCAGCCGAAACGCTGGCGATAGAGACGATGCTGCGTTCGTGGCAGCATATGGACCAGTCCTTCGCCTAAATGGCCCAGCACCAGATTCAGGTTTGGATAGCGGTCAAACAGTCCGCTCATCATCAGGCGAATCGCATGAACTGCGGTTTCCTGCGCAAACCCCCAGGCGGAACCGATCAGGCTTTCATAGCCGGTGTAGATACCGCGCGCAGCGCCTTCTAATGGTTCACGAGGATGCAGATAAACGGGAACGTTCAGCTCATTGACTTTATCCCAGAATACCAGCATCGATTCATCATCCAGGTACAGGCCGTGTTCGCTATCCTGGACATTGGTATAACCGTTAATCAGCGCGCCTTTCATTCCCAGTTTTTTTACTGCGCGATCCAGCTCTTCGGCCGCAGCTTCGGGATTTTGTAATGCTAAAGTAGCGAATGCGCTGAATTTATCCGGATTGGGTTTAACGTAGTTCTCGATGATATAGTCATTGGTTTCGCGAGCAAAAGATACGGCTGTCGCTTTATCTAAAATAGATTGGGCCCCAGGTGAAGTTAAAGAAAGGATAACATGGTCAATATTCCTCTGGGCCATTTCATTCAGCTGATAGCTACGATCTAATAAGCGGCGCTCAACGTCCTGCATGTATTCAGAACCATTTCTTGAGGCTTCACCCGTTGCATCCCACAGGCTGTTATTTTTAGGTGTTGAAACGTGTTCTTCTAAAGCGATTTTACCACGCATAATCTATTCCTCTAATCGTTTTCGATATTATCTGATGCGAGGAGAATAGGATTTTTTACGTATTGGCAGCAATAAGCAGAATGTAATACAGACTATCAGGAAAACTAATACAGTATTATGATTTGAGGTCTAAAAATTAATAGATGGTTGTGTTACTGCCCGTTGTGGGTAAGTTGACGATCAGCGACCGTAGCCAGATATGCCCCGGATCGCGATGTAGACGCTGATGCCAGACCTGGCGAATAGCAATTTCCGGTAACGAAAATGGCAACGGCCAGCTGCAGCAGGGATAGCGATTAATAATATGGTTCGCCAGCTGCTCGGGGACGACGGCAAGCAATTCGCTATCCGCAACCAGTTCGCCTGCGCCTAAAAAGCTGGGGAGGGTGAGGGCGATACGGCGCGGCATGCCGTACTCATTAAGCAATTTATCGATATCGCCATGCCCTGTGCCGTTGACGTGAACGGCAAGATGCTTTTCCAGCCGCCAGTTCTCGGCAGTAAACGAGTCTCGGATCCGCGGATGGTTTTCTGCCGCCAGGCAAACGTAGGATTGATTAAACAGGCGTTGCTGATAAACGCTATCCGGTAGCTGCATCAGATAGCCAATAGCTAAATCGCATTTACCCGACTCAAGCGCGCCCAGCGTTTGATCGTCGATATTCAATACGGAAAAAGTAATGCCTTCGGCGCGCTGCTGCTGTAGCAGAGCCTGCAGCGGCGGTAACAACGTCATTTGGCTAATATCGGTCATGCCGATAGTGAAGTTACGCGTATTGGTTTGGGGGTTAAATTCAGGATTGCCGGGAAGTTGGTTATCGACTAGCTGAAGAATGGTAAAAATGGTCTGGGCGATATCATCGGCGCGAGGCGTGGGCACCATACGTTGCCCGATTCGCACAAACAGGGGATCGTCAAAATGCTCGCGCAGCTTTTTCAACAACAGGCTGCCGGTCGGCTGACTGACGTTGAGCGCTTCGGCGGCAGGAGAGACATTCCCCAGGCGGAAGAGGGCGGAAAAAAAACGTAGCGATTTGAAGTCCAGTTCTTCTCGCATGATATTCCCCTGATTGGACTATTTTGCTGCGCCATCCTCGTTCAGCAGTAGCGGCCAGTGAACGTAGCTCTGCCACTGGCACTCCTGTTCGACCATTTCCCGGCCCAGCGGATGATTTTCCATCCACCCATGGGGCAGCGTTAATGTCAAATTTTCATCGACGGCAGCCAGCGTAATCATCGGCAGCAGGTCGTCGCGTCGGCGGCTGGCAAACAGAATAGCCAGACGCAGCAGACGACACATATGCTCCGCGACTCTCGGCGGAACCGCGTTTTGTTGATGAAGGGAAGAAAGGTCGACGGTGCTGGTTTGGTTTAACAGCAGGGTCGCCAACAGCTTCTTTTGCGCGGGGGTAAAGCCGGGCAGGTCCAGATTGCGCACCAGCCAGGCGGCGTGCAGAGGCGCCTGCTTGTACTCCACGCTCAGGCCGATTTCATGCAGCTGGCAGGCGCTTTGCAGCAAATCGAAGCATAGCGGCTCAATTTCCCAGCTGTTTTCCACCTGATGAACGAAATGGGCGGCCAGCTGGGCAACGCGCTGCGCCTGTTCGGTATCAACCAGAAACCGGCGCTGAATATTACGTAAGGTACGACTGCGAATATCCTGATCGATCGACAGGTGCAGCATGCCGTAGACCAGACCTTCACGCAGCGCGCCGCCGGCGAGCGTCATGCACTGAATGTTCAGCTCGCTGAAGATGGCCATGAGAATCGCCAGTCCGCTAGGAAAGACGAGCGCGCGTTCAAGGGTCAGGCCTTCAATCTCCAGCTCTTCCAGACGACCGCACTGAATAGCGCGCTGTTTGAGCTGCTGTAGTTTGGCTAAGGTGATGCGTTCATCCATCCCCTGCGCCATCATGATTTCTTGTAACGCCTGGACCGTACCGGAAGCCCCGACGCACACTTTCCAGCCGTGATAGCGCAGAACATCGGCGACGGGACGCAAAACTTCACGCGCGGCGGTTTCGGCCTGGTCAAAGTTTTCTTTGGTCAGGCTGCGATCGGCGAAGTACCGTTCCAGCCAGGTCACGCAGCCCATCGACAGGCTAAAAAGCGAGGTGGTTTGCGCGCCGGTGCCGGTAACCAGCTCGGTGCTGGCGCCGCCAATATCCACGACCAGACGCTGATCCGCGCCGCCGGTTGTATGTGCGACGCCCTGATAAATCAGGCGCGCTTCCTCTTCGCCGCTGATAACCTGCACCGCGCAGCCGAGGATTTCCCGTGCTTTTTCCAGAAACTCACCGGCGTTAACCGCCAGGCGCAGCGTCGCCGTAGCGACCACGCGGATTTGCGTCGGGGGAATATCCTGCAAACGCTCGGCGAACAGGCGCAAGCATTGCCAGCCGCGCTCCATGGCTTCGGCAGAGAGCGTGTTGTCGCCATTAAGGCCAGCGGCCAGACGGACTTTGCGTTTGATACGACTGAGGGTCTGGATGCTCCCGGCCACCTCGCGTACAACCAACATATGAAAGCTATTGGAGCCAAGATCGATAGCTGCATAGAGCGAGGTGGAACTCATACACTTCATCCTTCAAGCTGCCTCTGCGCTGGCCGCGTTCTCTTTCCCGGAGCGCTTACCAGAATAGGCTCATCGGGATTCGTTCTCTTGCCGCCTTGATGCAACTTGCATGATGTTGTGTATGGCATATTGCTTTAACCTGAACGACGACGATTACGTGGTGGACCGTTACGACGCGGGCCGTTGCCAGGGCGCGGGCGCGTGAGGCGCAGCGGTCTGGGCAGTTCGGTCATGAGCGCGTCAGAATTGTATTTGCTGACCGGAATTGAATGACCAATATAGGTTTCAATCGCCGGCAGGTTCAGCGCGTACTCTTCACAGGCCAGGCTGATGGAGTGACCGCTGGCGCCAGCGCGGCCGGTACGGCCAATACGGTGAACGTAGTCTTCGCAATCGTCCGGCAGGTCGTAGTTAAAGACGTGCGTAACGGCCGGAATATGCAGACCGCGGGCGGCAACGTCGGTTGCGACCAGAATGTCGATATCGCCGCGGGTAAATTCATCGAGAATGCGCAGGCGTTTTTTCTGCGCGACGTCGCCGGTTAACAGGCCAACGCGATGGCCGTCCGCCGCCAGGTGACCCCAGATATCTTCACAACGATGCTTGGTATTGGCGAAAATAATCGCGCGATCCGGCCACTCTTCTTCAAGCAAGGTCTGCAGGAGGCGCATTTTTTCTTCGTTGGAAGGATAGAACAGCTCTTCTTTAATACGGTGGCCCGTTTTCTGCTCAGGCTCAACTTCGACGTACTCGGCGTTGTTCATTTGTTCGAACGCCAGTTCACGGACGCGATAAGAAAGGGTGGCTGAGAACAGCATGTTCAGGCGCTGATTCGCCGGCGGCATACGGCGGAACAGCCAACGGATATCTTTAATAAAGCCGAGATCGTACATGCGATCGGCTTCGTCAAGAACGACAACCTGAATGGCGCCGAGGTTAATATGGTTCTGTTTGGCGTAGTCGATAAGGCGACCGGTGGTACCGATCAAAATATCCACGCCGCTTTCCAGTACTTTCAGCTGCTTATCGTAGCCGTCGCCGCCGTATGCCAGGCCCAGCTTCAGACCGGTAGACTGCGCCAGCGGTTCGGCGTCAGCATGAATCTGTACCGCCAGTTCACGCGTCGGCGCCATGATCAGCGCGCGCGGCTGGTTGACCTGGCGGTCAGCGATCGCCGGGTGAGTGAGAAGATAATGAAACGTTGACGTCAGAAACGCCATCGTTTTACCGGTACCGGTTTGCGCCTGCCCGGCGACATCGCGACCTTCCAGCGTAAGCGGGAGGGCGAGTGCCTGGATGGGTGTGCAATTATGAAACCCTTTCTTTTCAAGGGCTTCAATCACTGCCGGGTGCAGGGCGAAGTCGGAAAACTTCTGTTCTGTTAAATGTGTTTTGCTCATAGTGTGGTAGAATATCAGCTAACTATTGCATTAAGAAAGCGTATCCGGTGAAATAACGTCAACCTTTCGTTGGCTATGTATGAAATTATTCAAGGTGCGTCTGCGGCAACTGAACGAATCTTCGAAAGCTTAGACTACTAAGCGAGGCGAGGGTGACAAATCTGCGATAAGCCGGTTTGAACGTGGGTTGCTTTATCTTTTGCGGGGCAAAGTTCATGATGGACATTGTGACGCAGATCGATAAAAGAGGCATTCTGAAGAACAGCGTGCGTAACGTAGCATCGACACGTCGTTGATGGCCGCGACACCAACACACCAGGCTTATTCCTGTGGAGTTAAATATGAGCGATAAAATTATTCACCTGACTGACGACAGTTTTGACACGGACGTACTCAAGGCTGACGGGCTAACCCTCGTCGATTTCTGGGCAGAGTGGTGTGGTCCGTGCAAAATGATCGCCCCGATTCTGGATGAGATCGCTGAAGAGTATCAGGGCAAACTGACCATTGCGAAACTGAACATCGATCAGAACCCGGGCACCGCGCCGAAATACGGCATTCGCGGTATCCCGACCCTGCTGCTGTTCAAAAATGGCGAAGTTGCAGCGACCAAAGTTGGCGCGCTGTCCAAAGGCCAGTTAAAAGAGTTCCTCGACGCCAACCTGGCGTAAGCGGCTTGCTCTCCCGGCGTCCAGCCTCCTATTTTTTGCGGATCTCTGGACGCCCGGCGAGAGTCGTGCTAAGTTAATCTCAGACTTCGTTTTAAACATACCTTTGTTTGAATCTTGTTTTACCCAAAGCGTCCCGCAAAAATGCGCGTGAGGCTTATAATCCGGGCTTATCACTCATTCCGTTTAGTCGTTTCAGTTCTGCGTTCTTTCCTGTGACCAGGCAACGTACAGACACGAGATGAAGGCCGTTAACAGGCATGGATGTTCCTGCCATACCATTCACAACATTAAGTTCGAGAATTACCCCGAGTTTAAGAACCCACACCATTATGAATCTTACCGAATTAAAGAATACGCCGGTTTCTGAGCTGATTACTCTCGGCGAAAATATGGGGCTGGAAAACCTGGCCCGTATGCGTAAGCAGGATATTATTTTTGCCATCCTCAAGCAGCATTCGAAGAGTGGCGAGGATATCTTTGGCGATGGCGTACTGGAGATACTGCAGGATGGATTTGGTTTCCTCCGTTCAGCAGACAGCTCCTACCTCGCCGGTCCCGACGACATCTACGTATCCCCCAGCCAAATCCGCCGTTTCAACCTCCGCACTGGTGACACCATTTCCGGTAAGATTCGTCCTCCTAAAGAGGGTGAGCGTTACTTTGCGTTGTTGAAAGTTAACGAAGTTAACTACGATAAGCCGGAAAACGCGCGTAACAAGATTCTGTTCGAGAACTTAACCCCGCTGCACGCAAATTCACGTCTGCGTATGGAACGTGGTAACGGCTCAACGGAAGACTTAACCGCCCGCGTACTGGATCTGGCGTCGCCGATCGGCCGCGGCCAGCGTGGTCTGATTGTCGCGCCGCCGAAGGCCGGTAAAACCATGCTGCTGCAGAACATCGCGCAGAGCATTGCGTACAACCATCCTGATTGCGTACTGATGGTACTGCTTATCGACGAACGTCCGGAAGAAGTGACCGAGATGCAGCGTCTGGTTAAAGGTGAAGTTGTCGCTTCGACCTTTGACGAGCCGGCATCCCGCCACGTTCAGGTTGCCGAGATGGTTATCGAGAAGGCGAAGCGTCTGGTTGAGCATAAGAAAGACGTTATCATCCTGCTCGACTCCATTACCCGTCTGGCGCGCGCCTACAACACCGTGGTCCCGGCTTCCGGTAAAGTGTTGACCGGTGGTGTGGACGCCAACGCCCTGCATCGTCCGAAGCGTTTCTTCGGCGCCGCGCGTAACGTGGAAGAGGGCGGCAGCCTGACCATCATCGCTACGGCACTGATCGATACCGGTTCTAAAATGGACGAAGTTATCTACGAAGAGTTTAAAGGCACCGGTAACATGGAGCTTCATCTCTCTCGTAAGATCGCAGAAAAACGCGTCTTCCCGGCTATCGATTACAACCGTTCCGGTACCCGTAAAGAAGAGTTGCTCACCACTCAGGAAGAGCTGCAGAAGATGTGGATCCTGCGTAAAATCATTCACCCGATGGGTGAAATCGACGCGATGGAATTCCTCATCAATAAACTGGCGATGACCAAAACTAACGATGACTTCTTCGACATGATGAAGCGCTCGTAAGTTAAAAATGCCAGAAAACGCCACGCTATTGCGTGGCGTTTTGTTTTCCGGGTTTGTATGATCCAGCAAGGGAAAACAAAATGGGTATTAACGTATGATGTGTGCAGAATGCTGGCAGGCAGAGACGGCTTTAACAGTCTAAAATTTCTACAATAAATTTGTAATGTTCTGCTTTGCCCCTTCTGGAGTTGAGGCATCATCGTTATACTTCCCGGATTAACTATGCTGAGAGCACATGCGTTGTGAATTTACTCACTGCTATTACTGAATTAATCAGTATTTTCTTATTCACTACCCTGTTTATATTTATCGCCCGCAAGGCGGCAAAAAGAGTTGGGCTGGTGGATAAACCTAACTATCGCAAACGGCATCAGGGTTTGATTCCGTTAGTCGGTGGTATTTCAGTTTTCGCAGGTATTTGTTTTACGTTTGCCATCGCCGATTATTACATTCCCCATGCAAGGTTATACCTGGGGTGTGCCGGGGTGCTTGTGCTGGTCGGCGCGCTGGACGACCGCTTTGATATCAGCGTAAAAATTCGCGCCGTTATTCAGGCCGCTATCGCCGTCATTATGATGATGGTGGGTAATCTTCATCTTAGTAGCCTCGGTTTTATATTCGGCTCTTGGGAACTGGTGCTCGGCCCCTTTGGCTTCTTCCTCACGCTGTTCGCCGTTTGGGCGGCGATCAATGCTTTCAATATGGTAGATGGTATCGATGGGCTGCTTGGCGGCCTCTCCTCCGTCTCTTTCGCGGCAACGGGAATCATCCTGTGGTTTGATGGCCAGTACAGCCTGGCGATGTGGTGTTTTGCGATGATTGCCGCCATTTTGCCCTATATTTTACTTAACCTCGGTGCGCTTGGTCGTCGCTATAAGGTCTTTATGGGTGATGCCGGCAGCACCATGATTGGCTTTACTATCATCTGGATCCTGCTGGAGACCACGCAGGGAAAAACGCATCCTATTAGCCCGGTCACGGCGCTGTGGATTATTGCTATCCCATTGATGGATATGGTGGCGATTATGTACCGTCGCCTGCGTAAAGGGATGAGTCCATTCTCCCCGGACCGCCAGCATATTCATCACTTAATCATGCGCGCCGGCTTTACTTCCCGCCAGGCATTTGTCCTGATCACCCTGGCCGCCGCGCTGCTGGCCCTGGTTGGCGTGGTGGCGGAATACACCCGCATTGTGCCGGAATGGGTGATGTTAATACTCTTTTTGGTAGCCTTCTTTCTTTATGGCTACTGCATTAAACGCGCCTGGAAAGTGGCGCGCATGGTTAAGCGCATTAGACGCAGAATTCGGCGACACAGCGGCAATAATCCTAATTAACCAAGTCAATCTGGGGACGTGATGACTCAACCATTACCGGGAGCACAAACAGTGAACGTTGAGAATGAGCTGGATATTCGCGGGCTGTTTCGCGCCTTATGGGCAGGAAAAAGCTGGATAGCAGGTATCGCAGTGCTCTTTGCACTGATTGTTCTGGTTTATACCTTTTTTGCTCGCCAGGAGTGGAGCGCGACGGCGATTACCGACCGGCCAACGGTAAACATGCTGGGGGGATACTATTCGCAGCAGCAGTTTTTACGCAATCTCGATATCAAGGCCAATCTCGTCTCGGTCGATCAGCCTTCGGTAATGGATGAAGCTTATAAAGAGTTCATCATGCAGCAGGCGTCATGGGATACCCGCCGCGACTTCTGGCTGCAAACGGACTACTACAAGCAGCGCCAGTCGGGTAACGCTCGCGCCGATGCCGCCCTGCTGGATGACCTGATCAACGATATCCAGTTTATGCCCGGCGATGCGCTAAAAAGCGTCAACGATAGCGTGAAGCTGACGGCGGAAACCGCTCCGGATGCCAATAATCTGCTGCGCCAGTATGTGGCTTTCGCCAGCCAGCGTGCGGCAGGGCATCTGAATGACGAGCTTAAAGGCGCCTGGGCCGCGCGTACCATCCAGATGAAAGCGCAGGTGAAGCGCCAGGAAGAGGTGGCACGAGAGATTTTCAATCGCCGCATGCATAGCGTGGAACAGGCGCTGAAAGTCGCGCAGCAGCACAATATCTCCCGCAGCGAAACCGATATTCCACCAGACCAGCTGCCGGATTCAGAGCTGTTTTTACTGGGGCGGCCGATGCTGCAGGCCCGACTGGAAAATCTGCAGGCGGTGGGGCCGCAGTACGATATTGATTATGACCAAAGCCGCGCCATGCTAACGACATTAAACGTTGGGCCAACCCTGGATCCGCGTTTTCAGACTTACAGGTATTTGCGAACGCCTGAAGAACCGGTAAAACGCGATAGCCCGCGCCGCGTGTTTCTGATGGTGATGTGGGGGATTGTGGGCGCGCTCATCGGCGCAGGCGTTGCGTTATCGCGTCGCCGTGTCCAGTGAATGCGGCCCGTGGTGAAGGACATTCAGCCTTTATCACCTAATCGAAGAGAATCGATGTGAAAGTACTAACGGTATTTGGCACGAGACCAGAAGCTATCAAAATGGCGCCTCTGGTTCATGCGCTGGCAAAGGATCCTCATTTTGAGGCGAAAGTTTGCGTGACCGCGCAGCATCGGGAGATGCTCGATCAGGTGTTGAAACTTTTTTCTATTGTTCCGGAATACGACCTTAACATTATGCAGCCGGGGCAGGGTTTGACGGAGATTACCTGTCGCATCCTTGAGGGCTTAAAGCCGGTGCTGGAGTCGTTTAAGCCGGACGTGGTGCTGGTGCATGGCGATACCACCACGACGATGGCGGCAAGCCTGGCCGCTTTTTATCAGCGCATTCCGGTAGGGCATGTGGAGGCCGGGCTGCGTACCGGCGATCTGAGCTCGCCATGGCCGGAAGAGGGGAACCGTACGTTGACCGGACATCTGGCAACGTACCACTTTGCGCCAACGGAAACCTCGCGGCAGAACCTGCTGCGGGAAAACATCGCCGACAATCGGATCGCGGTAACCGGCAATACGGTTATTGACGCGCTGTTCTGGGTGCGCGACCGGGTGTTGAGCGATGAAGCCCTGCGCAACGAACTGACTCAGCGCTATCCCTTCCTCGCCAACGGCAAAAAGATGATTCTGGTCACCGGGCACCGTCGGGAAAGCTTTGGCCGTGGTTTTGAGCAAATCTGCCATGCGCTGGCGGAGATCGCCGCCAACAATCCGGACGTACAAATTGTCTATCCGGTGCATCTGAACCCGAACGTCAGCGAGCCGGTTAAGCGTATTCTCGGCCACGTTGAGAACGTCATGCTTATTGAGCCACAGGATTATCTACCGTTCGTCTGGCTGATGAATCGCGCATGGTTGATCCTGACCGATTCAGGCGGTATCCAGGAAGAAGCGCCATCGCTCGGTAAGCCGGTGCTGGTGATGCGTGACATGACCGAGCGTCCGGAAGCGGTCAGCGCGGGAACCGTGTGCCTGGTGGGCACCGATAGCCAACGCATCGTCAATGAAGTCACGCGCTTGCTGCAAGATGAGTTCGCGTATCAGGCCATGAGCCGGGCGCATAACCCGTACGGCGATGGACAAGCGTGTCATCGTATTTTGTCTGCACTTAAAAATAATCAGGTAACGCTATGAATTTTTCTACCATTTCAGTGATTGGCCTTGGATATATTGGCCTGCCAACCGCTGCCGCGTTCGCCTCCCGGCAAAAGCGGGTGGTCGGCGTTGATATCAATCAACACGCCGTGGAGACCATTAACCGTGGAGAAATTCATATCGTGGAGCCGGATCTGGCGAGCGTCGTCAAAACGGCGGTCGAGCAGGGCTACCTGAGCGCCACCACCGCGCCGGTAGCAGCCGACGCCTATCTTATTGCGGTGCCGACGCCGTTTAAAGATCTGCACGAACCGGATATGGTTTTCGTCGAATCGGCGGCGAAATCTATCGCCCCGACGCTGAAGAAAGGCTCGTTGGTTATCCTTGAGTCCACGTCGCCGGTGGGGGCAACCGAGCAGATGGCGGGCTGGCTGGCGGAAATGCGCCCCGATCTGAGTTTCCCGCAGCAGGCTGGCGAAGCGGCCGACGTCAATATCGCCTACTGTCCAGAGCGCGTTTTGCCGGGGCAGGTGATGGTTGAGCTGATTAAAAACGATCGCGTGATTGGCGGCATGTCGCCGGTTTGCTCGGCCCGCGCCAGCGAGCTGTATAAAATCTTCCTTGAAGGCGAATGCGTGGTGACCAACTCGCGCACTGCCGAGATGTGCAAGCTGACTGAAAACAGCTTCCGTGACGTTAATATCGCTTTTGCCAATGAACTTTCGCTAATTTGCGCCGATCAGGGGATTAACGTCTGGGAACTGATTCGCCTGGCGAATCGTCATCCGCGGGTCAATATTCTTCAGCCGGGCCCGGGCGTTGGCGGCCACTGTATCGCGGTCGACCCGTGGTTTATCGTGGCGCAGAATCCGCAGCAGGCTCGGCTTATCCGGACCGCGCGTGAAGTTAACGATCACAAACCAGAATGGGTAATCGACCAGGTGAAAGCGCGAGTCGCCGACTGCCTCGCGGTGAGCAACAAACGCGCCAGCGAGCTAAAAATCGCCTGCTTTGGCCTCGCGTTTAAGCCGAATATTGATGACCTGCGCGAAAGCCCGGCAATGGCTATCGCCGCGCAAATCGCCCGCTGGCACGGCGGCGAAACCCTGGTCGTTGAGCCAAATATTCATCATCTGCCGAAAAAGCTCGACGGACTGTGCGCTCTGGCGACGCTGGACGAAGCGCTGGCGAGCGCCGATGTGCTGGTGATGCTAGTCGATCACAAAGAATTTAAAGCGGTCGGCGGGGATAGCGTTAGCCAGCAGTTTATCGTCGATACCAAAGGGGTGTGGCGGTGAGCACGATTCTGGTCACCGGTGGCGCGGGATTTATCGGTTCGGCGGTGGCGCGCGAAATCATCACTGCAACTACTGATAACGTAGTGGTGGTTGATAAGCTGACCTACGCCGGAAATCTGATGTCGCTGGCGCCTGTTGCCGGGGATCCGCGTTTCGCCTTTGAACAGGTGGATATCTGCGATCGTGCCGAACTGGACCGTGTCTTCCACCACTATCAGCCCGATATCGTGATGCATCTGGCCGCCGAAAGCCACGTCGACCGCTCTATTGATGGTCCGGCGTCGTTTATCGAAACCAACATTGTCGGTACCTATACGCTGCTTGAAGCGGCGCGTGCTTACTGGAATACGCTGGGGAACGAAAAAAAAAACGGTCTTTCGCTTCCACCATATCTCAACGGATGAGGTCTATGGCGATCTGCACGATAGCGGCGCGTTTTTTACCGAAACCACGCCTTATGCGCCCAGCAGTCCCTATTCGGCCTCGAAAGCCAGCAGCGATCATCTGGTACGGGCCTGGCAGCGCACCTACGGACTGCCAACGTTGGTGACCAACTGCTCGAATAACTACGGGCCGTATCACTTCCCGGAAAAACTGATCCCGCTGACCATCCTGAATGCGCTGGCGGGTAAAGCGCTGCCGGTTTATGGCAATGGCGAGCAGATTCGCGACTGGCTGTTCGTTGAAGATCACGCCAGGGCGCTCTATCAGGTAGCAACGCGCGGTGAGCCGGGCGAAACGTATAATATTGGCGGCCATAATGAACGGAAGAATATCGAGGTGGTAGAAACCATTTGCGATCTGCTGGAAGAGCTGGCGCCGCACAAGCCGAATGGCCTGGCGCGCTATCGCGATCTCATCACTTTTGTTGCTGACCGTCCCGGCCACGACCTACGCTACGCCATTGACGCGACGAAAATAGAGCGGGAGCTGGGCTGGACGCCGAATGAAACGTTTACCAGCGGGATGCGCAAAACGGTTGCGTGGTATCTGGCCAATGAATCCTGGTGGCGGCAGGTGCTGGACGGCAGCTATCAGGGTGAACGCCTGGGGCTGCATGGCTGAGCGCTTGAGGGGGGAAAAATGAAAGGTATTATTCTGGCAGGCGGATCGGGGACACGTCTGCATCCGATCACGCGCGGCGTCTCAAAACAGCTGCTACCTATCTACGACAAGCCGATGATCTACTATCCGCTCTCGGTGCTGATGCTGGCCGGGATCCGCGAAGTGTTGATCATTACCACTCCGGATGACCAGCGTGATTTCCAACGACTGCTTGGTGATGGTTCGGAGTTCGGCGTGCAGCTAAGCTACGCCGCACAGCCAAGCCCGGACGGGCTGGCGCAGGCTTTTATCATTGGAGAGGCTTTTCTCAACGGTGAACCATCATGTCTGGTGCTGGGCGATAACATCTTTTTCGGCCAGGGGTTTAGTCCGAAGCTGCGTAGCGTCGCGGCCCGCATGACCGGGGCGACGGTGTTCGGCTATCAGGTGATGGACCCGGAACGCTTTGGCGTGGTGGAGTTTGATGACGATTTCCGCGCGATTTCGCTGGAAGAGAAGCCAAAGCAGCCCAAATCCAACTGGGCGGTAACCGGCCTCTATTTCTACGACGGTAAAGTCGCGGAATACGCGAAACGGGTTAAACCCTCGGCGCGCGGCGAGTTGGAGATCACCTCCATCAATCAAATGTATCTCGACGATGGCGCGCTGACGGTTGAGTTGCTGGGCCGCGGTTTTGCCTGGCTCGACACCGGCACGCACGATAGCCTGATCGAGGCCAGCATGTTTGTGCAAACGGTGGAAAAACGTCAGGGTTTCAAGATTGCCTGCCTGGAAGAGATCGCCTGGCGCAACGGCTGGCTGGACGACGACGGCGTAAAGCGCGCGGCGAAACGGCTGGAAAAAACTGGCTACGGCCAATACTTACTGGATTTACTCCGTGCCCGTCCGCGCCAGTATTGAACCCCTTGAATGGGAAAACCGCTTCTTCGGCGTCAATAGCGCTATCGTACGCTTTGGCGACGATGCGCCGCCGCTGACGGCGCAAGCGCTGGCCGGATGGTCGCGGGTGCAGGCGAAAGTCGCGGCGGATGATGTCGCGCGTCTGGACGCACTGCAGGCATTGGGCTTCCGGCTGGTGGAGGGCGAGGTCGATCTCGCGCTTTCGCCTGCGGCTTCTGATGATAGCGGCGCCGAGCCGGCGACCGCGGTGGATATCCCCCGGCTGCGCGAGCTGGCGGCGCTGGCCTTTGCGCAGAGCCGTTTTCGTGCCCCCTGGTACGCAGCCGATGCCAGCGGTCGTTTCTATGCCCAGTGGATTGAAAATGCGGTGCGCGGGACTTTCGATCATCAGTGTCTGGTGTTTCGCGCCCCTGATGGTGATATTCGCGCGTTTGTCTCCCTGCGCCAGCTCAGCGAGCGCGAGGCGAGGATTGGCCTGCTGGCCGGACGCGGCGCCGGAGTGGAATTAATGCAGGCAGCCCAGCGCTGGGCCGCGCTGCGTGGGCTGACGACACTGCGGGTGGCGACCCAGATGGGCAACACCGCCGCGCTTAAACGTTACATTCTTAGCGGTGCGAATATCGAAAGCACCGCGTACTGGTTATACAGGTGACATGATGATTCCATTTAACGCGCCGCCGGTGGTGGGAACCGAACTTGATTATATGCAGTCCGCGATGGGCAGCGGCAAGCTGTGCGGCGATGGCGGTTTTACCCGCCGCTGTCAGCAGTGGATGGAGCAGCGTTTCGGCACCGCCAAAGCGCTGCTGACGCCGTCCTGCACCGCTTCGCTGGAGATGGCAGCGCTGCTGCTGGACATCCAGCCGGGCGATGAAGTGATTATGCCGAGCTATACCTTCGTCTCCACCGCCAACGCCTTTGTGCTGCGCGGCGCGAAAATCGTCTTCGTTGATATTCGTCGCGATACCATGAATATTGATGAAACGCTGATTGAAGCGGCCATTACCGAGAAAACCCGCGCGATTGTACCGGTCCACTACGCCGGCGTGGCCTGCGAGATGGACACCATTATGGCTATCGCCAGCAAGCATAATCTGTTTGTGGTGGAGGATGCCGCTCAGGGCGTGATGTCGACTTATAAAGGTCGGGCGCTCGGCACTATCGGCCATATTGGCTGCTTCAGCTTCCATGAAACCAAAAACTACACCGCGGGCGGTGAAGGCGGCGCGACGCTGATTAACGATCGCAAGCTGATCGAGCGCGCAGAGATCATTCGTGAAAAAGGCACCAACCGCAGCCAGTTTTTCCGTGGTCTGGTGGATAAATATACCTGGCGCGATATCGGCTCCAGCTATCTGATGTCCGATTTACAGGCCGCCTACCTGTGGGCGCAGCTGGAAGCGGCGGAGCGGATTAACCAGCAGCGCCTGGCGCTGTGGCAGAACTACTACGATGCCCTGCTGCCGTTGGCGCGGGCTGGACGTATCGATCTGCCGAGCGTTCCGGCCGACTGCGGGCAAAATGCGCACATGTTCTATATCAAGCTGCGCGATATTGACGATCGCAGCAAGCTGATCGCCTGGCTGAAAGAGGCGGAGATTCTGGCGGTGTTCCACTATATCCCGCTGCACAGCTGCCCGGCCGGAGAAACCTTCGGCGAGTTCCACGGGACGGATCGCTACACCACTCAGGAGAGCGAACGCCTGCTGCGTCTGCCGTTATTCTACAACCTGTCGAACGTCAACCAGCGCACGGTAATTAACTCGCTGCTGAGCTATTTCTCCTGATATGTCGCTGGCAAAAGCGTCTCTGTGGACCGCGGCGTCCACGCTGGTCAAAATCGGCGCCGGTCTGCTGGTGGTTAAGCTGCTGGCCGTGTCGTTCGGCCCGGCAGGGGTGGGGCAGGCGGGTAACTTCCGCCAGCTGGTGACCGTACTTGGCGTACTGGCGGGGGCCGGGATATTTAACGGCGTCACTAAGCTGGTAGCCCAGCATCATGACGATCGCCGGCAGTTGTACAACGTCGTTGGCACCGCTTCGGCGATGGTACTGGGTTTCTCCACCCTGCTGGCGCTGATCTTCCTGCTGGCGGCCGCGCCAATTAGCCAGGGGCTGTTCGGCCATCAGCAATATCAGAACCTGGTGCGGCTGGTGGCCCTGGTGCAGATGGGGATCGCCTGGGCGAATTTCCTGTTAGCGCTGATGAAAGGTTTTCGCGATGCGGCGGGCAATGCGCTGTCGCTTATCGCCGGGAGCCTGATTGGCGTGGCGGCGTACTATGCCTGCTACCGTTTCGGCGGCTACCAGGGCGCATTGCTGGGACTGGCGCTGGTACCCGCGCTGGTGGTGGTGCCAGCGGCCTTCGTACTGTGGCGACGCGGTAATATTCCGCTGAGCGCGCTGCGCCCGCGTTGGGACAACGGCCTGGCGGGGCAGCTGTCCAAATTTACCCTGATGGCGCTGATTACCTCGGTGACGCTGCCGGTCGCCTACGTGATGATGCGTAACCTGCTGGCGGCCCATTATGGTTGGGACGCGGTGGGGATCTGGCAAGGGGTGAGCAGCATCTCCGACGCCTATCTGCAGTTTATTACCGCCTCATTTAGCGTTTATCTGTTACCGACATTGTCCCGGCTAACGGCGAAAGCGGATATCACCCGCGAGATTGGCAAAGCGTTAAAATTTGTTCTCCCGGCGGTGGCGGCAGCAAGCTTTACGGTGTGGCTGCTGCGCGATTTCGCTATCTGGCTACTTTTTTCCGATCGTTTCACGGCGATGCGCGACCTGTTTGCCTGGCAACTGGTGGGCGATGTGCTGAAGGTGGGGGCGTACGTCTATGGCTATCTGGTGATCGCCAAAGCCTCGCTGCGTTTTTATATTCTGACGGAAATCAGCCAGTTCGCGCTGTTGACCGCATTCTCGCACTGGCTTATCCCGGCGCATGGCGCAATCGGCGCGGCGCAGGCGTATATGGCTACTTATATTGTTTATTTCGCTCTCTGTAGCGGCGTGTTTTTACTTTGGCGTAAACGGGCATGACAGCACTGATACATGTACTGGGATCGGATATCCCGCACCACAACCAGACCGTGCTGCGGTTCTTTAATGATGAGCTGGCCGTCGATGACGAGCAGGCGCGTATATTTATGGTCGTCGGTGAGGAGACAGGGATCCGCGCAGCCTATCCCGCGCTCTCCATCAGCTGTTATCCGGGGAAAAAGTCGCTGGCGCAGGCGGTTATCGCGCAGGCAAAAGCGAACCGGCAGCAGCGCTTTTTCTTTCACGGCCAGTTCAATACCGGCCTGTGGCTGGCGCTGCTCAGCGGCGGGATCCGCCCGGCGCAGTTTAACTGGCATATCTGGGGGGCGGACCTGTATGAGAACTCCGCCAGCCTGAAGTTTCGTCTGTTTTATCCCCTGCGGCGCATGGCGCAGGGCCGGGTAGGGCGCGTGTTTGCTACCCGCGGCGATCTGAGCTGGTTCTCCGCCCGCCATTCGGGCGTGCCGGGTGAGCTGCTCTACTTCCCGACCCGCATGGATCCGGCGCTGAATTCGCTCGCCGATAGCGCCCCGCGCGGCGACACGCTGACTATCCTGGTGGGTAATTCCGGCGACCGCAGCAACGAGCATATCGCGGCGCTGCGCGCGATTCGCCAGCAGTTTGGCGATACGGTTAACGTTGTCGTGCCGATGGGCTATCCGGCCAATAATAGCGACTACATTAACGAAGTTCGCGAGGCCGGCGCGGCTCTGTTCAGCCCACAGCATCTCCAGGTATTGAGCGACAAGCTGGCGTTTGATGATTATCTTGCGCTGCTGCGCCGCTGCGATCTGGGCTACTTCCTGTTTGCCCGCCAGCAGGGTATCGGCACGCTATGCCTGCTGATTCAGGCGGGGATCCCTTGCGTGCTGAATCGGGATAATCCCTTCTGGCAGGATATGTCGGAGCAGCATATTCCGGTACTCTTTACCCGCGATGCGCTGGACGTGAGCGTTGTGCGTGAAGCACAGCGCCAGCTGGCTGGCGTGGATAAAAATCAGATCGCCTTCTTCCGTCCGAATTATCTGACGGGCTGGCGACGAGCGTTGCGGATTGCCGCGGGGGTGGACGCATGACATTAATGCAATTTAGCGGGCTGCTGCTGGTCTGGCTGCTGTCGACGCTTTTTATCGCCACCGCCACGTACTTTGAATTTCGTCGCGTGCGCTTCAACTTCAACGTTTTTTTCTCGCTGCTGTTTCTGCTGACCTTTTTCTTTGGCTTCCCGCTGACCAGTATTCTGGTGTTTCGCTTTGACGTCGCGGTCGCCCCGCCGGAAATTCTGCTGCAAACCCTGTTGGTTTCCGTCTGTTTTTATGCGGTTTACTATGCCACCTACAAAACGCGGCTACGCTCGGCGACGCGCGGCCATTCGCATCGTCCGCTGTTTACGATGAATCGCGTGGAGACCCATCTGACCTGGGGCATTTTACTGGGGCTGGCGCTGCTCTGCGTCGGCATCTTCTTTGCGCACAACGGATTTCTGCTATTCAAGCTCAACTCCTATAGCCAGATCTTCTCCAGCGAAGTTTCCGGCGTGGCGCTAAAGCGCTTCTTCTACTTTTTCATCCCGGCAATGCTGGTGGTCTATTTTTTGCGTCAGGATTATAAAGCGTGGATATTCTTCCTCGTTAGCACCGTCGCCTTTGGCCTGCTGACCTACGCCATCGTTGGCGGCACCCGGGCTAACATTATCATCGCTTTTGCCATTTTCCTGTTTATCGGCATCATTCGCGGCTGGATCAGCCTGTGGATGCTGGCGGCGGCGGGCGTGCTGGGCATCGTCGGTATGTTCTGGCTGGCCCTCAAACGCTACGGTATGAACGTCAGCGGCGATGAGGCGTTTTATACTTTCCTCTATCTGACCCGCGACACCTTCTCGCCGTGGGAGAACCTGGCCCTGCTGCTGCAAAACTACGACAAGATTGAGTTTCAGGGACTGGCGCCCATCGTCCGGGATTTCTATGTCTTTATCCCCAGCTGGTTGTGGCACGGTCGGCCGACAATGGTGCTCAATACCGCGAACTATTTCACCTGGGACGTGCTGAATAACCATTCTGGCCTGGCGATTTCGCCGACCCTGATTGGCTCGCTGGTGGTGATGGGAGGCGTCTGGTTCGTGCCGCTGGGAGCGGTAGCGGTTGGGCTGATCATTAAATGGTTTGACTGGCTGTACGAGCTTGGCAACCGGGAGACGAACCGCTATAAAGCGGCGATCCTGCACAGTTTCTGTTTTGGCGCTATCTTCAACATGATCGTGCTGGCGCGTGAAGGGCTGGATTCATTTGGTTCCCGCGTGGTTTTTTTCCTCGTCATCTTTGGGATCTGCCTGCTGGCGGCAAAACTGCTGTACTGGTTCCTGGATAGCGTGGGGCTGATTCACAAGCGGGCTAAACCGCTGACGCAACCTCAAGTCTGATAAGGGTGTACATGACTGAGACCACATCCGCGCCGTTGTATCTGCTGAGAGGGCTACAACTCATTGGTTGGCGCGATATGCAACACGCTCTGGATTATCTGTACGCCGACGGCGAGATCCGTACGGGGACGCTGGTGGCGATTAATGCAGAGAAGATGCTGGCGGTAGAAGACAGCCCCGACGTTCGGGCGCTGATCGAAGCCGCAGAATTCAAATACGCTGACGGCATCAGCGTAGTTCGCTCATTACGTAAAAAATATCCTCAGTCGCAAGTGTCGCGCGTCGCCGGCGCGGATTTATGGGAAGCCCTGATGGCGCGCGCAGGCGCTCAGGGAACGCCGGTATTTCTGATCGGCGGCAAGCCCGAGGTACTGGCGCAAACGGAGCAGCAGCTTCGCCAGCGCTGGAATGTGAATATCGTTGGAAGCCAGGACGGCTATTTTGCCGCTGACCAGCGTCAGGCGCTATTTGAGCGTATCCGCGATAGCGGGGCGAAGATCGTCACGGTGGCGATGGGCTCGCCGCGTCAGGAAATCCTGATGCGCGACTGTCGGGACGTTTATCCGCAGGCGCTGTATATGGGCGTGGGCGGTACCTACGACGTCTTTACCGGCCACGTGCAGCGGGCGCCGAAGTTCTGGCAGGACCTGGGTCTGGAGTGGTTCTATCGACTGGTTTCGCAGCCGAGCCGCATAAAAAGGCAGGCGCGCCTGCTGCGCTATTTACGCTGGTATTACACCGGTAAGCTGTGACATTCCACTGCAAGCGGGCGGGTTTACCTGGGTATTCTGTGTAATGTCTTCACTCGCCTGATACTTTATTTGCCATTTCCCTCAAATTCATTAACCATTCGCATGCTTAAAACGCGACGGTCAGTTCACCGTCGCGCAGGCAGGGCTATTCCATTTTATTCATTCATAAAAATAACCGGTATAGACACATCCTGGTTGGGATGTGCTTAAACCCGGAGCAGGGCAAACACAAGAGGTTATATGACTGAGAAAAAAGCGGAACTTCAGCGGGGACTGGAGGCGCGACACATTGAGCTAATCGCCCTTGGCGGCACGATTGGCGTGGGGTTATTTATGGGCGCGGCAAGTACGCTCAAGTGGGCCGGACCTTCGGTTCTACTGGCGTATATCATCGCCGGGCTCTTTGTCTTCTTTATCATGCGTTCGATGGGCGAAATGCTGTTCCTTGAACCGGTAACCGGCTCGTTCGCCGTTTATGCCCACCGCTATATGAGCCCGTTTTTCGGCTATCTCACCGCATGGTCCTACTGGTTTATGTGGATGGCGGTCGGGATATCGGAGATTACGGCGATCGGGGTCTATGTCCAGTTCTGGTTCCCGGAGATGGCGCAGTGGATACCGGCGCTTATCGCGGTTGGGCTGGTAGCGCTGGCGAATCTGGCGGCGGTACGTCTGTACGGCGAAATTGAATTCTGGTTCGCCATGATTAAGGTCACCACCATTATTGTGATGATCGTGGTGGGGCTGGGCGTTATTTTCTTTGGCTTCGGTAACGGCGGACACGCTATTGGCTTTGGCAATCTGACCGAGCACGGTGGCTTCTTCGCCGGCGGCTGGAAGGGTTTCCTGACGGCGCTGTGTATCGTGGTCGCTTCCTACCAGGGCGTCGAGCTTATCGGCATTACGGCCGGTGAAGCGAAGAACCCGCAGGTCACGCTGCGCAGCGCGGTAGGCAAAGTGCTGTGGCGAATCCTGATTTTCTACGTGGGGGCGATTTTCGTGATCGTCACTATTTTCCCGTGGGATCAGATTGGCTCCAACGGCAGTCCGTTCGTGCTGACCTTTGCCAAAATCGGCATCACCGCGGCGGCAGGTATTATTAACTTTGTGGTACTCACGGCGGCGCTGTCCGGCTGTAACAGCGGAATGTACAGCTGCGGACGCATGCTCTACGCGCTGGCAAGGAATCGTCAGCTGCCTGCGGCCATCGCCAAAGTCTCGCGCAACGGCGTACCCTCGGCGGGCGTGGCGCTATCGATCCTGATTCTGCTGGTCGGTTCGTGCCTGAACTACATTATCCCTAATCCACAGCGGGTTTTCGTCTACGTCTACAGCGCCAGCGTGCTGCCGGGCATGGTACCGTGGTTTGTGATTCTGATTAGCCAGCTGCGTTTTCGTCTCGTGCATAAAGAAGCCATGGCCAGCCATCCGTTTCGCTCGCTGCTGTTCCCGTGGGCAAACTATTTGACCATGGCGTTCCTGGTTTGCGTGCTAATAGGGATGGGATTTAACGACGATACGCGTATGTCGCTCTTTGTCGGAATAATTTTCCTTGCCGCCGTGACGCTTATTTATAAGGTATTTGGCCTTGGTCGACGCGGAAATGTTGATAATGTGGCGCAATAAGCAACAAAACGCACAAAGCATGAGCAAACGATAATTTTCTTTAAAAAGGCACTAGACAGCGGGGTAGGAAGTCCGTATTATCCGACCCCGCAACGGCGCTAAGCGCCCGTAGCTCAGCTGGATAGAGCGCTGCCCTCCGGAGGCAGAGGTCTCAGGTTCGAATCCTGTCGGGCGCACCATTTACCCGGTGCTGGAGCTGCGGTGGTTTCAATACCGCGTAAAAGATTTGCAGTGGTGGCTATAGCTCAGTTGGTAGAGCCCTGGATTGTGATTCCAGTTGTCGTGGGTTCGAATCCCATTAGCCACCCCATTATTTAGAAAGTTGTGATATTGCGAAGGTGGCGGAATTGGTAGACGCGCTAGCTTCAGGTGTTAGTGTTCTTACGGACGTGGGGGTTCAAGTCCCCCCCCTCGCACCACGACTTTATAAAGAATTGAACTAAAAATTCAAAAAAGCAGTACATCGGCGAGTAGCGCAGCTTGGTAGCGCAACTGGTTTGGGACCAGTGGGTCGGAGGTTCGAATCCTCTCTCGCCGACCAATTTTGAACCCCGCTTCGGCGGGGTTTTTTGTTTTCTGATTTTGCAAAAAAAAACTCTTTTATCTTCCTGATATCGCAAATAATATTCCGCTAATCACAATGCTATTTATTCTCCAGAATAGTCCCAATTCCCTGTTCGGGTAGATGCATTTTCTACCGATCCTGTGCGATAATAACCGGGTAGATGCTCATTCCATCTCTTATGTTCGCCTTAGTGCCTCATAAACTCAGGAATGATGCAGAGCCGTTTTACGGTGCTTATCGTCCACTGACAGATGTCGCGCAAGCCTCATCAAACACCATGGACACTACGTTGAGTGAAGCACCCAATTTGTTGTCAAACAGACCTGTTTTAACGCCTGCTCTGGTTTCAGAGCAGGCGTTTTTTTCTTTTCAGGGATCGGAAAGCGTTCAGGCGGGAAGAGAAGAGATTCTCGCCCCCGGCGGAGGCGAGAATCGCATTATTGCTGCGGGTTGTTTTGCAGGGTTAACAGCAGGCCGTCGCGACGCATCGTCGCCGCTTCTTCCGGCTGATGCAGGCGGTCGAGGGTATCGGCCAGCCACGCGTAGTCAAACGCATCCGGGCGCTGCTTGAGCGCAGCGCGGAACGCAATGCTGGCTTCCTGCCACTCGCCGTGGCGCATGAGCGATTGTCCCAGCGTACTCCACAGCAGCGGGCGGTCGCCGACCGTTTTAATCTGCTGACGCAGCACTTTTTCCAGCTGTTCCGGATTATTGGTTTTCAGCCGCGGGATCGGCATGACCAGACGGTCGTCGTAGTGCTTTTTCAAACCATCGATAATAATCTGCTGCGCGGTATCATGGTCGTCGCTTTCGATAAGGCGATTCGCCATTGCCACCTGTAGCGCCACCTGGCTGCGGGTTTTACGGTTCTGGTTTTTCCACCAGCCGCGCAAACCTTCGCTGCCGCCGTCGGCCAGCGTTTTATCCATCAGACCAATCCACGCCAGCTGTTCCAGTTCGGCGCGGTGCTCTTCATCGCTGACGTCGGCTTTCGCCATTGACGGAATGATATCCAGCAGCGAATTCCAGGCTCCGGTACGAATGTAGGCCTGCTCGGCGAGGCGCAGGACCTCCGGATGACGCGGCGTGATCTCCAGCAGCTTGTCGATACCGTGGCGGGCGGCGTGGTTTTCATTACGCGCCAGCTGCAGACGTACGCGGGTGATTTCGACAGGAATCAGGTCGTCGCCGGCGAGCTCGGTGGCGCGCTCCAGATGCTGGTTGGCGCGAGCTTCATCCCCTCGCTGCTGAGCGGCTTCTGCCGCCAGCAGGTAGTTCACAACCGGCTGCTCAGCGTGATCGGCATTTTTCGCCATCAGCTTCTCAACCTGCTGATAATCGCCTTCCGCCAGCTTCAGCAGCGCCTGCTCGGTTTGCTTACGGGCGCGACGACGTTTGCGGCCCACGAACCAGCCGCGGGTATGCGCGCCGGTGCGGAAAATACGCCGTAGCAGCCACTCAATGGCAAACAGCACCACCATGGTGAGGATCATGATGATCGCTAGCCCGGTGACGCTGGTTTCAATGTTGTAGTTATCGGTCTGGATCAAGACGTAGCCCTGATGACCGGCGATCATCGGGCCAACAACGATCCCGGCAAGCAGCAGCGCGAAGAGTAAGAGAATTTTCAACATGCGTTACTCTCCTTGTGGCGCAGGGACAGGGGCTGGAGCCGGTGCGCTGGGTTGGGTTTCAGCCGGCTGCGCCATCAGATTACGAACGCGCGTCTGCATGAGCTTCTCAAGCAGCGCCTGGCTCTGCAGGCTCTCTGGTACGTTCATGGTGATGCTTTGCTGGCTGAGCTTATCCACATCCTCAAGGAAGGCTTTAGTGGTCGCGTCTTCAGTATCGTAGTAGGCGCGAACCCAGGTTGAGACGTTATCCAGCGCCTGTTTGTAGGTTTCTTCCTGATGACGTGGAACGGCCTGCGCCGCGACCAGCAGACGCGAGCGAATGTTTTCGCGCAGGTAGACGTCCTGGTTTGGCGCCAGCAGCGGCACGGCGGTCTCATCTCGGCGGCGAACGGTAATAAAGCTGTCCATAAAGTTCTGCCAGCTTTTTTGCAGGTTTACCCGCCACTCGCTAATGGAGCTGGACAGCTCATCGCTATCGGAATCCATCGGGGTGTCATCGTCATTATTGTCCGCCAGACGTAAATTATCGATCTGGTTGGCGAGCTGGTTAACCTTCAGAATGATGCCGTCATAGTCCACCTGACTTACGGCGGAGAGCGAGGCGATATCGTCGGTGATGGCGCGACGGGCGCTAATCAGACTTGGATCGTTCATGTCGGCCAGGCTGGCATCGGCGCTTTTCAGCAGCGCGGCGGCGGTCGTCACGTCCTGATCGCTCCACAGCTTACGTCCGGCCAGCTTCACGAGGAAATCAGCTTGCGCGAGCAGCCAGGTTTTTGCGTCGCTGCCGGAAATGACCGCGACCTTCTCCTGCACTTCTTCCAGCTTCTTCGCCAGAGCATCCTGCTGACGCTGCGCTTGCGTCAGCTGGTCGGCCTGCTGCTTAATGATGCCTTCAAGCTCGCTTTTTTGGTTTTCCTGCGCTTTTTGCAGCGCGGCGATCTGGCTGGATAGCCCGGCGCTGGCTTCGCTCTGGCGGGTCGCCTGGGTCTTCGTCAAGCCATAAAGACCTATGCCAGCGGCGAGGGCGATAGCGATAGCTATGGCGCTCAGAGCGAGGCTGGTTTTACTGCCGCCGTTTTTCTTTTCTACGTTATTTTCTGGCTGTGGCGTCGTGTCCACGGCCTCCCTGGTCTCTTCAACCACGGCGGATTGATTCTGTTGTTCCGTCATTATGGCTTCCAATGTTGAGAGTTATTGTAATGCGCGTAGCAGCGCATCGTTGTCGGCGCTATCGGCAACCTGGATATCCTGCCAGCCCAATTCCCTGGCCTGTTCGGCCAGACGTTCACTGACAACTAAAATGCGACAGCTCAGGAGCCAACGTTCGCGATACCACTGTGGTATTAGCATCCAGAGCTGCTGCAGCATCTCGCCGCTGGTAATAACCAGCGTCGAAACCCCGCGAGACTGCCAGCGCATTGCTTCTTCTGCGCCATCATAGTGCCTCGCACTACGTTGATAACATTCACAAAAAGTGACATCGGCACCGCGTTCGCGAAGCGTGTCGCCGAGTAATTCTCGTCCGCCGTTGCCGCGCAGGATGAGCGCTTTTTTCCCCGCAATGTTTTGTAATTCAGGTAATTGTAGCAAGACTTCGCTGATTTCCCGATCTAACGGGTAGCGAACTTGTCGATTGCTGACTTTATGCAGGGCCAGCGCGGTGGTGCGGCCAATGGCAAAATAGTCGGGCGCAGCGGGCCAGCGCAGCCCCTGCTGCTGGAGGCGAGAGTGGGAAAACTCAACGGCGTGCTGGGATAGCGCGAAGAGTAAATCGCCCGCCGCCAGGCTTGCCAACTGGCTGCCCAGCTCAGGGAGCTGTCGGCCTGGGGTAAACTCGATGAGCGGAAAGCTCCAGGCCACGCGTCCCAGCGCGCGCAGGCGGCTGACTAACTCTTCGCCTTGCGGCAGCGGACGGGTAACCAGAATGCTCATCGTGGCGCTTCTCCTGCGTAAACGACGGCGAGAATGTCGCGCGCGCCGTTATCCAGGAGTTCTTCGGCAAGGGAGACGCCCAGCGTTTCGGCATCTTCCGGACGACCGCGCCGCTCGCCGCGTACCGTGTGCGAGCCATCCGGCGCGCCAACCAGCGCGCGCAGCCATAGTTCACCGTCGATCAGTTCGGCATAGCTGCCGATAGGCACCTGGCAACCGCCTTCAAGCCGGGTGTTCATCGCCCGTTCAGCGCGTACGCGTATGGCCGTTTCCGTATGGTTCAGCGGGGCTAGCAGCGCTTTGGTCCATTCGTCGTCAAGGCGACACTCAATGCCGACAGCGCCCTGGCCGACGGCGGGCAGAGATTGCTCCGGTGACAGCGGTTGACGAATACGCGCTTCCAGATTCAGACGTTTAAGCCCTGCGGCGGCAAGAATGATCGCGTCGTACTCGCCGCTATCGAGCTTGCTTAAACGGGTGCCAACGTTGCCTCGCAGGGAGCGGATGGTGAGATCCGGCCGCGCTGCGGCCAGCTGACACTGGCGGCGTAAACTTGATGTGCCTACGACGCTGCCGTGCGGCAGTTCATCAATGGAAGCGTAGTGATTCGAGACAAACGCATCGCGCGGAT
The DNA here is from genome assembly GCF_002090195.1 of Klebsiella sp. M5al. Taxonomy (NCBI): domain Bacteria; kingdom Pseudomonadati; phylum Pseudomonadota; class Gammaproteobacteria; order Enterobacterales; family Enterobacteriaceae; genus Klebsiella; species Klebsiella sp. M5al. The sequence goes on from NZ_CP020657.1 coordinate 241,389, forward strand.
CTTCCCGTTCACAAATGGTCACCAGCCCCAGTCCTGCGGGAAATTCCACCGGCACGTCTTTCATGGAATGGACGGCAATATCGGCGCGACCTTCCAGCATCGCCAGCTCTAACTCTTTCACAAAGAGCCCCTTGCCGCCCACTTTTGCAAGGGGCGTATCAAGGATCACGTCGCCGCGGGTGACCATCGGCACCAGTTCAACGGAAAGCCCCGGATGACAGGCTTCCAGACGCTCTTTCACATAATGTGCCTGCCATAGCGCAAGCGGGCTTTGCCGTGTGGCAATTCTCAAAACTTTGTCTAACATGCTTGTTACCGTCATAGTCGACCACTAACCATCCTAACATTGTTGTCTTAGGGATGTTAGTTTTGTGGGGGTAAGGGTCGCGGCCATCATTTTAGCCTTTCATGCGTTTGCGGGTTGCCGCAAACGTAGTGAAGAATTTACACGTAGTAAAGGGTGCTACACTTGTATGTAGCGCATCTTTCTTTACGGTCAATCAGCAAGGTGTTAGATTGATCACGTTTTAAACCATTTGTCAGTCAGCAGCTCATCACAACCACACCGACGACGAATGGTGACGGTTTTTGTTGAAATACTGAAACTCTCCGTACTATTGTACGTCGGGTTTTTGAACATCAGGCGATATGTCTTGTACCTCTATATTGAGACACTGAAACAGAGACTGGATGCCATCAACCAATTGCGCGTGGATCGCGCCCTTGCTGCCATGGGACCCGCTTTCCAGCAGGTTTACAGTCTACTGCCGACATTACTACATTATCATCATCCGCTGATGCCGGGTTACCTTGACGGTAACGTTCCCCGTGGCATTTGCCTCTACACGCCTGATGAAACCCAACGTCACTACCTTGACGAGCTTGAACTCAATCGTGGAATGCTGACCCAGGAACCGCCGAAAGGCGAGCTGCCGATCACCGGCCTTTACTCCATGGGCAGTACTTCTTCCGTCGGCCAAAGCTGCTCTTCCGACCTGGATATCTGGGTTTGCCATCAGTCGTGGCTGGATAGCGAAGAGCGCCAGCTGATGCAGCGCAAATGTAGCCTGCTGGAAAGCTGGGCGGCGTCGCTGGGCGTTGAGGTGAGTTTCTTCCTGATCGACGAAAACCGCTTCCGCCATAACGAAAGCGGCAGCCTGGGCGGTGAAGACTGCGGCTCAACTCAACACATCCTGCTGCTGGATGAGTTTTACCGCACCGCGGTGCGCCTTGCCGGGAAGCGTATTCTGTGGAATATGGTGCCGTGCGAGGAAGAGGAGCATTACGATGATTACGTGATGAGCCTCTACGCGCAGGGCGTGCTGACGCCGAACGAATGGCTGGATCTCGGCGGCCTGAGTTCCCTGTCGGCGGAAGAGTACTTCGGCGCCAGCCTGTGGCAGCTGTATAAAAGCATCGACTCACCCTATAAAGCGGTGCTGAAGACGCTGCTGCTGGAAGCGTACTCCTGGGAGTATCCCAACAACCGCCTGCTGGCAAAAGATATCAAGCAGCGCCTGCATGACGGTGAAATCGTATCGTTTGGCCTCGACCCTTACTGCATGATGCTGGAGCGCGTAACGGTCTATCTGCAGGCTATCGAAGATGAAACGCGCCTCGATCTGGTGCGTCGATGTTTCTATTTAAAAGTCTGCGAGAAGCTGAGCCGCGAGCGCGCCTGCGTCGGCTGGCGTCGCGAAGTCGTCAGCCACCTGGTGAAAGAGTGGGGCTGGGATGAAAAGCGTCTGATGATGCTCGATAACCGGGCCAACTGGAAGATTGACGAAGTCCGTAAAGCGCATAACGAGCTGCTTGATGCGATGATGCAGAGCTATCGCAACCTGATTCGTTTTGCGCGCCGCAATAACCTGAGCGTTTCCGCCAGCCCGCAGGATATTGGCGTGCTGACGCGTAAGCTGTACGCCGCCTTTGAAGCGCTGCCGGGGAAAGTCACCCTGGTCAACCCGCAAATTTCGCCGGATCTGTCTGAGCCGAATCTGACCTTTATCCACGTGCCGCCGGGCCGTGCCAACCGTACCGGCTGGTATGTCTATAACCGCGCGCCGGATATGGAGTCGATCATCAGCCACCAGCCGCTGGAATATAACCGTTATCTTAATAAGCTGGTGGCCTGGGCCTGGTTTAACGGCCTGCTGACGTCGCGCACTCGCCTGTTTATTAAGGGCAACGGCATTGTCGATTTGGCTAAACTGCAGGAGATGGTGGCTGACGTGGCGCACCACTTCCCGCTGCGCCTGCCGTCCCCGACGCCGAAAGCGCTGTATAGCCCGTGCGAAATTCGCCATCTGGCGATTATCGTCAATCTCGAATATGACCCGACGGCGGCCTTCCGCAATCAGGTGGTGCATTTTGATTTCCGTAAGCTCGATGTTTTCAGCTTCGGCGAAGAGCAAAAGTGCCTGATTGGCAGCATCGATCTGCTGTACCGCAACTCGTGGAACGAGGTGCGAACGCTGCATTTTAACGGCGAGCAGGCGATGATCGAAGCGCTGAAAACGATTCTCGGCAAGATGCATCAGGACGCCGCGCCGCCGGATAGCGTAGAGGTCTTCTGCTATAGCCAGCATTTGCGCGGCCTGATCCGTACTCGCGTGCAGCAGCTGGTTTCTGAATGCGTTGAGCTACGCCTCTCCAGCACCCGTCAGGATACCGGCCGCTTTAAAGCGCTGCGCGTTTCCGGGCAGACCTGGGGGCTGTTCTTCGAGCGCCTTAACGTCTCGGTACAGAAGCTGGAAAACGCCATCGAATTCTACGGCGCGATTTCGCATAACAAACTGCATGGTCTGTCGGTGCAGGTGGAAACTAACCACGTCAGGCTGCCGCAGGTGGTGGATGGTTTTGCCAGCGAAGGGATCATTCAGTTCTTCTTTGAAGATGCGGATAACGATAACGGATTTAACATCTATATTCTTGATGAGAGCAACCGCGCCGAGGTGTATCACCACTGCGAGGGCAGCAAAGAGGAGCTGGTGCGCGACGTCAGCCGCTTCTACTCTTCGTCGCATGACCGCTTTACCTACGGCTCCAGCTTTATCAACTTTAACCTGCCGCAGTTTTATCAAATCGTCGACGTCGACGGTCGCGAACAGGTGATCCCGTTCCGCAGCCAGGTGATTGCCGCCGCCACCGCTTCAGCCGGTCAGGATGCTGCATCATCGCCGATGCTGCAGCACTATTCCTGAGAAAGGGTAGCGTGCGGTAGAGGGTTATGTAGCCCGGATAAGGCGTCAGCCGTAATCCGGGGAACTCGAATCACGCGCGCTTAGCGAAAACTCACCGCTTCACCGGCCTGCGCGGTCGCCGCCTGTTCCAGTAGATCCCAGAACGTTTCGCCGCTGCGATCGCACACCCACTCGTCGCCTTTCAAGTCGAAATGGTAGCCGCCTTGCTTCGTTGCCAGCCACACCTGGTGCAGCGGCTCCTGACGGTTAATGATAATTTTGCTGCCGTTTTCAAAGCTGATAGTCAGCACGCCGCCGTTGATTTCGCAGTCGATATCGCTGTCGCCATCCCAGTCGTCGAGGCGCTCTTCGATAGTCATCCACAGGGTATCGGCCAGGCGATGGAATTCACTGTCGTTCATGGTTCTTTCCCGCTTTTTTGATAGTGGCGGCAGTATAGCGCGAAACAAAAGCGCGCGCAGTGAGATGCTAAACGCTTGCTTTTACGTCTTCTCCTGCGATGATAGAAAGCAGAAAGAATGAATTACGGGCAACTATCCATGAAAAACGTTTTCCCAGCGCTTGCCGTTTTATTAGCGGTCCTCAGCCTGACCGGCTGTGGCCTGAAAGGGCCGCTTTATTTCCCACCAGCGGATAAAACGGCGCCTCCGCCGACTAAACCGGTTGATAGCGGTATCCAGAGCTCTACGCCGGATCGTAACGATCGCGGCGATAGCGGTGGTCCGACCCAGGTGAATTACTGACAGTTCCGCGCTGCTGGAGTAGATGATGCAGTTCTCTAAGATGCATGGCCTTGGCAATGACTTTATGGTCGTTGACGCGGTAACTCAGAATGTTTTTTTCTCCCCGGAACTGATTCGCCGCCTGGCGGATCGGCATCTTGGCGTGGGCTTCGATCAGCTGCTGGTGGTTGAGCCGCCCTACGATCCAGAGCTCGATTTCCACTATCGCATCTTCAATGCAGACGGTAGCGAAGTGGCGCAATGCGGCAATGGCGCGCGCTGTTTCGCCCGCTTTGTGCGCCTGAAAGGCCTGACCAATAAACGTGATATCCGCGTGAGTACGTCAAATGGCCGTATGGTATTAAGCGTGACGGAAGACGATTTGGTGCGCGTGAATATGGGCGAGCCGAACTTCGAACCGTCGCAGGTGCCGTTTCGCGCGAACAAAGCGGAAAAGACCTATATCATGCGCGCCGCTGAACAGACAGTATTGTGCGGCGTGGTGTCGATGGGTAATCCGCACTGCGTTATTCAGGTCGATGATGTGGAAACCGCGACGGTGGAAACGCTCGGTCCGGTGATGGAAAACCACGAGCGCTTCCCGGAGCGGGCGAACATCGGCTTTATGCAGGTGATCAGCCGCTCCCATATTCGTCTGCGCGTGTATGAACGCGGCGCGGGTGAAACGCAGGCCTGCGGCAGCGGCGCCTGTGCGGCGGCGGCAGTAGGTATCCAGCAGGGTTTACTGGGCGAGGAGGTCCGCGTGGAATTACCCGGCGGGCGTCTTGATATCGCCTGGAAAGGTCCGGGCCAACCGTTGTATATGACTGGCCCGGCGGCACATGTCTATGACGGATTTATTCATTTATGAAACAAGTCGGGGAAGAACAGCAGGAAATCACCAGCGTGCTGAACGATCGCGCAGTGGTGGACTATCTGTTGCAACATCCTGAATTCTTTATTCGTAATGCGGCGCTGGTGGAGCACATGTCGGTTCCGCATCCGGTACGTGGTTCGGTCTCGCTGGTGGAATGGCATATGGCGCGGGCGCGGAATCATATCAACGTGCTGGAAGAGAATATGTCGCTGCTGATGGCGCAGGCGACGGCGAACGAAAGCCTGTTTCAGCGCCTGTTTGATCTCCAGACGCGGCTGGCGGCGGCCGATAGCCTTGATGAAATGCTGAACCGCTTTCATCGCTGGGCGCGCGAGCTGGGGCTGGCGGGCGCGACGGTGCGCCTGTTTCCCGACAGCTGGCGGCTCGGCGCGCCCTCTAAATTCACCCATCTGGCGATAAGCCGTCAGGCGTTTGAGCCCATTCGCATCCAGCGGCTTGGCCAGCAGCGCCACTATCTTGGCCCATTGAACGGTCCGGAACTGCTGGTGGCGCTGCCGGAAGCAAAAGCCGTTGGCTCGGTGGCGATGTCGCTGCTGGGGGGTGATGAAGCGCCCGGCGTGATGCTGTTCAGCAGTCGCGATCCCCAGCACTATCAGCAAGGTCAGGGAACGCAGCTGTTGCAGGAAATTGCGTCGATGCTCCCGGGGTTGCTGGAGCGCTGGATCGAGCGCGCATGAACGCCTCACCGCTGTTGCCTTCCGTAGAGCGCTTTTTACGCTATCTCGGCGTCGAGCGTCAGCTTAGCCCAATAACGCTGCTGAACTACCGCCGTCAGCTCGAGACGCTTATCGCGCTGGCGGAAAACGCCGGGCTGAAAAGCTGGCAGCAGTGCGATGCCGCCCAGGTCCGTAGCCTGGCGGTACGCAGCCGTCGTCAGGGGCTGGGACCGGCGAGCCTGGCGTTACGCCTCTCCGCATTACGCAGCTTCTTTGACTGGCTGGTGAGCCAGGGTGAACTGGCGGCTAATCCGGCAAAGGGGATTTCGGCGCCGAAAACACCGCGCCATTTACCGAAAAATATCGATGTCGACGACGTTAACCGGCTGCTGGATATCGATCTTAACGATCCGCTGGCGGTACGCGACAGGGCGATGCTGGAAGTGATGTACGGCGCGGGGCTGCGTCTCTCGGAGCTGGTGAATCTCGACATTAAGCACCTCGATCTGGAATCCGGCGAGGTGTGGGTGATGGGCAAAGGCAGCAAAGAGCGCCGCCTGCCGATTGGCCGCAACGCGGTGGCGTGGATTGAGCACTGGCTCGACCTGCGCGGCCTGTTCGGCGCCGATGAAGACGCCCTGTTCTTATCGAAACTGGGCAAGCGAATTTCAGCGCGCAATGTGCAAAAGCGCTTTGCCGAATGGGGCGTTAAGCAGGGCCTCAACAGTCACGTACATCCGCATAAGCTGCGCCACTCCTTCGCGACTCATATGCTGGAGTCGAGCGGCGATCTGCGCGGAGTGCAGGAGCTGCTGGGGCATGCGAACCTTTCCACCACTCAAATCTATACCCATCTTGATTTTCAACACCTTGCGTCGGTGTACGATGCGGCGCATCCGCGCGCCAAACGGGGGAAATAATGCGTTTTTACCGACCTCTGGGCCAGATTTCAGCACTGACATTTGACCTGGACGATACCCTTTATGACAACCGCCCGGTGATTGACCGGACGCTGCATGAGTCGCTGAGCTTTGTGCGCAGCTACCATCCGTCGCTGAGTCAATTTGACGCCAGTGAACTCAACCGGCTGCGCCAGACGCTGCTGGCCTCAGAGCCGGAAATTTACCACGATGTCACCGAGTGGCGCCGCCGCGCGCTGGAGCTGGGGATGCTCAACGCCGGGCTTTCTGCGGCGCTGGCGAAAACGGGGGCGGATGAAGCGATGGCCAACTTCGCCCACTGGCGCAGCCTGATCGACGTCCCGCAAGAGACGCACGATACGCTGGCGAAGCTGGCGGAAAAATGGCCGCTGGTGGCCATTACCAACGGTAATGCCCGGCCGGAACTTTTTGGCCTGAGCGACTACTTCCGCTTCGTGCTGCGCGCCGGTCCGGACGGGCGCTCTAAACCTTTTGCCGATATGTATCATCTGGCGGCAGAGCGGCTGGAGCTGCCGCTGGCGCAGATTCTGCACGTCGGTGACGATCTGACGACTGACGTGGCGGGCTCCATTCGCTGCGGCATGCAGGCCTGTTGGATCAAACCGCAGGGCGCAGACCTGATGCGCACCGCTGACAGCCGTCTGCTGCCGCACATCGAAATTTCACGGTTGGCATCTCTGACCTCGCTGATATAATCGTCAGTAGTTCTGTATAAATTAACAGTAGCCCGGTGAACTGCACGTTGCCGGGCGTCTCATTTCCGGCGGTGCCAATGGACGTTTCTTACCTGCTCGACAGCCTTAATGACAAACAGCGTGAAGCCGTTGCGGCATCACGTACGAATATGCTGGTTCTGGCAGGAGCGGGCAGCGGTAAGACGCGCGTGCTGGTACACCGCATCGCCTGGCTGCTGAGCGTTGAGAACTGTTCCCCTTACTCCATTATGGCGGTGACCTTTACCAACAAAGCGGCGGCGGAGATGCGCCATCGTATTGGTCAACTGATGGGCACCACCCAGGGCGGTATGTGGGTCGGCACTTTCCACGGCCTGGCGCACCGGCTGCTGCGCGCCCATCACCTTGATGCCAACCTGCCGCAGGACTTCCAGATCCTCGATAGCGAAGACCAGCTGCGCCTGCTTAAGCGCCTGATTAAGGCGATGAACCTCGATGAGAAGCAGTGGCCGCCGCGTCAGGCGATGTGGTACATCAACGGCCAGAAAGACGAAGGCCTGCGCCCGCACCATATTCAGAGCTACGGCAACCCGGTTGAGCAGACCTGGCAGAAGGTGTATCAGGCCTATCAGGAAGCCTGCGATCGGGCGGGGCTGGTGGATTTCGCCGAGCTGCTGCTGCGCGCGCACGAACTGTGGCTGAATAAGCCGCATATTCTGCAGCACTACCGCGAGCGCTTTACCAATATCCTGGTCGACGAATTCCAGGATACCAACAACATTCAGTACGCGTGGATCCGCCTGCTGGCGGGCGATACCGGCAAGGTGATGATCGTCGGCGATGACGATCAGTCCATTTACGGCTGGCGCGGCGCGCAGGTGGAGAACATCCAGCGCTTCCTCAACGATTTCCCCGGCGCGGAAACTATCCGCCTCGAGCAAAACTATCGCTCGACCAGCAATATCCTCAGTGCGGCGAACGCCCTGATTGAGAACAACAGCGGACGGCTGGGAAAAAAATTGTGGACCGACGGCGCCGACGGCGAGCCGATTTCGCTCTACTGCGCGTTTAACGATCTTGATGAGGCGCGCTTTGTCGTCAACCGCATCAAAACCTGGCAGGAAAACGGCGGGGCGCTGGAGCAGTGCGCGATTCTGTATCGCAGCAACGCCCAGTCGCGCGTGCTGGAAGAGGCGCTGCTGCAGGCCAGCATGCCGTATCGTATTTATGGCGGCATGCGCTTCTTCGAACGCCAGGAGATCAAAGATGCGCTCTCCTATCTGCGCCTGATCGCCAATCGTAATGACGACGCGGCGTTTGAGCGCGTGGTGAATACCCCGACGCGCGGTATCGGCGATCGCACCCTGGACGTGGTGCGCCAGACCTCGCGCGATCGCCAGCTAACGCTATGGCAGGCCTGCCGCGAGCTGTTAAAAGACAAAGTCCTGGCCGGGCGAGCCGCCAGCGCCCTGCAGCGTTTTATGGAGCTTATTGACGCGCTGGCGCAGGAGACCGCCGATATGCCGCTGCACGTGCAGACCGACCGGGTGATTAAAGACTCCGGTCTGCGCATGATGTACGAGCAGGAGAAAGGCGAGAAAGGCCAGACGCGTATTGAAAACTTAGAGGAGCTGGTGACGGCAACGCGCCAGTTCAGCTACAACGAAGAAGATGAAGATCTCATGCCGCTGCAGGCGTTTCTCTCGCACGCGGCGCTGGAGGCGGGAGAAGGGCAGGCGGATACCTGGCAGGACGCGGTACAGCTGATGACCCTGCACTCGGCGAAAGGGCTGGAGTTCCCGCAGGTCTTTATCGTTGGGGTGGAAGAGGGGATGTTCCCGAGCCAGATGGCGCTGGATGAGGGCGGCCGCCTCGAAGAAGAACGCCGCCTGGCCTACGTCGGCGTCACCCGCGCGATGCAGAAGCTCACGTTGACCTACGCGGAAACCCGCCGCCTGTATGGCAAAGAGGTGTATCACCGGCCATCGCGCTTTATCGGCGAGCTGCCGGAGTCGTGCGTAGAAGAGGTGCGGCTGCGCGCGACGGTGAGCCGTCCGGTCAGCCATCAGCGGATGGGGACGCCGATGGCGGAAAACGACACCGGCTACAAGCTGGGCCAGCGCGTGCGCCATGCCAAGTTTGGCGAAGGGACGATCGTTAACCTCGAAGGCAGCGGTGAACACAGCCGCCTGCAGGTTGCGTTTCAGGGGCAGGGGATCAAATGGCTGGTCGCGGCGTACGCCCGGTTGGAAACAGTGTAACAGTAAGAAAAATATCATAATTTTGTAATATTCTGCTACCTTTATGCGTTAAGGAGCTTGATTTGCTCTTTAGCGTTCCGTTGCGTGTTGACGCCGTTTTTGCGCTGGCGTAACATGCGCGCACGATTACGCTAAGAGGACATTCGCCTTGGACACACCCAGTAGATGCTGGCTCAATTTCCTGCCCATCAGGAACAACTCCTAAGGCTATCCTCTTATGCTGATAGCCTTAGCGGTTGTCAGCGACTCGTTCTATTCCCGTCGCTCTGAGTCAGGCTTAATGGTCTGAAACCCAAATTGTTTCTGTGTGCCCACCGAACTGTCCGATAATTTTTTGCATTGGGAGTCCCGGTCATGCTGAGCGCATTTCAACTGGAAAACAATCGTTTAACGCGGCTTGAAGCCGACGAGATCAAGCACCTCGCCAGTTCGGTGTGGGTCGATCTGGTCGAGCCTGACGACGATGAACGTAGCCGCGTGCAAACGGAATTGGGCCAGAACCTGGCGACGCGCCCGGAGCTGGAAGACATCGAAGCGTCAGCGCGTTTCTTTGAGGATGAAGACGGCCTGCATATCCACTCATTTTTCTTTTTTGAAGATGCTGAGGATCACGCCGGTAACTCTACCGTGGCGTTCACTATCCGCGAAGGGCGTCTGTTCACCCTGCGCGAGCGGGAGCTGCCCGCTTTCCGCCTGTATCGCATGCGCGCCCGCAGCCAGTCGATGGTGGACGGCAACGCCTACGAGCTGCTGCTGGACCTGTTCGAAACCAAAATTGAGCAGCTGGCGGATGAAATCGAAAACATCTACAGCGATCTGGAAAAGCTCAGCCGGGTGATCATGGAAGGCCGACAGGGCGACGACTACGACGAGGCGCTCTCGACGCTGGCGGAGCAGGAAGATATCGGCTGGAAAGTTCGCCTGTGTCTGATGGATACCCAGCGCGCGCTGAACTTCCTCGTACGTAAAGCCCGTCTGCCGGCAGGCCAGCTGGAGCAGGCGCGTGAGATCCTGCGCGATATCGAATCCCTGCTGCCGCACAACGAATCGCTGTTTCAGAAGGTTAACTTCCTGATGCAGGCGGCGATGGGTTTTATCAACATCGAGCAGAACCGCATCATCAAAATCTTCTCGGTGGTCTCCGTGGTGTTCCTGCCGCCGACCCTGGTGGCATCCAGCTATGGGATGAACTTTGAGTTTATGCCCGAGCTGCACTGGAGCTTTGGCTACCCCGGGGCGATTGTCTTTATGATGCTCGCCGGTCTGGCGCCGTATCTGTACTTTAAGCGCAAAAACTGGCTGTAAAAAAAGGAGCTTCGGCTCCTTTTTTTTGCGTATTGGTCTGGCTTTATGCCCTACGTGTCCGGCGTATCGTGTAAATCGCATCCATCACGAAAATCGCCAGCGCCACCCAGATAAAGGCGAAGGTCACCATTTTATCCGCGCCCGGCACTTCGCCGTAGAAGGTCACCGCCAGCAGGAACATTAGCGTCGGGCCGATATACTGGAAGAAGCCCAGCGTGGAGAGGCGCAGACGCGTCGCCGCTCCGGTAAAGCACAGCAGCGGAATAGTGGTGACCACGCCTGCCGCCATCAGCAGTAGGTTCAGCGACCACGGATTCTGCCCCATGTGGCTGGTCGGGCTATCGGCGATGCCAAACAGATAAATCGCGGCGACCGGCAGCAGCCAGAGCGTCTCAAACAGCATCCCGGTTTGCGCATCCACGGCGATCTTTTTACGCAGCAGGCCGTAAAAAGCGAAGCTGAACGCCAGGCCCAGGGCGATAATCGGCAGCGAGCCGAAGGTCCAGAGCTGTACCAGCACGCCGCAGGCGGCCAGCAGCACCGCCAGCCACTGCATCCGACGGAAACGCTCCCCGAGGAAGATCATCCCCAGCAGAATGTTCACCAGCGGATTGATAAAGTAGCCCAGGCTGGCTTCCAGCATATGATGATTATTCACCGCCCAGATAAACAGCAGCCAGTTACCGCCCACCAGCACCGCAGAGAGCGCCAGCAGCAACACTTTTTTTGGCGTTTTCAGCAGCCTTTTGACCTGTGGCCACTGGCGGCTGACGCTAATCAGCGCCACCATGAAGAAGAAGGACCAGATCACGCGGTGAGTCAGGATTTCATCGGCGGGAACATAGTAGATAAGCTTGAAGTACGCCGGCGCGATACCCCAGATAAAATAGGCGGCCAGGGCCAGCAGAACCCCCACCCGCGTTTGTTTAGCATCCATCGGTACAAATCCATTGCCAAAGAGAGTGATGTTACTCGATTTAGGCCGATCAACCCACCATATACGTCGCCGTGGCGCTGGCGATATACACCTGCTCTTCGTTATGTAACTCGACGCGGGCTACCGCCACTTTGTTACCGGCGCGCAGCAGGCTGCTGGTGGCGGTAAAGCGTTCCCCGCGGCCTGGACGCAGGTAGTCGACGCGCAGATCGATGGTGCCCATCCGCGACAGGCGCTGGCGCAGCTCTTCTTCATTGATGGTGTCGTGCCGGGTGAGCGTACTGCCGACGCATACCAGTCCCGCCGCGACGTCCAGCGCTGAGGCGATCACGCCGCCATGTAAGATGCTCTGCGCCCAGTTGCCGACCATCATCGGCTGGTTGTTGAAACTCAGCTGGGCAAATTCCTTTTCATAACGCTCCAGCTCCAGGCCTAAGGCACGATTAAACGGCATATGGTAGACGAAAATTTCTCCCACCAGCTTCAGGGCGGCGGCGGCGGTCAGTTCAGACATAACAGCATTTCCAAAAGTTAATGAAATGTTGATTTTATGCTTCTAAAATATTGATTTCTACTTTAAGAACGGATAACAGGTCAGAAGACGTATAAATAGGTAGAATGCTGCCTGGGTTAAACAGAAATAATAAATATCCATCCAGGAGAACAGCAATGCGTATCTCTTTGGCCTGCCTGCTGGCGTTTATTGCGCTTCCGGCTGGCGTTCTGGCGCAGGACGCGCCGGTGAATAAACAGGTCCACGACACCCCGGCCGTTCGCGGGAGCATTATCGCCAACCTATTACAGGACCATGATAATCCGTTCCTGCTCTATCCCTATGAGAGCAACTATTTGCTCTATACGTGGACCAGCGATCTTAACAAAGAAGCGATTCGTAGCTACGACTGGGCCGAGAACGCGCGTAAAGATGAAGTGAAGTTCCAGCTCAGCCTGGCGTTTCCATTATGGCGCGGGATTTTGGGCGAGAATTCGCTGCTGGGCGCTTCGTATACGCAAAAATCCTGGTGGCAGCTCTCCAACAGCAAAGAGTCCGCGCCGTTTCGCGAAACCAACTACGAGCCGCAGCTGTTCCTCGGTTTCGCGACCGATTACTCGTTCGCCGGCTGGACGCTGCGCGACGTTGAAATGGGATATAACCACGACTCTAACGGCCGTTCCGATCCCACTTCCCGCAGCTGGAACCGCCTCTATACCCGGCTGATGGCGCAAAATGGCAACTGGCTGGTCGAGGTGAAGCCCTGGTACGTGATTGGCAGCACCGACGATAACCCGGATATCACCAAATATATGGGGTATTACCGGCTGAAAGTGGGCTATCAGCTGGGCGACGCTATTCTCAGCGCCCAAGGGCAATATAACTGGAATACCGGCTACGGCGGCGCCGAGCTTGGGGTGAGCTATCCGATCACCAAACACGTGCGCGTCTATACTCAGGTTTATAGCGGTTATGGCGAGTCGCTCATCGATTATAACTTTAATCAGACCCGCGTTGGCGTCGGGCTGATGCTCAACGATCTGTTTTAATCGTTGCACTCTGGCTCTCAGGCGCTGAAAATAGCGCCTGTTTTCTTTTCAGGCATATGGGGTCAACGTGGCGCAGGCGGAAGTATTGAATCAGGAATCGCTGGCTAAGCAGGTTTTACAAGAGACCTTCGGCTACCAGCAGTTTCGCCCGGGCCAGGATACCATTATCGATACGGCGTTGGCCGGGCGCGACTGCCTGGTGGTGATGCCGACCGGCGGCGGCAAGTCGCTGTGTTATCAGGTGCCGGCGCTGGTGCTGGGCGGTCTGACCGTTGTGGTATCGCCGCTTATTTCCTTGATGAAGGACCAGGTCGATCAGCTGCTGGCTAACGGCGTGGCGGCGGCGTGCCTGAACTCAACGCAGAGCCGGGAGCAGCAGCAGGAGGTGATGGCCGGCTGCCGCAGCGGGCAGATCCGCCTGCTGTATATCGCCCCGGAGCGCCTGATGCTGGATAACTTCCTCGAGCATCTTACGCACTGGAATCTGTCGATGGTGGCGGTAGACGAGGCGCACTGTATTTCCCAGTGGGGCCACGACTTCCGTCCGGAATACGCCGCGTTAGGGCAGCTGCGCCAGCGGATACCGCACATCCCGTTTATGGCGCTGACCGCCACCGCCGATGACACCACGCGTCGCGACATTGTCCGCCTGCTGGACCTGAACGATCCGCTCATCCAGGTCAGCAGCTTCGACCGTCCCAACATCCGCTATATGCTGATGGAGAAGTTTAAGCCGCTGGATCAGCTGATGCGCTACGTGCAGGACCAGCGCGGCAAGTCGGGGATCATCTACTGCAATAGCCGCTCGAAAGTTGAAGATACCGCCGCGCGCCTGCAAAGTCGTGGTATTAGCGCGGCGGCCTACCACGCCGGGCTGGAAAATCATATCCGCGCCGACGTGCAGGAGAAATTCCAGCGCGACGATCTGCAAATCGTGGTGGCGACGGTGGCCTTCGGTATGGGTATCAACAAACCGAACGTCCGCTTTGTGGTGCATTTCGATATCCCCCGCAATATTGAATCCTATTACCAGGAGACCGGGCGCGCCGGGCGCGATGGGCTGCCTGCCGAGGCGATGCTGTTTTACGATCCGGCGGATATGGCGTGGCTCAGACGCTGCCTTGAAGAGAAGCCCGCCGGGCCGCTGCAGGACATTGAACGCCATAAGCTCAACGCGATGGGGGCCTTTGCCGAAGCGCAAACCTGCCGCCGCTTAGTGCTGCTCAACTACTTTGGCGAGGGGCGCCAGGAGCCCTGCGGCAACTGCGATATCTGCCTTGACCCGCCAAAACAGTACGACGGTTTAATGGACGCGCGTAAGGCGCTGTCGACGATTTATCGCGTTAACCAGCGCTTTGGTATGGGCTACGTGGTGGAAGTGCTGCGCGGCGCCAATAACCAGCGTATTCGCGATATGGGGCACGATAAGCTGCCGGTCTACGGTATCGGGCGCGAACAGAGCCATGAGCATTGGGTCAGCGTTATCCGTCAGCTTATTCATTTGGGGCTGGTCACGCAGAATATTGCCCAGCACTCTGCGCTGCAGCTTACCGAAGCCGCGCGTCCGGTCCTGCGCGGCGACGTGACGCTGCAGCTTGCCGTACCGCGTATTGTGGCGCTGAAGCCGAAAGCGATGCAGAAATCCTTCGGCGGCAATTACGATCGTAAGCTGTTCGCCAAGCTGCGCAAACTGCGTAAAGCGATTGCCGATGAAGAGAATATCCCGCCCTATGTGGTGTTTAACGATGCGACGCTGATTGAAATGGCCGAGCAAACGCCGCTGACGGCAGGAGAGATGCTCAGCGTCAACGGCGTCGGTACGCGTAAGCTTGAGCGCTTTGGTAAAGAGTTTATGGCCCTGATCCGGGCGCACGTGGATGGCGATGATGAGTAGTCAGCCGGACGAAAAAGTGCAAATATAGTTTTCGTCCTGACTATTTTCCTGCGAGTTAATCATGTTGACGCTTTTCTTCACCGTGGCGCTGGTGCATATCATTGCGCTGATGAGTCCTGGCCCGGACTTTTTCTTTGTCTCACAGACCGCCGTTAGCCGCTCTCGCAAAGAGGCGATGATGGGCGTGCTGGGGATCACCTGCGGGGTAATGGTGTGGGCGGGCGTAGCCCTGCTCGGCCTGAACCTGATTATTGCGAAGATGGCCTGGCTGCATACCATCATTATGGTCGGTGGCGGCCTGTATCTGTGCTGGATGGGCTTGCAGATGCTGCGCGGCGCGCTGAAAAAAGGCGAAGCGGCAGCGGCGGTAGAGCCTCAGGTTGAGCTGGCGCGCAGCGGCCGGAGCTTCCTGAAAGGGCTGCTGACCAATCTGGCGAACCCCAAAGCGATTATCTACTTCGGCTCCGTTTTCTCGCTGTTTGTCGGCGACAGCGTCAGTTCCGGCGCGCGCTGGGGGATTTTCCTGCTGATCGTGCTGGAGACGCTGGCCTGGTTTACGGTGGTTGCCAGCCTGTTCGCCCTCCCGGGCATGCGCCGCGGCTACCAGCGGATGGCGAAATGGATCGACGGCATTGCCGGTACGCTATTCGCCGGCTTCGGTATTCATCTGATTATTTCGCGCTAAGCGTTCTGCGGCCCGCCTAAGAGGTTATGGGTGGGCCGGGTATTAATGACGGAGCTGCTGCAAATCGTCGGACGTCAGACCGGTCATTTCCATCACCGCCGCCGCATCAATATCCCGTTCGAGCATGACCTTCGCGACGCTA
Organism: Klebsiella sp. M5al; assembly: GCF_002090195.1. Taxonomy (NCBI): domain Bacteria; kingdom Pseudomonadati; phylum Pseudomonadota; class Gammaproteobacteria; order Enterobacterales; family Enterobacteriaceae; genus Klebsiella; species Klebsiella sp. M5al. The sequence goes on from NZ_CP020657.1 coordinate 257,249, forward strand.
AGAAGCGCGGCGCGTTTGCCCTCTTTTATGCCCTTCTGCATACCTTCCTCAAGCTACTTTTCTGCCAGAGTCATCAATACAGTAATTTGCTGTTTATCTATACATCAGGCGTGGCGCGCGGAGGCCAGCAGGGCGCCGACCAGCATAAACAGCGAACCAAAGATCTTGTTTAGCGCTTTCATCTGCTTCGGCCCCTTAATCCACGCGGCAATACGCTGCGCCAGCGTGGCGTAGCCAATCATGACGATAATATCGACCACAATGGTGGTGATGCCGAGCACGAGGTACTGCATCACCTGGGGCTGGTGCGGCACGATAAATTGCGGGAATAGCGCGGCGAGGAAGACGATGCTTTTCGGGTTGGTCAGATTCACGAAAACCGCGCGCTTAAAGAGTTTGCCGCGGGTCTGCGCTTGCGCAAGGGTATTCAGATCGAGAGAGCCCGCGGCCCGCCACTGCTGAATGCCGAGCCAGATAAGATAAGCGGCGCCCGCCCATTTAAGGATTTCAAAGGCCAGCAGCGAACGGGAAAACAGCGTACCCAGGCCGATGCCCACCAGCACAATATGGATGCCCAGTCCGGTCTGTAGACCGGCAATAGAGGCCGCCGCGCCGCGATAGCCGTGGTTGATTGAGGTGGTCATGGTGTTTATCGCCCCGGAACCCGGTGACAGGCTGAGAATAATCGATGTCAGCAGATAGGCAAACCACCACTCGAACGTCATGAGAAACTCCCTGATTGTCTGTTTTTATGCCACAATACGCTATTGTGTAAGCATTGTGTGATACACGATAAAAAAACGATTTTCAGCGGTTATCAGGGGTGTAAGCCCGATGTTTTTGCAGCAAAAGGACTGGGAAACACGAGAAAACGCGTTTGCGGCCTTTACCATGGGGCCACTGACCGATTTCTGGCGTCAGCGGGAAGAGGCTGAATTTACGGGCGTGGATAACGTTCCGGTGCGCTTTGTTCGCTTCTGCGCCAAAAGTCATGATCGGGTCGTGGTTATCTGCCCGGGTCGCATTGAAAGCTACGTTAAGTACGCCGAACTGGCTTACGATCTTTTCCGCAGCGGTTTTGACGTGATGATTATCGATCATCGCGGCCAGGGGCGCTCCGGACGCATGCTTTCTGACACCCACCGCGGGCACGTCGTTAATTTCAGCGATTACGTCGACGATCTCGCCGCGTTCTGGCAGCAGCAGGTAGCGCCCGGACGCTGGCGGAAGCGGTTTATACTGGCCCACTCCATGGGCGGCGCCATTGCGACGCTATTTTTGCAGCGCTACCACCAGCATTGCGATGCGATGGCGCTCTGCGCGCCGATGTTCGGCATCGTTATGCGCCTGCCTGACTGGATGGTGCGCCATATTCTCGATTGGGCTGAGGGCCATCAGCGCATTCGTGAAGAGTATGCCCTCGGTACCGGCCGCTGGCGCGCGCTGCCCTTTGCGGTCAACGTCCTGACGCACAGCCGCCAACGCTATCGCCGCAACCTGCGTTTTTACGCCGATGAGCCGCAGCTGCGTGTCGGCGGGCCGACGTTCCACTGGGTGCGCGAGGGGATCCTCGCCGGCGAAGAGGTGCTGGCCGGTGCGGAAAAAGACGTCACACCCACGCTATTGCTCCAGGCGGAAGAAGAGCGGGTGGTCGATAACCGCATGCACGATCGCTACTGTGAACGTCGCGCCGCGGGCGGCCATCCCTGTGAAGGGAATAAGCCGTTTGTCATAGAAGGGGCATACCATGAGATCCTTTTTGAAAAGGACGCCATGCGCTCGGTCGCGCTAAACGCTATCGTCGATTTTTTTGGTCGACACACTTAATCCGGCGAAACGCTCGTCGCCCTGCTTAGAGGTTAAAATTTTTATGTACCAGGTTGTTGCGTCTGATTTAGATGGCACGCTGCTTTCTCCCGATCACTGCTTAACTCCCTACGCCAAAGAGACGCTGAAGCTGCTTACCGCACGCGGTATCAACTTCGTGTTCGCGACCGGCCGCCACTACATCGATGTTGGGCAAATTCGCGATAATCTCGGCATTAAATCCTATATGATCACCTCGAACGGCGCTCGCGTGCACGATAGCGAAGGGCAGCAGATCTTCGCCCACAACCTCGACCGCGATATCGCCGCCGACCTGTTTGAGATGATGCGTAACGATCCGGCGATTGTGACCAACGTCTATCGTGAAGATGAGTGGTATATGAACCGCCACCGTCCGGAAGAGATGCGCTTCTTCAAAGAGGCGGTGTTTAACTACAAGCTCTACGAGCCGGGCGAGCTGGACCCGGAAGGCATTAGCAAAGTCTTTTTCACCTGCGATAAGCATGAGCATCTGCTGCCGCTGGAGCAGGCGATCAATGCCCGCTGGGGCGATCGCGTGAACGTGAGCTTCTCTACCGTCACCTGCCTTGAAGTGATGGCGGGCGGCGTGTCGAAAGGGCATGCGCTGGAGGCGGTGGCGAAAATGCTTGGCTATAGCCTGAAAGAGTGTATCGCCTTCGGCGACGGTATGAACGATGCGGAGATGCTGTCAATGGCGGGCAAGGGCTGCATTATGGCCAACGCGCACCAGCGGCTGAAAGACCTGCACCCTGAGTTGGAAGTGATCGGCAGCAATGTCGATGATGCCGTTCCCCACTATCTGCGTAAACTCTATCTTGACTAAAAAAGATTGACGATTGTTTTATTAATGAGCAGTTGTCAACCTGTCACTTCGCTACAATGGGTGTTCTTTACTCTACGAGACATTCATTGTGGCGCTACTGATTATCACCACCATTCTGTGGGCCTTCTCTTTTAGCCTGTATGGCGAATACCTGGCAGGCCACGTCGATAGCTATTTTGCGGTGCTGGCGCGCGTTGGCCTGGCGGCGCTGGTGTTTTTGCCCTTCCTGCGCACCCGCGGGCAGAGCCTGACCACTATCGGCCTGTATATGCTGGTAGGCGCGATGCAGCTCGGCATCATGTACATGCTGAGTTTCCAGGCCTATTTGTACCTGACGGTATCCGAGCTTCTGCTGTTTACCGTTCTGACGCCGCTCTACATCACGCTGATTTACGATTTAATGAGCCGCCGCCCTCTGCGCTGGGGCTACGCCTGCAGCGCGCTGCTGGCGGTTATCGGCGCGGGCATTATTCGTTATGACCAGGTGACCAACCATTTCTGGACCGGCCTGATCCTCGTTCAGCTCTCCAACATCAGCTTCGCGATTGGCATGGTGGGCTACAAGCGCCTGATGGAAACGCGTCCGATGCCGCAGCATAACGCCTTCGCTTGGTTCTACGTCGGGGCGTTTCTGGTGGCGGTTGTCGCCTGGTCTATGCTGGGGAATGCGCAGAAAATGCCGGAAACCTCGCTACAGTGGGGCATTCTGCTGTTTCTTGGCGTGGCGGCATCGGGGATTGGCTACTTTATGTGGAACTACGGCGCCACCCAGGTCGATGCCGGTACGCTCGGCATCATGAACAATATGCACGTGCCCGCCGGGCTGCTGGTGAACCTTGCCATCTGGCAAACTCAGCCCCGCTGGCCGAGCTTTATTATTGGCGCTCTGGTGATCCTGGCCTCGCTATGGGTCCATCGACGCTGGGTCGCTCCGCACTCCGCACAAACGGCAAATGGTCGCAAGCGTGATTCCGCGCTGAGCGAATAAACGCTTCGGTGACCGGCTGACGCTGCTCGCCGTCGCGCACCGCGGCGTACAGTCGGCTCCACAGTCCTTCGCCCAGGGTTTTGGTGACCACCAGACCCTGGCGCTCAAAGCTCTCCACTACCCAGTGAGGCAGGGCGGCGATCCCCATCCGCGCCGCCACCATCTGAATTAGCAGCAGCGTATTGTCGACGCTCTTCAGCTGTGGACTGATCCCCGCCGGCTGCAGGAAGTGACGCCAGATATCCAGACGAGCGCGCTGTACCGGGTAAATCAGCAGCATTTCGGTCGCTAAATCCTCAGGCGCAATGCGCATCTTTGCCGCCAGCGGATGGTCTGGCGCCATCACCAGACGCACTTCGAAATCAAACATGGGCGAATAGTGCAGGCCGCTGCGCGGCAGGATATCCGAGGTCATCACCAGATCCAGCTCGCCCTGCTGCAGGCCCGGCTGCGGGTCGAAGATCACCCCGGACTGGAAATCCACTTCCACATGCGGCCAGCGGGCGCGGAAGCTCTCCAGCGCCGGGGTGAGCCACTGGATACAGCTATGGCATTCGATAGCGATGCGCAGCCGGGTTTGCTGCGGCTCGTTGCAATCCTGCAGGGCGCGGCTGATTTGCGGCAGCACCTGATTTGCCAGCTGGAGCAAGATCTCTCCCTGCGGCGTAAAGCGCAGCGGCTGGCTTTTGCGCACAAACAGACGGAAGCCGAGGCGCTGTTCCAGATCGCTGAACTGGTGGGACAAGGCGGATTGGGTCTGGTGCAGGGCCGCCGCAGCGCCTGCCAGAGAACCGCTATTCCGCAACGCCTGGAGCGTTTTCAGGTGTTTAATTTCGATCATGAAAGTCCTTCACTTCGGCATGAATAATTTGCGCTTGAGGAATATACAGTAACTGCCAATTATGGATGTGTAAACATCTGGATGGCTAAATACTTTATCTTTCGAATTTATGGTGCGTTGGCCGCACTTCCTCACCCCAGTCACTTACTTCAGTAAGCTCCTGGGGATGAGCAAGCTTGCCGCCTTCCCTAAATCCGAAATCTTTCGGATTGAAATTATGAGGCTCAAAAAAATGACAATTATTAATCACACCCTCGGTTTCCCTCGCGTTGGCCTGCGTCGCGAGCTGAAAAAAGCGCAAGAGAGCTACTGGGCGGGCAATACCGGCCGCGAAGAACTGCTGGCCGTCGGCCGCGAGCTGCGCGCTCGCCACTGGGATCAACAGAAGCAGGCCGGCGTTGACCTGCTGCCGGTGGGCGATTTCGCCTGGTACGACCATGTTCTGACCACCAGCCTGCTACTGGGCAACGTGCCGGCTCGTCATCAGAACAAAGACGGCTCCGTCGATATCGATACCCTGTTCCGCATTGGCCGCGGCCGCGCGCCGACCGGCGAACCGGCAGCGGCGGCGGAAATGACCAAATGGTTTAATACCAACTACCACTACATGGTGCCGGAATTCGTGAAGGGCCAGCGGTTCAAACTGAGCTGGACCCAGCTGCTGGATGAAGTGGATGAAGCGCTGGCGCTGGGCCACAAGGCGAAACCCGTCCTGCTCGGGCCGGTCACTTACCTGTGGCTCGGTAAGGTTAAAGGCGAGCCGTTCGACCGCCTGAGCCTGCTGAACGATATTCTGCCGGTTTACCGGCAAGTGCTGGCTGAACTGGCAAAACGCGGTATTGAATGGGTGCAGATTGATGAGCCGGCGCTGGTGCTGGAGCTGCCGCAGGCGTGGCTGGACGCCTTCAAACCGGCTTACGAGGCGCTTAACGGCGAGGTTAAGCTGCTGCTGACCACCTACTTTGAAGGCATTGCCGATAACCTCGACACCATCACCGCGCTGCCGGTACAGGGTCTACATGTGGATCTGGTCCACGGCCAGGATAATGTCGCCGAGCTGCATAAACGCCTGCCTGCCGACTGGCTGCTCTCCGCCGGACTGATCAACGGCCGCAACGTCTGGCGCGCCGATCTGAGCGAGAAATACGCGCAGGTTAAAGCTATTGTCGGTAAACGCGAGCTGTGGGTCGCCTCTTCCTGCTCCCTGCTACACAGCCCGATCGATTTGAGCGTGGAAACGCGGCTCGATGCGGAGGTGAAGAGCTGGTTTGCCTTCGCCCTGCAAAAATGTGAGGAGCTGGCGCTGCTGCGCGATGCGCTGAACAGCGGCGATACCGCGGCGATTGCTGAATGGAGCGCGCCGATTCAGGCCCGTCGCCACTCAACCCGCGTGCATAACGCGGCGGTGGAGAAGCGTCTGGCGGCCATCACCGCTCAGGACAGCCAGCGCCAAAGCGCCTATCAAGTCCGCGCCGCAGCGCAGCGCGCCCGCTTTAAGCTGCCGGCCTGGCCGACCACCACCATCGGTTCTTTCCCGCAGACCACTGAGATCCGCGGCCTGCGTCTGGACTTTAAAAAGGGCAATCTGGATGCGAACAACTACCGTACCGGCATCGCCGAACACATCAGACAGGCGATTATGGAGCAGGAGCGCCTGGGCCTGGACGTGCTGGTACATGGTGAAGCCGAGCGTAACGACATGGTGGAATACTTCGGCGAACACCTGGATGGGTTTATTTTCACGCAGAACGGCTGGGTACAGAGCTATGGTTCCCGCTGCGTCAAACCGCCGGTGGTGATCGGCGACGTCAGCCGTCCGGAGGCGATCACCGTTGAGTGGGCTAAATACGCTCAGTCGCTGACCGAAAAACCGGTAAAAGGCATGCTGACCGGCCCGGTGACCATTCTTTGCTGGTCCTTCCCGCGGGAGGACGTCACCCGTGAAACGATTGCGAAGCAGATTGCTCTGGCGCTGCGCGACGAAGTGGCGGACCTGGAAGCCGCCGGTATCGGTATCATCCAGATCGACGAACCGGCGCTGCGCGAAGGCCTGCCGCTGAAGCGTAGCGACTGGGATGCGTATCTGGCGTGGGGCGTGGAAGCTTTCCGCATCAACGCGGCGGTGGCGCAAGACGACACGCAGATCCACACCCATATGTGTTATTGCGAGTTCAACGACATCATGGACTCTATTGCCGCGCTGGATGCGGACGTCATTACCATCGAAACCTCGCGCTCCGATATGGAGCTACTGGAGTCGTTCGAAGAGTTCGACTATCCGAATGAAATCGGGCCGGGCGTGTACGACATTCACTCCCCGAACGTGCCGAGCGTGGAGTGGATCGAAGCGCTGCTGAAGAAAGCCGCGCAGCGTATCCCGGCCGAGCGCCTGTGGGTGAACCCGGACTGCGGCCTGAAAACCCGCGGCTGGCCGGAAACCCTAAGCGCGCTGACCAACATGGTCAAGGCCGCGCAGAACCTGCGCCAGGCCTAATGGAGAGCGACCCGACTCGTGGCGGGTCGGGGTAAGCAGAAGAGCATTAAGAACGTCCAACCAACAAGCCGCGATCCTGTGTATTGAGTTTGCCCAGGAAGGATCTCTTTGGCTAAAGTTAAGCGTTTCCTGAACCGGGCGAATGTCGCTCTTCGGAGGTAAATGATGACTGAATATAACGATCAAAAGGGATATTTGCGTTTTGCCATTAACCTGGGCAACCCGGTTCTCGCGACACTTCTGCCGGATGGCTCTCCGGGAGGGATAACCGTTGAGCTGGCGAACAAGCTGGCGGCAGAGAGCCAGCGCGAAGCGCGGTTTGTGACCTGGCCGACGGCCGGGCAGGTAGTGGATGCGGCGCTGCAGGATCAATGGGATATCGCTTTTCTGGCTATCGACCCGGCGCGGGAAGATAAGCTTCGCTTCACGCCGCCCTACGTCACCATCGAAAGCTCGGCGATGGTTAAAAAAGAGAGTGAAATACGGTCGGTTCAGGAGATGGACCGCGAAGGTGTGGTGATAAACGTGGGCAAAGGTGCGGCCTACGAGCTGTATCTGATTCGCACGCTAAAACACGCGACGATGCGCCAGTACGCCACTTCTCAGGAGGCTATTCAGGCATTCATCCACGGCGAAGGCGATATGGCGGCCGGTATTCGCCAGCCTCTGGAGCAAGCCGCGCAGGAAAACCCGGCGTTACGCGTTCTGCCCGACAGCTTTAGCCAGATACGCCAGGCGATATGCGTCCCGCGCAATGCGCCGCAGCACTATGAATTTATTTGCCGCTGCCTTTCTTCATGGATAGCGGACGGTACTATTGCCGGGATGGTGAAGCGCCATATCGGCAATAGCTGAACTTTAACCGCGCTGACCGCCATGCTGGGCAAACCACGCCAGCATCCGCTGCCAGCCGTCCTTCGCCGACTCTTCATGATAGCTGGCGCGATAGTCGGCGTTAAAAGCGTGATCGGCCTGCGGGTAAACCACGATCTCCGCCGTGGCGTTGGCCGCCCGCAGCGCCTGGCGCATGGTTTCCACCGTATCCTGCGGAATGCTGTCATCTTTCGCGCCATACAGCCCTAAAACCGGCGCGTTGAGATCGACGGCAATATCCACCGGATGCTTCGGCGAATTCAACGTTTTCTCGCCGACCAGTTTGCCGTACCAGGCGACGGCGGCTTTTAGCTGCGGGTTATGCGCAGCGTACAGCCAGGTAATGCGCCCGCCCCAGCAGAAGCCGGTAATCAGCAGGCGATGGGCATCGCCGCCGTGGCGGGAGGCCCAGCTGGCTACGTGATCGAGGTCGGCCAGCACTTGAGAGTCCGGCACTTTTTTAACCAGCCCCTGGAACAGAGAAGGGATGTCGCTGTAATCATTAGGGTCGCCCTGGCGGAAGTACAGCTCTGGAGCGATAGCCAGATACCCCTCTTTCGCCAGACGGCGGCAAATATCGCGAATATGTTCATGCACGCCGAAAATTTCCTGAACCACGATGACGACCGGCAGCGGGCCGTCGATGTTCCCCGGGCGGGCGTGGAATGCCGGCATGTTATCCCCCTGCGAAGGGATTGATGTCTCTCCGGAGACGATGTTCTCATCTGATGTGTGAACGGCAGTGGCGGCGTGCGGCGTGGCTGCAGGTGCAAAGCCGGTTTGCTTAATTGTCGTCATGGTATTCTCCGTACCCTTAATTTGTTAGCGCAGCAATAACTATAGCTGCTCTGGACAGGACGTTAACCAAACACAGTGCCCGAAACAGGCTATCTTTTGTTCAGGCTTCCGCGATTTAGCTTGTTAATGTGATGTATATCACCCTTTTATGGAAAGTTATTGCAATGAATTTCATTCGTGGTGATTGTTGTCACAAAATTGAGCCGACAGCTTCTGTAAAGTACCGTTTTGCTTCTGCTGATAATTCGACCCACAGAGGAGTTTTTTATGTCCAAGTCTGATGTTTTTCATCTCGGCCTCACCAAAAACGATTTACAAGGGGCTACGCTGGCTATCGTCCCTGGCGATCCGGAGCGTGTGGAAAAGATCGCCGCGCTGATGGATAAGCCGGTTAAGCTGGCATCTCACCGTGAATTCACCACCTGGCGCGCGGAGCTGGACGGTAAAGCAGTGATTGTTTGTTCTACCGGTATCGGCGGCCCATCGACCTCTATCGCCGTGGAAGAACTGGCCCAGCTCGGCATCCGTACCTTCCTGCGTATTGGCACCACCGGCGCCATCCAGCCGCACATCAACGTAGGCGATGTTCTGGTGACTACCGCTTCTGTCCGCCTGGACGGTGCAAGTCTGCACTTTGCGCCCATGGAGTTCCCGGCGGTGGCTGATTTTGAATGTACTACCGCGCTGGTTGAAGCGGCGAAATCTATCGGCGCAACCACCCATATCGGCGTGACCGCCTCCTCCGACACCTTCTATCCGGGTCAGGAACGTTACGACACCTTCTCCGGCCGCGTTGTGAGCCGCTTTAAAGGCTCGATGGAAGAGTGGCAGGCGATGGGCGTGATGAACTATGAAATGGAATCCGCCACGCTGCTGACGATGTGCGCCAGCCAGGGCCTGCGCGCCGGGATGGTTGCCGGAGTTATCGTCAACCGTACCCAGCAGGAAATTCCGAACGCGGAAACCATGAAGCAAACCGAAAGCCACGCGGTGAAAATTGTCGTGGAAGCGGCGCGTCGCCTGCTGTAGTTCTTCTCCTTTCCGTAAAGGGCCGGACTCTCCGGCTCTTCTTTTTTGCGTAGCGCCTCGCAGGAAAACCCTTTCCAACTGGACGTTTGTACAGCACAATTCTATTTTGTGCCGTAAGTGGTTGCCGCAGGGGGCGTTGTGGATATTTCGATTATTATGAGTGCCGTTGCGGCGCTGGCCGTGGGCCTGATTGTTGGCTGGCTGGCGACGAAAGCGCACGCCGATCAAATTCGCGCCGATCTTATCGAAGAGCGGCGCGAGCTGGATATTGAACTGAGCGCGGCCCGCCAGCAGCTGGTGCAGGAGTCCCACTGGCGAGAAGAGTGCGAGCTGCTCAATAACGAGCTGCGCAGCCTGCGCGATATCAACGCCTCGCTGGAAGCCGATCTCCGTGAAGTGACAACCCGTCTTGAATCCACTCAGCTGCATGCCGAAGATAAAATCCGCCAGATGGTCAACAGCGAGCAGCGGCTTAGCGAGCAGTTTGAGAACCTGGCGAATCGCATCTTTGAGCACAGCAACCGACGGGTGGATGAGCAGAATCGCCAGAGCCTGCACGGCCTGCTGACGCCGCTTCGCGAGCAGCTGGATGGTTTTCGCCGTCAGGTGCAGGATAGCTTTGGCCAGGAAGCGCGGGAGCGCCACACCCTGGCCCATGAAATCCGTAATCTCCAGCAGCTTAATGCGCAAATGGCCCAGGAGGCGCTAAACCTGACTCGCGCGCTTAAGGGCGATAACAAAACCCAGGGCAACTGGGGCGAGGTGGTGTTGACCCGCGTGCTGGAAGCGTCCGGGCTGCGGGAGGGCCATGAATATCAGACCCAGGTGAGCATCGAAACGGACAACCGCTCGCGGATGCAGCCTGATGTGATTGTCCGTTTGCCGCAGGGGAAAGACGTGGTTATCGATGCCAAGATGACCCTGGTGGCCTACGAACGCTATTTCAATGCCGAAGATGATTATACCCGTGAAGCGGCGCTGCAGGAGCATATCGCTTCCGTACGCAACCATATGCGCCTGCTGGGGCGTAAAGACTACCAGCAGCTGCCGGGGCTGCGCTCGCTCGACTACGTTCTGATGTTTATCCCGGTGGAGCCGGCCTTCCTGCTGGCGATCGATCGCCAGCCGGAACTCATTAGCGAAGCGCTGAAAAACAACATTATGCTGGTGAGCCCGACCACGCTGCTGGTGGCGCTGCGGACTATCGCCAATCTCTGGCGCTATGAGCATCAGAGCCGTAACGCGCAGAAAATTGCCGAAAGAGCGGGGCGGCTGTACGACAAAATGCGCCTGTTTGTTGACGATATGTCCGCTATCGGCCAGAGCCTGGATAAAGCCCAGGATAACTACCGCCAGGCGATGAAAAAGCTCGCTTCCGGGCGAGGCAACCTGCTGGTGCAGGCGGAATCATTTCGCGAGCTGGGCGTGGAGGTTAAACGTGGGATTAATCCTGACTTAGTCGAACAGGCAACCGCACAGGATGAGGAATACTTCCTTACAGATGACGGTAACGTTCAGGAAGATAAAGATTTTTCTTCCGATACGGCCGCTGCCGCCGCGTATGATAACCGCCCTCAGCCGCGTTGAAGCGTATGGGAAGTGCGCTAAACCTGTTACACTCAACGAACATTTTCTTGATAAGCAAGCAGGCATTGAGATGGTTGAGGATTCACAAGAAACGACGCATTTTGGCTTTCAGACTGTCGCCAAAGAGCAGAAAGCTGACATGGTGGCGCATGTATTTCATTCTGTGGCCGCAAAATATGACGTAATGAACGACCTGATGTCGTTCGGTATTCATCGTTTGTGGAAGCGTTTCACCATCGACTGCAGCGGCGTCCGCCGCGGGCAAACCGTATTGGATCTGGCGGGTGGCACCGGCGATCTGACGGCGAAATTCTCTCGTCTGGTGGGCGAAACCGGCCGCGTGATGCTGGCGGATATCAACGACTCAATGCTGAAAATGGGCCGTGAGAAGCTGCGCAACATCGGCATCGTCGGCAACGTGGAATACGTCCAGGCAAACGCTGAAGCGCTGCCTTTTGCGGACAACACCTTTGATTGCATTACGATTTCTTTCGGTCTGCGTAACGTGACCGACAAAGAAAAAGCGCTGCGCTCCATGTATCGCGTATTAAAGCCAGGCGGTCGTCTGCTGGTGCTGGAATTCTCGAAACCGATTATTGAGCCGCTCAGCAAAGCCTACGACGCCTATTCTTTCCATATTCTGCCGCGCGTGGGTGAGCTGGTTGCTAAAGATGCCGAAAGCTATCGTTATCTTGCTGAATCTATTCGAATGCACCCCGATCAGGAGACGCTGAAAGGTATGATGCAGGACGCAGGGTTTGAAAGCGTCGACTACTACAACCTGACGGCAGGCATCGTTGCGCTACACCGCGGTTATAAGTTCTGACAGGAGGGACGTTATGCCTTTCAAACCACTGGTTACCGCCGGTCTTGAGACGGTCCTCAACGCTTTCCTCTGGCGCGATCGGGCGCTGAAACCCGCCCGCCAGCGTCTGCTGGGGAAAGTGCTGCGCGTCGAGCTGCAAGAGCTTTCCGATCCGGTGGTGCTGGTTTTTAGCGAACGCCAGCTGGATGTGCTGGGCGCGTGGGAAGGCGAGGCCGACTGCACCGTGCGTACCCGCCTGAGCGTGCTTCCGCAGCTACGCAATCGCCAGCAGCTTACCGCGCTGATTCGTAGCGGCGATCTCGAAGTAGAGGGCGATCTGCAGGTGGTGCAAAATACCGTCACGCTGTGCGATCTGGCGGAGTTCGATCCGGCTGAACTGCTCGCCCCGTATACCGGTGATGTTGTTGCGGAAGGCTTCGGTAAAGTATTCCGCGGCGGCGCTCGCTTTCTTGTGCATGGCGCTCAGCGCCAGCAGCGCTATGTAGCGGAAGCGATTACCGAAGAGTGGCGCCTGGCGCCGGGTCCGCTGGAGCTGGCCTGGTTTGCAGAGGAAACCGCTGCGGTGGAACGAACCCTGGCCGCGCTGGAAAAACGGCTGGAAACGCTGGAGGGCAAATGACGCCAGGAGAAATACGGCGCCTGTATTTTATCGTCCACACCTTTTTGAGCTACGGGCTGGATGAGCTCATTCCCAAAATGCGTATCACGCTGCCGCTGCGAATCTGGCGGCGGATGCTCTTCTGGATGCCCAATCGCCATAACGACCGCCCTCTCGGCGAGCGACTGCGCCTCGCATTACAGGAACTGGGGCCGGTGTGGATCAAATTTGGCCAGATGCTCTCGACCCGTCGCGACCTCTTTCCACCCCATATTGCCGATCAGCTGGCCATGCTGCAGGACCGCGTTGCGCCTTTTGACGGTCTGCAGGCCAAAAAGCAAATTGAGCAAGCCATGGGCGGCCTGCCGGTAGAGGCCTGGTTTGATGACTTCTCGATTGAACCGCTCGCTTCCGCTTCTATTGCCCAGGTGCATACCGCACGTCTGAAAGAGAACGGCAAAGAGGTTGTCATTAAGGTGATTCGCCCGGATATCGTTCCGGTTATCAAAGCGGATATGAAGCTCATCTACCGTCTTGCCCGCTGGGTGCCGCGTCTGCTGCCGGACGGCCGCCGTCTTCGCCCGCAGGAAGTGGTTCGCGAATACGAAAAAACGCTGCTGGATGAGCTCAACCTGCTGCGTGAATCAGCTAACGCTATCCAGCTTCGCCGCAACTTCGAAGAGAGCCCGATGCTCTATGTCCCGGAAGTTTACTCGGACTACTGCAGCGAAGGCATGATGGTGATGGAGCGGATTTACGGGATCCCGGTGTCCGACGTCGCCGCGCTGGAAGCGCAGGGGACTAACATGAAGCTGCTGGCTGAGCGTGGCGTACAGGTCTTCTTTACCCAGGTTTTCCGCGACAGCTTCTTCCATGCCGACATGCATCCGGGCAATATTTTTGTCAGCCGTAACCACCCGGAAGATCCGCAGTACATTGGCATTGACTGCGGTATCGTCGGCTCGCTGAACAAAGAAGATAAGCGCTATCTGGCGGAAAACTTCATTGCCTTCTTCAACCGCGATTACCGCAAAGTTGCGGAGCTGCACGTTGATTCCGGCTGGGTTCCCGCGGATACCAACGTTGAAGAGTTCGAGTTTGCTATTCGTACCGTCTGCGAGCCTATTTTTGAAAAGCCGCTGGCGGAAATCTCGTTTGGCCACGTGTTGCTGAACCTGTTTAACACGGCGCGACGTTTCAATATGGAAGTGCAGCCGCAGCTGGTTCTGCTGCAGAAGACATTACTTTACGTAGAAGGTGTAGGTCGCCAGCTCTATCCTCAGTTAGACTTGTGGAAAACGGCGAAACCGTTCCTTGAGTCGTGGATAAAAGAACAGGTGGGCATTCCGGCTCTGGTGCGGGCGTTTAAAGAAAAAGCGCCGTTCTGGATCGAAAGAATGCCGGAAATACCTGAGCTGGTGTATCAGAGCCTGCAGCAAAGCAAGCAGTTGCAGAATAGCGTCGATACCATCGTGCGCGACATCCAGGTGCGACACGTGCGCCAGGGTCAGTCCCGCTATCTGTTTGGTATAGGCGCGGTTTTATTACTGAGTGGTACGCTGTTATTCATCCACCGTCCCGAGTGGGGCATGATGCCGGGCTGGCTGATGGCCGCTGGCGTCGTAACCTGGCTTATCGGCTGGCGAAAGACGAACTGACGGCGGTCGCCTTTATCACCGCGCATAATGTGTATAATGCGTCCTAATAATCATCATCTGTCATAGGGGAATGTGTATGGGTGGTATCAGTATTTGGCAGTTACTCATTGTTGTCGTCATCGTGGTTCTGCTTTTTGGGACAAAAAAGCTGAGCTCGCTCGGTTCAGATTTAGGAGCGTCGATCAAAGGCTTTAAAAAGGCCATGAGCGACGAAGATAAACCGGAAAAATCCGCACCCGATGCCGATTTTGCGGCGAAAACCCTTGCTGATAAGCCGGATGATGTAAAGAAAGACGAGACTAAACGCCACGACAAAGAGCAGGTGTAATTCGTGTTCGATATCGGTTTTAGTGAGCTGCTGCTGGTATTCGTGATTGGCCTCATCGTTTTGGGGCCGCAGCGACTACCGGTAGCGGTAAAGACGGTGGTTAGCTGGATCCGCACGCTGCGGTCGCTTGCGGCTACCGTACAAAATGAAATAACGCAGGAATTAAAACTGCAGGAGTTTCAGGAAAGCCTTAAAAAGGTGGAAAAGGCCAGCCTGGACAACCTGACGCCCGAGCTAAAAGCTTCAATGGATGAGCTGCGTGAAGCGGCTGAATCTATGAAGCGATCCTACTCCGCCCACGATCCTGAAAAAGCCAGCGATGAAGCCAACACCATTCACAACCCGGTCGTTAAAGGGAGTGAAGAGCAGCGCAAGGACGTGACGCCGGCGACGGCTGAACACCAGGCCAGCGCGCCGGAGCATGCGCCTGACCCCGTGGCTGAAGAGCTTTCCGCTTCGCAGAGTGAAATCCCGGCAGTGAAAGTAAAAACTGCCGTGTCGGCTTCCGATTCTTCCTCCCCTGTATCGAGTGATAAACAGTAAAAATGGGCGTAGACGATACTCAACCGCTAATTACGCATCTGATCGAGCTGCGCAAGCGCTTGATCAACAGCATTCTTGCGATTCTGGTCATTTTCCTGGCGTTAGTCTATTTCGCCAACGATATCTATCAGCTGGTTTCCGCGCCGCTTATTCGGCAGATGCCGGTTGGCGCGACCATGATCGCGACGGATGTGGCCTCGCCTTTCTTCACGCCGATCAAGCTGACCTTTATGGTATCGATAATTTTGTCGGTACCGGTCATTCTGTATCAGGTCTGGGCCTTTGTGGCGCCAGCGCTGTATAAGCATGAGCGTCGGCTGGTTATGCCGCT
Organism: Klebsiella sp. M5al; assembly: GCF_002090195.1. Taxonomy (NCBI): domain Bacteria; kingdom Pseudomonadati; phylum Pseudomonadota; class Gammaproteobacteria; order Enterobacterales; family Enterobacteriaceae; genus Klebsiella; species Klebsiella sp. M5al. The sequence continues at coordinate 272,814 of NZ_CP020657.1, forward strand.
GCTGGTCTCCAGTACGCTGCTGTTCTATATCGGTATGGCTTTCGCCTACTTCGTCGTTTTTCCGCTGGCGTTTGGCTTTCTGACCCACGCGGCGCCGGAAGGCGTACAGGTCTCTACCGATATTCGTAGCTATCTCGACTTTGTGATGGCGCTGTTTATCGCGTTTGGCGTCTCGTTCGAGGTTCCGGTGGCCATCGTGCTGCTGTGCTGGATGGGCGTCACCACGCCGGACGACCTGCGTAAGAAACGCCCCTATGTCCTGGTTGGCGCATTCGTTGTGGGGATGCTGCTGACTCCGCCGGACGTGTTCTCGCAAACTCTGCTGGCGATTCCGATGTACTGTCTGTTTGAGGTCGGTGTCTTCTTCGCGCGGTTCTATACCGGTAAACGCCTGACGCGTGACGAGGATGCCGCCGCCGAAGAGGCGCAGGGTAAAGAAGAATAACGCTCAACCGCCCGCCAGGGCGGTTGCCATATGGGAGCGATGATGTTTGATATCGGCGTAAATCTGACCAGTTCGCAGTTTTCCCGCGATCGCGATGAGGTGGTGTCCCGGGCCCGGGCGGCGGGCGTCACCGGGATGCTGTTGACGGGAACCAACCTGCATGAAAGCGCGCAGGCGCAGCAGATGGCGCGCCGCTATTCGGGATGCTGGTCAACGGCCGGCGTTCATCCCCACGACAGTCGCTGCTGGACGGACTCGGTAGCGGCAGCGGTCTATGCGCTGGCTCGCGAGCCGGAAGTCGTCGCGGTTGGCGAATGCGGCCTCGATTTCAACCGCAACTTTTCGACGCCTCAGGAGCAAGAAGCGGCGTTTAGCGCCCAGCTGGCGCTGGCAGCGGAGCTGTCGATGCCGGTATTCCTGCACTGTCGCGATGCGCATGAGCGCTTTCTGGCCCTGCTGGTTCCCTGGCTTGATAAGCTCCCGGGGGCCGTGGTGCATTGCTTTACGGGTAGCCGTGAAGAGATGCGCGAATGCGTTGAGCACGGTTTATTTATTGGTATCACCGGCTGGGTATGTGATGAGCGTCGGGGGCTGGAGCTTCGAGCCTTGCTGGCGGATATTCCGGCAGATCGCCTGCTGGTTGAGACCGATGCGCCGTATCTGCTGCCGCGCGATATGCGGCCAAAACCCGCTTCCCGCCGCAATGAGCCCGCCTACCTGCCGCATATTCTGACCAGCATCGCGGGATGGCGCGGGGAAGAGGCGCAGTGGCTGGAAGAGATTACCGATGCTAACGTCAGAAGACTCTTTGGCGTGCGCTTTTAGGCGCCGTCAGATTTTATAAAAATCAGTATTTTTCACGCTCTGTAGCACCTGCTTGTTAAGCAAATTCAGCAGCAGCATAGAACGGGCTTCACCGTCCGGTTCGGTAAAAATAGCCTGCAGACCCTCAAAGGCGCCATCGGTAATCAGCACGCTATCGCCTTCATGCGGCGTTTCCGGATCGGTGATCCCTTCCGGTTTGTAGATGGAAAGCTGATGAATGACGGCAGACGGCACGATAGCGGGCAGCGCGCCGAAACGCACAAAGCTGTTCACACCGCGCGTTGCGCTGATGGTGGTGGTATGAATCACTTCCGGATCGAACTCGATAAACAGATAATTTGGGAACAGGGGCTCGCTGACCGTCGTGCGTTTACCGCGGACGATTTTTTCCAGCTCGATCGTTGGCATCAGGCAATTCACGGCCTGCCGCTCAAGGTGTTCCTGGGCGCGTTCAAGCTGCCCACGTTTGCAATAAAGTAAGTACCAGGCTTGCATAATGACTCTTTCCAATGCTACTAGCAGCAAGCATAACAAAAGCCCGGTACGATCGCGAAATCATTGCGGGTGAAAACTAAATTTCAGCGTTCTTTCACGCTAATTTAACAAAAATACAGCATAGCTCCGGCGAACGCCGTATAATCAGCCGCCTGTATAGAGGTCAATAACAACTCCATGAAATACCACGATCTACGCGAATTTCTGACATTACTGGAGCAGCAGGGGGAATTGAAACGGATCTCCCTGCCGGTCGATCCTCACCTGGAAATCACCGAAATTGCCGACCGCACATTGCGCGCTGGCGGTCCGGCCCTGCTATTCGAAAATCCTAAAGGCTACGCCATGCCGGTGCTGTGTAATCTTTTCGGCACGCCGCGGCGAGTCGCGCTGGGAATGGGGCAGGAGGATGTCAGTTCGCTGCGGGAAGTGGGTAAGCTTCTGGCATTCCTGAAAGAGCCGGAACCACCAAAAGGCTTCCGCGACCTGTTTGATAAGCTGCCGCAGTTCAAGCAGGTGCTGAATATGCCGACTAAGCGTCTGCGTGGAGCCCCGTGCCAGCAAAAAATCATCCACGGCGATGAGGTGGATCTGACCCGCATCCCGATCATGACCTGCTGGCCGGAAGATGCCGCGCCGCTGATCACCTGGGGGCTAACGGTGACCCGCGGTCCGCATAAAGAGCGGCAAAATTTGGGTATTTATCGCCAGCAGCTGATTGGCAAGAACAAGCTGATTATGCGCTGGCTATCGCATCGCGGCGGCGCGCTGGACTTCCAGGAGTGGTGCGCAGCGCATCCAGGCGAGCGTTTTCCTGTTTCCGTCGCGTTGGGCGCCGATCCGGCGACGATTCTCGGGGCGGTGACCCCGGTTCCGGATACCCTCTCCGAGTATGCGTTTGCCGGGCTGCTGCGCGGCACGAAAACCGAAGTCGTTAAGTGCATCTCTAACGATCTGGAAGTGCCCGCCAGCGCGGAGATTGTGCTGGAAGGATATATTGAGGCCGGAGAGATGGCGCCGGAAGGCCCGTATGGCGACCATACGGGCTACTACAATGAAGTGGATAACTTCCCGGTCTTTACCGTCACCCATATTACTCAGCGTGAAGACGCCATCTACCATTCGACCTACACCGGGCGTCCGCCGGACGAACCCGCGGTACTGGGCGTTGCGCTGAACGAAGTGTTCGTACCCATCCTGCAAAAGCAGTTTCCTGAAATCGTGGATTTCTATTTACCGCCTGAAGGCTGTTCCTATCGCCTGGCGGTGGTCACGATGAAGAAGCAGTACGCCGGTCACGCGAAACGCGTCATGATGGGCGTCTGGTCGTTCCTCCGTCAGTTCATGTATACCAAGTTTGTTATCGTCTGCGATGACGATGTCAATGCGCGCGACTGGAATGATGTGATTTGGGCGATTACTACCCGTATGGACCCGGCGCGTGATACGGTACTGGTAGAAAATACGCCAATTGATTATCTGGATTTTGCCTCACCGGTTTCCGGTTTGGGTTCAAAAATGGGGCTGGATGCCACAAACAAATGGCCTGGAGAGACCCAGCGCGAGTGGGGTCGTCCGATCAAAAAAGATCCTGAGGTGACGGCGCGCGTCGACGCCATCTGGGACGAACTGGCTATCTTCAAATAACAGTAAGCGGGGCTACGCCGCTGTTTTGCACAATAGACCCGACAGAGGGGACGCATGACAACCTTAAGCTGTAAAGTGACCTCGGTGGAGGCGATTACCGATACTGTGTATCGCGTTCGATTAGTGCCGGAAGCGGCGTTTGCCTTCCGGGCTGGTCAGTATCTGATGGTCGTGATGGACGAACGCGATAAGCGCCCATTCTCCATGGCTTCTACGCCGTCGGAACAGGAGTTTATCGAGCTGCATATCGGTGCATCTGAACTTAACCTGTATGCGATGGCGGTGATGGATCGTATTCTGAAAGAGCGTGAAATCGAGGTCGATATGCCGCATGGCGAAGCCTGGCTGCGCGATGATGAAGAACGCCCGCTGATTTTGATTGCCGGGGGGACGGGCTTCTCTTACGTGCGTTCGATTCTGCTCACCGCGCTGGCGCGCAATCCGAACCGCGATATCGCCATCTACTGGGGCGGACGCGAAGCGAAGCATCTCTACGATCTGGCCGAGCTGGAAGCGTTAAGCCTGCAGCATCCAGGCCTGCGCGTTGAACCCGTTGTTGAGCAGCCTGAAGCTGAGTGGCGTGGCCGTACCGGAACCGTGCTCACGGCGGTTCTGCAGGATTACGGTACGCTGGGCGAGCATGATATCTATATCGCCGGCCGTTTTGAGATGGCGAAAATTGCCCGTGACCTGTTCTGCAACGAGCGCGGCGCGCGTGAAGATCGCCTGTTTGGCGATGCCTTTGCGTTTATCTGATAGCCGCTCTGAAAGCATCCGGGCTTTTGGCCTGGGTGCTGTTTTTACCGGTCATCGCTGAAGTAAACGTACAGCGGCCGATCGTTTTCCAGCAAACAGAGCATTTTCCCTACCGGGTTCCCTTCTTTTTCCAGCGTAGCGGTGAGCTGCGTCGCGATATGCTGGCTGCCTATCTTCTCATCATAGCGTTCGGTATTAATGTCGGTGATGACCAGATGCTTTAGCCGATCGCTGCCAGGGTCCTGCGCCATTTTACTGATCCCCCTGGAAAGGCATGCCTGAGCGCTATCCTGTTCGCTGGCGAGCGCTGCGGCAGAGAACGTGGTTAGCAGAAAAATGATTGGGAGTGTTTTCATCACTCTTCATTATCCTTAATAATCATTAGGTACATGGGGATAATAACGGATCGGTAGAAATAAAAAACCCGCCCCTGACAGGCGGGAAGAACGGCAACTAAACTATTTCGGGGATTAACTCTTCGATTAAACCCGCTCAAATACCGTTGCGATCCCCTGACCTAAACCAATACACATGGTGGCTAGGCCGAACTGCGCGTCTTTACGCTCCATCTGGTTGATCAACGTAGTGCTAATGCGCGCGCCGGAACAGCCGAGCGGATGGCCCAGGGCGATCGCGCCGCCGTTGAGGTTGATCTTCTCGTCTATCTGTTCCATCAGCCCCAGATCTTTAATGCACGGTAGGATCTGGGCGGCAAAAGCTTCGTTCATCTCGAACACATCGATATCGCTGGCGCTGAGCCCGGCCTTTTTCAGCGCCAGTTTTGACGCGGGAACCGGGCCATAGCCCATTATTGACGGATCGCAGCCGACGACAGCCATCGAGCGCACGCGAGCGCGAGGCTTCAGGCCCAGTTCGCGGGCGCGGCTTTCGCTCATTAACAACATCGCTGCGGCGCCATCGGAGAGGGCGGAAGAGGTTCCCGCCGTCACGGTGCCGGTGACCGGATCGAACGCGGGTCTCAGCGCGGCCAGCGCTTCTACCGTCGTCTCCGGGCGAATGACTTCATCGTAGCTGTAAGACTTCAGCACACCGTCGGCGTCGTGACCGCCGGTCGGGATGATCTCCGTCTTGAATGCGCCGGACTGCGTCGCGGCCCAGGCGCGAGCGTGGGAGCGGGCGGCGAACTGGTCCTGCATTTCCCGGCTGATGCCGTGCAGACGCGCCAGCATTTCTGCCGTCAGACCCATCATTCCGGCGGCTTTGGCGACGTTACGGCTCAGTCCGGGATGGAAATCCACGCCGTGGCTCATCGGAACGTGGCCCATATGCTCTACGCCGCCAATCAGGCAGACGCTGGCATCGCCGGTCATGATCATACGCGCCGCGTCGTGAAGCGCCTGCATAGAAGAACCGCACAGCCGATTGACCGTGGTGGCGGGTACCGAATGCGGGATCTCCGCCAGCAACGCCGCGTTGCGGGCAATGTTGAAGCCCTGTTCCAGGGTCTGCTGGACGCAGCCCCAGTAAATATCGTCGATCGCGCTCGCCTCAAGAGACGGATTACGCGAAAGCAGGCTACGCATCAGGTGCGCGGAGAGATCATCCGCACGCACGTGGCGAAAGGCGCCGCCCTTCGAACGGCCCATCGGGGTACGAACTGCATCGACAATGACAACCTGTTCCATTGTGACTCCTTAAGCCGTTTTCAGGTCGCCTGGCGCACGGGCAGGCTCAACCGGGGGATAGTACGGTTCGTTATGACGCGCTTTGCTGCGCAATCCTTCCGGCACGTCGTATAGCGGGCCGAGGTGCTGGTACTGCTGCGCCATATCGAGATATTTTGCGCTACCGAGCGTATCGAGCCAGCGGAACGCGCCGCCGTGGAACGGAGGGAAGCCCAGGCCATAAACCAGCGCCATATCGGCTTCCGCCGGGCTGGCAATAATGCCCTCTTCGAGACAGCGCACCACTTCGTTGACCATCGGGATCATCATCCGGGCGATAATCTCTTCATCGCTGAAATCGCGCTTCGGCTGGCTGACTTCCGCCAGCAGGCTATCGACGACAGTATCCTCTTCCTTCTTCGGCTTACCTTTGCTGTCTTCTTTGTAGCGCCAGAAGCCAAGGCCGTTTTTCTGGCCGAAACGCTTGGCGTCGAATAGCGCATCGATCGCATCGCGATACTCTTTCTGCATTCGCTGCGGGAAGCCCGCCGCCATGACCGCCTGCGCGTGATGCGCGGTATCAATGCCCACGACGTCCAGCAGATAGGCGGGCCCCATCGGCCAGCCAAACTGTTTTTCCATCACTTTGTCGACCTTGCGGAAGTCCGCGCCATCGCGCAGCAGCTGGCTGAAACCGGCGAAGTAGGGGAACAGTACGCGGTTGACGAAGAAGCCGGGGCAGTCGTTGACCACAATCGGCGTTTTGCCCATTTTGCTGGCCCAGGCGACGACTTTGGCAATGGTCTTATCCGAGGTTTTATCGCCGCGGATCACTTCAACCAGCGGCATGCGATGCACCGGGTTAAAGAAGTGCATGCCGCAGAAGTTTTCCGGGCGCTGCAGGACGCTGGCCAGCTCGCTGATAGGGATGGTCGAGGTGTTGGAGGCCAGCACGGTATCCGGGCGCACCTTCTCTTCGGTTTCCGCCAGTACCGCTTTTTTCACTTTTGGGTTCTCAACGACGGCTTCGACCACGACGTCCACGCGCTCAAAGCCGGCGTAATCCAGGGTTGGCTGAATAGTGGAAATGACGCCGGCCATCTTGAGCCCATCGATTTTGCCGCGCTCAAGCTGTTTATTCAGCAGCTTCGCCGCTTCGGTCATGCCCAGCGTCAGCGATTTGTCGTTAATATCCTTCATGACCACCGGCACGCCTTTCCAGGCCGACTGGTATGCAATACCGCCGCCCATAATCCCCGCGCCCAGCACGGCCGCGTGTTTTGGCGTGTCGACATCTTTCGTCAGCTTCTTCGCTTTCGCTTTGACGTACTGATCGTTGAGGAAGATACCGACCAGCGCGCGCGCCTCGTTGGTATGCGCCAGCGGGACGAAACTTTTGTTTTCCAGGTTCAGCGCTTCTTCGCGGCCAAAGCGGGCGGCGGCTTCAATGGTTTTAACGGCGGTAAGCGGGGCCGGGTAGTGTTTCCCGGCGGTTTGCGCCACCATGCCTTTGGCGATGGTAAAACTCATTGCGGCTTCAATTTTACTCAGGTGAAGCGGCTCCAGCTTCGGCTGGCGCTTCGCTTTCCAGTCCAGGTCGCCGTTAATGGCCTGACGCAGAATGGCTACTGCGCCATCGATCAGTTTTTCATGTTTAACCACGCCGTCGACGAGGCCGATTTTTAAGGCCTGTTCGGCGCCGAGGTCTTTACCTGCGGCAATGATTTCCAGCGCGCTGTCCGCGCCAAGCATGCGCGGCATCCGCACCGAGCCGCCAAAGCCCGGCATGATGCCCAGCTTCGTTTCCGGCAGACCAATGCGCAGGTCCGGCGTCGCCAGGCGATAATCGGTCGCCAGTACGCATTCGCAGCCGCCGCCCAGCGCATAGCCGTTGACGGCGGAGATGGTCGGAACCGGCAAATCTTCCAGGCGATTAAATACGCTATTAGCGAAATGTAGCCACTGGCTGAGCTGTTCTTCGGGAACCAGGAACAGAGAAAGAAATTCGGTGATATCCGCGCCGACGATAAAAGCGGCTTTTTCGGAGCGCAGCAGCAGCCCTTTAAGATCTTTTTGTTTTTCCAGTACGTCCAGCGCTTCACCGAGGCTGGCTACGGTTGCGGTATCGAGCTTGTTGACCGAGCCGGGGGCATCGAATACCAGTTCGGCAATGCCGTCTTCCCGCCAGTCGAGGTACAGGGTGTCGCCTTTGTAGAGCATGTCAGTCTCCTGAATCCAGCAATATGATCTGGTCGTACCAGATGAGACGGAGTGTGGATTTTATGTTAAGAAATTGCAAATAAGACTTTAAATAAATGCTGGTCGGATCACACCCGGTAGAGATCACCCCGTTTGAGGTCATTGTGCTAAGATGCGAAACATCACGATCTCATAAAATCAAAGGATAAAAGATGGAATCCCTTGCCGGTCTCTATAAAAATCATATCGTTACCCTACAAGAGCGTACCCGTGATGTTCTGGCCCGCTTTAAGCTGGATGCCCTGCTGATTCACTCCGGTGAACTGTTCAACGTCTTCCTTGACGATCATCCGTATCCGTTCAAGGTCAACCCGCAGTTCAAAGCCTGGGTGCCGGTTACCCAGGTCCCTAACTGCTGGCTGCTGGTGGACGGTGTCAACAAACCGAAACTGTGGTTCTACCTGCCGGTCGACTACTGGCATAACGTGGAACCGCTGCCAACTTCGTTCTGGACCGAAGAGGTGGAAGTCATTGCCCTGCCGAAAGCGGACGGTATCGGCAGCCAGCTACCCGCCGCCCGCGGCAATATCGCGTATATCGGACCGGTACCGGAACGCGCGCTGGGGTTAGAACTCGCGGCGGATAAAATCAACCCGAAAGGGGTGATTGATTATCTGCACTACTACCGCTCTTATAAAACTGACTATGAGCTGGCCTGTATGCGCGAAGCGCAGAAGTCGGCGGTTAACGGTCATCAGGCCGCTCATGAAGCGTTCCTCTCCGGGATGAGCGAGTTTGATATTAACCAGGCCTATCTGACTGCTACCGGCCATCGCGACACCGATGTACCGTACAGCAACATTGTGGCGCTGAACGAACACGCTTCCGTTCTGCATTACACTAAGCTGGATCACCGCGCGCCGGCGGAGTTGCGCAGCTTCCTGCTGGATGCGGGCGCGGAATATAACGGCTATGCGGCGGACCTGACGCGTACCTGGGCGGCGCATGGCGATAACGACTATGCTCAGCTGGTTAAAGACGTTAATGATGAACAGCTGGCGCTGATTAGCACCATGAAGGCGGGCGTGAGCTACGTGGATTATCATGTCCAGTTCCATCAGCGTATTGCCAAACTGCTGCGCAAACATCAAATAGTCAAAGAGATGAGCGAAGAAGCGATGGTGGAAAACGACCTGACCGGACCGTTTATGCCGCACGGCATTGGCCATCCTCTGGGTCTGCAGGTTCATGATGTCGCGGGCTTTATGCAGGATGATACCGGTACCCATCTGGCCGCGCCGGCAAAATATCCCTACCTGCGCTGCACGCGCGTGCTGCAGCCGCGGATGGTATTGACGATTGAACCGGGCATCTACTTTATCGAATCGCTGCTGGCGCCGTGGCGCGAAGGGCAGTTCAGCAAACACTTCAACTGGCAGAAAATTGAAGCGCTGAAACCGTTTGGCGGTATTCGTATTGAAGACAACGTCGTGATCCACGAAAACAGTATTGAAAACATGACGCGCGATCTGAAACTGGCGTAATGGAAAGCTGGTTGATACCGGCCGCGCCGGTCACCTTTGTGGAAGAGATCAAAAAGAGCCGCTTTATCACGCTGTTGGCGCATACCGACGGCGTAGCGGCGGCAAAAGCGTTTGTCGAGTCAGTTAGGGCTGATCATCTGGATGCCCGTCACCACTGCGTGGCGTGGGTCGCCGGGCCGCCAAATGACTCGCAGCAACTGGGATTTTCCGATGATGGCGAACCGGCGGGGACGGCGGGTAAGCCGATGCTGGCGCAGCTTATGGGCAGCGGCGTCGGCGAGATAACCGCTGTCGTCGTGCGCTACTACGGTGGTATTCTGCTCGGCACCGGCGGTCTGGTCAAAGCGTACGGCGGCGGCGTGCATCAGGCGCTTGCGCAGCTCGCAACACAGCGCAAGACGCCGCTGACCGCATATACTGTGCAGTGTGAATACGGGCAGTTGGCCGGGATTGAAACGCTGTTGGCTCAATTCTCAGGGAAAATTGTCGAGAGCGAATATCAAGCGTCTGTTCAGCTGCGCGTGGCGCTTCCTCAGGCTGAAGTGGCGCTTTTTTCAGCAAAACTGGCTGATTTTAGTCGCGGTTCGTTGCAATTACTGAAGATTGACGAATAATCCCCACCTGATTTTTTTGCATATCAAAGGAAGCGCCAGAGATGCATTTTCGCGCGATAACCCGAATCGTTGGACTGCTGGTCATTTTGTTTTCGGGGACAATGATCCTCCCGGGATTAATAGCCCTGATATATCGCGATGGCGCGGGGCGGGCGTTTACACAGACCTTTTTTGTCGCCCTGGCGATCGGCTCGCTGCTGTGGTGGCCTAACCGTCGTGAGAAGGGCGAACTGAAATCCCGCGAAGGATTTCTTATCGTCGTGCTGTTCTGGACGGTGCTCGGAAGCGTCGGCTCGCTGCCCTTTATCTTCTCTGAGCAGCCTAACCTGAGCATCACGGATGCCTTCTTTGAATCTTTCTCGGGTTTGACAACGACCGGGGCAACCACGCTGGTAGGGCTTGACTCATTACCTCACGCCATTCTTTTCTATCGCCAGATGCTGCAATGGTTTGGCGGGATGGGGATCATCGTGCTGGCGGTAGCGATACTGCCGATACTGGGCGTCGGGGGGATGCAGCTGTATCGGGCGGAAATGCCCGGGCCGCTGAAAGATAATAAAATGCGGCCGCGAATCGCTGAAACGGCGAAAACGCTGTGGCTTATTTATGTCTTACTGACGGTGGCCTGCGCGCTGGCGCTGTGGTTTGCCGGTATGCCGGCGTTCGACGCCATCGGGCATAGCTTCTCGACGATTGCGATTGGCGGATTCTCTACCCATGACGCCAGCGTGGGCTACTTTAATAGCCCAACGATTAACTCCATTATTGCTATTTTCTTGCTGATATCGGGCTGTAACTACGGCCTGCACTTTTCATTACTCAGCGGGCGCAGCCTGAAAGTGTACTGGCGCGATCCCGAATTCCGCATGTTTATCGGCGTGCAGCTCACGCTGGTGGTGGTATGTACTCTGGTGCTGTGGCTGCATGATGTATACAGTTCTGCACTCATGACGGTGAACCAGGCGTTCTTCCAGGTTGTTTCGATGGCGACAACGGCAGGATTCACTACCGACAGTATCGCGCGCTGGCCGCTATTCTTACCGGTCCTTCTGCTCTGCTCGGCTTTTATCGGCGGCTGCGCCGGGTCGACGGGCGGTGGTTTGAAGGTTATCCGTATTCTTCTGCTTTTCAAGCAGGGTAACCGTGAGCTTAAACGGCTGGTACACCCTAATGCGGTATACAGTATTAAACTGGGGAACCGTGCGTTGCCGGAACGTATCCTTGAAGCCGTTTGGGGATTTTTCTCCGCCTATGCGCTGGTGTTTATCATTAGTATGCTGGCGATTATCGCCACCGGCGTGGATGATTTCTCGGCCTTTGCTTCGGTCGTCGCGACGCTGAATAACCTTGGCCCGGGACTGGGCGTGGTGGCGGATAACTTTGCGACGATGAACCCTGTCGCAAAATGGATCTTGATTGCTAATATGCTGTTTGGTCGTCTGGAAGTGTTCACCTTGCTGGTGCTATTTACTCCGACTTTCTGGCGCGAATAACAGGAGTGCCTGTGAAAACTTTGATTCTATTTTCTACCCGCGACGGACAGACGCGTGAAATCGCCTCCTATCTGGCATCTGAATTAAAAGAGCAGGGGATTGATGCGGATACGATTGACCTCAACCGTACTAATGAGGTGGAGTGGCCTTTATACGATCGCGTCGTGATTGGCGCATCAATCCGCTATGGTCACTTTCATCCCGCGCTGGAGCGGTTTGTCAAAACGCATCTTCAGTCGCTGCAGGCGCTGCCGGGAGCATTTTTCTCGGTTAACCTCGTCGCGCGTAAGCCAGAAAAACGAACGCCGCAGACCAACAGCTACACGCGAAAGTTTCTGCTCAACTCGCCCTGGCAGCCGCAGCACTGCGCGGTATTTGCCGGAGCGCTTCGCTATCCACGCTATCGTTGGTACGATCGGTTTATGATTCGCCTTATTATGAAGATGACCGGCGGCGAAACGGATGTTAGTAAAGAAGTGGTGTATACCGACTGGCAGCAGGTGGGCAGATTTGCGCGGGAAATTGCGCAAATGACCAGCAAATAGCGCGTTAAATCACCCTGGTGATGGAAAGTTGAGCGAACGAAAAGTTTTTTGAAATTTCCCCTTGTCACTTCGGAATTACTCCCTATAATGCGCTCCCACTGACACGGAACAACGGCACGCAAGCCGCCGGGTCAGCGGGATTCAGCGATGAATGCCGACAGAGAAAAGCGAAATTAAACGCTTGACTCTGAATGAGGAAAACGTATTATACGGGACCTCGCAACGGTGAGCGAAAGCCGCGTTGCACTGCTCTTTAACAATTTATCAGACAATCTGTGTGGGCACTCAAAGTGACATGGATTCTTAACGTCTTCGGACGAAAAATGAATACCAAGTCTCAAAGAGTGAACACGTAATTCATTACGAAGTTTAATTCACGAGCATCAAACTTAAATTGAAGAGTTTGATCATGGCTCAGATTGAACGCTGGCGGCAGGCCTAACACATGCAAGTCGAACGGTAGCACAGAGAGCTTGCTCTCGGGTGACGAGTGGCGGACGGGTGAGTAATGTCTGGGAAACTGCCTGATGGAGGGGGATAACTACTGGAAACGGTAGCTAATACCGCATAACGTCGCAAGACCAAAGAGGGGGACCTTCGGGCCTCTTGCCATCAGATGTGCCCAGATGGGATTAGCTAGTAGGTGGGGTAACGGCTCACCTAGGCGACGATCCCTAGCTGGTCTGAGAGGATGACCAGCCACACTGGAACTGAGACACGGTCCAGACTCCTACGGGAGGCAGCAGTGGGGAATATTGCACAATGGGCGCAAGCCTGATGCAGCCATGCCGCGTGTATGAAGAAGGCCTTCGGGTTGTAAAGTACTTTCAGCGGGGAGGAAGGCGATAAGGTTAATAACCTTGTCGATTGACGTTACCCGCAGAAGAAGCACCGGCTAACTCCGTGCCAGCAGCCGCGGTAATACGGAGGGTGCAAGCGTTAATCGGAATTACTGGGCGTAAAGCGCACGCAGGCGGTCTGTCAAGTCGGATGTGAAATCCCCGGGCTCAACCTGGGAACTGCATTCGAAACTGGCAGGCTGGAGTCTTGTAGAGGGGGGTAGAATTCCAGGTGTAGCGGTGAAATGCGTAGAGATCTGGAGGAATACCGGTGGCGAAGGCGGCCCCCTGGACAAAGACTGACGCTCAGGTGCGAAAGCGTGGGGAGCAAACAGGATTAGATACCCTGGTAGTCCACGCTGTAAACGATGTCGACTTGGAGGTTGTTCCCTTGAGGAGTGGCTTCCGGAGCTAACGCGTTAAGTCGACCGCCTGGGGAGTACGGCCGCAAGGTTAAAACTCAAATGAATTGACGGGGGCCCGCACAAGCGGTGGAGCATGTGGTTTAATTCGATGCAACGCGAAGAACCTTACCTACTCTTGACATCCAGAGAACTTAGCAGAGATGCTTTGGTGCCTTCGGGAACTCTGAGACAGGTGCTGCATGGCTGTCGTCAGCTCGTGTTGTGAAATGTTGGGTTAAGTCCCGCAACGAGCGCAACCCTTATCCTTTGTTGCCAGCGGTCCGGCCGGGAACTCAAAGGAGACTGCCAGTGATAAACTGGAGGAAGGTGGGGATGACGTCAAGTCATCATGGCCCTTACGAGTAGGGCTACACACGTGCTACAATGGCATATACAAAGAGAAGCGACCTCGCGAGAGCAAGCGGACCTCATAAAGTATGTCGTAGTCCGGATTGGAGTCTGCAACTCGACTCCATGAAGTCGGAATCGCTAGTAATCGTGGATCAGAATGCCACGGTGAATACGTTCCCGGGCCTTGTACACACCGCCCGTCACACCATGGGAGTGGGTTGCAAAAGAAGTAGGTAGCTTAACCTTCGGGAGGGCGCTTACCACTTTGTGATTCATGACTGGGGTGAAGTCGTAACAAGGTAACCGTAGGGGAACCTGCGGTTGGATCACCTCCTTACCTGAAAGAACCTGCCTTTGTAGTGTCCACACAGATTGTCTGATGAAAAATAAGCAGTAAAAAATCTCTGCAGGCTTGTAGCTCAGGTGGTTAGAGCGCACCCCTGATAAGGGTGAGGTCGGTGGTTCAAGTCCACTCAGGCCTACCAAATTCATCACGGTGAATTTGAAGAGGTTTTAACTACGATGGGGCTATAGCTCAGCTGGGAGAGCGCCTGCTTTGCACGCAGGAGGTCTGCGGTTCGATCCCGCATAGCTCCACCATCTTTTACTGCACACCACAAGAAAACTTCAGAGTGTACCTGAAAAGGTTCACTGCGAAGTTTTGCTCTTTAAAAATCTGGATCAAGCTGAAAATTGAAACGACACACAGCTAATGTGTGTTCGAGTCTCTCAAATTTTCGCGACACGATGATGTTTCACGAAACATCTTCGGGTTGTGAGGTTAAGCGACTAAGCGTACACGGTGGATGCCCTGGCAGTCAGAGGCGATGAAGGACGTGCTAATCTGCGAAAAGCGTCGGTAAGGTGATATGAACCGTTATAGCCGGCGATGTCCGAATGGGGAAACCCAGTGCAATTCGTTGCACTATCGTTTGATGAATACATAGTCAAACGAGGCGAACCGGGGGAACTGAAACATCTAAGTACCCCGAGGAAAAGAAATCAACCGAGATTCCCCCAGTAGCGGCGAGCGAACGGGGAGCAGCCCGGAGTCTGAATCAGCTTGTGTGTTAGTGGAAGCGTCTGGAAAGTCGCAGGGTACAGGGTGATACTCCCGTACACTAAAACACACAGGCTGTGAACTCGAAGAGTAGGGCGGGACACGTGGTATCCTGTCTGAATATGGGGGGACCATCCTCCAAGGCTAAATACTCCTGACTGACCGATAGTGAACCAGTACCGTGAGGGAAAGGCGAAAAGAACCCCGGCGAGGGGAGTGAAAAAGAACCTGAAACCGTGTACGTACAAGCAGTAGGAGCCTCTTTATGGGGTGACTGCGTACCTTTTGTATAATGGGTCAGCGACTTATATTCTGTAGCAAGGTTAACCGTATAGGGGAGCCGCAGGGAAACCGAGTCTTAACTGGGCGTTAAGTTGCAGGGTATAGACCCGAAACCCGGTGATCTAGCCATGGGCAGGTTGAAGGTTGGGTAACACTAACTGGAGGACCGAACCGACTAATGTTGAAAAATTAGCGGATGACTTGTGGCTGGGGGTGAAAGGCCAATCAAACCGGGAGATAGCTGGTTCTCCCCGAAAGCTATTTAGGTAGCGCCTCGTGAATTCATCTTCGGGGGTAGAGCACTGTTTCGGCTAGGGGGTCATCCCGACTTACCAACCCGATGCAAACTACGAATACCGAAGAATGTTATCACGGGAGACACACGGCGGGTGCTAACGTCCGTCGTGAAGAGGGAAACAACCCAGACCGCCAGCTAAGGTCCCAAAGTCATGGTTAAGTGGGAAACGATGTGGGAAGGCCCAGACAGCCAGGATGTTGGCTTAGAAGCAGCCATCATTTAAAGAAAGCGTAATAGCTCACTGGTCGAGTCGGCCTGCGCGGAAGATGTAACGGGGCTAAACCATGCACCGAAGCTGCGGCAGCGACACTATGTGTTGTTGGGTAGGGGAGCGTTCTGTAAGCCGTTGAAGGTGGCCTGTGAGGGTTGCTGGAGGTATCAGAAGTGCGAATGCTGACATAAGTAACGATAATGCGGGTGAAAAACCCGCACGCCGGAAGACCAAGGGTTCCTGTCCAACGTTAATCGGGGCAGGGTGAGTCGACCCCTAAGGCGAGGCCGAAAGGCGTAGTCGATGGGAAACAGGTTAATATTCCTGTACTCGGTGTTACTGCGAAGGGGGGACGGAGAAGGCTATGTTGGCCGGGCGACGGTTGTCCCGGTTTAAGCATGTAGGCGGATGTTCCAGGTAAATCCGGAACGTTATTAACGCTGAGGTGTGATGACGAGGCACTACGGTGCTGAAGTGACAAATGCCCTGCTTCCAGGAAAAGCCTCTAAGCATCAGGTAACATCAAATCGTACCCCAAACCGACACAGGTGGTCAGGTAGAGAATACCAAGGCGCTTGAGAGAACTCGGGTGAAGGAACTAGGCAAAATGGTGCCGTAACTTCGGGAGAAGGCACGCTGATATGTAGGTGAAGTGGTTTACCCATGGAGCTGAAATCAGTCGAAGATACCAGCTGGCTGCAACTGTTTATTAAAAACACAGCACTGTGCAAACACGAAAGTGGACGTATACGGTGTGACGCCTGCCCGGTGCCGGAAGGTTAATTGATGGGGTTATCCGTAAGGAGAAGCTCTTGATCGAAGCCCCGGTAAACGGCGGCCGTAACTATAACGGTCCTAAGGTAGCGAAATTCCTTGTCGGGTAAGTTCCGACCTGCACGAATGGCGTAATGATGGCCAGGCTGTCTCCACCCGAGACTCAGTGAAATTGAACTCGCTGTGAAGATGCAGTGTACCCGCGGCAAGACGGAAAGACCCCGTGAACCTTTACTATAGCTTGACACTGAACACTGGTCCTTGATGTGTAGGATAGGTGGGAGGCTTTGAAGTGTGGACGCCAGTCTGCATGGAGCCATCCTTGAAATACCACCCTTTAATGGCTGGTGTTCTAACGTGGGCCCCTAATCGGGGTTGCGGACAGTGTCTGGTGGGTAGTTTGACTGGGGCGGTCTCCTCCTAAAGAGTAACGGAGGAGCACGAAGGTCAGCTAATCCTGGTCGGACATCAGGAGGTTAGTGCAATGGCATAAGCTGGCTTGACTGCGAGCGTGACGGCGCGAGCAGGTGCGAAAGCAGGTCATAGTGATCCGGTGGTTCTGAATGGAAGGGCCATCGCTCAACGGATAAAAGGTACTCCGGGGATAACAGGCTGATACCGCCCAAGAGTTCATATCGACGGCGGTGTTTGGCACCTCGATGTCGGCTCATCACATCCTGGGGCTGAAGTAGGTCCCAAGGGTATGGCTGTTCGCCATTTAAAGTGGTACGCGAGCTGGGTTTAGAACGTCGTGAGACAGTTCGGTCCCTATCTGCCGTGGGCGCTGGAGAATTGAGGGGGGCTGCTCCTAGTACGAGAGGACCGGAGTGGACGCATCACTGGTGTTCGGGTTGTCATGCCAATGGCATTGCCCGGTAGCTAAATGCGGAAGAGATAAGTGCTGAAAGCATCTAAGCACGAAACTTGCCCCGAGATGAGTTCTCCCTGACCCTTTAAGGGTCCTGAAGGAACGTTGAAGACGACGACGTTGATAGGCCGGGTGTGTAAGCGCAGCGATGCGTTGAGCTAACCGGTACTAATGAACCGTGAGGCTTAACCTTACAACGCCGAAGATGTTTTGGCGGATTTGAGAGAAAGATTTTCAGCCTGATACAGATTAAACAGAATTTGCCTGGCGGCACTAGCGCGGTGGTCCCACCTGACCCCATGCCGAACTCAGAAGTGAAACGCCGTAGCGCCGATGGTAGTGTGGGGTCTCCCCATGTGAGAGTAGGGAACTGCCAGGCATCAATTAAGTGAAGAGCCCATCCTGACGGATGGGCTTTTTGCGTTTTTGTGGTCTGCGAATGACTGGACTTTGGTAACGTCATGGTTCCTGGTCCCCCTGACATTCAGGCAAGCCTTCCCTCGCTATATACGGTAAACTAATGCAGATTTTGCATCTGGAAGCCATTATGAGCCACTCACTTAAGCCCTGGAATACCTTCGGTATTGACCGTTCTGCCAAAACGATTGTTCGCGCCGAAACTGAAAAACAGCTACTGGATGCCTGGCAAAATGCCGCTGCACAGCGCCAGCCAATCCTGATCCTTGGTGAAGGAAGCAATGTTCTGTTCCTGAAGGATTATGCCGGTACGGTGATTATTAACCGTATTATGGGAATCGAAGTGAGTGAAACACCAGACGCGTGGCATTTGCATGTTGGCGCAGGAGAGAACTGGCATCAGCTAGTGCAGTTTGCGTTGAATAACGGCATGCCTGGCCTGGAAAATCTTGCCCTGATTCCTGGCTGCACCGGCTCCTCGCCGATTCAAAATATTGGTGCTTACGGCGTTGAATTACAAAAGGTTTGCCAGTACGTCGATTGCGTTGAGTTAGCGACTGGTGAGAAACTGCGCCTTTTCGCCGCGGAATGTCGTTTTGGCTACCGGGACAGTATTTTTAAGCATGAATATCAAGATCGCTACGCGATTGTGGCCGTTGGTTTGATGTTACCAAAAGAGTGGCAACCCGTTTTGACCTACGGCGATTTAACCCGGCTTGATCCGCAAACCGTTACCCCTCGGCAGGTGTTTGATGCCGTATGTCATATGCGCATGACCAAACTTCCCGATCCCAAAGTGAATGGAAATGCGGGGAGCTTCTTTAAGAATCCGGTCGTTAGCGCAGACAAGGCTCAAGCACTGCTGGCTGCCTATCCGAACATCCCCCACTATCCTCAGCCTGATGGCAGCATGAAGCTAGCCGCCGGCTGGCTTATCGATCAATGCCAGCTTAAAGGCAAAGTCATGGGCGGCGCAGCGGTACATAGCCAGCAGGCATTGGTATTAATCAATCATAATCAGGCAACCAGTGAAGATGTGGTTGAATTGGCTCACTACGTACGTCAACAGGTTGGTGAGAAGTTTGATATTTGGCTACAGCCGGAGGTGCGCTTTATTGGCGAAACGGGTGAAGTCAATGCCGAGGAGACTATTGCATGAAAGACTACACCGTTCCTTTGACGCTAATATCGATACTGGCTGATGCTGAATTTCACTCAGGTGAACAGCTTGGCGAGCGTTTAGGAATGAGCCGGGCAGCGATCAACAAGCATATTCAAACGTTGCGTGATTGGGGAGTCGACGTGTTCACCGTTCCGGGCAAAGGCTACAGTCTCCCTGAGCCTATCCAGCTACTGGACGAAGAGCAGATCGCCAGGCAGATTGAGCATGGTCGGGTAACCGTACTACCGGTGATAGATTCCACGAACCAGTATCTTCTGGACCGGCTCAGCGAACTGCAATCTGGTGATGCCTGCGTGGCTGAGTATCAGCAGGCTGGCCGCGGCCGCCGCGGGCGCAAGTGGTTCTCGCCGTTTGGGTCTAATCTTTACCTTTCAATGTACTGGCGACTGGAGCAGGGGCCTGCTGCGGCTATAGGTTTGAGTCTGGTCATCGGGATCGTCATTGCCGAGGTGCTGCAGAGCCTGGGGGCGGATAAAGTACGGGTGAAATGGCCGAACGACCTCTATTTGCAGGACCGCAAACTGTCCGGGATCCTGGTGGAACTGACGGGGAAAACCGGCGATGCGGCACAGATAGTCAGCGGCGCGGGGATTAATCTCATGATGCGCCGCGTGGAGTCTGATGTTGTCAATCAGGGCTGGATCAGCCTGCAGGAGGCCGGGATCTCTATCGATCGTAATCAGTTAGCCGCTTGTCTGATTAAAGAGCTGCGGGCAGGTTTTAAACTTTTTGAGAATGAGGGCCTGGCGCCCTATCTGGGCCGCTGGGAAAAGCTCGATAACTTTATTAACCGTCCGGTTAAACTTATTATTGGCGATAAAGAGATCTTTGGCATTTCTCGAGGTATTGATGCTCAAGGCGCATTATTACTGGAACAAGAAGGGGTGATAAAACCTTGGATTGGCGGTGAGATCTCATTGCGAGGCGCTGAATGAAAAAGGGGAGCCAGCGCTCCCCTTTTTATTTCCTTAACCGCACCTGATTGACTGAGTGGTTTGCGCTTTTTGTCATGATAAGGCTGGCTCGCTCACGCGTTGGTAAAATATTCTCTTTTAAATTCAAAAGATTAATCTCATTCCATAGCGATGTGGCAATATTAATAGCTTCGTCTTTAGACAACTGAGCATAGTTATGGAAATAAGAGTCCGGGTCGGTAAACGCCCCTTCGCGGAATTTCAGAAAACGATTGATATACCAGGTTTTGAGCAACTCTTCTGGCGCATCCACATAAATTGAAAAATCAACGAAGTCGGAAACAAATACATGATGCGGATCGTGAGGGTAATCCATTCCACTCTGCAAAACATTTAATCCCTCAAGAATTAATATATCAGGCTGAGTGACCGTCTTATCCCCATCCGGAATCACGTCATAAATGAGATGTGAATAGACCGGGGCCGTAGCGTCAGGTACACCGGATTTCAGGTCGGAGACGAATTTAACCAGGCGATGCATATCGTAAGACTGCGGGAAGCCTTTCTTCTTCATCAGTCCACGTTCTTTCAATACTGCGTTAGGGTGCAGAAAACCATCTGTCGTAATCAATTCTACATGTCGATGCTCAGGCCAGCGGCTAAGTAACGCCTGTAGTACGCGCGCGGTGGTGCTCTTCCCGACCGCCACGCTACCCGCAATGCTGATGATATAAGGAATACGCTGGCCGTTGGTGCCAAGGAATTGTTCCAGTACAGCCTGCCGGCGCAAATTAGAGCTGATATAGAAATTGAGTAAACGCGACAGCGGCAAATAAATCTCTGCAACTTCTTCCAGGGAAAGATCTTCGTTGATGCCTTTTAACCGCGTGATTTCTTCTTCTGTTAGCGTCATCGGAACGGAATCACGCAGTGCAGCCCATTGGTCGCGGTTAAATTGTAGATACGGTGTCATTAACGTTTGCTCTTTTAGGCTCATAAGCATGCTCTTGCAACCGCCGAATTACATGAAGGCGGGGTGCTTCACACTAGTTAATCAGGACAATGGGCAGGAGGGTAACACCAGATTGCGCGGAATAATAAGAAAAAAACTCATTGAATGATGCTTTCTAAAGGTAGCATCACAGAGATGAATGGTTTGGTAAGGGGATATAAAGTCCTCGGTAGAAGCCAGTGAGTTTTCATTGCATCTTATGGAGAGGCTGTGAGGAATCGATGCCGCTTTCGCGGTTTGGATATGCCTTTTGCCCTCCTCGTTAACCGTATTTGTGAAGAAGGTTGGCGTATTTTTGTCCGGCCCTGTTTGAAATTACACCATTTTTTCTCGTTTGAGCACAAAATGTGAGCAATAGAACATTTTCTGCAATTTTTTAGTTGCATGAACTCGCAGGTCTCCCTAGAATGCGCGCTACTTGATGCCGACTTAGCTCAGTAGGTAGAGCAACTGACTTGTAATCAGTAGGTCACCAGTTCGATTCCGGTAGTCGGCACCATCAAGTGCCTGGTGGGGTTCCCGAGCGGCCAAAGGGAGCAGACTGTAAATCTGCCGTCATCGACTTCGAAGGTTCGAATCCTTCCCCCACCACCATCTTTCGGCAACGCTTTGCGGAGCCAGAGTTGATTGGTTAAACTGGTCAGCTCAAACAGAAAAAGAGACGCTTCTCTTTTTTTTGTTATAGAAAGAACTGGGTAGCCGAGTTTCAGGATGCGGGCATCGTATAATGGCTATTACCTCAGCCTTCCAAGCTGATGATGCGGGTTCGATTCCCGCTGCCCGCTCCAAACGTGCTGATATGGCTCAGTTGGTAGAGCGCACCCTTGGTAAGGGTGAGGTCCCCAGTTCGACTCTGGGTATCAGCACCACTTCTTTATCTCTCCTCCCCTGTTTCTCTCTAGTTTATTGCATTCAACAAGTCGGGCATGTTGCCCGGTTGATGTGGTGATATCACCGATTTATCCGTGTCTTAGAGGGACAATCGATGTCTAAAGAAAAGTTTGAACGTACAAAACCGCACGTTAACGTCGGTACTATCGGCCACGTTGACCATGGTAAAACAACGCTGACCGCTGCAATCACTACCGTTCTGGCTAAAACCTACGGTGGTTCTGCTCGCGCATTCGATCAGATCGATAACGCGCCGGAAGAAAAAGCTCGTGGTATCACCATCAACACGTCTCACGTTGAATATGACACCCCGACTCGCCACTACGCGCACGTAGACTGCCCGGGCCACGCCGACTATGTTAAAAACATGATCACCGGTGCTGCGCAGATGGACGGCGCGATCCTGGTTGTTGCTGCGACTGACGGCCCGATGCCGCAGACTCGTGAGCACATCCTGCTGGGTCGTCAGGTAGGCGTTCCGTACATCATCGTGTTCCTGAACAAATGCGACATGGTTGATGACGAAGAGCTGCTTGAACTGGTTGAAATGGAAGTTCGTGAACTTCTGTCCCAGTACGATTTCCCGGGCGACGACACCCCGATCGTTCGTGGTTCCGCTCTGAAAGCGCTGGAAGGCGACGCAGACTGGGAAGCGAAAATCATCGAACTGGCTGGCTACCTGGATTCTTACATCCCGGAACCAGAGCGTGCGATTGACAAGCCGTTCCTGCTGCCGATCGAAGACGTATTCTCCATCTCCGGTCGTGGTACCGTTGTTACCGGTCGTGTCGAGCGCGGTATCATCAAAGTTGGCGAAGAAGTTGAAATCGTTGGTATCAAAGAGACTGCGAAGTCTACCTGTACTGGCGTTGAAATGTTCCGCAAACTGCTGGACGAAGGCCGTGCTGGTGAGAACGTTGGTGTTCTGCTGCGTGGTATCAAACGTGAAGAAATCGAACGTGGTCAGGTACTGGCTAAGCCGGGTTCCATCAAGCCGCACACCAAGTTCGAATCTGAAGTGTACATTCTGTCCAAAGACGAAGGCGGCCGTCATACTCCGTTCTTCAAAGGCTACCGTCCGCAGTTCTACTTCCGTACAACTGACGTGACTGGCACCATCGAACTGCCGGAAGGCGTAGAGATGGTCATGCCGGGCGACAACATCAAAATGGTTGTTACCCTGATCCACCCGATCGCGATGGACGACGGTCTGCGTTTCGCAATCCGTGAAGGTGGCCGTACCGTTGGCGCGGGCGTGGTTGCTAAAGTTCTCGGCTAATTGCTGATAACATTTGACGCAATGCGCAATAAAAGGGCATCATTTGATGCCCTTTTTGCACGCTTTCACACCAGAACCTGGCTCATCAGTGATTTTTTGGATCATAATCATTGCTGAGACAGGCTCTGAAGAGGGCGTTAAGTCCGAAACGCAGCAGAGCATTTCGGTTTGGTCGCCTCGCATCTCATGCGGGGTGAAGTTATTTGTCTGAATTCTTGTGACAGGTTGGTTTATGAGTGCGAATACCGAAGCTCAAGGGAGCGGGCGCGGCCTCGAAGCGATGAAGTGGACAATCGTAGTCGTGCTGCTGGTCGTGGCCATCGTCGGCAACTTCCTTTATCGTGACATTATGCTGGCAGTGCGTGCGCTGGCTGTAGTGATTCTGATCGCTGCAGCGGGCGGTGTCGCGCTGTTAACGACAAAAGGTAAGGCGACAGTCGCCTTCGCTCGTGAAGCGAGAACCGAAGTCCGCAAGGTGATCTGGCCGACTCGCCAGGAAACGTTGCATACCACGCTGATTGTTGCCGCAGTGACAGCCGTAATGTCACTGATCCTGTGGGGACTGGATGGTATTCTGGTTCGCCTGGTATCCTTTATCACTGGCCTGAGGTTCTGAGATGTCTGAAGCTCCTAAAAAACGCTGGTACGTCGTTCAGGCGTTTTCCGGTTTTGAAGGTCGCGTAGCTACCTCGTTGCGTGAACATATCAAATTACACAATATGGAAGAGCTGTTTGGCGAAGTCATGGTGCCGACCGAAGAAGTGGTCGAAATCCGCGGCGGCCAGCGTCGTAAAAGCGAACGCAAATTCTTCCCGGGCTACGTGCTGGTCCAGATGGTGATGAACGACGCGAGCTGGCACCTGGTGCGCAGCGTACCGCGCGTGATGGGTTTCATCGGCGGTACGTCTGACCGTCCGGCACCGATCAGTGACAAAGAAGTCGACGCGATCATGAACCGCCTGCAGCAGGTTGGCGATAAGCCGCGGCCGAAAACGCTGTTTGAGCCGGGTGAAATGGTTCGCGTTAGCGACGGTCCATTTGCCGACTTTAACGGTGTGGTTGAAGAAGTGGACTACGAGAAGTCTCGTCTGAAAGTGTCCGTTTCTATCTTCGGTCGTGCGACGCCGGTTGAACTGGACTTCGCTCAGGTAGAAAAAGCCTAACAGCCGATCAAAAAAGCAACGTTTTAATCGTTGCATGAGGCGCGGAATTGACATACAATTTCGCGCCTTTTGTTTTTATGGGTCTGATTCCCATAAAGCGATATTTATCACGGGGAGCCTTTTCAGGCGCTACACCCAAACGAGGAAATTTACATGGCTAAGAAAGTACAAGCCTATGTCAAGCTGCAGGTTGCAGCTGGTATGGCAAACCCGAGTCCGCCGGTTGGTCCAGCACTGGGTCAGCAGGGTGTGAACATCATGGAATTCTGCAAAGCGTTCAACGCAAAAACTGAATCCCTGGAAAAAGGTCTGCCGATCCCGGTTGTTATTACCGTTTACGCTGACCGTTCTTTCACCTTCGTTACCAAAACTCCGCCGGCAGCAGTTCTGCTGAAAAAAGCGGCTGGTATCAAGTCTGGTTCCGGTAAACCGAACAAAGACAAAGTAGGTAAAATTTCCCGCGCTCAGCTGCAGGAAATCGCGCAGACCAAAGCTGCCGACATGACTGGTTCCGACATTGAAGCGATGACTCGCTCCATTGAAGGTACTGCACGTTCCATGGGCCTGGTAGTGGAGGATTAAGAAATGGCTAAACTGACCAAGCGCATGTCCGTGATTCGTGACAAAGTTGATGCGACCAAACAGTACGACATCAACGAAGCCATCTCTCTGCTGAAAGAACTGGCTACTGCTAAGTTCGTTGAAAGCGTTGATGTTGCCGTTAACCTCGGCATCGACGCTCGTAAATCTGACCAGAACGTTCGTGGCGCGACCGTACTGCCGCACGGTACTGGCCGTTCAGTTCGCGTAGCCGTATTTGCCCAGGGCCCTAACGCTGAAGCAGCTAAAGCTGCTGGCGCAGAGCTGGTAGGTATGGAAGATCTGGCTGACCAGATCAAAAAAGGCGAAATGAACTTTGACGTTGTCATTGCTTCCCCGGATGCAATGCGCGTTGTTGGCCAGCTGGGCCAGGTTCTGGGTCCGCGCGGCCTGATGCCAAACCCGAAAGTGGGTACCGTAACGCCGAACGTTGCTGAAGCGGTTAAGAACGCTAAAGCAGGTCAGGTTCGTTACCGTAACGACAAAAACGGCATCATCCACACCACCATCGGTAAAGTGGATTTTGACGCTGATAAACTGAAAGAAAACCTGGAAGCTCT
Organism: Klebsiella sp. M5al; assembly: GCF_002090195.1. NCBI lineage: Bacteria > Pseudomonadati > Pseudomonadota > Gammaproteobacteria > Enterobacterales > Enterobacteriaceae > Klebsiella > Klebsiella sp. M5al. The sequence continues at coordinate 298,108 of NZ_CP020657.1, forward strand.
GCTGGTTGCGCTGAAAAAAGCGAAACCGACTCAGGCTAAAGGCGTGTACATCAAGAAAATCAGCATCTCCACCACCATGGGTGCTGGCGTTGCCGTTGATCAGGCTGGTCTGAGCGCTTCTGCGAACTAAGATTAGCTTTACGTGGGCGGTGAATTTGTCTACAATCTTACCCCCCACGTTTGTTAACGAAAGTTAGCAGATAAAAAGATTTGTTCGTTGGAGCCTGGCCTATCCAGGCCTCCGTCGAAGACCGCAGGTGTTTCGCAAGAGACTTAATGCCCTGCGTAGACGGTGACAGAACGCTAAGATTATTTTTGGATACTCTGGCTTGTTTCTGCTCACCGTATTAAGACGCTCTTCTCTTTGAGTCGAGTGAAGTGAGTTCCAGAGCATGAGCTCTGGCAAACATCCAGGAGCAAAGCTAATGGCTTTAAATCTTCAAGACAAACAAGCGATTGTTGCTGAAGTCAGCGAAGTAGCCAAAGGCGCGCTGTCTGCAGTAGTTGCGGATTCCCGTGGCGTGACTGTAGACAAAATGACTGAACTGCGTAAAGCAGGTCGTGAAGCTGGCGTATACATGCGTGTTGTTCGTAACACCCTGCTGCGCCGCGTCGTTGAAGGTACTCCTTTCGAGTGCCTGAAAGACACGTTTATTGGTCCGACCCTGATTGCATACTCTATGGAACACCCGGGCGCTGCCGCTCGTCTGTTCAAAGAGTTCGCGAAAGCGAATGCAAAATTTGAGGTCAAAGCCGCAGCCTTTGAAGGTGAGCTGATCCCGGCGTCGCAAATCGACCGCCTGGCAACTCTGCCGACCTACGAAGAAGCAATTGCACGCCTGATGGCAACCATGAAAGAAGCTTCGGCTGGCAAACTGGTTCGCACTCTGGCTGCTGTACGCGATGCGAAAGAAGCTGCTTAATCGCAGTTGTCTTTGTAAAGCATTCGCTTACGTATAAACTTATTCTGATATTCAGGAACAATTTAAATGTCTATCACTAAAGATCAAATCATTGAAGCAGTATCCGCTATGTCCGTAATGGACGTTGTTGAGCTGATCTCTGCAATGGAAGAAAAATTCGGTGTTTCCGCTGCTGCTGCTGTAGCTGTAGCTGCTGGCCCGGTTGAAGCTGCTGAAGAAAAAACTGAATTCGACGTAATTCTGAAAGGTATTGGCGCTAACAAAGTTGCCGTTATCAAAGCAGTACGTGGCGCAACTGGCCTGGGTCTGAAAGAAGCTAAAGACCTGGTAGAATCTGCTCCGGCCGCTCTGAAAGAAGGCGTGAGCAAAGATGACGCTGAAGCACTGAAAAAATCTCTGGAAGAAGCTGGCGCTGAAGTTGAAGTTAAATAAGCCAACCTTTCCGGTTGCAGCCTGAGAAATCAGGCTGATGGCTGGTGACTTTTTAGTCACCAGCCTTTTTGCGCTGTAAGGCGCCAGTAGAATTTCACACTGTTTGACTGCTGGTTGTCCTGACAATGCTTGTTTCTATAGACGACTTAATATACTGCGACAGGTTAGGGTTCCTGAGCTGTGTAAATCGCAATGAAATGGTTTAAGCGTGATAGAAACAGGTATTGCGGAAAGTGTTCCATTTTCCGGTCAACAAAATAGTGTTGCATAAAAAACTGCCTTATGTGGGCAGATGGGTCGACTTGTCAGCGAGCTGAGGAACCCTATGGTTTACTCCTATACCGAGAAAAAACGTATTCGTAAGGATTTTGGTAAACGTCCGCAGGTTCTGGACATACCTTATCTCCTTTCTATCCAGCTTGACTCGTTTCAGAAGTTCATCGAGCAAGATCCTGAAGGGCAGTATGGTCTGGAAGCAGCTTTCCGTTCCGTATTCCCGATTAAAAGCTACAGCGGTAACTCTGAGCTGCAGTACGTCAGCTACCGTCTGGGCGAACCGGTTTTTGACGTTAAAGAATGTCAGATCCGCGGCGTGACCTACTCGGCACCGCTGCGCGTAAAACTGCGTCTGGTGATCTACGAGCGCGAAGCGCCGGAAGGCACCGTTAAAGACATTAAAGAACAAGAAGTCTACATGGGCGAAATTCCGCTCATGACCGACAACGGTACCTTCGTTATCAACGGTACCGAGCGCGTTATCGTTTCTCAGCTGCACCGTAGCCCGGGCGTCTTCTTTGACAGTGACAAAGGTAAGACCCACTCTTCCGGTAAGGTCCTGTATAACGCACGTATCATTCCTTACCGTGGCTCCTGGCTGGACTTCGAGTTCGACCCGAAAGACAACCTGTTTGTCCGTATTGACCGTCGTCGTAAGCTGCCGGCTACCATCATCCTGCGCGCGCTGAATTACACCACTGAGCAGATCCTTGACCTGTTCTTCGAGAAAGTGGTCTTTGAAATTCGCGATAACAAGCTGCAGATGGAACTGGTTCCGGAGCGTCTGCGCGGCGAAACCGCCTCCTTCGACATCGAAGCGAACGGTAAAGTGTACGTTGAGAAAGGGCGTCGCATCACCGCACGTCACATTCGCCAACTGGAAAAAGACGATATCAAACATATCGAAGTTCCGGTTGAGTACATTGCGGGCAAAGTCGCCTCTAAAGATTATGTCGACGAATCTACTGGCGAGCTGATCTGCCCAGCGAACATGGAGCTGAGCCTGGATCTGCTGGCTAAGCTGAGCCAGTCTGGCCATAAGCGTATCGAAACGCTGTTCACCAACGATCTGGACCACGGTCCGTACATGTCTGAGACTGTACGCGTCGACCCGACCAATGACCGTCTGAGCGCGCTGGTAGAGATCTACCGCATGATGCGTCCTGGTGAGCCGCCGACTCGCGAAGCGGCTGAAAGCCTGTTCGAGAACCTGTTCTTCTCCGAAGACCGCTACGATCTGTCCGCGGTTGGTCGTATGAAGTTCAACCGTTCTCTGCTGCGCGACGAAATCGAAGGATCCGGTATCCTGAGCAAAGAAGACATCATCGAAGTGATGAAGAAGCTCATTGATATCCGTAACGGTAAAGGCGAAGTCGATGATATCGACCACCTCGGCAACCGTCGTATCCGTTCCGTAGGCGAAATGGCGGAAAACCAGTTCCGCGTTGGCCTGGTGCGCGTAGAGCGTGCGGTGAAAGAGCGTCTGTCTCTGGGCGATCTGGACACCCTGATGCCTCAGGATATGATCAACGCCAAGCCGATTTCCGCAGCAGTGAAAGAGTTCTTTGGTTCCAGCCAGCTGTCTCAGTTTATGGACCAGAACAACCCGCTGTCTGAGATTACGCACAAACGTCGTATCTCCGCACTCGGCCCGGGCGGTCTGACCCGTGAACGCGCAGGCTTTGAAGTTCGAGACGTACATCCGACCCACTACGGTCGCGTATGCCCAATCGAAACGCCTGAAGGTCCGAACATCGGTCTGATCAACTCCCTGTCCGTGTACGCACAGACTAACGAATACGGCTTCCTTGAGACGCCGTATCGTAAAGTGACCGACGGTATTGTAACCGACGAAATTCATTACCTGTCTGCTATCGAAGAAGGCAACTACGTTATCGCTCAGGCGAACTCCAACCTGGATGACGAAGGCCACTTTGTAGAAGATCTGGTTACTTGCCGTAGTAAAGGCGAATCCAGCTTGTTCAGCCGCGACCAGGTTGACTACATGGACGTATCCACCCAGCAGGTGGTTTCCGTCGGTGCGTCCCTGATCCCGTTCCTGGAACACGATGACGCCAACCGTGCATTGATGGGTGCGAACATGCAACGTCAGGCCGTTCCAACTCTGCGCGCTGATAAGCCGCTGGTTGGTACCGGTATGGAACGTGCTGTTGCCGTTGACTCTGGTGTAACTGCGGTTGCTAAACGTGGCGGTACCGTTCAGTACGTGGATGCTTCCCGTATCGTTATTAAAGTTAACGAAGACGAGATGTACCCGGGCGAAGCAGGTATCGACATCTATAACCTGACCAAGTACACCCGCTCGAACCAGAACACCTGTATCAACCAGATGCCGTGTGTCTCTCTGGGCGAGCCAATTGAGCGCGGCGACGTGCTGGCTGACGGCCCGTCCACCGACCTCGGTGAACTGGCGCTCGGTCAGAACATGCGCGTAGCGTTCATGCCGTGGAACGGTTACAACTTCGAAGACTCCATCCTCGTTTCCGAGCGTGTTGTCCAGGAAGACCGTTTTACCACCATCCACATTCAGGAACTGGCGTGCGTGTCTCGTGACACCAAGCTGGGGCCGGAAGAGATCACTGCCGACATCCCGAACGTGGGTGAAGCTGCGCTCTCTAAACTGGATGAATCCGGTATCGTTTATATCGGTGCGGAAGTGACCGGCGGCGATATTCTGGTTGGTAAGGTTACGCCGAAAGGTGAAACCCAGCTGACGCCGGAAGAGAAACTGCTGCGCGCGATCTTCGGCGAGAAAGCGTCTGACGTTAAAGATTCTTCTCTGCGCGTACCAAACGGTGTCTCCGGTACCATTATCGACGTTCAGGTCTTTACCCGCGACGGCGTAGAAAAAGACAAACGTGCGCTGGAAATCGAAGAGATGCAGCTCAAACAGGCTAAAAAAGACCTGTCTGAAGAACTGCAGATCCTCGAAGCCGGCCTGTTTGGACGTATCTACGCGGTGCTGGTCTCCGGTGGTATCGAAGCTGAGAAGCTCGACAAGCTGCCGCGCGATCGCTGGCTGGAACTGGGCCTGACCGACGAAGAGAAGCAAAATCAGCTGGAACAGCTGGCTGAGCAGTACGACGAACTGAAACACGAGTTCGAGAAAAAACTCGAAGCGAAACGCCGCAAAATCACTCAGGGCGACGATCTGGCACCGGGCGTGCTGAAGATTGTTAAAGTGTATCTGGCCGTTAAACGTCAGATTCAGCCTGGTGACAAAATGGCAGGTCGTCACGGTAACAAGGGTGTTATCTCTAAGATCAACCCGATCGAAGATATGCCTTACGATGAAAACGGCACGCCGGTAGACATCGTACTGAACCCGCTGGGCGTACCGTCTCGTATGAACATCGGTCAGATCCTGGAAACCCACCTGGGTATGGCTGCGAAAGGTATTGGCGAGAAAATCAACGCCATGCTGAAACAGCAGCAGGAAGTCGCCAAACTGCGCGAGTTCATCCAGCGTGCCTACGATCTGGGTACCGACGTTCGTCAGAAGGTGGATCTGAATACCTTCACTGACGAAGAAGTTATGCGTCTCGCTGAAAACCTGAAAAAAGGTATGCCGATCGCAACGCCGGTCTTCGACGGTGCGAAAGAGTCTGAAATCAAGGAACTGTTACAGCTTGGTGGCCTGCCGACTTCCGGCCAGATCACCCTGTTCGACGGTCGTACCGGTGAGCAATTCGAGCGCCAGGTTACCGTTGGCTACATGTACATGCTGAAACTGAACCACCTGGTTGATGACAAAATGCATGCGCGTTCTACCGGTTCCTACAGCCTGGTTACTCAGCAGCCGCTGGGTGGTAAGGCGCAGTTCGGTGGTCAGCGCTTCGGGGAGATGGAAGTGTGGGCGCTGGAAGCATATGGCGCGGCATACACCCTGCAGGAAATGCTCACCGTTAAGTCTGATGACGTGAACGGCCGTACTAAGATGTATAAAAACATCGTAGACGGCAACCATCAGATGGAACCGGGCATGCCGGAATCCTTCAACGTACTGTTGAAAGAGATTCGCTCGCTGGGCATCAACATCGAACTGGAAGACGAGTAACTCTCGCTCAAACAGGTCACTGGTGCCGGGGTAAGACCCGGCGCCAGATTGTGCTTACTCCGACGGGAGCAAATCCGTGAAAGACTTATTAAAGTTTCTGAAAGCGCAAACTAAAACCGAAGAGTTTGATGCGATCAAAATTGCTCTGGCATCGCCAGACATGATCCGTTCATGGTCTTTTGGTGAAGTTAAAAAGCCGGAAACCATTAACTACCGTACGTTCAAACCTGAGCGTGACGGCCTTTTCTGTGCGCGTATTTTCGGGCCAGTAAAAGATTACGAGTGCCTGTGCGGTAAGTACAAGCGCCTGAAACACCGCGGTGTGATCTGTGAGAAGTGCGGCGTTGAAGTGACCCAGACTAAAGTGCGCCGTGAGCGTATGGGCCACATCGAGCTGGCGTCTCCGACCGCCCACATCTGGTTCCTGAAGTCTCTGCCGTCCCGTATCGGCCTGCTGCTCGATATGCCGCTGCGCGATATCGAACGCGTGCTGTACTTCGAATCCTATGTGGTTATCGAAGGTGGTATGACCAACCTGGAACGCCAGCAGATCCTGACTGAAGAGCAGTATCTGGATGCGCTGGAAGAGTTCGGTGACGAATTTGACGCGAAGATGGGTGCGGAAGCTATCCAGGCCCTGCTGAAGAGCATGGATCTGGAGCAAGAGTGTGAAACTCTGCGCGAAGAGCTGAACGAAACCAACTCCGAAACCAAGCGTAAGAAGCTGACCAAGCGTATCAAACTGCTGGAAGCGTTCGTCCAGTCTGGCAACAAGCCGGAGTGGATGATCCTGACCGTTCTGCCGGTACTGCCGCCAGATCTGCGTCCGCTGGTTCCGCTGGATGGCGGTCGTTTTGCGACTTCTGACCTGAACGATCTGTATCGTCGCGTCATTAACCGTAACAACCGTCTGAAACGTCTGCTGGATCTGGCCGCGCCGGACATCATCGTACGCAACGAAAAACGTATGCTGCAGGAAGCGGTTGACGCCCTGCTGGATAACGGTCGTCGCGGTCGTGCGATCACCGGTTCTAACAAGCGTCCTCTGAAATCTTTGGCCGATATGATCAAAGGTAAGCAGGGTCGTTTCCGTCAGAACCTGCTCGGTAAGCGCGTTGACTACTCCGGTCGTTCGGTTATCACCGTAGGTCCATACCTGCGTCTGCATCAGTGCGGTCTGCCGAAGAAAATGGCGCTGGAGCTGTTCAAACCGTTCATCTACGGCAAGCTGGAGCTGCGTGGCCTCGCCACCACCATCAAAGCCGCGAAGAAAATGGTTGAGCGCGAAGAAGCTGTCGTTTGGGATATCCTGGACGAAGTTATCCGCGAACACCCGGTACTGCTGAACCGTGCACCAACTCTGCACCGTCTGGGTATCCAGGCATTTGAGCCGGTACTGATCGAAGGTAAAGCTATTCAGCTTCACCCGCTGGTTTGTGCGGCATACAACGCCGACTTCGATGGTGACCAGATGGCTGTTCACGTACCGCTGACGCTGGAAGCCCAGCTCGAAGCGCGTGCGCTGATGATGTCTACCAACAACATCCTGTCCCCGGCGAACGGCGAACCTATCATCGTTCCGTCTCAGGACGTTGTACTGGGTCTGTACTACATGACCCGTGACTGTGTTAACGCCAAAGGCGAAGGCATGGTGCTGACTGGCCCGAAAGAAGCTGAGCGTATTTACCGCGCTGGCCTGGCCTCTCTGCATGCGCGCGTTAAAGTGCGTATCACCGAATACGAAAAAGATGAAAACGGCGAGTTCGTTGCGAAAACCAGCCTGAAAGATACGACCGTTGGTCGTGCCATTCTGTGGATGATCGTACCGAAAGGTCTGCCTTTCTCCATCGTCAACCAGGCGCTGGGTAAGAAAGCCATCTCCAAGATGCTGAACACCTGCTACCGTATTCTGGGCCTGAAACCGACCGTTATTTTTGCGGATCAGACGATGTACACCGGCTTTGCTTATGCAGCGCGTTCAGGTGCATCCGTTGGTATCGATGACATGGTCATCCCGGAGAAAAAATACGAGATCATCAGCGAAGCGGAAGCAGAAGTTGCTGAGATTCAGGAGCAGTTCCAGTCTGGTCTGGTGACCGCGGGCGAACGCTACAACAAAGTTATCGATATCTGGGCTGCGGCGAACGATCGTGTATCCAAAGCGATGATGGACAACCTGCAAACTGAAACCGTTATTAACCGTAACGGCGAAGAAGAGCAGCAGGTCTCCTTCAACAGCATCTACATGATGGCCGACTCCGGTGCGCGTGGTTCTGCTGCACAGATTCGTCAGCTTGCCGGTATGCGTGGTCTGATGGCGAAGCCGGATGGCTCCATCATCGAAACGCCGATCACCGCGAACTTCCGTGAAGGTCTGAACGTACTCCAGTACTTCATCTCCACGCACGGTGCGCGTAAAGGTCTGGCGGATACCGCACTGAAAACGGCGAACTCCGGTTACCTGACTCGTCGTCTGGTTGACGTCGCGCAGGACCTGGTCGTCACTGAAGATGACTGCGGCACCCTGGAAGGCATCACCATGACCCCGGTTATCGAGGGTGGCGATGTTAAAGAGCCGCTGCGCGATCGCGTTCTGGGTCGTGTGACTGCTGAAGACGTTCTGAAGCCGGGTACGGCGGACATTCTGGTTCCACGTAACACGCTGCTGCACGAGCACTGGTGCGATCTGCTGGAAGAGAACTCCGTTGACTCCGTCAAAGTACGTTCCGTTGTATCCTGCGACACCGACTTTGGTGTATGTGCCCACTGCTACGGTCGTGACCTGGCGCGTGGCCACATCATCAACAAAGGTGAGGCTATCGGCGTTATCGCGGCACAGTCCATCGGTGAGCCGGGTACACAGCTGACGATGCGTACGTTCCACATCGGTGGTGCGGCATCTCGTGCGGCTGCTGAGTCCAGCATCCAGGTGAAAAACAAAGGTAGCATCCGTCTGAGCAACGCGAAGTCGGTTGTGAACTCCAGCGGTAAGCTGGTTATTACCTCCCGTAATACCGAGCTGAAGCTGATCGACGAATTCGGTCGTACCAAAGAGAGCTATAAAGTGCCTTACGGCTCCGTTATGGCGAAAGGTGATGGCGAGCAGGTTGCCGGCGGTGAAACCGTAGCAAACTGGGATCCGCACACCATGCCGGTTATCACGGAAGTGAGTGGTTTCGTCCGCTTCACTGACATGATTGACGGCCAGACCATTACTCGTCAGACCGACGAGCTGACCGGTCTGTCTTCTCTGGTGGTTCTGGATTCTGCAGAGCGTACCACTGGCGGTAAAGACCTGCGTCCGGCGCTGAAAATCGTTGATGCTCAGGGCAATGACGTTCTGATCCCTGGCACCGATATGCCTGCGCAGTACTTCCTGCCGGGTAAAGCGATTGTTCAGCTGGAAGATGGCGTACAGATCAGCTCTGGTGACACCCTGGCGCGTGTACCGCAGGAATCTGGCGGTACCAAGGACATCACCGGTGGTCTGCCGCGCGTTGCGGATCTGTTCGAAGCACGTCGTCCGAAAGAGCCGGCAATCCTGGCTGAAATCAGCGGCATCATTTCCTTCGGTAAAGAAACCAAAGGGAAACGTCGTCTGGTTATCACCCCGGTAGACGGTAGCGATCCGTACGAAGAGATGATTCCTAAGTGGCGTCAGCTCAACGTGTTCGAAGGTGAACGTGTAGAACGTGGTGACGTGGTTTCCGACGGTCCGGAAGCGCCGCACGACATTCTGCGTCTGCGTGGCGTGCATGCTGTGACGCGTTACATTGTTAACGAAGTTCAGGACGTATACCGTTTGCAGGGCGTTAAGATTAACGATAAGCACATCGAAGTTATCGTTCGTCAGATGCTGCGTAAAGCGACCATCGAAAGCGCCGGTAGCTCCGACTTCCTGGAAGGCGAACAGGTTGAATACTCTCGCGTTAAGATTGCAAACCGCGATCTGGAAGCGAATGGCAAAGTGGGGGCAACATTCGCCCGCGATCTGCTGGGTATCACCAAAGCGTCTCTGGCAACCGAATCGTTCATCTCTGCCGCATCGTTCCAGGAGACCACGCGTGTCCTGACCGAAGCAGCCGTAGCGGGTAAACGCGACGAACTGCGTGGCCTGAAAGAGAACGTTATCGTGGGTCGTTTGATCCCGGCCGGTACCGGTTATGCGTATCACCAGGATCGTATGCGCCGTCGCGCAGCGGGCGAGCTGCCAGCAGCGCCGCAGGTCAGCGTGGAAGAAGCTTCTGCCAACCTGGCAGAACTGCTGAACGCCGGTCTGGGCGGATCTGACAACGATTAATCGTTGATTCGCTAAGCGCTTAAAAAGCCAGTCAGGTAACCTGACTGGCTTTTTTTTTGCCTGCCAGTTTATTATCATTATTTCTATATCTACTTTTCGATTACATTTTATTGATATATTTGCTGCAATTAATTAGCAAGTATAAGCATCTGCCGTAATTATTTATTTTCTTTTCTGATTTTCATCATCTATCAATGGGTGAAAATTCTACACGTATCAAAAAATAAGCTCCGCAAACGCTATATAGTCAAAAAACTAAAATAATCATGTGATTACTTTCCCTGTTCTTTTCGGTTTACCGCAGCCGAGGGGATGGTTACGCCCGTCAAAAAGGCGATGGAGGAGGTGAACAAATAAAAACAAAGCGGAGAGTATTGTCGTTATTTAATGGATAGCTTCTGGGGGATGTATGGAATTTGCTATACAACTTATCATTATCTTAATTTGTCTGTTCTATGGCGCGAAAAAGGGCGGCATTGCGCTCGGCCTTTTGGGCGGAATTGGCTTAGTCATCCTGGTCTTTGTTTTTCATCTTAAGCCCGGAAAACCTCCCGTCGATGTCATGCTGGTGATTATCGCCGTAGTGGCCGCATCGGCGACGCTGCAGGCTTCCGGTGGGTTAGACGTCATGCTGCAGATTGCCGAGAAGCTCCTGCGGCGAAACCCGAAATATGTCTCGATCGTCGCGCCATTCGTCACCTGTACGCTGACGATTCTTTGCGGCACGGGGCACGTGGTATATACCATCCTGCCGATTATTTATGATGTCGCCATCAAAAATAATATTCGTCCGGAGCGCCCCATGGCCGCCAGCTCGATCGGCGCGCAGATGGGGATCATCGCCAGCCCGGTTTCCGTAGCGGTCGTCTCGCTGGTGGCGATGCTTGGCAATTTTACCTTTAACGGTAAGCACCTTGAGTTTCTCGATCTGCTGGCAATAACCATTCCGTCCACGCTGCTGGGGATTCTGGCCATTGGTATCTTCAGCTGGTTTCGCGGCAAAGATCTCGATAAAGATCCGGAGTTCCAGGCCTTTATCGCGGTACCGGAAAACCGCCACTACGTTTATGGCGACACGGCCACGTTGCTGGATAAGAAGCTTCCGACCAGTAACTGGATCGCGATGTGGATTTTTCTGGCCTCGATAGCGGTGGTTGCCTTACTCGGCGCCTTCTCCGAACTGCGTCCGGTTGTCGACGGTAAAGCGCTGTCGATGGTGCTGGTGATCCAGATGTTTATGCTGCTCTCCGGAGCGCTCATCATCATTATTACGAAAACCAACCCGGCTTCGATTTCCAAAAATGAGGTTTTCCGTTCCGGCATGATCGCTATCGTGGCCGTATACGGCATCGCGTGGATGGCGGAGACCATGTTCGGCGCGCATATGACCGAGATTAAAGGCGTGCTCGGGGAGATGGTGAAGGAGTACCCGTGGGCCTACGCCATCGTTCTGCTGCTGGTATCGAAGTTTGTTAACTCCCAGGCGGCTGCCCTGGCGGCGATTGTCCCGGTGGCGTTGGCGATTGGCGTCGACCCGGCCTACATCGTCGCTTCCGCGCCAGCCTGCTACGGTTACTATATTCTGCCGACCTACCCAAGCGATCTGGCGGCGATTCAGTTCGATCGCTCAGGTACGACGCATATCGGTCGCTTTGTGATTAACCATAGCTTTATTCTGCCCGGACTTATTGGCGTCAGCGTCTCTTGCGTCTTTGGTTGGGTGTTTGCGGCAATGTACGGATTTCTTTAAGAGAGGATTCAGGCGCCGGTAGCGGCGCCTGTTGACGTTATTGGGCGAGCGGAATTCGGCGATAGAGTTCAATCATGTCGGTTGCCAGATCCTGAATGACCATCGCGTTCATCAGGTGATCCTGAGAGTGTACGGTAATCAGGTTAACCGGAAGCTTGCCGCTGCCTTCATCCATGCCAATCAGCTGGGTCTGGATTTTGTGCGCATGCTTGACGAATTCGTGGGATTCCGTCATCGCCTGTTCGGCGGCGGCAAAATCGCCTTTACGCGCCAGCTGCAGAGCGGTTAAAGCCGAGCTGCGCGCTGAACCGGCGTTAACCAGCAGCTCCATGATGATCGTTTCTAAATCTTCCATCTCTTACTCCATCAACTTCAGGGCTTTATCAAGCACGGCATCGCCTTTCATCATGCCGTAATCCATCATATCGATAACGGCGACTTTTTTCCCAAACGGGTCGGCCATAGCCTGTAGCTTGGCTTGCTCGTACTTCACCTGAGGACCGAGCAGGATAATATCGGCAGCCGCAAGATTATCTTTAAACTCGGCAACCGGTACGGCTTTGATCGAGACTTCCACGCCTTTTTGTTGCGCAGCGGCCTGCATTCGTTGAACCAGCATGCTGGTGGACATACCTGCGGCACAGCATAAAACGATATTCTTCATAATTGATGGCCCTTATGTTCCTTGATGTACCATCTTTATCGCGGGCTGGCGGGTGGGACAACCGCTTTACGGCGATTGTGTGTAAGTCATCACAAAATAATGAAACCGGTTTCGGATTTGGGGTTGAAAACGGTAAAAGCCCGCGCGGCCGGGCCTATAGCAACGGGCTCTCTTAGGTGCGAACGATACGATTCTTGCCCTGCTGCTTGGCTTTATAAAGCGCTTCATCAACGCGCACGACAAGCTGCTCCAGGGGCTCCATATTCCATTCGCCCAAGCCTGCGCTAAAGGTGACGGTCAATCCCTCTTCACGCCAGGAGCGCTGCGCGACGCTGGCTCGCCAGCTTTCCAGCAGCCTCAGAGCGTTATCAATATGCTCGTCGGAAAATATCACCGCAAACTCTTCGCCGCCGTAGCGGTAAAGTGAAATTTGCAGGGGCTGGAGGATCTGCAGCCCTTCGCGGGCGACGTTGCGCAGAACGATATCACCGTTGAGATGACCCCAGGTGTCGTTTATCGTTTTGAAGTTATCAATATCAACCAGTGCGAGAGAGAAAGGGTGATGATCGTTCATCAGCGCGGCGATATCGCTATCGAAGGCGCGTCGGTTTTTGCAGCCGGTTAATGCATCGATGGTCGCCTGGCGAACATAGGTTAACTCACGCTGCTTATTGCTCTCGATGGCTTTGCTGAGCATCGCTTCCAGGCGCGGGGCGCGCTGAACATCTCCGGTTTTAATGGCGTTGATGATGTTCATTAACACCGTACGTGAAGCATGGCGTAGATACAGGCCAAACAGCACGATGACGATCGCGGCCAGGGCAAAGCTCCAGGCAACGATATCCGTTTCATGGCGCGTTAAGTTGACCAGCGTCGAGTTATCGACCCGATAAATGACAAACCAGTCGGGGTTGGTAAAGGAATAGTAATAGTACCAGCCGTCGGTCACCGCGTCATAAAGCTGGCCTTCACCGCTGGTCATTCTGTCCATCAAGGCTTCACTGACGTAGGGTTTGAATAAGGCGCCAGGGTCGGGATGGAGAACGACTTTACCATCGCGTTGCACCACAAAAAATTCCCCCTGAACCGGGGCGACCATTTGCCGTAACGCGTAGCCCATTGAGGTCAGATCGAGATGAAAAGCGAGGCTGCCCTTCAGCCGCCCTTCCGGGGAAATAATGGGTTTATAGAGGGTAATGGTCGGATGATGCGTGAAGTAGTCGATGTACGGGCTGGTATACAGGCTGAAGGTACTGGCTTGCGCTTGCTTAATAAACCATGGTCTCGATTTGGCATCGAAGGACTGGCTGTCTTCGGTCTCAAGGACTTCGGGCGCGCGCAGATAGTGCCCGTTGGTATCCGCCAGCGAGATGGACGAAACGGTCTGCATCATATTTTGCAGCTGCATCAACTGCATCAGGCCCTTTTCAGGATTAACGTTCACCGCATTGTTCAGCTCGTCATTACGCGCAAAGAACGTCGTGGCGCGGGTGAGGATAAAATCGTTGCCCCGCAGCAGCGTCTCCGTGTAGTTGGTCGCCATATTGTGGGTAAAGTTGCGGTTAATGTGATGATAATCTTCGAGAAAATCTTTCCTCTGGGTCATCGTGGCAAACACCGCGATAAGCAAGAAGCTGATTAAAATACCCGCAAACCCGATGACGATCGGCGTGGTGAAAGAGAGCTTTCTATTATGACGAGCCATGAGTCGTAAATCGTTCCAGAAGCGTTAAACCGTGGATGAAGACGCAGGTTTAGCCAGCATGCCTGCTGAGCGAATCAGATAAAACTCCGATAATTATAACTCTGACGTTGTGATATGGGCTGATTAATATTCGATATTAATATAATTACCCTTGCGGCGCAGAGATGGAGCAGGGCGAAATGAGGAAGAGCTATTATTCGCCCTGGACAGCATCCGTTGCTGACGAGGGCAGAATAGAGAAACGGAAATATAACCACAATCTTCCGTTTCTCTTATTACGATCGTGCGCGAAGAACATTTAAGAAATGACATTCTTCATCATGACGACTGGGAGGCGCGTCCCAGCCAGCTATCCCAATCCTTCCAGACCGGCTGCAGCCCGCTGGCCACCAGCGCGCGGGCGACCTCTTCCGGGCGACGGTCATCATGAGGCGAGAACTGCTCCAGCTCAGGATGGTTATCGGCATATCCGCCGGGCTGGGTTTTCGAAAATGCGCTGACGTTGTTGATGGCCAGCGGGATCACCCGATCGCGGAACCAGGGGGATTCGCGGGTGGAGAGCGAGAGCTCCACTTCCGGAGCCAGCAGGCGGAAAGCGCAGATGGTCTGCACCAGCTGTCGTTCATCCATTAAAGAGGCGGGCTCGATTCCCCCGGCGCAAGGGCGCAGCCGCGGAAAGGAGATGGAGTAGCGGCTTCGCCAGTAGTGCTGCTGGAGCCACAGCAGATGTTCCGCCACCATAAAGCAATCCACCCGCCAGCTGTCGGAGAGGCCAATTAATGCGCCAAGGCCAATTTTATCAATCCCCGCCTGTCCGAGCCTGTCCGGCGTATCCAGCCGCCAGAAGAAGTCCTGCTTTTTCCCTTTCAGATGATGTTTCGCATACATGCTTTCATGATAGGTCTCCTGATAGACCATCACTCCGTCCAGGCCGAGGGTTTTCAGCTCGGCGTACTCTTCCATCGCCAGCGGCTGAACCTCCATCTGCAGCGAGGCGAACTGGCGGCGAATCGCGGGCAGATGTTGACGAAAATAGTCCATGCCGACTTTGCCCTGATGTTCGCCGGTGACCAGCAGCAGATGCTCAAAGCCCATTGCGCGGATCGCCGCGCATTCACGGGCAATTTCCGTTTCATCCAGGGTCTTGCGCTTGATGCGGTTACTCATTGAGAAACCGCAGTAGGTACAGTCGTTGGCGCACAGATTCGAGAGATACAGCGGGACATAAAAGCTGACGGTATTGCCAAAGCGCTGGCGAGTCAGGCGCTGGGCGCGCTGGGCCAGAGGCTCCAGATAATCCGCGGCGGCGGGCGAGAGCAGGGCCATCATATCGTCGCGGCTAAGCTGTTTGGCCGCCAGGGCGCGTTCAACGTCGGCGGGAGTTTTCCCGTTGATCCGCAGGCGAATGTCGTCCCAGTCCAGCTGCCGCCAACGGTCAGTGAAGGTGTTCATACCCGCGCCTCCAGAAAGCCGGTCAGCGGGCTGGTGGCCTGCGCCTGCGTGCTGCGCGCGCCCGGGCCAGCCTGCCGCGCCAGCAATCCGGCATCGATCGCTAAGCGGAAGGCGCGGGCCATGGTTACCGGATCGTCGGCCACGGCGATGGCGGTATTCACCAGTACCGCGTCAGCGCCCATTTCCAGCGCCTGCGCCGCGTGGCTCGGTACGCCTATACCCGCATCAACGACCACCGGGACCGTGGCCTGCTCGATAATAATTTCCAGCATCGCTTTGGTTTCCAGTCCCTGATTGGAGCCAATTGGCGCGCCGAGCGGCATCACCGCCGCGCAGCCCGCTTCTTCCAGACGTTTGCACAGCACCGGATCGGCGCCGCAGTAGGGCAGCACCACGAAGCCTTCCCGTACCAGAATTTCCGCCGCTTTCAGCGTTTCAATCGGGTCGGGGAGCAGCCAGCGGGCGTCCGGGTGAATTTCCAGTTTCAGCCAGTGAGTACCCAGCGCTTCCCGCGCCAGACGGGCGGCAAAGACCGCTTCTTCCGCCGTTTTGGCGCCGGAGGTGTTGGGCAGCAGGCTAACGCCAGCCGCCAACAGCGGCGCGAGGATCGCGTCATTATGCTGACGAAGATCGACGCGCTTCATCGCCAGCGTTACCAGCTGGCTGCCGGAGGCGCGAATGGCCTCCACCATGACGTCGGGGGCAGCGAATTTACCGGTGCCGGTGAAAAGATGGGACTCAAACGTTTTATCCGCAATACGTAACATATCAGCCTCCAGCAATAACCTGAAAAAGCAGGATTTGGTCGCCTTCCTGCAAAAGATGATCTTCCCACCGTTCACGCGGCAGGATGCATTGATTGAGCGCCAACGCGACGCCCGGCTGCTGCTGTTCCAACTGCGTGAGCAGAGCGGCGACGGAGGTCGCTTCGGCGCACTGCAACGGTTCATCGTTAAACCACACCTGCATGCTGCCCTCCACAGACCGGACAACCCTGAGCCCGCTGGAGCGCGAGAGTGCGCCAGCTGCTGGTGCGGGCATCGAACAGGCGCAGAGCGTTACGCGGCGTGGCCATGCCGGCGAGCAGCTTGATGGCCTCCAGCGCCTGTAACGTGCCCATCATGCCGACCACCGGGCCGATGATGCCCGCCGTACGGCAGTTGCGTTCGGGCTCGTTAGCGTCCGGCCACAGGCAGCGATAGCAGCCCTGGTCCCACGGCGGCGTCAGTACCATCAGCTGGCCCCCCAGCCCGACGGCGCTGGCGGTAATCAGCGGGGTTTGAAGCGCGACGCAGGCGGCATTGATCGCCTGTCGGGTCGCCATGTTATCGGTGCAATCCAGTACCACATCGGCCTTCGCCACTTCATCCTGCAGGGCCTCTCCGCCTAAACGCTGCTTCAGCGCAATCAGCTCAATCTGCGGATTAAGGCGAGCCAGCCGGGCCCTGGCGGCAGCGGCTTTGGAGCGCGAGATATCATCGCTGGTGAACAAAATTTGCCGCTGCAGGTTGCTGACGTGCACGTCGTCATCGTCGGCCAGCACCAGCGTGCCGACGCCGGCCCCGGCCAGATAGAGCGCGGCGGGAGAGCCCAGCCCGCCGAGACCCACGAGCAGCACCCGGCTGGCCAGCAGCTTTTGCTGGCCTTCAATGGCGATATCCTCCAGCAGCAGCTGGCGGCTATAACGCATAAAATCGCTGTCATTCATCACCGGCTCCCGCTATCTCGAGCAGCCGAGCCGTTGCCTGTCGCCAGTCGGCCGCCTGAGTAATGGCGCTGACCACCGCAACGCTGCCGACGCCGGTCGCCAGTACCGCCGGGGCGCGTTCAAGGCTGATGCCGCCAATCGCCACGGTCGGATAATCGCCCAGACGCTGAATATGCTGCGCGAGCTGCTCCAGTCCCTGGGGGGCGGAGGGCATCTGCTTGGTTTGCGTTGGAAAAACGTGCCCGAGGGCGATGTAAGAGGGACGAGCCGCCAGCGCGATATCAATTTCCATATCGTCATGCGTGGAAACCCCCAGGCGCAGCCCGGCGTTGCGGATGGCGCTGAGATCGGTGGTTTCCAGATCCTCCTGGCCTAAATGCACGCCATAGGCCTGATGTTTGATGGCCAGGCGCCAGTAATCATTAATAAACAGCCGCGCATCATATTTGCGCCCCAGCGCGATCGCGGCGACCACATCGTCTTCGACTTCGCTATCGCGTTTATCCTTGATGCGCAGCTGGATAGTGCGAACGCCCGCGTCCAGCAAGCGTTCGATCCACGCAACGCTATCGACGACCGGATAAAGCCCCAGGCGGAAAGGAACTGCGGGAAAATCGGGTTGATACATCAGGCTTCCTCCTTTTTCAGGTAGATCTCGCCGCCGCGGGCGCGAAAGTTATCCGACATATCGGCCATCCCCACCTCGATGGTCTGTGCGGCGGCATAGTCGCGAACTTCCTGGCTTATCTTCATTGAACAAAATTTGGGACCGCACATGGAGCAGAAATGGGCCACTTTGCCGGACTCCTGCGGCAGGGTTTCGTCGTGGTAAGCGCGAGCGGTGAACGGGTCGAGCGCCAGGTTGAACTGGTCTTCCCAGCGGAACTCGAAGCGTGCTTTCGACATGGCGTTATCGCGGATCTGCGCGCCGGGATGGCCTTTGGCGAGGTCGGCGGCGTGGGCGGCGATTTTGTAGGTAATCAGTCCCTGCTTAACGTCTTCTTTATTCGGCAGGCCGAGGTGCTCTTTTGGCGTCACGTAGCAGAGCATCGCGCAGCCGAACCAGCCGATCATGGCGGCGCCGATACCCGAAGTGAAGTGGTCGTAGCCCGGTGCGATATCGGTGGTGAGCGGCCCTAAGGTGTAGAAAGGCGCTTCGTGGCAGTGCTCCAGCTCTTCGGTCATATTGCGCTGAATCATCTGCATCGGCACATGGCCCGGGCCTTCGATCATTACCTGCACGTCATACTCCCAGGCGATTTTGGTCAGTTCGCCCAGGGTGTGCAGCTCGGCGAACTGCGCTTCGTCGTTGGCATCCTGAATCGAGCCGGGACGCAGGCCATCGCCCAATGACAGCGAGACGTCATAGGCGGCGCAGATTTCGCAAATTTCGTGGAAATGCTGATAGAGAAAGTTCTCTTGATGATGGGATAAGCACCATTTCGCCATGATTGAGCCGCCGCGGGAGACGATGCCGGTCAGGCGCCTGGCGGTCATCGGCACGTAGCGCAGCAGCACGCCCGCGTGGATGGTAAAGTAGTCCACCCCTTGCTCAGCCTGCTCGAGCAGCGTATCGCGGAAAGCTTCCCAGGTAAGATCTTCGGCAATCCCGTTGACCTTCTCCAGCGCCTGGTAGATCGGCACCGTACCGATCGGTACCGGGCTATTACGCAGGATCCACTCGCGGGTCTCGTGAATATAGCGGCCGGTGGAAAGGTCCATCACCGTATCCGCTCCCCAGCGCGTCGCCCACACCAGCTTCTCGACCTCTTCTTCTATCGACGAGGTGACCGCCGAGTTGCCGATATTGGCGTTAACCTTCACGAGGAAGTTGCGGCCAATAATCATCGGCTCGGATTCTGGATGATTTATATTGGCCGGGATAATCGCGCGCCCGGCGGCGACTTCAGCGCGCACAAACTCCGGGGTGATATTCTCCGGCAGCCGCGCGCCAAACCCAACGCCCGGATGCTGCCGGCGTAACACTTCGCCACGAATACGCTCGCGGCCCATATTTTCGCGAATGGCGATGAACTCCATCTCCGGGGTGACAATCCCCTGCCGGGCGTAGTGCAGCTGAGTCACGCATTTCCCGACCATGGCGCGCCTGGGGATGAGCAGGCCGGTAAAGCGCAGCTCGTTGAGGCCATCATCCGCCAGCCGCTGTTTGGTATACGCCGAACTGCGGTCGTTGAGTTCTTCACAATCGCGACGCGCATCAATCCATGGCTGACGCAGTTTTTTCAGACCCTGCTCAACGTTAATCGCGATGTGCGGATCGCCGTAGGGGCCGGAGGTGTCATAGACCGGAATCGCTTCATTCGCTTCGTATTGCGGATTATCTTTGCTGCCGCCGATAAGGGTCGGGCTAAGCTGGATTTCGCGCATCGGGACGCGAATATCTTCCCGCGAACCGTGGATATAGATGCGCTGCGAATTGGGAAATGCGGTACCTTCCAGCGTGTCGATAAAGCGCTGGGCGTGTTCGCGTTGCTCTCGACGCGTGAGTTTTGTTGTAGACATAGCTCATTCCAGTTAAACAGGATATGGCTTGCCAGACGACGGATGGAGTAACAGATGCGATCGGCCCTGAAGAGGCTGACGCTAAACGCAGTTTACTCTTGTTCCCTTCGCAGGTATTAGCCTGATCAGGTTCCGCGGATCCCGAATAAACGGTCTCAGCCTTTTCCAGTGTGGAAAATGGGCACTCCGACAAGATGACATCCCCTCTCAGCGAGGGGGAATGTATGTAAACTACGCGTTAATGGTTCACAACTCAAGCGGTCGGCGCGATATTGTCGCTGACGTTATCTTTTTGACTGTGGGCGACGGCGAGGGCGATCAGGCTATCTTCCAGCGCAAAGCGCGCTTCCAGCGCTTCGCCGATATCCGACAGCGCCTGCTGGAACTCGAGGTAGTTATCGTGATCGATGGCGTT
The DNA here is from genome assembly GCF_002090195.1 of Klebsiella sp. M5al. Lineage (NCBI taxonomy): Bacteria > Pseudomonadati > Pseudomonadota > Gammaproteobacteria > Enterobacterales > Enterobacteriaceae > Klebsiella > Klebsiella sp. M5al. The sequence goes on from NZ_CP020657.1 coordinate 318,334, forward strand.
TTCGAGGCAGGAGTCGTAGTAATCCATGATCTGCTGGGTATTAGCCTGCAGCTGTGGATAAATCTTCGTGGCGGCTAAAAGTGGCGTATCGCCTTCCAATTCGCCGATAAAGCGTTCATAAATATTAAAATGGCCGGAGGAGAGGTAGTCCACCAGGCTTTGACAAAAATCGTCCAGCGCTTTCTCATTAAGCCGCATAAAGGATTCTTTGCCAGGCTTCAGGCCAACCAGGTTGTAGTAAGCCACAAGCAAATGCTTACGTACTTGTAGCCAGCGATCGACCAGTTTATTGCTGCCTCCAACACGTTCCGTCAGGTTTTCCAGCTGGTTTAACATGGTTGACTCCGCAAGGATTTAAGAGAAATACGTTGCTCACCAAAATGTAAATTTAATGTTAAAAGTGCCAGTAAAATAAAGGTAGTGCAATAGATATGGATCGTATTATTGAAAAATTAGATCGCGGCTGGTGGATCGTCAGCCACGAACAGAAATTATGGTTGCCCGACGGGGAATTACCCTATGGCGAAGCGGTAAATTTTAATCTTGCTGGCCAGCCCGCGCTGCGAATCGGAGAATGGCAGGGCGAGCCGGTGTGGCTGGTACGCCAGGATCGCCGGCATGAGATGGGATCGCTGCGTCAGGTGCTCGATCAGGATGCTGGCCTTTTTCAACTGGCGGGACGCGGGATCCAACTGGCGGAGTTCTACCGCTCGCACAAATTCTGCGGCTACTGCGGCCATCCGATGCATCCCAGCAAAACCGAATGGGCGATGCTGTGCAGCCACTGCCGCGAACGTTATTACCCACAAATCGCCCCCTGCATCATCGTCGCCATCCGCCGGGATGACGCTATTCTGCTGGCGCAGCATACCCGCCATCGCAACGGCGTGCACACGGTGCTGGCCGGGTTTGTCGAAGTGGGTGAGACCCTGGAGCAGACCGTTGCCCGCGAGGTGATGGAAGAGAGCGGCATTAAAGTGAAAAATCTGCGCTACGTGACCTCTCAGCCCTGGCCGTTCCCGCAATCGCTGATGACCGCGTTTATGGCCGAGTACGATAGCGGCGAGATTGTCATCGACAAGAAAGAGCTGCTGGAGGCGGGGTGGTATCGCTATGACGATTTGCCGCTTTTGCCGCCGCCGGGCACCGTGGCGCGCCGCCTGATTGAAGATACCGTGGCGATGTGTCGGGCAGAGTATGAGTGACATGTTACACTTGGCGCATCAACGCTAAAGGAATGTAAAAATGACCGAACTGAAGAACGATCGTTACCTGCGCGCGCTGCTACGCCAGCCGGTTGATGTCACCCCGGTGTGGATGATGCGTCAGGCGGGCCGCTATTTACCGGAATATAAAGCCACCCGCGTCGAAGCGGGCGATTTTATGTCGCTGTGTAAAAACGCCGAGCTGGCCTGCGAGGTCACGCTGCAGCCGCTGCGTCGCTATAAGCTGGATGCGGCTATCCTCTTCTCGGACATTCTCACTATCCCGGATGCCATGGGGCTGGGGCTCTATTTCGAAGCCGGGGAAGGGCCGCGTTTTACCTCGCCCGTCACCTGTAAAGCGGATGTCGATAAATTACCGGTTCCCGACCCGGAAGATGAACTTGGCTACGTGATGAACGCCGTGCGCACGATTCGCCGTGAGCTGAAGGGGGAAGTGCCGCTGATTGGCTTTTCCGGCAGCCCGTGGACGCTGGCGACCTATATGGTTGAAGGCGGCAGCAGCAAAGCGTTTACGGTGATCAAAAAGATGATGTACGCCGAACCGCAGGCCCTGCATGCGCTGCTCGATAAGCTGGCGAAAAGCGTCACGTTGTATCTGAATGCGCAAATCAAAGCGGGCGCGCAGTCGGTGATGATTTTTGATACCTGGGGCGGCGCGCTGACCGGCCGGGATTACCAGCAGTTCTCGCTCTATTACATGCATAAAATCGTTGATGGTCTGCTGCGTGAAAACGATGGCCGTCGCGTGCCGGTCACGCTGTTTACCAAAGGCGGCGGGCAGTGGCTGGAAGCGATGGCGGAAACCGGCTGCGATGCGCTGGGGCTCGACTGGACTACCGATATCGCCGATGCGCGGCGTCGCGTCGGCCATAAAGTCGCCCTGCAGGGCAATATGGATCCCTCGATGCTGTATGCCCCCCCGGCGCGCATCGAAGAAGAGGTGGCGACCATTCTCGCCGGGTTTGGCCAGGGCGAAGGCCATGTCTTTAACCTCGGGCACGGAATTCATCAGGATGTCGACCCGGAACACGCGGGCGTATTTGTGGAGGCTGTGCACCGGTTGTCAGCGCCATACCACCGTTAAGGAGTGATTATGGATTTATCATCGCTACGCACCCAGCAGCTCAGCCTGGCGGCATCGGTTGAACGAGGCGATCGGCTGGAACAGGATCCGCCGACGCTGATCGGCGGAGCGGATGTTGGATTTGAGCAAGAGGGGGAGGTGACCCGGGCGGCGATGGTACTGTTGAGCTATCCCTCCCTGGAGCTGGTGGAGTATCAGGTCGCGCGCGTTGCGACCACAATGCCCTATATCCCCGGCTTCCTCTCCTTTCGCGAAACTCCCGCGCTGCTGGCGGCGTGGGAGCTGCTTTCGCGCAAACCCGATCTCTTATTCGTCGATGGCCACGGTATTTCCCACCCGCGCCGCCTCGGCGTCGCCAGCCATTTTGGCCTGCTGGTGGATGTGCCGACTATCGGCGTGGCGAAAAAACGGCTGTGCGGTAAGTTTGAGCCGCTGGGCGATGAGCCCGGCGCGCTGGCGCCACTGCTGGATAAAGGCGACCAGCTGGCGTGGGTTTTGCGCAGTAAAACGCGCTGTAATCCCCTATTTGTGAGTACCGGGCACCGCGTGGGCCTGGATAGCGCGCTGATGTGGGTAGAACGCTGCCTGAAAGGCTACCGCCTGCCTGAGCCGACGCGCTGGGCTGATGCGGTGGCGTCCCGACGTCCGGCGTTTGTGCGTTGGCAAGCAAATCACGGCTGATTCAGGTACACTGCGGCTAATTTCTGACTTCGAGATTTCATCATGTTACAAAACCCGATTCATCTGCGCCTGGAGAAGCTGGAAAGCTGGCAGCACGTGACCTTTATGGCCTGCTTGTGCGAGCGGATGTACCCCAACTACGCCATGTTCTGTCAGCAAACTGAGTTCGCCGATGGCCAGCTCTATCGCCGTATCCTCGATCTGATCTGGGAAACGCTGACGGTAAAAGACGCGAAGGTGAATTTCGACAGCCAGCTGGAAAAGCTGGAAGAAGCGATTCCTGCCGCAGATGATTACGACCTGTACGGCGTTTATCCGGCCATCGATGCCTGCGTCGCACTGAGTGAACTGATTCATTCGCGGCTGAGCGGCGAAACGCTCGAACATGCTATTGAAGTCAGCAAGAGTTCGATCACCACCGTCGCGATGCTGGAAATGACCCAGGCTGGTCGCGAAATGACCGACGAAGAGCTCAAAGAAAACCCGGCCGTTGAACAAGAGTGGGATATTCAGTGGGAGATTTTCCGTCTTCTGGCCGACTGCGAAGAACGCGATATTGAACTGATCAAAGGGCTACGGGCAGACCTTCGCGAGGCCGGCGAGAGCAATATTGGTATAAATTTTCAGCAATGAGACCAGAAAACGTGATTTACCGCCTGAATTGTAGCGTCTGAAGGCTTCCATTCCGCCCCCCGTCTGGTCTACATTTGGGGGGCGAAAAAACGTGGCTATCGGTGCGTGTATGCAGGAGAGTGCTTTTCAGGCATTTCCGTCGCACTCGATGCTTAGCAAGCGATAAACACATTGTAAGGATAACTTATGAACAAGACTCAACTGATTGATGTAATTGCGGACAAAGCTGACCTGTCCAAAGCACAGGCGAAAGCTGCCCTGGAATCTACCCTGGCTGCAATTACCGAGTCTCTGAAAGAAGGTGATGCTGTTCAACTGGTTGGTTTCGGTACCTTCAAAGTGAACCACCGCGCTGAGCGTACTGGCCGCAACCCGCAGACCGGTAATGAAATCAAAATCGCCGCAGCAAACGTACCGGCATTTGTTTCAGGTAAAGCTCTGAAAGACGCAGTTAAGTAAGACCGCGTGGCAGTGTACAGTTTTATCGAAGGGGCTTGTCGGCCCCTTTTGTCTACCTGGCGCCGCACGCTGGCGCTGGTAGGCGTATTGCTGCTCACTGCCTGCAGCCATGATTCCTCTCTCCCGCCGTTTACCGCCAGCGGATATGCGGATAACCAGGGGGCGATGCGTATCTGGCGCAAAGATTCCGCCAGCGAGGTCCATCTCCTTGCGGCCTTCAGTCCATGGCGTCATGGTAATACCTCGACCAGCGAGTACCGCTGGCAGGATGGCCAGCTCGCGCTGATCGAACTCAACGTCTACGGCAAACCGCCGGAACATATTCGCGCCCGGTTTGATGCGCAGGGCGAACTCAGCTTTATGCAGCGTGAAATCGATGGCCAGAAGCAGCAGCTTTCCAGCGATCAGGTCGCGCTATACCGCTATCGCGCTGAGCAAATACGCCAGACCAGCGATGCCTTGCGTCAGGGACGCGTTATGCTGCGGCAGGGGCGCTGGCACGCCAACAGGACGGTGACGACCTGTGAAGGCCAGACCGTGAAGCCTGACCTCGATACGCTGGCGCTGGCGCATATTGAGCGTCGCCAGAATCACTCATCCGTTGAGGTGAGCGTGGCATGGCTCGAAGCGCCGGAAGGCTCTCAGCTGCTGCTGGTGGCAAACGAAGACTTCTGTACCTGGCAGCCGACCGAAAAAAGCTTCTGAACTTTACCAGTGTTACCAGTGGTTCATCCCCATATGACCGCGGCCCCCACACCCCATACCTTCGCCGCGAGGAATACCCGCCTGCGCTAATGCGAGATCGAACTTCACCCGCTGTTGGGCAAGCTTCTGACCGAGAGCGTCCATCTCCTGGGCGACGGATTCGATTTTCGCGCTGTCAGGTTTATCCGTGGTTAACAGCGCGTTGTATTCGTAGCGTTTTGATATGAGCTGCTGACGTAAAACGCGGGTTTGTTCATAGAAATCATTATGCAGCTTCTGGGCAGTGGCCTGTTGCTCGGTCGTCAGCTGGTTATAGCCCTGGGGGCCCATACCGTTGCCGTTATTCCAGTGGTGCCTTGCCCAGGCTGAGCTACTGCCGAAAGTCAGCGCGGCGAGGGCAATCAGCGTCAGCGTCATTTTTTTGTTCCGTTTCATAGTTTATTCTCCTGTCTTATGGTTACTCAGTGATTTGCATCTTCCGTGCCAGAGTGGAAAGGCCGCAGGATATCGGGCGTTGAATGCTTTTCAGCGGACGGGAGCGAGTAAAAATGACTCGCGGTAAAGGACGCAGCGGGTCATTTTTACTCGATCGCCTTCCCGGTTTGCGCCCAGGGAGAGGTTAGATGGGACGGAATAGTGGCATGATTTCTGCTGGGCTATGCGGTGTCTGAGGAAAGGGAGTTGTCATGAACGTGATGCGGTTGTCTAAGGATTCCGTCGCCGTTGGGCTGAGCTGGTTGTTAACCGGCCTTATCTTGCTGCTGGTATGCCTGTTTTCCGCTTTAATCGTGCGTGACTATGGCCGTGAAAATGAAGCCGCACGCCAGACTATCCAGGAAAAAGGCAGCGTGCTGATTCGCGCTCTTGAGTCCGGAACCCGGGTCGGAATGGGAATGCGCATGCATCATTCCCAGTTGCAGACGCTGCTGGAGGAGATGGCCTGGCAGCCCGGCGTACTGTGGTTCGCGGTGACGGATGAGAACGGTAAAATTATCGCCCATAGCGACCCGCGGCGGGTCGGTGAGTCGCTCTATCCTGCCAGCACCCTGCGGGAGCTGAATATCGGTAGCGAGGAGCGCTGGCGCCGCCTCGAACAACCGGAGCCGGCGCTGGAGATTTATCGTCAGTTTCGCCCGCTTAACGGCGGCGGGCATCATATGCGCATGATGATGCGTCGCGAATCTGCCGATCTGCGTAATCAGGCGCCCCAGGTCATTTTTATTGCCTTTGATACCCGCGAGCTGGATGCCGACCATGCTCGTGGCCTGCGCAATATGGTCATTATGCTCTGCGCGGCAGGCGTGGTGATGGCAGCAACGGTGCTGGCGCAGTTCTGGTTCCGCCGCTATCAGCGTTCACGCAAGCAGCTGCAGGAGGCGACGGCGCGAAAAGAAAAGCTGGTGGCGCTCGGTCATCTGGCCGCGGGGGTCGCCCATGAAATCCGCAACCCGCTATCATCCATAAAAGGGCTGGCCAAGTATTTCGCCGAGCGAACCCCAGCCGATGGTGAAGCGCATCAGCTGGCTCTGGTGATGGCCAGAGAAGCCGATCGCCTGAACAGGGTCGTCAGCGAGCTGCTGGAACTGGTGCGTCCGGCGCATTTAAAATATCAATCGGTTGATTTAAATGAAGTGATCACGCATTCGCTTCAACTGGTTAGCCAGGATGCCGCCAGCCGGGCAATATCTCTGACGTTTACCGCGCAGCCCGCGCTATGCCGCATCCAGGCCGATCCGGATCGTTTGAAACAGGTGCTGCTTAACCTTTATCTCAATGCTGTCCATGCCATTGGCCGCGAGGGCGTGATTACGGTGGCGGTGAGGGAGTGCGGCGATGGGCGAGTCAAGGTGAGCGTTGCTGACAGCGGCAAGGGAATGACGGCGGAACAGCTACAGGCCATTTTCACACCGTACTTTAGTACCAAGGCCGACGGCACCGGGCTGGGCCTGGCGGTGGTGCAGAACATCGTTGAGCAGCACGGCGGGACAATTGACGCCGAGAGCGCCCCCGGCAAGGGCGCGCTATTTACGTTCTATTTGCCGGTTAATGGGCAACAGAAGGATGAACAAGGATGAGTGGCGAGCAGGTCGATATTCTGGTGGTGGACGATGACATTAGCCACTGCACTATCTTACAGGCGCTGTTGCGGGGCTGGGGTTATCGGGTTGCGCTGGCCAACAACGGCTTACAGGCGCTGGAAAAGGTGCGCGAGAAGGTCTTTGATCTGGTGCTTTGCGATATTCGCATGGCGGAGATGGACGGCATCGAAACGCTAAAAGAGATCAAAACCTTCAATCCGTCGATTCCCGTTCTGATCATGACCGCGTACTCCAGCGTTGATACCGCTGTAGAGGCGCTGAAATCCGGTGCGCTGGACTACCTTATTAAGCCGCTGGACTTTGACAAGCTGCAGCTGACGCTATCCGAGGCGTTGGCCCACACCCGGCTAAGCGAGTCTCCCGTCACAGAGACCCCCGCCGCCCAGTTTGGTATGGTGGGGGATAGCCCGGCGATGCGGGCGCTGCTGAACAATATCACCCTGGTTGCGCCCTCCGATGCGACGGTATTAATTCACGGCGAGTCGGGCACAGGGAAAGAGCTGGTCGCGCGAGCGCTGCACGCCAGCAGCGCTCGCAGCCGCAGGCCGCTGGTGATCCTCAACTGTGCGGCGCTCAACGAGTCGTTGCTGGAGTCGGAGCTGTTTGGCCATGAGAAGGGCGCGTTTACCGGTGCGGACAAACGGCGAGAAGGGCGCTTCGTTGAAGCGGACGGCGGTACGCTGTTCCTTGATGAGATAGGCGACATTTCGCCGTTGATGCAGGTGCGCCTGCTGCGGGCGATTCAGGAGCGCGAAGTGCAGCGCGTGGGCAGCAACCAGACCCTTTCGGTTGACGTACGGCTGATTGCCGCCACCCATCGGGATTTAGCCGAAGAGGTCAGCGCCGGACGTTTTCGCCAGGATCTCTACTACCGTTTGAACGTCGTGACTATCGACATGCCGCCGCTGCGTCATCGCAGGGAGGATATCCCCCCGCTGGCGCGCTATTTCCTGCAACGGTATGCCGAGCGTAACCGCAAAGCGGTACAGGGATTTACGCCACAGGCGATGGACTTGCTGATTCACTACGCCTGGCCGGGCAATATTCGCGAGCTGGAAAATGCGGTGGAGCGGGCGGTGGTCCTGCTGACCGGCGAGTACATCTCCGAACGCGAGCTGCCGCTGGCGATTACCGGTACGCCGGTTGCGGACGCGCCGCACGGCGATGATAGTATTCAGCCGCTGGTGGAGGTGGAGAAAGAAGCGATTCTGGCGGCACTTGAAAGAACGGGCGGCAACAAAACTGAAGCCGCCCGTCGGTTAGGCATTACGCGCAAAACGCTGCTGGCAAAGCTCAGCCGTTAGCGGTTTTGCTCACGTTCGATAGCGCGCCAGCCGATGTCGTTACGGCTAAAGCTGCCGTCCCAGCTGATATCGCTCATCAGGGCGTAAGCGTGCTTTTGCGCTTCAGCGACGGTGCGGCCCAGCGCGGTAGCGCACAGCACCCGACCGCCGCTGGTCAATACGCGATCGTCGTCAGCAAGTTTGGTTCCGGCGTGGAAGACCTTACCGTCAGCCGCTTCTTCCAGCGGCAGGCCGTGGATCTCATCGCCGGTGCTGTAGTTGCCCGGATAGCCACCGGCGGCGATTACAACGCCCAGCGAGGCGCGCTCGTCCCACTCGGAGGTTTTCTCATTCAGCTTACCGTCGCAGGCGGCGAGGCACAGATCCACCAGATCCGATTTCATGCGCAGCATGATCGGCTGGGTTTCCGGATCGCCAAAGCGGCAGTTGAACTCAATAACCTTCGGATTACCCTGTTTGTCGATCATCAGGCCCGCGTAGAGGAAACCGGTGTAGGTGTTCCCTTCCGCGGCCATACCTTTAACGGTTGGCCAGATAATGCGTTCCATGGTGCGCTGGTGAACCTCATCGGTTACCACCGGTGCCGGAGAGTAAGCGCCCATACCGCCGGTGTTCGGGCCGGTATCGCCATTGCCCACGCGTTTGTGATCCTGGCTGGTGGCCATCGGCAGGACGTGCTCGCCGTCGACCATCACGATAAAGCTTGCTTCTTCGCCGTCGAGAAACTCTTCGATGACGATGCGGTGTCCGGCGTCGCCAAAGGCGTTACCTGCCAGCATGTCGTGAACGGCGGCTTCCGCTTCTTCCTGCGTCATGGCAACAATCACACCCTTGCCAGCGGCCAGGCCGTCGGCCTTAATGACGATCGGCGCGCCTTTCTCACGCAGGTACGCCAGAGCGGGCTCAATTTCTGTAAAGTTCTGATACTCCGCCGTCGGAATTTTATGACGGGCGAGAAAATCTTTAGTGAAGGCTTTGGAACCTTCCAGCTGCGCTGCGCCTTCGGTTGGACCGAAGATTTTCAGCCCGGCGGCGCGGAACGCATCTACCACGCCAATCACCAGCGGCGCTTCCGGACCAACGATGGTCAGGTCAATCTTCTCGTTCTGGGCAAAGCTCAGCAGCGCCGGAATATCGGTGACGCCGATAGCCACGTTCTGCAGCGCCGGTTCCAGGGCGGTACCGGCGTTACCCGGGGCGACAAAAACGGTATCAACCAGCGGTGACTGTGCGGCCTTCCAGGCCAGCGCGTGCTCGCGCCCGCCGTTGCCAATAACTAATACTTTCATCGTCTGCTCCGTAAATTAATGGCGGAAGTGGCGCATATCGGTGAAGATCATCGCGATGCCGTGCTCATCGGCGGCGGCAATCACCTCTTCGTCGCGAATAGAACCGCCAGGCTGAATGACGCAGCTCACGCCAACGGCAGCGGCGGCATCAATACCGTCGCGGAACGGGAAGAAGGCGTCGGAGGCCATAGCCGAACCTTTCACTTCCAGACCTTCATCACCGGCTTTAATCCCGGCGATTTTGGCCGAGTAAACGCGGCTCATCTGGCCTGCGCCTATTCCGATGGTCATGTTCTCCTTGGCATACACGATGGCATTGGACTTCACGAACTTCGCCACTTTCCAGCAGAACAGCGCGTCACGCAGCTCTTGCTCGGTCGGCTGGCGTTTGGAAACCACGCGCAGTTCGCCTTCCGTCACCATACCCAAGTCGCGGTCCTGAACCAGCAGGCCGCCGTTAACGCGTTTGAAGTCCAGGCCCGGCACGCGCTGCGTCCACTGACCGCAGGTCAGGACGCGGACGTTCTGTTTCGCGGCAGTGATCTTCAGGGCTTCTTCCGTCGCGGTCGGCGCGATGATCACTTCAACAAACTGGCGGGAGATGATGGCCTGCGCGGTTTCGGCATCCAGTTCGCGGTTAAAGGCGATAATACCGCCGAAGGCAGAGGTCGGGTCGGTTTTATACGCGCGGTCGTAGGCGTCAAGAAGGGAGGTGCTTACCGCCACGCCGCACGGGTTAGCGTGCTTCACGATAACGCAGGCCGGCTCGCTAAACTCTTTCACACACTCCAGCGCCGCATCGGTATCGGCGATGTTGTTATAAGAGAGGGCCTTGCCCTGAACCTGCTGCGCGGTCGCCACGGAAGCTTCTTTGATTTCTTCTTCTATATAGAAGGCAGCCTGCTGGTGGCTGTTTTCACCGTAACGCATATCCTGCTTCTTAATGAAGTTCAGGTTCAGGGTGCGCGGGAAGCGGCCAGCGGCTTCTTTGCTCTCGCCGTGATAGGCCGGAACCATGCTGCCGAAGTAGTTGGCAATCATGCTGTCGTAGGCTGCGGTATGTTCAAATGCTTTAATGGCGAGGTCGAAGCGGGTATCGAGAGTTAAGGAACCTTCGTTGGCATCCATCTCTTGAATAATGGCATCGTAGTCGCTGCTCTTCACCACAATGGCGACATCTTTATGGTTCTTCGCCGCCGAGCGAACCATGGTTGGGCCGCCGATATCAATGTTCTCTACCGCGTCTTCCAGCGAGCAATCCTCGCGGGCCACGGTTTGAGCAAACGGATACAGGTTAACAACCACCATATCGATAGGGGCGATACCGTGCTGTTGCATAATGCCGTCATCCTGGCCGCGGCGGCCGAGAATGCCGCCGTGAACTTTCGGATGCAGAGTCTTCACGCGTCCGTCCATCATTTCCGGGAAACCGGTGTAGTCAGAGACTTCGGTCACCGGCAGACCTTTCTCAGCCAGCAGGCGTGCGGTACCACCCGTAGAGAGTAGCTCGACACCACGAGCGGAAAGCGCCTGCGCGAATTCGACGATACCGGCCTTGTCAGAAACACTGAGCAGGGCGCGGCGGACTGGACGACGTTGTTGCATGGTATTAAATCCCCAGGATTTGAATATTACAGAGAGCGTTAGGTGAGTTTTTGCCTAAAAACTCACCTAACGCACCCAACCGGGCATCCTTGTTATAGCGCGGCATTGTAACGAAAACGTTTGCGCAACGCTCGCGAATTTTTATCTTTCTATTTTTACCCCCGGATCGCGCCTTATATAGACCTTATATAGAGAAGAGAGATGGCCTTTATAAGGGGGCACCTTTCGTCATCTGTGGATAATTCTGTGCGTAACTGGGTATAAAGCGGGGTTTTGCTGGGGAATGCAGCAGTCAGTCATTTTTCTGCAATTTTACTATTGCGGATGCTCGGGAACTCCCTATAATGCGCCTCCATCGACACGGCAGATGTGAATCACTTCACAAACAACCCGGTCGGTTGAAGAGAAAAAATCCTGAAATAACGGGTTGACTCTGAAAGAGGAAAGCGTAATATACGCCACCTCGCAACGGTGAGCGAAAGCCGCGTTGCACTGCTCTTTAACAATTTATCAGACAATCTGTGTGGGCACTCAAAGTGACATGGATTCTTAACGTCGCAAGACGAAAAACGAATACCAAGTCTCTGAGTGAACATACGTAATTCATTACGAAGTTTAATTCACGAGCATCAAACTTAAATTGAAGAGTTTGATCATGGCTCAGATTGAACGCTGGCGGCAGGCCTAACACATGCAAGTCGAACGGTAGCACAGAGAGCTTGCTCTCGGGTGACGAGTGGCGGACGGGTGAGTAATGTCTGGGAAACTGCCCGATGGAGGGGGATAACTACTGGAAACGGTAGCTAATACCGCATAACGTCGCAAGACCAAAGAGGGGGACCTTCGGGCCTCTTGCCATCGGATGTGCCCAGATGGGATTAGCTTGTAGGTGAGGTAACGGCTCACCTAGGCGACGATCCCTAGCTGGTCTGAGAGGATGACCAGCCACACTGGAACTGAGACACGGTCCAGACTCCTACGGGAGGCAGCAGTGGGGAATATTGCACAATGGGCGCAAGCCTGATGCAGCCATGCCGCGTGTATGAAGAAGGCCTTCGGGTTGTAAAGTACTTTCAGCGGGGAGGAAGGGAGTAAGGTTAATAACCTTGCTCATTGACGTTACCCGCAGAAGAAGCACCGGCTAACTCCGTGCCAGCAGCCGCGGTAATACGGAGGGTGCAAGCGTTAATCGGAATTACTGGGCGTAAAGCGCACGCAGGCGGTCTGTCAAGTCGGATGTGAAATCCCCGGGCTCAACCTGGGAACTGCATTCGAAACTGGCAGGCTGGAGTCTTGTAGAGGGGGGTAGAATTCCAGGTGTAGCGGTGAAATGCGTAGAGATCTGGAGGAATACCGGTGGCGAAGGCGGCCCCCTGGACAAAGACTGACGCTCAGGTGCGAAAGCGTGGGGAGCAAACAGGATTAGATACCCTGGTAGTCCACGCTGTAAACGATGTCGACTTGGAGGTTGTTCCCTTGAGGAGTGGCTTCCGGAGCTAACGCGTTAAGTCGACCGCCTGGGGAGTACGGCCGCAAGGTTAAAACTCAAATGAATTGACGGGGGCCCGCACAAGCGGTGGAGCATGTGGTTTAATTCGATGCAACGCGAAGAACCTTACCTACTCTTGACATCCAGAGAACTTAGCAGAGATGCTTTGGTGCCTTCGGGAACTCTGAGACAGGTGCTGCATGGCTGTCGTCAGCTCGTGTTGTGAAATGTTGGGTTAAGTCCCGCAACGAGCGCAACCCTTATCCTTTGTTGCCAGCGGTCCGGCCGGGAACTCAAAGGAGACTGCCAGTGATAAACTGGAGGAAGGTGGGGATGACGTCAAGTCATCATGGCCCTTACGAGTAGGGCTACACACGTGCTACAATGGCATATACAAAGAGAAGCGACCTCGCGAGAGCAAGCGGACCTCATAAAGTATGTCGTAGTCCGGATTGGAGTCTGCAACTCGACTCCATGAAGTCGGAATCGCTAGTAATCGTGGATCAGAATGCCACGGTGAATACGTTCCCGGGCCTTGTACACACCGCCCGTCACACCATGGGAGTGGGTTGCAAAAGAAGTAGGTAGCTTAACCTTCGGGAGGGCGCTTACCACTTTGTGATTCATGACTGGGGTGAAGTCGTAACAAGGTAACCGTAGGGGAACCTGCGGTTGGATCACCTCCTTACCTGAAAGAACCTGCCTTTGTAGTGTCCACACAGATTGTCTGATAGATGTAAAGAAGCAAGACGGCTGCGAAGTCGCGACACCTCGTGTCCCCTTCGTCTAGCGGTTAGGACTCCGCCCTTTCACGGCGGCAACAGGGGTTCGAATCCCCTAGGGGACGCCACTTGCTGGCTGTGAGTGAAAGGCACAACCAACCGATATCTCAAAACTCATCTTCGGGTGACGTTTGAGATATTTGCTCTTTAAAAATCTGGATCAAGCTGAAAATTGAAACGACACACAGTGAATGTGTGTTCGAGTCTCTCAAATTTTCGCGACACGACGATGTTTCACGAAACATCTTCGGGTTGTGAGGTTAAGCGACTAAGCGTACACGGTGGATGCCCTGGCAGTCAGAGGCGATGAAGGACGTGCTAATCTGCGAAAAGCGTCGGTAAGGTGATATGAACCGTTATAGCCGGCGATGTCCGAATGGGGAAACCCAGTGCAATTCGTTGCACTATCGTTTGATGAATACATAGTCAAACGAGGCGAACCGGGGGAACTGAAACATCTAAGTACCCCGAGGAAAAGAAATCAACCGAGATTCCCCCAGTAGCGGCGAGCGAACGGGGAGCAGCCCGGAGTCTGAATCAGCTTGTGTGTTAGTGGAAGCGTCTGGAAAGTCGCAGGGTACAGGGTGATACTCCCGTACACTAAAGCACACAGGCTGTGAACTCGAAGAGTAGGGCGGGACACGTGGTATCCTGTCTGAATATGGGGGGACCATCCTCCAAGGCTAAATACTCCTGACTGACCGATAGTGAACCAGTACCGTGAGGGAAAGGCGAAAAGAACCCCGGCGAGGGGAGTGAAAAAGAACCTGAAACCGTGTACGTACAAGCAGTAGGAGCCTCTTTATGGGGTGACTGCGTACCTTTTGTATAATGGGTCAGCGACTTATATTCTGTAGCAAGGTTAACCGTATAGGGGAGCCGCAGGGAAACCGAGTCTTAACTGGGCGTTAAGTTGCAGGGTATAGACCCGAAACCCGGTGATCTAGCCATGGGCAGGTTGAAGGTTGGGTAACACTAACTGGAGGACCGAACCGACTAATGTTGAAAAATTAGCGGATGACTTGTGGCTGGGGGTGAAAGGCCAATCAAACCGGGAGATAGCTGGTTCTCCCCGAAAGCTATTTAGGTAGCGCCTCGTGAATTCATCTTCGGGGGTAGAGCACTGTTTCGGCTAGGGGGTCATCCCGACTTACCAACCCGATGCAAACTACGAATACCGAAGAATGTTATCACGGGAGACACACGGCGGGTGCTAACGTCCGTCGTGAAGAGGGAAACAACCCAGACCGCCAGCTAAGGTCCCAAAGTCATGGTTAAGTGGGAAACGATGTGGGAAGGCCCAGACAGCCAGGATGTTGGCTTAGAAGCAGCCATCATTTAAAGAAAGCGTAATAGCTCACTGGTCGAGTCGGCCTGCGCGGAAGATGTAACGGGGCTAAACCATGCACCGAAGCTGCGGCAGCGACACTATGTGTTGTTGGGTAGGGGAGCGTTCTGTAAGCCGTTGAAGGTGGCCTGTGAGGGTTGCTGGAGGTATCAGAAGTGCGAATGCTGACATAAGTAACGATAATGCGGGTGAAAAACCCGCACGCCGGAAGACCAAGGGTTCCTGTCCAACGTTAATCGGGGCAGGGTGAGTCGACCCCTAAGGCGAGGCCGAAAGGCGTAGTCGATGGGAAACAGGTTAATATTCCTGTACTCGGTGTTACTGCGAAGGGGGGACGGAGAAGGCTATGTTGGCCGGGCGACGGTTGTCCCGGTTTAAGCATGTAGGCGGATGTTCCAGGTAAATCCGGAACGTTATCAACGCTGAGGTGTGATGACGAGGCACTACGGTGCTGAAGTGACAAATGCCCTGCTTCCAGGAAAAGCCTCTAAGCATCAGGTAACATCAAATCGTACCCCAAACCGACACAGGTGGTCAGGTAGAGAATACCAAGGCGCTTGAGAGAACTCGGGTGAAGGAACTAGGCAAAATGGTGCCGTAACTTCGGGAGAAGGCACGCTGATACCAGGTGAAGTGGTTTACCCATGGAGCTGAAATCAGTCGAAGATACCAGCTGGCTGCAACTGTTTATTAAAAACACAGCACTGTGCAAACACGAAAGTGGACGTATACGGTGTGACGCCTGCCCGGTGCCGGAAGGTTAATTGATGGGGTTATCCGTAAGGAGAAGCTCTTGATCGAAGCCCCGGTAAACGGCGGCCGTAACTATAACGGTCCTAAGGTAGCGAAATTCCTTGTCGGGTAAGTTCCGACCTGCACGAATGGCGTAATGATGGCCAGGCTGTCTCCACCCGAGACTCAGTGAAATTGAACTCGCTGTGAAGATGCAGTGTACCCGCGGCAAGACGGAAAGACCCCGTGAACCTTTACTATAGCTTGACACTGAACACTGGTCCTTGATGTGTAGGATAGGTGGGAGGCTTTGAAGCGTGGACGCCAGTCTGCGTGGAGCCATCCTTGAAATACCACCCTTTAATGGCTGGTGTTCTAACGTGGGCCCCTAATCGGGGTTGCGGACAGTGTCTGGTGGGTAGTTTGACTGGGGCGGTCTCCTCCTAAAGAGTAACGGAGGAGCACGAAGGTCAGCTAATCCTGGTCGGACATCAGGAGGTTAGTGCAATGGCATAAGCTGGCTTGACTGCGAGCGTGACGGCGCGAGCAGGTGCGAAAGCAGGTCATAGTGATCCGGTGGTTCTGAATGGAAGGGCCATCGCTCAACGGATAAAAGGTACTCCGGGGATAACAGGCTGATACCGCCCAAGAGTTCATATCGACGGCGGTGTTTGGCACCTCGATGTCGGCTCATCACATCCTGGGGCTGAAGTAGGTCCCAAGGGTATGGCTGTTCGCCATTTAAAGTGGTACGCGAGCTGGGTTTAGAACGTCGTGAGACAGTTCGGTCCCTATCTGCCGTGGGCGCTGGAGAATTGAGGGGGGCTGCTCCTAGTACGAGAGGACCGGAGTGGACGCATCACTGGTGTTCGGGTTGTCATGCCAATGGCATTGCCCGGTAGCTAAATGCGGAAGAGATAAGTGCTGAAAGCATCTAAGCACGAAACTTGCCCCGAGATGAGTTCTCCCTGACTCCTTGAGAGTCCTGAAGGAACGTTGAAGACGACGACGTTGATAGGCCGGGTGTGTAAGCGCAGCGATGCGTTGAGCTAACCGGTACTAATGAACCGTGAGGCTTAACCTTACAACGCCGAAGATGTTTTGGCGGATTGAGAGAAGATTTTCAGCCTGATACAGATAACAGAATTTGCCTGGCGGCAGTAGCGCGGTGGTCCCACCTGACCCCATGCCGAACTCAGAAGTGAAACGCCGTAGCGCCGATGGTAGTGTGGGGTCTCCCCATGTGAGAGTAGGGAACTGCCAGGCATCAATTAAGTGAAGAGCCCATCCTGACGGATGGGCTTTTTGCGTTTTTGTGGTCTGCGAATGACCGGACAGGAGTTGATCCTTATCCGGCCCCATATTTTACTCATGTACCAGATGCAATAACGGATAAGGTTTACCAAGATCGTCCGTCTCTGAACGCCCCGTCACCTTAAAGCCCATCTTCTGATAAAATCCGACCGCTTGCTCATTCTGCTCATTAACGTTGGTCGTCAACTTTGGCGCCAGCGTTAGCGCGTGTTCAATCAGTAATTTACCGACTCCACAGCCGCGGACCGTAGGGTCAACGAATAGCGCATCCATATGTTCACCCGTAAGAAGCATAAAGGCGACGGGCTCATCTTTCTCCGTTACCGCCACCCACAGCGGCGCTTCGGGTAGAAATGAACTCACCAGCGTTTCGAGTTCCACTCTATACTCTTTTGACAGGAAATCGTGTGTGGCATCAACCGACCGACGCCAGATCGCAACCAGTTTTTCCCCTTCATCATGCCGTGAACGGCGGATACTAATAACCATAATTGCTCCTTTTATTTGTTCTTATATTCTAACCTAAAAATCTCCGTGAAATTTTCTCACCCTGCACCTGCAGGCTCGACATTCACCTTATTCCTGGGTATCTTCAGCTGTCTGGATGTCTAAACGTTTATACGTATGCTATGAGGTAATAAAGTTATGCCAATTCGGGTGCAGGACGAGCTACCGGCCGTCAATTTCTTGCGTAATGAAAACGTCTTTGTGATGACGACAACTCGCGCGACGACTCAGGAAATCCGCCCGCTGAAGGTGCTCATCCTTAATCTGATGCCGAAGAAAATCGAGACTGAGAATCAGTTTCTGCGACTGCTTTCCAACTCTCCTCTGCAGCTTGATATCCAGCTGCTGCGCATCGATGCTCGCGAATCGCGTAATACCCCGGCGGAACACCTCAACAACTTTTACTGCAACTTTGAAGATATTTGCGATCAGAACTTTGACGGCCTGATTGTGACCGGCGCGCCTTTAGGGCTTGTTGAGTTTAATGACGTTGCCTACTGGCCGCAGATCAAGCAGGTACTGGAGTGGGCAAAAGATCATGTCACCTCCACGCTGTTTGTCTGTTGGGCGGTACAGGCTGCCCTTAATATTCTCTACGGTATTCCTAAACAGACCCGCTCTGAAAAGATTTCCGGCGTATATGAACACCATATCCTGCAACCTCATGCCTTGTTAACCCGCGGCTTTGACGATAGCTTTCTGGCCCCGCATTCGCGCTATGCCGATTTTCCGGCGGCGCTGATTCGCGACTACACCGACCTGGAGATTTTGGCGGAGACGGAAGAGGGGGACGCCTACCTGTTCGCCAGTAAAGATAAACGCATCGCCTTCGTGACCGGTCACCCGGAATATGACGCCAATACCCTGGCCAGCGAGTTTTTCCGCGATGTGGAAGCGGGCCTCGATCCGCAGGTTCCGTACAATTATTTCCCGCAAAACGATCCGCAGAACAAACCGCGCGCCACATGGCGAAGCCATGGCAATCTGCTGTTTATCAACTGGCTGAATTATTACGTCTACCAGATCACACCATACGATCTACGCCATATGAATCCGACTCTGGATTAATCTTCTACACAACGCGATCCTAAAGCGTTTCAGCATTTTGCCTCTGGCACCTTCGGGTGCCTTTTTTATTTCCGAAACGCAGCTCATATTGTAATTAAACTTTATTTATATTGTTATCAATAGGTTAACTTTTAATTAAATTAAAAATGGAAATTGTTTTTGATTTTGAAAAATAAATGCGTAGTCTTAATTGTGCTGAACGAAAACTACACAACGATCTTACGTTCGCGCCAACTGGATCAACCAAGAGGAGCAGCACATGACGCAGCAGGCGACAATTACTGACGAACTGGCTTTTAGCCAGCCATATGGCGACCAGGAAAAGCAAATCTTAACGCCTGAGGCAGTGGAGTTTCTGACCGAGCTGGTGAGCCGCTTTACGCCAGAGCGCAACAGACTCCTGGCGGCGCGTATCCAGCAGCAGCAGGCAATTGACGACGGAAAGCTTCCTGATTTTATTTCGGAAACAGCTTCCATTCGTAATAGTGAATGGAAGATCCGCGGCATTCCGGAGGATTTGCAGGATCGGCGGGTGGAAATCACCGGGCCGGTTGAGCGCAAGATGGTGATCAATGCGCTCAATGCGAATGTGAAAGTCTTCATGGCGGATTTCGAAGACTCGCTGGCGCCCGAATGGAACAAAGTCATTGATGGGCAAATTAACCTGCGCGATGCGGTTAATGGCACCATCAGCTACACCAATGAAGCCGGCAAGATTTATCAGCTCAAGCCGAACCCGGCGCTACTGATCTGCCGCGTTCGCGGTTTGCACCTGCCGGAAAAACATGTGACCTGGCGCGGTGAAGCCATTCCCGGCAGCCTGTTCGACTTCGCACTCTATTTCTTCCATAACTACAAAGCGTTACTGGAAAAAGGCAGCGGCCCCTATTTCTATCTGCCGAAGACTCAGGCCTGGCAGGAAGCGGCGTGGTGGAGTGAAGTCTTTAGCTTTACGGAAGACCGTTTTGAGCTGCCGCGCGGCACCGTTAAAGCCACCTTGCTGATTGAAACGCTGCCCGCCGTATTCCAGATGGATGAAATCCTACATGCCCTGCGCGACCATATTGTTGGCTTGAACTGCGGGCGCTGGGACTACATCTTCAGCTATATCAAAACGCTGAAGAACCACCCTGATCGCGTTCTGCCGGATCGTCAGGTAGTGACGATGGACAAACCTTTCCTCAGCGCCTATTCGCGATTGCTGATTAAGACCTGCCACAAGCGCGGCGCGTTTGCGATGGGCGGTATGGCGGCCTTTATCCCCAGTAAAGACGCTGAACGCAACAATCAGGTGCTGAATAAAGTAAAAGCCGATAAGTCGCTGGAGGCGAATAACGGCCATGACGGTACCTGGATCGCCCATCCCGGGCTGGCTGACACCGCGATGGCCGTCTTTAACGGTGTACTGGGCGAGAACAAAAATCAGCTGTCGGTTACCCGCGAAGACGACGCGCCGATTACCGCTGAACAGCTGCTGGCCCCCTGCGAGGGCGAACGAACCGAAGAGGGCATGCGCGCCAATATTCGCGTGGCGGTGCAGTACATCGAGGCGTGGATCTCCGGTAATGGCTGCGTACCGATCTATGGCCTGATGGAAGATGCGGCAACGGCCGAAATCTCCCGCACCTCGATTTGGCAGTGGATCCATCATGAGAAAACCCTCAGTAACGGCACACCGGTAACCAAAGCGCTGTTCCGCCAGTGGCTGGCCGAAGAGATGCGGGTGATTCAGGACGAACTGGGCGAGCACCGCTACAGCAGCGGGCGTTTTGATGAAGCCGCTCGCCTGATGGAACAGA
Organism: Klebsiella sp. M5al; assembly: GCF_002090195.1. NCBI lineage: Bacteria > Pseudomonadati > Pseudomonadota > Gammaproteobacteria > Enterobacterales > Enterobacteriaceae > Klebsiella > Klebsiella sp. M5al. Next base: position 338,458 of record NZ_CP020657.1, read on the forward strand.
TCACCACCTCCGACGAGCTGATCGATTTCTTAACCCTGCCGGGCTATCGCCTTCTGGCCTAATTCACCACACAACAATATGGAGCATCTGCACATGAAGACTCGTACCCAACAAATCGAAGAATTAAACAAAGAGTGGACGAAACCGCGCTGGGAAGGGATTACCCGCCCATACAGCGCCGAGGACGTGGTGAAGCTACGCGGCTCGGTCAATCCAGAGTGTACCCTGGCGCAGCTGGGCGCGGCAAAGATGTGGCGACTCCTGCACGGCGAAGCGAAAAAAGGCTACATCAACAGCCTGGGCGCGCTGACCGGCGGGCAGGCGCTGCAGCAGGCGAAAGCGGGCATTGAAGCGATTTATCTTTCCGGCTGGCAGGTCGCGGCGGACGCCAACCTGGCTTCCAGCATGTATCCGGATCAATCGCTCTATCCGGCAAACTCGGTACCGGCAGTTGTCGATCGGATCAACAACACCTTCCGCCGCGCGGATCAGATCCAGTGGTCTGCGGGCATTGAGCTGAACGATCCGCGTTATACCGATTATTTCCTGCCGATCGTCGCCGACGCGGAAGCGGGATTTGGCGGCGTGCTTAATGCGTTCGAGCTGATGAAATCGATGATTGAGGCCGGTGCAGCGGCCGTACACTTCGAAGACCAGCTGGCATCGGTGAAGAAATGCGGCCATATGGGCGGCAAAGTACTGGTACCCACGCAAGAAGCGATTCAGAAACTGGTTGCCGCGCGCCTGGCGGCGGACGTGATGGGCGTGCCGACCCTGGTGATCGCCCGTACTGACGCCGATGCGGCGGATTTAATTACCTCAGACTGCGATCCTTACGATCGTCAGTTCATCACCGGAGACCGTACCAGCGAAGGGTTCTTCCGCACCCATGCCGGTATCGAACAGGCGATCAGCCGCGGGCTGGCCTACGCGCCCTATGCCGACCTGGTGTGGTGTGAAACTTCCACCCCGGACCTTGAGCTGGCAAAGCGCTTTGCCGATGCGATTCACGCGAAATATCCGGGCAAACTGCTGGCCTACAACTGCTCGCCGTCGTTTAACTGGCAGAAAAAGCTGGATGATAAAACCATTGCCAGCTTCCAGCAGCAGCTGGCGGATATGGGCTACAAGTATCAGTTCATCACCCTGGCCGGTATCCACAGCATGTGGTTCAACATGTTCGATCTGGCGCACGCTTACGCCCAGGGCGAGGGCATGAAGCATTATGTTGAGAAAGTCCAGCAGCCGGAGTTCGCGGCGGCTAAAGATGGCTACACCTTTGTCTCTCATCAGCAGGAAGTGGGTACCGGCTACTTCGATAAGGTGACCACCATTATCCAGGGCGGAACATCGTCGGTGACGGCGCTGACCGGCTCGACGGAAGAGTCGCAGTTCTGATTGCTGCCCGGTGGCGCTGCGCTTACCGGGCCTACGAAAGCGGTAGGCCGGATAAGCGTACGCGCCAACCGGCATGACCGGATGCTGGATGGGGGAAAGCGATGACGCGTGGCCTGGAATTATTGATTGCTCAAACTATTTTGCAGGGTTTTGACGCCCAATATGGTCGTTTTCTTGAAGTGACTTCCGGCGCCCAGCAGCGCTTTGAACAGGCTGACTGGCATGCCGTCCAGCAGGCGATGAAGCAGCGTATTCACCTTTACGATCACCATGTCGGCCTGGTCGTCGAACAGCTGCGCTGCATTACCGATGGTAAAAATACCGATACCGAATTTTTGCTGCGGGTGAAAGAGCACTATACCCGCCTGCTGCCGGATTACCCTCGCTTCGAAATTGCGGAGAGCTTTTTTAATTCCGTCTATTGCCGGTTGTTTGACCACCGCTCGCTGACTCCCGAGCGGCTTTTTATTTTCAGCTCGCAGCCGGAGCGGCGCTTACGTTCCATCCCGCGGCCGCTGGCTAAAGATTTCTTCCCGAACCGGGGCTGGGACACGTTATTACGCAAAGTGTTATCCGATCTTCCTCTCCGTCTGCCGTGGCAAAACAGCGCGCGCGACATCGGATATATCACCGCTTGCCTGCAGGAAGCGCTCGGCAGCGAGTTGCTTTCCCGCTCGCATCTGCAGGTGGCGAATGAACTGTTTTATCGCAATAAGGCGGCCTGGCTGGTGGGTAAACTCGTCACGCCGATGGCGACGCTGCCTTTTCTTCTCCCCATCCATCGTTCCGATGAAGGTGAACTGTTTGTCGATGCCTGTCTGACGACGCACGCCGAAGCCAGCATCGTTTTTGGCTTCGCCCGCTCCTATTTTATGGTTTACGCGCCGCTGCCCGGCGCGCTGGTTGAGTGGCTGCGCGAGATTCTCCCGGGTAAAACCACCGCCGAACTGTATATGGCGATTGGCTGCCAGAAGCATGCGAAAACCGAGAGTTATCGGGAATACCTGCACTACATTTCCCGCAGCGATGAGCAATTTATTGAAGCGCCGGGGATCCGTGGAATGGTGATGCTGGTGTTTACTTTGCCGGGATTTGACCGGGTATTTAAGGTCATTAAGGACCGCTTCGCGCCGCAAAAAGAGATGACCGCCGCCCACGTGCGCGCCTGCTATCAGCTGGTCAAAGAGCACGACCGCGTGGGACGGATGGCCGATACCCAGGAGTTTGAGAACTTCGTGCTGGAGAAACGGCAAATTGCGCCCGAACTGATGACCCTGCTGCAAACCGAGGCCGGAGCGAAAATTACCGATCTCGGCGATCGCATCGCCATCAGCCATCTTTATATCGAGCGGCGGATGGTGCCGCTCAATATCTGGCTGGAGCAGGTCGACGGTCAGGCGCTGCGCGATGCGGTGGAGGAGTACGGGAACGCCATTCGACAGCTGGCCGCCGCCAATATTTTCCCCGGCGATATGCTCTTTAAAAACTTTGGCGTCACGCGTCACGGCCGGGTGGTGTTCTACGATTATGATGAAATTTGCTATATGACGGAAGTGAACTTCCGCGAGATCCCGCCGGCGCGCTACCCGGAAGATGAACTCGCCAGCGAGCCCTGGTATAGCGTCTCGCCGGGCGATGTTTTCCCGGAAGAGTTTCGCCACTGGCTGTGCGCCGATCCGCGCATCGGGCCGCTATTTGAAGAGATGCATGCCGACCTGCTGCGCGCCGACTACTGGCGGGAGCTGCAAACGCGCATCCGCAACGGCCACGTGGAAGATGTTTACGCCTATCGCCGCCGCCAGCGCTTTTGCGTGCGCTATGGCAATCTGCAGCAGGCGGGGTAACAGGCGGGCTGGCTCAGGCCGCTTCGATAACGGTAAACTCTTCGTATACCAGCTCCATATCCGGCGCCCAGGTGCCCTCTCGTTCAAAGAAGGCCTGATGCGCCGATTGCCAGTAGGCGAGGCTCAAATCGCCTTCGCCTTCCAGCGCGGCGAGCTCCGGGCTCATTTCGTTAAAACGGATGAGCCTGAGCGTCAGGGTGCGTATCACGCAGACGGCTTTTCCTTTGCCGTCCAGCACAATGTGATATGCCCCTGGCGTCACGGGCGGCTGTTCCTGCTGATAGCTGACAAGCGAGCCGCAGGTGCCGCGCTTTTTCCCCGCGACGACCAGGGCCGCCAGCTCGTCGGCCAGCGCCGCGGAATCGCCGAAAGACCAGCAAAAAGCGGAAGGGTATTTATCCTGCCAGTAGGATTTCAGATCGCTCATTTAGCGCACTCCGCCGTAGGCCAGCGTGACTTCTTTCGCCGCCTTAATCACCATCGCGCCGAACTCGGTCACGCGATCATCGGTAATGCGGGAAATGGGCCCGGAAATAGAGATGGCGGCGAACGGCTCACGATGTTCATCATAAATGCATGACGCCACGCAGCGTAGGCCAAGCGCGTGTTCTTCATCATCAAACGAGTAGCCGCGTTTGCGCGTCTGGGCCAGGTCCTCTTTCAGATGCACCGGCGATACCAGCGTGGCGTGGGTATAAGCGTGCAGGCCTTGACGGTGCAGCAGACCGGTGACCTGATCTTCACTTAGTTGCGACAAAAACGCCTTTCCGGCGCCGGAAGCGTGCATCGGTAACTTACCGCCAATCGGCGCCGACATGCGCATCAGCTGGGTACACTGCACCTGATCGATAATAATCGCCTGATGGTCGCTCTGGTCCAGCACCGCGAGGTTAACCGTTTCGCCGGAGTCTTCCATCAGCTGACGCAAAATCGGATGGACGATCGCCAACAGATTACGGCTTTGCAGGAAGCTGCTGCCGACGACGAAAGCATGCGCGCCTACCGACCAGTGTCCCAGCTCACCGACCTGACGAACAAAACCCAGTTGCTGCATGGTCGTCAGCAGGCGGTGCGTCGTGGAGTTAGGCAAACCAGCCTGCTGGGCCAGCTCGGTCAGCGCCACGCTGCCGTGGGATTCAGCAATCCATTCAAGCAGTTTCAGTCCGCGAGTCAGGGACTGAACTTGTCCGCCAGCCGGAGCGGCGGCGGGAGAGGCAGGTTTTCTGCCGCGTTTTGCGGGAGCGGGGGTCGCCATCGCGGACTCCTTTTTTCTGTATCGTGGAAATGATTTTCGTTTTATTTGGCGATAATGCAATCACTACCCGACTGATCGGATGAGTGAAGCTGAACATGTCTCATCTTGCCCGCTGTTCTCTTTTCCACCCCTTCGGTTTGTGCCAGTATGGTCTGTTGAGTTTTTTCGGTCTGGTTGAGCGTTGTCGGGAGCGAGTGTGAGCAGCAAAGTTGAGCAACTGCGTCAGCAGTTAAAAGCACGTATTTTGGTTCTGGATGGGGGCATGGGCACCATGATCCAGAGCTATCGTCTGAGTGAGCAGGACTTTCGCGGCGAACGCTTTGCCGACTGGCCGTGCGACCTGAAGGGCAACAACGACCTGCTGGTTCTCAGCAAGCCGGAAGTGATAACCGCTATCCACGATGCCTATTTCGAGGCCGGGGCGGATATCATTGAAACCAACACCTTTAACTCGACGACCATCGCGATGGCGGATTACCAGATGGAATCCCTGTCGGCGGAGATCAACTTTACGGCGGCGAAACTGGCCCGCGCCAGCGCCGATGCCTGGACCGCCCGCACGCCGGAAAAACCGCGCTACGTCGCAGGCGTTCTCGGCCCGACTAACCGCACCGCGTCTATTTCTCCGGACGTCAACGACCCGGCCTACCGCAACATCACCTTTGACGGGCTGGTGGAAGCCTATCGTGAATCCACCAAAGCGCTGGTGGAAGGCGGGGCGGATCTGATTCTGATTGAGACGGTGTTCGATACCCTCAACGCCAAGGCGGCGATCTTTGCGGTTAAAGAGGAGTTCGAAGCGCTGGGTGTCGATCTGCCGATTATGATCTCCGGCACCATCACCGACGCCTCCGGGCGCACGCTGTCCGGCCAGACCACCGAAGCTTTTTATAACTCGCTGCGCCACGCCGATGCGCTGACGTTCGGCCTCAACTGCGCCCTCGGGCCGGATGAGCTGCGCCAGTACGTGCAGGAGCTGTCGCGTATCGCCGAGTGCTACGTCACCGCCCACCCGAACGCCGGTCTGCCAAACGCTTTTGGTGAATACGATCTGGACGCCGACACGATGGCGGCGCAAATTCGCGAATGGGCTGAAGCCGGATTCCTGAATATTGTCGGCGGCTGCTGCGGCACCACGCCGGAACATATCGCCGCCATGAGCCACGCGGTGGCCGGCCTGCCGCCGCGCCAGCTGCCGGAGATCCCCGTTGCCTGCCGTCTTTCCGGCCTGGAGCCGCTGAATATCGGCGACGACAGCCTGTTTGTGAACGTTGGCGAACGCACCAACGTCACCGGCTCGGCGAAATTTAAGCGCCTGATTAAAGAAGAAAAATATAACGAAGCGCTGGATGTAGCGCGCCAGCAGGTCGAAAGCGGCGCGCAGATTATCGATATCAATATGGATGAGGGGATGCTCGACGCCGAAGCGGCGATGACGCGTTTCCTCAACCTGATCGCCGGTGAGCCGGATATCGCCCGCGTGCCGATTATGATCGACTCTTCCAAATGGGAAGTTATCGAAAAAGGCCTGAAGTGTATTCAGGGTAAAGGCATCGTTAACTCCATCTCGATGAAAGAGGGCGTTGAGCCGTTTATCCAGCACGCGAAAAAGGTGCGCCGCTACGGGGCCGCCGTGGTGGTGATGGCCTTTGATGAAGTGGGCCAGGCCGATACCCGCGAGCGGAAAATTGAAATTTGCCGCCGGGCGTACAAAATTCTCACCGAAGAGGTGGGTTTCCCGCCGGAAGATATCATCTTTGACCCGAATATTTTCGCCGTGGCGACCGGAATTGAAGAGCACAACAACTACGCCCAGGACTTTATCGGCGCCTGCGAAGATATCAAACGCGAACTGCCGCACGCGCTCATTTCCGGCGGCGTTTCTAACGTGTCGTTCTCCTTCCGCGGCAACGACCCTGTGCGCGAGGCGATTCACGCGGTATTCCTTTACTACGCCATCCGCAACGGTATGGATATGGGTATCGTCAACGCCGGCCAACTGGCGATTTACGACGATCTGCCCGCCGAGCTGCGCGACGCGGTTGAAGATGTGATTCTGAACCGCCGCGATGACGGCACCGAACGCCTGCTCGATCTGGCGGAAAAATATCGCGGCAGCAAAACGGATGACACTGCCAACGCCCAGCAGGCGGAGTGGCGCAGCTGGGACGTCAAAAAACGCCTCGAATACTCGCTGGTGAAGGGCATTACCGAATTTATCGAACTGGATACCGAAGAAGCTCGCCAACAGGCCGCGCGTCCGATTGAGGTTATCGAAGGGCCGCTGATGGACGGCATGAACGTGGTCGGCGATCTGTTCGGCGAGGGGAAAATGTTCCTGCCGCAGGTGGTGAAATCCGCCCGCGTAATGAAGCAGGCGGTGGCCTACCTTGAACCCTATCTCGAAGCCAGCAAAGAGAAAGGCTCCAGCAACGGCAAGATGGTGATCGCCACCGTGAAAGGCGACGTTCACGACATCGGTAAGAACATTGTCGGCGTGGTGCTGCAGTGTAATAACTACGAAATCGTCGATCTTGGCGTGATGGTGCCTGCGGATAAAATCCTGAAAACCGCCCGTGAAGTGAACGCCGATCTGATTGGCCTCTCCGGGCTGATTACGCCGTCGCTGGATGAGATGGTCAACGTGGCGAAGGAGATGGAGCGTCAGGGCTTTACTATTCCGCTGCTGATCGGCGGCGCCACTACCTCGAAAGCGCATACGGCGGTGAAAATCGAGCAGAACTACAGCGGCCCGACGGTCTACGTACAGAACGCCTCGCGTACCGTCGGCGTGGTCGCTGCGCTGCTGTCCGCGACCCAGCGTGATGATTTTGTCGCCCGAACCCGCAAAGAGTACGAAACGGTACGTATTCAGCACGGGCGTAAAAAGCCGCGCACCCCGCCGGTCACGCTGGAAGCCGCGCGCGATAACGATCTGGCCTTTGACTGGGAAAGCTATACGCCGCCGGTGGCCCATCGCCTGGGCGTGCAGGAAGTGGAAGCCAGTATCGAAACCCTGCGTAACTATATCGACTGGACGCCGTTCTTTATGACCTGGTCGCTGGCCGGGAAATATCCGCGCATTCTGGAAGATGAAGTGGTGGGCGAAGAGGCGAAGCGCCTGTTCAGCGATGCCAATGAGCTGCTGGATAAGCTCAGCGCCGAGAAGACCCTGAATCCGCGAGGCGTAGTGGGGCTGTTCCCGGCTAACCGGGTCGGCGACGATGTCGAAATCTATCGCGATGAAACTCGCACGCACGTGCTGACGGTGGGGCATCATTTACGCCAGCAGACCGAAAAAGTTGGTTTTGCCAACTACTGCCTGGCGGATTTTGTCGCCCCGAAACTGTCAGGAAAAGCGGATTATATCGGCGCCTTTGCGGTGACCGGCGGCCTTGAGGAAGACGCGCTGGCCGACGCCTACGAAGCGCAGCACGATGATTACAACAAGATTATGGTGAAGGCGATTGCCGACCGCCTGGCGGAAGCCTTTGCCGAATATCTGCATGAGCGGGTGCGCAAGGTCTACTGGGGCTATGCGGCGAACGAGAACCTCAGCAACGAAGAGCTGATCCGCGAGAACTACCAGGGGATTCGCCCGGCGCCGGGCTATCCGGCCTGCCCGGAGCACACTGAAAAGGCGACGATCTGGGCGCTGCTGGAGGTGGAAAAACACACCGGCATGAAGCTGACGGAGTCCTTTGCCATGTGGCCCGGCGCGTCGGTTTCCGGCTGGTACTTTAGCCATCCTGACAGCAAGTACTTCGCGGTGGCGCAAATTCAGCGCGATCAGGTGGAAGACTACGCGTTACGAAAAGGAATGAGCGTGGCGGAAGTGGAGCGCTGGCTGGCGCCTAATCTGGGGTATGACGCTGATTAATTTGTAAAGTGGTCACCTTTTCTTACAACTAACAGGGCGCTCAATGAGCGCCCTGTCTCTTTATTGAGCGTAAACCCTTATACTTAAGAGCTTGAGATCGTTGTGGAGCGGATAAGCGAAGCGCCATCCGGCCTGTAACGGTTTATGAGTTCGGGAACGAATAAATATAAGGAGAAGCTGATTCCGTGTTAACTCTGCTACACCTGTTGTCCGCCGTCGCTCTACTGGTGTGGGGCACCCATATCGTCCGTACTGGCGTGATGCGCGTCTACGGCGCTCGCCTGCGCAGCGTGCTCAGCAGCAGCGTAGAGAAAAAACCGCTCGCCTTCTGCGCGGGGATCGGCGTTACCGCGCTGGTCCAGAGCAGCAACGCCACCACCATGCTGGTCACCTCTTTTGTCGCCCAGGATCTGGTGGCGCTGGCCCCTGCGCTAGTGATGGTGCTGGGCGCTGACGTCGGTACCGCGCTGATGGCGAGGGTGCTGACCTTCGACCTGTCGTGGCTTTCGCCGCTGCTGATTTTTATCGGCGTGATTTTTTTCCTTGGCCGCAAACAAACGCGCGCGGGCCAGCTTGGGCGCGTGGGGATTGGTCTGGGCTTGATTCTGCTGGCGCTGGAGCTGATCGTCCAGGCGGTGCATCCCATCACCCAGGCCAACGGGGTACAGGTGATTTTCGCCTCTTTGACCGGCGATATTATGCTGGATGCGCTGATCGGCGCGGTGTTTGCCATCATCAGCTATTCCAGTCTGGCGGCGGTGCTGCTGACCGCGACGTTAACCGCCACCGGCGTGATTTCGTTTCCGGTGGCGCTGTGCCTGGTGATCGGCGCCAACCTCGGCTCCGGACTGCTGGCCATGTTAAACAACAGCGGCGCCAATGCCGCCGCGCGCCGCGTTGCGCTCGGCAGCCTGCTGTTTAAGCTGGTGGGCAGCCTGATTATCCTGCCGTTTGTGCATCTGTTGGCAAACGTCATGGATGAACTCCCGCTGCAAAAATCCGAGCTGGTCATCTATTTCCACGTCTTCTACAACCTGATCCGCTGTATCGCCATGGTGCCGTTCGCCGGGCCGATGGCGAATCTCTGTAAGCGTCTGATTCGCGATGAGCCGGAGCTGGATGCGCGACTGAAGCCGAAGCACCTGGATACTTCGGCGCTGGATACGCCCGCGCTGGCGCTGGCCAATGCCGCCCGTGAAACCCTGCGTATCGGCGATGCCATGGAGCAGATGCTGGAAAGCCTGCGTAAAGTGATGCACGGCGAGCCGCGTGAGGAGAAAGAGCTACGGCGGATGGCGGATGATATCAACGTGCTTTACACCGCGATTAAGCTCTATCTGGCGCGGATGCCGAAAGAGGAGCTGGCGGATGAGGAGTCCCGCCGCTGGGCGGAAATTATCGAAATGGCGCTCAACCTCGAGCAGGCTTCGGATATTGTCGAAAGGATGGGGAGCGAAATCGCCGATAAATCGCTGGCCGCGCGCCGCGCATTCTCTATGGAGGGGCTGAAAGAGCTGGACGCGCTCTACGATCAGCTGCTCAGCAATCTGCAGCTGGCGATGTCGGTCTTCTTCTCCGGCGACGTGCCGAGCGCCCGCCGCCTGCGACGCAGCAAGCATCGTTTTCGCATTATGAACCGCCGCTACTCACACGCGCACGTTGACCGTCTGCATCAGCAAAACGTGCAGAGTATTGAAACCAGTACGCTGCACCTCGCGCTGCTGGGCGATATGAAACGTCTTAACTCGCTGTTCTGCTCAGTAGCCTATAGCGTGATGGAGCAGCCGGATGAGGACGATGAGCGCGATGATTATTAAGCGCTGATGAGCCGCCTGACATCCCCGGTTCGCGCTGCGCTTAGCCGGGCTACAGGATTACCGCCGTCTGCGGGCCGGTAGCCCGGGTAAGGCGTTTACGCCGCAACCCGGGGAATGCGCTGGCCCACGGACATCTGCGGAACGGTAGATACTGTGAACGCCTGCAACTCTTTTCACCACTGTCATCTTCTCCGGCTCCCGGATGACAGGCACAACAACGACAGCGACATCCCGCGCTGTCGTTTCATCCGGCACGCTTTCTTACGCTATCAACAGCTCATGCTGTGACGCATCGAACGCCTTTCCTGACTTCAGTACACCGTACGCCACCTGCGCCAGCTTTCGCATCATCGCCCCTGTGATGACTTTCGCACGCTTACCATTCCCCTCCAGCCTTTTCCTGAACGCTTTTCCCCACGCCGTATGGTACAGCGCCGATAACGCTGGCATGTATAGCGCTTTGCGCAGATGAACCGGTCCCGCCTTGCTCATCCGGCTCGCCCGCATCACGCTGCTGCCTGACTCATGCTGCACCGGCGTCAGTCCTGCATACGCCGCGAACTGCCGCCCTGTACCGAACTTCAGCTTCAGGCCCGTATACGCCAGCAGAACCGCCGCCGTTTTCTCTCCGATGCCCGGGATACTGTTCAGCAGCTTCCGCCGTTGTTTCATATCCGGGTCATTATCCGTCAGGTCTTTTATCTGTTTTTCGATACGCGCCAGCTCCGCGCTCAGACACCCCAGCAGGATATCAATGCTGGTCAGCTGAACTTCCGGCGCGGTTTCCCGCCGGTTTTTCTCCTGTGTCTGCATCTCTGTCAGCGCCTGATGGCGTAACACCAGGGCTTTCAGTGCCCGCTCTGTCGGATGGGGGGCCTCCCAGGCTGGCGGGCGTTTTTCCCGGCAGAAGTGAGCCAGCATACGGGCGTCCACTTTGTCGGTTTTACTGCGCAACCCCTCACTCTGTGCGAAAGCTTTACTGAGGGCGGGGTTGATGACGGACACGGTATACCCGGCATCACTCAGATGCGCGGCCGCGTCTTCCATGTAGGTGCTGGTGGATTCCATGCAGACATGGGCACGGTTCACATCATGGCCGCGAAGCCAGCGGACCAGCGCTTCGTGCCCGGAGAGGGTATTGTCAAATTTTTTACAACGATGCCGGCCATCAGGGCGAAGAATATCGACATCCAGTTTAGCTTTGGCGACATCAATACCGATGAAGTGGAGTTCATTTTCCATAGTGAAACCAACCTTGCGAATACGGGTTACCGGTGAAAGCCGGTCCATGATACTGTCCGGTTTATCACATGAGAAAGAACGGCGGTCCGGTGCAAAGGATCTACGGAACAGGCGCGAAAGCCTAAGCCCGGACACGGCATCCGGACCGCCATCAGAGAGAACTGGCCGGTTCTTTCTGACGGGTTAATCATACAAGCCCGGACAGGCGCAACGCGCCGCCTCCGGGACAAGAGCAAGCAGGGATCAGAAACGATGACCAGCGTTGAGGGTTACTGCTTCTTCTCCGGCTCTGAACACCAGCGTCGGATTCGGGCCGCCGAGGGTGGCGTGGCCCTGCGTCACCTGAATCCAGTTGCCTTCCGGCAGACCGATAATCGTCAGCTCTGGCGCAACCACCAGCAGCTCGCGGATCCGCTGCTCGCGGGTCTCGCCTTTATGGCCTTCCGGCAGCGCGTTGGTGAAATGCGGGTTAATTTGCAGCGGGAACAACCCCAGCGCAGCAAAACCGTTAGGGTCGACAATCGGCATATCGTTAGTGGTGCGAATCGTCGGACAGGCCAGGTTAGCGCCCGCGCTCCAGCCGATATACAGCGCTCCGCGCTTCACCACATCCACCATCGGCGCCAGCAGGCCGCGTTCGCGGCACTCTTTCAGCAGCTGAAAGGTGTTGCCGCCGCCGACGATAACTATCTCCGCATTCGCAATCGCCGACACCGGGTCCGCGACGCTGTGAATACCGGTGACCGTGACGCCCATTGGGCTGAAGACGGCGGCGGTTTTCGCGGTGTAATCGTCCCAGGTTTGCGTTACCCCGGCGAAAGGAATAAATACCGCAGAACGGCGGCCGTTTAGCTGCCCGGCAATGGTCGGCAGCGCATGTTCCAGCCAGGCTTTGCCCGGCAGCGTTGAGTTACTCAATAGCAGCAGTTCCATCATTTCTCCATTTGGCCAGATGATTATTCGGGCAGGGATGTTATCACAGGATATCTTACCGCTTGCTGACGTGGCTCACGCTGAGACGCGCTGAGCATAGCGGAACGGCGATTATTGGCGCAGCGACTCTCTGAATTAATCTGGAAAGCGCCTCGCAGACTGACTCTACCGGGCGTGACAGGTTAGCGGGAACCGCTTAGTTTTACGTTGATGATTCACAGGCAAAGGAATAGAAAATGCTCGTTTATTACGCTAATCTGAGGCATGTCATGCGCATTACCATGGGGGCTATCATGCGCACTACGTCGAACGTTAAAAAATCAGTCAATGTCTCGCTTTCGCCTGAAATCCTGGAAGAGGCGCGTAAACTTAAAATCAACATTTCGGCGGTTTTAACGGAAGCTTTACTTGAGAAATTTCGTGAGCACAAACGTGAAGAGTGGTTACGAGACAATAAGAAATCGATCGATACGATTAACCAATGGGTAGAAGAAAACGGTTCGTTTAGTGATTTTCAAAGGCCGTTCTGATGGAACAATATTGCGCTTATGAGAATACGGGAAGCGGTAAAAAGGTTTTCCCTTATTTAATCAACCTGCAGCATCCGGTCGCGAATGTCCTGAAGCATATCCTGGTTGCCCCTGTGATAGAACAAAACCAACTACCTGATACCCAGCCTCCGACCAAAATTTGCCCCGTGATTACGATTGCCGGTCAAACTTATATTGTGATGACGCATATGATGGCGGGTTTGCAGCAAAAAGAACTGGGCAAGTGCGTTGCTGATTTGACGGCGGACAGGGCTGCGCTGCGCGATGCAATCGACTTTCTGATCAACGGTTATTAGAGCGCCCTCCCTGGCGCTCACCGTTTTGCCCCTACCCTCTGGCAAAGGCCGCGGCTTCAGCGACAAGCGCCGCGTCCGGACGCACGCCGGTGTAGAGCGCAAACTGCTCCACCGCCTGCAGGGCAATCACCTCCGCGCCGCTGATAACGCGCTTGTCCAGCCTCTGCGCCAGCCTGATAAGCGGGGTTTCCGGCGGTAGCGCGACCACGTCAAATACCACGGCGGCCCGTTCCACCATTGTCTGGCTAAAGGCCAGGGTTTCGCTTTCCGCACCGCCCGCCATACCGAGCGGGGTGACGTTAACCAGAATATCCGCCGCCATTCCCTCCGGCCTGGGCTGCCACTGAAAACCGTACTGCTTCGCCAGCGCCAGGCCGCGCTCGCGATGGCGGGCGGCGATAATCACATCGCGGAAACCGGCATCGCGGAAGGCGGCGATGACCGCTTTGCCCATCCCGCCGCTGCCCTGGATCATCACTTTGGCGGAGGCGTCGAGCCGATGGCTGTCAATCAGGCTTTTTACCGCGATATAGTCAGTATTCAGCCCGGTCAGCCTGCCGTCGTCGTTGACGATGGTGTTGACCGAATCAATCACCTTTGCCGAAGGGTCAAGCGCGTCGAGAAACGGTATACAGCTCTCTTTAAACGGCATCGAGACCGCGCAGCCGCGAACGCCTAATGCGCGCACGCCGTTTACCGCCGCGGCAATGTCCTGGGTGGTAAAGGCTTTATAGATATAATTCAGCCCGAGCTTTTCATACAGATAGTTATGAAAGCGGGTGCCGAAGTTGCCCGGGCGACCGGCCAGCGACATGCACAGCTGCGTATCGCGATTAATCATGAGCAATATCCTCCGCGTGGGCCAGCAGATACTCCTCCGCCTCTTTTGACCAGATACCGTGATGGCGCTCCATGATCGCCGCCAGCTGCGGATCGCGGATTTCTCCCAGCGGCGTCAGCGGGATATTTTTCCCGGTATAGACCAGCTTTTTACCGCCGCCAACCGCCGGTAAATCCAGGGTCGTCTCGCCCGCCGCGTTCAGCCCCAGAATATGTGTCACCACCTTCGCGGCCTGGACTTTTTTCGCCTGCATCAGCGCGACGGCGGCGCGCATATCGTCGGTATTGCCCCCGGAGGTGCCAACGTAGTGGGTAAAGGCGTAATGCACATCGTAAAAATTGATCGGCGCGCTGAACTGCTTATCCTGCGGACCGGCGAAGAAGTTCAGGCAGCCGTCTGCGGCCAGCAGCGAGGAAGCCAGGGTGATGAGCTGTTCATTTGGGACGAAGACGAAGATATCGTCAAAACCGTGGCCGCCGGAGAGCGCCATCAGCGTTTCGCGGCTGGCGTCACGCCCATCAAGATAGTGAATCAACGTTTGCGGCTCGGAGGGATAGTGCTGGCGCGCATAGCTGAGCTTGGGCTTATTGGTGTCGGTGACCACCAGCAGCGCCGGATTGATCGGGCCATGCAGCGCGTAGTCGATAGCCAGCAGCCCCATCGGGCCGGTGCCGCCGAGGATCAGCGTGCGCCCCTGTGGGCGAATGCCCATCACATGGTTATAGCTGCCTTCCTGCAGATGATAGTTGGCGTTGAACGCGCCGATCACGCAGGAAAGCGGTTCCACCAGCGAGCCTTCAAACCAGGTATCGCCTTCCCAGGAAAGCAAACAATCCTGTTCCATCACCTCGTTGGGGATCACCACGTGGGTGGCTTCGCCGCCGATCCACGGGAAGGAATAGCCGGGGCAGTCCGGGCGATCCGGCAGCTGCAGGTTGGCCTGAATAACATAGCGTTGACCAGCGCGAAACTTGTGCTGCCACTTTTTGCCGACGGCGATAATTTCCCCGCAGAACTCATGGCCGATGATGATCGGGTTGGTCGCCACATCGTCCGGCACCTTTTTGTGGTCCTCGCCCTGGTTCGCCTCTTTCCATGAGGAGAGGCACAGGCTGTCGGTGACCACCCGGGCGAGGATTTCATCATCCTGCATCGCCGGGAGTTCGAAGGTTTCCAGGCGCAGGTCGCGTTTGCCGTACAGGCGCAGGGCTGTTGTTTGCATATTTACCACCTCATCCCCTTCATCTTTCACATTACGGGTACGTTCGGTTGCCGCCTTGCCGTACTGCGAAATCTGTTGGGGCTAACTTGTTGAAGTAGCCCCGGCATCGTCGGGGCGGAATAATCAGGACAGGAAGCCCAGCGCGTTACCGAGTATCCCCAAACCGAACAGGGCGAAAATCAGCCATACCGGGTTCACTTTCTTATTGAGCAGACGCACCATCAGCAGGGTCAGGCCCAGGGCCAGCAGGCCGGGGCAGAGCTGATCGAGGATGTTCTGTACGGTCATGGTGACGGTCGAGCCATCGGCGCCCGGCGTTTGCGAGACCACCAGCGGTACATTGATAGTGGTCCACTTGGTGACCAGCACGCCCATCACAAACAGGCCAAGAATGGAGGCGCCTTCGGTCAGTTTTTGCAGCAGGTTACCGCCCATCTCGCTGACGATATTGACCCCTTTACGGAAGCCAAGCTGCAGCCCGTACCACTTCATAGCCAGACGCACCGCATTGAAAATAAAGAAGAACAGCAGCGGGCCAACCAGGTTTCCGGAGAGCGCCAGCGAAGCGCCGAGGGCGGCGGTAATCGGCCGCAGCGTGCCCCACACCAGCGGGTCACCCACCCCGGCCAGCGGGCCCATCAGGCCGACTTTGATCCCGTTGATGGCGCCATCGTCGATAGCGGCGCCGTTGGCCCGCGCTTCCTCCATCGCGACGGTCACGCCAATCACCGGCCCACACACCGCCGGGGTGGTGTTAAAGAACACCAGATGGCGCTTCAGCGCGGCGACCTGATCCTCCTTCAGCGGATAGAGGCGCTTGATGGCCGGGATCATGTCGTAGCAAAAGCCAAGCCCGTGAATACGCTCGAAGTTGAATGACGCCTGCTGCAGGTTGGAGCGCAGAAACATGCTCACCAGGTCGCCTTGGGTAATTTTTCTCTGTTCCATGTTGGGCTCCATCAGTCGTCAAGCTGGTCAAGGGCGGTGGAAGAGGTGGCGGCAGCCTGCGGTTCGGATTTGCGCCACTGTGGATTGAGCTGGATATAAATCAGCGCGATGATGACCCCTACGCCGCCGAAGGCCAGCAGGCTGAAATCGAGATAGCCGCCCGCAAGGAAGCCGAGGAAGAAGAAGGGCATCAGATACTTCACGCCCATCATGCGCAGCACCATGGCGTAGCCGACCACCACGATAAAACCGCCGGCGATTTGCAGACCGCGGGTAACGAATTCTGGGATGGCGTTGAGCATATTGCTGACCATATCCGCGCTGACAAACAGAGAAACGATGAGTGCGGGAATGGCGACGCGCAGCGCCTGAACGCCCAGCGCCGATACGTGCAGCAGATCGATTGTCCCGAAGCGCGCTTCTTCTGCTGCCTTATCCGCCGCGTGCTGAAACACCACGGTAAGGGTACGGGCGAACACGGTGAGCACCTGGCCCGCCGCGGCGACCGGCAGCGCAATCGCTATTCCAGTAGCGATACTTTGCTGGCCCACGATCACCAGGATGGCGGAGATAATGCTGGCTAACGCCGAATCCGGAGACTGCGCCGCGCCGACGTTCATCCAGCCGAGCGCGATCAGCTCCAGCGTGCCGCCGAGCATAATCCCGGTTTTTAAATCGCCGAGAATTAAGCCAATCACGGTACAGGCGATTAATGGGCGATGAGTCTGGAATTCATCCAGCACGCTGCCCATCCCGGCAATACAGGAAAAAATAAATATGGCGATGATTTGTAGGGTACTTATTTCCATAATTTTTCACCTTGAGGGTATAGAAATCCCTGCCTGTTACGGCATTTACACGCTGTCCTTCAGGCTGCCTCTTTGTTGACGACACTTTCTTGCCCCAGTCACATAGTTATCTATGCTGCTGGTGACTCGCTCATTTGTCGCCGCGATGCATCCAGAATGACAGTGTGTAATAAAACAGGAGCCTTTTATTATTCTGTTACGGACTGCTCTGCTATTTTATCGAGAATATTAACTGACGGATCCGAGGCTACGACGCGTAAATCAAGATTAACACCCAACTTATCTAACTGCTGAAAGGCATTAATATCCGCTTCGTCTAATGAGACTGCTTTGGTTAATTGTTTTTTACCCGGACGCCAGGCCATGCCGCCAATATTCAGGGTGGCTATGTTGACGCCCTGCTGCACCATGGTTAGTACGTCCTGCGGGTTGGTGAATAAATAAAAAACGGTTTCGTCCTGATATTGCGGGTTGTGATAAACGGCGACGGCTTTCTCAAGATTCACCACGTTGACCTTCATGCCCGGAGGCGCGGCCTGGCGAAGCAGCGTGCGGCGAACGTCGTCATTATAAACGTCGTCATTACAGATAATAATGCGCTGGGCGTTAGCCACTTTTGACCAAACGGTGGTGACCTGGCCGTGAATCAGGCGGTCGTCAATGCGCGCGAGCGTAATGTTCATCAGAAATCCTCCTCAACGGTTTCCGGCTGCCGCCAGGTGACGCAGCACTGGCTGGCGATGGTCTCAAGATGTTGGCACAGTTCTTCCGCATGCATCGTTTGCTGGTTATCCACCAGCTCCAGAGCCAGCGGTAGCGACAAGCCGCTGATGACCCGGAGCCGCGGGTTGCGCATCGCCAGCCCGGCGGCGGCGTTCCACGGGCTGCCGCACTGGAGATCGACGGCGATAAGCCACTCCTCCTCTTTGTGAGTACTTACCAACTTTTCAAGCTTATCGGCGATATCGCCCGAGTTTTCTCCCGGTACAAATTCCACGGCGCTAACGTTGACATCGCCGTAGACCATGCGCACCGAGTCGAGCATGGCGCAGGCTAGCTGGCCGTGGGCGCAGAAGATGACGTTAACCATTTTCCCCCCTTAGCCGCGCGTTTTTCCGCCGGCGATGTTAGTGGTTACTCCGGTCATGTAGCTGGCGCGTTCTGAGAGTAGATAGCAAACAAAATCAGCCACTTCAGTGAGTCGACCGGAGCGGCCAAGAGGAATAGAATTTTTGCTATAGCCTTCGCGCAGCTGTTCGACGGTAATATTACGGGTCCAGGCCAACGCTTCTTCATACTCCGGGGTACGCAGGCCGGTTTTTTCCAGAATGCCCGGCGCGACGCCCACCACGCGGATACCGTGCTTGCCCAGCTCTTTCGACCAGGAGCGGGTAAAGCTGTTCAGCGCGGCCTTGGTCGCGGCATAGCAGCTCTGGCCTTCCGAGCCTTCGAGGCCGCTTTCCGACGAGACGTTAACAATCACGCCGCTGCGCTGTTTAACCATCTGGCGCGCCACCGCCTGCGACATCAGGAACACGCCTTTCTGGTTGATATTGACCATTTTTTCGAATGCCGCTTCATTTAATTCATAGCGACCGGACGGTGCTTTCTCATCGACTAATAAGCGCGGGAAGTTAACGCCAGCGTTATTGACTAAACCATCGATGCGGCCAAAACGTTGAATAATATGGTCGACGGTTTTATGTACTTCGCTGGCGCTGGATATATCGGTAGGCCAGAAGTTATAATTACCGCTACTCTGATGCTTATCGCCACCGTGAATATCGATCATCTGCACGTTCGCGCCCTGGGCTAATAACTCATCGACAATCGCCAGGCCAATTCCTGATGCGCCGCCGGTCACGGTAATTATTTTTTCTTTTAAATTTAACCATGTATTCATTATCGACTCCTGTTTCTTTAGATAAAGGGATCCCCCGCAGCAGCGCTGCGTGAAAACATATTCCTGAAATTTACTTCAGTAATGACTCAGCGGTTTCTCGATTCGTCACCAGACAGTTAATGTAATGACCGTTTAAGGCACCAAGGATGCCGGAGTATTTTTCCGCGCCCATCGCGATGCCTACCGAATAGCGCGCCTGTCTGAGTTTCGCCATCTCAATAGAGAGCGTTTTCTCACTCATGGCGGTCTCTACCATCAGGCCATCAATATTATAAAAGCGTGAGCAGATATCTCCGGCAACCTGGCGGGCGTTGAGATCGTCGCTCTCTTCACTGCCGTAAAACGCGTGCCAGTTTGCGCCGTCGCGGATCGCCGGGGAACCAATCCCCACCAGCGCGACGTCCAGGTTATCCCAGTAGGAGGCAATCGTTTTAAAGTGCTGTGACTGCATAATACCGTTGCGAATCAATTTATTATCGAGAAGTGCCGGAAAGTCGGCGAGATGAGATTCCGCTTTCAGCTTCGCCGCTGCGCCGTAGGTTAGCGTATTCACGTGGTAGCGGCTTTCCAGTTTGCCGGAGGGGCCGCCGATAATCGGCACGCAGATAACCTGGCGGGACTGACCGGCCTGCGGCAGATTCTCCACCAGCGCGCGCACCGCCCGCCCCCAGGAGAAGCCGACGATATCGCCCGGCTCCAGCAGCCTATCAACCAATTGCGCGCCATGCTGGCCGATGAGATTGAGCTGCTCCTCCTCCTGTAGAGCGTCGCTGGCCGCCACCACCACCTCTTTGAGAGCAAATTTTTGTTTTAGCTGCTGCTCAAGCCACAGATTTTCGTTGTAGTCATAGTTGATGGCGATAGTGACGATGCCCTGCTCGCGGCCGCGTTTCAACAGGCGGCTGATGGTGGTGCGATATATCCCCAGTTCGCGGGCTATCTGCGCCTGGGTCATATCCTGCTCGTAATAGAGCTGGGCGATTTTCACGATCAGACGAATATCGTCGCTGTTTTCCATCGTCACTGTCGGCTCCTGCACATTTGTGCAAATGAGAGAATGGCTGTCATGATCTGATATAACCCCATCAGCGGCCCGCTTCAAAGAAATTTTCCTCTATTTCAAGAGGGTGTTCTGACCGTTTGTGTTGCACATTTGCTTTGCTGGCATGAGGTCGACGGCACGTTTGTGCCAGGCATGCTAACAGCCTGATTCTGCGTTATTTCGCTGAGTAAAGTTGCCGGGATCTCAAGAGTACACTTTTGTGTTGAAAGGCGGGGCAGATCACACTTAGCGCCAGGCGACGCGCGCGCGATTCTTTTTTATCGCCCGCAAGGTAGGGTATATTTCGCTTTTACAGGAGATTTTATGCTGCCCGACTCATCAACCCGACTTAATAAATACATCAGCGAGAGCGGAATTTGCTCGCGCCGTGAAGCCGATCGCTTTATTGAACAAGGCAACGTTTTTATCAACGGCAAGCGCGCCACCATTGGCGACCAGGTTAAAGCTGGCGACGTGGTAAAGGTCAATGGCCGGTTGATTGAGCCGCGCGAAGCGGACGATCTCGTCCTGATTGCGCTGAATAAACCGGTTGGCATCGTCAGCACCACCGAAGACGGCGAGCGCGACAATATTGTGGATTTCGTTAACCACAGTAAACGCATTTTCCCAATCGGTCGTCTGGATAAAGACTCCCAGGGGCTGATCTTTCTGACCAACCATGGCGATCTGGTGAATAAGATCCTGCGCGCTGGTAACGATCACGAAAAAGAGTATCTGGTCACCGTTGATAAGCTAATAACCGATGAGTTTATCCGCGGTATGGGCGCGGGGGTACCGATTCTCGGCACGGTGACGAAGAAGTGCAAAGTGAAAAAAGAAGCGCCGTTTGTATTTCGTATCACCCTGGTGCAGGGGCTGAATCGCCAGATTCGCCGGATGTGCGAACACTTTGGCTATGAAGTGACGAAGCTTGAACGGACGCGGATCATGAACGTCAGCCTGACGGGGATCCCGCTGGGAGAGTGGCGCGATCTGACCGATGATGAGCTGATCGATCTCTTTAAACTGATTGAGAGCTCGTCTTCAGAAGCGAAACCGAAGGCAAAAGCAAAGCCGAAAACGGCCGGCATCAAGCGCCCGGTGGTGGCGATTGAAAAAAGCGGCGAGAAATCTTCCCGCCCGGCGTCGAACGGCAAACGCTTTACCGCGCCGGGGCGCAGAAAGAAAGGGCGTTAACGTCTGCCGCGGGTCGGCGTATTGGCCGACCAGGAAAACGAGGCCTCTGCATCCGGTTTGTATGCCTGCTTTTTCTTCAGCTGGCGGGCTTTTTTCGCCTCGGTTTCCCGCTGGAGCATCAGCTTATCGATGTACTCTTTTTTCACGCTATTGGTTTCCGCGTTAGTCAGCGGACGGCCGTGGGCGATGCGCGCGCGGTCGAGCAGGGTTTTCAGTTCTCGCTGTTCGCGCTCGGTCATCTCTTTTTGGGTGATGCGGGGGAGTGCCATAGTCGTGCCCTCAGTTAGCCTATGGCTTCAGTGTACGGTATTGGGGCTGACGTCTCACGGTAAATTATTGTGCCTCGCAGAAAATCCCGGACAGGTGCTGCGCACCTGTCCGGGCTACAAAACCCGCAAGCTGCACGGACCGTAGCCCGGCTAAGCGCAGCGCAAGCCGGGAAAATTACGGGTTGTTAGCTCTCTTTTACCGTTTTACGCGATTTATCAACAATAGGCTTTCCTGACCAGTAACCGGCCAGCAGCGAGCCGGACAGGTTGTGCCAGACCGAGAACAGCGCGCCGGGCAGCGCGGCCAGCGGGCCAAAGTAGATTTTCCCCAGCGCGGCAGCAAGGCCGGAGTTCTGCATTCCCACCTCGATCGCCAGCGTGCGGCAGGTGGACTCGTCAAAGCCAAACAGCCGTCCGCCCCAGTAGCCGCCGAGCAGGCCGATGGTGTTATGCAGGATGACGGCGATAATCACCACAAAGCCTACGGAAGCGATATGCGACGCGGAACCGGCCACCACGGCGCAGATAATCGCCAGAATGCAGACCATCGAAAAGGCCGGCAGGAACGGCTCAACCGCCTTGACCACTTTCGGCAGCAGATGATGCACGACCAGCCCCAGCGCAATCGGGATCACCACGATTTGCAGAATGCTGAGCAGCATCCCCATCACGTCCACCTGAATATGCGCATCTACGTACAGACGCGTCAGCAACGGCGTGGCGACCACACCGACCAGCGTGGAAACCGACGAGATGGTGACCGAAAGCGCGACATCGCCTTTTGCCAGAAAGATCATCACGTTGGATGCCGTACCGCTGGCGACGCTGCCGACCAGCACCATCCCGGCGGAGAGCTCCGGCGGCATATGAAAAATCAGCGCCAGCAGCCAGGCGGCGAGGGGCATCACCAGGTAGTGGAGAAAAATGCCTGCGGCGACCGGCGCGGGGCGGGAAAGCACGCGCTTAAAATCGTCGACTTTCAGGTGCACGCCCATACCGAACATAATCAGCATCAGCAGCGTCGGGACCCACGGGCCAACGGGAGTGAAAGTGGATGGCGTGTAATAGGCGATAACCGAGAGCAGCAGCGCCCATAATGGGAACAGCCGCGTAAGCGTGGCGAGCATGTTGTTTTCCTTGCACGTAAGTTGTGTTTGCTTGTTATAGACCGGCCGGGATCGAGCCCGGCCATCGCTATTGTTTATCGTGCTAAGACATATTATTCAAACAAATTATGCTCATGTTCCGCTGCGGACGATCTCCCAACTGAGTCCGAAGCGCGCTAAATACTTGCGCAGACGGTCGGCATCGTTGGGATTGGCCTTTTTCTGCCGGGAGACGGCGAACAGCTCGCGTCCGGCTTCGGAGAGCGAAGCGCTGCGTTGGCAGACCGCCAGCACCGTTTCCAACTGGCGGCGATCGAACAGATCGATTTCCATCGCAATATCAGCAGAAGATGTCGTGAGCTGCCAGCTCGCTTTCAGCAGCATTATCTCCTCTTCCGCAACGGCCAGCGTAATGCGCCCCTGCTCGGCCAGGGTCGCCATGCGCGTCACGGACGAACTAAGTTCGCGGAAATTGCCGCGCCATTGCGCCTGCGGCGAGCAGGCAAAGGCCAGATAGCGCTCGCGGGCGTCTTTATCGAAGCGGATCTGCGTCTGCCGCTCGTTGGCCAGTCGGCGTAATTCATACTCCACGTTCGGCGCAATATCTTCCCGCCGCTGCGCCAGGCCGGGGAGGGCAAAGCGCCACATATTGATGCGCGCATAAAGATCTTCGCGAAAGCGCCCCTCTGCCACCCACTGCTGCATATCGCGATGCGTGCCGGCGATCAGCTGGAAGTCGCTGTGCACCTCTTTATCCGAGCCAAACGGAAAAAAGGTTTTTTCTTCGATGGCCTTCAGCAGCATGGCCTGCTCATCCAGCCCCAGCTCGGCGATTTCATCGAGAAACAGTACGCCGCCGTCGGCTTCGCGTAATAGCCCGGCGCGAGGCGTCACCGCGCCGGTAAACGCGCCTTTGACATGGCCAAACAGCGTGGACATGGCGTTATCGCCGCGCAGCGTGGCGCAGTTCACCGCCATGAATTTTCCCGCCACCCGATGCCGCGACTGACGAAGCTGAAAAATACGTTTGGCGAGGACGGATTTACCAGCGCCCGTTGGGCCGGTAAGCAGGATCGGATCGGCCGATCGGATCGCCACGCGCTCAATACGATCGATAAGCGCGTTGAACGTCGCGTTCCGCGTCTCGATGCCTGCCTTCAGGAAGGAGACGGACTGCTGCTGCTCGCGCTGAAAGCGGCTGGTGAGCGCCGTATAGCGGCTTAAGTCCAGATCGATCACCGAGTAAATACCGGCGGCGACGGCTTCATCCGCTGCGCTTTTCGGCGCAGGGCTGGTCTGCAGCAGGCTGGCGGGGAGGTAGCGCGCTTCGGTCAGCAGGAACCAGCAGATCTGCGCCACGTGGGTCCCGGTGGTGATATGCACCAGATACTCTTCGTTTTCGGTATCAAAGCGATAGCGGTTGGCAAAGTCGAGAAACGCCGCGTAGACCTCTTCAAAATCCCAGGGATCGTTTATCTCAACCGTATGCGGGCGCACTTCGGTATGCGGCGAAAGCTGGGCGATATCGTCAATCAGCTTTTGCGCCATGCTTTCATCACGCGGCTGGTGGAGGAGCTCCAGCCGGTCGACGGGAAAATCGGCCTGCTGGCATAGCCCCACGGTGGGCCGCCATTTTTTAAAGCGGTTCGCTCGCTTGCCGCGTTTATCCAGTACCGTTCCGAGGACGCCTATCACCACTCGCCGCTTTTTCATGTTTATCCCAAAAGATAAGTATCGATATTTAAAGATAAAAAAACCTGCTGGCGTGAGCAAGCGTCACGGTGTGCTTTAAAAATAAAAACTTTACTAATTAATTAGTTAAAAAATAACTTTCGCCATTTTTGTTTTTGGCACGCATCTGGCAATAGTCCTTTCGTCACGATGCTGAAGACGCAGGGGATTAAACCCCGCCGGCACGCCAGGAACGGTACAGACCGTTTTTCGGGCGCGTTCCGTCAGCCGATGACCACCAATGGGTTCGATTCCCGATTTCATCTCCAATGAAAACTGGTTGTTAATCATAAAAACACCACGGGGTTGTGCGCAGTCGGCACTCCCCAAAGCTGGTCGCCGGTAAAGGCGCCGTGCCGCAGGCAAAAGGGAGTTCCCCTGCGGCTCCGCCCCTGCACCCGCGCCTGATTAAATGTAAAGGAATAAAAAATGACGAAAAAAATTACGGTACGTAAAGGTCAGCTTGGCCTTTTATCCCGCCAGGGTGACTACTATCAGGTTCTGGAAGCAGGCGAGCACCGCCTGCCGTGGTTCAACGTTCCTGACGTGCTGATCGTAAACCGGGACGGCAGCGAGGTGCCGGAAGCGCTGGCGGAGTATTTACGACGCTTTCAGCCTCAATGGGTTGAACGCTACTGCCTGGCGGTGGATTTGACGGATATCGAAACCGGGGCGCTGTATGCCAACGGTGTGCTGCAGGACATTTTACCGCCTTCGACGCGCCGGCTGTACTGGTCCGCCGGTGACGAGATGCGGCTGCTACGTATCGATACCCGCCAGGTTGAGGTTCCGGCTGACATCATGAATGCGGTGCTGCAGCCGCGACGTCACGGGGCGGTAAAAGGCCGCGAAGCGATCCTCACCGTATCGGTGCCGGCGTGGCACGTTGGGGTGTTGAAAGTCGACGGTGAGACGCAAGCGCTGCTGCAGCCGGGATTAAGCGCGTACTGGAAGGTCAATCACCTGGTGGAAGCGGAAGTGGTCGATACCCGCCTGCAGGTGCTGGAGGTTGGCGGTCAGGAGATTCTGACCAAAGATAAAGTGAACCTGCGTTTAAATCTGGCGGCGAACTGGCGCTATGACGATGTGCTGCGGGCGTTCGGACAGCTGACGAAGCCGCTGGATCATCTGTATCGCGAGCTGCAGTTTGCGCTGCGTGAAGCCGTCGGGACGCGAACGCTGGACGAGCTGCTGGAAGATAAGAAAATCATCGATGAGGTGGTGAACGCGCAGGTTACCGAGCGCATGGCGGCATTTGGCATCGACGTCGCCTCGCTGGGCGTGAAGGATATTGTGCTGCCCGGCGACATGAAAGCCATTCTGTCGCAGCTGGTGGAAGCGGAGAAATCGGCGCAGGCGAATGTGATCCGCCGCCGTGAAGAGACCGCGGCGACCCGTTCGCTGCTCAACACCGCGAAGGTGATGGAAAATAATCCTGTCGCGCTGCGCTTAAAAGAGCTGGAAACGCTGGAAAGAGTGGCGGAACGTATCGATAAAATCTCGGTCTTTGGCGGTCTGGACCAGGTGCTGCATGGCCTGGTGAATCTAAAAGGATAATGAAAATGACGTATCACGGTGTGAATGCCGCTATGCGCCATAAGGTGCAACGGCAGTTAACGGACGTGGAGCGGCGCTACGGCGTCAGAGTGCTCTACGCCTGTGAATCCGGTAGCCGAGGCTGGGGCTTTGCCTCGCCGGACAGCGATTATGATGTGCGGTTTCTCTACGTTCATCCGCTGGAGTGGTATCTGCGGGTGGACGCGCCGCGCGATGTTATCGAGCTGCCCATTGACGATGAGCTGGACGTCTGCGGCTGGGAGTGGCGCAAGGCGCTGGGCCTGCTGAAAGGGGCGAACCCGACGCTGATCGAGTGGCTGGATTCGCCAGTGGTGTATCGGCAGGATGACGCGACGGTTAAGGCGCTTAAAAAACTCATCCCGCATTGGTTTTCTCCGGTACGCGCCCGCTGGCATTACTACTCGATGGCCAGGAAAAATTTTCGCGGCTATCTGCAAGGCGAACACGTGCGGCTGAAAAAGTACTTCTACGTGCTGCGCCCGCTGCTGGCCGTCCGCTGGGTTGAGGCGGGAAAAGGCGTACCGCCGATGCGCTTTGATCAACTGCTGGCGGGAAGCGAGCTGGAAACGGGGCTGCGTGAGGAAATAAACGCGCTGCTGGAACGTAAACAACGTGCGGGAGAGGCGGAGTACGGCCCGCGGCGACCATTACTGCATGCGTTTATTCAGTCCGAGCTGCTCAGAGGCGCGATCCCTCCCGCGCTGCCGGATAGCCGGACAGGGGATATTAGGGAGTTGGACAGATTGCTGATGACCACGGTGATGGGGAACTAAAAATGGCCCGGCAGAAATGACGGGCCATTTTTTCGCCATTACTCGAACAGATTATGATGCAGCTTCTGCACCACTTTTTCGGCATCCGCTCCCGGCACCAGGAAGCACAGGTTGTGGCTGGATGCGCCATAGCAAATCATTCGAATGTTGAACGGATCCAGTACGCCAAACACCTCTTTACCGACGCCGCACGCTTTCGACAGCTCATTACCAATGATGGCGACCAGCGCCAGATCCTGCTCGACCTCAACCCGGCACAGAGAGGAAAGTTCGGTCAACAGCCCTTGGGTGAGCAGGGTATCGCCAGCTGACGTCGAACCGGTGGTATCCATGGTTAGCGCCACGCTCACTTCCGACGTGGTGATCAGATCGACGGAGATGCTGTGACGCGCCAGAATACTAAACACTTCGGCCAGAAAACCACGCGAGTGCAGCATATTCAGGCTGTGCAGGGTTAGCAGCGTCTGCTTGCGGCGCAGCGCCAGCGCGCGGAACAGCGGCGGGTTTTTGGTGTTTTTGCACACCAGCGTGCCGCCGGCCTTCGGCTCTTTGCTGGAGCCGACGAATACCGGAATATCGCTGCGCACGGCGGGGAGCAGGGTGGCCGGATGCAGGACCTTCGCGCCAAAGGTCGCCATTTCCGCCGCTTCTTCAAAAGCGATAACGTCAATGCGTTTGGCTGCCGGCGCGACGCGCGGGTCGGTGGTGTAGATACCCGGAACATCGGTCCAGATATCGACGCGGGTGGCGTTTAGCGCTTCGCCGAGCAGCGCGGCGGTATAGTCGCTGCCGCCGCGGCCCAGGGTGGTGGTACGGCCTTTGGCTTCGCTGCCGATAAAGCCCTGGGTGATCACCAGCCCTTCCGCAAGGCGCGGGGTCAGCTGCTGCTGGGTTAATTCAGATAAGGCGGCGATATCCGGTTCCGCGCGGCCAAAGCGGTCGTTGGTGCGCATAATTTTGCGTACGTCGAACCACTGGGCGGCGATACCGCGCTCGCGCAGGATCTCGACAAACAGCAGGGTAGACATCAGTTCGCCATGGCTGACCAGCTCGTCGGTTAACGCGGTTGAACTGGCCAGGGAGGCGGCTTCCGCCAGGGTGGTGATGTTTTCCAGCAGGCGCTCTATTTCATCGCGGATCACGTTCGGATAGCGCAGACGCTCCAGAATATTGAACTGGATTTGACGCATGGCATCGAGTTTCGCGAAACGTTCGCCGGGTTCCAGCCCTTCCGCTAATGCGACCAGCAGGTTGGTCACGCCCGCTGAGGCGGAAAGCACCACCACGCGGGTATTGGCATCCAACAGCGCGACGTCTACGCTGCGGTTCATGGCATCAAAATCGGCAACGCTGGTGCCGCCGAACTTGGCTACAACTAAATCTGTCATAACAACCTCGTGTCAGGGGGCCTGACTTATTAAAACGATTCCAGAAAACCAATCCTGGCGGGGCTGGACGCAACCGGATTGCAATAAAATGTCTTAATAAGCCAGGCCAAATTATTCAGCCATGGCACAAGGGAAGAGCGAAAAACAGGGTGGGCGCAGAGCGATAAACAAACTACGATGTCACCCAGAAGTGCTCCACCTTGTAGACCCGCTTGCCGATGCTTTGTATCAGCTGGCGAGTATGAAACGCCCGACTGCGAACGTTTCTGGTGACAACCCAGGGGATTCAGCCCCTGTGGCCGGTGATGAGCGTAACCAGACGCTTATTCACCTCGGCGTTGCTCCCCCTCACGTATTTTCCCCGGACTGGCTCCTCCAATACGGTTACCTGGGCAACGCACCTCTTCTGGCAATTACCGACGTCTTTCACTTTGCCAGGGGGACGCGGGACATTATACCCCCCTGCAATACCCTTTCGCTGTAGCGTGAAATGCGCGATCCATACATACCTACGTATACGTAAATACTGCCGTTATATAAAGGCTTCAGGCGAAGTATGTCAACGTCAGGGTTATGCGGATTTTTCATGGGCGGGTCGCTGACAGAAAAAAGCCTTATGATGTCTATACTATCAGGGGCGTTTTGCGCCAAATCGGTCCAATTTCTGACGCGTATCATCGGCATAACATAAAAATCATCACAATTTTTCGTCACCGGCGCTACAATCGACCGCAGTCACAATTCTCAAATCAGAAGAGTATTGCTAATGAAAAACATCAACCCAACGCAGACCTCTGCCTGGCAGGCATTACAGAAACACTTTGATGAAATGAAAGACGTTACCATCGCGGATCTGTTCGCGAAGGATAGCGATCGTTTCTCTAAATTCTCCGCCACGTTCGACGATCTGATGCTGGTGGATTTTTCCAAAAACCGCATCACCGAAGAGACGCTGGCTAAGCTGCAGGACCTGGCCAAAGAGACCTTCCTGGCAGACGCCATTAAATCCATGTTCTCCGGCGAGAAGATTAACCGCACGGAAGACCGCGCGGTGCTGCACGTTGCGCTGCGTAACCGCAGCAATACTCCGATTCTGGTTGATGGCAAAGACGTGATGCCGGAAGTGAACGCCGTGCTTGAGAAGATGAAAACCTTCTCCGAAGCCATTATCTCCGGCAACTGGAAAGGCTACACCGGTAAAGCGATTACCGACGTCGTGAACATCGGTATCGGCGGCTCCGACCTCGGCCCGTTCATGGTGACCGAAGCGCTGCGCCCGTACAAAAACCACCTGAACATGCACTTTGTTTCCAACGTCGATGGGACCCACATCGCCGAAGTGCTGAAAACGGTGAACCCGGAAACCACGCTGTTCCTGGTCGCGTCGAAAACCTTTACCACTCAGGAAACCATGACCAACGCTCACAGCGCGCGCGACTGGTTCCTGGCGACCGCCGGCGATGAGAAGCACGTAGCGAAACACTTCGCCGCGCTCTCGACCAACGGTAAAGCGGTTGGCGAGTTCGGTATTGATACCGCCAATATGTTTGAGTTCTGGGACTGGGTTGGCGGCCGTTACTCTCTGTGGTCAGCCATCGGCCTGTCCATCATCCTGTCCGTCGGCTTCGACAACTTTGTTGAGCTGCTCTCCGGCGCGCACGCGATGGATAAACACTTCTCCACGACCGCGCCTGAGAAAAACCTGCCGGTACTGCTGGCGCTGATCGGTATCTGGTACAACAACTTCTTCGGTGCTGAAACCGAAGCGATTCTGCCGTACGACCAGTATATGCACCGCTTTGCCGCCTACTTCCAGCAGGGCAACATGGAATCCAACGGTAAATACGTTGACCGTAACGGCAACGCCGTGGATTACCAGACGGGCCCAATCATCTGGGGCGAGCCGGGTACCAACGGTCAGCACGCGTTCTACCAGCTGATTCACCAGGGGACCAAAATGGTGCCTTGCGACTTTATCGCCCCGGCGATTACCCACAACCCGCTGTCCGACCACCATCCGAAGCTGCTGTCTAACTTCTTTGCCCAGACCGAAGCGCTGGCGTTTGGTAAATCCCGCGAAGTGGTTGAGCAGGAATATCGCGATCAGGGTAAAGATCCGGCGACCCTGGAACACGTGGTGCCGTTCAAAGTGTTTGAAGGCAACCGCCCGACCAACTCCATCCTGCTGCGTGAAATTACGCCGTTCAGCCTGGGCGCGCTGATTGCCCTGTATGAGCACAAAATCTTCACCCAGGGCGTGATTATGAACATCTTCACCTTCGACCAGTGGGGCGTGGAGCTGGGCAAACAGCTGGCTAACCGCATCCTGCCGGAGCTGAAAGATGGTTCCGAAGTGAGCAGCCACGACAGCTCCACTAACGGCCTGATTAACCGCTATAAATCCTGGCGCGCATAATCGCTAAAACGTTCGCAATGCCGGCCCATGTGGCCGGCATTTTTGTTATAGCCGGCGCAGCAGCTTTGCCGGGTTCCCGGCCCACACGCCTTTCTCAGTAATGGATTTGGTCACCACGCTGCCCGCGCCAATCACGACCCCATCGCAGATGCTGACCGCCAGAATGGTTGCGCCGCTGCCGATAGACACATCGTTGCCAATCACAATTCTTCCCCAGCTCTCGCGGTCGGCGTTGGGTTTTCCCTCGCGGAACATATCGTTGGCGAACATCACGCCGTGGCCGATAAAACAGCGCTCGCCGATGGTCACGTACTCGCAGATAAAGGTGTGGGACTGAATTTTGCTGTCGTTGCCGATGCGGGTATGGCCCTGAATCTCCACAAATGGCCCGACGAAGACGTTATCGCCAAGCGTGCAGTCGTAGAGGTTGGCGGGCTGGTAAATCACCACGTTTTCGCCGCTGGCGACGTTGCGAATGGCTGTTTCACGAAGGGTATGCATGCTGCCTCTCAGATTGGTTTAGCCAGAATATGGAGTGTGCTTTCCTGGGTTGCAGAATGAAATGCCACATCCTTCACGTGCTGCATCCCCTGGCGTTCATAAAAACGGCGGGCGCTGGTATTCACGGCGAGCACTTCCAGCCATAGCCAGCGTTCACCCTTCTCTTTTGCTCGCGTCTCGACGGCGCGGAAAATCTGCTCGCCGTAGCGATGTCCGGTGGCGTCGGGCAGCAGATAAAGCTTATGCAGCAGCGTGCCGGAGGGACCCTCGGGATGAATATTCTGACCACAGGCGTATTTAGCAAAGCCGACAGGACGCGCGGCTTCCGCAATCAACCAACAGCACTGCGGATCGGCCAGGCTGGGCGCCAGCGCGGCCATGGAATATTCTTGCTGCAGGTAGTGCTCCAGTTCATCGGCGTTGTGCCAGAGATGGGCAAAGTGGTGGCGATAGCTGGCATTGGCCATTTCGTTGAGCAAGGCTGCATCTTCTGGCCCTGCAATACGAATTTTGAACATGGTTGTTTCCTTTTTAACCTGTCAGTGTGGCAAGTGATTGTTACATTTACGCCGCCGGTGGCAAAAAGTTAACGAATAATGTCGATCTGGATCACACTTTTGCGTTATACAGGTCACAAATAATGATGATTATGAGGTGTATCTATGCCGCCGGTTTATCGTCCGTTGGTGAGTTTTATTGCAACCGCAATGCAAACCGTTTTGAATCTTGGCCTGCTGTGCCTGGGGGTCATTCTGATCGTATTTCTGGGCAAGGAGACGTTGCATCTGGCGCACGTCCTGTTTACGCCGGAGCCTGTCAGCAAGTACAAGCTGGTGGAGGGGCTGGTCGTCTACTTCCTCTATTTCGAGTTTATCGCGCTGATAGTGAAGTATTTTGAGTCGGGATTTCACTTCCCGCTGCGCTACTTTGTCTATATCGGCATCACCGCCATCGTCCGCCTGATCATTATCGATCATGAGTCGCCTATGGCGGTGCTGATTTACTCCGCTGCGATCCTGATTCTGGTGATTACGCTTTGGCTGTGTAATTCCAACCGCCTGAAACGCGAATAAAAAAAAGCGGCCTCCAGGGCCGCTGACCAACAGTCACAAATAGAATTTATGTAGGGTCCAGTTGAGGATAGCAGTGGCATTTGCCTTACTTTTTCAGCTGAGGGCGGCGGCGGCAATGCCCGGTTGGGGACGCGCATTGCCGCTAAACCGCCGGCCCTCATCTGAAATTTGGGGCGGGTGTTACAAAAAAATTAACCTTTCACTCCGCCTGCCGTCAGGCCGTTGACCAACCAGCGCTGGGCCAGCAGGAACACTACGGTAATCGGAATAGCGGAGAGCACCGCTGCAGCGGCAAAGTCGCCCCACAGATAGTTCTGCGGGTTGAGATACTGTTGCATTCCGACCGCCAGGGTATAGCTGTTCACATCGCGCAGCAGCAGGGAGGCCACCGGTACTTCGGTAATCGCGGCGATGAACGACAGAATAAACACCACCGCCAGAATCGGTACCGACAGCGGGAGCAGCACCAGGCGGAAAGCCTGCCACGGGGTGGCGCCGTCCAGCGCCGCCGCTTCCTCCAGCGAGCCGTCGATGGTTTCGAAGTAACCTTTAATCGTCCAGACGTGCAGCGCGATACCGCCCATATAGGCGAAGATGACGCCGCCGTGGGTATTCAGGCCGACGAACGGCACGTACTGGCCGAGACGGTCAAACAGGGCATACAGCGCGACCAGCGACAGAACCGCGGGGAACATCTGGAAAATCAGCATCCCTTTCAGCAGCGTGGCTTTACCCGGGAAGCGCATACGGGCAAAAGCGTAAGCGCAGGTAGTAGAGAGCGCGACGATGCCAATGGCGGTAATGCCGGCCACCTTGATGGAGTTCCACAGCCACAGCAGGACCGGGAAGGGGGGCGGCGTGACGCGACCGTCAGCGTGTTCAACGCTGAAGCCTAACGCCAGCCGCCAGTGCTCCCAGGAGATACTTTCAGGGATCAGGCTACCGGTGGCGAAGTTCCCTTCGCGCAGAGAGATAGCGATGACCATCAGCAGCGGGAACATAATCGCCGCGATAAAAACCAGCAGCAGGAGATGCGTGGTAAACAGGCGCAGCTTCTGAGATTTGGGTTGAACCATAGCCATAATCGTTATCTCCCTTAATCAAACTTCATACGTGTGGCTTTCAGGTTAACAATCGCAAGCAGGCCTACCAGCAGGAAGATCAGCGTGGCGATAGCCGCCGCGAGGCCGAAGTCCTGACCGCCGCCGCCTTCAAAGGCGATGCGGTAGGTATAGCTCACCAGCAGGTCGGTGTAGCCCGCCGGCGTGGTGGTGCCGAGCCGGTCCGGCCCGCCGTTGGTCAACAGCTGAATCAGCACGAAGTTGTTAAAGTTAAAGGCGAAGCTGGCGATCATCAGCGGCGTCAGCGGCTTGATCAGCAGCGGCAGCGTAATTTTGAAGAAGTTCTGGAACGGCGTAGCGCCATCCATTGCCGAGGCTTCATATAAATCATCAGGAATCGCTTTCAGCAGGCCCATGCACAGGATCATCATGTACGGATAGCCCAGCCAGGTGTTGACGATGATAATCATCGTGCGCGCGGTGGTCGGGTCGCTAAACCAGGCCGGCTTGATGCCGAACAGCGCGCTGAGCATCATGTTGATCTCGCCAAAACTCTGGTTGAACAAGCCTTTGAAAATCAGAATCGAGATAAACGACGGTACGGCATACGGCAGAATCAGCAGTACGCGGTAAATCGCTTTGCCCTTCAGGGCTTCCCACTGGACCAGACAGGCGAGCACCATGCCGACCGCAACGGTAAGAATCACGGTCAGAACGGAGAACACCACCGTCCAGACGAAAATCGCGAAGAACGGTTTCTGGATCCCTTCATCCTGGAACACGCGGGTGAAGTTATCCCAGCCGATGGTTACGGTGTAGCCCGGGCTGAGCTTTTCGCTGCCCCAGCTGCCGTCGGCGTTGATCGCCTGATAGAAACCGACCTCGGCGTTGGGACGATATTTCACGCCGCTCTGGTTGTTGGTCAGCGTACCGTCATTGGCCAGCGCGTACAGCGGTTGAGTACCGGAGAACTGACGCAGGGAGCTCATAATGACTTTGCTTTCATCCGGCAGCACGGCGGTCAGCTGGTTCAGGGCGGTACGGTTTTGCGTAATCACGCGCAGCGTGGCGCGATCGCCTTCCGGCAGGGCGTCAGCCTCTTTTAAGGCCAGTTTCTGCTCGCCGCCGAATTTAAAGGCGTCGGAAAGATAGTTTTTGCCGCTTTCGCCGTCGGTCAGCGCCAGCTTCCACTCATCTCCCGCCGGATAGAGCGCGAAGTTGTAGGATTTGCCCGCCTGGAAGGAGCGGTCCATCAGTACCTGTTGGGCGCGTTCGAAGGTCAGCTGGTTAGTGCTGCTGTAGTTGGTGAAAGCGATTGCGATCGTGCAGATCAGCGGGAACAGGACGAACAGCCCCATCCCGGCGAGACCCGGATAAACATAGCGCCAGGCGTAGGCCTTGCGATTGGAAAAAATATACAGGCCAACCGAGCTTAAAATCAGCGTCATGATGGCAAACAGGTACTCCCCCTGGGCGTACATCAAAACAACAAGGTAACCCACCAGCAGGCACAGCAAGCCGATCACAGACCATGTGAGCTGCGGGCTTTGCCACCAGTGCTTCTTTTTCACGACATCCATGGGGATCATCCTCTTTACACTTTATCCTTCGCGCTACCTCTTTGTTGGCTGCGGATGCGCACCCCAGTCACTTACTGATGTAAGCGCCTGGGGATTTGTCATCCTTGCCGCCTCGATGTAGCGCGAATGATTTCGTGTAACAACGTATTCAACAAACCTTATTCTCTAAGAAATAAGGGAAACCGTATTACTTGGTGATACGAGACTGTGCGTCTTTCAGCGCCGCTTCGACGGTCTGGCGACCGCTAGCTGCGTTGATCACTGCGGTACGAACGGCATACCAGAAGGCGGACATCTGCGGGATGTTCGGCATGATTTCGCCTTTCTGGGCGTTCGCCATGGTGGCGGCGATACGCGGATCTTTTTCCAGTTTCTCCTGGAAGGATTTCAGCGCGACCGCGCCCAGCGGTTTGTCCTTGTTCACTTCATCCAGACCCTGGTCGGTCATCAGGTAGTTTTCGAGGAACTCTTTCGCCAGTTCTTTGTTCGGGCTGGCGGCGTTAATACCGGCGCTCAGTACGCCAACGAACGGTTTAGACGCGTTGCCTTTGAAGGTCGGCAGCAGGGTAACGCCGTAGTTAACCTTGCTCTTATCGATGTTAGACCACGCCCACGGACCGTTGATGGTCATCGCGGTTTCGCCTTTGTTGAATGCCGCTTCCGCGATGGAGTAGTCGGTGTCGGCGTTCATATGCTTGTTCTTGATAAGGTCGACCAGGAAGGTCAGGCCAGCTTTCGCGCCAGCGCTATCCACGCCCACGTTTTTCACATCGTACTTGCCGTTTTCAAACTTGAACGCATAGCCGCCGTCGGCAGCGATCAGCGGCCAGGTGAAGTACGGTTCTTGCAGGTTGAACATCAGCGCGCTCTTACCTTTCGCCTTCAGTTCTTTATCCAGCGCCGGGATCTCTTCCCAGGTTTTCGGCGGATTTGGCACCAGGTCTTTGTTATAGATCAGCGACAGCGCTTCGACGGCAACCGGGTAGGCAATCAGCTTGCCGTTATAGCGAACCGCGTCCCAGGTGAACGGATAGAGTTTGTCCTGGAAAGCTTTGTCCGGGGAGATTTCCGCCAGCAGGCCAGACTGGGCGTAGCCGCCAAAACGGTCGTGGGCCCAGAAAATGATGTCAGGGCCGTCGCCGGTCGCGGCAACCTGCGGGAATTTCTCTTCCAGCTTATCCGGATGTTCTACGGATACTTTAATGCCGGTGTCTTTTTCAAACTTTTTACCCACTTCAGCGAGGCCGTTGTAGCCTTTGTCGCCGTTAATCCAGATAACCAGCTTACCTTCTTCGATTTTTGCGAGGGCAGAGGCGGAAAACATCATCGTGGTCAATGCAGACAGCGCGAGGATGCGAGCGCCAGTTTTGATTTTCATATACCCGTCCTATTTGGTGATGTGCTCGTGGATACACTTGAGTGGCTTAACGGTGATGAGTTTCCTTTTTTAACAACCTCTTTCCATCCTCCCCATGTCTACGCCCCATCCCCCGATTGTGTGATCTCCATAGCAGAAATGCCGGTTATGAGTCCTGGAGCACATAAAAAGGCGGCCAATTTTGCAGGCTGCATCACGAAATCGGTATCGACCCGTCCCCCCCGGCGGCGAGACGTCATCTCTCATCCTCCCGTCTCCTCCCCCATGAAAAAGCCGGGGGGTGGAGGATTTACCAGACTAATGAATGCCGCATAGTCACCCCATCTTGAATGTGTCGTTAAGTGACAGGTTGTAACGAAGGGAGAAGGGCATGGCGAGCGTACAGCTGCGAAATGTAACGAAAGCCTGGGGTGACGTGGTGGTATCAAAAGATATCAATCTCGAGATCCAGGATGGGGAGTTCGTCGTGTTTGTTGGGCCATCAGGCTGCGGCAAATCCACCCTGCTGCGTATGATTGCCGGGCTGGAAACGGTGACCAGCGGCGATCTGCTGATTGGCGATACCCGAATGAATGATGTCCCGCCCGCCGAGCGCGGTATCGGGATGGTGTTTCAGTCTTATGCGCTTTACCCCCATCTTTCCGTCGCGGAAAACATGTCTTTTGGCCTGAAGCTGGCCGGCGCCAAAAAAGAGCTGATTAACCAGCGCGTGACCCAGGTGGCGGAAGTGCTGCAGCTGGCTCACCTGCTGGAGCGTAAACCGAAAGCGCTTTCCGGTGGTCAGCGTCAGCGCGTGGCGATTGGTCGTACCCTGGTGGCTGAACCGCGCGTTTTCCTGCTGGATGAACCGCTCTCTAACCTTGATGCCGCGCTGCGCGTACAGATGCGCATTGAGATTTCCCGTCTGCATAAGCGTCTTGGCCGCACGATGATTTACGTGACCCACGACCAGGTCGAAGCGATGACCCTCGCCGACAAAATTGTGGTGCTCGACGCCGGTCGCGTCGCGCAGGTCGGCAAGCCTCTCGAACTCTATCACTACCCGGCGGATCGCTTCGTCGCGGGCTTTATCGGCTCGCCGAAGATGAACTTCCTGCCGGTTAAGGTCACCGCTACCGCCATTGAGCAGGTGCAGGTGGAGCTGCCGAACCGTCAGCAGGTCTGGCTGCCGGTGGACAGCGCCCGTGTTCAGGTCGGCGCCAACATGTCCTTAGGTATTCGCCCGGAACATCTGCTGCCCAGCGATATCGCCGACGTCACCCTTGAAGGTGAAGTTCAGGTGGTCGAACAGCTCGGCCACGAAACGCAAATTCATATCCAGATCCCATCCATCCGTCAAAACCTGGTTTACCGCCAGAATGACGTGGTGCTGGTAGAAGAGGGAGCCACATTCGCCATCGGTTTGCCGCCGGAGCGCTGCCATTTATTCCGTGAGGATGGCACCGCTTGTCGTCGGCTGCATAAAGAGCCGGGCGTGTAAGGCTTCCCATTAAAAAAAACGTGCACCCTGCAGCGTCGAAAAACAGGCGCAACAACAGGCGAAGCGTTCAAAGAAAAGCAATGATCTCAGGAGATAGAATGATGATTACTCTGCGCAAACTTCCACTGGCGGTCGCCGTTGCGGCAGGCGTTATGTCTGCTCAGGCGCTGGCCGTTGATTTCCACGGCTATGCTCGTTCTGGTATCGGCTGGACCGGCAGCGGCGGTGAACAACAGTGCTTCCAGGCAACCGGCGCTCAAAGTAAATACCGTCTGGGTAACGAATGTGAAACCTATGCGGAACTGAAGCTGGGCCAGGAAGTATGGAAAGAAGGTGATAAGAGCTTCTACTTCGATACCAACGTCGCTTACTCTGTGTCACAGCAGAACGACTGGGAATCCACCAGTCCGGCATTCCGTGAAGCTAACGTGCAGGGTAAAAACCTGATCGAATGGTTGCCAGGCTCCACCATCTGGGCCGGTAAGCGCTTCTACCAGCGTCATGACGTTCATATGATCGACTTCTACTACTGGGATATTTCTGGTCCTGGTGCGGGTATTGAAAACATCGATCTGGGCTTCGGTAAACTCTCTCTGGCAGCAACGCGTTCTTCTGAATCCGGCGGCTCCGGCACCTTCGCCGATCGCGACAAGTTCGGTAATCGCGTCTATGACAATATCGTGCCGAATGATGTATTCGACGTGCGTTTAGCCGGTCTGGAAACTAACCCGGGCGGCACGCTGGAACTGGGCGTTGACTACGGCCACACAAACATCCCTGATGATTACTCACTGCAGCCGGGCGCTTCCAAAGACGGCTGGATGCTCACCGCTGAGCATACTCAGAGCATGTTGAAAGGCTTTAACAAATTTGTTCTGCAGTATGCGACTGACTCTATGACCTCCAGCGGTAAAGGTGTTCCGCAGGGCGGCAGCATTAATAACGATGGATCTATGTGGCGCGTGTTGGACCACGGT
This sequence comes from Klebsiella sp. M5al, assembly GCF_002090195.1. Taxonomy (NCBI): domain Bacteria; kingdom Pseudomonadati; phylum Pseudomonadota; class Gammaproteobacteria; order Enterobacterales; family Enterobacteriaceae; genus Klebsiella; species Klebsiella sp. M5al. The sequence goes on from NZ_CP020657.1 coordinate 376,947, forward strand.
GCGATCTCTCTCGGCGATAGCTGGGATCTGATGTACGTCGGTATGTACCAGGATATCGACCGCGACAACAACAATGGTACCCAGTGGTGGACCGTCGGCGTTCGTCCAATGTACAAGTGGACGCCTATCATGAGCACCCTGATGGAAATCGGCTACGACAACGTCAAATCTCAACGCACCAGCGATCGTAACAGCCAGTATAAAGTAACTCTGGCACAACAGTGGCAGGCTGGGGACAGCATCTGGTCCCGTCCGGCAATCCGCGTATTCGCAACGTACGCCAAATGGGATGAGAAATGGGGCTATAACGATAGCGGCGTAGCGTACAACGACACCAGCGCTAAAACCTTTAGCCGTGGCGATAACGACGAGTGGACCTTCGGTGCCCAGATGGAAATCTGGTGGTAATCGAATCTAACCGTTCGTAACTAAAAGAGGGGCGTAAGCCCCTCTATCTTAGGCCCAGCGCGCTATTGCCTGGCTACCGCTCGGCCATCGGAATTGAGGTGATAACAATGAAAATGAAGAAAAGTCTCGTTGCCCTCTGCCTGTCCGTCGGCCTGATGGCCTGCGTACCCGCAGTCAGTTTTGCTGATGTTAATTTCGTGCCGCAGAACACCTCTGCCGCGCCGTCGATTCCGGCCTCTGCGTTGCAGCAGCTAACCTGGACTCCGGTCGATCAATCCAAAACGCAGACGACAAAGCTCGCCGTGGCCGGACAGACGCTCAATGTCCCCGGTATCAGTGGCCCGGTCGCCGCATACAGCGTTCCGGCGAATATTGGCGAGCTCAATATTACGTTAACCAGCGAAGTGGAAAAACAAACTGCGGTATATGCGCCGAACGTGCTGATTCTTGACCAAAATATGACGCCATCCGCGTTCTTCCCCAGCAGCTACTTTACCTATCTTGAACCGGGAGTGATGAGTTCAGATCGTCTGGAAGGCGTAATGCGCCTGACTCCGGCGCTGGGACAGCAGAAAATTTATGTGCTGGTTTTTACCACGCCGCAGGATTTGCAGCAGACCACTAAATTAATCGATCCGGCGAAGGCTTACGCCAAAGGTACCGGCAATGCGGTGCCGGATATTCCGGATCCCATCGCGAAACACGTTACAAACGGTACCATTAGTCTGAAGGTGAAAACCTCTACCGCCTCCAGCGTACTGGTTGGCCCGTTGTTCGGTTCGTCAGGTCCGGGGCCTGTTACCGTCGGTAATACCGCTGCTCCTGCCTATAGCGCGCCGGTCGCCGCTCCGGCCCCGGCTCCAGCGGCGAAAAGCGAACCGATGCTCGACGATACCGAAACCTACTTCAACAACGGTATCAAGCAGGCGGTTGCGAAAGGCGATATCGACAAGGCCCTGAAATTGATGAACGAAGCTGAACGTCTTGGCTCGAAATCTGCTCGTTCCACCTTTATCAGCAGTGTAAAAGGCAAGGGGTGACCGTCTCCCCGCAATGCTGATGTTTAGGCACAGCCTTTAGGTGCGTCCGTTCGGGCGCACTTTTTTTTAGCGCGCGGCGGCCTCTGTTGCACGGCTGTTGCGCGGATGATCGTATATTGACGTTTGCCCGCCCCCCATCCTCCATTCTGCGATACAATACCTTTACGTTATGTACCGGAGATTCAGGCATGCCACATTCCGCGCTTACGCAACTGCGTGCGCTGCGTTATTTTGCCGAGATACCCCCGCTGGATGCGCATCTGCGCGACTGGCTATTGCTGGAAGACTCAATGACCAAACGCTTTGAGCAGCAGGGGAAGAAAGTCAGCGTCATCATGGTTAACGAAGGCTTTGTTGGATGCGAGGCGCTGGCCGGTGAGGAGTCCCTGTTACCGAGCGAACCCCGCTACTGGCTGCGGGAAATCATTCTTTGCGCCAACGGTGAACCCTGGCTGGCCGGTCGCACCATCGTGCCGGAATCAACGCTGAGCGGCCCTGAACTGGCGCTACAACAGCTGGGACAAACGCCGTTGGGCCGCTATCTCTTCACGTCATCGACGCTAACCCGCGATTTTATTGAAATTGGTCGTCATGCAGAGCTGTGGGGGCGCCGTTCCCGCCTCCGGTTGAGCGGCAAACCGCTGCTGCTGACGGAACTGTTTTTGCCTGCATCGCCGTTGTATTGAGAGGAAAATGAAATGGAGTGGAGTCTGACGCAGAACAAGCTGCTGGCGTTTCATCGCCTGATGCGTACTGACAAACCGATCGGCGCGCTGCTGCTGCTGTGGCCGACGCTGTGGGCGCTATGGGTGGCGACGCCGGGGATACCGCCGCTATGGATCCTCGCCGTTTTCGTCGCCGGCGTCTGGCTGATGCGCGCCGCAGGCTGCGTGGTCAACGACTATGCCGATCGCAAGTTTGACGGTCACGTCAAACGTACGGCCCGCCGCCCGCTGCCGAGCGGCGATGTGAGCGAAAAAGAGGCGCGAACGCTGTTTGTCGTGCTGGTGCTGCTTTCATTCCTGCTGGTGTTGACCCTGAACACCATGACCATTCTGCTGTCGATAGCGGCGCTGGCCCTGGCGTGGGTGTATCCGTTTATGAAACGCTACACCCACCTGCCGCAGGTCGTACTGGGCGCGGCGTTCGGCTGGTCGATCCCGATGGCGTTTTCGGCGGTGAGCGAGTCGCTGCCGCTGAGCTGCTGGCTGATGTTCCTCGCCAATATCCTGTGGGCGGTGGCCTACGATACCCAGTATGCGATGGTCGATCGCGATGATGACGTCAAAATCGGTATCAAATCGACGGCGATCCTGTTTGGCGACAACGATCGCTTAATCATTGGTATCTTACAGGTGGCGGTACTGGGCCTGATGGCCGCGGTGGGCTGGCTGAGCGGGCTGGGCTGGGAGTATTACTGGTCGTTGTTTATCGCCGCGGCGCTGTTCGCCTGGCAGCAGAAGCTAATATTTAAACGCGAACGCGATGCCTGCTTTAAGGCGTTTATGAACAATAACTACGTTGGGCTGGTGCTGTTTCTTGGCCTGGCGATGGGATATATGCAGTAGCGCTGTGGGTTTCCCGGCTTGCGGCGTAAACGCCAAAGCCGGGCTACAAAACCGCATGGTCCGGTAGCCCGGCGCAGGCCGGGATATCTTGTTAAACGTTACGCTTCATCCTGGGTAACGCTTTCAATCGTTAACCGCACATCAGAAGTAATCAGATCCGCCAGCATGCGGTAGATCTTCAACGTCTCTTCCGGCTCGGCGTCGCCGGTATCGCTGATATAGCCTTCGTCGCGCAGGGTCAGCACCAGCGTGCTGAACACCGCTTTATCGAAGAACTCCGGCGCATTGATGCCGTGCAGAACGGACAGGCGCTGCGCCACGGTGCGGCTCTCTTTCTCCAGCGAACTGCGGTTGATTGACGGGTTGGCGCTCAGCAGCCAGAAGGTGATGGCGTAGCGCTGCAGCGTTTCGCGCGCGCCTGCGGCCAGCAGCTGCAGAGAACGGGCGTGAGACGGATTAACGCTCACCTCATCGTCGTTCAGGGCGATCAGACCCTGACGCTGCATCTCGGCGATCAGCGCATCGACGACGCCCGCCAGCTCCGCTTTTTCCCAACGCAGGAACAGCTCGGCCTTGAGGAACGGATAGAACATCTCGACGTGACGCAGAATTTCGGCGCGGGTAATACGACGATGCTGAGTGACGATGGCGGCTAACAGCGACGGCATCACCAGCATATGGGCGATGTTGTTGCGGTAATAGGTCATCAGGACGGCCTGCTCGCGCGGTAGAATGATGATATCGCCAATCGTATCTTTCTCGACTTCGAACTTGTTCATCTGCAGCGCGTGGTCGATAAGCTCGCTGGCTGAGGCCGCAGGCGTGGTCGCATCCGCTGAATATGGCACGTTGCGCAGCAGGGCGAGATAGCACTCCAGCTGCTCGGTGAGCTGCTCGCGGGTCAGCGAACGCTGACGCGATGCCAGCAGCGCGGTACAGCACAGGTTCATGGCGTTTGCCGCGCCGGCATTATTGATGCGTACCATCAGATCCGAGGCGATGTTATTCACCGTCGGCGTCAGCCAGGAAGGACGGACCGCTTCGATAGGGTCGATAGATTCGCGCCAGTCCGGCACGTGCTGGTTCAGATAGGCCATCAGCGGCAGCGGTTCGCCGAAGTTAACGTAGCCCTGGCCGAGATTGCGCAGCTTGCTCAAGCCGCGCAGCATCTGCGGCAGACTCTCTTTCTCTTTCGTCGCGCCGCGCAGCTCTTTGGCGTAGGTGCCGACCTCCATCACGTGCTCGTAGCCGATGTAAATCGGCACCAGGGTGATAGGGCGGTTACCGCCGCGCAGCATCGCCTGGATGGTCATCGACAGGGTGCCGGTTTTCGGATCCAGCAGACGACCGGTACGTGAACGACCGCCCTCAACGAAGTACTCCACCGAATAGCCGCGGCTAAACAGCTCGCCAAGATATTCGCGGAATACGGTTGAGTAGAGCTTATTGCCCTTGAACGTGCGGCGAATAAAGAACGCGCCGCCGCGACGGAAAATCGGCCCGGCGGGCCAGAAGTTCAGGTTGATGCCGGCAGCGATATGCGGCGGCACCAGGCCCTGATGATAAATGACGTAAGAGAGCAGCAGATAGTCCATATGGCTGCGGTGGCACGGGACGTAGACTATCTCGTGGCCTTCGTGCGCCAGCTGGCGGACACGCTCGGCGTTATGGACGTTGATACCCTGATACAGCCGGTTCCAGGTAAAGCCCAGCACGCGGTCGGTCAAGCGAATCATCTCATAGGAGAAGTTCGCGGCGATCTCTTCCATCAGGGCGATAGCGTTTTGCTGAGCCTTCTCATGGGAAATTTTCTTGCTGCGCGCTTCGTCTTCTACCGCGCGGGCAATGGCTTTTGACGCCAGCAGTTTATTAAACAGATCCTGGCGCGCAGGCAGGCGCGGGCCAACCGCCGCCAGGCGCTGGCGGGCGAAGTGCATGCGCGCCACGCGGGCCAGCTTCTGAGCGATAGTTTTATCGGTACCGTGCTCGTCCGCCATCTTGCGCAGCGAGACCGAAGGCGAGAAACGGACGAAGCTATCGCGGCCCAGCCACAGAACGGCGAAGAATTTTTGAATGCCGTTGAGCATACGCAGCGGTGGGTTAACCTCGCCTTTTTCACGCCCCGGCGCGCGACCGAACATCACCGAAACCGGCACCATCTGCACGTCAAGATCGGGATGATTGCGGTGTAAATCCAGATAGTCGTGAAAGAGCTTGATAGACTCTTCTTTCGGCGTGTAATAGGTGAACACGCGCGGCCCGCCGTGGATAAATACGTAGCGCGGAAGCAGGGCGCCGTCGATCTCGAGCGGCTCCAGCGGGTCCGGTAACTCATGTTCCAGACATTGCGCGCGCAGCGTCAGCAGGTCCGCCTTCGAATTGTAGGGCAGGACGTACATAATGGGACGCGAGGTATCCAGGCCTAATTCCTGCGCAGGTTGCGCCGGAATCGACTTGCTTTTTACCAGCGCCCTTAATGGTAAATTCAGTAATTTATAGTAAATTCGTTGCCAGCCAGACATAGACGATGTGAAGCCTCTGGTTAATCATGCAAATGCGCCGCAAGAATAACAGAAAGTGCGCAAAATTTCCGTTGTAACGCGGCAAACGCGTACACTCATTGACGTCATTTACATAAAAAGGTTTGTTTGATGGCCAATAATACCACTGGGTTAACCCGAATTATTAAAGCGGCCGGGTATTCCTGGAAAGGATTCCGTGCGGCGTGGGTCAATGAGGCCGCATTTCGTCAGGAAGGCATCGCGGCCATTATTGCCGTGGCGATCGCCTGCTGGTTGGACGTCGATGCCATCACGCGGGTGCTGCTCATTAGCTCGGTCCTGTTAGTGATGATAGTTGAAATTATCAATAGCGCGATTGAGGCGGTGGTTGACCGTATCGGTCCCGAGCATCATGAGCTTTCGGGGCGAGCGAAAGATATGGGATCGGCGGCGGTACTGCTGGCGATTATCATCGCGCTGATCGCGTGGGGAACGCTGCTGTGGGCGAACTACCGCTAAGTCTTGTCGTAGCTGCTCGCAAAACGGAAAGAAACTCCTGATTTTTGTGTGAAATGTGGTTCCAAAATCACCGTTAGCTGTATATACTCACAGCATAACTGTATATACACCCAGGGGGCGGAATGAAAGCGTTAACGACCAGGCAGCAAGAGGTGTTTGATCTCATTCGGGATCATATCAGCCAGACGGGCATGCCGCCGACGCGTGCGGAGATTGCTCAGCGCTTGGGGTTTCGCTCCCCAAACGCGGCGGAAGAGCATCTGAAAGCGCTGGCGCGTAAAGGCGCAATCGAGATCGTTTCCGGCGCCTCCCGCGGTATTCGTCTGCTGACGGAAGAAGAAACCGGTCTGCCGCTTATTGGCCGCGTCGCGGCAGGTGAGCCGCTGCTAGCGCAGCAGCACATTGAAGGCCACTACCAGGTGGACCCGGCCATGTTTAAGCCGAACGCCGATTTTCTGCTGCGCGTTAGCGGTATGTCGATGAAGGATATCGGTATTCTCGATGGCGACCTGCTGGCTGTCCATAAAACGCAGGATGTGCGCAATGGTCAGGTGGTTGTGGCGCGTATCGACGAAGAAGTGACCGTGAAGCGTCTGAAAAAACAGGGTAACGTCGTGGAATTGCTGCCGGAAAACAGCGAATTCTCGCCGATCGTGGTCGACCTTCGCGAACAAAGCTTTACTATTGAAGGCCTGGCCGTCGGCGTTATCCGCAACGGCAACTGGCAATAATCTCTTCATCTCGCAGCATCATCTGAAGCATGATGCTGCGTCGTTTTTCCTCATTTAGGCGCTTTCTCCATGCTTTTTAACGCCGCCGACAAAGCCCTGTGGCGCTTAGCGCTGCCCATGATCTTCTCCAATATCACCGTTCCGCTGCTGGGGCTGGTGGATACCGCCGTTATTGGTCATCTCGACAGCCCGATTTATCTGGGCGGCGTGGCGGTTGGCGCAACGGCGACCAGCTTCCTCTTTATGCTGCTCCTTTTTCTGCGTATGAGCACCACCGGGCTGACGGCGCAGGCGTTTGGCGCCAGGGATCCGCAGCGGCTGGCGCGCGCGCTGGTGCAGCCGCTGGGCCTGGCGCTGGCCGCCGGGCTGGCGATTGTGCTTTTCAGGATCCCGTTGATAAACCTGGCGCTGCATATTGTCGGCGGTAGCGAAGCGGTGCTTGAACAGGCCCGACGCTTCCTTGAGATTCGCTGGCTAAGCGCGCCGGCCTCGCTGGCGAATCTGGTTCTGCTGGGTTGGCTGCTGGGCGTACAGTACGCCAGAGCGCCGGTGATTCTGCTGGTGGTCGGCAACGTCCTCAACATTGTGCTCGATTTATGGCTGGTGATGGGCCTGCATATGAACGTGCAGGGGGCGGCGCTGGCGACGGTCATGGCAGAATACGCCACTTTCTTTATCGGACTGCTTATGGCGCGGCGCGTACTGGCGCTGCGCGGCGTATCCCTGTCGATGCTGAAAAACGCCTGGCGCGGCGATATACGCCGTCTGCTGGCGCTGAATCGCGACATCATGCTGCGCTCGCTGCTGCTACAGCTCTGCTTCGGGGCGGTGACGGTATTTGGCGCCCGCCTCGGCGCCGATATCGTCGCGGTCAATGCGGTCCTCATGACGATGCTGACCTTTACCGCCTATGCGCTGGACGGCTTTGCCTATGCCGTTGAGGCGCACTCCGGGCAGGCCTACGGCGCGCGTGATGACAGCCAACTGCTTGCGGTCTGGCATGCGGCCTGCCGCCAGTCAGGGTTGGTGGCGCTGGCGTTTGCGCTTATTTACGGCCTTGCCGGTGAACAAATTATCGCGTTGCTGACCTCGCTGCCTTCGCTACAGCAGTTGGCCGATCGCTATCTGGTCTGGCAGATGATCCTGCCGGTCATCGGCGTCTGGTGTTACCTGCTGGACGGTATGTTTATCGGCGCGACGCGCGGCGCGGAGATGCGCAACAGCATGGCGGTCGCGGCGGCAGGGTTTGCCCTGACGCTGTTAACTGTACCGGCGCTCGGTAACCACGGGCTGTGGCTGGCGCTGGCGGTATTTCTCGCCCTGCGCGGCGCTTCCCTGGCGGTTATCTGGCGGCGGCACTGGCAGCGTGGAACCTGGTTTTCATAGTGCATTTAGTTCATCTGATGGTTAAAGATTCCGAATAATAAATCTTACTCAGAATACTCATCTATAGTTAAGTCATGTCCGGTACACAGCGGGCTGTTCATTCACCGAACGATAACCGAACGATGAGGAATGCATGATGAATAAAGACGAAATCGGCGGTAACTGGAAACAGTTCAAAGGTAAAGCGAAAGAAAAATGGGGCAAGCTGACCGACGATGATATGACCGTCATTGAAGGCAAACGCGACCAGCTGGTGGGCAGAATTCAGGAACGTTACGGTTACGCCAAAGACCAGGCAGAGAAAGAAGTGACCGACTGGGAAACCAAAAACGACTATCGCTGGTAGCGAAAACGCCGTGTTTTAACCCACTGTTATTGCCTGCACGATCGGTACATGGAGGTGCCGTTACCCTTGTTTCCCGCTGCGGCTAACGCCTCAGCGGGCTTTCTTTTTGATCTGGATGGTATGGTCGTGGTGGCAGTGGCCCGGCGTACTGCAGGCTTCCACTTCAACGCAGGCGGCGCACAGGCCATGAGCCTCAATGACGTTGTGGCGCAGAGCGAACCCCATTCTTGCCGCCAGCGTATGCATAATATCTTCGACGCCTTCCGCACACTCTTCTTTGACGCCGCCGCAGCGGTCGCAGATAAACATCGCCGAGCTGTGGGTTGGCTGATCGAAAAGGTGACACAGCACGTAGCTATTGGTGGATTCCACCTTATGTACGAACCCTTGCTCCAGTAAAAACTCCAGCGCCCGGTATACCGTCGGCGGTTTCGCCTGAGGTTCTTTTTCACGAAGGAGATCGAGCAGGTCATAGGCGCTGATTGCCCCTTGCTGCAGGCTCATCAAACGCAATACTTCGAGGCGCTGCGGGGTCAGGCGCACGCCACGCTGCGCGCACAGCTTTTCAGCATGCGCTAACATTTGTTGCGAAGTGGTCTTATCCATGAGCGTCCTCTGGTCGCGTGAATCTGAAACTGTTACTTTATCACGATACCGGTAAAACGCCGAGACCCGGCGGGATATAGCCGTCACACTTCGTGTGACATGTGCGTTGGTCGCCCCGGTCATGCGCTTCTGGGGCGCGCTATCTTGCCGCCTTATGCTATACCTGAAGCATCTCATTTTCGGGAGAAAACGATGAAACGACCTGATTGCATACGACACTGGCGTGAACTGGAAGGTGCGGATGATTCCACCTATCCCGACAGTACTGAGCTTTTCTCCATCGGCGCGCCGCTGGCGCGCGGCCTGCGGCTGAATCGTCTGGGGATCCACCATGAACGTCTGCCGCCCGGGCGTCGTACCTCTTACCCGCATGCGGAAAGCGATGAAGAAGAGTTCATCTACGTGCTGGACGGCTATCCTGAGGTGTGGATTAACGGCTACCTCTGGAAGCTGGAGCCGGGGGATAGCGTCGGTTTTCCTGCCGGAACCGGCATTTGCCACACCTTCCTCAATAACACCGAGCAGGAGGTGCGCCTGTTAGTCGTTGGTGAGGCAAATAAGAAATTCAATCGCATCTACTACCCGCTGAACCCCGGCTATGCCGCCACGCGTCAGGATCGCTGGGTTGACCATCCGCCGCAGTTTTTTGGCCCTCACGACGGGAAGCCGCGGAAAATATAGGGTTTATGGCGGGATAAAAAAGGTGAGCGCTGACGCTATGCGTCAGTGGTTTATCTTTGTGCTATAGTAGCGCCCCTTTTTACCCGGATGCTTATTTATTCGCCATGATGTCAGAATCAACGCCTACTGCTTTCGCCGCTCACCGTTTTTCCATCGCGCCGATGCTCGACTGGACCGACAGACACTGCCGTTATTTTCTGCGTCAGCTGTCGCGCCATACGCTGCTGTATACCGAAATGGTGACAACCGGTGCGATTATTCACGGCAAGGGCGACTATCTGGCCTACAGCGAAGAAGAGCATCCGGTCGCCCTGCAGCTCGGCGGCAGCGATCCGGCTGCGCTGGCGCACTGCGCGAAGCTGGCGCAGGCGCGCGGCTATGATGAAATTAACCTGAACGTCGGCTGCCCGTCCGATCGCGTGCAGAACGGTATGTTTGGCGCCTGCCTGATGGGGAACGCGCAGCTGGTTGCCGACTGCATTAAAGCGATGCGCGACGTCGTGTCGATCCCGGTCACGGTGAAAACCCGTATTGGCATTGATGACCAGGACAGCTACGCGTTTCTGTGTGATTTTATCGAAACGGTATCCGGAAAAGGCGAATGCGAGATGTTTATCATCCACGCGCGCAAAGCCTGGCTTTCAGGTCTGAGCCCCAAGGAAAACCGCGAGATCCCGCCGCTGGATTATCCGCGCGTCTACCAGCTTAAACGTGATTTCCCGCATCTGACCATGGCGATTAACGGCGGCATTAAGTCGCTGGAAGAGGCAAAGCTGCATCTTGAGCATATGGACGGCGTGATGGTCGGTCGTGAGGCTTATCAGAATCCGGGCATTCTGGCCGCGGTGGATCGGGAAATTTTCGGCGTGGACGGCGTCGATGCCGATCCGGTCTCCGTGGTCCGGGCGATGTATCCCTACATCGAGCGCGAGCTTAGCAACGGGACTTATCTGGGACATGTGACGCGCCATATGCTGGGGCTGTTTCAGGGGATCCCCGGCGCGCGCCAGTGGCGTCGCTATCTGAGCGAAAATGCGCATAAAGCCGGGGCGGATATCAACGTGCTGGAACAGGCGCTAAAGCTGGTTGCCGATAAGCGTTAGTTTTTCGCTAAAACCTGGTCAAATTCACCACGCCCTGCACGTATCGTGTTGGGCGTTTTTGTTTTTATTCAATAAGTTATATTTGGCACGATTTTTGTAATATCCGGCAAGGTAGATAAAATTTCTTTAGGGGAAAGACGATGCTGGAACTCTTATTTGTAATTGGCTTTTTTGTCATGCTGTTGGTCACCGGCGTGTCGCTGCTGGGCATTATTGCCGCTATTGTGGTCGCGACCGCGCTGATGTTCGTCGGCGGTCTGTTTGCGTTAATGATTAAACTGCTGCCGTGGCTGCTGCTGGCCATTGTCGTGGTTTGGGTGATTCGGGCGATAAAATCGCCAGCCGCGAACCGCTATCGCGGTAATAATCGCTGGCGTTACTAAGGTATTGAGCGGTATGTCACAACCTGAAGATTTTTGCATAAAACAGCGTAGGCTTTGCTTATTAAATCTGTCACTATTAGCGCGTTAACGAATTCATCGCGCTGTACCCTACATACAGCCGAACAAAAAAAGTAAGGGCTTCCACATGGGAAGCCCTAAACTTTTGTGCTCCGGCCATTACGGCAAGAGCAAGCTCGAACCCTGCGTCGCCCGGCTTTCCAGCACCTCATGCGCGCGTCTGGCGTCGGTTAACGCATATTTTTGACTCTCCGCGACATCCACTTTTATCACGCCGCTGGCGATCAGCGAGAACAGCTCGTTGCTGGCTTCCGTCAGCTCTTCACGCGTAGTGATATAGCCCTGCAGAGAAGGGCGGGTGACGTACAGCGAACCCTTTTGATTGAGGATCCCGAGGTTGACGCCGGTCACCGGGCCGGAAGAGTTGCCGAAGCTCACCATCAGCCCCCGACGCTGCAGGCAGTCAAGTGAGGCTTCCCAGGTATCTTTACCGACGGAATCATACACCACGCGGACTTTCTTACCGTCGGTGATCTCTTTCAGGCGCTCGACGATATTCTCTTCGCGATAGTTAATGATCTGCCAGGCGCCGGCCTGTTTAGCGCGTTCTGCTTTTTGCGCGCTGCCGACGGTACCGATCAGTTTAGCCCCCAGCGCTTTTGCCCACTGGCAGGCGATGAGCCCGACGCCGCCGGCCGCCGCATGAAACAGGAACGGCTCGCCCGCTTTGATTTCGTAGGTTTTACGCAGCAGGTAATAGACCGTGAGCCCTTTCAGGAATGAGGCCGCCGCCTGCTCGAAAGAGATTGCGTCCGGCAAAATAGCGGCCTTATCGGCGGGGACGTTGTGCACGGCGCTATAGGCCCCCAGCGCCGATTGCGCGTAGACCACCCGATCGCCGGCTTTAATATGCTTCACGCCGCTGCCAACTTTGCTCACCACGCCAGCGGCTTCGGTGCCCAGACCGCTCGGCAATGATGGCGGCGGGTAGAGGCCGCTGCGGATATAGGTATCAATGTAGTTGATGCCAATGGCCTTATTCTCTACCTGAATTTCGTGCTCTGCGGGATCTTTCGGCGTGAACTCTACCGCTTGCAGAACTTCAGGCCCTCCGTGCTGGTGAAATTCAATTCGTGTTGCCATGCTTCCCCCATAAATGTGGTAATCTTTCGACCCATTCACTATCTCGGTAACTCCATTCACTATGGCAGGAAATAAACCCTTCAACAAACCACAGACTGAACCCCGCGTGCGAGACTATCCGCTCGATGGGTTGAAGGTCCCGCCGCACTCGATTGAAGCGGAACAGTCGGTGTTGGGCGGTTTAATGCTGGATAACGAACGCTGGGACGACGTTGCCGAGCGCGTTGTTTCGGAAGATTTTTATACCCGTCCGCATCGCCATATTTTCACCGAAATGGCGCGTCTGCAGGAGTCTGGCAGCCCGATTGACCTGATTACGCTCGCGGAATCGCTGGAGCGCCAGGGTCAGCTGGACAGCGTCGGCGGCTTCGCCTATCTGGCCGAACTATCGAAAAATACGCCAAGCGCGGCGAATATCAGCGCCTATGCCGATATCGTTCGTGAACGCGCGGTCGTACGCGAAATGATCTCCGTGGCGAATGAAATCGCCGAAGCCGGTTTCGACCCCCAGGGCCGCACCAGCGAAGATCTGCTCGACCTCGCCGAATCCCGGGTGTTTAAAATTGCCGAAAGCCGCGCGAATAAAGACGAAGGGCCGAAGAATATCGCCGAGGTGCTGGACGCCACCGTGGCGCGTATTGAGCAGTTGTTCCAGCAACCACATGACGGCGTCACCGGGGTCAATACCGGCTATGACGATCTCAATAAAAAGACCGCCGGTCTTCAGCCGTCAGACCTGATTATCGTCGCTGCGCGTCCGTCGATGGGTAAAACGACCTTTGCGATGAACCTCGTGGAAAACGCTGCGATGCTGCAGGATAAGCCGGTACTCATCTTCAGTCTCGAGATGCCCTCGGAGCAGATTATGATGCGTTCTCTGGCCTCGCTGTCGCGCGTTGACCAGACCCGCATTCGTACCGGCCAGCTGGATGACGAAGACTGGGCGCGTATTTCCGGCACCATGGGGATCCTCCTGGAAAAGCGCAATATTTATATCGATGACTCCTCCGGCCTGACGCCGACGGAAGTGCGCTCCCGCGCGCGGCGTATTGCCCGCGAGCACGGGGGGATCGGACTTATCATGATCGACTACTTGCAGCTGATGCGCGTGCCGTCGCTCTCCGATAACCGTACGCTGGAAATCGCCGAAATTTCGCGCTCGCTCAAGGCGCTGGCGAAGGAGCTGCAGGTGCCGGTGGTGGCGCTGTCGCAGCTTAACCGCTCGCTGGAACAGCGTGCGGATAAGCGTCCGGTGAACTCCGACCTGCGTGAATCCGGCTCCATTGAGCAGGACGCCGACTTAATCATGTTTATCTACCGTGACGAGGTTTATCACGAGAACAGTGATTTAAAAGGCATCGCCGAAATTATTATTGGTAAACAGCGTAACGGCCCTATCGGGACGGTGCGCCTGACGTTTAACGGTCAGTGGTCGCGTTTTGATAATTATGCTGGGCCACAATACGACGACGAATAAATCTCCGTCATCCTTCATGCCGCAGATGCGTTGACTACGCCTGTTCACCCCGGTCACTTAGTTTACTAAGCTCCCGGGGATTCTCAGGTTTGTCGCCTTCCTGCAACACGAAGGATTCAGGAGATTCTTTTATTAAGGAATTCAAATGCAAGCGGCAACTGTAGTCATTAACCGCCGCGCTCTGCGACACAACCTGCAACGTCTGCGTGAACTGGCGCCCGCCAGCAAACTGGTTGCGGTGGTGAAAGCGAACGCCTACGGACACGGTCTTCTTGAGACCGCGCGAACGCTCCCTGACGCCGATGCTTTTGGCGTCGCCCGTCTTGAAGAAGCCCTACGCCTGCGCGCGGGCGGTATCGCCCAGCCGATTCTCCTGCTGGAGGGGTTCTTTGAGGCCGCCGACCTGCCGGTGATTTCCACCCAGCGCCTGCACACGGCGGTACACAGCCCGGAACAGCTGGCGGCGCTGGAGGAGGCAGATTTACCCGAGCCGGTCACCGTATGGATGAAGCTGGATACCGGGATGCATCGATTAGGCGTTCTGCCCGAACAGGCCGAAGCGTTTTATCAGCGTCTCAGCCAGTGTAAGAACGTCCGCCAGCCGGTCAACGTGGTCAGCCATTTTGCCCGTGCGGATGAGCCCGAGTGCGGCGCGACCGAACGTCAGCTGGATATCTTTACCACCTTCACGGAAGGGAAACCGGGGCTGCGCTCTATCGCCGCATCCGGCGGTATATTGCTGTGGCCGCAGTCGCATTTCGACTGGGCGCGTCCGGGGATCATTCTCTACGGCGTGTCGCCGCTCGACGGTGGCTCTACCGGCGCGGACTTTGGCTGCCAGCCGGTGATGTCTCTGACCTCGAGCCTGATCGCGGTGCGCGAGCATAAAGCCGGGGAGCCGGTGGGCTACGGCGGAACCTGGATCAGCGAGCGTGATACGCGTTTAGGGGTGGTGGCGATGGGCTACGGCGATGGTTATCCGCGCGCCGCGCCGTCCGGAACTCCGGTGCTGGTCAACGGCCGCGAAGTGCCGATTGTCGGACGCGTGGCGATGGATATGATTTGCGTCGATCTCGGGCCCGAAGCGCAGGATAAATCGGGCGACCCGGTCGTGCTGTGGGGCGAAGGCCTGCCCGTCGAGCGTATTGCCGCAATCACAAAAGTAAGTGCTTACGAACTTATTACCCGCCTGACTTCGCGGGTATCAATGAAGTACGTGGATTGATTTCAGCCAGCGCTCTTTCCCCCGGTGGCGGCTGACGCCTTACCGGGGCTACGGGTTCGCTACCGGCTGCGGGCCGGTAGCCAGGATAAGGCGTTTTAAGCCGCCATCCGGGATGGGCGATCAAACCCAGCCATACGCCAACATCCTCTCGACCTTCTTTCACATCCGGTTTATTGTGTTATGACGAGCCCATGTAAACCTGGAGAAACATCCCGTGTTTCAGAAAGTTGACGCCTACGCTGGCGACCCCATTCTCTCCCTGATGGAGCGTTTCAAAGACGATCCGCGTAGTGACAAAGTAAATCTCAGCATCGGTCTTTATTACAACGAGGACGGGATTATTCCGCAGCTGCAGTCGGTTGCCGCAGCGGAGGCGCGCCTCAATGCCCAGCCGCACGGCGCCTCGGTCTATTTACCGATGGAAGGGCTGAACACCTATCGTCACGCTATCGCGCCGCTGCTGTTCGGCGCCGATCATCAGGTGCTGGCGCAAAATCGCGTGGCCTCCATTCAAACGCTGGGCGGTTCCGGCGCCCTGAAGGTGGGCGCTGATTTCCTGAAACGCTACTTCCCGGGCTCGCGCGTATGGGTGAGCGACCCGACGTGGGAAAACCACATCGCTATATTTGAAGGGGCAGGATTCGAAGTAAGTACTTACCCTTGGTTTGATGAGAAGACCAATGGCGTGCGTTTCGCGGCGTTCCTGGAAAAACTCAATTCGCTAGCGGAGCGCGATATCGTGCTGCTGCATCCGTGCTGCCATAACCCAACGGGAGCCGATCTCAGCAACGCCCAGTGGGATCAGGTGGTTGAGGTACTGAAAGCGCGTAATTTGATTCCTTTCCTCGATATCGCCTATCAGGGCTTTGGCGCCGGAATGGAAGAGGATGCTTACGCTATTCGCGCCATTGCGAACGCCGGCATGCCAATGCTGGTCAGCAACTCGTTCTCAAAAATCTTCTCCCTGTACGGCGAGCGCGTTGGCGGGCTGTCGATCGTCTGTGAAGACGCTGAAACCGCGATTCGCGTGCTGGGGCAATTAAAAGCGACCGTACGTCGCAACTACTCCAGCCCACCGAACTTTGGCGCGCAGGTGGTTGCTGCGGTACTGAGCGACAGCGAGCTGAAAGCCTCATGGCTGGCGGAAGTGGAAGGGATGCGTACCCGTATTCTGGCCATGCGTCAGGAGCTGGTTAATGTGCTTAAAGAGACGGTGCCGGGCGGTAATTTTGACTATCTGCTGAAGCAGCGCGGAATGTTTAGCTATACCGGGTTCAGCCTGGCCCAGGTCGACCGCCTGCGCGATGAGTTTGGCGTCTACCTGATTGCCAGCGGCCGCATGTGCGTCGCGGGGCTGAATTCACGCAACGTACAGCGCGTGGCGCAGGCCTTTGCCGCGGTAATATAAATCCTTACTGACCGCTTTTACCCTCGCCAATATTTTGGTGAGGGTAATTCCCTCCCTGAAGTGTGATCATTCTCTTTTTATATGACATCTGAGCAGAAAAACCTTCCTATCCGCCTCAGCGGGGGGTAAGGTCTTGGTGCATTAATAAGCGTACACATTATTGAAAACTATAACGATTCGATTATTTAGGGAAAAATATGCGCAAGATCACCCTGGCCTTTGGGGCCATCTGCTTACTGTTCACGCTAAATAGCTCTGTCGTTGCTCGCGCCTCCACACCGCAGCCGCTGTGGACGGGCACCAATATGGCGAAACTCGCCGAACAGGCGCCAATACATTGGGTTTCCGTGGCTCAGATTGAAAATAGCCTGCTGGGACGCCAACCGATGGCGGTCGGCTTTGATATTGATGATACCGTCCTGTTCTCCAGTCCGGGCTTCTGGCGCGGGCAGAAAACCTATTCACCCGGCAGCGATGACTACCTGAAAAATCCGCAGTTCTGGGAAAAAATGAACAACGGCTGGGATGAATTCAGCATGCCGAAAGAGGTGGCGCGCCAGCTGATTGCGATGCATGTGAAGCGCGGCGATAGCATCTATTTTGTCACCGGACGCAGCCAGACCAAAACCGAAACGGTATCAAAAACCCTGCAAGACGATTTTCTCATCCCGGCAGCGAACATGAATCCGGTTATTTTTGCCGGCGATAAGCCTGGTCAGAACACCAAAACGCAGTGGCTGCAGGAGAAGGGCATTAAAGTTTTCTACGGCGATTCGGATAACGATATTTCTGCCGCCCGTGAGGTTGGCGCACGCGGGATCCGCGTCCTGCGGGCATCCAACTCTTCCTATAAGCCGCTGCCGATGGCGGGCGCTCAGGGAGAAGAGGTGATTGTGAATTCAGAATATTAAGCTGACGACGGCTTAATTATGTATTGCTAAAACGGCAGCCAGCGAGCTGCCGTTTTTTTGTGCAAAATAGCGTGCCAAAGGTTTTACCTTTTCGCTTATTGCTGCACACTTAGGAAGGTTCATTAGTAGAAGGAGTCGCCTATGTGGCATCAGCAAACCCTGACGTTAGGCCCAAAATCACGGGGCTTCCATCTGGTCACTGATGAAATTCTCGGTCAAATCCGTGAACTGTCGCGGGTGAAAACGGGCCTGCTGCATTTGCTGCTCCAGCATACATCTGCTTCCCTGACGCTTAATGAAAACTGCGATCCGACCGTCCGTTACGATATGGAGCAGCATTTTCTTACTGCCGTACCGGATAACGCGCCGTATGAACACGATTATGAAGGTCCTGATGATATGCCTTCGCACATTAAGTCGTCGATGTTGGGCGTATCGCTGATGCTGCCCGTTGGGGATGGGCGCGTCAGGCTGGGGACCTGGCAGGGTATCTGGCTCGGGGAGCATCGTATTCATGGCGGATCGCGCCATATCATCGCGACGCTGATGGGGGAATAAAAATGACAATTTCGGATTTATTGCAGTACTGCATGGCTAAGCCGGGCGCGGAACAAAGCGTACATAGCGACTGGAAAGCGACGCAAATCAAAGCGGCTGACGTACTGTTTGCGATGATAAAAGAGGTGGAGGACAACCGGCCCGCGGTCTCGTTAAAAACCAGCCCCGAGCTCGCAGAGCTGCTGAGGCAGCAGCATCGCGATGTGCGCCCCAGCAAACATCTCAATAAAGCCCACTGGAGCACGGTGTTTCTTGATGGCTCCTTGCCTGATTCACAAATTTACTATCTGGTGGATGCGTCATATCAGCAGGCGCTTGATTCTCTTACTGAGAACAAGCGTAAGCTGTTGTCATAAAGCGATATTCAACCCAGCAGCGCCATATCGATCAGACGAAGCAGCGTCGA
Organism: Klebsiella sp. M5al; assembly: GCF_002090195.1. Classification (NCBI taxonomy): domain Bacteria; kingdom Pseudomonadati; phylum Pseudomonadota; class Gammaproteobacteria; order Enterobacterales; family Enterobacteriaceae; genus Klebsiella; species Klebsiella sp. M5al. Next base: position 395,365 of record NZ_CP020657.1, read on the forward strand.
CTGAAGATGCGTCTGCATGGCGATATGCGCGTTGTTGGCGCGAATGCGGGCAATATCGCGCTGCCCTTGCAGAAGCAGAGCCAGGTCGTCATGGGTTAACCAGCCGCGCGTTTTCTCCTGCACGCGTAGATTATTCTGTCATAGCGCATCGCTATCGCTTAACGCCAGGCTAACTTGCTGACTAATCTGGCGATCTTCTTGCCTGAGTCATTGTCGGTCGACCGGCGCGGCCGCTGCATCGCTGATGAACTGCAGATAAGTTCTTCCAGCACCAGCACCAGCAGCTGCTGATATGCCGTGCTGCTGTAGCTATCAACCCAACTGCAGGCGGTCATCAAAAACAGCGCCGCGGCGAGGGGCAGGCGATAAACTCCAGGCTGTAAATACATGATGCATCCTGCAATTTATGGCTGTGGTGCTATCTGATAACAGATGCCGTCCGGCCGCAAATCACAAAATATCAGCGGGAAAAAATGAGAGGAAATGATGCCTCTTCCCGGGACGGGAAGAGGCAGATGAGATTACTTCAGCATGGGCTTGAGGAAGCGAGCCGTATAGGAGGCCTCGCACTCGGCGACCGTTTCCGGGGTACCGGAAACGAGGATCTCCCCGCCGCCGCTTCCGCCCTCCGGCCCAAGGTCAACGATCCAGTCAGCCGTCTTGATGACGTCCAGGTTGTGTTCAATCACCACGATGGTATTGCCCTGGTCGCGCAGCTGGTGCAGAACTTCCAGCAGCTGCTGAATATCGGCAAAGTGCAGACCGGTGGTCGGTTCATCAAGGATATACAGCGTTTGCCCGGTACCGCGTTTGGACAGCTCGCGCGCCAGCTTGACGCGCTGTGCTTCGCCGCCGGAGAGGGTAGTCGCTGACTGGCCCAGACGAATATAGGTCAGGCCGACGTCCATCAGCGTTTGCAGCTTACGCGCCAGCGCCGGTACCGCATCGAAGAACTCACGCGCTTCTTCGATGGTCATATCCAGCACTTCATGAATCGTTTTGCCTTTGTACTTTATCTCCAGCGTTTCGCGGTTATAGCGCTTGCCTTTGCACTGGTCGCACGGCACGTAGATATCCGGCAGGAAGTGCATCTCGACTTTGATCACGCCGTCACCCTGGCAGGCTTCACAGCGACCGCCGCGCACGTTAAAGCTGAAGCGGCCCGGCGTGTAGCCGCGCGAACGCGATTCAGGTACGCCGGCAAACAGTTCACGGACCGGCGTAAAGACGCCGGTGTAGGTTGCCGGGTTAGAACGCGGCGTACGACCGATGGGGCTCTGGTCGATATCAATGACTTTGTCGAAATGTTCCAGCCCCTGCACGTCGCGGTACGGCGCCGGTTCGGCGATAGTGGCGCCGTTGAGCTGACGCTGGGCAATCGGGAACAGCGTGTCGTTGATCAGCGTGGATTTACCCGACCCGGAAACGCCGGTAATGCAGGTGAAGAGGCCTACCGGCAGCGTCAGGGTCACGTCTTTCAGGTTATTGCCGCGCGCGCCGGACAGCTTCAGCACTTTCTCCGGATTGGCGGGCACGCGCTGTTTCGGCACTTCGATTTTACGCTTGCCGCTCATGAACTGGCCGGTCAGCGATTCCGGCACCGCCATAATATCTTCCAGCTTGCCTTCGGCCACGACCTGACCGCCGTGTACCCCGGCGCCCGGGCCGATATCGATAACGTGGTCGGCGGCGCGAATAGCGTCTTCATCGTGCTCAACGACGATCACGGTGTTGCCGAGATTTCGCAGATGGATCAGGGTGCCAAGCAGGCGTTCGTTATCGCGCTGGTGCAGGCCGATAGAGGGCTCATCCAGTACGTACATCACGCCGACCAGGCCCGCGCCGATCTGGCTGGCGAGGCGGATACGCTGCGCTTCGCCGCCGGAGAGGGTTTCCGCCGAACGGGAGAGCGTCAGGTAGTTCAGACCGACGTTGACGAGGAACTTCAGGCGATCGCCAATCTCTTTCAGAACTTTTTCAGCAATTTGCGCACGCTGGCCGGAGAGCTTCAGGTTGTTGAAGAAGTCCATCGCGTGGCCGATGCTCATGTCCGAGATGGTCGGCAGCGGGGTATTTTCCACGAACACGTGCCGCGCTTCGCGCTTCAGGCGGGTCCCTTCACAGCTGGTGCAGGGACGGTTGCTGATGAATTTCGCTAACTCTTCACGTACCGCGCTGGATTCCGTCTCTTTATAACGGCGTTCCATGTTATGCAGCACGCCTTCGAACGGATGGCGGCGCACCGAGGTATCGCCGCGATCGTTCATATATTTGAATTCAATATTCTCTTTGCCTGAGCCGTACAGGACCACTTTTTGTACGCTGCTATTCAGCGTGCCCCAGGGGGCTTCAACATCGAATTCATAATGTTCCGCCAGCGACTTCAGCATCTGGAAGTAGTAAAAATTGCGCCGATCCCAGCCGCGAATCGCCCCGCCCGCCAGCGACAGCTCAGGGTTCTGAATCACGCGTTCCGGGTCAAAATACTGCTGCACGCCGAGGCCGTCGCAGGTCGGGCAAGCGCCCGCCGGGTTGTTGAAGGAGAACAGGCGCGGTTCCAGTTCGCGCATGCTGTAGCCGCAAATCGGGCAGGCGAAGTTGGCGGAAAACAGCAGCTCTTCAGCTTTCGGATCGTCCATATTGGCGACGATGGCGGTGCCGCCCGACAGCTCCAGCGCGGTTTCAAAAGACTCGGCCAGGCGCGTGCTGAGATCGTCGCGCACCTTAAAGCGGTCAATCACCACTTCAATAGTGTGTTTCTTCTGCAGCTCCAGCTTTGGCGGATCGGAGAGATCGCAGACCTCGCCGTCGATCCTCGCGCGGATGTAGCCCTGCCCGGCAAGGTTTTCCAGGGTTTTGTTATGTTCGCCTTTGCGCTCTTTAATGATTGGCGCCAGCAGCATCAGGCGCTGGCCTTCAGGCTGGGAGAGCACGTTATCGACCATCTGGCTCACGGTCTGCGCCGCCAGCGGGACGTCGTGATCCGGGCAACGCGGCTCGCCGACGCGAGCGTACAGCAGGCGCAGGTAGTCGTGAATTTCGGTAATGGTGCCTACCGTTGAACGGGGGTTGTGGGACGTTGATTTCTGTTCAATGGAAATCGCCGGCGACAGCCCTTCAATATGGTCGACATCGGGTTTCTCCATCAGCGACAGGAACTGCCGCGCGTAGGCGGAGAGCGACTCAACGTAGCGACGCTGCCCTTCGGCATACAACGTGTCGAAAGCCAATGAGGATTTGCCTGAACCCGAAAGCCCGGTGACGACAATGAGTTTGTCGCGCGGGATGACGAGGTTGATATTTTTGAGATTGTGGGTGCGGGCGCCCCGAACTTCGATCTTATCCATTCACCTTTCCCGGTAGATACGCGGATTGCCTGGTTTGTTAGAAGGACAAACGGCAGAAACGGCTAATTATGACACAATTTAACCTGTTTGAATATACAGTATTGGAATGCATTTTCCGGCGGGATGTGTAAAAATGTCGCACCGCGAGAGTTATCTGGAACCTACTTCCCAGCTATCAACATAGCACCTGGAAATGGTACACTCGCGCGTTTACACTATTAAGAAACGCATTCAGGAGACACAAACATGGCCAGCAGAGGCGTAAACAAGGTGATTCTCGTCGGTAATCTGGGCCAGGACCCGGAAGTACGCTACATGCCGAGTGGTGGCGCAGTTGCCAACATTACGCTGGCTACTTCCGAATCCTGGCGTGATAAAGCGACCGGTGAGATGAAAGAGCAGACCGAATGGCACCGCGTTGTGCTGTTCGGCAAACTGGCGGAAGTGGCCGGCGAGTATCTGCGTAAAGGTTCTCAGGTCTACATTGAAGGCCAGCTGCGTACGCGTAAATGGACTGACCAATCCGGTCAGGAAAAATACACCACCGAAGTTGTGGTTAACGTTGGCGGCACGATGCAAATGCTCGGCGGTCGTCAGCAGGGCGCAGGCGCCCCGGCAGGCGGCGGTCAGCAGCAGGGCGGTTGGGGTCAGCCTCAGCAGCCGCAGGGCGGAAACCAGTTCAGCGGCGGCGCGCAGTCTCGTCCGCAGCAGCAGGCTCCGGCAGCCCCTTCCAATGAGCCGCCGATGGACTTTGACGACGATATCCCGTTCTAATCGCGATTAACCGTTGTGAAGTCAGTTCTGAAAAAGCCCCAGCCCGGGGCTTTTTCTATTTTGAAACGCGGTTTTTCAGCGCTATTTCACCGTGAAGCGGGCGTGGCCGCAGCGGCTGGCGTAGCTGTCGCCAGCTGCTTGCGCGCCATTTCATCCACAATCAGCCGGTAAGCGATGTAATATTTATAGATATTGCTGACATAGCTTACGGTCTCGGAACCGATCTTCTCGGCGGCCAGATACTCCACGTTGCCAAACCAGACGTTTGGATCAAAACCGCGTTTTTTGGTATCCGCCCGTAGCCGGGCAATGCGCGCGGGGCCCGCGTTATAGGAGGCGAACGAGAAAAGCGCCTTATCAAGCTGGGTCATCGGTTCATCGCCATAGTAGCGGTCTATCATCCAGCGCATATATTTCACCCCGGCGTGAATATTGGGGTCGAGCAGTTTAATATCGCCGACGTTCAGCTCCCTACCGGTGCCTGGCATTACCTGCATAACGCCAATCGCGCCGACGTGGCTACGTACAGACTGATTAAGCCGCGACTCCTGATAGCCCTGCGCCGCCATCAGCAGCCAGTCAACGTCGTAGCGATCGCCATATTTGCGGAAGATCTCCACCATGGTCAGAAATTTACGCCGCTCTTTTTGCGCTGCCGCGTTTTTAACATATCGGGCATCCTTCAGGTAGCGCAGCAGAATCGTATTACCCAGCTTGCTGCCCTGACGATTTTTGTTGATGAATTCATTAAGCAAGGCCAGCAGCTGCGGGCTGTTGTTGCGTACCGCCCAGCCGATATTGCCTTCGTTGCGCAGAATGATGTTTTGATGAACCTGAATGCTGGGGAAGACCTGCTTCCAGAACAGTGCCTTGTGGCGGTCGACGACGGTCAAGGGAATCAGGCCCGCGCTGAGCATCTCTATCAGATCTTCATCCTCCAGCGCTTCGGGCGCCGATGTGATGGTGATGGGGGGCAAAGATTGCTGCGCAAAGCGCGCGTTGAGCGCGACCAGGCTCTCGTAATAGCTCGATGAGGTACGCACAAAGACCGTTTTACCGGAAAGCTGCTGCAGATTTTCCACTTTGGGGGAACCTGGGCCGGAAAGGAGCAGCTCCTGAACGTGAGAGTATATCGGCGCGGTAAAGGTCATCTCCTGCTGGCGAGCGGGGGTAATCGTCAGGTTGGCGGCGATAATATCCCCTTTACCGGCGTTAAGCGCGCTGATGAGCTGGTCGCGGGCAACTGGCACAAAGATGATACGGACCTTAAGATGACGATGTTTAAGCTTTTTCTCCTTCGCCAGGCTTTGGTTAAGGCTACGTTCAAACTCCATAAAAATATCGTGAGTGGCGCCACGCTGAGTGCCTTTGTTAATAAAGAAAAAGGTTTTGCTGAAGGTGGTTAATACGCGAATAGTTCGCCGGTCGAGCATTCCGGGTAAATCTCCCTTCCAGGGCTGTAGCATATCGTCAACGTCGACCTTCAGGGCCTCTCGTTCCTCTGGCTCTGACAGTTTGTTCTCAGCGGCGGCGTAAACGGAGGTGAAGCATAGCAGGGCGGCAAAGCATGCGAGCCCGCCGACAAGGTATCGATAGAACGACGAAGTGTTCATGGCGCGGTGCTCCGCAGTGGGATGGTCTTATTTTAGTCAATTTCTGGCCGTTAGCATGTCCGGCGATCGCGTATGCGAGTCGGCTAATCCGCTATTTTAATTATTCTATTAATTTACAATGACGATATTTATCGTGAAATAATAAACCCACACGCCCTAATTAATTATGGAGATAATATGTCTGAATTGTGTTTTTTTAATGTGGATATACTTCAGTTATTTAACTGTTCTAAAAATAAAAAACGACTTTAGCTCTCTTATCTTTTTGTTTTTATTGATTTGTTAAAAATTATCCGTGCGGTGGATAATTATCCACTTGATAATAAATCTCATTTCTAATAACGTTGTGTGGCACAAGACTCCTATTACTGCTGTTCGGCGAATGCTGTCAAAGAATAGCACGGTGCGTTTATTTCTTCATTTTTGCCAGAGTAATAAATCTATTTTGGCTGCTCATTATTTATTGCTATTCCGCTATTTAAGCGGGAGGGCCCGGCTACGCCAAAAGCAGAGATACTGTGCTTGCATAAAAGTCATTACCGTTGTTTACCTGACTGATGAAGAAGACGTGCCCCGACAGCTAAAAAGAAAAACAGGGCATATTCCATGAAATACGATTCACACTACTCGCTGGCCGTGCTGATCCCGATGGTCATCTGGGGAGGGACGCTGCCGGTTCAGGCCGCTGATGGCAGCATGCCAGACGATACGAAGAAATCTGAAACGGCTGCGGTAAATGACGATGAAACGATGGTGGTCACCGCGGCGGCGCAGACGCTGCAAGCCCCCGGCGTATCGACCATCACCGCTGAGGAGATCCGTAAACATCCGCCCGCGCGTGATGTCTCCGAGCTGATTCGTACCCAGCCCGGCGTCAACCTCACCGGTAACTCCACCAGCGGCCAGCGCGGTAATAACCGCCAGGTCGATATTCGCGGCATGGGACCGGAGAACACCCTGATTCTGGTGGATGGTAAACCGGTGACCAGTCGTAATTCCGTGCGCTATGGCTGGCGCGGCGACCGCGATACGCGCGGTGATACCAGCTGGGTACCGGCGGAAATGATCGATCATATCGACGTGATTCGCGGCCCTGCGGCGGCCCGCTACGGTAACGGCGCGATGGGCGGGGTGGTGAATATCGTCACAAAACCGGCCACCAGCGAGTGGCATGGGTCCTGGAATACCTATATGAACGCACCTCAGCATCGTAAAGAGGGCGCGACGAAGCGGACAAACTTCAGCCTCAATGGTCCGCTATCGGATGAGGTCAGCTTTAATTTATGGGGAAACCTGAGCAAAACGCAGGCCGATGCCCAGGATATCAACGCTGGCCACGAAGCGGCCCGAACCGGTAGCTATGCGGGATCGTATCCTGCAGGGCGCGAAGGCGTGGTGAATAAAGATATCCACGGTAAGCTGCGCTGGGAATTTGCGCCGATGCAGGCGCTGGAGTTTGAAACCGGCTACAGTCGCCAGGGCAATCTGTATGCAGGCGACACGCAGAATACCAACACCAGCACGCTGGTGAAAAGTCTGTACGGGAAAGAGACCAACCGCCTCTATCGCCAGACGTATGGCGTCACGTGGACCGGCGGCTGGGATAACGGCGTGACCAGCAATACCTGGGCGCAGTATGAGCACACCCGTAACTCGCGTATGAACGAGGGACTGGCGGGCGGAACGGAAGGGATCTTCTCCAGCAGCGAATTCTCCGATATCGACCTGTCGGATGTGCTGCTGCACAGCGAGGTGAATATTCCGTTTACCCTGGGATTCGAACAGAATCTGACGCTGGGTACCGAGTGGAACCAGCAGCGGATGAAAGATGGCGTGTCGACCACCCAGTCGCTCTCTTATGGCTCCATTGACGGTATGTCGGCAACCGGACGCAGCCCCTATTCCAGCGCCGAGATTTTCTCGCTGTTTACCGAAGACAATATCGCGCTGACCGAGAGCACTATGCTGACGCCGGCCCTGCGCTTCGACCATCACAGCATCGTCGGCAATAACTGGAGCCCCTCGCTGAATCTCTCGCAGGGGCTGTCGGATGACTGGACGCTGAAGCTTGGCATCGCCCGCGCGTATAAAGCGCCGAACCTTTACCAGCTCAACCCGAACTATATTCTCTACAGCAACGGCCAGGGCTGTTATGCCAGCAGCTCAGCCTGTTACCTGATGGGGAACAGCGATCTGAAGGCGGAAACCAGCGTCAATAAAGAGATTGGCCTTGAGTATAAGCACAACGGCTATCAGGCGGGGCTGACCTGGTTCCGTAACGACTACCATAACAAGATTGAGTCGGGCTACTCGGCGGTGGGGACGGCCAGCAATGGCACCACCAATATTTACCAATGGGAAAACGTACCGAAGGCGCTGGTTGAAGGGCTGGAAGGTTCGCTGAATCTCCCGGTAAGTGAAACGGTCAACTGGAGCAACAACCTGACGTGGATGCTGCAGAGTAAGAACAAGACCACCGGCGATCGCCTGTCGGTGATCCCGCAGTTTACGCTGAACTCGACCGTCAGCTGGCAGGTACGCGACGATCTTTCGTTGCAGAGCACTTTCACCTGGTACGGCCGTCAGAAACCTAAACGTTTCAACTATAAAGGCGAGGCGGTATCCGGCAGCGAATTAAATGAAGTGAGCCCGTACAGCATTGTCGGGCTCAGCGCGACCTGGGATGTGAATAAAAACCTGAGCCTGACCAGCGGAGTGGATAATCTGTTCGATATTCGTCACTACCGTGCCGGTAATGCGCAGACAACGGGGAATTCGACGACCGGCGCTTATCTGTATGGCGCAGGGGCGGAGACCTATAATGAATCGGGACGGACGTTTTATATCAGCGTGAATACGCATTTCTGATCAACCACCCAATCATCCGCCGGAATAATGAACTATTCCGGTTTTTTTATTTTAGCGTCAAGGACATTGGGTTCGGATATAAATTATGACAAAATCTCCATGGCCTCTACACAATTAATTCAACATAGCAGCTTACACTGCTTCCTGTTGATCGGGTCTGCCTGATCCCAGAAACGATTAACGGTGGCATCCTGCCATTTCCATTCTAAAGTTGTTCCTCTTCCCCCTTCCATTCCCAACCGCAGCAATGCGGAGGAGGGGGAGCCTCTATCATCATATATTCAGGATTTTGCGCAGCTGGGCTGGCGTCATCATATAGTACCTTTTAAAGGTGCGGTTAAAGGCGCTGATATCTTCATAGCCCGCCAGAATACAAATATCAACGATGCGAAAAGCCGGTTTAACCTTTAATAAATCAAGGGCTAATTGCATCCGCTGCTGGCGGATATAGGCCATTGGCGACATATTAAAATAGTGACGAAAGAGGCGAAATAGGTGCCATTCGGAATAGCCGGAAAAGAGGCTTAGCGCCCGCATGGTGAGTTTCTTCTCAAGGTTGTTTTTTATCCAGCGCACCAGCTCGCTCAGCACTGAACGCTGAATTTCATTTCGTGGCATGATATCGACTCATTTCATTATGATGGCAATCTGGCTGCATAATTTATTCACTATCTCTTCATTTTATCTACGGGGTTATAGGTTAGTTTGTGGCTGTTCCTGGTTTATCCCAGAGAGCATCATTCCTAACAAGATCTTTTTCCCCCTTTCAACCAATGCGAAAGGGGGCTTTTTATTTTTTTAATTAAAAAACAGGCGGTGTAGAATTTTAATGTTGCCTGGAAATGCTTATCTGACTGGGTGGGGGAAAGAAAGTTCCATTAAAAAATAATTTTTTCAACATTCTCACACATCCATTTTTTCTCCATTTTCTCGTCATAATTACGTGCAATTCTGCGCCTCGTTCAGGTTATTTAAAACTGCGTCAGAATTTGTCTGGCGCACTGAACTGCATTATTCCCAGCAGGATATCTGCTATTGCCAAATATCTTTTAGACGACACCTCCATGCTAAAAAAAACGAGTCTCATCGCCGGTCTATTGATTTCCCCTTTAACGCTTTACGCATCAACCGCCTATACGGTAGATGACATTCGTTTCGAGGGGCTACAGCGCGTTACCGTTGGCGCTGCGCTACTGAGCATGCCTGTTCATACGGGAGAAGAGGTTTCTAATGAGGATATCAGCGATTCGGTCCGCGCCCTCTATGCCATCGGCAACTTTGAGAACGTGCAGATCCTGCGCGATGGCAGCACGCTGGTGGTGCAGGTTACAGAGCGGCCAAGCATCGCTAAAATCAGCTTTTCCGGGAATAAATCCGTTAAGGATGATGCCCTCAAAGAGAATCTGGCCGCCACAGGTATTGAAGAGGGCAGCGCGTTGGATCGCAATGCGCTCACGGAAATAGAAAAAGGGCTCCAGGATTTTTATTACAGCGTCGGGAAATATAGCGCTCAGGTTCACGCTGTCGTCACGCCGCTGCCGCGTAATCGCGTTGATTTAACCTTTGTATTTCAGGAAGGGGTATCGGCAAAAATCGCGCAAATTAATATTATTGGCAACCAGGCTTTTAGCACAGAAACGTTGCTGGACCAGCTGCAGCTACGCGACAGCGTTCCGTGGTGGAACGTGATTGGCGATAAGAAATACCAAAAGCAAAAGATGGCGGCGGATCTGGAGACCATTCGTAGCTATTATCTCGATCGCGGCTATGCGCGTTTTACCATTAATTCGAGTCAGGTCAGTATTACCCCGGATAAAAAATCGCTGTATATCACGATCAATCTTAGCGAAGGCGATCGTTATAAAGTGACCAGTACGGTCGTGACCGGCGACATGGCGCAGCATAGCCAGGAAATTGAAGCGCTGGTGAAGCCTTTAGCGGGGAAATGGTACAGCGGCGCGGAAATTACGGCGTCTGAGAACAGCATTAAGACGCTACTGGGAAAATACGGCTATGCCTGGCCGCAGGTGAACACCGCGCCGGATATTGATGAGGCGAAAAAAAACGTCGTTTTGCATATTAACGTGGATGCCGGCCGTCGTTATTCGGTGCGTCAGATTCGCTTTGAGGGTAACGATACTTCCCGCGATGCAGTGCTGCGTCGCGAAATGCGCCAGATGGAAGGCGCGTGGCTGAATGACGAAAAGGTCGAGCAGGGAAAAACGCGGCTGGATCGTAGCGGATTTTTCGAAACCGTCGACAAGCAGATCGTTCCGGTTAGCGGTAGTCAGGATCAGGTGGACGTGGTCTATAAGGTGAAGGAGCGCAATACCGGCTCCTTTAACGTGGGTCTGGGCTTCGGTACCGACAGCGGCGTGAGCTACCAGCTCGGCGTCACGCAGGATAACTGGCTGGGGAGCGGCAATAGCGTCAGCTTCAACGGCACGCGCAACAGCTACCAGTCCTATATTGAGCTGGGGGCGACGAATCCTTACTTCACCGTGGATGGCATCAGCCTCGGCGGCAAAATCTTCTATAACAGTTACGATGCTTCTGATGCCGATTCCGGCAGCTACAACCAGCAAAGCTACGGCGTTGGCAGTACGCTGGGGTTCCCGATTAGCGAGAATAACGCTCTTAACCTGGGCCTGGACTATGTCCATAACCGCCTGACCAATATGGACCCGGAGCTCACCACCTGGCGCTATCTTAACTCGCGGGGTATCTATCCTGACGTCGTCACCAAAGATGGCGACAGCGGCGCCACCTATAGCGCCAATGACTATTTTGCCAGCGTTGGCTGGAGCTATAACAACCTCGATCGCGGCTTCTTCCCGCGCGCGGGGAATAAAAGCAGCCTGACCGCCAAGGTTACCGTGCCCGGTTCGGATAACAGCTATTACAAAGTCACTTTCGATACCACCCAATATATGCCGCTGACCGAGAGCAAAAGCTGGGTGTGGATGGAGCACCTGCGCGCGGGCTATGCCGATGGGCTGAACGGCAAATCGGTACCGTTTTATGATAATTTTTATGCTGGCGGATCGTCGTCGGTTCGCGGTTTTTCGTCGAATACGATTGGCCCAAAAGCGGCTTATTATCGTTGTAATGGTTCTGAAAGCAGCTACAGCGCCTGTCCGCTGGACTCGTCTTCCGATGCGGTTGGCGGTAACGCGATGGCGGTGCTGAACAGCGAGTTTATTGTGCCGACGCCGTTTGTGAATGACAAATACGCTGACAGCCTGCGGACGTCGCTGTTCCTCGATGCCGGTACGGTATGGAGCACCTCCTGGCAAAATACCGCCCAGACGCTGGCGGCCGGGATCCCTGACTATGGCGATCCGTCGCATATCCGGATGTCCGCCGGGATTGCGGTGCAGTGGATGTCGCCATTAGGCCCGCTGGTATTCTCATGGGCCGAGCCGTTTAAAAAATACGATGGGGATAAAGCTGAACAGTTCCAGTTTAATATTGGTAAAACATGGTGATACCGGCGTTTAATATGCGCACAATAGCTTAGTTATTTTTGATTCATTCCCAGTGTAATATTACAGGCTACTGCTGTTGGTAGCCTGTAATTTATTGTCAATATATTCTTATTTATGTATGCTCATGACTGGCGCTGCCGTTGATTATTATGACTAACCATTCATTGTTATAATGCAATATTCACGCTACATCTTAGTGAGTATAAAGCACTTTGAGTATTGTCTGATATCACATTATTAATCGATCGCCTTGCGGTTAGCTATGATGAATGCTATCAATAATAGAGTCATTAATCAGCAATGCACGCAAGGATAGAAAATGAAATGGACTATTCATAATACTCTTGTCTGCCCACATTCCGGGGTGGCTTTTTCCTCAATTTCCGGCCTACGGTTTTTAAAGTTTATTCTTTGGTATGAGGCCGACATTTTATTACTGCCGGGCGAGTCGATAAAACTCTACTCATCGAGTGTGTTAATCAACGAGCAATATCACGCGGTAAAAGTTTATAACATCACGCGATACGATGAGGCGCAGTGGGAGAAGCTGCGGGAGCGGCCTTCCTGCCCTTATCATTCTACCGCCACGACGGCAGACTCCTGCCGTTACCAGGCGCTCTGTGCCATAAAACGCTGCCCGAACGACTTTCCACGCGCAGTACCGGGGCTGCCGCCGGGGCAGCGCGATCTGGGCCAGCGGATGCGTTAAAACCTGGCGGCTACCTTGCCATCGCTACGGTTTATGCTGGTGATGTATTTAGCTGTCGCAGAGGAGGGAATTGCTGCGCACCTGTCCGGGCCAGGGCGTTACTGCCCGGACAGGTACACCGGCGCCCGGCCTGGGCGGGCGGACATCAGGTCATCATCATCGGCCATTCAGGCGGAGTCTGGCTCATGACTTCAATCATCACGTCCTTGATATTGCCCCAGATTTTCGCCACGTCCAGCAGCGTGATGCCTAACAGACCGGTGGCGAACCAGCAGGCCGCGGCCAGGCCCATACAGCTACAAATCACCGCTAAACCGGCATAATCGCTTTTACGTAGCTGAATGTTTAACGAGCTGGCCAGAAACATCAGCACTGCGCTCACGAGCGGCCAGCGCAAAAGTACGACACTGGTAGTAATGGAAGCCATCAACCTATCCTCAACGAAATTTGGGAGCCTGTGACAACCGGGTGAGACTGACGATGGTACGGTGCTCTGGCTATCTTCAGGCAAACAAGATCGTAATGAAACAACGTTTTTGTTTCATCAACTAATGTGAACTATATCACACTTGTTCTTTTATTGACCAGCCCAAAAAAGGTCTTTTATGGCGCCTATTAACCATTCAAATAGCATGGTTAATAGGGAGGGGTAGGATTCTTCTTTCAGCGTGAAGGCCGATTATAAGGGATTCCCGGCGACTTTTCTTTTTTATATAGGTTTATGTTCTACGGATTTTGTTACTTATTCCGGCTAATTATACGGATAAACCGAATAACATAGTGGAGCTAATCTCATTCTGTTGAGAATGTTTCTCCAGACTTCTATAAGCCAGTATTATTCATAATTCATCGTCATGAGGTTTTTACGTCAAAGCATGGGTTGCTGAGATGCCCTGATTCATATCAAAGTAAGCAGAGTCATCGGGGTAGCTCACCTTGATTAAGGCGTATCGCATGGATAAGAAGCGGAAATGAATCATAGCGCGCCACGTAAGGCGTTGAGAATATTTGGCATCGTGTTAGTCATTCTGCTACCGGTGCTGCTGGCGTTGTGGTTTGCGCAGATACGCGCCAAAGCGGAAACCGGCGATCAGCTGCGGTTGTTTTCTCGGCTGGCGCTGCAAAAAACGGAGTTGGTGATTCGTGAGGCCGACGAAGCGCGGGATAAAGCCCGTTTGTATCAGGGAGAGATATGTTCGCCGCAGCATCAGCAATATCTGCTCGGGATTGTTCGCGGCCTGCTCTATATCGACGATTTAATCTACGCCAACGGCACCCATTTTTTCTGCTCCACCACGGTACGCCGCCCGACGGGGTGGCGAATTCCGGCCGCAACCTATACCAAAAAGCCGGATATCGCGATTTACTACTACCGCGAAACGCCTTTCTACCCAGACTACGCGATGAACTATATGCAGCGCGGCAACTATGTGGTGGTGGTGAATCCGCTCTCATACAGCGCGTTGATAACCAGCGACCGCAACCTCGCCTGGGGCGTTTTTGACACCAAAACCCGGCAGTTTTTTTCCGTCAGCAAGAATGCCGACCCCGCTGAGCTGCATCGTCTGATTCGCGCTGAAGAGGCTTTATTTCATCAGGATGGCCGCGTTTATACCATCGCCCATTCCAGCGTTCGCCCGATAGCCGTCATTATGTCGACCTCGCGCGTCAGCTATTATCAGAATTTTTATAACCAGGTCACGTTGACGTTACCGCTGGGGCTGATTTGCAGCGTATTGCTTTTACTGGTGTGGTCGCGCACCCGGCAGCAGTACCACTCTCCGCGTAAGATGCTGCAGCGGGCGTTGAGCCGTCGCCAGCTGTGCCTGCACTATCAGCCGGTTATCGATATTAAAAATCACCGCTGCGTCGGTACCGAAGCATTATTGCGCTGGCCGGGTTTTGATGGCCCGGTGATGAGCCCGGCGGAGTTTATTCCGCTGGCGGAAAACGAAGGGATGATCGCGCAGGTCACCGACTATGTGATAGAAGAGGTTTTTGCCGATCTTGGCGAGTTTCTGGCACGGCAGCCGCATCTGTACGTGGCGATTAACCTTTCCGCTTCCGATTTCCATTCTGCGCGCCTGATTGAGAACATCAACGAGAAGATCCGCCGCTACGCGGTCAAGGCGGAGCAAATTAAAATTGAAGTGACCGAACGCGGGTTTATCGACGTGGCGAAAACGACGCCGGTGATTCAGGCGTTCCGCGAGGCGGGATATGAAATCGCTATTGATGATTTCGGTACCGGGTACTCCAACCTGAACAACCTCCATGCGCTCAACGTCGATGTCCTTAAGATTGATAAATCTTTTGTCGACATGCTGACGAGCAACACCACCAGCCACATGATTGCCGAGCATATTATCCAGATGGCGAACAGCCTGCGCTTAAAAATCGTGGCTGAAGGCGTCGAAACGGCAGAGCAGGTCGCATGGCTCCAAAAGCGCGGCGTGCAATACTGCCAGGGATGGCACTTTGCGAAAGCGATGCCGCCGCAGGAGTTCATGCAGTGGCTGGCGAATGACCGCATCAGCCTCTGCCCTTATCAGCAGCCTTATCAGGCAGAAATTTGATGGCGATAGGCGGTAGGCGTACGGTCAAATTCGCGGCGGAACACCCGCGAGAAGGTCTGCTGCGACACGTAGCCGAGATCCATCGCGATATCAAAAATAGGACGTTGGGTGGTTCTTAGCGCTTCCGCGGCGAGCAGCAGGCGGCGCTGGCGAATGTAATCTCCCAGCGTTTGATGCATCACGGCGCGGAACATCCGCTGTAGATACCATTTCGAGTATCCCGATTTTCTGGCGACTATATCAATGTTAAGTGGTTGATCGATATGTTCATCAATCCATTCAATAAGCGTTTGGATAATATCCTGATGGGACATAAAGCGGCCTCTCTCAATTCTCGATTCGTCGTTTTGTCTGCGGGCGAGTATAATTCCTCAAGTTAACTTGAGGTAAAGCGCTTTATGGAAAAGAAATCACCCCGCATCAAAATGCTGCTGACGCCCGGCGAAGTGGCAAAACGAACCGGCGTGGCCGTCTCCGCGCTGCACTTTTATGAAAGCAAAGGGCTGATCCACAGCCAGCGCAACGCGGGCAATCAGCGGCGCTACCGGCGCGACGTCCTGCGCGCTGTGGCGATCATTAAGATTGCGCAACGTATTGGTATCCCGCTGGCAACCATCGGCGACGCGTTCGGCGTACTGCCGGAAGGGCATAACCTCAGCGCTAAAGAGTGGAAGATGCTGTCGTCCCAGTGGCGGGAAGAGCTGGACCGGCGCATCCATACCCTGACCGCGCTGCGCGATCAGCTCGACGGCTGCATCGGCTGCGGCTGTCTGTCGCGCCGCGACTGTCCGTTACGCAACCCGGGCGATAAGCTGGGCGAAGAGGGGACCGGCGCGCGATTGTTGGAAGATGACTAAAAAAACTAAAGCGCCACAACAGGGCGCTTTAGTTGTTTTCCGGTCTTGGTCTTTCGCTCTATCCCGCTGGTACGCAGGAGGGTTTCCCCCGACGTCGGCTCACCTCAGTATTGCGCAATCTTTGATGGAGGTTCCGGTTTGCGCCGACACTTTAAGTGTGGCTCTTTTCTCTGAATTTGCCTCTTCCGTTTGCCGAAAAATTCCCGTCATTCGCCGCCTGTTCCTATAGTTAATTTGAACAAACAGCGGGAGAGGCCCATGTTAACGGTACATCATCTCAATCAGTCACGATCGCAGCGCGTATTATGGGCGCTGGAAGAGCTGCAGCTGCCTTATCAGGTTGTCTCTTATCAGCGGGGAAAGGATATGCTCGCCCCGGCGGAATTAAAAAGCGTTCATCCGCTGGGCAAATCGCCGGTTGTCGAGGATAACGGCCATATTCTGGCGGAATCCGGCGCCATTCTGGAGTATTTACAGGAAACCTATGATAGCGCCCGGCGCTTAAAGCCCGAGTCGGTGGAAGATAAGCTGCAATATCGTTTTTGGCTGCACTACGCCGAGGGTTCGCTAATGCCCCTGCTGCTGATGAAGCTGGTATTTGCCAGCCTGGGTAAACCCCCGGTGCCGTTTGGCATGCGCACGTTGGGCAATGCGTTGGGCAAAGGGGTGCAAAAGGCGTGGCTTAACCGTCAGCTGGAAACCCATGCCCGCTTTATTGAGGCGCACCTTTCCCGCCAGCGCTGGTTTGCCGGCGCGGAGCTAAGTATGGCCGATATTCAGATGAGCTTTCCGGCGATGGCGCTGCTGGCGCGCGGCGGCGTGGATGATTTACCGCATCTGACGCAGTGGGTTCAGCGCGTAGAGCAGCGCCCGGCCTGGCAGAAGGCGATTGAGCGCGGGGGGCCGTTTACCTTACCCGGCGAGTAAACTATTACTAAAGCCGATGACCGACGAAAATTGCTATCAGCGCAATACAAAAATGTTACCGGATTGCGCATGGACGATAACGTTTGCGCATCGGCTGGTTATTTCCTGAACGTCATAAGCGAAATTTAGCGAAATACGACAAACTTCAGTTGAAAAGGCCCGTCTAAAGGCTGGATAATCGTTTGCCTTTTTATTTTGCTCATCATTTCCTCTGCTAACAGGGGGGAGCAAAGTCATTCTTCACACCGTATTGGATGCGCGGAGTTAAACGTTTGCTTTTCACAGCCCCTGGCGCTGCGATGTAGCACAAGGAGATCGCGTTTAACTGGCAGTGGATGGTCCACCACGCATCCAGACGAACGATAAAAATTCTCAGGGGAAGTTTTCTATGTCTACGCCTTCTGCGCGTACCGGCGGTTCATTGGACGCCTGGTTTAAAATTTCTGCTCGCGGCAGCACCGTGCGTCAGGAAATCGTTGCCGGTCTTACCACCTTTCTGGCGATGGTCTATTCCGTCATTGTGGTGCCGGGTATGCTCGGTAAAGCGGGTTTCCCGCCGGCAGCGGTATTTGTCTCCACCTGTCTGGTTGCCGGCGTCGGCTCGCTGGTGATGGGCCTGTGGGCGAACCTGCCGCTGGCGATTGGCTGCGCCATCTCGCTGACCGCGTTTACCGCCTTCAGCCTGGTGCTGGGTCAGCAGATCAGCATTCCGGTCGCGCTGGGCGCGGTCTTTCTGATGGGCGTGCTGTTTACGGTGATTTCCGCAACCGGTATTCGTAGCTGGATCCTGCGTAACCTGCCGCAGGGCGTGGCGCACGGCACCGGGATTGGTATCGGCCTGTTCCTGCTGCTGATTGCCGCCAACGGCGTGGGCCTGGTTATCAAAAACCCGCTGGATGGTCTGCCGGTGGCGCTGGGTCATTTTGACAGCTTCCCGGTGATTATGTCGCTGATCGGGCTGGCGGTGATTATCGGCCTTGAAAAACTGAAAGTACCGGGCGGTATCCTGCTGACGATTATCGGCGTCTCGATTATCGGCCTGATCTTCGATCCTAACGTCCACTTCACCGGGATTTTCGCCATGCCGTCGCTGAGCGACGATAAAGGCAACTCGCTGATCGGTAGCCTGGATATCGTGGGCGCGCTGAACCCGGTCGTGCTGCCAAGCGTGCTTGCGCTGGTGATGACCGCGGTGTTTGACGCCACCGGTACTATCCGCGCGGTGGCCGGTCAGGCGAACCTGCTGGATAAAGACGGGCAAATTATTAACGGCGGCAAAGCGCTGACCACCGACTCCCTGAGCAGCGTTTTCTCCGGCCTGGTGGGCGCGGCGCCGGCGGCGGTGTATATCGAATCGGCTGCCGGTACGGCGGCGGGCGGCAAAACCGGCCTGACGGCAGTGACCGTTGGCGTGCTGTTCCTGCTGATCCTGTTCCTCTCGCCGCTCTCCTATCTGGTTCCGGCATATGCCACCGCTCCGGCGCTGATGTACGTCGGCCTGCTGATGCTGAGCAATGTGGCGAAAATCGATTTCAACGACTTCGTCGACGCGATGGCGGGCCTGATTACCGCGGTCTTTATCGTGCTGACCTGCAACATCGTGACCGGTATCATGATCGGCTTTGCGGCGCTGGTGATTGGACGACTGGTGTCCGGCGAATGGCGTAAGCTAAACCTGGGTACGGTGATCATCGCCGCGGCGTTGGTTATCTTCTACGCTGGCGGTTGGGCGATTTAACTTTTCCTGCTAACAACGGGCGGCTTTGGCCGCCCGCTTAATTTTTAAGCCACATCCTGTTTCCTTTTGCGTTAATCTGAGTAGCGTATTATGCCGAGACATGACGCCTCAGATGTAAAAAAAGAAACGCAGCAAACAGGGAACACATGGAAATATTCTTTACCATACTCATCATGACCCTCGTGGTCTCTCTCTCCGGGGTGGTTACACGCGTACTGCCCTTTCAGGTTCCACTCCCCTTAATCCAAATCGGCATCGGCGCGCTGTTGGCCTGGCCTACCTTCGGATTGCATGTCGAATTCGACCCTGAACTCTTTCTGGTTCTGTTCATTCCGCCGCTGCTTTTTGCCGACGGCTGGAAGACGCCGACCCGCGAGTTCATTGAGCATGGGCGAGAAATTTTCGGTCTGGCGCTAGCGCTGGTGGTGGTGACGGTGGTCGGTATTGGCTACCTCATCTACTGGATCGTTCCGGGTATTCCGCTGATTCCGGCTTTTGCTCTGGCGGCGGTACTGTCGCCAACGGATGCCGTGGCGCTGTCCGGGATTGTCGGCGAAGGGCGCATCCCGAAAAAAATTATGGGGATTTTGCAGGGCGAGGCGCTGATGAACGATGCCTCCGGCCTGGTCTCCTTGAAGTTTGCCGTTGCGGTGGCGATGGGCACGATGGTCTTTACCGTCGGCGGCGCGACGGTGGAGTTTTTCAAGGTGGCTGTCGGCGGTATTCTCGCGGGCTTCGTGGTCAGCTGGCTGTACGGGCGCTCGATGCGCTTCCTCAGCCGCTGGGGCGGCGATGAACCGGCGACGCAAATTGTGCTGCTGTTCCTGCTGCCGTTCGCTTCTTACCTGATCGCCGAGCATATCGGCTTTTCCGGAATCCTGGCGGCGGTCGCGGCGGGGATGACCATCACGCGTTCCGGGGTGATGCGCAGCGCGCCGCTGGCGATGCGCCTGCGCGCCAACAGCACCTGGGCGATGCTGGAGTTCGTGTTTAACGGCATGGTCTTCCTGCTGTTGGGCCTGCAGCTGCCGGATATTCTCTCCACTTCGCTGGTGGCCGCGGAAGCGGATCCCAACGTCGAAACCTGGATGCTGTTTACCGATATCATCCTGATTTATGCCGCCCTGATGCTGGTGCGTTTTGGCTGGCTGTGGACGATGCGCAAACTCAGCCAGCGTTTCCTGAAAAAGAAACCGATGGAGTTCGGCTCCTGGACCACGCGCGAGCTGCTGATCTCCTCCGTCGCCGGCGTCCGCGGGGCGATTACCCTTGCCGGCGTGCTGTCGATTCCCCTGCTGCTGCCGGACGGCAACGTCTTCCCGGCGCGCTATGAGCTGGTGTTCCTCGCCGCCGGGGTGATTCTGTTCTCGCTGTTCGTCGGCGTGATTGTGCTGCCGATTCTGCTGCGGCATATCGAGTCGAGCGATCATGTCCAGCAGCGCAAAGAGGAGCGTCTGGCGCGGGCGGCAACCGCGGATGTGGCGATTGTCGCGATTCAGAAAATGGAAGAGCGCCTGGCTGCGGATACCAAAGAGAATATCGATAATCAGCTGCTGACCGAGGTCAGTTCCAGGGTCATTGGTAACCTGCGTCGTCGCGCCGATGGGCGCAACGATGTTGAAACCTCGATGCTGGAAGAGAGCCTCGAACGCCGGTTCCGTCTGGCGGCGCTGCGCTCAGAACGCGGGGAGCTGTACCACCTGCGCGCTACCCGGCAGATCAGTAACGAGACGCTGCAGAAGCTGCTGCACGACCTCGACCTGCTGGAAGCCCTGTTAATCGAAGATCGCTAAACTTTTCCCGGTTCCCCGATGGCCTTCGCCGCTCGGGGAACCGGGATTTCACGATGCGCTAGCCGATGAGCCCGCAACATTATGTACGCTATCATCACGGATTTTATTTGCCGGTGCGAAGAAAGGGAGTGCCTGGCAGATTAGAAGATCTGCGTAATTGCAGAGTAGTGAATAAAATAAAGGCGTTATCTTTTTAGAAACTGGATGAATTTTTTAGAGGTTTCAGAAAGAATGCCAAAATGAGTATAAATAAAGAAATCTCTTATGAAAATGGTATTTTCAATTGCTAGCGGTTTAATTAGGCCGGCGGTAAGTTCGAGGTGATATATCGGGGCTGGCATCGAGGTTAATAAATCACTGTTGCATATGAGGGATTTTATCGCGGATGATGAAGAGCATTCGATAATCGGTTTTGGCGGCGTCATGTTATTATCATGATAGACTTCGGTTAATATCTGCATAGGGGTACTATCGTTTGGCGGCATAATCCACGAATATTCTTCAGTATCCTGTAATTTCAAGTTTTTTTTGCCCTGTAACGGATGGTTGCTACGCGAAATAATCTGTATGCTATCCGTGAAGTTTATTTTTCCACGCTCGATGATTTTATCATTATGCGGCAACGGGCCGCATATGGCGATATCGATGTCATGAGTTAATAATGATTTAAAAAGCTCTGAATCTATGCGATCCTGGATCTTAATATAAATATCAGGAAAGGCCTGATGGAAGTTGTTTACTTTCTCGATAAAATGGCTGGATAGAAAACTGGATACGCAGCCGGCTCTGACTATTCCTTTCCCTGAACCATTAATAAGATCCAGTTCCTGGCGCGCTTTTCGCTCGGTGTTCATTAAGGTAATGGCATGAGGTAAAAAGGCCGTGCCCAGCTCGCTCAGTGAGACCCCATGCTTATGCCGTTCAAATAGCGTGGCATTCAAATCTGACTCAAGGCCGGATAACAGTCGGCTCAGGCCAGATTGCGTTATTCCAAGTTTGCTTGCCGCAAGAGTGAGGTTACCCTCTGAGGATACCATGATAAATGCCTGTATTTGCTTCATTTTTATAGACATGTCAAATACTCATTAAACGGTACGTTTTCGCATTGTATATCAATTTTATTCTATATTACTATCAATGGAAATTATGTAGACAGCATCAAGAAAATAAATTTTCCTGAAAGTGATGGGTAATTATTCATTAAACTAATTAATTGCTCATTGTAATCTTATATTCATGCCTGACGCGTAAGAATACAATGTGTGCCTGCGAGAGAAGTATCATGGCGATAGCGGGAAGGAGTCCTTAGTAAGAGTTTTAATCTGTTCGGTTTTAAATCACATATACCTGAAAATCGGTTCTGAAGAGAAATGACACTATGACAAATAACAGTATTCTCTTAATTCTTGGTGCCATCTTACCTGTAATAGTAACCGTTTTGCTTGGTTACATCAGCGGTAAGCGAAAAGATTTTGCGTGGGAGCAGGCTGGCGCGATAAATAAACTCGTCATGCTCTATGCTCTCCCCCTTAGTATTTTTAGTAATATGGTGATGACCCCGCGTAGTATTGTTATGAATATGGGGCCCGTTGCCGCCGCGATTATCGTTGCGCTAATTGTAAGTTTTTTAATTCCATTGCTTGTTGCGCGTTATATCTGCAGGCGGGATCTCTCTTTAAGCACGCTGCAGGCGCTGGCGATTGGTTCTCCTGCCGTTCCTTTTATTGGGACATCGGTGCTGGCTTTTTTATTTGGCACGGTAAGCGCATCGCTGATTACGGTATCAAGCATTACGCAAAACGTTTTTCAACTTCCGCTGGTTATGATATTAATGTCGTATGCTTCCGGCGACAAAAATAATACATCGTTTATCTCTAGCGTGATTAATGCTATTAAACAGCCGGTAGTCTGGTCGCCGGTTCTGGCTCTTATTATCGTGATAATGGATATCCATATTCCCGAGACCGTGGCCATGTCGTTAGGATTATTGGGTAAAGCAACCGGGGGACTGGCGCTGTTCTCGGCGGGTATTGTGCTCTATGCGCGTAGTGTAGTGATTACGCTGCCTACTATTATTACCGTTATAGCCAGAAATATTATCGTTCCCGGACTATGTTATTTCGCGCTGGTCGGCCTCGGTTTCTCAATGGAGCAAATTAAAGAAGTCGTATTGACGATGGCTATTCCAGTGGGATCGATTGCTATCATTATTGCAATGCAATATAAAACGGGTGAACAAGAAATGGCCTCGACCATGGCGTTGAGTATTATTGCCTCGATCCTGACCATGGGTGGATTCATCCTGTTAACCTTTTAATTATGCAGATAGAATAATCAGGTGAGAATATGCAATTAATTAATATATCTGCCGCGGAAATGATATTATATCGTTTGCAGGCGCTTGGCGTTGAATTCATCTTTATCAATTCAGGAACGGATTATCCGCCGATGGTTGAGGCCTACTCTCGCTTAAAAAGCGAAGGGTGTTTGGTTCCTGAATTTGTTGTTTGCCCGCATGAAAACGCCGCGATTGGCATGGCCCATGGATACTATCTGGCAACCGGTAAAGTGCAAGCTGTGATGGTGCATACGAATGTCGGGTTGGCTAATGCCGCATGCGGGATTATTAATCTTGCCAATAGTAATATACCGGTAATCATTTTTGGCGGGCGCACGCCCATCAGTGAACATTCTCATTTCGGCTGTCGGAATACGCCTATCGGCTATGGTCAGGAAATGCGCGATCAGGCCGCGCTGGTTCGTGAATCGGTTAAATGGGATTTTGAATTGCGTTATGCCGATCAGGCCGGGGAACATGTCGATCGCGCCTGGGCGATTGCGAACTCTTTGCCCAAAGGACCGGTTTATTTAAGCTTGCCACGCGAGCCTTTGTGCGAAACTTTTGCCACCGACTCGGCCGCCCTGAACTGCCGGCCCTCCCAGCAGCCGATAAGTTTTTCCCCGGCTCCGGACTCGCTGTCAATGGCTGCCACGCTGATTGCCAACGCCAGGCACCCGGTTATCTTCTCGCAAAGAGGCGCAAGGACCCGGCAAGCCTTCGACCTGATTAGCACCTTCGTCGAACAGTGGGCGATTCCGGTGGTGGAATATTGGGGGACCGAGGTGACCATTTCCGCTGCCCATCCGATGTATGCCGGCAATGAGCCAGCTTACTGGTTGTCAAAAGCGGATGTGGTCATCGTCATTGACTCGCAGGCGCCCTGGATGATTGAGAGTATGAACGTTAATCCGGACTGCAAGGTTATTCAAATTGGTCCCGACCCGCTCTTCTCACGCTACCCGGTTCGCGGGTATCAATCTGATGTTAACCTGGCTGGTGAAACGGATACGATATTCAAATTACTGGATAATGCATTAAAACCTTATCTGGCGGAGAAAAGCGCGAGCGTCGAGGAGCGCTATTCCCATGTCGCTGCGCATAATAAAAAAGAAAGAACCACAAGAGATAACCTTGTTGATTCCGCAAACGCAGGGCCTATCGGCAAGCCATGGTTAAGCTATTGTCTGGGAGCGCTGGCTAATAAATACAACGGTAAAATCACATCTGAATTAACCACATTACCGCAGTTCGCCAACTTCATTCAGCCGGAAAGCTATTATCAGGAAGCACTCTCCGGCGGACTGGGTGAAGCATTCCCTATCGCCCTGGGATTACAGCTAGCCAATCGCGATGAATTAGTGATCGCCGCCGTTGGCGATGGTTCTTATCTGTTTTCCAATCCCGCGGTATGCCATCACATTGCCGAGGTAATGAAGCTTCCCGTGCTGGTTGTCGTTGGCAATAACGCTGGATGGGGCGCGGTGGCCGGTGGAACGCTGGCGCTATATCCGGACGGCTATGCGGCGAAAATGGATAAGGTTCCGGCGACATCATTTACGTTATCGCCCGATCTGGCGGCTATCGCTGCATCAAGCCGCGCGGTCGCTATGAAGGTAGATCGCGCTGAGGACTTACTCGATACCCTGGAGGAAGCCGTCAATATTATTCGTACTCAGAAGCGTTCGGTGCTGGTTGACGTCATTCTCGGGAAATAATACCTGACTGGCGGCCGCCGCCTTGTTGCTGGCGGTGGTATGCCAGAGATGACGACGCGTTCTCTTCTGGCTTTGGGGAAGGTTAATTAAGGAGATTGTATGACCGAGCATTGCGCTTTACCGGGATCGTTTAAGGCTGCCGTTGTCCGTCAGCCGGGCGGCCCTTTTGAACTGGAAACCGTCCAGTTAAATTCGCTTCAGCCTCATGAGGTCGTTGTTCGTATCGTGGCGACGGGGATGTGCCATACCGATATGGTTGCCCGCGATCGGCTCTATCCGATCCCGCAGCCTATCGTGCTGGGCCATGAAGGGGCAGGAGTGGTGGAGGCCGTCGGGGCGGAAGTACAAAAAGTGGTCCCCGGCGATCATGTCGTACTGACATTTTTATCCTGCGGCGCTTGCCGTCCTTGTCTTGAGGGCGTGCCGGCCAGTTGTCAAAACTTTAATGCCCTGAATTTTTCCGGCCAGCGTAGTGATGGCAGCCATGCGCTATGCCACCATGGCAACCAAACGCTGCACGATCGCTTTTTCGGCCAGTCATCTTTCGCCGCGTTCTCCGTGGTCGATCAGCGTAATCTTGTTAAGGTTCGCCCGGATGCGCCGCTGGAGCTGCTTGGGCCGTTGGGTTGCGGTATCCAGACCGGCGCCGGAGCGGTGTTGAATGCATTAAAAGTAGCAGCCGGAAGCTCTTTTGCCGCCTTTGGCGGCGGAACGGTGGGATTAAGCGGCGTCATGGCTGCCTACGTCGCCGGGGCAACAACTATCATCGTCATTGACGTGGTTGAGGAGCGCCTGGCATTAGCGCGTGAGCTGGGTGCAACGCATGTGATTAACAGTAAGAAAGAAGATCCCGTTGAAGCTATCCGGCATATCACTGGCGATGGCGTTGACTTTAGCCTGGAGTCTACCGGGCGGCCTGAGATTGTCCGCGCCGCCGTTGAGGCGCTACGCCCACGTGGTATGTGCGGTATTGTCGGCGCCTCAAAAACCGGGACCACGTTCGCGCTGGATATGAATGATGTGATGCAAAAATGCAAGGTATTGCGCGGCATCGTTGAGGGCGACAGCATCCCGGATATATTTATCCCGCAGCTGGTTGAGCTGTATGTGCAAGGGCGTTTCCCCATTGATAAGCTGATACGTTTTTATCCCTTCGAGGAGATTAACCAGGCTGCTCACGATAGCGAGTGTGGGAAAACCATTAAACCCGTTATTCGAATCGGATAAAGGCAGGCTAGCGCAGCATACCTGCCGAGCTTTTGGCGAAAGGTATGCTTCCCACAAGATCTATCCAGCGATATCGTCGCTCAACCAAAATGCCTTACTACATTCCAGCCACGCCCGCGCGCTGTGCGACATATATACGCCTTCCCGCCAAATCATTCCCAGCTCCCAGCGCAGCTCGCTCTGTAATGGGATCCAGCAAAAGCTCCGCGGGTCGAGACGCTGGCAAATCGGTTCCGGCAAAATCGCAACGCCAATCCCTGTCTGCACCATGGCGGCCAGAAAATCCCACTGTCCGCTGCGCACGGCGATGCGCGGCTTGACGTCATGTTGAGCAAATAGCCGCATCAGCTGCTGGCTGAGGGCGAAATCCTCGTTGTAAATCACCAGCGGATACGCGGCGAGCGCTTCTGGCGACAATGACGCAATGCTTTCCCACTGCGCCGTCCTCGGCGTCAGCACGCAGAGCGGATGGCTGAACAGAGATAGCGTGGTCAGGCCGCTGGCCTCGTCAACGGGGAGCGCCGTCATGGCTAAATCCAGCTCGCCGTTGCTTACCGCTTGCTGCACGGTCAGCCCGCCAAATTCGGCGATTTTCAGCTCGACGCCCGCATAGCGCTGGCGAAAGTGGCTAATTGGTTCAGCCATCAGCATCCCGACCATCGGTGGGATGCCGAGGCGCAGCACGCCTTTATGCAGATGATTTATATCGCTTAGCTCCGACTCCAGCTGATGAAATTCGCCAAGAATAGCCTGCCCGCGCTCGAAAACCACCCTTCCGGTATCGGTCAGCAGCAGCCTGCGCCCGTCGCGGATCAGCAGGGTGCAGCTCAGCTCATCTTCCAGATTTTTTAGCATTTTGCTGATGGTGGGTTGCGTGACGAATAGTTTTTCCGCCGCGCGGGTAAAGCTTTGCTGGCGAACGACCTCGACAAAATAGCGCAGCGTTCGAATATCCATAATTATTCCCTGAGACTATACCTGTGATGATTTTAATTCATTTCTGCCGGGGCTGGCGGCTCTCTATACTGCCCGCCTGTCTTCTTTTTATGGAATGCCGCTCATGGCCTTTGCGCTGGCTCGCGTGACGCCTTGTATTATGCAACGCCTGCAGGTACCGGTTCAGGTCCTGATCTACGCCGGACTGTTTGTCTGCGCTGAATATTTAGTTAACTGGCTGCATCTGCCGCTTCCGGCGAATCTGGTCGGCATGCTGATGCTGCTGGCGCTGATTGTTTGCCGCATTATCCCCCTAAACTGGGTACGGGCCGGCGCCCGCTGGCTGTTGGCGGAGATGCTGCTGTTTTTCGTGCCGGCGGTGGTGGCGGTCGTTAACTACGCGCAGTTGCTGATGGTTGATGGCTGGCGCATCTTTCTGGTGATTGGCTTAAGTACCATGATGGTGCTGGGCGCAACGGCGTGGGTGGTTGATAAAGTATATCGCTATGAAGTGAGCAGGATGAAACATGAGTGATTTTCAGCTAAGCGTCCTGTGTCTTCTGGTCACGCTGGGCCTCTATTTTTCCAACAAGCGGCTTTATCGTCGCTTCCATAAACTGCCCTTGATGCCGCTAGTTTTTACCCCGATTCTGCTGGTCATATTGCTGATTTTCGGTCATATCTCTTATCAATGCTATATGGGAGAGGCCCACTGGCTGCTGTGGCTTCTGGGGCCGGCGACGATCGCTTTTGCCGTACCGGTGTATGACAATCTGGCGATCATTAAGCGCCACTGGATGTCGCTGACTGCCGGAGTGACGACCGCATCGGTTGTCGCGGTCACCAGTTCGGTGTGGCTGGCGCGACTGTTTACCTTGCCCGATGAGATCCAGCGCAGCCTGGCGGTACGTTCGGTTACCACGCCCTTCGCGCTGGCGGCAGCCAAACCGCTGGGCGGCCAGCCTGATTTAGTCGCTCTGTTTGTCGTGGTTACCGGGGTATTTGGCATGGCGGTGGGCGATGTGCTGTTTCTGCGTCTTTCTATCCGCGAGGGGATGGCCAAAGGGGCAGGGTTTGGCGCGGCATCGCACGGCGCTGGTACCGCGCGTTCTTATGAACTGGGGCCGCAGGAGGGCGTCATCGCCAGCCTGGTGATGATGCTTTCCGGGGTAGTCATGGTGCTGGCGGCGCCGATGGTACGCTGGGCGCTGTTCTGACATCATTGAGCTCTTTTTGGCAGATGAGCCTGATGAGGGGTGATTTTTTGAATGCTTCTAATGACGAAGTTTAGCACTATGCGTTATTTTTCTTTTAGCGGTAATAATTCAATCAGTTGCGTGGATGATAGCATTTGGATGCGCAGGTGTTTTATTCTTAAATGTGTTCACGAATATTCTTAATGACTTTACGTTTTATTTGTAACTAAATGTGTCATTTTTGAAGGTGTTTATTTGTTATTTGAATTTATATTAATTGTGACATTTTTTATGTGAATATATGAGATTTATAATCACCTGATTTTATTTGATTATTTTTAAATTATATTTAATGGTTATTAATGTGAACTATTTATGATCCTGAAGGACACCTTATCTCATTCTTGAGGATTTCCCTGCGTTGAGTTATATTTGGGCTGTGAGCTTTTATTAATGAATGGATTCATGTGGAAGTAAAGCTCTTGTATTTTAGTGAATATAATGCAAGCGATTCATTCCCCTAAAATATACCGGCGGTAGTTAAGTTGGTATCCAATCTCATTCGCTAATATATGCCCATAAACAATTGATGGATTGATTGTTCATCTGGATAAATAGGGGAATACAAATGAAAACCAATGTGAAAACGTTAGCTAAAATCCTGGCCTTATCTGCAGGATGCTCTCTGGTTGCAATGTCTCATGCGGATAACACCATAAAGTTCACCGGAACCGTTGCCGATACGACTTGTACCGCTACTATCGATAATGGCGTTACAGCTATTGAAATGGGCACTGTTTCGGTAGCAGATTTAAAAGCTAACACCTATAGCGCAGCAAAGAGTTTCTCTTTCACTTTGACCGGCTGCCCTACGGATGCTGGTGCACTGACTAAAGCCAAAATTACCTTTGGTGGTGAAGCAGATTCTTACAATAGTGATTATTTTAAAAACCAGGCTTCAGTGTCTCCAGCTACCAATGTTGCTGTCGCTATTTTTGATAACGCCGGAAATTTACAGAAGAACAATACCGAAGGTTCTGATGTGGATATTTCCACTGGCGAAGCCACCGTTCCGTTTACCGTAAAAATGGCTAAGTCTGGCGCCGCCGACCCAACTAAAGGTCCGGTAAGTACAACAGTAACTTATAACGTCACCTATTATTGATTAAGTGATAAATACATAAAGGGAAAGCAACTGCTTTCCCTGTTTGGACACGGTTATGAACAGATTATTATGCTTTGTCTTATTTTTTTTCTGCATTTCAGTATCGCAGGCGAGCGTGGTCGTTGGCGGTACGCGAGTTATTTTCGATGGAACAAAAAAGACCACGACGGTATCTGTTCAAAATAAAGATAATGTAACAAATATAGTGCAATCCTGGATCTCTATCGTTGATGATACCTCACCTGCGAAAGATTCATTTATTACTACCCCCCCTCTGTTCAGATTGAAAGCGGGCGAGCAGGGGTTTGTTCGCATTCTCCGCTCGGGTAAACCCCTACCGGAAGATCGGGAATCTATGTTTTGGCTCAACGTTAAAGGGATTCCGGCTATGGACAACGAACCAGACAAAAACATGGTGCAATTTGCAATTAATTCCCGGATTAAGCTTATTTATCGGCCCGCTGCCCTAAAAAACGTGATTCCGGAAAATTTCTCTGAAAAACTGCAGTGGTCCAGTGAAGGAAGAGAAATCAAGGTGAAAAATAACTCTCCATTATATATGAATTTCTCCGCAATTTATATTAATGGCAAGGCGCTACCTGAGGCGTGGTTTGTCGCTCCTTATTCAACAATAAAAATACCGGTAGCAAGTGCAACTTCGTCTGGGAAAAGAGAAGTCACATGGAGTGTGATCAATGATTATGGTATGTCAGGACCGAAATATACCGCCATCATCCAATAACGTAAGATGGAATCATGCATTTTCATTGAAAAGCAGCTATGTCGCCATCCTCTGCTGTCTTGGCGCATTTCCGTTATCGACTTCCGCTGGGGAATATTTTAATCCCCACTTACTTGAAGTCAATGAAACCGGCGCATCAGTCGTAGATTTATCCTATATTTCCCAGGCAAGCGTGCCTCCCGGTAAATATAACCTCGATGTCTATATTAACGAAAAATTTATTACCTCTGAATCTATCGTTTTTAAGCCGCAAAATGAAGGTGATGGCGCTTCTGCTCAGCCTTGTATCAGCGTAGCGCACCTAAAAGATTGGTCGATTAAAGTTGAAGACTACCCTGCGCTCACGGTGGCGGGCTCTGAATGCGCAAAATTGTCTGCGATCCCGGGATGGGAGACCTCGGTCTTGCTTCCACGCCAGCGAATCGATTTTACATTACCGCAGGTCGCCCTGCGGCACCGTCCGCAGGGTTACGTCCCGGAAAGCCTGTGGCAGCAGGGTATCACTGCCGGGCTGCTAAATTACAACATTTCCGGGCAAAAAACCGATCCGCGGCACGGTGGTGAATCGACATCCAGCCAGTTTGTCAGCTTGCAACCGGGGCTGAACGTAGGGCCGTGGCGTTTACGTAATTACAGTACCCTTAATCATAATGAGGACGGCAACCAGTGGGACTCCGTCTATAGCTATATTTCTCGCGATATCCACGCCCTGAAAGGCCAACTGATATTAGGGCAGACTTATACTTCATCAGGCATCTTTGACAGCATTAGCTTCAGCGGTTTGCAGTTGAACTCTGATAAAGAGATGCTGCCGGACAGCATGAATGGTTTTGCTCCCGTGATAAAAGGGATCGCCCGTACTACGGCGGACGTTACGGTCTATCAGAACGGATACAGCATCTATAAAACCACGGTCTCTCCTGGAGCATTCGAGATAAACGACCTTTACCCCACCGGGAGCGCGGGCGATCTCTTTGTTAAGGTGAAAGAATCTGATGGTAGTGAACAGAGCTTTGTTGTGCCTTTTGCCTCGCTGGCGATTCTGCAGCGAGAGGGGCAGGTAGAATATGCTTTCAGCAGCGGGAAAACTCGCTCCGGAAGCTCAGGCGGAAAAGAATTCAATTTCCTGCAGTCTACCGTCGCCTGGGGGGCATTGAGCAACGTCACGCTGTACGGTGGTTTTCAGCAGCTGGAAGATAAATATAGCAATGCGCTGCTGGGGGCCGGGTTTAATCTGGGTTCTGTCGGCGCGCTCTCATTTGATGCTTCCCAGTCCTGGGCTGAGATAAAAGAAAACCCGGAAGCGGATAAAACCTCTTCCAGCGAGGGGCAGTCTTACCGCGTGCGGTTTAGTAAAGACTTTCCATTAACGGGAACCAACTTTTCCGTCGCAGGGTATCGCTATTCAACGCATGGTTATTACTCTTTGCAGAATTTCATCGATAACGCCACAGCTAATAGCAGCTGTTGTTCATCAAACGGGCGGACGAAAAATCGCTTTGACGCCTCGGCCTCGCAGATTCTCTCAGGCTTTGGTTCACTCTCCCTGTCGCTGGTAAGCGAGTCTTACTGGGATGATTCACGTATGGAGTCACTGGGTGTCAGTTACAGCAATACCCTTGGGCAGGTGTCATATTTCATCAACTACTCCTATAACCGAAATGTGCAAAGCTCCAGCCAGAACAGCGACAGTTCGCCATCCAGCGATAATATTATCTCGCTCACGGTGAGCGTACCGTTTGGCGCGAATACCTCAGCCAACTACAACATGAACAGCAGCCGGATGGGGGACACTACCCACAGCCTTGGTTTGAGCGGCGCGGCTTTTGCGGACCGATCTCTGAACTGGAATGTGCAGGAAGGGTACAACGCCAGCGACAAGAGCACCTCAGGCAACGTCAACCTGAACTACCAGGGGTCTAAAGGCGAGGTGGCCGCCGGATATGGCTATGACAGCTATAGCTCTCACTATAATTACTCGCTGCGCGGCGGGATGCTCGCGCACTCCGGTGGAATAACGCTATCCCGTTATCTTGGAGAGAGCGTGGCGCTGATTGAAGCCCCCGGCGTCAGCGATGTGGCGGTACGCGGCCAGACCAACGTCATGACCGATTCCGCCGGATACGCTGTCGTGCCTTTTGTCCGGCCCTATCACGAAAATAGTCTCTCCCTTGATGAGCAGCAGGTCTCAGGAGCGGAAATTGATAACATCGTCAGAACGGTGGTACCGACACGTAACGCTATCGTCAAGGTTAAATATGATACCTGGATTGGCTATAAGGCAATGATGACCCTGCGCTTTGGTAACAAAGAAGTGCCTTTTGGCGCGATCGTTTCACTGAGTGATGAAAGCCTGGATGCTAAAGAGAGCAGAAGCGCTATTGTGGGTGATGCCGGGCAGGTTTATCTGACGGGTCTACCAGAAAAAGGCCGCATGTTGGTGAAATGGGGCGATGAACAGAATTCCCAATGCCGTTTTAATTATGATTTTTCAGGCAATAAATCAACCGACGATATTATTTTTTATCAGGCGAACTGTCGATGAGTAATCTATGAATAGACACCCTATTTTAACGGCGGGAATGAAGTACGCTTCACGGGCGAGGAATATCGCTCTTTTGGTATTATGCTGTACTATTCAGCTCTTCGTGAGCGCTGCGGCCTGGGCCTATGATGCCAATAGCACCGTGAATTTTAATGTTACCGGCACGATAGAAGAACCCTCCTGTGAGGTGTCGATAAAACCGTCTGAAAATATCGACTTAGGTACGGTATCTTATCAACATATGACCGGAAAAGCGGGCGCTAATAGCGAAAACGTCCCTGTTTATCTTCAGTTTGAAAATTGCGCTCAAGGTACAGCCTCGGTCACTATTACCTTCAGCGGCTCGGGGTATGATAGTACTTATTCAATGATATATAAAAATGCCCAGACCGATAGTAGCGGAGCGAAAGGCGTTGGTTTACAGCTATTTAGCCTCAAGGATTCAAAGTCTCTGGGGCCAGGTGATCAATATATCTACACATTCAGTGACGGCGAGGGCGGTCACACTTTTGACATGATTGCCAGAATGTATACCCCCTATGGCCAGATAACTGCCGGGGGCGTAAT
Organism: Klebsiella sp. M5al; assembly: GCF_002090195.1. Taxonomy (NCBI): domain Bacteria; kingdom Pseudomonadati; phylum Pseudomonadota; class Gammaproteobacteria; order Enterobacterales; family Enterobacteriaceae; genus Klebsiella; species Klebsiella sp. M5al. Next base: position 428,489 of record NZ_CP020657.1, read on the forward strand.
TTATGCCGCGACATTTAATGTGTCTTACAAATAATGCATAACGTGCAGGGAAAGATATGTTTAAGACTATTTTATTACTACTGGCGTTAGGCTTCCCTATTTATGGCTGGTCATGCGATACGGGCACTAATTATGGCGATGTGTCGATGACGAATCTACCTGAAAAAATATTGATTAATGCGGGAAGCTACTCGGCAGGAACGATTCTTTATGATTCAGGGCAAATAACGCGTTCGCAAACCAGCGTGCTTAACTGTCAAGGGAATATATACGCTCAATTTGCATGGTCTTCCGGGAATATCGTCTCATCTGTTAGCGATGGAATATATTCGACTAACGTACCAGGTATCGGTCTGCGGGTAAAAGTGTGGTTAAATATTACCGGGGAATATAATGGCGATTCTGATGATTTTAATGCCGATTATAGCCAACATTATATCGGTGATGCAGATATGTATTTGGGAAAACCAACTGGATTTCTTGATAGTTGGGCCAGCACAAATTATACGCCAAAATATCAGCTGCAGCTGGTTGCTACTGGCGGAGCGATAGCCAGCAATAGCGCCCTGACGTTGAAGGATCCCGTCTCATCGGTTTCGATTAGAGATGACAATAAGTTGATGGTTATTTCCCAACTGCACGTGAGCGGTACGACAAAAATCCAGCTGACGCCGATGGGCTGTACAGCGAGCACAACCGCGCTGAATTTTCCGATGGGCTCAGTTAACTCGAACGCGTTCAATCTCTCTGCTAAAGCCGGTTTTGCTCAGCAAACGCTTACCCTGAGCTGCGAGCCAGGAACCAACGTGACGATGCGTATTACGGCGACAGAAGCGGAAGGTGATAACCCTGATCATACCGTGATTGCGTTAACGCCTGGCGACAATGTCGCGACCGGCGTGGGGGTGCAGTTGAATATCAACGGCGCGCCGCTATCCGTAAACAATTCTACATACAGGGTCTTCGATGCCGTCAACAGAACGACGGTGACGAATCCCGGCGCAGAGGCTGGTTATACGATATTCGCCGATCCTGCTAACACCGGTGGAGCTGCGGCATCGAACCAGCTGGTATTTTCGACTAACTATTATAAAACCGGCTCTGAAATAACACCGGGAACGGCCAATGCCAGCGGAACGATAACCTTTAGCTATAATTAGAGTAAAGCGTTCCCCGACCATCGGGCCGGGGAACCGGTGTGATTAATGCGCCTGACCTTTCTCGATACCAATCCCGGTCTGCGAACGGATAAACTGGGCGCGGAACAGCTCGCGCTCGCGCGATCCTTCCGCGGAATTATCGGTTGCGGAGAAGAACCAGATACCGATGAAGGCAACGGCGATAGAGAACAGTGCCGGATATTCATACGGGAATATCGCCTTCTCGTGACCGAGGATCTGTACCCAGATTGTTGGGCCGAGGACCATCAGTATCACCGCGGTCAGCAGACCCAGCCAGCCGCCAATCATCGCTCCGCGGGTGGTCAGCTTCGACCAGTACATCGACAGGAGGATAATCGGGAAGTTACAGCTGGCGGCGATGGAGAACGCCAGGCCGACCATAAAGGCGATGTTCTGATTCTCGAACAGAATGCCCAGCAGAATCGCCACTACGCCAAGGATCAGCACGGTAATCTTCGAGACCTTCAGCTCCTGACGTTCGGTCGCGCCTTTACGGAACACGTTCGCGTACAGGTCGTGAGAGACCGCCGAAGCGCCCGCCAGCGTTAAACCGGCCACCACCGCCAGAATGGTAGCGAAGGCGACGGCCGAGATAAAGCCGAGGAACAGATTGCCGCCGACCGCGTCCGCCAGATGCACCGCCGCCATGTTGTTGCCGCCAATAAGCTGACCGGCCGCATCTTTGAACGCTGGATTCGCCCCCACCAGCATGATCGCGCCGAAGCCGATGATAAAGGTCAGAATATAGAAGTAACCCATAAAACCGGTGGCGTAAAACACGCTCTTACGCGCTTCTTTAGCGTCGCTTACGGTGAAGAAACGCATCAGAATATGCGGCAGGCCCGCGGTACCGAACATCAGCCCGAGGCCGAGCGACAGCGCCGATATCGGGTCTTTCACCAGTCCCCCTGGGCTCATAATCGCTGCGCCTTTCGGGTGGACCGCCATCGCTTCGCTGAACAGATTATTGAAGCTGAAGCCGACGTGCTTCATCACCATAAAGGCCATAAAGCTGGCGCCGAAAAGCAGCAGGACCGCTTTGATAATCTGCACCCAGGTGGTGGCGAGCATGCCGCCAAAGAGCACGTAGAGCACCATCAGCACGCCGACCAGGACGACCGCAATGTGGTAGTTGAGGCCGAACAGCAGCTGGATAAGCTTACCCGCGCCGACCATCTGGGCGATCAGATAGAGCGCCACCACCACCAGCGAACCGCAGGCGGAGAGGGTGCGAATCGGCCCCTGTTTAAGACGATAGGACGCCACGTCCGCAAACGTATAGCGCCCGAGGTTACGCAGGCGTTCGGCGATCAGGAATAAAATGATCGGCCAGCCGACGAGGAAACCGAGCGAGTAGATTAGCCCGTCGTAGCCGGAGGTGTAAACCAGCGCGGAAATGCCGAGGAACGAGGCCGCTGACATAAAGTCGCCGGCAATCGCCAGCCCGTTCTGGAAACCGGTGATATTGCCGCCCGCGGTGTAGTAATCGCTGCGCGAACGTACGCGTTTTGACGCCCAGTAAGTGATATAGAGCGTCAGGGCGACGAATATCAGGAACATGATAATCGCCTGCCAGTTGGTCGGCTGGCGCTGTACCGCGCCGGTGATAGCATCCGCGGCATTGGCGGTAAAAGGGAGCGTGGCGGCGAGCGCCGTCAGGACTTTCTTCATGATGCTTTAACCTCGCTGAGAATGCTCTTCGTCAGCCGATCAAATTCACCATTTGCCCGCCAGACGTATATTCCGGTTAATACGAAAGAGATAACGATCACGCCGATACCAATCGGAATACCCCGGGTGACGCTGGTGCCCGCATGCAGCGGTGTGCCCAGCCAGCCAGGGGCGAAGGCGATAAGCAGAATAAAGCCCACATATATCACCAGCATAATCAGTGACAGGATGGCGGCAAACCTTTGCCGGGCTGCAACAAGCTCCTTAAAATGCGCACTATTTTCTATCCGCTGACAAATCTGATCGTTCATCGTAGCGTCTCCAGAGGTTCCCTTTTGTCATTCACGCGCCGGTCGTCGGCAACACTCATCCGCCCGGCAGCTAACTGTCGGGAATCAGCCTGTTTACCGCATTCCTGCTACCTGAAATCCTTCGGGAGTATGTATTTATGTCCTCTCCCCCGAAGGGGAGAGGGTGTAGGGGATCGGTTGGTTTACGATGGCATCGCGATGGCCTGCTTCTCTTCGAGCAGTTTTTCCACCACGCCCGGATCGGCAAGCGTTGAGGTATCGCCGAGATTACTGGTATCGCCCGCGGCAATTTTGCGCAGAATACGGCGCATAATTTTGCCCGAACGGGTTTTCGGTAAGGAATCGGTCCAGTGCAGCACGTCCGGCGTCGCCAGCGGTCCGATCTCTTTACGTACCCAGTTGCGTACCTCGGCGTAGAGCTCCGGCGTCGGTTCTTCGCCATGGTTGAGGGTCACGTAGGCATAGATGGCCTGGCCCTTAATGTTATGCGGAATGCCGACCACCGCCGCTTCGGCGATTTTCGGATGCGACACTAGCGCCGATTCAATTTCGGCGGTACCCAGACGGTGGCCGGAAACGTTCAGCACGTCATCGACGCGACCGGTGATCCAGTAGTAGCCATCTTCGTCACGGCGCGCGCCGTCGCCGCTGAAGTACATATTTTTAAAAGTGGAAAAATAGGTCTGCTCGAAGCGTTCGTGGTCGCCAAAAAGCGTGCGCGCCTGACCCGGCCAGGAGTCGGCGATCGCCAGGTTGCCCTCGGTCGCACCTTCCAGCGGCGTGCCTTCATTATCTACCAGCACCGGCTGGACGCCGAAGAAGGGACGCGTGGCGGAGCCGGCTTTTAGCTCGATGGCGCCGGGCAGCGGGGTGATCATAAAGCCGCCGGTTTCGGTCTGCCACCAGGTATCCATCACCGGGCACTTCTCGTTGCCGATTTTCTTCCAGTACCACTCCCAGGCTTCCGGGTTAATCGGTTCGCCGACGGAGCCGAGTATGCGCAGGGAAGAGCGGTCGGTACCTTCGATAGCCTTATCGCCTTCCGCCATCAGCGCGCGGATCGCCGTAGGGGCGGTATAAAGAATGTTGACCTGATGCTTATCCACCACCTGGCACATGCGCGCCGGGGTCGGCCAGTTCGGTACGCCTTCGAACATCAGCGTCGTCGCGCCGCAGGCCAGCGGGCCATACAGCAGGTAGCTGTGACCGGTGACCCAGCCGACGTCGGCGGTACACCAGTAGATGTCGCCCGGATGGTAGTCGAACACGTATTTAAAAGTCGAGGCCGCATAGACCAGGTAGCCGCCAGTGGTGTGCAGCACGCCTTTTGGCTTACCGGTGGAACCGGAGGTATACAGGATGAACAGCGGATCTTCGGCGTTCATCTCTTCAGGCTGGTGTTCCGCGCTGGCTTTCTCAATCAGATCGCTCCACCACAGGTCGCGCCCTTCCTGCCAGTCGATTTTGCCGCCGGTACGCTTGAGCACCACCACATTTTCGATACTTTTGACGTTCGGATTCTTCAGCGCGTCATCGACGTTCTTCTTCAGCGGGATCGCGCGACCGGCGCGCAGCCCTTCATCAGCGGTGATCACCAGGCGGGAGTTTGAATCGATAATACGTCCGGCGACCGCTTCCGGCGAGAAGCCGCCGAAAATCACCGAATGGATAGCGCCGATGCGGGCGCAGGCCAGCATGGCCACCGCCGCTTCCGGCACCATCGGCATATAGATAGCGACAACATCGCCCTTTTTAATGCCGAGATCGAGCAGGACGTTGGCAAAGCGGCAGACATCGCGGTGTAGCTCGCGATAAGTGATGTTTTTGCTCTGGCTGGCGTCATCGCCCTCCCAGACGATGGCCGTCTGGTCGCCGCGCTCCGCCAGATGGCGATCGAGGCAGTTAGCGGCGAGGTTCAGCGTGCCGTCTTCGTACCATTTAATCGAAATATTGCCCGGCGCGAATGAGGTGTTTTTCACGCGCGTGTAGGGTTTCATCCAGTCAAGGATTTTGCCCTGCTCGCCCCAGAAGGCATCAGGGTCGGTGACGGACTGCTGATACTGCGCCTGGTACTGTTCCGGGTTAATCAGGCAACGTTCCGCAATAGTAGCGGGAATAGGGTGTTTATGTATTTGGCTCATGGCTTTTTTTCTCCTGTAGGTTGTTAAATATATGTCAAATAAACGTTAATAGTAGGGGCTTTGGCGGCTTTGTTTGCTATTTGGGGGGCAGATCACGCAATAAATAAATTGAATGAAAAGCAATCAAATGAAACTTTGAGGTGAAATAATTTCAGAAATGGATTTATAGAAATTGAATATATTAAATATTTTTTATAACAAATACTTATGCAACATAAGGTGGGGATATTAGCGGGTTTATGCATAAAATCAGAGTAAACCGCTGTTCTTAAAGACTTGCGCAGCATGCCGTGCAAATGATACTGATATTGCGCGTTAAATAACCCTATAAAGCAACGCAACACAATTCATACCCCTTTCAGTGGGCGCCATTACCTCCTGGAATGGTGCCTTTCATTGAGGAAGTCTGTAGTGAAGAAAAAAACAAAAGTCAGCATGGCCTGGCAAATTTTGCTGGCCCTGGTGCTGGGCATACTTCTGGGCAGTTACCTGCATTACCACGCCGAAAGCCGTGATTGGCTGATCTCGAATCTGCTGACCCCGGCGGGCGATATCTTTATCCATCTGATTAAAATGATCGTCGTACCGATCGTTATTTCGACCCTGGTGGTCGGTATTGCGGGCGTGGGCGATGCGAAGCAGCTGGGCCGTATCGGCGCGAAAACCATTATCTATTTTGAAGTGATCACCACGGTGGCTATCGTGCTGGGGATTACCCTGGCCAACGTCTTCCAGCCGGGGAGCGGGATCGATATGTCGCAGCTGGCGGCGGTGGATATTTCAAAGTATCAAAACACCACGGCGGAAGTGCAGAGCCACGCGCATGGCCTGATGGGCACGATCCTCTCGCTGGTACCGACCAATATCGTGGCCTCGATGGCGAAAGGCGACATGCTGCCGATCATCTTCTTCTCGGTGCTGTTTGGTCTCGGCCTCTCCTCGCTGCCCGCCACCCACCGCGAACCGCTGGTTACGGTGTTCCGCTCTATCTCTGAAACCATGTTCAAAGTGACGCACATGGTGATGCGCTATGCGCCAGTCGGCGTGTTCGCGCTGATCTCGGTGACCGTGGCGACCTTCGGCTTCGCTTCGCTGTGGCCGCTGGCGAAGCTGGTGATTCTGGTTTACTTCGCGATCCTGTTCTTCGCGCTGGTGGTTTTAGGCATCGTGGCGCGGGTGTGCGGACTGAGCATCTGGACCCTGATCCGCATTCTGAAGGATGAGCTGATTCTGGCCTACTCTACCGCCAGCTCCGAGAGCGTGCTGCCGCGTATTATTGAGAAGATGGAAGCCTATGGCGCGCCGGCGTCGATCACCAGCTTCGTGGTGCCGACCGGCTACTCGTTTAACCTCGATGGCTCAACGCTGTATCAGAGCATTGCGGCGATCTTTATTGCCCAGCTGTACGGTATCGACCTCTCCATCTGGCAGGAAATTACCCTCGTGCTGACGCTGATGGTGACGTCGAAAGGGATTGCCGGCGTGCCGGGCGTCTCCTTCGTGGTGCTGCTGGCGACGCTGGGCAGCGTGGGCATTCCGCTGGAAGGTCTGGCCTTTATCGCCGGCGTTGACCGTATCCTTGATATGGCGCGTACCGCGCTGAACGTGGTGGGTAACGCGCTGGCGGTGCTGGTTATCGCCAAGTGGGAACATAAATTTGACCGCAAAAAAGCGCTGGCGTATGAGCGTGAAGTGCTGGGCAAATTTGATAAAACGGCGCAATAAAACAGCAGGCCCGGTGACATCGCACCGGGCTTTTTCTTATCGTTTACTGATCCTGTCGAACTCTTCACAGCCGGTATCAAACCCCTCCTGACAGCTGACGTTGAGCCAGTGCAGCGCTTTTTGCTTGTTCGGTTCGATAAAGCCTTTTTCTCCCTGCTGGAAAAGCATCCCGGCCCAGTACTCGGCGTAGCCGGTGCGGGAGAGGGCGGAGCTCTCTTTGAAATACTGCGTCGCTTTTGCGTCATCCTCCGGCGGATGAACGCCGCTGGCGTAGATCAGCCCCAGCAGCATCTGGGCATCGACGGCGGAGTCGCTTTCCGGATCCTGGGCGGCATGCTGTAACAGGGAGATGGCGTGCGGATAGTTCGGCGTACCGGCCTGCTGATTTACCAGCACCCGGGCGAGGACTATTTCTCCCGCCCTGCTACCCGTCTGGATGGATTTTTCCGCCAGCGCTTTCGCCTGGAGATAGTCGGCCTGCTGCGGGTTACGGATTTTGAGCTGGGCCAGCAGCGCCAGCGCATCGCCGTCGCCGTTGTCCGCAGCTTTTTGCGCCCAGTATTCGGCCTGCGGAAAATCGCCGAAGCTAACGTAGGTATCCGCCAGGTAATACTGCGCGCGCGGGTCGCCCGCTTCGGCCTGCGGTTTGTATTGGCTGCCGGGTTCCATGGCGCCTGCGGCGACGCTTGCCATCACCAGCAGTAAAAAGAGGTATTTCATTTTTTATTATCGGTAGAGGACATAGTGAGCAGTATAAAGGCAGGTGAAGGAGAAGAAAACGACGGGAACTTGTGGGGAATACTTATGTTTTACCCGAAGAGTCGTGCCGTCTGTTTCCCGGGGGCGGCGTAAACGCCTTGCCCGGGCTACGGATTCTGTAGCCCGGACAGGTGCGAAGCGCCGCCTCCGGGGAGGCGGCCTGATTAGCCCAGCGCGCTTTCGCGCAGACGGGTTTTCAGCTTGTTGTACTCGTCAATCACGTACTGCTCGGCGGCCCGCTGGTCGGCAATCGGCTCAATGTTGACGGCGCAGTACTTGTACTCCGGGGTTTTGGTTATCGGGCTCAGGTTCTCGGAAACCAGCTCGTTACAGGCGCCAATCCACCACTGGTAGGTCATATAAACCGCCCCTTTATTTGGGCGATCGCTGACCTGCGCGCGGGTGATGATTTTGCCTTTACGCGAGTTCACCCACACCAGCGCTTCATCCTCAATGCCTAAACGCTCGGCATCGGCGGTGTTGATCTGCGCGTAGCCCGGTTCATCCGCCAGCGCGGCCAGCGCCGCACAGTTGCCGGTCATCGAACGACACGAGTAGTGGCCGACTTCACGCACCGTCGACAGCACCATCGGATACTCGTCGGTGAGCTTGTCAATCGGCGCGACCCAGTCGCAGGTGAAGAACTGCGCCAGACCGTTCGGGGTATCAAACTTCTCTTTAAACAGATAAGAAGTCCCCTGGTCAGCGTCGGACTCATCGCGGCATGGCCACATCACGTAGCCCAGCTCGCCCATTTTCTCGTAGGTGGCGCCGTAGAAATCCGGGCACAGATGACGCAACTCGTCCCAGATCTCCTGGGTGTTGTTGTAGTGCATCTTATAGCCCATACGGGTGGCGATTTCGCTGATGATCTGCCAGTCGGTTTTCAGGTCCCACTTCGGCTCTACCGCTTTAAAGAAGCGCTGGAAGCCGCGGTCCGCTGCGGTATAGACGCCTTCATGCTCGCCCCACGAGGTGGACGGCAGGATGACGTCGGCCGCTGAGGCGGTTTTGGTCATGAAAATATCCTGGACGATAACCAGTTCCAGATCGTCGAAAGCCTTACGCACGGCGGACAGCTCGGCGTCGGTCTGGAGTGGATCTTCCCCCATGATGTACGCTGCCCGCACTTCGCCGTGCGCCGCGCGGTGCGGCAGCTCGCTGATGCGATAACCGGTATGTTCCGGCAGGCTTTCAACGCCCCAGGCTTTGGCGAACTTCTCGCGATTTTCCGGGAACTTGACGTACTGATAGCCCGGATAGGTATCCGGCAGCGCGCCCATATCGCAGGCGCCCTGAACGTTGTTCTGGCCACGTACCGGGTTAACGCCGACGCTCGGCTTGCCGAGGTTGCCGGTCAGGATCGCCAGGCTGGTCAGCGAACGCACGGTCTCCACGCCCTGATAGAACTGGGTCACGCCCATCCCCCACAGGATCGCGGCGGACTTTGCGTTGGCGTACATGCGGGCGCAGGCGCGGATCTCCTGAGCGCTGACGCCGGTAATCTCTTCCACCGACTCCGGCGTATAGCCTTCGACGATTTTGCGATACTCTTCGAAGCCCTCGGAACGGCTGGCGACGAAGGATTTATCGTAGAGATCCTCTTCGATAATGACATGCCCGATGGCGTTGAGCAGCGCGATGTTCGAGCCGTTTTTCAGCGCAATGTGCATATCGGCGATGCGCGCGGTTTCGATTTTACGCGGATCGCAGACGATGATTTTCGCCCCATTGCGTTTGGCGTTAATCACGTGATTCGCCACAATAGGGTGTGAATCTGCCGGGTTGTACCCGAAGATAAACACGAGGTCGGTGTTGTCGATCTCGGTGATGGCATTACTCATAGCGCCGTTACCGACCGATTGGTGCAGACCTGCAACCGAAGGGCCGTGTCAGACGCGAGCGCAGCAGTCAACGTTATTGGTACCAATAACGGCGCGCGCGAATTTTTGCATCACATAGTTGGTTTCATTACCCGTCCCACGGGACGAACCGGTAGTCTGAATCGCGTCCGGGCCATACTTCTCTTTAATGGCGCTGAGACGAGTGGCGACGTAGTCGAGCGCCTCATCCCAGGAGACGGATTCCAGTTTGCCGCCACGCTGGCGACGGATCATGGGGGTTTTTAGGCGCGGGGTCAGGATCTGGGTATCGTTAATAAAGTCCCAGCCATAATAGCCTTTCAGACACAGGGTACCCTGGTTGGTTTTCCCCTGTGCCGCCTCAGCCCGGACGATTTTGCCGTTATCGACCACCAGGTTAATTTTGCAACCTGATGCGCAATACGGGCAAACCGTGACGACTTTTTTCATCGGTCTTGCTCCAGTTAATCAATTGGCGCACACGCGCTATCGCGCCATCAATATGCATCTTCTATGCCATGTTTTCATTGTGGGTATCGACTGATAATACGTCGTTTTTTTGGGCGAAATGATGACGAAAAGCAGGCTATCGTCAGTTTTGACGTGTCGATGAAAATACCGCGCGACGGACGTCACGCGGCGTGAGGGTTATTTTTTGGCTACCGGCGCCTGGTAGCCGCCGCCCAGCGTTTTGATCAGCTGAATACTCTGAACTACACGCCGGGAATCGAGTATCAGTAACGACATCTCTTCCGCCAGCACCGGCAGTCTGGCTTCGGTCGCCAGCAAACGGCTGCTAAGCCCGCGTTTATAGGCCGCTTCGGCGGCGGCTTGGGTGTAGCGGAAAGCGCTGACCCGCTCAGCCTGCATTGTGCGCTCATCGTTCAGCGTTTGCAGGCGCGTGCCGTTGATAGCGACATCGCGCACGGCGTCGAGCACCGACTGGTTATAGCGCTCAATCAGCATGTTGCTGGAGGCGCGGGTGCTCTCGAGGTTCGCATTCAGGCGTCCGCCATCAAACAGCGGCAGCGTCAGGCCAGGAATAAAGTTGATCTGCTTGCTGCGGTTTTCGAACAGTTTATCCAGGTGAATGGAATCGACGCCGAAGAACGCTTTGATATCAAAGCTCGGGTAGAACAGGGCGCGCGCGGCGTTCACCTGATTCAGCGAAGCCTGGACATACCAGCGCATAGCCTGTAGATCCGGACGTCGGGCCAGCAAATCGTAGGAGAGCGTGGCTGGAATACCGGTTTGCACCCGCGGCAGAGATACGGGCTTGATCGCAGGGAGATCGCCAGCCCCCGCGCCGATCAGGGCGCGCAGAGTTTCACGAGTTTCGACGATCTGCCCTTTTACCGCGGCGATCTGTTTATCGACCGCCAGCACCTGCGCTCGGGCGCCGTGATAAGGCACCTGCGCCTCCAGGCCATGGGCAACCTTACTCTGGTGCGCTTCTACCGCATACTCAATGACTTCGCGGGTTTGTTGCAACAGGTCGAGCATCTGATAGCTGGCCTGCATGCTGTAGTAAAGCTGAGCGACGCCGGTGGAGATCGCTAGCTCTACGGTGGCTGTCTCGGCGACTGCGGCGTTTTGCGCGCCGATAGCCGCAGCAACGGCCGAACGGTGGACGCCCCATAAATCCAGATCCAGACCGGCGAGCAGCCCAACGGTGCCCTCGGTATAGTAGGGGCCGTCCATCGGCATGAGCCGACTGTCGGATTGGTCGGCGAACGGGCCAAGGAAACCATTGGTCGAAACGCGCTGGCGGTTGAGCATCCCCATGGCGGCAACCTGAAGCTGCGTACCGGCTTCCAGCAGATCGGCCTGCGATTGCGCTTTTTCTTCACGCAGTTTCGCTTCGGCAAGCGTGTGCGACCCGGAAAGCGAGCGCTGAATTAAGGCGTCCAGCTGCGGGTCATTGAACTGACGCCACCACTGCGCCTGCGGCCATCCCTGGCTGGCGAGATGGATATCGCTGGCCAGCTTAATCTGCTCTGGCTGCAGCTGTTGATGCGGCGTGAAATCTTTGCGCACCAGCGCGCAGCCGGAAAGCGCCGTAGCGCTACCGAGCAGGCCGCAGAGTAGTAAGCGTGAAAGGTTACGGGTCATAGTTGAGCGGCTCCTTGCACTTGCTCTTCGGCTGGCGTCAGCGCCGGGCGAGTCCAGTCCGGTAAACGGGCCATTTGCTGCATGACGCGTTGCTCCTGTTGATATAGCGTGGGTGAAATGGCGGTGTCGATAAGCTCGATGACCGGGGGCGTGCTGGCTGCGGCGGCCAGCCCGGCGGCGTATTTTTCCAGGGCATCGGCAAAACGCCCGGCCCGCTCCTGCAATAGCGAATTATCCAGCGCCTGGGCGTCATTCCAGGCGGCATCCCAGGCGTAGAGGATTTCGCGCCCCTGCTGAATAACCGCCTGGCTACGTTTCACCAGCAGCAGACGCTGGTCATCGTCAAGCTGGCGCTCCAGCGCCACCCGCTCGCAGATCTCTTCGCAGCTATTCAACGCCGCATGAACGCCGACGCGCAGTTGCAGATAGGTTCGCTGCGCGGCGGCTTCCTGCTGGCGCGGAACGCGGAGCAATTTGCCAAGCAGACCCAGCGCGCCCGCCAGCTTTTGCGGCAGCGTTTTCGCTTCGCTTTCCGGCCAGATAAAGGTGTAAAGCACCGCTGAAACGACGATGCCAATCATAATACCGAAGGCGCGATCGCGGATTTCCGCCAGGTCGTAAATCGGACCGAAGGCATTTTCCAGCGTCGCCAGCGCGAAGGTGACCACCATTTGCGTACCGATGTATGAAGAACGTTCTGAGCCGGTGGCGATCCATGACGCGATAAGAAAAACCGGCGCCAGCACCAGCAGCAGTTCGACGATATTATCCAGCCAGGGCATCACAAAAATGGTCATCAGCAGAGCGAGGATCGCGCCGCAGAATGCGCCGCCGAAGCGCAGGGTCATTTTCTGATACGACGAGCCGAGATTGGGGTTAGCGACGATGATGCAGGTCAGCATGCAGGTGTGAATCCCTTCCCAATCGACGCCGGAATAAAAGACGTAGCAGATCATGCACGCCAGCAGCGTTTTCAGGGCGTAACGAATATAGTTCGGATTAGTGAAAGCATCCGGCGCCATGGAGGGTGGTTTGGTTGCAGGCGTGGGCGGCGTGTCCGGGTCCATTTGACCCAGCTGTCGCAGAATCTGACAGGCATTCTCCAGCCCGCATTCGCGTGCCGCAGCGGTCTCTTCAGCGCTCAGTTGCCACTCGCTATGCCAGGTCTCCCCGTCGCTAATGGCGTTTTTCAGGGCGGCGATTTCGCTTTGCAGCTTTTGCCGTAGAGAATCGATTGTCTGATTTTTGGCAAAGGCGGCGGCGTCGTAGCGGTTCAGCGTGGCGTAAAGGTAGGTCACCGTCGTGACGCAGGTTTGCCACCATGCGCTTCTTGCTCGCCAGTCGGCATCATCGGCCATACAGAAGACGTTCAGTTTTTGCAGCGCTAACGCTTCCTGTTCAATGCGCTTTTCAGGTAGCGGTTCGGCGGATTGCGTCAGGCGGCTGGCGGCGTCATCAAGCCGCGCGCACAGGGCTGCGCGCATCTGATCCGCCGCGCGGGCGGGAAACCACAGGACGCCGATCAGTACCATCAGCAGCGTCGGGTAGAGTCCCACGACGATACACCATAGCGTCAGACGAACGACGACTTCGGGGTAATCGAGCATTCCGGGGAAAGATTGCCCGTAGATTGAAACAATCGCCACGGCGAAGAAGACCAGCCCCAGGCGATGGGCGCGCATCATAAACATACAGCCCAGCAAAATTACGCCAGCGACGATCAGCCGCACGAGCGGATAGCTATAAGACCATTTGTAGATCAGAAATAAGCTGCCGATCTCCATCGCCGTGGCCACCACGAACAGGATCGCCACGAATTTGGTATAGAAAGCATTGGACTGGATGCCGTAAAACAGCACCGCCAGCGAAAGCGCCAGAAAGGGGATCTCGAAGGTCATTGAGATCAGCACCACCAGCAGGCAGCCAACCCAAAGCTGCATGGTTTGCGGCACTCTGCCGGGGCGCTCTTCGCTTAATTCCTCGCGAAAAAAAGCCAGCGCTTTGACCAGCGGCAGCGGCAGGTAATTAAGCGCGTTCATCATTGCGGCTCGAGAGTGGCGACCGCCGATGCGCCGATGCGGAACATCTCTGCGTCGGGTTTATCCACCATGATTTTTACCGGGAAGCGCTGGGCCACGCGAACCCAGTTAATCGAACGGGAAACCCGCGGCAGACCGCCCAGCACCAGACCGCCGTCGTCAGGCAGTACGCCGTAGCCGACGGAATCGACTTTACCGGCGAAGGTTTTGCCGCTGTCGCTCATCAGACGAATAGTCGCGGGTGTACCGGTGTGGATGTTTTTCAACTCCGTTTCGCGGAAGTTGGCGATGACGTACCAGTGGCGGGTATCAATCAGGGTAAAGAGCGGACGCATAGCGGAGGCAAACTGGCCGATGGAGGTTTTTAATGCGACCACCCGTCCATCGAACGGTGCGCGAACCGTCGCCATTTCAAGATGTAGTTTAGTGAGCGCGATATCTGCTTCAACGGCGACTCGCTGGGCAACCAGCGCATCGATGCCGCTGACCGCGCTGGCGGCCTGTTGCGCCTGGAGCAATACCGCATTAAGGTCGGCTGCGGCGGCGCGCTGCGCCGTTCTGGCGCGATCGACATCCTCTGCGGAAACAAAACCTTCCTTGAGCAACGGCTCGGTGCGGCGCAGGGTATCGCTGGCCTGTTTAGCCGCCGCGCGGGCTTTGGCGACCGTCGCCTGAACGGAGTCAGCGCCATATTTTTGCGCGTCTACGCTGCGCTGGGTGAGCATAATCTGTTTATCCAGCGCGGCAAGAGAAGCTTCGGCCTTCGCCAGGTTCATTTCATAGGTTCGGGGATCGATGCGAAACAGCAGATCGCCCTGCTTGACCTGCTGGTTATCGCTAACCGCCAGTTCGACAATGCGGCCGCTGACTTCCGGAACCACATCAATCGTATCCGCTGAAGCGTAGGCGTCGTTAGTAGCGGGCGCGCTATCCAGTCGCCAGATGACAACGAGTAAAACGACGACGGCCAGTAGTACCAGAAGCAGAGCCGGTAATTTATTGCGAGGAATTTTTTTCGACGAACTTTCCATGAGTGCATCTCAATAGGGGTTAGAAAAATACCAGCCAGAACAGCATGGAGTAGAGAGCAAAAAGGGCGGTATAAATAACGCCTGCAAGCGCTGGCATTTTATATTTGAGCAGAACAACCCGCCGCGTGATGAGCGTAAGGATGACTCCGGCAATAATGCAGAAGAGCCATCCAGGATAATAGGCGCCAATGACCGGAATTGCCGGAGATAATGTACATCCCGTCAACAATGCGGCCGGAGTGAGCCAGCATATATTTTTTAGCTGCATCACAATACTGGATTTAACCGTTTGCATAATGAAATACATCCTGTCTATTGCGAAAAATATCCCGTGTGAATGTAAAACAGGAAAAAGAGGTCACAGTATCCCCATTTTTAATTGAGAGTGAAATGTCTTTATTAATCATCCGCATTCATGACTTATTTATATTTTTTATTGTTTTTAGGTGTTTATATTTCCCTCATGGATGTATTCGCTTCCGGAAAAGAATAGAAATTTCCGGAAGCGAGCCTGATTAATTAGGCGTAACGATATTCACCCACAGTTCAAATTGATCGAGCGTGGAGAAGATTTCATCCAGCTTTGCCGCATCGCCGGTGACTTTGGCTTTCCCTGTTTTCAGCAGATCGGCCATTTTGGCCTGGCCGGTCAACACGTCGTGCAGGTCAGCACGGCTGATAGTGAAGGATGCATCGGGCTTCTGCTGAGAAGCCTGGCGATAGTTGAGCACGCTATTGTTCAGCGTCAGATTCAGGGTTTCGCCTCGATCAAGATTGAAATTCAGGCTGATATTTTTGCCTGCCGCTTTCTCGCTATCCAGACGGACTGCCATGTAATCAAACAGCATTTCGACCGTCATACCCTTGATGGTGTCGGGTGAATTTGAGGTATTGTGGGTGAGTTTATGCACGCCTTCGCGCAGCTCTTTCGCGCCGGTTAAGTAGAAACCGCGCCAGGTTGCGGACTCCGCCTGATAACCCAATTGCTCAAAGGAATTCGCTTGCAGATCTTTTGCCGCCTGGTTTTGCGGTTCGGCGGCAATCACCTGCTTGAGCAGTTCTGACGTCCAGCGATAGTCGCCCTTTTCATAAGCTTTTTGCGCCAGCTCAATTGCCTGTTTTGCGCCGCCCAGCGCTTCGACGTAGCGTTTACCCATATCGACCTGGCCGTAGGGGTTGAGGTTGGCCGGGTTGCCGTCAAAGTAACCGAGATAGAAGTTATAAACCGCGCGGGCGTTGTGGCTTACGGAACCATAGTAGCCGCGGCTGGCCCAGTTATTCTCCAGCGCTGGGGGCAACTTAATCATGTTGCCGATTTCGTTCATCGTATAGCCCTGATTAGCCAGATGGAGCGTCTGGTCATGGATATACTTGATGGTGTCGCGATATTTGCCGATATAGTCGTTAATGTGCTGGTTACCCCAGACCGGCCAGGTATGCGGCATAAACAGTACTTCAGCCTGACTGCCCCACATATCGAGCGTTTCATTCAGGTAATCGGTCCATTTACTGGTATCGCGCGTTTTAGCGCCGCGCAGGGTGTAGAAGTTATGCAGCGTATGGGTGGTATTTTCTGCGGTACATAATGCTTTAAGCGCCGGGATATAGAAGTGCATTTCTGATGGCGCCTCGCTGCCCGGCGCCATTAAAAAGTCAAATTCCAGGCCATCGATATTCAGTTTTTCACCGGTTTTGGTTATCGATTTGGTCGGGGCGATGATCGTTGGGTTGCCCGCACTGATGGTGACGCCCAGACCGTTGCCGATATTGCCCTGAGCGTTATGGGGTAGCAACAGACCATAAGAGTAGAGAACCCGGCGGTTCATAATATTCCCGGCCAGCACGTTTTCGCTGATGGCTTCTTCCATAAACCCGGCTGGAGCAATAACCTGCACTTTGCCTGTTTTAACATCCTCTTCGCTGACGATACCTTTGACGCCGCCATAGTGATCGGTGTGGCTATGGGTATAGATGACGGCAACAATAGGTTTTTGCGGGCGATGCTGATAGTAGAGGTCGAGGCTGGATTTTGCGGCCTCCGGGCTGACAAGGGGATCAACAACGATGATACCCGTATCGCCTTCAATAAAGGTAATATTGGAAATATCCTGGCCGCGGACCTGATACATGCGTTCGGTGACTTTAAACAGGCCGGAAATACCGTTGATTTGCGACTGCCGCCACAGGCTGGGGTTCACCGTGTCGGGGGCTGGCGCATTGATATCGAATTTATAATCCTCCCCCCGATAATAGGTTTTCCCATCAGCATTTTTCAGAATACCTTGATTGAGAAGCGGGGCGATAAATCCCCGCTGCGCATCATCAAAGTCCTGACGGTCGTTAAAGGGTAGCGACTGAGTATATTGCTGGTTAATTTGCTGCGTATATTGCGTGGCTGGCTGGGCGGTTTCGCTCGCAAAAGAGGTGTTAACTAATAACCCTGTTGCGACAGCAATGGCAATAAAAGTCCTGTTCAAACGGAATAACTGCAAGTTATTCATATAAATCTCCATTTATCATTTGTATTGTGAATTTATTTAGTTAAAAGAAGGGCTGCTTTATTTCTTTCCCATAATAAGATGTTTTTTTATGTTTATAGAATAAGAAATGTGAGATGGGCACCTCTTTTTATGAGGTATTTGTGCGGATTGCGATAGGGTGATTAATGAAGTTATTACATTCAATTATGATTTATAAAATCAGGGGCATTTAACTGCATATGATTTATGGTCATATTATGGGCCAGATACCGATATGAGCGGCATCCGGCCTGACGTTAAATATCATACTGTAACAGGAAGGGGTAAATAACGGCTGCGTGCCAGCGCCGCCGCGCCCTGGGCGCCGTTAAACGCTGATGATGACGCGGCGATAAAGCGTACGGCCTGATACGGCAGCGGACGGCGAACGTAGGTTTTGACCATCGCGATTAAGGTATCGCGCGGGAAGGCGGGCATATCCATCACACCGCCGCCAAGAATTACCGCGTCGGGATCGAACAGGTTGACGCTGGTGGCGATAGCGCGGGCGGCGTGGTTTAGCAACGTCTGGACAAACGGCTCCTGCTCGGCGTGGACGAACAGTTCGCCCAGCTCGTACGCTCGCGGCTGCTGTTCATACCAGCGCTTGAGCGCAATGCCGGAGCAAACGGTTTCCAGACAGGCGGGGTTGCCGCAGGCGCAGGTGAGGGCGTCATCGCCCAGCGGAATATGCCCCAGCTCGCCCGCCACGCCGTGCGCGCCGGTCCACGGCCCGCCGTTCAGCCAGACCGCGAAGCCCATACCGGTGCCAAGATAGGCCGCCAGCACCTCCTGCTCCTGCAGGCCATTCTCCTGTACATCAAAAGAGAGCTGCAGATTCACATCGCGGGAAAACTCCACCGGGCAGCATAGCGCTGCTTCCAGCCGGTCGGCCAGGTTGTAGAGGTCGTCGGCGGCGAGAGGTAGATTGGGCGTTGAGATAATCGTCCGCTTGTCTTTTGCCACCAGCGCCGGGAACCCCATCACCAGCCCGCAGCAACGGGCGTCGTGCAGGGTCAGCTGCTGCTGCAACAGGTTTTTAATGCCGTTGACCAGGCCGTCGGCGCTAATCACGTCCGCGGTGCGCCGCTTTTCGCAGTGCAGCGCTTCGCCCTGCGCGGTTTGCAGGCAAAGGCGGATATGGGTCGCGCCCATATCCACGCCCGCAACAACGTTACGCTGTTTTTGCATGAGGCAGTACCTCGTGTTTCGCCGCCAGGATCTGCTCGACCATGATCTGCCACGCATCTTCAATCTTCTCGGCGTGATTAAAGAGGCCTGAAGTGCCGACGATAAAGACGTCCGCGCCCGCCGCCATCAGTTTTTGATAGGTGGCTTTATTGCAGGAGCCATCGATTTCGATCTCGTAGTTCAGCCCTTCGCGCTCGCGCCAGGCTTTCAGTTCGCCGATTTTTTCCAGCATCTCCGGGATAAACGGCTGCCCGGCGAAGCCCGGATCGACGGTCATCACCGTGATTTTGTCGGCTTTATGAATGTAGTACTTCATGGCCTCGACCGGGGTTTCCGGGTTGAGGATCAGCCCGACCTTCATGCCGTGGCGGCGGATCTCTTCGATCAGACGGAAGGCCTGGCCGTTAATCGTTTCCGGATGCAGGGTGATAAAATCCGCCCCCGCCTGCGCCAACTGGCTAATGTAGTCCTGCGGGCGGGTGACCATCAGATGGCAGTCCAGCGGCTTGCTGGCCAGCTTTTTCACCTGGCCGACGAAAAATGGCGACAGGGTCAGGTTCGGTACAAAATGACCGTCCATAATGTCGATGTGAAAATAGTCTGCGTGCTGGTCGATAAACTCGATCTGTTCTTTGAATTTCAGCAGATCCATACACATTAAAGAGGGAGCAATTTTCATTATAAATTCCTTACTTACTGATAAGACGGTCGAGGGCGACAGCCGCGATGATTAATCCGCCCATTACCACCAGCTGGTAGTAGGTTTGTACTTGCAGAATGTTCAGTCCGTTATTGATGGTGCCGATAATCAGGCCGCCGATGACCACCGAGAAGATGCGTCCTTTGCCGCCGAAGAAGCTGGTGCCGCCGATGATGGCGCTGGCGATGGCGTAGGTTTCAAAGCCCATCCCCGCCAGCGGTTCCGCCGCGCCGAGACGCGCGGTGGAGACCACGCCCGCCAGCCCGGCGCAAACGCCGGAGATAATGAACACCAGCAGCATGTGGAATTTGACGTCGATACCGGAGTAGAAAGCGGAGTTCTTGTTACCGCCCAGCGCGTAGATGTTGCGGCCCACGCGCATGCGGGTGGTCAGGAACCAGAGGATCACCGCCACAATCAGCGAGAAAATCACCGGAACCGGTATACCCAGCGGCGTGGCGGCGAAGAAGTTAACGAAATCAAACGAGAAGCCGTATACCGAGTTGGCATCGGAAATCACCAGGGTGATACCGCGAAAGATAGCGTTGGTGCCGAGGGTGATAATGAACGGGTGCAGGCCGGTCCAGTTGACCAGGCAGCCGTTGATGGCGCCCAGCGCGCCGCCGACCAGCACGCCGCCAATCAGCGCCGCGAGGAACGGATCGACGCCCGCCAGCATCAGCTTAGCGGTGACCATCCCGGAGAGCGCGAGGATCGCCCCGACCGACAGATCGATCCCGGCGACGAGGATCGCGAAGAATTCGCCCATGCCGATCAGGACGGTGACCGAACTTTGGACGAAGATCTGCGTAATGTTGTTGGTCGTCAGAAAGTACTCTGACGACAGGGTGCCGAAGATCGCGACGATAATGGCGAGGATAAAAAAGGTGCCGTATTTATCCCAGAATAGCGCGAAGTTAAACGGTTTTTTCTCGTCCATATCGCCTTTCACTCTTGTGGTAATGCCCATGCCATAATCTCCTCTTCGCTCAAGTCGTCGCGATTGGTCAGGATTTGCGTCAGTCGCCCTTCGCAGAACACGGCAATGCGGTCGCAGACGGCGATAATTTCAGGTAGTTCGGATGACACCATCAGGATGACTTTTCCGTCATCGGCCAGCTGGCGCATCACTTTATAAATTTCGGCTTTCGCGCCGACGTCGATACCGCGCGTCGGCTCGTCAAAAATGATCACTTCGGGGCTGCAGCACAGCCATTTGGAAATCAGCACCTTCTGCTGGTTGCCGCCGGAAAGCTCGGTGATGTTCTGATCGACCGAATGGCACTTCAGCGCCAGCAGCTTGCGCTGCTCTTCCGCCGTTTTGCGTTCGTCGCCTTCGCGGAACAGCCCCATGGCCCCTTTGTAGCCGCCGCGCTTCAGGCTCTGGCTGACCGCCATGTTCTGAGCGATGGAAAAATTGGGGAAAAAGCCGTTTTCCCGGCGGCTTTCGGTGATGTAGCCCATCCCTTTTTTTAAGGCGTCCAGCGGCGAGCGGGGGGAGATCGCTTTGCCGTTGAGATAAATTTCACCGCCGCTACGTTTATCAACCCCAAACAGGCAGTCCATGAGCTCCGTGCGCCCGGAGCCGACCAGCCCAGCAAAACCGAGAATTTCGCCGCGATTCACGCTAAATGAGATATCGCGTACCTTTTTTTTGTCATGGCTGGTAACGTTTTTCACTTCGAATACCGTCTCGCGGACGATATTGCCGGTGCTCTCTTTCATGGCGTTAAAGCGGTTTTGCAGCTCGCGGCCGACCATCAGGCGTACGATGTCGTCGTTATTCACTTCGCTGACCATTCCGCTGCAGACGCTGCTGCCGTCTTTCATCACCGTGTAGCGGTCGCAGATGCGGCGTATTTCCGCCAGCTTGTGCGAGATATAAACAATGGCGGTGCCCTCTTTACGCAGCTGGTTCATGATCAGGAACAGATAGTCCACCTCTTTGTTGGTCAGCGAGGAGGTCGGCTCATCCATGATCAGCACTTTGGCGTCGAGCATCAGCGTTTTGGCTATTTCCAGCATCTGCTTATGGCTGATGGAGAGATTCACCACCTTTTCGTCTAAATCGATCTTCAGCCCGACGCGCAGCAGCATCATTGCCGCCCGCACGCGCATCTCTCGCCAGTCGATGACGTTAACGCCGCAGACTTTTTTCGTCAGATGACGGCCAATATATAAATTCTCCAGCACCGTTAATTCATCAATGACGCTGAGCTCCTGATAAATAATGCCGATGCCGAGCTGGGCCGCTAATTTATGGTCCAGCTTGTCGTAGTTGACATTATTAATGGTAATGGTGCCTTTGGTCGGTTCATGGATTCCCGACAATACTTTCATCAGCGTTGATTTACCGGCACCATTTTCCCCTAATAACGCATGTATTTCGTGCGGGTAAATAGTTAAATCAACCGATTTTAATGCGTGAACCGGGCCAAAGGATTTGCCGATCCCCGCCATTGAAATATATGGCGTGAGCATAGAAAATTTCCTTCATTACCTCTGGGTGAATTCCCCTCTCCCAAAGGAAAAGGGGATTTACAGACTTACTTCGTCACCAGAATGGAATCCACCAGCGTAAACTGCGGGGCTTTATCCAGCGGGATCACCTTGCCGCTCTTCTCGGCATCGACCATCAGCTTCAGGCCCGTCGCGCCGATATCCGCCGGGTTCTGCGCGATAGTCGCGGTCATCTGTCCGGCTTCGACCATTTTGCGCGCTTCCGGAATACCGTCGGTACCGACCACCAGCACCTTGCCGGTTTTACCCGCGTTGGCGACGGCCTGGGCGACGCCCATCGCCATGGTGTCGTTGGCGCAGTAAATCGCTTTAACATTCGGGTTACGCTGCAGCACGTTCGTGGCGACGTCCAGCGCTTTAATACGGTCCCAGTCGGCGGGCTGGCTGGCAACCAGCTTGATCTGGCTCGCTTTTTTGAAGGCTTCGGTGGCGCCATTGCGGCGAGCTTCACCGGAGGCGTTACCGGCTTTACCTTCGATAATCGCCACTTCGCCGCCTTCCGCACCCAGCTTGTCGATAATAAAAGCCGCGCCCTTCGCCCCAACCGCCACGTTATCGGTGGTGACGAAAGCCTCGACGTTGCCGCCGGCTTTCTTCAGGTTATCCATATCGATTTTTTCATCGAGGTTGACCAGATAGATGCCCTTTTTCCAGGCTTTAGCCACCGGCATCACCAGGTTTACCGAGGAGAGGGGCGCAAAGGCGATACCTTTGTAGTTTTTGTTGCTCAGGTCTTCAAACAGCTGCAGCTGCGACTGAAAATCGCCTTCGGAAGGGGAGGCAAAAATATCGACGCTTACGCCCAACGTTTTGGCTTCGTCTTCTATGCCCTTTTTCATATCCACCCAAAACGGATTGGATAAGGTTTTTAAGACCACAGCATAATCGGCGGCGGCAAAGGCGCTGGTGGATAACATTACGCCCATGAGCGTGCCGCTGAAAATTTTCAGATATTTATTCATGGCAGTATTCTCAGTGTAGGATACAGTTATATTGATCCCACCAACGTGGGATCGGTTTTTTATTTAAGCGCGCCGGGTGAAAAGAAATTAACAATCGCGCCGGTTTTTTGCATATTTAAATTCGCTTGTTCAATATTCAGCTGGGCAACGGAAACAAAAAAAGCATCTAATAATGTGAGTTGTAATATACGCGCTGAGGCGTTACGGCCTAATAAAGGCGTCTCTGGTGCTGGCGAACAAATAATAAAATCAGCTAGTTTGGCAATCGGTGAATGATAGCTATGGGTGATACAAATAATTTTTGCGCCGTTCTTTTTCGCCAGCTCCACCGCCGATTTGATATCGCTGGTGCGCCCGGAGTGCGAGACCACCAGTACCACATCGCCTTCCTTCAGCAGCGAGGCGGACATCATCATGATATGCGCGTCCGGGTAGGCCTGGCAGCGCACGCCGATGCGTAAAAACTTATGCTGCACGTCCGCGCAGATGGCGTTTGAACCGCCTGCGCCATACAGGTCTCGCTGGTTGGCCTGGGCGAAAAAGCGCGCCGCGCGATGAATTTCGTCGACGTTAACGATCGACTGGCCTTCCATAATGGTGCGCAGGGTGATGTTAAACACCTTATTCACCACATCCTGCGGCGCTTCATCAAAAGAGAGCTCAGTCGGCAGGACCTGCTCAGACTGCGAGAAATAGGCTTCCAGCGCGCTGCGCAGATTACGAAAACCGCTAAAACCAAGCAGTTTAGAGACCTTAACGATCATGGCCTCAGACACCGACAGCGCCTCTGCGACGTCCTTAATGGCCGGCGCATCGCTCAGATTGCCGGGGGTAAGCAACCATTCGACGATGCGGCTTTCATTTTCGGTCATCCCTTCCTGCTTCATGCGAAGCCAGGGGGCAAGGCCGATACCGTTGGGGAGCGAACTGGATTCTGACTGACTCATCGCTTTCTCATTGTCCATAAAATGAAGACGTCACTATATCACCACAGGCAAAACAGAAAAGATACAATCAACTTCACAAATTTTATATTTTTATAAAGTATTATCTGTTGTGAAGTTTTGGGTGGGCGGATTTTTCGTTTTTTGATTTGTTATTTATTAAATATCAATAAATTATATGTTTTATATTGATGTTTTTAACGGCGTGATTGTTTGAGGTAAAAGAACACTGACGCTTGATTTGTGAAATTACAGCGTGTAGAACAGGCCCTGGCTGCGGTGTTTTTGACGCTTATTTGGCCGATAAATGCCGTTTAAATCACAACATAAAGCATTTCCGTAAAGTGAATAACAGGCGAGGCTAGGTATGAAAAGGATTGCAATTGGCTGCGATCATGTCGGGTTTATTCTGAAAGACGATATTGTGTTGCATCTGCGTCAGCGCGGAATGGAGGTGGTGGATAAAGGCGCATGGTCAACGGAACGCACCGATTATCCGCGCTATGCCAGCGCCGTCGCTCAGGCGGTTGCCGCCGGCGAAGTTGACGGCGGGATTCTGATCTGCGGCACCGGCGTCGGCATCTCCATCGCCGCCAATAAGCACCCGGGCATTCGCGCGGTGGTGTGCAGCGAGCCTTACTCCGCGCAGCTTTCACGCCAGCATAATGACACCAACGTTCTGGCCTTTGGCGCCAGGGTGATCGGCCTTGAACTGGCGAAAATGATCGTTGATGCCTGGCTGAGCGCCGAATTTGAGGGCGGACGCCATCAGGGCCGGGTAGACGCCATCGGCGCGATTGAACAGCAGCGGATTTGAGATTCCTCCGCTACTCGCCGCGATAGCCCTTGATTAACGTAGAGCCAGCCCCCTGATGAGACTGGCTTTATGAAACGTTACTCTACTGCTTTGCTTTTCTGCGCTCTTTCCTTCGCCAGCCAGCTGGCGCACGCCGATATTATTGACGACGCGATCGGCAATATTCAGCAGGCCATTAATGACGCTTATCAACCCAACGGCAGCCGTTCCGATGACGATGATTATGATGATGGACGCTATCAGGGCAGCCGTCAGCAAAACGCCGATCGCCAGCGGCAGTATGACGATCAACGGCGACAGCTGGAAGATCGTCGCCGCGAACTTGATGAGCGTCAGCGCCAGCTGGACCGGGACCGCCGTCAGCTGGAAAGCGACCAGCGCAGGCTGGATGATGATTATTGATGCGGCGCGACCCGCGGCCTTCGTCGCGCCCGGTTAATCCAGCACAATCTCCATACCGTCAAATCCCGCTTCAAATCCCGCAGGCAGAGAATTTTCCATCATCCACGCATCGAACTGGTGGCTGATATGGGTAAGGATCACCCGCGGGCAGCCAATCACCTGGTTAATGGCCCGCACGGTGTTGAGATCGCAGTGGTTGCGCGGGGGCTGCGGGCGCGGCTCGTGGCTACAGTCGATGATGATAAGCTGCGGTCGGTTGTTAAGCAGGAACTTGAGGGTTTTTTCCGGCAGGGCGGCGGTGTCGGACAGCCAGGCGACCCGGCTATGGGCCGATTCCAGCAGGTAGCCGAAAGTGAGCTTTGAGTGGTTCAGCGGCAGCGGCGTAACGCGCAATCCCTGAAGTTCAAACATCACGAACGGCTCAACGGTATGGCTGAAATCCAGCAGGCCCGGATGCCTGAACAGGTCATCGCAGCCCTGTTCATCGGGCGGGCCGTAAACCGCAATAGGTTCGCCCACTCCCCAGCGCAGGGGGAACAGGCCCTGCACGTGATCCATATGATAATGGGTGAGCAGAAACTGCTGAAAGCTACCGGCGGGCCACCGCTCCAGCAGATCCGGCAGCCCGGCATCGAGCAGCGTCACCGCGTTGTTGAACTTCACCGCCGCGCTACAGGGGCGACGGCGATGCGCGTCGTCGGCGCGAGCGCGGCGGCAGGCGCGGCAGTCGCAGCCGAAAACCGGCACCAGCTGCGCGCCGCCGGTGCCGGTCAAGCGGATCGTCAGGCTCATGTTTTCTCCTCGTCTCAGGCAATTTGCTGCTCGCGTCGGTTGCCGTGAACGCGAATCAGCGAGACCAGCGCATCCACCGACTGGCTCAGACGGCCATCGTTATTCAGGGTCAGACACGCGCTCGGCGTATAGCGCGCCGCGCGTTCCAGCCGCTGGGCGATTTCCGTCTCGTTCTCCCTTCCACGCTGCTCCAGGCGCTGTCGCAGCACCTCCGGCGAGACCTGCAAACAGATGGGCAGCAGGGCGTCGGCATAG
Source organism: Klebsiella sp. M5al (assembly GCF_002090195.1). Classification (NCBI taxonomy): domain Bacteria; kingdom Pseudomonadati; phylum Pseudomonadota; class Gammaproteobacteria; order Enterobacterales; family Enterobacteriaceae; genus Klebsiella; species Klebsiella sp. M5al. The sequence continues at coordinate 454,423 of NZ_CP020657.1, forward strand.
CGCGCCTGCGCCTGCGCGAGGTGGGCGCGGGAGCCATTAGCGACCACGTCAAACCCGGCGTGCAGCCACAGGTCAATCTCGATGCCGATGCCGTAGTAATTATTGTTAGCGTGCCAGCTAAGGGCAAACAGATGCTGCTCGGCGCGGGTAAAAAACTCATGTTCGCTGAGGGCGATATGGTTTTCACAACCCGCGTTGTGCGGGCGGGTAATGTAGCGGTGCGCCACCAGCAGCTGGGGATGCTCCCGCTGGCGCAGCGCCGCCAGCAGGCTGTCTTTACCGGAGCCGGACGGACCGACCAGCCAAATCAGTTTTCCTGTCATCAGAAGACCCTCTTGCCTTGCCGCCAGACGCGATCAATATGGATATGCTCGCCGCGACGGTGCGCCAGCACCAGATCCGCCCGTTTACCTTCGGCAATCACCCCGCGGTCATGCAGCCCCAGCGCCTGCGCCGGGTTTTTGCTTACCAGGCGAATGGCCTGCGCGAGGGTAAAGGCGTTGCCCCCGTCGTCGGCGATGCGGAAAGCGGCATCCAGCAGGCTGGCGGGATAATAGTCGGAGGAGAGAATATCCAGTAGGCCGCTGGCCGCCAGCTGGTGAGCGGCGACGTTGCCCGAGTGGGAACCGCCGCGCACGATATTTGGCGCGCCCATCAGAACGTTCATGCCGTGCCGGCGCGACGCCTCCGCGGCAGCAAGGGTGGTGGGAAATTCGGCGATGGTGCTGCCAAGTTGGCGTGATTCGAGCACATGTTCGCAGGTGGCGTCATCGTGGCTGGCCAGCGCGATATTGCGCTCGCGGCAGATAGCGGCGATGCGCTGCCGGTTGGGCTGCGACCAGGCTGCCGCCAGCGCCATCTGCTCCTGTTCGAAGTTGTCCATCTGTTCGTTGTTCAGATGGTATTTGCCCTGATAGTAGTCGCGATATTTGCTGAGGTCGGCGTACTGGCGCTGGCCGGGGGAGTGATCCATCAGAGAGACCATGCTCACCGGCTCGCGGCCTACCAGCTTCTCAAACAGCGGCAGGGTGGTGTGATGCGGCAGTTCGCAGCGCAGATGCAGTCGGTGTTCGGCGCGGTTGAGGCCGCGCTTTTGCGTCTCTTCGACGGCGTTGATCATTTTTTCCAGGTTTTCCAGACGGTCGCCGCCGTCGCGCACATCGCCAATAGCCACGGCATCGAGCACGGTGGTGATGCCGCTGGCGACCATCAGCGCGTCGTGGCTGCTCATCGCCGAGTGGGCGGGCCAGTCCACCTTGGGTCGCGGGGTGAAAAACTTGTCCAGGTTGTCGGTATGCAGCTCGATAAGCCCCGGCAGCAGCCAGCCGCCTTCGCCGTCAACCGCCTCCGCCAGCCGGCTCTGGTTTTCGGCAAAGGCTGAGATTCTGCCGTCGTGAACTTCCAGCGAACCGTTAACCACCTCGTCTTCGAGGACCAGCTTTACGTTATTAATAATCATGCTGAAATCCCCATCGGGTGCAGGCGGTCGGCGACCTGGTTGCGCGTGGCCTCGTCGTGGAAAATACCGACGATCGCCGCGCCGCGGGCTTTGGCTTCGTGAATCAACGCCACCACCGCGGCGCTGTTGTTAGCGTCCAGCGAGGCGGTGGGTTCGTCGAGAAGCAAAATCGGGTAGTCGACCGCGAAGCCGCGGGCAATGTTGACCCGCTGCTGTTCGCCGCCGGAAAAGGTTGAGGGGGCGAGGTGCCACAGGCGTTCGGGGACGTTCAGGCGCGTTAGCAGGCGGGCGGCTTTCGCGGCGCTCTCTTCGCGCGAGGCGCCCAGTTCGAACAGCGGTTGCATCACCACGTCGAGGGCGGAGATACGCGGGATCACCCGCAGAAACTGGCTGACCCAGCCGATGGTAGTTTTGCGCACCTCCAGCACTTTGCGCGGCGTGGCGGTAACCAGGTCGACCCATTCGTCGCCGTGGCGAATATGAATGTGGCCGCTATCGGGGAGATAGTTGGCGTACAGCGAGCGCAGCAGGGTCGATTTTCCGCTGCCGGAGTGGCCGTGCAGCACCACGCATTCACCGGCATTCACGGTCAGCGAGGCGTCGGCGAGGACCGGCAGACGGACGCCGTGCTGCTGGTGCAGAACAAAGGTTTTATGGATGTTTTCAACGCGGATGGCGTTCATTTTTAGCCTCATCGTGCCTGAATTTCCCCGGATCGCGGCGTAAACGCCTTATCCGGGCTACCTGATGCATTAACTCACGAAGCGCGACCGGGGATTCCCGGAGGCGGCGCGTTGCGCCTGTCCGGGCTACCGGCCCGCAGACGGCCCGGCACCCGTAGCCCGGTCAGCGCAGCGCCACCGGGGAGTGGACCTATGTTCAGTTCTGCAACACCGACGACACCAGCAGCTGGGTGTAGGGGTGATGGGGATCGTCGAGCACCCGGTCGGTTAAGCCGCTTTCCACCACCTGTCCTTGTTTCATCACCAGCAGACGGTTAGCCAGAAGGCGGGCGACGCCGAGGTCGTGTGTCACAATCACCACCGCCAGGTTTAGCTCCACCACCAGGCCGCGCAGCAGATCGAGCAGGCGCGCCTGCACCGACACGTCCAGCCCGCCGGTGGGTTCATCCATAAACACCAGCTTCGGCTGGGTCACCAGATTGCGGGCGATTTGTAGACGCTGCTGCATACCGCCGGAAAAAGTGGTGGGCAGGTCGTCAATGCGCGAAGGCGGGATCTCCACCTCCTGCAACCACTGCTCGGCGGTGGCGCGAATATCACCGTAGTGCCGCGCGCCGGTCGCCATCAGGCGCTCGCCGATATTCCCCCCCGCCGACACCTGGCGGCGCAGTCCGTCCATCGGATGCTGGTGCACCACGCCCCATTCGGTGCGCAGCAGGCGGCGGCGATCCGCTTCGCTCATCGCGTACAGCGAACGGTTCTGATAGAGCACGTCGCCCTGCTGCGGCGTCAGGCGGGCGGAAATCGCCTGTAGAAGGGTGGTTTTCCCGGAGCCGGACTCGCCGACGATACCCAGCACCTCTCCCGGCCACAGTTCAAACGAGACGTCGCTGAAGCCTTTGCCCGGCGCGTAGAGGTGGGTCAGATTATTGACCGCCAGTAACGGATGACTCATTTTTTCTGCTCCTCGCTCTGCTGGCGGCAATAATCGGTATCGGAACAAACAAACATCCGTTTGCCGCTGTCGTCGAGCACCACTTCATCAAGATAGCTATGGCGCGAACCGCAGATGGCGCAGGGTTCATCCCACTCCTGAACGGTAAACGGATGATCGTCGAAATCGAGGCTTTCTACCGGGGTGTACGGCGGCACCGCGTAGATGCGTTTTTCACGTCCGGCGCCGAACAGCTGGAGGGCGGGCATCATATGCATCTTCGGGTTATCGAATTTCGGAATCGGCGACGGGTCCATTACGTAGCGGCCGTTGACCTTCACCGGATAGGCGTAGGTGGTGGCGATATGGCCGAAGCGGGCGATATCTTCGTACAGCTTCACCTGCATCACGCCGTACTCCTCCAGCGCGTGCATGGTGCGGGTTTCGGTCTCGCGCGGCTCGATAAAACGCAGCGGCTCCGGGATCGGCACCTGGAAGATCAGGATCTGATCTTCAGTCAGCGGCGTTTCCGGGATCCGGTGGCGGGTCTGGATCAGCGTCGCGTCTTCGGTGCGCTCGGTGGTCGCGACGCCGGTGACGCGTTGGAAAAACTGGCGAATCGACACCGCGTTGGTGGTGTCGTCGGCGCCCTGGTCAATCACCTTCAGCACGTCATTTTCGCCGATGACGCTGGCGGTAAGCTGGATACCGCCGGTGCCCCAGCCGTAGGGCATCGGCATCTCGCGACCGCCGAAGGGCACCTGGTAGCCGGGGATGGCCACCGCTTTCAGGATGGCGCGGCGGATCATGCGTTTGGTTTGCTCGTCGAGATAAGCAAAGTTGTAGCCGGTCAATGCGTTAGCCACGTTGATTCTCCCGTTGCAGGCGTTTAAGCAGCGCCAGTTCGGCCTGGAAATCGACATAGTGGGGAAGTTTAAGGTGCGAAACGAAACCGGCCGCCTCGACGTTATCGGCATGCGCCAGCACAAACTCTTCATCCTGAGCGGGGCCCGCCACTTCTTCGCCGTACTCCGGCGCCTGGAGCGCACGGTCCACCAGCGCCATCGCCATCGCTTTACGCTCGCTCATGCCGAATGTCAGGCCGTAGCCGCGGGTAAAGTGCGGCGGTTCATCCTCAGGGGCGACAAAGCCGTTAACCATTTCGCATTCGGTCATCAACAGTTCACCGATATTGACGGTGAATCCCAGCTCTTCGGGAGCGATCTCCACCGCGACGTAGCCGCTGCGAATTTCACCGGCAAACGGGTGGTTGCGCCCGTAGCCGCGCTGGGTGGAGTAGGCCAGCGCCAGCAGATAGCCCTCGTCGCCGCGCGCCAGCTGCTGCAGGCGCGAAGAGCGCGAGCAGGGATAGACCGGCGGATGGCGGGTGATATCGTCGGGCTGCGCGTCGGTATCTCGTTCGGCTTTCGCCAGTTCTTGCTGAACCAGCAGATTAAAAACGTGCGGCGCGGCTTCCTGCGGCGCGCTATCGGTCGCCAGCGGCGGCGTTTCGCCGTTGGCCAGCAGGGTAAAATCGAGCAGGCGGTGGCTGTAATCGTAGGTTGGGCCGAGCAGCTGGCCGCCGGGAATATCTTTATAGACCGCCGAAATACGGCGCTCAAGGCGCATTCCGGCGGTGTCGACGGGCTCGCTGACCGCCAGCCTTTGCAGCGTGGTGCGGTAAGCGCGCAGCAGAAAAATCGCTTCGACGCTATCGCCGCTGGCCTGCTTCAGCGCCAGCGCCGCCAGCTCCCGGTCGGCGATACCGCCTTCGGTCATCACCCGGTCCACCGCCAGATTAAGCTGCTGGCTAATCTGGTCAACGCTGATTTCAGGAAGCCGTCCATCGCCTCGGCGTTTCTGTTCCTGTAGGGCGTGAGCGGCGACGATCGCCTTCTCGCCGCCTTTGACGGCTACGTACATTAGCAGACCTCGACATGGGTGGCGCGCGGGATAGCCAGCAGGCGTTCGCCGCAGGTGAGGATCAGATCGATGCCCAGCGGGAACGGATGCGGGCGCTCGGTCAATTCTTCAATGATGCATTCCGGCAGCTGCGGGGCGATCATCCGCTCTTCGGCGATCCCCGCGCCGGTCAGCCGCAGCATCCGGCCGCCGCTCAGGCTGGCAAGCTGGACCACCAGCGTGACGCCGGTTTCCGGGGCGACGACGGTTCCGGCGGAAAGCACGTTAAGCTGCTCGGCGCTGATGGTGTCGCTGGCGACGGCGAAGATCGCCTGCTGCGGCTGCTCAACCAGCGGCGCGCCGGTATGAAAGCGCAGATTCTGGCCGACGAGATCGTTATGCAGCGCCGGAGCCAGCCAAACCGGCGTGTCGTGATCCACCAGCGTCAGCAGCAGGCTGGTGGAGGCGACGTTCAGCGGCTGCCAGCCGTGCTGAAGCTGTTGCAGGGAGACAATCACTCCCGGCTCGCTCATCGCTTTCAGCAGGCGGCGGAAACTGTGCTGGGCGTCCTGCACAGCCAGGGTAAAGGCGGGTTGTAGTGTCATGCGTTATCTCCGCGAACCAGAGTAAAGAAGTCGACCCGGCTGGCGTTGACTTCGGCGCGTCGGGCTTCAATGCGCACGCTACGTTGTTCTTCCAGCGGGGTTATCAGGGTTTCCATCAGGGTGTGAAAATGGTGTGGCGACTGCATCAGGGCATCGATAGCCGCGCAGCGTTCAGCGTGCGGACGGTCGCGGCCCAAAATCCAGCTATAGCCGAGCGTTCCGTCGGCCAGGCGAATGGCGGCGCGGGTTAAGGTGGCGTCTCCGGCAAAGAACCGGTCGCCGATGCCGCCCATACGCGCCTGCAGCTGAACCAGTCCGGTTTCCGGGGCGCGAATCAGCTCATACTGCGGCGCGAGCTGCAGGGTCTGCATCCGCGCCGCCAGTTCTTGTGGTTCACTGTGGGCCAGCACGGACATCCAGCGCTGGCGGGTAGCGGTATCAAAGTGCATTCAGTGCTCCATGGTGAATTCAATCATGTCGGCGCGAGTCAGGCTGACGGAGTACTCCGTCGCGTTCTGCTCGTCCTGGCGATGATTCAGGGTGCGCACGCACAGCAGCGGCGCCATGTTGGGAATGCCGAGAATAGTGCTCTCTTTGGCCTGCGCGCGGCGGGCGCTGATTTTGGTGCGTACGCGGGTCAGTTCGATATCAAGCCGGTCGCGCAGCAGGTCATGGAGAGAGCCGTGGGTAAAGGTTTGCAGAACCGGCCACAGTCGCAGGTCGGTAAAGTAGTGGTCTATCAGGCACAGCGCGACGCCGTTAACGCGGCGCAGGGTGCGCAGGTGGATGACGTTATCGCCTTCATTAATGGCAAAGGCTTCGGCAACGTGGCTGCTGGCCGGGCGTAACACCGACAGCAGCTTCTCGCTGGTCGGATGGCTGCCCTGTTCGAGAAGATTCTGGCTAAAGCGGGCCTGGGCGTTGAGCGGATAATCGATCGGGCGCATCAGAACCAGCACGCCGACGCCCTGGCGGCGCTGGACCCAGCCGCGTTCGACGAGCTGATCGATGGCCCGGCGCAGGGTATGGCGGTTAACTTCAAAGCGGGTCGCCAGCTGCTGCTCGGCGGGAAGATAGTCGCCGCAGCGGTAGTGGTGGCGAAGCTCTTGCTCAAGTTTGGCGGCAATTTCCTGATATCGTGTCGGGTAACTGGTCGGATGTCTGGATAAGTACATGTCAATCGAGCCTCACTATGGACATGAAGGAGTTTCCCTCTGAGCGTGGGCCGATCCTGACGGTTTTTTGTTACATTTCGGTTAACTCATGATGACCGGGGGATGAAGAGTTAATGCCGGTGGGATGACAGGGGGAGGGGGAATGAACGCACGGATGCCCTCACCCCGGCTCTCTACCGGAGGGTGAGGGGAGGAAGGTAAGCGTTAAGGCTCTTTCACCACGTTGACCATCCACGGGACGCCAAAGCGGTCGATGACTTTACCGAAGCCGTGCGCCCAGAACGTTTCCTGCCAGGCCATCTCTATCTGGCCGCCGTCGGCGAGGCCGTCAAACCAGCGTTTACCCTCGATAACGTCTTTTGGGTCGAGCACGATGGTAAACCCGGCGTAGCGCTCCATTTTGCTGGAGGGGCTGTCGCTGAGCATCAGGATGCCATCCGCGATGCGCAGGCTGGCGTGGGCGATACCGTCGGCAGCCAGGTGCTGCCCGGAAGGGCAGCCATCTTCGGCGTCCTGGCTATTCTGCGGCATTTCACCCCAGGTGATTTTGTGGAGCAGCTCAGCGCCCAGCGCCTGCTGGTAGAAAGCGATGGCGGCAGCGCAGTTGCCGCTAAAAGCGATATAGGGACTTAAGGGCATAAGCATTACCTCAGGTAACGAATATTCCATTAAGCGTAGAAGGGGATTGCGGAATTAAGCCAGGCGGCAGCGACGGGTAAAGTGAGTACGAATGCGGGAAGGCTGGCCAGAGCGCGGAAAAAATATATTTCCCCCGACGATAGGCGTCGGGGGAATAAAATCAGTTCTTTTTAACAAATTCGGATTTTAGCTTCATTGGGCCAAAACCATCAATTTTACAGTCAATATTATGATCGCCTTCCACCAGGCGGATATTTTTAACTTTAGTACCAATTTTTAGCATCGAAGAGCTGCCTTTAACCTTCAGATCTTTTACTACGGTGACGCTATCGCCGTCGGCCAGTAAATTGCCGTTGGCGTCTTTGACAATCAGCGCGTCGTTATCGTCCACAGGCTCGGCATTGTTCCATTCATGGGCGCATTCCGGGCAAACAAACATGCCGTTGTCTTCATAAGTGTATTCAGAATGGCATTTTGGGCAGTGGGGCAGTTGCATGACGTTCCTCGCGATTACTGGGTAAAACAGGACGTTGGTCCTTTAAATGGCGGCTGATAGCCGAAAGTGATGCTGATTATAGCGCAATCCCGCACTTTTGTCGGGCCTTTTTTATGACACTTCCCAGCGGAGAAAGAGAATATATATTGTGGGGATAGGCGGGGTTATTTCCTTAAAAACCGCCAGTTATTTCCGGAAATGTATCGCTAAGTTCCAATATTCATTGAACTTATTGGTTTGAGATGACTCTGTTTAAGGGTAGGTAAATTTTTGTGAAGTTGATCCCAAATTTAAACGCTGTTAGGGTAAAAAGGCGAGAACGCAAATTCACTACACTTATTAGCGGCACCGCTTATTTGATTATGGCCAGAGCAGGCGTCAACAGGTTCGGTTGTACGGACTGTCAGCAGACAGTGCAGGCAAACCTGCTACGCTTGAAATGTGGAGCACAGCAATTCGCCGCTCCCAACGCATGACGCGAATGACCTTGTCATTCGGCGGAGATTCGTGCGCTCAAGGCGAGAGCAAAAGAGGAAAATTATGCTTAAAAGGAAAAAAGTAAAACCCATCACGCTTCGGGATGTGACCATCATTGATGATAGCAAACTGAAGAAAGCGATTACCGCAGCGTCGCTGGGTAACGCGATGGAATGGTTCGATTTTGGGGTTTATGGTTTTGTTGCGTATGCCCTGGGTAAAGTCTTTTTCCCCGATGCCAACCCCAGCGTGCAGATGATCGCCGCGCTCGGTACCTTCTCGGTTCCCTTCTTAATTCGTCCATTAGGCGGCCTGTTCTTCGGGATGCTGGGCGATAAATACGGTCGACAAAAGATTCTGGCGATAACCATTGTCATCATGTCGATAAGTACATTCTGTATCGGTCTTATTCCGTCGTATGCCACGATTGGCATCTGGGCGCCAATACTGCTGCTGCTATGTAAAATGGCGCAGGGTTTTTCGGTGGGCGGAGAATATACCGGCGCATCGATCTTTGTGGCGGAATACTCGCCTGACCGTAAACGCGGCTTTATGGGCAGCTGGCTGGACTTCGGTTCAATAGCCGGTTTTGTGATGGGCGCGGGCGTGGTGGTACTGATTTCCAGCGTGGTGGGTGAAGAGAACTTCCTCAGTTGGGGCTGGCGTATTCCGTTCTTCCTGGCGCTGCCGTTAGGGATTATTGGTCTTTATCTGCGTCATGCGCTGGAAGAGACGCCGGCGTTCCAGCAGCACGTTGATAAAATGGAGCAGGGCGATCGCGAAGGCCTGCAGGAAGGACCGAAAGTCTCCTTCAAAGAGATTGCGACCAAACACTGGCGTAGCCTGCTGACCTGTATCGGTCTGGTGATTTCCACCAACGTGACCTACTACATGTTGTTGACCTATATGCCGAGCTACCTGTCGCATAACCTGCACTATTCAGAAGATCACGGGGTGCTGATCATCATCGCCATCATGGTCGGGATGCTGTTCGTTCAGCCGGTTATCGGTATGCTCAGCGACCGTTTTGGCCGTCGCCCGTTTATTCTGATTGGTAGCGTGGCGCTGTTCGCGCTGTCGATTCCGGCCTTTATCATGATTAACAGTAACGTTCTCGGCCTGATTTTCGCCGGTCTGCTGGTGCTGGCGGTAGTGCTGAACTGCTTTATCGGGGTGATGGCCTCGTCGCTGCCGGCGATGTTCCCGACCCACATCCGCTTTAGCGCTCTGGCCAGCGCCTTTAACATCTCGGTGCTGATTGCCGGTCTGACGCCAACCCTGGCGGCGTGGCTGGTAGAGAGCACGCAGAACCTGATGATGCCGGCTTACTATCTGATGGTGATTGCGGTTATTGGCCTGATTACCGGCCTGTCGATGAAAGAGACCGCCAATCGTCCACTGAAAGGGGCGACGCCAGCGGCTTCGGATATTCAGGAAGCGAAAGAAATTCTCGGCGAGCACTACGATAATATCGAGCATAAAATCGAAGATATCGATCAGGAAATCGCCGACCTGCAGGAAAAACGTTCTCGCCTGGTGCAGCAGCATCCGCGCATCAACGACTAAATCGTTTTGCTGGTAACTCATGCCGCCGCGGGCTTCCCCCGGCGGCATTTTTTATGCCCTGCTGAGGTTATTCGCGGACCGCCCAGGCCCGGTAAGGACCGGGCGATGCCGCGTCGAGGGCTTAGCTATGCGTCAGAAAGCGCGCCAGCCGCTGCTGCAGGATTTGATTTTCGCGGCTCAGGCGCGCGTTCTCGTCCAGCAGCGTTAAGGCGACAGCGATACCCGGCCAGTCCAGCTCCAGCTCTTTGCGCAGGCGTACGGCGCGGTGCACGATGGTCACCGCGCTATCGTCAAACAGCCAGTTTTCCCGCTGCGGCTGGCGCGGCTCAATCATGCCGAGGCCGACAATCTCGTTAAGCTCCTCTTCGGAAAGGCCGGTGTGGAGACAAAACTCGGTAATCGTGAACGTCACTGTTATCTTAGCCATCAGGCTTTCCCCCATGTCTTACGCGGCTCGAAGCTGGATTGCGCATCCGCCAACTGCTGCCAGAGCGCGCGGCTCTTCTCATCTGGTTTTGGCGGCATGACGATTTTAATCACCGCATACAGGTCGCCGGTGGTGGTTTTGCTGGTCAGCCCTTTGCCTTTCACGCGCAGCCGCTGACCGGCCTGGCTGCCCGGCGGAATGGTTAGCAGGATGCTCTCTTTCAGCGTCGGGATGGTAACTTTAGCGCCCAATGCGGCTTCCCACGGCGCCAGCGGCAGGACGATTTCAAGGTTATGGCCGACGACATCAAACAGCGGATGCGGGGCGATATGGATCACCAGCCACAGATCGCCATTGGGGCCGCCATTTTCACCGGGAGTACCCTGGCCTTTCAGACGGATGCGCTGGCCGTCGACGACGCCCGCGGGAATTTTCACGTTCAGGGTTTTCGGCGTTTCGCTTTCGACCATGCCAAAGACGTTATAAACCGGCAGCTTATAGCTGATGGTGCGCGTCTGCTCCGCCAGGGTTTCTTCAAGGAACACCGCGACTTCTATCTCTAAGTCATGACCGCGGACGCCGTGCTGGCGGCGGCTATGGTGCGCCTGCTGGCCAAACATGGTGGAGAAGATGTCGTCGAAGTCCTGCTGGCTATAGCTCTGCTCGCGGGAATGCTGCTGCTGCCGGCCAAACTGCGGATCGTTGCGGTGCTGCCAGAGCTGGTCGTATTCGGCGCGGCGCTGGTCATCTTTAAGCACTTCCCAGGCTTCGGCGAGATCTTTGAATTTGGCTTCGGCATCGTTTTCTTTGCTGACATCGGGGTGATATTTACGTGCCAGACGGCGATAGGCGGTCTTAATGGTTTTCAGATCGTCCGTTGGCTGAACCCCTAGAATGGCATAATAATCCTTTAATTCCATGGCGTTATCTCATTTATGCGCAATATGACGGTTACAGATCCCTGGATCAGGTGTCTTTATTAAGCTTAGGGCAAATGAGGGCGGATGGGGCGGAAAAGTGGCGCAAACTTGACGCCGTCGGGATTGACGGCGGCCGATCGACAATGTCCCTATTCGGTGGAGCGCCTGCGGTTTCTGCGCAGCCCTTCGAGCAGCACCAGGGCTGCGCCAATGGTTCCACCCATCAGTGGGAGAGCGGCGGGCGCGTTGGGGAAGAGATGAACGATGGTCACATCGGTCACCATCATTGAACCGGCTATCCAGCCGATGAGCGCACCGCCCAGCATCACCACGGACGGGAAGCGGTTGAGGATTGCCAGCACCAGTTTGCTGCCGAGGACGATAATCGGAATGCTGATTAATACACCCAGCGCGACCAGCAGCAGATGGCCTTTCCCGGCGGCGGCAACCGCCAGTACGTTATCCAGCGACATAATGACGTCGGCAACGGTAATGGTGACCGCGGTACGCCACAGGCTGCTGTAACTGCTGACCTCGCTTTCTTCTTCCTGATTAGTCACCAGCTTGATGCCAATCCACAGTAGCATCAGCGCGCCGACCACTTTAAGCCACGGTAGTGAGAGTAAATAGATGGCGACGGCCAGCAGCAGCACGCGTGCCGCAATCGCGCCGAAGGTACCGATAATAATGGCTTTGGTACGCTGCTGCGGCGGCAGCTTACGGCAGGCCATCGCGATCACCACCGCGTTGTCGCCGCCCAGTAACAGATCGATAGCGATAATTTGCAGCAGAATAACCGCCACGTCCCACTGACTGAAAAACTCATTCATAGCCAACTCATCGAACCACCAAAAAAGACCCTACAGGAAAACGCAGGGGCGAAGGGTACTCTCGTTCGGGCGCCTTGACCACCTGTCCGAGAACCCGAACGCAGCGAGTTATTGAAAAATATAGTTACCAATCATTGCCTCGTCCGGCAATGATTCGCAGGTAAAGGATGATATTTTGTTCGTAGAAACACATCTGCCGTTCACCTATCGCAAGGACTAACCACATGCCCGGCCACAAGAATTTACTCACATTTGCCTTTATTGGCGCCTCCCTGTTTCCGGTTATGGCGACCGCTGCTGACGCACCGACCTTTACGCCTGAACAAGAGGCCCGTATTGGCAAAATCGCCGCGGATTATTTAGTTGCGCATCCGGAAGTGCTGCTGCAGGCCAGCCAGAAGCTGCAGCAAATTCAGCAACAGCAGCAGGCCAGCGCCGCGACCCAGGCGGTACTGAAGAACGCGGCCGCGCTGACCCAGGATAAAAATACCCCAACCTACGGCCCGAAAGAGGGCAAAGTTACGGTCATTGAATTCTTTGATTATCAATGCGTTTACTGCAGCCGTCTGGCGCCGGTAATGGAACAGGTGATCAAAGAGAACCCGCAGACCCGCTTTGCCTTTAAAGAGTGGCCAATTTTTGGCAGCCGCTGGGAAACCTCGCTTGCAGCAGCGAAAACCGGCCTGCAGATTTATCAGCAGAAGGGCGCTGAGGCTTATCTGACCTACCATAACGGGATCTATTCCACCGGGCATAACGAAGGCAAGCTGACGGCCGCCGACATCCAGCAGCAGGCGAAGAAAGTGAATTTCGATGCCGGGAAAGCGGCGGACGTTGAACCGGCGCTGGAAAGCATCAATCAGCTGGCGCAGGAAATTGGCCTGAGCGGGACGCCTGGAGTTATCGTGATGCCGACCACCGGCGCCACGGAAGCGACGATCACCGTGTTCCCGGGGCTGGCGGATAAAGCCTCGCTGGATGCGGCGATCAAGAAAGCGGGCGGCTGATAATCATCAACGCGACCGCCGGGCGGCGGGCGCGGCTTAGCGATGGCAGCAGCGCTGCAGCATCGACATAATCACCTGAAAGAGCTCATCTTTAGCCTGCTGCTCCGTGATAACGCCGCTCACGACCGAGGCCGATAGACCGTCGGCGGACCCGAGCATGGCGAGAATGGCCGCTTCGCTGAGGTTGTCACTTTCGCAAAGCGGCGCAAAATAGTCCCGGCATTTCCCGGTAAAAGTGGCGATGCACTCTTGTTTGATCTTCTCCAGCTCGGGCGTCCCGGCGAGCGCGGCCATGACGCTCGGCATCTCGCGCCCTTGAAGCAGCACGCACTCGATATAGGCGTTGGCGATCGCCGCGGCCAGTTTATCCGCATTCGGTTCGGTATTGCGCAGTATTTCATCCATTCGCGCCGTCTGGCGCTGGTCGTATTCCGTGTATAGCGTCGCGAAAAGTCCCGAACGGCTGTCAAAATGATCGTAAACCACCGGTTTAGTGACTCCCGCCTGCGTCGCCAGGTAGCCCAGCGTCAGGGCATCGGTCCCTTCTTGCCGAATAATCTGCCAGGCAACATCAATCAGCTGTTTGCGCCGCTCTTCTCGCGTTAAACGCTGCCGTACGAGTGGTTCAGACATAGAAGCATTCTCCCGTTGACATGCTTATATACCAAAGGTAACTTACTATTGGTAGGTTACTGTTAGTATATAAGACTACGTCCAATATCGTTGTATAGCAACTGGGGTATCCGTCATGCATGCATTAATCGTGGTTTCTCATCCTCTTAATACTTCTCTGACTCACAGCGTTGCGGCGGCGATTGCGCAGGGGGTTGCCGAATCCGGCTCGCATCACAGCGCTGAAATTGCCGATTTAACCCGGGAAGGCTTTAGCCCGGTTTTTGCCGAACCGGATATTGCCGCCTTTCGGCAAACCGGCGCTACGCCGTCCGATGCGATCGCTGAACAGGCCAGAATCGATAACGCCGACGCGCTGGTGCTGGTGTTTCCCATTTACTGGTGGTCGATGCCGGGGCTGCTGAAAGGCTGGATTGACCGGGTGTTTTCAAACGGCTGGGCCTATGAGGAGACCGCCGACGGCAACGTAGTGAAGAAGCTGGGACGCCTGCGGGTACATCTGGTGGCATTAGGCGCAGCCAGTCAACAAACGTATGACAAGCACGGGTTTACCGATGCTTTTAATGCGCAAATTGTCCACGGCATTTTTGATTACTGCGGGGCTACGGTCGCCAGTTCGCAGATGCTGCTGTTGCCGGACCTGCAAACGGCGGAAGCGCATCTGGAGGCGGGGCGCCAGCTAGGAAGGAAGATGTTTGGCTGAGGCGCGTTTAGCTACCGTGCCTGGATTTCCGCCGGGTGGCTTTATCCGCCCCGGCCTGAAAGAATATATTATCTATGAAAATCTCACAGCATCCTGACAGGATATAATTCTTGATCAATAGTATGATATTTGTTTTCATACTGAAATGTATAGCTATAATAAAGATGATGGCTGGGTCTGGCGTTATACCGAACAGGAAAATGATCTTATCTATTCCAGGGAAATGGATAAGATTCATTACTTGATAAATAAATTTAAGAACAGCCTTGCTGATGAAAATAAAATTTTTGTCGTAAAAAGCAATGGCAATAATCTTGATGATATAGTATTTGCTTTAGCAAAAGAGTTTAAGAAGCACGGTAACAGTAAAATACTTTACGTGAAAAGTAACGTGGAAAGTTCAGCTGTAGGCGAAATCAAGAAAGTGAATGATAATCTTTTTATTGGCGCGATCGATAAATTCGCCGACTATAGCCGGGCAAATGAATACTCGCGTGAAGGCTGGCAGGCAATAATTGATAATGCTGTAAAGGTGATGTGAATTTTTAGCAGCGTATTAATATACGCTGCATTTTTTAGCTGGTAGTAATAAAGCACGTTTTTGGGTAATGATTTAACAGCGAGTAATTATAAACGGCTTCATTTTTGTAGTATGAGTTAGGGTAGAAATTGACTTCTTTTCCCAGCAGGGATGCTAAAATTGCTACATGCAGTCTATCGGTATTTACAACTTTATACTCTTCAAGGAAATTGATCATGCAACGGGTAGAGTTTCGTGCCAGAAATTCATTATCCCAATAGTCGCCATTCCACGTGAGCGAAATATCATGATTGTTTTCTTTATGTTCTCCTGTCAGCGACTCTGAATCTGTTCTGAAACAGTTTGCCTGTTGTTTATAGGCCGGTTTAAGAGACAGGTATTTACTAAGATCGAGATAAAATGCCATGTCATCAGCAATGAATACGTTCTTATTTGGCTCATAGCTGAGAGATTTTATATAATCGAAAGTGGTATTTTCACGGCAAAACACTACTAATTTATCGATATTATTAGTGAATAAATCGCTATACCCTCTGATTGTCGAAGGCATAATGATCGTTTTGTGAAATTTATGAATATTATTTTGGATGAAATCGCGGCCTTCAGCATATAACCCTTCGATGAGGTTTCCTCCGCCACCAAAAATTAAAATATCAGTATCAGCGCTGTAACGCTCATCGGCTCTGTAAGGAACATAGGTAAGCGCATTTCGTTCGAAAAAATCGTACGTTGCAGATGCAATCACGCCATCGCCCGCGTTACCGGGGTTTGCCTTATAGACAAATCGATGAGATGGATGATAGGATTTTAGAAATAAATCAAATTTTAACTCTGCACTGGTCATTTTTTATCCTGTTTAACAGAAGCTATTGATTGCTATCTTAATATTACTTCAACTCACTCATTATTATAGAAAAGTCTAGGTTACTAAGGAAAGATCACAATGAAGAAAGTTCTTATAATGACGCCGGACATAGAGGGGCCTGTCCGTAACGGCGGCATTGGTACTGCTTTCACAGCCCTTGCCACTACTTTGGCAAAAAAGGGGTATGATGTCGATGTATTGTATACATGTGGTGACTATTCAGAGTCATCTGCATCAACTTTTAGCGATTGGTCACGTATTTATAGCACCTTTGGTATTAATTTGCTGAGTACCGGTCTGGTAAAAGAGATTAATATCGATGCCCCCTATTTTAGAAGAAAAAGTTACTCAATTTTGCTCTGGCTGAAAGAGAATAATATCTATGACACTATTATTTCTTGTGAATGGCAGGCAGATCTTTATTACGCTTTATTAAGTAAAAAGAATGGCACTGATTTTGAAAATACCAAATTCATTGTCAATACCCATAGCTCAACGTTATGGGCTGATGAAGGTAACTACCAGCTCCCATATGATCAGAATCACCTTGAACTCTATTATATGGAAAAAATGGTAGTTGAGATGGCTGATGAAGTCGTTAGTCCGTCTCAGTATTTAATTGATTGGATGTTGAGTAAACACTGGAATGTTCCTGAAGAACGCCATGTTATTTTAAATTGCGAGCCATTTCAAGGGTTTGAAAAGAGAAGTGATGTTGTCGTTAAAGCCAATGAAAAAAACGCTTCAGGCGTTGAGCTTGTATTTTTCGGCCGACTTGAAACCCGTAAAGGGCTCGATATCTTCCTGCGCGCATTAAGAAAACTCTCTGCCGAAGATAAAGAGACGATCTCTGGTGTGACCTTCCTTGGAAAAAACGTCACGCTGGGTAAAATTGATTCATTTACCTATATCATGAGCCAGACCAAAAACCTGGGTCTGGCAGTCAATATCATCAGCGATTATGACCGTACTAATGCAAACGAATATATAAAAAGAAAAAATGTATTAGTCATCATCCCATCGCTCGTTGAAAACTCCCCATATACCGTTTATGAATGCTTGATTAATAACGTTAACTTCCTCGCCTCAAACGTTGGAGGGATTCCAGAACTTATTCCGCAGGAGCATCATGCTGAGGTTCTGTTTACCCCAACGCCGGTTGATTTATACGGTAAAATTCACTATCGCTTAAAAAATATAAACATCAAACCCGGACTGGTTGAATCACAAGAAAATATCCAGGCAGCGTGGTTTGCCGCCATTGAAAGAAAAGATAACTGCGTCTTCAAGAAAATTGATGAATCTAATCGTCCGTTAGTGAGCGTATGTATTACTCATTTCGACCGTCATCATTTGCTCCAGCAGGCACTTGCCTCAATAAAAACGCAGACGTACCAAAATATTGAAGTTATCTTAGTTGATGATGGAAGCACAAAAGAAGAATCTCATCGTTATTTGAACCTTATCGAGAACGACTTTAACGCTCGAGGCTGGAAAATCATCCGCAGTTCAAATAACTACCTGGGCGCGGCACGAAATTTGGCCGCTCGACACGCCTCCGGTGAATATCTGATGTTTATGGATGATGATAATGTCGCTAAACCTTTTGAGGTTGAGACATTTGTCACGGCAGCATTAAACTCCGGAGCCGATGTGTTGACCACCCCAAGCGATCTCATTTTTGGTGAGGAGTTCCCTTCGCCATTCCGTAAAATGACGCACTGCTGGCTCCCGTTAGGCCCTGATTTAAATATCGCCAGCTTTAGTAACTGCTTTGGCGATGCTAATGCTCTGATCAAGAAAGAAGCTTTCGACAACATCGGCGGTTTTACTGAAGATTACGGTTTAGGTCATGAAGATTGGGAGTTTTTTGCGAAAATATCCTTACATGGCTATAAATTGCAAATCGTCCCTGAGCCGCTATTTTGGTATAGAGTAGCAAACTCCGGAATGTTGTTAAGCGGAAATAAGAGCAAAAACAACTACCGTAGCTTCCGTCCATTTATGGATGAAAATGTGAAATATAACTATGCGATGGGCTTGATTCCTTCGTACCTCGAAAAAATTCATGAACTGGAGAATGAAGTGAGCCGACTGCGCAGCATCAATGGCGGCCATTCTGTCAGTAATGAACTACAGCTTTTAAATAATAAGATTGATGGTCTAATTTCTCAGCAAAGAGATGGCTGGGCCCACGATCGCTTTAATGCTCTTTATGAAGCGATTCATGTCCAGGGCGCAAACAGAGGCAGGAGTCTGGTTCGCCGTGTGGCCCGCAAAGTAAAGTCATTGTTGAAATAGCCTAATCCGCGGAGCTCGAAAGAGCTCCGCAAAAAATAGTTTTAATGAAGCTTAATTGTTCGACGCACTCAACTCACCCCGGATACCAACGTCTGCTTATTCCGCGATTAGGCTGCTTTTAGGCGGGTTCTTTAAATAGTGGTGCCCGGACTCGGACTAACGCCGCAGGCGTTGAACTGCGCTTGTCGCGCTGCCCCCGAAGGGGTGAGCCGCCGTGCGGCGAATCATCGAACGCCGTTTGATGGAGTGTCCGGTCGTAGAAAAGCAAAAACCCAGCCATAGGCTGGGTTCTCTGAATAGTGGTGCCCGGACTCGGAATCGAACCAAGGACACGGGGATTTTCAATCCCCTGCTCTACCGACTGAGCTATCCGGGCAACGGGGCGCATTAAACCGTAATCCGTACGCCCCGTCAATCAAATTTCTCGTTTTATCTACTGGTTGCTTAACTTTGCGGCAATTCTGCGCCCAAAGGCGCTTTTTTGCTGAAAATTACATCATACCGTTGTCGCCTTCGCGGATTTTCCAGCCGCTGGTCACCGAGATAGCGCGGCGCAATCCGGAGATCGCGTAGTCGCCAACGATGTCTTCATCATCGCGCGGCGAGCTGAGCGTGATTTCCGCGTCGACGCCGTGGCGATAGGCGCCATGGTGGCTAAAGATGGTGCCGATAAAACATTTATCGTTGAGCCAGACCGGGATATACGCCACGGTTTCGTAGATATAGTTCGATGGTACGCCGCTGTAGTAGTTTTCCGCGTCGTCGGATGACGTGCCAGGAGGAATAGGACAAATCGGCGCGTCATTGTCGCTCTGCGGCTTATCCTTGAGCAGGCTGCTCTGCATCACTTCCAGCGACTTCAGCAGGTCTGATTTTTCCCTGTCATTCAGCGCCGGCGTCAGGGGTTGACCTTTTTCCGGCGAGCTGATGTCGTTGAGGGTGTAGCGATAGCGGATCGTCACTGCTGGCGTACTGCCTGAGGGGCCAAACGGGCGCAAGAGATAGAGATTATCTTCGCCAAACTGGCCGTTGTACCAGAGCGCATAAACCTGGCCATTAATGCGTACCCAGTGGCTCCACTGGTTGGCGCCGCGGCCGTTAAGAGAGTAGAGCGCGCCCGGAACGCCTGCGTCAAAATCATCGCCGTTGCCGCTATCATCGCTGTTGACCGCAGCAAAAGCGTCGTCGCTGCGTTTTAATATCCCGGTATAGCTAAAGAGTCCGGTACCGCCGACGTAGCTGTCGATGATTAAATCACGTTTACCGTCTCCGTCGAGGTCAACCAGCGTAAAGCTGACTTTGCCGTTTTCGGAGTCGGCGCTGATATCGGACTGGAGAAACGTCTGCCACTCATCATCGCTGATATCGGCGGAGGGCTTCGTCGTCGAGACCAGAGAGTCGTCCGCGTAGGTCAGCGTAAAATGGCTGACGTTGCCGCTGAGGGGAAACTGCTCGGCGATCTTATTCAGATCCAGTTCAGGATTGACCTTCTGCTCTTTTAACACCGCGTTGTATAACGCTTTCAGCGCGTTGTTATCGGCATCTTTCTGCTGCTTTGGGATAACCTGGCCCACAAAGGTGGGCAGCATCCACGCGCCTCCGGGGGCGATTTCCCGGCAGTCACCGGTGGTGTACTTCAGGCTCTGGATAAACGTTTTACCGTCCCAGACGCGTTCTTCGCCGCTGATGCAGTCGGCGATACCGCGGCCTTTATTGAAAAAGGTGAGCACGCCGTCGGCATAGCTGGAGGCGTCGGTGGTGACCAGCTGAGGCGGGGTCATGAACCCTTTGTCCACGACCCACACTGCATAGCCGTCGTTGTAGGCCGCGCGCCAGCACAGGGCCTGAATCAGCGTGTGGTTTTTATCCAGCGGAGTTGCGGTGAGCTGGCGCTCAGACGCCGGGATATCCGCGTTTTTCCAGTCGTCACAATGGCTGTTCAGGAGCGGGACGAGTTGGGGAAGGAGTTTCTGCCGCTGCTTTGCCGTCAACGGCGCGGTAGCGGCATCGTGAACCGCCGGCGCGGCGATAATTTCCGGCGCGGGCGCTGCCGTTAAAATATTGTCATCACCGGCGTCGCCCTGGCGTAACAGCGCATCGGCAGTCCCCAGGCGCCGCTGGAACTCATCCATCTTCAAAAATACGGCGCTGCTGCCTGCGTCGGAAAGCGTCTTACGCTCGCCGTTAAGCGCCAGCTCAATTTTGCCGTTGTGCTCAAGGGCCTGAATCAGGGCCGCCGTCTGGGTATCATCAAAGCGAAAGTGGCTCTCGTCGGCGACCTCAAGCGGACCGTGATCCCGATCGTCAATAAACAGGTTTACCGCGGCATCGGGAGGAATATCGCGTTCGGTTTGCGCGAAGGTCGCGACAGCGATGACGTGCTGCGCCGCGCCCGCATTGCGGGTCAGCAGAACGCTGACTTCGCCCACGGTGGTGCCATACCCCGCGGCCCGACAGGTCCCGGTGTTGTCGCAGGCGAGCTCCCAGTCTTTATGCGCGAAAGAAAAGCCTTGCGGAGAGGCTGCCAGGAGCGGTGTTGAACACAGCCCCATGGCGGCAAGCCAAAGAAGAGAGCGCATATCAAACCCTGTCAGCATATCGATGAAGGGGAATTATATGCGCGATGAATCAGTTAAGATATCGGAATCAGGTCAGGGCGCCGCCCATACGGCACTGGGCAAAACGCAAAATGTCTTCAGCCAGGCGACGCGCGGTATCGACGTCCGTCTGGCTGCGTTTGATCAGCAGTCGGCTCAGGCAGCCTTCGATGATCAGCTCCATCTGCTTCGCGACCATTGCTGGATCGTCAACTTCGAGCTGGCTAAGCAGTTCGTGGGTATAGGCCAGCGAAGCCTGCTTTTGCTGCTCGGCCAGCTGATGGATCGGATGCTGAGGGTCCGGGTAAAAAGTACAGGCGGCGATAAACAGGCAGCCGGGATAACGATGGTTGCTCACGCAGGTGGTCAGCGCGGCGTAGCGGGCCAGCAGCTTCTGCTCCGCGCTGAGCGACTCGTCCAGCAAAAGCTGGCGGCGCCAGGCATCGACCTGATGGCTGAGATAGCGAAGCGCGTCATATAACAGCGCCTCCTGGTCAGGCCAGAAACGTTTGAGGTCATTGAGCGGGTAAGCCACGCGCTCGGCGACCATTTCCAGCGTGGTGTTAGCGATACCCTCGATTTCGAGGATTTGGATGGCTTCACCCAGGACATCTTCACGTTGCACGGTCTTTTCCTCCATTTTTCCTCCTACAGTGTCGCTCACGGTTGTCGATCGCGCAAATGGGCGCTGAATGCCGCGGCATCCATAAACCCGGTGACGCGCTGCGCGGGCTGCTCCTCGCCCCGTTCGTTGAAAAACAGAATCGTGGGCAAGCCGAGCACCTGGAGGTGCTTCAGCAGCGCCGCGTCCTGCTCGCTATTCTTCGTGACATCAACCTGCAGCAGAACGGTCTCTTTCAGGGCCTGTTGAACGTCAGGTGAACTGAAGGTGTATTTCTCGAACTCTTTGCAGGCCACGCACCAGTCGGCGTACAGATCGAGCATCACCGTTTTGCCTTTCGCCTGCGCCAGCGCCTGATTGAGCTCATCGACGTTATGGATGCGGGTAAACTGGAGATGGGCCTGCTGTTGGGCGACCGGCGCATCGAAAGCCCAGTCCTGCAGTGGACGGGCGCTGACCAGCGCGGCGCCGAGCATCGCTATTTGCACGATACGCAGCCAGGGGCGCGTGCCGCCCAGTGAGGTGATAAACGCCCAGCTAAAAAAGGCGACGCCCAGCAGCGACCAAAGCCGCAGGCCCCACGGTTCGCCCACGATACGCTCCAGTAAAAAGACCGGCAGCGCGAGGATCACAAAGCCAAAGGCGGTTTTGACGTGGGCCATCCACGGGCCGCTTTTCGGCAGCAGTCGGTTACCGAATACGGTCACCAGGATCAGCGGCAGCCCCATTCCGAGCGCGTAGAGGTACAGCGTTCCGCCGCCCAGCCACAGATTACCGCTCTGGGCGATATAGAGCAGAATGGCGCTCAGCGGCGCGGTGGTGCAGGGCGAGCAGATTAATCCAGCAATTGCCCCCATGGCGAATACGCCGCCGGTTGAACCGCCCTGGCGTTTGTTGCTCATCAGCGTCAGACGCGTTTGCAGCGACGAAGGCAGCTGGAGCGTAAATAGACCAAACATCGACAGCGCCAGCAGGATAAACACCACCGACAGGCCAATCAGCACATAAGGGTGCTGCAGCGCCGCCTGGAATTGCAGGCCCGCAGCGGCAACAACCAGCCCCAGCGCGGTGTAGGTTAAGGCCATACCCTGAACGTAGATAAAGGCCAGCAGCAGCGCGCGGGCGGTGGAGAGGCGTTTTTGACCGCCCAGCACGATACCGGAAATGAGCGGATACATCGGCAGAACGCAGGGGGTAAACGCGATGCCGATACCAATCAATAGCGCCCACAGCGCGCTAAAGGGCAGATCGGCGCTTTTTTCGTCCGTAGCGGGGGGCGCAAGGTCAGCGGGTGACTCGACCGGCAGCGCCGGGCGCGTTTCCAGCGGCAGGGGCGGATTAAGCATCGGTTTTTTATCGCCGGACTGCGCCAGCGCGTTGCCGAGCGGCACGATTTTGGTTTCCGGCGGATAGCAAAAACCGGCATCCGCGCAGCCTTGCCAGGTGACGGTCAGGGTCGCGCCGGCGGCGGCGTGAGTCAGAGTGACCGGCACGGTCAGGCGCTGGCGGTAAATTTCGCTTTTACCGTAAAACTCGTCCTCATGCCATTCGCCTGCGGGCAGCGAAGGTTCGCTAAACGCCGCATCGGCGGACGTCAGCTTTATCTGTTTACGGTAAAGATAGTAACCATCCTTGATTTGCCAGGTCAGATTAAGATCGTGTTGATTCTGCTGAAAATCGAAGGCAAAAGCCTGGTCAGCAGGAACAAAGTTCGAACGGCCAGGGGCGTCGAACAGGCCGGCAATGGCCGAAGTGCTGCAAAGCAGCAGGATCAGCGTAATGATGCGTTGAGCCATGAGAGGTAATCGTTGTCTCCGTGAATAACGGGCAGAACCAGAAGTTCAGGGGTTTGATACGGGTGATGGGACTTCAGGCAGTCCAGCAGCGCCTGCTGATGGGCAAGGTCGGTTTTCAGCAGCATTTGCACTTCATACTCCTGCTCCAGTTTTCCTTCCCAGTAGTAGAGCGATGTCGCTCCCGGCAGGAGAGTGGCGCAGGCGGCGAGTTTTTCCGCCAGCGCTTTGGCCGCCAGGTCCTGGGCGGTCGCTTCATCCGGCGCGGTACAGAGTACAACAACAGCATCAGGCGTAGTCATCGTGAACCTCGTATCAGCGAAAAGAGGCACTATAGCACGCAAGGTGGGGAGGATTAACGCAACGGGCCAGGATCTGGCCCGAATTTGAAGAGATTTACAGCATGATGCCACCGAAAATAAACCCGAGGATCACGCACAGCGTAATGGCGATGACGCCGGGGATCAGGAAAGCATGGTTAAAGACGTATTTGCCGATGCGGGTTGAGCCGGTGTCGTCCATTTCGACCGCCGCCAGCAGGGTTGGGTAGGTCGGCAGAACGAAAAGGGCGGAGACGGCGGCAAACGAGGCGATGGCGGTAAGCGGGCTCACGCCCAGCATCAGCGCGGCGGGCATCAGCGCCTTGGTGGTCGCAGCCTGGGAATAAAGCAGGGTCGCGGCGAAGAAGAGCACCACCGCCAGCAGCCACGGGTAGTTGTGCAGCAGGTCGCCCGCCACGGTCTGGATATCGCTGATGTGGGCTTTGACGAACGTATCCCCCAGCCATGCGACGCCGAGAACGCAGACGCAGGCGCTCATGCCGGATTTAAAGGTGCTGGCGTTGAGGACTTCACCAGTGTCGATTTTGCAGGTAATGCTTATCAGCGTCGCGATTGTCAGCATAAATACGACGATCGCTTCGTTACGCGGCAGGACCGGGTTCTGGATCAGGCCTACGGTATCGCTAATGGCGGTGGCGTAGAACATCACCGCGATGATACCAATCAGAAACAGTAAGACCGAGCGTCTGGCGTGCGGCTTCAGTTCAAAAACCTGGCTACCGCGCAGTTTGACTTCCCCTTTTGCCAGTCGCTCCTGATAAATCGGATCGTCTTTCAGCTCGCAGCCGAGGAAGTTACAGACGATGGCGGTAAGCATGACGGCAATCAGGGTAACCGGAATACAGATCGCCAGCAGGGTCAGGTAGCTGACGCCCAGCGGCTCAAGAATGCCGGCAAAAAAGACCACCGCTGCCGAAATCGGCGAGGCGGTAATCGCAATCTGCGAAGCGACCACCGCGATGGAGAGCGGGCGCGAAGGGCGGATGCCCTGTTCTTTTGCCACTTCGGTGATCACCGGTAGGGTCGAGAACGCGGTATGCCCGGTTCCGGCAAGTACGGTCATAAACCAGGTGACCAACGGGGCGAGAAAGGTGATGTATTTGGGGTGACGCCGGAGCATTCGTTCGGCGAGACTGACCAGATAGTCCATCCCTCCGGCGACCTGCATGGCGGCGATAGCGGCGATAACCGCCATAATGATTTCAATGACGTCGAAGGGGATCGCGCCGGGTTTAATTTGAAAAACGAGAGTCAGGACGAGGACGCCCAGGCCACCGGCGAAACCGATGCCGATGCCCCCCAGTCTGGCTCCCAGATAAATAGCCAGCAGGACAATAACGAGTTCTGCACCAAACATATATGCCTTCCTTGTTTTATTAACAAGTTGATATTGGGTTGTTGTGATTTAGTAAATCAATAAGAACAAAAAAGGCATGTCATCGCTGACATGCCTGTGGTAAGTCTACTCTGAAGACCTATTGTTCGCTTTCATCGGTGTAACGCTTCGCTTTATAGGCCGGGTGCATCAGGTTCTGCGCAGAGAAGATGTCATCCAGCTCCGCTGCGGTCAGTAGCCCGCGCTCAAGCACCACGTCCCTGACGCTCTTGCCCGTTTCGGCGCAAATCTTGCCGACGATATCGCCATTGTGGTGGCCGATATACGGGTTGAGGTAGGTGACGATGCCAATCGAGTTATAGACGTAGCTTTCACATACCGCTTTGTTGGCGGTAATGCCGCTGACGCATTTTTCCAGCAGGTTGTAGCAGGCGTTGGTCAGAATATGAATAGATTCAAACATCGCCTGGCCAATCACCGGTTCCATCACGTTCAGCTGCAGCTGGCCCGCTTCGGAAGCCATGGTGACGGTGGTGTCGTTACCGATCACCTTGAAGCACACCTGGTTGACGACTTCCGGGACCACCGGGTTAACTTTGGCGGGCATGATGGAAGAGCCCGCCTGCAGTTCAGGCAGATTGATTTCGTTCAGGCCAGCGCGTGGGCCGGAAGAGAGCAGGCGCAGGTCGTTACAGATTTTGGACAGTTTTACCGCCAGGCGCTTCAGGGAACTGTGGACCATCACGTAGGCGCCGCAGTCGGAGGTCGCTTCGATCAGATCTTCTGCGGGTACAACCGGCAGGTTGCTGACTTCCGCCAGTTTTTGTACCGCTAACTGCTGATAACCATCCGGGGTGTTCAGGCGGGTGCCGATAGCGGTCGCGCCAAGGTTCACTTCCAGCAGCAGTTCCGCAGTGCGCAGAATGCATTTGGTCTCTTCGTTAAGCAGAACATTAAACGCGTGGAACTCCTGACCGAGGGTCATCGGCACCGCATCCTGTAGCTGAGTCCGACCCATTTTCAGAATGTCCTGGAACTCAACCGCCTTCTGCTGGAAGCCTTCGCTCAGCTGGTTAATCGCATCGATCAGCTTGAGGATAGAGGCGTAGACCGCGATACGGAAACCGGTCGGGTAGGCATCGTTAGTGGACTGGCATTTATTAACGTGGTCGTTAGGGTTGAGGTGCTGATATTCGCCTTTCTGGTGGCCCATCAGCTCAAGGCCGATGTTGGCCAGTACTTCGTTGGTGTTCATGTTTACGGAAGTGCCCGCGCCGCCCTGGAAGACGTCGACCGGGAACTGGTCCATGCATTTGCCGTTATTCAGGACCTCATCGCAGGCGGCGATAATGGCATTGGCAACGCTTTTGGGGATAGTTTGCAGCTCTTTGTTAGCCTGCGCAGCGGCCTTCTTCACCATCACCATTCCGCGGACAAATTCAGGGATATCGCTGATTTTGTTGTTGCTGATGTAGAAGTTTTCAATCGCTCTCAGAGTATGGACGCCGTAGTAAGCGTCAGCTGGAACTTCCCTGGTACCCAACAGGTCTTCTTCGATACGAATGTTGTTTAACATGTGAACCTTCTCTTTCAAGCTGCCTATGAATTCACCAAATACGCAGAATTTATCGGATCTAGCGCATTTTCTGGCCGCAGATTATTTCCTTAATCGGCCCGGTACCCACGATCATATGCTGATGATAGCGAATATCAGCCGCCCTGATCACTTATTATGTAGTGAATCTTATAAGAATTATTAATCTGTGAAATGGGTCACCGGTTTTCTATTGTTGAAAAAAATAAGCTTTTTTTACGATTGAAAAGTGACGTTTTGGCCCAACATCTTTTTGATGCGAATAGCACATCTATGACTACGGGCGCCGATGCGGGCGTCTGTTTATGAAGGAGACGCCGGTGCGTTGGATTCCGTTAATTGCCGTTTTTTTATACGTTTACATTGAAATCTCGATCTTTATCCAGGTCGCCCATGTGCTTGGCGTCCTGCTGACGCTGATTCTGGTGATCTTCAGCTCGGTGGTGGGGATATCGCTGGTGAAAAACCAGGGTTTTAAAAACCTTATGCTGATGCAGCAGAAGATGGCGGCGGGGGAGAGCCCGGCCGCTGAGATGATCAAAAGCGTGTCGCTGATTATCGCCGGTCTGTTGTTACTTCTGCCGGGGTTCTTTACCGATTTCCTGGGTCTGCTGCTGCTGCTGCCTCCGGTGCAGAAGCATCTGACCTTGAAGCTGATGCCGCATCTGCGTTTTAGCCGGATGCCTGGCGGCGGGTTTAGCGCCGGAACGGGCGGCGGCGATACCTTTGAAGGCGAATATCAGCGTAAAGACGACGAGCGCGACCGTCTCGATCATAAAGACGATCGCCGCGACTAACATCCTCCAGGCCGGTTACTCCGGCCTGGAATACCTCTCTGCCAGCCGGCGCTTCGGTAAAAACAGCCACAGTCCCGCCAGCATGATAAACGCGTACAGACTCTTCCAGCCAACCATCGCCAGCAGCACCAGGCACAGTACGCTGCCAAACGCCGCTAACAGACGATAACGTCCCTGAAGCAGACGGCAGCCCGCCAGCATGCACAGCAGATAGATCATGATAAAAATGCCGTTGGCGTAGACGATCAGCGCATCAAGGTTGATATTGAGCGCATAAATGCACAATGCGCTAATCACGCAGCAGCCGAGGACCGCGTTCAACGCGTTACGCGGAATTTGCCGCGGCGACAGGCGGGACAAATAGCTATCGGGTTTGTGCTGCGCCTGCGACCAGACCAGGCGGGCAAAGCTCTGAATATAAATATTGAGACTGGCGAAGCAGGCGAGATAGCCGATAACGCAGGCAATCCATAGCGCCTGGACACCGAACAGGCGTACAACGATATTGGGTAGCGACGCGGCGGCGGCCATCTCCTCGCCAAAGGCATGAAAATGCAGGACCAGCACGGTACAGGCCCAGTAGACTGAACCCGCCAGTAACAGGCCGATCATCAGCGCGCGGGGGAAATCGCGTTCCGGCTGCTTAAATTCAGAGGCCAGGTGCGCGAAGGCCTCAAGTCCGACAAAACACCAGAACATCACCGAAAGGGCAGAAAAAAGCTGCGAACTGTCGATATCAGAAGGCGGCGGGAAGGGGATCTGCGCTGGGTTTATCGCGCCGCGCCACCAGATGGCGACAATCAGGGCGACAATCAGCACGGCAACCAGCGTTTGTAGATTGGCGCTGGAGCTGGCTCCGCGAGAACCGACCCACCAGATAATCGCCAGCGTTCCCAGCTCGGCCAGCAGCAGCTGGCTGTCGTGCCAGCCAAAGAGCGCCTGACCAAAGCCGGTGGCGATATGCAGGGCAGCGGGTAACCCAACCGGGATCACCGATAAAAAGAGCCAGCCGGTGACGCGCGCCAGGCGCGGGCCAAAAGCCATATGCACAAAATGCGCTACGCCGCCTGCGCTGGGAAAGTGGCGGCCCAGCGTGGCGAAGACGATAGCGATGGGAAACACCAGTAAAATCAGTGCGGGCCAGGCCCACAGGCTGTTATCGCCGGCGACCAATGCCGCCAGCGCCGGAACGGCGAAAACGCCGGTTCCCAGTAATGATGTGGAAAGTAGCCCCACTCCTTGAGCAAGCCCCAACTCCTGTTTTAAACCACTCATGATTCAACCTTGCGCCCGGCAAAAAAGGGATGGTATCACAATCGCTTTTGCTTATGACGTCAGCTGAGGGCGGCAAATTAGTGTGCGTCTGAGCACGTGGACAAATTTTTTTTTGCTTTTCCCCTTGAAGCGGGAAAACCCCATCCCCATCTCTCAGGGCACTAGCCGGAAAACCGTGTGCGGACCGGCGTCATCCATAACTGATAATGACTTTCTCAAAGGAGAGCTATCAAAATGAGTATTCGTCCGTTACATGATCGTGTGATCGTCAAACGTAAAGAAGTTGAAACGAAGTCTGCTGGCGGCATCGTTCTGACCGGTTCTGCGGCAGCAAAATCAACTCGTGGCGAAATCATCGCTGTCGGTAAGGGCCGCATCCTGGAAAACGGAACCGTGCAGCCTCTGGACGTTAAAGTTGGTGACATCGTCATTTTCAACGATGGCTACGGCGTAAAATCCGAGAAGATCGACAATGAAGAAGTGTTGATCATGTCCGAAAGCGACATTCTGGCAATTGTTGAAGCGTAATCCGCGAACGACACTGAACATACGAATTTAAGGGAAAGATAAAATGGCAGCTAAAGACGTAAAATTCGGTAACGACGCTCGTGTGAAAATGCTGCGCGGCGTAAACGTACTGGCAGACGCAGTTAAAGTAACCCTGGGCCCGAAAGGCCGTAACGTGGTTCTTGACAAATCCTTCGGTGCGCCGACCATCACCAAAGACGGCGTGTCCGTAGCGCGTGAAATCGAGCTGGAAGACAAGTTCGAAAACATGGGCGCGCAGATGGTTAAAGAAGTTGCCTCTAAAGCGAACGACGCTGCAGGCGACGGTACTACCACCGCAACCGTACTGGCGCAGGCTATCATCGCTGAAGGCCTGAAAGCCGTCGCTGCGGGCATGAACCCGATGGATCTGAAACGTGGTATCGACAAAGCTGTCGTAGCCGCTGTTGAAGAACTGAAAACGCTGTCCGTACCGTGCTCTGACTCTAAAGCCATTGCTCAGGTTGGCACCATCTCCGCTAACTCCGACGAAACCGTAGGTAAACTGATCGCTGAAGCGATGGATAAAGTCGGTAAAGAAGGCGTGATCACCGTAGAAGACGGTACCGGTCTGGAAGACGAACTGGACGTGGTTGAAGGTATGCAGTTTGACCGCGGCTACCTGTCTCCGTACTTCATCAACAAGCCGGAAACCGGTGCTGTTGAGCTGGAAAGCCCGTTCATTCTGCTGGCTGACAAAAAAATCTCCAACATCCGCGAAATGCTGCCGGTTCTTGAAGCCGTAGCGAAAGCTGGCAAACCGCTGGTTATCATCGCTGAAGACGTTGAAGGCGAAGCGCTGGCGACCCTGGTGGTGAACACCATGCGCGGCATCGTTAAAGTGGCTGCGGTTAAAGCACCGGGCTTCGGCGACCGTCGTAAAGCTATGCTGCAGGACATCGCAACGCTGACCGGCGGTACCGTTATCTCTGAAGAGATCGGTATGGAGCTGGAAAAAGCGACTCTGGAAGACCTGGGTCAGGCGAAACGCGTTGTTATTAACAAAGACACCACCACCATCATCGATGGCGTGGGTGAAGAAGCTGCGATTCAGGGCCGCGTTACTCAGATCCGTAAGCAGATTGAAGAAGCGACTTCTGACTACGACCGTGAAAAACTGCAGGAGCGCGTGGCTAAACTGGCCGGCGGCGTTGCGGTAATCAAAGTCGGCGCGGCTACCGAAGTTGAAATGAAAGAGAAGAAAGCACGCGTTGACGACGCCCTGCACGCGACCCGTGCTGCGGTAGAAGAAGGCGTGGTTGCTGGTGGTGGCGTAGCGCTGGTTCGCGTTGCTGCTAAACTGGCTGGCCTGACCGCTCAGAACGAAGATCAGAACGTCGGTATCAAAGTTGCGCTGCGCGCAATGGAAGCACCGCTGCGTCAGATCGTTTCCAACGCTGGTGAAGAGCCATCTGTTGTTGCTAACAACGTGAAAGCGGGCGAAGGTAACTACGGTTACAACGCCGCTACCGAAGAATACGGCAACATGATCGACTTCGGTATCCTGGACCCAACTAAAGTGACTCGTTCTGCTCTGCAGTACGCAGCATCCGTTGCTGGTCTGATGATCACCACCGAGTGCATGGTCACCGACCTGCCGAAAGGCGATGCTCCTGATTTAGGTGCTGCTGGCGGTATGGGTGGCATGGGTGGTATGGGCGGCATGATGTAATCGTGCGCTATACCCCTTAGAAACAAGGAAACCCTCGGGCAGAAATGCTCGGGGGTTTTTCTTTTTGTCGTCTTTTTAGTATAAGGTTGTACATCCGGGCCAGTGCGTCCAGCTCATTGATCGTGGGGAATAACATGCAGGTAAAATATTTAGCAGGGATTGTCGGCGCAGCATTGTTGTTAGCAGGTTGCAGCTCCAGCAACGAATTGACCTCTGGCGGCCAGAACGTACGCTTTGTTGAAGATAAGCCGGGTTCTGAATGCCAGCTGTTAGGAACCGCGACCGGCACGCAGAGCAACTGGCTATCCGGGCAGAATGGGGATGAGGGCGGCTCTATGCGCGGTGCGGCAAACGCCCTGCGTAACCAGGCGGCAGCAATGGGCGGTAACGTGATTTACGGCGTCAGCAGCCCGACGCAGAATCTGCTGTCGAGCTTTGTCCCGACCGATAGCCAAATGAACGGCCAGGTTTATAAGTGCCCGAACTGATTTAACTGCGGGTTATCCCTCTCCTGATGGAGAGGGATACTTTGATAATTTATGCAAGGAGGGGATGACTTTTTCAGTAAGCGAGCTTATCCAGGTAATTTTGTATTCATTTCCCGATAGAAATGATGAAGGGCATTCAAACATTCAGGGAGAGTAAGTATTTTCCCAGGTGGGGTTGGCATTATATTACTGTATATTTCATGTGGTGAATATCCTTCGTCATTAACGTTTAATTTAGAGTGGTTATCCAGCACTCGCCTAATAATGGTATTAGTTTCTGCTGATGGATGTTGGGAATTTATTTTGACAATAGCTCCGGTCAGAATTTTCTTGCCCTGTGGTGTTTCAAAGCAGAAAAGTATAGCTAGATAGTTTTTATATAAAGTGGTTTTCCAGTCTTCTTGAATATGTTGTTGATATGAAATATTTTTTTCTTTTGATAAATCTACTGTATAAAGCATTAGGTATTTCATATCGAAGTAAATGTTCTGCATTAAATCATTTTCATTAGAATTGATTAATGCTTGTTGAATTGCAACTGAAAGTGCATCAACCTGCGTATCATCGATGTTAAATATTATGGTTTTTTTATTTTGTAAGACTGCGACAATTTTTGCTGACGCGTTTCCTGGAGCAAATGTAAGAGAAGTAATTCGTTGTCCAGAATCTGGCTCTTCAATCTCTGATATCTCAATTTCTGGGGTTTCAGCAATAATGATTTCATTAATATTATTTAATTTTTCTTTATAAGTATCACCTTCCTCAGAGATGCGCTGTGCAACTAAATTAATTCTGCTTTGTAGAATTAAGCAAAGATCTGCAAGGTGTGGAGCTTGTAAATAATAGGTTTGGCAGATGTCATTTTGCGATTTAACCTTCAAAAGAAGAGCTAAAAAATGATCTTCATGTTTAATCACTGCGGTATTAAATCCCTTTAATGTATTTTGCATTATATTCTCCTTTTTCTTTATTATTAAGCCAGCGTAAGGTTACATGATCGAGACAAATCAATGACCCGATCGGCTGAGGCAATCGTTGATGGCCTATGAGCGACAATAACTCTGGTGATGCTCAAACCAGAAATTGACTGGTTTATAATTGATTCATTTTTAAGATCAAGGTGACTGGTGGCTTCATCCATAAATAAGATGCTAGGTTTACGATAAAGAGCACGTGCAATTAAGATACGCTGCTTTTGTCCGCCTGAAATACCTAGGCCTAGCTCACCAACTATAGTTTCGTAGCCCATCGGCATTTTCATTATCTCATCATGAATGTTGCATCGGCGCGCGCATTCCATAACGAATTCTAAATCAACATTATCCTCAAAACCGCTTATATTATCGGTCAATGAGCCAGAAAAAAGACGATCTTCTTGTAAAACGCAGGCAGTACCCTGCCGATAGTTATTTAGCCCAATTTTTTGGATATCGAGATTGTCGGCCAGAACATCACCGCTTGTTGGGGAAAGTAAACCACACATAACTTTTAATAGAGTCGTCTTACCCACCCCAGATGGACCAATTAAGGCAATGGATTCTCCTGGTTCAATCGTAATATTTAGGTTAGAGAATATTGGTTGCGAAAAAGGATCATATTGATAGCAGAGATTTTTTACTTCTAACCTGGCACCCGTGTTTTCAGTAAATACGCGGCGTGATGGTAACTCCTCTTCTGGTTTGCTAAAGACGATTTCAGAAAGACGTTCATTATGCAGAGATAACATACGTAACTGCATAAATAAATCAATGAGGCTCGATGCACGTTGAGAGAATTGACCACGATAAGCGTTAAAAGCCATAAACATGCCTAGGGTCATCTCATTATCAATAACCATAATGGCTCCAAGCCATAAGACGGCAACCTGATCAATCGAAGAGATAAATGTATTAACACCACTAAACATCATATCAAAACGTGTCTGCTTAATCCCTGCGTTACAAGCATCAATATTAATATTCAGCCAGTGCTGAGAACGGCGCTCTTTTAAATTTAATGCCTTAATGGTAGAAATGCCATAAAGTGATTCCATAAAATGAGAGCTAGACCGAGCTCCTTTAACCACTTGTTCTTCCGCTACGCGACGGTAAAAATGATACGTAGAAAGGCGCATAATAGCATAGCAAGCGGTAAACCCTACTACCACCCATACTAACCAGCCGCCGTATAGTGCAAGCATGATCAAAAGACCAATAGTCATAATGGAGTCGATAATTCCACCGACAATACTATTAGTAAAAGTTGACCGAATGGTATCAAGCGATGAAAAACGAGATTGTATATCGCCTAAATGCCGCTTTTCAAAAAAACTAAGGGGTAATTTGGTCAGATGATCAAACAGGGTAGTTTTCCATTGGATGTTAGTTAACGTGTTCAACGTTAATGATGTCCAGGCTCTTAACATACTGATAAAAGTACGGAATAGAGTAAAGAAAACCAAACCAATGCATATTACCGAAAGCAAGCTTTGATCATGGGCCATGATGACATGGTCAGTAACTAATTGTGTACCAATCGGTAAAAGTAACCCGATAGCCTCTACAACAACAGAAAAGGCAAATATTTTAAGTAATACCGATTTTAACCCAACGATATTACGCATTAAGTCCAACAAACGTAAGCGTGACTTTGCTGTCTCTTGATCAAAATTTTGATCTGGCCATAACTCCAGCGCAATACCTGTAAAGTTATTCGACATCTCCTGCAATCCAATAACTCGTTTCCCTAAGGAAGGGTCATGAACAATGAAGCTGGACTTTCTGACCTTGGTCAAAACTACATAATGATTCATCCCCCAGTGAATGATACAGGGTAATTTGAGTTGTCTTATTTCGTCGAGATCCAAGGATAGTGCACGACTTTTCAACCCAGCATGTTCTGCTGTTTTACTCAGCTGCATAAGGGACGAACCTTGAGAAGGGCTACCAAAGCGTTGGCGGAAATTAAATAAATCAATGTCCAGTCCATAGTAGCCGCATACCATTGCCAGGCAGGCAATACCGCATTCAGCCGATTCAGATTGTAAAATTACCGGAATTTTTTTACGTAGCGAAAAATTAAGTTTTGTTGTAATAGTTGCAAATAGTTCTTTAGT
The DNA here is from genome assembly GCF_002090195.1 of Klebsiella sp. M5al. NCBI lineage: Bacteria > Pseudomonadati > Pseudomonadota > Gammaproteobacteria > Enterobacterales > Enterobacteriaceae > Klebsiella > Klebsiella sp. M5al. Next base: position 488,741 of record NZ_CP020657.1, read on the forward strand.
CATTTATGGGGCCACTTACGCTTTGCGAAATTTTATAAAAAGGAGTAAACATCCACATATAAAGAGGCCGTTCTTCTAAGAAAACGACAGCCTGGGCTTTCAGACCATTTGATAACGTTAAGGTTTTACCTTTATAGTTAAATGATTTATGTTTGATTGTTACTATTGCCTTATAAAGTGCAAGCTCTTGTTGATTGGTTCCATTACTAACGTTTGTATATTCTGATAACTCCTGGCGCGATGCGGGCATAGACGATATGGAAAGAACTTTGCCTGGAAATTGTCCAAATTTATCTGCTGGAAAGGCATCATAACGAATATTAATGGTATCACCAGGTTTTATGTAAGGAATGCTATTATTTGGTAGCCATAGAATTAGATAGTATTCAACGTCACCTGTCGGTTTTATCTGGGCTAAACTACTACCATTTTCTACCATCTGTCCTTTGGTTACCGCTAAAGACTCAACTTTACCATTGGCGGTTGCTTTAATTACAACATTACCGCTGGCATTCGACTCTATCAATTGATTTTTATAATCATTTATCTGATTATATTGGTTAGAGATTTGATTATCAAAATCTGCTGCTTTTGTTACTCTGTCACTATTAATTTGAGTCACCTGAGTATCAAGCTGCATTTGCTGGCTGATTAGAGACTGATAGTTGCTTTGTTGTTGAAAATATAATGAGTGTTGATAGTTATATTGGTCTTTAGTGATAAGACCATTTTTTAGATACTTATCATAATTAGATAAGTTTTCATACATTTTACGTAAGCCTGCTTGAGTATTAGCCAGCATATGATTCGTTTCTTTTAGCGAATCCTTAACGTTTTTAATTTGTGAATCCAGGGCATTTAAAGTTTCATCTTTGTTCTTTTTTAATTTTTTTATAATATCATTGGCATTAATGATTTTTTCATTGATAGATTCTATTTGGGACTCGCTAACATTGCCGCTAGTGGTGTTTCGTGACACATCCAGTTCGTAAAGTGGCTGTCCTTTTTTAACAATTTCGCCTACTTTTACATATTGTGTAACAACAAAACCCTGCTGTGGAGAGAAAACATTTATAGAATGAGGTAGTGTGATGACCTCTCCACGAACATCTATTCGCTGAGTGAATTTACAAAAAATAATAGTGGCTACTAGCGCGATTAAGAATATCAAAGATAATAAGGTCACTAGCCATGCAGGTAACCCAGCTAATAATAGCGCCTTACCTTTCCAGTAAAATCTTTTATATTCAATCGCTTCCTTGCGATAGAGGTCGTTATGCATTGTATTGGTTTCAGTTGATATTAAGGGAAATGAAAGGCCCTGTTCAGGGCCTTTATTAGAGTGTTAATTATTAAAGTAAATAATTAAGACCATGGTACGAAAGTACCGTCCAGTACTTTGTCTACTGTAGTTTTAACATAGCTAAGCGTTTCGTCCCAGCCCACGGCTAGCGCGCCGGCCCCACATGCTACGCCGCCCCACAGCATTCCCCAGAACATACCAACCAGGTTACCGAACATACCAAACCCTAACAGACCGCCGTTTTCACCGGACTGAGTCCCCCCAATGAGCGTACCGACACCAGCGCCGACAATAGCGCCAAGAGCGGTAGAACCTATGGCTTCAACAGCGTTACACACAAGCGATTGAATCCCAGCGGAGGCGGAAGAAAAATCCCAGCTATAGCCCCCGGCGATTTCTTCCATTTCGAAGATAGTTAATTCTTTCATTTTTAGTCCTTTAATAATTAATTACAACAATTTTTACAAGCAGGCGTAATTAGCCCGGTGAAGAAGATAATTCTGAGTTTGCAGATAATCAATTAAATTATATGTGAATTAGAGCTGAATTTTTATCACATGTTATGTGAATCTGTTCAGTTTTAAGAAAAGATATTGAAAGGACGAATGAATGGGGGGAGGCTATACGAAAAAGAGAGCGACGCTCTCTTTTTCGATAGTTATTACTAATAGGGTGTTCGTATGTCGTTCTATTTTTCCTGTAAAATTATTTCGAAAATTCCTTGTACTGTGCCGGTAGATATGGTGCTAGATAAGCGATAGTAGTCAGCAGTTAATTTTACTTCCTGCGTTTTAGCCACTTTAGCAATTGAATAAGCATCATAATCATAGAATTTAATAGCAGTGCCGTCTTTTTTGATAATTAATCCGACATCTTGTGCACCACCTGAAGCAACGGGGACGGAGTTCATTAAAACTCCATTAGTTGAGGAGCTGTTTGGCGTGATGGGGTTAAACCAGTAGGTATATTTACTCCCTACTGATGAAGTTGGGCAATTAATATCCAGAATGATATCTTTTTGTTTGCCGGTTGCGTTCCCCGGGGTGACGGCATTTAGCTGACTTGCTTCAATATTAGGCAACTTTATGGTGCTTCCATTGCGCGGGGTTACCTCACAAGACGTTTCTCGGAAAGTAAATGCGCCTAGTGTTAAATTTGCACCAAGCAAGCGAGCCGTTGATGATCTGGACTGAACCTGCGTTGGTGTTCCTGCGAGATACATGACTGATATTGTTCGTGATGATGTCACATTTGTATCAATATCGTCATTTGTTTTAATTAACCAGGCTGTTAATTGTACTACTGGATTAACTGTCAGTCGGTAGGCAGAAATACTTCCCATTTTGGCAGGGATAGGGCGAATGTTACTGCCTGAAATAGCATCTGATATTTGATAACCAATACCTTTGATGCCTGTTTCATAAACTGTACCACCCTGTATTCCTTTTACGCCCGGAGCCTCTATAGCCCCCGGCGATGCCGATACGGCGTAAACATCCCCAGCCTCACAATCATAAAAAGTTTTCATATCAGCGACGCCTCCACCAACTGTTCCCACGCCTAATATTGAGCCTGCGGGTAAAGACTTATCGGATAATATTTTTGATTTAATCGAAATGCCTACCGTGGGATTTGAAGTCTTACTATATTTGCATATAGATAGCGTCGGTAGGCTGAAGCATAATAAGCTAATAAACAAAATTAGTTTTTTCATTGAAGTTCTATCCCTGTTTATCGGCAAACAGCACTAACTTGGGCTATATTTGCTGATTGATCCGCTAAATTATATGAAGCTGTGCAGTTTTGTCCCGCTTTTGTTCCCCATTGGGCATAAACATCACCAGTGTCTTTTAATCCCGACATATAAACCATGCCTCCGTCTGAAACGATACTGGCCTGCGCTTTTTTATCGAGTGCCGGAGTTACCGTGGCGCCATAAGGTACATTTTCACCTGAAGTTCGTTTCAGAATCAGGAATGCACGACGGCCGATACTCCCTTCGAAATTAGCTCTTACGATAGCGGCGCGAGTTGGCACAACTTTCTGGGTTGTGTTTGGCAACTCCATATTATCGCTAAGAGATGTGCTATCAAGAGTTACGCTAGTACGATGATAAGGTGTTACGTACGGAAGAATCGCATAACCTCGATAATCGGTCTCTACGGTTTCATCATTCTCCAAACGTACGTGGTCCAGACCCGGAGCTTTAACTAATACTGAAGTCTCTGACATTTCCTGACCTAAGGTGATTCCGTCAGCATGAACTAATGCACCGCCGCTCATACCATAGTTAACTAACTGACTATGCTTGCTATAACTGTAACCTCCGTTAACCGAACCCATAGAACCTCTATAGTTACCGTATACGCCGCCGCTCGCATCTTCTCGATTGCTATAACCCTGCTGTACGTTCCAGTCCAGTTTATCGTTCTCCAGAGCTGTACCGCTCAGGGAGACATATTGATCGGTAGAACCCGGGCTACTGTTAGTGACATTATAGGTTGCGTAGGTCTTCGGTAACCAGTCGCTTAACGGTACAGTGATATTAAAGGTAAAAACATGATCGTCCTCTGCGGTACGGCTTGAACCATTGTTGCTCCAGGAATAACGACTATAGCTATAGCCTGCATAATAGTTAAAGCGTCGGAACCCGCCGTTGTAGCCAACGTTTAATGAGTTGTTGTGGCGATTGCTATCCCAATAATCCTCAAATATACCGGATACGGAAAGGCTACCTAGCCCTGACCCCAGGCTCTGGCTGACGGTAATATTAGTTCGGTTACGTATCGAGTGAGAAGTATAACCACCGTAGCGATTGTTGTAGGTATTCATCACGTCGGTAAGTGTATTAAAGCCAGAAGTGGAATAGCGATAACCAGCGACGGTAATATTGGTGCCGGTTTCAATAATATTTTTACCGTAACGGATGCGCCAGGACTGGCCGGACGTTTTATCCGCATCTTTTTTCTTAGACCACGCTTCGGTGACGTCAGCTGAAAGTGCGCCAATATCGCCAAGGTTTTGCCCAACGCCAAATGCCAGCGCCTGATAGTTAGATGCTGCCTGAATACCGGTGTAAAACGTTGTATTGCTTAACGCGCCATAGCTGATGGTGGCCTGCGTAAAGGGTTTTTCATCAATATTGTCGTCATAGGGACGATATTGACCGCTGGTAATTTCATACTCCATCTGGCCTTCTCTGAGCATCAGCGGCAGAGAAGCGTATGGCACGACGAAGTTTTGACGGGAACCATCGGCTTCTTCTACGGTAACGTACAGGTCGCCGTTACCGCCGGTAGAGTAGAGGTCGGTTATTTCAAAGGCACCGGGAGCAACAAAAGCCTGGTAAATCTGATAACCATTCTGTTTGATAACGACACGGGCGTTAGTTCTGGCAATACCACGAACAATTGGCGCGAAACCGCGTAGGCTTTCCGGGATCATATCCTCGTCTGTCGCCAACTGGACCCCTGTAAAGGGCACGCTATCAAAAATGCTCGACAGGGATGAGCTTTCCCCCATTACCAACTTGCTCTTTAATGGAATGATGCTGCGCTGAGCATATAGATAAACGGAATCCCAATCGCTTTTTGCACCTGCTGATTTATTCCAGGTGCTAAGGTTTCGAAGTCGCCATGGCCCAATATTCAGCCCGGACTGCAGGTTAAGGTTATAATATTCGTTATTGGCCTCGTAGTCCTTGCCTGAACTGAACTGATAGTTGGTCAATAAGGCGTTAATACCGTCATCATATTCTTCCGGAGGGACAAAGCCTTGCGCAATAGTTGAGAGCGCTGCCTGGGGTATAGATATTAATAGTTGTTGAGTATTAAAGTTAAAATCGGTTTTGAAGTTCGGTATAATGTTAGTGTTCGTACAGCCGTCAGCATCCTCCTTTAGGGTTGGAAATGCCTCGGTCCTTAAGCCATAGTTCTTTAGTGTAGCAATACTTAAACATGGTACTAATTTTAAATCACCGGTAGCAGAATCTTTTTTTTCAACAAAGCGCACGTCAGTCGTTTCTTGTAAATTATTGTTTAAAACAACGTCGATGCGATACTTCCCCGGAGCCTGAGCATCCTTGGTTGCATATAGTGATAAATCCGGTATTGAAGAGGGATCGTTTTGACCCACTGATTTGATAAAGTCAGGATCAAAAAAATCGCGAGCCAAGGTATTGTTGCTAAAACCAAGGGCTAGCGCAGGTACAAGAACGAAAAATGTGCGGGACACACTAGAAAAAACATCATCCCTTTTTTTTATTAAAATAGACATACTTTTCACCCTGGCCTATCAAAAAAGGATAGAAATTAAATTGATACGGAGTAGGCAGAACCAGTGCCCCCGTTATCCGTCGCGATTTTCCACTCTACTTCAGATCCATTTGCGCCTGCTGGTAACGAAAATTCTTTTGTCGCAAAGGCATCAATATTGTTAATGAAACCGCTCAGTTCGACGCCATTAATTTTGATAGATTTAAAATAGATAAAAAATGGTGTTGTATTTTTAACCGTAATTTTGTTATTGACTTTACGCCATTCCAGTTTTTTGGCTTCCTGGTTTATTGAGAGATCTTGTAAGGATGAAGGACGATAGATCAGACGCATTCTATGGCGTACAGCCAGCTGAATTCTGTTTTTATCCGTATCCGCATCGCTAGTTGGTGGGATAGACATCACGTTAAAATAATAAACGGACTCTCTATCTTTTGGCGCATTGATGATATTGGCATTAGGAAAAATACGGACGGTATTTTTTTGCTTGGCCTCGAGACGGAACAGCGGTGGCGTAACCATAAAAAATGAGGTAGCGTTTCCTTCACGTGGTTCAACCCATGATTTGACTAAATAAGGGATGTTGTCTTTATTTTCCAGGTTGGCGCTGATTTCTCGCGTACCTTCTTTATAAAGGTGACGGGTAGAATCAACCACCACTCCACTATGGGCGACAAAGCTTGCGGAAAGAGAAATAACGGCCACTATTTTTAATAATGACTTGAACATAATTCATTCCCTGAATAATAAGAATGGGGCTTGCCGTCGATGGCAAACCCCATTGGGCATTAGTAGGAGATAGTAAAGGTAGCTACACCTTTAACAGCACCATCAGTTACACCGTTTGCAGTTTTAACATATGCTGCTTTATAACGCATATAAGACGGGGTGCCCGCGGTATAAGCGATAGTTTTTGCAGTTGTGCCAGTAAAGCTAACGCGTGAACCGTCGGTATTAACTACGGTTACAGCTGCATTCGTTGCCGGGTTAACTGCGGTATTTGTCAGGATATCATCCTGGCCGCTGATGTAGTCGCCGGTAACAGTAACGTTCAGGTTACCAGTATACGCAGAAGAGCCTTTCTGGCAGTCTTCAATTTTGTACTCGATATCTTTAGCCAGCGCCATATATGGAGTGTTGATGCCCTGGCCTTCCAGGATAGAGGCTTTTACGTCATCCAGAGTCAAAGAGCCGCCCTGGATCAGAGCTGCAGGAGTGACGTTACAGGATTCGCCAGTGTCGGTTACGTTGCCGAGGATTGTCAGTTGAGAACTGTTTCCTGCCGCGAAAGCCTGTGCGCTCAGAACTGCAGATGCAGCGACCATTACAGCTACGATTGTTTTTTTCATTTATTTAATCCATTTATAAAAGCTTAAAAATTCCTGAATAGATGCCTGGCTTGGTTATCAACTATAACTATTGTTAATAATTAACTAGTAGTTAATGGCTGACTGACCTTTATCTGCGCCTGAGCCCTATCGTTTCCTTTCGCTCGTCCTTATGCCAGTCTTCAGGCTTTATAGGCTTGAGCGACGACGAATTTAAATGGAAGGGGGGCAAAATGCATGTGAATTTTATCTAAAATTTATTTAAAACTTGAATTGTCATTAGTTCATGTTTTGTTGTCTGTTTAGTAATGGTTTAAGATGGCTAGTATAATAATGGCGCCATCGTCTCTTTGCCTAAAAATAACATGTTAATCTTGTTCATGTCGCACGGATAACGTGGTTTTTTTGTCTGCAGTCAACTAACTCCGGTTGTGAAAAGGATTTTCTGGCCTTTGACGATGAACTCTATGTTTATTTGTTGTGATTTCACATATCCAATAAAGGAAGGGATAACATTATGGTATTCAACGAATATATCATTAATAATGAAGTTATTTTTGATACAAATGTGAATAAGCTAAAACCATTAGGTGAGCACGGTGATAGCGTTGCTCTAAATGCACCTACCGCGCGTTGTCTTCAACTATTGCTGGAAAGCAATGGAAAAGTTATATCTCGTGAGGAGTTTTTAGATACAGTGTGGAAAACGAGAGGCGTTGTTGTCTCGCAAAATACGTTCTATCAAAATATTTCGCTATTAAGAAAGTCACTACTAAAAGCTGGATTATCGCAAGATATCATTGTTACTGTACGGCAGCGTGGCTTTGTTTTGGCAGCAGATTCCCACGTTGATTTTTTGTCCAGAACCGATGAAGAAGAGTCAGGAAATTTAGAAAACATACCGATAATAAGCAATGTTGCTCCTCTCATGGCGGAAAGGAAGGTGCTTGATAACCCCGCAAGGCCTCCAGAGTTACATATAAATGATAATAATAAGCAGCCAGCTTTGAGTTTGCCAGGCTGGTTTTTGCTGCTACTGGTAGCCTTAATAGCAACCAATATACTTTCTTTAATATTATGAATAAAATTAATATGTGCTTAGGCTATTCTTTTATACGTATATGTAATATTTAGCTGGGTTGATTTTTTCACGTGAAGTAATGTTGCATTTGCGTTCTGATGTCAGTCAGTGACTGCATCCTGATAGTGTCTGCCAGGCCGGGCCCGGCAGACATATTGATTAGCGCTGTTTTAAGCCCAAATCCAGCGGTGTTTTGCTCGGTTCACCACCGATTTCCCGTGCAAGTTTTGGTACTAAATAACCAGATACCATCGTGAGCAGTTCACGCATAATCTTCCTCGCCTCTTCGTCGCTGACCATAAAATGTGCTGCGCCCTGCACTCTATCCAGAACGTGAAGGTAATAAGGCATGACTCCGGCATCGAATAACGCATTGCTCAGATCGGCGAGCGTGCGCGCGTCATCGTTTACGCCGCGCAGTAGTACGCTTTGATTAAGTAAAGTGACGCCAGCTATACGCAGACTCTTCATCGCGGTACGAAACGCCGCATCTATTTCGTTAGCATGGTTGATATGGTTCACCAGCAGTACCTGCAACGATGAAGCAGAGATACGCGCAATCAGCGTATCGGTAATGCGCGCAGGAATCACAATGGGCAACCGACTGTGGATACGCAGGCGCTTAATATGCGGGATGGCTTCCAACTGCGTAAGCAGCCAGTCTAGTTCTGGGTCTTTCGCCATCAGCGGGTCACCGCCGGAAAAAATGATTTCATCCAGCTCTGGATGAGACGCAATGTACTCCATGGCCATCTGCCAGTTGCGCTTATTACCCTGGTTTTCAGCATAGGGAAAGTGGCGGCGGAAGCAATAACGACAATTAACCGCACAGCCGCCTTTAACCAGCAGTAACGCGCGGTTGCTGTATTTATGCAGTAGACCAGGCACAACGCTGTGCTGTTCTTCCAGCGGATCGGTGGTAAATCCCGGAGCATTAACAAACTCCTCCCGGGAGGTAAGTACCTGACGGAGAAGTGGATCATTGGGGTTTCCTGGTTCCATACGGGCAATAAATGCCCGCGGGACACGCAGTGCGAACAGGCGCCTGGCATCGCGTCCCGCCAATAGATTCGCATCAGCGTCTACATTTAAAAGATGCAGCAGTTCATCAGGACTGGTCACAACATCGGCAAGTTGCGTTAACCAATCTTCTCTGGATGGGGTATTTAGGGTTACAATATGCGCCATTTTGTGGCTTAGCTACCAATTAACAAAGTTTCAGAGGGCCTTATGGCGACTTACTATAGCAACGATTTTCGTGCCGGTCTTAAAATCATGATGGACGGCGAACCTTATGCAGTTGAAGCCAGTGAATTCGTTAAACCAGGTAAAGGCCAGGCTTTTGCGCGCGTTAAGCTGCGCCGCCTGCTGACGGGTACCCGTGTAGAGAAAACCTTCAAGTCTACGGATTCTGCTGAAGGCGCGGACGTTGTCGATATGAACCTGACTTACCTGTACAACGACGGTGAGTTCTGGCACTTCATGAATAACTCTACTTTCGAACAGCTGGCCGCTGACGCTAAAGCCGTTGGCGACAACGCTAAATGGCTGCTGGATCAGGCTGAATGTATTGTGACTCTGTGGAACGGTCAGCCAATCTCCGTTACGCCGCCGAACTTTGTTGAGCTGGAAATCGTTGAAACCGATCCAGGCCTGAAAGGCGATACTGCTGGTACCGGCGGTAAACCTGCAACTCTCTCCACTGGCGCCGTGGTTAAGGTTCCGCTGTTCGTACAGATCGGCGAAGTCATCAAAGTGGATACTCGCTCTGGCGAATACGTATCCCGCGTGAAGTAATTTATGCGCTGAGATGGTTGGCGCAGCGTTTCGCTGCGCCCTCTACCGAGCGTAGACGCAGGCAGGGAAGATGGCTCATAAATTAAAACTTCCGGTACTACTATTATTACTAAGCTGCGTTCTTCTGGCCGGATGCAATACGGCTCGCGGCGTCGGTGAAGATATCCAAAGTCTGGGCCATGTCATTTCTCATGCTGCCAGTTAACCTGATTTCATCAGGAAATCCTCATTCACAATTAGTTTCTCCGTTTGGCTCAATCCTTTTAACCTCTTTTTCTCTTAAAAATCGCCGCGTTTCCCTCATCCTGGACCAGTTTGTCTATGCTTATAGAGCACGATAACTAAAACTGGTTAATAAGGATGACATTATGGTAAAAAAAGCGATTGCAGCGTTCTTTACGGTTTTGGCTCTTTCCTCTGTACTGACTGCATGTAACACCACGCGCGGTGTTGGTCAGGATATTTCAGAAGGCGGCAGCGCGATTTCGGGCGCCGCGACCAAAGCTCAGCAATAGACCATAGCGGTACGGCCGCTGGTCGTACCGTTCTTCCTCACCTTAGTCACGTCGTGTATAATTCATGTGAAATATCATCTACCTTACGGGACGACCTGTAAGCGTTTCACATCTGGGGACGGCCCCATCAAAGGAGCCATATGTCCTGGTTAGTTCTGTTTATCGCTGGTCTGCTGGAAGTCGTCTGGGCAGTCGGTCTGAAATATACCCACGGTTTTAGCCGCCTGGTGCCAAGCGTAATAACGATTGCCGCCATGGTCATCAGCATGGCGCTGTTGTCATGGGCGATGAAAACGTTGCCCGTAGGGACGGCTTACGCCGTTTGGACCGGAATAGGCGCGGTCGGCGCAGCTGTGACGGGTATTATCCTGCTGGGCGAATCCGCCAGTCCGATGCGCATTGCCAGCCTGGCGTGCATTGTGATTGGCATCATTGGCCTGAAAATGAGCGCGCATTAATACTGCTGATTGACCCATAGCAGTTTGCTCACGTCGAATCCTTGCCGGGTAGCGATATCCAGCATCTGCTGCTTCACTTCCGGCGGGATTTTCGGCGTACGCGCCAGTAGCCAGAGATAGTCGCGATCGGGTCCACAAACCAGCGCGTAGCGATAATCCTTATCCAGCGCTATCACGTTATAGCCGCCATAGAAGGGGCCGAAAAATGAGACCTTCAGCGCGGCGCGAGTGGGTTCCCCGGTAAAATAAGCTACGCCATCGGTTTTTTGCCACATACCCCGATCGGGGTTGTAGCCTTTATTTACCACGTTCAGCCCGCCATCATCGCGCAGGCTATACGTTGCGGTGACTTTTTCCAGGCCGCTTTCAAAACGGTGATCGAAGCGGGCAATCTCATACCAGGTACCAAGATAGCGTTGAGCGTCGAAGGGGCTAACCACGGTTACGCCAGGAGGCGGTGCCAGCGTAGTACAGGCTACAAGCAGAAATGAAGCGGCAACAACCGCAATAACGGGTAGCAGACGCATAATTTTTTCCTTGCCAGTTTTAAGCTAAGTGTAGAGTCAGGCAGGAAAAATGCGGCAGAATTTTCTTGAGAAGCGAGCCCGGTAACAGAATGCTACCGGGCTTATTGCAGCTGAGGTAAAAGCCGCGTACGGCTATCCGTTTAGATGAACAATATGCCGACGAGGGTGACGACGGTCAGAATCGCCGCGAGTCCATAGAAGACCCACTTACCGTTGGGTACGTGAATTTTCAAATCGTGCATCGCATGGTGAATACGGTGAAGCCCGCACCATAGCGGCAGAACAATCATCAGGAAAATGAATGCACGGCCAATAAAACTATGGGCAAAAGCCAGTACGCGTTCATAGCTGAATGCGTCAGCAGGCGCGAGGCCCAGCGGCAGCATAATACCTACCAGCAGCACAATGACGGGGGCGATAATCGCTCCCCACATGCCGCCAGCGCCAAACAGCCCCCAGAATACCGGCTCATCCGAACGTTTTGGATTGGGATTAATCATTCCAGCCTCCTTACCAGAACAGCGCGACAAACAGGATCACCACGGTGACGACCGCAGTGACGACCCAAAGCCCTTTAATAATTGGCTCTGGCCCCATTTTCTCGCCTTTAAGGATAATATTGGCGGCTTTCGGCGCCAGCTCAAACCAGGTTTTGGTATGCAGCAGCGCGGCTGCAAGCGTGATCAGGTTCAGGATCACGACAATCGGGTTTTGCAGGAAACCGATATAGCCCGCCCAGCTCTCCGCGCCATGCTTCAGTGCGAACAGCCCGTAAATCAGCACGATGCTGAACCAGACCGTGGGTACCGCCGTTCCTTCACGCAGCATATAGAAGCGATAAAACGGCAGCTTTTTCCACCAGGTGGACGGCATCGGCCGCACGTAGGGTTTGCGTTTAGTCGTCATACAGCACTCCTTAGCGTGGTTTCAGGGTGGCGATAAGAAAGTCTTTCGAGCTTTCTACCTTGCCCTGCTGGATCGCGGCCGCCGGGTCGACGTGTTTCGGGCAGACTTCGGAGCAGTAGCCCACGAAAGTACATGTCCAGACGCCATTCTGGCCGTTAAGCTGCGCCATACGTTCCTTTTTACCGTGGTCGCGGCTGTCTTCGTTGTAGCGATGGGCGAGGGTGATCGCCGCCGGGCCGATAAACTCCGGATTAAGACCAAACTGCGGACAGGCCGCATAGCACAGGCCGCAGTTGATGCAGCCGGAGAACTGATGGTATTTGGCCATTTGCGCCGGCGTCTGCGTGTTCGGGCCCTGATCGGGCGTGCGCGGGTTGCCAATAATGTACGGCTTAATGGCTTCCAGGCTTTCGATAAAGTGGGTCATATCGACCACCAGATCGCGCTCGATTGGGAAGTTGGCCAGCGCCTCGACTTTAATACCTTTGGTGTATTCGCGCAGGAAAGTTTTACAGGCCAGCTTTGGCACCTTGTTCACCATCATGCCGCAGGAACCGCAAATCGCCATGCGGCAGGACCAGCGGTAGCTGAGGTCTGGCGCGAGGTTGTCCTTGATGTAGCCCAGAGCATCAAGCAGTGAGGTTTGCTCATCGTAGGGAACTTCATAGAAAGCGCTATGCGGTGCGATATCCACTTCCGGGTTGTAGCGCACCACTTCGACTTTCATATTTTTCATCTCAGCCATTCGTCGTCTCCTTCTTCTCGGCTGCTTCCGCTTCCGCACCGTACACGCGTTTTGCCGGCGGCAGAGTGGTGATTTTCACCTCACTGTACTCCAGACTGGTATTACCGTCGGCATCGCGGAAGGCGAGGGTATGCTTGAGGAAGTTGACGTCGTCACGCTCGGTGCAGCCTTCGTCCAGACGCTGATGCGCGCCGCGGGACTCTTTACGCGCGAGGGCGGAATGCGCCATACATTCGGCGACGTTCAGGCCATGGCCCAGTTCGATGGTGTACAGCAGGTCGGTATTGAACACGCTGGAGGTGTCGGTGATACGCACGCGCTTGAAGCGCTCCTGCAGCTCGGCCAGCTTATCAACCGTTTTCTGCATAAGCTCCGGCGTACGGTAGATACCGCAGCCTTCTTCCATTGACAGGCCCATTTCGTCACGAATCTTGGCCCAGTTCTCGTTACCTTCCTGATTAACCAGATCTTTCAGGCGGTTCTCGATATCGACGACCTGCGCGTCCAGCGCGGCGCTATTGGCTTCGCCCGCTTCGGTTGCGCGCTGCATGGCCTGTTCTCCGGCCAGACGGCCAAACACCACCAGCTCCGCCAGGGAGTTGGAGCCAAGGCGGTTGGCGCCGTGCAGGCCGACCGAAGAACATTCGCCCACGGCAAATAGCCCTTTGATGCGGGTTTCACACTGCTGGTCGGTTTCGATCCCGCCCATGGTGTAGTGCGCGGTCGGACGTACCGGAATGGGATCTTTCACCGGATCGACGCCAACGTAGGCCTTCGAGAGTTCGCAGATAAACGGCAGACGTTCAAGCAGCTTTTTCTCGCCCAAATGTCGCAGATCGAGATAGACCACATCGCCTCGCGGCGTGGGGATCGTGTTGCCCTTACGCCATTCGTGCCAGAAAGCCTGGGAGACTTTATCGCGCGGGCCCAGCTCCATATATTTATTTTTCGGTTCGCCCAGCGGAGTTTCCGGACCCATGCCGTAATCCTGCAGATAGCGGTAGCCGTTCTTGTTGACCAGAATACCGCCTTCGCCGCGGCAGCCTTCCGTCATCAGAATTCCGGAACCCGGGAGACCGGTGGGGTGATATTGCACGAACTCCATATCGCGCAGCGGTACGCCGTGGCTGAGCGCCATACCCATACCGTCGCCGGTGACGATACCGCCGTTGGTATTGTAGCGATACACGCGTCCTGCGCCGCCGGTCGCCAGAATGACCGCGTTGGCGCGGATTTGCACCAGCGTACCTTCCATCATATTCATCGCGACCAGACCGCGAGCCTGGCCATCATCCACCAAAATATCCAGAACAAAATGCTCATCGAAGCGCTGGATTTGCGGGAATTGAAGCGAAGTCTGGAACAGGGTGTGCAGCATATGAAAGCCGGTTTTATCGGCAGCGAACCAGGTTCGCTCGATCTTCATGCCGCCGAATCGCCGGACGTTGACGCTGCCGTCCGGGCGGCGACTCCACGGGCATCCCCACTGTTCGAGCTGGGTCATTTCCGTCGGGCAGTGATGAACGAAGTAGTCAACGACGTCCTGCTCACACAGCCAGTCGCCGCCTGCAACGGTGTCGTGGAAATGGTACTCAAAGCTATCATGATCCTGCGCGACGGCAGCGGAACCCCCTTCAGCAGCAACGGTATGGCTGCGCATAGGATAGACTTTTGAAATTAGAGCGATTTTAGCATTTGGATTAGCTTGCGCGGCGGCTATTGCGGCGCGAAGACCTGCTCCGCCTGCGCCTATTACGGCAAGATCGGCTTGAAAAGTTTGCACGACATTCCTCCAGTTTTTGTTTATTTCGCCGCCGGGCTGGCGAAAACGTATCACTGCTCCTTTATAGGTAAGGAGTATAGCCGTAGGGTCATAAGGGAAAATTGACGTGTTCGATTTTTTTATCGTTCTGTGCGGTTGTTTATCTGCTTGCTTTATGCTTTTGGGTTATCAATAAATTAAGTGTATGTAACGCGTTTACGCATTCGCACAAAATTTGTTTCATCTGCCAGTTACGAGTAGACTTCGTGCCCTTGTTTCAAATCGGAGAAAGTACCATGAGCGAAACGGCAACCTGGCAGCCGAGCGCATCCATTCCAAATCTGTTAAAACGTGCAGCGGTGATGGCGGAAATTCGCCGTTTCTTTACCGACCGCGGCGTGCTGGAGGTGGAGACGCCCTGCATGAGTCAGGCGACGGTGACGGATATTCATATGGTCCCGTTTGAGACGCGTTTCGTTGGTCCTGGCCACTCTCAGGGGCTGAACCTGTACCTGATGACCAGCCCGGAATATCACATGAAGCGCCTGCTGGCGGCCGGCTGCGGCCCAGTGTTTCAGCTATGCCGTAGCTTCCGTAATGAAGAGATGGGGCGTCACCATAATCCGGAATTCACCATGCTGGAGTGGTATCGTCCGTGCTATGACATGTACCGGCTAATCAACGAAGTAGACGATCTGCTACAGCAGGTACTCGACTGCCAGCCGGCCGAAAGCCTCTCTTATCAGCAAGCCTTCCTGCGTCATCTGGAAATCGACCCGCTGTCGGCAGATAAAACGCAGCTGCGCGAAGTGGCGGCGAAGCTCGATTTGAGCAATATTGCCGATACGGAAGAGGATCGGGACACGCTGCTTCAGCTACTTTTTGTCATGGGCGTCGAGCCGCATATTGGTAAAGATCGTCCGACGTTTATCTATCATTTCCCGGCCAGCCAGGCGTCACTGGCGCAAATCAGCACTGAAGATCATCGCGTAGCGGAACGTTTCGAGGTCTATTACAAAGGCATTGAGCTGGCTAATGGTTTTCATGAGCTCACAGACGCCCGCGAACAGCGGCAGCGTTTTGAGCAGGATAACCGCAAGCGTGCGGCTCGCGGCCTGCCGCAGCAGCCCATCGATCATCATCTGCTGGCTGCCCTGGAAGCCGGGCTGCCGGATTGTTCCGGCGTAGCGCTGGGCGTTGACCGGGTGGTGATGCTGGCGCTGGGCGCAGAAAGCATCGGCGACGTTATCTCGTTTACCGTCGACCGCGCCTGATCTTCCTTTCCACTTTCCTGCAGGACATTGACGGGGATGACCGCCGATGTACGGCGGTATGGTTGATTGTCCGGTAGTGCGATCGTTCTGGCCTTGCCTGTGTTCAGGCAAGGCCGTTCTTACAGGCTGCCGGGCGTGCGGCTGGTTTTCCCTGCCGAGGTCAGCGCTCTGCTGCTTTTTCTGCCATCGATGCTCTCCAGGCGCATCTGGAACGGCGGGAACGGCATATCGATACCGTGCTCGCGGAACCCGGCCAGAATCAGCTGATGCATCTCGTGGCGCAGCGGCATACGGTGACCCATTTCGGCGGCGTAGATACGCAGCTCGAAAATCTGGATCCCCTGCTGCAGGTCAACGAGGAACGCTTCCGGCGCCGGGGTATCGATAACCAACGAACAGCGGTGCGCGGCATTTAACAGGATCTGCGCCACCTCTTCGGTATTGGCATCCACCGGCGCAGGCACCGTTAACACTACGCGGGTCACGGAATCCGACAACGACCAGTTGATGAATTGTTCGGTGATGAACGCCTTGTTCGGCACGATAATCTCTTTACGGTCCCAGTCGCTGATAGTCGTGGCGCGAGTATTAATACGCGTCACGCTGCCGGTGAGATCGCGAATAGTGACCGTATCGCCAATCCGTATCGGTTTCTCAAACAGGATAATCAGGCCGGAGATAAAGTTGGCGAAGATCTCCTGCAAGCCAAAACCGAGACCGACGCCGAGGGCGGCAATGAGCCACTGTAGCTTGGACCACTCAATGCCAATCATCGAGAAGCCGACCAGACCGCCGATCAGCATCAGCAGATACTTCGTGATGGTGGTGATGGCGTAGCCGGTGCCCGGCGTCAGTTCCAGATGCTGGAGGATCGCCAGTTCCAGCAGCGCGGGCAGGTTGCGCACCAGCTGGGTGGTAATAATCAACACCAGGATGGCAATCAGCACCGCGCCGAGGGTAATCGGCTCCAGGCTCTCAACGCCCTGTACCGTAGAAGTGACGTCCCACAGCGAGATATTCTCCAGGAAGCTAAACGCGGAATGGATTTCTGACCACAGCACGATAACCGACACCAGCGCGATCAGCATCAGCAGGGAGCGCACCAGACGCAACGACTGGGTACTGATGGCATCCAGATCGACCTCGCTGACCTCGGCTTCCATTGAACCTTCCGGGCTGCTGGTATGCTGAGCCTCTTCTTCGCCACGTGCGCGCTGGGCGAGGATCTCCGCCCGTCGGTGCTTGGCGCGATCGAACGCCAGGCGGCGCCGCTGGATCAACATCCAGCGGCGGATGATGTGATAGACCACCAGCAGCAGGAACCAGATGGCGACCGAGGTTTCGAGCCTGGCGAGCAGCGCCTGCGCCGTGGCGAGATAGCCGATCGCCGCCGCCAGCATCGCCACCAGCGGCGCGCCGAGCAGCATATTCCACAGCAGCCGGTTCAGCATATTGTCGCCGCTGCCTTCTTTATCCAGATACAGCGGGATTCCGGCGCGTTTCAGGCTCAGGGTCACCATCGCCAGCGCGCCGCAAATCAGCATAAAGCAGAGGCGGCCCAGCGAGGCGGAAAACTCGCGATCGTTGAGGTTATCGAAGGTAATCAGCGCCATAATCAGCGGCACGATCAGCCCGATGCTCATCAGGTAGTAGCGCATCGCTTTGCTGACGCGGCTACGCGGCCAGCCGAAGTGGGCGACGAACAGGCCGTTCGGGCGGGCGAACGTGGCGCAAATCATCACCACCCACAGCAGCGGCACCGTGGCGGTGACGCTATCGCCAATGGCGACCGCCAGCGGGAAAGGCCAGGCGGCCTGCAGGCCATAGCCCAGCGTCATCCACAGTACCGGCAGCGGCGAGGCCACCAGTATTGACCAGAACACCGTGCGCAGCGTGAGCCAGAAGTGATCCTGCGTAACCTTGCCGACGCGCGCGCTGGAGCGCTCAAGGAAGCTGGTGAAATGGCGGCGCGAGCTGATGCTGAACCCCACCAGAATGAGCGCGACGAAGAGCGGCAGCAGGGTCTCTTTGCTGGTCAGCATCATCATGCTGGCTTTGCCGAGCTGGCTCATGGTATCGAGCGAGATCAGACGGCGTAGGTCCTGAACGATCTCCAGCGGCCATGAGAAGCCGATTGGGCTGACGTCGGAGGTCCAGAACAGATAGCGGTGGGTCGCTTCGTTGATCTCTTTAAGCGCATCCTCAAGCTGACCGTTAGCGACTTTTAGCTTGGTCAGTTCGAGCATAAGCGTATCGCCGCCGCGCAGCAGGGAGTTGAGCAGCTCAGTCTGCGTACGCATCTGAGCCTGCAGAATACGGTTCTGCTCGCTGGTGAGCGGTTCCCCATCCGCCTGACGAATTTGTCTTAGCTGCGGCTGTTTGCCGAGCTGATCTTCATAGCGTAAACGCTGCACGCGCAGCTGCGCCATTTCGGTATCCAACTGCTGCGGTCGCGGGATTTCCGGCAGCCGCGCAACCTGCGCGCGCAGGGCTTCGCCGAGCAGATTGGAAGAACCCAGCCACTGGGACTGTTCGCGCAGGGTGTTTAAAGCCTGACGCACCTGCAGGGTTTGATTGGTCGCCTGGCGCTGCTGCGAGGCGATCAGATCCATCCGCTGCGCCTGCTGGTTGAGCGCCTGCGACAGCTCGCGGTTAACTTTAAACTGCGCCACGATATCCGGCGGCAGGTTTTCGCTGTTTTCCGCCAGCAGTTCGGTGCTTTCCAGCGCTTTCTCCGCCTCGCGCTGTCGTTGATTATTTAGCTGATTACGCAGCGCCTGTAGCCAGGCGTCGAGCTGTTCGCTCTCTTTCTGCGCCAGCTCGGAGCGCAACCGTGAAAGTTCCTGACGGTTATTGGCGGAGAGCTGGGCCAGATCGAGCTCATCGACCAGCGCTTTCAGCCGCGCGGACTCCGCCTGCAGACCAAGATTCTGCGCCTGCGCCAGCGGCGTATTGCTATTTTGCGCGCCAACCCGGCGCTCAACCTCGTTCAACTGGCGGCGGGCATCGCTCTGCTGCTGCGGCAGTTGGTTAAGCGAGTCGGCGATGTCCCGGGCGCGATCCTGCTCCTGCTGAGCTTTACGGCTGGCTTCCAGCAGCTGGCTGCTGACCTGGAGAATCTCCTGGTTCAGCGCATCAGAGGAGAGGGTAGTAGAGACCTGGCGCGGCTCATCGCTCAGATTATTGAGCTGCGCGCGCAGGGTTTGCGACAGTTTGGGGAAGTTATCGATAACGTCCTGGTACTGACGGACGCGCTCAAGGGAAGCATTACGCTCCTCAAGGGCGTTGAGGGCAGATTGCAGGACTTCGACGGTCTCAGGCTGGGCGGGCTTCGCCGCCTTCGCCTGTTCCAGTTCCTGAGCTATCTGTTTAGCATCCGGGGCTGTCGCTGCGTACGCCCCAAAACTGAGGCACCAGGCCAGCAGGAAAGTGTATATCAGGCGCACGGCGTAACCTTTTTTTTTCAGGAATTAACCTTCGTCTTGTTTATCGTCAACCAGCGGACTGGCGGCATGTTCAGCGCGGACTTCTTCCTCTGCCAGCGGAGCGGGCTCGACCGGCGCTACGGCTTCAGGCGCGGTTGCCAGCGGCTGGCCTATTTTGGTGGCCGACAGGCTGTGTAACTGCTCAACCAACGTCACCTGGCCTGGCGCAAATAGGTTGATCACCGTGGAGCCCAGCTTAAAGCGGCCCATCTCCTGGCCTTTAAGCAGGGCGACGGAGCCTTCGCTATCGCCGGCGGGCCAGGTCCAGCGCTTAATGACGCCTTCACGCGGCGGCGTCACGGTACCGGACCATACGGTTTCGATGCTGCCGACGATGGTGGCGCCGACGAGGATCTGCGCCATGGGGCCGAATTCAGTATCGAACAGGCAGATGACGCGCTCGTTGCGGGCAAAAAGATTCGGCACGTTTTGCGCGGTCAGATGGTTCACGGAGAACAGGTCCCCCGGCACGTAGATCATTTCGCGCAGAATACCGTTGCACGGCATATGCACGCGGTGGTAATCGCGCGGTGACAGATACGTGGTGACGAAGCTGCCGTTACGAAACAGGTCGGCCATCTGGTAGTTACCGGCCAGCAGCGCTTCCAGGCTGTAGTTGTGACCTTTGGCCTGCAAAATTTTGTCGTCTTCAATGGCGCCGAGCTGGCTGATGACGCCATCGGCAGGCATCACCAGCACGCTCGGGTCGGTGTTTAACGGACGTACGTCATCGCGCAACGGGCGAACGAAGAAATCGTTAAAGGTGCGGTAGCTGGCGGTGTCAGGCTTTTGCGCCTCTTTCATATCGACCTTGTAATATTTCACGAACAGATCGATGACCAGCTTTGTCAGCCAGCCTGCTCGCTTGCGCGCACCCCAGCCTGCGAGGCGGGTGAGCCACAGTTTAGGCAGAATGTATTGCAGTGAAAGTTTAAGATCGTTTAACAAGGTAGCCTCCAGGCCATTATTTGTCGTTCCTGGCCCCGCGCAACAGCGGGACCTGAAAAAGGGGGACGATTCTAACGATGCTCAGGTTAAATGTCAGTCATCAGATGATGAAAAGCTTTTACGCGTTTTTACCTGTACCTGCGCCATGCTTTCCAGAATGCGGTGGTAGTTTTCAAATCGGCTTTCGGCGATTTCCCCTTTCTCCACCGCTTCGCGAATGGCGCAGCCCGGGTCAGCGTCGTGCTTGCAGTCGCGGTATTTGCAACGGCCTAAATAATCATGGAATTCGACAAAGCCGTGGGTGATTTGTTCCGCGTCGAGGTGCCACAGACCGAACTCGCGTACGCCCGGCGAATCAATCACATCGCCGCCGTGCGGGAAGTGGTACAGGCGCGCGGCCGTGGTGGTGTGTTGCCCCAGTCCTGAGACGTCCGAAACGTCATTGGTGAGGATTTGGTCATCATGCAGGCCCAGCAGCGCGTTCAGCAGGCTGGATTTGCCTACCCCGGACTGCCCGGCAAAAATACTGATACGATCGGTGAGCGCCTCTTCAAGCGGCTTCAGGCCATCCTGCGTGCGGCTGGAAACCATCAATACGCGATAACCAATATGGCGATAAATGTCCATCTGCTCGTTGACGAAGGCCATGCTCTCCTGATCCAGCAGATCGATCTTGTTGAGTACGATCAGCGGCTCAACGTTCAGCGCTTCGCAGGCCACGAGATAGCGGTCGATAATATTCGGAGAAAGCTCAGGCAAAATCGCGGAGACAATAACAATCTGATTGATATTGGCGGCGATAGGTTTGACGCCGTCGTAGAAATCCGGACGCGTCAGTACGGAAGTTCGTTCATGTACGGCCTCGACGATACCCTTGACGTTGACGCCGTCAGCTTCGCTTTTGCCCGGGCGCCAGACCACGCGATCGCCGGTAACCAGCGAACGAATAGTTCGGCGAATATTGCAACGGTGGACGCTACCGTCGGCGGATTCGACATCGGCATGCATGCCAAAGCGGCTAATGACGGTCCCTTCGGATTTCTCACCGAACAGGTTGTCATCAAAATCGGCCTTCTCCGAAGTCGTTTTCAGGCGGCGCTGGTGGTTGGCCTTCACGCGGCGCTGTTGGCCTTTGGAGAGTTTATTTTTACTCAATCGAACTGGCTCCTGGTCGCCCTGTACGGGCAAAACCTCTATGATACACGCTATTTTAGATGAATATAGTGACGTAAGAAGGGTGGAAAATAACATGAGTGCAGATGAAAACAACCTGATTTGGATCGATCTTGAAATGACGGGGCTGGATCCGGAGCGCGATCGCATCATCGAAATCGCCACCCTGGTGACCGACGCGAATCTGAACATTCTGGCGGAAGGGCCGACGATTGCGGTACACCAGTCAGATGCGCAGCTGGCGTTGATGGACGAGTGGAACGTGCGTACCCATACCGGCAGCGGGCTGGTGGAGCGGGTGAAGGCGAGCACCCAGGGCGATCGTGAAGCCGAACTGGCGACTATCGAATTCCTCAAAAAATGGGTACCGGCGGGTAAGTCGCCAATCTGCGGCAATAGCATCGGCCAGGATCGCCGCTTCCTGTTTAAATATATGCCGGAGCTGGAAGCCTATTTTCACTACCGTTACCTCGACGTCAGCACGCTGAAAGAGCTGGCTCGTCGCTGGAAACCGGAAATTCTTGACGGTTTTAAGAAACAGGGGACGCACCAGGCGATGGACGATATTCGCGAGTCGGTCGCGGAACTGGCTTACTACCGCGAGCACTTCATCAAGCTTTAATGTTTATGCCGGGGCCAGAAGCGCCCCGGCATGACGTCTGATTATTTAAACCACTTCTGTTCCATCGCCTGGAATTCCGGCGAGGCCTTTACGACATCCAGAGCGGCATTGAGGTTATTCAGCAGCTCAGGATCGTCTTTACGTACCGCAATGGCGTACTGCTTACCGTAGTAGCCGGGATCCGTGGCGCGTTCGTCCATCATGGCGTAGTCGGGGTTATCCTGGAGCCATTTCGTTAACGTCTCCTGATCGCCCATCACGCCGCTAATCACGCCTTCTTTAAGCGCGCGCAGGGCGCTTTCGTCGCTGTCGTAAGGCACCGCATGCACGGCTTTTTGTTTGTCCCGCAGATAGTGCTGATGAAGGGTGCCTTTCACGACGCCGAGTTTTTTATCCTTCAGATCGGCAAAGGTATGGGCGGCGTCTTTGGCTGTGACCACTACGCCGGACAGCGCCTGACGATAGGGATGGCTGAACGCGACCTGTTTTTCCCGCATCGGAATCACTTCGATACCGGCAATCACGGCGTCGAATTTCTTAAAGCGCAGCGCCGGGATGAGGGTATCGAACCCCTGGGGAGTAAATTTGCATTCAACCTGCATCTGCTTGCACAGCGCATTGGCCAGGTCGATATCAAAACCCGTGGGTTGGTTTTTGCCACTGACGGTTTCAAACGGCGGATTGGCCGTCGTTGTCCCAAAATGTAGCGTTGTTGCCGATGCTGTTCCTGTGGCAAGCGTGGCCAGCAGCAGGACGGTAAGCGCTTTTTTCATTTTATTTCCCTGGTTATCATCGTTGTTGACCGTCAGCGGGCGATATCCGCCTGTAAACTTGAGCGATTTTGCGCCTTTAGCGAGCCCGGAAAAAGTCATTTTGCGGCATTTGCTGTTTATTTAGACAAACCAGGCCTGGATGTGGTGATAAAGTGGTCACTTAAACCAAAAACGAAAAAAATTGCGTTCAGGGGGGTTGCAGCTAAATCGAATTCTCGTATAATGCGCCTCCCGTGACGAAGCAGAAATGCAAATCACGACGCCATAGAAATATGGCCAGAAGTATGCGGGAATAGCTCAGTTGGTAGAGCACGACCTTGCCAAGGTCGGGGTCGCGAGTTCGAGTCTCGTTTCCCGCTCCAAAATTTGAAAGTACCACACCCAAGCGGGAATAGCTCAGTTGGTAGAGCACGACCTTGCCAAGGTCGGGGTCGCGAGTTCGAGTCTCGTTTCCCGCTCCAAAATTTGAAAGTTACCACACCCAAGCGGGAATAGCTCAGTTGGTAGAGCACGACCTTGCCAAGGTCGGGGTCGCGAGTTCGAGTCTCGTTTCCCGCTCCAAAATTTCTTCTCATATCCAGTTTATCCACAGCGCAACTACACGTCATGAATGCTTTTCGCGATGTCCTGAAAATACTGTGAACAGAGTTATCCACAGGTTAGTCTTTCGTCTTTTCTCAGAAAAACACTTCACTATGTAAATAGTATTTTTATATATAACTGAAATATAAGAATTAAATTTCATTTCAAAGTGTTAATCCGATCACTTGACGAACGTCTGCCCGTTGAAACGCAATGTGTTTTTATTTTTATTCACACCCTGTGAATGAATCAGGCGTCGCGCGGTAGTCCTTTTTCAACCACCCTGACCAGCCGTAGCTTCTTGGGCAATTGCACCTCAACCACATTGGCATTTCGTTTTGCCATTTGCTGCGTCATCGCCCACTCGATGTGTTCATCGAGAAGTGGGTGCTCACCCCGGCGGCTCTCCAGCGCTTTGAGGTTGGCTTCATCCCAGGGCGCATTGCCCAGCGCGACAGCGATATTACGTAGCCAGCGCAGATGGCCAATACGGCGAATAGCCGATCCCTCCGTCACTTTTAGAAAATATGACTCGCTCCAGGTGAAAAGCTCCAGTAACTCAGGGGCATGCAGCGCCTTGCGCGGGCTGAAATCATCTTCATCGGTCAGCTGCGCGAAGCGGTTCCACGGGCAAATCAGCTGGCAATCATCGCAGCCGTAAATGCGGTTACCGATCAGCGGGCGGAACTCTTCCGGGATGGCGCCTTCCAGTTCAATCGTCAGATAGGAGATACAGCGCCGGGCGTCGACGGTATAGGGCTCGACGATGGCGCCGGTTGGGCAGATAGTCATGCAGGCCACGCAGCGCCCACACTCTTCCTCGACGGGTTGGTCGATGGGAAGAGGGAGGTCGATAAGCAGCTCGCCGAGGAAAAAGAACGAGCCGGCATCGCGGCTGAGGATAAGTGAGTGCTTACCTGTCCATCCCAGCCCCGCTTTTTCGGCTAAAGGGCGTTCAAGAATCGGCGCGGAATCGACAAAGGGTCTAAAATTGAGCGAAGCACACTGCGCCTGAATCATCTCACCTAATTTTTTCAGGCGATGACGTAACAGCTTATGATAGTCCCTTCCGAGGGCGTAACGGCTAACGTAACCCCGCGCGGGATCTTTCAGGGTGCGGGCGAATGCGGCATTAGCGGGCAGATAGTTCATCCTCACGCTAATCACGCGTAAGGTACCGGGCTGGAGTTCATGAGGGCGCGCGCGCATCATGCCGTGGCGCGCCATCCACTCCATTTCGCCGTGGTATTGTTTATCCAGCCACGCCTGTAGTTTAGGTTCGCTGGTGCTGAGATCGGTATCGGTAATACCGACCTGCTGGAACCCCAGCTCTGTGCCCCACTGTTTGATTTGCTGCGCTAAATGATTGAGATCGAGGGGCTGTGACATGATGGACCATACGATGACGAAAAACACCGACAGTATACCACATATCATCTGGCCGGCGGAGGCGCTACGGCGGGCGGAAAAAGAGGCGGCGGATGCCCTTGGGCTGACGTTATATGAGCTGATGCGCCGTGCGGGCGAAGCGGCTTTTGAACTTGCCTGCGTACAGTATCCAGGAAGCCAGCACTGGTTGATTCTTTGCGGCCACGGTAATAACGGCGGAGACGGCTACGTGGTGGCTCGCCTGGCGCAGGCGCGCGGGATTCAGGTTACGCTGCTGGCGCTGGAGAGTGAGAAGCCGCTGCCGGAAGAGGCCAGCCTGGCGCGTGAAGAGTGGCTTAACGCCGGCGGGACGATTCACGCCGCGAACATCGCCTGGCCTGAAGATATCACGTTGATTATTGACGGCCTGCTCGGTACCGGGCTACAGAGCGCGCCCCGGGAAAACGTCGCTGAGCTTATCGCGCATGCTAACGCTCATCCGGCGCCGGTTGTCGCGCTCGATATTCCCTCTGGTCTGAACGCGCAGACAGGTACGACGCCAGGCGCGGTTATCCATGCTGCTCATACCATCACGTTTATCGCGCTTAAGCCGGGGCTGCTGACCGGCAAAGCCCGCGATGTCGTGGGCCGCCTGCATCATCACGCTTTAGGGCTTGAGCGCTGGCTGGCAGGCCAGACGACGGCAATCAGTCGATTCGATGCCTCGCAGCTTCCCGACTGGCTGCCGCCGCGACGCCCAACATCGCACAAAGGCGATCACGGTAAGCTGGTGATTATTGGCGGCGAACCGGGTACGGCGGGAGCCATTCGCATGAGCGGGGAAGCGGCGCTGCGCGCGGGCGCCGGGCTGGTGCGCGTCCTGACTCATAAGGACAATATCGCCCCCGTTCTGACCGCCAGGCCGGAGCTGATGGTCCATGAACTGTCATCCCGCGCGCTTGAGGAAAGCCTGCAATGGGCGGATGTCGTCGCGATTGGGCCGGGTCTTGGTCAGAGCGAGTGGGGTAAGAATGCGCTGCGCCAGGCGGAGAATTTTCGCAAACCGATGGTCTGGGATGCGGATGCGCTGAACCTGCTGGCAATCAATCCCGATAAACGTCACAATCGCGTGCTGACGCCGCATCCCGGCGAAGCCGCCCGTCTGCTGAACGTGAGTGTGGCAGAAATTGAAAGCGATCGCTTACATTCTGCACAACGTCTGGTAAAACGTTATGGTGGCATCGTGGTGCTGAAAGGTGCAGGTACGGTCGTGGCGAGCGAAACCGGCGAAATGGGCATTATTGACGCCGGTAATGCTGGAATGGCCAGCGGCGGGATGGGCGATGTGCTGACCGGCATTATCGCTGCGTTGTTAGGCCAGCGCCTGGCGCCGTATGATGCTGCCTGCGCCGGATGCGTTGCTCATGGCGAAGCCGCCGATCGGCTGGCGGCGAGACACGGCACCCGCGGAATGCTGGCGACCGATCTTTTTTCCACGCTCAGGCGTGTTGTTAACCCGGATGTGATTGACGTAGACCATGATTAACCGAGTGATTCCTTTACCCGATGAGCAGGCCACTTTAAGCCTTGGCAACCGCGTCGCGCAGGCATGCACTGGCGCGACGGTCATCTATTTGTATGGCGATTTAGGGGCGGGTAAGACCACCTTTAGCCGCGGTTTCCTTCAGGCTCTCGGTCACCGTGGCAACGTTAAAAGCCCAACCTACACCCTCGTCGAGCCTTACAGTCTCGAGAATTTGATGGTCTATCACTTCGATCTTTATCGCCTGGCGGATCCTGAGGAACTCGAGTTTATGGGGATCCGCGATTATTTTACTGACGATGCTATCTGCCTGGTGGAATGGCCGCAGCAGGGCACGGGAGTACTGCCGGACCCGGATGTTGAAATTCACCTCGAGTATCAGGCACAAGGGCGTGAGGCGCGCGTAACCGCGGTCTCCTCATTGGGTGAGTCTTTATTGGCGCGTTTGGCTAATTAGCCTGAAGGACGACGGGATGATGTATCGCTTAACCAGTTGGCTGGCCGCCGCGCTGATGCTGTTCAGCATTCAGGCCACTGCGGCAAGTTTATCCGATATCCAGGTCTCAAATGGCGATCGGCAGGCCCGCATTACCATTAGTTTTATCGGCGAGCCTGAGTATTCGTTTAGCCCCCAGGGCAAACGCATCGTGGCGCTGGATATTAAACAGACCGGCGTACTCCAGGGGCTACCGCTGCAGTTTAGCGGTAATAATCTGGTAAAAAGTATTCGTTCCGGGACGCCGCAGGATACGCAGTCGCTGCGCCTGCTGGTGGATTTAACTGCCGATGGCAAAACCCGCGCGGTGAAACAGCAGAACGGCTCTAACTACACCGTGGTGTTTACGATTAACGCCGACGCACCGCCTCCACCTCCGCCACCGCCGCAGCCGGTGGTGGTTAGACAGGCGGAAAGGCCCATGGCGCAGCCCGTGCGTCCGAGCGAACCCGCACGCAACCCGTTTAAAGCCGATAACGACCGGCTCACCGCGGTGACCAGCACCAGTAGCGTAACGCGTCCCGCGGCGCGTACCGTTTCTGGCGACGACAAAGTGATTATCGCCATTGACGCCGGCCACGGCGGCCAGGATCCGGGGGCCATTGGCCCGAACGGCACGAAAGAGAAGAACGTGACCATTGCTATTGCGCGTAAGCTCCGCGCGCTGCTGAATGCCGATCCGCAGTTCAGGCCCGTTCTGACGCGCGACGGCGATTACTTTATTTCAGTCATGGGACGATCTGACGTCGCGCGTAAGCAAAACGCCAATTTCCTTGTCTCCATTCACGCCGACGCTGCGCCGAATCGCGATGCAACCGGAGCCTCGGTTTGGGTACTTTCCAACCGCCGCGCGAACAGCGAAATGGCCGGCTGGCTCGAACAACATGAGAAGCAGTCCGAGCTGCTGGGCGGCGCGGGTGATGTGCTGGCCAATAGCCAGTCGGACCCTTACCTGAGCCAGGCGGTGCTGGATTTACAGTTCGGCCATTCCCAGCGCGTCGGGTATGATGTGGCGACCAATGTGCTGAGCCAGCTGCAGCGTATCGGCGATTTACATAAGCGTCGTCCTGAGCATGCCAGCCTCGGCGTACTGCGTTCGCCGGATATCCCGTCGATCCTTGTCGAAACGGGTTTTATCAGTAATACCGGCGAAGAGCGGCTGCTGGGCAGCGATGCCTATCAGCAGCAGGTCGCAGAAGCGATTTATAACGGTCTGCGTAACTACTTTATGCAGCATCCTCTGCAATCCGCGCCGCGCGGGGCAGCCGCGCAGACCGCCAGCGCAGGTTCGTCTGATGGGACGTTGTTAAATTAAGGAGACGGCCATGCCGATACAGGTTCTACCGCCGCAGCTCGCCAACCAGATTGCCGCAGGTGAAGTGGTGGAACGACCGGCGTCGGTGGTCAAAGAGCTGGTGGAAAATAGCCTCGATGCCGGGGCGACGCGCATCGACATTGATATTGAGCGCGGCGGGGCGAAGTTAATCCGCATTCGCGATAACGGCTGCGGCATTAAAAAAGACGAGCTGGCGCTGGCGCTGGCCCGTCACGCCACCAGTAAAATTGCTTCGCTGGACGACCTTGAGGCGATCATTAGCCTCGGCTTTCGCGGCGAAGCTCTGGCCAGTATCAGCTCAGTGGCTCGCCTGACGTTG
Organism: Klebsiella sp. M5al; assembly: GCF_002090195.1. Classification (NCBI taxonomy): domain Bacteria; kingdom Pseudomonadati; phylum Pseudomonadota; class Gammaproteobacteria; order Enterobacterales; family Enterobacteriaceae; genus Klebsiella; species Klebsiella sp. M5al. The sequence goes on from NZ_CP020657.1 coordinate 517,356, forward strand.
ACCTCGCGTACCGAGGATCAGCAGGAGGCCTGGCAGGCCTATGCCGAAGGGCGCGATCAGGCGGTCACCGTGAAGCCGGCGGCGCACCCGGTTGGGACAACGCTGGAAGTGCTGGATCTGTTTTATAACACCCCCGCCCGGCGCAAATTTATGCGCACCGAAAAAACCGAATTTGGCCATATCGACGAGATCGTCCGGCGCATCGCGCTGGCGCGTTTCGACGTCACTATCAACCTCAGCCACAATGGTAAAGTCGTGCGCCAGTACCGGGCGGTATCGCAGGACGGCCAGCGCGAGCGGCGTCTGGGCGCGATCTGCGGTTTGCCATTTCTCGAACACGCGCTGGCGATTGAGTGGCAGCATGGGGATCTTACCCTCAGCGGCTGGGTGGCCGATCCTCTGCATACCAATCCGACGCTGGCGGAGATTCAATATTGCTACGTCAATGGGCGGATGATGCGCGATCGCCTGATTAATCACGCGATTCGTCAGGCCTGTGAAGACAAACTGGGGGCCGATCAGCAGCCTGCTTTTGTGCTGTACCTGAAGATAGATCCGCATCAGGTGGATGTGAACGTCCACCCGGCCAAACATGAAGTGCGTTTTCATCAATCGCGTCTGGTGCACGATTTTATCTATCAGGGCGTGCTGAGCATCCTGCAGCAGCAGCTGGAGGTGCCGTTGGCAAAAGAGGGCGGTGAGCCCGCGCTGCGGCAGGTGCCGGAAAATCGCGTTGCGGCAGGCGGCAATCATTTTGCCCAGCCGGCGGTCGCGCGTGAAAACGCGGCTCCCCGATATCGTGATGAGCCCGCCGCGCCGCGCTTTAACGCTGGCGGTTCGCGAGAACCTGCCGCCTCGGGGTCATCTTCAACTGACGGAGCCGGCTGGCCGCATGCGCAGCCAGGCTATCAAAAACAGCAGGGTGCGCTCTACCGCCAACTGCTGGATACTCCTGCCGCGGAGCGCAAACCCAAATCTCCCGCACCGGCGGCGGAAGGCCTGTCAGGTCATAGCCAAAGCTTTGGCCGCGTGCTGACCATTATCGATAGCGACTGCGCGCTGCTGGAGCGCGACGGTAAGTTAGCGCTGCTGGCCCTGCCGGTCGCTGAGCGCTGGCTGCGCCAGGCGCAGCTGACGCCGGGCGCAGAGGCGGTTTGCGCCCAACCGTTGCTTATCCCGCTACGGATAAAAGTGTCCGAAGAGGAAAAAGACGCGCTCAAGCAGGCGCAGTCGGCGCTGGCAGAGGTCGGGATTGAACTCCAGTCCGATGCGCACCACGTGACGATCCGCGCAGTGCCTTTACCCTTAAGACAACAAAATTTACAAATCTTGATTCCTGAACTGATAGGCTACCTGGCGCAGCAAAAAACCGTCGACGTCGGCAATATTGCTCAGTGGATGGCGCGTAACCTGGCGAGCGAACATGCGCAGTGGAATATGGCGCAGGCGATTGCCGTCCTGGCGGATATTGAGCGCTTATGTCCGCAGCTGGTTAAAGCGCCGCCGGGTGGTCTGTTACAACCTGTTGATTTACATTCGGCGATGAATGCCCTGAAAGATGAGTGATGTAACCGAGGCAAGCCTGCCTAAGGCAATATTTTTAATGGGCCCGACGGCCTCTGGTAAAACCGCATTGGCGATCGCCTTACGTAAAGTTTTGCCAGTAGAGTTGATTAGCGTTGATTCAGCCCTCATTTATCGAGGAATGGACATCGGCACGGCCAAGCCGGATGCCGCGGAGCTAAGCGCTGCGCCGCATCGGCTGCTGGATATTCTTGATCCGGCTGAAGCTTATTCCGCGGCGGATTTTCGTCGTGATGCGCTGGCTGAGATGGCTGATATTGTTGCCGCCGGGCGTATTCCGCTACTGGTTGGCGGAACGATGTTGTATTTCAAGGCGTTGTTGGAAGGATTGTCGCCTCTACCCTCGGCTGACCCTGAGGTCAGGGCCAGGATCGAGCAACAGGCCGCAGAGCAAGGATGGAACGCGTTGCACCAGCAGCTACAGGAAATTGATCCGGTTGCCGCCGCGCGTATTCATCCAAATGATCCGCAAAGACTTTCCCGAGCACTGGAAGTTTTTTTCATTTCGGGTAAAACTTTAACGGAGCTGACGCAAACGTCAGGTGATGCTCTGCCGTATAAGGTGCACCAGTTCGCCATCGCCCCGGCGAGCCGTGAACTGCTCCATCAACGCATAGAACAGCGTTTTCATCAGATGTTGGCTTCAGGTTTTGAAGCAGAAGTGCGGGCGCTTTTTGCCCGGGGAGATTTGCATACGGATATGCCTTCCATTCGTTGTGTCGGATATCGCCAGATGTGGTCGTACCTAAATGGCGAGATCCCGTATGATGAAATGGTTTATCGAGGTGTTTGCGCCACGAGACAGTTGGCTAAACGTCAGGTTACCTGGCTGCGCGGTTGGGAAGGTATTCATTGGTTAGACAGTGAACAACCTGAACAAGCGTTCAACAAAGTATTACAGGTTGTTGGTGCTAGCCTGGACTGAACGTGTACAATTGAACAGGTATCGTGCGTAATTTTTTTAAGAATCGTAAGGTTCTGAGTACAAAACAAGCATACATATAAGGAAAAGAGAGAATGGCTAAGGGGCAATCTTTACAAGATCCGTTCCTGAACGCTTTGCGTCGGGAACGTGTTCCGGTTTCTATTTATTTGGTGAATGGTATTAAGCTGCAAGGGCAAATTGAGTCTTTCGATCAGTTCGTGATCCTGTTGAAAAACACGGTCAGCCAGATGGTCTATAAGCACGCAATTTCTACTGTTGTCCCGTCTCGCCCGGTGTCACACCACAGCAATAATGCTGGCGGCGGTACAAACAACTATCACCACGGTGGTGGTGCGCAGGGTACTTCTGCGTCGCAGCAAGACAGCGAAGACGCCGAATAAGGCAGAAGCTGTTTTTCCACGTCGGGGAGCCAGGTTTTCTGCGTTCCCCGCTGGTATTTTATAAGGGGTTTACGCTTGTTTGACCGTTATGATGCCGGTGAGCAGGCGGTACTGGTACACATCTATTTTTCGCAAGACAAAGATATGGAAGATCTCCAGGAGTTTGAAACTCTGGCCTCTTCCGCCGGTGTCGAAGCAATGCAGGTGATTACCGGTAGCCGTAAAGCACCGCACCCGAAGTATTTTGTTGGTGAAGGTAAAGCTGTCGAAATAGCGGAAGCCGTCAAAGCGACCGGAGCATCGGTCGTGCTCTTCGATCATGCCCTGAGTCCGGCTCAGGAACGAAACCTGGAGCGCTTATGCGAATGTCGGGTTATCGATCGTACCGGCCTGATTTTAGATATTTTTGCCCAGCGAGCGCGTACCCACGAAGGGAAACTGCAGGTCGAGCTGGCGCAGCTGCGTCACATGGCGACTCGCCTCGTTCGCGGCTGGACCCACCTTGAAAGACAGAAAGGCGGGATTGGTTTGCGCGGCCCGGGTGAAACCCAGCTCGAAACTGACCGCCGTTTGCTGCGTAACCGTATTATGCAGATCCTGGCGCGGCTGGAAAAAGTTGAAAAACAGCGCGAGCAGGGACGGCGTTCACGCGCCAAAGCCGATATTCCTACCGTGTCGCTGGTCGGTTATACCAACGCCGGTAAATCCACGTTGTTCAACCAGATAACTGAAGCCGAGGTCTATGCTGCGAACCAGCTGTTCGCCACTCTGGATCCGACGCTGCGCCGCATTGACGTCCCTGATGTTGGCGAAACCGTACTGGCGGATACCGTAGGTTTTATCCGCCACCTGCCGCACGACCTGGTGGCCGCGTTTAAAGCGACGCTCCAGGAGACGCGCCAGGCGACGCTGCTGCTGCATATTATTGATGCGGCCGATGTGCGTGTGCAGGAAAACATTGACGCGGTAAATACGGTGCTCGCGGAGATCGAGGCCGATGAGATCCCGACGCTGCTGGTTATGAATAAAATCGACATGCTGGATGATTTTGAGCCGCGTATCGATCGAGATGAAGAAAATAAACCGATTCGGGTCTGGCTTTCCGCCCAGACCGGGGTTGGCGTACCGCTGCTTTTTCAGGCTTTGACGGAACGGCTTTCTGGTGAAGTGGCGCAGCACACGCTGCGCCTGCCACCGCAGGAAGGCCGGTTGAGAAGCCGGTTCTATCAGCTTCAGGCGATAGAGAAAGAGTGGATGGAGGATGACGGTAGCGTTGGTCTGCAGGTGCGCATGCCGATCGTTGACTGGCGTCGCCTCTGTAAACAAGAGCCAGCGCTGGTTGAATACGTGATTTGACCTTGCAGCTTGCCTGAAGATATTAACCCCTGTGGGGATATCAAAAACAAATATGGAGCATATACATGGCGTGGAATCAGCCCGGTAATAACGGACAGGACCGCGACCCGTGGGGAAGCAGCAATAACCAAGGCGGCAACTCTGGGGGAAATGGCAACAAAGGCGGTCGCGATCAGGGACCTCCCGATCTGGATGATATCTTCCGTAAGCTAAGCAAAAAACTTGGCGGCCTGGGTGGCGGAAAAGGTGGACTGGGCGGCGGTAGCGGCTCTCAGGGACCTCGCGGGCCAATGGGCGGGCGTATCGTCGGCATCGTTGCCGCCGCTGCGGTTATTATCTGGGCAGCCAGCGGTTTCTATACCATTAAAGAAGCTGAACGTGGCGTCGTCACTCGCTTTGGTAAATTTAGCCATCTGGTTGAGCCTGGCCTTAACTGGAAACCGACCTTCATTGATAGCGTTCAGGCGGTTAACGTTGAGTCGGTCCGTGAACTGGCGGCTTCCGGCGTCATGCTGACGTCTGACGAAAACGTCGTGCGCGTTGAGATGAACGTGCAGTACCGCGTGACCGATCCGGAACGCTATCTGTTTAGCGTCACCAGCGCGGACGACAGCCTGCGTCAGGCTACCGACAGCGCCCTGCGCGGCGTGATCGGCAAATACACCATGGACCGTATCCTGACCGAAGGACGTACCGTCATTCGTAGCGATACTCAGCGTGAGCTGGAAGAGACCATTCGTCCGTACAACATGGGTATTACCCTGCTGGACGTCAACTTCCAGACGGCGCGTCCGCCGGAAGAAGTAAAAGCCGCGTTTGACGATGCGATTGCCGCACGTGAAAACGAACAGCAGTACATTCGTGAAGCGGAAGCTTACACCAACGAAGTTCAGCCGCGGGCTAACGGTCAGGCGCAGCGTATTCTTGAAGAAGCTCGCGCATACAAGACCCAGACCGTTCTTGAAGCTCAGGGTGAAGTGGCTCGCTTTGCGAAAATCCTGCCTGAGTATAAAGCGGCTCCGGAAATCACCCGCGAGCGTCTGTATATCGAAACCATGGAAAAAGTGCTGAGCCATACGCGCAAAGTGCTGGTTAACGATAAGGGGAGCAACCTGATGGTTCTGCCTCTGGATCAGATGCTGAAAGGCGCCGGCGCGCCGGCGGCAAAGAGCGATAGCAGTGGCGCAAGCGATCTGCTGCGTCTGCCGCCTGCATCCAGCTCAAACAGCGCCAGTAACGCTTCTACCTCTACGGGAGGCACCATTATGGACCAACGCCGCGCCAACGCGCAGCGTAACGACTACCAGCGTCAGGGGGAATAACGATGCGTAAATCTGTTATCGCGATAATTGTCATCGTGCTGGTGGTGCTCTACATGTCCATCTTTGTGGTCAAAGAGGGCGAGCGCGGGATCACGCTGCGTTTTGGTAAAGTTCTGCGCGACGATGAAAACAAACCTCTGGTGTACGCGCCAGGACTGCACTTCAAGATTCCGTTTATTGAGTCTGTGAAGATGCTCGATGCGCGTATCCAGACGATGGACAATCAGGCCGACCGCTTCGTCACCAAAGAGAAGAAAGACCTGATCGTTGACTCCTACATCAAGTGGCGCATCAGCGACTTTAGCCGTTACTACCTGGCAACCGGCGGCGGTGATGTCTCCCAGGCCGAGGTGCTGCTGAAACGTAAATTCTCTGACCGTCTGCGTTCTGAAATTGGCCGTCTCGATGTGAAAGACATCGTGACCGACTCCCGCGGTCGTCTGACCCTGGAAGTGCGCGATGCGCTGAACTCAGGTTCCGCGGGCACGGAAGATGAAGTCAGCACGCCGGCTGCCGATGACGCGATTGCCAAAGCGGCAGAGCGTATTGAAGCGGAAACCAACGGTAAGGTTCAGGTGATCAACCCGAACAGTATGGCGGCGCTGGGTATTGAAGTCGTCGACGTGCGAATCAAACAGATCAACCTGCCGGCTGAAGTGTCTGAAGCGATCTACAACCGTATGCGCGCCGAGCGTGAAGCGGTTGCCCGTCGCCATCGTTCACAAGGTCAGGAAGAAGCTGAAAAACTGCGCGCGACCGCGGATTATGAAGTGACCAAAACGCTGGCGGAAGCCGAGCGTCAGGGACGTATCCTGCGCGGTGAAGGCGATGCGGAATCGGCGAAACTGTTTGCTGACGCATTCAGTCAGGATCCGGGCTTCTATGCCTTTATCCGTAGCCTGCGCGCGTACGAGAACAGCTTCCAGAGCAATCAGGATGTGATGGTTCTCAGCCCGGACAGCGATTTCTTCCGCTATATGAAATCACCTACGGCAACGAATCGTTAATAACTGATGGCATAAGTAAAAAGGCGCCCTTTATAAGGCGCCTTTTTTACAACCGAGCTGGAATTAATTGCCGAGAAGTTTATTGAGCAGACCGCCGATTACCGGCAGGCCTGCCAGGGTACTCTCAATGGCTCCGCCAACGGTGAAACCAACCGTCTCGCCTACGGTTTTGCCTAAATCGGGAGCAATAGTTGAAAGATTGATAGTGCCTATAATCGGCAGTTCAATGTTCAACATATCGCTGCTGAGCGACCACACGGCGGCGCCAGCTTTTGCACCTATAGAAGCGAGACTATCCTGTAACCAGCCTGCGCCGCTTACGGCGTCGATTTCAATTGCGGTTAATTCTCTCATCATAATCCTCCTGATTATTTTATGCTCGTATCTGAAACTGATACGCGCTGGCATAGTTGCAATTTAAAAAAACACATTCAATACAATAAATTATGAATTTTGTTTCACTAAATAGGTTCATAATAACGATGAAATACCGGACAATATGAAATAAAAGTAAACGCAACGTTGATAAACGACTGGTTCTGTACTGGGCGGCGTATAAATAAAGGTGGATAATGAATTCAACAATCTGGCTGGCACTGGCGCTGGTTTTAGTCCTTGAAGGACTGGGTCCGCTGCTTTATCCACGCGCGTGGCGTCGAATGGTCGCCACCATGAGCCAACTACCGGATAATTTATTACGCCGGTTTGGCGGTGGTCTTGTGGTTGCTGGCATCGTCATCTACTACATGTTGAGGAAAACGATTGGCTGAGCGTAAAGTAGACTAATTTCCCGTCTTTCGAGTGCAAAAAGTGCTGTAACTCTGAAAAAGCGATGGTAGAATCCATTTTTAAGCAAACGGTGATTTTGAAAAATGGGTAACAACGTCGTCGTACTGGGCACCCAATGGGGTGACGAAGGTAAAGGGAAGATCGTCGATCTCCTGACTGAACGGGCTAAATATGTTGTGCGCTATCAGGGCGGTCACAACGCCGGCCATACTCTCGTAATCAACGGTGAAAAAACCGTCCTCCATCTTATTCCATCAGGTATTCTTCGCGAGAATGTCACCAGCATCATCGGCAACGGTGTCGTGCTGTCTCCGGCTGCGCTGATGAAAGAGATGAAAGGTCTGGAAGACCGTGGTATCCCTGTCCGCGAGCGTCTGCTGCTTTCTGAAGCTTGCCCGCTTATCCTCGAATATCACGTTGCGCTGGATGTCGCCCGCGAGAAAGCGCGTGGCGCGAAAGCTATCGGTACGACCGGTCGCGGTATCGGCCCGGCTTATGAAGATAAAGTGGCTCGCCGCGGTCTGCGCGTTGGCGATCTGTTTGATAAAGCCACCTTCGCTGAGAAACTGAAAGAAGTGATGGAATATCACAACTTCCAGCTGGTGAATTTCTACAAAGCCGAAGCGGTTGATTACCAGAAAGTTCTCGATGACGTGATGGCGATTGCCGACATCCTGACCGCGATGGTTGTTGACGTTTCCGATCTGCTCGACCAGGCGCGCAAGCGTGGCGATTTCGTCATGTTTGAAGGCGCGCAGGGTACGCTGCTGGATATCGACCACGGTACTTATCCGTACGTGACCTCTTCCAACACCACCGCCGGTGGCGTGGCGACCGGTTCCGGTCTGGGTCCGCGTTATGTAGACTACGTTCTGGGTATCATTAAAGCCTACTCCACTCGCGTAGGCGCGGGTCCGTTCCCGACTGAGCTGTTTGATGAAACCGGCGAGTTCCTGTGCAAGCAGGGTAACGAGTTTGGCGCCACCACCGGCCGTCGTCGTCGTACCGGTTGGCTGGATGCCGTGGCGGTACGCCGCGCGGTGCAGATTAACTCCCTGTCGGGTTTCTGCCTGACTAAGCTGGACGTCCTGGACGGCCTGAAAGAAGTTAAAATCTGCGTTGCCTACCGTATGCCGGATGGCCGCGAAGTGACGACCACTCCGCTGGCTGCTGACAACTGGGAAGGCATCGAGCCGATTTATGAAACCATGCCGGGCTGGTCTGAAACCACCTTTGGTGTGAAAGAGCGCAGCGGCCTGCCGCAGGCAGCGCTGAACTACATCGCACGCATTGAAGAGCTGACCGGCGTACCGGTTGATATTATCTCTACCGGTCCTGACCGTACCGAGACGATGATTTTGCGCGATCCATTCGACGCGTAATGATCTCCAGGGGCGCCGTTAAGGCGCCTCTTGTTTTTACTGTTCGCCCGCCCCACTTAAATAAATTAGCGGCCTGAGCGCTGGCTGGTTTATCATCAATAGTAATTACGTCTACCGACGCACTCTGTTTTTCTTTTCCCTGAGGTTGATTGTGCAGTTAACGAGTTTCACTGATTACGGATTACGCGCGCTGATCTATATGGCGTCGCTGCCGGATGGAAGAATGACCAGCATCTCCGAAGTAACGGAGGTTTACGGCGTTTCTCGTAATCATATGGTTAAAATAATCAATCAGCTAAGTCGCGTAGGGTATGTGACGGCGGTACGGGGAAAGAACGGAGGGATTCGTCTTGGTAAACCGGCAAATATGATTCGCGTGGGTGATGTTGTTCGCGATCTGGAGCCGCTCTCGTTGGTCAATTGTAGTAGCGAATTTTGCCATATTACGCCCGCCTGTCGTCTGAAACAGGCGCTTGCTGAAGCCGCGCAAAGTTTTCTCAAGGAACTGGATAACTACACGCTGGCCGATTTGGTTGAAAAGAATCAACCGCTTTATAAATTATTACTGGTGGAGTGACGTAAACTTCACTGGAGATGACAACGGAGGAACCGACATGTCACAAGATCCTTTCCTGGACCGCGAATCTGAAAAATACGCTAATCCAATCCCGAGCCGGGAATTTATCCTCGATCATTTAGCAAAACGCGAAAAACCGGCTAGCCGAGATGAGCTGGCAACAGAGCTGAATATTGAAGGCGAAGAACAACAAGAAGCATTGCGCCGCAGATTGCGCGCAATGGAACGCGATGGTCAGCTGGTCTTTACGCGTCGTCAGTGCTATGCGCTGCCGGAACGTCTTGACCTGCTGAAAGGTATCGTTATTGGCCATCGCGATGGCTATGGCTTCCTGCGCGTGGAAGGCCGTAAAGATGACCTGTATCTGTCGTCTGAGCAGATGAAAACCTGCATTCACGGCGATCAGGTGCTGGCGCAGCCGCTGGGCGCCGACCGTAAAGGCCGTCGGGAAGCACGAATTGTCCGCGTACTGGTGCCAAAAACGGGCCAGATTGTGGGCCGCTACTTTACCGATGCAGGCGTCGGCTTTGTGGTACCGGATGACAGCCGTTTAAGCTTCGATATCCTGATCCCCCCGGAACAGATTATGGGCGCGCGTATGGGCTTTGTCGTGGTGGTTGAGCTGACCCAGCGTCCAACCCGCCGCACTAAAGCGATCGGTAAAATCGTTGAAGTGCTCGGCGACAATATGGGGACCGGCATGGCGGTCGATATGGCCCTGCGCACCCATGAAATCCCCTACGTCTGGCCGCCAGCGGTCGAAAAACAGGTCGCCGGCCTGAAAGAACAGGTACCGGAAGAGGCGAAAAAAGGGCGCGTTGATTTACGCAGCCTGCCGCTGGTCACCATTGATGGCGAAGACGCCCGCGACTTTGATGATGCCGTGTACTGCGAGAAGAAACGCGGCGGCGGCTGGCGTCTGTGGGTGGCGATCGCCGATGTGAGCTACTACGTGCGTCCGGGGACGCCGCTGGATGGCGAAGCGCGCAGCCGCGGCACCTCGGTCTACTTCCCGTCTCAGGTGGTTCCCATGCTGCCTGAAGTGCTCTCTAACGGCCTGTGTTCACTGAATCCCCAGGTCGACAGACTCTGTATGGTTTGCGAAATGACCATTTCAGCCAAGGGGCGTCTGACCGGCTTCAAATTCTACGAAGCGGTGATGAGCTCCCACGCCCGTCTGACCTATACCAAAGTCTGGCATATGCTGCAGGGTGACCAGGATCTGCGCGAGCAGTACGCGCCGCTGGTTAAGCATATTGAAGAGCTGCATAACCTTTACAAAGTGCTGGACGGCGCGCGCGAAGAGCGCGGCGGTATCTCATTTGAGAGTGAAGAAGCTAAATTCATCTTCAATGCTGAACGCCGTATTGAACGCATTGAACAGACTCAGCGTAACGATGCGCACAAGCTGATTGAAGAGTGCATGATCCTGGCGAACATTTCCGCTGCGCGCTTCGTTGAGAAGGCCGAGGAACCGGCCCTGTTCCGTATCCATGACAAACCAAGCACCGAAGCGATTACCGCCTTCCGTTCGGTTCTGGCGGAGCTGGGGCTTGAGCTGCCTGGCGGCAACAAGCCGGAGCCGCGCGACTATGCGGAATTACTGACGTCTATCGCCGATCGTCCGGATGCGGAGATGCTGCAAACCATGCTGCTGCGCTCGATGAAACAGGCGATATACGACCCGGAAAATCGCGGTCACTTTGGCCTGGCGCTGCAATCCTACGCCCACTTCACCTCGCCGATTCGCCGCTATCCTGACCTTTCTCTGCATCGTGCGATCAAGTATTTACTGGCGAAAGAGCAGGGACATAAAGGCAACAGCACCGAGACCGGCGGCTGGCACTACAGCATGGATGAGATGCTGCAGCTGGGGGCGCACTGTTCGATGACCGAACGCCGTGCTGATGAAGCGACGCGCGATGTTTCGGACTGGCTGAAGTGTGATTTCATGTTGGATCAGGTCGGTAACGTCTTTAAGGGCGTGATTGCCAGCGTGACCGGCTTTGGGTTCTTCGTCCGTCTGGATGAGCTGTTTATTGACGGTCTGGTGCACGTCTCTTCCCTCGATAACGACTACTACCGCTTCGATCAGGTAGGGCAGCGTCTGATCGGTGAATCCGGCGGTCAGACCTATCGTTTGGGCGATCGTGTAGAAGTGCGCGTTGAAGCGGTCAACATGGACGAGCGTAAAATTGATTTCTCGCTTATCTCCAGCGAACGCGCGCCGCGCAACGTCGGTAAAACCGAGCGTGAAAAGGCGAAGAAAGGCGCCGGAGGTAAATCGTCCGGGCGCCGCCGCCAGGCGGGCAAGCAGGTGAACTTCGAGCCAGATAGCGCATTCCGCAAGCAGAAAGGCCAATCTCAGCCGAAGTCCGCTCAGCCAAAAGGCGAGAAGAAAGCGAAGAAGCCGTCGGAGAAAACCCAGAAGATCGCCGCAGCGACCAAGGCCAAGCGCGCGGCGAAAAAGAAAATAGCTGAGTAATGATCTCCCTTTGCCCCGGCGTCTCCCACCATCGTGATGGGGCCGGGGTGAAGGGACTGAAAACAGAACCTAAACGAGTAGATAAATGAGTGAAATGATTTACGGCATCCACGCGGTGCAGGCGCTGCTGGAGCGCGCTCCTGAGCGTTTCCAGGAAGTCTTTATTCTGAAAGGCCGTGAGGATAAGCGCCTCATGCCGCTGATCCATGCTCTGGAAGCGCAGGGCGTGGTGATTCAGGTCGCCAGCCGCCAGTTTCTCGATGAGAAAAGCGAAGGCGCCGTTCATCAGGGGATTATTGCCCGCGTGAAGCCCGGACGTCAGTATCAGGAGAACGATCTGCCGGATCTGATCGCCTCTCTCGATCGGCCGTTCTTTTTGATCCTCGACGGCGTGACCGATCCGCACAACCTCGGCGCCTGTTTACGTAGCGCCGACGCCGCTGGCGTGCATGCGGTGATTGTCCCCAAAGACCGCTCTGCGCAGCTGAACGCCACGGCGAAAAAAGTGGCCTGCGGCGCGGCGGAAAACGTCCCGCTGATCCGCGTCACCAACCTGGCCCGCACCATGCGTCTGCTGCAGGAAGAGAACGTCTGGATCGTCGGGACCGCCTGTGAGGCCGACCATACCCTGTTCCAGAGCAAGATGACCGGATCGCTGGCTTTGGTGATGGGCGCGGAAGGCGAAGGCATGCGTCGCCTGACTCGCGAACACTGCGATGAGTTGATCAGCATTCCGATGGCCGGTAGCGTGTCGTCGCTGAACGTATCGGTTGCAACCGGTATTTGCCTGTTTGAAGCGGTGCGCCAGCGCAGCTAATCTCTTCTTTCTGAATAAGCCATTCTCCGGAATGGCTTATCTTCATCAGTCCTGTTCATCCTCTCGCTCTCTCTGACGGGCGATTTCGAGACCTCTTTCCACATAGTTCAACACCTGGCTCAAGAGTAATTCATCTCCCGGTTCATCTCCCGTTTGTTCGATGAATTTAAGCCGCGCGCCTCGATGCTTTAATACCTTGATGAGATTAAGAAAATTTCCAATGGGGTTCTGCTCTTCCAGAATGTCTGCGCAGATCGTGTCTTCATCAAATGACGTGACGTAACCCGAAGCGTTCAGGTTCTGTTTGATGGCGTTGATAGCGAGATGGGGAAAATGGCGGCGGATAAGCGGGATATAGATCAGCGCGTTTTCCCGATCTTCAATAATTAAATGAATCATGAAATTCCCTTTCTGATTGTGAGAGAACTTTATAACAGAGTTCTCTGACGGAAAGTGCGCCGTTGTCCATACTTATGCATAGAGCCATTGAAGGAGGGAAACATAATGCACTGGCAAACTCATACCGTATTTAATCAACCCTCGCCGCTGTGCAACAGCAACTTGTTCTTGTCCGATACCGCCCTGCGTGAAGCCGTCGTCCGCGAAGGCGCGGGCTGGGATGGCGATCTGCTGGCGAGCATTGGTCAACAGCTGGGGACGGCGGAATCGCTGGAGCTGGGGCGCCTGGCCAACAGCAACCCGCCGGAACTGCTGCGCTATGACGCCACGGGATCGCGGCTTGACGATGTTCGTTTCCATCCGGCCTGGCATCTCCTGATGCAGGGACTATGCGCTAACCGGGTACATAACCTTGCCTGGCAGGAGGACGCTCGAGAAGGCGCTTTCGTTGCCCGCGCTGCCCGCTTTATGCTGCACGCGCAGGTAGAAGCGGGAACCCTGTGTCCCATCACCATGACCTTTGCCGCTATCCCATTGCTGCAGCGTTCCTTACCCAGGCCCTTTAGCGACTGGTTATCACCGCTATTAAGCGATCGCTACGATCCGCATCTGATACCGGGAAATCAGAAACGCGGGCTGCTTATCGGCATGGGGATGACTGAAAAGCAGGGGGGATCTGATGTCCTGAGCAACACGACCCGTGCGGAGAAGACCGCCGAAGGCTTTTATCATCTGATTGGACATAAATGGTTTTTCTCCGTGCCGCAGAGCGATGCTCATCTGGTGCTGGCGCAGGCGCCGGCGGGGCTCTCCTGCTTTTTTGTTCCGCGCCTGCTGCCGGACGGTCAGCGTAACGGCGTACATCTGGAGAGGCTGAAAGATAAATTGGGTAACCGCGCGAACGCCAGCAGTGAAGTCGAGTTTTTCAACGCTTGCGGTTGGCTGGTCGGAGAAGAGGGGGATGGCGTCCGGCAAATTCTCAAAATGGGCGGCCTGACCCGCTTTGACTGCGCCCTGGGCAGCCATGCGCTGATGCGCCGGGCCTATTCGGTGGCGCTGTACCATGCCCTGCAGCGTCAGGCGTTTGGCAAAAATCTGGTCGATCAGCCGATGATGCGTCAGGTGCTGGGGCAGATGGCGCTGCGGCTTGAAGGGCAAACCGCGTTTCTGTTCCGCCTGGCGCGGGCATGGGACAGGCGCGATGATGCGCAGGAAGCGCTATGGGCAAGGTTGTTCACGCCCGCGGCGAAATTTGCTATCTGCAAATCCGGGATCGCCTTCGTCGCCGAGGCGATGGAGGTGCTGGGCGGCTCCGGCTACTGTGAAGAAAGTGAACTGCCGCGTTTGTACCGTGAAATGCCGGTAAACAGCATCTGGGAAGGTTCAGGGAATATTATGTGTCTGGACGTGATGCGGGTTCTGATGAAGCAGCCGGCGGCGCTTGAGCTTCTGGCGGCGGAGTGCGCGGAAGTGAAAGGGCAAAATCGTCATTTCGATCGGGCGTGGCGGCAGCTGCAGCAGTGGCTACGGCGCCCTCTGGAAGAGCAGGGACGGGAGATTACCCGGCTGGTTTATCTGCTTGGCGTTGGCGCGCAGGTATTACGCTTCGCTTCACCGCCGCTGGCTGAAGCCTGGTGCCGGATGATGCTCGATACGCGCGGCGGCATGCGCCTGGATGAGCAAACGCTCGACGACTTACTGTTACGGGCAATGGGGCGCGGACGCCAGGCGCCTCAGGCATAAAGAATGGCCTGTACCCGCCAGTTATCCGGCTGCTGCTCCTCGTACATCTGGACGATGCGATACCAGGACGCGCCCTGCTCGTCGGCCTGCACGGCGATGGCGTGCTCCACATCCTGCTGGCTGCCGGAGATGTTGTTAACGCAAATCAGGCCAATTTCGTTCAGGCCAGTTACGCAGTCAGCGCTGGCAAACTCCGCCGACTGCGCGGAAGTATTGGCCGTGGCGGAGGTCAGCATCAGGCTGGGTAGGGTAAAAGTTCGTTTCATCGTCAGCTCCATTTCACATAGTCCTGAGGGCAGTCCGTTGCTAACGTTCTGCCAGGTTTACGGCTGGCTGAACGTTATTAGGCGCAGGAGAACGTGAATGGATGCAAAGCAGTGTCAAGCTGGCTTAAAGGTTGACCGCTATTGACGGTACAAAATTGCCTGCGAATACCACTGGCCTGGAACCATGGTGTCATCAATCATAATGATGACGTAGTAATCCGCCTTAGCCGCCTCTGCTTTGACCTTCAGCGCAGCCTCTACATCCATCGGCGAGCCGTACATTAATACGCTCACCGTCCCCATCTTCTGCAGACCCGTCGTCTGGTTACGCTGGATCTCTTGTGGATGGTTGGTTGCTGGCGGCGGCGCCTTGGGCGTCCCCTGTAGGGCGCTACAGCCGGTTAAAGCGATTGCCAGTAACCACGGTGTAAACCTACGCATAACCATATCTCGTTTCCTGTTAGCCATAGTGTAGTGGTAGCCTGAATGTCATTGCCGGGGAATGTTCCCAAATTGTTATCCCGTACGCGATTTTCGAATGAAAATATCGTGAAAGCGTAATCTGGTTCTCAAGATTATGAATCATGTGCGAACGCGTGGCTTGAGTACTAACATAACATCACTTTAGAGAAAGGAGACGGTAAATGATCGCACTAGAAATGCGTAACCTTGCGGGCGGGGAGGTTCTCCATGCGTACCCGCAGGGCGCCGCGGATACTCCGCTTCCCTGCATTGTCTTTTATCATGGCTTTACCTCTTCTAAGCTGGTCTACAGCTATTTCGCCGTTGCGCTTGCAGAGGCGGGGTTTCGGGTGATTATGCCTGATGCTGCGGAACACGGCGCGCGCTACCGGGGAGACGAACAGGGGCGGATGCAGCGCTTCTGGCCGATTCTGACGCACAATTTTGTTGAGTTTCCGGCATTACAGGAGGCGATTCGGGAGCAAGGATGGCTTGCGGGCGACAGGCTGGCGGTGGCCGGCGCATCGATGGGTGGAATGACTGCGCTGGGGATTATGACCCATCACCCGGAGCTGAAAAGCGTCGCCTGCCTGATGGGGTCAGGCTATTTCAGTACGCTCTCGCAGACGCTTTTTCCTTCGCCTTCGTGGGAGGCAGGGCAGCTGGCGGAGTGGGACGTCAGCCAGCAGCTGGCGACCCTCGCCAGCCGACCGCTGCTGCTCTGGCACGGCGATGAGGATGATGTGGTACCGCCGGGGGAGACCTTCCGTCTGCAGCAGGCGCTGCAGCAAAACGCACTGGCCGACAACCTAACCTGCATCTGGCAGAAAGGCGTTCGTCACCGCATTACGCCGGAAGCGTTAGCTGCGACGGTGGCTTTTTTTCAACGTCACCTTTAAACGCGAATCACCTGAACGCCCTGATCTTCAAGCTGCTTGAGAATCGCTTCATCCGCCTGTTTACCGGTTATCACCAGGTCGATTTGCCCGGCCTGGCTGAAGAGCATTCCGGCGCGTTCGCCAACTTTGCTGCTGTCGACCAGTACCGCGAGTTTGCCGACGACGTTAAGCATCTTTTGCTCCGCCATCGCCGTCAGCATATCGGTTTTATATAGCCCCTCCGCGGTCAACCCTTTGCCGCTGGTAAACATCCAGTGCCCGGCGTACAGGCTGTTTTCGCTGCCCTGAGGGCTCAGCGTGATGGAGTGGCTACGGTTATACTGCCCGCCCATAATAATGACGCTGTCGTGTTCCTGATCGATCAGGTAGTTAGCCAGCGGCAAATAGTTGGTGATGATCTGCACCGGTTTACCGCACAGTTCTTGCCCAAGCAGGAATGCGGTAGAGCCGCAGTTTATGACGATGCTTTCGCCCGGGTTCACCAGCTGCGAAGCCGCGCGCGCAATCCGTACCTTCTCATCGTGGTTTTGCGCCTGGTGAATATTCATTGGCGACCAGCGCGGGCGCTGCTCGCTGACGGCTTCTGCGCCGTTGCGGACTTTTTTCAGCTTGCCGCTTTCGTCGAGTTTGTTGATATCGCGTCGTGCCGTCGCCGGAGAAATTCCCAGCCGGGAAATCACCTGCTCCACGGTGACAAATCCCGTTTGTGCCAGCAAATCCAGTAAAATTTGATGTCTTTGCGCTTCCGTCATGAGCAAATCCGATTAAAAGTGATAAGCAAAGATGATATTTGAAATCAGGTGAAAATACTAATGCTGACGGGGATAATTTCCGGCGGGCGGTCCCGCCGGAGAAGCCTTACAGGAAAGACTTAAAGGGCAGGTCCGGCTCCATGGTGAAGCAATCGTCGAATCCGCGCGGATAGTGGTATTCGAAGTTATCTTTATCCAGCGGCCAGGTGAATTTCCCACCCACCTGCCAGATGAAAGGCTTAAAGCCATACTTCAGACGGTCTTTTTTCATTTCCCACAGAACGCGGATTTCCTGCGGATCGGCCTGGAAGTTTGACCAGATATCGTGATGGAACGGGATCACCACTTTGGCATTCAGCGATTCGGCCATGCGCAGGATATCGGCGCTGGTCATTTTGTCGGTGATACCGCGCGGGTTCTCGCCATAGGAACCGAGAGCCACGTCGATCTGGTGTTCGTTACCGTGCTTCGCGTAATAGTTGGAGTAGTGGGAATCGCCGCTATGGTACAGGTTGCCCCCCGGCGTTTTGAACAGGTAGTTCACCGCGCGCTGATCCATTCCGTCCGGCAGTACGCCTGCCGCTTTTTGATCCGCGGGTAAGGTAATCAGAGCCGTACGGTCAAAAGCGTCGAGCGCATGAATTTCAACATCTTTTATTTTGACCACATCGCCCGGCTTCATCACGATGCAGCGCTCTTTCGGTACGCCCCAGCCAATCCACAGATCGACGCAGGTTTGCGGGCCGATAAACGGCACGTCATCGGCGCAGTTCTGCATAACCGCGGCGGCCACGTTCACATCAATGTGATCGTTATGATCGTGGGTAGACAGCACGGCGTCGATCTGGCGAATAGCGAACGGATCGAGAACAAACGGGGTGGTGCGCAGGTTGGGCTGGAGCTTCTTCACGCCGGCCATACGCTGCATCTGGTGGCCGGTTTTCATCAGCGGATTCCCGTGGCTTTGCTTGCCGGTACCGCACCAGAAATCGACGCAGATATTGGCTCCGCCTTCGGATTTCAGCCAGATGCCCGTACAACCCAACCACCACATCGCAAAGGTGCCCGGCGCAACCTGCTCTTGTTCAATTTCTTCATTCAGCCAGCTACCCCATTCCGGAAAAGTGTTCAGGATCCATGATTCGCGGGTGATGGTTTGCACTTTACTCATTTGTTTTCCCCTCACATATTATCAAAAGTAATCACGATGTGATTTGTTTTGACGAATACTGGCATCGTTTGTTCAGGATTGCAATCCTGAATTTCGCCCTTCATGAGAGGAATAGTGGGGGTTAAAAAGAGGCGGAGGCATACTTCATGATATGCGTGTTATTTTATTTAATTGATTTACATATACTATTTTTCAGGTTATGAAAATGAGAATTAATACCATGACGGATTGTGTGATTATTTGCGGCGTGCGTCACATTTAATCAAATATAATCTTGTTGTGATTATTTTTGATTATTAGAGTGATCGCAACAACCAACCTGGGCGTAGCGTGCGTTCAGAGCGTCCACCTTCTGGAGTGTGTTATGGAGATTCTCTACCACATCTTTACCGTGTTCTTTAACCAGGTTATGACCAACGCCCCGCTGCTGCTGGGTATTGTGACCTGCCTGGGTTATATCCTGCTGCGCAAAAGCGCCAGCGTTATCGTTAAAGGAACAATTAAAACCATTATCGGTTTTATGCTGCTGCAGGCCGGCTCCGGCATTCTGACCAGCACGTTTAAACCGGTGGTGGCGAAAATGTCTGAGGTTTACGGCATCAACGGCGCTATTTCTGATACCTACGCCTCCATGATGGCGACCATTGAGCGGATGGGCGATGCCTACAGCTGGGTGGGCTATGCCGTGCTGTTAGCCCTGGCGCTGAATATTTGTTATGTCCTGCTGCGGCGTATTACCGGTATTCGTACCATCATGCTGACCGGGCACATCATGTTCCAGCAGGCGGGGCTGATTGCCGTCTTTTTTTATATCTTCGGCTACCCGATGTGGACGACGATTATCTGCACGGCGGTGCTGGTGTCGCTCTATTGGGGCATTACCTCGAACATGATGTATAAGCCGACCCAGGAAGTGACCGACGGCTGCGGCTTCTCCATCGGACACCAGCAGCAGTTCGCTTCATGGATTGCTTACAAGGTCGCCCCGTATCTGGGTAAAAAAGAGGAGAGCGTTGAGGATCTCAAGCTGCCGGGCTGGCTGAACATCTTTCACGACAACATCGTCTCCACGGCCATCGTGATGACCATTTTCTTCGGCGCGATTTTGCTCTCCTTCGGCATCGACACCGTACAGGCGATGGCGGGTAAAACTCACTGGACGATCTATATCCTGCAAACCGGCTTCTCGTTCGCCGTCGCTATTTTCATTATCACCCAGGGCGTGCGCATGTTCGTCGCCGAACTTTCTGAAGCGTTCAACGGCATTTCCCAACGCCTGATTCCCGGTGCCGTGCTGGCGATTGACTGCGCCGCGATTTATAGCTTTGCGCCAAATGCCGTCGTCTGGGGCTTTATGTGGGGCACCATCGGCCAGCTGATCGCCGTCGGTATTCTGGTCGGCTTCGGCTCTTCCATTCTGATTATTCCGGGCTTTATCCCAATGTTCTTCTCTAACGCCACCATCGGCGTATTTGCTAACCACTTTGGCGGCTGGCGCGCGGCGCTCAAAATTTGTCTGGTAATGGGGATGATCGAAATTTTTGGCTGCGTCTGGGCGGTGAAGCTGACCGGTATGAGCGCCTGGATGGGTATGGCGGACTGGTCAATTCTGGCGCCGCCGATGATGCAGGGCTTCGCCTCCATCGGTATCGCGTTTATGGCCGTCATCATCATTATCGCACTGGCTTATATGTTCTTCGCAGGGCGCACGCTGCGTGCTGAAGAGGACGCGGAAAAACAACTGGCAGATGCTTCTGCTCAATAAGGAGTTTTGACTATGACCGTACGTATTCTGGCTGTATGTGGCAACGGGCAAGGAAGTTCCATGATCATGAAGATGAAGGTGGACCAGTTTTTGACCCAGTCAAATATCGATCACACGGTGAACAGCTGCGCGGTGGGTGAATACAAAAGTGAACTAAACGGCGCGGACATCATCATCGCCTCCACCCATATCGCCGGTGAGATTAGCGTCTCCGGCAACAAATATGTGGTTGGCGTGCGCAACATGCTCTCGCCTGCGGATTTTGGCCCAAAACTGCTGGAAGTGATCAAAGCGCACTTCCCGCAGGATGTGAAGTAAGGAGACCAAATGAAATTACGCGATTCGCTGGTGGAGAATAACTCCATCCTTCTCCAGGCCGACGCCAGTACCTGGCAGGAAGCCGTCAAGCTGAGCGTTGATTTACTGGTGAAGGCGGATGTCGTTGAGCCGCGCTACTACCAGGCCATTCTCGATGGCGTAGCCCAGCATGGCCCCTATTTTGTGATTGCTCCCGGTCTGGCGATGCCGCACGGCCGCCCGGAAGAGGGGGTTAAGAAAACCGGCTTTGCGCTGGTCACGCTGAAAACGCCGCTGGTTTTTAATCACGAGGATAACGACCCGGTCGATATTCTGATCACCATGGCGGCCGTGGATGCCAATACCCATCAGGAAGTCGGCATCATGCAGATCGTCAACCTGTTTGAAGATGAAGCCAATTTTGACCGTTTACGCGCCTGCCGCACCGCGCAGGAAGTGCTGGAATTAATTGATAACGCCACGGCGGCGGCCGTTTAAAAGGAACACTACAATGTCATTACCTATGTTGCAGGTTGCGCTCGATAATCAATCCATGTCTTCCGCGTATGAAACGACGCGCCTGATAGCCGATGAAGTGGACATTATTGAAGTCGGCACCATTCTTTGTGTGGCTGAAGGCGTACGCGCCGTTCGCGACCTGAAGGCGCTCTATCCCAATAAAATCGTGCTGGCGGACGCCAAAATCGCCGATGCCGGTAAAATTCTCTCCCGCATGTGCTTTGAAGCCAACGCCGATTGGGTCACCGTGATCTGCTGCGCGGACATCAACACCACCAAAGGCGCGCTGGACGTCGCGAAAGAGTTCAACGGCGACGTCCAGATCGAACTGACCGGCTACTGGACCTGGGAGCAGGCGCAGGAGTGGCGCGAAGCGGGTATTCAGCAGGTGGTTTATCACCGTAGCCGCGATGCCCAGGCGGCCGGTGTGGCGTGGGGCGAGGCGGATATCAGCGCGATCAAACGCTTGTCCGAAATGGGCTTTAAAGTCACCGTCACCGGCGGCCTGGCGCTGGAAGATTTACCGCTGTTTAAAGGTATTCCCATTCACGTCTTTATCGCCGGTCGCAGCATTCGCGACGCCGCTTCTCCGGTAGAGGCCGCCCGGCAGTTTAAACGTTCTATCGCCCAGCTGTGGGGCTAAGGAGCGGTCATGCTGTCAAAACAAATTCCGCTCGGTATCTATGAAAAAGCGCTCCCCGCGGGGGAGTGCTGGCAGGAACGCCTACGGCTGGCGAAAGAGCTCGGCTTTGATTTCGTCGAAATGTCGGTCGATGAAACTGACGCCCGTCTGGCGCGGCTCGACTGGAGTCGGGAGCAGCGCCTTGCGCTGGTCAACGCGATTGCTGAAACCGGGGTGCGGGTACCCTCTATGTGCCTGAGCGCCCATCGCCGCTTTCCGCTCGGTAGCGAAGACGACGCGGTTCGGGCGCAGGGCCTGGCGATTATGCGCAAAGCGATTCGGCTGGCGCAGGATGTGGGTATTCGCGTTATCCAACTGGCGGGTTACGACGTTTACTACCAGCAAGCCAATAACGAGACGCGCCGTCGTTTCCGCGACGGGCTAAAAGAGAGCGTCGAAATGGCGAGCCGCGCGCAGGTGACGCTGGCGATGGAAATCATGGACTACCCGCTGATGAACTCGATCAGCAAGGCGTTGGGCTATGCCCACTATCTCAATAATCCGTGGTTCCAGCTTTACCCTGATATCGGCAATCTGTCGGCATGGGATAACGACGTACAGATGGAATTGCAGGCCGGGATCGGGCATATCGTTGCCGTACATGTGAAGGATACTAAACCGGGCGTATTCAAGAACGTGCCGTTTGGCGAAGGCGTTGTCGATTTCGAGCGCTGCTTTGAAACGCTCAGGCAGAGCGGCTATTGCGGCCCGTATCTAATTGAAATGTGGAGCGAAACGACCGACGATCCGGCCGCTGAAGTTGCGAAAGCGCGCGATTGGGTGAAGGCGCGGATGGCCAGCGCCGGTCTGGTGGAGGCGGCATAATGCAAACGTTAAAACAGCAGGTCTTTGACGCTAATATGGATTTGCCGCGTTACGGACTGGTCACTTTTACCTGGGGTAACGTCAGCGCCATCGACCGTGAACGTGGGCTGGTGGCGATTAAGCCCAGCGGCGTCGCCTATGAGACCATGAAAGCGGACGATATGGTGGTAGTCGATCTCGAGGGTAAGGTGGTGGAGGGGCGCTATCGTCCTTCTTCCGATACCGCCACGCACCTGGCGCTGTATCGTCGCTATCCGAGCCTCGGCGGCGTGGTGCATACCCACTCGACGCACGCGACGGCCTGGGCGCAGGCGGGCCTGGCCATTCCCGCGCTGGGGACGACCCACGCGGACTACTTCTTTGGTGATATTCCCTGCACCCGGGCGTTAAGCGCGCAGGAAGTGGCTGAGGCTTATGAGCTGAACACCGGCCGCGTAATTATTGAAACGCTGGGCGACGTTGAGCCGCTGCATACGCCGGGCATCGTGGTCTATCAGCACGGGCCTTTTGCCTGGGGCAAAGATGCGCACGATGCGGTGCATAACGCGGTGGTGATGGAAGAAGTGGCGCGGATGGCGTGGATTGCTCGCGGGATCAACCCGCAGCTGAAGCCCATCGATAGCTGGCTGATGGACAAGCACTTTATGCGTAAGCACGGGCCAGATGCCTATTACGGGCAAAAGTGAAAGACGTGCTCCGGAGCATTCATCTTTATGATGAATCAACCGGTCTGCTCCGGAGCTATTTTTAGTTTTGCTGATAAGCCGACGGCATACAGCGCATACCGATCAGCGTCAGCACGCAGATTACCGCGCCGGCGTAAAACGTCGAGGCGGCACCGAATACCTCCCACAGCACGCCCGCACCTGCGCTGGCCAGCAGCAGCGCAACGCCGCTCATCAGGTTGAACATCCCGAACGCCGTTCCGCGCAGCTCCGGCGGGGCGGTATGCGCCACCATCGCCGCCAGCAGTCCCTGCGTCATCCCCATATGAATGCCCCATAGCGCCACGCCGGCTAAAAGCGTGCTCCAGTGGCTGCTTAAGGCCAGCACGATATCGGCGGCGATCAGCACCAGCAGACCCCACTGCAGCATTTTGCTGTGGCTCATGCTGTCCGATAGTTTACCGAACGGATAGGCGGTCAGGCTGTACACCAGGTTCATCGCGACCATCACCAGCGGAATCGCGAACAGCGGGATCGCCATCTGCTGGGCGCGCAGCACCAGAAACGCTTCGCTGAAGCGGGCGAGGGTAAAAATCGAGCCGATAACCACAACCCACCAGTAGGCGGCTGAAAGCTTTTTTAGGTTCTCGCGGCGCAGGGGATTGGTCCGTTTCCGGGTGATCGGCGTTTTTGGCTCTTTTAGCCCAAAGCCTAATAAAGCGATGGAGAGCGCGGCAGGAATGACCGCGACCCAGAAAATAGACTGGAAGTCGTTATCCCAGAGAAACATCAGCGCGACGGCAAGCAGCGGTCCCAGAAAAGCGCCGATAGTGTCCAGCGCCTGGCGCAGCCCGTAGGCGGCGCCGCGGATTTCCGGCGGAGTGACGTCGGCGACCAGCGCATCCCTCGGCGCACCGCGTATCCCTTTGCCCACGCGGTCGATCATTCGCGCGCTGAACACCACGCCGGAGGTTGGCGCGATGGCGAAAAGAGGTTTGCTTAGCGCCCCCAGGCCATAGCCGAGCAGCGCAAGGCCTTTGCGTTTGCCGACATAATCGCTGATGACGCCAGAGAAAACCTTCAGCATCAGCGCGGTAGCTTCAGCAACGCCTTCGATAATGCCGATAATAATCACGCTGGCCCCCAGCGTGGTGGCCATAAATAGAGGAAGAAGGCTGTGGATCATCTCTGACGAAACATCCATCAGCAGGCTAACGCCGCCAAGAACCCAAACCCCTTTCGGGATACGGCTTAGCGTGGCAAAACGCGGAACCATGAATCACTCCGGATAATCATGTGGTTAAAGAGAGATTAAATCAGGTTACGTTCCTGCTGATAAGGCACGAAGAAAAATAATTCTCAATTGCATTAAGACTTCGCCCTGACTATCGGGCGAAGTCAAAAAACAGGCAAATTAACGGTAAATGGCCGCACTGGCGTGAATCGGACCGTCGCTTCCCGGTTCATGAATGAGGATCGGCTGGAAGTATTTCGCTCCCTGAGCATCGCTCTGCTGGCTAAGCGCCTGGTCGGCTTCCTGCTCGGTGGCGATGTTGTGGTTGATATAGATAACGCCGAGGCTCTGCACATCGTCCATGTTGCGGGCCTGGCGGGCATCGATTTTAATAGCAGCCAGCGCGTTGGCGCTCAACAAAAGCGCTGCCATCATGGTTATGAGGATGTATTTCATCATCTACGCTCCTTATGACAGTCCTGACGTTAACCCGCTTCCCTGGGGTATGGATTGCTTCTAATCTAAGTGTAATCGCTGCCTCGCTGGCGTATCGCGACCATTTCTGATGCAGTTGTTCAAAAAATTGTCGCTTCCGCCGTTGATTAATTTTAAATCACTGGCTTAAGGCCACTTCGCGCTTAGTGCGAATTATTTGCACAATTCACTTGTCTTAAAACCCGCTCGCCCGTATTATGACGCGTCAATTTTTCAGCCGCCCTTTAACACGTTCCTTGCCTCCATGGGCCGCGGCTGACCCAGACAGGAGGCTGAATAATCCGTAAGGAGCAATTCGATGCGTCATTACGAAATCGTTTTTATGGTCCATCCTGACCAGAGCGAACAGGTTCCGGGCATGATCGAACGTTACACTGGTGCAATCACTGCAGCAGAAGGTACGATCCACCGTCTGGAAGACTGGGGCCGCCGTCAGCTGGCTTATCCGATCAACAAACTGCACAAAGCTCACTACGTTCTGCTGAACGTTGAAGCGCCGCAGGAAGCGATCGATGAGCTGGAAACTAACTTCCGCTTCAACGACGCCGTTATCCGCAGCATGGTAATGCGTACTAAGCACGCTGTTACCGAAGCATCTCCGATGGTTAAAGCGAAAGACGAGCGCCGCGAGCGTCGCGAAGATTTCGCCAACGAAACCGCAGATGATTCTGAAGCTGGGGATTCTGAAGAGTAATCCTGATGACCAACCGTCTGGAGCTGTCCGGCATTGTATGCAGGACTCCACTTCGTAAGGTCAGCCCGTCAGGAATTCCACACTGCCAGTTCGTGCTTGAGCATCGTTCAGTGCAGGAGGAAGCCGGTTTTCACCGGCAGGCATGGTGCCAAATGCCCGTGATAATCAGCGGACACGAGAACCAGGCCATTACTCACAGTATAACGGTCGGTAGCGCAGTAATCGTTCGAGGGTTCATCTCTTGCCACAAGGCAAAGAACGGCTTGAGCAAAATGGTTCTGCATGCCGAGCAGATTGAATTGATAGATTCTGGAGACTAGCCATATGGCACGTTATTTCCGTCGTCGCAAGTTCTGCCGTTTCACCGCGGAAGGCGTTCAAGAGATCGACTATAAAGATATCGCTACGCTGAAAAACTACATCACCGAAAGCGGTAAGATTGTCCCGAGCCGTATCACCGGTACCCGTGCAAAATATCAGCGTCAGCTGGCACGCGCTATCAAACGCGCTCGCTACCTGTCCCTGCTGCCGTACACTGATCGTCATCAGTAATCGGTCACGGTCCATTAATACGACTTTGAGAGGATAAGGTAATGCAAGTTATTCTGCTTGATAAAGTAGCAAACCTGGGTAGCCTGGGTGATCAGGTTAACGTTAAAGCGGGCTATGCTCGTAACTTCCTGGTACCACAGGGTAAAGCTGTTCCTGCTACCAAGAAAAACGTTGAATTCTTCGAAGCACGCCGTGCTGAACTGGAAGCCAAACTGGCAGAAGTTCTGGGCGCTGCTAACGCACGTGCTGAAGCAATCAACGCACTGGGCACCGTTACCATCGCGTCTAAATCTGGCGACGAAGGTAAACTGTTCGGTTCCATCGGTACTCGCGACATCGCTGACGCTGTAACTGCAGCTGGCGTTGCCGTTGCTAAGAGCGAAGTTCGTCTGCCGAACGGCGTTCTGCGCACCACCGGTGAGCACGAAGTGGACTTCCAGGTTCACAGCGAAGTTTTCGCTAAACTGGTTGTTAACGTTGTAGCTGAGTAATTTATTACTCAACTCACGTCGAGACGCCGGCCTTGTGCCGGCGTTTTGCTTTTCTGTCTTTGCTGAATCTTTTCCTGGTATGGTGGCTATTCTTAGAAACTTTCTGGATAATAAAATAAAACACTATTTTATTTCTGGTGAAGTGAATGGACGCACCCTCGATTTTTACCCGCAAGAAAGTGGCTTATGCCTGCGCAACCCTCTGCTGCCTGCTGTGGGGAAGCTCCTACCCGGCGATTAAAAGCGGCTATGAACTATTTCAGATTGCCACTGATGATGTGCCGTCTAAAATCGTCTTCGCTGGCTATCGCTTCCTGTTTGCCGGAGCGCTACTGCTGCTCTTCGCGCTGGCGCAGCGTAAGCCGATCGCCCGCTTAAATTCCCGTCAGTGCGGCCAACTGGCGATACTGGGCGTCACGCAAACGTCCATCCAGTACATTTTCTTCTACGTTGGCCTGGCGTTTACCACCGGCGTGAAGGGCTCGATTATGAACGCCACCGGCACCTTCTTCAGCGTCCTGCTGGCGCACTTTATCTATCAGAATGACAGGCTGAGCTACAACAAAGCCGTCGGCTGCATTCTCGGTTTTGCCGGCGTGATGCTGGTGAACGTTAATCATTCATTGAGCGATTTTAGCTTTGTCTGGCAGGGCGACGGTTTTGTGGTGCTGGCGGCTTTTATCCTGTCGGCGGCGACGCTGTACGGTAAGCGCATTTCGCAGACGGTTGACCCGACGGTGATGACCGGCTGGCAGCTGGCGTTTGGCGGCCTGGTGCTGGTTGGCGGCGGTTACCTGACCGGCGGAACCCTGGCGGTCCACAGCGCCGCTGCTGCGCTGGTGCTGGCTTATTTGACCCTGCTCTCTTCCATCGCTTTTGCGCTATGGAGCGTGCTGCTTAAGCATAACCGCGTGAGTATGATTGCGCCGTTCAACTTTGTGGTCCCGGTTGCCGGCACCGTGCTGTCGGCCATCTTCCTCGGCGAGAATATTCTTGAGCTGAAATATGCGGTTGCGCTGGCGCTGGTGTGCACCGGGATCTGGTGGGTAAATAAGCCCGGCAAAGCTTCACGGCTGGCCGGGTCAGTTACCCGGCCGTGAGATCTTAACGGACGCGAATAAAGCTGCCGTTCGACTGGCGGGTAAACAGCACCTGCTGGCCGCCGCCGGTATCGATGGTCAGCCCGGTGACTACGCCATTGGCGTTCTGACGGATCTGTACCGTCTGCCCGGTTTGCAGTGAGCTTAGCGGTTTTCCTGCGCCTTCCACCTGGGCCATGGCGTAAACGTCGGTCGGCGGCAGGTTGTGGTCGCGGAACAGCTGCGCGAGAGTTTTCCCCGATTCAATGCGGTAGGTCCGCCACTGCTGCTCGATGCCCGGCGTCGACTGCGGCTCCTGATACGGCTGGGAAGCGGCCTGCTGCTGCGGCTGATCCGGCTGCTCATCCTGAATCGGCTCCGGCGCGACCGGCGCCACCTGATCGGCATCGTTCACGGGCGGCGTATTGGTGATGGGCGGCAGCGGGACAGCCTGATTACCGGAAGAGGGCTGCGACTGGGATTGCAGGTTGAGATTCGCCTCGCGGCTGGCCTGAACCTCGCTGCTGTTATCCTCGGAAGGGAGCAGAACGCCGATAATCACCAGCAGCGCTCCGGCAATAATGCCCCGGCGGTGCATCGGCGGTAGCGGATCCATGAGGCGAAAATGATCCGGGGCGTGCCAGATCTTCGCCAGGGTAGATGTCAGTTCAAAGCGCCCGGGCATGGCTTTCCTCCTGCTCCGCATATTTTTATCCTGCTCTCTCTAGAGTATAGATGGCTAACTTCCTGAAGGACGAGACAAAGCTATGTTTCGTGAGGTTAACCTTATCCCTCTATTGTTTCTGTTTCCCTTAGATTTGTCATCATCCAGGCGACAAAGTTTTACCCGTCGTGCTATGGCTGATATGCTTCCCACCTCTTTTCTCTGCTCATTGTCTTTTGCATTTTGGAAGCCAGAGAGCATGAGAGCCCCCACGAAAAAAGGAACAAAGATGGCAACCCCAACTTTTGACACGATCGAAGCACAGGCAAGTTACGGTATCGGCTTGCAGGTTGGACAACAGCTGAGCGAGTCTGGCCTGCAGGGGCTGCTGCCGGAAGCGCTGGTCGCGGGTATTGCTGACGCGCTGGAAGGTCAACAGCCGCAGGTGCCGGTGGAAGCCGTTCACCGCGCGCTGCGTGAAATCCACGAACGCGCTGACGCCGTGCGTCGCGAGCGTTTCCAGGAAATGGCCGCGGATGGCGAGAAATACCTGGAAGAGAACCGCGAGCGCGAAGGCGTGAACAGCACCGAGTCTGGCCTGCAGTTCCGCGTTCTGACCCAGGGTGAAGGCCCGATCCCGGCGCGTACTGACCGCGTTCGCGTCCACTATACCGGCAAACTGATCGACGGTACCGTCTTCGATAGCTCCGTCGCGCGCGGCGAGCCGGCTGAATTCCCGGTGACCGGCGTAATCGGCGGCTGGATTGAAGCGCTGACCCTGATGCCGGTAGGTTCCAAATGGGAACTGACCATTCCGCACAGCCTGGCCTACGGCGAGCGCGGCGCGGGCGCATCCATTCCTCCGTTCAGTACCCTGATTTTTGAAGTTGAACTGCTGGATATTATCTAAACAGCAGGTGCTTCCTCTCCCGCAGGGGGGAGGAGGCCGCTTTAAATAGTGTAAAACCCTTAAGTTATGAATTTGCTGGAACTTTATATTGCATATCGGCTTAATGGGTGTATTTTTGTGAGCTGTTTCGCGTAACCGGAGTGATATAACACTCACTTTAAACATAAAATTAACATTATATCTAAATCATAGTATTCATCCCTCCGATTCTTACCTAATATCGATAAACCCTCGTTCCAGGGTTAAGACGAATGAAGGGCCAGTAGAGCCCGAACAACACAGACAGGTACAACAGGAAAAATCACATGGTAGATCAGGTAAAAGTCGTTGCCGACGAACAGGCTCCGACTGAACAATCGCTGCGGCGAAATCTCACTAACCGGCATATTCAGCTTATCGCTATCGGTGGCGCGATCGGCACCGGGCTGTTTATGGGCTCGGGTAAAACCATCAGCCTTGCCGGGCCGTCAATTATTTTTGTTTATATGATCATCGGCTTTATGCTGTTTTTCGTCATGCGCGCCATGGGTGAATTACTGCTGTCGAATCTTGAATATAAGTCGTTCAGCGATTTTGCCGCCGACCTGCTGGGACCCTGGGCTGGCTATTTTACCGGCTGGACCTACTGGTTCTGCTGGGTGGTCACCGGGATGGCGGACGTGGTGGCGATCACCGCCTACGCGCAGTTCTGGTTCCCGGGACTCTCCGACTGGGTCGCCTCGCTGGCAGTCATCCTGCTGCTGCTGGGCCTTAACCTCGCTACCGTGAAGATGTTCGGCGAGATGGAGTTCTGGTTTGCGATGATCAAAATCGTCGCTATCGTGGCGCTGATCGTCGTCGGCCTGGTGATGGTGATGATGCACTTCCAGTCACCGACCGGCGTGGAAGCCTCTTTCGCCCATCTGTGGAATGACGGCGGCTGGTTCCCGAAAGGCATCAGCGGATTCTTTGCCGGCTTCCAGATCGCGGTCTTCGCCTTCGTGGGCATCGAGCTGGTGGGAACCACGGCGGCGGAAACCAAAGATCCTGAGAAATCTCTGCCGCGGGCGATTAACTCGATTCCAATCCGCATCATTATGTTCTACGTCTTCGCGCTAATTGTGATTATGTCAGTGACGCCGTGGAGCTCAGTGGTGCCGTCGAAGAGCCCGTTCGTCGAGCTGTTTGTGCTGGTGGGGCTGCCGGCGGCGGCGAGCCTGATCAACTTCGTGGTGCTGACCTCGGCGGCCTCTTCCGCCAACAGCGGCGTGTTCTCCACCAGCCGTATGCTGTTCGGTCTGGCGCAGGACGGACAGGCGCCAAAAATGTTCGCTAAGCTGTCGAAGCGTGCGGTACCGGCGAAAGGCCTGACCTTCTCCTGTATGTGCCTGCTGGGCGGCGTGGTGATGCTGATGGTCAATCCGAGCGTGATCGCGGCGTTCACCATGATTACCACGGTGTCGGCGATCCTGTTTATGTTCGTCTGGACGATTATCCTGTGCTCGTATCTGGTCTATCGCAAAAAGCGCCCGCAGCTGCATGAGCAGTCCAAATACAAGATGCCGCTGGGCAAACTGATGTGCTGGGTGTGCATGGCCTTCTTCGCCTTTGTGCTGGTACTGCTGACGCTGGAAGCCGATACCCGCGAAGCGCTGATGGTGACTCCGCTGTGGTTTGTGCTGCTGGGGGCGGGCTGGCTGTTTGCCGGCAAGAAGCGTCTGGCGAAATAAAAAAATGTTCGGGAGAGATTTTTAACGTTGCTTGCAGCGGCCCGTCATAAAAAAGGCCACCCGGGGTGGCCAATAAGACTGACAATGTCGAGGGCGCCTGCGGGCGCCTTTTTTATTACTTTCCGGCGAGGGCACGCGGGAACAGCACGTTATTTTCGAGGCTGATGTGCTCCATCAGGTCATCAATCAGTTCGTTGATGCCGTTGTACATCGCTTTCCAGGTGGTGCAGGCTTCCGGCGGAGGCGTCACGTTCTGCGTGATGTGCTTAATCACCTCCAGCAGCTCGCCCGCTTCATCATGCTCGCTTTCCATGACGCTGATAGGACCGCCGGCCTGCGTTCCCATGCCCTGTTTGATCATCGGGAACAGAATCTGCTCCTCTTTCATCATATGGCTGGAAAGCTCCTGGTGCAGCATGGTCAGATACTTGGTCAGGCCCTTCGGAACGTTGGGCTTGTCGGCATGAACGCGCTCGACTTTGGTGGCCTGTAAAATTAGCTCCGGCAGCTGTTCGCGATGCCTGTCGTGATAGCGAACGATAATGTGATCGATGATGTCCGCGTAGGGCGCAGCCCGCCAGTCGCGCTCCACCGGCTCTTCCGCCAGTTTAGCCAGCTCGGCTTCAATCACCGCGACGTCCAGCTCTTTGCGCGACGCCGCGCGCTCCAGCGTCTGTTTGCCGCCGCAGCAGTAGTCCATATCATATTGACGGAACAGCGCGGAGGCGCGCGGAATCGTCAGCGCCAGCTCGCCTAAAGGTTGGTCACGGAAAGCCATAGCAGTTACCTCGTCATCAAGAATATAAGTTGTATTTTAAATGCATCTTATTCTCCTGGGAATACCCCTTTGGGATACCTGGCTATTTTTTCTCGCTGACCAGCTCCTGCAGCGCGGGCTTTTCCGGGCGGGCACGCACCGCAGACACCACGCCGAGCACCAGCAGCAGGATACCGCTGAAGGTCAGAAGCGGCGGCAGGCTCTGGCGCAAAAGAAAGGTATACAGCAGTCCGGCAAGGGTTTCGAAGACAATCAGCGGCCCGAGGATCACCGTTGGCAGACGCTGGCTGGCGACGTTCCAGCACCACGCGCCGACCCATGAGCAGAAGATAGCGATCGCCAGCATCAGGGTGACAAATACCGCCGGACGCGGACCGAAAGGCAGCGGAAAGTCCGCGTGCTGGCCGTGCAGCCACCCGCAGGCGATGAGATACCCGGCCAGCGATACCGGCAGGGTGACCAGCGCCTGGGCGGTAGCCCACATCATCGGCGGTTTGTCCGGATTTTCCCGCAGCCAGCGGGCATTGCGCAGTGCGTACCAGGCCCAGCACACTACCGAGATTAGCGCCAGCGCGATACCGGAGCCGTAGCGCCAGGGGCTGAAATCGGGTAAACCCTGATGCAGTTCGGCAATATTGACGCACGCGAGGCCGAGGGCAATACAGACCAGCGCCGGAAACAGGCGTCGCCACGGCAGCTTGCCGTCGCGCTGGCTATAGAGCAGGTTAGCGAAAACCGGCAGCACAACCGGCAGGGTGCCGATAATCATCGTGGAGACCGGCGCGCCGGTACGCTGAATCGCGCTGGCCAGGCAGACGTAATAGATTAAGTTACCCATCATGGTCAGCCCCAGCGCCGTCCACCAATCTTTCTCGGTGAGCTGGCGCAGCCGCGCGCGGCCCAGCCAGGCCAGCGGCAGGGCGATAAGCCCCAGCGCCAGATAGCGCCCCATCGACTGTAAAACTGCCGGGTATTCCGGCACCAGTAAAGGACCCACGAATATCAATCCCCACATCAGCCCTGCCAGCAGGGCGTACAGCACACCACTAATCATCACGCCTTCCATTACTCTTTTCGTTGCCGACAGTGTAGGCGAGGCAAAAGCGGGAATATTGTATGAGGTTGCGCATTAGCGCGGGAGAACCTGCTTTTGATAACGCACCGGCGTAATGCCGTAGCGGCGGGTGAACGCGCGGGTCAGGTGCGACTGGTCGGTCAGTCCGGCGGCGAGGGCGACGTCGGCGGCGGGCATGCCGTGGGTGAGAAACGCTTTGGCGCGCCACAGGCGAATCGCCATCAGCATCTGGTGCGGCGTGACGTAAAAGTGCGCTTTGAACTGGCGTTGAAAATGGTATGGGCTGAGCGCTGCCACCTGCGCCAGCTCATCGAGGGTGACCGTACGCATATAGTTATCGTGCAGATAGTCGCGTACCCGCTCGAAGCGGTGACGGGCCTCGGGCAGCGCAGCGGCGTGATGGGCAAACGGACGGAAGGTATCGATTAGATCCAGCAGCAGACCCTG
Source organism: Klebsiella sp. M5al (assembly GCF_002090195.1). NCBI lineage: Bacteria > Pseudomonadati > Pseudomonadota > Gammaproteobacteria > Enterobacterales > Enterobacteriaceae > Klebsiella > Klebsiella sp. M5al. The sequence continues at coordinate 550,574 of NZ_CP020657.1, forward strand.
CTGCGCCAGCGGATCGTCGGTATGCCACAGGCCATAGATAAGATTGCCGATTTGCCGGGAGCGCAGCGGATCCTGGCGAACCACCTCGCTGAACCACCAGTGGCGTTCGCCGGTCACTTCTTCCAGCGTATCCGGGTCGAGATAAATCATCCGATAGCGCCAGCCGTCGGCGGTTTCCGCCTCGCCGGTGTGCAGCTCATCGGGATTCATGGTGACGATAGAGTTGACCGAAGCCACGTGCTGGCTGCCCCGATAGCGAAAACGCTCGGCGCCGAGCTCGATCGCGCCGATACCAAAGGCTTCATGGGTGTGCGGTTCAAAGGCGTAGCGGGAGATATGGGCATGATATAGCTCAACGCCGGGCAGCTGCGCCAGATGGCGGAAGCGCGCGCTGTCTCTTTCATCATTAAACTGCTCCGGTACGCCTTGCATGCGATAACTCCCGACGGACATCCTTTTATTATTGAGGATGGCCCGCCGGGATGCTACAAAAATTAACCACTATGTAACAGTTACAGAATGCCTTTGACGCTCTTTGCCAGCGTCGTGGTTGGGCGACCGATGAGCTTACTCAGAGTGCGGCTGTCGTCGAACAGACCGCCTTTGGAAGCGCCGGTATCGGAATCCGCCAGCATATCCGCCAGACCGGCAGGCAGCCCGACGCCCTTCAGCGCGGCGGCGAAGTCGGCTTCGCTGAGGTTTTGATACACCACATTTTTACCGCTTTGTTTGCTCAGCTCTGCGGCGAGTTCGCTCAGCGTCCACGCCTCATCACCCGCCAGCTCGTACACTTTTCCGGCGTGGCCCTCTTCGGCGATAACGCGAGCGGCGGCGGCGGCGTAGTCTGCGCGGGTCGCGGAGGCGATTTTGCCGTTACCGGCTGCGCCGATAAACACGCCGTGCTCAATCGACGGCGGCGCGCTGGCGAGATAGTTTTCGGTGTACCAGCCGTTGCGCAGCAGGGCATATGCAACGCCAGAGTCGGCGAGCATTTTCTCGGTGGCGATATGCTCATCCGCCAGCCCCAGCGGAGAGGTATCGGCGTGCAGCAGGCTGGTGTAGGCGATAAATTTTACGCCGGCGGCTTTCGCGGCGTTAATCACGTTGCGGTGCTGGACGGCGCGCTGGCCGACTTCGCTGGACGAGATCAGCAGCAGTTTGTCTACGCCCTGCAGGGCGGCGGTCAGCGCGGCTTCGTCGCCGTAGTCGGCCTGACGAACCACTACGCCCTTTTGGCTCAGCGATTCGGCCTTCGCCGGGTTGCGCACGATAGCCACAACCTGGTCTGCGGGTACGGTAGTTAACAGATTTTCCAGGACGTGCTGGCCAAGCTGGCCGGTTGCGCCGGTAATTGCGATCATAGGTCTTCTCCTTCGTGTTCATTGGCAGTTGTGGTAAGCTAACACCTTAACTAACTTTTAGTAAGTACGTACAAAAAGGTAAGTATGAATATGGCGAATCTGACGCTGAGCGAGCAGCTACGCAACGGCAACCTGTTTGCCGAACAGTGCCCCTCGCGGGAAGTGCTCAAGCATGTGACCAGCCGCTGGGGCGTGTTGATTTTGGTGTCTCTGCGCGATGGCACCCATCGGTTTAGCGATCTGCGGCGTAAGATCGGCGGCGTCAGCGAAAAGATGCTGGCCCAGTCGCTCCAGGCGCTGGAACAGGACGGCTTTCTTAATCGCGTATCCTATCCGGTGGTGCCCCCGCACGTTGAATATAGTCTGACTCCGCTCGGTGAGCAGGTAAGCGAGAAGGTGGCGGCGCTGGCGGACTGGATTGAACTGAACCTGCCCGTGGTTCTGGCGAACCACGGGCAGGTAGCCTGAGGGTGATGCCTGGGTAGCCCCGGTAAGCGTAGCGCAACCGGGGAAGGGGCAATTACTGACTCAAATCCAGCTGATAAATGGCAAAACCGATATCGTCGGTGGCGACCTGACGCATTGGGTATTGCGCTTTCTCTTTGATAAACGCCGCGGCCTTATCGCCCGGAGAGGTTTCAAAGCGAATATCCAGCGGTACGCTGCTGTGGATCGGCGCCAGGCGCCAGTTGTTATCCGCCGCCGGATGGATCTCGCCGTTTTTCTTCGACTCCGCGCCAATCCACGCCGCCAGCACCGAGCGGTTTTCATCCGGTGAGGCGAACGCGATATGATCTTCGCCGGTGCCCTGGAATTTACCGCCGTAGGCGCGGTAGTTGTTGGTCGCGACGAGGAAAGTGGCGTTCGCATCGATCGGCTTGCCGTTAAAGGTCAGATGCTTAATTCGCTCGGCCTGCGGATTGACGCTGTTGCATTCGCCGTCGTAGCGCGCCGGCTGGGTGATATCAATCTGGTAGTTCACGCCGTCAATGACGTCGAAGTTGTAAGTGCGGAAGCCGTCCCAGTTAATCAGCGACTGCGGCTTGCTGCTGGCGGGGTCAATCTGATTGAACTGCCCAGCGGAGCACTCCAGCCACTCTTTCACCTCTTTACCGCTCACTTTCATCACCACCAGGGTGTTGGGATACAGGTAGAGATCGGCGGCATTGCGGAAGGTGAGCTGACCTTTTTCCACTTCCACAAAGCTGGCCGGATCGTTTTTCCGTCCGCCGACTTTAAACGGCGCGGCGGCGGAGAGTACCGGCAGCTTCGCCAGATCCGGGTCGCCCTGAATATAGTGCTCCACATAGGCTTTCTGGGCCATGTTGACTACCTGTACGGTCGGGTCGTCCTGCACCAGCGCCAGGTAGCTGTACATATTGTCCGAGGATTGACCGATCGGTTTGCCGACAAACTCGCGGGTGGCGTCATGGTCGGCTTTTAATACCGCCACCATGTTGCTGTCTTCTGCCGCCAGCGATTTCTTCGCCGCCGCATCGTAGATCGGGCGCGCTTCGGCTTTCGCTGCGCTGACCTGCCATTTGCCGCTGTCGTTGTTCAGAACCAGATCGACCACCCCAAGATGATCGCCCCACATGCCCGGCATCACCGCCGGTACGCCGTTCAGCGTACCTTTAGCGATATCCACGCCTTTAATACCGGCAAAATCTTTGCTCGGGAAGACGGCGTGCGCGTGGCCGAACATAATGGCATCGACGCCGGGCACCTGGCTTAAATAGTAAACGGAGTTCTCCGCCATCGCCTGATACGGGTCGGCGGAGAGGCCGGAGTGGGCAATGACCACGACCACGTCCGCGCCTTTTTCACGCATTTCCGGGACAAATTTGCGCGCGGTTGCGGTAATGTCGTTGACGGTGACTTTGCCGCTGAGATTGGCTTTATCCCATGTCATAATCTGCGGCGGTACGAAGCCGATATAGCCAATACGCAGCGTCTGCGTTTTGCCGTCGCTATCCTGAACCTGGGTATCCTGAATCAGATAAGGCGTAAACATCGGTTTGCCGGTTTTGGCATCGATGATATTGGCGTTCACGTAGGGGAATTTCGCGCCGGCCAGCGCTTTGTGCAGGAAGTCGAGCCCGTAGTTAAACTCGTGGTTACCGAGGTTCCCCACCGCATAGTCCAGGGTATTCATCGCTTTATAGACCGGGTGAACATCGCCCTCTTTCAGCCCCTTCGCCGCCATATAGTCGCCCAGCGGGCTGCCCTGAATGACGTCGCCGTTATCGACCAGCACGCTGTTTTTGGCTTCCTGGCGTGCTTTTTCAATCAGGGTTGCGGTGCGCACCAGGCCAAATTTTTCCGTGGCGCTGTCTTTGTAATAGTCAAAGTCCATCATATTACTGTGCAGATCGGTGGTTTCCATGATCCGCAAATCGACCGTCGCCGCATTTACGCTGGCGGCGATCAGCGTGGCCAGCAGCGTTGCGCTAAACTTAATCATCAGTGGCGTCCTTTTTTATGAGCAATGGCACAGAAGAAAATGTATTTACATTCTGTTGCTTACAGAAATGTGAATCATGCCAGAAAAGCGATGAATGAAACCGCCATCGTTATCACAGATAGCGGAACTCACAATGATGCGATATAAATAAAACAACGAGTTAACGCCACTGTAACCAGACGAGGTGGAGAATGTTAGAACAAGTATGTCAGCTTGCACGGAACGCGGGCGATGCCATTATGGAAGTTTACGATGGAAAACAGCCGATGGACATCGCCAGCAAGAAGGACGATTCTCCGGTCACGGCCGCGGATATTGCGGCGCACAAGGTGATTATCAGCGGCCTGCTGGCGCTGACGCCCGATATTCCGGTTCTGTCGGAAGAGGACCCGCCGGCCTGGGAGGTGCGCCAGCACTGGCAGCGCTACTGGCTGGTGGACCCGCTGGACGGCACCAAAGAGTTTATCAAGCGCAACGGCGAGTTTACCGTCAATATCGCTTTGATTGAAAACGGGAAACCGATCCTTGGCGTGGTCTACGCGCCGGTGATGAAGGTGATGTACAGCGCGGAAAAGGGCAAAGCATGGAAAGAGGAGTGCGGCGTTCGCAAGCAGATTCAGGTCCGCGATGCGCGTCCGCCGCTGGTGGTGATTAGCCGCTCCCACGGTAATGACCCGGAGCTGCAGGAGTATCTGGAGCAGCTTGGCGAACACCAGACGACCTCAATCGGTTCGTCGCTGAAGTTTTGTCTGGTCGCCGAAGGGCAGGCCCAGCTTTATCCGCGCTTCGGGCCGACCTCCACCTGGGACACCGCGGCCGGTCATGCGGTCGCCAGCGCCGCCGGGGCGCACGTTCACGACTGGCAGGGGCGTACCCTGGATTACACGCCGCGTGAATCGTTCCTCAACCCCGGCTTCCGGGTCTCTATTTATTAAGCAGCTTGTGCAGCAGGGCCACTACCTGCTGCACTTCCTCCTGGCTGAGCGCGCCGTCTTTAGCCCACTGTACGCGGCCGTCTTTATCCAGCACCACGATGGCCGAACTCTCTTCATTGAGCTGCCATGCTTTGCGGACCACACCGTTGCTGTCGACGATAAACTGCGACCAGGGGTAGAGCTGCTTGTTGCTCTCAATACTGCTGCGGACAAACACGCCTGAACCCGGGATAGCGTCATCGGTATTAACGATGGTGGTGGTTTGATAGCGATCGTGCGGGAGCTTCGCGCTCTTAATGGCTTCAATCAGAGTGGCGTTTTTTTCTTTTGCCGACGAGCGCCCGGCAATATGCTGCACGACGCGCACTTTCCCCGCCAGCTGCGCGCTATTCCAGCTTTTATAGCTAAACTTATCGTTATTCAGCACCAGCTCCCCTCGATCCGCGACGCCGACCGGCGCAACGCGCTGACCGTCGACAAAGTTGTGCGCCGAGGCGATCAGCGGGAACAGGAGACATGAAACGGCCAGTAATCTACGTAGGGTCATGGTGTTTCCTTTTATTATCTTTGCAGGTGATCCGACCACTTGGTCTGCTTTAATCATAAGTGCGATTTATGCGCATTACCCGCAATGATGGTGCCAGTTTGCGTGTTAACGCACAAATTCGTCCAAAATCGGCGACTTATACTACCTTCATCGGATGCCTGAAACGAAAACTCTGAATTATTGTCATCATAAGGTAAATAAACTTATACATACTGGGTATCACTCAGATTCTGGACTATAGTTTCAGGGCACTAAAATTTGCGCTTCCGGTACGTGGGCTAACTGTGGCACCACAGGAGCGTAACCCTGGCAGGAGACAACAATGAAAATTTTCCAACGCTACAATCCGCTACAAGTAGCGAAGTACGTGAAGATCCTGTTCCGTGGACGTTTGTATATCAAGGACGTTGGCGCTTTTGAGTTTGATAAGGGCAAAATCCTTATCCCGAAGGTGAAGGACAAGCTGCATTTGTCGGTGATGTCCGAAGTCAATCGTCAGGTTATCCGTCTGCAGACAGAGATGGCATAATCTGAAAAGTGGTATGGCTACACGGTAAAAAGGCGGCTCCCAACGGGAGCCGTTGATGTTTCTGGACCTACCCCTTCATTTCCGCATAGCGTTTGCGGTACTCGCCCGGCGGAATGCCGTTATGCTTGCGGAAAATGCGCGTGAAATAGACCGGGTCTCCATAACCTACCGACAGGGCGATTTTGTTAAGCGGCAGCGACGTGGTTTGGATCAGCCACTTTGCGCGGTTAATGCGCTGCGCCTCGCGCCAGGCGTAAACCGTTTGCCCCAGTTCATTTTTGAACAGATGCGCCAGCCGGGAGGGGGAGATAAAAACCATCGCCGCCAGGTTCTCAATCTTAATCTCCTGGGCAATATGTTCGTTAAGATAGTCGCATACGGCGTTAATCCGCGGATCGTGGGCGTGGCGGTTGCTGATCGGCTGTCGCTGAAAGCAGCTCAGGATCAGGCGCTCCAGCGCGTTCATCGCCAGCGCCTCCGACAGCGGGGCGGAAGCGGAGTGATGGCGGATGACCTCATAGAACAGATCGCGCAGGCTTTGCAGCTGCTCAGGATCGTTGACCGTGGTTTTGCCGATACCGTGCGCTGTTTGATCCCACTTTAGCCAGTCTATCCAGTAGGGGCGAGGGATAAAGTAGATCCATAAGTGATCCCAATAGTCGCTGTGTTCGTCCCGTCCATAATGGTGGGGAACGCCGGGGGGAAAGAGCAGCAGGTCGTTTTCACGAAACAGAAGAGAGCCGTCGCCCGCTTTCGCGCGCGCCTGGCCGCGCAGGGTCAGATTGATGATGTAACCTTTCATTCCCTGCGGGCGGTTAATGTAGTAGTCCAGCTTTGAGCCACGGGTGATGGGAGTAAAGCCGGCGACGACCCAGGCGTTGAAGGTAAAGGTCTTCATCAATGGCGAGAAGTTCAGTAGCTCATTGATATCCAGTTCCATCGTTTCCCCCGCCCGAGTGCCGCCGCTCGCTTAACTTTCGATGATACTAAATTCCCATGCCCTGAGACGCAACGGCTGGCCGCAGTGAACTTTTTCCCCGCTCAGCAGCGCGTTACCCGATGTCTCGCTGATAAACGCCAGCGGATCGCCGGAGTAGTTAAACAGGAAGTAGATGCTATTGCCGTCGCGGTTGCGCATCTTTTTGACCACCAGCGGATAGCGGTAGGCCGAGGTACGTGAACGCAGATCCAGACCCGCCGTCAGCCGGTCGAACAGCTGGCTAATCAGCGTTTTTTGCGGCAGGAAGCCAACGTAAATCGCCCGGCCCTGGCCGTAATCCGCCTCGGTGGCGGCGGCAAAATCGCTCCATGCCGGATGCTGATAGTGCAGTAGCGTACGGGTACCGGCGTCCGGCGTCAGCAGCTCCATCCACAGCTCGGCCTGGTTATCTTTACTGCAATCAATGTCCGCGCTGCACGCGCTTACCGTCGTCTCTTCCGGCAGGGTGAACTGGCTGTAGCTCACGCCGCAGCTTTCGCGCAAAACTCCCGGCTGCGCGCCGCTGCGCACCTTCACGTTTTCATCGCTAAAGCCCGATTTAAAGCCGATCAGCGCTCTGCCGCCCTGTTCAATATAGCGGTTAATGCGCGTAAGCAGGCCATCATCCGCGGCGTAGAGTCCGGGTACGATCAGCACGCGGTAGTGCGCGGTTTCCTCGTTAACGTCGTGAATAATATCGAGGCTGATATTGTGGTCGTACAGCGCATCGTGGAAGCGGCGGAAAATATCGTTATAAATATTGCCCTGCGCGTCGCCGGGGCGGAACTGGTTGAGGGCGTCCATCGCCTCATTGCTGATCAGCAGCGCGACGTCGTTTTCCGCCTTCAGCTCCGCCAGCTGCGGCGACAGGCGGGCGAAGTCAGCCCCGATAGTGGTGGCCTCCTGCCAGGTCGCGTTGCGCGAAAAGTCATGGCTTAACAGCCCTTTCCAGTAAGTTTCGAACGCATTATGAATCGAATGCCAGTGCCAGTAGGAGACCATCGCCGCTCCCGAGGCCACGTGGCTAAAGGCCTGCAGGCGCAGCTGGCCAGGATAAGGGGTCCACTGGGCAAAGCCTTGCGCCTGGGTTTCCAGCACGAAGTAGTTGTTGCCCTGCTTGAGCGAGCGCGTAATGGCGCCGCCAAACGCGATTTCCCGCCCGGTCAGGTGCTTCTGGCTCGGGTGATAGATATCGACACCGGCAATATCCAGCGCCTGCGCCGCCGCAAAATGGTCGACTCGCGGCTGCACGCCGTAGGAGTAGCCGCGCCATTCAAAATCGAAGTTGTGGGTGACGAACTGATGCGGCTGGGCATATTCGCGCACGATCTCCGCCTGCCAGGCGAGATACTCCGTCACCTGCTGGCGCTGGTAGCGAGAGAACGCGCAGGCGAGGCTGGCGTTAATGGTATTCTCGACCGGCGGAAAATCCTGCCAGCTATCAATACGGTTGCTCCAGTAGTCCAGACCAAAATCGTTATTCAACCGGTCGAGATCGGGGTATTTTTCTCGCAGGCTGCGCACAAACCCCTCCTGCATATAGCGGCCGATATTATCGTAATGCTTGGTTTCATTATCCAGCTGCCAGCCAATAATTGCCGGATGTCGCTGCACGTGCGCCATTAGCGTACGAATAATCTTTTCGGCATAGCGGCGAAAGGTCGGGTTGACGATATCCATAATCTGGCGCGGGCCATATTTTTGCTGGCCATCGACGGTGGTGACCAGTATGTCCGGATGTTTAGCCGCCAGCCAGGCCGGGACGGCGTAAGTCGGCGTGCCGATAATCACCGCGATCCCCGCCTCATGCATGGCATCCAGCACCCGGTCGATATGATAGAAGTTATATTCGCCCTCCCGGGGCTCGAGCGTACTCCAGGTCGATTCGGCAATGCGCACCACGTTAATGCCCGTTTCCTGCATTAAGGCGATATCTTTCGCCAGCCGATCTTCCGGCATATATTCATCGTAATAGGCCACGCCATAAAATAAATCAGACATACAGGTTACCTCCTTAAATTAATGCGCGGGCGCCGGCTGCGGGGCAAAAGCGCGCGCTTTATCCAGCGTAATAAATGAAATCAGCGTAAAGCACAGGGCGATACCGCCGAGCACGATATAGCTGCTGGTAAAGCCCATGCTCTGGTACATATGACCGATGCCGGTAGAAAGGAAAATAGAGCTAAAGCTTTTCGAAAACTGGAAGCCGATTAAATAAACCGTGGCTGATAGCAGCGGGTTGAAGTTGGCGGTAATATATTTCAGCGCGGCGACGAGTAATACTGAACTTTCAAAACCGTGCAGCAGTTTAATCAGGCTAATGGACACAGGACCCATAGCCCAGGCCGAGCCGATAATGCGCAGACTCATAATCATTCCGCAGTACAGCAGCGCATTTTTCGGGCCGATTTTATTCACGAACCATGGGGCGAAGAACATCACTACCGCATCAAGGAAAATCTGACCGGTGGTTAAATAGCCGAATACTTCCGCGCCGCGCGCTTTGCTCTCAAAGAAGTGGCTGTAATAGATGGCGAACTGCTGGTCGTAGGTTTCATATACCGCGCCGACGCCGATCGTGTAGATCGCGAAGAACCAGAATTTCTTCATTTTCAGCAGCGAGGCGGCGTCGCTCAGGGTAACAGGCGAGGCTTTACGACTCTGCATCGCGTCTTGTTTATGCGCGCTGATCTGCATTTTCCAGACAATGACCAGCAGGCATACGCCGGCGCAGCTGGCCAGCCAGAAAATCATGTTCTGGTCGATGCCGTAGAGCTTGCCTGCCGCGAAGGTGCCAATAGCCGCGCCAATGCCGCCAAACATTCTGGCGCGACCAAACTCAAAGCCGGAAGCGCGGCTGACTTTATCAATGTAAGCTTCGCAAATACCGCAGCCTGCGCCGTAGGCCATGCCAATATAAATACCGCCGGCCAGCGCCCCGAGAAAAACGTTAACTTTTAATAATGGCGCAAAGACGTAGATCCAGTAAGGGGCGAAAAGGGTAATAATGATGGCCAGCATCCACATCAGGTTTTTACGATAGACGAGCCTGTCGGAGATGAACCCGAATAATGGTTGAACGCAAACGGCAATAACCGCAGTAAAGGAATAAACCAGACCGACATCGGTGTAATTAATACCGATGGTTTCCGTTAACCACAATGATAAATAAGGATAGCAGCATCCCCAGCCAATAAAGAAGAACAGGAAGAACAGACAGCTTATATAGTAGTTTTTATTTGATTCTATCATGGTAACCCTCGCTTCCTTTATTCAGGAATATGATCGTGTAGTCGCGAGCAAAGTTACCTTTTTGCGAAGCGGGGAGTCATGAACGTTTCGCTATGGAGCAGTAAAAATCTGCTATCGCCCGAGGGGCGTGAGCCGCCTCACATTCGGGCAATAAAAAAGGCGGATTTTCATCCGCCTTATCGGTTCGTCAAACGCGTTACGCCGACTCTTTATCACTATTTGCCGCGTCCGGTAGCTTGGGCACCAGCACCGTCGGCTTATTGTCGATACGGGTCACCAGCAGCTGATCGATGCGGTAGTTATCGATATCCACCACTTCGAACTTATAGCCGGAAAATTTCACCGCGTCGGTCCGCTTGGGAATTTTACGCAGCATAAACATCATAAAGCCGCCAATGGTCTCGTAATTGCCGGACTGCGGGAAATCATCGATATCCAGCACCCGCATCACGTCATCAATCGGCGTCCCGCCGTCAATCAGCCAGGAGTTTTCATCGCGCGCGACGATCTGCTCTTCCAGCCCCTGGCCGACGAGGTCGCCCATCAGGGTGGTCATCACGTCGTTCAGGGTGATAATCCCGACCACCAGCGCATACTCGTTCATGATCACGGCGAAGTCTTCACCGGCGGTTTTAAAGCTTTCCAGCGCTTCAGAGAGCGTCAGGGTATCCGGGACAATCAGCGTATTGCGAATCTGCACGCCGCCGGTCAGCACCAGGCTCTGGTTCGCCAGCACGCGGTTCAGCAGATCTTTAGAGTCAACGTAGCCGATGATGTGGTCGATATCTTCGTTACACACCAGGAATTTGGAGTGCGGATGCTCCGCGACCTTATTTTTCAGGCTCTGCTCATCCTCATGAAGATCGAACCAGATGACGTTTTCACGCGAGGTCATGGATGAAGGTACGGTGCGCGATTCTAGCTCGAACACGTTTTCAATCAGCTCATGCTCCTGCTTACGCAGCACCCCGGCCAGCGCGCCGGCTTCCACGACGGCGTAAATATCATCGGAGGTAATGTCGTCTTTACGCACCATCGGAATTTTGAACAGGCGGAAGATGTTGTTGGCCATGCCGTTAAACAACCACACCAGCGGGCGGAAGATAAACAAGCAGAAGCGCATCGGGTTGATGATGCGTAAAGCGACGGCTTCAGGCGCAATCATACCGATGCGTTTCGGAGTCAGGTCAGCAAATAGAATGAACAGGCTGGTGACCAGGGTAAAAGAAATAATAAAGCTCAGCTGCTCGGAGAGCTCCGGCGACAGATAGCGGCTCAGCAGGCCGTAGAAAGCCGGTGAAAACGCAGCATCGCCGACGATACCGCCGAGAATCGCCACCGCGTTGAGACCGATTTGCACCACGGTAAAGAACATACCGGGGTTTTCCTGCATCTTCAGCACGCGTTGAGCGTTGATGTTGCCATCATCGGCCAGCAGCTTGAGTTTGATTTTACGTGATGCGGCCAGCGAGATTTCCGATATCGAAAAGAACGCACTGACGGCTATCAGACAGAGTATGACTAAAATACTGTTTAACATATCTTATCTGACCGTTGAGATCAGATCCTCGGAAGGGAAGTGGATAACGCTAAGTGGAATTCACAAAAAGCCGGTCCGAAGGCCCTGGACCGGCGATAGCACGGCGTAGTATAGCGTAAGGTACTGTAAAGCCGCCAGAGCGTAAATTATTCAATCCGGCGGCCTGCGGGAACCACGCGGCGGCATCAGGCCTGCGGCGGCAAACAAACGCCGATTCCGCCGATACCGCAGTATCCGTACGGGTTTTTATGCAGATACTGCTGGTGATCGTCTTCGGCATAATAGAACGGCTTCGCCGTCGCTATCTCGGTGGTGATCGTCCGGGTGTCGTTCGCTTCATTCATTGCCGCCTGGAAACGCGCCAGGCTGGCCTGTGCCGCCTCGCTCTGCTCCGGCGTCAGCGGATAAATCGCGGAACGATACTGGGTACCGCGATCGTTACCCTGCTGCATACCCTGCGCCGGGTCGTGGTTTTCCCAGAAGACCTGGAGCAGCTGCTCATAGCTGATAACCTGCGGATCGTAGACCACGCGCACCGCTTCGGCGTGGCCGGTCTCGCCGCTGCACACTTCGCGGTAGGTCGGGTTGGGCGTATAGCCGCCAGTGTAGCCGGCGGCGGTACTGTAGACGCCGGGCAGCTGCCAGAACAGGCGTTCGACGCCCCAGAAGCAGCCCATGGCGAACAGAGCGATTTCCATTCCTGCGGGAACGTTGGTCATCGAGTGACCATTGACGGCGTGGAGCGTAGCCACCGGCATCGGCGTGTTGCGTCCCGGCAGCGCGTCCGCTTGGGCGACAAGATGCGTTTTATCAAATAGACTCACGGTGGGCCTCTCAAAACAGAAAATGTGGTTAAGGTTGTAACCAAGCGCGTCTTTTAACACAATAAACGCGCTTAATACGTCTAGATTTAAACATAAGAATTATTTGGGATAACGTCTATTTTTCAACCCTTGATTGTTAGGGTTTTGTTAAGCCGTGGAGCGGCGCTTTCGTTTCCTTCGGGGGGAAACAAGGATATTCAGGAGAAAACGTGCTACAAATCCGCCAGTTATGTATCACCAGCCTTTTGCTGGTCAGCGGGGTCGCCAGCGCAGCGAGCGTGCGTTTGCAGGTTGAGGGGTTATCCGGGGAACTGGAAAAAAACGTCCGCGCCCAACTATCTACGATCCAGAGCGATGAAGTCACGCCGGACCGGCGCTTTCGCGCGCGCGTTGATGATGCTATCCGCGAAGGCCTGAAAGCGCTCGGCTACTACGAACCGACGATCGATTTTGATTTACGTCCGCCGCCGGCGAGGGGCCGCCAGGTCCTGATCGCCAAAGTCACGCCCGGCGAGCCGGTGCGTATTGGCGGCACCGAAGTGATTTTACGCGGCGGCGCCCGAACCGATCGCGACTATCTGGATTTGTTAAAAACGCGCCCGGCGATCGGCACCGTGCTGAACCACAGCGACTATGATGGCTTCAAAAGCTCCCTGACCCGCGTTGCGCTACGTAAAGGCTATTTTGATAGCGAATTTAATAAAAGCCAGCTCGGCGTCTCTCTCGACCGGCATCAGGCCTTCTGGGATATCGACTACAACAGCGGCGAGCGCTACCGCTTTGGCCCGGTCACTTTTGAAGGCTCGCAAATTCGCGACGAATATCTGCAAAACCTGGTGCCGTTTAAGCAGGGCGACTACTACACCTCCCAGGATCTCGCCGAACTGAACCGCCGCCTGGCGGCAACCGGCTGGTTTAGCTCCGTCGTGGTGGCGCCGCAGTTTGAAAAATCCCGCCAGACCAAAATTCTGCCTTTGCAGGGCGTGGTCTCTCCGCGTAAAGAGAATACCGTTGAAACCGGGGTCGGCTACTCAACCGACGTCGGGCCGCGCGTCAAAGGCACCTGGAGAAAGCCGTGGATGAACTCCTACGGCCACAGCCTGACCTCCAGCCTCAGCCTTTCCGCCCCGGAACAGCAGCTTGATTTCAGCTATAAAGTGCCGTTGTTAAAAAGCCCGCTGGAGCAGTACTACCTGATGCAGGGCGGCTTTAAGCGTACCGATCTTAACGATACCAAAGCCGACTCTACGACCCTCGGGGTATCACGTTTTTGGGAGATGTCGAGCGGCTGGCAGCGCGCGCTGAACCTGCGCTGGAGCCTCGACCACTTTACCCAGGCCAACGTCACTAACACCACCATGCTGATCTACCCCGGCGTGTCGGTGAACCGTACCCGCTCGCGCGGCGGCCTGATGCCGACCTGGGGCGATTCGCAGCGCTATTCGGTGGACTACTCCAACACCATGTGGGGCTCGGACATCAACTTTATCGTGATGCAGGCGCAGGACGTCTGGATCCGCACCCTGTATGACCGCCACCGCTTCGTGGTGCGCGGCAATCTTGGCTGGATTGAGGCCGATAACTTCAGCAAGGTCCCGCCGGATCTGCGTTTCTTCGCAGGTGGCGACCGCAGCATTCGCGGGTATAAATACAAATCTATCTCGCCAAAAGATGATGACGGCAAGCTGATGGGGGCCTCGAAACTGGCCACCGGCTCGCTGGAGTATCAGTACAACGTGAGCGGCAAATGGTGGGGCGCGGTGTTTGTCGATAGCGGCGAAGCGGTGAGCGATATCCGCGAGAGCAACTTTAAAACCGGCGCCGGCCTCGGCGTGCGCTGGCAGTCTCCGGTCGGACCAATCAAGCTGGATATCGCCAGACCGATCGGCGACAAAGAAGAGCACGGTTTACAGTTTTATATCGGTCTGGGGCCTGAATTATGAGTTTATGGAAGAAGATAAGCCTCGGCGTACTGATTTTTCTTGTGCTGCTGCTGGGGACGGTAGGATTCCTGGTGGGGACCACCACCGGCCTGCATCTGGTGATCAAAGCCGCCGACCGCTGGGTTCCGGGGCTGGAGATCGGCAAAGCGACCGGCGGCTGGCGCGATTTGACGCTGGAGAACGTGCGCTTTGAGCAGCCGGGCGTGGCGGTCACCGCTGGCCAGTTCCACCTCGGCGTCAAGCTGCGCTGCCTGTGGGACAGCAGCCTGTGCGTCAACGATCTTTCTCTGCGCGATATCTATGTGGCGATCGATACCAGCAAGATGCCGCCGGCGGCGCCGGTTGAAGAAGAAGATAGCGGCCCGCTGAATCTCTCCACGCCTTATCCCATCACCCTGAGCCGGGTGGCGCTGCATAACGTCAACGTAAAAATTGACGATACCGCCGTCTCGCTGCGCGACTTTACCAGCGGTCTGAACTGGCAGGAGAAAAACCTGACCCTGACGCCGACCTCCCTGCAGGGGTTGCTCATCGCGCTGCCGAAGGTGGCGAAGGTGGCCCAGGAGCAGGTGGTCGAGCCGAAAATTGACAATCCGCAGCCGGAAGAAAAGCCGCTCGGCGAGACGATGAAAGATCTGTTCTCGACGCCGGTGCTGCCGGAAATGACCGACGTCCATCTGCCGTTGAATCTCAATATTCAGGCCTTCCGCGGCGAGCAGCTGCGTCTCACCGGCGATACCGATATCACCATCTATAATCTGCTGCTCAAAGTCAGCAGCATTGATGGGCAGATGAAGCTGGACGCGCTGGACGTGGACTCCGACCAGGGCAAAGTCACGGCTTCCGGCAACGCCCAGTTGCAGGATAACTGGCCGGTCGATATTACCCTCAACAGTACGCTGAATATTGATCCCCTGAAGGGCGAGAAAGTGCAGTTGAAAGTGGGCGGTGAAGTCCGTAAGAAGCTTACGCTCGGCGTGGATTTAAACGGTCCCGTGACGATGACCCTGCGCGCCGAAACGCAGCTGGCGGAGGCGGGGCTGCCGCTGGATATGGAGATTAAAAGCAAGCAGCTTTACTGGCCGTTCACCGGCGAGAAAGCGTATCAGGCTGACGATCTCCTGCTGAAATTTAACGGCAAGATGACCGACTACACCCTGGCCTTCAGCACCGCGGTCAAAGGGCAGTCGCTGCCGCCGGCGAAGATTAACCTCGACGCCAAGGGCAACGAGCAGCAGGTCAATCTTGATAAGCTGACCGTCGCCGCTCTCGAAGGGAAAACCGAACTGAAGGCGCTGCTCGACTGGCAGCAGGCGATCAGCTGGCGCGGTGAACTGACGCTTAACGGTATCAACACCGCTAAAGAGGTGCCGGACTGGCCGTCGAAGCTCAACGGCCTGATTAAGACCCAGGGCAGCCTGTACGGCGGCAGCTGGCAGATGTCGGTACCGGAGCTGAAAATCACCGGTAACGTGAAGCAAAATAAAGTCGATGTGAGCGGGTCGCTGCAGGGCAACAGCTATATGCAGTGGAAAATCCCCGGTCTGCATCTGGCGTTAGGCCCCAACAGCGCTGACGTGAAAGGCGAGCTGGGGGTCAAAGATCTTAACCTTGACGCCACCATTGACGCGCCGCATCTCGACAACGCCCTGCCGGGCCTGGGCGGGACGGCGAAGGGGCTGGTGAAAGTTCGCGGCACCGTCGACGCGCCGCAGCTGCTGGCGGACATCACCGCCCGGGCGCTGCGCTGGCAGGAGCTGTCGGTGGCCCAGGTGAACGTGAAGGGTGATGTGAAGTCAACCGACCAGATTGGCGGTAGCCTCGACGTGCGCGTGGACCGTATCAGCCAGCCGGGCGTCAATATCAGCCTGGTGCAGCTCAATGCGAAGGGCAACGAGAAGCAGCACGACCTGCAGCTGCGGGTGCAGGGCGATCCGGTCTCCGGGCAGCTGTCGCTGGCGGGGAGCTTTGACCGCAAAGCGGAGCGCTGGAGAGGCACGCTGAGCAATACCCGTTTCCAGACCCCGGTGGGGCCGGTGGCGCTGACGCGCAATATCGCGCTGGATTACCGTAACCTCGAACAGAAAATCAGCATCGGGCCGCACTGCTGGACTAACCCGAACGCCGAGCTGTGCGTACCGCAGACCATCGACGCCGGGGCAAGCGGGCGCGCGGTGGTGAACCTCAACCGTTTCGACCTCGCGATGCTGAAGCCGTTTATGCCGGAAGCGACCCAGGCCAGCGGCGTGTTTAGCGGCAATGCCGATGTGAGTTGGGACACCACCAAAGAGGGGCTGCCGCAGGGCAAAGTGACGCTGAACGGGCGTAACGTGAAGGTCACTCAGACGGTCAACGACGCGCCGCTGCCGGTGGCTTTCGATACTCTCAACCTCACCGCCGATCTGCATAATAATCGCGCCCAACTGGGCTGGCTGATTCGCCTGACCAACAATGGTCAGCTGGACGGGCAGGTGCAGGTCACCGATCCGCAGGGCCGACGCAATCTGGGCGGCAACGTCAATATCAACAACTTCTCGCTGGCGATGATTAACCCTATCTTCTCGCGCGGCGAAAAGGCGGAAGGGAGACTGAATGCTCGCCTGACGCTTGGCGGCAACCTTCAGAGTCCGCAGCTGTTCGGTCAGATGCAGCTGAATGGCGTTGATATTGACGGTAACTTTATGCCGTTCGATATGCAGCCGAGCCAGCTGGCGATGAATTTCACCGGTACCCGCTCGACCCTACAGGGAACGGTGAATACCAGCCAGGGCCACATCGCGCTTAGCGGCAACGCCGACTGGACGCAGATTGACAACTGGCGCGCGCAGATTGCGGCGAAGGGCAGCCGGGTACGGATAACCGTGCCGCCGATGGTGCGCCTGGATGTCTCGCCGGACGTGGTGTTTACCGCCACGCCAAGCCTGTTTAACCTGGATGGCAGCGTTGATGTGCCCTGGGCGCGTATCGTGGTCAACGAAGTGCCGGAAAGCGCCGTTGGGGTCTCATCTGACGAAGTGATGCTGGATAAAAATCTGCAGCCGATTAAGCAGCAGAGCGCCGGTATCCCTATCAACAGCAACCTGACGATTCACGTAGGCAACAACGTTCGTCTCGATGCCTTCGGTCTGAAAGCGCGTCTGACCGGCGATTTGAAAGTGGCGCAGGATAAACAGGGGCTGGGACTGAACGGGCAGATCAACATCCCGGAAGGCCGCTTCCATGCCTACGGCCAGGATCTGATCGTGCGTAAAGGCGAGCTGCTGTTTTCCGGCCCGCCGGATCAGCCGCTGCTGAATATCGAAGCCATTCGTAACCCGGACGCCACCGAGGACGACGTTATCGCCGGCGTTCGCGTGACCGGCTCGGCCGATCAGCCGAAAGCGGAGATTTTCTCCGATCCGGCGATGTCGCAGCAGGAAGCGCTCTCTTACCTGCTCCGCGGGCAGGGTTTAGGCAGCGGACAGAGCGATAGTGCGGCAATGACCTCCATGCTTATTGGTATGGGGGTTGCACAAAGTGGTCAGGTTGTGGGTAAAATCGGCGAGACGTTTGGCGTAAGCAATCTGGCGCTGGATACCGAGGGAGTGGGCGACTCCTCCCAGGTGGTGGTCAGCGGCTATGTGCTGCCCGGTCTGCAGGTAAAATATGGGGTAGGGATCTTTGATTCCCTGGCGACGTTGACGTTACGTTATCGCCTGATGCCTAAGCTATATATGGAAGCCGTGTCTGGTGTAGACCAGGCTCTCGATTTGCTCTATCAGTTTGAGTTTTAGCAATGCGAATATTTGTTTACGGCAGTTTACGACGCAAACAAGGCAACAGCCACTGGATGACCAACGCTCAGTGGCTGGGCGATCATAGTGTCAATGATTATCAACTGTACAGCCTGGGCCACTATCCAGGCGCGGTGCCCGGCGATGGCACGGTACATGGTGAAGTCTATCGTATTGACGCATCGACGCTGGCTGAATTGGATGCGCTGCGTACCAAAGGCGGCGAGTATGCTCGTCACCTGATCCAGACGCCCTACGGTAGCGCCTGGATGTATGTCTATCAGCGCCCCGTTGAGGGCTTCACGCGGATAGAAAGCGGCAACTGGTTGGACAAAGACCAGTATTAATAACGATAACGCCACCTTCGGGTGGCGTTGTTTTTTGCGGGGGTAACTTTTGTCGCCCCGCCAAGGCGCGTTAGTCGCTAACCGGGAAATGGCTCAATATCCCAAATAAAAACACCGCCCGGAGGCGGTGTTTTCGCTAACCTGAGTGCGGCAGAATTACTTCTTAGCGCGCTCGAAGGAAGCCACGATTTCAGCTTTCGCCGCTTCGGCGTTGTCCCAGCCGTCAACCTTAACCCATTTGCCCGCTTCGAGGTCTTTATAGTGCTCGAAGAAGTGGGTGATCTGCGCTTTCAGCAGTTCCGGCAGGTCGTTCACATCTTTGATGTGATCGTACTCTTTGCTCAGCTTGGTGTGCGGTACCGCAACCAGCTTCGCATCTTCACCGGATTCGTCGGTCATTTTCAGTACGCCGACCGGACGGCAGCGGATGACTGAACCTGGCTCCAGCGGGTACGGCGTCGGGACCAGAACGTCAACCGGGTCACCGTCCAGGGAGAGAGTGTGGTTGATGTAGCCGTAGTTGCACGGATAGAACATCGCCGTGGACATGAAACGGTCAACGAACAGTGCACCGCTCTCTTTGTCGACTTCGTATTTAATAGGATCTGCGTTCGCCGGGATCTCGATCACGACGTAGATGTCTTCCGGCAGATCTTTGCCCGCAGGTACGTTGAGTAAGCTCATGTCTGTTTCCTTTAAAATGTATGGCAAACAAGTGCCCGGTATTATAGCCAACTCGCATCGAATGTCTTCGCTTCTTTTTCTCCAGAACGGGTGGGGGGAGTCTGAATTTTTCCCCGCTATACAGCCTGAAAATCCATAAACATAGCCGCATACTGAATAAATTTATGTAACCGTTTTCATTGCATATGCTTGATATCTCAAAGCGTGAAAAATTTCGTCATAAACGGCGAAGCTCGCGCGGGTCGCGAAGCCTCACCGGCTCTCCGCTGCTGAAAAGCGTATCGATTAACATCTAATTAACTTTTTTGAAGTGTGATGTAACGCATTCAGTTACATCTCCGATTGTCTATAGTTTGTTCGCAGGTGAGGCTTTAACCAACAATAACCCTACGAGGATCCTCTTATGTGGAAGCGCTTACTTCTTGTCACAGCAGTTTCCGCAGCTATGTCGTCTATGGTCATGGCTGCCCCTCTTACCGTAGGTTTTTCGCAGGTCGGTTCTGAATCCGGCTGGCGTGCGGCCGAAACCAACGTCGCGAAGGAAGAGGCCGCGAAGCGCGGCATCACTCTGAAGATTGCCGACGCCCAACAAAAACAGGAAAACCAGATTAAAGCCGTACGCTCCTTCATCGCTCAGGGCGTCGATGCCATCTTCATCGCTCCGGTAGTGGCGACCGGCTGGGAGCCGGTACTGAAGGAAGCGAAAGAAGCCAAAATCCCGGTATTCCTGCTCGACCGCTCAATTGATGTCAAAGACAAAGATCTCTATATGACCACCGTTACCGCGAACAACGTGCTGGAAGGCCAGCTAATCGGTAAGTGGCTGGTGAAAACCGTCGACGGCAAGCCGTGTAACGTTGTTGAACTGCAGGGCACCGTGGGGGCCAGCGTGGCGATTGACCGCAAGAAAGGCTTCGCTGAAGCCATTTCTAAAGCCTCCAATATCAAGATTATCCGCTCTCAGTCCGGCGACTTTACCCGCAGTAAGGGTAAAGAAGTGATGGAGAGCTTTATCAAAGCGGAGAACAACGGCAAGAACATCTGCATGGTTTACGCCCATAACGACGACATGGTGATTGGCGCCATTCAGGCGATTAAAGAGGCCGGGCTGAAGCCGGGCAAAGATATCCTCACCGGCTCTATCGACGGGGTGCCGGATATCTATAAAGCGATGATGGCCGGCGAGGCTAACGCCAGCGTTGAGCTGACGCCGAATATGGCCGGCCCGGCGTTCGATGCGCTGGAGAAATACAAAAAAGACGGCACCCTGCCTGAAAAAGTCACCATCACCAAATCGACCCTTTATCTGCCGGATACGGCGAAAGAAGAGTTAGAGAAGAAGAAAAATATGGGCTACTAAGTAGCGAAAAACAGGCACGCTCCCGGTGGCGCTATGCGCTCCGGGCGACAGGTTCATCGCCGTCTGCGGATTGAGTAGCCCGGACAGGCGCGCAGCGCCGCCTCCGGGATTTTCCCGGTCGCTAAAGCGCGGCTGAGCTCCCTCTCCCTGCCGGGGAGAGGGTTAAGGTGAGGGGAGAGCATGAACGGCGAACAACATCAGGAAATCCTTCGTACTGAAGGGCTAAGCAAATTTTTCCCCGGCGTGAAGGCGCTGGATAACGTTAATTTCAGCCTGCGCCGGGGCGAAATCATGGCTCTGTTAGGCGAAAACGGCGCGGGTAAATCCACCCTGATTAAAGCGCTTACCGGCGTCTACCACGCCGACCGCGGGGCAATCTGGCTGGAAGGCCGGGAAATCTCGCCAAAAAATACCGCCCACGCCCAGCAGTTGGGGATCGGCACCGTCTATCAGGAAGTGAACCTGCTGCCTAACATGTCGGTGGCGGATAATCTGTTTATTGGCCGCGAGCCCCGGCGCTTTGGCCTCCTGCAGCGCAAAGAGATGGAAAAACGCGCCACCGCGCTGATGGCGTCCTACGGTTTTTCTCTCGATGTCCGTGAACCGCTGAACCGCTTTTCGGTCGCCATGCAGCAGATTGTCGCGATCTGCCGGGCAATTGACCTGTCAGCAAAAGTGTTAATTCTTGATGAACCGACCGCCAGCCTGGATACCCAGGAGGTGGAAATGCTCTTCACCCTGATGCGCCAACTGCGCGATAGCGGCGTCAGCCTGATTTTCGTCACCCACTTCCTCGACCAGGTTTACGCCGTCAGCGACCGCATCACCGTTCTGCGTAACGGCGGTTTTGTCGGCTGCCGGGAAACCCGCGAGCTGCCGCAAATTGAACTGGTGAAAATGATGCTGGGCCGCGAGCTGGAGCATAACGCCCTGCAGCGCGCGGGCCGCACCCTGCTGAGCGATAAGCCGGTGGCCGCCTTCGAAGATTTTGGCAAAAAAGGCACTATTGCACCGTTTAATCTGCAGGTCCGTCCCGGTGAAATCGTCGGTCTGGCAGGGCTGTTAGGCTCAGGACGCACGGAAACCGCGGAAGTCATTTTCGGCATTAAACCCGCCGACAGCGGCAAAGCGTGGATCAAAGGCAAGCCGCAAACCCTGCGCTCGCCGCATCAGGCATCGTGCCTCGGGATCGGCTTCTGTCCGGAAGATCGTAAAACCGACGGCATAATCGCCGCCGCCTCGGTGCGGGAAAATATCGTTCTCGCGCTACAGGCGCAGCGCGGCTGGCTGCGGCCGATTAGTCGCCGCGAACAAAATGAGATTGCCGAACGTTTTATTCGTCAACTCGGTATTCGTACCCCCAGCGCTGAACAGCCGATCGAATTTCTCTCCGGCGGTAATCAGCAGAAGGTGCTGCTCTCCCGCTGGCTGCTGACGAAGCCGCAGTTCCTGATCCTCGATGAACCGACCCGCGGTATTGACGTTGGCGCCCACGCCGAAATCATCCGCCTGATCGAAACCCTGTGCGCCGATGGCCTGGCGCTGCTGGTCATCTCTTCAGAGCTGGAAGAGCTGGTGGGTTACGCCGATCGGGTGATTATCATGCGCGATCGCCAGCAGGTGGCGGAGCTGGCGCTGAGCGAGCTCTCCGTACCGGCGATCATGAACGCTATTGCGGCATAAGGAGTAACCGATGATGCCTCAATCTGTTCCGAAAAGCGGCCAGCCGAAACGGCGCTTTAACTGGCCAAAAGGGATGCCGCAAATTATTGCGCTGCTGCTGGTGCTGGTGGTTGACAGCCTGGTCGCGCCGCATTTTTATCAGGTCGTGCTCCAGGACGGGCGGCTGTT
Source organism: Klebsiella sp. M5al (assembly GCF_002090195.1). Taxonomy (NCBI): domain Bacteria; kingdom Pseudomonadati; phylum Pseudomonadota; class Gammaproteobacteria; order Enterobacterales; family Enterobacteriaceae; genus Klebsiella; species Klebsiella sp. M5al. The sequence goes on from NZ_CP020657.1 coordinate 572,963, forward strand.
CGGCAGCCCGATAGACATTTTAAACCGCGCCGCCCCGGTGGCGCTGCTGGCGATTGGCATGACGCTGGTTATCGCCACCGGCGGGATTGACCTCTCCGTCGGGGCGGTGATGGCGATTGCCGGCGCAACGGCAGCGTCGATGACCGTGGCAGGGCACAGCCTGCCGATTGTGCTGCTGGCATCGCTGGGGGCCGGCGCGCTGGCCGGTCTGTGGAACGGGATCCTGGTGGCGGTGCTGAAGATCCAGCCGTTCGTCGCCACGCTGATCCTGATGGTCGCCGGGCGCGGAGTGGCGCAGCTGATCACCTCCGGGCAGATCGTGACCTTTGACTCACCGCATCTGGCGTGGCTGGGCAGCGGGTCGCTGCTGCTGTTCCCGACGCCGGTGATTATCGCCATCGTCACGCTGGCGCTGTTCTGGCTGTTTACCCGCAAAACCGCGCTGGGAATGTTTATCGAAGCGGTGGGGATTAACATTCGCGCGGCGAAAAACGCCGGGGTAAATACCCGCGTCGTCGTGATGTTGGCCTACGTACTCAGCGGCGTTTGCGCGGCAATCGCCGGGATTATCGTTGCGGCGGATATTCGCGGCGCGGATGCCAATAACGCCGGGCTGTGGCTGGAGCTGGACGCCATCCTGGCGGTGGTTATCGGCGGCGGCTCGCTGATGGGCGGGCGCTTTAACCTGCTGCTCTCGGTCGTCGGGGCGCTGATTATCCAGGGCATGAATACCGGGATCCTGCTGTCAGGCTTCCCGCCGGAGCTTAATCAGGTAGTCAAAGCGGTGGTGGTGCTGTGCGTACTGATCGTCCAGTCGCCGCGCTTTATCAGCATACTGAAGGGGATGCGCGGCCATGATAAAACGTAATTTACCGTTAATGATTACCCTCGCGGTCTTCGTACTGGGATACCTTTACTGCCTGACCCAGTTTCCCGGCTTTGCCTCGACGCGGGTGATCTGCAATATCCTGACCGACAATGCCTTTCTCGGGATCATCGCCGTCGGTATGACCTTCGTGATCCTCTCCGGCGGGATCGATCTGTCGGTCGGGTCGGTGATCGCTTTTACCGGGGTCTTTCTCGCTAAAGCGATCGGTTTCTGGGGGATTTCGCCGCTGGTGGCGTTTCCGCTGGTGCTGGTGATGGGCTGCGCCTTTGGCGCGTTTATGGGCCTGCTTATTGATGCGCTGAAGATCCCGGCGTTTATCATCACCCTCGCCGGGATGTTTTTCCTGCGTGGCGTCAGCTACCTGGTCTCGGAAGAGTCGATTCCCATTAATCATCCGGTCTATGACGCCCTTTCCGGACTGGCATGGACCATCCCCGGGGGCGGGCGTCTGAGCGCGATGGGGCTGCTGATGCTGCTGGTGGTAATCGGCGGAATTTTTATGGCCCACCGCACCCGCTTTGGCAATCAGGTTTACGCCATCGGCGGCAACGCGACGTCGGCGAACCTGATGGGGATCTCCACGCGGAGCACGACAATCCGTATCTATATGCTCTCCACCGGACTGGCGACGCTGGCGGGGATCGTCTTCTCCATCTATACCCAGGCGGGCTATGCGCTGGCGGGCGTCGGCGTTGAGCTGGACGCGATTGCTTCAGTGGTTATCGGCGGCACGCTGTTAAGCGGTGGGGTAGGGACGGTGCTCGGCACGCTGTTTGGCGTAGGGATTCAGGGGCTGATTCAAACCTATATCAACTTCGACGGTACGCTCAGTTCATGGTGGACCAAGATCGCCATCGGTATTCTGCTGTTTATCTTTATTGCGCTGCAGCGCGGCCTGACGGTGCTGTGGGAGAATCGGCAGAGCTCGCCGGTCACAAGGGTGGGACACTGATTGGAGAATTTCCCCTCCCGTACGGCGGGAGGGGAAGAGGCGCGTTACGCGTCCGGGAACTCTTTAATAAAGTTCTCGACGTCTTCAACCATATGGTTGTTGCCGACGAAGAAAGAGCGGCGCTGGTGCAGGCTTTCCGGAATGATATCCAGAATACGCTCTTTACCATCGCTGGCTTTACCGCCCGCCTGTTCCGCGAGGAACGCCATCGGGTTGCATTCGTACAGCAGGCGCAGTTTACCGTCCGGGTGGCTGGCGGTGCTCGGGTAGAGATAGATGCCGCCTTTTAGCAGGTTGCGGTGGAAATCCGCCACCAGAGAGCCGATGTAGCGCGAGGTGTACGGGCGCTGGGTCTCTTTATCTTCTTCCTGGCAATGCTTGATGTACTTCTTCACACCCATCGGGAACTTGATGTAGTTACCTTCGTTAATCGAGTAGGTGTTGCCCTTTTCCGGGAAGCGCATGCGCTCCTGGCACAGGCAGAAGACGCCAAGGGACGGGTCGTAGGTAAAGGCGTGGACGCCGCAGCCGGTGGTATAAACCAGCATCGTCGAGGAGCCGTAAACCACATAGCCCGCGGCGACCTGTCGGTTGCCCGGTTGCAGGAAATCTTCTTCAGTAACGGGGGTTCCCACCGGCGTGACGCGGCGATAGATAGAGAAAATCGTTCCAACGGAGACGTTAACGTCGATGTTAGAAGATCCATCCAGCGGGTCCATCAGCACCACGTATTTGGCGTGTTCACATCCTTCAAAGACGACGATTTCATCTTCTTCTTCAGAGGCGATCCCGGCAACAATATCGCGTGCTCGCAGTGCGGCTTTCAACTTTTCATTGGCAAACAGGTCGAGTTTTTGCTGCACCTCGCCCTGAACGTTTTCAGCACCGCTGGCACCCAGGATATCGACCAGACCGGCCTTGTTGATATCGCGGTGGATGATCTTGGCGCCTAACTTTATCGCCGACAACAAAGCAGTAAGCTCGCCGGTTGCGTGAGAGAACTCGTGCTGCTTTTCGACAATAAATTCACCTAACGTTTTCATAACCCGTTCCCTGCATGTTTATGTGAAGTAAAACGAACATAACAATCTTAACAAAGAATAAAAAAAGTTCGCACAGGTGAATCGCGCCAGCAAAATACGGATTCGCCTTAAATGCATTTCTTTCACCCCCAACATCCCGGTAAACTGTGCTTCAGATAAGAGAAGGAAGTGACGAATGCGCATTCATATTTTAGGAATCTGTGGCACGTTTATGGGGGGGCTGGCGATGCTGGCGCGTTCCCTCGGTCATGAGGTAACGGGGTCGGATGCGAACGTCTATCCGCCAATGAGTACCCTGCTGGAAAATCAGGGAATTGAGTTAATTCAAGGATATGATGCCAGCCAGCTGGATCCGCAGCCGGATCTGGTGATTATCGGTAACGCGATGACGCGCGGAAACCCGTGCGTGGAAGCGGTGCTGGAAAATAATATCCCTTACATGTCCGGACCGCAGTGGCTGCACGATTTCGTGCTGCGCGATCGCTGGGTGCTGGCGGTTGCCGGAACGCACGGGAAAACCACCACCGCCGGCATGGCGACCTGGATCCTCGAAGCCTGCGGCTACAAGCCGGGCTTTGTTATCGGCGGCGTTCCGGGCAACTTCGATGTTTCCGCGCGCCTTGGCGACAGCCCGTTCTTCGTGATTGAGGCCGATGAATACGACTGCGCTTTCTTCGATAAACGCTCCAAGTTTGTTCACTACTGTCCACGCACGTTGATTCTCAATAACCTTGAGTTTGACCACGCGGACATCTTTGACGATCTGAAAGCGATCCAGAAACAGTTCCATCATCTGGTGCGCATTGTGCCGGGCAAAGGCAAGATTATCCTGCCGGAGAACGACATCAATCTGAAACAGACGATGGCGATGGGCTGCTGGAGCGAGCAGGAGCTGGTCGGCGAACAGGGCCACTGGCAGGCGAAAAAGCTCACCACAGATGCTTCCTCATGGGAAGTGTGGCTGGACGGCGAGAAAGTCGGCGAGGTGAAGTGGGCGCTGGTTGGCGAACATAATATGCATAACGGTTTGATGGCCATTGCCGCCGCCCGTCATGTCGGCGTGCAGCCTGCCGATGCGGCTAACGCGCTGGGCAGCTTTATTAACGCCCGCCGGCGTCTGGAACTGCGCGGCGAAGCCAACGGCGTGACCGTGTACGACGATTTTGCCCACCACCCGACGGCGATTCTGGCGACCCTGCAGGCGCTACGCGGCAAGGTTGGCGGTACCGCGCGTATTCTTGCCGTGCTTGAACCTCGTTCCAACACCATGAAAATGGGTATCTGCAAAGACGACCTGGCGCCGTCCCTTGGCCGCGCGGACGAAGTCTTCCTGCTGCAGCCGCAGCATATTCCGTGGCAGGTCGCTGAAGTGGCTGACGCCTGCGTTCAGCCCGCGCACTGGAGCGCCGATGTCGATGCGCTGGTGGAGATGATTGTTAAAACTGCCCATCCGGGCGATCACATTCTGGTGATGAGCAACGGCGGATTTGGCGGCATTCATCAGAAGCTGCTCGATAAGCTGGCGAAAAAAGCCGAGGCGGCCGAGTAGGCTATGCTCCTCGTTTATCCGCCCTCCGCGCGAGGGCGGAGGGTTTTTGTGACCAGGATGGTTCATGTTGATTTCACAAAGAGTGACCTCTACCGATTCCGCGCATTTTCCCGCGCTTGACGCGCTGTACGGCAGGGCCTTCCCGTGGCATGAACAGCGTGAAGCCGAGGCTAAACAGCAGGCGCTTGATAATCCGCATTATGAACTGGAAGCCTGGTTCGATGATGGCCTGTTTATTGGCCTGAGCGGCTGCTGGCGGTTTACCGACTATGTCTATATTGAGCATCTGGCCGTTGACGACAGGTTACGATCGCGCGGCTACGGCAAGCGGTTGTTAGCTGAAATACTTCAGCGCGCGCCGCTGACCATTCTGGAAATCGATCCGCTGACCAGCGAGATCGCCCATAAGCGCCTGCGCTTTTATGACACCATGGGTTTTTGCGCGAATCCCTGGGCCCATCGCCACCCGAGCTATCATCAGGGGATCGCCGATCATGAATTGATCGTGTTGAGCTACCCGCAGCCGATTAATGAAGCGCAGTACCAGCGCTTTGCGCAGGATTTGCGTTTGGTGGTCATGGATCGGGCTGGTGCGGTCAAGGTTTTGTAGCCCGGATAAGGCGCGTCAAGCGCCGCCTGCGGGAAAGTATATCCAACGTGGCCTCTGAACCATTCCCCGGTGGCGGCTGACGCCTTACCGGGGCTACGGGTTACTGCCGTTTGCGGTTCGGTAGCCCGGACAGGTGCGCGGCAACGCCTGCGGGAAACAGCGCTACTCCTTCGCGATAGGCGTTTCGTTTTCCGCGACTTTGGTATCGCCCTGAATGGCCGCGATTTTCTTCTCCACGTCGGCAACCTGCTCGCTGCTGTGCAGCAGCGTATAGGTCAGATCAAACTGGGTGCTTGCCCCAGGCTGAAGCTGCTTAACGCGTTTTTGCTCGCGCTCAATGGTCACCGGATAGGCGTAGCTGGTGCCCGGCTCAATACCGGTTACGTAGCCCTGTTTCTCAGTATCGGTGTTTTTCCACAGCGTCAGCACCGGCAACTGGCGGGTATCAAACTGAATCGATGCCCCTTTATCGCCGGCTTTGTTGACCACGGCGGCCAGGGTTTGATGATTTTCATCCGCCAGCGGCTGCATATTAAACACCATTTCATCGAAACCTTTGGTTGGACCGGCGTAGGTTTGCCAGGTTTTTAAGCCGGCCCTGGCGTAGTCATTGAACGGGCTGATGCTTGAAATCGGCGCCAGGAAGCGGGCCCCCTCTTCGAGGATCGGCTTGCCAAAGTTGCTGTGATAGATAATTTGATAGTCATGCGGATAGTCGGCATGGTTGGTTAAGACATCGTGCAGGCTGAAGCTGTTGCTGCCGGGTACATAGCGCAGCTCGGTCATGGTCTGCAGATCCGCTTTCTTAAACGTGCTCTCCTTCACCAGTCCGCGAACGCGAATTTCATACGGCGCGGCGTCCGCGACTTCCACTTCCACCTGTGAGGCCGGCGTGTTGCCAACTTTGCCGTGCAGGGTATAAATCTGACCGTCTGCGGTTACCGGATGGCCGGTCCATTCATAGCCGCAGCGCACCATCATCTCATTGAACCCTTCCAGCCAGCCCAGCCCGTTACGGCTTTCGAGGTTTATGAACGCCGGGTTGACTACCTCTTTAACCGGCGAGTCCCAGCCCATTCGCGAACCAAACCCTTCGATTTTCAGCAGGTTCATGCCGCGGGTCGGGCTCAGGGTAATTGTCAGGCCGTCTTTGCTGTGGATGACGAGGATTTTGCTGCCTTCTTGTTTACCGCCGTGAAGGACTTTTTGCTCAATGCTGAAATTATGATCTTTAATCTTCAGCTGATCGCTGGTTATCTGCCAGTTTCCTTTATCCATGCCGCTTTCAGCGCTTGTCAGCACCCACGTTTTTGCTACTACTGGCCCAGAAACAAGCATAGCGATTACGGTTAAAGCTAATGTTTTTTTCATTTTTTATTCCTTTTGCTGAATCGATTGTGTCGCTGATGGAGGGAATTTAGTTGCAAGTGGATTATGAAAATGTGAAGTGTCTCACCTGGTGAGAAAATGGCCGTTTTTATATTTTTAAATGAGATTTAAATCGCGTTTTTTAGGTAATTATAAAAATGTTTGCTAAAAATATGTGATTTAAAGCGAAATAAGCTTTAACGATTCAGCTATTGTTGGCCACGGCTATGATGACGTCTGTGGAACCGATAAGGCCGCCGGGTTTTAATTACCTATGCGGCCCTGGTTGACGCTGCTTTACCGTTTAAGAAAAGCGCAGCGGGGAGGCGATTACGCGCCGTAGAATGCCTGGGTATAGAGCCCTTTGACATCCTGAACGGACGGATAGTTAGGGTTAGTTAAGGTGCAGGGATCGTCGACGGCATGGCGGCTCATTCTGTCGAGAACATTCACAAAGGTCACTTCATTGATTTCAACTTCATCGCACTGGCTTAGCGTTTTCGGCACTCCCAGACGTTGATTCAGCGCGTTGATCGCATCACTCAGGTTATTGATGCCTAAAGCCGCTTCCAGCTGGCGATATTTTTTGGTGAACTTCGCGTTATATCGAATGATATAAGGCAACATAATCGCGTTCGCCAGCCCGTGGGTAATACCAAACTCGCCGCCAATTTTATGCGCCATCGCGTGGACTAATCCCAGCGAAGCATTAGTGAAGGCGATTCCCGCCAGCGCAGAGGCGTTGTGCATATGCATGCGGGCGTTTATATCATCAGGCGAGCGCCAGGCGGTTTCCAGATACTTAAACACCAGCCGAATCGCTTCTACCGCATAGGGATCGGTAAACGAGTTGGCCGCGGTGGACACATAGGCTTCAATCGCGTGGGTCAGAACGTCCATACCGGTGTGAACGGTGACGTGCGGCGGCATTTTTGCCGGAATTGTGGGGTCGAGAATAGCAATATCCGGCACCAGATCGGCGGCAACAATCGGGTGCTTAATATGATTTGCCGTATCGGTGATCACCGAGAACGCGGTGATTTCAGAGGCGCTGCCGCTGGTGGAAGGAATCGCTACAAACCGGGCTTTATTGCGCAGCGCTGGCATAGAACCGACCGGGAGGATATCTTCAAACTTCAGCTGCGGATGCTCGTAAAAACACCACATGACTTTGGCGGCATCAAGCGCAGAGCCGCCGCCAATCGCCACTATCCAGTCTGGTTCAAAGGCCTGCATCTCTTTTGCGCCGCGCCAGACGGTTTTAATGGATGGGTTGGGTTCGACATTATCGATAATAATGCATTCCATCCCCGCTTTATTAAGTTCACTAACGGCTTTATCCAGAAAGCCAAAACGCTTCATTGAACTTCCGCCGGTGACTAATGCGGCTTTTTTACCGCTCAGCGTGGAAAGGTGTTCTAAAGCGTTTTCGCCATAAATAATACTACGAGGAATTGAGAAGGCCTGGGTCATAGGAAACTCCATTTAATATTAAGGATTTTTTTAGTGTGCATTCGTCATTTTCGATTCAGCGACACGTGCAGAGTAAAAAAATCGAATTAATGCTCCAGATATCGCCGGAGCAATATCTGGAGGGAGCTTTTTCTTTTATCCGCCATATTTCCAGGAGGGAGGCGATGGCGGCAACTCGAATTAACTGGAGAATAAGCGGCGATTAAATCGTACCGTCCCAGGAGTCGACTTTTTCGCGTTTCGCTTCCTCTTCATCAAACCAGCGCGAGGTCACGCATTTTGATTCGGTGTAGAAACGTACGCCGTCTTTGCCCAGGCAGTGCAGGTCGCCGAAGAAGGACTGCTTATGGCCAGAGAACGGGAATACGCCGACCGGCACCGGGATACCGACGTTGATACCGACCATACCGCCGTGGGTGCGTTTCTGGAATTCACGGGCGTAGTAGCCGCTTTGGGTGAAAATAACCGAGCCGTTGGCAAACGGGTTATTGTTCATTAATTGCAGACCTTCTTCGAAGGTTTTCACCCGCTTAAAGCACAGCACCGGCCCGAAAATTTCCTGCGTGCCGACGCTCATCTCTTCGGTTACGCGATCCAGTATGGTCGGCCCGACATAGAAGCCGTTTTCCTGGCCCGGCACCTTAATATCGCGACCATCGAGCACCAGCTTCGCCCCTTCCTCAATGCCTTTATTAATCCAGCCGATCACCGACCGTTTATGGTCTTTAGAAATCACCGGACCCATATCGGTATCGCGCAGATAGCCGGGGCCGATTTTCAGCTGTTTGGCTTTTTCGACGACGGCGGCAATCAGCTTATCGGCGATCTCTTCCTGCACCACGACGACCGGCAGCGCCATGCAGCGTTCGCCCGCGCAGCCAAACGCGGCGTTGATAATCCCCGCTGCGGTGCGGTTAATCGGCGCATCGGCCAGCACCAGGGCATGGTTTTTCGCTTCGCACAGCGCCTGAACGCGTTTGCCATGAGCGGCGGCTTTGGAGTAAACGTGCAGGCCCACGGAGGTGGAGCCGACGAAGGAGACGCCGTTGACGTCCGGATGGGTTAGCAATATATCGGCTTCGTTACGTGAGCAGGTCACTACGTTGATAACCCCATCCGGCACGCCTGCTTCCTGATAGAGCTTGGTGATTTCCATACAGGTCATCGGCGTCATACTGGCCGCTTTTATCACCATGGTATTACCGGAAGCGACGCATAATGGCGCCATCCATCCCATCGGGATCATCGCCGGGAAGTTAAACGGCACAATACCGGCGAACACGCCAATTGGCTCACGGTAAAGGTTGGTGTCGATCCCGGCAGAGGCGTCCATCAGGTTTTCGCCGGCCATGAGAGTGGGAATCGAGCAGGCAAGCTCGGTGCCTTCTTTCGCTTTTAAAACATCGCCCTGGGCGTCGCCCCAGGCTTTACCGTTTTCTTTTGCCACCAGCTCGGTTAAACGGTCCTGATGCTGGATTAATAATTCGCGAACGCGGAACATAATTTGCGAGCGTTTAATGGCTGGCGTATCTGACCACGCCGGAAAGGCTTTGCGCGCCGCGGCAACGGCATCCAGCACTTCTTGCTCGGTGCAGCAGGGGGCCTGAGCCATCACTTCCCCGGTACTTGGGTTATAGACGTCCATATAGCGTTCGGTCTGCGATACGCGCCATTGACCATCAACGAAATATTTCAGCCTTGGTACAGTAGTCATATTTTTCTCCATGATGATAGCTGTCGACTCTCTAAAAATCTGGCTCTGACCGGCGGCGAACGGCTTAGCGCCGGGTCAGCCACTTTCGTGAATAGTGAATCCCTGATGATTACCGGGCGATTCACCTGCGGCGGCGCGGAAGATTTGGTCGACTTTCTCCTGAAGAAAGCCTGCAGACGCCTGGTTTTAATTAACAGAACTGACTGGCCAAAATACGCGCTCGCACCGTTTCGTTTCTCACGACTTAATGAAATTAATTTTTCATTATAATGATGTATGAAATAACAAGACCGTTTTGAGAGATGGATCAAAGATAAGCAAACTGCTGATAAAGTCAGCGTTATAAAGGCGGGTTTTGTTATTTAAGTTAATGAGATTAATGCATTGGGATTTGTCTGGCAGCGTTAGAGGAAAGGTGGAATGACCAGCCAGGCAGGAATGGAACGGCTTTTTTGTGAAATAAAAGTTAAATATAAACGCCAAATGAAATTAAAATGAAAAATTACAACCGATTTAAAGCCATGACAACGGCGACGGGCTATCGACCATGTGATTTGTAAGAGGAGGTGGGGGGTCGCCCGGATTGGGCACGGGCCGTAATCCGGGGGAGTCGTTCAAAATTAGCCTTCGCTTTCGGCCAGTTCTCGCAGATACTGGAAGATAAGACGCGCGGACTTCGGCGGCTTGTTGCCTTCTTTCTCTTTTTTGGCGTTGCGGATAAGCGAACGCAGCTGCTGACGATCGGCGTCAGGCCACAGGTTCAGCACTTCAGCCACGGCTTCATCACCATTATCAATCAGACGATCGCGGATCTGCTCAAGCTTATGGAACAGCGCAACCTGCTGGTTGTGGCGGTTCTTCAGCTTGTCCAGCGCCTGACGAATCGGCTCGACGTCGCGGCTACGCAGCATTTTACCAATCAGCTGCATCTGGCGGCGGCGGCCTTCTTTCTTGATACGCTGGGCGAGTTCAATCGCGTCGCGCAGGTCGGTATCCAGCGGGATTTTATCGAGCGCGTTTTTACCCAGCTCGACCATTTCCGCGCCAAGACGCTTCAGTTCTTCGGCGTCGCGCTTAATTTCACTTTTACTGACCCAGATAATTTCATCGTCTTCATCTTCGACGTCATCACCAGGGACGTCGTCGAGCCAGTCTTCGGGCTGCTTTGTCATCTCAGGCTCCTTAAAAAAGAGACTAATGTTACCAGTTAAGGCGCGCACTGAAAAACGGTTCTCTGTTAGACTTCAGTTAACTCCTTCTTACATTATGGCATTAGCGATGAAAGTCATCTCTCAAGTTGCACAACAGCGTAAGACGCTGGAAGAGGCCGTGACCACGGCGCTGGAACTGGCGGCAGGCAAATCCGACGGCGCGGAAGTCTCCGTCAGCAAAACTACCGGTATCGGCGTTAGTACCCGCTACGGCGAAGTGGAGAACGTAGAATTCAATAGCGATGGCGCCCTGGGCATCACCGTTTATCACCAAAACCGTAAAGGCAGCGCATCTTCGACCGATCTTAGCCCGCAGGCTATCGCCCGCACGGTGCAGGCGGCGCTGGATATTGCCCGCTACACCTCGCCGGACCCGTGCGCGGGCGTGGCGGATAAAGAGCTGCTGGCCTTTGAGGCCCCGGATCTTGACCTGTTCCATCCGGCGGAAGTGTCGCCGGACGAAGCCATTGAGCTGGCCTCCCGCGCTGAACAGGCGGCGCTGAAAGCCGATAAGCGCATCAGCAATACTGAAGGCGGCAGCTTTAACAGCCACTACGGCATTAAAGTCTTCGGCAACAGCCACGGTATGCTGCAGAGCTACTGTTCGACCCGCCATTCGCTCTCCAGCTGCGTGATTGCCGAAGAGAATGGCGATATGGAGCGCGATTACGCTTACACCATCGGGCGGGCGATAGACGATCTGCAATCGCCGGAGTGGGTTGGCGAGGAGTGCGCCCGCCGTACCCTGTCGCGCCTGGCCCCGCGTAAGCTATCGACGATGAAAGCGCCGGTGATTTTCGCCAACGAAGTCGCTACCGGTCTGTTCGGGCATCTGGTCGGAGCGATCGCCGGCGGGTCGGTTTATCGTAAATCCACCTTCCTGCTTGATGCGCTGGGTAGCCAGATCCTGCCGGAGTGGCTGACCATTGAAGAGCATCCGCACCTGCTGAAAGGGCTGGCTTCCACCCCGTTTGATAGCGAAGGCGTCCGTACGGAACGCCGCGATATCATTAAAGACGGCGTGCTGACCCAATGGCTGCTGACCAATTACTCGGCGCGCAAGCTGGGGCTGAAGAGCACCGGCCACGCGGGCGGTATTCACAACTGGCGGATCAACGGCCGCGGCCTCAGTTTTGCAAAGTTGCTTAAAGAGATGGGAACCGGTCTTGTCGTAACGGAACTGATGGGGCAGGGTGTAAGCGGCGTCACCGGCGACTACTCACGCGGCGCATCCGGCTTCTGGGTAGAGAATGGCGAAATTCAGTATCCGGTCAGTGAGATAACCATTGCAGGAAATCTGAAAGATATGTGGCGTAATATCGTGACCATCGGCGACGATATCGAAACGCGCAGCAACATTCAGTGCGGTTCCGTGCTGCTGCCGGAGATGAAAATCGCCGGGCAATAAAACCTGTGTGCTAAATAATAAAAAAGGAAGTGAGCAATGCGTAAAAAACTGTTAGCGATGCTGGCCGTATCGGCTTTTGCGCTCGGTTCGGCATCGGCCTTCGCCGATCTGGGCGAAGACATGGATACCCTTGCCGAGAACCTGCAAGTGGTGCAGAAAACCTCCGACGCCGGCGAGCTGAAAGCGGCGCTGAATAAGATGCGTACGGCGGCGGTGGATGCCCAGAAAGAGACGCCGCCGAAGCTGGAAGGTAAAGCGGCGGACAGCGCGGAAATGAAAGACTATCGTCACGGTTTTGATGTGCTGATCGGCCAGATCGACGGCGCGCTGAAGCTGGCCGATGAAGGTAAAGTTAAAGAGGCCCAGGCCGCCGCGGAAGAGTTTAAAACCACCCGCAACGCCTATCACAAGAAGTATCGTTAATCGTTTTTAGATTTTAGGTATTTCTGCCGGGCGGCGGCTGACGCCTCGCCCGGCATGGCAAACTGAAAAATACTCCCAAACCCCAAACCCCAAACCCCAAACCCCAAACCCCAAACCCCAAACCCCAAACCCCAAACCCCAAACCGTTCCGCGGGCCCTTGCAGGTGGGTAAGCTGACGTAAAAAACTACCTTCATCACATTTTTCTCTTTTCTACTCAGCGGGTTCCGCTTCAGCATCGCTGGCGTTTTTGTGATATTCATCACGCGAATTTTATTAAGTGAATACATTCTTTGTGGTTATGTGAAATGAATCACACCTGCCGCCGTTCTTTCCACTTCGAAGTGGAAAACAACTCGCTACAAACTCTTTCTCCCCGGCATTAGTGTTATCTCCAGAGACATCAACGGGGTAATTCAAGTGAATAACGGAGCGGTAACACACGTCCCAGAGGAGCAGGCCACGCTAACCGAGCAGCTGGCCGATAAGATGCTGCAGCAGGTTTTCGCGCTATTAAGCCGCCGCAACATCGTCCCCAACGACGTGCAGGAGCAAATGCTGACCTCCCACGTTCGGGCGATGGCCCATCGCTCAATCAGCGGCGAGCCGCTGCCGGAAGTGGATGCCAGCCTGTTCGAAGAGATCTCGGAAGATTCAATGATGCTGGCCCGCGAAGTGGTCGCACAGTTCGGCAATCTGCCAGATGAAGAAGCCTGGCTGCTGTCTGTCCACTTCGAAGTCGCGAAAGATAACCTGTAAGGAGCACTCAAATGGAACAAATCACCGTTGTTATTGGCGATCGCCTGGGTAAAGGACAAAAAGTTGCCGCAGGTGCGGAAAAAGCTGGCGCTCGCGCCGTTGTCGTCCCGGGCGTCGCCGCGGATATGAAGCTGGGCGACATGATGAAAGCCGAAAACGCCACCTTCGGTATCTCTTTCTGCGGCAGCGGCGGCGCAGGGGCGATCACCGCGCAGAATAAGCACGGCTACAAAGCAAAATATGGCATGCGTTCCGTTGATGAAGGCGTCACCGCGATCAACGAAGGCTACAACGTTCTGGGCTTCGGCTTTATGGATAAAGAAGAGCTGGGCGAACGCCTGGTTGAGGCCTGGAAGAAGAAGTACGGCGCGTGAGCATGAAAGAGCAATTCATCACCACGGTGAGCGTTACCGGCAAAGGCGAGAGCAAAGCGCGCGCTTTCGCCGATGCGCTGAACCATGTTCAGGCGGCGGTGATGAAAACGTCGCCGCACATTCTACTGCGTATTGAACCACAGGATGTGGAGGTTGTTCATGCGCGTGAAGCGGTACGGAAAGAGGCGTTTTTATTCTTCTTTCTGCGCCGCGAGCGACGGAGCTACAGCGTGGAGCTGAAGGTCACCGTCACCGTGACCGCCATTAATCTCGACAAAGTGGATTTCGTCACGCAAACCTGATTTTCACCAAAGGGTCAGACTATGTTCCTGATAATTTTAATAAAATCGCTCATCATCGGCGGCCTGGTCGGCGTCGGCGTTGGCGCCGGAGCGGCACGCATGTTTCATGCGCCCACCACGCAGGGGATGGGGGCGTTTCGTACATTGGGCGAGCTGAATTCATGTGAAGGCGATCCGGCTTCCCACTTTTCTTTTGGCCTGGGCTTCTTCTTCAACGCCTGGGCCTCTTCCGTCGCGGCAGGCTCCTTCACGCAGGACGTTGACCACCGCATCATCCCCAACTGGGGGGCGGCGGCCCTGATGATCAAAAACCGCAACGTCGGCGAGACGCTGCACGATCCGAAAAAGATGGCCATCGCCTGCGGCATTATCGGCATGATCGTGGTCGCTTTCCTTAACCTGACCGCCTCTTCAGTACCGGAAGCGCTGCAGGTGACGGCGGTCAAAGTCCTGGTTCCGGCGGCAAACCTGCTGGTGAACACGGTGATGCCGGTTATCTTCTGGCTGGCGGCGATTGATGCCGGTAAAAAATCGGGCTTCTGGGCGACGATTTTCGGCGGCGCGGCGCAGCTGATTATGGGTAACGCCGTACCGGGCCTGGTGCTGGGCATCCTGATTGGTAAAGGCGTAGAAGAGAGCGGCTGGCACCGCGTCACTAAAGTGATGATGGTGGCCATCGTCGCGCTGTTCGTCCTGAGCGGCTTCTTCCGCGGTTTCGACATGAAGATGATTGAATCCTTCCATCTGACCGTGCCGAACTGGCTGGAACTGATCCACAACTCGCTCAGCGGTAAATAACAGGAGCCTCTCATGGAACAAAATAAAGGTTTTTGGTATGCCGACTGGTCGTTCCCGATCTTTGTTGGCCTGCTCTCCTCCGGCGTCTTTGCCGGGACGCATATGTACTACCTCTACGGCATCGGCGCGTTTAACGAAGTCGCTTTCGTGGCGATGCTGAAAGCGGGAATCGATACCGGGGCCTACGGCGCGGTGGCGGCGTTCGGCGCCAGCTTCCTGTTCGCGCGTATTATCGAAGGCTCGCTTGTGGGGATTCTGGATATCGGCGGAGCGATTCAGACCGGCGTCGGCCTGGGCGTTCCGGCGCTGCTGCTCGGCGCGGGCTTTGTTTTCCCGGTCGCCAACTTTGCCGCCTCTCTGGCCACCGGCCTGGTGCTTGGCCTCGCCATTGGCTACATCATCATCCTGGCGCGTAAATTCACCATCAACCAGAGCGACTCCACCTACGGCGCGGACGTCATGATGGGGGCCGGTAACGCCTCCGGCCGCTTCCTCGGGCCGTTGATTATTCTCAGCGCCATGGCCGCTTCTATTCCTATCGGCATCGGTTCTCTGGCGGGCGCGCTGCTGTTCTACATCTGGCAGAAGCCGATCACCGGCGGCGCGATCCTTGGCGCGATGCTCCTTGGGTCAATTTTCCCGGTGGCGATTAGTTAAGTCCTGCGGGCGCATCGGCGCCCGCGTTAACAGGAGAGAGATATGTTTGATTTACTCCTGCGCCGTGCGCGCCTCGTCGACGATACCCTGACCGATATCGCCATCCGGGACGGTAAAATCGCGGCGCTTGGCGAGATTAGCGCCCCTGCGCGCAAAACTATTGCGCTGGACGGCAGCTGTTACGTCAGCGCGGGCTGGATTGACTCCCACGTTCACTGCTATCCGAACTCGCCGATATACCATGATGAGCCGGACAGCGTGGGGATTGCTACCGGCGTGACCACCGTGATTGACGCGGGCAGCACCGGCGCGGACGACGTGGATGATTTCTACCAGCTGACCCGCGAAGCCGCGACCGAGGTTTATGCCCTGCTTAACATCTCCCGCGTCGGACTGATTGCCCAGAATGAACTGGCCAATATGGCGAATATCGACGCGGAGGCGGTGAAGCAGGCGGTCAACCGCTATCCGAACTTTATCGTCGGCCTGAAGGCGCGGATGAGCAGCAGCGTGGTGGGCGAAAACGGCATTACGCCGCTGGCGCGCGCGAAGGCGATGCAGCAGGAAAACGGCGGCCTGCCGCTGATGGTGCATATCGGCAATAATCCGCCCGACCTGGATGAAATCGCCGATCGGCTGACCTCAGGCGACATCATTACCCACTGCTACAACGGTAAACCCAATCGTATTCTGACGCCGTCCGGCGAGCTGAAAAGCGCGATTACCCGCGCGCTACAGCGCGGCGTGCGCCTTGATATCGGCCACGGTACCGCCAGCTTCAGCTTTGAGGTGGCGCGTCGGGCGATTGCTATGGGCATTCTGCCGCACACCATCAGCTCCGATATCTACTGCCGCAACCGTATCGACGGCCCGGTGCGCTCGCTGGCGCTGGTGATGTCGAAATTCCTCGCCATCGGGATGTCGCTGCCGCAGGTCATCGACTGCGTGACCGCCAACGCCGCAGACGGCCTGCGTCTGACTCATAAAGGGCGGCTGGAGGTGGGCTACGACGCCGATCTCACGCTGTTTACCCTCGCGCAGACGCCGACGGTGCTGGTGGATGCGGAAAAAGAGAGCCTTCAGACCGACACGATTCTGCAGCCGCTTGCCGCCGTTCGCGCGGGCAAGGGCTATCTGACCGAACAAGGGAGCGCGGAAAATGCCTTCGATTTTTGAGAAATATGATTTAAAACAGGTTATTAATACCTCCGGTCGTATGACCATTCTCGGCGTCTCCACGCCGCGGCCGGAAGTGGTGGAAGCCGCGATGGCGGGCATGAACCAGTACTTCGAGATGAAAGATCTGGTCAATAAAACCGGCGCGTATATTGCGAAGCTGCTGGACGTGGAAGGGGCGACCGTCGTCTCCTGCGCCTCGGCGGGCATCGCCCAGTCGGTGGCGGCGGTGCTGGTAAAAGACAGCGACTGGCTGCTGGAAAACCTGCACGTGACGCCGATCGAAAACAACGAAATCGTGCTGCCTAAGGGCCATAACGTCAACTTCGGCGCGCCGGTGGGCACCATGGTGGCGCTGGGCGGCGGCAGGCTGGTGGAAGCGGGTTACGCCAATGAATGTTCCGCCGGGCAGCTGGCGGCGGCGATTACCCCGCGCACCGCGGCCATTCTGTATATCAAATCCCACCACTGCGTGCAGAAAAGCATGCTCAACGTGGCGCAGGCGGCCGCGGTGGCGCAGCGCCATAATCTGCCGCTGATTGTCGACGCGGCGGCGGAGGAAGACCTCCAGGCCTACTATCGCGCCGGCGCGGATCTGGTGATTTATAGCGGCGCGAAGGCGATCGAAGGGCCGACCAGCGGGCTGGTGATCGGCAAAACCCAATACGTTGAGTGGGTCAAACGCCAGTCGAACGGCATTGGCCGGGCGATGAAGGTGGGCAAAGAGGGGATTCTCGGCCTGACCTGCGCCATCGAACACTACCTGACGGCGAGCAAAGAGAGCGGTGAGCAGATGGTGGCGAAGATGACGCCGTTTATTCAGCAGCTTAATACGCTTAATGGCGTGACGGCGCGCGTGGTCTGGGACAGCGCCGGTCGCGATATCGCGCGGGCGGAGATTAAGTTTGATGAAGCGGTGACCGGCGTCAATACCGGTGATTTGGTCAACGCGCTGAAGCAGGGCGAATACGCCATCTACTTCCGCGGCTATAAGGCCAATGAAGGCATTATTGAAGCCGATGTCCGCAGCGTGAACGCGCAGCAGCTGGAGATTGTCTCCCGTCGGATTGCAGAGGTTCTGAACAAGGAGAAAAACGCATGAAACTGACCCCTAATTTTTACCGTGACCGCGTCTGCCTGAACGTGCTGGCGGGCAGTAAAGATAACGCCAGCGAGATTTATGAGGCGGCGGAAGGTCATGTACTGGTGGGCGTGCTCTCCAAAAATTACCCGGACGTCGCCAGCGCGGTGGCCGATATGCGGGAATACGCGCTGCGGATTGATAACGCGCTCTCCGTGGGGCTGGGAGCCGGCGACCCGAACCAGTCGGCGATGGTCAGCGAAATCTCGCGCCAGGTGCAGCCGCAGCACGTTAATCAGGTATTTACCGGCGTAGCGACCAGCCGCGCGCTGCTGGGGCAGAACGACACCGTGGTCAACGGCCTGGTGTCGCCAACCGGTACGCCGGGGATGGTGAAGATCTCCACCGGCCCGCTCAGCAGCGGCGCGCCGGACGGCATCGTACCGCTGGAAACCGCGATTGCGTTGCTGAAAGATATGGGCGGCAGCTCGATTAAATACTTCCCGATGGGCGGGTTAAAACATCGCGACGAGTTTATCGCGGTTGCCGAGGCCTGCGCCCGTTATGATTTCTGGCTGGAGCCGACCGGCGGGATCGATCTGGAAAACTACGGCGAGATCCTGCAGATCGCGCTGGACGCCGGCGTGAGTAAAATTATCCCGCATATCTACAGTTCGATTATTGATAAAGCCAGCGGTAACACCCGCCCGGCGGACGTGCGTCAGCTGCTTTCGATCACCAAACAGTTAGTCAAATAGCGCCGTTGCCCCTTACCCCGGCCCTCTCCCAAAGGGTGAGGGAGAATACCGAACTGTACCCTCGCCCCTTTGGGGAAAGGGTTAGGGTGAGGGGAAACCCTTAGCGAACCATCAAGGAGCCACCATGCCAACCGCTCGTCACCTGCTTGTTGCTTCACTCTCTCTACTCGCCGCCGGCGCCGCTGCGCAAACCCACTACGCCTGGGTCGGCACCTACAACCCCAATGGCGAAGGACTGTACCGCTTTACCGTTGATAGCCAGACCGGGGCGCTGCGCGATAAAGCGCTGGTTGCTAAGCTGCCTAATCTTGCCCAGCTCGCCGTCTCGGCGGATGGCAAAACCCTGTACGCCGCCAGCGAAGTGGACAAGGGCGTGGTTCAGGCGTGGCGCATCGGCAGCAACGGCGAATTGAGCGAGCTCAATCAGGTCGCTTCCGGCGGCGCCGGGCCGGTTTATCTCTCCCTGACCCCCGATGGCCGCCATCTGCTGGTGGCAAACTACGTCAGTGGCAGTATCGCGGTGCTCCCGGTGAAGGAAGAGGGTAACCTGGGCGAAGCGGTGGATATACATCAGGATCAAGGGCCTGCGGGTGCGGAACGCCCGGCGGCGGCCGTCGAAGGCAGTTTTGCCATTAGCGATCATAACGGCCCCCACGCCCATATGGTCGCCGCCGATCCCAGCGGTAGGTTCGTTTACTCCACCGATCTGGGGCTGGACCGGATCTATCAGTACCGGCTGGATAACGCCAGCGGCAAGCTGACGCCGAACGATCCGCCGTTTATTGACGCCTCATCTCCCGGCGCCGGGCCGCGCCACTTTGTGTTTACGCCGCAGGGCGACGGACTATGGCTGATTAACGAAGAGGCATCGACGCTTACCTTCTATCATCTTGATAAGCAAAGCGGCCTGCTGCGCGAGGGGAAAACGGTCTCGGCGCTGCCTGAAGAGTATAAGGGCACCAGCTTTGCCGCCGGCCTGGTCCTGAGCCGCGATGGCAAGCAGCTGTACGTCGCCAACCGGCTGCATAACAGTATCGCCCACTTTACGGTGCTGGCCGACGGCAGCCTGAGTCACCAGGAAGATATCTGGACCCGCGGCGACTACCCGCGCACGCTGACCCTGGACAGTCAGGAGCAGTGGCTGTACGTCATGAACCAGCGTAGCGACAACATTACCCGTTTCCGCGTCGCGCCGAAGGATGGCAGGTTGACGTTCTCCCCGGACTACACTCCGGTCGGCGGCCCGTCGCAGATGGTGATATCCGCTCAACCCTGAGCCGTAAGAAAAAGGAACTGACATGCGATTTCCCAATCAACGTTTAGCGCAGCTGTTTACTCTGTTGCAAAACGAAACGCTGCCGCAGGAGGAGCTGGCGCAGCGGCTGTCGGTTTCTACACGCACGGTGCGCGCGGACATTACCGCGCTGAACGCGCTGCTGCAGCACTACGGCGCGCAGTTCACCCTCACTCGCGGCAGCGGTTATCAGCTGGTGATCCACGATCCGTCGCGCTATCAGACGCTGGAAGAGAGCGCGCCGAAAGCGCAGCACATCCCGCGAACCGCGGCGGATCGCAGCCACTTTTTGCTGGTGCGCTTTTTAACCTCCGCGTTTTCTATCAAGCTGGAGGACCTGGCCGATGCGTGGTTCGTCAGCCGCGCCACCTTACAGGGCGACATGGTTGACGTACGCGAACGTTTTCAGCGTTATCAGCTTACCCTCGAGACCCGTCCGCGCCACGGCATGAAGCTGTTCGGGAGCGAGGTCTCCATTCGCGCTTGCCTGACCGATCTGCTGTGGGAGCTGAGCCAGCAGGGGCCGCTGAACCCGCTTATCGGCGAAGAGGCGTTTGACGCCAGCGTACCGGCGCTGCTGGCGGGCGTGCTGCAGGAGACGTTGACCCGCCATCATGTGCGCCTGACTGACGCGGGAGAACGTTTTGTCTGCCTGTACGGCGCGGTTGCCGTGCGCCGCGTGAGCGAAGGGTATCCGCTGGCCGACTTTAGCGCCGAGGATGTGGCGCAGAACGTGCGCGACGCCGCCCGCGAGCTGGCGAGCACCCTGCAACAGCTGGCGGGTAAACCGCTTGCCGCGGCGGAAGAGGAGTGGCTGTGCGTCCATCTTGCCGCCCGTCAGGTGCAGGACGTCGATCCGGGCACCATCAGCGCCGACGACGACGAAGCGCTGGTGAACTACATCCTGCGCTATATCAATCAGCAATATAACTACAATCTGCTGGACGACGCCCAGCTGCATGCGGATTTACTGACCCATATTAAGACCATGATCACCCGCGTGCGCTACCAGATAATGATCCCCAATCCGCTGCTCGATAACATCAAGCAGCACTATCCGATGGCGTGGGATATGACCCTGGCGGCGGTATCCAGCTGGGGAAAATATACCCCCTACGCCATCAGCGAAAATGAGATCGGCTTTCTGGTGCTGCATATCGGCGTCGGGCTGGAGCGCCATTACAATATCGGCTACCAGCGTCAGCCGCAGGTGCTGCTGGTGTGCGATACCAGCAACGCGATGGTGCGGATGATTGAAGCCATCCTGCAGCGGAAGTATCCGCAGCTGGAAATTGCCGCCACCCTCTCGCAGCGCGAATATGAACAGCGGCAAGAAGTCGCGGAAGATTTTGTCATCTCCACCGTGCGCATCAGCGAGAAAGATAAACCGGTGGTGACCATTGCGCCGTTTCCTACCGACTATCAGCTCGACCAAATCGGCAAGCTGGTGCTGGTGGACCGCACGCGTCCGTGGATGCTGAATAAGTATTTTGATGAGGCCCACTTTCAGGTAATTGATGCTCCGATGGATCGGCAGACGCTGTTTGCCACGCTGTGCCAGCAGCTGCAGCGGGAGGGGTTTGTCGGCGCGGAGTTTCATGATTCGGTGGTGGAGCGTGAGGCTATCGTCAGCACCATGCTCGGCGACGGCATCGCGCTGCCCCACGCCCTTGGGCTGCTGGCAAAAAAGACCGTGGTTTATACCGTGATTGCGCCGCACGGCATTGCCTGGGGCGATGAAACCGCGCATATCATCTTCCTGCTTGCCATCAGCAAAAGCGAGTATGAAGAAGCGATGGCGATCTACGATATTTTCGTTACCTTCCTGCGCGAACGCGCTATGGCCCGCCTGGCCGTCACCCGCAGCTTTGATGAGTTTAAAGCGGTGGCGATGGAGTGCGTCAGCCGATTTTGATTTGGCCCTTCGCCGCGTTTTCCGTATCTGTCACCGTTCACAACATCACGCCACGACCGTCGTCATCTGCCCAGGAAAACGAATCTGAATCACGCCGCCCCATATGCACATCAACTGTGACTGGGCGGTGAGGGCGGGTATATTCCCCACCAGCACCGTGGGTGAGCCTGGCATCCACGGCGCGGGCGTTGTCGGAATACAGGGCATCGGCGTCAATACCCCAAGCGCTGCGGCGGTAGCGGCGGCCACCGTCGGGTTGGCGATACTGTTGCAGATCCCGAACGGCAAAATATTCACAAACGGTTTGTTATCCATAATATTCGCCATCGGCATGTTGCTGACGAGGGTGGGGCTGGTGAGCAGTACGTTCAGCATCGACGGCGCAACGCCAAATGAGCACTGCAATAATGCGCCGGTACAAACTCCGGGACAACTCATGGTAATACCCCCAGTTGCCGCCACAGTCGGCGGATGATGACTCGCGGAATAAACTGATGCGCTTTTATAACATTCAGCGCCCGTTTATTAGTTTGAACAGATACTACATAACCAAAGTAATAAATAAAGTAGATGCGTTTTTTGATGCATATCACTATTCATAATTTAACCTGTTAAAGAGTTGATATCAGCGAGCGGTTTTTATCGATGTATATTTTGTTGGTTTTTTTACATCTAATTGATTTTGGTTAATTAATTGTTTTAATTTGATTTTTATCAATTCATATTCGGTGCTTGGCAGTAAAGAATTTGATTGATATTTATTTGTGGTTGTGTTTTTTATATTGCTTATAGTTATCCTGAAAAATACTATTTGAATAGTGGGGCGACAGGATTAGCACTACGAATATTCTCGTAACAGGAATGGGCGAATATAGGCGAAGACGCTTAGCATAAAAGTCATTGTATTAGTTCAATGTGCGTAAAAATAATAGGAATGTGAAAAAAAGCGGTGCGATTCGGCTGATGGCGGAACTGCCGCTACCGGTTGCCGGCTGATTGATAAGGAGCAAAAGATGGATGCGATTTTTTTAAAGCTCGACGATATCGAAGGTGAAAGTCAGGCCAAAGGATTTGAAAAACAGCTTGAGATCATGAGCTACAGCCATAACGTGGCGATGCAGATCGCTAATGACGTCAGTAACACTGAACGTACCTCAGGGCGGGCGCATGTCGGTGAAATGTCGTTGACCAAGTTTGTCGATCTCGCGACGCCAAAGCTCAATGAGTACTGCTGTAGCGGGAAACCGATTACAGAAGCCGTTCTGACGTTGTGCCGTAATGATAACGGAAAAATGCTGCCATTTATCGTATATACCATGATGAACGTCGTTATCTCACATCTGAGCGTTAGCGGCGGTTCCGGCGGCAAACCGGTCGAAACGATGTCGCTGAACTTTACCAAAATTAAATGGGAAATCACCGCTCAGAAATCGGATGGTCAGAAAGAAGGCAACGTCTCTTCCGTTTGGGATGTGGCGATGAATAAGAAAGGTAGCTGAGGGTGGAAGCTTCGCACCGCCTGCCTTTGCGGCAAATTATACCGTTATAAAATCAAGCTACGTAGCGCCGGGTATCAGGTCGTGGATCAGGAGGCTGGTGTTCCTGCGATTGCCGTAGGTAGGTGCGATGGTGATGATGTTTATCATCATGCTGACCGGCGTTAGCGCTGCTGCTGAAAAGGAATTTCCCATGCCCGAAACCACCATCATCAAACTCACCCTGACCGGCCTTACCGCCGCGACCGCGCGCACCGACTCCCAGCTTAACGGCCTGACCACCGCCACTGTCGCAGGAACCACCTCCGTGCCGTTAATCCTTGATACCGTGCTGGCGACCCATCTAACAACAACGATCAACAATGCCGACTATGACGGGCTGATTGCCGAGGCACGCCAGCTTCCGGCGACCAGCAACGCCGATCGCTATCAGTTTGTGCTGCGCCCCTGGCTGTGGTGGCTGACGCTCTCCAGCAACAACCGCGTTTTTCAGAATCTCAACGCGCAAGAAATTGTCGAGAAGGTGTTTAAGGACGGCGGATTTACCGACTACAAGTTCCAGCTGAAAAGCAAACCGGCGAAGCGCGAATACTGTCTGCAATATAAGGAAAGCGACTTCAATTTTGTCTCGCGGCTGCTGGAGCAGGAGGGGATCTTCTGGTTCTTCACCCATAAAGAAGGCAAGCATACGCTGGTGCTGGCGGATGATAACAGCGCCTGCCCGCCTATTCCCGGCGAGAAAAAAGTCAAGTATCAGGCGGCTCAGAACGGCGGGCGGGAAACCGGAATGATTCGTTCGGCGCAGCTGCGTTTACAGGCTACCGCGCAGGGGGCTCACCCCGGCAATGATAAATCTGAGCAGCCGAAACAGCTGATCGGCGAAAGCGACTGCCCAGCGCTGATGGCAGGGCACTGGTTTACCCTCGCCGATCATGACGACAAAGCAACCAATATCGACTGGCTCATCACCACCGTCAGCCAGGAATATGACGGCGAACGCTACCGTAACCGTTTTACCGCTATCCCGAAAGCCACCCCGTATCACCCACCGTGCGCCACGCCGAAGCCGTTTATGCCTACGCAAACCGCAACGGTGGTCGGCAAAAATGGAGAAGAAATCTGGACCGACAAGCTCGGACGGGTAAAAGTGCAGTTTCCGTGGGAGCGGGAAGGCAAAAACGATGAGATCGGCTCCTGCTGGCTGCGGGTCGCCACCGCCTGGAGCGGTAACGGCTTCGGCGCGCAGTTTATCCCGCGCATTGGTCAGGAAGTGGTCGTGAGCTTTATCGACGGCGACCCGGATAAGCCGCTCATTACCGGCTGTGTATACAACGGCGCGAATGCCCTGCCGTATGCGCTACCGGCGAATCAAACTCAGTCGGGCATTAAAACCCACAGCGAACAAGGCTTTAACGAACTGCGCTTCGACGACAAAAAAGATGCCGAGCTGCTGGCGATGCAGGCGCAGAAGGATTTTCAGGTCACCGTGCTGAACGACAGTACAACCATCGTTGGCCATGATGAGATCCTGAGTGTGAAAAATAAACGCAGCGTAACGGTGAAGGGCGATCAGGAACACGCTATCGACGGTAATGAGACGCATAAGGTAAAAGGCAACTACACGCTCAATGTTGACGGTAATCTAACGATTAAGGTCAGCGGCACGCTCACCCTCGAGAGCGGCAAAACCCTGGACATAAAGAGTGGGGCGGGTCTTAACGCCAGCGCGTCAGGCAGCATGAAGCTGGATGCCGCCAGCATCGCCAGTGAAGCCAAATCCTCACTGTCCCAGAAAGCCGTAACCATCAGCCAGGAAGCAAGAGCGACGCTTACCAGCAAAGCCAGTGCCACCCAGACCGTTGACGGCGGCGGGATGCTGGTGATTAAAGGTGGCCTGGTGAAAATTAACTGATGAACGCCATGCTGGTATTAACGCAAATGGTGCACAACCTGGTTGCTGCTGCCGCGCCAGATTAGCGCCGGGTCTTTGAGATCCTGCACAAATTTGCCATCAACCAGCACGTTGATGAGATCCACCACCTGCATCTGCGCGTCGTTAAGTTCGGAAAGCGTGTAGCCGGTCCATACCCAGATGTCTTTACCGGGGCACTCGGCGCGAACGCGCTGAACCAGTTTAAGGATCTCCGGGACGTTCTGCGGATGCAGCGGGTCGCCGCCGGAGAGGGTGATCCCCTGGCGCTTAACGCGCGTGTCGTTGAGGTCGGCAATGATGCGGTCGGTCATCTCGGCGGTGAACGGCATGCCGGAGTTCAGCCGCCAGGTGCTTTTGTTGTAGCAGCCGGGGCACTCGTGAACGCAGCCGGAGACAAATAGGGTGCAGCGGGTGCCCGGACCGTTAACGATATCTACCGGGTAGTACTGATGGTAATTCATTGTTTCCTCTTCTCATTTGACGCTGTAGCGGCGTTGGCTGCGCTCGTGCGCCCCGGTCACTTACTACAGTAAGCTCCCCGGGACTTGCTCGCTTGCCGCCTTGCTACAACGCCAACTGATTTGAGGAAACCCATATAGTGGCGGTAGCCCTGGATAAAAAGCGCGTTGCGCCGCGATCCGGGAACGGCTCCTGAGGAGCCAAACGGCTACTGGTCGGTACCCTCTCCTCGTTGGGGAGAGGGCTGAATCGCGCGGAATTAACCGATTTGCCCGTTACCCAAATGCTTCACGCGGCGCTTCACTTCTTCCTGCTTGCCGGCGTTGAACGGACGCGCGTCCGGGCTCCCGAGATAGCCGCACACGCGGCGGGTTACCGATACGCGAGAAGCATCGTGGTTGCCGCATTTTGGGCAGGTGAACCCTTTGCTGGTGCACTCGAACTCACCGGTAAAGCCGCACTCGTAGCATTCGTCGATTGGCGTATTGGTCCCGTAATAGGGTACGTGCTGATAGCTGTAATCCCAGACGTCTTCCAGCGCTCTCAGGTTGTGCTGAATATTCGGGTACTCGCCGTAGCAAATAAAGCCCCCGTTAGCCAGCGGCGGATAAGGCGCTTCAAAATCGATTTTGTCGTACGGGTTCACCTTCTTCTCCACGTCGAGGTGGAAGCTGTTGGTGTAATACCCTTTATCGGTCACGCCTTCAATCACGCCGAACTCAGCGGTATCCAGACGGCAGAAGCGGTCGCAGAGGTTTTCGCTCGGCGTGCTGTACAGGCTAAAGCCGTAGCCCGTCTCGTCTTTCCACTGGTCTACCGCTTCGCGCAGGCGCTGAACGATGGCGACGCCTTTCTCACGCAGCGCAGCGCTATCGTACATATGCTTGTTGCCGAACAGCGCGTTGATGGTTTCATGGATGCCGATATAGCCCAGCGAAATCGACGCGCGGCCGTTTTTGAAAATCTCCGAAACGTCGTCGTCCGCTTTCAGACGCACGCCGCAGGCCCCTTCCATATACAGAATCGGCGCCACGCGAGCCTTTACCCCTTCCAGGCGGGCGATGCGGGTCATCAGCGCTTTACGCGCCAGCTGCAGGCGTTCGTCGAGCAGTTTCCAGAACTCGGTTTCGTCGCCTTTCGCTTCCAGCGCGATGCGCGGCAGGTTGAGGCTGATAACGCCGAGGTTATTGCGGCCATCGTGCACCTGTTCGCCGTCCTCGTTTTCCCACACGCCGAGGAAGCTGCGGCAGCCCATCGGGGTTTTGAACGAGCCGGTCACCTTCACGACCTGATCGTAGTTGAGGATGTCCGGGTACATACGCTTGCTCGCGCACTCCAGCGCCAGCTGTTTAATGTCGTAGTTCGCATCGCCGAACTTGTGGTTCAGGCCGTCGCGAATGGCGAAGACCAGCTTCGGGAACACCGCCGTTTTGCGGTTTTTACCGAGGCCCGCGATGCGGTTGCGCAGAATGGACTGCTGAATCAGGCGCGATTCCCAGCTGGTGCCAAGGCCAAAACCGAAAGTCACGAACGGCGTCTGACCGTTGGCGGTATGCAGGGTGTTCACTTCATATTCCAGCGACTGGAAGGCGTCGTAGCACTCTTTCTCGGTGCGGGAACGGGCGTAGCCTTCGGCGTCAGGGATGTGCCACTCTTCGGCAATTTTACGGTGCTTATTGAAGCTTTCGGTAACAAACGGCGCCAGTACTTCATCGATGCGGTTGATGGTCGTACCGCCATAAATATGGCTGGCGACCTGAGCGATAATCTGCGCCGTCACCGCGGTAGCGGTAGAGATAGACTTCGGCGGTTCAATCTCGGCGTTGCCCATTTTAAATCCCTGGGTCAGCATGCCTTTAAGATCGATCAGCATACAGTTGAACATCGGGAAGAACGGGGAGTAGTCGAGATCGTGATAGTGGATCACGCCGCGCTCGTGGGCCATCACCACGTCATGCGGCAGCAGGTGCTGGCGCGCGTAGTGCTTGGCGACGATGCCTGCCAGCAGATCGCGCTGGGTAGGGATGACTTTGCTGTCTTTGTTGGCGTTCTCGTTGAGTAACGCCGAGTTGGTCTGCTCAACCAGGCCGCGAATTTCCTGGTTCAGACGACCGCGCTTTTCACGTTGGCTATCGCGGTCGTGGCGATATTCAATGTAGGCGCGCGCCAGCTGCTTGTACGGCCCGGACATCAGCTGGTTCTCAACGGCGGTCTGGATCTCGCTGATATCCACCTGGGCGCGGCCCTGCATTTGCTGGCTAACGACTTCTGCGACGGTGGCGCAATAGTCTGCGTCATCGACTCCCGCTGCTTTAGCTGCACGTAGAATTGCTTCATTAATGCGCTCTGACTTGAACGGCACTTTACAGCCATCGCGTTTCATCACATGCGGTGTCATGATCACTCCATAATTTTTACAGAACAGGTTATCCACAGAGGCGGAAGGACAATCGAAGCCACGAGGCGCTATAGCTGCCGCCGTTTCCCTCCGATCCCGGCCCTTTTTATCCACATCCCATCACCGCCTGAGTACGATGGGCGTGGTGACATAATAGACTATTAATACAATATGTGGGGCCGGGACGCATTTTAAGTTCTATATGTAGTGCTTTGCATCAAAGATGTTTGCAATTTTATTGATGCAGAACAAAGTAAAAAGAGGAGAGCAGGAATGATGGGCGCTTGCGCTTAATGTAAATTTATCCGCTTATAAAATAAGCAAAAATGGGGCCTGAACGCAGGAAATTCAGGCCCGAAAGGGATAACGTCAGGCGAGCAGCGCGTCGTTAAGCAGGTCGACCAGCAGTAGCAGGGCGTAACGCGCGGCCTGCGCATTCTCAGGCAGGGGCAATAGCGCGGAGGCCATATTGCTCAACGCGTGGTTGGCCGGGGTGAGGGCGAAAATCGTCGCTTCCTGTACCCGGGCCAGCAGGGTGGCGCCCTGCAAAATCGCGTCGGCCTCGCCGGTTGCCAGCACCAGCAGGAGATGATCGTCGCTGAGGGTACTGGCTATCATCCGCATCAGGGCGCTGTCCTGGCAGAGATTCATCACGATACCGATGGAGAGCAGCTGGTGCTGAAGCAGCGTCGCCAGCGCGATATCCTGCGCGCCGAGGGCGAAACAGTGCACGGCGCGGGCATTTTGCAGGCGCGTGCGCAGCTTTTGCAGCGTCGACTCGGGCGTGCTGACCAGCTGCTGCTCCAGATTTGCGCTAATCAGGCTTAACTTGTCGCGCCACGCGGCGGGCAGCGCGGCGCTCTCCTCGTTTAGCCAACTGGTGCGACGTTCG
Source organism: Klebsiella sp. M5al (assembly GCF_002090195.1). Lineage (NCBI taxonomy): Bacteria > Pseudomonadati > Pseudomonadota > Gammaproteobacteria > Enterobacterales > Enterobacteriaceae > Klebsiella > Klebsiella sp. M5al. Next base: position 601,894 of record NZ_CP020657.1, read on the forward strand.
CAGGCCTGCGCCAGCTGCTTGCGCAAATCACGAATATCTTCGCAGCCGACGGAGCGGGCAAAGCGGGTAATTGTGGCTGCGCTCACGCCAGCGCGCACCGCCAGTTCATCAATCGAAGCGCTGGCGGTAAAGCTTAAATTCTGCAGAATAAATGCCGCGACTCTTGATTCCTGAGCGCTAAAGCGCGCCATGCCTTCCTGTAACTGCCCTACGATATCCATGCTTTCAGCCTCTTTCTCCGCCACCGCCTGATTGAAAATATTTTTCAAATGATGCTGGCTTTTTATACCACTTAATCACGCGCAACGCCTGAGATTATTGCCGGTTTCGCTTATATGGCGGGGTAAAGAGGTGAAAAATAACGCTTCGATCACGTACATGAAAAAAATTTTCATATAGCCTTCACCCATACCGGCACCTCGTCTTATAGTCGATGGTGTCTATTTAGCGCTCGCTCAAGCAAAACCCATTGGGAGGAATTATGCCACGTATCGTCCTGTGCTGCGCCGCCGGAATGTCCACCAGCATGCTGGTTAACAAAATGACAGCCGAGGCGCAGCAGCGCGCGCTGGCGCTGGAGATTTATGCCGTGCCCGTTGCCGAGTTTGAACGCGAGTTGCCGAATGCCGACGTGATTTTACTGGGGCCGCAGGTGAAGTACGAAGCGGCCCGACTGACCGAGCTTGCTGCCCCGCACGGGAAAGCTGTTGCGGTAATCGATATGGCGGATTACGGCATGATGCGCGGGGCCGCCGTTCTTGATAAAGCGCTCGCTCTGCTGAACCACTAACGCTTTCCCATCAACGCGTTCATTTCGCAAAGCCGCTGCGGCCTTGCGCGGGGATCTGTACGCCAAAAATGAGGCCACTATGCAAACATTGAAAATTGCCGTCATCGGCGGCGGCAGCAGCTATACGCCGGAACTTATCGAAGGCATTATCCTTCGCCATCAGCAGATTCCGGTTACGGAACTGGCGCTGGTCGATGTCGAAGCCGGGCGCGAGAAAGTGGCGATTATCGCCGCGCTGGCCCAGCGTATGCTCAAGCGCCATGGCCTCGAACAGGTTAAGGTCAGCGTCCATTTCCGCCTGGATGAGGCCATTCGCGGCGCTAAATTCGTCCTGACCCAGCTGCGGGTCGGGCAGCTGGCGGCGCGGGCGGCGGATGAGCGGCTGGGGCTGAAATATAACCTGCTGGGCCAGGAAACCACCGGCGTCGGCGGATTCGCCAAAGCGCTGCGCACCATTCCGGTGATGTTGCAGGTCGCGCGCAAAGTGGAGGCGCTGGCACCCGACGCCTTTATCCTCAACTTTACCAATCCGGCGGGGATCGTGACGGAGGCGGTGAGCCGCTACAGCAGCGCCAAAATCATCGGCCTGTGCAACGTGCCGATCAACATGCAGCATACGATCGCCGGCATGCTGGAGGCAAAAGCAGAGGAGGTCAGGCTGAGCTTCGCCGGGCTGAATCATATGGTCTGGGTACACAAAGTGATGCAGGGGCGGGAGGATGTCACCCGTAAGGTTCTCGACATGCTGTGCGACGGTCAATCGCTGTCGATGAACAATATTAAATCGTTGCCGTGGCCGGCGGAGTTTCTGCGGGCCCTGAAGGCGATTCCCTGTCCCTATCACCGCTATTTCTGGCTGACGCCGGCCATGCTGGCGGAAGAGATTGAGGCGGCGAAAACCAAAGGCACCCGCGCGGAGCAGGTGATGAAGGTGGAACAGGAGCTGTTTGACATCTATGCCCGGCCTGAGCTGGATGAAAAGCCCGAACAGCTTAGCTTGCGCGGCGGGGCTTACTACTCCGAAGTGGCGGTGGAGCTGATTAACGCCATCTACAACAATCTTGGCAAAGAGATGGTGGTGAATACCCGCAACAACGGCGCGATCCACGGTTTTGATGATGATGCGGTGGTGGAAATTAACAGCCTTATTGACGCGCAGGGCGCGCGACCGCTGGCCTTTGGCGCGCTGCCGCCGATCATGAACGGCCTGACGCAGCAGGTGAAAGCCTTCGAGCGCTTGACGATTGAGGCCGCGGTCCACGGCTGCCGGGATAGCGCGCTGCTGGCGCTGGTCAGTAACCCGCTGGTCGGGAATGTGACCGATGCCCGGGCGCTGCTTGATGAGGTGTTAACCATCAACCGCCCCTGGCTAACGCAGTTTAACTAAACTTTTCCGCCTTCGGGGATACCACTATGTCTCGTACTTCATTTATTGAACGCTATGTCATGCCCGCCGCGCTGAAAATCGGCGGCCAGAAGCATGTCCTGTCGGTACGCGACGGCATTATTCTCAATATGCCGTTTATGCTGATTGGTTCGTTTTTCTTGATATTCGCCTACCTGCCGATTCCCGGCTACGGTGAGATGATGGCCAGCGTATTTGGCGATGCCTGGCGCGACAAAATGCTGTACCCGGTCAAAGCGACCTATGACATCATGGCGCTGCTCTCGGCCTTCGGCATTGCCTACCGGCTGGCGGAAAAATATCGCACCCTGGACCCGCTTAGCGCCGGGGCGATGTCGCTGGTGGCGTTTGTGATGACGATCCCGCAGGTGACGCTCTTTACGCCGGCAGATGGTTCAGCGGCGCAACTTGTCAAAGGCGTGCTGCCGGTGGGGATGATTGGCAGCCAGGGACTGTTTGTGGCGATTGTGATTTCGCTGCTTTCCACGGAGATCTACCGCCTGGTGGCCAGCCGTAATCTGGTGATCCGCATGCCGGACGGCGTACCGCCGGCGGTGGCGAAATCCTTTCTCGCCCTGATCCCCGGCTTCTGCGTGCTGGCCGTGGTGCTGGCGCTGCGCCTGATCGTCGAAGCCTCGCCGTTCGGCGATATCAATAGCATGATCACCACGCTGATTGGTATTCCGATGTCGCACGTCGGCGGTTCGCTGCCGGGGATGATTATCTCGGTGATCCTGATTGGCATTCTGTGGACCCTGGGGCTGCACGGCGACACCATCGTGCTGGTGTTTATTCGCCCGGTCTGGCTGTCGAATATGTCGGAGAACCTGGAGGCGTTTCAGAACGGACTGCCGATCCCGCATATCATCACCCAGCAGTTTTATGACCTATGGATTGCGCCCGGCGGTACCGGGGCGCTGCTGGGGCTGGTGATTTTTATGCTGCTGCGCAGCCGTAGCCAGCAGATGAAACAGCTGGGGAAAATTGCCGCGCCGGGGGCGCTGTTCAATATCAGCGAGCCGATGGTATTCGGCATTCCGCTGGTGATGAACCCGTACTTCTTCCTGCCGTTTATTTTGACGCCGGTCCTGTTGGTGATTGTCTCGTATACCGCGATGGCCACCGGGCTGGTGATGAAGCCGGCGGGGATTGCGCTGCCGTTTACCACGCCGATTTTTATGAGCGGCTATCTGGCGACGGGGGGACATATTTCCGGCGCGGTGCTGCAGGTGGTGAACCTGGCGATCTCGCTGGTGATCTATTATCCGTTTTTTCCGGGTATGGGATCGCCTGAAGGCAAAAGAAGAGCAGGCGTCAGCGCAGCCGGAAGCCAGCCCGACGCTGTCTGCGGCGGAGCGTATTTAAAGCGTATTCCCGGAGGCGGCGCTTGACGCGCCTGTCCGGGCTACCGGCCCGCAGATGGCGATGGACTGTAGCCCGGCTAAGCGCAGCGCGACCCGGGAAGAAGCCATACCGATGCATTCATCCCGGCGTCGGGCTACCGGCCCGCAGACGGCTGTGCATCGGTAGCCCGGCTAAGCGTAGCGCAAGCCGGGGAGGGGGTTACTCCTGCAGCCACCATACCGCTTCAAACGGACGCAGGGTCATAGCGGCAGGACGGTTTGCCGCTTCCGCGTAGTTGCTCATCAGCATCCCCCATTCGCCGCTCATCGCTTCCGGCTGCCAGCGCTGGAACTCGCGGCTCAGGTTCGCCACGACAACCAGCGTTTGTCCCTGCCACTGACGGCGGTAGCACCACAGCGACGGATGTTCCGGCAGCAGGTCCTGATAGTCGCCCCAGGTCAGCACCGGCGCGCTCTTGCGCAGCGCAATCAGCTGCTGATAGGTATAAAACACCGATTCCGGGTCCGCCTGCGCCGCTTCGGCGTTGATCTCGCGATAGTTATCGCACAGCGCAATCCACGGCTCGCCTGCGCTAAAACCGCCGTGATCAGCGTTGTTCCACTGCATTGGCGTACGGCTGTTATCGCGCGATTTGCTGGCCAGAATCGCCAGAAGTTCATCCGGGTCCTGACCCTGCGCCGCGCGTTCGATAAACATGTTGTGGCTCTCAACGTCGCGATAATCGGTAATGCGCATAAAGTGCGGATTCGTCATGCCGATCTCTTCGCCCTGATAGATATAGGGCGTGCCCTGCATACCGTGAAGCACCATCGCCAGCATTTTCGCCGCCGGGACGCGGTACTCCCCCTCGTCGCCGAAGCGGGAGACGATGCGCGGCTGGTCGTGGTTACACCAGAACAGCGCGTTCCACGCGCGATTGTGCATCCCCTGCTGCCAGTGCCTGAACAGCGATTTCAAGGCCACAAAATCCGGGCGCGCCAGCGTCCACTTCTCGCCGCCGGGATAGTCTACCTTCAGATGGTGGAAGTTAAAGGTCATCGACAGTTCGCCGCCGTCGAGCGCTGCATATTGCTGGCAATGCGCAAGCGTGGTGGAGGACATTTCGCCGACCGTCATCAGACCGCGCGGGGTGAACACATCGCGGCTCATCTCCTGCAAAAATTCGTGCGCTCGCGGGCCGTCGGTATAGAAGCGGCGGCCGTCGCCATCCGTATCGGACGGAAAGGTCTGGTCTTTGGAGATCAAATTGACCACGTCGAGGCGCAGGCCGTCGACGCCGCGATCGGCCCAGAACTCGCACACTTTTTTCAGCTCCGCGCGCACCGCCGGGTTTTCCCAATTCAGGTCCGCCTGCTCAACCGCGAACAGATGCAGATAGTACTGCTCGCTTTCGGCGTGCCACTGCCAGGCGTTACCGCCAAATTTAGAGCGCCAGTTGTTGGGCGGCGTGGTGGGTTCACCGTCGCGCCAGATATAGAACTGGCGATACGGACTCTCTTTATTGAGCGCTTCGCGGAACCACGCGTGTTCGGTCGAAGTGTGGTTCAGCACCATATCCAGCACAATGCGGATCCCGCGAGCGTGCGCCTGAGCGACCAGTTCGTCGAAATCGTCCAGCGTACCGTAGGTTGGGTCGATAGCGGTATAGTTGGCGACGTCGTAGCCATTATCCACCTGCGGCGAGACGTAGAACGGCGTCAGCCAGATGGCGTCAACGCCGAGCTTTTGCAGATAGTCGAGGCGGGAGGTCACGCCGCGCAGATCGCCGGTTCCGGTCCCGGTCGTGTCCTGGAAACTCTTCGGATAGATTTGATAAATAACGCCGTTTTGCCACCAGAGGGGAAGGGTATTCATATCGCGTTCCTGCTACAGCAAGGGGGCGCCTGGGCGCCCCGAAAATAAGAAGTTAGACAATCTGTAAGGTGCCCTGGCGGAATTTGCGCTGGTAGACGACCGTCGTCAGGACAATCGGCACCACCACGGCGATGGCCATCGCCAGCGCGTAAACCTGCCAGTAGGTTGGCTGGATAGAGAGGATGCCCGGCAGGCCGCCGACGCCGATACCGTTGGCCATTACGCCGTTCAGACCGCACAGTAGCCCGGCAAGACCGGAGCCGACCATCGCGCACAGCATCGGGAAGCGGTACTTCAGGTTGATACCGTACATGGCCGGCTCCGTGACGCCGAGGTAGGCGGAAATGGCGGCCGGAACGGAGATTTCGCGTTCATTCTGCTTGCGGCTGGCGATGATGATTCCCACGACCGCCGATGCCTGGGCGATGTTGGATAGCGCAATCAGCGGCCATACCGGCGTCCCGCCCATGCTCTGAATCATCTGCATATCGATGGCGAGCGTGGTCTGATGAACCCCGGTAATCACCAGCGGCGCGTACAGGAAGCCGAACAGCGCGGCGCCAATCGGCGCGAAGCTGCCGGTTAACAGGTGACGCACGGCCCAGGCCACGCCGTCGCCAATCATGCGGCCAAACGGGCCGATAAAAGCGTGCGCGAGGAAGACCGCCAGAATCAGCGAACAGACCGGTACGATCACCAGATAGAGATAGTCAGGCACGATGCGTTTCAGCCGCGTTTCGATAAAGCCGAGCGCCAGTCCCGCCAGCAGGGCCGGGATAACCTGCGCCTGGTAGCCGACTTTCTCAATCGTGAACAGACCAAAATTCCAGACTTCCGGCACCTGCTGGCCCAGTAGGTAGGCGTTCATCAGCTGCGGAGAGACCAGCGTGACGCCCAGCACGATGCCGAGGATCGGCGTGCCGCCCATTTTCTTGACCGCGGACCAGCAGATGCCCACCGGCAGGTAGAAGAAGATCGCCTCGCCAATCAGCCACAGGAAGTCATAAATAGTTTTCAGCGACGGGTGCATCTGCGCCAGCGTCTGGCCGTTGCTCATCGGTAGATCGCCGATCACGTTGCGGAAGCCTAAGATCAGGCCGCCGCTGATCAGCGCAGGCAGCAGCGGAAAGAAGATCTCCGCGAAGTGTGAAATGAGCTGTTCATGCCATTTCATATTTTGCCGCGCGGCTTTTTTGGCCTGCTCTTTGTCGGCGCTGGCCTGGCCGGTGGTCGCCAGCAGCGCTTTATAGTAGTCGCCAACCTCGGTGCCGATCACCACCTGGAACTGTCCGGCGTTGGTAAAGCAGCCCTTCACCATGCGTAGCTGTTCAATGTCTTTCGGTTTGGCGATGGCCGGATTATTCAGCACAAAGCGCAGACGGGTAATACAGTGGCTGACGGTGGCGATATTGTCGCGCCCGCCCACCAGTTCGATAAGTTTATCGATGTCCTGCTGATTCACTTTACTCATGATGAGGCCTCATGACCGAGGGGGAGAGATAGCATATTTAACTTGAGCTGAATCCTAACCGCTTCGTTTGAATTGCAAAATGGGAACGTTCCCGAAACGCAGCGAAGATCACATAAATCGCTCAGGCGGACTTAATTCAGTACGGCGGGAATGACGATTTGACGGGGCTCACGGTTGCCGGCGATCTGCTCGATCAGCTGCTGTGCCGCCTGGCGTCCGGATTCGGCATAGCCGGGATCGACCGTCAGGATCTCCGGGTGGAGAAACTTCATCAGCGGCGTGCTGCCGACGCTGGCAAGCTGGAGGCGATCGATTCCCTGCTGCTGGAGATACTTGCTGGCCCCCAGCGCGAGGGTATCGGTAGCGCAGACCAGCGCGCTGGTCTCTGCCGATAGCACCTCTGCGACGCTTTCGTAGCCCTGTTTCATGCCCAGACCCGGCAGCGCGGCGAGGGGAGTGAGGCGTTTTTTCAGACAGAAATCGAGATAGGCCTGGTGGCGGCGCTGCCCGGTGGTCACATCGCTATGCGGCACGCCGAGGAAGCTGATATGGCGATGCCCGCGATCGTAAAGGCGCTGCATCAGCATCCTGATCGACCCTTCATCGTCATAGCAGACGGAGGCGATGCCCGGCGCGTCGCGGGCCAGCAGCACCAGCGTCTCCCGCCAAGGGGTGAGCATCTCTTGCTGGATGCCGGTAAAACCAAACAGCACCACGCCGTCGATATTGCGCCGGGCGAGCATGCCGAGATGCTCCTCGACCAGCGCCGGGGAGAACTGACTTTCCATCATAATCGGATCGTAGCCCTGGGCGTAAAAGGCGGGGAGCATGGTCTGAACGGCGAGGTTTTCCGACAGCGAATCCAGACGGGTGACGATGATCGCCACCACTTTATCGCTCTGGCCGCGCATCGCCCTGGCGGAACGCGAGGGCGAAAATCCGTGCTGCTGCATCACCGCTTCCACTCGCTCGCGAGTGCGTTCGCTAACGCCGCTTTCGTTATTAAGCACGCGGGATACCGTCGATTTCCCGACGCCGCTTAAGCGCGCGATATCTTTGATGGTCAGCCGGTTTTGCATGCAGGGTTCTCGTTGTGGTCCGATTAAAGTCAGCCTAATGCTACTCAAGGAAACCACAATGAGCAAAGTCTGGTTTACGTCTGGTTTAGCTACCCGGGGGTATCATCGCCATAATAGCCACAAATAGATTATCGGTGACGATATAATTCGCGCCGTTTGTATTCATTTACCGGAGATTTTATGGACCCCGAACCCACTCCCGACCCTCGATGGAGCCATCTTTTTTTCCGGTAATCCCGCTTAGCGCTGCTTTACCGGAAGCGTAAAGCAGCGACGTCCTTGATGTCCCTGCCATAAAAATAATATGCCTGACAGGTAAGGTTGACTCGCGCCTGTCGGTAGCGCTGCGTTCGCTCGCGCGAGCGCGGAGGGACTGTTTATGTTGAAAAATTTTACCCGCCAGCTGTTTGCCCAGCTTGGCCGTCATTTACCGCGTCGTTTAGTGCAACGCGATCCGCTACCCGATGCCCGCAATCTGGCGAGCGCGCCGATCCCGGATTCTCTCGGTAAGCAGTGCCTGAACGTGGCGGCAATGGATGAGAATGAAATCTGGCGCGCTTTCGCCAGCCATCCGGAAGGGCTAAACGAAGGCGAAGTGGCGCAGAAAATCGCGCAGTACGGCGAAAACCAGATCCCGGCGCAGAAGCCGTCGCCGTGGTGGGTGCATCTGTGGAGCTGCTATCGCAACCCCTTCAACCTGCTGCTGACCGTCCTGGGTATCGTCTCCTACTCGACGGAGGATCTGTTTGCCGCGGCGGTTATCGCCCTGATGGTGGGGATCTCCACGCTGCTGAACTTTATCCAGGAAGCCCGCTCGACCAAAGCGGCGGATGCCCTGAAGGCGATGGTCAGCAACACCGCGACGGTCCTGCGGGTGGTGAACGAGCAGGGCGAGAGCCGCTGGTGCGAACTCCCTATCGACCAGCTGGTGCCGGGAGATATCGTCAAGCTATCGGCGGGAGACATGATCCCGGCAGATCTGCGCATCATTCAGGCGCGCGACCTGTTTGTCGCCCAGGCCTCGCTGACCGGGGAATCGCTGCCCGTCGAAAAAGTGACCCGCACCCGCGACCCGCTACAGACGAACCCGCTGGAGTGCGACACCCTGTGCTTTATGGGCACCAACGTGGTGAGCGGATCGGCGCAGGCCATCGTTTTCGCCACCGGCGGCGGCACCTGGTTTGGCCAGCTGGCCGGTCGCGTCAGCGAGCAGGAAAGCGAGCCGAACGCCTTTCAGAAAGGCATCAGCCGGGTCAGCATGCTGCTGATCCGCTTTATGCTGGTGATGACGCCGATAGTGCTGCTGATTAACGGCTACACCAAAGGCGACTGGTGGGAGGCGGCGCTGTTCGCGCTCTCCGTCGCGGTGGGCCTGACCCCGGAAATGCTGCCGATGATCGTCACCTCGACCCTGGCGCGCGGGGCGGTGAAGCTGTCGAAACAGAAAGTGATCGTCAAGCATCTCGACGCGATACAGAACTTTGGCGCGATGGACATTCTGTGCACCGATAAAACCGGTACCCTGACGCAGGATAAAATCGTGCTGGAGAACCACACCGATGTCTCCGGCAAAGTGAGCGAACGCGTGCTGCATACCGCCTGGCTGAATAGCCATTATCAGACCGGACTGAAGAATCTGCTCGATACCGCAGTGCTGGAGGGAGTGGAACTGGAGCCGGCGCGCGGGCTGGCGGAACGCTGGCAAAAAGTGGATGAGATCCCGTTCGATTTTGAGCGTCGCCGTATGTCGGTGGTGGTGCAGGAGCAGGACAACGTCCATCAGCTGATCTGCAAAGGCGCTTTGCAGGAGATCCTCAACGTCTCGACCCAGGTGCGCTATAACGGCGACATCGTACCGCTGGACGACACCATGCTGCGGCGCATCCGTCGCGTGACCGATACCCTCAACCGTCAGGGATTGCGCGTGGTAGCGGTGGCGACGAAGTACCTGCCCGCCCGCGAAGGCGACTACCAGCGCGCGGATGAGTCAGACCTGATCCTCGAAGGCTATATCGCCTTCCTCGATCCGCCGAAAGAGACCACAGCCCCGGCGCTGAAGGCGCTGAAGGCCAGCGGCATTACGGTCAAAATCCTCACCGGCGACAGCGAGCTGGTGGCGGCCAAAGTCTGCCACGAAGTGGGGCTGGACGCGGGGGATGTGGTTATCGGCAGCCAGGTTGAAGCGCTGAACGATGATGAGCTAGCCGAGCTGGCAAAACGTACGACCCTGTTTGCGCGCCTGGCGCCGCTGCACAAAGAGCGTATCGTGACCCTGCTGAAACGCGAAGGACACGTGGTGGGCTTTATGGGCGACGGCATTAACGACGCCCCGGCGCTGCGCGCGGCGGATATCGGTATTTCCGTCGACGGCGCGGTGGATATTGCCCGCGAGGCGGCGGATATCATCCTGCTGGAGAAGAGCCTGATGGTGCTGGAGGAGGGGGTTATTGAAGGCCGCCGGACCTTCGCCAATATGCTCAAGTACATCAAAATGACCGCCAGCTCCAACTTCGGTAACGTCTTCAGCGTGCTGGTGGCCAGCGCCTTCCTGCCGTTCCTGCCGATGCTGCCGCTGCATCTGCTGATCCAGAACCTGCTGTACGATGTATCCCAGGTCGCGATCCCGTTTGATAACGTTGACGATGAGCAGATCCGTAAACCGCAGCGCTGGAACCCGGCGGATCTCGGGCGCTTTATGGTCTTTTTTGGGCCGATCAGTTCGATATTCGATATTCTGACGTTCTGTCTGATGTGGTGGGTGTTCCATGCCAATACGCCGGAACATCAAACGTTGTTCCAGTCCGGCTGGTTCGTGGTTGGCCTGCTGTCGCAGACGTTGATTGTGCATATGATCCGCACGCGCAGGATCCCGTTTATTCAGAGCCGCGCGGCCTGGCCGCTGATCGTGATGACGCTGCTGGTGATGGTGGTAGGGATTGCGCTGCCGTTCTCGCCGCTGGCAGGCTATTTGCAGCTTCAGGCGTTGCCGCTAAGCTACTTCCCGTGGCTAATTGCCATCCTGGCGGGCTATATGACGCTGACGCAGATGGTGAAAGGTTTCTACAGCCGTCGCTACGGCTGGCAGTGAGCGGGGAGCTTTACGCGCAGAAACAACAAAGGCAGCCGTTGGCTGCCTTTGTTCATACCGCATCCGATTAGCGACGAATGGCGATCGCTTCAATCTCAATCTTCACGTCTTTCGGCAGACGCGCCACTTCCACGCAGGAGCGCGCCGGGAAGGTGGCGTCATGTTCAGTGAAGAAGGCTTCATAGGCGGCGTTCACGGTGGCGAAGTCGTTCAGATCTTTCACGAAAACGGTAGTTTTAACGATATCGCCCACTTTCAGACCCGCGGCTTCAACGATGGCCTTCACGTTGTCCAGCGACTGACGCGCCTGAGCGGCGACATCTTCCGGCACGCTGCCGGTTTTCGGGTCTACCGGGATCTGGCCGGAAGTGATAATCATGTTACCCAGATCAACACCCTGAACGTACGGGCCGATAGCTGCGGGTGCATTTTCCGTCGCGATAGTTTTAGACATGAGTTCTCCTGAATCACAGCATTATATAAATCTTTCGCGTCGCTAACTGCGAAAGATGAGAGGTAAGAGACCCGGCCATTATAGGGAGCCGGGTACGCAATACCAACCTCAATTAGTTCGCCAGAACCACATTATGTGAGAACTCTTTTTCACAATATTTGCACTTCAGCGCGATATCGTTTTCACGTTTTTTTACCGCAAAGCTGGAAGAGACCGGCTCGGCGTGGCTGATGCAGTTGCTGTTGGGGCAAACCAGCACGTTGTTGATGCGATCCGGCAGATGCGGACGGGATTTACCGACCACTTCATAATCATCAATGCGGTTCACCGTCGCCTGCGGCGCATACAGGGAGAGCTGGTTGACCTGCTCGTCGGTCAGGAAGGTGTTTTCGATTTTGATTAAATCTTTGCGGCCCATTTCGCCTGACGGCAGGTTCAGGCCGATGGTGATGCGCTGATCCGTTTCGGTCAGTTTGAACAGGGTTAGCAGCTTAAAGCCGACCTGCGCCGGGATATGGTCGATAACGGTGCCACGTTTGATGGCTTCTACCTGTAATTTGTTGTCGTGTGTCATCTCTTTTTCCCCTTACAGTGCCAGATCGCTATTCAGTACCAGCGCCAGTAACGCCTGGCGCGCGAAGATGCCGTTGCCCGCCTGCTGGAAGTACCAGGCATGCGGCGTTTTATCGACATCGGTGGTGATTTCATCAATACGCGGTAGCGGGTGCAGCACCTTCATGTTGGCGCGGGCGCCTTCCAGATCGGCGGCGCGCAGGACAAACTGCGCCTTCACGTTGGCATATTCCGACGGGTCGAGGCGCTCTTTCTGCACCCGGGTCATATACAGAATGTCCACCTCTTCCATCACCTCTTCAATGGCGCTATGCAGGCTCCAGGCAATGCCTTTGTCGTCGAGCATGTCGAGGATGTACTGCGGCATGGCCAGCGCGTCCGGCGCGATAAAGTAGAAGCGGTTGCCGTTAAATTTCGCCAGCGCCTGGGTCAGGGAGTGAACGGTGCGGCCGTATTTCAGATCGCCGACCATCGCGACGTTAAGATTTTCCAGACGGCCCTGGGTCTCCTGAATGGTGAACAGATCCAGCAGGGTCTGCGTCGGATGCTGATTCGCGCCGTCGCCGGCGTTGAGTACCGGAATACCGCCGGAGAACTCGGTCGCCAGGCGCGCCGCGCCTTCCTGCGGGTGGCGCATAACGATGGCATCGACATAGGTGCTGATGACCGAGATGGTATCGGCCAGGGTTTCGCCTTTTTTGCCCAGCGAGGTGTTGCTGCTGTCTGAGAAACCGACCACGCTGGCGCCCAGGCGGTGCATCGAGGTTTCAAACGACAGGCGGGTGCGGGTCGACGCTTCAAAAAAGCAGCTGGCAATCACTTTATGCTTCAGCAGCTCAGGCTGTGGATGGGCTTTGAGCTTTGCTGCGGTTGCCAGTACCAGTTCAAGGTCTTCGCGGCTGAGATCGTTTATAGAAATGATATGTTTTTGATACAGCGGATTAGCCATGTTTATCTCCTGACGCCTGGGCAAAAAAAAAGCCCCTTAAATAAGGGGCTTTACGAATACGGATGCAACGGAAAGAAAAAACGGCAGGCCAGCGCCTGTTTTCAGACGCGGTAAGACGCGATGTCGTACACACTGAACCATAATTCCTCCCGGCAAAACGGGTGGCATTATACGCAGCTCAATTTTCGGATCAAGCGATTAATCCACAAAAGGTAAACGTTTGCCTGGAGAAGAGTGCGGTAATGCAAAAAACCCTGAAAAAGAGGTGGTATGGCAGTGCGAAGGGGGTTATAAAACGGAAAATGAAAAGCTGTTTTATAATCAGAGGTTATTATGATCGTTGGGAACATTCACCATCTGCAGAGCTGGCTGCCGGCGTCTCTGCGCGAAGCTATCGAACACGTTAAGGCCCACGTCACCGACGCGACGCCGCTGGGTAAACATGATATTGACGGCAACAATCTGTTCTATCTCATATCCGAAGATACCACCGAGCCGATGGCTGACCGCCGCGCCGAGTATCACGCCCGTTACCTCGACATCCAGATTGTACTCAAAGGCCAGGAGGGCATGACCTTTAGCGTTCTTCCCGCCGGTGCGCCGGATACCAACTGGCTGGCGGATAAAGACATCGCCTTCCTGGCGGAGGGGGCGCAGGAAAAAACCGTCATCCTCAGCGAAGGCGACTTTGTGGTGTTCTATCCCGGCGAAGTGCATAAGCCGCTGTGCGCCGTCGGCACGCCGGCGAAGGTGCGCAAAGCGGTTGTGAAGATGCTGATGGCGTAAAAATATCCCGGGCTGCTCGCCGAGGCTATGGTTGTTGCGGTCCGGTAGCCCGGACAGGCGCGTCAAGCGCCGCCTCCGGGAACGCCCACGGGCTGCGGCTGGCGCCTTGCCCGGGCTACAGATCCGTGCGGTTTGGCGGCGGATAGCCCGGATAAGCGCAGCGCAATCCGGGGAAATATCGTGAGAACGCTTACTTACCCAGCGTCGCCACCATCACCGCTTTGATGGTATGCATGCGGTTTTCCGCCTGATCGAAAACGATGCTGGCCGCGGATTCAAATACCTCGTCGGTCACTTCCATCCCGCCGTGCAGGCCGTACTCCGCCGCCATCTGTTTGCCGAGCGTGGTCTGGTCGTCGTGGAACGCGGGCAGGCAGTGGAGGAATTTCACCTGCGGATTGCCGGTCAGCGCCATCATCTCGCTATTCACCTGATACGCGCGCAGCAGCGCGATACGCTCCGCCCACTTCTCTTTGGCTTCGCCCATCGATACCCAGACGTCGGTATAGATAAAGTCAGCGCCCTTCACGCCCGCGGCAATATCTTCGGTCAGCGTAATATTGCCACCGTTTTTCTGCGCCAGCGCCCGGCACTGCTCGACCAGCTTCTCTTCCGGCCAGCAGGCCGTTGGCGCGACCAGACGCAGATCCAGACCGGTCAGCGCGGCGGCTTCGAGCATGGAGTTGCCCATATTATTCCGCGCGTCGCCGGCGTAGACCAGGGTCATCTGGTTAAAGGCTTTGCCCGGCAGGTGCTCTTGCATGGTCAGCAGGTCCGCCAGCAGCTGAGTAGGGTGGAATTCATTGGTCAGGCCGTTCCAGACCGGAACGCCGGCATATTCGGCAAGAGTTTCCACCACTTCCTGGCCATGACCGCGATATTGAATACCGTCGTACATGCGTCCCAGCACGCGGGCGGTGTCTTTAATCGACTCTTTGTGGCCAATCTGGCTGCCGCTTGGTCCGAGATACGTGACGCGAGCGCCCTGGTCAAATGCGGCAACTTCGAAAGAGCATCGGGTGCGGGTAGAGTCTTTTTCGAAGATGAGCGCGATGTTTTTGCCGGTGAGATGCTGAATTTCGATATTGTTTTTCTTATCAGCTTTGAGCCTGGCCGCCAGTTCAAGCAGGGCGGTAATTTCTGCAGGAGTAAAATCAAGCAACTTTAAAAAATGCTTCTGATAAAACGCGGACATGGTTCCCTCACATGGCTTAGACCATTTGTTGAATTAAAATTCACTTTATATGTATGAATATTCATTTGCAACCCCGTGTCATAAATCTTTCGCTCAGAAGGTGGAGGCAATCACGGCGGTATGTGACAATAGAAGCATCTGCGACACATTATGAGGAACGAGCCATGGCCAACCCGGAATTACTGGAAGAACAGCGTGAAGAAACGCGTCTGATTATTGAAGAGCTGCTCGAAGACGGCAGCGATCCGGACGCGCTGTATACCATTGAGCACCATCTCTCCGCCGATGATTTCGAAACGCTGGAGAAAGTGGCGGTAGAAGCCTTCAAGCTGGGCTATGAAGTGACTGAGCCAGAAGAGCTGGAAGTGGAAGAGGGCGATACCGTTATTTGCTGCGATATCCTCAGCGAATCCGCGCTGAATGCCGAGCTGATCGATGCCCAGGTTGAGCAGCTGATGACGCTGGCGGAAAAATACGACGTGGAATACGACGGCTGGGGCACCTACTACGAAGATCCTAACGGGGAAGACGAAGAAGGCGATGACGACGAAGATCTCGTTGATGAAGACGACGACGGCGTTCGCCACTAGGTAGCAGAGGTATACGGCGGTGCGTTATGCCGCCGTATAGCAAGGAATTTTAATGGATTACCCGCAAATACTCGCCCCGATTTTAGGTTTTCTGCATTGCCCAACTCCTCAGGCGTGGATTGATGAAGCCCGTAAACCGGAAAATCTTCCGCTGCTGTTGACCGACCATATGGTGTGCGAGCTGAAAGCGGCGCAAAACGCCATGCTGCTGGTACGTCGATACGTCGCGGATAAAGACGGCGCCGATGAGCTGCTGGCCTGCCTGAAGCCCTATGAGGACTTCACTTACCGCTGGGGCCCGGAGCCGGATTTCGTCGCGCTGCATAAGCAGATAAACAAAAGCGCCATGCCGCAGACCGACGATCCCTGGGGACGTCAGCTGCTCGACAGCATGATTTTGCTGATCAAAGAGGAGCTGCATCACTTCTGGCAGGTGCGCGAAATCATGCTTTCCCGCGATATTCCCTACGTCAAAATCACCGCCAGCAATTACGCCCGTGGGCTGCGTCGGGAAGTGCGTTCTCACGAACCGGTGATGCTGATCGATAAACTGATTTGCGGCGCCTACATTGAAGCCCGTTCCTGCGAGCGTTTTGCCGCGCTGGCGCCATGGCTGGATGACGATCTGCAGAAGTTTTATCTGTCGCTGCTGCGCTCCGAAGCGCGCCACTATCAGGACTATCTGGACTTAGCGCAGAGGATTGCCGCGGACGATATCAGCGAACGCGTGCGCCAGCTTGGCGAGGCGGAAGCGGCGTTAATTAACGCGCCTGAAGCGGAGTTTCGTTTTCACAGCGGCGTGCCGGTCTGAGCGCCAGGCCGCAGCTTCACCGCAGCGGCCTGCGCCCATCACCGATTAGCGTTGTGGTCTTTGTCTGATGCTGTGGCCGGTACAAGGAACACTCAGGAGCTACAATACTTTCAGCATCGTGACTTCGCAGTCAACGTGGCCGGTGCAGCCCAGCGGCCCGTCGATATGCTCAAAGCCGAGATGCTCATATAAACCGACCGCTTCTTTAAGGAAGGCGGTGGTTTCCAGATAGCAGCGTTTGAAACCTTGTTCACGGGCGTAATCCAGGGCCATCAGCGCCAGCTTTTTCGCCAGCCCCCGGCCGCGCGCGGAGGTCATAAAATACATTTTTTGCAGTTCGCAGATATCGGGCTCGCTGCAGGAGAGCGGCGCCACGCCGCCGCCGCCAACCACTTCACCATTCAGCTCAACGACCCAATAGGCGGAACCCGGTTGGCTATAAAGCTCATAGAGTTGATCCAGATTCGGATCGGCGACCGTATAGCCTTTATCGGCGGTCAGACCATATTCGGCGGAAACCTGGCGGATAACGTTAGCTATCGCCGGATTATCATTAGCCGTGATGCGGCGCAGGGTTAGCGGTAGGGTTGCGCTCGTATTCATGTGAAGACTCATTGCAAAATGATGACGGATAATGTTGTTAATAACATTGCGGAAGGGGAGAGTGCAAGCGAGGATCTTTCACAGAAAACGCCCCTTACCCGGATGGGATAAGGGGCGAGTGAATTACAGCGCGGCGATAACCGCCTGCTGCTCAATCAGCTTCGCTTTCGCTTCCGCGTAACCTTCCAGCTTCTCACGCTCTTTGGCGATCACCGCTTCCGGCGCGCGCGCCACAAAGCCTTCGTTGGAGAGTTTGCTTTCGATGCGGCCAATCTCGCCTTCGATTTTTGTCACTTCTTTCGCGAGGCGCGCCAGCTCATCTTCTTTGTTGATAAGACCAGCCATCGGGATCAGCAGCTCGGCGCCGTCAATAATTTTGGTCACCGAAACCGGACCTTTATCATCGGCGGGCAGCACGGTGATGCTTTCCAGACGCGCCAGGTTCAGCAGGAAGCTACGGTTGTCGTTCACGCGACGAACCGCGGCTTCGCTGCAACCGCGCAGCAGCAGCTCCAGCGGCTTACCTGGGGCGATGTTCATTTCCGCACGGATGTTACGCACGGCGACGATCGCCTGCTTCAGCCATTCGGTATCGGCCAGCGCCGCTTCGTCAACCTGAGACGCATCGTACTGCGGGAACGGCTGCAGCATGATGGTATCGGCAGTGATACCGCAAATGACCTTCACGCGCTGCCAGATGGTCTCGGTGATGAATGGGATAATCGGGTGCGCCAGGCGCAGCAGACCTTCCAGAACGGTTACCAGCGTGTGGCGGGTGCCGCGCAGCTCAGACTCGGAACCGCCGGTCATCACCGGCTTGGTCAGCTCCAGATACCAGTCGCAGAACTGGTTCCAGGTGAACTCATACAGAATGCCCGCGGCGATATCGAAACGGAAGCCGTCCAGCGCCTCGCGGTAGGCTTTTACGGTCTGGTTGAATTCCGCGAGGATCCAGCGGTCCGCCAGCGACAGGGTCATCTCGCCGCCGTTAAAGCCGCAATCCTGATCTTCGGTGTTCATCAGCACAAAGCGGCTGGCGTTCCACAGTTTGTTGCAGAAGTTACGGTAACCTTCCAGACGCTTCATATCCCAGTTGATATCGCGGCCGGTAGAGGCCAACGCCGCCAGGGTAAAGCGCAGGGCGTCGGTGCCGTGCGGCTCAATGCCATTCGGGAACTGTTTCTCGGTGCGTTTGGCGATTTTTTCCGCCAGCTGCGGCTGCATCATGTTACCGGTGCGTTTTTCCAGCAGCTCCGGCAGGGAAATGCCGTCGACCATATCCAGCGGGTCGATAACGTTGCCCTTCGATTTGGACATCTTCTGGCCTTCGTCATCGCGGATCAGGCCGGTCATGTAGACGGTTTTAAACGGCACCTGCGGCTTGCCGTTTTCATCTTTGATGAAGTGCATGGTCATCATGATCATGCGGGCAATCCAGAAGAAGATGATATCGAAGCCGGAAACCATCACGCTGGTTGGGTGGAACTGGCGCAGGGCATCGGTATTTTCCGGCCAGCCGAGGGTGGAGAAGGTCCACAGCGCGGAGGAGAACCAGGTATCGAGAACGTCTTCGTCCTGGCGCAGCGCCACGTCGGCGCCGAGGTTATTTTCCTGACGCACTTCGTCCTCGGTGCGGCCAACGTAGACGTTGCCGTCGTTGT
This sequence comes from Klebsiella sp. M5al, assembly GCF_002090195.1. Classification (NCBI taxonomy): domain Bacteria; kingdom Pseudomonadati; phylum Pseudomonadota; class Gammaproteobacteria; order Enterobacterales; family Enterobacteriaceae; genus Klebsiella; species Klebsiella sp. M5al. The sequence goes on from NZ_CP020657.1 coordinate 620,568, forward strand.
CGTACCATGCCGGGATGCGGTGACCCCACCACAGCTGGCGGGAGATGCACCAGTCCTGAATATCGCGCATCCAGGAGAAATACATGTTTTCGTACTGCTTCGGCACGAACTGGATATCGCCGTTCTCAACCGCCTCTACCGCCGGTTTTGCCAGCACGTCGGCACGCACATACCACTGGTCGGTCAGCATCGGTTCGATCACCACGCCGCCGCGGTCGCCGTAAGGGACGGTCAGGTCGTGCGGTTTAATCTCGTCCAGCAGGCCCAGGGCATCGATAGCGGCAACCACCGCTTTACGCGCGGCAAAGCGCTCCAGCTTCTGGAACTCCGTCGGGATGGCGTTTGAGTAGACGTCAGACTCGTTGCCTTTGGTATCGTAAACTTCCGCGGTTTCGCGGATGTCGCCGTCAAAGGTCAGGATGTTGATCATCGGCAGGGCGTGACGCTTGCCCACTTCATAGTCGTTAAAGTCGTGCGCCGGGGTGATCTTCACGCAGCCGGTGCCCTTTTCCATATCGGCGTGTTCATCGCCCACAATCGGAATGCGGCGGTCAACCAGCGGCAGGATCACGAATTTGCCGATAAGGTCTTTATAGCGCGGATCTTCCGGGTTAACGGCCACGCCGGTATCGCCCAGCACGGTCTCCGGTCGGGTGGTGGCGACGACCAGATAATCTTTACCGTCAGCGGTTTTCGCGCCGTCGGCCAGCGGATAGCGGATATGCCACATCGAGCCTTTAGACTCGCGGTTTTCCACTTCCAGATCGGAGATAGCGGTACGCAGTTTCGGGTCCCAGTTGACCAGGCGCTTGCCGCGGTAGATCAGATCTTCTTTATACAGGCGGACAAAGACTTCTTTGACGGCGTTGGACAGGCCTTCGTCCATGGTAAAGCGCTCGCGCTCCCAGTCCACGGAGTTGCCCAGGCGGCGCATCTGGCGGGTAATGGTGCCGCCGGACTCCGCTTTCCACTGCCAGATTTTATCGATAAAGGCGTCGCGACCGTAGTCGTGGCGGGTTTTACCTTCTTCGGCGGCAATCTTACGCTCAACCACCATCTGGGTAGCGATACCCGCGTGGTCGGTACCGGCCTGCCACAGGGTGTTTTTACCCTGCATGCGCTGGTAGCGAATCATGGTATCCATGATGGTTTGCTGGAAGGCATGACCCATATGCAAACTGCCGGTGACGTTCGGCGGCGGGATCATGATGCAGAAGGACTCTTTGCTTTCATCGCCGTTAGGCTTGAAATAGCCCTGCTTTTCCCAGTGCTCGTAAAGCGGCTGTTCGATATCTTGGGGGTTGTATGTCTTTTCCATTATTTCCAGGTTGCCGTGTTCAGGTTGAAACCAGCCATGCGGTACGCTTTATAACGTTCGCGCGCCAGTTGTTTCAAAGAATCTTCATAAGGGACGAAGTCTATCACTTCTGTGAAAGCGGTGGCAAAATCTGCAAAGTTTAGCCGCAGGCTAATCAGTATATCCCGCGGGCTACTGTTGCGCTTTTGCGGCCAGGCGATCTCCACCGGCGCGCCGCCGCGCGGACCTTCTCCCGCCAGATTATGCGGAACAAAACTTTCCGCTGGCCGCGCCCACAGCGCCTCATCCAGACGAATGGCCTGCTGCTCATCTTCGCAGGCGATGAGCACTCGCTTGCCGCTGCGCCAACGTTCTGCGGCAATGTCACACACCAGTTGTTCAACGGCGCTCAGACCGTCTTGTTGTGTGTCGTTGTCCAGAAGGTAGAACGTTGCGTTTTTCATATATGGGGCTTCTTGTGATGACTTTAAATGCTTAAGCCGGGTGGACCCGGCCTACGATGTACTGTCGTTAGTAGGCCGGGTACACCCGGCACGTTGCATCACTCTTCGCCGGTAAATCCAGCGCGGTTGAGCAGGAACTGCGACAGCATCGCCACCGGACGACCGGTCGCGCCTTTGGCTTTCCCGGAACGCCACGCGGTACCGGCGATATCCAGGTGCGCCCAGTTGTACTTGCGGGTAAAGCGCGCCAGGAAGCAGCCCGCGGTAATCGCTCCGCCTGGACGGCCGCCGATGTTCGCCATATCGGCGAAGTTAGACTCCAGCTGTTCCTGGAACTCGTCGCCAAGCGGCAGACGCCATGCGCGATCGCCCGCCAGTTCGGAGGCGCCGATCAGCTCGTGGGCCAGCGGATTGTGGTTCGACATCAGGCCGGTGATGTGATGGCCCAGCGCTATCACGCAGGCGCCGGTCAGCGTCGCCACGTCGATTACCGTCTCCGGCTCGAAGCGCTCGACGTAGGTCAGCACATCGCACAGCACCAGACGCCCTTCGGCATCGGTGTTCAGCACTTCAACCGTTTGCCCGGACATCGTGGTCAACACGTCGCCTGGTCGGTAGGCGCGACCGCCCGGCATGTTTTCACATCCGGCAAGCACGCCGACAACGTTCAGCGGCAGCTGAAGTTCTGCCACCATGCGCATTACGCCGTACACCGCCGCCGCGCCGCACATATCGTATTTCATCTCGTCCATGCCTTCGGCTGGCTTGATGGAGATGCCGCCGGAGTCAAAGGTCAGGCCTTTACCGACCAGCACGATAGGACGCGCATCCTCCGCCGGGCTGCCTTTGTATTCGATAACCGACATCAGTGATTCGTTCTGCGAACCGTTGCCGACCGCCAGATAAGAGTTCATTCCCAGCTCTTTCATCTGCTGTTCGCCGATAACGCGGGTAATGACGTTCTTACTGTAGGTATCGGCCAGCTGGCGCGCCTGAGAAGCCAGATAGGCAGCGTTACAGATGTTTGGCGGCATATTGCCGAGATCTTTTGCCGCTTTAATACCGGCGGCAATCGCCAGACCGTGCTGAATGGCGCGTTCGCCGCTGGTCAGCTCGCGACGGGTCGGGACGTTGAAAACCATTTTACGCAGCGGGCGGCGCGGCTCGCTTTTGTTGGTTTTCAACTGGTCAAAGCTGTACAGCGTCTCTTTGGCGGTCTCGACCGCCTGACGCACTTTCCAGTAGTTATTGCGGCCTTTGACGTGCAGCTCAGTCAGGAAGCAGACGGCTTCCATCGAGCCAGTATCATTCAGCGTATTGATAGTTTTCTGAATGACCTGCTTGTATTGACGCTCATCCAGCTCGCGCTCTTTACCGCAGCCAATAAGCAGAATGCGCTCCGACAGAATGTTCGGCACATGGTGCAGCAATAAAGTCTGGCCAGGTTTGCCTTCCAGCTCGCCGCGACGCAGCAGGGCGCTGATATAACCGTCGCTAATTTTATCAAGCTGTTCGGCGATGGGGGAGAGGCGCCGTGGTTCAAAGACGCCGACCACGATACAGGCGCTCCGCTGCTTCTCCGGGCTACCGCTTTTTACACTGAACTCCATGCACTACGCTCCTGAATCTTAAAGACAACGACGGTGGCTACGGATAGAATTGAAAGCTTTCGTAACTCATGTCCGCTGTTGTGGTGACTTCGTGTTAATCTTAACGTTATTACGGCCTTGGTTCGTCAGAAAAGATCCTGATACGCAGAACCAGCGAGTCATTTAATCTTAGCGATGTTTTCGACGACCAAAGAGAATAAATGACGTTTAAGCCATGAAACAAGCAATTTTCCTGCAATAAAACGGGTTTTTACGGGCGTATTTATAGTGATAATCATAAGATATCTGGTTCGTGAGACGCTGAAAAGCCAGTTGGCGATCCTATTCATCCTGCTACTCATTTTCTTCTGTCAGAAACTGGTCAGGATCCTCGGCGCCGCTGTTGATGGCGATATCCCGACCAATCTGGTGCTCTCGCTGTTAGGGCTGGGCGTACCTGAAATGGCGCAGCTCATTCTGCCCCTGAGCTTATTCCTCGGGCTGCTGATGACGCTGGGCAAACTGTATACCGAAAGCGAAATCACGGTGATGCACGCCTGCGGCCTGAGCAAGGCCGTGCTGGTGAAAGCCGCCATGATTCTGGCGCTCTTTACGGGCATCGTCGCGGCGGTCAATGTGATGTGGGCCGGCCCCTGGTCTTCTCGTCACCAGGATGAAGTGCTGGCGGAAGCGAAAGCGAACCCCGGCATGGCGGCGCTGGCTCAGGGCCAGTTCCAGCAGGCCAGCGACGGCAGCGCGGTGCTGTTTATTGAGAACGTCAACGGCAACCGCTTCAGCGACGTTTTCCTCGCTCAGCTGCGGCCGCGAGGCAACGCGCGCCCGTCGGTGGTTGTCGCGGATACCGGCGAGCTCTCGCTGCGTAAAGACGGCTCGCAGGTGGTGACCATGAATCAGGGCACCCGCTTTGAAGGCACCGCGATGCTGCGCGACTTCCGCATTACCGACTTTAAAAACTATCAGGCGATTGTCGGCCATCAGGCCGTGGCATCCGATCCGAACGATACCGAGCAGATGGATATGCGCACCCTGTGGCGTACCGATACCGATCGCGCCCGGGCGGAGCTGCACTGGCGCTTCACGCTGGTCGCGACGGTGTTCATCATGGCGCTGATGGTGGTGCCGCTTAGCGTGGTGAACCCGCGCCAGGGCCGCGTGCTGTCGATGCTGCCGGCGATGCTGCTCTATCTGGTGTTCTTCCTGCTGCAAACGTCGATTAAATCGAGCGGCGGTAAAGGCAAAATGGACCCGATGATCTGGATGTGGGCGGTAAACCTGCTCTATTTCGCGTTGGCCGTGCTGTTGAACCTGTGGGATACGGTGCCGATGCGCCGCTTCCGTGCCCGTTTTAACAAAGGAGCGGCGTGATGCAGGCGTTTGGGGTACTTGACCGTTATATCGGTAAGACGATTTTCAACACCATCATGATGACCCTGTTCATGCTGGTTTCCCTCTCCGGCATCATCAAGTTTGTCGACCAGCTGAAAAAGGCCGGGCAGGGCAACTATGATGCGCTGGGGGCCGGAATCTACACGATTCTCAGCGTGCCGAAAGATATCCAAATCTTCTTCCCGATGGCGGCGCTGCTCGGCGCGCTGCTGGGGCTGGGGATGCTGGCGCAGCGCAGCGAACTGGTGGTGATGCAGGCTTCCGGCTTTACCCGCCTGCAGGTGGCGCTGTCGGTGATGAAAACCGCGATTCCGCTGGTGCTGCTGACCATGGCGATAGGCGAGTGGGTTGCCCCGCAGGGCGAGCAGATGGCGCGTAACTATCGTGCTCAGCAGATGTACGGTGGGTCGCTGCTTTCCACGCAGCAGGGGCTGTGGGCGAAAGACGGCCATAACTTTGTGTATATCGAGCGGGTAAAAGGCAGCGATGAGCTGGGCGGAGTGAGCATCTACGCCTTTAACGACCAGCGCCGCCTGCAGTCCGTTCGCTATGCCGCGTCGGCCAAATTCGATACCGAGAATAAGCTCTGGCGGCTGTCGCAGGTAGATGAATCCAACCTGACCGATCCGAAACAGGTCACCGGAACGCAGACGGTCAGCGGGACCTGGAAGACCAACCTGACCCCGGATAAGCTCGGCGTGGTGGCGCTGGACCCGGACGCACTGTCCATCAGCGGCCTGCACAACTATGTCACCTATCTGAAGTCCAGCGGTCAGGATCCGGGCCGCTATCAGCTCAATATGTGGAGCAAAATCTTCCAGCCGCTGTCGGTGGCGGTGATGATGCTGATGGCGCTGTCGTTTATCTTTGGCCCGCTGCGTAGCGTGCCGATGGGCGTCAGGGTAGTGACCGGGATCAGCTTCGGCTTCATCTTCTACGTGCTGGACCAGATTTTCGGCCCGCTAACCCTGGTATACGGCATTCCGCCGATTATCGGCGCGCTGCTGCCGAGCGCCAGCTTCTTCTTGCTGAGCCTCTGGCTGATGATGCGCAAATCCTGACGTAACGCGCCCCCTTCCTGAAGTCAGAAAGGGGGCGTTTTTTTAGCGTTTCCGCCCGCCAAGCAAGCTTCCCAGCATTCCCCTGACTATCTGGTTGGTCACCTGACGCACCGCGCTCTTGGCTGCCGTTTGTACGATACCGTCGCGTTTGCCGCCGCGCGGCCCGGTGGTACCGAACAGAATGTCTTTTAATCCGCCGAGCAGGCCGTCGTCATCGCCGTTTTGCTGGCCTTTTACCGGCGGCGACTGCTGTTGCTCCGTTGTGCTCTGAACACCCTGTTGCAGCATTTCAAAGGCCGATTCACGGTCGATCTCTTCTTCATATTTTCCGTATAGCGGCGAGTGGTTAAGCAGCCCGTTACGTTCGTCATCGGTGACCGGCCCCATACGTGAGCAGGGGGCGATAACCATCGCGCGTTCCACTATCGAAGGGCTGCCCTTCTCATCAAGAAAGGAGATCAGAGCCTCCCCCGTGCCCAGCTCCTGGATCGCCTGTTCGGTACTGAACGCCGGATTCGCGCGCATGGTCTGCGCGGCGGTTTTTACTGCTTTTTGGTCTTTCGGCGTGAAGGCGCGCAGGGCGTGCTGCACGCGATTGCCCAGCTGACCGAGAACCGCATCGGGAATGTCCGCCGGGTTTTGCGAAACGAAATAAACACCGACGGCCTTAGAGCGAATCAGGCGGATAACCTGCTCGATTTTATCCAGCAGCACCTGCGGCGCATCGTTAAACAGCAGATGCGCTTCATCAAAGAAAAAGACCAGCTTTGGCTTCTCCTGGTCGCCGGCCTCCGGCAGCCGTTCGTAAAGCTCTGAGAGCATCCACAGCAGGCTGGCGGCGTACAGCTTCGGCATCTGGTAGAGCTTCTCGGCGCTCAGGATATTAATCACCCCTTTACCCTCAGCGTCGACGCGCATCCAGTCCTGAATATCGAGCATAGGTTCGCCGAAAAAGTGCTCCGCGCCCTGCTGCTCAAGGGTAAGTAACCCGCGCTGAATCGCCCCAACGGAGGCGCTGCTGATATTGCCGTACTGGTTCTGAAACGCTTTGGCGTTGTCGCCAATGTATTGGGTAATGGCGCGCAGGTCTTTAAAGTCGAGCAGCAGCAGCCCGCGATCGTCGGCGATACGGAAGATGATATTCAGCACCCCGGACTGAACCTCATTGAGGTTGAGCAGGCGCGCCAGCAGCAGCGGCCCGAGATCGGAAACCGTGGCGCGCACCGGGTGGCCTTTTTCGCCGAAAATATCCCATAGCACCACCGGATTGGCGTGCGGCTGCCAGTCCGTTGCGCCGATTTTTTCCAGACGCGCCTGCAGCTTTTCCGAACTTTGGCCCGACTCGGCGATACCGGTGAGGTCGCCTTTCACATCGGCCATAAATACCGGAACGCCGATCTCCGAGAACGACTCCGCCAGCTTTTGCAGGGTGACGGTTTTACCGGTCCCCGTGGCGCCGGTAATTAAGCCGTGGCGGTTGGCCATAGCGGGCAGTAAATGCAGCTGTTTATCCAGCGTGCGGGCAATCAGCAGAGGTGCGCTCATGATCGATTTCTCCATTTATCCTGCTGCGAGTATAGGCAACCTGATGACAAAAGGAGGGAAATCATGCGCGCCTTCGCTTATTCGCTTCAGGCGCAGTGGCGCTGAATTAACGCGATGCTCTGCTCGATTTCGCGGCGGATATCGCCTTCGCTCCAGTTTGCCAGCTCCGGCGCGAAGGGTTCGAACGCATACACGCCCTGATAGCCGCGCGCCTCCAGGTTTTTGACCTGCTCGCAGCTTTGCAACTGGTCTTTTGCGCTCAGCATGATGCGCTCATTGTCGGTAAGGGCTTCGCGCGGGCGGGTATCCTCTACGCCGGAAAGATGGACCAGACCGATTTCGCCGATATCCACCTGGTTAAACTCCTGCTCCGCCTGCGGATAAAGATGATGATGGAAGGTATCGATCAGCAGCTTAAACGGCACCCGCGCGTCGTGGATTAGCGTTTGCGCCTGCGCCGAGGAGCGCAGCGAGCTCTGCGGGAAACCGAGCGGTTCCACCAGCCCCTGAATGCCGTAGAAGGCGAATAGCGGCGCCAGGTCGCGCAGGGCGTTAAGGGTTTCGCTCGCCGGAACCTCGGTACCATCGTTCAGCGGGCACAGCACCAGCGATTTGGCGCCAACGGCTTTGGCTTCTTTTAACAATGACTCCGTCAGGCTACGAACCTCTGCGGTGCGGCAGTTGAAGGGGTAGACCGCGTTGATCGTGAGGATCTCAATATGGTAGCGGTCAGCCAACTCCCGCACCTGCTGATGGCTCAGGTTGTCGGTTACTTTTCCGCTGGGGAGGTCGTTACGTAGCTCGACTTTGTTCAGCCCGAGGCTGTTCACCAGCCGGAAAAAGGCCTCAATGCTGAGTGACGGGGCGATCTTGCGGTTGATGCAGAAACGTTGCGATGCAATAGCCATTTTGACTCTCCTGAAACGTAGGGATCGAATTCGTTCGAATGCCTCATAGTCAAAACATTTATTCCAAAATTAGCAATGTATGAAATGGCGGTTTTTTGAGCCGACTCGCAAAATATTTTTCTGTTGTGCTTTCATTGCTGCTGGCTCCAGGAGGCGCTATGTCTAATCTCTTTTTATCGGACTTTAGCGCGCAAGGCGGCGTTTCCTTACAATAAATTGCGACCATCGTCACCAAAATTGAATTTCATTAGCTATCAATATTGAAATATTAATTTCATTTTACTACGGTTATAGCACAGCAGATCCAGTAATGGGCCGTACTGCGTTGGCCCCCGATACCCCATACAGATGAGGCGAGAGCATGACTATCACAGGAAACTTTATTGGCGGGAAAACCGTTACCAGCGGCAGCAACAAAACAATGCCGGTATTCGACCCCGCGACGGGCAAAGTGGTCCGCGAAGTCACGTTATCGACCGCGCAGGAAGTCTCTGACGCCATTCAGGTGGCGCGTGATGCTTTTGAGAGCTGGTCGCGCACCACGCCGCTGCGCCGCGCGCGCGTGATGTTCAATTTTAAAATGTTACTGGAACAGCATGCTGAAGAGCTGGCGGGGATTATCGTCAGCGAGCACGGTAAAGTGTTTTCCGACGCGATGGGTGAGCTGACGCGCGGCATGGAAGTCGTCGAGTTTGCCTGCGGTATTCCGCATCTGATCAAAGGGGAGTTCTCATCGGATGTCGGCACCGGCGTTGATAGCTATTCGCTGATGCAGCCGCTGGGCGTGGTGGCGGGCATTACGCCGTTCAACTTCCCGGCGATGGTGCCGATGTGGATGTTCCCGCTGGCGCTGGCCTGCGGCAACAGCTTTGTCCTCAAGCCGCCAGCGCTGGCGCCGACCGCCGCGGTGCGTCTGGCGGAATTGCTGAAAGAAGCAGGGCTGCCGGATGGCGTCTTTAACGTGGTGCACTGCAGTAATGAAGACGCTGAGCAGCTCTACCGGGACCCGCGGATCGCGGCGGTAAGTTTCGTGGGCTCGTCCGGCGTGGCGGAGCATATTTATAAAACCGCCAGCGCCTATGGCAAGCGAGTACAGGCGTTTGGCGCGGCGAAAAACCACGCGATTGTGATGCCGGATGCCGATCTGGATGCCACCGTGAACGCCATTATGGGCGGCGCGTTCGGCTCGGCGGGCGAGCGCTGCATGGCGCTGCCGGTGGTGGTCGCCGTCGGCGATGAGACGGCGGATAAACTGATTGCGCGCCTGAAGCCGCTGGTGGAGTCCCTGAAGGTGGGGCCGGGCTGTATGCGCGGAAAAGAGGAGAACGAAATGGGGCCGGTCGTCTCCGATACCCATCAGAAAAAAGTGCTGGGATATATTGATAAAGGGGTCAGCGAGGGGGCGACGCTGGTGGTTGATGGCCGCAAGCCGCAGGTTCCCGGGTTTGAAGAGGGGTACTACGTCGGCGGAACGCTGTTCGACAACGTCACGCCGGAGATGACAATCTGGCGCGAGGAGATTTTTGGCCCGGTGCTGGGTATTGTCCGCGTGGCGGATTACCACAGCGCGCTGGAGCTGGTGAACAGCCATGAGTTCGGCAACGGCAGCGCCGTCTTTACCAGCAACGGCCACACCGCGCGTGAATTTGTCCATGATGTCCAGGCCGGAATGGTTGGGGTCAACGTACCGGTACCCGTTCCCATGGCCTTCCATAGCTTTGGCGGCTGGAAACGCTCCGTATTCGGCGCACTGAACGTGCATGGCCCGGACGGCGTGCGCTTCTATACGCGTATGAAAACCGCCACCGTCCGCTGGCCGCAGGGTCAGCAAACCGTATCTGAATTCAGTATGCCGACGTTAGGCTAATCGGCGAAGGAGAGCGCCATGTCTTTACTGGCTAAAGCAAAAAAAGAAGGGCAGATTCAGCACATCACCCCACAGAGCGCGGGGTGGAAGTACATTGGTTTTGATGTCTGGATGTTAAAGAAAGGACAAACCGTCACCCTGGAAAGCGGCGATCGCGAACTGTGCCTGGTGCTGGTCGCCGGCCTGGCTTCGGTAAAAACCACGCGGGCGGATTTCCCGAACCTCGGCCAGCGTATGTCGCCGTTTGAGCGGACGCCGCCCTGGTCAGTCTACGTGCCGCCGCAGGATAAAGTCGAAGTGACGGCAGATTCAGACCTCGAGCTGGCCGTATGCAGCGCCCCGGGTAAAGGAACTTTACCGGCTCGAGTTATCTCCCCGCAGGACGTGGGCGTAGAGCATCGGGGTAAGGGGCGCAACCAGCGCCTGGTGCACAATATTCTGCCGGATAGCGCGCAGGCGGACTGCCTGCTGGTGGTGGAGGTTTACACCGAGGAAGGGGCGACCAGCTCATGGCCGTCGCACAAGCACGATACGGCGCTGCCGGGCCAGGAAACCCAGCTGGAAGAGACCTACTATCACCGTTTCGATCCGCCGCAGGGTTTTGCCTTCCAGCGCGTCTACACCGATGATCGCAGCCTCGATGCCTGCATGGCTCCCTACAACCACGATGTGGTCATGGTGCCGCGCGGCTACCATCCGGTGGCGGCGATTGCCGGGTATGACAGCTACTATCTGAACGTAATGGCCGGTCCGGATCGCAAATGGATGTTTACCTGGGAAGAGGATCACGCGTGGATCAACAGCCCTGATTATCCCCGCCACGATTAACATTGGTTGATAATAAAAAGGCCGGTTAGCAACGCTAGCCGGCCTTTTTGATCCTATAGCCCGAATAAGATCGTCGTCGCAATTCTGGCACATCCCCGGCTTGCGCTGCGCTTAGCCGGGCTACGGGTTTACCGTCGTCTGCGGACAAGTAGCCCGGATAAGACGTTTACGTCGCCATCCGGGAGGCATGAAAAATTTAAGCCAGCTGCTTCGTTTCTGCATCCTTGCTGCTGTTCAGCGCCAGCGAGACCGCCAGCGTCTGGGCCAGGCACAGCGAGGCCACCTGCGAACGGAAACCATCAACCTGCGCCTCGCGCACCACAAAGCAGACGTCGCTGAAGGCCGCCAGCGGGCTGACCTGGCTGTCGGTAATCGCTATCTGTCGTGCTTTACGCTGCGCGCCGAGCTCCACCAGTTCAACCACTTCCCGCGCATACGGAGAGAAGCTCACCGCCACCACGACATCTTTCGGCCCGACCAGGCTGAGCTGCTCGGTAAACATGCCGCCCAGACCGTCAATCAGAAATGCTTTACGGTCCAGATGGCGCAGAGCGTAGGTCAAATAGGAGGCGACGCTAAAGGAGCGGCGCAGGCCAATAACGTAGATATTCTCCGCTTCCGCCAGCAGCGCGACCGCGCGCTGCAGATCGTCGCCGGAGGTCTGCATCGCCAGCTGCTGCAGCGCCTGGGTATTGACCATGGTGAACATATTCAGGATTTCGGTCGGCGTTTCCGGCGGGGTTGCGTCATCCGTCGTGGTCTGGCGGAACAGACGCGCGCGCTCGGTATAGTTAGCCGTCTCTTCCATCAGATGCTGCTTGAACATCTGCTTCATTTCGTTGAAGCCGCTAAAACCAAAGGCGTTAGCGAAGCGGATCAGCGTGGAAGGGGGGACATCAGCTTGTTGCGCGATAGAGGCCACGGTGTCGAAAGCCACGCTATTGCTGTTATCGAGAATATAGCGGGCTACCTGTTTCAGGCGTTTGCTTAACGTGTCGTAGCGACGCCTGATTTCATCCTGCAAGATGGTAAGTTGGGTCGGATTATTGGCCATAGATTGCGCTCTGAGAAAATGAAAGGAATATAATTTCCAGTGTATCAAATGAAGCGAATTTTTCATTTACTACGATGAAATACGCGATTCATTTCACGAAGATCCAGAAAAAAGCCCGCATCTTCGAAAGAGGATGCGGGCGGGGGCTGAATCAGCCGCGGGCTTCTCGCCAGTAGCCGATGAGCGTAAGGTAGTTGCGTTTCACTTCGTTAATCAGCGCCTCGTCGCTGAGCTCGCCCTGCATCCAGCGCCGTGAAGGCTGGCCAAAAATGGTGCGTCCTACGGCAAAACCTTTGATCATCGGATGCTTCGCCGCTTCGGCAAAACCGGCGCGCAGACGGTCCGAAGGGGCGTCCAGGCCGAGGATTAAGATCCCGCGGCACCAGCTATCTTCTCGCGCGATCAGTTTGCCGATCCTTTCCCATTCCGCGCTCGACAGCGGCGGCAGCTTCCACCAGTCCGGCTGGATGCCCAGCTGATAGAAGTGCTCCAGCATGTCGTGGTAGTGGCGTTCATCTTTATCCGGGCCGTTTTCCGGCAGGATGATTTCCAGCAGCAGCTCATGCCCGGACTTGTTGCACGCCTGCCAGACCTCCAGCAGCAGCGCATCCTGTTCGGCGCGCAGCTCGGCGGGATCGGCCGGATGATAGAAGACCAGGCATTTCACCACGTGCTCCAGCGGCCAGTCGATCAGCTGGGAACCGATGTTGCCATGTTCCAGGCGCAGCGGGCGCGAGCTCGGCATTTCAATCGGCCGACCAATCCACCAGCCCTTGCCGGTGATGGCATTGAGCGAGCGCTGGCCGTAGGTGCCATCGGCGAGGATGCCGCTGCGACCGTCAAGACCGGCTTCGTCTGCGGCGGCTTCCGCGGCCGCCAGCAGCAGCAGCTTCAGTTGCGGAATGCAGGATTCATCACGCCCGGTTTCCAGCGCCAGATCTGCCAGCTGTTTACGGTGGTCAAAGGCGAAAATGCACAGCTCCGGCCACGCCTGGCGGCGGCTGGTGACGCGATGCAGATGGTTGAGGCGATCGTCGATATCCGGCCGCGGGACCGATTCTGCCCGCGACAGATAGTCGTCAAGCTCGGCTTTGGTCGGCATCGCGGGCGCGCAGCCGTGGCGTGAAACCACCAGCGCGCCGCAGGCGTTAGCGTAGCGACAGGCCTGCTCCCAGCCTTCATCGTTAAGCCAGCCGCGCAGCAGGCCGGACATAAAGGCATCGCCCGCGCCCAGCACGTTAAGCACGTCTACGCGTACGCCCTGCTGTAGCGGCACGCTATCCCAGTTGTCGGGAATGGCGCCTTCCAGCACCACGCAGCCCATCGGGCCGCGCTTGCAAACCAGCGTCGCTTTCGTGGCGTTACGCACGTTTTTCAGCGCAGTCAGGGTATCGGTGCTGCCGCCGGCAATATGAAACTCTTCTTCAGTACCGACCACCAAATCGAACAGATGCAGGACTTCCTGCAGTTGGCTGGTCACCTGGCCGGATTCAATGAAACGCGTTTCACCGTCACCTAAAGAGGTTAAACCCCAAAGCACCGGACGATAGTCGATATCCAGCGCGGTGCGCAGGCCGTGACGGCGTGCGTACTCCAGCGCCTTCAGCACCGCTTCGCGCGTGTTGGCGTGCGAAAGGTGGGTGCCGGTTACCGCCAGCGCCCGGGAAGAGGCGATGTACTCTTCCTTAATATCTTCTGGCGAAAGGGCCATATCGGCGCAGTTATCGCGGTAAAAAATCAGCGGAAACGTCTCCTGATCTTTAATCCCCAGCATTACTAACGCCGTCAGGCGCTGCTTATCGGTGATCAGATATTCGGTATCGACGCCGGCGCGGCTCAGGGTTTCGCGAAGAAAACGGCCATTATGCTCATCGCCCACGCGGGCGAGCATCGCCGATTTTAATCCCTGAATGGCGGTGCCGAAGGCGACGTTGCCGGAAGAGCCACCCAGGTATTTAGAAAAACTGGCGACATCTTCCAGCCTCGCGCCAATCTGCTGGGCATAGAGATCGACTGCCACCCGGCCAATACAGATGACGTCGAGTCGCTTTACTGCTGCATTCATAGCTAGGGTTTCCTTTTGCATTTCTGCTGTACGGAAGAGTCGGACTGCCGACAGCGTCTCCGAAAACAGCCTGAGGGTTATTGGTTACCCTTAGTTTGAGAAATAAATATTTCATTTGCAAACTAGATCGAAATTAAAAAACCAAAAATGTGAGGGATATACCACTATGCCGCGCTGAGCCTCATTCTGCCTCGGATCCTGCACAGCGGCTGAAAGTTAAACGGACGTCAGTTGAACATCTATCTTTACCTATGATTTTTAAGGGGATATTAAGAGGTGGACCGCGTAATTTGCGCGTTATCCCCGATATAGGATGCGAATGAAACGGGTGAAATGCATAGAGAGTTTGATCCCTCTCGCAAAATGAAATATTTCTTCTGTATTTCTATTTAATGAAAAAAATGTTTGCCTATAATCCAAAAGTATTCCAGTGACGTTAACGATTTTCCTGACTCATCGCTTGTATCGCGGCGCAGGGCAAAACGCTAACCCACACGCAAATACTGAATAATAAGGATTGGGCAACATGGGCAAACTGAGACTGACAATGGCGCAGGCGCTGGTGAAGTTCCTGGATAACCAGTACCTGGAAGTCGATGGCGAAGAGCATAAGTTCGTCAAAGGCATCTTTGCTATCTTTGGCCACGGCAACGTGCTGGGAATGGGGCAGGCCCTTGAACAAGATAGCGGTGAAATGCGGGTCTATCAGGGGCGTAACGAGCAAGGGATGGCGCATGTCGCTACCGGTTTTGCCAGACAGTCCCTGCGTCGTCAGATTATTGCCTGTACCTCCTCCATTGGCCCCGGCGCGGCGAACATGATTACCGCCGCCGCCACCGCGACCGCCAACCGCATCCCGCTGCTGCTGCTGCCGGGCGATGTGTTTGCGACCCGCCAGCCTGATCCGGTGCTGCAGCAAATCGAACAGAGCCACGATCTCAGCATTACCACTAACGACGCGTTTCGCGCGGTGAGTAAATACTGGGATCGCATCACCCGTCCGGAACAGCTGATGAGCGCCTGCATCAACGCCATGCGCGTGTTGACCGACCCGGCGGAAACCGGTGCGGTCACGCTTTGTCTGCCGCAGGATGTCCAGGGCGAAGCCTGGGATTATCCGGAGTCGTTCTTTACCCGTCGGGTACACCGCCTTGACCGCCGCCCGGCCAGCGCCGCGCAGCTGGCGGATGCCGTGGCGGCGATTAAAGCCAGCCGTAAGCCGCTGATCGTCTGCGGCGGCGGGGTGAAATACTCCGGCGCAGGCGAGGCGTTGACCCGTTTTGCCGAGCGCTACGGCGTTCCGTTTGCCGAAACCCAGGCGGGTAAAGGCAGCGTTGTCTCTTCGCATCCGTATAACGTGGGCGGCGTCGGCGAAACCGGCTGCCTGGCGGCGAACCTGTTGGCGAAAGAGGCGGACTTAGTCATCGGTCTTGGCACCCGTTTCAGCGATTTCACCACCTCGTCAAAATGGATTTTCCAGCACCCGGGCGTGCGTTTCCTCAATATTAACGTCAGCAACTTCGATGCCTGGAAGCTGGATGGGATTCCGATGCTGGCGGATGCCCGCGAAGCCCTCACTGCCCTGGACGGCGCCCTGTCCGGCGAATCCTGGCAGGCTGGCTGGGGCGAGCAGATTGAAAGCGTGCAGAGTCGCCAGCTGAAAGAGACCCAGCGCGTTTACCAGGCGGTGTGGCAGGAAACCGCTTTCGTCCCGGAAATCGACGACCATCTGGATCGGGAATCGGTGTATCGCGAATTTCGCCAGATAACCGACTCCACCCTGACGCAAAGCAGCGTTCTTGGCGTACTTAACGAAACGCTGCCGGCGGATGCGGTGATTGTAGCGGCGGCGGGGAGCCTGCCGGGAGACCTGCAGCGCGTCTGGCGCAACCGGGCCGCCAACACCTATCACGTTGAATACGGCTACTCCTGCATGGGGTATGAAGTCAGCGCCGCGCTGGGCGTGAAGTTAGCCCAGCCGCAAAGCGAGGTCTATTCGCTGGTCGGCGACGGCTCGTTCATGATGCTGCACTCCGAGCTGGTGACCTCCCTACAGGAGCGCGCGAAGATCAACATCGTGCTGCTCGACAACATGGCCAACGGCTGCATTAACAACCTGCAAATGGAGCACGGGATGGACAGCTTCGGCACCGAGTTCCGCTTCCGCTGCGCCGAATCGGGCCAGCTGCAGGGCGGCCTGGTGCCGGTAGATTTCGCCACTGTCGCTGCCGGCTACGGCTGCAAAACCTGGCGCGTCACGACGCTAGAAGAACTACGCCACGCGCTGGACGCCGCGCGCCGCGAAACCGTCAGCACCCTGATAGACATTAAAGTGCTGCCGAAAACCATGGTGCACAAATACGGCAGCTGGTGGAACGTCGGCGTCGCGCAGTCTGCGCTCTCCGAACGGATCCGCAAAGTGGCGCAAATGATCAATGAAAAACGCGCTCAGGCGCGGGATTACTAAAACAGAACACAAACCCTGAACCCTACAAATCTCGGGAGAAAACCAACTATGTCACTCAAATTAGGTGTCATCGGTGCCGGCGCTATCGGTAAAGAACATATCCGTCGTTGCACTCAGGTACTGCAGGGAGCCACGGTAGTGGCGGTTTCGGACATCAACGAAGAGAACGCGCGCGCCGCGGTTGCGCTGCCGGGCGTGCATGCCGAAGTGTACGCCGACGGTCATGACGTGATTAAGGCCAGCGATGTGGATGCCATTCTGGTCACCTCATGGGACCCCACCCACGAAGAGTACACGCTGGCCGCCATCGCCGCCGGTAAGCCGGTGTTCTGCGAGAAGCCGCTGGCGATGAGCGCGGAAGGCTGCCGCCGTATCGTTGATGCGGAAATGAAAGCCGGTCGCCGCCTGGTGCAGGTTGGATTTATGCGCCCTTACGACGAAGGCTATCTGGCGCTGAAAAAAGTGATCGATGACGGCGACATCGGCGCGCCGCTGATGCTGCGCTGCGCGCACCGCAACCAGTCGGTGGGCGAGAATTACACCACCGATATGGCGATCACCAACACCCTGATTCACGAGCTGGATGTGCTGCGCTGGCTGCTGAATGACGACTATCGCTCCGTGCAGGTGCGCTTCCCGCGCTCCACGTCCCACACCCATGCGCGTCTGAAAGACCCGCAGATCGTGTCGTTTGAAACCAAAAAAGGCACGCTGATCGATGTGGAAGTCTTTGTGAACTGCCAGTACGGCTATGACATCCAGTGTGAAGTAGTAGGGGAAACCGGAATTGCCCGCCTGCCTGAGCCGTCGGCCGTGCAGATGCGCAAAGCCGCTAACCTGTCGACCGCTATTCTGACCGACTGGAAGGATCGCTTTATCAAAGCGTATGACGTTGAGCTGCAGGCCTTTATCAATGATGTTCAGGCCGGCCAGCTGCACGGCCCATCGGCGTGGGATGGCTACGCGGCGTCCGTCGCTGCCGACGCCTGTATCAAAGCGCAGGGAACCAGCGACCCGGTTGAGGTGACGCTGCCTGAATGCCCGGCATTCTACAAACGCTAATCCCGCTTTGCTGACGGAACTTCTTTGCACAGGTAACGACGATGAAAATTGCTTTTGACGTTGATGTTATTAAAGACCTCGGGGTTACCCGCATGGTCCACCAGGTGGCCGAATGGGGCTACAAATACATTGAGCAATCGCCGCACCCGCAGATCAACCCGTTCTACAAGCACCCGCGGGCCAGCCGGGAAATTATGGCTGAGTACAAGCAGGCGCTGCGCGATACCGGCGTGGAGCTCTCTTCGTTTATCTGCGTCTATCGCTGGTCCGGTCCGGATGAGCTGCGCCGTCAGGCGGCAGTGAAAAACTGGAAACGGCTGATCGAAATCGCGGTTGAAATGGGTGTACAGGTGATCAACACCGAGTTTTCCGGCGATCCTAACCAGCCGGAGATTTGCGATGAGATGTTCTATCGCTCTATGGAAGAGCTGCTGCCGATTTTTGAGCGCGAAGGCATCCGCGTTGAAATTCAGGCGCATCCGTGGGACTTCTGCGAAGAGAACAACGAAACCGTCGATATCGTGAAGTCGTTCCGCAGCGATAACGTGAAGTACGTTTACAGCGTCCCGCACACCTTCTTTTATGACAAAGGCGTGGGCGACGTTGAGAAGATGCTGCGCTACGCGGGAAGCGATCTCTCCCACGTGCTGATCGCGGATACCCGCAACCATACAAAACATTGCCGCTATATCGTTAACCCACCGGGCGTAGATGCCGTCGTTCACCAGCACGTGGGCGTCGGGGAAGGGGATGTTGATTTCGACGCGCTGTTCCGCACTCTGCGCGATATGAAATTTGCCGAACAGACCTTCAAGGTCGGCGGTGAGCCGATTGTGGCCACCTCGCTGTTCGGCTACCCGGAAAAAATGAAATACCAGGCAGTGGAAACCCGTGAACTCATCGAACGTGAATTGCTGCGCCGGTGAGGCGCAGCGGCAGGAGCCCCTACTATGAACAAAGATAACGTAAAACTGGCCATCGCCCCGATTGGCTGGACTAACGACGATATGCCGGAGCTGGGCAGCGAAAATACTTTCCAGCAAATCGTCAGCGAAATGGCGCTGGCGGGCTTTACCGGCAGCGAAGTCGGCAGCAAATATCCGCGCGATCCGGCGGTTCTCAAGCCGATGCTGGATATCCGCGGCATTCAGATTTGCAACGCCTGGTTCAGCACCTTTTTTGCTAACGGCCAGCGGGAAAAGACCATTGACGAATTCGTTAACCACATGAATTTTCTGCATGCTATGGGCGCGAAAGTCATCGGCTGCTCCGAGCAGAGCGGCAGCATTCAGGGGCTGGAAAAGCCCATCCTGGAGAATGCGAAACCGTGCTTTAGCGAAGAAGAGTGGCAGCGGGTGGCGGAGGGCTATAACACCCTCGGTCGTCTGGCGGCGGAAAAGGGCATGCAGGTCTGTCTGCATCACCATATGGGTACCGGTATCCAGACGACGGCAGAGATCGACAAGTTTATGTCGCTGGTGGATGACAAAGTCTTCCTGCTCTACGACACCGGACACGCCTGGTATTCCGAAGGCGGCGAAGAGCCGATGCTGGCGATTCTGAAAAAATATCTGCCGCGCATTAACCACGTACACCTGAAAGACGTGCGTCCGCCGGTGATCGAGCAGGTGCGTCGCGAAGGGCTCTCCTTCCTGGACGGCGTGAAGAAGGGGACCTTCACCGTGCCGGGCGACGGCGTTATTGATTTCCGTCCGGTGTTCAAACTGCTGGACGAACATGGCTATAAAGGCTGGATGGTGGTTGAGGCCGAGCAGGATCCGGCGCTGGCCAACCCATTCGAATACGCCGTAAAAGCGCGCAAATATATCCGCGAGACGGCAGGAATCTAATCGTTGTTTCATTTTCAGGCCATACGTCGTATGGCCTGCTTTTTTTACCCCATCACTCAGCAGTAGCTCAAGACGTAGAACGAAAACAACACGTCGGTGAGGCCTCGGCCTCTGCATTCAGACTAGAGCAAATCTTCCCTCAAACAAGGCGGGTTACTGGAGTCTATTATGTCTAAGGAACAATATCTTACACTCAATAAAGCGTCGGGACCGAATAGCGAGACCCCGACAACGCCCTTTGTAAAAGTTGTCGCCCTGATCGCGACGCTTGGCGGTTTACTTTTTGGCTATGATACCGGGGTGATTTCCGGTGCTTTACTCTTTATGGGCACCGAGCTTCATCTTACTCCCTTTACCACCGGTCTGGTCACCAGCTCGCTGCTATTCGGCGCCGCCTTTGGCGCGCTGCTTTCTGGCAATCTGGCGAATGCGGCGGGCAGAAAGAAAATTATTCTGTGGCTGGCGGTGCTTTTTGCCATCGGCGCGATAGGCACCTCTATGGCGCCGGACGTTAACTGGATGATTTTCTTTCGTCTTATTCTCGGCGTGGCGGTCGGCGGGGCTGCGGCCACCGTACCGGTCTATATTGCCGAGATAGCTCCCGCGAATAAGCGCGGACAGCTGGTTACTTTGCAGGAACTGATGATCGTATCCGGTCAACTGCTGGCCTATATTTCTAATGCCACGTTCCATGAAGTCTGGGGCGGGGAAAGCACCTGGCGCTGGATGCTGGCGGTGGCGACGCTACCCGCCGTGCTGCTCTGGTTTGGCATGATGTTTATGCCGGATTCACCGCGCTGGTACGCGATGAAAGGGCGCCTGGCGGAAGCCCGTCGCGTGCTTGAGCGCACCCGGCATAAAGATGATGTTGAGTGGGAGCTGCTGGAAATCACCGAAACGCTGGATGAACAGCGCAATCTCGGTAAGCCCCGGTTCAGCGAGATTATGACCCCGTGGTTGTTCAAGCTGTTTATGATCGGTATTGGTATAGCGGTTATTCAGCAGCTTACCGGTGTAAATACCATTATGTACTATGCCCCCACGGTACTGACCTCGGTTGGTATGACTGATAATGCCGCGCTGTTTGCCACTATCGCCAACGGCGTAGTCTCAGTATTGATGACATTCGTTGGCATCTGGATGCTTGGCAAAATTGGCCGTCGCCCAATGACCATGATTGGTCAGTTCGGCTGCACCGCCTGCCTGGTCTTTATCGGTGCGGTCAGCTATCTGTTGCCGGAGACGGTTAACGGCCAGCCTGATGCGCTGCGTGCCTATATGGTTCTG
The DNA here is from genome assembly GCF_002090195.1 of Klebsiella sp. M5al. Classification (NCBI taxonomy): domain Bacteria; kingdom Pseudomonadati; phylum Pseudomonadota; class Gammaproteobacteria; order Enterobacterales; family Enterobacteriaceae; genus Klebsiella; species Klebsiella sp. M5al. The sequence goes on from NZ_CP020657.1 coordinate 641,319, forward strand.
GCAGGGATGTTACTGTTTCTGAGCTTTCAGCAGGGGGCGCTGTCGCCGGTGACCTGGCTGCTTATGTCGGAAATTTTCCCAACCCGTCTGCGCGGTATTTTTATGGGGGGGGCGGTATTTTCAATGTGGATTGCCAACTTCCTGATCTCCCTGTTCTTCCCGATACTGCTGGCGTGGTTAGGGCTTTCAGGCACCTTTTTTATCTTCGCCGGTATTGGCGTATTTGGCGCGATATTCGTCATTAAATGCGTACCGGAAACTCGCCACCGTAGTCTTGAACAAATCGAGCACTATCTGCGGGATAAGCTGGACACCAGTGAAGAAGGGCAGGCCGCCAGGGCCCGGCGAATAGTGGCTGAATCGCAGGCGAATAAAGTGTAACGCTGAGCGGTATCTGCGATGCTGGATAGGTACTCAGCGGTCTGTACGGCCCGGGCTAATGAGCCGTATCGAACGATCCCCTCCCCCTTGAAACAGGGGGAGGGGGTACACTGCTTCCGTACGGTATGACAGAAGATACCTCAACTATCGACGGGGATAGCGAGGGAAAGGGCTACTTCACTTCCGCCAGCGCGGTTTTATCGACGTAGGGCTTCATCAACGCATCGGCTTCCTTCTGCGCCGCCTGCACCGCGGCTTCCGGGGTAACATTGGCATCATTGACCACCGCGGCCAGCTGGTTTTCCATCGCCTTACGCACGGCAACGGTCTCCCAGGTGGAGTACCATGGATGGGCATACTTCAGCTGTTCGAGGGCGATAGCCGCGCGCGGATCCTGCTGCAGATACGCCTTCATTTCCGGCGTATCGTAGGCGGCCTTACGCGGGGAGAAGTAGCCGGTAAAGCGACTCCAGGCGCCGTTGACCTGCGGGCTCACCAGATACGTCAGGAACTGATACGCCGCTTTTTTCTGCGCGTCGTTGATGCCCTTGAAGCTGACCAGGCTGGCGCCGCCGATCGGTACCGCCCGCTGCTCTTTAGCCGGCAGCATCGCCACGCCCAGCTCAAAATCTTTGCTGTTCTCGCGCATAAAGCCCAGCGCGCCGGTGCTCAGCATCGCCATTCCGACTTTGCCGGAGAAGAAGCTGGCGCCGATCTGTTTCGAATTTAACACCCCGGAAGGCATCACTTTGTCTTTATAGACCAGGTTCTGCCAGAAGCGCAGGGCGCCGATGGTGGTTGGCGTGTTGTAATAGACTTCGCCCGGATAGTCCTCGTTAAAATATTTCCCGCCGTTAGCGCGCACTAGCGCCGAGAAGATCCAGCCGCCGTAATCATCATTAGTCGACGGCAGCATGATCCCCCACTGGCCTTTGCTTTCGTCGGTCAGCTTTCTGGCGTCCGCCAGCAGCTCGGCCCAGGTTTGCGGCGGCTGTTTGATCCCGGCCCGATCGAACATCGTTTTGTTGTAGTAGAGGATCGGCGTCGAGTTATGGAACGGGATCGCATAGGTGGTGCCCATCACCTGGGCGTTTTTATGCATGGCGGGCCAGAACGCCTTCACCAGAAAATCCCCCGCTTTTTGATCGCCATACTGGAACAGCTCATCCATCGGCAGGATCTCATCCTTCAGCGCCAGATCGGTGGTGAAGTTAGCGGACATAATCACCAGCGCGGGCGGCTGTCCGGCCTTCTGCGCTGATTCGGCTTTGATCTTGGTGGTGTCGTAGTTACCGGTAAAGATCCCGCGCACTTCGACATCCTGCTGCGACTCGTTGAATTGCTTAATGACGCGGGTCATCTCCATGGTCAGCTTACCGTCCACCGGCGCCGGGAACATGAAGTCGATCTTCTCTTTCGCCAGCGCCGCGCCGCTCAGGGCAAGGCTGAGCCCAACCGCGAGAGCGGTGAGAGGTTTAAACATAGTTTGTCTCCATCAGTAAGCACCTGTCCACAGGCTATTTTATTTGCCAGTTTGGCCCTGGGCAGTGCTCAGAATCCTCACGTACTACACGTACGCTCCGGTTCTTCCGCGCTGTCCGTGTCCAAACTGACTGCAACAATTACGCCTGATGTACCGGCGCTAAATTATGCTGTTTCTCAGCATGAAAAAGATGCACATCGGCAGGTGAAAAGCCGAGGATCAGCGAATCGCCTTTCTCCGGTACCGCGCCGCGATGGCGACGGCTAAAGCGTAAGGTGCCGATGGGGGTACTGACGTGGAGCAAATAATCGGCTCCCATCAGTTCTCGTTGCAGCACGGTGGCGGGCAAGCGCAGATGGTTCTCCTCCACGCGGTCGCTGATATGTTCCGGGCGAATGCCTAACCACACCCGGGATTCTTCACGGTAGCGCGGCGGCAGCGGATAGCGCAGCTCACCCAGTAATACCTCACCATCAGCGCAGGGCAGCGAGAGCAGATTCATCGCCGGAGATCCGATAAACCCGGCGACAAACAGGTTGGCCGGGTTGGCGTAGAGATACTCCGGTCGCCCGACCTGCTGTACGTGGCCGCCGTTCATCACCACGATGCGGTCGGCCATCGACATCGCTTCCGTCTGGTCATGGGTGACGTAGACGGTGCTGGTTCTGAGCTGCTGGTGGAGGTCCATAATGCTGTCGCGCACTTCGCTACGCAGGCGGGCGTCAAGGTTGGAGAGCGGCTCATCCATCAGGAACAGGCGCGGATTGCGCACAATCGCCCGCGCCATCGCCACCCGCTGCCGCTGGCCGCCGGAGAGCTTCGCCGGCTTGCGATCGAGCAGGGTATCCAGCTGCAGCATTTGCGCGACTTTATCCACCCGCGGCTGCCAGCTGGTTTTCTCCTCTTTGCGTACCTTCATGCCGAAAGTGATGTTGTCGCGCACCGACAGGTGCGGAAACAGCGCATAGTTCTGAAAGATCATCGCGAAATTACGCTCTCTGGGCGACATGTCGGTGATGTTCTCATCGTGCAGCCAGATCTCCCCCTCGCTGACCGGCTCCAGCCCGGCGAGCAGGCGCAGCAGGGTGCTTTTACCGCAGCCGGACGGGCCCACCAGCACCACGAATTCCCCTTCGCGAATATCCAGCGACAGGGCGCTGAGGGCCGGTTTACCGTCAAACTGTTTACTGATGTTTTGCAGACTAAGCATGGCGTTTAGCGATCTTCCGTTGGGCAGCTGATATTTTCGTCGTACATCCACGGTCCGGCGTAGTGGGTCAGCGGATGCTGATAGCTCACCCACTGCTCGTCGACCTGGCGATGCATCAGGCATGACGCCGGAGAGAGGTCGTAATACGGTCGGGTATCTTCATGAAAGTAGGGCACCTGGTGGACGGTTCCCGGGATGGTGGAGATGATGGCCTGGCGATACTGGGTCATGGTCAGGCTGTGGTTATGGCCGCAGAAAATGCGCGTCAGCGACGGGAAACGCTCAACCAGCGCCAGCAGACGATGGCCGTTTTCGCAGGCGATAGGGTCCATCTGCGCGTTGCCCAGCGGCAGCGGCGGATGATGCATAAACACCGTCGCCGGTTTATCGCCGCCATCAAACAGCTGAGACTCCAGCCACTTGATGGTTTCCTCGGTCAGCCAGCCTTTCGACGTACCCGCGCGGCTGGAGTCGATAAACAGCAGGCGAGTGGCAAAATCGTCTACCGCGTAGTGTATGTTTTGCGCATCGCGGCCGAGCTGCGGGCACAGCGGATGCAGGTATTCCAGAAACAGCGCTTTATCGTCGTGGTTGCCGGGAATGAGATACAGCGGATAGTTCAGGCTGCCGAGGATCTGGCGGGCGACCTCATACTCTTCCGGGCGGCCGCAGTTGACGATATCGCCGCTCACCACAACCGCGTCCGGACGCTCCTGCAGGGCGTTCAACTGGGAGACGACGTCGGCATTAGCGGCGTTGACGTCAATAAAGCCGTACAGCTTCTGGCCGCGGCTGCGGAAATGGGTATCGGAAATTTGCGCTAACAGCATGAAGAGCTCCTTATTTGATCCCGGAGAAGCCGAAGCTTCGCAGGAACTGTTTCTGGAAGAGGATGAACGCGAGCATCAGCGGCAGGCAGACCATCAGCGTGCCGGCGCCGATGATGCCCCACTGACCGCCGGATTCGGCGCCCATGGCGAACGAGACCAGCCCCACGGTCAGCACCTGTTTGTCCGGGTCGTTCAGCATCATCAGCGGCCACAGATACTCGTTCCAGTGGTAGGTAATGCTGACGGTGGCGAAGGCCAGCACCGACGGCCAGGACATCGGCAGCAGCACGCGGAACAGCACCTGCCACCAGCGACAGCCCTCCATCAGCGCCGCCTCTTCCAGCTCTTTGGGTATGGCCAGAAACGCCTGACGCATCAGGAACACGCCGAACGCCGAGGTGAAGTAGGGCATCATTACCCCAGTGAGGGTGTTGAGCAGGCCGAAGGTTTTCAGGGTCAACATGTTCGGCACCATCATCACCACCGGCATGATCATCAGCTGGACGAGGAACATCAGGAACAGCGTCTTCTTGCCGCGGAACTCGTGGCAGGCGAAGACGTAGCCGGCGGTGGTGATGGTCAACAGCTGCGCGAAGAAGGTGCCGAAGGTGAAGATAAGGGTGTTGGCGTAGAGGCTCAGCCAGTCGGCGCTGTCCCAGGCATCGCGGAAGTTATCCAGCGTCAGCGGCATACGGGGCAGCAGCGAGGCCATATCCTCGCCGAAGGTCGTGGCGCTAAACGAGGTTGCCAGCATCCATAAAAACGGGCTCATCCACAGCAGCGCCAGGCAGCACATTAATACCGTGAGCGTAAAGGGCTGCGAGCGGCGCAGGCGCAGCCAGAGCGGGCGCGATGCGCTGTGCGATCGCAGCGCCAGCGGCGAGATTTCAGCGCTCATAGTGCGCTCCTTTCTCCAGCAGTTTGAGGTTAATCAGCGAGAAGGCAAACAGCCCGGCCAGCGTCAGGAAGGTGGCGGCGGAAGCTTTACCTAAATCATGGGTGTCCCAGGCGAGGTTCTGGATGTAGTAGAGCAGCACGGTCGTGGCGTTATCCGGCCCGCCGCGGGTCATCACCGCCACGTGGTCGATCTGGGTGATGGAGTAGATCAGCGCCGTGGTTATGACGAAGCTCAGGGTCGGGCGCAGCAGCGGCAGCGTCACCTTAAAGAACACCTGCGTGCGGGTGGCGCCTTCCATTATCGCCGCTTCGCGCGTGGAGGCCGGAATGCTTTGCAACCCGGCGAGGAAAAACAGCATGTAGTAACCGGCGAACTTCCACACGCCAATCAGCGCCAGCGCCAGCAGCGCGCTATTGCTGCGCCCCAGCCAGTTGTTGTTCATCGGGCCAAACAGCTTCGCCAGATAGTGGTCGAGCAGGCCAAGGCCGGGCATAAAGATAAACAGCCACAGCGCGGCGGCGCTGACCATCGGGATAATCATCGGGAAGAAGAAGGCGGTGCGCAGCCAGCGGTTGACGCGGTGATTCTCGGTCAGGGCGACCGCCAGCAGCAGGGCGAGGGTCACGCCCGGTACCACCGTCAGCAGGATATAAAGCAGGTTATTCACCAGCGACTGCCAGAAGACGCTGTCGGCGAACAGACGACTGAAGTTCTCCAGCCCGACATACTGGCCGCCGTCGCTGACCATGCGGGTATCGAACAGGCTGTCATAAACCGATCGCCCGAGGGGAAACCAGGTAAACAGTAATAAAAACAGCAGGGAAGGCGACAGTATCAGCCAGGGGAGCCAGGTTTTTCTCATGGTGGCGGACGTCTCGTTCAGGCGTTTGTAGAAGCCCGGATTGTGAGAAGGATTGACTGCAAACGTATGGCGGGGAGATGACGGTTTAATGACCAGGGAAACAAGCGCCGGGCAGACGGGCCGCCCGGCATCATCCCGGCCAGTGGCGTTCAGGCCGCGCGGCTGCGGCCTGAAGCATGATGAGGAACGATCAGAAGTCGGCTTTCAGCACCACGCGGTAGCGGGCCTTGCCCTCGCGAACGTGCTTCAGCGCCTCGTTGATCTGCGACATCGGGAACAGCTCGGTGGTCGGCGCGACTTTGCTGCGTCCGGCAAATTTCATCAGCTTGCGCAGCTCGGCCGGGTTGCCGGTGGCCGAACCGGAGATGCTGCGGTCGCCGCCAATCAGGGTAAACGCGGGGACCGGGAACGGCTTCATTACCGCGCCGACGGTGTGGAAGTTGCCGCCGTACGCCAGCGCTTCAAAGTACGGCTGCCAGTCGAGGTCGACGGCGACGGTGTTGATAATCAGGTCGAACTGGCCGGCCAGCGCCTTTAAGGCTTCGGGATCGCGGCTGTTCACTACGCGATCGGCGCCCATTGCCAGCACTTCCTGCTCTTTCGCCGGATTGGAGCTGAAGGCGGTGACTTCCGCGCCCATCGCGTGCAGCAGCTTGATGGCGATATGGCCGAGGCCGCCAATGCCGATGACGCCGACGCGGCTGTTCGCCGTGACGTGATGCATCAGCAGCGGCTTGAAGACGGTAATGCCGCCGCAGAGCATCGGCCCGGCGGATTCAAGATCGACGTTTTCCGGCAGCGGGATCACCCATTGCCAGTCGGCGCGCAGCTTATCGGCGAAGCCGCCGCGGTTGATGATGGTGGGCACCGAGCCTTCCAGACAGTTCACGTGGTTGCCGCTGATACAGGCGTCGCAGTGGCCGCAGCTGCGCGCCGTCCAGCCAATACCGACCTTCTGGCCAACCTTCAGCCCTTTATCCTGCGCCGCGCTGCCCAGCGCCGCCACCCGGCCTATCACCTCGTGACCGGCCACCAGCGGATAGCTCGACATGCCCCATTCGTTGTCGATCATCGACAGGTCGGAGTGGCAGATCCCGCAGTACTCCACCTGCACTTCGACATCTTCCGGCTTAAGGTCGCCGGCATCGTACTCCCACAGCGACAGATCGGCGCCCGCTTCTTTGGCGGCGTAACTTTTAATAGTGCTCATGACAGTTTCCTTGGGTTTGGCGTAGTTAAGAAGGAAGTGTAGAGCATGGGGCGAGGGGACGCTTGGCAGAAGGAGGGGGGATGGGGGTTATAGAGGAGGGCAAAATGTACCCTGAAGAGGCTAACACACTGAGCCGATGAAAAATTCATCACTTGGTGGCAGGTGAATGCAACGTTGCTTGCATGGCAGCGTGCGACAGGTATAATCCAGAACGTTTTCCGTATCCTTTCCGTGCCGGAGTGGCGAAATCGGTAGACGCAGTTGATTCAAAATCAACCGTAGAAATACGTGCCGGTTCGAGTCCGGCCTTCGGCACCATTAGTACTTCCAAGACCATCCGAGAAAGTCCAATTATCCCTTAAAAATCAATGCTTGCAGCGATTTTTACGTCCTGAGTCGTCCGAGGTTGTCCGTTGAAATCCGGATGTCATTGGGGGCATAATTGGGGGCATCTTAACTTCGATTAGAAATGTGCCCCCAAAATGAAGCTCAACGCCAGGCAGGTAGAGACCGCAAAGCCTAAAGACAAAACCTACAAAATGGCCGATGGTGGCGGTTTGTATCTCGAAGTTTCGGCTAAGGGGTCCAAATACTGGCGCATGAAATACCGACGCCCCTCTGACAAAAAAGAGGATCGCCTCGCTTTTGGTGTTTGGCCTACCGTGACGCTTGCTCAGGCGAGAGCAAAGCGCGATGAAGCCAAAAAGCTGTTAGTGCAGGGCATTGACCCGAAAGCCGAACAGAAAGAAGCTCAGGCTGAAAATTCGGGAGCATATACTTTCGAAACCATTGCTCGTGAATGGCATGCAAGTAACAAGCGCTGGAGTGAAGACCATCGATCGCGCGTTCTTCGCTATCTTGAGCTTTATATCTTTCCTTATATCGGCACGTCTGATATTCGCCAGCTCAAAACCAGCCACCTGTTAGCCCCGATTAAAAAAGTTGATGCAAGTGGTAAACATGACGTTGCGCAGCGTCTTCAGCAGCGTGTCACGGCCATTATGCGTTATGCCGTACAGAACGATTACATCGACTCTAACCCGGCCAGTGATATGGCTGGTGCTTTATCAACAACCAAAGCACGACACTATCCTGCTTTACCCTCTAGCCGGTTCCCTGAGTTTCTTGCTCGTCTTGCTGCATATCGTGGCCGTGTAATGACGCGGATCGCGGTTGAGCTTTCTCTGCTAACTTTTGTACGTTCCAGCGAGTTACGTTTTGCTCGTTGGGAAGAGTTTGATTTCGATAAATCTCTTTGGCGTGTACCTGCAAAGCGAGAAGAAATTAAAGGCGTGCGTTACTCATACCGTGGCATGAAGATGAAAGAGGAGCATATCGTTCCGCTTAGTCGGCAGGCGATGATTTTGTTAGCCCAGTTAAAGCAGATTAGTGGTGATAAAGAGCTGCTTTTTCCGGGGGATCACGATGCAACTAAGGTCATGAGTGAAAACACGGTAAACAGTGCGTTGCGTGCCATGGGATATGACACGAAAACTGAGGTTTGCGGGCATGGGTTCAGGACGATGGCGCGTGGTGCGCTCGGTGAGTCAGGGTTATGGAGCGATGACGCGATAGAACGGCAGTTGAGCCATTCAGAGCGTAATAATGTGCGTGCGGCGTATATTCATACATCTGAGCATTTGGATGAACGACGCCTCATGGTTCAATGGTGGGCTGACTATCTTGATATGAATAAATCAACCTACATCACATCCTTCGACTTTGCGCGATTAAAAAAATATTAAATTTCAAATAGATTGATGATAAATAGATTTTTCCACAGTTAGTCTATCTTAAGTTGTTGATTTGTTTGTTTCTTTGTGATAATGGTGTTTATATTTTAAATACCAATTATTCCAAGTTGGCGGCTAATGGAAATATCTAAAAATAAAGTATGGGAAGCCAAAGAATGGGAAGGTCATGTAAATGATCTTCTGCGGCTTAAGTTTGGTGACGAAAATTATGTCCCAATACCTGACTTTCATAATGGTGATGCAGGCATTGAGGGGTATTGCCTGCAAGGATATGCTTTCCAGTCTTATTGTCCTGATGAGGCATGCACAGTAGATAAGTTGTATGAAAAACAAAGAGATAAGGTGACTGCGGATATTGGGAAATTTATCTTAGATAAAAAAGGATATTTAAAGAAAATATTACGAAATACAAAAATAAGACGTTGGATTTTAGTAGTGCCAAAGCATTTGTCTAAACAATTGAATGTACATGTTGTTAATAAGGAAAGTGAAGTTCTAGCTGCCAATTTGCCTTATGTTGATAATAATGATTTTAAAGTATTGATTTGGGATAGAGACAATTTCAAAAAAGAAGAGGACGATTTAATTAGTAGTGGGCTAAGGCTACTGAGAATAGAACTTCCTCAAGTGGATATTAGTGATATTGATCATCTTAAAGATAATAGCAGTGAATTTGGCGATAATATATCAAGAAAGCTTGCAAAATTAAAGAACGACGAAGCTCAGGTTGAAAATACATCGACAATACTGTTAAAAAACATCGTTATGTATAAAAATATCATGAACGACCTAAAAGAAAACTATCCAATTTTACATGAGAAAATCACTAACGGCATTTTGGATCGTGAACAAGATTTGTCCTTAACTTTCTTTGATCATGATATTTTAACTCCATATCAGCAAATGGAATTTCTTAATAATAAGCTCAAAGAATCCAGCCGTCTTCATCAAGATAATTTAAAATGCATTTCAATTGGAGTAGTCGGTGATTGGCTAATGCGTTGTAATTTGGACTTTTAATCATGGATATTTTAAAAGAAACTCCTGAAAAAATGACATTTAACTCAATTGGTTCGCCAATTGAACCGGAATTAAGACCTATCTGGAGAATATCTTTACTGGCTATTATTCTTAAAAAGCTATGTAGGGGTTCCTCTGCGAACTTGAAAAAAATGCAAGTTTTATACTCCTTAATATCGTCTGCTGATAAAAGAGTTCGATATTTTTCTGAGGGGGCTTATGGAGACATTAACATTCGCTTTGATCCTCTCTTAGATAAAGCAATATCATTGGGATTAGCTGAAGGAGTATTTTCCTTAGACTCAGCAAAAAGTATTGTCTTAACCAATAAAGGTGTGCTTTTGTCTAACAAAATTTATAAAGACCCAACATTGTTTGTTTTTGAAAAGGAATTTATTGACAAATACAGTAAATCCGAGTTTTCCGATAAAAAAATCGATCAGATACTATACAAAGGGATTATATGAGCAAGCTTAAAGTGGAACGATTGATAATTAGGACAAGTACAAGTGATGGGGCTTATGGGGTAGACCTCAAATTTGACTATGGCTTAAATATCATAAGTGCTGAGAATTCTTCTGGTAAGTCTACATGCATACAATCAATAATCTATGCATTAGGATTGGAAGGTATTTTGGGACCTTCGAGGAACAATCCTTTAAAATCTGCACTTACAACAAAATTAAGGGATGATAATGATGCGGAAATACAAGTTAATGAATCTAAAATATATCTCCAAATTGCGAATGAAAATGCAAGAACAATTACTGTATTAAGGAAGAGTGATAGTGAGGCTTCAAAAATAGTTACCGTCTACGATTGTGAGTTTAACCAAATTAACCCACGGGAATTTAATGATTTCTTTCTAAAAGATCCAGGTTCTGCACAGCGTGAAAAGGGATTTCATTATTTCCTGTCTGATTTTTTAGGAATAAAACAACCACAGGTGATTAAATATGATGGTACCAAATGCCCACTTTATATTGAGTCAATTTTTACAGTTAATTATGTAGAGCAGACTAGGGGGTGGGGTAGTATACTGAATATCATTCCAACTTACCTTGGAATAAAGGATTTGTCACAAAATATTCTTGAGTATACTCTCGATCTGGATGTTCGCGAAATTAGAAGGAAGCGAGAGGTATGTTTGGATGAAAAGAGAAACTATGAAACTAAATGGATGAATACAATCTCTGATTTAGAATCTAATGCAAAAGTTTATGGTTTCTTTGTGTCAACAAGAATACCTGAAAAAATCTCCGCCAAGTCTGAGATCTATCAGGATAGTGATTTATATACACTGGATGAAGAGAATCATGAAGTATCATTACCAAAGTATAAATCGATTCTTGAAAATGAGTTAGAAGCCGTCAGAGAGCAGATAAAAAATGATGATATCCCAAATGATAGAGGACTGGATTTACTTCTTGATAATTTGAGAGTAAATTTGGCAAATCATGAGCACGCTCTTTCCTTATTAATATCTGATATAGAGTCCAATAAGCAGTATATTATATCAATAAACAAAGGGTTGAATGACACGAAAGAAAGCTTGAGAAAGTATAAGGATATTGAAAAGCTGCAGTTATTAGGTTCACAGGAGAGTTTTTCTTTTGTTGAAGGCAATTGTCCAACGTGTGGGCAAAATATAGAAAATACACTTTTGCCAACAGTTTTGGATGGTAAAACATTAACGGTTGAAGACAATATAAAATATCTTGAGAAAACTTTTGCAGTTTTCGATAGTTTAGCCAAAAGTGAAAAATTAAAATTTGAAAAGAAAGAGGCAGCATTAAATGTGGCTAATGCTAGAGTTCGAGAGTTGCGTAATCAGATTAGAGAAATTCATCGTAGTATCTCATCCCCTATAAATTCAGAGCTTAGAGAACTAATACGGAAAGAGGTTAAGCTGGAAAAAGATATTGACAGTTTGGGCTCGCTCTTGAATTTTGAAGACGATAAAAAAACTACACTTCTTGCTGTTCTCTCCGACTGGCGGGAGTGTAATAACAGACTGGCGAAGCTTCCATATGATGGTTTTACTCAAAAAGACAGATTAAAACTAAAAATCTTAAAGGATTCGTTTAAGACCAATTTGCAAGATTTTGGATACAAAAGCACACCTATTGAAGATTTTGATTTGTCGACAAATACATACAAACCCACTGTAGATAGCGTAGATATTGGTTCTGAAGCATCTGCTAGTGATAATATAAGGGTGATTTGGTCATATCTATATTCATTGTTAATGCTGGATTCCCATTCACATGATATATCTACAAATCACTTGGGTTTACTCATTATGGATGAACCAAGGCAACAGGAAACCAAAGATGTTAGCTTTAAAACATTCATAAAAAAAGCCTCTGAGTCATACTTGGATGACAAACAAATTATAATGGGTACTAGTGAAAAATATACCGATCTAATTGCTATGCTAGATGGTTTGCATGTGAATCTTATGCATTATAATAGTAATATAATACGCAAGTTATAAGTGCTATTAAAATCCTGTTGCATCACTGGTAATATGGAGGTGTAACAGGCTTGATAAAATTTTTTTTGAATGGGTCGGTATTTCTAATTTGTCGTGGTTGCTCTTATTTTGGAGTGTTTTATATATAATAACGCAATCTATTTTTTTTTTTCGCTTTGCTACATACTGATGTGTAACTGACTATTGCATTTTTTACATTCACTCTTATTAGCCTTAACCGGCTATCGAAATTAATACGTCTTTTAATGCAGGTACGTAATTATTCCCCCGCCTCTCCAGCCTGCTACGTGGGGTGATTTGCATGCAGGTGCATGGCGAGGTTCAGGCTGCTACAGACCTGAATACGTCAGGGAAATAGCAATTTTAGGAACAATAAAATGAATACTGAAATAACAGATTTCCCTCATCCACTGTGTTGTGTTTTCTTATCCCTCACCTAACCGCCTCAGAGGCTCACCACGCCCCCGAACAGCACCGCACCACCCACCGACACTCCCGCGAACCCGCGCAGCGCAGCGACGCGCTCAGGCCGCCAAATTAAATATCATTAAATAAATACTTTACCGCTGGCGCGCAGTGCTTTCCCCGCCTCGCCTGCACGCTTCGTGGGTCGGTTTTCATGCAGGTGCATCGGGGGGCTCAGGCCGCGCCGGGACAGGGCTGCGAAGGGAGTGACTGGACGGGAAAGCGCATGCAAAACCATGCACCCTGTGGATGCATGGCTTAATTCGGGAAAAATAGCGGTATTTTCGGGGATTTCTTGCGGGGCTACCTGCCGGCCAGTTCCGTGCGCCGGCGGGCATAAATCAGGCTCTGTGCGGGGGTGTATTTTTCCTGATTATCCACCCGTGAAGCCGCGTCAGGCCTGAATCCGATGGCCGTTAAAATATCGCTGTCTTCTGCCGAATAATTAATTTCTTCACCGTTACTCAGCCACACGGACAGCGCTTCGCGCAGGTAATGCGCCGAGCGGTCGAGCGCATGGCCGGTCAGGAGTGCGGGCTGCTGGCTGAGTCCCATCAGCTCCGGGGCGAGCGTGGCGGCGAGCTCTGTCCCGTGCGCCTGCATAAAGTCATTCAGCCGGTTGCGGATACTGATGCGCTGTACCGCTTCATGGGAGCGGATATAGCGCCCGGCGGCCTGATTTATCTCCCATTTTTTGACATCGATAATCTCGCGCAGTGTCTGCATTCTGCCCGGTATACGGTCATCCCCGGCCAGCACCTGTTCCTGATATTCCTGCTCTGCGGCCGCGAGTTCGGCTTTACGGTTCAGCCAGGCGGTTTCGTTCTTCTGACAGGCTTCAAAGGCCTGCTGTAGCGTGAGGGTGGTCATGGTCAGTTCTCCCCTGATTAATGACGGTATGGCGAGCTGTAGCAGCCCTGCACCTTGCGGGGTGCCGGGGGTGTGACCGGCTCCGCGACAGGCGGCGTCTTCTCCGCCGGGGGCCGGATAACCTCGTCGATGGCTTCAGTGGTGCGGAACGTCGCCGAGCACTCAATATTGGTGCACTGGTGATAGCGCTGTTTGACGTTCTCCGACAGATAGCGGGAGGTGCGGGCATGCGCCGACTTTTTGCAGAACGGACAGTGCATCATGGCAGCAGCCCCCGCGCTTTCAGGTCAGCCTCGCGCTGACGGATTTTCTCCTGCCAGACTTTTAGCTGGCCGGGCGTGCTGGCGGCGTCGTGGTCCATGTGCGCAAGCGCGACGGCCGGGAAGCCGGTCAGGGAGAGCACCGGCTCATCCGCTGGCGTGACGGAGAAGTCGCTCACTTTCCTGGTCAGGAAGGTCACCACCTGATGCATGACCTCTTTCTCCGGCTCGATATACCCCTGATGGCCGATGGTGTTGGCGAGCGGGTTTGCCATCACATCCGCTTTCAGCACCATCGCCCGGACCAGTGGCCCGAGGGTGTCGTTCAGCGCCCGGTCGAGCTCTTCCTTCGCGTATTCAGACAGTACGGCGTGATGCGCCTGGCGGAATGCCTGCGCGGTGCTGTTGCAGGCGACTTTCAGCAGGTCACGTTCAAAGGCCAGCACTTCGGTCAGGTTGTCACATTCCTGCGCCAGCTCCCGGCGGGCCACGCGTTCGATATGACCGCTTTTCAGCTCATCGGTCAGCATGGCACCCCCGGCACGGAAAGCAGCGCGCCATGTGCGGGTGTCGCTGCCGTTGTCCTGCTCCAGCGCCGCTTTCTGCTCCTCTGCGCGGGTGATGGCCGTCAGGGTGTCCTCCATCCGGCGGGCCTGTTCAAGATGGGCCGTTCTGGCGGCGGCCAGTCGCTCCAGAGCCGGTTTCAGGTAATCAGGGATAAAGGGGGTGTCGGTCATGGCAGGTTTCCTCGTGATTTCAACATGAGGTGATTCTGCCGGGGCACACACAACAACACGACCTGTTGCGGTTGTGGCAGTTCTGGCACAAACAGGACGTCAAAACCCGGCTTGCCAGAGAAAGGTCTCAGGAAAAGCATGCTCACTGTTTGTTTTTTTACTGTTAACTATTCACCACTGTTCACCATAAGAAAAAATATAAGTAATACAGTAAGATAAAGGGTGAACAGTTGAGGGGGTGACTGTTCACCCACTGTTCACCACTGTTCACCTTTCAGTTTTGACGATGCCTTGTTCACTTAGTCTTTTTTGCGATTAAAAATGAAGAATATATAAATAAAAGTAATCATCGGTTTACCAAAGGATTATCAGGGATTGTCAACGATTGTCAGGGATTGCCACTGTTTGCCATTTGCTTGTTAACAGCTTGTTGTGTGGTATTTCGCTGCAAAAAGACTTGTTGCCCTCAGAGAAAATATTCACAAAATAGAGAGCTACCTGAAGCCGGACGGACACGACCGGCACTGTATGGACTTTATGAGGTAGCCCGATGCACACCGCTTTTTCTTCCCCGTCTTCTGCCCCTGCTGCGCCGCTGATGCCGCTCTCTGACGCCGTTCAGGAACGCTTTATCCGTCTGCCCGAGGTGATGCATCTGTGCGGGCTGTCCCGCTCCACGATTTACGACCTCATCAGCCGGGAGGCTTTCCCGAAACAAATCTCCCTCGGCGGGAAAAACGTGGCGTGGGCGCAGTCGGAAATCACCGGGTGGATGGCCGACCGTATCGCCGAACGCAACCGGGGCTATGACGCATGATGATGCCCGTTCCGCAAAAACCCTCTTTTTCTGGCTTGCTTCCCTTCGCCGTTTCCAGGTATAGTTTTGCCGCTGTCGCAAAATCGACAGCCGGAATTGGCGTTCCGAATAACTTCAAGGCGACACGACACGCGCCATGCGTGTTTTTTTATGTCGTTGCTCAGGCACACCCATTTTCAGGGCTGTGGTGTTTATTCGTGCACCAGGGTTCTTTTCTGATAATGGTAGTCCGGGCGGGGCAGCCTTCGGGCTGGCCGGTTCCCTTGAAGGCCGGTTACGCCAACCCCGCTCGGGCTGCCACCAGTGAAATTGGCGTTTCCGGTGGTAGTTTTTCAAACTACTTCAAGGAGGCTGCCGTCATGGCTACTATCCTCACCCCGTCACACCCGCAATTTGTCTTTGTGTTTGCCGCCGTTCGTCGCGCAGACCGTCAGCCCCGTATCTGTATGCTCCGCGCCGTGGCCGGAGATGAACACGCCGCACGCCTTTCCCTCGTCCGCGATTACGTCCTCTCGTTTGCCGGTCGTCTGCCGGTGGCGGAGGTGCGCGCATGAAACAGCCCGCCATCACCGTCAAAGACCTCGAATGCCTGGAGCACCTGCGCAACGTCGGCCAGTTCGTCGGCGAGCTGATGCAGGTGCAGGACTGTACTTCCCTGCGTCGTGACCCGGCCCAGCAGTTACAGCTTACCTCCGTGATTTACCTGATGACCGCCCAGCTCGACGGCGTGGTCGAGCGCTGCAACCACCGCTGGTTCACCGGGGAGGGCAACGTATGAAAACGCCTCTGCCGCCTGTATTGCGTGCTGCTCTGTATCGCCGCGCCGTGGCCTGTGCCTGGCTGACCCTGTGCGAACGTCAGCACCGCTATCCCCACCTCACCCTCGACGCGCTGGAAAGCGCCATCGCTACCGAGCTGGAGGGCTTCTATCTGCGCCAGCACGGCGAGGAAAAAGGCCGTCTGATTGCCTGTGCGCTGCTGGAAGATTTGATGGAGGCCGGGCCGCTGAAAGCCGCTCCGTCGCTGTCCTTCCTCGGGCTCGCCGTGATGGATGAGCTCTGCGCCCGCCATATCACATCGCCTGTACTGCACTGAGGGAGAAAACCATGAAAATGAACGTAACGGACACCGTAAAACAGGCGTGCGGCCACTGGCCGCGCATTCTCCCGGCGCTGGGAATGAAAGTGATAAAAAACCGCCATCAGGCCTGTCCGGTGTGTGGCGGGGCTGACCGGTTCCGCTTTGACGATAAAGAGGGGCGCGGCACATGGTTCTGTAACCAGTGCGGCGCCGGTGACGGCCTTAAACTGGTTGAGAAGGTGTTCGGCGTGTCGGCCTCCGAGGCCGCCGGGAAGGTGAACGCCGTCACCGGCCACCTGCCACCGGTGGCCCCGGAGGCGATAGCAGCCGCAGAGGCTGAGACTGAAGCCGACCGCAAAGCAGCGGCCGCGCTGGCCGTCAGACTGCTGGAGAAAACTCACCCGGCTACCGGCAACGCCTACCTGACCCGCAAGGGCTTTGCCGGTCGTGAGTGTCTGACGCTGACCGCGTCTCACAAAACCGGCGGCGTGGCCTACCGCGCCGGTGATGTGGTGGTGCCGCTGTATGACGAGTCCGGCGTGCTGGTTAACCTCCAGCTTATTAATGCTGAGGGGCTCAAGCGCACCCTGAAGGGCGGGCAGGTCAAAGGCGCATGCCATCTCATCGACGGACAGAAACAGACGGGAAAACGCCTGTGGATAGCGGAGGGCTATGCGACGGCCCTTAGCGTGCATCACCTGACCGGAGAAACCGTCATGGTGGCGCTGTCGTCCGTGAACCTTCTTTCTCTGGCGAGCCTGGCCCGTCAGAAACACCCGGCCTGTCAGATTATCCTCGCCGCCGACCGTGACCTGAACGGCGACGGCCAGACTAAAGCGGTAGCTGCCGCTCAGGCCTGTGAGGGCGTTGTCGCCCTGCCGCCGGTGTTCGGTGACTGGAATGATGCGATGATGCTGAAGGGGGAGGACGCCACGCGGAAAGCCATTTATGCCGCCATCCGGCCAGCGGCACAAAGCCCGTTTGACACCATGAGCGAGGCGGAATTTACCGCCATGGGCGCCAGCGACAAGGCCTGGCGGGTGCATGAGCATTACGGTGAAGCGCTGGCCGTGGACGCCAACGGCCAGCTCCTGTCCCGCTATGAAAACGGCATCTGGAAAAATATCCCGGCCGCCACTTTTTCACGGAGTGTGGCTGATTTATTCCAGCGCATACGCGCCCCGTTCTCGTCGGGGAGAATCACCTCTGTGGTGGAGACCCTGAAACTGATTATTCCGCAGCAGGATGCACCAGCACGCCGTCTGATTGGTTTTCGCAACGGGGTGCTCGACACCCAGAGCGGTCTGTTCAGCCCGCACAGCAAATCGCACTGGCTGCGCACCCTGTGTGACGTGGATTTTACCCCGCCGGTGGAAGGGGAAACGCTGGAAACCCACGCGCCGAACTTCTGGCGCTGGCTCGACCGGGCGGCCAGTGGCAACCCGACAAAACGTAACGTGATTCTGGCCGCGCTATTTATGGTGCTGGCGAACCGCTACGACTGGCAGCTCTTTCTCGAAGTCACCGGCCCCGGCGGCAGCGGGAAAAGTATTCTCGCCGAAATCGCCACGATGCTGGCCGGAGAGGATAACGCCACGTCAGCCGATATCGACACGCTGGAAGACCCGCGCAAGCGTGCCTCCCTGATTGGCTTCTCACTGATACGTCTGCCTGACCAGGAGAAATGGAGCGGTGACGGTGCCGGACTCAAGGCCATCACCGGCGGCGATGCGGTCTCCGTTGACCCGAAATACCAGAATCCCTACTCGACACATATTCCGGCGGTGATTCTGGCCGTGAACAATAACCCGATGCGCTTCACCGACCGCAGCGGCGGCGTGTCACGTCGCCGGGTGATTATCCACTTCCCGGAGCAGATAGCCCCGGAGGAGCGCGACCCGCAGCTCAGGGATAAAATCGCCCGCGAGCTGGCCGTCATCGTACGCCAGTTGATGCAGCAGTTCAGCGACCCGATGAGCGCCCGCGCCCTGCTCCAGTCGCAGCAGAACTCCGATGAGGCGCTCAGCATCAAACGCGACGCTGACCCGACGTTTGATTTTTGCGGCTATCTGGAAGCGCTGCCGCAGACCAACGGGATGTTCATGGGTAATGCCAGTATCATCCCGCGTAATTACCGTAAATATCTCTATCACGCGTATCTGGCCTATATGGAGGCCAACGGCTACAGGAATGTGCTCAGCCTGAAAATGTTCGGACTGGGACTGCCCATGATGCTGAAAGAGTACGGGATGAATTATGAGAAGCGGCACACAAAGCAGGGGATACAAACCAACCTGTCGCTGAAAGAAGAAAGCTACGGCGACTGGCTGCCGAAGTGCGACGAACCCACCGCAACTTAACCTGTCTCAGACCGGCAACAGCCGGTCTTTTTGTATCTGTCCCTCCCTCAAGGGTGAACAATCCACTGTTCACCCTTCACCGTATGTTCACCCTGTATCACTATGAAAGTATTAATAAAAAACCAAAGGTGAACAGTGTGAACAGTTAAACCCAAAAAAACTTTTTACCCCCCCCCTCATCACCATCGTATTGCGGTGATGTTCGCCGGAAACAGGCCAGAGATGCGCTGAGGTGAAGAGTTGACTGTTCACTCTTCACCAACTAATCACCATCTATCACTATGATATTAAAAAGAAAAATAAGGAGGTGAACAGTGTGAACAGTTAAATGCAAAAAAACTTTTTTATGGTATTTGAGTTCCGGTTAGGATCCGGGTTTCGGATCCTAACCGAATGGGGCGTTAGTCTTTAATTAGATAGTAATATCAAACAGCTAAGTTTGATATGGTCGCAAAAATGGTTGGGGGCACAAAAGGGGGCATATAATTTATGGTTTATATATTATCTTTTTGATTTCATTAAGTTACGACATGATTTGAGTCCGGCCTTCGCACCATACGATGCAATTAAGTCGCCTAAGGGCGGCTTTTTTCATTTCTGAAATCAGCTAGATACTCTAAATTCTGTTCGTTTCTTGTTCTCATAATATCTGATGGTATCTGTTGGCATATCGCATGATACAGGATACCGATCCGTATATCGGAAGTTCGATTTTAAGTGGTATACGGTTTTGAGCAATGTGAGCGGTTGAAAGAGGTAAAAGCCTGGAAGGTGGGGACGTCAGGGATGTGCCAAGAGGGGCGCTGTTAAGTCCGCACTGAACCGCCCCGGTTTTTTTGGAGAGTGTTTAGTCCGGAAGCTCAGGCTGCCAGATCATTATTTGTACTGGTAGCATAATAAGCTTTTTCGGCTTCTACCGGCGGTATGTGTCCTAGCCGTTCCAGTAACCTTCGATTGTTGAACCAGTCCACCCACGCCAGTGTCGCAAGCTCCACTTCCGTGTGGTTTTTCCAGCTTTTACGGTGGATCACTTCCGCTTTGTAAAGGCCATTGATACTCTCGGCCAGGGCATTATCGTAAGAGTCGCCTGTACTGCCTGTCGACGCCAACAGCTCCGCCTCCTGCAGCCGCTGGGTGTACGCCAGTGACACGTATTGGGAGCCCTTGTCCGAGTGATGGATTGTACCTGAGGGGCGACGTGCCCACAGAGCTTGTTCCAGAGCATCCAGCACGAACCTTGCTTCCATCGACGATGAGACCCGCCAGCCAACGATCGTGCCTGCGAACACATCGATGATGAACGCCACATAGGCGAAGCCATGCCAGGTGCTAACGTACGTAAAATCTGCACACCAAAGCTGATTGGGACGTTCTGCCACAAACTGGCGGTTTACCAGATCCGCTGCTGCCGCTGTTTTACGACCGATCGTGGTCTTGATGACTTTGCCACGGAGTACGCCCCGAAGACCTATTATTTTCATCAGGCGTTCAACAGTACACCGGGCGACGCTAAAGCCCTCGCGGAGCAACTGACGCCAGACTTTTCGTGCCCCATAGACACTGTAATTTTCTCCGTAAACGCGTTTTATCTCCTGGATGATTTGAGCATCGCACTTTTCTCGTTGGCTACATTTCTCAGGATGTAGCTGGCGTTGCTGATGCCAGTAATATGTCGACGGGGCAATATCCAGTTCGCGACATACCGGCCCGACCCCGTGTGTACCACTCAGACGCTGCATAAGTGGCATTATTTTTTCCAGTGGCGGTCGAGCTCCGCCTGAGCAAAATAAGCTGAGGCCTGGCGCAATATATCATTGCTGCGGCGTAGCTCCCGATTTTCACGCTCCAGTTCTTTTAAACGCTGGCGCTCATTGGTGCTCAGTCCACCATCATCAGTGCTGACGGGGCTGACACCACCACGGACATCATTTTTATGCTGACGCAACCAGACTCGTAGGGTGTCGTAATGGCACCCGATTTTTGACGATATGGCACGAATGGCATCCGGCTCAGAGTCATACTCATCACGGTGTTCCAACAACATTCTGACAGCGCGCTCACGCAGTTCAGGGGGATAGCGTTTGGCGGATTGTGATTTCATTTTGGGTCTCCTTTCACTGAGAGTTTAGTCTCCAAGAAACCCGGTACGGTTCATAGATCATGCCTGTTCAGAACACTGAATGAAGCACGGGAAATTACCGAGCGCTGGCTGATGGAATATAACGGCGAGCGACCTCATGAATCTCTGAATAATCTGACGCCGGAAGAGTACCGGCTGATGGCTGAAAAACCGGAACTCTCAAAAAGTGCGTGGAACTAAAACAGGTGTGCTTACATTACGAGCTAGAGTAAAAAAAGGGTCAAGAGCAGTGAAGCGCTATGAGGCGAATAAACAGGCTGCTAAAACCCACCGAGGCTGACAACATCTGTCCCGACCACTTCCCTATGCCCCTGGCTTCCTCCGCTGGTGCGCCACCGCTCAGCCTGAAAAGGCAGTCGGAGGTAGGATGTTTTTACTACCGCTTTCAGGTGTTATAGCGCGGTACGTTCTCGATGCCGAAAGATTCCCGGAGACACCATGAACCTCAGACAACAGCAACAGCAGGCGTTTGACCGCAGCGGAGAAGCCCTTATTGTAGGCGACGTCAGCCACTGCCCGCTGCCACCGGAGACCCTCGCCGCGCTGGGCCCCGATTCACCGTATGTGGTGCAGGTATACGGTTCTGGCCTGACCGGTGAGGTTTACCGGTTGCGCATCGGCTGCGAGGAGTATAATTTAAAAAAACGACGCGCTGTCGCTGGCGTTGCCAACCTTAACGGCCAGCTGTCGTTTTTAAATGAAGTGCAGAGCCGGCAGGCATTGCAGCGGCTGAAGGATAACCCTGTCACCGCCCCGAGCTTCGCCCACATCGTCCCAACGCTGTATGCTGATTATCGTCTCGGCATTCTTCTCTCTCCGTGGATCGATGGCGAGCTGATTCACCAACTGACCCCGTCGCTGATCGCCCAGCTATTTACTACCCTGGAAGCTTGCGAAGAACAGGGGTTGATGGAGTGGGATCTTTGTAATGGAAATCTGTTGGTGGACCGGGAGGAGCATCTGTGGCTATTCGATTTTGGCTATATGTATCCCTTCGATCCGCTCAGGGAATTCAACAGCAACGGTCTGGCCGATCCCCTTTTTCACTTTGTCGAGCGCTTTGAGACCCGCTTCTTTTTTAACTGGCTGATGACCCAGGTCCCCGGCGCGGAGCAGCAGCTGGCGCACTATCGCGATTTGAAGCGACTAGCGGTTGAAAGCTACCGGCGTAAGCTCGCCTGGCTACGCGCCCGGTGGGCTGCCCCGCAGGTGCAGGCTCATTTTCAGCAGATAACGGCACGCTGGGAATCAGCGCTGGCGGACTCTGCCGCGCTGAGCCAGTTATTTTTCCTGGAGGCCTTCCGCTCCCACGTACTGGATATCGAAGATGATCTGCATGGCCAGTCTTGTACCTTGCTCACCTTGCAACGCATTGACTGGGTTATAAACCAGATTGAACACCATTATCGCTTTATCGCCGATAAAGGCGGCCTGTTTTACGACAACGAAGGGAAATCAAAGCAAGTGCTGCTCAGCAACTATGCGCAGAAGCGGCAACAGGCGCAGCGGTACCTGCTGAACGCCTCCACGGCAGGTTAGCTACGCTCGCGCCCCTGCTTCTGCTTCGTGCTCTAGTCATTTTGAGACTGGCTCCTGTCAAAATCGATTTAGAATACTGCTATTTTGAACTGGCGAGCAATGCATCCAAGCCAATAATTTCACGACTGCTCTGAAGGTATAATGTCAGTTCAACAAAATGTGCTCCCAAGCCACCGGTAATATCCGGGTTAGTGCCTCAATACCCTTGTCACTGTTTTCGGCTTCCAGACCATCCTGCAATCGTGACAGGATCGCTGAGATGTAATAAACGATCTCGTTGGAAATCAGCCGCCCGCACCGATTACTGATGTCTGCTTCAATGTCATTTTTCCCTGTTAACTCTTTCTTTCCACCGACTTTAGCGATGGCGGCACGTAGCTGGTGATAAGATTCAATCCAGTTCAGGGAACGCCGGATGTTGCGTTCCAGCTGCGGATCGCGCAAATATCTTAGCGTATAGGTGTTGCGTACCAGCCGGTCATATTCAAATACCGCCTGTCTTGTCGGATACGCCGTTGTATATGTGCACAATTTACGGATCAGCGTTCCCTGAGTCATTTCCTTCATCTCGAGCGTGGCGACGATACGCTCGAGATTGCTTTTTCACGGGTGATAAGGTCTTCGCCACTACACCTGCAGAATCTGGAGTTGCGCAGCCATCGCATTAAGCTGATTTTTGCTATCTTAATTCTCGACATGAAGCCTTGTAATATCAGCTAATGTTTGCTCAAGGTTACACCCTGCATCAGTATAAATCTGGTTGAAGTCTTCAACGGTATTCATAATTCAATCTCATGAGTGCCTATCTTCGCCGGATAAGTAAGCTACATAGTCCCCTAGCTTATACAGTATTGCTTAACTTGAAGGCAATCGTAAGCCTTTAGTGGGTGCCATATTGCTAGTTATTTATCGGAAAAGCCAACGTCCACTGCAGGAGTTCATCAACTTAGTTGGCAGGCCTGTCGCCAGAACGTAGCCAATAAAACAGTTGTAATCAATACTCGCAGGATATAAATATACTGCATCATATTCTTACATTTTTTTTGATGATATCGATAGTTCATCATTGACCATATCATTTTCAAGCTCATGAACGGTTAATATCCGGCATTTTCTTTCCGGTGCCATTTTTTCGTATTCAGTTAGATAAATATCACTATGAATATGTTCAGCCATGATTTTAACTAGTAATTTGTTATTGGTATATAAGCCATGTGTTTCTTCCCGATGGGAAAGCATTAGAGCATTTTTCATATCAATCACTAGCATGAAGCGATGTGATGGATAAATCTTTTCATCTATTTCAAATCGAGAGTACAATTCGATAGATTCATGTGGTAGCGCGAGTCGGTTAAATGAGAACACGATAATCCGAACCCCGCGCTCAACGGCATTAATGAGTTCTTGAGCAATGAGTTCAAGATGGAAGTCAGTGTTCAGGTAAACTTCGATTTGAGCCAGTTCGAGCATTTCTCTGGCTTTTTGTAGTGAATTATCAAAACCAGAGACGTTATATATGAACTCTTTCTCTTCCTGTAGCATCATACGTGAGAGTTCTTTTTTTAATACATTGATGTTTTCAATGGTTTGCTTTTCTATGTTGCTGAAAATAAGCTCGGGAGATTTTGCTTGATACTCTTTAGTATTGCCATCGGCCATAAAAATGAAGCCATTTTTATATAGACTATCAATTGATGAGTAGACGCTAGAACGTGATAATGATATTTCTTTTGCTATCTTATAGCCGCTAGAACGACCGTTTTTTAGCAAGTTGATGTATACATTGGCATCTGTCTTTGTAAAGCCAAAACCCATAAGTGTTTTTACCAGTTCGTTCATTAACATAACCTCACATGCAACATAGCCCGTCTGTTAGTTTATCATTACTTACAACGCAAGGGTAGAGGTGTATTGCGCCTTTTCCTTATTAGCCATCGCCGCATCATAGGCAAAACGATATTCTTCATAATTTAAGCGAATTATTTCTGGTAGATAATTATTTGGACAGTGTCGGCTTAATACACTTTTTAGACTTAACGGAAAGTCTGAGTGTATTGTTGCTAATCCACTGAGCACTAACAATCTAGGTTTAAAAACCATTATTGGATCAAGTAAGGCTCTGGCTAGTTGATCCATCCACATTCGGTAGACTTTTTGCGCCCATGCATCACTGCCATCAACTCCCTGAATTATTTCTAAGGCACTCTTCCGCTGAAGAGAGAACTGAAAATACTGTCTTTCGATCCCGGATGTCGAAATGAATTGATGAACGCATCCTATCCCGCAGCATTCGCAAACCGGAGATATACCATCAATGAGTGGCTGATAATTTTTCAATGGGAGATGAGCCCAGGAAACATTTATTGCATGGTCAAATACGCTATCATCGTTGTATTTATCGACTACACAAAGTTCACAGCCAAAATCAACGACAATACTCATAATATTACCTTTTAGCCCTGATAATAAGGACGTATCTAGGTTTTGTAAAACAACAAGTGCTGGGCCGAAAGACTGGCAATGAATACCAGTCTTCTTATCTATAGCCATTTCGAAAAAATTGGTTATTCTATCTAACGGCCCCCAGCGGGACACGTTGCTTTGCATAATGCTGATACCGACAAAGTCAATATTTCCATAGGTCCGCTGGATACTAAAAATCATATGTAATACGGTATCTACACTTTGCTGGCAGTCTATTGGTGTTAATACCTGAGTACGATAACAAACTTCACCATCGTCTATTAACACGCCACGTATCCAGTCAATCGCAAGTGAGATACCGAGTTTCATGATATGATGTCCTTATGGTCCAGACCGATAATATAAAACCCAAAAGGTGTCAGAGATAGTGTTCTGCCCTGATAATTAATAGCTAAAGATTCATCACTATTATTAAGGAGGAAATGTACTTCTCCTCTGCTAAAAGCGACAACTGCCGGATGGTCGACATTATTCCAGTGTATTTTAGGATCATTCCATTCGGAATGTTTTTTCCTCCATAGAATAAGATCTTTAATAAATGACTTAAACTCTAAATCCTGCTTTTGTTCATCCCATATCATACATTTACGATTATCTTCCGATCCCATTGCTCTGCTGCCATTCATACCAACTTCGCTACCGTAATAAATACAAGGAGAACCCACCTGACTAAACATAAAGAGATAGGCTAACCGGGCTTTACGTTTATCATTACCACACAGACTTAATAAACGTGAAGTATCATGGCTTTCAAGAAGATTAAACATAACTTCATTAACGTTACGTGGATAGCAAAGATAGGCATGGGTAACAATATCTATAAATGTTTTTTTGTCATATGCTTGTAAAGCGAAATAGTCAGTAGTTGCTTGCATTAGAGGATAGTTCATCAAGGAGTCAAACTGGTCTCCGCGCAGCCATGGCATGCCTTCATGCCAAATTTCACCGAGAATATAACAATCAGGTTTTATGCTTTTTACCGTTCTACGGAAAGCTCGCCAAAATTCGTGGTCGACTTCATTGGCAACATCAAGGCGCCAGCCATCAATATCAAATTCTTCAATCCAATATCTCGCCACCTGCAGCAGATAATCACGACAAGCGGGGTTTTCAGTATTAAGTTTAGGCATTTCAATAACATTACCAAAGGTTTCGTAATTGAAATTACGGAAATCCCACTCATTTTTATCACCAGATGGGTATACCGGGAATTTTTTAATCCAGAACCAGTCTGCGTAAGGTGATTTATCACCATTTTTTACAACATCTAACCATAATGGTGATTGATTACCAATATGATTAAACACTGCATCCAGCATGACCTTCATTCCTCGTTGGTGAGCTTTTTGCACCAATTCTTTAAACCGATCGTTGCCACCGAAATGGGGATCAACGTTAAAATAATCTACGGTATCATATTTATGGCTAGCGTTAGCCGTAAATATGGGACAAAGGTATAAACCGTTAACGCCAAGATCTTGCAAATAATCAAGTTTGTTAATAATGCCCTGCAAATCACCGCCCATAAAGTTTTTTGAATCTGGAGGCGTTCCCCACGGTTGTACGTTTTCTGGCGATATCGATGGATCGCCATTGCAAAATCGTTCAGGAAAGATCTGATACCATATTGTTTTTTTAACCCATTCTGGCGTAGAAAGTACATCACCTGGATTGATATAAGGGAAGCAAAAAAAGTTGGACAAGTTACTCAGTTCTGTCTCTGCTACAGGTGGTTTACTTATATCAACACAGCGTCGTTCACCAAATAATAATTTTTCCCCGTTATTTCCGTATAATATAAAACCATAGCGGCTACGTCGTTTGCACGGAGTAAATGCGGCAAACCAGTGGTCATAGCTCTCGCTTTGTCCCTCTTTTTCCATGTGAACTTCGTTGCCGCCGCTCCATCCATGCGCGTCGCTGCCGCCAAGGTTTCCACCATCTAGGCCACCTTCCTCCCATTGATAGGGATCGCCGATCCACAGAGAGACTTTCGCGACCTCGCCTTTGACTGTGCGAAATCTAATATGTAGGGTTTCTTTATTATAAGCGTAGCTATCGGCACTCTTTGCGGAGTGGCTTAATGAACTAATTGTAATCATATCTTATCCTGATCTTATTCTTTTACCGCACCGCTAACCAGTCCGGTAGTAATATGTTTCTGTGTAACAATGAAAAGTAACGTTATTGGTACAGCAACTAATAATGCACCAGCAGCAAATAGCGTAAAGTTTTCAGCTGAGTTGGAGGATATCCAGCTAAAGATACCAATTGCCAGAGTCATTTTATCTTCACTGCGTAAAATTAGAGTTGGTAAAATAAAGTCCATCCATGGGCCGGTGAATGAAACCAATGCCACAAATACGAGAATAGGTTTAGCAAGCGGTAATATAATTTCAAAAAATATAGTTAGATGCCCTGCACCATCAATTTTTGCTGCTTCATCCAATGACGTAGGGATTGCATCAAAATAACCTTTAACCAGCCATGTCATAAAAGGTAGGGAACCAGTAACGTAGACTAATAGCAAACCAATGTATGTATCAATTAGATTCATCTTTGACAATAAGATATAAATTGCGGTCATGGAAAGAAATGCCGGGAACATCTGTAACACTAAAATGCTCATGAGTATTTTTTTTTTGGCTTTGAAACGATATCTTGAAAAAATAAATGCCGTTATTGTTACTACTACCAAAGAAATAAGCATGTTACAGGTTGCGAGTATAAAGGTGTTTTTGTACCATTTTAAATAAGGCGTTCCCGTAAGTAGATTATGGTAATGTTCTAATGTAAATGATATTTCAGTAAAACCAGAACTAAAAAGATTGTTCCCAGGCTTTAGCGATGACATAACTGTCCATATTACTGGCCCAAGGACAACAAGTGCATTTAATAATAAGAAAAGATAGACTAAAATCGTCATTATCTTGCTAATAATGTTTCTCATTTACATCCCCACATCTTCTTTGAATGATTTCATTCGCCTAAATTGCCAGATCGCAAATATCGATAAGAACAGGAAAATAATGATTGAGATGACAGAAGCAATTTGATATTGCTGAAAATCAAGGGTTAATTTATAGATCCACGTAATCAAAATATCAGTATGTCCGGCAAAGCGATATTCCGGGTTTATCGGCCCACCTTCTGTTAGCAGGTATATTGCACCAAAGTTATTGAAATTATGTGCAAAGGTCATAACCAATGAAGGGGCGACCTGGTGCAGAACCATCGGTAACGTGATTTCACGGAACTGTTGGAATTTACTAGCACCATCCACCTCACTTGCTTCGTATAGGTCACGGGGAATATTGGTCATTGCTCCGGTGATTAGCAGCATAAAGTAGGGAGCGCCAACCCATACACTTACCGCAATTACAGTCATTTTAGCTATTAATGGATCGGAAAGAAAACCAATTGAATCAATACCCCAGCTATTTAATGTACTATTTACTGGACCAATTCCATTCAGAAGCAGACGGAAAATAAGCAGGGTAACGAACGCCGGGATCGCATAGGGTAAGATGAATACGACTCGCCAGGCTTTCTTCGCTATAATTTTTTTGTTTTCTAACGCGAGGGCTAACAGAAATCCAAAGCTACAAGTGCATAGAGTTGCAAAAAAAGCCCATAGCACAGTCCACACACCAATACCAACGAACGTTTTAGACCAGATCCGAAGCTCAAAGAGGGTAATGAAATTCTTCAATCCGACCCAATCAACAAGATTT
Organism: Klebsiella sp. M5al; assembly: GCF_002090195.1. Classification (NCBI taxonomy): domain Bacteria; kingdom Pseudomonadati; phylum Pseudomonadota; class Gammaproteobacteria; order Enterobacterales; family Enterobacteriaceae; genus Klebsiella; species Klebsiella sp. M5al. The sequence goes on from NZ_CP020657.1 coordinate 669,950, forward strand.
TTAGGTGGGATATGATGAGGAGCCGAGTAGTTTGTTAGTGATACCAAAACGGTGATGATCATCGGCATAATAATAAAGGCAATGCAGGCAATAAATGCCGGAGCCAACATGATAGTAGCAAAACGATTATCGTAAATCGTTCGTAACTGTTCCGTAAAGCTCTGATGGCACTTTTCACATACCTGCGCATCCTTAATATTTAACCAATAAACAAAAATTGAAAAAAATAAAAAAATGAATGCAACAACACCTTCAACCAACATAAAAATTGAATTGTCACCAGCTACAATATCAAACCCACTACGTGTTTGGGCCACGGTGCCTAAAGTGATGAGTCCCTGCGTTGCGTTGAGTAATAAATTGATGTTGCTAATAACTACAATCTGGAATAATAAAAAAACGGAGCCTTTTATCCAATGACCAGAAATGAGCTGCGTAGCGCCCATAATAAGAAAAGATGCCGGAAATATACGCATGCTTTTTCCCTCAGACAATAACATAGTTACTCCTGAAATTTGATTTGCTCATCAATGATATTACGAGCACGGTCAAGTGCTGCTTTTGGCGTTTGGTCATTGATCCACATATCGGTAATCGCATTTGCCAGTGGGGACCATAAATAACCCATTTCCGGAATAGATGGCATGGCATCAGAGTGAAGCCCTTGTTTAATAATTGCGCTCGTCGCTTCATTTGCAGTTGGTAGGATTTTGTTCATCAGATTCGGTACCGGAGGTATAGATTCTGTCATCTCATAGCGTTTCATTAACATTTCATCAGATGAGAGATAGTCAGCGAAAAGTTGTGCCGCCTTAGGCGATTTACTATAAGAAGAGACGACCGCCAGGCGAACCGTAGAAAACGAACGTGGCTGTTTTCCTTCAAGAGTAGGTATGGGAACAACGCCAAAATTAATTTTACTGTTGTTATATCCCTGGATTGCCCATGGACCGTCGATGATGGCAGCTACTTTGCCTTCAGAAAATAAGCCTCGACGCACCTGTGGATTACGCATATCTACCGGATTAGATGGGTTTGCAGTTTTAAGTCGTTTCATCGCTGCAAGCCCTTTTTGGGCTAATTCGGAGTTGATTCCTAGGTCCTTGACGTTTGTCCCTTCCTGACCAAATTCGTAAGCACCATACAGGGTTAGAAACATTCTTGACTCATAATAGTTTTGTACATCCCATAACAAGGTATATTTATTTTCCTTAACATTATTAAATTCAGCACTTAGCTGGATCAACTCTTCAAATTTATCTGGCGGCAACCGAAGGATATCCTTGTTATAAAATAATGCGACGGTTGCATAACTTACTGGAAAACCATAATTATTTCCTTCATAGCGTGAAGCATTTATTGCATTAGACATAAATTTTTTATTTATACGTTCTGCCGAGATCAGATTTTCCATTACGCCACCGGCAACAACCAGTCGGCCTAAAAGATCGTGCTCGATTTCGGCAACGTCAGCAACGCGCGTGGATCCACCATCCTGTATCATTCGCGAGGCGGCATCTATTGGCGCCAATCCCCTAAACGTAAATCTTACCTGGCTGTTATATGTTTTATTAAAGTTTTCAGCAGCATATTTCATATAATCTAGCGTAGAAATATCCGTCCATATTAGAAGATTTGCTTGTTTTTCAGGTGCAATACTCTCTCCCCAAGCTGCGGGAACAAGGGCCGTCAGACCGAAGAGCAGAACAGCGTCTAACAATTTTATTTTCATAGTTACTCATTTTAGTAGTACGTAGTGTACCACTATGATGCATGCGTCCTTTTTTATGTCAACATGCGGTCTACCCAGATAGGTTTATTTGTGATGTTTGTCAAAAAACATCAGATGTTTGAACAATTTTTGTGATTCTGTTCTCCATTTTTTAGGTATGAATCCAGTCCCTTATTGGCAGCAAAAAATAGGCTAAAAATGATATCCTGAATTTAATAAAAACATAAAACGTGATTTTGGTCACAATTTTATCGAAAGATTAGTGACTTGAATCTCGTTTACGTTATTGCCATGAGGAAAAAAAAATTAAATGAGAGAAATTTAATAGGCGTCCATGAGGAACTACTAATCATGATAAAATTTAACGCTATCCCTCAGCATTCTCTTCCGATGTTGTGATAGCTGAATAAGGAAGCACTATGAAAAAAAAATTACTCTCTGCCTCTATTGCTCTTGCTCTCACAGCGCCCGTACATTCATTTGCAGCCAGCGATCAGCGTGGGTACAAACCTGAAGACGTCGCTTTTGATGAAAGTTTTTTTTCGTTTGGTGGCCATGTAGGGACTTCTGTTGAATATGAAGATAAGGTAACTCGTGGTTTCAATAACACGGATAAAAAGGAGAAGACGATTACCAATGAGGTTTTCAACTTTTTTTATAACAATCCACAATGGAATTTTATGGGTTTTTACTCTTTTAAAATAGAAAATAGAGAGCAAAAGGAGCCTGGTTATTATGAGAATGAAGATGGTATTAAGCAGCTTTTTTCATTGAATAAAGGTCATGATCTTGGTAACGGTTGGGCTACTGGTTTAATTTATGAGCTAGAATATACAAGAAGTAAAGTTTATTCTCCGGATGTTAGTGGTCTACGTAAAAACCTTGCCGAGCACAGCATTAGACCATATTTAACCTACTGGAATAATGATTATAATATGGGATTCTATTCTAATCTTGAATACCTTTTGAGTAAAGAAGATCGCAATGCATGGGGGAAAAGGCAAGAGCAGGGATATAGTGCATTGTTTAAACCCTACAAGCGTTTTGGTAACTGGGAGGTCGGTGTTGAATTCTATTACCAAATTAAAACTAATGATGAGAAGCAACCAGATGGAACCATTAATGAGAAAAGTGATTTTAATGAAAGATATATAGAGCCTATTGTTCAATATAGCTTTGATGATGCCGGCACGCTGTACACGCGGGTACGTGTCGGGAAAAATGAAACTAAAAATACTGATCGTAGTGGTGGCGGTAATGCTGGCATTAACTACTTCAAAGACATTAGAAAAGCTACCGTTGGTTATGAACAATCAATAGGTGAAAGTTGGGTAGCCAAAGCTGAGTACGAGTATGCTAATGAAGTTGAGAAAAAAAGTCGATTATCAGGATGGGAAGCTAGAAATAAGAGCGAGTTAACACAACATACCTTCTATGCTCAGGCACTATATCGCTTTTAGTCTTAACGTAAGGGGCGTTTATGTTCAGTGTTATGGAAATCGCCACTCTGTTATCCGGGAGCTATACCGGTGATGGAGCAATTCGGGTTAACTTTATACGGCCAATTCGCAGTCCTGATGTCGGCGGCCTGGCTATTGTTTTCGCCAAACAAGACTTGCAATTCTTATCTGGCTCACATGCTGACGTGCTGATAGGACCTGATGAAATACTGGATAGCCCAGCGAAGGCACATATTGTTATCTCACATTTGGATGTTGAGCGCCTTAATCTTTTTCTTCGTTCTTATAAAGTAAAAAGGTTTCATCTCAATGATCAAGGGAATACGTCGGCACTCTCAGATGTTTATATTGGAAAACATTGCCAAATTGGTGATGGCTGCATTTTTATGCCTGGTGTGAAGATCATGAATGGGGTTATTATTGGGGATAATGTTGCTATCCACTGCAACACTGTTATTAAAGAAGGAACTATCATCGGAAATAATGTAACTATCGACTCAAACAATTCGATTGGTAACTACAGTTTTGAGTATATGGCTTCAAGAAATGGTAAGTATCAACGAGTAGAAAGTGTGGGGCGAGTCATTATTTACGATGATGTAGAGATCGGGAGCAACAATACAATAGATCGTGGAACATTAGGTAACACGACGATTGGTCGGGGAACTAAAATAGATAATCAGATTCAGATTGGACATGACTGTCATATTGGTGAAAACTGCTTAATAGTATCACAGGCTGGGTTTGCCGGTCATACAACTCTTGGTGACCATGTTATCGTACAGGGACAGGTTGGGACCTCCGGCCATATAGCGATTGGTAGCCATTCTATTATCAAGGCAAAATCAGGTGTAAGTCACTCCTTCCCTGAGAATAGCGACTTATTTGGTTACCCGGCAAAAGATACCCGTGCTTATTACAAAAACATTGCCGTTCTTAACATTTTAACAAAAAATCATCAATTTAAAAAAAATCGATCTATATCGGACACATGGAGGAATCGTTTTTTTAATTTTTTAAACTCCTAAATTTTGAAGAGAATAGAATTTTATCGTGCCAGTACTTAGTCACTGACGTTTTTCGTCATTGTCCACAAATTTTTGAAGGATGGTATTTGTTATGAAACGTTTAAATTTAATTATTGCTGCCGTATTCACTATGCTTTATGCCTCTGCTGTTTTTAGTACCTCAGTTAACGCACAGGGTTCCGCTGATAATCCTTTCTATAATTGTGCTCTGCCTTCCGTTGACGAGCGTGGACCGATTCGGCCTTCTTTATATGTTGTTGGTACCTTTCCTGAAGGACAATGGATTCAGCAAGAAAACCGTAAAATGCTCTATAAAGGCAATGGTATATATCAGTTAGTTATAGATGAAAAAGCCGGTAATCTTAGCGTTCAGTTCGCTACGATGAGCTGGAATCCGCAATTCACTGCAGCGGGTCTGGAGTTAACAGTTGGACAAGTTAAGGATCTGAAACGAGCAGGTTTTGCAAAAAATACAGCAGTAACGTTACCAGTTGCTGGCCGCTACGTCTGGACGGTCAAAATTGCTGAAGATAAAAAGCCACTTCAGGTTGCCGTTGCACAATGTAAATAATTAAGCTGCTTCCAGCAGAATAGTAAACATACGTCGTGGCTAATATTTGGACGATGGTAAGTATAGTCTTGTTAGCCACAGATGTCTTTCTTCTTATGGGGTAAATCATGGCAACGGTTAGTTTGCGGAAAATTGAAAAAAGATATGAAAATGGCTTTAAGGCTGTCCATGGTATCGATCTCGAAATCCATGACGGTGAATTTATGGTTTTTGTCGGGCCTTCCGGTTGTGCGAAATCAACAACTTTGAGAATGATTGCCGGTCTTGAAGATATTAGCGGAGGCGAAATTTATATCGGAAATAGAAAGGTTAATGACCTTCCGCCCAAAGACCGTGGTATTGCCATGGTTTTCCAAAACTATGCACTTTATCCGCATAAAACCGTTTTCGACAACATGGCTTTTGGTCTAAAAATGCAGAAACGACCTAAGGATGAGATTAAACGCCGGGTTGAAGACGCGGCCGAAAAACTTGAAATTACCGAACTGCTTTATCGTAAGCCGAAAGAAATGTCGGGCGGACAGCGCCAGCGTGTCGCTGTTGGCCGGGCGATTGTACGTAAACCTGATGTTTTTTTATTCGATGAGCCTTTATCAAACCTTGATGCCAAGCTCAGGGTATCGATGCGGATGAAAATTGCCCAACTACATCGTTCTCTGAAAGAGGAGGGGCATCCTGCTACAATGATTTATGTTACTCACGATCAGACTGAAGCGTTAACTCTAGGAGATCGCATTTGTGTTCTTAACCATGGGAATATCATGCAGGTTGATACACCTACTGATCTTTATAATTATCCTAATAATAAGTTCGTTGCCAGTTTTATCGGTTCACCATCAATTAATTTGATAGATACTGCTATCCGTAAGAATAATGAGAGGTTGTATGTTGAAATTGCTCCTGGCGTTGAAATATTAATTCCACATAGTAAGCAAGTGTTGCTTGAAGGTTATATTAATAAGCCTGTGTGTTTTGGTATTAGACCAGAGCATATCTCTCTTGCTAGCGATGATGATGACCTTAATACCTTTGAGGGAGTTTTAACGGTGGTTGAAAATATGGGGAGCGAAAAATTTTTATATTTTATCGTTGGTGGGAAGGAACTTATTGCCAGAGTTGATACACAAGATATTAATCCATTTCATATAGGGAAAACTTTAAGATTTAATCTTAATACTGCCTTTTGTCATGTTTTTGATTTCTATAATGAGAACAATCTGACAAATGTAAGAGTGTGATTTTTTCTTAGCTCACCTCATCACAATATATCACCACTGCACTGCAAAATATACGTGTGTAGTGGTTCCTGAATTCACGATCCTTATGAAGTCGCTTTTATTGACGCTTCGATTATTTTCATCTCGCGTTGTAGTTGTAGTTGTAGTTGTAGTTGTAGTTGTAGTTATTTTTCAATTTAAGTGGAGTTAATATAAAGTAAAACTAATATTTTCACTAACTTTATTAGGACTAGATAATGAAAAGAAACCGTTTTTTTAATACCTCGGCTGCTATTGCCATTTCGATTGCATTAAATACTTTTTTTTGTAGCATGCAGACGATTGCTGCTGAACCAGAAGAAACTTATCTTGATTTTCGTAAGGAGACGATATATTTTCTATTCCTTGATCGTTTCAGCGATGGAGATCCAAGTAATAATGCAGGGTTTAATTCTGCAACCTACGATCCTAATAATTTAAAAAAATATACTGGAGGAGATCTCCGGGGGTTGATTAATAAACTACCCTATTTAAAATCACTTGGTGTTACTTCAATCTGGATTACTCCCCCAATCGATAATGTGAATAATACTGATGCTGCTGGCAATACTGGATATCATGGTTATTGGGGAAGAGATTATTTTCGTATAGATGAACATTTTGGCAATCTCGATGATTTCAAAGAACTGACTAGTTTGATGCATAGTCCTGATTATAATATGAAACTGGTTCTTGATTATGCCCCTAATCATTCGAATGCTAATGATGAAAATGAATTTGGTGCACTATATCGTGATGGTGTGTTTATTACTGATTATCCTACAGATGTTGCCGCCAATACGGGCTGGTATCATCACAATGGTGGGGTAACGAACTGGAATGATTTCTTCCAAGTGAAGAATCATAATCTATTCAATCTATCAGACCTCAATCAATCCAATACTGATGTCTACCAGTACTTGTTGGATGGTTCTAAATTTTGGATCGATGCTGGTGTGGATGCTATCAGGATTGATGCCATCAAGCATATGGACAAGTCTTTTATACAGAAATGGACCAGCGATATTTATGATTACAGTAAGTCTATCGGCCGGGAAGGATTTTTTTTCTTCGGTGAATGGTTTGGTGCCAGTGCGAATACTACAACAGGTGTTGATGGTAATGCTATCGATTACGCCAACACTTCCGGGTCAGCGTTGCTGGATTTTGGATTCCGCGATACTTTAGAAAGAGTTTTGGTAGGACGTAGCGGAAATACAATGAAAACGTTAAATAGTTATCTGATAAAAAGACAAACAGTCTTTACCAGTGATGACTGGCAGGTTGTTTTTATGGATAACCATGATATGGCACGCATTGGTACCGCTCTGCGTTCAAACGCCACTACTTTTGGTCCTGGAAATAATGAAACCGGTGGAAGTCAGAGTGAAGCTTTTGCTCAGAAACGTATAGACCTCGGTCTGGTTGCGACAATGACTGTACGTGGTATTCCTGCCATTTATTATGGTACTGAACATTATGCCGCTAACTTTACCTCTAACAGTTTTGGTCAAGTTGGCAGTGATCCTTACAACCGAGAGAAAATGCCAGGATTTGATACGGAAAGTGAGGCTTTCTCCATTATTAAAACACTGGGTGACCTAAGGAAAAGTAGCCCGGCAATTCAAAATGGAACTTATACTGAACTATGGGTTAATGATGATATATTAGTATTTGAGCGGCGTTCTGGGAACGATATTGTTATTGTTGCACTTAATCGTGGTGAGGCTAACACAATTAATGTTAAAAATATAGCGGTTCCTAATGGGGTATATCCGAGTTTGATTGGGAATAATAGTGTTTCAGTAGCAAATAAACAGGCAACACTAACACTTATGCAAAATGAAGCTGTTGTCATTCGCTCACAATCAGATGATGCGGAGAACCCTACAGTACAAAGCATAAACTTCACATGTAATAACGGTTATACGATTTCAGGTCAAAGTGTTTATATTATTGGTAATATACCTCAGTTAGGTGGTTGGGACTTAACTAAAGCGGTAAAAATATCACCGACACAATATCCACAATGGAGTGCGAGCTTAGAGCTTCCTTCTGACTTAAATGTTGAATGGAAGTGTGTGAAACGTAATGAAACCAATCCGACGGCTAATGTTGAGTGGCAGTCTGGTGCAAATAACCAGTTCAATAGCAATGACACACAAACAACGAATGGCTCGTTTTAATTAAAATTTAGTGGACCAGCGTTCCAATCGATGGTCCACTATTCGTACTCCGGCCATAATTATTTTTGACTAATACTCTTACAAATTTTCAACCTAGGCTGATGTGACTACATATTTTTGCTGTACGCGGACCTGGTCGTCTGCGTCTATTTAGAGTGAAGATGTATATCCATTTCACCCTCACGAAATACTAAATAGCTGCGCCAAATAGTAGATCATTTTAAGGGAACTCAGCCCGGATTATGCGATCTGATCAATCGCCAAACCAACCATAATCACCAACCGGACTAAGCGATGTCGATCATAGCACCAATACCCCGTACCGAACGACGCCTGATGCAAAAAACTATCCATAAAACTCGCGATAAAAATCATGCCCGCAGGCTGACCACTATACTGATGCTGCACCGAGGAAGTCGTGTTTCCGACGTCGCCAGAATACTTTGCTGTGCCCGTTCGTCCGTGGGACGCTGGCTCAACTAGTTTACCCTGTGTGGCACTGAACGCCTGATATCACTGCGTACGGGCCGTGAACCCCAGTGGCCATTTGAGCAAATTTGTGCACTTCTGGTACAGCTTGTCAGCCGTTCTCCCGCTGATTTTGGCTATCTACCCGACCGCAGAGTGGTAGCCATTGGTGATAAGCTCCATCTGCATGACAACGCTCAGTTTATTCGTGAGCGTACAGCGAGAGCCGTCTGGTCATAACCTGATGTATTCGACAAAGTGGTGTATACCAAATAGTGGTGGGAACCAAAGTGTCAGATATGCAAGAAAAATGTGACTTCAGGCAGGCGTAAAGGCTACCTAGACTGGCCCCCTGAATCTCCAGACAACCAATATCACTTAAATAAGTGATAGTCTTAATACTAGTTTTTAGACTAGTCATTGGAGAGCAGATGATTGATGTCTTAGGACCGGAGAAACGCAGACGGCGTACTACACAGGAAAAGATCGCTATTGTTCAGCAGAGTTTTGAACCGGGAATGACGGTCTCCCTTGTTGCCCGGCAACACGGTGTGGCAGCCAGCCAGTTATTTCTCTGGCGCAAGCAATACCAGGAGGGAAGTCTTACTGCTGTGGCCGCAGGAGAGCAGGTCGTTCCTGCCTCTGAACTTGCTGCTGCCATGAAGCAGATTAAAGAACTCCAGCGCCTGCTCGGCAAAAAAACGATGGAAAATGAACTCCTTAAAGAAGCCGTTGAATACGGGCGTGCAAAAAAGTGGATAGCGCACGCGCCCTTATTGCCCGGGGATGGGGAGTAAGCTTAGTCAGCCGTTGTCTCCGGGTGTCGCGTGCGCAGTTGCACGTAATTCTCAGACGAACCGATGACTGGAAAGATGGTCGCCGCAGCCGTCACTCAGATGATACGGATGTGCTTCTCCGTATACACCATGTTATCGGAGAGCTGCCCACGTATGGTTATCGTCGGGTATGGGCGCTGCTTCGCAGACAGGCCGAACTTGATGGTATGCCTGCGATCAATGCCAAACGTGTTTACCGGATCATGCGCCAGAATGCGCTGTTGCTTGAGCGAAAAACCGCTGTACCGCCATCGAAACGGGCACATACTGGCAAAGTGGCCGTGAAAGAAAGCAATCAACGATGGTGCTCTGACGGGTTCGAGTTCCGCTGTGATAACGGAGAAAAACTGCGAGTCACGTTCGCGCTGGACTGCTGTGACCGTGAGGCACTGCACTGGGCAGTCACTACGGGCGGCTTCGACAGTGAAACAGTACAGGACGTAATGCTGGGAGCGGTGGAACGCCGCTTCGGCAACGTGACCTGCTCCCCGTTGATTAACACACCGCGATGTTAGTAATGTCTTCATAAGCCACATGAGGACATCCCCATGAAGAAGCGTTTTCCCGACGAACAGATCATTAGTATTCTCCGCGAGGCCGAAGCCGGAGTTTCTGCCCGTGAGCTCTGCCGTAAGCACGCCATTTCCGATGCCACGTTTTACACCTGGCGCAAGAAGTTTGGCGGCATGGAAGTCCCTGAAGTGAAGCGGCTCAAGTCGCTTGAAGAGGAGAACGCCCGCCTCAAGAAGCTGCTCGCTGAAGCCATGCTGGATAAGGAGGCGCTTCAGGTGGCTCTTGGCCGAAAGTTCTGACGACAGACTAGAAGCGGGAAGCAGTGGAAGTCATGTGTGAGGCCGCAGGTCTGTCGCAACGTCGTGCCTGCAGGCTGGCAGGTTTGTCCCTGTCGACTTGCCGTTATTCGGCTCAGCGTCCGGCTGCTGACGCGCAGCTGTCTCTACGCATCACAGAGCTGGCACTTGAGCGCCGCCGCTTTGGTTACCGGCGCATCTGGCAACTACTGCGTCGGGAGGGCCTTCACGTCAACCACAAGCGGGTATACCGCATCTATCATCTCAACGGCCTGAGTGTAAAGCGCAGGCGACGCCGCAAGGGGCTAGCGACTGAGCGGCTTCCGCTTATTCGCCCGGATGCGCCAAACCTGACATGGTCGATGGATTTTGTCATGGATGCACTTGCCAGCGGCCGCAGGATTAAGTGTCTGACCTGCGTGGATGATTTTACGAAGGAGTGTCTGACGATCACCACGGCATTCGGGATTACAGGCGTTCAGGTGACACGTATTCTGGACAGCATTGCGCTGTTTCGTGGCTATCCTGCAACGATAAGAACCGATCAGGGCCCGGAATTTACCTGCCGCGCGCTCGATCAATGGGCCTTTGAACATGGTGTTGAGTTGCGCTTAATCCAGCCGGGCAAGCCAACGCAGAACGGATTTATTGAGAGTTTCAATGGCCGCTTTCGGGATGAATGCCTGAATGAACACTGGTTCAGCGATATTCTACATGCCCGGGAAATCATTAATGACTGGCGACAGGATTATAACGTGAACCGCCCCGGTTTTTTTGGAGAGTGTTTAGTCCGGAAGCTCAGGCTGCCAGATCATTATTTGTACTGGTAGCATAATAAGCTTTTTCGGCTTCTACCGGCGGTATGTGTCCTAGCCGTTCCAGTAACCTTCGATTGTTGAACCAGTCCACCCACGCCAGTGTCGCAAGCTCCACTTCCGTGTGGTTTTTCCAGCTTTTACGGTGGATCACTTCCGCTTTGTAAAGGCCATTGATACTCTCGGCCAGGGCATTATCGTAAGAGTCGCCTGTACTGCCTGTCGACGCCAACAGCTCCGCCTCCTGCAGCCGCTGGGTGTACGCCAGTGACACGTATTGGGAGCCCTTGTCCGAGTGATGGATTGTACCTGAGGGGCGACGTGCCCACAGAGCTTGTTCCAGAGCATCCAGCACGAACCTTGCTTCCATCGACGATGAGACCCGCCAGCCAACGATCGTGCCTGCGAACACATCGATGATGAACGCCACATAGGCGAAGCCATGCCAGGTGCTAACGTACGTAAAATCTGCACACCAAAGCTGATTGGGACGTTCTGCCACAAACTGGCGGTTTACCAGATCCGCTGCTGCCGCTGTTTTACGACCGATCGTGGTCTTGATGACTTTGCCACGGAGTACGCCCCGAAGACCTATTATTTTCATCAGGCGTTCAACAGTACACCGGGCGACGCTAAAGCCCTCGCGGAGCAACTGACGCCAGACTTTTCGTGCCCCATAGACACTGTAATTTTCTCCGTAAACGCGTTTTATCTCCTGGATGATTTGAGCATCGCACTTTTCTCGTTGGCTACATTTCTCAGGATGTAGCTGGCGTTGCTGATGCCAGTAATATGTCGACGGGGCAATATCCAGTTCGCGACATACCGGCCCGACCCCGTGTGTACCACTCAGACGCTGCATAAGTGGCATTATTTTTTCCAGTGGCGGTCGAGCTCCGCCTGAGCAAAATAAGCTGAGGCCTGGCGCAATATATCATTGCTGCGGCGTAGCTCCCGATTTTCACGCTCCAGTTCTTTTAAACGCTGGCGCTCATTGGTGCTCAGTCCACCATCATCAGTGCTGACGGGGCTGACACCACCACGGACATCATTTTTATGCTGACGCAACCAGACTCGTAGGGTGTCGTAATGGCACCCGATTTTTGACGATATGGCACGAATGGCATCCGGCTCAGAGTCATACTCATCACGGTGTTCCAACAACATTCTGACAGCGCGCTCACGCAGTTCAGGGGGATAGCGTTTGGCGGATTGTGATTTCATTTTGGGTCTCCTTTCACTGAGAGTTTAGTCTCCAAGAAACCCGGTACGGTTCAGGGCACCAATATGCTCAAGGTCTTGCGGATGATCGAGCAGTCTGACCAATCTCTCAATAGCGTCAAACAAGTCAACGGTGGCCGGTCCCGTCGACATCCCAGTTGTTCCACCAGGAAGCGGCGCTTCGGGTCCCCCCATTTCGGCAATCATTTCCCTTGCAACAGGTAGGTTCAGCCGCATAAGTAGTCAAAGGTAAGGAGACGCCTCTGTGGCTTCCAAAACCTCAGTTACTGTCGGCAGGTCAACGGAGGTCAGTAGAAAGCGAGACTCATCATAAAGGTAGGTGGTTCCCCCAAGCTGGACACGCTTGCTGCCTCGTACAATCATGGAGATGCTTGGCTCATACAAATAAGAGCTACGGGGCATTGGTTTTCTGACCTTGGCGAAGCTCAAACCTGGTAGCGATGTCATTCGCTCATCTTCATCGCCCACAAACATTGATATCTGACGGGCCAGTCGATTGCGAATGTCGGAAGTCTCGGCCCGGCGAAGCCGATCAGTCTCGTCTGGTTCAAAAATCATGATAATCCTATCCGTATCTACACCCCCATAAAGCATAGCTATTTTCTTTAGCTCGATTTTAAATTTCCCCCTCAATCAAGAGGATTAGGCAATAATCAGGAAGGATCGTGCTCACGACAGACATGCTCTCCGCTCTACATTCAATGTTGAAGATGGCGCAAAGCTGCCAGCTTTAAGCGGGCAGACTCTCGCTCCCCTTAAAATTTTAGAATGGAGTAAATAATGGACATGAGCACATTAAAAACATTGTCTGGTTCGGTAGCTTTGGTTACCGGTGCGTCCAGCGGTATTGGTCAGGCAACCGCATTGAAATTGGCCGACGCGGGCGCCCGTGTCGCCCTTATTGCGCGTCGCGTCGATCGCCTCGAAGCATTGGCCGAGAAAATCCGTGGAGCCGGTGGACAAGCGCTGCCGATCGAGGCGGATATCACATTACCCAACGTTGCAAGCCAGACAATCGAGCAAGTCATCTCAGAGTACGGCCGCTTGGATACGCTAGTAAACGCCGCTGGAGTCATGCTTAACGGGCCGTCGATTGACGCTCCGCTCGAAGAGTGGGATCAGATGGTTGACGTCAATCTACGTGGCTTAATGTACGTCACAAAAGCAGCTTTGCCGCACCTTATCGCCTCAGTCACTACAAGTCTAAGAAAGGTCGTTGATGTTGTGAATATATCGTCCGTTGCAGGTCGTGTGGCTGCTGCACAGGTCGCAATTTACAACGCGACGAAATTTGCCGTTACTGGTGCTACGGAAGCTTGGCGACAAGAATTTACCAAACAATCAGTTCGTTTCTCTGTCATCGAGCCAGGAGCTACGGAGACCGAATTGTGGAAACAAGAGGGGCAATGGGAGAGCTTCAAAGTGGCGTTCGGCGAGGTCGAGCGCCTGTATGCGGAGGATATCGCAAAAGCTGTTGAATTTATCGTGACGAATCCGAGGCGCGTGGCGATCAACGAAATCGTAGTTCGTCCAACAGACCAGGCCTGACAAACTTGCCTGACCCGCACACCAAGTCAGTAACACTTACAGATGAGGTATACCCTATGAAAACCTTCGGCTATGCTGCGCAAAATGCGCAGAGTGGGCTCGCTCCCATGTCATTCGAACGCCGCGCGCTCCGTGACGACGATCTAGCAATCGAAATTAACTATTGTGGCGTCTGCCACTCTGACCTTCATCAAATCCGAGATGATTGGAGGAGCTGGAATCCAACGGTGTACCCGAGTATTCCAGGTCATGAAATCATCGGTACGGTTATCGAAGTTGGCCCAAACGTCACGCACTATAAAATCGGGGATGCAGTCGCTGTCGGAACAATCGTTGACAGCTGCCGGGTCTGCGATCAGTGTCGTCGCGGTGAAGAGCAAATGTGTCGGGAATTCCCTACCATGACCTATAACAGCAGTGACCGGCATGACGGCAAGACAACTCTTGGAGGATATTCCAAACACATTATCGTTCGTGAGGAATTTGTGTTGCGGATGCCAGAGGGTCTCGATGCTGCGCGTGCTGCGCCACTCTTATGCGCTGGCATCACGGTCTACTCACCATTAAGGACCTGGAATGTGGGCCCTGGCAGTCGTGTCGGTGTCATCGGAATAGGTGGTCTTGGGCACCTGGCTGTGAAATTCGCTGCTGGCCTTGGTGCTCATGTGACTGTTATCACGCGGACAGAGGCCAAGACGGCCGAGGCACGTGCGTTGGGAGCCGATACAACCCTTATTTCTAACTCGGATGACGCAATGAAAGCGGCAACGTCTTCGTTCGACGTCATCATTGACACCATTCCGGTTGAGCATGATGTATCTGCATATGTTCAACTGCTCGACGTCGAAGGAGCATTGGTGATCGTCGGCGCGCTTGGCAATATGGCCGGGTTTAATTCCCTACCGTTAATTATGGGACGGCGCTGTATTACCGGCTCGCCGTCAGGAGGCATCGCAGAAACGCAGGAAATGCTGGATTTCTGTGGGAAGACAGGGATATTACCCGAATGCGAGATGATTGCTATAGCGGAAATCAATGAGGCTTTCGAGCGCATGGAGCGCGGCGAAGTACATTATCGCTTCGTTATTGATATGGCAACGCTATCGGACGCCTAAAAATACATCAGCTTCAGTCCAGTGTTGCTTGCATTCCGTGGATTAACACCTCGCAGCAACAAATTACCGTGTGGATGCAAGCTGCTTTGTCGCAATACGCTTAATAACATAATGTCCGCTTTTCGCTCACAGCGGACCTTCAACCCTGTAAACTCGTCCACTCAGTGCCAACAGCAGACGTTACTTCTTGCATATTTCAATTTTCTTCTCCCCACAGCGGTGTATCTCCTAACGCTTTAGCAATAAAATCAACAAAGCTGCGAACCTTGAAAGGAATACGGATCGCACTGGGATAAACAGCCTGAATAGTAAGTTCAGTCGTCCGGTATGCTGGCAGCAGCTTTATCAGCTTGCCCTGCTTAATATGCTCGCCAAAAACAAAGTTGGGCCCGTAAGCAATGCCTGTTCCGGCCAGTACAGATTCGAGAAGCAACTGAATGTTATTGGCAGTCATACGGCATGGGCCTTCAATACTGTGCGCCCTGCCTTGTGCATCATAAATCGTCCAGTCTCCCGCTGAAACCGCCTGGCTGAACGCCAGTCGAGGCGCACGGGAAAGATGATCCGGCGTCTCTGGTGTGCCATGTTTTTTCAAATACTCCGGTGAGGCGCACAAAACCATCCTGCAAGGTGCCAGCCGCCGCGTAACCAGTGTCGGATCCTCAAGACGCCCAACTCGGATGGCAACATCGATTCGATTTTCGAGTAGATCGGCGTATTTATCCTCCAGTACAACGTCCAGACTGACCTCCGGAAATTGCTCCAGATAGCGTGATACGATCCTACCAAGATGCATTGCACCGAAGGCGACCGGTGCTGCAACGCGAAGCAACCCCTTCGGTGTTTTCTGAACATCACTGGCTTCCCGGTTCGCATCCTCAAGAACCTCAAGAATAACTTTGCAACGTTCATAATACCGCTCACCGGCATCCGTCAGGCTAAGACGGCGTGTTGAACGCTGAAGAAGTCGTACATTTAGATCAGATTCTATAGCGCTGACATGCTTTCCTGCCATTGCAGCCGAAAGCTTAAAACGTCTCGCGGCGGCGGCGAAACTGCCTTCATCCACTGCCGCGATAAAAATCTGCATGCTGGTGAACCTGTCCATTACTTACCACCATTCGATAATCAGAGTATCGGCTGTCGACACAATTACGCTGATTATCATCACTCATGACAGCAATTACCATTACCTTAATTACATGAAGAGGCATGAGACGATGAAAATTAAGGTGAATGGAACGGGTATCCACATTGAGCAACAGGGCAGCGGTGAAATTGCACTGGTATTTTTGCATTATTATGGCGGTTCATCCCGTACCTGGGAGAGCGTGATAAGTCAGTTACCTGACCACTACCGCACAGTTGCAATCGACCACCGGGGCTGGGGGGGCTCAGACGCACCTAAATCAGGATACCGAATTGGTGACCTTGCTCGGGATGCCGAAGGGGTTATTTCAGCGCTTGAGCTTAAACGCTACATTCTTGTTGGCCATTCGATGGGGGGAAAAGTTGCCCAACTGATGGCGTCGCGTCGGCCTGCAGGTCTTGAAGGCCTGATGCTTATCGCTCCCTCTCCACCTTCACCTATGCGTCTCACGCCTGAGCAGCGCGATACGTTATCCAGCGCATATAACAGCCGCGAATCTGTCGGCTTTGTGATTGATAATGTCCTGACAGCGGGGGCACTAAGTTCTGCTCTGCGTGAACAGGTAATCGAGGACAGTTTGAGGGCCTCATCCGAGGCCAAAGAAGGCTGGCCTAATACGGCTATCGGCGAAGACATTACCCAGGAAGTGGACTCAATTAATGTCCCTGTGACGGTCATTTCAGGGGAGTTGGATCGTGTAGACCTTCCGGCTACTCTGCAAAGAGAATTGCTGCCCCTTATTTCACATGCATCAATGTATATCATTCCAGACGTCGGACATCTCTTGCCTCTGGAGGCCCCTACAGAGGTCGCCAGCCACCTGTTAAAATTTACAGCCGCCATTGAAGGGGGGACAGCAGTCTACCATTCGCCTGTCGAAACGATAGCCGCGTTTGATGATGCTTTCAATGCAGGCAGGGTTGATGACCTGCTGGCTCTGTTCAGTAACCGTGCCACTATGAAAATGACTGATGGTGTGGTCATCGAAAGCGATCCTGAAAAGCTTCGGGACACTTTTTTGTCACTGACATCATCCCAGCCAGTTATCAGAAACCATATCCGCTCGATCCTCTCCGCCGGTGAAATTGCTCTGCTTATTATTGACTGGACTTTGACCATAACCACTAAGGATAGAACACTGCACGAAGAGTCCGGTACAGCAACGCAGGTGTTGTTGCGAAGCGTTGACGGAGGTTGGCGGCTGCTGATTTCAAATCCATCAGGAACGTAGTGAGTTCAGTAAGAATAGCTTGCGCTAGCAATATCGCGTGGCTGCAGAGAGGTAAGTGACATCCGCCACCACCCGCATGCCGTTTTAAGGCATGCGGTAATAACGATGAGCGCAAGATTGCTGTTATGTCTTGCTGATTTCGGAGCGCCTGCTTTTCGCTCAAAGCTGTCTGTCAGTTTATCAAAGAATGCCCAAATGACTTGCGAACAACAGTCAACTGACGAGCAAATGAAGCTCAAACGGTTACCATCCTGATTCAAATTGCCGTAGGATTTGTGTTAAAGAAGAATCATACGCCTCAAGGCTTACAAAAAATGCATCGCCTGAAGGCTCACTCGATAATGCTTTCACCATCATTAACGCTATGCGTTATATAAGGACTAGGCTGGGAGGCGTTGTACGGCAAGGGCTGAGAGGGAAAATGCGCAACTTAATCGATGCAACGTTGATTTTGCCATAACTTTTTATTAACTTAAAAGTATTAAGCCGTCCTTAGGGGCTGTCAGGGCTGAAACTGACAAATTACAACATCTCTGATGGCAAAGCCTGGCCGACAACAGGCAATAATGATTTAATGGCAAAACCTGGCCAGAACAGGTATCAAATCTATGGCTTTCCTAACTTTTCAGTAAGTTATGAATGTATGCCTCAAATCTATCAAATGCGATTTAGCTGCGTCATATTTCAATATGATTATGTTTTATAAGCATTTTATCAAATATACCTAACGCTAATAACTCTCACGCAGAACCCTAATCTGATGGGGATATTGCCTGCGGTAAAAACTCACAACTTTTCTTCCAGGGCGAGAACAGTCCGAGCCCGCCTGATACAGGCTAACCGGGGCGAACAGGCGCTATGGGTCATGCTATTCATAGTGGTCGCTGGCTGCAGACCGCGGACCAGATGTTCTTACAACTCAGCAGGCTTCTTATGTTCGATGCAGAAATGATAGTAAAGCAATTACAGGCAGAAACACGGCAGCGCAGGAAAAAGCCCTACAGGCGCAATAAATCGCGTCTGGACAGATATCGAATGGAAATACTTGCGCTAAGGCGGCATGGTGCTTCTGCATCTGAAATTCAGCGTTGGTTACGAAAAAAAAGAGTCTGTGTTGTTTTAACAACAGTCACACGCTGGTTGGAGAAGAATGATGGCCAAATTCTCAGTCAAAAAAACTGACCGGGAAATAGCAAAACGGCAGGCCGCTAACGTAATGAAAATTTTGCAGGCTGATGTTTTTCGCTCAGTTGGCACAGTGAGAAATTATCAGGCAGCCCTGACGCGGATTGCCCTGTATTTCAGAATAAATGGCGGAATAAACCTACAGGATGTTACGCCTGAAATGGCCACGGTTTATTTCCATCAAAGGGCTGCTGCTGTTGGTCAGAAAAGCCTGGATATGGAACGTCAGGCTCTACAGGCAATGATGATTCATCTGACGCAGGAATTACCCTCCGGAGAAGTTCTTGAGGTAGTGCATTCTTTGAAAGAGAAAGAATTATCATCGAGATCATATACATCAGAACAGATCTTCCTTATTTCATCGCATCAGTCCGATAAAAATGGTCTGGCAACACTGATTGCCTACAATGCGGGATTACGTAGCCACGAATTATTTACGATCTGTGAGTTACAGCAACGCCAACCGAATATCAGGCCTGTTTCGGCTAAAAAATTTATGGGACGGTCTGGGAAGGCGTACACGGTGCAGGGAAAAGGCGGGCTAATTCGGGAAATTAGGTTATCCACTGATTTGGCCGAAAACCTGGAGACAACACGATTACCAGAACCGATAAAAATCACTGATCGTGGTGTCCACTATGACCAATTTTATGCCATCGCAGCAGGGCAATCCTGGAGCCGATCATTCAGCACAGCCAGTACCAGAACCTTGGGCTGGTCTGCGGGGAGTCATGGGACGCGACATAGTTATGCGCAGGAACGAATGGAAGAACTTCAGAGTCTCGGATGCCATTATGCTGAGGCACTTGAGATTGTCAGTCAGGAACTGGGGCATTTCAGACCCGAAATAACCGAGGTCTACCTCAGGTAGTGTATTATACTGTAATGTACATATTTTTTGGATTTAAAATTAAAAAGATATGCGTTTTATTTTAATAAATATCGATAATTTATTTTTTATGGGATTTAACTCCGTATTTTAGGGTTTGCTATTCGGCTCCTCTTTCGCTCGTAGTAGTTTGGATATGTGGTCAGTCGTTAACAGGCGTCTTGATATCTAAAAATACTATCGGAGAATTTAATTATGTTTCTGACGGATGCTTATATTAAAAAACAACTCAGAGAGTTAAATGCTCGGAAACTGAGTGGGGAAATTATCGAAAAAGACAGTCGTCTATCAGATGGCAGTGGACTATACCTGTTGATTAAATCAAATGGCTCTGCTTATTGGCGACTGCGTTACCGATTTAATGGAGAAGATCGGCTGATATCTCTTGGTGAGTATAAATATATCCCTTTGGCATTAGCACGTGAAAAACGAGAAGAGGTCAAAAGAAATATTGCCAGAGGAATTGATCCAAGAGGGACGAAGGATGAAGAAGGTTTTTTAACATTCCGTGAAGTCGCTATGCAATGGCATGCGAGTAATCGCCAATGGTCAAAGGAACATAGTAGACGCATTCTTAAAAGTCTACTGGATGAGGTTTTTCCAGTATTTGGTGACGATAATATTAAGCTCCTCAAAACGCAGGATCTTCTAAAACCTGTTAAGCAAGTTCAAGATTCAGGGCGTTTAGAGTTGGCATCGCGTATTTATCAGCGTATTAATTCAGTTATGACTTTGGCTGTTGATAATGGATTGTTGGAGTTTAACCCCATTGCGCACAAATCGGGGGCTCTGATAAAAAGAAACTCGGAGCATCGTGCTGCACTGGAATTAGAGAACATACCAGAGTTCCTTAAACGCATAGAAAAATTTAAAGGCAGAAGATTAACTCAGTTAGCTATGACATTTCTTTTACATACTTTCGTGCGCTCAAGTGAGCTGCGTTTTGCGCGCTGGAAGGAATTTGACTTAGAAAATTCATTATGGACTATCCCATCGGTCAGGGAGGAAATACCGGGGGTAAAGTATTCTTATCGTGGTTCTAAGATGAAAACACCCCACATTGTACCGTTGAGTCATCAAGCATGTTCGATTATTCAGGAAATAAAAAGCATTACAGGAGAAAGAATATTTGTATTTACCAGTGATCATTTCCCTAAAAAACCAATGAGTGAGAATACTATTAATCATGCCTTACAATCGATGGGATACGATACCAAAAAAGATCTTTGTTCTCATGGGTTCAGGACTATGGCATGTAGTGCCCTTATTGAGTCTGGGAAATGGAGCCGAGATGCAATAGAAAGACAAATGAGCCATCAAGAAAGAAATAATGTTCGTGCTGCATACATTCACAAAGCAGAGCTTATTCCAGAAAGGCAAAAAATGATGCAATGGTGGTCAGATTATCTAATGCAGTTGCAACATGGGTTTCATCATCCATATGACTTTGAAAATAATAGTAAATAAATTTTTATGAGAGGTGAGAAATGGATAAGTTGCTTACGTTTGATGAAGTAATTAACAGAACTGGATACTCCCGGCCAAGAATCTATGAATTAATCAAATTGGGGGTATTCCCAAGAAAGATAAAAATAGGCTCAAGAAAAGTAGCTTTCATTGAAAGTGAAATTAATTCCTGGATCCAAGAAAAAATCAGCACATCTACAAAGTAAATGGCAAAGAAAAATAAACTGTCTTTCTGGCAGAGGGGTGCCTTTGTCAGAAAATAGTCTCTAATTATATAACGGAAATGATATTATGAACGATGAAAACATCAGTAACAATGTGAAAAAAATTTCCAGCGTAAATGGAATGCCATTAAGTAAAGGGTCTGACGGTTATAATAAGCAGCAATGTTATGTTATGAAAAATCACCTTCCAGACCAAACATTATGCAGCATTTATGGTCCCAGCGGTTCTTATAAAAGCTTTTTGGCGGTGTCATGGGCATGTCACATTGCAACTGGAGTTAATTGGGCAGGAAATAAAGTAAATCAGGGGGCTGTTGTCTATATAGTAGGGGAAGGAGGAATTGGAGTATCTCGTCGGGTTAAAGCTTGGGAAAATATATACCAAAAAGAGGCTGATAATCTTTGGTTAGTTAATAGGCCTGTGTTTCCGGTGAGAAGGTCAGAGATTAGTACTCTTGTTGAGTTGGTTAAATACATTGAGGATATGAGTCATTTTCCTGTTCGACTAATTATTTTCGACACCCTTGCACGTTGTTTTGGTGGAAAGGATGAGAATGATGCCAGAGATATGGGTGCATTTATTGAAGGTTGTGACTCATTAAAAAATAAAACATCTGCAACCGTCCTTGTTGTACATCATTCAGGCAAGGATGAATCTAAGGGTGCCAGAGGGTCAAGCTCATTTAGAGCTGCACTTGATGTTGAGTTTAATGTTAAAAGAGAGGCCGAAGAACAAGCATTAGTTCTATCTTGTACGAAGATGAAAGATGCAGAAGAACCGAAATCTAACGCTTATGAATTGCAAAAGTCAGAGTTATTTGTCGATACTGATGGTGAGTCAGTCTCTTCTCTGGCTGTTATTGACAGTGCGAGAAGGCCAAAGTATTTATTTCCTGAATTGTCTGAGGTTTCTAACCTCACTCTAAATCATAAAATTCTTTGGGGAATAATAAATAATCGTTTGGAAAATGGTGAAAAATGCACAAAAAAATCAATTCGTGATGATTTGAAAAGTCAGGGAATTGATATTAAACATTTTACGCGATGGTTGAAGAAGCTTGTTGATGATGGGGCTCTGGTGGACAACGGTGAAGAAATTCTGCTGCCCTCTCTACCTGAAGCGCCATAGAAAATGGTTACTAATGATCTTGACCCACCATCTCCGGACAGCTTTTGTATCTTAGGTTAACGATGCACGTTGCCGCCGGTATTCTCTCGGAGAGTGATATCCCAGCGCACTGTACGGGTGGTTTTCATTGTAATGCGTGAACGCCGCTGCAAGGTTTCGCAGGGCTGTTCTCACATCCGGTTTCGGCATGAACGCGATATAGTCTTCCTTCATCGTCTTCACGAACCGTTCGGCCATGCCATTGCTCTGCGGGCTGCTCACCGCTGTTGTACACGGCTCCAGATTCAGCTCTTTGGCGAACCTCCGCGTTTCATGCGCGGTATATGCTGAACCGTTGTCCGTCAGCCACTGCACTGGTGTTTCCGGCAGCCTGTCGCCGAAGCGCTTTTCCACCGACCTCAGCATCACATCCTGCACCGTCGAACTGTCGTAGCCTCCGGTGCTTGCAGCCCAGTCTATGGCCTCTCTGTCGCAACAGTCCAGCGCGAACGTAACCCGCAGTTTTTCTCCGTTGTCACAGCCGAACTCGAAGCCATCTGAACACCAGCGCATATCGCTTTCTGCCACCGCTATTTTGCCCTTATGTTCACGCTTTGGCCGCTCTGGTTTGTCATGCAATAACAACAGATTATGCTCGCTCATTATCCTGTAAAGCCGTTTGGCGTTCACGGGTGTCAGCCCCTCTGTGCGACGTTGCTTACGCAGGATGCCCCACACACGGCGATAGCCGTAACTGGGCATATCGCTGATGATATCGAGGAGCTCTGACAGTATTTCAGCGTCTGCTTCATCATTACGCCGCTTACAGCGCCTGTCCTGCCAGTCGGCAGAACGGTTTATTCGCAGTGACAGCTGCGCACGCGACACGCCCATGGTGCGGCTGACCAGGGCTATTCCCCGTCCTTTGGCAACAAGGGCGCGTGCGCTATCCATTTTCGCGACTGACCGTACTCCACAGCTTCTTTCAGGATCTCAACTTCCATCGTCTTCTTGCCCAGCAGGCGCTGAAGCTCCCGGACCTGCTTCAGAGCAGCAGTAAGCTCAGAAGCTGGAACGACTTCTTCTCCGGCCGCAACGGCGGTGAGGCTGCCTTCCTGATACTGCTTCTTCCACTTAAACAGCAGGCTGGGCTGGATGCCATGCAGGCGGGCGACATGGGAGACATTCATGCCTGGCTCCATCGTCTGCTGGATAATGGCGATCTTTTCCTGAGGAGTTTTACGTTTACGGACTTCTTGCCCTAACAGGATCCCGGTCATCTCAAAATTGGTGTTAGTGTTAGACATATATTCAAGCCTATCTCTTATCTGGAGATACAGCTACTGTCTGGTGTTTCAGGGGGCTACATCAGAAAATGGTTACTAAATGGGGAGTGGCGGTACATGCAGACTCCGTTCCCCAGTTGACTGTTCTAAGTACAGATGATGTGGGGGATTTATATAAGAGGTTGTTAATAAAAGGTTTTTTGTTTTTTATGAAATGCTATAGAAAAATGACTACTGGGTAGTAAGTGGGTTTATTCTGGGTATTTACTCGTCGCTTAGCGTTAATGAACTGCCTGTTACATGGCATGGAAGGTGATGCTGAAGGTGTAGTCCATCAGGGGAATGCATTAGGTATGGCCGGGCAGGCGCTGCCGAAAGCCGATATTATACTGGCTAACCCACCGTTTGGCACAGCAAAAGGCGGTGAAGCCAGTATTACCCGTGATGACTTGACCTATCCAACCAGCAATAAGCAACTGGCTTTTTTACAGCATATTTATCGCAACCTCAAGCCAGGTGGCCGCGCTGCGGTTGTGCTGCCGGATAACGTGTTGTTTGAGGCTGGGGTGGGTACCGATGTGCGTCGTGACCTGATGAACAAATGTAATCTGCATACCATCCTCCGTTTACCGACCGGTATTTTTTACGCTCAGGGCGTCAAAACCAATGTGCTGTTTTTCACCAAAGGCACTGAAGCCAATAAATACCAAGAAGAAAACTGCACTGAAAATGTCTGGGTCTATGATCTGCGTACCAATATGCCAAGCTTTGGTAAACGTACTCCATTTGGCGATAGTCATCTCAAGCCGTTTGAAGCAGTTTTTGGCGACTCTCCCTATGGTAATGCACCTCGTCAGCAAGGAGAATGGAGTTTTAACGCTGAAGAAATTGACGCGCCTGACACGGCGGAAAACGACAATGTTGATGATCGCCTGATAACCAGCCGCTGGCGGGTCTTTACCCGGGAGTGGATCCGCGATACCAAAGGTGATTCTCTAGATATCTCCTGGCTGCGGGATAACAGCAGTGTGGATGCTGCCAACCTGCCAGAGCCATCTGTGTTGGCCAGTGAAGCGATGAGTGAACTGGTGCAGGCTTTGGGTGAACTGGATGCGTTGATACGTGAGCTGGGAGCTGGGGAAGAGGCGGATAAGCAGAAAGTTCTGCTGAATGAAATGCTGGACGGAGTGAAGGGATGAATGAAAATAAATTGCCTCGGGAATGGGTTAATACAAAATTAGGGAATATAGTTGATTATGGTCGGTCTGCTAAAAAAACTTTAGTTGATGTGACTGAAAATACGTGGGTTTTAGAGCTTGAGGACATTGAAAAAGACTCATCTAAACTCCTTTCTAAGGTTAGAGTAACTGATCGGCCATTCAAAAGCACAAAAAATTGTTTTAATAAGGGAGATGTTCTCTACGGGAAATTGCGACCATACCTGAATAAAGTCATCATGGCTGATGATGAGGGGGTTTGTACCACGGAAATCATCCCTATTAATGCAGAACCTTTTTGCATTAATAAGTATATATTTTTCTGGCTAAAAAGTCCGTTCTTTTTACGGTACGTCAATGAGGTTAGTTATGGCGTGAATATGCCTGGACTAGGAACAAATGATGGCCGAAATGCTCCTTTTTATTTGGCTCCTTTAGCTGAGCAAAAAATTATATCCAATAAGCTCGGTAGTCTTTGGGCTCGAGTAGAGAGCATTAAATCCCGGCTGGAAAATATCCCTGAGCTTTTGAAAAAATTTCGTCACTCAGTATTACTTTCTGCAGTAAGCGGAAAGCTTACTGCAGAATGGAGAAATGAAAATAAAACATCAGAATCGGCAAAGGAACTGGTTGTTCGCTGGATTAGTCTTAGAAAGGAACGGTTTTCTATATATCAGAATGAATTGTTGGCGCTTGGTGATTTAAAGAGAACTAAAAAATTTATAGAACCACACCTTCCTGATATAGAAACTGGAGGAGAATTGGTTGTTCCTCCATCCTGGGAAATAGTTAGTGTTTCTCAAATTGCAGACTGTCTGGATAGCCAGAGAATACCGGTTAAAAAAGAAAAAAGGATTAAATCTGAGGGCCTCTATCCATATTTTGGTGCTAATGGTGAAGTGGACCGAGTAGATGACTTTATATTTAATGGTGATTACGTACTAGTTACAGAGGATGAAACATTCTATGGAAGAGTGAAGCCAATAGCCTACCGTTATACAGGGAAATGTTGGGTAAATAATCATGTTCATATTCTATCTGCCCCAACAAAATCAGCAAATGATTATTTATGCTATGCATTGATGTATTATAAAATAATCCCTTGGTTAACTGGCACTACTGGGCGGGCAAAATTGACACAGGCAGCATTAAATGTCTTGCCTATTGGACTTCCTCCTGAAAAGGAGATTGAAGAAATAGTTCTGCGTATTGACCAATTTCTTTCCTATGCTGATTCCATTCAAAGGGCGGCTAATAACGCATTAGCACGAATCAATAATCTCACTCAATCCATCCTTGCTAAAGCATTCTGTGGTGAACTCACTGCCCAATGGCGAGAAGAAAATCTTGACCTAATTAGCGGCATCAACAGCGCTGAAGCTTTATTACAAAAAATCTCTACTGAGAAATTAGCATCAGGTACCTCATAAAAGATAGTTAAAAAGGTTGTTCGATAAAAATAGCCCGCATCTGTGGGCTGTTAATTAATATAAATTATAAAATGTTTTATTTTATTTAGATATGATCTAGTAGTTGATTTGTTATTAACTTTTCGCGGATATTTTCCAAAATGCTTGATGCTTATCATAAAGCTCAAGCAAGGCTTCAGCAAAAGAATCGTCGACGGTATAAAAATAACATTCAGGTACGTTTAAGACCTTGGCAAAAGCGCAGACTGTCTCAAATGAAGGGCGATGTGTACCGTTTTCATAATGAGACATCCTGGAGTAGGCGGTCGCCTCCTCTATTCCTGCCATAACAGCGAGTTTCTCCTGTGTCAATTTTGCTCTTTTACGAGCTTCTTTCAATCGCTTGGGGATCATGGATCCATCTTGATAGTGTGCCTTGACACCATCTTTAGCATTCCTTAAGATTGATTTTCTTTAGACTTACTAAAGTACTTACCTTTAGGCTGAACATATGGGTTTTTATCTGATTTTTGAGAGATTCTTTAGGTATGTAATCGGTGGGTTATCACGGGGAATTTTTTGAGGAGGAGTATATGTACAGGAAAACTTTAAGTATTATTTTTTGTATACCATTATCTTCATATGCAGATGATCCCGGAGGTTTTGTTAATAGACAGCTAGCAAAAGACCCCGCGTTAGATTATGGAATAGGGGATGTCCATGGACCTGTAAAAGAAATCATTGAGAGGACTACGAGGTCAGAAGAAAAAAGGATGATTCGATATGATCCGGACGAAAACATTTATTATATAAAAACACCCAGTAAGGCGATTCATATCTCATCTGGTTATCCAAATCCTCTTCCTGTAAGAGTGGATATCGATAATGCGTACAAGCATTCCTCACCATCAAGCAACTTGATGAAGTTTGATTATTCTTTATATGACAGAGATAAATATGGGAATATAAAATCCATTAGATCATATCTTTATGATAAAAATAATAAAGAGACAATATATCAAACAAACTTGATATATCGAAAGCTAGCATCAGGAGATATCGAGGTTTCATATGATAAACCTTCTCCTATCTTGGGTGAAATAAAAAGGTATTATAGGAAAGGATTTGTAATAAAGGAAACATTTATAAATGCCAAGGGAGTGAATATTTCAAACTATCGTTCTGGAAATGTCCCTATGGAAACTGTTATATATGAATATGAGTTTGGAAAAGATAAAAAAAATCCATTGTTTATTTTGAAGAAAAGATATGTTGATAATAAAAGGGTGACATATAAAAGTTGGGAGAAGTATTCAGAAAGTGGTAATCTTATAAAGACCTTTTCTTCATCCTTGAACAACCCTGAAGTCGGAGATGGTGTCGAGTATATTAATTATAAATTTGACAAATACTCTAACTGGGTTGAAAGAAATAAATGTGCTGTTGAAGACAAGTGGGGTAAGTACTCATCATGTACTCTAGAGAAAAGGACAATTAAGTATCATTATTGATGCTTTCTTCGGTACCAGTGGTATGTTACATTTAATAGCGATTATTTAATGTAATATTCCACTATAAAACTTCGATTCCTTATTTTATTTGTAACTTTTATCTTGAAGTTGTCCTGTTTTTAGTGTTTATTTATCCTGGTAAGGATTAATCTTCTTAAACTCATTAAGCTTTATGTTGAGGCCGCTATGACCAGAAAAAAACCTGAAGTAATATTTACTTTTTCTGTAAATGATAAAAACTTCAAGGATGTTATGAGTTCTTATCGTGGGTTAGAAGTCATTGTTGAATATTATGACCATAGGATTGATACTTTCAACAGAGAAGTTTCGCATTGGTTTAAACCTACATTTGGTACGAGTAGTTTTTCAACCGCAATAATCAATTTTGTGAAGAAAGAATATCCTGAGATTGATGCAGAAAATATTGAAGTAAATCCTATACCTGATGAACTGCCCTTTGATAATGGGGACTATAACACCTTAGGTTTGCTTCAAATATCAGGACTAACGATCTGTGATTGGAAAAAAATCGCTACAAACGTTCAGATCGACACCCTTTCAGCATGGCATGGAACTGAAGACGAGATTGTTTTACACTTTTCACGTGAGGTTCCCGGTGAGATTATGCAATACGTGAAAAATTTACATGGGTGGACATCTTATACGGGGATCACCGTTAGTGCATTGGATGAGGGCATCGTCGAAAAATATGGACTTTTATCGTATATCGATAATTAATAACCCTCACATTATCTTTAATTATTAATTAGTTAAGTTTAGTCCATGAGTCCGGCCTTCGCACCAAATCCCCCAATCAGACCACTAAAATACTTTTTTGTATCTGCATTTCATCATTTGAAAACCTCCTGTTGAGGCATCTGTTCTTCTGGCCCCGATGCGGCTAGCACAGCATGCTCCCCACTTTCCACCCCCGCTTCATCCTCACACCACCTTTCAAACAGCCTGGCGAATCTGGCGCTTTGCCAGGTTTCTCCAACCTGGCTCAAGATAAAGCCAGTGACCACAATAGCGGAAATAAAGTAAAACAGTGAAAATGCGATAGCTGAATTTACAGCCCCGCTGGCCAGTAACGATTGTATTGTTGTCCACCAGGCGCAGGCAAAAATGACGATTGAAATTAGCCAGAAACCTCCACTAACGATGTGAAATTTTTTTATTTTTTCAGCATCTACAGAAAAATGATTTTCTTCACAACGATAAAAGGATGGGTTTTTAAGGAAACTCATTAATCGTACATCATATGAGCCGATATTTTTATCAGCGATACACGCGATCAGCTGATGGGCGTGCCAGACAGGAAGCGTTATCCCGATCTGCTCATACAAAAATTTCATTTGTACCGTCTGATGCGTCCTCGAGAGTTTAGTGTCGGGTATTTCAGCGTTCGCTATCTCAGCGATTTTATTCAGCACCTCTATTTTCGTTTCAATAGGTACCTTTTCGAAGCGAATTTTTCGCTTTGCTGGCGGGCTGGACATCACTTTTCCCGCCCAGTCGATGATCTTTTTAGCCACATATAAAATCGCGGGTAGCAAAACCAGCTTTGCAATATCTATCTCGTTAATGGCTCCCATCGTTATTCCTTTATAAAATGAATACGCAATGAATTTACAACACTGAATTTATTTTATGTAGCCCTCATTATTATGAGGGCTTCGATATAGCTAATTCCTGGGCTGGCTCCTGGTCTGACTTAATGCCAACCGCCCAATACGGCCCCTGCCCGGAGGCCGTTATACTTAAAGACTGAAGCCAATCTCCACCGATGCCGTACTGCGTTCCCCCTCGCCATGGTAAACCGCTTCGATATTGTTACCATCGGGATCGCGTACAAAGGCCGCGTAGTACCCCGGGTGATAAGTTCGCTCACCGGGTGCGCCGTTATCACTGCCGCCGTGTGCCAGCGCTGCCTGGTAAAAAGCATCCACCGTCTCACGATCCCTGGCCTGGAAAGCCAGATGATGGCGTCCTGTCGGCTTACCTGCGGAACCGGGGCTATTAATGGATGAAACAACAAGCTCATCAGCCCAAAAATAATCGTCGTAGGTATTCACAACAGGGATCTTAAGGACCGCCAGCACGGCTGTATAAAACGCTTTGCTGGCCTCGAAATCATTTACCACAAGCTGGATATGGTCGATAAGCCTGCCGCGATGTAATCGGTAAGTCTCCATGATGGTTTCCTCATTCAGTCGTATTAACAGGTGTTTATCTGTTATCTAAAAGGAGCGTTGTAGGGATTTGATGGATAAGTACAGGTCCGGAGTGGCGATATAGAGCATGGCATTAAAATCCTGTCTGTCACCGCAATCCTGGCCCCTCAACCTCGTCCCCCAATCACCCCGATAAACTCTCTGACCTGCTTCTGCTTCCTGGCCGACAGCTTCTCCACCCTACGCATCGCGGCTTCCAGCTCCGGTTCCGGCTCAACCGCCGTCAGCACAATACAGCCCTCCATCACCCGCACCTCCACCCGGGTGCCGGTCGAAAACCCTGCCGCCGCCAGCCACTCGCCCTTCATGATCAGCGCCGGAACAAGACGACGATCTGGCAAACGTCTCACATAACTCACCGTCAACTGACGCTTATTTTTCGGCGACACTTCTGGATCAAACGAATCTACAATACAATCAGCATTAGTCATGGTTGCTATTCCTGGTAAATAGTAATTGTGATCAGCGGTGCGGGTGTGTTGGCGCACATTCGCACCGCGCTAAATAACACCTGTAAACCTAACCAGTAATAAAAATAAAGTCCAGACTTTAATCGGACATAATAAACGCCTTTAACTGCGAATTAAGAATTAACAGAATGCGTGCATCTATTAATTAGCGCCTGTTGAAAATGACTTTCCTGATATTGCTGAAATAACCGTAAAGCAGATTCAAAAAATAAAAGCGAGATAATGCGCGCAACAGGATGCCCATACCTAATTACGGGCACCCCATCTCTTTTGCCAGCGTCCCCTTCCGGGACTTCAGGCGGCGAGCGATACCTGCCGGCAGGGTGGACCAGAACGAGAGCGCCGGATGAGTCCGCCGCTCAATCTCCTCCACCGTCACTTGATAATCACAAAAACTGGCACTTTTGGGCGTCGCCTGATCCAGCAAAAACGCCGCGTATTTGCCCTTGTCCGGACTGGAGCCGATAAAAATAATCTTCCAGTAGCCGCTGGGAAGCTCCACCTCGGGCGCGGCGGGCAGGGTGGCGATATGCCGTTCGAACAGCGGCCCGGTAACGGACCACACCGCCGCCACGTCGCTGCGCTCGGCGAGGGCGCGCTCCTTATCCTCCAGCCGCGCCCACGCCCCCTGATTCAGGGCGGATGCCTGCGGAGTGATATTAGAAAGATAGTTTAACGCCTGCCAGTCTGCGCTGGCGCCCAGCCCGGCGAGCGGCGCCTGATGCCCGCGATCGACCGCCAATGCTGCGCTGGCCCCTTTGTATGCCGCGGGGGCAAGGGTATCCGTAGCGGGTAAATCCGGATCGCGCTTCCAGCTGCGCGAACGCCCGCTGGCCAGGCTGGCTTTGGTGATTTTATACGCCACCCAATTAGCGAATTTGCGGTGGCTGTTGTTATTGAGCGTATAGGCTTCGCGAACCAGCGTCTGGTCGCTTCCACCGGTCGGGCAGCCCACTTCACAATTATCTATGTGGGATAACCCGGCAGCGCACGCGGCGGCAAAAAATAACGACGGCAATACGCTGAATACTCGGGATAGCTTCATATTATTGATGACGTCAAAGAAAAGATGAACCGATGCATAAAAGAATCCCCTGAATAACCAGAGCGGAATTCACCTATGAATCGCAAAGATGAAGTGAGATCGTAAAAAGAGTTAGCCGGTCGCAGCCGCGCGGAATATCACAAGATGATTTAACATCACGGTGGATGTTATTTTGTGATCCCAGAAATGATGTTGAATGAGTTAATCAGACTCTCAGCCCGCCATTTTCAGCCGGGCTGTACGGGCGGGAATATGTCCAACGAAGCGTAAAGCCGTACTGCATCCATGTCGTTGTCTGAAAAAATGCCGCGGCAGGGGAAAACGCTTCTCTCGGCGAGGTGGATTACTCAGACTACACGAATGACCGATTAAGGAGAGAAGTTATGAAAAAGGAACGCTGGAGAGGCATGCTGGCACTGGCCGTACTTAGTCTCCCCGCGCTGGCGAAAACAGGCGTGTCATTCAGTCACAAAGACTGGGAAGTGGTGTGTGATAACACGCTGACCTGCCGGGCGGCGGGATACAGCGCTGAAGAAGGAAGCGGAGGTTCGGTGCTGCTGACCCGCCAGGCCGGAGCGGGCACCGCCGTCTCGGGAGAGCTGATGCTGGCGGAGGTGACCGACAGCGACGTTCTGCCGGGCAAACTGACGCTGTGGATCAATGGCCAGCCGGCAGGCGATGTGAAGCCGGCAAAAGAGAGCTGGCCGCTCTCGGAGAAACAGGCCCGGGCGATCGTTAACGCCATCAAAGGCAGCGGGAAGGTCGAATTTACAGGCGCGGAGGCGCCGTTTGTGCTTTCCGGCGAAGGCGCTTACGCGGTACTGCTGAAAATGGACGATGTTCAGGGGCGAATCGGCACGCCAGGGGCGTTGACCAAAAAAGGCGACAGGCCGGAAAGCAGCGTCCGGGCAGCGATTCCCGCCCCGGTTATTCACCGGGTCATTCCTGAGAAAACGCAGGAGAGAGCGTTAACCGCGCCTGAGCTGGCGGTGCTCAAGCCGAAGCTTCTGGCCACGCTAAAGAACGATGATTGGTGCGATCGCCTCCAGCCTGAGGAGGGTGAGAAGGCTGAAACTATTAGCCTGACGCCGCTGGATCACGCCCATTCTCTGATTTCGGCCTTGTGCTGGCGGGCGGCCTATAACGAGGGATATGGCTATTGGGTTGTGGATAGCAAACTTGAGGGCAATCCGACGCTTATCACGGTCTCCGGTTCTGAGTATGGTGACGGCGAGATTTTTATGAGCCAGAAAGGGCGAGGGCTCGGCGATTGCTGGGGGACGGCAAGTTGGCTCTGGGATGGCACAACGTTCCGCAAAAGCCGTGAAGCGATCACCGGAATGTGCCGCTATCTTCGCCTCGGCGGGACATGGGATCTCCCCACCTGGGTGACCGAGGTTAAACCGGTAAAGTGAAATAGCACGGCCAGAATCTCTCCCGGCACACACGTCGACAGAGAGGGCGGAGAAGGATCTTAACGATCGCCAGCGTAGCAGGATCGCGATCGAGAGCGGCAGAGGCGGCAGAAAACTGACGCTTTGTTCAAAATAACAGCGCGGCTAATGTATTGCTAACTCGAATTAGTTTATGATTAAGCCGTTCTGTTCGTTATGGAAAATGAGTTTATGGCCAAAACCGTTGAGCAAGTCGCCAGGGCGCTGGAAATCTCGATTACCACCGTGCGCCTGGTGCTGGGTGGCAAAGCTGAGCAGTATCGCATCAGCGCCAAAACGCAGCAGCGTATTAATGATTACATCGCCGAGAACGGGCTGGTCGTTAACCATATCGCCCGCAGCCTGAAGCTCAATAAAACCGAGACCTTAGGGCTGGTGATCCCGCGTTTATCCAACCTGTTTTTCTCCACCCTGGCGGAAAAGCTCGAAGCCTGCTGCCGTCAGGCGGGGTATCAGCTAATGATTGCCTGCACCTACAGCGACAGCGAGCATGAAAACAGTCTGGTTGAAGGACTGCTGGCGCGCAACGTTGACGGGCTCTTCGTGGTGCCCTCTACCCGGGAAACGCAGCTGCATCACCAGAAGGTGGCGCGCAAGCGGCCGCTGGTGCTGCTCGACCGCGATTTTGGCGAGAGCGACGTGTCGCTGGTGGTGAGCGATAACTACAACGGCAGCAAAAAGCTGGTGCAGGCGATGACCCAGGCGGTGGACGTCTCGCCGATTTTTTTTATCGCCGGGGATACCCAGCAGCCGTCGATCCAGCGTCGTCTGCAGGGCTACCTGAGCGAACTGCCCACGGGCAAGGAGTGGATATTGTCCGCCAGCCATAACCGTCAGGAAGAGGGCAAACAGCTGATGCTCGATTTTCTCCGTCAGCACCGCGAGCCGCCGAAGGCGTTTATCGCCTCCTCTCTGCCCATTCTGGAAGGGACGCTGAGCGCGCTGCGGGAAACTTACGGCTTTATTCCGTCGGATATTCCCATCGGCACCTTCGATGAACATCAGATGCTGGGATTTCTGCCGAACGCGGTATGGTCGATGCGCCAGGATGAGGACGCCTGGGCGCAGCACGCGTTTCATCTGATGCAGCAGAAGCTGCAGGGGGAAAATGCCGATGTGAAGATCACCGTCCCGATGACCCTGATTCACCGCCCGCTGTCGGTGGAGAAGCAACGGAGCCAGTAAATGACACGGCTTGTGTGAACACGTCAATCCCCGGCCGCGCTATGCTGGCCGGGGCTACAAATACCGCAGCCTGCGCGCGCTGGTAGCCCGGAAAAGGCGCGGGCGCCGCAATCCGGGAACCCTTAACGATCCCTCATCAAGTCAATCGCTGAACAAACCGAGCCGCCAGCCCGGCGTCCAGCGCCGGCGGCAGGCCGCTGATACCGACGCCGCCAATGGCCAGCCCGTCGACGATCACCGGCTCGCCGCCCGGCATCGCCAGCAACTGCGGGTCGTTAAATACCGCCAGCCGCAGGGCGCCGGCGCTGACCTCTTGCGCCAGCGTTGCCGTCGGACGGCGAAAGCGCAGGGCACTCCAGGCCTTGCGCTGCGCCAGCTGGCGCGGTAGCGGCGGGCAGCGAGCGTGCGCGCCAAAGGCGATGAGCTCGCCCTCCGGCCCGACAACCGCCACTGCCAGCCCCCGGGTTCGCGCATCGCTTTCCGTCTCCTGTAAAAACCGCGCGACCTGCTGGCACACAACGCTATCGTTCAGACGGACCTGGGGACAGAGCGCGTCATTGTCCGGCATCGGCGATATACCCCCGTAAGCGCAGATAGAGGTCATCCAGCTCGCCTTTCTGCACCGCGGTCAGCGCCACAAATGGCTCGCGGGTGGGGCCGGTATCGACGGTCTCTTTCGCGGCAAGATACTTCGCCGACTGGAACACGCCGCGCGCGACCAGTTGCCCCACCACCTCGTTGATCTGCTGCTGCAGGCGCTGCGCCCGGGCGATTTCGCCCTGTTGAAAGGCGCTGCGCAGGGCGAGAAACAGCTCCGGCTGCAGGTTAACCGTGGTGCCAACCGTGGCCGTCGCGCCCGCCGCGAGGCTGGAAAGGAAGATCTCATCGAAACCGTTAAAAAAGACTTTCTCCGGGTAGCGGGCGATCATTCGTTCCAGCGAATAGAGGTTATGCGAAGTATGCTTCACCCCCAGAACCTGCTCATCGCCGAGCAGCGCGTCGGCGCTCTGGGCATCCAGCTCGACGCCGGTAAACTGCGGAATATTATACAAAATCACCGGAATCGAAATGGCGTCCAGCACCCGACGGTAGTAGGCGATAATCTCCTCGCGGCTATATTTGTAGTAGTAGGGCGGCACCAGCGACACCGCGCTGGCGCCGTCCTGCTCGGCGTGCTTCGCCAGCTCGACGGCATCCCGGGTGCGCGGCGTCCCGACGTGGGCGATCACCGGCACGCGACCGCCCGCCGACTGCACCAGCGTCGCCAGCACCTGCCGGCGCTCATCGAAACGCAGCAACGGCCCCTCCCCGGAGGAGCCGCAGCAGTAAAAGCCCTCAACCCCGCGTGCCAGCTGGGCGCGGGCGAGCGCGTCCAGCGCCGCGTAGTTCACCGACTCATCGGCGTGCATCGGCGTCACCACGGCGGAGATAATGCCGCGAAAAACCTGCCATTTATCGCTTACCATGCGGTCCAGCCTCCATCCACCACCACGTTGGAACCGGTCATATAGACCGAGGCGTCGGAGAGCAAAAACACCACCGCGCCGTTGTACTCGTGGGCTTTCGCCATCCGCCCGATGGGGATACGGCTGGTGTAGTTTTTCTGAAAGCGCGGGTCCTGATCGCTGCGCTCGACGCCGGAGAGGGTCAGAGTATTGACGCGAATGCCGTCGCGCCCCCAGTAGGTGGCGCAGTAGCGGGTAAAGTTATACAGCCCGGACTTTGCCGCCGAATAGGCCACCGGTTTGACGAACGGAATGCCGGTGTCCTCTTTTTTGTAGCTGTAGATATCCTGCACCGGAGAGACCACGCCGTAGATCGAACCGACGTTGATGATCGAGCCGCCTTTGCCGGCCTGTTTCATGCGCTTGCCGACCTGCTGGGTCATCAGGAAGGTGCCGACCAGGTTCACTTCCACCACCTCGCGGAACACCTCTTCCGGGAACTCCTCAAACGGCCCGGAGACTTCCGGCGGCGCGCTGGGCTGGGTGTCGACGCCCGCGTTGTTGACCAGGCCATCCGGCACGCCCCACTTCGCTTCAATGCTGTCCAGCACCCGGTTAATGCTGGCTTTATCGGTAATATTCACTTCCGCGCACAGCAGGCGATCGGAGTCCTTAATCGCCCCCAGCACGCGGTCGACGCGCGCGGCATCGACGCGGGTGGCCAGCGCCGCCACCTTCGCGCCGCGGTCGTGTAACGTCTTCACGTACTGCGCCCCCAGCTGTCCAAGGCCGCCGGTCACGATGATGACCTTGTCTTTAACCGAGAATAACGTGTCTTCCATTGTCCTTTCCCCTCACTGCGTGGTTAGATTTTGTGGGTTGCGAGGTAATCACGATCGAGAATAATGCCGTGGCCCGGCCGTTCGCTCGGTACGTAGTAGCCGTCCACCTCTTCGCCCGCTTCGGCGATGATGCGCAGATCTTTCCAGCGCCCGCCGTCGGTCATCTCGGCGTATGAGATATTCGGCACCGTCGCCAGCAGGCTGGCGCTGAGCTCCATGACAAAATGCGGCGTCATCGGCAGGTTGTGCGCGCGGGCGACGGCGGCGATATCCAGATAGCCGGTGATCCCGCCGACGCGGCCGAGATCCGCCTGGATGTAATCCGCGCTGCCGCTCTCGATGTACTGCGTAAACTGGTTTAAGTTATAGACGTTTTCTCCCAGCGCGATAGGCGTGGCGCTGCGTTCGCGCAGCCGCAGGTGGCCGGCGATATCGTCGGAGGGCATCGGCTCCTCAATCCACAGCAGGTTGAGCGGTTCGAACAGCTTGAAAGCGCGCAGCGCCTGCGGGAAGTTCCAGCCCTGGTTGGCGTCCACTGCCAGCGGGAAGCCCGGCACCGCCTCCTGAATCTTACGCAGCCGCTCCACGTCCTCCTCCAGCGTCGGTTTGCCCACTTTCACTTTCGCCGCCAGGTAGCCGGTGCTTTTCCAGCGTTTGACCTGGTCAATCACTTCCTCAATGGACAGATGCAGGTTAATGCCGCTGCCGTACAGCGGAACGCGATCGCGCACGCGGCCAAGAATGTCGATAATCGGCGCGTTGAGGGTTTTGCCTAGCAGGTCCCAATAGGCGATATCCAGCGCCGCCAGGGCATGGGTGGTGACGCCCGCGCCGCCGACGTCGTGTACGTGTTTATATGAGCGATGCCACAGGCCGCGCGGGGAGAGCGGCTGGCCAATAACGTCAGGGATAATCTCGGCAATCAGCGCAGAGATGGTTTTCCCGCACCAGCCGGAAGTGTGGCTAAAGCCGGTGCCAACGTGGCCGTTTGAACCGTAGACGTCAACAATCGCCACTTCGATATCGGTGACGTGGTGAATTTGATCCCCCCACGGGCCTTCCGGCAGCGGAACGCGGGCGGTCATCAGTTCGATATTTTCAATCACGGGCATTTTTGTGCTGTTCATTTGATTCCTTCCTTTATGGGTTCAGCGGGGGCCGCCCCTGCGGCCCGGGCGGTTAATGTTTGGAGGCCGGGGATTCATGACCCTCCAGGGCGATTGCCGGGCTGGCGTCATGCTCTCGATCGTTCTCGTCGCCCACCGCATGGCCGAAGACTTCCGGTAGCAGGAAGATGGAGGCGAGGAAGGCGCAGAACGGCGCGATAGCGATAATCATCGAGGCGATGGGTACGCCGACCGCTTCAAACAGGGCCGGGAAGACCAGGGTGGTAACGAAGGCGGTGACCTTGACGATGGTGTAGCCGATGCCGGAGGCCACGCCGCGATAGCGCGGTTTTGCCACCAGCGAGATCACCGTCATGCCGCTTTCGGAGTCCCAGTAGTGGCCCCACAGCATCAGCGCCGCGCCGAAGATGATAAATGCGAAGCTGCTGCTGTAGACGCCCCACGCCGAAATTGAGATGCCGATGGTGACCAGCAGGAAGCCGTATTTGCTCAGCCCCTTATGCCCGAGCTTCGGCAACAGCAGCGGGCCGACAAACGCCGAGAGCGCGGCGATACAGTTCACCGCCAGCAGGGCGAGGTTATTCTGGATCTGCCCGGAAATCCCGATGGTGACGAGGATCAGCGGCAGGAAGAAGGAGAAGGCGTAGTTTTCAAACGACTGCACGGCGCAGGAGAACCAGCCGAACAGGGTGGTGCGGCGGGTAAAGGGACGACGGAACAGATCGTGCAGCGTCTCTTTGAGCGTCGGGTCGGCGATGGTGACGTTTTCATTGGGCAGAATGTCGTCCAGTAGACGGCCATCCTGTTCGCCGTAATAGTCACGGGAGGCTTTTTTCGCTTCGATAAAGCGGCCGCGTTCGACGAACCACGCCGGCGTCTCCGGCAGCTCCCGACGCATAAACAGCAGCAGGCAGGCCGGGATCGCCGGGACCGCCAGCACGATGCGCCAGATCATATCCGGGTGAACATCAAGCGCCACCAGCGTGGTGACCAGCAGAATGGCGGCGATAATCCCCAGCGCGAACATAAACTGCCAGCGGTTGGCCATCACTTCGCGCTTGCCCTTCGGCATCACCTCCATAATGTAGGTAAAGCCGTTAGCCACGTCCGCGCCCACCGGGATCCCGGCGAGGCAGCGAATAATCGCCAGCCAGTACATATTGGGCGCCAGGCCCTGAAGAACGGCGAAGATCGCGAACAGGATCATCGACCAGAGGAAAATTTTACGCCGTCCGAGCTTATCGGTCAGCCAGCCGCCGAGCAGCGCGCCGACCACCGCGCCAAGCTGGGTGCCGGCGGCGGTAAAACCGAGCAGCCAGCTGCTGGGCTCATAAATATCTTTCAGGGCGAATAAAATAAACGCCATGGAATAAATATCCCATGACTCAATTAATAATGCGGTGATCATTAGCCATCCCGCTTTGGTGCAGCCGGGGGCCTCCTGCTGATCGAGCCGTTTCTTTGCCTTCTGGATAATAAATTCAATATGTTGCTGCTGATACATATAATCCTCTCTTATCCGGGCAGGCGGAGGGCCCGCCCGGACAGATGCGCGTTGATCCGCTCTTTATGGACGATAAAGAGACGAATGCAGCGGATGTTTGTCAGGATCGCTAACAACGTAAAAATTACATAAGCGAATCAGTTGTTATTTCATTAATAAATGCGCATCGCCTGCGATAAAGACTTTCATATTTTGCGTCAGCGCCTGGGCAATAAAGGCGTTCAGCACTTCGGATAACACCTCCTCTTCTACATAAGCCAGACTGAGATGGTTGCTCTGATGGCCCGCCATTAAATCATCGCGCGAAACCCCGTCGAGAACGGCGTTGAGTAACGGCCACTCGTAGTTGGTTGCCCGGCGGCGGCGTTCGAATTCGTCATGCGGCAGTTCGACGGCGGTGCCGGTGCCGATATGCAGGATCACCTGAGTGCCTTCGTAGTGCGCGCGCGCCCAGATAAAGCGTCCGGCTTTACCCTGCCCGGCAATGGTCGAGCCGCCGTAGGGGAAGAACATCGCCGGCTGGCGATAGCCGGTGGCCCCGGCGATCCCGCCCTTCAGATGGGCGAACGGCACCGCGCCGGAGATCTCCAGATCCCAGTAGAACGTGCCGTTGTATTCGCTACCCCAGCGGATATCGTGAAGGGTGGTTTCACTCGCCATGCCCAGCGCGCCGAGCAGCTTCGCCAGCATCACCTGCGGGATGGCGCTGCCCATATCCACCTCGTTGATGCAGGGGATCGGCGCGTCCGGACAGACGATCTCGCCGTTCTCATCCGGGATCGGGAAACGTTCCGCGTTGCCGATGGCGCCTTCGGCAAAATCCGAGGCGGCGCAGCTGTCTTTGAGCCCCTGCTGATACTGCACGCCCACCGCCGTCAGGCCGAAGCGTTTCACGAAGCGCGCCATGGCGATCATCATCGCGCACTGTTCCAGCACCTGCTCCCGGGTCAGATCCTTCGCCCCGTCGGCGCCGAACCGGAAGCGCATGTCGCGGGTCTCATACCAGTCGAGACAGGCTTCGCGCAGGTCGGTCGGCACTTTGTTCATTTCAACCAGCAGCGCCGATTGCGACAGCGACTCCACCGGCATCCCTACGTCGATCATCGCTTTTTGCGGGAACACGCCGTTGATCATCCCCATACAGAAAGTATCGAACAGGCCGACAATGGCCTTGTGTTTGAGGATCGACTGCCCAACCTTCACGCCAATCTGTCCGGCTTCGCTGGCCAGCAGCGGCGCGCTGGGCGCGACCGGATGCAGATAGCCGAGCTTATGGCTGAGATGGCCGTCGCGCAGCCAGGTGTCCAGGCCGCGAATAAACGCCTCGTCGGCGAAGGTTTCCGACCACAGCCGCGAGTAGTTGCGCTCCAGGCTGGTGAGGCAGCCTGCCATACAGAGCATGCCGACGAGGCCCGGCCAGGTGCCGTCAAAATTGGCGAGCAGCAAAATAGGGCCGCGATGATGTACCAGCGAAGGAGCAAGATGATGGGAGTATTGCCAGGCGGTAAGCAGGACAATAATCGGCGCATCCGGATCGATCCCGGCGAACAGCTCGCTGCCCTCTTTCTGGCTGCTGATAAACCCGTGACCGCGCCGCTCGTTGACCGGATGGGCGCGGCGCAGGCTATAGCCTAATGTTTCCAGCGCCGTTTCCAGGCGCTGTTCAAACTGCTTCTGCGTGGGCCAGCAGGTGACGTTAGCCGGTTCGCGGAGATCCGCATTGGTCACCATCAACACTTCGCCTGGCTGCGGGGT
Organism: Klebsiella sp. M5al; assembly: GCF_002090195.1. NCBI lineage: Bacteria > Pseudomonadati > Pseudomonadota > Gammaproteobacteria > Enterobacterales > Enterobacteriaceae > Klebsiella > Klebsiella sp. M5al. The sequence continues at coordinate 710,754 of NZ_CP020657.1, forward strand.
AATAAGTTCGGCTTCCGCGGGTAACGTTAAATTCAGCATGTGAATTTCTCCTGTAGGGGATAGGTCGCTTAGTTATCGTTGAGCGTGCTGCGCCGGGGTAAGCGCGGCATCAATCGCTTTATTGCTGGCTAATTTCTTTGGCTAACTCGAATTAGCAAGTTAGGTCAAAAAAAAGACAGGAACAAACTCTTTACCGGGGATTTGTGATGGCTATCAATGTGAAATTATTAACTTATTAATATTTAACTCTTTATTTTAAACGTGAGGTCAGGTGACCGGGAACGCTTGCTGAGGCGGCATCAAGGCGGGCAGAAAAGCGGGCGGGAAGCGAAGCGGGGACGGTAAATCAGCGTTTAATATTTAATAAATTGAATTTAATGAATTATTTGCGTTATGTCTTGAGCGATATGTCTCGCGGCGCTGGCGCGGGTGTTAAAATTTAACCGATCCTGGTCACACTCTTTTAGCATTTACGTTGTGAATCTCTGTCTCTTGTTATAATTAGCTAATTCGAGTTAGCTTGCCGGCGATTTTCCCACGCCAACGATGTGTTAGCCAGGCGCTGCCCGACTTAACAATAATGATTCAGGACAGAGGATTTAATGATGACTATGCTTACCTCGCCCGCCATGACCCCTGCAAAAAATGAACAAACATCGCAACAAACCCATGAAAGAAGAAAGCTGCTCACCGTGCTGGGCTCCGGTCTCTCCGGCACAACGATTGAGTTCTATGACTTTTTTATCTACGGCACCGCCGCCGCGCTGGTGTTTCCGTCGCTGTTTTTTCCTAACCTCTCGCCGCTGATGGCGCTGCTGGTATCTTTCCTGACGCTGTCGATTACTTTCGTCAGCCGGCCCATCGGGGCCATCGTATTTGGCCACTACGGGGATAAGATCGGCCGCAAAAAATCGCTGGTTCTGTCGCTGATGATTATGGGTATTTCGACTTTTTTCATAGGCTTAATCCCCAGCTACAACACCATAGGCAACGCCGCGCCGCTGATACTTATCTTTTTGCGCCTCTGCCAGGGCTTTGCCATCGGCGGCGAATGGGGTGGGGCGACGACGCTGATCACCGAGTATGCGCCGCGCCATCGCCGGGGCTTTTTCGGCACTTTTGTTCAGTTGGGCAACGTGCTTGGCTTGTTTATCGCCACCGGCGTTTTTGCGCTGGTGGTGATGCTGCCGGAGGAGGACCTGATGTCATGGGGCTGGCGCGTGCCTTTCCTGTTAAGCATCGCGCTGCTGTTCGTCGGGATGTTTATCCGCTCAAGGATCGAAGAGACGCCGGTGTTTCAGGAGAATCAGAAACAGCAGCAGAACGCGCCGAAAGCGGCGGAGCAGAAGTTTCCTATTCTCACCGTGCTCAAACATCACCGTAAAGCGGTATTCCTGGCGATGGGTATGCGCATGGGGGAGATTGTTCTGGGCTGGCTGACGGTGGCATTCTTTATGTCCTACGTGACCCGGGAACTCAACTTTACTCGCGAAACGGCGCTGAACGGGCTGCTGCTGGCCAGTTTTGTCGGCATTTTTACCTTTCCGTTCTTCGGCTGGCTTTCCGATAAAATTGGCCGCCGACCGGTCTATCTGGCCGGCGCCGCTATCACGCTGATCTTTGCCTTCCCGCTGTTCTGGATGATCGACTCCGGCTCGGTGAAGATGTTTATGTTCGCCACCACCTTCTGCTATTCCGTGGGGCTGGGCATGATGTTCAGCGTCCAGCCGGCCTTCTTTTCGGAGCTTTTTGACACCAGCGTGCGCTATACCGGCGTGTCGCTCGGCTTCCAGCTGGCGAATATCGTCGGCGGCTTAACGCCGATGATCGGTACCTTGCTGCTGGTGTGGTCCGGCGGCGCATCGTGGCCCATCTCGCTGTTTCTCGCCTGCATGGCGCTGATTACCATCCTGTGCGTCTGCGTGACGCGGGAAAGCTATAACGATGAGCTTAATGAGGTGAAGAAGTAGCCGGGGAGGGTTGCCCCGCCATGAGCGGCGGGGCGGGCGTATCAGAACAGATTAAATTTATATTCGATAATCACTTCCGAAGAGAGCGAATTGGCCCGGCTGTAATGGCCGTCGGTGAGCACCGGCGTTTTGCCATTCATCTTATAGGACCAGCCCGGTCCGAACATCGCCCAGACGGTGAGATTTTTCAGTCTTGGGTGCGTCGGTACCCAGCGGCTGAAGGCGTTAATTTCCCCGGTACGGACGTGGTTGCCGCGGTAGTTAAACTGGGCGATGTTGCCGGCGAGACCGATCGCCAGCTCCGGCGTCAGGTTATAGTCCGACATATTAGAGAGAACCAGTTCACCGTCGCGCATATAGTCGTTGCCGGCATAGGCCATTGAGATAAAGGTTCCGCGCGAGTTTTTACTCATATGGCGCGGGTAGAAGCCTACTTCATTGGCCTTGTTCGCATCGGTATAGCCCAGACCCCACTTGGTGCTCCAGTTGTCCGCCTGCCACTTCACATCCATGGCGATGTGCCAGGCGTCGTCGTCAAAGTCACGCTTATTCGCCGGCATCGCTTTATACTCGTCCAGCGCGTGAGTGGCGTAGACCTGAGTTCCGATGTTCAGCGCTTTTATCGGCTTAATATTGGTGAACAGAATATGGCGGCGCAGATAGTTGTTGCTTTCACCATAGCCGTACTGCATGTTCAGGTGCTCGCTTTGCCACAGAATATCGCCGCTGGCGATATGGTTAATATACTGCCCGCTGTTGGTCTGGAAGCGTTTCTTATCCGGCGAGTTACGATCCATCGCGCTTTCGATGTACGCGCCGCGCAGCGTGAAGGGGCCGTAGTTCACCGCGCCAGTCCAGCCCAAATAGGTGGTCGGGGAGAGGCGGGTCGAGTTGGAGATGACGCCAAAGTTTTTCATCGTCTGCCAGCCCCAGCGGGCGTTCAGTTGAGTGTCCGCCAGGCGATACTGCAGCTTGATGTTGCGTTGACCGAATTTGGAAAAGCCCTCAGCGTTGCTCTTTTTATTCCCGCTGCCGTTGTTATACAGCACGCCGCGGGAGTTAAAGTAATCGCTGGCGCCGAGCTTTACCGCGCCGTAGTAAGTGGCATCAAAGCCAATAATATCGGCAAAATAGCCGGACTGATAATCGACGGCGACGCCCTGACCCCAGGCATTATGGACTTTCTTTGGCTCGGTCTCTTCTTCCTTAAGATATTTCCAGTAGTTTTTAAACGACAAATTCATATGGGACTGGCTGAATAACGGATCGTCGAGCACGGTATCGATATTATCGCGCTCCTTCAGACTGTTAGTGGCCGAAGCTGACCAGGCGCTGGCGGGAATAGCCAGCAGCATAATGGCGACTGTTGTAGTATTGATTTTCATAATAAACCCCAGAGTAGGGACGCAGCGATCCAGGCGAGGTGTTTTCGCCTGAAGTCTGCCGTAATAAATAATTAAGCGTGGGTATTATTTTTTATCGAGAGCCTGTTTTCCGGCGTCGACATATTTCATAGTGCCGATTTCAGGAACGGTATATTTGCCGTCTTTATAAACAATTTTCACCACCGCGGCATTGGCAAGCGGTTTGTTTTTCGCGTTATCGTCGGTTAAATCGGAAATCATAATCTGCATTGCGGTACCGGATGAAATCGCCAGCACGTTTTTATCGCCCCGGGCCTGCGCGTTTTCAACGATAGTGTGCAGCGCTGCCTGGGTACGGGTTTTTATCTGCTGATAGTTTTCCGCCATGCCTTTGGGATCGGCTGCTGCCAGCGCATTCTGGTTGGTATCGACGGCCAGGGTGCCCGCTTTCATCTGGCTGAACAGCGCTGCGCCATCTTTAAGCCCCAGCTGTTTAGCGCCGGCATCGGCCATATCTTTGTTATAGCCGCCTTCAAAACCGCCGAAGAAGGCTTCTCGCAGGCCGCTTAGCTCGGTAAGTTTGTAATCACTTACTCCGGCTTGCTTAAGGATCACCTGCATGGTTTCACGCTGACGTCCGGCATCGCTGGAATAGAAGCTATCAAACGGAATACCTTTAAGCCCCTCGCCGAGATAACGAGCGACGCGAATGCCGTCTTCGGTAAGCGGGGAGTCCACCCAACCCTGCACGCGGTCAAACGTATTCAGCAGCGTTTTGCCATGACGGGCGAAATAGATATTCACGCCATCATCGTTTTTAACTTCCGCCGCAGAGCAGGTTGCCGCGCCTGCCGCCATCATTAATGCTATTAGCCACTTCTTCATATAACGCTCCACCTGAATGGTCTTTTTATAAGCAAAAAAAAACCTACGTCAGATATTCGACGCGAAGCATAAATAAGGTTATGTTCGCTCGAACTCGATGACGTAGGTTTCGCCTGTTCTAAACAGTAACAATCCAACAAGGGCGACGTTAGCACTAATTATGCAAAAAGACATCCTCTATTTATTATTAATGTCAATAAATGTGATCGTCTTCATGCAGGTAATTTTGCTGATTGAGTTGTATCTTAAGTTTAATTTTCAGATTAATTGGTAATTTTTGGCTTAAATAATTATTGAGGATTGATCTCCGTCACAAAATAATGATGTCTGCTCTGGACTCTGCCGCGCACTGGCGTTATTTTCGCTGCACTCTGGGATTGTTACTGACCACAGGCAAAACCTAAGACCCCTGTCCGCCAATGAGGCGTGCGGCAGGAGTCTTAGGTTTTTTTTTGCGCCGAAGAAATACCTCTGCTACCCAACAAGGAGTGATGATGAGAACGAAAATCCTGACTGCCGCCATTCTGGCGTTATCTGCCGCTGGCGTACAGGCTGCTGAAAAACCGTTGAAAATACTGCTGGTTAACGACGATGGCTGCCAGTCTGTGGGAACCACATCGCTGCAGGAAAAACTGGCGGCCAAAGGGTATGACGTCTGGATGGTGGCGCCGGCAACGAATCAGAGCGGGATCGGGTCGGCAATTACCTTTAAGACGGGTAAAGTTTTTGATGTCAAAAAAGCCGCTGATAAACGCTACTGCTTCCCCGGAACCCCTGCCGATGCGCTGGATTTTGGCCTGTGGGGCGTCCTGAAAGACGCGCCGCCGGATCTGGTGATTTCGGGCGTCAACGATGGTCCCAATACCGGTATGGCGCAGGTTAACTCCGGTACCGTGAGCGCCGCGGCTCGCGCCATTCGCTATGGCTTCCCGGCGATTGCCGCCAGTATTGGCTACCGATTCACGGAAGAAGAGATGAAGAACAAATGGCCGAGCACGCATAAGTACTGGCCTGACTCGGTGGATTACGTCGTTTCGCTGGTCGATAAACTTAACGCCGCGCATAAACCGGGAAGCCCGATTTTGCCGCAAGGGTCCGGTTTGAGCATTAACTATCCGCCGCTGCCGTCGGCTGAAATTAAGGGCGTTCATTATATTGAGAATGAACAGTTCCCCGCGCCACAGATTGGTTATGAACTGCTGGCGGACGGCACCGCAAAACAGACGATGAATCCGGAAGCGATAAAACCGGCGGAAGGGGATAATGACTCGGGCTGGCTGAACAAGGGGTATATTACTTACACCCTGTTTGATGGCTCATGGAACGCGCCGCAGTTCCAGGCGCAGTATGAGACGCTGCTCGGAAAATAATGCCGTAGTGATATAAAAGAAGAAGGCGCTATTCGCGCCTTCTTTATATGAACCGATGATGAAGCGCTATTCGTCGAAGAACCAATAGCCCTGGTTAATCAAACGGGTCAGCTCGGCGATAAAGGCCGGATTGCGCAGCGCGCGCTCGCCTAGCTCATCCTTACCCAGCAGGGTATAGCGGCACAGCGCATCCAGAGCCGCAGGTTCGGTTGGCTCCAACTGTTCACTATTGACAAAAAAGTCATCGCCGATGTGCAGTACCCGCAGGCCGCTCAGGCGAGTCAGCATTTCGCCTCCCTCCAGCGCGTCGACAATCTCTTCTTCTGCATAAGGCGGTTCAGCTGGCGCAATATCCAGCTCGTGGCGCGGCGTGGTAGCAAATCGTCCAAACCACTGACGGAAATCTTCCGGCTGGCTAATCATCTCGATCATCATGCCGCGCAGACGTTCCAGTTCATACTCTTCAACCCGGCCCGGATGTTCGCGGCAGGTTAAATCTGGATCGCTGTAGTGCTCGCCGCCGAGATCGTTTTCCAGCGCGTAATCGGCAAAGCTGCTGATCAAATCGCGGCCGTTTGGCCCGCGGAAGCCGACGGAGTAGTTCAGCGCCGTTTCGTGAGTGATTCCGTCGTGCGGGAATCCCGGCGGAATGTACAGAATATCGCCAGGCTCCAGATCCTCATCAATAATCGGCGGGAACGGGTCGACGTGCAGCAGCGCCGGATGCGGGCAGAACTGACGCATCGGCAGCTTATCGCCCACGCGCCAGCGGCGGCTACCCATGCCCTGAATAATAAAGACATCATACTGGTCGATGTGCGGGCCCACGCCGCCGCCCGGTACGGAAAAGGAGATCATCAGGTCATCTAAACGCCAGTCCGGCAGTACGCGGAAAGGGCGCACCAGCTCAGCGGCGGGCATATGCCAGTGGTTTACCGCCTGAGCCAATAGCGACCAGCCGGTTTCGCCCAGACCATCAAAATGTTCAAACGGGCCGTTGCTGGCCTGCCATTGACCGTTCTTGAGGCTCACCAGTCGACTATCGACCTCCGGTTCCATGGCCAGCCCGGCCAGTTCATCCGGGGTAATCGGATCGACGAAATTCGCAAAAGCCTTCTTTAATACCACCGGCTGCTTTTGCCAGTACTTTTCTAAAAACTCCGGCCAGTTAATGTTGAGTTGATAAGCCATAGGTTCATACCAATAAGAAGAAACGGGCCTGATTATAGAAATAGGCACCCTTATGCCGCTTTGTCATGGGTCAAGGCTGGTGCTTAATTCATCATTTGACGTAACGGCATGCGATAGAGGGGCGATCGACTGGCGAATATCGTTGATTTTCGCAAAAGTTCGTTTTTGACTGAAATGCCCTACAGGCAGCATGGCGTCTGGGTTTTCTCGATTTTGAGTAACGGGCGCGGGGTGCGAAAAGTTTAAATTATGAGCGTTTGATAAGTTTTTTGTATTTTAAGGGTTGCTATATCCCGGGAGCTCCCTATAATGCGCTCCCACTGACACGGCAGATGTGAATCACTTCACAAACAACCCGGTCGGTTGAAGAGAAAAAATCCTGAAATAACGGGTTGACTCTGAAAGAGGAAAGCGTAATATACGCCACCTCGCAACGGTGAGCGAAAGCCGCGTTGCACTGCTCTTTAACAATTTATCAGACAATCTGTGTGGGCACTCAAAGTGACATGGATTCTTAACGTCTTCGGACGAAAAATGAATACCAAGTCTCTGAGTGAACATACGTAATTCATTACGAAGTTTAATTCACGAGCATCAAACTTAAATTGAAGAGTTTGATCATGGCTCAGATTGAACGCTGGCGGCAGGCCTAACACATGCAAGTCGAACGGTAGCACAGAGAGCTTGCTCTCGGGTGACGAGTGGCGGACGGGTGAGTAATGTCTGGGAAACTGCCTGATGGAGGGGGATAACTACTGGAAACGGTAGCTAATACCGCATAACGTCGCAAGACCAAAGAGGGGGACCTTCGGGCCTCTTGCCATCAGATGTGCCCAGATGGGATTAGCTAGTAGGTGGGGTAACGGCTCACCTAGGCGACGATCCCTAGCTGGTCTGAGAGGATGACCAGCCACACTGGAACTGAGACACGGTCCAGACTCCTACGGGAGGCAGCAGTGGGGAATATTGCACAATGGGCGCAAGCCTGATGCAGCCATGCCGCGTGTATGAAGAAGGCCTTCGGGTTGTAAAGTACTTTCAGCGGGGAGGAAGGCGATAAGGTTAATAACCTTGTCGATTGACGTTACCCGCAGAAGAAGCACCGGCTAACTCCGTGCCAGCAGCCGCGGTAATACGGAGGGTGCAAGCGTTAATCGGAATTACTGGGCGTAAAGCGCACGCAGGCGGTCTGTCAAGTCGGATGTGAAATCCCCGGGCTCAACCTGGGAACTGCATTCGAAACTGGCAGGCTGGAGTCTTGTAGAGGGGGGTAGAATTCCAGGTGTAGCGGTGAAATGCGTAGAGATCTGGAGGAATACCGGTGGCGAAGGCGGCCCCCTGGACAAAGACTGACGCTCAGGTGCGAAAGCGTGGGGAGCAAACAGGATTAGATACCCTGGTAGTCCACGCTGTAAACGATGTCGACTTGGAGGTTGTTCCCTTGAGGAGTGGCTTCCGGAGCTAACGCGTTAAGTCGACCGCCTGGGGAGTACGGCCGCAAGGTTAAAACTCAAATGAATTGACGGGGGCCCGCACAAGCGGTGGAGCATGTGGTTTAATTCGATGCAACGCGAAGAACCTTACCTACTCTTGACATCCAGAGAACTTAGCAGAGATGCTTTGGTGCCTTCGGGAACTCTGAGACAGGTGCTGCATGGCTGTCGTCAGCTCGTGTTGTGAAATGTTGGGTTAAGTCCCGCAACGAGCGCAACCCTTATCCTTTGTTGCCAGCGGTCCGGCCGGGAACTCAAAGGAGACTGCCAGTGATAAACTGGAGGAAGGTGGGGATGACGTCAAGTCATCATGGCCCTTACGAGTAGGGCTACACACGTGCTACAATGGCATATACAAAGAGAAGCGACCTCGCGAGAGCAAGCGGACCTCATAAAGTATGTCGTAGTCCGGATTGGAGTCTGCAACTCGACTCCATGAAGTCGGAATCGCTAGTAATCGTGGATCAGAATGCCACGGTGAATACGTTCCCGGGCCTTGTACACACCGCCCGTCACACCATGGGAGTGGGTTGCAAAAGAAGTAGGTAGCTTAACCTTCGGGAGGGCGCTTACCACTTTGTGATTCATGACTGGGGTGAAGTCGTAACAAGGTAACCGTAGGGGAACCTGCGGTTGGATCACCTCCTTACCTGAAAGAACCTGCCTTTGTAGTGTCCACACAGATTGTCTGATGAAAAATAAATAGCAAGGCGTCTTGCGATTGAGACTTCAGTGTCCCCTTCGTCTAGAGGCCCAGGACACCGCCCTTTCACGGCGGTAACAGGGGTTCGAATCCCCTAGGGGACGCCACTTGCTGGTTCGTGAGTGAAAGTCACCTGCCTTAATATCTCAAAACTCATCTTCGGGTGACGTTTGAGATATTTGCTCTTTAAAAATCTGGATCAAGCTGAAAATTGAAACGACACACAGCTAATGTGTGTTCGAGTCTCTCAAATTTTCGCGACACGAAGATGTTTTACGAAACATCTTCGGGTTGTGAGGTTAAGCGACTAAGCGTACACGGTGGATGCCCTGGCAGTCAGAGGCGATGAAGGACGTGCTAATCTGCGAAAAGCGTCGGTAAGGTGATATGAACCGTTATAGCCGGCGATGTCCGAATGGGGAAACCCAGTGCAATTCGTTGCACTATCGTTAACTGAATACATAGGTTAACGAGGCGAACCGGGGGAACTGAAACATCTAAGTACCCCGAGGAAAAGAAATCAACCGAGATTCCCCCAGTAGCGGCGAGCGAACGGGGAGCAGCCCGGAGTCTGAATCAGCTTGTGTGTTAGTGGAAGCGTCTGGAAAGTCGCAGGGTACAGGGTGATACTCCCGTACACTAAAACACACAGGCTGTGAACTCGAAGAGTAGGGCGGGACACGTGGTATCCTGTCTGAATATGGGGGGACCATCCTCCAAGGCTAAATACTCCTGACTGACCGATAGTGAACCAGTACCGTGAGGGAAAGGCGAAAAGAACCCCGGCGAGGGGAGTGAAAAAGAACCTGAAACCGTGTACGTACAAGCAGTAGGAGCCTCTTTATGGGGTGACTGCGTACCTTTTGTATAATGGGTCAGCGACTTATATTCTGTAGCAAGGTTAACCGTATAGGGGAGCCGCAGGGAAACCGAGTCTTAACTGGGCGTTAAGTTGCAGGGTATAGACCCGAAACCCGGTGATCTAGCCATGGGCAGGTTGAAGGTTGGGTAACACTAACTGGAGGACCGAACCGACTAATGTTGAAAAATTAGCGGATGACTTGTGGCTGGGGGTGAAAGGCCAATCAAACCGGGAGATAGCTGGTTCTCCCCGAAAGCTATTTAGGTAGCGCCTCGTGAACTCATCTTCGGGGGTAGAGCACTGTTTCGGCTAGGGGGTCATCCCGACTTACCAACCCGATGCAAACTACGAATACCGAAGAATGTTATCACGGGAGACACACGGCGGGTGCTAACGTCCGTCGTGAAGAGGGAAACAACCCAGACCGCCAGCTAAGGTCCCAAAGTCATGGTTAAGTGGGAAACGATGTGGGAAGGCCCAGACAGCCAGGATGTTGGCTTAGAAGCAGCCATCATTTAAAGAAAGCGTAATAGCTCACTGGTCGAGTCGGCCTGCGCGGAAGATGTAACGGGGCTAAACCATGCACCGAAGCTGCGGCAGCGACACTATGTGTTGTTGGGTAGGGGAGCGTTCTGTAAGCCGTTGAAGGTGGCCTGTGAGGGTTGCTGGAGGTATCAGAAGTGCGAATGCTGACATAAGTAACGATAATGCGGGTGAAAAACCCGCACGCCGGAAGACCAAGGGTTCCTGTCCAACGTTAATCGGGGCAGGGTGAGTCGACCCCTAAGGCGAGGCCGAAAGGCGTAGTCGATGGGAAACAGGTTAATATTCCTGTACTCGGTGTTACTGCGAAGGGGGGACGGAGAAGGCTATGTTGGCCGGGCGACGGTTGTCCCGGTTTAAGCATGTAGGCGGATGTTCCAGGTAAATCCGGAACGTTATTAACGCTGAGGTGTGATGACGAGGCACTACGGTGCTGAAGTGACAAATGCCCTGCTTCCAGGAAAAGCCTCTAAGCATCAGGTAACATCAAATCGTACCCCAAACCGACACAGGTGGTCAGGTAGAGAATACCAAGGCGCTTGAGAGAACTCGGGTGAAGGAACTAGGCAAAATGGTGCCGTAACTTCGGGAGAAGGCACGCTGATACCAGGTGAAGTGGTTTACCCATGGAGCTGAAATCAGTCGAAGATACCAGCTGGCTGCAACTGTTTATTAAAAACACAGCACTGTGCAAACACGAAAGTGGACGTATACGGTGTGACGCCTGCCCGGTGCCGGAAGGTTAATTGATGGGGTTATCCGTAAGGAGAAGCTCTTGATCGAAGCCCCGGTAAACGGCGGCCGTAACTATAACGGTCCTAAGGTAGCGAAATTCCTTGTCGGGTAAGTTCCGACCTGCACGAATGGCGTAATGATGGCCAGGCTGTCTCCACCCGAGACTCAGTGAAATTGAACTCGCTGTGAAGATGCAGTGTACCCGCGGCAAGACGGAAAGACCCCGTGAACCTTTACTATAGCTTGACACTGAACACTGGTCCTTGATGTGTAGGATAGGTGGGAGGCTTTGAAGCGTGGACGCCAGTCTGCGTGGAGCCATCCTTGAAATACCACCCTTTAATGGCTGGTGTTCTAACGTGGGCCCCTAATCGGGGTTGCGGACAGTGTCTGGTGGGTAGTTTGACTGGGGCGGTCTCCTCCTAAAGAGTAACGGAGGAGCACGAAGGTCAGCTAATCCTGGTCGGACATCAGGAGGTTAGTGCAATGGCATAAGCTGGCTTGACTGCGAGCGTGACGGCGCGAGCAGGTGCGAAAGCAGGTCATAGTGATCCGGTGGTTCTGAATGGAAGGGCCATCGCTCAACGGATAAAAGGTACTCCGGGGATAACAGGCTGATACCGCCCAAGAGTTCATATCGACGGCGGTGTTTGGCACCTCGATGTCGGCTCATCACATCCTGGGGCTGAAGTAGGTCCCAAGGGTATGGCTGTTCGCCATTTAAAGTGGTACGCGAGCTGGGTTTAGAACGTCGTGAGACAGTTCGGTCCCTATCTGCCGTGGGCGCTGGAGAATTGAGGGGGGCTGCTCCTAGTACGAGAGGACCGGAGTGGACGCATCACTGGTGTTCGGGTTGTCATGCCAATGGCATTGCCCGGTAGCTAAATGCGGAAGAGATAAGTGCTGAAAGCATCTAAGCACGAAACTTGCCCCGAGATGAGTTCTCCCTGACCCTTTAAGGGTCCTGAAGGAACGTTGAAGACGACGACGTTGATAGGCCGGGTGTGTAAGCGCAGCGATGCGTTGAGCTAACCGGTACTAATGAACCGTGAGGCTTAACCTTACAACGCCGAAGATGTTTTGGCGGATTTGAGAGAAAGATTTTCAGCCTGATACAGATAACAGAATTTGCCTGGCGGCAACAGCGCGGTGGTCCCACCTGACCCCATGCCGAACTCAGAAGTGAAACGCCGTAGCGCCGATGGTAGTGTGGGGTCTCCCCATGTGAGAGTAGGGAACTGCCAGGCATCAATTAAGTGAAGAGCCCATCCTGACGGATGGGCTTTTTGCGTTTTCGTGGCCTGAGAAATTACGGAGAGTGCTATCACGTTACCGACAGCGCTGATGTATTCCAGCCTGAAGCTGGTCATACGCCCTCCCTCCGGTTAAAGCGTGGCTAAGGTATAAAAATGACGCAGCGGGCTGTTTCTTTAGTTTACCTTATGGGACGATTTCGGCCGTTTCAGCAGCTGATATACAGCAATACCTAACATTACCGAACGCATCAGCCGAACGGCTATTGTGATGAGGTATCCGCCGTATTAAAACAGCATTGATTGATATCCCATTGAAAATAAAGTGGTTTTCATGTTTTGTCTGGACTCGCAACGAGAACGATGAATATTGAGGCGAGCCGTCAGGGGAAATGATTATCAGCAGCGATGACGAAAAAAATAGTGCTCTTTCAACCCTTTTTTATTGAGAAATAGCCTGCAAGGAATTTATTTTCTGAATAAAATAACTTTATGAAGGCGGTTTTTATATTGATATATGTTTTATATGAAAATAAAAATGTATATAAAATCGTTTCTTAATATTTAATATGAATTATATTAAGAATATTTCCAGCTTAATTATTAAGTTACTCTAATGTAATCAGGTTAACAAATAGATACGAAACCTCCTCATCATGCCGGGCAGAAGGTATAACCGCTGGACTTTTTCTGCGAAATGACTTAGTGTCCTTAACACTTTGTTAACTCGATCTGGTTTAAGTTAATTCAAATTTGCTAAAAACATAGAGTGCATTGCCTGTATGGAAGCTAACCCGGTAACGTCCTTCGACGGATAATGCATGTTACCGGCTGGCAATATGAGAATATAAATGAAAATTCTGATTAACTGGCCTCCTCTGCGCCAACTAATAAATTATATCCGGGAGCGTTTTACCTTTCTGGTCTTGCTCTGCTGGCCAGCGATCATCTGGCTGGTTTGTCGGGCGCTTGTCTGGTTAACAGATGGACTGATGGTTCTGCTGGGAAAGCCTATCGATCACTCCTTTACCGTGTATCTTCAGCCACTTATGACGCTAAGCGCGCTACTGAGAATTTCCGTCAGCTGGGTGCTGCTGCTGTTTATCCTGTTCAGCATGGCGATGGGGTTCACCTGGGCTTTGCGGCGCTTTATGAATCGAAATAAATAACGCCGATGCTGCGACCGCAGGGAGCGGCACCGGCGTTGACTCAGGCCATCTCACCGATCGTTTTGCGAAAACGCAGTAGCGCGACAGTAAAAAATACCCCACCGATAGCCAGCAGCGTCAGAAACTGCGGCCAGACGATGGAGAAATCCGCGCCGCGATAAAGAATGGCCTGCGCCAGACTGACAAAGTGGGTTGTCGGCATGGTGAGCATAATATCCTGTACAGCCTGCGGCATACTTTCCCGGGGTGTGGAGCCGCCGGAAAGCATCTGCAGCGGCAACAGCACCAGAATCATCAGCAGCCCCAGCTGCGGCATGGAACGCGCCACCGTACCCATAAAAATGCCGATCGAGGTGGTGGCAAACAGGCTCAGGGCGACCCCAAGCATAAAGAGCGGAATTGAGCCCTCTATCGGTACCTGCAGCACGCCCTGAACCATCAGGATCAGGGAGAGCCCGGAAACCACCAGCACCACCAGCCCCATTGACCATATCTTCGCCATCATGATCTCAAACGGCGTGACCGGCATAACCAGCAGGTGCTCTACGGTGCCATGTTCTCGCTCGCGTATCAGCGCCGAGCCGGTCAGCACGATCGCCAGCATGGTGATATTGTTGATAATTGCCATGACGGCGCCGAAACGCTCCTGTTCCAGGTTCGGGTTAAAACGCATTCTGACGGCCAGCTCAACCGGCAGCGAGCCGTTATCCCGGTAGCGGGTGACAAAGCTGTTCACCTCGCCGGTGACGATATTCTGGATATAGCTATTGCCGGTAAACGCCTGGCTCATACGCGTCGCGTCGACGTTAACCTGCAGCTCGGGCTGGCGTCCGGCCAGAACGTCGCGCTGGAAATCCGGCGGAATATTGATGGCGAAGGTATAGCGTCCCGCATCCAGCCCGGCGTCCATCTCATCAGCGGTGATCAGCGCCGGCGGCAAAAACCAGGGCCGATAAAAACCATTGATAATACGCGATGAAAGCTGCGACTTATCCATGTCAGCAATAGCGATGGGCGCCAGATGTAGTGAACCCGGCATCACGGTTGCGGAGGAGTACACCGAGACGGTAAAAGCAAAGACAATTAACGTCAGCATCGCTTTATCGCCCAGCAGGCTGCGTAGCTCTTTCATCCCCAAATTATAAATATTGCGTAATCCACGCATTATCCCTCCTGTTTTTTCAACAGCCACACGCTCAGGCCCAGCACCAGCGGAACCGCGATAAGCAGCGGAATAAAGGATCCCCACAGGTCCGTCAGATTCAGCGCTTTGGAGAACGTTCCGCGCGCGATGGTCAGAAAGTGGCTGGTTGGATAAATCTGGCCAATCCAGCGGCCGGGCCCTTCCAGCGAGGCGACGGGGTCGATCATCCCGGAGAACTGCGTCGCCGGGATAAGCGTAATGATCGCGGTGCCGAAAATCGCCGCAATCTGGCTTTTCATAAAGGTGGAGATCAGCAGGCCAAGCCCGGTGGCGATAGTGACGTAGAGCAGCGCGGCGAGGGTGAGCGTCAGAAAACTCCCCTTATGCGGTACGCCAAAGACAAACACCGACAGCGCGCAGAGCAGGAAGAAGTTGAACATCCCCAGCACGATATATGGCACCTGTTTACCCAGCAGAAATTCGCTGCGGGTGGTTGGCGTCACGTACAAATTGATAATTGAGCCGAGTTCTTTCTCGCGGACCACGCTAAGCGCGCTGAGCATCGCCGGGATCATCATCAACAGCAGCGGAATTACCGCCGGGACAATCGCCGGCAGGCTTTTCACATCCGGGTTATAGCGGTAGCGGGTTTCGATGGAAATCAGTGACGTATCGCGGTTTGGGCTGGACTGGCGACCGGCCATCTCCTGCAGCCAGGCCAGATGCATGGCCTGGACGTAGCCGCGCACCGTCTCCGCGCGGTTCGGCATGGCGCCGTCCACCCACACGCCAATTTGCACCGGCGTTCCACGGGCGATATCGCGGCCAAAATTGGGCGGAATTTCGATAGCCACCGCCAGCTCGCCGTTGCGCATTCTTCTGTCCAGTTCGCTATAGCTTTGCAGCGGCGGCTGTTCGATGAAGTAGCGCGAACCGGCGATATTTTGCGACCAGCCCTGGCTGCTGACGGTCTGGTCGCGGTCGAGCACCGCGAATCGCAGATCTTCGACGTCCATACTGATCCCGTAGCCCATGATGAACATCAGGATCACGGTGCCGAGCAGGGCCAGGGTCGATCGCACCGGATCGCGGCGTAGCTCAAGCGCTTCACGGCGGCTGTAGCTAAACAAGCGCTGCAGGCTAAACGTCTGGCGCGGCGCCACGCTTTCGGTTTTGTGTTCTATCGCGGGAACCGGCGCGGCTTTCGCATCAGGCGGCTGGGCGGTATCTGCTGCTTCCTGCAGCCAGGCGATAAACGCCTCTTCAAGGCTGGCCGATCCGCGCTGTTCGACCAGCGCCTGCGGCGTATCGCTGGCCAGCACTTTTCCGGCATGCATCAGCGAAATGCGATCGCAGCGTTCCGCTTCATTCATAAAGTGGGTGGAGATAAAAATCGTTACCCGGTCCTGGCGGGCTAGATCGACCATCAGCTGCCAGAACATATCCCGGGCTACCGGATCGACGCCGGAGGTGGGTTCATCAAGGATTAACATTTCTGGACGGTGGATCACCGCGACTGCCAGCGAGAGCCGCTGACGGATACCTAATGGTAGCGAAGCGGGTAGAGTGTCTTCTACCTCTTCCAGCATAAAGCGCTGGCTCATTTCGGCGATCCGTCCGGGGATTTCCGCCTTCGGGATATGGAACAGGCGCGCATGCAGTTCGAGGTTTTGCCGCACGGTCAGTTCGCTGTAGAGGGAAAAGGCCTGCGACATATAGCCGACGCGGCGGCGGGTCTCGATGTCTCTGGGGTCGACCGGCTGGCCAAACAGCCACGCTTCGCCTTCACTGGCCGGTAGCAGCCCGGTCAGCATTTTCATGGTCGTTGATTTGCCGCAGCCGTTGGAGCCGAGGAAGCCGAAAATCTCGCCGCGGGCGATACGAAAATTCAC
The DNA here is from genome assembly GCF_002090195.1 of Klebsiella sp. M5al. Lineage (NCBI taxonomy): Bacteria > Pseudomonadati > Pseudomonadota > Gammaproteobacteria > Enterobacterales > Enterobacteriaceae > Klebsiella > Klebsiella sp. M5al. The sequence goes on from NZ_CP020657.1 coordinate 727,328, forward strand.
GTGGTCAACGGCGACAAAATTACCGAAGCGCATGGTGAGCCCGCGCGCTTCAATCGCAATTTCGTCTTCATCCGTATGGCGCGGCGGGATGATCACCTCTTTATGCGCCAGGCGTTGAGCGTCGGGAAGCAGGGCGATAAACGCCTGCTCCAGCGTCTGACTTGCCGTGTGCGCTTTAAGCTCATCGGCGCTGCCGGTCGCCAGAACTTCCCCCGCGTTCATGGCTACCAGCCAGTCAAAGCGCTCCGCCTCTTCCATGTAAGCGGTGGCGACCAGTACGCTCATCTCCGGCTGACGCTGGCGAATGTTGTCGATCAGATCCCAAAACTGCGCCCGCGAGAGGGGATCGACGCCGGTGGTAGGTTCATCGAGGATCAGCAACTGCGGGTCGTGAATAAGCGCGCAGCACAGGCCGAGCTTCTGCTTCATCCCCCCGGAGAGTTTCCCCGCCGGACGGTCGCGAAACGGCGCCAGGCCAGTACTCTGGAGCAGTTCATTGATACGGATGTCGCGTTCGGCTTTATCATGGCCGAACAGACGGGCGAAGAAATCAACGTTTTCATAGACCGATAAGGTGTGATAGAGGTTCTTCCCCAGCCCTTGGGGCATCCAGGCGATTTTCGGGCAAACGTCCTGGCGGTGACGCACATCACGCATGTCGCCGCCGAGCACCATGACGTTGCCGCGCTCAATCACGCGCGCGCCGGAAATCAGCGATAGTAGGCTGGACTTGCCCACGCCGTCTGGCCCGATCAGGCCCACCATACAGCGGGCGGGAATGCTCAGCGTAATGTCCTTCAGCGCGACGGTTGCACCAAAGCGCTGGCTGACGTTTTCCAGGCGGGCGACGGTTTTCATTGCGGTAGCCTCACCGTCAGCGCTTCAGGCCACGTCTGCTGGTTATCCAGACGCACCCAGGCCATCCCGGGCAGGCCGGTCTTCACATACTCCAGATGCTCTGCCAACAGCGCTGGCGGAATACGGGCTTTTACGCGGAACATCAGCTTCAGCCGTTCATCGCTGGTTTCCACCGTCTTGGGCGTAAACTGCGCCACGCTGGCGACAAAACTGATATTGGCGGGAATCACCAGATTTGGCGCGGCATCGAGGATAATTCGCGCTTCGCTGCCCAGCGCCAGCAGGCCCGCCTGCTCGGTCGGCAGGAAGAAGGTCATATAGACGTCGGACAAGTCGACCATATTCAGCACCCGCCCGCCCGCCGCCAGCACCTCTCCCGGTTCGGCGACGCGGTACTGAATACGACCATCGCGCGGTGCTTTCAGTTCGCTATCGTCGATATCGGCGATAATCCGCCGTTCGGTCGCCTGGGCGGCCTCGACCCGGGTTTGCGCCTGAATGATGCTGGTTCGCGCCGCTTCAATCGCGGCCCTGGCGGCAGAGACCTGCGCTTTGGCAGATTCCAGCGCCGCCCTGGCGCTTTCTGCCGCCGCCTGGTCGTCATCCAGCTGCTGCGCGGAGACCGCGCCGCGCTGCGAGAGCGTGCTGGAGCGGACGTGTCGTTTAGCCGAGGAGTTCAGCTCCGCCTGCCGCTGCTTCACCACCGCTTCCGTAGCGCGCATTTCGCTTTGGCGCTGGTCGAGCAGGGCTTTCGCGGCGGCAATCGCGCGCTCTGCTTCCTTGATTTGCGCGGCGGCCTCCAGCCGTTGTTCGTTGAGCACGCGGGTATCCATGCGGGCCAGGACGTCGCCCTGGCGAACAAACTGCCCCTCCTTGACCAGGATCGTCTCGATACGTCCGGCGGTTTTGGTGGCGATATCGACTTCCGTGGCTTCAATTCTACCGTTGCTGCTGGCAAAGCCCGCTGGAATCCCCGGCGGGCGCAGCATCCACCATGCCGCCGCGGCAATCACCACCGCTAAACCAATAACGTATCCAACCCAACGCCGTTTGATTTTGTCCATACGCGACTCGCTTTGTTCCATAGGCTGAGTGGTGCGCGCTTCTCCTCCGCGTAGCGAAGTATCGTCTCTTCAGGAAAGGGAGGAATGGGGGGCAAGGCCAACCGGCGCGTGAATCCTGCTGCGCGGCGAACCGGTCGGAAAGAGGTGCGATTAATGTGGTCATCATCAGCAATCCTCGCCTTAAATGAAACACGCATATTTATTGCTACCGTCAATGCAATACTAACACCCGCACTAATTATGTCCATATACAAAACATGGACTTGTCGCTGGGTTAACATAAAAACAGCCGCGGACCGATACGCCAATATTACCCATAATACTATTTGGGTTTAATGCCTCGGGGAGTCGCTCATACAATCTCATAGCGCTTCATTAAATCATCATACTTATAAGCTACCGCACAACGCTAATAACCTGAGGATATTATTGGTGGGGAACTGGCGCATTTTTAATCTGGTTGCTCCAGGAGAACTGTTGTATGATCTCCGGCCCTGAAAATACACTCACGCCAGGCGAGCGCTTTATTCAATGAAAGATGAAAGCCAAAAATATATCTCAATTATTTTTAAGGAATGGTTGCCGCTGTACGACAGCCTGACGCCGGAGGTGAAGGCGGTACTTAAAAATATAGCCGGGCAGCAGGCGGAGGCGTTAGCGACCCGTTTCTATGACTTTATTTTTCAGGACCCGGATATCGCCAGGCATCTTACCTATGATTTAGTCCAGGAGCGGCTCAGCAGCTCGCTGGCCGGGTGGGTGAAAGATATCCTGATGTGTGAGAAAGAAAATTTGCAGGCGCTGGCGGAGCGGCAGTACCTGATCGGCAGCATCCATTCGCGTATCGGTATCCCGGCAGAGGCCGTGCTTCGCGGCGCGCGCCAGCTGAAAGCCGGGCTGATTGAAAATATCCGCGATAGTCACCTCGATCGCGAAACCAGCGTCGCCGCCATCTACTATGCCATCATGGCCATTAACATGGCGGTAGAGATGATGTGCCACGCCTATACCCTGTCGCACTATCGGGCGACAAAAAATGAAGAGGCCTACCGCCTGTATAGCCTGATGGATAACGTGCCGCTGGAATATGGCAAGCAGCAGGCCTCGCTCTCCGGATGGGAAAATAGCGCTATTTTTAATATCGTTAGCGATAATAAGACAGATATTAACGGCGCGTTATTATCTGATTCGGAATTTGGTCTGTGGTTCCGCCATAAATGCGTGCGTTATTTTAACAAAAATCCGCAAATGGAGGAGATCGCCGATTTAATTAGCAAGGTGGATGCGCTGTTATCCGCCTGGAAATCCTCGTCTGACGGTTCTGAGTATAAAAATACGCAGGCTCTGCTGCAGGGGATTCATATCCATTGCCAGCAGATCGGCAGCCAGCTGGGGGTACTCTTTAGCAGCCTGTCGCAGATGCAAAGCGGTAAGGATTCGCTGACCAGCCTGCTGAACCGTCGCTATCTGCCGGTTGTCCTCAAGCATGAAGTGACGCTGGCGATGGAGTATGAGCTGCCGATGACGGTGGCGATTATCGATATTGACCACTTTAAAGAGATCAATGATAGCTGGGGCCATATGGTCGGCGACCGGGCCATCAAGCATGTTGCGGAGCTGCTCAGCGATAATATTCGATCCAGCGATTATATCTTCCGCTACGGCGGCGAGGAGTTTCTGCTGGTGCTGGTGGAGACCGGCGCGGCGGAAGCCTTTACTATCCTTGAACGGCTGCGTAAAAAAATCAGCCAGCTGGCGTTTAGCGTTGGCGCTGACAATGAGATTTCGATTACCGCCAGCATCGGCTACGCCGTCCACACCGGTCACCCGGACTACAATCTTCTGCTGCGCGACGCCGACAGCGCACTGTACGTCGCCAAGCGCGATGGGCGCAACTGCGTGAAGCTGCATGAAAGCGACAGCAACTAGCAGCCAGGCCCATCACGGAGGCGGCGCGCTGCGCCTGTCCAGGCTACCGGATCGCAGACGGCTGTGAACCCGTAGCCCCGGTAAGGCGACAGCCGCCACCGGGGAATAAACCGCAGAATATCTTCCGGTCGGGCGCCATCCCGGAGGCGGCGCGCTGCGCCTGTCCGGGCTACCTGGCCGCAGACGGCTGTGAACCTGTAGCCCGGGAAAGGCGCGTCAAGCGCCGCCCCCGGGAGAGATGCGGCAGCGGATTTCAATGCGGCGAGATCTCCGTGCCTCAGAACAGCACCGGCAGCCCCAGGCCGCGTTTCACTTCATGCAGCGTCCGTTGTGTCAGCAGATGCGCCCGCTCGCTTCCCCGGCGCAGCAGCGCCAGCAGCATGCCTTTATCCTGAATATAGATCGCCCGGCGTTCGCGTATCGGCGCCAGCAGCTCCTGTAAGCAGGTCTCCAGCGCGTTTTTGCACTGCCTGTCTCCCAGCCCTCCGCGCTGATAGTGGGCTTTCATCTCGGCCACAAAGGTTTTATCGGTATGGAAGGCATCAAGATAAGTAAACACCACGTTGCCTTCTATCTGGCCCGGATCGGCGACCCGCAGGTGATTCGGGTCGGTATACATGGCGCTGACCGCACGATGGATCTCCTCTTCGCTGGCCGAAAGGGTGAGCGTGTTTCCCAGCGATTTCGACATTTTGGCGTTGCCATCGATGCCCGGCAGACGGCTGACGTCGCTGAGCAGCGCTTTGCAGTGCTGTAAGATCGGCGTCGTCGTCAGGCTATTCATTTTGTGCACGATCTCATTGGTCTGTTCAATCATCGGTAGCTGATCGTCGCCGACCGGCACCAGTTCGGCCTTAAAGGCGGTGATATCGGCGGCCTGGCTAATGGGATAGGCTAAAAATCCCACCGGCAGCGAGCGGGAAAACCCCTTCTGAGCGATTTCATTTTTTACCGTCGGATTACGTTCAACCCGGGCGACGGTGACGATATTCATATACAGCGCGCTGAGTTCGGCCAGCGCCGGCAGGGCAGATTGCAGGCAAATGGTGGTCTTCTGCGGATCGATGCCGACGGCGAGATAATCGGCCATCACCTCAAGGATATTGCTGCTGATTTTTTGCGGATTGCTGCCGTTGTCGGTCAGTCCCTGGAGATCCGCGACGAGGATAAACTGCTGGTGGTCATGCTGGAGCTGCACGCGCTGGCGCAGGGAACCGACGTAGTGTCCGAGGTGCAGCTGGCCGGTAGGACGGTCGCCGGTCAGAATAGTTTGGCTGGTGCTCATGAGTGACTCCTTAGGATGCTATCAGGCCGAAGGGCGACACTCAAAAACAACAAAGCCGCCTTCCGGCGGCTTTGAATAGAGGAAACGTGACATCTTGCCGCCTGTTATGCAGGCAGCCACCAACGGCGGAGGTGAGAAATGACAACGTTTCTGTTCATCTTTTTATCCTGCCACGAAAAGCCGCGGCAGTAAAAGCCCTTTTTCATTCAGCGATAAACCGGCAGCAGGTTAAAGCTGGATAAGATATGAATTATTGCGTTGGCGCCGCCGAAGCACAAAATCAGGATAATCATGGCATTGCCGCCCCATACCCGATAGTTCGGGCTGCCGAAACGCCTGCGTGAGGCGCGCGCCAGCAGGGCGGGGACGATAGCGGCCCAGACGGTGGCGGCGAGACCGGCGAAGCCAATAGCGTAGATAAAACCGTTAGGCCACAGCAGCCCGCCGGCGATCGGCGGCAGAAAGGTCACCAGCGCGGTTTTAAACCGCCCCAGCCGGCTATCGTCAAACTTAAACAGATCCGCCAGATAATCAAACAGGCCGAGAGTCACGCCCAGGAACGAGCTGGCGACGGCGAAGTTGGAAAAGACGGTCAGCAATAAATCGAGGGTCGAACTGTTCAACAGGCCGCTTAAGGTCTGCACCAGCACGTCGATATTGCCGCCTTTTTCGGCGATAGCGATAAACGCCGGGCGCGGAATATTGCCCATCGTGCCGACCAGCCAGATGATATACAGCACCAGCGCCATCAGCGTGCCGAGCAGCAGGCAGCGGCGAATGGTAAGCGGATCTTTACCGTAGTACTTCATCAGGCTGGGGACGTTGCCGTGATAGCCAAATGAAGCCAGGCAGAACGGCAGCGTCATCAGAACGTAGGGTAGATAGGATGCATTGCCCTCCGCGCGGTTAAACAGAATCGCGGGCTCCACGTGCCACATGAGTCCGCCGAAGGTCATAAAGAAGGTGAGGATTTTAGCGCCCAGTACGATAGTCGTCATCCGGCTTACCGCTTTCGTACTTAGCCAGACGATAAAGGCGACCACCAGCGCGAACGCCAGGCCGCCTAAGCGCGCCGGTACCGCGAGATCCATTTGCGCAAAAGTATGCTGAATAACTGAACCGCTGGCGGAAATATAGGCGTAGGTCAGGATATATAATACGAAGGCGACGGTCAGGCCGTTAATAATATTCCAGCCGTTTCCGAGTAAATCCTTGGTAATCGTGTCGAAGCTGGCGCCAATATGATAATTAAGATTGGCTTCGAGGATCATTAACCCGGAGTGCAGCATACAAAACCAGGTAAAGATGAGCGCCAGCAGCGACCAGAAAAACCAGGCGCCGGACATCACCACCGGTAAAGAAAACATGCCGGCGCCAATAATCGTGCCGCCGATAATCATCGCTCCGCCAATCAGCGATGGTGTATTAGTTGAGACCGCTTTTGAGACTGATAATGTAGCCATAAGGTGCATTCCTCACGTGGCTATATAGTAAATAACGGGCTGCGGGCAAACGGCTACCCGGCGCAACCCGAATGATTGAGCTTAAAGAGATGGATTTAAATTAATGGCGCTCCCGTTGCGAGAGCGCCAGGACGTTATTTATTTCACCGGTTTCAGTCTGGCGACGAAGTGGCGCAGTACCGGCGGCTCATAGGTAAAGGTCAGACCCTTAATCGTGGCGGCGCGCGCCTTAACGGCGATCAGCGCATCAGCGATATAGTCCATGTGATCGTTGGTATAAACCCGGCGCGGAATGGTCAGGCGCAGTAGCTCCATCGGCGACGCCTTCTGTTTGCCGGTTTGCGGATCGCGGCCCAGCAGCAGGGAGCCGATTTCCACGCTGCGGATGCCCGCTTCCAGATACAGCTCGTTGTTTAGCGCGTGCGCCGGGAACTGCTCCGGTGGGATATGCGGCAGCAGCAGCTTAGCATCGACGAACACCGCATGGCCGCCGGTCGGATACTGAATCGGAATGCCGCCTTCGCGCAGGCGTTCGCCGAGGTATTCCACCTGATTGATGCGATAAGCGAGGTAATCCTCGTTGGTTCCTTCTTCCAGGCCGATAGCCAGCGCCTCCATATCGCGTCCCGCCAGGCCGCCGTAGGTGACAAAACCCTCCATCGGCACGCAGCGGATGCGCACTTCGTTGAAGAGATCTTCGTCATCGCGGAAGCAGCACAGTCCGCCAATATTCACCATCGGGTCTTTCTTGGCGGACATGGTCAGCATATCGCCGTACTGGTACATCTCAAGAATAATCTCTTTCACCGATTTATCGGCGTAGCCCTCTTCGCGCTGTTTAATAAACCAGGCGTTTTCGCAGAAGCGGGCGGAGTCGATTACCACCGGAATATTATTCTGACGCGCAATCTGATACACCTCGCGCATATTCGCCAGCGATACCGGCTGGCCGCCGGAGCTGTTACAGGTGACGGTGGTAATAATCGCCGCCACGTTTTCCGCGCCGTGTTCGGCGATGGTCGCTTTCAGCAAAACAATATCAAAGTTGCCTTTCCAGTCGTACCACGAGGTGGTGTCGAAGGCTTTCGGCGTCACCACGTTAATGGCTTTCGCGCCGTTGAGCTCCACGTGCGCGGCGGTGGTATCGAAGTGGAAGTTGGAAATAAACACCGGATGCGCCGACTTGCGGCGAGCAATCAGGCTCGGGAACAGAATCTGCTCCGCGCCGCGCCCCTGGTGGGTGGGAATGGTATAGGGATAGCCGATAATCTCTTTGACCTTTTCGCACAGATGCTGATAGTTACGCGACCCGGCGTAGGCTTCGTCGCCCATCATCAGCCCGGCCCACTGATGGTCGCTCATCGCGCCGGTGCCGGAGTCGGTCAGCAGGTCGATATACACGTCCTGGCTATTGAGCAAAAACGGGTTATAGCCCGCCTCTTCCAGCGCTTTGACGCGATCGTCAAAAGTGGTCATACGAATGTTTTCGACCATTTTAATGCGGAACGGCTCAGGGATACGTTTCATTTATTTTCTCCATGGGGATGCTGTGCCGCGTTTGGCTATTTGGCGACAAATAAAAAGCGCAACAAATAGCGACTAAACGCAGTGCTGAATTAATTTTTTTAGAGAGTGAACAGCAGCGGAGAATTAACGAGGGAAGTCGTTGGAGATGCGGTGATCTAAATTATACCAGTCGTCCAGGCCGCCTTGGGCAATGAGACGATAAATCGATTTTTGCGTCATGACATCGTCCTCTGTGGGTGAAGGGATGCCATAAAAATAAGGTAAAATGAGAAAATAACCACGATTAAAATCACAAAAAATTATTTATCGATAAGCGGAGTATAAAAATTTGACGCTTGTCGTCTTTTTAGCGTTATTGATTAGCAGGCGATGGTTTTTTGTTTTTTTATTACGCCAATAACGGTTTATTAAGTGAGGTTTTTAGCGCCTTCACCGCAATCAATGAAGGCGCTGGCGGAGCTTACATGCTGGAGAAGACGTTCATAATGATGCCGCCGGAGATGATCAGCACCATGGCGAGGATGGCCGGGATATCCGGTTTTTGCTTATAGAGGATCATCGAGCAAATCGTGACGCCGACGATGCCAAAGCCGCACCACAGCGAGTAGGCAACGCCGACCGGAATAGTGCTCATCGCGCGGGTGAGGGCGAAGTAGCACAGGCCGTAGGCGCAGACCACCAGCACCGACGGCGCCAGCTTGCTGAAGCCGTTGGTCTTTTTGATCATCGACGTGCCGGTGATTTCGGAGCCGATAGACAGCGCCAGCCATAAAAATCCGAGGTTAAACATAGGTCATTCCTTTTTTGTTAGTTGGCGACTTTTTTGTCCAGAGATGCAGCGGCAGCGGCCGGTTGCGCGGGCGCTTCCTCGCTCTCTTCGCTACCCATTTTGGAAAACAGGTTCATGATCACGATACCGCTGGCGATAACCGCCATACCGATAATGGCGGCGGTGTCCGGGTGCTGGCCGTAAAACGCCATTCCCAGCGTCGACACCACGAGGATGCCGGTACCGGACCAGGTGGCGTAGGCCAGACCGACGGGAATATCCTTCACCGCGCGGGACAGCGAGTAGTAGCAGGTGCAGTACAGCAGCACCAGCAGCCCGAGCAGCAGCATTTTGGTCATCCCTTCACTGCTGCCGAACATTTTGAGGGTGGAGGTGGCTGAGGTTTCGGAAACGATAACCAGCAACATCCATAGCCAACACTTTGTTTTTGAAGACATAAGTTAAACTCCGGGTTTACTATTTAAGGTAAGGTTCTTTTTTCTGTTTTTTAAAAAATCGCTAGCGGCATCGGTCAACTGCGCTTCAGGGGTACAGGCCAGCGCCGGATTATTCACCACGTCTGTGACAGTGAGATAACGCCGCGGGCTGCTCGCCGGCGCCGCCGTCGCTTCGCGACCCGACGCCAGCTTCTCCAGCAATTCGTTCATGGTGCACAGCGTGACGCCGCATTCGGCCAGGCGGGCCAGCGTGGCCTGCATATGCCCGGCGTAAGCGGTATCAGGCTGCGCGCCCCGCAGCTGGTTAAGCTCGCTAGCGGGATCGCAGTGATAGCGCAGCGCCAGCACCGGCAGGCCGCTCAACAGGGCATCGTGCACGCGGCGGGCAACGGGACTGTGCAGGGAACCCTTCAGCAGATCCGCCGCCAGCGGGTAGTCGAGAAACGGCAGCAGCAGCGCCTTATACGAGGCCGAAGGCAGCGCATGTTGCCAGTCCGCCGCCGCCAGCGTTTTACCGATAGCCTGCCACTGCTCGCCGTCGTCAATCCCGCTCTCCAGCGCCAGGTGTAGGCTCTCGCCGCAGCCGGCCAGCCGCTGGCGAATAGCTTGCCGGTAGCCCGCCGCGGCGGTCACCATCACCAGTACCGGCGGCCGCAGACGCTGAATAATGCGTTCAACCAGGTCTTCCATCTGTTGGTTGGTCATGGCGAGCCTCCGTTAGCCGATGAGCGTGACCTGCGCGCCGTTTTTCAAGCCGGCGGCGTTGGCCTCTTCGGTATCGATATGAAACTCCAGCGCGAAGTCTTCGCGCACCCGCACCACCACTTCATCGAAGGTCAACTGGCGTTCGCCATCGCTGCGTACGCTAACCTTCTGGCCGTTGGCGACGTTCAAATGGCGGGCGTCCTGCGGCGACATATGGATATGCCGCCAGGCGCAGATCACCTGAGATCGCAGCTCAACGTGGCCAGCCGGACCGATCAGCAGCGCGCTGCCCGCGTTCTCCAACTGGCCGGATTCACGAACCGGCGCTTTGATGCCGAGGGTAAAGCAGTCGGCACGGGAGATTTCCAGCTGCGATACCGGGCGGGTTGGGCCGAGGACGCGCACCTGGGTGAGCGAGCCCTTCGGACCGACCACGGTGACGCACTCCTGGGCCGCGAACTGCCCCGGCTGGCGCAGCGGTTTAAACGGCGTCAGGACGTAGCCCTTGCCAAACAGCGCTTCGACGTCCTGCTGCGCCAGATGGACGTGGCGGTTAGAGATGCCGACCGGAATAGCCGGAGCAACGTGGCTCAGGCGGGCGGCGATTTTTTCATGGAGCAGGGTGTCGATCATGCCTTCTTCCCTTTCCTCATCGCCGCGTTTTTATCTTCCGTCGGCGCAGGCGCGGCGGCGGGTTCAGTGGGTTCCCTTGTTTCCACAGCGGCGGGCGCGACGGCTTCAGCCTCAAGCGGCGCGGCAGCGGCAGCTTCCGCGCGCGGCGGACGGCCTTTAAGGGCGCTGAGGGCGTCCACGATGCTGCGCTCCGGACGGGCGATCGTCAGGGATTTGACCTGCGGGTCGATGAGCGCGGCGACGGCGACGCCGCGTTCGATAGCGGTGTGGATAGCGCTGATCTCACCTTCAAAGCAGACGCTCACCAGCCCCGAACCGACTTTGCGGTAGCCAATGCAGGACACGCCTGCGCTTTTACAGGCGGCATCCACGGCCTGAACGGCGGCAACTAATCCTCGCGTTTCAATTACGCCTAAACTTTTCATTGTCGGCTCCTGTTAATGGCGGACTAAGCGAATATCAAAATCAAACTGCGTGAAGAACGTTTCCAGCCGGTCTAACTCTGCGGCGGAATACGTTGGGTCCCGGGTAATGGGATAGGGCATATCGAGGCGCTCATATTTTTTGCGCCCGAGCTGGTGGTAAGGCAGCATATCGATGCGGCGGATATTTCCGCGCTTCGCCAGCTTTTGTACGTAATCAATGGCCCCGGTAATGGCATCGAACGAGTCGTTATAGCCGCGAACCAGCGGCATGCGGATAATGACGTTAGCGCCAGAATCGACCAGCCACTCCAGGTTGCGGCGAATACCTTCGTTACCGATGCCAAATAACGCTTTATGGTGCTCGCTGTTAATTTGCTTAATATCGAATAAGAAGGTGTCGGTCACCGGCGCCAGCTTTTGATAATTGGCCAGCGGCGTGGTGCCCTGCGTTTCCACGGCGGTATTGAGCATCATCTTTTTGCATTCGCTAAATAGCGCGACGGCAAAATCGGTTTGCAGGCTCATTTCACCGCCGCCGATGGTCACGCCGCCGCCGGAGGAGATATAAAAGTCGTAGTCCTGCATGATGATGTCCATCAGTTCGCTGACGGTGACATCTTTGCCCATAATATCCAGCGCGTTCTGGGTGCAAATCTCTTCACACTTGCGACAGCCGATACAGTCTTTATTACGATTGACGAAATGCTTCATTTCGCCGTTTTCTTCCGCCCGATAATGAATACCCGCCGGGCAGACGTTAACGCAGTCGCCGCAGTTAATGCATTTATCCTGCGAGAACATCACCTGAAACTGGCTGGCCAGCCCTTCCGGGTTAGCGCACCACGGGCAGCGAATATTGCAGCCTTTGAAAAAAACCAGCGTGCGAATACCATCGCCGTCATAGATCGAATATTTCTGAATATTGAAAATTCGCCCGGTTAATTCTTTATTCACATTTGCCCCCACAAAAATAGCCTGGACATCCTTGTCCACCAACGTCCGTGTTTTTATCAGAACTTCTCAATCACCGTGCGGCTGATGATTTCGTCCTGAACTTCTTTGCACAGCTCAACGAAGTAGGCGCTGTAGCCCGCGACGCGGACGATCAGGTCGCGGTATTTTTCCGGCTCCTGCTGGGCTTTTTTCAGCACTTCGTTATCGACGTAGCTGAACTGCATCTGGCCGTTGCCGAGAATCGACGCGGTGCGCAGCAGGGTAATCAGGCCGTGACGACCTTCCGGGGTATCCAGCAGCCCTTTGAGGAACTTGAAGTTGTGCACCATGCCGATGTTCATGGTTTCGACGTTCATCTTGCTCACCGACTTGATGATCGCCGTCGGACCCTGCTTATCCGCGCCCTGAGTCGGGCTGATGCCGTCGGAGAGCGGCATCCACGCCAGGCGGCCGTTCGGCGTGGCGTTGGTCAGCTCGCCGATCGGCGTGTTGTTGGAGATAGACAGGGTGCCGTGGCTCAGGGTGGAGTAGAGCATCTTGTACTTACGGCACTCGCGCTCGGTCCACTCGGTGATATCCAGCGCATACTGGTCAACGTAGTTATCATCGTTGCCGTATTTCGGCGCGTTGAGGCAGTCGCGGCGCAGGCCTTTGAAGCCTTCGAAGTTCGCCAGCAGCGCGTCGCGCACCTGCTCGAGGGTGTATTTCTTCTCTTCAAATACCAGCTTACGAATCGCCGCCATGGAGTCGACGTAGGTCGCCAGACCGGAGAAGATCAGTCCCGGGCCGTGGTTGATCATCGCGCCGCCGGCGGCAACGTCTTTGCCTTTTTCCATGCAGCCTTCCACCAGCAGCGACATCAGCGGCTTCGGCGCCACGTCGCGGTGCACGCGCTGGCTGATGACCGTACCGATCGCCGACAGACGCACGATATGGGCGATCTGCTGTTTCACCGCCGCGTCGAATTCTTCGAAAGTGCGCAGGTCGCGCAGGTCGCCGGTATCCAGCCCCTGATAGCTGTCGAACAGCACCATCCGGCCGCGGTTTAAAACGAACTCAATGGCGATGGGCCACTGGGTGTAGCCGGTGGAGGTCCACTGATAGATGCGGCCGGATTTCTGCGGTTCGACGCAGCCCATCAGGCAGTAATCGCGGGCGTCTTCGAAATCGAAGCCTTTACGCAGCATCATCTTGATATGGGAGTCGTCGAAGTGGCAGGCCGGGAAGCCCATCCCCGCTTTCACCACGTCAACGATTTTTTCCATGTACTTCTGCGGCGACTGGTTGTGAATACGGCAGGCCAGCGACGGCTGGTAAACCTTCACGAAGCGCACGGCATCCATAATCAGATAGGTCAGGTCGTTACAGGCATCGCCGCCGGAGCGCTTCTGGCCGCCGACGGTCAGGTTGATAAACGGCTGATAGCCGGCGAAATATTTCGCCCCCAGCTCGCTGGACATCCACATCAATTCGGCGCACTTGATAATAAACGCCTGCAGCAGCTCCAGCGCGCTATCGTGGGTCAGGCGGCCTTCGCGGATATCGGCTTCAAACATCGGGTAGCAGTACTGGTCAACGCGACCCAGCGACAGGCCGGTCTGGTTCTCTTCAATTTCAAACAGCGACTCGACCGTCCAGATGCTTTGCAGCGCTTCCTGCAGGGTTTTCGGTGGATTCGCCGGGACGTTCTGGTTCACCTCGGCGATAGTCAGCAGCTCGGCGCGGCGCTGGGCGTTCTGCTCAATCGCGGCCAGTTCGCGGGCGCGGGCGGCGATGCGGTGGGAGTAGTTAATGACCCCTTCGCAGGTTTCAATCGCCGCCTTGTAGTAGTAGATACGGTCGATATCTTCCGGGTTTTCCATGCTCAGGCTGGCGAGATGCGCCTCGGCGTCGGCCTTAATGCCGTTCATCCCTTTGGTGAACAGCAGCACGTCGTAGCCCGGGCAGGTGTCGCCGCCGCCGTTGATCTGGTGGTAGGAGAGGTCGCTGACGAAGGTTTCGCCGCTGAATGCCCATACGCCCGCTTCGCGGTACTGGGCTTCGCAGATTTCGTCCAGCGAGCGGCCTTCCCAGAACGGTACGATCTCTTCGCGGATGGTTTTTTTATCTGCTTCGCTGATCTCAAACGGATCCTGCGGACGGGTGCTCATGGTATCGAGTTCGTCGCGCACCCAGCGCCAGGCGATATCCGGTGAGAACGCGCCCGCGCGCGGCTTGCCGCACGGATGGCCGACGATCAGCTCATCGTCCTGAATCAGAATCGGCGCGGTTTCGCAGGCGTGACGGAAGGCTTTGGCGCGCAGCAGAATCGTCGGCATCCCCGGATTGGCTTTCACCACTTCGGTAAAGGCCAGCGCGCGGTAAATGGAGACGCTCGGGCGCACGGTCAGGTAGTGGTTGCGCAGGCGCTGCATACGCGGGGTTAAACCTTCTGCCGCTGGCGTTTCGCTACAGGCAGCGAACGGCGCGGCGGAAACTGGCTTCGCGCCGCTGAACAGACGCACCGGCAGATGCAGGGCGCTGAGGTTTTGCTGCGCGCTCAGGAACATGTCGGAGAGTTCGTTGATGCGCGCGTTCTCGAGGCTTGCGCCGTGCTGCAGGGCGTCGAACATCGGATAACCGTCGATAGCGCAGGCGGCGCGGACTTCACTCAGTTCCGCCAGCTTGAACCACAGAGATTCGACGATTTCATACGCCTGCTGCGGGGACAGCGCGCCGTTGTTGATATCGTGCTGGTAGTACGGCAGCAGGGCTTTGTCGGCGCCTTCCGGGTTGACGGCGTAGCTGCCGTTATCCAGCTGAAGCGCCAGCTGGAACAGATAAAAGGCCTGACACGCTTCTTTAAAGCTGCGCGCCGGATGGGCCGGAACGTGGTGCAGAATGGCGGCGCTGTCCAGCAGTTCCGCTTTGCGGTAAGCGTTAGTTTCCGCGGCGGCAAGCGTTTCCGCGCTGTTGGCCAGGTTTTGCGCCAGCGCCAGCAGGGCATCGCAGGCGTAGATGGCCGCGCGGCAGCCGTTGACTTCGTCCATGCCGCTGCGGCTAACGGCGCTGCCCAGCGCGCGGGTTTTCTCTTCCAGCTGATGTTTGATCGCCAGTACGCCTTTCTCCACTACCAGCTTATAGTCCGGGGAGTCGAGGTCGCTGTTCAGATTAAGAAACTGGAACGCGGACGGGCGATGCGTAGCGCTTTCGTCGTGGAAAATCGCCCCGTGCGGCTTGCGGGTCTGGTTGCCGACGATCAGTTCGTCGGCGCTGATGCTCAGCGGCAGCTGGCGCATCAGTTCATAGAAGCGGCGCGCCGGTTTGACGGCGGCGGGAACCCCGGCGATATCGCCATCAAGGGCGCTCAGCGTGGTGGCATGTTCGGTGCACAGGGTGCTTTTTTGTGAGAGTAAACGTTCTGCCAACACTTTGACGCGCGGCGTTAAGCTGTAGTGTGCCATGGGTAAGGTTCTCCAGTTCTTGTTATCAGGCGTTACCGGTCCACGCCCGGCGATAGAGTTCGGTTAATGCGTGAGCGTCCGGCGCGCGTGGGTTCGTCGGCGTACAGCTGTCGCGCAGCGCCTGGCCGACCATCTCCGTCAGCCGTTGTTCAAAATCGGCAGCATCGATGCCGGTGTCGCGAATACCGGTCGGCATGCTCATTTCGTCTTTTAGCGCCTGAATGGCGACCAGCAGGCTGGCGACGCCCTGGCGGGTATTGGCCGCAGGCAGGTCCAGCAGATGGGCTAATCGGGCATATTTGCGGGCGGCATCGGTAGCGCACTGCCCTTGATAATCGGCGTTCCACGCCACCACTTCCGCCATTAGTAGCGCGTTGGCGCGACCATGCGGCACGCGGAAAACGCCGCCCAGCGCGTGGGCGAGGCTGTGGGTGATGCCGAGCGAGGCGTTGGTGAAGGCCATACCCGCCATGCAGGAGGCGTTGTGCATCTTTTCGCGCGCCAGCAGGTCGCCGCCGTTACGCCAGCAGGTCGGCAGGTAGCTAAACACCTGCTGCACCACTTTCTCCGCCAGCGCATCGGAAAAGTCGCTGGCGGCGCGGGAGACATAGGCTTCCAGCGCGTGACACAGCACGTCCATCCCGGTATCGGCGGTGATCGCCGGCGGCACCGAGGCCACCAGAGCCGGGTCAAGAATGGCGATATCCGGCAGCAGCGACGGGTCCACCAGCACCAGCTTCTCGGCGTGGGCCTTCACCACCGAAAAGGCGGTGACTTCCGAGCCGGTGCCGCTGGTGGTGGGGATCGCCACAAAGCAGGGCGGCTCGCGGTGAGCGTCCGGACGGGTTTGCGCCAGGGCGAAAATAACCGCTTTGGCTGCATCAATCACCGAACCGCCGCCCAGCGCGATAACCAGATCCGGATAGCTGCTATCCATCCGCTTCATACCGCGCACTACGGTGGCGATATCCGGGTCGGCCACCACGTCGTCCCAGACCTGGAAAGCGATGCCGCGCGCATTGAGGATCTGCGTGACGCGATCGGCGAGGCCAAACTTAACCATCGCCTGGTCGGTGACCAGCAGCACGTTGCGGGCGGGCAGCTCGTTCAGGATGGCAAGCGCATCCTGACCAAAGCGAATCCGGGGTTTCAGCAAAAATTCACTCATTGGGTTATTGACTCCTTAAGCGTCCCGAAACACGTTCTCGACAATGGCTACCACCGACATGGCCTTGTAGCGCTCTTTGTTGAGCGCCAGGTACTCTTCGGCCAGCACGATGTCGTGCATACCGGCGCCGACGCTGTCAACGGCAACCCAGGTGTGGTCTTTCATCGGCTGCTGGTCATCATCCAATTTGACGATCAGCAGCAGGTTGCTGCCCCGTAGCTCATCGCATTTCTGCGTGGCGACGACATGTCCGACTACCTTTGCGAGAATCATTGTTTTTATCGCCTTATATCAATGTGTTACTTACCAAGGCGTTCCAGCACCTGGCGGATGACGCGTTCCACGTTTTGCTCATTAATTTCGCTTTCCGCGCCGACGGCGGCAGTCGCAAAGCGATCGTCGGCGCTGGCCGGATGGGCTGCAGTGGCGGCGGCCGCCGGGGCGTTAAAGCGCTCATCGTCGAAGATGCTGCGGTTCGGGCCGGCTGCCGGGCTGACGATGATCGGCTGCGGTTCCGGGCGGCTGCCCGGCGCGCGCAGCTCATCGATGGAGCGCACGCCGTAGCCCACTTTGCGGATGTTGAGCAGGTTCATCGGCCCGACGTTGTCCGAGCTGGAGCCGCCGCCGACCGCGCCGCAGCCGAGGGTCAGGGCCGGGGTGATGTTGGTGGTCGCGCCGATGCCGCCCAGCGCCGCCGGGGTGTTGATCAGAATGCGGTTAACCGGTTTTTCCAGGCAGAACTGGCGGATGACGTCCTGATTACGGGTGTGGATCACCAGCGTGTGGCCGAGGCCTTCGTTGGTCAGTAGCTCTACCACGCGTTGGCAGGCGGCTTTCCAGTCCTCTTCGACGTACAGGCCGAGTACCGGGCACAGTTTTTCCCGCGAGTAGGGGTTGGTATGCGATACCGTAGTTTGCTCGGCAATCAGCACTCGGGTGCTGGCCGGAACGCAGAAACCGGCCATCTGGCTCAGATACAGCGCGGTTTTACCGACCACTTTGGGGTTGATGGTGCCGTTGGGGCGCAGCAGCAGGGCCGCCATTTTTGCCGCTTCGCTTTCGTTCATGAAGTACGCGCCCTGGGCTTCCAGTTCGCGGTGCACCTCGTCGTAAATGCAGCGCTCGACGATAATCGACTGCTCGGAGGCGCAGATCACGCCGTTATCGAAGGTTTTGCTGGTGATGATATCTTTCACCGCGTGGGGGATATCGGCGCTGCGTTCGATAAATGCCGGGCCGTTACCCGGGCCGCCGCTGATGGTCGGCGTGCCGGACGCGTAGGCGGCGCGCACCATACCTTCGCCGCCGGTCGCCAGGATCAGCGACACGTCTTTGCTGTGCATCAGCTCTGAGGTGGCTTCGAGGGTCAGCTGGCTAATGGCGTCGACGCTACCGGCAGGCGCCCCTGCGGCTTCCGCCGCGCGCTTCACGATTTCAATCGCTTTCCAGCTGCACTGACGGGCGCCGGGATGCGGGGAGAAGATAATCGCGTTGCCGGCCTTCAGGGCGATCAGCGTTTTATAGATGACGGTGGAGGTCGGGTTGGTCGACGGTACCAGCGCGCAAATCACCCCCAGCGGCACGCCCACGTCCATCACTTTTTGTACCTGATCGTCATGAATGATGCCGACGGTCTTCATATCTTTGATGGCGTCGTAGACGCGCAGCGAGGCGAAGCGGTTCTTCAGCACTTTGTCCTGCCAGTTGCCAAAACCGGTTTCTTCCGCGGCCATTTTCGCCAGCGCTTCGGCATGATGCGCCGCTTCCTGGGCCACGTTCTTCACGATGGCGTCGATTTGCTGCTGCGAAAAGGTGGCCAGAATCGCCTGCGCCTTTTTGGCATTGCGCACCAGCTCCCGGGCGTTCTGCCGGGACTGCAAATCGTTATCCAGTTCAATCATGAGTCTATCCTTCATCAGACTAAAAGAGTGGAGACGGGGCGCGCCCTGTCAGGTCATGCTTTGTGCTGCGCCGCGATTTTTTCGATGTCGTTATGCGGACGCGCGATGACGCGAGAGGTGACGACTTCGCCGATGCGTTTTGCCGCTTCCACGCCGGAATCTACCGCGGCATTCACCGCGCCGACGTCGCCCTTCACCATCGCGGTGACGAGGCCGGAGCCGACGTTTTCATAGCCAATCAGCTCCACGTTGGCGGCTTTACACATCGCATCCGCGGCTTCGATACAGGCCACCAGACCTTTGGTTTCGATAAGACCAAGCGCTTCTTTCATCAGGTTTTTCTCCGGTTAATCCATGATTTTGTAATGCGAGACGATTTTGTTGATGTCGTTATGCGGGCGGGCGATAACCAGTGAGGTCACCACTTCGCCGATGCGCTGCGCGGATTCGACGCCGGAATCCACCGCCGCTTTCACCGCGCCGACGTCGCCCTTCACCATCGCGGTGACGAGGCCGGAGCCGACGTTTTCATAGCCAATCAGTTCAACGTTGGCGGCTTTACACATCGCATCCGCCGCTTCGATACAGGCCACCAGCCCTTTGGTTTCAATCAGACCTAATGCATCACCCATTTGCGTTCTCCTGGCCATCAGGCCTTGTGTTTAATGACGATTTTGTTGATGTCGTTATGCGGACGAGCGATAACCAGCGAGGTCACCACTTCACCGATGCGCTGCGCGGATTCGACGCCGGAATCCACCGCCGCTTTCACCGCGCCGACATCGCCCTTCACCATGACGGTCACCAGCCCCGAGCCGATGTTTTCATAGCTAATCAGCTCAACGTTGGCGGCTTTACACATCGCATCCGCTGCTTCAATGCAGGCCACCAGACCTTTGGTTTCGATAAGCCCTAATGCATCACCCATGGTTTCTCCTTCAGAACAGGTTTTGTGATTCGGGAAAACCGTCCGCGTAACGACGTCAGGACGCGGAAGCGGCGTTCGGGGTTCACTATAGGGAATGGCGAATGAAGTGAAATTTAAATCTGCTTAATGTGTATTTTTAGTTTTTTACTCTGTGAATTAGATTTAAAAAGCGGGCGATTTATGCGTTTGTGCTGCTTGACGGAGGAGGATTGAGTGACATTTGCGGCGTTTTTTTCACCCTTTAGCCGAAAGCGAAATGATGTTAATAAGTTGCTAATTTATTGCAGATCAGGGGTAATTTGACGATGTATGAAGTGTGGAGAGGATCGTGTTTTATTCGGCAGGCTAAATGCAAAACGTGCGGTTTTACTAAAGCGGAAGCGATGAAGGAAAAGCGGGTGTGAGCTTAGTCAAGTTTGCTGCCGGACTTCAGCGTGCAGACGTAGAGCGGTGAGTTGATAGAGCTGAGAAGAATGGCTTTCTCATTGAGCTTCTGCGCGTTGAGGAACAGGCCATCGTGGCTGTCGGACATCTCGCGCATAAAGTAGTCGAAGATGACGTCCGGCGACTCATCGATGGACGAGGCGCTGGATTCCCACTTGCTGATGCGATAGTGGCGCTCGGTGGTGGAGATGCGTTTGCTGATGTAGCTGAATTTGACGTAGCGCTGGAGATAGAGCCAACCGGCGGCGGAATCGGTATAGCCTTCGACGACCATCGACCCTTTTCCGTTGGCGGCGAAATTGAAATGGATATTGCCGTTGACGTTCTCTTTCTCCATGTTCTCAAAGCGCATAATCGCTTTGGTCGAGCAGCTCATCACCCCGCCGTTTTCGACCGGTAGCAGCTTCCAGGCGCAGAACCCGGCGGCGGCAATAAACACCAGGCTGGAGAGGGCGAAAAAGGGGCGCGGGGCGAGTCTCATTGCGGCTTCCATGAATAGTAAAAATAGTTATCGCAGTAGCTGAACGGGTTATCTTCATGCATCGCGCAGTGGGCGAGGAATACCCGGCCCAGGCCGTTGGTTTCCAGCCGGTCGCCATAGAAGAAGACAAAGCGTTCGCCGGGCTTGCACTCCAGCTTCAGGCGCTGGCGCACGACATCAAAATTCTTGCCATAAGCGGTTCCGGCAACGGAGCGCAGCATCTCATCGCTGGCCAGCAGCTCGCACTGGCTGTGGCGCATTTGCGTCAGGGTGATGGGGTGCGAAGTGTTGCCGCCGAGAAAGCTGCATACCACCAGCAGCAGGGCGATGGTGAGCAGGCAGCCGCCAGCCAGATACCAGCAGGTGCCGCGCGCGTGGCGGCTGGAAACGGTCTTTTTTTCTTCCGGGACCGCGGCCGGGTCTGGCTCAGCTTCTGCCGCGAGCGGCGGCTCCGGCTCCGGGCTGGCGTCGAGCATCTCGATAGTGAGATCGGGATTGAGCTGCAGTAGTCCGCGCGACACGGTGACGATAATGTTGTCGATATCGTAGTGGCGAAAGGTTTTGCGCAGCATGCTCAGATACTGATTGAGATTGCTGTTGGATGAAGTTAAACCGTTGTCATCCCAGACTTTTTTAAGCACCTCATCGCGGCTGACCACCTCGGTGTGGCGCAGGAAGAACCATAGCAGCGTGTTGGCGGTGATGGACAGCTGGCTGTCCGCCTCATCGCTTCCCGGTAACGTTAGCGTGCCGTCCATTGCATCATAAATAAGACGGCCATGGATGTTATAGCGCATCGCGGCCTCAACATGCTTCACGCAGGAAGCGTCATCTTCGTCAGATCGCTGACCAGCGACTGCCGGTGCCCGGGGCTCATAGTGCGCCCCTCGGTTAATTCCGATAGCCAGATGCCGTCCGCCGCATAGCGCACCAGCGTGCCGGTATGGCTATTGTCCAGTTCATCGCCTTTCGCCAGATGGTCGAGCATCCAGTCGCGCCAGCATTTTCGCAGCACCGGTTCATCCGGCATGGCCAGCGACAGCACCATCAGCTGGCGGCTCTCCTGAGTATCCGTAAGTTCCGGGGCCGACAGATAGTGCAGATAGGCGCGGGTAAAGCGGCCATAAGAGACGTTATCCGCGGCCATAAGCTCTGAAATCGCTTCTTCCATAATCGCCAGCAGGCGGGCAAAGAGGGCGAAAATCAGCGCCTGCTTGTTGGGGAAATGGTGCAGTAAACCGCCTTTGCTGACGCCCGCTTCGCGCGCAACGGCGTTCAGCGACAGCGAGGCGATGCCGTCCCGACCGGCAATGGTGGCCGCGGATTCCAGCAGCTGCTTATGCAGACGGACGGGATCTTTTTTACGATGTTGGGCTTCTATATTCATGGTCCGAATCATACCGACCAGACGGTATGATTATTCTTGATCGCTATCAATATGCGAAGGGGCGTAGCGGGGCGCGATGCCGTTATTGCGTGGAGGCTCACAGTTCACCTTATGAATTGTGGTGATATTCGCCGCGCCGCGAATATCACCCACCGAGATTCACATCGGCTTCACGTGGATAGCGAGGCCGTTTTCTCCAGGCGCCAGCTCCGGACGCAGGTTCAAAGAGGGGATCAGATAGTCGCCGTGATTCTGACGACGGAAGGGAATGGGCGGCGTGTCAGAGAGGGTATCCAGCCGCCGGGCCAGCTCCTCGCGCAGGATGGCGAAGCGCTGTTCATCGAGTTTGTCGGTGCGGTAGAACACCACCGGCGGCAGGACGTCAAAGCCGGGAAAGAACAGCATCCCGTGCTGAATGGGGAACAGGATATCGTCGATAGACCCGTTAATTCCGCGCGGCGCGTAGTGCTCCGCCCATCCGCCGGCGGTAACGACCAGCATCGCCCGTTTCCCCGCGAACGTGCCTTCGCCGTAGCGATCGCCCCAGTGGGTTTCGCTGTGCTCGCCAACGCCGTAGGCAAACCCGTAAGCGTAGACCCGGTCAATCCAGCCCTTCATGATGGCGGGCAGTGAAAACCACCATAGCGGGAACTGAAAAATCACCGTATCGGCCCACAGCAGCTTCTCCTGTTCGCCCACGATATCCGCGCTTTGCGTGCCGTTAGCGAAGGCGTATTGCGAATCCCGCGTCGCCCGCCAGCTTTCACCGACCGGCGGGGCGCTGCTGTCATCGGCATCAAATCCCGCCTTCCAGCGCATGGCGTAGAGGTCGGACACCTGCACCTCGTGACCGGCGTTTTGCAGATGCTGCACGGCAAAATCTTTCAGCGCGCCGTTCAGCGAGCGCGGCTCGGGATGGGCATAAACCAGTAATATTTTCATTGAAATCACCTCTGAGCAATGGAGAGCTGCAGAGTAGAGTCAGCGGCGCTATAGTAGAAATGAATTGCTGCAATGACAGGTATAGTGATGATTAATCTCCAGGGGCTGGATCTCAATTTGCTGCGTACGCTGAACGTCCTGCTCAGCGAAAATAACGTCACCCGCGCGGCGCAGCGCCTCAATTTGTCGCAGCCGTCGGTCAGCGTCCAGCTGGCAAGGTTGCGCGAGATTTTCGCCGACCCGCTGCTGCTGCCTGGGCCGCGCGGAATGCAGCCCACCGCCCGCGCCGATGAACTGCGCGGGCCGCTGCGCGATGCGCTGCTGGCGCTGGAGCTGGCGGTAGCGCCGGTTCAGCCTTTTGACCCGGCCACGGCGGCGCAGACCTGGCGGGTGGCGGCGACGGACTATATGGCGTCGGCGATTTTGCTGCCGGTGCTCAATACCCTGCGCGTCGCCTCTCCGGCCAGCCGCCTGGCGCTGTTTGAGCTACAGCCCGCACGGCTGGTACAGCAGGCGGATCGCGATGAAGTGGATCTTTTTTTTCACACGCGCGACGGCGCGCCGCCCGGGCTGCATCAGCGTTTGTTGTTCCACGAACGCTACGTGCTGGCAGGACGGGCCGGGCATCCGGCGCTGCAGTCGCCATTAAGCCTGGCGCAGTTCTGCCAGCTGGAGCAAGTGATTGTCTCGCCGGACGGCGGAGGATTCAGCGCCGCGACCGATAACGCGCTGGCGAATCTCGGGCTGGCGCGGCGGGTTGTCCTTTCCGTGCCACATTTCCTGTTTATGCTGGAGACGCTGCGCAATAGCGAACTGGTGGCGGTGCTGCCGGAGCGGCTGGTGCGCGACGCTGGCGGCCTGACGGTGGTCGAACCGCCGCTGGCGGTCGCCGGGTTTGAGATGCTGATGCTGTGGCATGAGCGTTGGCACCGCGATCCGGCGCACCGGTGGCTGCGCCAGCAAATCGTATCGTCATTAGAGGGGAAGCCATGTTAAGCGGATTAAATCATCTGACTCTGGCGGTCAGCCAACTGGCGCCGAGCGTGGCGTTTTATCAGCAGCTGCCGGGGATGACGCTGCACGCCCGCTGGGATAACGGCGCGTATTTTTCCTGCGGCGACCTCTGGTTGTGCCTGTCGCTGGACCCGCAGCGGCGCATTACCCCGCCGGAGGAGAGCGACTACACCCACTACGCGTTCAGCATTGCGGAAGAGGATTTCGCGCTTTTTGCCGGGCGGCTGAATGCGGCTGGCGTTCCGGTATGGAAAACCAATAAAAGCGAAGGTGCGTCGCACTATTTTCTCGACCCGGACGGCCACAAGCTGGAGCTGCACGTTGGCAACCTCGCCCGGCGCCTGGCGGCGTGCCGGGAGAAGCCCTATAAAGGTATGGTGTTTTTTGGCGAGGACGAACAGACGGCCGGGAACCCGTAGCCCGGCTAAGCGCAGCGCGAGCCGGGGAAAAGCGGAGGCGGCATTGCGCGTTGTTTCCCCGGAGGCGGCGCTTGACGCGCCTTGTCCGGGCTACCGGCCCGTGCGATCGGGTAGCCCGGACAGGCGCAACGCGCCGCCTCCGGGATAGATAAATTGCGTTAGCCTTCCAGCTTCAATTCCACATTGCGCTTGAGCACCAGGCGCATCAGCAGGTAATAGACCACGCCAACCGCCAGCCAGCTCAGCCCCAGTACCTTCGCCTGCGCGTCCATTTCATAAATAACAAAGCCGATAATGCACAGGCCCACCACCGGGAACAGCAGGTGCACCACCAGATTGCGCGATTTCTGACGAATGATGTAATAGTTTATCACGGCGATATGCAGCACCAGGAAGCCCATCAGCGCGCCGAAGTTCACCAGACGGCTGAGGTTATCGATATCGCCGTAGAACCACAGGCCGGAAGCCAGCGAAATCAGCGCCACAAACAGGGTGCTGACGTAAGGCGTTTTCAGCCGCGGGTGCACTTTCGCCAGCAGCTGCGGCAGCTGCTTATCGCGCGCCATCGCAAACAGAATGCGCGACACGGCGGCCTGCGCCACCAGGGCGTTGGCAATCCCCCACGAGATCACCGTCGACCACATGGTGACATACTTCAGCCAGCCGCCGCCCGCCAGATTCGCGGTATCGTAGAAGGCGGTATCGAGGCTGCTAAACGTCATGCCCTGCGCCAGATCGGCGGCAATCCACGTCTGCAGGATAAACAGCGAACCGACCAGCATCAGCGCGCCCAGCGACGCCTTACCCACGGTATCTACGCCGTCTTTCGTTTCCTCCGACAGCGTGGAGATCCCGTCGAAGCCGAGGAACGAGAGCACGGCGATGGAGACCGCGCCCATCACCAGCGGCAGGCTGAACTTATCGGCGTTGTAGAGCGGGTCGAGGGTCAGATGGCCCGCCCCGGCGCCGGAGTAGAGCGCAATCAGCCCCAGCACGACGAACACTGACAGCACCACGATCTCCGCGATCAGAATCGTGTTATTGGCGCGTGCGGTAAAGGTAATGCCGCGCAGGTTAATCAGGCTGTTAATCGCGATAAAGCCGACAATCCACAGCCAGCCCGGCACGCCCGGCAGCATGGGCGCCAGCGCCGCCGCGCTGACGATATAGAGCAGCGACGGCACCAGAATATAGTCCAGCAGGATCAGCCAGCCGGCAAAAAAGCCGACAATCGGATGAATACCGCGCTGGGCATAAGCGTATACCGAGCCGGAAACCGGAAACGCGCGCGACATCGACCAGTAGCTCATGGCGGTAAAGAACATCGCCACCATACCGATGAGATAGGCCAGCGCCACCATGCCCTGCGCGCCGTCCCAGACGTAGCCAAAGACGCCAAACGGCGCGATGGGTACCATAAATATCATGCCGTAGACCAGCAGATCGCGGAACGTCAGCGCCCGATGCAGCTCCTGCTTATAGCCAAATTGTTCAACGCTCATGCCCGCTCCCCTTCGATGCTCAGGGAGAGCTGCTCAGCCACTGACTTTGGTAACGCATAGCGGCAGGTTTTCAGCGGATCGACAACCTGACAGATTTGCAGGTCGCCCGCAATGCTCAGGATGCTGATGGCGTCTGCCAGCATCAGGGAGGTATTGTCGGCGATAAAATGCGCCATATTGCGGGTAGCCATGGCGGCGGCATCATCGAGTGTCAGCGCCGAGGCGAGGGTAAACAGGGTCTCGCTGTTTTCGAGCATCGGCAGCGGCAGGCGGCGGTTTTTAACCACCGTCAGTTCGACCAGTACTTCGCCGGGGATTTCCAGACCGCAGACCGAGACTTCGCCATCGCCCATCGCGGCGTGTAAATCCCCCAGTCCGAACAGCGCGCCGGGGACGTTGACCGGCAGCCACAGGGTGCTGCCGGCGGTAATCATTTTGCAGTCCATATTGCCGCCGTGGCTATCCGGCGTGCCGCAGGAGATGGCTTCCCCGGCAGGCGCGACGCCGATCACGCCGACCATCGGATTAAGCGGCACGCGCACGTTGCCGGGCAGTATGGCATGGTCGTTTTCAATGGGCACGATGGTGACCTTCGGGGCATCGAGCTCGTCGCCAATCACCCCCAGCTGCGGTGCGGTGACCATCACCGCCTGATTGCTGCTTAGGGTAATGCGTTTGATGGTGACCTTGAGCGCATCGCCCGGCTCGGCGCCCTCGACGTACACCGGCCCGGTCGCCGGGTTAATACGCTGCCAGTCCAGTTCGTTGAACACGGCATCGGCGGAGGTGATTTGGTCGGAGAAGCAGTCGCAGGTTTCAAACAGCACTTCACTTCCGCTGCTGACGGTAGCGACAGGAGCGTTATCCCGCGACATGGCGTAAACCACCCGATCTTTGGTAATTTTCATGACATTCATCCCGGTTATATTGTTGTGTTTTTTATATTTAGAGTTTCCCGTATAGGGAATGAGTGAATTTATCGGGATTATTACTGGAAGGCAATCAGGTCAGGTTTTTCAAAAATAAATGATATATATTTGCTGGTGAATCATGCGGTTAGATATATTGGTGGGGTTTTCTTATATGCTGGTTATTTAGCAAAAAACTTTTTGTTATATTGTCTTTAGTTGTCATTCGCTAATTGTTTACTGTTATGGGGTTATTATCCAGCATATTACGCTGCAGCGTGCGGCGGTATGATTTTAAAATATGCGGTGATATGAGCGCATTGTAAGGTCTTAGGTGCCTGGAGAAGAGAAATCCCGAAGGCGGCGCTTGATGCGCCTGTCCGGGCTACCGGCCCGCAGACGGCAGGAATCCCGTAGCCCCGGTCAGCGCAGCGCCGCCGGGGAATTTAGCTTAGGCCAGCTTACGTTTCTGCCCGGCGATCGCGCTGATTAACGCTTGAACCTGTTTTTGCTTGCGCGCCGACAGCTTATTCAGCTGGCGCAGCGATTCCACCAGTTCCGGCTCCGGCTGCATCGCGGTGATCACGATACAGCCTTCCATTACTTTGATATCGATTTTGCTGCCGGTGGTAAAACCGGCGGCTGCAAGCCACTGGCCTTTCATGATAATCGCCGGGATATGCTGATGATCTTCAAAGCGGCTCGCGTAACTGACTGTGCCTTTACGGTTATTTTCCGGGGAGACTTCTGGATCGGTGAATTCTGCAATAGAATGCGGGGTAGTCATGATCTCTATTCCTATTCCAATAGTGGTTGTGATTAGCAAGGCGCTCGTGTTGCAGCACGGGCGTCTTGCGAAAAATAACACCTGTAAATTTACCCAGTACTTTAATCAAAGTCTAGTTTTAATTATAAATAACCAATGCGTTTACAATATCACCGCTTGTAATGAGCTGATTATTTTATTATCTGTAAATTGCAAGTAATATCATTCATTATATGAATACTGCAAGAGTTTATTTTATCTCTGAGTTTAATCATTGAGTTAATTTTATTCTCTATTTGATGCAGTAAATTATCTATTTTAATTTGAATTTCTATTGATGGTAATTTTATATCTATCGATTTTATATGACGGACGGTGATATATTGCTGTGCAGTTCCTGATGAAAGTTTTCTTAACTCCATTGCATTTAATAACTTCGCAAGATAGGGCATGTAGACTACATCGTCTTTTCTATTCTTAACAACCATGGAGTTGTTTGTAACCCAAATGTCTCCGTTGCAATATCGCACGTTTCCACAAAGCGCTCCAACTTTGCCAATAACAATAGTTTCGCCAAATTCTTTTGCCTCATTAGTATAACCAATAATCCCATTCCCACCAAAAACGGGTACTTCCCCTTTTTCTGAAAAATTATTTTTCTGTAGCAATAAACCAGCCTTTATTATCAATATATCATCAAGGTTATATTTTATTGATGTATTGCTAGTCCTGATTTGGTCGAGATCATCTTTTAATCGCTTTATGTCATTTTTTAATGAAAATAGCACATCATCAAAATTACTTAAATTATTATCAAGAGAATCAATATCTTCTAATGAAGTATTAAAATTTAATCTCTCTCTGTAAAATTCTGGACGCTCTAGAAAATTATAATTAGATTGTAATTCGTCATGATTTAAAAGCCAGGTGCTTTGAGAATTATTATTTTGTGATAATGATGATATTATTTCCTGAGTATTGCTAATACTAAAAGGATTTGATTTTGTTATTTTATATTGAGTGCTAGCATCATGCACTAAAATTTGTTTTGTGGGTCCGTTCTTACTGAAAAATAGTATGCTAGTTTTAACTGCTGTGTAAGGTAAGAAAACACCAGCAGGCAATGATATTATTTTAGTTACATTGAAATCTGACAGCAATTTCTTCTTAAGAGTGATAGCTTCGTGATGCTCATCTGAAAAAAACCTGTTAGGTAATATAATGACTGCATTACCATTATTCTCGAGAGAGAGCATTATATGCTCTAAAAAATTATATTCCAGATATTTATGGGCGAAATAATTATTATATGTGTCTATTTTCCCGAATGGAGGGTTTGATATTATTAAGTTATATTTATGATCTAAATTGTTGCATTGAATACTGTTACCGCATTCGATAGAAAAGTTGTCTATATTGTTTAGTAATATATTACATAAAGATAGTAGACACGAAAAAGATGATAGATCCTTACCAAAAACTTTTAGATTGACATTTTTATATGTATTTTTTATTTTATAAACGGCAGATAGTAAAAGACCTGAAGTTCCACATGCTGGATCATAAATATAATCACTTGGGGAGCTTGGAATATCATGAGTCAGAAGTTCACAAATTGCAGTTGGAGTATAGTATGCACCTGAACTACCTGACTCGTCAGACATACGAGATAACAGTTTTGCATAATCATCCCTTAAATTGTAAAAGTGCGATAATGAATTTATATCATCTAAAGCATTCTTTAAATTTGTTGTGGATATAAATTTATCTAATTCCTCTAAATGATAAGAAAGGTCTGTTAAAACAGTGGTGTTATTATGGTCATGGAATCTATCTGATCTCCTTATAATACTCTCTATTTGTTCAATGCAACCAATAATATCATTGTTATGTGAGCTATTACAGCGTTGGATATTTATCGTTCCTTCCTGAGAAAGTGATAAATATTTTTTTATCAGCAAGCATGAAATAACTTTTACGGCTTGTTCAGTATTTATTATATTTTGTTCATTTTTAATAATACTGAGCATTATTTCTAGTATGTTCTTATTTTTCATAGTTTGCTCTCTAAAAATTTAAACATATTTTCAATATCTATACTTATTTCTTCTGCGGGGATGAAAGAAATATACTTGGCTAATTTTATTTCATCCAAGCCAATGCCCTCTGAGTCTATTAACTCAGTCATATATTCCTTTACATTTAAAGCCCTTATATGATCATTATCTCCGGGGTCATTTAACTTCAAATAGGAATTTTTTGGTAGATCATCATTGTTTACGCAACCAATCTTATCATATTCAGACATAGCAGAATAAGATAAAAGATAGTTTTTTATTTCACGACGATGCCATGAAAGTAAATAAATTTCGGTTCTGGGACTATATTTGCTTTTTAGTTCTCTAATCCGCCTTTCGAGCTGCTGCACAGCAACAGAAACTCCATCACTTTTAAATGTGAGGATTGCTTCATCCCTATCGCATACTAAAAATATACGATGAGGCTTTCTATCGCTGTTTGAGGATAGCAAATTTTCGAGCCAATCTATTTTCGATTTTGCAAAGTCATGTGTAATATTTCCGTAACCAGAAGGATGTTTGACCGGCTGTAAATTGATTAATTTAGCGATGTCTAAATTTTTTTTATGTGCAAGTGAAGTGAATATTTTCCAGTCATTGTAATGATCAAGGACAACAATATTATCAAGTTTATTACATAATTCAAACTGTACTGAATTAATTCTAGTTAGCATTGAAAGTCTTTGAATTAATGCTTTCATTTTATCTTGTTCGCAAATTTTCCCCCTGTTTACTATTTTTAATGTTGAGAACGTATTTTCTCGTGCTGTTATTGAATCAATAAGATGTGTGGAGGTAATCGCATGGCCTTTTATTGCATGTAATTCCTTCCAGAGGATCTCTATATTTTTATAATGAAGATGTGAATCTATTTCATCAAGGAGAAAAATGGTATCTGGATGATCAAATAGATCAAGTAATGAATATAGAAATAAGATCTGATACTCACCATCGCTTAAATCGCTTAATTCCAAATCATCTTTAAAGGTCAACTTCATAGATGGTTTTGATATAAAATAATCGTTGTCTGCAGCTTGTGTATAAAAGGAAATTATAGGGTCAAAATAATCTTCAGCAGTGTTAATATATGATGGATTATTAAACTTTTGGAAATCTAACTGTATTGATTTAGATTCCATTGGAGAACTAAAATCATAGTCATGGTCAACTATTGTATTTATAAAACTTTCAAGTGTACGATGATAACTCGTCGAACGTAGTGTGTCCATTTCTCCATCTTCTTCATCTTGTAACGCCTTTTGTACTCTATTGACATAGGCTCGACTAACTTGAACAGAAAAAGTGAGAGTGCTTGAAATATCGGTGAGATTGTTTTCTGATAATTCAACGTAATTCTTTCTCACAAGAAATGAACGAACTAATCCCCTATCGTTACTAATAGTTGAGAGAAAAATCAATAATTTTGACCATGTTTTATCATAATAACAACAGTCTAAACTTAGCCCTCTATTAGCATTTCTTTCTTGATTTAAGTAGTTAGAGAAATGCTCGGAAAATTTTTCATTTTGGCCAGAAGAGAAGCAAACAACTTTTTTATCAGAAAGTATTGATTTTGCCAGGCGGTTAACAAAAATGGATTGGAGGATTGAGGATTTACCTGCGCCATTTTCTCCAATAAGAGCTGTGATCTTCTCAAATTCAATGAGTTGTTGATTTCCGTATAATCTATTACTTGGTAAATTTAGTTGCATGTTAGTTAGTCCATAAATTATACATAGTTTAATATTATAATTTAATCTTAGTATTATGGTTTGAAAATTGACTGAAGTTAATCATGATGTTGTGATGTTCGCCTTAAAATTCTCTGCCTGCGCCAGCACGCCCATATACACATCATCATTCGCCACCGGTGGGAATTTATGTTTGTGCAGCAGCAGAATCAGTTCCACCTTCAGCTTGGCTTTAATATCATCACGCTTGCTCCAGTCCGGATACTTCGAGGTGTTATCGACCACCGCCTTCATCTCTTTCGCCAGCGCCAGCATCTTGTCATCCTCATAGGTGAATTGATACTTATCGCGCATGTGCGCCAGAATGTCGTAAAAAGCTTTCTCTTCGATATCAATCCCCATTTCGGCATAGGTACCCATTTCGGTTTTAATATCGTAGATAATATCGGTCATCTCCTGGCTGAAGGAATCGAATTCCTCACCATTGAGCACATCATCTTCCCGGCGTTCGTTATATTTATCCATAATCGACTGGAAACGGCGGGTGAAGTTGATCCCCTGCAGCTGGTTAACCTTTTTAAAGTCGCTGATGGCTTTTTCCAGCAGCTTTTGCAGCAGCTGAATTTTGGTTGCCGGGAGTTTGATCTTATTAATGCGCGCCAGGTAATCTTCATCAAAGATATCGATCGACTCCGCTTTCTTGTCGCCAAGGAAAAATAGCTCTTCCACGCCGTCGGCCTTTAACGCATCGGCAATCATCTCACGCACACGGGCGTTCATCTGCGTGACGTCCGGCGCGTCGCCTTTGGTCAGCTTGAAGACGATAGAGCGCACGGCAATATAAAAATGGATATGGTCGCGCTCGGCCTGCGACAACGACTCGCTGCCGGAGCAGATGTCATAGGCCGCTTTCAGGCGCTTCACCAGCCCCATAAAGCGGCGCTCTGTCTTCTGAGTACGCATAACAAACTCTGCCGCCTGATTCAGGCATGCCAGCTGCGCCTGCGGTTCTCCGCTGAAGTAAGGTCGGCTATCGAAATCGTGTAAAACCTGCGCCAACAGATCGAGATGATTTTTCACCTCAATCACTGACTGTTGGATATCTTCAAAGTTCGTTGCATCAATGCGGGAATACATCGCCAGCGCCTGGTTCATCTGGCGCTTAATACCGATATAGTCGACGACCAGCCCTTTGCTTTTGCCTTCCAGCTTGCGGTTAACGCGGGAGATGGTCTGGATCAGGTTGTGTTTTTGCAACGGCTTATCGATATAAATGGTGTCCAGCTCCGGCACATCAAAACCAGTCAACCACATGTCCACCACGATGGCGATTTTGAAATTCGACTTCGCGTTTTTGAATTGTTTATCCAGCTCTTTGCGGTACTCTTTACTGCCCAGCAGCTCGTACAGTTTCGCATGATCATCTTTGCCACGCGTCATGACCATCTTGACCATTTCGGACGGCGGCAGCTCTTTCTCTTCCTGCTCGGTCAGTTCAACGTCATCCGGGGCCTGTTTAACCTCAAACCACTCCGGACGAAAGTCTTTTAACTGACGATAGAAATCCCAGGCAATCTCTCGGCTGGCGCAGACAAACATCGCCTTGCCTTTCACCGTGGAGCCTTCGTTGACACGTTTTTCATAATGTTTAGCAAAGTCTTCCGCCAGTGCCTCAAGGCGATCATCGTCGCCGAGAATGGCGTTCATGGTGGCGCTGGCTTTTTTACTTTCGTCGATTTGCCATTCATTGGTACCGGCGTTAGCGCACTCTTCGTAGTACTTTTCCACCTCTTCCAGCTTGCGGGTGTCGAGGATGACCTTCGCCGCGCGGCCTTCGTAGACGATGCGCACCGTGATCTCATCCTGAACGGATTCGGTCATGGTATAGCTGTCGACGATGTTGCCAAAGACTTCCATCGTGGCGTCGATAGGGGTGCCGGTAAAACCAACGTAGGTGGCCTGCGGCAGGGAGTCGTGCAAATATTTGGCGAAACCGTAAGTTTTGCGCACTCTGCCGCTCTCTTTATCGACGATCACTTTCTGATCGAGGTTGACCTGGCTGCGGTGCGCTTCGTCGGAAATACAGATGATATTGCTGCGCCCGGAGAGCAGTTCGGTATCTTCGGTAAATTTGTGGATGGTGGTCAGGAAGACGCCGCCGCTGTTGCGACCGGCCAGTTTTTCCCGCAGATCATCGCGGCTGGTGACGGGCACTACGGTGTCGTCGCCAATATAGTTTTTGGCATTGCACATCTGTGCCGAGAGCTGATCGTCCAGGTCGGTGCGGTCGGTGATCAGCACGATAGTCGGGCTGGCGAACTCGACGCTTTTCATCAGCAGGCGGGTTAAGAACTGCATGGTGTAGCTCTTACCGCAGCCGGTCGCGCCAAAGTAGGTGCCGCCCTTGCCGTCGCCGAAAGGTTTACGCGCCCGTTCAATGCTGTAGTACAGCTTGCGCGCCGCATAGTACTGCGGGTAGCGGCAGCAAATTTTCACTTCATGTTTGGCTTTATCCGGGAAGCAGATAAAGTTTTTGATCACGTCCAGCAGGCGGACCGGATGAAACAGCCCCTGAATCATCGAGTGCAGGGAAGGGATGCCGTCCTGCTCGCGGTTTTCATTGCCGGTGACTTTGCGCCAGGAATAGAAATACTCATACGGTGCAAACAGGTTGCCCATGCGGTTATTGACGCCGTCGCTGATAATGCACAGCGCGTTATAGACGAACAACTGCGGAATATCACGGCGATAGCGGGTGCAGAGCTGCTTATACGCATCGCCAATATTGGCTTCCTGCTCGCGCACCGCGCTTTTAAATTCAAAGACCACCAGCGGCAGGCCGTTGATATATAGAATGGCATCCGGTATACGCGGCTGGTTTTCTTTACCGGTGATGGTCAGCTGATTGACGATTTTTACCCGGTTCAGCGGTTGGGTAAGATGATAACTTGCTGGCGTTTCCGCGGCCTGTTGCAGCGGAACCTCTTCGGTATCGAACAGTTCACGTAGTGCGGCGGGCAGATGCCGGGTGTCGAGCAGTTCGATATAGAGATCTTTCTGCTGGCGATCGTCGCGTTTAAACAGGAAACCGTTGGCCAGCCAGGCGCAGAAGGTTTTATTGCTTTCGTAAATATCGGAGGCGGGCAGGGTAGTGAACTGCTTAATCAGCCGCTGGATCTCTTCATCGGTGATGCCGTCGGCCTGGTAGCGCGCGGCGAAGTAGTGACGAAGATCGTCTTCGATAACCACCTGATCGAGGCTTGAACGCGGCACATCATCGCCGATCAGATGTTGGTAGCCCTGATCCTGTAGCAGTTCGATAATGGCTTGTTCTAACTTCGCTTCACTGAATGAGAGATGCATATCTCGCTCCGGCCCTGGCTGGTTTTCTGGTAAGGGTTCCTGTAACTAAAGAAAACCTTACCAGAAAGCCCCTGATTTAACAGGGGCAAAATGCATTATGCGGGTTCGGTTTGGTTCACTAAATCCGGGAGATCCTCCAGAGACAGCTCGCCGGAGATAAGTTTGGGGAGCAGAGTGTCGCGAAGGGCGGTTAGATCATATGTATTTCGATTGTTGAAGCTTATTCTTTTAAATATGATATCTGTTGATATTTTATATTGATGCAGTATATCAGTATCAGGTAAAAGAATGGGGATTTTTCTTATGATCTTAGAGTTGACAGCCGTTGCAATAGAGGATGTACTTCCTAAAGTATTGTAATCAAAATGCTGTAAGTATGAATACAGATACTCTTTGTTGACCCCATGCTTCATATTATAAAAATGAGCAATAGCCTCATTGGTGGTTAATATGCTCTCTGCTATCGCTATTCGGCCAATAGTCAGTTTGAAGCTTAATAAAACAGCTCCTTTAGGTACAATCTTTACGTTGTAGTTATTTACTGCATCAGTAGTTAAATATTCACTGCTTTCTTTAATAAATACATTGCAATTACCAAGATCCTTAATTGAGACCCATGTGTAATTGCTGTCTTTTTTGTGGCTGAAGCACTCCTTTTGATTACGTGGAGGTGTTTTCCCGATAGAAATTGTTGCGATTTCTTCAGCATTTTTGTGATACCAATCTTTCGGCACCCAACCCAACTCTGTTTCTTCAAATTCAGCCGGGAACAGTGCACGGATATCCGCCGGAAGTGGTTTGAAATCTGCACTACTGCGTACTTTTTGACGCAGTTCGGCGCGAGATTGCAGCGCTTCCGGGATTGGGTTTCCCGCATCCAGCGCGTTATCAATCACCGGGTCAAAATCCACAAACCAGGATTTGAACAGGGTTTGTGACATTTGTTCCAGGGTTTGGTTGATTTGCTTACCAAGCGTGACTCTTTTCTCTAATTGATAAAGCTGGGCAGCCACTTTTTGTTGGATATCTAGATAAATAGGTACTTTAACTTTGGCCTTGTGCAGATGATTTCTGTTTACTCCTGGTACTGCTGCTTTATCTGTATAGTCTGCATACGAAATTGTCTGAAGAAGGTAATACACGAATAAAGGATCGTTTCCCTTAAAGTCAACAACATAAAGTGTTGTATTGAGAGGCCAAAAATCTTCTTCAGAATAGAAAACCTCACCAATTGTTCCATATCGACCTGTTACTACACCAGGCCCCTTAACCATTGGTTTGTCATGGAAATCAGTAAAACCTGATGAGGAAATTATTGGGATGCTACCTTCGTTTCGAGTGCTTTTAGGAAGATCATAACCACGTTTAAGCTCAATAAAATCGCCTAATTCACATTCTTTCCACTTACTCCCCATAACCCAACGCCTCCAGGTTCTGGCGAATGGCTTTATCCAGTTCTTCCGCCTGCTTCATCTGCGCAAACAACGTCTGCGACAACTCGCGCATTTTGGTTTCAAATGCCACGCCGTCGTCTTCCTGCTCGGCGGCACCGACGTAGCGGCCCGGCGTCAGCACATAGTCGTTAGCCTTCATCTCTGCAATAGTCGCGACCTTGCAGAACCCGGCCTGGTCTTCGTACTGCGCCAGCTTGCTGTCGCCGCGCTTAACGCGCTCGACCAGCTCTTCCGGTGTGCTGCGCCAGGCATGGTAGGTGTCGGCGATGATGGCGATGTCGTCCGCCGTCAGCTCTTTGATGGTGCGGTTGATCATGGTGCCAAGGTTACGCGCATCGATAAACAGCGTTTCGCCCTGACGGTTACGATAGCCTTTGGCCGGATCGGCCGCCTTCGACTTAGTCATAAACCACAGGCACACCGGGATCTGGGTGGTGAAGAACAGCTGGCCGGGCAGGGCAATCATGCAGTCGATCAGATCGTTTTCGATCATCTGCGCGCGGATCTCTCCTTCGCCGCTGGTGTTGGAGCTCATCGAGCCGTTCGCCAGCACAAAACCGGCGGTACCGTTGGCCGACAGCTTGGAAAGCATATGCAAAATCCAGCCGTAGTTGGCGTTACCGGTCGGCGGCGTGCGGTAGCCAGCAAAGCGCGGGTCTTTGGTCAGCTCGGCATCGTTGCGCCAGTCTTTCAGGTTAAACGGCGGGTTGGCCAGAATATAGTCGGCTTTCAGGTCCGGGTGCTGGTCGCTGAAGAAGGTGTCCGCCGGGCGCTCGCCGAGGTTGGCGGAGAGGCCGCGAATGGCAAGGTTCATCTTCGCCAGCTTGTAGGTGGTGGCCGTCAGCTCCTGACCGTACAGGGCGATATCACGGCTTTTCCCCTGATGGCTTTCGACAAACTTCACCGACTGCACAAACATCCCCGCCGAACCGCAGCAGGGGTCATAGATTTTGCCCTCGAACGGTTCGAGCATTTCGGTCAGCAGCGTCACCACGCATTTTGGCGTATAGAACTCGCCGCCGCCTTTACCCTCAGTGGCGGCAAACTTGCCGAGGAAGTATTCATACACGCGACCGACCAGGTCTTCTTTCGACAGCGCTTCCACGTCGGTTTCGTGGGCCAGCGTTTCGATGTTATCGATGGTGTCGATAAGCGACGCCAGCTTCTTGGTTTCCAGATTCTGACGGCTGAAGTAGTTGTCCGGCAGCGCGCCTTTCAGCGTCGGGTTGCGCTTCTCAATGGTGGAGAGCGCGGTATCAATGCGCACGGCAATATCATCCTGTTTGGCGTGCTGCTTGATGAACGACCAGCGCGCCTCTTCCGGCAGATAGAAGATGTTGTCCTGCTGATAGAAGACTTCCATTTCGAGGAAATCGCCCTGGCCTTCGTCTTCCATCTTTTTGCGGCGGGCTTCAAACTTATCGCTGATAAATTTGAGGAACACGAGGCTCAGCACCACGTGCTTGTATTCGGAGGATTCAACGCTGCCACGAAGCTGGTTCGCGGTATCCCATAATGTGTCTTCAAAGCCTTTCTTTGCTTTGGCTTTTTTGGTTGGTGCTTTGGCCATGATGAACTCGTTCTGGAAAAATTTGCTGGCTATTGTAACGGTAAAAGAGGTGAAGTTCGCCCTCTACTCAATCTCCAGCTCATCAAACAGTTGTAAATCCACGTCCAGTAATTCAACGGCATTACTGCGTCTGATCCCGACGTTGTTTTCAATCAACAGTTCCAGCAGGCGATCGCCGTCGATTAGCGTAATCGGCGCGGCTCCGGGGAATAACGCCGCCTCTGCGCATTTTGCCGCAAATTTTCCAGTGGTGATTAGCGTGCCGCGAATAGCTTTGTGGTAGGGCAAAGCGCCGCGCAGCTGATCGATAAACGGGCGGGTAATGGTATTTTGCATCCGCTTCACCTGCACCACTTCGGTAATAGTGGTGATGCCAACCTGCACTTTACCGACCACATCCACGCCTTTATCGCCGGAGGCTTTGGTCACCTCGACTTGTTCATAACCCATCGCTTCCAGTAGTTGGCCGACCAGATGCTCAAATTTGTAGGGATTCATAGTGGAGATCTGTTCACGCAGCAGCTCTTTTTGCTGTTGATTGTAGCGCTTCACTGCATCCAGAAGTTCTTTGCGCGGGTCGGTTTGGCGTTCTGGCAGCGCTTTGCCAAGCCATTTTCTACCGGTATCGGTAATTTTGTAGCTCATCCCTTCGCGGGCCACCAGTTTACGTTCAACCAGGTTATACAGCCGGGCATAGAGCGTTGTTTTAACTGAACTTGGAGAGGCGAATTTAGAGTGCTGATGCAAGAAAGCCTGCCATTCCGGAAGCAGATCGGCGCGCCGGGCCTGTTCGCGGCCGGCGAGCAATTCCAATAGCTGCAGCATGCCTTCAATATCGTCCAGTTTACGCAGCGTCGCTTCATCATAAGCGAGGAATAAGCGTCCTTGTTCACTGGGATGCCAGCCACCATCCTCATCGGTCTGCATCAAATCGAATAGCGGGTTGTTGATAAACATATAACAACCATAGCTGTGGCGGGGGTTAAGTATATGGTTATCTGTATTCCAGATTTGCCAGGCAATTTTGGCATCCTCACCGCTCAGTCGTTCCTTAATCCAGTGGTCCGGTTCGGACCAGTCAACCGGGTTCTGTGGCGTGCCGGTCTGTTCCTGAATGGCGGAGATCATATTACGGACCGATTTTACTGAGCATCCTGCTACGGCTTTCATCATGGCGCGGGCCTGGTCGTAGGTCGGGAACAATGGGGTAATGACTTTGTAATTTCGCATGGCAATTCCTTCGCTAAAGCAATGTACAGCATCATGGCATTTTATAAACAGTGATGAAGGGTCGGCTATCACTAAATGTATGTAATTTCATAATATTGCTCGCCTTGGCGGGTATTCATGTGTCTTCCCCGGAGGCGGCGCTTGACGCGCCTTGTCCGGGCTACCGATCCGCAGACGGCGGTGAACCCGTAGCCCGGTCAGCGCAGCGCCACCGGGGACCAGCCTATAACCTCACTCCATCGCCACTTTCACCGCCATGCCCAGCTGCACCATCACCTCTTTATGCTTCTCAATCGGCGGCAGGGCGCAGTTGATCCTTAAGCAGTTGCGATACTTCCCGGATGCTGAAAACAGCGATCCCGGCGCGACCTGGATCTTCAGCCGGCACAGCTGCTTCGCGACGCAGACCATGTCCACCTGCTCCGGCAGCTCGACCCACAGCATAAAGCCGCCTTTCGGGCGGGTAACGCAGATTCCGCAGGGGAAAAACTCCCGCAGCCAACAGGTGTAGATCTCCATATTACGCTGATAGATCTGCCGCATCCGCCGTACGTGGCGGTGGTAGTGGCCTTCGCGAATAAAGTTACAGGCCGCCAGCTGGGTGGAGGGGACGTTGGTGCCGCTCGCGGCATACTTCATCTGTAGCAGACGATCGTAATAACGGCCGGGGGCAATCCAGCCGATGCGCAGGCCGGGAGCGATGGTTTTGGTAAACGAACTGCAGAGCATCACCCGGCCATCGATATCCCAGGAATGGATGGTGCGCGGGCGCGGGTATTCGGTCGCCAGCTCGCCGTAGATATCATCCTCAAAGATAACGATATCGTGGCGCTGGGCGAGGCATAGCACCGCCCGCTTGCGGGCATCCGGCATGATAAATCCCAGCGGATTATTGCAGTTGGGGACCAGGATCACCCCTTTGATCGGCCATTGATCGAGCGCCAGCTCTAACGCCTCGATGCTGATCCCGGTTTCCGGATCGGTGGGGATCTCGATGGTTTTTAGCCCTAATCCGCGTAGCATCTGCATGGTGCCGTAGTAGCAAGGGGATTCGACGGCGACGATATCGCCGGGCTGGCACACCGACAGCAGCGCCAGCGACAGCGCGCTGTGGCAGCCGCTGGTAAGCACCAGATCGTTGGCGGTGACCACCGAACCGCCGTCGAGCATCAGGCGGGCGATCTGTTCCCGCAGTTCGCGACGCCCGGCCAGCTCGTCGTAGTTCAACACTTCGCTAAGGTTGTGCTGAATTGCCCGGCTCAGCTCGCGCCAGATAGGCTTCAGGCTTGGCTGGGTGACGTCCGGCGAGCCGCCGCCGAAGGGGATAATCGATTTATCGTGGCGGGCGTCGAGCATGGTCAGCACCTGATCCCACTGAGTGATCTCTACCGGGCGCTGGACCGGCCGCGACATCGGCGGCACCGGCGGCTGAGCTTTACGCGGGGCCACGAAATAGCCGGATCGCGGCTGCGGCACGATCAGCTGCTGCTGTTCCAGCGTCTGGTAGGCCTGCTGAACGGTGCTGATGCTGACGCCGTGTTCCTGGCTCAGGCTGCGTACCGACGGCAGCTTTTCGCCGGGGCGATACAGCCCCTGTTCGATGCGTTCTGCCAGCAGGCTGGCCAGATGTTGATAGCGGGTCATGCTGTATCCTTGATCGTCGCCATACAGATCAATAAACCAGTACAGATTGGCGGTAAAAATGAGGTCTGCTGTACGTTTTAGCGAATCTGTATGTTAAAGAAAAGTATTTTGTGAATCTGTATTGTTTAGCCCCGGATCCGTGAAGATAAAGCCTCTGGCAAGGTGAGGAGGTAGAGGATGGAATTTCACGAGAATCGGGCAAGACAGCCGTTTATCGGCTTCGTATTTCTGGCGCGGATAATCAAAAAATGGTGGCTTCGCGAACAAACACGCAGAACATTGCAGCGAATGAGCGACGAACAGCTAAAAGATGTCGGACTGCGCCGGGATCAGATCAATTAAAAAGTGCGATTTTTTACCCGGCATTTCCCCGGAGGCGGCGCTTGACGCGCCTGTCCGGGCTACCGGCCCGCAAACGGTAATCAACCCGTAGCCCCGGTCAGGCGTTAGCCGCCACCGGGGAGATGACCGCAGCTGCCCTGGAGGTGGTTTCCCGGAGGCGGCGCCTGACGCGCCTTGTGCGGGCTACCAGACCGCGGAGAACTGTAGCCCCGGTAAGCACTAGCGTGACCGGGGATGATACATTCATAGAATTTATCAATTCATGCTTATCAATTCTTCGTTTCTTGATACTTATCGTGATAAGTATTATTTTCTTCGCAGCTAAGTGAGGAAAATAAGATGACCGAAGACGATCTGTTTGCCCAGCGCCCGATGGGCATGCGCATGGCGATGGTCGTGCGCCAGTGGCGCGCGATTATTGATTCTGCCATTACCGACACCGGCCTGACCCAGTCAAGCTGGACGGTGCTGATGCAGCTGCATCAGTTGGGGGATAACGTCTCGGTCAGCGAGCTGGCGGAGGTGCAGGGCATTGAACTGCCGCCGCTGATGCGCACCCTCACGCAGCTGGAAAAGCAGGGCTATCTGCTGCGTTCAACATCGCCTTATGACAAACGCATCCGCCTGCTGACGCTGACGGCGGAAGGCCGCGCTATTCTGGAGAAGCTGAACCGCGTGATTGAGACCTATCAACAGCGCGTCACCGAAACTATCCCTGAAGCGCAGCTCGCCGCCTTTAGCGCCACGTTAAATCAAATTGCCTGCAATCTGCGGACTATCCGCGAAGAAGATAACAAGATCTAAAACACTATGATGACCCCTGAACAGAAATTTGCCCGCTGGGTAAGGGTGAGTATTGCCGCCTTCCTGGCCATATTCGCCTGGTTTATCGTTGCCGATATCTGGATCCCGCTCACGCCGGACTCCACCGTGATGCGCGTGGTCACGCCGGTCTCGTCGCGCGTCTCCGGCTATGTCTCCCATGTCTATGTGCACAACAATAGCCAGGTGAAGAAGGGCG
The DNA here is from genome assembly GCF_002090195.1 of Klebsiella sp. M5al. NCBI lineage: Bacteria > Pseudomonadati > Pseudomonadota > Gammaproteobacteria > Enterobacterales > Enterobacteriaceae > Klebsiella > Klebsiella sp. M5al. Next base: position 769,094 of record NZ_CP020657.1, read on the forward strand.
ACCTGCTCTATGAACTGGATCCGACGCCGTTTATCAATAAAGTGGAAGCGGCGCAAATCGCCCTTGAACAGGCGAAACTCAGCAACCAGCAGCTGGACGCGCAGATCGCTTCTGCCCGCGCCAACCTGCGCACCGCCCAGTACACCGCGCGCAACGATAAGGTGACCTTCGATCGCTACCAGCGCCTGAGCACCATGCAGAACGTCTCTCAGTCGGATCTGGATAAAGTGCGCACCACCTGGCAGACCAGCGAGCAGTCGGTCAGCGCGCTCAACGCCAGCATCCAGAATCTGCTGATCCAGCGCGGCGAGCGCGACGATGCGCGCAACGTCACGTTGCAGAAGTACCGCAACGCACTGGAAGAGGCGCAGCTTAACCTTGGCTGGACGAAGGTGCGCGCCGAAACCGACGGCATGGTGAGCAACCTTCAGCTTAACCCCGGTCTGTACGCCACCGCCGCCACGCCGCTGCTGGCGCTGGTCAGCAATCAGACCGATATCGTCGCCGATTTCCGCGAGAAGAGCCTGCGCCACACCGGCGTCAACACCGATGCCGCGGTGGTGTTTGATGCGCTGCCGGGGAAAGTCTTCCGGGCGCACGTCACCAGCAGCGATGCCGGTATTCTGGCCGGACAGGAAGAGGTCAATGGCCAGCTGTCGCAGCCGGAGCAGTCTACCCGCTGGGTGCGCGACGCGCAGCGCATGCGCATTCACGTCGCGCTTGATGAGCCGCTGGATAAACCACTTCCCACCGGGGCCCGCGCGACGGTACAGCTCTATAACAGCGATGGCCCGTTCGCCCGCACCTTTGCCGGCGCGCAGATCCATCTGGTGAGCCTGCTGCACTATGTCTATTAATACCCTGGCGCGGGTTTTCACCCCGCACGGCAACATCGTCTATACGGCCAACGATTTTCGCCAGACGCTGCGCATCGCCGTGGCCGGCACTATCGCGCTGAGCATTTCGACCTTCTACGACGTGCAGTACGGCGTCTTTTTCGTGGTTTATCCGCTGATGCTGCTGTCGCTGGTGCCGGTATTTAACCGTCACGTGGCGCGGCAGTTTGTGTTCAGCGCGGCGGTAAACTGCGTCGAAATGGTGCTGATCGTCGGCTATCTTTCGCAGTGGCCGGTGATGATGACGCTGGTGGTGTTTGGCCTGTACGTGATGCGCTTTCGCTTTATGAGCCAGGGGCCGCTGTTTCTGCTGGGGTCGATGGGCGTGGTGTGTCAAAGCACGATGCTCAACTTTATGAGCTATCCCACCAGCAACTGGCACACCCTGATGTTCTCCAATATGGAGGCCTGCGTGATGGCGGTGGCGCTGAGCGCATTACTCAACTACTTCATCCCGGACGTTGAACCGCGCAAGCCGCCGCCGCGCATTGAAAAAGACGCCGCCCGTATTCGTCATGAATCGCTGCTCTCCGGCAGCGTGGCGACGATGATCTTTGTGATCTTCCAGGTTTGCGATCTGAGCGACTCGCTGTCGGCGCTGATGGCGGGGATTTTAATTCTGTTCCCGATGCACTATCGCGGCGCGGTAATCAGCTCGATCTGGCGGGTGGTGGGGGTGGTGCTGGCCTGCCTTTATATTCTGGTGGTGCAGCTGATTATTTACGACTTCAGCAACCATATGCTGCTGATGATGCCGCTGATTGGCCTCGGCCTGGCGTTTAGCGCACGCCTGCACGTGATGGAGAAAGTGGGTGCCGGCGTTGGCTTTGCCAGCATCACCACCATCGGCATCATGTTCGGCCAGAACCTGCATCCGGACCAGGACCTGGTGTTCAGCGATCTGTACCGCATCACTTCCGTCACCGTGGCGCTGATCGTCACGCTGACCATGGTCTTCCTTATGCATCGGCTGCTGAACTGCTTTGCGCCAACCCGGTTTGTGGTGACCGAATAAGCTCAGGCCGCCAGCGCCCGCTGCGCGTCGCGAAAAGCGTTGTGCAGCAGCCGCCACATATGATGCGCCGCCGGAGAAAAGCGGCGGTCGGAGTTGCGTAGCAGGTGGCACTGGGCGCTGCTGGCGATAGGATGGTCAATGGGGACCGCGGTCAGAATACCGTGGGCGATCGCTTCCCGGGCGGCGTATGCGGTCATAAAAGAGATCCCCAATCCCGCCTGGCTCAGGCTCATGGCGGTGGAAAAGAGGTTACAGCGATAGGCCGGATGAAACTGCCGTCCGGCGGTTTTAAACATGGCGTTCATATGGCGCTGCAGGCCAAAGCTGTCGGTGAGCGCGATCAGGCGATATTGCGTGAGCTCATCGATGGTGACGGCGCGCTGGGCTGCGATGGGATGCTGTGGCGAGACCACCGCGCAGATAGGGCCCCACTGAAAGCTGTGGCGTTTAAGCTCCGGGTTGCCGATGGGGCCGAAGGCGACCGCCATATCCGCTTCGCCGCTGGCGATATCGTTGAGCATCTCCTGCATGCTGCCGACACTAATATCCACGAACACGTTAGGCCAGGACTGCGAAAAGGTGCTCATCACCGATTCAATAAAGGTGGTGACCAGCCCGCCGCCAATCCTCACTGAAATTGTCCCGCCGCGCATGTGGCGTAAATCCTTCAGATGGCTTTCCAGCTTTTCCCGGCGTTGACGGCTTTCGAAGTAGTCCTCCGCCAGCAGACGTCCGGCTTCGGTAAGCACCACGTTTCGCCCCTGGCGTTCCAGCAGCGGCAGCTCCAGCGCCCGTTCCAGCTGCGCTATCTGGCGGCTGATGACTGACGGGTTGATACCCAGCATATCGGCAGCCCGGCGAATGCCTCCCTGAATCCCGACTTCATACAGATAGCTCATTGGCCTCTCATGCAACATCGTTTCTCGCTCCTTTGTTGACCTGCGGTCAACAATAACACCCTTTCACAGGTATTTATCATCCCGGCAAGTTATAGATAATCGTAATTCGGACAAAAACTGGCAGGGAGGAAAATTCTCATCGCTTATTCCCGGCTTGCTATTAAGGTGGCAAGGCTCGGGAAGTTAAAGAATAAGAAATGGTGATGATGCTGATTAAGGGAATATGGAAAAGCTTATCAGTGAAAATAATAAATTCGAATAACAATAAATTGACAAAATTTCAAATTGCAAACAATCGCACTAACATTTCATTATGTGAGAGGACAGGCTATGAGTGAAAATAAAACGTTGGAATGTTCCTCCGACGAAACGACAAATGAGTGGAAAGTCGGGCCCGGAGCCTGGATTTCACTGATCATCGTATTGTTAGTTTTCTCCGGGTTACTGTTTAAGGTTGAAGGCATGGCCTGGCTGGGGGCGTTTGACTTTACCACCCTCGGCGGCGCGTTCGGCACCATGAAAACGCCGGAAACCAACACCTTTATCGGCAGCGGCGGCATCAGCGCCAAGGCCGGTTTCCTGTTTGCCCTGTCGCTGGTGCCGACGGTGATGCTGGCGCTGGGGCTGCTGGAGATATTTACCCACTACGGGGCGATCCGCGCGGCGCATAAGCTGCTGACCCCGCTGCTTCGCCCGCTGCTCGGGATCCCGGGCTATACCGGCCTGGCGCTGATTACCGATTTACAGAGTACCGATGCCGGCGCGGCGCTGACCAAAGAGCTGTATGACAGCGACAAAATAAATCGTAAGGATCTGGTTATTATGGGTGCCTGGCAATATTCCGGGGCCGGTCTGATTAATAACTACTTCTCAATTGGCTCAGCGCTTTTCGCTTCGTTAACCATTCCTATCATTATTCCGCTGCTTTTAATGTTTGTGCTGAAATTTGTCGGCGCGGCAATCACGCGTCTGGTTCTGAATACCGCTTATAAAAGGGATTTTGAAAATGAATAATTCGGCAAAAGTCGGCAGTAACCCGTTCGATATTTTCGTTATCGGCGCGCGCAAAGGATTTAATATCGCCATCAACAATCTGATGCCGAATGTATTAATGGCCTATGTGATCGCTGAAATGCTCAATTTGCTCGGCGTGATGCAGATCATCGGCCACGTCTGCGCGCCGCTGATGGGCCTGTTCGGCCTGCCGGGGGAAGCCATTACCGTATTGCTGACCTCCTGGCTTTCCGCCTCTGCGGGAACCGGCGTGGCGGTGAGCCTGTTGAGCAAAGGTACCCTCAACGTGGCGGATATCACGATTCTGATCCCGGCGATTTTCCTCATGGGTTCGCAGCTGCAGTACATGGGGCGCCTGCTCGGCGTAGCGGATGTCCCGAAAAAATATTGGCCGCTGCTGATGGCGGTGAGCATTATCAATGCCGTCATCGCCATGCTGGTCATGCGCGTGATTGCATAATAGAAGGCAAGGAGTAAGACGTGTCGCGAACATTAGAGCATTTCAATTATCTGCATCAAATCCCGGAGCTGGGCTTTGAAGAGTACAAAACGTCGGCATACATCGGCGATGCATTAGAAGCCACAGGGTTTCAGGTGCAGCGCAACGTCGGCGGCACCACCGGCATTGTTGCGCTGCTGGATAGCGGTAAGCCGGGGCCGGTCGTGGCGCTGCGGGCGGATATGGATGCGCTGGGCCATATCATCGATGGCCGCTTAGAGGCTCGCCATACCTGCGGTCATGACGGTCACTCTTCGGTGGTGTTGACCGCCGCGGAAGAGATCCTCACCGAAGGGCTGGTAAAGCGCGGGAAGCTGAAAATACTCTTTCAGCCCGCTGAAGAGCTGGGCACCGGGGCGATCGCGCTGACGGAAGCGGGCGTGCTGGACGACGTGGAGATGCTGTTCGGCTTCCATCTCAGGCCGCTGGAGGAGTGTCCGAAAGGCAAGGCGGTGCCGGCGATGTACTACTCCGCCTCGGCGACGGTGATGGTCGATTTCCACGGCAAAGCCGCGCACGCCGCCCGGCCTCATCTGGGCGTTAACGCGCTGGACGCCGCGTCGCACGCGGTGCAGGCGGTAAACGGGATTCATCTGGCGCCTTCGCTGACCTGGAGCGCTAAAGCGACGCGCTTTCTGTGCGATGCGGGAGTGACCAATTCGGTGCCGGCGAAAGCGCACGTGTGCTGGGATCTGCGCAGCGCGGAAAATGAGGGCATGGCGACGTTGAAAGAGCGGGTGGTGCGAGCGATAGAGAGCAGCGCGGCGGCTTACGGCGCCACCGTCGATATCCAGATCGTCAAGGAGATGCCCGCCGCGATTATCGACGAACAGGCTACGGCTATCGTCAGCCAGGCGATTCGCGAAACGTTTGGCGAAGCCGGCTTAACGGCAGCGAAGAGTACGCCGGGCAGCGAGGACTTTTTCCACTACCTGCGCCTGCGTCCACAGGTGAAGGGCGGGTTCTGGGGGCTGGGCTGCGACCTGCTGCCGGGGCTGCATCATCCGGAGATGCGCTTCGACCGCGCCGCGCTGGCGGATGGCGTGCGGGTGTTTAAATCCTGCGTTCGCCAGCTGCTGGAGTGAGGGACTAAACCCGGATATTGTGCTCGCTTCACGCCGGGTTACGCCTGCTGCGGAAACTGAGCCAGCAGCTGATAATCATCCCCGGCGACGCGAAACAGGGTTGCCGTGTGGCCGGGGAGAATCCACTTCTGCTCTTCGCCCGGCTCACAGCGCAGATAAATGCACAGCCCGCAGCCGCCGCGCAGCTGGCGCGGAATGTCCTTCACCCGGAAGGTCGCTCCCGCCGCCTGCAGGGCTTTGCGCATCCGCACTACCCCCACCGTTGAGTGAAATAAAAACAGATATTCCGTCACCGGCGGCTCCTCTGACGTAAACCGATCAGCGCCGCGCCGATCGCCCCGGCAAACTGCGCGTCGGGATGCGTCTGCACCGCCATACCCACGTGCTCCTCCAGCCTCCGCGCGAAGGCCGCGCAGCGGCTGACGCCGCCGGTAAACAGCAGCGGGCCCTGCGCCGACAGGCGGCCGATAAAATTGGCGCTGCGTCGGGCCATGGCGTTGATCACTCCGGCGAGGATCGCCTCCGGCGGCACCCCGGCCGAACGCAGGCTGATGACCTCGGATTCGGCGAACACCGTGCACATACTGGTAATCGCATGGGGCTCAACGCCTTCGGTGATGCTGTCGAGCTGGTCGACGCTGGCCCCCAGCGTACGCGAGATCACCTCCAGAAAGCGCCCCGTGCCCGCCGCGCATTTATCATTCATCAGAAAATCGGTGAGATTACCCGCGTCGTCCAGCTGGATAACCTTGCTGTCCTGGCCGCCGATATCGATGACCGTCCGGGTCTGCGGGGCCAGCAGCCGCGCGCCGAGCCCGTGGCACGAGATCTCGGTGACCTGCTTATCGGCAAAATCCACCAGCTGGCGACCGTAGCCGGTTAAGGTTAAAAAGGGGCGTTCGCTTAAGCCAGCGCGGAGCGTTTCCCACGCCTCAACGATGGCGTCGGCGGGGCGAAACGGCGTCGGACAGAGAAAGCGGCGCTGAATCACGCCATCGGCGAGCAGGATGCCTTTGGTGGCGGTCGATCCGGAATCAATCCCTACGGTAACGGTCACGCGCGCTCCTAAAGCATCTCAATAAAGGCCGCCACGCGGGTGCTGAGCTGGCCGAGATCCGCCATCGAATAGTCGGTCTCAATGGCGATATAGGGGATATCGTGCTGCTGGCGCACGTGGCGTTTTATCGCCAGCGACTCCACCGCGTAGGTATGGCAGGCCTGCAGAATGACGTCTACCACGCCGTCGGCCTGGTACTCTTCTACCATTTGACTGAGCAGGGACAGGCGCTGATCATTTGGCGAAATACAGGAGCAGCCGATGGCGAGATATTTCTCGGTCAGGGCGTCGTAAACGTCACCCGTCTCCTCCACGCAGCGCTCGGTGGCTTTCGCGCCGGTGCAGTTTTCAAAACCGACCACCCAGCCGCCGTTGTCCTCAATGGCCTTCACCACTTTTTCCGCCGCGCCGCCGATCGGGCAGCCGGTGATCAGAATACGCGGCCGCGCCTCCAGCCGTTTGCCCTCTTGCCACTGCAGGCGCACCCGATCCGCCATGTCGTTGAGCTCATCGATCAGCGCCGCTTTATCGAAGCGGAAGGTCGCGCCGTAGACCACTTTTAAAATATCGCTGCCGCTGAGCGCGGGCGGGTTGAGCTGCCCGACGCGATAAAAGTTCGCCAGCGCCCGCCGTTCGCGGTTCTTGAGGATAATCGCCTCGCGCAGGGCGGCTTCGGTGATCGGCGTACCAAAGCGATCTTCCACCGCCTTCTGCAGGCGCAAAATTTCCGCTTTCCACAACGCTCGCGAGGCATCATCGCTGGCGCTGTTCGGCAGCTGCATCACGTGCACGGCTTTGAATTCGGCCATGTATTCGTACATTTTCTTTTTGCCGTCGCAGGTGGTTTCGCCCACCACGAGGTCGGAAAAGTAGAAGTAGGGGCATTTGTCAGTCTTGCCAAAACCGTAGCTGCTTTTTATCAGCGGACAGAGGTTGCGCGGCAGATCCTTTTCCGCCTCTTCAATCGTCTCGTCGGAGGTGGAGCACAGCGACACCACCACCGCGCCGGCGGCCAGTGGAATTTCCTGCGGCATAAAGGTGCAGTAGGTGCCAACCAGCGGTATGTTTTGCTCTTTAAGCTCCATGACCGTGAGGAAACCCTGCTGGCGGGCTGCGGAGAAGTGGTCAAAGATGGCGGGTAGATGGGTGATAAGCGACATGGTTTTCCTTCCCCGTACACGGGAGATGATGAAAGAGGCCGCATTATAACCCTGTTTATTGTGCGTGTTTATTGATCTCCCGCTAATAGACTTTTTTCAGATCCATCTCTTCCTGAATCCGATCGCTCAATGCAAGGTGGGTGGCGATGGCCGCATCAATCCCGGCGTTATAAAACATTGGACCCAGCTCTTTCGCGATAAAGTCGACAAAGAATTCCGCGTCAAATTGCTCCAGCTCCAGCTCAAAATTCTCTTCGCAGTATTTACACAGCTTCTCGCGCAGCAGATCGCGTTGCGGCGGGCTGAGATCGATATCGCTCATAGCGTTCCTTAATCAATATTGTTACGGTGAATCAGGGCAGCTGATTATATCCGATCGCGGGGAGTCAGTTGTGATATGGCGTGATGTTTTTGGCCACAACGAGGTAGGTTGATTAAATCGCTCAGGAGCTAATTGTGACTGAGATCACAGTATTCTCGATAAAATGAAGATAATCTGAGGGATTCTCATAACCTCATGAATTTAAATGAGATAATATGGTTTTTATGATGTGAATAACATTTAGTTGCGCTCGCCTTTTTTCAGCATGTCGGTATCTGGATGAATAATCTATAGACCTGTTTTCAGGTTATCTGGCTTACGGATTTTTTCTATAAGTACATTCTGACGGCGATTCATTTATCAGGGGTGAAGGATGAAACGCGTAAAACTGGATATGAATGTTTTTGACGCTGCTCTGATGCGCCTGGATTGGGTATTTGATACTTTCGAGCAGGTCTGTTTATCTTTTTCCGGCGGTAAAGACTCGACGGTATTATTTCATCTGGCGGCGGCCGTTGCGCGTAAAAAAGGGAAAAAGTTTGCGGTATTGTTCGTGGACTGGGAAGCGCAGTATTTATTAACTATCCAGCACGTGCAAAATATGAAAGAGCGCTATCAGGACGTGGTAAGCCGCTTCTACTGGGTGGCGCTGCCGATGACCACGGTGAGCGGCGTATCGCAGCACGAGCCGGAATGGGTCGCCTGGCGGGCCGGGGTTGAATGGGTAAGGCAACCGCCGGATGATGCCATCACCGATGCCGGTTTTTTCCCTTTTTATCAGCCTGAAATGACGTTTGAAGCCTTTGTTCCGGCTTTTTCGCACTGGCTGGCCGCCGGGAGAAGCCTCGCTTCGCTGATCGGTATCCGCACCGACGAGTCGCTGCATCGCTACATGGCGCTTACCTCGCCGACCAAACTGCGCTTTGAGGACGATAAGCCATGGACCACCGCCTCGCCGGAAGGGTTTAGCTACACCTGCTATCCCCTCTATGACTGGCGGACCCGCGACATCTGGATCTTTAATCACAAGTCGCGGCTCCCCTACAACCCGCTCTATGACCTGATGCATCGCGCCGGCGTGCCGCTGAAAAATATGCGCGTCTGCGAGCCTTTCGGCCCCGAGCAGCGGCGCGGGCTGTGGCTTTATCACATACTTGAGCCGGAGACCTGGGAGCGGATGTGCCGTCGGGTATGCGGCGCGCACAGCGGCGCGATTTACGCCAACGCCAGCGGCGACTACTTTGCGCTGAAGACCAAAATCCGCAAACCGGCGCATTTTAGCTGGCGCGAATATGCGCTCTTTCTGCTCGATAGCATGCCGGAGAAAACCGCCGAGCATTACCGCAATAAAATCGCTATTTATCTGCACTGGTACCAGACCCGCGGTTTCCCTGACGATATCCCCGATGAGCAGGAAAAAGATCTCGGCTATCGCGATATTCCCTCATGGCGCCGTATCTGCAAGACGCTACTGAAAAACGATTTCTGGTGCCGGATGCTGTCGTTCAGCCCGACGCAGCCTAAGCACTATGAGCGTTACTGTCGGCTGGTGAGTAACAAACGTAAAGAGTGGAGGACGCTTTGATGTCACCGGATGTGGCTAAGACAGTGATTGAGTATCTCGAGTCGTTTGACGATGTTGACTTGAAAATCAAAGCGATTAACGAGCTGAAGAGCCTGATCCACCAGCACAGCCCCTTCTGCCGCGAGCCGGTGGACTGCGTGCTGTGGGTCGAAGCCAACACGGTTGAGGCGAATGACTACAACCCTAACGTGATGGCGACGGTGGAAAAAAAACTTCTGGAGCGTTCTATCGAACTGGATGGTTTTACCCAACCGGTAGTGGTAGCCCGCCAGCAGCGACGGCACCTGGTCGTGGACGGCTTTCACCGCCATCTGATTGGTAAGAGTCGCCCGGAGCTGAGCCGCCGTCTGCATGGTTATCTTCCGGTGACGCTCATCAATGCCGAGCGGGAGGGGCAGAAAGAGCGTATCGCCGCTACCATTCGCCATAATCGCGCCAGGGGCAAACACCAGATCGCGGCGATGTCCGACATCGTCCGCGATTTACATCGCCAGGGCTGGGACGATCGGCGCATCGGCGAAGAGCTCGGTATGGATGCGGATGAGGTGCTGCGCCTGAAACAGATCAGCGGCCTGACGGAGCTGTTCGCCGACGAGAGCTTTAGCGAAGCCTGGACCGTGGAGTAGTCAATGTGCGCTACTCCTGCGCCAGCATGGCTTCCGGTCGCTGGCGTATCCGGCTTAATAAGCCTGCCAGACAGCACGCGGCCGCGATCCCCGCCGCCACCCCCAGCAGATGAAAAGGTAGCCTGCCGCCGTTAAACCACAGCCAGCGCGCCGCTTCGATGGAGAGCGCGCTGACGCTGAGGATCACGATATTCAGCGACGCGGAAACGGTGCCCTTTGGCAGATCGTTAGAAAACAGAGTAAAGCGGAATAGCGTCGGGAAAATCAGCCCGATGCCGAAAGCATAGAAGCAGGTGCCGAGTACCGACCATAGCCAGACGTTCGGCCACAGCAGATTGCCGAGGATCAGGATCGCCAGCCCGATCATCTGGATAGGGACCGCGCGCCAGATAAAGCGCGAGCGGGTGGGATCTTTTACCCAGCGCGCCACCGACAGGTTGGCGATAATCACCGCGCTGAAGACCGGCGCCTGGGTCCAGGCGAACTCGGCGGTGGTTAAGCCGCCGTCGTCAATCAGGATAACCGGCGAGACCGCAACCCAGCTCATCAGTGGAATATAGCTGAGCGAGAGCGTGGCGGCGCCAAACAGAAAAATGCGGTTGCGGAAAACATCGCGGAAATCGCGCAGCACCCCCCTGGCGCTGAAGGGGACGTCGCCGCGCCGGACGGTCTCCGGCATATTCAGCAGCAGCCCCAGCCAGGCGATAAACCCCATGACGGCAATAATGCCGAACAGCACTTTCCAGTGCACGAAGTGCATCAGCGCCGCGCCGGAGAGCGGGCCAACTATCGGCGCAATCAGCACGATCGAGGTAATAATCGCCATCAGCTTAATGGCTTTTGTCTGGCCGAACGCCTCCTGCACGGTGACGTAGCCGACGGTGGCGATAAAACAGATACTGGTGCCCTGAACAAAGCGCGCGGCAAGGAACTGCTCCATTGAGGTGGTGAACAGGGTCGCGAAGCAGGCCAGGGTAAAGATCAGCGCGCCGGTGAGCAGTACCGGACGGCGGCCGATACGATCGGAGAGCGGCCCGAGCAGCCACTGTAGCGCCATGCCGCCGGCCATATACAGGCTGACCGACGCGGGCGCCAGCGCCACGTCGGCGTCAAAGTCGCGCACCACGTGGATAATACCCGGCTGGATAAGATCGGTGGTCAGATAGGCGGCAAAGTCATAGAGGATCAGCGCTGCCGGGAAGAACAGGGTGGCGGAATGGCGGGCAAAAAAGCGGGTCATCCATTGCAACATCGGTGGGCTCCTTGTTGAGTCTCTACGCCATAAATAGCCGTTTATGCGCGCACTATTTCAGCACTTCACACTGCAATAAATTTAGGGTCAACCTAAATATCCATATGTTTTTAGCGGTTAATATGTATTCGTGTAATAAATACATTAAAAACAAATAGTTGAATTAAATATGTAAATGCAGCAGCGCCGGAATTTGTGAAAACAGCCACAGCAGCAGGCCGATAGTGCCGCCGACCAGCGTGCCGTTGATGCGGATAAACTGCAGGTCCTTACCAATGTTCAGCTCGATTTGTCGCGACATATCGCGGGAGTCCCAGCTTTTGACCGTATCGCTGATATGGCGCGTCAGGAAGGCGGCAAACTCCGGGGCCACCCGGTGCGCCGCCTGCTCAAGGTGTTCGTTCAGCGATTCGCGCAGCGCCTCATCGTGGAGCAGCGTTTCGCCAAACCACTGACCGGCTTCGGCAATGCGCTGCTTGATGCGTGAATCGTCGCTATTAACGTCGTTTTTAACCCAGCCGCGCAGGTCGGCCCACACTTCGCCCAGATAGCGGTTAAAGGTCTCATCGTTTTTCAGATACGCTTTGATATTGTCCGCTTTTTCCGCCATCAGCGGATCGGACTTCAGGTTGTCGATCAGCTTCAGCGCCGCGCGATCGAAGGCCTGGCGGATCTGATGGGCGCGATCCTGACTCACTTCGTCGAGCAGCGTGTTAACCGCGTCGGTAACCATTTCAGCGCTGTGCTCGCCGAGCCATTCGGTAGGCAGCAGTTTGGCCTTTAGCGGATGCTCGGTCTCCAGCCAGTGCACGATACCGCGGGCAATAAACGCCCGCGAGCTGTCGCGCTGGAGCAGGGCGATCAGCTGGCTAATCAGCGAATCGAGCAGCTTCTGGTGGCGGTTATCGCGCGTCAGACCCTCCAGCATCATGGCGCTGGTTTGGGTTAAATCGACCTTATCAATTGCTTTATGCACCGCCCGGCGCAGCAGGCGCTGAATGCGCGCATCGTCGGTGAGCTCGAGAAACCCGCTCATCACTTGCAGCAGATGCTGGCCGACCCGCCGCGCGTTTTCCGGCTGGCTGAACCAGTTACCGAGCATCAGCGCCGGTTCGTAGCGGCGGATCAGCGCCACCAGCGACGGTGTATCAAGAAATTTTTCCTGCACGAAATAGCCGAGATTATCGGCTATCCGGTCCTTATTGCGCGGGATAATCGCCGTATGCTGCGCAACGAACGGCAGCGGAATGCGGCGAAACAGCGCCACTACCGCGAACCAGTCCGCCAGCGCACCGACCATCGCCGCTTCGGAAATAGCCTTTAGCGCACCGACCCATGGCGTCGGCGGCAGCACGAGGGTAGTGATAAAAATAGCGGCTGCAATCAGCAGCAGCGAGAGCGCCAGCAGCTTGGCGCGTTTCAGTTCAGCGAGTTTTTCCATAGTCTTAAGCATATAGCCTGACGGCTAATGCGTAAAATCTTCGCCATTTGACGCCCTGGTCATTCGGATTCCTCTTTTTCCGACGAGAGAGACGAGGAGGGTTAATTTAATTTACGTAGCTTAAATTCTATTTTTAAATAATTAAAGTTAAATACATTCATAATATATATTTTACATGAGTTCTTTCTTAAATTAATTATTAATAAGTGATCTTAATCACATTATACTCAAGGTTAAATAAGGCATTGTTTATTTCAGGGAGAACGTTAATCAATTTCTCTTGCTACTGGTCTTTTATAAAAGGAGTTGATCATGATTGGTATATTTAAATATACAGCAAAAAAAGACATGGTATTAGGTATTAGCGATCAGCAAACCGGGGCTAAGGCTGTTATCTTACCAGCGTCCTCACCGTTAAATAAAATTCTGTGGTCGGTTGATGACAGGACCGGCGAGATCGTCCTGGCCGCCAGTGAGGAGCTGCTGCTGGGTATCCGCGAGGATCGTATGGGTTCAGGCGCAGCGATTGAGCTCCAGGTTCGCGGGAATAAAGCGACGCAGCGGTGGGATTTAGTCAGCTCACGTCGCTTTATTAAAAGCAAACAAAATCCGACCTTTGTTATGGACAGCTACAACCGCGGCACAAACCCGGGGAATCCGATTATTCTTTTCGAATTTAACGGCTCGGAAGCGCAGCAGTGGGTATTTGTGCCGATGGATATGTTGACGGCAAATAGCCCGGAATAAATATTGTTTAAAAGAGAGAGAGAATAGAGCCTCGTTTATTCTTGTACAGAGAATGATGAGGCTTTGTCCTTATCGGGTCGTCGACAATACTAATTAAAAATAAACTGCCACACAATCCAGCCGCCAAAAACCATCAGTATGGCGCCGGCCGTGCGCTCGACTCGCCAGACGACGGCGGAAAGGCGGCGCTGCACCGAGGGTAGCGCAATCAGCGTGACCAGCAACAGATCCCACAGCAGCACCACGCTGGTCATCCATGCCCCGCTGACGGCCTGCTGCACCAGCGTGACGTTCGGTCCCAATAGGGAGGTCATCAGCGCGAGGTAGAAGAGCGCGTTTTTCGGATTCAGCAGCGAAGAACCCAGCCCGAGAAAAAGCTGTCTCACCAGCGACGGGCGCGAAGCCGAGGCGCCGTGCAGCGCCAGCGTGGCCGGGCGGCTTCTGAGCAGCAGGCTGCCAATCCACAGCAAATACGCCGCGCCCAGCAGCTCAATCACCGTAAACAGCAGCGGCGCCTGGCGCAGGATCCCCCAGCCGATAATCGCCAGAATAATATATAAACCGTTTCCGGCGGCAATACCGAGACACAGGCCGACGCTGCCGCGCAGGCGATAGCGGATGGCGTAGCCCACCAGCAGAAAAAAATCCGGCCCGGGGCTCAGCAGGGCGACAAAATGGGAGAGCGCCAGCGCGGGGAAGGCGGAGGGAAAGAGCGTAGCGAGTATGTCCATAGCAACCTCAGTAATAACCTGAGGTCACCCTACGCCAGCGCGAACGCTAATTATTGTCTGTTATTGATCGGCGCTGCGCATACTGGCGCGGCGTGGCGGCGGTATAGCTGACAAAGGTTTTATGAAAGTGGCTCTGGTCGGCAAACCCGGCCTGGTAGCCCACATCGGCGATAGTATCCCCGGCGCGCAGGCGCGATTTGGCGAACTCAATCCGCGCGATATTGATAAAACTGGCGGGCGTCAGGCCGGTATCGTGCTTGAAGGCGCGGATCAGCGTCTCTTTACGCAGCGCAAACTCCTCGGCGAGGCTATCCAGCGTCGGCGGCGCCTGCAGATTGGTTGCCAGACGACTGAACAAACGCGCGCTGGTTTGGCTTAGCGCCGCAGGCGCGAGCGGGCGCAGCGGCAGGCCGCGCAGCAATCGGGCGACGCTTTCGGGTAACGCGGCGGTGTTCTGCTGGCTCATCAATTCCACGATCTGCAAATACCGGGCAAACAGTTCGGCATCGCGTATCACCGGCTGGGAGGCTATCAATCGCTCATGATGCCCATCGCCTGCCAGCTGTCGCCAGCACCAGCTTAGCTCGAGATAGAGCATATGGTAGCTGCGCGGCTGGCCGTCGCGCGGATTACAGCTGTGGGGCGCCTGGGCGGGAATAATAATCAGATCGCCCGGCCGCAGCAGATACTCCTGACCATTGCAGAGACAGCGCGTTTCCCCCTCGATAATCGCCCCAATGGAGAGCTGCGGATGGCGATGACGTTTATAGGCCTGGCGGCTGTTCCAGGTACTGCGCAGCTCCAGCCAGGGCAGCTGTTCGTCGCGCCAAAAGGTTTGCTGAATATTGCGCGTATGGCTCACGGTGGGCTCCTTAGCTGAGAGGGATAGTTGTTTATAACATGCCTTCAGCCTGCGGAAGAACCGCGAGTCGCCTTCCACAAAAATGTCTCGCTTGCAAACGAGGAATGAAATTGTCCAGCATCGCCGAGTAGCCTTACTTGAACTGCTGCAAAAACATATTCGTCAGCGCGATCTGCTGGGCATTGTGGAACATCTGACGGCCATTTTGCTTAGCGGATACGCTAAGGACAGGCAGCTAAAAACGCTGTTTAATTATCTGATTCACTCGGGCAAAGCGCTTCGGTTGGGGAAATTTATCCGCGAAGTGGCCCGGCGGGTACCGCATCACAAGGGGAAGCTAATGACTATCGCCGAAAGATGACGTGAAGTGGGGCGCAGGCAGGGGAAGCGGGAAGGTCGACCTGAGGGCGTTGAGGAGGGGCAGCGCGCCGAAGCGCTGCGTATTGCTCAAACGATGCTCGCCGAAGGGATGGCGCTGGAAACGGTGCTGAGAATTACCGGTGTGTCGGAGGCAGATATCCGGGCTGTTATTCACTAAGCTATTGATATATTGACGTTATTTATGAGGGGTTTATGCTGATAGCGTTCCCCGTTCCATTTCGGGAAAATTCCGTATCTCTCTGAGTTTGGCCGCATCCTCAGCTATCTCGACTACCCTTAACAACCTGTGCGGTATTTATGACTGCGTTAACAGCGATAACAAGGAGACATGCGATATGGCTTATCAGACGGTGAATCCTGCAAATAATCAGCTCATCAAAGCGTACCCGTCACACAGCGATGCGGACGTAGAAGCGGCCCTGCAGAAGGCGGATGCGCTATATCATTCGTCGTGGTCGAAAGGCGATATAGCGCAGCGGCTATCGGTGCTGCACAAGCTGGCTGACCTGATCGACAGCCGGGTTGACGAACTGGCGAAAATCGCCAGCCAGGAAATGGGCAAACTGATTGAGCAAAGCCGCGGTGAAGTGAAACTGTGCGCGCAAATTGCCCGCTACTACGCCGACAACGCCAAACAGTTTTTGGCGCCGGTAAAGTATCCGTCCGAGCTGGGTGAAGCCTGGGTCGAACACCATCCCATCGGCGTGCTGATGGCGGTAGAACCGTGGAACTTCCCTTATTACCAGCTTATGCGCGTGCTGGCGCCGAACCTGGCGGCGGGGAACCCGGTTATCGCCAAGCATGCCAGCATCGTCCCGCATTGTGCGGAAACCTTCGCCCACCTGGTACGCGAAGCCGGCGCGCCGGAAGGCGCGTGGACTAACCTGTTTATTTCTCAGGATCAGGTGGCGAAGATTATCGCCGACGATCGCGTACAGGGCGCGGCCCTGACCGGCTCGGAAAAAGCCGGTAGCGTGGTGGCGGCGCAGGCGGCTAAACACATTAAGAAAGCGACGCTTGAACTGGGCGGTAACGATGTCTTTGTGGTCCTGGACGATGCCGATCTGGCGAAGGCGGTGAAGATCGGTGTACAGGCGCGGCTCAACAACGCGGGCCAGGTGTGCACCGCGGCGAAGCGCTTTATCCTGCATGAAAAAATTGCCGACGCGTTCCTGAGCCAGTTTACCGAGGCCTTCCGTCAGGTGAAAATCGGCGATCCGCTGGATGAGAGTACGACGCTGGGTCCGCTCTCCTCAAAAGATGCGCTGGAAACGCTGACCAGGCAGGTGAATGACGCGCTGAAAAACGGCGCGAAGCTGCACCTGGGCGGCAAACCCGCGCAGCGGGAGGGCAGCTTTTTCGAGCCGACCATTTTGACCGGCATTACCCGCGATAACCCGGCCTACTTCGAAGAGTTCTTCGGTCCGGTCGCGCAAATCTACGTGGTGAAAGATGACGATGAGGCGGTGAAGCTGGCCAACGATTCGCACTATGGCCTTGGCGGAGCCGTATTCAGCCAGGATATCGAAAGGGCGAAACGTATGGCCTCGCGGATTGAAACCGGGATGGTCTATATCAACTGGCTAACCGATACCGCGCCGGAGCTGCCGTTTGGCGGCGTTAAGCGCTCCGGGTTTGGCCGCGAGCTTTCCGATCTTGGCATTAAAGAGTTTGTGAATCAGAAACTGGTCGTCGTGCATAAATAACGGCGTGAAGACAAAAACCTGCCATCCGGCAGGTTTTTTTGGCGATCACTGAACTTCAATCTTATCCCAGCCGCTTTTAAACATGCAGCTGTCTACAAGCGTATCTCTGCGCCCCGCATTGGCGTCCTCCACCGTATAGCTGGTGGAAATATCCTTTTTCTTGTTCTCTTTGTCCGTTTTTTCCGAGCTTGAACCGGTGACGACGTTATCCGGGGGGAGATCGATCAGCGCCTGCGCTTCGCACTCGGTGAGCTTTTTATTCATCTCCGTATCGCTGACGCCCGGTTTCACCCATTTGTACTGGACGCAGCCTGACAGCAGCACGGCGAGGCTCAGCGCGCAAAGCGCGGCGAAGCGGCCGTTCATCAGAAGGTAACCCCACCGCCGACATAAGCGCCGTCAATCAGCGTGTGGCCCGGGCGGCCATCTTTGCCGTCGACGCTGACATGGCGATAGCCCACTTTCAGCGTGACCGGGGTGATGGGCGTCCAGCTTACGCCGCCGTTGGCTTCAACGTAGTTTTTGACGCTGTTGTTCAGGCCCTCTGGCGCGGCATAGCCCTCACCATAGAGATGGATGCTGTCGGTCAGGGCCACGTTGACGCCGCCACCGATAGGGAAGGCCACGCCGTTATCGCCTTTTTTGGGACCCAGGTAGATAGCTTTCGCGCCGGCATTGAGCATCACCGGGCCGAGTTCCAGGTTATAACCCGCGCCGACGCCGCCTGTCTGGGTACCGTCATCGGTATTTTTGAGCCAGTTGCTTTCCACATACAGGCCAGAGGAGGATTTCCCCATTTCCAGATTCAGGTTGGTGAAGTTCTTGCCCTGCTCAACGGTACCGCCCATCGCCAGTGCGGATCCCGAGACGGCGGTCAAGGCCGTGAGGAGAAGGATATTCAGCTTTTTCATGGTTTGTGCCTCATCATTACATTACGCGGAGGGCACCTTAACAATCGATTTTTATGACTGCAAATCAGCTAGCGATGACTGTTTTATGCTAATTTTGTTATTAGATATATTTATTTGTGTTGTTTGTTAGTTGTTTTTACGGCGCTGTCAATGGGTAATCTTTGGCCGTTGAGCGTGAGTTGAATCTTTTGGCTAAATATTCGCTGAACAGGCGAGAAAAAGCGGTTATAAACGCAATAATTGCCTTTCTAATTATTTCCAAAAACGTTTCTGTTGTTACATATAAAAGTAAAGTTTTACATTTTCATGCGCGTATTCCCCCTCCTGAAGAGGGGGATGAGCTGCGTGGCTACCTGCGCAGGCTTTCAAAGGCGGTGCGAATCTCATCTTCCGGAAGCTGTATCCCAATAAACACCAGGGTACTGTGCGGCCGTTCATCGCCCCACGGCCGATCCCAGTCGGCGCTGTATAGCCGCTGAACCCCCTGGAACAGCAGGCGGTTGGGCTCGCCGTCGATCCACAGCATCCCTTTATAGCGCATTAGCTGTTCTGCGAAGGTGAGCAGCAGGTTTTCCATCACCCGCGACACCTCGCTGATATCCACCGGATAATCCAGCTCCACCACGATAGACGACACGTCGTTCTGCTTATCGGCCATAAAGTGGAAGCGCGGTTTGCTGCTGACCACGTTCTCTTCCAGCATAAAGCCGCTGGTGTTAAACAGCAGGTTCAGATCGATATCGCCGTGGGTAACGTTGTAAATCGGCGCGCGGGCGTTAATACGCGTCAGCCGTTCGCGGAGCTTGTCGCTGTCGCCCGCCACGTCAGTTTTGGTGAGCAGAATGCGATCGGCGTAGCCCACCTGCGACTGGGCGATGGTGAACTGATTCATCTGCTGGTCGGCGTGCACCGCGTCAACCAGCGCAATCACGCCATCCAGCAGATAGCGTTCACACAGCACATCGTGAGAGAAAAAGGTCTGGATGATCGGGCCGGGGTCGGCCATGCCGGTGCATTCGATCACCAGCCGGTCAAAAGCGATGTCTCCGCGATCGCGGCTGTCGAGCAGATCGAGCAGGGCGTCTTCCAGCTCGTTGGAGCGGGTACAGCAGATACAGCCGTTGGTCAGGGTTTTAATCTGCGTGGCGCGATCGCCGATAAGCTGGTTATCGATGGCGACTTCGCCAAATTCATTTTCGATAACGGCAATTTTAAAGCCGTGCCGTTCGTTCAGAATATGACGCAGCAGGGTGGTTTTACCCGCGCCAAGAAAACCGGTCAGCAGGGTGACTGCAATCGGTGCCATGTTTACCTCCATTAACAGCAGCGCACGCCGCCTTTGCCATCGCCGCCGTAGCGAGCCTGCTGGCGTTCGCGAAAGAATTCATCATAGGTCATGTACGGCTTGTCCGGATGGTTGGTCTGCATATGCTCGACGTAGTTGTCGTAATCCGGAATGCCGATCAGCATTTTTGCCGCCTGACCGAGGTATTTTTTTGCCTGACCTAAGTTACCAAACATTGTGAGTCCCAGAGAACGAATAAAGCCGGATGGCGGCTAGCGCCTCATCCGGCCTACAAACATTCGCTTGTGTAGACCGGATAAGCGTAGCGCCATCCGGCATTAAGGTTTAGTGATGCGAAGAGGTCTTCACGCCGCCTTCCGGTACCGGCACGTACGGCGTCTCTTTGTCAGTACGCACTTTATTGTTGCGCACGTTGAGCCAGGTTTTGATGCCGTAGAAGATGATGCTGTAGACCACCACCAGGAACAGAATGCTCAGACCCGCGTTGGTGTAGTTGTTCACCACGATATGGTTCATGTTGGCAATCTGCTGCGCGGTCAGTTCGCCGCCGGCGGCGATCTTCTCTTTATACTGCTGCGCCATGAAGAAGAAACCTTCCATCTGCGGGTTGGTGCTGAACAGTTTCAGGCCCAGCGCCCAGGTGGTGCACAGCAGCAGCCACGCGGCCGGGATCACGGTGACCCAGATATATTTGGTGCGCTGCATTTTGACCAGCACCACGGTGCCGAGCACCAGCGCCACGGCGGCCAGCATCTGGTTAGAGATACCGAACAGCGGCCACAGGCTCTTCACGCCGCCCAGCGGGTCGACCACGCCCTGATACAGCAGGTAGCCCCATAGGCCGACGCAGCCCGCGGTGCCGATAATACCCGCCACCAGCGAGTCGGTTTTCTTGAGGAACGGTACGAAGTTGCCCAGCAGATCCTGCAGCATAAAGCGGCCTGCGCGGGTACCGGCATCCAGCGCGGTGAGGATAAATAGCGCTTCAAACAGAATACCGAAGTGGTACCAGAAGCCCATATCCGCCATCGGGATGATTTTGTGGAACACGTGAGCGATACCCACAGCCAGCGTCGGCGCGCCGCCCGCGCGGTTGAGTACCGACGGTTCGCCGATATCTTTCGCGGTTTGCAGGATTTGCTCAGGTGAAATCACAAAGCCCCAGGAGCTGACGGTCGCCGCCGCGTGCGCGGTGACATCCCTTAGCTGCGCGGCAATCAGCGCGGCGTTTTCACCGCCCATTTCGTGCAGGTTCGGCATGGTGATGCCGAGGCCCGCCGGCGGGGTGTTCATCGCGAAGTAGAGGCCCGGTTCGATGATTGAGGCCGCTACCAGCGCCATCACCGCCACGAAGGACTCCATCAGCATCGCGCCGTAGCCGATAAAGCGGGCGTCGGTTTCGTTAGCCAGCAGCTTCGGCGTGGTGCCGGAAGCGA
Source organism: Klebsiella sp. M5al (assembly GCF_002090195.1). Lineage (NCBI taxonomy): Bacteria > Pseudomonadati > Pseudomonadota > Gammaproteobacteria > Enterobacterales > Enterobacteriaceae > Klebsiella > Klebsiella sp. M5al. Next base: position 790,025 of record NZ_CP020657.1, read on the forward strand.
TCAGGGCGTGGAAGCCGGAGACCGCGCCGCAGGCGATGGTGATAAACAGGAACGGGAACAGGGCGCCTTTCCACAGCGGGCCGGTACCGTCAATGTACTGGGTCACCGCCGGCATTTTCAGGTCCGGGTTGAGGATAACGATCCCCAGCGCCAGGCCGACGATAACGCCGATTTTCAGGAAGGTCGCCAGGTAGTCACGCGGCGCCAGAATCAGCCACACCGGCAGCAGCGCGGAGATAAACGCGTAGCCGATCAGGGTAAAGGTAATAGTGGTGTCTTTAAAGGTCAGCGCCGGGCCCCAGTACGGGTCGTGGGCAATGATGCCGCCGAAGTAAATGGACGCCACCAGCAGGACGATACCAATCACCGACACTTCGCCTACGCGGCCTGGGCGCAGGAAGCGCATATAGATCCCCATAAACAGGGCAATCGGCACGGTCGAGCAGACGGTAAACACGCCCCACGGGCTTTCCGCCAGCGCTTTCACCACGATCAACGCCAGCACCGCGAGGATGATGATCATTATCAGGAAGCAGCCGAACAGGGCGATGGATCCCGGTACCGGCCCCATCTCCTGCTTGATCATTTCCCCCAGCGAGGCGCCGTTACGGCGCGAGGAGATAAACAGCACCATAAAGTCCTGCACCGCCCCGGCCAGCACCACGCCCGCCAGTAGCCACAGGGTACCCGGCAGGTAGCCCATCTGCGCGGCGAGCACCGGGCCCACCAGCGGACCGGCGCCGGCGATAGCGGCAAAGTGGTGGCCAAACAGCACGTAGCGGTTGGTCGGAACGTAGTTCAGGCCATCGTTGTTAATCACCGCAGGCGTGGAGCGCGTAGGGTCGAGCTTCATTACCTTTTGCGCGATATACAGGCTGTAATAACGGTAGGCGACGAGGTAGACGGAAACCGACGCCACCACGATCCACAGCGCACTGACGTGCTCACCGCGGCGCAGAGCGACGACCGAGAGGCAAAATGCCCCGATGATTCCAAGAATCACCCAGGGTATGTGCTTGAATAACTTTTTAGTATCCATAGTAAAACCTGGCTTAATAAGATGAATAATGGGCCGAAGCCGTCTGGGTTTAGTTAGGGTTTGAGGAGGCATTGATTAGCTATGCTGGGGACCATCTTGCCAGAACGTCGCGCGCGTAAAGTTGGGTAAATCTGTGAGTGGTTATATGTAGGGTTAAGCGGTCACTTGCGGGGGTAAGCGGTTGGGCAGGAATCCCGGCGGGCTTAAATATGTGATTGAGATCACAGGTATATTCTCACTGTGACGAGCGGAGAAAACAGACAATCCCCTCTCCCGCGAGAGAGGGGAAGCAAAACTACGCCACGACGTCCATCTCCATCATCACCGGATGGAAGCGGCGCTTAAAGTAAATCAGCCCGTGACCTTGCTGGCTCAGGGTAATATTCCTGATTTCCACCAGATAGACCAGATGGCTACCGATGGTCTGCACCTGGCTAATTTCGCCTTCGAGGCTCGCCAGCGCGCCTTTCAGCACCGGCTGGCCCAGCGCGCCTTTTTGCCAGCCGCTGAGGCCGAAGCGGTCGTCCATCGTCATCCCGGTCATGCCGGCGAAGTGGCGGGCCATCTCCTCTTGCTCGTGGTTCAGCACGTTGATGCACAGCTTGCCGTTGCCCTGAAACACCGGATTCATCGCGCTATTGGCGTTGATGCAGACCATCACCGACGGCGGCGTATCGGTCACCGAACAGACCGCGGTGGCGGTGATACCGCAGCGGCCCGCCTCGCCTTCGGTGGTGATGACGTTAACGGCGGCCGACAGACTGGCCATGGCATCGCGAAAACGCAGACGTTGTTCATCTAATTGCATTGTGACCTCCCGCTGCCGGTTACTTCAGCAGCTTATCCAGCATGTTGATATCGGTATTGTTGTGCAGATGCGGCACCGTCCAGCCGTTCTGGTCGTACTCGGACAGGCAGCGATCCACCATCGCCATCATTTTGTCCATGTTGCCGGAGCTTTGCGCCTGACGCAGGCACTGCAGGCGAATCTCATCCTGGCTACCGGAATAGTTGATTTCATACAGCTCATGGCGGCCGCCGAATTCGCTGCCGATCGCGTCCCACATCAGTTTGAGGATCTTGATACGCTCGACGTGATCCATACCGTTCGATCCGCGCACGTATTTCGCCAGGTATTCGTTGATCTGCGGGTTGTTGAGATCGCGGGCGCTGGACGGCAGGTAGATCAGGCCGCTGGTGACGCTGCGCTCGATAATGTTTTTGATTTTGGCGTAGGCCATCGGCGCCATCACGCGGTAGGTTTGCAGCGCGGCGTGATCCGGCAGATACGCGCCGTTGACCCACGGCGTCGCTTCGGCGCACATTGAATCGCTCAGCGCCCAGAACATATTGCGCCAGGCCACCACTTCGCCGAGCTCGGCCTGCACGCCGCGGAACTCAAGGGTGCCGGTACACTCCAGCGAGCGTTTCAGCAGGGCGGTGATGAAATCGAGCTTCACCGCCAGGCGCACGCAGGCCTGCAGCGGATACATGCGGGCGAAGCCGCCTTCCATCGTCCAGCGGCGGCAGCGGTCGAAGTCGCGATAGATCAGGACGTTTTCCCATGGGATCAGCACGTTATCCATCACCAGGATCGCATCATTTTCGTCGAAGCGGCTGGAGAGCGGATAGTCGTACGGCGATCCGGTGGCGCCGGCGACCAGCTCATAGGAGGCGCGGGAGATAAGCTTAACGCCTTCGGCATCCATCGGCGCGACGAACATCAGCGCGAAGTCGGGGTTTTCGCCCATCACCTGCGCCGAGCCGAAGCCGATCATGTTGTAGTGGGTCAGCGCCGAGTTGGTGGCCACCACCTTCGCGCCGCTGACGATGATCCCAGCGTCGGTCTCTTTCTCCAGCTTGATATAAACATCTTTCACTTCATCGGCGGGCTTATGGCGATCGATCGGCGGGTTGACGATGGCGTGGTTAAAGTACAGGCCGGTTTCCTGGATGCGGGTGTACCAGTCGCGGGCGTTCTGCTCGAACTGGCCGTAAAATCCCGGGTTCGCGCCGAGCGCGCAGCCGAACGCGGCCTTGTAGTCCGGGGTGCGGCCCATCCAGCCGTAGCTCAGGCGCGACCATTCGGCGATGGCGTCGCGCTGCTGGCGCAGGTCATCGGCGCTTTTCGCCACGCGGAAGAACTTGTGGGTGTAGCCGCCGCTGCCGGTGTCGGTGCCCCAGCACAGGGTATCCTGCAGCTCGGGTTTATGCAGCGCGTCGTACATTTGGGCGACGGAGGCGGCGGCGTTGCGGAACGCCGGATGGGTGGTCACGTCTTTAACGCGTTCACCGTAAATATAGATTTCGCGGCCGTCCTGCAGGCTCTTCAGGTACTCTTCACCGGTTAACGGGCGCTTGGTATCTGCACGGAAGTTTTCAGGTTTCATAGGTGACCTCTTCAGTATTAATCGGAATGCGATGTTAAATTTATGTTTTGTTTTTGTTGTTCAATTGAAGCGGTTAACGCGGCTTTCGTGAAGAGACTTTTAGGTCAACGGTCGGTACTTTTCAGGCGGGATTGGGTTATGTGATCGGGGTCGGTTTTTCTATTTTCCGGCCTGGCTCCCCGGTGAACCGGGCGATAAGTCAGCGCGGGTTTTGAATTTGTAGCCGAACAGATGCGCGGCATCGCCTGCGGGACATTCAGCGACTCTGCGCTCTGCTCCCGGGGGCGGCGCTTGACGCGCCTTGCCCGGGCTACGGGTTCACCGCCGTCTGCGGGCCGGTAGCCTGGACAGATGCACGGCATCGCCTGCGGGACGATCCTAAGACACCGGTACTTTTTGCGTTCTGAACGCGCTCGGCGAACAGCCCGTCAGGCGGTTAAAAAAGCGGGCAAAATAGGCCGGATCCTTAAATCCCAACTGCCAGGCTATCTCACCGATCGTACTGTCGGAGAAGAGCAGTAATCGCCTGGCCTCGCGCAGCTGCCGGTCGAAAATCAGCCGCTTGGGCGGTCGGTTGGCGAAGCGGCGGCAAATATCGGTTAACCGGGATTCGGTCAGATGCAGCTCGCAGGCGTAATCCGGTACCGTCCAGTGCTGGTGGTAGTGGCTGTCGATCAGCTGGTTAAACCGCTGGAACAGCTTGAGCTCGCCGCGTATCCCGCTGGCCGCATGGTCGTCAAGCTTCGCGTTGCGCAGCAGCAGGGTGAACACCGCCTGCGCCAGCAGCGTCAGGGTGTGTTCCCGCCCCGGCAGCTGCGAGGTCGATTCTCGTTCAATCAGCCGCCAGTAGTGCGCCAGCGCCGCCAGCTCCTCGGGCTTATCGGCCAGCGACAGGCAGATGCCCGGCAGGCCGAAGGCCTCCCGGGTGCCGGGGTACAGCACCTCCAGCAGCGGCCAGACCAGATCCTCGCGCACCGTCAGCACGTGACCATCGCTATCGGACTCGGTGATAAAAGCGTGCGGCACCGAGGGCGGCGTCAGGACAAACAGCGGCGCCTGCACCGAATAGCGATGATCGTCGAGCTGTAGCTCAATCTGCCCGGTATCGAGAAAGTGCATCTGAAAATACTGGTCGTGGCGGTGCGCCTGCATATCGCGGCCAAAGAACTCCGCCATCCGGGCAAACGATTGATAATGCACCTCTTCCGTCCCCAGACTCTCATCGTACTCTTTATTCATATCGATATTGGTAACAGGGCTCTGGCACATAGCGGCTCCTTACGGCGTCGCGCGCGGACGCGATCCTTTCATCGGAATCGCCCAGATAATCACCGCGCCGATGACCAGCAGGGCGGCGACGAACCACAGGCCGCTGCTAAAGCTGCCGGTAATATCCTTCAGCCAGCCGATCATAAAGGGGCTGAGCGCCGATCCGATATTGCCGGTCGCGTTGATCACCGCGATGCCGATCGCTCTGGCGCGCAGGCTGATCGACTGATCCGGCGTGGTCCAGAAAATGGCCATTGCGCTAAACGATCCGGTGGAGGCCATCACGATCCCGAACAGTTGGATCAGACTGTGATCGGTGGCCGACGCCAGCAGCCAGCCCGCGGCGGCGAACAGGAACGGCAGGGCGGTGTGGTGCTTACGCTCCTGGTGTTTATCGGAGTGGCGGCTCCAGTAGATCATCCCGAGAATGGTACAAATCTGCGGGATCGCCGCCAGCAGGCCGATGGTGATATTGCTGCTGCTTTCGTTAAAGCTTTTGAGGATCTGCGGCGTCCAGATGCTGATCGCGCTGAGCGTATTGGTCAGGCAGAAATAGGCCAGGGTGTACATCAGCACGATCGGCGTGAACACTTCCCGCCACAGGCTGCGCTGCTGCATGGCGTGATGGCTGATCGCCCCTTCCGGCTGGACCAGCGTCAGGCGGTCGTTATCCATCATCTCCTGCAGGCATTTTTTGTCTTCCGCGGTCAGCCACTTGGCCTTCGACGGCGAATCATCAAGCCAGAACCAGACCATAATGCCGAGCAGCACCGACGGGAAGCCTTCCAGCAGGAACAGCCACTGCCAGCCGTGCAGGTTGAGCAGGCCGTCCATCGACAAGATATAGCCGGAGACGATTGACCCCAGCGCGGTGGTGACCGGCATCGCGATCATAAACAGCGCGTTGGCGCGGGCGCGGAAAAAGGCCGGGAACCAGTAGGTTAGATAGAGCAGAATGCCGGGCAGAAAACCGGCCTCGGTGATCCCTACCAGCATGCGCAGGATATAGAGGCTGTTCGGACCGGTTGCGAACATGGTGGCGGTGGAGGCGATGCCCCACAGCACCATGATGGTGGCGATCCAGCGGCGAGCGCCGACGATGCTGAGCATCACGTTGCTCGGAATGCCGAAAATGACGTAGGTAGCGTAAAACAGGGTGGTGGCAAGGCCGAACATGGTGGCGTTAAGGCCCAGATCCTGCCCCATGGTCAGCCCGGCAAAGCCGATATTGATGCGATCTAAAAACGAAAAGATAAACAGCACGAACAAAAACACGATCAGGCGGCGAAAGAGCTTGTTGATAACCGACTGCTGCTGCGCCGTCAGCTGCTTGTGCTGATTAGCCGGATCGAACTTTTCCGGGATGGCAGATGATGTATCGCTCATTATCATTTTCCTCTAATGGGAATTTTGTAGGGTACTGCGGGTTGCCGGGTAAGCGCAGCGCCACCCGGCGTTAATAGACGCCTGACGAACCCTGGGCGGTTTTTTTCCGCGCCAAATCGCGCCGCCAGCGCTTCCGCGCCGCGGGCCAGCAGGGTGGTATCGACGCCGACGGCGACAAACAGCGCGCCGAGCTCCAGGTAGCGCTTCGCCAGCGGCTCGCTGGCCATCAGGATCCCCGGCGCTTTGCCCGCCGCGCGAATTTGCGCGATGGCGCGCTCAATGGCGGCCTGCACTTCCGGATGCTGCGGGTTGCCGCTGAAGCCCATATCGGCGCTCAGATCCGCCGGGCCGATAAACACGCCGTCCACGCCCTCGACATCGAGGATCTGCGGCAGATTGCTGAGCGCTTCGCGAGTTTCGATCTGCACCAGCACGCACATCGCGTCGTTGGCCTGATGGAGATAATCCGGGACGCGGTTCCAGCGCGAGGCGCGGGCCAGCGCGCTGCCGACGCCGCGAATGCCGGCGGGCGGATAGCGGGTGGCTTTCACCGCCAGCCGCGCTTCATCGGCGTTTTGCACCATCGGCACCAGCAGGGTTTGGGCGCCGATATCCAGCAGCTGTTTGATCTGCACCGGATCGTTCCACGACGGACGGACCACCGGCTGGCTGGGGTAAGGAGCGATCGCCTGCAGCTGGGCCAGTATCGTCTGCACGCTGTTTGGCGCATGCTCGCCGTCGATCAGCAGCCAGTCGAATCCGGCCCCGGCCAGCAGCTCGGCGCTGTAGCTGCTGGTCAGCCCCAGCCACAGGCCAATCTGCGGTCTACCCGCTTTTAAGGCGTCTTTAAAGGCGTTATTCATCATGTTTCTCCTAGACAAACCGGCAGCTGATCGCGCCCATATTGCCGTAGTCGACGTGGAAGGTGTCGCCCTTGCGCGCCGGTACCGGACGCGTAAAGGAGCCGCCGAGAATAATCTGTCCGGCTTCCAGCTGGACGTCGTACGGCGCCAGCTTGTTCGCCAGCCAGGCCACGCCGTTGGCCGGGTGATTCAGCACCCCCGCAGCGACGCCGGTCTCTTCAATCACGCCGTTGCGATAGAGCAGAGCGGAGATCCAGCGTAGGTCCAGCTCGTCGGGTTTAATCGGTCGACCGCCAAGGATCACCCCGGCGTTGGCGGCGTTATCGGAAATAGTGTCGAAAACTTTACGCGGACGCTGGGTTTCCGGATCGATGTTGTGGCAGCGGGCGTCAATCAGCTCCAGCGCCGGGATCACGTAGTCGGTGGCGTTATACACGTCGAACAGCGTGCAGTTGGGGCCGCGCAGCGGTTTGGCGAGCACGAAGGCCAGCTCCACTTCGATACGCGGGACGATAAAGCGGTCGGTGGGGATATCGCCGCCGTCGTGGAAAAACATATCGTCCAGCAGCGCGCCGTAGTCCGGCTCGCTTATCTGCGAGCTGGCCTGCATCGCTTTTGAGGTCAGGCCGATTTTATGCCCTTTCAGCACGCGGCCTTCGGCGATTTTCATATTTACCCATTCGCGCTGTACGGCGTAGGCGTCTTCGATGGTGATCGTCGGGTGATCCAGCGAGATGGCGCGGATCTGTTCACGCTGTTTTTCCGCCTGGTTCAACCGCTGGGCGATCAGGGTATGGGTATGTTTATCGAGCATAGTCGCTTCCTGTTACGTCTTTCGGTGCTGCTGCGCCGGGTGGCGACGCTGGCGCGTCTTACCCGGCCTGGGGTTTTGTGGCAGTGCTTGTTTTCTCCCTCTCCCTAACGAGGAGAGGGGACTGGCCGGGCGCACGCTATTTAAACAAGGCGTGCACGTTGTTCTGCTTGTAGTTCAGCGTCGGGTGCAGTTCATCGAGCTCAAACGACAGCGCCAGGTAGCGGCTCTCCATTAGCGCGGCGAAATGGGCTTTGATCAGCGTGAACAGCATATCGCCCACGTCCTGGCGGCTCTCCAGGCTGCGCCCGGCGCCAATCTTCAGCGTCATATGCACAAAGGCATAATCATGCTGGCCGTCGGCCATCTGCCAGGTATCCAGCCAGATGGCGCGGCTGCGAATGCCGCCGATGGGAAAGATGCCGGTCGCCGCCAGCGCGTCGTTCACTTTGCTGAACAGATCCGGTAAATCAGCCTGTTCCCGGATGTTGTCGGTACATTCAGCGATAAAATGCGGCATTCTGCGCTCTCCTTAAGCCGTTTCCGGCAGCGGGAACACGGCGTTGACCTGGCCGGTGCCGGAGCTGGCGAACAGTTCGGTGATAAATTCCACTTTGCCGTCGTATTTATCCCAGCCCAGCAGGCCCAGCAGCATCACCGTGTCGTGCATATTGCCTTCGCCGTAGCAGTAGTCGGCGTACTCCGGCAGCATGGTGCAGAACTCTTTGAATTTACCCTCGCGCCACAGCTTCACGACCCGCTCATCCATCTGATGATCGAACTCGCGGGTATAGCTGTTCATGCCTTCTTCTGCGCGCTGGTCATCGATAAAGCGATGTGAGAGCGAGCCGCTGGCCAGAACCGCTACGGTGCCGTCATATTTCTCGATAGCTTTACGAATGGCTTCGCCCAGCTTGCGGCTGTCGGCGAAGTCGTGAACGGTACAGAAGGCGGAGATCGACACCACTTTGAAGTGCTTATCGGCGTTCATGTAGCGCATCGGCACCAGCGTGCCGTACTCCAGCTTAAGGCTCGGGATGTTGTGCGCTTTAGCGCGGACGCCGAGCTTGACCGCTTCGTCGGCGATCAGGTGGCCGAGCTCCGGGTTACCGTCGTAGTCGTAGGTCATGTCGCGGATAAAATGCGGCAGCTCGTTGCTGGTATAGACGCCCTGGAAATGGTCGGCGCAGTTAATGTGGTAAGCGCTGTTGACCAGCCAGTGGGTATCAAAGACGATGAAGGTATCGACGCCGAGTTCGCGGCACCGCTTGCCGATTTCCTTGTGCCCGTCGATGGCTCCCTGACGACAGCCGTGATTTTTACCCGGCAGTTCAGAAAGATACATCGACGGTACGTGAGTGGTTTTTGCTGCTAACGCTAACTTTCCCATATCAGACTCCCCATTTTGGGATCGGATGGTCGCCCATCGAGATGCAGACGTTTTTCATTTCAGCGAACACTTCAAAGCTGTATTCGCCGCCTTCGCGGCCGGTGCCGGAGGCCTTCACGCCGCCGAAAGGCTGACGCAGGTCGCGGACGTTCTGAGTGTTGACGAACACCATTCCGGCTTCGATGCCGCGCGCCAGGCGCAGCACTTTGCTGACGTCCTGGGTCCAGATATACGAGGCGAGGCCGTACTCCACGTCGTTGGCCAGGCGCAGACCTTCCGCCTCGTCTTTAAACGGCAGCAGACAGGCTACCGGGCCAAAAATCTCTTCCTGCGCCACGCGCATGCGGTTATCGACGTCCGCCAGCACCGTGGGCCGCAGGAAGTTGCCGTTTCTCAGATGGGCGGGCAGATCGGTCGGTTTATCCGCGCCGCCGGCCAGCAGGGTCGCCCCTTCTTCAATGCCGAGGCGGATATAGCCGGAGACTTTCTCCCAGTGCTGCTGGCTAATCAGCGCCCCCACTTGGGTGTTCGGGTCGGTCGGGTCGCCGACGCGCAGGCGGTTCGCCCGCTCGGCGAAGCGTTTAACGAACTCGGGATAGATGCTCTGCTGAATAAAGATGCGTGAACCGGCGGTGCAGCGTTCACCGTTGATCGAGAAGATGGTGAACAGCGCGGCGTCGAGGGCGCGCTCAATATCGGCGTCTTCGAAAATCAGCACTGGCGATTTGCCGCCCAGCTCCATGGAGTACTTTTTCAGCCCGGCGTTTTTCATGATGTTGCGCCCGGTGGCGGTACCGCCGGTGAAAGACACCGCGCGCACGTCATGGTGGCGGACCAGCGCATCGCCCGCTGTCGCGCCGTAGCCCTGAACCACGTTCAGCACACCCGCCGGAATACCCGCTTCCAGCGCCAGCTCGCCAAGACGGTCGGCAGTTAGCGGCGACAGTTCGGACATCTTCAGCACCGCGGTATTACCCAGCGCCAGGCACGGCGCCACCTTCCAGGTCGCGGTCATAAACGGCACGTTCCACGGCGACACCAGCGCGCAGACGCCGACCGGCTGCACGAGGGTATAGTTGAGCATCTTGTCGTCAACCGGGTAGGTCTTGCCGTTCATCTGCTGGCACACCTCGGCGAAGAACTCGAAGTTATGCGAAGCGCGCGGGATCAGCACGTTTTTGGTCTGGTGGATCGGCAGACCGGTATCGGCAGTCTCCATGGCGGCGATCTCCGGGACGTTCTGATCGATCAGATCCCCCAGCCGGCGCATCAGACGCGCGCGCTCTTTCATCGGCAGATTGGCCCATTTCGGGAACGCCTCTTTCGCCGCGGCTACCGCCTGATTCACCTCGTCGGCGCCGCCGGAGGCGACCTCCGCCAGCACTTCGCCAGTGGCCGGGTTGGTGGTGTGGAAATAGTCGCTTCCGGCGACGTTTTTGCCGTTGATCCAGTGGTTAATTTTTTTCATGACAGCTTCTCCTCATATGCCTGCTGGCTGATGATGTGGTTGACCAGACGGCCGACGCCCTCCACTTCGACGATCACTTCATCGCCCGGCACCACGTCCGATAGCCCTTTAGGCGTGCCGGTGGCGATCATGTCGCCCGGCTGCAGGGTCATAAATTCGCTGAGGTAAGCGATCAGGAACGGAATGCTGAAGATCAGATCGGCGGTGGTGCCCTGCTGGCGTAGTTCGCCGTTGACCCAGGTGCACAGCGCCAGGTTATGCGGATCCGGGATCGCCTCTTTGCCGACGATCCACGGGCCGATCGGCGTCAGGGTGTCACGGCTTTTGACCCGCAGGTTGGGGCGATAGTAGTTTTCCAGGTAGTCGCGGATGGCGTAATCGTTGCAGACGGTGTAGCCGGCTACGTACGCCATAGCGTCGGCTTCGGCGACCTTACGCGCGGTTTTGCCAATCACCACCACCAGTTCCGCCTCGTAATGCATGTACTCGACGTTATCCGGGCGCACTGATTCCTGCCGGTGGCCGATAAAGGTGTTGGGCGCTTTGATAAATACCAGCGGCTCCGTTGGCGGCGTAAACGCCAGCTCGCTGGCGTGATCGGCGTAGTTCAGGCCCAGCGCGAACAGGGTGCCGTTGGCGGGCGGCAGCCAGCGAAACTCGCCTTCCTTAAGCAGACTGCCGTTGGCGAGCTTGACCTGACCGCGTTCATTAACCTGGACATCGTGCCGCTGTCCTTGCCACTCAATACGTGCTCGTCTCATGCCAGCTCTCCTTCAGCAACCACCGGGTTTTCCAGCGCCGGGAAGCCCTCGGCGAGAAGGCGTACGCGATCGCCGGGGCGCAGCGTAACGCGAGTGTGGGGCGTACCGATCAGAATCGCATCGCCGGGATTGAGGGTGGCGAATTCGCTCAGGGCGCTTAGCAGCTCGGCGGCGGAGCGCTGAAGATCGGCGGTATTCCAGCTGTCCGCTTCGCGACCGTTGATTTCGGTGATGATGGTCAGGTTATCGACGTTGCTGAGCGGCGCGAGGGCGCCCAGCGGGCAGAAGCCGTCGCGGCATTTGGCTTTGATGGCCGGACGATAGAAGCTCTCTTCCGGCAGGCTGATGTCGTTGGCCAGCGCGTACCCGGCAATATAAGCCGCAGCGTCTTCTGCGGCGACTTTGCGCGCGGTTTTACCAACGATCAGCGCCACGGTGGCGCCGCTCTGCACGGTTTCACCGTCCGGATAGGGGATACTCTCGCCGTCGCCGATAACGGTGTTGCGCGGTTTGATAAACCAGACCGCGGTCTTCGGCGGGGTTTTATAGGGAGCCTGTTGGAACGCTTCGCGCCAGGCGTCGAGCTGGCTGCGGTGGTTAAGCGCCACGGCGAAGATGGTGCCTTTCATTGACCACTCCTCTGCTGCAGATTTGGGAATAACGAATTTCATTAATATGTTAATGATCATCTTTTATGCTTTGCAGGAAGGTTTGGCAAACAGAAGTGAATGTTTTGTGATCGGATTAACAATATATTTACAGAATTTTAATTTTTATGTTTTAAATCAATTGGTAATTAAATTTCTTTGTACCATCTGGTACTTTTCAAAGACAGAAACCGGTTGCCTTCTGCGGCAATTAAGGCTAATTATTAACTTATTAACAGATGAGGAATTTCATTCAGAGGTATGTGATGCATGATTCGTTAACTATCGCGCTGCTGCAGGCGCGGGAAGCGGCGATGGCCCACTTTCGGCCCATCGTTAAACGCCATAATCTTACCGAGCAGCAGTGGCGTATCGTGCGGATCCTCGCCGAAAATCCGTCGATGGATTTTCACGACCTGGCCTTTCGCGCCTGTATTTTACGCCCGAGCCTGACCGGCATCCTGACCCGTATGGAACGCGACGGCCTGGTACTGCGCTTAAAGCCGGTTAACGATCAGCGCAAGCTGTACGTTTCGCTGACCCCGGCGGGCCTGAAGCTGTATGAAAGCGCCCAGGCCCAGGTCGAAGAAGCCTATCGCCAGATAGAAGCCGAGTTTACCGTCGAAAAAATGCGCCAGCTTACCGCGCTGCTGGAGGAGTTTATCGCCCTGGGGAATGGAACGCGGGGCGAGGAAGAGGCGTAATGCGTTGTCCGCGCGAAAAACATCCCGGAGGCGGTGCTGGCGCACCTGTCCGGGCTACGGGTTCACCGTCTGGTAGCCCGGACAGGCGCAGCGCGCCGCCTCCGGGAGAAGGCGTTCTTCAGAACAGGGTATCCAGCTCTTCCAGCACGTTATACTGCTCATCCACCAGCAGCAGGGTTTTCCATTTATCAAACGTCAGGCACGGGTGCGAGGTGCCGAACACCAGAATATCGCCGACCTGCACGTCGCTGCCGGGCGCGAGGCGCAGCATACAGTGCTGATCCATGATCCCGACGCTTTCGATCCCCTCTGCGGACAGCCGCTCGCCGTTGCGATACCGGTCGATCGGCTGCGGCAGCCCGGCGTCGAAGGCGCAGTCGCGTTTACCGAAGTTGACCACCGCGCGATCCGCTTCCGGCACCGACTGGACCATCGCCATCAGCTCCAGCGCCGAGGTTAAATCGCCGCCCAGATCGCAGGCGATCGGATCGCGCGCCACCAGCGCTTTTTGCGCGATATCGTAGATCCCCCGGTCGTGGGTGATATAGCAGCCGGGGCGAATGACGATTCGGCACCGCGCCGGCTTCTGCGCCGCCAGCCAGATATTGCACACCACGTCATACCAGACGGTGCCCGCGCCGGTCAGCACAAACTCCCCCTCAACCAAATGCTCCATCCGGCAGGCCAAATCGGCGGCCTGGCGCAGCAGCACTTCCACCTGCGGCTGCGGATCGTCGCCGTGCAGCACCCCTTCATACAGTTCGAGACCGCGCAGCTTGAGGCCAGGAAGGTCCGCGACGGCCTGCGCCAGGGTTAGCGCATCGTCAACGCTGCGGCAGCCGCAGCGCCCGCCGGCCACGCCCAGCTCAATTAGCACGTCCAGCGTTTGCCGCCGTTCGCTGAAAAAGGCCGACAGCGCGCGGGCGTTGGCGAGGCTATCGATACAGCAGATAAAATCCGCCGCCCGGTAATGCGCTTTCAGCCGCGAAACCGCCTGCATATTCGCCCTGCCGACCAGCTGATTGACCATCAGGACGCGCTCAACCCCGCTGGCCATCGCCGCGCCAGCCTGCCAGGCGCTGCCTGCGCCGATCCCCCATGCGCCCGCCCGCTGCTGGGCCTGAAAAATCCACGGCGTCATCGTCGTTTTGCCGTGCGGCGCCAGCGAGACGCCGCGCGCGTCGGCATAGCGCTGCATCCAGGCGATGTTATTCTCCAGCGCCGTTTTTTTCAGCAGCGCGGCAGGGAGGCAGACCTCCTCCGCCAGCAGATTCGCCGGGGCGGACATGACGGCGGCCTTATGCGGAATCAGTGTATCTTGATGGTATTTCATAACATTATCCTTTCAGGGTTTATGCTCGGATTAAAGCTGAGTATCAATTATAATTAATTGAAAAATATATATTTATTTACTTTATTTCGTTATGTATGAATAAAAGTATCATAATTTGATCTGGTTTTTGCGTAGTTTTCCACTGTTTTTCCGCCTTGTAAATGGTTAACTTGTCGGCAGAGTTGAAAGGGAGTAATTGCGATGAAAGTTAACTGGCTTTTCAAAAACGTCACGGTCATTGACGGCAGCGGCGGACCGCAGTTTCGCGGCGACGTGGCGGTGAAGGGCGATCGAATTGTGGAAGTGGCCCCGGCGCTAAACCTGCCGGCGGAGCAGGTGATTGACGGGCAGGGGCGCGTGCTGGCGCCCGGATTTATCGATGTGCATACCCATGACGACATTAACGTCATCCGTATGCCGGCCTATTTGCCCAAGCTGAGCCAGGGGGTGACGACGGTGATTGTCGGCAACTGCGGGATCAGCGCGGCGACGGCGACCCTGCGCGACGGCGTGCCGGACCCGATGAACCTGCTGGGCGAGCAGGAGCACTTTATTTACCCCACCGTGGACGCTTACGCCCACGCGGTGGAGGCGGCAAAGCCGTCGTTGAACGTTGGCACGCTGATTGGCCATACCGCGCTGCGTAATAATCATATGGACGATCTGTTCCGCCCGGCGACCGAAAGCGAAATCGCCGGGATGCGCGTCCAGCTGCGCGACGCGCTGCGCCAGGGCGCGCTTGGCCTGAGCAGCGGGCTGGCCTACGCCAGCGCGTTTCAGTCCACCACTGAAGAGGTGATGGCGCTGGCCGAGGAACTGGCGGCAGAGGGGGGAATTTATACCACCCACCTGCGTTCGGAGTTCGAGCCGATTCTGGATGCGCTCGACGAGGCGTTCCGCATTGGCCGCCACGGCAACGTGCCGGTGGTGGTTTCGCACCACAAGTGCGCCGGCGCGAAAAACTGGGGTCGCACGAAGGAGACGCTGGCCTTCTTTGATGAAATGCGCCAGCGCCAGGAGATCGCCTGCGACTGCTACCCCTATTCCGCCAGCTCATCGACGCTGGATATGAAGCAGGTGACCGATGAGTTCGACATCGTCATCACCTGGTCGGAAGCGCAGCCGGAACAGGCCGGGAAAACCCTGCAGCAGATTGCCGACGGCTGGCAGGTTAGCCTGCATGAGGCGGCGGCGCGGCTGATGCCCGCCGGGGCCATTTACTACAACATGGATGAGCAGGACGTACGGCGGGTACTGCGTTATCCGGTGACGATGATCGGCTCTGACGGTCTGCCGAACGATCCGATGCCGCATCCGCGGCTGTGGGGCGCTTTCCCTCGGGTATTAGGCCACTACAGCCGCGATGAAAGGCTGTTTCCGCTGACCACCGCTATTCACAAAATGACCGGACTGTCGGCGGCGCGTTTCCAGCTCGCCGATCGCGGGCTGGTGAAAGTGGGCTATTTCGCCGATCTGGTGCTGTTCGATCCGCAGACGGTGCGCGATGTCGCCAGCTTCTCCGACCCGAAACAACCGGCGGACGGTATTGAGGCGGTGATGGTCAACGGCGTGATGAGCTACGGCAGCGATAAAAAGATTATCGGGCGTGCGGGGCGTTTCCTGCGCCGCCAAATGAACTGAGGAGTGAAAGATGAGTATTAAACGTTATGGCGTGGAAGGCGGTACCGGGACTGGCGGGCAGCATCTGCCGTTCGCGCGCGCGGTGGAGGCGGGAGGCTGGCTGTATGTCTCCGGTCAGACGCCGATGAAGGATGGTGAAGTGGTGGAGGGCGGGATTGTCGAGCAGTCGCGGCTGGCGATTCAGAACTGCGTGGATATCATGAACGAAGCGGGCTACAGCCTGGCCGACGTGGTGCATGTCAAAGTGATCCTCACCGATTCGCGCTATTTTCAGTCGTTCAATAAAGTGTTCCGCGAGTTCTTTGCCGACAACCCGCCTGCCCGTATCTGCTGCGTCGCGGACCTGGTGGTGGATTGTAAAGTCGAAGTGGATGTGACCTGTTATAACGCGGCTCGCGTATAAAAATTTATTCATCAGAAATATAAACAGAATTTTGAGCGCTGAATTCATTCAGCGCTCCGTAGCCTTTTACCTTTTACCTACTCAACTGGCAGGATGTGAATTATGAATAGTCATATCTTTTTAGTCGGCTTTATTATTTACGCGTTGGCCATGATTTGGCTTGGCTGGTACGTGTCGCGTAATCAAAAAAGCGGTGAAGATTTTTTACTCGGCGGCCGTTCCTTACCGCTTTTTCTGACGCTGGGTTCCACCGTGGCGACCATGGTGGGAACCGGTTCAAGCATGGGCGCCGTAGGCTTCGGCTACAGCAACGGCTGGGCCGGCATGCTGTACGGCGTGGGCGGGGCGATCGGTATTCTGCTGGTGGCCTGGCTGTTTGCGCCGGTGCGTAAACTCCGTTTTATGACCATGAGCGAGGAGCTGTCGTATTATACCGGCGGCAGCCATTTAATTAAAAATATCGTCGGCATAATGATATTTATTGCTTCGATTGGCTGGCTGGGGGCGCATATTCTCGGCGGCAGCATGTATTTATCCTGGGCCACAGGAATAAATCTGACGCTGGCAAAAATTATTATCGCTCTGGCGTTTGCGATTTACGTGATTATTGGCGGTTATTCTGCGGTGGTGTGGACGGATACCATTCAGGCATTAATTCTGTTTTTCGGTTTTATTCTGATGGCGATTCTGGCCGTGGTTCACGTGGGGGGATGGGATGCCATTGTTCAGGCGATGGATCCTAAGGCGATGAGCCTGTTTGCCGTTGACAAGCTCGGGGTGATGCCAGCGCTATCGCTGGCGATGGTCATCGGCGTCGGCGTACTGGCGACCCCTTCCTATCGTCAGCGTATCTACTCGGGGAAAGACGTCTCTTCGGTGCGCCGCTCGTTTGTCTATACCGGCGTGCTGTATCTGTTTTTCTCGGTGCTACCGGCGATTATCGGCATGGCGGCATGGACGATGAACCCCCATCTGGAGAACAGCAATTACGCCTTCCTGTTCGCGACCAGCTTCCTGCCGGCGATGCTGGGGCTGGTGGTGCTGATTGCCGGGCTTTCCGCCACCATGTCTTCGGCCAGCTCCGATGCGATAGCCGCCGTCGCTATTATGATGCGCGATGTTTATACCCTCGTTACCGGGAAAATGCCCCCGGCAGATAAAGCCATTACGCTGTCGCGCTGGATGCTGGCGTTTGTTATCGGCCTGGCGATGATCTTCGCCCTGACCTCGAACGATATCATCAGCTATATCACCAAAATGATCTCGATGCTGATGTCCGGGCTGTTCGTCTGCTCGATTCTGGGCCGCTTCTGGCTGCGCTTTAACTGGCAGGGCGCGTTAACCGCGCTGCTGAGCGGCATGCTGGTCTCTATTGTGGTTCTGATTAAGGCCGACTGGCTGGCTTACTGGGGCAACCCGTGCATACCGTCGGTCGTCGGCAGCTTCGTTTCCGCTGTTTTTGTCACGTTAATGACGCCTGCCAGCAAAATCAGCCGTCAGCAAGCGCTGGAGATGATTACCCTGGAGCGGGAAGGGCAGGCGGCGCCGGCGAAAACGGCGGTGGCGCAGGCCTCAGGAGAAGCGCAATGAGGGACTATATTGCCGTCGACTGGGGCTCCACCCAGCTGCGCGGCTGGCTGATTCGCAACGGCCAGTGCGTCGAAACGAAGCAGCTGCCGCTGGGCATCACCCGCCTGAACGGGCGGGCGCCCGCCGACGTATTCGAGGAGCATTTGGCGCCCTGGCGCGGCGCGGCGACGCTGCCGGTGCTGATGGCCGGGATGATCGGCAGTGATGCCGGCTGGCAGGCGGTGCCCTATCTTGCCTGCCCGGCGGCGATTGACGCGCCGGGGCAGCAGCTTTGCGCCGTGGCCGAAGACGTGTGGATTATTCCCGGCCTCAAGATGGACCAGGCCGGGGATTACAACGTGATGCGCGGCGAAGAGACGCAGCTGCTGGGGGCCTGGCAGCTGGCGCCGGCGGAGTGTTACGTGCTGCCGGGCACCCACTGTAAATGGGTGCAGATGGAGGACGGCGCGGTGCGCCATTTTGTCACGGCGATGACCGGGGAACTGCATCATCTGCTGATGACGCAGTCGCTGCTCGGCAAAGGGCTACCGGCCCAGCAGCCGGACGAGGCGGCGTTTGAGCGGGGGCTGGAAAAAGGGCTGGCGCAGCCGTCGTTGGTGAGCGAACTGTTTGTCGCCAGGGCCGCCAGGGTACTCGGGGCGCTGGCGGCGACCTCGGTCAGCGACTATCTCTCCGGCCTGCTGATTGGCGCGGAGGTGGCGGTCATGGGCCAGCGTTACCGCCCCTCTACCGTCACGCTGGTCGGCGACCCGGCGCTGAACGCCCGCTACAGTCGGGCGATGAGGGCGCGTGGAATGACGGTAAAGCGCTGCAGCGGCGATGAGGCATTGCTGAACGGCATGGCGAGGATAATGCATGGACAAGATTAAACTGGTGGCGATTTTACGCGGCATCCGCCCCGCTGAGGCGGCGGAGCATATTGCGACGCTGGTGGGCGCGGGCTTCCGCTATATTGAAATCCCGCTTAATTCACCGGACTGGCGGCAGAGCATTCCGCAGATGGTCGCGCGCTTTGGCGAACAGGCGATGATTGGCGCGGGCACGGTGCTTAAGGTTGAACAGGTCGATTTTCTGGCCGACGCCGGGGCGAAGCTTATCGTGACGCCGAATACTCAGCCGGAGGTGATTCGCCGGGCGGTGGCGCGCGGAATGCGGGTCTGCGCCGGATGCGCCACGGCGACCGAGGCGTTTAGCGCGCTGGACGCCGGGGCGCAGTGGCTGAAGATTTTCCCGTCTTCCGCATTCGGCCCGGACTACATTCGGGCGCTGAAAGCGGTGCTGCCGCCGGAGGTACCGGTGCTGGCGGTCGGCGGCGTGACGCCGGAGAATCTGGCGAGCTGGGTGCGGGCGGGGTGCGCCGGCGCCGGTCTGGGAAGCGATCTTTATCGCGCCGGGCAGGCCGTGGAGCGTACCCGTCAGCAGGCGGAGAGGTTTATCGCCGCCGCCCGCTGCGGTTAATCGCCCAGCGGCTGCCGGTCGACGCCGCCGCGGTGGCTGTCGAGCGCCAGCTTAATGCGGCGCAGTCTGCCTTTTGCCTGGGTCTTGTTGGCCATCGCCAGCTCGGTGGCCAGCACGTCAACCATCGCCAGCATCGCATAGCGCGAAGTGCTGGGCTTGAAGATATAGTCGTTTTCGCGCACCAGCAGCGGCAGCACCAGATCCGCCTGTTCCGCCAGCGGCGTTCCGGCAGGGGTAATCGCAATCACCTTCGCGCCGTACTGGCTGGCAATCGCCGCGCTTTCAATGATTTCCTGGGTATAGCCGCCTAAGGACAGCACGATAACCACATCCTTTGGCGTTACCGCCGAGCTCATCATACGCACCAGCAGACCGTCATTCTGGCTGACCACCGGCAGGCCGAGGCGAAACAGGCGATACTGGATCTCCTGGGCGCAGATGGTGGAGCCGCCGCCCATGCCGAGGGCGAGGATCTGCCGCGCGTCGCTCAGCCAGCTCACCGCACGCTTCAGCGCCTCAAGATCCAGCGCCCGCCGGTTGGTCTCCAGCACGCCGATGATCGACTCGTAGATCCCCTGTACGCCTTCAAGGTCCGGCACATCGAGGATAAACCGCTGCCCGACCGCGAGGGATTGCGCGAGCTTCATCTTCAGCTCGCGGACGTCTTTGCAGCCCAGCGCCCGGGCAAAGCGGGTGACCGAGGCCTGGCTGGTATGGGTCAGACGCGCCATCTCCGCGATGGGCAGCGCCGCCGCCGCCGCGACATCATCGAGAATAAACTGCGCGATGCGCTTTTCGGTCGCCGTCAGTTCAACAAAGCGATCGGTAATGCAGGAAATGATATCGATTGGCGAGGACATACGGGTATCAACGGGTTAATTTGGAATGATACTTTGTACCATATTCAGACGCTGAAAGCAGCGACGAAGGCTACAGCGCTAAGCGCATGGCGCAGCGCGTTTCCGGCGCTAGCCCGTGTTCCGTCTCCAGATCTCTTTTCGCCGCCAGCCCTGCCGGTAGCCTTAGCTCGTTCAGCATTGAAAATCCGAGGCGCGTGTAGAACGGCGCGTTCCACGGCACGTCGCGGAAGGTGGTGAGCGTGACCGCCGGATACGCCGCCTGACGGGCTGTCGCTATAACCTGCTCCAGCATCATGCGGCCAACGCCTCGCCCCTGCCACGCCTGATGGACGGCGATCTCCACGATAAACAGCGCATCGTCCAGCGGTTCGGTCAGCACGAAGCCGATCGGGTGTTCATCGGCTACGGCCAGCAGGCTGTGGTCCGTTTCGAGAAACAGCCGGTGACGCTCGGGGCTTATCACATCGCTTTCCGCCAGCCATGCCAGCGCCGGGATCTGGCGAAAAGCCTGGGCCGCCGAGCGCTCAATCGCAGGCAGGAGGGGAATATCGTTCTCCTCAGTCAGGCGTAACGTCGCGGCGGCGGTTATAGTGTTAGTTTTCATCACCTCAGCATAGCAGCCTCCGGGAGAAATGTATGGAGCTTACCGCCGTTCCCGCCACCCAGTTCAGCATTGAGCAGCTGACGACGATCCTCTGCGACTGTTTCGAAGATTATCTCGTTCCCGTCACGCTGTCGGTGGAGGTTTTTGTCCAGCGTTTTAGCGCCGAAGGGCTGAGCCTGCTGGATTCTCGCGTCTGGCTGGATGGTGATGTCCCCGCCGCGATGGCGGTCGTCGCCCGACGCGGCGATGAAGCCCGGCTGGCGGCGTTCGCGGTGCGGCCCGCGTATCGCGGAAAGGGCGTTGGCCGCCGGCTGATGACGCCGCTTATCGACGCGCTGCGCGCGCAGGGCGTACGGCGGATGTGGCTGGAGGTTATCCGCGACAACCATGCCGCGGTGGCGCTGTATCAATCGCTGGGCTTCGAGGTGCGGCACGGGCTGTGCGGCTATCTGAGCGCGCAGGCCGCGAGCGGGGAGTCATCCGTATTGCAGGAGTATGACGTGCTGGCGCTGACGCGCAGGGCCGGCGCCGAGATTAACGGCCAGCTGCCGTGGCTGATGGACCCGCTAACCTTCAGCACCCTCCCGTGCCGGGCGTTGAGCCTTCATCAGCAGGCTTTCGCCGTGCTGGCGACCTTATCCAGCAGGCCGCAGCTGCAGTTTTTATGGGTCGATCCCGCCGCCCGCGGGCGCGGGCTGGGACAGGAAATGTTGAGGGCGCTCGCCCAACGCTTTCCCGGCCTCGGGACGTCGGTGACCATCCCGGAGCGCTTTACGCCGCTGTTTCACGCCGCCGGCTATACGCCCATGGCATTAAAACAGTATGAGATGAGTGCGGCCTTGAGCGCCCTGCCGTCGGCAGGGCGTTAAGATTCAGCCGTTACGCGGGTCGCTAATCGGCTGTCGGACCAGGAAAATATAGGCCAGCGCGCCGAGGGCGGTCACGCAGCCGCAGATAATTAGCGCCAGCTGGAATGAATGGGTGGTATCGACGATAAACCCGGTCACCACCGGCGCAAAGGAGGCGCAGATAAAGCTGGCGAAGTTCTGGATGCTGCCGACGGACGCGGTCATCCTTGAGGCCACCGCGACGTGAATCAATCCCCAGCAGGAGGTGCCGGCAAAGTGGATGCAGAACAGCGCCATACCGATTAACAGCACCGCGACGATAGAGGTGGTGGCCTGCGGCACAACAAGGGTAAAGGCGGCGGAGCAGAACATCCCGGCAATAATGCAAATTTTGCGGCTTTTGATCGGCGCCATGCCGCCTTTGACCAGCCAGTCGGTGACGTAGCCGTTGATGAGCATCCCGGCGGCGCCGAACAGGAAAGGAATGGCGGCCATAAAACCGGTACTTTTCAGATCGAGGTTATATGCCGTTTGCAGGTAGCCCGGCAGCCAGGCCAGATACAGCCATGCGGTATAGTTGATGCCGCTGAAGCCCAGCATCATTCCCCACATGGTTTTGTTTTTAAACAGGCTGCGCCATTCGGCAAAGCTTAGCGGGTCGCGGCGAACGTTGACGCTCCCGGCGTTAAGGTAGGCCTGCTCATCGGCGGTGAGAGCGATATCCTCCCGGTTGCGATAGAGCATATACCAGCCGATAGCGACGAAGATCCCCAGCAAGCCGATGGTGATAAACATCCCGCGCCAGCCCATCATCAGCATCATGGCGGCCAGGATCGGCGGGCTGATGGCGACGCCAATGGTCGACGCGGCGTTAAAGAAACCCATCGGGCGGCCGCGCTCTTTAATATTAAACCAGTCGTTGATCACCTTGACGCCGCAGGGGTTCATCGGCGCTTCGCCGATCCCCATGCCGATACGCACCAGCACGAACTGGGTAAAGCTGTGCACCATTCCGGAGACCGCCTGAAACAGCGACCAGAAAAACATACCCAGCCCGAGCATGATGCGCGGACCTTTACGGTCCAGCAGCGGCCCGCAGGGGAGCTGGGCGATACCGTAGGCCAGCGAGAAAACGGACAGCAGCGCCCCGATTTCGGTGGCGCTCAGCCCCAACTCCTCGCGAATCGTTAAGTTCGCGACGGACAATGAACTTCTGTCGAGGTAGTTGATTACCGCCGCAAGAAATAACAGGATCATTGCCGTTGTCTGAATTTTTTTAATGCGAGTGCTACGCGTTAACGTATTATCTAACGGAACTGAAATCGTCTCCGCTTTCCCTTTTTTAAAGGTTGTCTGCGGGTCGATAGTTATATTTTGTTGTTCCACGCCTGACTCCTGGCTATTCTATTTGAACGACAAGTGACATCGAATGGTTTAAACACCACCCACCTATTTCACAGTAAAGTAAGTCGACTTGTTTTCAGCATAAATAACCTTTTTTACGGCATTGGTTTATGTTTTGAGATTTGTGCTGCTGATAATCATTTTCTGTTTTTAATCGGTACTTAATGAGCCAGGGATTCGCTCTGTTTGAGCGAGTTAATCATCGATTGCTTCGCCGAGTTCAGGTGGTTACGCAGCGCCAGGTTGGCGTCCAGATCGCTGCGGCAGATGAGGGCGCTGAGGATGGTCATATGTTCATCAATGGCGATGATATTGCGCTGTTTAAGATCGCTTTCATCCCACTGATAGTGAAAGTGGAAGATCACGGAAATAATTTCAAGTGATTGATTAAAAAATATATTTTCCGCAGCGGACAGCAGCAGCGTATGAAAGTCGCGATCGAGCTGCGAAAACATACGAAAGCTGTCGCCGATGCTGTCCCGCAGGGCGCGATGGCGCTCAAGCAGGGTTCTGGCCTGCAGCCAGCGGGCGTCGTTATCCGGCAGGTTGAGGAAGTGCTGAAGCGCGTGGGTTTCCAGCATTTCCCGCAGTTCGAACAACTGCTCGGCCCAGGATAACTCAAACTTCTTCATGTTCCACTGGCCGCGCTTTTCGCTTTCAATCAGGTTGTAGCGGCTGAATTTCAACAAAAACTCTCTGACCACCACCGGGCTGACGCCCGCCGCCCGCGCCAGCTGTAGTTCGGAGAACATCTCCCCGGCGCGCAGTTGGCGCTGGTTGATCATGGTGAAAAACGCCTGTTCGAAGAGACGATTCTGTTCGGCCAGCGAGGCGCTGGCGCCATCGAAGCCGTCCTGCACCTCCGGCTGGCGGAGGATCTGGTAATCCTGCTTGACCTGGTGCAGCACGCCGCGCTCGCATAAGTGGCTGAGGATGTGGCGCACGGTGGTGCGGCTGATGTTGTACATCTCCGCCAGCGCGCTTTGTGAGGGTAGCGGCGAGGGGAGAAAGCCGCGCGCCATATCGTTAATGACCTGGTTAATGACGTTGTGACGAAGATTTTGCGAGCGGCTCATAATAGGTTTCCTGTTTTTTCGCTATTAAAGCCGGATTTAAAACAGTTTTGTGCGCGAGATTTCACAATTTTTGCAATGAATTTATTCTCACCTCTGTTTTTCATCGATATCTAAGCCAACAAATACGGAGGCAATTATTATGACGTCGATGAATACGCTAGTGTGTCAAGAACCCAAAAAATTTCACTGGGAAAAACGCCAGATTCCCATTCCCGGTGACGATGAGGTTCTCATTAAAATAAAAACGGTGGGGATTTGTGGCACGGATATTCACGCATGGGGCGGCAATCAACCTTTTTTTAGCTATCCGCGCGTTCTTGGTCATGAAATATGCGGCGAGATAATCGGGCTTGGTAAAAATATTCTTAATCTGAAAAGCGGCCAGCAGGTTGCCGTCATTCCCTACGTCGCCTGCCGCCAGTGTCCGGCCTGCCTGAGCGGCCGGACAAACTGCTGCGAGAAGATTTCCGTTATCGGCGTGCATCGGGACGGCGGGTTTAGCGAGTACCTCAGCGTGCCGGTCAAAAATCTGCTGGTGGTGGATGACGTCGAGCCGGAAGCCGCGGCGCTGATTGAACCCTTCGCCATCAGCGCCCACGCGGTGCGTCGCGCCGCTATCCGGGCGGGAGAGCAGGTGCTGGTGGTTGGCGCGGGCCCCATCGGCCTTGGGGCGGCGGCTATCGCCAAAGCCGACGGGGCGCAGGTGGTGGTGGCGGACACCAGTCCAGCGCGGCGCGAACACGTGGCGCAGCATCTCGGCCTGAGCACCCTCGATCCTTCCGACCCGCAGTTTATCGAACAGCTGTGCGCAGCCTTCGGCGGTTCTCTGGCGCAAAAAGTGATCGACGCCACCGGGAATCAGCATGCGATGAACAACACGGTGAATTTAATCCGCCACGGCGGCAGCATCATATTCGTTGGCCTGTTTAAAGGTGAACTGCAGTTCTCAGACCCGGAATTTCATAAGAAAGAGACCACCATGATGGGCAGCCGCAATGCGACGGAAGAGGATTTTGCCAAAGTCGGGCGGCTGATGGCCGAGGGGAAAATCACCGCCAGGATGATGCTGACCCACCGTTACGATTTCAGATCGCTGGCGGACATTTACGAAAGCGAAGTGATTAATAATCGCCAGCTGATCAAAGGCGTCATTCATTTTTAGCAGGTAAACTCATGAAATCGTTAAACAGACAAGATTTTCCCGGGCCGCAGTACCCGACGCGCGCGATTCAGTTCGGCGAGGGCAACTTCCTGCGGGCGTTTATCGACTGGCAGCTGGATCTGTTGAATGAGAAAACCGATCTGGCGGCAGGCGTAACCATCGTTCGCCCGATCAACACTGAGTTTCCGCCGTCGCTCAATACCCAGGACGGACTCTACACCACGGTGATCCGCGGGCTGGACGAACGCGGCGAGGCGGTGAGCGAGGCGCGGATTATTCGCTCCGTAAACAATGAAATTAACCCCTGGCAGGATTTTGCCGGCTATCTGGCGCTGGCTCGAAATCCGGCGATCGCGTTCGTATTTTCAAATACCACCGAAGCGGGCATCAGCTATCACGCCGGAGACCGGCCTGACGATAAGCCGCCGGTGAGTTTCCCGGCGAAGCTGGCCCAGCTGCTGCTCGAACGGTTCCGCCATTTCAACGGCGCAGCGGATAAGGGCTGGACGATTATCCCGTGTGAGCTGATTGACTACAACGGCGAAGCGCTGAAGGCGCTGGTGCTGCGCTACGCCGAAGAGTGGCAATTGCCCGCGGCTTTTCGCGACTGGGTTGAGACCGCCAATACGTTTTGTTCAACGCTAGTTGACCGCATCGTCACCGGCTACCCGCGTGATGAAGCAGAAAAGCTGGAGGCGGAGCTGGGCTACCATGATGCTTTCCTCGATACCGCCGAATATTTCTGGCTGTTCGTTATCCAGGGACCGCGGGCGCTGGCGGAAAAGCTGCGGCTTGACCGCTGCCCGCTCAATATTCATATCGTAGAGGATATCCGGCCCTACAAAGAGCGCAAAGTCGCCATTCTTAACGGCGCGCACACCGCGCTGGTCCCGGTGGCGTGGCTGTGCGGCGTGGATACCGTCGGCGAAGCGATGCGCGACGAAGCCATTCGCCACTATGTGCAGCAAACCATCGACGAGGAGATTATCCCGGCGCTGGATTTGCCCGCCGATGAGCTACGCCAGTTTGCTGATGCCGTTACCGGACGCTTTCTCAACCCGTTTATCCGCCATCAGCTGCTCTCCATCGCCCTGAACGGGATGACCAAGTTTCGCACCCGGATCCTGCCGCAGCTGCTGGCGAATACCCGCCAGCATGGCGTCATTCCGCCGCGCTTAACCTTCGCCCTGGCGGCGCTTATCGCCTTCTACCGCGGCCAGCGTGACGGGCAGACGTATCCGTTACAGGATGATGACGTCTGGTTAACTCGTTTTGCCGAAGGGTGGGCACAGGTGGCCCAGGGCCGCCCGCTGGGGGAGCTGGTGACGGAGGTTTTGCAGGATACCGCGCACTGGGGTGAGGATCTGACGGCAATACCGGGGCTTGCCGAACAGGTCACGCGGTATCTGGAAGTGATTTTGAGCGCGGGGATGCGGGAGGCCCTGTCGCGGCTGTAGTCGGTTTGTTGTGCGGCGCCCGCGGATTTGGGCGTCGTTTTTTTTTGTGCTCTGAACCGCAAAAAATGAATTAAGCGCCAACGCCTGGCGGATTTCCCGCATCATAAGCCCCTGACAGGCGAAGAGGGGGGATGCGATGCGTAAAACGGAACTGTTGGCTTTTCTGCAAAATCAGACCGATTTTTTTGATCCGGATAATCTGAGCGAGGTCTTTACCGCCAGCTATCTCGCCGGGCGTTTTGCGATGCAAAGAAACACCGCCAGCCACTACCTGAATCAACTGGTGGCCCAGGATGTGCTGGTGAAGATCAATACCCGGCCGGTCTATTTTCTGCATAAGGCCGCCTTCTGCCAGCAGTTTTTCCCTCTTTCGCGCAGCGAGTACGTCAGCATGGCGGAGCTGCTGGCGGAGAGCGACCGACAGCCGGAGCAGGCGGATCATTTCTCATTGCTGACCGGCCATGACGGCAGCCTGCGCAAGCCTATCGAACAGATGAAAACCGCGCTGTTTTATCCTAACGGCGGCCTACCGCTGCTGATTACCGGCGACAGCGGTACCGGTAAGAGCTATATGGCGGAGCTGATGCACGAGTTTGCCATCGCCCAGGGACTGCTGGCGCCCGATGCGCCCTTTGTCAGCTTCAACTGCGCCCAGTACGCCAGTAACCCGGAGCTGCTGGCCGCCAACCTGTTTGGCTACGTTAAAGGCGCGTTTACCGGCGCGCAGGGGGATAAAGCCGGGGCCTTTGAGGCGGCAAACGGCGGCGTGCTGTTTCTCGATGAAGTCCATCGTCTGGATGCGCAGGGGCAGGAGAAGCTCTTCACCTGGCTGGATCGCAAGGAGATCTATCGGGTGGGGGAAACGGCGCAGGGGATGCCGATTTCTCTGCGGCTGGTGTTTGCCACTACCGAAGATATTCACAGCACTTTTCTGACCACCTTTATTCGCCGTATTCCGATCCTCGTTAGCCTGCCTGATTTACAAAACCGCAGCCGCCACGAAAAAGAAGCGTTAACGCTGCAGTTTTTCTGGCAGGAGGCGCGCACGTTGGCCGCCCGGCTGCAGCTGACGCCCCGGCTGCTACAGGTGCTGACGCACTATGTTTATCGCGGTAACGTCGGTGAGCTGAAGAATGTGGTGAAGTACGCCGTTGCGTCGGCCTGGGCCAGGTGTCCGGGCAGCGAGATGCTTAACGTCACGCTGCACGATCTGCCGGAAAATATCATGGCCGCGACGCCAGCGCTCAGCGAACCGATGGGCCAGCAGGAGCCGCTGCTTATCGAACCGCAGACCAGTCTGGTCTGGCTGCTGCGCGCGCGCGATCCGGTTCAGGGGCTGATCTACGATACTCAGTGCCGCGTTCTGGCGCTATATGAAGCGGTATTAAGTAAAAAAACGGTCTGGGAAGAGGCGCAAAAAAGCATGGGCGAGGAGATTGAAACCCTCTTCGATCGGCTGATTTTCGATAATCACGATGCTAATAGTTCGCATCTGCTGCTGCTGCTGACTCATCAGGCGCGGGAAGAGTTTTATCGCCTTGAAAAGCGCTTCAATATCCAGTTTAACGGCAACTGTATTTATGCCCTTAGCCACTACCTGATACATCGCTCTCGTCAGGCGCACTCCACCATGAGCAACGAGAAAAGCCGCCAGCTGGAGGATTTCCTGGCGCAAAAGTTTCCGCTGCTGTATCGCTTTTGTGAAGAGATCCTCGCCGCGCTGGCGCTGAAGCTGGATATTGAACCCCGGCGCATTGATCTGCTGCTGCTGGTGCTGTGGTTACAGAAAAACGGCGCCATCAGCCAGCAGCAGGTTACCCGGGCGATCGTTCTCGCCCACGGCTACGCCACCGCCAGCAGCATCGCCAACGTGGCGAACCGGTTGCTGAAAAGCCAGCTGTTTGAGTCATTCGATATGCCGCTCGACGTGACGCCGGAGGCTATCGCCGACCAGGTGATGGCCTATATCGAGAGCCACGCGCTGGCCTCCGGGCTGATCATCCTGGTCGATATGGGATCGCTGAACGCCATTCACAGCCACTTTAACCGCCGTCTGACTACGCCGGTGGCGATTATTAATAACGTCTCGACCGGGATGGCGATGTACGTCGGGGAGCGGATTTTGCAGGGCGATATGCTGGAAGATATTGTCCGTGAGATTGGCGATGACCTCGCGGTTGAGCATCAGCTCTATTATCCGCAGGCGGACAAACCGCGGGCGATTCTCACGACCTGCGCCACCGGCCTGGGGGCGGCGGCGAATCTGTCGGCGCTGTTAAAAGCCAGTATTCCCGAAGCGCTCGGCATCGATATTGTGGCCTGCGATGTGGACACGCTCGCCGATCCCGCGCGGCGGGAGCCGATGCTCAGCCGCTACGAGGTGCTGGCTATCGTCGGTACTCTCGATCCGCATCTTGCCGATCTGCCGTGGATCTCGCTGGATTCGCTGATTTCCGGCCAGGGGAGCCGCCCGCTGATGCGTATCTTCGGCGAGCTGGCCTCCTCTGAACAGGTCAGCGAGATCAATAACCTGATCCTGAAAAATTTCTCGCTGCGCCGGGTGATCGAGTCGGTGACGATCCTTGATACCGGTAAAGTGATCAATCAGGTCGAGCAGTTTTTACTGCGCTATGAGCATCTGGCCGGCTGCGACGTGCCCAACGATCGCAAGGTGGCGCTGTACGTGCATATCAGCTGTCTGATTGAGCGCCTGATCCGCAACGCGTCGCCATCCCATTATTCCGGAAGGCAGTGTCCGGAGAGCGAGCTGGTTATTCTGCGCGAGGCCTTTAGTGTCATTGAGAGCGGATATAGTGTCAAAATCCCCGCCGTGGAGCTGTATTACATTCACGATATCCTGACGCGGGAAACAGAATTTATTCAGGAAGATCAAGAGTTTTAGTTCCCTTCCTCCGTTCGTCCTTGCGCTAACCGGCGCGCCACTGTTTCTGGCACGCCGGTTGCAATTAAGAAAGCAGTGGAATGCGCTTTCGAGGTAAGGATGAAACGACACTATATTTTTGCCAGCCATGGCACCTTTGCTAACGGTCTGCTGAACTCCGTGGAGCTGATCCTCGGCAAGCAGCCGGATATTCATACCCTCTGCGCCTACGTCGAAGAGGAGGCCGATCTGACGCAGCAGGTGGAGACGCTGCTGGCGCGTTTTCCCGCCGAGGATGAGCTGATTGTCATTACGGATATTTTCGCCGGTAGCGTCAATAATGAGTTTGTGCGCTTTTTATCGCGTCCGCGCTTTCATTTATTGTCTGGTTTAAATCTGCCGCTAATTATTGATTTGCTCATTTCCGCAGGGGAAGAGAATAGCGAAAAATTAATTTCTGAAGCATTAATAAGCGCCAAAGAGAGCATTCAGTACTGCAATCACACGATTGCTAGTGCGACGACTATTGATAAAGACTTCTGAAATGAGGGAGCACTATGATTACGCTTTTAAGGGTTGACCATCGATTACTTCACGGCCAGGTGGCCTTTTCCTGGACGCAATATGTCGGCGCCGATTGCATTTTAATCGCCAACGATAATGTCCCTGATGATGAATTACGCAAAACTACCATTAAGCTCGCCAAACCGCCTTCGGTAAAACTGGTGATTAAAAATATTAACGACGCTATTGAGGCGATAAAAAGCGGCGTTACGGATAAATATAATCTCTTTATCGTCGTGGAGTCGGTGAATGACGCCTGGCGTATTGCCAGCGCCGTCGCGGAAATAAAAAGCATTAATCTCGGTGGGATTAAGGCTAAAGAGGGCAGTAAAAATATCTCTAAGGCGATTAATTTACTCCCGGAAGAAATAGAGCAACTGCAGCAACTGGTCGGGAAAGGCGTCGAGGTTGAGATCCGCCAGGTCCCTAACGATCGCAAACAGCTTTTTGCGGAATGCGTTTAATTCCGGAGGACAGATTATGGTAGAGGCTCTCTTACTGGGTCTGGTGGCGTTTATCGCGCAATCGGAATATGCATTAGGGACGTCGCTGATTTCGCGGCCAATCGTCACCGGGCTGCTGACCGGGCTGGTGCTGGGGGATGTGCAGACCGGCGTCATCATGGGCGCGACGCTCGAGCTGGCGTTTATCGGATCTTTCTCCGTCGGTGCGTCGATACCGCCTGACGTGGTGACCGGCGGCATTCTCGGGGTGGCGTTCGCCATTACCTCCGGCGCGGGAACGGAAACGGCGCTGCTGCTTGGCCTGCCTATCGCCACCCTGACGCTGATCCTGAAAAACGTTTATCTGGGGATGTTTATCCCGATGCTCAGCCAGAAGGCTGACGGCTACGCGGAACGGGCGGATACGCGGGGCATTGAGCGGATGCATCTGATTGCCGGCTTCGGGCTGTCGCTGATGCTGGCCACGGTGGTGACCGTTTCATTCCTGGTCGGCAGCAACGCGGTGAAATCCCTGCTCGATACGATCCCGGAATTTATCAAACACGGGCTCAGCGTCGCTACCGGCATCATTCCGGCCCTCGGCTTCGCGATGCTCGCCAGGCTGCTGATTAACAAGAAAGTCGCGCCGTACTTTTTCCTTGGCTTCGTGCTGATGGCCTACCTGAAAATCCCGGTGACCGGCATCGCCATTCTCGGCGCTATCGTGGCGGTGGTCATGGTTAACGTCACCGCGTTGAGCTCACCTCGTACGACGACAGAACAAGGAGTCAGCGATGACGACGAAGATGATTTCTGAAGAGACCCTGCGCCCGCAGGAGCAAGAAGAGACCCGTATTACGCCACGAGATTTACGCCGGGTGTTCTGGCGCTCCTTCCAGATGGAGTTCTCGTGGAACTATGAGCGGCAGATGAATCTCGCCTTTGTTTACGCGCTGATTCCGGTGCTGAAAAAGCTCTATCCGCGCAAAGAGGAGCTGGCCGCAGCGTTGAAACGGCATCTGGTGTTCTTCAATACCACGCCGCATATCGTCACGTTGCTGCTGGGGATCACCACGGCGATGGAGGAGAAAAACAGCCAGCAGAAAAATATGGACGCCAACGCGATTGATAACGTTAAAGCGTCGCTGATGGGGCCGCTGGCCGGGCTGGGGGACTCCTTTTTCTGGGGCACGCTGCGGCTGATCGCCACCGGCATCGGCACCAGTCTGGCGCTGAAGGGCAATATTCTCGGGCCAATCTTGTTTCTGCTGGTGTTTAACGTGCCCCATATCCTGGTGCGCTGGTTCTTTACCCGCTGGGGCTATGTGCTGGGCACCGGGGTGCTGCAGCGGATCCAGAAGAGCGGAATGATGGAGAGCCTGACCTACGGGGCGTCGATTATCGGCCTGATGGTGGTGGGCGCGATGACCGCCTCAATGATTGATATCACCATCCCTGTCTCTTTCGGCGCCGGGGAGGCGAAAACCCAGGTACAGGACATTATCAACGACATTCTGCCCTGCATGTTGCCGCTGCTGAGCTTTGGCATCGTTTACTGGCTGCTGGGGCGTAAGGTCAAACCGCTTTCTATTATTGGCGGGATGGCGCTGGTGGGCATTCTGGGTTCGTGGATTGGCTTGTTTTAACGGGAGTCGAAAATGGTACCAACGATGATGACCTATATCAGCGAAGAGCCGGCTTGTCTGGCGCAGATCCTGCGCGACTATCGGCAAAAGCTGGCGGCGATTGAGGATTTCGCCCGCCAGCATCCGGTACGCCGTATTTTGCTGCTGGCGACCGGATCGTCGCTAAACGCCGCTCTGTGCGCGCGCTATTTCTTTGAACAGCGCTTCGGCGTGCTGGTTGAAATTAAAGAGCCGTACAACTTTACGCATTACGAGGCTGTCGATCCGCATACCGATCTGGTGGTGGCGATTTCGCAGAGCGGAAAAAGCGCCTCGACGCTGGAGGCGATGCGCAAGGTCCAGGCATTGAGCCTGCCGGTTTTTGCCCTGACCTCCGACCCGCAAAGCCCGATAGCCCGTGCTTGCGACGGGGTACTGGATATCAATACCGGTATTGAGAGCGTGGGGTTTGTCACCCGCGGATTTAGCGCGACGGTACTGAATTTGCTGCTGATGGCGCTGATGATAGCCCGTGTCCAGGGAACAGCCAGCGAGGCCGAGGAGCAGCGCTATCTTGACGAGCTGCAGCGGCTGGCGGCGGCGATCCCGGACGTTATCGCCCGCACCTCGCGGTTTATCGAGCGGCATGGCGAAACGCTGCGGGGCGGCGAGCGCTTTGTCGCCACCGGCTATGGCGCGCTGGTTGGCGTGGCGAAGGAGTTCGAAACCAAATTTACTGAGACGGTGCGCGTCCCTTCCAGCGGATTTGAGCTTGAGGCCTATATGCACGGCCCCTATCTGGAGGCGAACGCCCGTCACGTGATGCTGTTTATCGAAGATGCGCCGGATGCGCGGACCCGGGCGCTGCGGGACTATATGGCGCCGTCCATTGCCCGGGCCTTTACGCTGACGCTCAGCGACGAAGAGGATGAGCAGGCGCTGGCGCTGAGCTGTCCGTGCGACCATCACCTGGCGCCGCTGCTGCTGATCGTTCCTGTCCAGATGCTGGCATGGCATACCGCCCGACTAAAAGGGATCGATCTGGCAAAACGTATTTTTGACGATTTTGACCACGTATTAAAAAGTAAAATCTGATTATTCAGGAGAATAACTATGTTGGGTTTTAATCAGGACGAGTACCTGACCAGTGCTCGCGAGATCATCGCTGCGCGCAAACAGGCGGAAGCCGTCGCCGATGATATTTATCACAGCGGCTGTAGCGCGTTATTTTTCGCCTCGGTAGGCGGTTCTTTGGCGCCGATGATGGCAATAAGTGAGTTCGCAAAAGAATTAACCAGCGTGCCGGTTTACCTTGAGCAGGCGGCGGAATTAATTCATCGTGGACACAAAAAATTAAATAAAGATGCGGTGGTGGTGACGCTATCCAAGTCCGGCGATACCAAAGAGTCGGTAGCCATTGCAGAATGGTGCAAAGCGCAGGGGATTCGCGTGGTGGCCATTACCCGTAATGCCGATTCGCCATTAGCCGAGGCGGCGAGCTGGCATATTCCGATGTGCCACAAGAACGGCGTGGAATATGAATATATGCTGCTGTACTGGTTATTCTTCCGCGTGATTTATCGTCACGGCGAATTTGCCGATTACGATCGTTTTGCACGCCAGCTGGAACTGCTGCCGGAAAATCTGTTGCAGGCTAAACGCCAGTTCGATCCGCAGGCGGATAAAATCGCCGCTCAATATCATACCAGTGATTACATGATGTGGATTGGCGGGGCGGAAATGTGGGGCGAGGTTTATCTGTTCTCGATGTGTATTCTGGAAGAGATGCAGTGGAAGCGGACCAAGTCGGTGAGTTCGGCAGAGTTTTTCCACGGCACGCTGGAGCTGCTGGAAAAAGAGGTCCCGCTGTTCCTGGTCAAAGGCGAGGGTAAATGCCGGGCGCTGGATGAGCGCGTCGAACGCTTCGCTGAGAAGATCACCGACCATCTGGTGGTGATTGACCCGCGCGACTACCCGCTGAGCGGTATTGATGACGCCTTCCGCTGGATTATGGCGCCGTGCGTGGTGTCGACCCTGCTGGTGGACAGGCTGGCGGCCCACTTTGAGCATCACACCGGCCACGACCTGAATATCCGTCGTTATTACCGTCAGTTTGATTACTAACTCTTGCCTGTAGCGGCCAGCCCGGCTGGCCGCCGCGCTATTCTCCGAGGCGCTTCCCAGAAAATCATCGCCAAAACCAACCGGGTAAAAAGCGGTGGTAGAGTCCGGCTTTCCTTCACTTTCAGGCAAGCGGATGGCCATGAAAAAACGAATGACCTCGACGCCGCACGATGCGGTGTTTAAACGATTTCTTCGCCACCCGGAGACGGCGAATGATTTCCTCACGCTGTACCTGCCGGAGGAGATCCGCCAGCAGTGTGATTTTGCCACCCTGCGCCTGGAGTCGGCGAGCTTTGTCGATGAAGATCTGCGCGCCTGGTACTCTGATGTGCTGTGGTCGGTACAAACCACCTCCGGTCCGGGGTATGTCTATGTGGTGATAGAGCATCAAAGCTCGCCGGATAATCATATGGCGTTTCGCCTGATGCGCTATGCGATTGCCGCGATGCAGCGCCACCTCGACGCCGGGCATAAAGAGCTGCCGCTGGTGGTGCCGATGCTTTTCTATCATGGCGCGACCAGTCCCTATCCTTTCTCCCTGAACTGGCTGGATGAATTTGCCGACCCGCAGATGGCTAAGACGCTGTATGGCCGCCCGTTTCCGCTGATTGACGTTACGGCGATGCCGGATGACGAGATCGTCCAGCATCGACGGGTCGCGCTGCTGGAGCTGATGCAAAAGCATATTCGCCAGCGCGATCTCAGCGGGATCACGGAGTCGTTGGCGACCCTTGTGATGCTGGGATACACTAACCGCAGACAGTTGCGAGTGCTGTTTCACTATATGCTGCAGTACGGCAATACCGCCGACCCGAGCGTGTTTCTCCGCCGGTTGGCCCGCCGTCTGCCACAGTATGAGGAGAGGTTGATGTCTATCGCTCAAAAACTTAAGCAGGAAGGTTGGCAAGAGGGGAAGCAGGAGGGGATGCGGGAAGGGATACAAGAAGGTCGCCAGGAAGGCCTGCAGGAAGGGAGCCGACGGGAGGCGCTACGCATTGCCAGCAGCATGCTGCAGGACGGCTTAGATAAAGAGACGGTACAGCGGATCACCGGGCTTTCGGCGGATGAATTAAAGCCGCTGCATTGTTGATATCCTGCCCCTGATACTATGGCCCGGCGTAAAAAGCCGCCGGGCGCGCTTGTTTTATCCTTCGCTTTTCACCACTTTGATTTCAACCATGCCGATACCGAGCTGGCGTGGGGAGTGGCCGAGAATATTCCCCTCGTTGGTCGACTGCGGATCCGGCGGGGCAATCGTTAGCGTATTGCTGTGCGCCGGGTTATCGAAATGCAGGGTAGTGGTGGTGACATCGTTCGCCAAAGTGAGCGTTTGTTCGCTGTTGCCCACGCGTACCGGAATCGGTTTATTGGCGTTCGGCCCGTAGGCTTTGGCAGTAATCACCAGGTCGAATTTCTCAGGCAGCGGCTCTTTATATTCAATTTTCACTTCACTGCCGAGCTGCGCGTTAGACCAGCGTCCCCATGATTCCGGGCGAGAGATGCCGCTGAATTGCTTCACCTCTTCCGGCGCGCCGGCCACGTTGAACAGGAAACTGTCGGCTTTATAGCGAATATCGTTATCGACAATCTTCAGCGTATCGACGTTGCCCTTATAACGTTCCATATCGATAAGGGTATCTTTAAAGGCGGTTTTACCCTGCCACAGGGCCTTGTCAACGCGCTGGACCTGTTGTTCGCCGCCCAACTGGCCCTGCGATACGCACCAGTCGGTGGAGAGCGCCAGCTCCGGCGACCATAGCTGGCCCATTTTGTAGCAGCGGTCGACCCAGACGAAGTTATCGCGCGGCGCGAAGTCGGCCAGCTGGAAGCGCAGCGGCGCGGAGTATTCGCTCTCCGGCAGCGGCTCAACGCGCTTATCGGAGATGCGCAGCAGCAGCGGCAGGCGGAAATGGCTGCCGGAGAAGGAGATCATATTCTTCTGCGAATCGACGGTGAAATTCTTCATCTCTTTGGGGAAATTCCACAGGCGGATGATATCCGGCTTCCACGCCATAACCTTCTCTTTCATATTGAGGAAAACGGTTGAAAGCGACTCCCCGGAAAGGCTGCTGCGGCCAAGACCAATAAAGTTATCGCCGCCGAGAATATCGAGCACCGTCGCGCCGTTATCCATGGTATTACGTTTGACGGCCAGCGTATCCTGCTGGGGTTGATCGCCGCGCAGGATGAAAAACAGATTGCTGCGATCCTGCTTATTCAGATAATCCCAGGCGCTGTTTTTCATCGCCAGGTGATCGGATGAGACCACGATGACCGTATTTTTGAACCACGGCGAGGCTTTAATCTTCTCGATTAACGCCGCGATATGCTCCTGGCTACAGGAAACGGCGCTGAAAGAGAGGTTCTTTTTACCGTCCATATCGTAGCTTTTGCGCTGGCAGGTACGGGAGATAAACCCATCCGGATGATGGGTATCGACCGTCAGAGCGAACAGCGAGAAGCGTTTTCCGGATTGCGAAAGCGCCTCAAATTTTTTCCACGTCTCATCAAGGACGGTATCGTCGTAGAAGCCCCAGTCGTTACGATAAGCTGGGTCGGCGACCGTGGTTTTTAGCTCCTCCGCGCCGTACAGATGATCGAAGCCGTGAGATTTCAGGAACACATCTTTTCCGGCGAAGCGCAGGTTAGCGCCCTGTACGAAGTAGTTCTCATAACCCGAGTTTTTCAGGATATCGCCCAGACAGATATTCTGCGGGAAAAAGCTGGAAACCGAGGCCGAGGCGTTGCCTTCGAACGGCGCGAACAGCGGGATCCCGCACTGGGAAGCGACCATTCCGGCAATCGTGTAGTCGGTGCCGGGTAGCTGGGCGGTATTGCTGAAATCCAGCCCCTCGCTTTTCACTTTACCGAGCTCCGGGGTCAGATCCGGGAACGCGTCGTTATCAAAATAGGTGCGCTCAAGGCTTTCGCCGTAGATGTACACCAGGTTCAGTTTTGGGTTCGCGATGCTCTTTGACGGCTCTTTGTAGTAAGCCACGAAGTCAGGGTCGCCATCGCGGGACTGGGATTTGACCAGTTCGCTAATCTGGCGGAAGGCCGGGCTGGCGTCCACGGACGCCAGCGCCAGGACCAGCGCCACCAGGCTGTAACCAAAGTGATGAGGATGATGACGGCGGCGGCGCAGCACCCAGCCGAGTGCGCCAAATACCGCGACCAGCGCCACGACCAGCCCAACGCCCGGCAGAATATATTTGCCCACGCCAGCGCCCGTCAGGCTGTTGGTCAACGTATAAAGTACCGCGTCATTGATACCGTCGCCGGTGAAGTAATTACTGGCGTAGAGGGTAATATTCAGAATAACGAACAGGCCCAGCACCGTGAGCGTGGCGGCGAACCACCAGGTATTACGACCGGCTTTTAACGCGTAAATCATCACCGAGGCAACAAACAGGGCGATGGATAACAACTCTGACACAGCTCATCCTCATTCACGCCAGCTGTCGGCTGGCCAGATAGATCTTTTTTCACGCTACACTGTAATTGCAGCGCAATATTGCCGCAATTGTATCGTCATGAATTTGTGCTGTGGTTCAGAATTGGTTTAGAAATCGCCATTTTTGACCCGCTTCACATCTTGTCTGCCAGGGGTTCAGAAGGAGAGATGTTAAAAAACAGAGGTTGCGGCCGCGCTGGCCAGGGTAAAGCGCCAAACGCGGCATTATGCGGCCAGGATCAGGAGAGGAAGCTAACGCCCTGTTTTAATACCAGGTCGCAGGCTTTGGTTTTCACTTTTTCCGCCAGCGGGCTACTGCCGAGGTTATTCAAATTCAGCTGCTGACCGTCTTTGCTACTCAGCAAGCCCTGAAGGCCATCAAGATAGTTGGTGTCTTCTTTTTGTTTTTCCGGCGCGCTGAGACCCAGCTTATCCAGAACCTGGTTTTTAATGTTTTCGGTATTGGTTACCGAGGTCAGTTTCTGTTTCGCGCAATAAGACATAATCCCGGCGGCATTATTCATACTGCTGGAAGTCAACGACTGGCTGCCGCCGTTGAGCAAACCGGTCAGCGAAGAGAGGGACATGCCGCCGCTTTGCTGGCTACCGCTCTGGCTGCTGAGCTGTTTCGCGGCGCTGGAAAGAGAATCCTGCCAGGAGGTGGCGTGAGCGCCGAAGGTCAATAGTGCGCCGGCCACCATCGCCGTGCGGAATAACGTTTTTACCGATTTCATAGACATACTCTTCGCCGTGAGTGAACAATGCCCTGATTATAACGCCGGCAGTGTTCAGAAATATCTTAATACTCTTTGCCGGTCACGCGATCGCGGTAGCTGTCCCAGTTGAAGTTGACCCACAGACTATTGCCCAGCCGCATGCGGTCCATGACGCGCTCGCCAAGCAGCTTGTTCATCTCGTCCATGGTGCTGTTAGTCAGCATACCGGTGGGGCGCTTTGACGAAGAGCGGCGATCGACGATCTGGTTAATGATTACCTTTTCGTAGCGTGATTCCGTTTGCATCCCGATTTCGTCAATCACCAGCAGGTCGACCTTGCTCAGGTCGGTGAGAAGCTGCTCTTCGCTGGTTTCCCGGTTGCCGAAGGTATCTTTCATCGCTGACATGATATCGGCGACGGTAATAATCAACACCGACTTACCCCGCAGTAGCAGTTCGTTGCAGATTGCGGCGGCGAGGTGGTTTTTTCCGGTGCCCGGTTTGCCGGAGAAGATAAAGCTGGCGATATTGCCGTCGAACTCCTCGACGTACTGGCGCGCTCGGGACAGCGCAATCATCTGGCCTTCACACTCAACCCGGTAGTTATCCAGCGAGCAGTTCTGGTGCAGCGGTCGGATGCCGGAGCGGTTAAAGGTACGCTGCATTTTCATGGCGCGGTTTTCGCGTTCCAGCGCTTCAGACCGCAGCTTGCCCTGTTCTTTTTGCCATGCCAGTAGCTCCTCACCTGTCTTAAACGCGGGTTCGACATGGGCTGGCATCATTTTTTGCAGGCGCTTCATTAAATCGCCGACATTTTTCATGCTCATCCTCGGAATCCTCGTGGAATATGATTTTCAGGTTCGCTAATTGCGTTGACGTCACGCCGCGGCTGGCCGCCGTTGCTGGCCCGGCCAATCTGTACGCTGCGCGCCAGCTTCTGCTGCCACTGGACGTGATGAAAGACTTTACCTTCCGCCTGCCAGTAGGCGACAAATGCGGCCAGCTCTTCCGGCGTAACGGGCTGGCTCAGGGCGATGCCCCACAGCGCGGCCAGACGCTGGAAATCGGCGTCCGGCTGCCAGTCGGCGTACATCGGGAATTTCCCCATCGGTACCGCAACGGGAACCGCCGTCGGCTCGTCAAAAAACTGCGCGTCGAGGGCGATATCGCTATTGGGGCGCGCCAGTTTGGCTTCCAGCTCCAGCAGCTGCGCCAGACGCTCCGGCGTCAGCGCATAGAAGGCGGGGGCATTGTTGGCAAACACGGCGACGGCGCCGCCGGCCGATTTTGCCAGTACCGCTGCGTGATCCTGCATGAAGTCATCCAGACCGCTAAAATCGGTAGTTAATATTCGTGAAGACATAAATCAATCTCAACTCTGAACAACTAAAAGGAGAGGGGTAGCTGCACACATAGTAGCATAGAGGTCGCTCAGGAAGGAGCGCCGCAGGTAACCCGGCGGCGCGGTGAATTAAACGCGCGGACGCTTGCGATACAGCCAAAGCCCCGGGATAGAAAGGCCGATCGATAATGCGCCAACGATGGATGAAGCCTTGAGAAAGTTACTCAGCAGCATAATCATCATCTCTTCCGAGTAGCCAAAATGACTGATTTTGACCGCTGAAATCATCGCGGTATAGGCGGAGATACCGGGAAACATCGGGATCACCGCCGCTACGGTGAAAATCTTTGGGTGCGCCAGATACCAACGAGACCACTGGATCCCAATGCTGCCAACCAGCAGGGCGGCCATGAACGTTGCCCACTCGATATTAAAACCCGCCGTCATCATGACCATGCGCGAGCCGTGGCCGATAGCCCCCAGTAGCGCGCACCAGCGCAGCGCCCGCTGCGGGACGTTGAATACCATGGCGAACCCAACGGCGGGGATGGCTGCCAGAGCCATATCCTGCGCCAGCGCGTAGAGATACATAATTATGCCCATCCGCGTAGCCCCCACATCGTCATCGCCATCACCACGCCAATACAGGTGGCGAGCGTGAGCAGACTGGCAATGGCCCAGCGCGCCAGGCCGGTATTGATATGCCCTTTAAACATGTCGGCAACGGCGTTGATCAGCGGAAAACCGGGCACCAGCAGCAGTACGCTGGCGGCCATGGCTATCGTCGGCGTGCTGGCGAAAGCGGGCAGGCGCAGCATCAGTCCGGAGATGGTCGTTGCGACGAAGGCGGTGAGGC
Source organism: Klebsiella sp. M5al (assembly GCF_002090195.1). Classification (NCBI taxonomy): domain Bacteria; kingdom Pseudomonadati; phylum Pseudomonadota; class Gammaproteobacteria; order Enterobacterales; family Enterobacteriaceae; genus Klebsiella; species Klebsiella sp. M5al. The sequence goes on from NZ_CP020657.1 coordinate 830,594, forward strand.
AGAAATTGATTTGCGGATGCATGGAGCGATGGGTGAGTACCTGACGAATATACATGGCTATCGTACTGGCGCAGAAGGTGACCAGCGCGCCGTCCCAGCCGCCGTTGTTAAGCTTGCAAAAGCAGGCGCAGGAGAGGCCGACCATTAACACCAGCAGCCAGCGTGGATAGCGCAGCGGTTTGATTTGCGCGAATCGTTTTTCGACATCCTTATAATCCAGCAGCTTATGCTCCGCCATAATCACAATATGCTGAACTTCCGTGACGACGTGCATGTTGATGCCGCGATCGGTGTTTTTTCGCGTTGAAGTCAGGCATTCGCCATCTTTGATGGTGGTGAGCACAATCGCATTGGAAGAGATGGCGCTTTCAACGCTATCCATCCCCAACGCCAGGCCCAGACGAGTTGAAAGCTCCTCAACCAGCGCGCTTTCCGCGCCATGCTGTAATAAGAAAAGACCACATTGAATGCACAAGCGCGTGATTGCGCGCTGGGTTGCCCGATCTGCTTGCATAAATACCTGCTGTCCGTGATGCCCGATGCCGTAGTGTCTGGCGATACTTTTACCTGAAGTCGTGCTTTCTCTGAGCGGTCAGGATCAAACAATGTGTAAAAAAACACCCGTTCTGCGGGCTCCGTGAAAATTTGAACTCAGCCACACTTCCGTAAAATTGGTGAAAAGTACAATTTTTGCGCCATTTTCTCCCTTCTTTTTCCCGGCAGACTTATCAAAAATGCAAATTCAAACTTTTAATAAACAAAAAACAAACAAATAATTAACTTTGCTGAGGCAATCCTATGAAAACACAGGTGGCGATTATCGGCGCGGGTCCATCCGGGCTCCTGTTGGGGCAGCTATTACATCACGCCGGGATTCAGACCGTGATCCTTGAGCGGCAGACGCCCGAGTATGTACTGGGGAGGATCCGCGCGGGCATTCTGGAAAGCGGAACGGTAGAGCTGCTGCGCGAAGCCGGGGCGGCCCGGCGAATGGATGCTGAAGGCCTGATCCATCATGGGGTCGAGTTTCTGTTTGAAGGCAAACGCGTACCGGTTGCGCTGACGGAGCTGACGGAAGGCAAAAGCGTGATGGTATACGGCCAGACTGAGGTGACGCGGGATTTAATGGCGGCGCGGGCGGAAAGTGGCGCCCCGACGATTTATGGCGTTAGCGACGTCACAATTAATGATGCCAAAAGCGATAGACCGTCGGTCTCTTTTGCCTGTAACGGAGAAAACCACCGCCTGGAGTGCGATTTTATTGCCGGTTGCGACGGCTTTCACGGCGTGTCCCGGCAGAGCATTCCGGCAGGGGTTCTGAAAGAGTACGAGAGCGTCTGGCCGTTTGGCTGGCTGGGACTGCTGGCCGACACGCCGCCGGTAAATCCGGAGCTGATTTACGCTCACCACGAACGCGGGTTTGTGTTGTGTAGTCAGCGCTCACTAACCAGAAGCCGCTATTATCTGCAGGTACCGCTTAGCGAAAAGGTAGAGGCCTGGTCTGATGAGCGCTTCTGGAATGAGCTTAAACGGCGTCTCCCTGATGAGTTGTCCAGCAAGTTAGTAACGGGTCACTCACTGGAGAAGAGCATCGCGCCGCTGCGCAGCTATGTGGTAGAGCCGATGCAGTACGGCAAACTATTTCTGCTGGGAGATGCGGCGCATATCGTACCGCCTACCGGGGCAAAAGGGCTGAATCTCGCGGCGTCCGACGTGAACTATTTATGGCGGATCCTGCGCGAGTATTATCACCATGGCCGCGTTGACCTCTTAGCCAGCTACTCGCGTTTGGCGCTGGATCGGGTGTGGAAGGGGGAGCGATTCAGCTGGTTTATGACGCGTCTGCTGCATGATTTTCCGCAGCAAAGCGAGTTCGACAGAAAAATGCAGGCGGCGGATCGTCGTTATTATCTGCAATCACGCGCGGGGTTAACCACTATCGCTGAAAACTATGTTGGTCTGCCGATGGAGCGCGTGGTGTAACACCCAAAATATCAGGAGGCGTGATGCAGGCAGTGAGCACCATTCCCGTTTTCAAACTAGCAGGGCTGGCCAACGCCCGAACTTCTGCACTGTGAGTCGATACTCCAGCGCAGCCATCTTTATGAATGGCATATCCGCGTGCATCAGCATGCTGAGCTGGTGCAACTGCTGTACCTGCATAAAGGGCGGGCGGAAATTGAAATCGAAGGAACAACCACCGTGATGGTGGAATCCTGTATTCAGGTTGTTCCGGCGCTATGTATTCATGGATTTCGATTTTCGCCGGGCACGGAAGGATACGTTTTATCCCTGGCGTTACCCCTGCTCAGGAGGGTTGAGAATCAGTTTGGTCGCCAGTTGGATCTCCTCGGCCAGCCGCAGTGTGTGCCGGTAAAAGCCTCCCGAGGCCATATTCGGGCGCTGTTTACCGCTTTGCGAGAAGAGTACCGTGAGGAATATGATGCGCGTGAAATGATGCTGCATTCACTGCTGGGAGCGCTGTTGGTCTGGCTGAATCGGCAATATCGCCCGCAGCCGATAGCGGAGGACAAAGCGGAACGCAAGCGTAGCGTGATGCGCCATTTCTCTCGTCTTATAGAAAGCCATTATCGCGAACATCTGCCCTTAGCCGGATATGCCAGTCGGGTGGGGGTATCCGCGACCCATTTAAATTATTTGTGCCATGAATTTTATGGCTGCAGTGCGCTGGGCGTTTTACATCAAAGGTTGATGCTTGAGGCGCGGCGCAACCTGCAGTATACCAGCATGACTATTGCGCAACTTTCTGATTACTTGGGGTTTAATGACGCGGCCTATTTTTCTCGTTTCTTTCGTCGCTATAGCGGTGAATCCCCAAAAGCATTTAGGAAAAAAATAAAATAAAGAAATCTTTATTTAATATATCTTAAGTTAGCGTATCTAACGACGATGTTAACCATTTCTAATTTATTGATGACAACTACCTGTGTTAATGTTAATCATTGGCATGGATAACAGCAATATGTTACTCCTCATTATATAAGTTGGCTTTAGGGTGCGAAAGAGCGTACCCGCCAGGGACGATAAAGATTCATTTTGGCAAAATAATTATGATGGCTATTAAATTATTCATCCGATTGTTTTGCGCCGGCGGTGAATCTTCGACAGGAAGCGGAGGGTTTATGTTACCAGGACAGGGTAAGTTCGGCATTATTATCAGTAGAATACCGGTGATGCAGTCCGGTTTGAAGGCCATCGTTGGGGAGCATCTCCCTGATTATGAATTGAGTTTTTGTCGTTCTCAGGATGAGCTAACCCTGCTGCAATTGCGCCGCGCAGTGTTGGTTATCGCTGATCTTTCCGGTGAAATAGAGCATCCAGGAAATATTTGTGAACACTACTACTCTTTAATGACCCAATACAGGGATATACACTGGGTCTTTATGGTAGGTAGCACCTGTTTTCCGTTAGCCGTTCAATTATTAATGCGTCCCGAAAGTACGTTAATTTCAGACAGCGAGCCGGTAAAACGCCTTATCGAAGTGGTTCGCGCCGGTGGTCTTGCCGCTGAGCGTATTAGCCAGACGTTGTTTTCTCCTGAAGTTGAACGCATCGGTGAAGAACAGCAAAAGATGGTCATTTTGACTCTTTCTGAGCGTAAGGTATTGAGGCTGCTTGCAAAAGGGTGGGGAATTAATCAAATTGCTGCTTTATTGAAGAAGAGCAATAAAACCATAAGTGCGCAGAAAAATAGTGCTATGCGCCGCTTATCTCTGCGTAGTAATGCAGAGATGTATGCCTGGATTAATAGTGCACAGGGAATGAAGGAGCTGAATATTTATTCAGCCTATGGAGATCAAACAGAATGGAAAAAGACTTCACAACACGATATATCGCTATCGTAGAGAAATGTGCGATGACGGAAGTGGCTCTTCGCCACATCTTACTTAATGAAAGTGGTAAGAATTATCGTATTCAATTCTTTAAAGATACTAAAGCATTAAAACGAGAGTTTCAGTCTGAAGATTTTTCTGCGATTATTTTTTCCCTTTCAGGGAACCGCAGGTCCCGTCTTGAAAGTTTGCTCTTTCTCCATGAGATCGCGCGTTATTGCCCCGAAACGCAAAGAATTGTCCTGGCTAATGATGAAGCGGAAATGCGTTTGGTTAGCCATTTGACGCCTTCCCGTTTACACGGCATTCTGAATAAATCGGCCTGTCGGATCCAACTGCAGGAATATTTGCTTCAGCTTCTCGAACATAGCTACCAGACTAATGAGGGATCGGTATGTCAAAAGCAGAACATTTCTAGCCAAATTTTGAGCCCAACGGAACATACCATCCTACGATATATGTCTTATGGCTACTCATTACCTGAAATAGCGACACAGCTGGAAAGAAATATTAAAACGATTCGGGCCCATAAGTTCAATGCCATGACCAAGCTTGGCGTCAGTTCTGATATAGGACTACTGAGCGCGGCAGACATTTTAATGCGCCTGTCGGCGAATAATGACGATGCCAGAGTTATGCGCCTTGCTCAGTAGCGCCAATGGTCTATTAAAGACAAACATCAATCCACTTAGCATCAGTCAACTGCGCCATCCGCTCGGGTGAAATGCGAACGGCGCTATGAATTGATCCTGCTGCTGGCAGCACTTCCGGGTACTGCCTCAGTGAGATATCGCAGTACACCGCCAGCGGAACTTCCAGACCAAAGGGGCACACGCCGCCAATGGGGTGTCCCGTTAGCGTAATGACCTCATCGCTGCTGAGCATGCGCGCTTTGGCGCCAAATGCCTCCTTTAGTTTTTTATTATCCAGGCGTGCATCGCCTTTTGCGACAACGAGCACAACCCTTTCTTTTATTTTTAAAGACAGGGTCTTGGCTATTTGCCCGGGTTCAACATTATGTGCCGCTGCGGCTAACGCTACCGTGGCCGTGCTCTGAGTAAGTTCGATGATTTCGATATCGGGGGCGCGCTCAGCAAAAAACTGCCGCACGGACTGCAGACTCATTGGAATCTCCTGATTAAGGCTTGTTAAAAATCTGTCACAAGCTTCGCAAAGTGTAAATATCTCTCGTTGATAATCAAGATTCTTTCTAATTTTTGGATCTCCTTCACATTCGCCGCAACCGGTTACTGTAACCGGTTGCGGTTATTCATGGAGACATGAATACTGACAAGGTAACTTCCCTGCGTCACCTATAACAAAAGAGCCGAAGATGAATCGAACGTACCTGAGCACTAAAGCCTGCGGGTTATCAAATCTGGTCGCCCACTCGCAGAAGCAGATTCATCACAGCGGCAGGATAATCGTTGTTGGGCCTGTTCATCTAGCCTGTCAGGAGGGCTGCTATGTCTGCTAACCATGCTGCATTTAATCTGATATTTCGCTTCGTAGAAAATTACATCAGCCCTGTCGCCGGGCGCATCTCATCTCAGCGCCATGTGATGGCTATCCGCGACGGTTTTATCTCCGCCATGCCGTTTATGATTGTCGGCTCTTTTCTGCTGGTATTCGCTTATCCGCCGTTTTCACCGGATACCACATGGGGATTTGCCCGCGCCTGGCTGGATCTGGCAAAAGAGTTTGAAGGGCGAATTCTGACGCCGTTCGATATGACGATGGGTATTATGTCGATCTACATTTGCGCCGCGATCGCCTATAACCTCGGCAAGCATTACGAAAAAACCGATCAGCTCGACCCCTTTATGTGCGCCATGCTGTCGATTATGGCCTTCCTGCTGGTGGCGGCGCCAAAAACGAACGGCAACCTGCCGGTAGATAGCCTGGGAGGAACCGGGATATTTACGGCGATTCTTGTAGCGGTCTACTGCGTTGAAATGATGCGTTTCCTGAAAGCGCATAATATTGGTATTCGCCTGCCGGATCAGGTGCCGCCGATGATCAAAAACTCATTTGATCTGCTGATCCCGGTACTGGTTGTCGTCCTGACGCTATATCCCCTGAGCCTGCTTATTCAGCATCATTTTGATATGCTGATCCCTCAGGCCATCATGGCTATCTTTAAACCGCTGGTTTCCGCAGCCGACTCGTTACCCGCCATTTTATTGGCGGTTCTGGTGGGCCACCTGCTGTGGTTTGCGGGTATCCACGGTGCGGCTATTGTTTCCGGCATGCTGCAGATGTTCTGGCTCACTAACCTCGGCATGAACCAGCAGGCTTTGGCGCAGGGGGCGCCGCTGCCGCATATCTTTATGGAAGCGTTCTGGACATTTTTTATTGTGATTGGCGGTTCAGGAGCGACGATGGGGCTGGTGTTCTGTTATCTGCGTAGCCGCTCCGCGCATCTGCGGTCGATTGGCCGCCTGAGCGTGGTGCCAAGCCTGTTTAACATCAACGAACCGGTCATTTTTGGCACGCCTATTGTGATGAACCCGGTGTTCTTTATTCCCTTCCTGCTGGCGCCGATGGTTAACGCCGTACTGGCCTGGGCTGCCATGAAGATGGATCTCATTGGTCGGGTGATTTCGGTTGTGCCGTGGACCGCCCCGGCACCGATTGGCGGCGCATGGGCGCTGGGTTGGGATTTCCGGGCGGCGATTCTGGTGGTTGTCCTCGCGTGCGTTTCCGCGATTATCTACTTCCCCTTCTTCAAGGTTTATGAGAAACAGCTGTTAGCGCAGGAGGCCGAAGAGGCGCAGCGCATTGCGGAAGAGAGCCAGCAGACGGCATAAAAGCAAACGGGCGGCTGAAATAGCCGCCCGTTGTCGTTATCAAAAGATCATTTCAGCGTGCAGTCCCCGCACTGCTGCACATCCGGCAGGCGATAGCGCTGGCAGCAGGTGCGGCGCACAAGCTGTCCTTCACGTAAAACCACGGTTCGCCACAGCGGATTATCCTCGCCGTTGGATAGCTGTTTTTCGAAGAAGCAGCGCTGGCGCAGAGCGGCCACTTTTTCATCTCCCAGCAACGTTTTCATTTCTCCCAGATACCAGTTAATCAGGTAGCCAGTATTGTTCCAGATAAGTTTGCCATTAATATCGCCGGTGGCTTCAAGCGCCTGCACGACGGGTTGTAAAGCCGTGGTGACCAGCTTTTCCATCCGGGACTGCGCGGACTCTGTCGGGGAAGTACCTGCTGAATGAACATCAATCCAGAAACAGGCGGCGCGGCCTGACTCATGAAACTCGACGCGCACATGTTCCGGCGCCAGGCTAATGGCGCGTTCTTCGCTCAACAGCGCCAACATTAAAGGGGGCACCAATAAACCGATGTACCATTGCGCCCAGAGGGACAGCAGCGGTTTTTGCTCACGGGGTTGACCGGGCTGGTGACGATAAATATGGTCGGACCAGGTCGCGATGAACGAACTCAGCGTCGCGGGCTGTGACCACTCAGCCAGAGTTAGCGCATGGGGAGGGGCTTCTTCATTCAGACGGAGAAAATCCAGCAGATGCGGACGTAACGCGCTAATTTTGTCGCGTATTGAATTTGCCAGTTCACGCTCAGCCGAAGGGAGCGGGGCCCGCCAGATGATCTCAGTATTGAATGCGAGTGAACGGTAAGCCATCGAGTGCCAGATACAAATCTAAATGATAATGATTTCTGATACTAATGCCGTGGTCCCGGCTTGGCAAGTGATTTGTCCGCGCGGCGACTCTTGCCGCGCGGTAAAGGATTAGCTGGCGAGAATGATGTTTCTTCCCATGTTTTTGGCTTCGTAGAGCGCGTTATCCGCCCGTTTCAGGGCGCTGTCGATATCAGCATCCACCAGCGGCGTCATACCGATACTAATGGTCACATTGGTCGCGACGCTTTCGTTAAACATATGCGGGATTTTCAGATCGTAGACCCGCTGACGGATGCGCTCTGCGGCCTGAAGAGCGTTCTCCGCGCTGCTGCTGGTCAACAGCACCATGAACTCTTCGCCGCCAAAGCGGGCTACGATATCGCGTGAGCGCACGGCGTTACGAATGGCGGCGGAAACCTGAATTAATGCCTGGTCGCCCATCATATGCCCATAGTGGTCGTTGTAGGCTTTGAAATGGTCAATATCCAGCAGCAGGACGTAATGTCCGGCGCTGTCCAGAGAGAGAACGGTATCCAGACGATTTTGTAAACCCCGACGGTTATACAAGCCGGTAAGCGGATCCAACATACTGAGATCGTTAAGGGTATTACGTTCCTTCAGCAGCTTATCCATTAGTCCCTGGGTGAATATATCGCTGCGTTTCTGAATTAAGCTTTGCAGGGTGATACCCGCAATAGGCAACAAGAAGCACCAGGACATGCGCAACCATTGTTCTCCGCCGCCAAGAATCAGGCAGGTAAGGTAGGTTGGTAAAGAGTGCAAAGTAAAGCCAATGATATTGCTGGAAAAAGCAATAGTGCCAATAAATAACACGCTTAATAAGGCGATCACCAGGTAGTTAAAATGCGGCGGACCCATCATCATTGCTTTTAGCGCAACGTGCCATGCCCAAAGCAGGCCAAATATCAGAGAAATAACCGGAATATTTATTTTGTGCTGAGCGAACTTACAGTGCCACAGCAGCAGGACCGTGCTGCAGGCAACAATCAGAAAACAGGGCAGAGTAAACGTGATGACGGTGAAGAGCGGGCTGACAAGGGATAAGAAAGATGAAACTAAATTAAGCAGTAAAAATAGCCGTAAGGAATACTGATATTTCTGTTCGTAATGGGAGCGCCAGGATTGTGCAGTCATGTCGGAGTTGTCATTATTAATCGTTAAAATTCAATGTGATGTTAGTTTGAAGTGAATAATAAAAAACAGTGCGCAAAATAAGGTTTTTACGAAATAATCAGATTATTTAATATATAATTTCTTTTGCTTAATTTATCACCTTCATGAATGTATGTCATTACTGCAAACGTAAAGAATAAAGGCTTCCCGTTTCCCTGACATGACAAATGATAAAAACTACCATATGATATTGGTTATCATTATCGTTACGAGAGGCGAAAACATGTTGCAGCGAACTTTAGGGAGTGGATGGGGCGTGGTGCTCCCCGGCGTACTGATTGCCGCGCTTGGGTTTGCCGATTTGTCGGTTGATGCCTGGCGCGCATTGGTGGCGCTGGGAATGCTTATGTCAGCGATGATGATTTGGCACCGTCAGCTGCGACATTTCGTTTTGCTGCCGTCATGCGTGGCGTTAGTCAGTGGAATGATGCTGATTATAATGAATGTCAAGCTGATGGGATAAAGCAGAAGGGATAAGAATATTGGTGCGAGGGGGGGGACTTGAACCCCCACGTCCGTAAGGACACTAACACCTGAAGCTAGCGCGTCTACCAATTCCGCCACCTTCGCACAGTATTCTTAATTTTTGATATCGCCTCGTTGGTGCGAGGGGGGGGACTTGAACCCCCACGTCCGTAAGAACACTAACACCTGAAGCTAGCGCGTCTACCAATTCCGCCACCTTCGCCCAGTGCGAGCAATATCAACGTGGATTATGGTGCGAGGGGGGGGACTTGAACCCCCACGTCCGTAAGGACACTAACACCTGAAGCTAGCGCGTCTACCAATTCCGCCACCTTCGCATACCATCGACACTATGAAAGTATCGTTACCACGGAGGCGCATTCTAGTGGTTTTCAGCTATTCGTCAATAGTTAATTGTATCAGTTGGATTGATTGTTGCAAAAATGGGCGGTCAGGGAGGGGAAGCATCGGCGACCAGCGGCTGCTGGCGCCGAAAAAAACGAGGTTATTTCTTCGCCTGACGCGTCATCACCGTTCGGTAGACCTTAAATCGGCCCGTTTGAGCAATCACTTCATGGAAGCCGAAGATCTCATCCAGCACGTTCGGGTAGGGCAGGAAGGCGTTGGCGACAATGCGGAGCTCTCCGCCGCTGTTGAGATGACGAACGGCGCCGCGGATCAGGGTTTGCGCGGCTTCCAGGCTGGTCTGCAGACCGTCGTGGAAAGGCGGGTTGGAGATGATCATGTCGAAACGGCCGTTTACTTCGGAGAACACGTTGCTGGCGAACACTTCCCCTTCGATGCCGTTAGCGGCGAGCGTAGCGCGACTGGCTTCTACTGCCGGCGCGCTGACGTCGCATAACGTTAAGCGAACTTTAGGCGAGTGGCTGGCCAGCACGGTTGCCAGCACGCCAGCGCCGCAGCCGACGTCCAGCACTTTACCTTTGGTATGCGGGGTGAGCGTGGAAAGCAGCAGCTGGCTACCAATATCCAGCCCGTCGCGGCTGAAGACGCCGGGAAGCGTTTTAATCGTCAGATTCTCCAGCGGGTACTCGCCCCAGTACTGTTCGGGATCGAACGTGGGCTGTTTCTCCAGACGACCGTGATACAGGCCACAGCGGCGCGCGCTGTCGATTTTGCTCAGCGGCGCATACTCCGCCAGCATCTGCTCGGCGCTGCGTACGCCGCTGCGGTTCTCGCCAACCACGAAAATATCAATACCGGTCGGCAGCAGCGAAAGCAGGTTCATCAGCTGAAACTGCGCTTCCGGTTTATTCTTTGGCCAGTAGTAGATCAGCGTATCGCAATCGGCGACATCGCCGGCCTCTGCGACCAGGCTATAGCGGGCATTTTCGCCCATCTGGCGGCTCAGTACCTGCCAGTGGTGGAACTGCTGGGTATGGGCGCGGCTGGCGGCCGTGTCCAGACGTGCGGGCAGGTCATCCTGCAGGTCACCGGCAAACAGAACGCGGGCGGACTCGAAATCATCACTGTGGCGCAGCAAGACTTCACTTGCCGGGGTAAAAGCGGACATGAAACACTCCTTCATTGAGACTGGCGCCGATTATACACGTTATCTTTCAGGCTGCCTCTTTGTTGGCGGTGGGACGCGCTCCGACCGCCGCGTAGTTTGTTGGCGCAGATACGACGGATTTGCTATATTGCGCGCTTAATTAACAGGAGTGTTTCGCTATGACATCCCGACGAGACTGGCAATTACAGCAGCTGGGCATCACCCAGTGGTCGCTGCGTCGTCCTGGGGCGTTACAGGGTGAAATCGCTATCTCGCTTCCTGGACATATTCGCCTGGTGATGGTGGCGGAAGAACCGCCATTGCTGAGCGAACCGCTTATCAGCGATATTCTGCGCGCGCTGGCCCTGACGCCGGAGCAGGTGATGCAGCTGACGCCTGAGCGCGTTGCGATGCTGCCTCAGGACGCACGCTGTAATAGCTGGCGGCTGGGCACCGACGCGCCGCTACCGCTGGCGGGCGCACAGATCGCCACGCCCGCTTTCGATGAACTTCAGACCAGTACGCCTGCCCGCATGGCGCTCTGGCAACAGATTTGCGCACATGAACACGATTTCTACCCTCAACCCGGCTGATTTGCCCCGCGCCTGGCAAATTGAAACGCGCGCCCACGCTTTTCCGTGGAGCGAGCAGACGTTTGCCAGTAATCAGGGCGAGCGCTATCTGAATCTTCAACTGTCCGTGGACGGCGTGATGGCGGCTTTTGCCATTACGCAAATCATCCTCGACGAGGCGACGCTGTTCAATATCGCCGTCGACCCCGCGTTTCAGCGTCGCGGTCTGGGCAGGGAACTGCTGGAACAGGTGATTGATGAGGTCGAAAAACGCGGCGTCGTCACGCTGTGGCTGGAGGTGCGCGCGTCTAACGTCGCCGCCATCGCGCTCTATGAAAGCTTAGGCTTTAACGAGGCGACGATTCGCCGCAACTATTACCCCACGGTCGACGGACGTGAGGACGCAATCATTATGGCACTGCCAATCAGTATGTAAGACAAGGTGATACGATGAAGTGGGACTGGATTTTCTTTGATGCCGATGAAACGTTATTTACGTTTGACTCGTTTAGCGGCCTACAGCGGATGTTTCTCGACTATAGCGTGACGTTCTCCGCAGAGGATTTTCAGGACTACCAGGCCGTGAATAAGCCGCTGTGGGTGGATTATCAGAACGGCGCCATTACTTCGCTTCAGCTGCAGCATCAGCGCTTTGACGGTTGGGCGGAGCGCCTGAATGTCCCTCCCGGCGAGCTGAACGCCGCGTTTATGAACGCGATGGCGGAAATCTGTTCGCCGCTGCCGGGGGCCGTATCGCTGCTCGACTCGCTGCAGGGGAAGGTGAAAATGGGCATCATCACCAACGGTTTTACCTCGCTACAGCAGACGCGTCTTGAACGTACCGGTTTACGCGATCACTTTGATTTGTTGATTATCTCCGAAGAGGTTGGGGTGGCTAAGCCGGATGCGCGTATTTTTGACTATGCGCTGGCGCAGGCGGGCAACCCCGATCGTTCGCGGGTGCTGATGGTTGGCGATACCGCTGAGTCTGATATTCGCGGCGGCGTAAATGCCGGCCTGGCGACCTGCTGGTTCAACCCCCATCAACGCGAGCTGCCCGCGGACCTCCGCCCGGACTGGACGGTCACCTCTTTGAGCGAACTGGAGCAACTCCTGTGTAAACACTGATTGCCTCCCCCCCATTGATGGGTAAAATAGCCGCAATTTTTTCGTATTCAACATGCGCGGCGCGTTGCCGCTTACTCAAGAAGATTGAATTATGACGTTGTCTCCTTATTTGCAGGAGGTGGCCAAGCGCCGCACTTTTGCCATTATTTCTCACCCGGATGCCGGTAAAACGACCATTACTGAAAAGGTTCTGTTATTCGGACAGGCGATTCAGACCGCCGGTACGGTAAAAGGCCGCGGCTCCAGCCAGCATGCAAAATCTGACTGGATGGAGATGGAAAAGCAGCGCGGTATCTCCATCACCACGTCCGTGATGCAGTTCCCCTATCACGACTGCCTGGTTAACCTGCTGGATACCCCGGGGCACGAAGACTTCTCCGAAGATACCTACCGTACCCTGACGGCGGTGGACTGCTGCCTGATGGTTATCGATGCCGCAAAAGGCGTCGAGGATCGTACCCGTAAGCTGATGGAAGTCACCCGTCTGCGCGATACGCCGATCCTGACCTTTATGAACAAACTTGACCGCGACATCCGTGACCCGATGGAGCTGCTGGATGAAGTGGAAAACGAGCTGAAAATCGGCTGCGCGCCGATCACCTGGCCGATTGGCTGCGGCAAACTGTTCAAGGGCGTTTACCATCTTTATAAAGATGAAACCTACCTGTATCAGACCGGTAAAGGCCACACCATCCAGGAAGTGCGCATCGTGAAAGGGTTAGACAACCCGGAGCTTGATGCGGCGGTGGGTGAAGACCTGGCGCAGCAGCTGCGCGATGAGCTGGAGCTGGTGCAGGGCGCGTCTAACGAGTTCGATAAAGAGCTGTTCCTGGCGGGCGAAATTACCCCGGTATTCTTCGGAACCGCGCTGGGTAACTTTGGCGTCGATCATATGCTGGACGGTTTAGTGGAGTGGGCCCCTGCGCCGATGCCGCGTAAAACCGACACCCGCACGGTGGAAGCCTCGGAAGATAAGTTCACCGGCTTCGTGTTTAAAATTCAGGCTAACATGGACCCGAAACACCGCGACCGCGTGGCCTTTATGCGCGTGGTTTCCGGTAAGTACGAGAAGGGCATGAAGATGCGCCAGGTGCGTATCGGCAAGGACGTGGTGATCTCCGACGCGCTAACCTTTATGGCCGGCGACCGTTCGCACGTGGAAGAAGCGTATCCGGGCGATATCCTTGGCCTGCATAACCACGGCACCATCCAGATTGGCGATACCTTCACCCAGGGCGAAATGATGAAGTTCACCGGTATCCCGAACTTCGCGCCGGAACTGTTCCGCCGTATTCGCCTGAAAGATCCGCTCAAGCAGAAGCAGCTGCTGAAAGGACTGGTACAGCTCTCGGAAGAGGGCGCGGTGCAGGTATTCCGGCCGATCGCCAATAACGATCTGATCGTCGGCGCGGTGGGCGTGCTGCAGTTTGACGTGGTTGTCGCTCGTCTGAAGAGCGAATACAACGTCGAGGCGATTTATGAGTCCGTCAACGTCGCGACCGCACGCTGGGTGGAATGCAGCGACGCGAAGAAATTTGAAGAGTTCAAGCGTAAGAATGAAATTCAGCTGGCGCTGGATGGCGGCGATAACCTGACTTATATCGCCCCGACCATGGTGAACCTGAATCTGACGCAGGAACGTTACCCAGACGTCCAGTTCCGTAAAACCCGCGAGCACTAATCCTCTTTGGAGCGCGGTTTTCGCCGCGCTCCACGCCATTTTCCCCTCGGTTTGCCCTTTCTGGAAAGTTCTTAATTCTTACCGTTTTGCGCGCTTTTTTACCCGTTAATGCCGCACTCTTCCGTGTATCTACTACATTTAATAAGTAATTTTTGGAATCCTGGCTTAATAGACTACTTATTTTGCTTTACCTGCTTAGATATAACGAGGAACGACGATGACAAGACTTAAGAGCGGCAAGACACTCCTGGCCCTCTTCCTGGGCTCAGCAATAATCAGCGCTTCGGCGTATGCAGAAAACTCGACCGTAGACAGCGCGAAATCTGCAGCAAGCAATGCCGGGCAAGCCGTCGATAATTCGATGAACAAAGTCGGGAATTTTATGGACGACAGCACCATCACCGCCAGGGTGAAAGCGGCGCTGATCGATCATAAAGATATTCGCAGCACCGATATCTCTGTGAAAACTGAAGATAAAGTCGTCACCTTAAGCGGGACGGTTGATAGTTCAGAACAGCACCAGCAGGCGCTTAGCGTCGCGAAGGCGGTTGAAGGCGTGAGCTCCGTTAACGATAAGCTTAGCGTGCAGAACGAAAAATCTGCTTCGCTGAAGGGCTATGCCGGCGACACGGCGGTGACCAGCGAGATCAAAGCTAAATTGCTGGCTGACGATATCGTTCCGTCGCGAAACGTGAAGGTAGAGACCACCGATGGCGTTGTACATCTATCCGGTACGGTCGCATCCAGTAAGCAGTCGGAGCGGGCGGAAGGTATTGCGAAAGCTGTATCCGGCGTCAAAAGCGTGAAGAACGACCTTAGCGTCAAATAAATCTATTCATTAAAAAAATTATTCTGCGGCCTTTCCGCAGGATGTGTAGCACCACAGGGTTGTGTATGCGCGGCCTGAGTGCGCAGAAAATCGACCGTCATTAACTATGGTAAGGAGAGACGTATGTTTAGATGGGGCATTATTTTTCTGGTGATCGCGTTAATTGCCGCCGCTTTGGGCTTTGGTGGCCTGGCTGGTACCGCTGCCTGGGCTGCGAAAATTGTCTTCGTTGTCGGTATTATCCTGTTCCTGGTCAGCCTGTTCACCGGCCGTCGGCGTCCCTAGACGTTAACGTGTGAAATACCGTCTTACATAAAGCCAGTCAATGTGACTGGCTTTCTCGGTTTCAGGGCGTTAAAAAATGCGTTACCTTTGTTTTTATAATAAGCAGGACAGGAAAGCAGGGTGGGGCAGCGAATTCCCGTTACGTTGGGCAACATTACGCCGTTATCTGTTAAACCCTTCCAGCCGGGCAGGCTTGCTCTGGTGTGCGAAGGCGGGGGACAGAGAGGGATTTTTACCGCCGGGGTGCTGGACGAATTCATGCGCGCGGGATTTAACCCGTTCGATATGATGTTTGGCACCTCTGCCGGGGCGCAAAACCTGTCGGCCTATCTATGCAACCAGCCCGGCTATGCCCGCAAGGTGATCACCCGCTACACCACCGCCCGCGAGTTTTTCGACCCGATGCGTTTTGTGCGCGGCGGAAATCTTATCGATCTCGACTGGCTGGTCGACAGCACCGCGAAAAAAATGCCGCTGGCGATGGCCTATGCTGAAGATCGTTTTGCCCAGGGCAAAGAGTTCTGGATGTGCGCCTGTCGCGGCGATGATTACACGCCAAACTACTTCTCCCCAACCCAGCAGACCTGGCTTGACCTGATTCGCGCCTCCAGCGCCATTCCCGGTTTTTACCGCAGCGGCGTGCTGCTGGACGGCGTGAACTATCTCGACGGCGGCGTCAGCGATGCGATCCCCGTGCAGGAAGCCGCCCGTCGCGGTGCGCAAACCATCGTGGTGATCCGCACCGTACCGTCCCAGATGTACTACACCCCGCAGTGGTTTAAGCGGATGGAGCGCTGGCTCGGCGAAAGCAGCCTGCAGCCGTTTGTGAATCTGGTGCAGCACCACGAAACCACCTATCGCTCCACCCAGGAGTTCATTGAAAAACCGCCGGGTAAGCTGAGAATTCTGGAGATTTATCCGCAGAAGCCGTTGAAGAGTATGGCGTTAGGCAGTCGTCTACCGGCGTTGCTGGAAGACTACAAGACCGGGCGCCAGTGCGGGCGCTATTTCCTCGCCACCGTCGGCAAACTGCTGGCCGACAGACCGCCGCTGCTGCGCCATGCGCCGCGTATTGCGGTGCCGAAAACGGTGGTTATCCCGCCGGCGCCGGTGGCCAATGAGATCCCCCAGGCTCCGGTTATCGCGGCCGTGCAGGCCAATGATGCCAGCTTTGAGAGTGAGGATCTGGCGTGACCCTGCGATTTATTGATACCCACTGCCATTTCGATTTCCCCCCGTTCACCGGTGACGAAAGCGCCAGTATTGCCCGGGCGGTGCGGGCTGGCGTGACGCAGATCGTGGTGCCCGCGACGGAAGCGGATAACTTTGACCGCGTGTTAGCGCTGGCAGAGAAGCATAGCGAGCTCTACGCCGCCCTGGGCCTCCACCCGATAGCGATTGAGCGGCATGGCGCCGACAGCCTTGAACGGCTTGAGCGCTGTCTGGCGAAACGCGATGCTAAGCTGGTCGCGGTCGGGGAGATAGGTCTCGATCTCTATCGCGAAGATCCGCAGTTTGAGCGCCAGCTTTCTGTATTTGAGGCGCAGCTACGTCTGGCGAAACGCTACGATTTGCCGGCGATCCTCCACTCCAGACGCACTCACGATAAGCTGGCGATGCTGCTGAAAAAACACGCTTTACCGCGAACCGGCGTGGTCCACGGTTTTGCCGGCAGCCTTCAGCAGGCGGAGCGGTTTGTGCAACTGGGCTATAAGATTGGCGTTGGCGGCACCATTACCTACCCGCGCGCCAGCAAGACCCGCGATGTGATGGCGCAGCTGCCGCTTTCGGCGCTACTGCTGGAGACCGATGCGCCGGATATGCCGTTGAACGGTTTCCAGGGGCAGCCGAACCGGCCCGAACAGGCGGCTCGCGTCTTCTCCACCCTATGCGAGCTGCGCCCTGAGCCCGCGGAAGTGATAGCTAATACCCTGATAGATAATACAAAAGAGATTTTTTCCCTTCAGTAACGTCTTACTGAGTGACCTGTGTCTCATTCCTGCCTTTTTATCTCATTGTTTTGCTTAAAATGTGTGAGCTGAAATAAGCGTGATGGTTTCATGCCGTTATAATCGCGGGGTTTTAGACTGAACTATCAATACACAGGGACTCTGTATGCAAATTATCATGGGACTTATTGGCATGGTGGTGCTGTTAGCCATCGCTGTGCTCCTCTCCAGTAATCGAAAAGCCATCAATCTGCGCACCGTCCTCGGTGCCTGGATTATCCAGGTCGGGATCGGCGCGTTAATTCTTTATGTACCGGCCGGGCGTACGGCGCTGTTGGCCATGTCGAACGGCGTTGCTAACGTGATTGCCTACGGCAATGAAGGGATCGGCTTTATTTTTGGCGGGCTGGTTTCCGATAAGATGTTTGAAGTCTTCGGCGGCGGCGGGTTTGTTTTTGCCCTGCGCGTCCTGCCGGTCATCGTCTTCTTCTCATCGCTGATCGCCGTGCTTTATTACCTCGGCATCATGCAGTTTGTTATCCGCATCCTCGGCGGGGCGCTGCGCGCGGTACTCAAAACCTCGCGCACGGAGTCGCTCTCCGCCACGGCGAACATCTTCGTTGGTCAGACCGAAGCGCCGCTGGTGGTGCGTCCTTACATCGCCACCATGACCCGTTCCGAGCTTTTCGCGGTGATGTGCGGAGGGCTGGCCTCGGTAGCGGGCTCCGTTCTGGCCGGTTACGCTCAGATGGGCGTACCGCTGGAATATCTGATCGCCGCTTCGTTTATGGCGGCGCCGGGCGGCCTGCTGTTCGCGAAGATTATCGTGCCGGAGACCGAGCAGCCCCGGGACAACCCGGCGATGGAAAAAAATGACGCCGATCCGCAGGCGCCGGCGAACGTGCTGGATGCCGCCGCATCCGGCGCGGCTTCCGGGATGCAGCTGGCGCTTAACGTCGGGGCGATGCTGCTGGCGTTTATCGCGCTGATTGCCCTGGTTAACGGTATTCTTTCCGGCGTGGGCGGCTGGTTTAACCATCCGGACCTGTCGCTGCAAATGATCCTTGGCTGGGTTTTCTCGCCGCTGGCGTGGGTGATTGGCGTGCCGTGGAATGAAGCCACCGTTGCCGGTTCGTTTATCGGCCAGAAGCTGATTATCAACGAGTTTGTGGCCTACATGAATTTCGGCGAGTATCTGAAAGCCGATACCGAGGTCGCTGCCGCCGGTTTGCAGGTGATTTCAACCCACACCAAGGCCATCATCTCCTTTGCCCTGTGCGGTTTTGCCAACCTGTCGTCCATTGCCATCCTGATTGGCGGACTGGGCGGCATGGCGCCTAATCGCCGCCAGGAAATTGCCCAACTGGGCATGCGGGCCGTGGCGGCGGGAACGCTGTCTAACCTGATGAGCGCCACGATAGCGGGCGTATTCCTCGCGCTATAACGCCGTCTTGCACGCCAAGAACCCCGCGGCATTGCCGCCGTGGGGTTCTCACTTCTGAGTGTTAAAATTCTATCATTTTATAATTCTCTATTTATCAACCACTCATGATGTATCTGGCATTTTTTCGCACAAAATGTCGGTGCCGGTGTCGAGGCTTGTTGCGAGGTTATGTTATAATAATAACATTGATTCGCAGTGGCGATTCCTGATTATGCTTATAGAGAGTCTGGCAGTGGAAGCGCACGGATTAGGCTTTATTTTGTGATTTTTATCACTATACAGTAATGCAAATTAGCAATTAGTTTTCATTAACTGTGATGTGTATCGAAGTGTAGCGGCGAGGGAATGTTACAATAGTAACAGACTCGCAAGGTGAACAAACTTTAAAACGGCACTACGCCGTCGGAGTATGAAATGACTGATTTAACGGCAAGCAGCCTGCGCGCGTTGAAACTGATGGACCTGACCACCCTGAACGATGATGACACCAATGAAAAAGTGATCGCGCTGTGTCACCAGGCCAAAACACCGGTAGGTAATACTGCCGCAGTGTGCATCTACCCGCGCTTTATCCCGATCGCGCGTAAAACGCTGAACGAGCAGGGTACCCCGGATATTCGCATCGCGACGGTGACTAACTTCCCGCACGGTAACGATGATATTGATATCGCGCTGGCGGAAACCCGCGCGGCGATCGCTTACGGCGCTGACGAAGTTGACGTCGTGTTCCCTTACCGCGCGCTGATTGCCGGCAACGAACAGGTCGGTTTTGACCTGGTGAAAGCCTGTAAAGAAGCCTGCGCGGCAGCAAACGTGCTGCTGAAAGTGATTATCGAAACCGGCGAACTGAAAGAAGATGCGCTGATTCGTAAAGCGTCTGAAATCGCCATCAAAGCCGGCGCCGACTTCATCAAAACCTCTACCGGTAAAGTTCCGGTGAACGCGACCCCGGAAAGCGCGCGCATCATGCTGGAGGTCATCCGCGATATGGGCGTTCAGCAGAGCGTCGGCTTCAAGCCGGCAGGCGGCGTGCGTAGCGCAGAAGACGCGCAAAAATTCCTCGCGATTGCCGATGAGCTGTTCGGTGCCGACTGGGCGGACTCTCGCCACTACCGTTTTGGCGCCTCCAGCCTGCTGGCAAGCCTGCTGAAAGCGCTGGGTCACGGCGATGGTAAGAGCGCCAGCAGCTACTAAAACGTAATTTGCCGACCTCAAGGCCGGATGTTGTCCGGCCTGCGGTTGGTCTTTGACTCTTTCCCCGGGAGGTTATCTTGTTTCTCGCACAAGAAATTATTCGTAAAAAACGTGATGGTCATGCGCTGAGTGATGAAGAAATTCGCTTCTTCATCAACGGCATCCGCGACAACACCGTCTCAGAAGGGCAGATCGCCGCGCTGGCGATGACCATTTTTTTCCACGATATGTCTATGCCGGAACGCGTTTCGCTGACCATGGCGATGCGGGATTCAGGAACCGTTCTGGACTGGAAGCATCTTAACCTTAATGGCCCAATCGTTGATAAACACTCCACCGGCGGCGTGGGCGATGTGACTTCGCTGATGCTGGGGCCAATGGTCGCGGCCTGCGGCGGCTATGTGCCGATGATCTCCGGGCGCGGCCTCGGGCACACCGGCGGTACGCTCGATAAGCTGGAGGCGATTCCAGGGTTCGATATCTTCCCGGACGATAGCCGCTTCCGGGAAATCATTAAAGATGTCGGCGTCGCGATTATCGGGCAGACCAGCTCTCTGGCGCCGGCGGACAAACGTTTTTACGCGACGCGCGATATCACCGCGACGGTGGACTCTATCCCGCTGATTACCGCCTCGATTCTGGCCAAGAAGCTGGCGGAAGGACTGGACGCGCTGGTGATGGATGTCAAAGTCGGCAGCGGCGCCTTTATGCCTACTTATGAGCTTTCCGCCGCGCTGGCTGAAGCGATCGTCGGGGTATCCAACGGCGCCGGCGTGCGAACGACCGCGCTGTTAACCGATATGAATCAGGTGCTGGCTTCCAGCGCCGGGAATGCGGTGGAAGTGCGTGAAGCCGTGCAGTTCCTCACCGGCGAGTACCGCAATCCGCGGCTGCTTGAGGTGACGATGGCGCTATGCGTCGAGATGCTGATTTCCGGCAAACTGGCGGAGAACGAGGCCGACGCGCGGGCGAAGCTACAGGCGGTGCTGGATAACGGTAAAGCCGCCGACGTCTTCGGCCGGATGGTGGCGGCGCAAAAAGGGCCGAACGACTTCGTGGAAAACTACGATAAATATCTGCCGGCCGCGATGCTGAGCAAAGCGGTCTACGCCGAAGGCGAAGGGTTTGTCGCAGAAATGGACACCCGTGCGTTGGGCATGGCGGTGGTGTCGATGGGCGGCGGTCGCCGTCAGGCCTCGGATCTGATTGATTACAGCGTCGGTTTCACCGATATGGTTCGCCTCGGCGCGCGCGTAGACGCGCAGCAGCCGCTGGCGGTTATCCATGCAAAAGATGAAAACAGCTGGCAGGAAGCGGCCAGGGCCGTTAAAGCCGCCATAAAACTTGGCGCTAAAGCGCCTGAAATGACGCCGACGGTCTATCGTCGTATCACCGAATAGTTATATACTGATCTGATCGCTTTTTTACAGCGCAAAAGGTACGGAGAATAATATGAAACGTGCATTTATTATGGTGCTGGACTCATTCGGCATCGGTGCGACTGAAGACGCCGATCGCTTTGGCGACGTCGGCTCGGACACCATGGGCCATATTGCAGAAGCCTGCGCCAAGGGCGAGGCTGACAACGGCCGCAAAGGCCCGCTGAATTTGCCTAATCTGACCCGTCTGGGGCTGGTTAAAGCCCATGAGGGTTCTACCGGTAAAGTTGCCGCCGGTATGGACGGCAGCGCGGAAGTTATCGGCGCTTACGCATGGGCGCATGAACTCTCTTCCGGTAAAGACACCCCGTCAGGCCACTGGGAAATCGCCGGCGTGCCGGTTCTCTTTGACTGGGGCTACTTCCCCGAGCATGAAAACAGCTTCCCGCAGGAGCTTCTGGATAAGCTGGTTAAGCGCGCCAACCTGCCGGGCTACCTCGGCAACTGCCACTCTTCCGGTACCGTTATCCTCGACCAGCTGGGCGAAGAGCATATGAAAACCGGCAAGCCGATTTTCTATACCTCCGCTGACTCGGTATTCCAGATTGCCTGCCATGAAGAGACCTATGGTCTCGATAAGCTGTACGAGCTGTGTGAAATCGCGCGTGAAGAGCTGACCGAAGGCGGCTACAACATTGGTCGCGTCATCGCGCGTCCGTTTATCGGCGATAAAGCCGGCAACTTCCAGCGCACCGGTAACCGCCACGATCTGGCCGTTGAGCCGCCGGCGCCGACGGTACTGCAGAAGCTGGTCGACGAGAAAAAGGGCCAGGTCGTATCGGTGGGTAAAATCGCCGATATCTACGCCAACTGCGGTATCACTAAAAAAGTGAAAGCGACCGGCCTGGATGCGCTGTTTGACGCCACCGTCAAAGAGATGAAAGAAGCGGGGGACGAGACCATCGTCTTCACCAACTTCGTAGACTTCGACTCTTCCTGGGGCCACCGCCGCGACGTTGCAGGCTATGCCGCAGGGCTGGAGCTGTTCGATCGCCGTCTGCCGGAGCTGATGGAACTGGTCGGGGAAGATGACATTCTGATCCTGACCGCCGATCACGGCTGCGACCCGACCTGGACCGGTACCGACCATACTCGTGAACACATTCCGGTACTGATTTATGGCCCGAAAGTGAAGCCGGGCTCGCTGGGTCACCGTGAAACCTTCGCGGATATTGGCCAGACCCTGGCGACGTACTTCGGTACCTCTGCGATGGACTACGGCAAAAACATGCTGTGATTATTTGCCCGGCGAGCTTCGTTCGCCGGGCCTTTTTTGTCGGCCTGATAAGGCGCTGCCGCCATCAGGCAACAACATTCAGAAGGATTTAACGATGGCTACTCCACACATTAACGCAGAAATGGGCGATTTCGCTGACGTTGTGCTGATGCCGGGCGACCCGCTGCGCGCGAAGCACATTGCAGAAACGTTCCTTGAAGACGTCCGCGAAGTGAACAACGTGCGCGGTATGCTGGGCTTCACCGGCACCTACAAAGGCCGCAAAATTTCCGTTATGGGCCACGGTATGGGGATCCCGTCCTGCTCCATTTACGCAAAAGAGCTGATCACCGACTTCGGCGTCAAAAAAATCATTCGCGTAGGCTCCTGCGGCGCGGTGCGTATGGACGTTAAGCTGCGCGACGTGGTTATCGGCATGGGTGCCTGCACCGACTCTAAAGTTAACCGTATGCGTTTTAAAGACCACGACTTTGCGGCGATTGCCGACTTTGGCATGGTGCGTAACGCGGTTGACGCGGCAAAAGCGCTGGGCGTTGACGCTCGCGTGGGCAACATTTTCTCCGCCGACCTGTTCTATGCGCCGGATGGCGGCGAGATGTTCGACGTGATGGAAAAATACGGTATCCTGGGCGTGGAAATGGAAGCGGCCGGTATCTACGGCGTCGCGGCGGAGTTTGGCGCTAAAGCGCTGACCATCTGCACGGTCTCCGACCATATCCGTACCCACGAGCAGACCAGTTCCGCTGAACGTCAGACGACCTTCAACGACATGATTAAAATCGCGCTGGAATCCGTTCTGCTGGGCGATAAAGAGTAATCATCTCTTCCTCCCTCTCCCTATGGGAGAGGGCCGGGATGAGGGCACCAGGCCGTAGCTAGCGTACGGCCTGTGCAATCCACGCTGACAACTCCCGCAGCTCATTTTCCTGCTCCGGGAAATCCCCAATCAACGCGTCACACTCCTGCTGCAGCATATCCGCGCGGTACAGGCAACCCTGCAATCTGGCGGCCAGCGCCTCCAGCGGCGCCGGGTTAAGGCTGTCGGTAAAGACCTGCGTGCGCGTGATATGGCCTTTCTCGACGTCGCAATGGAGCTCTACGCCGCCCCAGGTAAAACGCTCATCCAGCAGATGGCTGAAGGCGGGCGCCTGGCCAAAGTTCCACTCCCAGCTGCTCTGGCGCGCAAAGGTCGCGGCAAAATTCGGCAGGTCCGGCATGTTCTCCGGCGAGATCACTTCAGCTGCGACGCGTTCGCCGTAATGGGCGAAGAATGCCTCCTGAATCGCCTCGCAGACCTGCTGATGGGTAATCTCCGGCAGCAGCTCGACCAGATTGGCTACCCGTCCGCGTACGGAGGTAATGCCTTTGGCCTGCAGCTTCTTCTTATCAGGATTGAGGTAGTTGGCCAGACGGCTTAAATCGGCGTTCAGCAGCAGCGTACCGTGATGAAAGCCGCGATCCATCGTTTCGCGATAGGCGGAGCCGGAGACCTTGCGGTCGCCCTCAGTGGTTTTCACCACCAGATCGTTGCGGCCCGAGGCTTCCGCCTCGACGCCCAGCGCATTCAGCGCTGACAGGACGATATTCGTGGAAACGGTTTTATCGTACTCCGGTTTGCCGGCCATAAAGGTAAAGCAGGTATTGCCCAGATCGTGGAATACCGCACCGCCGCCGCTGCTGCGACGCGCGAGGCGCACGTTATCTTCTTCCATGCGTCGGGTATTACACTCTTTCCACGGGTTTTGCGCCCGGCCAATGACCACCGTATCGGCATTGCGCCACAGAAACAGTACCCGCTGGGTGGCGGGCATCTGGCGAAAAATAGACTCCTCAACCGCCAGGTTGAACCAGGGGTCGTAAGAGTCGGAGAGCAGCAGGCGCAACGTGGACATAGCGATTTCCTTATTCTGATTCATCTTTATCTTCATCCTGCACCGGCTTATTGGCGGTGAGCAGGAAAGGCGATTGCTGCCAGCGGGTACGTTTTCCCTGCAGCAGGGTGCGCGTCAGGACGACGCCGATGGCCAACGATAGCAGCAGCATCAGGCGCAGGATATTGGTGGTATTATCGACCTGCTGCGCTTCGGTGGCTAAGGTATGGGTATCCAGCGTCAGGCGCAGGTAGCCGAGCGGGCCGTTTTTTCCCTGAATAGGCTCGACAATTTGCTGGTTGAAGTAACCGCCCGCTTTTTTACCGTCCAGCGCCAGCCGATCGCGTACCTCGACGCTTTCGCCTGAACGCGCCACCAGGTCGCCCTGCTCGTCATAAACGCCGGCGTCGAGGATGCGACTTTTGTGGGTAAGCTGTTCCAGCAGCTGGCTAATCCGCTTTTCATCGGGCGTTTCGCTACGCAACAGCGGCGCCAGGTTGAGCGTGACCTGCTGGGCGAGCGTGCGTGCCAGTTCTTCCAGCTGCGGATTGCGCTGCTTCTGACTGTTCTGGCTGAACCAGGAGGCCCCCTGCATCAGGGCGACGAGGAGTGCGAGACAGATCAGAACAATTACCGCGCGATGCAGTCGGAATTTAAGTTTTGCGCGTACCATATTCCACCTTTGAAAATTTGCAGCTTAATGTTGCCAGAAGCGCTGGTTACAAGGTAGCCTCATGCGTTATTTTCCTCGCCTGAATGAAGTTATGTGGAGCCGTGATGCCAAACAGTTTGACCTGGTGCGACCTGCCTGAAGATGTTTCCCTGTGGCCTGGATTGCCGCTTTCCCTGAGCGGTGATGAGGTCATGCCGTTGGATTATCATGCCGGACGCAGCGGTTGGCTGCTGTATGGTCGCGGTCTTAACAAGCATCGTCTGACCGAGTGGCAGCGCGAGCTGGGCGCGGCGCTGGTTATCGTCGCCTCCTGGGCGGTTGACGACTATCAGGTGATGCGGCTGGCGGGCTCCCTTACGCTTCGTGCCACCCGTCTGGCCCATGAAGCCGGGTTTGACGTGGCGCCGCTGGGTAAAATCCCGCATTTACGTACGCCGGGCTTACTGGTCATGGATATGGACTCGACGGCGATTCAGATTGAGTGCATCGATGAAATCGCCAAACTGGCCGGGACCGGCGAGCTGGTGTCGGAAGTGACCGAGCGCGCGATGCGCGGCGAACTTGATTTCACCGCCAGCCTGCGCCAGCGCGTGGCGACCCTGAAAGATGCCGATGCCAGCATTCTGCTGCAGGTGCGCGAATCGCTGCCGCTGATGCCGGGCCTGACCCAGTTGGTGCTGAAGCTGGAGACGCTTGGCTGGAAGGTGGCGATCGCCTCCGGCGGCTTCACCTTCTTTGCCGAGTATCTGCGCGACAAGCTGCATCTCGACGCGGTGTTCGCCAACGAACTGGAGATCAGGGACGGTAAGCTGACCGGCAACGTCATCGGCGATATCGTCGATGCGAAATATAAAGCCAATACGCTGCGTAAACTGGCGGAAAAGTATGAGATCCCGCCGGCGCAAACCGTCGCCATTGGCGATGGCGCAAACGATCTGCCGATGATTAAAGCGGCAGGGCTCGGCATTGCCTATCATGCAAAGCCAAAAGTTAATGAACTGGCGGAGGTGACAATCCGCCACGCTGACCTGATGGGGGTATTCTGTATTCTCTCCGGCAGCATGAATCAAAAGTAAGAGGTTAACGTGGCGAAAGCTCCAAAACGCGCATTTGTCTGTAATGAATGCGGTGCGGATTATCCGCGCTGGCAGGGGCAGTGCAGCGCCTGTCATGCCTGGAATACCATAACCGAGATGCGCATTGCCGCTTCGCCGCAGGTGGCAAGAAACGAACGCCTGTCAGGGTATGCCGGTAATGCCGGCGTGTCGAAAGTGCAGAAGCTCTCCGATATCAGCCTCGAAGCGCTGCCGCGTTTTTCGACCGGATTTAAAGAGTTTGACCGCGTGCTCGGCGGCGGCGTGGTGCCGGGAAGCGCGATTTTGATTGGCGGCAACCCCGGCGCGGGTAAGTCGACGCTGCTGCTGCAAACCCTGTGTAAGCTCTCCGAAGGCATGAAAACGCTCTACGTCACCGGGGAAGAGTCGCTTCAGCAGGTGGCGATGCGCGCTCACCGTTTAGGCCTGCCGACGGCCAACCTCAATATGCTGTCAGAAACCAGCATTGAGCAGATTTGCCAGATAGCCGACGAAGAAAAGCCGCAGCTGATGGTTATCGACTCCATCCAGGTCATGCATATGGCCGACGTGCAGTCGTCGCCGGGCAGCGTGGCCCAGGTGCGCGAAACGGCGGCCTATTTAACGCGCTTTGCCAAGACGCGCGGCGTGGCTATCGTCATGGTCGGTCACGTCACCAAAGACGGCTCGCTGGCCGGGCCGAAAGTGCTGGAGCACTGTATCGACTGCTCCGTGCTGCTCGACGGCGACGCCGATTCTCGTTTCCGCACCCTGCGCAGCCATAAAAACCGCTTCGGCGCGGTCAACGAACTGGGCGTATTCGCCATGACCGAGCAGGGGCTGCGTGAGATAAGCAACCCATCGGCCATCTTTCTGAGCCGCGGGGACGAAGTGACCTCCGGCAGTTCGGTGATGGTGGTCTGGGAAGGCACGCGACCGCTGCTGGTGGAGATCCAGGCGCTGGTCGATCACTCGATGATGTCCAACCCGCGCCGCGTGGCGGTGGGGCTGGAGCAAAACCGCCTGGCGATCCTGCTGGCGGTCCTGCATCGTCACGGCGGTCTGCAGATGGCCGACCAGGACGTCTTCGTCAACGTGGTTGGCGGGGTGAAGGTCACCGAAACCAGCGCCGACCTGGCGCTGCTGCTGGCGATGGTATCCAGCCTGCGCGACCGTCCGCTGCCGCAGGATCTGGTCGTCTTCGGCGAAGTGGGGCTGGCAGGCGAAATTCGCCCGGTGCCGAGCGGGCAGGAGCGTATCTCCGAAGCGGCTAAGCATGGTTTTCGTCGGGCGATTGTTCCGGCAGCGAATGTGCCGAAAAAAGCGCCGGAAGGGATGCAAATCTTTGGCGTGAAAAAGCTTGCGGACGCGCTAAGCGTCTTTGACGACTTATAATAAGTGAAAAGGAGACTCGCTATGTCGTCATTTGACTATTTAAAAAGCGCCATTAAGCAGAAGGGCTGTACGCTACAGCAGGTAGCGGACGCCAGCGGGATGACAAAAGGCTATCTGAGCCAGTTGCTGAACGCGAAAATTAAAAGCCCCAGCGCGCAGAAGCTGGAAGCGCTGCACCGGTTTCTCGGGCTGGAGTTTCCGCGTCGGCAAAAAAGCGTTGGCGTGGTATTTGGTAAGTTTTACCCGCTGCATACCGGCCATATCTACTTGATTCAGCGCGCCTGTAGCCAGGTCGATGAGCTGCACATCATTATGGGCTACGACGATCCCCGTGACCGTGAGCTGTTTGAAAAGAGCGCGATGTCGCAGCAGCCGACCGTACCTGACCGCCTGCGCTGGCTGCTGCAAACCTTTAAGTATCAGAAGAATATCCGCATCCACGCCTTCAATGAAGAGGGAATGGAGCCTTATCCGCACGGCTGGGACGTCTGGAGCCGCGGGATCCGCGCCTTTATGAGCGAGAAGGGCATCGAACCTAACTGGATCTACACCTCGGAAGAGGGCGACGCGCCGCAGTATCTGGATCATCTGGGAATTGAAACCGTACTCATCGATCCTAAACGCACCTTTATGAACATCAGCGGCGGGCAGATCCGTGAAAATCCGTTCCGCTACTGGGAATATATTCCTACCGAAGTGAAGCCGTTTTTTGTGCGCACGGTGGCGATCCTCGGCGGTGAGTCGAGCGGTAAATCGACGCTGGTGAATAAGCTATCCAATATCTTTAATACCACCAGCGCCTGGGAATATGGCCGCGACTATGTCTTTTCGCACCTCGGCGGCGATGAGATGGCGCTGCAATACTCCGACTATGACAAGATTGCCCTTGGGCACGCGCAATATATTGATTTCGCGGTGAAGTATGCCAACAAGGTGGCGTTCATCGACACGGATTTTGTCAGCACCCAGGCGTTCTGTCTCAAGTACGAAGGGCGGGAACACCCCTTTGTTCAAGCGCTGATCGACGAGTATCGTTTTGACCTGGTCATCCTGCTGGAAAACAACACGCCGTGGGTAGCCGACGGTTTACGTAGCCTTGGCAGCTCGGTAGACCGCAAGGAGTTTCAGACGATGCTGGTGTCGTTGCTCAAAGAAAACGAGATAGATTTTGTGCATGTGAAAGAGGCCGATTACGATGCCCGCTTCCTGCGCTGCGTTGAGCTGGTAAAAGAGATGATGGGCGAGCAGGGATAGGCCTTCTGCGGCCTGAATGCCTGAGCCGGGCTACAACACTCTCCCGGCGGGAGAGAGGGCAAACACCAAAAAGGGCAACCTGCGTTGCCCTTTTGCTTTTATTTCGCGATACGTTTGTACTTGATACGCTTCGGCTCCAGCGCATCGGCGCCGAGGGTGCGTTTCTTGTACTCTTCGTATTCGGTAAAGTTACCTTCGAAGAACTCCACCTTACCTTCATCCTGGTAGTCCAGAATATGGGTCGCGATGCGGTCGAGGAACCAACGGTCGTGCGAGATAACCATCGCGCAGCCCGGGAACTCCAGCAGGGCGTTTTCCAGCGCGCGCAGGGTTTCGATATCCAGGTCGTTGGTTGGTTCATCAAGCAGCAGGACGTTACCGCCCACCTGCAGCAGCTTCGCCAGATGCAGACGTCCGCGCTCACCGCCGGACAGCTCGCCGACGCGCTTGCCCTGGTCAACCCCTTTGAAGTTAAAGCGGCCCACGTAGGCGCGGCTCGGCATCTCGGTGTTGCCGATCTTCATGATATCCAGCCCGCCGGAAACTTCTTCCCACACGGTTTTGCTGTTGTCCATGGCATCGCGGAACTGATCGACGGAAGCCAGCTTGACGGTTTCACCGAGGGTGATAGAACCGGCGTCAGGCTGTTCCTGACCGGACATCATGCGGAACAGCGTCGATTTACCCGCGCCGTTAGGACCGATGATGCCGACGATAGCGCCTTTCGGTACCGAGAAGCTCAGATCGTCAATCAGCAGACGGTCGCCGTAGGATTTACGCAGGTTGCTGACTTCCACCACTTTATCCCCCAGACGTGCGCCTGGCGGAATAAACAGTTCGTTGGTCTCGTTACGCTTCTGGTACTCAACGTTGTTAAGCTCTTCAAAGCGCGCCAGACGGGCTTTGCCCTTAGACTGACGGCCTTTCGCGCCCTGACGGACCCACTCCAGCTCTTTCTCGATTGACTTACGACGCGCCGCTTCCTGAGACGCTTCCTGCGCCAGACGCTGATCTTTCTGCTCCAGCCAGGAGGAGTAGTTGCCTTCCCACGGAATACCTTCGCCGCGGTCAAGCTCAAGGATCCAGCCGGCGACGTTATCGAGGAAGTAACGGTCGTGGGTGATCGCCACCACGGTGCCTTCGAAGTCGTGCAGGAACCGTTCCAGCCAGGCCACGGATTCCGCATCCAGGTGGTTGGTCGGTTCGTCGAGCAGCAGCATGTCTGGTTTTTCCAGCAGCAGGCGGCACAGCGCGACGCGGCGGCGTTCACCACCGGAGAGATTGGCGATTTTCGCATCCCAGTCCGGCAGGCGCAGAGCATCGGCGGCGCGTTCCAGCTGCACGTTCAGGTTATGCCCGTCGTGCGCCTGGATAATTTCTTCGAACTTGCCCTGCTGGGCGGCGAGTTTGTCGAAGTCGGCATCCGGCTCCGCGTATTTGGCGTACACCTCGTCCAGGCCTTTCAGCGCATTGACCACTTCGGCCACCGCTTCTTCAACCGACTCACGTACGGTCTGCTCCGGATTGAGCTGCGGCTCCTGCGGCAGATAGCCGATTTTCAGGCCCGGCTGCGGACGCGCTTCGCCTTCGATATCGGTATCGATGCCGGCCATAATACGCAGCAGGGTCGACTTACCGGCGCCGTTCAGACCGAGAACGCCGATTTTTGCGCCAGGGAAAAAGCTCAGGGAGATATTTTTCAGAATATGACGTTTCGGCGGAACCACTTTGCCGACACGATGCATGGTATAAACGAATTGAGCCACGTTGGACTTCGCCTCTTTTATATACTCTTCATCCCTCAGGCTAGCTTGATGCAGCCAGAATGATATTGAGTAGGGTAGTGAATAGTTTTCAAAGGCGAAGTGTAGCCTTTTTCGCGCTTTAATCCCAGCGAGGCGATGGGATTCACAAAAGAGTAAAAAAATGTCCGGGACGTGGCGCGATTCGCGTTGTCTGATTAGCATATCTACGTAATACCTGAAATTTTTGCCCGCGGCATGATGCTGCTGTGGTGTACCTGAATAGAGGAAGAGCTTGTGGAAAAAGCCAAAACTGTGACGTGGCGTCTTCTGGCCGCCGGCGTAAGTCTGCTGACGTTAAGCCAACTGGCGCATGCGGATTCACTGGATGAACAGCGCAGCCGCTATGCTCAAATTAAACAGGCGTGGGACGGTCGACAGATGGATGTCGTTAATCAGCTGATGCCCACGCTAACGACCTATCCGCTCTATCCTTATCTCCAGTACCGGCAGATTACCGACGATCTGATGAACCAGCCGGCGCTGGTGGTGACCAATTTTATTGCCGCCAATCCTACGCTGCCTCCCGCACGATCGCTGAAATCACGGTTCGTCAACGAACTGGCGCGCCGCAGCGACTGGCGCGGCCTGCTGGCCTTCAGCCCGGATAAGCCGACCGGCACCGAGGCGCAGTGCAATTACTACTATGCGAAATGGAACGTCGGCCAGGCTCAGGAAGCCTGGGATGGGGCGAAAGCGCTGTGGCTGAGCGGCAAAAGCCAGCCAAACGCCTGTGACCAGCTGTTTGGCGCCTGGCGCGCCTCCGGTCAGCAGGATCCGCTGGCCTACCTTGAACGCATTCGCCTGGCGATGAAAGCCGGCAATACCAGCCTGGTACGGGTTCTGGCCCAGCAGATGCCGGCCGACTATCAAACCATTGCCACGGCGGTCATCGCGCTGGCTGACGATCCCAATAGCGTGATGACCTTCGCCCGCACAACCGGCGCGACGGATTTCACCCGCCAGATGGCGGCGGTCGCGTTTGCCAGCGTTGCCCGGCAGGATGTGGAAAACGCGCGCCTGATGATCCCCTCACTAGCGCAGGCGCAGCAGCTCAATGAAGATCAGATTCAGGAGCTGCGGGATATCGTCGCCTGGCGCCTGATGGGCAGCGATGTGACCGAAGAGCAGGCCATCTGGCGCGACGACGCCATTATGCGTTCGCAATCTACCTCGCTGGTGGAGCGCCGGGTACGTATGGCGCTGGGGCTTGGGGATCGCCGTGGCCTGAACACCTGGCTGGCGCGTTTACCGATGGAGGCGAAAGAGAAGGACGAATGGCGCTATTGGCAGGCCGATCTGCTGCTGGAACGCGGACGTGATGACGAAGCGAAAGATATTCTGCGCTCGCTGATGCAGCAGCGCGGCTTTTATCCCATGGTCGCCGCCCAGCGCGTTGGCGAGGAGTACACCTTCCGCGTCGACAAAGCGCCGGCGAATCTCGACCCGGCGCTGACCTCGGGGCCGGAAATGGCGCGGGTCCGCGAGCTGATGTACTGGAATATGGATAATACCGCCCGCAGCGAGTGGGCAAACCTGGTGACCAGCAAAACCAAAGATCAGCAGGCGCAGCTGGCTCGTTACGCGTTTAATCAGGACTGGTGGGATCTGAGCGTCCAGGCCACCATCGCCGGAAAACTGTGGGATCAGCTGGAAGAGCGTTTCCCGCTGGCCTATAACGACCTCTTTACCCGCTACATCAGCGGTAAAGATATTCCGCAAAGCTACGCGATGGCCATCGCGCGCCAGGAGAGCGCCTGGAACCCGAAAGCCGGTTCACCGGTTGGCGCCCGCGGTCTGATGCAGATTATGCCGGGTACGGCAACGCATACGGTGAGCATGTTCAGTATTCCCGGCTATAGCGGTCCGTCGCAGTTGCTGGATCCGGAAATGAACATCAACATTGGTACCAGCTATCTGCAATATGTTTACCAGCAGTTTGGCAATAACCGAATCTTCGCCTCTGCGGCCTATAACGCCGGTCCTGGGCGAGTGCGCACCTGGCGGGGCAACAGCGGCGGACGCATTGACGCGGTGGCGTTCATCGAGAGCATTCCGTTCTCTGAAACGCGCGGCTATGTGAAAAACGTTCTGTCCTATGATGCCTACTATCGCTATTTTATGGGTCAGAAAGACACGCTGCTGAGCGATGCGGAGTGGAAGCTGCGCTATTAATACAGCCTCCTTCGGGCAACATCGGATTTCGCGATGTTGCCCGAAATCCGTAGAGTCCGGACAGAAGTATGTTATGCTTTGTACTCGTTAGTGAGTACATTCGACAGGTGGCGTAACATGACCCAACAATCCCCCTATTCAGCGGCGGTGGCCGAACAGCGTCATCAGGAGTGGCTGCGTTTTGTCGCCCTCCTGCAGCAGGCGTACGCCGACGATCTCCATCTGCCGCTTTTACAGCTCATGCTGACGCCCGACGAGCGCGAGGCGCTCGGCACGCGGGTGCGCATCATTGAAGAACTACTGCGCGGCGAGATGAGCCAGCGCGAGCTGAAAAACGAACTCGGCGCCGGGATCGCCACCATTACCCGCGGTTCGAACAGCCTCAAATCGGCACCGGCGGAGCTACGTCTGTGGCTGGAGCAGGCGTTGATTAAAGCTGACGATAAATAGCGTTATGGAACGGGCTTAGCGCCAGCACGACGGCCTGATGATAAACGCTACTGCGGGTGAGCTTGCCGGCCGTGAATACGCCGATAGCGCCCTCTTTGCGGCCAATTTCATCGATGCCGGTATGCTGAGACATCACCGGCCCCAGGGCTTCTCCTGCCTGGACTTTTTCAAGAATAACCTGCGGTAGCGGCAGGGTCGCCGAGCGCGCTTCGCCGCGCAGGCTGCCGTCGTCGATCGTCACCCAGCTAAAGGTGCTGCCTTCGTCGATGCCGGCTTCAATGGCGACCCAGAAGTCCGCGTTTGGCCGCGCACGACGCGCGTTAGCCACGCGATTTCGTGCGCCAGCGCGCGTTTCGTCGCTGCCAAAAGGCTGTTCCGGCACGCCGCTCTCGACGGAGACGGACTCAATGTGGCAGGATCCTTCGCCGAAGATCTCGTTAAAAGCCTGCAGAATTGCCTGAATTTTGGCGGGATTAGTGGTAGCTGAGACAACATGGTGCATAATCAAAACAACTCAGAATTACTAAACATCATCGCAGTATACTCCAAATCATTCTTGCTGCAGGCGGCTATGCTTGTAGCTCGAGGGTTAAGAGCTCAGAACGGATAATAAAGCATGTTACAGGTATACCTTGTTCGCCACGGTGAAACGCAGTGGAACGCCGAGCGACGTATTCAGGGCCAGTCCGACAGCCCGCTTACCGCCCACGGTGAGCGTCAGGCCTGGCAGGTGGGCGAGCGCGCCAGAACGTTGGGAATTACGCATATTATCGCCAGCGATTTAGGCCGCACGCGCCGTACCGCAGAAATCATCGCTGAAGCCTGCGGATGCAGCGTCGTGACCGATTCACGCTTGCGTGAGCTGGATATGGGCGTGCTTGAAAAGCGCCATATCGACTCGCTGAGCGAAGAAGAGGAGGGCTGGCGTCGACAGCTGGTTAACGGCACGCCCGACGGGCGTATCCCGCAGGGGGAGTCAATGCAGGAGCTGAGCGAGCGTATGCACGCGGCGCTGACGTCTTGTCTGGAACTGCCTGCGGGTAGCCGACCGCTGCTGGTGAGCCACGGGATGGCGCTGGGATGTCTGGTGAGTACGATTCTTGGTCTGCCCGCTTACGCGGAGCGTCGCCTGCGTCTACGCAACTGCTCTATTTCCCGCGTTGACTATCAGCAAAGCCCCTGGCTGGCGTCGGGATGGGTGGTGGAAACCGCGGGGGATGTGTCGCATCTTGATGCCCCCGCGATGGATGAGCTCCAGCGTTAACGACGAATCGGGATCAGGTATTCGCAGCGCAGCTGAATAGGCGGTTCCTGATTCCGGCTTTCATCTTCCGGGAAGAAACGTTCAATATCCAGGCCCTTACGACGGGTGAGGTTAAGCATCGGCATGCAGGTGCCGTAAACCGTCAGAATAAACTCCTGCAGCCCGGTGCCCAAACCTTCGTAGGTAAACATCACGTATTCGCCGCCTTCCAGCGTTACCGGATGGGCGTTATGCAGGTGGCCGTTTGCCAGCTCCGGCGTCAGCGCGGTGGTATAAAACACCTCTTGCTCATCGTCTTTATCGAGGCTAGGACGCGGCTCATGCAGGCCGTACAGCGTCGGAGGAATCGATGGCGTATTGGCGAGGAATTCCCGCCAGAACTGGACGCGCATCTGATTACGGAAATCGGAGATCTCCTCCAGCTTACAGGTATAGCTCTGGGTGACGCCGACCAGCTGAGTGGTGTTCAGCGTGACGAATTCATAGTGCGGCATGGTGAACTCGCCCAGACGCAGCGGAGGGCGCATACCGTAGGAACTCCAGTCGGGAGAGCGTCGGTAGAGGGCTGGCGTCAACGAAAACTGCTTTTTAAAGGCGCGAGTAAAAGTCTGCTGCGAGTCAAAGCGATACTGCAGCGCAATATCAAGAATCGGACGCGCGGTCAGGCGTAGGGCAACCGCCGACTTAGATAAGCGACGGGCGCGAATATAGGCACCGATAGCATGGCCGGTCACGTCCTTGAACATTCTTTGCAGATGCCACTTGGAATAGCCCGCCTTCGCTGCCACATTGTCCAGTGAGAGAGGCTGATCCAGGTGACCTTCCAGCCAGCTAAGGAGATCGCGAATAATCCCTGCTTGATCCATAAAATATCCCCATCCTTAAACTCAGGTGCCTGATACTAAAGGTAGCGGATAATAGCATTTTTTGATGTTTTAGCATTCAGTGTTTTTTTTGCTTTTAAATGCGATTCTTCCAGAAGTTTCGGTGGTAATTTTGTAAAGCTGTGATCTATAAAACTTTTCTTCTTAATGTGTGATAATCACTCAGCTAAATTTTTAAGAATGGTAACAATATGAAATACAAGAAGTTAGTGGCGGGAATGCTTTTGCTGGCGGGCTGCCAGATGGCGCAGGCGGAACAAATCGGCTCTGTGGATACCGTATTTAAGTTCCTTGGACCGGATCATAAAATCGTCGTCGAGGCCTTTGACGACCCGGACGTTCAGAACGTCACCTGCTACATCAGCCGGGCGAAAACCGGAGGAATTAAAGGCGGGTTAGGGCTGGCGGAAGACACCTCTGATGCCGCTATTTCCTGTCAGCAGGTGGGGCCGATTGAGCTGGCGGATAAAATCAAAAACGGTAAAACGCAGGGCGATGTGGTGTTCCAGAAACGGACCTCGCTGGTATTTAAAAAACTGCAGGTCGTGCGTTTTTACGATGCCAAACGCAATGCGCTGATCTATTTGACCTATTCGGATAAAATCGTCGATGGCTCGCCGAAAAATGCGCTTAGCGCCGTGCCGATTATGCCATGGAATAAATAACAGGGAACGCCGATGCAACAACCGCGGATCTGGTTGGTGGAAGATGAGATGAGTATCGCCGATACGCTCGTCTACATGCTGCAACAGGAAGGATTTATCGTTACGGCGTTCGAGCGCGGGCTCCCTGCGCTGGACGCGGCGCATCATCACCAACCCGACCTCGCGATTCTGGACGTCGGCCTGCCTGATATCAGCGGGTTTGAGCTATGTCGGCGACTGCTGGCCCGCTATCCGGCGCTGCCGGTGCTGTTCCTGACGGCCCGCAGCGAAGAGGTGGATAAGCTGCTCGGTCTGGAAATCGGCGCTGATGATTATATCGCCAAGCCATTTTCCCCCCGTGAAGTTTGCGCCAGGGTTCGCACCGTCCTGCGGCGGCTGCAGAAATTCGCCGCCCCTTCACCGCTTTTGCGCGTGGGGGAATTCACATTGAATGACGCCGCGGCTCAGGTTACGTGGTGCGGCCAGGGTCTGAATCTGACCCGCTATGAGTTTTTATTATTAAAAACGCTACTTCATTCTCCTGGGCGCATTTTTTCCCGCCAGCTGCTGCTGGAGAAAGTATGGGGCGACGCGAACGAGAGCTTCGATCGTACCGTTGATACCCATATCAAAACGCTGCGCGCTAAGCTGCGAGAAGTGAATCCCGATCTCTCCCCGATCAACACGCACCGCGGTATGGGATACAGCCTTGGAGGCTTCTGATGCGCATCGGTATGCGGCTGCTGATGGGCTACTTTTTGATAGTGGCGATCGCTGCCTGGTTTGTGCTTTCTATCTTCGTTCAGGAGATTAAACCCGGGGTTCGGCGCGCAACGGAAGGGACGCTGATTGATACGGCGACCCTGCTTGCCGAGCTGGCCCGTGAGGATTTACTCTCCGCCGATCCCCAGCACGGGCGCCTGGCCCAGGCTTTTCAAACGCTGCATCGCCAGCCGATCAACGCCAATATTGCCGGCATTAAGAAAGTTCGCAACGAATATCACGTCTATATGACCGATGCGCAGGGCAAGGTGGTGTTTGATTCCGCGGGCAACGCGCAGGGGCAAGACTATTCGCGCTGGAACGATGTCTGGCTCACTTTACGCGGGCAATACGGGGCGCGCAGCACGCGAAGCGATCCGAACGATGATAATAGCTCGGTGATGTATATTGCCGCGCCGGTGACGGATAACGGTCGAATCATTGGCGTGCTCAGCGTCGGAAAACCTAATCTGGCCATGGCGCCGGTCATCAAACGCAGCGAGCGGCGTATTCTGTGGGCCGGAGGGGCGCTGCTGGGGATCGCGCTACTGATCGGCGTTGCGATGGTATGGTGGATTAACTTTTCCATCGGCAAGCTGGTTCGCTACGCCGACTCCGTGACCGCCGACCGTCCGCTTCCGTTGCCGGACGCGGGCAGCAGCGAACTGCGCAAGCTGGCGCAGGCGCTGGAAAGTATGCGTCTTAAGCTTGAAGGTAAAAACGCGATTGAAAACTACGTTTATGCGCTGACCCATGAACTGAAGAGCCCGCTGGCGGCGATTCGCGGCGCGGCAGAAATTCTTCGGGAGGCGCCTCCGCCTGAGGTCGCCGCGCGTTTTACTCGCAATATCCTGGCGCAGAATGCGCGCATGCAGGCGCTGGTGGAAAATTTACTTCAGCAGGCCCGGCTGGAGAATCGGCTGGAGATCGCCCAACGTCCCGTCTCCGTCGCTGCGCTTTTTCGTCGTCTGGCCGAGGAGCGCGACATCGCGCTGGCAGCGAAAAACCTCACGCTGCGTTGGCAGGAAACGTCTCTGACGGTAGAGGGCGATGGTGAGCTCCTGGCGCAAGCATTGGGTAATCTGCTTGATAATGCTATCGATTTCACTCCTGCCGAAGGGGAGATTGTTCTTGGCGCGGAAGAAGGTGATGGCGGCGTGCGATTAACCGTATGCGATACGGGAAGCGGCATTCCCGACTACGCGCTAGGGCGTATTTTTGAGCGTTTCTATTCTCTTCCCCGTGACAATGGCCAAAAAAGCAGCGGCCTGGGGCTGGCGTTTGTTCGTGAAGTTGCGCGCCTGCATCAGGGCGATATCGAGCTGGTTAACCGCCCGGAAGGCGGCGTGTGCGCTTTGCTGAGACTTCACGCTCACTTCACATAGCTTCAAATTCTCCACACATAGCCCCTTTAAGGTAAGCGCATTACTAAGGAGAGGGCTATGTTGAAATCACCACTATTCTGGAAAATGAGCACCCTGCTGGGGTGTATTTTACTGTTATCGATCCCGCTGATGATCGTCCGGCAGCTGATCGTTGAACGCGCGGATTATCGCAGCGAAGTCATCGAAGCTCTGGAGAGCAGTACCAGCGGATCGCAGAAACTGGTCGGGCCGCTGATCGCCATTCCCGTGACCGAGGTATTGACCCGCATTGAGGATAAAAAAGAGGTCACATATCAACGTCACTGGCTGCATTACTGGTTACCTGAGTCGCTGGCGATAGCCGGAAAACAGAACGTTGAATCCAGAAAAATAGGGATTTATGAAGGCCAAATCTGGCACAACGATCTGGGGATTAAGGCGCAATTTGATGTTTCCCGTCTGGCTGAACTCAGAAAAGATAATATTACGTTAGGTAAACCGGTTATGGTGGTCGGCGTTAGCGATGCACGCGGGATTGGCACCATTATTGCTCCGAAAATTAATGGAGAGGCACTGCCGGTGGAGCCCGGAATCGGTATCAGCGGCAGCGGAGAGGGAATTCATATGCCAATGCCGCTGTTAACTCCTCAACAAAAAACGCTGGATGTTGAATTCACACTCAACCTGAACGGAACCGGAAGCTTCTCAGTCGCGCCGCTCGGACGCAATAGCCAATTACAGCTGACCAGTAACTGGGCGCATCCTGGTTTCCTGGGCGATTTTCTCCCGGTTAGTCGTGAGGTTTCCCCATCAGGTTATAGCGCCCGCTGGCAGAGTAGCTGGTTTGCGAACAATATGGCCCGGTTTTTTATGGACGATCGCGAGATTGAGTGGCGTCAACTGCCTGCTTTCAACGTTAACGTTACGACGCCGGCCGATCGGTACCAGCTGACCGATAGGGCGACAAAGTATGCCATTCTATTAATCTCCCTTACGTTTATGGCGTTTTTCGTTTTCGAGAGCCTGACTCAGTGCCGTTTACACCCGATGCAGTATCTGCTGGTTGGTTTGTCGCTAGTGATGTTCTATCTGATATTACTGGCCCTGTCCGAGCATATTGGCTTTACGCCGTCATGGATTGTTGCCAGCCTGATAGGGGCGCTGATCAATGGGGTTTATCTGAATGCGGTGCTGAAGGGATGGCTTAACAGCTTTCTTTTTGTCTGCGCATTGCTGCTGCTGGATGGCGTTATGTGGATGCTATTGCGTTCGGAAGATAGCGCGCTGCTATTGGGAACGGGAGTGCTACTGCTGGCGCTCAGCGCGCTGATGTTCCTGACGCGTCGCGTTGACTGGTACACGCTATCTCTCCCGAAGCCAAAAGAGAGGCAGCCCGAGGGCGGTGATGATGACGATAAGTTGAGGATCTGGAAATAAAAAAACGGCGCGAATTGCGCCGTTTTTACGTTATGACAGCAAGAAAAATGATGTTATTCCTGCAGATCTCCACAGAAGCGGTACCCCTCGCCATGGATGGTGGCGATAATTTCCGGGGTGTCCGGAGTGGATTCAAAATGCTTACGAATGCGACGGATGGTCACGTCCACGGTGCGGTCGTGCGGCTTCAGCTCACGGCCGGTCATTTTTTTCAGCAGTTCCGCGCGCGACTGGATTTTGCCCGGATTTTCGCAGAAGTGCAGCATGGCGCGGAATTCACTGCGCGGCAGCTTGTACTGCTCACCATTAGGGCTAACCAGCGAACGGCTATTGATATCCAGCTCCCAGCCGTTGAACTTATAGCTTTCTACGCTGCGGCGTTCTTCACTCGGGGTACCCAAATTCATGGTACGGGAGAGCAGGTTGCGCGCGCGAATCGTCAGTTCACGTGGGTTGAACGGTTTAGTGATATAGTCATCGGCGCCAATTTCGAGGCCGAGGATCTTATCCACTTCGTTATCGCGGCCGGTAAGGAACATCAGCGCGACGTCCGCCTGCTCACGCAGCTCGCGTGCTAACAGGAGACCATTTTTGCCTGGCAGGTTGATATCCATGATCACCAGGTTGATATCATTTTCAGACAGGATCTGATGCATTTCCGCGCCATCGGTCGCTTCGAATACATCATAACCTTCTGCTTCGAAAATACTTTTTAACGTGTTGCGTGTTACCAACTCGTCTTCAACGATAAGAATGTGCGGGGTCTGCATGTTTGCTACCTAAATTGCCAACTAAATCGAAACAGGAAGTACCAAAGTCCCTGACCTGCCTGGTGCATGTCGCAAATTAACATGCCCGGCGTAACATGACTAAAGTACGTAATTGCGTTCTTGATGCACTTTCCATCAACGTCAACAACATCATTAGCTTGGTCGTGGGTACTTTCCCTCTGGACCCGACGGTGTCAAAAACGGCTGTCATCCTAACCATTTTAACAGCAACATAACAGGCTAAGTGAGGCATGACACCCAATAAAACTACGCTTCGTTGACATATATCAAGTTCAATTGTAGCACGTTAACAGTCTTGTGAAATCATTGCATCTAAACGGGATTCATCGTCACAATTCATATCCCGCACAATTAGTTGCGCTAAGAAAATAATAAACGTGATGAATCCAAAGCCTCAAAACGTATTCGGACATAAATTTCATTGCCAAACATACGGATAAAGCCGTTCTGTTAACATACTCTGTGACATGGTGCCTTGGGAATAGTTTAGTTTTTTTTATGGGTGATAAAGCTCAAATTTAGTGATTTTTGTTGCAAATTTGTAAATTCACGGCGCGTAATATGAAGGGAAAAATCGTCATTCCCGCCGCCTAAAAAGTAAAAGAGAAACCAAATGCGTTTATCAATTGTATTAGTCTCCCCGGCTCGGGCAGAAAACGTGGGCGCGGCAGCCAGAGCGATGAAAACCATGGGGTTTAGCGATATGCGTATCGTCGATAGCGATGCTCATTTGCAGCCTGCGGCGCGCTGGGTCGCGCACGGTTCTGGCGAGATCCTCGATAATGTTAAAACTTATGCCACGTTAGAGCAGGCGCTGCACGATGTCGATTTTACCGTCGCTACGACCGCCCGTAGCCGGGCGCGTTTTCACTACTACGCGACGCCGCAACAGCTCTTGCCGCTGCTGGAAGAAAAAGCGCAGTGGATGCATCATGCCGCGCTGGTGTTTGGCCGGGAAGATTCCGGATTAACCAATGAAGAGCTGGCCCTTGCCGATGTGCTGAGCGGCGTGCAGATGGTGGCTGACTATCCCTCGCTCAATCTGGGGCAGTCGGTGATGGTCTATTGCTATCAGCTGACTTCGTTGCTGCAGAATACCCCGTCAACATCCGCCAGCGTGGATGACAATCAGCTGCAGGCGCTACGCCTTCGCACTCGCGATCTGCTCGAGCGCCTCGGCGTGGAGGACGATATAAAACTGACCGACTGGCTCCAGCAGCGAATGGGTCTTTTGCAGCAGCGGGACACCGCCATGCTGCATCGTTTACTGCACGATATTGAAAAAAACCTTCCAGATTAAAGTTCTGTCATATTATTTTCATATGGCCTTATGTGCTAATTATTGGCCTCCTGATGCGCAAATTCGGATGAATTATCAGGGGACCATGGCGTATTGGCCAGGTGTGAAAAAATGGGCCAAAAGTAGAAATTCGTTGACTTAAGTCGACAGATACTTTAACCAATATAGGCACAGGACACAGACAGATAAAAATTACAGAGTACACAACATCCATGAATCGCATCGGCATGATCACCACGATTATCACCACCACTATTACCACAGGTAACGGTGCGGGCTGACGCGTACAGGAAACACAGAAAAAAGCCCGCACCTGAACAGTGCGGGCTTTTTTTTCGATAAAAAATCAAGGGGTCATAACCATGCGTGTGTTGAAGTTCGGCGGTACATCAGTGGCAAATGCAGAACGTTTTCTGCGCGTTGCCGATATTCTGGAGAGTAATGCCAGGCAGGGGCAGGTAGCGACCGTACTGTCTGCCCCGGCGAAGATCACTAATCACCTGGTTGCCATGATCGAAAAAACCATTGGCGGGCAGGATGCGCTGACCAATATCGCCGATGCCGAACGCATTTTCGCCGAACTTCTGCAAGGTCTCGCCGATGCACAACCGGGTTTTCCGCTCGCGCAGCTGAAAGCTTTTGTTGAGCAGGAATTCGCACAAATCAAACACGTCCTGCACGGCATTAGCCTGCTTGGGCAGTGCCCGGATAGCGTTAACGCGTCCCTTATTTGCCGGGGAGAAAAGCTCTCTATCGCCATTATGGCCGGCTTGCTGGAAGCGCGTGGTCATAACGTCACGGTGATTAACCCGGTTGAAAAACTGCTGGCCGTTGGCCATTATCTCGAATCCACCGTTGATATCGCTGAGTCGACTCGCCGCATTGCCGCCAGCCAGATCCCGGCGGACCATATGGTGCTGATGGCGGGCTTCACCGCGGGTAACGAAAAAGGTGAGCTGGTGGTGCTGGGCCGTAATGGCTCTGATTACTCCGCCGCGGTGCTGGCCGCCTGCCTGCGCGCCGACTGCTGCGAGATCTGGACCGACGTTGACGGCGTTTATACCTGTGACCCGCGTCAGGTCCCGGATGCGCGTTTGCTGAAGTCGATGTCCTATCAGGAAGCGATGGAGCTGTCCTACTTCGGCGCTAAAGTTTTGCACCCGCGTACTATCGCCCCTATCGCCCAGTTCCAGATCCCCTGTTTAATCAAAAATACCGGCAATCCGCAGGCTCCGGGTACGCTTATCGGCGCCAGCCGCGATGAAGACGACCTGCCGGTGAAAGGGATCTCCAACCTCAATAACATGGCGATGTTCAACGTCTCCGGTCCGGGGATGAAGGGCATGGTTGGCATGGCGGCGCGGGTGTTTGCCACCATGTCCCGCGCGGGAATTTCAGTGGTGCTTATCACCCAGTCCTCTTCCGAATACAGCATCAGTTTCTGCGTACCGCAGAGCGACTGCGCCCGGGCGAAGCGGGTGATGGAAGATGAATTTTATCTGGAGCTGAAAGAGGGGCTGCTTGAGCCGCTG
The DNA here is from genome assembly GCF_002090195.1 of Klebsiella sp. M5al. NCBI lineage: Bacteria > Pseudomonadati > Pseudomonadota > Gammaproteobacteria > Enterobacterales > Enterobacteriaceae > Klebsiella > Klebsiella sp. M5al. Next base: position 873,695 of record NZ_CP020657.1, read on the forward strand.
TCGATAATGGAGCGTCTGGCGATTATTTCCGTTGTCGGTGACGGTATGCGCACGCTGCGCGGCATCTCTGCGAAGTTCTTCGCTGCGCTGGCCCGCGCCAATATCAACATTGTCGCCATTGCCCAGGGTTCTTCCGAGCGCTCTATCTCCGTTGTCGTCAGCAACGATGACGCCACCACCGGCGTGCGCGTGACCCACCAGATGCTGTTCAATACCGATCAGGTTATTGAAGTGTTTGTCATTGGTATTGGCGGCGTCGGCGGCGCGTTGATCGAACAGATCAAACGCCAGCAGAGCTGGCTGAAGAGTAAGCATATCGATCTGCGCGTTTGCGGCGTGGCCAACTCTCGCGCTTTACTGACTAACGTACACGGCCTGAACCTTGAACACTGGCGCGACGAGCTGGCGGAAGCCAAAGAGGCGTTCAATCTGGGCCGACTCATTCGTCTGGTGAAAGAGTACCATCTGTTGAATCCGGTGATTGTCGACTGTACCTCCAGCCAGGCCGTGGCCGATCAGTACGCCGATTTCCTGCGCGAAGGGTTCCACGTGGTCACGCCGAACAAAAAGGCCAATACCTCATCGCTGGATTACTATCATCAGCTGCGCCACGCCGCGAGCAGCTCACGGCGTAAGTTTTTATACGACACCAACGTCGGCGCGGGGCTGCCGGTTATCGAAAACCTGCAAAATCTGCTGAACGCGGGCGATGAGCTGCTGCGCTTTTCCGGTATTCTGTCCGGCTCGCTGTCGTTTATCTTCGGTAAGCTCGATGAGGGCGTGAGCTTCTCTGAGGCGACCAGGCTGGCGCGTGAGATGGGCTATACCGAACCGGATCCGCGCGACGATCTTTCTGGCGTTGATGTCGCGCGTAAGCTGCTGATCCTCGCGCGTGAAACCGGACGTGAGCTCGAACTGTCTGACATTATCGTGGAACCGGCGCTGCCGGCGGGGTTTGATGCCAGCGGCGATGTCGACAGCTTTATGGCGCGGTTGCCTTCTCTGGATGATGAGTTTGCCTCGCGGGTCGCCAAAGCGCGCGATGAAGGTAAAGTCTTGCGCTATGTCGGTAATATCGAAGAGGATGGCACCTGTCGCGTCAAAATCGCCGCGGTTGACGGCAACGATCCGCTGTTCAAAGTGAAAAACGGCGAGAATGCGCTGGCGTTCTACAGCCACTATTACCAGCCGCTGCCGCTGGTGCTGCGCGGTTATGGCGCGGGGAACGATGTGACGGCGGCTGGCGTTTTCGCCGACCTGCTGCGTACCCTGTCATGGAAGTTAGGAGTTTAAGATGGTCAAAGTATATGCCCCGGCTTCCAGTGCCAATATGAGCGTCGGGTTTGACGTGCTGGGCGCTGCGGTGACGCCGGTTGACGGCACGCTGCTGGGGGACAACGTCTCCGTTGAGGCGGCGGCGAGCTTTAGCCTGCAAAACGTGGGTCGCTTCGCCAGCAAGCTGCCGACGGCGCCGCAGGAAAACATCGTCTATCAATGCTGGGAGCGCTTTTGCCAGGAGATTGGCAAGAAGGTACCGGTGGCGATGACGCTGGAAAAAAACATGCCGATCGGTTCCGGGCTGGGCTCCAGCGCCTGTTCCGTGGTCGCCGCGCTGGTGGCGATGAATGAGTTCTGCGGCAAGCCGCTCAATGAGAGCCGAATGCTGGCGCTGATGGGCGAGATGGAAGGGCGGATTTCTGGCAGTATCCATTACGATAACGTCGCGCCGTGCTATCTTGGCGGGATACAGCTGATGCTTGAGGAAAACGGCATCATCAGCCAGCAGATTCCGTCCTTCGACGAGTGGCTGTGGGTGCTGGCCTATCCGGGGATTAAGGTCTCAACGGCGGAAGCGCGGGCAATTTTGCCGGCGCAGTATCGCCGTCAGGACTGTATTGCCCACGGTCGTCACCTGGCGGGCTTTATTCACGCCTGCTATTCCCGTCAGCCTCAGCTGGCGGCGAAATTGATGAAAGACGTGATTGCCGAACCGTATCGTACCAAACTACTGCCGGGCTTCAGCGAAGCGCGTCAGGCAGCAATGGAAATTGGCGCGCAGGCGTGCGGCATTTCCGGTTCCGGTCCAACCTTGTTCGCATTATGCGATAAACCGGAAACCGCGCAGCGCGTCGCCGACTGGCTGGCTACGCACTATCTGCAAAATCAGGAAGGCTTCGTTCATATTTGCCGGCTGGACACGGCGGGCGCTCGAGTAGTGGGATAACCAATGAAACTCTATAACTTAAAAGATCATAACGAACAGGTCAGCTTTGCGCAGGCCGTCACCCAGGGGCTTGGCAAGCATCAGGGGCTGTTCTTTCCGCACGATCTGCCGGAATTCAGCCTGACTGAAATCGACGAAATGCTGCAGCAGGACTTGGTGTCGCGTAGCGCGAAAATCCTGTCGGCATTTATCGGCGACGAGATCCCGCAGGACGTGCTGCAAGCGCGCATCGGCAACGCGTTCACCTTCCCGGCGCCGGTCAGCAAAGTGCAGGACGATGTCGGCTGCCTCGAGCTGTTCCACGGCCCGACTCTGGCGTTTAAGGACTTCGGCGGCCGCTTTATGGCGCAGATGCTGACCCATATCGCCGGCGACAAACCGGTCACTATCCTCACGGCAACCTCCGGCGACACCGGCGCGGCGGTCGCGCATGCGTTCTATGGCCTGCCAAACGTCAAAGTCGTCATTCTCTACCCGCGCGGCAAGATCAGCCCGCTGCAGGAAAAGCTGTTCTGCACCCTTGGCGGCAATATTGAAACCGTGGCTATCGACGGTGATTTTGATGCCTGCCAGGCGCTGGTTAAGCAGGCCTTTGATGATGAAGAGCTGAAGGCCGCTCTGGGTCTGAACTCGGCTAACTCAATCAATATCAGCCGCCTGCTGGCGCAGATTTGCTACTACTTTGAAGCCGTTGCTCAACTGCCTCAGGAAGCCCGTAATCAGCTGGTTATCTCTGTACCCAGCGGTAACTTTGGCGATCTGACCGCCGGCCTGCTGGCCAAATCCCTGGGTCTGCCAATCAAACGCTTTATCGCGGCAACTAACGCCAATGACACCGTGCCGCGCTTCCTGCAGGACGGCAACTGGTCGCCGAAAGCGACTCAGGCCACGCTGTCCAACGCCATGGACGTCAGCCAGCCGAATAACTGGCCGCGCGTGGAAGAGCTGTTCCGCCGTAAAATCTGGCGTCTGAATGAGCTGGGCTACGCGGCGGTGGATGATGAAACCACCAAAGAGACCATGCGCGAGCTGAAGGCCATCGGCTATACCTCAGAACCGCATGCGGCGATTGCGTATCGCGCGCTGCGCGACCAGCTGCAGCCGGGCGAGTACGGCCTGTTCCTCGGCACGGCGCATCCGGCGAAATTTAAAGAGAGCGTGGAAGAGATTCTGCAAGAGACGCTGCCGCTGCCAAAAGAGCTGGCCGAACGCGCAGACCTGCCGCTGCTGTCGCATAATCTGCCGGCCGATTTTGCCGCGCTGCGTAAGCTGATGATGGGTTAAACCCGAGCCCGCGCTCCCCTGCTGCGTTATCCGCGGCAGGGGAGTTTTCTTTTACTGCTCATGGCGTTTAAAGACCAACTCCCCGTTGCCCGACGCGTCGGCGTCAAAGAAATAACCTTCGCTGTCAAAGCGGGTCAGCTGCTCCGGCTTCGTTAAACGATTTTCAATGATGTAACGGCTCATTAAGCCGCGCGCTTTCTTAGCGTAGAAGCTGATCACTTTAAACTTGCCGTTTTTCTCATCGAGGAACACCGGCTTAATCAATTGCCCCTCAAGCCGTTTGGGTTTAACCGACCTGAAGTACTCATCAGAAGCCAGATTCACCACAATATCGTCGCCCTGGGCTTTCAACGCCTGATTCAGCTTATCGGTAATCACGTCTCCCCAATAGTGATACAGATCTTTGCCTTTCGCGTTCTCAAGCTTAATCCCCATTTCCAGGCGGTAAGGTTGCATCAGATCCAGCGGGCGCAGAACGCCATACAGGCCGGAAAGCATTCGCAGATGCTGCTGGGCAAAATCGAAATCAGCCTCGCTAAAGGTTTCTGCCTGCAGGCCGGTATAGACATCCCCCTTAAACGCCAGAATCGCCTGACGGGCGTTGTCCGGGGTGAAGTCTGGCTGCCAGTCGTGGAAACGAGTCGCGTTCAGGTCAGCCAGCTTGTCGCTGATACCCATCAGTTTGCCAATCTGCGGCGCCGACAGCTGGCGGGCAATACCGATAAGCTCCTGAGAGTGTTCCAGCAGTTCAGGTTGGGTATAACGCGTCGTTGCCAGCGGGCTTTGATAATCGAGCGTTTTTGCAGGTGAAATCAGAATGAGCATATCCAGTCCTTGCGGGAAATTTTTGACGACTTTAGCAAAAAAACGTCATGAGAGGATCGATAGCTGCGATTGCCGCGCTATTCGCGCGGCAGGTTGTCCCAGGTACCCGGCACCAGCTGCTGATGAATCTCAGGGTAGCGGGTGACGTCAAATTCCGGCCGCTGGCCCAGCCGCCGCTGCCGCAGGTAATCACTGGCAATGATGCGTACCGTCGGCGAGAGCAGCAGGATAGCCGTCAGGTTGGTTATCGCCATCAGCGCCATGATGGTATCCGCCATCTGCCACACCACCGGTAGGCCGATCATCGCCCCGGTAGCAACCATGCACAGCGTAAGCAGACGCAGCAGCCAGATATTACGGTCACTATCCATGCGGAGAAAAATGAGATTATTTTCGGCATAGATATAGTTTGCGACGATCGAGCTGAAGGCGAACAGCAGCACCACGATAGCGACAAAGCTGGAACCCCAGTCGCCGATGAGGTTGTTCATCGAGTGCTGAATAGCCTGAATGCCGTTCACCGCTTCTCCATTGCCGTCTCGCGGCGCCAGCATGATGATGACGGCGCTGGCGGTACAGATCACGATGGTGTCAATGAAAACGCCAATCATCTGTACGATCCCCTGCGCCGCAGGGTGAGGGGGCCAGGAGGCAGCGGCGGCAGCGGAATTAGGCGTTGAGCCCATCCCCGCTTCATTGGAAAACATCCCGCGCTGAAAGCCGCTGGTTAGCGCCTGGCTGATGGTATAGCCGACTGCGCCCGCGGCGGCCTCTTGCCAGCCGAAAGCGCAGCGGAAGATGGTTTCAAAAATCGTCGGCAGGGCGGTGATATGCCACAGGCCGATGACCAGGCTGGTCGCCACCCATAGCAGGGCCATCACTGGCACAAGCCACTGCATCATTCGCGCTACGCCGCGAATGCCGCGAACGATGACCAGCAGGGTCAGAACCGCCAGGACGCCGCCGGTAATCGCCTCAGGTAAATGAAATGCATACGCCATGGCATGGGCAACGGAGTTGGCCTGTACGGTATTAAAGATGATCCCGTAGGCCAGCAGCAGAAAAATGGAAAACAGCACGCCCATCCAGCGCATACCGAGTCCCCGGGCCATATACCAGGCGGGGCCGCCGCGAAACTGCCCGCGGGAGTCGCGCTCTTTATAAAGCTGGGCGAGAGAACATTCGGCGAAGCTGCTGGCCATACCGAGCAGCGCCGAGAGCCACATCCAGAAAACGGCGCCGGGGCCGCCTGCGGCAATGGCCAGCGCAACGCCTGCCATATTGCCGCTGCCCACGCGCGCCGCCAGGCTCATACACAGCGCCTGAAAAGACGTTAAGCCGCCGGGCTGCGGCTGAAGGCTCCTTTTCAGACTTTTGCTGAACTGACGGATATAACGGAACTGAATGAATTTTGTTCGCCAGGTAAACCAGACGCCGGCGCCCAGTAACAGGTAAATCATTACCGAGCCCCAGAGTATTTCATTGATAAACGACAGAAAATCAGGCATCAAGCATCCTCTTGCCCATATCGGTGCGCGAGTGTAAGCGCTACCAATCCAGTGACAATCCTTTAGTGTTCAGGTAATTAATTGACCCAGTTTATCACACTCTGCGCTCATGCATTGTAGGCGGTTGCGCTGCCCCGGCAGCGTGTTATCATCTTGGCAGACCGGTTACATCCCCTTAACTGCTGTTTAAGAGAAACACTATCATGACGGATAAATTGACCTCTCTGCGTCAGTACACCACTGTCGTAGCTGATACCGGAGATATCGCGGCAATGAAGCTGTATCAGCCTCAGGACGCCACGACTAACCCTTCTTTGATTCTCGGCGCGGCTCAGATCCCTGAGTACCGTAAGCTGATTGATGACGCTGTTGCATGGGCTCGCGGCCAGAGCAGTGACCGCGCGCAGCAGATTATCGATGCTTCCGATAAGCTGGCGGTGAATATTGGTCTCGAAATTCTTAAGCTGATCCCTGGCCGTATTTCCACCGAAGTCGATGCTCGCCTGTCCTATGACACCGAGGCATCTATCGCCAAAGCTAAGCGTCTCATCAAGCTGTATAACGATGCCGGCATCGGTAACGACCGCATTCTGATCAAACTGGCTTCGACCTGGCAGGGCATCCGCGCCGCCGAGCAGCTGGAAAAAGAAGGCATCAACTGTAACCTGACGCTGCTGTTCTCCTTCGCTCAGGCACGCGCTTGTGCGGAAGCGGGGGTATTCCTGATTTCTCCATTCGTTGGCCGTATCCTCGACTGGTACAAAGCCAATACCGATAAGAAAGAATACGCGCCGGCAGAAGATCCGGGCGTGGTTTCGGTAAGCGAAATCTATGAATACTACAAACAGCACGGCTACGAGACGGTGGTTATGGGCGCAAGCTTCCGTAACCTCGGCGAGATCCTGGAGCTGGCTGGCTGTGATCGCCTGACTATCGCCCCGGCGCTGCTGAAAGAGCTGGCGGAAAGCGAAGGCGCTATCGAGCGTAAACTGGCCTTTAGCGGCGAAGTTAAAGCGCGTCCGGCTCGTATCACCGAATCCGAGTTCCTGTGGCAGCACAATCAGGATCCGATGGCGGTAGACAAACTGGCGGAAGGTATCCGCAAGTTTGCGATCGACCAGGAAAAACTGGAAAAAATGATCGGCGATCTGCTGTAATCCTGCATGTGGCCGACGCCCGTCGGCCACATTAAACTGTCTGCCTTGCTCCCCTCGGTGTATTATTCTGTTTATTGATACTGTTTGAACGGAATAATCATGAACACCTTACGAATCGGCTTAGTTTCCATTTCCGATCGCGCCTCCAGCGGCGTCTATCAGGATAAAGGCATCCCCGCGCTTGAAGCGTGGCTGGCCCGCGCGCTCTCCACGCCTTTCGAATTGCAGACCCGCTTGATCCCGGATGAACAGGTTATTATTGAGCAAACACTGTGCGAGCTGGTGGATGAAATGGGCTGCCATTTGGTGTTGACTACCGGCGGCACGGGCCCGGCCCGTCGTGACGTCACTCCGGATGCGACGCTGGCGATTGCCGATCGGGTGATGCCCGGCTTTGGTGAGCAAATGCGTCAGGTGAGCCTGCACTTTGTGCCGACGGCCATTCTTTCTCGTCAGGTTGGCGTTATCCGCAAGCAGGCGCTGATCCTTAACCTGCCCGGCCAGCCAAAGGCGATTGAGGAAACGCTGGAAGGCGTGAAAGATGCGGAAGGTAACGTGCTGGTGCACGGCGTTTTCGCAAGTGTACCGTATTGTGTACAGCTACTTGAGGGGCCTTATGTGGAAACAAACGGCGAAGTAGTAGCAGCTTTCCGTCCTAAAAGCGCCAGACGTGAAACATTATCCTGAATTTACCGTATTCCTGATATAACCTGCATCACCAGTGGTGTGTTGTTTTATTTACGATATAGTGTTTTTTACTTTACACAGTACGTAGAATAACTTCATACCTCTGGATGATTGCCCGTTATGTCACACTGCACCCGACCTCTGAATCGACAGGATTATAAAACGCTGACGCTGGCCGCCCTCGGCGGCGCGCTGGAGTTTTACGATTTCATCATCTTTGTCTTCTTCGCCGCCGTCGTCGGCGAGCTATTTTTCCCAGCGGATATCCCGGAATGGCTGCGCCAGGTGCAGACCTTCGGCATATTTGCGGCGGGCTATTTAGCGCGTCCTCTTGGCGGCATCATTATGGCCCACTTTGGCGATCTGGTCGGGCGTAAGAAAATGTTTACTCTGAGCATTTTACTGATGGCGCTGCCTACGCTGGCGATTGGCCTGCTGCCTACCTACGCGTCGGTGGGCATCGTGGCGCCGCTTTTGCTGCTATTTATGCGTATTCTTCAGGGGGCGGCGATTGGCGGCGAAGTCCCCGGCGCCTGGGTTTTTGTGGCGGAGCATGTACCGGAAAAAAGAATCGGTATCGCCTGCGGGACGCTGACCGCCGGCCTGACGGTTGGGATCCTGCTGGGATCGGTCGTGGCGACGCTGATTAATACCAACCTGACGCCGCAGGGTATCCATGAGGGCGGCTGGCGTATTCCGTTCCTGCTGGGCGGCGCGTTTGGGCTCGTCGCCATGTATCTGCGCCGTTGGCTCCAGGAGACGCCTGTTTTCCTCGAAATGCAGCAGCGCAAGGCGTTAGCGCAGGAGCTGCCGGTTAAGGCCGTCGCGCTGAAGCATCAGAAAGCGGTGGCGGTCTCAATGCTGCTGACCTGGCTTTTATCCGCCGGCGTGGTGGTGGTGATCCTGATGTCGCCGGTCTGGCTGCAAAAACACTACGGCTTTGCCCCCGCCATCACCCTGCAGGCGAACAGTATCGCCACCATCATGCTGTGTATCGGCTGCCTGCTGGCAGGCCTGGCCGCCGACCGTTTTGGCGCCAGCCGCACGTTTATTGTCGGCAGCGTATTCCTCGCGGCGGCAAGCTGGGCTTTCTACCATCTTTCCGGCGCTAGCCCGCAGCGTCTGTTTCTGCTCTACGGTACGGTGGGCCTGTGCGTCGGCGTGGTAGGGGCGGTTCCTTATGTGATGGTGCGCGCGTTCCCGGCTGAAGTGCGTTTTACCGGGATTTCATTCTCTTATAACGTCTCTTATGCCATCTTTGGCGGCCTGACGCCGATTGCGGTGACCATGCTGATGGGCGTTTCGCCGATGGCGCCCGCGTGGTACGTACTGGCACTGTCGTTTATGGGATTGGGGCTGGGGATTTGGCTACGCCAGGGACTGGATGAGCAGGTCGCTGCGCCGAAAGCTGAACTGCAGCGCCTGCCGTAAATCGATAGGGCTTACTTCGCCGCTCGCGGACGGGCGGTGAAGTTAATTAATGCTTTTCGCCAATTGGCAGAACGGTACGGCCAAACTGTTCGTTCAGCACTTCACCCATCGCCAGATAGATGGCGCTGCCGCCGCAGACCAGACCGACCCAGCCTGCAATCTTCACAATGCCTTCGTTATCAGCCAGGTGACCAATCGCCAGCAGCGCGAACAGCACGGTCAGACTGAGAAATACAAACTGCAGCATACGCGCGGCTTTCAGGGTGCCAAAGAACATAAACAGGGTAAAAATGCCCCACAGTCCAAGGTACATACCGAGGAAATGCGCATTAGGCGCTTCTGCAAGCCCCATTTTCGGCATCAAAAGAATGGCAACCAGCGTCAGCCAAAAAGCGCCGTAAGACGTGAATGCGGTTAAACCAAAAGTGTTGCCTTTTTTAAATTCCAGCAGACCGGCAAAAATCTGCGCAATGCCGCCGTAAAAAATGCCCATCGCCAGGATAGCTACATCAAACGCGAACAGGCCGCTATTTGCCAGGTTAAGCAGAATAGTGGTCATGCCGAAGCCCATAAGGCCCAGCGGTGCCGGATTAGCCAACTTAGTGTTGCCCATAATTCCTCAAAATAATGATTAGAAAGGGAAGCATTCCCCGCCACTCAGCGGCGGGGCGCGGCATAATAATTAGGCGCTGCGTTACTGTCTATGATCTGGCGGGGTATTTTTCACCAATTTCATTTTTCACCTGATGAAGTCTGGTCATTTGCCTCAAACAGGCAATATGCAACACGGCCGGAATGGTCACGCGATAAGCGCTGCCGCTCACGGCTTTAATGCCATTAAACGCGGCGCCGAGAGGGCCGCCAAGTCCGGCTCCACGCACCAAACCGTGGCCGATTACGCTAACGGCGGCGTGCGTGCGGAGGATCTTCGTCAGCCGGGCCTCGAGAAGATGCGAGACGCCCTGCGCCAGCTTATTCGTCTGTAGCAGAAAGGGGAGTATCTCTTTATGCTCGTTGACCCGACACTCAACGGCAATGAAAAAGTCAGCCTTCTGCCGATCGTCCATCTTCTTCCAGCTATGTTCCAGAAAATGCTCCAGAAGATACTGCTCGATTTCCGGCGTAGACATCTGTTTTTCTACTTTGATTTTTAGCCTCTTGCAGACGTCCAGCAAAATTTCCCGGTAGAACTTTCCGTGACGACGCAGCGTGTTGGCGATGCTGTCGCCGCCAAAGTGCTGGAGCTCGCCGGCAATAAGCTGCCAGTTGCGACGATAGCGCTCAGGATGCCCGGCCATCGCCTGAAAATTTTCATTACGCAATAGCGCGCTTGAAAGGCGCGGCTTACCATTCTCATTGTGGGTCAGAATTCTGGTGAATGTTTCCAGATGCTCTTCGCTGCAGCGATGAAGAAAAGAGAGGTCTTCATCATCCAGATAATTAATTTTCATAAATCTCAGATAATGTGAACAGTGATATTAATCGTCGCCAATGATTTTTAGCGAAGCCATGTCAGAAGAGTTAATGGTGTGGCCGGAAAAAGCGATTTTTTTAACGCAGCGCTTGTTATCGTTGTCGCTATTAATGTTAATCCAGTCGCTGGTTGCCCTTTCTTTGATGGTTGACGGCACGCTGAGGTTCTGACTGGCGCTATTGCTGGCTTTAAAGTACACCGTCGCGCCGGAAAGCTGGATATCGCCGCGATCGGCGGTGAGCTGGATTCGCTTAATCACCCGGCAAACCGGCAGCTTCAGGGTGAGATCGTTAGTCTCATTTCGCGGCATGGCGACAACGCCTAAAATTTTATGATCGTTAGCGGAAACGGATGTGATTAACGCGGCGCTTAACAATAATCCTGCTGATATATGAATGAGTGATTTCATGAGGATTTCCTTATTATTTGATGTGTTATCAGTGATAAATATTTTATCACCAGAACTTTATTGTCTTTAGCGCGTAATCATTGCGGATTATGTCAATTACAATATGAATGAATTTTAATTTAATTATTTTTATTCATTATATATTGTGCATTTTTAAACCCGCTTTTCGGCCTTCTTCTGATGCCCGGTCCCCCTCTGCGGCAGGATCAGGACAAAAATTTTTTGTATCCCCCCCTTGATGAAGCGGCGGGTGACCCCATCTTGTAGTCAACCGCAGTGAATGAACCTGAAAAAAAATGATGTCTGGGCAGTTGAAACCGCACGTTTCGCCCTTATTACAGGTTCACAACCACATGTTGACTGAATTTTTAGTGGAGACGTTTAGATGGGTAAAATTATTGGTATCGACCTGGGTACTACCAACTCTTGTGTAGCGATTATGGATGGCACTACTGCACGCGTGCTGGAGAACGCCGAAGGCGATCGCACCACGCCTTCTATCATTGCCTATACCCAGGATGGTGAAACTCTGGTTGGTCAGCCGGCTAAACGTCAGGCAGTGACAAACCCGCAAAACACCCTGTTTGCGATTAAACGCCTGATTGGCCGCCGCTTCCAGGACGAAGAAGTCCAGCGTGACGTTTCTATCATGCCGTATAAAATCGTTGCCGCAGACAATGGCGACGCATGGCTTGATGTGAAAGGCACCAAAACCGCACCGCCGCAGATCTCTGCTGAAGTGCTGAAGAAAATGAAGAAAACGGCTGAAGATTACCTGGGTGAACCAGTAACTGAAGCGGTTATCACCGTACCTGCTTATTTTAACGATGCTCAGCGTCAGGCAACTAAAGACGCCGGCCGTATCGCAGGTCTGGAAGTCAAACGTATCATCAACGAACCGACCGCCGCCGCGCTGGCTTACGGTCTGGATAAAGAAGTCGGCAACCGCACCATCGCGGTATACGACCTCGGTGGTGGTACCTTCGATATCTCCATTATCGAAATCGACGAAGTTGACGGCGAAAAAACCTTTGAAGTTCTGGCGACCAACGGTGATACCCACCTGGGCGGTGAAGACTTCGATACTCGTCTGATCAACTACCTCGTTGACGAGTTTAAGAAAGATCAGGGCATTGACCTGCGTAACGACCCGCTGGCTATGCAGCGCCTGAAAGAAGCCGCTGAGAAAGCGAAGATTGAACTCTCTTCCGCTCAGCAGACCGACGTCAATCTGCCGTACATCACCGCGGATGCCACCGGTCCGAAACACATGAACATCAAAGTGACCCGTGCGAAACTGGAAAGCCTGGTTGAAGATCTGGTTAACCGTTCTATCGAGCCGCTGAAAGTTGCTCTGCAGGATGCTGGCCTGTCCGTATCCGATATCCAGGACGTTATCCTGGTCGGTGGTCAGACCCGTATGCCGATGGTGCAGAAAAAAGTCGCTGAGTTCTTCGGTAAAGAACCGCGTAAAGACGTTAACCCGGACGAAGCCGTCGCCATTGGCGCAGCCGTACAGGGCGGTGTCCTGACCGGTGAAGTGAAAGATGTACTGCTGCTGGACGTTACCCCGCTGTCTCTGGGTATCGAAACCATGGGCGGCGTGATGACTGCGTTGATCAATAAGAACACCACGATCCCGACCAAGCACAGCCAGGTGTTCTCTACCGCTGAAGACAACCAGTCCGCGGTAACCATCCATGTTATTCAGGGTGAGCGTAAACGCGCCTCTGATAACAAATCACTGGGTCAGTTCAACCTGGATGGTATCAACCCGGCGCCGCGCGGTATGCCGCAGATCGAAGTGACCTTCGATATCGATGCTGACGGTATCCTGCACGTTTCCGCGAAAGACAAAAACAGCGGTAAAGAGCAGAAGATCACCATCAAAGCGTCTTCTGGTCTGAACGAAGAAGAGATTCAGAAAATGGTTCGCGATGCTGAAGCGAACGCGGAAGCTGACCGTAAGTTTGAAGAGCTGGTACAGACCCGCAACCAGGGTGACCACCTGCTGCACAGCACGCGTAAGCAGGTTGAGGAAGCAGGCGACAAGCTGCCGGCTGACGATAAAACCGCTATCGAGTCTGCGTTGACCGCGCTGGAAACTTCGCTGAAAGGTGAAGATAAAGCTGATATTGAAGCGAAAATGCAGGCGCTGGCTCAGGCTTCTCAGAAGCTGATGGAAATCGCGCAGCAGCAGCACGCTCAGCAGCAGGCTGGCGGCGCTGACGCTTCCGAGAGCAACGCGAAGGACGACGATGTTGTTGACGCTGAGTTCGAAGAAGTGAAAGACAAAAAATAATCGCCCTTTGAACGGGTAAAACACTGGCACGGGCGAAGAGGTTTCCTCTCCGCCCGTGCACGCATGTTAAGGGGCTGAAAAACACCAATGGCAAAGCAAGACTATTACGAGATTTTAGGCGTTTCCAGATCGGCGGAAGAGCGTGAAATCAAAAAGGCGTATAAGCGCCTGGCCATGAAGTATCACCCGGACCGTAACCAGGGCGATAAAGAGGCTGAAGCTAAATTCAAAGAAATCAAAGAAGCGTATGAAGTCCTGACCGATGCCCAGAAGCGCGCAGCCTACGATCAGTACGGCCACGCCGCCTTTGAGCAAGGCGGTATGGGCGGCGGCGGCGGCGGTTTTGGCGGCGGCGCGGATTTCAGCGATATCTTTGGCGATGTTTTCGGCGATATCTTTGGCGGCGGTCGTGGTCGCCAGCGCGCATCGCGCGGCGCAGACCTGCGCTACAACATGGATCTGACCTTAGAAGAGGCGGTTCGCGGAGTCACTAAAGAGATCCGCATTCCGACGCTAGAAGAGTGCGACGTTTGTCACGGCAGCGGCGCCAAAGCAGGAAGCCAGCCGCAGACTTGTCCTACCTGCCACGGTGCGGGTCAGGTGCAGATGCGCCAGGGCTTCTTCGCCGTTCAGCAGACCTGTCCGCATTGTCAGGGACGCGGTACGCTGATCAAAGATCCGTGCAATAAATGCCATGGTCATGGTCGCGTAGAGAAAACCAAAACGCTGTCGGTTAAAATTCCGGCGGGCGTCGATACCGGTGACCGTATTCGTCTGGCGGGCGAAGGTGAAGCCGGCGAGCACGGCGCGCCAGCAGGCGATCTGTATGTTCAGGTTCAGGTTAAGCAGCACGCCATTTTCGAGCGTGAAGGCAACAACCTGTACTGTGAAGTACCGATTAACTTCACCATGGCCGCTCTCGGCGGCGAGATTGAGGTCCCGACGCTGGACGGTCGCGTGAATCTTAAGGTGCCTGGCGAGACGCAGACAGGGAAGCTGTTCCGGATGCGTGGCAAAGGCGTGAAGTCCGTGCGCGGCGGCGCGCAGGGCGATCTGCTGTGCCGCGTGGTGGTCGAAACGCCGGTTGGTCTTAACGATAAACAAAAGCAGCTGCTGAAAGATCTTCAGGAAAGCTTTGGCGGGCCGACGGGCGAGAAGAACAGTCCACGCTCCAAAAGTTTCTTCGACGGTGTGAAGAAATTTTTCGATGATTTGACGCGTTAATCATCACTTTATATAAAAAAACCCGAAATTTATTTCGGGTTTTTTTATATCTTACGTATTGGCAATAAAAAGTGTTTCCTCGGTAATAAATATTCGATTTTTTGGTGGTAATGTTATTCTTTGTTTTTTATGGTAATTTTCTTTTTCCTGGGTCATCTTTGATTTTACTTTATCTACCGTAAACACCTTGAAAAAATGCATGCAAGACGAGCGATATAGTGCTCAAAATACCTTTTTATATATGATGTGCATTGCTTAAATAATTATTTGTATTGTATTTATTTCAGGGGGGAATTCAGGAAATTTTAAAAAGAGGTTGATTATAATCTGGTGAAAGTGCTGGATGCCGTTATATCGGCAGGGAATGTGACAAAAGCATCAAAACGATTATCCGAAACGTCGGCGGCTGTTTCCATCGCGCTAACCAGGCTACAGCTTTTTTATAATGAGCAACTTTTCGTCAGGGATAAAGACGGGCTGATCCCGACGGTGGAAGCACTGGCATTGCCGAAAACTATTATCTTTCCGCGTATTACGCTGGAAATGTACCGGTATAACCCGCATGCAAAACTGTTCATGTCGCTGGATACGCTGCGGACCGTGAGATGGAAACGGCCGGCAGCACCAGGTTGTGGAGCTCGCGAACGACAGTTCGGGAATCGTTGAGTTGATGGTCCTTGATAACGGTAATTTCCGCTCCCGGGATGATAACAAAATCCTGCTGCCAGCGGATAACGACAGCTGGATTGTGCATCTTATCGTTAATCTCCATATCTGATCTTGCAGGAGATTGAACCTGAAACGAAAACCGTGCTTTTGAAGCGACGATGATCTCAGGTTATTACAAAAATGAGATAACTAATGGCGCAGGTTATCGCTATGACATCACCAGTTGTGGGTTTTATAGTTCGTAAAAACCGATCCATTTATCATGTATAATCTAATTTTAACGATGATTCAGGCGGAGTAGGATAGTAATTACGAAGTATTCCCCAGAAAGAGATTATAAAAAGTGAAACATCTGCATCGTTTTTTTAGTAGTGATGCCTCCGGGGGCATCATTCTTATCATCGCCGCGGCGCTGGCTATGCTGATGGCTAATGTCGGCCTGACCAGCGGTTGGTATCATGCTTTCCTTGAGACGCCGGTTCAGCTAAAGGTTGGCGCGCTTGAGATCAACAAGAACATGCTGTTGTGGATTAACGACGCGCTGATGGCGGTATTTTTCTTGCTTATCGGCCTTGAAGTGAAGCGTGAAATGAATCAAGGGGCGCTGGCCAGCCGTCGACAGGCTGTGTTTCCGGTCGTCGCGGCGCTGGGCGGAATGGTGGTTCCGGCGCTGGTCTACCTCGCGTTTAACGGCCAGGATCCGATTGCCAGAGAGGGTTGGGCGATTCCGGCGGCGACCGATATTGCCTTCGCGCTTGGCGTACTGGCGTTGTTGGGTAATCGGGTTCCCGCTGCGCTGAAGATTTTTCTGATGGCGCTGGCTATCATCGACGATCTGGGCGCCATCATTATTATTGCGCTGTTCTATACGCACGATCTTTCCGTGGTGTCATTGGTTGTCGCTGCCGGAGCCATTATTGTGCTGGCGGCGTTAAATCTGTGTGGCGTAAGGCGGACCGGTATCTATATCCTGGTCGGCGCCATACTGTGGACCGCGGTGCTGAAATCGGGGGTTCATGCCACGCTGGCTGGCGTCATCGTCGGCTTTATGATCCCGCTAAAAGAGCAGAACGGTAAATCACCGGCGAAGCAGCTTGAGCATGTTCTGCATCCATGGGTAGCGTTCCTGATCCTGCCGCTGTTCGCCTTCGCTAACGCGGGTGTGTCTTTGCAAGGCGTCACGCTGGAAGGGCTGACCTCGCTGCTGCCGTTGGGTATTATCGCCGGGCTGTTTATCGGTAAGCCATTGGGCATTAGCGTGTTCTGCTGGCTGGCGCTGAAGCTGAAATGGGCCTCGTTGCCTGAAGGGACTACCTGTAAGCAGATTATGGCGGTCGGCATTTTGTGTGGTATTGGCTTCACGATGTCGATTTTTATTGCCACTTTGGCCTTCGGCAGCGTAGACCCCGGATTGATCAACTGGGCTAAGCTTGGCATCCTGATTGGATCGATACTATCGGCCGTCACGGGATACATCATATTGCGTAAGCGCGTAACGGATTCGGGCTACGCGGCTTAACATCTCACGGAGAGCCGGCTACGGCTCTCCAGGACATTATCAGGGAGAGAAGCATGTCGCATATCAACTACAATCACCTGTACTACTTCTGGCACGTCTACAAAGAAGGCTCCGTTGTCGGCGCCGCGGAAGCGCTGTTCCTGACGCCGCAGACCATTACCGGGCAAATTAAAGCCCTGGAAGAGCGCCTGCAGGGGAAGCTGTTCAAGCGCAAAGGAAGAGGGCTGGAGCCCAGCGAACTCGGCGAGCTTGTGTTCCGCTACGCGGATCGTATGTTTACGCTAAGCCAGGAAATGCTCGACATCGTTAACTATCGTAAAGAGTCGAATCTGCTGTTTGATGTTGGCGTCGCGGACGCGCTGTCGAAACGGTTGGTCAGCGGTGTACTGGATGCCGCCGTCGTCGATAACGAACAGATCCATTTACGCTGTTTCGAGTCGACCCACGAAATGCTGCTTGAGCAGCTAAGCCAGCATAAGCTCGATATGATCATCTCCGACTGCCCCATCGACTCCACTCAGCAGGAAGGGCTATTTTCGGTAAAAATCGGCGAGTGCAGCGTGAGCTTCTGGTGCATGAATCCGCCGCCGGAAAAACCCTTCCCGGGCTGCCTGGAAGAACGTCGTCTGCTGATCCCCGGCCGTCGTTCCATGTTAGGGCGCAAGCTGCTCAACTGGTTTAACTCGCAGGGGCTGCAGGTGGAAATTCTGGGCGAGTTTGACGATGCGGCGTTGATGAAGGCCTTCGGCGCGGCGCACAATGCGATTTTCGTTGCGCCGACGCTATATGCGCATGATTTCTATAGCGATGAATCGATAGTTGAGATCGGGCGCATGGACAACGTCATGGAAGAGTATCACGCCATCTTTGCGGAACGAATGATCCAGCATCCGGCGGTGCAGCGGATTTGTAACCGTGACTATTCGGCGCTTTTTACGCCACCTCAGGCGTAGGGCTGCACGAGGACAATGCCGAGGCCGGGTCCAGGCTCCAGCGTCATAAATGGCAGACATAAAAAAACCCGCTTTCGCGGGTTTTTTTCAAAGCGACAACGCGCTGGCGATTAAGCCAGTTTGTTGATCTGAGCGGTCAGGTTTGCTTTATGACGCGCAGCTTTGTTTTTGTGGATCAGACCTTTAGCAGCCTGACGGTCCACGATTGGTTGCATTTCGTTAAATGCTTTCAGTGCAGTAGCTTTGTCGCCAGCTTCGATAGCTGCGTATACTTTCTTGATGAAAGTACGCATCATAGAGCGACGGCTAGCGTTGTGCTTGCGGGCCTTTTCAGACTGAACGGCGCGCTTCTTAGCTGATTTGATATTAGCCAAGGTCCAACTCCCAAATGTGTTCTATATGGACAATTCAAAGGCCGAGGAGAATGCCCGTTTAGCCTTCTTTTGTCAATGGATTTGTGCAAATAAGCGTCGTTCAAACTAACAACGCTTCATTACGTAGTGATGGCGCAAGATTCTACCAGCTTGTTGCTGGCGAATACAGCCTTTCGACCATAAAAATCGACGATGCCGGAGAGATTTTCCCGCAATCTCGCGCTGAGTGAATGAATTACCGGGATCTTTCAGTGAAGAGGTGCAATCGCTGGTTAACGTCGCCAGTTGTACAAGGTATACTCGGACGATTTTCACTGTTTTGAGCCAGACATGAAGCTGATACGCGGCATACATAATCTCAGTCAGGCCCCGCACGGGTGCGTGCTGACCATTGGAAATTTTGACGGCGTGCATCGCGGGCACCAGGCATTATTGCAGCGTTTGCGCGCAGAAGGTCGCCAGCGTGGCTTACCGGTGGTGGTGATGATTTTTGAACCACAGCCGCTTGAGCTTTTTGCCGCCGATAAAGCGCCAGCGCGATTAACGCGCCTGCGTGAGAAGCTGAACTATCTGGCCGAAAGCGGCGTCGATTACGTCCTGTGCGTGCGCTTCGATCGGCGCTTTGCCGCATTGACCGCCCAGGACTTTATCAGCGAACTGCTGGTCCGCCGGCTGGGAGTCCAGTTCCTCGCCGTTGGCGATGATTTCCGCTTTGGCGCGGGTCGCCAGGGGGATTTCTTGTTATTACAAAAAGCCGGCGTGGAGTATGGCTTTGACGTCACCAGCACCCAAACCTTCTGTGAAGGCGGCGTGCGCATCAGCAGCACGGCGGTGCGCCAGGCGCTGGCTGACGACGATCTGCCCCTCGCGGAGACGCTGCTGGGGCATCCGTTTACCATCTCCGGGCGCGTAGTGCACGGCGATGAGCTCGGGCGCACAATAGGCTTCCCGACGGCGAATTTACCGCTGCGCCGTCAGGTTTCCCCGGTAAAAGGGGTCTATGCGGTAGAAGTGACAGGGCTTGGCGACAAACCGTTTATGGGCGTCGCCAACATTGGTACTCGTCCAACGGTATCCGGCGTGCGTCAGCAGCTGGAAGTTCATCTCCTGGATGTTGTAATGGACCTCTACGGTCGCCATATAGATGTAATACTGCGTAAAAAAATACGTAACGAGCAGCGATTTGCGTCGCTTGATGAACTAAAAACGCAAATCGCACGTGATGAGTTAACGGCCCGCGACTTCTTTGGGCTAACCGGGCAGGCATAACCCTGACGGTGTTTATCAAACCGAAATACGGAACCGAGAATCTGATGAGTGACTATAAATCGACCCTGAATTTGCCGGAAACAGGGTTCCCGATGCGCGGCGATCTCGCCAAGCGTGAACCGGGAATGCTGGCGCGTTGGACCGATGATGACCTGTACGGCATCATTCGTGCAGCCAAAAAAGGCAAAAAAACCTTCATTCTGCATGATGGCCCTCCTTATGCGAATGGCAGCATTCATATTGGTCACTCGGTTAACAAGATTCTGAAAGACATTATCGTTAAGTCCAAAGGGCTGGCGGGCTATGACTCCCCGTACGTACCGGGCTGGGACTGTCACGGTCTGCCGATCGAGCTGAAAGTGGAGCAGGAGTACGGCAAGCCGGGCGAGAAATTCACCGCCGCCGAGTTCCGCGCCAAGTGCCGCGAATACGCCGCCACCCAGGTTGACGGACAGCGTAAAGACTTTATCCGTCTGGGCGTGCTCGGCGACTGGTCGCACCCGTACCTGACCATGGACTTCAAAACCGAAGCCAACATCATCCGCGCGCTGGGTAAAATCATCGGCAACGGCCACCTGCACAAAGGCGCTAAGCCGGTGCACTGGTGCGTAGACTGCCGCTCAGCGCTGGCGGAAGCGGAAGTCGAGTATTACGACAAAACCTCCCCGTCCATCGACGTGGCGTTCCACGCGACCGATAAAGCGGCGGTGCTGGCGAAATTCGGCGTGGCCGACGTTAACGGCCCGGTTTCTCTGGTTATCTGGACCACCACCCCGTGGACCCTGCCGGCGAACCGCGCCATCTCCCTCTCCCCGGCGTTTGACTATGCGCTGGTGCAGGTTGACGATCAGGCGCTGATCCTGGCGAAAGACCTGGTCGAAAGCGTGATGAAGCGCGCCGGCATTGCTGATTACACCATCCTGGCGGTGGTGAACGGCGCCGAGCTGGAGCTGATGCGCTTTAAGCATCCGTTCCTCGATTTCGACGTCCCGGCGATCCTGGGCGATCACGTCACGCTGGACGCGGGTACCGGTGCGGTACATACCGCGCCAGGCCACGGTCCGGATGACTATGTCATCGGTCAAAAATATGGTCTGGAAGTCGCTAACCCGGTTGGTCCGGACGGCGCCTACCTGCCGGGAACTTACCCGACGCTGGACGGCGTAAACGTCTTCAAAGCCAACGATGTTGTCGTTGCGCTGCTGTCAGAAAAAGGCGCGCTGCTGCACGTTGAAAAAATGCAGCACAGCTACCCGTGCTGCTGGCGCCACAAAACGCCGATTATCTTCCGCGCCACGCCGCAGTGGTTCGTGAGCATGGATCAAAAAGGCCTGCGCGCGCAGTCGCTTTCCGAAATCAAAGGCGTGCAGTGGATCCCGGACTGGGGCCAGGCGCGTATCGAATCGATGGTCGCCAACCGTCCTGACTGGTGTATCTCTCGTCAGCGCACCTGGGGCGTACCGATGTCGCTGTTCGTGCATAAAGAGACGCAAGAGCTGCACCCGCGTACGCTGGAGCTGATGGAAGAAGTCGCCAAACGCGTAGAAGTTGACGGCATCCAGGCGTGGTGGGATCTCGATTCCCGCGATATCCTCGGCGCCGATGCGGATAGCTACGAGAAGGTGCCGGATACGCTGGACGTGTGGTTTGACTCCGGGTCGACCCACTCCTCCGTTGTTGACGTGCGTCCGGAATTTACCGGTCACGCCGCCGACATGTATCTGGAAGGTTCCGACCAGCACCGCGGCTGGTTTATGTCCTCGCTGATGATCTCTACCGCGATGAAGGGCAAAGCGCCTTACCGCCAGGTACTGACCCACGGCTTTACCGTTGATGGTCAGGGCCGCAAGATGTCCAAATCTATCGGCAACACCGTTTCGCCGCAGGACGTGATGAACAAGCTGGGTGCGGATATTTTGCGCCTGTGGGTGGCTTCCACCGACTATACCGGCGAAATGGCCGTCTCCGACGAGATCCTCAAACGCGCCGCCGACAGCTATCGTCGTATCCGTAACACCGCGCGCTTCCTGCTGGCGAACCTCAACGGCTTCGACCCGGCAAAAGACATGGTGAAACCGGAAGAGATGGTCGTACTGGACCGCTGGGCTGTAGGCTGCGCGCAAGCGGCGCAGGACGATATCGTCAAAGCCTACGAATCTTACGATTTCCACGAAGTGGTGCAGCGCCTGATGCGCTTCTGCTCCATCGAAATGGGCTCGTTCTGGCTCGATATCATTAAAGACCGCCAGTACACCACCAAGGCCGACAGCATCGCGCGTCGTAGCTGCCAGACTGCGCTGTACCATATTGCCGAAGCGCTGGTGCGCTGGATGGCGCCGATCATGTCCTTCACCGCTGACGAAATCTGGGGTTACCTGCCGGGCGACCGCGAGAAATACGTCTTTACCGGCGAATGGTATACCGGCCTGTTTGGCCTGGACGCTGACGAAGCGATGAACGACGGTTTCTGGGACGCGCTGCTGAAGGTGCGCGGCGAAGTCAACAAGGTTATCGAACAGGCGCGTACGGATAAGCAGGTTGGCGGCTCGCTGGAGGCGGCGGTGACCCTGTACGCCGATGCCGATCTGGCGGCGAAGCTCAACGCGCTGGGCGACGAATTACGATTTGTCCTGTTGACCTCAGGGGCGAAAGTTGCCGATTATGCGCAGGCTCCGGCCGACGCCTGGCAGAGTGAGCTGCTGAAAGGCCTGAAAGTCGTGCTGAGCAAAGCCGAAGGTGACAAGTGCCCGCGCTGCTGGCATTACACCACGGATATCGGCAAGGTGGCGGAACACGCGGATATCTGCGGACGCTGTGTCAGCAACATCGCCGGTGACGGCGAAAAACGTAAGTTTGCCTGATGAGTAAACCGATTTGTTCAACGGGGCTACGCTGGCTGTGGGTCGTCGTAGTCGTGCTGATTATCGATTTAGGCAGTAAATTCCTGATCCTCCAGAACTTCGCTCTGGGGGATACGGTATCGCTGTTCCCATCGCTTAATCTGCACTATGCGCGCAACTATGGCGCGGCTTTTAGCTTCCTCGCCGACAGCGGCGGCTGGCAGCGCTGGTTCTTCGCCGGTATCGCTATCGGTATCTGCGTGATCCTCGCGGTGCTGATGTATCGTTCTAAGGCGACGCAAAAGCTGAATAACATTGCCTATGCGCTGATTATTGGCGGCGCGCTGGGGAATTTATTCGACAGGCTGTGGCATGGTTTTGTCGTCGATATGATCGATTTCTACGTCGGGGACTGGCACTTCGCCACCTTCAACCTTGCCGATACCGCTATCTGTATCGGCGCGGCGCTGATCGTGCTGGAAGGCTTCTTACCGAACGCGGCTGCGAAGAAACAGGCGTAACAAAACTCGCCCGGCGGCGCCATCGCCGCCGGGCAAAACAAGTGAGCAACCTGCATGTCTAAATCAGTACAGAGCAACAGTGCGGTGCTGGTGCACTTCACCTTAAAGCTCGACGATGGCTCCACCGCAGAGTCAACACGCAATAACGGTAAACCCGCGCTGTTTCGCCTGGGCGATACCTCGCTTTCTGAAGGTCTTGAACAGCATCTGCTGGGGCTGAAAGAAGGGGATAAAACCACCTTTTCGCTGGAGCCGGACGCCGCGTTTGGCGTACCGAGCCCGGACCTGATCCAATACTTCTCGCGCCGGGAATTTATCGACGCGGGCGAGCCTTCAATCGGCGCGATTATGCTCTTTACCGCAATGGATGGCAGCGAAATGCCCGGCGTGATCCGCGAAGTGAACGGCGATTCGATCACCGTTGATTTCAATCACCCGCTGGCCGGGCGTACCGTTCATTTTGATGTTGAAGTGCTGGAGATCGATCCGGCGCTGGAGGGGTAAGATGCAGATTCTGTTGGCTAACCCGCGCGGCTTCTGCGCAGGCGTTGACCGCGCTATCAGCATTGTTGAAAACGCGCTGACGCTGTACGGCGCGCCGATCTACGTGCGTCATGAAGTCGTGCACAACCGCTATGTTGTCGATAGCCTACGGCAGCGCGGCGCGATTTTTATTGAGCAGATTAGCGAAGTGCCGGACGGCGCAATCCTGATCTTCTCCGCCCACGGGGTCTCTCAGGCCGTTCGCAACGAGGCGAAAAGCCGCGATCTGACGGTGTTTGACGCCACCTGTCCGCTGGTCACCAAAGTGCATATGGAAGTCGCCCGCGCCAGCCGTCGCGGCGAAGAATCCATTTTGATTGGTCACGCCGGTCATCCGGAAGTCGAAGGTACCATGGGCCAGTACAGCAACCCGCAGGGGGGAATGTACCTGGTGGAATCGCCGGACGATGTCTGGACGCTGGACGTGAAAAACGACGCTAAGCTGTCGTTTATGACCCAGACGACGCTCTCCGTCGACGATACCTCCGACGTGATTGACGCTCTGCGCGAGCGTTTCCCGAAAATCGTCGGGCCGCGCAAAGATGATATCTGCTATGCCACGACTAACCGTCAGGAAGCCGTCCGCGCGCTGGCCGGGCAGGCCGATGTGGTGCTGGTGGTAGGGTCGAAGAACTCCTCTAACTCTAACCGTCTGGCCGAGCTGGCTCAGCGGATGGGGAAAGCGGCCTATCTGATCGACGACGCGACCGATATCCAGGAAGCGTGGGTGAAAGAAGCGCAGTGCGTCGGCGTCACCGCGGGCGCTTCGGCGCCGGATATTCTGGTCCAGAACGTGATTACGCGTTTGCAGGAGCTGGGCGGCGGCGAAGCGGTGCCGCTGGAAGGGCGCGAAGAGAACATCGTTTTCGAGGTGCCGAAAGAGCTGCGCGTAGACGTCCGTGAAGTAGAGTAAGTTCTTTTCCGCCGCAGTATGAGAAGATGCCAGGCTTAACGTCTGGCATTTTTTATGGAGAAACTATGCGCTTACCTATCATTCTGGATACCGATCCCGGCATTGATGACGCCGCGGCGATTGCCGCCGCGCTGTTCGCCCCCGAGCTGGATCTGCAGCTGATGACCACGGTCGCGGGGAATGTATCGGTGGAGAAAACGACCCGCAACGCCCTGCAGCTTCTGCATTTTTGGAACGCTGGTGTCCCGCTGGCCCAGGGGGCGTCGATGCCGCTGGTTCGCCCGCTGCGCGACGCCGCTTCCGTGCACGGCGAATCCGGGATGGAAGGCTACGATTTTGTTGAACATCACCGTCAGCCGCTGGCGAAACCGGCGTTTCAGGCGATCCGCGACGCGCTGATGCACGCTCCGGAGCCGATGACGCTGGTGGCGATTGGCCCATTAACCAACATCGCGCTATTGCTGACCCAGTACCCTGAATGCCGTTTTAACATCCGTCGTCTGGTGATTATGGGCGGCTCCGCCGGGCGCGGTAACTTTACGCCGAACGCGGAATTTAACATCGCCATCGACCCGGAAGCGGCGGCTAAAGTGTTCAGCAGCGGGCTGGAGATCGTTATGTGCGGGCTGGATGTCACCAATCAGGCGATGCTGGCGCCGGCGTATCTCGCCACTCTGCCGACGCTTAATCAGACCGGAAAGATGCTGCACGCGCTGTTTAGCCACTACCGTAGCGGGAGCATGAGCAGCGGGCTGCGTATGCACGACCTGTGCGCGATTGCCTGGCTGGTCCGTCCGCAGCTGTTTACCCTTGCACCGTGCTTTGTGGCGGTAGAAACCCAGGGCATATGGACCTCAGGCACCACGGTGGTGGATATCGAAGGCAAACTGGGCCAACCGGCAAATGCGCAGGTGGCGCTGGGGCTGGATGTCGAAGGATTTCAGCGCTGGGCGGCCGAGGTGATTGCGCTGGCGCCCTAGCCCGGTAACGAAGCGGCCGGGCATGGCGCTCAGGTGCTCTGAATGGGGTCGACGACGTTGCGCCATAGCGTGCCCGCTTCATCGGTCCACATCAGCAGTAATAGCGACGCTAATCGTTCTGCCGCCGCGGAAAGGGGCCGGTTCTTTACGCGGATCATACCCAGCGTGCGCCGGATCACCGGCTCGACAAGCGGAACGCTCACGACGGTGCTGTTGCCGCTATGGGGCATCGCCAGGCAGGGGAGCGCCGAGACGCCCAACCCGGCTTCGACAAGACCGAGCGAGGTCGACAAGTGTCGGACTTCATAAAACCAATCCAGTCGCCAGGGCTTATCAGCCAGGCATTTCTCGATTAACTGTCTGTTGCCGCTTGATTTCCTTACCCCGATTAAGGTTTGGCTCACCAGTTCCCGCCATTCAACTAATTGTCTCCCCGCCAGCGGATGGTCTTGCCGACACGCCAGAACAAAAGGTTCATTCACCAGAGGGATAAAATCGATGTCTGGATATGTGATGAAGTTCATGTTTATTCCAAAATCAACATCGCCTTTGCGTACCGAGTTCATGCACGTTTCTATACCTTGTTCATAAATTCGTACTTTGATGTTGGGATAGCTTTGGTTAAATTGCACGATAGCACGCGGTAAAAAGTAAAATACGGCGGTCGGAATGCAAGATAGCGTTACCGTATCATGTATTTGAGACGTTAAATCGTTGAGGTTAAATATTGCCGCATCAAGGCTGGCAATCAACGCTTTGGCCTTTGGGAGAAGCATTTTTCCGGCCTGAGTAAGCGCAATTTTTCGCGTGGTTCGTTCGAACAGCGCAATATTCAGATTATCCTCTATTTTTTTTATCTTTTTAGTCAGCGCGGGTTGCGTGAGGTTGAGCTGCTCGGCTGCTTTACTAAATGAGCCTAGCTCCGCAACCGTGACAAAAGCTTTCATACCGGATAGTTCATTTTTCATTATTGCTCCGTAGGGGTTAATAAGCGTTTCTCTAAGTAGATGACTAGTCATTATTAAGCGGGAATGCTTTTTTATTAATACTCAGCAGGAATAACTGTTATGGCAAAATTTTATCAACCGGTGAGATTCTGGCAAGTAGAATGAATTTGTAAAATGCCTGAGGTGATTGATATTGGCCGTTAATTAAGTAAATAAAAATCTTAAAAAACATAAAACCAATTAAATTCACGGAGCCGTTTTACACCATTCTTCTATTTCTTAGCGAATAAGGAACATGCTATGAAGAGCATTCCCTGTGTATTAATGCGTGGTGGGACATCGAAAGGCGCCTTTCTTTTAGCAGATGATTTACCCAAGGATATTCAGAAACGTGATGACTGCTTATTAGCCATCATGGGTTCGGGTCATGAGCTGGAAATTGACGGCATTGGCGGAGGGAGCCCACAAACCAGTAAGGTGGCGATTATCAGTCAATCGCTTAGCGAAGAAGCGGATATCGATTATCTGTTTGTTCAGGTCATCGTTAATGAACGGCGGGTGGATACAACGCCAAACTGCGGCAATATGCTGTGTGCGGTAGGCGGGTTTGCGATTGAACATGGGTTAGTTGAGGCGGCGTCTCCGGTTACGCGAGTGCGTATAAGAAACGTGAACACCAATACTTTTATTGACGCTGACGTTCAAACACCTGACGGCAAGGTTATCTATGAAGGGGATAGCCAAATCGATGGCGTTCCGGGGCGCGCCGCGCCGGTTGCATTGACTTTTTTGAATGCGGCGGGGGCCAAATCCGGACGCCTTTTCCCGACGGGTAATCGTATGGACGTATTCGATGATGTACGAGTGACCTGTATTGATATGGCGATGCCCATGGTGGTGATCCCGGCTCAGAGTCTGGGCAAAACCGGATATGAATCTGCGAGTGAATTAGATCGGGATAGCGGGTTATTAAAATCGCTTGAATCTATTCGTATCCAGGCCGGTAAGGCGATGGGGTTTGGGGATGTAACGAATATGGTTATCCCAAAACCGGTTCTGATTTCTCCTGCATTAAGCGGCGGAAGTATAAACGTACGCTATTTTATGCCGCATAATTGCCATAAATCGCTGGCGATTACCGGTGCTATCGGTCTGGCAAGCGCATGTATTATTCCGAAAACCATTGCTAATGAACTGACGAAGCTATCAGGCGACGGAATCATTAAAGTCGAACACCCCAGCGGCGGTATTGAAGTCGACTTAAGCCAGACGACTGAACGCCCAGAAGATATCCGGGCTTCGGTTATTCGTACTGCGCGGAAGATCCTTTCAGGAACGGTTTACATTCCCGAATAAATACCCACTCTCTGAGTATCTATAAAAATACCCGGAATCGGGGAGGGAGTGATGTGAATACGTTTCACCAGCATCCTTACATATTGATTGCAGGGAAGGAATGGAAATGCAAAAGAATAAATTATGGAAACTGCTTGTTATAATAGCAATACCGTTACTCATCAGTTTATTCCCAGCGCCAGAAGGGTTATCAAAACTTGCCTGGGTATTATCCGGTATCTATCTGGCCGCGATTGTCGGGTTAGTCATTAAACCTTTTGCTGAGCCCGTGGTCCTGCTGATCGCGGTGGCCGCATCAATGGTGGTTGTGGGAAATTTAGGCGACGGTTCGATAAAAGCGGCCAGCGTGTTAAGCGGATATTCATCAGGTACCACCTGGTTGGTGTTTTCTGCATTTACCCTGAGCGCGGCATTTGTCATTACCGGATTGGGGAAAAGAATTGCGTATATTCTGATCGGCAAAATTGGCAGTACGACGTTGGGTCTGGGCTACGTTACCGCCTTCCTTGACCTGATCCTGGCGCCCGCGACGCCTTCAAATACAGCGCGTGCCGGCGGAATTGTACTGCCGATTATTAACAGTGTTGCCGTCGCTCTTGGGTCCGAGCCGGAGCGCAGCGCAAAACGCGTTGGTCATTATCTCATGCTGAACGTCTATATGGTGACCAAAACAACCAGCTATATGTTCTTCACCGCGATGGCCGGAAATATACTTGCGCTAAAAATGATCGAAGATATTTGCCATATAAAATTGAGCTGGGGAGGATGGGCGCTGGCGGCCGGATTACCCGGAATTATCATGTTACTGTTGACGCCGCTGATTACCTACAAGCTTTACCCGCCAGAACTGAAGAAAGTCGATAACAAAAAGATCGCCAAAGCCGGTATGGAAGCTTTGGGGCCAATGACGCTACGTGAAAAGATGCTGTCCTGCCTCTTTGTTCTTGCGCTTGGCGGTTGGGTATTTAGTCAATCGCTGGGAGTGAATGAGTCTACCGTGGCGATCGGCGTTATGGCGTTAATGCTGGTGTTGAGAATCGTCACCTGGGATGACGTGATTAAGAATAAGGGGGGATGGAATACGCTCATATGGTACGGCGGTATTATTGGTTTAAGTTCCCTGCTCTCCAAAGTTGGCTTTTTCTTATGGTTGGCTGATTTATTAAAAAATAATATTTCATTTAACGGTCATGGTAATGTCGCTTTCATCGTTATTGTTGCCTTAAGCATTTTAGTGCGTTACTTCTTTGCGTCAGGCAGCGCTTATATTGTGGCGATGGTTCCCGTTTTTGCTATGCTGGCGAACGTTTCTGGCGCACCGGTCATGCTAACTGCGCTCGCCTTACTCTTCAGCAACTCTTATGGTGGCATGGTAACCCACTACGGCGGGGCGGCAGGGCCAGTTATTTTTGGCGTTGGCTATAATGATATTAAATCATGGTGGATTATCGGTGGAATATTAGCGTTACTTACTTTCCTCCTGCAAATCACGCTAGGAGTATGGTGGTGGGAAATATTAATCGCCTGGAAGGTAATTTAAAAATTTTTTGAGGAAATGATAGCTTAACTGGGCATCACAGGGTGCCCAGGGGCAAGGTTTATTATTCAGAGCGGCATGTGACTTATCTGCTCTTTTTATTTGAGCGTTTAAGTATGGGTGAAGTTACCTGATTTCAAATATGATTATATGGCCTTTGATAAGGTGAGGTGTGATATATTTATGTCTCCAGTTACGATTACATTGTCGCTATTAGTTTTTTCTATAGTAATGTTTGTATGGGAAAAAATCCCGCTGGCTGTAACGGCCATGATTGTTTGTATTACTCTGGTGGTTACCGGCGTTTTTGATGTGCAAACGGCTTTTTCCGGTTTTATTAATCAAAATGTCATTTTGTTTGTGGCAATGTTTGTGGTCGGCGGCGCCTTATTTGAAACCGGCGTAACGGATAAGATTGGCGGTATTGTGACGCGTTATGCGCGGAGCGAAAAGCAGCTTATTGTCATCATTATGTTAGTCTGTGGGCTCCTTTCCGGAGTCTTGTCCAATACCGGCACGGCGGCGGTTTTAATTCCTGTGGTAATAGGCGCAGCGATTAAATCAGGGTACGCCCGCTCCCGGCTTCTTATGCCGCTGGCGTTTGCCTCGGCGTTGGGCGGTAATCTTTCGCTGATCGGTTCACCCGGCAACCTGATCGCGCAATCGGCGCTGGAACAGGTTGGCCAAAGTTTCGGTTTTTTTGAATACGCTAAGTTAGGTATTCCCATGTTAGCCTGCGGTATTCTCTATTTTGTGACTATCGGCTACCGGATATTACCCGGCAAAAATACGCTTCAGAAGCACGGCGCTGAAAGCATCAGGACGGTCGATTGCCCGACGTATAAGCAGGTGATTGCGCTGTCGGTATTGATCGCGACGGTATTGGGCATGATCTTCGAAAAGCGCATTGGTTTGCCGATCGCGATTATTGGTTCAATTGGCGCTTTATCGTTGGTTATGACCCGGGTGATTACTGAAAAACAGGCCTACCAGGCCATCGACTCGCAGACGATTTTCCTGTTCGGCGGCACTCTGGCATTAGCAAAGGCACTGGAAACCACCGGCGCTGGCGCGATCATGGCACGCTCAATAATAGACTTGCTCGGACACCAGGCCTCGCCTTTCTTACTTTTAAGCGCCGTATTAATCATCTCCTGCATTTTAACCAATTTTATGTCAAATACGGCAACGGCGGCTTTATTAATGCCGATTGGCCTGTCTATTGCCCATTCGATGGGCGCCGATCCCCGGGCGGTGTTAATGGCGATTGTTATCGGCTGTTCATGCGCTTATGCGACGCCAGTGGGAACGCCTGCCAATATGATGATTTTTTCCGCCGGCGGATATAAGTTTGTCGATTATGTAAAAGTTGGTTTGCCGCTTATTTTGATATCGGTAATTGTTAGCTTTATTTTGTTGCCCATTTTCTTTCCATTTTATTAATCGCGGCCAGCGATCTTTTAAAAAGTAGGGCTAATCGCTCAGGCGTGATTTTTTCTACATCTAAGGATATATGTCATGATTAAATTATATGACCATGGAGTCTATATCTCGCATCAGCATGGTATTATTTGTGCTGATAATCGTTCAGCCGCGGTAGAGGAGAAGGAGGAGGCGCGCAAGAGAACGATCTCATGGTCGATTCTCTCCGCCCATAATACGTCAGGGGATGATCATAAGTTAAAAATTAAATTTGATTCAATGGCTTCCCACGATATTACTTTTGTGGGCATCATCCAGACCGCTAAGGCATCAGGCATGGAGCGTTTTCCATTGCCATATGTTTTAACGAATTGTCATAACTCCCTTTGCGCAGTCGGCGGCACGATCAATAGCGATGACCATATATTTGGCTTGTCATCAGCGAAAAAGTACGGCGGCATTTATGTCCCGCCCCATATTTCCGTTATTCATCAATATATGCGTGAGATGATGGCCGGCGGCGGGAAAATGATCCTGGGCTCAGACAGCCATACCCGCTATGGCGCTTTGGGAACGATGGCGGTTGGCGAGGGGGGCGGAGAATTAGTTAAGCAGCTGCTCGGTGAGACCTGGGATATTGATTATCCAGAGGTAGTTGCGGTGTATCTGACGGGTAAACCCTCTCCCGGCGTTGGCCCTCAGGATATTGCCCTGGCGATCATTGGCGCGGTGTTTGAGCGCGGTTACGTGAAAAATAAAATTATGGAGTTTGTTGGCCCGGGCGTGGCGACGATGTCTACCGACTTCAGAAATAGCGTGGATGTGATGACAACGGAGACCACGTGTTTATCCTCTATCTGGCAAACCGATGAAGAGACCAAACACTACTTACGCATTCATGGCAGGGAGCAGGACTATTGTCCGCTCTCGGCAAAAGAGATGGCTTACTATGATGGCTGCATAGAAGTGGACTTAAGTAGCATCAAGCCGATGATCGCCTTGCCCTTTCATCCCGCCAACGTATATGAAATTGATACGCTTAATGACAATTTGCAGGATATTTTGCATGAGGTCGAAACGGCGGCCGATAAAATTTCCCAGGGACGCGCAGCGCTCACCCTGCGGGATAAAATCGAAAATGGCAAACTGCGGATTCAGCAGGGAATTATCGCCGGTTGCGCCGGCGGAAATTATGTTAACGTGGTCGAAGCGGCGCATGCCCTAAAAAACCGCTCCTGTGGTGACAACGCTTTCTCTCTGTCGATATATCCCTCTTCCCAACCGGTATTAATGGACCTGACTAAAAAAGGCATGACCAGCGCGCTGTTGAGCGCCGGCGCGATTATGCGCACCGCATTTTGTGGACCCTGTTTTGGCGCAGGCGATACGCCCATGCATAACGGATTAAGCATTCGCCACACGACGCGTAATTTTCCAAACCGGGAAGGGTCAAAACCGGGGAATGGGCAAATGTCGGCTGTCGCGCTGATGGATGCCCGCTCCATTGCGGCGACGGCAGCCAATGGGGGCGTGCTGACATCGGCTTGCGAACTCGATTGCTGGGAAAACATTCCGCAGTATGAATTTGATGCTTCGCCTTATAAAAATCGCGTTTATCAAGGCTTTATTAAGGGGGCGACGCAACAATCGCTGATTTATGGTCCGAATATTAAAGACTGGCCGGAGATGAGTGCGCTAACGGAAAATATTCTGTTAAACGTGACCTCAAAGATAATGGATCCGGTGACCACCACCGATGAACTTATTCCATCAGGAGAAACCTCTTCATTCCGCTCCAATCCTTTAGGGCTGGCCGAGTTTACCCTTTCACGACGCGACCCGGGCTACGTTGGCCGCAGTAAGAAGATTGCCGCTCTGGAAACAAGGCGGATGACAGGCGACAACCCTTGTCGTCTGGAGCCGGAGCTTGAGGCGGTTTTTTCCCGGATCCGACAGCTGCCGGGACAGGAAAATGTCACCCTCGAGCAGACGGAGATAGGCAGTATGGTGTATGCGGTAAAACCCGGCGATGGTTCCGCGCGCGAGCAGGCCGCCAGCTGCCAGAGAGTCCTCGGCGGCCTGGCGAATATTGCCCAGCAGTATGCGACCAAGCGCTATCGTTCAAACGTTATCAACTGGGGGATGCTGCCGCTGCAGATGGAGGCGCTGCCGGAATTTGAAGTGGGCGACTTCATCTATATCCCGGGAATCAAGTCCGCTTTGGAAACCAATATGAGTCAAATTACCGCCTTCGTGATTAGCCCTCAGCATCCCGTTAAAGAGATCTCGCTTTATATGGAGGGATTAACCGCATCAGAGCGGGAGATTATTAAAGCGGGGAGCTTAATTAATTATAATAAATTACGCTTAACAACCCACCAACATTAAATGATCTTCATCGGCAAGATGAATAAATGGGGATGATATATCATCCCCGTTTTATTCATAGCCGAGGCAAAATAACTCACGTTCAAAACTCTCGCCGTTTTGCGCTATCGCATGATGGGTTATTCTGGCGTAATCTCTCCGGTACGCAGCCAATACTGGATTGGGCTATGAACAGGGAGAGAAAAATGACGAATGGACAAGCGTATTTTAACGGATGGAAAAAGGGCCTCGATTTTAGCGGAGTGGCCAGCAGGCAGGAGTTTTGGTCTTTTTTGCTCATCAACCTGTTGATTCTTGCCCTGCCGCTGGCGACCTGGTTTTTGGCGATGCAGCATAACTCTCAGTACGGCGTTTTCATTTTTTTCGCTGCACCGCTCAGCGGTCTTCTTTCGCTGCCGATGATTGTTCCGCTGCTGGCCGTTGGCTGCCGCAGGATGCACGATATCGGTCGTTCAGGATGGTGGTTCGCCCTGTGCCTTATTATTCCATGGTTTTTGATCGTCGCGCTATGGCTGTGCTGCCTGAAGCCGGCTGCATCTTCTCGCTGAGATAATCAATCATCGCCCGCATTCTGGCGGGCATATGCTTGTTGCCCGACCACAGTAGCCACAGCTGGCCGGAATAGCTGCTGATAAACTCCCATTCCGGTAAAACCTGCACAATTTCGCCGCGCGCCAGCGCCTCACGGGCGGTAAACAGCGGCAGGCTGCCGATCCCCAGATTTTGCTTCACGGCATCGAGGCGCACGGCGGTGTGGTTGGCGGCGTAGCGGCCGTGGGTCTGGATCGTCTCCGTTTTCCCCGCACGGCGGAATTTCCAGCGCGCATCGGCGGGCGTTTCGCCAAGGCTGATACAGCTATGAGCGCGCAGATCCTGCGGCATTCGCGGCGTTCCATGTTGTTCCAGGTAGCCGGGCGTCGCGCAGACGACGTGGCTTATCGTCATCAACGGTTTACCGTGCAGACCCGGGGAAGGGGTGTGGGTGATACGCAACGCCAGGTCAATACCGTCATCGATAAAATCGAGAACCCGATCCTCAAGCCGCAGACAGACGTCGACCTGCGGATAGCGGGTAAAAAATTCCAGCATCAGCGGGTGAATGGCAAACCGGCCCACGGCTTTCGGCACGCTTAGCGTGAGCTTGCCCTGCGCCACCGCCTGGGTACTGCTGGCGGAATCCATAGCCAGACGCGCCGACTCCAGCATCTCCAGCGCATGTTCATACACCGTCTTACCGGACTCGCTGAGGCGTAGCTTGCGCGTTGTGCGATGCAGCAGCTTGCAGCCCATCTCCTGTTCAAGGCGAGAAACGCTGCGGCTGATAGCCGAGGGCGTCGCGCCCGTCTGGCGCGCGACGACGGAAAAGCTGCCCTGTTCAACAATCTGCACAAACAGGGCGAGGTCGGGCAGTAGGCTTAGATTCATTTGTGCTTCCAGGGCAAAATTGCATTGATGTCAGGCGGGATTATCGCCACCAGTAATATCAATATACTGTCCTGACAGAGAGGAGAACAACCATGACTGAACGCCTTTATTACACCAGCGACGCCACTGAATGCCTGGCGCGAGTCGTCAACTGCCTGAGCGAAGCCGATGGCCGCTATGCCATTGAGCTGGACCGTACGCTGTTTCACCCGCAGGGCGGCGGTCAGCCGGCGGATCGCGGCTGGATTGCCGATCTGGCGGTCGAAGGCGTGGTTTCGCGCGGCGATAGCGTAGCGCATATCGTTTCACAGCCGCTGCCGTCAGGCGAGGTCACGATCCGAATCGATGCGGAAAGCCGACGGCTTCACGCGCGCCTGCACTCCGCCGGGCACGTGCTTGCCCAGGCCGGCGAGCAGTCAGGCTGGCAGCCGATGAAAGGGCATCACTGGCCGGGAGAAAGCCGTATCATTTTTGCCGCAGGGGCTAACGGCGGGCTGCCCGAAGCCAGCGCGCTGCTGGAAAAAGTCGCCGCCTGGCAGGCAGGAAATTTACCGCGTCAGGTCGCTTTTGCCGATGGCCTGCGCCAGATTGGGTTCGGCGATATGCAGAGCTATCCCTGCGGCGGTACGCACGTTGCCAGCCTGTCCGAGCTGGGGAAAATCGTCATTAGCCAGGTGAAGATGAAAAAAGGCCAAATTATTGTCAGCTACACCGTGGAATAAGCGCATGAAAGGAGATGCGCGATAAACAGGGCATCTCCTGGGGCTTAAATAGGCGCAGGATGTTTACCGTGATAAATCCGCTCCGGTCTGCCGACTTTGCCATAGCTGATTTCAGCTTCAAGAAAATCATTTTTAACCCCTTGCTCAAGGTAACGGCGGGCGGTGGTTTTACTGCTGCCGAGAATACGGGCGAGCGTGTCTGCGGTATGGACCGTTTCCGGGTCGGCGAAGAGCTGCAATACCCGGTTAAAGGTGCTCTCATCAATACCGCGTAGCGGAGAGCCTGCGGCTTCCGTATGCTCTTTTGCCTGGATATTGAACAGGGCGTCAACATGGGTTTGGCTTGCCTGTTCGCTTGAGCGCAGAGAGCTGCGATAGCGGGCAAAACGCTCAAGGGTATGCTGCAATCGCTGATAATGAACCGGTTTAATCAGGTAATCAAAAACGCCCATCCGCAGGGCTTCGCTGATGGTATCCATATGGTTATCGGCGGTGATGAAAATGATACGCCCTTGATAATGCGTGTTGACGGCGTGGCGGATCAAATCGAGCCCTTTACCATCGGGCAAGAAGTTATCCAGCAGAGTGAGCTGGGGCTGATAGAGGCGAAGCAGCTTTTTCGCGCTTTCCAGTTTATCGGCAATGCCAATGACTTCGAACTGGGGAAATTGCTTGATCGTATCCACCAGGATTTCCGCCAGCATAGGTTCGTCTTCAACGATAAGAGTTGTAATGCTATCCATGATGTTCATCTCTGGTCAGGGGGATATAAAGGGTAAAAATGGTGCCAAAAGGAATGTTGTTATCGACGACGATATTGCCGCCGGCTTGCTCAACGTAGCTGCGAACCAGCCAGAGTCCGATGCCGTGATCGCCGCTGTCGCTGCTGGTGACGCCGCGTTCAAAAATACGATCGCGCAGCGATTCGTCAATTCCGCAGCCCTGGTCGGCGATCTCGACGATCGCTTCGTCGCCCTCGCTGTTGATCAGGCATTCGATCTGCCTTGAACCTGTCGGCTGGCGCAAGGTGGCGTTGTAGGCATTGTCCAGCAAATTACCGACGATCGAGATCCACTCATTATGCGAAAGCGACGAGGGTAAGGTCTCAACGTGGCAGGCGGGATCGAATACCAGCTCTATTCCGAGCTCTTTGGCGCGGTAATACTTGCCGATCAGCAGCCCGGCAAGGTGATTCACTTTAAAGTTACGGGCAATAAAATCGAGCACCTTCTGGTGGCTTTCAGACTGCTGCTGAATAAGATCCAGCGCGTTGTCATAGCGTTTTAAAAACAGCAGCCCGGCGATGGTGGAGATCAGATTGCGATGCTCGTGCTGCACGGCCCGCAGATTATCCGCGTACTGCTGAACCTGGCTAAGCTGCAGGCTCAGGGTGTTGATATCGTCTTTACTGCGAAAGCTAATGACCCAGCCCTGAGGCTCGCTATTGAGCGTGACGGCCATGCGGCTGGCGATCACTTTAATCTGGTTAAAGGTGACGATTTCGTCTTTTTTATTGGTCTGCGGCGCGTCATAGAAGAATGCCTCCTGAGAGATCACGCTATTGATGCTTTTGCCAATCAGGATGGTTTCCGGCTGGCTCAGGTTTAATAGCCTCCGCGCGGTCTGATTGATGGCGGTAATTCTGTAATGAGAGTCAATGGCTATCAGCCCCTCAAAGACCGATTCAAACAGGACGCTCTGCTGGATGAGCAGCTGTGATAGCTGCTGAGGTTCCATATTTAGCATCTGCTTTTTAATATGCAGCGAGAAGCGCCGCGCGCAGTAAAGCAGCAGGAGCAGCATAATCGCCATCGGGATCATCAGCGATCCGATTTGCAGGCTCAGCCAGTTCTCTAACTGTTCGATGGTGTATCCCACCGATACGATGCCGATCACTTTCCCGGTGCTGTCCTGGATCGGCGACTTGCCGCGTAGTGAAGAACCCAGCGATCCCTTACGCACCGACACGTAGCTTTTGGCGTTATATAGCGCCTCGTCGCTGTCTCCGCCCTCCATGTATTTACCGATCTCCTCAGGATTCACGTGATACAGGCGCTGGCCTTTCGCGTCGCCGACGGTGATATAGGTGGCGTCGGAAAACGAACGCATCGGGTCGATAAGTGCTTTAATGCGCGGTAAATCGTGCTTTTCCACCGCGTCAACCAGTTCGGGCATGGCGGAGATCTGCATCGCCTGAATCAGCGCGCGCTGCCCGACCTGGTAATGCAGGCGCTCCTCGGTAATGTTGGTGAGATACCATGACATCGCCAGCATCACGATTGTCGAGGTAAACAGGATCAGCAGGAAGATGCGGTTCTGAAACGAACGTCGGGCAAACCAGTGCGTGATTTTTCGGGCAAACATTGGGCGAATTGACATCAAAAGGTTATTTTCTCTTTTTTAGTGGCCGTCGGCGCGGAATCGGCCCACAGATTGACTGATTTCAGAACTCGCTTAGTCGGAATACGACGTTTTACGTACCTTCGGTTTGGGCTTTGGCACCGTCGCCTGGGGTATTTCCCGGAGGCGGCGCGTAGCGCCTGTCCGGGCTACCCGATCGCGCCGGTAGCCCGGATAAGGCGTCAGCCGCAATCCGGGAAAGGTAACGATTTACATCGCCAGCACGTACTTGAGCATCACCCCGGCGGCTATCGCCGAGCCAATCACTCCCGCCACGTTCGGGCCCATCGCGTGCATCAGCAGGAAGTTCTGCGCGTCCGACTCCAGCCCCACCTTGTTCGATACCCGCGCCGCCATCGGCACCGCCGACACCCCGGCCGAGCCAATCAGCGGGTTGATTTTGTTGTGACTGAACAGGTTCAGCAGCTTCGCCATCAGCACGCCTGCCGCCGTCCCGATACAGAACGCAATCACCCCCAGCACCAGAATCCCCAGCGTCTGCGGCTGGAGGAACTTGTCCGCCACCAGCTTGGCGCCCACCGATAACCCGAGGAAAATGGTCACGATATTTATCAGCGCGTTCTGCACCGTGTCGCTCAGGCGCTCCACCACGCCGCTTTCGCGCATCAGGTTGCCGAAGCAGAACATCCCCAGCAGCGGCGCCGCGTCCGGCAGCAGCAGCGCCACCAGCAGCAACAGCACCGCCGGGAACAGGATTTTCTCCCGCCTGCTCACCGTGCGCAGCTGCACCATGCGGATTTTCCGCTCCTTATCCGTGGTCAGCGCCTTCATAATCGGCGGCTGGATTAACGGCACCAGCGCCATATACGAGTACGCCGCCACCGCGATGGCCCCCAGCAGCTCCGGCGCCAGCTTGCCCGAGAGATAAATCGCCGTCGGGCCGTCCGCGCCGCCGATAATGCCTATCGCCGCCGCCTGCGGCAGGGTGAAGCTGATAATCCCGAAGTAGTTCAGCGTCAGCGCCCCGAGCACCGTGGCGAAGATACCGAACTGCGCCGCCGCCCCCAGCAGCAGGGTGCGCGGGTTGGCCAGCAGCGGACCGAAGTCGGTCATCGCCCCGACGCCCATAAATATCACCAGCGGGGCGATACCCGACCCGATGGCGACCTTATAGAACACCGCCAGCACCCCGGCGGAGTAGCCCATATCCACCGCCTGCTGCTCCATCTGCCCCTGCACCGACGGCAGGGCCAGGGCTAATGCCTCCTTGATGGCATGAACGTCCGGCAGGCAGTTGAGCTTCGCGGCAATCACCGCCAGCTGCCCGGCGTCGTGGTGCGCCAGCAGGCTCTCCAGGGCGGTCAGCGCCAGCCCGGCCTCCGGGATATTCGACAGCAGGCCGCCGAAGCCAATCGGCAGCAGCAGTAGCGGCTCGAACTTCTTCGCAATCGCCAGCCACAGCAGCAGCAGGCTCACCAGCAGCATGATGGCCTGGCCGATGTCGAGGTGCATCAGGCCCATGCCCTGAATCAGGGCGTTCAGACTTTCCATGGTTCCTGTTCCTTACGCCAGCGTCATCAGGGTGTCGCCCACGGAGACCGCGTCGCCGGATTTCACCGCGATACCGCGCACGGTGCCGGCCTGCGCGGCGCGGATTTCGGTTTCCATCTTCATGGCTTCGAGGATCAGCAGCACGTCGCCTTCGGCGACCGTCTGGCCCTCGGTGGCAGTCACCTTCCAGATATTGCCCGCCAGCGGCGCGGTCACCGGGGCGCCTGCACCTGCCGGAGCGGCAGCGGCTGGCGCGGTGGCAGGAACAGCCGCGGTCAGTTGACTGATATCGCCGCCGTCGCTGACCTTCACCACAAAGGCCTGGCCTTCCACTTCCACGGTGTAGACGCCGGAGGCGGCAGGTTTCTCCGCTTTTGCCACCGGCTGCGCGGTTTCCGCCTGCGGGACCGGCTCAAAGGCCGCCGGGTTATTGCGGTTCTCAAGGAACTTCAGACCGACCTGCGGGAACAGGGCCACGGTCAGCACGTCGTCGATGGCGTTATCGGCAAGCATGATGCCCTTCTCCTGCGCCTGGCGCTTCACGTCCTCTTCCAGTGCAGCCAGCTCCGGCTTCAGCAGGTCCGCCGGGCGGCAGGTCACCGGGGCGGCCCCCTCCAGCACGCGCGCCTGCAGGGCGGCATTGACCGGCACCGGGGTGTGGCCGTATTCACCCTTCAGAATGCCCGCCGTTTCTTTAGCGATGGTTTTGTAGCGCTCCCCGGTCAGGACGTTAAGCACCGCCTGGGTGCCGACAATCTGCGAGGTCGGGGTGACTAAAGGAATAAAGCCGAGGTCCTCGCGCACGCGGGGGATTTCCGCCAGCACCTGGTCGAGTTTGTCGGCGGCGTTCTGCTGCTTCAGCTGGCCCTCGAGGTTGGTGAGCATCCCGCCCGGCACCTGGGCCACGAGGATACGGCTGTCGGTGCCCTTCAGCTGGCCTTCAAAGGCGTGATATTTCCTGCGCACCTCGCGGAAGTAGGCCGCGATGCTCTCCAGCTTCAGGATATCCAGCCCGGTGTCGTGTTCCGTTCCGGCCAGCGTCGCCACCAGCGCCTCGGTGGCCGGGTGGCCGTAGGTGGCGCTCATGGAAGAGATGGCCGTGTCCACGCCGTCGACGCCCGCCTCGATGGCCTTCAGCAGGGCCATCTCCGCCATCCCGGTGGTGGCATGAGCATGCAGGTGCAGCCTGACGTCATAGCGCTTCTTGATTTCGCTGACCAGTTCATACGCCGCCATCGGGGTGAGGATACCGGACATGTCCTTGATGGCGATGGAGTCGACGCCGGTTTCCAGCAGCTGTTCGGTTAAATCGAGCCAGGTCTGCAGGGAGTGGGCCGGGCTGGTGGTGTAACTCAGAGTCCCCTGGGCGTGCGCCCCGTGGCTGCGCACCGCCCGCAGGGCGGCCTGCATATTGCGCGGGTCGTTCATGGCGTCGAAGACGCGGAAGACGTCCATGCCGTTTTTGACGGCGCGCTCAACAAAGCGTTCCACCACGTCATCGGCGTAGTGGCGGTAGCCGAGGAGGTTCTGGCCGCGCAGCAGCATCTGTAACGGGGTCTTCGGCATGGCCTTTTTCAGCTCGCGCAGGCGGACCCACGGGTCCTCGCCGAGGAAGCGGATGCAGGCGTCAAAGGTGGCGCCGCCCCAGCACTCGAGGGAGCCGTAGCCCACGTCGTCGAGCTGCGCGGCGACGGGGAGCATATCGTCGAGGCGCAGGCGGGTGGCGAACAGGGACTGGTGGGCGTCGCGCAGGACGACATCGGTAATGGCAACGGTCATGGATTCCTCCGTGAATTAAGGGTTAAGTCGGCGATGGTGGTGGATAGCGGCGGCAATCACCGGCTTTAAGCGGGCGAAGTCGTCAGCGGGCGCGGCGGCGGCAGGAGCGGCTCTGGGCGTCGGAGCCGGTTCGGGGAAGACGCGGTTGACGGCGGCGGACATGCCCTGGATGGCGAAAATCAGCACAAACAGAAACGCCAGCACGAACCCCATGCCGAGGAACATCAGGGTGAAGCCTTCACCCAGTAACAGTGCTGCATCAGTCATGAAACGATCCAAAAGTAAGGGCACGATGGCGCCTTTGAAGGTTAACCAATCGGTGCTTCCGGCTAAGGAGTAGGGTGGATTTCCCGAAGCCGCCCCCGGCTCTGGACCCTAATTTGCACCTCTGTGGTTGACGCTCAAATATCGCCATCGTGCGTGTTGGTTACATCATCATGCCGAACACGATGCTGGCGATGACCAGCACAATTCCGCCGCCCAAACGGGAAGAGATTTGCGCATAGGAGATAAGATTCATACGGTTACAGGCAGAGAGTACTTCCAGGTCGCCGGAACCGCCGCGGTTAGCCATGCACAGGCCCGCGGTAATCGCCGATTCAATCGGGAAGAAGCCAATCAGCCAGCCGCCGACAGCGGCGCCGACGACGGCGCCGACGACAATCACAGCGGCAATCACCACGTTAGCGAAGGTGATCGCGTCGATAATTTCCTGCAGGTCGGTGTAGCACACGCCGACGCCGACCATCAGCACCCACAGCAGTTGTTTAGAGAAGAAGTCAGACAGACGTTTGGCGCCAGCTTTGATTTCCGGCGAGCAGAGACCTGAAGCGTTCAGGGCTGCGACAATCAGCACCATCCAGGCAAAATAGTGGATAGACACGCCGCCAATGCTGGGCAGAATTTTCTTGGCGATAACGTAGGCCAGCAGGAAGCAGGTGGTGGCGAGCACAAGGCCGACGGCCGTTTCGCGATGGGTAATCTGGCCCGCTTTTTCATCATCTTCTACTTTGAAGGAGGCCTTGCGTACCAGCTCGCCTTCGCCGCTCAGCCAGGTGTGTTTTTTACCGATAATATCGAGCAGCGCGGCAAAGACGATGGCAAAGATGTTGGCGATGGTCAGGATAGCGATCGCGGTTGAGTAGTACTCTTCACGCGAACGGCCGGTAACGGAGTGATAAATTTCAGACAGCGGCACCGCGCCAGCGCCGTTGCCGCCGCCCATAATCGGCAGGACGTACAGCATCATGATGCGGTCTACGGAAATACCGAAGCACAAGCCGATAAGAATACCGAAGATGGATGCGCCGAGGATCCCCATTAAGATGGTTGGAATATAGCCGAGCAGAGATTTCAGCAGCAGTTTACGGTTAACCGAGAGAATGGCGCCGGTAATCAACACGGCGATGAATAAATTCAGGAAATTACTTTTATCCATCACATTGGTGATCGCCTCAATTTCTTTCTGGGTAAAAATGCCAGCGTAAACGAAATAGGCGGCAACGAGGAAGATCATCACCGGCGCGCCACCGATATATTTATTGAAGATTGGCAGGCGTTTGCCAATTTCTCCAAAAACGGCGCCAATAATAAACATGATGGCGAAGCCGCCGACAATGTCGGTCGGCAGGGCATTATAAAAATGTGAAAGTAGTAAAGTGATTAACGCAAAGGCGTAAAGCGGTAGCGGCATGCCGAAGATTTTAAACCCCAGAATATCGCTAACGCCTTTTTTCTCCGCAGATGGAGCCTGGCTCATATTAGTCATATGACGTCACCCTGTTAAAAAAAGGAATAATGGCGTTAGAACAAGCAATAATAGAACGGCGGCATAATAATAAATATGTTCCACGGCGATATGTGATTATCTTCACTGATTGGCCGTGTTTTTAATTAATTTAATTGTTTTTATTCTTCTGAATTAATTAACAACATAAAAACCATAAAGCCAATTAAGGTACGCGGAAAAATGTGATTTAAATAAAAGAACCGCTGCGGGAACGGTGGCGAAATACAGTCCGTTTTTGGTTAATGAAGCGCTAAAAAATGAATCTGATAATAAAACGCGTCACCGTACAAAAAGATCCCCGGCGGCGAGAGGCCGTTGACCTCTTTCTTCATCAGCATCAGCTCTCGCTGGAGGCGGATTGCGAAAGGGTGATTGTCGCCGAGGATCAGCGGCGCATTGTCGGCTGCGGCGCGATTGCCGGATGCGTCCTGAAGTGTATTGCCGTCGACCCGTCGTTGCAGGGAGAAGGGCTCAGCCTGAAGCTGCTGACTGAGCTGATGACCCTGGCGTATGAGCTGGGCCGCAGCGAGCTGTTCCTGTTCACTAAACCCGATAACGCGGCGCTATTTTCCAGCGCCGGATTCTGGCCTATCGCCCGCGCGGGTGACCAGGCGGTGTTAATGGAAAATAGCCGCGAACGCCTGGCGCGCTATTGCCGCCAACTGACCATGTACCGCCAGCCCGGGGAAAAAATCGGCGCTATCGTGATGAACGCCAATCCCTTTACCCTGGGACACCGTTGGCTGGTAGAGCAGGCCGCTCGCCAGTGCGACTGGCTGCATCTGTTTGTGGTGAAAGAAGACGCTTCATTTTTCAGCTATCAGGATCGCGTGGCGCTGATTGAACAGGGGAT
Source organism: Klebsiella sp. M5al (assembly GCF_002090195.1). Classification (NCBI taxonomy): domain Bacteria; kingdom Pseudomonadati; phylum Pseudomonadota; class Gammaproteobacteria; order Enterobacterales; family Enterobacteriaceae; genus Klebsiella; species Klebsiella sp. M5al. The sequence continues at coordinate 916,931 of NZ_CP020657.1, forward strand.
CGCCGGGATCGCCAACGTGACCTTACATCCAGGTTCGGCTTATCTGATCTCCCGGGCGACTTTCCCCGGCTATTTCCTCAAAGATAAAGGCGTGGTCGATGATTGCCACTGCCAGATCGACCTACAGCTTTTCCGCGAACATTTAGCCCCGGCGCTACAGATTACCCACCGTTTTGTCGGTAGCGAGCCGCTGTGCTCTTTAACCCGTAACTACAACCTGCGCATGAAGGAACTGCTGGAAGCGCCCGGCGAGACGCCCGCGATTCAGGTGGTGGAGCTGGAGCGGGTCGAGAAAGACGGCGCACCGATTTCGGCTTCACGGGTGCGCAAACTCTATAAGGAGCGCCAGTGGTCGGCTATTGCGCCGCTGGTTCCGCCGGGAACGCTCTCTTTTCTGATGCAGCTGGCGGAAAGCGAACATCAAACCGCCTAGATATTACCTCCATAACTAAGGATCAGCCTCTATGGAAATGATGATTGACGCCCTGGCCGGCACGCTGGAATCCAGCGATGTCATGGTCAGGATTGGGCCTGCCAATGAGCCGGGTATTCAGCTTGAAATCGACAGTATTGTGAAGCAGCAGTTCGGCGCGGCGATTGAGCAGGTGGTCAGAGAGACCCTGGCGCAGCTTGGTGTCACTCGCGCGAATGTGGTCGTCGATGATAAAGGCGCGCTGGAGTGCGTGCTGAAGGCTCGCGTTCAGGCCGCGGCGCTGCGCGCGGCGCAACAATCTCAACTGCAATGGAGCCAGCTATGAAACCTCGTCGCAGTATGCTGTTTATCCCCGGCGCCAACGCCGCGATGTTAAGCACCTCGTTTGTGTACGGCGCTGACGCGGTGATGTTTGACCTCGAAGATGCCGTTTCGCTCCGTGAAAAAGATACCGCCCGCCTGCTGGTGCATCACGCGCTACAGCATCCGCTCTATCGGGATGTGGAAACCGTGGTGCGTATTAACCCGCTCAATACGCCGTTTGGCCTCGCCGATCTGGAGGCGGTAGTGCGCGCGGGGGTGGATATGGTGCGCCTGCCGAAGACCGACAGCAAAGAAGATATCCATGAACTGGAAGCGCACGTCGAGCGGATTGAACGCGAGTGCGGACGGGAAGTGGGCAGCACTAAGCTCATGGCGGCGATTGAGTCGGCGCTGGGGGTGGTGAATGCGGTCGAGATCGCGCGCTCCAGCCCGCGTCTGTCGGCGATCGCGCTGGCGGCCTTTGACTACGTGATGGATATGGGCACCTGCCGCGGCGACGGCACCGAGCTGTTTTATGCCCGCTGCGCGGTGCTGCACGCGGCGCGCGTCGCCGGGATCGCGGCCTATGACGTGGTGTGGTCGGACATTAACAATGAAGAAGGTTTCCTCGCGGAAGCGAATCTGGCGAAAAACCTCGGCTTTAACGGCAAATCGCTGGTCAACCCGCGCCAGATTGAACTGCTGCATCAGGTTTATGCCCCAACCCTGAAAGACGTTGAGCATGCGCGCGATGTGATCGCGGCGGCGGAAGAGGCGGAAGAGCGCGGTCTGGGCGTGGTATCGCTGAACGGTAAGATGATAGATGGACCGATTATCGACCATGCGCGCAAAGTCGTGGCGCTGTCGGCTTCCGGCATTCGTGATTAAGGAGCAAATAATGAAAGAGACCGTAGCAATGCTTAATCAGCAGTACGTGATGCCGGAAGGATTAGCGCCCTATGCGGGCGTGACGGCGAAAAGCCCGTGGCTGGCCAGCGAAAGCGAAAAGCGCCAACGTAAAATCTGCGCCTCGCTGGAGGAGGCGATTCGCCGTTCGGGCCTGCAAAACGGCATGACCATCTCTTTTCACCACGCCTTTCGCGGCGGTGACAAGGTGGTCAATATGGTGGTGGCGAAGCTGGCTGAAATGGGCTTTCGCGATCTGACGCTGGCCTCAAGCTCGCTGATCGACGCCCACTGGCCGCTGATTGAACATATTAAAAATGGCGTGATCCGCCAGATTTACACCTCCGGCCTGCGCGGTAAGCTGGGAGAAGAGATCTCCGCCGGTCTGATGGAAAATCCGGTCCAAATCCACTCCCACGGCGGCCGCGCGTATTTAGTACAAAGCGGCGAGCTAAACATTGACGTGGCGTTCCTCGGCGTGCCGTGCTGCGATGAATACGGCAACGCCAACGGCTTTAGCGGTAAATCCCGCTGCGGATCGCTGGGCTACGCCAAAGTGGATGCCGATGCCGCCAAATGCGTGGTGCTGCTGACCGAAGAGTGGGTGGATTATCCAAACTATCCGGCCAGCATCGCCCAGGATCAGGTCGATCTGATCGTGCAGGTCGACGAGGTCGGCGATCCGGCGAAAATCACCGCCGGGGCGATCCGTTTGACCAGCAACCCGCGCGAACTGCTGATCGCCCGCCAGGCGGCGAAAGTGATCGAGCACTCCGGTTATTTTAAAGATGGCTTCTCTTTGCAAACCGGTACCGGCGGCGCCTCGCTGGCGGTGACCCGCTTCCTCGAAGATAAGATGCGCCGTCACAACATTACCGCCAGCTTTGGTCTGGGCGGGATTACCGGCACAATGGTCGATCTGCACGAAAAGGGCCTGATCAAAGCGCTGCTGGATACCCAGTCTTTCGACGGCGACGCCGCGCGTTCGCTGGCCAATAACCCTAACCATATCGAAATTTCCGCTAATCAATACGCCAATCCGGGTTCGAAAGGCATCGCCTGCGAACGCCTGAACGTGGTGATGCTGAGCGCGCTGGAAATCGATACCGGATTCAACGTTAACGTGATGACCGGCTCTAACGGCGTGCTGCGCGGGGCATCCGGCGGCCACTGCGATACGGCGGCGGGTGCTGACTTAACCATTATCACCGCGCCGCTGGTGCGTGGACGCATTCCGTGCGTGGTCGAGAAGGTGTTAACCCGCGTGACGCCGGGCGCCAGCGTGGATGTGCTGGTGACCGACCACGGTATCGCCGTCAACCCGGCGCGTCAGGATCTGATCGATCGCCTGCGTCAGGCGGATATCCCGCTGATGACCATCGAAGCGCTACAGCAGCGCGCCGAGCTTTTGACCGGCAAGCCTGAGCCGATCGCATTTACCGATCGGGTGGTGGCCGTCGTGCGCTATCGCGACGGTTCGGTGATCGACGTCATTCATCAGGTTAAAAGCGCCGGTTAAACGCGCTGAGGAGAAAGGCATGAGCGAAGTGATGATGAGCCAGCATCGCCCATCGAGCCGTCAAACGGTGGCGGCGGAGGAGATGGTTTCACGTGTGGAACGGGCGCTGCTGACCGAAGTTCGCCTGACGCCGAAGCCCGGGCTGGTGGATATTCGTAACGCCGGCGCGCATCGGGATATGGATCTGGCCTCCTTTGAGGCCAGCACGGCGGTTGTCGCCCCGTGGATGGAGAAGTTTTTCATTATGGGCCACGACACCGCCAATATCATGCCGGAAAAGGTGCTGACGATGCTGCGTCCGGTAGGCATGGCCTGCGAGACGGATATGCTGGCAGCCACCGGCGGAGTGAATACCCATCGCGGCGCGATCTTCGCTTTTGGCCTGCTCAGCGCGGCGGTGGGAAGGTTGGTGGCAAGAGGAGAGCCGGTTGAGCAGCACCGGGTTTGCGATCAGGTGGCCCGCTTCTGCCGGGGGCTGGTCGGGCGTGAGCTCTCCTCTGCCGCGGGAAAGAAGGTGAGTAAAGGCGAAGGTCATTTCCTGCGCTACGGGCTCTCCGGCGCCCGGGGCGAAGCGGAGAGTGGCTTTCGCACCGTGCGCACCCAGGCGATGCCGGTATTCAATCGCGTTATGGCGGAGACCGGCGATACCAATCTGGCGTTATTGCAGACCCTGCTGCACCTGATGGCCTGGAATGACGACACCAACCTGGTGTCGCGCGGCGGGCTTGAAGGGCTGAATTTTGTGCAGCAGCAGGCGCAAAGGCTGCTGTGGGAAGGCGGTGTGCTGACCGACGGCGGTCTGGAAGCGCTTCGCCAGCTGGATGATGAACTGATTGTCCGTCACCTTAGCCCCGGCGGCAGCGCCGACCTGCTGGCGGTCACCTCGTTCCTGTCCGGTTTCCCGGCCGGGGAGCTGTTCCTGCACTAATCGCTCGCTTTTATCTCGACGGTTTACCCGGATTGGCCAGCAGAGGGCCGATCCGGGGTTGCGGACCGCGCTTGCTCCTCTCTCCTCACTACTCAACGGCAAATTCTCGGCACAATCTTATAGTTTTTACTGATATCGGCGGCAGTTTGTCATAAATTTCTAATTATCGGTGTTTTTGAGTAGCGGCCCATCGATGGGCTGGTTACTCTGAAAACAATTTACGTAGTGTTAACAAAAGAGAATAGCTATGCATGATGCACAAATCCGCGTGGCCATCGCGGGCGCGGGCGGCCGGATGGGACGCCAGTTAATTCAGGCAGTACAGCAGATGGACGGCGCGGCGCTTGGCGCGGCGCTGGAGCGCGAAGGTTCGTCGCTGCTCGGCAGCGACGCGGGCGAGCTGGCGGGCGCAGGCAAGGCGGGGGTTGTGGTGCAAAGCAGCCTTGAGGCGGTAAAAGACGATTTCGACGTTTTCATCGACTTTACCCGCCCGGAAGGCACGCTGAACCATCTCGCCTTTTGCCGTCAACACGGTAAAGGAATGGTTATCGGCACCACCGGTTTTGACGACGCCGGCAAACAGGCCATTCGCGAGGCTTCGCAGGAGATCGCCATCGTCTTTGCCGCCAACTTCAGCGTCGGTGTCAACGTGATGCTCAAGTTGCTGGAGAAGGCAGCGAAGGTGATGGGCGACTATACCGATATTGAGATTATCGAAGCGCATCATCGCCACAAAGTGGATGCGCCATCGGGTACGGCGCTGGCGATGGGCGAAGCGATTGCCGGTGCCCTGGATAAAGATCTGAAAGCGTGTGCGGTCTACAGTCGCGAAGGCTACACCGGCGAACGCGTTCCCGGCACTATCGGTTTTGCGACCGTCCGCGCCGGGGATATCGTCGGCGAGCATACGGCGATGTTTGCGGATATCGGTGAACGCATTGAAATCAGTCACAAGGCCTCCAGCCGGATGACTTTTGCTAATGGCGCCGTACGCTCTGCTTTATGGTTGAAAGGTAAGAAAAACGGTCTTTTTGATATGCGTGATGTGCTTGAACTGAACTCTTTATAACGATTATTACCCATCGTGATGTGGTTATTGCATTCAATAAGTAATTGATTGCAAGGGGCAATATTTTATTGCCCTTTTTTATTTTTTGGGTTTTAGATATTTTTTATGGTTAAATCTACAAAATAATACGTTATCTGCGTATTTTTTGTTGTTTTATTGTAAATTTTGACCGTCTGGTCTACTTTTTCAATCCCTGCGCTAAGATTTTACAATCATCCACCTCCGCAAGCGTTTTCCCAGGCTAGTTAGTTGATCTTTTTGCCCGTTAAGACCGGTATTGCTGAATAGTCGCTTGAAACAAGATTAAAAATATCCGCTTTAAGTTGACTTTTACCGGCCATCTCTCCAGAATGCCGCCGTTTGCCAAAATTCTGCGGGCAACAGATTTGCATTGATTCAGATCTACATTATGAATTAATATGCAAATAAAGTGAGTGGATATTCTCTGGAGGGTGTTTTGATTAAGTCAGCGCTATTGGTTCTGGAAGACGGAACCCAGTTTCACGGTCGGGCCATAGGGGCTACCGGCACGGCGGTTGGGGAAGTCGTTTTCAATACTTCAATGACCGGTTATCAAGAAATCCTCACTGATCCTTCCTATTCCCGCCAAATCGTCACTCTAACCTATCCCCATATCGGCAACGTCGGCACCAATGCCGCCGATGAAGAGTCTTCTCAGGTACATGCTCAGGGTCTGGTCATTCGCGATCTGCCGCTGATTGCCAGCAACTTCCGCAATACCGAAGACCTCTCTTCTTATCTGAAGCGCCATAACATCGTGGCGATTGCCGATATCGATACGCGTAAGCTGACCCGTCTGCTGCGTGAAAAAGGCGCGCAGAACGGCTGCATCATCGCCGGCGACAGTCCGGACGCGCAGCTGGCGCTGGAAAAAGCGAAAGCGTTCCCGGGCCTCAACGGTATGGATCTGGCGAAGGAAGTGACGACCGCAGAAACCTACAGCTGGACGCAGGGGAGCTGGACGCTGGCGGGAGACCTGCCGGAAGCCAAAGCGGAAAGCGAGCTGCCGTTCCACGTGGTGGCCTACGATTTCGGCGCCAAGCGCAACATTCTGCGCATGCTGGTCGATCGCGGCTGCCGTCTGACGGTGGTTCCGGCGCAGACCTCCGCTGAAGAGGTGCTGAAGATGAATCCGGACGGTATTTTCCTGTCCAACGGCCCTGGCGACCCGGCGCCTTGTGATTACGCTATCGACGCGATTACGAAGTTCCTGGAAACCGACATTCCAGTATTCGGCATCTGCCTCGGCCATCAGCTGCTGGCGCTGGCGAGCGGCGCGAAGACCGTGAAGATGAAGTTCGGCCACCACGGCGGCAACCATCCGGTAAAAGATATGGATAACAACGTGGTGATGATCACCGCGCAGAACCACGGTTTTGCGGTGGATGAAGCGTCTATGCCCGCTAACCTGCGCGTGACCCACAAGTCGCTGTTCGACGGCACCCTGCAGGGCATTCACCGTACCGACAAACCGGCGTTCAGCTTCCAGGGGCACCCGGAAGCGAGCCCTGGCCCGCACGATGCCGCACCGCTGTTCGACCATTTTATCGAATTAATTGAGCAGTACCGTCAGTCCGCGAAATAATCAGGAGTTAAGAGAGCCATGCCAAAACGTACAGATATAAAAAGCATCCTGATTCTGGGCGCGGGCCCGATTGTTATCGGTCAGGCGTGTGAGTTTGACTACTCCGGCGCCCAGGCGTGTAAAGCGCTGCGCGAAGAGGGTTACCGCGTCATTCTGGTGAACTCTAACCCGGCTACCATCATGACCGACCCGGAAATGGCCGATGCCACCTACATCGAGCCGATTCACTGGGAAGTGGTGCGCAAGATTATTGAGAAAGAGCGTCCGGATGCGGTTCTGCCGACTATGGGCGGCCAGACGGCGCTGAACTGCGCGCTGGAGCTGGAGCGTCAGGGCGTGCTGGCCGAGTTCGGCGTGACCATGATTGGCGCCACCGCCGATGCGATTGATAAAGCCGAAGACCGCCGCCGTTTCGACGTGGCGATGAAGAAAATCGGCCTCGACACCGCGCGTTCCGGCATCGCCCATACCATGGAAGAAGCGCTGGCGGTTGCCGCTGACGTTGGCTTCCCGTGCATCATCCGTCCTTCCTTTACCATGGGCGGCACCGGCGGCGGTATTGCCTACAACCGTGAAGAGTTCGAAGAAATCTGCGAACGCGGCCTGGATCTCTCGCCGACTAACGAGCTGCTGATTGATGAATCGCTAATCGGCTGGAAAGAGTACGAGATGGAAGTGGTGCGTGATAAAAACGACAACTGCATCATCGTCTGCTCTATCGAAAACTTCGACGCCATGGGCATCCATACCGGCGACTCCATCACCGTGGCGCCGGCGCAAACCCTGACCGACAAAGAGTACCAAATCATGCGTAACGCCTCGATGGCGGTACTGCGTGAAATCGGCGTCGAAACCGGCGGTTCCAACGTTCAGTTCTCGGTGAACCCGAAAGATGGTCGCCTGATCGTTATCGAGATGAACCCGCGCGTCTCCCGCTCCTCGGCGCTGGCCTCGAAAGCCACCGGCTTCCCGATTGCCAAAGTCGCGGCGAAGCTGGCGGTAGGTTACACCCTTGATGAGCTGATGAACGATATCACCGGCGGCCGTACCCCGGCGTCGTTTGAACCGTCCATCGACTACGTCGTGACTAAAATCCCGCGCTTCAACTTTGAAAAATTCGTCGGCGCTAACGACCGCCTCACCACCCAGATGAAATCGGTGGGCGAAGTGATGGCGATTGGTCGCACCCAGCAGGAATCCCTGCAGAAAGCGCTGCGCGGCCTGGAAGTGGGCGCCACTGGTTTCGACCCGAAAGTGAGCCTTGATGACCCGGAAGCACTGACCAAGATTCGCCGCGAACTGAAAGATGCTGGCGCAGAGCGTATCTGGTACATCGCTGACGCTTTCCGCGCGGGCCTCTCCGTTGATGGCGTGTTCAACCTGACCAATATTGACCGCTGGTTCCTGGTACAGATTGAAGAGCTGGTGCGTCTGGAGGAGAAAGTGGCTGAAGTCGGTATTACCGGCCTCGACGCCGACTTCCTGCGTCAGCTCAAGCGCAAAGGTTTTGCCGATGCGCGTCTGGCGAAGCTGGCTGGCGTGCGCGAAGCGGAAATCCGCAAGCTGCGCGACCAGTACGACCTGCACCCGGTCTACAAGCGCGTGGATACCTGCGCGGCGGAATTCGCCACCGACACCGCCTACATGTACTCCACTTATGAAGACGAGTGCGAAGCGAACCCGTCCGTTGACCGCGACAAGATCATGGTGCTCGGCGGCGGCCCGAACCGTATCGGCCAGGGCATCGAATTCGACTACTGCTGCGTCCACGCCTCCCTGGCGCTGCGCGAAGACGGCTACGAGACCATTATGGTCAACTGTAACCCGGAAACCGTCTCCACCGACTACGACACCTCAGACCGCCTCTACTTCGAGCCGGTAACCCTGGAAGACGTGCTGGAAATCGTGCGTATAGAGAAGCCAAAAGGCGTTATCGTACAGTACGGCGGCCAGACTCCGCTGAAGCTGGCGCGCGCGCTGGAAGCGGCTGGCGTGCCGGTTATCGGCACCAGCCCGGATGCTATCGACCGCGCGGAAGACCGCGAACGCTTCCAGCACGCGGTTGACCGCCTGAAGCTGAAGCAGCCGGCCAACGCCACCGTGACCGCGATCGAAATGGCGGTCGAAAAGGCGAAAGAGATTGGCTACCCGCTGGTGGTGCGCCCGTCCTATGTGCTTGGCGGCCGTGCGATGGAAATCGTCTACGATGAAATCGACCTGCGTCGCTACTTCCAGACCGCGGTCAGCGTCTCTAACGATGCGCCGGTGCTGCTGGACCGCTTCCTTGACGATGCGGTTGAAGTCGACGTCGATGCAATCTGCGACGGCGAAATGGTGCTGATTGGCGGCATCATGGAGCATATCGAGCAGGCGGGCGTGCACTCCGGCGACTCCGCGTGTTCACTGCCGGCCTACACCCTGAGCCAGGAAATTCAGGATGTGATGCGCGAGCAGGTGCAGAAGCTGGCCTTTGAGCTGCAGGTTCGCGGCCTGATGAACGTGCAGTTTGCGGTTAAAAACAACGAAGTCTACCTGATTGAAGTCAACCCGCGCGCGGCGCGTACCGTCCCGTTCGTCTCGAAAGCCACCGGCGTACCGCTGGCAAAAGTCGCGGCGCGCGTAATGGTCGGCCAAACGCTGGCCCAGCAGGGCGTAACCAAAGAGATCATCCCGCCGTACTACTCGGTGAAAGAGGTGGTGCTGCCGTTTAACAAATTCCCGGGCGTTGACCCGCTGTTAGGGCCGGAAATGCGCTCTACCGGTGAAGTCATGGGCGTAGGCCGCACCTTCGCGGAAGCGTTCGCCAAGGCGCAGCTGGGCAGCAACTCGACGATGAAGAAACAAGGGCGCGCGCTGCTCTCCGTTCGCGAAGGCGACAAAGAGCGCGTGGTGGATCTGGCGGCAAAACTGCTGAAGTTTGGCTTCGAGCTGGATGCGACCCACGGTACCGCGATTGTGCTGGGCGAAGCCGGCATCAACCCGCGTCTGGTGAACAAGGTGCATGAAGGCCGTCCGCACATTCAGGACCGTATCAAGAATGGCGAATATACCTACATCATCAACACCACCGCGGGCCGTCAGGCGATTGAAGACTCCAAGCTGATTCGCCGCAGCGCGCTGCAGTACAAGGTGCACTACGACACCACGCTGAACGGCGGTTTCGCTACCGCAATGGCGCTGAATGCCAACGCGATGGAGAAGGTGACCTCGGTACAGGAAATGCACGCGCAGATTAAAAAGTAATCTCATCTGCCAGTAAAAGCGCCTCCGGTGGCCAACGCCGGAGGCGCTTTTTTTTGCGTCGCGATAAAGCGAAACGGGGCGGGAGGGTTCATCCTTAATGGAACAAAACCATTTCATGACGCACGCAAGGATAACTACATGGCGATACTTTTGTTTGATTGGGGCGGTACATCGATTAAATATGGCGTCTGGCAGCAGGGGGAGCTGAAGGACACCGCATCGGTTGAGACGCCTGATAGCTGGGAAGAGATGAAAAATCGGCTATTGGATCTTTATCAACAGTTCCAGCCGCGCTACGCCATTGATGGGATCTCAATTAGTGCTCCCGGGTGTGTGGATCCGCAGAGCGGGGTCATTAGCGGCCTGAGCGCCATTCCCTATATTCATCACTTTCCCATCGTCGAAGAGCTTTCCGGGCTGTTTTCACTTCCGGTATGCATTGAGAACGACGCCAACTCGGCGGGTATCGCCGAGGCGGCATTGGGCGCGGGCCGCGAGTATGACAGCGTACTGTTTGTGATTGCCGGTTCAGGTATCGGTGGCGCGATTGTCGACAATAAAGTCCTGCGCCACGGCAGCCATCGCTACGCCGGCGAATTTGGCATGATGACCCTGCACGAGGGGCAAACCTTTAGCGAACTGGCAACCGCCGTCGCTACGGCGCGTCGTTATGCCCGGCGCATGTCGCTGGCGGCTGACTCCGTCTCCGGAGAGGATGTCTTTCGCCTGGCCGAGGAGGGCGACAATATCGCGCAGCAGGAAGTGGCGCAGTTTTACCACTGGATGGCGGTAGGCTTACTGAATTTGCAGGTGTGCTATGACCCAGACTGTCTGATTATCGGCGGCGGTATCTCCGCCAGCGATAAGATTTTCGGTGGTATTAAGCAACGCCTGGCCGAGCTGGTCAATGAAAAAGCGTTAACGGAATTTCTCCCGCACGTGGTGCTCTGCCAGTACCGCAACGAGGCTAACCTGATCGGCGCGGCGGTGAACTTCGAACAAAAACAGGGGGATCGGCGTTAACAGCCTACTTCGGAGAGTTCTGGTTTTCTCTCCCCGGTCAGTCAGCTAGCCTAAGATGGTTAGGGTGATAATGAATATGACTGAATAATGGGAGAGAAACACGATGCACTATAAGCCCCTCACCGCAGCTGTTTTCGCCGCCGCCGCGCTTCTTACCGTGGCCGGTTGTTCATCTAATCAGTCGTTGAAAACGACCGACGGCAGAACCATTGTGACCGACGGCAAACCGCAGGTAGATGACGACACCGGTCTGGTGTCCTACAAAAATGCGGAAACCGGTCGTACCGAGCAGATCAATCGCGATCAGGTTAAATCGATGGATGAACTGGATAACTAAGCGTTATCTCTGGCCTCGCGAGGAGTACGGCGGGGCCGGTTCGGCAATGGTTTATTCTGTTTCAAAAACGCCGATTAAAATAGTGTGTTGCCCTGCCATCAGTAACGTCTTACGCAAACTGCAACCAGCCCGTGATTAATCCATTTAATGTTTTTATTTTTAATTCTATACTCATTCTGTTCTAAGTTACCGATGTACCTGATACGCTTAAAAAGCCATGGAAATGGCATATACAACAGATAATAAATATGGATGGTTTCAATGAATGGTAACGGTTTTTTGTTTGTTATCTTCTGCGTTTTTATTATTCCCGCGCTCATCGGTGGGGGATTCCTGATTTTCCTTATTTTATGGAGTAAAGGTAGGGTTATTGGGAAAAACATGTCAGTAGCCTATGTTTTTCTGTTTTTTGCTGCGATAATATTGTGTGCGGTTTATAAGTATTTAGGTTTTTTATATACATTTACACTTGACCACTTTATTTATTTTAGTTGGGCGGCTGGCGCCGCGTTGATTTTAGCGTTAATACTTTTTAGCACTTTTTCCGTAAAAAATGCGGGATTTATTCATGCGTTGACTTTGCTGACCTTTGCGCTTATCGCCAATAAATTTATTGGCCCATCAATGGAACAGGTCGACATGTCTTTTGCCGAACTGGACCGCGCGAACAGCATTGCTGAGTTCAGGCTGGGTAAGTTTACAGTGCAAAAATTACCCGAGTTTGACCGCTTGTTTAAAAGTAAATCTCAGCAGGAACAATACGAAATCTATTTATTTGCCATCTATGATAAATCATTGCCGAAAGAGTTATATCAATATTTTGTACAGCAGTTGGGTAGCCCATTAAAAAACCGGCAAGGCTCTTTTGATTACGATGCGAATCAGAGTGATTATTATACCATTCCCTTTTTCGAGGCCATCCATTCTCAAAATTTAACGGCGCTGCAGGTTTTTATTGACGCTATTCAGGCTTCATCTGCCGCAGAGCGCAAGCAGGCTCAGGACATTGTTTATGCTGCGCCTGCACAATGGACAGGACTGGAGCATACCTTTGCCCAGCCGATCGATGTTTATTATAAAAGACCCACCCACCCCGATAGCGTTATTAAGCAAGCCGAACTGCTGCTTTCCGCATTTCCTGAATTAGCTAAAACCCAAACGGGTGCCGCTATTATTGATCGTACCATTGAAAACGCGGATGTTCGCGCTATGAGATTATTTGCAAAGTATTCTCAACCAGATTCAGAAATATTAACTGCGGCGAGCTATGTTCTTGGCGGAGAAACGGAGAGATTTGTTGATATATTAAAAAAACAACCTTCGTTATTACGTCAGCAAATTGATATTGGTAAGTATTATTCCGGCAGTACTAATTTATTATTCTACGTCGTTATGTTTGGCAAAAAAGATATCATTCATCAGGTCATTTCGCGCATAAACTGGCAGGATCCTGAACTGTATTATAATAAAGGTAATAGCTTTATTTTAGCCTACGCGGCACGGCGCGTTAAGAACGCTTTCCATAATGCCTCGCTGGAAACAAATAAGGACGCAATTGAGATCTTTACCCTTTTGCTGAATACACAGTTACGTAACCAACCGAACATCCCTGACCGACAATTGTGGGAGATCGCCGCTGATGACTTTTATAGGAGTCACTGGCCCAATACAGGCGAGACATTTAATGATGAGGCGATACGGTCCATTTGCCATTCGGATATTGGGCCGCAGTTTTTACGCTATATTGATACGTTAGATAAAAATGATAACGAGACGGTAAAAAGCCGGGTTAGCGGAATTAAAAAAGCGTGCCATTAAGCTATCCAAATGCGCAAGACCGACGCCTGTAGCGGGCAAAGCGGCCATGACTCGCGGGGTGTCAGGCACCCCCAATTCCTGCGGTTACGCCAACGGAAGCTGTAAGTATCAGCATTAACTGTCTACACTCTTGCTGATTACAACAAGAGTAAACGCAGGCTAATCAATGATCCTCATAATTTATGCGCACCCTTATCCGCAGCACTCGCATGCGAATAAGCGGATGCTTGAACAGGCAGGGACGCTTGACGGCGTAGAGATACGCTCCCTCTATCAACTTTATCCCGATTTCAATATCGATATTGCCGCCGAGCAGGCCGCGCTGGCCCGTGCCGATCTGGTCATCTGGCAGCATCCGATGCAATGGTACAGCGTACCGCCGTTGCTGAAGCTGTGGCTGGATAAGGTACTGGCGCACGGCTGGGCGTATGGGCACAACGGTATCGCATTACGCGGTAAGTCATTGATGTGGGCGGTCACCACCGGCGGCGGCGAAAGCCACTTTGATATTGGTTCCTTCCCCGGTTTCGACGTGCTGGCGCAGCCGCTGCAGGCCACCGCGCTGTATTGCGGCATGAAATGGTTGCCGCCGTTCGCGATGCATTGCACTTTTATCTGCGATGACGAAACCCTTCAGGCGCAGGCGCGCCGCTATCGTCAACGCTTAATCGAATGGCAGGAGGCGCACAATAATGGATAGCCATACGTTGATACAGGCGCTGATCTATTTAGGATCCGCCGCGCTGATTGTGCCGATTGCCGTACGTCTTGGGCTGGGGTCGGTACTCGGCTATTTAATTGCCGGCTGTATTATTGGCCCGTGGGGGCTGCGGCTGGTCACCGACGCCGAGTCGATTCTGCATTTTGCCGAAATCGGCGTGGTGCTGATGCTTTTTGTTATCGGCCTGGAGCTGGATCCCCAACGGCTGTGGAAACTGCGTGCCTCGGTGTTCGGCGGCGGGGCGCTGCAGATGGTCGTCTGCGGCGTGCTGATCGGCCTGTTCTGCATGTCGCTTGGTCTGCGTTGGCAGGTTGCCGAGCTGATTGGCATGACTCTGGCGCTCTCCTCAACGGCGATCGCCATGCAGGCGATGAACGAACGTAACCTGACGGTCACGCAGCTGGGCCGCAGCGCTTTTGCGGTGCTGCTGTTTCAGGATATCGCGGCCATTCCTCTGGTGGCGATGATCCCGCTACTGGCGGCGAGCGGCGGCTCGACGACCCTGGGCGCGTTTGCGCTCTCGGCGCTGAAAGTGGCGGGCGCGCTGGCGCTGGTGGTGGCGCTCGGGCGCTATCTGACCCGGCCGATGCTGCGTTTTGTCGCGCGCTCCGGCCTGCGCGAAGTCTTCAGCGCCGTGGCCCTGTTCCTGGTATTCGGCTTCGGTCTGCTGCTGGAAGAGGTCGGGCTGTCGATGGCGATGGGAGCCTTCCTTGCCGGCGTGCTGCTGGCGAGCTCGGAGTATCGCCACGCCCTGGAGAGCGATATTGAGCCGTTTAAGGGCCTGCTGCTGGGGCTGTTTTTTATCGGCGTCGGCATGTCTATCGACTTCGGTACCCTGGTCACCCATCCGCTGCGGATCCTGATTTTGCTGGTGGGATTCCTGGTGATTAAATCCCTGATGCTGTGGCTGATCGCCCGGCCGTTAGGCGTGCCGCGCGCCCAGCGCCGCTGGTTTGCGGTGCTGCTGGGGCAGGGAAGCGAATTCGCCTTCGTGGTTTTCGGCGCGGCGCAGATGGCCGATGTCCTGGATAGCGAGTGGGCGAAGGCGCTGACCCTGGCCGTGGCGCTATCGATGGCGGCGACGCCGATCCTGCTGGTGCTGCTGACCCGGCTGGAGAAATCCGCCAGCGGTCAGGAGCGCGAAGCCGATGAAATTGATGAAGAGCAGCCGCGGGTGATTATCGCTGGCTTCGGTCGTTACGGGCAGATTGCCGGCCGCGTGCTGCTCTCCAGCGGCGTGAAGATGGTGATCCTCGATCACGATCCCGACCATGTTGATACCCTGCGTAAGTTTGATATGAAGGTATTCTACGGCGATGCGACGCGGGTAGACCTGCTGGAGTCGGCGGGGGCGGAAAAAGCGGAAGTGCTGATTAACGCCATCGACGATCCGCAGACGAATCTGCAGTTGGCGGAGCTGGCAAAAGAGCATTTCCCGCATCTGCAGATCATCTCCCGCGCCCGCGATGTCGATCATTATATTAAGCTGCGCCAGGCCGGGGTCGAAGCGCCGGAGCGCGAAACCTTCGAAGCGGCGCTGAAGTCCGGGCGCATGACGCTGGAGGCGCTGGGCCTCGGCGCGTATGAGGCCCGCGAACGCGCCGATCTGTTCCGCCGTTTCAACCTGCAAATGGTCGAAGAGATGGTGGCGATGGCGGAAAACGACGCGGCTTCCCGGGTGGCGGTATTCAAGCGCACCAGCGATATGCTGACCGGCATTATTAACGAGGACCGCAATCATTTATCGCTGGTTCAGCGTCACGGCTGGCAGGGGACGGAAGAGGGACGGCATACCGGCGACATCGCCGATGAGCCGGAGAATAAGCCCTCGCTATAGGGTAAATTCAGGGTGTTACGTTAGCTTTACAAGTAACATTTTGTTTTCAATTTAAATCCTGTTCTGGCGGCTCACGGGGCTTACGTGGGCTCGCCAGCAAAACTTAAAATTTTCTGATTCTTTACCCTTCGCCCAGTCGACGAAGTATTACGCTTTCCGTATAGTGGCGACAATTTTTTGCATTCGGGAATTATTTAATGATCAGTCTGATTGCGGCGTTAGCGGTAGATCGCGTCATTGGTATGGAAAACGCCATGCCATGGAACCTGCCTGCCGATCTCGCCTGGTTTAAGCGCAATACCTTAAACAAACCGGTAGTGATGGGGCGTCTTACCTGGGAATCCATCGGTCGCCCGTTACCGGGACGTAAAAATATCGTGATTAGCAGCCAGCCCGGCACCGACGATCGCGTGCAGTGGGTCAAGTCGGTTGATGAAGCGATTGCCGCCTGCGGCGATGTGGAAGAGATGATGGTGATCGGCGGCGGTCGCGTGTATGAGCAGTTCCTGCCGAAAGCGCACAAGCTCTATCTGACGCATATTGATGCGGAGGTGGAGGGCGATACTCATTTCCCGGATTACGACCCGGACGAGTGGGAGTCGGTATTCAGCGAGTTCCACGATGCCGATGCGCAGAATTCCCATAGCTACTGCTTCGAGATCCTGGAGCGTCGCTAAGGTTTCCCCCGGTGGCGTTCGTTCACCGGGGTGACTCTCTTCAGGAGGCGATCGCCTCGCCTTCATCAAGATTTGTCTGCCGGTTCGATCGCTGGGTGAAGTACGTTTTATCTTCCCAGCGCAGACAGGTCAGATCGCCGCCCCAGCAGCAGCCGGTATCCAGCGCGTAAATGCCTTCCGGCGTACCTTTTCCTTCCAGTGAAGCCCAATGACCAAAGGCAATGCTGTATTCGTTGGCCACCGGCCCGGGAATGGCAAACCACGGTTTCAGCGGCGCGGGGGCGTTTTCCGGCGCCTCTTTGGCGTACATATCCAGCTGCCCGTTCGGGAAGCAGTAGCGCATGCGGGTAAAGGCGTTGGAGATAAAGCGCAGGCGCGCCAGGCCACTGAGCTCATTGCTCCAGTTGTTCGGCATGTCGCCGTACATCGCGTCGAGGAAGAACGGATAGGAGTCGCTGGCGAGCACGGCTTCCACATCGCGGGCGCACTGTTTGGCGGTTTCCAGATCCCACTGCGGAGTGATCCCGGCGTGGGCCATGACCAGCTTTTTCTCTTCATCGATTTGCATCATCGGCTGACGACGCAGCCAGTTGAGCAGATCGTCGGCGTCCGGCGCCTCAAGCAGCGATTTCAACCGATCTTTGGGTTTATTGCGGCTAATGCCCGCAAAGACCGCCAGCAGGTGCAGGTCATGATTGCCCAGCACGATGCGAATGCTATCGCCAAGCTGTTTCACGAAACGCAGCACTTCCAGAGAACCGGGGCCGCGCGCGACCAGGTCGCCCGTGAGCCACAGCGTATCAACCTCAGGGTTAAACTCCACCTGCTCTAATAATGCGATCAGTTCATCGTAGCAACCGTGAACGTCGCCAATAAGGTATGTAGACATTGTTTTAATGGATGAGGGTTGGTACTGCGAGACGGAAAACAGGGACTTCAATGGAGAACGGCGCGCCGTTCACATCGATCATCTCATAATGCCCCTGCATGGTGCCCAGCGGCGTTTCAATGACCGCGCCGCTAGTATATTGATACTCACCGCCAGCGGGAATATGCGGCTGCTCGCCGACAACCCCTTCACCCTGGACTTCGGTCTCGCGACCGTGGCCGTTGGTGATAAGCCAGTAGCGGCCAAGAAGCTGAACCTGAGTTCGCCCCAGATTGCGAATAGTGACGGTATAAGCAAAGACGTAGCGCTCTTCTTCCGGAGAAGATTGCGATTCGATATAGACGCTTTGTACCTGCACACATACTCGGGGCGAATTAATCATGGTTAGCTCTCCTTGGTGGGCGCGTTCTCAGATAACCAGTTAGCTAGCTGACAGTACTGCGCCACGGAAATATTCTCTGCGCGCTTGGCCGGGTCGATACCCAGTTCGGTCAGAACCTCAACGCTGAACAGGTTGCCGAGGCTGTTGCGGATCGTTTTCCGACGCTGGTTAAACGCTTCTGTCGTGATACGGCTCAGTACGCGTACTTCTTTCACCGGATGCGGCAGCGTGCGGTAAGGCACCAGACGCACTACGGCGGAATCGACTTTAGGCGGCGGCGTAAAGGCGCTCGGCGGCACTTCAAGCACCGGGATGATCTGGCAGTAGTACTGCGCCATTACGCTTAACCGACCATACGCCTTACTGTTCGGCCCGGCAACCAGGCGATTGACGACCTCTTTTTGCAGCATAAAGTGCATATCGGCAATGGCATCAGTATAGCTGAACAGATGGAACATCAGCGGGGTCGAGATATTGTACGGCAGGTTGCCGAAGACGCGCAGCGGCTGGCCCATGCTCTGCGACAGCTCGCCAAAGTTCATGGTCATCGCATCCTGCTGATAAATCGTCAGCTTAGGTCCGAGGAACGGATGCGTTTGCAGACGAGCGGCCAGGTCGCGGTCCAGCTCGATAACGGTGAGCTGGTCGAGGCGTTCGCCAACCGGTTCGGTCAGCGCGGCGAGGCCGGGGCCGATTTCAACAATCGCCTGACCTTTTTGTGGATTGATGGCCGAGACAATGCTGTCGATCACAAATTGATCGTTGAGAAAGTTTTGCCCGAAGCGTTTACGGGCTAAGTGGCCCTGATGGACTCGATTATTCATTGAGTATTAACAATCATTTTAATGGCGAGATTAAGCGCCGTGATAAAACTGCCGACTTCCGCTTTCCCCTGGCCCGCAAGTTCAAGCGCGGTGCCGTGGTCAACGGAAGTGCGAATAAATGGTAAACCGAGCGTAATATTCACGCCGCGGCCAAAGCCCTGGTATTTTAGCACGGGCAGGCCCTGATCGTGATACATCGCGAGCACCGCATCGGCATGGTCGAGATATTTCGGCTGAAACAGGGTATCCGCCGGCAGCGGGCCGCTGAGGTTCATGCCCTTCGCGCGCATCTCTTCGAGCACCGGAATGATGGTATCGATCTCTTCCGTACCCATATGGCCGCCTTCGCCGGCGTGCGGGTTCAGGCCGCAAACCAGCACGTGTGGGTTGCTGATGCCAAATTTGGTACGCAGATCGTGATCCAGGATGGTGATGATTTCCCGCAGCAGCTCGGGCGTAATCGCATCGCTTATTGCTTTTAACGGCAGGTGAGTGGTCACCAGCGCCACGCGCAGCGCTTCAGTCGCCAGCATCATCACCACTTTACTGGCCTGCGAGCGCTCTTCAAAGAACTCGGTATGACCGGTAAACGCGATCCCGGCATCGTTAATAATGCCTTTGTGCACCGGCCCGGTAATCAGGGCGGCGAATTCGCCGTTCAGGCAACCATCGCAGGCGCGGGCCAGCGTGTCCACCACGTAGCGGCCGTTGCTGACGTTGAGCACGCCCGGTTCAACCGGCGCGTTAAGCGCGACGGGGAGAAGCGTCAGGGTGCCTGCGCGCTGTGGCGTAGCGGGGGCGGTGGGATCGTAAGGCAGAAGCGATAAAGGAAGACCGAGCAGCTTTGCCCGGTCGGATAACAGAGCGCCATCGGCGCAGATCACCAGCTCTACCGGCCAGTCGCGCTGCGCAAGCTGCACAACGAGGTCGGGGCCAATCCCGGCAGGTTCACCGGGAGTGATAACAACTCGATTCATACACTTCATCCTTCAGGCGGTCTCTTACTGGCTGCGCTTCGTCGCCCCCGTCAGAGACCGGGGCGATTTGCTCAGCCGCCTCGATACACCCTGCGTGATGTTGTGTATGAGGCTAATGCGATTAGTTGCTCAGAACCTTCACGTAGGCGCTGGCGCGCTGTTCCTGCATCCAGGTCGCCGCTTCCTCAGAGAACTTGCGGTTCATCAGCATGCGGTAAGCGCGATCCTTCTGCGCGGCGTCGGTTCTGTCGACGTTGCGGGTATCCAGCAGCTCAATCAGGTGCCAGCCGAAGGAGGAGTGAACCGGAGCGCTGGTCTGGCCTTTATTGAGGCGCAGAATGGCGTCACGGAAGGCCGGATCGAAGATATCCGGCGTCGCCCAACCTAAATCGCCGCCCTGGTTGGCAGAGCCCGGATCTTCAGAGAACTCTTTCGCCGCTTTGGCAAAGGTGGTTTTCCCGCTCTTGATGTCAGCCGCGATCTGCTCCAGCTTCGCCCGAGCCTGATCGTCGTTCATGATCGGCGACGGTTTCAGCAGGATATGGCGGGCGTGAACTTCGGTCACGGAGATGTTCTGGCTGCCGCCGCGCATATCGTTAATTTTCAGGATATGGAAGCCAACGCCGGAGCGTATCGGGCCGACGATATCGCCTTTTTTCGCGGTGCTCAGCGCCTGGGCGAAGATGCCCGGCAGTTCCTGAATCCGGCCCCAGCCCATCTGGCCGCCTTTCAGCGCCTGCTGGTCGGCAGAGTAGGTGATAGCCAGCTTGCCGAAGTCCGCGCCGCCGCGCGCCTGCTCAACCACCGAGTTCGCCTGCTCCTGAGCCTCTGCCACCTGCTCGGAAGTTGGGTTTTCCGGCAGCGGGATCAGAATGTGGCTGAGGTTCAGCTCGGTGCTGGCGTCGTTCTGATCGCCAATCTGTTTGGCCAGGGTTTCAACTTCCTGGGGCAGAACGGTAATACGACGACGAACTTCGTTGTTACGCACTTCCGAAATCAGCATCTCTTTACGAATCTGATTACGGTAGGTGCTGTAGTTGATACCGTCATAGGCCAGACGGCTGCGCATCTGATCCATGGTCATGTTGTTTTGTTTAGCAATGTTGGCGATGGCCTGGTCGAGCTGATCGTCAGAGATCTTCACGCCCATTTTCTGGCCCATCTGTAGGACAATCTGGTCCATGATCAGACGCTCAAGGATCTGATGACGCAGGGTGGCGTCATCCGGCAGCTGCTGCCCGGCCTGGCCGGCGTTAAGTTTTACCGATTGCATCAAGCCATCGACGTCGCTTTCCAGAACAACGCCATTATTGACGACAGCCGCTACTTTATCGACAACCTGTGGGGCAGCGAAACTGGTATTCGCGATCATGGCGATACCGAGAAGCAGCGTTTTCCAGTTCTTCATACTTTTTCCATTTCAATTAACCGCAATTGCGGATTACGTGTAAACCAGCCACATCACAGGGAGCTCTGGTACGGTAAAATGTTCGAACGCAGCATCTGCTGGGTGCCGAGACCGTAGTTGGAGCTCAGGCCGCGCAGCTCAATGTTAAAGCCGAAGGTGTTGTCGTATTTGCTTTCGCTGCTGCTGTTATCCCAGCCGTTGATCTTACGTTCATAGCCGACGCGGATAGCGTAGCAGCAGGAGCTATACTGAACCCCTAACATCTGGTTCGCTGACTTTCTGGTATTCGTGTCGTAGTAATACGCGCCGACGACTGCCCAACGATCGACGATTGGCCAGCTGGCGGTCATCCCCACCTGCGAGATACCATCTTTGTACTGCTTAGCGGTGGAATAAGACGGCAGGGTCGCCTGAATGTATTCCGGGCTCGCATAACGATAGTTAAGTTGTACTAAACGGTTTTCGTCGCGACGGTATTCCACGGTTCCGCTGCCGGTAGCGACGTTATCCAGACGCGTATCGTACTGAATTCCCCCGCGTAAACCCCAGTCGTCGGTGATGCGCCAGTAGGTATCGCCAGCCCATACCAGTGAACCTCGCGTGTCGTTGTTCTCCCAGTTGATGTTGTCGTCACCGGTACGCGCCTCGGTGAAATAGTAGATTTGACCAACGGAAATATTAAAACGTTCAACGGCGGCGGCATCATAAACGCGAGATGTGATGCCGGTGGAGACCTGGTTGGCGGACGCAATGCGATCGAGACCGCTGTACGAACGGTCGCGGAACAGGCCGCTGTAGTCCGATTGCAGCAGCGTTGAGTCGTAGGTGCCGATTTTGCTCTGGTCGCGATACGGGATGTACAGGTACTGCATGCGCGGTTCAAGCGTCTGGGTATAGTTCTCCTGCATATCGCGCTCGAAAACCATTTTGCCATCGACTTTAAACTGCGGCATCACGCGGTTAACGGAGTCTTTATAATCGGTACCGTTGGCCGCGTTGTAGTCATCAAGGTTGCTTTGCTGGTAATGGGTTGCCAGCAGTTTTGCCTCGGTATTGATGCTTCCCCAACCGTTAGACAGCGGCAGGTTGATAGTTGGCTCGAAGTGAACGCGTGTCGCTTCCGGCATTCTGCTGTTCGAGTTAACAAAATGCACCGCCTGGCCATAAAGATGGGTATCAAACGGGCCGACATCGTTCTGGTAGTAGTTCACGTCCAGCTGCGGCTCGGCGGAATAGGCATTGCTTGAGTCGCGGTTAAAGACCTGGAACTGCTTGGTCGATACGGTGGCGTCAAAGTTCTGATTAGCGTAACCGGCGCTGAGCTTCTGCGTGGCGTAGCCGTCGGTACTGGAACCGTATTTCGAGCTGAAGTCGTTAAAGTAGTCCGGGTCGCTGACTTTGGTGTAGTCGGCGTTGAAGCGCCACACCTGGTCTACGACGCCCGAATGGTTCCAGTAGAACAGCCAGCGGCGGCTATTGCTGTCGCCTGAGTGATCGTCCTGGTAAATTTTATCCGAAGGCAGGTAGTCGAACTCAATTAAGCCGGTTCCTGCTTTGGTCAGATAGCGGAATTCGTTCTCCCACATGACGCCGCCGCGCTTGCTCATATAGTGCGGGGTCAGCGTGGCGTCGAAGTTCGGAGCGATGTTCCAGTAGTAAGGAAGATAGAACTCTGCGCCGTTTTTGGTGCTGTATTTGGCGTTGGGGATCAGGAAGCCCGAACGACGCTTGTCGCCCACCGGCAGCTGCAGGTAGGGACTGTAAAAAATCGGTACGGAACCGAGCTTGAAGCGAGCGTTCCAGATCTCAGCGACCTGTTCTTCGCGGTCGTGGATAACTTCACTGCCGACCACGCTCCAGGTGTCAGAGCCGGGCAGACACGAGGTGAAGCTGCCGTTTTCTAAAATGGTGTAGCGGTTTTCGCCGCGCTGTTTCATCAGGTCAGCGGTACCGCGCCCCTGACGGCCAACCATTTGGTAATCGCCCTGCCAGACGTTGGTATCTTTGGTGTTCAGATTCGACCAGGCTTTCGGCCCTTTGAGGATCACCTGATTGTCGTCATAGTGAACGTTGCCGAGGGCATCAACCGTACGCACCGGCTGCGGCTGGCCGTCGGCCTGCTGCTGGTGAAGCTGAACTTCATCGGCCTGCAGTCGGCTGTTCCCCTGATTGATATCAACGTTGCCGGTAAATACGGCGTTATCAGGATAGTTGCCTTTCGCATGATCGGCATCGATCGTCACCGGCAGGTCGTTGGGTTTCCCTTCAACCAAAGGACGATTGTAGCTTGGTACGCCAAGCATACACTGCGTGGCGAGATCGGCAGCGAGGCCCTGTTGGCTATACAAGGCGCTGGCAATCATAGTGGCCAGGAGGCTGGGAATACGTTTTTTCATACGTTGTATTTGTTGTTCCGTCATCGTGTGGCAGCGGCTTGCAAACGGTCAGAGCCTAACGTACTCGTCTAAATCGCGCTAGTGTTAATCCTGCCCGTTTACTTCCCGAGCGTTAGGCACTGTGTAGAATGACGAGTATGATAAAGCAAATTATAGGCTATGTCCCACAATTGACCGAGGCGTAAACGCTTTGTAACGTGCGGTCAGATATAGCTTAACTGGCGGCAGAGAGATTGGGGAGTCTATGCAGTATTTGGGTAAAATAATTGGCGTTGCGGTTGCGTTGATGATGGGGGGCGGCTTCTGGGGCGTGGTGCTGGGGTTCTTAGTCGGGCATATGTTTGACCGTGCGCGCAGTCGCCGGCTGAATGTCTTCGCCAACCAGCAGGAGCGTCAGTCGCTGTTCTTCTCCACCACTTTTGAAGTGATGGGGCATTTGACCAAATCGAAAGGACGCGTCACCGAAGCCGATATTCATGTCGCCAATTTGCTGATGGATCGCATGAGTCTGCACGGCGAAGCGCGAACCGCGGCGCAGCACGCGTTTCGGGTAGGGAAATCAGATGATTACCCGCTGCGTGAGAAAATGCGCCAGCTGCGCAGCGTCTGTTTTGGGCGTTTTGATTTAATTCGGATGTTTCTGGAAATTCAGCTGCAGGCGGCTTTCGCCGACGGCGAACTGCATCCCAACGAACGCGACGTGCTGTTTGTGATTGCCGATGAGCTGGGCATCTCCCGCGCTCAGTTCGAGCAGTTCCTGCGCATGATGCAGGGCGGGGCGCAGTTTGGCGGCGGTTCGCAGCAGCAATCTTACGGGCAGCGCGGCGGTAACGCCGGCTGGCAGCAGGCGCAGCGCGGGCCAACCCTGGAAGACGCCTGCAATGTGCTGGGGGTTAAAGCGACCGACGATGCCGCCACCGTCAAGCGCGCCTATCGTAAGCTGATGAGCGAGCACCATCCGGATAAGCTGGTGGCGAAAGGGCTACCGCCGGAAATGATGGAGATGGCTAAGCAGAAAGCGCAGGAGATCCAGAAAGCCTGGGAGCTGATTAAAGAGCAGCGCGGCTTCTAAACGACCGGCCTCTCCCGGACGGGAGAGGCGTCACGATGCGCTGGCGGCGCGGCGGTACATGCGCCGCGGATGGCCTATCTTGCCGTACAGCATTTCTACCTGCAGAAAACCGATTTCCACGCAGTGCTCCAGATAGCGCCGGGCCGTGGTCTTGCTCAATCCAGCCTCGCTCACCACGTCATCCACCGAAAAGCAGCGTTCATCTTCGCCGGTAAACAGACTCTGCACCAGCGCCAGCGTTTTTTCTTCAATACCTTTACTGCCGCTATCGGCTCGGTAGTTTTTAGCCTGCAGCTGATACAGCGAATCCACGTTCTGCTGGTCGACAATCTTCCATTCGCGCTGCTGGTCGTAGAACTGTACGAACCGTTCAAGGGACTGGCTCAGGCGCTTCCACGACACCGGTTTGAGAATGTAGTCGAAGGCGCCGTTGCGAATTGCCTGGCTACAGGTTTCCATATCGCTGGCGGCGGTGATAAAGATCACCGAGCAGCCAGCGTGGCCCATAATAGGGTCGTTCATCAAGGTGACCCCTTTGCCGTCCGGCAGGTAGTTATCCAGCAGCACCAGCTGCGGCGGCCTGGCGTTGAGTATCTGCCGCGCCTGGGCGAGAGAAGCCGCCGTGCCCGCCAGCCGTATACGCGGATGTTTCTGGATAAGCTCGGCGTGCAGCCGCGCCAGTTCGCTTTCATCTTCAACGATCAGAACATCGACCAGGTCATGATGCATAGTGCTTCTCTTCTTGCGGATGGGCTGGCCCGTCGGCGGGAATAAACAGCGTGAAAATCGCCCCGCGCGGCGCGTTGTCGGCCACTTCAATCGTGCCGCCAGCCTGGGTGACATAGCGTTCAATAAGATACAGTCCAATACCGTGATCGCCGCGAGTTTTGGTGGTGACGCCGCGCTCAAAGATATGCTCGCGGATCTCCGGGCGAATACCGACGCCGCGATCGGCGACTTCAATCATTAATTCCCGGGCGTTGAGCTGAATCAGGATCTCGACCGGTTCGTGCGGCAGTTCGGCGCGCTGGGTGGCCTCAATGGCGTTATCCAGCAGATTACCGATGATAGAGATAAGCTCGGACTCCATCAACGACGGCAGCGGACGGTCGATGCGGCAGGCCGGGTCAAAGCTCAGTTCGACCCCTTTTTCCCGCGCGCGGGCGGCTTTGCCCAGCAGCAGGCCGCACAGCGTCGGCGAATTAAAGTGCGATGAGATAAAGTCCAGTAGCTCCTGGGCATGCTCCGACTGCGCCTGAATATAGCGAATCGCCTCATCATAGTGGCCCATATGCAGCAGGCCGGACAGGGTGGTCATCCGATTGAGCTGTTCATGGCGCATGATGCGCAGATTATCGACGTAGCGTTTCACCTGGCTGAGCTGGGCGCTCAGCGAGTTGATTTCATCGCGGTCGCGGAAGGTGATCACCCAGCCCTGGAGCGAATTCTCCAGCATGATACGCACCCGGCTGGCGAGCACGGTAAGCTGATTAAAACGGCATAGCTCATCGTGGGTATCGTTTTCGAGCATCTCACCGCTGGCGAAAAACGGCTGCGGGGTAATGACGCTATCGATCGACTTACCGCGCAGCTGGTGCGCGGGCTGGCTCAGTCCGAGCAGGCTGCGGGCGGCGTGGTTTATCACTTCGATACGCCGGTGATGGTCAATCACGATCACCCCTTCGTATATCGACTCCATCATCGCTTTTTGCTGACGCACCAGCAGGCCGATTTCGCGCGGCTCCAGCGAGAAAATTTGCTTTTTAATGCTGCGGGTGAAGTACCAGGAGAAGATAAACAGTGCGATAAGCAGCAGCACCGCGGCGACGAAGATGTTGATGACTTTTTCCAGCGTGATGCTGTCGAGATAGCTGGTGAGATAGCCGACGGAGACAATACCGACCACCCGGCCGGCGTCATTGAAAATCGGCGCTTTGCTGCGCAGGGAAATACCGAGCCCCCCTTTACGGATAGTGGTCGTGCTTTGCCCCTCGAGCACCGGCTGGTTATCGCCGCCAACCAGTCGCGTGCCGACCCACTCCGGGTGGACCGAGTGAAACAGATGCACGCCCCGCTTGTCGCCAATAACAATAAAGCTGGCGTCGCTGTGGGCGGCGATATTTTGCATAAAAGGCTTTATCGCCTGCGCATCTTCACGCGTCACCTGCTGACGTAAATTAGGCATCAGCGCGATTTCTTCCGCCTGTATTCTCGCGCGGGCGCTCATTTCCTGATAAAGCTGATGGCTGGCGTCGAAATAGTAATAGACTCCCAGGAGCGCGAACAGCACTGAGAAAAAAGCGACCAGCGAAATGAACAGCTTAAACTGAAATGAAACCTTCATAAGTATAATGCACAGTATCAGGGATGCGGCAGCGTATCATTTTTTCGCTACCGGCATCGTGGCTGAGGGTGACCGGTGGACGTCCACGCGGGCGTCAGGGAACCACAATTATCCGCTGGCGGGGAATTTATCAAGGTTAATCAGGCGCTGGATTTAAAAACCTTAAAAACCACGGCTATAAATCAGAGCGGTTTCACAATAATAATAGAAACCATAAAAACCATAGTGACCATTAAAACTTCGTTTTTAATCTGCCGATCCTCACATTAACTCTGTGCATGGCCCTCTAACCTGAAAAATAATAATAACCAGAGGGCTTAATTATGAGCACCACAGACAATGCATTCCCTGCAACCATCGACCCTATTAATACGCCAAAAGCGCCGCTTAAGCAGCGTTGGTGGCATATCCTCGATAACTGGAAAGTCGGTATTATCCCGCTGCCGCTCTTCCTGCTGGCCGGCGGCCTGATCGCGCTGGACTGTCTGGGCGGCAAGCTGCCGAGCGATATCGTCGTGATGGTGGCGACGCTGGCCTTTTTCGGCTTTGCCTGCGGCGAATTCGGTAAGCGCCTGCCGATACTCGGTAAACTCGGCGCGGCGGCCATCTGCGCGACCTTTATTCCTTCTGCGCTGGTTCACTACGGCCTGCTGCCGGATGTGGTGGTGGAGTCGACTACCAAATTCTATAAGTCGACCAACATTCTTTACCTTTATATCTGCTGCATTATCGTCGGCAGCATTATGAGCATGAACCGTACCACGCTGATTCAGGGCTTTATGCGGATTTTCTTCCCGATGCTGTGCGGAGAAATCGTCGGTATGGTGGTCGGCGTCGGCGTGGGTACCGCCCTGGGGCTGGAGCCGTTTCAGGTGTTTTTCTTTATCGTCCTGCCAATCATGGCCGGCGGCGTCGGCGAGGGGGCGATTCCGCTGTCGATTGGCTACGCCGCGCTGATGCATATGGATCAGGGCGTTGCGCTCGGTCGCGTGCTGCCGATGGTGATGTTGGGCAGCCTGACGGCGATTGTGATCGCCGGCGGTTTAAACCAGCTGGGCAAGCGTTTCCCGCATTTGACCGGCGAGGGGCAGCTGATGCCGAACCGCCGCAACGAGACGCACCGCGAAACGCCCGCCGAGGGCAAAATGGACGTGACGACGCTGGCCTCCGGCGCGCTGCTGGCGGTGCTGCTCTATATGCTGGGTATGCTTGGCCAGAAGACCATCGGCCTGCCCGCGCCGGTGGGAATGCTGTTTCTCGCGGTGCTGCTTAAGCTGGTAAACGGCGTCTCTCCGCGTCTGCAGGAGGGCTCGCAGATGGTATATAAGTTCTTCCGCACGGCGGTGACCTATCCGATTCTGTTTGCCGTCGGCGTGGCGATCACGCCGTGGCAGGAGCTGGTCAACGCCTTTACCCTTACCAATTTGCTGGTGATTATCAGCACCGTATCGGCGCTGGTGGCGACCGGCTTCCTGGTCGGCAAAAAGATTGGCATGCACCCGATTGACGTGGCGATTGTCTCCTGCTGCCAGAGCGGGCAGGGCGGCACCGGCGATGTGGCGATTCTGACTTCCGGCAACCGCATGAACCTGATGCCGTTCGCCCAGATCGCAACAAGAATCGGCGGCGCGATTAATGTATCGCTGGGATTGCTGTTCCTCAGTCACTTTCTGGCGTGATTTAACTTTTATATAACAGCTAAGTCTGCTTTTTCGTGCTAAATAGCGCAGAAAATTTCTGCGCCCCGTCTCCAAAACAGGGATCGTTTAGCGATACAATCAGCGCCATTATTCGCGACCGCGACGGCAGCCTGTCCGCTGCCTTTTATTAAGTGAGGAGAGAAACAAATGTCAGTGGATACTCTCGCCCGTGAGGGCGTAAGCATGGAAGCGCTGCTGGCGGCGAAAGAGCAGCGTGCGGCTCGCCAGGCCGACTGGTTAGCCCATTATCAACGGCCGCTGATTTCGCTGACCCTGGTGACGCCGGGCGCGGTGAAAGACAGCATTCGCTACCGTAATATGATGGGCGTGGCGCTGCAGGCCTGCGATCAGATGCTGTGGAAACACCGCTGGCAGACGCTGGATCGCCAGGTGCTGTGGCTGCCGACCGGGCCGGAAGCGCTGTGGTGCGTCGATCACGCCGCCAGCGAAATCAAAGCCTTCTGTACCGACCTCGAGCATACTCACCCGCTGGGCCGCCTGTGGGATATTGATGTGATTTGCCCGAAGAATGGCCTGGTGGGCCGTCAGTCTATGGGGGAGAACCAGCGCCGCTGCCTGCTGTGCGACGAGCCCGCGCATGCCTGCGCCCGCAGCCGCCGTCATGATACCGGGGAGGTTGTTGCCCGCGTCGAGCAGATGATTGATGCGTGGTTTGCCCGCGACTAACGCCTGTTTCCCGTTGCGATGATGAGCGACGGATAGCCCGGGTGAGCCGCTGGCGGCACGACCCGGGACAGAGATAAGCGATCAGAAGTCGATCGGCGCGCGGAAGGTCATCGAATTACCGAAAGCGGGATGGGTGATGGTCAGCGTTTCGGCGTGCAGTAGCAGACGCGGCGCCATCGCCAGCGCTTCCGGCGACGCATAAAAGCGGTCGCCGAGAATCGGATGGCCCAGCGCCAGCATATGCACGCGCAGCTGATGCGAACGCCCGGTAATCGGCTTCAGGCGCACGCGGGCGGTGTTGTCCGCCGCGAACTCCAGCACTTCATACTCGGTTTGCGCCGCTTTGCCGGTTTCGTAACACACCTTC
The DNA here is from genome assembly GCF_002090195.1 of Klebsiella sp. M5al. Classification (NCBI taxonomy): domain Bacteria; kingdom Pseudomonadati; phylum Pseudomonadota; class Gammaproteobacteria; order Enterobacterales; family Enterobacteriaceae; genus Klebsiella; species Klebsiella sp. M5al. The sequence goes on from NZ_CP020657.1 coordinate 946,397, forward strand.
TGCTTTGGCCGGTTCGGCCAGTCGCAAATCAGCGGTAAATCCACCAGACCTTCCGCTTTTTCCGGATGCCCCCAGACGCGGGCGACGTACTGCTTTTTCGGCTCGCGTTCGCGGAACTGCCGCTTTAGCTCGCGCTCTGCCGCTTTGGTCAGGGCCACCACAATCACGCCGCTGGTCGCCATATCCAGTCGGTGTACCGACTCGGCCTGCGGAAAGTCGCGCTGAATGCGCGTCATCACGCTGTCTTTGTGCTCAGCAAGCCGCCCCGGCACGGACAACAGGCCGCTCGGCTTGTTGACCACCATAATGTGCTCATCCTGGTAAAGAATAACCAGCCAGGGATCCTGCGGCGGATTGTAGTTTTCCATCGCCATATTCGCGTTCCGTTACTGGTGGGTGACGACGATTAAGCGCAGCGCATCAAGACGCCAGCCTGCCTGAGCCAGCGCGTCCATCACCTGCTGACGGTTGCTCTCGATAGCTGCCAGTTCATCATCGCGGATGTTCGGGTTCACGGCGCGCAGCGCTTCAAGGCGCGACAGCTCGGCCGTCAGCTTGTCGTCGGCTTCTTTACGCGCGGCGTCGATCAGCGCCTGGGCCGCTTTGGCGACCTGGCCTTCGCCCTGCTGTAAAATCGCGTGGACGTCCTGCTGGACGGCGTTAACCAGCTTGCTGCCGGTGTGGCGGTTAACCGCGCTCAGCTGACGGTTAAAGCTTTCGAACTCCACCTGACCGGCGAGGTTGTTGCCGTTTTTGTCGAGCAGCATGCGCACCGGCGTCGGCGGCAGGAAGCGGTTGAGCTGCAGATGCTTCGGCGCCTGTGCTTCAACGACGTAAATCAGCTCCAGCAGCAGGGTTCCCACCGGCAGCGCTTTGTTCTTCAGCAGCGAAATGGTGCTGCTGCCGGTATCGCCGGAGAGGATCAGATCCAGACCGTTGATAATCAGCGGATGCTCCCAGGTGATGAACTGTGCGTCTTCGCGGGACAGGGCGACATCACGCTCAAAGGTAATAGTGCAGCCATCTTCCGGCAGACCCGGGAAATCCGGAACCAGCATATGGTCGGAGGGGGTCAGGACAATCAGGTTTTCACCGCGATCGTCCTGGTTGATGCCGACGATATCAAACAGGTTCATGGAGAAGGCGATCAGGCTGGTGTCGTCATCCTGTTCTTCAATGCTTTCCGCAAGCTGCTGGGCTTTTTCACCGCCGTTGGAGTGGATCTCCAGCAGGCGGTCGCGGCCCTGCTCCAGCTGCGCTTTCAGCGCGTCATGCTGCTGGCGGCAGGCTTTGATCAGCTCGTCGAAGCCGTCGGTATTTTCCGGGGCGGCGAGATAGTTAATCAGTTCGTTATGCACGCTGTCGTAAACGGTACGGCCGGTCGGGCAGGTATGCTCGAACGCGTCCAGACCTTCGTGATACCAGCGTACCAGCACCGACTGGGCGGTTCTCTCCAGATAGGGAACGTGGATCTGAATATCGTGAGCCTGGCCGATACGGTCAAGACGGCCGATACGCTGCTCCAGCAGATCCGGGTTGAACGGCAGATCGAACATCACCAGATTGCTGGCGAACTGGAAGTTACGGCCTTCTGAGCCGATTTCAGAACACAGCAGCACCTGCGCGCCGGTATCTTCTTCGGCAAACCAGGCGGCGGCGCGGTCGCGTTCAATAATCGACATCCCTTCGTGGAACACCGCGGCGCGAATACCTTCGCGTTCGCGCAGGACCTGCTCCAGCTGCAGCGCGGTGGCCGCTTTGGCGCAGATGACCAGCACTTTTTGCGAACGGTGGCTGGTGAGATGGCCCATCAGCCACTCAACGCGCGGGTCGAAGTTCCACCAGGTGCCGGTGTCGCCTTCAAACTCTTGATAAATCTGCTCCGGATAGAGCATATCGCGGGCGCGCTCTTCGGCGGTTTTACGGGCGCCCATAATCCCGGAAACCTTGATAGCCGTCTGGTACTGGGTCGGCAGCGGCAGGCGAATCGTGTGCAGCTCGCGTTTCGGGAAGCCTTTCACGCCGTTACGCGTGTTGCGGAACAGTACGCGGCTGGTGCCGTGACGGTCCATCAGCATGGAGACCAGCTCCTGGCGCGCGGCCTGGGCATCATCGCGATCGCTGTTGGCCGCCTGCAAGAGCGGTTCGATATCCTGTTCGCCTATCAGATCGCTCAGCGCGTTCAGCTCGGCGTCGTTCAGCTTATTCCCGGCCAGCAGCAGGGCGACGGCGTCGGCAACCGGACGGTAGTTCTGCTGCTCTTCAACAAACTGAGCGAAATCATGGAAACGGTTAGGGTCGAGCAGGCGCAGGCGGGCGAAGTGGCTCTCCATCCCGAGCTGTTCCGGCGTCGCGGTGAGCAGCAGAATGCCCGGCACGCGCTCGGCCAGCTGTTCAATAGCCTGATATTCGCGGCTTGGCGCGTCTTCGCTCCACACCAGATGGTGCGCTTCATCGACGACCATCAGGTCCCATTCGGCATCGCACAGGTGCTCCAGGCGCTGCTTGCTGCGGCGCACGAAGTCCAGCGAGCAGATAACCAGCTGTTCGGTTTCGAACGGGTTAATGGCGTCGTGCTGCGCTTCGGCGTAGCGCTCATCGTCAAACAGCGAAAAGCGCAGGTTAAAGCGGCGCAGCATTTCCACCAGCCATTGGTGCTGCAGGGTTTCCGGAACGACGATCAGGACGCGTTCGGCAGCGCCGGAGAGCAGCTGCTGATGCAGGATCATCCCGGCTTCAATGGTTTTACCTAAACCCACTTCGTCCGCCAGCAGGACGCGCGGCGCGTGGCGGCGGCCAACGTCGTGAGCGATATTCAGCTGATGCGGGATCAGGCTGGTGCGCTGGCCGCGCAGGCCGCTCCACGGCATGCGGTACTGTTCGCTCTGAAATTTGCGCGCGCGATAGCGCAGGGCGAAACGGTCCATGCGGTCGATCTGCCCGGCGAACAGACGGTCCTGCGGTTTGCTGAAGACCAGTTTGCTGTCGAGCAGCACTTCACGCAGGGTGACGTTGGCTTCCTGGGTATCGAGGCGGGTACCGGTGTAGGCCAGCAGACCGTTCTCTTCATTAACTTCGTCAACCTGGAGCTGCCAGCCTTCATGGCTGGTGATGGTATCGCCCGGGTTGAACATCACGCGGGTGATCGGGGAGTCGTTGCGTGCGTACAGACGGTTTTCGCCGATGGCGGGGAAAAGCAGAGTCACCATGCGCGCGTCCAGCGCAACGACCGTCCCTAATCCCAGTTCGCTCTCTGTGTCGCTAATCCAGCGTTGACCAAGTGTAAAAGGCATATATGTTCGGCTCTTTAGTTCTTTGATTGCAGGCAATAGTTGATCATCTCCATGGAGAATCGGAGATACGTCAAAATTGGGTCCAGGAATGGAAAGGGCGCTATATTACTGGATGGCGGAACGTTCGTCACGTCCTCCTCACCCTTCATTTTACGGCTTTTGCGCCAGCGGAATGGGTGAGGAAAAATCAAAATAGCCCCAGTTGTCCCGTCACTATTGTAGCAAAATCGTCGTCGACAAAGGGAAGTATTCCTTCGGCGACCGGCTCTAATTGCTTAGAAAGGTAGTGTTCATAATCCAGCGGCGATTGCTGATAGTCCACCGGCTCCGGCCCGCCGGTGGTCCAGACGTATTTAATGCTGCCGCGCTGCTGATACTGCTGCGGCCTGCCCAGCCTGACGTTTTGCTCATCAGCGAGCCTGGCCGCGCGCACGTGCGGCGGCACGTTGCGCTGATACTCCGCCAGCGGACGGCGCAGGCGTTTGCGGTAGACCAGCCGATCGTCAAGCTCGCCGTTCATCAGCTTATCGATGGTTTCGCGTACGTAATCGCGATAGGGCTGATGACGGAAAATGCGCAGATAAAGCTCCTGCTGAAACTGCTGGGCCAGCGGCGTCCAGTCGGTGCGCACCGTTTCCAGGCCTTTAAACACCATGCGCTGCTCATCCGCTTCCTGAATCATTCCGGCATAGCGTTTTTTACTGCCGGTATCCGCGCCGCGGATGGTGGGCATGAGAAAGCGGCAGAAGTGGGTTTCAAACTCCAGCTCCAGGGTGCTGGCCAGCCCATCTTTAGCGAGCTCCGCCGCCCACCATTCGTTGACGAAGGCCACCAGCGAGCGGCCGATGCTGCTGGCTTCCTCATCGCTGTGGGCCCGCTTGAGCCACACGAAGGTGGAGTCGGTATCGCCGTAGATAACGTCGTAGCCCTGGGATTCAATCAGCGCTTTGGTCTGGCGCATAATCGCGTGGCCGCGCATGGTGATGGAGGAGGCCAGACGGGGATCGAAAAAGCGGCAGGCGCTGGTGCCGAGCACGCCGTAGAAGGCGTTCATAATGATCTTCAGCGCCTGCGACAGCGGCTTGTTTTTATGCTGCTTAGCCTCGTCGCGCCCGTGCCAGATCTGCCCGACAATCCCCGGCAGGCAGTGTTTTTCTCGCGAGAAGCGCGCGCCAAGAAAGCCTTCGGTGCTGTGAGCGTCATCGGGATGCGCTAGCCCTTCAACCAGCCCCACCGGATCGATCAGGAAGGTGCGGATAATCGACGGATACAGGCTTTTGTAGTCCAGCACCAGTACCGAGTCGTACAGGCCGGGGCGCGAGTCCATCACGTAGCCGCCGGGGCTGGCCTGCGGCGGTACTGCGCCAAGGTTCGGCGCAACGTAGCCGAGCCGGTGCATGCGCGGGAAATAGAGATGGCTGAAGGCGGCGACCGAACCGCCGTGGCGATCCGCTGGCAGGCCGTTGACCGTCGCGCGCTCCAGTAAAAAGGGCATGATCTCGGTTTTATGGAAGATGCGCGTAACCAGCTCGCAGTCCTGCAGGTTGTATGTCGCCAGCGCCGGTTTATCGTGATGAAAACGGCGGTCGATTTCATCCATCCGATCCCAGGGGTTATCGATGGCTTTGCCCTCGCCGAGCAGTTCGCGGGCGACCGATTCCAGGGCAAAAGAGGAGAAATTCCAGAACGCGGATTTCAGCGCCTCGATGCCGTCGATAATCAGTCGGCCATTGGCCTGAGCAAAGAAGACGCCATTTTTAAAACCGTGCTCGCGCCACTCCAGTTCGCTGTTGCCGCGCCCGAGCATCAGCGGGATGCGATAGCGCTCAGCGTGCTTTTGCAGAACGCGTAAATCGAACTGCACCACGTTCCAGCCGATCAGCACGTCCGGGTCGTGAGCGGCAAACCAGGCGTTAAGCTTTTCCAGCAGCAGCGGGCGGCTGGCGACGTACTCCAGCGTGAAATCGACGGCAGGCGGGGTGGCGGGCTCCGGACCTAACATATAGACGACCCGCTGGCCGCAGCCTTCAAGGCCGATGCAGTAGAGCTCGCCGTGGCGGCTGGTTTCGATATCCAGCGAAACCCATTTCAGCGGCGGGCGGTAGTGGGGGTTGGGCTTCATTCGCGCGTTGACCAGCTGCTGGCCGCGCGCCTCGCCTTCCACCCACACCGGGGCGGTAATAAAGCGCTCCATCAGATAGCGCTCCGGCGGGCGGATGTCGCCTTCATATACCGTGACGCCGTTTTCACGCAGCTTTTTTTCCAGCCGCATCAGCTGGCGGTGAGCGCGGCAGTAAAGGCCAAAAACCGGCTGGCGATGAAAATCTTGCAGATTGAGCGCAGCAAGGCGATGGCCGTTTTCCCCCTGCAGCAGGCGTTCAACCTGCGGACGCTGGGATTCGGCAATGAACGCTACGGATTCCTGCGGCGGCAGCGTAACCTCAAGCGGGCCGTCATCGGTCGCCAGCCAGAAAGTCAGTTCGGTGCCCTGTGGGGTATCCCGCCAGTGACGGGTGAGTAAAAAACCTGCTCGTGGCTGCGTCACGCCGTGCTCTCATGAGTGAAAACCAGGCCTGATTATAGCCTGGTTCACGGAATGATGCTGGGGTTTTATACAGGTATAGTCCGGAGGTTGGGTTGCGCGCTGTTTCCCGGATTGCGGCGTAAACGCCTTAGCCGGGCTACCCGGCTACCCGTCCCGCAGACGGCTGTGCACCTGTAGCCCGACTAAGCGCAGCGCGAGCCGGGAAACCGTGGCGCTACTGCCCGTAATAGGCTTTCGCGCCGTGCTTGCGCAAATAGTGTTTATCCAGCAGCGTTTGCTGCATCTCCGGCAGCTGCGGCGCCAGCTGGCGGCAGAAGATGCCCATATAGGCGATCTCTTCCAGCACGATAGCGTTATGCACCGCGTCTTCGGCGTTTTTCCCCCAGGCAAACGGGCCGTGCGAGTGCACCAGCACGCCGGGCATTTGCGCTGGATCGATGCCTTTTTCACGGAAGGTTTCGACGATCACCGCGCCGGTTTCCCATTCGTACTCGCCGTTGATCTCCTCGTCGGTCATCAGACGGGTACAGGGGACCGCGCCGTAGAAGTAGTCGGCGTGGGTGGTGCCGGTGGCGGGAATCGACTGTCCGGCCTGCGCCCAGATGGTGGCGTGACGCGAATGGGTATGAACAATGCCGCCCAGCGTCGGGAATGCCTGATACAGCAGGCGGTGGGTTGGGGTATCCGAAGAGGGTTTTTTCTGGCCTTCAACCACTTCGCCGGTCTCCAGGCTGACCACCACCATATCTTCGGCGCGCATTACGCTGTAGTCGACGCCGGAGGGTTTAATTACCAGCACCCCCCGTTCACGGTCGACGGCGCTGACGTTGCCCCAGGTGAGGGTAACCAGATTGTGCTTAGGCAGGGCCAGGTTGGCTTCGAGAACCTGGCGTTTGAGATCTTCTAACATACTGTGCTCCGAATTGCTGGCGAGTCAGTTCCCCTCACCCTTTCCCCTGGGGAGAGGGTGAGGGGGCGGTCTCTTAGCGTTTTGAACCGTAATACACTTCGTTCCAGCGCAGCGCATCCTTGAAGGAGGGCAGACGGGTTTCGTTATCAATCACGGTCAGCTCGATATCCTGCAGCTCAGCAAACTGGCGCATATCGTCGAGGGTCAGCGCATGGCTGAAGACGGTGTGGTGCGCGCCGCCGGCGATGATCCAGGCTTCGGACGCGGTGCGCAGATCCGGATGCGCTTTCCACAGGGCGTTGGCGACCGGCAGTTTCGGCAGCTCGTGCGGCGTTTTCACCGTCTCAATGGTGTTCACCAGCAGACGATAGCGATCGCCGAGATCGATCAGGCTGGCAACGATCGCCGGGCCGGTCTGGGTGTTGAAGATGATGCGCGCCGGATCGGCTTTACCGCCGATGCCCAGAGGCTGGACGTCGAGAATCGGTTTCTCCGCGGTGGCGATGGTCGGGCAGACTTCCAGCATATGCGAGCCCAGCGCCAGATCGTTGCCTTTCTCGAAGTGATAGGTGTAATCCTCCATAAAAGAGGTGCCGCCCTGCAGACCAGTTGCCATCACCTTCATGATGCGAAGCAGAGCGGCGGTTTTCCAGTCGCCCTCGCCCGCAAAGCCGTAGCCCTGCTGCATCAGACGCTGCACGGCGAGACCCGGAAGCTGTTTCAGGCCGTGTAAATCTTCAAAGGTAGTGGTAAACGCGTGGAAGCCGCCCTGTTCCAGGAAGCGCTTCATCCCCAGCTCAATGCGCGCGGCGTCGAGGAGGTTCTGCCGCTTATCGCCGTGGATTTGCACCGCGGGCGTCAGACGATAGCTGCTTTCATACTCATCAATCAGCGCGCTGATTTCGCCGTCGCTGACCGCATTGACGACCTGTACCAGATCGCCCACCGCCCAGGTGTTAACCGAGAAGCCAAACTTGATCTGCGCGGCGACTTTATCCCCGTCGGTCACCGCCACTTCGCGCATGTTATCGCCGAAGCGGCAGACTTTCAGGTGGCGGGTATCTTGTTTAGAGACCGCCTGGCGCATCCACGCGCCGATGCGCTGATGCGCTTCTTTATCCTGCCAGTGGCCGGTCACCACGCTGTGCTGCTGACGCATGCGGGCGCCGATGAAGCCGAACTCGCGGCCGCCGTGCGCGGTCTGGTTCAGGTTCATAAAGTCCATATCGATGCTGTCCCACGGCAGGGCCGCGTTGAACTGGGTATGGAACTGCATCAGCGGTTTGTTGAGGATCGTGAGGCCGTTAATCCACATTTTCGCCGGTGAGAAGGTATGCAGCCACACCACCATCCCGGCGCACTTGTCATCGTAATTGGCGTCGCGGCAGATATGGGTGATCTCATCCGGGGTAGTCCCCAGCGGCTTAAGCACCAGTTTGCACGGCAGTTTGGCTTCCGCATTCAGGCTGTTCACCACATGTTCTGCGTGCTTCGTAACCTGACGTAGCGCTTCAGGGCCATACAGATGCTGGCTACCGATGACGAACCACACTTCATAATTATTAAAAATAGTCATTTTTATATCCTTAATGGGTGAGAGCTGCCTGCGATTGCGGCGCGGTTTCCGCCTTTGCAGTCGAAGGAAGATAACGTTGTTCCGCGCTAAGCGACCACTGCTGGTAGCGCTGGTAGAGTTGTTCGAAGCGTTGCGCCTGGGCCGGGCGGGGCTGCAGGGTACTTTCCACCTGGCTGGCCATGTTTTCCTGCGCGGCGGGGATATCGCGATATACGCCCGCGGCGACGGCGGCGAAGATAGCCGCGCCCAGCGCGCAGCACTGATCGGAGGCGACGATTTGCAGCGGGCGATTCAGCACATCGCAGCAGGCCTGCATGATCACCGGGTTTTTCCGCGCGATGCCGCCGAGCGCCATCACGTTATTGACCGGGATACCCTGGTCGGTGAAGCACTCCATAATGGCGCGGGCGCCGAAGGCGGTGGCGGCAATCAGCCCGCCGAACAGCGCCGGGGCGTCGGTGGCGAGGTTGAGATCGGTAATGACCCCTTTTAGACGCTGGTTGGCATTCGGCGTACGGCGGCCGTTAAACCAGTCCAGCACCACCGGCAGGTGGTCGAGAGACGGGTTTTTCGCCCAGGCGTCGGTCAGCGCGGGCAGCAGCTGTTTCTGGCTGGCTTTGATCTGCTCTTTGAGTTCCGGGTGGGCCTGCGCCAGCTGCTCCAGCGGCCAGCCGAGGATGCGGCCAAACCAGGCGTAGATGTCGCCAAACGCGGATTGCCCCGCTTCCATACCGATAAAGTCAGGCACAACGCTACCGTCGACCTGGCCGCAAATACCCTTCACCGTACGCTCGCCGACGCTCTGTTTATCGGCGATCAGAATGTCGCAGGTGGAGGTGCCGATCACTTTGACCAGCGCGTTTGGCTGCGCACCGGCGCCGACGGCGCCCATATGGCAGTCGAAAGCGCCGCCGGAGATGGCGACGGTTTGCGGCAGGCCCAGGCGCGCGGCCCACTCGGCGGTCAGGGTGCCGACCGGGACATCCGCAGTCCAGGTCTCGCTGAACATCGGATAGGCCAGATTCTGGTTAATAATCGGGTCGAGTTCATCGAAGAAACCGGCTGGCGGCAGGCCGCCCCAGCTTTCGTGCCACAGCGATTTATGCCCGGCGCTGCAGCGGCCGCGACGAATATCCTGCGGGCGGGTGGTACCGGAAAGCAGTGCGGGTACCCAGTCGCATAGCTCAATCCACGACGCGGCGGCTTCGGCGACGGCGCTATCCTGGCGGGTAACGTGGAGGATTTTGGCCCAGAACCATTCGCTGGAGTAGATACCGCCGATATAGCGGGAGTAATCCTCTTTGCCCGGCTGGTGGCAGAGGCGGGTAATCTCCTCCGCTTCTTCCACCGAGGTGTGGTCTTTCCACAGGACGAACATGGCGTTGGGGTTGCTGGCGAATTCGTCGCGCAGCGCCAGGACGTTGCCGTCGGCGTCGATGGGCGCGGGGGTTGAGCCGGTGCTATCCACGCCGATACCCACCACGGCAGCGCGCTGTTCGGCGCTAAGGGATGCGAGGACGCTTTTCAGCGCGGCTTCCATCGATTCGATATAGTCGCGTGGATGATGGCGGAACTGGTTGTTCGGGCCATCGCAGAATAGCCCCTCCTGCCAGCGCGGATACCACTCGACGCTTGCGGCGAGCTCTTCGCCCGTTGCGCACTCTACCGCCAGGGCGCGTACTGAATCACTGCCAAAATCGAGGCCAATCGCAATTGCCATGCTGTTACTCCATGCTAAAAATCATTCATGGTGAAACAGTAGATATCTGGGCTGAAAACCGTCAGGCTGTATTCGCTAATCTTATGGACTATATTGCTGTGACGTCGCAAAGTGTGACGCCGTGCAAATATTCAATGTGGACTTTCCTGCCGTCTTTATAGACACTTCAGTTATGCGCTAAAAGCGCCTGAATTGTGCGCTGTGCTCAGTTTTTGCCGAGAGGCGGCGGGTTTTAATTCAATTTATAACCCGCGTCGCAGCACGCGCTGTCAGCCAGAGGATAAAATGCAAGGTATGGACAATTGGTGTCCTTAATGTCTCCAGGAGAGCAGAGTTTATGGCCGAAACGCAAAACGATCCTTTGTTGCCGGGTTACTCTTTTAACGCCCATCTGGTGACGGGCCTGACGCCGATTGACGCCGATGGCTATCTGGATTTCTTTATTGACCGTCCGCTGGGGATGAAAGGCTATATCCTGAACCTGACGATTCGCGGCGAAGGGGTGATCAATAACCACGGGGAGCAGTTTATCTGCCGGCCCGGCGATATGCTGCTGTTTCCGCCGGGAGAGATTCACCATTATGGTCGTCACCCCGATGCTCGCGAGTGGTATCACCAGTGGGTCTATTTCCGGCCGCGCGCCTACTGGCATGAATGGCTAAACTGGCCGACGATTTTCGCCCAGACCGGTTTTTTTCGCCCGGATGAGCAGTGGCAGACGCGCTTTGGCGAACTGTTCGGGCAGATTGTGGAAGCCGGGCAGGGGGCCGGGCGTTACTCCGAACTGCTGGCGATCAATCTCATGGAACAGCTGCTGCTCAGGCGCATGGAGGCCATCAACGAATCGCTGCATCCGCCGCTGGATAACCGGGTGCGCGATGCCTGCCAGTACATCAGCGACCATCTGGCGGACAGCCATTTTGATATCGCCAGCGTCGCCCAGCACGTGTGCCTGTCGCCGTCGCGCCTGTCGCATCTGTTCCGCCAGCAGCTGGGGATCAGCGTGCTGGGGTGGCGGGAGGATCAGCGCATTAGCCAGGCCAAGCTGCTGCTGAGCACCACGCGGATGCCGATCGCCACCGTTGGCCGTAACGTCGGTTTTGAGGATCAGCTCTACTTTTCGCGCGTATTTAAGAAGTGTACCGGCGCCAGCCCGAGCGAGTTTCGCGCCGGGTGTGAATAAAAAGTAAAGAAAGTGAAATGATAGCCCGGGTTATTAACACAGCCAGTAAACTATACAAACAAATGATGGCTTGACGAAGTATTAACGGCTCCGGAGAATCCGTGCTTCGTTTTTAAACCGGGTACATTATGCAAGCATTGCTGGAACACTTTATTACTCAATCTACGGTCTATTCCCTGATAGCCGTTCTGCTGGTCGCCTTCCTCGAGTCGCTGGCGCTGGTGGGGCTTATCTTACCGGGAACGGTGATGATGGCCGGATTGGGGGCGCTGATCGGCAGCGGCGAGGTTAACTTCTGGCAGGCGTGGCTGGCGGGGATTATCGGCTGTTTGCTCGGTGACTGGATTTCGTTCTGGCTGGGCTGGCGCTTCAAAAAGCCGCTGCACCGCTGGTCTTTTTTGAAGAAAAATAAAGCGCTGCTGGATAAAACCGAACATGCGCTGCATCAGCACAGCATGTTGACCATTCTGATTGGCCGATTTGTCGGGCCGACGCGCCCGCTGGTGCCGATGGTCGCCGGAATGCTCGATCTGCCGGTCGCGAAATTCATCCCGCCCAATATCATTGGCTGCCTGCTGTGGCCGCCGCTCTACTTCTTACCGGGGATCCTCGCCGGGGCGGCCATTGATATCCCGGCCGATGAGAATAGCGCCAGCTTTAAGTGGCTGCTGCTGGGCGCGGCGCTGCTGGCGTGGCTGGCGGCGTGGCTGTGCTGGCGGCTGTGGCGCAGCGCTAAAAATTCCGCCGATCGGTTAACCCGCTTTCTGCCGCGTTCGCGTCTGCTGTGGCTCGCTCCGCTTTCGCTGTGTGCCGCCGGGGCCGCGCTGGTTTTCGCCTTCCGCCATCCGCTGATGCCGGTCTATCTCGAGATCCTGCAGAAGGTTATTTTGCGCTAATGCCCAGCAGCGCCGAGGCGCTGCTGTTGCCGCTGAGCAGCGAGGCGGTGTCGCCATCCCAGGCGATTCGTCCCTCGGCCACAACTATCGACCGCGGCGCGATGCGCGCCGCATCTTCCACGCTGTGCGATACCATTAATAGCGTCAGCCGCTGCTGCTGGCAGACGTCGGCAACCAGCGCCAGCATCTCCTGGCGCAGCGCGGGGTCGAGCGCCGAGAAGGGCTCATCCAGCAGCAGCACCGGCTGCTTGCGTACCAGACAGCGCGCCAGCGCCGCGCGCTGACGCTGGCCGCCGGAAAGCTCGCCCGGCAGCCGTTCTAACATCGCATCGATCCCCATCTGTTCGGCGATGGCCCGCAAATGGGCGGTTTGTTCCGCGTTCAGCTTGAGCCCCGGATGCATTCCCAGAGCAATGTTCTGGCGGATGGTGAGGTGGTTAAACAGGTTATTTTCCTGAAACAGCATCGATACCGGACGACGCGCGGGCGGCGTGTGGGTATGAGGCTGGCCGTCGATGTCGATACTGCCGCTGGCAGGCGGCAGAAAACCGGCAATCAGGTTCAGCAGCGTGCTTTTCCCGGCGCCGCTGGGGCCAAGCACCGCGATGCGTTCTCCGCGTTCGACGGCAAGCGTAAAACGCATCGGCAGATGCTGGTAAAGCCAGGTCACATCATTCAGTTTTAGCATCGCGCCCCGGAAGTTTTTCAATCACGCTAAAGAGTAAAAAGCACAGCAGCAGGAGCAGAAGGGCGGTCACGGCGCCGTCCTGGCTACGATAAGAGCCGATCTGCTGATACAGGTAGAACGGCAGGGTACGAAAATCTTCGTTACCGAACAGCGCCACCACGCCGAAGTCGCCAATCGACAGCACGCAGGCGAAGGCCAGCGCCTGGGCCAGCGGGCGCTTTAACGCGCGAAGCTCAACCACCCTGAGACGGGTAAAGCCGTGCATCCCCAGCGACTGGCAGAGGGTACCGTAGCGGGCGGCGATATCGCGCATCGGGTTCTCCAGCACCTTCAGCGCGTAGGGGATCGCCATCAGCGCATTGGTAAAAATCACGATACCGTCGGCGGACTCGGGCAGGCCCACGCTGTTATTGAGCAGCAGGAAGAAGCCGGTGGCCAGCACGATGCCCGGCATGGCGAGGATCAGCATCCCGCTTAGCTCCAGCGCCTGCCCGGCCAGCGGGCGACGGCGGGCGCGAAGCTCGCGGCTGCTCCATAGCAGCATCATGGTCAGGATAACGCTCAAGAGTCCGGCGGCAAGCGCGATGCGCAGCGACGTCCCGAGCGCCTGCCACAGCGCGGGCTGATGCAGCACGCGAAACAGATTGCTGTTCAGACCGTCGAGTATCACCGCCAGCAGCGGCGGCAGCAGTAGCAGCAGCGCTGCGGTAATCAACGCAAAGTCGCTTAATCGACTGTGCAGGCGATCGTCGGGATCGCGCCAGCCGTGAATGTTGCTGGCCCCGATGGCGAGGGCTTTGCTCAGCCGTTGGCTAAGCAGCACCAGCCCAAGGCAGCAGATCATCTGGATCAGCGCCAGCATCGCCGCGCGGCCCGGGTCGTAGTCGAAATTAAGGGCCTGGTAAATCGCCAGTTCGATGGTGGTTGCCCGCGGGCCGCCGCCCAGCGACAGCACGGTCGCAAAGCTGGCGAAACAGAGCATAAAGATCAGCGCCGCGACCGGAGCAATTTGCCGGCGCAGCCACGGCCACTCAACCAGGCGGAAGAAGACGTAGCCGCGCATGCCGAGCTGGGCGGCGATTTGCCGCTGCTCGCCGGGGATATTTTCCAGCGTTTGCAGCAGCAGGCGCGTGGCCATCGGCATATTAAAGAATACGTGCGCCAGCAGGATCCCCTGCAGCCCGTAGGGCGAGAACGACCACTGCCAGCCGAAAGCGTTAAATAATTCGGCCAGCCAGCCCTGACGGCCGTAGACGCTGAGGATGCCGAAGACCGCCACCAGCACCGGCAGAATTAAGGTCATTGCGCAAAGGCGCAGCAGCAGCGTTCGCCCGGGGAATCGACGCCGATAGAGGGCGCGGGCGAGAAATATCGCCGGCAGCACCGAAAAAAGCGCCGAAAGAAAGGCCTGCCAGAAAGAGAAGCGTACGACGTGCCAGAGATAGCTATCGCCGATCAGCACGCCCCAGGCCGCTTCCGGCGCGCTGAACCACAGCGCCAGAAAGGCGGCCAGCGCCACGACGACCAGAATGATGGCCGCCGTGACTCCCGGCAGGAGCCAGCCGAAAGCTAGCGGCTGACGGCGCGTTGCCATGCGCTGATCCAGTTCTGGCGTTCGGCGGCCACCTGCTGCGGGGTAAATTCGAGGGTCGTTTGCGGTTTCATCAGCGCGTCAAAGCCCGCCGGAAGCGCAACCTGGGTGACCGGATACATCCAGTTGCCGGTCGGGATCGCGTTCTGGAAGCCCGGCGAGACCATAAATTTGAGGAATTTTTCCGCCAGCTCCGGCTGCTTGCTGGCCGCGGTGCGGGCGGCGACTTCAACCTGTAAATAGTGACCTTCCGCGAAGTTCGCCGCGGCGTAGTTATCTTTCTTCTCTTCAATAATATGGTAGGCCGGGGAGGTGGTATAGCTCAGCACCAAATCGCTCTCGCCTTTCAGGAACAGGCCGTAGGCTTCGCTCCAGCCTTTGGTGACGGTGACGGTTTTCGCCGCCAGCTTCTGCCAGGCTTCCGGCGCTTTATCGCCGTACACTTTTTGCATCCACAGCAGCAGCCCCAGACCCGGCGTGCTGGTACGCGGATCTTCATAAATCACCCGCCATTTTTGCTCGCCCTCAACCAGCTCTTTCAGGCTTTTCGGCGGATTTTTCAGCTTGTTTTTATCGTAAACAAAAGCGAAGTAGCCGTAATCGAACGGGACGAAGGTGTCGTTGTCCCAGCCGCCGGGTACGCTGACCGCGCTGGCCGGTACGCCGCTTTTGGCGAACAGTTTGCTCTGCGAGGCGGCTTCCAGCAGGTTGTTATCCAGCCCAAGCACCACGTCGGCTTTGCTGTTTTTGCCTTCCATGCGCAGACGATTGAGCAGCGAGACGCCGTCTTCCAGCGCCACGAACTTCAGTTCGCAGCCGCAGTCGGCTTCAAAGGCTTTTTTAACCGCCGGGCCAGGGCCCCAGTCGGCGGAGAACGAGTCGTAGGTATAAACGGTGAGTAGCGGTTTGGCAAAAACGGGCGCGGCGACCAGCGCCAGCAGCGGGAGTAATTTTTTCAACACTTTGCACCTCAGAAAAAGGGGGGGCAAAGGATTTTGAGTGGGCCTCAAATCCCTTCGCCGGCGTTATCCGGATCAGGTTCGACGGGTATTTTCTCAGCCATAATTCAGCACCCCGTTGAGAACGGCAGTTAGTGTAATGATTTTGTCAGCGGACTGAAAGCATTACGGTTCCGGCGGCGCGAACCACGCGGATTTAAAGTCAAACCAGCCGAGCGTGTTCATGCGTACGCCGCGCATACTGCGCTGCCCCTGGATCATCAGCCAGTGGTGGATGAGCGGCACCACGGTTTGATTGGCCAGCAGCTGCTGGCTCCAGGTGGCGGGGTTAAGCTCTCCCGCGCGCCAGCGGCTTGCGTCTTCCTCCCAGTCGATGGGAATACAGTTGCGAATTAGCGGGACTTCATACAGCCAGGCAAACAGGGAAAAATCGATCGGCAAGGTAAAGTTGGCGCTGTTAAGCCACACGTCGCTGACCGCTTCACCGCGGTGCCACTCCTGGTATTCCAGTTCCTGAATCTCCAGCTTAACCTGATGCTCGGCCAGCAGCGTCGCCATGATCCCGCCGATCACGCGATGCTCGACGTGGTCCTGGTAGTAGGTCAGCCTGACCGTTTCCAGGCCCGGCGGTTTTTCGCAGGCGTGGCTGCGCGCGTGATGCCAGCGGGGCAGCAGACCATAGGCCGGGAACCAGTTTCCCTGATAGTGCTCGCCGGCGTGGTAGAGCAGGCTGGCGGGCTGGAACAGATAGCTTAACCACTGGCGTACCGCCGCGTTGGCGCCGAGCGGGCTGCGGGCGTCGAACAGCAGGTAATAACAACCCTCTTCCAGACGGCTTTCTACCGCTTTCTCGCTTTGCGTGGTGCCCTGTAACGTTAACCCGCCGTTGGGCTCTTCGCTGATTTCCGGCAGGACCCAGACGTTCACTTCATCGATCAGCGCCCGGTAGCCGAAATAGTCGTCAAAGGCGTGAATTTTGAGCTGGTTCTGGTTATTGCGCACCACCGAGTAGGGCCCGGTGCCGACGGGGATGCTGGAGAAATTGTCCATCGACTGCCACTCGTGCGGCAGGATCATGGCCGGTACCTGGCTTAACAACCACGGTAGCCAGCGGTCGGGTTGGCTGAGATGAATGTCGAGAGTCCAGGCGGTAGGGGAGTCGATACGCTCGATATGAGAAAACAGCGGCAGCGCGTTGCTGCGCTGCAGGGAGGTGATGACATCCTCCATCTCCAGTTCGCGACCATGATGAAAATGAATCCCCGGACGCAGGAAAAAGCGCCAGTGGGTCGGGGTGATCTGCTGCCAATGGTGAGCAATATCGGCCTCCAGTTCCCCATTTTCCTCATTTACCCGGGTGAGAGCGCTAAAAATCTGCCGGGCGATATGGGTTTCCGAGCGGCGCAGCGCGCTGCCGGGCAGCAAATTTTTCATCGGCCGGTAGTAGAGCACGCGCAGGATATGCCGACCCTGGCGAAAGCTGCGGCCTAAATGGGAAACCAGCATTTGCCGGACGGCGGCTTTATCGCCCACCAGCTGTACCAGCTGATCGATTCTGTCCTGCTCCAGCAGATCTTCCGCCCTCTGCTGCTGCAGCGCGAGACCGGTATAGAGAAAAGCGAGCCGGGAACGCTTGCCGCGTCCGGCCTCCGCCTCCCAGGTCAGCCAGCCGCGCGCCTCCATCATGTTGAGTAAGGTACGCATATGACGACGCGAGCAGCTTAGCATCTCTGCCAGTTCATTCAGCGTTGTCTCCTGCGACTTGCCATCGCAGCACTGCCACAGGCGGATGAACTGCTGTTGTAAACGACCGGAAGACATAAAAGGGGAACTCCTGATAAAAACTCAGCAATTTATTACTTCCTATATTAAGGCAATAATCCACGTCGATGAAGCGAGGAGGTGGATATGATGAGGTCAACCGCAAAACAGTTCTACCAATGCTACTTTTCTGCGACGCAGGATGCGTCCTGGATGGCCCGCCTGATGGCAGAAAGACAGCAGGAAATTCTCGGTGAACTGATGCAGTGGGGAGTTACGTCGCAGACCTCTGAACATTGACTTGCAGACATCATGTGTGACTGAGTATTGGTGTTATACTCGTCGTCTTTCAAGCTGCAGGTGCGTTGGCTGCGCCCGCTCGCCCGGGTCACATAGTTATCTATGTTCCCAGGGACTTACGTTCTGGCCGCCTGCCCGCAACTCGAAATCCATAGAGTATAGAATCACCCGCCAGCAGAAAACTTCTGCTGGCTTTTTTCGTTTTCTTCTTCGCGTGTTTAAGGATATTTCATGCTGTGGTTAATGACGATGGGGCGTCGGCTTAACGGCGTTTACGCCGCTTTTATGCTTGTCGCTTTCATGATGGGGATCGCAGGCGCGCTGCAGGCGCCGACGCTCAGCTTATTTCTTAGCCGCGAAGTCGGTGCGCAGCCTTTCTGGGTGGGGCTGTTCTATACCGTTAACGCCATTGCCGGGATTCTGGTCAGCCTGGCGCTGGCTAAACGCTCCGATAGTCGAGGCGATCGTCGACGGCTGATTATGTTTTGCTGCCTGATGGCGGTGGGAAACGCGCTGCTGTTTGCGTTCAATCGCCACTATCTGACGCTGATTACCTGCGGGGTTATGCTGGCCTCCGTGGCGAATGCCGCGATGCCGCAGCTCTTCGCTCTGGCGCGGGAATATGCCGATAGCTCGGCGCGCGAAGTGGTGATGTTCAGTTCGATAATGCGTGCGCAGCTCTCGCTAGCGTGGGTCATTGGCCCACCGCTGGCTTTTATGCTGGCGCTGAATTATGGCTTCACCACCATGTTCTCCATTGCCGCCGGGATCTTTGTCATTAGCCTGGCGCTGATCGCTTTTAAGCTACCGTCGGTCGCCCGCGTTGAACAACCCTCGGAAGGGGCCGAAGTGCTGGTGCAGGCCGGAGGGTGGCACGATAAAAACGTGCGGATGCTGTTTATCGCCTCCACGCTGATGTGGACCTGCAATACCATGTATATCATTGATATGCCTCTTTGGATCAGCAGCGATCTTGGCCTGCCGGACAGCCTTGCTGGGATCCTGATGGGCACCGCTGCCGGGCTGGAGATCCCGGCGATGATTCTGGCGGGCTACTACGTTAAGCGCTGGGGCAAGCGCAATATGATGGTGACGGCGGTTGCGGCGGGTGTGCTGTTTTATATCGGCCTGATTCTGTTTCACGACCGGGTTGCGCTGCTGATTTTACAGCTGTTTAATGCCGTCTTTATCGGCATTGTGGCCGGGATTGGCATGCTGTGGTTTCAGGATCTGATGCCCGGAAGGGCGGGGGCCGCGACGACGCTGTTTACCAACAGTATTTCCACCGGAGTCATTCTGGCCGGGGTCATTCAGGGCGCGCTGTCGCAAAGCTATGGCCACGCCAGCGTCTACTGGACGATTGCCGCGATTTCCCTGGTGACGCTGTTTATGACCAGCAGGGTGAAAGATATCTAAGCGTTTTCATTGCCCCGGCAGGAAGCCGGGGCAATGTCTGGGCCGGTTATTTCAATTCAATTCTTTTGATATCACCGATAATAAAAATATAGGCGATAACGCCAATTATTGCGGTTAAACCGATATAAATTAGCGCGTAGAAAAAATTTCCAGTCATTGATATGATGACGCCAATAATTAATGGGGTGATAATTGACGCCATATTTGCGCAGAAGTTGAAGATCCCGCCGGTCAGGCCGCCCATATTTTTTGGTGCAATATCAGAAATAAGCGTCCAGCCGAGACCGACCATCCCCTGGCCGAAAAAAGCTACCGACATGATAATAATCACTGCGGTATTACTGTCGACCCAGTTAGCAAGGATGATGCAGCTCGAAAGCAGCAGTCCGGAAATAATAGGCAGCTTCCTGCTAATATTAACCGACTGGGTTTTCTTTAATATTTTATCGGATGCCCAGCCGCCGAAAAATATCCCGATAGCGGCGGCCAGGAACGGCCAGGAGGCGAAGAAACCCACGTGTAGCCACGGTAAGTGGCGTTCGTTGGCCAGATAAGTCGGGAACCATGTCAGGAAGAACACCAGCGTGGTGTTACCGGCAAATTGCCCAAGACTGGCGCCAATGATTTGTCGGCAGCAGAGTAGACGCTTCGCATCCGGCCAGTTGAAAGGGATGTTTTCATTGGCGGCAGCCGTATTTTCTACGCCGATATACTCCAGCTCTGCTTTATTTGCCGTTTTTGATTGATGCGGTTCGTGATAAAACTTCCACCATACAAAAGTAAACGCGATGCCCAGACCGCCGGTCAGAATAAATAACGTTCGCCAGCCATGATGTTCAAGAATTAAAAAAAGTAGCGGGGAGAATGCGGCCAGGCCAATATATTCACCGACGGTGTAAGTTGCCGTCGCGCGAGCGCGTTCATGCTGGGGGAACCATTTACTGACGACCCGGCTATTAACCGGGAAGCAGGGGGCTTCGCTGATACCTAAGCCTAAACGCAGCAGCAGCAGAGACTTTAGCCCGACAGAAAAACTTTGTAATAAGGTAAAGGTTGACCAGAAGAAAATAGCAAGCGCGTAGGTCAGTTTATTGCCAAAGCGATCTAAAAACATCCCGCCGGGAATTTGTGCCAGCGCGTAGGTCCAGGCGAAAGCAGAAAAAACGATCCCCATCATCGCCGGGTCAATATGTATTTCGCTTGTTAACTTGGGAGCAACAATACCTAAAATAGTACGATCGAGATAATTTATCATCGTCCCTATCGATAGTAACATTAAAATTACAATTCGCGTTTTAGTTCGCTTCTGCGCGGCCGACGGCAAAATCGGCCGTTCCTGAGCATCGATCGTCCTCATAGTGATTTCCTTTAAAGTTTAAAATATTTTTGCATGTATTTATGCATGCAGAAATATTCTGCTTAAGTATTGACTCTATCGATGAGAAGTCATGCTTTGTTACGTAAAACAATATTTGATATAACGCCGGTATTTCTCCGTTTCGGCTCATCATAGATGGCTTGTATGGTATATTAGGGGCATTAGTTTTATTCTTATATTATACGAGCAAAAATAATGAACCTAAAGCAACTTTATTATTTTAAGCGGCTGGCAGAAACCGAGCACTACACTGAAGCCGCCTCCAGCCTTTTTATCACTCAACCCTCGCTGAGCCATGCCATATCTGAACTGGAGAAAGAGCTGGGCGTGGCGCTATTCGCCAGGCAGGGGCGCAATATCAAGATTACGCAGAACGGTAAGCGCTTTCTTCCCTACGTGGAAGATGCGCTGGCCTCGTTAGAAAATGGCCGCATGACGTTGCAAAAAAATAGCGCAGAGAACAAAGAGAATATACGCATCGCGTTTATTTATACCATGGGAGAGTATGTTGTTCCGCAGTTAATTAATAAGTATTCACTTTCACCATCTCGTCACAATGTGACATTTTCCTTTACGCAGGGTACGTCGTTAACGCTTCTGCAGGAACTCAAGGCCGGGAAAAGCGATCTGGCTATTTGTTCTTATATTGCGGATGAACCGGATATTGATTTTATTCCTATTATTCAGCAAGAACTGGTGGTGGTGACGGCAAAAGATCACCCTCTGGCCAGGCTCTATGAAAATGAAGTCGACCTGGTGGAGACAATCCACTACCCCTATATCTATTTTTCAGAAAATAGCGGTCTGCGACCTTTTATTGATAACGTGTTTATGCAGCAAAAACTGGTGCCGGATATTGCCTGCTACGTTGATGAGGATACGGCGATGGCGGGGCTGGTCAGTATTGATTATGGGATTGCGATTATGCCGCGAATTTCCGCGCTCTCGTATTACAACGTGCATATCCTGACGATCAAAAATGCGATTCCTCCACGTTATATCTACCTGGCAACGATGAAAGAGCGGGTACTTTCTCCAGCTATTCAGTCATTTAAAGATGTCATTATTAATGACAGTCAAAAAATCCGCTAGCATGATGCCCGGAGGAAGACCTCCGGGCGATGTTTTATCAGGAAAGGATATCCATCAGTTCACGCAGTTGGGTAATGGCAATTTGTCCCGGCGCAGAAGCCTGGCCTACGGTCCCGAAGGTCATCGCTGAACCGAACAAACGGCCGGTTACCCGGCTGACGCCGCCGGATTTACCCATCGACATGGTGATTAACGGTCGAGTGGCGTACTTCTCTTTCATGGTCAGCGTTGCCGAGAGCAGCGTCAGGACATCCTGCGGCGACTGCGGCATAACCGCGATCTTCGGCAGGTCAGCGCCGAGATCCTGCATGCGGCGCAGGCGGTAGATGATATCTTCCTGGGCCGGCGTTTTATGGAAATCATGATTGCTCATGATGACCTTTACGCCAGCAGCATGGGCATCATTCACCAGCGAGCGAATTTGCGCTTCGTCGTTAAACAGCTCGATATCAATCACGTCGGTCAGACCGCTGACGGCCGCCTGGCGATTTAGCTCAAAGTAGGCTTCATCGCTGATTTCCGTTTCGCCACCCTCTTTTTTGCTGCGGAAGGTGAACAGCAGCGGGATCGCATCCAGCAGCTGGCGAATTTCACCCAGCGCCAGCAGGACCTGCTCAATTTCCCTGACCTGGGTGAAGTGATCGACGCGCCATTCGATAATGTCAGCTCCGGCGGTAGCCAGCGCGCGAGCGTTGGTCTGCAGCTCGGCAAGCGTTTTACCGATCAGCGGTACGCAAATTAAGGTTTCCCCTTCCTGGAAGGTGATGTTTTTTACTGTTACTGCTTGAGTCATGTTGGTATCCATTATTCTTTTTGTCATTGACCATCAGGCGGTTGCTGCAACATGGGATGTTCTGGCAGCGGCGCGAACCTGAAGCTGACGATAACCGATGTACAGGGCGATCACAAAGCCGACGATAGCGATCAGGAGATCGAACCACATAATGCTGGCGATACCTATCTTCGATAGTTTTGCCGTGATCAGCGGGATCGTAAAGCTGGCCAGACTGCCTGCGGTATAAAAGATCCCGGTGGCTTTGCCTTTCCCGTTCGGGAAGCTCATGGCCATGATGGTCGCGCCTATCTGCAGTACGCCGCCGGCGGCGGAGAAACCGATGATAAAGGCGAAGCCGGTAACCACCATTGGCGTCGGGAACAGGCAAACGATCAGCAATGCAATCATCGACAGGAAGGTGTAGACGATCATGGCGACGGCTGAACTAAATACCTCTTTGACAAAGGCGGCGGTGACGAATACGCACGTCAGGGAACCCGCAGTATAGACGCTCAGGAGTTTAATTGCCGACTCGTGAGGAATACCGGCAACGAACTCGCCATACTGCGCTAGCCACTGGCTGACCAGATAAAACGTCGCCATACCGATATAGCCGTACAGGGTAAAGATAACCATATCCAGTTTACTGGAGTCCGCCTGTGGGGCAGCGGCGGCAGCCGGCGATTTTTCTGCGCTCTCCTTTTTCGCCCGATGGTCCGGGAACGGCATTTTTATCAGGTAGACGGCGCTCAGGAGCATCAATGCCGCAGCGATAATAAACGACCATCCGTACCACATATTCGCCCAAATCAGCAGGCTGATAATGAACGGCAGCAGGAACTGCCCGGCAGAGACAAAGGCCTTAATCAGCACATTTGCGCGGCTGGCGGAGTTTGGGAAAGATTCCATCAGCGCCGGGTAGGTACCGGAGTCGAGGAAGCTGTTCGCCAGTCCCGCCATAATGCCGCAGCAGTAGGCCAGATAGATATTTTTCGTCAGCAGAATACCGAGAAAGAACACCACATAGCTGGCAATCCCGAGATAGATAAAGGGTTTACGGCCAAAACGATCGGACAGGAATCCGGTGACGATCGTGGCGAGCTTGCCAATCCCGAGCGACGAAATGACGATGGAGACGCCGGCCGCGTCGGTTCCCCACTGTTCCTGCAGATTCGCCATATTGAGGGTAATTAATAGCACCCCCATGCCGTGGATCAGGTAGTTTAGATAGAGCCCAGCTGCCGTTGGGACATATGGATTTTTCATCGCGCCCATCCTTAGAACAGGATACTTTTGATGTGTTCAACCGGCATTTCTTTGCCTGTCCAGATTTCAAAAGCGCGCGCGCCTTGCCAGAGCATCATCCCCAGACCGTTGATGGTGCGGCAGCCTTTTTTCTCGGCCACTTCCAGCAGATAGGTTTTGCGCGGGTTATAGACCACGTCAGACACGATCAGGTCCGGGCGCAGGAAGCTGTCGTCAGGCAGCAGCATCTGGCCTTCAAACGGTTTCATGCCCACGCCGGTGGCGTTGGTGAGAATGACGCTGCTGTCGATTTCCGCGCGCAGTTTGTCATGGTCGTCCAGATCGAACAGGTGGATCTCGCAGCGGGTGTTGTTACGGATTTTGGCGACGGTCTGTTCTGCATTGGCGAAGAATTTATCTTTGCGGTTGAAGATGGAGATCGCTTTGACGCCGTCCAGCGCGGCCTGTACGCAGAGGGCGGTTGCCGCGCCGCCGGCGCCCAGCACGGTCATCTTTTTGCCGATGATGTCGATGCCTTCTTCTTTGAGCGCGCGCATATATCCAGTGCCATCGGTGATGTGGCCGGTCAGTACGCCATTGTCGTTCACCACGGTATTCACCGCGCCAACCAGCTCTGCAGCCGGAGAGAGTTTGTCCAGATACTGGCAAATCTCCGTTTTGTTCGGCATCGAGACGTTACAGCCGCGCAGTTTTAACGCGCGAAAGCCCTGTACCACATCTTTCAGCTCTTCATTACCCACTTCGAACGCCAGGTAAACATAGTCCAGCCCCAGATGGGCAAAAGCTTCGTTGTGCATGGTCGGTGACATGCTGTGACGAATCGGGGTCGCAATCAGGCCAATCAGCTCGGTGTGTCCGGTAATACGTTCTGCCATGATAAAATCCTCAATATGTTAGAAATGGAATTTTTGTCGATTCGCGGTTGCCGAGAGCCCCCATATCTTCGAGGGTATCCAGCACGTTGCGCCCTTCGCGCACGCCATCAATAATTCGCCGGGCCATCAGGCTGTCGCCGATGTTCATTATTTTTACGTTATTGGCTCTGGCCCATTGCTCAATCTCATTGAGACCGGCGGTGTTGGCGCGCATTCCCAGGCAGACGAAGCCGTAATCAAAAGGAATGTCGAAGGCGCCATCCGCATTTTTAACGGTGAAATGCGTTGGGGTGACGGCAACCAGCTGCGTGCGCATGTGCTGTTCCACGTGATGTTCATCGAGCATGGTCAACATGGCATTTTTAGTAATGATGTCCAGATCGCGTCCCGGCGCGTCCTGCATCTCGATAAGCACGGCGCTGGCACCGCGCGCGGAGAAGTATTCAATAACGTCCAGACCCACGGCGCCCGCGCCGACGACGGCGATGCGTTTACCCGTTGCATCGGCAAACTGGTCCAGATGATGAATCATGTTGGTAATGGAGAAGACGTTGCCGCCTTCGACATCGATGTTTTCACGCAGCCCTTCAATCGGCGGCAGCAGGGGAACTGAACCGGTGGCGTTGACGATTAAATTCGGGCGCAAAGCGGAAACGGACGCCACGGTGGCGCGCTTGCCGACCTGCAGCATCAGGTTATCGAGGGAGGCGATACGGTTTTTCATAAACTGCGGAAAATCAGCGATACGCTTTTTCTCCGGCAGCAGGGAGATCTCACTGGCCAGCCCGCCGATGCTGTGTTTTTCTTCCAGCAGCCAGGTATGGCAGCCGACTTCAGCCGCGGTGCATGCGGCTTCCATTCCCGCCGTACCCGCGCCGATAACCACGACGTTGGTATCACGGATCACGCGCTGCTGTTTGTAAGCGTCGCCGTGGATGATATCCGGGTTGATCGAGCAGCGCAGAGGGCGCGAGCGGGCGATACGGTGATCCGCGCAGCCAATGTTGCAGGAGATGCATTTCCGCATCAAACGTTCGTTACCGCTCTGAACTTTTTGCACCCACTCCGGCTCGGCGATCAGCCCGCGACCGATGGCAATCAGGTCGGCATCGCCGCTGGCGATAATATCTTCTGCGACTTTCGGGGTACGGATGTTGCCGGCAATCACCGTGGGTTTGTGGAATTTGTCACGTACCGCGCGGGAGAGGTAGCGCTTCCAGCCATCTTCCAGAGACATCTGGTCTATCTGGAAATTCAGGTTGTCGTTTTGCGCTGCGGAGACGTTGATAATATCTACTTTTTCCTCGCACAGTTCGAGGATCCGCAGTGAATCTTCGAGGGTATTCCCGCCCTCCAGGAAATCATCGGCGCTAATACGCAGGCTGACCGGGAAACGCGGACCTACGCAGGCGCGTACCTTATCGACGATTAAGGTTAATATTCTGGCGCGATTCTCTACGCTACCGCCAAATTCATCGGTGCGCTTATTAAACAGCGGTGATAAAAACTGACTAATTAAATAAGAGTGGCCGGCGTGAATTTCCACGCAGTCGAATCCGGCGCGGCGTACGCGTTCCGCGGCATCACCAAATTTATCGACGGCATGATAAATCTCGTCGTGCGTCATCGGACGGGGAATATTACCGTTCTTTTTGGACGGGGTGCTTGAAGAAGAAAGCGGCATTTCACCATTCAGGCGATACGCATAGGCTGAAGCGCCAGCGTGGTTTAATTGAATACCGACGCAGGCACCGTGTTTATGTAAGGTTTCGGTTAATTTGAACAGGCGCGGAATATATTGATCGTTATCGATACGCAGCTGCGTGGTGCCGTTAGAGGCGAAAGGAAAATCGATACAAATATTCTCGATAGTGATGAGTCCTGTGCCGCCCCGCGCGCGTAGCTCATAGTAGTCAATCTGTTCCTGGGTGACTTCACCGTTCAGGCTCGCCAGGTTGGTCCCCATCGGCGGCATGATGATGCGGTTTTTTATCGTCATTCCGTTAATGGTCAACGGGGAAAAAAGATGGGGGTAGTGGCTCATATGCTCTCTCCACTGGATGCCTGATGGCCGCTTACGGCGATTCTGGCCTGTCCAAAGTTAATATTTCTCTGTGGGGAAAGATAACGAGGGGTCTAATAGAAAAATAATGCTTTTTTTTGCGTGGAGCTATAGCGGGATTCTATGGGATTAACAATCAATTTACATATTCATGTTTTTATCTTAAATATTTCAATCGATTTTTTACTTGTACTTGTG
Source organism: Klebsiella sp. M5al (assembly GCF_002090195.1). NCBI lineage: Bacteria > Pseudomonadati > Pseudomonadota > Gammaproteobacteria > Enterobacterales > Enterobacteriaceae > Klebsiella > Klebsiella sp. M5al. The sequence continues at coordinate 972,881 of NZ_CP020657.1, forward strand.
GAATGACACAAAAAGAGTGGGGGAATGATTGAATAGATGCCCAATTGATAATGATTTATATTTTTTACGGATAAAAATTTGTTTTGCCAGGGCGACTAATATTGATATATGTGCGCCAGATCTCATTTTCGCCCGACGAAAAAAAGCCCGAAGCGAAGTTCGGGCTGAGTTATAAACTGCGGGTCGCCTTAATTCATAAAGGCCGGTTGTTTTTGCTCATAGGCTGAAATCGCTTCTTCGTGCTGCAGAGTCAGGCCGATGCTGTCCAGACCGTTAAGCATGCAGTGACGGCGGAAAGCGTCAATTTTAAAGCTATAGGATTTATCGCCAGCTTTAACCACCTCGGATTCCAGATCGACTTCAAATTTAATGCCGGGCTGAGAGTGGACCAGTTTAAACAGCTCATCGACCTGCGCTTCGCTCAGCGTGACCGGCAGCAGTTGATTGTTAAAGCTGTTGCCGTAGAAGATATCGGCGAAGCTGGGGGCGATAACGACTTTAAAGCCGTAATCGGTCAGCGCCCACGGTGCGTGCTCGCGCGAGGAGCCGCAGCCGAAGTTTTCCCGCGCCAGCAGGATAGAGGCGCCTTTATACTCCGGGAAGTTCAGCACGAATTCCGGGTTAGGCTGTTCGCCTTTGTCGTCCTGGAAGCGCCAGTCGTTAAACAGATGGGCGCCAAAACCGGTACGCGTGACTTTCTGCAGAAACTGCTTTGGAATAATTGCATCGGTATCGACGTTCGCGGCGTCCAGCGGAACCACCAGGCCGGTATGTTGGGTAAATTTCTCTGCCATGATGGTTTCCTTATTTCAAGCTACGGATATCGGCGAAATGACCGGTCACGGCCGCCGCTGCTGCCATTGCCGGGCTGACCAGGTGAGTGCGTCCGCCGCGGCCCTGACGGCCTTCAAAGTTACGGTTGCTGGTGGAGGCACAGCGCTCGCCCGGATTCAGACGGTCGTTGTTCATCGCCAGGCACATGGAGCAGCCCGGTAAACGCCACTCAAAACCGGCTTCAATAAAGATTTTATCCAGGCCTTCTGCTTCGGCCTGCGCTTTCACCGGACCGGAACCCGGTACGACCAGCGCCTGAACGCCCGGCGCGACTTTGCGGCCTTTAGCGATCTCGGCCGCCGCGCGTAAGTCTTCGATACGCGAGTTGGTGCAGGAACCGATAAAGACTTTATCAATGGCGACTTCGGTTAATGGCACGCCAGATTTCAGCCCCATATAGGCCAGCGCTTTCTCAGCGCTCGCGCGCTCTACCGGGTCGGAGAATGAGGCCGGATCCGGAATGATGTCGGTAACGGAGATCACCTGGCCCGGGTTAGTGCCCCAGGTGACCTGCGGGGCAATCTCTTCCGCCTGCAGGGTGACAACGCTATCAAACGTCGCGCCATCGTCGGTGGTCAGGGTTTTCCAGTAAGCGACGGCGTCGGCAAAATCTACGCCTTTCGGCGCGTGCAGACGGCCTTTGACGTAATCAAATGTGGTCTGGTCCGGCGCCACCAGGCCCGCTTTCGCGCCCATTTCGATCGCCATATTGCACAGGGTCATACGGCCTTCCATGCTTAAATCGCGAATGGCTTCACCGCAGAACTCCACGACGTGACCGGTCCCGCCGGCGCTGCCGGTTTTACCGATAATCGCCAGGACGATATCTTTGGCAGTGATGCCCGGCGCGGCTTTGCCTTTGACTTCGATCTTCATGGTTTTGGCGCGCCCCTGCTTCAGGGTCTGTGTCGCCAGAACGTGCTCGACTTCAGAGGTGCCGATACCGAAGGCCAGCGCGCCGAATGCGCCATGGGTTGCCGTGTGGGAGTCCCCGCAGACGATGGTCATACCCGGCAGGGTGACGCCCTGTTCCGGCCCCATCACGTGGACGATGCCCTGGAAAGGGTGGTTCAGGTCATACAGCTCAACGCCGAACTCTTTGCAGTTTTTAATTAACTCCTGCATCTGGATACGCGCCATCTCGCCGGACGCATTAATGTCTTTCGTCTGCGTCGAAACGTTGTGATCCATCGTGGCGAAGGTTTTACCCGGCTGACGCACCGGGCGTTTATGCGCGCGCAGGCCGTCAAACGCCTGCGGCGAGGTCACTTCGTGAACCAGATGACGGTCAATGTACAGCAGCGGGGTTTCGTTTTGCGCTTCATAAACCACGTGAGCATCAAACAACTTTTCGTATAACGTCTTCGCCATGATTACACCCCTTCAGCGACATAGCGGGCAATGATATCGCCCATTTCATCGGTACTGACCGCCGCCGCGCCGCGCGCTAAATCGCCGGTACGCACGCCTTCTTCTAATGCACGGTTGATCGCATTTTCAATCGCTGTTGCCGCGCTATCGGCATCCAGGCTGTAGCGCAGCAGCAGCGCCAGCGAGAGGATCTGCGCGATCGGGTTCGCGATGTTCTTACCGGCGATGTCCGGCGCGGAGCCGCCTGCGGGCTCGTATAAGCCGAAGCCCTGCTCGTTGAGGCTGGCGGACGGCAGCATTCCCATTGAACCGGTGATCATGGCGCATTCGTCAGACAGAATGTCGCCGAAAAGGTTGGAACACAGCAGAACGTCAAACTGGGACGGATCTTTAATCAGCTGCATGGTAGCGTTGTCGATATACATATGCGACAGCTCAACGTCAGGATACTGTTTGCTGATTTCGCTGACGATTTCACGCCACAAAATAGAAGACTGCAGCACGTTCGCTTTGTCAATCGAGGTCACTTTGTGGCGACGCTTGCGGGCGGACTCGAAGGCGATATGGGCGATACGCTCAATCTCAAAGCGATGATACACCTCGGTATCAAACGCTTTCTCGTGCTGGCCGCTGCCTTCGCGGCCTTTCGGCTGGCCGAAGTAGATGCCGCCGGTCAGTTCGCGGACGCATAAAATATCGAAGCCGTTGGCGGCGATATCGGCGCGCAGCGGGCAGAATTCTTCCAGACCCTGGTACAGCTTAGCCGGACGCAGGTTGCTAAATAATTTGAAGTGCTTACGCAGAGGCAGCAGCGCCCCGCGCTCCGGCTGTTCCGCGGGCGGCAGATGCTCCCATTTCGGTCCGCCAACGGAGCCGAACAGAATCGCGTCGGCCTGCTCGCAGCCTTCGACGGTAGACTGAGGCAGCGGAGTGCCCTGACGGTCAATGGCGATACCGCCCACGTCATGCTGGCTGGTGGTAATGCGCATATCAAAACGGTGGCGAACGGCTTCCAGTACTTTCAACGCCTGGTTCATCACTTCCGGGCCAATACCATCACCTGGTAAAACAGCAATATGGTAATTCTTCGACATTACACGGTTTCCTTATTGTTCTCTTTATTCTGAGCTTTGCGTTGCAACTCTTTTTCGACTTCAGCGGCGCGCCAGATGTTGTTCAGGACGTGAACCATGGCTTTCGCGGAAGACTCCACAATATCCGTCGCCAGACCCACGCCGTGGAAGCGGCGGCCGTTGTAGTTAGCCACGATGTCAACCTGACCCAGCGCGTCTTTACCCTGGCCTTTAGCGTTCAGGTCATATTTAACCAGCTCAATCTCATAGCCAGTGATGCGGTTAATGGCCTGATAAATGGCGTCCACCGGGCCGTTACCGTTAGCGGCCTCAGCTTTTGTCTCATCGCCGCAGGCCAGCTTCACGGAGGCGGTTGCGATATCGCTGGAACCGGACTGCACGCTGAAGTAATCGAGGCGGAAATGCTCCGGTTCTTCCTGCTGTTTGTTAATGAAGGCTAACGCCTCCAGGTCATAGTCGAATACCTGGCCCTTCTTATCCGCCAGCTTCAGGAACGCATCATACAAATGGTCCATGTTGTAGTCGGTTTCTTTATAGCCCATCTCTTCCATACGGTGTTTCACCGCTGCGCGGCCGGAGCGGGAAGTCAGGTTCAGCTGTACCTGGTTCAGCCCGATAGATTCTGGCGTCATGATTTCGTAGTTTTCGCGATTCTTCAGCACGCCATCCTGGTGAATACCGGAAGAGTGGGCGAAGGCGCCGGTACCGACGATCGCTTTGTTGGCAGGAATCGGCATATTGCAGATCTGGCTCACGGTCTGGCTGGTACGCCAGATTTCCTGGTGATTAATGCGGGTGTGCACATTCATAATGTCTTTGCGCACTTTGATGGCCATGATCACCTCTTCCAGAGAGCAGTTACCGGCGCGTTCGCCGATACCGTTCATCGCGCCTTCCACCTGACGAGCGCCGGCGTGGACCGCGGCGAGGGCGTTACCGACCGCGATGCCCAGGTCGTCATGGGTATGGACGGAGATGATGGCTTTGTCGATATTGGGGACGTGTTCGTACAGACCGGTGATAATGTTGGCGAATTCGAACGGCATGGTGTAGCCGACGGTATCCGGAATATTGATGGTCGTTGCGCCTGCATTAATCGCGGCTTCAACAACGCGAGCCAGATCGGCGATCGGCGTACGGCCAGCGTCTTCACAGGAAAACTCGACATCGTCAGTGTAGTTACGCGCGCGTTTCACCATATAGATCGCCCGTTCGATAACTTCATCCAGGTTACTGCGCAGCTTGGTCGCGATATGCATCGGCGAGGTGGCGATAAAGGTGTGAATACGAAACGCTTCTGCGACTTTTAATGATTCCGCCGCAACGTCGATATCTTTTTCTACGCAGCGCGCCAGCGCGCAAACGCGGCTGTTTTTGATGGTGCGCGCAATGGTTTGTACGGACTCAAAGTCGCCAGGGGATGAGACCGGAAAACCGACTTCCATCACGTCAACGCCCATCCGCTCAAGGGCCATAGCAATCTGCAGTTTTTCTTTCACACTCAGGCTGGCTTGTAACGCTTGTTCACCGTCGCGTAAGGTCGTATCGAAAATAATGACTTGCTGGCTCATGGTTTAGATCCTTGTTCTCTGTCCTGGCGCCTTGCTTGCGAGCATAAAAAAACCCGCGCATTGGCGCGGGTTTTATAGTCTTGCTGGAAGATGACTTAACGATGAACGTCGCCCAACAGCCTACCGCGCAAAATGGATGCGTTTAGTAGTAGTAGGCTGAGAAAGCGAATGCTGCGAATCATTGCGTCATGCTCCAGATGAAATCGTTATGCTTTTAGAGTTACTGGATATGGGGTTTGATGTCAACCCTTGGGTGAAGAAAAGGCCTTTTTACCTGAGAGGGGAATTAGCTAATTGTGCTGACAATCGCGCTTTTTTGCCGATGATCCTTTTTAGGGCATCGGGACATGTTGAGATAATTTCACCATTTGATAATTTTCATTTTCAATTGCCGCTTCGTGGATATGGCGCATGATCAGCTTCATATCTTAATGAAAACGCTAAATTTATTTGTTTTGTGAATGTGTTCATACATATGAAAGTGAATTATCAATGATAATAAAATGTGAATTTTAGGGGAGGGTTAAATTGATATTGTAATAGTGCTTAAATTATAGTTAACCGTTGCTGTTATTGTTTATTTTTAATATTTATGGGTACACTTAATTCCATCAAGTAAACGATATGGTTTGGGTTGTCACGGGAAGGTTTAAAAGCCGATTTTCTGGTACTACTCATAACCTTGATATATTCCTAAAATTCATCTTTGCTCTTTTGCAAATGTCATATGCATGATAAATGATATTTCAGAATTAATTACTGCACTTTGGCAAAGGGAATTTAGCGTGACAGTGGAGTTAAATATGTTAAAAGAAGATACTGAATATAAATCAACCTCTGAGGTAGAAAACACTAAACCTCAGCTGCGGATGGTCGACCTCAATCTGCTAACCGTATTCGATGCGGTTATGCAGGAACAAAATATCACCCGTGCGGCGCATTCCCTGGGCATGTCGCAGCCGGCGGTCAGCAATGCGGTATCACGGCTGAAAGTGATGTTTAATGATGAGCTGTTTGTTCGTTATGGACGCGGCATCCAGCCAACGGCGCGCGCTTATCAGCTATTTGGTTCTGTACGGCAGGCATTGCAATTAGTGCAGAACGAATTGCCGGGCTCGGGCTTTGAGCCGCTTAGCAGCGAGCGGGTGTTTAATTTATGCGTTTGCAGCCCGCTGGATAACGCGTTGACTTCGGTTATTTTCAATAAAGTTGGCGAGATCGCGCCCAACATTCATTTGGTCTTTAAATCGGCATTGAATCAAAACACGGAACATCAATTACGTTATCAGGAAATCGAATTCGTCGTCGGCTATGAAGAGTTTCGTCGCCCTGAGTTTGCCTGCGTGCCTTTATTTAAAGATGAAATGGTTTTGGTGGCGAGCCGTAAACATCCACGTATTTCTGGCCCGATGATGGAAAACGATATTTATCAGGAGGAGCACGCCGTTGTCGCTCTCGATCGTTACGCCTCATTTAGCCAGCCATGGTACGACACTGCTGATAAACAATCGCGTATTGCCTATCAGGGGAACGCGATGGTCAGCGTATTAAATGTGGTTTCTCAGACCAACATGGTCGCTATCGCACCGCGCTGGTTAGCCAGCGAGTTTGCCGATAAGCTGGATTTGCAAATATTACCTTTGCCGCTGAAAGTGAATAGCCGTACCTGCTATCTTTCCTGGCATGAAGCGGCGGGCCGTGATAAAGGCCATCAGTGGATGGAAGAATTGCTGGTGAATATCTGCAAGCGATAAACGGTCGCAATACAAACGGGGGCTTCGGCTCCTGCTTTGTGTGACAAAATTCACTAAATGTAGAATTTTATTCTGTTTGCATTTCTCAGCCTCTCGCGCTGTCAGTTAAAAAATGGATGATTTGCTGTAGTTGGTTATTTTCCCCGAGTATTGACTATCATATTTTCTTATCTCCGAAGTTTTTCACCGTGTTTTACCTGCGAACCTTTCTTTTATCCTTTTAATGCCCCTTATGCGCCGACGGTCGCCAATTGCCTGCCCGTTAGCGAGCAGTTATGGTAACGGCATGCAGTCTATTCACCTCACTACGAAGCCATTGCGCTTCGTCTTGTGCGAGCGCGCGGAAATCGGATTCCGCTGTCGTTAAAAACAATAAGCCGGGAGGCAAACCATGGAGATGTTGTCAGGAGCCGAAATGGTCGTCCAGTCGCTGGTCGATCAGGGCGTCAAGCAGGTATTCGGTTATCCCGGGGGCGCTGTCCTCGATATCTATGACGCGTTACACACCCTGGGCGGTATCGATCACGTTCTGGTCCGCCATGAGCAAGCTGCCGTTCATATGGCGGATGGCCTTGCCCGCGCAACCGGCGAAGTCGGGGTGGTGCTGGTCACTTCCGGTCCGGGGGCGACTAACGCGATAACCGGCATTGCGACGGCTTATATGGATTCCATTCCGCTGGTGATTCTTTCCGGCCAGGTCGCGACCTCCTTAATCGGCTACGATGCGTTCCAGGAGTGCGACATGGTTGGCATCTCCCGACCGGTGGTCAAACACAGCTTTCTGGTCAAGCAAACCGAAGATATTCCTGGCGTGCTGAAAAAGGCCTTTTGGCTGGCGGCCAGCGGGCGTCCCGGCCCGGTTGTCGTCGATTTACCGAAAGATATCCTCAATCCGGCCAAAAAACTGCCGTACGTCTGGCCAGATACGGTTAGCATGCGCTCGTATAACCCGACGACGTCGGGCCATAAAGGGCAGATTAAACGTGCGCTGCAGACGCTGGTAGCGGCAAAAAAACCGGTGGTGTATGTCGGCGGCGGGGCGATTAACGCCCAATGTGAACCGCAGCTGTATACACTGGTTGAGAAGCTGAAGCTGCCGGTGGCGTCTTCGCTGATGGGGCTCGGCGCCTTTCCGGCATCGCACCAGCAGGCGCTGGGGATGCTGGGCATGCATGGCACTTATGAAGCCAACATGACCATGCACAATTCCGACGTGATTTTCGCCGTTGGCGTGCGCTTCGACGATCGTACGACAAATAATCTGGCCAGGTACTGTCCGAACGCGACGGTACTGCATATCGATATCGATCCTACTTCTATATCCAAGACGGTGCCTGCCGACGTGCCTATCGTTGGCGACGCCCGCCTGGTGCTGGAACAGATGCTGGAGCTGCTCGAACACGAGGAGACCCAGCAGCCGCTGGATGAAATCCGCGACTGGTGGCAGCAGATTGAACAGTGGCGCGCGCGTCACTGCCTGCAATACGACACGCAAAGCGGCAAGATTAAACCGCAGGCGGTAATTGAAACCATCTGGCGGCTGACTCACGGCGATGCGTACGTGACGTCCGACGTCGGTCAGCATCAGATGTTCGCGGCGCTCTATTATCCTTTCGACAAACCGCGGCGTTGGATTAACTCCGGTGGTCTCGGGACCATGGGATTCGGCCTTCCCGCCGCGCTGGGCGTGAAGATGGCGCTGCCGGAAGAAACGGTGATTTGCGTGACCGGCGACGGCAGCATCCAGATGAATATTCAGGAGCTCTCCACCGCGCTGCAGTACGAGCTGCCGGTGCTGGTGCTGAACCTTAATAACCGCTATCTCGGGATGGTGAAGCAGTGGCAGGATATGCTCTACTCCGGCCGTCATTCGCAGTCCTATATGGAGTCATTGCCTGATTTTGCTCGCGTAGCGGAAGCCTACGGCCATGTGGGAATTCGTATTAGCGACCCGCAGGAGCTGGAAGCGAAGCTAGCCGAGGCGCTGGAGCAGGTACGTAACAATCGACTGGTTTTTGTCGATGTCACGGTTGACGGCAGTGAGCATGTATACCCCATGCAAATTCGTGGCGGCGGTATGGACGAGATGTGGCTGAGCAAAACGGAGAGGACCTGATTATGCGCCGGATATTATCAGTATTACTGGAGAACGAATCGGGCGCTTTATCCCGCGTGATCGGCCTCTTTTCACAGCGCGGTTATAATATTGAAAGCCTGACGGTAGCGCCGACGGACGATCCGACGTTATCCAGAATGACGATTCAGACCGTTGGCGATGAGAAAGCGATTGAGCAGATCGAAAAGCAGCTGCACAAGCTGGTGGACGTTCTGCGCGTTAACGAACTCGGGCAAGGCGCGCACGTAGAGCGCGAGATTATGCTGGTGAAAGTGCAGGCCAGCGGCTATGGGCGCGATGAGGTCAAGCGCAATACGGAAATCTTCCGCGGACAAATTATCGACGTCACGCCGTCTATCTATACCGTTCAGTTGGCGGGAACCAGCGACAAGCTTGATGCGTTTTTAGCGTCGCTGCGCGATGTGGCTCGTATTGTTGAGGTAGCCCGCTCCGGCGTTGTCGGATTGTCGCGTGGCGACAAAATCATGCGCTGAGCAGCGCAAACTGACGTAAAAATAGCCCGACACCCCCTGTCGGGCTATTTTTTTGCGAAATCGGTGGGAACTGTGGACTAAAGCGGTTGCTGCACTTACTTTTCTGCGCTTAGATGTTATAAAAACGAATCCATACCTGAAGAATGGTTATGTTCTGTACTTATTACCCAAGGGGCAATTGTGAAACTGGATGAAATCGCCCGGCTGGCCGGTGTCTCGCGAACTACCGCTAGCTATGTGATTAATGGTAAAGCGAAGCAGTATCGCGTCAGCGATAAAACTGTTGAAAAGGTGATGGCGGTTGTTCGTGAGCACAACTATCACCCGAATGCGGTTGCTGCAGGCTTGCGTGCAGGACGTACGCGTTCCATTGGCCTGGTTATCCCGGACCTGGAAAACACCAGCTATACGCGCATCGCAAATTACCTGGAGCGTCAGGCGCGCCAGCGCGGCTATCAGCTGCTGATCGCCTGTTCCGAAGATCAACCGGATAACGAAATGCGTTGCATTGAGCATCTGCTGCAGCGTCAGGTCGATGCGATTATCGTTTCCACCTCATTACCTCCTGAGCATCCGTTCTATCAGCGCTGGGCTAACGATCCGTTCCCGATTGTTGCCCTTGACCGCGCGCTCGATCGTGAGCACTTCACCAGCGTCGTCGGCGCCGATCAGGACGACGCTGAAATGCTTGGGGCGGAGTTACGTAAATTCCCTGCTGAAACGGTGCTGTACCTTGGCGCACTGCCGGAACTTTCGGTGAGCTTCCTGCGTGAGCAGGGATTCCGTACGGCGTGGAAGGACGATCCGCGAGAGGTGCATTTCCTCTACGCTAACAGCTACGAGCGCGAAGCCGCGGCCCAGCTTTTCGAAAAGTGGCTGGAAACTCATCCGATGCCTCAGGCGCTGTTTACAACTTCATTTCCGTTACTGCAGGGGGTGATGGACGTCACGCTGCGCCGGGAAGGGAAGCTGCCTTCGGAACTGGCGATTGCGACTTTTGGCGATAATGAGCTGCTGGATTTCCTCCAGTGCCCCGTTTTAGCCGTTGCTCAGCGTCATCGCGACGTTGCGGAACGCGTGCTGGAGATTGTGCTCGCCAGCCTTGATGAACCGCGGAAGCCGAAACCGGGGTTAAGCCGCATTCGGCGCAATCTTTATCGCCGCGGCAGTCTGAACCGCCGCTAGTGCGTTATCAGGATTATTCGTTACGCATTCGCCAGACGGTTACGCGTCTGGCGATAATTCGATGAGATGACGTAAAAATTGCAGGGTTAAGCATCTTTCAGACAAATCCTTAATCTTCCTGACATCTCTTTTAATTTTATTCTTAGCCTTCTTTATTTTGCGCTTTAATTAGCCCATTAAGGGATTAATGAATTCAGTTGTATTATTTTGTTACATTCGGCGGGTGAGTTGCTGAATTAACACCCGTTTCCTCGCTATTATGAAAGCCATAAGCGCTGTACTCCGCAGTAAGAGTGCCTCTCCTGCGAAAACTGGTACTGTTAACGGTCACCAGAATGGCCTAAAATGCCGCTCGCGTCGCAAACTGACACTTTATATTTTCCCCGCGAAGATATTTTGCTGGTTTAACTGTTACAAGTTTGTTGGTTGTTTTCTTACCGATATTCATAACGTTAATTTGCCTCGTTTGTTGGTTGATTTTTCCTCAGGGCGAATATCGGCTGTAAATAATGGGTTTTTGAGCTCTGTTGGCATTCGTGCTGGCTTGACAAGCTTTTCCTCCGCTCCGTAAACTCCTTCTTGTGGGAATTTGTGGGGTAAAGTGGCGAAAAGGGGTGAGGCTGGCATGTTCCGTGGGGCAACGTTAGTCAATCTCGACAGCAAAGGCCGTCTGGCCGTACCGACGCGCTACCGCGACGGGCTGATCGAGGATGCTTCCGGTCAATTGGTGTGCACCATTGACATCCATCACCCGTGCCTGCTGCTTTACCCTTTGCCTGAATGGGAAATCATTGAGCAAAAATTATCGCGTTTATCGAGCATGAACCCCACCGAGCGGCGCGTACAGCGTTTGCTTTTGGGACATGCCAGCGAATGTCAGATGGATAGCGCCGGGCGGCTATTAATAGCGCCGGTGCTGCGGCAACATGCCGGGCTGACAAAAGAAGTGATGCTGGTCGGGCAGTTCAATAAGTTTGAGCTGTGGGATGAAACGACCTGGTATCAACGGGTCAAGGAAGATATCGACGCTGAGCAGTCCGCTTCCGGGGAACTGTCGGAGCGCCTGCAGGATTTGTCTTTGTAAAATGATGGAAAATTATAAACACACTACGGTACTGCTGGATGAAGCCGTTAACGGCCTGAATATTCGTCCAAATGGTATCTACATTGATGGTACCTTTGGTCGCGGCGGCCACTCGCGCCTGATTCTCTCCCAGCTGGGAGCGGAGGGACGTCTGCTGGCGATCGATCGCGATCCGCAGGCTATCGCCGTCGCGAAAACTATCGATGATCCCCGCTTTTCCATCGTTCATGGTCCTTTTTCTCAGCTGGCCGACTATGTTGGCGAGCGCAATCTCACCGGTAAGATCGACGGTATTTTGCTCGATCTTGGCGTCTCCTCGCCGCAGCTGGATGACGCTGAACGTGGTTTTTCGTTTATGCGCGATGGCCCGCTGGATATGCGTATGGATCCGACGCGCGGTCAATCTGCCGCTGAATGGCTACAAACCGCCGACGAGGCGGACATCGCCTGGGTTATCAAAACCTTTGGCGAAGAGCGCTTTGGTAAACGCATCGCCCGCGCCATCGTCGAACGCAACCGCATCGAACCGATGACCCGCACCAAAGAGCTGGCGGAAGTCGTTGCGGCGGCGACGCCGGTGAAAGACAAATTCAAACATCCCGCGACCCGTACCTTCCAGGCGGTGCGCATTTGGGTGAACAGTGAACTGGAGGAGATAGAGCAGGCGCTAAAAAGCTCGCTCAGCGTGCTGGCCCCGGGCGGGCGGCTCTCAATCATCAGTTTCCACTCGCTGGAAGACCGTATTGTGAAGCGCTTTATGCGCGAGCAAAGCCGCGGTCCGCAGGTTCCGGCAGGGTTACCGATGACCGAAGAGCAGCTTAAAAAACTGGGCGGCCGTGAGCTAAGAGCATTAGGCAAGTTGATGCCGGGCGAAAAAGAGGTAGCTGAAAATCCTCGTGCCCGTAGTTCAGTTCTGCGTATTGCAGAGAGGACGAACGCATGATCGGCAGAGTGACAGAAGCCCTAAGCAAGGTGAAAGGGTCGATAGGAAGCAACGAGCGCCATGCTTTGCCTGGCGTGATCGGAGACGACCTTCTGCGGTTTGGGAAGCTGCCACTCTGCCTGTTCATTTGCATCATTATCACGGCGATTACGGTGGTGACAACGGCGCACCATACTCGCCTCTTAACCGCGCAGCGCGAACAGCTGGTGCTGGAACGCGACGCGCTGGATATTGAATGGCGCAACCTGATCCTCGAAGAGAACGCTCTCGGCGATCACAGTCGGGTTGAGCGGATCGCGACCGAGAAGCTGCAGATGCAGCACGTCGATCCATCACAAGAAAATATCGTTGTACAGAAATAAGGATTATTGCGACGCATGAAAGCAGCGCCGAAAACGCCAAAAGCAAAACGTCAGGAAGAACAGGCCAACTTTATCAGTTGGCGTTTTGCGTTGCTGTGCGGCTGTATTCTGCTGGCGCTGGGCTTCCTGCTGGGCCGCGTGGCCTGGCTACAGGTAATTAGCCCGGACATGCTGGTACGTCAGGGGGACATGCGTTCTCTGCGCGTGCAGGAGGTCTCCACCGCGCGCGGCATGATAACCGATCGTTCCGGCCGCCCGCTGGCGGTGAGCGTACCGGTAAAAGCCATCTGGGCTGACCCGAAAGAGCTGCATGAAGCCGGCGGCGTGACGCTCGACAACCGCTGGAAGGCGCTGGCCGATGCGCTGAATATGCCGCTGGATCAGCTGGCATCGCGTATCAATACCAATCCGCGGATGCGTTTTATCTATCTGGCGCGTCAGGTTAACCCTGATATGGCCGATTACATCCGCAAACTCAAGCTGCCGGGCATTCATCTGCGGGAAGAGTCGCGCCGCTACTATCCGTCGGGCGAAGTAACCGCTCACCTCATTGGTTTCACTAACGTCGATAGCCAGGGTATTGAGGGCGTTGAGAAGAGCTTTGATAAGTGGCTCACCGGCCAGCCCGGCGAGCGTATCGTGCGTAAAGACCGCTACGGGCGGGTCATCGAAGATATCTCGTCTACCGATAGCCAGGCCGCGCATAACCTGGCGCTGAGCATTGATGAGCGCCTGCAGGCGCTGGTGTATCGCGAGCTGAATAATGCGGTGGCGTTTAACAAAGCGGAGTCAGGTACTGCGGTTCTGGTTGACGTCAACACCGGTGAAGTGCTGGCGATGGCCAACAGCCCATCCTACAACCCGAACAATTTCGCGGGCACCTCCAAAGATACCATGCGTAACCGCGCCATTACCGACGTGTTTGAGCCAGGTTCAACGGTAAAACCGATGGTAGTGATGACGGCGCTTCAGCGCGGCATTGTTAACGAAAATACCGTACTGAACACCATTCCCTATCGAATTAACGGCCACGAAATCAAAGACGTGGCGCGCTACAGCGAATTGACCCTGACCGGGGTGCTACAGAAGTCGAGTAACGTCGGTGTTTCCAAGCTGGCGTTAGCGATGCCGTCCTCAGCGTTAGTAGACACTTACTCACGTTTTGGACTTGGAAAAGCGACCAATTTGGGGTTGGTCGGAGAACGCAGTGGCTTATACCCTCAAAAACAACGGTGGTCTGACATAGAGAGGGCCACCTTTTCTTTCGGCTATGGGCTAATGGTAACCCCGTTACAGTTAGCGCGAGTCTACGCAACGATCGGCAGCTACGGCATCTATCGCCCGCTGTCGATTACCAAAGTTGATCCACCGGTTCCGGGCGAGCGCGTCTTCCCGGAATCACTCGTTCGTACCGTTGTTCACATGATGGAAAGCGTAGCGCTGCCCGGCGGCGGCGGCGTGAAGGCGGCGATTAAAGGCTATCGCATCGCTATTAAAACCGGTACGGCGAAGAAAGTGGGGCCCGACGGCCGCTACATCAACAAATATATTGCTTACACCGCAGGCGTTGCGCCCGCCAGCCACCCGCGTTTTGCGCTGGTGGTGGTGATCAACGATCCGCAGGCGGGTAAATACTACGGCGGCGCCGTTTCCGCGCCGGTCTTCGGTGCCATCATGGGCGGCGTACTGCGTACCATGAACATTGAACCGGATGCGCTGGCAACGGCTGAAAAAAGTGAATTAGTGATTAATCAAGGCGAGGGAACAGGTGGCAGATCGTAATTTGCGCGACCTTCTCGCTCCGTGGGTGCCAAATGCGCCGGAGCGAATTCTGCGAGAAATGACGCTGGACAGCCGGGTGGCTGCTTCTGGCGATCTTTTTGTCGCGGTTTTAGGTCATCAGGCGGACGGGCGTCGTTATATCCCGCAGGCGATAGCGCAAGGTGTTGCTGCCATTATTGCTGAGGCCAAAGATGAGGCTCATGATGGCGAAATCCGTGAAATGCACGGTGTGCCGGTTATCTATCTGAGCCAACTCAACGAGCGCTTATCCGCGCTGGCCGGACGTTTTTACCATCAGCCTTCGGAACAACTGCGCCTGGTTGGCGTCACTGGGACTAACGGCAAGACCACCACTACCCAGCTGCTGGCGCAATGGGCGCAGCTGCTGGGAGAAACCAGCGCGGTCATGGGAACCGTAGGCAATGGCCTGCTGGAGAAAGTTATCCCCACGGAAAACACCACCGGTTCGGCGGTTGATGTTCAACACGTACTCTCTGGCCTGGCAGGGCAGGGGGCGACGTTCGCCGCGATGGAAGTCTCTTCCCACGGGCTGGTGCAGCATCGCGTCGCCGCGCTGCAGTTTGCCGCGTCGGTCTTTACCAACCTGAGCCGCGATCACCTTGATTATCACGGTGATATGGAGCATTACGAAGCGGCGAAATGGCTGCTCTATTCAACCCATCATTGCGGTCAGGCGATTGTCAATGCGGACGATGAAGTCGGTCGCCGCTGGCTGGCGAAGCTGCCGGATGCGGTGGCCGTATCAATGGAAGACCACATTAACCCGAACTGCCGGGGGCGTTGGCTGAAAGCAACCGCCGTGAACTATCACGACAGCGGCGCCACCATTCAGTTTGCCTCCAGTTGGGGCAACGGCGAGATCGAAAGCCGCCTGATGGGCGCCTTCAACGTTAGCAACCTGCTGCTGGCGTTAGCCACTCTGCTGGCGCTGGGCTATCCGCTGGCCGAACTGCTGAAAACCGCCGCGCGCCTGCAGCCGGTTTGCGGGCGTATGGAAGTGTTCAGCGCGCCGGGTAAACCGACCGTCGTGGTTGATTATGCCCACACGCCCGACGCGCTGGAAAAAGCGCTGCAGGCGGCGCGTCTGCACTGCAACGGTAAACTGTGGTGCGTGTTCGGCTGCGGCGGAGATCGCGACAAAGGCAAGCGCCCGCTGATGGGGGCGATCGCCGAAGAGTTTGCCGATATCGTGGTTGTCACCGATGACAACCCGCGTACCGAAGAGCCGCGGGCGATTATCAACGATATCCTGGCCGGTATGCTCGATGCGGGCCATGCCAAAGCGGTGGAAGGGCGCGCGGAGGCGGTGACCAACGCGGTAATGCAGGCGAAAGAAAACGACGTCGTTCTGGTGGCGGGTAAAGGCCACGAGGATTATCAAATTGTCGGCAATCGCCGACTCGATTACTCCGATCGCGTCACCGTGGCGCGTCTGCTGGGGGCGGTAGCATGATTCGCTTGACTCTCAGCCAGCTTGCTGACATTACGCGCGGCGAGCTGCACGGCAGCGATGTGGCGATCGAAGACGTCACCACTGACACCCGTAAGGTCACGGCAGGCTGCCTGTTCGTGGCGCTAAAAGGCGAGCGCTTTGACGCACATGACTTTGCCGAACAGGCTAAGGCTGCCGGCGCGGGCTCATTGTTGGTCAGCCGTCGGCTGGCCTGCGATTTGCCGCAGGTGGTGGTGAAGGATACGCGTCTGGCGTTCGGTGAACTGGCCGCGTGGGTGCGCCAGCAGGTTCCGGCGCGCGTGGTCGCGCTGACCGGATCTTCAGGCAAGACCTCGGTCAAAGAGATGACCGCCGCGATTCTGAGCCAGTGCGGCAATACGCTGTATACCGCTGGCAACCTGAACAATGATATCGGCGTGCCGATGACGCTGCTGCGTCTCACCAAAGAATATGACTACGCGGTTATCGAACTAGGCGCCAATCACCAGGGCGAAATTGCCTGGACCGTCAGCCTGACGCGACCTGAAGCGGCGTTAGTGAATAACCTGGCCGCCGCGCACCTGGAAGGTTTTGGTTCCCTGGAAGGCGTGGCGAAAGCGAAGGGCGAAATTTACACCGGCCTGCCGCTCAACGGCATCGCGATTATGAACGCCGACAATAATGACTGGCTGAACTGGCAAAGCGTCATTGGCGATCGTAAAACCTGGCGTTTCTCGCCGAACGCCGCCAATAGCGACTTCACGGCAACCAACGTTCATGTGACTTCGCACGGGACCGAATTTACTCTGCAAACCCCAACCGGCAGCGTTGATGTGCTGCTGCCGCTGCCGGGGCGCCATAACATCGCCAACGCGCTGGCCGCAGCGGCGCTTTCCATGGCGGTAGGCGCGACGCATGAGGCAATTAAAGCGGGGCTGAAAGATCTGAAAGCGGTGCCGGGGCGTTTATTCCCGATTCAGCTGACCGATAGCCAGCTCCTGCTGGATGATTCCTATAACGCTAACGTCGGCTCGCTGACCGCCGCGGTGCAGGTGCTATCTGAGATGCCGGGCTACCGGGTGCTGGTGGTCGGCGATATGGCTGAACTCGGCGCGGAAAGCCAGGCGTGCCATCGCCAGGTGGGCGAAGCGGCAAAAGCAGCCGGGCTCGATCGCGTACTGAGCGTAGGTTCCTTGAGCGCGGAGATCAGCGGCGCCAGCGGCGTCGGTGAACACTTTAACGATAAAGTGCTGCTGGTAACGCGGCTGCAAGCGCTGCTGTCAGAACACAAAATTATGACCATTTTAGTGAAGGGTTCACGTAGTGCCGCCATGGAAGTGGTAGTACGCGCATTACAGGAGAACGGAACATGTTAGTATGGCTGGCCGAACATTTGGTCAAATATTATTCAGGCTTTAACGTCTTTTCCTACCTGACGTTTCGCGCCATCGTCAGCCTGCTGACCGCGCTGTTCATCTCTTTGTGGATGGGCCCGCGCATGATTGCCCGTCTGCAAAAACTCTCCTTTGGCCAGGTTGTGCGTAATGATGGCCCGGAATCTCACTTTAGTAAGCGCGGTACGCCAACGATGGGTGGGATTATGATCCTGACCGCCATTGTGGTCTCCGTTCTGCTGTGGGCTTACCCATCCAACCCCTACGTCTGGTGCGTACTGACGGTTCTGGTCGGCTACGGCATCATCGGCTTCGTCGATGACTATCGCAAAGTGGTGCGTAAAGATACCAAAGGCCTGATTGCCCGCTGGAAATACTTCTGGATGTCGGTGATTGCGCTGGGCGTTGCCTTTGCGCTGTACATGGCGGGGAAAGATACGCCGGCGACTCAACTGGTGGTGCCGTTCTTCAAAGACGTCATGCCGCAGCTGGGCCTGTTCTACGTCCTGCTGGCCTACTTTGTCATCGTCGGAACCGGGAATGCGGTCAACCTGACCGACGGCCTCGATGGGCTGGCGATTATGCCGACCGTATTTGTTGCCGCCGGATTCGCGCTGGTCGCGTGGGCGACGGGGAACATGAATTTCGCCAACTACCTGCATATCCCTTATTTGCGTCATGCCGGTGAACTGGTGATCGTCTGTACGGCGATTGTCGGCGCGGGGCTGGGCTTCTTGTGGTTTAACACCTATCCGGCGCAGGTCTTTATGGGCGATGTGGGTTCTCTGGCGCTCGGTGGCGCGCTGGGTATTATCGCCGTGCTGCTGCGCCAGGAGTTTCTGCTGGTGATTATGGGCGGCGTATTCGTAGTGGAAACGCTCTCGGTGATTCTGCAGGTCGGCTCCTTCAAGCTGCGCGGTCAGCGCATTTTCCGCATGGCGCCGATCCACCATCACTATGAACTGAAAGGCTGGCCGGAACCGCGCGTGATCGTGCGCTTCTGGATTATTTCGCTGATGCTGGTGCTGATAGGCCTGGCGACGCTGAAGGTACGTTAATCATGGCAGATTATCAGGGTAAAAAAGTCGTCATTATTGGGCTGGGTATGACCGGCCTGTCATGCGTGGACTTTTTCATGGCCCGCGGCGTGACGCCGCGGGTGATGGATACCCGCGTTGCGCCTGCGGGGCTGGATAAACTGCCGGAAGCCGTTGAGCGCTATGTTGGCGGTCTGAACGAAGACTGGCTGTTGACGGCTGACCTGATTGTCGCCAGCCCGGGCATCGCGCTGGCGCATCCTTCCCTGAGCGCGGCGGCGGATGCAGGCGTAGAAATTGTCGGCGATATCGAACTGTTCTGCCGCGAGGCGCAGGCGCCGATTATTGCTATCACCGGGTCTAACGGTAAAAGCACCGTCACTTCGCTGGTAGGGGAAATGGCGAAGGCGGCGGGTCTGAACGTCGGCGTAGGCGGCAATATTGGCCTGCCGGCGCTGATGCTGCTGGATCCTGAGCGCGAACTCTATGTCCTGGAGCTTTCCAGCTTCCAGCTGGAAACCACTTCGAGCCTGCGGGCGGTAGCGGCGACGATCCTTAACGTCACCGAAGATCATATGGACCGCTATCCGCTGGGGCTCCAGCAGTACCGCGCCGCCAAACTGCGAGTTTACGAAAATGCGCGAGCCTGTATCGTCAACGCCGACGATGCGTTAACCATGCCGGTACGCGGCGCTGACGATCGTTGCATCAGCTTCGGCGTAGACGTTGGCGACTATCACCTGAATCGTCAGCAAGGGGAAACCTGGCTGCGCGTTAAAGGCGAGAAAGTGCTCAACGTCAAAGAGATGAAGATTAGCGGCCAGCACAACTACAGTAACGCCCTGGCTGCGCTGGCCCTGGCGGACGCCGCAGGTTTGCCGCGCGCCAGCAGCCTGAAAGCGCTGACGACATTTACCGGCCTGGCGCATCGTTTCCAGCAGGTGCTGGAGCACAACGGCGTGCGCTGGATCAACGATTCTAAAGCCACGAACGTCGGCAGTACTGAAGCGGCGCTCAATGGACTGCATCTTGACGGAACGCTGTATCTGCTGCTGGGCGGCGATGGGAAATCGGCTGATTTCACGCCGTTAAGCCGTTACCTGACCGGCGACCACGTCCGCCTGTACTGCTTTGGCCGCGACGGCGCGCAGTTGGCTGCCCTTCGCCCGGATGTCGCTGTGCAAACGGAAACCATGGAGCAGGCGATGCGCCAGATTGCGCCACAGGTTGTCCCGGGCGATATGGTTCTGCTATCCCCGGCGTGCGCCAGCCTCGATCAGTTTAAAAACTTTGAACAACGCGGCGATGTCTTTGCTCGCCTGGCGAAGGAGTTAGGTTGATGCGTTTATCACTCCCGCGCCTGAAAATGCCACGGCTGAGACTGCCGCGTCTGCCGGGAATGTTTATTTTCGCATGGCTGTTCGCCGCGCTGAAAGGCTGGGTGATGGGCTCGCGGCAAAAAGATACCGATAGTCTGGTCATGTATGACCGGATGCTGCTGTGGCTGACCTTTGGCCTGGCCGCGATCGGCTTCATTATGGTGACCTCGGCGTCGATGCCGGTAGGCCAGCGTCTGGCTAACGACCCATTTCTGTTTGCCAAGCGCGATGGCTTATACATCCTGCTGGCTTTAGGGCTGGCGATGGTGACGCTGCGCCTGCCGATGGAGTTCTGGCAGCGCCATAGTACCGCGATGCTGATCGCCTCTATCGTCATGCTGCTGATTGTTCTGGTGGTTGGCAGCTCGGTCAACGGCGCATCGCGCTGGATTGCGCTGGGGCCGCTGCGTATCCAGCCTGCGGAGTTCACCAAGCTGTCGCTGTTCTGCTACATCGCCAACTACCTGGTGCGTAAAGGCGACGAAGTGCGTAACAACCTGCGCGGCTTTTTAAAGCCGATGGGCGTGATTTTCGTACTGGCGATTTTACTGCTGGCGCAGCCTGACCTCGGGACCGTCGTCGTGCTGTTTGTGACCACCCTGGCCATGTTGTTCCTGGCGGGGGCCAAGCTGTGGCAGTTCATCGCCATTATCGGGATGGGGATCTCAGCGGTTGTCCTGCTGATTCTCGCCGAGCCGTATCGTATTCGCCGCGTAACCTCTTTCTGGAACCCGTGGGAAGATCCGTTCGGCAGCGGCTATCAGCTGACCCAGTCGCTGATGGCTTTTGGTCGCGGCGAAATGTGGGGGCAAGGCCTGGGCAATTCGGTGCAGAAACTGGAGTATTTGCCGGAGGCGCATACCGATTTCATCTTCGCCATTATCGGCGAAGAGCTCGGTTATATCGGTGTGGTACTCGCTCTTTTAATGGTATTCTTCGTCGCTTTTCGCGCCATGTCCATTGGCCGTAAGGCGCTGGAGATTGACCACCGTTTCTCCGGATTTCTGGCCTGCGCCATTGGAATTTGGTTTAGCTTCCAGGCTTTGGTTAACGTCGGCGCGGCGGCGGGTATGCTGCCAACTAAAGGCCTGACGCTGCCGCTGATCAGCTACGGCGGGTCAAGCTTGCTGATTATGTCGACGGCCATCATGTTGCTGTTACGAATTGATTATGAAACGCGCCTGGAAAAAGCCCAGGCGTTTACACGGGGTGTTCGATGAGCGGTCAGGAAAAGCGGTTAATGGTGATGGCAGGCGGTACCGGCGGACATGTGTTCCCCGGACTGGCGGTTGCGCACCATTTAATGGACCAGGGCTGGCAGGTTCGCTGGCTGGGCACCGCGGATCGTATGGAAGCGGATTTAGTGCCGAAGAACGGCATTGAAATTGATTTCATTCAGATTTCCGGCCTGCGCGGCAAGGGCCTGAAGGCGCAGCTGCTGGCGCCGGTGCGTATTTTCAACGCCTGGCGTCAGGCGCGGGCGATTATGCAGCGTTTTCAGCCGGACGTGGTGCTGGGTATGGGCGGATACGTTTCCGGCCCCGGCGGTCTGGCGGCATGGTCGCTGGGGATCCCGGTTGTGCTGCATGAACAGAACGGTATTGCCGGCCTGACGAATAAATGGCTGGCGAAAATCGCTAAAAAAGTGATGCAGGCGTTCCCCGGCGCTTTCCCGCATGCTGATGTTGTGGGTAACCCGGTTCGCACCGATGTGCTGGCGCTGCCGCTGCCGGAGCAGCGGTTAGCCGGACGTCAGGGACCGATTCGCGTATTGGTGGTGGGTGGTTCGCAGGGCGCGCGCGTGCTCAATCAGACGATGCCGCAGGTGGCGGCGAAGCTCGGTGTTTCTGTCACCATCTGGCACCAGAGCGGTAAAGGCGGTCAGGAAACCGTGCAGCAGGCCTATTGCGATGCCGGGCAGCCTCAGCACAAAGTTACCGAGTTTATTGACGACATGGCGGCGGCATATGCCTGGGCCGATGTTGTTGTGTGTCGTTCCGGAGCGCTGACGGTGAGCGAAATTGCCGCCGCTGGTTTACCGGCGCTGTTTGTGCCTTTTCAGCACAAAGATCGTCAGCAGTACTGGAATGCGCTGCCGCTGGAGAAAGCCGGGGCAGCGAAGATCCTTGAGCAGCCGCAGTTTACCGTGGAGGCCGTCGCGCAAACCCTGGCAAGTTGGGATCGCGAAACGCTGCTGGATATGGCGGAGCGAGCGCGTAGAGCCTCGATTCCGGACGCTACCGAACGGGTAGCAGAAGAAGTGAGCGCCGCAGCACTGGCGCGCTAATCGCGGTGATGATCACCGTCCGAATAAAGAAGTTGATGGCGTAAAGAATGAATACACAAGATCTGGCAAAACTGCGTTCCATAGTGCCCGAGATGCGTCGCGTCCGGCACATTCACTTTGTTGGCATTGGCGGTGCCGGCATGGGCGGTATTGCCGAAGTTCTGGCCAACGAAGGTTATCAGATTAGCGGCTCCGATCTGGCGCCGAATCCGGTGACTCAGCAGCTGGCTCAGCTTGGCGCCACGATTTATTTCAACCATCGCCCTGAGAACGTGCGCGATGCGAGCGTTGTCGTCGTTTCCAGCGCAATTTCTGCGGATAACCCGGAGATTGTCGCCGCCCACGAAGCGCGTATTCCGGTTATTCGTCGCGCCGAGATGCTGGCGGAGCTGATGCGTTTTCGTCACGGCATTGCCATTGCTGGCACGCACGGAAAAACCACGACCACGGCGATGGTATCGAGCATTTATGCTGAAGCGGGACTTGATCCAACCTTCGTAAACGGCGGTCTGGTGAAAGCCGCTGGCGTCCACGCCCGTCTTGGCCACAGCCGCTACCTGATTGCCGAAGCGGACGAGAGCGACGCTTCGTTCCTGCATTTACAACCGATGGTTGCTATCGTGACCAATATCGAAGCCGATCATATGGATACCTACCATGGCGACTTCGAAAACCTGAAACAGACGTTTATTAACTTCCTGCACAATCTGCCGTTCTACGGTCGTGCGGTGATGTGCGTGGATGATCCGGTTATCCGTGAACTGCTGCCGCGCGTTGGCCGCCAGATAACCACCTACGGCTTCAGCGATGATGCCGACGTTCGCGTGGAAGAGTATCGTCAGGTCGGCGCCCAGGGCCACTTCCGTCTGGTACGTCAGGATAAAGATGTTATTCAGGTAACGCTGAACGCTCCAGGTCGCCACAATGCGCTGAATGCGGCGGCGGCGGTGGCCGTTGCGACGGAAGAGGGGATTGATGATGAAGCTATCCTGCGCGCGCTGGAAAGCTTCCAGGGTACCGGCCGTCGTTTTGATTTCCTTGGCGAATACCCGTTAGCTGAGGTTAACGGTAAAAGCGGCACCGCGATGCTGATCGATGATTATGGCCATCATCCTACGGAAGTGGATGCCACCATCAAAGCGGCGCGGGCGGGCTGGCCGGATAAAAATCTGGTTATGCTGTTTCAGCCGCATCGTTTTACCCGTACGCGCGATCTGTACGACGATTTCGCCAACGTGCTGACCCAGGTTGACGCGCTGCTGATGCTGGACGTTTATTCCGCTGGCGAAGCCGCCATTCCTGGCGCCGATAGCCGCTCGCTGTGCCGTACGATTCGCGGGCGCGGTAAAGTCGACCCGATCCTGGTTTCCGACCCGGCGCAAGCGGCGGAAATGTTGGCTTCGGTATTGACCGGCAACGATCTGGTGCTGGTTCAGGGGGCGGGAAATATCGGAAAAATCGCTCGTCACCTGGCGGAAATCAAATTGCAACCGCAAACAACGCAGGAGGAACGCCATGGCTGATAAAATCGCGGTCCTCTTCGGCGGAACCTCCGCTGAACGTGAAGTCTCGCTCAATTCAGGTTCGGCGGTGCTTGCCGGTCTGCGTGAAGCTGGTGTCGATGCGCATCCTGTCGACCCGCGCGATACCGATATTACCCAATTGAAAAATATGGGTTTTCAGAAAGCGTTTATTGCGTTGCACGGCCGCGGCGGCGAAGATGGTACGTTGCAGGGGCTGCTGGAGCTCATTCAACTCCCCTACACGGGCAGCGGCGTGATGGCTTCGGCTATCTCAATGGATAAGCTGCGCAGTAAATTACTGTGGCAGGGCGCGGGGTTACCCGTTGCGCCATGGGTTGCGCTAACGCGTAAACAGTTCGACGCGGGGCTTTCTGCTGAAGTTGAACAGCAAATCTCGGCCCTCGGACTGCCATTGATTATAAAACCGAGCCGGGAAGGCTCCAGCGTCGGAATGTCCAAAGTCAACGAAAGTTGTGCATTACAAAATGCACTGGCGCTGGCTTTTCAGCATGATGATGAAGTTCTGATTGAAAAATGGCTCAGTGGGCCGGAATTTACTGTCGCCATCGTCGGAGAAGAAATTTTACCGTCAATACGTATCCAGGCGGCTGGAACCTTCTATGATTATGAAGCAAAGTATCTCTCTGATGAAACGCAATATTTCTGCCCAGGTTTTGAAGATCCCGCGCGCGAGTCGGAAATCCAGGCTCTGGTACAAAAAGCCTGGGAGAGTCTTGGCTGTTACGGCTGGGGACGAATTGATGTGATGCTGGACAGCGATGGCCAGTTTTATCTGCTGGAAGCAAACACCTCTCCTGGCATGACCAGCCATAGCCTGGTGCCAATGGCGGCGCGTCAGGCCGGGATGAGCTTCTCGCAGCTTGTTGTACGAATTCTGGACCTGGCGGGGTGATATGTCGCAGGCTGCGCTGAATACGCGGAACCACGAAGAGGAAGAAGAAACTTCTTCGCGTCGAAGTAATGGCTCTCGTCTGGCAGGTATTTTCTTCCTGCTGGCGGTGCTCTGTACCGTGCTGGTCAGCGGATGGATGGTTCTGGGCTGGATGGAGGATGCACAGCGATTACCGCTGTCAAAGATGGTGGTCACCGGTGAGCGTCACTACACGCGCAACGATGATATCCGTCAGGCTATTCTGGCATTAGGGTCGCCGGGCACCTTTATGACGCAGGACGTCAATATAATTCAAAGCCAGATTGAACGTCTGCCGTGGATTAAGCAGGCGAGCGTCAGAAAGCAGTGGCCGGACGAATTGAAGATTCATCTGGTTGAATATGTGCCGATTGCGCGCTGGAATGATCAGCATATGGTAGACGTGGACGGAAATTCTTTCAGCGTGCCGTCAGATCGCACCAGTAAACAGAATTTACCGATGTTGTACGGCCCGGAAGGCAGCGAGAACGAAGTTCTTCAGGGATACCGCGACATGGGGCAGGTGCTGGCAAAGGATAAGTTCACGTTGAAAGTGGCGGCAATGACCGCGCGTCGTTCCTGGCAGTTGACGCTGAATAACGATATTAAGCTCAACCTTGGCCGGGGTGACACCATGAAACGGCTTCAGCGCTTTATGGAACTCTACCCGGTTCTTCAGCAGCAGGCGCAGACCGACGGCAAACGGATAAGCTACGTTGATTTGCGTTATGACTCGGGAGCGGCAGTCGGTTGGGTACCGGTTCCCGTAGAGGAAACTCAACAACAACAGAATCAGGCACAGGCAGAACAACAATGATCAAGGCGACGGACAGAAAACTGGTAGTTGGACTGGAGATTGGCACCGCTAAGGTTGCCGCTTTAGTAGGGGAAGTTCTGCCCGACGGTATGATTAATATCATTGGCGTGGGCAGTTGCCCATCGCGTGGTATGGATAAAGGCGGAGTGAACGACCTGGAATCCGTGGTGAAATGCGTACAGCGCGCCATTGACCAGGCCGAACTGATGGCGGATTGCCAGATCTCGTCAGTCTATCTGGCGCTTTCAGGCAAACATATCAGCTGTCAAAATGAAATTGGCATGGTGCCGATTTCAGAAGAAGAAGTGACGCAGGACGACGTTGAAAACGTGGTACATACCGCGAAATCGGTTCGCGTGCGCGACGAACATCGCGTTCTGCACGTTATCCCGCAGGAGTACGCCATCGACTACCAGGAGGGAATCAAAAACCCCGTCGGATTGTCTGGCGTACGTATGCAGGCGAAAGTGCATTTGATTACCTGCCATAACGATATGGCGAAAAATATTGTCAAAGCGGTGGAACGTTGCGGTCTGAAAGTTGATCAGCTCATTTTCGCCGGTTTAGCCGCCAGCTATTCCGTATTAACGGAAGACGAACGTGAACTGGGTGTCTGCGTGGTGGACATCGGCGGTGGTACAATGGATATCGCGGTATATACCGGCGGCGCGCTGCGTCATACCAAAGTGATCCCGTACGCGGGCAACGTGGTGACCAGCGATATTGCTTACGCTTTCGGTACGCCGCCGAGCGACGCGGAAGCCATTAAAGTGCGTCACGGCTGTGCGCTGGGCTCCATCGTTGGTAAAGATGAAAACGTCGAAGTACCGAGCGTGGGCGGGCGTCCGCCCCGCAGCCTGCAGCGTCAGACGCTGGCAGAGGTGATTGAGCCACGCTATACCGAATTGCTCAACCTCGTGAATGAAGAGATTCTGCAACTGCAGGAACAGCTGCGTCAGCAAGGTGTGAAGCACCACCTGGCGGCAGGCATTGTATTAACCGGCGGTGCGGCGCAAATAGAAGGACTTGCCGCCTGCGCGCAGCGCGTATTCCATACGCAGGTGAGAATTGGCGCGCCGCTGAACATTACCGGATTAACGGATTATGCCCAGGAGCCGTATTACTCGACGGCGGTTGGGTTGCTGCACTACGGGAAGGAATCTCATCTCAGTGGTGAAGCAGAAGTGGAAAAACGCGTAACGGTCGGGTCGTGGATCAAACGACTCAACAGTTGGTTGCGAAAAGAGTTT
This sequence comes from Klebsiella sp. M5al, assembly GCF_002090195.1. NCBI lineage: Bacteria > Pseudomonadati > Pseudomonadota > Gammaproteobacteria > Enterobacterales > Enterobacteriaceae > Klebsiella > Klebsiella sp. M5al. Next base: position 999,542 of record NZ_CP020657.1, read on the forward strand.
TAATTTTTTAAGAGAACGCAGAAAATTAGCGATCTCAGGCGACAGGCACAACGGAGAGAGAAATTATGTTTGAACCTATGGAACTGACCAACGACGCGGTGATTAAAGTCATCGGCGTCGGCGGCGGCGGCGGTAACGCCGTTGAGCACATGGTGCGCGAGCGCATTGAGGGTGTTGAGTTTTTCGCGGTGAACACCGACGCGCAGGCTCTGCGCAAAACGGCTGTTGGCCAGACTATTCAGATCGGTAGCGGTATTACCAAAGGTCTGGGCGCAGGCGCAAACCCGGAAGTCGGCCGTAACGCAGCGGATGAAGACCGTGAAGCGTTGCGTGCCGCTCTTGACGGCGCCGACATGGTGTTTATCGCAGCCGGCATGGGCGGCGGTACCGGAACCGGTGCTGCGCCAGTGGTTGCTGAAGTTGCAAAAGATTTAGGTATCCTGACCGTTGCCGTGGTGACGAAGCCTTTCAATTTTGAAGGCAAGAAACGTATGGCGTTCGCTGAGCAGGGTATCACCGAGCTATCCAAGCACGTCGACTCGCTGATCACCATCCCGAACGACAAGCTGCTGAAAGTACTGGGCCGCGGCATTTCTCTGCTTGACGCCTTCGGCGCCGCAAACGATGTGCTGAAAGGCGCGGTGCAGGGTATCGCTGAACTGATCACCCGTCCTGGCCTGATGAACGTCGACTTTGCGGACGTGCGTACCGTGATGTCTGAAATGGGCTACGCCATGATGGGCTCCGGCGTGGCGAGCGGCGAAGACCGTGCGGAAGAAGCGGCTGAAATGGCGATTTCTTCTCCGCTGCTGGAAGATATCGATCTGTCCGGCGCGCGTGGCGTTCTGGTCAACATCACTGCGGGCTTCGATCTGCGTCTGGATGAGTTCGAGACCGTGGGTAATACTATCCGCGCATTTGCTTCGGATAACGCCACCGTGGTTATCGGTACTTCTCTGGACCCGGATATGAACGACGAACTGCGCGTAACCGTTGTTGCCACCGGTATCGGTATGGACAAACGTCCGGAAATTACTCTGGTGACTAACAAGCAGGTGCAGCAGCCGGTGATGGATCGTTACCAGCAGCACGGTATGTCTCCATTGACTCAAGAGCAGAAACCGGCCGCAAAAGTGGTCAACGACAATACGCCGCAGGCGGCGAAAGAGCCGGATTATCTGGATATCCCAGCCTTCCTGCGTAAGCAAGCCGATTAAGAATTGGCTGGAAGTTGGGCATCTGCGCTCTTTGTGCTAAACTGGCCTGCCGAATGTATAGTACACTTCGGTTGGATAGGTAACTTGGCGAGATTATACGATGATCAAACAAAGGACTCTTAAACGTATCGTTCAGGCGACTGGCGTCGGTTTGCATACCGGCAAGAAAGTCACCCTGACGTTACGCCCTGCGCCGGCAAATACCGGGGTCATCTATCGTCGCACCGACTTGAATCCACCGGTTGATTTTCCGGCTGATGCCAAATCTGTGCGTGATACCATGCTCTGTACTTGCCTGGTCAACGAGCATGACGTGCGGATATCGACGGTCGAGCACCTCAATGCTGCATTGGCTGGCTTGGGTATCGACAACATTATTATTGAAGTCGATGCGCCGGAAGTCCCGATTATGGACGGTAGTGCGGCTCCGTTCGTTTATCTGTTGCTGGATGCCGGCATCGATGAACTGAACTGCGCTAAGAAATTTGTGCGTATCAAAGAGACGGTTCGCGTTGAAGATGGCGATAAATGGGCTGAATTCAAACCGTATAATGGTTTTTCACTGGACTTCACCATTGATTTTAACCATCCGGCGATTGACTCCAGCAGCCAGCGCTACGCAATGAACTTCTCGGCTGATGCGTTTATGCGCCAGATTAGCCGCGCGCGTACCTTCGGCTTCATGCGTGATATCGAATATCTGCAGTCCCGCGGCCTGTGCCTGGGCGGCAGCTTCGATTGTGCCATCGTTGTTGACGATTATCGCGTACTGAACGAAGACGGTCTGCGTTTTGAAGATGAGTTTGTCCGTCACAAAATGCTGGATGCCATTGGCGACCTCTTTATGTGTGGTCACAATATTATCGGTGCATTTACGGCATACAAATCCGGTCACGCGTTGAATAACAAACTGCTGCAGGCTGTTCTGGCAAAACAGGAAGCCTGGGAGTATGTGACCTTCGAGGACGACGCAGAAATGCCGCTGGCGTTCCGCGCTCCGACGCTGGTTCTGGCATAAGTCAGACCCGGCAGTAAATTCGACTGGTAACCTGGTACTCTCTCCGGCCAGGGAGCCAGTCGTTTTCTTTTTTATATTCTCGCTGCGTCCTGCTTTGATTTTTAACTGCATTTTTTGCGCGTTCGTTCCTTTTTTAAACGTTTTTACCCCGCCTGAGACCTCATTCCTGCTGCCGTGAAGACGTATTAATGTTAGTATTTGGACGCAAAATATTTCTCAGGGTTGCTACCAACAAAAGGTAACGTAAGTGAGTGGATTGCTGACGCGCTGGCGACAGTTTGGCAGACGGTATTTCTGGCCGCATCTCCTGTTGGGGATGGTCGCGGCTAGTCTCGGCCTGCCTGCGCTTAGCAATGGTCATGAACATGAGACCGCGTCGCCCGCTAAAACGACGTCCAGCAACCATAATCCTGCGAAAGTTAATTTTTCTCAGCTAGCGCTGCTGGAATCTTCCAGCCGTCGACCTAATTTCACCGTTGATTACTGGCATCAGCACGCCATTCGTACGGTTATTCGCCATCTCTCTTTTGCGATGGCGCCGCAGGCGCTGCCGGTAGCGGAAGAGTCTTCACCGCTTCAGGCGCAGCATCTGGCTCTGCTTGACACGCTTAGCGCGCTGTTGACGCAGGAGAGTACACCTCCTGCCATTGTTCGCCTGGCGGCATACAACCCCTCTTTTTCCCACCGCGCGTTTCGCGTCTGTACCTGGATTAGCCAGGTTACCGGCATTCGCGCCGGGCCTCAACGCCTCAGCTAAACCAAAAACGGACCATTCTATTTTTTTGTGACTCCGCAGCGCGGGGCGTTTGAGATTTTATTATGCTAATCAAATTATTAACTAAAGTATTCGGCAGCCGTAACGACCGTACGCTGCGTCGTATGCGCAAAGCCGTCAACGTGATCAACGCCATGGAACCTTCCATGGAAAAGCTTTCCGATGACGAACTGAAAGGGAAAACCGCGGAGTTCCGCGCTCGCCTGGAAAAAGGTGAAAGCCTGGAGAGCCTGATCCCGGAAGCCTTTGCCGTCGTGCGTGAAGCCAGTAAGCGCGTCTTCGGTATGCGTCACTTTGACGTTCAGCTGCTCGGCGGCATGGTCCTCAACGACCGCTGTATTGCAGAAATGCGTACCGGTGAAGGTAAAACGCTGACCGCAACGCTGCCTGCGTATCTGAATGCGCTGACCGGCAAAGGCGTTCACGTGGTCACCGTCAACGATTATCTGGCACAGCGTGATGCGGAGAACAACCGCCCCCTGTTTGAATTCCTGGGGATGACCGTTGGGATTAACATGTCCGGCCTGCCTGCGCCGGCCAAGCGTGAAGCCTACGCAGCCGATATCACCTACGGCACCAACAATGAATATGGCTTTGACTATCTGCGCGACAACATGGCGTTCAGTCCTGAAGAGCGCGTGCAGCGCAAACTGCACTATGCGCTGGTGGATGAAGTCGACTCCATTCTGATCGATGAAGCGCGTACCCCGCTTATCATTTCCGGCCCGGCTGAAGACAGCTCGGAAATGTATAAGAAAGTGAACAAGATCATTCCGCACCTGGTACGTCAGGATAAAGAAGACTCCGAGACCTTTACCGGCGAAGGACACTTCTCCGTTGATGAGAAAGCGCGTCAGGTAAACCTGACCGAACGCGGTCTGGTGCTGATTGAAGAGCTGCTGGTAAATGAAGGTATTATGGAAGAAGGCGAGTCGCTGTACTCACCGACTAATATCATGCTGATGCACCATGTGACCGCCGCGCTGCGCGCGCACGTGCTGTTTACCCGCGATGTTGATTACATCGTTAAAGATGGCGAAGTGATCATCGTCGACGAACATACCGGCCGTACGATGCAGGGGCGCCGCTGGTCCGATGGTCTGCACCAGGCCGTTGAAGCAAAAGAAGGCGTTGATATTCAGAACGAAAACCAGACGCTGGCTTCAATTACCTTCCAGAACTATTTCCGCCTGTACGAGAAGCTGGCGGGGATGACCGGTACTGCCGATACCGAAGCGTTTGAATTTAGTTCGATCTACAAGCTGGATACCGTTGTGGTTCCGACCAACCGCCCGATGATTCGTAAAGACATGGCGGACCTGGTTTATATGACCGAAGCGGAAAAAATCCAGGCCATTATCGAAGATATCAAACAGCGTACCGCCGCTGGCCAGCCGGTGCTGGTGGGGACCATTTCTATCGAAAAATCAGAAGTGGTCTCTAATGAATTGACGAAGGCGGGCATCAAGCACAACGTGCTGAACGCGAAATTCCATGCCAGCGAAGCGGATATCGTCGCTCAGGCGGGTTATCCGTCTGCGGTGACCATTGCGACCAACATGGCCGGTCGTGGTACCGACATTATGCTCGGCGGTAGCTGGCAGGCTGAGATCGCCCAGTTGGAAGACCCGACTCCGGAACAGATTGCGCAGATCAAAGCCGACTGGCAGGTTCGTCACGATGCGGTGCTGGCTGCGGGTGGTCTGCATATTATCGGTACCGAACGCCATGAGTCTCGCCGTATTGATAACCAGCTGCGCGGTCGTTCAGGCCGTCAGGGGGACGCCGGTTCTTCCCGTTTCTATCTGTCGATGGAAGATGCTCTGATGCGTATCTTCGCTTCTGACCGCGTGTCCGGCATGATGCGTAAACTGGGTATGAAGCCGGGTGAGGCTATCGAACATCCATGGGTGACCAAAGCGATCGCCAACGCGCAGCGTAAAGTCGAGAGCCGCAACTTCGATATCCGTAAGCAGCTGCTGGAATATGACGATGTGGCTAACGATCAGCGTCGCGCTATTTACACCCAGCGAAATGAGCTGCTCGACGTGACCGACGTGAGCGAGACGATTAACAGCATTCGTGAAGACGTATTTAAAGCGACCATCGATGCCCATATTCCTCCGCAGTCGCTGGAAGAGATGTGGGATATCGAAGGCCTGCAGGAGCGTCTGAAAAATGATTTCGACCTCGATCTGCCGCTCAAAGAGTGGCTGGATAAAGAGCCGGAGCTGCATGAAGAAACGCTGCGCGAGCGTATTCTGCAGAGCGCCATTGAAACCTATCAGCGCAAGGAAGAAGTGGTTGGCGCTGAAATGATGCGTCACTTTGAAAAAGGCGTCATGCTGCAAACGCTGGACTCCCTGTGGAAAGAGCATCTGGCAGCGATGGACTACCTGCGTCAGGGCATCCATCTGCGCGGCTATGCGCAGAAAGATCCGAAGCAGGAATATAAGCGTGAATCTTTCTCCATGTTCGCTTCAATGCTGGAGTCCCTGAAGTATGAAGTGATCAGTACGCTGAGCAAAGTTCAGGTGCGGATGCCGGAAGAGGTGGAAGCGATGGAGCAGCAGCGTCGTGAAGAAGCTGAGCGTCTGGCGCAGATGCAGCAGTTGAGCCACCAGGATGATGATACCGCTGCCGCGGAGGCGCTGGCTGAACAAACCGGCGAGCGTAAAGTGGGTCGTAACGATCCGTGTCCGTGCGGCTCCGGTAAAAAATATAAGCAGTGCCACGGTCGTCTGAGCTAAGCTTTACAATCTTGAATACCAGGGCGCAGATATCTGCGCCTTTTTTATGGAACAAGGACAATGAAAACGCTGCAAATTTCAGTGGGTATTATCCGTAATTCGCAAGGGGAAATTTTTATAACCCAGCGCGCTGCCGACGCGCATATGGCGAATAAACTTGAATTCCCTGGCGGAAAAATCGAAGCAGGAGAGTCGTCTGAGCAGGCCTTAGTTCGCGAATTGCAGGAAGAGGTCGGCATTACGGTGCGTGCTTCCCGTCTGTTTGATAAGCTGGAGTATCAGTTTCCCGATCGTCATATCACGCTGTGGTTCTGGCTGGTGGAAAGCTGGGATGGCGAGCCGTGGGGTAAAGAAGGGCAACCGGGCCGCTGGATTGCGCAGAGCGCGCTCGTTGCGGAGGATTTTCCGCCGGCAAACGAACCTGTCATTGCCAAATTAATTCAATATTCTCAGATCTGCCGGGGGTAACGCTGGCATCGGGCAAATTAGGGCGGGGCAGCGAGTGCCCGCCCTGAGTCAGTTACTCTTTTTCTTCGCTCCAGCCATCGCTATCCGACAGATCGCCGCTGCTTGGGATGCGCTTTTCTTCCGCCGCCCATTCACCTAAATCGATAAGCTGGCAGCGTTTGGAACAGAACGGGCGATGCGGGCTCTGCTCATTCCAGACCACGATTTTTCCGCAGGTTGGGCAGTTGACGGTTATCTCTTCTGACATCTTTTCTCCTTAACAGCAGGCCAGTTCAAAATCAAAACGCTCCGGCACGATACCGTGCTCGCTGTCCAGCGGCATAAAGCGGATGGCAAAGCGGCTCTTATGGCCTGATATCTGGGGATAGAGCTGGCTGGCAAGATCCAAATGCAGACGCAGCAGATCGGCGTCTTCGCCGTTGTCCTGATAAAAACCGTTCAGGCTGGTCTGCTTGCGGAAGGGGGCCGAGTTGCGGATGAGATCGAGGATGAGCATCAGCGATTGGGTCAACGGTTCCAGGCTGGCCAGCCACTTGCCTACCTGCTCATCGCGATATTCCTGCGGCATATGCAGCCAGATGTGCAGCGTCGGGAGATCGAAGCTACAGCAGCCGCCTGGGATGCTTAAGCGCTGGCGTACCAGGGCGATCAAACGATCCTCTCGCAGATACTGGCCGATACGCGGCGCCGACATCAACGTACTGCCAGATTGCTTCAGCTGCTGACGCAACTCGTTGATACGATCCCGATCAACGCCAGGGACTTCCGCCCAGGATTGCAGCTTCCGCTGCTGGCGATCCAGCTCTTTTATCAGATCGGTACGCACTTCACCGCGTTCGAATACATCTAAAAGGTCGCCGATATTGCGGAAAAAGTGAAGTGCATCCGCATGGCTGGTAATCGCCGGATGTACGGCCAACTGCTGGAGCAAAAACTCAATACGCAGCCAGGTGCGCATTTTTTCATTAAGCGGATGTTCGAATAGAACAGGGGTATGCATTACGGTTTTTCCTGTGAGGCGGCCTGCGATGCCAGCCGTTGATACTTTGCATGCAGGCGGGCGACATCTGATGCGATGGCATCAGGCGAACCCATATTTTCAATAACATCATCCGCAACGGCAAGGCGCTGCTCGCGCGTGGCCTGAGCGGCAAGAATATGTTCCGCATGTTGCCGACTGACCCGATCGCGAAGCATCGTGCGCTCTATCTGCGTCTCTTTGGGCACATCAACAACAAGCACGCGATCGGCTTTGGCGGACAAACGGTTTTCGACCAATAAAGGTACAACCCAGAGAATATAAGACGAGGTGGCAAGCTGCATCTGGCGACGCGTTTCCTGCTGAATTTGTGGGTGCAGCAGCGCGTTTAGCCAGCTCTTATCCTCTGCATGAGCGAAAATATGCTCGCGCAGAGCACGACGGTTAAGGGTGCCATCTTCATTAAGTATCTGCGGACCGAAGCGTTGAGCAATAGCGTTGAGCCCCGGAGTGCCGGGCTCTACCACCTGGCGCGCGATAATGTCAGCATCAATAACGTTAACCCCGAGGTGTGAGAATGCATCGGCTACGGTACTTTTACCGCTGCCGATGCCGCCTGTTAACGCTACCGTGTATGTCATACACCTCAATCCTGAAACTGACTACATGCACATTTTTCACTAACGGCGCCGTTATTTACGACGCGACGACGCCACTGCGACAGTGGGTTTACCGGCGTAATATCAACCGATAAAGCGCTGTCACCACCTATTCTTTTTTTTTTGCGCATGTAAATCAAATGGTTAAAAATGATACGCCAGCGATGGGATATCGCAAATTCGCTTTTGGCTATTCACCAGGTAAATTTATACGATTGTAGCGTAAAAAAAGTGAAAATCGCAGTCTTGCGCGGCCATGATTCGTGCGTATGATAGCGTCACTGGAGTTGTGCTCTCACAATAATGCAATTAACCCCAGGAATTCGCACATGCGTATTGAAGAAGATTTGAAGCTTGGTTTTAAAGACGTTCTTATCCGCCCGAAACGTTCTACCCTCAAAAGCCGTTCTGACGTACAGCTGGAACGTGAATTCACTTTCAAACACTCTGGCCAGACCTGGACTGGCGTGCCGATTATTGCTGCTAACATGGATACCGTTGGCACGTTCGCTATGGCTAAAGCTCTGGCTTCGTTCGGCGTTCTGACCGCGGTGCATAAGCATTACAGCGTTGAACAGTGGCAGGCGTTTGTTCAGAGCGTATCTGCGGATGTCGTGCAGCACGTAATGGTCTCCACCGGGACCTCCGACGCGGATTTCGAAAAAACCAAACAGATTCTGATCCAGAACCCGCAGCTTAGCTTTGTGTGCATTGACGTGGCGAATGGCTATTCCGAGCACTTCGTGCAGTTTGTCGCGAAAGCCCGCGAAGCCTGGCCGCAGAAAACCATCATTGCAGGTAACGTTGTTACCGGCGAAATGTGCGAAGAGCTGGTTCTTTCTGGCGCCGATATCGTGAAGGTTGGCATCGGCCCGGGCTCCGTATGTACAACCCGCGTGAAAACCGGTGTCGGCTATCCGCAGCTTTCCGCCGTGATTGAATGTGCCGACGCGGCGCACGGCCTGGGCGGGCAGATTATCAGCGACGGCGGATGCACTATGCCCGGAGATGTGGCTAAAGCATTCGGCGGCGGCGCAGATTTTGTTATGCTTGGCGGTATGCTGGCTGGTCACGAAGAGAGCGGCGGCACCGTGGTTGAAGAAAACGGTGAAAAATTCATGCTGTTCTACGGCATGAGCTCCGAGTCGGCGATGACCCGTCACGTTGGCGGCGTAGCCCAGTATCGTGCGGCGGAAGGCAAAACCGTTAAGCTGCCTCTGCGCGGCCCGGTTGAACACACCGCGCGCGATATTCTTGGCGGCCTGCGCTCCGCGTGCACCTACGTTGGTGCTTCACGGCTGAAAGAACTGACTAAACGTACGACTTTTATTCGCGTACAGGAACAAGAGAACCGCGTGTTCAACAGCCTGTAATGCCGCTCGCTGGCGCGTTTGCGCCAGCGTTATCCCCCCATCCCGCTAATGGCGTCGCCCAGATGAAAAATGGGTAAATACATCGCCACCACCAGCACGCCGACAATCGTTCCGGTTACAACCAGCATCATTGGCTCCAGTAAGGTGGCCAGGTTATCTGCCTGCTGATGCGTCTGCTCGCTATGGTGACGAGCCAGATTAGCCAGCATGGTATCCAGCGAACCTGAAGCTTCACCGGTACGAATCAGCTGTAGACACAGCGGCGTAAATCCTCCGCTGTTGGCGAGCGCCTGCCAGATGGGATCGCCGTGGGTAATTTGCCGGCAAACCTGGCGGAGCCTCTGTCGCCACAGCGGACAATTCAGGGTTTCCTCTACGCTTTGCAGCCCTTGCAGAAAGCTGATACCGGCGCTTTGCGTCAAGGCGAGTACGGTAAAAATCTGGCTAAGCCGCTGGCCGCATAGCAGTTTGCCAAACACCGGCAGCGTATGGAGCAGCTTCTGGCGATACAGCAGCCAGCCTGGCCGCTGGCAAATCAGCCGGTTGAGTATCGCAGGCAAAATACCCAGCGCCGCGAGCAATGGCCAAAAGCGAGTTAGCCCCTCACCGACGCTCATTACCACGCGGGTCAGCCACGGTAGCGGGGTGTTGAAAGTTTGATATATAGCGGCAAACTCCGGTAAGACGAAACACAGCATTCCCATGACCACCAGCAGCGCCAGAGTCAAAATAATCAGCGGGTAGCGCAGCGCTTTTTTCACTTTCTCGGTAAGGAGCAGCTGTTCTCGCTGCTGCTGGGCCAGCTCGGCGCAGCATAGCTCCAGTTTACCGGTAAGCTCACCGGTGCGGATCATGGCCAGATATAACGGGGGGAACGCTTCAGGCCATTTTTCCAGAGAGCCTGAAAGCGAAATGCCCTGCGCCAGATCCTCTGCCAGGGTTTGCAGCAACGCTTGCCATTGCGCATTGGGCTGCTGCTGAGCCAGCAGTTCCAGCCCCTCAGCCAGCGGGAGGCCGGCCTGAAGAAGGGCCGCCAGCTGGCGGATGATTTCACCGCTATAGCGCGGATGCCAGAGGGCGTTTTGCACGCTACAGCGGCGCAGCGTCAGCGGGATAATTCGTTGCTGCTGTAGAACCTGCAATGCCTCCGGACGATTATCCTGCCAGAGCGTTCCCTGGCAGGGAGCGCCCTGGAGAGTGATACCGCGCCAGCGCCACAGTCGTTTAGTCGCCATGCGGTATCCCCAACACGCGTACCACTTCTTCCAGACTGGTCATCCCGCGTTCGACGGCCAGGCAGCCGCTCTCAAATAGCGTCATCATGCCGGATTCCCTTGCCAGGGACTCGATCTCCCCGGCGCTAAGACCTTGAGTTATCGCCTGCCGTAACGTGGTATTGACGGGTAGCAGCTCAAAGAGCGCCAGGCGACCGTAGTAGCCGTGATAGCAGTGCTGACAGCCCGGAGCCTGCCAGCGAGGAAGCGCCCGCGGCCACAGGCTGTGCGGAACATCAGCCGAACTGCCGGTTTCCCGCCGGCAGTGGGGGCACAGCTTGCGTACCAGACGCTGAGCAACCACCAGCGAAAGCGCGGATGAGATCATCCAGCGTGCAACGCCCATCTGCTGCAGGCGGACCAGCGTTTCACTGGTTGAATTGGTGTGCAGCGTTGAGAGCACCAGGTGCCCGGTCTGCGCTGCTTTTATCGCGATTTCAGCGGTTTCCGCATCGCGTATTTCTCCCACCATTACGATATCAGGATCCTGACGGAGCAGGGCGCGCAGTACGCTGTGAAAGGTTAAACCCGCCCGGGGGTTAATCTGCGTCTGATTCATCCCCACAATGGGGATCTCTAGCGGATCTTCAACGCTGCATATATTGACCTCGTCGCGATTCCGCGCCTGTAGCGCGCTGTATAAAGTGACGGTTTTCCCACTTCCCGTCGGACCGGTAACCAGCATCAGGCCCTGGGGTTGGTTTAGCGCCGAGCGGAAGGCGGCAAGCTGCTGGGAGGAGAGCCCCAGCGCCTCCAGGTCCAGCGCTTGTTCAACCTGATGTAGTAAACGCAGAACGATTTTCTCCCCTCCGCGGCAGGGAAGCGTGGCGATCCGAAACGAGATCGGACGCTCGGAGAGCGTGAGGGTGAACTGACCGTCCTGCGGTACCCGATGTTCGGCGATATCCAGATTACCGAGCACCTTAAGTCGGGCGGTGATTGGGGCGGCGAGCTCCGCGGCTAGCGGCGCAAGAGAATGGAGTACGCCGTCTACCCGCAGGCGAATTCTCAGGCGATCGTCGCCGGGTTCGATATGAATATCAGACGCGCGCTGGCGCAGGGCTTGTTCGAGAAGGTTATTCACCTGTTCAACGACGCTGGCTGAGGCTTCAACAGGTGGGGCGAGCGTTGATATTCCCGGCGTCTGCAGCCGTTTGTCCATCCGGTCCTGGCTCCAGCATTCGATATCAATCCTTTTCTGAGTCGCGAAGCGCAGGGCTTCCATGAGTTCCGGCGCAGGGGCATCGACTACGGCGATGGCAATGGTGTGTTCATCGCTATCGAGCAGCAATGCCTTGTAGCGCTGGCACAGGGGGATCAATTGTTCAGTTTTCATTGCCGCCCCCTCAGTTAAAACGGAACACATCTTCACAGGCCTGCTTGAGTGCGCTATCGCCGGTAATATTACAAACGCGCTGCCAGCCGGTGATACCGTTAGCGTTATCCCAGGACGGCGTCATAGTGACGCTCAGGCCATTGAGACTTTCCTGGCCGGTGAGCGTGACAACGCCCGTCGCTACGGTCATAGCGGAGACGTAGCGGGTGGTTGCGGGGGAGGGGATCCCATTGCTTCCGCCATCGCAGGGGGTTAATCCGCCGTGCTCCAGCGCGCATAGCTCAATGGCGGTACGGAAAGGGACGAAGGTTTGTAGCATGTCGGTAAGCGCCGCTTTTCGCAGGTAGTTCTGATAGGCCGGAATGCCGATTGCGCTGAGAATGGCGATGATCCCGATGACCACCATGAGTTCGATGAGGGTAAAGCCATGTTGTTTGTTCATAAGTTGCTCCTTGTTATCTTCGGGAGCACTTTGCCGGGCTTTTTTTAGCGATACGAGCCGCAGATTTCGCCTAAGGAAGCCGGGTTCCAGGCTTTTTGGGCCGCTTGCATGGAGGGATTATTGGCATGCGAGTCAGTTCGCAAAAGCGAGCCCCGGCATAAAGTGAAAACCGGGGCAGGGGGATTAGCGAAAACGCATAGAGAGGTCGAGGGCGCGCACGTGTTTCGTCAACGCGCCAACGGAGATGTAGTCGACGCCGGTTTCGGCAAATTCACGGATGGTATCGAATGTGACGTTGCCGGAGACTTCCAGCGCCGCCTGACCCTGGGTGAGTTTGACCGCTTCGCGCATCAGGTCGGTAGTGAAGTTGTCGAGCATAATGATGTCGGCGCCGGCTTTCAGCGCTTCGTCCAGCTCTTCAAGGGTTTCGACTTCCACTTCTACCGGCACATCAGGGTGTAGCCAGAACGCTTTTTCAACCGCCTGCCGTACCGAGCCGGAAGCGATAATATGATTCTCTTTAATCAGAAAGGCATCGGAGAGGCCCAGGCGATGGTTGGCACCGCCGCCGCATAAGACCGCGTACTTCAGCGCCGTGCGCAGACCCGGCAGCGTTTTGCGCGTATCGAGCAGCTGAGTTTTGGTGCCCGCCAGCAGATCGACATAGCGGCGGACTTCACTCGCCACCCCGGACAACGTCTGCACGAAATTAAGCGCGGTGCGCTCGCCGGTGAGCAGAATACGCGAAGGGCCATCCAGCTCAAACAGCGGCTGGTTTGCTTTTACCGCATCGCCATCGGCAACATGCCAGGTGAAGTTAACGTCATCGCCCGCAAGCTGAATAAAGACTTCTTCTACCCAGCGTTTACCGCAAAATACGCCATCTTCGCGGGTGATCACGACCGCATGCGAGCGCGCATCCTGCGGCAATAATTGTGCGCTAATGTCGTTATTCGCATCCACTTCACCGCCTAAATCTTCCCGCAGGGATTGGGCGACGGCATCGGTAATATCAAGATTAATACGCTCCAGCAGCGCGTCACGGCGGCGGTCGGGATTGTAGCGACGAGGCGTCATGATAAAGCTCCAGATAGATAAGATTCAGAAGTGGGAAACATGCTAACCTGAACAACGTTTTTGTACCACATCCGCTTCATTTTGCCGGCGGTTTCAGCTTTTGGCGTTAGTCCGCTGAGCGACAGGGCGTATGATGCCGGGGATTTGTTGGACGCGGTGCCGCGAATGCATAAGCTAGTAAAAGGAGACTCAACATGCAGTTGAACGGGGGATGGTTGGTCGAGGCGCGTCGGGTACCTTCGCCGCATCAAGATAGTCGTCCGGATAATGAAACTCCCTCTTTGCTGGTGGTGCACAATATAAGCCTACCGCCCGGCGAATTTGGCGGCCCGTGGATTGATGCCCTGTTCAGCGGTACGCTCGATCCCCATGCCCATCCTTTCTTTGCCGAGATTGCCCATCTTCGCGTTTCGGCGCATTGTCTGATTCGCCGCGATGGTGAAATCGTGCAGTATGTGCCTTTCGACAAGCGCGCGTGGCACGCGGGTGTTTCAAGCTATCACGGGCGCGAGCGCTGCAACGATTTTTCGATAGGCATTGAGCTGGAAGGGACCGACGAGCTGGCTTATACCGACGCGCAGTATCAGCAGCTGGCAGCCGTTACCCGTCAGCTTATCCCGCTCTATCCGGCGATAGCCGACAATATCACCGGCCATAGCGATATTGCGCCAGTGCGTAAAACGGATCCCGGCCCGGCTTTTGACTGGGTAAAATTTCGCGGTCTGTTAACCCCGTCGTCAGAATAAGGAGATGCCATGACGTTGTTCACTACGCTGTTAGTCCTCATTGCCGAGCGCTTGTTTAAGCTGGGCGAGCACTGGCAGCTCGATCATCGGCTGGAAGTGCTGTTTCGCCGGATAAAGCATTATTCCCTGCTGACAACCGTACTGATGACGGTCGCGGCGGCGGCAGTGGTGTTTATTATTCAGCGCCTGCTGCAGGGGCTGCTGTTTAACGTTCCGCTGCTGGTGTTCTGGATCCTGCTGGGCCTGCTGTGCATCGGCGCAGGTAAAGTCCGTTTGCACTATCACGCCTACCTGAAGGCCGCGGCGCGCGATGATAGCCGCGCCTGCGACGCCATGGCCAGTGAACTTACCCTGATCCACGGCGTACCGCCCGGCTGCGACCAGCGTGAGTATCTGAGCGAGCTGCAAAATGCGCTGCTGTGGATTAACTACCGCTATTATCTTGCTCCGCTGTTCTGGTTTGTGGTCGGCGGGCCGTGGGGGCCGTTAACCCTGATCGCCTACTGTACGCTGCGGGCCTGGCAAACGTGGCTGGCGCGTTATCAGACGCCGCGCCATCGCTTACAGTCGGGTATCGACGGTATTCTGCACGTGGTCGATTGGGTTCCGGTACGCCTGGTCGGCGTGGTGTACGCTTTGGTTGGACACGGGGAAAAAGCCTTACCGGCGTGGTTTGCCTCGCTGGGCGACCGCCACTCTTCTCAGTATCAGGTATTGACGCGTCTGGCACAGTATTCGCTGGCGCGTGAGCCGCACGTGGATAAAGTGGCCACGCCGAAGGCGGCGGTCTCCATGGCGAAGAAAACATCGCTGGTGGTGGTGGTGATTATGGCGCTGCTGACCATTTACGGTACGCTGATTTAAGCGCCTGCCCGTTGGCGGGCAGGCATGACTCTTAATACGTGTCTGCTGCCGGGATGCCAAAATCAGGCATCCCGTTTTCTTGCCAGCGAATGAGCTTCAGGCGCGTATGACGATTTGGATCGTACAGCGGGTCGCCTTCGATTTCGGTGTAGTTACGCGCGTGGTACACCAGCACATCTTCTCCCTCCTGCGTCTGCGTAAAACTATTGTGTCCGGGCCCATACTGACGATTCTCATAACTGGTGCGGAATACCGGCTGCGGCGCTTTATGCCAGTTTTCCGGCCGGAGCGGGTCGGCGCTAACGTCTATCCACAGTAAGCCCATGCAGTAGTTTTCGTCGGTGGCGCTGGCGGAATAGCTGACGAACAGCTTGTCGCCGTGGAACAGTACCGCCGGGCCTTCGTTCACCAGAAAACCTCGGCACTCCCAGTCGAACTCAGGTTTGCTCAACATCACCGGCTTGCCTTTTAGCGTCCACGGATTTTCCAGCTCAGCCAGATAGAGGTTGGTGTTGCCTTTAATGTCAGGGTCTTTTTGCGCCCACAGGTACCACTGTTTGCCCTGATGGCGGAAGGTAGTGGCATCCAGCGCAAAGGTATCAAGCGGCGTTTTAATCTGCCCTTTTTCCTGCCATTTACCGGTTAATGGGTCGCTGTCCGCGCATTCCAGCGCGAACATGCGGTGCTGGAACATCCCCAGCGCATCCAGGTCGTGCGTGTGGGTTGCCGCAAAGTAGATGTACCATTTTCCGTCAATCTCATGCAGTTCCGGGGCCCATATGAGCTGGCTCATTGGGCCGCTGTCCGGCTTACGCCAGACGACCACCGGCTGCGCGTCGCGCAAGCCTTCAAGGGTGGCTGAGCGACGGATTTCCAGACGGTCGTACTCCGGCACCGAGGCAATAAAGTAGTAGCTATCCTGATGGCGCAGAATATACGGGTCCGCGCGTTGTTCAATAAATGGATTCGGCCAGTTTTTCATTACGCTTTCCTTACATGTTCGCCGGTTTTCAGTTCCTGATAGTCATTGAGCTCGCTATAGTTGACCCGGCGTTTCTCGAGGTCAGACTGAATTTGCCTCATAAATTCGCGGTTAACCTTCAGCATACGCACCACTCCCGCGGTAATGAGATAGCCGACGCCGGGGATAACGCTGAATAGCAGTACGATACCGTTAATCGCGGATGCGCTTTGCTGTTTCGCGCCAGCATCGTAACCGTACCAGGAGAGCAGGAAGCCAACCATCGCGCCGGCGATAGCCAGACCGACCTTCAGGAAGAACAGGTTGCCGGAGAAGCTGATGCCGGTGATGCGTTTGCCGGTCTTCCATTCGCCGTAGTCGTCAACGTCGGCCATCAGCGACCAGTGCAGCGGTGAGGGGATCTGATGCAGGATATTCAGCAGGAAGTAGAGCGCCATAATCATCATGGTGGCGTGCGGGTCGAAGAAATAGAACGCGCAGGAGAAAACGGCCAGGACGATATTGGTCCAGAAAAACACCTGCAGTTTACACCAGCGGTCGGTCAGAACTTTCGCCAGCATACTACCGATCATCATCCCGACCACGCCAAGGCTGATAAACAGCGTGGCGAAATGGGTGCTTTGCTGCATAACCCAGGTGACGTAGTACATGGTGGCGGCCATGCGAATAAAGCCCGGACAGACGTTGCACAGCGTTAACAGCAGGATGCGAACCCACTGGTCGTTTTTCCAGACGTCTTTCAGATCTTTTTTCAGCTCGTCGTTGGTCTGGACTGCGGGTTTTACGCGCTCACGAACGGTGGCAAAGCAGAACAGGAACATGCACATACCGATAAACGCCAGCACGGTCATCGCCATCTGGTAGCCTTTGGCTTTATCCTCACCGCCGAACCAGTCCGCCATCGGCAGCAGCGTCAGGGATAGCAGAAGAGTGGCAATACCGACCATCACGAAGCGATAGGACTGGCAGGCCACGCGTTCCTGCGGGTCATTCGTAATCACGCTACCCAGTGAGCAGTAGGGGATGTTAATCGCGGTATAGGTCAGCGAGAGCAGGAAGTAGGTGACGAAAGCATAGATAACCTTGCTATTGTACGTCCACTCCGGCGTGGTAAACATCAGGACGCTGAACAGCGCGTACGGGAAGGCAATCCACAGCAGCCATGGACGAAAACGGCCATATTTGCTGCGGGTACGGTCGGCCATCGCCCCCATAATCGGATCGGTAACCGCATCAATAACGCGTACAGAGAGCAGTAATACACCCACCAGCGCAGGTGCGAGGCCAAAAATATCCGTATAAAAATAGTTAACAAACAGCATGATGGCACCGAAGATGATATTGCATCCGGCATCACCCATCCCGTAGCCTATTTTCTCTTTAACTGAAAGCTTATTGCCATTCATCGCGGCGATCTCCCCGTTGCGGTATGGAGAGAATTATTAGTCGGGTAATAAATAAATGCGTTGTAGGAAAGGGTTAACGATATGGATAAATCGGTTATCAGGGGGAAAGTGTGAAGCAGATAACAATGCGCTGTGCCCGCCAGCGGCGGGCGGGCACAGATTCAGGAGATGTATGATTATGCTTTAATGGTGCTGGCCGTTTTCTGCTTAAACAGGTAGCCGACGCCGAGAACGGCAATCCATACCGGAATAAGGTAAACGGAGATCGCCATGCCAGGGGTCATCAGCATGATCACCAGTACTCCCGCCATGAACAGCAGGCAAATCCAGTTGCTCAGCGGATACAGCAGCGCCGGGAAGCGGGTCACCACGCCCTGCTGCTGCTTAGCGCGACGGAATTTGATATGCGCCAGGCTGATCATCGCCCAGTTGATCACCAGGGCAGAAACTACCAGCGCCATCAGCAGACCAAACGCCGATTCCGGCGCGAAGTAGTTAATCAGGACGCACAGCGCGGTCACCAGTGCGGAGACCAGAATAGTGTTGACCGGCACGCCGCGTTTATCGACGCTCATCAGCGCTTTTGGCGCGTTACCCTGCTGGGCCAGGCCGAACAGCATACGGCTGTTGCAGTAAACGCAGCTGTTATACACCGAAAGCGCCGCGGTCAGGACCACGATATTCAGGGCGTTAGCGACAAAGGTATCGCCCAGCTCATGGAAAATCAGGACGAACGGACTGGTATCGGCGGTCACGCGGCTCCATGGCAGCAGCGAAAGCAGAACGGCCAGCGAGCCCACATAGAAAATCAGAATACGGTAGATAACCTGGTTAGTGGCTTTTGGAATGCTTTGTTCCGGGTTATCCGCTTCTGCGGCGGTAATACCCACCAGCTCCAGACCGCCGAACGAGAACATAATAATCGCCATCATCATCACCAGCCCGGTGAAGCCGTGCGGCAGGAATCCGCCTTGCTCCCACAGGTTGCGTACGGTGGCCTGCGGGCCGCCGTTGCCGCTAAACAGCAGCCAGCCGCCGAACAGGATCATCGCCACGACGGCGACAACTTTAATGATAGCGAACCAGAACTCCATTTCGCCAAACACTTTGACGTTAGTCAGGTTGATCGCGTTGATGGCGATAAAGAAAATGGCCGCAGAAACCCAGGTAGGAATTTCCGGCCACCAGAACTGAACGTATTTCCCGACCGCGGTCAGCTCGGCCATCGCGACCAGCACGTAAAGAACCCAGTAGTTCCAGCCGGAAGCGAAGCCCGCAAAGCCGCCCCAGTATTTGTAGGCAAAATGACTAAATGAACCGGCCACCGGTTCTTCAACGACCATCTCGCCCAACTGACGCATAATCAGGAAGGCAATAAAACCGGCAATTGCGTAGCCCAGAATAATACCGGGACCTGCATTTTGGATGACGGATGCGCTACCGAGAAACAAGCCGGTACCGATAGCGCCTCCCAGCGCAATAAGCTGAATATGGCGGTTTTTAAGGCCGCGCTTTAGCCGATCGCCATGCTGTTGACCTTCCATCATGAAACCTCGTGTGTGGTTATGGTTATTATGTTTGTCCGCGTCATCCTTCAGGTGACTTCTTCGCTGTCCATCCCTGCCTGATAGCATAGTCAGTGAAATTTCAGCGGGCCTGAGCTCCGTTTTGCCCCGAGTGATGCAACGCACATATTGTTGTGTTTGTGTAATTATCAAATTCCGATGATGTATTTATTTCTTTACGCAAGGCGGAGAGGGAATTCATGAAAAGGCCTTTCGTATCATGGAGAATAGTGATAAGCGCCGCTGAATGCACCTGCTTTATGAAGGGATGATGACGAAGCGAGCAAAAAGAAACCATTTGTAAATCACACCTCAATATTCCGCTCCTACCTCTTCTTTGCCATTTAGTCGCTTTTATTGAATTTATATTCATTACTTGGTGAGTTGAATCGGTTCAGATAGCGTAATTTTTCGTTTCGATTAAGTTAACGCTACCTCTTTGTGAGTAAACACAACATTTGTGCAAAGTTACATTTATGAAATGTTATTTCTGTAAGGTTGTTAAAACATGCCAGGTTTAATGATTTCAATCAAAACCTGTATGGACAGAAGGTGAATACTTTGTTACTTTAGCGATACGAACTATGAATTGGTAAGACCAATTGACTCCGGGCTAATGGCAGAGACAGGGAATATGGCCTACAGCAAGATCCGCCAACCAAAACTATCCGATGTGATAGAGCAGCAGCTGGAGTTTTTAATCCTTGAGGGGACGTTGCGCCCCGGTGAAAAACTCCCGCCAGAACGTGAACTGGCAAAACAGTTCGACGTTTCCCGTCCCTCGCTCCGTGAGGCTATTCAACGCCTCGAAGCTAAGGGCTTGTTGCTTCGTCGCCAGGGGGGCGGAACGTTTGTACAAAGCCGCCTGTGGCAGAGCTTCAGCGACCCGCTGGTAGAGCTACTGTCCGACCACCCTGAATCCCAATTCGATCTGCTGGAAACCCGTCACGCGCTTGAAGGCATTGCGGCTTATTACGCAGCGCTGCGCAGCAACGATGAAGACCGCGAACGTATTCGCGAGCTGCATCAGGCCATTGAGCGGGCTCAGCAGTCCGGCGATCTTGACGCCGAATCCGATGCCGTCGTCCAGTATCAAATTGCCGTCACCGAAGCGGCGCACAATGTGGTGCTGCTCCATCTACTACGCTGTATGGAGCCGATGCTGGCCCAGAACGTTCGCCAGAATTTTGAATTGTTGTACGCCCGTCGGGAGATGCTCCCGCAGGTCAGCAATCATCGTACTCGCATTTTTGAGGCGATAATCGCCGGGGAACCGGAGCAGGCGCGTGAAGCGTCGCATCGTCACCTGGCGTTCATTGAGGAAATTTTGCTGGATCGTAGCCGTGAGCAGAGCCGTCGTGAACGCTCGCTGCGTCGTTTACAGCAACGAAAAGATGAGAACTCCGGTTCTTAAGCGCCATTTTTAGAGCGCGGCAACTAAACGCAGAACCTGTCTTATTGCATTCTCTGGCGAGAATTCAATGGGACAGGTTCCAGATTAATCAACGATTAGATAGATAAGGAATACCCCCCATGTCAGAACGTTTACCCAATGACGTGGATCCGATCGAAACTCGCGACTGGCTACAGGCGATCGAATCGGTCATCCGTGAAGAAGGTGTTGAGCGCGCTCAGTATCTTATTGACCAACTCCTTTCTGAAGCCCGCAAAGGCGGGGTGAAAGTGGCTGCTGGCGCATCGACCGGCGGTTACGTAAACACTATTGCCGTTGAAGAGGAACCGGAATACCCGGGGAATCTGGATCTGGAACGTCGTATCCGTTCTGCGATCCGCTGGAACGCCATCATGACCGTTCTGCGCGCATCGAAAAAGGATCTCGAACTGGGCGGCCACATGGCTTCCTTCCAGTCTTCCGCAACCTTCTACGAAGTGTGCTTTAACCACTTCTTCCGCGCACGCAACGAGCAGGACGGCGGCGACCTGGTTTACTTCCAGGGCCACATCTCTCCGGGCGTCTACGCGCGTGCCTTCCTGGAAGGTCGTCTGACTGAAGAGCAGATGAACAACTTCCGTCAGGAAGTTCACGGTAAAGGTCTGTCCTCTTATCCGCACCCGAAACTGATGCCGGAATTCTGGCAGTTCCCGACCGTTTCTATGGGCCTGGGCCCTATCGGCGCGATTTATCAGGCTAAGTTCCTGAAATATCTGGAACACCGTGGTCTGAAAGATACTTCCAAACAAACCGTTTACGCCTTCCTGGGCGACGGTGAGATGGACGAACCGGAATCCAAAGGCGCGATCACCATCGCGACCCGTGAGAAACTGGACAACCTGGTTTTCGTTATCAACTGTAACCTGCAGCGTCTTGACGGCCCGGTTACCGGTAATGGCAAGATCATTAACGAACTGGAAGGCATCTTTGGCGGTGCTGGCTGGAACGTTATCAAGGTTATCTGGGGCGGACGCTGGGACGAACTGCTGCGTAAAGACACCAGCGGTAAACTGATCCAGCTGATGGAAGAGACCGTTGACGGTGACTACCAGACCTTCAAATCCAAAGATGGCGCCTACGTGCGTGAGCACTTCTTCGGTAAATATCCGGAAACCGCAGCGCTGGTTGCCGACTGGACTGACGAGCAGATCTGGGCCCTCAACCGCGGCGGCCACGATCCGAAGAAAGTCTATGCTGCACTGAAAAAAGCGCAGGAAACCAAAGGCAAAGCTACCGTTATCCTCGCCCATACCATTAAAGGTTACGGCATGGGTGACACCGCTGAAGGTAAAAACATCGCCCACCAGGTTAAGAAAATGAACATGGACGGCGTTCGCTACGTCCGCGATCGTTTCAACGTGCCGGTTGCCGATGCGGATATCGAAAAACTGCCATACGTGACCTTCCCGGAAGGTTCCGAAGAGCACACCTATCTGCACGCCCAGCGTCAGAAACTGCACGGCTATCTGCCGAGCCGTCAGCCGAACTTCGATGAGAAGCTGGAGCTGCCGACTCTGGAAGATTTCGGGCCACTGCTGGAAGAGCAGAATAAAGAGATCTCTACCACTATCGCGTTCGTTCGTGCTCTGAACGTGATGCTGAAGAACAAATCCATCAAAGACCGCCTCGTGCCGATCATTGCCGATGAAGCGCGTACCTTTGGTATGGAAGGTCTGTTCCGTCAGATCGGTATCTACAGCCCGAACGGCCAGCAGTACACCCCGCAGGACCGTGAGCAGGTTGCATACTACAAAGAAGACGAGAAAGGCCAGATTCTGCAGGAAGGTATCAACGAACTGGGTGCAGGCGCGTCCTGGTTGGCTGCTGCGACCTCCTACAGCACCAACAACCTGCCGATGATCCCGTTCTACATCTACTACTCCATGTTCGGGTTCCAGCGTATCGGCGACCTGTGCTGGCAGGCCGGCGACCAGCAGGCTCGCGGCTTCCTGATCGGTGGTACTTCCGGTCGTACGACGCTGAACGGCGAAGGTCTGCAGCACGAAGATGGCCATAGCCATATTCAGTCTCTGACCATCCCGAACTGTATCTCTTACGATCCGTCTTACGCGTACGAAGTTGCGGTCATCATGCACGATGGTCTGGAGCGTATGTACGGTGAGAAACAAGAGAACGTTTACTACTACATCACCACGCTGAACGAAAACTACCACATGCCGGCCATGCCGGAAGGCGCCGAGGAAGGTATCCGTAAAGGTATCTACAAACTCGAAACCGTTGAAGGTAGCAAAGGTAAAGTTCAACTGCTGGGCTCCGGTTCTATCCTGCGTCACGTTCGTGAAGCCGCGCAGATCCTGGCTAACGACTACGGCGTAGGTTCTGACGTTTATAGCGTCACCTCCTTCACCGAACTGGCGCGCGATGGCCAGGATTGTGAACGCTGGAACATGCTGCACCCGCTGGAAACGCCGCGCGTTCCGTATATTGCTCAGGTGATGAACGACGCTCCGGCAGTCGCATCGACTGACTATATGAAACTGTTCGCTGAGCAGGTTCGTACTTACGTACCGGCCGATGATTACCGCGTACTGGGTACCGACGGCTTCGGTCGCTCTGACAGCCGTGAAAACCTGCGTCACCACTTCGAAGTTGACGCTTCCTACGTAGTGGTAGCAGCGCTGGGCGAACTGGCTAAACGTGGCGAAATCGATAAGAAAGTGGTTGCGGAAGCCATCACTAAATTCAACATCGATGCAGATAAAGTTAACCCGCGTCTGGCGTAAGAGGTAAAAGAATAATGGCTATCGAAATCAAAGTACCGGACATCGGGGCTGATGAAGTTGAAATCACCGAGATTCTGGTCAAAGTGGGCGACAAAGTTGAAGCTGAACAGTCGCTGATCACCGTAGAAGGCGACAAAGCCTCTATGGAAGTTCCGTCTCCACAGGCTGGCGTCGTTAAAGAGATCAAAGTCTCCGTCGGCGACAAAACCGAGACCGGTAAACTGATCATGATTTTCGATTCCGCCGATGGTGCAGCAGCCGCTGCACCTGCGCAGGAAGAGAAGAAAGAAGCCGCTCCGGCCGCCGCAGCACCGGCAGCCGCCAGCGCGAAAGAAGTTCATGTACCGGATATCGGCGGTGATGAAGTTGAAGTCACGGAAATCATGGTCAAAGTGGGCGACACCATCGCCGCTGAACAATCCCTGATTACCGTAGAAGGCGACAAAGCTTCTATGGAAGTACCGGCGCCGTTCGCGGGCACCGTGAAAGAGATCAAAATCAACACCGGCGACAAAGTGTCCACGGGTTCCCTGATCATGATCTTCGAAGTGGCGGGCGCAGCGCCTGCCGCAGCTCCGGCAAAAGCGGAAGCCGCTCCGGCTGCTGCTGCACCGGCAGCTTCGGGTTCTAAAGAAGTTCACGTTCCGGATATCGGCGGTGATGAAGTTGAAGTGACCGAAGTGATGGTGAAAGTGGGCGATAAAATTGCCGCTGAACAGTCACTGATCACTGTTGAAGGCGACAAAGCTTCCATGGAAGTGCCGGCGCCGTTCGCGGGTACCGTGAAAGAGATCAAAATCAGCACCGGCGACAAAGTTTCCACCGGTTCTCTGATCATGGTCTTCGAAGTGGAAGGCGCAGCGCCTGCCGCGGCTCCGGCCGCAGCCGCTCCGGCTCCTGCTGCAGCACCGGCTCAGGCGGCTAAACCTGCCGCAGCGCCTGCTGCAAAAGCGGAAGGCAAATCTGAGTTTGCTGAAAACGACGCTTACGTTCACGCAACGCCGCTGATTCGTCGTCTGGCGCGCGAATTCGGCGTCAACCTGGCGAAAGTGAAAGGTTCCGGTCGTAAAGGTCGTATCCTGCGCGAAGACGTTCAGGCCTACGTGAAAGAAGCGGTTAAACGCGCTGAAGCCGCGCCTGCTGCTACCGGCGGCGGTATCCCGGGCATGCTGCCGTGGCCGAAAGTGGACTTCAGCAAGTTTGGTGAAGTGGAAGAAGTTGAACTGGGCCGCATCCAGAAGATCTCTGGCGCTAACCTGAGCCGTAACTGGGTGATGATCCCGCACGTTACGCACTTCGATAAAACCGATATCACCGATCTGGAAGCGTTCCGTAAACAGCAGAACGCCGAAGCTGAGAAGCGTAAGCTAGACGTGAAATTCACTCCGGTTGTCTTCATCATGAAAGCCGTTGCCGCGGCGCTTGAGCAGATGCCGCGCTTCAACAGCTCCCTGTCTGAAGATGCTCAGCGTCTGACGCTGAAGAAATACATCAACATCGGTGTGGCGGTTGATACCCCGAATGGTCTGGTTGTTCCGGTCTTTAAAGACGTGAACAAGAAGAGCATTACCGAGCTGTCTCGTGAACTGACCGTGATTTCTAAGAAAGCGCGAGATGGTAAGCTGACCGCTGGCGAAATGCAGGGTGGTTGCTTCACTATCTCCAGCATCGGCGGCCTGGGTACCACCCACTTCGCGCCGATTGTGAACGCGCCGGAAGTGGCTATCCTCGGCGTGTCTAAATCCGCGATGGAGCCGGTATGGAATGGTAAAGAGTTCGTGCCGCGGCTGATGATGCCGATCTCTCTGTCCTTCGACCACCGCGTGATCGACGGTGCTGATGGTGCGCGCTTTATCACCATCATCAACAATATGCTGAGCGACATTCGCCGCCTGGTGATGTAAGCGAAAAGCCGGCCTGACGGCCGGCTTTTTTCTGGTAATCTCTTATCCGTTTTGAAGTTACCAGCAATAAAGGACAAAATCGTTTGCCGTTTGTTGTTTCAAAATTGTTAACAATTTTGTAAAATGCTTGCGGATAGAACGTCCCGGTGGACATGGGCGTAAAAACAATAGCGTCAGACCCGCCGGATACAAATTACAGAGGTCATGATGAGTACTGAAATCAAAACTCAGGTCGTGGTACTTGGGGCAGGCCCCGCAGGTTATTCTGCTGCCTTCCGTTGCGCTGATTTAGGTCTGGAAACCGTCATCGTAGAACGTTACAGCACCCTCGGCGGTGTTTGCCTGAACGTCGGCTGTATCCCTTCTAAAGCACTGCTGCACGTTGCTAAAGTTATCGAAGAAGCGAAAGCGCTGGCCGAACACGGTATCGTTTTCGGTGAGCCGAAAACCGACATTGACAAGATTCGCACCTGGAAAGAAAAAGTCATCACTCAGCTGACCGGCGGTCTGGCTGGCATGGCCAAAGGGCGTAAAGTGAAGGTGGTTAACGGTCTGGGTAAATTTACCGGCGCTAACACCCTGGAAGTGGAAGGCGAAAACGGCAAAACCGTGATCAACTTCGACAACGCTATCATCGCGGCGGGTTCCCGTCCGATCGAACTGCCGTTCATTCCGCATGAAGATCCGCGCGTATGGGACTCCACCGATGCGCTGGAGCTGAAAACCGTACCAAAACGCCTGCTGGTTATGGGCGGCGGTATCATCGGTCTGGAAATGGGTACCGTATACCATGCGCTGGGTTCAGAGATTGACGTGGTTGAAATGTTCGACCAGGTTATCCCGGCAGCAGATAAAGACGTGGTGAAAGTCTTCACCAAGCGCATCAGTAAGAAATTTAACCTGATGCTGGAAACCAAAGTGACCGCCGTTGAAGCGAAAGAAGACGGTATCTACGTTTCCATGGAAGGCAAAAAAGCCCCGGCTGAAGCGCAGCGCTATGACGCCGTGCTGGTGGCTATCGGTCGCGTGCCGAACGGTAAAAACCTCGATGCCGGTAAAGCAGGCGTTGAAGTTGACGAGCGTGGCTTTATCCGCGTTGACAAACAGCTGCGTACCAACGTGCCGCATATCTTCGCTATCGGCGATATCGTCGGTCAGCCGATGCTGGCGCACAAAGGCGTTCACGAAGGCCACGTTGCTGCCGAAGTTATCGCCGGCATGAAGCACTACTTCGACCCGAAAGTGATTCCGTCCATCGCCTATACCGAGCCGGAAGTTGCATGGGTTGGCCTGACGGAGAAAGAAGCGAAAGAGAAAGGCATCAGCTACGAAACCGCCACCTTCCCGTGGGCTGCTTCTGGCCGTGCTATCGCTTCCGACTGCGCTGACGGTATGACCAAACTGATTTTCGACAAAGAATCTCACCGCGTTATCGGCGGAGCGATTGTCGGCACCAACGGCGGCGAGCTGCTGGGTGAAATCGGTCTGGCGATCGAAATGGGCTGTGACGCTGAAGATATCGCGCTGACCATCCACGCTCACCCGACTCTGCACGAGTCCGTTGGCCTGGCGGCAGAAGTCTTCGAAGGTAGCATCACCGACCTGCCGAACGCGAAAGCGAAGAAAAAGTAAGTTTTTCTTTCAGGCAAAATCAAAAAGCGGCTCAGTGAGCCGCTTTTTTTATCGGTGATGTTTAGAACTGTGTCGCCGTTAATAAAATTGCATACCTTATTAATTCCTGAAAAATAGTAACTATGTAAACTTATAGGTAGTTAACTATATGTGAGGTATGCGATGAAAAGGCTTTTAACCACCACTCTCCTGGCTGCAACGTTGGTTTCTGGTATGGCCTGCGCGGCGGATGCCGCGATTCCCTGGGCTGATAACAGCGGCGGTACCGAAAGCACCCATATTGCCGCTATGGGCCAGGATTTGAATATACAGCATCAGCAAATAACGAAGACCAGCGAAGGCGTATGGGCGGCGAACTCCGGTAGCATCAGCGCTGATGAAGCGGCGTTGACCAGCACTAAACCGGCTTTTGCCGGCTACCCGTCTCTGATGCCTCATCAGGGCTAAGCCAACGTAGTGATACTGCCCGGCAGCGCCATATCGCGCCGGGCATTTTACTATTGATGGATGGCCTGCCAGCCGGAGTCAGGCGAAAACTGAGAAAT
Organism: Klebsiella sp. M5al; assembly: GCF_002090195.1. Taxonomy (NCBI): domain Bacteria; kingdom Pseudomonadati; phylum Pseudomonadota; class Gammaproteobacteria; order Enterobacterales; family Enterobacteriaceae; genus Klebsiella; species Klebsiella sp. M5al. Next base: position 1,026,751 of record NZ_CP020657.1, read on the forward strand.
CGCCCGCGCCTTGATCTGCGTTTCATCACCTAAATTAGCCTGATAAACCTCGTCATTCTGGTTAACCATAAAGCTCATGATGCCGGTCTTTCCCCATTCCACCGGCCATGCCAGCAGGGCGGCGCCCTGATTCTCGCCGTCTTTAATTATGCGGAAACGATAGCCGTGATAGCCCTCGCCGGGTTCTACGGGACTAAACGCCGGTCCTAACGGGCTGGGGGCTTCGCCGGGAGCGGCTGGCCAGTAGAGGCCATCTTTCTTGCCATCGCTGCTGATAATCTTCTGCGCCCAGGCGTGGTTTAATCGATAGAAATCCTGCTGGGCATCAACGTAAGCATGCATTGCCTGAATGGCTGACAGCTCATTGCGGCCAATCGCGCGAGTCAGGATCTCATCTTCAGCAGCGGCCATATCAAAACGCCAGCCGCTCTTATCCTGAATTATGGGGATCGGTAGCCGCCACGCTTCCTGACCTACCTCCAGCCAGGCGCTATCCTGTTGCTGAACGATACGATGGCTCACTTTCCAGTCACGCTGAAAGCGATCGACGGCGTCAGGGGCAATGCCATCCGGCGGTAAAAACTGCTGCCAGCTATCGCCCAGCAGCCCGTTGAGCGCCGATTCATCATGCTTGCCGATCGCCTCGGCCAGCGCGCTGGCGGCCTGTTGCGGAGAGGAAAACTGCTGTTGAGCCAACGATATGGCGGGCGCCAGGGCCAGCAGAGTCATTGTTAATAATTTTTTCATCTGATTATCCTCAGCGGCGGCGCAGTTCATGATGTTCAGAAAGCTGTTCTCTGGCCGCACTGCGCTGCTCGCTGCTTAAACCCGAGATATGACGGCTCTGCAGGCCGCGCGCCTGCTGCGACTGCCAGGAAGGAGAGCGGATATCGTTACCGCTCAGGGCATTGGCGTGCAGGTCATTCAGCTTCTGTTGACGTTGTGCGGGCGTTGCGGTCCGCAGCTGTTCGCGGCGCTGTTGCTGCTGCGCCGTTGGATGCTGAATTTGCGATTTTACCGCTTCCCGATGCTGCTGTTGTACGGCGTTATGTGTAACCGCCGGCGTGGCGTCATAGCCGCGGTAGTTATTGCGCTGGGTCACCTGATGCAGCTGCTGCGATGCGAGCTGACGCTGGGCATCGCGGGACGGCGCGCGAGCAAGCGAGTTATCCGCGGCAGCCGCAGGCCCGGTACGCTGCTGTAGCTGAGTCATGGCCGCCTGACGCTGCGCGTTACGATCGACGGGTTGATGTTGGGTAGCGCTAAGCCCGCCGGGAACATTGGTCTGATGGTAATGCTGCGCGATGTTGTTGTTCGGGTATGGAATATTGCCGCGCCAGGCTGGATTATGCTGCCAGTTAGCGTGGTTACCCGGCAAATTCTGCCCGGTAATATGGTTGAAATTATTGACGTTGATATTGATATTATCGCCGTTGTGCGAGTAGCCGCCGTGATGATCATCATCGTGGTGGTGATCGTCATCGTCATGATGGCGATCGTCATCATCCCAGTCGATGCTGCTGAACAGGGCGTAGGTGGTGGCGACGCCGAGGCTATAGCCAAAACCTTTGACGAAGCTATCGGTGAACTGTTCACCCGGAGGCGGCGGCAGGTAGACCGGCGGGTAGGCCGTGTTAGGCCAGGCGCCGTAAACTACAGAAGGGTTATAGGCCGGCACGTACACCACGTTCGGATCGGCGGATTCGATTTTAATCACCTGGGCGGGAGGGGAGGATGTCACGGCGCTGCTGCTGCGGGAGGTGCTGGTTGTCGACGTTGCCGCAGCGTTTGTGGCGGTGATGACTTTCTGCTGCGGCGTAGATTTTAGCGTTCCGGTCTGCTGGGCGATGGCGCGTAAGCGCTGCACCGAATCCATGACGTCCTGCGGCTGGGCGAGAAATGCGTTACCCAGGTTTTCTATCCACGGCGGGTTTTCTCCCATTAACGCGAGCAGGGAAGGGAAGGCGACCAGCGATTTTACGCTGGGATCCCAGGGCTGGCTTGCCACCGCTTGTACCGCCGCATCCCCCTTCATTGCGGGATTATCCTGCGACCACTGCACCGCCTGAACGACGTTACTCGGATAGGTCGCAGCCATCAGCACCTGGGACAGGAGATTGTCCGGATAGAGCGCGATCGGCGCGACCCACTGGTCTATCTGCGCGGGGGTATAGGTTGCGGTAACCGGCTGAGCGGCGGCGGTGGTCTGCGCCGTCTGCGCAACGGCGGGTGGCTCGGGGGCCGTTTGCGGTTCCCGGCTTTTAACGTAGAGCGTACCCGCAGCGGCTAATAGTCCGGCACTGCAAAGCAGCGCGAGCAGATGGGGTTTGAAAGGCAGCGTCATAAGGACTCCCGGCACAAAGATTGGCCCGTTTTGACAGAGTATTGTCGTCAAGCGGGGGATTGCCTGAGTATAAAGATCGCGAATTTGCGTTTTTGATTTTAGTTGGGTTTTTGGACAATGATGTGTAACAGAATTAATTTTATATACCGCTAAACTGACAGAAAACCTGCAATATTCTGCCCTTAACGATTCAGCTAATTTTTAATGTTGCTTTTTTGTAAACAGATTAACACCCCGCCAAAATCCTGCTATGCTGCCGACGCGGTATCGGGCATTTACCCTACAAACTGCTGTCTCACAGGAGCGTGAAGAGAATCGCCTACCGCATTTTACAATGAGAGCGAGGAGAACCGTCGTGCTAGAAGAATACCGTAAGCACGTAGCTGAGCGTGCCGCCGAGGGGATTGTACCGAAACCCTTAGATGCAACCCAAATGGCCGCGCTGGTAGAACTGCTGAAAAACCCGCCAGCGGGTGAAGAAGAATTCCTGTTAGACCTGTTAATTAACCGCGTACCGCCGGGCGTCGACGAAGCCGCCTATGTTAAAGCCGGATTCCTTGCCGCGATCGCCAAAGGCGATGCAACTTCTCCACTGGTTACCCGTGAAAAAGCTGTCGAACTGCTGGGCACCATGCAGGGCGGTTACAACATTCATCCCCTGATTGACGCGCTGGACGACGCAAAACTGGCGCCGATTGCCGCGAAAGCGCTGTCCCACACCCTGCTGATGTTCGACAACTTCTACGATGTTGAAGAGAAAGCCAAAGCGGGCAATGAATATGCCAAACAGGTGATGCAATCCTGGGCTGACGCTGAGTGGTTCCTGAGCCGTCCTCAGCTGGCTGACAAAATCACCGTGACCGTTTTTAAAGTCACCGGCGAAACCAACACCGATGACCTGTCTCCGGCTCCTGATGCCTGGTCCCGCCCGGACATTCCGCTGCACGCGCTGGCAATGCTGAAAAACGCCCGTGAAGGCATCGACCCGGATCAGCCAGGCGCCGTCGGCCCGATTAAGCAGATTGAAGCACTGCAGCAAAAAGGTTTCCCGCTGGCGTACGTCGGCGATGTCGTGGGTACCGGTTCATCGCGTAAATCCGCCACCAACTCGGTGCTGTGGTTTATGGGCGACGATATTCCGAACGTGCCGAACAAACGCGGCGGCGGTCTGGTTCTCGGCGGCAAAATTGCGCCTATCTTCTTTAATACTATGGAAGATGCCGGCGCGCTGCCGATTGAGGTGGACGTAAACAACCTGAACATGGGCGACGTGATTGACGTTTATCCGTTCAAAGGTGAAGTACGTAACCACGAAACCGGCGAACTGCTGGCGACCTTCGAGCTGAAAACCGACGTGCTGATCGACGAAGTACGCGCAGGCGGCCGTATCCCGCTAATCATTGGTCGTGGCCTGACCACCAAAGCGCGTGAAGCGCTTGGCCTGCCGCACAGCGAGGTATTCCGTCAGGCGAAAGACGTGGCGGAAAGCAGCCGCGGCTACTCTCTGGCGCAGAAAATGGTTGGCCGCGCCTGCGGCGTAGCCGGGGTTCGTCCGGGCGCTTACTGCGAACCGAAGATGACCTCCGTAGGCTCTCAGGACACCACCGGTCCGATGACCCGTGACGAGCTGAAAGACCTGGCGTGCCTGGGCTTCTCTTCCGACCTGGTGATGCAGTCCTTCTGCCATACCGCCGCTTATCCTAAGCCGGTTGACGTCACCACGCACCACACGCTGCCGGACTTTATTATGAACCGCGGCGGCGTCTCGCTGCGTCCTGGCGATGGCGTTATCCACTCCTGGCTGAACCGTATGCTGCTGCCGGATACCGTCGGTACCGGCGGTGATTCGCATACCCGTTTCCCTATTGGTATCTCTTTCCCGGCAGGTTCTGGCCTGGTGGCGTTTGCCGCCGCGACCGGCGTCATGCCGCTGGATATGCCGGAATCGGTGCTGGTGCGCTTTAAAGGCAAAATGCAGCCGGGCATTACCCTGCGCGATCTGGTGCACGCCATCCCGCTGTATGCGATCAAACAGGGCCTGCTGACCGTTGAGAAGAAAGGTAAGAAAAACATCTTCTCCGGCCGCATTCTGGAGATCGAAGGTCTGCCGGATCTGAAAGTTGAGCAGGCGTTTGAATTGACCGATGCCTCTGCAGAGCGCTCGGCTGCAGGCTGCACGATCAAGCTGAACAAAGAGCCGATCGTTGAGTATCTGACCTCCAACATCGTCCTGCTGAAGTGGATGATCGCGGAAGGCTACGGCGACCGCCGTACGCTGGAACGTCGCGTTCAGGGCATGGAAAAATGGCTGGCGGAACCTGAACTGCTGGAAGGGGATGCGGATGCAGAATATGCGGCGGTGATCGATATCGATCTGGCCGATATCAAAGAGCCAATCCTCTGCGCGCCGAACGATCCGGACGATGCGCGTCTGCTGTCCGACGTGCAGGGTGAGAAGATCGATGAAGTGTTTATCGGTTCCTGCATGACCAACATCGGCCACTTCCGCGCGGCTGGTAAGCTGCTGGACAACCACAAAGGTCAACTGCCGACCCGTTTGTGGGTAGCGCCGCCAACCCGTATGGATGCCGCGCAGCTGACTGAAGAGGGTTACTACAGCGTGTTTGGTAAGAGCGGCGCGCGTATTGAAATCCCTGGCTGCTCCCTGTGCATGGGTAACCAGGCGCGCGTTGCTGACGGTGCGACGGTGGTTTCTACTTCAACCCGTAACTTCCCGAACCGTTTAGGTACCGGCGCTAACGTCTTCCTGGCCTCTGCGGAGCTGGCGGCAGTCGCCGCGCTTATCGGTAAGCTGCCGACGCCGGAAGAGTACCAGACCTACGTGGCTCAGGTGGATAAAACCGCGGCGGATACCTACCGCTATCTGAACTTCGACCAGCTGGGTCAGTACACTGAGAAGGCTGACGGGGTTATTTTCCAGACCGCGGTGTAATGCGCTAGGTCAGAGCGGTACATAATCCCCTCAATGCCCGGTGAACTTTGCGTCACCGGGCATTTTTATTTCCAATCCCTCCGTCCGCGACGCTTTTTTTCTCCCTTACTGCTGCGATAATGACGCTATGGGTACAGTGCAGCGGTGACGCACTGCCCTTGCAGAGGAAAAGACTATGGATTACGAATTTCTGCGCGATATTACCGGAGTGGTAAAGGTGCGAATGTCGATGGATCATGAGGCTATCGGCCACTGGTTCAACGAAGAGGTCAAAGATAACCTTACCCTGCTTGATGAAGTCGAGCAGGCCGCGCGCACCGTCAAAGGCAGCGAACGTTCCTGGCAGCGTGCCGGTCATGAATACACATTATGGCTGGATGGTGAAGAAGTGATGATCCGCGCCAATCAGCTGGATTTTTCCGGCGATGAGATAGAAGAGGGGATGAGCTACTACGACGAAGAAAGCCTCTCGCTGTGCGGTATTGAAGATTTTTTACAGGTCGTTGCCGCCTATCGTGAGTTTATGCAGCAGCGCTAAGTCTGGCGGAGCCTCCGTGCTCCGCCGGGCGTTACACCGCCGGTATATTTCTTGCGTAGTAAATTTCACGCATCTCTTTCCACAGCTGGTCAGTGATGACCCTGCGCTCTTCTTCGGTTAAATCTTCCGGCCTGGTGTGAAACATATAGTGCTTAAGGTCGAATTCCTTAAGCAGCATCTTGGTATGGAAGATATTCTCCTGGTAAACGTTCACGTCCACCATGTCATACAAAGACTTAATATCCTCGGACATGAAGTTCTGAATGGAGTTAATTTCATGATCGATGAAGTGCTTCATGCCGTTCACATCGCGGGTAAAACCGCGAACGCGATAGTCAATGGTGACAATATCGGATTCTAGCTGGTGAATCAGATAATTCAGGGCCTTCAGCGGTGAAATGACCCCGCAGGTTGAGACTTCAATATCGGCACGGAAGGTGCACAGCCCGCCTTCAGGATGGCTTTCCGGGTAGGTATGAACGCAGATATGGCTTTTATCGAGATGCGCCACAACGGTTTCCGGTAGCGGGCCCGGATGTTCGGTCTGATCGATAAGCTGCGGATCGATAGGCTCTTCGCTGACCAGGATCGTCACGCTGGCGCCCTGAGGCTCATAATCCTGACGCGCAATGTTAAGAATATTTGCGCCGATAATTGAACAGGTCTCGGACAAAATTTCTGTCAGGCGGTTGGCGTTGTAGAGTTCGTCAATATAGGCGATGTAGCCATCGCGCTCCTCTGCCGTTTTCGCGTAGCAGATATCATAGATGCAAAAACTCAGGCTTTTGGTCAGATTGTTAAAGCCGTGCAGCTTCAATTTTTTCAATTTAGATCACCCCCTTACTTAACGGTGGATAGCGCATTCAGTAAATATTGCGGTAAAGCAAATGCCGCCGCGTGAATTGCCGGATTGTAATAACGGCACTTCAGGTTCGATTTATGAAAGCGGGCCTGGATGATTTCGCTGGAAAGGTGGCGCAGGGCTTCGTTGTCCGTGGCCCATGCGAAGGTCATAATGCCGCCGTAATAGGTTGGAATCGCCGCCTGATAGAAGCTCACATCGCTAAAGTAATGACTGAGCTTGCGATGGCTATCGACGGCTTCATCCTGCTGCAGGAAGCTGACGCCGTTCTGAGCGACGAAAATCCCGCCAGGATTGAGGCAGCGTTTGCAGCCTTCATAAAATGCGGAAGTGAACAGGCTCTCGCCGGGACCGATAGGATCGGTGCAATCGGAGATAATGACGTCAAACGTTTGCGCCGTTTGGTTAACAAAATTGACGCCATCGTCAATGACCAGCGTAAAACGCGGATCGTCGTACGCGCCAGCGTTATGATTAGGCAGATACTGACGACAGAACGACACCACGCCAGCGTCAATTTCTACCATAGTGATGCTTTCGACATTGCCGTGGCGAGAGACTTCGCGCAGCATGGCGCCATCGCCGCCACCGATAATTAACACATGTTTCGCCTGACCGTGGGCCATTAGCGGAACATGGGTCATCATTTCATGGTAGATGAACTCATCACGCTCGGTGGTTTGTACCACCCCGTCCAGCGCCATCACGCGACCAAACGCCGCGTTTTCGAAAATGATTAAATCCTGATGCTCGGTTTTCTCATGATACAGAACGTTATCAACGCTGAAATACTGACCAAAATGGTCGTGCAGCGTTTCATGCCACAGATTGCTATCGGCCACGGGCAGATCCTCCTTTGTTAACATCTGTTACACCCATTAAAATGAGCGCAACATCATAGCCAACTATAGAAGATGATGCACGGCGGATATTTCAGCAAATGAGGCGTGGTAAGAAAATGGCGAACGCCGCCCTGGCGGGAGGCGTTAGGATCAGGGTTTTTTAGCCTGCGGTTGTGCTGCAGTGGCGTCAACGATTCTGAGCGAATAGACCATGGTCGCTCCCGGCGGGATTTTAGGCGGTTTGCCTTCGCTGCCGTAGGCGAGCTCGGGAGGGATCACGACCGTAATAGCGCCGTGATTTCCCAGCCGCTTTATGGGCCCAAGGAACAGTGGAGGATAAGATTTCAGGGACTGAGACCACACTTTACCCTCCGCCTCCATATCGTTAATGACGGTTCCGTCAGTAAGCGTTTCTTTGATGGTGACGGTAACGATGTCGCTATCGAGAATCTTGCCCTTACCGGCATAATCTATGCGACTGTAAACGCCATCTTTCAATACCACTCCTTTTTGCTGCGCGAACTTTTGCTGATATTTCTTTCCTTCGCTAAGCGTTTGCTGTTCGATCTTCTTCAGGTTCTGAAAGACTTTTTTAGATACATCGAACAAAGCTTTATTGCGCGCTTTCTCATCAAGGGCGATATTTCCGGAAAAAGAATCCTGGATCCCCTGCAGTACGGTATCTTTGCTCATTTTTACGCCCTGGGAATCCCGGGTGGATAAGAGCTGTAGCACTTCAGCGCCCATCGATACGCCAATAGCGTAAGCCTGCTGCAGGGGCGCTTTCGCAAGGTCGATAGCCGCTGGTTTTTTAGCTTCGGCATCAGCTAACATGGTTTTTAGTCGGGTAATTTCATCTGCGCTGGCTTGCAGTTGGGCTTTATCTTTATCGGCGGCATCCTCCTGAAGGGATGACTGCTGCTTGCTGATGATAAAGGAATCCAGTTTAGCCGTGAGCGCCTGTTTTTCTACCCCTGCAGCCGCCAGTTTTGTCGTTAAATCCTTTTCTTTCGTTTCATAGGCGGCGAGCTTCGCGAGCACGACTTTATGGTCTGTTTCAGCCGCCTCCAGCTTCGTTTGTAGCGCCTGCCGGGCGGCGTCAGCCGCGGTGAGTTTTGCGCGCATTTGCCCCTGAGCTGACTCAGCGGCAGCGAGCTTGCTAATGAGCGCTTGTTTGTCTGATGCAGCAGCCGTGAGCCTGGAGGCCGTATCTTGCTTTTCCGTTTCCGCCGCGGCGAGTTTCTTTATCAGTGCCTGTTTTTCAGCGGTTGCCTCAGTCAGCTGCAGCTCGGCTTTTTGTTTTGCGGATTCTACTAATAATAGCCTTTTTTCTTGCTGCACTATTTTATTTTCGGAGGCGTTACGCTGGCCCACGCTCTGTTTTATTTCAGCTGCGGCCGTTAGCTCTTTATCTATTAATCGTTGTTTTTCGGCTACAGCAGCCGCTAATTTTTTCTCAAGCAGCTGAATTTTATCAGTCAGCTCTTTTTGGTTATCTGCTGCGGCATTAATCGTCACAGGTTTAGCTTCCAGCTGCTGTCGAAGCTGGCGGATGAGTTTATCTTTTTGAGAAATTATTGCAGCCTGGCGGGAGATATCATTGGTACTCTGAACGCTTTTTTTATTGGTTGTTTTTGTTTTATTGCTTTTTTCCTCCACGGGCTTAACAGGCTCACGACTTTCCTGCGCCTGCTGCTCTTTAGCGTAATTTAAAAATGCAGGGCCTGAAGCGTCGCTGCTTGAACTCGTCGTGACGCTTATCAGCGCATCTTTTTCCGCAAAGGCGTCCGGCGATAGCGCCAGCACAAACACTGCTGCCAGCGATACCGAATTGAAGTTTTTAGCTATTTTCCCGTTCATAGCTGAACATTTTCACCACGTTTAACAAGACTATCTATCAATGCCTTTTCAATATCAGCGCATAGCTTGATTGATTTGAACTGGTACATCGAATCGATTCCCTGTTTTGTCGGTTCAGCGACTTTACTGCGGACAGAATTATATTGGGTTGCAGCGCTCAGCAGGGCGGTGAACTCATTACCGAGTTTGTCTGCCTGCTTTGGATTCACTTCTTTCAGAGACTCAAGAGCCTTACGGCAGGAGTCTAAACGCGCTTGCTCATCTGCGACTCTCTGCTGTTCCGTTTGTTGTTGGCTTAATGTCGTATCAGATAATGGTTTCATTAATCTGGCGGATTGTCTGGACTGCGTTGAATTACAGCCCACTAATAAAATGACGGCCAGAGGCGCTATGCGTGTAAATAAGGATATGTTCAAGGTTTCATTCCATTGATAAAAAGGGGTGTTATTGGGCGATAATAGTGTGCAAAAAAGAAGATTGCAATATTAGAGTTTTGTTTTTGAAAGTCTATTTATTATATTTGTTTTAGTGATGAGTCAAACTCTTAATGAATTAAGTTTGAATTGTTAGTGAATTCTATGAATTGAGATATAAATTAAAGCGCGTAGTTAATTGAGCCGCTATTATTACGGCGCATCATAGCCGTATTCTCACGGCTACCGATTTTTTGAAATGAGGGGGATTATTTCACGTAAGCAAGCAGGCTAAGTGAGTCACGCGCCAGCGCTTTACATTTTTTGGTGGTGGGGATTTTGATTCCGCTGAGGTCCCGGTAGCTATCTTCACCCAGCGCTTTCATATTGAAGCTGTCGTAATTGCTTAAATCCCACTGGTTCTGCTGAGCAAAAAAGACCAGGGCGCGGCGAATCTGCGTGTTGGGCAGATTTTGATAACCGCAGTCGTTCTTCAGAAAGACGAATACTGCCGTTAAATCAGCCATATCCTCCGCTTCGGACTCGCTTAATGCATAGCTATTGGCGGAGAGAGTGAGCAGGCTGCCAAGCACTATTGTTCTGAAAAGCGTCTTCATTTTTTCTACCATTGAATCACGGACGAACAACGTTAGCATACTTCGTTACACTGCGCCGAGCTTTATTCTTACTCTTCTACTTGACCTTCCTGTTGGGGGAGGGTTTAAGCTCAATTATTCACCAGCAGAATAAAAAGGATGTGAAAATGCAACGTCGTGAGTTTCTTAAACTAACCGCTGCGGTAAGCGTAGCCAGCGCATTGCCGCTATGGAGTCGCTCGGTTTTCGCCGCCAGTCGTCCATCGTTGCCTGTACCGGAGCTACTTACCGCCGACGCGCGCAATCGCATCTCGTTGATCATCCAGGCCGGAAAAACGCAGTTCGGCTCTCATCTTGCGACCACCTGGGGCTATAACGGTAATCTGCTGGGCCCGGCCCTACAGCTTAAGCAGGGGGAGCAGGCAACCATCGATATTCATAACCGGCTGGCGGAGGAGACCACCGTACACTGGCACGGTCTGGAGGTTCCCGGCGCCGTTGACGGCGGTCCCCACGGCGTGATTGCCGCCGGAGGCTCCCGCACGGTGACCTTTACTCCAACGCAGCGGGCGGCGACCTGTTGGTTCCATCCTCATCAACATGGCAAAACCGGCAGACAGGTCGCGATGGGGCTGGCCGGGCTGGTACTGATTTCTGATGCGGAAAGCGAAAAGCTGCTCTTGCCAAAGCAGTGGGGAATTGATGATGTCCCGGTGATTGTGCAGGATAAAAAGTTCACCGCAGCGGGAGAGATTGATTATCAGCTCGATATCATGAGCGCAGCCGTTGGCTGGTTTGGCGATACGCTGCTGACTAACGGGGCGCTTTACCCGGAGCATGCCGCGCCTCGCGGCTGGCTACGGTTGCGTCTGCTTAACGGTTGTAATGCGCGTTCTTTGAATTTCGCCACCAGCGATAAGCGGCCCATGTACGTGGTGGCAAGCGATGGCGGTCTGCTGGCTGAGCCGGTGAAAGTCAACGAGCTGCCGGTGCTGATGGGGGAGCGTTTCGAAGTGTTGGTGGATACCACTGACGGGAAACCCTTTGATTTAATTACGCTACCGGTTAACCAGATGGGGATGGCGATTGCTCCGTTTGATCGGCCGCAGCCGGTATTACGCGTGCAGCCACTGACTATCCAGGCTTCCGGTAAGCTGCCGGATGTTCTGGCCGCTATGCCAGCGCTGCCCTCCCTTCAGGGGTTTACTCAGCGTACTCTGCAGCTCTCTATGGATCCGATGCTCGATATGATGGGGATGCAGGCGCTGATGCAAAAATATGGCGACCAGGCGATGTCCGGCATGGACCATGGCATGATGATGAATCATGGCGATATGGGGAATATGAATCACGGAAACATGAATCATGGCGGCATGGCGCAGATGAAGCACGGTCATCAAGGTTTTGATTTCCATAATGCGAATCGAATCAACGGTAAAGCCTTTGATATGAATGTTCCCCTGTTTGCGGCGGCGAAAGGGCAGTATGAGCGGTGGGTGATTTCCGGCAAAGGCGACATGATGTTGCATCCTTTCCATATTCACGGTACTCAGTTCCGTATTTTGTCCGAAAACGGTAAAGCGCCGGCACCCCACCGGAGCGGCTGGAAAGATACCGTCAGGGTGGAAGGCGATGTCAGTGAAGTGCTGGTGAAATTTGATCACGATGCGCCGAAAGAACATGCCTATATGGCGCACTGCCATCTGCTGGAGCATGAAGATACGGGGATGATGCTTGGATTTACGGTGTAGCTCGTCTAAGCGGGCTCGCCTGGCGCGAAAAGAGAGAGACGTACCATAGAGAGAAGGCCCGGAAACCGGGCCTTCTTTTTTTACTTCGCGTCGTCCGGTAAAGCATAAGCGACGATATAGTCGCCCATCTTCGTGCCAAACGAACCGTGACCGCCCGCAGAGATGACAACGTACTGCTTGCCATTCACTTCATAGGTCATCGGCGTCGCCTGACCGCCAGCCGGCAGACGTGCCTGCCATAACTTCTCGCCGTTGCTCATATTGTAAGCGCGCAGATAGTTATCCGCGGTCGCGCCGATAAACAGCACATTGCCGGCCGTCGAAATTGGGCCGCCCAGCATCGGCATACCCATGGTGAACGGGAGCTTAACCGGCATCGGGAACGGCAGGCTATCCTGTGGCGTACCGATACGTTTTTTCCACACCACTTCGTTGGTTTTCAGATCCAGCGCGGAGATATAGCCCCATGCTGGCTGTTTGCAGGGCAGACCGAACGGTGACAGGAACGGGTTGAGCGTGACGCCGTAAGGAACGCCGTACTGCGGCTGAATACCGGCCTCGGTACCCGAACCTTTGGCGTCTTTTGGTTGCTCCATCGGATTACCGGGTCCGCGAGGGATCAGTTTTGAGACAAACGGCAGCGCCATTGGGTTAGCAATCGCCACCTGGCGGTTCGGATCGACGGAGATACCGCCCCATTCGAACATCCCCAGGTTACCCGGGAAGACCAGCGTACCTTGTTCTGACGGTGGAGTGAAAATCCCTTCATAGCGCAGCTGATGGAAGATAACGCGGCACACCAGCTGGTCGAACATGGTGGCGCCCCACATATCCGCGCCGGTCAGGTCTTTCTTCGGTCGGAAGCTCAGGTCGGAGAACGGCTGAGTTTTCGCGACGTAGTCACCTTTCGCCGCCCCTTGCGGAACCGGTTTTTCCGGTGCCGGGACGACCAGCTCACCGTTACGGCGATCGAGGACAAAAATATTACCGGTTTTTGCCGGAGCGTAAATCACCGGCACGGTTTTGCCGTTCACGTCAATGTCCGCCAGCGTCGGCTGCGACGGCATATCCATATCCCACAGATCGTGATGAACGGTCTGGTAACTCCACGCCAGTTTACCGGTCGTGGCGTTCAGCGCCACGATGGAGCTGGCATAGCGCTCTTGTTCGGGCGTACGGTTGCCGCCCCAGATATCCGGGGTGGTCACGCCCATAGGCAGGTAGACCAGATCCAACTTCGCGTCATAGGCCGCCGGTGCCCAGGAGTTTGGTGAATTCAGGGTGAAATGATGTTCATCATCAGGAATCGCGTTGGGATCTTTCGCGCCCGGATCAAAGGCCCACAGCAGTTTACCGGTATTCACATCAAAGCCGCGAATAACGCCTGAAGGCTCGCGGGTGGAGAAGTTATCGGTCACGGCGCCGGCGATGACGATTGTCTTATCAGTAATAATCGGCGGTGAAGTGGGTTCATACATGCCCGGCGTGGTGACTGGCATATTGGTTTGCAGGTTGAGAATGCCTTTATTAGCGAAGGACTCACACAGCTTACCGGTTTCGGCATTGATGGCGAACAGGCGGCCATCGTTGACCGGAAGAATAATGCGGCGCGGGCAGTCGGCAACCACATCCGCCGGCGCGTTATCCGCTTTGGCTTCATGATATGAAACGCCGCGGCAGGTCACATGCTGGAAAGACGGGTCCGCGTTGAGCTGCGGATCGAAATGCCACTTTTCTTTACCGGTGGCCGCATCAAGCGCGAACAGGCGCTGGTGGGCGGTACACAGATAGAGCGTGTCGCCAACTTTAATCGGCGTGACTTCATTGGTGATTTCACCCGGATCGTTAGGCTGCTTGAGATCGCCCGTACGGAATACCCATGCCTCTTTCAGGTTCTTCACGTTATCGGCGTTAATCTGCTTCAGCGGCGAGTAGCGCTGGCCTTCCTGGTTGCGGCCATACGCCGACCAGTCGCCATCGGCCACCTCGGAAATTGGTGCCGCTGGCGTTGCATCAGCGCTCAGCGTACCGTTGACCTCCTGCGGGTCGTTGAAGCCAGCCCATGTAAGGATGCCGCCGCTAATCAGCAGGGCGACAACCAGCCCGGCAACGGCGCCAGAGGAGGGAATCGGCAGGCGACGCCAGACAAACGGCAGAATAAGCCAGATGCCGAAGAAGACCAGAATGTCGCTACGCGGAGTCAGCGCCCAGAAGTCGAAGCCAACTTCCCATACGCCCCAGATCATGGTGGCAAGCAGCAGCGCGGCGTACAGCCAAAGCGCAGAACGCTTACCGCGGAACAGCAAGACGGTGACGGCCAGCATCACCAGACCTGCGACAGGGTAGTACCATGAGCCGCCGAGGGCGACCAGCCAGGCCCCGCCTGCTAAGAGATACAGGCCACAGAACGCTGCAAAAAGAGCCGTCAGCGTCACGAGTAGCCGTGATTGTTGAGATTTTGTTTCTGCCATAGAAGGACACTCGTTTGTTTGTTAATTTTTTAACTGCAATTAATTATAGGATTTAACAAGTGTGATCGGAATCACAAAATGGGCTTTATTAATCACTGCATCGCATATTTCTTTTTGCTGGTATACTGCGTGGCTTGCCGGTCAACGTCGGTGCAATCGCAGCGGAGTTGATGATTTACATTAAGAATCAAATGGTTAGTTTTATGAAACATACTGTAGAAGTGATGATCCCGGAAACCGAGATCAAAGCCCGTATTGCTGAGCTCGGTCGCCAAATCAACGAGCACTACAAAGATAGCGGCAGCGAAATGGTGCTGGTGGGGCTGTTGCGTGGCTCATTTATGTTTATGGCCGACCTGTGCCGTGAAGTTCAGGTACCGCATGAAGTCGATTTTATGACCGCCTCCAGCTACGGTAGCGGCATGTCCACCACCCGTGACGTCAAAATCCTCAAAGACCTGGATGAGGATATCCGCGGTAAAGATGTGCTGATCGTGGAAGACATCATCGACTCTGGCAACACGCTGTCAAAAGTGCGCGAAATCCTCAGCCTGCGTGAACCGAAATCGCTGGCGATTTGTACGCTGCTCGATAAGCCAAGCCGCCGCGAAGTGAAGGTGCCGGTTGAGTTTGTCGGTTTTGCGATCCCGGACGAGTTCGTGGTGGGTTACGGCATCGACTATGCTCAGCGCTACCGCCACCTGCCGTATATCGGCAAAGTGACGCTGCTGGACGAGTAACGCGGATTATCTATCCCGGCTTATCCGGGATATTAAGAGGGGCGCGTGAATTACTTGTGATTGACGTGCTTGCTTTTAAGGTTGGAAATTCCATGGCGATAGCGCTGTTCCAGCGTTTCGCGGCTGACGGCGGTCACGTCAAGATCGCGTAACATGCCGTCGTGAATGCCGTAGGCCCAGCCGTGAATTGTCACTTTCTGTCCACGCTTCCACGCCGACTGCATAATCGTTGAATGGCCAAGGTTGTAAACCTGCTCCATCACATTCAATTCACACAGCGTATCAAGGCGGCGCTCTTCGGGCATTTCCCCCAGCAGCGAGCTGTGCTTAAACCAGATATCGCGAATATGCAGCAGCCAGTTGTCGATAAGGCCTAGCTCGGTATTTTCAATCGCCGCCTGCACGCCGCCGCAGCCGTAGTGGCCGCAGATGATGATGTGTTCGACTTCCAGTACATCGACCGCGTACTGCACCACGGAAAGGCAGTTCAGGTCGGTATGAATCACCAGGTTGGCGACGTTACGGTGTACAAACAGCTCGCCGGGTTCCAGGCCGGTCAAACGTTCAGCGGGGACGCGGCTATCGGAACATCCAATCCACAGAAAGCGCGGCTTCTGCGCCTGTGCCAGTTTCTCAAAGAAACCGGGGTCTTCCTCCACCAGCATTTTTGACCATAGTGCATTGTTGCTGATGAGTGTATCTATATCGTTCATGGATGTTTACGGGCCTGTAACCAAGTAAGTGCGTTGCGCTAATATAGGTTAACCTCACATTTTTTAAAACAACCCATCGCGTGTCACGACACGAGAAGAGACATTTAATGACCATTGCTCTGGAACTAAAACAGCTCAAAAAAACCTACCCCGGCGGGGTTCAGGCGCTGCGCGGAATCGATCTTCAGGTAGAAGCGGGCGATTTTTACGCGCTCCTGGGGCCGAACGGCGCGGGAAAATCCACCACTATCGGCATTATCAGTTCGCTGGTGAACAAAACCTCCGGCGAGGTCAACGTGTTTGGCTATGACCTGCAAAAGGATGTGGTGAACGCCAAGCGCCAGCTCGGCCTGGTGCCGCAGGAGTTCAACTTTAACCCCTTTGAAACCGTGCAGCAGATTGTGATTCACCAGGCGGGCTACTACGGCGTTGAGCGCAAAGAAGCCATCGCCCGTAGCGAAAAGTACCTCAAACAGCTCGATCTTTGGGAAAAGCGCAACGAACGCGCGCGGATGCTCTCCGGGGGCATGAAGCGCCGCCTGATGATTGCCCGCGCGTTGATGCATGAACCGAAGCTGCTGATTCTCGATGAGCCAACGGCGGGAGTGGATATTGAGCTGCGTCGTTCGATGTGGGGATTCCTGAAAGATCTGAATGATAAAGGCACCACGATCATTCTGACGACCCACTATCTGGAAGAGGCCGAAATGCTGTGTCGCAATATCGGTATTATTCAGAACGGCGAGCTGGTGGAAAACACCTCGATGAAGGCGCTGCTTTCCAAGCTGAAATCAGAAACCTTTATTCTCGATCTGGCTCCCAAAAGCCCATTACCGGTACTGGAAGGCTATCAGTATCGTCTGGTTGATACGTCGACGCTGGAGGTTGAGGTGCTGCGCGAGCAGGGGATTAATAGCGTATTTACGCAATTGAGCGCGCAGGGAATACAGGTATTAAGTATGCGTAACAAAGCTAACCGTCTGGAAGAGCTGTTTGTCACGCTGGTACACGATCGGAAAGGAGAATCAGCATGATGCAGCTTTATTGGGTCGCGCTGAAAAGCATCTGGACCAAAGAGATCCATCGCTTTATGCGTATTTGGATCCAGACGCTGGTGCCGCCGGTCATTACGATGACCCTTTACTTTGTCATTTTTGGCAATCTGATCGGCTCGCGCATCGGTGAAATGCATGGTTTTACCTATATGCAGTTTATCGTGCCGGGCCTGATTATGATGGCGGTGATCACCAACGCCTACGCCAATGTCGCTTCATCATTCTTCAGCGCGAAATTTCAGCGCAATATTGAAGAACTGCTGGTCGCGCCGGTCCCCACCCATGTGGTGATCGCCGGCTATGTGGGCGGCGGCGTTGCCCGCGGTCTGTGCGTCGGGATTCTGGTGACGGCGATTTCGCTGTTTTTCGTTCCGTTCCAGGTTCACTCATGGGTATTTGTCGCCCTGACTCTGGTGCTGACCGCCGTGTTATTTTCGCTGGCTGGTCTGCTGAACGCGGTGTTTGCCAAAACCTTTGATGATATCAGCCTCATTCCGACCTTCGTGCTGACGCCGCTGACCTACCTCGGCGGGGTTTTTTATTCGCTGACCCTGCTGCCGCCGTTCTGGCAAGGCCTGTCGCATCTGAACCCGATTGTCTACATGATCAGCGGCTTCCGCTACGGCTTCCTCGGCATTAACGATGTTCCGCTCGCCACAACCTTCGGCGTGCTGGTGGTGTTTATCGTCGCGTTTTATATTTTGTGTTGGTATCTGATCCAGCGCGGGCGCGGGCTGCGCAGCTAATTTAGCCGTTCATGGCGCTTCGCTGCGCAGTTAAGCGAAGCGCCAGCAAACAATTTTGATTGTCATCACCGATATTTATCGCTTCCCTTGCTAAATTGTTTGCCTGCTAAGGAGGTAGGCGATGTTAGGTTGGGTGATTACCTGTCATGACGAACTGGCGCAGGAGATGCTGGATCGTCTGGAGAAAAAGTTTGGGCCGCTGACGCAGTGTCGGGCGGTTAACTACTGGCGTAATCTCAGCAGCAATATGCTGAGCCGCATGATGTGCGACGCGCTGCACGAAACTGACGGCGGGAAAGGGGTCATTTTTCTGACTGATAAAACCGGCGCGGCGCCTTATCGCGTCGCTGCGCTGATGAGCCACAAGCACACCCACTGCGAAGTGATTTCTGGTATCAGCTACCCATTACTGGAAAGTATGTATCTGCTACGTCCGTCCCTCAGTAGTGAAGCCTTCCGCCACGCGATTGTCAGCGCCGGAGGTCCTGCGGTGAGCAGCCTCTGGCATCAGCAGCAAAAAAATCCGCCTTTTCGACTACTGCATGAGCCGTACGGGAATTAAGCATTGGTATTGATGATGCTTTTGTTACAATGACGGCAGTTCTTGTCTACTGGTTCGATGCGCATGTTTGCCCGAATTCTTGCTTTACTTCTCCTGTTCACGACGCTCGGCGCCTCAGCCAGTTTGTTAAGCCAGCAGGGTGTCCCGGCACGTTATATGCAGACGACCGAAGATGCCGATATCTGGGCACAGGTGGGCAATCAGGTAGTGAGCGTCGGCAACGTGCGGGCAGGACAGATTCTGGCGGTAGTGCCGACGGCGGCGGATTACTATGAGTTTAATTTTGGCTTTGCGACCGGCTTTATTGATAAAGGCCACCTGGAGCCGGTACAGGGGAAGCAGCGGGTTGAGGACAGCCTGGGCGATCTGCATAAATCCCTGAGCAACCAAAACCTCATGACCTGGAAAGATACGCCGGTATATGATGCCCCCGCCGTTGGCAGCGCGCCCTTTGGCACCCTGGCGAGTAATTTGCGTTACCCGATTATCAGCAAGCTTAAAGATCGGCTGAATCAAACCTGGTTTCAGATTCGCATCGGCAACCGGCTGGCGTGGGTGAGCAGCCTTGATGCCCAGGAAGATAACGGCATCCCCATCCTTACCTACCACCATATTCTTCGTGACGAAGAAAACACCCGCTTTCGCCATACCTCAACAACGACTTCCGTTCGCGCCTTCAGCAACCAGATGACCTGGCTACGCGACCAGGGCTATACCACGCTGAGTATGTATCAGCTTGAGGGCTATCTGCGTAATAAAGTGAACCTACCGGCGCGCTCGGTGGTGATCACCTTTGACGATGGGCTGAAGTCGGTCAACCGCTACGCGTACCCGATCCTCAAGCAGTATGGCTTTCACGCCACGGCTTTTATTATCTCGTCGCGCATTAAGCGCCATCCGCAGAAATGGGCGCCGAAATCGCTGCAGTTTATGAGTATTTCCGAGCTAAAACAGATTCAGGACGTTTTTGACGTGCAGTCGCATACCCATTTTCTCCATCGGGTTGATACCGATCGTCATCCAATTCTGCTCAGCCGCAGCTATCACAATATTCTGTTTGATTTTGAGCATTCGCGGCGGGCGCTGGCGCAGTTTAATCCGCACGTACAGTATCTCTCTTACCCGTTTGGCGGCTATAACGCCACGGCGGTTCAGGCGGCGAATGACGCTGGTTTTCATCTGGCGGTGACGACGGTAAGAGGAAAGGTGAAACCGGGGGATAATCCGTTCTTATTGAAAAGGCTGTATGTATTAAGAACGGATTCGCTGGAAACCATGTCGCGGCTGATAAGCAACCAGCCGCAGGGGTAGATCAGGCAACCTGTACCGGAATAGCTTTTGCCTGGCGCTTCATTTCGTTCTCGCCTTCAAAATAGGCCACTTTCGGCTGCCAGGCGCGGGCTTCTTCGTCAGGCATCATAACGAAGCTGGCGATAATCAGAATATCACCGACGCTCGCACAGTGCGCCGCGGCGCCGTTAACGGAGATAATTCGCGAACCGCGCTCCGCGGCGATGGCGTAGGTGGAGAAACGATTACCGTTGGTCACGTTCCAGATATGAATAGCCTCGTTTTCCAGGATGCCGGACGCATCCAGGAAATCCTGATCAATAGCGCAGGAGCCTTCATAGTGCAGGTCGGCCTGCGTGACTTTAACGCGGTGGAGTTTGCCCTGCAGCATATTACGAATCATAACGTCTACCTTTAAAGCTTAACGATAACAAAGCGGGCGTGACGTCCGCCTTGAGGAAATTCCTGGCAGTATTGCCCGATTTTTAACCCGTGTCTACCGAGCGAGCGCCACTATCTGGTTGTCGATCAAACGTGCTTCGCCGAGCCACGCCGCCATCAGGATCACCGCGCGCTGGCTGTTTTCGGTCAAATCGAGCAGCGTATCGGCGTCGCGGATCTGGATATCATCGGCGCGGAAGCCTTTTTCGTTCAGCTCCTGCCCGGCAATCGCGATAATTTCGTCAAGGTTGCGCTCGCCGGCCGCCAGTTTCTCCGCCGCGCGATTCATCACCTTATACAGCCCCGGCGCGATTTTGCGCTGCTCTGCGCTGAGATAGCCGTTGCGCGAACTCAGCGCCAGCCCGTCTTTCGCGCGCATAATCGGTACGCCAATAATCTCGATGTCGTAGCCCATATCCGCGACCATTTTGCGGATCAGCGCCAGCTGCTGGAAGTCTTTTTCGCCGAAGCAGGCGACGTCCGGCTGGATCAGGTTGAACAGCTTACTGACGATAGTGGAAACGCCGCGGAAGTGGCCTGGACGGCTGGCGCCCTCAAGCATCGTCGACAGCCCCGGGACATCGACGTAAGTCTGGCTTTCGGTACCCTGCGGGTAGATTTCCGCCGCGGCAGGCGCGAAGACCAAATCGACCTTCCGTTTGTTCAGCTTTTCGCAATCGTCCTGCAGGGTACGCGGATAGCGCGCCAGATCCTCGGCGCGGTCAAACTGCATTGGGTTGACGAAGATACTTGCCACCACGACATCCGCGCTGGCTTTAGCGGTATCAACCAGCTTCATATGGCCATCGTGCAGGTTGCCCATGGTGGGAACCAGCGCAATGCGCTTGCCCTCCTGGCGTAAACGGCGGATATGCTGGCGCAGCAGCGGCAGGGTTTCAATAATCAGCACAACAACACTCCTTAATGGAAACTGTGTTCTTCGCCCGGATACACGCCGGACTCCACTTCGGCAACATATTGCCGTACCGCGGCGCGCATGTCGCCCGCTGTGCTAAGGAAATTTTTGGCGAATTTTGGAATATGACCGCCGGTAATACCAAAAGCGTCATGCATCACGAGGATTTGTCCGTCAGTGACGTTGCCCGCGCCGATACCAATCACCGGGATGGTTAACGCCTCGGTGACGCGTTTCGCCAGTTCAACCGGTACGCACTCCAGCACCAGCAGCTGCGCGCCCGCCGCTTCCAGCGCCAGCGCATCATCAAGCAGAACTTGCCCGGCATCGCCGCGGCCCTGAATTTTATACCCGCCAAAGACATTCACCGACTGCGGGGTCAGACCGAGGTGTCCGCACACCGGTACCGCACGCTCGGCAAGCATTTTCACGGTATCCGCCAGCCAGGCGCCGCCCTCGATTTTGACCATGTTGGCTCCCGCGCGCATGACGATAGCGGCGTTCTCGAAGGTTTGTTCCGGTGTGGCGTAAGCCATAAACGGCAGGTCGGCGAGCAGCAGACAGTTCGGCGCGCCGCGGCGTACCGCGCGCGTGTGATAGGCGATGTCTTCAACGGTCACCGGCAGGGTGGAATCGTGGCCCTGCACCGTCATGCCCAGCGAATCGCCGACCAGCATCACGTTTATACCCTCATCGGCGAACAGCTTTGCAAAGCTGTAGTCGTAGGCGGTGATAGTGGCGAAGCGTTTCTTCTCCTGTTTACATTTCTGCAGCAGGGCGATAGTGGTCGGTTTCATAACGTTTCCTGATGATGAAAGTCATTTTAACCGGCATTCTAACAGCAGCATTCAGGGGGGCAATGGTTTTAGGCAACCGATTACCACGATCGCCGTAATTGCTAAAAAAGAAGGGTTATTACCAGAGGGCGGGTTTTTCTGCGCCGAGATTTGCCAGAACAGCCCGTAATGCCGTACCGTCGGGGAAACGCAGCTCGGGGGCGATTTCAAACAGCGGCCACAGCATAAAACCGCGGTTTTTCATATCGTAGTGCGGTACGGTCAGGCGCGGGCTGCTAATCACGTCATCGCCAAACAGCATGATGTCGAGGTCCAGCGTGCGCGGTCCCCAGCGTTCGGCTTTACGCGTGCGGCCCTGCTGCAGTTCAATACGCTGGGTGTGGTTGAGCAGCGCTTCTGCGGTCAGCGCGGTTTCCAGCGCGACGGCGACGTTGAGGTAGTCAGGCTGATCCTGCGGCCCCAGGGGCGGCGTGCGGTAGAAAGAGGAAACGCTTATTACCCGGCTATCGGGTATGTCCGCCAGCGCGTTAACGGCAGCGTTGACCTGCTCCAGCGGAGAGGCCAGATTGCTGCCAATCGCGATATAGACGAGCGTCATGCGCTACCTTCGCGGCGCGGCGCGCGTTTGCGCGGACGACGGTGGCGGCGGCGCGGGGCCGGATCGTCCCCTAAATCATCCAGCATATCTTTCTGATCCGGCGGCGCGGCGACCTGGAACTCGCCCCACCATTTGGTCAGACGCTGCAGCTCGCTGCTGTTTTCGGCGCCGGCGCGCAGCTCCAGCAGATCGTAGGCGGCGCGGAATTTTGGATGCTCCATCAGCTTCCACGCGCGTTTACCTTGACGGCGGGACATCCGCAGCTGAAGCTGCCAGATATCGCGCACCAGGGTAGTAATACGTTTCGGGATGGCCAGCGTGCGGCAGGCCTCGTCCAGCACGTCGTTCATCGCCAACGCGAAGGCATCGTAGTAGGCCAGTCCGCTCTCCTGCGCGATTTTCTGCGCGGTTTCCAGCAGCGGATACCAGAACATCACCGCGAACAGGAACGCCGGATTAACGCGCATATCGTTGCGAATGCGGGTATCGGTATTCTTCAGCACCTGGCTGATGATGCGCTCCATTGGACTATCGCCGCGCTCGGTAAAGTAGCGGGTAATGGTCGGGAACAGCGGCTGGAACAGATTATATTCGCGCAGCAGGATGTAGGTTTCATAACCGTCGCCGGCCTGCAGCAGCTTCAGGACTTCTTCAAATAGACGCGCCGGCGGCACATCGTGCAGCAGCGTCGCCAGGCGCGGGATCGGCTCGGCGGTCTCTTCGCTGATGCTCATACTGAGCTTCGCTGCAAAACGCACCGCGCGCAGCATGCGCACCGGATCTTCGCGATAGCGGGTTTCCGGATCGCCGATCAGACGGACGACGCCATCCTGCAGATCTTTCATGCCGCCGACGTAGTCGCGGACGGTGAAATCCGCCACGCTGTAGTAGAGGCTGTTGATGGTAAAGTCGCGGCGCTGGGCATCTTCTTCAATCGAACCGAAGATGTTGTCGCGCAGCAGCATACCGTTCTGGCCGCGCTGGGAGGTGATGCGATCGGTGGTGTGGCCTTCATGATGGCCGCGGAAGGTGGCGACTTCGATAATTTCCGGCCCGAACATCACGTGCGCCAGGCGGAAGCGGCGGCCTACCAGGCGGCAGTTGCGGAACAGCTTACGGACCTGTTCCGGGGTCGCATTAGTGGTAACGTCAAAATCTTTAGGTTTTTTGCCCAGCAGCAGATCGCGTACGCCGCCGCCGACCAGCCACGATTCATAGCCCGCCTTGTTAAGTCTGTACATGACCTTGAGGGCATTTTCACTGATATCTTTGCGGGAAATTGCATGCTGCTCGCGCGGAATAACCGTCATATGTAATTGTTCGACGGCGGCTTCTGCCTCGCGCTCTTCACGGCTTAGCACCTTACGGCAAAAATTAGCGACTCGGGTAAAAATGGTACACCTCGTAGTGTCAGACGGACTTCAGGACAAAAAAATAGCGGCTAATCATAGCTCAGCGGAACGCATTTGAGAATGCTGGATTTGCTCCGGCCGCCAGTTCGCTATCGCGTACTCGAGTAAATCCTCAATACTGAGCGTCTGCCATTCCTGAATGACATCCTGATTAAGAAACGTTAACGCCCGCACAATTTCCGGGCGCGGATCGCCTTCAGACAGCGCCGGAGCGTGGTTTTGCTTCGACAGTTTATTGCCCTGCGCGTTGAGGGCCAGCGGCAAATGGATATAGTCCGGCGCCTGCCAGCCAAAATGCTGATAAAGCGATATTTGCCGCACCGTCGGCTCGATAAGATCGGCGCCGCGGACGATTTCGCTGACGCCCTGAAAATGATCGTCCACTACCACCGCCAGATTATAGGCGAACAGCCCATCGCGGCGGTGGATAATGAAATCTTCCCGCGCCAGCGGCTCATCGGCGACGATCGTGCCGCGCAGTCGGTCATAAAATTCGAGGACCGGACGCGTTTGCCGCAGACGCAGAGCGGCGTTTTCCGCGCCGAGGCGTAAATCGCGGCAGTGGCCGTCGTAAATACCGCCAATGCCGTGGATGCGCGCGCGGGTGCAGGTGCAGTAATAGCAGAGGTCCTGCTCGCGCAGCCAGGCGAGGTGCTCGCGATAGGCTTCGTGGCGTTTTGACTGCCAGAGTACCTCTCCGTCCCAGTGCAGGCCGTAGCGTTCTAATTGACGAAGAATGGTGTCCGCGGCGCCGGGAACTTCCCGCGGCGGATCGATATCTTCAATGCGCACGCGCCAGATACCGTTCTGAGCCCGAGCCTGCAGATAGCTGCCAAGCGCGGCAATCAATGAACCGAAGTGGAGTTCGCCGGAAGGTGAGGGAGCAAAGCGCCCGATGTAGTGTGAATCTTTCATGATATGACTAAAGCATCAGGGCGGGAGAAAGCTCCCGCCAGAGATGTGCCAGCGAAGTGAATTAGCCTGCCATCTGTTTTTCGCGAATTTCCGCCAGCGTTTTGCAATCAATGCACAGGTCAGCGGTCGGACGCGCTTCCAGACGACGGATACCAATCTCGACGCCACAGGATTCACAGAAGCCGAAATCTTCGTCTTCGACTTTTTTCAGCGTTTTCTCGATCTTTTTGATCAATTTACGTTCGCGGTCGCGGTTACGCAGCTCCAGGCTGAACTCTTCTTCCTGAGCGGCACGGTCTACCGGGTCCGGGAAGTTAGCAGCTTCATCCTGCATATGCGTTACGGTGCGATCCACTTCATCCCTAAGTTGATTACGCCACGCTTCAAGAATGCGCTTGAAGTGCGCCAGCTGGGCTTCGTTCATATACTCTTCGCCCGGCTTCACTTGGTACGGCTCCACCCCAGCGATGGAGAGAATACTCAGGGACGATGTTTTACGGTTTTGCCCTTCTTGCATGTTGCTTCTCCTTAACACGCACTATCGATCCCCGTGTTGGGGGAAAAATCAGGCCGCTATAAATAGCAGATGCTTTTCCGGATAGCAATTATCTAAACGTTACACTTGACAACCCTGTGAGGAAAAGCGTATTTGCGCTCGCGACCCGAATACTATTTAGCCGTTTATTTACCGGGGGTTAACACCACGGTAATCGGCTTATTCAGAGTCATCATCTCGGTAGAAAGTTCCGCCTTGTACGCGAGAATTTCCACCCCCTTGTTTTGCGCCTCAATCAATAGCTGTGCGTATCTGGCATCAATATGATGCGCGGGTGAGAAACGGTCGATCGCCGAGTGCAGCACGGCGAACAAAATCACCGCCCGATCGCCCGCTGCCGCCACGCTCATCAGCTCCCGCAGGTGCTTCTGGCCGCGTTCGGTAACCGCATCGGGGAAGTAACCGTATTCCTTTTCCGCCAACGTAACCGATTTCACTTCAATATAGCAGTTTTGTTGGTCATCTGCTTGTAACAGAATATCAATGCGGCTGTTTTCATCACCATACTTCACTTCGCTTTTCAGCGTGTTATAGCCCAAAAGCTCGGGAATATTTCCCGCCAGAATCGCCTCTTTCGCCAACGTGTTAGCACGTAGAGTATTAACACAAATTGTCGCACCTTCTACGGTTTCGGTTATTTCCCACGTGTGGGCATATTTGCGTTTAGGATTATCTGAAGTGGAATACCAGACGGTATCGCCCGGCGCGGCGCAGCCGGTCATGGCGCCGGTGTTGGGACAGTGCAGGGTCAGCTCGCGACCGTCGGGGGTGATCACATCGGCGAGAAACCGTTTGTAACGTTTAATGAGGGTGGCGGACCGTAGCGGGGGAGTAAACAGCATCAGCTTTCCTTGTCGAAAGGGTAACGTTCCAGCGCCTTGTAGCGGGTGCGGCCGCGGCTAAAGCTGGATTCGTAGAGTACAAATTCGTTGACCGCAAACGCCCAGCGAAATCCGGGCGGCGGAATAGCCACCGCGTGGCGCGCGTCGCGCAGCAGGGTGATATGCGGATGAAACGGCTGCGGGCTCTGATAGCAGCCGCTGCGGGCGGCCTGGGCGCGCAGCATATTCGCTAATTGCAGAACTCCGCGCGGCGGCTGACGAGTGCCCAGCCACACCACTCGCGAACGCAGCCACTGCCCGGCATCGTCAAGGATCAGGGTAAAGCCCGGCTGGCGAATTCGTTCGGCCATCGCTGACAGCGCCCGCTGCTTATCCGCGCTCACTTCGCCAAGAAACGCCAGCGTCAGATGGAGGTTTGCCGCCGTCACCGGTCGACCAGCATCTTCGGGAAAGCTGGCGGCGCGCCAGTGAACGATCTGCCGCTGAACTTCTGCGGGAAGTTCAAGGGCGAAAAACAGCCTTTTCGGCTCGGACATGATAGAGACTCGGTAATGAATTACCGGGATGCTACAATGCTTGCCCGCAAATGTTAACCTCCGGAGCGCTTCGTGTCCTCATTGCCGGTTGCCGCCGTCCTCCCTGAACTTCTTTCTGCTCTGCGGCATGCGCCGCAGGTTCTGCTTAATGCGCCAACCGGCGCCGGGAAATCCACCTGGCTGCCGTTGCAAATCCTCGCGCAGGGTAAAATTAACGGGCGCATTATCCTGCTGGAGCCGCGGCGGCTGGCGGCGCGTAACGTGGCGCAGCGGCTGGCGGAACTGCTGGGGGAGAAGCCCGGCGAGACCGTGGGCTACCGCATGCGCGCCGAGACCTGCGTCGGGCCGAACACGCGCCTCGAAGTGGTGACGGAAGGTATTTTGACGCGGATGATCCAGCGCGATCCGGAGCTGAGCGGCGTGGGGCTGGCGATCCTCGATGAGTTCCACGAGCGCAGCCTGCAGGCGGATCTGGCGCTGGCGCTGCTGCTCGACGTCCAGCAGGGGCTACGCGACGATCTCAAGCTGCTGATTATGTCGGCGACGCTCGATAATGAGCGCCTGCAGCGTCTGCTGCCGGAGGCGCCGGTTATCGTTTCCGAAGGGCGCGCGTTTCCGGTTGAGCGGCGTTTTCAGCCGCTGGCGACCCATCAGCGTTTTGACGAGGCGGTGGCGATTGCCGCCGCGGAACTGCTGCGTAGCGAAAACGGTTCAATGCTGCTGTTTCTGCCCGGCGTCGGCGAGATCCAACGGGTACAGGAGCGGCTGGCGGAGCGGGTGGCGAGCGATGTTGTGCTGTGCCCGCTGTACGGCGCGCTGCCGCTGAGTGAGCAGCGCAAGGCGATACTGCCTGCGCCCGTCGGGATGCGCAAGGTGGTGCTGGCGACCAATATCGCCGAAACCAGTCTGACCATTGAGGGGATTCGTCTGGTGGTAGATAGCGCCCAGGAGCGCGTCGCCCGCTTTGACGCCCGCACCGGGCTTACCCGCCTGGTCACGCAGCGCATCAGCCAGGCCTCAATGACCCAGCGCGCCGGACGCGCCGGGCGTCTGGAACCGGGGATCTGTCTGCATCTGCTTGCTAAAGAGCAGGCCGAGCGCGCGGCGGCGCAGGGCGATCCGGAAATCCTGCAAAGCGACCTGTCTTCACTGTTGCTGGAGTTGTTGCAGTGGGGATGCCAGGACCCGGCGCAGCTTAGCTGGCTGGATCTGCCGCCTGCGGTTAATCTGGCGGCGGCCCGGCGTCTGCTCACCGACCTTTCTGCGCTGGAAGGCGAGCGGCTGTCGTCGCACGGGCGCAAAATGGCGGCGTTGGGCAACGATCCGCGTCTGGCGGCGATGCTGACCGCGGCGGAGGATGCCGATGGCGCCGCCACGGCGGCTAAGCTGGCGGCGATCCTGGAAGAGCCGCCGCGCGGCGGCAATAGCGATCTTAGCGCGGCGTTTGCCCGTCAGCAGGGCAACTGGCAGCAGCGGGCGCAGCAGTTGATAAAACGGCTGGCGGTGCGCGGCGGTCAGCCTGACGCCGACAGAATCGCGGCGCTGCTGGCCTCCGCTTTTGCCGACCGTATCGCCCATCGTCGCGGCCAGGAGGGGCGCTATCAGCTGGCCAACGGAATGGGGGCGATGCTCGACGCCGACGATGCGCTGGGCCGCCACGAGTGGCTGATCGCGCCGCTGCTGCTGCAGGGAAGTTCATCGCCGGATGCGCGGATCCTGCTGGCGCTGCCGGTAGAGATTAACGCGCTGATTGAGCGGTGTCCGGCGCTGGTCCAGCGCTCCGATATCGTCGAGTGGGATGAGGCGTTAGGCACGCTGAAGGCCTGGCGGCGTACCTGTATCGGACGGCTGGTGATTAAAACTCAACCGCTGGCGAAGCCGTCGGAAGAGGAGCTGCATCAGGCGATGCTCAACGGCATCCGCGAAAAGGGGCTGAGCGTGCTCAACTGGACGCCGGAGGCGGAGCAGCTGCGTTTGCGCCTGCACTGCGCGGCGCAGTGGCTGCCGGAGGAGGCGTGGCCAGCCGTTGATGAGGCATCGCTGCTGGCATCGCTTGAGCAGTGGCTGTTACCGCAGATGACGGGCGTCCATTCTCTGCGCGCGCTGAAGGCGCTGGATGTGCGTCAGGCGCTGCAAAACTGGCTGCCGTGGCCGCTGCGCCAGAAGCTGGACAGCGAGCTACCCACGCACTATACGGTGCCGACCGGTAGCCGCATCGCGATTCGTTATCACGATGATAACCCTCCGGCGCTGGCGGTGCGGATGCAGGAGATGTTTGGCGAGGCGACGACCCCGACTATCGCCCAGGGGCGGGTGCCGCTGGTGCTGGAGCTACTGTCGCCGGCGCAGCGCCCGCTGCAGATCACCCGCGATTTAGGCGCATTCTGGCAGGGGAGCTACCGCGAGGTGCAAAAAGAGATGAAAGGGCGCTATCCGAAGCACGTCTGGCCGGACGATCCGGCCAATACCGCCCCGACCCGGCGCACCAAAAAATATTCGTAACCGGTTATTTTCCCGGAGGCGGTGCTGGCGCACCTGTCCGGGCTACCGGTCCGCAGACGGCGGGGAACCCGTAGCCCCGGTAAGGCGTCAGCCGCCACCGGGGGGGAGTATGCGAAGCCTCGGTAGGAACGGCTTCCCGGAGGCGGTGCTGGCGCACCTGGCCGGGCTACCGGTCCGCAGACGGCGGGGAACCCGTAGCCCCGGTAAGGCGTCAGCCGCCACCGGGGGGGAGTATGCGAAGCCTCGGTGGGTACGGCTTCCCGGAGGCGGTGCTGGCGCACCTGTCCGGGCTACCGGTCCGCAGACGGCGGGGAACCCGTAGCCCCGGTAAGGCGTCAGCCGCCACCGGGGGGGAGTATGCGAAGCCTCGGTGGGTACGGCTTCCCGGAGGCGGTGCTGGCGCACCTGTCCGGGCTACCGGCCCGCAGACGGCGGGGAACCCGTAGCCCGGTCAGCGCAGCGCCACCGGGAAGATGGGGGGGTAAATTTGGCTCCACAAAAAGATGCCGCCGCCCGCCAGCGCCAGCCAGGGCCCGAAGGCCAAAGGCTGCTGGAGCGACTGCCGGGTTATCAGGCGCTGCAGCAGCGTCCAGACCAGGCCGCTGGCGGAAGCCAGCAGCAGCGTCTGCGGCAGCGCCTGCCAGCCGAGCCACGCGCCGAGCGCCGCCAGCAGTTTGAAATCGCCGTAGCCCAGCGCCTCTTTACCGCTCAGCAGACGGAATACCCAGTACACCGACCACAGCGATAAATACCCGGCCATCGCGCCCACGACCGCCTCCGCCAGCGGCACGTAAGTCGCGCTAAGATTGAACAACAGCCCGGCCCACATCAGCGGTAGCGTCAGCCCGTCCGGCAGCAGCTGCGTTTGCGCGTCGATGGCGGCGAGGATCAGCAGCAGCGACAATAAAATCAACCCGCCCAGCAGCGGCACGCCCGGCGCCATTAGGTATCCCGCCAGCACAAACAGCGCGCCGGTCGCCAGCTCCATCAGAGGATAGCGAGGCGAGATCGGCTGCCCGCAGCAGCGCGAACGCCCCTTAAGAAACAGGAAGCCCAGTAGCGGAATATTGTCCCGCCAGGCGATGGGCTCACGGCACTGCGGACAGAACGACGCGGGAAAACAGAGATTGATTCCCTCTGCCTGCTCCATCATCAGCGGCAGACGGTGGATAACGACGTTAAAAAAGCTGCCGAACGCCAGTCCGGACAGGAATAAAAAGCTGCCCCAGAGAAACGGGTATTGCGCGGCGAACTCGGGTAATAACGCGATGTTTTCGACCATTATTTTTTCTCCTCGGATAGCCACTCTCCTTGCCACCGCCACGGTATGCGTCCCTGCTCATCTTTACGGCCGTTTTGCGCGACCAGCAGCGTCAGCAGCGCCGGGGCCGCCTGACGAGGTTGCAGCGTACCGTTAAACGTATAGCGCCCGTCGGGCGTCAGAACGCCCTGTCCGGTGAGGCTAAGCTGATGGGAGTCCTGGGTCAGGGCGACAGCCAGCGCACCCGCCGGGGTACAGCTTAATTTGCCGTTGACCTGGGCCAGTTCGAGCAACCCGGCGGGGGAGCTGAGCGCCGCATCTTGCCACTGCACGGCGCTCGCGGCTATCCGCCGGCAGCCGTTGGCGTTAAAGCTGGCCTCCGGCAGCGTCAGCGCCAGCTGGCCGCGGGCTTCCAGCGGCATACCCAGCGCCAGCCGCTGGCTGATTAAACGGGCCGGAATCACGAGCCGTCCCTCGCGCACCACAAACTCGTTCAGGCCGTGCAGCCAGGCCTGGCCGCGCAGGCCGGAGGGATCGTTAAAACGGATATGCCAGCCGGGAAGCCAGGTCGAGAAGCCAAACTCCCAGCGTAAATAGGCTAATTCAACGCCGCGCCAGCTGGCCTGATGAGCCTCTCCTTGCCACAGAGTGCCCGACGTTTGCGCGAGCCGCGCGTCGTCCGATAGCGTCAGGGCCAGCAGTCTCGCCGGCGCGCTGAGCAGCAGCCAGAAGAGATAGATCGCCGCCAGCAGCAGGCCGATAGTGAGTCTATTTTTCATCGCTGCGCTCCAGCACCAGCGTATTGACGGTCACCCAGCCGGGCTGCTGCGCTACGGCGGTCACCGCCAGGGTGGCGGTGGTCATCCCCGCCTGCCCCAGCGCGTCCAGCCATGCCATCAACGCCTGGAAATCGGCGGGCTGCACGGTAAGGCTCAGGCGGGAGCCCTGCGGCTGCAGGCGAACGATGGTGAGACCGTGACGGGCGGCTTCGCGCATAATCACCGTCGAGGGTTCTTCCGGCGCGGTGGGCGGCTTCTGATTGCGAAGCTGACGGATAAGGGGCGTCTGCTGGCGCATCCACTGCAGGCTGGCCTGCTCCCTGGCCAGCGTTTGCCGCCACTGCGCCTCGCGGTTTTGCCACGGCTGCCATAACGTGTAATAGACCAGGCCGATGAGCAGTACCACGGCCATACCCAGCAGCAGACACCGTTCGCGGCGCGTACGCTGTTGCCATAAGGCGAGCAGGTTATGCATCGTTCCCCTCCAGCGTCAGGCGCCCTTCAATACCGTCGGCGCGCGGCTTCATCTCGCCGGTCTGCACGCGAAACCTCGCCCGCGCCCGCTGGCTGAACTGCTCCAGGGCCTGCGAGGAAACGGCGGATATCTCCAGCTGCAGCGCGTTGCGCGCGGCGTCAAAGCTCAACGTCCGCAGGCGGATGCCCGGCGTGTCGTCGATGATTTGCTGCAGCGCGCCGAGCCGCGAGATAAGCGCCGGCCGGGCGCCCGCGTTTTTCATCTGCCGCAGATGCTGCTGCATTTGCAGGCGCGGGTTGACGACGTTCTTTTCCGTTTGGAACCACTGGCGGTAAAAATCACGGCTGGCCTGCACGGCGGCGTCGGCCTGCTGTCCCAGCATGAGATGATCGTGGAGGCAATTACTGCTCCACAGCAGCAGTAGCGCCAGCGCCGCGACGATTACCGGGCGCCAGCGTCGTGGCGTCGGCTGCCGGCGGCGTTTTGCGGCAAAATCGCCCTGGCGTAAGCAGATTCTGCGCGCATCAGGATTGGCCGCCGCCAGCTGCAGCAGATCCTGCGCCGGGAGAGGCTGCCACGGCGCGGCGATATCCGGCGGCGGCGAGTAGCAGGCGATGGGCGCGAGGTCTTGCCAGTGGGTCAGCAGCTGGTCGAGCCATACGGTTTCCACCGCCATTCCGCCCCACGTATCACAGCGAAACAGCCACTGCTCGCCGCAGCGTACGGCGCTCCAGCCGGTGGGACTGTGCGGCAGCGCCAGGACATCCGGCGTCAGAGCCAGTACGCTCAGCCCGAGGCTGTCGCACCAGGCCTGCCAGGCGCGCATCTTTCCCCGCCCGACCACCGCCACGGCGCAGTCGGTTTTGTGCTGGTGGAGCAAGGCAAAGTGGCTCTCCTCAACTTCCGTCGCCAGCTGTTCTTCGAGTAAAAACGCCAGCGCCTGCTGCGGTCTTCTGCGCGCCCCGGCGGGCAGAGCGACGCGATGAAATGCGCAATCGCTGGCGGGCACCAGTACCCAGGCCGGATGGCGCTGCGCCAGCAGGCTGAGCGTCGGATCGCCAGCGTCAGGATGCCACTCGCCAGTCTGCGCCGTGTCGCCCGGCGCGGCCAGCCGCCATATCGCCGTCGCGGCATCGGGATTGAGGCGAATAATCAGCACGGCGGCGGAAGAGGTATGGTGGTTATTCATCGGCTACCCAGTAGATTCCGTAGCGCCGCTGGACGACGCCGAAGGTACGCCCCTGCTTTTGCAGGAGGCTGCGTTGCTGATAGCGGGCGTTGCCCATCACTACGCTGAAGGTGGCGATAAAACGCTCGCTGTGAACCGCCAGCCACGGGCGCGCGGCGGCGGTATCGGTTTTTTGTAATGCCGGCTGCGACAGGAAGGCGGCGACGCTGCTCCAGCCGGTGGCCGCGCGGGCCTGCAGCAGCTGCCGGGCTTCGACGAGGGTGAGTTCAGCGGGGAACAGCGCCGCCAGCAGCGCGGCCCGATCGGGCTGCAGGGTATTGACGTTCACCTGCAGCGTCTCGTCCGCCAGGGCGCAGACGTAGGGCAGCAGGCGCTGATAGAGCGCGGCGTCCATCCCGGCCAGCAGACGCAGCTCGCTGACGTCCTGCAGCGGCTGATTGCCGGTCAGATAGCCGGGGGATTGCGCCATATAGACCTCGTCTTCCGCGCCGTTCAGCAGCGGCTGGCGATCGTCATCGACCCAGTCGCGCAGGGCGGCAGTGAGCTGTAAGGCGCGCAGCGGCTCGCTGCCGAGGTTTTCCAGCAGGCGGGTAAAGATCTGTGCGGGGTAAGGTACTGCGGCGCTTTCGTCGTCGCCGCGCTGGTTAATGGCGTTGAGGTTGAAGCAGGCCTGAGCGTCGGTAATCGTGGCGTAGATCTCGCCGTCATTGACCGTGAAGCGGCGCCCCTGCTGGGCCCAGTTCTGCGCCAGGTGGGTCTGGTTCGGCGAGTCGAGCGCGTCGCGTTGCAGCAGCGCCGCCGCCAGGGTTTCCGCCCCCAGCGCGTACCATTTGGCCTGCAGGTTATCGAGGGTGGTGGCGGTCTGCTGGTACATCCGGGCGCTGCGCTCGGTCATGGCGCTCGCCAGCACCATCATCAGGGCGAGGATCAGCAGCACCATGAGCAGGGCGATGCCGCGCTGGCGGTGGTTCATCGGCTGTCTCCCGGCGTAAGCAGAAACAGCCGGCGGATCTCGCCGTACGGCTCCAGCGTCAGGGTGACTTCCAGCCCCTGCGGCAGCGTCTGCGCCTGCTGCCATTCGTCCTGCCAGCGGCCGCTGGCGTAAAAACGCAGGCCAAACGCCCGCACGTCGCGCAGCACAATAGTCACCGTTGGCTGGCTACCGGGCAGCGGGTCCTGCTGGTCGTAGTTCAGACGTTCCAGCTGGCTGCCGCGCAGGCGGTAGCTGACGTTCTGAATTTCCGAACGCGGCAGGAGCCCCAAAGGATTGGGCCAGCCGTTGCGGCTAAAGGCGATGGCCCCGTCATCGCTGCCGAGCTGAAAGCGCCCGGCAAAAAACAGGCTTGCGCTGTCGCGGCTGCGGCGGGGAATGATTTGGCTAAAGTCCGCCGCCATCTGGCTGAACGTTTGCTGTAACGCCTGCATGCGCCCGCTCTTATCGCGGGTGAGCGTATCGGCGCGCATCACGTTTTGCAGCACCGTGACCGCGGCGACGCTGAGCGCGGCGAGAATGGCCAGCGCCAGCAGCATTTCGACGAGGGTAAAGCCGCTTGAGCGCCGGATCATGGCGATGTCACGTAGGTGCGCAGCGAAGAGACGGGCGTCTTATCGCTTTTGGCGTGGCGAACCTCGACGTCCAGCGCCCGCAACTGAGGCAGATCGGTCTCCACCCCCTGCCAGCGAATGTGCCAGCTGACGCCTGCCGCCTGCAGCGTGGTTTCCGACCAGCTCAGCGCGGGCCAGCGGTTTTCCAGCCGGAGCTGTACCAGCTGATTGTCCGCCAGCCAGCTAGCGAGGGTTTTCTCCTCCATGCGTCCCAGCTGGCGGGTTTGCTGGAGCGTCGCCTGCATCACCGCCAGCCCGGCGAGAGCGAAGACCACCAGGGCGACCATGACTTCAATCAGCGTCATACCGGACTGCTTTTTCATTGCGCCTCCTGCGGTTCGGGCAGGCTTTCGCCGCGGGCGTTAAACGCGATACCCGGCGCCTCGCCGAGGGTCAGCCGGAACGGCGTCATCTCGCCGCCGGGAAAGATCAGCACATCGGGATTGTCGCCCGGCGTCCAGGCTTCGCCCTGCGCAAAAGCGAGGTTCAGCTTGCCCCCGGCGATGCTGCCCGAAGTGGCGACGCGTCCGGCGCGCAGCGGCAGCCAGCGATAGCCGCTCCAGCCATCGTCGGCGGGGGCCGGATCGGCGCCATCGCGGGCCTCCAGAACCAGAAACTGCCAGCGGTCTGGGTGCACCGAGACGCCAAAGAACTGGCCGGTTTGCAGCCCGCGCTGCTGGACAAAGCGCAGCTGCGCTTCAAAGCGCGCCAGCGTCTGCGCCGCGCTATCGTCGCGCGAGGCGGGGAAAGCCAGCAGCACCATGCCCGCGCTGACCCCCATCAGCAGCAAAATGAGCATCATCTCCAGCAACGTAAAGCCGCGCTGTCGCACTATTTCTTCCCGATCGTCCAGTTGCCGATATCGTCATTGCTCTCCGGCACGCCGTCCGGCCCGAGGCTGAAAATATCCACCTGACCATGCTGGCCGGGGCTCAGCAGTTGGTAATCGCTGCCCCAGGGGTCCTGCGGCAGACGGCGGATATAGCCGCCTTCGGGATAGTTGCGCGCGTGCGGCTCGGCGGATGGCGCGCTGACCAGCGCCTGCAGCCCCTGCTCGGTGGTGGGATAGCGGCTGTTGTCCAGTTTGTACATGTCCAGCGCGCCCTCGAGCGCCACAAGATCGCTGACCACTTTTTGCCGGTCGGCCTTTTCCTTGTTGCCCATCAGGTTGGGCACCACGAGGCTGGCGAGCACGCCGAGGATAACAATCACCACCATGATTTCCAGTAAGGTGAATCCGCGCTGTCGTTGCATATTTTTCTCCATTAGAACAATCACATACTCATCAAGGTATTGAGCTGCAGTATCGGCTGCAGGATGGCGAGGACGATAAACAGCACCATGCCGGCCATCGCCACCACCAGCAGGGGTTCAAACAGGCTGAGGGCCAGCTGAATTTGTGCGCTCAGATCCCGGTCCTGGTTGTCCGCCGCGCGCTCCAGCATGCTGTTGAGCTCGCCGCTCCGTTCGCCGCTGGCGACCATGTAGCGCATCATCGGCGGGAAAAGCTGGGTCATTTCGAGCGCGCGATGCAGGCTGACGCCTTCGCGCACCGCGTCGCTGGCGGCTTCCAGCTGGCGCTTCGCCCAGGCGTTGCTCAACACATCCGCGCTGATGCGCATCGCCAGCAGCAGCGGAACGGCGCTGGCGTTGAGGATGCTCAGGGTGCGGGCGTAGCGGGCGCTGTTAACGCTGCGCGCGACCCGGCCAATTAACGGCAGGCGCAGCAGCAGCCTGTGCCAGGCCAGCCGCTTTGCCGGCTGCCGCAGCAGGTAGCGCAGCAGGAGAATGAGGAGCAAAATCGCCAGCAGCAGCCACGGCCCGGCGGCGCGCAGCATATCGCTCATCGCCATCAGCAGGCGGGTGGAAAACGGCAGCGCCTGCTTAAGGTGGATAAACTGCTCGACGACCTTCGGCACCACCGTCGACAGCAGAATGACGATCACGCTGACCGCCACCAGGGTCAGCACGATGGGGTAAATCATCGCCTGCAGCAGGCGGGCGCGCAGCTGCTGGCGCTGCTCGGTGTAGTCCGCCAGCCGGTTCAGCACGCCGTCGAGGTGGCCTGAAGCTTCTCCGGCGGCGACCATCGCGCAGTAGAGC
This sequence comes from Klebsiella sp. M5al, assembly GCF_002090195.1. Lineage (NCBI taxonomy): Bacteria > Pseudomonadati > Pseudomonadota > Gammaproteobacteria > Enterobacterales > Enterobacteriaceae > Klebsiella > Klebsiella sp. M5al. The sequence goes on from NZ_CP020657.1 coordinate 1,063,414, forward strand.
GCGTCAAAGCAGCCCGGGTGGCCGCGCATCGCTTCCGCCAGCGAATGGCCTTCCAGCACTTTGCCGCGCACGCCGGCGATCAGCGTTTTCAGCTGCGGTTTTTCACTCTGCTGGGCCACCGCGTCGAGCGCTTTTTCCAGCGGGATCGCGGCGGCGACCAGCGTCGCCAGCTGGCGGGTGACGAGGGCGAGATCGCGGGCGCTGGTGCGGCGCATAAAGCGCGATGGCCTGCCGCCGCCGGCTGCCGGGTCGATGTCCAGCGCCAGCCAGCCCTTTTCCCGCAGCAGCTGGCGCGCGTGGCGGGCGGAGTCCGCCTGCTGGACGCCGCGCCGGGGTTTGCCCTGTTCGTCGAGGGCCTGGTAACGAAACAGCGCCATTTCAGCAAGCCTCCGCGATCGGCTGCTCGGTGACCCTTAGCACCTCTTGCCAACTGGTGATCCCGGCCAGCGCCTTTTCCCGCCCGGCGCGGCGCAGGGTCATATAATCCGTCCCCAGCTGTTGGATCAGCGTCACCTCATTTTCGCCGCGGTGGATAGCCATGCGTACGCGATCGTCCACCAGCAGCAGTTCATGGATGCCGGTGCGTCCGCGATAGCCGGTAAAACCGCACTCGGCGCAGCCCCGGGGCTGCCAGAGCGCCGTGCCGGGGGCGATCTCCATCTGGTGGGCGGTGTCGGCGTTTGCCGGTTCCTGCTGGCGACAATGCGGGCAGAGCCGGCGCACCAGCCGCTGCGACATCACCGCCAGCAGCGAGGTGGAGAGCAGAAAAGGCTCCACGCCCATATCCTGCAGGCGCGAGATGGCCCCCAGCGCGCTGTTGGTGTGCAGCGTCGAGAGCACCAGATGGCCGGTTAGCGAGGCCTGAACGGCGATTTGCGCCGTCTCGCCGTCGCGGATTTCGCCCACCAGCACCACGTCAGGGTCCTGGCGCAAAATGGCGCGCAGCCCGCGGGCAAAGGTCATGTCGACTTTCGCGTTAACCTGGGTCTGACCGATGCCCTCCAGCTCATATTCGATGGGGTCTTCAATGGTCATGATGTTGCGCTCGCGCGCGTCGAGGCGGCTCAGCGCGGCGTAGAGGGTGGTGCTTTTTCCCGAACCGGTCGGCCCGGTCACCAGCACGATGCCGTGCGGGCGGGCGATCAGCCCATCTACCTGCCGCAGCAGGGCGGGAGTCATCCCGAGGGTCAGCAGGTCGAGATTGACGCTATTTTTGTCGAGCAGACGCAGCACCACGCGCTCGCCGTAGCTCGACGGCAGGGTAGAGACGCGCACGTCGACGGCGCGTCCGCCAATGCGCAGAGCCATGCGCCCGTCCTGCGGAATGCGCTTTTCGGCGATATCCAGGCTCGCCATCACCTTAATGCGCGAGATCAGCAGTGCGGCGAGTCGGCGCTGGGGGCGCAGGATTTCGCGCAGGACGCCGTCGACGCGAAAGCGAATTTGCAGGTGGCGCTCATAGGTTTCGATATGAATATCCGAGGCTTTCTCTTTGATGGCCTCGGTGAGCATGGCGTTAATCAGGCGGATAATCGGCGCGTCGTCTTCGCTGTCCAGCAGGTCGTCGGTGTCCGGCAGCTCTTCGGCAAGGGTATACAGATCCAGCTCGTTGCCGATATCGGCCATCATGCGCCGGGCCTCGGCGGAGTCGCGCTGATAGCTCAGCACCAGCAGCTTTTCGAACGCCTCTTCTTCCAGCCGTTCGAGGCGGAACGGCATCGCAGCGACCCGGCGGGCTTCCAGCAGCGCCTGCGGCGCGGTAACGGCGAGGCAGAAAACCTCGCAGCTTTCGCCGCTGCTCAGGAGCATCACGCTGTGCGCGCGGGCGTAGCCGAAGGGGAGCAGCGGGCGTCGTTCAGCGGCGGGGGTCATAGATTGCCTCCCAGATTGAACGCGTCGATAGCGGCGCTGACCTGACGGAACGCGGCGGTATCCTGGCGCGGGTAGATCTCCAGCAGATCCTGATTCAGCATCGCGTCGTTGTTCTCTTTGCCGCGCTGTTTGCTCTGGGCGTCGTTAAAAGCGGTGTACTGCCCGGATGAGGCCTGGCGGTACTCGTCGCGGTCGCGGATCACCGTCGGGCGGATAAACAGCATCAGGTTGCGCTTGGAGACCTTTTTGCTGGTGGAACGGAACAGCGCGCCAATGACCGGAATATCGCCGAGCAGCGGCACTTTGTCGGCGGTGTCGGAGACGCTTTTATCCAGCAGGCCGCCGACGACCACCGTTTCGCCGCTGCCGACCAGCACCGCGTTATTGACCGTACGGGTATTGAAGGTCGCGCCGAGATCCGAGCTGGTGCTGGAGGCGGCGTCCGCCACGCTGGAGACCTCCTGTTCGATCTCCAGCAGGACCGAATCGCCTTCGTTGATTTGCGGCTTCACCTTTAGCTTGATGCCGACGGTTTTGCGCTCGACGGTATTGAAGATGTTATCGCCGGAGGTGGTTTGCGAGCCGGTGAGTACCGGGACCTCCTGGCCGACGTTAAAGGTGGCTTCCATGTTGTCGAGGGTAACGATGCTCGGCGTGGCGAGAATATCGTTCTTGGTGCTGCTGGAGAGGGCGGTTAACAGCATCGCCCAGTTGCCCTGGTAGAAGCCGGCGGCAATACCATTGAAGGAGCTTAAGGCGCTGGCCAGCGAGCTGCTGACGGTGCCGTCTTTGTTGTACTGGTTGGCCCCGGCGATAGCGGTGGATATCGGCAGGCCGCTATTGGTGAACTGGGTCATCCCGGCGTTTTTATTGGCCCACTGGATGCCGAGGTTCAGGCCGTCAGCGTCCTGCACTTCGGCGATAATCGCCTCGACCAGCACCTGCGGGCGGCGGATATCAAGTTGGGCGATTACCCGCTCAAGGTCGTTCATTACGTCCGGTGCGGCGGTGACAATCAGGGCGTTGGTCTGGCCGTGCGCTTTGATAATGATATTTTTATCCAGCGCCGCCACCGGCTTCGCGGCCTGCTTTTCGCTCTGCATCGTGCTGCTGATACCGGTCAGCACTTCGACCAGGTCGGAGGCTTTAGCGTATTTCAGGTAGATGACTTTGGTATTGCCCTGGGTCGCCTGCTGGCGGTCGAGCTGCTTAATCATGGCGATGATCCGCTGGCGGGAGTTCGGCTCGCCGCTGACCAGCACCGCGTTGGTGCGTTCATCGGCCACCACGTTGGCGACCATCGAGCCGGGCAGCGCTGATTTGCTGGTGTCCTTGTTGAGTTCGGTCACCAGCTTGACCACATCGGCGGCGGAAGCCCAGGACAGCGGAACGGTCACTACGCTGCGGTCTCCGGCGTTATCGACGCGTTCGACAATGGTTAGCAGGCGCTTGATGACCGCCGCGCGGCCGGTCATCAGCAGGACGTTGGAGGGTTCATAGTGCACCACGCTGCCCACGCCAGCGTTATCGTTAAGCTGGCGCAGCAGCGGCGCCAGATCGCGGGCGGCGACGTTGGTCAGGGGCACGACGCGGGTGACGACCTCATCGCCAATACCCGGCGCGGCATCGCTCGCCACCGGCACCGCGGCGGTTTTCGCGTCTTTCGAACGCACCACTTTCAGGACGCCGTTATTCATATTAATTACGGCGAAACCGTAGACATCAAGGACGCTGAGGAAGAACTGATAATATTGCTCTTCGTTGAGCATATCGTAGCTGCGCACGGTAATGGTGCCGCGCACGCTGGGATCGATAATGACCGTTTTATTCAGGTTTTTACTCACCGTATTGATAAATTCCTGAATATCGGTGCCCTTGAAGCTGGCGGAAAACTCTTCCGCCGCGGCCGGTCTGAATAACAGCGCGGCGAATATCAGTAGCGTCAAGGAAAATGAGCGGATAACGTTGGCGATGATCAATTATTCATCCCTCAGGGCTAGATAAATATCGTTTTTCTGGCCGTCGCGTTCAACGGTAAGGGTTATTTCAGTTAATTCCGGCAGCTGGGCTAATACCTGGCGGGCCTGCTCTTTATCGCGTAAATCCAGACCGTTGAGGGCTATCGCCAGATCGTTTTCCCGGAGACCCGACTGGCGAAATAGCGCCGGGTCTTTGCCCGGGTTCAGGCGATATCCGCTGAGTTTGTCGTTAACCATGACCGGCGAAATATTGAGGTAATGAAGAATATTTTGCGGCTGCGCGCGGAGCTCCTGCGCCAGGTGGCGGGCTGGCGGCGCGGCGCTATTTTTGCCGACGGCGGGCGGGTCGTTAAACAGCGGGATAGCCTCATTTCTGCCGCGGTAATTAACAATCAGGCGGTCGGGGGAAATGGCGATGATTTTCGCCTCTCCGCCCGGCGTATTATCGCCAATACCGAGGCTAACCTGTTGATTCCCTTTCATCATGATAGCGATGGCGCGGGACGGGTCGGTGCTGGCGAGCAGGCCGGTAACGCGCAGTCTGAGCGCCGAAACGGGCGCCTGGTCGAGGTTGCCGCCGGGCGCGGAGGCGGAGGTTTTCTCCGCAAGGCCAAACAGCGTAAAGCGCGGCAGCGCCGTTTCCGCGGAGGGGGCTGCGGGCGACGTCATATCGGCAGAGCTCAATGCGTTATCCGTAAAGTTTACCGGGAGAATTATTTTCCAGGTTAATTGCGCGAGCTGCTGGCAGATAAAAAATAATATGATGGAGGTCACAATATGAGGCGCGTAATTAATTATTTTTTTATTTGGTATTGTTAATCTCATCACGGAATTATGCATTTTTATTCCTTTGCTCATTCTATTTCCCTCAGCAAAAGGTACCGCCCTACCGATATGGGTGGGGCATTTTTTATTTTTGAGCGTGCTTATTGCGGGAATCTGCGTAGGTCGCTGCGAATCATAAAGAGTTTGGCTATTGCGGTCGTCATTCCCTTTTTATTTTTTCTCCTCCGGCCGCCTACGCCCCCGGAGGAGGAGTGAATGGATGATTGAACCTAAGAGAGCAAGAATATCTAATTATCGACGCTTTAAAGATATGCTCGTCATTTCTTCATGGGGCTTAAGTGCGCCAGGAATAGTTTCGCGTATATAACACTTCATATAATTTAATCAGCATGTATAGGGACTATCGAATGCTCAGATATACCCGTAATGCCCTGGTTCTGGGATCGCTGGTTTTACTTAGCGGCTGCGATAACGGATCCTCTTCTTCTTCCTCTGGAAATCCCGACACTCCTGATAATCAGGATGTGGTTGTACGTTTACCTGACGTTGCGGTGCCCGGCGAAGCGGTCACGGCGGTAGAAAACCAGGCGGTCATCCACCTGGTGGATATTGCCGGCATCACCAGCAGTAGCGCGGCGGACTACAGCAGCAAAAACCTCTATCTCTGGAACAACGAAACCTGCGACGCGCTGAGCGCGCCGGTGGCCGACTGGAATGACGTCAGCACCACGCCGAGCGGCAGCGATAAATATGGCCCGTACTGGGTGATTCCGCTCAACAAAGAGAGCGGTTGTATCAACGTCATTGTCCGCGACGGCACCGATAAGCTGATCGATAGCGACCTGCGGGTGGCGTTTGGCGACTTCACCGATCGTACGGTATCGGTGATTGCCGGTAACAGCGCGGTCTATGACTCCCGCGCCGACGCCTTCCGCGCCGCTTTTGGCGTCGCGCTGGCCGAAGCCCACTGGGTCGACAAAAATACGCTGCTGTGGCCGGGCGGGCAGGATAAGCCCATCGTGCGCCTCTACTACAGCCACAGCAGTAAAGTGGCGGCCGACGGCGAAGGCAAATTTACCGACCGCTACCTGAAGCTGACGCCGACTACCGTCAGCCAGCAGGTCAGCATGCGCTTCCCGCACCTTTCCAGCTATGCGGCCTTTAAGCTGCCGGACAACGCCAACGTGGACGAGCTGCTGCAGGGCGAAACGGTCGCCATTGCCGCCGCAGAGGACGGGATCCTGATTTCCGCCACCCAGGTGCAGACGGCGGGCGTCCTGGATGACGCCTATGCCGAAGCGGCGGAAGCCCTGAGCTACGGCGCGCAGCTGGCCGACGGCGGCGTCACCTTCCGCGTTTGGGCGCCGACTGCCCAGCAGGTGGATGTGGTGGTCTACAGCGCCGATAAGAAAGTCATTGGCAGCCATCCGATGACCCGCGACAGCGCTTCCGGCGCGTGGTCATGGCAGGGCGGCAGCGATCTGAAAGGCGCGTTCTACCGCTATGCGATGACGGTTTATCACCCGCAGTCGCGTAAGGTTGAACAGTACGAAGTCACCGACCCGTATGCGCATAGCCTGTCGACCAACTCGGAGTACAGCCAGGTTGTCGATCTCAACGACAGTGCCCTGAAGCCTGACGGCTGGGACAACCTGACGATGCCGCACGCCCAGAAGACGAAAGCGGATTTAGCGAAGATGACGATCCATGAATCGCATATTCGCGATCTCTCCGCCTGGGACCAGACCGTTCCGGCCGAACTGCGCGGTAAATACCTTGCGCTGACCGCCGGCGACAGCAATATGGTGCAGCATCTGAAGACGCTCTCCGCTTCAGGTGTGACGCACGTTGAGCTGCTGCCGGTCTTCGATCTGGCGACGGTGAACGAGTTCAGCGACAAGGTCGCCGATATTCAGCAACCGTTCAGTCGCCTGTGTGAAGTGAACAGCGCGGTGAAAAGCAGCGAGTTCGCCGGATACTGCGACAGCGGCTCCACGGTGGAAGAGGTACTGAATCAGCTTAAGCAGAGCGATAGCCAGGATAATCCGCAGGTGCAGGCGCTGAATACGCTGGTGGCGCAGACCGACTCCTACAACTGGGGCTACGATCCGTTCCACTACACGGTTCCGGAAGGATCCTACGCGACCGATCCGGAAGGCACGACGCGCATCAAAGAGTTCCGCACCATGATTCAGGCGATCAAGCAGGATCTGGGGATGAACGTCATTATGGACGTGGTCTACAACCACACCAACGCCGCGGGTCCGACCGATCGCACGTCGGTACTGGATAAGATCGTACCCTGGTACTATCAGCGTCTGAATGAAACCACCGGCAGCGTCGAATCCGCCACCTGCTGTTCCGACTCCGCGCCGGAGCATCGGATGTTCGCCAAGCTGATCGCCGACTCGCTGGCGGTATGGACCACCGATTATAAAATCGATGGTTTCCGCTTCGACCTGATGGGCTATCACCCGAAAGCGCAAATTCTGTCGGCGTGGGAGCGCATTAAGGCCCTGAACCCGGATATCTACTTCTTCGGCGAAGGCTGGGACTCTAACCAGAGCGATCGTTTTGAAATCGCCTCGCAGATCAACCTGAAAGGTACCGGTATCGGCACGTTCTCCGATCGCCTGCGCGATTCCGTGCGCGGCGGCGGCCCGTTCGATTCCGGCGATGCGCTGCGTCAGAACCAGGGCATCGGCAGCGGTGCGGGCGTGTTGCCAAACGAACTCGCCAGCCTGAGCGATGACCAGGTCCGCCATCTGGCCGATCTGACCCGTCTGGGGATGGCCGGTAACCTCGCTGACTTTGTGATGATCGACAAAGACGGCGCGGCGAAGAAAGGCAGCGAAATTGACTATAACGGCGCGCCTGGCGGCTACGCCGCAGACCCGACGGAAGTCGTCAACTATGTTTCGAAACACGACAACCAGACGCTGTGGGACATGATCAGCTACAAAGCGTCCCAGGAAGCCGATCTGGCGACCCGCGTTCGCATGCAGGCCGTTTCGCTGGCGACGGTGATGCTGGGGCAGGGGATCGCGTTCGATCAGCAGGGCTCTGAACTGCTGCGTTCGAAATCCTTTACCCGCGACTCCTACGACTCCGGCGACTGGTTCAACCGCGTGGATTATTCCCTGCAGGATAATAACTACAACGTTGGTATGCCGCGCATCAGCGATGACGGCAGCAACTATGAGGTGATTACTCGCGTCAAAGAGATGGTTGCCACCCCGGGCGAAGCGGAGCTGAAGCAGATGACCGCGTTCTACCAGGAGCTGACCGAGCTGCGGAAATCCTCGCCGTTGTTCACATTGGGCGATGGCAGCGCGGTAATGAAGCGCGTTGATTTCCGTAATACCGGTTCCGACCAACAGGCCGGTCTGCTGGTGATGACCGTGGATGACGGGATGAAAGCGGGCGCCAGCCTGGATAGCCGCCTTGACGGTCTGGTGGTGGCGATTAACGCCGCGCCGGAAAGCCGCACGCTGAATGAGTTTGCCGGTGAAACGCTGCAGCTGAGCGCGATCCAGCAGACGGCGGGCGAAAACTCGCTGGCAAACGGCGTGCAGATTGCCGCTGATGGCACCGTCACTCTGCCGGCCTGGTCCGTTGCGGTGCTGGAACTGCCGCAGGGCGAAGCCCAGGGCGCCGGGCTGCCGGTAAGCAGTAAGTAAAACCTTAACCTCCCGGCCCGCGGCGTCAAAACCCCGCGCCGGGATGGCGTGTCTTGATTAAGGAGAAGCCGGTGCTTGTTCGCCCGCAAGAGCCGTACCCGCAGTCCGAGCCCCCGGCGGCGGTAGGAAGAATGGTGCAGATCCCCTACGTGACCGTACCGCTGTACGCCGCGCTGCTGATTGCGCTCGGATGGTTCGGCGGCGAGCAGTGGCGGAACAAGCCCGAGCCGCAGCCGATGAGGCAGTCGGTAGCCCATGCGGCGTTAGTCCCGCTGAATCAACCGGCGGTCAAAGCTGCCGTGGCGCCGGTTAACGCCGGGCCCGAAATTCAGGCTGAACCGGAAATAGCGATAGATGAAGATAACCTGCCGCCTCTGCGCTACAGCGCGCACGTCTACGCTTCACTGGCGGATAAACGCAGCATTGTATTAAACGGACAGTCCTGGAAGGAGGGCGACTCGCCGCTGGCGAACCTGGTTATCGAGCAGATTCAGCAGGACCTCACCGTATTTAGCTTCAACGGTAAAACGTTTACCCTCGCGGCGCTGGATGACTGGCCGGGCGGGGCGATTGAGGAGAGTCCGCAGGCAGAATAAAATAGCGCTGGCGGAATATAAATAAGCGCTATTTATTGTCGCGCAGGCTATCAATAAAGGGCGCCAGCTGGCGATTAAACTGGCTGCATTTTGTCGCTTCCGGGGTACTGTCCTGCTGGAGCTGTTGATATAGCTGCGCGCTGCGCTGGCTTAAAAGATTCGCGTCAATATTCGCCCATCCGCGCTTTTTACCCACGTTTATTGCCGCACGGTTAATCGCTTCATCGGCGGGCAGATCGCTGCGGTTGCACTTATTCTTCAGATAGCGCGCCCCGGCGGCGACGGAGGCAAGCTGCTCTAACTGGGCCTGACCGCTCACGGCAGGACTGAGGGTTGTCGGGCGATTTTGCTGACAACCTGAGAGCAGGACGACCGCCATCATCGGAAATAGAATAAAGTTGCGCATAATATATTAATCGGAAAAATTAATTGGCTGACAGTTTAACAAATATTTATCCGTAGTCATCAGAAAATCTGCCAAATTAACAATGTTAAGCCGCTCGCGTTTTTATCATTGCGCGCTTTTAAATTTCTTTTTCTTTCATCTGCGTTATTTCTTTTTGCTGGCGGAAATACTATTTTCCGGCGTTACCGTTCCGCTTTCTTTTGGCGGTATGCAGAAGGAGACGGGCGGACATGTTTATGTTGTTAAAAAACATAATAATTTCCCTTTTGTTACCTGATGAGCATGTAAAATGCTGGTTAAGAATGTCACGGTTTAGTGCTATCCTGTATCGCCTGGACAATCAGTTCCGTGTCCCGAACTATTCTGTCGATGAAGCCGGTAACAATGTGATTTGTATGGTGAATTTTTAAAGTGAAAATCATGCGAGCGACATGATAACGCGTCGCGCAGTTCATAAATGGTCGCCTGAAAGCCAAAACGGTCGGGCGTCAATTTGAGAGATTTCTTCTTTCCCCCAATCGGGGAAACATTGAGAATCAGGCTTTTACGCCTGTAAGTTGCGGAGAAAAAGCATGGCGGGAGATGACCGCGAGCCGATCGGACGTAAGGGGAGACCCTCGCGCCCGGCAAAACAAAAGGTAACTCGCCGTCGGGTTCGGGAAGAGGACTACGACGACGATTACGATGATGACTATGAGGATGAAAAACCGATGCCGCGGAAAGGAAAAGGCAAAGGCGGTAAACCCCCTCGTCGTAAACGCGCCTGGCTATGGCTGCTGATTAAGATTGGGGTCGTCTGCGCGGTGTTGATTGCCGCCTATGGCGTCTACCTCGATCAGAAAATCCGTAGCCGCATTGACGGTAAAGTCTGGGATCTGCCCGCCGCGGTCTATGGCCGGATGGTCAACCTTGAGCCGGATATGCAGATCAGCAAAAACGAAATGGTGCGTCTGCTTAACGCCACGCAGTATCGCCAGGTGAGCGCGATGACGCGCCCGGGCGAATATACGGTACAGGCCAACAGCATCGAGATGATCCGCCGTCCGTTCGATTTCCCGGACAGTAAAGAAGGACAGGTGCGCGCGCGTCTGACCTTCAACGGCGATCGCCTGGATACCATCGAGAATATGGATAATAACCGCCAGTTCGGTTTCTTCCGCCTCGATCCTCGCCTGATCACCATGCTGCAATCGGCCAACGGCGAACAGCGTCTGTTTGTTAAGCGCAACGGCTTCCCGGATCTGCTGGTCGATACCCTGCTGGCGACGGAAGACCGCCATTTCTACGAACACGACGGCATCAGCCTCTACTCGATTGGCCGCGCGGTGCTGGCGAACCTGACCGCCGGGCGTACGGTGCAGGGGGCGAGTACGCTGACCCAGCAGCTGGTGAAGAACCTGTTCCTCTCCAGCGAACGTTCCTACTGGCGTAAGGCTAACGAAGCCTATATGGCGCTGATCGTTGATGCCCGCTACAGCAAGGATCGTATCCTTGAGCTGTATATGAACGAAGTGTACCTCGGTCAGAGCGGCGATAACGAGATCCGCGGCTTCCCGCTGGCGAGCCTCTATTACTTTGGCCGTCCGGTGGAAGAGCTGAGCCTCGATCAGCAGGCGCTGCTGGTGGGGATGGTAAAAGGCGCGTCGGTCTACAACCCATGGCGTAACCCAAAACTGGCGCTGGAGCGACGCAACCTCGTGCTGCGTCTGCTGCAGCAGCAGCAGGTTATCGATCAAGAGCTGTATGACATGCTGAGCGCGCGTCCGCTGGGCGTACAGCCGCGCGGCGGGGTTATCTCTCCGCAGCCGGCGTTTATGCAGATGGTGCGCCAGGAGCTGCAGGCGAAACTGGGCGACAAAGTGAAAGATCTCTCCGGCGTGAAGATCTTCACCACCTTCGACTCAGTCGCGCAGGATGCGGCGGAAAAGGCGGCGACGGAAGGTATTCCGGCGCTGAAGAAACAGCGTAAGCTGCCGGATCTGGAAACCGCGATGGTGGTCGTCGATCGCTTCACCGGCGAGGTGCGGGCGATGGTCGGCGGGGCGGAGCCGCAGTTTGCCGGCTATAACCGCGCAATGCAGGCGCGCCGTTCAATTGGTTCACTGGCAAAACCGGCGACCTATTTGACCGCGCTAAGCCAGCCGAACCAGTATCGCCTCAATACCTGGATTGCCGATGCGCCTATCTCGATTCGCCTGTCTAATGGCCAGACGTGGTCGCCGCAGAACGACGACCGTCGCTACAGCGATAGCGGTAAGGTGATGCTGGTTGATGCGCTGACGCGTTCGATGAACGTGCCGACGGTGAACCTCGGGATGGCGCTGGGCCTGCCGGCGGTGGTCGATACCTGGACTAAACTGGGCGCGCCGAAGAATCAGCTGAACGCGGTTCCGTCGATGCTGCTGGGGGCGCTGAACCTGACGCCGATTGAAGTGGCGCAGGCGTTCCAGACCATCGCCAGCGGGGGCAACCGCGCGCCGCTGTCAGCGCTGCGTTCCGTTATCGCCGAAGATGGTACCGTGCTCTATCAGAGCTATCCGCAGGCGGAGCGCGCGGTGCCGGCCCAGGCGGCTTACATGACGCTATGGACCATGCAGCAGGTTGTGCAGCGCGGTACCGGTCGCCAGCTGGGCGCGAAGTATCCGGGCCTGCATCTGGCGGGTAAAACCGGGACCACCAACAACAACGTTGATACCTGGTTTGCCGGTATTGACGGTGGTCAGGTGACCATTACCTGGGTGGGTCGCGATAATAACCAGCCGACCAAGCTGTACGGCGCCAGCGGCGCAATGTCCATTTACCAGCGCTATCTGGCAAACCAGACCCCGACCCCGCTGGTGCTGACGCCGCCGGAAGACGTGGTGGATATGGGCGTCGATGGCAGCGGTAACTTTGTCTGCAGCGGCGGCATGCGCTCGCTGCCGGTATGGACCACCACGCCGGACGCGCTGTGCCGCCAGGGCGAACAGATCCAACAGCAGCAGCTCCAGCAGCAGCAGGCGAATAATCCGTTCAACCAGTCCGGGCAGCAGCCGCAACAGCAGCAAAACCAGCAGCAGCAACCGCCGAAGCAGGAGAAGAGCGATGGCGTCGCGGGCTGGATTAAGGATATGTTCGGCAGTAATTAACGTTCCGCTTCATCCTTTAAGCCGACGCTTCGTCGTTTAAATGGATGCTAAAATAGTGGCCCTCTAATACCTCAGTATTAGGGGGCCTTTTTATATCGATAAATTAATTAACACCCGCTTAACTCCACACTTACCGTCTGGTTATTTATTCATCCTTTGATATTTCGTCAGGGGCATATTTCTTGCCTTGCCGCGATCGTTTCGCCTATTATGTCAGCCGTTATAATAATAATTCTCGTTTACGTTATCATTCACTTCTATTAGAGATATACCCATGGCGCGTCTTAAAACTGCTCAGCCAAATCACTCGCTGCGTAAAATCGCAGCTGTAGTAGCCACGGCGGTTAGCGGCATGTCTGTTTATGCACAGGCGGCAGTTGAACCGAAAGAAGAAACCATCACCGTAACTGCCGCTCCGGCCCCGCAGGAGAGCGCCTGGGGACCGGCAGCGACCATCGCGGCGAAACATTCGGCGACCGCAACAAAAACCGATACGCCCATCGAAAAAACGCCGCAGTCTATTTCCGTAGTGACCCGCCAGGAAATGGAGATGAAGCAGCCGACGACGGTTAAAGAAGCGCTGGCCTATACGCCGGGCGTATTCTCGACTCGCGGCAGCTCAACCACCTATGACGTAGTGACGATTCGCGGCTTCACCACGTCGACGACGGTGAACACCAACCAGTATCTGGATGGGATGAAGCTGCAGGGGAATAACTATTCTGAAGTGTCGATGGACCCCTATTTCCTTGAACGTGTTGAAGTGATGCGTGGGCCAACGTCGGTGCTGTACGGCAACAGCAACCCTGGCGGTATCGTCAGCATGGTCAGCAAGCGACCGACCACTGAGCCGCTGAAAGAAATCCAGTTTAAAATGGGTACCGATAATCTGTGGCAGACGGGGTTTGATTTCAGCGATGCCATTGATGATGACGGGGTGTGGTCGTATCGCCTGACTGGTTTGGGTCGCAGCCAGGATGCCCAGCAGCAGATGGCGAAATCGACCCGCTATGCGGTCGCGCCCTCCTTTAGCTGGCGTCCGGATGACAAAACGGACTTCACTTTCCTGAGTAATTTCCAGAGCGATCCCTATGCCGGGTATTACGGCTGGCTGCCGCGTGAAGGGACAGTGGTGCCGTATTACGACGCCAACGGTAAGGCGCACAAGCTGCCGACGGACTTCAACGAAGGCGAAGCGAATAATAAGATGTCTCGCCGTCAGCAGATGGTCGGCTACAGCTTCTCGCACCAGTTTGATGACACTTTCACCGTGCGTCAGAACCTGCGTTATGCGGATGTCCATACCCTGTATCGTTCAGTCTACGGCAACGGATATACGCCGACAGGCAAAATCAACCGCGCGTATGTTCGCTCCGATGAGCATCTCAATACGTTCACCGTTGATACCCAGCTGCAGTCTGATTTCGCAACCGGCGCGGTAGGGCACACTCTGTTAACCGGCGTGGATTATTCGCGCATGCGTAATGATGTTAAGGCCGACTACGGGACGGCTTCCGCGATTGACATGCAGAACCCGCAGTATGGCAATCCAGACGTCAGCGTTAACTTCCCCTATTCGGTGCTGAACCGCATGGAGCAGACCGGCCTGTACGCGCAGGATCAGATGGCGTGGGATAAGTGGGTGATGACGCTGGGTGGCCGCTACGACTATGCGATGGCTTCCACCCTGACGCGCCCTGCGAATACCCTCGCCAAAAATCACGATCAGCAGTTCACCTGGCGCGGCGGCATTAACTATCTGTTTGATAATGGTATCTCGCCATACTTCAGCTACAGCCAGTCCTTTGAGCCGGTTTCCGGATCGTCGCGGGATGGCAAACCCTTCGATGCTTCCCACGGCGAACAGTACGAAGCCGGCGTGAAGTACGTACCGAAGGATATGCCGGTTGTGCTGACCGCCGCGGTATATCAACTGACCAAAGATAAAAACCTGACGGCGGATCCGAACAACTCCTCGTTCAGTATCCAGACGGGCGAAATCCGCTCACGCGGGATTGAGCTGGAGGCGAAAGCGGCGGTTAACGCCAACGTCAACGTGACGGCTTCCTATACCTATACCGACGCCCAGTACCAGCATGACACCACCTTTAACGGCAAGCGTCCGGCGGAAGTGCCGCGCAATATGGCGTCGCTGTGGGCAGACTACACCTTCCACGAAACCGCGCTGAGCGGCCTGACGGTGGGCGCCGGGGCGCGCTATGTCGGTTCAACGGTAAGCTATTACAAAAACAATACTTCGACGGGAAAAAAAGACGAATCCTTCAACGTCGCGGGCTACGCGTTAATGGATGCTACCGTGAAATATGATCTGGCGCGCTTTGGTCTACCGGGTTCGTCGATCGGGGTCAACGTCAACAACCTGTTCGATCGCGAATACGTTTCCAGCTGCTACAGCGAATACGCCTGCTACTGGGGCGCTGAACGCCAGGTTGTGGCGACCGCGACTTTCCGTTTCTAACCACTTAACGGGCGCGGTTCGCCGCGCCTCTGACCAGGTTCCGTTATGCAGGAAAACATTCCGCACTCCGATACGACGTTTTCACTGGACCGCGTGACCTTCCGCGTGCCCGGCCGAACGCTGCTGCATCCTCTGTCGTTAACTTTCCCGGCGGGAAAAGTCACCGGCCTGATTGGCCATAACGGCTCCGGCAAATCAACGCTGCTGAAAATGCTTGGCCGCCATCAGCCGCCGTCGGATGGGGATATTTTGCTCGACGGCCAGCCGCTCGACAGCTGGGGCAGCAAAGCGTTTGCCCGCAAAGTCGCCTATTTGCCGCAGCAGTTGCCACCGGCGGAAGGCATGACGGTGCGTGAGCTGGTGGCGATCGGCCGCTACCCGTGGCACGGGGCGCTGGGGCGTTTTGGCGCGGCGGATCGGGAGAAAGTGGAAGAGGCGATTGCGCTGGTCGGGCTTAAACCGCTGGCCCAGCGGCTGGTGGACAGCCTCTCCGGCGGTGAACGCCAGCGCGCGTGGATTGCCATGCTGGTGGCCCAGGATAGCCGCTGCCTGCTGCTTGATGAACCGACCTCGGCGCTGGATATCGCCCACCAGGTGGATGTGCTGGCGCTGGTTCATCGCCTCAGCCAGCAGCGCGGGCTGACGGTGATCGCCGTCCTGCATGATATCAATATGGCGGCGCGCTACTGCGACTATCTGGTTGCGCTGCGCGGCGGTGAGATGATCGCTCAGGGAACGCCCGCGGCGCTGATGCGCAGCGAAACCCTGGAACAAATTTACGGCATCCCGATGGGGATCCTGCCGCATCCGGCTGGCGCAGCGCCAGTAAGTTTTGTCTATTGATGGAAAACCTCACATTCATCACGCGGCGGCGCCTGCTGACCGCGATGGCGCTGTCGCCGCTGCTATGGCAGATGCGCGGCGCGCGGGCGGCGGAAGTGGATCCGCAGCGTATTGTCGCGCTCGAATGGCTGCCGGTAGAGCTGCTGCTGGCGCTGGGCGTCACGCCCTACGGCGTTGCCGATATCCCTAACTACAGGCTGTGGGTCAATGAACCGGCGCTGCCTGATTCGGTGATTGACGTTGGGCTGCGCACCGAACCCAATCTGGAGCTGTTGACGCAGATGAAGCCGTCGTTTCTGGTCTGGTCGGCAGGATATGGCCCGTCGGCGGAAAAGCTGGCGCGTATTGCGCCCGGACGAGGATTCACCTTCAGCGACGGCAAGCGTCCGCTGATGATGGCTCAGCAGTCGCTTAGCGAAATGGCTGACCTGATCGGCAGGCAGCAGGAAGCGAAGCGCCATCTGGCGGAATTTGACGCGCTGATGGAGAGCCTGCGTCCGCGCTTTGCCCGTCGCGGCGATCGCCCGCTGCTGATGATTACCCTGCTTGATACCCGCCACGTGCTGGTCTTTGCGCAGAACTGTCTGTTCCAGGAAGTGCTCGACCGCTTTGCCATCAACAATGCCTGGCAGGGCGAGACCACCTTTTGGGGCAGCGTCACCGTCGGTATTGACCGGCTGGCGGCCTACAGAGACGCCGACGTTATCTGCTTCGATCACGGCAATGCGCGGGAGATGGCGCAGCTCACGGCGACGCCGCTGTGGCAAGCGATGCCGTTCGTTCGTGCAGGGCGTTTTCAACGCGTCCCGGCGGTGTGGTTCTATGGCGCGACGCTATCGGCGATGCATTTTGCCCGCGTGTTGGCCGATGCTCAGGGAGGCCCGGCGTGAGATCGCGTATTTCGCCTTTGGCGACATCTCTGCTGTTAACTCTGCTTATCGTCGCTGCTGCGCTGACGCTGTTCAACCTCAACGTGGCGCTGCCGCGAAGCGAGTGGGGACAGGCGCTCTGGCAGCCGAGTATCGATAATATCGCCCAGATGCTGTTCCACTACAGCCTGCTGCCGCGGCTGGCGATATCGCTGCTGGTCGGCGCCGGGCTGGGGCTGGTGGGCGTGCTGTTCCAGCAGGTGCTGCGTAACCCGCTGGCGGAGCCGACGACGCTCGGCGTGGCGACCGGGGCGCAGCTGGGCATGACGGTCACCACGCTATGGGCAATCCCTGGCGTGCTGGCGTCGCAGTTTGCCGCGCTGGCCGGGGCCTGCATTGTCGGCGCGCTGGTGTTTGGCGTGTCGTGGGGCAAACGCCTCTCGCCGGTGACGTTGATTCTGGCAGGCTTGGTGGTGAGTCTCTACTGCGGCGCGCTTAATCAGCTGATGGCGATCTTCCATCATGACCAGCTGCAAAGCATGTTCCTGTGGAGCACCGGCACCCTGACGCAGACCGACTGGAGCGTGGTGCAGCGGCTGTGGCCGCAGCTGCTGGGCGGGGCGATTCTGACCCTGCTGCTGCTGCGTCCGCTGACCCTGATGGGGCTGGACGACGGCGTGGCGCGCAATCTCGGTCTGGCGCTTTCTCTGGCGCGGCTGGGGGCGTTGACTCTGGCGATTATCATCAGCGCCCTGTTGGTGAATGCGGTGGGGATTATTGGTTTTATCGGTTTGTTCGCGCCGCTGCTGGCGAAGATGCTGGGCGCTCGCCGCCTGCTATCGCGCCTGCTGCTGGCGGCCCTGATTGGCGCGCTGCTGCTGTGGCTCTCCGATCAGCTCATCCTGTGGCTGGCCCGGGTGTGGATGGAGGTCTCCACCGGTTCGGTGACCGCGCTGATTGGCGCGCCGCTGCTGCTATGGCTGCTGCCGCGCCTACGCAGCATTAGTGCGCCGGTGATGAACGGTGGCGATAAAGTGCTGGCTGAACGCCAACATGTGCTGTGGTTCGCGCTGGGCGGGCTGGCGATTCTGCTGCTGGCCATCGTCGCGGCGCTGGCTTTCGGCCGCGACGCGCAGGGCTGGCACTGGGCCAGCGGAACGCTACTGGATCAGCTAATGCCCTGGCGCTGGCCGCGCATTCTGGCGGCGCTGTTCGCCGGCGTGATGCTGGCGGTGGCGGGCTGCATTATCCAACGCTTAACCGGTAATCCGATGGCCAGTCCGGAAGTGCTTGGCATCAGCTCGGGCGCGGCGTTTGGCGTGGTGCTGATGCTATTTTTCGTGCCGGGCAACGCCTTTGGCTGGCTGCTGCCCGCCGGTAGCCTCGGCGCGGCGGCGACGCTGCTGGTTATCCTGGCTGCCGCCGGGCGCGGCGGATTTTCGCCGCACCGTATGCTGCTGGCGGGGATGGCGCTGAGTACCGCGTTTACCATGCTGCTGATGATGCTGCAGGCCAGCGGCGATCCGCGAATGGCGCAGATCCTGACGTGGATTTCCGGCTCCACCTACAGCGCGACGCCGGAGCTGGTGGTGCGCAGCGGCGTGGTGATGCTGATCCTGCTGGCGCTGGCCCCGCTCTGCCGCCGCTGGCTGACGATTCTGCCGCTGGGCGGCGAGGCGGCGAGGGCGGTCGGTATGGCGCTGACGCCGTCACGCATTGGGCTACTGCTGCTGGCGGCATGTTTGACCGCGGCCGCAACGCTAACGATTGGCCCCCTCAGCTTTGTGGGATTAATGGCGCCGCATATTGCGCGTATGATGGGATTCCGGCGTACGATGCCGCATATGGCGATCTCCGGCCTGATTGGCGGGGGGCTGCTGGTGTTCGCCGACTGGTGCGGCCGGATGATGCTGTTCCCGTATCAGATCCCGGCGGGCTTGTTGTCGACCTTTATCGGCGCGCCGTACTTTATCTATCTGTTAAGAAAACAGAGCCGGTAGCTTTTCCGCATCGCGATGCCCGCCGGGCGTCGCGATGTTATAAGCCGCTTATTGATTTTCAAAGAGTGCAGCACCTCGGAGAGGCATTGCCGGGGCTGAGCAGCCCCGGCAATCAGAGTTACAGCTTCGCGAAGGCGTTACGCGCGGCGGCAACGGTGTTGTCGATATCTTCTTCGCTGTGGGCGATGGACATAAAGCCCGCTTCAAACGCCGACGGCGCCAGATAGACGCCCTCTTCCAGCATCAGGTGGAAGAAGCGTTTGAAACGCTCTACGTCGCATTTGACCACGTCCTGGTAGCAGGTCACGGTTGGCGCGTCGGTAAAGAAAATGCCGAACATGCCGCCAACGTTATTCACCACCAGCGGGATACCGGCATCGCGAGCGGCGTCCAGCAGACCCTGGGCCAGCTGGTTGGTCAGTTCGGTTAGCGTCTCGTGCACGCCGGGCTGCGCCACTTCGCTTAAGCAGGCGAAACCTGCCGCCATCGCAATGGGGTTGCCGGAGAGGGTGCCTGCCTGATAAACCGGGCCGGTCGGCGCGAGGGCATCCATCACTTCACGACGACCTCCGAATGCGCCTACCGGCATACCGCCGCCGATGATTTTGCCAAGGCAGGTTAGATCCGGCACCACGCCGTAGTAATCCTGCGCGCCGGCCAGCGCCACGCGGAAGCCGGTCATCACTTCATCGATAATCAGCAGCGCGCCGAACTCGTCGCACAGCGCGCGCAGGCCCGGCAGAAACTCCGGCAGCGGCGGGATACAGTTCATATTACCGGCCACCGGCTCAACGATGATGCAGGCGATATCCTGCGGATACTGTTCGAACGCGGCGCGAACCGATGACAGATCGTTATAGGTGCAGGTCAGCGTGTGTTTGGCGAAGTCCGCCGGCACGCCCGGCGAGTTCGGTTGGCCGAGCGTCAGCGCGCCTGAGCCGGCCTTCACCAGCAGGCAGTCGGCGTGGCCGTGGTAGCAGCCTTCGAACTTAATGATTTTGTCACGACCGGTGAAGCCGCGGGCCAGGCGAATGGCGCTCATGGTCGCTTCGGTGCCGGAGTTCACCATGCGAACCATATCCATGGTCGGGACCAGTTCGGTAACCAGCGCCGCCATTTTGACTTCCATCTCCGTCGGCGCGCCAAAGCTTAAACCGCGTTCGGCGGCTTCAATGACCGCGTTGCGGATGGCCGGGTGGTTGTGACCCAGCACCATCGGGCCCCAGGAACCGACATAATCGATATACGCTTTACCATCAACGTCGTAAAGGTAAGCGCCGTCTGCGCGCTCGATAAACAGCGGCGTACCGCCGACGCCGGTGAAGGCACGTACCGGAGAGTTCACGCCGCCGGGAATAAGTTCACGCGCAGCGTTATACAGATTTTCAGATTTGCTCATTGCCTGGGTCCTGGTTCGTGAAAAATGTTTTGTCGACTATTCTAAGTTATTCCAGGAAGGTTATGAAAGTTTTGCCCAATTGAAACAATGAGGTCGCGGCGCATTTTTTTGACGACGGCGCTTGTCCGGTTGGCTAGAATGCCCTTCTTTCTATTTGTATTACTCATCATTGATAATGGCATGAAAGCAGAAAATCCCTCTTCTTCAGCACATCAGTTCGTACGCGTTCGCCGCAGCGATGCCGTGCGTCGGTTGATTCAGCGTGATAAGACGCCGCTGGCGGTGTTATTAATGGCCGCCGTTGTCGGAACGCTGGCGGGGTTGGTCGGCGTCGCGTTTGAGAAAAGCGTCAACTGGGTGCAGAACCTGCGTATTGGCGCGCTGGTAGAGGTGGCTGACCACTGGTTTCTGGTGTGGCCGCTGGCCTTTATACTCTCCGCTTTGCTGGCAATGGTGGGCTATTTCCTCGTGCGGCGTTTTGCGCCGGAAGCGGGCGGCTCCGGGATCCCGGAAATTGAAGGCGCGCTGGAAGAGCTGCGTCCCGTCCGCTGGTGGCGCGTGCTGCCGGTGAAGTTTATCGGCGGCATGGGTACGCTGGGCGCGGGAATGGTGCTGGGACGCGAAGGGCCGATGGTCCAGCTTGGGGGCAACCTTGGGCGTATGGTGGTGGACGTGTTCCGCATGCGTAGCCCGGAAGCGCGCCATACGCTTCTGGCCACCGGCGCCGCGGCGGGGCTCTCCGCCGCCTTTAACGCGCCGCTCGCCGGGATTCTGTTTATTATTGAAGAGATGCGCCCGCAGTTTCGCTACAACCTGATCTCCATTAAAGCCGTATTTACCGGCGTGATTATGGCCACCATCGTTTTCCGTATCTTCAACGGCGATAAAGCGGTTATCGAGGTTGGTAAGCTCAGCAATGCGCCGGTCAACACCCTGTGGTTGTATTTGATCCTCGGGATGATTTTTGGCTGCATTGGCCCACTGTTTAATACGCTGGTGCTGCGTACCCAGGATATGTTCCAGCGGATCCACGGCGGCAATATCAAAAAGTGGGTGCTGATTGGCGGCCTGATCGGCGGCAGCTGCGGCGTACTGGGGCTGATTCAGCCAACGGCGTCCGGCGGCGGGTTTAACCTGATCCCTATCGCCGCGGCGGGCAATTTTTCCGTTGGCCTGCTACTGTTTATTTTTATCGCGCGGGTGATCACCACGCTGCTCTGCTTCTCTTCCGGCGCGCCCGGCGGTATCTTTGCGCCGATGCTGGCGCTGGGGACGCTGCTGGGGACGGCATTTGGTATGGCGGCGACCCCACTGTTTCCGGCGTATCATCTGGATGCAGGAACCTTTGCCATCGCCGGTATGGGCGCGCTGCTCGCCGCCTCGGTTCGCGCGCCGTTGACCGGCATCGTTCTGGTGCTGGAGATGACCGATAACTATCAGCTCATTTTGCCAATGATTATTACCTGTCTCGGCGCAACACTATTGGCACAATTCCTCGGCGGTAAGCCTTTATACTCGACAATCCTGCAGCGCACCCTGGCAAAACAAAAGGCGGAGCAGGAAGCCAGGGCGCAGCCGGTCGGCGGGGAGAATACTTGAACGATTTACTCGGGTATTGGATAATGGCTCAAAAGGTCGGGTTATTCTTTAACCGGTCAGAAGTATCAATGGGAGCATAAAATGAGTGATGACGTAGCGTTGCCGCTGGAGTTTACCGAAGCCGCAGCGATTAAAGTAAAAGACCTGATTGCTGATGAAGACAATCCCAACCTGAAACTGCGCGTATATATCACCGGCGGTGGCTGCAGCGGTTTCCAGTACGGTTTTACCTTCGACGATCAGGTTAACGAAGGCGATATGACTATTGAGAAGCAGGGCGTCGGCCTGGTGGTTGACCCAATGAGCCTGCAGTATCTGGTCGGCGGCGCCGTCGATTATACCGAAGGTCTGGAAGGTTCGCGTTTTATCGTGACCAACCCGAATGCGAAAAGCACCTGCGGCTGCGGCTCCTCGTTCAGCGTTTAAAGATAGCGCGGCCCCCCCAGCCTCTCCCACAGAGAGAGGGAGCCAACGCGAAAAACGGTAACGGTAACGTTAAGGTTACCGTTTTGCTTTTATTACCGCCCATTCTCATCAAGCGCAAAAGTTGGCAGCTTCAGGTGCCAACGGATTGCCGCCAGCCTGATGACCAGCGTGACCACCATACCTATCATCGCCGCGTTTTCTAACGGAACCTGAAAAGTGTAGTACGCCGTCGCATGCACGATGCCGCCAACGATGCAGGCCGTGGCGTAGATTTCCGTACGCAGTATCATCGGGATTTCGCGCGCCAGCACATCGCGGATGATCCCCCCGCCGACGCCGGTGACGACGCCCATACAGACGGCCACCAGCGGCCCGCTATGGGCAATAAAGGCTTTGTTGACGCCGATACCGACAAACACCGCCAGACCAACGGCGTCCAGCACCGGCAGTACCCATTTGGGTAACCGGCGCGGCTGGCGCACCAGCAGGATAGTGAACATGCTGGTGACCATCGCCACCACCAGATCGGTAGGATCTTTAACCCAAAATACCGGGCCGTTAGCAAGGGCCATATCGCGAATAGTCCCGCCGCCCACCGCAGTTACCACGCCTAATACCAGCACGCCGAAAGGGTCCATGCGCAGCTTTCCAGCCAGCAGGACGCCGGAGATGGCAAACACGGCGGTGCCAATAATATCCAGCCAATAGACAAGCATCGTCAGTTCCCACTTATAGTCTATCCCATCAGGCTATTTCATTTGCCAGTTTGGCCCTGGTCAGCGCTTACGAACCTCACGTACTGCGTGTACGCAGCGGTTGTTCCGCGCTGTCCTCCAGACTGGCTGCAACAATTGCGCCTGGTGGGATAGGTTCTGAGCACCTGGGTTAGCAGGTGGTTATTTTATCTGCTCGAGCGCAGTACAGAGTTGTTTTGCGGCGAGGATAATACGTGGGCTC
Organism: Klebsiella sp. M5al; assembly: GCF_002090195.1. Lineage (NCBI taxonomy): Bacteria > Pseudomonadati > Pseudomonadota > Gammaproteobacteria > Enterobacterales > Enterobacteriaceae > Klebsiella > Klebsiella sp. M5al. The sequence goes on from NZ_CP020657.1 coordinate 1,086,433, forward strand.
GCGCGTTCAAACCAGTCGCCATGTAGCGCAATAAACGAAATTTTTAGCTGATTCTGCCAATAGCGCTCAACGGCGGGAAGTTGACTGGCGTCGCCGGCGATGACAATGGCCTGAGGCTGCCTTGCCAGTACCTGTTCACGGCTCACCTGCGGCCAGGGAACCCGGCTGGCGGCAAAAATGTTTTCTCCACCGCACAGGGTCAGAACCTGATCCTGAATCGATCCTTTGCTGGTGGTAAAGAGCGGGCTGGCGCCGAACTGTAAAAAAACGCGTTTTTTCGGCCCGCTCGCATAGCGGGCTTTTAAGGTCTGGTACTCGTCCTGCATTTTCTGCGCCGCTTGCCGCGCCTTTTCCGGCTGCGGGCTCCACTGCGCCAGCTGGCGAAGCGTTGCGATAATGTCTTCAATGGTCGACGTTTCGACCCAGATGACTTTTATCCCGAGCGAGCTAAGCTGATTCACCTGACGTTCAGCGTTGCCGCCGCGCCACGCCAGCACCATGTCGGGCTTGAGGGCGACGATACGTTCCAGATTCATTCCTTGCCAGCTGGAAACCTGCTCTATTTTTGCGGCTTCAGGGGGATAATCGGAGTAGCTGCTGACGCCAACCGGCGTAATACCGGCGGCAAACGCCAGTTCAGTATTGGCGGGAGAGAGCGTAATCACCCGCGGCGCGGCGAAAAGCCACGCCGGGGCGAGCAGCATCAGGACGGCAAGCGCCGCGTTGAGCGACTTAGCCACGGGCCAGGTGCTGCACCAGGTTTTCCACCATCAGGGTGGATTGCTTCGCGGCAACGGCGAGAAACTCGTCGAAGCTCAGGTGCGACTGCTGGTCGGCAACATCAGAGATCGCGCGAACGACAACAAACGGTACGCCATAGTTGTGGCAGACGTGCGCGATGGCGGTGGCTTCCATTTCTACCGCAACGGCCTGCGGGAAGTTGTGGCGGATTTTTGCGAGGCCAATAGAACCGTTGATGAAGGCGTCGCCGCTGACGATCAGTCCGCGTACCGCATTCAGGTTCAGCGCCTTGATGCAGGTCTCCGCGGCGGCAATCAGCTTATCATCGGCTTTGAAACCGGCAGGGCAGCCCGGCAGTTGGCCATACTCATAGCCAAACGCGGTGACGTCCGCGTCGTGATAGCGCGTTTCGTCGGAGACGACGATATCGCCGACTTTCAGGGTTGATGCCAGACCGCCCGCGGAACCGGTGTTAATAATCACATCCGGCTTACAGTGCTCCATCAGCAGGGTCGCACCCATGGCGGCGGCCACTTTGCCAATACCCGATTTCAACAGAGCGACGTCAATACCCTGAAGCTGGCCGGTGTAGATTTCGCTGCCGCCGATAGTGAGGGTCTGGCGGTTGTCGATTTTGTCGCGCAGAAGGGTAACTTCTTCTTCCATTGCGCCAATAATGCCGATTTTCATAGATTTACTCGCGATATGTGGGTTTTAGCGGCATAGTCTATCATGCGCTTAGAAGGAAACGTTATTGCTCGCTCGGGGGAGATCATGGCTAAGATCGATTTTCGCAACAAGATTAACTGGCGTCGCCGCTATCGTTCACCGCAGGGCGTTGAGACGGAGCGTGAAATCCTGCGAATTTTCGAAAGCGATCGCGGGCGCATCATCAACTCTCCGGCGATCCGCCGGTTGCAGCAGAAAACCCAGGTTTTCCCGCTGGAGCGCAACGCCGCGGTGCGAACCCGTCTGACCCACTCCCTGGAGGTTCAACAGGTTGGCCGCTATATCGCTAAAGAAGTGCTGAGCCGCCTGAAAGAACAGAAGCTGCTGGAGAGCTACGGGCTGGATGAGCTCACCGGGCCGTTCGAAAGCATCGTTGAAATGGCCTGCCTGATGCACGATATCGGCAATCCGCCTTTTGGCCATTTTGGCGAGGCGGCCATTAACGATTGGTTCAGCCAGCGGCTTTTCCCCGGCGATGCGGCCAGCCAGCCATTAACTGACGATCGCTGCGTGGTCGCGGCGTTGCGCCTGCAGGAAGGCGATAGCCAACTGAACGAGCTCCGACGCAAGGTTCGCCAGGATTTATGCTGGTTTGAAGGCAATGCCCAGGGCATTCGCTTAGTGCACACGCTGATGCGAATGAATCTGACCTGGGCGCAGGTGGGCTGTATTCTAAAATATACGCGTCCGGCATGGTGGCGCGGGGAACCGCCAGCCAGCCACAATTATTTAATGAAAAAACCTGGTTATTATTTAGCCGAAGAGGGCTATATTGCGAGGTTACGTAAAGAACTGGATCTGGCCCCTTACAATCGCTTCCCATTAACGTGGATTATGGAAGCTGCGGATGACATCTCATATTGCGTCGCCGATCTTGAAGATGCGGTAGAAAAACGCATCTTCAGCGTAGAGCAGCTTTATCAGCATCTCTATGAAGCCTGGGGCGTTCACGAAAAAGGCTCCTTGTTTAATCAAGTTGTCGAAAACGCCTGGGAGAAATCGCGTGCGAATTCTCTTAGCCGGAGTACCGAAGATCAGTTTTTTATGTATTTACGGGTGAATACGCTCAATAGACTGGTACCCTACGCGGCGCGGCGGTTTATTGATAATCTGCCGAAGATTTTTAGCGGTGATTTTAATCATGCTCTGCTTGAGGACGACAGCGATTGCAGCCAACTGCTTGAGCTTTATAAAAATGTTGCGGTAAAACATGTATTTAGTCATCCTGATGTCGAGCAGTTGGAGCTGCAGGGCTATCGCGTTATCAGCGGTTTGTTGGATATCTACCAGCCGCTGCTAAAATTATCGCTGGATGAATTTAGTCTGCTGGTGGAAAAAGAGCGGGTGCGCAGTTTACCGATTGCATCGCGTCTCTTTCAGAAACTTTCAACCCGCCATCGGTTAGCTTACATAGAGGCCGTAAATAAGATTTCGCGCAATAATCCGGAATTTCCGGTGCTGGAATATTATTATCGCTGTCGTCTCATTCAGGACTATATCAGCGGAATGACCGACTTGTATGCATGGGATGAATATCGACGATTGATGGCCGTAGAATAAGGGTAAGTTTTGTAAAGACGGACAATAAATTTTTACTTTTACCAAAACTTCATTCCGGAACTTCGCGCTATAAAATGACTCTGATAGTCACCAACACAGCAACTATTCGTTATCTGAAATCGAGATTGAAACATATGAAAAAAACCACGTTAGCAATGAGTGCCCTGGCTCTGAGTTTAGGTCTGGCGTTGTCCCCTCTCTCTGCGAGCGCGGCGGAAACAGCTTCTTCGGCGACTAATGCGCAGCAAATGCCAAGCCTGGCCCCGATGCTGGAAAAAGTGATGCCGTCGGTCGTGAGCATTAACGTTGAGGGGAGCACCACCGTTAATACGCCGCGAATGCCGCGTAACTTCCAGCAGTTCTTTGGCGATAATTCGCCGTTCTGTCAGGATGGTTCTCCGTTCCAAAGCTCTCCGTTCTGTCAGGGCGGCGGGCAGGGCGGCGCGCCGGGTAGCGATGGCGGCCAGCAGCAGAAATTTATGGCCCTCGGTTCCGGGGTGATCATCGATGCCGCTAAAGGCTATGTCGTCACCAACAACCACGTAGTGGATAACGCCACCACGATCAAAGTTCAGCTGAGCGATGGACGTAAGTTCGACGCGAAAGTGGTCGGTAAAGACCCGCGTTCTGATATTGCGCTGATTCAGATTCAGGATCCGAAAAACCTGAGCGCGATTAAGCTGGCGGACTCTGACGCTCTGCGCGTTGGTGATTACACCGTAGCGATCGGTAACCCGTTTGGCCTGGGCGAAACCGTCACCTCGGGGATCGTCTCCGCATTAGGTCGTAGCGGCCTGAACGTTGAAAATTATGAAAACTTTATCCAGACCGATGCGGCGATTAACCGCGGTAACTCCGGCGGCGCGCTGGTTAACCTCAACGGCGAGCTGATCGGTATCAACACCGCGATTCTGGCGCCGGACGGCGGTAACATTGGTATCGGCTTCGCGATTCCGAGCAACATGGTGAAAAACCTGACCGATCAGATGGTCAAATTTGGCCAGGTTAAACGCGGTGAGCTGGGTATCATGGGGACCGAGCTGAACTCCGAACTGGCGAAAGCGATGAAAGTCGACGCTCAGCGCGGCGCTTTCGTCAGCCAGGTGATGCCGAACTCGGCGGCCGCTAAGGCGGGCATTAAGGCCGGCGACGTGATTACGACTCTGAACGGTAAGTCGATCAGCAGCTTTGCCGCGCTGCGTGCCCAGGTGGGCACCATGTCGATCGGCAGCAAAGTCGAGCTTGGCCTGCTGCGTGACGGTAAGCCGGTGACGGTGACCGTTGAGCTGCAGCAAAGCAATCAGAATCAGGTTGATTCAAGCACTATCTTCAACGGTATTGAAGGTGCTGAAATGAGCAACAAAGGCCAGGACAAAGGCGTTGTGGTGAGCAATGTGAAAGCGGGAACGCCGGCGGCGCAGATTGGCCTGAAGAAAGGCGATATTATCGTTGGCGCTAACCAACAGCCGGTGAAAAATATCGCCGACCTGCGCAAAATCTTTGATGCCAAACCGTCGGTTCTGGCCCTCAATATCCAGCGCGGCGATACGTCGATTTATCTGCTGATGCAGTAATTCTTGACGGTTCGCAAAGCCTCTTTTCTCCTTGTGGAGGGAAGGGGCTTTTTTATTGCTGCTGGACCTTTCCTTTTTCGTTCTGTGACATCTTCCACAACTCCATACATCTTGCCCCGCCTTTGTGCGAATGCACAATGCGACGTTTTGCCAACTCTTTTATGCTGGTAGCCTGCTCACGGGAGGGTTACATGGCTGGCTGGCATCTTGATACCAAAATGGCGCAGGATATCGTGGCGCGTACGATGCGCATTATTGATACCAATATTAACGTAATGGATGCCCGCGGGCGCATTATCGGCAGCGGAGACCGCGAGCGAATTGGTGAATTGCACGAAGGGGCGCTGCTGGTGCTTTCTCAGGGGCGGGTTGTCGATATTGATGATGCCGTTGCCCGACATCTGCACGGCGTGCGTCAGGGAATAAACCTGCCGCTGCGTCTCGAAGGGGAGATCGTCGGCGTCATCGGTCTGACCGGGGAACCGGAGTCGCTGCGCAAATACGGGGAACTGGTTTGTATGACCGCCGAGATGATGCTGGAACAATCGCGGCTGATGCATCTTCTGGCCCAGGATAGCCGTCTGCGCGAAGAACTGGTCATGAACCTGATTCAGGCGGAAGAGAATACCCCGGCGCTGACCGAGTGGGCCCAGCGTCTGGGGATCGATCTCAATCAGCCGCGCGTGGTGGCGATGATAGAAGTAGATAGCGGCCAGCTGGGCGTCGATAGCGCGATGGCGGAGCTGCAGCAGCTCCAGACCGCGTTGACCACGCCGGACCGTAATAATCTGGTGGCCATTGTCTCGCTGACGGAAATGGTGGTGCTGAAACCCGCGCTGAATGCCTTTGGCCGCTGGGATGCGGAAGATCATTGCAAACGGGTCGAGCAGCTGATCAGCAGGATGAAAGAGAACGGTCAGCTGCGTTTTCGCGTGGCGTTGGGAAACTTTTTTACCGGGCCGGGCAGCATCGCCCGTTCATACCGCACCGCCAGAACCACGATGATGGTCGGCAAGCAGCGGATGCCGGAGAGCCGCAGCTATTTCTACCAGGATTTGATGCTGCCGGTGCTGCTTGATAGCCTGCGCGGCGGCTGGCAGGCCAATGAACTGGCGCGCCCGCTGGTTCGCCTGAAGGCGATGGATAACAACGGTCTGCTGCGCCGCACCTTACAGGCATGGTTTCGTCATAACGTGCAGCCGCTGGCGACCTCAAAGGCGCTGTTTATTCACCGCAATACGCTGGAATACCGTTTGAACCGCATTTCTGAGCTGACGGGGCTGGATTTAGGCAATTTTGACGATCGTCTGCTGCTGTATATTGCGCTGCAGCTCGATGAGCAGAGATAGAATATCGTTCCCGGCCGGGAGGATTAACGCCGGGAACAGGCTCAACTTATTTGTTGCGCGTCAGTTTTTCCAGATCGGATTCGATTTCGCTGATCTTATTGGTGACAACGCTTTCCAGGTGACGCAGATCGTCAAGAATCTTACGTTTCAGATCGATTTCGCTACGATCGCGCTGACAGATTTGATCCAGCTCGTCGATGATATAGCGTAGGTTAGGGCTAATTTCCTGGACTTCTTTATACCCCTGGCCCACGCCGTCGGCGACCACGGTTTTGCGCTGACGCGGATATTTGAACTTGACGCTCTTAGCGAAGAACTCGCCTTTATCCTTCTGAAAGTAGATTTTCAGAATGTCGTTGTTGGCTTCCTGCCGCAGGCTATAGCGATCGATTTCATCAGGATTGGTAATACCAAGACTTTTCAGATTATCGTACATAACGGTACCTTTGATATCATCGTAATCTTTGAATAATTAACGAAAAAATCTATCTTCGCCAGCTTAATATATAAAAAAAGCGGGATGCCTCCCGCTTTTCATACTGCTTAGTCGATGGTACGCAGAAGTTCGTTGATTCCAACCTTGCCGCGGGTTTTGGCATCGACTTTTTTGACAATGACCGCGCAGTACAGGCTGTATTTGCCATCTTTTGACGGCAGGTTGCCGGAGACGACGACGGAGCCTGCCGGAACGCGGCCGTAGAACACTTCACCGGTTTCGCGGTCGTAGATTTTGGTGCTCTGGCCGAGGTACACGCCCATAGAGATAACGGAACCCTCTTCGACGATAACGCCCTCAACGACTTCGGAACGCGCGCCGATAAAGCAGTTATCTTCGATAATGGTCGGGTTAGCCTGCAGCGGCTCCAGTACGCCACCGATACCGACGCCGCCGGACAGGTGGACGTTTTTGCCGATCTGCGCGCAGGAACCGACGGTCGCCCAGGTATCCACCATGGAGCCTTCGTCAACGTAGGCGCCGATGTTCACATAGGACGGCATCAGAACCGTATTACGAGCGATAAACGCCCCCTGACGAACGGCCGCTGGCGGAACGACGCGGAACCCTTCTTTCTGGAAACGCGCTTCATCATAATCCGCGAACTTCATTGGGACTTTATCGAAGTAGCGGCTTTCCGCACCATCGATAACCTGGTTATCGTTAATACGGAAAGAGAGCAGAACCGCTTTCTTCAGCCACTGATGGGTGACCCACTGGCCGTCAATTTTTTCAGCGACACGCAGCGCGCCGGAATCAAGCAGAGAAATCACCTGGTTAACCGCTTCGCGGGTCACGGTATCCACGTTTGCCGGGGTGATGTCGGCGCGACGCTCAAAAGCGGACTCAATAACGTTCTGTAATTGCTGCATTGTTTACTCTTTCCATTTACTTAAAAAAAATACGTTACCCTTTATCGTTTGGATTGAGGGCCTCTGTCAACCGTTGTTGCACTTCTTGCTGTAGCTCATTATTAAGGGCGCGCCGGTCTGCGGTGGCGATTATAAATAAATCTTCTACTCGCTCACCAATTGTCGTAATTCGCGCCCCGTGGAGCGAAATGCCGAGGTCGGCAAACACCTGGCCGACGCGCGCTAACAGACCCGGCTGATCGAGAGCAATCAGCTCAAGAAAGGATTTCCGGTCGGTATGCGTCGGCAGGAAATTCACCTCCGTCGGCACGGAAAAATGCCTCAGCTTCGCCGCCTGACGACGGGGCGCCGGTGGCTGCCAGCTGCGCTGGCTGAGGGTCTGTTCCAGGCCCACGCGGATCATCTCGTGCCTGTCGGCGGAAAGCGGGCTGCCGTCCGGCTCAAGAACGATAAAGGTATCCATCGCCATGCCGTCGCGGGTGGTGAAGATCTGCGCATCGTGAACGCTAAGATTGCGGCGATCCAGCTCGCCGCAAACGGCGGCAAAGAGGTAAGGGCGGTCCGGACTCCAGATAAAAATCTCGGTGCCGCCGCGCGTGGCGTGGGAACTGAGCAGGATCATCGGCTTGCTGAGATCGTGCTTCAGTAGATTGCGCGCATGCCAGGCGAGCTGGTTTGGCGTATGGCGCACAAAGTAGTTGGCGCGGCAGCGGTTCCAGATTTGGTGCAGCGCCTGTTCATTGATATTTTCCATCCGCAGCAGCGCCAGCGCCTGTAGCTGATGGTGACGCACCCGCTCGCGCATATCCGGCGTGTTTTGCATCCCCCGGCGCAGCTGTTTTTCGGTGGCGAAATAGAGCTCGCGCAGCAGGCTCTGCTTCCAGCTGTTCCACAGGTTTTCGTTGGTGGCACAGATATCGGCGACGGTCAGACAGACCAGATAGTGCAGACGATTTTCCGTTTGCACCTCTTCGGCGAACTGCTTGATCACTTCCGGATCCTGAATATCGCGACGCTGGGCGGTAACCGACATCAGCAAATGATGGCGCACCAGCCAGGCGACCAGTTGGGTTTCGCGCGAGTTAAGGCCGTGAAGCTCGGCGAATTTCAGTACGTCCTGCGCGCCGAGAATCGAATGGTCGCCGCCGCGCCCTTTGGCGATATCGTGAAAGAGGGCGGCGATAAGGATCAGCTCCGGATGCGTCAGGCGCGGCCACAGTTCCACGCACAGCGGATGGCGGCTACGGGTCTCTTCTTTGGCGAAGCTCTCAAGCTTCAGCAGCACGCGGATGGTGTGTTCATCAACGGTATAGGCGTGAAACAGATCGAACTGCATCTGGCCGACAATATGCGACCATTGCGGCATATAGGCCCACAGCACGCTATGGCGGTGCATCGGCAGCAGCCCGCGGCTTACCGCGCCCTGATGGCGCAGCATACTGAGGAACAGGGTCCGCGCTTCCGGAATGTAGCAAAGCGGCTGCGTCAGATGACGGCGGGCGTGGCGCAGATGGCGAAGCGTGGTGGAGTAAATGCCGGTGATGCTGCTGTTGCGCACCATCGTATAGAACATGCGCAGAATGGCCTGCGGTTCACGGATAAACAGCGTGTCATCGCGCAGATCGATAAGCGTGCCGCGCAGTTGAAAATCATCATCAATCGGTCGCGGCTTCTCATCCTCGGTGAGCGCGAGAATCGCTTCTTCGAACAGCTGGATCAGCATTTGGTTCAGCTCGCTCACCCGACGGGTGACGCGGAAGAAATCCTTCATCATATGCTCAATCGGCTGGTTGCTTTCGCCTTCATAGCGCAGACGGCGGGCGACGCTGAACTGCCTGTCGAACAGCAGGCGATTATCGTAGCGGTTGAGCTCAAGATGTAGCGCAAAGCGAATGCGCCAGAGCTGATGCAGGCATTCGTTAAGCTCGTTGCGTTCGGCTTCGGTCAGAAAGCCGAAGCCGACCATTTCATCAAGCGAGGTGGCGCCGAAATGGCGGCGCGCGATCCACTGTAGGGTGTGGATATCGCGCAGGCCGCCCGGGCTGCTTTTCACGTCCGGCTCCAGGTTGTAGCTGGTCCCGTGATAGCGCTGATGGCGTACATTCTGCTCTTCAACTTTTGCCGCAAAGAACTTTTCCGATGGCCAGAAGCCGTCGCTGAATATGTGCTTTTGTAGTTCAAGGAACAGCGCGACGTCGCCAATAAGCAGACGCGATTCAATCAGATTGGTGGCGACGCTGAGGTCCGACAGCCCCTCCAGCAGGCACTCTTCGAGGGTGCGCACGCTGTGGCCGACTTCCAGTTTAATATCCCACAGCAGCGTCAGCAGCTCGCCGACCTTTTGCGCCTGCTCATCGGGGAGCTTTTTGCGGCTCAATATCAGCAGATCGATATCAGAAAGCGGGTGCAGTTCGCCGCGGCCGTAACCGCCGACGGCGACCAGCGCGATGTCGTTAATGGAACCGAAACCGTACTCGACCCACAGCCGCTGGAGCAGCTGATCGATAAATTCGGTACGTGCTTCAATCAATCTTTCCGCGGCAATACCGCTATCAAAAGCCTCGCCCAGCCAGCGCTGAAAAGCGTCGATAAGCGCCTTAATCGTCGCGCAATTGAAATCACTTTTTGGCCACTCGCCCGGATTTTCTGGCTGAGCGGACAGGTCAGGGGGGACAGTATTAGATAAAGAGTTGCTCATTGCGCCACCATAAGAAAAAACTATCGCCCATAAAAAATCGCCGGGAGCGATTTTTAACGTCGCCTGCGGCGGCCCAAGGGGGGACGGGCAGGACGCCCGTCATAAAAAAGCCGGCTGGCGCCGGCTTTTCATCATTCGTTGTGCGAGATTATCGCCGGGATGGTGTCATCCTTGCGTAACGTCAGTATTTCGCAGCCGTTATCTGTCACCACAATAGTATGCTCATACTGCGCAGACAAGCTCCGGTCTTTGGTTTTTACCGTCCAGCCGTCTTTCATGCTGCGGATCTCTTTTTTACCCGCGTTGACCATGGGCTCAATGGTAAAGGTCATGCCGGGTTTGAGCACCACGTTGGTTTCCGGAGAGTCGTAATGCAGCACCTGCGGTTCTTCATGGAAACCGCGGCCGATACCGTGGCCGCAGTACTCGCGCACGACGGAGAAACCTTCGGCTTCGACGTATTTTTGAATAGCCGCGCCGATAGCGCGCAGATTAATCCCCGGTTTGACCATTTTGAGGGCCAGATAGAGGCTTTCCTGGGTGATGCGGCACAGGCGCTCGCCGAGAATGGTCGGTTTACCGACGATAAACATCTTCGAGGTATCGCCGTGGAAATCATCTTTAATGACGGTGACGTCAATGTTGACGATATCGCCATCTTTCAGCAATTTGCCGTCGTCCGGGATCCCGTGGCACACCACTTCATTAATAGAGATGCAGACCGATTTTGGAAAACCGTGGTAGCCCAGGCAGGCGGAAACGGCTTTTTGTTCATTAACGATATAATCGTTGCAGATACGGTCCAGTTCGCCGGTGCTGACGCCCGGTTTTACGTAGGGTTCGATCATTTCCAGCACTTCAGCGGCCAAGCGGCCGGCAACGCGCATTTTTTCGATGTCTTCAGATGTCTTGATAGAAATAGCCATGGATTGTGTCCAGCAGTGTCGATTTTTTCGACAATAATAGATTATGTCTGAACAATGTTAACAGTCCGGGCGTCCTGCTGCCAAATTGAGAATCATTAACAGCACGCGACGTCAACAACAGTTGGTTTCCGCTCCTGTTTTGTGGTATAAAGCGCGCCGGACTTCTGTTCCATTCTCAGATACACAAGATGGACTGAAGCGACAAATCTCACTTTGTGTAACAACACACACGTATCGGCACATATTCCGGGGTGCCCTTTGGGGTCGGTAATATGGGATACGTGGAGGCATAACCCCAACTTTTATCTATAGAGGTTTTAAACATGGCAACTGTTTCCATGCGCGACATGCTCAAGGCTGGTGTTCACTTTGGTCACCAGACCCGTTACTGGAACCCGAAAATGAAGCCTTTCATCTTCGGCGCGCGTAACAAAGTTCACATCATCAACCTTGAGAAAACTGTACCGATGTTCAACGAAGCTCTGGCTGAACTGAACAAGATCTCTTCTCGTAAAGGCAAAATCCTTTTCGTTGGTACTAAGCGCGCTGCAAGCGAAGCGGTAAAAGACGCTGCTAACAGCTGCGACCAGTTCTTCGTGAACCATCGCTGGCTGGGCGGTATGCTGACTAACTGGAAAACCGTTCGTCAGTCTATCAAACGTCTGAAAGACCTGGAAACTCAGTCCCAGGACGGTACTTTCGACAAGCTGACCAAGAAAGAAGCGCTGATGCGCACTCGTGAGCTGGACAAGCTGGAAAACAGCCTGGGCGGTATCAAAGACATGGGCGGCCTGCCGGACGCGCTGTTCGTTATCGACGCTGACCACGAGCACATCGCAATCAAAGAAGCAAACAACCTGGGTATTCCGGTATTTGCTATCGTTGATACTAACTCCGATCCGGACGGCGTTGACTTCGTTATCCCGGGTAACGACGACGCAATCCGTGCAGTTAGCCTGTACCTGAGCGCTGTTGCTGCTACCGTTCGTGAAGGCCGTTCTCAGGATCTGGCTTCTCAGGCGGAAGAAAGCTTCGTAGAAGCTGAATAATAAGGCATACCCTTATTTAGTACCGTGTATAAATAGGGGCCTCTTAGCGGCCCCTTTTTCACTTTCAAATCTGTCTGGTTCCTGGAACCGGGCAGATCACATCTCCCGAGGAATAAAGAATGGCTGAAATTACCGCATCCCTGGTAAAAGAGCTGCGCGAGCGTACTGGCGCAGGCATGATGGATTGCAAAAAAGCGCTGACTGAAGCGAACGGCGACATCGAGCTGGCAATCGAAAACATGCGTAAATCCGGTGCTATTAAAGCAGCGAAAAAAGCAGGCAACGTTGCTGCTGACGGCGTGATCATTACTAAAATCGATGGCACCTACGGCATCATTCTGGAAGTTAACTGCCAGACTGACTTCGTTGCTAAAGATGGTGGTTTCCAGGCATTTGCTAACAAAGTTCTGGACGCCGCTGTTGCTGGCAAAATCACTGACGTTGAAGTTCTGAAAGCACAGTTCGAAGAAGAACGCGTTGCGCTGGTTGCTAAAATCGGTGAGAACATCAACATCCGTCGCGTTTCTTCTCTGGAAGGCGAAGTTCTGGGTTCTTACCAGCACGGCGCGCGTATCGGCGTTCTGGTTGCGGCTAAAGGCGCGAGCGAAGAGCTGGTTAAACAGCTGGCTATGCACATCGCTGCAAGCAAGCCTGAATTCGTTAAGCCGGAAGACGTTTCCGCTGAAGTGGTAGAAAAAGAGTACCAGGTTCAGCTGGATATCGCCATGCAGTCTGGCAAGCCGAAAGAAATCGCAGAGAAAATGGTTGAAGGCCGCATGAAGAAATTCACCGGCGAAGTTTCTCTGACCGGTCAGCCGTTCGTTATGGACCCGAGCAAATCTGTTGCTCAGCTGCTGAAAGAGCACAACGCTGACGTGACTGGCTTCATCCGCTTTGAAGTGGGCGAAGGCATTGAGAAAGTTGAGACTGACTTTGCAGCAGAAGTTGCTGCGATGTCCAAGCAGTCTTAATTTTCAAAAGGAGCCGCCTGAGGGCGGCTTCTTTTTGCGCCTAATGTGTAAATTCAGCCAACCGCTATAGTGGGTACGCTGAAAAGCGACGTACAATGTCGCCAGAATTAACTCATCTCATTCGTTGACAGTCTCAGGAAAGAAACATGGCTACCAATGCAAAACCCGTCTACAAACGTATTCTGCTTAAGTTAAGTGGCGAAGCTCTGCAAGGTTCAGAAGGCTTCGGTATTGATGCGAGCATACTTGACCGCATGGCTCAGGAAATCAAAGAACTGGTTGAGCTGGGTATTCAGGTTGGCGTAGTGATTGGTGGCGGTAACCTGTTCCGTGGAGCTGGTCTGGCGAAAGCGGGTATGAACCGCGTTGTGGGCGACCACATGGGCATGCTGGCAACGGTCATGAACGGCCTTGCAATGCGTGATTCTCTCCATCGCGCCTATGTGAACGCCCGCCTGATGTCAGCGATTCCGCTGAATGGCGTGTGCGATAACTATAGCTGGGCGGAAGCTATCAGCCTGCTGCGTAACAACCGCGTGGTCATTCTTTCCGCGGGTACCGGTAACCCATTCTTTACTACCGATTCTGCTGCCTGCCTGCGCGGTATTGAAATTGAAGCCGACGTAGTACTGAAAGCAACCAAAGTTGACGGTGTATTTACCGCCGACCCGGCCAAAGATCCTTCCGCGACCATGTACGATCAGCTGACCTACACCGAAGTGCTGGATAAAGAGCTGAAAGTGATGGATCTTGCGGCCTTTACCCTGGCGCGTGACCACAAACTGCCGATTCGCGTATTCAATATGAATAAGCCTGGCGCGCTGCGTCGCGTGGTGATGGGTGAAAAAGAAGGCACATTAATTACTGAGTAATTCCCGTCGGCGTCAAATACGGGTAATATTCGGCCTTACTTTTACGGGTTTATGACCCGATGGTTTTCAACATGCTCTGTGGACGGAATGCTGCGGCTGACCCGCAGCCTGAAAGACGTTGAGCATAAACATGACTATACTTAGCTCACTTTTGCAGTGGGCGACCGTCTGGTCTGTCTGAGACAAGTTTTCAAGGATTCGTAACGTGATTAGCGATATCAGAAAAGATGCTGAAGTACGCATGGACAAATGCGTCGAAGCGTTCAAAACCCAAATCAGCAAAATACGCACGGGTCGTGCTTCTCCCAGCCTGCTGGATGGCATTATCGTGGAATACTACGGCACGCCGACCCCGCTGCGTCAGCTGGCTAGCGTAACGGTAGAAGACTCCCGCACTCTGAAGATCAACGTCTTCGATCGCTCCATGAGCCCGGCCGTTGAAAAAGCGATTATGGCTTCCGACCTCGGTCTGAACCCAAGCTCTGCGGGTAGCGATATCCGCGTTCCGCTGCCGCCGCTGACCGAAGAACGTCGTAAAGATCTGACCAAAATCGTGCGTGGCGAAGCTGAACAAGCGCGCGTTGCCGTACGTAACGTTCGTCGCGATGCCAACGATAAAGTCAAGGCGCTTCTGAAAGAGAAAGAGATCAGCGAAGATGACGATCGCCGCTCTCAGGAAGATGTGCAGAAAATGACTGACGCTGCTATCAAGAAAGTTGATGCGGCGCTGGCGGATAAAGAAGCGGAACTGATGCAGTTCTGATTCTCTGCCGACACGCAGGTCTGAGCATTGCCCTGCGTAAAATCTGAAACGCCGTACAGGAGACCGTACGCTCAATTTTCGGGATTGCGTTTAGACGACTGGCCTTGTAGCCTTTGGCGCCAAGTCAAAGGCTCGGCGCCTCCGCTCTATTATCCGATAATTGATGCATAAGGGTTTGCTGGCGGCGTTTTGCTTTTTATCCTGTCTTCATTTTTCTGGACGCCTCATGAAGCAATTAACCATTCTTGGTTCGACCGGTTCTATCGGCTGCAGCACGCTGGATGTGGTGCGCCATAATCCTGATAGCTTTTCTATCACCGCGCTGGTCGCCGGGAAAAATGTCGACCGTATGGTTGAACAATGCCTGGAATTCTCCCCTCGTTACGCGGTAATGGACGATGCGCACAGCGCGGAGCTGCTGCGGGCAAAACTGCGCGAGCAGGGTAGCCGTACGGAAGTCATGAGCGGCCAGCAGGCGGCGGCTGAGGTGGCGGCGCTGGACGAGGTTGAGCAGGTGATGGCGGCGATTGTCGGCGCAGCGGGCCTGGTGCCGACACTTGCAGCCATCCGCGCGGGTAAAACGGTACTGTTGGCGAACAAAGAGTCGCTGGTGACCTGCGGTCGTCTGTTTATGGAGGCCGTGCAGCAGTACGGCGCACGATTGTTACCGGTTGATAGCGAGCATAATGCGATTTTTCAGAGTATGCCGGAACCAATTCAACATAATCTCGGATACGCTGATTTAACCCAGAACGGCGTGGCGTCGATTCTGCTCACCGGCTCCGGCGGTCCTTTCCGGGAAACGGCGATTTCTGAACTGGCGGCGATGACGCCCGATCGGGCATGTAAGCATCCAAACTGGTCGATGGGGCGCAAAATATCTGTCGATTCGGCCACCATGATGAATAAGGGGCTGGAGTATATCGAAGCCCGGTGGCTGTTTAACGCCTCTGCGGAGCAAATGGAAGTTCTGATCCATCCGCAATCGGTGATTCATTCGATGGTGCGCTATCAGGACGGCAGCGTCCTCGCCCAGCTTGGCGAGCCGGATATGCGTACGCCGATTGCCCACACGATGGGCTGGCCAAAACGCCTTAATTCTGGGGTGAAACCGCTGGATTTCTGTCAATTGAGTCACCTGAGCTTCTCGGCGCCGGATTATGGGCGCTATCCCTGCCTGAAGCTGGCCATGGAGGCTTTTGATGTCGGTCAGGCGGCGACCACGACGCTGAACGCGGCGAATGAAGTGTCGGTCGCGGCGTTTTTGAACGGTGATATTCGCTTTACCGATATTGCGGCGATAAACCAGTCGGTGCTGGATCTGCAGGCGCTAAATGAGCCGCAAAGTATTGATGAAGTACTGGCTATTGATGCGATGGCCCGGGTAAGCGCAGGTCAGCTCCTGGCCGCGCGGCGCAAATTCTGATACTCGTTGTGATATTTGTGGGCGCTGTGCTTCAGTGATATAGTCTGCGCCATCCGATCGTTGCATTTTGTTGTGAAAGATTACGGTGGCCGTGGCAAGACACGGCTTTTTTGCGTAAAGCTTTTGGTTGTTCTCTGCGATTGGCCGTAGCTCCGGTACCGGATAAAAATGCGTATCCAGCGCTGACCGGTGGCCCGTGTTTAGTAGCTTAGCTAATCCTTATTATGGACTTAAAACGCGTTATGTTGTCTGCTAATCAAACTGTCAGCGAAATGTTGCCTGCGCATGGGTGCCGTCATGTGGCCATTATTATGGATGGCAACGGGCGTTGGGCAAAACGGCAAGGAAAGATCCGCGCCTTTGGCCATAAAGCCGGCGCAAAATCTGTTCGTCGCGCCGTTTCTTTCGCGGCGAATAATGGTATTGAAGCGTTGACGTTATACGCGTTCAGCAGTGAAAACTGGAATCGCCCGGCGCAGGAAGTCAGTGCGCTGATGGAGCTATTTGTCTGGGCGCTGGATAGCGAAGTGAAAAGTCTGCACAGGCATAATGTGCGCCTGCGTATCATTGGCGAGACCACGCGCTTCAACGCGCGTCTCCAGGAACGTATTCGCAAAGCCGAGGCGCTGACGGAGAACAACACCGGTTTGACCCTGAATATTGCTGCGAACTATGGCGGCCGCTGGGATATCGTTCAGGGCGTACGTCATCTGGCCAAACAGGTACAAGACGGGTTGCTTCAGCCCGAGCAAATCACAGAAGAGATGCTGAGCCAGCAGGTCTGTATGCATGAACTGGCTCCCGTAGATTTAGTTATTAGGACCGGGGGAGAGCATCGCATTAGTAATTTTTTGATTTGGCAAATTGCCTATGCCGAACTTTACTTTACGGATGTTCTTTGGCCCGATTTCGCTGAACAGGACTTTGAAGGTGCACTCCATGCCTTTGTTAATCGAGAGCGTCGCTTCGGCGGCACTGAACCGGGCGGCAACAATGCCTGATGGGGGTCACTTTTGCTGAAGTATCGCCTGATTTCTGCTTTCGTCTTAATTCCCGTGGTGATAGCGGCGCTTTTTTTGCTGCCGCCCGCGGGTTTTGCCATCGTTACGCTAGTCGTCTGCATGCTTGCCGCGTGGGAGTGGGGGCAATTTAGCGGCTTCACTTCAACGACGCAGAGAGTCTGGCTGTCAGTGCTTTGCGGTCTGCTGCTGGCGCTGATGCTATTCCTGATGCCGGAATATCATTATGACGTTCATCAACCGCTGGTTGAGGGGGCGCTATGGGCATCATTTGGCTGGTGGGTCGTCGCGCTGCTTCTGGTGCTGACCTATCCCGCTTCAGCGGCCTTCTGGCGCCATTCAAAAACGCTACGTCTGATTTTTGGCGTCCTGACCATCGTGCCGTTTTTTTGGGGCATGTTGGCGCTTCGGGCCTGGCATTACGCCGATGACCATTACAGCGGCGCGCTGTGGTTGCTGTACGTGATGATTCTGGTCTGGGGCGCGGATTCTGGCGCTTATATGTTCGGTAAAATGTTCGGTAAGCATAAGCTGGCGCCGAAGGTTTCTCCGGGCAAAACCTGGCAGGGTTTTTTCGGCGGTCTGTTAACGGCAGCGGTTATCTCCTGGGCGTACGGCTGGTGGGCTCATCTGGATGTGACGCCGATGGTGCTGCTGGTATGTTCCATTGTCGCGGCCCTGGCCTCGGTACTTGGCGACCTGACCGAGAGCATGTTTAAACGCGAAGCTGGCATTAAAGATAGCGGAAATCTGATCCCCGGACACGGCGGTATTCTCGATCGTATCGATAGCCTGACCGCTGCGGTGCCCGTGTTTGCTTGCCTACTCTTGTTGGTTTTCAGGACGATTTGACGGAAGGTTTTATGCTGAGCGTTCTCTGGAATTTGGCTGCTTTTATTATTGCCCTGGGCGTGCTGATTACCGTCCATGAATTTGGCCATTTCTGGGTTGCTCGCCGCTGTGGTATCCGCGTTGAGCGTTTCTCTATCGGCTTTGGTAAAGCGCTTTGGCGCCGTTTTGATAAGCAGGGAACGGAGTTTATTATCGCCCTTATTCCGTTGGGCGGTTACGTCAAAATGCTCGACGAACGCGTTGAGCCCGTGGCGCCAGAGATGCGTCACGCCGCATTTAACAACAAAACTGTTGGTCAGCGCGCCGCCGTTATCGCCGCAGGGCCCATCGCGAACTTCCTTTTTGCCATTTTTGCCTACTGGCTGGTCTTTATTATCGGCGTCCCGGGCATTCGTCCGGTCGTTGGCGACATAACGCCCAACTCGATCGCCGCGCAAGCACAAATTGCAAAAGGAACGGAACTTAAAGCGATAGATGGCATCGAAACGCCTGATTGGGATGCAGTACGGATGGCGCTGGTGGCGAAGATAGGCGATCGGCAAACAATAGTTACCGTCGCCCCTTTCGGGACCAATCAACGCCAGGATAAAATCCTCGATCTGCAGCACTGGGCGTTCGAGCCGGATAAACAAGATCCGGTTGCCTCATTGGGCATTCAACCCCGCAGCGCGCAGATTGATACCGTCCTGGCTGAAGTACAATCTGGCTCGGCGGCGCAGAAGGCGGGTTTGCAAGCGGGCGACAGGATCGTTAAAGTCGATGGTCAACCGTTAACGCAGTGGATGACGTTTGTTAATCTGGTGCGTGATAATCCAGGTAGGGCATTAGTTCTGGACATCGAGCGGCAGGGGAGTCCCTTGTCGGTGACCTTGACGCCGGACACGAAGTCTACCAAAGGCAAAGCTGAGGGGTTTGCAGGGGTCGTACCTAAGGTCATCCCGCTGCCTGATGAATATAAGACAGTGCGTCAGTACGGGCCGTTTGCCGCCATCGCTCAAGCCACGGATAAAACCTGGCAGCTGATGTCGTTAACGGTCAGGATGCTGGGCAAATTGATAACCGGTGATGTCAAACTGAACAACCTCAGCGGGCCGATTTCTATCGCCCAGGGGGCTGGGATGTCAGCGGAATTTGGGCTGATTTATTATCTGATGTTTCTTGCGCTGATCAGCGTGAACCTTGGAATAATCAACCTGTTCCCGCTTCCCGTTCTTGACGGGGGACATCTGCTGTTTTTGGCGATTGAAAAGCTGAAAGGCGGACCGGTATCCGAGCGAGTTCAAGACTTTAGTTATCGCATTGGCTCAATATTGCTGGTGCTGTTAATGGGGCTTGCACTTTTCAATGATTTCTCTCGGTTGTAAGAGAGTTTGTTAGGAAGAACGCATAATAACGATGGCGATGAAAAAGTTGCTCATAGCGTCGCTGCTGTTTAGCAGCGCAACCGTATACGGTGCTGACGGGTTCGTGGTGAAGGACATTCATTTCGAAGGCCTTCAGCGTGTCGCTGTTGGTGCGGCCCTCCTCAGTATGCCAGTGCGTCCTGGCGATACCGTAACCGATGATGATATCAGTAACACCATCCGTGCTCTGTTTGCCACCGGCAACTTTGAGGACGTTCGCGTCCTGCGCGATGGTGATACCCTGCTGGTGCAGGTGAAAGAGCGTCCAACGATTGCCAGCATCACTTTCTCCGGTAACAAGTCGGTGAAAGATGACATGCTCAAGCAAAACCTTGAGGCATCCGGCGTACGCGTAGGGGAATCCCTCGATCGCACCACGCTTGCTGATATCGAAAAGGGGCTGGAGGATTTCTACTACAGCGTCGGTAAGTACAGCGCCAGCGTTAAAGCTGTCGTGACGCCGCTGCCGCGTAACCGTGTCGACCTGAAGCTGGTCTTCCAGGAAGGCGTCTCGGCGAAAATCCAGCAGATCAATATCGTCGGCAACCATGCATTCAGCACCGATGAACTGATTTCGACCTTCCAGCTGCGCGATGAAGTGCCGTGGTGGAACGTGGTTGGCGATCGTAAGTATCAGAAACAGAAGCTTGCAGGGGACCTTGAAACGCTGCGCAGCTACTATCTGGATCGCGGCTATGCTCGTTTCAACATTGACTCCACGCAGGTGAGCCTGACGCCGGACAAGAAAGGCATCTACATCACCATCAACATTACCGAAGGCGATCAGTACAAGCTTTCCGGTGTGCAGGTGACGGGTGACCTGGCGGGGCATTCGGCAGAAATCGAAGCGCTGACCAAAGTTGAGCCGGGCGAGCTGTATAACGGCACCAAAGTGACCAAAATGGAGAATGACATTAAGAAACTCCTCGGTCGCTACGGCTATGCCTATCCGCGCGTTCAGTCCCAGCCGGAAATCAGCGATACCGATAAGACCGTGAAGCTGCACGTTAACGTCGATGCGGGCAATCGTTACTACGTGCGTAAAATTCGCTTCGAAGGCAACGATACCTCGAAAGATGCCGTTCTGCGTCGCGAAATGCGTCAGATGGAAGGCGCCTGGCTGGGTAGCGACCTGGTCGATCAGGGTAAAGATCGTCTGAACCGTTTAGGCTACTTTGAGACGGTTGATACCGATACGCAGCGCGTGCCGGGCAGCCCGGATCAGGTTGACGTGGTCTACAAGGTTAAAGAACGTAACACCGGTAGCTTTAACTTCGGCGTCGGTTACGGTACGGAAAGCGGCGTCAGCTTCCAGGCCGGCGTTCAGCAGGATAACTGGCTCGGTACCGGCTATTCCGTTGGGATTAACGGCACCAAAAACGACTATCAGACCTATACTGAACTGTCGGTGACGAACCCGTACTTTACCGTGGATGGCGTTAGCCTCGGCGGTCGTGTGTTCTATAACGACTTCGACGCTAACGATGCGGACCTGTCTGACTATACCAACAAAAGCTATGGTACAGACATTACGCTGGGCTTCCCGGTCAACGAATACAATACGTTGCGCGCGGGTCTGGGCTATGTGCATAACAAGCTGTCCAATATGCAGCCTCAGGTATCCATGTGGCGTTATCTGAATTCGATGGGCCAGTACCCGGACAACACGAACGACAGAAACTCGTTCAGCGCTGACGACTTCACCTTCAACTACGGCTGGACGTACAACAAGCTCGACCGCGGCTTCTTCCCGACGGAAGGTTCACGCGTCAACCTGAATGGTAAAGTGACGATCCCGGGATCGGATAACGAATACTATAAAGCGACGCTGGATACCGCGACCTATGTACCGATCGATGACGATCATAAATGGGTCATGTTGGGTCGTACCCGCTTTGGTTATGGCGATGGCCTGGGCGGTAAAGAGATGCCGTTCTATGAGAACTTCTACGCCGGCGGCTCAAGCACCGTGCGTGGCTTCCAGTCCAATACTATCGGTCCGAAAGCGGTTTACTTCCCGGCCAGCAGCCGTCATGACGACGACGACAGCTACGATAACGAATGTAAGAGCAGCGCATCTGCGCCGTGTAAGTCTGATGATGCGGTGGGCGGTAACGCCATGGCGGTTGCCAGCCTTGAGCTGATCACCCCAACGCCGTTTATTAGCGATAAATATGCGAACTCGGTACGTACTTCCTTCTTCTGGGATATGGGTACCGTGTGGGATACTCACTGGGATTCAGCCGCATATGGCGGTTACCCGGACTACAGCGATCCAAGCAATATCCGTATGTCTGCGGGTATCGCAGTACAGTGGATGTCGCCGTTAGGGCCGTTAGTATTCTCCTACGCTCAGCCGTTTAAAAAGTACGATGGAGACAAAGCCGAACAGTTCCAGTTTAACATCGGTAAAACCTGGTAATGGTGTTGGCTACAATGGAATGTAAGTGCAGTTGCAGTATAGCGCTGACTATTGGCGATAACTGAGGTTATCGCCTGGCCACGCAAATAACGGTACCCCTGGGTACTCATGGGATGGTAAGGAGTTAATTGTGAAAAAGTGGTTATTAGCTGCAGGTCTGGGTTTAGCAATGGTTACTTCCGCTCAGGCGGCAGATAAAATTGCAATGGTTAACATGAACAGCCTGTTCCAACAGGTTGCCCAGAAAACAGGCGTTTCTAACACGCTGGAAAACGAGTTTAAAGGCCGCGCGAGCGAGCTGCAGCGTATGGAAGGCGACCTGCAGTCTAAAATGCAGCGTCTGCAGTCCATGAAAGCGGGCTCTGACCGTACCAAACTGGAAAAAGACGTTATGGCTCAGCGCCAGACTTTCTCCCAGAAAGCGCAGTCTTTCGAACAGGATCGCGCACGTCGTTCTAACGAAGAGCGCGGCAAGCTGGTGACTCGTATTCAGAGCGCCGTGCAGAGCGTGGCTAAAGATCAGAGCATCGATCTGGTTGTTGACTCTAATGCCGTCGCATACAACAGCAGCGATGTAAAAGACATCACCGCTGATGTGCTGAAACAGGTTAAATAAGTAATGCCTTCAATTCGACTGGCTGATTTAGCCCAGCAGTTGGATGCAGAATTACACGGTGATGGCGATATCGTCATCACCGGCGTTGCGTCCATGCAGTCCGCACAGGCGGGCGATATTACCTTCATGGTAAATCCTAAGTACCGTGAACACCTGGCCGTTTGCCAGGCATCTGCCGTTGTGATGACGCAGGATGATTTGCCTTTTGCTCATAGCGCCGCGCTGGTAGTGCGTAATCCCTACCTGACCTACGCGCGCATGGCCCAAATTCTTGATACCACGCCGCAGCCGGCCCAGGATATCGCGCCCAGCGCGGTCATCGATGCCACGGCTAAGCTGGGTAATCACGTCGCCATTGGCCCGAATGCCGTTATCGAATCCGGCGCGATCCTCGGTGATAACGTGGTTATCGGCGCCGGTTGCTTCGTTGGGAAAAATACGAAAATAGGTGCTGGCTCGCGTTTATGGGCCAACGTCACCGTTTACCACAACATTGAGATCGGCGAGAATTGCCTGATCCAGTCCAGCACGGTGATTGGCGCGGATGGCTTCGGCTATGCGAACGATCGCGGCAACTGGGTGAAGATCCCGCAGCTGGGTCGCGTGATCATCGGCGATCGCGTGGAGATTGGCGCTTGTACGACCATTGACCGCGGTGCGCTGGACGACACCGTCATCGGAAATGGCGTCATTATTGATAACCAGTGTCAAATCGCGCACAACGTAGTGATTGGCGACAACACTGCGGTTGCTGGCGGCGTCATCATGGCGGGCAGCCTGAAAATTGGCCGCTACTGCATGATTGGCGGAGCCAGCGTGATCAACGGTCACATGGAAATCTGCGATAAAGTCACCGTCACGGGGATGGGGATGGTTATGCGTCCTATCACCGAGCCAGGGGTTTACTCTTCAGGTATCCCGCTGCAGCCGAATAAGGTCTGGCGTAAGACCGCTGCGCTGGTACTGAATATTGATGATATGAGCAAGCGACTCAAAGCCATTGAGCGCAAGGTTAATCAGCAAGATTAGTGCTTCATCCAGCCACATTAAATTTTCGGCCTGTTGCATTCATGAGATTGCCGCAGGCCGTGTTATTATTGCCTTTTAGGATATTTAGACAGGAAGAGTATTTTGACTACTGACACTCATACTCTGCACATTGAAGAGATTCTGGAACTTCTGCCTCACCGTTACCCGTTCCTGCTGGTCGATCGCGTGCTGGATTTTGAAGAAGGTCGTTTTCTACGCGCAGTTAAAAATGTTTCTGTAAATGAGCCGTTTTTCCAGGGACACTTCCCTGGTAAGCCGATTTTACCGGGCGTACTGATTCTCGAAGCCATGGCCCAGGCCACCGGTATTCTGGCATTCAAAAGCGTTGGAAAACTGGAACCGGGCGAGCTGTATTATTTTGCCGGGATTGACGAAGCGCGTTTCAAACGTCCGGTCGTGCCAGGCGACCAGATGATTATGGAAGTCACTTTTGAGAAAACCCGCCGCGGCCTGACTCGTTTCAAGGGCGTTGCGACGGTTGACGGAAAAGTGGTTTGCGAAGCAACGATGATGTGTGCCCGTAGCCGGGAGGCCTGATACGTGATTGATAAAACCGCCTTTATTCATCCTTCCGCCATTGTAGAAGATGGCGCCGTTATTGGCGCTAACGTCCACATTGGCCCGTTTTGTATTGTTGGCGCTAACGTCGAAATCGGCGAAGGTACCGTACTGAAGTCTCACGTTGTCATTAACGGGCATACCAAAATTGGCCGCGATAACGAGATCTATCAGTTTGCTTCCATCGGTGAAGTTAACCAGGATCTGAAATATGCTGGCGAACCGACCCGTGTGGAAATTGGCGATCGCAACCGCATCCGCGAAAGCGTCACCATTCATCGTGGCACAGTACAGGGCGGTGGATTAACGAAGGTGGGCAGCGATAACCTGCTGATGATCAACGCCCACGTGGCGCACGATTGTACGCTGGGCGACCGCTGTATTCTGGCGAATAACGCGACCCTTGCGGGCCATGTTTCGCTGGATGATTTTGTTATCATCGGCGGCATGACCGCCGTGCACCAGTTCTGCATTATTGGCGCGCACGTAATGGTTGGCGGCTGCTCAGGCGTAGCGCAGGACGTTCCGCCGTTCGTGATTGCTCAGGGCAACCACGCGACGCCGTTTGGCGTCAACATCGAAGGGCTGAAACGCCGCGGCTTCAGCCGTGAGGCGATCACAGCGATTCGTAACGCGTACAAGCTGCTGTACCGCAGCGGTAAAACGCTGGACGAAGCGAAAGCTGAGATCGCCGAGCTGGCGGCGCAGTACCCTGAAGTGCAGACATTTACCGACTTTTTTGCCCGCTCCACGCGCGGCCTGATTCGTTAATGGCTGAATCGCGTCCCCTGACGATTGCCCTGGTCGCCGGAGAAACCTCCGGCGATATTCTTGGCGCCGGTCTTATCCGCGCGCTCAAAGCCCGCATCCCTGATGCCCGCTTTGTCGGCGTTGCCGGGCCGTTGATGCAGGCGGAAGGCTGCGAGGCCTGGTATGAGATGGAAGAGCTGGCGGTGATGGGCATTGTGGAAGTGCTTGGTCGCCTGCGTCGGCTGCTGCATATTCGCGCCGATCTCACCCGTCGATTGACCGAGCTCAAGCCGGACGTGTTCGTCGGCATTGATGCGCCTGACTTCAATATTACCCTCGAAGGTAATCTGAAGAAGCAGGGCATCAAAACTATTCATTACGTTAGCCCGTCGGTATGGGCATGGCGGCAAAAACGCGTTTTCAAAATTGGCAGATCCACCGATCTGGTACTGGCATTCCTGCCTTTCGAAAAAGCGTTTTATGACAAATTTAACGTTCCCTGCCGGTTTATCGGCCACACGATGGCGGATGCGATGCCGCTGGATCCGGACAAAGGCGCGGCGCGCGACCGTCTGGGAATCGATCGTAACGTGCACTGCCTGGCGCTACTGCCGGGAAGCCGCGGGGCGGAAGTTGAGATGCTCAGCGCCGATTTCCTGAAAACGGCGCAGATCCTGCGAGAGTATTACCCCGATCTGGAAGTGGTGGTCCCACTGGTCAACGCGAAGCGGCGGGAACAGTTCGAGCGTATCAAAGCGGAAACGGCGCCGGATCTTGCCGTACATCTACTGGATGGCCGGGCCCGCGATGCGATGATCGCCAGCGATGCCGCGCTGCTGGCTTCCGGAACGGCTGCGCTGGAATGTATGCTGGCTAAGTGTCCGATGGTCGTTGGCTATCGGATGAAGCCGTTTACCTTCTGGCTGGCGAAACGGCTGGTTAAAACCGACTATGTATCGCTGCCGAATTTACTGGCCGGGCGTGAACTGGTTAAAGAACTGCTGCAGGATGAATGTCGGCCGCAGGCGCTGGCCGAGGCGCTGAAGCCGCTGCTGGCCGACGGTAAAACCAGCCACGATATGCATGAAACCTTTCGCGCGCTGCATCAGCAGATCCGCTGCAACGCTGATGAGCAGGCGGCGGATGCAGTACTGGAGTTAGCAAAATGATGGAGTTCGTTTATCCGCATACCCATCTGGTTGCGGGAGTCGATGAAGTCGGGCGCGGTCCGCTGGTTGGCGCGGTGGTGACTGCCGCGGTTATTCTCGATCCGGCAAAGCCGATTTTGGGCCTTGCCGACTCGAAAAAGCTCAGCGAAAAGCGGCGCCTTGCGCTATTCGACGAGATCAAAGAAAAAGCGCTGTGCTGGAGCCTCGGTCGCGCGGAGCCGCATGAAATCGATGAGCTGAATATTCTACATGCGACCATGCTGGCCATGCAGCGCGCCGTTGCGGGCTTGGGCATTTCCCCTGAGTTTGTTCTTATTGATGGTAACCGCTGTCCGCCGCTGCCTGTACCTTCACTGGCGGTCGTTAAAGGCGACAGCCGAGTGGCGGAAATCAGCGCCGCGTCTATTCTGGCTAAAGTGACGCGAGATGCTGAAATGGCCGTGCTGGACCGGGAATTCCCGCAGTACGGCTTTGCGCAACATAAAGGTTATCCCACCGCTTTTCATCTGCAAAAGCTGCTGGAACATGGCGTAATCGAGCAATACCGGCGCAGCTTTGGCCCGGTGAAGCGCGCGCTGGGCCTGGCGTCCTGAACCGACACGCAAGCAATTAAGTAACGCGGAATCTGAAGATGGCTGAACCACGTTTCGTACACCTGCGGGTGCACAGCGACTATTCCATGATCGATGGTCTGGCGAAAACCGGACCGTTGGTAAAAAAGGCGGCCGCGCTCGGCATGCCTGCGCTGGCGATCACCGATTTTACCAACCTTTGCGGACTGGTGAAGTTCTACGGAGCGGGACACGGCGCCGGAATTAAACCCATCGTAGGGGCCGATTTCCACGTCCAGAGCGATCTGCTTGGCGATGAACTGAGCCAGTTGACGGTACTGGCCGCTAACAACGCTGGCTATCAGAATCTGACGCTGCTGATCTCCAAAGCTTATCAGCGCGGCTACGGCGCGGCGGGCCCGATTATCGATCGCGACTGGCTGATCGAATTAAAAGAAGGGCTGATTTTGCTCTCCGGCGGGCGTATGGGCGACGTGGGTCGTAGCCTGCTGCGCGGCAACATGGCGCTGGTGGATCAGTGCGTTGATTTTTATGAACAACATTTCCCTGACTGCTATTTTCTTGAGCTGATTCGCACCGGCCGTCAGGATGAAGAGCCCTATCTGCATGCGGCGGTGGGGCTGGCGGAAACCCGGGGCTTACCGGTGGTGGCGACCAACGATGTTCGCTTCCTTGAGCCGGGTGACTTCGACGCCCATGAAATCCGCGTGGCTATCCATGACGGTTTTACCCTCGACGATCCTAAGCGCCCGCGCAACTACTCGCCGCAGCAGTATATGCGCAGCGAAGAGGAAATGTGCGAGCTCTTTTCCGATATTCCCGAAGCGCTGCAAAACACCGTGGAGATCGCCAAACGCTGTAACGTGACCGTGCGCCTTGGTGAGTACTTCCTGCCGCAGTTCCCGACCGGGGATATGACCACCGAAGATTATCTGGTCAAGAAATCCAAAGAGGGTCTGGAAGAGCGCCTGGAATTCCTGTTCCCCGATCCGGATGAGCGGACGAAACGCCGCCCTGAATATGATGAACGCCTGGACATTGAGCTGCAGGTAATTAACCAGATGGGGTTCCCTGGCTACTTCCTGATCGTTATGGAATTTATCCAGTGGTCGAAGGATAACGGCGTGCCGGTAGGGCCGGGACGTGGCTCCGGCGCCGGATCGCTGGTCGCCTATGCGCTGAAAATTACCGACCTCGATCCGCTGGAGTTCGACCTGCTGTTCGAACGTTTCCTTAACCCGGAACGTGTCTCCATGCCCGACTTCGACGTTGACTTCTGTATGGAGAAGCGTGACCAGGTGATTGAACACGTCGCGGACATGTACGGTCGCGATGCGGTATCGCAGATTATTACCTTCGGTACCATGGCGGCGAAAGCGGTTATCCGCGACGTTGGCCGTGTGCTGGGCCATCCGTACGGCTTTGTGGACCGCATTTCCAAGCTGGTGCCGCCTGACCCGGGTATGACGCTGGCGAAAGCGTTTGAAGCCGAGCCGCAGCTGCCGGAAATTTATGAGGCGGACGAAGAGGTTAAAGCGCTGATCGACATGGCGCGTAAGCTCGAAGGGGTCACCCGTAACGCCGGTAAACATGCGGGTGGGGTGGTGATCGCGCCAACTAAAATTACCGATTTTGCTCCGCTTTACTGCGATGAAGCGGGCCAGCATCCGGTTACCCAGTTTGATAAAAACGACGTTGAATATGCCGGGCTGGTGAAGTTCGACTTCCTCGGCCTGCGTACGCTCACCATCATTAACTGGGCGCTGGAGATGATCAACGCCCGCCGCGAGAAGAACGGCGAGGGGCCGCTGGATATCGCCGCGATCCCGCTCGACGATAAAAAAAGCTTCGATATGCTGCAGCGTTCGGAAACCACCGCCGTTTTCCAGCTTGAATCGCGCGGTATGAAGGATCTGATCAAGCGTCTGCAGCCCGACTGCTTCGAAGATATGATCGCGCTGGTGGCCCTGTTCCGTCCGGGGCCGCTGCAGTCGGGGATGGTGGATAACTTTATCGACCGTAAGCACGGTCGCGAAGAGATATCGTATCCGGACGTGCAGTGGCAGCACGAATGCCTGAAACCGGTACTGGAGCCAACTTATGGCATCATCCTGTACCAGGAACAGGTCATGCAGATTGCCCAGGAGCTTTCCGGCTATACCCTCGGCGGCGCGGATATGCTGCGTCGTGCGATGGGTAAGAAAAAGCCGGAGGAGATGGCTAAGCAGCGCGGCACCTTTGAAGAAGGGGCGAGGAAGCGCGGTGTAGACGGTGAGCTGGCGATCAAAATCTTTGACCTGGTGGAGAAATTCGCCGGTTATGGCTTTAACAAATCGCACTCCGCCGCTTATGCTTTAGTGTCCTATCAGACGCTGTGGCTAAAGGCGCACTATCCGGCCGAATTTATGGCAGCGGTGATGACCGCGGATATGGATAACACCGAGAAAGTCGTCGGTCTGGTGGATGAGTGCTGGCGGATGGGGCTGAAAATCCTGCCGCCGGATATTAACTCCGGCCTGTATCATTTCCACGTTAACGACGATGGCGAAATCGTTTATGGTATCGGCGCGATCAAAGGCGTCGGCGAAGGCCCGATAGAAGCGATCATTGAAGCCCGTAATCAGGGCGGCTATTTCCGCGAACTGTTTGATCTCTGCGCGCGAACGGATATTAAAAAGCTCAACCGCCGGGTGCTGGAAAAACTGATTATGTCCGGGGCGTTCGACCGCCTCGGGCCACATCGCGCGGCGTTAATGAATTCACTGGGCGATGCGCTGAAGGCCGCCGATCAGCACGCCAAAGCCGAAGCCATCGGCCAGGCGGATATGTTCGGCGTGCTGGCGGAAGAGCCGGAGCAAATCGAGCAGTCCTACGCCAACTGTCAACCGTGGCCGGAACAGGTGGTGCTGGATGGCGAAAGGGAGACCCTGGGGCTGTATCTGACCGGGCACCCGATTAACCAGTATTTGAAAGAGATCGAGCGCTACGTTGGCGGCGTACGACTCAAAGACATGCATCCGACCGATCGTGGTAAAGTGACCACGGCGGCCGGGCTCGTTATTGCCGCGCGGGTCATGGTCACCAAGCGCGGCAATCGTATCGGCATCTGTACGCTGGATGACCGTTCCGGGCGTCTGGAGGTGATGTTGTTCACCGACGCCCTGGATAAATACCAGCAATTGCTGGAAAAAGACCGCATACTTATCGTCAGCGGACAGGTCAGCTTTGATGACTTCAGCGGGGGGCTTAAAATGACCGCCCGTGAAGTCATGGACATTGACGAAGCCCGGGAAAAATATGCTCGCGGGCTTGCTATCTCGCTGACGGACAGGCAAATTGATGACCAGCTTTTAAACCGACTCCGTCAGTCTCTGGAACCCCACCGTTCGGGAACTATTCCAGTACACCTCTATTATCAGAGGGCGGATGCACGCGCGCGGTTGCGTTTTGGCGCAACATGGCGCGTCTCTCCGAGCGATCGTTTACTTAACGATCTGCGTGGCCTGATCGGCTCGGAGCAGGTGGAACTGGAGTTTGACTAATACAGGAATACTATGAGTCTGAATTTCCTTGATTTTGAACAGCCGATTGCAGAGCTGGAAGCGAAAATCGATTCTCTGACAGCGGTAAGCCGCCAGGATGAGAAACTGGATATTAACATCGATGAAGAAGTGCATCGCCTGCGTGAAAAAAGCGTAGAGCTGACGCGCAAGATCTTCGCCGATCTTGGTGCATGGCAGGTTGCGCAACTGGCTCGCCATCCACGTCGCCCATACACCCTGGATTATGTCCGCCTGGCTTTCGACGAATTCGACGAACTGGCCGGTGACCGCGCCTATGCTGACGATAAAGCTATCGTTGGCGGCATTGCGCGTCTGGACGGGCGTCCGGTGATGATTATCGGCCACCAGAAAGGGCGCGAAACCAAAGAGAAAATTCGCCGCAACTTCGGTATGCCGGCGCCGGAAGGCTATCGTAAGGCGCTGCGCCTGATGGAGATGGCCGAGCGCTTTAAAATGCCGATCATCACCTTCATCGACACCCCTGGCGCTTATCCTGGCGTTGGCGCGGAAGAGCGCGGCCAGTCTGAAGCGATTGCGCGCAACCTGCGTGAAATGTCGCGCCTGAGCGTACCGGTTATCTGCACCGTTATCGGTGAAGGCGGCTCCGGCGGCGCGCTGGCAATCGGCGTGGGCGATAAAGTGAATATGCTGCAGTACAGCACCTATTCCGTTATCTCCCCGGAAGGCTGTGCGTCCATTCTGTGGAAAAGCGCCGATAAAGCGCCGCTGGCCGCCGAAGCGATGGGTATTGTTGCCCCGCGCCTGAAAGAGCTGAAGCTGATTGACTCCATCATTCCTGAGCCGCTGGGCGGCGCGCATCGTAATCCGGAAGTGATGGCAGCCTCTCTGAAAGCGCAGCTGCTGGCCGATCTGGCTGATCTCGACGTTCTGAGTGAGGAAGAGCTGCTGAACCGACGCTATCAGCGTTTGATGAGCTACGGCTACGCCTGATTATCGATCTCATTTTTTATCTCTAAGGGCCGGATTTTCCGGCCCTTTTTTTATGTATTGTTGACTGAGATGAGAGGGACAAGAGCTAATGTGATTAGCGGATGATGCCGGTCTCCCCTGAAACTGCAGCAACGGCCAGGTATTGCGACCCGGCAGGCATTTAACAAGGATAAATATGCATAGCATAAAACTGTCATGTTAAGCGCCGTGTCCGAGGGGATCACGTTAAGCCTGGGGCGATGCCTGGAAAGCGCGGTAATAGAGATAAATCCGCCAGTGCTTAGCGCTGGCGGGGTGCTATTATGCTTTCCTTAGGTAAATTCCAGGAGGAAAGCGTGAATATCATTGCGATCATGGGTCCCCACGGCGTCTATTATAAAGACGAACCGATCAAAGAACTGGAAGCCGCCCTGCAACGGCAAGGCTTCCAGACCATCTGGCCGCAAAATAGCGCCGATCTTTTGCAATTTATCGAGCATAATCCGCGGATCTGTGGGGTTATTTTCGACTGGGATGAATACAGCGTTGACCTGTGCAGCGATATTAATCGCTTAAATGAATACCTGCCGCTCTACGCATTTATCAACGCCCATTCGACGATGGACGTCAGCAGTCAGGACCTGCGCATGACGCTATGGTTCTTTGAATACGCGCTGGGGCTGGCGGAAGAGATCGCTACCCGCATCGGTCAATACACCCGCGAATACCTCGACAACATTACCCCGCCGTTTACCAAAGCCTTGTTCAACTATGTGCAGGAAGGAAAATATACCTTCTGTACCCCCGGGCATATGGGCGGCTCGGCTTACCAAAAAAGCCCGGTAGGCTGTCTGTTTTACGATTTCTTTGGCGGGAATACCTTAAAGGCCGACGTCTCCATATCCGTGACGGAACTGGGGTCGCTGCTCGATCATAGTGGCCCGCACCTGGAAGCTGAAGAGTATATTGCCCGAGCCTTCGGCGCCGAACAGAGCTATATGGTGACCAACGGGACCTCGACGTCGAATAAAATTGTCGGGATGTATTCCGCCCCGGCGGGCAGCACCCTGCTTATCGATCGCAACTGCCATAAATCGTTGGCTCATTTACTGATGATGAGCGATGTGGTGCCGCTGTGGCTCAAACCGACGCGCAATGCGCTGGGGATCCTTGGCGGCATACCTAAGCGCGAATTTACCCGCGATAGTATTCAGCAAAAGGTGAATACGACAGGCGGCGCCGGGTGGCCCGTGCATGCGGTGATCACCAACTCCACCTATGACGGGCTGCTGTATAACACCACCTGGATCAAAGAGACCCTCGACGTACCGTCAATCCACTTTGATTCCGCCTGGGTGCCCTACACCCATTTTCATCCGATCTATCAGGGCAAAAGCGGGATGAGCGGCGATCGCATTCCGGGGAAAGTGATCTTTGAAACGCAGTCGACGCATAAAATGCTGGCCGCGCTATCGCAGGCTTCGCTGATTCATATTAAAGGCAGCTACGATGAAGACACCTTCAATGAAGCCTTTATGATGCATACCTCGACTTCTCCGAGCTACCCGATCGTTGCCTCCATTGAAACGGCTGCCGCGATGCTGCGCGGCAATTCCGGTAGGCGGCTGATTCAGCGTTCGATTGAACGGGCGCTGGATTTTCGGAAAGAAGTGCAGCGGTTACGCGAAGAGTCTGACGGCTGGTTCTTTGATATCTGGCAGCCGGAAGAGGTAGGGGAAGCACAGTGCTGGCCGGTGTCCCCCGGTGAACAATGGCATGGCTTTCAGGATGCCGATGACGACCATATGTTCCTCGATCCGGTGAAAGTAACCATTCTGACGCCCGGTATGGACGAACAGGGCAACATGGATAGCGAAGGCATTCCGGCCGCGCTGGTGGCGAAGTTTCTGGATGAGCGCGGCGTGGTGGTTGAGAAAACCGGGCCCTACAATCTGCTGTTCCTTTTCAGTATCGGCATTGATAAAACCCGAGCGATGGGGCTGCTGCGCGGGTTAACCGAATTCAAACGCTCTTACGATCTCAATTTACGGGTGAAAAACATGCTGCCGGATCTGTACGCTGAAGATCCTGATTTTTACCGCAACATGCGCATTCAGGATCTGGCGCAGGGTATCCATCGCCTGATTCGCCAGCACCAGCTCTCGCAGCTGATGCTGAGCGCCTTTGACGTTCTGCCGGAGATGAAAATGACGCCGCATCAGGCCTGGCAGCGGCAGATTAAAGGCGAAGTGGAAACCATCGAACTGGAGAATCTGGTCGGGCGTATTTCAGCGAATATGATCTTACCGTATCCGCCGGGCGTGCCGCTGCTGATGCCCGGTGAGATGATCGTCGAGGAGAGCCGGGCGGTGCTCAATTTTCTATTAATGTTGTGCTCCATCGGCCGCCACTATCCAGGCTTCGAAACCGATATCCACGGCGCGAAACGCGATGAAGATGGCGTGTACTGGGTTCGAGTCTTAAAAAATGACTAAGCGCTTGCGCAATAACGAACTGAACGAGTAACGTTGTTGGCTTCAACGGGAGGAGTTTGAGCATGCTAGGTTTAAAACGGGTTCACCATATCGCCATCATTGCAACGGATTATGCAAAGAGTAAAGCGTTCTACTGCGACATTCTGGGGTTCACCCTGCAGGGCGAGTTTTACCGTGCAGAGCGTGATTCATGGAAGGGCGATCTGGCGCTGAATGGCGAATATGTTATTGAACTGTTTTCTTTCCCGTTTCCTCCTGCGCGCCCGAGCCGCCCTGAAGCCTGCGGGTTACGCCATCTGGCGTTTAGCGTCGACGATGTTGATGCCGCCGTTGCCCATCTTGAGGCGCATGGCGTAGCCTGTGAAGGCGTTCGTATCGACCCCTTCACCGGTAAGCGATTCACGTTTTTTAACGATCCGGACGGTCTACCGCTGGAGATTTATCAGCAGTAATTCTTGTCAGAGCGTGTTCTGCCGGGTAACGTGCCGGACACGCTTTCCTCAGTTAGTACTCTCATGATGATGATCCCAGATATTGCGCAAACGCTCCGACCGCATCGCCAGTTTTTAGTGGCCTTTAGCGGCGGCCTGGATTCGAGCGTGCTCTTATATCGCCTGGTTCGCTGGCGCGAACAGGATCCCACCGTTCAGCTGCGGGCGATGCATATTCACCACGGGCTCAGCGTGAACGCTGACGATTGGGTGGCGCACTGCCGGCTAATATGTCAGCAGTGGCAGGTGCCGCTTTTGGTTGAACGGGTGGTCCTCGCCGATGAGGGGCTGGGGATTGAGGCCCATGCGCGTCAAGCGCGCTATCAGGCTTTCCGTTCAGCGCTGCTGCCTGGCGAAGCGCTGGTGACCGCGCAGCATCTTGACGATCAGTGTGAAACCTTCCTGCTGGCGCTTAAGCGGGGGAGCGGTCCCACCGGGCTCTCGGCAATGGCCTGCGAGTCCGATTTTGCCGGAACGAAACTGCTGCGTCCGCTGCTTAACGAAAGTCGCGACTCTCTGCACCGGTGGGCGATAGCCCATCAGCTCAGCTGGATTGAAGATGAAAGTAACCAGGACGACGCCTACGATCGCAATTTTCTCCGCCTGCGGATTGTTCCGCTGCTTAACGCCCGCTGGCCGCACTTTGCCGAGGCCGTGGCGCGCAGCGCCAGCCTGTGCGGCGAACAGGAACGACTGTTGGATGAAATGCTGGCGGCGGAGCTGGCAACGCTGGTGGCTGAGGATGGCGCGTTGGCTATCGAACCGTTGACGGCCATGAGCGCTCCGCGTCGGGCCGCGCTGCTGCGCCGCTGGCTGGCTGGATTCAATGCGCCAATGCCTTCGCGCGAGGTGCCGGAGCGTATCTGGCGTGAAGTGGCGATGGCGCGCGAGGATGCTTTTCCCTGCCTGCGGCTTGGGCAATTTACCGTCCGTCGCTTCCAGCAGCGGCTGTACTGGGTGAAATATCTCCCCGGCCAGAGTGAAACGGTACTGGCGTGGCCCGATATCGCTAAGCCGCTGCCGTTACCCGGCGGGCTGGGTGAACTGAGGTTCCTGCCCGGCGGCCCGTTACGCGGCCCGCGCCAGGACGAAGCGGTAACCATTCGCTTTCGCGCCAGCGGTCATCTGCATATCGTCGGTCGCCACGGTGGCCGTAAGCTGAAGAAAATCTGGCAGGAGCTGAACGTTGCTCCCTGGCGGCGCGATACCACGCCGCTGCTGTTTTACGGCGAAACGCTAATCGCCGCAGCCGATGGTCTGTTTATTACCGTCGATGGGAAAGTTCAGGAAGGTGAAGGCGTGCAGTTGATATGGATGGAAACGGGCGGCTGAGCCACCCGTTTTGCTTCAGGACTCGCTGACCACTACCGTACCGATTTGCGGATGGCTGAAGCTGGCGATTTTATCCAGGCGCACCTCGCGAACGTCGCCGGCGAGCTCCACGACCAGATACTCGATATTTTTGCGCGAGATAAGATCGTTGGCCTTCGCTTGCAGCTGTTCGCCATCTTTGAGCTCCAGCGCCAGGACCAGATGGTTCTGACAGGCAAGTTCGAGGTTGTCATAATCATCGCAATTGATGGGTTGATAAGTATCATTCATTGACATAATCGCTCACCAGTAAGTTTGCCGCCGCATATGCGGCCTTTTCCCTGACTGACTCAGCAAGGGCCTGATCCGCCGCAACCTCATTCAATACTTTCAACACGCAACCTAGCGCATCCGGGATATACCCAAGGTCCCCGCTGGCTATTTCCGCATACCGCTTGCGTATTAACTCACAATATTTGTCCACATGCCCTCCTGTCAGCGTTCTGACTTAACCGTGGGATGTAAGTTTAAGCCTACGAAGATAAACTCTGTTTAGCAAGGTGACTATACCATAGTCATTTAAGCAATATCAGCAGGATGAAAGGGGATCCTGTGATTGCTGACAGCCTTTTGCCGCCAGTTTCGCTACAATGTACGCCATTTTTATCAGGAGTTTCCTCATGGCGCTGAAAGCGACGATTTATAAAGCGACGGTGAACGTGGCCGACCTGGACCGCAACCAGTTTCTGGATGTCAGTTTGACCCTTGCCCAGCATCCGTCAGAAACCCAGGAGCGTATGATGCTGCGCTTGCTGGCGTGGATTAAATACGCCGACGAGCGTCTGCAGTTTACCCGCGGTTTGTCTTCCGATGATGAAGCTGAACTCTGGCTGCTAAACGATCATTTGGGCGTTGATCTGTGGATCGAACTGGGGCTGCCGGACGAGCGGCGGATTAAAAAAGCCTGCTCGCGGGCGCAAGAGGTCGCGCTGTTTGCCTATAATAGTCGGGCGGCAGAAATCTGGTGGCAGCAAAATAAAAGTAAAATGGCACAGTTTTCAAAGCTGACCGTATGGTATTTAGATGATACTCAACTGGCGCAGCTCAGTGCTTTTGCCGATCGGACGATGTCGCTACAGGCGACTATTCAGGACGGCGGTATCTGGTTATCAGACGCTAAGAATAATCTTGAAATTCATTTAACGGCCTGGCAAACATCCGCATGATTACGATTAGCCGCAGCGTGATGATTGCGGATGATGAGGTTTCACTTTCCGGAATACGCGCGCAGGGGGCGGGCGGTCAGCACGTCAATAAGGCATCGACGGCTATTCATTTGCGCTTTGATATTAAAGCATCGAGCCTGCCTGAGTTTTATAAGGAACGCCTGCTGACTTCCAGCCATCACTTAATTTCTGCCGATGGTGTGGTTATCATTAAGGCTCAAGAATATCGCAGCCAGGAGATGAATCGTGAAGCGGCGATTGCGCGCCTGGTTGCCTTAATACAAGAATTAACCGCAGTACAGAAAAGTCGTCGGGAGACGCGACCGACCAGAGCGTCGAAAGAGCGCCGGCTTGCCTCAAAGGCGCAAAAATCTTCAGTTAAAGCGCTGCGTGGAAAAGTTCGCCATTAAGGGCATGGCGAACCGGTGGAATGGATGATAAGGAATTTACAGTGAAGAAAATCGTGTTTTCAGTCGTGGCGGCCTGTTCGCTTTTTGCGTTATTCGGCTGCAACCATCGTGCGGAGATGGAAACGTTACAACCGGCGCCGATGGAAGAGCTAAAGCCGATGCAGCAGAGCTGGCGCGGCGTGCTGCCGTGCGCAGACTGCGAAGGTATCGAAACCTCGCTCTTTCTTGAGAAAGACGGCACCTGGGTGATGAATGAGCGATATCAGGGCGTCAGGCGCGAGCCCTCCTCTTTTGCTTCATACGGTACCTGGGCGCGCACGGCCGATAAGCTGGTGCTGACCGACAGCAAAGGCGAGAAATCTTACTATCGGGCGAAAGGCGACAAGCTGGAAATGCTCGATCGCGACGGTAATCCCATCGAGTCAACGCTGAACTATACGCTGGAATCCGTCAAAGCCAGCCTGCCCATCACGCCGATGGCGATGCGCGGCATGTACTTTTATATGGCGGATGCCGCGACCTTTACCGATTGCGCAACCGGCAAGCGGGTGGCAGTCGCGAATAATGCGCAGCTCGAGCGTGATTATGCCGCGGCGCGCGGAACGGATACTCGTCCGGTGCTGCTGGTGGTCGAGGGGCACTTTACGCTGGAAGCGAATCCGGATAACGGCGAGATGGTAAAAACGCTGATGGCGGATAAAAATATTAAATTTATTCCAGGCAAAGACTGTAATCAGTAATGGTTTCCCGTGGAAAAAGAAAGGCCTCGCATAAGCGAGGCCTTTTTGCATTCAAAGATGATTGTTAACCTTTGATAGCGTTAACCAGGTAGTTCACGATATCACCGGTTTTAATCAGCTGCTTCTCGCCGCTGCGACGATATTTATATTCGATATCGTCGTTGTCGAGGTTGCGGTCGCCCAGCACGATAGTGTGCGGAATACCGATAAGCTCCATATCGGCGAACATCACGCCCGGACGCTCTTTACGGTCGTCCATCAGCACGTCGATACCCAACGCGGTTAGCTCAGCATACAGCTTCTCGGCCAGCTCCTGTACGCGGTAGGATTTATGCATGTTCATCGGCAGAATCGCAACCTGGAATGGGGCGATAGCTTCCGGCCACAGGATCCCGCGATCGTCAAAGTTCTGCTCAATGGCTGCTGCCACCACGCGAGTCACCCCGATGCCGTAGCAACCCATGGTCAGGATCTGGTTACGGCCATCTTCGCCCTGGACAGAGGCTTTCATCGCTTCAGAGTACTTGGTACCCAGTTGGAAGATGTGGCCCACTTCGATACCGCGTTTAATCAGCAGCGTCCCTTTGCCGTCCGGGCTCGGGTCGCCCGCCACCACGTTACGGATATCAGCCACTTCTGGGGTCGCGACATCGCGATCCCAGTTGATGCCGAAGTAGTGTTTACC
The DNA here is from genome assembly GCF_002090195.1 of Klebsiella sp. M5al. NCBI lineage: Bacteria > Pseudomonadati > Pseudomonadota > Gammaproteobacteria > Enterobacterales > Enterobacteriaceae > Klebsiella > Klebsiella sp. M5al. The sequence goes on from NZ_CP020657.1 coordinate 1,124,721, forward strand.
GTCGATGTTCGCGCCTGCGGCAAAATCGCTCATTGCGGCAACGGTACGGTCAATAACTACCGGAATCGGCATGTTAACCGGGCCCAGAGAACCGGGGCCCGCCTGCACCAGCGCGCGGATCTCTTCTTCGGTGGCGAAGGTTAGCGGGCTGGCGACCTGCGGCAGCTTTTCCGCTTTAACTTCGTTCAGCTCATGATCGCCGCGAACCAGCAGGGCAATCAGCGGAGACTTGCTGTCTTCTACCGCTTTCACCAGCAGGGTTTTCACCGTTTTCTCAATCGGCAGATTGAACTGCTCAACCAGCTCGGCGATGGTTTTGGCGTTCGGCGTATCGACCAGGGTCATTTCCTGAGTAGCGGCAGCGCGCGGCTCTTTCGGCGCAACGGCTTCGGCGAACTCGATGTTGGCCGCGTAGTCTGAAGAATCAGAGAAGATCACGTCATCTTCACCGCTCTGCGCCAGCACCTGGAATTCGTGGGATGCGCTACCGCCGATAGAACCGGTGTCAGCCTGTACCGCGCGGAAATCCAGGCCCATACGGCTGAAGATTTTGCTGTACGCGGCGTACATTGCGTCGTAGGTCTCCTGCAGAGATTCCTGAGAAGTATGGAAAGAGTAAGCATCTTTCATCAGGAATTCACGGGAACGCATCACGCCGAAACGCGGGCGCACTTCATCACGGAACTTGGTCTGGATCTGATAGAAGTTCAGCGGCAGCTGTTTGTAAGAGCTCAGCTCGTTACGAATCAGGTCGGTGATCACTTCTTCATGAGTCGGGCCGAGCACGAACGGACGTTCGCCACGGTCAGCAATGCGCAGCAGTTCCGGGCCGTACTGTTCCCAACGACCACTCTCTTGCCACAGTTCAGAGGGCTGAACTACCGGCATTAACACCTCGATGGCACCGGCGTTATTCATCTCTTCACGCACGATGTTCTCGACTTTTTTCAGGACGCGCACGCCGGTCGGCAGCCAGGTGTATAACCCGGAGGCCAGCTTGCGGATCATCCCGGCGCGCAGCATCAGCTGATGGCTGATAACCTCGGCGTCGGCAGGTGTCTCCTTCAGAGTGGAGAGCAGGTATTGGCTAGTACGCATGTTGTTACGGTTCCATTTGGACGATCGATACAGGCTGGAAGCCAGCCTGACACAAAAAAGTGGTTTAGTTTACCAGTGTGGCAAAGATGCCAAAAGAGAGGAAAATAAAATTAGCGTGGTTCGAGAGAAAAGACTTCAAAACCGGACGAAATCACCCGCCAACGCACGTTAAAATCCAGCAGCCAGACGGCATAGGTCTTTCCCGGGTCTTCTTCTTTACGATATGCCGGCCGCGGATCTTGTGCCAGAACTTCGCGAATAAACGCCTTAAGCCGGGGATAGCGCTTTTCCAGAGCGAAAAGCTGGGCTTCGGTTTCTGACGTGAAGCTTACCGCCACTTCCGCCTGCGGCGCCTGCTGAGCGTAGCTCGCGCTGGCTTCCGGCAGCGCTTCGGCAAAGGGCAGGTAAGGTTTGATGTCGACTACCGGCGTACCGTCCACCAGGTCCAGGCTGCCTAACTCAAGAACGACGCGCTCTTTTTGGCAGCAAATACCTTTTAGCTCGACCAGCGACATACCGATTGGATTAGGGCGGAAGGTAGAGCGGGTGGCGAAAACGCCCATCCGCGCGTTGCCGCCGAGGCGGGGAGGGCGTACGGTTGGGCGCCAGCCGCCTTCCATGGTCTGATGAAACACAAACAGGACCCACAAATGGCTGAAGTTTTCCAGGCCGCGTACGGCATCGGCCTGGTTATAGGGAGGCAGAAGATGTAATTCGCCGCCGCCGTTTTTAACCAGCCCAGGCTGGCGGGGGACGGCAAATTTTTCTTTATAGGGCGAGCGAATAACGCCTATCTGCGCAAACTGAAAATCACTCATTGCGCCGTAACGTTAAGCGCTGAACCAAGGCAGACGGCCTGGCGGTAGCAGCCTGGGGTTCCGCTGGTGACTTCGCAGCGGTGCAGCAGCACGGCATTGGCTTTCATTTTTGCAGCGTTAATCTGCATGCGCTTGCGAGCCGTCGGGATATTGGGCGGAGAGTCTTGATTCGAGGCCTGGCAGGATTCACCGGTGACTTCGCCGAGTTCGCGGAAAGGTTTACCCACCAATTCTGTTGCATTGGTATAGATTCTTACCGGGGCCGGACGCGTCGCTTTCGGTTTTGCCGGTTCCGATTTGGCTGGCGGGGTTACGGTGCTTTGTACAGGCTCGACGGGAGATCTGCTTAGCATAGAACAACCGCTTAACATGAGTGCTAACAAACAGACCGGTAAAGCACGCATAGTATTTCCTCAATAAATAATAAAACAGGGCGCTATTGAATCAGGTGCTTGCATAAATGACAAGACGGGCATAAAGCCCGTCCTGAATGATATTACGCTGAGAAAAGATTACCAGCCTTTCACCGCGCCGCCGTTAAAGATTTTGTTAGCCGCTTCGTAAACTTCGTCACTCTGGTAAGCCTGAACAAATTTCTTAACATTTTCCGCATCTTTGTTGTCTTCGCGAGCGACAATCAGGTTCACGTACGGAGACTCTTTACCTTCCACGAAAATACCGTCTTTTGCCGGCGTTAAGCCGATCTGGCTGGCATAGGTGGTATTGATAACCGCCAGAGCGATCTGCGCATCATCCAGGGAGCGCGGCAGCTGCGGGGCTTCCAGCTCAACAATTTTCAGGTTTTTCGTATTTTCAACGATATCCAGCGAGGTTGGCAGCAGACCAACGCCTTCTTTCAGTTTGATCAAGCCAACCTGCTGCAGCAGCAGCAGAGAGCGGCCAAGGTTGGTGGGATCGTTAGGAATCGCGACCTGAGAGCCCGGCTGCAGCTCGTCCAGCGATTTGATTTTTTTCGAATAACCGGCAATTGGGTAAACAAAAGAGTTACCTACGGAAACCAGCTTGTAGCCGCGGTCTTTGATTTGCTGGTCAAGATACGGCTTATGCTGGAAGGCGTTAACGTCGATATCGCCTTTGCTCAGCGCTTCGTTCGGCAGAACGTAGTCGTTGAAGGTCACCAGTTCAACATCAAGGCCGTATTTTTCTTTTGCTACTTTCTGCGCGACTTCCGCAACCTGCTGTTCCGCACCGACGATAACGCCGACTTTAATATGGTTAGGATCTTTTTCGTCCTGACCGCAACCCACCAGAGCCAGAGAACCGATTAACGCGCCGACTGCCGCAAAGGTTTTGAAATTAAAGGCCATGTTATTTCCTTCCTGTAAGATTCTGTATTGTGTGTAATGTTATTTGTGAGTCACAGCCCGGACGATACGATCGCCAGAGAATTGAATTAAGTACACCAGAATAACCAGCAGCACCAGTACGGTATTCATTACCGTTGCATTGTAGCCGATATAACCGTACTGGTAGCCAATCTGTCCGAGACCACCTGCACCCACGGCGCCGCCCATCGCGGAATAGCCGACCAGCGTAATGAGGGTAATGGTTGCCGCGTTCACCAGACCCGGCAGCGCTTCCGGCAGCAGGACCTTACGCACGATCTGCATCGGCGTTGCGCCCATGGCCCGGGACGCTTCGATAAGGCCGGTGGGGATCTCCAGCAGGGCGTTTTCAACCATACGGGCGATAAAGGGCGCTGCGCCGACCGTTAGCGGAACAATGGCCGCCTGCAGGCCGATCGACGTCCCTACAATCACGCGGGTAAAGGGGATCATCCAGACCAGCAGGATAATAAAAGGAATCGAGCGGAAAATATTCACCACCGCCGAAAGCGTACGGTAGAGCTTCGCATTAGCGGCAATTTGCCCCGGACGGGTGACATAAAGCAGGACGCCGACCGGCAGACCAAGAACAAAACCGAAGAAGCCGGAGACGAACGTCATGGCCAGCGTTTCCCATACGCCGCGAACCAGCAGCCAAATCATTGGTTCAGACATATCCCAGTACCTCTACTTTTACATGGTGTTCCTGTAGCCAGGCGATCGCGGCCTGGGTATCTTCCTGCGTGCCGTGCATCTCGGTCAGCATAATGCCGAACTTCACGCCGCCCGCGTAATCCATCTGCGCGCTAATAATGTTGTTGTTTACATTAAAGCGACGGGCAGTTTCAGAAAGCAGCGGGGCATCAACGGAGTGACCCGTGAACTCCATGCGCAGCATGGGCACGCTATCGGGAAGAGCCTCAGACTTCAGACGCGCCTGATAATCATCCGGGATATCCAGGTGCAGCGTTGACTGAATAAACTGTTGCGCCAGCGGAGTTTTGGGGTGAGAAAAGACCTCGCTCACCGTATCCTGTTCAATCAATTGGCCGTTGCTGATCACGGCAACGCAATCACAGATGCGTTTGACGACATCCATTTCGTGGGTAATCAGCAAAATCGTCAGGCCCAGACGACGGTTGATATCCTTCAGCAGCTCCAGAATCGAGCGCGTGGTAGCCGGATCCAGGGCGCTGGTGGCTTCGTCGCAGAGCAGGACTTTTGGGTTGCTCGCCAGCGCACGGGCGATGGCGACGCGCTGTTTTTGACCGCCGGAGAGGTTTGCCGGATAGCTATCGTGCTTATCCCCCAGGCCGACGAGATCGAGCAGCTCGGTAACCCGGCGTTTGATTTCTTCCTTCGGGGTATTGTCGAGTTCCAGCGGCAACGCCACATTACCGAATACGGTACGTGAGGCAAGCAGGTTAAAGTGCTGGAAGATCATGCCGATCTGGCGACGAGCGCGAGTCAGCTCTTTTTCGGACAGCGCCGTTAGCTCCTGGCCGCCCACCTGTACGCTGCCCTGAGTTGGACGTTCGAGCAGGTTAACGCAGCGGATTAGTGTACTTTTACCCGCGCCGGAAGCGCCGATGACGCCATAAATTTGCCCGGCGGGGACATGCAGGCTGACATCGTTCAGCGCCTGTATGCTGCGATTTCCCTGCTGGAACACTTTGGTAATCTTCGAAAGTTTAATCATCAGTTATTTATTATCGTTTAGCCGTTTGCCGTGGCATTTTCTTCTGCCGTGTCCAGGCGATGCCTGTCAATGAAATGGATGTTAAGGCATCCAGACGTCTAAATCAATCTGACTCTGTATAATGAGCACTTTCTTGCGTCGGGAAACATGCGATACTACGCGCATTAGCCTTTATCAGGAGCAAACCGGTGGCAATGTCAGTACCCGCAATTTTTCTTGACCGTGATGGCACGATTAATGTCGATCACGGATACGTCCATGAAATCGACAACTTTGAATTTATCGATGGTGTCATTGATGCAATGCGTCAATTAAAGGAGATGGGCTACGCGCTGGTGGTGGTGACCAACCAGTCCGGTATCGCCCGCGGTAAGTTTACTGAAGAGCAGTTTGAAACGCTGACCGAGTGGATGGACTGGTCGCTGGCCGATCGCGGCGTTGATCTGGATGGCATCTATTATTGTCCGCACCACCCGCAGGGAACCGTCGAAGAGTTTCGCCAGACCTGCGACTGCCGTAAGCCGCATCCGGGTATGCTGATCTCGGCGCGTGACTATCTGCATATTGATATGGCTGCTTCCTATATGGTCGGCGATAAAGTCGAAGATATGCAGGCAGCTCTGGCGGCCAATGTCGGCACGAAAGTATTAGTGCGTACCGGCAAGCCAGTCACTCCAGAAGCGGAAAGCGCCGCTGATTGGGTGCTTAATAGCCTGGCTGACCTGCCGGATGCTATCAAAAAGCAGCAAAAATAAGCGTTATGTATAAAAGATGAGCGGTTGAAATAAAATTGTATTTTACCGCTTGTCAGCGCCGAATAACTCCCTATAATGCGCTCCCACTGACACGGCAGATGTGAATCACTTCACAAACAACCCGGTCAGTTGAAGAGAAAAAATCCTGAAATAACGGGTTGACTCTGAAAGAGGAAAGCGTAATATACGCCACCTCGCAACGGTGAGCGAAAGCCGCGTTGCACTGCTCTTTAACAATTTATCAGACAATCTGTGTGGGCACTCAAAGTGACATGGATTCTTAACGTCGCAAGACGAAAAACGAATACCAAGTCTCTGAGTGAACATACGTAATTCATTACGAAGTTTAATTCACGAGCATCAAACTTAAATTGAAGAGTTTGATCATGGCTCAGATTGAACGCTGGCGGCAGGCCTAACACATGCAAGTCGAACGGTAGCACAGAGAGCTTGCTCTCGGGTGACGAGTGGCGGACGGGTGAGTAATGTCTGGGAAACTGCCTGGTGGAGGGGGATAACTACTGGAAACGGTAGCTAATACCGCATAACGTCGCAAGACCAAAGAGGGGGACCTTCGGGCCTCTTGCCATCAGATGTGCCCAGATGGGATTAGCTAGTAGGTGGGGTAACGGCTCACCTAGGCGACGATCCCTAGCTGGTCTGAGAGGATGACCAGCCACACTGGAACTGAGACACGGTCCAGACTCCTACGGGAGGCAGCAGTGGGGAATATTGCACAATGGGCGCAAGCCTGATGCAGCCATGCCGCGTGTATGAAGAAGGCCTTCGGGTTGTAAAGTACTTTCAGCGGGGAGGAAGGCGATAAGGTTAATAACCTTGTTGATTGACGTTACCCGCAGAAGAAGCACCGGCTAACTCCGTGCCAGCAGCCGCGGTAATACGGAGGGTGCAAGCGTTAATCGGAATTACTGGGCGTAAAGCGCACGCAGGCGGTCTGTCAAGTCGGATGTGAAATCCCCGGGCTCAACCTGGGAACTGCATTCGAAACTGGCAGGCTGGAGTCTTGTAGAGGGGGGTAGAATTCCAGGTGTAGCGGTGAAATGCGTAGAGATCTGGAGGAATACCGGTGGCGAAGGCGGCCCCCTGGACAAAGACTGACGCTCAGGTGCGAAAGCGTGGGGAGCAAACAGGATTAGATACCCTGGTAGTCCACGCTGTAAACGATGTCGACTTGGAGGTTGTTCCCTTGAGGAGTGGCTTCCGGAGCTAACGCGTTAAGTCGACCGCCTGGGGAGTACGGCCGCAAGGTTAAAACTCAAATGAATTGACGGGGGCCCGCACAAGCGGTGGAGCATGTGGTTTAATTCGATGCAACGCGAAGAACCTTACCTACTCTTGACATCCACGGAACTTAGCAGAGATGCTTTGGTGCCTTCGGGAACCGTGAGACAGGTGCTGCATGGCTGTCGTCAGCTCGTGTTGTGAAATGTTGGGTTAAGTCCCGCAACGAGCGCAACCCTTATCCTTTGTTGCCAGCGGTCCGGCCGGGAACTCAAAGGAGACTGCCAGTGATAAACTGGAGGAAGGTGGGGATGACGTCAAGTCATCATGGCCCTTACGAGTAGGGCTACACACGTGCTACAATGGCATATACAAAGAGAAGCGACCTCGCGAGAGCAAGCGGACCTCATAAAGTATGTCGTAGTCCGGATTGGAGTCTGCAACTCGACTCCATGAAGTCGGAATCGCTAGTAATCGTGGATCAGAATGCCACGGTGAATACGTTCCCGGGCCTTGTACACACCGCCCGTCACACCATGGGAGTGGGTTGCAAAAGAAGTAGGTAGCTTAACCTTCGGGAGGGCGCTTACCACTTTGTGATTCATGACTGGGGTGAAGTCGTAACAAGGTAACCGTAGGGGAACCTGCGGTTGGATCACCTCCTTACCTGAAAGAACCTGCCTTTGTAGTGTCCACACAGATTGTCTGATGAAAAATAAGCAGTAAAAAATCTCTGCAGGCTTGTAGCTCAGGTGGTTAGAGCGCACCCCTGATAAGGGTGAGGTCGGTGGTTCAAGTCCACTCAGGCCTACCAAATTCATCACGGTGAATTTGAAGAGGTTTTAACTACGATGGGGCTATAGCTCAGCTGGGAGAGCGCCTGCTTTGCACGCAGGAGGTCTGCGGTTCGATCCCGCATAGCTCCACCATCTTTTACTGCACACCACAAGAAAACTTCAGAGTGTACCTGAAAAGGTTCACTGCGAAGTTTTGCTCTTTAAAAATCTGGATCAAGCTGAAAATTGAAACGACACACAGCTAATGTGTGTTCGAGTCTCTCAAATTTTCGCGACACGATGATGTTTCACGAAACATCTTCGGGTTGTGAGGTTAAGCGACTAAGCGTACACGGTGGATGCCCTGGCAGTCAGAGGCGATGAAGGACGTGCTAATCTGCGAAAAGCGTCGGTAAGGTGATATGAACCGTTATAGCCGGCGATGTCCGAATGGGGAAACCCAGTGCAATTCGTTGCACTATCGTTTGATGAATACATAGTCAAACGAGGCGAACCGGGGGAACTGAAACATCTAAGTACCCCGAGGAAAAGAAATCAACCGAGATTCCCCCAGTAGCGGTGAGCGAACGGGGAGCAGCCCGGAGTCTGAATCAGCTTGTGTGTTAGTGGAAGCGTCTGGAAAGTCGCAGGGTACAGGGTGATACTCCCGTACACTAAAACACACAGGCTGTGAACTCGAAGAGTAGGGCGGGACACGTGGTATCCTGTCTGAATATGGGGGGACCATCCTCCAAGGCTAAATACTCCTGACTGACCGATAGTGAACCAGTACCGTGAGGGAAAGGCGAAAAGAACCCCGGCGAGGGGAGTGAAAAAGAACCTGAAACCGTGTACGTACAAGCAGTAGGAGCCTCTTTATGGGGTGACTGCGTACCTTTTGTATAATGGGTCAGCGACTTATATTCTGTAGCAAGGTTAACCGTATAGGGGAGCCGCAGGGAAACCGAGTCTTAACTGGGCGTTAAGTTGCAGGGTATAGACCCGAAACCCGGTGATCTAGCCATGGGCAGGTTGAAGGTTGGGTAACACTAACTGGAGGACCGAACCGACTAATGTTGAAAAATTAGCGGATGACTTGTGGCTGGGGGTGAAAGGCCAATCAAACCGGGAGATAGCTGGTTCTCCCCGAAAGCTATTTAGGTAGCGCCTCGTGAACTCATCTTCGGGGGTAGAGCACTGTTTCGGCTAGGGGGTCATCCCGACTTACCAACCCGATGCAAACTACGAATACCGAAGAATGTTATCACGGGAGACACACGGCGGGTGCTAACGTCCGTCGTGAAGAGGGAAACAACCCAGACCGCCAGCTAAGGTCCCAAAGTCATGGTTAAGTGGGAAACGATGTGGGAAGGCCCAGACAGCCAGGATGTTGGCTTAGAAGCAGCCATCATTTAAAGAAAGCGTAATAGCTCACTGGTCGAGTCGGCCTGCGCGGAAGATGTAACGGGGCTAAACCATGCACCGAAGCTGCGGCAGCGACACTATGTGTTGTTGGGTAGGGGAGCGTTCTGTAAGCCGTTGAAGGTGGCCTGTGAGGGTTGCTGGAGGTATCAGAAGTGCGAATGCTGACATAAGTAACGATAATGCGGGTGAAAAACCCGCACGCCGGAAGACCAAGGGTTCCTGTCCAACGTTAATCGGGGCAGGGTGAGTCGACCCCTAAGGCGAGGCCGAAAGGCGTAGTCGATGGGAAACAGGTTAATATTCCTGTACTCGGTGTTACTGCGAAGGGGGGACGGAGAAGGCTATGTTGGCCGGGCGACGGTTGTCCCGGTTTAAGCATGTAGGCGGATGTTCCAGGTAAATCCGGAACGTTATTAACGCTGAGGTGTGATGACGAGGCACTACGGTGCTGAAGTGACAAATGCCCTGCTTCCAGGAAAAGCCTCTAAGCATCAGGTAACATCAAATCGTACCCCAAACCGACACAGGTGGTCAGGTAGAGAATACCAAGGCGCTTGAGAGAACTCGGGTGAAGGAACTAGGCAAAATGGTGCCGTAACTTCGGGAGAAGGCACGCTGATATGTAGGTGAAGTGGTTTACCCATGGAGCTGAAATCAGTCGAAGATACCAGCTGGCTGCAACTGTTTATTAAAAACACAGCACTGTGCAAACACGAAAGTGGACGTATACGGTGTGACGCCTGCCCGGTGCCGGAAGGTTAATTGATGGGGTTATCCGTAAGGAGAAGCTCTTGATCGAAGCCCCGGTAAACGGCGGCCGTAACTATAACGGTCCTAAGGTAGCGAAATTCCTTGTCGGGTAAGTTCCGACCTGCACGAATGGCGTAATGATGGCCAGGCTGTCTCCACCCGAGACTCAGTGAAATTGAACTCGCTGTGAAGATGCAGTGTACCCGCGGCAAGACGGAAAGACCCCGTGAACCTTTACTATAGCTTGACACTGAACACTGGTCCTTGATGTGTAGGATAGGTGGGAGGCTTTGAAGTGTGGACGCCAGTCTGCATGGAGCCATCCTTGAAATACCACCCTTTAATGGCTGGTGTTCTAACGTGGGCCCGTTATCCGGGTTGCGGACAGTGTCTGGTGGGTAGTTTGACTGGGGCGGTCTCCTCCTAAAGAGTAACGGAGGAGCACGAAGGTCAGCTAATCCTGGTCGGACATCAGGAGGTTAGTGCAATGGCATAAGCTGGCTTGACTGCGAGCGTGACGGCGCGAGCAGGTGCGAAAGCAGGTCATAGTGATCCGGTGGTTCTGAATGGAAGGGCCATCGCTCAACGGATAAAAGGTACTCCGGGGATAACAGGCTGATACCGCCCAAGAGTTCATATCGACGGCGGTGTTTGGCACCTCGATGTCGGCTCATCACATCCTGGGGCTGAAGTAGGTCCCAAGGGTATGGCTGTTCGCCATTTAAAGTGGTACGCGAGCTGGGTTTAGAACGTCGTGAGACAGTTCGGTCCCTATCTGCCGTGGGCGCTGGAGAATTGAGGGGGGCTGCTCCTAGTACGAGAGGACCGGAGTGGACGCATCACTGGTGTTCGGGTTGTCATGCCAATGGCATTGCCCGGTAGCTAAATGCGGAAGAGATAAGTGCTGAAAGCATCTAAGCACGAAACTTGCCCCGAGATGAGTTCTCCCTGACCCTTTAAGGGTCCTGAAGGAACGTTGAAGACGACGACGTTGATAGGCCGGGTGTGTAAGCGCAGCGATGCGTTGAGCTAACCGGTACTAATGAACCGTGAGGCTTAACCTTACAACGCCGAAGATGTTTTGGCGGATTGAGAGAAGATTTTCAGCCTGATACAGATAACAGAATTTGCCTGGCGGCACTAGCGCGGTGGTCCCACCTGACCCCATGCCGAACTCAGAAGTGAAACGCCGTAGCGCCGATGGTAGTGTGGGGTCTCCCCATGTGAGAGTAGGGAACTGCCAGGCATCAAATTAAGTAGTAAGCCGGTGCATTAATCCGGTGGTTACAGAAGTATTCGGTGGAGCGGTAGTTCAGTCGGTTAGAATACCTGCCTGTCACGCAGGGGGTCGCGGGTTCGAGTCCCGTCCGTTCCGCCACTTATTAAAAGCCCTGAGCATTTGCTCAGGGCTTTTTCTTTACCTGTTGTTTAATTATTGCTGTTTTAGCAAAAATCCTCTGCATTTAGCGCTCTTTTTCTCAATCTTCTCGTTGGTCATAATTGTCCTCGTTAACCGATATGAATGAAGAAAGAGGAAAATCATGACAATCCCTGTATTTGGTCTTGGGACCTTCCGTCTGAAAGATGACGTGGTTATTACATCTGTAAAAACGGCGCTTGAACTGGGCTATCGCACCATTGATACCGCGCAAATCTATGATAATGAAGCTGCTGTGGGTCAGGCGATTGCAGAAAGCGGCGTTGCGCGCAATGAACTGTTCATCACCACCAAGATCTGGATTGAAAATCTCAACAAAGAGAAGCTGATCGCCAGCCTGAAAGAGAGCCTGCAGAAGCTGCGTACTGACTATGTCGATCTGACGTTAATCCACTGGCCGTCGCCAAATGATGCCGTTGCGGTTGAAGAGTTTATGGCCGCGCTGCTGGAAGCGAAAAAACAGGGGCTGACCCGTCAGATTGGTATCTCTAACTTCACTATTCCGCTGATGGAGCGCGCAATTGCTGCCGTTGGCGCGGAGAACATCGCGACCAACCAGATTGAACTCTCTCCGTATCTGCAGAACCGTAAAGTGGTTAATTGGGCACGTGAACACGGTATCCATATCACCTCTTACATGACGCTGGCCTACGGTAAGGCGCTGAAAGATGAAGCGATCGCACGTATCGCGGCGAAATACGATGCCACGCCGGCGCAGGTTATCCTGGCCTGGGCAATGGGCGAAGGTTATGCGGTAATCCCGTCTTCGACTAAGCGCGAAAACCTGGCAAGCAATCTCAAAGCTCAGGATCTGCAGCTGGATGAAGACGATCGCCAGGCGATCGCCGCGCTGGACTGCAACGATCGTCTGGTTAGCCCGGACGGTCTGGCGCCTGAATGGGACTAATTTAACCCCCATCTGTACTCTACAACCCTGTTACAGCTCCTTCGGGAGCTGTTTTACATGCTCGCTAAGAAAGTCGATAAAGGCTCTGATCCGCGTGCTTACGGCCCTGTCGCTGTAGTAAACCGCGCTAAACGGCATTTCAATCGGCAGCCGTTTGTCAGCCAGCAGCTCGACAAACGCCCCTTCAGCAATCTCCTTATCCACCATGTAGTCCGACAGACAGGCGATTCCGTTACCGGCCAGGCACAGCTGCTTAAGCGTTTCTCCGCTATTGGAAGATATCTCGCTTTCGATTTCCAGTAGCTGACCATCACAGCAGGAGATTGGCCATGTATTCAATGAAACGGGTTCGCTAAAGCCCAGACACTGATGATGTTTTAGCTCAGCGACGCTTTGCGGCGTTCCATGGCGAGCAAGATAGTCCGGTGAAGCGATAATTTTGCGGTAGCTATTGAACAATGGCCTGGCGCGCAGGCTGGAGTCGGTCAGCGTACCGGCGCGGATCGCGACGTCGACTTTCCGCTCGATCAGATTGATAAAGGTTTCTGACGAAACCAGCGTAAGGTTCATCTCCGGGTAGCGCTCGCGGAAGGGTCTTATCAAAGGCATCAGAAAATGCAGTATCACCGGCGTTGCGGCGTCAACCCGTAACAGACCTCTTGGCGTCGTACGGCTCTCCAGAAGCTCATTCTCGGCAGCGGCCATCTCCTGAAGCACAACCTGCATGCGACGGAAATAACGCTCTCCCTCTTCAGTCAGGCTTAGCTGACGGGTCGTACGATTAAGCAGGCTCACGCCGAGCTTTGATTCCAGCTTTTTCACCGCCCGGCTGACGGCGGAATTAGCCTGACCTAGCTGTTCGGCTGCGCGACTAAAGCTGCCGCTTTCAACCACGGCGACAAAAATGGCGATTTCTTCTGAGGTAGCTCTCATTATTGCACCTGTGGCAAAATTCTATTGATACTTTGGCTATTTTTGTTATTAAAACATCTCTTCATACTACGTGTCATCTTAATCATGTTGATACGGAGTACATTATGCCGCTGGCGCTACTGGCCTTAACTATCGGTGCCTTTGCTATTGGCACGACCGAATTTGTCATCGTGGGCCTGGTGCCCACTATCGCAGAACAACTTGCTATTTCGCTCCCCTCTGCGGGGCTGCTGGTTTCGATCTATGCACTCGGCGTGGCGATTGGCGCCCCGGTACTCACCGCGCTGACCGGGCGGATGCCGCGTAAACAACTGCTGCTCGCGTTAATGGCACTGTTTACCGCCGGCAACCTGCTGGCCTGGCAGGCGCCGGGCTATGAAACTCTGGTTCTGGCACGCCTGCTGACGGGGCTGGCGCACGGGGTTTTCTTTTCGATCGGATCGACAATTGCGACCAGCCTGGTCCCGAAAGAGAAAGCGGCTTCGGCGATTGCGATTATGTTTGGCGGTCTGACTGTTGCGCTGGTGACCGGGGTGCCATTAGGCACCTTTATCGGCCAACATTTTGGCTGGCGTGAGACGTTCCTCGCCGTGTCGATCCTTGGCGTCATTGCGTTAATGAGCAGCCTTATTCTGGTGCCGAATAACATTCCTGGCCGTGTCAGCGCGGGATTGCGCGCCCAGCTGCAGGTTCTGACCCATCCTCGTTTGCTGATTATCTACGCCATTACTGCTTTAGGATATGGCGGCGTATTTACCGCTTTTACCTTCCTGGCGCCGATGATGCAGGATCTTGCCGGATTTAGCCCAGCGGCCGTTAGCTGGATCCTCCTCGGCTACGGTGTATCTGTGGCGGTGGGCAACGTATGGGGCGGAAGGCTGGCGGATAAACACGGCGCCGTGCCCGCGCTGAAGCTGATTTTTGCCGCGTTAGTTGCTTTACTTCTGATCTTTCAATTTACGGCCAGTTTGCAGTATGCGGCGCTGGCGACGGTATTGGTGATGGGCATCTTTGCTTTTGGTAACGTTCCGGGCCTGCAGGTGTACGTGGTGCAGAAAGCGGAGCAGTATACCCCTGGCGCGGTTGACGTTGCCTCTGGCCTGAATATTGCCGCCTTTAATATCGGGATTGCCTTAGGATCGGTGATTGGCGGTCAGACGGTAGAGCATTATGGTCTGGCTCAGACGCCGTGGATTGGCGCGTTAATTGTTCTGGTCGCACTGTTACTGGTGGTTCTCAGCGGTCGGCTCGATAGGCCTCGGCGCCGTACTACGGCTCTTTCCGTAGAAGGATAAAGGTTTCTGGCAAATTGCATTGAAAGTGTATACAAAAATCCCTATAACAGAAGAACCAGCCGCAGTCGGGCTGGTTTCCTGTTATCGAGGTTTGATGCCTAAATTGCGAAAGAATACCTATGCCATGCGCTATGTCGCCGGACAACCCGCGGAGAGAATCTTACCTCCGGGGTCGTTTGCTGGCATGACTCCGGCTTTTCCGGCCGGGGTACCGTTAAGCTCGGATGAGAAAATCCGCGTGCTGGTGTGGAACATCTTCAAGCAACAGCGCGCCGAGTGGAAATCCGTGCTTAATAATTTCGGTAAAGATGCTCACCTGGTGTTATTGCAGGAAGCGCAAACCACGCCTGAGTTAGTGAAATTCGCCACCTCCAACTATCTGGCCGCGGACCAGGTTCCGGCTCTGGTGCTCCCGCAGCATCCTTCCGGGGTCATGACGTTAGCTTCCGCGCACCCCATTTATTGCTGCCCTCTGCGCGAACGCGAGCCTATCCTGCGGCTGGCAAAGTCAGCGTTGGTCACCGTTTACCCGTTACCGGATTCCCGTCTGCTGATGGTGGTGAATATCCACGCGGTCAATTTTAGTCTTGGCGTTGATGTCTACAGCAAACAGCTGCTGCCGATTGGCGACCAGATTGCCCATCACAGCGGGCCGGTGATAATGGCGGGCGACTTTAACGCCTGGAGCCGTCCGCGAATGAACGCTTTGTATCGCTTTGCGCGTGAAATGTCGCTGCGCGAAGTCCGCTTCTCTGACGATCAGCGCCGTCGCACTTTTGGTCGTCCGCTTGATTTTGTGTTTTATCGGGGGTTAAGCGTGCACGACGCTTCCGTGCTGGTGACCCGCGCCTCCGATCACAACCCTCTACTAGTCGAATTCAGTCCCGGCAAGCCTGATTAATTAAGGTATGTCAGGCTTGCCATGGGGCAGGCCTGCATATGCATGGTGCTGCCTTTATTACTCAAACTACCGAAGGACAATGCAATGACAACACGCTCTCATCATGACAACGTCGAAAAACAGTTTGGCTCACAGGCCAGCGCCTACCTGACCAGCGCCGTACACGCTTCCGGGCGGGATTTACAGCGCCTGGCCGAACGGCTGGCGGACTTCCCGCAGGCCCACGTGCTGGATATGGGATGCGGCGCCGGACACGCCAGCTTTGCGGCGGCAGGGCAGGTTGCCCAGGTGACGGCATATGATTTATCCAGCCAGATGCTGGACGTGGTGGCTCAGGCCGCAAGGGATAAAGGTTTCACCAATATCGCCACTCAGCAGGGCTACGCTGAATCATTGCCTTTCGCTGATGCCAGCTTTGATGTGGCGATCAGCCGTTATTCTGCGCATCACTGGCACGACGTCGGCCAGGCATTGCGCGAAGTGAAGCGGGTGCTGAAGCCGGGTGGGGTGATGATTATTATGGATGTGATGTCGCCCGGTCACCCTGTTCGCGACGTCTGGCTGCAAACCGTTGAAGCCCTGCGCGATACTTCCCATGTCCGCAACTACTCCAGCGGCGAGTGGCTGGCAATGGCGAGCGAGGCCGGTTTGGTGATAAATCATCTGCTGACCGATCGCTTGCCTCTGGAGTTCAGCTCATGGGTCGCGCGGATGCGGACGCCTGCGGCGCTGACGGAGGCGATTCGTTTATACCAGGACAGCGCATCAGCGGAGGTTAAGGCCTATTTTGCCTTGCAGCAGGACGGTTCGTTCACCAGCGATACGATTATGTTTGAGGCCCATAAGGCAATCTAACCCAGAGATAAAACAAAAGGCACCGCGAGGGTGCCTTTTTTAATGCCTGCTGAATCATCAGGATTCTGGTCTGTCGCTGTTCTTCACATACAGCGTTAGCTGATCGCCGGGCTTGAGGTTGCCAGTATCGCTATTCCAGCGCATCACATCGCGGATGTTCACGCCATGACGTTTCGCAATGCTCGACAGAGAGTCGCCTTTACGTACGCGATAGGTAATGCTATCGCTATTGTTCGCCAGACGTTCCGCGCTGCTGCCTGCGCCAATCACCAGATTCTGCCCCACTTTCAGGCCAGAGCCGCGAATGCCGTTCCACTGCTGCAGATCTTTCGCTGATACCCCGAGACGCGATGCAATGCCGGAAAGGGTATCACCGGAGCGCACCTGGTAGCTGCGGCTGGTCAACGGTCTGTTGTCTGCAAGCTGAGTCGGCTGTACGGCGGCAATATCGCCAGAGGCCAAAGATTCACGCAGCTGCGCCGCGTGCTTCTGCGGAACCAGGACGTAATTGGGGCCGTTTGCACCCAGAGTCGACCCCTTCACGCCGGCGTTGAACGTTTTCAGCTTGCTGACAGGCATTCCTGCCATATCCGCCAGTTGTGAAATCTCAACCGGACTATCGAGGCGTACACGCGCCAGGGCACGGCTTTCGTCTGCCGTCGGCAGCCTTATGCCATACCGCTTGCTGTTCTTGAGTATATCGCTCAGGGCCAGCATTTTGGGTACGTATATTTTGGTTTCCTGCGGTAATGACAGCGACCAGAAATCGGTGGGTTTACCCCGTGATTTGTTCGCTTTGATAGCCTTCATTACCCGGCCTTCGCCGCTGTTATACGCCGCGACGGTTAACAACCAGTCGCCGTCGAACATTTTGTTCAGACGTTGCATCATGTTTAACGCTGCCGTAGTTGAGGCAACGATGTCACGACGCGCATCGTAACTGCGGGTCTGTTTCAAACCATAATTGCGCCCGGTGCTCGGAATGATCTGCCAGATGCCTGCGGCATTGGCGCCAGACGTTGCGTGCGGGTCAAAAGCGCTCTCCACTATGGGTAGTAATACCAGTTCCATTGGCATGTTACGTTTCTTAACTTGCCCGGCTATCCAGTACATATACGGCTCTGCCCGTAAAGTTACATCGTGGAGATAGCTCTTATTTCTTAAGTACTTCTGTTTTTGTTCGCGAATCCGGACATTTTCCGGAATTCCCATCTTTAGCTCGTCGCCTATCGAAGTCCACAGATCCTGGTCTTGCGCGTAGAAGGTTCCATCATCTAACCAGCGCGCTCGACTTGTGAACTTGCTTGCTTCCCCTTGACTCGCTGCAGAAAGGCTCTGTGCGTGCTGTTGTACGGTGCCATCGTTCTTAGACGCCTGGCACCCCACCAGCAGGACAGAGGCGAGTAAAATCGCTCGTGCCTTCATGTGTGTGTCAATAGTTGCTTAAAAGACGAGCAAGGATAACGGTGAAGTCGGCTGAAGACAAGAATTAAATATCAGAAGTCGTCTTTCTTTGACCTTAACCATGCAAATCGCTGAGCAGAGTGTTGCAAATTTGTTTCTTTGCTAATTTCTTTAATTAAATCATCATCATCTGTGCGAAGAAATAAATTTATACGACGCTCATTTTTTAGAATTACGGGGAGTGTTTTTTGGTTTTTTGCACGTAACTCATTAACTTTGTGATAATAATCATTTATATCCCTATCATGGGGAAGGATGCTCATTGCAAACTTCATATTTGCTAATGTGTACTCATGTGCGCAACATATTAAGGTTTCGTCAGGGAGGGCGTTAATCTTCTTAAATGATTGATACATCTGCTCTGCATTCCCTTCGAACAGTCTGCCGCAGCCGCCGGAAAACATTGTGTCGCCACAAAATAGATAAGGTGCGCTGAAGAAACAGATGTGTCCTAAAGTGTGACCTGGCGTGGCAAAAATAGAAAATTCGCGGCCCAAAACAGAGATGCTTTCTCCGTCCTTGACGATGTGGGTTATGCCCTTATCCTGGGTTTCTGCCGGTCCGTAAACCGCTATGGCCGGAAATTTTTCCCGCAGTTTTTTTACGCCGTCAACGTGGTCGTGGTGATGATGCGTCAACAGGATAGCTTCCGGCTGCCAGCGATTTTGTTCAATGGCGGCGAGTACCGGAGCGGCTTCTCCCGGGTCGACTATCAGGCAGCGCCCGCTATCTTCACTAAGAACCCAGATGTAGTTGTCCTGAAATGCGGGAATACTGATAAGATTCATAAATTACCTCTAATGCGTAGCGGAAGGTTGCGATGAAGCCGGCAAGGATACCTCAAACAGTTACAGCGCCAGAGCACTGGTCCAGCATGCCGTGGGGCGAATACTACCGCGAGTCGCTGGAACGGCAGATGAAGCCCTGGCTCGCTAAATTATATGGCTTTCATTTACTTAAGATTGGCAATCTGAGCGCGGAAATCAATACAGAATCCTGTGCAATTTCCCATCAGGTGAATGTCTCTTTACAAGGAAATCCGGTGCAGGTTAAGGCCGATCCGCTGCATTTGCCTTTTGCCGAGAAGTCGGTCGATGCCTGCCTGCTGGCGCATACCTTACCGTGGTGCAGCGATCCGCATCGACTGCTGCGGGAAGCGGATAGAGTGCTGATCGACGATGGCTGGATAATTTTAACCAGTTTTAACCCCATGAGCCTGATGGGGTTACGTAAGCTGGTGCCGGTATTACGCAACAAGCCCCCCTATAACAGCCGCATGTTCACCTTAACGCGTCAGATGGATTGGCTGGGGTTGCTTAATTTTGAAGTTATGCATTATGGGGGCTATCAGGTCCTTCCCTGGTCGCGCCACGGGGGGAAAATGCTCAGTACGCATCTCCCGGCGTTGGGATGTCTGCAGCTGATCATTGCCCGTAAACGCACTATCCCGTTGACGCTAAACCCGATGAAATCGGGCAAAGCAAAAAAACGGATACCGCAGGCGGTAGGCGCCACGCGTCAGTGGCGCAAGGGGCAGAATTAGCTTTCCGCCTGATAACCGATGTCGTCCCGGGTTGGGTTAGATGCCGCCGCGCGCGCCAGTTCGTCGCAGCGTTCGTTTTCCGGATGCCCGGCGTGGCCTTTAACCCATTCCCATTTGATCTTGTGTTGACCCAGCGCGGCGTCCAGGCGCTGCCAGAGATCGACATTTTTTACCGGTTTCTTGTCCGCCGTCTTCCAGCCGCGTTTTTTCCAGTTGTGGATCCACTGCGTAATCCCCTGACGCACGTACTGGCTGTCGGTACTGAGGATCACTTCACAATGTTCTTTCAGCGCTTCCAGGGCGACGATGGCGGCCATCATCTCCATGCGGTTGTTCGTTGTAAGGTTAAAGCCTTCGCTAAAAGTTTTTTCTTTCCCGCGATAGCGTAAAATCGCACCGTAGCCGCCGGGGCCTGGATTTCCCAGGCAAGAACCATCGGTGAAAATTTCTACCTGTTTGAGCATCTCTGGTAGACTTCCTGTAATTGAAATCGATACGTAAAACGGTAAGTCTGACATAAATGACCGCTATGAGCACTGCAATTACGCGACAGATCGTTCTCGATACCGAAACCACCGGTATGAATCAGATTGGTGCGCACTATGAAGGGCACAAGATAATTGAAATCGGTGCGGTGGAGGTGATCAACCGCCGCCTGACCGGAAACAACTTCCACGTCTATTTAAAGCCGGACCGGCTGGTGGATCCTGAAGCGTTTGGCGTTCACGGCATTGCGGACGAATTCCTGATGGATAAGCCCGCGTTTGGCGATGTGGTCGATGAGTTCATCGACTATATCCGCGGCGCGGAGCTGGTCATCCATAACGCATCGTTTGATATCGGCTTTATGGATTATGAATTTGCGAAGCTGAATCGCGGAATTCCGAAGACGGATACCTTCTGTAAGGTGACCGACAGCCTGGCCCTGGCGCGTAAAATGTTCCCGGGCAAGCGTAACAGCCTTGATGCCCTCTGTTCACGTTATGAAATAGACAACAGCAAGCGAACGCTGCACGGCGCGTTGCTCGATGCCCAGATTCTGGCCGACGTCTATCTGATGATGACCGGCGGCCAGACGACGATGGCTTTCTCAATGGAAGGGGAAGGTCAGCAGCAGGCCGGAGAAATGGGCATTCAACGCGTTGTTCGCGCTGCCAGCAAATTACGGGTGGTTTATGCCTCCGATGAAGAGTTGATGAACCATGAATCGCGGCTCGATCTGGTGCAAAAGAAAGGCGGAAGCTGCCTGTGGCGCGCCTGATTTACCCGTAAACGCGCTAAAAATAGCCTGATGGGCGATTTTTGCAGCAAGCGATTCAAAAATGAAGAAAAAGCGTTGACGGGGTAGAGGGGAATCCGTAATATTCGCCTCGTTCCCAAGGGAACAGTAAGTGGAGCGGTAGTTCAGTCGGTTAGAATACCTGCCTGTCACGCAGGGGGTCGCGGGTTCGAGTCCCGTCCGTTCCGCCACTATTCAGAAAGCCTGAATCAGCAATGATTCAGGCTTTCGTCGTTCTGGCCCGTGCCGTTTCCTGAGCCAGGCCTTCACACACGCTTCTATCCTCTCGATAACATGCCGACTCTCGGCGCAGCCCGCATGCCTTGCGCAAATCGCATTGATGGGTAACAGGTAAACTTTTTTGGCTTTGCTGCCGGCCTGACGTGCGCGTTTGCGGCATAAGAAAGGGAGCCATGGCTCCCCGAGTTTGCTTGCTTTAGTTGAGCGTGAAGGGGTCAGCGTCCTGCCAGGCCGGAAACTTCTCGCGATACTCTTTTAGCGACGTCAGCGAAAGCTCAGCGTCCAGGCGGGTTGCCTGATGCGGTTCGGCCGTCGCGATAATCTCGCCCTGCGGGGTAATTATCCGGCTATCGCCCCGGTAATGATGCCCGTTGCCATCGGTGCCGACGCGATTGCATCCGGCTACATAAGCCTGATTTTCGATAGCCCTGGCGACCAGCAGCGACTGCCAGTGCATTGAACGTGGGGCGGGCCAGTTGGCAACGTACAGCGCTAAATCGTAGTCGTTATGGTTGCGTGACCACACCGGGAAACGCAGGTCGTAGCACACCAGCGGCAGAATTCTCCAGCCGCGCCATGCAAAAATAACCCGTTCGTTACCCGCCTCGTAATGATGATGTTCATCCGCCATGCGAAACAGGTGCCGTTTGTCATAGAAATGGATTTGACCGTTGGGCTCAACCAGCAAAAAACGGTTAACCGGACCGCGGTCCGTTTGTAGCGCGGCGCTACCGGCAATCAGCGCGTTGGTTTGTGCGGCTTTAGCTTCCATCCAGGCAACCACTTCCTCTTGCGATAGCGACTGTTTTGCTGCCTCCATCGCGAAGCCAGTGGTAAACATTTCGGGTAAAACAATGAGGTCACGCCCGGTTATCCCTTCCAGTTGACGATCGAAATGGCGCAGGTTGGCGGGACCGTCCATCCACACCAGCGGTTGTTGTAAAAGGGTTATTTTCAGTCCGGGCACGGTGGTGAACTCCAGTATGATGAGAGGAATTATAATGATTTTAACACCATATCAGCCGAGGGACGGCTCAGGGAATATTTTGTAAAAGAATGACAGCCCTGGAAATACCCTTCGATGAATTATCAGAAAAAAGAGAGGCGGGGAAGTCCCCGCCTCGATCGTGATGTGATTATTTGGGCTTTTTAAGCTGCTTCAATCTTGCGGACTTTCTCCGGCAGCTTTACCGGCCGGGTCGCCAGTTCATCCGGGGCGAAATCGTCGACGTTAATGCTGCGCAGTCGGCTGTTTTCAGCCCGGACCAGAATGTCCGCCTCGTCCTGATTGATTAACCCTTTTGCCAGCGCGTTGCGGGCCAGCTCATCAAGACGCGTAAACGACAGATTCTTGCCCAGCTCTTTGCACAGGCGCTGGTGGATGGGGTCTGCCGCCATGACATCAAGCAGCGCCTCTTCCAGCAGGCCGACCGGGTTATGCTCGCTCGGCGTCAGATACTGACCGCGACCGATACGCGAACGCGTCGCGCTCGGGACCTGCAGAATCTTCGCTACCTTATGATCCAGCTTGTCTGAAGGCGCCAGGTAATGACGTCCGGTCGGGAAGATGGCCACGCGAAGCGCTCCGGCGACCAGACGATTTGGGAAGTTGACCAACAGATCGTCAATCGCCTGCTCGGCCTGATACAGCGCATCCTGTACCCCCCAGTGAACCAGCGGTAAGTCCGCTTCGTTACGCCCCTCATCGTCATAGCGTTTCAGGACCGCCGACGCCAGGTAGAGCTGGCTCAGCACATCTCCCAGACGCGCAGAAATTCTTTCACGACGCTTCAGGCTACCGCCCAGTACCGCCATTGAGACATCGGACAGCAGGGCCAGGTTGGCGCTCAGTCGGTTCATATGTTGATAGTAGCGACGAGTGGCATCGCGGGTCGGCGTGCTGCTGGTGAGACCGCGGGTCAGGCCCAGCCAGAAACTGCGCACTTTATTGCTCCCCACGTGCCCGATGTGTTTAAACAGCAGCTTATCGAAAGCGTCGATGTCGTTATTCTGCGCCGCCGCCATTTCATCCAGCACGTACGGATGACAGCGAATCGCTCCCTGGCCGAAGATCATCATGCTGCGGGTCAGGATATTCGCACCTTCAACGGTGATGGCGATCGGCGCGCCCTGATAGGCTCGCGCCAGGAAGTTACCGCTGCCGAGCATAATGCCCTTACCGCCGGTAATATCCATTGCGTCAATAATTGAACGCTGGCCACGGTGGGTGCAGTGATACTTCACAATTGCCGACAGTACCGCGGGTTTTTCGCCAAGCATAATGCCGTAGGTAATCAGCGAGGCGGCGGCGTCCATTACGTAGGCATTGCCTGCGATACGCGCCAGCGGTTCTTCGATCCCTTCCATTTTACCGATAGAGATTTTGAACTGGCGGCGAATGTGCGCGTAGGCGCCGGTAGCCATGGCGACGGATTTAAGGCCACCGGTAGCGTTTGAGGGCAGGGTGATGCCGCGACCAACCGATAAACACTCAACCAGCATCCGCCAGCCCTGACCGGCCATCGACGGGCCGCCAATAATGTAATCGATAGGAACGAAAATATCTTTCCCCTGGGTCGGGCCGTTCTGGAACGGAACGTTCAGCGGGAAATGGCGACGACCGATTTCAACGCCGGGAGTGGTGGTCGGGATAAGCGCACAGGTGATACCCAGCTCTTCTTCCCCGCCCAGCAGGCGGTCAGGGTCGGAGAGTTTGAACGCCAGCCCCAGCACGGTAGCGATAGGCGCAAGCGTGATATAGCGTTTATTCCAGGTCAGACGCATGCCCAGCACCTGCTGGCCCTGCCATTCGCCCATGCAGACGACGCCGGTATCCGGAATGGCGCCGGCATCGGAACCCGCTTCCGGGCTGGTCAGCGCGAAGCACGGAATTTCCTGACCGCGAGCCAGGCGTGGCAAATAGTGGTTTTTCTGCTCTTCCGTACCGTAATGCTGCAGCAGCTCGCCCGGGCCTAATGAGTTCGGCACGCCGACGGTAATCGCCAGGATTCCGGAGACACCCGACAGCTTTTGCAGTACACGAGCCTGCGCGTAAGCGGAGAATTCCAGCCCGCCGTACTCTTTCTTAATGATCATCGCGAAGAAGCGATGCTCTTTCAGATAGGCCCACAGCTCCGGCGGCAGATCGGCCATCTCGTGGGTAATTTCGAAGTCGTTTGCCATTCGGCAGGCTTCTTCGACCGGGCCGTCAATAAAGGCTTGTTCTTCAGCGGTGAGGCGCGGCTGCGGATAGTTGTGCAGTTTCTGCCAGTCGGGATTGCCGCGGAACAGATCGCCTTCCCACCATGTCGTACCGGCGTCAATCGCTTCTTTCTCGGTGCGCGACATCGGCGGCATGACCTTACGGAAAGCGCGGAACGCCGGGACTGAAATCATGGATTTACGCATCGGGGCAAGGTTGAACGGCAGCAAAACGATCGCCAGCGGAATTAGCAGCCAGATATTCCACAGCCCCGCAGCGCCGAGCGCGGCGGTCCAGACAAGTAAAATCGCGCTGCTGAGCAGCAGATTGATTCGGTGATAAAAGAGCGCACCGAGTAAAACTACGGTTGCAACAATACTCAAAATCATCATAGAGAAATGCTCCCTGTCTTGTAGGAGGTCTGACCACTTGTGATGATATGGTTGTAGTGGATGTAATTTGTTTTAGCAATGTGTTTACAAAATAATTACAACCTTGCTCACATTGTTGTACGGAAATGCGGCACATAAAATCAAAAGCACGGGGGATTACCTTGCGTGCTGCTTCTCGCTGCGTCGGCTATCCGGTAAACTGCCTGGGTTATCCCACAAATACTGAAGGATTATCCTCATGTACCAGGATCTTATTCGTAACGAACTGAATGAAGCCGCTGAAACGCTGGCTAACTTTCTGCAGGACGAAGCCAATATTCATGCGATTCAGCGTGCTGCGGTGCTGCTGGCGGATAGCTTTAAAGCTGGCGGCAAAGTCCTTTCCTGCGGTAACGGCGGTTCGCACTGCGATGCGATGCATTTTGCGGAAGAACTGACCGGGCGCTATCGTGAAAACCGCCCAGGCTATCCGGCAATTGCGATTTCAGACGTGAGCCATCTCTCTTGCGTCAGCAATGATTTTGGCTATGAATATGTTTTCTCTCGCTACGTAGAATCAGTGGGCCGTACAGGTGATGTATTGCTGGGGATCTCCACTTCCGGTAACTCCGGTAACGTAATCAAAGCGATCGAAGCCGCCCGCGCTCAGGGGATGAAAGTGATTACTCTGACCGGGAAAGATGGCGGTAAAATGGCGGGATCGGCGGATGTCGAAATTCGCGTACCGCATTTTGGCTACGCCGACCGCATTCAGGAAATTCATATTAAAGTGATTCATATCCTGATTATGCTTATCGAAAAAGAGATGGTTAAAGCCTGATAAATCGCGGGGGTTAACCCCGCATTGCTGTATGAGGTGATCTATGTGCGAATTGCTCGGGATGAGCGCGAATGTGCCCACAGATATTTGCTTCAGTTTCACCGGGCTGGTGCAGCGCGGTGGCGGAACCGGGCCGCATAAAGACGGCTGGGGCATTACTTTTTATGAAGGTAAGGGCTGTCGCACATTTAAAGATCCGCAGCCTAGCTTTCAGTCGCCCATAGCCAAGCTGGTGCAGGAATATCCTATCAAGTCCTGCTCGGTCATCGCCCATATTCGCCAGGCCAACCGGGGTATCGTTGCGCTGGAAAATACTCACCCCTTTACCCGGGAATTGTGGGGGCGCAACTGGACCTATGCGCATAACGGTCAACTGGAAGGGTATGAGAATCTCGGGACGGGCAATCTGCATCCCATCGGGGAAACCGATAGCGAAAAGGCGTTCTGCTGGCTGCTGCACAGCATCACCGAGCGCTATCCGGAAATGCCGGGCGATATGGTGGAGGTATTCAGCTTTATCGCTACGCTTGCCGGAGAGCTGCGTGAAAAGGGCGTGTTTAACATGCTGCTCTCCGATGGGCGCTACGTGATGGCGTTCTGCTCGACGAATTTATACTGGATTACGCGACGGGCGCCGTTTGGCGTAGCGACGCTGCTGGATCAGGATGTAGAAATTGATTTTCAACGCGAGACCACACCGAATGATGTGGTCTCCGTTATCGCCACCCAGCCGCTGACCGGCAATGAAACCTGGAATAAAATCATGCCAGGCGAGTGGGCGTTATTTTGCCTCGGGGACCGAGTAGTTTGACGCGAGCTGCGGCTGCACAACTTCGTGGCTGAGCGGTTTGCTCACCACGTAGCGGCCATCGGCCACGGAAACCACCGGCGGTTTATGCGTCTGCCGGAAGTAGTCGTATCCCGGTTTCAGCTGTTGCCAGAAATCCGCGAAGTAGGAATATTTGTGCCGCGCCATGTTGGCATCGGTCATGCGGAAAGGATAGATGCTCACCTGAACGTTGGGTTGGCCGAAGACTAACGCGCCGGTGACGAACTGGAAGATTTCATCAATACCGGTATCGGTCATGGCGTAACAGCCAACGGATACGCAGGCGCCGTGAATCATCAGATACTTACCTTCGTAGCCGTGAGCGCGGTCGTAAGCGTTCGGGAAGCCAATATTGATCGCTTTATAGAAACGACTATCGGGTTTTAGCTGATTGCGCGAAACGTTATAGAACCCTTCCGGGCTCTTGAAATCGCCCTGGCGCTGCTTTGGACCGAGCCCGCCGGAGTAGTTACAGATCCGGTAGCTGTCGAGAAGCTGGTAAGTTTCGCCCATCTTGACGTAAAGATCGAGCATGCGCTCTTCTTTGAAGATCTCAATGTAGACCGGCGAGCCCATGAGCTGCTGCTTATACTCTTTGCTCATCGGCGTTGTCGAGCTGTTACTGCTAAGTAACCCTGCGAATGAAACGCACGGCAACAGAAGCATCGCAATAAATAATGCGATTTTGCGCATACTACTTGTTCCTTGATAAAACAAATTACCACATTGCCAGGACGGCAAGAGAGACCCGAAATCAGAGTTTTCTGGTTTTAGAGCGCTCACATTAGCACCACGGCATTTTTTCGCAAGCACGATGTGCCACGTTTACGTTTTAGTTTTCCGTTATAGCGAATCTTGAGGCAAAGCGCAGTCAGAACTTTGCGTAATAGCTCGCATTTTAGAACGACTTAATGGCGGTTTGTCTACAGGCGCCGCTCACGAAATGTTACACTTGGCCCGCTAAATGCTCAGGGTAAGAAAGGATGCTTCTCTCCCGTCTTGTGAATCACCAGGACTACAATGTTCCTTTCTTCCTCTTATTTTCCATTAATTATGCTGGCCTCGGCCTGATGCCGGGGTTTAGGTAACGGATACCTGCTAACGATATGATTAAAATCACGAAAGGGCTGAATTTGCCCATAGCTGGCATGCCATCACAGCAGATTTCTTCGAAGCCTGCGGTTAAGCGCGTTGCGCTGTTAGGTGAAGAGTACATCGGTATGCGCCCCTCGATGGCGGTGCGTGAAGGTGACCGGGTACAAAAAGGGCAGCTTCTGTTCGAAGACAAAAAAAATCCTGGCGTGCGTTTTACCGCACCGGCAAGTGGGACCATTAGCGCCATTCATCGCGGCGAGCGTCGGGTTCTGCAATCGGTCGTTATTGATGTGGATGGCGATGATGCCGTTCACTTTCCCCGCTATGAATTAGCCGATCTTGCCGGGTTGACGCGCGAGGCCGTACAGCGCCAGCTGCTGGAGTCGGGGATGTGGACGGCATTTCGCACCCGTCCTTTCAGCAAAATACCCGCGCCGGGCAGCGTGCCAGCGGCCATATTTGTCACCGCCATTGATACGAATCCGCTGGCGGCAGACCCTCAGCCAATCATACTGGCCCAGCGTGAGGCCTTTGACGCTGGTTTGACGCTGTTGACGCGGCTGACCGACGGTAAAGTCCACGTCTGTCAGGCCAGCGGCGGCAAGCTTGGCGGGCATCCGGTTGGCCAGGTTACTTTCAACCAGTTTGCCGGGCCGCATCCCGCCGGGCTGGTGGGGACCCACATCCATTTTCTCGAACCGGTTAGCCTGAAAAAGCAGGTCTGGCATCTTAACTATCAAGACGTTATCGCCGTTGGCAAATTATTCCTGGAAGGGGAGCTGTCTGTCGAACGTATTATTGCCCTCGGTGGCCCGCAGGTGAAGGAGCCCCGTCTGATAAAAACGTGTTCAGGCGCCAGCCTTGATGAGCTGCTGGCAGATGAACTGCTGGATGATGAAAACCGGATTATTTCCGGCTCGGTCCTCAGCGGAACGCATGCCCGCGGGCCGCATGCTTTTCTTGGCCGCTTTCATTTACAGGTCTGCGTGGTGAAGGAAGGGCGAGAGAAAGAGCTGTTCGGCTGGGTGATGCCGGGGAAGGACAAATTCTCCATCACTCGCACCACGCTCGGCCACTTTATGAAGCGTAAGCTGTTTAATTTCTCGACGGATACCAACGGCGGCGAGCGGGCTATGGTGCCGATTGGCAACTATGAGCGAGTGATGCCGCTGGATATTCTGCCCACCATGCTGCTGCGGGATTTGCTGGCGGGGGATACCGATAGCGCACAGGCGCTGGGCTGTCTGGAACTGGATGAAGAAGACCTGGCGCTTTGCACCTACGTGTGTCCCGGCAAGTATGAATATGGCCCGGCGTTGCGCAGCGTGTTAACCCAGATTGAGCAGGAAGGATAAGTGATGGGCTTAAAGCAACTGTTTGACAAACTTGAGCCGCACTTTACGCACGGCGGCAAGCTGGAAAAATACTACCCGTTGTTCGAAGCGACGGCGACCTTGTTTTATACACCCGGTCAGGTGACGCGCGGAGCGGCGCACGTCAGAGACGCCATCGACCTTAAGCGGATGATGATACTGGTGTGGTTCGCCGTTTTCCCGGCGATGTTCTGGGGAATGTATAACGTTGGTCTGCAGACCATACCGGCGCTGGCTAAATTATATAGCGCTGAACAGCTGCAGCAGGTCATCGCCGGGAACTGGCACTACAGCATTGCCCAGTGGCTGGGGGTAAACTTCACCGCTGATGCCGGCTGGCTCAGTATGATGACCCTGGGGGCGGTATTTTTCCTGCCTGTCTACATCACCGTGTTTCTTGTTGGTGGGTTCTGGGAAGTGCTGTTTGCTATCGTGCGTAAACACGAGGTTAACGAGGGCTTTTTCGTTACCTCTATTCTGTTTGCGCTGATCGTACCGCCCACTTTGCCGCTATGGCAGGCCGCGTTTGGGATCACCTTCGGTGTCGTCATGGCCAAGGAGATTTTTGGCGGAACCGGGCGAAACTTTCTCAACCCGGCGCTGGCGGGGCGCGCGTTCTTATTCTTTGCCTGGCCGGCGCAAATTTCCGGCGACCTGGTGTGGACTGCGGCGGATGGCTTCTCCGGCGCGACGCCGCTATCCCAGTGGGCCAGCGGCGGCGGTGAATCGCTGGTGAACGTCGCTACCGGTCTGCCGGTAAGCTGGATGGATGCCTTCCTCGGCAAGATTCCGGGCTCGATTGGCGAAGTCTCGACGCTGATGATTCTGATCGGCGGGGCAATCATTATCTTTGGTCGCGTGGCCTCATGGCGCATCGTCGCCGGGGTTTTCATCGGTATGGTGGCTACCGCGATGCTGTTTAATTTCATTGGCTCTGATACCAACCCGATGTTTGCCATGCCGTGGTACTGGCATCTGGTGCTCGGCGGTTTCGCCTTCGGCATGATGTTTATGGCGACGGACCCGGTGTCCGCGTCGTTTACGGATAAAGGTAAATGGAGCTATGGCCTGCTGATCGGCGTGATGTGCGTCCTGATTCGCGTGGTCAACCCGGCCTATCCGGAAGGGATGATGCTGGCGATCCTCTTCGCCAACCTCTTCGCGCCGCTGTTCGATTATCTGGTGGTGCGGGCCAATATTAAGCGGAGGAAGTCGCGTGGCTGAGAATAAAAGTAACGATAGCATCGGCAAAACGCTGCTGGTGGTGCTGGTGCTTTGTCTGGTCTGCTCAATCGTGGTCGCCGGTTCTGCGGTGGGGCTAAAATCGCGCCAGCAGGAGCAGCGCGCTCTCGATAAACAGCGCAATATCCTGGCGGTTGCCGGTCTGATGAAGCAGGGGATGAGCGCAGAGGATGTGGCTGATATTTTTAAGGCCCGTATCTCTCCGCGATTAGTCGATTTAGCCAGCGGCGAGCTGCTGGATAAAGATCCCGGCAAGTTTAATCAGGCCCAGGCTCTGAAAGATCCCCAGCAAAGCCTACAGCTGGACGCCAGTCAGGACCCGGCCGGCATCAAACGCCGCAGTAATATTGCCGAAATTTATCTGGTGCGCGATGAAAAGCAGCAGATTCAGGAAATCGTCCTGCCCATTTACGGTAACGGCCTGTGGTCGGTGATGTACGCCTTTATTGCGCTGGAAACCGATGGCCGTACGCTCAAAGGGATCACCTATTACGATCACGGCGAAACGCCGGGGCTGGGCGGGGAAATCGAAAACCCCAACTGGCGCCAGCAGTTTATCGGTAAACAAGTGCTTGATGATAAAGGTATGCCTGCGCTGAGAATCGTTAAAGGCGGCGCGCGTCCGGGCGACCTGCACGCCGTGGATGGCCTGTCGGGCGCGACGCTGACTTCCAACGGTGTGCAGCATAGTTTTGATTTCTGGATGGGCGAACTGGGCTTTGGTCCATTCCTGCATAAGGTACGTGAAGGGGGGCTGAATAATGGCTGATTTAGGCGACATGAAAGAAATGAAGCGCGTGCTGGTGGGGCCGCTTATCGCTAATAACCCTATCACGCTGCAGGTCCTGGGCGTCTGCTCCGCGCTGGCGGTGACCACCAAGCTGGAGACGGCTTTTGTGATGACCATCGCGGTGACGCTGGTTACGGCTTTCTCCAGCATGTTTATCTCCATGATCCGCCACCACATTCCGAATAGCGTGCGCATCATTGTGCAGATGGCGATTATCGCTTCGCTGGTTATTGTCGTTGACCAACTGCTGCGCGCTTTTGCTTATGAAACCTCCAAACAGCTATCGGTATTCGTCGGCCTTATCATTACCAACTGTATCGTAATGGGGCGGGCGGAAGCCTATGCCATGAAGTCGCCGCCGTTGGCAAGCTTTATGGACGGTATTGGCAACGGTCTAGGATACGGCGCGATCCTGTTGCTTGTCGGCTTTCTGCGCGAGCTCATTGGCAGCGGCAAACTGTTTGGCATCACGGTGCTGGAAACGGTGCAGAACGGCGGCTGGTATCAGCCAAATGGCCTGTTTCTTCTGGCGCCGAGTGCGTTCTTCATTATCGGTTTGTTGATTTGGGCGGTGCGTAGCTGGAAGCCTGAACAGCAGGAAAAGGAGTAACCGATTATGGCTCATTACATTAGCCTGTTTGTCCGCGCCGTGTTTGTTGAAAACATGGCGCTGGCCTTCTTTCTTGGGATGTGTACCTTCCTCGCGGTATCGAAAAAAGTGTCGACCGCTTTCGGGCTCGGCGTTGCGGTAACGGTCGTGCTTGGGCTGGCGGTACCCATTAACAATCTGGTTTACAACCTGGTGCTGCGCGACGGCGCGCTGGTGGAAGGCGTTGATCTGAGCTTTCTGAACTTTATTACCTTCATTGGCGTTATTGCCGCGCTGGTTCAGATCCTCGAGATGATCCTCGATAAGTACTTCCCGACGCTCTATAACGCTCTGGGGATCTTCCTGCCGCTGATTGCCGTCAACTGTGCGATTTTTGGCGGTGTCTCCTTCATGGTGCAGCGTGACTATAACTTCAGCGAGTCGATCGTTTACGGCTTTGGTTCCGGCATCGGCTGGCTGCTGGCAATTGTGGCGATGGCGGGTATCCGTGAAAAAATGAAATACGCAAACGTGCCCGCGGGTCTGCGTGGGTTAGGGATCACCTTTATTACCACAGGTCTGATGGCGCTGGGCTTTATGTCATTCTCCGGTGTGCAGCTATAAGGGCGGAAAGTATGGAAATTATTCTTGGCGTAGTGATGTTCACGCTGATCGTCCTGGTGCTATCGGGGCTGATACTGGCCGCGCGTTCGAAGCTGGTGAATGCGGGCGACGTGGTCATTGAAATCAATAATGAGGCGGATAAACAGATTCGTACTCCGGCGGGCGACAAGCTGCTGAATACGCTCTCCAGCAACGGTATCTTCGTTTCGTCGGCCTGCGGCGGCGGGGGCTCCTGCGGCCAGTGCCGGGTGACGGTGAAAGAGGGTGGCGGTGATATCCTGCCTACCGAACTCTCTCATATCACTAAGCGTGAGGCGAGAGAGGGCTGCCGCCTGGCCTGCCAGGTCGCGGTGAAGCAGAACATGAAAATCGAGCTGCCAGAGGAGATTTTTGGCGTTAAGAAGTGGGAGTGTGAAGTTATCTCGAACGATAACAAGGCCACTTTCATCAAGGAGCTGAAGCTGCGCGTGCCTGACGGTGACGCGGTTCCGTTCCGCGCCGGCGGGTATATTCAGATCGAGTGTCCATCGCACAAAGTCGCCTATGCCGACTTTGACGTTCCGGACGAGTATCGCGGCGACTGGGATAAATTTAATCTTTTCCGCTATGTCTCTGACGTGAAAGAGCCCACGTTACGCGCCTACTCCATGGCTAACTATCCGGAAGAGAAGGGCATCATTATGCTCAACGTGCGTATTGCCACGCCGCCGCCGCAGGTGCCTGATGCGCCGCCGGGGATTATGTCCTCGTATATCTGGTCGCTGAAGCCTGGCGATAAAGTGACGATTTCCGGGCCGTTTGGGGAGTTCTTTGCCAAAGAAACGCAGGCGGAGATGGTGTTTATCGGCGGCGGGGCGGGGATGGCGCCGATGCGCTCGCATATTTTCGACCAGCTTAAGCGGCTACACAGCTCACGTAAAATCAGTTTCTGGTACGGTGCGCGGTCTCTGCGAGAAATGTTCTATGATGACGAGTTTGAACAGCTGGCACGGGAAAACCCGAACTTTACCTTCCACGTGGCGCTCTCCGATCCGCAGCCGGAAGATAACTGGACCGGCCATACTGGCTTCATTCATAACGTCCTGTGTGAAAACTATCTGCGCGATCACCCGGCGCCGGAAGATTGTGAGTTTTACATGTGTGGGCCGCCGGTGATGAACGCCGCGGTTATCAAAATGCTTAAAGATCTCGGCGTTGAGGATGAAAACATCATGCTGGACGATTTTGGAGGCTGATGATGCTGACGGTATTTGTCGCGACCTTCGTGATTTTCGCGCTGGTTATTCTGGGAATGTCGCTAGGGTACCTGATCAAGCGCAAAACTCTTCAGGGCAGCTGCGGCGGGATCTCATCGCTGGGTCTGGAAAAGGTCTGCGACTGTCCTGAACCTTGCGATGCGCGTAAAAAACGCATGGCTCGCGAAGCGCAGCGCAAACGGGATCGCATCATTTAAACAGCAGGCCGCTTATCGCGGCCTTTTACGATTTACCAGGTTTTCGCTTTCGCCGGCGAGTCTACCATCACGCCATCGGCTCCCAGCTCGCTTGCCTTACGAAAATCATCGGCGCTATTAATGCCGAAGAAGACAATATGGGCTTTGCCCTGAGAGCGGAAACAGTCCATGGCTTCTTTATCCCAGGTGAGGGTGGCTGGCGACACGCCTTCGCCGAGGGTGAACTTCTCCACGATTTCTACCTTGCGTTTCAGCTCCAGACCGTACCAGTAGTCATCGCCCGGCTGCGTGGTTGGCTGGCACTGGTGGCTAAGGGAAATATTAGCCAGCTTCGTTCGCGTTTCGCCCCGGCTGACGAAATGGGGAATAGATTCCGGTAGCGCCGCGATATAGCGGTCTTCGGTGGAATAAACGCGTACGCGCGAGAGGCTATGGGTTGTTTGCAATACTTCACTAAGACGCGAAGCCATCATTGCCGGGTCGGCATCAGGCGATTTAATATCGATGTAAAAGAAGGTCTGCGGCCATTGCTCCAGCACTGATTGCAGCGTTGGAATGGTGGCATTTTTTCCGCGCCAGGGGTGAGTTTCACCGCCCCATTTCCATCCCGCGTCCATGCGGGCCAGTTCGGCAGCGCTAAAGCTTGAGACCTTCCCGGTATGGTCAGTCAGGGCGGATAAATCGCTCGGGCGATATAAGACCGGAACGCCATCATGGCTTAATTGTACCGTTATCCAAATCGCCTCGGCCTTATTCTCCAGCGCCAGTTTTATCGCCGGAAGGGTGTTTTCCGGCGCATCGCCGGTGCCTCCCCGATGAGCAATGAGCTGCGGCGCAGCGCAGGCGCTGCTGGCAATAAGCAAACCAAGCGCAGTAAGTATTGATTTCATGATTACATTCACCCTGTTCATTAATATAACCATATGAAAAATAAATCATATTTGTTGCACTTTTATGTTGTAGCACGTTTTTTATGGCGAGGGTTTTTAAAAGATTAAATTTCGCCGACTTTTGCTATACTGTACGCATGTACAGTCTAAGGTTTGGCTATGCGTAAGATCATCCACGTTGATATGGACTGCTTCTTCGCGGCGGTGGAGATGCGGGACAACCCGGCACTGCGCGACATCCCTATCGCCATTGGCGGTAGCCGGGTGCAGCGCGGTGTGATCAGTACGGCCAACTATCCGGCGCGTAAATTCGGCGTGCGTAGCGCCATGCCCACCGCCACAGCGCTCAAGCTTTGTCCTCACCTGACGCTGCTTCCCGGCCGCTTTGATGCTTATAAAGAGGCGTCGAACCATATCCGGGAGATTTTTTCCCGCTATACCTCGCTAATCGAGCCTTTATCGCTGGACGAAGCCTATCTGGACGTTAGCGACAGCGTTCATTGTCAGGGGTCAGCGACGCTGATGGCGCAGGAGATCCGCGAGACCATCCATCGTGAGCTAAATTTGACCGCCTCCGCAGGCATTGCGCCAGTAAAGTTTCTCGCAAAAATCGCCTCGGACCTGAATAAACCCAACGGCCAGTTTGTGATTGCGCCGCACCAGGTCGCGGAGTTTGTCAAAACGTTGCCGCTAGCGAAGATCCCGGGCGTCGGCAAAGTTTCCGCCGCGAAGCTCGAAAGCATGGGGCTGAGGACCTGTGCAGATGTGCAGAACAGCGATCTGGCGATGTTGCTCAAGCGCTTTGGTAAATTCGGGCGGATACTATGGGAGCGCAGCCAGGGAATTGATGAACGAGAAATCAGCAGCGAGCGCCAGCGCAAATCGGTGGGCGTTGAGCGAACCCTGGTAGAGGATATCCACGAATGGGCGGAGTGTGAGTCGATTATTGAGAATCTCTATCCGGAACTGGAACGGCGCCTGGCGAAGGTTAAACCGGATTTACTGATCGCCCGGCAGGGGGTCAAGCTGAAGTTTAATGATTTCCAACTCACGACTCAGGAGCATGTCTGGCCCCGATTGAATAAAGATGATTTGATCACCACTGCCCATAAAGCCTGGAACGAGCGGCGCGGAGGTCGGGGAGTCAGGCTGGTGGGGCTGCACGTGACGCTGCTCGATCCGCAGCTGGAGCGACAATTGGTTCTGGGGTTATAACAATGCTGAAAATAAGACCGTATGAAGAGCGTGATTTTGCCACGCTATGCGCGATTTTTTTGCGGGCGATTAAAGAGATGGCCAGCGCCGATTATTCTCCCCGGCAAATTGCCGCCTGGGCTCAGGTTGATGAAGCCCGCTGGCGGCAAAAAATAGCGGCTTCACGGGTACTGGTCGCGGTAAAAGAGGCATCGCCGGTCGGGTTTATTACCACCGTGGATGACTATATTGATTTGCTGTTTGTCTCTCCCGACTATAGCCGCCAGGGAATAGCCAGCGCATTGCTCAACGCATTGTTTATACGGCGGCCTGAACGCGTGTTAACGGTAGAAGCCAGCATTACGGCAAAGCCCTTTTTTGAACGCCACGGTTTTAGCGTAATTGAGCAACAGCAGGTTGAAGCGCGCGGTGAGCGGTTTCTTAATTACCGGATGCGGCGGGAAATCGATGCGCTAAATACTCAGAACGCACTTTGCAGGCCTTTCTTGCAATGACTCAAGGCGGTAAATGCGCGTGGCCGGTATACGCAATCGGTAAAGCGGGCTTTTCGAACGGTCATCTTATAAAGAAAAGGCCCGCGCCTCGCGGTGTGGGCCTTAATTGTCTTACTTCGCCGGAATGGATTTCAGCAGCTCGGTCAGCAGCGTCCAGTACTGGCCAACGCTTTCAATGTGAACCTGCTCGTCCGGGGAGTGGGGGCCGGTAATGGTTGGCCCGATAGAAACCATGTCCAGGTCCGGATACGGTTTTTTGAACAGACCGCACTCCAGGCCCGCGTGGATAATCTGGATATTCGGCGTCTTGTTGAACAGACGCTGATAGGTTTCACGCACCAGATGCATCACCGGCGAGCTGGCGTCCGGCTGCCAGCCAGGATAGGCGCCTTTCGCTTCGGTTTTCGCGCCGGCCAGCTTGCCCAGAGAATCCAGCATGCTGACGACATAATCTTTACCGCTGTCGATCAGCGAGCGAATCAGGCAGTGAATCTGCACGTTATCGCTGGTCATGGTCACCACGCCGACGTTCAGCGAGGTTTCCACCACGCCTTTTGCCACATCAGAGTTGCGGATGACGCCGTTCGGCGTGGCGTTAAGCAGGCGTACAAAGGTGTCACGAGATTGGGCCGTCAGCGCAGGCTGGTCGTTCGCAACCGATTCCAGCAGTACTGTCAGGTTTTTCTCTTTGGCCGCCAGCTCGTTTTTCAGGATCGCCTGGTACTCATTAGCCAGCGCTTTCAGCGTATCCACTTTGTTCGCGGCCACGGCGACAGTAGCGAACGCCTCGCGGGGAATAGCGTTGCGCAGGGTGCCGCCGTTGAAATCGACCAGGCGCAGATCCAGCTCTTCAGCATGGCCCGCGAGGAAGCGTGCCAGAAGCTTGTTGGCATTGCCTAAACCAACGTGGATCTCGCCGCCGGAGTGGCCGCCCTTCAGCCCTTTCAGGGTCAGCTTAAAGCTCTGGAAACCGGCCGGAACGGCTTCACGGGTCAGCGCGAGGTCAGAGGTGAAGTCGATCCCGCCGGCGCAGCCCATATAAATCTCACCCTCTTCTTCGGAGTCGGTGTTGATCAGGATGTCCGCCTGCAGCCAGTTAGCCTGCAGGCCAAACGCGCCGTCCATTCCGGCTTCTTCCGTCATGGTCAGCAGCACTTCCAGCGGGCCGTGAACAACGTTGTCGTCGGCCAGCACCGCCAATGCGGAGGCCATGCCGATACCGTTATCGGCGCCCAGGGTGGTGCCGCGCGCTTTAACCCACTCGCCGTCGATATACGGCTGAATAGGATCTTTAGCGAAGTCGTGAACGGTATCGTTGTTTTTCTGCGGCACCATATCGAGGTGCGCCTGCAGCACCACCGGTTTACGGTTTTCCATACCGGCAGTCGCGCTTTTACGAATCAGAATGTTGCCAACCTGGTCGCGTTCCGCGTGTAAGCCTTTTTCTTTTGCCCAGCCCATAATGTGCTCAGCGAGCTGTTCTTCGTGATAGGAGGGGTGAGGAATAGAGCAGATTTTGGCAAAAATATCCCACAGCGGCTGCGGGGATAATTGAGACAGTTCAGACACGATAAGTCTCCTTACAATCACCTGCAAAAGTCGTTTGCAGATCGAGGGGTTAGCAATCAAATACACTACAAGCCCGGGCTTGCGCGATGGGGTTGAGAATACCACTTTCCGTGTACTCTGGTAGTGTAAACCACGTAAAAAGAGTCGCGGGGGCCGCTTAACGCTGGTTTTTAGCGCGTCAGATCTCTATAATCTCGCGCAACCATTTTCCCCCTCGAACATTATTTAAGCCGTATTACACAGGCTGGGACACTTCACATGAGCGAAAAATACGTCGTCACCTGGGACATGTTGCAGATTCACGCCCGCAAACTGGCAACCCGTCTGCTGCCGGTTGAACAGTGGAAAGGCATTATTGCCGTTAGCCGTGGCGGTCTGGTACCGGGAGCATTACTGGCGCGTGAACTGGGTATTCGTCATGTTGATACCGTTTGCATCTCAAGCTATGACCACGATAATCAGCGTGAACTGACCGTGCTGAAACGTGCGGAAGGCGATGGCGAAGGCTTTATCGTGATCGACGATCTCGTTGATACCGGCGGTACCGCCGTTGCCATCCGCGAAATGTATCCTAAAGCACATTTTGTCACCATCTTCGCCAAACCGGCAGGTCGCCCGCTGGTTGATGATTATGTCGTTGATATTCCCCAAGATACCTGGATTGAACAGCCGTGGGATATGGGCGTGGTATTCGTACCGCCTATCGCAGGCCGTTAATTTCCCGCATAAATGCTAATTACCACGCCCGGTTTTGCCGGGCGTGGTTTTTTTTACCCTGACGCAGGTTACAATAGCTTGAGTGGCAACATGATGGAGGCGGCACATGTCCCAGGCTAACCTTAGCGAAACGTTGTTTAAACCCCGATTCAAACATCCGGAAACCTCTACGCTGGTGCGTCGGTTTAACACCGGAGCGCAACAACCGATCCAGTCCGCGCTTAGCGGCAATCACGTTGATCACTGGTACCGATTGATTAACCGCCTGATGTGGATCTGGCGTGGCGTGACGCCACAGGAAATCCTCGACGTGCAGGCGCGTATCGTCATGAGCGATGCGGAGCGGACCGACCCCGAGCTTTACGATACGGTCGTGGGCTATCGCGGCGGCAACTGGATCTTTGAATGGGCCAAACAGGCGATGGACTGGCAGCAAAAGGCCGGTCAGGAAGAGAATCTTCTGGTTAGCGGTCGTCACTGGCTCCATGCGGCAAACCTTTACAGCATTGCCGCCTATCCGCATATCAAGGGCGATGAGCTGGCGGAACAGGCGCAGGTGCTGGCATACCGGGCCTATGAAGAAGCCGCCCAGCGCTTGCCCGGCAAACTGCGAGAGCTGGAGTTCGCCATCCCCGGCGCCGCGCCGATCACCGGTTTCTTACATATGCCGCCGGGCGATGGGCCGTTCCCGACGGTGCTGATGTGCGGCGGGCTTGACGCGCTACAGACCGATTATTACAACCTGTATGAGAACTATTTTGCGCCCCTGGGCATCGCTATGCTGACGGTCGATATGCCTTCCATCGGTTTCTCTTCAAAATGCAAGCTGACCCAGGATACCAGCATGCTGCACCAGTATGTGCTGCAGCATCTGTCTAATGTTCCCTGGGTTGACCATACCCGGGTGGCCGCCTTTGGTTTCCGCTTCGGCGCGAACATCGCCGTCCGGCTGGGCTATCTTGAACCCCAGCGCCTGAAGGCGGTGGCCTGTCTGGGGCCGGTGGTGCACGGACTGCTGGTGGACCCGCTGCATCAGGGACGGGTGCCGGAAATGTATCTCGACGTTCTGGCGTCGCGTCTGGGTATGCATGACGCCTCCGACGAAGCGCTGCGGGTTGAGCTTAACCGCTATTCCCTGAAGGTTCAGGGTCTGCTGGGGCGTCGCTGCCCTACGCCGATGCTCTCCGGTTTCTGGAAAGACGATCCGTTCAGTCCGGAAGAGGAGTCGCGTTTAATCACTTCCTCCTCCTCCGACGGCAAGCTGCTGGAGATCCCGTTCAATCCGGTCTACCGTAATTTCGATCACGCCCTGCGGCAGATCGCCCGCTGGATTAGCCATAGATTTAGTTAATATATTGCTAAATTCTATTGATTTGGTAACGTCATAGCATCACTAAAGGAGATCGCAATGACGTTACCGAGTGGACACCTGAAGAGTAAGCTGATTAAGAAATTCACGGCGCTTGGCCCTTACATCCGTGAGGAGCAATGTGAAGACAACCGCTTCTTTTTCGATTGCCTGGCAGTTTGCGTCAACGTAAAACCAGCGCCTGAAAAACGCGAGTTCTGGGGATGGTGGATGGAGATGGAAGCGCAGGCTTCGCGCTTCACCTATAGCTATCAGTTTGGATTGTTCGATAAAGAAGGCGACTGGCGTCCGGTCGCGATTGACGATCCTGAAGTCACGGAAAAGCTCGAAAAGACGCTACGCGATTTTCACCAACGAGCCGAAGCGTTACTGGCGACCTTCAGCCTTAAGCTGGAGCCCGCCGATGATTTCAGCGAACCGGTTAAGCTGAGGGCCTAAGTTCCGGTCATTTTGCTATCCCGCGTTAAAACCCGCGTTTCTATCAGCGTGGGTTTTGTCCCCAGGCAAACCTACGCTAATCGCCGTTTAATACCCGGTATGGCTGACCGACGGCAATCATGCCGGCGGCCAGATCTTTGGTTACCACCGTGCCCGCGCCGACTTTGACATTGTCGCCTAGCGTGACCGCGCCAATCACCACGGCGTGGGCGCCAAATTCCACGTTATCGCCAATTCGCGGGCTAGCGCTTTCCCGGCCCTGACTATCGGTCACGCTGCCAATAGTGACGCCCTGGCGCAAAGTGCAGTTTTGCCCGATGATCGTTCCCCGGTTAATCACAATGCAGTGCGGATGATACAGCTTCAGCCCATAGCCAATGCGCGCTCGCCACGGCAGCTCAATGCAAAATAAACACTCGTTAATCACGATATTGAGAATAACGAAGGGGATCCCGCAGATCTTCCACAGAGGATTACGGCTGCGATAGAGCGTCGCCAGACGATAGAGCAGAACCGCGATTTTCGCTTTTATGCCGCCGCAGGATTTGATCTCCTGGCCGACCTGTCTGATAGCCTCAAACATGATTATTCCTTAAGGTTAAACGAAGCCAGTGAATACCATCCGTCACCGGTTTGACCTTCGTTAGCGAGTTGAATACGCGGTTGCCCCTGATGATTGGCCAGGGCCGCCTGCAGGCGGTATTGACCGTCAGGCAGCCCGGCAGGCAGCGCTAGCGTAGCGCGGCTTTGATGAGCTCCGGGCAGCCACTGGCGAACGTCATCCGCCGTTTTGATTTGCGTAACGGTATCGCCCGCCGCATTGACTATCCGCCATTGTACAAGCCAGGGGAGATAGGCCGGGGCGACGCCGTCGTTACGCCAGGTGACATTCAGCGTAAGCGGCATGCCGCTACGTACGGGCGTATCAAATTCCAGCTGGCTCACCCGGTAGCGATAGCCGATGCGCAATAACGCATTATCAACGATATCGCGATACGCCGCCGGCACCGGTCGCGATTTCAGATTCAGGGTACTGGCGTGCTGCGCTAATGCCCAGTCGAAGCTTGCCTGGACCTCTTCGCGAGTGTAATGCTGCACGCTTTCCCATTCCGCCATATAGCCGCAAATCTCGAGGCTCACGGGAGCGTGCTGCCAGCCGTCATTAAACCCGCCCCACGCCGCCTGCGCGGCGGCCAGGCGTTGAGGATAGTCATCGCGCATATGGCTCCACTCCGGGGAAAAGTTATGCCAGTCTCCCCAGCAGTCCGCGCGCCATCCGGCGCCTTTTTGGCTGGCCCAGGCCAGCGAGTCGCCGCCGCTGATCAACATGATTTTGGGCGTTTTAGGGAAACTGCTGAAGTGCATATCAACGTAGCGATTGAGCTGTTGCGGAGTGTACTTTTCCATCAACGGCGCGACGTCAGGGAAATTGGAGTTATGCCATTCACCCCACGAACCCACCATGCCGATATCGACAAACGCCAGCTCCGGATTACCGTCATAACGCGCGCCGAGGGCGTTAAGCAGCTTTTGCGCATAGGCGATAAAAGTCGGATCGCTGAGATCCGGGACAAAGGTTTTGCCATTTTCGACCCATTGTCCCTGAATGCCTTTTTTGATAAGCCAGGCGGGGATTTTCGAGCCCGATTGCGGTTCATCGAGCGCCATAATACGCAATCCGACGTTCATCGCCGGCTGATGCTGAGCGGCGACGCTGAAGGCATGATCGATCGGCGCAAAATTATAGACGCCTTCTTCAGGCTCCAGATCGCTCCAGTAAAAGCGATCGTATTCAAACCCGGTGTTCGGATACTCTTGCAGAGAGGGCTTCTGGCCATAACCATCGTGGAAACTGGCCACGCCGATCCCTGGGTTCGTTAACAGACCGGTGAAGGCCGGCGGGGTGATAACCGTACGTTCAGCCAGTACCGCCGCAGACGGAATGATTCCGGCCAGCAGGAGCGCCAAACAGAGCGCGGCGCGGCGCGGCGAAAAAGAGCTCATCGTTA
Organism: Klebsiella sp. M5al; assembly: GCF_002090195.1. NCBI lineage: Bacteria > Pseudomonadati > Pseudomonadota > Gammaproteobacteria > Enterobacterales > Enterobacteriaceae > Klebsiella > Klebsiella sp. M5al. The sequence continues at coordinate 1,166,595 of NZ_CP020657.1, forward strand.
ATTCACTTTATCGTGGAGGTTCACAAACCATGTCCAGATACCGACGTGAAAGTTCTTAAACACATCGATTCCCAGCGCGGATTTCAGCATATAGAGCGCCAGCAGCACGGCAAGAATGGCGAACAGCACGGCAAACGTAATCGCCAGGGTGGAAAATAGACGCCCGAGCAGCGTACTTTCCCGCGGGATTTTGCGCAGATCGCGACCGCATAAAAAGACTACAAAATATCGACGATGCAGAAACGGAAAGCTATGGCGAAAGTCGATACGATGGCGCGACGCCAGGCTCGATCTCACCAGCGCCTGTTCGATACCGCGTTTCTGCTCCGGCGTTAATGAACTTTCTGTTTCCGCATCAAGCGCGGAATAAAAGCGCTCAATGACCAGGTCGGATGTTGATTTTGTCACGGTTGACTCTTGTTCGTTAATCGCTGGTAGACCTGAGCCGTTTTCGCTGCAATGTCCGGCCAGCGGTATTTGGGCATTAACTGGCTGTAATCCACGGTCTCCTCGCCGCGCCAGGACTGGAGCTTTTGCGCTAGCGCGGCGACATTGCCCGTCGGAAAATAAACCTCCGCAGGCAGGCCGATCTCCAGGTTGGCGGGGATATCGCTGACGATAACCGGTAAGGACCAGGACATGGCCTCCAGCAGGGCAATGGGCAGCCCTTCGTGGTAAGACGGAAGAACAAAAAGCCCGGCCTGTGAGAACAAGGTATGCAGCGGATCGCCGCTAATAAAACCGGTCATGATCGCTCCCGGGGTAGCGGCCGCCTGTTTCTTCAGCCGCTCGCTATACTCATCCGGATGATCGGCATCGCCAATCAGCACCAGCGGCAGCGAACAGTTCGAGGCTTTGTAGGCGGCAAGCAGATCGTGCAGCCCTTTTTCTTCGACAAAACGGGCGACGGCGACAATGTATTGCCCGGCTTTCAGCGAATACTGATTCAGCGTGGCCTGTCGCGTCTCTTCGGCGGGAAGCGGCGGTTGGCGCACGCCGTTATAGATCACGTTAGCGTTGGTACGGCCGTGTTTGGTTTTAATCAGCGTATTAATCACTTCCGAGATAACAATAACTTCATTGGCATATTTCACCGCCCATTTCTCACCAAGACGCAGCATCTCTTTCGCCATTTTGCCCCACTTCTGGCGATCGTAGTCCGGGCCGTGGTGGGTAAAAACGACGCGCTTGCCGAGCAGGCGCAGCAGAGGGACCACCAGGCCAGGGCCGACCGCATGAACGTGAACCACATTTGAGCCGTCAAACAGGGTGCTGAAGGCTGCCAGCGTTGAGTGAATAATGGCTTCGAACTTGCGGCTTTTAGGCGCCCACAGGCTTTTTAACCGCACGCCTTTATATTCGCTGCGGCGGTAGTCAACGTACGGTGAGCGGGCAATGACGCAGATATCGGCGTGATTCTGTTGATAGATTTCCGGATAGAGATTCTGGCAATGGGTCTCAACGCCGCCCTGGACATTCGGAATACCGCGGGTGCCAAGCACCGTCACTTTGAGCTTCATTTCGCTTCCCCCACAAGCTGCTGATAGAGTTCCTGCAGAACCTGCATATGCCGGGCGAGATCGTATTTCTCTTCTAAACGCTGGCGCGCGTTGATGCCCATTTCCCGCGCCTGCTGCGGATTGGCGGCCAGGCCATCCATGATGCGCGCCAGCGCGTCGGCATCCCCGGGTTCCACCAGATAGCCATCAATGCCATCGCGGATTTGCTCCGGAATGCCGCCGATATTGCCGCCGACGACGGGGCGACCGAACGCCATCGCCTCCAGTACCGACATCGAGCAGTTTTCATAATATTCGGAAGGGACGATCACCGCCCGCGCGCCGCGAATCAACGCGTTGAGCGCTTCTCCGTGGCGCATATAGCCGAGAAATTCCGGACCGCTAAAGCGGGCGCGCAGGTCGTTGCCGAGAGGGCCATCGCCGACGATTTTCAGCGGCATGGGCTGCTGCATTTTTTGCTGCGCCAGCGCCAGGGTAGCGACGCCTTTCTCACGGCTCAAGCGGCCGATATAGAGGAAATAATCGCCCGCCGTATCGCCCGGGATCGTGGCGCTGGCATCAATACCGTTGACGATCGTCTCGATCCGTGACCGGGGTAATTTACGCAGCAGCGTCTGACGCATAAATTCGCTGGGAGCGATGATGCAATCGAGCATGGCGTAATTTTGCGCGAACTTTTGCCAGTAGGCCTCAAGCGACAGCAGCAGGCTTTTAAAGGTGTCGCCCTGCTGGCAACGATGGCGGAAGGCGTTGCTCACCGAACCAGTAAGACAGTCATCGCAAACGTGGCCATCGCGCAGCATGGTGTACGATGGGCAGACGATTTTATAATCGTGCGCGGTCAGCACGGTTTTGCAGCCAAAGCGTTTGGCGACGCCGATCAGCGCCGGCGTCAGCTGATGGTAAATATTATGAAAGTGCACAATATCCGGGCGCTGCGCCAGCAGCAGCGTATTGAGCTTGCTGCAGGCCTCCGCGTTGTAGATAAAGTCGATACCCGCTTTGAGCTTGCCCGTCAGCCCGTGGTTTTGATGGTAGTCCACGTTGTGTACGAAGAAGCTTTCCCAGGGCGAGGGTTTATTTTCTGCATGCTGCATGCTGAAGTCGACAACCTGATAGCCCGCTTGCAGCATAGCGTCTCGCTCCTGGAAAAATACGGTTTCCGCTCCGCCCTTAATAAAAAAGAATTTGTTAACGAATAATATTTTCATGTTCTGTCTGGATATGTTTTGGGTTGGAGACGGTCACGGCGGGTTGTTTCATCGGATCGCGAACGGAGTTCATGAGGCCTCGCACCATACCTGCGGAAAATAACGATAAGTTGATAACGCTCTGTACGCCGTCCCGCAGCGACTTATTTTTAATCGCCTTCAGGGCGATAAACGCCAGCAGCGGAAGCAGGGCGATAATAATCAAACCGGGATTTAACGACAGCAGGCAAATAATCAATACCAGGATATACAGCGTGAATATCAGTTCGTTGCGAACAATCTTAAGCGCGGCAGGAAAATGGTTTTTCCCCCAGCAGTTGCGTAATAGCTCACCGGGCGCCCATAAAAAACCGTTCTTCCAGCGATAGGTCAACATTCTAAACGTCGGCATGGTATAGGAAGCATGGCTAAAATAGGGCGCGGCGAGGCGGTGGAGTTTATAGCCCGCGGCCTGCAAGCGGATCCCCAATTCGGCTTCTTCATAGCCGTGGAGATTAAGGTTAGTCAGATAGCCAATTTTCTCGATTGCCGAGCGGCGATAGAGTCCGCCGCCGCCAAGATGGTCGGTATCACCCTGCGGATAAATAAGATGCAGGCGCTGCTTGCGCGATTTAAATTCATAGTTAGCGGCATCATCCATCTCGACGCTGCCCGCCACGCCAGCGTATTCGGGATGTTCTTCGAGAAAGGCGACGGCGGTGTCGAGAAAACCCGGCTCCAGCTCCATATCGCCGTCCAGCAGCAGCAGATAGTCCCCTTCGCTGAATAACCAGCCCAGCTGGTGGCCCACGCCGCAGCAGCGATCTTTCGCATTATCAAGGCAGACCACCATCGCGTCTTTGGCGATGGCCAGCTCCCGGGTGTTGTCGGTGGAGAGGCTATCGGCGACGATAATTTGATGCGGGTAAGGCTGCAATTGCTTGCGGACGCTGTCGATCGTTTTTTCAATCCCCTGCGCTTCGTTGAGGGTTTTAATGCTGACGGTAATTGATGGCGTTTTATTCATATTGGGTACCGGAGTTCAGACGGACGGAACGATGAATGACAATGAGCGCCCCGAGGGCCAGCCATAATAAAAACTGTAGCATGGGAATGATCATCAGGATCTGACTGTAGGGAAGGCTGAGTAAACAGCCGATGGCAAAGACGTAAAATGCAGGCGCGGAGCTGAGCAGCTGTAAATCTTCACGCTTTAGATCGTAGCGGGAAAAGGTCTCTTTGGGCCGCATGCCGATAAGAATAGAAGCAATCATGGCGATAAATAAGATCACGCCGATAATACCGACTTCCCACAGCATCATGCTTAGCGCGGTGGAATCGAGTATCAGATGATACCAGGCGCCAATATAGCCTGGGGAGACGGTACTGCCGCTGTTGGTCGCGTTCAGACCGTAGCCAAATAGCATTCCGCCGGGGCCAAAAAGTTCGTTATGCTTAAGCCAGAAGAAAATAGTGGTAAACCGGCCAAGCTCGCCGCTTTCCATAATGTAGTTAGTATCAAAAATATAACCGAGGGAATCGATAAATACCGAGAGCGCGCTTTTGGTCGGATCCCCGCCAAAGGCCGACGAGTAGTTGGAGGCGAGAATGGTGATAGCGGCAAAAATTAACACCACCATTCCGGCGGCGATTATCATCAACGAGCGCAGGGTGACTTTGCTGATGCCGCTGACGTAAGCGGGCATGATCCACAGCAGCGCCAGTAAGAACGGCGACAGCAGAATCACGAATTTTACCTCGCCCACCACGCAGAGGAAAAAGGCCAGCACGATATGCGCCGCCATCGATTTGAATGAACAGATACCGTGCTTAAATTCGGACACCTTCAGCAGCATAATCAGCAGGCAGAACATCCCCATGGCCGCGGTATTGCCGCCGCCCATCGGGTCGCCGCCAAACGTGCCGACTACCGAATCCCACTTTTCATCCTCACCGCGCAGGGCGACGCGTTTTGGCACCACTACCAGCACCTGATAGATAGCCAGCGGGAACTGGACGTAGAACAGCCAGTAAAAAAGCTGAGTCAGGCGATGCAGCTGCGACTCGCGAAACATACCAAGCAGCATGCAAAACATCACCAGCGACAGGGCCAGTTCGTTTTTAAAACCGACGATGGCGGTGACGATGCCGGATTGTAAAACGGTGGCGCAGAGGCTAAGGATAATAAAAGTCAGATACAGCGCCAGCACCACCTTCTCGCGGGCGCTGAGCGCGAGAGGCTGCTGCCGGCTTTGCATCATCAGCAGAACCACCATTACCAGCACCATGAAAAACGGAAGCCATAGTACGGCGACAACGCCGGTGAAATACTGCACCGTGCCGCAGAAGACGATGGTCGTCAGCGCGAATGCTTCCAGATAGCGACCGGTGTTTAGCTGCATATTTTCTGCTCCTGCCGGGAGAGCTGGAGCGCCCGCTTATTCATTTTCAACAGAATGAACAGATAGCGAATGCTGGTAAGAACAGAGAAGGTCAGCAGGGCAATTTCATAGCTCTGGCCCAATTCAGGCAGCGCGATAAAAGCGGCGATAATGATCAGCAGCTGCTCTATCTGAATGCGTAAAAAATAGCGTTTAGAACCAAAGATAAGCTCGATAACGGTCAGCGGACTGACGGCCAGGGCGGCGAACAGATAAGGCAGCATATAGCGTGAGGTCGGGATCGAATTGAGCCACTCCTGGCTGAAGCCCAGGCGCATAACCAGCGGATAGAAAATCCAGATCCCAAGGATACAGATCAGCGCCGCGGCCAACAGCAGCAGGCGAATTTTTTTGTATTCCGCATAGTTAAAGGTGTTGTTGCGAAAATCCATCGACCATTTTGAAAAGATGGAATTGCGCACCGCGTTACCGACAATCATCACCGGCGATAAGCAGAAGCGGCTCACCACCGAGAAATAACCCGCGACCAGCGGTGAAAACCAGACGTTAATCAGCATCGTCGGCAGATTGTTGCTGGCCATCGCCAGCACTTCCGCGCTGCCGACGCGGCTGAGATGCTGCCAGTGCTGGCGTGCGAAAAGGCCGTTGGCGCGCGGAGAAAAATGCGCCGGCGTCAGGGTGCTGAAGTGAAATAAACGCAGCAGGCACAGGCTGAGCAGCAGCAAAATGCCCACCATCCAGGCAATATAGAACAGGGTGGCGTTCGGCATCGCCAGCAGGGCTATCGCCACCACCAGCGACACGGCGATGCGCTGAAAGGTGAGAAACGGATAGTTGCCGCCGCGCAGCGAGAGGTTCTCGGCGATCAAAACCAGCGCATAGCCGAAGGTCAGCAGATAGAGAAACGCGATATTGAGATGGAATATCAGTCCGGTGATGACCGCCCACGGCAGCGCCAGGAGCAGGCTTTGCAGCAGGCAAAACACCACGTTCTGCCCCAGTTCATGCTCCTCCTGGCGCGGGATCAGCAGCTGCGACGCAAAAGTGCAAACCTGCGCGCCAATCAGCACGTTGCTGTAGATCATCGCGTAGTGCCCGACTTCCGCCATGCCGTAGCGATGGGAAATCAGCCACACGGAAAATGCGCCGATCGCCTGCGAGAGGACCGAGGAGCTGGCGATGGATGAAATACTCTTAATTAAATTCATGATCGCTACTTCGGTGAGATCAGTTCACCCATGCCGCGCTCCGGCAGGCGTTTGCCTTCCTGAGTCTCCAGGTTCTCTTCTTTCACCTGGTTAAGCATGATGGCGACAGGCGTTGGCGCAGCGGCGTGCAGACGGCTTTGCGCGTCGCGGACGCGGGACGCTTGCTCGCTGGCTTTCACCACCAGCAGGGAGATATCGACGTGCGGGGCCAGCAGCAGGCCGTCCTGCGCGAGGCCGAGCGATGGCGCATTAAGAATGAGCGAATCGTAGGTCTGCCGCAGCGTGGTCAGCAGGGCCGGGAGCCGTTGCGAGGTTAACAGCAGCAGCGTCGAGTCGTTCAGTTCGCCGCGCGGCATAAAATCAAGATTGTCGGCCAGAGAAACGACCGCCTGCGGCGTGGCGCAGCGGTCTTCCAGACGCGCGCTGAACCCTGTTTTATGCTGCGGATAGCGCGCGGAGAGCCCTGCGTTGGCCAGATAATCCAGGTCGATGAGCAAGGTTTTGCCTGACTTACTGGCCGACCACGCCAACAGTTCAGCTATCAGGCTGCTGCCGGCATGGGTCTGCGCCGAGGTCACCAGTATCGTACCGCGTGACTCAGTCTGGCCGAGCAGCGCCAGGCGCAGGCTGTGGATCATATCGGCGTACAGCAGATTCTGGAACGTCAGCTGCGCGCTGTTCGCCTGAGGCAGCAGCGGAAACTCCCCGCTGGCATCAAGGCCCGTTTTGGCTTTGAGTTCGCTGATGCTGTTCACCGTTTTGTCGAGCGCGGTGCTGACAATCAGGTACATGATATACAGCGCCAGCGCCATCAGGGTCGCCATCACGATAAGCAGACCGCGCTGCGGTTTAGAGGGCTGATTTGGCGGCACGGCGGCATCGTAGATCGCTTCGTCAGGAACCGAAAAAGTTTCGGAAAGCTTCTGCTCATTCGCCCGCTGATACAGCGATTTATACAGCTCCTCGGTTTTGTTCAGCGCGGTCATCATGGTGTTGTATTTGTCGCGCTTGGCCCCCAGCGCCTGGAAATCGGCTTTCTGGTCGTCGAGCATCTTCTGGTAGTGCTGCTCATCGTCCAGCGCAATCTGATACTGCTGGCGTAAGCCGTTAAGCAGTTCGCCCAACACCTGGCCTATCTGCCCGTTGACGACCTGTAGCTGGGCCTGGGCCTGAAGATATTTCGGATGCTTAGGACCGTAGTGTTTCGCCGCTTCCGACAGGTTACGCCGGGTCTGGATTAGCGCGATGCGCAAATCCTGAATCTGCGGATGGCCGGAAATTTCCGGCAGCGAGATGATCGCTTCCGGCGGTTTCCCCTGCTGACGGCGCACTTTATCCCATACCGTTTGCGCTTTCAGACGGCGCTGGGTGGCGTCGGCAAGATGGTTAATCACGATGCCCAGCCGCTCGGTCTCGTAGCCATCCATGCTGCGGAAGGTCAGCAGGCCGTTCTGTTTAAGAAAATCATCGATATCGGCTTTCTGGCGATCGAGCTTAGCGCGCAGATCGTCCATCATTTTTTCGTTCCAGCCCTGCGCCTGAAGCAAGGTTTTTTGCTTCTGCGCCAGGCTGTAATCGATAAACGCCTGCGCCACGCCGTTGGCGATATCGGCGGCTTTTTGCGGCGATTTCGCTTCCATGGAAACCGAAACCAGCTGCGTGGTGCGCACGCCGGAGATGGTCAGGTTTTTTTGCAGTGCGCGAACCGCGTTATTGACGCGCGTGGCCAGATCAAGATTATCCCCGCCGTTAAACTCGGGGTCTTGTTCCAACTTCATCGCCTTCACTGCAGCCTCAAGCACCACGCGTGAGCCCATCAGCGCATATTTGGTTTCATAGTAATCGCTGCGGGTGGAATCGTAGTTTTCCAGCCGCGGCAGGGGAGTGACGTCCTGCGGCTGCGCTTTAAACAGCACCGTCGCGGTTGCGGTATAGCTGGATGACATAAAGCGCGTCAGGATCCATGACGCCGCTGCCGCCACCACGACCACCACCAGGCACCAGATGAGCTTGTGCTTAATTTTGTTGAAATAAGGCGTGAAGTCGATAAAGCCTTCTTTCTTCTTTCCATTTTCAACCAATGAAATTGCCATATCAGAAGAAACTCATGCCAATGATAATGGTATCCCCAGCCTGTACGGCAGAGTCGGCGGCGACGTTTTCCAGCAGTTTACCGCCGCGAAACTGGCGAATGCGGATGTCGTGGCGATCGGCGCGATCGGTAAACCCGCCGGCCAGCGCAATGGATTTTTCCGCCGTTAAGCCGGGTTCCCATGCGTAGCCGTCCGGTTTTTTGACTTCGCCTAACAGATAAATCTTCCGGTATTCGGCAATGCTCACGGTCACCATTGGCGCCTGTAGATAGCTACCGCGCAGCTTATCGGCAATTTCGTTGCCGACCTGTTCCGGCGTTTTTCCTTTCAGCATCAGCGAGCCTATATAAGGATAATCAACGCTGCCGCTATTATCGATTTTTACGCGCATAGTGAGATCCTGCTCGCCGGAAACCGCGATATTGATCTCATCGCCCTGATCCAGATGATAAACGGCGTCCGGCGGCGTTCGGATCGTCTGCTGGGGAGCCGAACAGCCCGCCAGCCATAGCGCCAGAAGAGGAATAATCGCCCGTTTTCCATAGGTAAGGATCATATTTGTACCTGCGTCATAAAAATAATGGCCGAGTCGTTATAGCCCAGCGTGCGCTCGACCTCATGGTCATAGTCCGGGCCAATATAAAAGGCATCTTTTTCTTTATTAGAATGCATCGTGTTCCATTGCAGCTTCAGCTGAAAATTAACGGATGGACGGTAGTCGTAGTTGAAGGTGAGCGACACGAGATTTGATTGATCTTTGCGTCCGTTGGTCTGGTGCTTGTAATCCTCTGTAATATAAGAGTAATCAACCAGAGTGGAGAATCTGTCGACCAGCCAGTGGTGCTCATACCCCACACCGAAATTTGATACCAGAATATAGCCGCCGGAGTCGGTGGGATCTTTAATACGCTGCGAACTGTGTAAGTTGAGCTTTATCTGTTCAAGCGGTTTCCAGTCGGCGTTAATATCCCAGTTCAGGCCGTTGAACCCCTGTGAGTCGGGGTTATGGATGAAATCTTTATACAGCCAGGCAACGTTGCCGTGGATCTCGGTCTTGCCGGAAAGGCGGTTTTTCATGCCGACCAATAGATAGTATTCATTACTGTCTTTTAACGGGTTGAGCTCATAGCGACGCTGGTTAGTGATAAAACTATAGCGATAGCGCAGCGTTTTGGCTTTTTGATCAAACAGCTCGGCGACCAGGCTGTTTTCATGCCACTCCTGATCGTGCATGTAGTAATGAAAGTCGGCGCTGGCGTCCTCGATGCTGTCGAGATTGCGAAAGCGCAACTGCTTGTGCATGAGCGCGACTTCTGCTTTGCCGCGCCCTTCCGGGGCGCCGTAGCTATAGCGCAGTTCGCTGTTAAAGAAGCGCGTGGCGATAGGCTGATTAATGCCAAACTCTGTAAACTGCTCGGGGAGAAACCCCTCAGTGGTATCGCGGCCGCGCTCTTCATGACCAAACGTTTCATCGAGATCCAACGACAGCCCGTGCATGCTGCCGAAGCGCCACTTGCCGTTAAACATAAAAAAATGGTTGTCGCGGTTATCTGCGCTATCGCTGGCGTAGCGGCGGTAATCGCCGGAGTACATCAGTAAATAGCGGTCTTCGTAGCGCTCGCCGATGGCTTTGAAAATCGGCTTAACACCTTGATAAGCGGAGCCGATTTCATTGCCGCCGTAGCGTTGCCAGGTCACGTTGTCATTGTAACCTACGTCATAACCCACCTGGCTCTCGAAATCGATGCCAGCCACACCGGTATGTGGTTTAGCCTGCAGGTCCGCCCATGCGTAAGGAACCGCCAGTAGACCCGCGAGGAAAGTGAGTTCAGAACGCATTTTTCCCCACAAATCCGCGGAAAAACGTTAAAAAAACGATTTTGATATCCAGCAGCAGCGACCACGACTGTATATATTCCAGATCGTACTGAATACGTTTTTCCATTTTATCAATCGTGTCGGTTTCGCCGCGAAAGCCGTGAATTTGCGCCAGGCCGGTAATGCCGGGCTTCACTTTATGGCGGATCATGTAATTTTCCACCAGCAGGCGATATTGCTCATTGTGGGCCACCGCGTGAGGGCGTGGACCCACTATCGACATGGTTCCCTGCAGTACGTTAAAAAACTGCGGCAGTTCATCGAGCGAGGTTTTGCGTAAAAAAGCGCCAAAGCGGGTAATGCGCGGATCGTTACGCGTCGCCTGGGTCACTACCGCGCTGTTCTCCATTACGCGCATGGTTCTGAACTTCCAGACGGGGATCTGTTTACCGTTCAGGCCGTAACGGTTTTGTTTAAACAGAACAGGGCCCGGCGAAGTCAGCTTAATGCCGATCGCTACCGCCAGCATCACCGGCAGGCTGACCAGGGTAAAAAAAGCGCCAAGCACGATATCTTCGATACGCTTGAGCACCGCGCCTTCGCCTTCAAATGGCGACGTAAAAATGCTGATGGTCTGAATATTGCCGAACATCCGCAGCTGAGAAATATGTGAGCTGTAGGAAAAGAGGTCCGGCACCAGGAATACGTCTACGGTGGTGTCGGAAAATTCGTTCAGGAACTGGCGGATACGCTGCTGGGCGACCATCGGCAGGGCAATATAGACTTCATCGATTTCTCCGGCTTTCGCCAGCGCCAGCAGGTCTCTTGAGTTGCCTTTTTTCTCAATGCTGAGCAGGCGACTGTCGCGCTGAACGGCGCGGTCCTCAAAGAAGGTAATGTCTATCCCGTCGTGGGTATACTCCTTAAACAGCGCCTGCTCGATGGCCAGTCCGGCCGGCGTTATGCCTAAAATAGCCACCTTGAGTCTGGATTTGAAAAAATAGCGGCTGGAGATAACGCGAATAAGAAACATGCTAATAAATATGGCCATCGAACACAGCACAATTATTTCAGCCAACCGCACCGCGTTTGTGCTGGCGTGATTGTTCAGCAATAGTTCGGCGCTTACGAATAATAAAAATGACAACAGTCCGCTAATACAGACGCTGAAGAACAGCTTGGTTAATTTTTTTAAATATTGTCCCTTGAACTGACCGGAATATAACTGAAAGTGTTCATTAGCCCGGATAAAAATCAGTGAATATATTATTCCCAGGAACAGAGAGGCCGTTGAGGGTTCGACGAAAAAGTATTTTAAATAAGCGAAAATAAACAGGTTGACGGCAAAAAAATCCATTAGCTTCATCAGCTTGCTATAGCGGGCATTGTAAATCTTAATGGTACTATCCGTCATCTTTTTGCTCGTTTTATAGTCAATAAAATGATGTCCTGTCCTTCTTTAAAGCTGAATTTATGTCTATGAATCTATTGAAAAATTAAGCTTTAGATTGGCGTTGATTATTGTAGCCTACGATTAATCTTATGTCGAACCTGTCCATGACTGATAATCGATAACTTTTTATCATTGCCATTAAGCATAATGAATGATGATCCGGATTTAAGAGTAACAGAGGCTCGGTGGGCAAACTGGCGGCCGTGCGGGCTTCATGTTCCGGCCGATCCGCGATCGCGGGTGAAATCATCCGCGCCAGCGGGGGCTGGCGCGTTCATCGGCTAAATCCCAATACACATGTATTTGATTTCCAGGTAATCCTCTATCCCATACTTCGACCCTTCCCGACCCAGGCCGGAAGATTTAACCCCGCCGAAGGGGGCGACCTCGGTGGAGATAAGGCCGGTGTTAATCCCGATAATGCCGTACTCCAGCGCCTCGCCGACGCGAAAAACGCGGCCCAGATCGCGGGCGTAGAAATAGGCCGCGAGGCCGAACTCGGTGTCGTTGGCCTGAGCGATAACATCTGCCTCATCTTTAAAGCGGAATAGCGGGGCGAGGGGGCCAAAGGTCTCTTCTTTCGCCACTTTCGCATCGCCGGGGACGTCCACCAGAATCGTTGGCTGAAAGAAATTACCGCCCAGCTCATGGGCTTTCCCGCCGGTTACTACCCGCGCGCCTTTGCCCAGCGCATCGGCGATATGCTCCTGCACTTTAGCGATCGCTTTCTCGTCAATCAGCGGCCCGATAGTGACGTTCGGCTGCAGGCCATCGCCAATTTGCAGCTTACTGACCGCCTGCTGAAGCTTTTCGGCGAAGCGATCGTAAACGCTATCCTGGACGTACAGGCGATTGGCGCAGACGCAGGTCTGTCCGGCGTTGCGAAACTTGGAGGCCAACGCGCCTTCGACGGCTTTATCGAGATCGGCGTCGTCAAAAACGATAAACGGCGCATTGCCGCCCAGCTCCAGCGAGACTTTCTTGATATCTTTCGCGCACTGCTCCATCAGCTGGCGGCCAATTTCCGTCGAGCCGGTAAAGGAGAGTTTGCGCACTAACGGGTTGCCGGTGAGCTCACCGCCGACCTCGCTGGCCGAACCGGTAACGACGTTAAATACCCCTTCGGGGATCCCGGCGCGGTTGGCGAGCTCCGCCAGCGCCAGCGCGGAAAACGGCGTCTGGCTGGCGGGCTTGAGCACCATCGTGCAGCCTGCGGCCAGCGCCGGGCCCGCCTTGCGGGTGATCATCGCCGAGGGGAAATTCCACGGGGTGATCGCGGCGGTCACGCCTATCGGTTGCTTAATCACCAGCAGCCGCTTATCGGCCTGATGGCCGGGAATGGTGTCGCCGTAGATGCGTTTGCCCTCTTCGGCAAACCACTCGATAAAGGAGGCGGCGTAGCTAATTTCGCCTTTTGCTTCCGCCAGCGGTTTCCCCTGTTCCAGCGTCATCAGGCGCGCCAAATCGTCCTGATGTTCCATCATCAGCTCAAACCAGCGGCGCAGGATACTGGAGCGTTCTTTGGCGGTAAGGGCGCGCCATGCGGGCAGCGCGCGGGCGGCGGCATCGATAGCTTCACGGGTTTCCCCGGCGCCCATTTTGGGTACGTTGCCCAGCGGCTGGCCGTTGGCGGGGTTGGTCACCGCGAGAGTCTCTTTGCCGCTGGCGTCGCGCCAGCGTCCATTAATCATTGCCTGCTGGCGAAAAAGGGTAGGGTCGTTAAGTTGCATGATTGCGTCCTGTCTTAATCTGTTTTAGCAGTGAATGCGTCCGGCTCGGCGGGGACTGATACTCCCGGCAGACCCAGCGGCGTCAAACATTTGTCCCTGTTTAGTGTAGTCGAACGCGTTGAGGAAGCCGGGCGCCGGGCGTTTTTCGGCCGCAATAACCATCATTAATTTACGGTTATTTGAACTGGCGGTACGTTATTGTGCAAAAAATGCGGTATTTTTTATGCTCAACTGGCAAGAAAGGAGCGCTCTATGTCACAGCAAGAAAGGTTTTGTCAGGCCTGTGGAATGCCGATGTCCGCCGAAGGTGCGAAAAGCGCAAGCGACGATTATTGCGCCTGGTGCTGCGATAGCGAGGGGAAGCTTAAGTCCTGGGAGGATGCCGTTTCCGGCCTGGCCGAGTACCTCGATTCCTGGCAGAAGGTCGGGCCCGTGGAATCACGCAAGCGGGCGATGCGTTATTTAACGGCCATGCCCGCGTGGGCCCATAAAGCGGAAGATTAACCGGCGGCCCGGAGCCAAAACTCCGGGCTTTTTAACGTTATCAGAACTTCCAGGAGACGCTGCCGACGATGCTGCGCTCCGCGCCAAAGTAGCAGTAGGAGAGCGAGTTACAGGCGGCAATGTAGCTCTTGTCGGTCAGGTTATTGACGTTCAGCTGGGCGCTGAGGCCTTTAATTCCCACCTTCGACAGGTCATAGCCAATCGCCATATCCACCAGCGTATAGGACGGCAGAGTGTGCGTATTCAGGCGATCGCTGGTAATGCCGTTGACGTAGCGCACGCCGGAACCGAGCGTCAGGCCATCCAGCGGACCGCTTTTCACATCGTAGCTCAGCCAGGCGCTGGCCTGATTGCGCGGCGCGTAGACGGCGCGCTTGCCTTGCTCTTCCGGGCTGCTTTTCTTATAGCGAATGTCGGTATAGGTATAGGCGGCCTGCAGGCGGAAGCTGTCCGTTAGCTGGCTGATCGCCTCCAGCTCCACCCCTTTCGACTCAATTTCGCCGATCGAACGATACGGATCGGTCGGTTCTTCTTTGGTGGCGATATTGGTCTGATTGATGCGGAATACCGAGGCGCTGAACTGGCTGTTCATTCCTTCCGGCTCATACTTCAGCCCGGCCTCCCACTGCTTGCCTTTCATCGGATCGAGCACGTTGCCGTTTTCATCGGCGAAGCTGGTGGGCGTAAAGGCGGTAGAGTAGCTGATGTACGGGGCAAACCCGTTGTCGAACAGATACAGCAGCGCGGCGCGGGTGCTGAAGTTGTTCTTATCCAGATCGCTGCGCGTTTGATTGAGCTTATCGATATTCGACACGCTGACCTGGTCGTAGCGCCCGCCGAGGGTGAAGCGCCAGCGCTCCCAGGACATCTGATCCTGCAGATAGTAGCCGGTCTGGCGCAGCTTGTGCTTCTCGCGGCTGTACATGGTGATGTAATCCGGCTTCGCGCCGTAGACCGGATTAAAGGCGTCGATAGCCGGGAATGCGCCATAGTAGCCGGTGGTGTCGTTGCTGCGGTCCTGATAGTCGATCCCCATCAGCAGGCGATGGTTGACGGCCCAGGTATCGACGCTGCCGTCGAGCTGGTTATCAAGGGTGATGGCGTTCATCTTTTCGTCCGAGCCGGAATAGCCGCGGTTCAGCTCGCTTTCGTTCAGCCAGCCCGCGGCATACACCTGATTCAGCTCAACTTTGGTATGCAGGTAGCGCAGCTTCTGCCGCACCGACCAGCCGTTATCAAACATATGCTCGAAGTTGTAGCCGACCATATTTTCGCGGCGATCGTACTTGTCGTAATCATCTTCGCCTTCGAAGAAGGTATTCGCGATTTTCTTGCCGTTGTGCGGCACCACGGTGCCTTCATAGGGGAGGCCCGAGTGGCTGCCGCCCTCCGGATCGCGATGTAGATAGGCCATTAAATCAAGTCGCGTCTGGTCGGTGATGCGCCAGGTCAGGCTGGGCATGATCGCGTAGCGCTGCTCTTTTAAGGTATCAAACTGCGAGTCCGCATAGCGGGTCATGCCGCTTAAGCGCGCCGCCACGCGATCGTTATCGTCCAGCGCCCCGGTGACGTCGAACGCCGCCCCGCGCTGGTTGTTATTCCCGGCAAACAGCTTGATTTCACCGCCGGGATCGAATGAGGGTTTACGCGAGGTGAGGGCGACGATGCCGCCGGGCGAAGAGCGGCCGTACAGCACCGAGGCCGGGCCGCGCACCACTTCGATATTTTCGAGGAACCACGGATCGACCACCAGCGAGCTGTGCGAGTTGGTATCGCCCATCATTTTCAGGCCGTCGAGATAGACGTTATCCAGGCTGCCGTCGGAGAAGCCGCGCAGGACGATATAGTCAAAGCGGTTGGAGGCGCCAATCTGGTTGCTGTAAACCCCGGGGGTATAGCTCACGGCCTGGCGGACGCTGATCGCGCCCTGTTCTTCAAACTGCTCGCGGGTGATAATGGACACCGACTGCGGCGTCTCAATATCCGGCGTGGCAATTTTGGTCGCGCCGCTCTGCATCTGCGAAGTGACCACGATGGTTTCGTTTTTAGTTGTTTCCTGGGCCAGCAGGGGGAAAGCGACGCCGCCGGTCACCCATCCCACCAGTAGCGCCAGGCGAGTTTTCGCAAACATGAACATCTCCAAAGGCATTTCTAATTGTTAATAAGAATTATTACCTTTTTGATGCTCTCTATAGCTATGCGCAATGCCAGGATACGTATGCGCGCTGCCAAAGCCGCTAACTATTTTTCGCAAAAAAGGGAAAAATGGATTAGCCCACCTTTTGCACATCGCAGGGCGAGATGCCGTAGCGCCGACGAAAAGCCGTAGAGAAGTTGGTGGCGTGCTGATAGCCCGACATCCAGGCCGCCTGCTGTACGCTATAACCCTCCAGCAGATAGCCTCTTGCCCGCGCCAGGCGGCAGTCGCGCAGGTAGTCGAAGACCGAGCAGCCGTATGTCTGGCGAAACTTGCTGCGCAAGCTGCTGGAGCTCATCGCCGCCCGCTGGGCCAGCTCATTGAGGCTATAGTCATTTTCCGGCGACTGCTCCAGCAGGCGGCGAACCCTCTCCAGCCGCTGCCGCTCGCCGCCCGCCGGGGCGACGTGCTTCGCGCTTTCGTCCTGGCATACGCTCAGCCCGTGACCGAACAGCTGAAGAATCAGCCCCTCCAGCATCAGCTGGCGGGAAACGCGGCCAGGCGAACTCTGCTGTGCGTACTGCAGCCCGCTCAGCAGAAACCCCGGTATCTGCCAGATAAGCGTTGGCGTCTGGCATCTTTCCCATTCGCGCATCAATGAATCGAGCAGGCCGTCGCGCCACGCGCCGTCCGGGTAGAGTCCGAGGGAGAGCGTACGTAGCCGGCTGTCGGCATCGTGGCGGGCGCGCATCGTCTGTTGTTCGCTAAGACGCGAAGTGAACGCCATCCCGGAACGGACGAGGTGCTGCTCCCCGTTGAGGGTCAGGGCGACACAGCCTTCCAGCACCACCAGCATATAGAGCGGGCTGCTGTGGCGGGAGGTGGTCTCATAGGGCTGCAACACCTGAACATCGGAATGGGTCACACACATTCCGCAGGGCAGCGTCATCTCTTCCACTTCTCCCCGCAGTACCGGGCTGGCGTGCGAGGGGGCCGGCGTTTGCCGCAGCAGCGGGAAGCGGTAGTCGATACCGTATCGTTCACCAAACGCCATAAACTCGCTGACGGAGAAAGTTTTTCTCGGCGCCTGGCGGGCGGGTTCGTCGTGCGTCGTTGTCTTGTTCATGCGGTTGTCGGCACCGGAAAGGGGGCGTCATCAGATAGGGTAACTTTACCATTGCGCGGGCAGAGCGACAATAAAATGAGAATCATTATCAATGATTGCGGCGCAGCGGCAAGGGGCGCGCGGACGGGCGATGTCCGCGCGTTTGCAGAAGGGGTCAGGCGTCCGCGTTGTCCAGCGGCCAGGAGTCAAACAGGTAGCCGTCGAAGTAAATATCGTCGACGTTGGAGAACTCCAGCAGGCGCCGTTTAACGTTTTCCAGATGCTGCCACATGGCGAGCTTGGCCGCCCGGGCGTCTTTTTTGATTAAGGCGGCGAGGATCCGTTTATGATCCACCAGCCAGTCCTGGCGGTAGTGGGTATCGCCGAGATGGCGGTGCAGCTGGATCCACATGGGATTATTCTCCCGCCACTGCCATGACTGGCGGAACAGCTCTACCAGCATACTGTTATGGGTCGCTTCGGCGATGGCGAGGTGAAACTGCATATCGCCGCTTTCGGAGCCGCCCGGCGCGCTGCTGGCCAGCTCGCGCTCTTCAAGCTGTAAGGCCTGGCGCATTTTGATGATATCTTCCCGGGTCGCCTGCAGGGCGGCAAACTCGGCGATATTGCTTTCCAGCAGTTGGCGGGCCTGCAGCAGTTCAAACGGACCGGCATCATTGCAGTGGTTCATGTCCGCGCTCTCCGCCGCGCCTTCTCCGGCGGCGTTATCGAGCACGTAGATCCCGGCGCCGCGGCGCACTTCGACCAGCCCTTTAATTTCCAGCATGATCAGCGCTTCACGAACCACGGTACGGGTGACGTCCAGCATCTCGGCGATCTCGCGCTCCGGCGGTAAGCGATCGCCGGGGCGATAGGGCGTCTTGACGATCAGGTCGCGGATCAACGCGCCGACTTCCTGATAGGGTCTGTGCTGAGAAGTTTGTGATTTCATGATGTTATGTTGTGAGATGCGATAGCCCGGTGGCTGACTATAGCATTTGGCTGGAGGGTTAGCATCTCTCTCGGCTGGGGATACTCAAAACGGGTCAACCAAATTATGCTTCAGTTGACCCGTAACAGGAGGGCGATTACAGGCTGGCCCTGACTGCCGCAACGGACTCGCGGGCGCCGCGTTTGCGCAGCTGTTGGTACGCCTGGGTTACCGCATTGACAAATTCGCTATTGTCCGGCAGATCGTGGGCAAAAATTCCGCTTATGGCCAGCAGCGCCGGGACGCGTTCCGCTTCCTGATAACGCTGGTTGATCTGTTGGAATTCCGCCTGTAGCGGGTCGACGACATCAATCGGTTGCCCCTGTTCATCGATCCCCAGGGTGTAGCGCATCCAGCCCGCCACGCCGAGCGCCAGGTGACGCCAGTCGCTGCCATTTTGCAAATGCAGACGGATGGGATCCAGCAGACGCTGCGGCAGCTTCTGGCTACCGTCCATGGCGATCTGCCAGGTGCGATGACGCAGGGACGGGTTGCTGAATCGGGCGATCAGCAGCGTGGCGTAAGCCTGTAGATCGGTACCTTCCGGCATCGACAGCGTCGGCGCCTGCTCCTGCATCATCAGGGCCAAAGCCGCTTTGCGGTAGGCCGGGTTGGTCATGGTATCGGCGATGGTTTCATAGCCGCCGAGATAGCCCAGATACGCGAGGAAAGAGTGGCTGCCGTTGAGCATTCGCAGCTTCATCATTTCAAACGGCACCACGTCTTCAACAAACTGCGCGCCGACTTTGTCCCACGCCGGGCGGCCGTTGACGAAGCTATCTTCAATCACCCACTGGCGGAACGGTTCGCAGGCGATGGCGCACGGATCGTAGACGCCAAGCTGGTCGGCAATCTCCTGCAGGGTTTCGGGCGTCGCCGCGGGCACGATGCGATCAACCATGGTGCACGGGAAGGTAGCATGGGCTTCAATCCACGCCGCCAGCTGCGGGTCGCGCGCCTGGGCCAGGCCAAGCACCGCCACTTTCGCCACGTGGCCATTCTCGCGAACGTTATCGCAGGACATCACCGTAAAGGCGTTTAGCCCCTCTTCGCGGCGCAGGCGCAGCGCTTCGACGATATAGCCTATGGCGGATTTCGGCGTCGCCGGGTTAGCGAGGTCGTGTTGAATCAGCGGATTATTCAGATCGAGCTGACCGCTGGCCGCATCGGTGCAGTAGCCTTTTTCCGTTACCGTCAGAGAGACGATGGCCGTGTGCGGGCGCGTCATGGCGCGCAGTATGCCCTCGCAGCCGTCGATTTCCGGATGCAGCGCCTCTTTCATTGAACCGATGATTTTCAGCTCGGTGCTGTCAGCGCCCTTCTCCGCCACGGTATAAAGCAGCTGCTGATTTTTCAGATTCTCAATCAGGACGCGGTCGTTGCCCGGCATCAGGTTGACTTCGCAGATGCCCCAGTCGCTATCGCTGGTTTCCAGCAGATGATGGGTGTAAAGCGCCTGATGCGCGCGGTGAAACGCGCCGCAGCCCAGGTGAACGATGCGGGATTCCAGGCGAGAACGATCCCACGCAGGGCGTGTAACCGGCAGGTTGCTGTCGGCAAGGGTGGCAGTCATAGCAAACTCCAGGGTGGGCCGCAACGGGCGACCGAAGGGATAAAGGCGGGGCGCTGTCGGCCCCGCCAGTCAGGAATTAGCGGCTAAAAAAAGCGCGCTGAATCGCCAGCTCGACGCCGCGGACCTCAGCCAGCCCTTTCAGGCGGCCAATCGCGGAATAGCCGGGGTTGGTTTTCTTTTTCAGGTCGTCGAGCATCTGGTGGCCGTGGTCAGGACGCATCGGAATAAGATCCTCTTTGCCTTCCGCTTTACGGCGGTGCTCTTCTTCGACAATCGCTTTCACCACTTCGTACATGTCCACGTCGCCGTGCAGATGCGCGGCTTCGTGGAAGGTTTTCGGGTTCTCTTCACGCAGCGTAGATCGCAGGTGGGTGAAGTAAATGCGCGGCCCAAACTGTTTAATCATATCAACCAGATCGTTGTCGGCGCGGACCCCGTAGGAGCCGGTGCACATGGTAAAGCCGTTCGCCATGCTGTTTACCGTGTCGACCATCCACTGCATATCTTCAATGGTCGAGACGATGCGCGGCAGGCCGAGAATCGGGCGCGGCGGATCGTCCGGGTGCACCGCCATACGCACGCCAGCCTCTTCGGCGACGGGAATAATCGCTTTCATGAAGACAGCGAAATTCTCGCGCAGGGCGGCTTTATCGATATCTTTGTAGGTAGCCAGATGCTGGCGGAACTGGTCGAGGGTATAACCCTCTTCCGCGCCCGGCAGACCGGCGATAATGTTGCGGGTCAGGCGCGCTTTATCTTCATCGCTCATGGCGGCGAAACGCTGATTCGCCTGGGCGACCTCTTCGGCGGTGTAGTCCGCTTCCGCGCCCGGACGCTTGAGGATATGCAGCTCAAAGGCGGCGAATTCAATCTGATCGAAGCGCAGGGCTTTGGAGCCATCCGGCAGGACGTACTCAAGGTCGGTACGGGTCCAGTCGAGGACCGGCATAAAGTTGTAGCACACGGTGCGAATACCGCACTGGGCCAGATTGCGCAGGCTCTGCTGATAGTTAGCGATCCACTGCGCGTAGTTGCCGGTATGGGTTTTGATCTCTTCGTGAATCGGTACGCTTTCGACCACCGACCATACCAGGCCGGCTTCTTCCACGATGGCTTTACGCTTGAGGATCTCGTCAACCGTCCACACTTCGCCGTTCGGGATATGGTGCAGGGCGGTAACCACTCCGGTCGCGCCCGCCTGACGGACGTCAGCTAAAGTGACCGGATCGTTAGGGCCATACCAGCGCCATGTCTGTTCCATGCTTAACCTCTTCACGTTGTTGACCTGCTTCAGGCCGCTGCTTTGATGGGAGCGTCGGTTCCGGTCAACCATCGTAACGGAGGAGAAACCAGACGATATGGCGTATAAATTCCTCCAATTGGTCGAACAAGTCAACCATGAAAGGTAAATTGGTAAACCAAAATGTGATGGAGATTCGCTAATGGCATAAGTGAAAGGCTCAACATCATTTCAGACCTGCTGAGTAGCGTCTGTAGATTCTGCTGACGCTCAGGAGAGCGTAGGGCCCTGTGCGTCACGTCTTGATAAATGGTTAACCAATAGCGTCAACATGTCGACCATAAGCGCCAGAAAGCGTGCGGACTCGCCGTAGATCACACTTTTTGACTATAACGATTTCCATATAAAAACTGCGTGTTATCATTTCGCTGATAAATACCTTTTCAACTCTCACCGAGGCTTTGATGCTGGAGAATGTCATCATTAGATAATCAGCTTCCCGACCTTTTCAGGCCGGACTGGTTATCGCTGCGCTTAAACCTTACGCGAACACCTGCGGGTGTTGGCTCGTTTTTACGCATGATGATGAACAGGTTTCTTCAGTATGAATCTATCCCGTCAGGAACAACGTACCTTACACGTTCTCGCTAAAGGTGGCCGGATCGCGCACGTTCGCGATGCATCAGGCCGCGTCACTTCTGTTGAATGCTACAGCCGCGAAGGGCTCCTGCTCAGCGACTGCACGCTCGCCGTTTTCAAAAAACTCAAAACCAAAAAGCTGATTAAGTCCGTCAACGGACAGCCCTATCGCATCAATACCACCGGGCTGAATAATGTCCGCGCACAGCTGGATAATCGCTAAGGAGCCTCTGATGACAAACCACAGCTTCACTTTTCATGTCGCCTCTGAAGGCGATACCAATGACATTCTCCATGTCGAAACCCGGGCTTTCGGCTACAGCAAAGAGGCCAGGCTGGTGGCCGATTTGCTCAACGATGAGAGCGCCTGCCCGACGTTATCGCTGCTGGCCAGGCATAACGGAAAGGCGGTTGGGCATATTTTATTCACCCGGGCGACGTTCAAAGGGGAGCCGGACTCGCCGATGATGCACATCCTTGCTCCCCTTGCGGTGGTGCCGGAATACCAGGGCGCGGGCGTTGGCGGAGGGCTTATCCGTCACGGCATTGAGCAGTTGAAAGCCATGGGAAGCCAGACGGTATTTGTTCTGGGCCACGCCACTTACTACCCCAGGCATGGGTTTGAGCCATGCGCGGGAGATAAAGGCTATCCGGCGCCTTATCCCATTCCCGAGGCGCTCAAAGCCTGCTGGATGCTGCAGCCGCTTTCATCTCAGCCGCTGGGACGAACGGGTCAAATACAGTGCGCCCGGGCGTTAATGAAACCCGAGCACTGGCGCGAGTAATCAATAAGGAAATGATGATGACTATTGGCACGATTATTACAGGTTCCAGGCATATCGTGTTGTCATCCCGGGAGCGCAAAATCCCCTGGGATGACCCGGCGTTTAGCCAGCGTATGCTAGAGAACCATCTGTCGCAGGAGCACGACTGGGCCAGCCGCAGGCGGGCGGTTATCGAACAACAGGTGGCGTGGATTGCCGGACAGCTGCCCGCCGGCGCCCGCATTCTCGACCTCGGCTGCGGGCCGGGTCTTTACACGCGCCTGCTGGCCGAGCGCGGCTTCTGCTGTACGGGCGTGGATTTTTCACCGGCGTCGATCGCCTGGGCCCGCCAGCAGGCTCAGGCGGCCGGGCTTGATATTGCCTATCACCAGCAGGACGTTCGCGACTACGCGCCGGAAACACCGTTTGATTTCATCATGATGACCTTCGGTGAACTGAATGTGTTCAGCGCGGCTGAGGCCCGTTCGCTGGTCAACCGCTGCGCGCAGTGGCTGGTTCCGTGGGGAAAGCTGCTCATCGAGGTTCATACCTATGCCGAAGTTAAACGTCAGGGAATGGCCGAGCCCGGCTGGCAGCGCTGTCCGCAGGGGCTGTTTCTGGATGTTCCGCACCTGCTGCTGACCGAGCACGCCTGGGATCCGGCGGCGCAAACCAGCTCCACGCTGTTTATGGCGATTGAAGAGAGCGGCAAGGTGACGCGCTTCGGCAGCCAGATGACCGCATGGCGCGATGACGCTTATCTCGACCTGCTGCGTACGGCGGGTTTGACCACCATTACCCGCCCGGATGAGGCGGAATGGCCGGTCAGCGAAACCTTTGCCGGCAAGCTGTACGCGCTGCTGGCCGAAAAAAACGTTCCCGATTCTCTTTGTGCAACACCCATAAAAGGAATTCAACCATTGGATATCCCACGTATTTTCACCATTAGTGAAAGCGCTCACCGCATCCATAACCCATTTACGCCGGAAAAATACGCCGCCCTTGGCCGCGTGCTGCGGATGAAGGCCGGAACCCGCCTACTCGACCTCGGCAGCGGTTCCGGGGAGATGCTCTGTACCTGGGCGCGCGATCACGGCATCCGCGGTATCGGCGTTGATATGAGCGCGCTGTTCAGCCAGCAGGCTCAGCGGCGGGCAGAAGAGCTCGGCGTTGCCGACAGCGTAACCTTTATTCATCAGGATGCTGCCGGGTACGTCGCCGAGGAAAAATGCGACATCGCCGCCTGCATTGGTGCGACCTGGATCGGTGGCGGCGTCGCCGGGACTATCGCGCTGCTGAGCAAAAGCCTCAAACCCGGCGGTATGCTGCTGATTGGCGAACCGTACTGGCGCAAGATTCCGGCAACGGAAGAGATAGCACAGGCCTGTGGCGCCTCTTCGCTCGCCGACTTTCTGACGCTTCCCGACCTGGTCTCCTCTTACGATGCGCTTGGCTATGACCTCGTCGAAATGGTGCTGGCGGACCAGGAAGGTTGGGACCGCTACGAAGCGGCGAAATGGCTCACCCTGCGCCGTTGGTTAGAGGAAAACCCCGATGATGACTTTGCGTCAGAAGTCAGGGCGGAGCTGACGATGGCGCCAAAACGCCATGTCACCTGGACGCGTGAGTATTTTGGCTGGGGTGTGTTTGCGTTAATCAAGCGGTAGTTGAAATACCCGGCATAGCCGCAAGGCTATGCCGGGGTCAGGGGGATTCAGAACCGCAGGAAAGGGCACCTTGGGTCAGGCCTGACGGCGGCAGCCCGTGTTATCAGAATTTCACGGTCACCTGATTGCCGATCACCCACGCGTTTTTAATCTCCTCGCTTCCTCCCGGGTGGGCCAGCAGCTGCAGGTTAGGGCGCACGGTCAGCCAGGGCGTAACGCGGAAGCTATAATGCAGCTCTGCGGCGTACTCGGCTTTGCGAACCGGGACATACAGGGGATTATCGTAATCCTCGATCCCCCGCATCTGGTTCAGGAGCTGCGCCCGACGGGCGACTCTGTCGTTGGCGTGCATTTTACTGACGCCGAAGCTGATAAAGTCCTGCGGACGACTGGCGAAAGGACCTTTATAAATGGCGCCTGCCTGCATCTGATAGTCCATTGTCGCCGTATCTTTATCGTTCATTGCCAGATGCGCGAAAAGGTTAAGGCCATTTTGTTGATGGCTGCTCGAGTGGGTAATTTGCTGGCTGATATAGAGATAACCTCCGTAGCGGCCGTCGTGTCGCCGGGCGGCCTGGTGCGTGAGGACATAGGGGTCGCCATTGTCATCATCCAGCACATCGTTGGCCTCCGCCGTGTTATACCAGCCCCCGAGTTTCCAGATGCCGGGGAGTTTTGCCGCGCCGAGGGTGGGTGAGTATCCCAGCTCAAAAAGGTACATGTACCCCAGATGCCCGGTTCCATCGAGCTCGAAGCTTCCGTGGCGGGTGGCGTAGTTAGGATTGTACTGAAACGCCCCGGCCTGGACGTATAGCGCTGGGGTAGGGCTGTATTTGACGCGGCCACCCCACTGGCCTATAGGGGTGTTATACCAGACGCCGCTGCCGTGTCCGGCTAAAGAACCGCACAGCGACAGGTTTTGAAAAAAGCAGCCGTTATTATCAAAATCCTCTCCTGGCGGCATCAGTCCCACCTTGATATCCAGCTTCTTCTCCCACCCGCTTTTTTTGAACCAAAACTGCGTCGCGTGCCATGTTTGCCCCCGCCCGTAGTTACTCTGGACACCGGAGCCTATTACCGGCGCGCGCGGATCCTGTAGCCGATCCTGAGTCAGATCTCGTCCGTTACGATTATTCACCGACGCTTTAAATTCACCGTCGCGAATACCTAAAATCTTTTCCAGGTCCATATCTACGCCGAGAATATACTGGTCGCTGTAGCGCAGGGTTTTATCGCGATCGTAACCGCCGGAAATATTCGTGGCCGTCATCGCGCTATATTCCAGCGTAAAATCATAGCCATGCTGACGCAGATCCGTCCGCACGCCTCCCCACTCTCCGGTCATATTTTTTGCTGTTGGAGAAAAAAGCGTATCGTTGGCCAGAGCCAGTAAAGGATAGAGAAATGCCAGCAGCATCATGCCGCTTTTAATGAGTGTGTTCATGTTTTTCACCGCCCGTTGATGAGCCAGGTCTATGAAGTGTTCCCGATAGGGCGCAGCTGAATCAGCCGACTACGCCGACCTCCTGTCAGAGGTGGCTCCGCGAATCCCGGAGCCACAGGCCGTCTATGGCGACAGCTCTTCTAACGATTTCCCTTTGGTTTCAATGGCAAAAATCCACGTAATCAAGCCGCCAATCAGCGCGATGACCGCGAAAGTGACAAACACAAAACGGATCCCGAAGCCGCTGACGATAAACCCGACCATTAATGGGCCAATGGATGACCCCGCGCGTAGCCATGCGCTGGAGTACGCGGTGCCAATGGCGCGTAGCCGGGTGGGATAAAGCTCAGCCGCATAGAGATAAAGCGAGAAGGCGATGGTCTGAAGAATGGCGTAGGTCATGCTTCCCAGAATCAGAATTTCAACGGCGGATTTTGCGCCCAGAACAGAAAGCGCAATCAGCGGAACGACGGCCAGTAAAAAGGCCCATGTGTACCAGCGCTTGCGCCCGACGCGGTCGATCAGCAAGGCGCAGATCACCGAAGCGACGACGCCGCAGGAGGAGGTGATCCAGCCGTAGGCCAGGCTGGTATCGAGGGAGAGGTTAAACCAGGTTTTGTAAAGGGTCGGGAACCAGGTGATCATTCCGTTGTTGACGCTGTAAACCGTCAGCCACAGCCCCCACAGCATAAAGGTGCGGGATTTATAAATACCGCCGAAGAGGGCCTTAACCCCTTCCGGAGCCGCTTTTTGCACCGCGGGGGCTTTTATTTCAGGTTCGGGCAACGTCATCCCACGCCTGATCACCTCAGATTCCAGCGTCGATACGACGTTGTCCGCTTCCTTCAGCCGACCTTTTGCAGCCAACCAGCGCGGTGATTCAGGCATCAGCCAGCGCAGTGGAACGGTCAGCGCTGAGGGAACTAAGCCAATTAAAAACATGACCTTCCATCCATAGATAGGCACAAGAAAATACCCGACCAGGCCCGCAAACATCATGCCGATAGGGAAAATCACCTCATACAACAAAAAGAAACGCCCGCGCTTCTTTGCTCCGACAAATTCGTTGATATAGGCGCTGGCAACGGGAACCTCCGCACCGATACCCACCCCCTGTAAAAAGCGAATAATCAGAATTGACCAGCCGTTCCAGGCAAAAAGGCACGCCGCATCCATCAGAACGAACATGATGATGGTGATACGTAATACGCCGATACGGCCTATTTTTTCCGCCAGCGAACCAAAAAACAGCGCGCCGCACAGCTGGCCCACGTAGCTGGCCGCAATAATAAGACCGACAAACGTCGGCGTAAGGCCCCACTCCTGGGTGAGCTGGGGAAGCGCAAAAGCGATAGCAATAATGGTATAGGCATCGAAAAACGTCGATAAGCCGACGATAACGCGGATCGCCTTCAGCCGCCGGGTGATGGGCAGACGTTCCAGTCTTGCCAGCAGCGCGTCCGGTGTTGACGCCGTTCCGCTGGCAACGGCGTAATCTGAAGCAATGGCCTGAGTTGACATAGTATTACCCTGTTAAACGTTGTCTGGGGCATACACGTAAGGTTCTGAATAACAACAGGGCAACGGACCCTTATCCAAAGACGTGCTGCATATAATGCTCTCTGAATTCGTTTGTGGTAACGTTACTGCAATCGATTTCACTTTCAGTTAATCCTTTGCTGGATTCACCGCTAAGTCAATTGCGCCTGTTGTATAATTGTCGAGCAGTTCACAATCTGAAAAAACTAACCGGTAAAAAAACGAAGCGGTGAACGCAGGGCAAAGTGAATAAAAAGGGTCAATGAACGACCTGCCGGGCGCACCCAGGCAAAGTGAAGCACCATTCCTTTTGTCCGGGCGAGGTTTGACGTAAGATCCTTTAACCCCACGGTTTGCACGATGGTATCCGTTGAACGGGCAACACGGATTTTTACCCGCATTGATGAGTTGGAGCAGCAGATGGATCAAGAAAGTGAACTGAACGATTTGCCGGAAAAAAAGCTGGCGACAATGCGGGATGTTGCTCGCGCCGCGGGCGTTAGCGTCTCGACCGTTTCACGGGTACTCGATGAAAGATTACCCACCTCGCGCAGCGCCTCGGCAGATAAAATTCGCCAGGTTGCCCGAGAGCTGGGCTACCGTCGGGACTATGTTGCTTCCAGCCTGCGGCGCGGCGATACCGGGACGCTTGGCGTCCTGGTTCCCAGGCTAACCGATGCCGTCACCGCCATGCTTTTCGAAGAGATAGCCCGGGCCGCGGCCAGACGAGGGTATTTCGCGATTGTAGCGACCTGCGGGGATAGCAAGGAGCAGGAGAAAAACGCCGTTGAGTCGCTGCTGGATCGCCGCGTGGATGGGCTGATCATGTCCACCTGCCGGCTGGACGATCCGTTGCCGCAAGCCCTGCGTGAACGGGATGTTCCCCACGTACTGGCGCTGCGTACCGACGGTTTTAGCCCCTCATCGGTAGGCGACGATGAGCTTGGCGGCTATCTGGCAACCCGGCACCTGATCGATTTAGGTCACCGCGATATTGGCCTGATTGGCGGCCCTGATTTTGCCTCCAACGCGCGCAACCGGCGTAAGGGCTTTGAGCGGGCAATGCAGGAAGCCGGGCTCAGGATCGAAGCGGACTGGTGCTGCCATTCAGATTTTAACATCGCCTCGGGAGAGCAGCAGGGAATGAAAATTCTCAGCCAGCCTCACCGCCCAAGCGCGCTGTTTGCCGTCAATGACGAACTGGCGATTGGCGTCCTGGCGGCCGCGCACCAGCAGGGCCTGGTGATTGGCGAAGATCTCTCGCTGGTGGGATACAACGATATTCCGCTGGTGAGCAGACTGCCCGTGGCGCTGACTTCGGTCAGAACGCCGCTGGAGCATATCGCCAGCAATGCGGTTGATATGTTATTGAATCCAGAGATAAATAATAATATGCGGATTACCACGCCTTCCCTTATTCCCCGTAAGTCTACCGCGTCTCCACGTAAATAATCCGCCTGCGATCCTCCCCGGCTTTCCTGGAGAAAGCGGGGAGGGTTGAATTTTGTATAACGGATCTCATCCCGGATGCAGATTGCTGTTTAGTTTGTGATCTGCGTTGCATTTTTAACCAACACGGCGTTGACGGTTTTATTTTTGAGGTTCAATGTCAATTACGTGAAAACGATTGCAGAAACGATTTCACTTTCGTTTCAAATCATCGCTTAACCGCAAACAAATGCTTACTCATCAAGGGGATATTTATGATTAACATCGATCTGAGAGGTTTAACTCCGGCTCCGGTTACGCCATTCACTCGCGATGGACGCGTAGACTATGATGCCATTCAGCGCCTCGGTAACTGGCTCGGCAGCATCGACGGCGTGAAAGGTCTGGTGGTTCTGGGACACGCGGGGGAAGGGACTTTTCTGACCCAGGAAGAGCAGGCGAATGTGATCCGCGCATTTGTGAAGTCGGTGGATGATAAGCTTCCTATCATTGCCGGTATCACCGGGGAAGGGACCGAAGTGGCTGCGCTGGAGGCGAAGCGCGCCGTTGCCGCCGGGGCATCCGCAGGTTTGCTCTATCCTTCTCACGGTTGGCTGCGTTTTGGCTATCAGGATGGCGCCCCCCAGGATCGCTACCGCGTGGTGTATGAAGAAAGCGGCCTGCCGCTGATTCTTTTCCAGTATCCGGATGTCACTAAAGCCACCTACAACCTGAAAACCCTGCTGGATATCTCCGCGCAGCCGGGCGTATTTGCCATGAAAAATGGCGTACGTAATATGCGCCGCTGGGATACTGAAATTCCGGTGATTCGTCGCGAGCGTCCGGATCTGCAAATCTTAAGCTGCCACGATGAGTATCTGCTGCATACCGCGTTTGATGTGGATGGTTTCCTGGTCGGCTACGGTAATATCGCACCTGAGCCGTTAATTGAAATGATTAAGGCGGGTAAAGCGGGCGATTACGTTAAAGCGCGTCAGCTGCACGATCGACTGCTGCCGGTGACCAAAAGCGTCTACCACCGCGGTTCTCACATGGAAGGTACCGTGGCCCTTAAGCATGCGTTGGTTGCGCGAGGGATCCTTGAACATGCCACCGTTCGCTCTCCGCTGCTGCCGCTCGAGAATGGGGCTGAAAAAGAGATCCACGACGCCATGCGCGCCGCCGAGCTGGGCCGCGTCCGTTAATTCATTCTGAATCAGTTGTGAATCCGCAATGCAGAAATCGGCCTTACTGTATTGCGGATAATCGGTTACTTCGCCCCGGTATTATTTCATTCTCTTCATCATCACGTCGGGGCTTTCACCTCTGTCTCTACCCAAGGTGATTTATGAAACTATTAAGCTTTCGCGTTAATGATAAAAATAAATATGGTCTGGCGACCGCCGATGGCGTCATCGATCTGCAGGCGCTATTCCCTCAATATGGCAGTCTGCTTGAATTTCTGCCGCACCTTCATCTGCTTGATACTCTACCGCCGTCCGCGAAGAAAACGCATTATTCCTTCAACGAGATCGCTTTCCTGCCGGTCATTACTGAACCGAAAAAAATCATCTGCGCTGGCGTGAATTATCGCGATAAAAACGTTGTGGGTAACGAGAAGCCCGCGAATCCTGTGCTATTCATCCGCTTTGCGGATTCGCAGACCGGGCATCTGGCGCCACTCCTCAAGCCGGAACGTAGCAATGAGTTTGACTATGAAGGCGAAATGGCGCTGGTGATCGGCCGTGGAGGGCGCAATATCCCTGAGCAGGAGGCGCTGCAGTATGTTGCCGGCTACAGCTGCTATATGGATGGCTCGGTGCGCGACTGGCAGCATACCTGCTTTACCGGCGGGAAAAACTGGCCAGCAACGGGCGGCTTCGGCCCCTGGCTGGTGACGGCGGATGATATCCCCGACCCGCAAAATCTGAATATTACCACCCGGCTCAATGGCCAGACGGTGCAGCAGGATAATACGGGCAGCATGTTGTATTCAATTGCCGAACTCATTGCGTATATCAGCACCTTCAGCGCGCTCTCTCCGGGAGATGTCATTCTGACCGGCACGCCCGGAGGCATCGGAAAAAAACGTACGCCGCCGCTCTTTATGCAGCCCGGGGACAAGGTGGAAGTTGAGATTGAGCAGATCGGATGCCTGATTCACACCGTGTGCAGCGATGCCGCTGTATCGCGATAAATTGTCGTTCACCGGCAGGTTACATCCAAAGATATGGTGAGCGCGCGTTTGCCCGGCGGCCATGTCATCTTGCGAAGGGTTAATGCCGGACAGGGAGCCGTGGAGGCAATATATGATATTGGTCCAGTTTCTGGTGGTGCTGCTGTTTCTGTACATCGGCATGCGGGTTGGGGGGATCGGCGTGGGGTTTGCCGGCGGCGCCGGCGTGATTGTCCTCAGCGCGCTCGGCGCGACGCCGGGCGATATGCCGATGCTGGTTATCGTGTTTATCATGGTGGTGATCGTGGCGATTGCCGCCATGCAGGAGGCCGGCGGTATTGAATATCTTGTTGACCTCACCGAGCGCCTGCTGCGCCGCTATCCGCGACTGTTAGTCATCACCGCGCCGCTTTCCACATGGCTATTAACTATGATGGCCAGCACCGGGCAGGTCTCCTTTGCCTGTATGCCGGTTATTGTCGGCGTGGCGAAAGAGAACAATATAAAACCCACCCGCGCGCTTGCCCTCTCCGTCAGCGCGTCTTTGCTGGGTATTGTGGCGTCGCCCATTTCCGCGGCGGTGATTTTCTTCTCGGGGATACTGGAAAAAGGGCATAACGGCTGGGGCTATATTGAGCTCATCGCGGTATCAATACCGTCCACCTTTCTTGCGCTGCTGGTCACCTCCTTTTTTTACCTGTTCTGGGACAGAATCCGCCAGCAGGATCGGCTCTGTGACAATCCGGTTCAGGTTAAGGCACGGACTGAGCGGGCTATCCCGCCCTATGCCGGTCGTTCGGTGCTGATCTTTATCGTTGGGCTGGTTGCGGTTCTGGCCTATGCGATTGTCACCAGTCCAAAATTAGGGCTGATTGCCCATCCGGTCATGAGCAGCGGGCAGGCGCGGGTAGGGGTGATGATGGGCGTTGCGCTGCTGATTGTGGTGTGCTGCCGGGTTAACGTCCACAAGGTCCCGTCCGGCTCGGTGTTTAAAACCGGGATGACCTCCTGTATCTGTATCCTTGGCGTCGCCTGGCTGGGTTCCACCTTTATGGACAGCAATCAACAGTGGCTGCAAAGCACGGTCTCGTCACATTTATTGGATTCGCCCATTATGTTGGCGCTCATTATTATGGCGGCATCATGTTTCTTGTATTCGCAGGCGGCTTCAACAAAAATTTTATTCCCTGCCGCGCTGAGCATGGGCGTTGCTCCCGCTATTTTGGTCGCCTGCTTTCCGGCTACGGCTTCTCTTTTTATTTTGCCAAATTACCCGACGTTACTGGCAGCGGTAGAGCTGGACGATACCGGCTCCACCAAACTGGGGCGACATATTATCGATCATCCTTTTCTGCTGCCTGGCCTGGCATCGGTGCTGCTTTCTATTCTCTTCGCCGCGGGGCTGGCTTTTTTGATTCGGTGAATCACGCCAATCCGGCCTGCGATAGGTTGGGGAGCAGGCCGGTGATTATCTCTAAAACATGGCGAAAATTGTCACGTTTATTCGAGGGGGCAGATGAGCCGTTTTCAGGGAGTTATCATTCCCGTGCTGGTCAGAATTGTTGTAAAACCAAATAGAAATCACCGCTCAGACAGGGCCTTCGGTTGTTGAATCAAAATCCGATTCGTCGGCCGCCACTAAGAGCGGCCCTAACGAAGCAAACAGGCGCTGAATTTCTTCATCCGCTGCGGTGAGGATGACTGCGGATTGATTTATTCCATCACTATATGCCAGGCGTAATCTGACGCAGTTTGCAGGCTGGAATATCTCAAGTAGGGTTCGGGACTGAATACCTGGTACAAGCGAAATCAGGGTGTGTGAATCGCGTAACCGCACACCGCGCGCGAGTTCATTTAAAGTATCAGGGTTAACGCTAATAATAATGACATCCGCTTCATCAATGACCGCCTGGTGATTGTCCAGGGTCCAGCAGGGAAATTTCCTTGCCAGCCTTTGAGCCCGTTCGCTGTTTGCCGGGGACAGAAACACCTGGGCGCCCGTTTCCGCCTGAAAGAATCCTGCGATCAGTTTTTCGCTTAACGCATCCACGCCCAGAACGCCTATTCTTTTCATTCGTCCCCCGGTTACGTGCATGAGAGGCGGCGAGATGACGCTCCGCCACGATAATATCCGGTCTCCGGCGAAGCAGGTCGGCCGGCATCCCCACAGAGGCGATCTGCGCGGGCCTGGGCCATCCGCGCGGTTGCCTGAGCAAGATCCAGATTCTGCGCGAGTGCGTCAGACACCAATGAACTCAACATCGGGTTGTTAAACCCTTCCCACCACACATCAAAACTGGCGATCCGCGAGGCGCTTCTTTGCTGGACGGCAGGCTGAGAGTGATAGTGCTTCAAAAGCGGTGCATCGGGACGATGATAATCCGGCCCGACGGCACAGCCCGCCAGTAAGCCAGCCGTTACGGCCAGGACAAGAGTACGCAGGAGAAACATGATGTGCCTTGAGTCAACTTTGATTTGTGACTATATTACCAAATGGTCACAAGTTGTCAATCGAGGCCTTCTGGGCTAAGCTGGAAAAATGACAAAATACACAAATGCACACTCCTCACGGGGACCGTCGGACCATTGCGTCCGCGATCGGATTGTGGAAGCCGCTACGGAGCACTTCGGGTATTTCGGCTACGAGAAGACCACCGTGTCAGATCTGGCGAAAACGATTGGTTTTTCAAAAGCCTATATATACAAATTTTTCGATTCAAAACAGGCGATTGGAGAAGTCATTTGTGCTAACAGGCTGGCGAAAATCTCTGAGGTCGTCAATGACGCGATTGCCGATGCGCCTACCGCCTCCGAAAAACTGAGGCGGTTATTGAACGCGCTGATCGAAGCCGGTAACGAGCTGTTCTTTCACGATCGCAAGCTTTATGACATTGCTGCCGTTGCCTCCCGGGAGCGCTGGCCTTCCGCCGCCGTCTATCAGCAGCAGCTGCGTCAGTTAATACAGCACATCATTCAGGAAGGTCGGCAGGCGGGGGAGTTTGAACGCAAAACCCCGCTGGACGAGACCGCTGATGCCATCTGTCTGGTCATGCAGCCTTATATTTGCCCGTTACAGCTGCAATTTAACCTCGATACCGCACCCACTGCGGCCGTCCTGCTCTCCTCATTAATACTCAGAAGTTTAGCAATCCAAAAGTGACCATTGACTTAATTGGTCACATGAAAGAGTATGGTTCAACTGTCCTGTCAAAATGTTTAAGGAACTCCATGCTCAGGCTCAAATCAGCCCCTCTTGCCGTTTGCCTGCTGCCGTTTGCCCTCGCGGCCTGCGGTGACGTTTCCGGCACAGACGATCCCCGCACTCAGCCTCCTTTGGTCAGGTCTGCGACCGTAGTGAGTGCGATGGATGCCTCCCGCGCGTTTACCGGCGTTGTTGTCGCCCGCGTTCAAAGCGATCTCGGTTTCAGAGTGCAGGGCAAAATTCTTGAACGTCTGGTCGATACCGGTCAGAACGTCAAGCGCGGCCAGCCGTTGATGCGTCTGGATCCCGTGGACCTCGGCCTGCAGGCGCAGGCTCAGCAACAGGCTGTCGCGGCCGCACGGGCCCGCGCAAAACAAGCTGCGGCGGATGAGGCGCGTTACCGCGGTCTGGTCGCGGCAGGGGCGGTGTCGGCATCGGCCTACGACCAGATTAAGGCGGCCGCCGATACGGCCAAAGCTGAACTCAATGCGGCTCAGGCCCAGGCGAATGTGGCGCAAAACGCCACGGGCTACACGGTGCTGCTGGCCGACGCCGACGGCGTGGTTATGGAGACTCTGGCTGAACCCGGTCAGGTGGTTAGCGCCGGTCAGCCGGTGGTTCGTCTGGCCAGAGCGGGCCAGCGTGAGGCCAGCGTGCAGTTACCCGAAACGTTACGTCCGGCTCCCGCAAGCGAGGCCGAGGCCATGTTGTACGGCACCGGTAAACAGACGGTCCCGGCGAAACTGCGTCTCCTTTCCGATGCGGCCGATCCGGTCACCCGCACCTTCGAGGCGAGATATGTGCTTGAAGGGGCGCTGGCGAATGCGCCGCTGGGATCCACCGTGACGCTGCACATTGCAGACGGTAAATTACCGAACCAGGTGATGCAGGTGCCATTAGCCTCCCTCTACGATCCGGGCAAAGGGCCGGGCGTCTGGCAGATTTCAGGTCAGCCAGCCAAAGTGACGTGGCGGTCCGTTCAGGTGCTGGGATTGAGTGATGATGCGGCGCAGGTATCCGGTAATCTCCAGCCTGGCGAGAAGGTGGTCGCGCTCGGGGCGCATCTGCTGCATGACGGTGAGGCCGTACGCATGGCTGTACAGAACGATGCCAGCGTCGCCGGGAGTCGGCCATGAGCGACGGCAAATTCAATCTTTCAGCGCTGGCCGTTCGCGAGCGTTCCATCACGCTGTTCCTCATTATCCTGATTACCGTGGCCGGGGTTCTGTCGTTTTTCGAACTGGGGCGCGCGGAAGACCCGCCGTTTACCGTCAAGCAGATGACGATTATTTCTGCCTGGCCGGGCGCTACCGCGCAGGAGATGCAGGATCAGGTTGCTGAACCGCTTGAAAAGCGGATGCAGGAGCTCAAGTGGTATGACCGTAGTGAAACCTACACCCGTCCCGGTCTGGCTTATACCATGCTGTCACTGCAGGACAGCACGCCGCCTTCACAGGTGCAGGAAGAGTTCTATCAGGCGCGCAAGAAGCTCGGCGATGAGGCCAAAAACCTGCCGGCAGGCGTTATCGGACCGATGTTCAATGACGAATTTTCCGACGTCACCTTCGCGCTCTTTGCGCTGAAGGCGAAAGGAGAGCCACAGCGGCTGCTGGTTCGCGATGCGGAATCGCTGCGTCAGCGTCTTCTGCACGTGCCGGGGGTGAAGAAGGTCAATATTATCGGCGAACAGGCCGAACGCATCTTTGTTTCGTTCTCGCATGACCGGCTGGCCACGCTGGGCGTTTCCCCTCAGGATATTTTCTCCGCCCTTAACAGCCAGAACGTCCTGACGCCCGCTGGATCGATTGACACTAAAGGACCGCAGGTCTTTATTCGCCTGGATGGCGCTTTTGACAAACTGGAGAAAATCCGCGAAACCCCCATTGTTGTCCAGGGCCGGACCCTGCAGCTATCGGACGTGGCGACCGTTGAGCGGGGCTACGAAGATCCGGCAACCTTCCAGAACCGCAACCAGGGGGAAACGGCGCTGCTGCTGGGCATCGTGATGCGGGACGGCTGGAACGGGCTGGATCTGGGTAAGGCGCTGGATGCGGAAACGGCCAAAATTAATGCGGGTATGCCGCTCGGCATGACCCTGACCAAGGTCACCGACCAGTCGGTCAACATTAGCTCCGCCGTTGACGAGTTTATGATCAAGTTCTTTGTCGCGCTGCTGGTGGTGATGGTGGTCTGTTTCGTCAGCATGGGGTGGCGCGTGGGCGTAGTGGTCGCCGCTGCCGTACCGTTAACGCTGGCGATTGTCTTCGTGGTGATGGAAGCTTCCGGTAAAAACTTTGACCGTATCACCCTGGGCTCGCTGATCCTGGCGCTCGGGCTGCTGGTCGATGATGCCATCATCGCCATCGAAATGATGGTGGTGAAAATGGAAGAGGGCTACGACCGCATCAAAGCCTCCGCCTATGCCTGGAGCCACACCGCCGCCCCGATGCTCGCCGGTACGCTGGTCACCGCCGTTGGTTTCATGCCTAACGGTTTTGCCCAGTCCACCGCCGGCGAATATACCAGCAACATGTTCTGGATCGTCGGTATCGCCCTTATTGCCTCCTGGATTGTCGCGGTGGTGTTTACGCCTTATCTGGGCGTGAAGATGCTGCCCGATATCAAAAAGGTAGAGGGGGGACACGCAGCGATTTACAACACCCGTCATTACAACCGTTTTCGCCGGTTGCTGGCCTGGGTTATCGCGCGCAAGTGGATCGTAGCGGGTACCGTGATTGCCGTCTTTACGGTCGCGATACTCGGCATGGGGCTGGTGAAAAAACAATTTTTCCCCACCTCCGACCGTCCTGAGGTGCTGGTTGAAGTGCAGATGCCCTATGGCACCGCTATCGAGCAGACCAATGCCACCGCGGCGAAAATCGAAGCCTGGCTGAGAAAGCAGAAAGAGGCAAAAATCGTCACCTCCTACATCGGGCAGGGGGCGCCGCGTTTCTTTCTGGCCATGGCCCCCGAGCTGCCTGACCCGTCATTTGCGAAAATAGTCGTGCTGACGGACAACCCGGAAGCCCGCGAGGCGCTTAAGTTCAGACTGCGTGAAGCGGTGGCCGGTGGACTGACGCCCGAGGCGCGCGTGCGCGTGACCCAGCTGGTGTTTGGACCCTATTCACCCTATCCGGTGGCTTATCGCGTCATGGGGCCTGACCCTACCACGCTGCGCGAAATCGCAGATAAGGTCGAAAAAGTGATGCAGGCCAGTCCAATGATGAGAACCGTCAACACCGATTGGGGGCCGCGAGTACCGGCGCTGCACTTCACGCTCAATCAGGATCGCCTGCAGGCGGTGGGGCTGACCTCGAATGCGGCCGCGCAGCAGCTTCAGTTCCTGCTTTCAGGGATTCCGATCACCTCGGTACGGGAAGATATCCGTTCGGTACAGGTCATGGGACGCGCGGCGGGGGATATCCGGCTTGACCCGGCAAAAATTGCCGGCTTTACCCTGGTGGGGGCTGCCGGGCAGCGCATTCCGCTGTCTCAGATTGGCGAGATTGAGGTGCAAATGGAAGAGCCGGTTATGCGCCGTCGCGATCGTATTCCGACCATAACTGTCAGGGGAGATATAGCCGAAAATCTGCAGCCGCCGGATGTTTCTACCGCCATCACGAAGGCGCTGCAGCCGGTCATCGATACGCTGCCGGACGGATACCGCATCGAGCAGGCGGGTTCGATCGAAGAGTCCGGGAAAGCCACCAAAGCGATGGTGCCGCTGTTCCCTATCATGATTGCCATGACGCTGTTGATTATCATCCTGCAGGTGCGGTCGATGGCGGCGATGGTGATGGTCTTCCTCACCGCGCCGCTGGGGCTGATTGGGGTGGTGCCAACGCTGCTGCTCTTCAACCAGCCTTTTGGCATCAATACCCTCGTCGGGCTGATTGCGCTGTCCGGCATTCTGATGCGCAACACCCTGATCCTGATAGGCCAGATCCATCACAACGAGCAGGAGGGGCTGGCACCCTTCCATGCGGTGGTGGAGGCAACGGTGCAGCGGGCTAGACCGGTATTGCTGACGGCGATGGCGGCCATACTGGCGTTTATCCCGCTGACGCACTCGGTGTTCTGGGGGACGCTGGCCTACACGCTGATTGGCGGGACGTTTGGCGGCACCATTATCACGCTGGTGTTCCTGCCCGCCATGTATGCCATCTGGTTCAAAATACGTCCTGATACGCAGAAACCTGCGGAACCGCAGGCTGCAGTTTGACCGTGATGCACTAAAGAAAGGGTCGCCAGACGACGTTCCGGCGGCCCTGAAAATATCGACCCGAATGATGAGGATTTAACGATGGCTCTCGAAAGGCGAAAGCGAATAGTCGTAACCGGATGCGGCATGATCGGCCCTCTGGGATGCGATACAGAGATAGCCTGGCGCAGGCTTCTTAAGGGCTAATCGGGGATAAGGCGTCTTTCGCCAGACGTCAGCGACGGAACCGGTGTCGCTGTCGCAGGCCTGGTACCTTCTGTTGTCGAAGATTCGGAAGCCGGCTATGACCCGGAGCGGTTTATACCGACAAAAGAGCGAAAGAAAATGGACCGTTTCATTGAGTTTGCGCTCATGGCGGCCGAGGAAGCGCTGACGCAGGCAGGCTGGCGCCCGGTGGATGATGACTCGCAGCAACGCACAGCAACCATTATCGCATCCGGTGTGGGAGGGTTTGGCGCGATTGCTGATGCGGTAAGGACTACCGATACGCGCGGCCCACGGCGACTATCGCCGTTCACTGCGCCCTCTTTTCTCGCCAATATGGCTGCAGGCCATATCTCGATCCGACATGGTTTCAGCGGGCCGCTTGGCGCGCCGATCACAGCATGTGCGGCTGGCGTGCAGGCGATTGGCGATGCGGCCAGGCTTATCAGAGGCGGCGAAGCTGATATCGCTATTTGTGGGGGGACGGAGGCCGCAATCGATCGCGTTACCCTGGGGTGCTTTGCCGCGGCGCGTGCGCTCTCCACCGGGTTTTCGGAAAACCCGGCTGAAGCGTCAAGACCCTTCGATCGCGATCGGGACGGGTTTGTTATGGCGGAAGGTGCCGGGTTATTAGTGATTGAATCTCTTGAGCACGCGCTTGCGCGCGGCGCGACCCCTCTGGCTGAACTGGTGGGATATGGCACCAGCGCCGATGCATG
Organism: Klebsiella sp. M5al; assembly: GCF_002090195.1. Classification (NCBI taxonomy): domain Bacteria; kingdom Pseudomonadati; phylum Pseudomonadota; class Gammaproteobacteria; order Enterobacterales; family Enterobacteriaceae; genus Klebsiella; species Klebsiella sp. M5al. Next base: position 1,205,563 of record NZ_CP020657.1, read on the forward strand.
GCATCTTACCGCCGGGCCGGAAGACGGTAGCGGCGCACGTCGGGCAATTGAACTGGCTTTGGCTCAGGCGCAGGTGAAGGCCGATGAGATCCAGCACATCAACGCCCATGCCACCTCTACGCAGATTGGAGACAAGGGCGAGCTGGCGGCCATCAGGTCTGTGTTCGGTGGGGGATTGGGTGTCGCTATTAGTTCGACAAAGTCTGCCACCGGCCATCTGCTGGGGGCCGCAGGGGGTGTTGAGGCCATATTTACCGTACTTGCCTTACGCGATCAGGTTATACCGCCGACGTTGAATCTGCATCATCCGGATGAGGCGGGGCAGGGCCTGGATCTTGTCGCATTAAAGGCCCGTCCTGCTGCTATAACCTATGCATTATCAAACGGTTTTGGTTTCGGTGGCGTCAATGCGAGTCTTCTGTTTCGTCGCTGGGAAACGACGTGATGGCGTGCCACGACTTAATCATGAAGCGTTTATTGATAAGAGCCCGGGGGAGTCGTTTTTATTTTGGCCATTTGGTTCTTATCATCATAATTCAGCTTTATTTTTTTGTTGTCCGTATCGTCTACAGATCAACGCCTGAATAAAGATATGGGCCTCAGTGCCCAACGCTAATTTCTGCATAATATAATAAAAGCTGTACTATTAACCACTGTCGCCACTGGCAGTGGTTTTTTTTATAGAAAAATATCGGTTAACCCTAAAGTCAAATAATGTCTTATTTGCTGTATAACAGGCATTCTTAGGGCGAGTGGCGATCTTAAAGCGTGGTTCACCTTTTCCAACAATGATTTGCAATGGATTGCTAAGCCAGCTTCTGACCATCGATTCTTCTAAAGAATGTGCATTTTGCCGCCGCTCAGGCAGGCACCGCTTTCGTCATCATCGGCAGCCACGTTATACAGGCCAGTTGATGGCTCGATTATTATCTATGATATCTTCGTGTGTTGGCGCCTCACCCAGCTTACCGAAGCTGGCATAAAGTAAAGGCAGACGGGCCCGTCCTTCTCCCTTTTTCGCCAGGGGGAAAGCGCGAAGCATGGTGGCAGCCTCCCAGTCACAACAATAGGATGGCGTGCACGGCTGCTGACGCCATGATTCAGCGATAGACCCGGAAAATACGGGGTCAAAGCCGGTATCGTTAACCAGGGACATCGTGACCTGTGCTGCGGCTGGATGATCTCCTGCTACTGCGACTGCCAGGCGACCGCGGCTCCCCTCAGGCAGTCCCAGTTCTGCCAGAGAGTCGGCGAGTATATTGTTGAAGGCTTTGATAACGGGATGCCCAATCTGCTCCTGAACCCATTCGCTTTCCGTCCGATCTTCATCCAGCGCAGCAATCTGCGGATCGCGCAGACCTGGATAATAGTTGCTCGTATCAATGACAGGGACATGTGGAGGTAAACCCGAGAAAAACCCATCAGGCAGGCTACTCACCGCCGGGAATGGAATGGACAGAATAACGGCATCTACGTCAGTCACTGCACCATATATGTCCGCCGGCACTGCGTTAATTTCACTGGCAAATTCCCTTACCGCGTCTAAACCGCGTGAATTTGCCACTTTTACCTCATGCCCAGCTTCGCTTAACTTACGTGCAAGCGTACCGCCAATATTGCCTGTACCAATTACGCCGATTCTCATCTTCACTCCTGAAGTCGTTTGCAATAGGGGGTACACTAATCCCTTACTGTGGTAACGACAAGAACACACAAAATAGTGGGTAGCTTACTGGAGGTAAGTATGGAAAGAGACTGGCGTTGTGATATACCTGAACAACGGCTCGTATGGGCGCAGGTTACCAGCGAAGCCCTGAAGATTATTGAAGGTAAATGGAAAACAATCATTTTATGCCAGCTTTTCGCCGCTAAAGTTCCACTGCGCTTTTCTGAGCTTGAACGTAGGATCGAGGGGGTAAATCAAAAGATGCTTATACAGCAGCTTAAGCAGCTGGAAAAAGATGGGATTATATTACGGACGCTTTATCCTGAAGTCCCGCCTCGTGTTGAATACTCCCTCACGGAACTGGGAACAGCACTGGGCCCATCTATGGCGGCATTGATTGAATGGGCCCTGCTGCGTCGGGAAACGCTTGGCCTTGAGCCTGGTTGAGATAATCAGGCCGGTATATCCCGAATTGTTAATATTTTCCGCAATGATCTTCGAGACTTGTTTCGTCATAACCGACGTTCGCTGTCTGCTCTTAGCGGACCTCAAGCTCGGTCAGATGGTCAGCTTAGTGCCAGATATAGTCATTCACACCCTGAGAGTTACACTTTTAAGTGATTCAGGGTATGCGCTTATTGGTTACGAATATTGTGCCAGAATCATGTGATTTGATGATTTCCGCTTTGCTTTCGAGCCAGTAAGTGCTCCACGTTCGCTAACGAATACTCAGGGCATGCAGAAAAACTGCTGACTATATTTCTTTCGAAGAGCGTGGAATGCATACCAATCCCCGATAAAAAGGAGTTGGTGATGACTGCGAAAGATCAGTTTGCTGCTCATGTTGGTTTGGACTGGGCGGATAAAAAACACGATGTCTGCGTTCAGTTTAAAAACGGTGATCGCATATTCCATGTGATTGAACATACGCCTGAGGCACTTGATATCTGGCTCAATGAGTTACACCAGAGGGCGAAAGGCAGGATTGCTATTGCCGTTGAGCTGAAGAAAGGCCCGGTGGTGTATGCACTCCAGAAGTACCCATTTGTCACTGTTTTTCCAGTACACGCGTTGTCACTGGCCCGCTACCGACAGGCTTTCTGGCCCAGCGGTGCGAAGGATGATCCGCAGGATGCTGAGCTGGCATTAGACCTGATGCTACGTTATCCCCACAAGATAAAAGCCATTGAAGCCGACAATCCGGATATCCGATTACTCCAGCAATTAGTTGAGCAGCGCCGACTGCTGGTCGAAGACAAGCGTCGTTTTGTTAATCGGCTCATCAATACGCTTAAGCAGTATTACCCTCAGCCCCTGGAATGGTTCTCCCATCGGGACAGCTCACTGTTCTGCGAGCTAATCATTCGCTGGCCGAGTCTGCAACAACTCAAACGGGCTCGCAGCGATACTGTCCGTAATTTTATGAATGCTAAAGGTGGTCCTGCTGTTGCATATACCGAACAGCGGGTTGCAAGTATTGCCAGCGCTATTCCCCTGACCACAGATAAAACTGTCATCGAGGCAAATGCCTTGATGGCAATAGCACTAGCATCCCAAATCAAACTGACAGGCGACCTAATCAGAACCTACGATGAACGTATTGAATCCTTATTCGATACGCTTCCGGATGCAGAACTGTTCAAATCACTTCCTGGAATGGGACCGTGTATGGGCCCACGGATGCTTGCAGCACTGGGTGATAACCGCGACCGCTTCAACAGCGCCGAAGAAATTCAAAACTACGCTGGCATCGCACCAGTAACCGAGCGAAGTGGTCAAAAATCCTGGGTACACTGGCGTTGGCAGTGCGCGAAGTTCGTCCGACAGACATTCGTGGAATGGACTGCGAAGACGGTTAACTCATCGTACTGGGCCAGACTTTATTACCAGGGCCAGCGAGAAAAAGGGAAATCTCATCAGTCAGCGCTCCGGGCTCTGGCATTTAAATGGATAAGGATCATTTACCGCTGCTGGAAGACCAGAACCCGGTACGACGAAGCGAAATATTTGCTGGCACTGGAAGCGCGAAAGTCGCCCTTACTGAAGCCATAAAAAGCTTGTCGAATGTCTCAGGGCGTGAAGCAGACGTTGAAAATGAAAAGGGAAACGCCTTTCGCTACTCCCTTATTTATGAAGTTTGGCTGCTGCTTTCAACGTAGCTTGCAGTCTCTTTTCAATAAATGGCGCAACTTGTTGCTGGGCTTTTTTTAGTCGTTCTTCAGATGCGGAGCGGGGCGAGCCACAGTTAAAGGGAGGGGCTGGGTCATATTCCATATGCAACTGAATATTTTGTGCAATATCAGATCCGAATATTTCTGATACGACATTGAGGGCAAAATCGATACCTGAAGTCACTCCTGCGCCCGTGATACGGTTGCGGTCACGTACTACGCGCTCATTTACCGGCTCTGCGCCCAACAACTCCAACTGCCCCAGTGAAGCCCAGTGCGTCGTCGCTTTATATCCATCCAGAAGCCCTGCGGCGCCCAGCACAAGCGCTCCGGTGCAAACAGAGGTTATCAGCTTTGCTTGTTTACTTTGAGCCCGGATAAACGAAAGGACTTCTTCATCCTCCATCAGGTTTATCTGGCCAGGCCCTCCGGGGACACAAATTACATCCAGTGCGGGACACGCATTGAATGTGGTGGTTGGTTGAATCGCCATACCGCGATCTGAAACCACAAGGTCCAGGTTTTTCCAGATGAGATGAACCTTTGTATCTGGAGCCCGTGTAAAGACTTCATATGGACCAGTCAAATCAAGCTGAGTAAGAGCAGGGAACAGGAGTAGACCGATTGATATATCTGTGGAATGACTCATAAAAGTCCTTTCTCTAAAAATGATTGTTTCAATAGGTTTGTCAATGCACTGAAGCATGTCTCGACAGGACGAATGCCTGTCTGTTTTGACGAGGGGATCGTAGTGTAACTCATCAAATGATCTTAGCTACCTGTCGCCAGTTGGTCAGGCGAACTTCTTTATGTTTTCTCAAGGATACATTTCTGAGTATTAGTTGGAAATCAGTGACTGAATATTTTGCTCTGGTGGAAGTCCCCCACCGACCTTTCCAGAGGGGGAGCTGAACTATTATTACCAGCGTTTCAGCAGCAGGCTGGCGTTGACACCGCCAAAACCAAAACCGTTCGAAAGCGCATAACGCATCTTCTGTGGGCGGGCCACTAGCGCCACCAGGTTCAGACCTTCCGCGTTTTCATCGGGGTGATGCAGGTTCAGCGTCGGCGGCACCATCTGGTCGCGCAACGCCTGAATGGTGAAAATAGCCTCAATCCCGCCAGCTGCGCCTAATAGATGGCCGGTTGCTGATTTCGTCGAGGTAATGGCGACGGGATGTGCGCCAAACAGTTTTTTAATCGCCGCAAGTTCACCTTTGTCTCCAACCTGAGTCGAAGTGGCGTGAGCGTTGATATGGTCAATCTCTTCTGCTGAGATCCCCGCCTGACGAATGGCCATTTCCATGGCCCGGCGTGCGCCATCACCATCTTCCGGGCCAGCGGTCAAGTGATAAGCATCAGCGCTGGTGCCGTAGCCGACAAGCTCGGCCAGCGGCGTGGCGCCTCGCGCTAGCGCGTGCTCCAGCGACTCAATCACGATAAGCCCGGCACCTTCTCCCATTACAAAACCATCGCGGTCGCGGTCAAAGGGGCGGGAAGCGGCTTCCGGATGGTCGTTGGAGGAGCTGGAAAGCGCCTTTGCTGCAGCAAACCCGGCAAGACTAACACGATGGATTGCCGCTTCTGCACCACCGCAGAGGGCGATATCTGCCTCGCCGCTGTGGATCATCCGTGCAGCATCGCCAATGGCCTGCGCGCCTGCCGCGCAGGCGGTTACCGGCGCGCCTATGGGGCCACGGAAACCGTGGGCGATAGACACATGCCCGGCGGCCAGGTTGGCAAGAAAAGAGGGGATGGTGAACGGAGACAGGCGACGCGGCCCGCGCTCATCCGTCGTATGTACCGCATTGGCGATCTCGCCGAACCCGCCGATCCCGGTGGCAATGACCGTTGCGGTGCGTTCTTGTTCTGTCGCTGATTCAGGCGACCACCTGGCCTGCGTTAGCGCCTCATGCGCGGCAACCAGCGCAAACTCGATAAAGCGATCCATCTTTTTGCGCTCTTTGGCCGGGATGATCGCTAGTGGATCGAAGCCGTGCAACGCATCGTGTTCGATGGACGGAACCAGTCCAGCCACTTTGCAGGGAATATCCGCGACCAACTGCTCGCTAAGCTTTGTAATACCTGACTTCCCTGCCAGCAGAGATTGCCAGACATGCTGTACGCCGCACCCCAGAGGGCTGACAATCCCCATCCCGGTTATGACAATGCGTTTAACTGAAACGCCCATAATCAACTCTCCTGTAATATTAGTGTTCCGGCGGTATTTCCATTAATAGAACCAGCAGCACGGCCATCAAAAAACGATCATGATGAAGGCTCTTTTTTTACTGGCCGGATTCATCGCTGGCATCTCTATAAGACTCGGGTTGGAATTTTTGCCCACTATAACCTTCGCGTTTGCGCTGCAAATATTCGTGACGGTATTTCATCATCGGCGAGGCTGCGGGTCCCGGCACCATGGTGTATTTATCCGGGATAATCTCTTCACCGGTAGCTTTATCGACCAGGATCGGCTCCACGTGCCGCAGGGTTTCACTTTCCACCAATTGCATCTGACGGCCTTCGGGTGCGAAGTTGCGGTTACCCCATTCCGCCAACGCCAGCAGCACCATGCGAAAATCGCGACCGCTTTGCGTGAGGTGGTATTCGTAACGAGGCGGTGTGCTGCTGTAGCAAATCTTCTCCAGTAGTCCATCGTCTACCAGTGACTTCAGGCGGCGCGAAAGAATATTGGGCGCGACGTTACTGCTTTTCTGGAACTCGTCAAAGCGGGTAAAGCCCGCAAAGGCGTCGCGCAGGATCATTATGCTCCAACTGTCACCGATGCGGCCAAGACTACGGGCGATGGGGCAGGGAGCGTGAAAAAGCGGTTCATTTTTCATGGGCAGACCTGAATGAATTGGTGGCTTTCAGAAGCAAATTGACATAGTAACTATCAAAATGCAAGTCACTTAAAAATGTTCTCTTAGCAGGTTCATGGCGCAGTAGTTAAGGTAGACCGCGATATACCAATACAGGGTGGCGATACGGCTTAGCGGAAAGCGGCGGTGTACCGGGCAAGTGCATTGAAAAGTACCGGATGAATATTGATTAAGTCGAGTTACTGCATTCCAAATACAAATGCTGCATCGCGGCAGATAGGTGCAAGCCTGAGTAAACCGGTGGTGAGGGCTGAAACGGCAGCCCTGTGCCAGGAGCATCGATACAATGAATAGCGGGATGCAGCACAGTCACTATCGCTGTTAATAAAAACATGTTTTAAAAAACAGTATTGACCGCAAATCTCAAATAAGTAAATTAGTACTCAGCAGCACAATGAAAGTGGTTAGTAAGTTGCTAAATGAAAAGAAGTTCTGGGTTAAGCCATTTTGCTTTACAGGCCACGAAGTTTGTAGTTTGGGATGTAGTTCGTTTTCAGGCCTCGTAGTGATTGTGCTGATTCGCAAAATGGTAGTGTTAGCGCGACGATGTAAGGCCTTGTTTTTTTAGTTTATGCTGGCGGTTTCGTTTTTTGATGGCAACCGTATCAGTAAAGGGCAACGCATCAAAGAGTATATGTCGCGATGGGTGATGTGCTTGTTTAAGTAGCCACGCTTAGCTCTTGAAAGCGCAGGCAGTGTATAATGAGATATATAGAGGGAGGTTTTTTAGTATTAATGCCCAATATTATCTGTAGTGAACGGGTACATTTGAAAGCAGTATAAATAGCTGTATCATTTTATTAAGTCCATTAATGTTAAATCTGAAGTCTGTAGTACCTTAAAAGCCCTGGCTGCAATGGTCAGGGCTTTTAAGATTACTCATCTCTTTGAATTGTAAGTCTTCCCAACACATTCCTGACGAAATTAATTTTGCTTATCAACTCATATGAGCCAGCGGTTTGGCCAGCCCCCTTAAAGCTATACATCCCACGGATTTGTTTTCATTTTCTTCATTGCATACGCTTGACCATTCACGGTGAAGGTGAGTTTCTCAGTATCGATTACTCCCTCAACCTCTTTGTAGTCGAATGGGAATTTCACTATATTATCGTTAATTTTGTACAAGCCGCCCGGAATGTTCGTGCCCTGTTCGACTTGCAAATAATCTCCTTTGATTGTCCAACGTCCTTCTACGTGGTATCCAATAGCGCTATCGTGCTCATTAAAGTAAATGCTCATGATGATTCCTTACTCTTTGAACTCAGTTTCTTGATCATCAAATTCTCCATTACGAGAGAGTTTGATTGAAAAGCGCTTGAATGTATTGAAAAAGTCTTCCAAAGTTATTTTTACATTTTCTCTTCTTAACTCGCCAGCTTGTTCCACTATAGGTCGTCAGAAGGATCACACCTTATCAGGGTACTGGTGTACCTTTCGGAGCGTGAGCGAAGCGCTGGCAGAGCCGGATCTGTAGCTACCGGGGCATTTACCACTATTCACCTGTTTAGGCGGCACAAGGCCGCACATCGGGCTTAAATGCGTGCGATCAATCTGTTTTGGGATGGTTTAAAGACGTTGGCAGCGTCATCAGCTTCGAGTTGATAGCGGTTCGTGTGGACTGTTCACGCTTTGTGCCTGTTCGAGCTTTACAGCTACAGGCCGCTACGTGCTAACATCCCTGAGTAGCCACTGTTAACCATAGCGGCAACTGTTGGTCATAGAATCCCTTAAAAGAAGATCGTAACTTGAGAGAGAAATACTCTTTAAGTTATTGTTTTTAATGGATTTTGTTGTGTGAGTGCGATAATAGGAATCAACTAATCAAATCAACGCATTGATATATAAGTAAAATTTAAGTTCGATAAATAAAACTATACACATCCCTATACACATCGTCGATGGCGTTCTTTTTTTGAGCTCAATTCCCAGTAAGAAAAAGTTTTTTTGCCTTTAACTGTTCACACTGTTCACCCCCTTGTTTTTCTTTTTAATATCATAGTGATAGATGGTGAACGGTTGGTGAAGAGTGAACAGTCAACTCTTCACCTCAGCGCGTTTCTGGCCTGTTTCCGGCGACCATCACCGCAATACGATGGTGATGAAGGGGGGGTAAAAAGTTTTTTTTGGGTTTAACTGTTCACACTGTTCACCTTTGGTTTTTTATTAATACTTTCATAGTGATACAGGGTGAACATACGGTGAAGGGTGAACAGTGGATTGTTCACCCTTGAGGAAGGGGCAGATACAAAAAGACCGGCGGTTGCCGGTCTGAGACAGGTTAAGTCGCGGTGGGTTCGTCGCACTTCGGCAGCCAGTCGCCGTAGCTTTCTTCTTTCAGCGACAGGTTGGTTTGTATCCCCTGCTTTGTGTGCCGCTTCTCATAGTTCATCCCGTACTCTTTCAGCATCATGGGCAGCCCCAGCCCGAACATTTTCAGGCTGAGCACGTTCCTGTAGCCGTTGGCCTCCATATAGGCCAGATACGCGTGATAGAGATATTTACGGTAATTACGCGGGATGATACTGGCATTGCCAATAAACATCCCGTTGGTCTGCGGCAACATTTCCAGATAGCCGCAAAAATCAAACGTCGGGTCAGCGTCGCGTTTAATACTGAGCGCCTCGTCGGAGTTCTGCTGCGACTGGAGCAGGGCGCGGGCGCTCATCGGGTCGCTGAACTGCTGCATCAACTGGCGCACAATCACGGCCAGCTCGCGGGCGATTTTATCCCTGAGCTGCGGGTCGCGCTCCTCCGGGGCTATCTGCTCCGGGAAGTGGATAATCACCCGGCGACGTGACACGCCCCCGCTGCGGTCGGTGAAGCGCATCGGGTTATTATTCACGGCCAGAATGACCGCCGGAATATGCGTCGAGTACGGGTTCTGGTATTTCGGGTCAACGGAGACCGCATCGCCGCCGGTAATGGCCTTAAGTCCGGCACCGTCACCGCTCCATTTCTCCTGGTCAGGCAGACGAATGAGCGAGAAGCCTATCAGGGAGGCGCGCTTGCGCGGGTCCTCCAGCGTGTCGATGTCGGCTGATGTGGCGTTATCCTCTCCGGCCAGCATCGTGGCGATTTCGGCGAGAATACTTTTCCCGCTGCCGCCGGGGCCGGTGACTTCGAGAAAGAGCTGCCAGTCGTAGCGGTTCGCCAGCACCATAAACAGCGCGGCCAGAATCACGTTACGTTTTGTCGGGTTGCCACTGGCCGCCCGGTCGAGCCAGCGCCAGAAGTTCGGCGCATGGGTCTCCAGTGTTTCCCCTTCTACCGGCGGGGTGAAATCCACGTCGCACAGCGTGCGCAGCCAGTGCGATTTGCTGTGCGGGCTGAACAGGCCGCTTTGGGTATCGAGTACCCCGTTGCGAAAACCAATCAGACGGCGTGCCGGTGCCTCCTGCTGGGGAATAATCAGTTTCAGGGTTTCCACCACCGACGCAATTCTCCCCGATGAGAACGGGGCGCGCAGCCGCTGGAACAGTCCGGCCACATCGCGGGCAAAGTCAGACGGCGGAATTACCTTCCAGATGCCGTTTTCATAGCGGGACAGGAGCTGGCCGTTGGCGTCCACGGCCAGCGCTTCGCCGTAATGTTCATGCACCCGCATTGCCTTATCGCTGGCGCTCATGGCGGTAAATTCCGCCTCGCTCATGGTGTCAAACGGGCTTTGTGCCCGTGGGCGGATGGCGGCATAAATGGCTTTCCGCGTGGCGTCTTCCCCCTTCAGCATCACCGCATCATTCCAGTCACCGAACACCGGCGGCAGGGCAACAATGCCCTCACAGCCCTGAGCGGCCGCAGCGGCTTTAGTCTGGCCGGTGCCGTTCAGGTCACGGTCGGCGGCGAGGATAATCTGACAGGCCGGGTGCTTGCTGCGGGCAAGGCTCGCCAGAGAAAGAAGGTTCACGGACGACAGCGCCACCATGACGGTTTCGCCGGTCAGGTGATGCACGGTAAGGGCCGTGGCATAGCCCTCCGCTATCCACAGACGTTTCCCGGCCTGTTTTTTCCCTTCGATAGTGTGGCTCGCTCCTTTTACCGCGCCGCCTTTCAGGGTGCGCTTGAGCCCCTCAGCATTAATAAGCTGGAGGTTAACCAGCGTGCCGGACTCGTCATACAGCGGCACCACCACATCACCGGCGCGGTAGGCCACGCCGCCGGTTTTGTGAGACGCGGTCAGCGTCAGACACTCACGACCGGCAAAGCCCTTGCGGGTCAGGTAAGCGTTGCCGGTGGCCGGGCGGGTTTTCTCCAGCAGTCTGACGGCCAGCGCGGCTGCTGCTTTGCGGTCGGCTTCAGTCTCAGCCTCTGCGGCTGCTGTCACCTTCGGGGCCACCGGTGGCAGGTGGCCGGTGACGGCGTTCACCTTCCCGGCAGCCTCGGATGCCGACACGCCGAATACCTTCTCAACCAGTTTCAGGCCGTCACCGGCGCCGCACTGGTTACAGAACCATGTGCCGCGCCCCTCTTTATCGTCAAAGCGGAAACGGTCAGCGCCGCCACACACCGGGCAGGCCTGATGGCGGTTTTTTATCACTTTCATTCCCAGCGCCGGGAGAATGCGCGGCCAGTGGCCGCACGCCTGTTTTACGGTGTCCGTTACGTTCATTTTCATGGTTTTCTCCCTCAGTGCAGTACAGGCGATGTGATATGGCGGGCGCAGAGCTCATCCATCACGGCGAGCCCGAGGAAGGACAGCGACGGGGCGGCTTTCAGTGGCCCGGCCTCCATCAAATCTTCCAGCAGCGCACAGGCAATCAGACGGCCTTTTTCCTCGCCGTGCTGGCGCAGGTAGAAGCCCTCCAGCTCGGCAGCGATGGCGCTTTCCAGCGCGTCGAGGGTGAGGTGGGGATAGCGGTGCTGACGTTCGCACAGGGTCAGCCAGGCACAGGCGACAGCGCGGCGATACAGGGCAGCGCGCAATACGGGCGGTAATGGCGTTTTCATACGTTGCCCTCCCCGGTGAACCAGCGGTGATTACAGCGCTCGACCACGCCGTCGAGCTGGGCGGTCATCAGGTAAATCACGGAGGTAAGCTGTAACTGCTGGGTCGGGTCACGACGCAGGGAGGTGCAGTCCTGCACCTGCATCAGCTCGCCGACGAACTGGCCGACGTTACGCAGGTGCTCCAGGCATTCGAGGTCTTTGACGGTGATGGCGGGCTGTTTCATGCGCGCACCTCCGCCACCGGCAGACGCCCGGCAAACGAGAGGACGTAATCGCGAACGAGGGAAAGGCGTGCGGCGTGTTCATCCCCGGCGACGGCGCGGAGCATACAGATACGGGGCTGGCGGTCTGCGCGACGAACGGCGGCAAACACAAAGACAAACTGCGGGTGTGACGGGGTGAGGGTTGTAGCCATAGGGGCAGCCTCCAATAAGTAGCGGTAATTGCCACCACCGGAGTTCCTACGCTCATGGGTGGTGACCCGAACGGGGGTAGGAATACCGGCCTTATTGGAAACCGGCCAGCCCGAAGGCTGCCCCGCCCGGACCACCATTATCTGACAGGGGCTATGGAATAAGCACCACAGCCCGAAAAATGGGTGTGCCTGAGCAACGACGTAAAAAAAGACGCATGGCGCGTCTGGTGTCGCCAATAAGTAACTCGGGTTCCTACGCCCGGCTGCCGATTTTGCGACAGCGACAAAACTATACCTGGAAACGGCGAAGGGAAGCAAGCCAGAAAAAGGGGCTTTTTGCGGAACGGGCATCATCATGCGTCATAGCCCCGGTTGCGTTCAGCGATACGGTCGGCCATCCACCCGGTGATTTCCGACTGCGCCCACGCCACGTTTTTTCCGCCGAGCGAGATTTGTTTCGGGAAAGCCTCCCGGCTGATGAGGTCGTAAATCGTGGAGCGGGACAGCCCGCACAGATGCATCACTTCGGGCAGGCGAATAAAGCGCTCCTGAACGGCATCAGAAACCGGCATCAGCGGCGCGGCAGGGGCAGAAGACGGGGAAGAAAAAGCGGTGTGCATCGGGCTACCTCATAAAGTCCATACAGTGCCGGTCGTGTCCGTCCGGCCTCGGGTAGCTCTCTATTTTGTGAATATTTTCTCTGAGGGCAACAAGTCATTTTGTGGTGTCTCACCACACAACAGGCTAATTTTTAATCAAAAAAAGGTGCTGGCCTATATTGGCCATTATTGACCGTTATTGGCCATTGTTGGCAAAGCGATTAATTACTAAATGGAATTTTAAATTAATTATTTATCCCAAATAATTCTAAGTATCTCAAAAACGGTCAGCGGTTAATAAATAGCCAGGGTGAACAGACGGTGAACAGTCATCCTCTCAACTGTTCACCCTTTATCTTACTGTATTACTTATATTTTTTCTTATGGTGAACAGTGGTGAATAGTTAACAGTAAAAAAACAAACGGTGAGTATGCTTTTCCTGAGACCTTTCTCTGGCAAGCCGGGGTTTTGACGTCCTGTTTGTGCCAGAACTGCCACAACCGCAACAGGTCGTGTTGTTGTGTGTGCCACGGCAGAATCACCTCATGTTGAAACCACGAGGAAACCTGCCATGACCGACAACACCTTTATCCCTGATTACCTGAAACCGGCGCTGGAGCGGCTGGCCGCAGCCAGAGAGGCCCATCTTGAACAGGCCCGCCGGATGGAGGACACCCTGACGGCCATCACCCGCGCGGAGGAGCAGAAAGCAGAGCTGGAACAGGACAACGGCAGCGACACCCGCACCTGGCGCGCCGCTTTCCGCGCCGGGGGCGCCATGCTGACCGATGAGCTGAGAAGCGGCCATATCGAACGCGTGGCCCGCCGGGAGCTGGCGCAGGAATGTGGCAACCTGACCGACGTGCTGGCCTTTGAACGTGACCAGCTGAAAGCCACCTGCAACAGCACCGCACGGGCATTCCGCCAGGCGCATCATGCTGTGCTGAGTAAATATGCTGAGGAAGAGCTTAACCGCGCGCTGAATGACACCCTCGGGCCACTGGTCCGGGCGATGGTGCTGAAAGCAGAGGTGATGGAAAATCCGCTGGCCAACACCACCGGCCATCAGGGGTACACCGAGCCGGAGAAGGAGGTTATGCAGCAGGTGGTCACCTTCCTGACCGGGAAAGTGAGCGCCTTCTCTGTCACGCCAGCCGATGAGCCAGTGCTCTCCCTGACCGGCTTCCCGGTCGTTGCGCTTCCGCATATGGACCATGACGCCGCCAGCACACCCGGCGAGCGTAAAGTCTGGCAGGAGAAAATGCGTCAGCGCGAGGCTGACCTGAAAGCGCGGGGGCTGCTGCCATGATGCACTGTCCGTTCTGCAAAAAGTCGGCGCATACCCGTACCTCCCGCTATCTGTCGGAGAACGTCAAACAGCGCTACCACCAGTGCACCAATATTGACTGCTCGGCGACGTTCCGCACCACTGAAGCTATCGACGAGGTTATCCGTCCTCCGGCGGAGAAAACGCCGCCTGTCGCGGAGCCGGTCACACCTCCGGCACCCCGTAAAGTGCAGGGCTGCTACAGCTCGCCATACCGCCATTAATCAGGGGAGAACTGACCATGACCGCCATTACGCTACAGCAGGCCTTTGAGGCCTGTCAGAATAACAAAACCGCCTGGCTGGACCGTAAAGCCGAACTGGCGGCCGCAGAGCAGGAATACCGCGAGCAGATGCTGGCCGGGGATGAACGTATCCCGGCAATTATGCAGGAACTGCGCGACATTATGGACGTCAAAAAATGGGAGATTAATCAGGCCGCCGGGCGCTATATCCGCTCCCATGAAGCGGTCCAGCGCATCAGTATCCGCAACCGGCTGAATGATTTTATGCAGGCACACGGCACAGAACTGGCCGCCACGCTCGCCCCGGAACTGATGGGACTCAGCCAGCAGCCCGCACTCCTGACCGGCCATGCGCTCGACCGTTCGGCCCATTACCTGCGCGAAGCGCTGTCCGTGTGGCTGAGTACCGGTGAAGAAATTAATTATGCCGCACAAGACAGCGATATTTTAACGGCCATCGGATTCAGGCCTGACGCGGCTTCGCGGGTGGATAATCAGGAAAAATACACCCCCGCACAGAGCCTGATTTATTCCCGCCGGCGCACGGAACTGGCCGGCAGGTAGCCCCGCCAAAAATCCCCGAAAATACCGCTATTTTTCCCGAATTAAGCCATGCATCCACAGGGTGCATGGTTTTGCATGCGCTTTCCCGTCCCGTCACTCCCTTCGCAGCCCTGTCCCGGCGCGGCCTGAGCCCCCCGATGCACCTGCATGAAAACCGACCCACGAAGCGGGCAGGCGAGGCGGGGAAAGCACTGCGCGCCAGCGGTAAAGTATTTATTTAATGATATTTAATTTCGCGGCCTGAGCGCGTCGCTGCGCTGCGCGGGTTCGTGGGAGTGTTGGTGGGTGGTGCGGTGCTGTTCGAGGGCGTGACAAACCTCTGAAAGGGCGGTGATGGGCAAGAAATGTCCCTGAAGGGGGATCATTTCGATGTAGAAGTTTTTTTAAGTCACTCACCCCCTGCTATTGAATACAATTGATGTACTCATACCGATACCGTCCTTTTGACCACACCTAAACGTTCATGAAAACCGCTAGGTGTGAAGAGGAGGGAATGGTGTGCGACTTGCTTTACCATATATTAAAATGAAGGATTTTTTCCTCCTCAGGGAGTATTGTTCTTGTGTGTAAGAAATTTTTCTGGCTATGTTCAATAGAAACGAAAGCTGTATTGTAAAAAGAGCGTAGTATGAAATTAGTGAAGCTCACAGGACAAAGTGGAGCCGCTAATGGGATTCGACAATTCTTATATTGCCCTAAGGTCAAATGTGATGCCGGATGTTCAATGCATTCAGCATCCTCAGGCGCATAATCAAATCGCAAAGGGACTGGTAGGATATTTTTGTTTATCACTTCTGAGTAAAAGTGACTCTCATCTAAAAATAGCTCTGGATCATTTTGGAATGACTCAAAATGAGGGGCTGGATAATAAGCTAATGTATGCTTTTCTAATACTCCCCGCCCAACAAAGCGATATTTGTAATGAATTAATCCACCATCAAGCATTTTAATGGAATATTGATCCTTTTCATCTAAGAACTCATACATTTCTTTATATGATACATCTCTGAGGGCCTTGGAAACATCACTATAGCCTTTATAAACTACATTTACATGATCCCCTTTATTTTCAACGCGCGAAAAATTTTGTGAATCAGCAAGCCCCACTGTCATCAAATGACGAGTAATTTTATTGATTGCATCACACGTTTCATCCGGCGTCATTTCAACCTCCCATCAATTTTCTAATTAATTGCTCTCTAACTTCTAATGGGATATCTTCGATATTAACTGTTCCATCATCTAATAATATATTTAAATTTGCAGCGCTTCTCTTAGCTTCATTGACACGACGGCGCTCGGCTGAGGTCATATCTCTATTTACAACCCTCATTGTCTCTCGCTCCGCAGTCGTAGGATATATGAAACTTAAACGAAAACCATTTTGTTTTACAGTTTCAAACTCACTTTTTAGCTCTTGAAAATACTGACCTACACCACATACTCTCAACCAAGCTTTAGTGCGGGTCATTGCTGTAAAGAGTATATTCCTACGCCATGCTCTCCTATTGCTTGCATTGCAATATTGTCCATCCATGATATATACCATAGCAGCTTCATTACCTTTTGCTCTAAAAATGGATGTAAATGTAACGCTATCATCGGAAAAGAATTCATCAGGAGAGCTTGTCACTCCGGCTATAGAAGAATTTATTCCGGCATCAAAAAGCAACCCACGTAGATAGCCAACTTCAGTGCGCATTTTCTGAGTGTCAGGATGGATTACCAAAATATCACTAAACAGGAGCTCTTCCTGTGTGACATTTTTTATTATTTCTTGGGCTATCCAATCGGATTGATTTTTTTTATTGTCAAAATCAACAAAACTAATAATGTCATCAATGCTATTATGGCCACTAAGCAAGGATGGGCTAGACTTTTGAGTCCTGCCAAGTACAACTCTTTCACCTTCAGCTAATTTACCGTCTAGAACCTCATATCCGATTTCTTGCCAAAGGCCTTCATAATCAAACATTTGAATCATTGGGTTATGATAGATACCAAAACCTAATGCATGAGCTGAAGATAGGACTGCACCAGGATTTCTGTAACATATATCTAGGGTCACATCTTGCTCTTTGGATTGGAATGTAACATTTGGTTGTCCGTTCTCATCCATCCCCCATATATCTTCAGGTGAGGGCATCGATCTGTCACTTAAACTTTGTAACTCATCATAAGCATATACAAGTCTCTTATTATCATCTAATAATGAATAGCAAATTTGTAGGAATTCTGATGAAAAGTCCTGAGCTTCGTCAACCAAAATAAAATCATATAATTTAATATCTTTGTTTTTATTTTCAAGAAAATCTCTGCAAACCGCTTGAAATATCTCTTCATCAAATTTTTTTATTGCTTTTGCACTACTTAGATCATGGAACTTAATATTGTGAGCTAAACAAGCCTCATAGTATAATCCTTTAGATGATGTTCCACCCCAAGCATGAATGATATCAATTTTTTTCCAATCAATTCCATCTTCATCAGAAAATGTTTCAATAAGATTTTTGAATTGCTCTTTTAGAGATCTGCTATTGAATGTGACTGCAATTTTCCAATCAGGTTTTTGTGAATGAATATGTGCAACTTTCCTTGCCAATACAATTGTTTTACCAGAACCAGCAAGGCCTCTAATTCTTTGAACACCATCAATATTTTCTAAAACAGCTCTTAATTGACAAGGATCTAGCACGGACAGCATATTATCAAGTTTTTTCAGTACGCTGCCTTTTGATTCGCTGTTTTCAACTGAGTTTCTTTTTTTTGTATTTTTCAGTTTAGAAAGGGATTGAATATTAGATAATAAAACATTTAAACTCTCTGGGTAATTCCATTTAACATCAGATAAAGAGTTGGTGATGTCATCTAATGCGTTAATAAATAAAACATCCTCACCAGAAAATGTTTCACTATTTTTTACATTAGGACAATAAACAATTGTATTTATTGGGACATGTAGAGTCCTATTAACTCTAAGGAGTTTTACTTCACCCAATTTACTTTTAAATTTCATGTGGATTTGGTCTATAGAATCTAAATAGTCTTCATTGACCTCAGTTTCTTCCATGACATGACAAATTACTACGCCGAGTTCTGGAGAACACAACAGCCCATTTAGCTTGAGAGTACTATCTGCTAGGTATACTACAGGAAACCCTCTAAAATATTGTCCTGATATGTTTTTTTTCGCAGCTAAAGCTGCTTCAAACATCCTAATAAGGGCGATATTACCTGATTCAATCCCAAAAAAATCGATCATAAGTGACCCTCATTTAAATTTAAAATCATATTTGCATAAACCTGCATCATTTCTTTCCTTTGTGAAATGTAATTTGCATGATTATAAGTACCTCTAATATAATTTTTATCAATATGTGCCAACTGGATTTCAATCCAAGCACTATTATAATTTTGGTCATGCAGAATTGTCGACATAGTATGCCTAAAACCATGCCCAGTAACTTTTCCACCATAACCAATGCGTTTGATGACCTGATTTATACTTGCTTCACTCATAGGCTTGTTCGGATCATTCCGCCCCGGAAAAACATAACGATAGTTACCTGTCATCATCTTGAGTTCATTAAGTAAATCTAACGCTTGAGTCGATAATGGCACAAGATGTGACCTGCGCATTTTCATTCTTTCAGCAGGAATTTCCCAGATAGCGTTATCTAGATCAAATTCTGACCACAATGCAG
This sequence comes from Klebsiella sp. M5al, assembly GCF_002090195.1. Taxonomy (NCBI): domain Bacteria; kingdom Pseudomonadati; phylum Pseudomonadota; class Gammaproteobacteria; order Enterobacterales; family Enterobacteriaceae; genus Klebsiella; species Klebsiella sp. M5al. The sequence continues at coordinate 1,224,083 of NZ_CP020657.1, forward strand.
CACGCAATTCGATGGTTCTCACACCCGTAATCATGAGTAATTTCGTAGCAATCTGGACCAGCCGACTCCCTGTGTAACTGTGTAAGGCACGAAGAAAATCTGGTAGCTCATCAGCTTTTAGGAACGGGAAATGATTGGATTGATGTACTTCGAGGGCGCTAGAGAGATCTGCAGCAGGATTAAATTCAGCTCTCCCAGTAGCTATGGCATAACGAAACACTTCTGAACAACGCTGTCGCACTTTGCGCATCTTCTCTAACGCCCCGCGTTTTTCAATTTTACGCAGCACATTAAGCAGTTCTAGCGGTTTTATTTCACCGATGGGTCTTGTCCCCACATACGGGAAAATGTCGTTTTGAAACGCTTCCATGATATCTGACGCATATCCTGCCGACCATTTGGCGGACTTCATCTGATGCCACTCTGTAGCTATCTTTTCGAACGCACTTTCGGATTCCGTTTGCAAAGCGATCTTCTGCTCTTTTCGAACTTCACTCGGGTTCTTTCCTTCCGCGACCAGTTTTCGGGCATCATCACGACGAGAGCGAGCATCGGCAAGGGTAATCGTCGGATACACGCCAAGCGAGATCATTTTGGGCTTACCGGCATAGCGATAGCGGAATCGCCAGCTCTTGCTTCCATTAGGCTCTATAAGTAATGACAAGCCTTGCCCATCTCCAAGTGTATAGGCTTTAGCTTCAGGCTTAGCGCGGCGAATCTGCATATCGTTTAAAGGCATGTGTATAGGAATCCAAGACCGAACAGGAACATATACACAATCCTATACACATTCAGTATCAGATTCTACTGGATGGTTACGGACAATGATGGACTGAAAATCAGTAAAATCTTTATAAATCATGGTGTTTATGGATGAATACGGACGTTTGGGGAAGTTGAGATGGTGCCGATAATAGGAGTCGAACCTACGACCTTCGCATTACGAATGCGCTGCTCTACCAACTGAGCTATATCGGCCCTGCAAGACGTGCTGACGAGCGTAAGCACGGGATAGAAGGTTAAAACTAAGTGAGTGATGCGTCAATGCCCTTGCGAATCAAACGGCTACTTTTGCATCACCCAATTAGCATTAAGCACGAATGGTATCGTCGCCGAAACCAATCCACTTATAGGTCGTCAGGGCTTCCAGGCCCATCGGGCCGCGCGCGTGCAGCTTCTGGGTGCTGACCGCCACTTCCGCGCCGAGGCCGAACTGGCCGCCGTCGGTAAAGCGGGTAGAGGCGTTGACGTACACCGCCGAGGAGTCCACCTCGTTGATAAAGCGGTTCGCGTTGCCCAAGGTGCGCGTCAGGATGGCGTCGGAATGCTGGGTGCCGTGCTCGCGAATATGCGCTACCGCTTCATCCTGGTCGGCCACCACCTTCACGTTCAGATCCAGCGACAGATACTCATTGTCATACTGCTCCGCTTTCACCGGTTCTACGCTGGCCGGGCCGTTTTGCAGCGCGGGCAGGGAGGCCGCATCGGCGTGCAGGCTGACGCCGCTTTCCGCCATCTGTTTGCTCAGCGCGGGCAAGAAGCGTTCGGCGATATCCTGATGCACCAGCAGCGTTTCGACCGAGTTACAGGCGCTCGGGCGCTGCACTTTGGCGTTAACGATAACCTTCAGCGCTTCGGCAACGTCGGCGGAGTGGTCAATATAGATATGGCAAACGCCGATACCGCCGGTGATCACCGGGATCGTCGACTGCTCGCGGCACAGCTTGTGCAAACCTGCGCCGCCGCGCGGGATCAGCATATCGATATACTTATCCATCTTCAGCATCTCGCCGACCAGCGCGCGATCCGGACTCTCAATCGCCTGCACGGTGGCCGCCGGTAAGCCGCACTCCTGCAGCGCCTGCTGAATCACTTTCACCGTGGCGGCGTTGGTGCGCCAGGTCTCTTTGCCGCCGCGCAGAATCGCCGCGTTGCCGGTTTTCAGGCACAAAGAGGCGACGTCGACGGTCACGTTCGGACGGGCTTCGTAAATCACGCCCACTACGCCCAGCGGCACGCGGCGTCGCTCAATGCGCAGGCCGCTGTCGAGCAGGCCGCCGTCGATCACCTGACCGACCGGGTCAGCCAGGCTGCAGACCTGACGAACATCGTTAGCAATCCCGCTCAGGCGCGCCGGGTTGAGCGCCAGGCGATCGAGCAGCGCCTCGCTTAAACCGTTGGCGCGCGCTTCCGCCAGATCTTCAGCGTTCGCGCGCAGGATCGCGTCGGTCTGCGCTTCAAGATAGTCGGCAATCTTTTCCAGCACCTGGTTCTTTTCGCGGCTGGAAAGCTGCGCGAGTTTATACGAGGCCGCTTTGGCAGCAATGCCCATTTGTTCCAGCATTTTCAGCTCCTTAACGGATAATCATGTCGTCACGGTGGACGGCGACCGGGCCGTATTCATAGCCCAGAATGGCATCGATCTGCTGCGAGTGCTGCCCGGCGATGCGGCGCAGCGCATCGCTGTTATAGCGGCTGACGCCGTGGGCGATATCGCGGCCTTCAAGGCTGCGAATGCGGATCACTTCGCCGCGCGAGAAGTTGCCGGTGATGGTTTTAATCCCTTTCGGCAGCAGGGAGCTGCCGCGTTCGAGAATCGCCTGGGTCGCGCCGGCGTCCACGGTAATTTCGCCCGCCGGCGGCGCGCCGAAAATCCAGCGCTTACGGTTTTCCAACGGCGACTCCTGGGCGTGGAAGCGGGTGCCAACGGAAACCCCTTCCATCACGTCGCCAATCACGCCCGGACGGCTACCGGCGGCGATGATCGTGTCGATGCCCGCGCGGCAGGCGACGTCGGCGGCCTGCAGCTTGGTACCCATACCGCCGGTACCTAAACCCGATACGCTGTCGCCCGCGATCGCGCGCAGGGCGTCATCGATACCGTACACGTCTTTAATCAGCTCGGCCTGCGGGTTGTTGCGCGGGTCGGCGGTAAACAGGCCCTGCTGATCGGTCAGCAGCAGCAGTTTATCTGCGCCCGCGAGAATCGCCGCCAGTGCCGAAAGATTATCGTTATCACCGACTTTAATCTCGGCGGTCGCCACGGCGTCATTTTCATTAATCACCGGCACGATGTTGTTATCCAGCAGCGCGCGCAGGGTATCGCGGGCGTTAAGGAAACGCTCGCGGTCTTCCATATCGGCGCGGGTCAGCAGCATCTGGCCGACGTGAATGCCATAAATAGAAAACAGCTGTTCCCACAGCTGGATAAGACGGCTCTGGCCAACCGCCGCCAGCAGCTGTTTGGACGCGATGGTCGCGGGCAGTTCCGGGTAGCCGAGGTGCTCACGTCCGGCGGCGATCGCCCCGGAGGTCACTATCACAATTCGGTGGCCCATCGCGTGCAGCTGTGCGCACTGGCGCACTAATTCAACGATATGGGCGCGGTTCAGGCGGCGGGATCCGCCCGTTAAAACACTGGTGCCCAGTTTTACCACCAGCGTCTGGCTATCACTCATGATTCTCTGCCGTTCAAAAAGGAGTTTCGATATCGAGTTGATGTTGTAACAGGAGTCAGCCCGCTTGCCAACACCTGGCGTGGTGGACGAACCACTTCCTTGCGCGGATCGGGCATTCTGGCGGGGAAACGTGACACATTCATGACGGAAATAATTAAATACCCTTTTTTATAAAAAGTTCCATATTGTCATAAATTTTTAATATTAGAGCGTTAAAAAACCTGCAGTTTTTGACAGGGCTTCCGCCCGGAATTGATTAGCGCGTATAAATAAATCACCAGGACTAGATAATGAAAAAGAGCTCACTGGCATTAATGATGATGGGTCTTATTGCTTCTTCGGCTACCCAGGCGGCAGAAGTTTATAATAAAAACGGCAATAAACTGGATGTCTATGGCAAAGTCAAAGCGATGCACTATATGAGCGACTATGACAGCAAAGATGGCGACCAGACCTACGTTCGTTTCGGCATCAAAGGCGAAACGCAGATTAACGACGATCTGACCGGCTACGGCCGCTGGGAATCGGAGTTCTCCGGCAACAAAACCGAAAGCGACTCTTCGCAGAAAACGCGCCTGGCGTTCGCCGGGGTGAAAGTCAAAAACTACGGTTCATTTGACTACGGTCGTAACCTCGGCGCGCTGTACGACGTCGAAGCCTGGACCGATATGTTCCCGGAATTCGGCGGCGACTCTTCCGCGCAGACCGATAACTTTATGACCAAACGCGCCAGCGGCCTGGCAACCTACCGCAATACCGACTTCTTCGGCGTGGTGGATGGCCTGGATCTGACTCTGCAGTACCAGGGCAAAAACGAAGGCCGTGAAGCTAAAAAACAGAACGGCGACGGCTTTGGCACCGCGTTAAGCTATGACTTCGGCGGCAGCGATTTCGCCGTCAGCGCGGCCTACACCAGCTCCGACCGTACGAACGATCAGAACCTGCTGGCCCGCGGTACGGGTAAAAAAGCGGAAGCCTGGGCGACCGGCCTGAAATATGACGCCAACAATATCTACCTGGCGACCATGTACTCCGAAACCCGCAAAATGACGCCAATCAGCGGCGGTTTTGCCAATAAAGCGCAGAACTTTGAAGCCGTGGCGCAGTACCAGTTCGACTTCGGCCTGCGTCCGTCCCTGGGCTACGTGCTGTCAAAAGGCAAGGATATCGAGGGCGTGGGAAGCGAAGACCTGGTCAACTACATTGATGTTGGCGTGACCTATTACTTCAACAAAAACATGAACGCCTTTGTTGATTATAAAATCAACCAGCTGAAGAGCGATAATAAGCTCGGGATCAACGATGACGATATCGTCGCTGTCGGTATGACCTACCAGTTCTAAGTCTTCTCGACAATAAAGCCGCCGTGGTAACAGGGCGGCTTTATTATTTGTGATTAACGGTTTTTCGCCAGATGCAGATTATCGTTATTCATCGTTATCTGGGCGTTATATTCCTTCGGCAGACGGCGCGCCTGGTAGAATACCGATTGCCAGTACGGATTATCCAGCGAAGAGCGCATCACGCCCTGGCTGGTGGAGGCGTGAAGGAAATTACGGTCGGTATCATAGAAGCCGACGTGCATGCCGCCTTTAATACGGAAGAAAACTAAATCCCCCGGCCGCAGCTGGCGCGGGCTTACGCGCTCGCCCATGTGCAGCAGTTCGCGAGTGGTGATGCGCTCCATCGGCAAGTTGAAGCGATCTTTGAGCGTACGCCAGACAAACCCGGAGCAGTCGACGCCGCTTTGCTCCGTCCCGCCCCATTCGTAGGGCGTTCCCTCCCAGGTATGCATCTGATCGTGCAGCGCGGCGATCACCGGGATCAGATCGTCAGAACCTCCGTCAATGGTCGAGTGGCTACTCTGGGCGGCGGTTTTATGCGGTTTTGATGAGGATGAACATCCTGCCAAAAGCAAAAAAGGAACAAATAGTAGCGCGTGAGAGAGTCTGGGCTTCATATCATTGTTTTTCGTCACTGAAAACGGGCCGTGATATTTTATAGCCGATTCGCTACGGCCTCAGAATGACCAAACGCAAAATTTACGAAACCTTACGTAAATAATATAGGCCGGTTCGCGCAGTGATAATTAACGCTGATTATTTATGGCAAAAAACGAACCTGTCATATTAATAATTTTTTTCTTCGTGAAACAATATTTCACAAATATCCGAATGCTGGACGCCTACTCGGCTTCCGTACTGGGTGAAAAATCCTCATCATCCCGGCATTGCGCCGCCTGGCTGCGCTCCAGTACTTTTGTAGCCTAAAAGAGAGAGTGGGGCGGCCAATGCATCTGGATTTTCGCCAACTGCGCAACTTTGTGGCGCTAGTTGAATACGGCAGTTTTAATCGCGCGGCGGAGGCGGTGTGCCTGTCGCAGTCGGCCTTCAGCCGCAGCATTCAGGCGCTGGAGCAGAGCGTCGGCCATCCTTTATTCGACCGCCAGAGTAAGCTACCGACGCTCACCCTGCACGGGCAAAAGCTGCTGCCCTACGCCCGCCGCTTTCAGGAGCTGAACGTGGAGCTCAGCAGCCAGCTGCGCGAAGCGGACGATGCGCAAAACGGCGAGGTCGCCTTTGGCTGCGGCCCGGCCCCTGCCGCGAGGCTGATTCCGGCCGCCGTCGGCGGGTTTCATCGCCTTTTACCGCAGGCGAGGGTGCGCTTTCAGATTGATAACTGGCTGGCGCTGCATCAGGCGCTGAACTCCCAGCTTTACCCTTTTGTGGTCGCCGACAGCTGGCAGGCCGAGCTCGACCCGCAGCTGCGCGTTCAGCCGCTCAGCCCGCAGCGCTGCTTTTTCGTCTGCCATGCCGACCATCCGCTGGCCAAACAGGGGCCGGTCTCTATCCAGGCGATGCTGCGCTACCCCTTTGCGGCACCTTATTTGCCGCCGGGCGTGCGCAAGGTGCTGGCGACACTCAGCCAGCAGCAGGACTTTACCCCGGCGATTCAGTGCGACCATATCTACGCGCTGCTTGCCACCCTCGCGCAGACCAACGCGATTAGCTTCGCCAGCGAGGACGGCTTCGCGCTGTGCCAGCACAGCCATCGGCTGGTTAAGCTGGAGCTCAGCGATCTGCCTGAGGAGTGGCGGCTGATGCAGACCCGGTTTGCCATTATCTCTCCGGTTCACGCGGCGCAGCCGCCGCTGGTGGAGAAGCTGATTGAGATTATCCTTCATACCGATCGTCAGCATCAGCTGCAGCTGCTGGCGCAGGAGGAGGGAGGTTAACCGGCGTCTTTCGCCAGGCCTTTGGCGTCGTACTGTGGCCAGCGGTTTTCCAGGCGCAGGGATTTCAGCGCCTGCTCGACAAACTGGCCGTCCACCCACTGGCTGACGTCAAAAGCGCTGCGGATCAGGCGTCCTGATTTCGCCTGATCGACGCTGCTGCTAAAGCTGTCGGTCAGGAACGGGTCGATACGCGGCGAGGTGGTAAAGTTCAGATCCTGCGGCTGCAGCTCTTCGAGAAACAGCGCCTGCGGGATCTGGCTCTGCTGCGCCATCTCGGCGGACCAGGCGTCGCGATTAGCCGGGTCGTTGATTTCCGCGGCGTTCTTCACCAGCACGTTAATAATCTGCTGGGTCGCCTGCGGCCAGGCGTCAATAAACGTCTGCGTGCCGAGGAATCCCGCCTGAGTCGTGTTCTGACGGCCGGAATCGCCGCTTTTGACGACCACATCAATCTTATCGCCGCGCAGCGCCAGCAGCGAAACGCCGCCCCACACCGCATCGACGCGACCGGCCGCCAGCGCCGCTTTGCCGGCATTCCAGTCAAGATTGATGACCTGCAGGCTGCGCTCATTGAGGCCAGCGCTTTGCAGCGCACGGTCAAAGGCCAGCTGGTCCGCCGTACCGCGATAAACCGCCACTCGTTTACCTTGCAGATCGGTCAGGGTTTTAATCCCCGAGGCTTTGGTCACCGCCAGATAAGATTCCGAACCGCGGCTGCCCAGCAGCAGGCGCGTCGGCAGGCCATTGGCCTTACCGATAATCGCCGCCAGATCGCCGAGATAGACAAAATCCAGCTGGCGGTTGGCTAACGCTTCATTGACCGCCGGACCGGCACCTTTGAAAAACTGCCACTGTACTTCCACGCCCTGCGGTTTAAACACCTCTTCCAGCTGATGGCGGATAAACGCCATGCCGACCGGCCCCTCAATAAAGGGTTTACTGCCCGCGCTCTGGTCCGGCACGCCGATGCGGATAGTGCGCAGCGCTTCGGCCTGGGCGCTTGCCGCCAGGCCAATGACCGCCACCAGCGCCAGCAAGGTGCGGCTAAAAAATGCTTTCATCATAACGTGTTGCTCCCTTGAGTTTTTTCTCACCCTAAAGAGCCCACGGGCCGCGTGTTAAATGCTTTTATTCGCCAAGCTTGGGTGAAAAAAAGCTAAATCAGACGCCGCGCGCCCGGCAGGCTGAAATGCATTCGATGCATCGGGATTATTCGCCTTACGCAATGGCGGCGAAGGGGAAGTCACGTTTTGATAGCGACATAACTTGCCGAAAAGTGGACCGATATGTCGCAGATGATCTTAAGAACCGATGCCCCAGCCAGGCCGGGCTTCAGGCTTAACGGCTGGCCGTGGCTGCTGCCGGCGTTACTGCTGCTGCTGTGGTACGTCGCCGCTCGCGAAGGATGGATGCCGGAGCAAATTTTGCCCGCGCCGTCGGTGGTTGCCGATACCGCGCTATCGCTGCTGAGCGGCGACCTGCTGGCGCAGTGGGGATTCAGCCTTCAGCATCTGGCGCTTGGCCTGCTGCTGGGGGCCACTGCCGGCACGCTGCTCGGCGCGCTGTTCGGCCTGGTCCCGGCCGCCGCGCAGCGCGTGGAGCCGCTGTTCTACGCCCTGGCGCAAATCCCGACGCTCGGCTGGATCCCGCTGTTTATGGTGCTGTTCGGCATTGATAACGGCCTCAAGCTGGCGGTTATCGTCAAAACCACCGTGGTGCCGATGACCATTAATACGCAGCAGGCGGTGGCCGGCGTGCCGCTGACCCTGAGCGAAGCCGCAAGGGTGATGAACTTTTCCCGCTGGCAGCGGCTGCGCTGGCTGGAGATCCCGGCCAGCCTGCCGGGCTGGTTTACCGGCCTGCGTCTGGCGCTGTCCCAGGCCTGGGTATCGCTTATCGTTGTCGAACTGCTGGCTTCTTCGGAAGGCATTGGCTACCTGATGGTCTGGGGCCGTCAGCTGTTTCAGTTGGATATCGTCTTCGTCACCATTGCGGTGGTTGGCCTGAGCGGCATGCTGATGGAGTGGGCGGCGAACCGCGCCTGTGCCCGTCTGGTGTTCTGGCCGCAGCCAGCCGCCGGACGCCTGGCGTGGAAACCGCAGGCCAGCTGGCGGGCGCTGCAGCTGCCGCTGGTCCTGCTGGCGCTGTGGCAGTTGGCAAGCCAGTGGGGCTGGATCGATGGCGCGTTGTTCTCTTCGCCGCTGGCGGTGGCGACGCGCTTTATGCAGGGCGCCCTGAGCGGAGAGCTGACCGCGGCGATGCTGGCAAGCCTCGGGCGGGCCTTTGTCGGCGGCGTGCTGGGGATTGCGGGGGGCCTGCTCTGCGGACTGCTGCTGGCGCTGCGCCCGCGCGCCGGGCAAATCTTCACCCCTACGCTCAACGTGCTGCGCCATATCGCCCTGTTTGCCTGGCTGCCGCTGCTGACCGCATGGGTGGGCAACGATAACGGCGGCAAAATCGTTTTTATCGCGCTGGCGTCGTTCTTTCCGATGTTTTTTAGCACCCGGCAGGCCGTGCTCCAGCGCAACCCGCAGCTCGATGAGGTCGCCAGAGTGCTGCGGTTAGGTGAAGTAGCGCGCCTGCGCAGAGTCATTCTTCCCGGCGCGGCGCCGGGGATCTTCGCCGGTCTGCGGCTGGCGCTGATTTACGCCTGGCTTGGCAATATCGGCGCGGAATATTTCATGTCCTCCGGCGTTGGCATCGGCAGCCTGATGATCAATGCCCAGCAGCTGCTGGATATGCCCACCATTCTTTGCGGCATGGTGCTGGTCGGTATCACCGGCGCGGCGCTGGATAAAGCCGGACGTTTACTGGAAATGCGCGTCACCCGCTGGCGCCAACAGGAGCAGCTATGACCTCTTCGACTCTGGTCTCTTTTCGCCACGTGCGTAAATCCTGGCAACAGGTAACGGCGCTACAGAATTTCAGCCTGGATATCGCCGCCGGTGAACTGGTGGCGCTGGTGGGCAGCAGCGGCTGCGGTAAATCGACGCTGCTGCGGATGCTGGTGGGCCTGGAGTCAGCGACCCAGGGGGAGATTCGCATCAACGGCGAGCCGGTCACCGGCGTGGGCAAAGAGCGCGGCATTGTGTTTCAGGAGCCGCGGCTGTTTCCGTGGCTTAACGTGCTCGACAACGTGATGCTCGGTCTGGCGGATGAAAAGCTCAGCCGGGCGGCGAAGCGCCAGCGGGCGCTGGAAATGCTGGAACGCGTGCAGCTCAGCGAATTCGCCAACGCGCTACCCGCGCAGCTCTCCGGCGGGATGGCCCAGCGGGTGGCCATTGCCCGCGGCCTGGTGGCCCGTCCGCAGATCCTGATGCTCGATGAGCCTTTCGGCGCGCTGGATGCCCTGACGCGTCACACCCTGCAGCAGGAACTTTTACAGATCCACCAGCGCGCGGGAACCACCACGCTGCTGGTGACGCACGATGTGGAAGAGGCCGTCGCTCTGGCCGACCGGGTCGTTGTGCTCTCGCCGCGTCCGGGGCGGATACGGGAAGTGGTGAGCCTGGCGCTGCCCCATCCGCGCCAGCGCGATGATGCTTCGTTTAGCGCCGCCTGCCGCCAGATTCGTAACCTGATTACCACTGCCTGATTCTTTTATTTAAGGAGCAATATATGGGACATCCTTCCGTCTATCCGACCGGCGCCACCCTCTACGATCCGCCGCGCGCCTGGAGCGGCTACACCCTTTTCCAGGCCACCGAACACGGCGCGGTGCTGGTGGATATGAACGGCCGCGTGGTGCGCGAATGGCCTGAACTGCACGGCTTTCCCAATAAAATCCTGCCCGGCGGCGCAATCCTTGGCCATAGCGGCGAGCGCGACCCGCGCTACGGCATGCAGGATATGCTCGATCTGATCCAGGTGGACTGGGAAGGCAACGTCACCTGGAAATTCGATCGCTATGAGCAGGTGAGCGATCCGGGCAATGAAACGCGCTGGATGGCGCGCGCGCATCATGACTATCAGCGTGCGGGCAACCCGGTGGGCTACTACGCGCCGGGGCTAGAGCCGCAGGTGGATGGCGGCAATACCCTGATCCTCGCCCACACCAATCTGGTCAATGAAGCGATCTCCGACAAGCTGCTGCTGGATGACACCATTATTGAAGTTGACTGGCAGGGCAACGTGGTGTGGGAGTGGCGCTGCAGCGACCATTTTCACGAACTAGGCTTTGACGATGCGGCGCGCACCGCTCTGTACAACAACCCGAACATGCGCGCCAGCGGCGGCGGAATGGGCGACTGGATGCATATCAACTCGATGTCGGCGCTGGGGCCGAATAAGTGGTATGACGCCGGCGATGAACGTTTTCATCCCGACAATATTATCTGGGACGCCCGTGAATCCAACGTTATCGCCATTATCGATAAACAGAGCGGCAAGATCGTCTGGCAGCTGGGCCCGGACTACAGCAAGCCGGAGCTGAAGCACATCGGCTGGATCATCGGCCAGCACCATGCGCATATGATCCCGCAGGGGCTGCCGGGCGCGGGCAATATCCTGATTTTCGATAACGGCGGCTGGGCGGGATACGGCGCGCCGAATCCGGCGTCGACGGACGGGGTGAAAAACGCCTGGCGCGATTACTCCCGGATCCTGGAGATCAACCCGCTGACCCTCGATATCGAATGGCGCTACTCGCCCTATGAAGCGGATCTACCGCAGCCGACCGATTCGTACCGCTTTTACAGTCCGTACATCAGCAACATGCAGCGCCTGGAAAACGGCAATACCCTGATTAACGAAGGATCGAACGGGCGCATTTTTGAAGTGACCCGCGACCACGAAATTGTCTGGGAATATATTTCGCCGTTCTGGGGTAAGACGCTGAACAACAATATGGTCTATCGCGCCTACCGCATTCCCTACGGCTGGATCCCGCAGCTGGCGCAGCCGCAGGAGACGCCGATTGCGGCGGTCGATGTACGAACCCTGCGCCAGCCCGGCGCGGCGGCAGCGGGACCGGCGCAAAGCGTGGTCCGGGTGGCGGGCGTGCAGCCGTACAGTAAAAGCGCCGATGCGCTGTGCGTGGCAACCGATAACGATACCCTGCGCCGCAGTCCGAAGCTGTTCCGCGTCGCGGAAAGCGCGTTCACGCCGATCGGCGCGGCGAGCGAACTGGAGAGCGAACGGCCGGTGCTGCTGTTCGTTGGCGCTGAACGCTGCGTGCACTGCCGCAAGCTCTGGCAGCTGCTGGCGCAGGGAAAACTCAGCTCGCGAATTGCTCAACTGGATACGCGCTATCTGGATGCCGACCGGCATCAGGCGCTGGCGAGCGACCTCGGCGTGCGCGGCCTGCCGACGCTGCTGCTGATTAAACCGGGGCAGCTAGCATTGCGCGCGCCTGCGCAGCTCTCGGTGGACACGCTGTTTGACTGGCTGAATCGCGCAGCCGGATAATCCGCGACTACGGCGGACTGGCGTGTGCCGGTCCGCCGTTGATCTGACGGATAAACGCCATCGGCGAATAGCCCATCGCTTTGCGGAACATCGCGGTAAAGGCGGCCGGATACTCATAGCCCAGACTTAGCGCGACTTCGGTAACCGAACTCCCTTCACGTAGCGCCGTCATGGCGTACATCAGGCATGCCTGCTGGCGCCAGTCGCAAAACGCCATCCCGGTCTCGCGGCGAAATAGCCGATTAAACGTGCGTACGCTTTTACTCAGCTTTTGCGCCCACTGCTGCGGCGTACTGCGGATGCTCGGCTGGCGCTGAAAATCGGCGCATAGCGCGGCGAGGCGGCTATTCTGCGGAAGCGGCGTAAACATCGGCAGCGGCGCGGCGGCGCGCAGTTCATGGAGCAGCAGCGTAATCAGGGCGGCATCGCGCCCGCTCTCTTCATACAGCAGCGGTAGCCGACAGGCGGCCAGCAGCAGTTGATGGATCAGCGGGGAGACCTGTAAGACCTCGCAGCGCTCGCTTTCCCGCGGGGCGTCCCGCGCGTCAATATACAGACTGTGGGTGCTGACGCCGGGCATCCAGACGCGATGCGGTTTCGTCGCCGGGATCCAGACTCCGCTGAACGGCGGCACCAGCCACTGGCCGTCATCGGTTTCGACCTTCATTAATCCGTGCATGGCGTACAGAAACTGCGCCCGGCGGTGGCTGTGGCGCTCCAGTAGCGTATTGGGCGGATAGTCGCTGCCCAGCGCCAGTACCGGGCGAGGAAGATGGTCGACGTCATTAATCGCAACGTTGCGCATAAGTGTAGCCCTGGCTGAAATTCGTAATAGATTGGCTTTAAAGCGTAAGCCGGCCATCGCCTTATTCTATATCGTTACCTCCTTTTGTGGAGGCGTTCCAATGAGCGACTGGCTTTTTCTGTGCGGCATACTTTCCGGCATCACGACCTGGCTCTTTGGCTTCGGCGGCGGTTTCGTTACCGTCCCGCTGCTCTATTTACTGGCAACCAGCGGCTGGGGGGCGCAAAGCGCCGTCGGGCAGCAGGCGATGCAGATCGCCGTCGCCACCTCGGCGCTGGTTATGCTCTGTTCCGCGCTGCTGGCGACCTGGCGGCACGCGCGTACCGGTATCCTCCGCTGGCGCCGCTTATGGGCGATCCTCACCGGCATTGCCGTGGGCGGAACGGCGGGCGCGATGCTGGCGCTTCAGGTGAACGGCGAGTGGATCCGCTGGCTGTTCGTTATCTACCTGCTGGCGACCATTATCGATTGCTACCTTCGCGCCGGATTTATGACGCCGCCGTCCAGCCGGGTGGTGCCGACGGCGCCCCATGAACTGACGGTAGGGGGCGTCATTGGCCTGATCGCCTCTTTTCTCGGCGTCGGAGGAAGCGTGATGACGGTTCCTCTGATGCGCCGTCGCGGCGTGCTGATGTCTGAAGCCGCGGCGATGGCCAACCTCCTGACGCTGCCGCTGGCGGCAACGGCGACGCTCACCTGGCTGGTGATGGCGTGGCTGTCGCCGGTGGCGCTGCCGGCTGGGTTTGTCGGCAATATCTGGCTGTCGGCGGCGGCGCAGCTGGTGGCGGGAAGCTGGCTGGGATTAAAAATCGCCTCCCGCTGGCTGGCGCGTTTACCGGATCGCTGGCATGTGCGAATTTATCCGCTATTGCTGATTGCCGTCCTGCTGGTGATGAGCGTGTGGGGGTGAAAAGGGAAGCTGCTTCCCGGAGGCGGTGCTGCGCACCTGTCCGGGCTACCGTTCGGCAAATGGCGGTAGAGCTGTAGTCCGGATAAGCGCAGCGCGACCCGGGAAAAAGCCTTACTGATGCGTGAATCTCGGACGTTTTGTCCGGGTCATTCTGCTGTCATTTTTCTTGCGCATGCTCTCGCGAGGCGCCGTGGCCGATAAGGGAAAATAAACGATGGGTAAAACGCTGACCATTTTCGATCTGGATAATACGTTAATTAAGGGAGACAGCAGTACGCTGTGGAGCCGCTTTATGGTGCGCGAGGGCTGGGTAAACGATCCCGATTACCTGGCGCGGGAAGCGCGGCTGATGGAGGACTACGACCGCGGCGAAATGAATATCGCCGATTACGTGGCCCTGATCCAGGCGCCGCTGATTGGCGTGGCAAAGCGGGATGTGGACGCGCTGCTGGCGCGCTGCGTACGCGAAGAGGTTATGCCGCGTGTGTATCCGCAGGCGTGGGATTTGATTCGGACTTTACAGGCGAAAGGCGAGCAGATGCTGGTGATCTCGGCGTCGGTCAGCCTGCTGGTACAGGCAGTTGCGGCGGAGCTGGGCATCGAGCAGGCGCTGGGCATTGACGTCGTGATGGCCGACGGCGGCTATAGCGGCGTGATTGCCGGTACGCCGAGCTATCAGCAGGGGAAAGTCGTGCGCCTTGAGCTGTGGCTGGCGGCCCATCCCGACTATTCGGGTGAGATAACCTTCTACACCGATTCGATTAACGATCTGCCGCTGTGCCTGCGCGCCGATCGCGTACGGCTGGTCAATCCCTGCCCGCAGCTGGCGGCGGCGAACGCGCAGCACCGGTGGCCGGTGCTGGCGTGGCGGCTGTGATTTTCCCCCGGGTGGCGGCGTAAATGCCTTACCCGGGCTACTTTTTCGTGCAGTTTGGGTAGCCTGGACAGGCGCAATGCGCCGCCTCCGGGAATGTCGCGATATCAGGCCCCCCGGGGAAGCGCAGCGCGACCCGGGAAAAAACTAACCAGCTTTAAACAGCGGCACCGCGCTGCCGCCGATATAGCGGCGGCGCAGCCAGGCGGACAGCGTATCCATCGCCATCACCACCGCCACCAGCAGCAGGGTAATAAACATCACCACGTCCCAGTTCCACAGGCGCATATTTTCCGCATAAATCAGGCCGATGCCCCCCGCGCCGACAAAACCGAGTACCGCAGCGGAACGGGTATTCGATTCAATCTGATACAGGCTGAGCGCCAGAAACGTCGGAAAGGACTGGGTAAAAATGCTGAAGCGATGTTTCTGCAAACCGTTCGCCCCCACCGCCGTCAGGCCGCGTCCCGGCGAACGGTCAACCGCCTCATGCCCCTCGGCATACAGACGGCCCAGCAGCCCGGTATCCTGCATGATAATCGCCAGCACCCCGGCCAGCGGCCCGAGCCCAACGGCGCGGACAAAAATCAGCCCCCAGATAGCCATATCGATGCCGCGCAGCACGTCGAACAGGCGGCGCATCAGCAGGGCGATGAGCCCCGGAACAACGCCGCGCATAATGTTGCGCGCCGCGAGAAACGAGAGCAGCAGGGCGATGACCGTTGCGGTAAGCGTCCCGGCGAAAACAATCGCCAGGGTAATGGCGATTTGCGTGAAGTAATAGCGAAACGGCCAGTTGAAAAAGTCGTGCCAGACGAACATCCGCAGTAGATAGCGGCTGATTTGCTGCAGCCCGGCGGCGAGCTGCCCGCCGCTGATGCCGAACTGCATAAAGAACCAGACATAATAGAGCACGCTGGCCAGCGCCAGCAGGCCGACATAGCGCAGATAGCGCCCCTGGGCCTGATATAAATGCCGATGCTGGCGGCGGCTGGCGGCGATATCCGGTTGTTTTTGCCACTGATTCATTTTTTTCCCTCCAGAACCCACTGCCGCAGGCGGCCGGACAGCATATCCAGCAGCGATACCACGATAATAATCAGCAGCAGCGTGATGCTGACCTGATCGTAACGATCCAGTTTGATGTTGGTCATCAGCTCCTGGCCGATGCCGCCCGCGCCCACCAGCCCGAGGATCGTTGAGGAGCGGAAGTTAATTTCGAGCCGCATAAAGCCGTAGGAGAGAAAAATAGGTTTCACCTGCGGCCACAGGGCAAAGCGAATACGCTGCAGATGCGACGCGCCGCAGGCGGCCAGGCCGCGCACCGGTTTATCCTGGGCGCTCTCCACCGCTTCATAGAACAGCTTGGTCAGGCTGCCGATGGTGTGCAGCATCAATGCCAGAAAGCCCGGTATCGCCCCGATACCAAAAGCCATCACGAAAATGACCGCCCACGCCAGCTCCGGCATGGTGCGCAGAAAAGCCACCAGCACGCGGACGGCAACCCGCAGCGGGGCAGGGGACCAGGCGTTGCTGGCGGCAACGAACCCCAGCAGGGTGGCTATCGCCACCGCCACCAGCGTGGACGCCAGCGCCAGCTGCAGCGTCTCCCAGATCAGCGGCAGCTGTATCGGCAGACGATAGCCCCAGTAAGCCAGCGAACCTTTGGTATGCGAATCGGCAAACAGGTCGGCGACGCGCAGCGTCGGCAGCGTCTCAAACATGTAGTCGAAAAAGTTGGGCAGCGAGTGCCAGATAGTAAAGAGATTAAACTCGGCCATGCTGCCGGCGGCAAAATAGAGCGCCAGCAGCAGCAGGGATCCGCTCAAGGTATCGCGCTTTTGTCGCGAGCGGACCTGCTGGTAATAGCGTTCGAATTCGGTATGGGTGTTATTCATGCGTCGCGGTGTCTTCAACGAGTCGCCGCTGCCCGCGATAGCCCGCGGGCGGCGGCGTCAGGGGCGGGATTAACGCGCGCTAACCAGCTCGCGTTTCATATCGATGATCTGCTGAAAATCAGCCACGCTGCCCGGGCCGATATGCTGAGTACCGCCCATCGCCTTGATAAAGCAGGCGTGATCGTCAGTATCGAGCTTTTTAATCGCGGTAACGACTTTGGCCTTAAAGTCCGCCGGCAGGGCATTGCTGACGAGGATCGGACCGTTCGGGATCAGCGGCGATTGCCAGATAATGCGAATTTGCTTCATCAAATCCGGGTGATCCATGCGAATCAGGCGGTTAAAGGCGCCGACGCTGTAGCCGCTGTTATAGTCGCCGACCATGGAGGTCCAGGTCACCGCGCCGGCAAACTGGCCGTTCAGCACCCCCAGAATGTCCTGCTCGTGGCCGCCGGAGAAGGTCACGCTGGAGAAGAAGTTATTATATTTGTTATCCGAGGTGCCGCCGAACTGCTGTTTAAAGGCGTGGTTCGGAATTAAAAAGCCGGAAGTGGAGTCCGGGTCGGCGAAGCCAAAGGCTTTGCCCTTCAGATCTTCTAACTTTTTATACGGACTGTCGGCTTTGACAATCACCACCGAGTGGTAGCCGCGGGACTGGTCTTTATCATCTACGGCAATCCCGACAATATCGACGGCCTTAGGATTGTTAATATAAACCGAAGCGTACGACGACGGCGACATGCTTAATACGACGTCAACTTTTCCGCCCAGCAATCCCTGAATCACGCCGGAGTAGTCGGACGAGTTACGCAACTTCGTATCGACGTTGAGTTCTTTATCGAGAAACTGTTTAACGCACTGGTTATCACCAATTTGCTGCGTTGCGTTCTGACCGCCTAGGATGCCCAGATTTAATTCCTTCGGTTGTTCAGCAGCGCCTGCCTGCCACGCCATCATAATGCCTGCAACCGCTGCGGATAAACGAACTGCGCCAGTGATGTACTTTTTCATTATTTTGCCCGTGTGAGTGAAATTTAATGCAATTGGCTAATTTCATCGCCGTACAGCCGGTGCAGAATTTCCTGATTCAGCTGCGTGGGATGGTCGTCAAAACTAATCTGGCCTTTGGCCACGCCGATAACCCGCGTGCAATATTCACGCACCAGCTCCACCGAATGCAGGTTTACCATTACGCTGATGCCCTGTTCGCTAATTTCGCGCAGGACATTCATAATTCGCTGCGTATTTTTCGGGTCAAGAGACGCGACCGGTTCATCGGCCAGCAAAATACCGGGGTTTTGCATTAATGCCCGGCAAATGGCCACGCGCTGCATCTGGCCGCCGGAGAGGTTTTCCGCCCGCTGTAGCGCCTGCGGCAGCATATTCATCCACTCCAGCAGGGAGATCGCGCGGGCGCGGTCGGCGTCGGGGAAGACTTTGAATAAGGATTTCAGAGTGGAAGTCTGGCTCAGGCGCCCCAGCAGCACGTTGGTCAAAACGTCGAGGCGCGGGACCAGACAGAAATCCTGAAAGATCATGCCGCACCGGCTGCGCCAGGCGTTTAACGCGCGGCCTGACAGCTTTGATACGTCCTGCGGCGTCCCCACTTCTGGGAAGCTCAGGATCTCGCCGCCGCTGGCGCTATGGGTGCCGTTCAGAAGGTGCAGAAGCGTCGATTTACCGGCGCCGGAACGGCCAATCACGCCAACCAGTTCGCCCGCATGAAGATCGAAACTGATGCTATCCAGGACGGTTTGCTGCGCGTTCCAGGATTTGCTCAGGTTACGTACGCTCAGGACCTTGCGTTGCCGGTCGGTATAGGGGGGCGTAAACGGTTGAAACTCGGTTTCTGCAACCGCAGCCAGAGAACTGTTCATAAATGCGTCCAGGTTCGTCAGTCAACTGGGCACTATTAATGGTGTTTTATATGACTGCCGGATGACAGTAAGACGAACAAATAGTGAACGGACGCAAGAGTTGGGGTAGTGGGTGGCGAAAAAGCCCGACAGGGCTCACACTTTTGTATCCACAAGCGGGAATTCGCGCAGGGTCTGCTACCTTTAATACGCTTTGGCAATGAGATTAATAATGATACGTATTTCCTCTGATAAAGATAAGGCGTTGTATGCGACATTAGCGGGGGAAATTTACCGCCTTGGGCGCAGAGGCATCATTCAGGATGTTCGTGCCAGGCTTCATGCTGAGTCGGTTTAACCGAATAGTTAATCTTTTCGTGCTTGATTACGATTGACCTCGATAAATTTTTAGTCGGCGACCAGGCCTTTTGTGCGGCGTGTAATTTCATTATTTACGCCAGTTAATGGAATTAACCACTGACTTTGTGTTGATTATTGGCATTATATTCTTATTTTTTGACTTTGTTTGACTTTTTTGCATTTTCGAATGAAACCCTCATTAAGAATAGTCTTAACTGATAATGGCTAAGATCCTGGAACATATAATATTCACTTAAGAATCCCCGTACGCAGTCACAATAACCCTATGAAAATAAATGCTTTTTGTTTTTAACTCAATATTCTTATTTTTATTGTTTTGGCTTAAATTGACCTGTTCGGTAATTAGCCCTCAGAGCACTTATTGACACACATAGCGAAAAATCCTAAATTTGATAACACAAGAAACAAGCAAGTCATTTAGCGTTCTTTGTCTCAAGCAATACTATTTTGAGTTTTGGGTTGAATATATTAAAGAGGGAATTTGCTGACTTAGACTTTGCAGGCCTGGGCTATCAGCAGTGTTGTGATACGTTCAAGATTTCCAGGACTATGGGGTTTAACTTTATATGGATTATAAATACTCTTTGGATCAGTGCATTTGGCCAGCGCATGACAGTTATTTTCTTAAAGGACTCGCTGAGCTAATTATTGATATCGATAACTTAATTTACCTGTCACTTGAAAAGGTACGCCGGGAATTTGTATTTATTAATCTTAGCGCCAGTTCGCTGAACTATTTTATCCGCCGCGATAATGAGTGGCTGGCTGAAATGAAAGGCAAACAAATTGTATTAATTGCCGCAAGGCGCTCGGAAGCGCTGGCCAATTACTGGTATTACAATGGCTCTATTCGTGGCGTGGTTTATGTCGACTTAACGAAAGATATTCGTCAGGAGCTGGCATACGTTATTAATGGTCGTTTTCTACGCAAAGATATAAAGAAAGACAAAATTACCAACAGGGAAATGAAGATAATTCGTATGACGGCGCAGGGAATGCATCCAAAATCTATCGCCAAAATTGAAAATTGTAGTGTGAAAACGGTTTATACCCATCGGCGAAATGCCGAGGCGAAACTGTATTCAAAGATATATAAGCTCGCGCTGTAATTAGTAATAGACGTTAATTTTAAAATTGTGCACCAGGTCGTAACCCCAAAATAATTTTCGCCGCAATAAACATTATGCGGCCTGAACTATGGCGGGAAATGCACACAGACGTGGGACATCAGGTCCCTTAATAAACTCAGGATGAAAAAGCTATGAAAAAAAAGGTTCTTGCAATTGCTCTGGTAACCGCGTTTGCCGGTATGGGTGTCGCTCAGGCAGCTGACGTTACTGCTCAGGCAGTCGCTACCTGGTCCGCAACCGCCAAAAAAGACACTACCAGCAAGCTGGTGGTGACTCCGCTGGGCAGCCTGGCTTTCCAGTATGCCGAAGGGATTAAAGGCTTTAACTCACAGAAAGGCCTGTTTGATGTGGCTATCGAAGGTGACGCCACCGCGACCGCATTCAAACTGACCTCTCGTCTGATCACCAACACCCTGACTCAGCTGGATACCTCTGGTTCCACCCTGAGCGTGGGCGTTGACTACAACGGCGCTGCGGTCGAAAAAACGGCTGACACCACCATGATCGACACCGCGGCGGGCATCCTGGGCGGCAACCTCAGCGCGCTGTCTAACGGCTATAACGTTGCGGGTCGTACTACCGCTCAGGACGGCTTCACGTTCTCCATCATCAGCGGCACGACCAATGGCTCTACGGCTGTCACTGACTACAGCGCCCTGCCGGAAGGTATCTGGAGCGGTGACGTCAGCGTACAGTTCGACGCGACCTGGACCAGCTGATCCTCTCGTAGCACCAGGCAGGGGGTATTCCCCCTGCCTTATTTCACGGACTGAATTCATATGAAAAAACACATTCTGGCCATCAGCCTGTTGCTCAGCACAATGACGCCAGCCCTGGCGCTGGATGTGGGCGATATCTCTTCATTTATGAACAGCGAAAGCAGCACGCTGAGTAAAGAGATCAAGAACACGACCGACAGCGGTCGCTTAATTAACATCCATATGGAACGCCTCTCTTCGCCGCTGGATGGCGGCAAGGTCATCCCGATGGATAAGCAGGACGAGATTTTACTGACCCCGGCCAGTCTGCTGCTGCCCGCGAAAGCCAGCGACGTGATCCGCTTTTTCTACAAAGGCCCGGCGGACGATAAAGAGCGCTATTACCGTATCGTCTGGTTCGATCAGGCGCTCAGCGATGCCCAGCGCAATGGCTCGACCCGCAGCGCGGTCGCCACGGCCTCGGCACGCATCGGCACTATCCTGGTGGTGGCGCCAAGAAAAGCAAACTTCCGCTATCAGTACGCCAACGGCACGCTGGTCAATACCGGTAACGCGACGTTGCGCATTCTTGCCTACGGCCCGTGTCTGAAGCCGGCTGACGGTAAAGAGTGCAAGGAAAATTACTTCCTGATGCCGGGTAAAGAGCGTCGCTTCACGCGCGTGAACGTTGCGGACAAAAAAGGACGGGTCGCGCTCTGGCAGGGCGAGCAGTTTGTTCCCGTGAAATAGACATTTCTTATGACGGATCAACATTATGGCTCAACCAGGGATCGCTCCAGGATTAAAAACACTCTTTGCCTCCGGCATGGTCATCTTGCTGGTTCCATTTAGCGTCACTGCCGCCTCCGACAAAGTACAGCAAATCGGCGGCGTGATTATCCCCCAGGCCTTCAGCCAGGCGCTGCAGGACGGAATGAGCATTCCTCTGTTTATTCACCTTAAAGGCAGCACCGGTACCCAGGACGATCAGCGGATCGGCAATGCCTTTATCTGGCTGGATAACGGCGTGTTGCGCGTACGGCAAATTCAGCTGGAAGAAAACGATAATAACGCCACCGTCAGCGAACAGACCCGCAAACAGCTCACCGCGCTGGCCAATGAAGCTTTCAGCAAAGAACTCAATATTAGCCTCACAGATGATGCGCAGCTACAGCTCAGCCTGCGCCAGCTGCTGCTGCAGCTGGTGGTGAAGAAGGAGGCGCTGGGTACGGTGCTGCGTTCGCGCAGCGAAGATATCGGCCAGTCCAGCGTCAACACCCTCAGCAGCACCCTGAACTATAACCTCGGGGTCTATAACAACCAGATGCGCAACGGCGGCAATAATACCTCCAGCTATCTGTCGTTGAACAACGTCACCGCGCTGCGCGAGCACCACCTGGTGCTCGACGGCTCGCTGTACGGTATTGGCTCCGGCAATCAGGACAGCGAAGTCTATAAAGCGATGTATGAGCGCGACTTTGCCGGTCACCGTTTTGCGGGCGGGATGCTGGATACCTGGAATCTACAGTCCCTTGGCCCGATGACCGCCGTTTCGGCGGGGAAGATCTACGGCGCTTCCTGGGGCAACCAGGCCAGTTCGACGGTATTCGATAACAGCCAGTCGGCCACGCCGGTGGTCGCCTTTTTACCCGCCGCCGGGGAGGTCCATCTGACCCGCGACGGGCGCCTGATGAGCGTGCAGAACTTTGCCATGGGTAACCACGAAGTGGACACCCGCGGCCTGCCGTATGGGATTTATGATGTCGATGTTGAAGTGATTGTGAACGGCCGGGTGGTCAGCAAGCGTACCCAGCGGGTCAATAAATTGTTCAGCCGCGGACGCGGCGCCGGCGCGCCGCTGGCCTGGCAGTTCTGGGGCGGCAGCTTCCATATGGACCGCTGGTCCGAAAGCGGTAAAAAGACGCTGCCGGCAAAAGACAGCTGGCTGGCGGGCGCCTCGGCCTCCGGGTCGCTCAGCACCTTAAGCTGGGCGGCGACCGGCTACGGCTATGACAACAACGCCGTTGCCGAGACGCGCCTGACGCTGCCGCTGACCGAATCCATTAGCGTGAATCTGCAGAATATGCTGGCCAGCGACAGCTCCTGGAGCAGCATCGGCAGCATCAGCGCCACGCTCCCCGGCGGCTTCAGCTCGGTATGGGTCAACCAGGAAAAAACGCAGATTGGCGACAGAATACGCCGCAGCAATGCCGATAACCGGGCTATCGGCGGCACGCTGAATCTCAATTCATTATGGTCAAAGCTGGGCACGTTCAGCATCAGCTATAACGACGACCGCCGCTATAACAGCCACTACTACACGGCGGACTACTATCAGACGCTTTATACCGGCTCGTGGGGATCGCTGGGCCTGCGCGCGGGCCTGCAGCGCTTTAATAACGGCGACAGCAGCGCCAGTACCGGGAAATATATTGCGCTCGACTTCTCGCTGCCGCTCGGCAACTGGTTCAGCGCCGGCATGACGCACCAGAACGGCTACACCATGGCCAACCTGTCGGCGCGTAAACAGTTTGATGAAGGCAGCATTCGCACCATCGGCGCCAACGTTTCACGGGCGATTTCCGGCGACACCGGCGATGACAAAACCCTCAGCGGCGGCGCGTATGCCCAGTTTGATACCCGCTACTCCACCGGTACGCTGAATGTGAATAGCGGCGTGGATGGCTATGTGAATACCAACCTGACTGCCAACGGCAGCGTGGGCTGGCAGGGGAAAAATATCGCCGCCAGCGGCCGCACCGACGGTAATGCCGGGGTGATTTTCAAAACCGGTCTTGAAGACGACGGCAAGCTGAGCGCTAAGGTGAACGGCCGTATTGTGCAGCTCTCCGGCAACCGTAATTACCTGCCGCTGTCGCCGTACAACCGCTATGAAGTGGAGCTGCAGAACAGCAAAAATTCGCTCGATAGCTACGACATCGTGACCGGGCGCAAGAGCCAACTGACCCTTTATCCGGGGAACGTGGCGGTGATTGAGCCGGAAGTGAAGCAGATGGTCACGGTCTCCGGGCGGATTCGCGCGGAAGACGGCACGCTGCTGGCCAACGCGCGGATTAATAACCACATCGGTCGTACCCGCACCGATGAGAACGGTGAGTTTGTGATGGACGTGGATAAAAAGTATCCCACCATCGATTTCAGTTACGGTAAAAACCAGAGCTGCGAAGTGGCGCTGGAGCTGAGCCAGGCGCGCGGCGCGGTGTGGGTGGGCGATGTGGTCTGCAGCGGCCTCTCCACTTATGCCCGCGTGCAGCAGACAGGAGAAGGTAATGAAAGCTAAATGGCTGGCATGTTTAGTCATGTTAACGGCGGCGCTGTGCGTGACGCGGGTCAACGCTGCGGTAAACAAAACCACCTGGCCCGATGCGGCGGCCATGCAGTTTGTTTTTGTGGAAAACAACTCGGACGATAACTTCTTCGTCACCCCAGGCGGCGCGCTGGACCCGCGGATGACCGGGGCTAACCGCTGGACCGGGCTGAAATATAACGGCTCGGGCACCATTTATCAGCAGAGCCTCGGCTATATCGACAATGGCTATAACACCGGCCTGTACGCTAACTGGTTCTTCGATATGTGGCTGGATAACTCGCCGGCTTCCCATCCTTTGAGCGGCCTGCGCTGCATCAACTGGTATGCGGGCTGCGATATGGCGACCAGCCTGATCCAGCCGCAAACCAGCGATGCCAGCGGCTTCTACGGCGCAACGGTAACACCCGGCGGGCAAAAGTGGATGCACGGCATGATGTCCGACTCTTTCTACCAGTATCTGCAGCAGATGTCGGTGGGCAGCAGCTTCTCAATGACCATCAACTCCTGCATGACGTCGGTGAGCTATGACGCCAGCAGCGGCGCACGCTGCAAAGACCAGGCCTCAGGTTACTGGTACGTACGTAATGTCACCCATACTAAAGCGGCCAATCTGCGGTTAATTAATACCCATGCGCTGGCGGAAGTCTTTATCAACAGCGACGGGGTTCCGACGCTGGGTGAAGGCAACGCCGACTGCCGCACGCAGACGATTGGCACGCGTTCCGGTCTGAGCTGCAAAATGGTGAACTACAATTTGCAGCATAATGGCCTGAGTAATACCTCAATTCATATTTTCCCGGCTATCAGCAACTCGGCGCTGGCTTCCGCGGTGGGAAGCTACGATATGCAGTTCAGCCTCGACGGTAACTCATGGAAGCCGGTAAGCGGCATCGCTCAGTACTATACGTTTAACGAGATGAAATCATCAGATTCAGTGTATGTTTTCTTCTCAAGCAACTTTTTTAAGCAGATGGTGACGCTGGGCATCAGCGACGTGAACACTAAGGACCTGTTTAATTTCCGTTTCTATAACACCACCTCGCCGGAGTCAGGGTGGTATGAGTTTTCGACGTCCAACACGCTGATCATTAAACCGCGTGACTTCAGCATCAGCATTATTTCCGATGAGTATATCTCAACGCCGACGCGTGAGGGCTACGTGGGTAGCGGCGAACCGTCGCTGGACTTCGGCTATATTGTCACCACCAGCGGTAAGACCGCCGCCGATGAAGTGCTTATCAAAGTGAAGGGACCAACGCAGGCGATCGGCGGACGTTCATACTGTATTTTCACTTCACCGGACGGTACGTCGAGAGTGCCGTTCCCGGCGACCCTGGCGTTTACCACCCAGACCGGGGCTATCAAAACGTATGACGCCGGATGTGATGATACCTGGCATGATATGACCGATGCCCTGTGGTTAACCACGCCGTGGACGGATATTTCCGGCGACGTTGGGCAGATGGACAAAACGACGGTGAAGTTTTCCATTCCGATGGATAACCCGATATCGTTGCGCACGGTGGAAGATAACGGCTGGTTTGGTGAAGTGAGTGCTTCAGGAGAAATTCATGTTCAGGCGACGTGGCGTAACATTAACTAATTTGCTGCGGATGCTTATCTGCCTGCTGTCGCTCGGACTGGTGACCGCGGCGCAGGCCATCTCGGTCGGTAATTTAACTTTCTCGATGGCGGCGGAAGATGATTTTGCGTCTAAACGGGTGATTAATAACAATAAAAGCGCCAGATTGTATCGGGTCTCTATTGTCGCTATCGACCGCCCCGGCGGCAAAGAGGTGCGCTCCCGTCCGGCGGACGGCGAGCTGTTGTTTGCCCCGCGCCAGCTCACCCTTCAGGCGGGGGAGAGCGAATATTTTAAGTTTTACTACCACGGCCCGAAAGATAACCGTGAGCGCTATTACCGGGTGTCGTTCCGTGAAATACCCACCCGCAATTACGTGATGCGTAATCAAAGCGGGACGGAAGTGAGTATGGATCCGGTGGTAGTGATGGACACAATTCTCGTTGTTCGCCCGCGCGAGGTGCAGTTCAAGTGGGCCTACGATCGTGCGGCGGGTACCGTCAGCAATACCGGGAATACCTGGTTTAAGCTGCTGATCAAGCCCGGGTGTGATACGACGGAAGAGGAAGGAGACGCATGGTATTTACGGCCCGGGGACGTTGTTCGCCAGGCTTCGCTGCGCCAACCAGGGAACCACTACATAATCTATAACGATAAATTTATTAAGATGACCAAAGACTGCCCGGTTAAGTAACCGGGCAGCTTTTTTCGCACTTCGTCGCTAAGCCGCACGACCGGCATAGCGACGGTTCGCCAGCAGGCTCAGGCCGCAGCACAGTAGATAATAAACCGCGCCGGTAAAGACAAATATCGCCAGAGGGTATATCTGCACTCGGTTATTGACCTGGCCGGCAACGGTGGTCAATTCCGGTACGTTGACGATAAACGCCAGCGACGTGTCTTTGAGCAGGCCGATCAATATTCCTACCAGCGAGGGCTGAACGTTACGCAGGGCCTGCGGCAGCAGGATCAGGCGCAGCGTCTGTCCGGGGGTAAAACCCTGGGTCAGCGCCGCTTCGTATTGCCCGCCGGGAAGCGATTGCAGGCCCGCCAGCACCGAATGCATCACCGACGCGGCGGTAAACCACGCCAGTGCCACCGTGACGGTGACCGCGCCCGGCAGATCGCTGCCGGTGAGCATGGGCAGCAGATACCACAGCCAGAAAATCACGAAGATCAGCGGGATGCCGCGAATAACCTCCGCCCACAGGAAGAGCAGCCGCCGCACGATCCCGTCGTAGCGCCAGGCGATCCCCGCCAGCAGGACCCCGCCCGGCAAAGCCAGCGCGGCGGCGCCGATCGCCATCAGCAGCGTCAGCACCACGCCGCCGGGAATACCGTCCGCCAGCCGTCCCCACAGCAGATAATCGAGGTTATCAACGATCACCGCCAGATTAGCGTTCATACCCGGCTCTCCTTTGCTGATTTCTTCCCGGGCCGAGACGCGTCAGCGCCACGCCCATCACCACCCCAAGCGCCAGATACAGCGCGGTGCCGACGGCAAACGCCTCCAGCGCATGCGCGTTGTAGCTCTCGATTTGCCGTACCTGGTAGGTGAGTTCGGCGAAGCCGATGCCGCTCGCCAGCGAAGAGAGCTTCATCAGATTCAGATACTGGCCGATAATCGGCTGCCAGGCGTTTGCCAGCCCCTGCGGCAGCAGAATGTGGCGCAGTTCCTGCCAGGGGGTAAACCCCTGCGACAGCGCCGCTTCCCGCTGACCGTGGCTAACGGCGCGCAGCCCGGAGGCGATCTCTTCGATCAGAAACGCCGAAGTAAAGACCCCAAGCCCCCACATGGAGCAGAGAAACTCCGGCGTCAGCCACCAGACGTTGCCCGGCAGAATCGACCAGCTGTGGTCGTCGTTAATAAAATCGCGCGCCCCCAGCGGCAGCAGATTCCAGGCGGCAAAATACCAGAACAGCAGCTGCACCAGCAGCGGCGTATTGCGGAACAGCGATACCCAGGCCGCCACCAGCCAGCGTCCGGGCCGGCCGCCGCCGAGACGCAGCGCCAGCAGCAGGATAGCCAGCACGGTCGCCAGAATCATCCCGGCGACGCTCACCCAGACGGTGGTGAGAAAGCCGGAGATTATCCACTGCAGCGGCTGCCCGCTCAGCACGCCATGCCAGTCAAGATGCGGGATCACGCCTCACTCTCCTGGTGCAGCGGGTCGAGCACCTTCTGCAGGAAACGGCGGGTGCGGGCGTGCTGCGGTCGGGCGAAAAACTCGGCCGGCGGCGCGACTTCGAGAATATCGCCGCCGTCGATAAACACCACCCGATCGGCAATTTCGCGGGCGAACTGCATTTCGTGGGTCACGACCACCATGGTGATCCCGCTGTGGGCGAGGGTTTTCATCACCTGCAGCACTTCGCCGATCATCTCTGGGTCCAGCGCCGACGTAGGTTCATCAAACAGAATAATCTGCGGCGAGGAGGCGAGGGCGCGGGCGATCGCCACCCGCTGCTGCTGGCCGCCGGAGAGCTGGGCGGGCATCTGCCCGGCTTTATCCGCGAGGCCAACCTGGCTGAGCAGCGCCAGCGAGCGCTCGCGGGCGGCGCTTTTGCCCCAGCCGTGGACGCGTTCCAGCGCGAGGGTGATATTCTCCTGCGCCGTCAGGTGGGCGTAGAGATTAAACTGCTGAAAGACGAAGCCGACCCGGCTGCGCAGCTGGCGCAGGGCGCTGCCGGTAAGCTGGCGCGTCGGTTTACCGTCGATCAAAATCTCGCCGCCGCTGAGGGATTCCAGCTGGTTGATCAGGCGGATCAGGGTGGATTTGCCCGATCCCGAAGGGCCGAGGATCGCCACCACTTCGCCGGGTTCAACCTGTAAATTTACGCCGTTCAGCACCCGATGATCGCCGTAGCTTTTGGCGACATCGCGGAACTCAATGCTGGCGCGCTGCAGATGCGAAAAATCCGCGGACGATGCCGCGGAGCGTGAAAATAGAGCCGATAACATAATCTTTTTCTGCTTATTTAGCTTCGATAGTAAAGGCGCGCGGCTGCGGGGTTTTGGTGCTCGGGCCAAACCAGACGTCGTAAATTTTTGCCGCTTCACCGGATTTTTCCAGCTTGACCAGCTCGTCATTTACCGCTTTCAGCAGGGTCGGTTCGCCTTTCTTCACGCCGACGCCAATCTCTTCTTTACTCAGCAGGTCGGGGATGATTTTGAAGTTGGCCTTGTCGGGCGCTTCCGCCAGCAGTCCGGCGAGGATGGTGCTGTCCTGGGTAATGGCCTGCACGTTGCCGTTGCGCAGGGCGGTCAGCGCCAGCGGAATGTCGTCATAAGAGAGTACGCGCGATTGCGGGAAACGCTGATGCAGCGCCTGTTCGCCGGTAGTGCCTTTTACCGCGCCGATGCGCGCTTTGCTGTAATCATCAAGCTTATCCGGGGATTTCGCCGGGACGAGGAACTGCTGGCCGGTCACGAAGTAAGGCGTTGAGAAATCAATCACCTGGGCGCGCTCCGGGGTGATGGTGATATCGGCGACGATCAGGTCGGCCTTACCGGACTGCAGCAGCGGAATACGGTTGGCCGGGTTGGTGGCGACCAGCTCCAGCTTAACGCCGAGAGATTTCGCCAGCGCTTCGGCGAAGTCCACGTCGTAGCCGACGATTTTATGCGTTTTTGGGTCTACCGAGCCGAACGGCGGGTTGGCGTCGAAGGTGGCGACTTTGACCACCCCGGCGGCTTTGATATCGGCTAATTGATCGGCCTGAGCCTGCGCGGCGAGCACCAGCATGCCCAGCGCCAGCGCGATTTTTGTTTTTGCAATGCGCATAGTTTTCCCCTGAATCCCTGTTTTGTTTTGTGTTTATCACGCTCCCACAAATCGCCCGTCGGCGGCAAAGAAGAAAAAGTTCTTATCTATAACGAAAAAGAACTTAACAAAACTGTGGATATTGTTTACCCGCATGGGGCTACCAAACTGGGGAAAGTAGCCCGGACAGGTGCGCAGCACCGCCTCCGGGAAGATCCTCTCCCCCTTAATATGCATCCCACAGAATTACAAATCCGGAATTGATATTTCCTGCCCGCCGTCAACTGTGGTTGAAATAGACCGAGGCAAAAACGCTTCCCGACGGAGGAGAAAAATGAAAGTGGCGCTGTGGCAACGCATAACGGGCTGGCTGGCTTCTTTATCTGGATCTGGCGGAGAAGCCGGGCAGCAGGATACCCAACGCATTATGGAGGCGATATTACCGGTCGCCAGTCTCTACGGAATTGAGCTTGGCAACGTAGAAACAAGGTGGTTTCGCCATGATAAAACATACTGAGCGGCGCAGGACGCGTGAAGCCTACTGGAACGAGGTGTGCTTTGTGTAGCGCGAGGCTGTTTGCGGTTGCGGCGACGCAGGAAGCGATGCCGCAGCCCTGAACAGCTTTATCCCCCAAGATACATCCGCTTAATCTCCGGATTCGCCAGCACCTCCGCCGCCGGGCCAGAGAGCATAATCTTCCCATTCTCCAGCACATAGGCGCGATCGGCGATGGTCAACGCCGCCGTGGCGTTTTGCTCCACCAGCAGCACGGTAATATTCTCCTCCCGCAGCTGCTTAATCGTTGCGAACAGCTCACCGACAATTTTCGGCGCCAGTCCGAGGCTTGGCTCATCGAGCATCAGCAGTACCGGCTCGCTCATCAACGCTCTGGCGATCGCCAGCATCTGCTGCTCGCCGCCGCTCATGGTCCCCGCCATCTGGGTACGCCGCTCTTTCAGCCGGGGAAACAGACTGTACATGCGATCGCGCAGGCGGGGAAAGCCGGCGAGGTTGTTGTAGGCCCCCATGCGCAGGTTTTCTTCGATGGTCAGGTTGGTGAAGATGCGTCGCCCCTCGGGCACCAGCGCCAGCCCCTTACGCACAATCTGATGCGTCTGGCTGCGGGAAATATCCTCGTTGAGAAAATTGACCCGCCCGGTGGAACGCACCAGGTTGACGATCCCGTTGAGGGTGGAGGTTTTCCCCGCGCCGTTACTGCCGATAAGGGTCACAATCTCCCGGTCGTGAATATCAATGTCCACCCCTTTCAGCCCCTGAATCACGCCGTAAAACACTTTTAACTCGCGCGCGCTAAGCATAACGAACGTCCCCCAGGTAGGCGGAAATCACGTCCGGATCCTGAATGGCTTCGGACATCAGGCCGCTGAACAGCGGTTTGCCGTACTCCAGCACCATCACCCGCTCGCACAGCTTGTTGACGAACGGCATATCGTGCTCGATCAGCAGCACGCTGAGCCGGTAGTCGTTGCGCATGCGGAAGATCAGATCCGCCAGCTCTTCCGTTTCTTTCGGGTTCATTCCGGCGGCGGGTTCGTCGAGCAGCAGTAATTTTGGCGACGTCGCCAGCGCGCGGGCGATCTCCACCTTGCGCTGGTTGCCGTAGCTGAGGTTGGTGGCCTGCACGTCGGCGAAATGGGCGATGCCGATATCGTCCAGAATCGCCATCGCTTTGGCCTTTGCCGCCCGCTCGGCGGGGAAGTAGCGGCCAATATGCAGCGCCGCTTCCAGCAGCGAATAGCGGCTGGCGCTGTCGAGGCCGACCATCACGTTTTCTAATACCGTCATCGAGTTAAACAGGCGGATATTCTGAAAGGTGCGGGCGATCCCGGCGTTGACCACCCGGTTCGGCTTCAGCCCTTTTAGCGATTTTCCCGCCAGGGTCACGCTGCCGCTGGTCGGTTTATAGTTGGCGGTAATCACGTTAAACATCGTGGTTTTGCCCGCGCCGTTAGGGCCAATCAGGCCAAAAATTTCCGCCTCGTCGACGTGGAAACTGACGCTGTCGATGGCCCGCAGGCCGCCGAACTGCATGGTCACGTCCTGTACCTCTAAAATGACCTTATTTTGCGCCATAGCCGCGGCCCCTTTTGCCCACTTGCCAAATCTCTTTTTTGCCCAGCAGACCTTCGCGGGCGAACAGCATGATGATCAGCAGCAGCAGCGAGAACACCACCATTCGCAGCCCCGGATACGCGCCCAGATCGTGACCGAAGAACTGGAGCGGCTGGTCGAGAAAGCGCAGCCACTCGCCGCTGCCGACCACCAGCACGGTGCCGAGCAGCGCGCCGGTAGTGCTGCCCAGGCCGCCGAGCACGATAATAATCAGCAGTTGGAAGGTGAGCATAAAGTCGAACAGGCCCGGCGAGATGGTGGTCAGCAGCGAGGCCAGCAGGCCGCCGCCGATCCCTTCGAAGAAGGCGCTGGTGGCGAAGGCGCAGGTTTTAATGCGAAACGTGTTCACCCCCATGGCGATAGCGGCGTCTTCGTCGTCGCGCACCGCCTTCATCATTCGCCCGTACTTCGACCACACCAGCTGCAGAATCATCCCGGTCGCCAGCAGGGCGAACAGTCCGCACCAGAACAGCAGGTGCGGCTGCTGCGGGATGTCGTTGAGGCCAATCGCGCCGTTGGTGATCTGCGGGTTGTTGATAGCGAGGATTTTAATGATAAAGCCGAAGCCGAGGGTCACAATCGCCAGGTAGTCGCCGCGCACGCGGAAGACCGGCAGGGCCAGGCACACCGCCAGCGCCGCCGCGCACAGGCCGCTAATCAGCAAGGCGGGCAGGAAACCGGCGTGCAGCACGAGGATCCACGGGCTGGGCGCGGCCATCTCAAACATATCCAGCTTGCTGTCGCTGGAGAGGATCAGCAGGGCGGTGACGTAAGCGCCGACCGCCACAAAGCCGTTGGGCTCCAGCGACAGCTGCCCGGTCACGCCGTTGATCAGGTTGTAGCTGACCGCGAGGATCATAAAGACAAAAATAGTGCTGATGACGCGAATAATGTAGTCGTTGAAGACGACGTTGATCCCGGCCAGCAGCGCGACGCAGAGAACAATAATGACCAGGTTGCGCAGCTGCGCCCCGGCGGTAGTCGTAGCGTTGAGCATCAGAAACGGCTCCTTTCCAGACGTTCATCGCCCATAATGCCAACCGGGCGGAACAAGAGGACCAGAATCAAGAACATAAAGGCAAAGGCGTCTTTGTAGCCGCCCAGCTCGGGAAAGAGGGCGACCGCCACCACTTCGGTAAAGCCGAGAATAAAGCCGCCGAGTACCGCGCCGGTGACGCTGCCGATCCCGCCGAGTACCGCGGCGGCGAACGCCTTCAGGCCAATCAGTACCCCCATCAGCGGGTCGATGGTGGGGTAGCTGATGGAGTAGAACACCCCGCCCAGCGCCGCGAGGCTGCTGCCGAGGGCGAACACCAGTGAGATAATGCGGTTGGCGTCGATGCCCATCAGGCGCACGGTATTGACGTCGAAGGCCACCGCGCGGATCGCCATCCCGTAGCGGGTACGGTACAGCAGCCAGAGGATCGCCAGCAGCAGCAGGACGGTAATCAGCGGCACGATCCACGCCACGTTGGTGATAATCACGTCGCCAAAGGCGCGGGTGTTATTGAAAAAGTCCGGTGCGGAAAAGAAGCGCGAGCTGCCGCCAAACAGCACGTTGAACAGGTTTTCGAGGAAGAAGCTGACGCCGATGGCGGTGATCAGCATTGAGATTTTGGAGGCCTGGCGCAGCGGGCGATAGGCTACCCGGTCGATCAGCATCCCGAACAGGCCGCACAGCGCGAGGGTCAGGAAAACGGCTACCCCGAAGGGTAGCCCAATGGAAGAAAACAAAAACAGGGTGGTAAACGCCCCGACCATCATCACGTCCGCATGGGCGAAGTTGATCAGGCGCAGCACCCCATAAACCATCGTATAACCGATGGCAATCAGGGCGTACATGCCCCCAAGGCTCATTCCATTGACCACTTGCTGGAGAAAAATGGCACCATCCATCTGATATCCCTTATAAAACCTTAAGGATTAACCACGGTACGAAACGCCAGCTTGCCATCCTTCACTTCGTTGATGACCGCGCTGCGGATAGCGTCGCCGTTTTGTAACGTCAGCGTGCCGGTCACGCCCTGGAAGTCCTTAGTGGCGCGAATTTTTTCGTTAACGCAAACCCGGTCGTGCGGGTCGCTGCACTGGTTCATGGCGTTGATAATGACGTTATAAGCGTCCGCCGCCATTGCGCCCCAGGTATGGGTCGGCTGCTGGTATTTGGCTTCCCAGGCTTTGATAAACACCTCGCCCGCCGGCGTTTGCTCTTTGGCGTTCGGCGAGTAGTAGTCGGTGGTCATATAGCCGTTGACCGCGTCTTTACCAACGTCAAAAAAGACCTGATCCGCCGCCAGTCCGTCGCCGCCGACCACCGGTTTGCTCAGCCCCAGCTGTTTAGCCTGTACGGCGATGAGCGCCCCTTCGGTGTAGTAAATCGGCATATAAATCATGTCGACGTTCTTCGCCTTCACGCTGGCCAACTGGGCCTTAAAGTCTTTGCTGCCGCCAGGGGCCTGAACTTCGATAGGTATGGTGCCGCCGTTTTTCAGGAACTGCGTGCGGAAGGCCTTCGCCAGGCCGACGGAGTAGTCGTTGCTGCTGTCGAAGACGATGGCGGCGGTTTTGGCCTTCAGATCGCGCGAGGCGAGGTTAGCGCCGACCACGCCCTGGAAGCTGTCGGAGAAGCAGACCCGGCTGACGTAAGGATGGTTGCGGGTGACGCGGTCGTTGGTGGCGGTTGAGGAGACCAGCGGCGTTTTGCTGTCGTCGGCGATTTTGGTCATCGCCAGGGTATTGGAGGAGGTGACTTCGCCGATCACCGCGTCGACTTTATCGCTGGAGACCAGGCGCTGCATGGCGTTAGCGGCTTCGACCTTGTCGCTCTTATCGTCAATCACGATAAGCTTCACGGTGTCGCCGTTTTTTAACGTCGGCGTAATGCTCTGGATAATATCCAGCCCTTTTTGCGAAGGCTGACCGTAGCCGCTCAGCGCGCCGCTCAGCGGCAATACCACGCCGATTTTAATTTCAGCCGCCTGCGCGCTGCTGGCACCGACCCACGCGGCAACCAGCGTGGCCATTAAAGACGCTTTCCCGGAAAACTTGTTCATTGCTACCTCACCGTCGGTCGATTATTTATCTTTAACCATCAATGACTGCATAACATTGAAAAATAATTCGCCAGCGTACCCGGCGAATTATTGGCTGTTATGTTGAATAGATAACGAGATATATTTAATGCGCAGAATTACCTTACAACGTCCGTTTCATTTTTACTCATGCAATATTCTTATTACCTGCAGGAAAGGGCATAAGGCTGATGACAACCCTGTTTTGGGTACGCTGAACGCATTTTGCCGGGTGGCGGCTGACGCCTTACCCGGCCTGGAAAACCCGCAATTTTAGCGCGCGCCAGAATATAATATTCAGGTGCGCCCGATAATATTAAAAATCTATTCTGCTGCTCGCGTGACTTATTATTTTAATTGGCTCAAAGGTTTTATTTTTCCATGCAGTGCCGGATTATCGCTTTCATCTTTCAGGCGCACCCCGGTAAGCCGCCGCAAAAAGGCCTGCTCCAGCAGCCAGGCCAGCTTAAAAGCGGCGGCATCAAAGCTCAGCCCTTCCGGACGAATATTAGAAATACAGTTGCGCTCCGACTCCAGCCGCTGGCGATGCGGCTGCCAGGTTAAATACACCCCGAGGCTGTCCGGCGAGGAGAGCCCGGGCCTTTCGCCAATTAATATTGCCACCGCTCTGGCCTTCAGCGTTTCGCCTATATCATCGCCGAGCGCGACCCGCGACTGGTGCGCCAGCACCACCGGGGCGAGGCTCAGCTCGAGGGTTTTCAGGTACGGCAGCAGAGCGCGGATCAGCGGCACCGCCTGGCGCTGCACGGCGTACGACGATAGCCCGTCGCCAATCACCAGCAGCAGGTCGGCGGGGCGTGCGCCGCTGGCGGCGAGGTCGGCGCGGCTCTCCTCGTTCAGCTGTCGCCCGAGATCCGGGCGATTCAGATAAATATGGCGATCGCTGGCGGCGCTACGCACGGTCAGCGTCGACAGCCCCAGCTCCGCCAGCGGCTGGACTAACTGGTCGCTGGCGAAAGGCTGGTGGATAGCGTCGCGCGCCCGGGCGTGGGCGAGGCCGAAATTCAGCACTTCGCGGGTTGGCAGGCTGGCGCCGCTGCGGCCCAGCGCAATCCGCGCATCGGTAAATTCGCGCAGCGGGTTCCAGGCGTCGGGAGGGTTCATACCGGTTCTCCTTGCGGCAGGACGGAAAGCAGCGGATGGCGGGCATCGGTCAGACGCAGCGCGCCGTGGCGGTCAATAATCTGCATCTTCGTTAGCCAGTCGGCGAACTCAGGCGCATGTTGCAAACCCAGCAGACGGCGGGCGTAAAGGGCATCGTGGAACGAGGTGCTTTGGTAGTTGAGCATAATATCGTCAGCCCCCGGCACGCCGATCAAAAAGGTCAGTCCGGCGGCGCACAGCAGCGTCAGCAGGGTATCCATATCGTCCTGATCCGCTTCGGCGTGATTGGTGTAGCAAACGTCGCAGCCGATAGGCAGCCCCATCAGCTTGCCGCAGAAATGATCTTCCAGCCCGGCGCGGATAATCTGCTTACCATCGTACAGATACTCCGGGCCGATAAAGCCCACCACCGTATTGACCAGCAGCGGCTCGAAATGGCGGGCGACGGCGTAGGCGCGGGCTTCGCAGGTCTGCTGATCAACGCCGTGGTGGGCGTTGGCGGAAAGGCAGCTGCCCTGGCCGGTTTCAAAATACATCACGTTGTTGCCCAGCGTGCCGCGGTTCAGGCTAAGCGCCGCTTCTCTGGCCTCCTGCAGCAGCGCCAGATTAATGCCGAAACCGCTGTTGGCGGCTTCGGTACCGGCCACCGACTGGAACACCAGATCCACCGGCGCGCCGCGCTCAATCAGCTGCAGGGTGTTGGTGACGTGGGTCAAAATACACGACTGGGTGGGGATGGCGAAGCGCTGAATAATATCGTCGAGCATATGGTTAAGCTGCGCCAGCACCGGCAGGCTGTCGCTGGCCGGGTTAATGCCGATCACCGCGTCCCCGGCGCCGTACAGCAGGCCGTCGAGCATGCTGGCGGCGATGCCTTTCATATCATCGGTCGGGTGATTGGGCTGCAGGCGCACGCTCAGGCGCCCCGGCAGGCCGATAGTGTTGCGAAAACGGGTCACCACCCGGCATTTGCTGGCGGCGAGGATCAGATCCTGATTGCGCATCAGCTTGCTGACCGCGGCGGCCATCTCCGGGGTTATCGCGCGGGCGACCTGGCGCAGCGCCGCTTCGTCGGTGGCGTCGTCGAGCAGCCAGTCGCGAAAATCGCCGACCGTCAGATGACGAATCGCCGCGAAGCCCCGGGCGTCATGGGTATCGAGGATCAGCCGGGTCACCTCATCCTGCTCGTAGGGGATCAGCGGATTATCGAGAATCTCGGTGAGCGGAACCTCCGCCAGCGCCATTTTTGCCGCCATCCGCTCTTCGGCGGATCCGGCGATAACCCCCGCCAGCGCGTCGCCGGAACGCGCGGGAGAGGCTTTCGCCATCAGCGTTTTCAGACTATCAAAGCGCCATACCTGGCCCGATAGCGTAGTTTTATACATGTGTCGCCTCCTCAGGAGACCGTACGCAGCTGCGGATCCACCGCCGCGCGCTGGCGGGCCGCTGCGGTCTTGCGAAACCACAGATAGCCGCCGAGCATCATGGCGGCGAAAATCAGCGCCAGCAGCGGGTTGTACCAGACCATCGCCACCAGGCAGAGTACCGCCATCGCCAGGGCGAAGGCCGGCGCCCATGGATAGAGCGGCGCGCGGAACGGTCGAATCAGCTTCGGCTCGCTGCGGCGCAGTTTAAACAGCGCCGCCATCGAGGTGATATACATAACAATAGCGCCAAATACCGACATCGTGACGATACAGGCGGTCAGCGGCATCCCGCTAATAGTGATCAGCGAATCGGAGAAAATGGCGGCGATGCCGACCACGCCGCCGGCGAGGATCGCCAGATGCGGCGTGCGGGTGCGGCGGTTCAGCGTTGCCAGGCTGGCGGGGAGATAGCCCGCGCGCGCCAGCGAGTAAATCTGTCGCGAGTAGCCCATGATAATGCCGTGGAACGACGCCACCAGGCCGAACAGCCCCAGCCACACCAGCATATGCAGCCAGCCGCTGCTGTTGCCGACCACCATTTTCATCGCCTGCGGCAGCGGGTCGTTAATATTGGCCAGGGTTCGCCAGTCGCCCACGCCGCCGGCAAAGATCATCACGCCAATCGCCAGTACGGTCAGGGTCAGAATGCCGCCGCCCAGCGCCCGGGGAATGGTGCGCTGCGGATCTTTAGCCTCTTCGGCGGCCATCGATGCGCCTTCAATCGCCAGAAAAAACCAGATAGCAAACGGGATGGCGGCAAACATGCCCGGCAGCGCCAGGCCGCTGAAGCTCTCCGCGCCCGCCCAGCCGTTAGCGGTAAAGTGGCTCCACGAGAAGCCCGGCGCGACCACGCCCATAAATACCAGCAGCTCGAAGATCGCTAATAACGTCACCACCAGCTCAAAGGTGGCGGCAATGCCCACGCCGAGAATATTCAGCGTCATAAAGATAATATAGGCGCCGCAGGCTACCCATTTGGGGTCGAGCGCCGGAAACTGCACGTTAAGGTAGGCGCCGATGGCCATGGCGATGGCGGGCGGGGCGAAGACGAATTCAATCAGGGTCGCGAAGCCGGCGATAAATCCGCCGGTCGGGCCAAAGGCGCGGTAGGCGTAGGCAAATGGCCCGCCCGCATGCGGAATGGCGGTGGTCAGCTCGGTAAAGCTAAAAATAAAGGCGCAGTACATCGCGGCGATGGCCAGCGCGACGATCATAAAGCCCAGCGTCCCGGCCTGGGACCAGCCGTAGCTCCAGCCGAAATACTCCCCGGAAATAACCAGCCCAACGGCGATCCCCCATAAGCGGAAACTGCCGAGCGTTCTTTTTAGCGTTGTGGTTTGCTCTGTCATGTTCGTTGCCTCGCCAGATAAAGATATCGGGAGAGTTGCAAAGAGAATGCCAGGGCATACCGCTGATAAACGCGGCGGTTTAAGAACCTATCCCATTAGGGCTATATTATTTGCCAGTTTGGCCCTGGGCAGTGCTCAGAGTCCTCACGTACTACGTGTACGTTCTGGTTCTTGCGCGCTGTCCGTGTGCAAACTGTCTGCAACGATTACGCCTGTTGGGATAGGCTCTAAGCCAACGACGATCGATAAAAGGGCAGACCGCGCCCGGCGGGAGAGTCGCCGTGGTGCAGCTGCCCGCAAATGTGGCGTTACTGGTGCACGATGGCGCCAGCGTCTTTTTGAATTACCGGGCCTGCTTTCACCTGCAGGTTAAGTCCTTTACTCTCCAGCTCGGCGTTGCGAATGCGCAGGCCGCGGTCGGCTTCAATATTGACGTTGCTAAAATGGAAACCGCTGAGCGGCGCTTCCGGGGTACCGATAATATAGGCCGCCGCTTTGCTGTCGCCGGTGGAGGTTAAATTCTCAACGGTGATATTGCTGAAGTGCGGGGTCTTGTATTTGTCGAAGGGCTGTTTCGGGTCGCTGTCCGGCGGATAGATCTGTTCGCCGAGGGTAAAGCCGCCCGCCTGCAGCAGCTTATCGACCTCGGCCTGCACAATCGGCGCGGCTTTGTAATAAGCGGAGAACACCAGCGGCACCTCAACGTTATGCATTCTGGTGTTGCGGTAGACGATATTTTTTACCTCGCCGCCTTTGCCGCGCGGGCTTTTAATCCGAATGCCGTACATCGAACCTTCGAAGGTATTGTTTTCCACCCGCACGTTATTCACGCCGCCTGCGCTCTCGCTGCCGATGGAGATCCCGCGCCCCTGCTTCAGAGTGTTGTTGGCGATATAGATGTTATCCACCACGCCGTCCGGGAAGCGCGGGTCGGCTTTCTCCGCCTTGATGGCAATATGGTCGTCGTTACAGTCGATATAGTTGTTGGTAATACGGATATTCTGGCTATCGATAGGGTCGATGGCGTCGGTGTTTGGCGCATGCCACGGTGAAAGAATACGCGTGCCGTTGATATCGACATCGTGCGCGTAGCGGGTGACGACGTGGAAGCTGGGTGAATGGGTGAGGGTCACGCCGTCAATAAGCACGTTGCTGGCGCGGGTGATATAAATCAGCCGCGGCCGGTCGGTACCGCCTTTCTTGCCGGTGGCGCGGATATTTTCCCGCCAGCGCTCCCACCATACTGCGCCCTGGCCGTCGATAGTGCCTTCACCGACGATGGCCACGTTTTGCGCGTCGGCGATGCTGATAAACGGCAGCCAGCCGTTCTCCGCTTCGGCGTATCGGGTTTTATCATCGCCGCGATAGGCGGCCTCTTCGGTTGAGGCCACCAGGGTGGCGTCTTTCTCCAGCTTAAGCTGAATATTGTTTTTCAGAAACAGCGGGTTGGTCAGGAAATTGCCTTTCGGCACCCGCACCGTTCCCCCTCCGGCGGCAGCGCAGTCATCAATCGCTTTTTGAATGGCATCGGTGTTGAGCGCGATTTGCAGCCGGTGGCCCTCTGCGCCGTAGTGGGTGATATCACAGACTTTATCGGGAAACTTCACGGAACTCGCGGCCTGAGCGGCGTGCAGCGGTAGAAGGCCGACGGCGGCAGCGGCGGCCCACAGAGGCAAAGCGCGGGGTATCATGGCATTATCCTTTTCTGGTTTATTGTTTTGTAAAATTATCACCAGTGTTTTGATTTATTGAGTGCGGCGATCACGGTTTCTCTTTTGTCGTTATTCTGCCCATAAGTGGCGATGATGATTTGGGCGAATGCATAGATGACAGGCCCGGCGGCTTTGCAATTTGGCGACAGGCGGGGTATAAGGAATCTCTTATCTGGATGTTTAGATGTCTATACGCCCATGGGGTCAAATGCAAACAACACAACAACAAGGTGGGCAGCTTAAGCGCACCATGAAGACCCGCCACCTGATCATGCTGTCGCTGGGTGGCGTTATTGGCACAGGGTTATTCTTTAATACCGGCTATATCATCTCCACCACCGGAGCGGCGGGCACGCTGCTGGCCTATCTGATCGGCGCGCTGGTGGTCTGGCTGGTGATGCAGTGTCTGGGCGAACTCTCGGTGGCGATGCCGGAAACCGGGGCGTTTCACGTCTACGCCGCACGCTATCTCGGCCCGGCGACCGGCTATACCGTGGCCTGGCTCTACTGGCTGACCTGGACCGTGGCGCTTGGCTCCAGCTTCACCGCCGCCGGATTCTGCATGCAGTACTGGTTCCCGCAGGTGCCGGTATGGGTCTGGTGCGTGGTGTTCTGCGCGGTGATTTTCGCCCTCAACGTTATCTCTACCCGCTTCTTTGCCGAAGGTGAATTCTGGTTCTCGCTGGTGAAAGTGATCACCATTATTGCCTTTATCATTCTCGGCGGGGCGGCGATCTTTGGCATTATTCCGATGCAGGATGGCTCGCCGGCGCCGGGGCTGCGCAATATCACCGCCGAAGGCTGGTTCCCGCACGGCGGTCTGCCGATCCTGATGACCATGGTGGCGGTCAACTTCGCTTTCTCCGGCACCGAGCTTATCGGCATTGCGGCCGGGGAAACGGAAAATCCGCATAAAGTCATTCCGGTGGCCATTCGCACCACCATCGCCCGGCTGATTATCTTTTTTATCGGCACCGTCTTCGTGCTGGCGGCGCTGATCCCGATGCAGCAGGCGGGGGTAGAGAAGAGCCCGTTTGTGCTGGTGTTCGAAAAGGTCGGCATTCCTTACGCGGCGGATATTTTTAACTTCGTGATCCTGACGGCGATTCTGTCGGCGGCCAACTCCGGCCTCTACGCCTCCGGGCGGATGCTGTGGTCGCTCTCCAATGAAAACACGCTGCCGGCCTGTTTTACCAAATTGACCAGGAACGGCGTGCCGCTGACGGCGATTTCGGTGAGCATGCTCGGCGGCGTGCTGGCGCTGTTCTCCAGCGTCGTGGCCCCGGATACGGTGTTTGTCGCGCTGTCGGCGATTTCCGGCTTTGCGGTGGTGGCGGTATGGCTGAGCATCTGCGCCTCGCACTTTATGTTCCGCCGCCGTCATCTGCAGCAGGGGAAGGCGCTAAGCGAACTGCACTACCGCGCGCCGTGGTATCCGCTGGTGCCGGCGCTGGGATTTGTCCTTTGCCTGGTGGCCTGCGTGGGTCTGGCGTTTGACCCGAGTCAGAGGATTGCGCTGTGGTGCGGGATCCCGTTCGTGGCCCTGTGTTATGGTGCGTATTATCTGACTCGTTCACGGAAACTCACCCAGGAGCCTCAACATGTCGCAGAATAATCCGTTAACCGCCCTCCTTGACGCAAGGCCCTTTATCCTGCTGGACGGCGCGATGGCGACGGAGCTGGAAGCGCGCGGCTGTAATCTTGCCGACAGCCTGTGGTCGGCGAAAGTGCTGGTCGACAACCCGGAGCTTATCCGCGAAGTTCACCTCGACTATTTCCGCGCCGGCGCGCAGGTGGCGATCACCGCCAGCTATCAGGCGACGCCGGCGGGCTTTGCCGCCCGCGGGCTGGATGAAGCGCAGTCGAAAGCGCTGATCGGCAAAAGCGTCGAGCTGGCCCGCAAGGCGCGGGAGGCGTACCTGGCGGAAAACCCGCAGGCGGGCGCGCTGCTGGTTGCCGGTTCGGTCGGGCCGTACGGCGCCTACCTGGCGGACGGCTCGGAGTATCGCGGCGATTATCTCCGCAGCCATGAAGAATTTCAGGCGTTTCATCGTCCGCGCGTGGAAGCGCTGCTCGACGCCGGGGCCGATCTGCTGGCCTGCGAAACCCTACCCAACTTCGCCGAGATTAAAGCGCTGGCGGAGCTGCTGACCGCGTATCCGCGCGCGCGCGCGTGGTTCTCGTTTACCCTGCGCGATGCGCAGCACCTCAGCGACGGCACGCCGCTGCGGGAAGTAATTGGTGTGCTGGCAAACTATCCGCAGGTGGTGGCGCTGGGAATTAACTGTATCGCGCTGGAGAACACCACCGCCGCGCTGGCGCATCTGCATAGCCTGACGGCGCTGCCGCTGGTGGTTTATCCTAATTCCGGCGAGCACTATGACCCGGTCTCCAAAACCTGGCATCACCACGGCGAAGCCTGTGCAACGCTGGCGGGATATTTACCCCAGTGGCTGGCGGCGGGAGCGAAGCTGATTGGCGGCTGCTGCCGCACGACGCCGAAGGATATTGCCGAATTGAACGCGCAGCGTTGAGTTTGTGCCGGGTGGCGGCTGATGCCTTACCCGGCCTACAACCTGCACGAACCGTAGGCCGGCTAAGCGTGAGCGCTACCCGGCCTCAATCACCCGGCATCCGCTAACACAAACATCCCGTACGGATGGATTTCGAGATAATAGTGCTCGCCGACGTCCGGCTGCAGACGGGTGGCGTTAACCTGCAATAAGATCTCCTGCCCGTGCCACTCTACCGTCACCTCATACTGCGGCCCCATATAGGCCACGTGGCGGATCGTGCAGCGCTGGCTCTCCTCGCCGCGATCGCTCAGGGTGATCGCCTCCGGGCGCACGCCGACGCTGCCCTCGCCGTGGGCGGCAAAATGCGGCGGCCTCGGCAGCCGATAGCCATAAATATCGACAAAATCCTCGCTGAAGGCGGCCGGGAACAGGTTGGCGTCGCCCATAAAGCTCGCCATAAATCGCGACGCGGGCTGGCGGTAAAGCTCCTGCGGCGAGCCGATCTGCATGATATGCCCCTTGTTCATCACCAGCACGGTATCGGAAACCGCAAAGGCTTCGCTCTGATCGTGGGTCACGTACAGCGAGGTGATATCAAACTGCTTTTGCAGTTCGCGGATCTTATCGCGCATGCTGCGCCGCAGGTTGGCGTCGAGGTTACTCAACGGCTCGTCAAACAGCAGCACCTTCGGCTTGAGGATCAGGGCGCGCGCCAGCGCCACGCGCTGCTGCTGGCCGCCGGAGATCTGATCGACATAGCGGTCTTCGAATCCTTCCAGATCGACCATCGCCAGCGCCTCTTTCACTCGCGCTTTCACGTCGCCGCGCGGCACGCCAAGCATTTTCAGGCCGTAGCCGACGTTATCCCCCAGCGACATATGCGGGAACAGGGCGTACGACTGAAACACCATACAGATATCGCGCTGCTGAATGGAGCGATGGGTGACGTCTTCACCGTCGATGTAAATCTGCCCTTCGC
Organism: Klebsiella sp. M5al; assembly: GCF_002090195.1. Classification (NCBI taxonomy): domain Bacteria; kingdom Pseudomonadati; phylum Pseudomonadota; class Gammaproteobacteria; order Enterobacterales; family Enterobacteriaceae; genus Klebsiella; species Klebsiella sp. M5al. The sequence continues at coordinate 1,267,724 of NZ_CP020657.1, forward strand.
TCGGTTTTTCCAGCCCGGCCACCAGGCGCAGGATGGTGGTCTTGCCGCAGCCGGAAGGGCCGAGCAGCGTCACCATTTGCCCCTGAGGGATGGTGAGGTTGATATTGTCGATAACCATGTTGCTGCCGAATCGCTTGGTGACGTTGCGCAGCTCAACAAAATTTTTCTGACTCATAGAGCGCTCCATTACGCCTGGTTTTTGGCTTTTGAACGGGAGATACGCGCTTCCCCGATCAGCCAGTCAAAGAGGAAAATAATCGCCAGCATCACGACGATCAGAATCGATCCGTAGGCGATCGCCACGCCGTATTCGCCGTCTTCCACCCGGTTGAGGATATAGGCGGTAGCGACGCGGGTGTCCGGCGTCACGAGGAACACAATGGCGCTGACGGTGGTAATGGCGCGCACAAAGCTGTAGATCAGCGCCGAGAGGATCGCCGGGCGCAGCAGCGGCAGCAGAATGTGCGTAATGGTGCGCAGGGAACCCGCGCGCAGGCTGAGCGAGGCTTCGTCGAGCGATTTGTCGATCTGGCCTAAACCGGCAATGCCCGCCCGAATGCCCACCGGTACGTTACGCATCACCATCGAGATAATCACAATCGCCGCCGTTCCGGTGAGGTACACCGGCGCGCTGTTAAAGGCGAGAATATAGGAGACGCCCGCCACGGTGCCCGGCACCGCGAAGCACAGCATGGTGGTGAACTCGATGGTCTTTTTGCCTTTAAACTGCTGTCGCACCACGATCCAGGCGATCAGCAGGCCGAAGGCGGCGGTGATCGGCGCGGCGATCCCGGCATACAGCAGGGTATCAAGCAGCGAAGGCCAGGCGCCGTCACTCATCCCCTGGCCGAACAGCTTGATAAAGTTATCCAGCGTCAGGGTGTAGTCCACGCCCCAGTTAACGGTAAAGCTGCCGTAGAAAATGCTGCCGTAGAGCAGGGCGTTGAAGGCGATCCACACCGCCAGAATGGCGATCACGCTCCACACCAGGGTCACCGGCAGCGGCTGCACGTCGCCGCGATAGGACTTGCCGGAAACCGTGACGTACGAACGCTTGCCGATCCACATATATTGAATGCAGAACACCAGCAGCGAGAACAGCAGCAGGAATGCGCCGAGGGTACTGGCGGCCTGATAATCGAGCTGCGAACCGGTGATATAGAAGTAGATTTGCGTCGCCAGCACGTCGAAGTTGCCGCCGAGCACCAGCGGGTTGCTGAAGTCGGCCAGCGACTGGACGATGACGATTAAAAACGCGTTCGCCAGCGCTGGTTTCAGCAGCGGGACGAAGACGCCGTTGAAGGTCTGCCAGCGGCTGGCGCGCAGGGTGTACGACGCCTCCTCCAGCGACGGATGAATGGTCTTAATCGCGCCGTCGAGGATCATAAACGCCATCGGGGTGAACGCCAGCACCTGCGCCAGCCAGATGCCGGTAAATCCGTACAGCCAGTTGGTGTTGGTTAAGCCGAACCAGTCGACCATCAGTTCGGTGACGTAGCCGGAACGGCCCATCATCAGGGTGACGCCGAGGCCGACGACAAACGGCGGGGTGACGATCGGCAGAATCGAGAAAATGCGGCCGATAATCGCGCTGCGCTTCGCGATGCGGGTGGTGTAAATCGCCAGCACCAGGCCAAAGAAGGTGCAGCCGACGCCTACCGCAATTGACAGGCCGATCGAGTTAATAATAACCTGGACAATATGCGCCTGCGACAGCACGGCCATAAACGCCAGCGGAGCAAATTCGCCCGCGTCGTTGGTGAACATCGGGATAAAAATAGCGATGCTCGGCCAGACGATAAAGACGCCGATTAACGCCACGATGGCGACCAGCGAACCGATCACAAAGCGGTCGCCGCCCAGCCATTCCAGGCGGGTGAGCGCCAGGGTCATGATGGCCCCCAGCGCGACAAACAGCACGATGGTGGCGTAGCCTAACCCGCGGCCTTCCACGGTGGCGCTGACGACGATAAACGCCATACATAAAAACGCCCAGCCGGCATCAAGATAGTGGCGGCTGCGCTGCTCCCGCCTCGCCTCCTGCCATGGACGAATCAGCAGCAGGCTCGGCAGCAGATACCACAGCCAGCTGATATTCAGCTGTGACCAGCCGTAGGCCGCGAGAATTTCATCGCTTGTGGACTCCAGCAGACCGTAATCCAGGCTCCAGCTCGGCAGCAGGGCAAACGCCAGCCAGCCGAATAAAACCCAAAGGAATATCGCATCCCGCTTTTTCACGGGATGGAGTGCAAGTGTGTGTGACATAAGTTTTCCGGTGTCGTAGGCCGGGTAGGGCGTTGATGCCGCCACCCGGCAAATGAACGCAATGCGGGCTTATTTACCCATCTTCACTTCGCTAACCCATTTATTGATGAGCGCTTTACGCACGTCCGTTGAGCCGTATTTATCCATGTCATAGTTGATGAGCTTCAGGTCGTCGAGCTTCAGCGAGTTCGGCGAGGTTTCGGCGGTGGTGTTGGTCAGGATCTGATAAGACTTACCTTTCTTCCACGCCAGCTCCTGGGCCTCTTTCGACAGCACCCAGTCGACGAACAGTTTGGCGTTGTCGAGGTTGCGCGCGCCCTTCAGGATACTGACGCCGCCAATTTCATAGCCGGTGCCTTCGCACGGCGAGATCAGCTCCAGCGGCGCGCCCTGTTCTTTTTCCAGCGAATAGTCGTGCAGGAAGCCGATGCCGATGGCCGTTTCACCGCGGGCGGCGTTGCGCGCCGGGGCGATACCGGATTTCGTGTACTGGGAGACGTTAGCGTTGAGCTGTTTAAGATAATCGAAAGCCTGATCGTCCCCCCACAGCTGGGCGAAGGTCGCCAGCGCGGTGTAGGCGGTGCCGGAACTCTGCGGGTCGGCAATCTGGATTTCGCCTTTATATTCCGGTTTGGTCAGATCTTTCCAGCATTTCGGCACCGGCAGATTTTTCTCTTTCAGGCGCTGGGTGTTTACGCCGAAGCCGAGAATGCCAACGTACACCGCCGAGGAGTAGTTGCCTTTCAGCTTCGCCGGATCGCGGAACTGCTCCATGACCTGCGTAAGATTCGGCGATTTATAGGGCTGCAGCAGGCCCATTTCACCGGCCTGGGACTGCGGGTCGAGGGTGCCGCCGTACCAGACATCCGCCTGCGGGTTTTTCTTCTCGGCATCGACCTTCGCCAGCGTGCTGCCGGAACCGTTGCGAATAAATGAGGTTTTCACGTCATATTTTTCGCCGAAGGCTTTGGTTTCCGCCTCACACATTTCGTTGGTGGCGCTGCAATAGACCACCAGACGACCTTTGGCGTGCGCCGCGCCGCTTAACGTCGCCAGCGCAATGCCGGAAGCAATCAGGGTAGTGACCAGCGTTTTTTTCATTATTCTATCCTTTGAGCAGCAGAGGTAGTAATGCTCGCCATCAGCAGCGGCATCAGCAATAAACCCATCAGAACTGCGGCGACCGAGAGCAAACTGAACATCCCCGACCAGCCGTAGCGTTCAATGACCAGCGACAGAGGCCAGCCCGCCAGCGCTGCCCCCAAATAGGCGAACAGGCCGAGAAATCCGCTGATGGAACCCGCCGCCGCTTTGTGTCCGCACTCCACCGCCGCGAGGCCAATCAGCATTTGCGGGCCAAAAACGAAGAAGCCCACCGTAAAGAAACAGACCGCCAGCAGCGCGTAGTGGTGCACCGGCGCCAGCCAGAGCGCGGCGACGGAGACCATCAGCCCCAGCGTGAACAATAAAATCATCGGCGCCCGCTGGCCGCTGAACAGCAGATCCGAACCCCATCCGGCGAACAGCGCCCCGAGCAGGCCGCCCGCTTCAAACAGCATCACCGTGGCGTTGGCGCTGAGCAGATTGACGCCGTGGCTCTCCGTCAGCCAGATGTTGCCCCAGTCGTTGAGCGCGATGCGGATCAGGTAGACCAGCACGTAAGAGACGCCCAGCAGCCAGATCATCGGATTCTTCAGCATCGTGGTGCGCAGCATCTGCCATAGCCCCATCGGCGGGCTTTGCCGCTCCTGGCGCAGCTCCAGCGGGTCGTTACGCCAGCTGCCTACTGAAGGCAATCCCTCTTCGCGGGGCGTTCCTTTCAGCTGTAGCGTTAACCAGATGCCTGATGCCATGCTGATCATCCCCGGTGCCAGCATCGCCGCCTGCCAGCCCCACCAGTGGGCGGCAAAGGCGCTAATCAGCGGGATAATCGCCCCGCCGATATTGATCGACATATTCCAGCAGCCCCACCAGAAGCCGCGTTCGTTGCGCGAGTACCAGTGGGTCAGCAGGCGGGCGCAGGGAGGCCAGCCCCAGCCCTGAAAAAATCCGTTCAACGTCCAGACCGCCAGCAGCAGCGTCAGCGACTCGCCGAAGGCGAACACCACGTTCAGTAGACCGGTGGCGAACAGGCCCGCGCCCATAAACCAGCGCTGCCCGTGGCTGTCGTGCCACAGCCCGGCGGCAAACTTCGACAGGCCGTAGGTCAGATAAAACAGCGACCCCAGCAGGCCAATATCGCCTTTATCCAGCCCCAGATCCGTTTGCAGCGCCGGCAATACGTAGTTGACGCTTTTGCGCGTCAGGTAAAACGCCGCATATCCGATGACCATGTACATCAGCAACTGCGGACGCAGCGTCCGGTAATGGTGATTGATGTCGGTTGCTGAGCGTGCGTGCATAGCCGTCTCCGTTTTGCTGACTATATGAAAGTGAAATCGAAAGGGGATGAGAGAAAGTCCGCAGTGACTAAGACTTTTTCCTGGTTAGCCGGCTGTTTGTTGCAAATTTGTGGGCAAGTTAACAATTACGCGTGTGCCGCGCTGCGACTCCAGCGTCAGCTCTCCGCCGAGGGCGCTGACCCGTTCACGCATGCCCTGAATGCCGAAGCCGGCCATTTGGTCGGCGCGAAGTCCGATGCCGTTGTCTTTTACCTCCAGGCGCAGCAGCGCGCCCTGCTGAAACAGGGCAATGGCGACTTCGCTGGCGTCGGCGTGCTTACAGACGTTATTAAGCAGCTCCTGCAGCAGCCGATAGAGGGTGAAGCGCACCGTTTCGCTCTCCGGCGTGGCGGTGAGCCGGTAGTCAAAGCGGCAGCGGATACCGCGCTCGGCAAAGGCAAACTCATTGAGCAGATGGTGCAGCGCCTCTTTAAACGACAGCTCATCGAGGGCCGGAGGGCGCAGCTGGCGCAGCAGCTGGCGGGTGGAGTGGTGAATGCGTCGAGCGAGATCGTTAATCTGGCTGGCGGCGGCCTGAGTTTGCGCCGGATCGCGCGCCCGCTTTACCAGCTGCGACTGGATCTGAATGGCGGTAATATTCTGGCCGATTTCATCGTGCAGCTCGCGCGCCAGGCTTTTGCGCGTATCCTCTTCGGTATGGATCAGCTTTTCGGCCAGCGCCCGCCGCGCCGCCAGCTCCGCTTCCAGCCGCTGGCGATAGTGGTGCAGGTTTTGCGCGAGGTGCTGCTGGCGGCTGATGGCAATCCCCAGCCCGATGCCGAGCAGCGCCTGGGTGGCCAGAAAAATCTCCAGCTCCACCAGATTGCTGAATCCAACGCCAACCTGGCGGGCGATGGTGATCATCATGCTGCCCAGCAGGCCGGAGAGGACGCCGCCCTGCCAGCCGAACTTCCACGCCATCACCACGTTAGGCAGAAATACCACAATCAGCAGCAGGCGCTCGATTTCCGGCGACAGCACCATTTGGGTGCCGATACCGATGATAAAGAACAGGCTGCACCAGATGATCAGCGAGGTGCGCAGCGGCGGATTGTTGGTATCCAGCCCCAGCAGGTGGTAGCGGTGCTGCTGGCGCAGGAATTCAAAGATCAGATAGACAAACGGCGTCAGCAGCACGCCGCCGGTAAACGAGGCCAGGCCGAGCATCATCGCCGGGCTTTTCACAAACGGCGACAGCAGGGCGGTGTTGAGTAATGCGCTGGCGGTAACCGTGGCCAGCAGCAGCGTCAGCCGCTGCCAGTAAAGGGGAAAGCGGTGCCAGAACTGCTGGGCGATGCCGGCGGGGAGCAGGCCGATCAAGGGCGCGGCCAGCAGAAGATAGCCGTTCAGCAGCTGTTCGCCGTGCAGCCAGAGCAGCATCAGCATGGGAGGCAGCGCCAGCGCGGGCCAGTAGCGGCGCGAAAGCAGGATCAGCAGCGCCAGATAGACGCCGTGCGGCAGGAACAGCGCCGCCTGCTGGCCGTTATGGGTCAGGTAAAACCCGAGCGTCCACAGCATCAGCCAGCCGCTTCCCCAGGCCAGCACGATGAACAGCGAAATCACCCCGTGGCGAAGGCTGCGCGACATTAATGACCCGCCAGCAGCTGGTGGTCGAGGGCGAAATGGACCAGATCAATGGTGCTGTGACACTGCAGTTTGCCCAGCACGTTGGCGCGATGGACGTGCACCGTCTTATGGCTGAGCTCGAGCTTGAAGGCGATCTCCTTGACGCTGTCGCCTTTAACCAGCAAATCAAAGACTTCGCGTTCACGCGGGGTGAGCACCTCCAGCACCTGCGCCGGTTGCTCTCCGCCGCGCAGCGCCCGCAGCGCATCGGCGCACAGGTAGTGTCCGCCCATACCGACGGAACGCACCGCCTGCACGAGCTCCTCCGGGCCGCAGCGTTTGGTCAGATAGCCGCTGGCGCCGGCATCAAGTGCGCTCTGCACGAAGGTGGGGGTGTCGTAAATACTGAGAATGATGGCGCGGAACTGCGGCTTTTGCGCGCGCAGGCGCTTTAGCAGGCTCAGGCCGTTCTCATCCGGCATGGCGATATCCATGACCGCCACGTCGACATCGTCGCGCAGCAGCGCCGGCCAGGCTTGCGCCGAGCTGCTGAACTGGCCAACCACCTCGAGATCTTCTTCGAGGCTGAGTAACTGCGCAAAGCCTGAACGCACCACCACATGGTCATCGACCAGCACCACTCGAATCATGTTTCTTCTCTCTTAGCGCATCATGGTTCTATGATGCCTGCCGCCGCTGCGCTGGCAATCAATCAGGCGTAGTTATGCAATCCAAGTAACAGAATCGCAATAAAAGCCAGGTCGCGGTTTTTGTGAAAATTAACTAACCATTGCCATTTTTTTTCTAAAAACGCTTTGTTCTTAGCAAGAATTTTTAATTACTTCATCAAACGCATCGCGCCGGAAATACTGCACCCATAACAACTATGGGAAGCAGTCACTATGGCACTATCATCGCGTATCACACTCATTGCCGCGCTGGCGCTGGCGGCATTTCAGGCCCAGGCGGTCAACGTCACCGTGGCGTACCAGACCTCCGCCGAGCCGGCGAAAGTCGCCCAGGCGGACAACACTTTCGCTAAAGCCAGCGGGGCGACCGTCGACTGGCGCAAGTTTGACAGCGGCGCGAGCATCGTGCGGGCGCTGGCTTCCGGCGACGTGCAGATCGGCAACCTCGGCTCCAGTCCGCTGGCGGTCGCCGCCACCCAGCAGGTGCCGATTGAAGTGTTTCTGCTGGCCTCAAAGCTCGGTAACTCCGAAGCGCTGGTGGTGAAGAAGAGCATCACCAAACCGCAGGACCTGATCGGCAAACGCATCGCCGTTCCTTTTATCTCCACCACCCACTACAGCCTGCTGTCGGCGCTGAAGCACTGGGGGATTAAACCGGGCCAGGTGCAGATCCTTAACCTGCAGCCGCCGGCGATTATCGCCGCCTGGCAGCGCGGCGACATTGACGGCGCCTACGTCTGGGCGCCAGCGGTTAACGCGCTGGAAAAAGAGGGCACGGTTCTCACCGACTCGTCGCAGGTGGGCGAGTGGGGCGCGCCGACGCTGGACGTGTGGGTAGTACGCAAAGACTTTGCCGAAAAGCATCCTGATATTGTCAAAGCCTTCGCCAAAAGCGCCATTGACGCGCAGCAGCCCTATATCGCCAACCCGGACGAATGGCTGAAGCAGCCGGAAAACATCAGCAAGCTGGCGCGCTTAAGCGGCGTACCGGAAGCCGACGTGCCGGGGCTGGTGAAAGGCAATACCTACCTGACCGCCGCCCAGCAGGCGCAGGAGCTGAACGGGCCGGTGAATAAAGCCATCATCGACACCGCGAAGTTCCTTAAAGAGCAGGGCAAAGTACCCGCCGCCGGCAGCGACTACAGCCAGTATGTTACCGACCGTTTTGTGAAGTAAAGGGGGTCATGATGCTGCAAATCTCGCATCTTTCCGCCGACTACGGCGGTAAACCAGCGCTGGCGGATATCAACCTGACGCTGGACAGCGGCGAACTGCTGGTGGTGCTGGGGCCCTCCGGCTGCGGTAAAACCACGCTGCTAAACCTGATTGCCGGATTCGTGCCTTATCAGCACGGCAGCATCACCCTCGAAGGCCAGCGGGTTGAAGGACCGGGAGCCGATCGCGGCGTGGTCTTTCAGCATGAAGGGCTGCTGCCGTGGCGCAACGTGCAGGATAACGTCGCGCTCGGGCTGCAGCTGGCCGGGGTCGACAAAACGCAGCGCCGGGCAACCGCCGCGCGGATGCTGAAAAAAGTGGGCCTTGAAGGGGCGGAAAAACGCTTTATCTGGCAGCTCTCCGGTGGCCAGCGTCAGCGGGTCGGCATTGCCCGCGCGCTGGCGGCAAATCCGCAGCTGCTGCTGCTCGACGAGCCCTTTGGCGCGCTGGATGCCTTTACCCGCGAGCAGATGCAAACCCTGTTGCTTAGCCTGTGGCATGAGACCGGTAAGAAGGTACTGCTGATCACCCACGATATCGAAGAGGCGGTGTTTATGGCCACCGAACTGGTACTGCTCTCGCCGGGGCCGGGGCGCGTGCTCGAACGGCTGCCGCTCGATTTTGGCCGCCGCTTCGTCGCCGGTGAATCCTGTCGCAGCATTAAATCGGACCCGCGGTTTATCGAACAGCGCGAATACGTCCTCAGCCGGGTATTTGAACAACGGGAGGCTTTCTCATGAGCGTGGTCATCAATGACAAACCGCGTCAGCGGGGACTGAAGTGGCGCTGGCCGCTCTCGCGTCAGCTCAGCCTGAGCTTGGCGACCCTGGCGGTACTGCTGGCTATCTGGTGGGCCGTTGCCGCTCTGCAGTTGATTAGTCCGCTGTTTCTGCCGCCGCCGGGACAGGTATGGCAGAAACTGATCGCTATTGCCGGTCCGCAGGGCTTTATGGACGCCACCCTCTGGCAGCACCTGGCGGCGAGCCTGACGCGTATCGTCATCGCGCTGCTGGCGGCGGTGCTGCTCGGCGTGCCGGTGGGGATCGCCATGGGGCTGAGCCCCACGGTGCGCGGGATCCTCGACCCGCTGATCGAGCTTTATCGCCCGGTGCCGCCGCTGGCCTATTTACCGCTGATGGTGATCTGGTTCGGCATCGGCGAGACCTCCAAGATCCTGCTGATCTACCTGGCGATATTCGCGCCGGTGGCGATGTCGGCGCTGGCGGGGGTTAAGAGCGCCCAGCAGGTGCGCATTCGCGCCGCGCAGGCTTTAGGCGCCAGCCGGGCGCAGGTGCTGTGGCTGGTGATCCTGCCCGGCGCGCTGCCGGAGATCCTCACCGGCCTGCGTATTGGGCTTGGCGTGGGCTGGTCGACGCTGGTGGCCGCGGAGCTGATTGCCGCCACCCGCGGGTTAGGTTTTATGGTGCAGTCCGCCGGTGAGTTCCTCGCCACCGATGTGGTGCTGGCCGGTATCGCGGTGATTGCCATCATCGCTTTTTTACTGGAACTGGGGCTGCGCGCGCTGCAGCGTCGCCTGACGCCCTGGCATGGAGAAGTACAATGAGCGAACGTTTAAGCATTACCCCGCTGGGGCCGTATATTGGCGCGCAGGTATCCGGCGTCGACATCACCCGTCCGCTGAGCGACAACCAGTTTGAGCAGCTGTATCACGCGGTGCTGCGCCATCAGGTGGTGTTCCTGCGCGAGCAGAACATCACTCCCGAGCAGCAGCGCGATCTCGCCCTGCGCTTTGGCGACCTGCATATTCATCCGGTCTATCCGCACGCGCCCGGCGTGGATGAGATTATCGTTCTCGATACCCACGACGATAATCCGCCGGATAACGATAACTGGCACACCGATGTCACCTTTATTGACACGCCGCCCGCCGGGGCGATCCTCGCGGCAAAAGAGCTGCCTTCGACCGGCGGCGATACCCTGTGGACCAGCGGCATTGCGGCGTATGAGGCGCTCTCCGCGCCTTTGCGCCAGCTGTTAAGCGGCCTGCGCGCGGAGCATGATTTCCGCAAATCGTTTCAGGAGTACAAATACCGCAAAAGCGAAGAGGAGCATCAGCGCTGGCTGGAGGCGGTGGCGAAAAATCCGCCGCTGCTGCATCCGGTGGTGCGCACCCATCCGGTGACCGGGAAGCAGGCGCTGTTTGTCAATGAGGGCTTTACTACCCGCATCGTCGACGTGACGGAGAAAGAGAGCGAGGCGCTGCTCGGCTTCCTGTTTGCTCACGTCACTAAACCGGACTTCCAGGTACGCTGGCGCTGGCAGCCGAACGACGTGGCGATTTGGGATAACCGCGTCACCCAGCACTACGCCAACGCCGATTACCTGCCGCAGCGGCGCATTATGCACCGGGCGACGATTCTCGGGGATAAACCCTATTACCGGGCGGGGTAATGGGTGTAGCCCGGCTAAGGCGCAATGCGCCGCAAGCCGGGATACAACCTACGATAAACGCGCCGCCTCCGGGAAAAGGCTTTTATGCCGATTTTTGCGCGTCCAAATGCGCGCCAATATAGCGCTGATAGCGGTTGGCCTTCAGATAGGTCAAATCCACCAGCACCAGCCCATCCACGCAGTTGTTGAAATCCGGATCGCTGCCGAAATCGATAAACTGCACGCCGCCCGGCTCGCAGACTTCTGAATACTGCTTATACAGCGGCGGGATCGCGCAGCCGAGGTTGCCGAGCAGGGACTTCAGCCGCGCCAGATCGTCGTTGTAATCTTCTCCGCCAAACTGCGCCAGCACATCGGGCAGCGAGGCTGGATAAGGGCGGCGCGACTCCGCCAGCGGATGCGTCGCCGGGAACCACAGTCGATAGAACGCGACCAGCAGATCGCGCGCCGACGGCGGCAGCCCGCCGGAAATCGACACCGGGCCGAACAGATAGCGATAGTGCGGATAGCGCGCCAGATACGCGCCGATGCCGGACCACAGGTAGTCCAGCCCGCGGCGGCCCCAGTAGCGCGGCTGGATAAAGCTGCGCCCCAGCTCGATACCGTGTTGCAGAATATCGTCCATCCGCGCGTCGTAATGGAACAGGCTGTAGCTGTAGATGCCGTTCAGGCCGCGCTTTGCCAGCTGCATCGCGGTCGGCATAAAGCGGTAGGCGCCGACGATTTCAAGGTCTGCTTCATCCCACAGAATCAGATGCAGATAGTCGTCGTCATAGCCGTCAACGTCGCGTCGTTTGCCGCTGCCTTCCCCCACCGCGCGAAAGGCGATTTCCCGCAGGCGGCCCAGTTCGCGCAGCACCGGCGCATCTTCCTGGCCGTGGCGCTGCCAGAGATAAATCACTTTGCCGTCCGCCGTGCGCCCCAGGGTTTCCGCCCGGCCCAGTTCGCGCTTGAGCAGGGCGCGGTCTTCGGGACGGGCGATAGCGCTTTCGCTTTTAAATACGCCGGGCTGCCCCTTTGAAAGCAGTTGCAGGTGGTGATAGCAGCGCTCGGTCAGCTCGCGCGTAGAGCGCTGGGGATCGAACCAGCTTGACCAGGCAATCTGTTGGCCGAAATTAACCGGCAGGCTGCCGTTGCGGCGACGAAACATTTGCTGCATCAGCAGCAGCAGCGGCAAGCTATCGGAAATCAACGTGCTGGCGTAAAACAGCGCGCTGTTGCGCGCGCGGATCCACGCCGGCAGCAGCGGGGCGCGATATTTCGCCGCCAGCTTAATAAATCCGGAGTGCCATTTTTTATCGCGAATGCCGCGTCGGGTGAGGCGTGAAACTTCGCCTGCCGGGAAGAAAATCAGCACGCCGCCGTTTTGCAGCTGCTGGTCCATCTGCTGCAGCGCCGCTTTGGCGGTTCGGCCGTTGATATTATCGACCGGAATAAACAGCGAGCTCAGCGGTTCAAGGTGGGTCAGCATGCGGTTGGTGACCACTTTAACGTCGCGGCGCACGCGGGAGACCGCATAGAGCAGGGCCAGGCCATCGAGGGTACCGGTAGGGTGGTTGGCGATAATGACCAGCGGGCCATATTCAGGGATTTGTTCGAGATCGTGCGCCGGGATAGCACAGCGAATATTGAGATGTTCGAGCACCTGTTCGACCGTATCCAGTCCTTTCAGGTGATGATGACGCGCGGCAAACTGCTGAAACTCTTCCTCATGCAGGAGCTTTTTCAGCACCTTTTTCTGCCAGGGGGCTGGCTTTGCCTGAGGCCACAGGTCATCGATAACATTGTCGAGACTAAACATAGCGGCACCTCCTCCGTCCTGCCCAGACAGTAGAAGGCGCAGATGTCGCTCAGATTACAGTTGGGTGAAGATTTGGGATTGGCGGGAACCGCGGAGGTTGGTAGCAGGTAGTCCGGACAGGCGCGCAGCGCCGCCTCCGGGAAGGCCGAAGCCGGAAAGTTGCGAACGCGTTTCCAGATTGCACTCCGGTTAAGCACGGGTGGGTAAGTCAGGTACGGGATTGGCCCTATTCAACCTTTCATCGCGATGTAAGCCGTAGTTTGTATCCGATTGATTGGGGGGAGAGGTGAAGGAGTTATTGCGCGGCGAGCGTCGTTAAAGTGACTTTCCCGGAGGCGGCGCGTTGCGCCTGTCCGGGCTACCAGCCCACAGATAGCTGTAAGCCCGTAGCCCGGGGAGCTAAACTAACGCAGGATTTTCTTTTCGGCCAGATCGAGAGCGAAGTAGCTGAAGATCAGATCCGCGCCGGCGCGTTTGATCGCGCCGAGGCTTTCCAGCACCACTTTCTCTTCATCGATAGCGCCGGCCTGGGCGGCGAACTTAATCATCGCGTATTCACCGCTCACCTGGTACGCGCCCAGCGGCAGGTTGGTGCGCTCGCGCAGATCGCGCAGGATATCGAGATACGGACCGGCCGGTTTGACCATCAGGCAGTCGGCGCCCTGGGCTTCGTCCAGCAGCGATTCGCGAATCGCTTCGCGGCGGTTCATCGGGCTCATCTGATAGGTTTTACGATCGCCTTTCAGCGCGGTGCCCGCGGCTTCGCGGAACGGACCATAGAACGATGAAGCGAACTTGGTGGAGTAGGACATAATCGCCGTATCGGTAAATCCGGCGGCGTCCAGCGCCTGGCGAATAGCCTGCACCTGGCCGTCCATCGCCGCGGAAGGAGCGATAAAATCGGCGCCTGCGGCAGCGGCGACCACCGCCTGCTTACCGAGGTTGGCAAGGGTTAAATCGTTATCGACGCCGTGGTCGCACAGCACGCCGCAGTGGCCGTGGGAGGTGTATTCGCAGAAGCAGGTGTCGGACATCACGATCATCTCCGGCACCGCCTCTTTACAGATACGGGACATGCGCGCCACCAGGCCGTTTTCGTTCCAGGTATCGCTGCCAACGGCATCGGTATGATGGGAAATCCCGAAGGTCATCACCGAACGGATACCGGCGTTGGCAATGCGCTCGATTTCGCGCGCCAGGTGTCTTTCCGGAATACGCATCACGCCGGGCATGGCTTCGATGGCTTTGTAATCATCGATTTCTTCTTCAACAAAGATCGGCAACACCAGGTCGTTCAAACTCAGTGTTGTCTCTTCAAACATGGCGCGTAGCGAAGCGGACTTGCGCAGGCGGCGTGGGCGAGTGATTAAATCTGTCATGGTTTGCCTGATTTTGTGAAATGAAAAAAGCGAGTTTACCTCAATTGGCGGCGGGATGTTTCGCCAAAACGATCCTTATCCATCGTCGGTAAAACATCCCACAAGGCTACTGGCTGGCGGTTTCCATCACCGGGCGGACGCCGCTTAATTCGCTGACCAGCTCGTTGATCCCGTCGCTCATGTTATTGAAACGCGTCAATGACGAGCGGGTTACCACCACGAAGGCGCCGACGTTAGCCTGCGGGTTCATCGCCATATAGGTGATAAAACCGCCGCCGCCGCCGGTTTTCTGAATGATGCCCGGCTGGCCGTTCTTCGGCTTCATGTAGACCCAGCCGAGGCCCAGCGCATCGGCTTTGCCCGGCACGTCCATCCCGATCACCCTCGTCAGCTGGCTGCGTTGATAGATCAGCGTCTGCATCCGGTCCGCCTGCTGCCCGCGGGTGAAGAAATCGGAAGAGAGGAACTGCTGCATCCAGCGCATCATATCGCCAGGCGTGGAGTAAACGCCGCCGCTGCCGATGGCCGCCAGGGTATTGTTGCACGGGCTGGCCCCTTTCTCCGGGATCATCAGGCGTCGGCACTGATCGGGAGACGGCGTAAAGGTCGTGTCTTTCATCCCCAGCGGGCGGGTGATCTGCTCTTCAAACAGCTGCGGATAAGGCTTGCCCGCGGCGGTAGAGAGCGCATCGGCCAGTAAATCGAACGCCAGATTGGAATAGGCGGCCTGCGAACCCGGCGCGGTTTTTAACGTCGCCGTGGTGAGCCAGTTCCAGCGCTGCTGGCGCGTCGGCCAGACGAACACCGGCCGGTGCGCCGCGCCGCCGGGCTGTTCGCGCGGCAGGGCGCTGGTATGGGTCGCCAGATTCACCAGCGTGATGGGCGCTCCCTGATATGTCGGCACCCGTGCGCCCGGCGGGGCGTATTTGCTCAGCGGATCGTTGAGCTTAACGACGCCCTGGTCGAGAAGTTTGACCAGCATTTCGCTGGTCATCAGCTTGCTCAGGGAGGCGATGCGGATCACCGAATCGAGCTGCGGGTGCTCATTATTGCCCGGGCGCGTTTCGCCGAAGCTGCGAAATACGCGCTGGTTACCATCGATAACCACCAGCGCCATACCGGTCGCGCCGCTGCCGTAGTAGATATGGTTAGCGTAACGGTCGACAACATCGGCGGCGAATTCCGGGTCGACGCTCGGCTGCGCGGCCTGCGCCGATGTCAACGACGCCGCGCACAGCGCAGCAAAAATGAGCAGACTACGTTTCAACGGGGACATCCATCATGGTGAAGAAAAATATAGAGCGTATTTATACTACGAAGCGCCGCCGAGCAAAGCGCTATTAACGCCATTCTGTGCGGAAAAACGTAACCTGGCGTAAAAAAACCTTTTTTAAGCTTTCGGATAGCGGCTTTCGCCCGCGGGCGCGTATGATGATCGTTTTGGCTTAAGATGGGTGGCAAGAGACGATGGCGGCGAAACGGGTAGTGATGGTAGTGGATATGCAAAACGGCGTTTTCACGACGCCGCGTATTGAGCGCGAGCGCTGCGCGGCGCAAATCAACCGCCTGATAGACGCCGCGGATACCGTTGTCTTCATCCAGCACTGCGAAGAGGACGGTCTGGAGGAGGGGAGCGAAGGTTTTGCATTGCTGCCCGAACTGCACCAACCCGCTGGCGCGCTGTTTGTGACCAAGACCGCCTGCGACGCCTTTTACCGCACCCGTCTGGAAGCGGTGCTGCGCGAGCATCACATCACGCAGTTTGTGATTTGCGGCTGCGCCACCGACTACTGCGTAGATACCACCATCAAAAACGGCGCCAGCCGGGGCTATGCGATTACCGTCGCTGAAGATGCCCATACTACCGCCAACCGCCCGGCGGCGCAGGCCGTCACGCTGATCGCCCACTACAACGAAGTGTGGCGTACGCTGACCGTTCCGGGCAATCCTTTACAGGTGAAATCGACAGAAACAATTCTGAACGGATGGTCGGCGAACTAAGCCGCTGATATCCGGTCTCATCATCCGCCCACTTTGCTTCGCTGCGACGGCTTTGCGGCGGGCGTTTTTGTGGTACACAGCACAGCAAAATGAAAAAGAAGTTAGCAGGAGAGCATGATGTTTAAATCCTTTTTCCCCAAACCGGGGCCGTTTTTTATTTCTGCCTTTATCTGGTCGCTGCTGGCGGTGATCTTTTGGCAGGCGGGCGGCGGCGACTGGCTGCTGCGGGCCACCGGCGCATCCCAGGATGTGGCGATTAGCGCGGCGCGCTTTTGGTCGCTTAACTATCTGGTGTTCTACGCCTTTTATGTGTTCTGCGTGGGCGTTTTCGCCCTCTTTTGGTTTATCTACAGCCCCCACCGCTGGCAGTACTGGTCGATCCTCGGTACCTCGCTGATTATTTTCGTCACCTGGTTTCTGGTGGAGGTCGGGGTGGCGATCAACGCCTGGTACGCCCCGTTCTACGATCTTATTCAGGCCGCGCTGGCGACGCCGCATAAGGTCAGCATTAACCAGTTTTATCATGAGATTGGCATCTTTCTCGGCATCGCGCTTATCGCGGTGATTATCGGGGTGATGAACAACTTCTTCGTCAGCCACTACGTTTTCCGCTGGCGTACCGCCATGAACGAACACTATATGGCGCACTGGCAGCATCTGCGCCATATCGAAGGCGCCGCGCAGCGTGTGCAGGAAGATACCATGCGCTTTGCTTCCACCCTGGAGAGCATGGGCGTCAGCTTCCTTAACGCGGTGATGACGCTTATCGCCTTCCTGCCGGTGCTGGTGACGCTCTCCGCGCACGTCCCGGATTTACCGATTGTCGGCCATCTGCCTTACGGCCTGGTGATTGCCGCGATCGTCTGGTCGTTAATGGGCACCGGCCTGCTGGCGGTGGTGGGAATCAAGCTGCCCGGGCTGGAGTTTAAAAACCAGCGCGTCGAGGCCGCCTATCGTAAAGAGCTGGTGTACGGCGAGGATGACGCCAGCCGCGCGACGCCGCCGACGGTGCGTGAGCTCTTTGGCGCCGTGCGCCGCAACTATTTCCGCCTCTATTTCCACTACATGTATTTCAATATCGCCCGTATTCTTTATCTTCAGGTCGATAACGTTTTCGGTTTGTTCCTGCTGTTTCCGTCGATTGTTGCCGGTACGATTACGCTGGGCCTGATGACTCAGATAACCAACGTCTTTGGCCAGGTTCGCGGTTCGTTCCAGTATCTGATTAGCTCCTGGACTACGCTGGTTGAGCTGATGTCCATCTACAAACGTCTGCGCAGCTTTGAACGCGAACTGGATGGCAAAGAGCTGCTGGAAGTGACCCAAACATTAAGTTAACCATTGCAAGGAAGAAATATGGCCGTAGCATCATCTCGTTTTGTTTCGCTCACCCTGACGTTAGTGGCCGGGTTGGTTCTCAGCGCCTGTTCCAGCAAGCCGGAGCCGGTGCTGAAGGAGGGCGAAAAGCCGATTGATGTTGCCGCGGTGGTGCGGCAGAAAATGCCCGCCAGCGTCAAAGATCGCGAGGCCTGGGCACAGGCCATCGCCAAAACCTTCGCCAGCCAGAAGTTGGCGCCGACGGAAGAGAATGTCTGTTCGGTGCTGGCGGTGGCGCAGCAGGAGTCCAACTATCAGTCGGACCCGGCGGTGCCCGGGCTAAACAAAATCGCCTGGCAGGAGATAGACCGCCGGGCGGAGAAAATGCATATCCCGGTTTTTCTGGTGCATACCGCGCTGAAAATCAAGTCGCCCAACGGCAAAAGCTATAGCGAACGCCTGGACAGCGTGAAAACCGAAAAGCAGCTGAGCGCGATTTTCGATGATTTTATCGGTATGGTGCCGATGGGGCAGAAGCTGTTCGGCTCCCTGAACCCGGTGCATACCGGCGGCCCGATGCAGGTCAGCATCGCCTTCGCCGAGCAGCATACCGACGGCTATCCGTGGAAAATCGACGGTACCGTGCGCCAGGAGGTGTTCAGCCTGCGCGGCGGTCTGTGGTTTGGCACTTATCATCTGTTGAACTATCCGGCGAACTACAGCGTGCCGCTGTACCGTTTTGCCGATTTCAACGCCGGATGGTACGCCAGCCGCAACGCCGCGTTCCAGAATGCGGTCTCCAGGGCGACCGGCGTGAAGCTGGCGCTAGATGGCGATTTAATTCGTTACGATAGCGACGAGGCCGGAACCACCGAACTGGCGGTGCGCCGTTTATCCTCACAGCTGGCGATGAGCGATGACGATATCCATCGTCAGTTGAAAAAGGGCGATACCCTGGCGTTTGAAGAGAGCGAACTCTATAAAAAAGTGTTTCGCATTGCCGATAAAAAAGCCGGTAAAACGCTACCGCGGGAAGTGCTGCCGGGCATTCAGCTAGAGAGCCCGAAAATTACCCGTAATCTGACGACCGCCTGGTTTGCTAAACGCGTTGATGACCGGCGGGCCAGCTGTATGGCGCGCCGTTAGCGGCGGCTGCGCCAGCGGAAAATCAGCCCTGGTATACCAATTAATACGCAGCCTGCCAGGAAGGGAATCAGCCCGAAGAGAGTACCAACCGTCAGGCTAATCTCGACCCGCGGGCGGCTGCTGTCCTGCATTTGAATCAGATGCTCAAAAACCCCCGGCGCGTGGATCAGCATACTCAGCATTTGCGCACCGGCCCAGAAGCAAAACAGCACAAACAGAGCGTAAGCGATGTTGCTGCTGGTGATAGAGCCCCTCTTTTTGCCGCCGTTGACGGTCTTTGCAAAGGTGAACTCTGCCATATTGACCTCCATACTTCACCTGCCTGCCGTTTTTTCCACGGCTACATAGAGGTTTATTCTGGCAACGAAGGGGGGATTTCAGTATCGGATTGCTGGTAATTTCCGCCCAGGAATATTCCTGATTTCATCGGGTTGTGAGTTTGCTACAAATTTGTGAAATTTAGACCGATATCGCAATGTGCGACAATTCTCAACGTGGCTACAGACCCGCGGTGGCGGCTATGCGAAGATGCTTTTTTTGTTGTCGGAGTGATTATGAAGCTCACTGAAAAAATCCGCCGCGATTGGCACTACTACGCGGTTGCGCTGGGGTTAATTTTTATTATGAATGGCGTGGTCGGGCTGCTTGGCTATGAAACTGAAGGCTGGCGTTCTTACGCGGTTGGGCTAGTGACGTGGGTGATTAGCTTCTGGATCGCCGGGTTTATTATTCGCCGCCGCCCGGCAGAGGAAGCGTAAAGCGGAGGCGGTGAAGCCTTTTCCCGGCTAAGCGCAGCGCGAGCCGGGAAAAGGCCGGGCTGATACATCAATCCGGCACACTCCCCGGGTCGCGGCGTAAACGCCTTACCCGGGCTACCGCCGGCAGATGGCGGTGAACCCGTTACCGGGATTAATTCATCGATGTTTTCAGCGCGCGATCGGCAGCGTGACGCTCTAGCGCCAGCTCAATCAGGCGGCTAATCAGGCTGGTGTAGTCCAGACCGCTGGCCTGCCACAGCTTCGGATACATGCTGATGTTGGTGAAACCCGGTAGGGTGTTGATTTCGTTAATCACCACGTCGTTCTCGGCGGTCAGGAAGACGTCGACGCGCGCCATGCCGCTGCAGCCGAGGGTCTGATAGGCGCGAACGGCGATCTGGCGAATTTTATCGTTGACGTCGCTGTCGATGGCCGCCGGAACCACCACCTTCGCCCCCTGATCGTCAATGTACTTGGTGTCGTAGGCGTAGAATTCGCTGTTGAGGACGATTTCGCCGCAGGTGCTGGCCTGCGGATTATCATTGCCCAGCACCGCACACTCGATCTCACGCCCTTTAATCCCCTGTTCAACCACCACTTTATGGTCAAATTCGAAGGCAAGGGCGACCGCCTGCTGATACTGCTCTTCGCTGTTGACCTTGCTGACGCCCACCGAGGAGCCCTGGTTCGCCGGTTTGACGAACAGCGGCAGGCCCAGCTTCGCCTGCACCTCGGCAAAACTCATCTGATTCCGGTTGGCGCGGGTCAGGGTAATAAAAGGCGCAATCGACAGCCCGGCATCGCGCAGCAGACGTTTGGTGACGTCTTTGTCCATGCAGGCGGCGGAGCCGAGAACGTCGGAACCGACGAAGGGCAGGTTGGCCATCCGCAGCATGCCCTGCAGAGAACCATCTTCCCCAAGGGTGCCGTGAACAATCGGGAAGATCACGTCAATGGCCGCCAGCGGCTGGCCGCTATCGGCGTTAATCAACTGCTGCGCTTCGCGTCCGGGAATTTGCGCCAGCGTAATATCGGATGGGCGCAGGGCAATATGGGCGGGGTCCTGCGGATTGAGCAGATAGTTGCTGGCGTCGTTGATATGCCATTGCCCCTGCTTATCAATCCCCAGCAAAACTACGTCGAAGCGCGTTTTATCGATCGCTTCCACGATATTTTTCGCTGACTGTAGCGACACTTCATGTTCTGCCGACTTACCGCCGAAAACGATCCCAACCCTCATCTTAGCCATTTCAACTTCCATCATGATTACATCAAAGGGCATAACATAGCATGTGAAACAGCCGCCTGGCTGCCATAATATTCACCGGGTAAAGCATTGGGAGGCAGCGCGTGAAAGGAAAAGGGCTTATCGTTCT
The DNA here is from genome assembly GCF_002090195.1 of Klebsiella sp. M5al. Lineage (NCBI taxonomy): Bacteria > Pseudomonadati > Pseudomonadota > Gammaproteobacteria > Enterobacterales > Enterobacteriaceae > Klebsiella > Klebsiella sp. M5al. The sequence goes on from NZ_CP020657.1 coordinate 1,288,090, forward strand.
GTTGGCGCTGCTGGCGGCCGGATATTACGGCTATCGTTATCTTCCCGCGCACTATAACCCGCTGGCGCCGCTGCGCCTGGAGGATCCGCCGGGGTTCATCACTCACTATAAGCTGCGGCGATTGACCCCCTCGCAGTGCGCCGGCCTGCTGAAAAAAGCGAATCAGCGAAATCTCATCACCAGCCAGCCGGTGGCCGATAGCGGGGGAGAGTGCCCCCTGCAAAACGTGGTTCGGGTACGCGATTTTGGCGCGGTAAAGCTCAGCAGCAGCTTCCTCGCCAGCTGCCCGCTGGCGTTGAGCAGCGCGCTGTATCTGCAACAGCAGGCGAAACCGCTGACCCGCCGGATGCTGGGGCAGGAGCTCCGCCAGGTTGACCATTTTGGCAGCTATGCCTGCCGCAATATTTACCATCGCCAGAACGCGCGGCGCAGCGAACATGCTACCGCGGAGGCGCTGGATATCAGCGGCTTTCGTTTGGCCGATGGCCGCCGCATCAGCGTGCTGAAAGGGTGGCCCGATGCGCAGTATCACCCCTGGCTGCAGGCGTTACTGACCGGCGGCTGCGGCTATTACGGTAACGCTTTAGGGCCGGACTACAACGCGGCCCACGCCAACCATTTTCACCTCGGCATGCGCGGCCAGGGATTCTGTTTCTGAGCATATCTCGCTGTCTTGTACGCTTTTCACCACGAAATTGTTCGTCATAACGGAATCACATGTCATAAAACACCAAACTCTCTGCCAGCGCACCTCTGGTAGAACGTCGGATGAGGGAAATTGCTAAGCTAGATAATAATTGTCGAAAAACTAATGAATACGCGTAGTTATGGAATCCTGGAAGGTTAATCTTATCTCCGTCTGGTTTGGCTGTTTTTTTACCGGACTGGCTATCAGCCAAATTCTCCCCTTTTTGCCGCTGTACGTTTCCCAACTGGGCGTGACCTCGCATGAAGCGTTATCCATGTGGTCGGGGCTGACCTTTAGCGTCACTTTTCTGGTGTCGGCGATCGTCTCGCCGATGTGGGGGAGCCTCGCCGACCGCAAAGGGCGCAAGCTGATGCTGCTGCGCGCCTCGCTCGGCATGGCCATCGCCATTTTACTCCAGGCCTTCGCCACCAACGTCTGGCAGCTGTTTATCCTGCGCGCGGTGATGGGGCTGACTTCCGGCTATATTCCTAACGCCATGGCGCTGGTGGCGTCTCAGGTTCCGCGCGAGCGTAGCGGCTGGGCGCTGAGCACGCTGTCGACGGCGCAGATCAGCGGCGTGATTGGCGGGCCGCTGCTCGGCGGTTTCCTGGCTGACCATGTCGGTTTGCGCGCCGTATTTATCATCACCGCGATTTTGCTCACCGTAAGCTTCCTGGTGACGCTGTTTCTGATTAAAGAGGGCGCCCGCCCGCAGGTTAGCAAGGCGGAGCGGCTGAGCGGTAAGGCGGTGTTTGCCTCGCTGCCCTATCCGGGGCTGGTGATCAGCCTGTTTTTCACCACCCTGGTGATTCAGCTCTGCAACGGCTCAATCGGCCCGATTCTGGCCCTGTTTATCAAGTCGATGGCGCCGGATAGTAATAACATCGCCTTTCTCGCGGGGATGATCGCCGCCGTGCCGGGCGTATCGGCGCTGATTTCGGCGCCCCGTCTGGGGAAATTGGGTGACAGAATCGGCACCTCGCGAATTCTGCTGGCGACGTTGTGCTGCGCGGTGGTGATGTTCTTTGCCATGTCGTTCGTTACGACCCCATTCCAGCTTGGCGTCCTGCGCTTTCTGCTCGGTTTTGCCGATGGGGCGATGCTGCCGGCGGTGCAAACGCTTCTGCTGAAGTACTGCAGCGACAGCGTCACCGGGCGTATTTTCGGTTATAACCAGTCGTTTATGTATCTCGGCAACGTGGCCGGGCCGCTGATCGGCGCGTCGGTCTCGGCCATGGCCGGTTTCCGCTGGGTGTTTATCGCCACGGCGATTATTGTGCTGATCAATATCTGGCAGCTGGCCATCATGCTGCGCCGCAGCCGCCGTACCGCGGCTTAATCCCTTCTTCTTCTGCCTGGCCGGTATTTGCGTCACAGCGTCAATGCCGGCCTTTGTATTCCTTAATCTTCAAATGTATCACCGATCACAAAACGATCATTTTCCCTTCTCACCCTCTTCTATTCGTAACTGTTACGCGTATACAGTTACGCGTAACAGTTATTGAAAAAGAGGTTTTATGCGAAATTTATTCGATTTGTCAGGGAAACGCGCGCTGATCACCGGCTCTGCTCAGGGGATAGGCCATCTGCTGGCCGGCGGCCTCGCCGAGTACGGCGCGGAGATAATCATTAACGACCGGACGCAGGAAAGAGCAGACCAGGCGGCGCAGGCGCTGGTGGCGCAGGGCTTTCGCGCGGTAGGGTACGCCTTTGACGTCACCCAGGCGGCGCAGGTCGAGCAGACGATAGCCCGCATCGAAGAGGAGGTCGGCGCAATTGATATTTTAATTAATAACGCCGGGATCCAGCGGCGTTTCCCTTTTACCGAATTTCCGGAGGAGGAGTGGGACAACGTTATTGAGGTCAACCAGAAGGGCGTTTTTCTGGTATCGCAGCAGGTGGCGAAATATATGATGGGCCGCCGCGCGGGAAAAATAATTAATATTTGTTCGATGCAGAGCGAGCTGGGACGTAAAACAATTACGCCTTATGCGGCCTCAAAAGGGGCGGTTAAAATGCTTACCCGCGGCATGTGCGTTGAGCTGGCCGAATATAATATTCAGGTTAACGGTATCGCGCCGGGATATTTTGCCACCGAGATGACGACCGCCCTGGTCAACGATGAGGCGTTTTCCGCCTGGCTGTATCAGCGCACGCCGGCGGCGCGTTGGGGAAAACCGGAAGAGCTGATTGGCGCCGCGGTGTATCTGGCCTCGTCGGCGGCAAACTTTGTTAACGGTCATTTGCTGTTTGTGGACGGCGGAATGCTCGCCGCTGTCTGAATCACTTCGCGTCCTTCTGGCAGCAGCGTGCCCGCGCTGCCAGAAGGACGGCGTATTTAACTCGTGTGAAGATATTGATATCTGAGGATGGCTTATGCATATGCTCGCGAAATTACCCGCGCGTCGCTGGTGGTATTTAATGCCGATTATATTTATTACCTATAGTCTGGCCTACCTTGACCGCGCGAATTATGGTTTTGCCGCTGCGGCGGGAATTGAAAGCGATTTGGGTATTACCAAAGGAACGGCGTCGCTGATTGGCGCATTATTTTTTCTCGGTTATTTCTTTTTCCAGGTTCCCGGTGCGATATATGCGGTAAAACGCAGCGTGCGGAAAATGATTTTCTGCAGCCTTATTTTATGGGGATTCTGCGCGGCGGCCACCGGATTCGTCAGCAATATTCCGATGCTGATGGCGATTCGCTTTACGCTTGGCGTGGTGGAAGCGGCGGTGATGCCGGCGATGCTGATTTATATCAGCAACTGGTTTACTAAAACCGAGCGTTCACGCGCTAATACTTTTCTGATCCTCGGGAACCCGGTGACGGTGCTGTGGATGTCAATCGTTTCCGGCTATCTGATTCAGGCGTGGGGCTGGCGCGAAATGTTCATCATTGAAGGCATTCCGGCGGTGCTGTGGGCGGTATGCTGGTGGATACTGGTGCGCGATAAACCGTCCGAGGTTTCCTGGCTGAACGAGCAGGAAAAAGAGACCCTGCAGAAGGTGATGGACAGCGAGCAGAGCCATATCAAGCCGGTGCGCAACTACGGTGAAGCGCTGCGCTCGCGCAATGTGATTATGCTCTGCGCCGTACACGCGCTGTGGAGCATCGGCGTCTACGGTTTCATGATGTGGATGCCGTCGATTCTGAAAAACGCCGCGCAGATGGATATCGTGGCGGTGGGCTGGCTGGCGGCGGTGCCGTACCTGGCGGCGATTATCCTGATGCTGACGGTCTCCTGGCTGTCGGATAAGTTCCAGAATCGTAAGCTGTTTATCTGGCCGCTATTGCTGATTGCCGCTATCGCCTTCTTTGGCTCGTGGATGGTGGGCAACCAGGCGTTCTGGTTATCCTATGCGCTGCTGGTTATTGCCGCAGCCTGCATGTATGCGCCCTACGGGCCGTTCTTCGCGCTTATTCCTGAACTGCTGCCGCGCAACGTTTCCGGCGTATCGATGGGGTTAATCAACAGCTTCGGCGCGCTCGGCGCTTTCCTTGGCGCGTGGCTGGTGGGGTATCTGAACGGGATAACCGGCGGGCCGGGGGTATCCTATACCTTTATGGCCGTCGCGCTGTTATCGTCCGTCGTGCTGATGTTCAACGTGCGCGCTAACCCGCAATCTTCTTCCCCGGCGGTGGCAAAAAGGGTTGTCGGCTAACATAAACCGCCGCTGCTGTGGTAAGGTTCTCTGCGAGCACATAAGTCGTTTGTCGTAGAGAACCTGATGAAAAACAACCGGATGACATTGCAGGATATCGCTAATCTGGCGGGGTTGAATAAAATGACGGTCAGCCGTTATTTACGCGACCCCGGCCAGGTTTCTGAGCGCAGCCGCGAGCTGATTTCAAAGGTCATGGAAGAGAACAACTATATCCCCAACCGCGCCCCGGAAATCCTGCTTAACGCCCGCAGCAAAACGATTGGCGTGCTTATTCCCTCCTTCCGCAATCAGATTTTTGCCGATGTGCTGGCCGGCATCGAGTCGGTGACCTCCGCGCACCAGTACCAGACCCTGATTGCCAACTATGAATATGACCCGCAGCGCGAAGAGCGCGAAGTGCTCAACCTGCTCTCTTACAACATCGACGGGCTGATTTTGACCGGCAAGCAGCACAGCGATCGCATGGTGCAGTACGTGCGCGCCAGCGGTATTCCCGTCGCTGAACTGATGGACTTTGGCGGTCAGCAGCTGGATATCCAGGTGGGCTTCGATAACGAGAAGGCGGCGTGGGACATGACCCACGCTTTCCTTGAGAGCGGCAAACGGGCGATCGCCTTTTTTGGCTCCATGGACGATCCCCGCGATTTAAGCCGTTTTCACGGCACTGAACTGGCGCTGGCGGAGCACGGTCTGAAGGCGTATCACATGGCGCCGAAGACGATCTCCTCGGTTGCGCTGGGTCGGCAGATGTTCCTGCAGATGCAGCAGTCGCGCCCGGATATTGACGCCATTTTTTGTACCAACGACGACCTGGCGGTGGGCGTGCTGCTCGAGTGCCAGGCGCAGGGGAAAGCCGTCCCCCAGGAGATGGCCATTGCCGGTTTTCACGGCCTCGAAATTGGCCGGGCGCGGCTACAAAAAATAGCCAGCGTCATTACCCCACGTTATGACATCGGTAAAACCGCGAGCGAAATACTTATTGCGCGCCTGGCCGGTAAAGACGCGCCGGACAGCGTTAATCTGGCCTACCAGATATATTATGGCGATACGTTATAGTTATCGATAGAATAGCGATATTCCGTTTTATTCTTATTTGTTAATTTTGGTTATGACGCTTATTAATCCCTCGTTGAGTAAACTCCTGGAGGGATTGACAATGAGCAAAACGTTTCGCTTGTTATTCATTGACGTGTCGATCCTTTTTAAAAAATAATGGTGGAAACCGACGGCTAATCTATGACATAAATAGCAGACTACGGACCTCGCATAAGGATAAAGCGCTGTGAAGAATCTCATTGCTGAGCTACTGGTTAAACTCGCCCAAAAGGAAGAAGAATCGAAGGAACTGACGGCGCAGGTGGAGGCACTGGAAGTGGTGGTGACCGCTCTGCTACGCCACATGGAGCAGGGCGCCCAGCAGGCGCTGATCAGCGATATTGAGCAGGCCATCGACGAGGCCAGCCCCGGCCCGCTGGTCGACGACCGCGATACCCAGCTATTGCAGCAATATATAAAGAAGCTGTTACGGCATCCTCGTAGTTAGTTTTGTGACAAGGTATGGATGCTGTCATTTTACTGTCACATCGCTTTTATACAGTCTCCCTCGTTTTGTTTTTTAAAGTATTTTTTACATGGAGACGATAAAAGTGAAATTAAGCGCCTTGTTTATTGCCCTGATACCTCTGTTGGGCTCCCCGATTATTCACGCTGAAACAACAACCGCACCGGTTCTGGAAAATCGTGCCGCGCAGGGCGATATCACCACGCCGGGCGGAGCGCGTCGTTTAAGCGGCGACCAGACCGAGGCGCTGCGCGCTTCGTTAATCAATAAACCGGCTAAAAATATTATTTTGCTGATTGGCGACGGAATGGGCGATTCTGAAATTACCGCCGCGCGAAATTATGCAGAAGGGGCGGGCGGATTCTTTAAAGGGATTGACGCGCTGCCGCTGACCGGCCAGTACACCCACTATTCGCTGGATAAGAAAACCGGCAAGCCGGATTATGTGACTGACTCCGCCGCTTCCGCTACGGCCTGGACCACCGGCGTGAAAAGCTACAACGGCGCGCTGGGCGTGGATATCCATGAAAAAGATCATCAGACCATCCTTGAGCTGGCGAAAGCGGCGGGTTTAGCTACCGGTAACGTCTCGACGGCGGAACTGCAGGACGCCACGCCGGCTGCGCTGGTGGCGCACGTCACTTCGCGTAAATGCTACGGTCCGAGCGTAACCAGTGAAAAATGCGCCAGCAACGCGCTGGAAAAAGGCGGTAAGGGTTCCATTACCGAACAGTTGCTGAACGCGCGTCCGGACGTGACGCTGGGCGGCGGAGCGAAAACCTTCGCTGAAACCGCGACGGCCGGCGAATGGCAGGGCAAAACGCTGCACGATCAGGCGGTGGCCCGCGGCTACCAGATCGTCACTGACGCCAGCTCGCTGGCCGCCATTAGCCAGGCCAATCAGGACAAACCGCTGCTCGGTCTCTTCGCGGAAGGCAATATGCCGGTGCGTTGGGAAGGCCCAAAGGCGTCTTATCACGGCAATATCGATAAGCCGGCGGTAACCTGTACGCCGAACCCGAAACGTGACGCATCGGTGCCGACGCTGGCGCAGATGACCGAAAAAGCCATCGATCTGCTGAGCAGCAGTGAGAAGGGCTTCTTCCTGCAGGTGGAAGGCGCTTCTATCGATAAACAGGATCACGCGGCGAATCCGTGCGGTCAGATTGGCGAAACCGTCGATCTGGATGAAGCGGTACAGAAGGCGCTGGAGTTTGCCAAAAAAGAGGGCAATACCCTGGTTATCGTCACCGCTGACCACGCTCACGCCAGCCAGATTATCCCGGCGGATACCAAAGCCCCAGGCCTGACGCAGGCGCTGAATACCAAAGACGGCGCGGTGATGGTCATGAGCTATGGCAACTCTGAAGAAACCTCGATGGAGCATACCGGCACCCAGCTGCGCATTGCCGCCTACGGCCCGCACGCGGCCAACGTGGTGGGGCTAACCGATCAGACCGACCTGTTCTATACCATGAAGGCCGCACTTAATCTGAAATAACCTGACGCCGGTGACGAATTTTCGTTACCGGCTGGTTTTTTCTCCATCAGCGACCAGACTTACAGAGATCCACTCATAGAGGATGGTGCGATGAAAATAACATTACTTGTGACCCTACTTTTTGGCCTGGTATTTATGACAGCGGTGAGTGCCGCGGAAAAAGAGTTAACCCCCCAGCAGCAAAAGATGAGCGTGTGTAATAAAGAAGCGTCGTCGAAGTCGCTGAAAGGGGATGAGCGTAAAACGTTTATGAGTAGCTGCCTGAAGAAAGATGGCGCCGCGCAGGACGGTAAGGGGCTAACGCCTCAGCAGCAGAAGATGCGCGAGTGCAACGCTCAGGCGACCCAGCAGTCTCTGAAAGGAGACGATCGCAGCAAATTTATGAGCGCCTGCCTGAAAAAACAGGTGTAAGAAATAAGCGGGTGAGGGAAACCTCACCCGCTATTCGCTATTTCAATCAGGAACGGCTGAGCTTCTCTGATTTTTCCATGCATTTCACCATCGCTTCGATGACGGCCGAGCGGAAGCCTTTCTCTTCCAGCACGCGCACGGCTTCGATCGTGGTGCCGCCCGGCGAGCACACCATATCCTTCAGCGCGCCCGGATGCTCTCCGCTCTCGAGCACCATTTTAGCTGAACCCATCACCGCCTGGGCCGCGAATTTATAGGCCTGAGCGCGCGGCATTCCGCCAAGCACGGCGGCGTCCGCCATCGCTTCGATAAACATAAAAACGTAGGCCGGCGCGGAGCCGCTGACGCCAACCACCGGGTGAATCATTGGCTCGGCAATGATTTCCGCCTGGCCAAAGCAGCGGAAAATGGTCAGGATTTCTGCGGTTTCTTCGGCGCTCACCAGCGCGTTCGGCGTGACCGACGTCATCCCCGCGTTGACCAGCGAAGGCGTGTTGGGCATCGCGCGGACTATTTTGCGATCGTGACCCAGGGCGCGCGCCAGCTGATCGAGCGTCACGCCTGCGGCGATAGAAACCACCAGCGAGTCTTTATTCAGGCTGGAGGCGATGTCGCTGAGGACTTTCACCATCACGCCCGGCTTCACGGCGCCAAAAACGATATCCGCCACCTGGGCCACTTCCTGCGCGCTTTGCGCCGCATTAATGCCGTACTGGTCGTGCAGGGCCGCCACTTTATCCGGCGACGGGGTGTAGACCCAGATTTGACCCGGCTGAACCTGTCCGCTGGCGATCAGGCCGCCCAGAATGGCCTTGCCCATATTGCCGCAGCCGATAAAGCCGATTTTCTTCTCCATCACCAATCCCCTTTGCTTGTTTTATCGTTAGCTACATAGCTTATCATCTTGTTGCTTTCGCGGAAGGCAAAAGCAGGTGACAATACGGCCTCTCTTTTTGGTCGACAGGAGCCGCAATGGCTATTTGGGTTGATGCGGACGCGTGTCCGAACGTCATTAAAGATATTTTGTTCCGCGCCGCCGAGCGCACGCAAATCTCGCTGACGCTGGTCGCTAACCAGCCGCTGCGCGTCCCGCCGTCGCGCTTTATCCGCACGCTGCGCGTGGCGCAGGGGTTTGACGTGGCGGATAACGAAATCGTTCGTTTATGCGAGCCGGGAGATTTGGTGATTACCGCCGATATTCCGCTGGCGGCGGAAGTGCTGGAGAAAGGCGGGGCGGCGCTGAATCCGCGTGGAGAACGCTACAGCGAGGCGACTATTCGCGAGCGGCTGACGATGCGCGATTTTATGGAAACGATGCGGGCCAGCGGCGTGCAGACCGGCGGCCCGGATAGCTTATCCCAGCGCGATCGCCAGCAGTTTGCCGCCGCGCTGGAGAAATGGCTGTTAGAGGTCAAACGCCCGCAGGCTTAAACCCAGCTGTCGTCGTCGCTGCCAAAATCATCGTTGCCGAAACCGGCGTCAAAGTCGGAGTCATAGTCGTTGTTGTCGGCAAGGAACTGCCCGTCATCCTGGCGGAAGGTATCGTCAGCGACGCTGCTGTCCTGCGCCTGGCTGAGATCCGGCTGCGGTTTATCTTCGATAATATTGACGATCTCCTGCGGATGCGAGCCGCTAAACATATTGGTCAACATATTGCCCAACACTACGCCGCCCGCGACGCCTGCCGCCGTTTGCAGCGCGCCGGCCATAAAGCCGCCGCTGCTGCGCGAGACCTGAGGCGCGTAGTTCTGCTGTTGCGCCTGCGGGGCGTACTGAGGCTGGGCGCCGGCCTGTGGTCGGCCATACTGCTCTGTGCCAGGAATCGGATCGGAGCCGCGAGACTGCCCGCCGCCAAACAGGCCGGAGAGAAATCCGCCGCTGCTCGGCTTCGCGGCCTGAAGCTGAGTGACCTGGCTTTCCAGCGCCTGAATACGGTCGTTAAGCTGTTTGATTGCCGCTTCCTGAATCAAAATCGTCTGCGCCATATAGTAAGGGGCGAACGGCTGCTCTTTGATGTGCCCGGCAATCCGCTCCTCAGCGCTGGTATCGCGCGATGCGCTGCGGCTCTCGGCCTCTTTTAACCGGGAAAACAGTCCATCGATAAGGCGTTGCTCTTCAGATTGCATACTACATACCTCTGTCATACTGATTGATTAGCCTCAGATTCGCTCCGAAGCACTCGTCTTGTAAATATGCTGCAGCGTAAAGCTGTGCAGAAATGTGTTACTGTTTACGCCAGACTGCGAACAAAAAATAACTTTTGTACAAAAGTAAAGCTGGCATAACACCAAATGCAATGATAAGTTTACATGTAAAGTCCTTTCTAATACTAAGGTAAAAGGGTTTGCAGATGGTGTGTAACGTTTATTTTACGGTTAACGTCAGGTAAGTTTGCGGTACCATTGTTTCTCTTTTCGCTTTCATTTATCCGCGGTACGCGGAACCAAGGGGTCTTCGGTAATGACACAGCTAATATTTCTTGTCGGGCCTCGCGGCTGCGGTAAAACGACCGTCGGTCACGCGCTGGCGAAAGTTCGCAGCTTTAAGTTCGCCGACACGGACCATGAGCTGCAGGAGCATGAGCAGCGCACGGTAGCGGCGATCGTCCAGCAGGAGGGCTGGGAACGCTTTCGTGCTCTGGAAACGCAGGCGTTAGAAAGAGTCGCGCAACCTGCAACCATCATCGCCACCGGCGGCGGCATTATACTCAGCGAATATAACCGTCAGTTTATGCGGGAAAATGGTGTCGTGATCTATCTTGAGGCTTCGGTTTCCGCGCTGATTGACCGTCTTGAAGCCTATCCGAAGGCTGAACAGCGCCCGACGCTGACCGGCAAGCCCATCCGCGAGGAAGTGGGTGAGGTGCTGGCGCAGAGGGAAGCGCTATATCGCGCGGCCGCGCATCATATTATTAACGCCACCGCGTCGCCGGATGAGGTCGTGGAACAGATTATGACGACCGTCTGCGGTGTGAGCTATACCAGTTAAGACTTTGCCTGGGGAAAACGGATCGGCAGCGCCTATACTTTAAAGCTCTTAAGGTAAAAAAAGGAAACGCTATGCCGACCAGACCCCCATATCCAAGGGAAGCGCGTGTTGTCGCCGTTGAAAAAGGCCCGCAGGGCCAAACGGTCACCTGGTATGAACTGCGCGCTGACCATCCGACGCCAAACTCCCTCATCAGTGAACACCCTACTGAACAGGAAGCGTTGGACGCCAAACGGCGCTACGAAGATCCTGACAAGTCTTAATTCCCCCATTCATGTCCGGGATTGGCTCTGAAAAGATCGCTACCGGACATGCATCACATTTTTAATTTATTAACCGTACTAATGATTACCTAAGGTACGGATTTTCTGGTGCGTTTTTGACGCTTCTGGAATCTTTACATTCCACAATAGCCGTAACCTGCTACGCTTCTCGACGGTTGCTTTTGGTCACCAGGGGGCAGAAGTCGTCAATAGAAGCCTGTTTTGAAACAGCGGTTGTGAAAAGGTACATGATATGAGTAGTGCATCGATGGCAATTTTGACCATTGGGGTAGTACCGGTGGCGGAGATGTTACCGCTTTTAACTGAACATATCAGGGAAGAACAGATCGACCACATTAGCCTGTTAGGCAAAATGGCGCGCGAAGAGGTGATGCGGGACTACGGCATTGAGCCCGGCGATGAGATGCTATTGACCTTGCTTAACGACAATGAAATCGCGCAGGTCTCGCGGCAGAAGGTTGAACGTGTTTTACGTAGCGTCATTGCGATGCTCGATAAACAAGATTACGACCTGATATTACTCATGAGTACCCATCCCTTTCGTGGATTTACGGCGAATAATGCGATCCTGCTTGAGCCGCAAAGGATTATCCCGCCGCTGGTTGCCTCGATTGTCGACGGTCATCAGGTGGGGGTCATTGTGCCGGTTGAAGAGATTTTGCCGATGCAGCGGGATAAATGGCAGGTGTTAGAAAACACCCCGCTGTATGCCATCTCCAACCCGGTTAGCGGTAGTAAAGAGAATTTACTGTCTGCGGGCAGGGAGCTGATTGAGCAAGGCGCGGATGTACTGATGCTGGATTGTCTTTGCTACCACCAGCAGCATCGCGACATATTACAAAAGGCGCTGGATATCCCGGTTCTGTTGTCAAATGTGCTGGTTTCGCGACTGGCGGCAGAACTATTAGTTTAACCTGATGTAACACGTTAATTTTACGTGACAGGGGCAAGGAGCGCCCCCTATATTGTGCCTTCAACACAAGATCATAAGGGCGAGTTTATGCTTCAAAGCAATGAATACTTTGACGGAAAAGTAAAATCTATCGGCTTCACCAGCAGCAGCACCGGCCGTGCGAGCGTGGGCGTGATGGCGGAAGGGGAATATACCTTTGGCACCGCGCAGCCAGAAGAGATGACCGTAGTCAGCGGCGCGCTGAACGTACTTCTGCCGGGGGAAACCGAGTGGAAAGTCTACGCCGCCGGGGAAGTATTCAACGTACCGGGGAATAGCGAGTTTCATTTGCAGGTGGCTGAGCCGACGTCTTATCTTTGCCGCTACCTGTAACGTCAGCTTCCTTCCTGCGCTGGCAGGAAGGAATTCACCACCCGATTAGCGCTGCGCTTCGCCGCCTAACCCTTCCACCAGATTCTGTATCAGCGCGGCCAGTTCGCCGGTCATCAGAATAAAGTCCGCGTCAAAACGCTGAGCGAAATCTTCCCGGTCGATATCTTCATTCTGGTCCCGCAGTTCGTCGCAGAACTTCAGGCGTTTAATCGAACCATCATCGCACATCAGGAACTGAATGCGCTGCTGCCAGTCGAGCGCCAGCTTGGTCACGACCTTACCGGCTTCAATGTGTACGGCGATCTCGTCGCTGACCAGATCCTGTTTTTTCGCGCGGATCACGCCGCCGTCTTCCAGCATCGCTTTTAGCTCAGCTTCGTCCAGCAGCTGGAAGCCCTGAGCAACGGTACCGGAGCGCACCCACTCGGTGAGCGTCAGTTCGATCGGGGTTTCCAGCGCCAGCGGGACTACCGGCAGCGAGCCGAGGGTTTTACGCAGCAGCGCCAGGGTATCTTCCGCTTTTTTGGCGCTCGCGCAGTCCACCATGATCAGTCCGTTGACGGTATCGATCCACATCATGGTCTGGCTGAAGCGGCTGAAGGCACGCGGCAGCAAAGAGTGCAGGACTTCATCTTTCAGCGAGTCTTTTTCGGTCTTTTTCAGCTTGCGGCCCTGCTCGGCTTCCAGCTTGAAGATCTTTGCTTCCAGCGCCTGTTTGATCACCGGAGACGGCAGGATCTTCTCTTCTTTACGCGCGCAGATAACGATCTGGCCGTTTGACGTATGCGTCAACGCGTCGCTGTGCGATCCCATCGGCGGTACCCAACCGGTTTTGGCCATATCCTGGCTGCCGCAAGGGGTAAAGGTCAGCTCGGCCAGCTGTTTTTCCATCTCCTCGGCGCGCAGGGAAATGTCGCGGCTGAGACGATAAACCATTAAATTTTTGAACCACAGCATGATAATTTCCACGGCTTAGTCGTTAAATCCAGCGGGCATGATAGCGAATTGTCGCTATGCTTGCATTGTTAATCGGGGGAGGAATTCACAGTGCGCATTGGCATTGATTTAGGCGGAACCAAAACGGAAGTCATCGCGCTGAGCGACCAGGGAGAGCAGCTATTTCGTCATCGCCTGCCTACGCCGGGGGGCGATTATCGCCAGACGATAGAGACGATTGCCTCGCTGGTAGAGATGGCCGAGCAGGCCACCGGGCAGAGCGGCACGGTCGGCATCGGCATCCCCGGGTCGATTTCGCCCTATACCGGCGTGGTCAAAAACGCTAACTCAACCTGGCTTAACGGTCAGCCGTTTGATAAAGATCTGAGCCAGCGTCTGCAACGGGAAGTGCGTCTGGCCAACGATGCCAACTGCCTCGCGGTGTCGGAAGCGGTAGACGGCGCGGCGGCCGGGGCGCAAACGGTATTTGCGGTGATTATCGGCACCGGCTGCGGTTCAGGGGTGGCGCTCAACGGTCGCGCCCATATTGGCGGCAACGGTACCGCGGGCGAGTGGGGGCATAATCCGCTGCCGTGGATGGATGAAGACGAACTACGCTATCGCGCTGAAGTGCCGTGCTACTGCGGCAAGCAGGGCTGCATTGAAACCTTTATCTCCGGCACCGGCTTTGCGACCGATTACCGTCGGTTGAGCGGGCATCCGCTGAAAGGCAGCGAGATTATGCAGCGCGTCGGCGAGCGGGATCCTGTGGCGGAACTGGCGCTGAGCCGCTATGAGACGCGGCTGGCGAAGTCGTTGGCGCACGTGATTAACATCCTCGACCCGGACGTTATTGTGCTTGGCGGGGGAATGAGCAACGTTGACCGACTGTATCAGACGGTGCCGAATCTGCTGAAACCGTGGGTCTTTGGCGGCGAATGCGAGACGCCGATTCGCAAAGCGGCGCATGGCGATTCCAGCGGCGTACGCGGCGCCGCCTGGTTATGGCCGCTGTAATCATCAACCCGCTGCGCGGCCTCAACGGCGCAGCGGGTTACCGCTCCGGGATCTCCTCAAGAGCAGAGTAAATCGCCAGCCCTCGTTTTTTGCCTTCCTCAATATCCAGGTCCGCTCCCCGGGATTCGCCCGGCATACGCAAAATAGCGTCGCAGCGGCTAATTAAACGGTGAGCGACGGGGTAGAGATACTCTTCGCTAATCGCATCGCCAATTGTTTTGGAGCCCGCCGCTTTAGCGACGGGTAACGCCAGCCATTCGCCGACCACGGGAATATGCCCTTTCTGGTAAACGCGTAGCGCAACCTGGGCCATATTGTGCAGATTAGCCTCGATAAGTTCCGCGCGATTGTTGGTGCCGCTGCGTACCGGGCCGGCGATCAAAATAAGTAAACTTTGCATATTTATGACCTTCTTGATGCGTGAATGGGAATGCTATTGAAGGCTTCCTTCCCGTTGTCCGTTCCGTCATAGACTATTTTTATGCATGAATTTGCACGAAAGCAAATGAAAACGACCTATGATAAGCTGATAGATAAAATATCATGCATATTCGTGCATAATCAAGATCAATCGTGAATGGGATGGCAATGAGTACTACGCCGGGCCGTTGGAAGCGCGTCATTTCTCAGGGTGCGGCGATCTCTCCCCGCGGGGAGAGATCTTCAGGGAAGGAGTGGAGGGGGAGAATTACTCAACGGCGAAAGCTTTATCGAGGCGGCTATAGCCCAGCCCGTTGATTTTTTTAACTTTAATTTGCACAGGGATGCGCTCTTTCATCGCTTCGACGTGGCTGATGACACCGATAATTTTGCCGCTGGCGTTAAGCGCGTCCAGCGCGTCCAGCGCGGTATCCAGGGTTTCGCTGTCCAGCGTGCCGAAACCCTCGTCGAGAAACAGCGAGTCTATCCGCGTTTTATGGCTGACCAGGTCGGAGAGCGCCAGCGCCAGGGCCAGGCTGACGAGGAAGCTCTCGCCGCCGGAAAGGGTCCGTGTATCGCGCACCGCGTCCGCCTGCCAGGTATCGACCACCTCCAGCTCCAGCGCATCGCTGGCTTTGCGTTGCAGCAGATAGCGGCCGTGCAGGCGGTTAAGCTGGTGGTTGGCCAGCCATACCAGGTTATCCAGCGTCAGGCCTTGCGCAAACTTACGGAATTTGTCGCCCTCTCGGGAGCCGATAAGCGAGTTCAGCCACCCCCAGTCTTCCACTTCCTGGGCCGCGCGTTCCATCTGCAGGCGTAACAACTGCTGGCGCTGCTGGTTTTCGGCATTCTGCTTCAGCTGCTGGCGAATCTCTCCCTGGCGGGCGCTGTTTTCCCGCAGCAGCGAGGTCAGCTGCTGAAGCTTGTCTTGTAGCTCTTCAGGTGGCTGGCCGATGTCCGCGTCCGCCGGCGGCTGCTGGCTATGGTTCACCAGCGCCTCGCGGGCCCGCAGCGCCAGCGCCTGATTCTGCTGGAGCGCGTTTTCCAGCGTCTGCTTCAGGCGTTCAAGGCGCTGGCGCGTCTCTTCATCAAGCAGCGCGGCGAGAAACGCCTGCCGATCGGCGAACGGGCTGGCGGCCAGCGCCGCGCTGAACTGCGCTTCGCTCTCTTTCAGCTGTGCCTGCTGCTGGCTCTCCTGCTGCCCCAGGGTTTGCCACTGGCTCTGGAGCGCGAGGCAGTCGTCATGCACCTGGCGCCAGCCGTCCAGCGGCGCGGGTTCCGCCGCTAAGTCCGTTTCCGGCAAAGCCTCCAGTAGCGGAGCCAGCTGTTGGATCTGTTCCTGCAGGGCGAGCCGTTCATTCTGTTTGGCCTGCCAGCCGCGGGTCTCTTCTTCCCGCTGCGCCAGCCAGCCGGCGGCCTGCCCGACAGCCGGTAAGTCCAGCGCAAATGCGCTCAGCTCCGCCGCCAGCGCAGCGCTGCGCTGCTCTTGTTCCCGCTGTAGCTGCTGGAGCTGCTGCTGGCACTCCTGCTGCTGAGCCTGCCAGGCCAGACGCTGCTGATGCTGATACAGCCGCTGTTCATGCTCCTGCTGCGCGTTTAGCCAGCCCGGAATATCATCCTTTGGCGTCAGGTCAATATTTAATCCGGCGATGGTCTCCTGCCAGCGTGATGTAAGCGCTTGCTCCTGCTGCAGAAGCGATGCTTTCTCGGCGGCCTCTTTTTGCTGCTGCTTGATCAGAGCGTCAAGCTCGCCGCGCGCCAGCGCTCCGGCCTCCGCCAGCTGCTTAACTTCGCGCTCCAGCGCATCGCGCCGCGCCTGGTTTACGCCGGGAACCAGCGCCTGATATTCGGCGACGGCCGGATGCTGCGCGGAACCGCAAAGCGGGCAGGGGGAGCCGGGCTGCAGGCGAGCACGTTCGGTCTCAAGACCGGCAATACGGGCTTCCATTTCGCACAGGGCTTTCACATCGCTGAACTGCTGATGCTTTTCTTTATAGGCCTGACGGCGCTGAGCCAGCGTGGCTTCCAGCCGCTCCTGCTCCTGCTTACTGGCCTGCCCGGCGGCATCAAGCTGCAATAGCCGCTGGGCCAGCGGCTGCAGCTGACCATGCAGCGCAGCGAGCTGCTGACGCAGAGCGCGGGCCGCAGCGTGCTGCGCGAGCCCGGCGCTAACCTGTTCGGCATCCAGCGTCAGCCCGGCGGGCGGCAGTTCGCCCAGCCTGCGGTGGGTTTCCGCCAGGCGCAGTTGTACCGCGGATTGCTGCTGCGTATCGCGAGCCTGCTGCTGGAAAGCGGCACGCCAGCCGGCCAGCGCGTTGCCCCACAGCTGAAAGCGGTCATGCTCTTTAAGCCATACGGACAGCGTTTGCTGACGGCTGTGAAGTTGCTCATACTGCTGCCGGGCGGCGAGGCGAATACCCGCCCGCAGCCGCAATCGGTCATGTAAGCGAGTATTTACTTCTTCTCTCTGGCGGCGGGTTTGCGCCAGCGCGGCGGTTTGCTCCTGCTGACGCGTCCACTGCGGGCGCAAGCGCTCCGCGGGCTGCGCATTCAGCAGCGCGCTAAGCTGCGGCTGGGCCTGCTCCAGCGCAGATTGCGCTTCGCGTAGCGCGGTTTGAGCCCGCAGATCTTCTGCCGTCAGCTCTTCACGGCGTATCTGCCACTGACGGGCGTTTTGCAACCGGGTTTGTTCGCTAACTTGCTGTTTTTCTTCGGAAGTAAGCGCTTGCAAACTTTGCTGAAGCGCCTGCTGTTGCTCCTCGCTCAGCAGCAGGACGCCGGAGGCCTGCGCCTGGATTTTTTCCAGCTCGACGCGGGCCTGCTTATGTTTTTCAAAGACCTGGGCGGAAATCTGGCCGTAAATTTCGGTCCCGGTGAGCTCTTCCAGCAGCTCGGCGCGCTCCTTCGGTTTGGCGTTGAGGAAGGCGGCGAACTGCCCCTGCGACAGCAGCATTGAGCGGGTGAAGCGGCCATAGTCCAGGCCGGTGAGCGAGGCGGTCAGTTCCAGCTTATCTTTGACCTTATCGGCGAGGATTTTGCCGTCCTCGCAGCGCGCCAGTTCGACGCGCGGAACCTGTAAATTGCCGTCCGGCTGGTTTCGCGCCCGGTTCTGGCTCCAGAAGGCGCGGTAGGCGATGCCTTTGACTTCGAACTCCACTTCCGCCAGACATTCGGCGGTGTCGCGGGTCATCAGATCGTTTTGCGATTGCGACACGCTGCTCAGGCGCGGCGTTTCGTGATAAAGCGCGAGGCAGATAGCGTCCAGCAGGGTGGTCTTGCCGGCGCCGGTTGGCCCGGTAATCGCGAACAGTCCGTTGCTGGCAAAGGGCTCAGCGGAGAAATCGATTTTCCATTCGCCTTTGAGTGAGTTGAGGTTTTTCAGGCGTAAGCTGAGAATTTTCACAGGCGATCCTCACCGTTGAGACTATGCAGCGTTTCATTAAAGAGCTGTTCCAGGCGCTGCTGCTGCGCCTCTTCCAGGGTTTCCAGCGCCAGACGGCGGGCGAAAACGTCCTCCACCTGCAGTTCGCTGAGGGTGACTCGCTGAACGCCCGCCAGAATGCGATCGCGCTGGCTGCGGCTGCGGCGCACCAGCAGCACTTCTACCGGCAGCGTTTCGGTCTGGGCCTGGATTTTCCGTTGGATATCATGCATATATTCATCGCTGGTGATTTCGATATCTAGCCATGCCGCGGGCTGCTGGTCGTTATTCTGCCATTGGTTCAACTGGGCGCTAACGCTGGCGAAATCGCCCTTTAAGACCGCCAGAGGTTGGGTGATGGGCACGATCAGCGGCGTGACGTCCGTCAGGCGGCCAGCGCTAAAGGTCACCAGATTGACGCTTTTGCTTTTCCCTGTTTCGTCAAAGCTCAGCGCAATCGGGGAGCCGCTGTAGCGAATATGCTCGCAGCCGCCGACCACCTGCGCCCGGTGAATATGGCCGAGCGCGATATAGTCGGCGGGCGGAAAGCGGTTCGCCGGGAAGGCGTCGAGGGTACCGATATAAATTTCGCGAACTGCGTCGCTTTTGCTGGCGCCGACGGTGGTTAAATGGCCGCTGGCGATAATCGGCAGCGCCCGGTCGCCGCGCAGTTCGCAGGCCTGCTGGTACTGCTGCTGGTAGTAGTCGCTGATGGCGTTGAGCAACTGCTGCTGCTTCTCGCCGCTGGAGTGCCCGGCCTGGCTGGTCACCAGTTCGCGCGGACGCAGGAACGGTACCGGGCAAAAAACCGCCCCCGGCGTACCGTCGCGCAGCGGCAGAATAAAGGGCGCGTGGCCGGCATTGGCCACCACCGTGGTTTTCAGGAACGCAAGAATGTCGCGCGACTCGTTGAGGGTGGCGACCGAATCGTGGTTTCCCGCCAGCACTACCAGCCGACAGCCGGTCTGCTGCAGCTGAACGACAAAGCGGTTATACAGCTCGCGCGCGTAGCTCGGCGGCGAGCCGGTATCAAAAATATCGCCCGCGACAATAATGGCATCGACGTCATGTTCCTGCGCGCTGGCCAGCAGCCAGTCGAGAAACGCCTGATGTTCGGCGGCGCGACTTTTGCTGTAAAAATTTTGCCCAAGATGCCAGTCAGAGGTGTGAAGGATGCGCATAGTTGTTCCATAGCGAAAAAGCGTAAGCGGCATTATATACCCGTCATACTTCAAGTTGCTTATGTGTTGGCTACGCGCGCTCACCTCAACCATCTGGTTACCTGTGCTTGTGGGGCTGACGCTAAGCCACGTGAATTATTGAGGGGATAACGCCGCTCTTCGGTGAGTTAAGTCCGTGTCACAATGCGAAATCCGCGTTCATCTGGCGGTCATTTTTTTCATAAATCTGTCATAAATCTGACGCATAATGGCCGCGCACTTCTATACTGATGGCTAAAAAATACAGGGTAAATAATGGCGAGAAGAATTCTGGTCGTTGAAGATGAAGCTCCAATCCGCGAAATGGTTTGCTTTGTTCTGGAGCAAAACGGCTTTCAGCCCGTCGAGGCGGAAGATTTTGACAGCGCGGTCAATCAGCTCAATGAACCCTGGCCTGATTTAATCCTCCTTGACTGGATGCTGCCGGGGGGGTCGGGTCTGCAGTTTATTAAACAGCTCAAGCGAGAAGCGATGACCCGTGACATTCCGGTGGTGATGCTGACCGCCCGCGGCGAAGAGGAAGATCGCGTCCGCGGCCTGGAGACCGGTGCGGATGATTACATCACCAAGCCGTTTTCCCCGAAAGAGCTGGTGGCGCGGATTAAAGCCGTGATGCGGCGCATTTCGCCGATGGCGGTGGAAGAGGTGATTGAAATGCAGGGGCTGAGCCTCGACCCTTCTTCGCATCGCGTGATGACCGGCGAAAATCCGCTGGATATGGGGCCGACGGAATTTAAATTATTACACTTCTTCATGACGCACCCTGAGCGGGTCTATAGCCGCGAACAGCTGCTGAATCACGTCTGGGGCACCAACGTATATGTAGAAGACAGAACGGTAGACGTGCATATTCGCCGTCTGCGCAAAGCGCTGGAACATAGCGGCCATGACCGGATGGTACAAACGGTTCGCGGTACGGGATATCGTTTCTCCGCCCGTTTCTGAATGCTGACAGGAGTGTGAACCGTGCTGGAACGGCTGTCATGGAAAAGGCTGGCGCTTGAGCTTTTCTTATGTTGTATCCCGGCCCTGATCCTCGGGGCGTTTTTAGGTCATCTGCCGTGGTTTTTATTGGCGGCAGTGACCGGTCTTCTTATCTGGCATTTCTGGAATCTGATGCGCCTGTCGTGGTGGCTGTGGGTCGACCGCAGCATGACGCCGCCGCCGGGTAGCGGCAGCTGGGAACCCCTGCTGTACGGTCTGCACCAGATGCAGATGCGTAATAAAAAGCGCCGCCGTGAGCTGGGAAGCCTGATTAAGCGCTTTCGCAGCGGGGCGGAGTCCCTGCCGGACGCGGTGGTGCTGACCACCGAAGAAGGCGCGATGTTCTGGTGTAACGGCCTGGCCCAGCAGATCCTTAATCTGCGCTGGCCCGACGATAACGGGCAGAATATCCTCAACCTCCTGCGCTATCCTGAATTTGCTAATTACATGAAATACCGCGACTTTTCCAAGCCGCTCAATCTGGTGCTGAATAATGGCCGCCATCTGGAAATTCGCATGATGCCCTATAGCGACAAACAGCTGCTGATGGTGGCGCGCGATGTCACGCAGATGCACCAGTTGGAAGGGGCGCGGCGTAACTTTTTCGCCAACGTCAGCCATGAACTTCGCACGCCGTTGACGGTGCTGCAGGGGTATCTGGAGATGATGCAGGAGCAGGTGCTGGAAGGGGGAACGCGCGAAAAAGCGTTACACACCATGCGCGAACAAACCCAGCGTATGGAAGGCCTGGTGAAGCAACTGCTGACGCTGTCGCGCATTGAAGCCGCGCCGGTACTGGCGATGAACGATAAAATCGACGTGCCGATGATGCTGCGGGTCGTCGAGCGCGAGGCGCAAACGCTAAGCCAGCAGAAGCACGAGCTGCATTTTTCGGTCGATGACTCGCTAAAAGTGCTGGGTAATGAGGAACAGCTGCGCAGCGCGATTTCCAACCTGGTGTATAACGCGGTCAACCATACGCCGGCGGGAACGGTGATTACCGTAACCTGGCAGCGGGCGCCGCACGGCGCGTTGTTCAGCGTCGAGGATAACGGGCCAGGCATCGCGCCGGAGCATATTCCGCGCCTGACCGAACGTTTCTACCGGGTGGATAAAGCGCGTTCGCGGCAAACCGGCGGCAGCGGGCTGGGGCTGGCGATTGTCAAACATGCCGTCAGCCATCACGATAGCCGCCTTGAGATCGAGAGCGTGGTCGGCAAAGGCACCCGCTTTAGCTTCTTATTACCGGAACGTTTAATTGCCAAAAATTAAACCCGGACGGGTGAGTGTCAGCATTCCTTGCCAATGACCAGCTTCGGCTGGTCATTTTCGTTTGCAGCGCCATCACAGCTGCGTAATTAACGAACGTAAGCTGCTTTTTTGTTCGCATGATAAGCCAGATGTTTTCTATCCTTCTGGCTAATGATGCTAATCATTAAAATAGAGTTAGCATAATCATCTGCTTTTGCGATCCCTCCTTGCTTTAAAACGTTATAAGCGTTTAAATTGCCCCCCTACGGTCGCAGACAGACTGTTTTTGCGTGGTAATTCAAAAAACTATTCTTTTCCACGCCGCTTTGGGAGCATATCCCGCTGAGTTTACTGACAATGGCCGCTGTATCA
This sequence comes from Klebsiella sp. M5al, assembly GCF_002090195.1. Classification (NCBI taxonomy): domain Bacteria; kingdom Pseudomonadati; phylum Pseudomonadota; class Gammaproteobacteria; order Enterobacterales; family Enterobacteriaceae; genus Klebsiella; species Klebsiella sp. M5al. Next base: position 1,310,095 of record NZ_CP020657.1, read on the forward strand.
TCCCCAGGGGAAAGGCGCGGTATAAATCCGTTTTTACAACACCACATCCACAGGCTGTAATGAATTTATGACCCATCAGTTAAAATCTCGCGACATCATTGCGTTGGGCTTTATGACCTTCGCGCTGTTCGTCGGCGCAGGCAATATTATCTTTCCTCCGATGGTTGGCTTACAGGCCGGCGAACACGTCTGGACCGCGGCTATTGGCTTTCTGATTACCGCCGTGGGTCTGCCGGTGCTAACGGTCGTGGCGCTGGCGAAGGTCGGCGGCGGCGTAGAGAGCCTGAGCACGCCGATTGGAAAAGTCGCCGGTATCCTGCTGGCGGTGGTCTGCTATCTTGCCGTTGGGCCGCTGTTCGCGACGCCGCGCACCGCCACCGTCTCTTTTGAAGTGGGGATTGCGCCGCTGACCGGTGACGGCGCGCTGCCGCTGCTGATTTACAGCGTTATCTATTTTGCGCTGGTGATCCTCGTTTCGCTCTACCCGGGCAAACTGCTGGATACCGTGGGGAATTTCCTCGCGCCGCTGAAAATTATCGCCCTGATTATTCTTTCCGTTGCGGCCATCGTCTGGCCCGCCGGTCCGCTGAGCCACGCGATGGAAGCCTACCGTACCGCGCCGTTCTCGAACGGTTTCGTCAACGGCTATCTGACTATGGATACCCTGGGCGCGATGGTCTTTGGTATCGTGATTGTCAACGCCGCGCGTTCCCGCGGGGTGACCGAAGCCCGCCTGCTGACCCGCTACACCGTGTGGGCTGGCCTGATGGCCGGCGTGGGCCTGACGCTGCTGTACCTGGCGCTGTTCCGTTTAGGTTCAGATAGCGGCACGCTGGTTGAGCAATCCGCTAACGGCGCGGCGATTCTCCATGCTTACGTCCAGCACACCTTCGGCGGCGCGGGAAGCTTTATGCTGGCGGCGCTGATCTTTATCGCCTGTCTGGTGACGGCGGTGGGCCTGACCTGCGCCTGCGCGGAGTTCTTCGCCCAGTACCTGCCGTTCTCCTATCGTACGCTGGTGTTTATCCTCGGCCTGTTTTCGATGGCGGTTTCCAACCTCGGTCTGAGCCACCTGATTCAGATTTCGATTCCGGTGCTGACGGCTATCTATCCGCCGTGTATCGCACTGGTTGTATTAAGCTTTACCCGCGGTTGGTGGCATAATTCGTCCCGCGTTATCGCCCCGGCAATGTTTATCAGTCTGATGTTTGGTATCATTGACGGCATTAAAGCGTCGGCGTTTGCAGATATTATGCCGTCCTGGACCGCGCGTCTGCCGCTGGCGGAGCAGGGTCTGGCCTGGCTGATGCCAACCGCCGTGATGGTGATTCTGGCCGTTATCTGGGATCGCGCAGCAGGACGTCAGATGACTTCCAGCGCGCACTAACCGACGCTTTACACAGGTGTTTAACCACGGGACTTCAGGTCCCGTGGTTTTTTGTTTTTTTGGTCACCCTCCTTTGTCCTTTGCCCCCGCGAAGTCCAGAGGAGAAAAACGGCATGGAACACGATGGAAAGTAGTAACAAGCTTAAGCGCGGGCTAAGTACCCGGCATATTCGCTTTATGGCGCTGGGGTCGGCAATCGGTACCGGCCTTTTCTATGGTTCGGCTGACGCGATTAAAATGGCGGGTCCGAGCGTTCTGTTGGCTTATATTATCGGCGGCGTCGCGGCCTACATTATTATGCGCGCGCTGGGCGAGATGTCGGTGCATAACCCGGCCGCCAGCTCGTTCTCGCGCTACGCGCAGGATTACCTTGGCCCGCTGGCGGGCTATATCACCGGCTGGACCTACTGTTTTGAAATTCTGATTGTCGCCATCGCCGACGTCACGGCCTTCGGCATCTATATGGGCGTCTGGTTTCCGGCGGTACCGCACTGGGTTTGGGTGCTCAGCGTGGTCCTGATTATCTGCGCCGTCAACCTGATGAGCGTGAAGGTCTTCGGCGAGCTGGAGTTCTGGTTCTCCTTCTTCAAAGTCGCCACCATTATCATCATGATCCTCGCCGGTTTCGGCATCATTATCTGGGGTATTGGCAACGGCGGGCAGCCGACCGGCATCCACAACCTGTGGAGCAACGGCGGCTTCTTCAGCAACGGCTGGCTGGGGATGGTGATGTCGCTGCAGATGGTGATGTTCGCTTACGGCGGCATTGAGATTATCGGTATCACCGCCGGCGAAGCGAAAGATCCGGAGAAATCCATTCCGCGCGCCATTAACTCGGTGCCGATGCGTATCCTGGTGTTTTACGTGGGTACGCTGTTTGTGATTATGTCTATCTATCCGTGGAACCAGGTCGGGACCAACGGCAGCCCGTTCGTCTTAACCTTCCAGCATCTCGGCATCACTTTTGCCGCCAGCATCCTGAACTTTGTGGTGCTGACCGCTTCGCTGTCGGCGATTAACTCCGACGTCTTTGGCGTGGGGCGTATGCTGCACGGCATGGCGGAGCAGGGCAGCGCGCCGAAAATGTTCGCGAAAACTTCACGTCGCGGGGTGCCGTGGGTGACGGTGATGGTGATGACCATCGCGCTGCTGTTCGCGGTCTACCTTAACTATATTATGCCGGAGAACGTTTTCCTGGTGATCGCCTCGCTGGCCACTTTCGCCACCGTCTGGGTGTGGATTATGATCCTGCTGTCGCAGATCGCCTTCCGCCGCCGTCTGCCGCCGGAAGAGGCGAAGGCGCTTAAATTCAAGGTACCCGGAGGGGTAACGACCACGGTGATTGGCCTGCTGTTCCTGGTCTTTATTATCGGGCTGATTGGCTACCACCCCGATACCCGCATCTCGCTGTACGTCGGCTTTGCGTGGATTATCCTGCTGCTGATTGGCTGGCAGTTTAAAACCCGCCGCGAGCGAAAGCTGGCGAAAGCGTAGTCATTTGCTTCTCTTTTTGCCGGATACGCTCAGGCTATCCGGCAAGCGATCCCTCCACCCCCGCCATCCTCCCCCAATAATTCTGCCGATGATGAGTCATACGCCAGTACGCTGTGGCAAGGTGTGCCCATTCTGCAAAGAGAGGAATAACAATGTTGAAGGCATGGCACCTCCCGGTTGCTCCGTTTATCAAGGAACAGCAGGAACGACTGATGATTACGCTATGGTTGAGCGGCGACGATCTGCCGCCGCGGGTGACCCTACGCGCGGAAGAGGATAACGAAGAGCTGTCTCTGCCGATGCACCGCCTGCGGCAGGCGCCGCATCCGGGCGTGGTAGCGTGGCGCGGGGAAATCAACCTCGTCAACGGACAGCCGCGTCGACGCTACAGCTTCAAGCTGCTGTGGGCCGATCGCCAGCTGTGGTTCACGCCGCAGGGATTCAACCGCTTTCCGCCGGCGAGGCTGGAGCAGTTTGCGGTCGATCTGCCGGACAGCGGACCGCAGTGGGTGGCCGATCAGGTGTTTTATCAAATTTTCCCTGACCGTTTTGCCCGCAGCCAGTCCCGCGAAGCGGAACAGGATGCGACTTACTACCATCACGCCGCCGGTCACGACATCGTGCGTAAAGCGTGGGATGAACCGTTAACCGCCGAGGCGGGCGGCTCAACCTTTTATGGCGGCGATCTTGATGGTATCAGCGAGAAGCTGCCGTATCTGAAGCAGCTTGGCGTCACGGCGCTGTACCTGAACCCGGTGTTTGTCGCCCCCAGCGTGCATAAATACGATACCGAAGATTACCGCCGCGTTGATCCGCAGTTTGGCGGCGATGCCGCGCTGCTGCGACTGCGTCACAACACGCAAAAAGAGGGGATGCGTCTGATCCTCGATGGCGTGTTCAACCATAGCGGCGATTCGCATGCCTGGTTCGACCGCCACCAGCGCGGCAGCGGCGGCGCCTGCCATAACGCCGATTCGCCGTGGCGCGACTGGTATAATTTTTCCCCCGAGGGCGTTGCCCACGACTGGCTGGGATACGCCAGCCTGCCGAAGCTGGACTACCGTTCGTCGACGCTGATTGATGAAATCTACGGTGGGGAAGATAGCGTGGTGCGCCACTGGCTGAAAGCGCCGTGGAGCATGGACGGCTGGCGCCTGGACGTGGTGCACATGCTGGGCGAAGGGGGCGGAGCGCGCAATAACCTGCGTCATATCGCCGGCATTACCCAGGCGGCGAAGCTGGAGCGGCCGGACGCTTTCGTGTTCGGCGAGCATTTCGGCGACGCGCGCCAGTGGCTACAGGCCGACGTTGAAGACTCGGCGATGAACTACCGCGGCTTCACCTTCCCGCTGTGGGGGTTCCTCGCGAACACCGATATCTCCTACGATCCGCAGAAAATTGATGCGCAGACCTGCATGGCGTGGATGGACAACTATCGCGCCGGATTGTCGCACCAGCAGCAGCTGCGGATGTTTAACCAGCTTGATAGCCACGATACCGCCCGCTTTAAGTCTCTGCTGGGTAAAGATGTCGCGCGCCTGCCGCTGGCGGTGGTATGGCTATTTAGCTGGCCGGGCGTACCGTGCATTTACTACGGCGACGAAGTGGGCGTGGACGGCAATAACGATCCGTTCTGCCGCAAACCGTTCCCATGGGATCCGGCGTTGCAGGATGGCGATCTGCTCGACCTGTACAAGCGGATGAGCAAGCTGCGTAAGGCTCATCAGGCGCTGCGCTACGGCGGCTGCCAGGTGATTTATGCCGAAGATAATGTGGTGGTGTTCGTGCGCGTCTATAAGCAGCAGCGCGTGCTGGTGGCGATCAACCGCGGCGAAGCCTGCGAGGTGGTGATAGAGGATTCGCCGCTGCTCGACGTCAACGGCTGGCAGCTGAAAGAGGGCGCCGGCGCGCTGCACGACGGCGTGCTGACGCTACCGGCAATCTCCGCCAGCGTCTGGTTTAGCCGCTAAGCATAGAGCTGGTTCAGACTTTCGCTCCGCAGAATGGCCTCGCGCCACCAGCGCTGGGCCAGCCCGTCATTGCCGCTGCGCCAGGCCATGTAGGTGATATCTTTCACGCGACAGGAGATGACGGGTTTTTCGACCAGCTCGCCCTTTTCCAGCCACGGCCGGGCAATATGGCGCGGTAAAAAGCCACAGCCCAGCCCGGCGCGCAAGAGTTCGACTTTACTGGCGAAATCATCCACGCGAATTTGCGGCTGCTCGTCGAGCAGGTTGCTGTTGAGCGGATGACAGTAGCGGGCGCTGTCGCTGATGACTACCGCGCGATGCAGGCTGAGCTGCTTGTTAGTCAGCGGTTGGGTGGTTTCCGCCAGCGGGTGCCCCGGCGCGATGACGAAAATATTGTCCATGGCGCCGAGCATTTTCCACGACCATTCGGCGGACGTAGGCGGTTCATTGATCGCCCCGAGAATAATATCCGCGCCGTTGTGGGTCAGTTCTTCCCACGAGCCCGCAAGGGTATGGTGGGTAAAGTTAAGCCGGGTTTGCGGGTGCTGGGCGTAGAACGCGTCGATCAGCGGCAGCAGCGCGCTGAACGGGAAAGAGTCATCCAGGGCGATAGCCAGATCCCGCTCCCAACCCGCGCTGAGCTGTACCGCCTGTTTTTCCAGATCTTTGGCGGCGTTCAGCAGCAACCGGCCCTTCTCCAGCATCATTCTGCCGGTATCGGTAAATTTTGCCCGGTGCCCGGAGCGATCCAGCAGGGTGATATTCAGATCGTTTTCCAGCTTTTGAATCATGTAGCTCAGCGCGGCAGGGGTTTTAAATAGCGATTCTGCGGCGCTGGCAAAAGATCCATGTTTGTCCAGCGCGTCGAGAATCAACAGGACCTCAAGGTTCAGGCGCATGCGTCAACTTCCGATAAAAAAGAGTGCTCCCGTTTTACCGGAGCGCCCTGTTCAATTCCAGTGAATAATTTAGAACGGTTAACCGTAAAAATTTGATAAACATAATTTCTCTGATCTTGTAATGGTTAATCGAATAGCCATAACTTTTCGCTTTGGAAATAAATAATAAAAAAATCTTTAATAACTCGTTAGAAATTACTGACTATACTCACCATACTTTATCAGTCAGGATCCAGACAGCACAACGGCAACAATAGTGTCTTTTTAACTCATTGATTAACAGGATAAGTTATGTCTATTCGTGAACTGATTGATCCCGCTAACTCGGCGCTTATTTTTATTGACCACCAGCCGCAAATGTCTTTTGGCGTGGCGAATATTGATCGTCAGACCCTCAAAAATAATACGGTGGCTTTAGCCAAAGCGGGCAAGATTTTTAATGTTCCGGTGATTTATACCTCCGTAGAAACTAAAAGCTTCAGCGGTTATATCTGGCCGGAACTGCTGGCCGTGCATCCTGATGTGAAACCCATTGAACGTACCTCGATGAACTCCTGGGAAGATGCGGCTTTTGTTGCCGCGGTAAAAGCCACCGGGCGTAAAAAATTGATTATTTCCGCGCTGTGGACGGAAGTCTGTCTGACCTTCCCGGCGCTGATGGCGCTGGACGCGGGCTATGAAGTTTACGTGGTGACTGATACCTCCGGCGGCACCTCGGTTGATGCCCACGAGCGCTCTATTGACCGCATGGTACAGGCCGGCGCGGTGCCGGTGACCTGGCAGCAGGTGCTGCTTGAGTACCAGCGCGACTGGTCGCGTAAAGAGACCTATGACGCGGTAATGGATCTGGTGCGCGAGCACAGCGGCGCCTACGGGATGGGCGTGGATTACGCTTATACCATGGTGCACGGCGCGCCAGAGCGTAAAGCTTAAATACACTTCATCCTTCACGCTGCCTCTTTGTTGGCTTGGTTTGTCCGCCCCGAAGCAGCATGAATGATTTTGTGTATGGTCATGTATAGCGAATGGCGGCGGACAACCCGCCATTCCCTGAAGCAAGGAACTGTTAATGGCGCAGCAGAAATCGGTGACCCTGGTGATCAGCCATGTGCTTGACCCCGAGCATGGCCAACGTTATGAGGCGTGGCTGGGCAAAATTATGCCGATTGCGGCAGAGTTTCCCGGCCATCTTGGCGCAAACGTCATCCGTCCAGCCCCCGGACAGAATTTATGGAGCGTGATTATTCGCTTCGACACCATTGAGCATCTTTACGCCTGGACCCAGTCGGAGACCCGCCGCCAGCTGGTGGCGGAAATCGCGCCGCTGCTGAGCGAAGGCGACCGAACCGAAGTCCGTACCGAACCGGCCTTCTGGTTTACGCCGCCGGCGGTGAACGTGCGCCAGCCGCGACGCTGGAAGCAATTTTTAATCACCCTGCTGGTGATTTTCCCCAGCACCAACCTGGTGCCGTCGATAACCGGAATACTGTTGCCCTCGCTGAAGGGAAGCCTGTTGCTGCATCTGATCAATGATGCCTGTGTGGTCGCGCTGGTGGTCTGGTTCTGGATGCCCATCGTGACCCGTCTGTTTGCTGGCTGGTTAAAGAAAAACTGAGCCAGCCTCCTGAAGGAGTGCGTTATGTCGCAAACTGCCACACTGATCCTGACCCACGGTCGGGTTCATACTCTCGATCGTCAAAATCCCCTGGCCGATGCGGTGGCGATCGCTGACGGTAAAATTCTCGCCGCCGGTAGCCACGATCGGATCATGAGCTTTGCCGCGGACGGGACGCAAATTATCGATCTTAAAGGCCATACGGTCATCCCGGGCCTGAACGACTCCCATCTGCACCTGATCCGCGGCGGTCTGAACTACAATCTGGAGCTGCGCTGGGAGGGGGTTCCCTCGCTGGCGGACGCGCTGCGGATGCTAAAAGATCAGGCCGATCGCACGCCGTCGCCGCAGTGGGTACGGGTGGTCGGCGGCTGGAGCGAATTCCAGTTCGCCGAACGGCGGATGCCGACGCTGGAGGAGCTTAACGATGCGGCGCCGGATACGCCGGTATTTGTCCTGCATCTGTACGATCGCGCATTGCTAAACCGCGCGGCGCTGAAGGCGGTGGGCTACACCAAAGAGACGCCGGATCCGGCGGGCGGCGAGATCGTTCGCGACGGCAACGGTAATCCGACCGGGATGCTGATCGCCAAACCCAACGCCATGATCCTCTACTCGACGCTGGCCAAAGGGCCGAAGCTGCCGCTGGAACTTCAGGTCAACTCAACGCGGCAGTTTATGCGCGAGCTGAATCGTCTGGGGCTGACCAGCGCCATTGATGCCGGGGGTGGTTTCCAGAACTACCCGGAAGATTATGAAATTATTGAACAGCTGCACGCCAAAGAGCAGATGACCGTACGTATCGCCTATAACCTGTTCACCCAGCGTCCTAAGCAGGAGCTGGAAGATTTTGAGCGCTGGACCGATATGCTCAAGCCGGGACAGGGCACCGATTTTTACCGCGCCAACGGCGCCGGGGAGATGCTGGTGTTCTCGGCGGCGGATTTCGAAGACTTCCTCCAGCCGCGTCCGGATCTGCCGGAAGGGATGGAAGATGAGCTGGAGCGGGTGGTGCGCCATCTGGTTGAACACCGCTGGCCGTTCCGCCTGCACGCGACCTATGATCAATCCATCAGCCGGATGCTCGACGTCTTCGAGAAGGTGAATCGCGATATCCCGTTCAACGGGCTGCACTGGTTCTTCGATCATGCGGAAACCATCACCGAGCGTAATATCGAACGCGTTAAGGCGCTGGGCGGCGGCATAGCGGTGCAGCATCGTATGGCTTTCCAGGGCGAATATTTTGTCGATCGCTACGGGAAAGATGCGGTCAAACATACGCCGCCGGTCGCCAAAATGCTCGAGCTGGAGGTTCCGGTGGGGCTGGGGACGGATGCCACCCGCGTGGCGAGCTACAACCCGTGGACCGCGCTCTACTGGCTGGTTTCCGGGCGTACCGTCGGCGGGATGGCGATGTACGACGACAGCAACCGCCTGCCGCGCGACGTGGCGCTGGAGCTGTGGACCGCGGGAAGCGCGTGGTTTTCCAGCGAGCAGGGTAAGAAAGGGCGCATTGAACAAGGCCAGCTTGCCGACCTGGTGGTGCTCTCTAAAGACTATTTCAGCGTCGCGGAAGAGGAAATTAAGGGGATCGAGTCGGTGCTGACGGTGGTTGACGGCAAAGTGGTGTACGCCGCCGGACACTTCTCGCCGCTGGCGCCGCCGCCCATTCCGGTGCTGCCCGAGTGGTCGCCGGTGGTGAAGGTTCCGGGTCATTACCGTTCCGCGCCGCCGACGGCCGCGAAAATCGGCGCGATCGTGCAAATGCACCAGTGCTGCGGCAGCTGCGGCGTGCACGGACATCAGCATGATATTGCGCGCAAATCGTCGATTCCGGTTGCCGATGAGCAGGCGTTCTGGGGCGTGCTTGGCTGCTCCTGCTTTGCGTTTTAAAACGCCAGGCGCTTACCCGGTGAGGGCGTGACGCCCTCATTTGTGTTTTTCATCTGTCGCGGATAGCGCTGATAAGACAATTTATGTCATTCTGCTCCCTCTTCAACGAGTGAAGGTGGGAACATGGACGATCTGCTGATCTTTGGCGGTGTTATTTTATTCTGCGGGCTGGTGGTTGCGCCGATCGTCGCGATTGTCGCCCTCAGGCGCAGCGCGGCGGTCCGTTTTGAGCTGGCGGCTTTGCGACGTCGGGTTGAGGAGCTTGAGCGACGCGGCGCCGAACAGGCGCCTGCGGCAGAGGCCACCGCCGTCGCGCCGACGACGCCAGCGGCCGCTATCGCGGCTGACGCGATGATGGCGGAGCCCAGTGAGCCTCGGCCGGAGCCGGAGGCTGAAGCCATCGATCCGTGGCGCGCGCAGCCAACGCCGCAGCCAGAGCCAACGGTAAAATCTGCCCCCGAAAGCGAACCGCCTTCCGCGTTTGGCGGAATAATATCGTCACTGGTAGCCTGGTTTATGCAGGGCAACCCGCTGGCGAAGCTCGGGATCCTGCTGCTGTTTCTTGGCCTCTCCTTTCTGCTGCGCTATACCGTGGAACACGCTCTGTTCCCCCTCGAATTACGTCTGGTCGCGGCGGCGCTGTTCGCGGTTGTCCTGCTGGCTGTCGGATGGCGATTGCGGCATAAGCAACCGGTGTACGCCCTGATCTTGCAGGGTGGGGCAACGGGCGCGCTCTATCTCACGGTTTTTGGCGCCTTTCGCCTGTGGCAGATGCTGCCGATGACCCTGGCGTTTGCGCTGCTGGTGGCGATCTGCGCGGCGAGCGTAGGACTGGCGATTGTGCAAAAAGCGCTCAGCCTGGCCATGCTGGCGAGCCTCGGCGGTTATCTTGCGCCGCTGCTGCTCTCTACCGGCGGCGGCAGCCATGTGGCGCTGTTCTCCTTCTATCTTCTGCTGTCGGTCGGCATTCTTGCTATCAGCATCCGCCAGCACTGGCGCGAGCTTAATCTGCTTGGTCTGCTGTTTACCTTTGGCATCGGCGGCCTGTGGGGGCTGAATGAGTATCGGCCAGCGTTTTACCTGAGCTGCCAGCTGTTTTTAATCGCCAATACGCTTATTTTTGGCGTATTGAGCGTGGCGCTGTCGCTGCGGGCGCAGGAAAAAGGTCGTCAGATTATTGACGGCGTGCTGCTGTTTGCGCCACCGCTGGTCGGCTTTGGTATGCAGTACGCCATTACCCGGCACATGGCATACGGGCCGGCGCTCAGCGCGCTGGGCTACGGCGGTTTCTATCTGGCCCTGGCCTGGCTGGCGCTGCGTCGCTACCCCTCTTTAGGGAAGCCGCTAGTGCTGGCGGCGCTGGCGCTCGGCGGTGCCTTTACCACGCTGGCCATCCCGCTGGCGCTGTCGGCTCGCTGGACCGCGATGGCCTGGTCGCTGGAAGGTCTTGGCATCCTCTGGCTGGGGGTGCAACAGCAGCAGCGACGCATGAGCTACAGCGGTACGGCGTTACTGGTACTGGCGGTTGGCAGCGCGCTATGGGCGCAGGCGAATGGCGCCACGCCGCTCTCTTTGCTGCTGATTTTCGCCGTACTCAGCCTGAGCTGGCTGACGGCCGCATGGCTGTGGCGAACCGTTCAGGTGCAGGGCAGTTGGGGGCTGCTTATCGGCGGCCTGTTGTTCTGGATGGTGGCGCTTGTCGGCGCATCGCAGCTGGCGTTGAGTAAAGACGCGCAGATTGTCTTTGGCGTGCTGGCGGCGCTGGCGGCATCGGTGTGGTGCTGGCGCGCGGCCGCCGCGCGTTTGGCCTGGCAAGAGCTGGATGCGAGCAAATGGCTGCTGTGGCCAATGATGCTGATGGTGCTGTTTTACCAGCTCTCCCAGCAGCAGATTTTCGCTGCTGGCTGGCAAAATCTGGCCTGGTGCGCGGCGCTACCCGCGGCGGCGGCCCTGCTCTGGCGTGATGGGCATTCACTGCCGCCACGCCTGAATAAGCTGGCCCACCTGTCGCTGTTGTGGATGATTTTGCTGGCGCTGGCAATGGAGCTGTTTTGGTTTACCCAGGATTTGCCGTGGGGCATGTCGGCCTGGGCGAGCGGATTAATGATGGCGGCGGGCGGGATGCTGATTTTCCTCGTCTCGGAAGCCGTTCATCGGCAAGTATGGCCATTCCGGGTATGGCCTGCGCTGTATGCTTCTCAGGCGATGATACCGGTGGCGGTGGCGCTGGGATGCCTGTTAATGCTGACGAATGTGCAGGATGGCACGGTCTACGGTCAGACCTATTTTCCGCTGATTAACCCGCTGGAAGAGGGCGCCGCTTTCGCGCTGCTTGGGCTGACGATATTTTATCGCGTTTCGCGGCGTTATTTTCCGCTGCAGCTATCGGTATGCCGTCCCTGGCCCATCGTTGCTCTGCTGGCGCTCGGCTTCTGGTGGCTGAATGGCCTGCTGCTGCGCGCCCTGGCCTGGTACGGCGAGGTGGCCTGGAGTATCACGCCGCTGTGGCATTCGCGTTTAATTCAGACCACTTTCGCTCTGGTCTGGACGCTGGTGGCGCTGACGGTCATGCTGCGCGCGACGCGGCGACTTTCCCGCCGCGAATGGCTATGCGGCGCGGCGTTGTTAGGCATTGTTATTGTGAAACTCATGCTGGTGGATAGCGCAGGCGGCGGCGGGCTGGCGCGGGCTGTTGCGTTTATCGGCGTGGCGATTTTGGTGTTGATCGTCGGGTATTTTTCCCCGTTGCCGCCCAAAGCAGGAGAAAAGAAATGAAATGGATGAAAGCGGTGTTATGCGGCGTGCTGTTGGGCGCGGCGGGGACGGCAGCCAGTAGCGATGAGGCGCGAGAACAGCCTCTGGACTACAGGCAGGGCCTGATGCTGGAAACCAGCGGCGCGTCGCCCTGGTACCGCGTTGAGCTGCCGCCGACGATATATCAGGGGACGGCCTGGCCTGATTTGCGCGATGTGCGGGTATTCAACCATCAGGGAGAGACCGTACCGTTCGCTCTTCAGGCGCAGAAGGTCCAGCCAGCGATGCCTGAGACGATGGCGCTACGTCTATTCCCTCTGCAGATGTCGCTGGTTCCGCCGCGGGAGGAGAGTCGTCGCGGCGTAGAGTCGCTGCTTCTGCGCTCAACCACGGGGATCGAAATTCGCCTGGAAACAGAGGATGTAAAGGCGCTCGGGCAGAGCTATTTACTGACGCTGCCGGTGGATAAGACGGACGCTTTCGCGCTGGCTCAACTGCGGCTGAACTGGGAATCGTTGGCGGCTAACTGGCAGGGGAAAGCGTCGCTGTATTCCAGCCGCGATTTGAAGTACTGGCATCCGGTTCAGGAGGATGCGCCCCTCATGGATCTGGCGCGCGATAACGATCGTTTGAAAATGGACACCATTAGCGCCAGCCTGACCCTCTCGGCGCAAGGTAATCGTTACCTGCTGCTGATCCTCGATGCGCAAAGCAAGGCGCCGGCGTTAAATAGCGTGACGGCCCTGGCGGAACGCAGAGAACCGGAGTCTACGCGCATTGAGCTTAATGCTCAGGCGCACAGGGTTTCAGATGAGGAGGCCGTTTGGCGCTGGGCCCGGCCTCAGCCGCTGACTTCGCTCAGAATATCGTTGGCAGGCGAAGGGGTTCTACCGGTCGAGCTCGCCTGGCGCAGCGGCGAAAATGAGCCCTGGCAGCCGCTGACGAAAACCGTGCTGTATCAGCTGGACGGCAAGCGTTCGGACGATATTCCTCTGTCAGGTCAACCGGTTGAAGCGGTTCGCATCAAGACGATTAATGCCCGCTTATCGGCGTCGCTGCCGGCGATAAGCGGGGCGCGCGATAAATACCAACTGGTCTTTAATACCCAGGGAAAAGGGCCCTATATGCTGGCCTGGGGAAACCGGGCGGCGCAAAAGGCGGATGTCGCCCTGGACATGCTGATCCCGCCGTCGCTGCGTAAGACGCAGGCGGTGAACGATCTCCCTCTGGCGGTCGCGCAAGAAGACGTCACGCTGGGCGGCGAAGCGCGGTTGACGGCGACGACGGCTACCGAGCAGCAGAGCAGCTGGAAAACGCTGCTGGTATGGGGAGCGCTGATATTTGGCGTCGTTGTGCTGGCGCTGATGGCGTGGCGCATCTGGCGTGAAGTGAAAAAAAGCGGCGGCGTATAAAACAAAAAAGGCTCGCGTCTGCGAGCCTTTTGCCGAACGTATGCCGATTACAGGCTGGAAACGTTCTCGGTCAGGTATTTAGCCACGCCTTCCGGAGAAGCGGCCATCCCTTCTTTTCCTTTTTCCCACTGCGCCGGGCAAACTTCGCCGTGCTCTTCGTGGAACTGCAGCGCGTCAACCATACGCAGCATTTCGTCGATGTTACGGCCCAGCGGCAGATCGTTAACCACCTGGTGGCGAACAACGCCGTTGGCGTCGATCAGGAAGGAACCGCGCAGGGCAACGCCTTCGTCCGGGTGCTCAATACCGTACGCTTTCTGAATTTCGCGTTTGATGTCAGCAACCATCGCGTATTTAACCGGGCCGATGCCGCCCTGGTCTACCGGGGTGTTACGCCATGCGTTGTGGACGAACTCGGAGTCAAAAGAAACGCCAACCACTTCTACGCCGCGTTTCTGGAATTCTTCGTAGCGCTTGTCAAAAGCGATCAGTTCAGATGGGCAAACGAAGGTGAAGTCCATCGGCCAGAAGAACAGAACGGTGGCTTTACCGCTGGTGTGCTGTTTGAAGTTGAATTTCTCAACGATTTCGCCGTTACCTAAAACAGCTGCCGCGGTGAAGTCCGGAGCCTGACGAGTAACCAGAACCATATGATTCTCCTGTTAATACTAAGGTTAATTGGAACGCAACGCGGGCAAGTATAGGGAGCGGCGCGGAGGAACTCAACGTGACGCTGACAATCGATGAGATAGGTTTTGTCTATCAATCGTTATTTAAAAGCGCTTTTCAGAATAGCGTTTTCTGAAAAAAGCGCAATCTTTTACAGTTCGCGTTTTTTCGCCTGCGCCATCATCTGCGGGTAGAAGCGCCAGAACTGCTCCTGTAGCCGATCGTAGTGGGTATCCAGATCCTGCCAGGAGTCGCGCAGGGCATCCAGCCGCGGGCGGCGGCTGGCCATCCCGTTCAGCACGCGCTGAATAAACTCCATGTCCCGGTAGCGTTCGAGCCAGCGCTCTGACCACAGGTATTCGTTGAGATTGACAAAACGCGGCGGAGAAGCGGGCAAAATAAATGTGACCTGGGTGTGGGCATAGCGGACAAACTCCGGCAGCGGCAGTTCGGGCGACAGCTGCGCCCAGTGGCGTGACAAGAAATGGTCCCACATCACGTCCAGGGTAATGGGCGCGACCCGGCGCGTTTCGGGGCGAAACCACCCTTTGGCTTCGGCGACTTCGGGCAAGTTATCCGTCAGGACATCGATCCGGCGGTGCATAAAGATGCCCTCCACAACGTCAGCCGGCCAGTCGCCGGCGGGGTCGCCGCGAACGAAATCGGCCAGCAAATTACCGGGCAGCGAACTGTCGGCGAGATGAGCAAGGTGCAGGTGTGCAAGAAAATTCATCGTTTAATCTTTGTCCTGAGGTGGTAACGGTTGCAGGGAGAACCTCCCGGCACTAGACTACCCGCCTCTTTATTAAGTCTGAGTTACCGTCATGCGCGTTGCCGATTTTTCCTTTGAATTACCCGAATCCCTGATTGCCCACTATCCCATGCCCGAGCGCAGCAGCTGCCGCTTGCTGTCATTAGACGGGCCGACGGGCGCGCTGACGCACGGTACTTTCACCGATTTACTCGACAAGCTCAACCCTGGCGATCTGCTGGTTTTTAATAATACCCGCGTGATCCCGGCCCGCCTGTTTGGCCGTAAAGCCAGCGGCGGCAAGATTGAGGTGCTGGTCGAGCGCATGCTGGATGATAAACGTATTCTGGCACATATTCGCGCCTCTAAAGCGCCGAAACCCGGCGCTGAGCTGCTGCTTGGCGACGATGAAAGCATTAAAGCGACCATGGTGGCACGCCACGACGCGCTGTTTGAAGTGGCGTTCGACGACGCGCGCAGCGTACTGGAGATTCTCAACGCTATCGGCCATATGCCGCTGCCGCCGTACATTGAGCGTCCGGACGAAGAGGCCGACCGCGAGCTGTACCAGACCGTGTATAGCGAAAAACCGGGCGCCGTGGCTGCGCCCACCGCTGGCCTGCACTTTGACGAGCCGCTGCTGGCGAAGCTGCGCGAAAAAGGCGTTGAGATGGCGTTTGTTACGCTGCACGTCGGAGCGGGGACCTTCCAGCCGGTGCGCGTAGACAGCATTGAAGACCACATTATGCACTCTGAATATGCGGAAGTGCCGCAGGAGGTGGTCGATGCGGTGCTGGCGGCAAAAGCGCGCGGTAGTCGGGTGATTGCGGTCGGTACGACCTCGGTGCGTTCGCTGGAAAGCGCGGCGCAGGCGGCGAAAAATGACCTGATTGAGCCTTTCTTCGGCGATACGCAGATTTTTATCTATCCAGGCTATCAGTACAAAGTCATTGATGCGCTGGTGACCAACTTCCATCTGCCTGAATCCACGCTGATTATGCTGGTTTCCGCGTTTGCCGGCTATCAGCACACCATGAACGCCTATAAGGCTGCGGTAGAACAAAAATATCGCTTTTTTAGCTACGGGGACGCGATGTTTATCACGTACAATCCGCAGGCTATTTTTGAACGTGTCGGGGAATAAGTCCGCGATGCGCGTGTTTAACGTCAGACTGTTTTTCTGACGCAGGAGTGATAATGAAATTTGAGTTAGATACCACCGATGGTCGCGCGCGTCGCGGCCGTCTTGTGTTTGAGCGCGGCGTCGTTGAAACGCCAGCGTTTATGCCGGTCGGCACCTACGGTACCGTAAAAGGAATGACGCCGGAGGAAGTTGAAGCGACCGGCGCGCAAATCATTCTCGGCAACACCTTCCACCTGTGGCTGCGTCCGGGCCAGGAGATCATGAAGCTGCACGGCGACCTGCACGACTTTATGCAGTGGAAAGGGCCGATCCTCACCGACTCCGGCGGCTTCCAGGTCTTCAGCCTCGGCGATATTCGCAAGATCACCGAGCAGGGCGTGCACTTCCGCAACCCGATCAACGGCGATCCGATTTTTCTCGATCCGGAAAAATCGATGGAGATTCAGTACGATCTCGGTTCCGATATCGTGATGATCTTCGACGAATGCACGCCATACCCGGCGGACTGGGATTACGCTAAGCGCTCGATGGAAATGTCCCTGCGCTGGGCGAAGCGCAGCCGCGACCGTTTTGACGGTCTGGGCAATAAAAATGCGCTGTTTGGCATTATTCAGGGCAGCGTTTACGAAGATTTACGTGATATCTCTGTTAAAGGTC
Source organism: Klebsiella sp. M5al (assembly GCF_002090195.1). NCBI lineage: Bacteria > Pseudomonadati > Pseudomonadota > Gammaproteobacteria > Enterobacterales > Enterobacteriaceae > Klebsiella > Klebsiella sp. M5al. The sequence goes on from NZ_CP020657.1 coordinate 1,326,740, forward strand.
TGGTAGAGATTGGCTTTGATGGCTACGCTGTCGGCGGTTTGGCTGTCGGCGAGCCGAAAGAAGATATGCATCGTATTCTGGAGCACGTCTGCCCGCAGATCCCGGCCGACAAGCCGCGATATCTGATGGGCGTCGGTAAGCCGGAAGATCTGGTCGAAGGGGTGCGCCGCGGGATCGATATGTTCGACTGCGTCATGCCGACGCGCAATGCGCGCAACGGCCACCTGTTCGTCACCGACGGCGTGGTGAAAATCCGCAACGCGAAGCACAAGAGCGATACTTCGCCGCTGGATGCAGAATGTGATTGCTACACCTGTCGCAACTATTCACGCGCTTACTTGCATCATCTGGACCGTTGCAACGAAATATTGGGCGCGCGCCTCAATACCATTCATAACCTGCGTTACTATCAGCGCTTAATGGCTGGTTTACGCAAGGCTATCGAAGAGGGTAAATTAGAGAGCTTCGTGACCGATTTTTACCAACGTCAGGGTCGAACCGTTCCACCTTTGAACGTTGACTAATTTTAATAATGAGGGAATTTCAATGAGCTTTTTTATTTCTGATGCGGTAGCAGCAACCGGTGGCGCGGCGCAGGGCAGCCCGATGTCTCTGATCCTGATGCTGGTGGTGTTTGGTCTGATTTTTTACTTCATGATCCTGCGTCCACAGCAGAAACGCACCAAGGAACATAAAAACCTGATGAGCTCCATTGCCAAAGGCGATGAAGTTCTGACCAACGGCGGCCTGGTAGGGCGCGTCACTAAAGTTGCGGAAAGCGGATATATCGCTATCGCGCTGAACGATACCACTGAAGTGGTTATCAAACGTGACTTCGTAGCTGCCGTTCTGCCGAAAGGCACCATGAAGGCGCTGTAATTACCCATTTTCCCTAAGGGAACTGCCGTGTTAAACCGTTATCCTTTGTGGAAGTACGTCATGCTGGTCGTCGTTATTGTCGTCGGCTTAGTGTATGCGCTTCCCAACCTGTATGGTGAGGATCCGGCCGTTCAAATCACTGGCGCGCGCGGCGTCGCCGCCAGTGAGCAAACGCTGATCCAGGTCCAGAAAACACTACAAGAAGAAAAAATTACCGCGAAGTCTGTGGCACTGGAAGAGGGCGCAATTCTTGCGCGCTTCGACACCACCGATATCCAGCTGCGCGCGCGCGAAGCGCTGATGGGCGTGCTGGGTGACAAATACGTCGTGGCGCTTAACCTTGCTCCGGCAACCCCGCGCTGGCTGGCGGCCCTTTACGCCGAGCCGATGAAGCTGGGTCTTGACCTGCGCGGCGGCGTGCACTTCCTGATGGAAGTCGACATGGACACCGCGCTGGGCAAACTGCAGGAACAAAATATCGACAGCCTGCGCAGCGAACTGCGTGATAAAGGCATTCCTTACACCACCGTGCGTAAAGAAGACAACTACGGTCTGAGCATCGCCTTCCGCGATAGCGCCGCGCGCGACCAGGCTATCTCCTACCTTAGCCCTCGCCACCGCGATCTGGTTATCTCCACTCAGGGCAGCACTGGCCTGAAAGCCGTGATGACCGACGACCGTCTGAAAGAAGCCCGCGAATATGCCGTTCAGCAGAACATTACTATCCTGCGTAACCGTGTAAACCAGCTGGGCGTTGCCGAACCTCTGGTTCAGCGCCAGGGCGCCGACCGTATTGTGGTTGAACTGCCGGGTATTCAGGATACCGCACGTGCGAAAGAGATTCTCGGCGCGACCGCGACGCTGGAGTTCCGTCTGGTTAACACCAACGTTGATAGCTCAGCAGCCGCTTCCGGCCGCGTACCGGGCGACTCTGAAGTGAAATTTACCCGCGAAGGCCAGCCGGTTGTGCTGTACAAGCGCGTTATCCTCACCGGCGATCACATCACCGACTCGACGTCGAGCATGGATGAGTACAACCAGGCGCAGGTTAACATCTCCCTTGATAGCGCTGGCGGCAACATCATGTCTAACTTCACCAAGGACAACATCGGCAAACCGATGGCGACCCTGTTCGTGGAGTACAAAGACAGCGGTAAGAAAGATGCCAACGGTCGTGCGATTCTGGCGAAAGAGGAAGAGGTGATTAACATCGCCAATATTCAGTCTCGTCTGGGTAACAGCTTCCGCATTACCGGTATCAGCAACGCAACCGAAGCGCGTCAGCTCTCTCTGCTGCTGCGCGCAGGCGCGCTGATTGCGCCGATTCAGATTGTTGAAGAACGGACTATCGGTCCAACCCTCGGGATGCAGAACATTAAGCAGGGCCTGGAAGCGTGTCTGGCCGGACTGGTGGTCTCAATTCTGTTTATGATCTTCTTCTACAAGAAGTTCGGCCTGATTGCGACCTCGGCGCTGGTGGCGAACCTGGTGCTGATCGTCGGCATTATGTCCCTGATTCCGGGGGCGACGCTGACTATGCCGGGGATTGCGGGGATCGTCTTAACCCTTGCGGTGGCGGTCGATGCGAACGTTCTGATTAACGAACGTATTAAAGAAGAGCTGAGCAACGGGCGTTCCGTGCAGCAGGCGATTGACGAAGGTTATCGCGGCGCGTTCAGCTCCATCTTTGATGCCAACATTACGACGCTTATCAAAGTCATTATCCTGTACGCGGTCGGTACCGGTGCCATTAAAGGGTTTGCGATTACCACCGGTATTGGTATTGCGACCTCAATGTTTACCGCTATCGTCGGCACCCGTGCCATCGTGAACCTGCTGTACGGCGGCAAGCGCGTTAAAAAGCTGTCTATCTGAGGAGTGCGTTGTGGCACAGGAATATACTGTTGAACAATTGAACCACGGCCGTAAAGTCTGGGACTTTATGCGCTGGGACTACTGGGCCTTCGGCATTTCAGGTTTTTTGCTGATTCTGTCCATTATTATTATTGGCGTGCGCGGGTTTAACTGGGGTCTGGATTTCACCGGCGGTACGGTGATTGAGATTACCCTCGAAAAACCTGTCGATATGGACCAGGTGCGCCAGTCGCTGCAGAAGGCGGGCTTTGAAGAGCCGCAGCTGCAAAACTTCGGCAGCAGCCGCGACATCATGGTGCGTATGCCGCCGGTGCATGACGCCAACGGCAGCCAGGAGCTGGGCAGTAAAGTCGTTAGCGTCATTAACGAATCGACCAGCCAGAACGCCACGGTCAAGCGTATTGAGTTTGTCGGGCCGAGCGTCGGCGCCGATCTTGCGCAAACCGGTGCGCTGGCGCTGATCGCCGCGCTGGTATGTATCCTGATCTACGTCGGTTTCCGCTTTGAGTGGCGCCTGGCGGCTGGGGTGGTTATCGCGCTGGCGCACGACGTGGTGATCACCATGGGCGTGCTGTCGTTACTGCATATCGAGATTGACCTGACCATCGTGGCCTCGTTGATGTCGGTTATCGGCTACTCGCTGAACGACAGTATCGTGGTATCTGACCGTATTCGTGAAAACTTCCGTAAGATTCGCCGCGGTACGCCGTACGAAATCTTTAACGTGTCGTTGACGCAGACGCTGCACCGTACCTTGATCACCTCCGGGACAACCTTGATGGTTATCCTGATGCTGTATCTCTTCGGCGGTCCGATTCTGGCTGGCTTCTCGCTGACTATGCTGATCGGCGTCTCCATCGGTACGGCTTCTTCTATCTACGTCGCGTCCGCGCTGGCGCTGAAGCTGGGCATGAAGCGCGAGCACATGCTGCAGCAGAAAGTCGAGAAAGAAGGGGCGGATCAGCCGTCAATTCTGCCGTAAGGCAATGGCGTGTTGATAAACGAATCCCGGTCGCAAGGCCGGGATTTTTTTATTACAGCCGTTCGGATTTTGGTTACTCTCCGGTATTAGCACTCAATGACATGGAGAAATGCCGATGGCTGTCGTAACGCTTTCCACCGTTCCTCACCCCCCACTCTGGCGTGATGTGCCCTCCGTCACCCTTGACGACGAGACGCTGCGGTTGCGCAAGGCCAAAGTGCTGGCGAATATGCTTCAGCGCGGCTTAGACACGCTTATCGTCTATGCCGATAAAGAGCATGGCGGCAATTTTGAGTATCTCACCGGCTTTATTCCCCGCTTCGAAGAGGCGCTGCTGGTGCTGCATCGGGACGGCGAGGCGGCGCTGGTGCTGGGCAACGAGAATCTCAAACTCGCAGGCTATGCCCGGCTGGAAAATCGGGTTATTCACGCTCCGTGGTTTTCACTGCCTAATCAGCCGATGGATACCCGCAAAACCCTGGCTCAGCTGCTCCAGGAGGCCGGCGTTGCGGCGGAAAAAAGTATCGGCCTGGCGGGCTGGAAGCTCTTTACCGGCGCGGCGGATAACCGCTCGCAGATGTTCGATCTGCCGGCATTTATCGTTGACGCTCTTCGCCAGGCCGCCGGGCCGCAGGCGAAATTAAGCAATGCCACCGGTATTTTTATCGACCCGGCAGAGGGGGCGCGAATCACTAATAATGCCAATGAGCTGGCGCACTATGAGTACGGCGCTAATCTGGCTTCCACCGCGATTTTGACCGCGCTTAACGCCATTGCGCCGGGTAAAACGGAAAAGCAAATCGGCGCGCTGCTGGCGGCGGAAGGGCAGCCTAATAGCGTGGTGATGATTGCCGCCACCGGCGATCGCTTTGCCAATGCAGGGCTTTATCCGGGCGATAAGGTCATTCAGCGCGGAGATAAATTCTCGCTGACCACCAGCTTTAAAGGCGGCCTGAGCAGCCGCGCCGCTTACGTGGTGGCCGATGAGCGCGAGCTGGCGCCGGAAGTCGCCGATTATCTTGAGGTGGTGGCGAAGCCCTATTTTAAGGCGGTGGTTAACTGGCTGGAAAATCTGCGCATCGGCATGCGCGGTGGCGATATGTATGCGCTGATAGAACAGGTGTTGCCGAAGGCGGAATATCACTGGCACCTCAATCCCGGGCATCTGGTCGCGGATGAGGAGTGGCTCTGCTCGCCCATCGGCCCCCATTCCGCCGCCTGCCTGCAAAGCGGGATGATACTGCAGATCGACATCATTCCTTCCCGCTCCGGCTACGGCGGCGCAAGCATTGAAGATACCGTGGCGCTTGCCGATGGCCCTCTGCGCCAGGCGCTGGCGCAGCGCTACCCTCAGCTCTGGCAGCGTATCGTCGCCCGACGCTTGTACATCGGCGAGCAGCTTGGCATTGTGCTTCCTGAAGAGGTGCTGCCGTTTTCCAGTACCGTGGGGTATCTGCGCCCGTGGCTGCTGAGTCCCGAGCGCGCGCTGGTGTGCGCACCCTACTGACACAATGCTGTCAGTAGGCCTGTCATACACTCCTCCTGAACCCAAACAATGGACAGGAGGATGTATGAACAATGTCATTAACTGGTTTGAGATCCCGGTTGTGGAGATGGATCGTGCCGTGGCGTTTTACGAGCTGGTGATGCAGGTGACGCTGCGTCGGGAAAAAATGGATTGCATCGAGATGGCCGTTTTCCCGTATGAGGACCCGGCTCCCGGCGGCGCGCTGGCAAAGCTCGACGGGGTTAAGCCTTCCGATCAGGGATGTATTATCTATCTGCATACTGACAATCTGGCGGCCGCGCTCGAACGCGTGAACTCGGCGGGCGGAAGCTGCGTTTTTGGCCCGCTTGAGCTGACGGACGATATCGGCACGATTGCCCTGTTTATCGATAGCGAGGGTAACCGGATTGGTCTGCATCAACCTAAGAACCTGACCCATTAATGCTATTTTGCTTGCCATTTGAACCCGGGCAGCGCTCGCAATCCTCACGTACTACGTGTACGCTCCGGTTGCTGTGCGCTATCCGGGTCCAGACTGACTCCGCCAATGACGCATACTGGGACAGGCCCTGACAAATGAGATAACCGAAATGAGCCGACGCGCCGACCGCCTTTTTCAAATCGTTCAGATCCTGCGCGGAAGGCGATTAACTACCGCCGGACTGCTGGCCGAGCGGCTCGGCGTATCGGAGCGCACGATTTACCGCGATATTCGCGACCTTTCGCTCTCCGGCGTCCCGGTTGAGGGGGAGGCCGGAAGCGGCTACCGGCTGCTGGCGGGCTATGACCTACCGCCGCTGATGCTGACAACCCAGGAATCGGAAGCGCTGGTGGCCGCTATTCGGCTCCTGCAAACCTGGGGCGGCGCGTCGCTATCCCTGGCGCTGGAATCGGCGCAGGAAAAAGTGCTGGCTATTTTGCCTGCCGAGAGCCGGCGCAAGGCGGAGCAGTCGCGGCTGTTTGCTCCCGACTTTGGCGCTCAGGGCTATAGCAAAGATCAGTTTGATTTAGTGCATCGGGCAGTCTCCGCCCAGCAGGCGCTGGCGCTGCACTATCGCGATGAAGCGGGGAAGGTGTCGCAGCGTGAAGTGCTGCCGCTGGGGCTTTTTTTCTGGGGCGAGCGCTGGCTGCTGGTGACCTGGTGCGAGCTGCGGGAAGATTATCGCTGTTTTCGCCTCGACCGCTGCCTGGAAATATCCGCCACCGGGCGTCATTTTAGCGAACGAGCCGATCGCTCATTGAGTGATTTTTTACGTAAGGTGAGATGCGAGGAGCGTTAGCTTTTTTACTTTCCCCGGCTGTTCGCCGGGGAAAATCGATGCCGATTAGAAGTTGTAACCGACCACGAAGTAACCACCCCAGCCGGTCGCGCGAACGTTAAAGTCGCCGTCGCCGAAGTTCAGCTTCGCATCGTCAGCCCACTGGCCGCCGTTGTGGAAATAACGCGCCACGACGGAGTAGTGCCAGTGATCGTAGTTCAGCGCCAGGATATGGCTGGAAGCAATGGAGTTGCTGGTGCGTGAATGCTTACCGTTCAAATCATAAGAGTTGTCATCGCCCAGATCGGAGCCCCAGTCAAAGTTGGTGAAGCCGATATAGCTCAGTGAACCGCCCCACAGGTCGGTCAGCGGCACAAAGTATTTTACTTTGAAGCGGTAGCCGTCCCACTCGTTCTCGTTAGACGCGCCATAGTTTTGCCACTGGTATTTCGCATAGACGTTCAGCGACAGGCTCATTGGCAGCCCGGTATCGATATCGGTACCCAGACCCATATACCAGGTGCTCTGACGACCGGACTTGTTGCGGCCCATGTCGTAGATGTAGTTGTTGGCGAAATACCACTCTTTGAACGGGCCGAAGCTGAGGTCGGTACCGGTCAGTTTGTCGATAGAGAAGCGCGGCTCAATTTCCATAAACAGCGGCGAACCGTGGTTCCAGATACCTTTCGCGTTGGTGTTACCGCCGAAGAAGACCGGCGCATCCATATAGCCATAGAAATCAAACCAGTCTTTCTTGGCGAACGCTTCATATTCCAGATAAGTATCGTTACGGATCTGCGGCCCAAAACGAGTGTGGTAGCTACCCACCACGTTCACACTCTGGTGCCACCAATCAGACAGATATTGCGGTTTGTCGTTTTCTGCCGCGCTGGCAGAGAAAGATGCGGACAGCGCCAGAGCTGCGCCGGCTGCCAGTAATGTTTTTTTCATAATGATGCCACTGTTTAAATTAAGCCTGAAGGCGTTAAAAGAAGCGCCGAAGCGTTTCTAAATATTTCGTATTTCTGTGGCGTCTATTATAGGAATCATTGCTCACAAAAATATGTGTTGTTTCACATAACGAACATTAACGTAATCGATTGCGTTCACGATTTTATGCATTTCTTGACGGAATGCCACCGAAATTCATAAATCCTGTCAATTTTTAGTGAACTGAATGGAAAATCTGTAAGTGGATTGGCGCGAGGGGGGAAGCCGGATGTCCGCGACACCCGGCTGAGGGGAGTTACGGCAGGTTTGCGGGCTGGATATCGTGGATGCGGACAAAGCCAACCTGCTCGGGCGTTACGCCATTCAGGCGCAGCGGAATATCGACGTCGCTCGGCGCCAGAACGCTTGCCGGGGCGCTAATTAGCTGATTTTGGACGTTAACTTCCTGATAGCTCTCGGTGGTGCCGCTGATTTGCCCCGAGGCCACCGTCGCGCTAAAGGCCGGCAGCGGATCGTTTGATTCACCCTGGATGCGCAGCGTCAGGCGGGTACCGTCGCCATCCGCAGTGATATTGAGCAGAGACATGCGCAGGGTACCGATCTGGCTTTTCAGGCGGGCCGGCGTTTTCGCCGCCGGCAGCAGGTAAACCCCGCTGCTCGATTTTGCATTCAGCACGTTTTGCTGGGTGATTTTGACCGTCTGCTGATTGAGCTGGGTCATCTCTTTGCTCAGCGTGCTCACGCTCTGGTTCATCTGGCGGATTTCGCTTTGCTGCGCGCAGGCGCTGAGGGTGAAAATGCTACCCACAATGGCCAGTTTTAAATAACGTCTTGTCATAGTTGGGATTCCGTTAACAGAGGATGCTTAATGGTAGATCGTTCGGATAATCGCACTATAGATCCTTTGTCTCAAAAGCTCTTTCTTTGTTGTCGGGTCACTTCGCGGTAAACTACCCGTTAGTTTAACTACATGTCAGGACGCGCTATGCATTGCCCTTTCTGTTTCGCCGTAGATACCAAAGTTATCGACTCTCGTCTGGTGGGCGAGGGCTCTTCCGTGCGTCGTCGTCGTCAGTGTCTGGTTTGTAATGAACGTTTTACGACGTTTGAAGTGGCGGAACTGGTGATGCCGCGGGTCGTAAAAAGCAACGACGTGCGCGAGCCTTTTAATGAGGACAAACTGCGCAGCGGAATGCTGAAAGCGCTGGAGAAGCGTCCGGTTAGCTCGGACGACGTCGAGATGGCGCTTAACCACATAAAAACCCATCTGCGTGGGACCGGCGAGCGCGAAGTGCCGAGCAAAATGATCGGCAACCTGGTGATGGAGCAGCTGAAAAAGCTCGATAAAGTCGCCTACATCCGCTTTGCTTCCGTTTACCGCAGCTTCGAAGATATCAAAGAGTTTGGCGAAGAGATCGCCCGCTTACAGGACTGAGCCCATGCAGGACGAATTGTACATGGCGCGAGCGCTGAAGCTGGCGGCGCGCGGACGCTTCACCACTCACCCCAATCCGAATGTCGGCTGCGTGATCGTTAAAGATGGCGAGATCGTCGGCGAAGGTTTTCACTATCGCGCCGGTGAACCGCACGCGGAAGTGCACGCGCTGCGCATGGCGGGCGAAAAAGCGCAAGGCGCGACGGCGTACGTCACGCTGGAACCCTGTAGCCATCACGGTCGCACGCCGCCGTGCTGCGAAGCGCTGATTGCCGCGGGGGTGAGCCGCGTGGTCGCGGCGATGCAGGACCCGAACCCGCAGGTCGCGGGGCGCGGTTTGTACCGTTTGCAGCAGGAAGGGGTCGACGTCAGCCATGGGCTGATGATGAACGAAGCCGAAGCGCTGAATAAAGGCTTTCTTAAGCGGATGCGCACCGGCTTTCCCTGGATCCAGTTAAAAATGGGCGCATCGCTGGATGGGCGTACGGCGATGGCCAGCGGGGAGAGCCAGTGGATCACCTCGCCGCAGGCGCGGCGCGATGTGCAGCGCCTGCGCGCGCAAAGCCACGCCATCCTGACCAGCAGCGCGACGGTGCTAGCGGATGACCCGGCGTTAACCGTACGCTGGGACGGGCTCAACGCCGACACCCAGGCGCTGTACCCGCAGGAAAACCTGCGTCAGCCTTTACGCATCGTTATCGATAGTCGGAATCGCGTCACGCCGCAGCATCGTATCGTGGAGCAGGCGGGTGAAACGCTATTTGCCCGTACCCGTGAAGATGAACGCCAGTGGCCGGAGAACGTACGCACGCTGCTGGTGCCGGAGCATAATGGTCGCCTCGATCTGGTGGTACTGATGATGCTGCTGGGCAAACAGCAAATTAATTCGATTTGGGTGGAAGCAGGCTCCACCCTTGCCGGCGCGCTGCTGGAGGCCGGGCTGGTGGACGAGCTTATCGTTTATATTGCGCCTAAACTGTTAGGCAGCGATGCGCGCGGATTATGTGTACTGCCGGGGCTTGAGAAACTTGAGCAAGCCCCCCATTTTAAATTCAATGAGATACGTCATGTAGGCCCGGATATTTGCCTGCATTTAGTGAACGCTTGATTTCCCCGGACAAAAGGGAAAGCAGTGCGCCGATTATTATGATAGAATCCGCCCCCCTTGCGGGGCCAAATGAACTGAACCCGAAGGAAGAGTATGAACATTATTGAAGCTAACGTTGCTACCCCGGACGCTCGCGTCGCCATCACCATTGCGCGTTTCAACAACTTTATCAACGACAGCCTGCTGGATGGCGCGATTGACGCCCTGAAGCGTATTGGCCAGGTCAAAGATGAAAACATTACCGTTGTTTGGGTTCCCGGCGCGTATGAGCTGCCGCTGGCGGCTGACGCACTGGCGAAAACCGGTAAGTATGACGCGGTGATCGCGCTGGGTACCGTTATCCGTGGCGGCACTGCGCACTTTGAATATGTGGCTGGCGGTGCAAGCAATGGCCTGGCGCACGTCGCTCAGGACAGCGGAATCCCGGTAGCCTTCGGTGTTCTGACCACAGAAAGTATTGAGCAAGCCATCGAACGCGCTGGCACCAAAGCCGGTAACAAAGGCGCTGAAGCAGCGCTGACCGCGCTGGAAATGATTAACGTATTGAAAGCCATCAAGGCCTGATTTTTGTAAGGGGAATTCCGTGAAACCTGCTGCTCGTCGCCGCGCCCGTGAGTGTGCTGTCCAGGCGCTTTACTCCTGGCAGTTGTCCAAAAACGACATCGCTGATGTCGAATACCAGTTCCTGGCGGAACAGGATGTGAAAGATGTAGACGTTCTGTATTTCCGCGAACTGCTGTCCGGAGTGGCGACTAACAGCGCGTATCTCGACGGCCTGATGAAGCCGTATCTTTCTCGTCTGCTGGACGAGCTGGGTCAGGTGGAAAAAGCGGTGCTGCGTATCGCACTGTTTGAGCTGTCAAAGCGTAGCGATGTCCCGTACAAAGTTGCGATTAACGAAGCCATCGAACTGGCGAAAACCTTTGGCGCTGAAGATAGCCATAAGTTTGTCAACGGCGTGCTGGACAAAGCTGCCCCGGTAATTCGTCCTAACAAAAAGTAAACTCCAGGGCCGGTTTTTGTAGAGTCTCACTCTTGCAAACCGGCCTTATTCTTTTCTTTTTCTGAGGCATAACGTATGGCATGCGGCGAATTTTCCCTGATTGCCCGTTATTTTGATCGCGTAAAAAGCGCTCGTCTTGATGTTGAAACCGGCATTGGCGACGACTGCGCGCTCCTGAACATCCCCGAGAAAAAAACGCTGGCAATCAGCACCGACACCCTGGTGGCGGGAAACCATTTTTTACCCGATATCGACCCTGCAGACCTCGCCTATAAAGCGCTGGCGGTCAACCTGAGCGACCTGGCGGCAATGGGCGCTGAACCGGCGTGGTTAACCCTGGCCCTGACCCTGCCGGAAGCAGACGAAGCCTGGCTTGAAGCCTTTAGCGACAGCCTGTTCGTGCAGCTCAACTATTATGATATGCAACTCATTGGCGGCGATACCACGCGCGGACCGCTGTCGATGACGCTGGGTATCCATGGCTTTGTGCCGACGGGACGCGGTCTGAAGCGTTCCGGGGCGAAGCCGGGAGACTGGATTTACGTCACCGGCACGCCCGGAGACAGCGCCGCGGGTCTGGCGATTTTGCAGGATCGGCTGCACGTTCAAGATAACGCCGACGCGGATTATCTCCTGGCGCGCCATCTGCGTCCGCTGCCGCGGGTTCTACAGGGGCAGGCGCTGCGCGATTTGGCGAACTCCGCCATCGATCTCTCCGACGGCCTGATTTCCGACCTCGGGCATATTCTTAACGCCAGCGGCTGCGGCGCGCGCGTCGATCTCGATGCGATGCCGTTCTCGGATGCGATGCTGCGCCAGGTTGAGACGGAACAGGCGCTGCGCTGGGCGCTCTCCGGCGGTGAGGATTATGAGCTGTGCTTTACCGTGCCTGAACTCAATCGCGGGGCGCTGGACGTGGCCCTTGCCAATCTCGGCGCGCGCTTTACCTGTATTGGACAGATACTTCCGCAATCGGAAGGTCTGCAGTTCATGCGCGAAGGTAAGCCCGTTACGTTCGATTTTAAGGGATACGATCATTTTGGCGCGGAGTAGAGATGTGGCGAAAAGCCGCCTGAAGATGAGCAACCCCTGGCATCTGCTGGCAACGGGATTCGGCAGCGGTCTTAGCCCGGTGGTTCCCGGCACCATGGGATCGCTGGCGTCGATCCCCTTCTGGTATCTGCTCACCTTACTCCCCTGGCAGCTCTATTCGCTGGCGGTGATGATGAGCATCTGCATTGGCGTCTATATTTGCCACCGTACGGCGAAAGATATGGGCACCCACGATCACGGCAGCATCGTCTGGGATGAGTTCGTGGGGATGTGGATTACCCTGATGGCTTTACCGACGATGGACTGGCAGTGGGTCGCCGCCGGCTTTGTGATTTTCCGTCTCTTTGATATGTGGAAGCCGTGGCCTATCCGCTGGTTCGACCGCAATATTCACGGCGGGATGGGGATCATGGTCGACGATATTGTCGCCGGGGTGATTTCCGCTGGGGTGCTGTATGTGATTGGCCACCACTGGCCGATTGGACTTTTCTAAATAAAATCCGGCCCGCCCCTGGGAAATCGAGCAGGCAGGCGTTTCCCGGAGGCGGTGCTGGCGCACCTGTCCGGGCTACCGGCCCGCAGGCGTGGGTGAGTCAGTAGCCCGGGCAGACGCTTTGCGTCGCCCCCGGGAGCAGAGTGGCACCATTCCCGGAGACGGCGCTGGCGCACCTTTCCGGGCTACCGGCCCGCAGGCGTGGGTGAACCCGTCGTCCGCAGAGGTTGGTGTACCTGTAGCCCGGCTAAGCGCAGCGCGAGCCGGGAATCTGGTAGGGAACCGCGCGTTACTTGAACCCGACGATCGGGTGCGGTTTATACGGCGTCTCCAGCTTTTCAATCTGCTCCGGCGTCAGCGTTAAATCGACCGCATGCAGCAGCTCATCCAGCTGCTCCTGCCGTGAGGCGCCGATAATTGGCGCGGCCACGCCGGGTTTGCTCAATAGCCAGGCCAGCGCCACCTGGGCGCGGTTGGCATCAAGCTCTTCCGCGACTTCGGCCAGGTTTGTCGCAATCTGTTCATCATTCTCATCCATGGCGTTGTAGAGCGATTTACCGACTTCATCTGATACCAGACGGGCGGTAGTTTCCCCCCACGGGCGAGTCAGGCGGCCACGCGCCAGCGGGCTCCACGGCATCACCGCGACGCCTTCCCGGCTGCACAGCGGCAGCATCTCATTTTCTTCTTCGCGATAAATCAGATTGTAATGATCCTGCATGGTGACGAAGCGGGCCCAGTTATTCTGCGTCTGCAGCGCTAACGCCTGGGCAAACTGGCGGGCGTGCATCGACGATGCGCCGATATAGCGGGCTTTACCCGCCTTGACGACGTCGTTTAACGCTTCGAGGGTTTCTTCAATGGGCGTGGCGTAATCCCAACGATGGATCTGCAGCAGATCGACATACTCCATGCCGAGGCGACGCAGGCTGTCGTCGATGGAACGCAGGATCTGCGCGCGCGACAGCCCCTGCGGCAGATCGCCCACCTGATGGTAAACCTTGGTGGCGACGATCACGGAATCGCGGCGGGCGTACTCGCGCAGCGCGCGCCCGAGGATCTCTTCGCTGCTGCCGTCAGAGTAGTTATTCGAGGTGTCGAAGAAGTTAATGCCGCCTTCGAGAGCGTATTTTATCAGCGGGCGGCTGCTCTCTTCCGGTAAGGTCCAGGCATGGTTACCGCGGTCCGGTTCGCCAAAGGTCATGCAGCCCAGACAGAGACGGGAAACGCGGAGATCGGTATCGCCAAGAGGGATGTAGTGCATAGTGCGCTCCTGCTACGAATAAAGGGTATCCTTTAAGCATAGCAGGAGCGGTGGCGGCAATTATGCCAGCCAGGCGTGGATTTTGGCTTCGATGCCGGCGGCGTCCAGGCCGAGGTCGGCATGCGCTTCTTCCTGGGTTCCCTGCGGGATGAAGAAATCAGGCAGGCCGAGATTCAGTACCGGAACCGCGCGGCGGCGCGACATCAGCAGCTCGTTTACGCCGCTGCCGGCACCGCCCATGATGGCGTTCTCTTCCAGGGTGACCAGCACCTCGTGTTCTGCGGCCAGCTGTAGTACCAGCGCCTCATCCAGCGGTTTGGCAAAGCGCATATCCACCAGGGTGGCGTTAAGCTTTTCCGCGACTTTTGCGGCCTGCGGCAGCAGCGTACCGAAATTCAGAATCGCGATTTTTTCACCTTCGCGCTTCACCACGCCTTTACCGATAGGCAGCGAAGCCAGCGGTTCAAACGGCGCGCCGGTACCGGAGCCGCGCGGATAGCGCACCGCGCACGGGCCGTCGTTATAGTGATAACCGGTATACAGCATCTGGCGGCATTCGTTCTCGTCGCTCGGGGTCATGATAACCATATCCGGGATGCAGCGCAGGAAGGAGATATCAAACGCGCCCTGGTGAGTTTGCCCATCGGCGCCGACGATACCCGCGCGGTCGATAGCGAACAGCACCGGCAGCTTCTGGATGGCGACATCGTGAATCACCTGGTCATAGGCGCGCTGCAGGAAGGTGGAGTAAATCGCCACCACCGGCTTATAGCCGCCAATCGCCAGCCCGGCGGCAAAGGTTACCGCGTGCTGCTCGGCAATGGCCACGTCGAAATACTGGTCGGGATATTTTTTTGAGAACTCGACCATCCCCGAGCCTTCGCGCATCGCTGGCGTAACGGCCATCAGCTTGTCATCTTTCGCGGCGGTTTCGCACAGCCAGTCGCCGAAGATTTTCGAGTAAGAGGGCAGGCCACCGCTGCTTTTCGGCAGCACGCCGCTGGTATGATCGAATTTCGGCACTGCGTGGAAGGTGATCGGGTCTTTTTCGGCGGGCTCATAGCCGCGGCCTTTTTTAGTCATAATATGCAGGAACTGCGGCCCTTTGAGGTCGCGCATGTTCTTCAGCGTATTAACCAGACCGATAACGTCGTGGCCGTCCACCGGCCCAATGTAGTTAAAGCCCAGCTCTTCAAACAGCGTCCCCGGAACCACCATCCCTTTGATATGTTCCTCGGTGCGTTTGAGCAGCTCTTTAATCGGCGGCACGCCGGAGAAGACCTTTTTGCCGCCTTCGCGCAGCGTGGAGTAGAGTTTTCCGGAAAGCAGCTGTGCCAGGTGATTGTTTAGCGCGCCGACGTTCTCGGAGATCGACATTTCGTTGTCGTTGAGCACTACCAGCAGATCGGGTTTGATATCGCCAGCGTGGTTCATCGCTTCAAACGCCATTCCCGCGGTTATCGCCCCGTCGCCGATCACGCAGACCGCGCGGCGCTGCTTATCTTCTTTGGCAGCGGCGATGGCTATCCCGATGCCGGCGGAGATGGAGGTAGACGAGTGGCCGACGCTCAGGACGTCATACTCGCTTTCTCCGCGCCACGGGAAGGGGTGCAGACCACCTTTCTGGCGGATAGTGCCGATCCGATCGCGGCGTCCGGTCAGAATTTTATGTGGGTAAGCCTGGTGGCCGACGTCCCAGATTAGGCGATCGAAAGGCGTGTTATAGACGTAGTGCAGCGCCACGGTCAGTTCTACCGTGCCGAGGCCGGAGGCAAAGTGCCCGCTGGAACGGCTGACGCTGTCCAGCAGGTAACGCCGCAGTTCGTCGCACAGTTTCGGCAGGCTATCTTTCGGCAACAAACGCAACTCCTGGGTGGAATCCACCAGTGCCAGGGTCGGGTATTTGGCAATATCAAAACTCATCAGAGACTCATTTATTGTTTATTTATCACGCTGAATTATGTAATTCGCGAGCGCTTCCAGTGCCGTGGTATCCAGAGATTGCGCGGCCAGCTCAGTTAACGACCGGCGGGCGTCGGTAATCAGGTCATGGGCCTTTTTCCGGGCTTGCTCAAGTCCCAGAAGGGCGGGGTAGGTACTTTTGCCCAGCTGCTGGTCGGCTCCCTGACGTTTGCCAAGGGTGGCAGTATCCCCTACCACGTCGAGAATGTCATCCTGGACCTGGAAGGCGAGACCGATATTCTCAGCGTATCGATCGAGAGCGGGTAGCGCCCTGCGCCCGGCGTCACCTGCGCTCAGCGCGCCCATCCGTACCGCGGCGCGAATCAACGCGCCGGTTTTATGGCGATGAATACGCTCCAGCGACGCCAGGTCAACCTGATGGCCTTCCGCTTCCAGATCCAGCGCCTGACCGCCGCACATGCCAGCGATGCCGCTGGCTTGCGCCAGTTCGGAAATCATCGCCAGGCGATCGCGATCCGGCACTTCAGCCATGGGCGCATCGCTTAGTATAGAAAACGCCAGCGTTTGTAGAGCGTCTCCGGCAAGAATTGCGTTCGCTTCGCCGAATTTTATATGGCAGGTCGGCTGGCCGCGGCGTAAATCGTCATCGTCCATCGCCGGGAGGTCGTCGTGCATCAGCGAATAAGCATGAATGCATTCAACGGCGGCGGCAGGGGCGTCCAGCGTAGCGCGGCTGACGCCAAACATGTCGCCGGTGGCGTAAACCAGGAACGGGCGCAGGCGTTTGCCGCCTAATAATGCGCCATACTGCATGGCTTCAACCAGCGGAGTGTTCTGAAAAGGCTGCGGGGCGATAAAACGGCGCAGCGCTGCGTTAGCCTGCTCAACGCACGCCTGTAGCTGTTGCGGGAAGTCCATTTATTCAGCGTCCGGCGTGAAAGGCGTAAGCGGCGCGTCTTCGCTATCCGCCAGCAGAATTTGTACGCGCTGCTCGGCCTGCTGCAGCTTTGCCTGCCCCTGGCGCGCCAGCTGGATCCCACGCTCAAATTCGCCGAGCGCTTCTTCTAACGGCAGCGCGCCGCTTTCCAGACGATTAACAATTTGCTCCAGCTCGCCCAGGGCGGTTTCGAAGCTGGCCGGGGCCTCATTTTTCTTTGGCATAGTGAATATAGACTCTTTTAATGTCTCGATGGCTATCAATATGGTAACGAAGTCGCGCGGTTAATCAAATAACGCGCAATGCCAGGTGAAAAGCGCCCAATAGTGGTATACTCCGCGCCCTGGATGCAGACGCCGGTTGCGCCTGTACAACTTTTTATGCTTAAAGCCCCGTCGGGCTTGCCAACGAATAGTGTCGCCATGAAGTTTATCATTAAATTGTTCCCGGAAATCACCATCAAAAGCCAATCTGTGCGATTGCGCTTCATTAAAATTTTAACCGGGAACATTCGTAACGTTCTCAAAAACTATGATGAGACGCTTGCCGTCGTTCGTCACTGGGATCATATCGAGGTCCGGGCGAAGGATGAAAATCAGCGCCCGGCCATTCGTGACGCCCTGACCCGTATCCCGGGTATCCACCATATTCTGGAAGTCGAAGACGTTCCTTATACCTCCCTGCACGATATTTTCGAGCAGACGCTGCCGCTGTGGCGTGAAGCGCTGGAAGGTAAAACCTTCTGCGTGCGCGTTAAGCGTCGCGGTAAGCATGAGTTTACCTCAATCGAAGTGGAGCGCTACGTCGGCGGCGGCTTGAACCAGCATATTGAAACGGCGCGCGTAAAGCTGACCGACCCCGATGTGACGGTTAACCTCGAGATTGAAAACGATCGTCTGCTGCTGGTGAAAGGGCGCTACGAAGGTATCGGTGGTTTCCCGATCGGTACCCAGGAAGACGTGCTGTCGCTGATTTCCGGCGGGTTCGACTCCGGCGTCTCCAGCTATATGCTGATGCGCCGCGGCTGCCGCGTGCATTACTGCTTCTTTAACCTTGGCGGCGCGGCCCATGAAATCGGCGTGCGTCAGGTTGCGCACTATCTGTGGAACCGCTTCGGCAGCTCGCACCGCGTGCGCTTCGTGGCGATCAACTTCGAGCCGGTGGTGGGCGAGATTCTTGAGAAAGTCGACGACGGCCAGATGGGCGTGGTGCTCAAGCGCATGATGGTGCGCGCGGCGTCAAAAGTCGCCGAGCGCTACGGCGTTCAGGCGCTGGTCACCGGCGAAGCGTTAGGCCAGGTGTCCAGCCAGACGCTGACCAACCTGCGCCTGATTGACAACGTCTCTGATACCCTGATTCTGCGTCCGCTGATTTCGCACGATAAAGAGCACATTATTGACCTCGCGCGTGAAATCGGCACCGAAGATTTTGCCCGCACCATGCCGGAATACTGCGGCGTTATCTCGAAGAGCCCGACCGTGAAAGCGGTGAAGGCGAAGATCGAGGCGGAAGAAGAGCACTTCGATTTTAGCATCCTTGAGAAAGTGGTAGCGGAAGCGAGCAATATTGATATCCGCGATATCGCTCAGCAGACCGAGCAGGACGTGGTGGAAGTGGAAACCGTCAGCGGTTTTGGCCCTAACGACGTTATCCTCGATATCCGCTCTATCGACGAGCAGGACGATAAGCCGCTGAAGGTGGAGGGCGTGGACGTGGTTTCGCTACCTTTCTATAAGCTGAGCACCAAATTTGGCGATCTCGACCAGAATAAAACCTGGCTGCTGTGGTGTGAACGCGGGGTGATGAGCCGCCTGCAGGCGCTGTATCTGCGCGAGCAGGGCTTTGAAAACGTGAAGGTTTATCGCCCCTAGTTCCTCAGGAGCAAGGCGCAATCATTAAAAACGGCAACCCTGGGTTGCCGTTTTGCGTTTATTCGTAGTAGTTATAAATTCCTGCCGCCATCACCAGTTGGGAAGCGACTTCGTGCGCTTTTTCGCGTCCAACCAGCAGATCGATCATCTTCAAGGCGAAATCAATAGAGGTTCCCGGCCCCTGACTGGTGAGCAGCTTGACGCGAGCATCCCAGACGACGCGCTTATCCTGCCACTGCTCGGCGGGGATCTGCTCTTTCAGCGCCGGAAATCCGGTCATATTGCCGATGGGGAAAAGGTTGTGCGGTACCAGCACGGTCGCCGCCGCGGCGCAAATCGCCGCAACGATGCGCCCGGAAAGATGAAACTGGCGTACCGTTTCAACCAGCAGCGGGCTGTCGCGAAAGTACTCCGCGCCTTTAATGCCGCCGGGCAGAACAAGGATATCGAAATCGCCGTCGGCCACTTCCACCAGCGGCGCATCGGCCAGCAGCTTAACGCCGCGCGAGCAGACGATGGTCAGGCTGCCACCGCCAGCGACGCTGGCGGTGGTGACCTTTATGCCGCCGCGAACGAGTAAATCAATGGTGGTGACCGCTTCGGTCTCTTCGCTACCAGGGGCGAGGCAAATCAGTGCCGACGCGCTCATATTCATTCTCCTTACGCTTTACCAGTTCAAACAGGCGGGTATTCTCGGGTACGGCGATACCGTGGGCTCGGGCGCGTTTTAACAGAAAACCGGTGATATAGTCGATTTCCGTATGGCGCTGGGCGAGAATGTCCTGCAGCATTGAGGAGGTATTTTCTGCCGTACTTTCAATAACCTGATGCACATAGAATAACAGGTTTTCCGGCGAAGTATGCATCCCCTCGCGATCCATCACCGCCGCAACTTCATAACAAATAGCGGCAACCTCCTGCGGGTATTCGCGCAAGTCGCCGTTCTGACAGTTTTTCAGCGCCGTCAGCGGGTTAATCACACAGTTGACCGCCAGCTTGCTCCAGATCGCGGGGTAGATATTGTTATGCCAGGCGACGTCGGGCAGCACGCCCTGCAGCACATCGGCAAGATAGCTATAATCCTGAGGGTAATCCTTCGCCGGGCCAATATGACTGGTGCCGTTGGCGACGTGGACGATAACGTTGCCGTCGCGGCGGGCCGCCTGCGTTGTCGAAGCCAGCAGCAGCGGCTGTTTGAGGGTCTTCAGCTCGTCAATGGTACCCATGCCGTTGTGCATGAGCAGAACAGGTCCTGACGAGGGCAGGATGTCGCTCAGGTTTTTCACCGCGTTCGAGACTTGCCAGGCTTTTAGGGTGACCAGCAGCAGGTCGCTGCTGGCAAGAAAGTCAGGATCGTTAGCGGTAAATGATTCATTAAACACGCTGCCGTCGGTATCAATGACATTGACGCTACAGAACGGCTGGGGGACGCGTAACCAGCCCTGGACTTCATGTCCCTGTTTGTACAGCGCAGTTAGCCATAACTGTCCCAGCGCACCGCATCCGAGTACGGTTACTTTCATTATTCCTCCTCACCTGTGAGTGCTGCATCAGGTGCTCATGGCTAAAGTATAGCGTTATCAGTTATCCTTTCGGGATAACAAGTTGAGTTATGTCGCGTTGCGGGTATTATGCAACGCAAAAGAAACGGAAGGAGAGGAAAAGATGCCATCTTTCGATATTGTCTCTGAAGTCGATCTTCAGGAAGTTCGAAACGCCGTAGAGAACGCGACCCGTGAAGTTGAATCGCGTTTTGATTTTCGTAACGTCGAAGCGAGCTTTGAGCTGAACGAAAAAAACGAGACCATCAAGGTCCTCAGCGAGTCTGATTTCCAGATTAACCAGTTGCTGGATATTCTGCGCGCGAAGCTGCTGAAACGCGGAATCGAAGGCAGTTCTATCGAGGTGCCGGATGAGTTCGTGCACAGTGGTAAGACCTGGTTCGTCGATGCGAAGCTGAAGCAGGGCATTGAGAGCGCGACGCAGAAAAAAATCGTCAAGCTTATTAAGGACAGCAAGCTGAAGGTACAGGCGCAGATTCAGGGCGAAGAGATTCGCGTCACCGGTAAGTCTCGCGACGACCTGCAGGCGGTTATGGCGCTGGTGCGCGGCGGTGATTTAGGTCAGCCGTTCCAGTTCAAAAACTTCCGCGATTAAAATAGCGCTATCGCTGTTTTTGTCTGCCGGGTAAGGCGTTAACCGCCGCCCGGCAGAAGACAAACTCATCGCTTAAAACGTTTTTTGGCCTGCGTAAAGCAGGTTATTTCGCGTTTAGATTCCTTTGATCGCCTGCTCAATCTCGAAGCGGTTGGTGATCTTGCTGTCGATTTTGATATACACCGAACGCTCTTCGGCGATCACCAGAGCTTCTTTTACGCCCTCTTTAGCCTGTAAACGTTCCTCTAGCATTTTATCCGCCGCGATATCCTCCGGGATCTCGACCCGCAGGCTGCTGACGTACGGCGGTTCGCTCATGGTGCTGGCCACCAGTAGCCACAGCATCGCCAGCAGGGCGCCGAGCAGGAAGACGGTTTGCGAGTCAAAAAAGCCGTCCACCCAGCCGCCGAGCGCTCCGCCGATGGCCACGCCGAGGAACTGGCTGGTGGAATAAATTCCCATCGCGGTGCCTTTATAGCCGGCCGGTGATTCTTTGCTGATTAACGACGGAAGTAGAGCTTCCAGCAGGTTAAACGCGAGGAAAAATAGCTGAACGCCGGCAACCAGTTCCCAGAAATAGCCCCCGGCGCCCCAAAGTACGATCTCAGCGATCAGCAGGATGGCGACGCACAGCAGGAAGACGCGTTTCATTTTGCGCTTCACTTCGGCGTAGATAATAAATGGTACCACCGCAACAAATGAGACCAGCATGGTGACCAGATAGATTTTCCAGTGCTCGGCGGCGGGGAAACCGGCGGCTTCCAGCTGGCCCGGCAGGGCGACAAAAGTCGACATCAGCATGATATGCAGGCACATAATACCGAAATTGAGCTTCAGTAGTTTTGGCTCAGCAAGGACTTTGCTGAAGCAGCCCTTCACCATACCGGACTCACGGTTCAGCACGTGATTCTGGCTGTTTGGCACTACCCACAGCGTCAGCAGAATCCCGAGCGTCGCCAGGAAGGCGATCATCCAGAACAGGGCGTGCAGGCCTAACTGATGGGTAACGATAGGCCCGAGAACCATTGCAATAGCAAAGGTGACGCCAAAGCTTACGCCGATAAACGCCATGGCTTTAGTGCGGTTCTGCTCGCGGGTTAAATCGGAAAGCAGTGCCATCACCGCAGCGGCAATCGCCCCGGAACCCTGCAGCGCGCGGCCAAGAATAATCCCCCAGATCGAGTCGGAAAGCGCCGCGATAACGCTGCCAACGACGAAGATTAACAGGCCGCCGACGATCAGCGGTTTACGCCCAATGCGGTCGGAAAGCAGTCCGAAAGGAATCTGGAATATCGCCTGGGCCAGCCCGTAAATGCCGATTGCCAGGCCGATAAGGGCCTCGCTTGCGCCCTGTAACACCATGCCGTAAGTGGTCAGAACCGGCAGGACCATAAACATGCCGAGCATGCGCAAAGAGAATACGGTCCCCAAACCCCAGGTCGCGCGCAGTTCGCCTGGCGTCATTTTATTATCGTTCATTACCACCTCAATATAAAAACTGCGCCTAGTGTAGTGGGGGGAAACAGAAGCGTAAATAAATGTTTGTTTAACAGATATTACGACTGTGTTGCATGATGAGGTGAGTACGGTAGGCAAAAAAAACCAGTGGAGGAGCCTCCACTGGAGTGCAGAGATTAATGGCAGTTAAAGTCAACCCACTGGCCGCCCGCGTCGGCGGATTTAACGCACTGCTCAACCCAGTAAACGCCGTGCAGCCCGGCTTCCACGTCCGGATACCAGAAGGTCTCGAGAAATGCCCGGTCACCGCGATCCATGGCGTCGATGGCGATGGCGTAGCGGCGATAGAGGTTGGCCCACGCTTCGAACAGCCCTTCAGGGTGACCGCCGCCAATGCGGTCATCCGCCAGCGCCTGCTGGCTGAGATAGGGCATCCCGCGCTCCAGTACGCGCGCCGGTTCGCCCTGCACCTCGTAGCTCAGCTGATTTGGGCGTTCATCCCACCATTCGATGCTGGCTTTTTCGCCAATGACGCGGACTTTTTGTGAATGCATCGCGCCGCTGTTGACCGCGCTGGTCCACAGTGAACCGACGGCGCCGTTGTTATATTCCATCAGCACAAAGGCGTTATCTTCCAGCGGCGCGCGGGATTTGACGAAGCTTTGACGTGCGCACATCAGGCGGGTGATGTTCAGATTCGGCACCATCGTCTCGGCAATAAATAGCGGGTGGGTCGCCAGATCCCCCAGCACATAGCTAGGGCCAGCATATTTGGGTGTGACCCGCCAGCGGGTGGATTCCGCTTGCAGCTCAACGGCTTCATTATGAAAACCGTGGGCAAACTGCATATTGATAATGCGGATCTCGCCGAGCATCCCCTCGGCTATCATCTGCCGTGCCTGCTGGATCATCTGGTGCCCGGCATAACCGTAGGTGACGCCGATAATTTTATTCTGCTTTTTACTCAGCGCGAGCAGTTCGCGCGCTTCGTCGGCGGTAAAGCACAGCGGTTTTTCGCAGATAACGTGCAGCCCGGCTTCCAGCGCCGCTTTAGTGATAGCGAAGTGAGTATTATTCGGCGTCGTCACCGATACGGCTTCAATCCCGTCGGGGCGTTTGGCCTCCTCCGCGAACAGCGTTTTATAATCGGCGTAGCAGCGCTCAGGAGCGATGCCGAGCTGCTCGCCGAATTGACGGCCGCGCTCGGCATCGATATCAAGCGCGCCGGCCAGCAAAGTAAAGACGTTATCACGCAGCGCCGCGCAACGGTGGCTGTAGCCAATCTGGCTGGTACCGCCGCCGCCGACCATGCCCCAGCGCAGGGAGCGGGATAAGGGTTTCATGCCGTTTAACATGATGGTGCTCTCCTCAATGATAGAGATACTACGGATTTCAGATGTTGTTCTGTATACCCGCGCTCGCCGAGCGCGGATGTGGCAGCCGGGTTTTACATCTCTCCACGCGCTTCGCGTTCTTTCAGTTCATGCATAATCTGCGGGTATTGCTTATCCAGCCGGTAAAACAGCAGGGTGATAATGACAACGATCCACAGGAAGAAAGAGCCGTAGAGATAAACGTGGTTAATCATGTCGATAGCGCTTTGCGGCTGAACGCCGGATCCGCTGCTGGAGCTGACGTAACCCGCCATGCTCAGCAGGCCGGAGATAACTGCGGCGGCAATACCTGCGCCGAGTTTCGTCCCAACGGAACCGGCGGAGAAGATCATCCCTTCCTGCCTGACGCGCGTTTTCCACTGGCCGAATTCGACGGCATCACCGCAGAAGCCAAACAGCACGGCGTTCAGCGGGGCGAAGCCAATACCGCGAATAATCGCGTTTGCCAGCGCCCAGTGATAATCATCAGAGTTAAACATAAACAGCACCTGGCCGATGGTCGCCAGCACGATGCCGCAGAGGGCAACGTTGCGTTTACCGTATTTTCGAATGGGCACCGAGCTCAGGAAGGTGAAAATAATAATGCAGGCGGTTTCGGCAACGAAAATGGAGCTATAGAAGGTATCGTCGCCGAGCACGTAGCGGCAGTAGTAAGGCAGCGCGATCCCCACCACGGTGTAGTACACGCTTTGCGCGGCCCACAGGATTGCGCTGGCCCAGAAGTACTGGTTACGAAAAAGCGCGGAAAGCTGGGTCTTTACCGGTACGTTTCCCTGTTTCTCTCGCGCTTTGATGACGACCTTCTCTTCGCATTTATAAAAGCAAAACAGCAGCAACAGCAGCGCCAGAAAAGCCCAAATCGACATGGTTTTAATCCACGCCGCCTGATCGTCGCCAAAGTACTTCACCAGCGGCAGCGTGCAGGCAACGGCGAGGATACGACCAAAAGGCGACATCGACATGCGGGTGATGCTGAGCATATCCCTTTCCCAGGAGGCGCGGGTCATCATCGCAGAAAGGCTGCCGTAGGGGAGGTTGATGGCGGTATAGCACACGGTGGTGCAGAAGTTATAGGCCACCAGCAGATAGAGAAACTGCAGCGTGCCGGTGGTCTGCGGGACGGTGAACAGTAAAATCGCCGATACGGCGTAGGGCACGCTCATCCATAGCAGCCAGGGGCGTGATTTCCCCCAGCGAGAGTTCGTGCGTTCCACCATCAGGCCCATGATGACATCGGAAACGCCGTCAAACAGACGGGAGATCAGCATTACCAGGCCAACGGTGGCGATGCTGATGCCGACATAGTCGGTATAAAACAGGGTTAAAACCGTGCCGATCATGCCGAAAACGACGTTACAGGCGGTATCGCCGCCGCCGTAAGCGATTCGGGTGGCCCAGCTTAGCTTATCGCCGCGTGCCGCAGCCGGAGAGAGAAGAATCTGCTGTTCACTCATGGTCAATTCCTTTGTCTGGGAGGACAAGTCAGGACCTCTGCGCCAGTTCCACCGGCACGACCTTATCCTGAATATCAGCCAGAACATAAGGAAATGTTTATTTCGTTTCAATGGTTGTTTGGAATTTAATTTCTGTATATGCGAGGTGGATCGAAAAATCGTAAAAATTGAGCCGTAATTTCCTGGCTACAGCTATCAAGACATTCTGATTGATAAGGTTATTAATTGTTTTTATGAACGATATTTCATTTGTTTTTTGTATGAATTTGATGATTTTTCGCTGTGACTTTTGAGGTGAATCGATACTTCACGGCATTTTTTATTTTTCATTATTCATTTAAATGAAATTAATTTTTCTTTTTTGGGCGGGCGTTTTTTTGAAGCACGCCCGCCTTAACGTCAACGTTTTAAAATGTACTTCTGACGGGCGCGGTTGAAGCGGTGGGTTTTGGCTCCGGGTCAGCCGCAAAAACACCTTTGGCCGCCAGCCCGGCGACGGTAATCGCCGCCGGAATGCCAAGGATCAGGAATACGCTTTCGAAGCTGATATTCAGCGCCAGCATTTCCGCCCCGGCGAAGGCGCTGAGGATGGCGCCCAGGCGGCCAACGCCGTGCATCCAGCTGGAGCCGGTGGCCCGCGCCTCGGTAGGATAGTAGCGGGCGGAGAGCGCGTTCATGCCGGTATTGGCGCCGTTTAAGCAGGCTCCGCTGATAAACGCCAGCAGGCAGATGAGCGCAAAGCTTGCCGCGGCATAGCCCATCGCCATCGTAAACAGGCCGCCAACCGCGTATATCAGCCCGAGCGCCCGATGGGGGTTGATCCGGTCCATTAGCCAGCCCGCAAACAGCGAGCCGAGGGTTCCTCCCGCCTGGTACATGGCGGTCATCACCGCCGCCTGGCTGACCGTTAAGCCCACCTCTTTTACCAGCGTCGGTAGCCAGCTGCCGAGGAGGTAGACCAAAAAAAGCCCCATAAAGTAGACCAGCCAGAGCATCATTGAGCCGAAGCGATACTGGCGGGAGAGGACGATGCGCATGGCATTTGCCTGGACGGGCTGCGTCGGCAGGCTGAACTCGGCCTCATCGGGGATTTGTCCCGGATAAAGGCGCTGCAAAATTCGCCGAATACGTTCGGCTGGCGCGCGCTTAACCACCAGAAAACGCACTGATTCCGGTAACAGCCAGATCAGGACCGGCGCGAACAGCAGCGGGAGGATCCCGCCAAGCAGCATCAGCGAATGCCAGCCAAACTGCGGGATCAGCCAGGAGGCGGAGAAACCGCCCGCTGCCGCGCCAAAGGTGAAGCCGCAAAAAATAATCGTAATCAGAAACGAGCGCTGGCGCTCCGGCGCGTACTCGGACACCAGGGTGCCGATATTCGGCATCGCGGCGCCTAACCCCAGTCCGGTCAGAAAACGAAAGACCATCATCTGCTCAATGTTTTGTGACAGGGCGGTGGCGATGGTCCAGAAGCCGAAGAAGAAGACGCTATTGATAATAATTTTCTTCCGTCCCAGCCAGTCGGCGAGGGGGCCGGAGAAAATAGCGCCCAGCGCCAGGCCTATCAGCGCGGCGCTAATGACGAAACCGAGCTCGTGGTTGCTTACTCCCCATTCCTGCTTCAGCGTTGGGGCGATAAATCCCATGATGGCGATATCAAAACCGTCGAGCGCGATAACGCAGAAGCCCAATAATACCACCAGCTTCTGAAAGCGGCTGAGCGGATTGGCGTTGATTAACTCCCTGACGTCCAGGCGTTGAGTCTGAGTCATGGGGCTCTCCTTATGCGCAAGGGCGCAGGTAGGACTGCGCGGCGTTAAACAGCAGCTGAGCGCGAGCGAGCGCAGGCAGAGCGCCCCGGGCGCCGCTGAGCGGAACCTCGACAGAGACCGGCAGCGTGGCCGGAAGCGCCGCCATCAGGCCGTGCAGGTCGAGTCCGCCTTCGCCGGGCACCTGGCGCGCGGCGCGGGCCTGGTAAATCAGCTCCTGCTCGTCAGCGGGGGCTTGCGGCGAAGCGTCGCAAAGCTGCATATAGTTGAGGTAATTTTGCGGGAGCGTGGCGAGGGTCGAAAGGGATTCGCCTGCCCGCCAGAAGTGAATGGCATCAATTAAAATACCGATATCGCTGCGGCCGCTGGCGGCGATCAGCGCCTGGGCTTCGGCGATGGTGCGCAGGTGGGTCCATGGCATAGGCTCCAGGTTCATGGTTAAACCATACTCCTGGCCGGCTTCGGCCAGCCGAGCGAGATTTTCCGCGCTGCGGGCCCGGTTATCATCGTTGCCGGCGACTAAAACCTGCTTCGCGCCAAGGCGCGCGGCGGTATCAAGGAACAGCCGCAATCGGGCGTTCAGTGCAAAATCCGGCGTCAGGCGGACAATCTCAACGTCCGAGACGCGAACGCCGGTTGCCATCAGCGCCGCCAGGGTATCGCGAACGGCGGGGGTATCGCCGAGCATAGCGTAATCCGGATCCGACGGGGTTGCGGGAAGCAGGCGCAGGCCTACGTGAGTGAAGCCGGCCTGGGCCGCAATGCGTACCTGTTCCGGTGGTGGGACATCAAGTAGGGTAAGCGCGGCGAGTGACAGGGTTCGCATGTTCATAAAGGACTCCAGTACAGTTGCAGGTTGTTGTTGTTATGCGTATTGCCGTCCCTGGTGAAATGCTTTTACTGCGTTGTTTTATTTATATTTGCTGCCAGGTTTTTTCCGACCAGATAACCAAAGGTCATCGCCGGACCCAGCGTGATACCGCCGCTGGGATAGAATCCCCGCATCACGCTCGACATGTCGTTGCCGATGGCGAAAAGCCCCTGAATCGGCTGCTGCTGCGCGTTGAGAACCCGCGCATTTTCATCGGTGATTAATCCGCTGAAGGAGCCCAGCGAGCCGGGCAAAATGTGTACCGCATAAAAAGGCGCATGGCTGAGTTTCCCAAGCGTTGGGTGCGGAGAGCGGCTGGCATCGCCCTGCGCGCGGTTGTATGCCGACGCGCCGCGCTGAAAATCCTTATCCTCGCCCTGGTCTACAAAGTCGTTAAACCGGGCGATTGTTTCCGTTAGCTGCTGCGGATTAATGGCGCAGGCTTTTGCCAGCGCTTCCGGCGTTTCGCCCGTCTGCAGATATCCGGTCCTGCGCCAGGCCTCTGGGGTAAACGGGAAGGGGCGAGCATGGCCCAATCCGTAGCGCCGGAGCGCCCGGCTGTCGGCAATCAGCCACGCCTGCGGCGTTTCGCCCGGCGGCGTCGAGTCCAGCAGCGCGGCAATAAAATCATGATAAGAGTCGGCCTCATTGGTGAAGCGTTTGCCGTTGGGCAAAACGGCAATAAAGCCAGGCTTCGCGCGTTCAACCAGATGCGGAAAGGGGAGCTGCACTCCGCTGGCGAGAGTAACGCGCGACACCGGCGCCCAGGCCATCGGGTGTCTGAGCGAATGATCAAACTGACCGCCGACCGTTTCGCCGAGCCGAATGCCATCACCCTGGTTCCCCGGAGGCGCGGCGGAAAAGTGGCCGTAGCCGCTGGCGGCGTGCGGAACCTGTTCGGCCAGACGCTGTCTGTCGTGGGGAAAGCCTCCGCAGGCGAGGATCACCGCGCCGGCGCGAACCTCCAGCGCGCCGCTGTCGCTACGTAATATCGCGCCCGTCACGCCGTTGTTGTCGGCGAGCAGACGTTCTACCGGCGCGTTAAGCTGAAAATTCACCCCCGCATCCAGCGCCGAACGCAGGAGGCGGGCGACCAGCGCGTTGCCGTTAACCAGATGCTGTCCGCGACCGGCGCGCAGCCGCTGCCAGCCGTGGCGAAGCAGGCGACAGGTGGCGTACAGCGCCGAGCGCGGTGAGCGGGTGGCGTTAAAAAAGTGCGCCATATCCGTGCCGCCGGCAATGCCCATCCCCGCGAGGCTGATGGTCTCCAGCGGAGGCCGCAGGCGATGCAGCCAGTCGCCCAACAGCCGTCCGTCAAAAGGCTGCGCCGTGACCGAGCGGCCGCCCAGCGCAGCGCCCGGTGAAGCGTGAAAATCGGGCATTTTGCTGCCGGAAAGAAACTGCACGGCGGTGCGGCGGCGGAAAAAGTCGATCATCTCCGGTCCGTACTGTAAGTAGGCGAGCAGACGCGCATCGGCAGGCTCGCCGTCCATTTCATGGCGTAAATAAGTGAGCGGTGAGCCGGGTTCTTCTTCAATACCCTCCTCTCGCGCCAGCGGATTACGCGGGATCCATAGCCAGCCGCCGGACCAGGCGCTGGTGCCGCCAATAACCGACTCCTTCTCCGCAACCAGCACGCTGGCGCCGCCGAGCGCGGCGGTGACGGCGGCAGAGAGCCCCGCCGCGCCGGAGCCGACCACCAGAACATCCACGTTTATCTGCCCGCCCATGACCGACTCCTTATTGCAGAGGTGAAAAATCAGTGGGGCGCAGAAGAACCGACTCCAGGCGCTCGACGGCAGCCAGCTCGCGGTTTTTGCGCGAGAACGTCAGCCAGCGTTCGTCCTGCGCCATACGCGCCCGACGCGCCAGGCGATCGTCGAGGCTCTCGTAGGCCCAGATGTGCACCACCTGATTGACCACGCCAATTTCGGTAAAGAAGAAGCCGATGAGCTTACCGAGATGCTCGGTTTGCACGGCGTAAGCATCGCTTTTGTACAGCGCCAGCCAGTCGGCCATTTTCAGCGGATTGATGGTGTAGGTGCGTTTTTCATAGATCATGATTTTCTCCTGTTTACAGTGCGTGTTGTTGCGCCATATGGCTGGCTGAGAGATAGCCGAAGGTCAGCGCCGGGCCGAGCGTAATGCCGGGGCCGGGATAGGTTCCGGCCATCATCGAATTCATATCGTTACCCACGGCGTAGAGGCCTTTAATCGGTTCACCCTGCTGGTTAATCACCTGAGCATCGGCGGTAGTCACCAGACCGCGCGAGGTACCGAGATCGCCGGTATAGAGGGTGACGGCATAAAACGGCGCGCGGGTCAGCGGGGCGTTACAGGCGTTTGGCCGGTGGCCGGGGTCGCCCATCGCGCGGTTATAGCTGTTGCCGCCTTTAGCGAATTCCGCATCCTGGCCCTGAGCGGCGTCGCGGTTATAGCGCGCCACCGTTTCCCCGAGGGTTTGCGGATCGAGTCCGAGGCGCTGCGCCAGCTCTGACAGCGTATCGGCCTTGTGCAGATAGCCCGCTTTTACCAGCGCGTCATTATTTACCGGGGCAGGGCGCGCCAGGCCGAGGCCGTAACGCTTCATGGCAAGGGCGTCGCAAATCAGAAAGCAGGGGGCGTTTTCTGCCCGGCTTTGCATGGCGCTGGCGAAGTGGTGATAAGAGTTGGATTCATTCACGAAGCGCACCGCGCGCTGGTTGACGGCAATCACGCCGGGTTTGGCGCGATCGGTGACCAGGTGAGGGAAGCGCTCCTGCGTGCCATCGGCATGGTGTAAAACGGAGACCGGCGCCCAGAAAAAGTTAGACGGCAGGTCAGCGCCTTCGCGGGCATTGAGCGCGGCGGCAAGGCGCAGCGCGGCGCCGTCGTTGGCAGCGGGGGACATGGTATAGTGCTCGCGGGTCTGGGGGCGATAGCGTTCAGCCAGCTTGCCTGCGGCAAAACCTCCGGCTGCCAGCACCACGCCGCAGCGGGCTTCAAGAGCCTGCTTTTGACCCTCGTGCTCAATTTCTACGCCGGTCACCTCGCCATTGCGTTCGCTCAGTGAAAGCACGTTGACGTTGAGTCTGAGCTGCATGCCTTTGCGGAAAGCGAGCGTCGCCATGCGGGCGATCAGCGCGTTGCCCATCGCCAGGCGAGTGCCCCGATGGTGCCGGAGACGATCGCGACCATAGCGCAGCAGCAGTCTGCCGCAGTGCGCGAACGAGCTAAGGGAGCGGCGCATATCAAGAAAGTGTTGGATATCGATGCGATTGACCATCATCCCGCCAAACAGCAGCATCCCCGGTGGAGGAGAGCGGAGGTCGCGAAAATGCTCACCCAGTTCTCGCCCGTCAAACTCCACCACCTCCAGCGCCCGCCCGACGTCGACGGCACCGGGTTCATCCGGGTAATAATCCGGAGAAAGCGGACGCAGGCTATATTTCACCGCCTCCTCTTTTTCCAGAAACGCCAGCGCCTCGCGTCCCGAAGCGATAAAGGCTTCGATCAGATCCTGACGATAGTTGGGCTCACCGATGATGGTCCGCAGATAGGTTTCGATTTCCTGCGGGCTGCCGCCTGCGGCCATTTTCCGCGCCTGATCGCTATCGTGGATCCACACCGCGCCGCCGGAAATGGCGGAGGTGCCGCCGAACTGCGGGGCTTTTTCCAGCATCAGCACCGACAGCCCCTTACAGCAGGCGGTCACCGCCGCGGCAAAGCCTGCGGCGCCGCTGCCGATAACGATGACGTCCCAGCTTTTCATGCCGCCGCTCCCTGTTCCTGCGCAATGGCGCCAATGAACTGCCCCATTAATTTCATCTGCGCCAGCGCCATTTCCGGCCCGGTCTGAATCGCGCAGCCGCGATCCCGGGCGAAGGCCAGAAGCGGGGTGATAACCGGGGCGGTTACCACGTCCGCGACATGCGCTGATACCGGCAGCGTTTCCAGCAGCGTTTGCGGCAGCGGTAATGGATCGAAACCGGCCATTCCCGCCGGAGAACCGTTCACCAGCACATCCAGACCGTTGAGCGTCGCGGGCAGATCGGTTAGGTGAACGTGCGGAAAATGGGTGGCCAGCCGGTTATGCAGCAGCTGAAGCGTGGCAGGATTCGGGTCATAAAGCGCCAGTTGACGGAGGCCCGCTTCGCAAAGCCCCCACGCGATGGCGCTGCCGACGCCGCCGCAGCCTGAGAGCAGCGCTTTTTTACCTGCGGCGTTAAAGCCGTGCGCCTCTGCGGCAAGCTGGAAGCCGACGCCGTCGAGCATGTCGCCCTGTAAACGGCCATCGGCCAGCTTACGGATGACGTTGACGGCATTGAGATGCTGCGCTCGCGGGGTTAACTCATCGACCAGGGCGGCGGCGCGCTGTTTGTGCGGAACGGTGACCAGCACGCCGCTCATGTTATGCCAGCCGCGTAGCGCCTGCAGATAGTCAGCAACGGCTTGCGGGGCGATATCCACCGGGATCATGACGCTGTCCATCTGCTGGTCGGCAAAGTAGCGGTTGAAATTCTCCGGCGATTTAACCTGGGTAATCGGGTGACCGATGACGGCGACGACCTGAGTGAATCCACTGACCATTTCAAACCTCATTTTGTTAAATGAATGTTGTGAAAGTATTTCAGCGGAAGCTGAGAGCGACAACGCAGAATTCGGCCATACTGGTTGTTAATCGCACCACCACTGCGATAATCGCGCTAAACCGATCTTATTGTTGCGAAAGTGTGAACAAGTATGCAAAACCAGATTCATCCCCGCGATCTGATCGTCGGCCTGCAAAAGGGGCTGGCGCTGATCCAGCTATTTTCAAAAGAGCACCCGCGACTCACCGTGCCGCAGGCGGCGAAAATGAGCGGCCTGACGCAAAGCGCCGCGCGGCGGTTTTTCCTTACTCTGCTGCACGAGCGCTACCTGCAAACCGACGGACGCTACTACTGGCTGACGCCCAAAGCGTTAAGGCTGGGGCAGGCGTATGTTGACTCGGCGCAGTTCCCGCGCATGGTACGGCCGATCGTTGAGTACATCGCCAGCCGGACGGAAGAGCACGCTTCGGTGGGGGTGATAGATGATGATGAGCTGGTGTATATCGCGCGCAGTAAGCACACGCCGTTTAATTCGACCTCAGTGCGTCTGGGTGAGAGGGTGCCGATTTACTGTACCGCCGGCGGGCGGCTCTGGCTGGCGTCATTAGCGGAAGCCGAGTGCGAAACCGTTTTGCAACGGATCAAACGCGAACAGCGCACGCCCTATACGGTAACCGACGTTACGGCCCTGATGGAGAAGATCGCCCAGGTGCGCCGCCAGGGATATGCCGCAATTGAGCAAGAGTTTGAAATTGGCATGCTGGTACTGGCCGTACCGCTGTCAGACCGGGAAGGGATCTACTGGGGAGCGCTGAGCTTAACCAGCCATCAGTCAAGAACCTCGATTGAAGCCCTGTGCCGCGAGCATCTGGATTTGCTCTATAGCGCCCAGGCGATGTTGGTTGGATAGCCGCGGAAGAGGCAGGCAGGTTCTGAACGGAACCTGCCCGATATATCAGGCTTTCGCGCCGTCGATAAAGCTATTCCAGTCCGCTCCAGCGTTGTTCACGAAGGTTGACCAGCTATTGGCGGCAGTGTTCACAAAGCCATTCCAGTTATCCAACCCCGCAGACACAAAGGTGTTCCAGTTCGACTGACCGATAACGAACTTGCCAAATTCTACGGCGCTATCAATCACAAAATTCGCGAAAGAGGCTCCTGAGGTGGCGACAAAAGATCCGAAGCCAAGCCCGGAGTTGACGACAAAGCTGGTAAAGCCAGTAGCCGCATTCAGCAGATTAAAACCACCGGAAATATATTCCATTTCATTAAAAGTTAACTCTTTCATTTTTATTCCTTTATTCAACGGATTGTCATCAGTGAGCACCGTACTCACCGCGAAAGGCTAACACCGCTAAATAGAGGTAAACCAGATGGCAACCTCCCCCGGATGCTGATTTCTTTATCATTTTTATATGAACATCATCATTGAATGATTGATAACGCTGGACTGGAGATGAACCGATAAAGATGATTTTTATCTGAAGAGAACCTGGGGGAGGGGAGAGACAATAGGTTGCGTGATAAAAAAACAGCCCCCGGTCTTGCGAGCGGAGGCTGCTGAGCGTTTGCAGAAGGTGGTCTTATCTGACCATCGTCAGCAGGTTATGTGAATCCGGCACCATAAAGTCGACGGACATCATCACCGACAGCGCGGTAATGGCGACGATGGAAAAGACGAACAGCTTACGCGCCCAAACTTTATCATCCGCCACTTTGTATCCGCGCAGCGCCATCCCCAGCCACCAGACGCTCACTGCCGCAGCGACAACCAGATATTTATATCCGGCGTAGCCGCCCAGAGAGAGCATCAGCGTCGCAACGGTAAAGGCGATGATGTAGACGGTAATATGGTTTTTAGCCACTGAAATACCTTTCACTACCGGCAGTACCGGAATGTTCGCCGCCTGATAATCCTTGAAGCGGAAAATCGCGATAGCGTAAGAGTGAGGCATCTGCCACAGGCTAAAAATAGCCAGCAGAATAGCGGCGCCGCTGTCAAAATCACCGGTCACCGCACAGTAGCCAATCACCGGCGGCGCAGCGCCGGAGAGAGAACCAATCAGCGTGCCGTAGACGGAGTGGCGCTTCATGTACAGGCTGTAAACGCCGACATAAACCACAAACCCCATCACCCCCAGCCAGCAGGCGAGGGGATTAGCGCCAAACCACAGCAGCATGAAGCCAGCAATACCCAGCAGGGTGGCGTATACCAGCGAAGCTTCTGGCGAGATCAGCCCTTTGACCAGCACCCGGTTTTTCGTCCGTTCCATCTTACGATCGATATCACGGTCGATATAGTTGTTGAAAACACAACCCGAGGCGACCACCAGGGATACTCCGAGGAGCGTCCAGATGAAAAGCGGATAGTCTATGTGGCCCTTTGAGGCCAGCAGGAAACCGCCAATCACGGAGATCAGGTTGCCAAAAATAATGCCTGGTTTCGTTACTTGCAGGTATTGCTTAAACATACTCGCCGCTCTTAGTGCATCATCATGTTGTAGTTCAGGTTCCACATAATCCAGATGGAACCGACAACTACGATAGCAATGATGATTACGGTGAAGATAAATGCGGTCAGGTTCCAACCTTCGTCCGATTTACTGTTCATGTGCAGGAAGTACACGAGGTGTACGACAATCTGCACAACTGCAGTGACCAGGATGGTTCCCAGAATAGCCGCATGCGATGCGGAGCCACTCATCACCATTGCAAACGGGATAACCGTCAGAATGATCGACAGGATGAAACCTGTCATGTAGCTCTTCACGCTGCCGTGAGAAGCGCCGCTATGATCGGTAGAATGACTCATTACATCGCCCCCATCAGATAAACAACAGAGAACACGCAGATCCACACGACGTCCAGGAAGTGCCAGAACAGACTCAGGCACATGATACGGGTGCGGTTAGTGTTGGTCAGGCCGCGACGAGAAACCTGTACCATCAGCACCGCCATCCAGATCAGACCAGAGGTCACGTGCAGACCGTGGGTACCGACCAGCGCGAAGAACGCTGACAGGAAGCCGCTGCGATCCGGACCCATACCTTCAACAATCAGGTGATGGAATTCATAGAGTTCCATCGCGATGAACCCTGCCCCGAAGAGGAAGGTCAGCGCAAGCCAGGAAACCACCTGGCTCTTGTTGTTTTTGTACATGGCGATAGCCGCCATGCCGTAGGTGATGGAGCTGAACAGCAGCAGCGCGGTTTCAACCAGAACGAACGGCAGTTCGAAAATATCTTTACCGGTCGGTCCGCCCGCCGTGCCGTTCACCAGAACGGCATAGGTCGCGAACAGAGTGGCGAAGATAATGCAGTCGCTCATCAGGTAGATCCAGAAACCGAATACCTTCATCGGTCCTGTATCATGGTGCCCGTGTTCGTGCGCGTGGGCGTTATGCGCAAGAGTATCAGTTGCCATTTTTCAGCCCTGCTTTGTTAATCTCATCGAAATGCTGATTTTCCAGTTTTTCGACTACTGCAACCGGCACGTAGTAATCCACGTCCTCGTCAAAGCTCTTAATAATCCAGGTCGCCAGGATACCGACGAAGCTTGCAATTGCCAGCCACCAGATGTGCCAGATCATTGCGAAACCAAACACCGTTGCGAAAGCAGCAATAACGATGCCCGCGCCGCTGTTTTTCGGCATATGAATCTCTTCATAGCCAGCCGGTTTCTTGTACGCGTCGCCTTTCTCTTTCATTTCCCAGAACGCGTCGCGCTCGTGAACCACAGGAACGATAGCGAAGTTGTAGAACGGCGGAGGAGAAGAGGTTGCCCACTCCAGCGTACGGCCGCCCCACGGGTCGCCGGTCAGGTCACGGTTCTGCTCGCGATCGCGGATAGACACGTAGAACTGAATCAGCTGGCAGAGGATACCGCAGGCGATCAGCGCCGCGCCGCAGGCTGCAACAACCAGCATCGGGTGGAACTGCGGGTCAATCTGCTGGCTCAGGCGACGGGTCATACCCATGAAGCCCAGCACGTACAGCGGCATAAACGCGACGAAGAAGCCGATGATCCAGAACCAGAAAGCGCGTTTGCCCCAGGTTTCGTTCAGGGTGAAGCCAAAGGCTTTCGGCCACCAGTAGGTCAGACCTGCGAAGCAACCGAACACCACGCCGCCGATGATGACGTTATGGAAGTGCGCGATCAGGAACAGGCTGTTGTGCAGCACGAAGTCTGCGCCCGGTACCGCCAGCAGAACGCCGGTCATACCGCCTACGGAGAAGGTCACGATAAAGCCAATCGTCCACAGCATCGCTGAGTTGAAGACGATGCGGCCCTGGTACATGGTAAACAGCCAGTTGAAGATCTTAACCCCGGTCGGGATAGCGATGATCATGGTCGTAATACCGAAGAAGGCGTTTACGTTCGCGCCCGCACCCATAGTAAAGAAGTGGTGCAGCCAAACGATGAACGACAGAACGGTAATACACACTGTTGCCCATACCAGCGAGGTGTAGCCAAACAGACGCTTACGCGAGAAGGTCGCGGCGATTTCGGAGAAGACGCCGAATACCGGCAGAACCAGAATGTACACTTCCGGGTGACCCCAGGCCCAAATCAGGTTGATGTACATCATCATGTTGCCACCCATATCGTTGGTAAAGAAATGGGTGCCCAGGTAGCGGTCCAGGGTCAGCAGCGCGACGGTGACGGTCAGAATTGGGAAGGAGGCGATAATCAGGATGTTGGCGCACAGAGATGCCCAGCTAAACACCGGCATCTTGAACATGGTCATGCCAGGGGCACGCATCTTGATAATCGTTACGAAGAAGTTAATACCGGTAAGCGTTGTACCAATACCGGATAGCTGGAGAGCCCAGATCCAGTAATCGACCCCGACGCCCGGACTGTACTCGATTCCCGACAGCGGCGGATAGGCCAGCCAACCGGTCTGCGCGAATTCACCGACGCCCAGAGAGAGGTTAACCAGAATCACGCCCACAACGGTGAACCAGAAGCTCAGGTTGTTAAGGAAGGGGAAAGCAACGTCGCGTGCGCCGATCTGCAGCGGAACCACCAGGTTCATCAGACCGATAACAAACGGCATCGCTACGAAGAAGATCATGATAACGCCGTGGGCGGTAAAGATCTGATCGTAGTGGTGAGGCGGCAGGAAACCTGCTTCCCCGGCCGAGGCCAGCACCTGCTGGCTACGCATCATAACGGCGTCAGCAAAGCCACGCAGCAACATAACGATTGCTACGATAACGTACATGATACCGAGACGTTTGTGGTCAACCGAAGTCAGCCACTCGTTCCAAAGGTAGGACCACTTACCGAAGTAAGTGATGGCTGCCAGAAGCGCCAGTCCCCCAATGATAATTGCAGCCACCGTAACCACAATAATGGGTTCATGGTAGGGCACTGCATCCAGTGTAAGTTTTCCGAACATCGTTTTCTTCCTCGGCCCCTTAGTGAGCGGTTTCCGCGTGGCTCATGTCCATGCCTTCCATTCCTTCGTGCGCTGCGTGCTCGCCCTCGGGTTGGGTCATATCCATGCTCTTACCGTGAGACATAAATTTGTTAACAACATCTTTAAACAAATCCGGTTTCACGTTAGAGAAGTATTCCACTTTGTTGTATTCGCTAGGCGCAGCCAGTTTGTCGAATGTTTCCATGGAATCCATGGTATTCGCAGACTGTTTGGCTTTCGCTACCCACTGATCGAAGGTTGCACGATCCGGCGTGGCGATAGCTTTGAACTTCATTCCAGAGAAGCCCGGGCCGCTATAGCTGGCGGAGATACCGTCGTAAGTACCAGCTTCATTCGCGATGAGGTGCAGCTGAGTCTGCATCCCGGCCATTGCGTAAATCTGGCTACCTAAACGTGGGATAAAGAACGAGTTCATCACGGAATTGGAGGTCACTTTGAAGTGTACCGGTACGTTCGCCGGGAAGGCGATTTCGTTGACGGTAGCAATACCTTGTTCCGGATAGATGAAGAACCATTTCCAGTCCATCGAAACGACTTCGATAGTGATAGGTTTTTCATCGTGAGCAAGCGGTTTGCTCGGCTCTAATGCGTGAGTTGTTTTCCAGGTCAGAACGGCCAGGAACAGGATGATCAGGATAGGAACCGTCCAGACCACAGCTTCAACTTTGTTGGAGTGTGACCAGTTCGGGCTATACTTCGCATCTTTATTGCTCGCACGATACTTCCAGGCAAATCCTACTGCCATCAAGACGGCTGGAATAACGACGATCATCATCAGGCCGAAGGCCGTCAGAATCAGAGAGCGTTGCTCCAGTCCAATCTGTCCTTTTGGGTCGAGGAGTGCAGAATCACAACCACTGAGTAATACAGTGCCTGCGATTAATGACATCCATCCCAAACTTTTATTGTATTTCCTAAGTCTCATTGAACGACCTCAATTCCACGGAATCTGGTGGCGCTTAAAGTGTACGGGCATTTTACGGGAAGGTTGCATTACTGTAAACATAGTTGGAGCTGTGTCTGTTCTATGTTAGTGGCTTCTGCTTGCCTTGTCACATATGTTACGGAGTGTGACATTATCCCTTGCAAACCTTGATTTACGCGGGATTGATAACGAAAGGGATAAGAACCAAGGGGTTTATAAGAGAATGAGCATAACCACCTGCAAAACAACACAAATAATTAACAATTAATTATCAAATAAAAGACATCATAAAAGCGGAAAATAAAAACAGTAAAGCTGAATCGTTTAAATTATTTAAAGATTCGCATAAAAATTGTCAATAATTTCCAGAAATCTAAAACGCACAAAACAACAAACTCAGCGCCATGAATATAAAATCGTTAATAAGACGTTATAATTACGCTTGGTAATTACAACGTCCACTAACGTTTCTGTAACGATTAAATCAGCTCGGTTTTGCGTAATGCCAGGTAGTCAAGGAAAGCGCCGAGTAAAATACCCGCAACGGCGGTGAGTACGGCGATCTCCAGCAGGCCCGCGAGGAAGGAGAAATTGGTGTAATCCAGCGCGTTGAACACCAGCAGCACCAGCCATACCGCCAGCATCAGGCAGCCAACCGCCAGAATCATTAAAGCCAGCCCGTAGATCTGAGGAAAGAACGTACGCGGCATAAAACTCTCTGACCGCTGGGTGTGTTCCAGGGTACGCCGACAAATTAACAGCAGCAAAATACCCGGCACAGCGGCAACGACGGAAAAAAGATAGAAGGCAGGCCAGCCGTGAGCCTCGACGAACCAGCCGGCGATAGGGCCGACGTAAACGCGCCCGACGGCGGAAAGCGCCGAGAGCAGGGCAAACTGGGTGGCTGAAAAGGATTTGTTGCACAGCGTCATCAGCAGCGCGACGAACGCCGCGGTGCCCATCCCGCCGCACAGGTTTTCGAAAAATACCGCCGTCGCCATGGAGAAAAGGTGTTTATCGGTAATAGATAGCAGCCAATATCCGGCGTTGGATACTCCTTGCAGCACGCCGAAAATCAGTAGCGCGCGGAATAAGGTCAGGCGCTGCATAAGCACGCCGCCGTACAGGGCGCCGACAATCGTGGCGAACAGGCCGAGCGTTTTATTGACCATCCCCACTTCGCCAGCATCGAAACCGACGCCGCGAATCAGGAATGTGGTGGTCAGGCTCATGGCAAACGCATCGCCAAGCTTATAAAGGACGATAAGCAGCAGGATTAGCCAGGCGTTATTGCGACCGAAGAAGTCGCGAAGCGGTGCGGCAACCGCCTGTTCCAGCGTTTTCGGCACAGGAATGACGTCGCTGGGATCCGGGGCCAGCAGCGTGGCGATAATGCAGGGGATCAGCAGCGCGGCCATCAGCCAGTACATTCCCTGCCATCCTAGCCAGCGGTCGGCCAGCCATAGCGCCAGTCCGCCGGAGACCAGCATCCCCAGACGATAGCCCAGCACGCTGATTGCCGCGCCGGTGCCTCGCTCTTCCGCGGCCAGCACGTCAGTTTTCCACGCGTCAAACACGATATCCTGAGACGCGGAGCAAAAGGCGATGACGACCGCCAGCGCCGCCATCCAGCGCAGCTGCGTGGAGGGTTCAAGGAATCCCATCGCCGCAATGGCAATCAGTAACAGAAATTGGGTAGCCAGCAGCCAGCCGCGACGACGGCCAAGAAACGGCGGCGTGTAGCGGTCCATCAGCGGCGACCAGAGGAACTTAAAGACGTAGGCCTGGCCGACGAGAGAGAAAAAACCGATGGTTTTCAGATCGATATTTTCAACGGTCATCCACGCCTGCAGCGTGCCTGAGGTCAGGGCGAGCGGTAATCCAGACGCAAAACCAAGAATCAGCAGGATCGCTGATTTTGGCTGCGTAAAAATGCGTAAGTAATGATTGGACATGTCTTGTCGTGCAGACCCGACGCGGGGCCGGGTCTGCCGCTTAAATTAACGAGCGTTTTGCTTGATGAAATCGTGAATGCTGGTGTCCTGCGCCATATCGCTAATGGTATCGGTCATCACGCTATTAACCGCATCGGCGATATTCTTGTTCGAGGCCTGAAATGCGCCTTCAACAGAGTAGCTGGCACGATAGTTTTTGGTCATCTTGTTGCCGTTGGCGGCGGTGGCGATAATGGCGATATCGGCTTTGGTGGCGATGTTGTAACGCACGTTACCCTGAGAAACGTCGGCGTACAGTTTATTGACGATGATTTGCAGGTCAACGGCGCCGTTCGGACCAATCATATAGCCACGCGAGGTCATCTGTTTTTCAAGGACTTCCTGCAGTAAGAAACGCAGGTCGCGGGAAGCGGTCAGCGTAACCTGTTGGTTATCGCGAGTGACTTTCGCCAGCGCCTGATCCGGGCGCTGATCGGCGCCGTTAATGCTGACGGTCACGCCCATCAGGCTGGGATCCTGCTGCGGCAGGGTGATTTTCGGTGATACATCAATAGTGGTCGGCGGAGTGGCGCATCCGGCCAGCATAAACAGCGCGACCAAAGGCAAAAGAATTTTCTTAAACATGTTCAGGGTCTCAACGCATGGGAGTAGTAATGAGGACAATTCCCGCCATCATAACATCGCCAACGGCAAGGGGAAGTGGCAACGCATGTAAATTCATCGTCTTGTGCGTTTTCTGTCCTTGCGGCATCGCATATCGCAACTCAGGCGGGGCTTTCAGGATACCGAACCAGTAAAGCCGATACTTTTGCGTGAAAATATCAGAGGAATGCCAATTTTTTGTTGTTTTCGCCCAATGGAAGCGGTAAAAGCGGCTAACATTTAAAGGGAATGGCGGCAATACAGCGTTGTCGGAGGAGAAAATTCATGATGATACGTGAACAGATCGAAGCAAAACTTAGGGCAGCGTTCGACCCGGTGTATCTTGAAGTCGTGGATGAAAGCTATCGCCACAACGTTCCTGCGGGCTCTGAAAGTCATTTTAAAGTGGTGTTGGTGAGCGATCGCTTCCTTGGCGAGCGTTTTCTTAATCGTCACCGTATGATTTACGGAACGTTGACTGAGGAACTATCAAGCACCGTGCACGCTCTGGCGTTGCATACCTACACAATCAAAGAGTGGGAAGGGCTACAGGATACCGTCTTTGCTTCTCCTCCTTGTCGCGGGGCTGGAAGTATCGCGTAGAAATCGCATTTGCAACCGCTGGAGCTTTTCCAGTATGTTGCGTGAAGATTTATGAGAAAACGGCCTGCGGGCCGTTTTGTTTTGCCTGGAAAATGTGCAGTTTGCGCCTTTTTACAGGCAAATTTGCTCGGGAAATGTGAAAAAAGCCGCAGCAGTGGGCGACAACCGTTCTCGACTCACAAAAGTGATGCCGCTATAATGCCGCGTCTTTTATTATGAATGTCTTCGGGATGATTCTGACGACAGGGAATGTGTTTCTGATTTGAAGAGGGCATCCCGGTTCTGCGAAGCAACCTGTTCGCGCTTCCAGAGTTGACCGAGCACTGTGATTTTTTTGAGGTAACAAGATGCAAGTTTCAGTTGAAACCACTCAGGGCCTTGGGCGCCGTGTAACGATTACTATCGCCGCTGACAGCATCGAGAATGCTGTCAAAAGCGAGCTGGTCAACGTAGCGAAAAAAGTTCGCATTGACGGCTTCCGTAAAGGCAAAGTGCCGATGAATGTTGTTGCTCAGCGTTATGGCGCATCTGTTCGCCAGGACGTGCTGGGTGACCTGATGAGCCGTAACTTCGTTGACGCGATCATCAAAGAAAAAATTAATCCGGCCGGCGCGCCGAACTATGTTCCGGGCGAATACAAGCTGGGTGAAGATTTCACCTACGCGGTCGAGTTCGAAGTTTATCCGGAAGTTGAACTGCAGGGTCTGGAAGCGATCGAAGTTGAAAAACCGGTTGTTGAAGTGACCGACGCTGACGTTGACACCATGCTGGATACTCTGCGCAAGCAGCAGGCTAACTGGAAAGACAAAGACGGCGCTGTTGATGCCGAAGATCGCGTTACCGTTGATTTCACCGGTTCCGTTGACGGCGAAGAGTTCGAAGGCGGCAAAGCTTCTGACTTCGTACTGGCGATGGGCCAGGGTCGTATGATCCCGGGCTTTGAAGACGGTATCAAAGGTCACAAAGCTGGCGAAGAGTTCACCATCGACGTAACCTTCCCGGAAGAGTACCACGCTGAAAACCTGAAAGGTAAAGCGGCTAAGTTCGTTATCAACCTGAAGAAAGTTGAAGAACGTGAACTGCCGGAGCTGACTGAAGAATTCATCAAGCGTTTCGGCGTTGAAGATGGTTCCGTCGCCGGTCTGCGCGCTGAAGTGCGTAAAAACATGGAGCGCGAGCTGAAAGGCGCCGTGCGTAACCGCGTGAAATCTCAGGCTATCGAAGGTCTGGTTAAAGCGAACGATATCGACGTTCCAGCCGCGCTGATTGACAGCGAAATCGACGTTCTGCGCCGCCAGGCTGCTCAGCGTTTCGGCGGTAACGAACAACAGGCTCTGGAACTGCCGCGTGAGCTGTTCGAAGAGCAGGCTAAACGCCGCGTTGTTGTTGGCCTGCTGCTGGGCGAAGTGATTCGCACCAACGAGCTGAAAGCTGACGAAGATCGCGTGAAAGGCCTGATCGAAGAGATGGCTTCTGCTTACGAAGATCCGAAAGAAGTGGTTGAGTTCTACAGCAAAAACAAAGAGCTGATGGACAACATGCGCAACGTCGCGCTGGAAGAGCAGGCTGTTGAAGCCGTGCTGGCGAAAGCGAAAGTGTCTGAAAAAGCCACTTCCTTCAGCGAACTGATGAACCAGCAGGCGTAATTTCGCCCCAAGGTTTAAGGTTTGAGTAAAAACCCGTTGCCGAAAGGCCGCGGGTTTTTTTTATTGCAATGATAGCCTTAGGATACGTGCGAAAAGGCGATTTCAGTGATAGCGTTACGACAAAAGATTGTTATGCTTGAATTAAGGCAACGTCATCCCCATAACCGGGAGACGTAACTGCAGTGGCATAACCATGCGCCGTAATGAAGCGTGCATCTATGCACTTCTGCCCAACGGCAGAAATTCTGGCTGATAATCCGTCCGTAAGGTTACAATCAGTGCAGCGGTTTTTTTCAAATTAATCCAGGAGACGGAAATGTCATACAGTGGCGAACGAGACAACTTTGCACCCCATATGGCCCTGGTGCCGATGGTCATTGAACAGACCTCACGCGGCGAACGTTCATTTGATATTTACTCCCGTCTGCTCAAGGAGCGCGTCATTTTTCTGACCGGCCAGGTAGAAGATCACATGGCTAACCTGATCGTGGCGCAGATGCTGTTTCTGGAAGCGGAAAACCCGGAAAAAGATATCTATCTGTACATTAACTCTCCGGGCGGCGTGATTACCGCCGGGATGTCGATTTACGACACGATGCAGTTCATCAAACCGGACGTCAGCACCATTTGTATGGGGCAGGCGGCTTCGATGGGCGCCTTCCTGCTGACCGCAGGGGCTAAAGGTAAGCGTTTCTGCCTGCCGAACTCCCGCGTGATGATTCACCAGCCGCTGGGCGGCTATCAGGGCCAGGCGACGGATATCGAAATCCACGCCCGCGAAATCCTGAAAGTGAAAGGCCGCATGAATGAACTGATGGCACATCATACGGGTCAATCCCTTGAGCAGATCGAGCGTGATACCGAGCGCGATCGTTTCCTGTCTGCCTCAGAAGCAGTGGAATACGGCCTCGTCGACTCCATTTTGACTCATCGTAATTGATGCCCCGGGCGCAAGGGGGCCGCTATACTTGTTTGTAAGAGGGCGGCACAACGCTTACCAGCGGTTTGCGCCTGAGAATGGCATTTGCGTCGTCGTGTGCGGCACAAAGAACTTAATAAGAGGTTTGGACTCATGACAGATAAACGCAAAGATGGTTCGGGCAAACTGTTGTACTGCTCTTTTTGCGGCAAAAGCCAGCATGA
Organism: Klebsiella sp. M5al; assembly: GCF_002090195.1. Classification (NCBI taxonomy): domain Bacteria; kingdom Pseudomonadati; phylum Pseudomonadota; class Gammaproteobacteria; order Enterobacterales; family Enterobacteriaceae; genus Klebsiella; species Klebsiella sp. M5al. Next base: position 1,371,314 of record NZ_CP020657.1, read on the forward strand.
AGTGCGTAAGCTAATCGCCGGGCCGTCCGTGTATATCTGCGACGAATGCGTTGATTTATGTAACGACATCATTCGCGAAGAAATTAAAGAAGTCGCGCCGCATCGCGAGCGCAGTGCATTGCCGACTCCCCACGAAATTCGCCACCATCTGGACGATTACGTTATCGGCCAGGAGCCGGCGAAAAAAGTGCTGGCGGTGGCGGTATACAATCACTACAAACGTCTGCGCAATGGCGACACCAGCAACGGCGTTGAACTGGGTAAAAGCAACATTCTGCTGATCGGGCCGACCGGCTCCGGTAAAACGCTGCTGGCGGAAACCCTGGCGCGTCTGCTGGATGTGCCTTTCACCATGGCGGATGCCACCACCCTGACCGAAGCCGGTTACGTGGGTGAGGACGTGGAGAACATCATCCAGAAACTGCTGCAGAAGTGCGACTACGACGTACAGAAAGCCCAGCGCGGTATCGTCTACATTGATGAGATTGACAAAATTTCCCGTAAATCGGATAACCCGTCGATCACCCGCGATGTTTCCGGCGAAGGCGTGCAGCAGGCGCTGCTGAAGCTTATTGAAGGTACCGTGGCCGCGGTTCCGCCGCAGGGCGGGCGTAAGCATCCGCAGCAGGAGTTCCTGCAGGTTGATACCTCTAAAATCCTGTTTATCTGCGGCGGCGCGTTTGCCGGTCTGGATAAGGTCATTTCCCACCGTGTAGAAACCGGCTCCGGCATTGGTTTCGGCGCGACGGTGAAGGCGAAGTCCGATAAAGCCAGCGAAGGTGAACTGCTGTCTCAGGTTGAACCGGAAGATCTGATCAAGTTTGGTCTGATTCCTGAGTTCATTGGCCGTCTGCCGGTCGTGGCGACCCTGAGCGAGCTGAGCGAAGAAGCACTGATTCAGATCCTCAAAGAGCCGAAAAACGCCCTGACTAAGCAGTATCAGGCGTTGTTCAGCCTTGAAGGCGCCGAGCTGGAGTTCCGCGACGAAGCGCTGGACGCTATCGCGAAGAAAGCGATGGCGCGTAAAACCGGCGCTCGTGGCCTGCGTTCTATCGTTGAAGCCGCGCTGCTCGATACCATGTACGATCTTCCGTCAATGGAAGACGTGGAAAAAGTGGTTATCGACGCTTCGGTTATCGATGGTCAGAGCAAGCCGCTGCTGATTTACGGCAAACCGGAAGCGCAGCAGGCGTCTGGTGAATAATTAACCAGTTTGCTCAAGCAGTTAACAAAAAGGGGGGATTTTATCTCCCCTTTTATTTTTCCTGCATTCCCGCCGTTGAATGTATGGAATACATCCCCATATACTGGTTTACATATTAACGGCGACGCGTCGTTGAGTTGCGTCGTCGGCTACCTGGCGGACTTTAAACTAAGAGAGAGCTCTATGAATCCTGAGCGTTCTGAACGCATTGAAATCCCCGTATTGCCGTTGCGCGATGTGGTGGTTTATCCGCACATGGTCATACCCCTGTTTGTAGGGCGGGAAAAATCTATCCGTTGTCTCGAAGCAGCCATGGACCATGATAAAAAAATCATGCTGGTTGCGCAGAAAGAAGCCTCGACGGATGAGCCGGGTGTAAACGATCTTTTCACCGTCGGGACCGTGGCGTCTATTTTGCAAATGCTGAAGCTACCGGACGGTACTGTTAAAGTGCTGGTCGAAGGTTTGCAGCGCGCGCGCATCTCTGCGCTGTCTGATAACGGCGAGCATTTTTCGGCGAAAGCGGAATATCTTGAATCGCCGGCAATTGATGAACGCGAGCAGGAAGTGCTAGTTCGTACCGCCATCAGCCAGTTTGAAGGCTACATCAAGCTGAACAAGAAAATCCCACCGGAAGTGCTGACGTCGCTCAATAGCATCGACGATCCGGCGCGTCTGGCGGATACCATCGCTGCGCATATGCCGCTGAAGCTGGCGGACAAACAGTCCGTGCTGGAGATGTCCGACGTGAACGAGCGTCTGGAATATCTGATGGCGATGATGGAGTCGGAAATCGATCTGCTGCAGGTGGAGAAGCGTATTCGCAACCGCGTGAAAAAGCAGATGGAGAAATCTCAGCGCGAGTACTATCTGAATGAGCAAATGAAAGCCATTCAAAAAGAGCTCGGCGAGATGGACGACGCCCCGGACGAGAACGAAGCGCTGAAGCGTAAGATCGACGCGGCGAAAATGCCGAAAGAGGCAAAAGAGAAAACCGAAGCGGAACTGCAAAAACTGAAAATGATGTCCCCGATGTCGGCGGAAGCGACCGTCGTTCGCGGCTACATCGACTGGATGGTGCAGGTACCGTGGAACGCTCGCAGCAAGGTTAAAAAAGACCTGCGTCAGGCTCAGGAGATCCTCGATACCGATCACTACGGCCTTGAGCGCGTGAAGGATCGCATTCTTGAGTACCTCGCGGTGCAGAGCCGTGTTAACAAGCTCAAAGGGCCGATCCTGTGCCTGGTTGGGCCTCCGGGGGTAGGTAAAACCTCTCTCGGCCAATCCATCGCCAAAGCAACTGGACGCAAATATGTGCGTATGGCGCTGGGCGGCGTGCGTGATGAAGCGGAAATCCGCGGTCACCGCCGTACCTATATTGGCTCAATGCCGGGCAAACTGATCCAGAAAATGGCTAAAGTGGGCGTTAAAAACCCGCTGTTCTTGCTGGATGAGATCGACAAGATGTCTTCTGACATGCGCGGCGATCCGGCCTCGGCGCTGCTGGAGGTGTTGGATCCGGAACAGAACGTGGCCTTTAACGACCACTATCTGGAAGTGGATTACGATCTCAGCGACGTGATGTTCGTTGCGACCTCTAACTCCATGAACATCCCGGCGCCGCTGCTGGATCGTATGGAAGTGATCCGCCTCTCCGGCTATACCGAAGATGAGAAGCTAAACATCGCCAAACGCCATCTGCTGTCAAAACAGATTGAGCGTAACGCGCTCAAGAAAGGCGAGCTGACGGTGGATGACAGCGCGATTATCGGCATCATTCGCTACTACACCCGTGAAGCGGGCGTGCGTGGTCTGGAGCGTGAAATCTCGAAACTGTGTCGCAAAGCGGTGAAACAGCTTCTGCTGGATAAGTCGCTGAAACACATCGAGATTAACGGTGACAACCTGCACGATTTCCTTGGCGTGCAGCGCTACGACTATGGTCGTGCGGATAGCGAAAACCGCGTAGGTCAGGTGACCGGACTGGCGTGGACGGAAGTGGGCGGCGATCTGCTGACCATTGAAACCGCCTGCGTTCCGGGTAAAGGCAAACTGACCTACACCGGTTCACTGGGTGAAGTCATGCAGGAATCCATCCAGGCGGCGCTGACGGTGGTTCGTTCACGTGCGGATAAGCTGGGTATTAACTCAGACTTTTACGAAAAACGTGATATTCACGTTCACGTGCCGGAAGGCGCTACGCCGAAGGATGGTCCAAGCGCCGGTATCGCGATGTGCACCGCGCTGGTTTCCTGCCTGACGGGTAATCCGGTACGCGCCGACGTGGCGATGACCGGTGAGATTACCCTCCGTGGCCAGGTATTGCCGATTGGTGGTCTGAAGGAAAAACTGTTGGCCGCGCATCGCGGCGGCATTAAGACTGTTCTGATTCCTGATGAAAATAAACGCGACCTTGAAGAAATTCCGGATAACGTTATCGCCGATTTAGATATCCATCCGGTGAAACGAATCGAGGAAGTTCTGGCACTTGCGCTGCAGAACGAACCGTTTGGAATGGAAGTCGTCACGGCAAAATAGTGATTTCGCGCAAATAGCGCTAAGAAAAATAGGGCTGGTAAGTAAATTCGTACTTGCCAGCCTTTTTTTGTGTAGCTAACTTAGATCGCTGGCAGGGGGGTCAATTACAACTCTGTTGTAAGGGCATGACAGTCCTGATATAACTGCTGCGCGGTCGCGCCACGAAGGATTCTGGTGCGATATAAATTATAAAGAGAGGAAGAGAACAGTGAATAAATCTCAACTGATTGACAAAATTGCTGCCGGTGCGGACATTTCTAAAGCCGCAGCTGGACGTGCGTTAGATGCTTTAATCGCTTCTGTTACTGAATCTCTGCAGGCTGGAGATGACGTTGCGCTGGTAGGGTTTGGTACTTTTGCTGTTAAAGAGCGCGCTGCCCGTACTGGTCGCAATCCGCAAACAGGCAAAGAAATCACCATTGCTGCTGCTAAAGTTCCGGGTTTCCGCGCAGGTAAAGCGCTGAAAGACGCGGTAAACTGATCGACTTCCCCACTGGGGTCTGTGACGAAGTACAAGGGCGCATCGCAAGATGTGCCTTTTTTATTTGCCAGAATGCGACTTAATGTGAGTTTATACGCACTTGTGGGCTGACAATCACCCCGTTTTCTTGTCAAAATACGTCCTCACGCGCGGCGGCCATCACATGCTATGCTGCGCGAGCTAAAGTCATCTACAGCGGAGCGTTGTTACACCATGATGGACAACCTACGCACGGCCGCCAACAGCGTCGTGCTCAAGATTATTTTCGGTATCATTATCGTCTCGTTCATTTTGACCGGGGTGAGTGGTTACCTGATTGGCGGTGGCAACAACTATGCCGCAAAAGTTAATGACCAGGAGATTGGTCGCACACAGTTTGAGAATGCCGTTGCCAGCGAGCGTAATCGCATGCAGCAGCAGCTTGGCGACCAGTTCTCAGAGCTGGCGGCTAATGAAAATTACATTAAGACCATGCGTCAGCAGGTGCTGAACCGTCTGATTGACGAAGCGCTGCTCGATCAGTACGCCCGTGAGCTCGGTCTCAATATCAGCGATGACCAGGTCAAGCAGGCGATCTTCCAGACCCAGGCTTTCCAGGCGGATGGCAAATTTGATAACGAGCGCTTCAGCCGTATCGTTAATCAGATGGGGATGACGACGGATCAGTACGCGCAGGCGCTTCGTAATCAGCTGACGACTCAGCAGTTGATCAACGCCGTAGCCGGTACCGACTTTATGCTGCCGGGCGAATCCGACCAGCTGGCGGCGCTGGTTTCTCAACAGCGCGTCGTCCGTGAAGCGACTATCGACGTGAACGCGCTGGCGGCGAAGCAAACCGCTACCGACGATGAAATCAACGCCTTCTACCAGCAGAATCAGGCGCGTTTTATGGCCCCGGAGCAGTTCCGCGTAAGCTATATCAAGATGGACGCTGCGAGCATGCAGGAAAACGCCTCTGACGAAGAAATTCAGTCATGGTACGACCAGCATCAGGATCAGTTCACTCAGCCGCAGCGTAACCGCTACAGCATCATCCAGACCAAAACCGAAGCGGATGCTCAGGCGGTGCTTGATGAGCTGAAAAAAGGCGCTGATTTCGCCGCGCTGGCCAAAGAAAAATCAACCGATATCATCTCTGCCCGCAACGGTGGTGATATGGGCTGGCTGGAAGATGCGGCTACCGTGCCGGAGCTGAAAGAGGCCGGTCTGAAAGAAAAAGGCCAGCTATCAGGCGTAATTAAATCTTCCGTCGGTTTCCTGGTTGCGCGTCTGGATGACGTTCAGGCCGCGCAGGTTAAACCGCTGGCTGAGGTTCGCGATGATATCGCGGCGAAAGTGAAGCAGGAAAAAGCGCTGGATGCGTACTACGCGCTGCAGCAGAAAGTGAGCGACGCGGCGAGCAACGATAATGAGTCGCTGGCGGGCGCCGCCCAGGTTGCCGGTCTGAAAGTGGTTGAAACCGGCTGGTTTGGCCGCGACAGCCTGCCGCAAGAGCTGAACTTCAAGCCGGTCTCTGAAGCCATCTTCAACGGCGGTCTGGTTGGCGACAACGGCACGCCGGGCAGCAACTCCGATATCATCACCGTTGACGGCGATCGCGCGTTTGTTCTGCGCATCAGCGAGCATAAAGCGGAGGCGGTTAAGCCACTGGCGGATGTGAAAGCGCAGGTGAGCGATATCGTTAAGCGCAACAAAGCGGAACAGCAGGCGAAGCTGGACGCCGATAAGCTGCTGACGGCCCTGAAAGAGGGTAAAGGCGATGAAGCGATGAAAGCCGCGGGCCTGAGCTTTGGCGCGCCGCAGACGCTGTCACGCACCGGTCAGGAAGCGCTGAGCCAGTCAGTCTTTGCGCTACCGCTGCCGCAGTCGGGTAAGCCAAGCTACGGCGTGGGCTCCGATCTGCAGGGCAACGTGGTGCTGCTGGCGCTGGAGGAAGTGAAAGCGGGTACGATGCCGGAAGAGCAGAAAAAAGCGATGATTCAGGGGATCACCCAGAATAACGCCCAGATCGCTTTCGAAGCGCTGATGAGCAACCTGCGTAAAGCGGCCAAAATTAAGGTCGGCGACATCATCGACCAGCAACAATAATTTCGCGCTGCTTCGCAAAAGCAAGTAACGTAATGTAATCCTCAAAGGCCGCTTTCGCGGCCTTTTCCATTTCTGCATTTTGCCTTTTGTACTCTTTTTCCCTCGTCGTTATCGTGCTCTTGCTGTCAACAAACAAGGAGATAACAGCATGAAACGAGGAATGAAATCGCTTATTGCCGCGGTACTGGTTTGCGCGGCGGGGAGTCAGATAGCGCAGGCGGCGCCCTCTGCGGGTAAAGCGTCGGCGACGGTAAAGGAGAGCGTGCAGTCGCCGCAGGCAAAAGCGCCGGATGGGTTAAACGCGGCCGATAGTGAAGGCACCAGGGTGAGTATTAATCACGCCAGCGCGGAGGAGTTGGCTAAGGCGTTGAATGGCGTCGGTCTGAAGAAAGCGCAGGCTATCGTGAGCTATCGCGAAGAGTACGGGCCGTTTAAAACCGTTGACGACCTTAAGCAGGTCCCCGGTATGGGCAACTCGCTGGTAGAGAGAAACCTGTCACATCTGAAGCTGTAAATTTTCAGCGGAAGTTTGCACAGTCGTTATTATTTGCCAGAATGAAGAGGTCACACAAGTGGTGTGACCTCTGACCTCAAAACAACAATTAAAGATAAGGCATTCGCGCTATGCAGACTCAAATCAAAGTTCGCGGCTATCATCTGGATGTATATCAGCACGTCAACAATGCGCGTTATCTGGAGTTTCTCGAAGAGGCGCGCTGGGATGGTCTGGAAAGCAGCCCGGCTTTCCAGTGGATGACCGCGCGCAACATCGCCTTTGTGGTGGTGAATATCAATATCAACTATCGCCGACCGGCGGTTCTGGGCGATGTGTTAACCGTCACCAGCAAGCTCGAAAAGCTCAATGGAAAAAGCGGGACGTTAAGCCAGGTGGTCACCCTCAATCCTAACGGCGAAGTGGTCGCCGATGCGCTTATCACGTTTGTCTGTATCGATCTAAAAACGCAGAAAGCGCTGCCGCTGGAGGGCGAACTGCGGGAGAAGCTGGAGCAGCTTGAGCCTCGTTAACCGGCGGATGTCCCGGAGGCGGTGCTGCGCACCTGTCCGGGCTACACGTCCCCAGTAGCCTGCGCTCCGGTAGCCCGGGCAGGCGCATCGCGCCCCCCTGGGGCGAGGGCGCAGAAAGTTGCACAATTTCCCCGAAGGCGCTGCTGCGTATCTGACCGGGCTAAGCGCCTTCTGCCGCCCGCGATGCCGGGAAATAACCGCTTACTGGAGCCCGGTTTTCTGCTTCATCACCGTCATCACGCCAACCTTATCGCCAAGATAGTGGTGCAGGCCGTTGGCGCGTAGATTACAGGCGGCGCACTGCCCGCAGCCGTCGCCTTTAATGCCGTTATAGCAGGTCAGGGTTTCATGGCGCACCAGCGCTAACTGGCCCCAGTAATCGGCTAAGGCCCAGGTCTCGGCTTTGTTAAGCCACATCAGCGGCGTCTCGAAGCGAATATCTTTCGCCATTCCGAGGCTGACGGCATGGTGCAGCGCTTGCACGAACTCGTCGCGGCAGTCCGGGTAGCCCGAAAAATCGGTCTCGCAAACGCCGGTGATAATCGCTTCCGCCTTAACCTGATACGCGTAAATCGCCGTCAGGGTTAAAAACAGAATGTTGCGGCCGGGGACAAAAGTATTGGGGATACCGCTGGCGTCCGGCTCGTAATCCGGAACCGGAATGCTATCGCGGGTCAGGCTGCTGACCGCCAGTTCGTTAAGCAGCGTGACATCAAGGATCTTATGGGCGACGGCCCCCAGCTTCAGCGCCAGTTCGCGAGCAACGTCAATCTCCGCGCGGTGGCGTTGGCCATAATCAAAAGTGACGCAATGCACTTCATCATACTGTTGCAGAGCCTGCACCAGGCAGGTCGTCGAATCTTGTCCTCCGCTGAAGACAACTACGGCGCGTTTCATGATAATTCCTGACAATCGAAGTGAAGCGCATATGGTAGCGCCTGATGGGCGCGACCACCAGCTCTGTCACGGCGCTGAGGCCGGTAGCCAGGCGCTGGCGAAGTCAAACCAGCCTCGAGCGTTGAGGCGTAGCCCGTTAACCCCCGGCGGCGCGCTGATGCGATAATTATAATTGAACAGCGGCGTCATGATGGCATCATCCATCAGTCTGTTAAAGACGTTGCGCAAAGCTTCGCTGCGGCTGCGTTCGTCCGGTAGGGCCTGAACGGCATCCAGCGTCGCCTGAAGATGCGCATATTGCGCCCCGGTCAACAAATTAGGCCACAGTGCGTCGCAGCGTAGCCACTGCTCCAGAGCATAGACCGGCGCTTCGCCGATCAGGCGGTCACCCATCATCAGGTCTGCCTTCGCAAAGTGCCCGCAGCCATCCCAGTTTTTTGCATCATGAAAAATAATCGTCAGCTCGCAGCCCAGCTCTGCCAGTCGTTGCCGAAGCTGCTCCGCCATGGCGTGTAGCTCTACGGGAAGGTGATAGAGCAGGGTAAGCCGTTCAGGCAGAGGGGTATCATAATTTTCAGGCCCCTGCGGAATAGACCAGCCCGGCAATATTTCATTGCTTGGCGCGATCGGATCCTCATCCAGCGGCAGGGTTTCTAACAGGGTGGAGCGATGAATCAGCGAGACCAGCCTTTGCGCCTGCGCTTTGTTAAGACGAGGGCTCTGGCGCAGCGTCAGATAGCAAAAACCGAGGCTAATACTGTTGCTGACCTGACGTAGCCTGGTCAGCTCGTCAGGATCGCCAATGGTTATCTGTACCGGATGACGACAGCTGGTGCCCAGATCCTGCTCGAACAGCTGCGGCGTTATCCAGTATTCCACGGCCTGCAGCAGCGGGTGAGTGAGATGATAGCGCTGATGGTTTTCCAGCCGCACCAGTTCCGGGGTAAATAACTTTAGCCGAAAGGGTCCGCTACCGATCGCCGGATCGTCCGGATGCGCCAGCACGCTGCAGTAGCTGGCAAGGCGGAACGGTAGCCAGTAATCCGCGCGGTGCAGGGTGATGGTCAGACATTGCGAGTGGGTGACGTTAATCTCGCTAATACTGGCGAACAGCGTACGCAGCGCGGGTAGCTGCAGCAGCATCAAAAGCCGCTGCTGCAGCTGTGAGGTCTTAATTGGATCGCCGTTATGCCAGAACAGGGTTGAACGAATATAAAAATGCCAGCGCAGACCGTCCGGCGATACTTCCCAGTGATGGGCTAAATCGCCTATCGGACAGGTACTGTGCGCATCGAATCGGGTCAGGCCGGAAAATATCTCCCCGGCCAGGTGCTGCTCCGCGCGTCCCGGCATAAAACCCGGGCGCAGCGGCTCCAGCGGACGGTAGTAAGGAATACGCAGGGTAGGCGTATCGTTCTGCCATTGGCCGCCGAGAAAGGGGGAAAGCAGCGCTTTAAGCTCTACAGGCGCCAGCTGCGCCAGTTCGAGGGCGTTCTGCTGCTGTCCTTTACTTAGCGCCTGCTCCATCATTTCATTGCGCAGCGTTTCCGGTGCTTTGTAAAACTGGAGTAGCCCGCGCTTTCCGCGACCGGAGCTGGCCTGCCAGCGTAGCCAGCCGGATTCTTGCGCCTGGCGCAGCAGGGTACGGATATGGCGTTCGCTGCAAAAGCAGCGCTCCGCCAGCTCGCCGACGGTAACCTGCTGCGGCTCGCCCGAGGAGGGTTCCCAGAGCCGCTGGTACTGATGGAGACGGTTTAATAGCCTCATATCTGTTTAATCCTGCGCTATATCCGTAAACCCGGAACAATAAAATTCATCTATTCACTATTACTTCCGTATATCTCAGGCAATACTGCAACACAAGCAAAATCCACCACCACTGGGGAGCAGGAGATGGCAAGACTGGCTGCATTTGATATGGACGGTACGCTACTGATGCCGGACCATCGTCTGGGAGAAAAAACGCTGTCGACGCTAAAACGTCTGCGCGCTCGCGATATCACCCTGACTTTCGCCACCGGTCGCCATGCTCTGGAGATGCGCCACGTTATTGGCGAGTTTTCTCTGGACGCGTTTTTAATTACCGGCAACGGGACGCGCATTCACTCTCTGGAAGGCGAAGAGCTGTATCGCCGCGATCTGGCCCCCGATGTGGCGGAAGAGGTGCTGCACAGCGCCTGGGAAACCTCAGCCAGTATGCATTTTTTCAACGACGGCGGCTGGTACACAGGGCAGGAGATTCCCGAAATATTGAAAGCGCACGTTTTTAGCGGTTTTCGCTACCAGTTGTACGATCCTAAGCGGATGCCGGCGCATCAGGTTACGAAAATCTGCTTCTGCGGCGATCATGACGATCTGCGGCGGCTGCGGATCCAGCTGAATGAAGCGCTCGGCGGCCGGGCGGATCTCTGTTTTTCAGCGATGGATTGTCTCGAAGTTTTGCCCGGTGGCTGTAACAAAGGCGCGGCGCTGGCGGTACTAAGCCAGCATCTTGGCCTGACGTTACAGGATTGTATGGCGTTCGGTGACGCCATGAACGACCGGGAAATGCTCGGCAGCGTTGGCCGTGGGGTGATTATGGGCAATGCGATGCCTCAGCTGAAAATTGAACTTCCGCATCTACCGGTTATTGGCGACTGCCGTCATCAGGCCGTTTCCCACTTTTTGACTCATTGGCTGGATAATCCTGATCTTCCTTATTCCCCCGAATAAAGAGACCCTGCCAGCAAGCCAGATATCCCGTGATATTCTGGCTTTTTTTATTTTGCGCGCAGCATTTCGGCGATCTGCGCCTGCCACGGGGAAATATCGCCGATATTGGCCGCAACCCACCGCGGGTTGTAGTAGGTCTCCAGATAACGTTCACCGCTGTCGCACAGCAGCGTGACAATAGAGCCGGAGCGCCCCTCTTCGCGCATCCGCACGGCCAGCTGCAGTACGCCCCACATATTGGTGCCGGTTGATGCGCCGACCTTACGCCCGAGCAGCGTTTCCAGCCATAGGGCGGTGGCGACGCTGGCGGCATCCGGTACCCGCAGCATCTCATCGACCACATCGGGAATAAATGAAGGTTCGACGCGCGGGCGGCCAATGCCCTCAATTTTGCTACCGACCGGGCTGCGCAGGCTGGCGTCGCGGCTTTGCCAGTAGTCCAAAAATACTGAGTTTTGTGGGTCAACCACCAGCAGCTGCGTATCGTAACCCTGACTGCGAATATAGCGGCCGATGGTTGCTGAGGTACCGCCGGTGCCCGCGCTCATCACGATATGCGACGGCTGCGGGTGCGGCTCATGGCTCATCTGGCGGAATATACTGTCGGCGATATTATTGTTTCCCCGCCAGTCGGTCGCCCGTTCGGCAAAGGTAAACTGATCCATATAATGCCCGTTCAGCTCGCGCGCCAGGGTTTCGGAGGCGGCATAGATTTCGCAGGCGCTATCGACAAAATGACAGCGGCCGCCGTAGAACTCAATTTGTTCAATTTTACGTTTTGCCGTACAGGAAGGCATCACGGCGATAAACGGCAGGCCTAACAGACGGGCGAAGTAGGCTTCAGAGACGGCGGTTGAACCCGAAGAAGATTCAATAATCGTCGTCCCTTCTTTAATCCAGCCGTTGCACAGACCATAGAGGAACAGCGAGCGGGCCAGGCGATGCTTCAGGCTACCGGTTGGATGGGTGCTTTCATCTTTCAGATAGAGCTGGATCCCAGGGAACTCCGGGAGCGCCAGACGAATCAGGTGCGTATCGGCGGAACGCTGATAATCGGCATTAATTTCACTAATCGCGTGTTTTATCCAGGCGCTGTTCATCTCTGTTTCCTGTTTGTCATTTTGTGCCCAGCTTAGCGGAATTCGAAGGAAAAATTGTTGCCATTTAGCCTTTCAATTACAATGAATGGAGTAAATTTTTCTCCTGAGGTGAGTAATGTTAGATAAAATTGACCGTAAGCTGCTTTCTTTACTGCAAACCGACTGTACCCTCTCTTTGCAGGCGCTGGCTGATGCCGTTAATCTGACCACCACGCCCTGCTGGAAGCGCCTGAAGCGTCTGGAAGACGAAGGTATCCTGCGCGGGCGAGTCGCTCTGCTGGATGCGGAAAAGGTCGGACTTGGGCTGACGGCGTTTGTGCTGATTAAGACTCAGCACCACAGTAGCGACTGGTATTGCCGCTTCGTCAGCGAGGTCACCCAGATGGCGGAGGTTCTCGGTTTCTGGCGTATGGCGGGGGAGTATGACTACCTGCTGCGGGTCCAGGTTGCGGATATGAAAAACTACGATGATTTTTATAAACGCCTGGTAAACAGCGTACCGGGGCTCTCGGATGTCACTTCGAGTTTTGCCATGGAACAGATAAAATACACGACAGCCTTGCCGATTGATTAACGGCATCAGCCGCTACGAATTACACACTCAGGATTTAACTGCTTGCGATTATTTGCTCAACTTAGCTGGTATTTCCGCCGGGAGTGGCGCCGTTACCTCGGCGCTATTGCTCTGCTGATTGTCATTGCCATCCTGCAACTGGTGCCGCCAAAGGTGGTGGGCATCGTGGTTGATGGCGTCACAAAACAACATTACACCGCGGAAAAGGTGTGGATGTGGATTGGCCTGCTGGTCGTTATTGCGGTGATGGTCTATCTGCTGCGCTATGTCTGGCGCGTGCTGCTTTTCGGCGCCTCTTATCAGCTAGCCGTCGAACTGCGTGAGGATTTCTATCGCCAGCTCAGCCGCCAGCATCCGGCCTTTTACCTGCGCCACCGTACCGGCGATCTGATCGCGCGGGCGACCAACGACGTGGATCGGGTGGTGTTCGCCGCTGGCGAAGGGGTATTAACGCTGGTGGACTCCCTGGTGATGGGCTGCGCGGTGCTGATTGTTATGTCGACGCAAATCAGCTGGCAGTTAACCCTGCTGGCGCTGCTGCCGATGCCGCTGATGGCGCTGGCGATCAAGCGTAACGGCGATGCATTACATGAGCGTTTTCGCGTCGCTCAGGCGGCGTTCTCCAGCCTCAACGACCGCACCCAGGAGAGCCTCACCAGCATCCGCATGATCAAAGCCTTTGGTCTCGAAGATCGACAGTCGGCGCTTTTTGCCGCCGATGCCGCGGATACCGGCGCAAAAAATATGCGCGTGGCGCGCATCGACGCGCGCTTCGACCCGACGATTTATATCGCCATCGGTACTGCTAACCTGCTGGCCATCGGCGGCGGCAGCTGGATGGTGATCCAGGGCAGCCTGACCCTGGGGCAGCTCACCAGCTTTGTGATGTACCTCGGCCTGATGATTTGGCCGATGCTGGCGCTGGCGTGGATGTTTAACATCGTTGAGCGCGGTAGCGCGGCCTATGCGCGCATTCGCACCATGCTGGAAGAGGCGCCGGTGGTGAACGACGGCAGCGAGCCGACGCCGGAAGGCCGCGGTACGCTCAGCGTCGCCGTGCGCGAGTTTATCTATCCGCAGGCGAATAAGGCTTCGCTGGAAAAGGTCAATTTTACGCTACAGCCCGGGCAGATGCTGGGGATTTGCGGGCCGACCGGCTCCGGCAAGAGCACCATTCTGGCGCTGATTCAGCGCCACTTTGACGTGACTGAAGGCGATATCCGCTTCCATGACGTTCCCCTGACCCGGCTACAGCTCGATAGCTGGCGCGCCCGTCTGGCGGTGGTTAATCAGACACCGTTCCTGTTCTCCGATACCGTCGCCAGCAACATCGCCCTTGGTAAACCGGATGCTACGCAGGAGCAAATCGAACACGTTGCGCGGCTTGCCAGCGTTCATGAGGATATCCTGCGCCTGCCGCAGGGATATAACACCGAAGTCGGCGAGCGCGGCGTGATGCTTTCCGGCGGGCAAAAGCAGCGAATTTCCATCGCCCGCGCGCTGCTGCTGGAGGCGGAGATTCTGATCCTCGATGATGCCCTGTCGGCGGTAGATGGCAGAACGGAGCACCAGATTTTGCATAACCTGCGGCAGTGGGGAGAAGGGCGGACGGTGATCATTAGCGCCCATCGCCTGTCGGCGTTGACCGAGGCCAGCGAAATTCTGGTGATGCAGCACGGGCACATTGCCCAGCGCGGTCGCCATGAGGCTCTGGCGGCGCAGCCGGGATGGTATCGGGACATGTACCGTTATCAGCAGTTGGAAGCGGCGCTGGATGATGTCCCGCAGGAAGATGAGGAGGTCGCCGGTGCGTAGTTTCACTGAACTCTGGCCGACGTTAAAGCGCCTGCTGGCCTACGGCTCCCCGTGGCGTAAACCGCTGATGATTGCCGTTGCCATCATGTGGGTTGCGGCGGTGGCTGAAGTCAGCGGCCCGCTGCTGATCAGCTATTTCATCGACAATATGGTGGCGAAGAACTCGCTGCCGTTGAAACTGGTCTGCGGCCTCGCCGTGGCCTATATCGGCCTGCAACTCCTTGCCGCTGGCCTGCATTACTGCCAGGCGCTGCTGTTTAATCGCGCGGCGGTCGGCGTGGTGCAGCAGCTGCGCAGCGATGTAATGGATGCCGCGCTGCGCCAGCCGCTCAGCGAGTTTGATACGCAGCCGGTCGGGCAGCTCATCTCACGGGTGACCAACGATACCGAAGTCATTCGTGACCTGTACGTGACCGTGGTGGCCACCGTACTGCGTAGCGCCGCTTTGATTGGCGCGATGCTGGTGGCGATGTTCAGCCTTGACTGGCGGATGGCGCTGGTGGCTATCGCTATTTTCCCGGCGGTGCTGATCGTGATGATGATTTATCAGCGCTACAGCACGCCCATCGTCAGGCGGGTCCGCGCCTGGCTGGCGGATATCAACGATGGTTTTAATGAAGTGATTAACGGCATGGGCGTTATCCAGCAGTTCCGCCAGCAGGCGCGGTTCGGCGAGCGGATGCGCGAGGCCAGCTACGCCCACTATCTGGCGCGTATGCAAACTCTGCGTCTTGATGGCTTCCTGCTGCGTCCGCTGCTGAGCCTGTTCTCTTCATTAATTCTCTGCGGCCTGCTGATGCTGTTTGGTTTCAGCAGCAGCGGAACGATCGAAGTCGGGGTGCTCTACGCCTTTATTAGCTACCTTGGGCGACTGAACGAGCCGCTGATCGAGCTGACCACCCAGCAGTCAATGCTGCAGCAGGCGGTCGTCGCGGGCGAGCGCGTCTTCGAGCTGATGGATAAACCGCGTCAGGCGTGGGGTGAAGATAGCGAGCCGCTGCGCAGCGGAGCAATTAGCATCGATCATCTCTCTTTTGCCTACCGCGACGATAGCCTGGTGTTGCAGGATATTAATCTCGATATCCCGTCCCGCAGCTTTGTGGCGCTGGTTGGCCATACCGGGAGCGGTAAAAGCACCCTGGCCAGCCTGATGATGGGCTACTACCCGTTAACTCAGGGAGAGATTCGCATCGATGGTCGTCCGCTTTCTTCCTTAAGCCACAGCGCGCTGCGTCAGGGGATTGCGATGGTGCAGCAGGATCCGGTGGTGCTGGCTGATACCTTCTATGCCAACGTTACTCTCGGTCGCGACATCAGCGAAGAGCAGGTCTGGGAGGCGCTGGAAGCGGTCCAGCTGGCAGATCTGGCCCGTGAAATGGAAAACGGGATTTATACGCAGCTGGGCGAGCAGGGGAATAACCTCTCCGTTGGCCAGAAACAGCTGCTGGCGCTGGCGCGGGTACTGGTCGATACGCCGCAGGTGCTGATTCTTGATGAGGCGACGGCCAATATTGATTCCGGTACCGAGCAGGCGATTCAGCAGGCTCTGGCCCGGGTGCGCGAGCACACGACGCTGGTGGTGATTGCGCATCGCCTATCGACCATCGTCGAGGCCGATACGATCCTGGTGCTGCACCGCGGTCAGGCCGTAGAGCGCGGAAACCATCAGCAGCTGCTGGCGGCCAAAGGCCGCTACTGGCAGATGTATCAGCTGCAGCTGGTTGGCGAAGAGCTGGCGGCCAGCACGCAGGAAGAGTCGCTGATCGCCTGATGCACCATAATCAGGCAGTCGCGATCCCGCGGCCTGAGGTGGTGCAAAAAAGTCACATATCGCGCACTGAAATGGTGCGGTTTTAGCCGAAAGAGCCAGTTTGCCGCTTCGTTTCCGGCGAATTCTTCACCTTCTCCCTCAAAAAGGGCCGCCTGGCGGTCCTTTTTCATTTCTGGCATAGCCCTTGCTTTAGTAGATACGTGTTAGCTGCGGCCATTACCGAATTCTGACTGGAGGGGACTTATGAAGCTGGTTACCGTGGTAATCAAACCATTCAAACTGGAAGATGTGCGTGAAGCATTATCTTCAATGGGTATTCAGGGCCTGACGGTCACTGAAGTTAAAGGGTTCGGCCGTCAGAAAGGCCACGCGGAGCTCTATCGCGGCGCCGAATACAGCGTCAATTTTCTACCGAAAGTGAAGATTGATGTCGCGATTGCCGACGATCAGCTGGACGAAGTCGTCGATGTCATCAGTAAAGCGGCGTACACCGGAAAGATTGGCGACGGCAAAATCTTTGTCGCCGAGCTGCAGCGCGTGATTCGCATCCGTACCGGCGAATCTGACGAAGCGGCACTGTAACTTTCAGACCACACAGTGATGGGGAACGAAACAATGAAGATAGCAACAATGAAAACAGGTCTGGGAGCGTTGGCTCTTCTTCCGGGACTGGCGATGGCCGCACCGGCGGTAGCGGATAAAGCCGACAACGCTTTTATGATGATTTGCACCGCGCTGGTGCTGTTTATGTCGATTCCTGGCATCGCGCTGTTCTACGGCGGGCTGATCCGCGGTAAAAACGTTCTCTCCATGCTGACTCAGGTGATCGTGACTTTTGCGCTGGTCTGCGTGCTGTGGGTGGTTTATGGCTACACGCTGGCCTTCGGCGCTGGCGGCAGCTTCTTCGGTAACTTCGACTGGGTACTGCTGAAAAACATTGAACTGAAAGCCCTGATGGGAAGCTTCTATCAGTACATCCACGTTGCCTTCCAGGGCTCCTTCGCCTGTATTACCGTTGGTCTGATCGTCGGTGCGCTGGCGGAACGCATTCGCTTCTCGGCGGTACTGATTTTCGTCGTGGTATGGATGACGCTCTCTTATGTGCCGATTGCGCACATGGTATGGGGCGGCGGTCTGTTGGCCACGCACGGCGCGCTTGATTTCGCCGGCGGTACGGTGGTTCACATCAACGCCGCGGTAGCGGGGCTGGTGGGTGCCTATATGATGGGCAAACGCGTTGGCTTTGGTAAAGAAGCGTTCAAACCGCATAACCTGCCGATGGTATTCACCGGCACCGCGATCCTCTACGTTGGCTGGTTCGGCTTTAACGCCGGTTCAGCCAGCGCGGCGAACGAAATTGCCGGTCTGGCGTTCGTTAATACCGTGGTGGCAACGGCGGCAGCTATTCTGGCGTGGACCTTCGGCGAGTGGGCAACCCGCGGTAAACCATCTCTGCTGGGCGCCTGTTCAGGTGCGATTGCCGGGCTGGTCGGCATCACTCCGGCGTGCGGCTACATCGGCGTCGGCGGCTCTCTGATTGTCGGTATCGCTGCGGGCCTGGCGGGACTGTGGGGCGTCACCGTACTGAAACGCTGGCTGCGCGTTGATGACCCATGCGATGTGTTTGGCGTCCACGGCGTCTGCGGTATCGTAGGCTGCATCCTGACCGGTATCTTCGCCGCGACGTCTCTGGGCGGCGTCGGTTACGCGGAAGGCGTCACCATGGGCCATCAGGTTCTGGTACAGCTGGAAAGCATCGGTATCACCATCGTCTGGTCCGGCGTCGTCGCCTTCATTGGTTACAAAGTTGCCGATATGACCGTTGGCCTGCGCGTACCGGAAGATCAAGAGCGTGAAGGGCTGGACGTAAACAGCCACGGCGAAAACGCCTACAACGCCTGATTAATCGTTATCTTTAATCGACAAAAAGCGGAGCCTGGCTCCGCTTTTCTATGGTTAGCTAATCGACTGGATCCACGGCAATAGCGTTGAGACCCACAGCCATGAGAGAGGCATGACGATGATCAGTCCCGGAAGTAGATTCGCTACCGGGAAGGATTTAATACCGCAGATCCGCAATCCCGTCACAAACATAATAAAACCGCCAAGCCCGGAGAAATCAGCAACCATTTCTGGCGTTAGCATTGGCATGATTGATTGCCCGATGAATAGCAGAATCATCTGGACGATAAATTGCGGGATCGCGATAGTCGCGACCGAAAGGCCAAGCAGGGTGGCAAAAATACCGGCGGTCAGGATATCGAGGAATGATTTGGTTAACAGGATGGATATGTCTCCGGTTATCCCTTCCTGCATGGCGCCAAATATGCCCGTTCCCGAGGCCACGAACAGCACCAGAATCCCCACGAATTTATCGAGATACTCCTCTTGTGATAATGTGCTGCCGCTTTTTTGCGGGGCAATTTTATCGATAATAAAACGTAATTTAGATGCGCCGCGGCCAATATTTTTCTCGATAGAAAATATTTCACCGATAATAGCGCCGAAGAGTAATGACGCGACGACTACGGGCAGCGCGTGTAATTTAATGATGACCGTTATTCCCATTCCCATGGAGGCCGCACCAAAAGTCAGAGGTAGCGCAGTACGGAATTTTTCACTTAAGCGATCGCCAATTAAGCCGCCGACGATCCCGCCGATAAGCGTTGAAGTGGAGTTAATGATTGGCCCAATCATTGTTTTACCTTATTGATATTTTCAAAGTATCTATTTTTGTTATGAGTCCACGAACGGACCCGCTATTCGGCGGGCTCTGCGGATAATGAGCCTGCCGATAGTGAACGGCTATTTTTTGAAGCCCGGAATGAAACGATTAACATCCACCTCAAGGAATTTGCTGCGCTGAAAATTCGCTTTCAGGTTCCATGGAACGGTGCAGTCAAAAATCGTTTTACAGGCAATCCCGTGGCCGAGTATTGATGGGCTGAATGCGGGATCGGATGACGGATCGAGCGGATGGCAGCGTACACCCGGTATAAAGATAGTACTGACATCCCCCTGGTAGCGCGTTGTCATCGCCCACATCACATCGTTAATATCAAAAACATCAACATCCTCATCAATCAACATGACATGTTTCAATTCTGAGAAAGCCGAAAACGCGAGAAGCGCGGCCTGGCGCTGCCTGCCCTCATCCGCTGGCGTGCGTTTTTTAACCTGTAGCACGGCCAGATATTTGCCTGTGCCCGGCGATGGGCAATGCACGTTCTGAACGAAACCAGGCAATGCCTTTTCAACCATTTGCAAGATACTGGCTTCTGTTGGGATCCCGGCCAGATTGGTGTGCTCATCGCTTGCTCCAATACAGGTTTGCAGGATTGGATGGCGGCGGTGAGTAATAGCTTTAACTTTGATTACCGGAACCTGAGCCTGAGCGCTGCCGGTGTAGCCTGGAAACTCCGGCATAGCCTTACCGGTATCGGTGTTCTGATCTTCACGCACTCTCACGTTCGGTAAGAGTTCGCCTTCGATAACGACTTCAGCGTTAGCGATAGCAAGCGCATTAACGCTCACGCACTCGGTAAGCTCTACAGGCTGGTTGCGCAAACTACCGGCAATTGACAGTTCGTCAAAACCTAAAGGCGTTGTCGGGGGCTCGAAGCAGGCGCCGATCTCAATTGCCGGATCGACGCCAATACTGATAGAGATAGGCAGCGCTTTTCCGGCGGCTTCGGCTTTCTGGCGGAAAGTATCAAGGTGGCGGCCTGGAACAAAATACATTGATATTTCATCTTTACTCTGGACGCATAAACGATGAATGGTGACGTCACGTTCACCGGTTTGCGGGTCGGCGGCGTAGCACATACCGAGAGTAAAGTAGGGGCCGGCATCTTCCGGAGTATTGGTGGGCGCAGGCAATATTTTCAGGATATCGAAATCAGGATCGGTCGCCAGGTGAACGACTTCCTGACACGCGGCCTTGTCGCGTGGGATGACTATCGGCGCAATAGGGTTGGCAACGGAGTCTTTTAGCATAAACGCCAGGTTTTCAGGCGTGGTGCCAAACAGGTGGGCGACGCGCTTGCGTGAGCAAAGTAGACCGATGAGCACCTTTACGTCGTCGTACCCTTTGATTTTGTTAAAAATCATGGCTGGGCCCACGCGAGTAGGGCGCTGGACGGTGCCGTGCGCCCCGACGTAGCGGTATACGCCAGATAATTCGGCAATAGGATCAACAGGTTCATCGGTATAGATCAATTCATCATCGTAATGGCTTAATACAGCCAATGCGGAGCGCAGATCCGTCACTTTTGGTTGTTCCATGGGCATTGAACTCTCCTTTTTATTTCATTAAACGATGACCCGATGGGCATATAGCGCCGACCCTGATTTTTAATCATCGCGATGGGGTTAATTTTCGATAAATACAAATAAGAGTCCAATAACATTGCCCCGGATTTTAATAAGGATTTATTATTAGCGTCTTCCTGGAGGTCGTTATGGATTATCGGCAATTACATGCTTTTGTGGTACTGGCGCAAGAGCTGCATTTCGGACGGGCGGCGCAGAGGCTTAACGTTACCCAGCCTGCGCTCACGCAGCAGATTAAAAACCTTGAGAATACGTTGGGCCTGATGCTGTTTGTTCGCGATCGGCGCAATGTTTCATTGACCACAGAGGGGCTATTTTTGATTGACGAGGCGCGAGTTATTCTTGGTCACTGCGATAAGTTCCTCGAAAATGTAAACAGCCTGCGTCTGGGGTATAAAGGACAGTTAAAAGTCGGCTATGTTGGGTCATCTATTCTCGATCCGGCATTGACATTGTTAATAAAAAACTATCGGCATAAGAAATCAGAGACCGATTTGATAATAGAAGAACATAACGCTCATAATTTATTAACATTGTTACTGGATAAACGGATCGATCTGGCTTTTGTTCGTTCGCCAATACCGCAATATGAACAGCTGGAATATATGAATATTGCCACGCGTTCGCTTATTGCCGTCCTGCCGCGTAACCATGAACTGGGTAACCGGCGGAAAATCTCCCTGGCGTTACTGGCGAAAGAACAATTTTTTATGCAAAAGGACCCTTACGGCGTGGGCCTCGGCTGGTCGGCAATTAACGCCTGCCAGCAGGCCGGGTTTACCCCGCAGAAAATTCAGTATACGCGTGATGTATCGGTGGCTATTGGCCTGGTTTCAATGGGAATGGGTGTTGCTCTGGTGCCAGAAACGCAGAGTTCGATGCTGATGTCCGATGTAAGCTACTGCCTGCTGGAGGAAACATTTGCCACTACCACGCTCACTCTGTGCTGGCGGCGGCATACTAAAAATAACATCCTGCGCGATTTTATAAACTACACCCGGGAGCTCACCGACCGTCAGCACCACAGGGCGACTCAAAGCGTGGCAGCCCAACGGTCTGACGATCTTTGAACGAACGGAAGCGTCTATTTGCCCGGGAAGAGGTTCCGGTTGCGCATGACGCCTTCCTGCACCGTGGAAGCTACCAGCGTGCCGTCCTGAGTATAGAACTCGCCGCGCACAAAACCGCGCGCGCTGGAGGCGGAGGTGCTCTCAACGCTGTACAGCAGCCAGTCGTTGATGTTGAACGGACGGTGGAACCACATTGAGTGATCGATGGTGGCGACCTGCATTCCGGGCTCCAGAAAACCGACGCCGTGCGGCTGCAGGGCGACGGGCAGGAAGTTAAAATCCGAAGCGTAGCCTAACAGATACTGATGGATGCGGAGATCTTCCGGAACGGCGCCGTTGGCGCGGATCCACACCTGACGCGTCGGTTCTGCAACGTGGCCTTTCAGGGGGTTATGAAATTCGACCGGGCGAATCTCCAGCGGTTTATCGCAGAGAAATTTTTCTTTAACCTGCGGCGGCAGCAGATGGGCCAGCTTGCGGGCGATATCCGTTTCGGAGGGGAGGGCGTCCGGGGCGGGCGCCGCGGGCATGGTTTTTTGATGTTCATAGCCGGGTTCTGGCGCCTGGAAAGAGGCGGTCATATAGAAAATCGGCTTCCCGTTTTGAACCGCCGCCACCCTGCGGGCGCTGAAGCTATTGCCGTCGCGCAGGACTTCAACGTCATAGATGATGGGTTTCTGGCTGTCGCCGGGACGCAGGAAGTAGCTGTGAAACGAGTGAATCAGGCGTTCTGCGGGGACCGTCTCTTTTGCTGCGTATAGCGCCTGGCCAACCACTTGACCACCAAAAACCTGACGCAAGCCCAGATCCTCGCTCTGACCGCGGAACAATCCCTCTTCAATTTTTTCCAGATTTAACAATGCCAGCAGATTGGTTAATGCCTGACTCATAGTAACCCTCAATCAATGATGACTGCTTTGCGCAGCGCGTTATTGAGGCAAAGTATAACCTGGAATCGGAAGTGGTCCGATGGGTGCAATAATCTGAATATGGGCTCTTTTCCAGGAAGAGAACTGAGATCTGTGCCACACTTATTTACGATACTAATGTCCTGTCCCCGATTGTGGCTGGATGTACTCCTGTTAAAGAAGGGATGAAAAGGAGAAAAGAATGAAATTTGCCTATATGTTAAGTGCCTTAGCCGTCGCGGCTACGTTGTCTGCCTGTGCGAACAACCACAGCAGTAATGCAGCGAACCAGGCTGCGCCCGATCCTTACGGCATTGCCTCACTAAGCTCCTCGCAGCAGCAGCCTAACGTTTCCGGGACCATCAATATTCGACAGCGCGTGGCGTTACCGCCGGATGCGGTATTAACCGTAACTCTGTCGGATGCGTCCCTGGCCGATGCGCCAGCGCACGTGCTGTCGCAAAAAGCGGTAAGGACCGAAGGGAAGCAGGCGCCGTTTAACTTTGTTCTGCCCTACAACCAGGCGGACATTAAGCCTAATGCACGCATCCTGTTAAGTTCGGCGATTACCGTTAACGGTCAGCTGATGTTTATTACCGATACCGTGCAGACGGTGATTAATCAGGGCGGCAATCGCGCCGATCTGCTGCTGGTACCGGTCCAGCAAACGGCGGTGCCGGTGGCTAATACGAACGTTCCCGCCGCGCAATAACCCCGACAATGCCCCTTTCAGGGGCATTTTTTTGCCTTTAATAAATCCAGCGGTAATGCTGCAGGTCAATATGACCGCTGCCTGAGACCTGAACTCCCTCCGCCAGGAGCGCCTGGCGTTGGCGCTGTAGATCTGGCCCGGTAAGCGAGATATCGCCGTGGCGGTTGACGACCCGATGCCAGGGAAGCTGGGACCCTTCAGGCAGACGCTTTAAAACCCCGCCGACCTGACGCGCCGCACGCGGTGAACCGGCCAACTGAGCAACGTCGCCGTAGGTAGCAACGTACCCCTCTGGGATCGAGGCGACTATCTGCCAGACTCGCTGCGGAAAAGTATCGTGAGAATCCATGGTACGTCCTGCTGCCGGGAAAGGCTCAGGATAATCGTTGTACGACGGGCTGTACAGATAGCGGCTTAAGCCGTTTTAACAACGGTAAATTCCAGCGCCAGGCCAAGCACCTGCATGCCATGGACATTCTCATTCGGTATATTGGTCAGCAGGGTTTCAAGAAACTTCAGGCGTTTTGACTGAGCGTTAATCACCAGTTTTGCGCGCATGGCCGGAAGCTTAAGCGTTGATATTGGATAGACCACGCGACCGCTGACTTCGATAGGGAGTTTACGTAATTCAATGTGCTGAAGGACGCCGACGCTAGAGTAGAGCAGCGCGACCGGGGTGACGGCGAGTAGCGGATTTTGGCTAATGGTCACAAAATCAAGAAGCAGCTCCGGGCGCAGAAAGTTTAAACCGCGGAAGGGAACGGTGACTTCATCGATTGGCGGCATCGCCAGGGTAGTGATTAAACGCGGTGATTCACTCATTCAGATACCATGATAAAAAACATACAATTCATAGTGAACATTATGGATGTTGAGGGGCGTTTGTGTTGAGAGTGCGCTCGCAATCTCCTGCCAGGGACGGAAATTTTACGCTACAAAGCCGCGATATCGCTCTGATTACGCGACTTTGCGCAATAAACCAGCACCCAATCGGCGGCGGCTTGCAATTCAGGGGTTCAGCAGGGATAATGCGCCAGCGCGTTAGGTAACTAGCGCTCTCAATGGGGGCTCTGTTGGTTCTCCCGCAACGCTACTCTGTTTACCAGGTCAGGTCCGGAAGGAAGCAGCCAGAGCAGACGACGTGTGTGCCGGGATGTAGCTGGCAGGGCCCCCACCCATTTCAGCGTGCCCCAGTGCTCTGTGCATCTAATAAGCGGCTTCGCTCATCCCCTCATTTTTAATATCCACAAATAGAGTGTGTATTTTTTCCGTTTCTAAAACATATCTTTTTTATGCCAAAAATTCGCTACGTCATAAAATTGAAATTTAACTGAAATATTAATGTCATCTTTATGTCATATATAACGTGCAGATTATTCATGGGAAAATGTTGTTAGATATAAGCTAAAAATATATCTCTGGATCAGCATGTTAACTTCGTGTATTAATTATATGATGATTTTATTTCACGGGAAGCGTGACTATGACCACGGTAGTTCTGAACGTAAAAATTGATGGCGAGTTAAAAGAAAAGCTGCGTCAGTATGCGGAAGAAAATAACGAAAATTTAGGAACAGCTACGGAGAAACTGCTACTCCTGGCCTTTCAGGCAGTGGAATCAGCAGACGAGGCGGGGGTTTCGGAAGAAGATATCGATAGCCAGCATACCGAAGAGGAAGCGTCTCCATTAACCCCTAAAGAAATCAAAGCATTACGTAAAATTCTGAAGAAGAGAAAATGAAACAACAACTCTCTACAGCCAGCAACTATAGCGAAGCCTGCGACATGCTGCGTTCCGGCTACGTCAAGCACGTACGCCTGAACTGGAATATCGGTAGCGATGAGTTTTTTCGCATTGCCTCCGATTGGTGTGACACCGGTGCAAAAATTAAAAAAGATGAAGACGGCTTTATTATTTCGCTGAAAGGGTTTCCGATCCCGCGTCAGCATTAATGAAACTATTTTAATTTTGTCATCGGGCTGACACGTCAGAAAGACAAAATTGAACGGCAATTTTATAAAAACATCTCATATGCATCACGGATGATGGTTTTTGACGGGCTGGCTCCAGCCCGTCGATATTTTATTAGATGATTTTCCTTAGACGAAAGCTCTCCTTCTGCTCCGTAAGACTATGCCATAGCGGCTGCAATGTAGTAAACGCGCTGCGTAGTTCCTCATCCGAAAGGGTAAAGGGCAAACGCAAATAGCGATCAAACGCGCCGGCCAGACCAAAGCGTGTGCCCGTCCCGATGTGAATTCCGCGGCTTTCAGCGCGAACGGAAAAGAGCGTCGCCAGCATGCCGGGTAATTCAACCCAAAAAGAGAGCCCCCCTTCCGGCGGAGTGAAGCGCCAGTGGGGAAAATATTCCGCCATCAGCGCCCCGCACATATCCCGGCGGGTCGCCAGCATGGCGCGGCGTGACGGCAGCAGCCCTTTCTCATTCTCAAGCAACCAGCAGCAGGCCAGCTGTTCCAGCAGCGGGGAACCGAGATCGAGAGAGTCGCGCGCCTGAACCAGCGAGGCAATGGTTCGTGAAGAGGCGCGGATCCAGCCTATGCGCAGGCCTCCCCAAAAGCTTTTTCCTGCCGAGCCGATGGTTATTACCGGGGCATCGGGATTAAACGCCGCTAAAGGCGGCGGCGGCGGGGCGTCGTACCATAAATCCACCATCGTTTCGTCTACCACCAGCGTGGTGCGGGTTTGCGCGGCGATATCTGCTACCCGCTGGCGCGTGGCGCTATCCATACAGCGGCCGGTAGGATTATGAAAATCCGGCATCAGCCACGCCAGGCGCGGCGCCGTTTGGGCGATCGTTGCCGCCAAACCGTCGCAATCCCATCCCTGCTGCGGTAACGCAACGCTAACCGGACGGCATGATGCGCCCTGAATCGCGCTAAGCGCCATGGGGTAAGTTGGCGCATCCACCACCACCCGATCGCCGGGCCCGGTGAATAAACGCAGAACCAGCGCAAAGCCGCTAAGCGCCCCGTTGACGATCATCACCTCATCGCTGCGGGTTGGCAGCCCGCGTTCGCTATAGCGGCGGGCGATAGCTTCGCGCAGCAGCGCTAGCCCTTGTTGATCGTAACCGGTATTGGATAAATGCTCAGGCATGATCTTCAGAGCCTGGCTGTAGGCCTGATGGATCTCAGGTCCGGCGCTCAGGGCGGCAACGGCCAAATTCACCGAGAGCGGGTCCGGTTTTTGGGCTGACGCTTCCACCGGACGCTCCGGCAGGGCGATCCGCGAACCGCTTCCCTGGCGGCTATAGAGATAGCCCTCCTCCCGCAGCTGCCCGAGCGCGCTGGCAACCGTGGTGCGGCTGATATTCAGGGCTGCCGCCAGTTCACGCTCGCCCGGCAGGCGAGTTTCCAGCGCGAGGCGGCCATCGAGGATAAGCAGGCGCAGCGCTTCCGCCAGCTGACGCCAGATAGGCGTACGAGAGGTGGACTCCTGCCAGTTGCCGAGCAGCCGTACCAGCGATTGTGAACCAAAGCGACGAGATGACATAGCAATCCACTTTTTAAAAACTGGCCATTAATTATCAATCCATTTTTGCTGATGATGAGGGAAATCGCAATTGTCCTGAGGTGAAAAATGGTACGTCGCTTGCTGCAACTTTACATTGGTCTGGTCCTGTACGGCGTGTCGACCGCGTTATTTGTTCACGCCAATCTGGGGGCAGACCCGTGGGATGTTTTTCATTTAGGGATCGGCAAACAGTTTAATCTGGATTTCGGTACGGTCATGATCCTGACGGGAGCGGCAGTACTGCTGCTGTGGATCCCGCTACGGCAAATGCCGGGGCTGGGGACGGTAAGCAACGTCATTGTGCTGGGGCTGGCGGCAAACGCGACTCTGGCCGTGCTGCCGCCGTTAGATTCGCTGGTGGCGCGTAGCCTGCTTTTGGGTGGGGCTATCGTACTGAATGCGCTGGCGACGGGGATGTATATTGGCGCGGGTTTCGGTCCCGGGCCGCGCGATGGGTTGATGACCGGCCTGCATGCCCGTACGGGATGGTCGCTGCGCGGTATTCGCACCGCGATTGAAGTTTCGGTTCTGCTGATTGGCTGGATGATGGGCAGCAAGTTTGGCGTGGGAACCGTACTCTACGCGTTAACTATCGGCCCGCTGATCCAGCTGTGCCTGCCGTGGTTCCATCAGCCGGCCGCGCGTAAGGCTCTGGCGAAACCCGGTGAGGCTATTTCCTGATTTTACGCTGCCATCAGGCCTGGCGACTAAACTTATCAATTCAGATACGGCCGGATTCTCCGGTCGTACTGTTCACTTCGGAGAGCAGACTCATGAAGTATGTTGATGGTTTTGTCGTTGCCGTACCGGCGGAAAATAAGGAGGCATACCGCGAGATGGCAGCAAAGGCCGCGCCATTATTTAAAGAGTTTGGCGCATTACGCGTGGTCGAGTGCTGGGCGGATGATGTCCCGGATGGCAAGCTGACCGATTTTCGCATGGCGGTGAAAGCTGAGGAGGGTGAAGAGGTGGTATTCAGCTGGATTGAGTATCCCTCTAAAGAGGCTCGCGATGCCGCCAATGCCAAAATGATGGCCGACCCGCGAATGAAAGAGTTTGGCGATAATATGCCCTTTGATGGAAAACGAATGATATACGGCGGCTTTGCTCCGCTCCTGGATGAGTAATTCATCTTTGCCATCCCCATTGTTTGTGGGGATGGCGATAGACGCGTTACAGATGACTCCAGCCATGCAGCAGCATATACAAGCCCACCACCATAATCAGGGTGCCGGAAATCCACGGCGCTTTGCGCGAGAGATCATTCAGCCCAGGCCAACGGTTGGCTACGTGCTTCAGGCTCAGCGCGGCAATTGCGCCGGAAGCCACCAGAGTGAGTGCCAGCCCAACGCTAAACCCCAGCACCAGGGTTGCGCCCAGCGAGAACTTTTTCAACTGCAGGCAAATAAGCAGCACGGTTATTGACGCCGGACAGGGAATGAGCCCCCCCGTCAGTCCAAACAAGACGATCTGCCCGGTCGTGACCCGTTGCCCGTTAAAGCGGCGATTGATCTCTTGCGCATGCGCGCGCTGATGGGCGTCCTGCCAGTCATCGGCGGCAACCAGCGGAGGTTGATGAACGTGGGGATGATGTTCATGCGGGTGGTGGTGGTGTTCATGATTATGCTCATGCTCATGCTCATGCTCATGCTCATGGTGATGTGAACGAGATTCGTGCCAGGTACGCCACAGCATCCAGCAGGCAATCAGTACGATAAGGATCCCTGAGAACAGTTGAAACCAGGGTTCCGACGTTTGCGCATTCCAGCCGCGGCCAAACCACAGGCCTGCCATGGCCACCAGCCAGACCACCGCCGTATGCGACACCGTCGCCGCCAGCCCCAGCAGCACCGCCTGCTTCAGGGTTCCGCGGACAGCTACGATAAACGCCGCCATCATGGTTTTTGAATGCCCGGGCTCAAGGCCGTGCAGGGCGCCCAGCAGAATAGCGCTGGGAATAAATAGCCAGGCATTGCCCTGCTGCAGGAGTGAAGCGAAATCGGTCATAACGTGATCTCTAACCTAAAGTGTTGATATGCTACTCCCCCCCAGTACATAAATACTACCCCCCAGTAGAAAAATACTCCGGGGGAGTAGAGCATGTTATGCTGTTCTCATTGTGTATCGTGGTCGTTAGTCAAAACGATCGATTAATCAAATAGTGGATCGCGTAATGTCACATACCGTTCGTCACAAGAAGATGTTATTGACCCGATTGAAGAAAATTCAGGGACAAAGCGCCGCGCTGGAAAAAATGCTAAACCGCGAACATGAATGCGCCGAGGTTTTACAGCAGCTGGCTGCGATTCGCGGTGCGGTAAACGGCATGATGATGCAGGTTATCCAGGGGCATTTAACGGATCACGTCGTTAAAGAGCCGGAGGAGGGCCAGCGCGAAGCTGACCTTGATGTAGTAATGCAGGTAATAAAATCCTATCTGAAATAGGCTCAAAGGTGAGCGACCACGGAGGGCGCCGAATCCGCCTTCAGGTTATTCTCCGCCCACAGGATAAATTTCTCTTTTGGCAGCGCCTTACTATAAAGCCAGCCCTGGGCATACTGCACGCCATGCATACGTAGCCAGTCGCGCTGGCTTTCGGTTTCGACGCCTTCTGCGACGGTCGTCAGATTGAGCGCTTTCGCCATTTCAATAATGTGCGGCGTCAGCAGTTCATACTCCAGCGTATCGACAAACGATTTATCGATTTTCAGGGTGTCTACGTCCAGTTTTTGTAAATAGCTCAGGCTGGAGTAGCCGGTGCCGAAGTCATCGATGGAAATACGGTGTCCGGCCTGACGATAGCCGGCGAGCACCGGCAAAGTGGTTTGCGGGTCGACAAAACCGCGCTCGGTGATTTCCAGAATGATCTGCTGAGCGCTGATGCCCCAAAGCTGAAGCTGCTCTTGCAACAGGAGCGGCAGCTTTGGCGAGCGCAAATCATCGACCGATAGGTTTATCGAGATGTGTATCTCCGGACGCCGGCGCAGCCAGGTACCGAGATCGGCAAAAATTTTCCGTACAATATCTTCGGTTAAGCGGGTAATCAGCCCGGTTTGTTCGGCAAGCGGAATAAAAATATCCGGCGATAAGAAACTCCCATCGGGCTGCCTCCAGCGAGCAAGCGCCTCCGCACCGACGATCTTTCCACTCTGCAACGAAATAATAGGCTGGTAATAGACCTGGATGGCATGGGAATTCAGCGCATCCAGCATCCCATTACGCGGCGAGCGCAGCCTGCGCAGCAGGCGAAGCAGCAGAAATGAGGCCAGAAGGCTGGTGAACAAACCAATCGGCAGCCACAGCATCAGCTGCTGATGTAGCTTATTCTGCAGCGGCACCGTCGAGGACCAGGTGGCGATAGCCAACCCCAGTTCCGGGATACGATGGAGACGATAAACGGTACTATCGAGGGTTAAGGTTTCGGCATCCAGATGCTTAATTTTCTCCCAGACGGCAGCGCTGAGCGGTTTACTGCTGATAATGATTTGATCGCGCTTCGTGCCAAATAAAAGCGTGTGAATTTCTTCATGACCTAACGGAATGACATCGATAAACGACACCGGATCGATCATCACCACGTGATGTTCGCTGCCCATGGCCGTCATTTTATGTTTCAGTCCCAGGTCGCTAACCGACGTGAGCCAGGTACGGTAGCCATCGGCAGTGAGATGGTCGGGAGCGGGAAAGGTGACCGACACCTGGTGCTCTTCAAGAGAGGAGCACTGCGGAATACCCTCGCGTAGCCACAGCACTTCCTGAATGTAGCGGTGGGTATAGGCGATCCGTCGCATAGTGAGCAGATGCTCCGGGCTGCAGGTCGTGGCCGTATGCGCATCTGCTTCTTTCAGCGCCTCTCTTGCCTGATCGGCAACCTGCTGAACGCGCGCCAGCACGCGGACGGAAAAGTTGTCCAGCTCACTATAAAACTGCTCTTTGGCCTGCTGCGTCGCCAGCCAGATGCTCAGTATGACCGGCAAGATAATGGCGAGTATCAATACCCCTGTAACCAGACTCACCTGATGCCGGGTCGTCATGAGTATTTCCTTATTTTATGGAGGGGTTCGATGAGTATACGCGAAAGATAAAAGAGGATTCACCACGGGGTAGAAAAAGGCCCGAACCGCAAGATAGCAACGAATTCGGGCTAACAGTGGATGAACCACGACGCTCAAGGCATGAAGCGTCGCGGAGAAAAACGAGGGCAGGTATGCTGGCAATAAGCGTTGTCAGCACAGATTCATATTCTAAAGCGCAATCATGACAATCAGATGTTGCGTTTAATGAGCGTCCGGCGCGGCGATGTCGGCGCTAATCCGCAGGTCATTTTCGTCGAAGACCATGCAGTAGCGATCGTCGAACGCGACGCTGATTTTCTGCCAGGGACGGAAATGAACGTCGCCGGGCAGCAGAATTTTGACGTTATCGTGGCCGTAGCACTGGCCGAACAGATAGGTGTTGTTACCCAGTCTCTCGACGACTTCACATTGAAACTCAACCACGGTACCGATATTCACATCGGTTGAGAGATGTTCAGGACGAATACCGAGGGTAACGGCAGCGCCGGGCTGCAGCGGCGATGTGGTGATATTGAGCGTCAGATTGTGATCTTGCGCCATCTTGACGCTAAGCTGGCCCGGCTGCCATGCGGTGACCGTCGCGGGCAGGAAGTTCATTTTCGGCGAACCGATAAATCCCGCAACGAACTTATTGACCGGGTTGTAATACAGCGACATCGGCGAACCCATCTGCTCAACTTTGCCGTAGTTCATCACCACGATTTTATCGGCCAGCGTCATCGCTTCAACCTGATCGTGGGTAACATAAACCATGGTGGTTTTGAGTTCATGATGCAGTTTAGCAATATGCAGGCGCATCTCAACGCGCAGCTCGGCATCAAGGTTGGAGAGGGGTTCATCAAACATAAACACCCGTGGATTACGCACGATGGCGCGACCGATCGCCACGCGCTGGCGCTGGCCGCCGGAGAGCTGCTTAGGTTTGCGATCCAGCAGATGAGAGAGCTGCAGCGTTTTTGCCACCATTTCAACCTGGCGGCGAATTTCATCTTTTGGCACTTTATTCACCTTCAGGCCATAGCCCATATTTTCCGCTACCGTCATATGCGGATAGAGCGCATAGGACTGGAATACCATGGCGACGCCGCGATGGGCGGGAACGACGTCGTTCATGACCTCATCGCCTATCAGTACTTCACCTTCGCTCACCTCTTCGAGACCGGCAATCATTCGCAGCAGCGTTGATTTGCCGCAGCCTGACGGACCGACGAAAACCGCAAATTCGCCATCTTCAATATCAAGGTTTACCTGATGCAGCGTCACTGTACTGCCGAACCGTTTGGTGACATTCCTCAGTCGTATATTGGACATCAACATTCCCCGGGTTAGTAGCCGTTTTTGCCGTTGGGATTTGGGCTATGACGCGCTATTTGTATAACGTGTAACAAATCAGCCGAGCGATGCTCAACGACACTAAAATCATGTAGTGACTATAACTTCCAGAGTTTTAGCACCCTATATCGATGTTTCATTTCTGCAATCATGATCACACAACTGGCAGCTTTCAGTAGTTTTGTCAGCATTCAAAGCGTACCGTATAACAAATCAGGAATAACGGCATATTTGTTTATGAATCACCGTTTATCAGTTAACTGAAAGATTTTCGGAAGTCACATCGCCCAATAAAAACCATTAAATTGTTATACCTTCACATGAGGTTGATAATGAAAAAGAACACTCTTGCTGCACTGATCCTTACTACTCTGGCTGCCGGGCAGTTGGTGAGCCTGCAGGCGCACGCGGCCGGACAGCTCAACGTCTGGGAAGACATCAAAAAATCCGACGGCATTAAGGCCGCGGTAAATGATTTTGAAAAGCAGTTCAACGTTAAGGTGAACGTGCAGGAAATGCCGTATGCCCAGCAGTTGGAAAAGCTGCGCCTTGATGGCCCGGCGGGCATTGGCCCGGACGTGCTGGTGATCCCTAATGACCAGCTAGGCGGTGCGGTCGTCCAGGGGCTGCTGTCTCCCCTGACGCTGGACCAGGCGAAGCAGGAGGCCTTTACGCCGGCATCAATCAACGCTTTCCATATGGATAACGTGCTTTACGGCGTACCGAAAGCGGTGGAAACCCTGGTGCTGATTTACAACAAAGACCTGATCGACAAGCCGCTGGATAGCCTGCAGGCGTGGTTCGACTATTCGAAGAAGCAGCGCGAAGAGGGTAAGTACGGCCTGCTGGCGAAGTTTGACCAAATTTATTACAGCTGGGGCGCCATCGGTCCGATGGGCGGCTATATCTTTGGCAAAAATGATAAGGGCGGCTTCAACCCGCAGGATGTTGGCCTGAATAAGCCAGGCGCGGTCGAAGCGGTGACTTTCCTGAAAAAATTCTACACCGACAAGGTCTTCCCGGCGGGGATCCTCGGCGATAACGGGCTGAACGCCATCGACTCGCTGTTCACCGAGAAGAAAGCGGCAGCGGTGATTAACGGCCCGTGGGCTTTCCAGCCGTATGAAGCGGCAGGCATTCATTATGGCGTCGCGCCTCTGCCGACGCTGCCGGACGGCAAACCGATGAGCTCCTTCCTCGGTGTGAAAGGCTATGTGGTCTCGACGTGGAGTAAAGATAAAGCGCTGGCGCAGCAGTTTATCGAGTTCATCAACCAGCCGCAGTACGTAAAAGCGCGCTATGTCGCCACCGGGGAAATCCCGCCGCTGAAGGCCATGATTGACGATCCGCTGATTAAGAATGACGAAAAGGCCAGCGCGGTGGCGGTGCAGTCAGCGCGGGCGACGGCGATGCCGGGGATCCCGGAGATGGGCGAAGTATGGGGCCCGGCGAACGCCGCGCTGGAGCTTAGCCTGACCGGTAAACAGGAACCGAAGGCGGCGCTCGATAACGCAGAGAAGCAGATCAAGATGCAGATCGAAGCCATGCAGGCCAGCAATCAATAATCCGGTGATGTAACAGAACGGGAGGGGCATCCTCCCGTTTTCAGAAGGAGTCGTGTGTGATTATCAATCCCAGCGAAAATATTGCCGAAGCGCGCGGCGCAGGACGCCATGCGTGGTGCGGCCTGTTGCTGGCTATCGTGCCGGGTTTTGGGCAGTTTTATCACCGCCAGTGGCTGAAGGGGATCGTCTTCCTGGTGCTGCTGAGCAGTTTTATGAGTATTTTCTATGACTTTCTCAGCGAAGGCCTGTGGGGGTTATATACCTTAGGCGAGGAAGTCCCGCGGGATAACTCTATTTTCCTGCTGGCGGAAGGGATAATCAGCGTACTGATTATCGCATTCGGTGTGTTGGTCTATTTCCTCTCGCTGCGCGACGCCTGGGTTAACGGCAAAAAGCGCGATGAAGGCGTGGCGCTGAATAGCGTACGCAAGCAGTATCAGATGCTGCTCAGCGAGGGTTTCCCGTATCTGATGATCACGCCCGGCTTCATACTGCTGGTGTTTGTGGTCATCTTCCCGATCCTGTTTGGTTTTGCTATCGCCTTTACTAACTACAATCTTTACCACACGCCGCCGGCGAAGCTGGTGGATTGGGTGGGATTCAAAAACTTCATCAACATCTTCACATTATCCATCTGGCGTTCGACCTTCTTTGATGTGCTGCAGTGGACGGTGGTGTGGACGCTGCTGGCGACGACCCTGCAATGTACCGTCGGCGTGCTGCTGGCGATTCTGGTCAACCAGAAAGATCTGCGCTTTAAGCCGATGATCCGTACGATTTTCATTCTGCCGTGGGCGGTACCGGGATTCGTGACGATTCTGGTTTTTGCCGGCATGTTCAATGATTCATTCGGGGTGATTAACAACGCCATTTTGTCCTTCTTTGGCATCAGTCCTAAGGCGTGGCTGACCGACCCGTTCTGGACCAAGACGGCGCTGATCATGATGCAGACCTGGCTGGGTTTCCCGTTTGTTTTCGCCATGACCACCGGCGTCCTGCAGGCGATCCCGGACGATCTGTATGAAGCGGCCACCATGGATGGCGCCAGCGCGTTTACCCGCCTGCGGACCATTACTCTGCCGCTGGTGCTCTACTCTATTGCGCCGATCATCATCACTCAGTACACCTTCAACTTTAACAACTTCAACATCATCTACCTGTTCAACAACGGCGGGCCGGCGGTAGCGGGGTCGAATGCCGGCGGTACGGATATTCTGGTGTCGTGGATCTACAAATTGACCATGTCGTCTTCGCAATACGCTATCGCGGCGACCATCACGATCCTGCTGTCGATTTTTGTCGTCGGCCTGGCGTTGTGGCAGTTCCGCGCCACGAAATCCTTCAAAAACGACGACATGGCGTAAGGGAAGCAACATGGCTAAATCACCGAGTATTAAACGCGAAAAGTGGATTCGCTTGTCACTCACCTGGTTAGTGGTCATCTTTGTGTCGACGATGATTATTTACCCGCTGGTCTGGACGGTAGGGGCGTCGCTGAACGCCGGGAACAGTCTGCTGAGTACGTCGATTATTCCTGAAAACCTGTCGTTCCAGCATTACGCGGATCTGTTTAACGGCAATGTGAATTATCTCACCTGGTACTGGAACTCGATGAAAATCAGCTTCATGACCATGGTATTGACCTTAATCAGCGTGAGCTTCACCGCCTACGCGTTTTCGCGCTTTCGTTTCAAAGGGCGGCAGAACGGGCTGATGTTATTTCTGCTGTTGCAGATGATCCCGCAGTTCTCGGCGCTGATTGCGATCTTTGTTCTCTCTCAGCTGCTGGGGCTGATCAACAGCCATCTGGCGCTGGTGCTGATCTACGTGGGCGGCATGATCCCGATGAATACCTGGCTCATGAAAGGCTACCTGGACGCAATCCCTAAAGATCTCGATGAGTCCGCGCGGATGGATGGCGCCAGCAGCTTCCGCATCTTTTTCGAAATCATTATGCCGCTGTCGAAGCCGATTCTGGCGGTGGTGGCGCTGTTCTCGTTTACTGGCCCGCTGGGGGATTTCATCCTTTCCAGCACCATTCTGCGTACCCCGGATAAGTACACGCTGCCGATCGGCCTGTATAACCTGGTGGCGCAGAAAATGGGCGCCAGCTACACCACCTACGCGGCGGGCGCGGTGCTGATTGCCGTGCCGGTAGCGATTCTCTATCTGGCGCTACAAAAATACTTTGTTTCCGGCCTGACCTCTGGCAGTACAAAAGGATAACCCCATGAAAAGATTAACACCCGCGTGGCTTGCTGTTTCTCTGGCATGCTGTTTCTCCTCCAGTACGCTGGCAGCGGACGCGCTACAAACCAAAGCGTTTAGCAACATGCCCGCTGATTTCATTAAAGGCGCGGATATCTCCACGCTGCTGGACGCGGAAAAGCATGGCGCAAAGTTTTTTAACCACAATAATCAGCAGCAGGATCCGATCGCGATTCTGAAGGCCGACGGCGTGAACTATGTTCGCCTGCGCCTGTGGGTCGATCCAAAAGACGCCCAGGGTCAGCGCTACGGCGGCGGCGATAACGACCTGGCGGCGACGCTGGCGCTGGCGAAGCGGGCAAAAGCACAGGGGATGAAGCTGCTGCTTGATTTTCACTACAGCGATTTCTGGACCGATCCCGGCAAGCAGTTCAAGCCGAAGGCCTGGGAGAAAATGGATTATCCGCAGCTGAAAACCACCATTCATGACTACACCCGCGATACGATTGCCCGCTTTAAGCAGGAGGGCGTACTGCCGGATATGGTGCAGATCGGCAACGAGATCAACGGCGGTATGCTGTGGCCGGAAGGCAAAAGCTGGGGGCAGGGCGGCGGCGAGTTCGATCGCCTGGCGGGGCTGCTTAATGCCGCCATCGATGGCCTGAAGGAAAACCTCACCGCCGGTGAGCAGGTTAAAATTATGCTTCACCTGGCCGAAGGCACGAAAAACGACACCTTCCGCTGGTGGTTTGATGAAATCAGCAAGCGCAACGTGCCTTACGACATTATTGGTCTGTCGATGTACACCTACTGGAATGGCCCGATTAGCGCGCTGAAGGCTAATATGGATGATATCAGCAAGCGCTATAACAAAGACGTGATTGTGGTAGAGGCCGCTTATGCCTATACCCTGGAAAACTGCGACAACGCCGAAAATAGTTTCCAGGCAAAAGAGGAAAAGGATGGCGGTTATCCTGCCACCATACAGGGGCAATATAATTATATTCACGACTTAATGCAGGCCGTTGCGGACGTACCGGGCCACCGCGGTAAAGGTATTTTTTATTGGGAGCCGACGTGGATTGCCGTGCCGGGAAATACCTGGGCGACGCCTGCCGGAATGAAATATATCCACGATGAGTGGAAAGAGGGGAATGCCCGGGAAAATCAGGCGCTGTTTGATTGCCAGGGGAAAGCGTTGCCGTCGATGAAGGTATTTAATTAATTATTCAGCTTTAAACTTCAGGATGTTTATTATGAAAAAATTTGCGCCTTTGAGTCCGAAGGTCAATGCGCTATTGCATGGCGCCGACTATAACCCGGAGCAGTGGGAGAACTATCCCGATATTATCGATAAAGATATTGCCATGATGCAGCAGGCAAAATGTAATGTCATGTCGGTAGGAATATTTAGCTGGGCGAAACTTGAACCTCAGGAAGGCGTATTTGAGTTTGGCTGGTTGGACAGTATCCTGGATAAACTGTATGCCGCCGGAATTCATGTCTTTCTCGCGACCCCAAGCGGCGCGCGCCCGGCGTGGATGTCGCAAAAGTACCCTCAGGTCCTGCGCGTCGGTCGCGATCGCGTGCCTGCGCTGCACGGTGGGCGTCACAACCACTGTATGTCGTCGCCGGTCTATCGTGAGAAAACCCTGAAAATTAACACCCTGCTGGCGGAGCGCTACGCGCAGCATCCGGCGGTGCTGGGCTGGCATATCTCCAATGAGTATGGCGGCGAGTGCCACTGTAGCCTGTGCCAGGAGCGTTTCCGCGACTGGCTGAAAGCGCGCTATGAAACGCTGGATAATCTTAATCACGCCTGGTGGAGCACCTTCTGGAGCCACACCTATAGCGACTGGTCGCAGATCGAATCCCCGGCTCCGCAGGGGGAAGTCTCCATTCATGGTCTGAACCTTGACTGGCATCGCTTCAATACCGCTCAGGTGACGGATTTCTGCCGCCACGAAATTGCGCCGCTGAAAGCGGCGAATGCTGAGCTGCCAGTGACAACCAACTTTATGGAGTATTTCTACGATTACGACTACTGGCAGCTGGCGCCGGCGCTGGACTTCATCTCGTGGGACAGCTACCCCATGTGGCATCGCGATAAAGATGAAACCACGCTGGCCTGCTACACCGCCATGTATCACGATATGATGCGCAGCCTGAAGGGCGGAAAACCGTTTGTCCTGATGGAGTCCACGCCGAGCGCGACTAACTGGCAGCCGACCAGCAAGCTGAAAAAACCGGGAATGCATATTCTCTCTTCTCTGCAGGCGGTAGCGCACGGGGCTGACTCGGTACAGTATTTCCAGTGGCGTAAGAGTCGCGGTTCGGTAGAGAAATTCCATGGCGCAATTATCGATCACGTCGGTCACCTGGATACGCGCGTGGGCCGTGAAGTGACTAAGCTTGGCGAGATGTTAAGCCAGCTGCCGGGCGTGGTGGGCTGCCGGACGGATGCGCAAGTGGCGATTATCTTTGACCAGCAAAACCGCTGGGCGCTGGATGATGCTCAGGGGCCGCGTAATCTCGGGATGGAGTATGAAAATACCGTCAACGAGCACTATCGTCCGTTCTGGGAACAGGGGATTGCGGTAGATATTATTGATGCCGACGTTGACCTGAGCGCTTATCGGCTGGTCATTGCCCCGATGCTGTATATGGTTCGCGACGGCTTTGCCGAACGCGCGGAAGCGTTTGTGGCCAACGGCGGCCACTTAGTTACAACATACTGGACGGGAATTGTTAACGAATCGGACCTGTGCTATCTCGGCGGCTTCCCGGGTCCGCTGCGCAAGCTGCTGGGCATCTGGGCGGAAGAGATTGACTGCCTGAACGATGGCGAACGTAATCTGGTACAGGGGCTGGCGGGCAATGAAGGGGGGCTGCAGGGGCCGTATCAGGTACGCCATCTGTGTGAACTGATCCACGCCGAAACGGCGCAGCCGCTGGCGACCTACCGCGATGATTTTTACGCGGGAAGACCGGCGGTCACCGTCAATCACGTAGGTAAAGGCAAGGCCTGGCACGTCGCTTCGCGCAACGATCTGGCTTTCCAGCGGGACTTCTTCAGCGCCATAAGTAAAGAGCTGGCGCTGCCGCGCGCGGTGGAGGCCGATTTCCCGCCGGGCGTGGTGGCGACCGCGCGCACGGACGGTGAGACTACTTACGTGTTCCTGCAAAACTACAGCGCGCAGCAGCAGCAGGTGACCTTACCGCAGGGCTATCAGGATACCCTCACCGGCACGGCCCTGAACGCGCCGTTGATCTTAAAAGCATGGGATTGCCGCATCCTCAGTCGTCACGCGTAATTTCTCTCTATCCGCGCCTGCTCCTGCGAGCAGGCGTTTTTTTATCTGCTTATCAGGAGTCTATTATGGTGAGTTTAAAATCCTTTCTGAATTACTTCTCCCAGTCTCGTCCGGCGGTAACGTTAAGCCCTGCGGAACAACAACAGATTGAACGGTTAATTCAGGCTTTCGGCGGTGAGGAAAATATCATCAACGTTGACGCCTGTATTACCCGCTTGCGCGTCACGGTGAACAATCTGTCGATTGTTGACTCTCAGGGACTACAGCAGCAGGGCGCGCTTGGCGTGATTATTCTTGGGCAGCAGGTGCATGCTATTTTCGGTAAGCAGTCGGATGCTTTGCGACAATTACTTGACGAACACTTTGCCAGCCGTAAATAAAATAAAACGGGATAACGCAATAATGGGTTATCCCGAAAATAAAACAAAGCATTCAATGGCAATAATCATTACCTGAGGGTAATTAACGACCTTACAGTTGGAGATAAAACAGTTTAGCTACTCTTACCACCAGGCTTCGACCTGGACACCAAAGTTCCACGTATTATTGGCAGTTTGATCTTCGAACGGTTTACCATTTTCTGAGTCATTCAGATAAGAAGCGAAAATACGCAGTTCCGGGCGAGACATAAAGTCAGGGCCATCGGCCAGGCCCAGCGCGATGGTGTATTTCTCACCGGCCTGCTTATAGTCCGTATTGTTCTTGTAGCTATCTTTTTGGTAAAAACCGCCTACTTCGCCAATCAGGCGTACATATTCGGTGAACTGATACTGTCCGCGAGCTACCAGCGACAGCATGCGCGTTTTATCCGTGTAATCGGTGATGTTGTCCGCGGAGCCCCAGGTCAGCACGTGGTTAATAGAGAATTTTTCGGTGATCGGAATTAAACCGGTATTGATCACCCGATAGCCGGTGGCGTCATTGACGTAGTTCCACATGTCATACCAGCCGCCGCCCTGGGAAACCATGTTCTGCGCCAGCCCTTTGTTTGCGTACTGCAGCACCGTTTTGTTGTAACCGCCCAGCATATCCTGGCTGATTTCACCGGTTAGCATGACGCCGTTTTCTGCATCATACAGGCCGCCGTAGGAGTCCTGCTTTTTGGTGGTGTTAGGCATCGCGTAGTCGATACCAAATTCGGTCCACGACCCGGCCCATGGCTTCCAGCCTGCGTAGCGCAGGTCAAGGTAGTTAATATTCACGTTGCTGTCGCCGTCGACGCGGTAGTCAACGTCATTCGCGTCGCCGCGGATCCAGGCAAATGAGACGGCGCCAGGGCCGAGGGTATAGTTTTCGATCCCGGCGCCGGATCCGGAAATGTTCCAGTATTTGGTATCAATGATGTGCAGATCGTGGCGCTGGTAGTAGCGTTTACCGCCCCAAATGACCGCGTTCGGATCGCCGGGGACCAGCCCTTTAATTTGCAGGTTGAGCTGGCGCAGGCCGAACTGCGCATCATCATCGAGCGTGGTTTCGTTATCGTTCGAACCGTCTGAAACCATGCTGACCATGCTATCGAGATAGAAGCTCACGTCATTTTTCTTGTAGACCTCCGAGCCCAACTCCAGCTCGCCGTAGGTATCGGACTCGTTACCCAGACGGCCAATTTTGTTTTTTTGCCATTCGGCCTGACTACCGTCGCCGGAGACCCCAACCCCGGCGCGCATATAGCCATGAAAATCGATACCCGGAAGCGTGGCGGAAGCAGCAAACACGGATGGTGAAATCAGCGCAGCGGCCAACGCAGCGGAGAGTGTGCGCAGCGTAGTGTTCATGTCTATCCTCTTATTGTTTTGTATTACGTTCACATAACCGATGTTATAAAATGCCTAAACCAAAATTCAGGCAATTGAATGATCGCTATAGTGTGATTAACTGCAAATAAATTAGCGGGTTTTGTTACGAGTGGTGAGTCCATTCACAATTTGTTGTATTGTGAGCGTAATACTTTTAATGCTGATTGTTGTTCGGGGGAGGCGGCAATGAGCGTTTTTTTACATTGCCCCTGTTACAATTCAGGGATAACAACATAAGGAACCGGACCATGAAGTCTAAAAGCGCGACCTTAGAAGACGTTGCTCGCCATGCGGGCGTCTCCTATCAGACCGTGTCCAGGGTACTCAACAAATCTGCTAATGTATCCAAAGCCACGCGCAGCAAGGTGGAGAAATCCATTGAGGAGCTACGCTATGTCCCAAACCGCCTGGCGCAACAGCTGGTAGGCAAGCAAAGCCGTACCGTGGGCCTGGTTACGATCTCCCTCGCATTGCATGCGCCTTCCCAGGTGGCCGCGGCGGTAAAACGCTATGCGAATGTGGAAGGTTATCAGGTGCTCATTTCAATGATTGATGAGAGCGTCAATCAAAGCATTCAAGATTCCATTAATGAACTTAAGTCTCAACTGGTGGATAAGGTCATCATCAACGTGCCGCTGGAGACTGATCAGGCTCAGAAAATTGCCGCTGATAACGATGATATCGTTTGTCTGTTTTTAGATGTCGATCCCTATAGCTCTGTGTTTAACGTTTCGTTTAACCCGGCGGACGGCACCCGAGCCAGCGTCAAATATCTCTATGAAATGGGGCATCGGGAGATAGCGCTGTTGGCCGGTCCGGAAAGCTCGGTATCGGCCAAACTGCGTTTGAAAAGCTGGCTAGAAACCCTCGAAGGTTATGGCCTACAGCCGGTCACGGTGATTCGCGGTAACTGGGATGCGCAGAGCGGCTATGCCGGCGCGCTGCAAATGTTGCGGGAGACGCCAAACTTTACCGCCGTTTTGGTGGGGAACGATCAGATGGCGCTGGGCGTGCTTAGCGCGTTTCACCAGCATCAGGTACCGATCCCGGGGGAAAAGTCGGTTATTGGTTATGATGATACCTATGAAAGTTCGTTCTTTTACCCGGCGCTAACCACCGTTTCGCTGGATCTTGACTTACAGGGAAAAGAGGCCGTTCGGCGCCTTCTCGATAGCGGCGATAACGAAACCTCCCATACTTCTTCTATTCTTCCGGCCCGTCTGGTCGTGCGCCACTCTACCGGGCCGAAAACGGAGCCCGGCAAAGACCTGCAGTCTATTGCCGAACAGCTCAGGGCCCTGGCGCATCGGCTGAGCCCTTAATCCGTAACGGGCGGCCTGTGCCGCCCATAATCCTTCTCATTCTCAGGGTTGATCTTTAGACTCGCACGGCGTACGATATTGTTATGTTATAACATAATGATTGAGGTCGCTATGAAACCCAATATTCATCCGCATTATCGTACGGTGGTTTTTCACGACACCAGCGCTAACGAATTCTTTAAAGTCGGTTCAACGATCCGCACCGAGCGTGAGATTGAGCTGGATGGCGAGACGTATCCCTACGTGACGCTCGACGTCTCCTCCAAATCGCATCCGTATTACACCGGTAAACAGAAGGCCTTCAACAACGAAGGCAGCACCGCACGTTTCCGCCAGCGCTTCGGCGGCTTTATTGATGCGAAGAGGAGCAAATAATGCAGGTACTCAACTCACTACGTAGCGCGAAACAGCGCCACCCGGATTGCCAGATCGTTAAACGAAAGGGGCGGCTGTACGTTATCTGCAAAAGCAATCCCCGCTTTAAGGCCGTACAGGGCCGCAAGAAAAGACGTTAACGGAAGCTCTCCAGCGTTCGTAACTGCTGGCCGTCGGCGCTAAAGTTGTCGGCGGCCAGCCATTGCCGCATTGCTCTGTCAATCTGTGGCCACTCGGAATCGATAATCGAAAACCAGTCGGTATCGCGGTTGTGGCCCTTTATCACCAGCGCCTGACGAAAGCGTCCCTCATACTGAAACCCCAGCCGCAGTGCCGCCCGGCGTGAAGGCTCGTTCAGGCTGTTGCATTTCCACTCGTAGCGACGATAGCCGAGCGTAGCAAATACGTAGTGCATCAGCAGCCAGTGGGCCTCGGTTGCCATCGCCGTCCGGCTCAACAGAGGCGAGAAGTGAACGTGGCCGACTTCAACAACGCCATTTTTGGCATCGATTCTCATCAGCGCCAGTGAGCCGATGGGCTGGTCTGTCTGCTGATCTATCACCGCAAAGTGAATGGGGTCGGCCTGCATGGCCACGCTCTCTATCCACGCGCGATATTCCTCGACGCTGTTATCCGGCTCACGCAGCAGCCATGTCCAGCTTCGCGTATCCGGGGCCAGTCGATGGGCGTCAAACAGCGCACCGGCGTGCGTGGAGCGCAATGGCTCAAGCCGGCAAAGGCGACCCTGCAGGTTCAACCTCTCGGGATGCTGACGGGGCTGCCAGTCGGGCAGGGCAGCGCCAACGGGCTGATCGAATTGATTAAGATGGCTCATGGGGGTTTCCTTTGTGGGCGAATGCCATGAGATTAAGCACTTGTTGGTTCCATAAAAAGTGCCATAAGAGTATGTTTTTATGGTGCCACGAGGAGCGGTGATGAATATTCCGGATGATGCTTTTTTTACTTTACTCGAGCAGGCCCTGCGCGGTAAGGGAAGTGAAACCCTACAGCGTACCCTCTATCAGCAACTGCGCGAGGCTATTTTGCAGGGCACGCTGGCGGGCG
Organism: Klebsiella sp. M5al; assembly: GCF_002090195.1. Taxonomy (NCBI): domain Bacteria; kingdom Pseudomonadati; phylum Pseudomonadota; class Gammaproteobacteria; order Enterobacterales; family Enterobacteriaceae; genus Klebsiella; species Klebsiella sp. M5al. Next base: position 1,415,131 of record NZ_CP020657.1, read on the forward strand.
ATAGTCGTCTACCCGGTTCGCGCGCCATGGCGCAGCATCTGGGGCTGTCGCGCAATACCATCAACAGCGCGCTGGAGCAGTTGGCGATAGAAGGATATCTATTGCGTAGTCGCCAGGGGACGTACGTCGCGCCCTTGAGGTCTCAGGGAGAAGGGGACATTGAGGCGCGCGTTATTGTGCTCCCTGAATATTTACAGGGACTGCCGGCAGCAATTCACCGTGATTCGCCCACGCTGCTCTTTACGCCGGGAATGCCTGCGGTTAATTACTTTCCACTTTCCATCTGGCGTCGACTGCTCGATCGGGTACTGCGCGAAGAGGCCAGCGCATTACTGGGCTACGGCGATGCGCAGGGAGAGCTCGTACTGCGAAAAGCCATTGCCCGGTACCTCGCGCTCTCCCGGGGGATCCGCTGCGAAGCCAGCCAGATTGTGATTACTGAAGGGGCGCTGGAAGGCGTCGATTTATGCACGCACCTGCTGAGCGTAGCCGGCGATAGGGCATGGGTGGAAGAGCCCGGTTATCCGGGAGCAAAAAGCATCTTTCTCAAATCAGGGCTTCATATAAAGGGCGTACCGGTTGATCGTGAAGGAATGCGTTTTGATACCTCTGATGATAGCGAAGCGCCGCGATTGATCTTTACTTCACCTTCACATCAGTACCCCTGCGGAGCCGTAATGAGCGCCGGGCGACGACTGGCGTTACTGGAATATGCCCGCCGGTATGATTCGTGGATTATTGAGGATGATTACGACAGCGAATTTCGCTATAGCGGCGAGCCCATTCCGGCCATGCTGGGGATGGCGAAGCACGGGCCGGTGGTTTATCTGGGGACGTTCAGCAAAACGCTGTTTCCAGCGCTGCGCATCGGTTTTATGGTGATGCCTCCCGCGCTGGCGGACGCTGCACAAGGCGCCATTGGGGCGCTATTACGCGGCGGGCACCGGGCTGAACAGAAGGCGCTGGCGTTGTTCATTGAAGAGGGGCACTACGCACGTCATTTGGCCGCCATGCGCCGTTTGTACCGCAAACGCCAGCAGCAGCTGCGGGACGTCCTGGCTCAAGAACTTAACCATCCTTATGAACTCTTGGGCGGCGAGGGGGGCTTGCACCTGACCGTCGCTATCGACAACGTGGATGACCAGGCGATTGCGCAGCAGGCCCGGCGGTTTCAGCTGGCGCCCGGGGCATTAAGCCGTTTTTATCTTGATGCAAAAACGGCGCGAAGCGGGTTGGTTCTGGGCTACGGAAATACGTCCGCCTCACATTTTATTGCTGCGGTACGGACGCTCAATCGTCTTATTGCGCAGAACCGACGCGAGTAAGGGAAAACACATCGTAAAATGAGAGTTCGCCTTTGGTGGCGATCATTTTTTGTAGCTGCGCCTTCTGATCGCGACCGACGCGTGGCGATTGCAGAATGCGTTCGAGCAGTTGTTCAGGGACAAACCGGGTGTTATACCATTCGCCGTTGTAGCAAACGCGAAAATCAAGAACGTCGATATCTTCATAACGATAGCGCGGATAGACGTCAAAGAAGAAGAAACCGTTTAGCAGAACAAATAACACGATTAACAGCCAGACAGAATCCACCAGCGTTTCGGAACGAAGCATCACAATAAGCGTGGCCAGAAAAGCCGCGTACATGGCGACAAAAAGCCATGGGTGATTGCGAATAAAGCTAATGCTAAAGCGCGGACGATTGTCGCGCTTCTCTTTCACATTAAGTTCATCAATGGTGCTTTTTAGCAGCAGCTGTATTTCTGTCATCTTATTCCCCAAATTCTGCCATGAGCCCGTATGCAGGCGTGACAAACCGGGCTCAGCCTGGGGGGTATTTTATGTTGCGTAAATCCAGGGGGAAAGTAACAGATTGGTTGCAGAAAAGCATAACAGTTACCGTTTTTCGCTCTCCAGCATTTTGATAATCCGTGCCGGGTTTCCGCCGACGACGGCGTTGGCTGGCACATTTTTTACTACCACGGAACCTGAAGCCACCACGGCATTATCGCCGATAGTCACGCCAGGATTAATGACTGCCCGGCCGCCAATCCACACATTATGCCCGATGGTGACGGGTTTTCCGTACTCCTGACCACTATTGCGATCGACGGGGTCAAGGGGATGCGTGGCGGTATAAATATGTACGCCCGGCGCCAGCATGCAGTTATCCCCAATTTGAATCGGACAGACGTCCAGCATGACGCAATCAAAGTTCGCGTAGAAATTTTTGCCGAGGGAGATATTGTAGCCGTAGTCACAGCGAAAAGTGGGTTCGATATACGCATCGCTCGCGTGCCCAAGCAGTTCAGACAATAATGCTTTTCTTAATTCATGTTCTTCAGGCGCCGAATGATTGTAGCGGTGCAACAGTTGCCTGGCCCGCAGGCGATCGGCTTTCAACGTGGCGTCACCTGCCAGATACAGTTCGCCGGCAATCATTTTTTGTTTCTCTTCACTCATGGACGCTTCCCCTATTTCCTTATCGTCAGGCCGCCATAGTATAAAAAGAAACCGGTTTCATCTGTGCATTAAGCCAACATCTGTGAGCACTATCACACTTATTATCATCACCAAAGCGGGGCGTTTTCGACACGAGATGTATGACTTTCATTTGAAATAAACTAGCGGATAAATTTCCAGACTGAAGGCGGGATCTTGTCATACAGTTTATTCATCGTCAGTTCGGCAAGACGATGGTCGGCCGCTGAGTAAAATACCGCCAGTTCATTATCGGAAAGTTCATATTTATTTTTTTCAATTACGCGCTCCAGCGTATCAATTGTCTGACAGCGTCGTAAGCGCATCAAATAGTCTATTTTGGTTAATGTTTTATCAGACATAAATTCACCTTTTGATTGTAATAATACTAACAAGAAAGACTGGCCGGGTTTTCCCGACTGGCGTTGACAAAGCAGCGGAATAACCGATTGCCAGATTTGCGCCATTTCTGCAGATCCGCACTGTTAATGCCGTAGTTGCTGAACAAGACGAAAGTGTCATCCAGATATTCGTCAATCTGAGTAATCAGCTTATTATCCTCAGCATACTTAATTTTATAATTAAGCGCGAACGCGGCAATGTGCTCGATCAATTCATTAAGTTGAAGATTGACAGCCGAGGTCGGGTCATTAACCCAGCCGTGGTTGCTCTCTTCCAGGTTTGCAAGACAGTCATGATACAGGGTTTCGCAGAGAAATTTAAGCTGCGCAATATCATGTCTTTTTGGCGAGTATTCGTCCATAACGCATCCCCTTTTGAGTGGTTTAAACGACCGTTGTGGGATGAACACGACTAACAGACCTGACACATACATTGTAATCTTGCTGTTTAACTATAATCCACTCTTAAAAAGATTTCATCGTGCTATTACGAAAAATTACAATTATCAGCGTCCATTTATCTTCAATGCCTCGGTCTTTATTATATCGTGCCGTTACCCCGATCGGTAAAAACGAACACTGACCTTATATTTCATCAAGTTAGCCGCTGCGTTTTGCCGTTATACGAAGACAACCATACATAAAGTCAGTGATTGAGAATATTCTGAGTTAGGGCAAACGAGAAGGAAAGTCGCAGAGAAAAAACGGAGATAAGCACCACGACTCATCATTAAATATTATATCTCAGGTTATAAAATAAACAATAACAATCCGTGCGCTTTAAATCAGAGAAAAGAAAAGGGCCGCGTATGCGGCCCTGTGAAGAGAGATTAATGATGCTCAACCGGATGGCTGTGCTCAATATCCTCATTTTTCTTACTAAAGCGGCGACGCACGACCACGAAGAACACCGGCACGAAGAAAATCGCCAGAACCGTCGCGGTCACCATCCCGCCCATTACGCCAGTACCGACGGCGTTCTGCGCGCCGGAGCCTGCGCCGGAGCTGATAACCAGCGGCATTACCCCAAGGATGAACGCCAGCGAGGTCATCAGAATCGGACGCAGACGCATACGAACGGCTTCCAGCGTTGCTTCAATCAGGCCTTTGCCTTCTTTATCCATCAGATCCTTGGCGAATTCAACGATAAGTATCGCGTTCTTCGCCGACAGGCCGATGGTGGTCAGCAGGCCAACCTGGAAGTAAACGTCGTTGGTCAATCCGCGGAAGGTGGCAGCCAGCAGTGCACCCACAACCCCCAGCGGAACGACCAGCATTACCGAGAATGGGATCGACCAGCTTTCATACAGCGCAGCCAGACACAGGAAGACGACAATCAGCGAGATGGCGTACAGCGCAGGTGCCTGGTTGCCTGACAACCGTTCCTGGTAAGACATGCCGGTCCAGTCATAGCCAATGCCCGCAGGCAGTTTACCCGCCAGCTCTTCCATCAGGTTCATCGCTTCACCGGTACTCTTACCCGGTGTCGCCTGGCCGAGGATTTCCATCGATGGCAGACCGTTGTAACGCTCCAGACGCGGTGAGCCGTATTCCCAGCGTGAAGTTGAGAAGGCGGAGAAGGGCACCATCTGTCCATCGCTACCGCGTACGTACCAGTTACCGATATCTTCCGGCAACATACGGTATTTCGCTTCAGACATGATATACACTTTCTTCACGCGACCGCGGTCAATGAAGTCGTTGACGTAGCTCCCACCCCATGCTGCGCCAAGCGTCGTGTTAATGTCGCTGATAGACACGCCGAGAGCCTGCGCTTTTTCCTGATCGATATCCACTTTGAACTGCGGAGTATCTTCCAGGCCGTTTGGACGAACGCCGCTTAAGACGTCAGGATGCTGCGCGACCATACCAAAGAGCTGGTTACGGGCCTGAGTCAGTTTTTCGTGGCCCAATCCTGCCTGGTCGATCAGCTGGAAGTCGAAGCCCGTTGCGGTACCCAGTTCAACAATTGCCGGCAGGTTAAAGGCGAAGACCATTGCGTCTTTAATCTGCGAGAAATAGCCCATTGCGCGCCCGGTAATCGCTTCAACTTTGTTCTCTTCGCCTGGACGCTGGCTCCAGTCCTTCAGAGAGACGAACGCGATGCCGGTGTTCTGCCCACGACCCGCGAAACCAAAGCCGTTAACGGCGAATACCGATTCAACGTTGTTTTTCTCTTTGGTGAGATAGTAATCAGTCATCTCATCCAGAACTTTCTGGGTACGCTCCTGAGTTGCGCCCGCTGGCAGCTGCGCCATGCTCAGGAATACGCCCTGGTCTTCGTCCGGCAGGAACGAACTCGGCAGACGAACGAACAGCCAGGCCATGCCGACAACGATGATCAGATACAGCACCAGATAACGACCGGTACTGCGCAGGATGTTGCCTACGCTATCGGTGTAGTGATGCGTGCTCTTATCAAACATGCGGTTAAACCAACCGAAGAAGCCGGTGGTTGCGCCATGGCTGCCTTTTTGGATGGGCTTCAGCATCGTGGCGCAGAGCGCCGGGGTCAGAATGAGTGCCACCAGTACCGACAGCGCCATCGCGGAAACGATAGTGATCGAGAACTGACGGTAAATCGCACCGGTAGAACCGCCGAAGAAGGCCATCGGGATAAACACCGCGGAAAGCACCATCGCGATACCCACCAGCGCGCCCTGAATCTGGCCCATTGATTTCCGCGTGGCTTCCTTCGGCGGTAGCCCTTCTTCGGCCATCACACGCTCGACGTTTTCCACCACCACGATGGCGTCATCCACCAGCAGGCCTATGGCGAGCACCATACCAAACATGGTGAGCGTGTTTATCGAGAAGCCGAACAGCGCGAGGATAGCGAACGTCCCCAGCAATACGACCGGCACGGCGATAGTCGGAATCAGCGTTGCGCGGAAGTTCTGCAGGAACAGATACATGACCAGGAACACCAGAATGATTGCTTCAACCAGCGTTTTCACCACTTCGTGAATGGAGATCTGCACGAATGGCGTGGTGTCATACGGATAAACAATCTTCAGGCCTGAAGGGAAGAAAGGCTCCATTTTCTTCAGTTCGGCACGAATGGCGTTGGCGGTATCCAGCGCGTTCGCGCCGGTCGCTAATTTAATACCCAGACCAGAGGCGGGCTGACCGTTAAACTTCGCGATAACGTCATAGTTTTCACCACCCAGCTCAATCTTCGCGACATCGCGCAGACGCACCTGGGAACCGTCCTGGTTAACCTTCAGCAGAATGTTGCCGAACTCTTCAGTATTGGTCAAACGAGTCTGCGCCACGATGGAGGCGTTCAGCTGCTGGCCTTTCACCGGCGGCGTACCGCCTAACTGTCCTGCTGCAACCTGGGCGTTCTGCGCTTTCAGGGCGCTGATAACGTCAACCGGCGTCAGCTGGAAGTTATTCAGCTTGTTCGGATCCATCCAGATGCGCATGGCGTACTGGGAACCAAACAGCTGCACGTCACCGACGCCGCTGGTACGGCTAATCGCATCCTTCATGTTGGCGGCGACATAGTCAGAAATGTCATCCTGATTCATGGTGCCGTTGGTATTGATAACGCCGACAACCATCAGGAAGCTGCTGGATGCCTTTTCAACGCTGATACCCTGCTGCTGAACTTCTTGCGGCAGCAGCGGTGTCGCCAGCGCCAGCTTGTTCTGCACCTGTACCTGGGCAATATCCGGATCGGTACCGGATTCAAAGGTTAGCGTAATGGTTGCTGTACCGGTGGAGTCGCCATTAGAAGACATGTACATCAGGTGATCGATACCGTTCATGTTCTGTTCGATAACCTGGGTCACGGTGTTCTGCACGGTTTCAGCATCGGCACCGGGGTACATGGCTGTAATGGAAATTGCCGGCGGCGCAATCGTCGGATATTGCGCTATCGGCAACTTGAGGATCGACAACCCCCCAGCCAGCATGATGATAATGGCGATCACCCACGCAAATATGGGGCGATCGATAAAGAAATTAGGCATGTCTTAACGGCTCCTGTTTAAGTTAAGACTTGGGTTGTTCTGACTGAGCGTTGCCTGCGGCTTGCTGTTTATCGTCAGAAACGACTTCCTGCGCTTTAACCTGCACACCAGGTCTGACTTTTTGCAGACCGGTTATGATGACGCGATCGCCCGTTTTCAGCCCTTCGGTGACCAGCCATTTATCACCGATAGCCTGAGTGGCGGTAATCTGGCGAACTTCGACTTTATCACCTTCGCCGACAACCATAGCGCTGGCATCGCCACGCGGAGTGCGGGTTACGCCCTGCTGAGGAACCAGCAACGCATCAGGGTTTACCCCTTCTTCCAGACGTGCGCGGACGAACATGCCGGGCAGCAGAGTGTGATCCGGGTTCGGGAAAATAGCGCGCAGCGTGATAGAACCGGTGGTCTGGTCAACGGTGACGTCAGAGAACTCCAGCGTACCGTTCTGCGGGTATTTCAGACCGTCGTTAGTGACCAGTTCAACCTTCGCTTTACCGTTTTCCTGCTGCAGCTTGCCGTTGGCCAGCTCTTGTTTCAGACGCAGGAAATCGTTACTCGATTGCGTCACGTCAACGTAGATAGGATCCAGTTGTTGCACGGTCGCCAGCGCGGTGGTTTGCCCGTTTTGCACCAGAGCGCCTTCCGTGACGGCGGATTTACCAATGCGGCCGGAGATTGGCGAGGTGACTTTGGTGTAGGCCAGATTAATGCGCGCAGTTTCAACCGCAGCTTTGGCGGCGACTACGGCAGCGTTGCTCTGCTGAGCCGTCGCCACGGCAGTATCGTAATCCTGTTGGCTAATGTACTTAGTGCCCAACAGTTTCTGATAACGTTTAACCGTTAACTGATCCATATTTGCCGCTGCCTGCGCTTTGGCTAAATCGCCTTTCGCGCTTTCATACGTGGCCTGATAGGTCGCCGGATCGATTTGATAAAGAGACACGCCCGCCTGGATATCGCTCCCTTCGGTGAAGTTACGTTTAAGAATAATGCCACTGACCTGAGGACGAACTTCCGCAACGCGATAGGCGCTGGTACGGCCTGGCAGTTCGGTAGTAATTTGTAGAGGAGCGGATTTGAGCGTCACAATACCGACTTCCGGCATTTGCTGGGCCCCTTGCTGAGCCGGTTTGTCGTCACATCCTGTTAGCGCTAAGCTGCCTGAGAGCATCAGAACGACCGCCAGAGGCGTTAACCCTCTGTTTTTGTTCATATGTAAACCTCGAGTGTCCAATTTCAAATTGTTCAGTGGCTCAATCGACCACAAACCCACTGCTGTGTTTCTATTATGGTCATGCTATGGTACATACATTCATAAATGTATGTAAACGTAACCTCTGTAAACTCATCGACCTATGGCACGAAAAACCAAACAACAGGCGCTTGAGACCCGGCAACATATTTTGGATGTTGCTCTGCGTTTGTTTTCGCAGCAAGGGGTATCATCCACCTCGCTGGCCGCAATTGCAAAAGAGGCCGGTGTGACGAGGGGCGCTATCTATTGGCATTTCAAAAATAAATCAGATTTATTTAATGAAATATGGGTACTTTCTGAAGCCAACATCAACGATCTCGAAGTTGAGTATCGGGCAAAATTCCCCAACGATCCACTGTCAGTTATCAGAGAGATCTTAGTGTATATCCTTGAAGCAACGGTGACAGAGGAACGCCGACGCCTGATGATGGAAATCATCTTCCATAAATGTGAATTCGTCGGTGAGATGGTCACGCTGCAGGAAGCGCAGCGAAGTTTATGCCTTGATAGCTACGATCGTATTGAACAAACATTAAAAGAGTGCATTGCGGCGAAGATGCTGCCCGCGAATTTATTGACCCGCCGGGCGGCGATTTTAATGCGCAGCTACCTTTCTGGCCTAATGGAAAATTGGCTGCTGGCGCCGAACGCCTTCGATCTGCGCAAAGAGGCGCGGGCTTATGTCGAAACGCTGCTTGAAATGTATCAATTTTGCCCCTCCTTACGCGGTTCTGAAGAACGGGAAGCTTAAGTCTCCTTGCGGACATCAGGGACATTTTTCCTGCTGTCCGCCGCTATTCGCGCGATAACAGAAGTGCTATTCTTCGCGCTGCGACGATCCCCGGTATTCTCCGGCTTTTGCAATCACTCATGTTAACACTATGCTGCATACTATCCGTTGGCGAAACGCCATATCCGCTGTTGTTCTTACCCTGATGTTTTTTATCGGCTGTATTAGCGTTAACCCGGCGCTGGCGGCTGATTTACCTGAACGTTCTGAGGTCCAAAGCCAGCTCGCGACGCTGAATAAGCAAAAGGATCTGACCCCGCAGGACAAGCTGGTTCAGCAGGACCTGACCCAGACCCTGGAAACCCTCGATAAAATTGAACGCATTAAGTCGGAAACGACGCAGCTGCGTCAGCAGGTGACTCAGGCGCCAGCGAAAATGAATCAGGCTATCGATAGCCTGAACGCGCTAAGCGATGTTCCCGATGATGAGGCGACGCGTAAAACGCTGAGCACGTTATCGCTACGTCAACTGGAATCGCGTGTCTCCCAGACCCTGGACGATTTGCAAAACGCGCAGAACGACCTGGCAACCTACAACAGCCAGCTCGTTTCTCTACAGACGCAGCCGGAACGCGTGCAGAATGCGATGTATTCCGCTTCGCAGCAGCTGCAGCAGATCCGTAATCGTCTGAACGGCACCTCGACGGGCGAGGAGACGCTGCGTCCTACCCAGCAGAATTTGCTGCTGGCGCAGCAGGCTCTGCTGAATGCGCAGATAGACCAACAGCGCAAAAGCCTGGAAGGCAACACGGTGCTGCAGGATACCCTGCAAAAGCAGCGTGATTACGTCACCGCCTACAGCAATCGCCTGGAACACCAGCTGCAGTTATTGCAGGAAGCGGTGAATAGCAAGCGCCTGACGCTGACGGAAAAGACGGCTCAGGAAGCCGTGTCCCCGGACGAAACGGCGCGTATTCAAGCCAATCCGCTGGTGAAGCAGGAGCTGGATATTAACCACCAGCTTAGCGAAAGGCTTATTTCAGCGACGGAAAATGGTAATCAGCTGGTTCAGCGCAATATCAAAGTGAAGACCTGGCTCGATCGCGCTTTGCAATCCGAGCGTGATATAAAAGAGCAGATCTCCGTGCTGAAAGGTAGCCTTCTGCTGTCGCGTATCCTTTATCAGCAGCAGCAAACGCTGCCCTCTGCGGAGGAGCTGAGCGACATGACAAACCGCATCGCTGACCTGCGCCTCGAGCAGTTTGAGGTTAACCAGCAGCGCGATGCGTTGTTCCAGAGCGATGCGTACGTCGCGAAGCTGGAGGAGGGGCATAGCAGCGAGGTGAATCCCGAGGTGCATGACGCGCTTCTCGAAATCGTTGATATGCGCCGTGAGCTGCTCGATCAGTTTAACAAACAGCTGGGTAACCAGCTGATGATGGCCATTAACCTGCAGATCAATCAGCAGCAGTTAATGAGCGTGTCGACCAACCTGAAAGCCATTCTGACGCAGCAGATTTTTTGGGTAAACAGCAACCGTCCTATGGACTGGGAGTGGGTTAAATCCTTCCCGGAAGCGCTGAAAGGGCAGTTTAAGGCGATGAAAATCACCGTAAACTGGGAAAAAGCCTGGCCTGCGGTATTTATCGCTTTCCTTGCCGGCCTGCCGTTGCTGCTGATTGCCGGTCTGATTCGCTGGCGCCTTAACTGGCTGAAAGCGTATCAGGCGAAGCTGGCTTCACAGGTGGGGCAGCTGCGCAATGATACTCAGCTCCACACGCCGAAAGCGATTCTGATCGATCTGATCCGCGCGCTGCCTGTGGTACTGGTGATTCTGGCCATTGGTCTGATTCTGCTGACGATGCAGCTGAATATCAGCGATTTGCTGTGGGCCTATAGCAAGAAGCTGGCGCTGTTCTGGCTGGTGTTTGGCCTGTGCTGGAAGGTGCTGGAAAAAGACGGTGTGGCGGTGAGCCACTTTAATATGCCGTCGCAGTTGACCAGCCACTGGCGGCGGCAGATTGTCCGCGTAAGCCTTGCCCTGTTGCCGCTGAACTTCTGGTCCGTGATGTCGGAACTGTCGCCGCTGCATCTGATGGATGACGTGCTCGGGCAGTTCGTGATTTTCCTCAACCTGCTGCTGATCGCGGTGCTTGTCCTGCCGATGTGCCGCGAAAGCTGGCGCGATAAAGAATCCCACAGCCTGCGCCTTATCACCGTCACCGTGCTATCGATAGTGCCCATCGCCCTGATGGTGCTGACGGCAACCGGCTACTTCTACACCACGCTGCGTCTGGCAGGCCGCTGGATTGAAACCGTTTATCTGGTGATGCTGTGGAACCTGCTTTACCAGACCGTTCTGCGCGGCCTGAGCGTGGCCGCCCGGCGTATTGCCTGGCGCCGGGCGCTGGCGCGTCGTCAGCATCTGGTTAAAGAGGGGGCAGAAGGAGCCGAACCCCAGGAAGAACCGACCATTGCCCTGGAGCAGGTTAACCAACAAACGCTACGTATTACGATGCTGGTGATGATCGCGCTATTTGCCGTGCTGTTCTGGGCGATTTGGTCCGATCTGATCACCGTCTTCGCCTATCTCGACAGTATTACGCTGTGGCATTACAACGGTACGGAAGCCGGCGTCAGCGCCGTGAAAAGCGTCACCATGGGCAGCCTGCTGTTCGCGATTGTCGCGTCGATGGTCGCCTGGGCGTTGATTCGCAACCTGCCGGGCCTGCTGGAAGTGCTGGTGCTATCGAGGCTCAATATGCGCCAGGGGGCGTCGTATGCGATTACGACCATTCTTAATTACGCCATTATTGTTATTGGCGCGATGACGGTATTTGGCTCGTTGGGCGTTTCGTGGGACAAACTTCAGTGGCTGGCGGCCGCCCTGTCGGTTGGTTTAGGTTTTGGCTTACAGGAGATCTTCGGTAACTTTGTTTCCGGTCTGATTATTCTCTTTGAGCGCCCGGTGCGCATTGGCGATACGGTGACCATTGGTACCTTCTCCGGTACCGTCAGCAAAATCCGCATTCGCGCCACGACCATTACGGATTTTGACCGTAAAGAGGTCATTATTCCGAATAAGGCCTTCGTGACGGAACGCTTAATTAACTGGTCGCTTTCCGACACCGTCACCCGTGTGGTCATCCGCCTTGGCGTGGCCTATGGTTCTGACCTGGATAAGGTTAAAGAAGTGCTGCTCCAGGCCGCGCATGAGCATCCGAAAGTCATGCAAGAGCCCGCGCCAGCGGTCTTCTTTACCACCTTCGGCGCCAGTACGCTCGATCATGAACTGCGCCTGTACGTGCGTGAACTTCGCGATCGCAGCTACGCGGTGGATGAGCTTAACCGCGCTATCGATCGCTTGTGTCGCGAGAACAATATTGATATCGCCTTTAACCAGCTTGAGGTTCATCTGCGCAATGAGAAAGGCGATGAAGTCACAGAGGTGAAGCGGGATAAAGGCGGCGATGCCTCGCCGACGATGGGCTAAGCATTATGGGGCGGTGGGTATGCCGCCCCGCAGGTTTTAAGGGCTGAGCGAGGAGAGTTCTTCCTGGCTCAGGCCGGTCAGCTCCATCACCATCTTTGGATCCAGCCCGCTGGCGAGCATTTTCAGGGCAATGCTGCGCGAGTTTTCTTTACGCCCCTCCAGCCTTCCTTCTTTTCTACCTTTTTTACGACCTTTCTCTTCCAGCCATTCGGCAATCGTCATCATTAGCTCCTTGTGCCTGGGCGACTGCTTCGCCAGTTCGCGAATGAGTGGCCCGGGTTTTTCCGTGGATCCCGCCTGCAGCATATAGCGCATCAGGCGAAAAGCCATCAGCTTATCCGGCGAGCTTTGATGTTCAATCAGCGCGTAGATATACCCAGCGCCGTGCCGCGTTTGCAGGGAGTAGAGAATGTCGGAGTCGCTGGATCGCAGGTCCTCTTCGATAAAGCTGCCGGACGCCAGCTGCAGCGTATTGAGATCGCAGATACTTAAAAACGGCGCGGGAAGGTAAAGCTGTAAAAAATCGCGAGCGACCTCTTTCTGGGTCAGCATTTGACGAAAAATGGCATCGTGCGGCGTACGTGAGAATCTTTCCATGAGCATCTATCCGTGGTGGTAAGGGGCAGGCGATGACTCTGCCACCCCCACCGATTCGGCAACAGACTACTCTGGCGCGTTTTGCGAGGCCCCTTCCGCACTTTTTACTTTGTTTTCATAGTCACGACGGATAATTTCCAGCGCGGCTAGCACGGTTTGCGCAGGGACTTTATTTTCCTCAAGCAGCATAATTAAATCGACCGCCAGCTTGATCTCGTCAGGCGCATTTTCCAGCGACATACTTCTCCCTCCAGTTAGCGTGTTAAGCGGGCCAGCCTGTTTTCAATTTTTTCCAGCGCATCGCGACAGCGGGCGAGGCGTCCGGCATACGCCTCAACTTCCTTTGCCAGCCGCTGCTGGTCATCAAGGCTGATGGCTTGCGCCAGCTGTCTCTGGCGATCGTTGCGCATGGCCAGCAGGCGCCGTTCATACTCCTGATGCTGTATCCGACGCCGCTGCCAGCGGGTAAGCGTCGGCGACGCGCTATCCCAGGCGCGTAATGACCAGGTCGCCGTTTCCCGGCTAATCGCGGCGATTTGAGCCACAAGACGTTCCGCCAGCCAGGCAACCTGCGCCAGCTGCTGGCGCTCGACCGCCTGTTTTAATTCCGTAAAGCGATCTCTGGCTTCATCAAGATAAGCCTGCATCTGCGTGCTGCGGGTTCGGAACAGCTGGCGATCGAAACGCGGGCTGAGGGTCGCGTGATTCGCCATCGGCGCTACCTGAGCGGCCAGTTCCGCAAGCTGATTTTCCAGCGAATGTAAAAGCCGGGTGGTTTTCAAATAACTCCTCCATCCCCTGATAAGCAACTGTGCTACATTAGCGTTATCTTCTTGATAACGATTCGCATTATGCCACGTATTATTTTGATCATCATTGGCTGGCTGTCGGTGGCGCTGGGAACGCTGGGCGTTTTTTTACCGCTACTGCCGACGACGCCGTTTATCCTGCTTGCCGCCTGGTGTTTCGCCCGCTCGTCGCCGCGCTTTCACCAGTGGCTATTGTACCGCTCATGGTTTGGCGGCTACCTGCGCCACTGGCAGCAATACCGTGCTATGCCACCGGGCGCTAAGCCGCGGGCGGTGGTGATGATTTTACTGACCTTTGCTATTTCCCTGTGGCTGGTTAATCTTACTTGGGTGCGCATCTTGCTGCTGATCGTTCTGGCCTGTCTGCTGATATTTATGTGGCGCATTCCGGTGGTTGATGCAAAGCAACAAAAGCACTGATGCGCAATAATGATGGTTGCAATTGTCGCTGACAGCCAGTAAATTCTGGCGTTTTCGAGCGCGGGTAAGCCTGGTCAAAGGTTAAACAAAAGTTTCCTTGGCCCATTTTGCATGTCCGCGAGTAACACCGTTTTAATCAGGCATAAACTTATGACCGCAACAGCACAGCAGCTTGAATATCTGAAGAACAGCATCCAAAGCATCCAGGACTATCCGAAACCTGGCATCCTTTTCCGTGATGTCACCAGCTTGCTGGAAGACCCGAAGGCCTATGCGCTCAGCATTGAGCTGCTGGCCGAGCGTTATAAAGACGCGGGTATTACCAAAGTGGTGGGCACCGAGGCGCGCGGCTTTTTGTTTGGCGCACCGGTTGCGCTGGCGCTGGGTGTAGGCTTTGTTCCGGTACGTAAGCCGCGTAAGTTGCCGCGTGAAACCATCGCGGAAAGCTACGAGCTGGAGTACGGCACCGATCAGCTGGAAATCCATGTTGATGCCATTAAAGCAGGCGATAAGGTGCTGGTGGTTGACGATCTGCTGGCGACCGGCGGCACCATCGACGCCACCGTGAAGCTCATCCGTCGTCTGGGCGGTGAAGTGCATGACGCGGCCTTTATTATCACTCTGTTCGATCTGGGCGGCGAGCAGCGCCTGGAAAAACGGGGAATCAACTGCTACAGCCTGGTCCCTTTCCCGGGCCACTAAGCAAATCCCGCCACATAGCCTCGCTGATTGAGCGGGGCTGTGATAGCATGACCCCTCGTGATTTCACCTTCCAGCGTTTCAGAGCCAGCCCATGAGTTATCAGGTCTTAGCCCGTAAATGGCGCCCACAAACCTTTGCTGACGTCGTCGGCCAGGAACATGTGCTGACCGCACTGGCGAACGGCTTGTCGTTAGGGCGCATTCATCACGCATATCTTTTTTCCGGCACCCGCGGCGTGGGTAAAACCTCTATCGCGCGCCTGTTGGCAAAAGGATTAAACTGCGAAACCGGCATCACCGCCACGCCTTGCGGCGTCTGCGATAACTGCCGTGAAATAGAACAGGGGCGCTTTGTCGATCTGATAGAGATCGATGCCGCCTCGCGTACCAAAGTCGAAGATACCCGCGATCTGCTGGATAACGTCCAGTACGCGCCGGCCCGCGGCCGCTTCAAGGTCTATTTGATCGATGAAGTTCATATGCTCTCGCGCCACAGCTTCAACGCGTTGTTAAAAACGCTGGAGGAGCCGCCGGCGCACGTTAAATTTCTGCTGGCGACGACCGATCCGCAGAAGCTGCCGGTAACGATTCTTTCCCGCTGCCTGCAGTTCCATCTCAAGGCGCTGGACGTCGAACAGATTCGCCATCAGCTGGAGCATATTCTCGGCGCCGAGCAGATTGCTTTTGAACCGCGCGCGCTGCAGCTGCTGTCGCGCGCGGCGGACGGTAGCCTGCGCGATGCGTTAAGTCTGACCGATCAGGCCATTGCCAGCGGCGACGGTCGTCTGACGGCAGAGTCCGTTAGCGCCATGCTCGGCACCCTTGACGACGATCAGGCGCTATCGCTGATTGAAGCGCTGGTGGTTGCCGATGGCGAGCGGGTCATGGCAGGCGTGAATGAGGCTGCCGCCCGCGGCGTGGAGTGGGAGGCCTTGCTGGTGGAGATGCAGAGCCTGCTGCACCGTATTGCGATGGTTCAGCTCTCGCCGTCGGCGCTGGGCGCGGATATGGCCGCGATTGAGCTGCGTATGCGCGAGCTGGCGCGGACGGTGCCGCCAACCGATGTTCAGCTGTACTATCAAACGCTACTGATTGGCCGTAAAGAGCTCCCGTACGCCCCGGACAGACGAATGGGGGTCGAAATGACGCTTCTGCGTGCGCTGGCTTTCCATCCGCGTATGCCATTACCGGAACCGGAGGCGCCGCCGATGCCGGCCATTCAGGCCGCACCTGTCCAGCAGGCCGTTCCGGAATCCGCACCGCCGCCGCCGAATTTGCCGCAGACCACCAGCCAGGTGCTGGCGGCGCGCAGCCAGCTGCAGCGTAGCCAGGGAGCGCCCACCCCAAAAAAGAGTGAACCGGCAGCCGCTTCCCGCGCGCGGCCGGTGAATAACGCTGCGCTGGAACGACTGAGTTCGATTACCGAGCGCGTACAGGCGCGTCCGGCTGCGGCTGCGCTGGAAAAAGCCCCGGCGAAAAAAGAAGCCTATCGCTGGAAATCGACGACGGTTGTTGAAACCGTAAAAGAAGAAGTGGCGACGCCGAAGGCGCTGAAAAAAGCGCTGGAGCATGAAAAAACGCCGGAACTGGCGGCGAAACTGGCAGTCGAAGCGGTCGAACGCGATAGTTGGGCGGCGGAAGTCAGCCAGCTCGCGGTGCCAAAACTGGTGGAGCAGGTGGCCCTTAACGCCTGGAAAGAGCAGGAGGGCAATCGCGTCTGTCTGCATCTGCGTCCGAGCCAGCGTCACCTGAATTCGGCGGGCGCGCAGCAAAAGCTGGCGGAAGCGCTCGGCATTTTGTACGGTACGTCGGTTGAATTGACCATCGTGGAAGATGATAATCCCGCGATGCGCACGCCGCTTGAGTGGCGGCAGGCAATTTATGAAGAAAAGCTCGCGCAGGCGCGTGAAGCGATTATTGCGGATAATAACATTCAGACCCTGCGTCGATTCTTCGATGCGGACCTGGATGAAGAGAGTATTCGCCCCATTTGATTGCAAGTCTGACTTGCGGTCAGCATCCTTAACGATGACTTACTGAGAGAGAAGCCTATGTTTGGTGGAAAAGGCGGTCTGGGTAACCTGATGAAGCAGGCCCAGCAGATGCAAGAAAAAATGCAGCAGATGCAGGAAGAAGTGGCCCGTCTGGAAGTGACCGGTGAGTCCGGCGCTGGGCTGGTAAAAGTCACCATCAACGGCGCGCACAACTGCCGTCGCGTTGAGATCGACCCGAGCCTGCTGGAAGACGACAAAGACATGCTGGAAGATCTGGTGGCCGCCGCGTTTAACGACGCCGCCCGCCGCATCGAAGAAACGCAGAAAGAAAAAATGGCGTCCGTGTCCGCCGGTATGCAGCTGCCGCCAGGCTTTAAGATGCCGTTCTGATGCAGACCAGTCCGCTGTTAACGCAGCTTATGGAAGCACTGCGCTGCCTGCCGGGCGTTGGCCCGAAGTCGGCGCAGCGCATGGCGTTTACCCTGCTGCAGCGTGACCGCAGCGGCGGGATGCGCCTGGCGCAGGCGCTCACGCGCGCGATGTCGGAAATCGGCCACTGCGCCGATTGCCGCACCTTCACCGAGCAGGAGGTATGCAATATTTGCAGCAACCCTCGGCGCAAGGAAAACGGCCAGATTTGCGTGGTAGAGAGCCCAGCGGATATCTACGCTATCGAGCAGACCGGGCAGTTTTCCGGTCGCTATTTTGTGCTGATGGGCCACCTGTCGCCGCTTGACGGGATTGGGCCGGATGACATCGGGCTCGATCGTCTGGAGCAGCGTCTGCGTGACGAATCAATGCAGGAAGTGATCCTTGCGACCAACCCAACGGTGGAAGGAGAGGCGACGGCGAATTATATCGCCGAGCTCTGCGCGCAGTATGGCGTAGACGCGAGCCGTATCGCCCATGGCGTTCCGGTTGGCGGCGAGCTGGAAATGGTTGACGGCACAACGCTGTCCCACTCTCTCGCCGGGCGGCATAAGATTCGTTTTTAATCAAACGGAGGCGCTTTTCGGGGCCTCCGCTTGAAAACCTCTCCCTCTGTCCCCATCTCACCCTCAACGGTTTTTTTACCATTAACAATGGCATTGTTGAGGTTGATTTAGATGAAAGGACAAGAAACTCGTGGTTTTCAGTCAGAGGTCAAACAGCTTCTGCACCTGATGATCCATTCTCTTTACTCCAATAAAGAAATTTTCCTGCGTGAGCTGATTTCCAACGCCTCCGATGCGGCCGACAAGCTGCGCTTCCGCGCGCTGTCCCAGCCGGATCTGTACGAAGGCGACGGCGAACTGCGCGTGCGTGTTTCATTTGATAAAGACAACCGCACCCTGACCATCGCCGATAACGGCATCGGTATGAACCGCGATGAAGTCATCGACCATCTCGGCACCATCGCCAAGTCCGGCACCAAGGCGTTCCTTGAATCCATGGGCTCTGACCAGGCGAAAGACAGCCAGCTGATTGGCCAGTTCGGCGTAGGTTTCTACTCGGCGTTTATTGTTGCCGATAAAGTCACCGTCCGTACCCGCGCGGCGGGCGACAGCGCCGAAAACGGCGTATTCTGGGAATCCGCTGGCGAAGGCGAATATACCGTTGCCGACATTAACAAAGCCGATCGCGGTACCGAGATCACGCTGCACCTGCGCGAAGGCGAGGATGATTTCCTCAACGACTGGCGCGTGCGTTCGATCATCAGCAAATACTCCGATCACATCGCGCTGCCGGTGGAAATTGAAAAACGCGAAGAAGTGGACGGCGAAACCGTGATCTCCTGGGAGAAAATCAACAAAGCCCAGGCGCTGTGGACGCGCAATAAGTCGGAAATCAAAGACGACGAGTACAACGAGTTCTACAAGCATATTGCCCACGATTACAGCGATCCGCTGACCTGGAGCCACAACCGCGTTGAAGGTAAGCAGGAGTACACCAGCCTGCTGTATATCCCGTCGCAGGCGCCGTGGGATATGTGGAATCGCGATCATAAACACGGCCTGAAGCTGTACGTGCAGCGCGTCTTCATCATGGATGACGCCGAGCAGTTTATGCCCAACTATCTGCGCTTCGTCCGCGGGCTGGTCGACTCCAACGATCTGCCGCTGAACGTGTCGCGTGAAATTCTCCAGGACAGCAGCGTCACCCGCAATCTGCGTACCGCGCTGAGCAAGCGCGCCCTGCAGATGCTGGAGAAACTGGCGAAAGACGACGCGGAAAAATATCAGACCTTCTGGCAGCAGTTTGGCCTCGTGCTGAAAGAAGGCCCGGCGGAAGATCAGGCCAACCAGCAGGCCATCGCCAAACTGCTGCGCTTCGCCAGTACCCATACCGACTCCGCCGCGCAGACCGTGTCGCTGGAAGAGTACGTCTCCCGCATGAAAGAAGGGCAGGAGAAGATTTACTATATTACCGCCGACAGCTACGCCGCCGCGAAGAGCAGCCCGCATCTGGAACTGCTGCGTAAGAAAGGCATCGAAGTGCTGCTGCTTTCCGATCGCATCGACGAGTGGATGATGAGCTATCTGACCGAGTTCGACGGCAAGCCGTTCCAGTCGGTGGCGAAAGCCGATGAGTCGCTGGATAAGCTGACGGACGAAGTGGATGAAACCACCAAAGAAGCCGAGAAGGCGCTGGAGCCGTTCGTTGAGCGTGCCAAAACCCTGCTCGGCGACCGGGTGAAAGAGGTTCGTCTGACCCATCGTCTGACCGATACGCCGGCCATCGTCACCACCGACGCGGACGAGATGAGCACCCAGATGGCGAAACTGTTTGCCGCTGCGGGCCAGGCCGCGCCGGAAGTGAAATACATCTTTGAGCTGAACCCGCTGCATCCGCTGGTAAAACGCGCGGCGGATACCCAGGATGATGCGCAGTTCGGCGAGTGGGTTGAGCTGCTGCTCGATCAGGCGCTGCTGGCCGAGCGCGGTACGCTGGAAGATCCAAACCAGTTTATCCGCCGTATGAACCAGCTGCTGGCGTCGTAATCTTTACCCTCACCCTAACCCTCTCCCGCTGGGAGAGGGTATCAAACCGCACGATACGTAAAATATCTCACCATTAACCGTTTCAGCCGCCCCGCCTTCCTTGAGCCATCCGCGTTCTGGTGGTATGGTTTAGCGTTTTTTGAAAAATTGAATCAACTTTTGAGGGGATTTTCGTAATGCGTATTATTCTGCTTGGCGCTCCGGGCGCGGGTAAAGGAACTCAGGCTCAGTTCATCATGGAGAAATACGGTATTCCGCAAATCTCCACCGGCGACATGCTGCGTGCCGCGGTGAAGTCAGGCTCCGAGCTGGGCAAACAGGCGAAAGATATTATGGACGCCGGTAAGCTGGTCACCGACGAACTGGTTATCGCCCTGGTTAAAGAGCGTATTACTCAGGAAGATTGCCGCAACGGTTTCCTGCTGGACGGCTTCCCGCGCACCATTCCGCAGGCTGACGCCATGAAAGAAGCGGGCATCGCCGTGGATTACGTGCTGGAATTCGACGTTCCTGACGAACTGATCGTTGACCGCATTATCGGCCGTCGCGTTCACGCAGCTTCCGGACGCGTTTACCACATTAAATTTAATCCGCCGAAAGTTGAAGGCAAAGACGACGTGACCGGCGAAGAGCTGACCACCCGTAAAGACGATCAGGAAGAGACCGTGCGTAAGCGTCTGGTTGAATACCATCAGATGACGGCTCCGCTGATCGGCTACTATCAGAAAGAAGCGGAAGCGGGCAACACCCAATACGCGAAAGTCGATGGCACCAAAGCGGTGGCCGACGTTCGCGCTGAACTGGAAAAAATCCTCGGTTAATTCCGTTAGTTCTCATCCCGCAGCGGCGGGGTGAGAACTCCTCTCATTTTACCTTTTTCTATGATTGGTTCCGTTTAGCGCCATTTCAGCTACAATTGTCAGCGATTCAAATGGTTAAGAGGCGGTAATGCATCAGACGAAAACAGGTATCTTATTAGCCAATTTAGGCACTCCCGATGCGCCCACGCCCGACGCGGTAAAGCGCTATCTGCGACAGTTTCTCAGCGACAAGCGCGTGGTGGATACCTCCCGTCTACTGTGGTGGCCGCTGCTGCGCGGCGTGATACTGCCCCTGCGCGCCCCCAGGGTCGCTAAGCTCTATCAGTCCATCTGGATGGAAGAAGGCTCGCCGCTGATGGTCTACAGCCAGCAGCAGCGGCAGGCGCTGGCCGCGCGGCTTGCGGATACGCCGGTGGCGCTGGGGATGAGCTATGGTTCGCCGTCGCTGGAGAGCGCGGTCGATGAACTGCTGGCGCAGGGCGTGGATCACATCGTGGTGCTACCGCTCTATCCGCAATACTCCTGCTCCACCGTGGCGGCGGTGTGGGATGAGCTGGGGCGTATTCTTGCCAAAAAGCGCGCGATCCCCGGAATCTCTTTTATTCGCGACTACGCCGATGACGTGGACTATATTCACGCGCTGGCCGCCAGCGTGCGCGCGTCCTTTGCGGTGCACGGCGAGCCGGATTTACTGCTGCTCTCCTATCATGGGATCCCGCAGCGTTACGCGCAGCAGGGGGATACCTATCCTCAGCGCTGTCGCGATACCACCCGTGAGCTGGTTTCCGCCCTGGGTCTGCCGCATGACCGGGTGATGATGACGTTCCAGTCGCGCTTTGGTCGTGAGCCCTGGCTGACGCCCTATACCGACGAAACGCTGAAAATGCTCGGTGAGAAAGGGGTGAAGCATATCCAGGTTATCTGTCCCGGCTTTGCCGCCGATTGCCTGGAGACGCTGGAGGAGATTGCCGTGCAAAATCGGGAAATCTTCCTCGAGGCTGGCGGCCAGCAATATGAGTACATTCCGGCGCTTAATGCGGACACCGCGCATATTGAAATGATGGTCAACCTGACGGCGAAATATCGCTGATCGCGCGTGCGGCGGGGAGTATGCTACTATTCCCCGCTTGTTCACTGCCAATAAATCGCCACTATGAAATTTCCCGGTAAACGCAAATCCAAACACTACTTTCCCGTCAATGCTCGCGATCCGCTGCTGCAGCAAATTCAGCCGGATAATGAATCTAACGTCGCCTGGGTCGTCGGCATCGATCAAACCCTCGTTGATATCGAAGCGAAAGTGGATGAGGCGTTTATCGTACGCTACGGCCTGAGCGCCGGGCATTCGCTGGTGATTGAAGATGACGTCGCCGAGGCGCTGTACCAGGAACTGGTCCGCAACGACCTGATTACCCATCAGTTTGCCGGCGGTACCATCGGAAACACCATGCACAACTACTCGGTGCTGGCGGATGACCGCTCGGTTCTGCTTGGCGTGATGTGCAGCAATATTGAAATCGGCGGCTACGCCTATCGCTACCTGTGCAACACCTCCAGCCGTACCGATCTGAACTATCTGCAAGGGGTGGATGGCGCGATTGGTCGCTGCTTTACCCTTATTAGCGACTCCGGCGAGCGCACCTTTGCGATCAGCCCCGGCCATATGAATAAGCTCCGCCCGGAAAGCATTCCGGAAAGCGTAATCGCCGGTGCTTCCGCGCTGGTGCTGACCTCCTATCTCGTACGCTGCAAGCCGGGCGAGCCGATGCCGGACGCGACGATGCAGGCCATCGCATATGCGAAAAAGCACGATGTACCGGTGGTCCTGACCCTGGGCACCAAATACGTCATCGCCGATAATCCGGCGTGGTGGCAGGCGTTCCTCAAAGAGCACGTTTCCATTCTGGCGATGAATGAAGAGGAGGCGGAAGCGCTGACCGGGCTGTCCGATCCGCTGCTGGCTTCCGACAAGGCGCTGGAATGGGTTGACCTGGTGCTGTGCACCGCCGGGCCTGCCGGGCTGTATATGGCCAGCTTTACCGAGGATGAGGCTAAGCGCAAAACGCAGCATCCGCTGCTGCCGGGCGCGATTGCCGAGTTTAACCAGTATGAATTCAGCCGCGCGATGCGTCATCAGGATTGCGAAAATCCGCTGCGTATTTATTCGCATATCGCACCCTATATGGGCGGGCCGGAGAAGATCATGAATACCAACGGCGCGGGCGACGGCGCGCTGGCGGCGCTGCTGCACGACATCACCGCTAATAATTATCATCGCAATAACGTGCCGAACTCCAGCAAGCACAAATGCAAATGGCTGACCTATTCCTCGCTGGCGCAGGTGTGTAAATACGCTAACCGCGTGAGCTATCAGGTGCTGAACCAGCATTCACCGCGTCTGACCCGCGGCCTGCCGGAGCGTGAAGACAGCCTGGAAGAAGCTTACTGGGATCGTTAAGCGGCCGGATAAAGCTGGCCCCGGTCATCCGGGGCCGAAGCATTAACCGGTAATAAGCTCGCCGGCTGGCGGCGTTTCAAGCAGCTTAAGCATGGCGCGGGCGATTTCTCGTTCACCCATCACCACCTGGTTGGCGCCGCGTTCAACAATATATTCCACCTCATCGTCGTAATGCGCGCGCGCGATGATCTCGATATTCGGGCATTTTTCTCGCGCGGAAGCGACGATTTCCCCGGCCTCGTAGCCGTTAGGAATGGTCAGCAGCAGCCAGCGGGCGCAGTCCAGATGCGCCAGATTCATAATCTCTTCATTGGCGGCGTTGCCTAATACCGCGCGAATACCCCGCGCGCGCAGTTCGTCAACGCGGGTGCGCGACGTTTCGATAACCACCAGCGGTATCCCCTGAGCCATCAGTTTTTCACCAAGCAGGCTCCCGACGCGACCAAAACCGACCAGCAGCGCATGGTTACAGATATCAACGGGGATCTGTTTCTCATCTTCCAGCACTTCTTCCAGCGTCTGTTCGTCCAGCGTCTCCGTTTTATCGAGGTATTTTTCCAGCAGGGTAAACAGGACCGGGTTGAGCATGATGGAGATAATGGCGCCGGCAAGCACCAGGTTCTGCCCGGCCTGCGGCAGCAGATCCAGCGCCATTCCCAGACCGGCAAGAATAAAGGCGAATTCACCGATTTGCGCCAGACTGGCGGCAATGGTCAGGGCAGTGCGCGGCGAGTGGCCAAACATCCGCACCAGGAAGAAAGCGGCGGCCGATTTACCGAAAATAATGATGGCCAGCGTCGCGAGCACCGCCAGCGGCTGCTCAAGCAGGATCATCGGATCAAACAGCATTCCCACGGAGACAAAGAACAGCACGGCGAACGCGTCGCGCAGCGGCAGCGTATCGTGGGCGGCGCGATGGCTGAGTTCGGATTCATTGAGCACCATTCCGGCGAAGAAGGCGCCGAGGGCGAAGGAGACGTCAAACAGCTCAACGGCGCCGAAGGCGATGCCGAGCGCTAACGCCAGTACCGACAGGGTAAACAGCTCGCGCGAACCGGTTGCCGCGCTGCGTGACAAAATCCACGGCACCAGGCGGCGGCCCACCAGCATCATAATCGCGATAAAGGCGACGACTTTACCAATGGTAATGCCCATATCGAGGGCCAGGGAAGCCAGACCCACGTCGCCTTTCTCCGTCATGCCTGCGACCGCTGGCAGCAGCACCAGCGTCAGCACCATCACCAGATCTTCAACAATCAGCCAGCCGATGGCGATTTGCCCCCGCTGGCTATCAATAAGCTGTCGTTCTTCCAGCGCGCGCAGCAGCACCACGGTACTGGCGGTAGAAAGACACAAACCAAAGACGATGCCGGTCATTAACGACCAGCCCAGCATGGCAGAGAGCGCCATGCCCAACAGCGTCGCCACGGCTATCTGGGCGATAGCGCCCGGGATGGCGATGGCCTTGACCGCCATCAAATCTTTTAAGGAGAAATGCAGACCCACGCCGAACATCAGCAGGATCACGCCAAGCTCGGCCAGCTCCGGCGCCAGCTTGGTATCAGCAACAAAACCCGGGGTAAAAGGTCCGGCCAGCACGCCCGCTAATAAATATCCCACCAGAGGAGAAATACGTAGCTTATTGGCAATCATGCCGAGAATAAAGGCGAGCACAAGGCCGCCGACAATGGTGGTGATTAGCGGTGTTGCGTGGTGCATTCCGTCTCCTTGCAGTGGTGAGCTGATCCATTTTCGGCACAAAAACCAAAAAACCGAATAATAGTTTATGACAATTTCAGTGGTTTTGTTTATGAATAATTATTGAATTTTGCAGAAAAATGGAATTGACGCCTAAAAAGGCACGGACAGCCAAATGGCAGCAGGTTATGCGGGGTAATGCCGATGGAGTAAGGGATTGCGGCAGCCAAAGTTGCACTTTGGCTGCCGGATAATCACGACTTTTGGCGGTTATCAGGAAGAAATATCGTCAGAATGCCGAGAAGCGGCAGGAAAGCACAGATTTTATAGACCAGTTCGATACTGGTATGGTCAGCTAAAAGCCCCAGCACCGCGGCTCCAAGGCCGCCCATGCCAAAGGCGAAACCGAAAAACAAACCAGAAACCATGCCGATCCGCCCCGGGAGCAGCTCCTGGGCATAGACCAGAATAGCGGAAAAGGCCGAAGCGAGAATAAAACCAATAATCACCGTCAAAATACCGGTCCACTCCAGCGATGCATAGGGTAAAACGAGGGTAAACGGCGCTACGCCAAGGATAGAGCCCCAAATTACATATTTACGCCCAATCTTGTCACCAACAGGCCCGCCAATCACCGTTCCTGCCGCGACGGCAAAAAGAAAGGCAAATAGGTGGAACTGGGCATTTTGTACCGACAATCCGAACTTTTGCATCAGATAAAAGGTGTAATAGCTACTGATGCTCGCCATATAGAAATATTTCGAGAAAATGAGCATTAACAGGATGCTAACCGCCAGAATGACTTTATTTTTCGGCAGCGGATTAACCACCACCGCTTTCGGTTTACCTTTGTTCAGACGGTGCTGAGCGGCATACCAGCGGCTGATCTGCGCCAGCACGACGATCGCCAGCAGCGCCGCCAGGACAAACCAGCCGACGTTCCCTTTGCCGTAAGGCGCGATAATCAGGGCCGCAAGCAGCGGACCTAACGAGCTGCCGAAGTTGCCGCCGACCTGGAATATCGACTGCGCCAGGCCATGACGTCCGCCGGAGGCCATGCGCGCCACGCGAGAAGACTCCGGATGAAAGACCGACGATCCGGTCCCGACCAGCGCGGCAGCGAGCAGAACCATCCCGAAGCTGCCGGATATCGCCAGCAGCACCAGACCGCTCAGGGTAAAGCACATGCCAATTGGCAGCGACCACGGCATCGGGTGTTTGTCGGTCAGGTAGCCGACAACCGGCTGCAGTAGCGATGAGGCCAGCTGGAAGGTGAGGGTGATCATCCCAATCTGCACAAAGGTCAGCGAGAACTCGGCCTGAAGCAGCGGGTAGATAGCCAGAATAAGCGATTGGATCATATCGTTCAGCAAATGCGAGAGGCTGATGGCCCCGAGAATGCGAAACGAAGTGCGTGCTTTTTGCGGCGCAGCAGCAGGGCCGGATAAGGGTTGTGCGGTCTGATTCATTGCCATAGGTTCGCTTAAGTGTTTTTTATAGAGGATGCAGGTGGAATTATTATCTGCCTAACATACCTGCCGCTAAGGTTTGAAGGAAGTCGCAATTCTGAAAACATATTTGTCTAATTCGCTATCTCGCTATACTTTCGGCACTTGTTACTTTGTCAGGGAGAGAAATATGCACCTTATTAAACGAGGCGTCGCGCTGGCGCTATTTACCGCGTTATCGCTGGGGAGCCTGTCAGCGCAGGCTTATGAGCAGGATAAAACCTATAAAATTACCATCCTGCATACGAACGATCATCATGGTCACTTCTGGCGCAGCGACTACGGCGAATACGGGCTGTCGGCACAAAAAACGCTGGTGGACGGTATCCGCAAAGAGGTGGCGGACGAGGGCGGCAGCGTGCTGTTGTTATCCGGCGGCGATATCAATACCGGCGTGCCGGAATCCGACTTACAGGATGCGGAACCCGATTTTCGCGGGATGAACCTGATTGGCTACGATGCGATGGCGGTAGGCAATCACGAGTTTGATAATCCCCTTAGCGTACTGCGTCAGCAGGAAAAATGGGCGAAGTTCCCCTTCCTCTCCGCCAATATTTACCAGAAAAGCACCGGCGAGCGTCTGTTTAAGCCGTGGGCGCTGTTCAAGCGCGGCGGACTGAATATTGCGGTTATCGGCCTGACGACCGACGATACGGCTAAAATCGGCAATCCCGAGTTCTTTACCGATATCGAGTTCCGAAAGCCGGCGGAAGAGGCCAAACTGGTTATCCAGGAACTGCAGCAGAACGAAAAACCGGATGTGATTCTGGCCACCACCCATATGGGTCATTATGACAACGGCGCCCACGGCTCTAATGCGCCTGGCGACGTTGAGATGGCGCGCAGCCTGCCTGCGGGATCGCTGGCGATGATCGTCGGCGGCCACTCGCAGGACCCGGTATGCATGGCATCGGAGAATAAAAAGCAGGTGGATTATGTCCCGGGCAGCCCGTGCGCGCCGGACAAGCAGAACGGTATCTGGATCGTGCAGGCCCACGAGTGGGGCAAATACGTGGGCCGCGCCGACTTCGAATTCCGCAACGGCGAAATGAAGCTGGTGCACTATCAGCTGATCCCGGTCAACCTGAAGAAAAAGGTCACTTACGACAACGGCGAGAGCGAGCGCGTGCTCTATACGCCGCAAATCCCTGAAAGCCCGCAGATGCTCTCTCTGCTGACGCCGTACCAGAATAAAGGCAAAGCGCAGCTGCAGGTGAAAATTGGTAGCGTGAACGCGCATCTGGAGGGCGATCGCAGCAAAGTGCGTTTTGTGCAAACCAATGTGGGACGTCTGCTGCTGGCGGCGCAGATGGCGCGTAGCAATGCCGATTTCGCGGTGATGAGCGGCGGCGGAGTACGTGACTCGATTGAAGCGGGCGATATCACCTATAAAGACGTGATGAAGGTACAACCCTTCGGCAACGTGCTGGTGTATGTCGATATGAGCGGTAAGGAAGTGACGGAGTATCTGACCGCGGTGGCGCAGATGAAACCCGACTCCGGCGCCTATCCGCAGTTTGCCAACGTCGGTTTTGTGGCCAAAGACGGCAAGCTTAACAATTTGACCATCAAAGGTGAACCGGTCGATCCGGCGAAGACCTACCGTATGGCGACCCTGAGCTTTAACGCCACCGGCGGCGACGGCTACCCGCATATCGATACTAAGCCCGGCTATGTGAATACCGGCTTTATCGACGCCGAAGTGTTGAAAGAGTATATCCAGAAAAACTCACCGCTCGACGCGGCAGCCTATGAGCCGAAAGGCGAGGTGAGCTGGCAGTAACGTCAGAGTAGCCCCCGGTGGCGGGGGCTACAGGTCTGAGCGGTTGTGGATTTTATAGCCGGACAAGGCGCGTCAGCGCCGCCTCCGGGATTGTCCTCTGACGAAAATCCGTAAATTAATCGCGCCGCGCGATATCGGCGAATTTCGCCGCAAGGATCTTCGCCAGATCGCTGGCCGCCAGCTCAATATCCAGGCCGCGTTTGCCGCCGGAAATATAGATGGTGGCGAACTCCTGGGCCGGCGCGTCTATCACCGTCGGCAGACGTTTTTTCTGCCCGAGCGGGCTGATACCGCCCACCAGATAACCGGTGACCCGCTGCGCGACCATCGGGTCTGCCATATCCACTTTCTTCGCGCCTAAGGCTTTCGCCACCTTTTTCAAATCCAGCTGACCCGCTACCGGCGTCACCGCGACGGCCAGATGCTTCATGTCGCCGTTAACGGCGACCAGCAGCGTTTTATAGACCTGGTCGGCGTTGAGCCCCAGCTTGCGCACCACCTCATCGCCAAAATTGGTTTCGTGCGGATCGTGATCGTAGCTGTGGATTTGAAAACTAATTTTGTTTTTTTCGAGTAATTTTACGGCGGGAGTCATCGTTATCCTTCTTACCAACCGATTAAATGTGACATAAGCATACGCCCGACGGCTGTCTAAAAAATAGTATCATCTTGCGCAATAGTGTTGGCAGTGATGGTCACTTTGAGCGACAATCAGACGATCCGGGGCGCGAACCCCGGAATAATAATAATGATGAAATTCCTCTTTGACGGGCCAATAGAAATATTGGCCATTTTTTTACGTCAGCATATCCGGCAGATTCCCTTCCCCGTATAAATGTAGCGCCCCGACGGCAACCACGTAGCGCCCCGGCGGCAGCGCCAGCAGCGTTTCGCGCCAGGCGAGGTTGCGCTGGTGCATCAGCACGTCATACAGCGACTGGCTAAAGGTGGTCGGTAGCGAGGTTGTTCCTTGTGACGGCGGCTGTTCCAGCCACCAGCCGATCATCACCTGCAGCAGACGCGCATTCGTGCGCCAGTGGGTGAGGGTATCTTCCAGCAGCGCCAGCCCGCCGTCGGGCAGATCCCGCAGCAGCGCAATCTGACTATCGGCGCCCTCCAGCTCCATCACGCGGATATGGCTCTCGCGCGCTGCCATCAGCAGCTGATAATCAATGCCGTAGTCTGCTCTTAGCCCTAATTTTTGCGCCTGAGTCGCCTGCAATACCATCGCCACCTGCCACAGCGGCTGGTTGTCGAACAACGCGATAGACAGACCCATTTCTCCCGCACGATCTTGCAGTTCTGCAAGCTGGGATGGGCTCAGGCGTTCCGCTAGCGGCGGACAGGAGGGGAGGTTGCTGAACGGCGTTTCGCTGCCGCTAATATCCGCTTCCACAATCAGCGCATCGGCCTGGCGGATCTTTTTTAATAACCTGGCGGGCGGCGGCGACATGTCGCGGGTGCCCATATGAATACTGCCGACCAGATGTAGATAGCGCTCGCCGGGCAGGGTGATGTCCAGCGCGGGCCAGGAATAAGACGAGCCGACGGCGGCTTGCCACAGCATTTTTATTCGGTTTAACAGGCCCATACGTGCTCCGTAGTGTGAGGAAGCCATGCTAGCGCGCGGGGGGCTGGGGCGCAAGGGGACTCAACGTGCGCGACGGAAGAGGCGTTTTGCAATGTCACGAAAATAACAAAAAAATTTGATGTTCTCTTTTTTGTCATTTCTGTAATGGCGTTTTGAAATTAATTATCACTTAAAAAACAATGGTATGACTATTTATAACGTGAATTGATATGGTGTTTTTTTCTCAAATATTCCTCGATTGTGATAATAAAATAAAAAATCTGTAACAAAAAATAAACAAAACGCTTCTATATTGGCCCCTTCAATTTTTGGGGGGAGTGACATGCGTAACTGGAGTGAGCCTAAAAAGAATAAAGCCCATATCGAGCTGATCCCGATGATCGATGTGATGATGTTTCTACTGGTTTTCTTTGTCCTGATTAGCCTGAATGTGATCCCGGCTCTGGGCTTGAAAACGCAGCTGCCGTCGGCTGGCAGCGCCCAACAGCTTAAACCGCAAAAAAAAGCCATTATCACCCTCGGCGCCGACGACCAGCTGCAGCTTGATGGCCAGCCGCTGCCCCTGAATGCGCTGGTCAATACCCTGAAGCAGCAGCAGCAGGAAAACCAAACCACCACCATTATCGTGAACAGCGATAAAGAGGTTGCGGTGGAACGCCTGATCGCCGTGATGGATACCCTGCGTCAGGGTGGTTTCTTCTCCATTTCCATTGCCACACGGAAGCAGTGATATGTACCTGCTTTATCGCTCACGTCACGTTGTTAGCTGGCTACCCGCCCTTGTCGTCGCCGGATGTTTACTGTTTGTCAGCCAGCAGGCAGTGCTGCAGGTCAAACCGCATTACGACGATACGGTCATGGAACTGTCGCTGGCTGAACCCGAACCGCCGCAGCCGGAGCCTGTCCCGGAACCGCAGCCGGAAATACCGCCGCAAATTCAACCTGAGCCGGAACCGGAGGCGGTCGCTGAACCCGTCGTTTCTGCGCCAGAACCCATTATCCAGGCCAAACCGGTTGTTAAACCGAAAGCCAAACCCAGGCCCAAACCGGTTGTGAAGGAAAAAGCGCCGAAACCGCAGGCGATCGCGGCTCCGCAGCCCGCCGCCGTTCGTCGCCCGGCGAGTAAACCGGCCCCGCCGCCTTCTCCCCCGGCGCCGAAGGCGAACGCGCAGGCGGTGGAAAACGGCTATCTGCAGGCGCTGCGCCGGGAGCTGGAGCAGCGCAAGCGCTACCCGAGCGGCCGTCAGGCTTCGCTGGAGCGCCCGCAGGGCAACGTGGAGGTCTGGCTGGAGGTTGACCGCAGCGGCAGAGTGCTGGCTTCCGGTATTGCCAGCAGGGCGCCGAACATGCTGCTCAATCGCGCTGCGCTTAGTTCCCTGCAAAGCATCAGCCAGCTGAAGCCCTTCCCTGAAGAGGCTTTTGCCGGACAAAGCAGCAAAAAATTTACCGCGACGTTTAATTATCAGGCGCCATAAGCCTAATTAATCATTTGTTTTTACAGGAAAAGAAATGAAAAACTTTAATTATTCTGGGATTGCGTTAGCCGTGGTGTCGGCCCTGTTATCGGGGGCCTCGCTGGCGGCGGAAAGCAGCGACGTGGGGGAGATTAACGTTAAGGGGCAATCGCTCGGCGGCGGTCTGATGGTGCAGGAAGACAGCGGCAAAGCGCGTTCCACCCTGACCAAAGAGGCGATGGAAAAAGCCCCCGGCGCCAGCAACGCTATCGACATGCTGAAATATACGCCGGGAATGAACGTCAACAGCAATGACGCCAGCGGCCTGAGCGGTATCGACTACACCATGCGCGGGATGAACTCGGATCAGATCGGCCTGTCGATGGACGGCATCCCGATTAACGACTCGGGCAACTATGCTGTCTACCCCAACCTGCTGGGCGACGCGGAAAACCTTGAGCAGATCTTTGTCACCCAAGGCTCTTCCGAGGCTGACGGCCCGCATATTGGTTCCAGCGGCGGTAATATTGGCCTTGTGACAAAGCGTCCCTCAAAGGAGTTTGGCGGCTTCGTCAAACAAACGCTCGGCAGCCATAACCTCAGCAAAACTTTCGCTCGTCTGGAGACCGGGGAGTACAACGGTTTTAGCAACTGGCTCTCGTACTCGCATACTGAAGCCAAAAAATGGCGCGGGGAGGGGCGTAATTATTCCGATAAGTTCGAAATGAACTCGCTGTACGAGGATGGCAACGGCAACAGCAGCAACCTGATCATGAAGTATAACCGTCAGGATAACAGCAACTATAACACCCTGAGTAAAGCGCAGTTCGAAGAAGACCCGCGTCAGGACTACTCGACCACCCCGGTCTACAACAGCAAAGGTCAACTGAGCAAATATTACAAGCTGAACCGTAATCCGTTTGAAACCTTCACCCTCTCTTTTACCCAGCGCTTACAGCTGCGCGATAACCTCGCGTTGACCGTTCAGCCCTATTACTACTGGGGTAACGGCGGCAGCTTTACCGGACAAACGGCCTCGGTGCTGTCCAATACGTCTGATACCGCCGGACAGTACGATCTCAGCAACCTGACTTCCAATACCTACTACCGGCCTTCGTGGACCCAGACCTGGCGGCCGGGCGTTACCACGAAATTGAAGTGGGATATTAACGACGAACACAGCCTGGATATTGGCTACTGGTACGAGCGCGCGCGTCAGTCGCAGACCCAGCCGTTTATTAGCATTCAGGACGATGGCAACCCGGCGAACGTTTCCGGCAAACCGGGTGGTTCCGATCAGGTTAAAGATGCGAACGGCAATACGGTACAGGGGCGTAACCAGTACACGGTGACTCCTGCGCACAAAGTATGGCTTCAGGACAGCTGGTTCGTGACGCCAGACTGGACGCTGGTGGGCGGGCTGGCTTATCAGTATGTAGAACGTAAAGGCGATAATAAAGGCAGCCTGTATAGCGCTGCGGAAAAACGCCAGGCGACCTACCATGAATTCCTGCCGAACTTTAGCATCAGCTATAAGCCGGATAGCGAAAATCAGCTGTTCTATAACCTGACGCGCAACATGCGTACGCCACCCAACTACGTGCTCTACAACGTCGGCGATTCGATCAGCACCAAACCTGAGCTGAGCTGGAACCACGAGCTGGGCTGGCGTTTTCAGCGCGAAGATATGCTGCTGAGCGCGACGCTCTTCTATATGCGCTATACCGACCGGCAGATTTCGACCACCAATGCGGATGGTGACTACGAAATGATGAACATCGGCAGCGTGGAGAGTAAAGGTCTGGAGCTGGAGTGGAGCGGTAAGCTGCCGTACAACTTCAACTACTACACCTCTTATACCTACACCCATTCCGAACAAAAAGACGACATTGTGAGCAACGGCGGACATCCGCTGCCAACAGCGGGCAAAACGGTGCCAAACGTACCGAAAAACATGCTTAACGCGTCGCTGGGCTATGACGATGGTCTCTACTACGGCAGCTTCGGCGGCAAATACGTCAGTTCGTTCTACGGCGATTTGACCAACGACGAAAAAATCGGCGGGCGCACGGTCTTTGATGTCGCCGCGGGCGTGCATCTGCCGGTGGATAAAAAGATTGTCAAAAGCGCCACCCTGCGCTTTGGCATCGATAACCTGTTCGATAAACAGTACCTGACCTCCGTCCGCTCGACGACTTTTAACGCGGCGGCTTACGACGGCGTGAAGGCCAGTACCCCGTACTACAACGTTGGCGAAGAGCGCACCTTTAGCGTCTCGCTGGAAGCAACCTTTTAATTAACCGGAGGGCACTCTGATGGATGCCAATCTGATTCACGATATTATTTTCTACGTTATGTACGCCGCGCTGGCGATCGCCGTGGTGATACTGGTTGAACGCGGCCTCTATTTTTCGTGGGCCCAGCGTCAGGCTTTGCGCTTTGAAAAGGCGCTGACGCCGGACGTTCGTCGCGCGTCGGATCTGCCAGAATCGCTGACCGGCCGCAGTAGCCTCCCGCTGACCCTCATTCTGCCGGTGCTGGAGAAAAAGCAGACGGCGGAAGACCGTGAGGCGATGAGCGATCTGATCGACGCTCAGTATCTGCTCAGCAAACCGCAGATGTCGCGTGGGCTGTGGATGCTTGAAACCGTTGTCACCGCCGCGCCGCTGCTGGGCCTGCTGGGGACGATCCTCGGTATTATGGATACCTTTAAGGCCCTTTCCGCCTCCGGCGTCTCCGATGCCAGCATGGTTTCTGCGGGTATGGGGACCGCCCTGTATGCCACCGGCCTGGGCATTGCGATTGCGCTGCTGTGCCTGGTGGGCAATAACTATTTGCAAAGCCGCATGGAGCGAATCAACGAACTGCTGAAGGTGCTGCTGATCCGCGCCGGCAGCCCGGTCAGCCGTCCGGAGCAGGGCGGCAAACGCTGGGAAGGCCACGAGGCGCAGCGCTATGCCTGAACATGGTCAATGCGGGTGGCCGGCAGGCTGCCTGATGAGCGCGCTGGCGGGGAGCTGGATGCTGTTAAGCCAGCCGGTATGGGCGGCGTTCTCTATACCCGGCTACGAGCTGGTGTATAACGCGCCGCAGGAAACCACCTTACAGGATAATGATTTACGTCATGCCGCCGAACTCTGGCAGCAGATGTTCGATGCGGCGCGCAGCCATATCGATCTGGCGCAGTTTTATGTGGCGAATGAAAAAGGCTCTCTGCTGGATGGGGTTCTGGCACGTCTGCGGGCCGCCGGGGAGCGTGGAGTAAAAATTCGTTTTCTGATGGAGGAGAAGGGCGTGGGCCTTTCAACGCCGGAAACGCTGACGGCCCTGAAAGCGATCCCGAACCTGGAATTGCGGGTGATTCCGTTCCATCGGCTGACCGGCGGTATTGTTCACGCCAAGTATCTGCTGGTGGATGGCAAAGAGGCTTTTGTCGGTAGCCAGAATTTTGACTGGCGCGCGCTGGAACAGATCCAGGAGACCGGTCTGCGCATCAGCGATCCGCAAACGGTGCAGCAGATTCAGGCTATTTTCGATCAGGACTGGCAGGCGCAAGCTCTGCTGGCGGAGAGTAAGCCGGTACCGAAGCCGGCGCGGCAGGCGGTAGCGTCGGCCCCGCAGGGCAATTATCTGGTTGCCAGCCCGCGCGATTATAACCCGAGCGGGGTGATTGATTCGCAGGTGGCGCTGCCGCAGCTGCTGGCGAGCGCCAAATCGCGGATCCGGGTGCAGGTGATGGACTATGCGCCGCTGGCGTGGGGAGAAAAGGGGAGCCGGCCCTTTTATGCGCCCATTGATAACGCCCTGCGCAGCGCGGCGGCCCGCGGCGTACAGGTGGAGCTGATGGTGGCGAACTGGAACCTGAAAAAGCCGGAGGTATTCTGGCTGAAGAGTCTCTCTCTGGTGCCAAACGTTCAGCTAAAAGTGGTGACCATACCTCCCGCCAGCCGAGGGTTTATCCCCTTTGCCAGGGTGGTACACAGTAAGCTGATGACCATCGACGGTACGACGGCGTGGGTCGGAACCAGCAACTGGAGCGGAGGCTATTTCGATAACTCACGTAACCTTGAGCTGGTGCTGAATAATGCGTCGATGGCCGCGCGCGTGGACGCGCTTTACAGCCAGCTGTGGAATAGCCGCTATGCGGCACCGATCAAGGTCGATTTTGATTATCCGGTTCCGCATCCTGGCCGTGAGTTCGAATAGATAAATCGGCTGAGGCTTCCCCTCTCCCGAAGGGGGAGAGGGGAAACCTGTTTTCGCCCTCGTCAGAGGCTGCCTTATGCTTTGGGCTTAAAGCGCAGCAGACGGTTGGCGTTGCTCACGACGGTAATCGAAGAGAGCGCCATGGCCGCGCCTGCTACCACCGGGTTGAGCAGCGTTCCGGTCAGCGGCCACAGGATCCCGGCGGCAATCGGAATGCCCAGCGAGTTATAAACAAACGCCCCCAGCAGGTTCTGCTTCATATTACGCAGCGTGGCCTTAGCGATTTCCAGCGCATCGGCGACGCCGTTCAGGCTATGGCGCATCAGGGTGATAGCCGCCGTTTCAATGGCGACATCGCTGCCGCCGCCCATGGCGATGCCCACATCGGCCTGCGCCAGCGCGGGCGCATCGTTGATACCGTCGCCGATCATCGCCACCTGGTGCCCCTGGCTTTGCAGGCGTTTAATCACATCGGCTTTACCGTCCGGCAGCACTCCGGCAATCACCTCATCAATGCCCGCCTCTTTGGCGATAGCGTTGGCGGTGGTGGGGTTATCTCCGGTCAGCATCACCAGCCGATAGCCCTGGCGGTGCAGCCTGGCTAATGCCGCCACGCTATCTTCGCGCAGCGGATCGCGGATGGCGAACAGCGCCGCCGCCTGACCATCCACCGCCAGCAGTACCGGCGTCTCGCCCTGTGACGCCTGGGCGGTCATTTCGTCTTCTATTTCAGCCGTTGCAATCTTGTGCTCATTCAGCAGCGCCTGGTTACCGAGCAGCAGACGGTGGCCTTCGGCTTCGCCGCTGACGCCCAGCCCGCGCAGCGTGCGGAAATTATCTACCGCAGGCAGGCGTTGGTCTGCGGCTTTGTCGAGGATGGCGCGCGCCAGCGGGTGACTGGAGCCTTGCTCCAGAGACGCCGCCAGGCGCAGAGCGGCGGATTCATCCATAGCGGTAAAGGTTTTTATCGCCACCACCTGCGGTTTACCCTCGGTGAGGGTACCGGTTTTATCAAAGACCAGCGTATCGAGGGTGCTGGCGCGCTGCAGCGCATCGGCGTCGCGCACCAGTACCCCGAACTCCGCTGCGCGGCCCACGCCTGAGATAATCGACATCGGCGTCGCCAGCCCCAGGGCGCACGGACAGGCGATAATCAGCACCGTGGTGGCGATCACCAGGGTGTAGACAATTTGCGGCGCCGGGCCAAAAAAGTACCAGATTGCGGCGCTGAACAGGGCTATCGCCACGACCGCCGGGACGAACACGGCGGAGATTTTGTCCGCCAGCTGGCCGATTTCAGGTTTACTGCTCTGCGCCTGGCGCACCATACGGATAATGCGCGCCAGCGTGGTTTGGCTGCCGACGGCGCTGGCGGTAAACAGCACGCTGCCGTCCTGCACCACGGTCCCGGCATGAACGGCGTCGCCGTCGCCTTTTTGCTGCGGCACCGGTTCGCCGGTGAGCATCGCTTCATCGAACCAGGCTTCGCCCTGGCTAATGACCCCGTCGACCGGTACGCGATCGCCGGTGGTCAGACGCAGGGTCATTCCCGCCTGAACCTCCGCCAGCGGCAGATCTTTTTCGCCTTCGTCGGTGACCACCCGCGCTGACGGCGGGGTTAAATCGAGTAGTTTTTCCAGCGCTTTCGAAGAGCGCTGGCGCGCGCGGGCTTCCAGCATATGGCCGAGGTTAATCAGACCGATAATCATCGCGCTGGCTTCATAATAGAGGTGGCGTGCTTCCATCGGAAACCACTGCGGCCACAGATTGACGCTCATCGAGTAGAGCCAGGCGACGCCGGTACCCAGCGCCACCAGCGTATCCATTGTCGCGGTGCCGTTCTTCAGGCTTTTCCACGCGCTGCGGTAGAAATGGCCACCGGCAAACACCATCACCGCCAGCGTGACAACACCGATAGCCAGCCACAGGGAGCGGTTATCATCGCTGACCATCATGTTGTCGCCGATCATCCCCCAGCCCATGACCGGGATACCGACCAGCAGGGCGACGATCGCCTGCCAGCGGAAGCGCTTCATGGTGGCGACAGCGGTTTCCTGCTGACGCTCGCGGCGTTCGAGGTCGTCTTCGATGGCTTCCGCGCCGTAGCCCGCTTTCTCTACGGCCTGGACTAATTCTGCGGCGGACGCGCTGCCCATCACCAGCGCAGTGCGTTCCGCCAGGTTAACCCGCGCCTGTGAGACCCCCGGTACCGCCGCAAGCGCGTTTTGTACCCGAGAAACACAGCTGGCGCAGCTCATGCCGTTGATCAACAGCTGCTGGCTGTCATCTTCGTCACGGGCTGCCGGAAGCTCAGTGGTGGCCGCTGTCAGCGCTTCCGGCGGGATTGATGATTCTGCCAGCGGTTTAGCCTTTGGGTGGCTGAGCTCCGCGCCGTATCCGGCCTGTTTAATGGTCTCAATCAGCGCTTCCGCGCTGGCGCTGCCCGTCACGTGAGCTTCGGTAACGGTCACTTCCGCCTGCTCAACGTCGGGACGCTGTTCCAGGCTCTCTTTTACCCGTTTAACGCAGTGGCCGCAGGAGAGGCCATCAAGCGCAAGGTCGATAGTGTTAGACATAAATAACTCCTGAATAATTTCCGGTTAATGATTGACCGAACACACTCTTTCATCGAGTATTAGCAAGGTTAAACCTTCCAGCAAGGGGAAGGTCAAGGGGGAAAGATGAATATTAGCGATGTGGCGAAAAAAACCGGTTTAACCAGTAAAGCGATCCGTTTTTACGAAGAGAAGGGGCTGGTGACGCCGCCGCTGCGTAGCGAAAATGGCTACCGCAGCTACAGCCAGCAGCATCTGGATGAACTGACCCTGCTGCGCCAGGCGCGCCAGGTGGGGTTTAATCTGGAAGAGTGCCGTGAGCTGATATTTCTGTTTAACGATCCGTCGCGGCACAGTGCTGACGTGAAACGCCGGACGCTGGAGAAAGTGGCGGACATTGAGCGCCATATCAGCGAGCTGCAGGGGATGCGCGCGCATCTGCTGGCGCTGGCGGACTCCTGCCCCGGCGATGACAGCGCGGATTGCCCGATCATCGATAATCTTTCGGGCTGCTGTCACCGCAAAGCGCAGGCTTAACGCCCGGCGGGGAGCTCCCTGACCCGCAGGGTAATCCCCTCAACGGCGACCACTTCAATCTTGCTGCCCGCCGCGAGGTCTTCATCGGCAATGACCGGCCATGAACTATCGCCCACGCGGACGTGTCCGCGACCGTTAACCAGCGCCGTTTCCAGCGTAAAGCGGCGGCCAAGCAGCTGCTGCCCGCGCTGATTAAGCTGAGCGTCCGCCGGCTTCTGGCGCTTAACGCGGTTACGCAGCCAGCGCGACCATAGCCAGGCCGCCAGCAGAGTCAGGACGGCAAACAGCGTACCCTGCCACTCCCAGCTCAGCGGCAGCATCCAGACCAGCAGCCCGGTTACGACGCCGGCAATGCCGCTCCACAGCAGATAACCGTTGCCGCCGAGCATTTCCGCCGCCAGCAGCAGCCCGCCGAGGCTGAGCCAGAAAATATGCGGGTGGGCGAGAATCAGCGCGATCATGATTTTTTCTGCGCGCCGGCGCCTTCTTTAAGCAGCTCGCCGATCCCGGCGATGGAGCCCATCAGGCTGCTGGCGTCGAGCGGCATCAGCACCACTTTACTGTTGCTGGCCGCGCCAATTTGCTGCAGCGCATCGGTATATTTCTGCGCGACAAAGTAGTTGATGGCCTGAATGTCGCCGGAGGCGATAGCGGATGAGACCATCTGCGTGGCGCGCGCTTCCGCTTCCGCGGAACGTTCGCGCGCCTCTGCCTGTAAAAACGCCGACTGACGCTCGCCTTCGGCTTTGAGGATCTGCGACTGCTTCTCGCCCTCGGCTTTTAAAATTTCCGCCTGACGTATCCCTTCGGCCTCAAGAATATAGGCGCGCTTGGTTCGCTCGGCTTTCATCTGGGCGTTCATTGAGGCGATAAGCTCCGCTGGCGGACGCACATCGCGGATCTCAACGCGGGTAATTTTGATCCCCCACGGGTTGGTCGCTTCATCGACGATATGCAGCAGGCGGGTGTTGATGCTGTCGCGCTGGGAGAGCATTTCGTCCAGCTCCATGGAGCCCAGCACGGTACGAATATTAGTCATGGTCAGGTTGATGATCGCCAGCTCGAGGTTGCTGACTTCATAGGCGGCCTTCGGCGCGTCGATGACCTGAATAAAGCACACCGCATCAATGGTGACGTTGGCGTTATCGCGCGAAATCACCTCCTGCGAAGGGATATCGAGCACCTGCTCCATCATATTAATTTTGCGCCCGATACGATCCATAAAGGGCACCACCAGGCTCATACCCGGCTGCAGCGTTTGCGTATAGCGGCCAAAGCGCTCTACCGTCCACTGGTAGCCCTGAGGAACAATTTTTACCGCCGCTCCGACGATAACCAGCGCGACGAAAATAAGAATGGGGATAAAAATCAGCATCAAAAACCTCCTGTCTTGTTGCCTGTTGATGCGCCGGAAGAGCGGCGCGCGTTTAACCAGAGTATATCTTTCCGCGCATCCGGGTGAAAGAAAAGTGGAGTAAACTAGAGGCGTTGTCGAAAAACTGGGAATAATAATGACCGAAAGTAACGCTATTTTGCGCCTGGAGAACGTGGGTTTTCAGGCCGATGGGGTGACCATCCTTAATGAGATTAATTTTCAGCTCAGAGCAGGGGAATTTAAGCTGATTACCGGCCCTTCCGGCTGCGGAAAAAGCACGTTATTAAAAATAATCGCTTCGCTGCAAAGCCCCACCTCGGGGAGCATTTTCTTCGCCGGTAAAGATATTAATGACTTAACGCCGGAAACCTATCGCCAGCAGGTTTCCTACTGCGCGCAAACCCCGGCGCTGTTCGGCGATTCGGTGTATGACAACCTGATCTTCCCGTGGAAGATCCGTCAAAAACAGCCGGATCCTAAGGCGCTGGTGGCCGATCTTGCCCGCTTCGGTCTGGCGAAAAATACGCTGGAAAAATCCATTAACGAGCTGTCTGGCGGGGAAAAGCAGCGCGTTTCATTGATTCGCAATCTGCAGTTTTTACCGCAGGTGCTGCTGCTCGATGAAATAACCAGCGCGCTGGACGAGAGCAATAAAAAAAATGTGAATGAGATTATTCACCGCTATGCGAGCGAAAAAAATATCGCCGTTCTGTGGGTCACTCACGATAGCAATGAAATTGCCCATGCGGATGAAGTGATTACGCTCCAGCCTGCCGGCGGCAAAGCGCAGGAGGAGCAAAAAAATGAACGGGCATAATATTACCAACGAGTCGCTGGCGTTATCCATGGTTCTGGTGCTGGTGGCGATTGTGGTCAGCTACCGGGAAAAGCTGGCGCTGGAAAAAGATATTATCTGGAGTATCTGCCGGGCGATTGTGCAGCTGATCATCGTCGGCTACGTGCTGAAATATATCTTTAACGTTAATCACGCCGTGCTGACGCTGCTGATGGTGCTGTTTATCTGCTTTAACGCGGCGTGGAATGCGAAAAAACGCAGCAAATATATCGATAAAGCCTTTGTTTCTTCATTTATCGCGATAACCACCGGCGCCGGGTTAACCCTGGCGGTGCTGGTTTTTTCCGGGTCGATTGCTTTTGTGCCGATGCAGGTCATTCCAATCGCCGGGATGGTGGCCGGCAACGCGATGGTGGCGGTCGGGCTGTGCTACAACAATATGGGGCAGCGGTTTAGCAGCGAGCAGCAGCAGATTCAGGAGAAGCTGAGCCTGGGCGCAACGCCGAAGATGGCTTCCGCGAGGCTGATCCGCGATAGCATTCGCGCCGCGCTGATCCCGACGGTGGATTCGGCGAAAACGGTAGGGTTGGTGAGCCTGCCGGGGATGATGTCGGGGCTGATTTTCGCCGGGATTGATCCGGTAAAAGCGATTAAGTATCAGATTATGGTGACGTTCATGCTGCTCTCTACCGCCAGTCTGTCAACGATTATCGCCGGGTATCTGACCTACCTGAAGTTCTTTAACGCTCGCCATCAGCTGGTGGTGACGCAGCTGAAAAAACGGGCGTAAGCGTTTCCCGGGTTGCGGCGTAAACGCCTTACCCGGGCTACAAGATCATCCAGTCTGTAGTCCGGCTACGCGCAGCGCGAGCCGGGTTTTTTGCGATTAATAAAGCAGAGAGTAGAGCTGGCGGCGGTACTTCGCGGCCAGCGCGTCGCCGGTGCCCAACGCGGAGAGGATCTCCTGGAGCATCTTGCGCACTTCGCCGTTTCCGGCGCCTAAATCTTTTTGTAGATGGCTGAACAGCAGCGCCAGCGCCTCTTCGTTACGCCCTACCTGATGCAGCTGTAATGCCAGCTGGGAGGCCAGCGCCGCGTCTTGCGGGTTCTGCTCTACCTGCTGCTGCAGCTGCTGAATTTCCGGCGTGTCGGCGGCTTTTTTCAGCAGCTCGATCTGCGCCACCAGCCCCTGATAGCGGGTATCCTGATCCTGCAGCGGCACGGCTTTCAGCACGGTTTCCGCTTCATCGGAACGGTGCAGGGCAATCAGCGTTTCCGCCAGCAGCAGGCCAATCTGGCTCTCCTGGTTCGACAGCTGCCAGGCGTCTTTCAGCAGCGGCAGGGCTTCGGCGTAGTTCTCTTCCTCCATCAGCGCCAGCGCCTGCTGCGCCTTGAGTTCCTCTTCGCGCGGCAGGAACTTATCCAGCAGCGCGCGCACCGCTTCTTCCGGCTGCGGGCCTTCGAAGCCGTCGACCGGCTGACCGTTCTGGAACAGGTAAACCGTAGGGATAGCGCGCAAGCCAAACTGCGAAGCCAGCATTTGTTCGGCATCGCAGTCAACCTTAGCAAGGGTAAACAGACCGTTGTACTGGGCGGCCAGGCTCTCCAGCACCGGCGTCAGCTGCTCGCAATGTTGGCTGCGCGCGGACCAGAAATAGAACAGCACCGGCGTCGCTGCGGACTGCTGCAGCGTCTGGTGTAGGTTAGCTTCGGTAATATTGACAATATTCTGTGCGGACATGAGCGAGTCTCTTTAGTCGATACTTGTATAGATATATGGGGGCGACGGCAGGCGCTTCAACTTAGCCCTGGATAATTTTGTCCATCGCGCGGGTCGGCAGCAGGCGTTTCAGCAGGGCGACCGCGTGCGTCACCAGGGTTACCGGGTAGCGCAGCTTCGGTTTATCGCTGACAAAAGCATGGCGCACTTTTTCCACCACGGCTTCCGGTCCGAGAGTAAAGCGGGCGGCAATGCCGGGGTTTTCCACCGGCTTATCGGCCTGGGTCTGGTTAACGTTGTTGGTGAAACGGGTGCGGATGGGGCCCGGCTCAATCAGGCTGACCTTAATACCGCTGTGGCGCAGCTCCATGCGCAGCGCGTCGGACCAGGCCTCCAGCGCGTATTTACTCGCGGCATAGGCGCCACGGCCGGGGCTGGAGATGATCCCCATCACCGATGAGGTCATCACGATACGCCCCTCACCGTGCGGCTCCATGGCCGGAAGCAGCAGCATCGTTAGCTGATGGGCGCCGAAAAAGTTGGCGGAAAACTGCTGCTCCATCTGCTGGCGGCTGATGGTCGGCAGCGGGCCGTAGACGCCGTAGCCCGCGTTGTTAAACAGGCCATACAGGCGGTTATCGGTCAGGGCAATCACCTCGGCGGCGGCGCGTTCAACGCTCTGCGGATCGTCAAGATCCAACAGAACACCGCTCAGCCCCAGTTCGTGCATCCGCGCGACATCTTCTGCTTTGCGGCAGGCGGCCAGCACGTTAAAGCCCTGGCGCTTTAAATCCAGGGCGCTTTCAAGACCAATTCCGCTGGAACATCCTGTAACTAAAACCGATTTTTGCATAACTTTACCTGCGAATGACTCGCTGTTATCAGGAGTCATGATTAACTAAGGGAGCCAAACGCGTCGCCATCCAGTCGGCGATAAACGGCTGGGCGTCTCGATTGGGGTGAATTCCATCGTCCTGCATCCACTGCGGTTTCAGATAAACCTCTTCCATAAAAAAGGGCAGCAGAGGAATATCAAACTCTTTGGCCAGTGCCGGATAGATTGCGCTAAAGGCTTCATTATAACGGCGGCCATAGTTGGCGGGCAGGCGAATTTGCATCAGCAGCGGCTGGGCATTCGCCGCTTTGATATGCTCAAGAATGGTACGCAGCGTCTGCTCCGTCTGCTGCGGGGGGAAACCGCGCAGTCCATCGTTACCGCCGAGCTCCACCAGCACCCAGCGCGGCTGGTGCTGCTTAAGCAGCGCCGGAAGCCTTGCCAGCCCCTGCTGCGAGGTATCGCCGCTGATGCTGGCGTTCACCACCGGCGTTTTGGTCTGCCACTTATCGTTAAGCAGCGCAGGCCAGGCGGTATTGCCCGCCATACGATAACCGGCGCTCAGACTGTCGCCGAGAACCAACAGCGTGTCGGCCGCCATCGCGCGGCAGGTAAACAGGACCAGAAACAGGAAAGGCAAATGCCAGCGGAAAACATACTTGAAGTTCATCATCTTAAGAAATCCGTCGGTCAGGGTGAGCATCAGCTGTCCATCCTTACCGGAGTTGAGCTGGTTGTCAAACAAGGGCAAACCATCGCCCTGATTGGCGAGTCGGGGTCCGGTAAATCGACGCTGCTGGCGATCCTGGCCGGGCTGGACGACGGCAGCAGTGGAGAAGTCTCGCTGCTTGGCAAGCCGCTGC
Source organism: Klebsiella sp. M5al (assembly GCF_002090195.1). NCBI lineage: Bacteria > Pseudomonadati > Pseudomonadota > Gammaproteobacteria > Enterobacterales > Enterobacteriaceae > Klebsiella > Klebsiella sp. M5al. Next base: position 1,459,173 of record NZ_CP020657.1, read on the forward strand.
ATCAGATGGACGAAGAGGCGCGGGCGAAGCTGCGCGCAAAGCATGTCGGCTTTGTGTTTCAATCCTTTATGCTGATACCCACCCTCAATGCGCTGGAAAACGTCGAGCTTCCGGCGCTGCTGCGCGGCGAAAGCGACAGCCAGAGCCGCGGCAGCGCCCGGGCCCTGCTGGAGCAGCTGGGGCTGGGTAAACGCCTGCATCACCTGCCGGTGCAGCTTTCCGGCGGCGAGCAGCAGCGGGTCGCGCTGGCGCGCGCGTTTAACGGCCGCCCGGAGCTGCTGTTTGCCGATGAACCCACCGGCAACCTCGACCGTCATACCGGAGATAAAATTGCCGATCTGCTGTTTTCGCTTAACCGCGAGCACGGCACCACGCTGATCCTCGTCACCCACGATCCGCTGCTGGCGGCGCGCTGCGACCGGCGGCTGCGGCTGGTAGATGGCCAGCTGCGGGAGGAAGCATGATTGCCCGCTGGTTCTGGCGCGAATGGCGCTCGCCGTCGCTGCTGATTGTCTGGCTGGCGCTAAGCCTGGCGGTGGCCTGCGTGCTGGCGCTGGGCTCGATAAGCGACCGCATGGAGAAAGGACTCAGCCAGCAGAGCCGGGAATTTATGGCTGGCGACCGCACGCTGCGCAGCTCACGCGAAGTCCCTGGCGCATGGATTGACGAAGCGCGTCGCCTTGGCTTAACCGTCGGCGAACAGCTGGGCTTCGCCACCATGACCTTTTCCGGCGATACGCCGCAGCTGGCGGACGTCAAAGCGGTTGACGAGCGTTATCCGCTGTATGGTCAGCTGCAGACCCAGCCGCCGGGGCTGAAGCCGCACGCCGGGACCGTGCTGCTGGCGCCGCGATTAATGGCGCTGCTGAATCTGAAAACCGGCGACACTATTGATGTCGGCGACGCTACGCTGCGCATTGCCGGCGAGGTGATTCAGGAGCCGGATGCCGGCTTTAACCCCTTCCAGATGGCGCCGCGGCTGATGATGAACACCGCCGACGTGGCGAAAACCGGCGCGGTACAGCCAGGCAGCCGCGTTTCCTGGCGCTATAAGTTCGCCGGAACCCCGCAGCAGCTGGCGGATTATGAAAAATGGCTGCTGCCGAAGCTGGGGCCGGAACATCGCTGGATCGGCCTGGAGCAGGACGACAGCGCGCTGGGCAAATCGCTGGAACGCTCGCAGCAGTTTTTACTGCTGTCGGCGTTGTTAACGCTGCTGCTGGCGGTCGCCGCGGTGGCGGTGGCGATGAGCCATTACTGCCGCAGCCGTTACGATCTGGTGGCGATCCTCAAAACCCTCGGCGCCGGGCGGGCGCAGCTGCGCAAGCTGATTGTCGGCCAGTGGCTGATGCTGCTGGCGATGGCGGTGGTTGCCGGCGGGGCGATGGGCGTTGGGCTAGAAAATATTCTGCTGGTGATGCTTAAACCGGTGCTCCCGGCGGCGTTGCCGGCGGCGAGCGGCTGGCCGTGGCTGTGGGCGATCGGCGCGATGGTGGTGATTTCCCTGCTGGTCGGGCTGCGACCCTATCGACTGCTGCTGGCGACCCTGCCGCTGCGAGTGCTGCGCCAGGATGTTGTTGCTAATGTCTGGCCGCTTAAGTTCTATATTCCCGTGGTGTGCTTGGTCGTGGTGGCGCTGCTGGCGCTGCTGATGGGCGGCAGCCCTCTGCTATGGGCGGTGCTGGCGGGCGCCGTGGTGCTGGCGCTGGTGTGCGGCCTGGCGGGATGGGGCGTTCTGTGGCTGCTGAAGCGTTTGACGTTAAAAGCGCTGCCGCTGCGCCTGGCGGTGAATCGTCTGCTGCGTCAGCCGTGGTCGACCCTGAGCCAGCTGGCGGCCTTTTCGCTGTCGTTTATGCTGCTGGCCCTGCTGCTGGTGCTGCGCGGCGATCTGCTCGATCGCTGGCAGCAGCAGCTGCCGCCGGAAAGTCCTAACTACTTTCTGATCAACATCGCCCCGGAGCAGGTGGTGCCGGTGAAAACCTTCCTTGCCGAACATCAGACCCGCGCCACCGAGTTCTATCCCATCGTGCGCGCCCGCCTGACGCAAATCAACGGCCAGGCGACGGAAGGCAATAAAGATGAAGCCCTGAACCGCGAGCTTAACCTCACCTGGAGCCGCGAGCGGCCTGATCATAATCCGCTGGTGGCCGGAACCTGGCCGCCGAAAGCGGGCGAGGTCTCGATTGAAGAGGGGCTGGCGCAGCGGCTGGGCGTCAAGCTCGGCGATAGCGTGACGTTTACCGGGGATACCCAGGACTTTAGCGCGAAAGTGTCCAGCGTGCGCAAAGTTGACTGGGAGAGCCTGCGGCCAAACTTCTTCTTTATCTTCCCGCAGGGGGCGCTCGACGGGCAGCCGCAAAGCTGGCTCACCAGCTTCCGCTGGGATAACGGCAACGGGATGCTAACGCAGCTCAACCGCGAATTCCCCACCGTCAGCCTGCTGGATATCGGCGCGATTTTGCAGCAGATTGGCCAGGTGCTGACACAGGTAAGCCGCGCCCTTGAGGTGATGGTGATTCTGGTCACCGCCTGCGGCGTGTTGCTGCTGTTGGCGCAGGTGCAGGTCGGGATGCGCCAGCGTTATCAGGAACTGGTGGTCTGGCGCACGCTGGGGGCCGGTAAGTCTCTGCTGCGCACCACGCTGTGGGCGGAGTTCGCCCTGCTGGGCGTGGTGTCAGGCGTGGTGGCGGCGATTGGCGCAGAGGTAGCGCTGGCGCTGCTGCAAAGCAAAATCTTTGACTTCCCGTGGTCTCCGGACTGGCGGCTATGGGTGATGCTGCCGCTGTGCGGGGCGATACTGCTGTCGCTGTGCGGCGGCTGGCTGGGGCTGCGTTTGCTGAAAGGGAAGGCGCTGTTCCGCCAGTTTAGTCAGGGATAGCGTGAGTGATGTAGCCCGGGTAAGGCGTCAGCCGCAACCCGGGGGGGGCCGGTACGGATGAGAGTGGCTATTACAGATGACCGTGGTTCAAGACGGTGAGCGGCTCGTTGACGTCGAAGATTTTGCAGATAACGTCATCCACGCCGAGAGATTTCAGGCGTGCGGTATGCTTGTTGAGATAAGCGAGCGCGGTTTCTTCATTCTCAAAAAGATAGATCCCGCCCGCTTCCTGATCCTTTTCGCTTTCCGTCCAGATCTTCCAGATAAACCCCGGTTCCTGATTGATAGACTCGGCCAGTTCCACGAGCTGACGGGACATCTCGCTGCCGAAGGGGCCATTAAAGGCAAAGTGCAGCTGCAGTAGTTTTTTCGACATAGTTCCTCCATGGATGAAGTTTGCGCGGTAATAGACCATTTTAATGACATGGCGATGAAAAGATAACCACTGTTTTTTTAACGGCACAAAATGGTAAGTCACTGATTTTTAACCGCACGAAACATTAAAAACTCAACAACACGTCATACTCAATCGCAGTTAATATTCAACTGGCAAATATAAGGTTGCTTATTAATCAAGGAAAAAGTATGGCACATAAAATAAAAGCGCTGGCGATAACGATCGGCGCAGCCCTGGCGTTAACCTCTTTTGCATCCCAGGCGGAAATTACGCTTTTAAAACAAGATCCGCAGGCGGGCGATCCGTTAAGCCGGCTTAACTTCACCGTCGGCGGGAGCATCCGTCCCCAGTTCAATATGATGTCCGGCGACGGAGACAAAGGCTCTTATAAACGTAACGGTTTCGATGGCGGCACCCGTTTCCGCTTCGCCGCCGACTACTATCTGTTCGATGATATTAGCTGGATCAGCTACTACGAGCTGGGCGTCAATATTCCGGCGCTTTTCGACTGGGATAACCACTATGCCGAAGGCGCGAATAACACCAGCCGCCGTATGCTCTATACCGGCCTGAAAAGCGATACCTGGGGGACGTTAACCTACGGTCAGCAGAACAGCGTTTATTACGACGTGGTCGGGGTAAAAACCGATATCTGGGATTACGACATGATAGGCCAGGCGCCGGGTAACGGCATCAACGGTGACTACGATGGTTCCTATCGCTCACGCAATATGCTGAAATACAAGAAAACCGTTGGCGATGTCGATCTCTACGCTTCTTACTTATTCGAAGACAGCGAATATCTGCCGGGCAACGGCCTGCGCTACAAGCGTAAAGGCGGTGGCTCCATCGGCGCCGATTACCACATTATGAAGGATTTGACCTGGGGTGCCGCGTGGAACTATACCCGCGCCGATATGCGTAACCCCTCGAGTTCAGACAGCAAATCATACGACCAGAATATCGTCGGTACCGCCCTAAGCTGGACGCCGGATAACTGGACCTTCTCCTTCGGCGGCGGCTGGTATCAGAACTTCCTGACCACCAAAAAAACCGATGTTCATAACTACTTCGCGGGCGATGCCTGGGGTATTGAGTACTTTGCCGGTTATAAATTCCCGATTGGTCAGTATGCGGTGAAATCTATTCAGCCGTACTTTATGGGCGACCGCCTGCAGTACGTGAACGGCCGCAACTATCAGCGGATTGATAACGGCGTCGGCGTGAGCTTCCAACTGGATTACGGTTTCCGCGTTGACTACGAACACGTCTTCACGTCAAGCACCGACAACCTGGGCGATATGAACCTGGTGCGTCTGCGCTACGACTTCTAAGCTGAAACACTTCCCCGGCGGCGCTGCGCTTCCGGGGCTCGCCGTTTGCGGACCCGTAGCCCGGCTAAGGCGTTTACGCCGCAAGCCGGGACAAGGGAGGATGTGACTACTGCGCCTGCGCCAGCCAGGCGGCGACGTCCTGCCAGCTGCCGCGAAAAATAATCTTCTCCGCTTTTTTGCCGAGCTGGTAGCGGTACATTGGGTCGTAATACTCGTTCAGCAGGGGAACCAGCCAGCTGAAGTGGGCTTCGGTGCTGGCGCTGCGCTGCTGCTCCAGCAGGGCTTCATCAAGCCTGGCAGTGAGCTGGGCAAAACGCTGTAACCCGAGGCGGCGGCGGATAGCGAACAGGCCGTGGTGCAGATATTCGCTATATGCCCGCCAGCCTTGCTCTTCGCCGTAGGCCGCCAGGAAATCGCGATGCATCCGGGTAAAATACTCCTCGCGCAGCCGTTCAAGACGGATCTCAAACGGATCTTCCACTACCGCCAGCGGCGACTGCGCCATGCGAATACGCATACATTCCGGCAGGTGATTGGCGCCGATCATATGCCCCTCATCTTCCAGCACCCAGCGCGTCTGCCGCTCTGACTTTTTGAGCATCGCCACGGCAAGATGATTTTCAAAGGTTGCCTGCTGATACTGCTCCTGCAGGGTACGGCCAAATGAAGAGCCGCGATGGTGGGCGAGGCCCTCGAGATCGATGCCGTCGGGCTGGGCGCAGACCAGCTGGGTTTTACCGTTACCGGTACAGCCGCCAATCAGCACGATAGGGCGCTGCACCAGCTCTTCGGTCAGCTGAATAGCCGCCTGGCGCAGCGCTTTATAGCCGCCGGTAATCAGCGGGTAATCCACGCCTGCGTCATTCAGCCACTGCTGCACGATATGCGAACGCTGGCCGCCGCGGGCGCAGCACAGGTAGCCCTCGGGATAACGCGCGCAGGCTTCTTTCCAGGCGGCGAGGCGGCTGGCGCGAATCTCGCCGCTGACCAACTGATGACCCAGCGCGAGAGCGGCTTCCGGCCCCTGACGTTTATAGCAGGTGCCGACGGCGGCGCGTTCGTCGTCGTTCATCAGCGGCAGGTTGACCGCCGCGGGCATGGCGCTTTGCCTGAATTCAATCGGGGCGCGTACGTCAATCAGCGGCGTATCGCTGGCGAGGATCTGCCGAATATTCTGTGGGACTAATTGCATCATTTAAACCGTTAAGCCATCCAGACGCGTCGCTCGACGCGATAATCCTCCTATTGTACGCGGTGAGCGGTAGGCTGAATTGATTTTTCACGGTGTATCGCTGAATAGTGTCAGGAATCCCTGGATTTCCGGGGCCGAATGGACGAACAGCGAGGCGATATCCTGCACCGCTTTACCATGATGATCTTTGCGCCAGGCGAGGCTCAGAGGAGAGGGGGGACGCATCGCCGGGATCTGTCGGGCGATCAGCTCACCGCGAGCGATAAGCGGCTGGCACAGCGGCTCGGGTAAAAAGCCGATACCGACGCCGGCGATATGCGCCGCGATTTTAGTTTCGATATCGGGAACCACAATCTCTTTTTGCCCCGGCAGACGCCAGGCGACGCGCTTGGTCAATCTCCGGGCGCTGTCCTCAATATTGACCGCAGGATAGCGACGTAGCTGGGCCTCCGATAGCGGATCGCTTTGCTGGCCGAGCGGGTGATGCGGCGACATCACGAACAGCCAGGACACTTCGCCCAGCGGGGTGACCGCAATATTTTCGCCTAACGGTTCGGTGCCGGTAACGCCGATCGCCAGCGAAAAGTCATCGTGCAGAAGCGTATCCCAGACGCCCATATAAATTTGTCGCGAAAAATGAAACTGCGTAAAGGGGTAACGTTGGCTGAGCCAGGCCAGCAGCCGGGCGATGGCCTGCGGGTCATACATCAGGTTATTTACTACAATATTGACCTGGCGCTCCACGCCGTCGTTTATCTGCTGTAGCTCTCCGGGCATACTGTCAATCCAGCCAAGCCATTCTCTGGCCTGCGCCAGCAGGTGCATCCCGGCCGGGGTCAGCAGTACGCTGCGCGTGGTGCGGGAAAAGAGCGCGACGCCGGTGTTATCTTCCAGTAATTTGATGCGATAGCTAATAGTGGCGGTTGTTTTATAGAGTTTTTCCGCCGCTCTGGAGAAGCTGCCGCTCTCCGCTACGCTGACAAAGGTACGTAGTGTTTCGGGGTCTAGCATCGCCTCATTCCTCGTAATTTAATAATTCCCCCATGATTTTTAAGTATTTTTTCATAATAACCATTTCAATTATGTGGCTTAAATCAGGTTTTGGAAAATTATTCCAACTTATAGTTGATACCACTTTGAGATGGCCATGAATTGACCGGTACATCTCTTACCCTCAAGGTATGAGGAGGGGAACGGTTTTTAATGACTAAGGAATATGCAATGAAGCTAGAAGTATTGCCGCTGACGCGCGAAGCCTTCCGCCCCTATGGGGACGTTATCGAAACGGAAGGACAGGATTTTTTCCACATCAACGATGGCAAAGTCCAGCGTTTTCACGATCTGGCGATGGTGGAAACCCTGCAGCAGGAGCGCACGCTGATCAGCATTAACCGCGCCCAGCCGGCGGCGCTACCGATTGTGGTCACCGAGCTGGAACGTCATCCGCTGGGCACCCAGGCGTTTGTGCCGATGAACGGTGAAGCCTTTGTCGTGGTGGTCGCGGCAGGAGGCGATCAACCGGACATGACCACGCTGCGCGCGTTTATCTCCAATGGCCGTCAGGGGGTCAATTACCATCGTAACGTCTGGCATCACCCGCTGTTTGCCTGGCAGAGTGAAACCGATTTTTTAACCGTCGATCGCGGCGGAAAAGATAACTGCGATGTGGTAGAGATCCCGACCGTGGAGTTGAGCTTTGCGTGAGGTTGCACGTGACGCTATCGATTATCTTGCATAACATGTGGGCGCTTACACACTATTTATGCTCAGGTTTTGAGCCGGAGATAATCGAGGTATGACAGAAGTGAGAAGGCGGGGAAGGCCGGGCCAGCAGGAGCCTTCCGCGCAAAAAGGCGCCCAGGCGCTGGAGAGAGGGATCGCGATACTGCAATACCTTGAAAAGAGCGGCGGCAGCTCGTCGATCAGCGATATTTCCCTGAATCTGGACTTACCGTTGTCGACCACCTTTCGTCTGCTCAAGGTGCTGGAAGGCGCGGATTTTGTGTATCAGGACGCGCAGTTAGGCTGGTGGCACATCGGACTTGGCGCATTCAATATCGGTTCGGCGTACATCCACAACCGGGATGTTTTATCCGTCGGCGGACCCTTTATGCGCCGGCTGATGCTGATGTCGGGCGAGACCGTCAACGTGGCGATTCGCAACGGCAACGAAGCGGTGCTGATTGGCCAGCAGGAGTGCAAGTCGATGGTGAGGATGTGCGCGCCGCTCGGCAGCCGACTACCACTGCATGCTTCAGGCGCCGGGAAAGCGCTGCTGTATCCGCTGTCGGCGGAAGAGCTGGTGGATGTCATTGTGAAGACCGGACTACAGCGGTTTACGCCGGCGACGATCGTCGATTTGCCGGTCCTGCAGCGGAATCTGGATGAAGCGCGAGCCTGCGGCTACAGCATTGACCAGGAGGAGCACGTGACAGGATTAAACTGTATTGCTTCAGCGGTTTACGATGATGTGGGGTCCGTGGTCGCGGCGATTTCGATTTCCGGGCCGGCGTCCCGCTTAACCCCGGATCGTTTTATCAGCCAGGGAGAGCTGGTAAGGGAGACGGCAAGGAATATCAGCACCGCGCTGGGACTCAAACCCCAGGCTGATTGATAGCCGAACCGACCCGCTCTGCGGAGCGGGACTTTTTTGGCTTTTTTCAAATTTGGAAAATTTTTCCAATATAGCGAGGTAGTAAAAAATGGCAAAAATGAGAGCCGTCGACGCGGCAATGTATGTACTGGAAAAAGAAGGGATTACCACCGCATTTGGCGTGCCCGGCGCGGCGATTAACCCGTTCTATTCGGCGATGCGCAAGCACGGCGGGATCCGTCATATTCTGGCGCGTCACGTGGAAGGCGCGTCGCATATGGCGGAAGGTTATACGCGGGCCACGGCCGGCAATATCGGCGTATGCCTGGGAACATCGGGCCCGGCGGGAACGGATATGATCACCGCGCTGTACTCCGCCTCCGCTGACTCCGTTCCTATTTTGTGCATCACCGGCCAGGCGCCGCGCGCGCGTCTGCATAAAGAAGATTTCCAGGCGGTCGATATAGAGTCCATTGCTAAGCCCGTCACTAAGATGGCGGTGACCGTGCGCGAAGCGGCGCTGGTGCCGGGCGTGCTGCAACAGGCTTTCCATCTGATGCGCTCCGGCAGACCGGGACCGGTTCTAATCGACCTGCCTTATGATGTCCAGGTCGCGGAAATCGAATTTGATCCTGAGCTGTATGCGCCGCTCCCGGCGTATAAACCTGTTGCCACGCGCCCGCAGATTGAACGCGCGCTGGCGATGTTGCTGATGGCCGAACGCCCGGTGATAGTCGCCGGCGGCGGGGTAATTAACGCCGATGCCGCGGCGCTGTTGCAGCAATTTGCCGAAATCACCCATGTGCCGGTGATCCCGACGCTGATGGGCTGGGGCTGTATCCCGGACGACCACGAGCTGATGGCCGGTATGGTCGGCTTACAAACCGCGCACCGCTACGGCAACGCCACGCTGCTGGCCTCCGACCTTGTGTTCGGTATTGGCAACCGCTTTGCCAACCGTCATACCGGTTCGGTCGAGAAGTACACCGCAGGCCGCAAAATCATCCATATCGATATCGAACCGACGCAGATTGGCCGCGTGCTGTGCCCGGATTTAGGGATTGTCTCCGATGCGAAAGCGGCGTTGACCCAACTGGTGGATATCGCGCAGCAGATGCAAAAAGAGGGCCGCCTGCCTCGCCGCGAGCGCTGGGTTGCCGAGTGTCAGGAGCGCAAACGCACGCTGCTGCGTAAAACCCACTTCGATAACGTGCCGGTCAAACCGCAGCGCGTTTATGAAGAGATGAACAAAGCCTTTGGCCGCGACGTGTGCTACGTCACCACCATCGGTCTGTCGCAAATCGCCGCCGCGCAGATGCTGCACGTATTTAAAGACCGCCACTGGATCAACTGCGGCCAGGCGGGGCCGCTGGGCTGGACGCTGCCCGCCGCGCTGGGCGTTTGCGCCGCCGACCCCGAGCGTAACGTGGTGGCGATCTCCGGCGACTTCGACTTCCAGTTCCTGATTGAAGAGCTGGCGGTAGGCGCGCAGTTCAATATTCCTTACGTCCACGTACTGGTGAACAACGCCTATCTGGGTTTAATTCGTCAGTCGCAGCGCGCGTTCGATATGGATTACTGCGTCCAGCTGGCGTTTGAAAATATCAACTCCAGCGAAGTGAACGGCTACGGCGTCGATCACGTGAAGGTCGCCGAAGGTCTCGGCTGTAAAGCGATTCGCGTCTTTAAACCTGAAGATATCGCGCCCGCATTTGAACAGGCGAAAGCGTGGATGAAAGAGTATCGCGTGCCGGTGGTGGTGGAAGTGATCCTTGAGCGCGTGACCAATATCTCGATGGGCAGCGAGCTGGATAACGTCATGGAGTTCGAAGACGTTGCCGACAGCGCCATCGATGCGCCAACCGAAACCTGCTTTATGAAATATGAATAAATGAGGTGAACCTATGTTGCGCTTTTCTGCCAATCTTTCGATGTTATTTCAGGAATATGATTTTCTCGAGCGCTTTGATAAAGCGGCGGCCTGCGGTTTTCGCGCCGTTGAATTTATGTTCCCGTATGACTATGCGCCCGAGGTATTAAAGCAAAAGCTGAGCGACAACCGGCTGGAGCATACCTTACATAATTTACCCGCTGGCGACTGGGCGGCAGGGGAGCGCGGCATCGCCTGTATTCCCGGTCGCGAAGCGGAGTTCCGCGAGGGCGTTGACGCCGCAGTCCGCTACGCCAAAGCGCTGGGCAATCGTAAAATCAACTGCCTGGTCGGTAAAACCCCGGTGGGCTATCGCGAAGATCATATTCGCGCCACGCTGGTGGCGAATTTACGTTTTGCCGCCGCCGCGCTGGCCCAGGAGGGGATTCTGCTGCTGATTGAGCCGATTAATTATTTCGATATGCCGGGGTTCTATCTGAATACCACGCATCAGGCGCTAGCGCTCATTGATGAGGTCGGCAGCGATAATCTGAAAATCCAGTACGATATTTATCATATGCAGCGCATGGAGGGTGAATTAACCCATACGATGCAAACTTATGCCAACCGAATTGGTCATTTACAGATTGCCGACAACCCGGAGCGCGGAGAGCCGGGAACCGGAGAAATTAATTACGATTATCTTTTTAAATTTATCGACAAGTCAAATTATGACGGCTGGGTCGGCTGCGAATATAAACCGCTGACTACCACCGAAGCGGGCCTGACATGGTTTAATCGCTACCGCTAATTTTTAATTTATCGTTGGGCACTATTTATTATTCCATTTCGGGGAAGGGATAACTATTGCCCAAATAAATCGAAACAGAAATTTTGAGAGGAAACGTATGAAACTGGGATTTATTGGTTTAGGTATTATGGGCACCCCGATGGCGCTCCGACTTGCCAAAGCGGGCCACGCGCTGCACGTGACCACCATCGGTCCGGTTGCTGAAGAACTGCTCAAGCAGGGCGCGCAGCATCTGGCTACCGCCGAGCAGGTCGCGGAGCAGTCCGAGATTATTTTTATCATGGTCCCGGATACCCCGCAGGTTGCCGACGTGTTGTTTGGCGAACACGGCTGCGCCAAAGCGGCCCTGAAGGGCAAAACCATCGTTGATATGAGTTCTATATCGCCGATTGAAACCAAGCGTTTTGCACAGCAGGTGCGGGATTTGGGCGCGGATTATCTCGATGCGCCGGTATCCGGCGGCGAAATTGGCGCGCGTGAAGGCACGCTCTCGATTATGGTCGGCGGTGACGAAAACGTGTTTGCTCGCGTGAAGCCGCTGTTTGATATCCTGGGTAAAAACATCACCCTCGTCGGCGGTAACGGCGACGGTCAGACCTGTAAAGTCGCCAATCAGATTATCGTCGCGCTGAATATTGAAGCGGTCTCCGAAGCGCTGGTTTTCGCGTCTAAAGCCGGAGCCGATCCCGCTCGCGTTCGTCAGGCGCTGATGGGCGGCTTCGCCTCCTCGCGTATTCTGGAAGTACATGGCGAAAGAATGTTGAACCGGACTTTTAATCCCGGCTTTAAAATTTCCCTGCACCAGAAGGATCTTAATCTGGCATTGCAGAGCGCGAAAGCTCTGGCGCTTAATTTACCGAATACGGCAACCTGTCAGGAGCTATTTAATACCTGCGTCGCCAACGGCGGTAGCGAATTAGATCACTCGTCTTTAGTTCAGGCGCTGGAATTAATGGCGAATCATAAAATATCGTAATGAGAAAATGCTGTCGATTCCGGCAGTATTTTTTAAACCTCACGGGTGAATTTATGGATACTATCAATAAAACGGGTATCGACTATTGGAAGAAAATAGTCGTGGTAATGAGTCTGGGCTGGGTGGCAATATGGATTTATCGTACCGTATTAACGCCGATTTACCCGGAAATTCAGGCGTCCTTAGGCAACGTCAGTAACGCTGAAATTGGCGCGATAGCCAGCTTCTATTTTCTTGCCTACTGCGGAATGCAGATCCCCTGCGGTATTCTGGTTGATAAACTGGGGCAGAAAATTATGCTGATGTGTGGTTTCTCGCTGTTTATTATCGGCACGCTAAGCATCGCTAATGCGGGAAACCTGACGCTGATTTATATCGGCTCGCTGCTGGCCGGCGCCGGCTGCGCGTCCTTCTTCAGCTCCGCCTATTCGCTCTCCTCGGCCAACGTGCCGCAGGAGCGTCGGGCGCTGGCGAACGCCATTATTAACAGCGGCTCGGCTATCGGGATGGGGATTGGCCTGATTGGCTCAAGCATTCTGGTCAAAAGCATGCATATGGCCTGGCAAAACGTGTTGTTTATTGTCGCCGCGATCCTGGTGGTGATGCTCTGCGTGTTTACCCTGGTGATTCGTCGCAAGCTTAAAGAGCCAGCCGCAGCGGTCAATAAAAATAGCGCCACGGCGTCAGCACCGGTCGAAGAGAAGTCAGCGCCGCTGTTTTCGCCGCTGCTGTGCAGCGTTTACTTCCTCTATTTCTGCACCTGCTACGGCTACTACCTGATCGTCACCTGGCTGCCTTCCTATCTCCAGACCGAACGCGGCTTTGACGGCGGGGCCATTGGTTTTGCTTCGGCGCTGGTGGCGGTTGTCGGGGTGCCGGGGGCGCTGTTCTTTAGCCATCTGTCGGATAAATTCCGCGACAGTAAAGTCAAAGTTATTCTCGGGCTGGAGATTGTCGCCGCGGCCATGCTGATGTTTACCGTCCTGTCGCCGAATACCACCATGCTGATGATTAGCCTCGTGCTGTACGGACTGCTGGGCAAAATGGCCGTTGACCCGATTCTTATTTCGTTTGTCTCCGAGCAGGCATCAGCGAAAACATTAGGCCGCGCTTTCAGCTTATTTAATTTCTTTGGTATGAGTTCAGCGGTCGTTGCCCCGACGCTCACCGGTTTTATTTCCGATCTGACTGGGTCAAAAGAAATTAGTTTTGTGATGTCTGCCGGGCTAGTTATTACCGGAACGATACTGTTTGCATTGATTACCTTGCGTAAGAACAAAATACAGTCAAAGACAATCCCCGTATAATAAATATAAATAATTATAATAATTTGTTGTTCCACATAGCTAAACCTGTAAACGTAATCCGATGCGTATTAAGAGGGAATTATGGAACAAGCTCAAGACCTGTACAAATCCAGAGGTTATAGCGACGATCTATTACCAAAAATAGAATCGCAGCGTAACTGGAAGACATTTAACTATTTTACCTTATGGATGGGATCCGTACACAACGTACCTAATTATGTCATGGTTGGTGGTTTTTTTATTCTTGGACTATCAACGTTCAGTATAATGATGGCAATAATATTGAGTGCTTTTATTATTGCCGCGGTTATGGTGTTTAATGGCGCTGCCGGAAGTAAATACGGCGTACCCTTCGCTATGATTTTAAGAGCCTCGTATGGGGTGCGTGGGGCATTATTACCTGGCCTGCTCAGAGGCGGTATTGCGGCGATTATGTGGTTTGGTTTGCAATGCTATGCCGGTTCGCTGGCATTCCTGATCTTATTAGGCAAACTGTGGCCAGCGTTTTTGACCCTTGGCGGCGATTTTAAGCTGCTGGGACTGTCGTTGCCGGGGCTGATCGCCTTTCTGGTTTTCTGGCTGATTAATGTGGGGATTGGTTTCGGCGGCGGAAAAGTTCTCAATAAATTCACCGCGATCCTCAACCCCTGTATCTATGTTGTGTTCGGCGGCATGGCCATCTGGGCTATCTCGCTGGTGGGGATTGGCCCGATCCTCGACTACCTACCGACCGGAGTGGAGAAAGCGGAACATAGCGGTTTCCTGTTCCTGGTGGTGATTAACGCGGTGGTCGCCGTGTGGGCGGCGCCGGCTGTCAGCGCCTCGGACTTTACCCAGAACGCGCGCTCGTTTCGCGATCAGGCGCTTGGGCAAACCCTTGGTTTAGTCGTGGCTTATATTCTTTTCGCGGTGGCCGGGGTGTGCATTATCGCCGGGGCCAGTATCCATTACGACATGGATACCTGGAACGTGCTGGATATCGTGCAGAAATGGGACAGCCTGTTTGCTTCTTTCTTTGCGGTGCTGGTGATATTAATGACCACGATCTCCACCAACGCCACCGGTAATATTATTCCGGCAGGCTATCAAATCGCGGCAATTGCGCCGACTAAATTGACCTATAAAAACGGCGTACTGATCGCCAGTATTATTAGCCTGCTGATCTGCCCATGGAAATTAATGGAGAATCAGGACAGTATTTATCTTTTTCTCGATATTATCGGCGGCATGCTGGGCCCGGTTATTGGGGTAATGATGGCGCACTACTTTGTCGTCATGCGCGGGCAAATTAATCTTGATGAGCTGTATACCGCGCCGGGTGATTATAAGTATTTTGATAATGGTTTTAACGTTACCGCATTCCTGGTCACCATCGTGGCGGTGATTTTATCGCTCGGCGGAAAATTTATTCCGCTGCTCGAACCATTCTCCCGGGTGTCGTGGTTTGTCGGCGTCATCGTCGCTTTTGCCGCATACGCTTTACTAAAAAAACGGGCGCTGCCGAATAATATTTCGCACCCGGATGTTGTTAGCTGATTTTCTTATCAAGAGGAAGATTTATTTCAGGGATGAAGCATCAATACCCAAAGCCACAAGCAGAAGTATGGCGGGTTAATCGTCTGTACACATACAAGGAGTTTTATATGTCTTTTGATTTAATTATTAAAAACGGCACCGTTATTCTGGAAAACGAATCGCGGGAGGTGGATATCGCGGTTGCTAACGGCAAAATCGCCGCGATCGGTGAAAACCTGGGCGAAGCGAAGCAGGTGATGGATGCTTCGGGCCTGATCGTGTCGCCGGGGATGGTCGATGCGCATACCCATATCTCTGAGCCGGGGCGTACCCACTGGGAAGGATACGAAACCGGCACTCGCGCAGCGGCAAAAGGCGGCATCACCACGATGATCGAAATGCCGCTGAACCAGCTCCCGGCGACCACCGACCGCGAAACCATCGAGCTGAAATTCGATGCCGCGAAGGGCAAGCTAACCATCGACGCCGCGCAGCTTGGCGGCCTGGTTTCCTATAATCTGGACCGCCTGCATGAGCTGGATGAAGTGGGCGTGGTGGGCTTCAAATGCTTTGTCGCCACCTGCGGCGATCGCGGGATCGACAACGACTTCCGCGACGTTAACGACTGGCAGTTTTTCAAAGGCGCGCAAAAGCTGGCCGAAATGAAGCAGACCGTGTTGGTGCACTGTGAAAATGCGCTGATCTGCGATGAGCTCGGCGAAGAAGCAAAAAGAGAGGGCCGCGTGACGGCGCATGATTATGTCGCGTCGCGTCCGGTCTTCACCGAAGTCGAGGCGATCCGCCGCGTTCTCTATCTGGCGAAAGTCGCCGGTTGCCGCCTGCACGTATGCCACGTCAGCAGCCCGGAAGGGGTCGCCGAAGTGACCCGCGCGCGTCAGGAGGGTCAAGACGTCACCTGCGAATCCTGTCCGCACTACTTTGTGCTGGATACCGAGCAGTTCGAAGCGATTGGCACCCTGGCGAAGTGCTCTCCGCCGATCCGCGACGCGGAGAACCAGAAGGGAATGTGGGAGAAGCTGTTCAACGGCGAAATAGACTGCCTGGTCTCCGACCACTCTCCGTGTCCGCCGGAAATGAAGGCGGGCAATATCATGCAGGCCTGGGGCGGGATTGCCGGTCTGCAAAGCTGCATGGACGTGATGTTCGACGAAGCGGTGCAGAAGCGCGGTATGTCTCTGCCGCAGTTCGCCCGCCTGATGGCGACCAACGCCGCCGATATTTTCGGCCTCAAGCACAAGGGGCGCATCGCGCCGGGCAAAGACGCCGACCTGGTGTTTATTCAGCCGAACAGCAGCTACGTTTTGCAGGCGAAAGACCTCGAATATCGCCATAAAGTCAGCCCGTACGTTGGCCGGAAGATTGGCGCGCGTATCACTAAAACCATCCTGCGCGGCGAGGTGATTTATGACATCGAGCAGGGTTTCCCGCAGGCGCCGAAGGGGAAATTTATCCTTAAGCATCAGCAGTAACGGGTAACCGTTGCATTCCCGGATTGCGGCGTAAACCCCTTATCCGGGCTACGAACCTGACGTCGTGCGCGGGTTTTGTAGCCCGGGTAAGGCGCAAGCCGCGATCCGGGGCATAACCCACACCGTTCAATGTTTAGCGCCAGTTCAACGTCAGGCGCTTTGTCAGGATTTTATCATGGTGGTATTGCTGCTAAATCAACGAAACACCCTGGCGGGATTTCAATGGTTCTTTTTTATCTTCTGCAACACCGTGGTGGTGCCGCCGACATTACAATCTGCTTTTCAGCTTCCCGCCAGCGCGCTGATTACGCTTACCCAATACGGTTTTATTACCACCGGGCTGGCGTGTCTGGCGCAGGCGCTGCTGGGCCACCGTCGCGCGATTATGGAGGGGCCGACGGGGCTATGGTGGAGCACCATCCTCACCGTCGCCGTCGGCGAAGCCGCGCGCGGCACCGCGTTCGACAGCATTGCGGCCAGCCTGGCGGTGGGTATCTTTCTCTCAGCCGTTCTGACCATCATTATTGGCGTCAGCGGCATCGGTCATCGCCTGGCGAAGCTCTTCAGCCCGACGGTGATGGTCTTTTTTATGCTGCTGCTCGGTGCGCAGCTGACGACCATATTTTTTAAAGGCATGCTCGGGCTGCCCTTTAGTTCGACCCAGGCCAATGCCGCCATTCAACTGGCGCCCTTTGGCCTCGCGCTGGCGGTGATGATCCTGGTGCTGGGGATGATTATTTTTCTCCCGGACGGCATCGCCCGCTACGCTCTGCTGACAGGAACCCTGGCGGGATGGGCGAGCTGGTACCTGCTGTTTCGCACGCCGCCCGCCACGGCGGCATCCGGGCCGATTCACTGGCAATGGTTTCCGCTCGGCTACGGCGAAGAACTACGCCCAGGCATTATCCTGACGGCGCTGCTGGCCGGGCTGGTGAATATCACCAATACCTACGGCGCCATTCGCGGCACCGACGTTTTTTATCCCCAACAGGGCGCCAGTAATAGCCGCTACCGACGCAGCTTTATTATCTCCGGCCTGATGACCTTAATAACGGTTCCTCTTAGCGTGGTGCCGTTTTCACCGTTTGTTTCGTCGATAGGCTTATTAACCCAAACCGGAGAAACCTCGCGCCAGCCGTTTATTATCGGCTGCCTGTGTTGT
Organism: Klebsiella sp. M5al; assembly: GCF_002090195.1. Classification (NCBI taxonomy): domain Bacteria; kingdom Pseudomonadati; phylum Pseudomonadota; class Gammaproteobacteria; order Enterobacterales; family Enterobacteriaceae; genus Klebsiella; species Klebsiella sp. M5al. The sequence continues at coordinate 1,476,698 of NZ_CP020657.1, forward strand.
CTTTTAGTTGGCCTGTTTACGCCGCTGACCCACTTTTTTACCACGCTGCCGCTGCCGATTAGCAGCGCGGTCATGCTGGTCTCTTATCTGCCGTTGTTATATTCCAGCTTATCGTTCAGTAAACAAATTACCTTCACCGCGCGAAATATCTACCGGCTGGCGCTGCCGCTCTTTATCGGTATTTTTTTAATGGGTCTGCCGCCAGTTTATCTCCAGACGCTACCCCTGATAATTCGACCGCTATTAGGCAACGGCTTATTAATCGGCGTGCTGCTGGCGGTAGTGATGGAAAATCTCATTCCCTGGGATCGTATTAAGTCATGACAGCAAAAAGGATCAACAATGAAAATTATTATTGTACCGGACTCTTTCAAAGAGAGCGTCAGCGCCAGCCGCTGCGCCCAGGCGATAAAAGCGGGCTTTGTCTCAATTTTCCCGCAGGCGGAGTGCGTCTGCCTGCCGATTGCCGACGGCGGCGAAGGAACGGTTGAGGCGATGGTCGAGGCCACTGACGGCAAAATGGTGATGCTGCCGGTCATGGGGCCGATGGGCGATTTTGTCGGCGCCTTCTACGGCCTGAGCGGCGACGGGCAAACCGCATTTATTGAGATGGCGGCGGCCAGCGGGCTGATGCTGGTTCCCGCCGGGGAGCGTAACCCCCTGCGGGCTACCAGCTACGGCACCGGCGAGCTGATTCGCCATGCGCTGGACGCCGGGGTTCGCCATATTATTCTCGGTATTGGCGGTAGCGCCACGGTAGACGGCGGGATGGGTATGGCCCAGGCGCTGGGGGCGCGCTTTCTGGATGAGCGCGGCGAGAGCGTCGGCCTTGGCGGCGGGGCGTTACAGCGGTTGGTAAAAATAGACCTAAGCGACCTCGATCCGCGCCTTCACGATTGCCGGATTGAGGTGGCCTGCGACGTCGATAACCCGCTGCTCGGCGAACGCGGCGCGGCGGCGGTTTTTGGTCCGCAAAAAGGGGCTTGCATAGAAATGGTTGCCGTTCTGGAGCGCGGGTTACAAAACTACGCTCGGGTTATGCTGGCGGCTACCGGTCAGGATGTCGCGGCGATGGTCGGCGGCGGCGCTGCCGGCGGAATGGGCGCGGCGGCCCGGGTTTTCCTTAACGCTACGCTGAAATCAGGTATCGATATTGTGCTGGAAGCGGTTCATCTGGAGGAGGCGCTGCGCGATGCGGACCTGGTGATCACCGGCGAAGGACGAATGGATTCGCAAACCGTTGGCGGCAAAGCGCCTGTCGGCGTGGCGCGGATCGCCAAAAAGTACGACATCCCGGTTATCGGTATCGCGGGCGTGCTGGGCGACGGCGTTGAAGCGGTGCATCAGCACGGTATTGATGCGGTATTCAGTATTTTACCCGCGCTGGCGCCGCTGGCCGAGGTGCTGGATCGCGGCGAGCAGAATCTCTATGCCTGCGCGCGTAATATTGCCTGCGCAATAAAATTAGGTCAGCAAATCCCCGTCTGAATAAAAAATGCCACGGTTTTCACCGTGGCAAAATCCAACATAGCTAAACAAAAAAGTGAACTTAATCAGTGACAATCAGATCTCAACGTCGCGATGGCAATCTTTCGAGTAAATATAGCTAAACGCCTCGCGCCCGACGCCGTATCCGGCCTGTAGTGAATAAGCGCCCATAAAGATATAGTCGCCTTTTTTCACCGGCACCCAGTTGTTGTCGAGGTTATAAACGCCCTGGCCGGAGAGAATATAGGCACCGTGTTCCTGGACGTGGGTTTCGATATAACCGTGGCTGGCTCCCGGCTCGAAGGAGAGAATATGCATGTTCATATCGAAGCCCAGCTCTTTCGGCAGGAAATCGATCAGGATAACGTCTTCCATTCCTTCATAATGAATTCGCTCCAGCTGGCTGACGTTGCCGGTAACCAGATAAGGGGCGTGATTCTCAACCGCAATATAGCGGCGCTTGTAGAGGAACAGCTGGCTGTTGCCTGAGCGGTTATTGATGAAGGTAAGTTTCTCGCCCGGCGGGCAGTAAATATAGCCGCCTTTGGTTAGCGGGAAGCTTTTGCCTTGCGCCCCGGCGGTGATTTCCCCCTCAATCACATACAGGAAGGTCTCAATCCCTTCGCCGCCGAAACCGCCCGGATTACCGCCATTTTCATGCAGCGTCACCAGATAATCCACAAAGGTCGCGCCTAATTTCGGCGTTGACAGAATGGTCACATCGCAATTAGTAAAACCCGGAATAATATTTTTGACCAGACCGTCCGGCGTCAGCAGCGCATAATTGCCGTGGCGCACGATGGAACGGCTGGCCAGTAAATCGTCGCGATAGCCAACCACATTATTTAAATAACCCATTATCTTTTCCTTATTCAGTCCAGGCCAGTTGATGCAACATTAAGGCCAGCGTTTTTACGCCTTCCGCCAGATCGTCGATATGCGTGCTTTCCGCCGGGTTATGGCTGATGCCCTTAATGCTCGGCATAAAGATCATGCAGGTCGGGAAGCAGGGGGCGAAAATTTGTGCGTCGTGGCCCGCGCCGCTGTGCATCACGCGGAAATTCACCCTCTCTTTCTCACAAAGCGCGGTGAGCCGGGCCACCAGCGTTTTATCCATCAGAACCGGGGCTTCATCCATCCACAAGTCGATTTCAATGCCAATCTCCATTTCCCGGCAGATCCGCCGCATATCGGCTTCAATCACTTCCGTAAAGGCCGTTAACTCACGGGCATCGGTATGGCGGCAGTCCATGGTGAAAACCGTTTTACCCGGCACCACGTTAACGGTATTCGGCTGCGGATCGACCTTGCCGAAGGTGAGCACCAGCGGGTCGCCGTGGGCCTTCGCTTTGGCGATAGACTCGCAGCAGATGCGGCTAAACGCATGAACGGTATCGCGGCGGTAGCCCATTGGTGTGGTACCGGCATGATTGGACTCGCCGGTGAGGGTGACGGTGTAGCGGCGCTGTCCGACGATGGCGTTGACCACGCCGATGGATTGCTTATTGGTTTCCAGCACCCGGCCCTGTTCGATATGCAGCTCGACGAAGGCTTTAATATCCCGGCGCGGCGCCAGCGGGGCGGCGGGCAGCGTGAATCCGCACTGCTTCATGGCATCGACAAACGCCACGCCTTTGGCGTCATTAATCTCGCGCACGTCCGCCGGGTTGGCGATGCCGACGATATTTTTGCTACCCCAGAAGACATAAGGGAAGCGGCTGCCTTCTTCCTCGGCCAGCGCCAGCACTTCGACGGTACGCAGCGGTGCGCCGTAGGTCTCTTTTAGCCAGCGTACCGCCAGCCAGGCCGCCAGCGCGCCGAACTGACCGTCAAGATTACCGCCGTTGACCACGCTATCAATATGCGAACCGCTGAGGATAACTTCGTCGGGAAAGCGCGTACCGGGCAGGCGGCCATAAAGGTTGCCGACTTCATCAAAGCGCGTTTCCAGCCCGCTTTCGCTCATCCGTTGTTTAAACGCCTGCTGCGCCTGTAACCATTCCGGCGAATAGAGCAGGCGGGTAATTCCCCCGGTCGGGTCGGCGCCGAAAGAGGAAAGCCAGGGCAAGGTCTCTTCTATTGCCTGTCGAAAATAATGAGCCATACGCAACTCCTGTATTTTAATTTATTGAGCAAAAGGGGAATGGGTTTCATAAGAGCGGTTATATAAAGCGTCCGAAACCAGATAGTCATAAATTTCATCAACGATTTCGATACCATCCACCGCGCTGTTTTTCTCATTGATATCCAGGTTCTGCCCCGGGTAATAAACCTGGTTAAATCCGGGGGCTGGGGCAATGGCGTTTAATTCGCGCATGGTGTCGCTGATATGCTGACGGAATAACGCGCTGGAGGAGAAAAACGCCGGGTTGATAACGATATGCAGCTGACCCAGCTCGCGTCCCTGGCTGAGGTTGTCGTACATCGAGCTGACCTGGCGGCCAAAGGGCAGGTTGAGCAAAATGCCGGAGAGCACGTCGATCATCATCATCAGGCCGTAGCCTTTCGGACCGGCTGCCGGAAGCAGGGCGTGGACGGCAAAGGGGTCGCTGGTCGGCGCGCCGTTTTTATCCACCGCCCAGCTATCGGGGATGGTTTCATGGCGCGAGCGGGCGTCGAGAATTTTCCCCCAGGCCTGCACGGTAGTCGCCATATCGAAGGTAATGATATCGTCGCCCTCGCCGGGCGCGGCGAAGGCCAGCGGGTTAGTGCCGTAATAGATTTCCGCGCCGCCGAAAGGCACGACCATCGGATCCGACTGACACAGCGAAAGCCCGATAAATCCGGCGCGGGCCGCCTGCTGAACGAAATAAGAGATCGCCCCGCTATGCCCCATGCGGCGGATGCCGACCACGGCGACGCCGTTTTCCCGGGCAATCTCTATCGCGTGCTCCATGCCCATTTTGGCAGCGACCTGACCAGCGGCATTATCGGCATGCAAAATGCCGCTGCAGGGACCTGTTTTTTCAAAGGTAAAGTTGGGTTGACGGTTAGTTCCGCCTTTTGCAATACGTTCCGCATAATATTCAACGCGGACCGCGCCGTGCGAATGAATGCCTCTTGCATCGGCATAAACCAGCACATCGGCAATAATATCCGCGTGATTATGAGTAAGCCCTGCTATGTTCAGCTTATTGGCAATAAGCTGATGAAGTGTTTCCCGACTGACTTTCATCTGTCTTCCTTTTAACGACGGTGTAGAGCCTGACTGACGATTAAAATACGGGGAAAATAAACTTAAATTGTGATCTGCATTGGTAAAAATAGTTAGTTAGATTTTATTTAATAATCACCGCGGGTTTATCAGAAGGGACCCGGTTAATCTATTCATTGAAAATTCCGGGCTAATGCCTTCGGCTTTATTTGAAAGCGTCTTGTAATAATTTCCATGTGATATGGCTCACGCCGCCGATAATTTTATCTCGTTAGCCTGATTGCAGATTATTCATGCTCATTCAATTGCAATGGGTGCAATTATTGGGGAGTTATTATGATCCATGCCTTTATAAAAAAGGGCTGTTTTCAGGATTCAGTCAGCTTAATGATTATTTCGCGTAAGCTGAGCGAGTCAGAAAATGTCGACGATGTTTCGGTGATGATGGGCACACCGGCAAATAAATCGCTGCTGGAAACCACCGGCTTCTGGCACGACGATTTTACCACCGCGACGCCGAATGATATTTGCGTGGCGATTCGCGCCGATGGCGCGGATGCGTCGGTGGCGGAAATGATTAACGCCCGTCTTGATGAGGCCCTCGCCGCCCTGGCGCAGGGGAGCGGGCAGAGTCAGAGCCTTAGCGTGGTTCGCCGCTGGCAGAGCGCGACGCAAAAGCTGCCGCAGGCCAATATGGCCTTAATTTCGGTTGCCGGAGAGTACGCCGCGGAGCTGGCCCAGCAGGCGCTCAGCAGCGAGAAAAACGTGATGATCTTCTCCGATAACGTCACGCTGGAAGATGAAATCGCCCTGAAAACCCGCGCCCGCGACAAAGGGCTGCTGGTGATGGGGCCGGACTGCGGCACCGCTATGATTGCCGGAACCCCGCTGGCTTTCGCCAACGTCACGCCGGACGGCAACATTGGCGTGATTGGCGCATCCGGCACCGGTATTCAGGAACTGGTCTCGCAAATCGTCCTTGGCGGGGAAGGGATCAGCCATGCGATTGGCCTCGGCGGGCGCGACCTGAGCGCCGAGGTGGGCGGCATCAGCGCGCAAACGGCGCTGGAAATGCTGACCCAGGACGGGCAGAGCCAGGTGCTGGCCTTTGTCTCGAAGCCGCCCGCCGAGGCGGTGCGCCAGAAGGTGATTAGCGCCATGAAGCGCAGCGCTAAGCCGGTGGTGGCGCTGTTTCTCGGCTATGCGCCGCCCGCCGCCCGCGATGAAAACGTCTGGTTCGCCCGCACCCTGGATGAGGCCGGGCGCCTGGCCTGCCTGCTGGCGCGCGTCGCGCGTTACCAGCAAACCCTGAGCGCAGTCGCGGGCAAGCAAATTCGCGGTTTATACACCGGCGGCACGCTGGCCGCGGAATCCGCCGGGTTGCTCGCCGAACGGCTGAACATCACCCCTGACGCTCATCATCCGCAGGGCATGATGCTCAATGCGCAGGGCCATCAGGTTGTCGATCTCGGCGATGATTTTTACACCGTTGGCCGCCCGCATCCGATGATCGACCCCTCCCTGCGCAACCAACTGATTGCCGAACTGGGCGAGGAAAATCAGGTCGGCGTGCTGCTGCTGGACGTGGTGATTGGCTACGGCGCGACCGCCGATCCCGCCGAATCGCTGGTGGAAGCCTGCCTGCGGGCGTGGGCGGTGAGAGATGAGCGCCATCCGCTGCATATCATCGCCACGGTGACCGGCACCGAAAGCGACCCGCAGTGCCGTTCCCGGCAGATTGCTTCCCTCGAAGATGCGGGGATCGTGGTGGTCGATAGCCTTCCTGAAGCCACGCTGCTCGCCAGCGCGCTGATTAGCCCGCAGCGGATGGCGGAACTGGCCCCGCGCGCCAGCCTGCTGGACGGCGTGGCGGTGATTAACGCTGGTCTGCGCAGCTTCGCGCTCGATTTACAGTCCGCCGGAACGCCGGTTGTCCACTATCAGTGGGCGCCGATCGCCGGGGGGAATAAGAAACTGGCTCGTTTATTAGAACGTTTGCAATAAGAGGTCTCTATGTTTACATCAGTGGCGCAGGCCAATGACGCAGTAATAGAACGAATTCGTAATGCACGTCCGCACTGGCTGGATGTGCAGCCAGCGGGTTCTTTAATCGGGGCGCTGAATCAGAACAAAACCCTGCTCCACGCCGGGCCGCCGATGCGCTGGCAGGAGATGACCGGCCCGATGAAAGGAGCCTGTATCGGCGCATGCTTATTCGAAGGCTGGGCGCAGGATGAAAAAACCGCCCACGCGATGCTGGAAGGCGGCGAGATTACCTTTATTCCCTGCCACCACGTTAACGCCGTTGGCCCGATGGGCGGGATAACCTCGCCGAATATGCCGATGCTGGTGGTGGAGAACATCGCCGAAGGCAACCGCGCCTATTGCAACCTGAATGAAGGGATTGGCAAGGTGATGCGTTTCGGCGCCTACGGTGAAGACGTGCAGCAGCGCCTGCGCTGGATGCGCGATGTGCTGATGCCGGTCCTCAGCGCGGCGCTGAAACAGATGGAACGCGGCATCGACCTGACCGCGATGATGGCCCAGGGCATCACCATGGGCGATGAGTTCCACCAGCGCAATATCGCCACCTCCGCGCTGCTAATGCGCACGCTGGCCCCTTATCTGGCGCGACTTAATCACGATAAGCAGCAGATTGCCGAGGTGATGGATTTCCTCGCCATTACCGATCAGTTCTTCCTCAACCTGGCGATGGCCTACTGTAAAGCGGCGATGGATTCCGGGGCGCAAATTCGCGCGGGCAGCATCGTCACCGCGATGACCCGCAACGGCAATATGTTCGGTATTCGCGTCAGCGGGCTGGGCGAGCGCTGGTTTACCGCGCCGGTCAACACCCCGCAGGGACTGTTCTTTACCGGCTTCACCCAGGATCAGGCCAACCCGGATATGGGCGACAGCGCCATTACCGAAACCTTCGGCATCGGCGGTGCAGCGATGATCGCCGCTCCCGGCGTCACGCGCTTTGTCGGCGCGGGCGGGATGGAGGCGGCGAAATCCGTTTCCGAGGAGATGGCGGAAATCTTCCTGGAACGCAATATGCAGCTGCAAATTCCGGGCTGGGATTTCCAGGGCGCCTGTCTGGGGCTGGATATTCGCCGGGTGGTGGAAACCGGGATTACGCCGCTGATCAACACCGGCATCGCTCACAAAGAGGCGGGGATCGGCCAGATTGGCGCCGGGACCGTCAGAGCGCCGCTGGCCTGCTTTGAGCTGGCGCTGGAAGCGCTGGCGGACGAGCTGGGCGTAAGCTAAGGAGCGCGCGATGCAGATTATCCGTCCGCTGACAGGCAGCGTTGATGCGCCGGACCATCGCCAGCCGTGGCGAACCGGCGGCCTCTGGCAGCGCACTATCAACCTCTATGTTGAAGGCGGCGCATTGCTGACGCTGCATCGTCATGGGCAGGGCATCAGTCCCGGCGGATGGGTATTACGTCATCGCGATTTTATCCGCCTGCATGGGGCGCTGCGGGCGGGCGCTCTGCCTGCGGCGGGCGAAAATGGCATTCAGGTTGATGACCTTTTGCTGTCGCCGCCGCGCAGACGCTGCTCCCTGCGGCCTTGCTATCAGCCCGCTGGCGCTCGCTTACCGAAAGCGCTGGTGGATCGCCCGGAAGAGACCGGGCTGTTCGGGCCGCTGTCGCAGGCGGTTCATCCACCACTGCATCCTGAATTGCGGCAATTACGCCACTGTTTTGCCTCAGCGCTGCGCGGGAACGCCGTTGACTGGCGGCTGTGGCTGGGCAAGGGGCCGGGCCTGACGCCGAGCCTGGACGATATGCTGATCGGCATGATGCTGGCGGCCTGGCGCGCGGGGCGGATGTCGCGCCACGGCGGGCAGGCTTTCTTTCGCACATCCGGGGATCTGCACGCGGCGACGACCCAGGTGAGCGTCAATTATTTACGCTATGCCAGCGCGGGGCGCTTCGCCTCGCCGCTGCTGCATTTTTCTCACGCGCTTCAGCGCGGACGACGTATTGAACCCGCCGTCGAAGCCCTGCTGGCGATGGGCCACACCTCCGGCGCGGATACCCTGCTGGGATTCTGGCTGGCGCAACACATTATCTAAGGAAAAATCATGAAAACGCTGGTGGTTGCCCTCGGCGGCAACGCTTTATTGCAGCGCGGGGAAGCGCTGACCGTGGAAAATCAGTACCGCAATATTGATAGCGCGGTTCCGGCGCTGGCGCGCCTGGCGCAGAAGTACCGGCTGGCGATTGTCCACGGCAACGGGCCGCAGGTGGGCCTGCTGTCGCTGCAAAACCTCGCTTATGGCGATGTCGAACCTTACCCGCTGGACGTGCTGGTGGCGGAGAGTCAGGGGATGATTGGCTATATGCTGGCCCAGCGCCTGGCGCAGGAAGCATTGATGCCGCCGGTCTCGACGGTGATGACGCGCATCGCGGTAGCCTCGAACGATCCGGCATTTTCAGCCCCGGAGAAGTTTATTGGTCCGGTTTACGAACCTGAGCTACAGGCGCAGCTTGAAGCCGAATACGGCTGGACGATGAAGCGTGACGGCAAATATCTGCGCCGGGTGGTTCCCTCGCCGACTCCGGTGAGGATTGAGGAGAGCGAGTCGATTGAGCGCCTGCTGGGCGAAGGTCATGCGGTGATCTGCTGCGGCGGCGGGGGGATCCCGGTGCTGGAGTGCGGGCGCGGCGCGGAAGCGGTGATCGATAAAGACCTCGCGGCTGCGCTATTGGCGGAGCAGATTAACGCCGATGGCCTGGTGATCCTCACCGACGCCGATGCGGTGTATGAGCACTGGGGCACCCCGATGCAGCGGCCTATTCGCGAAGCGACGCCGGAAGCGCTGGCGCCTTTTGCCCGCAACGATGGCGCGATGGGGCCGAAAATCGCGGCGGTCAGCGGTTACGTTCGCCGCCGGGGCAAGCGGGCGTGGATTGGCGCGCTGTCGCGCATTGATGACACTCTGGCTGGATTGGCGGGAACGTGTATCAAGCCCTGATGCGTTGGCGAAACTTACCAGCGGCGCAGACTGTAAAATAGCGTGCGCTTTTCCCCCGGGGGCGGCGCCTTGTGCGGGCTACGGGGGAGTGCTCTCTGGTAGCCCGGACAGGTGCGCAGCGCCGCCTCCGAGAAAGTTCCAGAAGGAGACGGGCATCTGGCGGTTTTTGTAGCCCGGCTAAGGCGCAGCGCGCCGCGAGCCGGGATAATGGGGGGCTGGATTACGCCAGCTGCGCCTGCGCCCAGACGATGCCGCTGGCGTATTCCGGCGGCAGCAGCGGCTTCAACGCTTCCAGCGTCGCGCTCAGGCGGTCGGTATCGCTGTCGGTCAGGTTCAGGTGTCCGACTTTACGACCCGGACGCACCTCTTTGTCATACCAGTGCAGATGCACCAGCGGCAGCTTCAGCCAGTCATAGTTCAGATCGGTACCGATCAGGTTGATCATTACCGACGGGCTGTTTACCACCGGCTGCGGCAGGGGGAGATCGGTGATCGCCCGCAGATGCAGTTCGAACTGGCTAATCGACGCGCCGTTCTGCGTCCAGTGGCCGCTATTATGGACTCGCGGCGCCAGTTCGTTAATCAGCAGGCCATCGGCGGTGACGAAACACTCCATCGCCATTACGCCAACGTAGCCCAGCTCATTCATGATCGCCGTCAGCATTTGCTCTGCCTGCGCCTGCTGCTTCGTATTTGCCTGTGGGAAAGCGACGCTGGTACGCAAAATACCGTCCTGATGCAGGTTGCGGGTCAGCGGATAGAAGACCGTGCTGCCGTCCCGGGCGCGAGCGCCGACCAGCGACACTTCATCGGAGAAGTTAATCCCCTGCTCGACGATACACTCGCCGTAGTTATCATCCGGTAGCTGCGCGGTTTCGTTTTCCCGCAAACGCCACTGGCCGCGGCCATCGTAGCCGCCGACGCGGCGCTTAACGATAGCCAGCTCGCCGAGACGGGCGAACACCGCGGGCCACTCGCTTTTATCCGCCAGAAGCTGCCACGGCGCGGTAGCGAGCGCCAGCTTATCGAACAGCTGCTTTTGCGTCAGACGGTCGGCGATAATCGGGAAGACGTCGCGGTTAACGAACGCGGAATGACGCGCCAGCTCGCGGGTCAGCGCGGTTTCCGGCCAGCGTTCAATCTCTGCGGTAATCACGCTTTGCTGTACCGGCACCGCTTCCGGGTCGGCTTCCAGACCAACCGGCCAGACCGCAATACCCAGCGGCTCACCGGCCTGACGCAGCATTCGGCCTAGCTGGCCGTTGCCGAGAACGCACACCTGCTTCATGCCGCACCCCGCGGGTCCGGGTTATCCAGCACTTCATCGGTCTGCGCCTGACGCCAGGCGCTGAGGCGCTGGAGGAGTTCAGCATCGTGCTGGGCGAGGATCTGCGCCGCCAGCAGGGCGGCGTTGGCGGCGCCGGCTTTACCGATCGCCAGCGTGCCAACCGGGATACCGCGCGGCATCTGGACGATGGAGTAGAGACTGTCAACGCCGCTTAACGCTGCGCTCTGAACCGGCACGCCTAACACCGGCACCAGGGTTTTCGCCGCAATCATACCCGGCAGATGCGCCGCGCCGCCCGCACCGGCGATAATCACCTGATAACCGTTCTCTTGCGCGCCTTCGGCGAAGCTGAACAGTTTATCGGGCGTGCGGTGGGCGGAGACCACTTCGACATGGTACGGAACGTTCAGGGCATCAAGGATTTCTGCGGTAAACTGCATGGTAGCCCAGTCGCTTTTGGACCCCATCACGATGGCGATACGCGCCGAATTATTGCGGGAAGACATGCGTCTTAAAACTCCTGTGGGTGTGTTTCACACTGCTTTAGAGGCCACAGAGAATAGCATGAACTGACGGCAAGGAAAACGGTTGCGTACGCATGGCTAGCCGACTTTTGTCTCGTCGGTATTCGATGAAACGCGGCGGTTATGGGCGGCGGTCGCGCTGGCGAAAAAGGTAAAAATCAGCACCAGCCCCCAGGGCAGCATAAGAATACTCATAATCAGCATGTATACCTGCACAAAGCGCTCATCGTGCGGCCGTGTGCAGAGCAGATAAATCGCGTAAAAATAGAGAATCCATAATAAAATGGCGAACCAGACTACGCTCAGCGTTCCAAGATAGGTAAACGCCAGACCAAAAAAGCTGGCCATAATCGGGCCGATGACGGCGATGACCATTCCCCAAATCAGGGGCTGACTCCATTTTTGCATGCTCGTTCCTTGAGAGAGGTTTGCTGGAAAATTAACCTGGCGGGAGCAAGGAAAGACAGCAATTCAGTTGCCTGAGGGGATTTTTCGGAATAGTGCCTGCAGGCTATCAGAAAGGGAAATGAATCAGCTCGACGTCTTCTGGCGTGACTTTGACCATGGAACCTTCGCTGTGCCAGGCGCCGAGCACTACGCGATACGCGGTTTTGCCGTTGGCTTCCAGGGAATGGACGGCAGGGCGGTGCGTATGCCCGTGAATCAGCCACTGGACGTGATGTTTCTCCATGACGTCAACCACCGCCTGCGGATTGACATCCATAATCTCCATCGACTTGCTGCTGTTGGCCGCTTTGCTGTCGGCGCGCATTCTGGCGGCGATACGGCGGCGAATAAACAGCGGCAGGGCCAGAAACAGGCGCTGGATACAGGGATTGTGGACTTTCGCGCGAAACGCCAGATAGCCCGCGTCGTCGGTGCAGAGGGTATCGCCGTGCATAATCAGCACTTTGCGCCCGTAGAGGTCGAGAAGCTTTTCTTCCGGCAGCAGGATCATGGCGCTTTCGCGGGCAAAGCGCTGACCGACGAGAAAATCGCGGTTGCCGTGGAGGAAGTAGCAGGGGACGCCAGACTCGGCTAACGCGTTGAGCGCAGCGGCAATTTGCCGATGCAGCGGGTTCGGATCGTCATCGCCGATCCAGGCTTCAAACAGGTCGCCGAGGATATACAGGGCGTCCGCCTGGCGGGCTTCCCCGTGTAAAAAACGCAGAAAACCGGCGGTAATCGCCGGTTCTTCCGTTTGCAGATGCAAATCCGCAATAAAAAGCGTCGCCACGAATTATTCGCTGACGGTAACGCTTTTGATCACAACATCTTCTTTCGGCACATCCTGGTGCATGCCGCTGCGGCCGGTGGATACCGCTTTGATCTTGTCGACTACGTCCATACCTTCAACCACTTCTGCGAATACGCAGTAGCCCCAACCCTGCAGGCTTTCGCCGGAGAAGTTCAGGAAGTCGTTATCGGCGACGTTGATGAAGAACTGCGCGGTCGCGGAGTGAGGTGCCTGAGTACGGGCCATCGCCAGCGTACCGCGGGTGTTTTTCAGACCGTTGTTCGCTTCGTTCTGAATGGGGGATTTGGTGGTTTTCTGATTCATGCCCGGCTCAAAACCGCCGCCCTGAATCATGAAGCCGTTGATAACGCGGTGGAAAATAGTGTTGTCGTAAAAACCTTCACGACAGTAGTCCAGGAAGTTTTTAACTGTTTCCGGCGCTTTGTCGTCAAACGTCTTGATTACGATATCGCCATGATTGGTGTGGAAAGTAACCATTTTTGCATCCTGTTCCGATGATTGTGGTGCCTGCACCCGGAGTCGGGTGAGATATAGGGGGCTGTTATAGCATAACCGCAGGATGCGATCACCTTGCATTGTGTGCTGATTCGGGTTTGAATTACGGGTAGAATACCCGGTTTTCAACCACACACGTGTTTACATGGAATCTTCGATGTTAAAAATCTTTAATACAATGACGCGCCAGAAAGAGGAATTTAAACCTATCCATGCCGGGGAAGTCGGCATGTACGTGTGTGGTATTACGGTTTACGATCTCTGTCACATTGGCCATGCTCGTACCTTTGTTGCCTTCGATGTGGTTTCGCGCTACCTGCGTTTCCTGGGGTACAAACTGAAATACGTGAGTAACATTACCGACATCGACGATAAAATCATCAAGCGCGCTAATGAGAACGGCGAGAGCTTTGTGGCGCTGGTCGATCGTATGATCGTCGAGATGCACAAAGATTTCGACGCCTTAAATATTCAGCGCCCGGATATGGAGCCGCGCGCTACCCACCATATTGCGGAAATCATTGAGATTACCGAGCAGCTGATCGCCAAAGGCCACGCATATGTCGCCGATAACGGCGATGTGATGTTCGACGTACCGACCGATCCGAACTACGGTCAGCTGTCGCGTCAGGATCTCGACCAGCTGCAGGCCGGCGCGCGCGTTGATGTTGTCGACGTCAAGCATAACCCGATGGACTTTGTGCTGTGGAAAATGTCGAAAGAGGGCGAGCCGAGCTGGCCGTCGCCGTGGGGCGCGGGCCGTCCGGGCTGGCACATTGAGTGCTCCGCGATGAACTGCAAGCAGCTGGGCAACCATTTTGATATTCACGGCGGCGGGTCGGATCTGATGTTCCCGCACCATGAAAACGAAATCGCTCAGTCCACCTGCGCCCATGACGGCAAGTACGTGAATTACTGGATGCACTCCGGGATGGTAATGGTTGACCGCGAGAAAATGTCAAAATCGCTGGGCAACTTCTTCACCGTGCGCGACGTGCTGAAGTTCTATGACGCGGAGACCATCCGCTACTTCCTGATGTCCGGCCACTATCGCAGCCAGCTGAACTACAGCGAAGAGAACTTAAAGCAGGCGCGCTCCGCGCTGGAGCGTCTGTATACGGCGCTGCGCGGAACCGATAAAACCGCAGAGCCGTCCGGCGGCGAGGCGTTTGAAGCGCGCTTTATCGAAGCGATGGATGACGATTTCAACACCCCGGAAGCTTATTCGGTGCTGTTCGATATGGCCCGTGAGGTTAACCGCCTGAAAACCGAAGATGCCGCCGCGGCCAACGCGATGGCGGCGCATATGCGTAAGCTCTCTTCGGTGCTGGGTCTGCTGGAGCAGGAGCCAGACGCCTTCCTGCAGAGCGGCGCGCAGGCGGACGACGGCGAAGTGGCGGAAATCGAGTCTTTGATCCAGCAGCGTCTGGACGCGCGTAAAGCGAAAGACTGGGCGGCGGCGGATGCCGCGCGTGACCGTCTCAACGAGATGGGCATTGTGCTGGAAGATGGCCCGCAGGGTACCACCTGGCGCCGGAAATAGTCTCATTCTCTCTTTTTGCCGGGGCTATCCCCGGCATTTTTTTGCCCATACTCAGGCCAGTGCATCAGGCGCTGACCATAGGGTCTAATTCCCGGATGGGGATAAATTTAAGGCGCCGGTTGCGGCGCCTTAACTTTTTACTCGGTAACGGTAACGCTCTGCCCTTCAAAGCTGACCGTTTGACCGGCGACGATTTTGCAACGCTTGCGGGTTTCGACCGCGCCGTCGACTTTGACCAGACCGTCGGCAATGGCGATTTTCGCCTGTGCGCCGCTTTCGCTCCAGCCTTCCAGCTTCAGCAGGTCGCAAAGCTCAACGTGCGGGTGTTTGCCTAAAGAAAAATTCGCCATCAGGCCTCCTGAATATCGTGATACTCTTCGCACGCCTGTAGCGTGTTCTGAATAAGGGTGGCTACGGTCATCGGGCCGACGCCGCCGGGAACCGGGGTGATGTACGACGCGCGCGCGGCGGCATCTTCATAGACCACATCGCCAACCACTTTGCCGTTTTCCAGGCGGTTAATCCCAACATCGATCACGATCGCGCCTTCTTTAATCCATTCGCCCGGAATAAAGCCCGGTTTACCGACAGCCACGATCAGCAGGTCGGCGTTTTCGACGTGATGACGCAGGTTTTTGGTAAAACGGTGAGTGACGGTGGTGGTGCAGCCAGCCAGCAGCAGCTCCATGCTCATCGGGCGCCCAACGATGTTAGAAGCGCCAATGACTACCGCGTTCAGGCCGTAGGTATCGATATTGTAACGCTCAAGCAGCGTGACAATCCCGCGCGGGGTGCACGGACGCAGGCGCGGTGCGCGCTGGCACAGACGACCCACGTTATACGGGTGGAAGCCGTCAACGTCTTTGTCCGGCGAAATGCGCTCGAGGACTTTGACATTATCAATGCCGGCGGGCAGCGGCAGCTGAACCAGGATGCCATCAATAGCCTCATCGGCATTCAGCGTGTCGATAAGTTCCAGCAGCTCCGCTTCGCTGGTGGTTTCCGGGAGATCGTACGAGCGGGAGACGAAGCCTACCTCTTCACACGCTTTGCGCTTGCTGCCGACATAAATCTGCGATGCCGGGTTGCTGCCGACCAGCACGACGGCTAACCCTGGAGCACGAAATCCGGCCGCAACGCGGGCCTTCACTTTTTCCGCAACCTCAGAGCGTACCTGCTGCGCAATCGTTTTACCGTCAATAATTTTTGCTGCCATCAGAGAGAGGATTCCATCTGTATCTTTACGAAAGGGGGATGGCGATATTTTGTCAGAAGCCAGCCCCGCTGTCAGTCTTCGTTTAAGATTTTATCTTGCTTTGACGCTGCGGTGGCCTAAAAATGGGCCTGACCGCGCCGCGAATAGCGCAAAAAGGAGCCCGGGAGCCAAAGAAAAGTTAACGTGCAGAAACATAAGGTTGGATAAACTTTATACTGCTTTTGCGGCATAAGCCGCCAGCCTGCACGGGCAAGCGCAGTTTCGCGGCAAAATACATTGACTCATCAGGCGTGGACCGTATAATTCCGGCGATTGCACATCATGAAGCTCGCTTCTCAATGCGCCCTTAGCTCAGCTGGATAGAGCAACGGCCTTCTAAGCCGTAGGTCACAGGTTCGAACCCTGTAGGGCGTACCATTTTCTCGTTAAGAATCCTCTTTCCTTACCTTTTTACTTCCTGGAATTAGTGTTTTTCTTTTACTATCCCTATCGAAGTTGACGTAGGTCTAACCGAATCAGAGCTGCACATAAGCCTTTAAAGGGCTCATTTCGTTCCTGGGAGGATGAGGGACTCATAGCCCTCAATCTACCAAAGAAAGAAACGGCAGAGCCAAAAGAGAGATAATACATACTCATTAATGGCGGCGGATTGTATCAATTAGCTACAGCAGTAGGCCTTACGATGATTGAGAGATACCTGGTAAAATAAGCAGATATACTTTAAAATATTTGCGTTAATATATTCATTATTGAATCACACAATATGTCGGGTCGGATCATATAATTGAAGGTGAGCTGAGTGATATAATCGATTTGCTGAATAATTTAATTTGTGATGAAAATTTTTTAACACGCACAGAACGCCTTGATTTGGTCCGGGCTATTGCCGCCATCGGGGCGATAAAAGACGTGTTGCTATACTTTCTCCACAAAAATCCTCGTCGGTTAAAAAGAGTGAAGAAAAGAAAGAAAAGGTTATCGAGCCACGTTTTCCAAACGCTGGCATAGCCTGGAATGACAATGATGAGTCCATCCTACGGGAAGTATTAGACCCTATTCCAACGGAGAAAATAGGCGATCATCTCTTCTGGCTGGCCGAAAAGCTTGGGCGTATTCCTTATAGTATGGCTTGTAAGATAGCTCAGGTGAAAAATTACCTGCTGAATGGAAAGATAGCTTCCGTAAAATTTCAGCTCGGATTCGCGATTCGAAAAATGACGTTCAGCGAATATATTTAAGCTAAAAGTAATGAATAAGCACGGAATAAGATTCGAGCCTTTATGGCCTTATGGCATTTTTGTGTAAAGGATCTGCGAGCAACCTGCAGGCAGGCATAACGATTTCTTGTGACACTACAAAAAAATACTTTCAGAGATATTCGGCACTATTGAGAAAGATCAATATGTTTTTTCCTTCTGCCGGGTAATTTGAGTTGTCCTTTCTCACGAGAGCAATCTTTATGGCCGTTAAACGACTCGGTACCGCCGTGTTAGTATTACTGTGTGCTTTTATAGCCAGCGCTGCTGCCGCTAAAGCACCGCAATTAAATGATGATCAAGTTAAGCAGCAAATTATTGAGGCTTCTATTGCTTCTTATCCTGGCGTTTGCGCTTGTCCGTTTAATCGGGCGAGAAACGGCAGTTCCTGTGGCAGGCGCAGCGTCTGGAGTAAAGCAGGAGGTTATGCGCCAGTTTGTTATAAGAAAGAAGTCACTCAAGAGATGATTAAACGCTGGCGTCAATCCCAACAAATATAGATATTTATCCCCGCTGGGAACGCAACGTTACTTTGCTCTTGGACCTGGTTTCGGAGAGTCTGGCAACACGCAGACACTCTGAGAAAAGGGCAGAGGCTCGCTCGTTTTCCCGGCCTCAGGCGCCGGTTTCATTTTTTATTCGCCTGTTAATGTATTCCACGGCCTGAGAGACATCCATAATCCCATTAATCGCGTTAGTCACACCCTGGCCGATAATAATTTCTGCCTGGCGCAGGTTGAAGGGCTTACCCTGCGTTCCCTGCGACTCTCTTATCCCGACCATGCCCTTTTCATTCAATAAATTAAACCATGGATAGAGGTTCAGGACGTTCTGATCGTGACAAATTCCTGACCAGGCGCAGTTTCCTCCGAGCAGAACCAGATGACGCGCAATTTCATCGGAATAAAGCCAGCTGAAGAACTGCTCAACCTGTTTTTTCTTTTTGCTGTAGCGGGACATCCCAATGGATCCCCCTCCCAACTGTGGAAGCTGTCCCGGGACTGAAGCATAGCCGATAGTGGGGGCGATAGGGCTATGCGCGACGTCGTTGAACAAATTGAGATACATGATCAACATGGCGAGGTTGCCGCGCTCAAACTGCTTAACGGCGTCACTCCACCATTCTCCTGAGAGATTCACGGCGACGGAGAGCTGTTGCAGGTATTGTTCAAGCGCCGTAGCGGCAAGCGAAGTCTCCAGTTGAACCGGTTCGCCTTCGCAAACCAGACGTCCGCCGAGCGCGTAGTAACGCAGTAGATATTCCGTGGCGATAAGCCCTGAGCTGCCTAAGGTCACCGCCGTGCCCATCGGGCGCAGCCTGTTATCCGGCTGATGCAGGCGACTGAAGAAAGCCGCTAACTCATCAAATTGCGCAAAGTTTTTGGGTAGCGTCAACTCTTTGCCCGTCGTTTCGTAGAACATCCGTTTTAACGTCGCATCTTCAAAGAGATCGCGTCGGTAAAACAGAAGCTGCATACTGGCATCAAAGGGGATGGCCCACGCGGTGCCATTCACTATGCTGAAGTGCTGTCGAATCTGGTCAGAAAAATGAGTCAGCAGCTGCGGCAGCGCAGGGGAAATCGACTCCAGCGGCAATAAGGCTTTTTCTGCAAACCAGGGAAAACAGGCCATATCGATGCGCAGGAGATCGTAATAAGGATGCAGATGAAGATGGGAAAGAATTTCAAACACTTCATCATAAGGATAAACCGCAAGATTTACCTTGATACAGGTCTGACGATAAAAGTGAGGTAACAGCTTTTTCAGTGCATCGGTTGAGGGGCTGGGCAAAATTAACATATTCAGCGTCGCCTCGGTCTCAGGCGGCTGGACGGATTGGCCATCTAATGAAAATCCGCTATTTGTCAGAATTCGATGCGTTACCTGTTTTTTAGGCTGGCGAATATGGGAAGCGATGGCGGTACCCAGGCGACCATAGTCCATCTGGTAGTTTGTGACGCCGTCGAAGGCTGCCGGAAGATTATCACTCAACTGCAGTATCGGCGGACAGGGCTGCACGCTACCAAACCAGGCTGCCTGCGTCACGGCTCGCGTTTTATCACTATCCTGAGTGATGAAAATATCGGGGGGAACCCCGCGGAAAAAATCAAACGCTACGGTGTTAGACTCGCCCGCCTGGGAGGATAACACGGTGAGCTTAGCCTGCGGACTGACTGTCCGGCAGGTCTCCTGTATCGCCTGAATAAAACATGCGCTATGAGCATATTCAAGGGGTTCGCAGAAGATACCGATATGGCCCGGCCGCTGCGCGAGCGCTCTTCTCGCAAGGTGTTCACCCGCAGTGACGTAATCGAGGCTGAAATAGTTGTCAGCTCCGGTAGGTTGCCGGTATGCAAAAAGGATCTGTTCCGCGGGCAGCTTGAGCATTTCATAATAAGGTTGGCTATCGCTCAGGCAGCTGACGGTAACAATGGTCTGGTAAGATTTTGCCGCCAGCGTTTGCAGAATCTCCAGTTCCAGGTTGGGCAGATCGTTGGTCAGGTAAAGATCCAGCGGTTCGCTTAATGATGGCTGACAGACCTGATGTAAGCCCCGGTAAAGCTGGTAATACTGCTCCGCATTAATGTCTGGCAGCAGTAGCGCCACCCCTTGGCTTTTACTGGCTCTTAACGATTGCGCCTGCGCATTTAACTGATAGCCCACTTCCTTAGCCGCTCGTTGAACCGCTTCAATCTTCTCAACGCTGACATTTCCTCTGCCATTAAGTACGTTCGAGACAGTGCCGTGTGATACACCGGCTAGCTTTGCTATGTCTTTGATTGTCGGCATATTTTAATCCTTACCCTCATATGTTGATGCTAGCACGGCATACATCTGAAAACTATCGTTGCCGGTATTATTTGAACGTTACAAAATAAATTTGTGTGATTTATAGACATTAGGAATATTAATCTTTTCCGGCTTGAGATGATTAACCATATGGTAAAAATGATAATTTATTGAAATTTAAGATAAATTAAGTAAGTTTTTGAAGGGGATCACTTCTGGGGTAAAAGATTGTTGTTCCGGTTAAACGGCAGAACCATAATTGACACGTTCCAATTACGTTTGATTACATTTATGATGATAAAAACAGCAATCTGTTAGTGATAAGAGGAAATCATGAAGATCCATTTTCTGGGAACGGCAGCGTCTGAAGGGATACCTAACCCGTTTTGCCGCTGCGAGCACTGTCAGCAAGCCCGTATACGTAAGGGAAAAGACATTCGTACACACTCTTCCGCGATTATTGATGATCAACTGTTGATTGACGTCGCGCCGGAATTTAGCCAGCAGCTGCTGCGCGACGGCATGGACGCAACTGAAATCAGGTCGCTTCTGTTTACCCATACTCATCCCGATCATTTCAACGTCGGCGATCTTTTCAGCCGAATGGAGGGTTACGGATTTGAGATTAACCATCCGCTGAATATCTTTGGTAACGATCGTGCGATTAACGGTGCGGCAGAGGTTTTGCCGGGCTATAGCGCAGAGCGCTTTGCCTTTCATTGCCTGGTGCCCTTTGTCACCGTAGAAACCCGTGGTTATCGGATAACTCCGCTGCTGGCTAACCATGCTAAATGGGAGCTTTGTTATACCTGGTTTATCGAAAAAGAGGGCCAGTCAATTTTTTACGGTCATGACTCTGGCTGGTTTCCTGAGCTCACCTGGCAGTGGCTGGAAGGTAAAAAAATCGATCTGGCCGTTCTGGAGTGTACCTACGGCTTTAATGGAGAAAACCGTACCAATAACCATATGAGTCTGGAAACGGTGTTCGCTGCCAGAGACAGACTGGCGGAACTGGGCTGCCTGAAGAAAACAAGTCAACTTGTCGTCTCGCATATTTCACACAGCGGCGGTCTCCTGCACGATGAGCTAGTAGCAGCATGTGATAAAGAGAACATTCTTGTCGCCTGGGACGGGCTTAACCTGAGCATTAACCAATAAAGGATATGCAATATGGACCTTAATAAAACACCACGCCTGTTAATTATGATGTTCATACAGTACTTTATGCAGGGCGCCTGGAATATGACCATGGGGCTGGTATTAAGTACCTATGGAATGGCGACCATAATCGGCTCATCCTATGCCTTGCTCGGATTAGCGACAATTATTTCACCGTTATTTATTGGTATGGTGGCCGATCGCTTCTTTGCATCACAAAAGGTCATGGCGATCCTGCACTTAGTCAATGCTGGCGTTCTGCTGTTTGTTCCGCAATTTATTGAAGCACAAAATACCGGCATGACGCTGACCATGATTTTCCTGGTCGGTCTGCTGTTTTATCCGACAACGGCGCTGGCTAACAGTATCAGTTTCAGCCATATCAATGGGGTGAAATATTTCCCATTCATCCGCGTTTTTGGCACCTTCGGCTTTATGGCAATCGGCTTTATCATTGGTGAAATGGGATATTCCGGCAACACAGTTACCTGGTATATTGCGGCAGCTTCCGGCGCCTTCCTGGGCTTATATTGCTTCACATTGCCGAATACGCCGCCAAAAGCAAAAGGAAACGCTTTTGCGCTGCGCGATCTGTTATGTCTCGATGCTCTGGCACTCTTCAAAGATCGTAGCTTCAGCGTGCTGATGCTGAGTATTTTTGTCTTAATGATCCCCAAAACTGCATATTCCGCCTATATTCCGGTCTTTTTGAAAGCGCTGGGGTTCGATAATGCCGCATCAATGATGCAGATCGGGATTGCCTGCGAAGTGATTTTTATGTTCCTGCTGTCGTTCTTCTTACTAAAAGCCGGCTTTAAAATCACGCTGATGCTGGGGGCCGTTTGCTGGATCATCCGCACGCTGTTGTTTGCTCATGCCTCGCTGGATGCCAACATGATGTTTGTGCTGATCGGCCTGATGTTACAGGGATTCTGCTGGGACTTTTTCTTTACCGTCGGCGATATTTATGTTGACCGCAAAGCCGCGCCAGAGATCAAAGCGCAGGCGCAAAGCTTGAGATTTATCGTCTCCAACGGCGTCGGGCTGCTGTTTGCTTCTACCGTTTGCGGGCAGATTTTTAACACTACCGTGACTGAGCAAGGGCCGGAAGCGTTACCGCAATGGGAAACATTCTGGTTAGTTTCAGCCGGTGTGGCCGCGGTAGTGAGCGTCTTCTTCCTGATTTTCTTCCGCGACGATCTGTCAAAACGCAAAACGGATCTCGAATTGAAGAAAGCGAATTCCTGATTGATAACGGATCTTTCATTAAGGTAAAGATATGAATAATCTGGCCGCCACGATCGTCGATCACGGATGGTTTCCGTTATTGACCATCGTCAAAATCAGCATTGCGTTTATTCTGGGAGGCATCATTGGCCTGGAAAGAGAATCGAAAGGGAAACCTGTCGGATTCAAAACCTGTGTCATTTTATCTGTCGCCAGCTGTGTGTTAACCATCGTTTCAATACAGTCGGCGGAATACTATGCTGAAATTTCGATGAACATCCGTAGCGATCCGATGCGCCTGGCGGCCCAGATTATCAGCGGCGTCGGTTTTCTGGGGGCGGGAGTGATTCTACATCGCCACGACGATGCTATTTCAGGCCTGACGACGGCGGCCATTGTCTGGGCATCAGCCGGGATTGGAATTACCTGCGGCGCCGGTTTTTATTTTCATGCTTTTTTCGCCACGGGTTTGTTCTTATTGGCGATAAAATTAAGCCCATTCATTATATTCCTGCAAACTAAAAATCAGTTCCCTGGAAAAGTGAAAGTACGGGTGGTTCTTGATGAACGAGGGGCCCTTGAAAAGCTGATAAGCCGTATTCATCAGCAAAAAAATATTATCGAGAATATTACGATTAGAGACATTAAAAAGGGAAAGATTGAGGTTAATTTAAAAATGGTTGTTCGCCAGAAAATGACCTTACCTGACTTATACCACGATCTGTCTCATGTTGAGCATGTCTACGCGCTCGCTCTTGAACATTGATTAGTATAAAAATGTGGATTATGTGGCCGCTTGTTCTCTTTTATGTTGGCGGTACCAATACACCCGATATCGGGTGTATTGGTAAGCGTAATGATAGTGAAAATGAAGAATTAAAATGATTAATGATATAATTTAGCGTCAGCCCAGGACTTTACAATTCTCTGATGATGATTTCCTCAAGTTGTTCGATGCTTATCTTCCTAATTTGTTCACATGAGAGAGATGGTCTGATAAGCCGGAGATGCATACTGTCGTTAACAATTATTATCAATGGTTTCTCATTGCTACTGCGAATAATATCCAGAATCGAACATATTTTCCACATTGTCATTATACCTGTAGTTGCTAAAACTAGTTTTTAATTTATATCATACAGCCTTGAGTAAAATGATAGCCTATATCATCTCCGGGATGAGGAGAGGGATGCGTCCTGATATAATATCTACCAGCAACTTGGTTGAGTATTATTCGATCCTTTTTTTGCCACTTATTATTATTTTGATTTAAAGTAAATAAAGTTGAGCCATTAACCAAATGGCTTAATACCCATTGTCTGTTTCTGCAAACTCCTGGTTTAATGATGCCATCTGACTCGCGGTGGATATATAATTCCACGAGTAGAACTTGGCTATCATTGTACCTTGCGCCTGCAATAAGGAATTTGGCCCAGCGATAACTATACATAATCCTCTCTTGATTCTTAATGTTTATTTGGCTGTAAATCTACGAAGTATTTTCTTTGAGTGACTGAATACTGCTGTTCTCAAATATATAGGCAAGAAAAAAATAATTCAATCGCAGGTTAATTTCTTAGTGATTATAAATGCAAAGATTTTAATGTATTAATTTTTAGTTTTTTATAATTCGCTTTAAACTCTAAGAGATTTTTTATGCGAAAATTTAAAGGTTTTTTATTGCCATTTAAGCACTGTGAAATATTATTTTTTAATGCTATGTGTGTTTTTGTATTATGAGTTGTTTCTGAATTTGTTGAATGTTTTTTTATTGTTTCATCGGCGATGATTAATATGATGTTGTACACATAATTAACATAAAATGATTGTTCTTATAACATTCCTCATTGTGTTTATTGATACTATTGGTTTATTAATACGATACCTCTTTACTCATTCCTGTATCGTCAACAGGGGGACAGGAGGCTAATTATATCAGGGATCTGAATGCATACGCCTGACTGTTGGGTAGCATACCTCTCGAGACCTGGTATGATGTGTTTACAAGACTTCAATTTCCCCGGGATGCTACAGGGCTCAACACGTTCAGAGCTTGTCTTACCGCAGCATACTTAGGTATTCACAGGATGCAGAATAATTATGAAGTACTTAATTGAAAACAAACTGATTTATAATGCTGAGTCTGGTGAGCTTATTCGTATTGATATTGGCGTAACGGATAAGCACCAATTAACGAAAACGGCCAATCATATTCTGGCCATACTGATTGAATCCCACGGTGAGATTGTTCCTCGGCAAAGCCTGTTAGAGAGGGTGTGGGAGTCTCGTGGGCTCGAAGCTTCAAATTCATCTTTAAACCAATATATTAGTATTCTCAGAAAGAAACTATCATCCCTGACGGGAACAGAGAATATTATTTTGACAAATCCAGGCGTTGGCTTTTATCTGTCTGCAGATATCAAAATTAAACTATGTAATGAAGTCAGCAACGGGCTATCTCCTCCACGGCGAACCCGTTACCACTGGTTTAGTTATCTGATACGTGGAGGTATTTTAGCACTAATCCCCAGCCTTTTTTTTATTTTGCTTGCTAAATATGAAGTTGTTGTTCCATCTATTCGTTTGAAAGAGTCCGACAATCTGACTCGTATCGGCAACTGTCAATTAAAATCGTCTGTTCCCATCCCCGAGAGAATGCAGGAAAAAGTTCTTAATCTAATGGAGATGCATCATCCTGGGCTGCTTGAACACTGTCAAAGTAGTCCGGCCAGACTAATCGTTTATGTCCAAAGAAGTGTCCTTCATGGTAAATCTGGCGCCGTTTTTACATCATTTTGCCCTGTGAATAGCATAAGCCATAAGACGCTCTATTGTCATAATTTTTACGCTAATCAGTGGAGGCAGCATGACTAAGAATAAATTCTACCTGTGCTTTGTTTTTTTGTTCTGCGCGGTCTTCGCTCTGATTATTTATCTACTGATTTTACTGAATAAGAAAAATAAAATTAAAACATGTGAGGCAAATGTTTACTTTACTATTTCATCATTGAACGATTCATACACTTTTGACGGCCATGTTTTATTTGATATGAGCAATAATAGTGGCTATGTTTCTTTGTCTGGAAAGATAGTCGATGGTGATGAATCGTACTATCTTTCGCAGGATATAGCCTTTGATTATATGGCCGATGGTGAGGGACGATACAAAATATTACCGGGTGATAAAATCGATAATAGATATGGAAGTATTCCTGATGATCTCATTATACCTATTTATGATATCATGGGATTGTCCGGAAAATCACCCATCTTTATTTTTACCCGGAACAGGGACTACATTGTCTGGGGAACGCTCAATTCACCGGTGATGACCTGCGTATTTACTATGGATAGATAAACGCCATATATTTGTTCTGATGTGACTTACGGGTTAATTCCCGGCGACCGGAGCCGCCGGAAACGGCATTACTTCGTTGCGCCCTCAAGGATAACCTTGTCGTTCTCCCCACGGGTGATGCTCTGCTGATGAAGGCTGTCGGCGAGCATTACGTCATTGACGGCGAAAAATTCCCAGGCCTGCGGCGTGTTGGCGAAGGTTACCTCATCGAACTGACTGTCGTGCAGGAAAGAGATATTGGTTGCTTTGGTGTTACGGAAGCTGACGTTGGAAAAACGCAGATTCTGATGATAGGCATCGCGAGAATAGTGAATACCAAACGACTCCGCCATTTCGGCTACCGTCATGCCGTCAATCAGGATGCTGTGCTTAGCCGA
Organism: Klebsiella sp. M5al; assembly: GCF_002090195.1. Lineage (NCBI taxonomy): Bacteria > Pseudomonadati > Pseudomonadota > Gammaproteobacteria > Enterobacterales > Enterobacteriaceae > Klebsiella > Klebsiella sp. M5al. Next base: position 1,502,820 of record NZ_CP020657.1, read on the forward strand.
AGTACCATCGACGGTCACATCCTGCACCTGAACGTCGCGGAACTGAGCGGGCTCGTCGGCAGGGGTCGTATCATTTACGTCGGCGCTGTATTTGATAGTAAAAACAAACGGCTCTTTGGCGATATCTTTCATCGCGTTATGACGGAACAGCACCTCCCGCACGCCACCGCCATAGTAGGGGCGGCTCTTCATGCGCAGGCCAACGTCGGTCATATACATGACGTTATCCTCGGCGCGAACGTTTTCGATCCACGCGCCGGTATGGCTACCCGTCACCACGGCGCCGTGGCCTTTACGGAAATAGTTATTAAAAATCCACGCCGCGCTTTGCGGCTGCTGATGAAACGTTTTCGCGCCTTTACCAAACCCGGCGGCAAAATTAACGCAATCATCTCCGGTATCAAAGAAGTTATTGAAGACCAACGCGTTTTTGCTATTGCCGAACTCGACGCCGTCGGCGTTATTGCCGTCAAAGGTCTGATGCACAAGCCCATTCAGGGTAATATTTTCTGACTCCAGCACCATCACCCCGTGGAAAGCGGGATTACGAATAGTCAGTCCGGCAAGGTAGAGATTTTGCACGCCGCGCAAGGTCATCAGGCTGGAGCGGCGGTTTTTATAGGCGCTATTGTTTTCAATCCCTTCCGCGATAGCCGCTTCGGTCTGATGCTTTGCCAGAATACCGTCCGCGCCGACTTTTTTGGCATTGCTGGCCCGGTACTGCGGCAGCGCGTTGCCCAATTCGTCGCTAATTGTCGCATCGCCGCCGCTTTTGACGCCGCGGGTCCAGCCGTTGCCGTCAATCGTGCCTTTCCCAACGATGCGAATATTACGAAACGTTCCGGCCGGAGACTCGCCCTTATCGTCCGCGCCCAGCACGTTAATTAATGATGGCGGGCGGCGAGGCTGCGGATGATCGCTATAGGGATAGAGGTAATAGCCTTTATCAAGCGGATACTGGGCCGGATCGTCCGAACCCAGCAGGGTGGCGCCAGCCGCAATATCCAGGGTCATATCGCTGTGCAGGAACAACGCGCCAGTTTTGAATTCGCCGCCGGAAATCAGCACCTTGCAGCCCTGAGGATAGTGCGTGACGGTACAGCTATCAATGGCCCGCTGCAGCGCCTGGGTATTCAGCGTGGTGCCGTCACCCTTCGCGCCGAATGTGCTGGCTTCGATGACGTGCGGCGTTTTGCGGGTTTGCGCTTTAACCACCGCGCTGTCCGGAGATTCCTGGCCATTGGCGTAGACCGCGCGCACCGTAAAGGCATACTCCGTATCCGGCTGCAGGTTGGTGGCCGTGAAGCTGCGCAGATCGATTTTCTGCTGCCAGCCGTCGCTGGCGATCCGCTGATAGAAGTTATCAATATAGGGCTTTGCCGGGGAAAAATGGTTTTGATTTTCACGCGCCAGGCCCAGCCGCTCGCCTTGACGATAGACGGCGTAGTCCACCACCTGCTCGGTCTCAGACTCCGGTTTTTCCCAGACCAGCACCAGGCTGTTTTCATCGGCAGACAGTATCGGAACCATGACATTTTGTGGCGCGGAGGCGGGCGCATCGTGCTGGTTATCGACGGTTCCGCCGCTGTCATTACAGCCGCCTGCGAGCCCGGCTAGTGCGATTGCCAACGCCAGCATGCCGCGTGCAGGTCTGAAGGTATTGCGCATAGATTTTCCTTAATGTCATATTTTATGAGAAAATAAAATTCAAATTCATTTAAAATAAAACATCATTATATATTTATGTGGGAAAATAAACGCGAGTCAGTTCAATCTTTCATCAGGCGAAAAAAAAACTTAATCAGATAAGCAAAGGCGGACCTCACCGCCCAGCTTCCCTTCTACTGCTGAGAATCATCGATACGATAGCCGCACGAAGTCGGTACGATATGGGCAAACCCCGATCCGCCAAGATGCATACCGGCAATCAGCAGGTTTTCGCTGGCGGCCTGGGCGAGAATCGCTTCCCGCGTCGCTCTGGCCTGTACGGGATCGCAATCAAAAGCGATAGCGGCGGCGGGTCGCGCGGCCTGAATATGCGGAAAGTGGACGATATCGCCCCAAATCAGCAGGCTTTGCCCGGCGGCGTCAATGCGAAACCCGCTATGGCCCGGCGTATGTCCGGGTAACCAGACCGGATGGATACCCGCGACGACTTCGCGATCCTCCAGAAACCCGAGGCGCCGGGACCACGCGTCCAGGGTGCGGCGGGCGAGAGCGAAGTTTCGCTGCCCGCGCTCATTAGCCCGTCTTAACATGACGTCATCCTGCCAGTACTCCGCTTCCAGAGGATGCAGATGAAGACGAGCGTTGGGATAGCGCGGCGCGCTGTTGGCATCCAGCAGGCCGCCGATATGATCCGGGTGAGCGTGGGTCAGCAGGACGGTATCAACGTCGTCTGGCGCACTTCCCGCCGCCCGCAGACTGGTTTCCAGCACGCCGCCTCCCGTCCCCGCGTCGATCAGAATCGTTCTTCCCCGGCCGCGGATAAGATAGCCATTAATGTCAATAGTGCCGGGGTCGATGACGCCCGCATCGCGCTGGATTTGTGCGGCATCGCCGCTATCGATGCCGGACAGCAGCGCCAGGCCGGCGGCCATGCTGCCGTCGCTAAGGGCAGTCACCTGAAAATCGCCAATCTGGCGGGTGACAAAAGATGAATTGCGCATAAAAACCTCTTAGCGTGATGCTGGCTGTTTTTCAGCCGGGCTTTGCAGCTGACCGGCCATGGGTTCATAGATCCAGGCTTTTTCCCGTCCCGCAAGTAGCATCGCCTCCCGGCGCGGCAGAACGTATACCACGCGCAGCGACGGGTTATTATCCAGCCCGGCGGCCGGAAGTCTTGTCGGCTGATACCCCAGCTCCGAGTCCACAAAGTCCAGCGGCTCCGGGCTCAGCAGCAAAACATCCTCCTCAGAGACGGCAGGGAACACCCCGCTGTACCGATACAGGTTTCGCCGCCAGTCGCGAATATGCGCCTGCCAGCGCGCAAAGTCGCCGCCGCCTTTATGGCGATACGCTTCACTGGCGATGGTGTCAGCATCATGGATAGTATGGATGGCAAGATAGACCGGGCAGCCGGAGGAGAGCGCCCGGAAGCGCTGCGAAGCGCGGAACCCGCTGACGGATACCAGCGCCGGCAGCTTGTGCTGGCTGTAAAATCGATTCCAGCCGGCTTCGCTTTCCGGGTCGGCGTAGCTGCACTCAACGATATATAACATGGGCTGACCTCTGCATGATGGCGTGATGATATTGACGTTTGATCATGCTACGTTGTGTATTGAGCGCTCTGAAACGATATTATTTCATCCCTCAATGACATTTTGTCATTAATGCAAAATCCAGCAGAGGTGGTCATCGTGCGAAAAAAACTCCCCAGCAGCGCCTCTTTGCAGGCTTTTGAGGCTGCCGCCAGGCACGGTAACTTTGCCCGCGCGGCGGAAGAACTGTCGCTTACCGAAGGGGCGATCAGTCGGCAAATCGCCCGTCTGGAATCGCTGTTGAACTGCAGGCTGTTTGAGCGGACGGGGAGCCGGGTACGGCTGAATCCTAACGGCGCGCGCTATGCGCACCATGTGCGCGAAACGCTGGAGCGCCTTGAACGGGACACTCAATATCTGATGGGGGCCGCGGACGGCAGCCGAAGCCTGGAAATCGCCGCGCCGCCGACCTTCGCCAGCCGCTGGCTCATTCCCCGGCTGGGGGATTTTCAGCACCGGCATCCGGATATCACGCTGAATATCGCGGTCAGAACCGACCCGTTTATCCTCACCGGCAGCGGTTTTGACGCGGCGCTTCACTTTGAACACCCCGCCTGGGCCGGAATGCGTATGCAGTTTCTGTTTGAAGAGAGGCTGGTACCGGTATGCCACGCCGGGCTACTCACGGAAGAAGATCTCGTCAGCCAACTGAACGCGCTGCCGCGAATTCATCGACGGCAGAATCCCGACGCCTGGCAGCGCTATGCTGAAGAGTGCGGGATCGTGCTGGATAATCCGGCGCAGGGGGGGCGCTACGATCTGCATGAGATGGCGATAGCCGCCGCGCTGGCCGGGCAGGGCGTTGCGCTGGTGCCCCATGTGTACGTCGAAAACGCGATCGAAAACGGGCTACTGGCTGCGCCCTGGCCGCAGGCCCGCAGCCTGAGCAAGCGCTTTTGCCTGGTGAAGCCGCTGGAAAACGGCGTCAATGAGTCGGCGCTACGGGCGTTCGAGCAGTGGCTGTTGACGCAATAAGGCCCGGGCAGGGCCTTATTGGCATTAAGCGCAGCCTCAGGCGTGGGATAAAAGCGGGAACATCAGCTTATTCTCTTTGAAAATATTTTCTTTTTGCTCGTAGATAAACAGAATATCTTCGCCTTCGATTTTCTCATACTCGCCGGTCCGATTCTCTTTGGGGGTAAAGCCGAGGATAGCCTGGTACGTATTGTCATCGGCGAGCTGGTTGACAATGGACGACAGGGAGCGGCCGCTGTCGCAGAAAATATCAAAACAGATCAGCGCCGGACCGTTTTGCATCGCAATCGCGATCGCCTGGTTTTTCTCGGAATAATAGACGAAGTGCTGCATAAAGGCGGAGCAGTAGAACATCAATAAACCGAAGTTATTCTGCACCCGCAGCTGCGAAAACGGATTCGATTTTTGATAATACCGCTGCAATAGCGCAACGTCTTCCGGCCGATCCATATCGAGCTTGCGGAAATCGCCCGCAGCCGGCACTACCGGCATAATATACTGATGCTCGTCGGTGCGCTCGAAGCCGAATTTCGGGTAAAAATCAACGGTTGTCGGGTTAGCGAACAGGAAGAAGGCGTCGGCTTTATCCTGCCAGTCCGCCAAAATCTCATTCACAAGCTGCCCGGCGAGGCCCCGATTGCGATGATCGATATCGGTCATTACGGTGCCGATTTGGATATAGCGGCGGGGTTCGCCCTGCCAGATCAGGTCGATAATATTGGCGGAGGCGTTAGCAATCACTTTATTGTTGCTGACCAGGGCGTAGGGAATATAGGCGTCGGTCCAGTAGCCTTTGCGGTACCACTCTTTAAAGGAGAGATCGAAGGTTTTAATCGCCAGGTCAATGAAGCTCTTTCTTAACGCGTCATCGTGCACAATTTGCTTAACTAATTTCCAGGTCATCGTCGACATTCCTTACGCTGCGGGTGAGGCACTGTTTTCGGCCATCTGTTCGGCGGTCCGATCTCTGTCGGGCGACCTAAAAATAGCATATCCCCGCTGATGGGCGACGATTGTCGCGCCTAAGCCTTGCTCAGGTCACACAATCCGGGAAAATCGCGCGAAAAAGGGTAAGCTTTCGCACGCTTAAGAAACGTCGCTGTGAGGCAAAAAAACGCCTTTAGCAAATGAAAATTTGCCAGTCGTCAAAAACGAAGATGAATATATTGCGTTCATGGTCATGACCCCTATCATTAATAGGTAGGGTAAATGTGATATCATCGCGCCTTTCCCGTTTCGTCCTGGGGCTCTTTTTTATGCAACAACCTGTTGTTCGCGTTGGAGAATGGCTGGTTACTCCCTCTGTTAACCAAATTAGCCGCAAGGGGCGTCAGCTAACTCTCGAACCGCGCTTAATCGATCTTCTGGTTTTCTTTGCCCGTCATCCTGGGGAAGTACTCAGCCGGGATGAGCTCATCGATAATGTCTGGACCCGCAACGTTGTCACCAGCCATGTCGTCACGCAAAGCGTCTCTGAGCTACGTAAGTCGCTGAAAGATGGCGACGACGGCAGCCTTGAATATATCGCGACCGTACCCAAGCGAGGCTATAAGCTAACGGTGCCGGTGATCTGGTGTACGGAAGAGGGGGAAGAACTGACGCCGGTTATCCCGGCAGAAACGCCGACGGTCGCCGTGGACGCGCCATCGGTTTCCCCGCAGCCTGAGGCGGCTGCGCCAGAGATGGCGCCGGTGGTAAAGCCGGAAAAACGCAAGCGGCTGAGTACGTTTATCGTCTGGGGCTTGTTTCTGCTGGCCCTCGCGAGCTGCGTGGCGCTGGTGGCGTTATCGACCCTCGAGTCGCGCCCGCCGGTCACGAAAACGCGGCTGCTGCTCAACCCGCGCGATGTTGATATTCACCTGCTCAGCGGCAGCGCCTGCAACAACTGGTCATCGCAGCACTCCTATGCCATTGGTCTCGGGAGCCTGATTACCACCTCGCTGAACACCTTCTCCACCTTTATGGTGCACGATAAAACCAACTACAACATCAATGAGCCGAGCAGCTCCGGTAAAACCCTGACCATTGAGTTCGTCAACCAGCGGCACTACCGCGCGCAGCAGTGCTTTATGTCGGTGAAGGTGGTGGATAACGCCGACGGTTCGACCATGATGGATAAGCGTTACTTTGTCACCAGCGACAACCAGCTGTCGATTCAGAACGACCTGCTGAGCAGCCTGTCTGAGGCGCTGAAGCAGCCGTGGCCGGCGCGGATGCAGGAGATGTTAAAGCAATATCAGCCGTCGCAAAGTATCGCGCTTACCCATTTCTATCAGGCGCATCAGCTATTAATGAATGGAGACGTCGATTCACTCGGAAAAGCCAGTAGCCTGCTTGCCGACGTGAATAAACAGTCGCCGGACTTTACCTATGCCTGGGCGGAAAAAGCGCTGGTGGACGTATTACGCCATTCTCAGCAGCCGCTGGATGATAAACAGCTTGCCGATCTTTACAGCGAAATAACCCGGGTGGGTAATATGCCGGGGATTAAAGACATGGCAATATTTTATCAGATTAAAACGGTAGATATGCTGGGCAAAGGCAAAGTCGATGAAGCCTACAGCGCGATTAATACCGGCATTGATCTGGAAATGTCGTGGATGAATTATGTGCTGCTGGGTAAGGTCTACGAAATGAAAGGGCAGAACCGGGAAGCTGCCGATGCTTACCTGACGGCGTTTAATTTACGTCCGGGTGAGAATACATTTTACTGGATTGAAAACGCGGTATTTCAGACCTCGGTTACCCGCGTGGTTCCGTATCTCGATAACTTCCTCGCTTCAGAATAAGTAAACCCTCATCATGGTCATGGTTTTGGCCGTGGTGAGGTTAAACTTATGTTTCTCATGAGCGCCTCTGTTGTTATATTTTATATCCTTTTCTTGCTTGTTTTTAACACATCTTCAACACGAAATTGTGTTCGTAAATGCATGTAATTTATTAATATTTATCTTTTCATGACCTCAACATGTCATCCTGATATGTTGCGCGAAAAAGGTCAAAATATCATTTGTCTGATGTTTGCAGTTATTTCACTTTATCTTTAGGACTTATCTCGTACTAATCCGTAATCTGATTGGCAGTTGGTCGGGTCAATAAAAGGTTCATCATCATGATCTGTACCTCCCAAATAAACTTAGGAGAAAAGCAAACATGAGTTCTGCCAAGAAGATCGGGCTATTTGCCTGTACCGGCGTGGTAGCCGGTAATATGATGGGGAGCGGTATTGCATTATTACCTGCGAACCTGGCGAGTATCGGTTCTATCGCCATTTGGGGTTGGGTAATATCTATTATTGGCGCGATGTCGCTGGCTTATGTATATGCCCGTCTGGCGACCAAAAACCCGCAGCAGGGTGGCCCCATCGCCTACGCCGGCGAAATATCTCCGGCGTTCGGTTTCCAGACCGGTGTGCTTTATTATCACGCTAACTGGATCGGCAATCTGGCAATCGGCATTACCGCCGTCTCTTATTTATCAACATTCTTCCCTATTTTAAATAACCCGGTACCGGCAGGTATTGCCTGTATTGCCATCGTGTGGATATTCACCTTCGTGAATATGCTCGGCGGTACCTGGGTAAGCCGCCTGACGACTATTGGTCTGGTGCTGGTGCTTATTCCGGTCGTGATGACCGCGGTGGTCGGCTGGCACTGGTTTGACGTTGCCACCTATCAGGCAAACTGGAACACCTCAGCCACGACGGATAGCCATGCGGTGGTGAAAAGTATCCTTCTCTGTCTGTGGGCCTTTGTCGGGGTAGAATCTGCCGCCGTCAGTACCGGGATGGTGAAAAACCCGAAACGTACCGTACCGCTGGCCACCATGCTGGGGACCGCGCTGGCGGGTATCGTGTATATCGCCGCGACCCAGGTCATCGCCGGTATGTACCCTGCGTCTGAGATGGCCGCGTCCGGCGCGCCGTTTGCTATCAGCGCATCGACTATCCTTGGCGGCTGGGCTGCGCCGATGGTGTCGGCCTTTACCGCCTTTGCCTGCCTGACTTCTCTCGGTTCGTGGATGATGCTGGTCGGCCAGGCCGGCGTGCGCGCCGCTAACGACGGCAACTTCCCGAAAATCTACGGTGAACTGGATAAAAACGGCAACCCGAAAAAAGGCCTGCTGCTGGCCGCGGTGAAAATGACCGTCCTGATGGTGCTGATCACCCTGATGAACTCCACCGGCGGGAAAGCCTCCGACCTGTTCGGCGAGCTGACCGGTATCGCGGTTCTGCTGACCATGCTGCCTTACTTCTACTCCTGCGTTGACCTGATTCGCTTCGAAGGCATTAACGTCCGCAACTTCGTCAGCCTGATTTGCTCCGTCCTCGGCTGCGGGTTCTGTTTCATCGCCCTGATGGGGGCAAGCTCCTTCGAACTGGCCGGCACCTTTATCGTCAGCCTGATCATCCTGATGTTCTACGGCCGCAAAATGCACCAGCGTCAGAGTAACGACGGCTCCGCTGATAGCAGCACCGCCAGCGCGCATTAATCCGTAACCCTATTCCTGAGGCTCCTTCCATCACCTGTCACGACGTGGCGGGAGGGGCTTTCTTTATCTGGAGATTTGACTATGAACGTTATCGCAATCATGAATCACATGGGTGTTTACTTCAAAGAAGAGCCCATCCGTGAGCTGCATCGCGCCCTCGAACGCCTGGACTTCCGTATTGTCTACCCGAACGACCGTGACGACTTATTAAAACTGATCGAAAACAATGCGCGTCTGTGCGGCGTGATCTTCGACTGGGATAAATACAATCTCGAACTGTGCGAAGACATCAGCAAAATGAACGAATATATGCCGCTGTACGCCTTTGCGAATACTTACTCAACGCTGGACGTGAGCCTCAACGATCTGCGCATGCAGGTTCGCTTCTTCGAATATGCGCTGGGCGCGGCGGAAGATATTGCGAACAAAATCAAACAGAATACCGACGAGTATATCGACACCATTCTGCCGCCGCTGACCAAAGCGCTGTTTAAATACGTGCGTGAAGGCAAATATACCTTCTGTACCCCAGGCCACATGGGCGGTACCGCGTTCCAGAAAAGCCCGGTCGGCAGCATCTTCTACGATTTCTTTGGTTCCAATACCATGAAATCCGATATCTCGATTTCAGTTTCTGAACTCGGTTCCCTGCTGGATCACAGCGGCCCGCATAAAGAAGCGGAAGAGTACATCGCCCGCGTCTTCAACGCAGAACGCAGCTACATGGTGACCAACGGCACCTCTACCGCCAACAAAATCGTCGGTATGTATTCCGCCCCGGCCGGTAGCACCGTGCTGATTGACCGTAACTGCCATAAATCGCTGACCCATCTGATGATGATGAGCGACATTACGCCAATCTACTTCCGCCCGACCCGTAACGCTTACGGCATCCTCGGCGGTATCCCGCAGAGCGAATTCCAGCACGCGACCATCGCGAAGCGCGTGAAAGAAACCCCGAACGCGACCTGGCCGGTGCACGCGGTGATCACCAACTCCACCTATGATGGCCTGCTGTACAACACGGACTACATCAAGAAAACCCTGGATGTGAAATCCATCCACTTTGACTCCGCGTGGGTGCCTTACACCAACTTCTCGCCGATTTATGAAGGCAAATGCGGGATGAGCGGCGGCCGCGTCGAAGGGAAAGTTATTTACGAAACCCAGTCCACGCACAAACTGCTGGCGGCGTTTTCTCAGGCATCAATGATTCATGTTAAAGGCGACGTAAACGAAGAAACCTTTAACGAAGCCTACATGATGCACACCACCACTTCTCCGCACTACGGCGTGGTGGCCTCGACGGAAACCGCGGCGGCGATGATGAAAGGCAACGCCGGTAAGCGCCTGATTGACGGCTCTATCGAACGTTCAATTAAGTTCCGTAAAGAGATTAAACGCCTGAAAGGCGAATCCGACGGCTGGTTCTTCGACGTCTGGCAGCCGGAACATATTGATGGCGCGGAATGCTGGCCGCTGCGCTCCGACAGCGCGTGGCACGGTTTCAAAAACATCGATAACGAACATATGTATCTCGACCCGATTAAAGTCACGCTGCTGACCCCGGGGATGAAGAAAGACGGCACCATGGATGATTTCGGTATTCCGGCAAGCATCGTGGCGAAGTATCTCGATGAGCACGGCATCGTGGTCGAAAAAACCGGTCCGTACAACCTGCTGTTCCTGTTCAGCATCGGTATCGACAAAACCAAAGCGCTGAGCCTGCTGCGCGCGCTGACCGATTTCAAACGCGCGTTCGACCTGAACCTGCGGGTGAAAAACATGCTGCCGTCGCTGTACCGTGAAGATCCTGAATTCTACGAAAACATGCGCGTTCAGGAACTGGCGCAGAACATTCACAAACTGATTGAGCACCACAACCTGCCGGACCTGATGTTCCGCGCGTTCGAAGTGCTGCCAACCATGATGATCACGCCGTACGCCGCGTTCCAGAAAGAGCTGCACGGTCAGACCGAAGAGGTGTATCTCGAAGAGATGGTGGGCCGCGTCAACGCCAACATGATCCTGCCGTATCCTCCGGGAGTGCCGCTGGTGATGCCGGGTGAAATGATCACCGAAGAGAGCCGTCCGGTGCTGGAATTCCTGCAGATGCTGTGCGAAATCGGCGCCCACTATCCGGGCTTCGAAACCGATATCCACGGCGCCTATCGTCAGGCGGATGGTCGTTACACCGTTAAAGTGCTGAGAGAAGAAAACAACAAATAATCGATGCACAACAGGGAAGTGGCTTGCCGCTTCCCTTTTTCACGCTGCAAGGAGAACACATGAAAACACCCTCACAGCCGCGCGCGATCTATTACATCGTTGCGATCCAAATCTGGGAATATTTCAGCTTTTACGGCATGCGTGCCTTACTCATCCTCTATCTCACCCATCAGCTCGGCTTTGATGACAGCCACGCCATCAGTCTGTTCAGCGCCTACGCCTCCCTGGTGTACGTCACTCCTATTCTCGGCGGCTGGCTTGCCGACCGCCTGCTCGGCAACCGCACGGCGGTCATTGCCGGCGCGCTATTAATGACGCTTGGCCACGTAGTGCTGGGCGTCGAATCCGATTCCACCTGGAGCCTGTACCTCGCGCTGGCGATCATTATCTGCGGCTACGGTCTGTTCAAATCCAACATCAGCTGTCTGCTGGGCGAGCTCTACGCCGTTGACGACCCTCGCCGCGACGGCGGTTTCTCGCTGCTGTACGCCGCCGGGAACGTCGGCTCCATCGCCGCGCCTATCGCCTGCGGGCTGGCGGCGCAGTGGTACGGCTGGCATATCGGCTTTGCGCTGGCGGGTATCGGCATGTTTGTCGGCCTGATGATTTTCTTAAGCGGCAGCCGCTACTTCCGCCACGCGCGCGGCGTCGATAAACAGGCGCTGCGGGCGGTGAAATTTGTGCTGCCGACCTGGGGCTGGCTGGTGGTGATGCTCTGCGTTGCGCCGGTGTTTTTCACGCTGCTGCTGGAGAATAACTGGTCCGGCTACCTGCTGGCGATCGTCTGCGTATTCGCCGCCCAGATGGTGGCGCGCATTATGGTCAAATCCCCGGAGCATCGCCGCGCGCTGTGGCAAATCGTTCTGCTGATGCTGACCGGGACCCTGTTCTGGGTACTGGCGCAGCAGGGCGGCAGTTCGATCAGCCTGTTCATCGACCACTTTGTTAACCGCCGCCTGCTGAATATTGAGGTGCCGACCGCGCTGTTCCAGTCGGTTAACGCCGTGGCGGTGATGGCGGCGGGCGTCGTGCTGGCGTGGCTGATGCGGCCGGAGGGCGCGACCCGCTCGGCGCTGCGCGTATGGCTGAAGTTCGCCTTTGGCCTGGTGCTGATGGGCTGCGGCTTTATGCTGCTGGCGCTTAACGCGCGCCACGGCGCGGCACAGGGACAGGCATCGATGGGCATGATGGTGGCCGGCCTGGCGCTGATGGGTTTCGCCGAGCTGTTTATCGACCCGGTGGCGATGGCGCAGATCACCCGCCTCAATATGCCCGGCGTCACCGGGGTACTGACCGGGATTTATATGCTGGCGACCGGCGCGGTAGCCAACTGGCTGGCGGGCGTGGTGGCGCAGCAGACTACCGAGTCGCAAATCAGCGATACGGCGATTGCCGCGTATCAGCACTTCTTTGCCCAGATGGGCGAATGGACGCTGGGCTGCGTGGCGGTCATTGTCGTTGTCGCCTTCGCCGCCGCGTTCAGCGTCGGCAAACGCCGCGCGGCCGCCGGTGAACTTCCCGGCGTCAACGCCCAGGATCTGTAGCCCGGACAGGTGCGCAGCACCGCCTCCGGGATTATCGCATCCCTAAACGGAGCAAAAAGCCGCTCCTTGCACCCCTTACTGAACAGGAGGAGGATATTCTGGCGGGCGCGAAAGCCGAAGATAAAAAGAGGTTACAAAAGACAGGGCTGAGTGAAATCAGCCGCAATTGAAGCCAGGCTCCTTAAGATTGTTCTCCGGCGCCGACGCCGGAACAGGCCTGGTTCAATTATCGAAGCAAGTTTGCAAGCAGGGTTATGAGGAACCAACATGTCTGAACAACAAGCACAAGGTGCCGATGAGGCAATTGACCTTAATAATGAACTGAAAACCCGTCGTGAAAAACTGGCCGCGCTGCGCGAGCAGGGCGTGGCGTTCCCGAACGACTTTCGCCGTGACCATACTTCCGACCAGCTCCATGCTGAATACGATAGTAGGGAAAACGACGAGCTCACCTCTCTGAACGTCGAGGTCTCCGTGGCTGGCCGCATGATGACCCGCCGTATTATGGGTAAAGCCTCCTTCGTCACCTTACAGGACGTGGGCGGACGCATTCAGCTGTACGTCGCCCGCGACGATCTGGCGGAAGGCGTCTACAACGAGCAGTTTAAGAAATGGGATCTCGGCGACATCATCGCCGCCCGCGGTAAGCTGTTCAAAACCCAGACCGGCGAACTCTCCATTCACTGCACCGAGCTGCGTCTGCTGACCAAAGCGTTGCGCCCGCTGCCGGACAAGTTTCACGGCCTGCAGGATCAGGAAGCGCGCTATCGCCAGCGCTATCTGGATCTGATCTCCAACGAAGAGTCGCGCCACACCTTCAAGGTGCGTTCGCAGATCCTGGCGACCATGCGTCAGTTCATGGTCGCGCGCGGCTTTATGGAAGTCGAAACGCCGATGATGCAGGTGATCCCCGGCGGCGCCTCCGCGCGTCCGTTTATCACCCATCACAACGCGCTCGATCTGGATATGTATCTGCGCATCGCGCCGGAGCTGTACCTGAAACGGCTGGTGGTCGGCGGCTTCGAACGGGTGTTCGAAATCAACCGTAACTTCCGTAACGAAGGTATCTCCGTGCGTCATAACCCAGAGTTCACCATGATGGAACTCTATATGGCGTATGCGGATTACAAAGATCTGATCGAACTGACCGAATCCCTGTTCCGCACGCTGGCGCAGACCGTACTGGGTAAAACCGAAGTGCCGTATGGCGACCAGGTGTTCGATTTCGGTAAGCCGTTTGAAAAACTGACCATGCGCGAAGCGATCAAGAAATACCGTCCTGAAACCGAGATGGCGGATCTGGATAACTTCGATGCGGCGAAAGCGCTGGCGGAATCCATCGGCATTCACGTTGAGAAGAGCTGGGGCCTGGGGCGTATCGTCACCGAAATTTTCGACGAAGTGGCGGAAGCGCATCTGATCCAGCCGACCTTTATCACCGAGTATCCGGCGGAAGTATCGCCGCTGGCGCGCCGTAACGACGTGAACCCGGAAATTACCGACCGCTTCGAATTCTTCATCGGCGGACGTGAAATCGGTAATGGCTTTAGCGAGCTGAACGACGCGGAAGACCAGGCCCAGCGTTTTCAGGATCAGGTCAACGCCAAAGCGGCGGGGGATGATGAAGCGATGTTCTACGACGAAGACTACGTCACCGCGCTGGAGTACGGTCTGCCGCCGACCGCCGGTCTGGGCATCGGTATCGACCGTATGGTGATGCTGTTCACTAACAGCCACACCATCCGCGATGTTATCCTGTTCCCGGCAATGCGTCCGCAGAAATAAATCATGCTGAAACCAGGCCCCTCGTTTATTTGAGCGGGGGGCCTTAATTTCGACGCGTTTATCCCGGCGAGTGATATGGCGAATAAGCTTACTCCGGGCACCTTATGTGCTATAACAGCGCGCATAAAAAACATAAGGTGTTAATTAAATGAAAAAAATAAAATTAATTGTTGGCGGCGTGATCTGTGCAAGTTATTTATTAACGTCAGTATTATCAATGGCAAGTGATAATATAAACAGCAATACCATTCATTTTGATAAAGGCAGCAACGGCACGATAATAAAAAGTACCGTGACCGGCGACGATGTTAATGACTATACGCTGGAGGCGAAAGCCGGCCAGATGATGCATATCGGTATGAACAGCCAGTGGCCGCATCCCTTTTTTAATGTGATTACCCCGGATAATCACGCGATTTTTAACGGTTCGATGAGCGGCGATATTTTTGAACAGCGTCTGGGTGTCAGCGGGAAATATACGGTGCGGGTATATCAGATGGGCGGCGCGCGTGATGAAGGGAAAACCAGCGCCTACGCGCTGACGTTTAAAATTACCGACTAATATGTGGCGGCTGTCTATTCAGGCTGTCCCGGAGGCGGCGCGTTGCGCCGGTCCGCAGACGGCGGTGAACCCGTAGCCCGGGCAAGGCGCGTTGAGCGCCGCCCCCGGGAGCAGAGCGCAGAGGGTTGCAGTTCGGGCCTGTTCCCGGACTACAGCCCTTCGGTCACGATTTTCGCCGCCGCGGCTAACACCTCTTTGCGGCTTTTCGCATCCTGCTGCGGCTGGGTAAAATAGGTCACTAACACCAGCGGGGCATGATTTTCCGGCCAGATCACCGCGATATCGTTGGTGGTGCCGTAATCTCCGGCGCCGGTTTTATCCCCGACCGCCCAGCTTGCGGGCAGGCCTGCGCGAATGCTTTGCCCGCCGGTGGTATTGCCTTTTAGCCACGTCACTAACTGGGCGCGCTGCTGTTCGCCCAGCGCATTGCCCAGCGTCAGCTTGCGCAGGCTTTCGGCCATCGCCAACGGGGTGGTGGTATCGCGCTTATCGCCGGGTATCGCGCTGTTCAGCGCCGGCTCCGTACGATCGAGACGAAAAGTAACGTCCCCGATGCTCTGGGCGAATGCGGTCACCTTTTCCGGTCCGCCAAGGTAGCTAATCATCTTATTCATCGCGGTATTGTCGCTGTACTGCAGCGCCGCCGCGCTGAGTTCCGCCAGGGTCATTCCGCTTTGCAGATGTTTTTCGGTAATCGGGCTCCAGACCACTAAATCCGATTTTTTAATCTCCAGCCTTTTATTCACCACATCGGGATGGCTTTCGCTCTGCTTTAACACCGCGGCGGCGGCCATCACTTTACCGGTGCTGCACATGGCAAAACGTTCGTCGCCGCGATAAAGGGTTTGCGAATCATCCGCCGTGTTAATCAGCGCCACGCCCAGCCGGCCACCGGACCGTTTTTCTAAATTAGCCAGCTTTTGCTGGATAGCATCGGCACTGGCCCATAATGAACCGCTCGCCAGCAGCAGCGGAACGGCGGCGGCGGCCATCAGGGCGCTTTTACGCCACGAACTTTTCAACATCTCTGACTCCTTGATAGTGATGAGCTGCCCGGACTATCCGCGACTCCCGCGCTTTTGACAAGCACTATGTCGATGATGGAATTCCATCATAAATTCGTTATTCGTCCTCCTCCGCGCCTGCTTATAGTGTCCCTCCCCGGCAAAATAAAATCAGGAGCCGCTATGTTCCCGTCACAGTTACCAAAACCGCGCCACCACGCCGCCTCGGCGATCCCCACGCTGCGCTGGGGGATTATTGGCCCCGGCTGGATTGCCGAGCGCTTTGTGAAATCGTTAAAAGAGCTCAGCCGCCAGCAGGTGGTTGCCGTCTCCTCGCGCACGCAGCAAAAAGCCGACGCCTTTGCTGCCCGCTGGGGGATCCCGCAGGCTTATGCTCAGGTGGATGAGATGCTGGCGCGACCGGATATTGACGCGGTATATATTGCCACGCCGCATAACCACCACTTTCCCGACGGGCTGCGTGCGCTGCGGGCGGGCAAGCATGTGCTGATTGAAAAGCCGTTTGCGCTGAACCGGCGGGAAGGCGCGGCGCTGAAAGCGGAAGCCGTGAAGCAGGGGACGCTGGCGATGGAGGCGATGTGGTGCGACTACGCGCCGAAGTATGACGTGATTCGCCAGCTGCTGGAGGACGGCGTTCTGGGCGACCTGCACACGCTGCTCGCCGATCACGGCGAATTCTTTACCCCGGATCATCGCATTTTTAATGCCGATCTCGCCGGCGGGCCGATGATGGATCTCGGCAGCTATCTGACCTCATTCAGCGTGATGGTCGGCGGCGTACCGCAGGATATTATCGCCCGCGGACGCCCCGCCCAAAGAGGCGTCAACGGGCAGATTTCGATGCTGTTTAACTGGGAAAAGGGCCTCCAGGGATTATTGAACACCACCCTGTTCAGCAACACGCCGGGCGGCGCGGTGGTGGCCGGACGCGATGCGACTCTTACCCTTGACGGGCAGTTCTACGCGCCGGGGAATTTTACCCTGGCCGCCAGTCAGGGCGGGCAGGTGCTGCATTGGGAGGAGCCGCGCAACCGCTACGACCAGCTGTTTTATCAGGCCGAGCATTTTGCCTGGTGCGTCGGTCAGGGGCTGACGGACTCGCCGATCCGCCCGCTGGCCAGGGTGCTGGAAAACCTGAGCGTGATGGATGAAGTGCGGCGGCAGATTGGCGTGGTATTTAACGAAGAGCGCTAAGCGAAGCGGCCCCGTATGCCGACCGCATACGGGGCTTTTTTACGCCAGCGGTTCGACGCTGACAAATTGCCCCTGCTGCAGCGAGAGCACGGCGGCTTCGGCGATGGCCTGCGCCCGCAGGCCGTCCAGCAGCCCCGGCAGGTCCGCCACCTCTTCTCCGCCTAGCGAGCGGACAAACGCGTCCAGATGCGCGTAGTACGATCCCTCGACGCGGCTGAACCAGTCCGGGTAGAGGCCGGGCTGAATGCGGCGCTCTCCCTGCCACAGCGTGACGCCGCGCGTTGTCTGGCTGCCGGACTCCAGCACGCCATCCGAGCCAAGCAGACTAATGCGCTCATCGTAGCCGTGGCCGGTACGCCGGGTGTTGTCCAGCTGCGCCATTGCGCCGCCGCGCATCCGCAGCATCAGAATGGAAGTATCGACATCGTCGAATTCAGCAATTTCCGCCAGCGCCAGCGCATCCCCCATGGCGGCGACGGTTGTCACTTCATCACCGGTAAGAAAGCGCAGCAGGTCAAAGAAGTGAATCGCCTGGTCGCGCATCTGGCCGCCGGAGCTGCGCAGATATTCCAGCGGCGGCATAATCGATGCCCGACACACCATCTGCACCAGTTCGATTTTGCCAATCACCCCGGCCTCGATCTCCCGGCGCAGCTGCTGGTGGCTGGCGTCGAAGCGGCGGTTAAAGCCAACGGTCACCGGTACCCCGAGCGGCAGCACTTTCTCGACGACCTGGCGGGCGCGGGCCAGCGAAAGATCGATCGGTTTTTCGCAGTAGACCGCTTTCCCGGCGCGGGCGGCAGCCGCCAGCAGCGCCGCGTGTGAAGGCGTCGAGCTGGCGATCAGTACCGCGTCAATGGCGTCGCTATTGATGGCCTCGGCGACGGTTACCGCCCGCGCGCCGTAGCGGGACGCCAGCGCTTTCGCCCGTTCGGGGTCGGCGTCAGCCACCATGGACAGAACGGTTCGCTCATGGCGAGCGAGGCTGGCGGCGTGAACCTGGCCGATAAAACCGCTGCCCAACAAGGCAAAACGAATGCAGGTCATTTTTTTCTCCAGAAAGAGGGATTCAGCGTTGCCAAAGTAATCCGTTTGCTACACTGACCGACACAGGCGTTTTGATGGATTTCCATCATGGGGGAAACGATGAAAAGCATGTCGCTGGAGGCGCTGGCTAAACGGATTGGCGTGGGCGTAGCAACCGTTGACCGGGTGCTTAACGAACGCGGCGGCGTGTCGCCGGAAACCACGCGTAAGGTGCTGCAGGCCGCACGGGAAGCCGGGCTGAAGCGCATTCTGCCGGAAGAGCGCCGTCTCCCGTGGCAAATAGAAGTGTTTCTCAGCGGTAACGATTCGCGCTTTTTCACCCGCCTGACGCAGGATTTCGCCGACGTGGCGGATAGCCTTGGCTATCGCCGACTGACGCTGCACCGTACGCTGGTGGCGGAGTCCGCGCCGGAAAAGCTGGCGAAAAGCATTATCCGCAGCAGCAAAAAGCGCCATGCGCTGATTGTCTTTGGCAACGAACATCCGCTGGTCTACGAGGCTTTGCGCCAGTGCCGCGAGGCGAACGTGCCGGTGATTACGCTGGTTACCGATCTGCCCGGCGCGCAAAGGCTTTGCCACGTCGGCATCGATCAGCAGCAGGCTGGCCGCACCGCGGGCAGGATGATGGGATTAATGGCGCATCGGCCTGGAGAAGTGCTGATGCTCAGCGGACGCCAGGACTTCAGCGCCCATCGTTTGCGTATTCAGGGATTCCGCGAGGTGATAACCCAGCGCTTTCCGCATCTGCAGCTCGGCGAGGTGCTGGCGGGGGAGGACAACCGGCAGCGGATCGACCGCCTGCTGGAAGAGGCCCTGCGCCGCAACCGCGACGTGGTGGGCATCTACAATACCGGGCTGGGCAACACGCAGGTGGCGCAGGCGCTGGCTCGCCACCGCCGCTACGGCGAGTGCTGTTGGATCACCCATGAACGTTACCGAACCACCCGTGAACAGCTGGCGCAGGGCGGAATGGCGTTGACGATCGATCAGCATGCCCATCAGCATGCCCGCCTGGCGGTGGAGCTGGCTCTGCGTCACCTGGAAACCGGCTATCAGCCGCATCTCTTTAGCGACGGCAAGGTCGAATTTATCCTTTACAGCGCTGAAAACGTCGACTGAACGCTCGCGGTCCGCGGGACAATATCCCCTTTTAACCCCGTATCTGATACCCCGTTTCATACCGCTGCCGCTATCGGCGCGCCGCGCGGCAAACCGTCGGCTGCCTCTCATTTTTTGCGCGTTTATGCGTCAATGTTAGATGTGTGTCAAAGTTCTGTTAACGTGTAGTTTTAAAATTTTCATTTCAGTTATTTACTTATAAAAGTTTCATATGTGTTGTTAATGAAATAAATGGTCTGGAATTTTTCTTTCGCGACAAATGGACTGATGTTTCAAAAAACCATTTTAAAACAACTGAATTTTGTGATTTCGATCACCCGTGAAAAAGGCGCCAGCGCGCAGGCCGTTTTTTCGAAAAGCTGAAAAAGCAGGCGCTTAGCGCACGATTAATGAAACTATTTTTTCATTTTACCTTACCTAACCGATGCACCTGAAAATAAAGGATCAACTATGAACATCAAGAAAACGGTTGTTGCCTCTTTGATAGCCTGCATGCTGCCAGCGGTCGTGATGGCGAAAGATATTTCGGTCGGTGTTTCGATGGCGCTTTTCGATGACAACTTCCTGACGATTCTGCGCACCGCCATGCAAAAAGAGATGCAAAAAGACGGCGTTAAGGCGCAGGTGGAAGATGCCAAAGGCGACGTCTCCCAGCAGCTACAGCAGGTACAGAACTTTATTGGCCAGGGCGTCGACGCGATTATCGTCAACCCGGTGGATACCAACGCGGTCAAACCGATTATGGACCAGGCGACCAAAGCGGGCATTCCGCTGATCTTTGTTAACCGCCGCCCGCAGGCGCAGCTGACCGACAAAATGGCCTACGTCGGCTCCGACTCGGTGCTGGCGGGGCGCTTACAGATGGAAGCGTTAGCCAAAGCGATGAACGGCAAAGGTAACGTCGCCATTCTGCTCGGCGACCTGGCGAATGAATCGACCCGTGACCGCACCAAAGGCGTCGAAGAGGTGGTGGCGAAGTACCCGGATATCAAAATCGTGCAGAAGCAGACCGCTAAATTTACCCGTAACGACGCCGTTGACGTGGTCAGCAACTGGATGACCAGCGGCGAAGACATTCAGGCCATCGCCTCCAACAACGATGAAATGGCGATCGGCGCGCTGCAGGCGCTGGGTAAAAACCCGAACCATATCCTGATTGCCGGCGTGGACGGGACGCCCGATGCCCTGCAAATGCTCAAAAACGGCAAAATGATCGCCACGATTTTCCAGGATGCCAAAGGGCAGGGCGAAGGCGCGGTGGATGCCGCCATTAAGCTGGCCAACGGCGAGAAAGTGGAAAAGGTCATTGACGTCCCTTATCAGCTGATCACCAAAGACAACATGGCTGAGTTCGTTAATCGCAACCAGAAATAGTCGCTCAGGGTACGGAGGTGAAGTATGAACGCTTTTGCACTTGAAGCCGAAGGGATCAGCAAATTCTTCCCCGGCGTGAAGGCGCTCGACAACGTCTCATTACGCGTGCGCCCGGGGACGGTGCACGCGCTGATGGGCGAAAACGGCGCCGGAAAATCCACGCTGATGAAATGCCTTATCGGGATCTACCGTCCCGATAAGGGCGCGATCCGCGTTAAAGGGGAGCCGGTCCAGTTTCAGGATACGATGGACGCGCTGCGCTCCGGGATCTCGATGATCCACCAGGAGCTGAACCTGGTGCCGCACATGACGGTGGCGGAAAATATCTGGCTCGGCCGCGAGCCGATGAAATATGGTTTTGTCGATCATCGCCAGCTTGCCCGTCAGACGCAGGATCTGCTGGATAAATTGAATATCCGATTATCCGCCGACCGGCTGGTGGGGGAGTTAAGTATCGCCTCCCAGCAGATGGTGGAAATTGCCAAAGCGGTTTCGTGGAACGCGGATATTGTGATTATGGATGAGCCGACCTCGGCGTTAACCGAGAGCGAAGTGGCGCATCTGTTTACCATTATTCGCGATTTACGCCAGCAGGGAAAAGCCATTATCTATATCAGCCATAAAATGGATGAGATTTTCGCGATTACCGATGAGATCAGCGTATTTCGCGACGGCACCTGGGTCGGCAGTAAACAGACCACCGAGTTTACCCGCCAGTCGCTGATTACCCAGATGGTCGGCCGGGAGCTCACCCAGCTCTTTCCCAAGTTCAATAACGCTATTGGCGAAGAGGTGCTGACCGTCCGCAATCTATCGCGCAAGGGGGCGTTTCACGATATCAACTTTAGCGTCCGCCGCGGCGAAATCCTCGGCGTGGCGGGGCTGGTGGGAGCCGGGCGCAGCGAAGTGATGGAGAGCCTGTTCGGCATGGAGAAAGCCGATAGCGGCGAAGTGCTGATTGATGGGATGCCGGTCAATATTGATTCGCCTTCGACGGCGATTGAGAAAGGGATGGCGTTGCTGACGGAAGACCGGAAAAAGTCCGGGCTGTTTCTCGTGCTGTCGGTGCTGGAGAATATGAGCATCGTCAAAATGCCGGAATATATCGGTAAAACCGGCTTTGTTCAGCACCTCAAAATGGCCGAAGACTGCATGGAGCAGATCCGCCGCCTGAATATTAAAACCCCCACCATGGATCAGATTATTAATAACCTCAGCGGCGGTAATCAGCAGAAGGTACTGATTGCCCGCTGGCTGCTGGCGCAGCCGAAAATACTGATCCTCGATGAGCCGACGCGCGGAATCGACGTCGGGGCAAAAGCGGAAATTTACCATCTGATCAGCGAGCTGGCCAACCGCGGCGTGGCGGTGATTATGGTCTCTTCAGAATTACCTGAGATTCTCGGGATGAGCGATCGGGTGATGGTTATGCATGAAGGGCGTATTACCGGCATCCTCGATAAAGAGGACGCCGACCAGGAAACCATTTTGTCGTTGGCATCCCACTGAGGCACAGAGAATGAGCAATATGAAAATAACGGCAACCCCGGTCACTGAGAAACCCTCTTTCTTTGGGCAATTGCGCCACCGGCTGCCGAAAGATACCGGGATATTTATCGTCATGCTGGTGATTGCCCTGACTTTTGAAATTGCCGGCTGGTACGTCCGCGACCAGTCCTTTTTATTAAACACCAATCGCCTGATATTAATTGTTTTACAGGTAGCGATTATCGGTATTATCGCGGTCGGGGTCACCCAGGTCATTATTACCACCGGCATTGATCTCTCCTCCGGGTCGGTGATCGCGCTCGCCGCCGTGGTGGCGGCAAGCCTTGCGCAAACCTCCGATAGCCTGTCGCCGATGTTCCCGTCGCTGGTCAATATGCCGGCGATTATCCCGATTGGCGCCGGTATCGGCGTCGGCCTGCTGTGCGGCTTAACCAACGGCTTTCTGGTGACCCGCACCGGCATCCCGCCGTTTATCGCGACGCTTGGGATGATGGTGTCGGCGCGCGGTCTGGCGCAGTATTACACTCAGGGCAACCCCATCAGCTTCTTATCCGACAGCTTTACCGCCATCGGCCAGGGGGCGATGCCGGTGATTATTTTCTTCGTCGTCGCCGCGGTGTTCCATATTGCCCTGAAGCATACTCGCTACGGTAAATACGTTTACGCTATCGGCGGTAACATGACGTCGGCCAAGGTCTCCGGTATCAACGTGAATAAATACCTGGTGATCGTCTATGCCATCGCCGGGGCGCTCTCCGGCCTCGCGGGCGTGGTGCTGGCGGCGCGCGTCAGCAGCGGGCAGTCGAGCATGGGCATGTCCTACGAACTGGATGCTATCGCCGCAGCGGTTATCGGCGGCAGCAGCCTGATGGGCGGGGTGGGGCGTATCACCGGGACCTTAATCGGCGCGATGATCCTCGGCCTGATTAAAAGCGGGTTTACCTTTGTCGGCGTCGACGCCTACGTGCAGGATATTATCAAAGGCATCATTATCGTCGCAGCGGTGACTATCGATATGCGCCGCAACCGCAAAAAGCATTAATCGGCAATAGCCCACGGCCTGTACTGCCGTGGGCTATGTCGCGTTTATGCCGCGCCGCAAGCGGACTCATCCGCGGCAAGACGTAAACTGTTGAGCAGCACGTTCGCCCCTTTCTCCGCCCATTCCGGCAGAATGTTCTCCGCTTCGTTATGGCTAATGCCCTTCTCGCAGGGAATGAAAATCATGCTGGCGGGCGCGACCTTGCTGATATAGCAGGTATCGTGACCGGCGCCGGAGACCATGGTTCGCGCGCTATAGCCCAGTTCGTCCGCCGCTCGCTGGCTGCGCGCCAGACACTCGCCATCAAAGGCAATGGGCGCGTAATCAAAAATGCGCTCGACGTTTGCCGCCACGCCCCGCGCCGCCAGCGCTTCAGCGGCGCGATGCAGTTCCCGTTCCATGGCTTCCAGCGCCGGGGATTGCGGATGACGAAACTCGACGCTGCACGCCACGCGTCCCGGCACCACGTTGCGCGAGCCCGGTATGACCTGCGCCATCCCAATAGTCGCGCGCCCGTCGGGATTATGGGCGATACCGATATGCTCCACCGCCAGCGCCAACTCGGCGAAAGCGGTCAGCGCGTCGCGGCGGCTGCCCATCGGCGTGGTGCCTGCGTGGGCGGAAAAGCCCTCCAGGGTGACGTTGAACCAGCGCTGGCCCATTGCCGCGTGAACGAGGCCGATATCAACGCCTTCTTCTTCCAGAATCGGCCCCTGTTCGATATGCACTTCGTAGCAGGCGTGGAGCGGGAAGGCGGCGGCCGGACATTCCCCGCGATAGCCGATAGCCTCCAGCGCCGCGCTAACGCTGATGCCGTCGCGGTCTATACGGGCGAGGGCGAAATCTTCGCTAAACTGCCCGGCCCACACGCCGGATGCCAGCATCGCCGGGGCAAAGCGCGCACCCTCTTCGTTGGTCCAGTTCACCAGCACGATATCGCGTTCGGTCTCAATGCCGCGATCGTTCAGCGTGCGCAGCGCCTCCAGCCCGGCGAGGACGCCGTAAATGCCGTCATAGCGGCCGCCGAGCGGCTGGGAGTCGACGTGGGAACCGGTCAGCACCGGGGCTAACTGCGAATTTTTACCGGCGCGGCGAATAAACATATTGCCCATGCTGTCGACTTCGCAGGGAAAGCCGGCTTCCCGCGCCCACTGGCGCAGCAGGTCGCGCGCCTGACGATCCTCTTCGCTGAGCGCCAGCCGGGTCACGCCGCCTGCCGGCGTGGCGCCGAGCAGCGCCATCTCGTTGAGCGTCGACCACAGACGTGCGCCGTTGACGGTTATCATGACTTGTCCTTTTGCACGCGATAGCGGAAGTCACAGCACTTACCGCCCTCCATGATGGTGGTGGTGCGGGTCAGCTCCACGTCCGGGGCGTAGCCGACGATAAATTTATCGTCGCGGGCGCAAGAGAGCAGGTGGCCAATCTCGCCGAGGCCCATTTCGTGATACATCTCGGCGTAGCGGCAGCGGTTTACGTTGTAGTTATACTGCTGGTCGTCGGCGTCCAGCACCGTGACCTCCAGGGCATTATCTTTCTCCCACAGATACTGCAGCGCGACAAAGCTGCGAATATCCGCGCCGTCAGGCTCCTGGCGGGCAAACGCTTTTCCCGCCTCAATGGCGGCGTTTTCAATCGCTTCGCCGATGACCGCCTGGGCGCGAGCCTTACCTATCTCGCGTACCAGGATGTCGTAAATCGGCTTGATTATTTCTGCTTCAATTTTGCGGCGGGCGAGAATGCCCAGCTCATTATGATCACTCATCACATTGCCTCACTGCGTTACTGCGTTGTTGCGCCGCCGAGTACGGTTTGCGGCTGCCATTTGCCCTCGACGACTTTATAAACGGTAAAGGTTGGCGATTTCAGGTTGCCCTCTTTATCAAAGGCGATTTGTCCGGTCACGCCGGCGTAGTTAATGGCGCGCAGGGCGGGCAGATAGTCGGCGGGATCGACGGAGTCGGCTTTTTCCATCGCCGCGACCAGCACGCGGGTAGCGTCATAGGCGAACGGCGCGTGCAGTTCGATATGGGTGTGATAGCGCGACTGGTAGGCCTGCTCGAAGGCTTTACCGCCCGGCATCCGCTCGACCGGCAGTCCCGGCTCCAGCGCCACCACGCCGTCGCCCTCTTTCTGCGCCAGCTGGAGGAAGGTCTGGCTAACGAAGCCACCTGCGCCCATCAGGGTAGCGTTCATGCCCAGCTGTTTGATGCGGCGCGCCAGCGGGGCGGCCTGACTATCGACGCCGCCAAAGAAAATCAGGTCGGCGTTTTTGCTGCGGATCGCGGTCAGCACGGCGCTGAAGTCGACGGTTTTGTCATCGACGTACTGGCGATCGACGATATTGATTCCCTGTACTTCCAGCGACTTAATAAACTCATCCGCCAGCCCCTGGCCGAAGGCGGTACGGTCATCGATGACCGCGATGCGTTTGGCCTTCAGGGTTTGTACCGCGTACTGTCCGGCAAACTGGCCGCCGTCATCGTCGTGGCCCATCACGCGGAAGCTGGTGTCGAAGCCCTGTTTGGTGTAGGCGTGCCCGGTGGCGACCGGCGCGACCTGGGCGATGCCCGCATCGTGGTAAACCCGCGCAGCGGGAATGCTGGTGCCGGTATTCCAGTGGCCGACGACGCCCGCGACGCCGCTGTCCACCAGACGCTGGGCGACGGCAACGGCGGTGCGTGGGTCGGACTGATCGTCTTCCGACTGCAGCTTGAAGGTTACCGCCTTGCCGCCGATGGTCGGGTGCTGCTTGTTGATATCGTCAATCGCCAGCTGCGCGCCGTTTTCCAGATCCTTGCCGATACGCGCGGAAGGGCCGGTGAGCGGGCCAGCCAGGCCGATAATCACGGTTTCGCTGGCTGCGGACCACGCGGCGGATGAGGCAAAACCACTGAGCAGGATAGCGGCGCTGAGCGCGCTGATTTTTACGGTTTTCATTGTTTTTCCCTGATGCTGGTTGGTGTGTTAAACGGGCATTTCGCCCAAATAGATCTGTGCAATACGATCGTCGGCCAGCAGCGTCTGCGATGGACCGCGCTCGACGATGCTGCCGCTGTCCATCACCCAGGCGCTGTCGGTGGCCTCCAGCGCCAGGCGCGCGTTCTGCTCGATCAGCAGCAGCGCGACGCCGCGCTGGCGCAGGGTGGCGATAACGCGAAAAATGTTCTCGACCATCAGCGGCGCCAGGCCCATCGACGGTTCGTCGAGGATCAGCAGGCGCGGCTGGCTGAGCAGGGCGCGGTTGAGCGCCAGCAGCTGCTGTTCACCGCCGGAGAGCAGCCCCGCCAACTGATGCTGGCGTTCGGCGAGGCGCGGGAAATTAGCGAAGATGGCGCCCATCTCCTGCTTTACCGCCGCCGCGTCGCGTCGTAGCCAGGCGCCCATTTGCAGGTTTTCCAGCACCGTCATGCGGGCAAAGATGCCGCGTCCTTCCGGCACCATCACCAGTCCTTCGCGCAGCAGGGATTCGGCCCGACGTTTGCGGATCGGCTTGCCGTTAAACAAAATTTCACCGCTAAAGGGTTCCAGCCCGGTAATGGCGCGCACGGTGGAGCTTTTGCCCGCGCCGTTGGCGCCGATAAGCGTGGTCTGCTCGCCCTCTTTAACGCTGAATGAGACGTCGCGCACCGCCTGGATGCCGCCGTAGTGGACGCTAAGCTGGTTGACGGTTAATAAATCAGACATGGATATTGCCTCCCAGCCAGGCGGCGATCACCGCCGGATCGCGGCGTACGGTATCCGGCGTGCCGCTGGTTAACGTTTTGCCGTAATCCAGCACCATCAGGCGATCGCAGATCCCCATTACCAGCTTGACGTCATGCTCAATCATCAGCAGCGTTTTGCCGTCGTCACGAATGCGCAGCAGCAGTTCGCCAAGGGCCATCTTCTCGGCGGCGTTCATTCCGGCCGCCGGTTCATCCAGCGCCAGCAGGCGCGGTTCGGTGGCCAGCGCGCGGGCAATCTCCAGCCGCCGCTGGTGACCGTAGGCGAGGTCGCAGGCGCGATAGTGGGCGAACTGCGAGATGCCGGTATAGTCCAGCAGGTGCCAGGCCAGCTCGCGGGTTTGCGTCTCCTCGGCGCGGGCGCGTTTATGACGGGAGATCGCGGCCCACAGGCCGTTGCGGGTGCGGACGTGGCGGCCCACCATAACGTTCTCCAGTACCGACATGTTGTTAAACAGCCGCACGTTCTGGAAGGTGCGGGCGATGCCCGCGGCGGTCACTTTCTCAATATTGCTCGGAAAATAGGCTTCGCCACCGATAGCGAACTCGCCGCTGTCCGCCGGGTAGAGGCCGGTAATCAGGTTAAAGCAGGTGGTTTTCCCCGCGCCGTTGGGGCCGATCAGGCCGTAGATTTCACCCTGATTAATACTCAGCGATACGTTGTCGACCGCCGTCAGACCGCCGAAACGCTTCGTCATATGGCATACGCTTAACAGGCTCATGCTTTCGCTCCTTGATGTCGCGCGGGCCAGATGCCCTGCGGGCGCAGAAGCATGACCAGCACCAGCGCCAGGCCGTAGAACAGCTGGCGCAGCACTTCCGGGTCAATCAGCACTTCGCCAAACAGCGCCTGCTGTACCGGCGCCGCCTGGCTGCGCAGCAGCTCCGGCAGCGCGGTCAGCAGTACCGCGCCGAGGATCACGCCGGGGATATGCCCCATCCCGCCCAGCACCACCATCGCCAGCACCGCAATCGACTCCTGCAGGGTAAAGGATTCCGGCGAAACGAAGCCCTGAAATGCGCCGAACAGCGCGCCCGCCACGCCGCCGAATGAGGCGCCGATAGCGAAAGCCAGCAGTTTGTAGTTACGCAGGTTGATGCCCATCGCCCGGGCGACGTCTTCATCCTCGCGGATGGCGTGCCAGGCGCGGCCAATGCGCGAATGCTGCAGCCGCAGGCAGACGAAAATAATCGCCACAATCACCAGCATCAGAAGGTAGTACCACAGCCACAGCGCCGGGACTTTAAAGCCGAACCAGTGATAAACGCCGCTAAACTTGAGGCCGAACAGATTCAGCGAATCGACCCCGGAGATGCCTTTTGCGCCGTTGGTGATGTTGACCGGACGGTCGAGGTTGCGCATCAGGATGCGGATAATTTCGCCGAACCCGAGGGTGACAATCGCCAGATAGTCGCCGCGCAGCTTCAGCGTCGGCGCGCCCAGCACGATACCGCAGCCTGCCGCCACCAGCGCGGCGAGCGGAATAATCACCAGCCAGGAGGTGTGCAGGCCGTCCGGAAACCAACTATTTAAAATCGGGAAGACGTCCAGCAGATGCGGAGAAGCCAGCAGCGCCGCCAAATACGCGCCGACGGCGTAAAAGGCGATAAAGCCCATATCCAGCAGGCCGGTATAGCCGACCACAATATTCAGCCCCAGCGCCAGCATAACGTAGAGCAGGGCGAAGTCGATGACCCGCACCCAGTAGTTGCCGCCGAGCTGGCTGGCGACCATCGGCGCCACCAGCAGCGCGCAGACCAACAGGGTCATCCCGGACCAGAAGCGGCGGGAGACGGCAGGAGTATCGAGTTGTAGCGTTGTCATGATTTTTCTCCTAAGCCCGGTGCGCGACGCGTTCGCCGAGCAAACCGGCCGGGCGGAAGACCAGCACCAGGATCAGCACCATAAAGGCGAAAATATCCTGGTAGTTGCTGCCGAAGACGCCGTGGGTCAGGTCGCCGAGATAGCCCGCTCCGAGGGATTCGATAAGCCCCAGCAGCAGGCCGCCGATCATCGCGCCGCGAATATTGCCGATGCCGCCGAGCACCGCGGCGGTAAAGGCTTTAATGCCGGGCAGAAAGCCCATGGAGAAACCAGCGCTGCCGTAGTTGCTGGCCATCATCACGCCAGCCAGCGCGGCGAATACGCCGCCGATGGCGAAAGTGAGGGCGATAATCGCGTTAGGGTTAACGCCCATTAGCGTAGCGATGCGTGGATTTTCCGCTACCGCGCGCATACCGCGGCCTAAGCGGGTGTATTCCACCAGCAGCCACAGGCCAAGCATCACCGTGAGGGCCAGCGCGACGGTGACGATACCGGTGACGGTAATGAGAGCCGGAGGATGCGCTGCGCTGCCGTGGGTCACGGCGATCGGATCCATTGGCAGGATCTGCGGGAACATCAGCGGATTGCGCGACCAGACGATCATCGCCACGGTTTGCAGCAGCACCGAGACGCCGATCCCGGAGATCAGCGGCGCCAGGCGCGGGGCGTTGCGCAGGCGGCGGTAGGCAAAGCGTTCGACCGCCATCGCCAGCAGGGCGCAGACCGTCA
Source organism: Klebsiella sp. M5al (assembly GCF_002090195.1). Classification (NCBI taxonomy): domain Bacteria; kingdom Pseudomonadati; phylum Pseudomonadota; class Gammaproteobacteria; order Enterobacterales; family Enterobacteriaceae; genus Klebsiella; species Klebsiella sp. M5al. Next base: position 1,532,255 of record NZ_CP020657.1, read on the forward strand.
TGGCCAGCAGCAGCGCCAGCCCGAGCTGCGCCAGCGGCGGCAGAGTGGGGAAATGCGCGTTCAGGGCGTGCATCCCGGAAAGGGTGGTCAACGCGCCGACCATCAGAATGTCGCCGTGGGCAAAGTTAATAATGCGCAGGATGCCGTACACCATGGTATAGCCGAGCGCGATCAGGGCGTAGATGCTGCCGAGCATGACCCCGTTGATGATTTGTTGTATGAGTGTGTCCAACTGATTGTTCCGACAAGATGCTCAAATAATAGCTACCATCCAACAAATGAATTAAATTGTAAAATACGCATATATTCTTTCTTATTATAAATGTGTGGTTAACTAAAATTATGATTTTAAATATAATTTAATAAATCGCTGGATAGCGTAATGCGCTAAGAAAATCAATATATGAAAAAAACAGAACAATCGGAGGCGCCGGGTAGCTGGTCGCAGAGTACTTTGGTAAACGATCCGCCGCTGCGGGCGGTGCGCGCCTTCGAGGCGATCGCGCGCCTCGGCAGCGTAACCCTGGCGGCGCAGGAGCTGGCGATATCGCCCTCGGCGGTTAGCCATCAGCTCAAAGTGCTGGAAGGCTATTTGCAGATCCCGCTCACCGAACGTCAGGGGCGACGGCTGACCCTCAGCCAGCAGGGGCGGGAGTATTATCGCTCGATCCGCGCGGCGTTTAACGTGCTGCGCCAGGCCACCGAGCATCTGGTCGAGCAGGTGCAAACCCAGCAGGTGACGATCAGCCTGATCCCGCTGTTTGGCATGGGTTGGTTTATTCCCCGCCTGCCGTCATTCGTGCACGCCAATCCGCATACCGAAATCAACGTGGTCTACGCCAACCATCGCAACTATCTTAGCGACGCTTCCGATATGTCGATCCGCTTTGGCAACGGTCACTGGGTGGGCTATCAAAGCGAAAAGCTGATTTCCGGCAAAATGGTGCCGGTATGCAGCCAGGCCTTTTTACGCCTGCACGGGCATATTGATACCCCGGAACAGCTGTTGCAGATGCCGCTGCTGCACGACGAGGAGCGCACGACCTGGAATCAGTGGTTTGTGCAGCAGGGAGTGAAGCGCCCGCCGCGCTCGACCGGGCCATTATTTGAGGATGGCCTGTTGACCCTCGCGGGCGTGCAGGCCGGGCTGGGCTGCGCGCTCATGCGCGAACCGCTGATCGCTCCCTATCTGAAGAGCGGCGAGTTGGTGAAAATCTTCGATGCGGCAATTGATGATGGCCGGGATTATTATCTTTGCGTACGTCAGGATAGTGATATGACCCCCAACGGTAAGCTATTGCAGAGCTGGCTACGCCAGCAGGCCCTCGGTTGATATTTAGTTAAGAATTTACTTAATCCAGCTCACATTTTTGTTCGGTTGCCATTGTCATTACGCAGGGGCGCTTAGATAATCCGCCGAAATAACCCATTTTTATGATGGCGTGCTACTGCGAAAGCAGGCAAGACCAAAATAGAAATGCTCTCCCGCCAAGGGGAGCGTCTCTGTTTTGGTCTTTTTTTTTGCCCCAACACCAGGGAACACTATGAACTATAACGAAACAGCAGACAAAATCCTCCACGCGGTGGGCGGTGCGGAGAATATCCGCATGCTCACCCATTGCGCCACCCGGCTGCGCATGGAGTTCAACGACCGCGCAAAGGTAAACGATGCGCAGATTGGCACCCTCCCCGGCGTGATCAGCGTGGTGGAGAAGGGCGGCCAGTTCCAGATTGTGATCGGTAACGAGGTGCAGCAGGTTTACCGGCGGCTCAATAAGGCGCTGCCGGAGAAAAAAGGCCCGGCAGGCGGCGATAAAAATGCGAAGCCGGCCGGCATCGTCGCCCGGATTATCAGCGTTATTTCGACCACCTTTACCCCGGTGATCCCGGCGATTACCGGCGCGGGGATGATTAAAGCGCTGTTGGCTATTCTCAAGCTCACCGGGGTGATTAGCGAGACCAGCTCGACGTATCAGCTGTTGAATATTATTGCCGACGCCGCCTTCTTCTTCCTACCGGTGCTGCTGGCCTACGGCGCATCGCTGAAGTTTGAATGCAACCCGATTCTGGCGATGACCCTCGCGGGCGTGCTGCTGCATCCGGGCATCGGCCAGATGCTGGCGGCCGGTAAAGCGGTCGATTTTGTCGGCATCAACGTCCTGCTTTCCGATTACGCCGGTTCGGTGCTGCCGATCATTCTGACGGTGTGGCTGATGTCGTGGGTGGAGCGCTTTGCCGAAAAAGTCTCGCCGTCGATTATTAAATTCTTTGTTAAGCCGATGCTGATCCTGCTGATTACCGCGCCGCTGGCGCTGGTGGTGGTCGGCCCGGCGGGCATTTTGCTTAACGATCTGGTGGCTGCCGGGGCGGGCGCTATCGACCGCCACGCCAGCTGGTTGATCCCGATGCTGATGGGCACCCTGCAGCCCTTCCTGATTATTACCGGCACCGCCTGGGCGATGACGCCGATCGCCACCGGCCAGCTGAGTAAAAGCGGTTACGAGATGATTAACGGACCGGGGATGCTGGCGTCCAACGTGGCGATGGGGGCGGCGACGCTGTGCGTGGCGCTGAAAACCAAAAATAGCAACCTGCGCCAGCTGGCCTCTTCGTCGGGCTTTACCGCGCTGCTGGGGATCACCGAACCGGCGCTGTACGGGGTGCTGCTCAAGTTCCGCCGCGTGCTGATTGCCGCGATGATCGGCGGCGGCTGCGCCGGGGTCTACGCCGGGGTGAGCGGGCTGGTGCGCTACGCGTTTGTCTCGCCAGGCCTCGCGGCGCTGCCGGCGTTTATCGGCGAAAACCCGATGAACATCGTCCATGCGCTGGTAACCTGCGCGATCTCCATCGTGGTGACCTTTACCCTGACCTGGTTTATCGCTTTTAAAGACGTTCCTGAGGAACAAGAGGAAGTGGGCGAGGCGCCGCAGCCTGCGGTGAGCCCGAAAAACGAGGGGGAGACGGAAGTATTCAGCCCGCTGCGCGGCCAGGTGGTGGCGCTCAGCGAAGTGAACGATGACGTCTTTTCCGGCGGCCTGCTGGGCGAGGGGCTGGCGATTCGTCCCGAGGAAGGGGTACTGCGCGCGCCGTTTAGCGGCACGGTGATGATGTTTCTGCCGTCGTGCCACGCCGTTGGCCTGCAGAGCGACAGCGGTCTTGAGCTGCTGATCCATATCGGTATCGACACCGTTAATCTTAACGGCCAGCACTTTAGCTCTACGCTGAAGGTGGGCGATAGGGTGGAAGCGGGACAGGAGCTAATCCGCTTTGATATTCCCGCCATCGAGCAGGCCGGGTATGACCTGATTACCCCGGTGATTGTGGTCAACGGCGACGAGCAGCACTCACTGCGCCTGACTGCCGCCGCGCAGGTCGATTACGGGGAGCAACTGATGGTGCAATCCGCTAAGGAGGCGCAGGCATGATTTATCAAAAGAAAGCGCAGTTCCCGGACGGTTTTCTGTGGGGCGCGTCCACCTCAGCCTATCAGGTTGAGGGCGCGTGGAATGAAGATGGTAAAGGCCCTTCGGTGGTCGATATGCTCAGCCATCCGCCGGGAACGGCGGACTTCCGCATCGCCAGCGACCACTATCATCGCGTGGAGGAGGACGTCGCGCTGATGGCGCAGATGGGGCTGAAGGCCTACCGTTTTTCGGTGGCCTGGTCGCGGGTGATACCTGACGGCGATGGCCCGGTGAATCCGACCGGGCTGGCGTTTTATCACCGCCTGATCGACGCCCTGACCCGCCATGGCATCACCCCCATCGTCACGCTGTACCACTTCGACCTGCCGTGGGCGCTGGAGCTTAAAGGCGGCTGGCTGAACCGCAAAACCGGGGAGGCATTCGTGCGCTATGCCAGGCTGCTGTTCAGCGAATTTGCCGCCAAAGTTCCGCTCTGGCTGACCATCAATGAACAGAACACCATGATCCTCCATCCCGGCGCGATTGGCGTGCCAGCGGATCGCGAACTGCCGGACAAGAAGGCGCTGTACCAGCAGAATCATCATATGATGCTGGCCCAGGCGCAGATCTTCGCCCTGTGCCACCGCGAGTTCCCCGGGCTGCGCATCGGCCCGGCGATAAACACCACGTCGATGTACGCCGAAAGCTGTAAGCCTGAGGACGCCATCGCCGCGCATAACTGGGAGACGCTGCGCTGCTGGAGCTTTTTGGATGTTGCGGCGCATGGCCGCTACAACGCCCTGGCGTGGGCCTATATGCAGGATCGCGGCCTCGCGCCGGAGCTGCAGCCGGAAGATGCGCTGATTTTGCAGCAGGGGAGGCCGGACTTTATCGCCATTAACTACTACTCGACCGCTACCATTGCCGCCAGCCGGGGCGACGGCGGCGACGTTGCGCCCCGCGCCGGGGACCAGCAAATTATGCTGGGCGAAGAGGGGGTTTATCGTCCGGCGGAAAACCCGTGGGTTGGCAAAACCCCCTACGGCTGGGTGGTCGATCCGGTGGGGCTGCGCCTGACGCTGCGTAAAGTGTGCGAACGCTACGGCCTGCCGATTCTGATTAGCGAAAACGGCATGGGCGCGCCGGATAAGCTGGCGCCTGATGGGACGGTAAATGACGACTATCGCATCGCCTTCTTACAGGCGCATATTGAGCAAATGCGCCTGGCGATAGCCGACGGCGTCGAGCTGATGGGCTACTGTCCGTGGGCGGCGATTGACGTGGTCAGCACCCATCAGGGATACGCCAAGCGCTACGGTTTTATTTATGTCGATCGCGGCGAGGATGACCTGAAAAGCCTGCAAAGGATCCGCAAACGCAGCTTCTGGTGGTATAAGGATGTCATCGCGCAAAACGGCAACCACGACGAGTCGCAGAGATGATTGTTCAGAAGGTGCTCAATAATAGCCTGGTGCTCTCTATGGATGACGATAGCAGGGAGGTTATCGTCATGGGGAAAGGCATTGGCTTCAACAGCAGACCCGGGGATGAGATCGCCCCGGATAAGATTGAGAAGCTGTTCGTGACCCAGGCGCTCGGCGCGCGCAGCGGCTATCTTGAGGCGCTCTCCGCCATTCCGGATGAGGTCATTGAAATGGCGGCGATGATTATTTCCCGCGCCAATATGCAGCTCGCCAGCAAGGTTCGCGAGCAGATTTTCTTTACCCTCGCCGACCACCTGACCTTTGCCATCGAGCGCAGCCGCAAAGGGATCGCCATTCAAAATCGCCTGCTGCCGGAAGTCAGGCGTTTTTATCCGCAGCAGTTCCGCGTCGCCAGCGAGGCGGTAACGATTATTCGCCAGCAGTACGGGATTGAACTGCCGGAGGAGGAAGCCGGGAATATCGCCTTTCATCTGGTAAACGGCCAGAGCGAGGGCGACGACGTGGCGCAAACCATGCAGTCGGTGAAGATGCTGAAGGATATTTTTAATCTCGTGCAGTATCACTTTAAACAGCCGATAGACACCGACTCGATTAACTACTCGCGTTTTCTGGTCCATATGCAGTTTTTCCTCCAGCGTTTACAAGAGGGAGAGCTGGACGGCGCGCGGGACAGTTTTCTGCTGGTGCAGGTGATTAAGGAGTATCCGGAGGCGTACCGCTGCGCGCTGCTGATCCGCGATTACGTCAAAGCCCAGCTCGATATCACCCTCGGCGGCAACGAGCTGTTATGGCTCACCGTACATCTGGTGCGGATCGCGGGCCTGGATGCGTGAGCGTGTTCTATTCTGAGGATAAAAGCGCGCGTTTCCCCCATTCGCCTGAGAATATTAAGGGTTTTGTAGGCCGGGTAAGGCGCCAGCCGCCACCCGGCAAAAATGCGGGCAGGGCGTCTAAAACGGGTAGCCGATGCCGTGTTATTTCAACGATGCCGAAACTGCAGCGTCGCCGGCAGGTAGCGCTGTAGCGGCTCGGGCGTGTTGCCGTCAATCAGCTGGCTTATCAAATCGTAGCAGTGCCAGGCCAGCTGGCGGTTGTCCTGCTGGACGGTATCAATACGCAGCGACAGCGAATCGTAGAGATAGTGATCGTCAAAGCTCGCCAGGTGGATGTCTGAATCGAGCAAATGGTGCTGGCTCATATAGCGCAGCACCCCTTCCAGCAGCCCGCAGGCGGCGGTAAACAGCGCCTTTGGCGGCCGACCCAGACGCGCGCAGAGGGCGGCGAACATCTCATAGCCGGAGCTGGGATGGTAGTTGCCGTTGATCACCCACTCCGGGCGCAATTCAATACCCGCCTGGGCCAGACCTTGCGTAAACCCGGCCAGACGATCGCGGGAGGGCGACAGGCGCGGCTGGCCGCCTAAAAACCAGAACTCATCGCGATGCTGAGGCGCGATGCGGGCAATCAGCTCCGCCGTCGGGGTAATTGAATCGGTCATCACCAGCGGCAGGGCGCTTTCATTCGGGTAGCGGTCAAACAGCACCACCGGCAGCTGTTCGCTGAGCTTGAGATAGTCTGCATCGGCGTGCATACAGGAGGCGACGATCAGCCCGTCGACCTGACGGGCAATCATGTTATTGACCACCATGCTCTCCTGACCGGGGTTTTCGTCGGTACAGGAGATCAGCAGCTGGACGCCCGCCTCGCGGCACAGCATCTCCAGCTCATGGGAAAAGACCGCAAAGCCGTAGTTGGTGATCTCCGGCACCACCAGGCCGATGGTGTGGCTGCGGTTATCGCGCAGGGAGCGGGCGTGAATGCTCGGCTGATAGTGCTGCTCGCGGGCAATCGCCAGCACGCGCTCGCGCGTTTCCTGCGCCACGCGCAGCTCTTTGCCACGCCCGTTCAGCACCAGGCTGGCGGTCGCTTTGGAAACGCCCGCCAGTTCGGCGATATCTTTAATGGTTACGCGTTTGGTTTTCATTACGACGCCATGAGCCTGAAAGCAAAACGCTTATTCTACCATGCATGTGCGCAGCGGCCAGTAGCAGAATGCATCCGGCGCGCTACCGGAGAAAATCAGCTGCGCCGGATAAGCCGGGAAGCAGCGGCTGCTCATTACGCCTTCGCCGTCGTTAATGAAAATCTCCACGCTCGACCGATCGAAGAAAATCCGCAGCGTGCGGACCTCGCCGCGCCAGTAGCGATAGTGCATCTCGTCGCTGACGAGACTGCGTCGCGCCAGTCGGATCCCGCTGGCGTCGCGCTCGAGGGTTAACGCGCCGCCGAAATCAAGGCTTAGCGCGTCGTCGGCGGCAGTTTGCAGCGCGATTTCCATCGGCGCCAGCGGCAGGGCGTTCCCCTGCCAGCCGTGCGCTTCCCCGCGCAGGGCGGTCAGCTCGCGCAGCGGACGCTGGTAGAGCTGACCGTCGATAAATTCCAGCTCGCGCAGGCAGGTCATCTGATGGATCCAGCCATGAGCGAGCGTCGGCTGGCGCATCTCTTCGCCGTCCGGGACGCCCATCCAGCCGACCAGCAGGCGGCGGCCATCGCGGGTGTGCGTGGTCTGCGGGGCGTAAAACTCGAATCCGGCGTCCAGCTCGCGCAGTTCGCCGTGGCTGAACGCGGCGCGGTCGTAGTCGAAACCACCGGCCATCCACACCGCCGGATAGGTATTGAGGAAGCGCTCTTCTTCACGGGCAATCCCCTGCGGGCAGCAGATCAGAATATGCTGGTCGCCGAGCGCAAACAGATCCGGGCACTCCCACATATAGCCTGCGTCGCTCAGGCCGTTAATGCCGTCACCGGCGATTTCGCCCTCGCTGCGCCACTGATGAAGGTCCGGGGAGCTGAACAGCAGCACCTTACCGCGCTTTTGCCGATCTTGCGCCCCCAGCACCATGTACCAGCGGTCTTGATGCCGCCAGACTTTCGGGTCGCGGACGTGGCCGGTATAGCCCTCCGGCAGCGGCAGGACCGGGCCGAGCTTAGTGAAAGTGCCGTCGGCGTTTTCCGTCGCCAGGCACTGCCACGCGGTTCGGCCGCCATCGTCGAACTTCACGTTGCCGGTATAGCACAGGGTGAGCGTACCGTTGTTATCCACCGCGCTGCCGGAGTAGCAGCCGTTGCGGTCGTACTCTTCATCCGGCATCAGCGCAATAGGCTCATGCCGCCAGCGCAGCAGATCGTCTGAACTCCAGTGCGCCCAGCACTTGAACTTATGATCGCAGGCGAGCGGGTTCCACTGGTAGAACAGGTGATAGCGCCCGGCAAACTCGACAAAGCCGTTGGGGTCGTTCATCAGCCCGGTGACCGGCGCATGGTGCCAGCGGGGATAATGGCTATCGGCCAGCGCGCGCGGCTGGCCCTGCATAACGGCCTGCAAAATCGCAGGCAAACGTGATGGAAGTGACATTATTCAGCGTCCGTTTTGTATTTCAGCAGCAGAGAGACGACGAAAGCGACGCCAAAGGCGATGACCATACCGATAATGTAGTTCAGCAGCGAGCTGGCCTGCACGATAGCCATGCCGGGAATCGCCGTCAGGCCGACTGCGCTCATATAGACGTGCACTGACACGACCCACGCGCCGCCCGCCGCGCCGCCGATCAGCGCCGCGATAAACGGCTTCATGAAACGTAAGTTGATACCAAAAATCGCCGCCTCGGTGATGCCCAGCATAGCGGAAAACGCCGAGGGCAGCGCAATGGCTTTGATTTTGACGTCTTTGGTTTTAAACCATACCGCCAGGCAGGCGCCACCCTGAGCGACGTTGGCCATGGACCAAATCGGCAGCAGGAAGTTAACCCCAATGGACGGGTTACCCAGCAGCCCGGCTTCGATGGCGTGGAAGCTGTGGTGAATACCGGTAATGACGATAACCGAATAGAGACCGCCAAACAGCAGTCCAGCCAGCCAGCCGGCGTGGCTAATCAGGGTACTCAGGACAAACGAGATGCCGTCGCCGAGCGCGCGACCGGCCGGGCCGATAATCAGCAGGGCGATAAAACCGGAAATAATCACCGTCAGGAACGGCGTCAGGATCAGGTCCAGCGCATCGGGGATCGCGCGACGCAGCTGCTTCTCAACGATGCTCATAAACCATACCGCCAGCAGCACCGGGAACACTGTCCCCTGATAGCCGATCATGGCGATCTCGAGGCCGAAGAAGTTCATGGTATGGAAACCGGCGGCCACGCCCCAGGCGTTAGTCAGCGCCGGGTGGGTCAGAATGCCGCCGAGCGTCGCGCCGAGGTAGGGGTTACCGCCGAATTCGCGGGCCGCGGTAAAGCCAATCAGGATCGGCAGAATGATAAACGCCGCCGAGCTGCACATATCCAGCATGATGTAGAGGGCGTTGCTCGGGTCAACCCAGCCGTAGGTTTTGACCATCCCCAGCAGGCCCATCAGCAGGCCGGAGGCGACGATTGCCGGGATAATCGGCACGAAGATGTTCGACAGCAGGCGCGCGATACGCTGGAAAGGATTAAGCTTTTTCGCCGCAATGTCGGCGGCTTCCGACTTGCTCGATTCGCTAATGCCCGCCGCCTGGATAAAGGCGGCGTAGACCTTGTTCACCACCCCGGTGCCGAAAATAATCTGCATCTGCCCGGCGTTGCGGAAACAGCCCTTAACCCCTTCAATTTTGCCGATGGCCTGCTGGTCGGCCAGCGAATCATCGACCAGCACCAGCCGCAGACGCGTGGCGCAGTGCGCGGCGCTGGCGATATTTTCCTTGCCTCCCAAAAGCGGAAGCAGCGAGCGGGAAATCTGTTCAAAATCCATAGTACCCTCTGAATGCGTAAAATTTTCGTGTTGTCGTCCCGTGTTCACGGGGGCGCAGTTTCTGCGTCATTATCGTGTCCGGGGCGACAACGCGCGCGTAATCGCCCCGGATGTTCCTGCCGTCAGACGTTACCCGTCAGAACCAGGTTTCCATCTGCATACCGAACGACCATTCGCCGCCCGATTTAAAACCACTACTGCCCAGCGCGTCGTCGCTGGCGTAATTATTCAGTTTTTTGCTCCAGTCCATCCATGAGGTGTAAAGGCGGATTTCAGGACGGCTGAAGAAATCACCGATGCTGCCGACCTTAAAGGTCGGAGCGAAGGTGAGCTTGTAGAAGCTACCGTTCACCGCATGGCGATCGTTATAACCTTCAGGTTTAAGATCCATATACTGGTAGCTGCCTTCGTAAGCGAGGGCGAAGTTCTGGTTGATCTCCTGGATCAGACGCATGTTGAGCGTTGCCCACTGATAGCTGTCGCCCTCGGCATAACGGTCTTTACTGCTTTGCGCCAGGATAGCCGGGGCGATAAACCAGTTTTTGCTGAGCGGCGTGGTGCCGTAGCTGGCGAAGCGCCAGGTGTTGGCGCCCGAGCGTAGCGCGCCGTCAGAGCCGATGCCTTTAACTTCAGCGCCCAGGCCGTGACCGTAGAGCAGGGCGGTTTTGCTGGTGCCTTCACGCAGGCCGTAAAAAGTGTCGTTATGCAACCCGAGCAGCGCATGCGTCCCGGTATTTGCCGCATCGCCTTTGACCGGATTGCCGTTGGTATCCTGACGTTCATCGTTGTCTTTTGCCCGCATCCCGCTGACCATCACCTGCACCGGACCGATGAAGTTGTTCATGCTGACGATATAGTTCTGCACGCTATTGCTCGAGTCAGCAATATCGCCGAAGTTGCGTCCGTAAAGAGAGAAGTTACTGCGAATGCTATCGTTCCACCTGACGTCGTAAATACCGCCGCCGGTACCGGCGAGGAACACAACGTCAGAGTCAATCCAGTGAATATCAAAGTTGTCGCGGTCAAAGCGTTTCCCGGCCCACAGGGTGGAGCCTTTAAACGGCCCTTCAAAGGCAGGCAGGTTGCCCAGTTCGACGAAAGCCTGGCGAACGTTCAAATCACTGGTGCTCGCCGTCCAGTCGTTATAATTGGTTTGGCCGTCGGCGACCATCACTTTGAAGCGGGTCGTCGCGCCATTATCCAGGGTCTGCTTATGTTCAAGGTTCATTTCAACATAAGTATCGGCCTGGTTTCCCAGACGGCCGATAGCCCCGCCGGTTTCCCCCGCTGGCGTCATATAGGCGCCGGATTTGGTGCTGGCGGCGGAATCATTCATTATCACGCCGGAGCGGGCGTAGCCGTGAAACTCAAAGCCGCTTTTCTCATCGGCTTTTTTCTCAAGCTTGGCGGTACGTTGAACCACTTCCTGCGTCGTGTCCTGATTTTTTTGCTGCTGGGTGGTCAGCTGCTGGACTTTTTTCTCCGCTGACTCGGCGCGGTTTTCCGCGGTTTGCGCTCTGTTTTCCGCCTCCTGCAGGCGTTTTTCCAGCGCGACCAGGCGGGCTTCGATGGTGCTGAGGTCCGTTTGCGCGTGGGCTGAGGCGGCACCGGTTAGCAAAGCGATAAGGACCGCGAGTGTGCTTTTTTTATACATGCTGGTTGCATCCCGAAAGTAAAATTTGGAAATGTTGTTTTTTGCTAAACCGGTTTAGGCGCTATGTTAAGCATGACCCTTAACATTTGGAAATGGATTTTGCTAAACCGGTTTAATAAATGTGATGGATGCAACAAAGTGGGCCGCGCACGACGGCCTGAAGAATCAAAACTGGCGATTAAGATCGCGCTGGTATGGCAGAGCGGTCATCGCGCCTTTCGCCGTTGTCGCCAGAGCGCCGCAGGTTTGCGCTAGCGTCAGGGTGGGTTCCAGCCCTTCGATATCCGTCGGCATCCCTTTGGCGGCAAGGCTTGCGAGCAGTCCGGCGACAAAAGCGTCACCCGCGCCGGTGGTGTCCACGCTGACCACAGGCTTGGCGCTGAAATGGGTAAACTGCTGCTGGAAGGCGGCAAGCACGCCCGCTTTGCCCTGGGTGACCAGCAGCAATTCAGGCTGGTAGCGCGCGGTGATGCTGGCGATGCCTTGCGCTAAATCATCACTTCCGCTGATGAATACCAGTTCCTCTTCCGACAGCTTCACCACGTTGGCCATGCGCAGGGCGCGATCGAGGCAGGCGTGCAGCAGCTCCTGATCCTGCCAGAGGTCCGGGCGGATATTGGGGTCAAAGCTGACCCGGCCGCCGGCCAGCTTGATTTTCTCCATAGCCGCGAAGGTGGTGCTGCGGCTGGGTTCGGCGCTGAGCGCGATAGAGCAGACGTGCAGCCACTGGTTGGCGGCAAACTGCGGCAGGTCTTCTTTCGCCAGGAACAGATCCGCGCTTGGGCGCACCATAAAGGTAAAGGTGCGTTCGCCCTGATCGTCAAGGTCGACCACGACGGTGGAGGTTCGGTGCTCGCCGTCGAGGCGCATATGGCTGACGTCGACCAGCTCCTGCTGCAGGGTGTGGCGCATAAAGCGGCCAAACGGATCGTCGCCGACGCGCCCGATAAACCCGCTGATGCCGCCAAGACGGGCGATACCTACCGCCACGTTGGCCGGCGCGCCGCCGGGGCAGCGCAGCAGACGGCCTTCGCTCTCCGGCAGCAGGTCAACTACCGCATCTCCCAGAACCCAAACTTTTGCAATCATGCTGAAAAATCTCCATAGCTAAACTTAGTTAAACCGGTTTAGCTTATTAAAGCATAGCGACAGGATCAGGGGAACGTCAGCGGCGGAAAAGTGCGAACCAGGGTATAAAAACGTGAGCCGGTTGGCAAAAGAGCGGCCGTTCGGCTGAGCGGGAGAGACTTCTGATGGCTGCGGACTCTATAGCGGTAAAAAGCGGCAGCCCGGACAGGTGCAAAGGGGGGAGCGGCAGACCAAAAGTCGATAGAAAAGTCTGAAATCAGTTTTAAGAACAATCCCTAAAGCCAGACGGCAAAATCTTGTGCCATGCTAAATGCGACTCATAACATTAAGTTCGTTAGCGAGAGAGGATATTATGAAAAAAGCAATGATTGCGTTATCTGCGATTCTGGTAGCAGCTCCTGTTTTTGCTGCAACAACGACACACGCAACCGACGATACCGTCGCGGCGGCCCATGAAGGGGCGAACACCGCGAAGGAAAAACTGCACGAGGCCCAGCACCAGGGTGAAGAGCAGCAGCTCAAAGCTAAACACGCGGCGGAAGGCAAAAGCGACAGCGTAGGCAGCGAAGTCAGCGAAGGCGCGCAGAAAACCTGGAATAAGACCAAAGAAGGGACTGAGAAGGGCTGGAACGCAACTAAAGAAGGCACCGAAAAAAGCTGGAATAAGACCAAAGAGGTCAGCAAAGAAGGCTGGGATAAAACCAAGCAGGGTGCCGAAGAGCTAAAAACTAAAGTCACTGAGTAATTACTGACTCTTTGCTAAAAAAGGTCGCGAAAGCGGCCTTTTTTGTTATTTAGCGTCCATGGTTCAGCCTCGGGATAATTATCCGCAATGGATATCGAGCCGGCTTGCGGTATACCCGGGGGCATAGTAAACCCTGTGGCTGGGTTAAATGAGCGCAGGCAATAAAAATGCGCCCTGGAAGACTAAGCGGATATGCCAGGAATTGTCCTGGTTATATTGTTACTCACTATTCCTCCACATTCTCCTGGTACAAAGGAAATATATCAGGAGGTGTATTATGAAAAAGATTCTTTCACTGGCGATTATTTTATCTTGTGCTTTAACTTCTGTCTCCTGGGCGGATGGCCCTGGCGGCAACAACCACGGTCAGCAGCAGGTCTGGCAGCAAGACGCCGGGCGCGGCGGCCCGAACGGTAACCGTCAGCAGGGGCCGCAGGCTAACAACCATCAGGGCAACGGCGATAACCGTGGCCCGGCGCATGGTGACAAGGGGCCGCAGGGTAACCCTCATCAGGCGCGTCATGAGCAGGACCACTTTGCGTGGAACGGGCATGATTTCCGCAAAGGTCATCCGGCGCCGGAACGTTTTCGCGGCAATGATTACCGGATAAACGACTGGAACGATCGCGGATTACCGGCACCGCCGCGCGGGCAGCACTGGTCCTATATTGATGGCAACTATGTGCTGATTGCCGCCGCGACCGGGATTATTACGTCGATCCTGATTAACGGCGCGCTGAGTCACTAACCTTTTTCTGCCTTAACCTCGCTACCGCTTCCCCCGGAGGCGGTGCTGCGCGCCTGTCCGGGCTACCGATTTCCCCGCGTCTGAGGGACGGTAGTCCGGTCAGCGTAGCGCTATCGGGCAATGCCCACCCGCCCTTGTTCTCACTTAAAAAGCGCAAAGTTGAAAATATCATCCTTGTGCCTCTTCTTTGATGTTTTATCTGCGTATTTAGACTTTATAAATTGTTATTGTGCTTCATGGTTAATAAAAAGCAGAGAATGTAAGAAGCGCCCTGGTTCAGGCGAGAGTAAAAGACGTCCGCTTCGCCGTTAAATCACTATGAATAAATCAGATGAAAACTGCCTGCGGAATAAGAAATCCTGCTTGCAATAAACCCTTAGCACGTTAAGTTATTAAAGCTTTGCATCTGATTCTATTCCCGGAGACCGGCATGACCGACTGTGTAATTCCTGAAATTAAAGCCACCGAAGATGAAATGATTGCGATCCGTCATTATTTACATGCCCATCCGGAATTAAGCCTGGAAGAGTTTAATACCAGCGAGCTGGTGGCCGGAAAACTGACCGAGTGGGGCTATACGGTGACCCGCGGGCTGGCGAAAACCGGGGTGGTCGGAACCTTAAGCAAAGGCGATTCTCCGCGCACAATCGGCCTGCGCGCCGACATGGACGCGCTGCCGATTTTCGAAGCGACCGATCTCCCGTGGGCCAGCACCGTTGCCGGGAAAATGCACGCCTGCGGCCACGATGGCCATACCACCATTCTGCTGGCGGCGGCGAAATATATCGCCTCGCCGGCCTGCCAGTTCAACGGCACGGTACACCTGATATTCCAGCCCGCGGAAGAAGCTATCGGCGGCGCGGATTTAATGATTAAAGACGGCCTGTTTGAACGTTTCCCCTGCGAGCGCATCTTCGGCCTGCACAATATGCCGGGCCTGCCGGTGGGGAAACTCGGCTTTTACGCCGGTAATTTTATGGCCTCGGCGGATACGGTCAAAATCACCATTACCGGTTACGGCGGCCACGGCGCGCACCCCGAGCGCACCGTCGACCCCATTGTGACCGGCGCGGCGCTGGTGATGAATCTGCAAAGTATCGTTGCCCGTAACGTACCGCCGGGCGCAACCGCGGTGGTGAGCGTCGGCACTTTCCAGGCGGGTATCGCTTCCAACGTCATCCCCGAGAACGTGGTGATGGAGCTAAGCGTGCGGGCGATGAAGCCGGAAATTCGCGACCTGCTGATTAAGCGGATCAAGGAGCTCGCTGATTTTACCGCCAAAAGCTACGGCGCCAGCAGCGAGGTTGAGGTTTTTGACTCCTATCCGGTGCTGACCAACAGCGACGAGGAGACCGAGTTCGCCAAAGCGCTGGCGCTGGAGGTATTTGGCGAGGAGGGCGTGCTGGAATCCATTTCGCCGAT
Organism: Klebsiella sp. M5al; assembly: GCF_002090195.1. Classification (NCBI taxonomy): domain Bacteria; kingdom Pseudomonadati; phylum Pseudomonadota; class Gammaproteobacteria; order Enterobacterales; family Enterobacteriaceae; genus Klebsiella; species Klebsiella sp. M5al. The sequence continues at coordinate 1,547,547 of NZ_CP020657.1, forward strand.
GAACGCCAGCGAAGATTTCGCTTTTATGCTCCAGAAACGCCCCGGCTGCTACTTCCTGCTGGGTAATGGGGAGAAAGGCGGGAAGGGCGGCTGTATGGTGCACAACCCCGGCTATGACTTTAATGATGACATTATTTCTACCGGCGCGACGCTGTTCGTCCGGTTAGTTGAAACACACTGCCGTTGATCTCTGGAGTCCGTAAATAATGAAAAAATCTCTTCTGCTGTGGGTCGCGCTGATGGCCTCAACTTCAGCCCTGGCCGTAGAAAATAAGGAAATTCGCTTTGGCGTCGATCCCACCTTTGCGCCGTTTGAATGGAAAGATCCGCAGGGTAAGCTGGCGGGTTTTGATATTGACCTCGGCAACGCGATTTGCGCCCAGCTGCAGGCCAAGTGCGTGTGGGTGGAAAGCAACTTCGACGGCATTATCCCGGCGCTGAAGGCGCGTAAGTTCGACGCGATCCTCTCCGGCATGTATATGACCGAGAAGCGCAAAGAGCAGATCGGCTTTAGCGACAAGCTCTACAACGGTCCGGTGTTCCTCGTGGCGCGTAAAAATACCCTGGCCGGGAATACCGTCGAACAGCTGAAGGGCAAAACCATCGGCGTGGAACAGGGCTCGGCGCAGGAGACTTACGTCAACCAGCACTGGCGCACGGCGGGGATCAATATCGTCGCCTATCAGGGGGCGGATCGCGTGGTTCAGGATCTGGAGTCCGGGCGTATTGATGGCGCGGTGCTGTCCGGGATGATGGCCGACTACAGCTTCCTGCAGCAGCCGCAGGGTAAAGATTTTGCCTTCGTTGGCGGCCATCTGAAGGACGACAAGCTGTTCGGCGCCGGCGCGGCGATTGGCCTGCGCAAAGAGGACGATGCCCTGCGTCAGGAGATTAACGGCGCGATTGCCCGCATTCTCGCCGACGGCACTTATAAAAAGTTAGCCGGGAAATATTTTAGCTTTGACGTCTATTCCGGGACATAATGTTGTTATGCATTCAGCGGGCACGGCTAGCCCGCTTCAAGCTTCCTTTTCTTACTATCCCGTAATTGTCCTTTCCTGGCCCTCACGGCGTTCCGAAGGATACTGAATATAAGCGATAAGGAGTGAACGGCATGATCACACGTCCCTTGGGCAAAACCGGATTTTCCATCGCCCCGCTGGTGTTTGGCGGCAACGTTTTTGGCTGGACCATCGATGAAAAAACCAGTTTTGCCATTCTTGATGCGTTTATAGACCACGGCTTTGATGCTATCGACACGGCGGATGTTTACTCCCGCTGGGCGGAGGGTAATCAGGGCGGCGAGTCTGAAACCATTATCGGCCGCTGGCTACAGGCGCGGCCCGGCATGCGCGATAAGGTGAAGATCTTCACCAAAGTGGGGGCCGATTTAGGCCTTCCCGGGCATAAAGGGTTGAAAAAAGCGTGGATCCAGCAGGCGGTTGAGGATTCGCTCCGGCGCCTGAACACCGATTATATCGACCTCTATTTTGCCCACTGGCCGGACCCGGAAACGCCGGTTGCGGAAACCCTCGAGGCGTTTCACGCCCTGCAGCAGGCGGGGAAAATCCGCGCTATGGGCGCCTCCAACCTTGACGCCGGCCAGCTTTCGAGCTCGCTGGAAGTGTCGCGCAAAAGCGGTCTGCCGGCCTGGCAGGTGCTGCAGCCGGAATACAATCTTTATCATCGCTCGGCTTTTGAGGGCGCGCTCGGCGACCTGTGCATCAGCCGCGATATCGGCGTGGTGACCTACTACAGCCTGGCGTCCGGCTTCCTGACCGGCAAATACCGCCAGCAGTCCGATCTGGCGCAAAGCCAGCGCGGGGGCGGCATTGGCAAATATCTCAATCCGCGCGGGCTGCGCATCGTCGATACGCTGGTTGAGGTGGCGGAGCAAAACGACGCCAAACCCGCCGAAGTCGCGCTAGCCTGGCTGATGAGCCGCGAAGGCGTAACGGCGCCTATCGCCAGCGCCACCAGCATCGCTCAGGTGGAGAGCTTCGCCCGCGCCGCCGCACTGACCCTGAGCGCCGACCAGCTGGCGCGTCTGGACAGCGCCAGCGCGTAAAACTGTATGCCGGAGCCTGTCAGGTTCCGGCGCTTTTCCATCAGCGTTTTGTATTCCTTTTCTTTTCTCTTTTAGTCACTTCCCCGGCTCTGAATACTTTTCAGCGAAAAATGAAACGTTTTTTCATGCGCTAAAAGCCCTTCTTGATTACGTTAAGATAATGCGTATAGTTCTCATTCTTATTTTGTTTTTATGTTTTCGGTGATTGCCTGCCTCAGCGGATGCTCACGGGGAAACTGCGAAAGCGGGATAGGGCTCGCTCACGCAAGATCGAAAAGAGAACATCGGCGGCGAAGTAAATGTTAATTTATTGATTTTATTAATAATTAATCTTTTTTTATTTTTTCTTACCTATGGGACTCATTATGCGTACCTATCACTCTTCTGTTTTCCCGCTACGCAAAACGCTGCTGGCGTTAACCATCGGCGCAATCACCCATTCAGCCGCGGCGGCGGAAAGCAAGAAAAGCGAAGAAACCATGGTCGTCCAGGCAACGCCCGCCAGCGATTTTAAAGCCGGCGGCGATCTGGTGGTGCCTGCCTATCACGACGGACAGGTGGCGAACGGCGGGCGTCTCGGGATGCTCGGCGAGCAAAACGCCATGGACGTTCCGTTTAGCATCATCGGTTATACCTCGAAGCTGATTCAGGACCAGCAGGCGAAAACCATCACCGACGTGGTGAGCAACGATGCCGGGGTTCAGCCGGTGCAGGGCTACGGTAACTATGCCGAGACCTACCGCATTCGCGGCCTCAAGTTTGACGGCGACGATATGACCCTGAGCGGGCTGGCCGGGGTGGTGCCGCGTCAGGTGGTGGATACCGCCATGCTTGAGCGGGTCGAAATTTTTAAAGGCGCCAACGCCCTGCTCAACGGCGCCGCCAGCTCCGGCGTCGGCGGGATGATTAACCTCGAACCTAAGCGCGCGGAGGATATCCCTACCGCCAACGTTGGCGTCGACTATACCTCGGATTCGCAGGTCGGCGGCTCGCTGGATTTAGGCCGTCGCTTTGGCGACGATAACCAGTTCGGCGCGCGGGTGAACCTGGTGCATCGCGAAGGCGAGGCGGCGGTCGACAATGACAAGCGCAGAACCACTCTGGCTTCGATTGGCCTCGATTATCGCGGTGAGCGCTTACGCAGCTCTTTTGACTTTGGCTATCAGAAGAAAACCTTCCACGGCGGCCCGATGGGGATCAATATTTCGGCCGTGGATTTTATCCCGCGCCTGCCGGATAACACCCATAACTACACGCAAAAATGGGCTTACAGCGATATCGAAAATGAGTTCGGTATGCTGAGAATGGAATACGACATTATTGATAAATGGACCGCCTACGCCTCGTTAGGGGCGCAGCATGCCCATGAGATTGGCCTGTATAGCGCCTCGAAGCTGATTGACCGGGCGGGCAACGCCACGGCGGGGCGCCTCGATACCAACCGCTATATTGATACCGCCAGCGGCATGGCGGGCCTTCGCGGCGAGTTCGCCACCGGTTTTGTATCGCACAGGGTCAACGTCGGCTATTCGGCGAAAACTCAAAACGACAAAACCGCATGGCGGATGTCGAAGGCGGCGGATAATCCGCTGGTGAACATCTACGATACCCGGCAGGTCGCGCCTCCGGCCAACGCTTCATTCGGCGGCGACTATGACGATCCGCTGACCAGCGGCCGCACCCGTTCCCAGGGCTGGCTGCTAAGCGACACCCTTGGCGTGCTCGACGATACGCTGCTGTTTACCGCTGGCGCGCGCCATCAAAAGGTAGTGGTGCGCAATTACAACAAAACCACCGGCCTGCAAACCGATGACGCATTTGATGACAGCCGCTGGATGCCCACTTACGGCGTGGTTTATAAGCCGTGGAAAGTGATTTCTTTATACGCCAACCATACCGAAGCGCTACAGCCGGGCAGCAATGCGCCAACCTCCGCTAAAAACTATGGTGAAAGCGTTGGGATCATTCACTCAAAACAGAACGAAGTCGGGGTGAAGGCCGATTTCGGTACAATTGGCGGCTCGCTGTCGCTGTTTGAAATTAAAATGCCGTCAGCGGTCCTCGACAGCAACGGCTATTACGGGCTTAACGGCGAGCAGCGTAACCGCGGCGTCGAATTTAATATCTTCGGCGAACCGCTGTATGGCCTGCGCCTTAACGCCAGCGCTACCTGGCTGGATGCCGAACTGTCGAAAACCGCGAAGGGTTTGAACGATGGTAAGAAAGCGATCGGCGTGCCGGGGTTCTACACGGTGCTTGGCGCAGAGTATGACATCAAGCCCATCGACGGTCTGACCGCCACCGCGCGCCTCAACCACTCGGGTTCGCAGTATGCCGATCAGGCGAACAGCAAGAAGATTGATAGCTATACCACCCTCGATCTCGGCGTGCGCTATCGACTGGCGCTTAACGAGAATCAAAACCAGATGACGGTACGCGCGGGCGTCGATAACGTAACGGATGAGAACTACTGGTCCGGCGCGGATGACAGCGGAACCTATCTGTTCCGCGGCGAACCGCGGACGTTCAAGGTATCGGTAGGTTACGCGTTCTGAGCCAAAATGCAGAGGCGGGCAGGGCCGATCGTCCCTTGTGATAAATCAATGAACGTATGAAGCCTGCGCATCTGCCGCTTGAAGTATGGCGAGTATAAGTGTTAAAAGGTGCCCCTTCATATAAATACACAGGGGATCGACGTGAAAGACGCGTCAACGTCGTCGGAGACCATAGAGGAAAGCGGCCCGACGCTGCACCGCGGTTTACAGAACCGACATATCCAACTTATCGCCCTTGGCGGCGCCATCGGTACCGGCCTGTTTCTCGGCATCGGGCCAGCGATTCAAATGGCGGGACCGGCGGTCCTGCTCGGCTATGCCGTCGCCGGCATCGTCGCCTTTTTGATCATGCGCCAGCTTGGCGAAATGGTCGTTGAAGAGCCGGTTTCTGGCTCCTTTGCCCACTTTGCCTATAAATACTGGGGCCCGTTTGCCGGTTTTCTTTCCGGCTGGAACTACTGGGTAATGTTCGTGCTGGTGGGGATGGCGGAGCTGACCGCCGCCGGCATCTATATGCAGTACTGGCTGCCGGACGTGCCGACGTGGATCTGGGCCGCCGCTTTCTTCCTCATTATCAACGCCGTGAACCTCGTAAACGTTCGCCTTTACGGCGAAGCGGAGTTCTGGTTCGCGCTGATTAAGGTGCTGGCGATTATCGGCATGATTGGCTTTGGCCTGTGGATGCTGTTCGGCGGCCACGGCGGCAGTAAAGCGGGAATCGATAACCTGTGGAAACACGGCGGTTTCTTCGCCACCGGCTGGCACGGCCTGATTATGTCGCTGGCGGTCATTATGTTCTCCTTCGGCGGACTGGAGCTTATTGGCATTACTGCCGCAGAAGCGCAGAACCCGGAAAAGAGCATCCCGAAAGCGGTTAACCAAGTGGTATACCGTATTCTGTTGTTTTATATCGGTTCGCTGGTGGTTCTGCTGGCGCTCTATCCGTGGGTGGAAATCCAATCCGACAGCAGCCCGTTCGTAATGATCTTCCATAATCTTGACAGCAACGTGGTGGCTTCTGCGCTGAACTTTGTGATTCTGGTGGCTTCATTGTCGGTTTATAACAGCGGCGTGTACTCCAACAGCCGGATGCTGTTTGGACTGTCGGTGCAGGGCAACGCGCCGAAGTTTCTCGCCCGCGTCAGCAAGCGCGGCGTGCCGGTCAACTCCCTGCTGCTTTCCGGGATTATTACCTCCCTGGTGGTGGTGCTTAACTATCTGCTGCCGCAGAAAGCCCTCGGCCTGCTGATGGCGCTGGTGGTGGCGACGCTGCTGCTGAACTGGATCATGATCTGCCTGGCGCACCTGAAATTCCGCGCCGCCCAACGGCGCAAGGGGCGCGAGCCGAAGTTTAAAGCTCTGCTGTCGCCCGCCAGTAACTATATCTGTATCGCCTTTCTGGCGCTGATCCTGGTGCTGATGTGCACCATCGACGGGATGCGTCTGTCGGCGATTCTGCTGCCGGTGTGGATCCTGTTCCTGTTTGCGGCCTTTAAAACCCTGCGCCGGACGGCGTAGCGCGCGATCGCCCCGCCGTCCGGCGGGGTATCTTCCACTTTTATTGTGATCTTCTTCGCGCTTAGCGTATTTTGCTCGCGATCTTCTTTTTGTAATCGATTACTTTTTATTTGAGCGTATTTGTAATCGATTACTTTTTTGAGGGCGGTCGAAATGGTCACAACAACCGAAGGTCGTGAAAGTCCCCGCGTAGCCCACCGTTTTCTGGTGCCGCGGCTGTCGTTAATGATGTTTATGCAGTTCTTTATCTGGGGTAGCTGGTCGGTGACGCTGGGGCTGGTGATGACCCGCTATGAGATGTCGCTGCTGATCGGCGATGCTTTCTCCGCCGGGCCGATTGCGTCTATTCTCTCGCCGTTTGTGCTGGGCATGCTGGTCGATCGTTTTTTCGCTTCGCAGAAGGTGATGGCGGTGATGCATCTGGCCGGCGCGGTGATTCTATGGTTTGTCCCGCAGGCGCTGGTGGCGCAAAACGGCGCGCTGCTGATTGGCCTGCTGTTCGGCTATACCCTGTGCTATATGCCGACGCTGGCGCTGACCAATAACATCGCTTTCCATAGCCTGGCGAACGTCGATAAAACCTTCCCGGTGGTGCGCGTCTTCGGCACCATCGGCTGGATCATCGCCGGTATCTTTATCGGCGTGACGGGGATTTCCGATACCACAGGAATTTTCTCTGTTGCGGCGCTCTGTTCGGTGGCGCTGGCCGTTTATAGCCTGACGCTGCCGCACACGCCGGCCCCGGCGAAAGGGACCCCGGTTCAGTTTCGCGACCTGCTGTGCGCCGACGCCTTCGCGCTGCTGAAAACGCGTCACTTCCTGATTTTCTCCCTCTGCGCGACGCTGATTTCGATTCCGCTGGGGACCTACTACGCCTACACCGCGTCTTATCTTGCGGATGCCGGTATCGCGGACGTCAGCACCGCAATGTCTTTCGGTCAGATGTCAGAAATCTTCTTTATGCTGGTGATCCCGCTGCTGTTCCGCCGTCTCGGGGTGAAATACATGCTGCTGATCGGCATGGCGGCGTGGTTTGTACGCTATGCCTTCTTTGCGCTGGGCGTCAGCGAAGAGGGACGGTTCCTGCTTTATCTCGGCATCCTGCTGCACGGCGTCTGCTACGACTTTTTCTTTGTTGTCGGCTTTATCTATACCGATCGCGTGGCCGGTGAAAAGGTGAAGGGCCAGGCGCAGAGCATGATTGTGATGTTCACCTACGGTATCGGCATGCTGTTGGGATCGCAGATTTCCGGCGCGCTGTATAACCACCTGGTGGCAGGCCAGAGCGTACCGCAGGCGTGGGTCGCCTTCTGGTGGATCCCGGCGGTGGCCGCAGCGGTCATCGCCCTGATTTTCCTTTTCTCTTTCCAGTACAACGAGAAAGAGTCGCGTTAATTTTTCAGGAGGTGGTATGAAAACAATCAAGGGGCCGGGCATTTTTCTGGCGCAGTTTATCGGTTCGCAGGCGCCGTTTAATACCCTGGAGGGCCTGGCGCAGTGGGCTGCCGGTTTGGGCTATCAGGCATTGCAGATCCCCTGCAACCATCCGGCGATTTTCGATGTTGAACGCGCCGCCGCCAGCCAGACCTACTGCGATGAGATGAGCGGCAAGCTGGCGGAGCATGGCCTGGCGATCGGCGAGCTGTCCACCCATCTTGAGGGTCAACTGGTGGCCGTTCACCCGGCTTATGATACGGCCTTTGACGCCTTTGCGCCCGCCGCGCTGCGCGGTAACCCGCAGGCGCGCCAGCAGTGGGCGGTAGAGAAAGTGCGCCAGGCGGCGGTGGCCTCTGCGCGTCTGGGGCTGAAAGCGCATGCCACCTTTTCCGGGGCGCTGGCGTGGCCTTATTTTTATCCGTGGCCGCCGCATAATCAGCCGCTTCTCGATGAGGCCTTTGATGAGCTGGCCCGGCGATGGCGGCCGCTGCTGGACGTTTTCGACGAACAGGGCGTGGATCTCTGCTACGAAATCCATCCCGGCGAAGATCTGCATGATGGCGTCACCTTTGAGCGTTTTCTGCAGCGCCTCGATAACCACCCGCGCTGCAACATACTCTATGATCCCAGCCACCTTCATCTTCAGCAGATGGATTACCTGGCCTTTATCGATATCTACCACGCGCGAATCAAAGCGTTTCACGTCAAAGACGCCGAATTCCGCCGCGACGGGCGCAGCGGGGTCTACGGCGGCTATCAGAACTGGCCGCAGCGGGCGGGGCGCTTTCGTTCGCTGGGCGACGGGCAGATCGATTTCAAAACGATTTTCAGCAAGCTCACCGAGTATGATTTTGACGGCTGGGCGGTGCTGGAGTGGGAGTGCTGCCTGAAGGACGCGGAGGTTGGCGCGCGCGAAGGCAGCGAGTTTATCCGCCGCCATATCATCCCGGTCTCCGGGCGGGCGTTTGATGATTTCGCCGCGGGCAAGGAGGGGAGAGAATGATCCAGGTCGGCATTATTGGTTCCGGGTTTATCGGGCCGGCGCACCTGGAGGCGCTGCGCCGGGTGGGGGATATCGAGGTGGTGGCGCTGTGCGACGGTAGCCTCGAGATGGCGCAGCAGAAGGCGCGTCAGCTCAACGTGGCGCACGCCTACGGCAGCGTCGAGGCGCTGCTGGCCCACCCCGGATTGCAGGTGGTGCATAACTGTACGCCGAACCACCTGCACGCGCGGATTAACCGCCAGATCCTCTCCGCCGGTCTGCACGTTTTTTCAGAAAAACCGCTCTGCATGACCGCGGAAGAAGCGCGTGAGCTGGTGGCGCTGGCGGAGGATGCCGGCGTGGTCCACGGGGTTAGCTTTGTCTATCGCCAGTTCGCCATGGTGCAGCAGGCGGCGGCGATGGTGCGCAACGGCGACGTCGGGAGGCTGTTTGCGGCGCATGGCAGCTATTTGCAGGACTGGATGCTGCTGGAAACCGACTATAACTGGCGGGTTGATTCAGCGCAGGGCGGCGCCTCGCGGGCGGTGGCCGACATTGGCTCCCACTGGTGCGATACGGTGCAGTTTATGACCGGTCGCCGCATTGTCGAGGTGATGGCGGATCTCTCTATCGTCTGGCCGACGCGTAAGGCGCCCGTCGCCGGGGATGCGACCTTTAGCCAGCATCGCGATAATGGCGCGTATGAGGCGCGGCCCGTCGACACCGAAGATTTGGGGTCGGTACTGTTCCGTTTTGATGACGGCAGTAAGGGCTGTTTTACCGTTTCGCAGGTCAGCGCCGGGAGAAAAAATGGCCTGACGGTAGAGATCAACGGCAGTAACTGTTCGCTGGCATGGGAGCAGGAGGTGCCGCAGCGGCTGTGGGTAGGTCATCGCCAGCAGCCAAACCAGCTGCTGAGCGACGATCCGAGCCTGATGCTCGGCGAGGCCGCCGCCAGCGCCCATTTCCCCGGCGGGCATAACGAAGGCTGGCCCGATGCGTTTAAAAATATGATGCTGAGCTTTTATCAGGCGGTGCGCGCCGGTGAGATGCCGCCGGCGTCGTCGCGGCGTTTCGCCTCGTTCTATGAGGGGGCGGACGTGATGTACATCGTTGATGCGATAGTGAAAAGCCATCAGCAGCAGCGCTGGGTGCAGGTGGAAAGATAAGCAGAAGGCGCGGTGCGCATTTCGCGCACCCGCTGTGTTATTTCACGCCAAAATAGCCGTCGAGATAGGTCCCGGCCAGTTCATTACCAAACAGCACGGCGTCTTTATTTTCCATCTCGTTGTCCCATTTATCGCTGGCGTTACCGTTGAACGCGTGCTGGGTTTTTGTGCCCTGCGCCACCTGCTGCCTGATGGCGTCGGCAGTACGGCGGGCGTCGCTTTCGCTCATCCCCGATTTTCTGTCCTGCTGGCCGCGGGCATAGATTTCAGTAAAGTTCGGCAGATTTAAGCGGTAGTTTTCCTGACGGTTAGTGGCGAAGTTACCGCCGACGAAATCGCTGCGGTGTGAAATAAAGTAGTAAGCGTGGCGTTCCGGTGAAGATTTTGAGGAGGTACAGCCGGAAAGGGCGGCGAGCGAACAGCCGAGCGCGATAAGCGCTATTTTGAGTTTCATTGATATCATCATCCATAATTATTAGAACAGGTATACCGATCATTCGGCGACAGAACAAAACGGTTAATTATAGATGTACGGTAGCACCTGAAGACCCATGAATCCAAGGGTCTTCAGGCAGCATTTTTTAGATCTGCGCCAGCCCGCCATCAACGTAGATTTCGGCGGCGTTAATAAAGCTCGCGTCGTCTGACGCCAGAAAAGCGACGGTTTTAGCGACCTCCTCGGGCTCGCCAATGCGGCCCAGCGGGACGTCGGCGGCCAGCATATCGAAGAGCCCCTGACGCTGCTCTTCTGCGACAAGTCCTCCCAGGCCGGGCGTACGGACGGGTCCCGGGCTGACCACATTCACGCGGATACCGCGATCCTTGAGATCCAGCGCCCATGAGCGTGCCAGATTACGCACGGCGGCCTTACTGGCGCTGTACACGCTGAAGTTCGCGGTGCCTTTCACCGCCGCGGTCGAGCCGGTAAGGATGATGGAAGCCCCCAGGGTCAACAGCGGCAAGGACTTCTGGACGGTGAACAGCACGCCGCGCACGTTGGTAGCGAAAATGCGATCGAAGTGCTCTTCCGTTATGGCGCCCAGCGGCATCATATCGCCGCCGCCCGCATTGGCAAAAAGCACATCCAGTCGCCCTGATTCGCTGGCAATGGTCGAAAACACCCTATCGAGGTCGCTTAATATCGAGGCATCGGCGCGGATCCCGCTGGCGGCGGGACCGATTAACGCGACCGCCGCATCAAGCTCTTCCTGACGGCGACCGGTGATATAGACCGTCGCTCCCTGCAAGGCCAGCTCCCGGGCTGATGCCAGGCCGATGCCCGAGGTGCCGCCGGTGACTAACGCGATTTTTGCCGAAAGTTTTTTACTCATGATGCACTTCCTTAACTAAAGTATGAATATGCCAATTGAGTCATCCACTTACCGTGACCACCTGGCGACTGAGTACGGGAGTCACTCTACCGTCAGCCACGGATGCAAAAAACGGAGTAATGTGAAAAACACTCTTCACGCCGGTGAATAATCAGCGACTGCTATCAGGAACAGCGAATAATGGATCGGTTTTCAGCCCTTAAAGTTTTTACGCGCGTTGTTGAAGCCAACAGCTTTACTCGGGCCGCAGACTCCCTGAATATGCCCAATGCCAGCCTTAGTAAAGCGATTCAACAGCTTGAATCGCATCTGGGCGTGTGCTTGCTACAGCGCACGACCCGGCGCATTACCGTCACGCCGGAAGGGCGCGAGTACTATGAAAAAGCGGTGCGGATTCTGAAAGAGCTGGATGAGGTGGATGCCTCATTTCGCGCTTCCCGCAATAAGCCAAAGGGCCATCTGCGCGTCGCGGTAGGCGGATCCACCGCTCGCGATGTGCTGATCCCGCTGTTGGCTGATTTTATGGCGACTTATCCGGATATCCGCATCGATCTGGCGGTCGCTGACAGCCCATCTGACCTTATCAGCGGCAATATTGACTGCGCGATCAGAGGCGGGCCGCTGGACGACTCGACGCTGATCGCGCGCAAAATCGGCGAAGCGACGATCGTGACCTGCGCCACGCCGGGCTATTTCAGGCTTTATGGTGTTCCCGCGTATCCCGATGAGCTGAAGAACGGACATCGGCTGGTCAGCTATTTATCTCCCGCCAGCGGAAGAGCCTTCCCGTTCCGCTTTCTGGCTAACGGCATCGCGCAAGAGATTAAAACGGAACATCACCTTGGCATAAATGAGAGCAACGCGCATATTGCGGCTGCGGAGGCTGGGCTGGGTATTGTGCAGACCTTCTCATATTCGCTGAGAAATGCGCTGGCGAACGGATTACTGGTGGAAATATTGAACAAATGGCGTCCGGCTCCTTATCCCTTTCACGTGGTTTATGCGCAGAATCGCCATGTCACTTCCCGGCTGTGCGTATTTATCGACTGGCTGGCGGAGACATTCCCGGCGGCGGTGAATGGGTCATTGCCCACAAGAAGCAAAGAATGATGATAGCCTGCGAATTTTATGTATTGCGTGATGATAAATTTAGTCACAAAAAAATATTATGCTCGCTTCGACTAAGGAAATCAGGTCAGATATGTTTTGATATATAGAATATGATATAGTTAAATTATAGGAGATTCTATTAAAATATTTAATAAGATCTGTTAACGTTATTTCCCCTAAGGTATGGAAGTATAAATTAGTCTTTTGTTTTCTATGCTTATAGTAAATATAATAGCAGCAGGAATTTTTGTTTATAGTATGTTTGATATTCCGTCTGTATCTTTTCGAAAATATTTTTAGCCACTCAAGAGGTAAGCGTAATGCCGGCAGGTGACCATGAGATTAAATGTATGGCGTGTGGTTTAAACTGCCCTATTGAAGCGGAAGATAAAATTGAACGTTCGCATTGTGGAGAGAGGAAATTTTCTGTATGGCCAGATAAAAACTATTTTTTCAAACGTGCGGTAAATGATCTGGTATTTCGTGAAATTACCTGTTTCCTGCCTGAAGGAATGGTGGTAGTGGATTTCTCTCTCGACAATATTTTGTATTTTCTGCATGAGGGATGGGCTGAAAAATTGCAGGAGACCGGGCTGAAAGTTATTTTGCTCGCGGATAAGAGCATGCTACCCATGGCTAATTTTTGGATGCTGCGCTCTGGATTATTATGGTCGGTGGTAGAGGTCAACGATGGTTTAACCAGCTTAATCAAGAAAATAAAACGCATCATGCTGGGGCGAAATCTTCGCTGCCGGCGCACACCGTCGTTGACAGAGCATGAAATGAAGACGCTGCGCCTGCTGGCAGATGGGCACTCCAGTCAGGATATCGCCCGCATCATGGCGTGCGATACCCGCAGCGTCTACCGCTTTCAATACTCTTTATGCAAAAAGTTTGGCGGGCTCAATCGCCTGCGGGAATTGCGCTTCAGGCATAATATCCCCGCTCTGGATTAGCGGCGGTTAGCCCGGCGAATTCATAAAACAGCCCTTTCCTAACTGATGATAGCGGCCTAATGCGACAATGTATTTCCTGTTGCTAGTCTTCGCCTCGGGGCCTGTCCAGCTCTCCCCTGGCAGCATATAAAATTGCGTTGAACTTTCATCGTCACCATCGCAGCCTTTCTGCAGAATGACTCTAAAATAGGTATTGCCAGTATTTTTAATGGTGCCTGTGGCTTCATTAATTTCATATTGGAATCGCGTCTTACGCGGGCGCACGATGAGAATTGTGCTCATCGATACCGAAGGGACAACATTCAGTTTTTTCTGATCCTGACGCCAGGGGAAAACCGTGACGGGCGTCTCCTTAAAGATCACCCGATAATAGCGCTCAACGTCATCTTTAGGCCCACGGTAATAGAGCTTAAAATATTCCTGACCTTTGGCCTGCACGGTGAACTGCAGCGGCGACCAGACCAGATCTTTATCCTGACCGGGCACCGGTCGCTCATTACCGTTGCCCGGCCGGGAGATTTTGTAAGCCGAAATGGTATATAAGTTAGTGCTTTTTGTATCGTTGACCAGCGGCCGGGAGATAAAATCTTTGCTGGCATCCATATCATAAATGATGGAATCAAAGTACACCGCGGAAGCGGGCTGAATACACAGCCCGCATAATCCGATGACAAGGATTTTTTGCATCACACCCCCCGGTCCACGCCGACCCACGTGGCGGTCACTTTTACATCGCCGGTGGCGCTGACGGTCCCCATCCAGTCATGACCATTGGTGGTGAATTGTGAATGTGGGTCATCCATCGGAAACAGCAGTTTCAGCGTGGTGGTAAAAAAGAAACCATCGTTGACGTTGGCGTTCCAGGCCGTCTGTACCCAAACGGCGTTGGTCATATCGACAGGAGCTTCGCCGCAGCTGTTGCGGACTTTTACCGCTTTACCGGTAGCGGACGTCCATTCGAGGTAGGCCGGGACCGGTACTTTTAGCGTCTCGTCCGCTGAGGTAAACAGGCAGAACGGCAAGCCATACATGTTGACGGAGTCGCCAATCACCTGGGCGGTAATACTGTCGGCCTGACGCGACGCGGAGGTGGTGACTTTATACTCAAAGGTGATGGGCTCTTCGCTACCGATTTTGCCGGATGCTTTGGGATGAGAAGTCCCGTCGCTGGCGACAATGCTAATCCCGTATTCCCGTGGGATGATGTTAATTAATGTTGATGGCGTGAACTGATAATAACCCGATTGTGGCGTGACGGAGTTATCAAAATAGAAGGTAAACAGAGCATCCTTGTTGGTTAAATCCGTTCCTGCCTTGAGGACTTTTTGGAAAAAGGCGTTGGACAGGAATACGTAAACGTACTCGCCTGACGGTTTGAAAACCTTGTTATAGGTGCTGACCGTACCAAAATTGGTCCAGCTTGCCCCATCACCGCTGTACTTTACGTCAGACGTAGAAGGAGAAAATCCCAGCATCGCCGTGTCGATCACCATCCGGAAATCAAGTAAGGTGGTGAGAGTTTTAGTCTCCTGAAAACTGTAAGACACCATTTTACAGATGATCCCCGAAGCACTCCCGACCACACCCATTTGACACAAATCAGAGCCGAGGTTAACGCTTGGCGTGCCATCGCTGGCAATCCACACTTCTGCCAGAGCACCGGTACTGTTTAACTTCAGATGCGAGACCTTTTCGAGGTTGAACGTGTAGTAGCGCCATGTTCCCCCGCTGGGGAGATCTTTACAGCGAACGCCGGAGGCAAAGTCATAATCGGTATTGGAATTCATGTAGCAAAGATTAAGCTGCAAAGAATCGATGGTCCCCACCGGCCGATCGCGAAAATACTCATAGGCCGACTGGCTTAGCGCTCCGGCACCGTAGTAACCGTTTGCTACGGTGTTGCCGGACATCGCGTGATAGTAGCCGTTTTTATCGATGACATCGGGAGAAATATAGCCAGACGCCGGGCAGTTTGCGCCCGTAGACATGCAGCGGATCCCGAGAAACGGCTGGTTAATGGGCGAATTCTCGATCCACAGGTCGAAGTAGCGGTTGGCGTAAGCCCAGCCTATGTAGGTTATATACCCCAGGCTACGCTGGTTAGTCGGATATTTTGTCCAGACGTTGGCTCCGGTGAAGCGCGGGTCGAGGGAGCTGGTGGTGATGAAATATTCGTCATCAACATCATTGTCGATAAACATATAGGAGTTGCTGCCGCTTCCGCTGTTACTGGGGGTGAGCGCCATAGCCGGCGCAGCCAGCAGCCAGCCGGCCAGGAGCATGATGCTCTGGGGTTTAATAGACATTCTTAACATCTCCCGTCACTGATGCCGTTTGTTGTTGGATCTCACAAGGAATCTCCCCGACCCAGACAGCGCCTTTCGCTTCACTCAGATCCAGATCCACTTCGCAAATGCCGCCGAATTTATCCACCAGGGTAATCACTGGATAACGCTTATCGACGTCCATGGCGAACTCACCGAGTTCGTCGGTTCGGGTTTTACCAATGTGGTTATGAATATCGGCGTTGGCGTAGTAACCGCCGCGACGGTCTTTCACCCGGCCAAATACGGTGACCAGCTGTTTGACTTCCGGATTAATCACGCTGACGTTGCCCGGATAGAGCACGACTTTGCTGCGGCGGTCGGTCACGATGTCGACGCTGTCTTCTGAGTTTTTGTCGTTCATCAGCTCCACCTTATATTCCGCGTAAGGCGGAAGGCTGATGAAGTTGCTTTTGCCGGTGAGGGGATAGCTTTGACCGTTGATCTGCGCCATCATCTGGCCCTTGCCGCTGAAGTTGGTGTTGACCACCAGGCCTGCGGTTTGGGTACCTTTTCCGGCATAGATATTTTTTTCCGTCCAGGCCACGCTGCCCTGCGAGCTCAGGCTGTAGTTTGAACTGTGCCGCGATGAGCGGCTAACGGAGACGGTGCCAGCGTTATATTTGGTGTCATAGCTAACGTAACCATTGGCGGCGTAATCGTCGGAACGATAGCGGCTATCGTCATTTTTATTCTGTTTAATCTGCTTCGAAACCGATGCCCCAACCTGAGTAATGGCGCTGTTGTCAAAGCTTTTGCGCAGCGTGGCGTTCGCCAGCATGTTTCCGTTCTGGCTGGACACCCCGGTGCTGAGCCAGGTAGAGAAGGGGATAGAGACGTCAATATTGACGTACTTATCGCGCAGATTTTCATGGTTGTTGTACTGATAGTTCTGAATACCGGCGCGTAGCGTGACGGTTGCGTAGCGATTAGCTAACAGCGATTGATCGTAATCGACGTTGGTATAGGTGCTCCCGGTATATTTGTTATTGGTGCGGCTGACGCTCAGCGTACCGAGGAACGGCGCGATTTTGCGCAGGTTAGCGTTGGCGCCGACGGTCACGTAGTCGTTTTGCTGCATCGGTAGCGCGTTACCGATGGAACTGTACTGGCGCGACCCCCACAGGTTGCCATACCCGTCCGGTAAACTCATGTTGAAGGTGGAGGTACTCTGCCAGCTGCCGTCGGTAGCGAGCAGCCCCTGCTGGTTAAAGCTGAACGCGTTGTTGAAAATCACGTTCGCTTCCGTTTCATTGACGCCGTAATTGTCAAAACCGTAGAGCGTGGTTTTCAGATTCACGCCGGAAAGCCAGGGTTGGCTGGTTGCAGCGGCGACCCCGGCAATCCACGTATTCCGTGTGCCATAATTGATGTTGTATTTATGGCGATAGTCCATCTTGTTGTATTCGAGGCTGCCCGCGAAAGTTTGCCACGAGAGATCGCCGGTCACGCTCGATTTCCGGGCGAACGTTTTATTGATGTTCGCCGTCCGGCTGCTGACCACGCGCCCGTTAACGACCACCTGTATATCAACGTTGTAGATGCCAAACGGCAGGCGTGACGTATCGAGCTCGTAGCTACCCATCGAGAAGTTTTGAATGCTGAGCAGTTTGCCGTCACGATAAACGTGAACTTCGCCGGCGGCCGGCAGGAACACCGTTACGGGCACCAGAGCAAGCGTATTGTCCTGCGTTTGGGAACTGCTTTTATTGCCATAGCTGATGCCGTAAATGCGGCTGGAGTTCAGGGCGCTCATGCTGGCGATCGATTGCAGATTCCAGGTATCCACCATCCCCATTGCGAAGCGGCGTCCCTGATAGTCACGTTCGTACATCGAGCGATACAGTTTACCCTGTTGGTTGCCGGTACCAATCCCGTAGAGGGAACCGTTAAAATTCAGATGGTGCTCCCGCAGCGACCAGGTATTGTCCAGCGTCAGATAGCTGCTGGCGCTATCGGTATTCTCATATTTGTTGTAATAGCTCCCCATCGAGTAATTCAGCACGCTCGAGAGATTCTGAGCAGTGGATTCCCCAAGCATATTGGTACGCGGCAAAATAGCGGCCTGCATGGCTGCCCGGTTAACCGTCAGCTCAAGATAAAAGGAACGCGTATCGAGTGAGAGAGAGGCGTCTTTGTTGATATAAACGCGCTGACCGTCGCCGATGCTTTTGTCCTGCATGTCGTTGAGCAATGATTTTATCTGAGGTGATAATTCGGTTCGTTCCGGCAGATCGCTGAGCGCGATCTGGTTCAGGCGAAACTCATTATCCTTGATGGTAAGGATGGCATCAGCGATTTTTTGCTGGCTGCGTTGGGTACTATTATCGCCTTCATAACGAATAAAAACAGGGACCGACATGCCCTGATATAACGCGTTAGCAAATACCGAAGGAATAACATAGTTACTGACTTTAACTGGCGCTGTGGCATTAGCTGCCCAACCCTGGTTTACCGTAATCAATAACCCAGCGAACAACGTCCCTTTGACATAACCAAGATTATCCATAATATTACTCAGTTTACATTTATATATTGCTCACCGTGCCATATTCCAATTCGTGTTTTTTTGTTGGTGAGATCGGTATGCTTTATTTTTACGCTGATACCAGGCATGACATAATAGCGTTCACGACAGCCTTTCCCCTCATCCTTCGCTTTATCACGACAGGGTCCGTAGGAGATAACGCGGAATGAAGCGTTACCGGTATTGGTTACCGTGTCATTATCGCGACGATAGTCAAATCTTTCTTCACGCGGCGCGACCACCAGAATCGTACCAATAATGGCCGAGGTCGTTGCCTCGCCCTGTTTTTTCTTTTTATTGGCTTCAAACTCGGTCACCGGCTCATCGGTCCAGGATATGCGATAATAACGTTCCTGGTTATCCTGAGGTCCTTTGTAAAAAAAACGAAAGTTCTCTTTAGCATTTCCAGGTAATATCAGACTGGCTGGTGTTGATAATAATTCCGATCTGCTCGCCATCGGGATAACCTTGCCGCCGGCCATAGGCGATGAGATACGCTCCACGCTGACGCTAACGTAACGTGCCGTATCGGTGGTATTAATGATTTCTTTTGCCAGCGTCGAGGCGTCCGGCCCCATTATTGAGGTGACGTCTCCGACATTAATGGCATGGGAGGAGGGCGTCACGGTGAATAAAAAGAGAGAGAGTAATAATGGATTCAGTTTCATGGCGCATCCTTATAAGGAGGCCGAAGCCTCCTTGTCATACCGGACAGGTGTTGGCTACACCTGATTAGATAGTCCATTCCGCATTGAACTGAACGCGAACGTCGCCGCTCCAGTAACCGTCGGTTAAATCTTTGAACTCAGCGGCGGTGCTGCCGTCAGAAGTCGCGGAGTCGATAGTGAAATCGAAGTTACCCTGAGTGCTGACGCGATCGGCGCCTGCGAAGGCGGTCGCGACTGCCAGCGCATCCAGACCCGCGGAGATGTTGTTGGCGGTATCAATCATCGTTACCGGGGTGGTTTTGTTCAGCGCGTTGCCGTTCCAGCTCACACCGACGGCCAGAGTAGAGGCGTCAGTGGTACGGCTCAGGGTGTTGCTGACGATTTGAGAGGTCAGCGTGAAGTCAGTCGCGCCAGACTGGCCCTGGATGGTGATGTCAAAAGCGCCTTTCTGGGCGTTAAACGCTTTAATCCCTTCAGCGTACTGGAAGTTCAGGGATTTCAGCGGAGTGACAACCAGCGCGCTGGTGACGTCTTTAGTTGCGCTAGCATCCCAGCTGGCAGTGGCGGAAGTGGTCACGTTAGCCATTGCGTTGGAAGAGATAAGAGCCGCAGCCACAACACCCGCTAATACGATTTTTTTCATTTTAAATTTCCTGAGAATAATTAAGTTAGTTCCATTTATGGAGTTATTGCTACAAATACTGATAATGACTTTATCCAGATAGAATAATGTTTAACTTCCCTCTGCCTCCCATCTTATTCTGCAAGCTGAGCTTGATTGCGTAAATTCTCTTTTCTGCCATCTGCAATTCTTTTGCTATCTCTTTAACCGACTTCTCTGCGAGTAAATGATCGAGTACCAATACCTCTTGATCGCTAAGTTTTTGACGGTAACCTCGAGCATCTCTTTGACCGAGAAACGAAAGCTGTATTTTCTTTTCAATCTCATCTCGAGTATCGCCGGTATTGATAATCGAAATTATCTGCTGACAGCGGTGTTTCCAGTACAGCGCCAGCGGCTGCGCTAATCTGTCGGCAATCAAAATTACCCGCAAGCCTGTTTTGAGCAGATATTCAATCCATTTATTATTGGTGAATAATCTGATGTTGTAGCGAGAAAAATCAACAAAAATATATCCAGAATTAGAGAAGTTGTAGTGCTTGTTAATTAAAAAACAATGCACACCATTTTTTAAATAGATATTTTTATCAGGCCATACGCAATAGTGAGTTTCAGTGCAGTTAATCGATTTTATCGTAGGTCGTGGATAGATTTCGCACTGATACTGACAGCTTATGCAGTATACCTTCTCATATTTCTGCGGAAGCATATGTCGATTTATTTCCCTATATTGCCTTACCCTATCGTTCAATGATGTGGCTATATTATGGCTAGTTAATAAATGTGACAACTTTAATTTCTGGAGAGTTATATAGATGAAAAATGTGTAAATTCTTAAGTCCAAAAATTGTCTGGATTTATACTAACCTACTATTATGAATAAGAAAAATCTTAAGATACAGAATTTTATGTCGATCTCTCTTTAAGAATAATCCATAGTTACCAGGAATTTTCTCGCTGAATCGGGGAGAATTGGTTAAAAAAAAACAGCACAATAAGTCAAAAAAAACGCTATCTCATCGCTGTTTGTTAATTTTGTGTTTTTATTTTGTTTTATTTCGTGGAGGTTATTCTGTAATGACCTTATTTTTGTAAGGGAAAGTTGCGATATTTTGGATTGTGGGGGAAAGGATTGTCTGGCGAAATATGATCTGGCGTACAAAATGGGGCGTTTTTAAGAGCTAAAACGCGTCGCAGTTTGAAGGGAGGTGAATCAGCAGGATGTGCTAAATCTTAACCGGAAGATGCGGACAAATTTTTCTTGTGGAAGTGGGGCCCTTCAGCCTGAACTGGCTCTGCCTGCAGGCCGCCGCAACGCCACCGGAACGACGGCACCATGGATTTTGGCTTGCAGACAAATGAACCAAGACTTTCGATGCGCCCCGGGCGCTTACGCCTTTTTCAGCAGAGGAAGCAGGTGATTCTCGGTAAGAGGAGCAAGCTTAATATGCCGATCCTGTCCCGGCGTATACCAGATAACTTCTTCTATTTCTGCCGTCGGTGTAAAGCTCGCTCTGTTGGTTGCTATTTGAAAGATATCCGCAGAGAGCGTATGGCCCGGCTCGTTTGCCGCCGTATCGGTGAAGCGGCCTACCGGAACCAGTTCTTCAGGTGAGACGAGGAAGTTGAGCTCCTCTTCGAGCTCGCGGATCAGCGCCGCCTCCGAGGCTTCCCCGATTTCAGGCTTTCCCCCAGGCTGCATAAAGTATTCCGTCCCTCGTTTGCGTACTAAGAGACAGCGTCCTTGACCGTCGGTGATCATTGCCGCCGCGATGTGAATATTTTTTATGGTGTTCAAGAGATACCCCAGTTATATGCCGATGACGTTCAACGGCCAGCGTACGTTTCGCCTCTCGCGAAACAACGCCGACGCTATCATGATAGCGACCTTAGCGTGCTAATCAATCCCGTCGATTCTTGCAAAACCTGCTGACGGCGCGGACGGCGCTCATTTATGATAGCCTGCGAAATATAACGTCTATGCGGGAAGTGCAGCCTCTATGTCAATTCAGAAAATCGCTCGTCTGGCGGGCGTCTCGGTGGCGACGGTATCGCGGGTATTGAATAACAGCGATACCGTGAAAGCGAAGAATCGCGAACGTGTGCTGCAGGCGATCAAAGAGAGTAACTACCAGCCGAATTTGCTGGCCCGCCAGCTGCGAACGGCCCGCAGCAATATGATTCTGGTGATGGTCTCGAATATCGCCAACCCCTTTTGCGCCGAAGTGGTCAAGGGTATTGAAGAAGAGGCGGAAAAGAACGGCTACCGGATCCTGCTGTGTAATTCCGGTTCGGATTTAGCCCGTTCCACCTCGGGCCTGCAGCTGCTTTCCGGCAAAATGGTCGACGGCATCATCACCATGAACGCGCTCTCCAGCCTGCCGGAACTGACCACCATGATCGGCGACGCGCCCTGGGTTCAGTGCGCGGAATACGCCGATAACGGCAGTATCTCCTGCGTCGGCATCAACGACGTCGACGCGGCGCAGGGCGCCGTTTCCCGGCTGGTCGACGGCGGGCGCAGACGCATTGCTTTAATCAACCACGATCTCAGCTACCGCTATTCCCGTCTGCGCGAGCGCGGCTATAAAAGCGTGCTGCACGTTCGCGAGCTGGACTATCAGCAGGTGATCTACGCCAGCGACTTAAGCGCCGCAGCCGGTACAAAGGCGATGGAGACGCTGCTGGCTCAGGAAGAGAAGCCGGATGCGGTGTTTGCGGTTTCCGATTCGCTGGCGGCGGGCGCGCTGCGGGCCATTGCGCAGGCCGGGCTGCGGGTACCGGAAGATATCGCGGTGGTCGGCTTTGATGGCACCGAACTGGCCGAAGTGGTATCGCCGCAGTTGACCACCGTGGAACAGCCTTCACGCGAAATTGGCCGTACCGCCGTGACGTTATTAATGAAAAGGATCGATAATCCCGACGCTGCGGTTGAGCGGGTGATGATGGACTGGCGCGTCATTTCCCGCGCCAGTGCCTGAGGATATTACTGAGTAAACGCGCCCGCCAGCGAACGAATATCGTTGCCGGTGGGGGACTGATGGATCCGCAAGCCGAATTCGTCAACCACCGCAAATACGTGGTCGAAAATATCCGCCTGGATGCTCTCATACTCTGCCCACACTACCGTGTTGGTGAAGCAATAGATCTCAATCGGCAAACCGTTGGCGTCCGGTGCCAGCTGGCGAACCATTAGCGTCATATCTTTGCGGATGCGCGGATGATTACGCAAATATTCCTGCAAATACGCGCGGAAGGTGCCGATATTGGTCATCTTGCGCTGATTCAATATCGATTGATCGGCGGCGTTCTGCTGGTTCCACAGGCTGATTTCCTGATGACGCGAATCCATATACGGCTTCAGCAGCCGGGCCTGAATTAAGCGCTGCTGCTCCTGTTCATCGAGAAAATGAATGCTGGTGGTATCGATATTCAGGCTGCGCTTAATGCGGCGACCGCCGGAGGCCGACATACCGCTCC
Organism: Klebsiella sp. M5al; assembly: GCF_002090195.1. NCBI lineage: Bacteria > Pseudomonadati > Pseudomonadota > Gammaproteobacteria > Enterobacterales > Enterobacteriaceae > Klebsiella > Klebsiella sp. M5al. Next base: position 1,570,294 of record NZ_CP020657.1, read on the forward strand.
AGTTTTTAAACGAGTCGGAAACCAACGACCAGGTGGGAATAGTGGTGATGGTGTTATCCCAGTTGCGCACCTTCACCGTGGTCAGCCCGATGTCGATCACCGCGCCGTCGGCGCCATATTTCGGCATCTCCAGCCAGTCGCCGAGTTTGAGCATATCGTTGGCGGAGAGCTGGATCCCAGCGACCAGGCCGAGAATCGGGTCTTTGAACACCAGCATCAGTACCGCGGCCATCGCGCCGAGGCCGCTAATCAGAATCGCCGGCGACTGGCCAATCAGTAAGGAGATGACCAGAATGCCGACAATAATCGCGCAGACCAGCTTAATTCCCTGAAATATGCCTTTAAGCGGCAGCTGAGAGGCGGTGGCGAATTTCTGCGATAAATTGAACACCACGTCCAGCAGCGAGAAGAAGGACAGCATCGCGTAGATCATTACCCACAGCTGGGCGCAGGTGGTGAGGATTTCCGCCGCCTCGCTGCCTTTTTGCAGCCACAACACCGCCTGCACGTTGACGATAATCCCCTGTAGGGTGAAGGCCAGACGATGAAACAGTTTGTTCTGGGTAATAATTTGCAACCACAGGTGGCTGCTGGCCTGCGCCCGCTTTTCGAAGGTACGCAGCACCACTTTGTGCAGAATAAGGTGAACGACAATCGCCGTCAGAAAAATAATGCCGAAGATAATAATGAGTGAGGTCGTGGCGGTAATTTTGATGCCTAATGCGGCGATTTGCGATATTAATTCCTGCATAACGTCTCCTTTACATCCAGCGGTTATGATGACCGCTGGATGTCTATTATGCAAATTGCAGGTTACGCGGATGTGATTATGAGGTCGCGACCGCCGGGCGGACGTTAAGGTGGTGGCGTAGCCATAGCGCGATGGCGCCCAGTACCAGCATCATCACCACTTCCACCGCGAGGAAATCGATCAGCGCCCGCGGATAGTCGCCGCCGCTGCGCTGGGCAAGAGCTAAGAATAGCGAGCCGAGAATCGCCGGACCCAGACCCAGCGTCGCCTGTTGCAGAGTGCTGAGAATCGCGCTCCCGGCTCCGGCGTCGCAGGCGCTGATATCGCGCATCCCGATACGGTAAAAACTATTGACGATCAGGGCCTGCCCGTAGCCGATAAGCGCCGTGGACGGGACCAGCGCCAGGGTGGTGGTGTGGATACCGAGGCGATAAAAGGTCGCGCTCAGCAGCAGCAGGCCGACAATCTGCACCGCCAGACCAGTCAGCAAAATGCGTCCCATGCTATAGCGGGCTATCAGTTTCGGCGCGTACAGCGCGGAGATGAAGTAGGCCACGCCGAGGGCGATAAAGCTGTTGCCGGACTGCCACGGCGCCATCCCCAGACCGGCCTGCATGGTCAGCGCCATGCAGAACATGAACGCGGACCAGGCGCTGAAAAAGAGCAGGGCGATGGCCATGCCAAAGCGAATGCTGGTGAGCTTCAACAGGCGAGGCGGCAAAAGCGGCTGCTCGCCGCGCTGCTGTTTGCCCAGCGCGCTGGCCCGCATCCAGATCAGCAGCGGCAGCACCGCAGCCAGCATCAGCTGCAGCGTCCACGGCCAGTGCAGTTCCGGCCCCAGCGCCATCGGAAACAGCAGGCAGCAGAGGATCAGCGCAAGGCTAAAGGTGCCCTGCCAGTCGATGCGCGAATGCGCTTCGCGCCGCGTCTCCGGGACGTATCGCGGACTGAAGGCCAGCACCAGCAGGCAGATCGGCACGTTAATAAAGAAGGCGTTGCGCCAGCCTAAACCGGCGATATCCGCCGACACCAGCCAGCCGCCGCCCATCTGGCCGACGATAAAGGCGATACCGCCAATGCCGCCGTACAGGCTGATGGCCCGGGCGTGGGCGGTGCCTTTCAGGGTGACATGCAAGGTGGCGAGGATTTGCGGCACGATCAGCGCCGCACCGGCCCCTTGCACCACGCGCGCCGCCAGCAGCGTATTGATGGAGTTCGCCATCCCGCACAGCAGGGAGGCGACGCCAAACATCGCCACGCCCCACATAAACAGGCGACGGCGGCCATAGTTGTCGCCAAGCTTGCTGCCCATCGCCAGGCAGACGGCAAAGGCGACGCCGTACAGCGCGACGATCAGCTCCAGCTGAGTGGCGCTGGCGTTAAGCGATTGGGTAATGGAGTCCAGCGCGACGTTGGCGATCGAGGTATCGATCAGCGGCAGCATCTGGCCGGTCAACAGAAGGAATAAACCGGCGCGGCCGGGTGAAACAGCAGACGAATTCATCGGATCTCTCCATTGCGTCATTCAGCGGATAGCCGTAGCATCACCGATAAATTAAACGGGTACCAGTTCCTGCTTATACTGGTATTGGTACTACCATGCTGGAGGTTTTATGACGACCATGCCGCAACGTGAAATGACCCTCGCCGCGCCCGATGACGGCCGCAAACAGCTGGGGGCGTTTCTGCGCGCCCGCCGCGAGAGCCTCGACCCGCAGCGCCTGGGGTTGCCCCGCGTTGGCCGGCGGCGCACGCCGGGCCTGCGGCGGGAAGAGGTGGCGATGCTGGCGGACGTCGGCGTCACCTGGTACACCTGGCTGGAGCAGGGGCGGGAGGTCAATCCGTCGGCGGCGGTGCTGGTAGGGGTGGCGAATGCGCTGCAGTGCAGCCCGCTTGAGACCCGGCATCTGTTTGTGCTGGCCGGGCTGACTCCGCCTGAGGCCACTCAGGTGACGGTATGCGAAGGCATCAGCCCCGGCACCCGGCGGATGCTCGATAGCCTGATGCCGCAGCCCGCCAGTATTCAGAATCCCGGCTTTGATATTGTGGCCTGGAACGACAGCTTCTGCCGCCTGATGGGTATCGATTTCGCCACCATCCCGGAGGAAGATCGCAACTGCATTTATCTGTACCTGACTAATGAAACCTGGCGCAGCCGCATCGAGAATCGCGACGTGCTGGCGACGTTTGTCTCCTATTTCCGCGCGGCGATGGCGGAGCACCGCGGCGATCCGCTGTGGGAAAATAAGCTGGCGCGCTTTTTCGCCGCGTCGGCGGAGTTCGAGTCCCTCTGGCATCAGCGCTATGAGGTGCGCGGGGTGGAAAATCAGGTGAAACACTTTAACCATCCGCAGCTCGGCCGCTTCAGCCTGCAGCAGATGTACTGGTACTCGGCCCCGCGCAACGGTTCGCGCCTGCTGGTCTATTTGCCGATGGATGAAACGGGCGAGCAGGCGCTGGCGTGGCTGGATAAACATTAACGACAGGGAATGCCTATGAACGTGGTCCGAAAAGAGCAGCGCATTATTCAGCGTACGCTCAACGCCTGGCGGCCATTGGTCGCTATGCGGAGCGCATCTGGCACGTGGGGGTATCCTCGCTGCAAAATACTGCGGGCTATTCCCGGGGGCGGCGCTTGATGCGCCTTGCCCGGGCTACGGGTTCCCACAGTGTGTAATTTTGTAGCCCGGATAAGGCGACAGCGGCAATCCGGGGATTATCCTGACGTAAAAGAAAAGCAGAGAATTAAATCTCGGTAATCGTCGTCGCCTGCGGCAGGCGTGACTTCGGCAGGGCGGCGTTGAAGTCTTCGACGCTATGATGGCCGACCGGCACCACCACCAGGCTGGTGTAGCCCTGGGCTTTCAGGTCGAATTCGGCATCGAGAATCGCGAAATCGACGCCTTCAATCGGCACGGCGTCCAGACCCATGGCCGCGACGCCAAGCAGGAAGTTGCCGACGTTGAGATAAACCTGCTTCGCCATCCACTGGTCGTCGTCGTGCAGCTCTTTGCGGTGCATATCGGCAAAGAAGGTACGGCCTTTGTGGTTCGCGGCTTTGGCTTCGGCGTTCGCAAAGCGGCCATCGGCCTCTTCCTGATCGACCACGCGCTCAAGCCAGGCGTCATCCATTGCGGTTTTGGCGCAGAAAACCACTACGTGGGAGGCATCGAGAATTTTACGTTCGTTAAACACGTAGGTGCCGCTTGCCGCTTTGGCGACGCGCGCTTTACCTGCATCGCTGCTGGCAACGATAAAGTGCCACGGCTGGGAGTTGGTGCTTGACGGGCTGTACTGCAGCAGCGTTTTCAGGTTTTCCGCCTGCTCGGCAGTCAGCTTTTTAGTGGCGTCAAATGCCTTTGTGGAGTAGCGCTTTAAGGCAACCGATACGATATCCATACTCTTCCTCACTGTTTACAACCCCTTGCGGGTGCGTTTCGTGAAGGAAGAGTACAGCGATGACGGAAAAAAGATAAGGGGCAAAAATGCGATAACACTTATCGCGCAGCGCTGAAAATCACCGCGGGCGCAGCCGCTGCTGCTCTTTTTTACTGAGTTTATCGACGATCAGGTTCCACGAATCATCGATCAGCTCCGCCAGCAGATCTACGCTGATATCTTCGCCGGGAACCACGGTGATCCAGTGCTTTTTGTTCATGTGATAGCCGGGCTCGATGCTGCGGTAAATCGCCTGATGAAGCAGTGATTTCTGCGGATCGCACTTCAGGTTGACCAGCGCGCGGCCGCGAACCGTCGCGGTCAGCATAAAAATCCGCCCGCCGACTTTAAACACATCGTACTCCGGGCCAAACGGCCAGCAGTGCTCGGTAAAGGGGAGCTCCAGCGCGATACGATGCGCGTGGTCATGCAGCGAGCGGTGGTCCATCAGCGATTGTCCTCGGCAAGCGCCTGCCACATCGCTTCAAAGCCCAGCTCGACAAAACGTACGGCGCGCTCCGGCTCATGGCAGGCGTATTCAATGGTGGTTTCGGCCAGCGAAAGAAACAGCGCATCGCCAAAGGTGCGGTATTCTTCGGATTGAAAAACGGGCTTGATTGAACGCTGGCAGAGTTCATTGAGCTCGGGAAACATCTCTTTGACGCGGTTGCGGGTTTCGTCGGTGATCCTTTCACTCAGCGCCATCCGGCGAATCGCTTTATGCTCCATGGGATTACGCACGCCCCAGCCGATATAGCTGTTCCAGATATTGCGCGTGTTCTCTTTCGACTCGGTCTCGTTCGGGTTGAGACCGGCGATCATTGTCTTAACCAGATCCGCTTTTATGGTCAGATAAAGCTCGTTGAGCAGATCGTCCTTGGTGGCAAAGTAGCGAAACAGCGTACCCTCGGCAACCCCGGCGCTGCGGGCGATGGCGGAGGTTGAGGCGGCGATTCCCGATTGGGCAAAGGCGGCGGTTGCGGCCTCCAGTAACGCTTGCTTTTTATCTTCACTCTTAGGACGAGCCACTACACTTTACCTCACACATGATAAAACCACGATCTAAGCATGCCTGACATGGGCACTGCAACGCTGTCTGTCAAAATTTGAAAATCGTCTTGACGACTTTCAGCTTCTTCCTAATAATGAGTGCTTACTCACTCATAATCAAGCCTTATAACTAAAACCTCCAGGAAGGAGGATTTCGCCAGGTCAGGATATGAACCGTGTCACTTTCAGCGTGGTCGCCATCATGTTATTAGCGTCAGCAACAACTTTGCCGTTTGTGTTAAATGCCGGATTTGGTCAGGCGCCGCAGGGCGCGCAGCTCAGCCTGGTGGAGCAGTCTCCGCACTATCGCGACGGCCAGTTTCACAATCAGCTTCCGACGCCTGGGTTTACCGGGCAAAAAAATATGCTGGCCGCGTGGTGGGAGTTTCTGGTCGCCAAACGGGAAAACGCCAGACCTGCCCAGCCGCTGCCGCTGGTGAACACCGATCTGGCCAGCCTGCCGTTAGGGCAGGACGCGATGGTCTGGCTGGGGCACTCCTCGTGGTATCTGCAGCTGGCGGGCCAGCGCATCCTGATTGACCCGGTGTTTAGTCGCTATGCGGCGCCGTTCTCGTTTATTAATAAGGCCTTTGCCGGGGATTACCCGTGGCACGCTGAGGGCATGCCGGAGATCGACCTGCTGATTATCTCGCACGATCATTACGACCACCTCGATTACGCCACCATCAAAGCGCTGATGCCGAAGGTCAAGCGGGTGGTGACGCCGCTGGGCGTCGGGTCGCATCTGCGCTACTGGGGAATGGAGAGCGCGATAATCCGCGAGGCGGACTGGAATCAAGCGGTGCCGGTGAGCGATGAACTGACGGTACACGTCCTGCCGGCGCGCCACTTTTCCGGCCGCGGCCTCAAGCGCAACCAGACCCTGTGGGCCAGCTTCATGTTCGTCACCCCGCAGCAGAAAATTTACTACAGCGGCGACAGCGGCTACGGCCCGCACTTTAAAGCCATCGGCGAACAGTTTGGCGCGGTGGATTTGGCGATCATGGAAAACGGTCAGTATGACCAGGACTGGAAGTACATCCACATGATGCCGGAAGAGACGGCGCAAGCCGCTGACGATGTGCGCGCACGCGCGGTGTTGCCGGGCCATGCCGGGCGCTTCGTGCTGGCAAAACACACATGGGACGATCCGTACATAAGGCTGGCGGAGGCCAGCACAGGGCGACCGTGGCGACTGCTGACGCCAATGTTGGGTGAGCCGGTTTGGGTCGCTGATAAAACGCAATCATTTAACGCCTGGTGGCGCTAACGATGAGAGTGGTTCAGGAGGAGAGAGGACATATGACTATTTCCGCTCAGGTCATTGATACTATCGTCGAGTGGATTGATGATAATTTGCATCAACCGCTACGTATCGACGATATTGCGCGCCACGCCGGTTACTCGAAGTGGCATTTGCAACGGCTGTTTTTACAGTACAAAGGGGAGAGTCTGGGGCGCTATATCCGCGAGCGTAAGCTGCTGCTGGCGGCGCGCGATCTGCGCGATACCGATCAGCGGGTCTACGATATTTGCCTGAAATACGGTTTTGACTCGCAGCAAACCTTTACCCGTATCTTCACCCGCACGTTTAACCTGCCGCCGGGCGCCTACCGTAAAGAAAACCACAGCCGCGCGCACTGAAAGCGTCCGCCGGGGGAAGACCGGCGGACGTTTTTCTTACCAGGCGTAGTTCACCGTCGCCGTCACCGTCCGACCAATGCCGTAGAAGCAGGCGCTATCGCTGGCGCAGGAGGCCACGTATTTGGTATTGGCGAGGTTGTTGACGTTGAACTGCACTTTCGCCCCTTTCAGGCTCGAATTCAGCTCGCCTAACTCATAGCTGACCATGGCGTCGTACAGATCCACTGCCGGTACCTTAAACGTGTTTTTCGCATCGCCGTAGCTGGTGCCGATATAGCGTACGCCAACGCCCGCGGTCAGGCTTTTTAACGCGCCGTCCGGCAGGGTATAGCTGGTGAACGCCGAAGCCATATGGGTCGGAATGCGTGCCGGCGTTTTCCCTTCGGTACCGACGACGGTGGTATTGACGGTTTCCGCGTCGGTGTAGGTGTAAGACGCGATCAGATTGAGGTTATCGAAAACCGTCGCGTGCGCTTCGGCTTCAACGCCTTTCGAGCGCACTTTACCGCTGTTTTCAAACCACCCGGCCGCGCTGTTGTAGGTCGCGACGTTGCTCTGCGTCAGATCGTACAGCGCGAGGGTCATCAACGCGTTTGGGTCAGGCTGGTATTTCAGACCCACCTCAACCTGTTTGCCTTCGCTGGGATCGAATGGTCCGACGCCCGGTGCGCGGTTGGTTTGCAGGTTAGGTTCGAAGGAGGTGCTGTAGCTGATATAGGGGGAAAGACCGGAATCAAAGGCGTACAGCAGGCCGGTGCGCCAGGTGAACTTATTATCATTCTGCTGGGTGCCGCTGGCGTCGGTAAAATCGGTGGTGCGCACTTCCGCCCAGTCGTAGCGCCCGGAAACTAACAGTTCCCAGTTCCGCCAGCTCAGCTGATCCTGAACATACACCCCGGTCTGGTCGAGATTTTGCTGTTCATTAGTGGCGGGACTGAAGGCGCTTTCATCGACGTTAACCCCGTAGCTCGGGCTGCGCCAGTCGATATCGTACTGCGAGCCGCCGGCCCGACCAAGATACTGCTTATCCTTACTGGTTTTGTAATCCACACCGCCAATCACCGTATGCGCCACCTGACCGCTGGCGAACTGCGCTTCAAGCTGGTTATCGATGCCAAACTCATCGGTCTGGCGCTGTTCATGCTGGGCGCGGCGGGAGAGTACCGAGCTGTTGGCGGCGCTGGTGGAGTAAACCAGGTAGCGATACTTCTGTTTGATGGTGGCGTAGCGGGCATTCTGGCGCAGAGTCAAGGTATCGTTGAGCTGGTGCTCAAATTCATAGCCAATCATCGTTTGTTCACGCCACGACTGGTTGTAGCTGGGATCGCTGACGTTAAAATCGCGCGGAATATAGCTGCCGTCGACGCTTTCCACGGTACCGTAACGCGGCAGGAAGTTACGGTAGCCGGCGTCCGGGTCTTTCTGATAGCTGGTTAACAGGGTAAAGCGCGTGGCGTCATTAGGATACCAGGTGAGGGCGGGAGCGATAGCCATCCGCGTCTCTTTATAGTCATCGATCTGGTTATTCTGGGTGCGGGCGATCCCGTTCAGGCGATAGAGCAGGTGGCCGTCATCGCTCAGCGTACCGCCAACGTCGAAAGCGCCTTCGGCGAGGTGGTTATTACCGGTACGGAACTGCACCTCATGAATCGGCTGGCTGGTCGGTCGTTTGCTGGTCATGCTAATCAGCCCGCCGGGGTTGACCTGACCAAACAGCACCGAGGCCGGGCCGCGCACCAGCTCGACGCGCTCCAGCAGCCACGGGTCGAACGTGCCGGTTTGCGACGAGGCGGTGGCGCCGTAGCTCAGGCCATCAAGGAATTTGGGCACGTAGCTGAAGCCGCGTACGAATACCTCGTCGTTGCGGTTAGATGAACCTCGGTATTCGGTAAAAACGCCCGCGCTATAGCGCAGCGCCTGGGAAACCGAGGTGACGTCCAGCGCCCGCATTTGATCGCGGGTGACCACCGATACCGACTGCGGCGTTTTGACGATCTCCGCGGCGGTCTTTGTTGCCGACAGCGTTTTTGTCGCCACGATTCCCTTCAGCGGCGCGGTGGGATCCTCGCCGCTGCCGGCGGTGACGACGATCGTTTCCTCCGCCGCCAGCGCCAGCCCGCCAAACAGAGATGCCGCCACGCCCGCGGCCCAGAAAGCTGTTATCTTATTATATTTAAACATGTTTATTTTTTATCCTTGGTTGAATCGCCATCAAAAAACGCCCACGTCGAGGGGAATCGACCGACGCCTATCATTAACGGCGTTAATGTTATTGCAAATAGTTATTATTTGCATTAGCGTTATTAACAAATTCTTACAAGGAAATTTCGGCTAATGAAGACGGCGTGGAGCGGCCTGCTGATTGGCATGAGTACCCTACCGGCGGCGGCAATGAACTGCGAATCTCCCTCGTTACAGGGTGAACTACAGGGGAAATTCGACGCCAGCGGCGAGGTCTGTTTTGACCTGCCGACATTGGGCGAGAACTACGTCGCGGCGACCCTCTCCGGCGTCACCGATGCCCGACTGCTGGATGACAATAACCGCCGTCTGCGCACGCTGCTGGCGGGCGGTCCGGCGGACGGCGAGCAAACCCTGCTGTTTTCTCTGCCGGTACACCGCGCCTCATCGCTGGTGCTGCACGGCGAAGAAGGTGCGCGCTGGCGCTTTCAGTGGCAGATGCGGGAAACCACCGCGCTGGCCAAAATTCAGCCGCTGGATCCGGTCAGCCCGCGCCTGCAGCGGCTGAAGCGTGAACTGGCGGCGGGAGGTTCAACGGCGCATTTCTGGCAGGAGCTCGAGCGGGAAGGGACGCCAATGGTGGAACCGGTGGACGCCGGCCATAAGCGGGTAACTTTCCTGTGGCGCGGGGCGAGCCGCAACGTGTTTATTCTGGGTTCGCCGGCGGGGGAGCACGATCCGCTGTTTCGCCTCGGCGATTCTGACGTCTGGTTTCGCAGCTACGTGGTGCCCGCCGATACCCTCATGCAGTATAAGCTGGCCCCGGACGTGCCGCAGGTAACCGGCAGCGCGCGGGAGCAGCGGCGGGCGATTTTGGTCAGCGCCCAGGCTGACCCGCTCAACCCGAACAGCGTCAATGCCGCCCACGACCGCTGGAATCGCTACTCTCTGCTGGCCCTCAACGCCGCGCGTTTTTGCACCGCCCAGCGGATGGCGCAGCCGCTCCGCTACGGAACCTTAACCCGCCATCAGCTGCGCAGCGACTTTCTGCAAAATACGCGGGAAGTGCTGATTTATCGCCCGCGGTTGCCGCAGCCCGCGCGCTGGACCCTACTGCTCTTTGACGGCAAAACTTACCAGCACGAGTACCGCCTCGCCAACGTGCTGGATGCCCTGATCGCCAGCCATCGGCTGCCGCCGATCAACGTGGTGTTTATCGATAGTCTCGATCATCCGCGACGGGCGAAGGAGCTGCCGCCAAATCCGCACTTCGCCGATTTTATGGCCCATGAGCTGCTGCCGTGGCTGCGCCGCCAGGGACTCAGCCTGAGTCGGCAAAAAACCGTGGTCGCCGGCTCCAGCTACGGCGGGCTGGCCGCGTCCTGGGTAGCGCTGCGCTATCCGCGACAGTTTGGCAACGTATTGAGCCTGTCCGGGTCATACTGGTGGGCGCCGCAAGGGGAGGAGGCCAGCTGGCTGACCCGCCAGTACCAGCAGTCGCCGCGCTATCCGGTGCGCTTCTGGCTGCAGGCGGGGAAATTCGAAACCAACGGGCCGGACGGCGGCATTTATGCCAATACGCTTGAATTTGAGCAGGTGCTCAAAGAGAAGGGCTATACGGTGAGCTTCCACCCCTCCTCCAGCGGCCACGATTACGCCGCCTGGTGCGAAGCGCTGATCAGCGGCATGCGTGACCTGACCGGCCTAGCGCTCAACGGAAAACCAGCGACGCCAGACCCAGCGCAGCAGCAGATATTCAACCGCGCCCAGCGCTAAAAACCACAGGCAAAAGATCAGGGTATAAAGCTGGTTGAGATCCATCAGATGGAATGTCGCCACCAGCTTTTGCGCCAGCGTCAGGCCCAGCGAGGGCGCCGGCAGCAGCAGGCAGGAGAGCAAAGCCAGCAGCAAAATGCCGGCGGCGCTGAGGAGCGTTTCTAGCGGATGTTTCATTATTTGTTAATCATCAGTTAAAAACATATTGTCCGGTAAAAAGAGAATCAATGCAATATCGTTTCGTACGCAATCATATTACGCCTTAAGTATTATATTTAAACGTCCTCGCTTATTCCCATGTTAATTATTTTGGCACTATTTGTGATTAAGTTAATTACACCGTAATGTAAATTAACGTCATTATTAAGCCAGCGCTTTTACAAAAGTATAGGTGCTATATCCCACCAGAGTCGCGATAATAATGGCCAGCAGGATGTACAGTACCAGACGGCGTCCGCGGTAGATTCCAAACATAGTAGACCTCGTTTAGTTTTGGTTTATTAATATTCTGCAATAGTTGTTTTATAGAATTAACTTACCATAAATTTTGTATTTGCGAGAGATTAAATATTGCGCAAGCTTAAATTATCTCCGCTGTTTAAAATTTTTCTCATTGGCCCGGAATGATTCCAGGCTTTCCGCCTCACGGAATTTTAAGGGAGATATATTTTGACCAAAACGATCAAAACTAATAATACCACCCCCTCAGGGGATGTCGCGCCACGCCGCGCATATCAGCAGACGGTTGATGCGGTGCTGGCGCAGACTAAAAGCCATGCCAGCGGCCTCAGCGCCGCCGAGGCCGCAGAGCGTTTGAAAACCTTCGGCCCCAACGCCTTGCCGGAGAAAAAAGGCAAGCTGGCCTGGCTGCGCTTCCTTGCCCACTTTAATGACGTACTGATTTTTGTCCTGCTGGCCGCCGCCGCGCTCACCGCGGTCATGGGCCACTGGGTCGATACGCTCGTCATCCTTGGCGTCACGGTGATCAACGCCCTGATCGGCCATATCCAGGAGAGCAACGCCGAAAAATCGCTGCAGGGCATCCGCAATATGCTCTCCAGCGACGCGCGCGTGCAGCGCGGCGGCAAGCATGAAACCATTCCCACCCGCGACCTGGTGCCGGGCGATATCGTGATTCTGCGCGCGGGCGACCGCGTCCCTGCCGATATGCGCCTGATTGAGAGCCATAATCTGCGGGTTGAAGAAGCGATTCTCACCGGCGAGTCGACGGTGGTGGATAAAACCACCGACGCGCTGGAAGGCGAACTGCCGCTGGGCGACCGTACCAATATGCTCTTCTCCGGCACCACCATCAGCGCCGGCGGCGGCGTTGGCGTGGTGACCGCAACCGGTCAGGAGACCGAGCTCGGCCACATCAACCAGATGATGGCGGGGATTGAGAAGCACCGTACGCCGCTGCTGGTGCAGATGGATAAGCTCGGCAAAGCGATTTTCGTCATTATCCTCGCGATGATGGCCGCACTGTTCGTCTTCAGCCTCGCGCTGCGCGACATTCCTCTCGGCGAGCTGCTGCTCTCCCTGATTAGCCTGGCGGTGGCCGCCGTGCCGGAAGGTTTACCGGCGATTATCTCGATTATTCTCTCCCTGGGCGTACAGGCGATGGCGCGTCAGCGGGCGATTATCCGCAAGCTGCCGACGGTGGAAACCCTGGGCGCCATGACCGTGGTGTGCTCGGATAAAACCGGCACCCTGACGATGAACGAAATGACCGTCAAAGCGATCATCACCGCCGACTGCTGCTACCGCGTCGAGGGCGACAGCTACGAGCCTCAGGGTAACATCTGCCTGGAAGGCAGCAACGAGCCGGTGCAGATTAAAGCGGGCAGCGTGCTGGAAACCTATTTGCGCACCATCGACTTGTGTAACGACAGCCAGATGATTCAGGACGAGCGCGGCCTGTGGGGCATTACCGGCGGGCCAACGGAAGGGGCGCTGAAGGTGCTGGCGGCGAAAGCGCGGCTTGCGCCCGTCGACGCGCGGCTGGTCGCGAAGATACCGTTCGACTCGCAGTATAAATACATGGCGACCCACCAGAAAATGGGCGACGTCGAGCAGGTGCTGATTACCGGCGCGCCGGACGTGATTTTTGCCCTGTGCCGCCAGCAGTTGAGCAAGCAGGGGGCGGTGCCGTTTGAGCCTCAGTACTGGGAAGAGGAGATGGCGCGCTTTGCCCGCCAGGGCCTGCGTATGGTCGCCGCCGCCTACAAACCGGCCAACGTCGGCAGCACCACGCTGACCCACGACGATCTGCGCGAAGGTCTGGTGTTCCTCGGCATTGCCGGAATGATGGACCCGCCGCGTCCGGAAGCGATTGACGCTATCCACGCCTGCCAGAACGCGGGGATCCGCGTGAAGATGATTACCGGCGACCACCCGCAGACGGCGATGAGCATTGGCCAGATGCTGGGGATCACCAACAGCAGCCAGGCGATGACCGGCTACCAGCTGGAGCACATGAACGACGCCGAGCTGGCGAAAGCCGCCGTTGAGTACGATATCTTTGCCCGTACCAGCCCGGAGCACAAGCTGCGCCTGGTGAAAGCGCTGCAGGGTAACGGTGAAGTGGTTGGCATGACCGGCGACGGCGTCAACGACGCCCCGGCGCTGCGCCAGGCCGACGTCGGGATCGCCATGGGGATCAAAGGCACCGAGGTGACCAAAGAGGCCGCCGACATGGTCCTGACCGACGACAACTTTGCCACCATCGCCAGTTCGGTCAAAGAGGGGCGTCGGGTCTACGACAACCTGAAGAAGACCATTCTGTTCATCATGCCGACCAACCTGGCGCAGGGGCTGCTGATTATCATCGCCCTGCTGGCGGGGAACATCATTCCGCTGACGCCGGTGCTGATTTTGTGGATGAACATGGCCACCTCCGCGACGCTCTCCTTCGGCCTCGCGTTTGAAGCCGCCGAGCGCAACGCCATGAACCGTCCGCCGCGTAAAACCGGCCAGCACGTTATGGACGCCTTCGCCGTCTGGCGCGTCGCCTTCGTCGGCACGATGATTGCCGTGGCTGCCTTTATTCTGGAAGCCTGGCTGGCGCCGCGCGGCCACAGCCCGGAGTTTATCCGCACCGTCCTGCTGCAGATGCTGGTTACCGCACAGTGGGTGTACATGATTAACTGCCGCAGCAGCGATACCTTCTCGCTCAACATGGGGCTGCTGCGTAACAAAGGCATCTGGCTGGTGAGCGGCGTACTGCTGCTGATGCAGCTGGTCATCATCTACGTACCGGTGATGCAGACGATGTTTGGCACCGAAGGGCTGCCGCCGCGCTACTGGTTCATCACGCTGGTCATCGGTATCGCGATGTTCCTGGTGGTCGAAGTTGAGAAACGCCTGACCCGTCGTTTCCGTAAAACCGCGTAGCGTGTCTGACCCGCCCGGCGTCCCTTCTCCTGCGGGGGAGGGACGCCGCATCGTCGTAAGGAATTCCCCATGAACAAGATCATCCGCTCCGCCCTGCTGGCCTGCGGCCTGGCAGGCTACGCGCTCGCCGCCGCCGCCGCGCCGGCCGTTCCGGTCCGCGTCGTCACCGTGGAACAAGCGCCGCACGCCGGCGAAAGGCAAATCTCCGGCCGCGTCGAGGCCATTCACTCCGTCGATATTCGCGCCCGCACCGAAGGGAAGATTGTGCAGCGCCACTTCCAGGATGGGCAGTACGTCAACCAGGGCGATCTGCTGTTTACGCTGGATGACGCCCAGCCGAAAGCCGCGCTGGCGCTGGCCCAGGCCGAACTGAAGAGCGCGCAGGCGTCGCTACGCCAGGCCCAGCAGCTGCTGAGCCGCTACCAGCAGCTGATCAATAACCACGCGATCGGCCGCAACGACCTTGATACCGCGCAGATGCAGCGCGATGTCGCCGCCGCCGCCGTGGAGCAGGCCCGGGCGCGCATTGCCGCCCAGCAGATTACGCTCGGCTACACCCGCATTACCTCGCCGGTCAGCGGACGCGTCGGCCATAGCCCGTTTCACGTCGGCAGCCTGGTGAACCCCGCCAGCGGCGTGCTGGTCGATGTGGTTCAGCTCGATCCGATTCGGGTGGCGTTCTCGTTGGATGAAACCGTCTTTTTCGCCAAAGCGGGGCAGCACACGGATATTGCCGCGCTGAAGGAAGCGTGGCTGGCGCAAGTGGATGTCGATGGACGGCGTGAAGACGGCGTTCTGACCTCCGTCGATAACCGTATTGATAGCCGCACCGCCAGCGTGGCGCTGCGCGCTGAATTCGCTAATCCGCAGCACCGTCTGCTGCCCGGCGGCAACGTCACCATTTTCTTCCGCCCGCGGCAGCTTCAGGAGAGCCCGATGATCCCGGCGGCGGCGATGCAGCAGGACGCACAGGGCTTTTACAGCTGGGTGCTGACGGCGGACAACACCGTGACGATGCGCCGCTTGACCCCCGCGGGGCAGCAGGGGCAGCAGTTCGCGGTGGCGGAAGGCCTCCTCCCGGGCGAGCGCGTGGTGACGGAGGGCGCCCAGCGCCTGCGTGACGGCGCAGCCGTTCAGCTGCTCAACTAAAGAGGGAGAGAAGATGCTCACGTTTTTTATCCGTCGTCCGCGCTTTGCGATGGTGATTGCGCTGCTGATGACCTTCGTCGGCGCGGTCTCGCTGAAGCTGATCCCGGTTGAGCAGTATCCGCAAATTACGCCGCCGGTCATCAACGTCAGCGCCAGCTGGCCGGGCGCCAGCGCGGCGGACGTGGCGGAAGCCATTGCCGCGCCGCTGGAGACCCAGCTCAACGGCGTCGATCATATGCTGTACATGGAGTCTACCAGCTCCGATGAGGGAACCTACAGCCTGAGCCTGACCTTTGCCGCCGGTACCGATGCCGATTTAGCCGCGATCGACGTGCAGAACCGCGTGTCGCAGGCGGTGGCGCAACTGCCTGCCGACGTGCAGCAAAACGGCGTTCAGGTGCGCAAGCGGGCGACGAACCTGCTGATGGGCGTCAGTCTTTACTCGCCGCTCGGCACGCTGTCGCCGCTGTTTGTCAGCAACTACGCCAGCACCCAAGTGCGCGAGGCGTTGGCGCGTCTGCCGGGCGTCGGGGAAGTGCAGATATTCGGCGCGCGCGACTACAGCATGCGTATCTGGCTGCGGCCCGACCGCATGAACGCGCTGAATATCACTACCGATGATGTTTCCCAGGCGCTGCGCGAGCAGAACGTGCAGGGCGCGGCGGGGCAGGTGGGGACGCCGCCGGTGTTTAACGGCCAGCAGCAGACGCTGACCATCAACGGTATTGGTCGACTGAGCGACGCCGCCGGTTTCGGACAAATTGTGGTTCGCAGCGGCGACCGCGGCCAGCTGGTGCGCCTGTCCGACGTAGCGACTATCGAGCTGGGCGCGCGCAGCTACAGCTCCGGCGCGCAGCTCAACGGCAAAGACTCCGCTTATCTCGGCATCTATCCGACGCCTACCGCTAACGCCCTACAGGTCGCCAGCGCGGTGCGCGCCGAGCTGACCCGGCTGCATGCGCGTTTCCCGGCGGATCTCACCTGGGAAGTGAAGTTTGATACCACCCGCTTTGTCGCGGCGACGATCAAAGAGATCGGCGTGTCGCTGGCGCTGACCCTGCTGGCGGTGGTGGTGGTGGTCTCGCTGTTTCTGCAGAGCTGGCGGGCGACGCTGATAGTCGCGCTGGCGATCCCGGTTTCGCTTATCGGTACCTTCGCCGTGCTCTATGCGCTGGGCTACAGCGCCAATACCCTGAGCCTGTTCGCAATCATTCTCGCCCTGACGATGGTGGTGGATGACGCCATCGTGGTGGTGGAGAGCGTGGAAAGCAAAATGGCGGAGGGGCTGGCGCGCGGCGCGGCAACCGCCGAGGCGCTGCGGCAAATCGCCGGG
The DNA here is from genome assembly GCF_002090195.1 of Klebsiella sp. M5al. NCBI lineage: Bacteria > Pseudomonadati > Pseudomonadota > Gammaproteobacteria > Enterobacterales > Enterobacteriaceae > Klebsiella > Klebsiella sp. M5al. Next base: position 1,587,009 of record NZ_CP020657.1, read on the forward strand.
CCGGTGATCGCCACCACCCTGGTGCTGCTGGCGGTGTTTGTGCCGGTGGCGATGCTGCCGGGGATCGTCGGCGAGCTCTATCGCCAGTTCGCGGTGACCCTATCGACGGCGGTGACTTTGTCGAGCGTGGTGGCGCTGACCCTGACGCCTGCGCTGTGCGCGCTGCTGCTGCGTTCGCGGCCGCAGCAGCCAGCCGCCATCTGGCGCGGTTTTAACCGCGGTCTGGATACGGTGCGCGATGGCTACGGGCGTCTGGTCGGGAGGATGAATCGTCGCCCCTGGCTGGCGCTGGCGGCGACGACGGCGGCGGCCGGGGTGGTGGTGTTTAGCTTCACCACCATGCCGAAGGGATTTCTGCCGCAGGAAGATCAGGGTTATTTCTTTGCCAGCGTACAGCTGCCCGAAGCCGCCTCGCTGGAGCGTACCGAAGCGGTGATGGCCCAGGCGCGCGAGCTGCTGAAACTGAATCCGGCGGTTGAGGATGTGATTCAGGTCTCCGGTTTTAATATTCTCAACGGTACCAGCGCTTCAAACGGCGGGTTTATCTCGGTGATGCTGAAGGACTGGCACCAGCGACCGCCGCTGGAGGCGGTGATGGAAAAAGTGCAGGGCCAGCTGATGGGGCTACCGGAGGCGACGATCATGACTTTTGCGCCGCCGACGCTGCCGGGGCTGGGCAACGCCTCCGGATTTAATTTACGCATCTTGGCCCAGGCCGGACAATCGCCGGCGGAGCTGGAGCAGGTGACGCAGCAGGTGCTGCGGACGGCCAACCAGTATCCGCAGCTGAGCCGGGTATTTACCACCTGGAGCAGTAACGTGCCGCAGCTGACGCTCACCGTTGACCGCGACCAGGCGGCCCGGCTGAACGTACCGGTGGCGAGGATTTTCAGCAGCCTGCAAACCGCGTTTGGCGGCACTCGCGCCGGCGATTTCAGCATTAACAATCGTGTCTACCACGTGGTAATGCAAAACGAGATGCAGTGGCGCGAGCGGGCAGAGCAGATAAGCGAGCTGTACGTGCGCAGCGACAGCGGCGAGCGGGTTCGCCTGAGTAATCTGGTGACGATTACGCCGACGGTGGGCGCGCCGTTTATTCAGCAGTATAACCAGTTTCCGTCGGTATCGGTGAGCGGGTCGGCGACCGAAGGCGTCAGCAGCCGGACGGCAATGGCGGTGATGGAGCAGATTTTACAAGCGAACCTGCCCCACGGTTATGATTACGCCTGGAGCGGCATCTCCTGGCAGGAGCAGCAGACCGGTAACCAGGCGGTGTGGATTGTGCTGGCGGCGGTAGCGATGGCGTGGCTGTTCCTCGTCGCCCAGTATGAGAGCTGGACGCTGCCGGCGAGCGTAATGCTGTCGGTGCTGTTCGCCATCGGCGGGTCGCTGCTGTGGCTCTGGTGGGCCGGGTACGCCAACGATGTGTACGTGCAGATAGGGCTGGTGCTATTGATCGCGCTGGCGGCGAAAAACGCGATTTTGATCGTCGAGTTTGCCAGGGCGAAGCGCGAAGAGGGAATGTCGATCGTCGACGCCGCCCGCGAAGGGGCCACCCGCCGCTTCCGCGCGGTGATGATGACGGCGGTTTCTTTTATCATCGGGATTGTGCCGATGATGCTCGCCACCGGCGCCGGGGCGCAGAGTCGGCGGATTATCGGCACCACGGTGTTCAGCGGCATGCTGGTGGCGACGGTAATCGGCATTTTGTTTATTCCGTCGCTGTACGTGCTGTTCCAGCGCCTGCGCGAGTGGGGGCATCGCCGGATGTAGATGCCTCGGGCACGGTGCCCGGAAATCCCGGGTCGCGGCGTAAACGCCTTACCCGGGCTACTCCTCCGCAGACGGCTGGAAACCCGTAGCCCCGGTAAGCGCAGCGCCACCGGGGAAATCGGTGCAGAATATTGCCGGGTTGCGAAACACCCCCGCAGACGATGTTTTGCCGACTATCTACTCTCCACCGCGATCATGGTGACGAACGGATGATACTGCCACGGCACGCTATCGCCTTTCTGGTACATCTTCGAAATGGTGCCGTCGAGATAGAGCATCTGGCGCACGTTGAGCTTCGCCTGCGCGTAGCAGGCGAAATCGTAGAAATTGGTTTCACGCGCGCTGAGCATAAACACCACCTTGCCATCGCCGGTGATGCCCACGCCGTTACGCAGCTTGCGCGAGCTGGCGGATGGCTTCAGTCGCCAGTTGATCTTGCCGTTTTCAATCAGCATTGGGCCCGACTGCACGGCGTAGCGGATGGCCGGCGACGGCCTGAATTTATTGATGCTGACAATCCCCGCGTTTTGCCCGCGCAGATAAAACACCCCGCCGGGACGAATAAAAAAGTTGCCGCCGCCGGAGGCGCGGTTAAGCGGGGTCAACTGCCGACCTTTCTCGATATACAGCCCCAGCGGCGCGTAGGCTTTATCATAAATTCCGCCGTTCATCGCCATCTGCACCTGCCCGTCGCGGTTGATATCCCCCAGCAGCGAGCGCAGCGATCCCCAGGCTTTACCGTCCTCATTCTGCCAGTACATCACGATGCGTTCGCGCTGCGGATCGACGGTATAGCTTTGCAGCGTCAGGGACGGGTCGGTCAGCGAGCATGTCCCGCTGGCGAAGGCGGGCAGAGATAACAGCAACAGCGGCAGAAGCGATGGCAAGCACACGGCAGGGTTCCAGACAACCAACGAGAGCGTGCAGTATAGCCTTTTATCGCCGCTACGCCGTCCAGATCTCGCAATGCTTTTGCACCAGCCCGATCAATGAACCGCCGTTGGCGACAAACTCGCGCATCTGCTGCGGCTCGCTGCGATGCTGCTTCGCCTGGCGCACCATCGCCTCCAGCGCGCTGTCGGCATTGAGCTTATGGGCGCTGGGCGCCAGCTTATCCGCCAGCTGTAAAATCTCTTCGCGCAATGTTCGCTGTTCGCCGCTGTTCACATCGGTATTGATCCCGTCGAGCCCATAGCGGCAGGCCTGATAGCGGTTGAAGGGGTAGAGCAGATAATCCTCGGGCTGATGCTTAAACGGCCGCTCCGTCAGCAGCCAGCAGGCGATGATCTGGATAAAACCGGCGATATTCACCGCCTGGCTAATCGTCAGCGGGGTATCCATGACCCGGACTTCGACGGTGCCAAAGCGCGGGCTGGGGCGAATATCCCAGTGCAGATCCTTCATGCTGTCGATCATGCTGGTATAGCTAAGGCGCCGAAACAGGCCGATGAAAGCCTGCCAGTTATTGACCCACGGCATCGGACCGTTATCGGGATAGGCGGCGAAAAGGTTAAGCCGCGAGCAGGCAAAGCCGCTATCGGTCCCGTCGAGCCAGGGCGATGCCGCGTTCAGCGCGATAAAATGCGGCACGAAGCGCGACAGGCCGTGCAGAAGATAAATGGCATCATCGCCGTTTTGACACCCCACGTGCACGTGCTGACCGAAGATCGTCGCCTGCTTCGCCAGATAACCAAAGTGCTCGACGGTTTTCCGGTAGCGCGGACTATCGCTGATCTGCTGGCGCTGCCAGCTTTGAAACGGATGCGTTCCGCCGCCGCAGATTTGTACGTGATGGCGGGCGGCGGCACGAAGCACCGCCTGCTGAACCGCGCTCAGCTGCGCCGTCGCCTGGTGGATGTCGCGGCAGACGCCGGTGGCGATCTCCAGCATGCTTTCGGTAATGTCATGCTTGGCCTCGCCCGCTTTCAGCGTGCCCTGGATCTCGTCAATCAGCGCGGAAGAGTCCTGGCTTAAATCAAAGCCCGGCGGGTTGACGACCTGGAGCTCCAGCTCGATGCCGAGGGTAAACGGCTCGGAGCGGTGAAAATCAGGTAACGGCATGGCGACTCCCTCTTTCTCTTTATCAAGAAGTATAGAAGACAACGCCTCAAACTGATGATTTGCCGAAGATTATGAATTTATTTTATAAAAAGTGACGTCACGTGATGATTCCTTTGCGTAAAAAGTTAGGCTGGTGCAATCCTGCAACAGAATTCCCGCTGGCGGTGCAAAAAGATAAGGTTATTTTATTTTTCAAGTAAAATCATAAGGATGTTATAAGTCATTCTTATTTTATAAGCCATTTCACACTTATTTTCCGCGCGTTCAGAACTGGTATGTATCTTGCCTGTTAAATAGCGACTTTTATTTAACAGGGACAATGTGATGCTGAAGACAAAATTACTTTCGCGTAAACGCCATCTCGCCGTTGCTGTTAGCGGGGCATTGGCGCTGTTTGCCTCTGTGCCGACTCAGGCCTCAACCCTGCGGATCGCCATGACCGCCGCCGATATCCCGTTGACCCTCGGACAGCCCGATCAGGGTTTTGAGGGCAACCGCTTTACCGGCATTCCGCTTTACGACGCCCTGGTTGAATGGGATCTGTCGCAGGGAGAGAAACCCAGCGGCCTGGTGCCGGGGCTGGCGACCGAGTGGCACGTTGACCCGCAAAATCAAAGCCGCTGGATTTTCACCCTGCGCCCGGGGGTTAAATTTCACGATGGTTCTGCGGTCAACGCCGACGCCATCGTCTGGAACGTGGATAAGGTGCTGAATAAAGCCGCGCCGCAGTATGCGCCCGGCCAGATCGGCAACACGCTGTCGCGCATGCCGACTCTCACCGGCGCGGAAAAGATTGACGACCACACCGTGGCGCTGACCACCTCCGAACCGGACGCGCTGCTGCCATATAACCTCACTAACCTGTTTATCGTGTCGCCGACCGCGTGGCAGAAGCTGTACGACGCGGTGCCGTCGGGCACTGGCGATACCGCCGCGCGCAGTAAGCAGGCGTGGACCGAATTCGCCGCCCACGCGGTGGGCAGCGGTCCGTTCAAAATGGAAAAACTGGTTCCCCGCCAGCAGCTGATCCTCGATAAAAACCCCGACTACTGGAACAAAGATCGCATTCCGCGGGTGGATAAAGTGGTGCTGATCCCGCTGCCGGAAGCCAACGCCCGCACCGCGGCGCTGCTCTCGAAGCAGGTGGACTGGATCGAAGCCCCGGCCCCGGATGCGGTCGATCAGATTAAAGCCCAGGGCTTTAAAATCTACGCCAACACCCAGCCGCACCTGTGGCCGTGGCAATTCTCCTTCGAAGAGGGCTCGCCGTGGAAAGATATTCGCGTGCGCAAAGCCGCCAACCTGTGCCTGAACCGCGCGGAGCTTAAAAGCTATCTCGGCGGCTATATGACCGAAGCGACCGGCGTCTACGAGGCCGGCAGTCCGTGGCGCGGTAAACCTACCTTCCAGATCAAATATGACCCGGATACCGCCCGCAAGCTGATGACCGAAGCCGGGTATAGCGCCGGGAAACCGCTGCACGTCACGGTCGCCACCTCGGCCTCCGGCTCCGGGCAGATGCAGCCGCTGCCGATGAACGAGTACATCCAGCAGAGCCTGAAAAGCTGCTTCTTTAACGTCGATATTAAAGTCAACGAATGGAACACCCTGTTCACTAACTGGCGCCTCGGGGCGAAAGATCCCTCCGCGAAAGGGATCGACGCGATCAACGTTAGCGCCGCGGTTAACGATCCCTATTTCGGCATGATCCGCTTCTCCACCGCGAAGGCCTTCCCGCCGGTGGCGACCAACTGGGGCTACTTCTCGACCCCGGAAACCGAAAAGCTGGCGGCGGCGGTGAAGCACGCGTTTACCCCGGCCGAAATGGATAAAGCCGCCGGCGAACTGCACGCCGCGCTGGTCGATCAGGTGCCGTTCCTGTTCGTTGCCCACGATGTCGGACCACGGGCGATATCGCCAGCCGTCACCGGAGTGGTGCAGCCGCAAAGCTGGTTTATCGATCTCAGTCTGGTGAGCAAAAAAGAGTAATCGACACGGGAGCAAGAGATGATCAATACCCTGCTATATCGCATCCTGCTGGCCGTCCCCACCATGCTCGGGGTGGCGGTAATCTGTTTTATGCTGGTGCAGATAGCGCCGGGCGATCCGCTGGTATCGGTGATGCCGCCGGACGCCTCGGAATCGCTGCGTCAGACCTTAATGCAGGCCTACGGCTTTGATAAACCGCTGCCGCTGCAGTTTGTGCACTGGCTATGGCGGGCGCTGCACGGCGATCTGGGGATGTCGGTCGCCACCGGGCGTCCGGTCATCGATGAGGTGATGACGGCGGTCACTTACTCTCTGCGTCTGGCGCTGCTGGCGACGGCGATCGGCTTTGTGCTGGGCAGCCTGTTTGGTTTTGTCGCCGGTTACTTTCGTAACAGCATTATTGACCGTCTGGCCTCGGTGCTGTCGGTGTTCGGCGTCAGCGTGCCGCACTACTGGCTGGGGATGCTGCTGGTGATCGTTTTTAGCGTCAAATTCGCGCTGCTGCCGGCGACCGGCGGCGGGCCAATCGGCGAAGTGGGCTGGCAGTGGGACTGGGAACACCTGCAGTTTATGCTGCTGCCGGCCTTCACCCTGTCGGTGATCCCGACCGGCATCATCGCCCGCACCGTTCGCTCTCAGGTGGCGGATATTCTCAGCCAGGAGTTTATCGTCGGCCTGCGCGCTCGGGGGCTCAACGAATCGCGGATCTTTCTGCACGTGGTGAAAAACGCCGCGCCGACCGCGCTGGCGGTGATGGGGCTGCAGGTCGGCTATCTGATGGGCGGCTCGATTCTGGTGGAAACCGTTTTTTCCTGGCCCGGCACCGGCCTGCTGCTGAACACCGCCATTTTCCAGCGCGACCTGCCGCTATTGCAGGGCACCATCTGGGTACTGGCGCTGTTCTTTGTGCTGCTCAATCTGCTGGTGGATATTCTGCAAACCAGTCTCGACCCGCGAATTAAGAGGAGCTAACGATGGTGGATACCGTGACGACCAAAGGCATTGCCGTCTCCGCCACGACGGTCGCCAGACAAGGCTACTGGCGCGGCGTGTTTCGCCGCCTGCTGCGCGACCCCGGCGGCGTATTCGTTGGCGCGATCATCCTCGTGCTGTTGACGCTGGCGCTGTTCGGCCCCTGGCTTATCGTCAAAGACCCGTACCAAACGTCGATGTTTTTACGCCTCAAGCCGATCGGTACCGACGGCTTCCCGCTGGGCTCCGATGAGCTCGGGCGCGACATGCTATCAAGGCTGATTCTCGGCACCCGGCTGTCGCTATTTATGGGGATTGTCCCGGTAGTGTTCGCTTTTTTTATCGGCGGGGCGATCGGCATTATCGCCGGCTATGCGGGCGGTAAAACCAATACCCTGATTATGCGCACCGTGGACGTGTTTTACGCCTTTCCCTCGGTGCTGCTGGCGATCGCGCTCTCCGGCGCGCTGGGGGCGGGCATCGGTAACGCGCTGCTCTCGCTGACCCTGGTGTTCGTGCCGCAGGTGGCGCGTATCGCCGAAAGCGTCACCGCGCAGGTACGGCATATGGACTACATCGACGCCGCCCGGGCCACCGGGGCCAGCGCGTTCACCATTATTCGCGTGCAGGTGCTGGGCAACGTACTGGGGCCGATTTTCGTCTTCTCCACCGGGCTCATTTCGGTGTGCATGATCCTCGCCTCCGGGCTCTCTTTTCTCGGCCTCGGGGTTCGCCCGCCGGAGCCGGAATGGGGACTGATGCTGAACACCCTGCGTACGGCGATTTATACCCAGCCGTGGGTAGCGGCGCTGCCCGGCCTGATGATTTTTATCACCTCCATTTCGTTCAATATCCTCGCGGACCGCCTGCGTGCGGCAATGGCGATTAAGGAGTAAGCGATGCAACCCTTTATCAATATCGATCTCGGCGGACCGGCGCAGCCGCTGCTGAAGGTCAACAACCTGCTGAAGCATTTTCCCGCCGGCGGCGGCAAAGCGCGCGAAGTGGTGCAGGCGGTGGACGACGTCAGCTTCGCGGTGATTAAAGGCGAAACCCTCGGCGTGGTGGGGGAGTCGGGCTGCGGTAAATCCACCACCGCGCGGCTGCTGATGCAGCTGCTCAAACAGGATAGCGGGGAGCTGATCTTCGATGGCCTGGAGGTGGGCTCATCGCGCCTGCCGATGAAAGCGTATCGCCGCCAGGTGCAGATGGTCTTCCAGGATAGCTACGCGTCGCTCAACCCGCGTATGACCATGGAAGAGAGCATCGCGTTCGGCCAGCGGGTACACGGCGTCAGCGCCAAAGAGGCCAGCGAATACGCCCGCTATCTGCTGGCGCACGTCGGCCTTGAACCGGAACGTTTTGCCCACCGTTATCCGCACGCGCTCTCCGGCGGCCAGCGCCAGCGCGTGAATATCGCCCGCGCGCTGGCGATGAAGCCCCGGCTGGTGATCCTCGACGAGGCCGTCTCGGCGCTGGATAAATCGGTGGAAGCCCAGGTACTGCAGCTGCTGCAGGAGTTGAAGCGGACGCTGGCGCTGACCTATGTGTTTATCAGCCACGATCTGCACGTGGTGCGCTGGCTGTCGGACCGCATTCTGGTGATGTATCTCGGCGAGGTGGTGGAGATTGGCCCGGCGGAGCAGCTGTTTACCGCCTCGGCCCACCCCTATACCCGGGCGCTGTTAAGCTCGATGCCGTCGATGGACCCGCATAATCGCACCTTAACCTCTGCGCTGAACGGCGATCCGCCCAGCCCGATTTCGCCGCCTTCCGGCTGCCGCTTTCATACCCGCTGTCCGCACGCCAGAGCGGTGTGCGCCGAGGTGAAACCGACGTTGCAAAGCGTCGGCGAGGGGCACCAGAGCGCTTGTCTGATGGCGCAGCCCGCGTCGCCCTGGCATCAAAATATCGCCATTCAGGAGGTCAGCCATGTCGCATGAAGCCTACGTCCATATCCGCGATCTGCGGGTTGAGTTCCGCCGCGACGGTCAGACGGTCAACGCGGTCAACGGCGTCTCCTTTGATGTGCAAAAGGGCGAGGTCATGGCGCTGATCGGCGAATCTGGCTCCGGGAAAAGCGTGACCCTGCGCGCCCTGATGCGGCTGCATCCGCCGAAAAGCAGCGTGCTTTCCGGCACCCTGAAGGTCGGTGAGGAAGAGGTGCTGACCATGAACGCCGGGCAGCTGCGGCGCTACCGCGGCGCGCGCTGCGCGATGATTTTCCAGGAGCCGCTGCTGGCCTTCGACCCGGTCTATACCGTGGGCCAGCAGATTGTCGAAGGGCTGCGTCGTCATGAAGGCCTGTCGCGGCAGGCGGCGCGGGAGCGGGCGCTGGAGGCGCTGCGCCAGGTGCGTATTCCGAGCCCCGAGCGGCGGCTGGATGCTTACCCGCACGAGATGTCCGGCGGAATGCGCCAGCGGGCGATGATCGCCCTCGCGCTCTCCTGCAACCCGCAGCTGCTGTTGGCGGATGAGCCGACCACCGCCCTCGACGCCACGGTGCAAATCCAGATCCTGATCCTGCTGCGTGAGCAGCAAAAGCAGCGCGATCTGTCGATTATATTTGTGACCCACGATATTGGCGCGGCGGTGGAGATCGCCGACCGGGTGGCGGTGATGTACGCCGGGCGCATCGTCGAAGAGGCGTCGATTGAGGAGATTCTGTATCGCCCGCGCCATCCTTATACCCAGGTGCTGCTGGGCAGCCGTCCGAAAGAGGGGTTGAAAAAGGGCGATGCGCTGCGCTGCATTCCCGGCTCGCCGCCGGATCTCTCGCGCCTGCCGCCGTGCTGCGCGTTTGCCGAACGCTGTCCGCACGCGCGTCCCGCCTGTACGCAAAGCCAGCCGGCCACCGACCAGGCCGGGCCGCGTCACGTGGTGAGCTGCCATCGCTGGCGCGAGCTGAGCCCGTCCGTTGAAAACCAGGCGCTTTACGCCTGAAGCCAGGAGAAAACACGATGCAGGATGACCTTCGCGCTTTTATGCCCTATCCGCCGCATCCGGTGGCGCATGCGCTCAGCGGGCCGCTGAGCGGGTTAACCTTTGCGGTCAAAGATCTGTTCGACGTGGCGGGCTATCCGACCGGCGGCGGCAATCCGCATCTGCTGGCGCTGTCCGGGATTAAAAACCGCACCGCGCCGGTGGTGCAAACGTTGTTAAATAACGGCGCGCGCTTTATCGGTAAAACCCATACCAGCGAGCTGGCGTATTCGATGAGCGGGCACAACGTCCATTACGGCACCCCGCGCAACGGCGCCGCGCCGAACCATATTCCCGGCGGCTCTTCGTCCGGTTCGGCGTCAGCGGTATCGAACGAAGTGTGCGATTTTGCCCTCGGTACCGATACCGGCGGCTCGGTTCGGACGCCGGCGAGCTACTGCGGACTGTTCGGCCTGCGTCCGACCCACGGCCGTCTCTCCCTCGACGGCTGCCAGCCGCTGTGCGCCACCATGGATACCTGCGGTTTCTTTGCCCGCTCGCCGGAGGTCTTTTCCGCCGTCGCCGCCTGCCTGTTTGCCGATGAACGCGCGGATCTGAGCGGCGTTCGGCTGGCCTGTCATGATGGGCTGTTTTCCCGCCTGCCGCTGCGCAGCCAGCAGGCGCTGCAGCCGGTTCGCCAACGGCTGGCGCGCTTTTTCGGCGCGGTAACCCCGCTCGCCGCGCCGCTGCCGGACGTGGACGATATCTATCTCGCCTTTCGCCAGATTCAGGGCTACGAAGCGTGGCAGGCGCAGGGCGAAACCATTGAGCGCTACGGCCTGCAGCTAGGGTCGGACGTCCGCGAGCGCTTTTTCTGGGGCAAAGCGGTTACCCGCGCGCAGTTTGACGCCGCCTGCCAGCAGCGCGTGCGTTTTGCCGCCTGGTGGGACGCGCAGCTGGGCGATGCGGTACTGGTGATGCCGACCGTTCCCGACGGCGCGCCGCTGCTGACGGCGCAGGCCGAGGAGATAGAGGCGGTCCGCCGCCTGTCCCATGACCTGCTGTTAATTTCCGTGATGACCCAACGTCCGCAGGTGACGCTGCCGGTCGCCCAGACGGGCGGTCTGCCGCTGGGGATCTCATTTTTAGGGCCGCGCGGCAGCGATCGTCTGCTGGTCGAGCTGGCCGCCGCGTTTATGCAAGGAGACCGAAATGAGCAGTGATGTCCTTTTTACCCCGATGACCGACACCACCGACTGCCGGGTTAACGGCGAACGCCTGTGGAATTCGCTGATGACGCTGGCGGAAATCGGCGCCACGCCGAAGGGCGGTTGCTGTCGTCTGACGCTCACCGATCTTGACCGTCAGGGACGAGATTTGGTGATTAGCTGGGCGCAGGCGGCGGGGATGCGCGTCACCGTCGACAAAATCGGCAACGTCTTTATGCGCCGCGAAGGGCGTAATCCGGCGCTGCCGCCGATTGTCTCCGGCAGCCATATTGATACCCAGCCGACCGGCGGTAAATTTGATGGCAACTACGGCGTGCTGGCGGCGCTGGAGGTGGTGCGCACCCTGAACGATCGGGATATCGAAACCGAAGCGCCGATTGAAGTGGTGTTCTGGACTAACGAAGAGGGATCGCGTTTTGTGCCGGTGATGATGGGCTCCGGGGTGTTTGCCGGGGTTTTCCCGCTGGAAACTATTTATGCCGCTCAGGATGCGGACGGTAAAACCGTGGGCGAGGAGCTGGCGCGCATCGGCTATATCGGCAGCCAGACGCCGGGCGATCATCCGATTGGCGCCTACTTCGAAGCGCATATTGAACAAGGGCCGATTCTGGAGGATGAAGAGAAAATGATCGGTATCGTGCAGGGCGTGCTGGGGATCCGCTGGTATGACTGCGTGGTGACCGGCCAGGAGTCCCACGCCGGACCGACGCCGATGCGCCTGCGCCAGGATGCCTTACAGGTCGCCACCCGTATTATGCAGGAGGTGGTGGCGATTGCCGGGCGCAGCGACGAGGGGCGCGGTACGGTAGGAATGGTGCAGGTCTATCCGAACAGCCGCAACGTGGTGCCGGGCGAGGTAACCTTTTCGATTGATATGCGCAATCTCAGCGATGCGCTGGTGGATGAGATGGACCGTCAGCTGCGGGCGTTTATCGCCGACGTTGAACGGGAGAGCGGCCTGAAAATAGCACTGAAAGAGGTGAGCCACTATCCGGCGGCGCCGTTCCACCCGGATTGCCAGGCGGCGATTGCCGACGCCGCGCAGCGTCTGGGCTATCCCGCGCGGGAGATTGTCTCCGGCGCCGGACACGACGCGGTGTATATGAGCTACCTGGCGCCAACCGGGATGATTTTTATCCCCTGCAAGGATGGGATCAGCCACAACGAAATCGAGTATGCGTCGCCGGAGCACGTTGAGGCCGGCGCGAACGTGCTGCTGCAGGTGATGCTGCAGTACGCGCGGGTAGTGTAAACGGCCGTTCTCCCCGGTGGCGCTGCGCTTACCGGGGCTACGGTTTCCAGCCGTCTGCGAAGGCGTCGCCCGGGTAAGGCGTTTACGCCGCGACCCGGGATTTGCGGGTTCGGCGCCTGAGGGAGGCAGATTGGGTAGCCCGGACAGGCGCGACGCGCCGCCTCCGGGAGATTTTCATGCAGCAGCGGATATGTCTCTGAAACAACGTGATATGCAGCGATGCCCTGGCCCCCGCTGAAATCGGCGAACCGGGAGATGAGCGCAGTGCGTAGCTCCGATTTCTTTGCGGGACCGCGGGGATTGTAAAGGGGGAGACGGTTTTCTCCCCCTTCACCCGTTCACGTTCCACGGTGAGACATTTTCTGCGGGATAATAGTGAACGGAACCCCTCAACACCGTCCCGGAGGCGGCGCTGCGCGCCTGTCCGGGCTACCAGGGCAATATTAGCAACCCGCCTTCGGGAACGGCTTCAGCGGCCAAATTTACGCGAACCGACAACGCACAGAATCACGCCCAGCGTCACCGCCAGCATCACGGGGCTGACGGTTTCGTGCAACAGCGCCGCCGCCAGGCCAAGCCCGAAGAATGGCTGTAATAGCTGGAGCTGGCCGACGGCGGCGATACCGCCAGCGGCCAGCCCTTTGTACCAAAAGATAAAACCGATAAGCATACTGAAAACCGACACGTAGCCGAGCGCAGCCCAGGTCGATACCGTCAGGGCGCCCCATGACGCTGGCCGGGTCATCCACGAGGCCACCAGCATAAAAGGCAGCGCCATAATCAGCGCCCAGCTAATCACCTGCCAGCCGCCGAGCTCCCGGGTCAGCTTCGCGCCCTCCGCATAGCCCAGGCCGCAGACGATCACCGCCGCCAGCATCAGCAGATCGCCGCTGAGCGACGCCGCCGCGTTTTGCGTCAGGGCGAATCCCACCACCAGCAGGCTGCCAATAACCGAAAAGATCCAGAAAGCGCGACGCGGACGTTCGCCGCCGCGCAGCACGCCAAAAATGGCCGTCGTCAGCGGTAAAAGCCCAAGAAAAACTATCGAATGCGCTGAAGTGACGTGTCGCAGCGCCAGCGCCGTGAGCAGCGGAAAACCGATCACCACCCCTGACGAGACAATCGCCAGCGGCATAAGCTGCGACAGGCGCGGGCGTTGTTGGCGAAAGCCGACCACCAGCACGATGGCCAGGAGCCCGGCGATGGAGGCGCGCAGAAAGGTCAATAGAAAAGGGTCCATCTCCAGCACCGCCAGACGCGTCGCGGGCAGCGAACCGCTAAAAATGATGACGCCCAGCAAACCATTAAGCCATCCGGACCACGGCCCCGGAGCTGTGTTATGAACCGCTGAATCTACCACGCTAACCTCGCAATATTGGCTGTGCAGTGCCCGCTTGAGCAATGTCTGAAGCGATGGTAGTGTTCTTAATCTAATACAATCAAATTATTGTCATAGATACATTCACCGATGAAAGCCCGATACAAAACCATTGTCGACAGATACGCGCAGGCGATTCATCGCGGACAGATGCCGGCCGGAACCCGTCTGCCGACCCATCGTACCCTTGCCGCCGATGAACGCATCTCGCTGGCCACGGCCACCCGCGTTTATCGTGAACTGGAAGCAATGGGGCTGGTCAGCGGCGAAACCGGGCGCGGCACCTTTGTGCGGGATATCTCGCTGCCGCCGGGGCACGGCGTCGATCAGCAGTCGGTGGCGGGCGATGTTATCGATCTCAACTTCAACTATCCTTCGCTGCCGGCGCAGGGGGATGCGCTGCGCGAGGCGCTCAGGCGGCTGGCGATGGCGGGGGATATTGAATCTCATCTGCGCTACCAGCCTCATGCCGGGCGGCTCTCCGAGCGCGAAACTATCGCCCGCCATTTGACCGGTAGCCGCTTTGCGCCCGACGCGGAAAACGTGCTGATCGTCAGCGGCGCCCAGCACGGGCTGGCGGTGACCGTGATGGGCCTTCTGCGCCCCGGCGATGTGGTGGCGGTTGATGCGCTGACCTACTCGGGCTTTAAGGCCCTGGCCGCGCTTTATCATCTGGAACTGGTGGCGATCCCCTGTCGCGCGGAGGGGCCGGATCTGCAAGCGCTTCACCAGCTGTGCCGGCAGCGGCGGGTACGGGCGGTTTATACCATGCCGACGCTGCACAATCCGCTCGGCTGGGTGCTCACTTCTCGCCAGCGGCAGGCGCTGACGGACCTCGCGCGCCTGCATGACCTGCTGATTATTGAAGATACCGCATACGCCTGGCTGGTCCGCAATCCGCCGCCGCCGCTGGCCAGCTATGCGCCGGAAAGAACGGTTTATATCACCGGTTTTTCGAAAAACGTCGCCACCGGGCTGCGCGTGGGGGCGGTTATCTGCCCGTCCCGCTATCGGTCTGAGATTGTACGCGCCATACGGGCCACGACGTGGAATACCCCTTCGCTGATGAGCTCGCTGATCTGCGCCTGGATTGATGATGGGACGGTTGCGCGTTTTGCGGCGCAGAAGCGACGGGATGCGCGGCTGCGGCAGTCGCTCGCGCGTGAGACGCTCGGCGCGCTTCCCTTTGTGAGCCATCCGAGTTCGTACTTCCTCTGGCTGCCTCTGGGCGAGGAGAGCCGGGCCGATCGGCTGGTGAAAATGCTGATGGATCGCCATATTTCCGTGTCGACCGCCGAACCGTTTTGCGCTGCCGCGAACGTGCCGCAGGCGCTCCGCATCGCCCTTGGTTCAGTCCCCTTGGATAGCCTGCGTGCGGCGCTGCTCCAGGTTCGCGAAGCCGTGGAGTTTGAACAATACCGCTAGTCCATCGGCGATCGTCGCCGGGATAATAACGATGGCGTTTTAGCTGCGTTATACAGGTTTACTTATCCGTAATCTTTTAAGGGATAAATAGCAGGATAATGATATTAAAATAAACTATTATTATTTATTTTAATGAATTATATGGATAATTTTAAATTTAATGACAACTTAAAATTGTTACTGTAGTGTACAAAAAATCATGTACGGTTGTGCTTTTGACGCTGAGCGCACGCACGTCCTGAAGATACTACGTCGTTAATCATTTCAGGGGCGGAGTGGCGCCCTGTTCTGTACAGGATCTTTTTTCAATGCAGCAGCTCTACATTTATATTCTGATCGCCAGTTTGACCATTGCCAGTCCCGGACCCGGAGTATTACTGACGCTGACCAACACGCTGAATTACAATCTGCGTAATGCGATGGCGGGGATCATCGGCGTGGCGGTTGGAATGGGGGTCATCTCGATTATTGCCGCCAGCAGCGTTGGCGTGCTGATTACCACTTCTCAGCTGACGCTGTTGATCGTCAAGGGGGTCGGGGCGGCCTATCTGATCTATCTGGGCATAAAACTCTATCGCTCGGTGCCCCGCGTACTGAATCAACCTCTCTCGTCTTCAGAGGACGTGATACCTACCGCCAGCTACCGGTTTCGTCAGGGGTTGCTGGTGTCGCTATTTAATCCCAAACCCATTGTGTTTTTTATGGCGCTGTTCCCCCAGTTTATTCATCCCCAGCAGCCCTTTATTCCGCAGTTCAGCGTGCTGTCGATAACCTTCTGTATTCTGGTTGTTGTCATTCATTCACTCTACGGCCTTTTCGCACACAGCGTAAAAACGAAAATGTCGTCCGGGAATGCCTTTGTTAAGTTGAATAAAACCGGTGGCATCGTCTTTATGTGTTTTGCCGTCGGTCTGATTGTTTCCGCCGTTCACCCTTATTTGTCATCATGACCGTGAGGACGCGGGGCCCGGCGCTCAGCCCATCTGCGCCAGCTGGCCGCGCAGCACCTCCACGCCTTGTTCGATAGCGTCAGGATTAATGGCGTGAAACCCCATCCGGAAGAAGTTAGCCGGCGGCGCGTCGCTGAGGAAATGCCGCGCGCCGGGCTCAATCAGCACCCCGGCGTGGGCGGCGCGCCAGGTCAGCTGCTGGGTGTTGATTTGCTCCGGCGTGGCCAGCCAGAACGCGTTGGCGTGTTCGCTGCCGGGGATGATTTGGCACTCCGGCAGATGCTGCTGCAGCGCGTTGTTGAGACGGTCCCAGCGCTGGGCCGAGTCGTAATGGTAGCGCCGCAGGTGGGTTTCATAGTGGCCCTGGGCGAGGAAATGGGCCATCTGATACTGAATATTGGTCGGCGGATGGCGGTACACCAGACGGCGCAGCGCCCGGGCTTCATCAATCAGATCCGGGTCAGCGACCATAAAGCCCAGCCGCAGGCCCGGCGATAGCGCTTTTGACAGGCTGCTCACGTAGATCACTCTACCGCAGCGATCGCTGGCCTTCAGCGCCGGCAGCGGGTTGAGCATAAAGTTACTTTCAGAGTCGTAATCGTCCTCAATTATCACCGCGTCATGGCGAGCGGCATGCTCCAGCAGCTGGCTGCGCCGCGCTTTGCTCATGGCTACCCCGGTAGGCACCTGATGGCCGGGCGTCACATAGTAGTAATCGCAGGGGGCGTCATTGAGGACGATCCCCTGCTCATCCACCGGATGCGGCACGATATCGGTATCGGCGAGCAGAAAGGTGTTAATGGCCTCGCGAAAACAGGGATTCTCCACGCCAACGCGCGTGCTGGATGACATCAGCAGGCGCGTCAGCAGGTAAAGCGCGTTTTGCGAACCGAGGGTAATCAGAATCTCGTCCGGCGAGGCGACAATGCCGCGCTTGGGCAGCACCCGGGTGCGGATCTGCTCAATCAGCATCGGTACGTCCTGATCGATATGATCCACCACCCACGCCGGGTCGCGCACGCCGCCGTGCAGCCAGTTTGCCGCCGAACGCCATGTCGCCAGCGGAAACTGGCGGGTATCCGGCTGACCGTAGATAAACGGATAGCGGTAGTTCATCCAGCCGGCCGGTTTCAGAATCGACTCCTGCTGGCTGGGCGTGATTTGCAGCCGCGTGCCCCAGCGTGGTGCAGAACGCTCATCCTGGGGTGCAGCTTCCGGCGCGGCGGCGCGGCTGGCATGCTGATAATCCGGGTGCAGGTAGTAACCGCTGCGCGGACGGCTCAGCAGATAGCCTTCGTTAACCAGCCCCTCAAAAACCAGCGCCGTGGTGTTACGCGATACCCGCAGCTGGCTGGCCAGCTGGCGGCAGGAGGGAAGCGGCGTGTCGGCGGAAAAAATACCGCCCAGAATGGCGTTAATCAGCGTCTCGCGCACCTGCTCCTGCAAACCGCGGCGCGGGTCGAAATCAACGTGTAACAGGTGTCGGATCATGCCAGGCTCCTTACTCAAACGCTCAGTACAGAAACTCGAGCAAATTCCATACCACCCTGAGAATGACTGACACATCCGCGCGGTGAATCTGGCTCTATCCGGAAATTAAAAACGCTCCCTACAGTAAAAACGCATTCATCAGTCGCGGTTCGGAACTTCCGTCGGCACATATTTTGCAAAACCTTTTCATGTTCTGGAATGAACACGTCTGGCGAATTAATTAGGGGTGAATTAATGAACAAATCATTAGGTTCAATTTGTCTGGGCGCCATCATGGCGATGGCCTTTTCTTATCACGCAGCCGCCGCAGATCTTCCGGAAATAGAAAAATCCGGCACCCTAAAAGTCGCGACCGAAGATGATTACGCGCCTTTTAACTTTATGAATAACGGCCAGGCGGATGGCTTTAACAAAGATATGCTCGATGAATTACGTAAATACGCGAAATTCAACGTTGACCAGAGCATTCTGCCGTGGACCGGATTATTGGCGGCGGTTTCCACCGGGCAATACGATATGGCGTTAACCGGCGCGGTGATTACCGACGACCGTCTCAAGGTTTTTGATTTCACGCCGCCGTGGGCGTCAGCGCAGCACTATTTTGTTAAACGCGCGGGCGATAACTCCCTGAACACCATTGCCGAACTGAGCGGGAAAAAAGTGGGCGTCCAGGCGGGCAGCGCGCTGCTGGCGCGGCTGCCGGAACTGAAAGCGATGCTGGAGAAAACCGGCGGCAAGCTGGGGCCGGTGGTGGAGTATCCCTCCTATCCTGAAGCCTACGCCGACCTTGCCAACAAACGGCTGGATTACGTGATTAACGTGGTTATCTCAGTCAACGATCTGGCGAAGGCCAAACCGAAGGTGTTCGCCAAGGGGCTGGCGGTATCCGGCCCGGGCTATATGGCGTGGCCGATCCCGAAAAACTCGCCGCAGCTGCTGGCTTATATGACCAAATTTATGAACCACATGAAGGAGACCGGCAAGCTCGCGGAACTACAGAAAAAGTGGTTTGGCGAAACCTATGACGATCTTCCGAACGTGCCAATCACCAGCCCGGAACAGTTCCATAAATTAGCCGGTCTGTAATGGGTTCTGCGGCGGGAAACCGCCGCCTGTTTAGGTGAAGGAGGGCTTCATGGATGCAATTTCCTGGCAGTTACTGATTGAAGGCGCATGGACGACCCTCTGGATTTCGGCCATCGCCATTGCTTTTGGCGTGGCGATCGGTCTGCTGATTGCCCTGGTGCGCATGTTGCGTATCCCGGTTATCGATCAGCTGCTGGTGGTCTATATCAGCCTTGCCCGCGCGACGCCGCTGGTCACGCTGGTGCTGTTCCTGTTTCTTTCTCTGCCGACCGTCGGGATTAACCTCGATAAAAACGTCGCGGCGATTGTGGCGCTGACGCTCAATACCTCGGCCTTTAACGCCGAAATCTGGCGCAACGCCTTTCGCACCTTCCCCCGCGAACAGCGGGAAGCGGCGGAGTCGGTAGGAATGCGTCGCTGGGCCTACTTCCGCTATATCATGCTGCCGCAGATGTGGATTGAAAGCCTGCCCGCGCTGGTTAATGAGATGTCGTTCCTGATCAAGGGTAGCCCGGCCATTGCGGTGATTGGCGTGGTGGATTTGACGCGCGTCACTAACCGAATTTCCTCGGTCACCTATGAACCTCTTTCGCCAATTCTGGCGGCGGGTCTGCTGTACGTGGTGATTATTGGCCTGCTGCTGAAACTGCAGGGGATGGCCGAGCGTAAAGCGAAACGTCTGGCGCGATAAATACAGGAGGTGCTATGAATCAGTGGGCCGTTATCTGGTCGGTGCGCGACAGCTTTATTGCCGGTTTACTCGCCACCCTTGAGCTTTTTATTACCGCGGCCATCGCCGGATTAATTATCGGTGTGGTCCTGTGCTATTTAACCGAATATCAAAAGAAAACCCTTAACCGGCTTATTATTGCCTTTGTCAGCTTAATGCGGGCGATTCCTTTTTTGATTCTTGCCTATTTGCTCTATTACGGGCTACCGCAAGTTGGTATTAGTATGGAACCCTGGACCGCCGGCCTAATCGCCTTAGTTATCTACCACGGCGCCTATTTCTTTGAGATTTTACGCAGCCAGCGTCGGGTATTTTCCGGCGGCTATATCGAGGCCGCGGTGGCGCAGGGATTTTCGCGCTACAAAATATTCCGCCGCATTATTCTGCCCAATATTCTCTCTTCAGCGCTACCGCTGATGGGCAACCAGCTGATTATCTGCCTGAAAGATACCGCGTTTCTCAGCATTATCACCGTCCAGGAGATAACCGCTGCGGCTAATAGCGTGCAGGCCACTTATTTTATCCCGTTTAACGCCTTTATCGTCGCGATTGGGCTCTACTGGGCGATCAGCATCCTGCTGGAGCTGCTGATTAAGCGTCTGAGCGCCTGGGGAGTCAGAAGAGGAATGAGTCATGTCTGATACCACTGCAGTAAGCGTCAAAAACGTCTCTAAACAGTTTGATAACGTTGAAGTTCTTCGTGATATCAATCTGACGGTAGAGAAGGGGACCGTGGTGAGCATTCTCGGCTCGTCGGGGTCGGGTAAATCGACGCTGCTGCGCTGCATGAACTGGCTGGAACAGCCGGATCGCGGCGAGATCCGCATCAGCGGCCAGCGGCTGGGTATTGATGAGCATAATGGCCGGGCGATGTCCCACCGCCAGCTGTCGAAAATCCGCGAGCGGGTTGGCATGGTGTTCCAGAGCTTTAACCTGTGGCCGCACCTGACGGTGCAGCAGAACGTCAGCGAAGCGCTGCTGCACGTGAAGGGGATGAAGCGTGATGAAGCGAAAGCCATCGCCATGCAGCAGCTGGAGAAAGTGGGGATGGCGCATAAAGCCGACGTTTATCCGATTACGCTCTCCGGCGGACAGAAGCAGCGGGTGGCGATTGCCCGTTCGCTGGCGATGTCGCCGGAGGTCATTCTGTTTGATGAGCCGACCTCGGCGCTGGACCCCGAGCTGGTCAACGAGGTGCTGGGCGTGATGAAGGCGCTGGCCGCCGAGGGCTACACGATGGTGGTGGTGACTCATGAGATGGATTTTGCGCGCCAGGTCTCGGATGAGGTGGTGTTTCTCGAAAAAGGGTTGTTGATTGAGAAAGCGCCGCCGGAGAAGTTTTTCAGCAACCCGGATTCCGAGCGCGTCAGGCAGTTTTTGCAGGGCAGCCGGTAAGCATCAGCGGCCAATCTCCCCGGTGGCGCTGCGCTTACCGGGGCTACGGGTTTCCAGCCGTCTGCGAAGGAGTAGCCGGGTATGGCGTTTACGCCGCGACCCGGGATCTCCGGGCTCGGTGTTGGAGGGGGGCAGATTGGGTAGCCCGGACAGGCGCGTAAGCGCCGCCTCCGGGAGATTTTCATGCAGCAGCGGATATGTCGCTGAAACAACGTGATATGCAGCGATGCCCTGGCCCCCGCTGAAATCGGCGAACCGGAGGTCCGAAGACAAGGGCTGGCCGCCAGGGATGGCGGACAGAGGCGAATCGAGACAGGGATGTCGAGTTGAGCCGACCGCAGGCTGAGGTCCGGGAGGTGAGCGCAGTGCGCAGCACCGATTTCTTTGCGGGACCGCGGGGATTGTAAAGGGGGAGACGGTTTTCTCCCCTTTACCCGTTCACCTACCACGGTGAGACATTTTCTGCGGGATAATAGTGAACGGAACCCCTCAACACCGTCCCGGAGGCGGCGCTTATCGCGCCTGTCCGGGCTACCAGGCCCGAGCGCGATGTCTGATGCGCGTCTCCGGTCTACCAAACCTTAATCCCGATCGATGGCGAACGGCTGCCAGGCCTGGCGCACCGGCATCACCTCGACCCGGTTGATATTCATATGATCCGGCAGCGTGGCGATGTAAAACATCTGTTCGGCAATATCCCGCGCGCTCAGCGGCGTGGTGCCGCGATACAGGTTGTCTGACGCCGCCTGGTCGCCTTTGGTGCGCACCAGGGTAAATTCCGTCTCGGCAATCCCCGGCGCGAGATCGGTCACGCGCACCCCGGTCCCGAGCAGATCGCAGCGCAGGTTATAGCTAAACTGCTTCACGAAAGCCTTGCTGGCGCCGTAGACGTGGCTGCCGGGATAGGGCCACTGCCCGGCGATAGAGCCGATATTGATGATGCTCGCCCCCGCGCCGTGGTTAATCAGCGTCGGCAGCAGCGCGTGGGTCACGTTGACCAGCCCGGTGACGTTGGTGTCGATCATCGTTTTCCAGTCGTCCAGATCCACTTTCTGCGCGGGCTGCGGCGACAGCGCCAGTCCGGCGTTGTTAATCAATGTCGTAATGTCGGCGAAATCAGCGGGCAGGGCCGCCACGGCCGCGGCGACCGCATCGCTATCGCGCACGTCGAGTTCGATAATATGCACCGGTACCTGCGAGGCGAGCTTATCCTGTAACGTCTTCAGCCGCTCAAAACGGCGTCCGCTCAGCACCAGCGACCAGCCCGCATCGGCGAAGACCTGCGCCGCCGCTTCCCCAAAACCCGAGGTCGCCCCGGTAATAAACACCACTTTGCTCGTTGCCATTTCATTCTCCTGTGCAGGTTGTCGTTCCCACTATAGAAACCCCGCGCGCGCGGGCACAGGGCCAGTCGGCGCGCGGCGATGTGACACGGTGTCACATCATTTTCGCCTGACTGGCTCTATCCGTTTCTTCCCTGAACGGCCAATGATGAGGCCAACAACAACGACATGAGAGAGGGCAGGGTATGAAGCTGGCACTACAGAACGAGGTAGCGATAAGCAATGATGAAGTTCGGCAGCTGGATCGCGCTTATGTGTTTCATTCATGGTCGATGCAGGGCAATTTACATCCGCTGGTGATCGCCGGGGCAAAAGGCTGCGAGCTGTGGGATTACGAAGGCAATACTTACCTCGATTTCAGCAGCCAACTGGTCAACGTCAACATTGGCTATCAGCACCCTCGCGTACTGGCGGCGATGAAGGCCCAGCTGGAAGCGCTGGTGACTATCGCTCCCGCCACCGCCAACCTCGCCCGCGGCGAAGCGGCGAAGCGGATTGTCGAGCTGGCGCCGGAAGGCTTTAGCAAAGTGTTCTTCACCAACGCCGGCGCCGACGCCAATGAGAACGCCATCCGTATGGCGCGGCTCTATACCGGGCGCGATAAAGTGCTCTCCGCCTATCGTTCCTATCACGGCAATACCGGCAGCGCGATTGCCGCCACCGGCGACTGGCGGCGCGTACCGAACGAGTATTCGCGCGGTCACGTTCACTTCTTTAACCCCTATCTCTACCGCAGCGAATTTAACGCCACGACGGAAGAAGAGGAGTGCCAGCGCGCGCTGGCCCATCTGCGGCGGATGATCGAATGTGAAGGCCCGAACGCGATTGCCGCGATTCTGCTGGAGTCGATCCCGGGGACCGCCGGGATTCTGGTGCCGCCGGAGGGCTATATGCAGGGCGTGCGGGCGCTGGCTGACGAGTTCGGTATTATATTGATCCTCGATGAAGTGATGGCCGGTTTTGGCCGCACCGGGAGCTGGTTTGCCTTCGAGCAGGACGGCGTGGTGCCGGATCTGGTGACGTTCGCCAAAGGGGTTAACGCCGGCTACGTCCCGGCCGGCGGCGTGCTGATCAGCGAGCCGATCGCCCGCTACTTTGATGACCATTTCTTTGCCGGCGGCCTGACCTATTCCGGCCATCCGCTGGCGATGGCGGCGATTGTCGCCACCATTGACGCGATGAAAGAAGAGAAGGTGGTAGAGAACGCGGCGACCATCGGCAACGAGGTGCTGCGTCCGGGGCTGGAAGCGCTGGCGGAGAAGCACGCGATTATCGGCAACGTGCGCGGCCGCGGTCTGTTCCAGGCGCTGGAGCTGGTTAGCAGCCGCGAACATAAAACGCCGCTGGGCGCTGCCGATATGGCGGCCATTAAAGGCGCGTTGACCGAAGCCGGCCTTCTGGCGTTCGTCGTGGAAAATCGCATTCACGTGGTGCCGCCGTGCACCATCAGCGCCGAACAGGTGGCAAAAGGGCTGGCGATTTTTGATGCGGTATTCGCCCGCTTCGCGAGCCTGGCGAAGTAAGGGGATGATTTCCCGGGTCGCGGCGTAACCGCCTGACCCGGGCCACCTACTCGTAGCCCCGCTAAGCCTCGCGCGAACGGGGCTGATTTTCATCCCATCTTAACTCAATAGCTTATTCTGCCAGCATCTTCCTGCAATCCGGGTTTCTTGATATAACAACCTGATAACACTACGGGAGAGATAAGCGTGCCGGAAATCAATGAGTTTGGTCAGCAGGTCAACGATCGCGTGCCCGGGTGGCAGGGCGCGGGGCTTCTGCGCCGCACGGCGTTAAATGGCCGCTTTTGCCGGCTGGAGCCGCTGGATACCGAGCGGCACGCGGCGGATCTGTTTGCCGCCTACACCCTCGGCGACGACAGCGACTGGACGTGGCTTGCCAGCAACTGTCCGCAGAGCGTGGAGTCAACGGCGCACTGGATTACCGGCAAGGTCATGGACGATGGGCTGGTGCCGTATGCGGTTATCGATCTCCACGCCGAGCGGGCCGTCGGGCTGGTCAGCTATATGGCGATTGAGCGGGCGATGGGCACGGTGGAGATAGGGCACGTCACCTGGTCGCGGGCGATGAAAAATACGCCGCTCGGGACCGAGGCAGTTTGGCTGCTGCTGCAAAATGGTTTTGCTCACGGCTATCGTCGGCTGGAGTGGAAATGCGACTCAATGAATCTCGCCTCCCGCCGCGCCGCCGACCGGCTGGGGTTTACCTGGGAAGGGCGTCTTCGCCAGAGGATGGTGCGTAAAGGACGCACCCGCGATAGCGATATGCTGTCGATTATCGATAGCGAATGGCCCGCGCGCGACGCGGCGCTGCGAGCGTGGCTGGCGCCGGAGAATTTTGATGCTGATGGACGGCAGATAAAGCGGCTGGAAGATTTTCGCTAGTTTTCCCTTACCCTAACCCTCTCCGCAGGGAGAGGGGCGGGGCTTACTCTTACCGCCGAACCGGCGCGCCGTTCGCCACATAGTACGCCGCGGTGCTCTTCGGCAGCGGCTGGCGGCCGCGAATGGCATCGGCCATTTTTTCGCCAATCATAATCGTGGTCGCGTTAAGGTTGCCGGTAATAATCTGCGGCATAATCGAGGCGTCGACCACGCGCAGGCCTTCCAGCCCGTGAACCCGACCTTCGCCATCCACCACCGCCATCTCGTCGTAGCCCATCTTGCAGGTACCGCAGGGGTGGAAGGCGGTTTCCGCATGGTTGCGTACGAACTCATCCAGTTCGGCATCGCTCTGGCACTCAATGCCCGGGCTGATCTCCCGGCCGCGATAGTTATCCAGCGCCGGCTGGCTCATGATCTCACGGGTGATGCGAATGGCGTCGCGGAACTCCTGCCAGTCCTGTTCATGCGACATATAGTTGAACAGGATCGCCGGATGCTGGTGCGGGTCGCGCGATTTCAGACGCACGTGGCCGCGGCTCGGGGAGCGCATGGAACCGACGTGGCACTGGAATCCGTGCTCTTTCACCGCGTTTGAACCGTTGTAGTTAATCGCCACCGGCAGGAAGTGGTACTGAATATTCGGCCACGCAAACGCCTCGCGGCTGCGGATAAATCCGCCCGCTTCAAACTGGTTGCTGGCGCCGATGCCGGTCCCGCCGAACAGCCACTCGGCGCCGATTTTCGGCTGATTCCACCATTGCAGTGCCGGGTAGAGCGACACCGGCTCTTTACATTCGTACTGCAGGTACATCTCCAGATGATCCTGCAGGTTCTCGCCGACGCCGGGCAGGGCGTGAACCAGCGAAATATCGAACTGGCGCAACAGTTCCGGGCTGCCGACGCCGGAGCGCTGCAGGATCTGCGGCGAGGCGATAGCGCCCGCGCAGAGCAGCACTTCTTTATTAGCGGTGGCTTTTGACGGCGCGGTGCTGTCGCCCTCCAGCCATTCGACGCCGACGGCGCGCTTGCCGGCAAAAATAATATGATCGGTCAGCGCGTGGGTGCGAATAGTCAAATTAGGACGCGCGCGGGCCTGGTCGAGATAGCCGCGCGCGGTGCTGGCGCGGCGTCCCTGCGGCGTCACGGTACGATCCATCGGGCCAAACCCTTCCTGCTGGTAGCCGTTGAGATCGTCGGTGCGCGGGTAGCCGGCCTGTACGCCGGCTTCAATCATCGCGTGGAACAGCGGATTGTTGCCCTGCTTTGGCGTGGTGACGCTGACCGGGCCGTCGCCGCCGTGGTAATCGTTGGCGCCGATATCGCGGGTTTCCGCTTTGCGGTAGTAGGGCAGGCAGTCCAGGTAGCTCCAGTGCTCAAGCCCCGGCGCCGAGGCCCAGTTATCGAGATCCATAGCGTTGCCGCGGATATAGCACATGCCGTTAATTAACGAGGATCCGCCGAGGCCCTTCCCGCGTCCGCACTCCATGCGGCGATGGTTCATATGCGGTTCAGGCTCGGTCTCGTAGGCCCAGTTATAGCGCCGACCCTGTAGGGGAAAGGCCAGCGCGGCGGGCATCTGGGTGCGGAAGTCGAAACGGTAATCCGGGCCGCCCGCTTCCAGCAGCAGGACGGTGGTATCGGGATCTTCCGTCAGTCGTGTAGCCAGTACGTTGCCGGCGGAACCGGCACCAATAATAATGTAGTCAAACTGCAAAAATGACCTCCTGGTTAAAATATGGATTGAAACTGACCCATCTCAACCTGGATGGATTTTATCTGGGTGTAGCTGTGCAGCGTCTGCACGCCGTTTTCGCGGCCAATGCCGGAGTGCTTGTAGCCGCCGACCGGCATCTCCGCCGGGGACTCGCCCCACGTGTTGATCCAGCAGATCCCGGCCTCCAGCCGATGAATCAGGCGATGGGCGCGGTTTAAATCCGGCGTAACGACGCCGGCGGCGAGGCCATATTCGGTGGCGTTGGCGCGGCGGAGCGCTTCTTCCTCATCGTCGTAGCTCAGAATGGACATCACCGGGCCGAAGATCTCTTCGCGAACGATGGTCATCTGGTCATCGCAGTCGGTAAACACCGTCGGGGCGACCCACGCGCCGCGGTCGAAGCCTTCGCCTTTCAGCGCTTCGCCGCCGCACAGCAGGCGCGCGCCTTCTTGCTTACCGGTCTCGATGTAGCGCAGCACGTTATCGCGGTGCGGAAAACTCACCAGCGGCCCGAAGTTGGTGCTTTCAGCGAACAGATCGCCGGGGCGGATACGCGCCACGCGGGCGAGGATTTTCTCTTCAAACGCCGCTTTCAGGCGCGTCGGAACGAATACCCGGGTGCCGTTGGTGCAGACCTGGCCTGAACTGTAGAAGTTAGCCATCATCGCGATGTCGGCGGCGAGGTCGAGGCTGGCGTCTTCGCAGACGATCAGCGGCGATTTACCGCCCAGCTCCATGGTCACTTCCTTCAGTGAAGAAGCGGCGGCGTTAGCCATCACTTTTTTGCCGCTGGCGACGCCGCCGGTAAAGGAGATTTTGGCGATATCCGGATGCTCGGTGAGATACTGACCGGTTTCGGCGCCCGTGCCCGGTAGCACGTTAAATACGCCCGCCGGCAGGCCCGCTTCGCGGTAGATCTCCGCCAGCTTCAGGGCGGTGAGCGGGGTGACTTCACTCGGTTTAAAGATCATCGCGTTACCGGCCGCCAGCGCCGGGGCCGATTTCCATAAGGCGATCTGGATCGGGTAGTTCCAGGCGCCGATCCCGGCGACCACCCCCAGCGGTTCCCGGCGGGTATAAACGAATGAACTGTCGCGCAGCGGGATTTGGCTGCCTTCCAGCGCCGGGATCAGGCCCGCGTAGTACTCCAGCACATCTGCGCCGGTGACGATATCAACGGCGGCGGTTTCGCTCAGCGGTTTGCCGGTATCGAGAGTTTCCAGACGCGCCAGTTCGTCGTTGCGAGCGCGCAGAATATCGACCGCTTTACGCAGAATGCGCGAACGTTCCATGGCGCTCATCGCCGCCCAGATTTTTTGCCCTTTTTGAGCGCTCTTTACCGCCCGGTCGACGTCTTCGCGGCCGGCGGCCTGGACGGTCGCCAGCACTTCCCCGTTAGCGGGGTTAATCGTCTCGAAGGTTTTACCGCTGGTGGCGGAAACATAACCACCGTCGATGTAAAGCTGCTGTTCGGCCATTCGGGACATGGGTCCTCCATTATTGAGAAGTCGGTGGCAGATATTGGCTGATGAAGTGCTCGGCGAGCGTTTCTGCGCGGGCTTTATCCAGCGGTTTACCGCTCAGCGCCGCGCGTAGCCACAGCCCGTCGATCAGCGCGGCGAGACCGTATCCGGCCTCCTGCGCCTCTTCGCGCGGCAGGGCGCGCTGGAATTCATAGACGATATTCGACAGCAGTCGTCGGCTGCTGACCTGCTGCAGGCGATAGAGCATCGGCTGATGCATACTGCTGGCCCAAAAGGCGAGCCAGGCCTTCATCGCCGCGCTGCTTATCTGGCTGTCGTCGAAGTTGCCGGCCACGATGGCGCGCAGGCGTTCCCGCGGGCCGGCATCGGGCAGGGCGTGCAGGCGGCTCAACACCGCCTGGCGCAGCTGGCCGGTGATATCGCGCATCGTCGCTTCCAGCAGCCCGTTCTTATCCTTGAAATAGTGGCTGATGATGCCGGTCGATACGCCAGCCCGTCGGGCGATCTGCGCGACGGTGGCATCGTGCATTCCCACTTCATTGATGGCGGCCAGGGTCGCGTCAATCAGCTGCCGCTGCCGTATCGGTTGCATCCCCAGTTTGGGCATTTCTCAGACTCCATTCATCAGCTTTGTTTATCTATTAAAGCGGTTTTTGATTGGACGTTCAATATAAAATGTGTCTTAATTGTTGCCGATTTTGGTTCTAATAGTTGCAAAAACAGTAAGGAGAATGGATGACAGACCTTTCGCCGAGCAGAGAAAAGGACAAAATCAATCCGGTGGTTTTTTACACTTCCGCCGGACTGATTTTGTTGTTTTC
Source organism: Klebsiella sp. M5al (assembly GCF_002090195.1). NCBI lineage: Bacteria > Pseudomonadati > Pseudomonadota > Gammaproteobacteria > Enterobacterales > Enterobacteriaceae > Klebsiella > Klebsiella sp. M5al. The sequence goes on from NZ_CP020657.1 coordinate 1,615,429, forward strand.
CCTGATGACTCTCTTCTTCAGCGATTTTTCCGCGGCCTGGATTGGCCGCACCCTGAACTGGGTTTCCCGCACCTTCGGCTGGTACTATTTGCTGGCCGCGACGCTCTATATCGTGTTTGTGGTGTGCATCGCCTGCTCGCGTTTCGGTTCGGTGAAGCTCGGGCCGGAGCACTCGAAGCCGGAATTTAGCGTGCTCAGCTGGGCGGCAATGCTGTTCGCCGCCGGTATCGGCATCGACCTGATGTTCTTCTCCGTCGCCGAGCCGGTGACCCAGTATATGCAGCCGCCGGAAGGGGCGGGGCAGACCATGGAGGCGGCGCGCCAGGCGATGGTGTGGACGCTGTTTCACTACGGGCTGACCGGATGGTCGATGTATGCCCTGATGGGGATGGCGCTGGGATACTTTAGCTATCGTTATAATTTACCCCTGACCATCCGCTCCGCGCTCTATCCGATCTTCGGCAAGAAGATTAATGGGCCGATTGGCCACAGCGTGGATATCGCCGCCGTGATCGGCACCATCTTCGGTATCGCCACTACCCTCGGAATTGGCGTGGTACAGCTTAACTACGGCCTCAGCGTGCTGTTCAATATTCCGGATTCGCTGGGGGCGAAAGCGGCGCTGATCGTACTGTCGGTGATAATCGCCACCATCTCGGTGACCTCCGGGGTGGATAAAGGCATCCGTATTCTTTCCGAGCTTAACGTGGTGCTGGCCCTTGGGCTAATCCTGTTCATCCTGTTTATGGGCGATACCGAGTTCCTGCTCAACGCGCTGGTGCTTAACGTTGGCGACTACGTGAATCGTTTTATGGGCATGACCCTCAACAGCTTCGCTTTCGATCGCCCGGTCGAGTGGATGAACAACTGGACCCTGTTCTTCTGGGCGTGGTGGGTGGCGTGGTCGCCGTTTGTCGGTCTGTTCCTGGCGCGTATTTCACGTGGACGCACCATTCGTCAGTTTGTGGTGGGAACGTTGATTATCCCGTTCACCTTTACCCTGCTGTGGCTGTCGGTGTTCGGCAATAGCGCGCTGTATGAAATCATCCACGGCAATGCGGCCTTCGCCGCCGAGGCGGTCGCCCACCCGGAGCGCGGCTTCTATAACCTGCTGGCGCAGTATCCGGCGTTTACCTTTAGCGCTTCGGTCGCCACCATTACCGGCCTGCTGTTCTACGTGACCTCCGCGGATTCCGGGGCGCTGGTGCTGGGTAACTTCACTTCGAAGCTGAAGGATATCAACAGCGATGCGCCAAACTGGCTGCGCATCTTCTGGTCGGTGGTCATCGGCCTGCTGACCCTGGGGATGCTGATGACTAACGGCATTTCCGCTCTGCAGAACGCGACGGTGATTATGGGGCTGCCGTTTAGCTTCGTGATCTTCTTCGTGATGGCGGGGTTATATAAGTCGCTGAAGGTTGAGGATTATCGCCGCGAGAGCGCCAACCGCGACACCGCCCCGCGACCGCTGGGCGTGCAGGATCGCCTGAGCTGGAAGAAGCGCCTGTCGCGGCTGATGAACTATCCCGGCACGCGCTATACCCGCCAGATGATGGAGACGGTGTGCTTCCCGGCGATGGAAGAGGTGGCGCAGGAGCTGAAGCTGCGCGGCGCTTACGTCGAGCTGAAAAGTCTGCCTCCGGAAGAGGGGGACAGCCTGGGCCATCTCGACCTGCTGGTGCATATGGGCGACGAGCAGAACTTTGTTTATCAGATCTGGCCGCAGCAGTACTCCATTCCCGGTTTTACCTACCGGGCGCGCAGCGGGAAGTCGACCTACTATCGTCTGGAGACCTTCCTGCTGGAGGGGAGTCAGGGCAACGACCTGATGGACTACAGCAAAGAGCAGGTGATCACCGATATTCTTGACCAGTACGAGCGCCATCTGAACTTTATTCATCTGCATCGCGAAGCGCCGGGCAACAGCGTGACCTTCCCCGGAATGTAGGCCGTCTAAACGTTTTCTGAAAAAGGGATTGAGCTGGTTAAGTATACAGTGAAAAGCGTAGGGAAGCGTATGATGGCGGCGGGTGCCTGAGGCTTTCTGCGTTCAGGCTTAGGTGAGGATTCAGAAAGACGAAGCCCCAGGAGATGTTCCCATCAACCTGAGGCTCACGATCCAACCCTAGCACGTTGGATAGTAGCCTCTTCTTCGCATGGAGGCAACGAGATGCTGACAAAATACGCCCTGGTGGCAATCATCGTGCTGTGTCTGACAGCGCTGGGAGTGACGTTAATGGTGCGCGACTCGCTGTGCGAGCTGAGCATCAAAGAACGTAGTATGGAGTTTAAGGCCGTTCTCGCTTACGAAACGAAGAAGTAGCCGGTATGCGGGGAGCTATCCCCGCTTATCCGCAGGCTGGGTAAGGAACCTTAAGGCACCTTTTTTCTGCTTATGGGGGCAGGATGGACGGCGAGAGAACATCGACCGGTTAAAACAATCGCGCCGCCACCCTGCATACTGCTTCGCCGGTCGCTGACAGTATATTGACATCCATACTGGCATTCGGTCCGTTCTACCAGCAGACAAAACCACCATCGACCACCAGGTCAACGCCGGTACAGAACGACGCGGCATCGCTGGCGAGGAACAGCGCCGGGCCGGCCATCTCCTCAACCTTCGCCATACGCTGGATCGGCGTCTGGCTTTCGAATTCGCGGGTCTGATGAACCATCTCAGGGCGGGTGTTCATCGGCGTGGCGGTATAGCCGGGGCTGATGGAGTTGACCCGAATCCCTTTGCCGATCCACTCCATCGCCAGGCTTTTCGACAGGTGGATAACGCCCGCCTTGGAGCAGTTGTAATGGGCCTGATCGAGGCCGCGGTTAACGATAATGCCGGACATCGAGGCGATATTAATAATCGAACCGCCGCCCGTTTCCTGCATCAGTTCGGCTTCCGCTTTACAGGAGTTCCACACGCCGGTGAGGTTAATATCGATTACCCGCTGCCACTGCTCGGTTTCCATCTCCAGCGCCGGATTGGCGTTGGCGATACCGGCGGCGTTGACGGCGATATCAAGGCGGCCGAAGCGGCTTTTTGCCAACGCCACCCCAGCGCGTAGGTCGCTGAGCTGGCGTACATCGCCGGTGTAAAAACAGGCCTCGCCGCCGATGGCTTCGATATTTTTGACGGTTTCGGCAAGGCCGCCGTCTTCGCGGAGATCGAAGCAGACGACCCGAGCGCCCGCGCTGGCGAGGCCGTAAGCAATCATTTGACCGATGCCGCTGCCCGCGCCGGTTACAAAGGCCACGCGGTCCTGCAGATTAAACAGCTGTTGGGCGAAATCTTTTGCGATCATAGTTATCACTCTCTAAAAAATATTCTTTAGCATGCCCGGAGTTGGCGTTCCCGGAGGCGGCGCGTTGCGCCTGTCCGGGCTACCAGACGGTGCTGATCTGTTATTTACCCGGATTGCGGCGTAAACGCCTTATCCGGGCTACAAAATTGTGCCGACCGGAAGCCCGGGTAAGGCATCAGCCGCAACCCGGGGGACCGCATTACGACATAATCAGGCCGCCGTCGATATTGATGGTCTGTCCGGTGAGGTAGCGCGCATCGTCGGAGGCGAGAAACGCCACCAGCCCGGCAACGTCTTCCGGTTTACCGGCGCGCTTCATCGGAATGCCTTCGACCCACTCCGCCATCAGCTCGCCCTTACCGTAGCGTTTCTGCTCGGTGCTGAGGATTTCGCCCCAGACGCGGTCGTTGTAATCCCACATTTCGCTTTCGATAATGCCCGGACAGAAGGCGTTGACGGTGATATTCCACGGCGCCAGCTCGTGGGCCAGGCTCTGGGTGATGCCGATCACGCCCATTTTGCTGGCGGCATAGTGCGGGGTGTAGATAAACCCCTGGCGGCCCTGGCCGGAAGAGGTGTTGATCAGGCTGCCGTGGTTCTGTTTGACCATATATTTGGCGGCCTCGCGGCAGCACAGCCAGACGCCGGTAGTGTTAACCGCCAGCACTTTTTCAAAGTCGGCTTTCGGCATGCGATCGTAATAGTCGATGGTGATCACGCCCGCGTTCTGGATAGAGACGTCGATGGCGCCGAAACGCGCCGCCGCCTGCTCGTACAGCGACTGCACCTGCGCTTCATCGGTGACATCAACCTGTAACGACAGGATATCGGCCTGGTAGCGCTGGCGCAGGGTTTCCGCGGTTTCATGAACGCGCTCGGCGTTAGAGACCATCACCAGATTCGCGCCGTCGCGAGCAAAGCGCTCGGCAATACCGGCGCCAATTCCGCGGCAGGCTCCGGTGATAACCACCGTTTTATGTGTGAAATTTCTTTGCATATTTTTCATCCCTTATAGAGGCCGGACGGCAGAGCGTCCGGCGGGGTAATAAAGACGTGATTAACTGGTGGCGCCTGCCGCAGCCAGCTTCTCCTCATGACGACGCATCAGGATGACTTTGTTCTGCAGTTTTTGCTGGAACTGGTCGACGACGACGGCGGTGACGATAACCACGCCCTTAATGACCATCTGCCAGAAATCGCTGACCCCCATCATCACCATGCCGTCGGCGAGGAAGACGATGACGAACGCGCCGATGATTGAGCCGGTCACCCGGCCGCGACCGCCCGCCAGCGCGGTTCCGCCGAGCACGGTGGCGCCGATGGCGTCCATTTCGAACATATTGCCGGTCATCGGGTGCGCGGTTTGCAGCTGGGAGGCGACGATAAGGCCAACGAACGCCGAGCACAGGCCGGAGAAGGCGTAGACGAAGATTTTTGCCTTAACGATAGGCACGCCGGCCAGACGAGCGGCGGATTCGTTACCGCCGATGGCGTAGATATAGCGGCCCAGCGGGGTTTTGGTGGTCAGCCAGTAGCCCAGCAGCAGGAAGCCGATCATCAGCCAGATTGGCAGATAAATGCCCATCAGCGTCCCGGATCCCAGGGTGGAGAAACCGGTATTACCCAGCGCTTCCATGCCGTTAAGGTTCGGGTAGGTGCTGCCGTCGTTGAACAGCAGCGCTGAACCCCTGGCGACATACATCATGCCCAGGGTGCAGATAAAGGGCGCGACGCCGAAGCGGGTGATCACCGCGCCGTTCACAAAGCCGACCAGCACGCCGAAAAGCGCGACGCACAGAATCACTTCCGGCACGTTAAAAAAGATGACGCTGCCGTTCCACAAGGGCAGGCCGTTAGTTAATAGCGCCCCGGCCACCATGCCGCAGATGCCGGCCACGGCGCCAACGGAAAGATCGATACCGCCCGTCAGGATAACCAGCGTCATGCCGATGGCCAGCAGGCCGGTGATGGCCACGTGCTGGGTCATAATCAGCAGGTTAGATGTGGTCAGGAAATTCGGTACCATCACGCTGAAGAACGCGATAACCAGCAGCAGAGCGATGAACGTTCTGGCCTTCAGCAGGTACATATAAATCATATATTTCTGGTTCATGATGGGTTCCAGCCTGATTAATCTTGAGGTGTTGAAGCCGCGATTAACTTTTCGCGGGTTACCGCATGACGCGGTAAATCGGCGGTAATCCGGCCATCGGCCATCACCAGGATGCGATCCGCCAGCGCCATCACTTCATCCAGCTCCGATGAAGAGAACATCACCGCCAGACCCTGTTGGGCCATTTTGCCGATCAGGTGATAAACGTCAGTTTTCGCGCCGACATCGATACCGCGAGTGGGCTCGTCGAGAAACACCACCTCCGGCTTCGTCATCAACGCTTTGCCAAGCACCACTTTCTGTTGGTTGCCGCCGCTGAGCGAGGTGATGGGCAGCTCGGGGTCGCTGACCTTGATCGCCAGTTCGCGAATCATCTCTTTGACGCAGGCGATTTCTTTCTGCGGATTCAGCCACTTCCACGCCCGGCGAAAGCCCTGCAGGCTGAAATCAGAGAGGGTCATATTCGATTGAATCGACATCATCTGCACCACGCCTTCGCCCTGACGGTCTTCGGGCACCAGCGCCAGCCCTTTTTTCAGCCGCGCCTGGAACGGCGCCTTGTCGATATTTTCGCCGTTGAGATGGACGTTCCCGCCCTGGCAGGGCATCAGACCGACCAGGCCTTTAAACAGCTCCGTGCGCCCGGCGCCGAGCAGGCCATAGATGCCGATCACCTCTCCCTTACTTAAGGTAAAGGTCACATCGTTGAGCTTATAGCCGCCGCTGGAATGAAGCGCCGTCAGACCTTCAACCGCAAGTACCGCTTCGCCTTTCGGCGCCGGCCGGTAGTCGAAATGTTTTTTCTTATCGCCGACCATCTGTTCGATAATCCACGGAATACTGGCGTCGCTGACCTCGCGCTCGCTGATAAAGCGTCCGTCGCGGAAAATGGTGATGTGGTCGCCAATTTCCATCAGCTCTTCCAGACGGTGGGAAATATAGATAATGGTGACGCCGCGGCGTTTAAGTTGTTCAATGACGTTAAACAGGATTTTGACTTCCGACTGGCTGAGCGCGGAAGTGGGTTCATCCATAATTAATACCCGGGTGTCTTTTGAAAGCGCGCGCGCAATTTCCACCAGCTGCTGATGGCCGATGCCTAATTCGCCGAGCTGGGTGTAGGGATCGACATCAAGTTCCAGCCTTTCCAGTAATGATTTGGCTAACTCATATTGATATTTTTCGTTAATCTTCCCTTTTTGAAAGAATTCGTTAGCCATAAAAATATTATCCATGACGTTCATATTTGGGAATAAATTTAATTCCTGAAATATGATGCTGATTCCCTGCTTTTCAGCCTGGTGCGTCGAGCTAAGGGTCACCGGCGCGCCATCAAGAATAATTTGACCGGAGGAGGGTGTTTCAACGCCAGCAAGCATTTTCATCATGGTGGATTTACCCGCACCATTTTCACCGATCAGAACGTTTACTTTATTTCGATAGACCCGGTAATTCACGTTATCTAAGGCGACAACCCCCGGATAAACGCGAGATAATTCGCGGGTTTCGATAATAACTTCAGAGTCGACTGGTTGGGAATTGACGAGTTCTTGCCGCTGCATGTTATTGTCCTCCCAAACGAACAATTTTTGCTGGCGTAATATCAGGAATGTTCTGTGGAATATCCCAGGCCGAGAATACGCCGTACACCTGGACTGCTTCACCGGTTTTCACCTGCGCCGTCTGGATCATTTTTACCGCGTGTTCGTTAATCTTCCGGCTATATTCGCCAAACAGCACCTGATCGTTAAAGTCCTGATAGCTGGCGCCCTGATAGCCGTCGCGTAATAATGTGCCGCGCAGCGTCGGGCCAATTTGCACCACCACGTTGCCGCCGCGGGTATCCTCAATCGTCATTTTTCCGCTGCGCGAGGCGGAATCAATTTTGCTGATATTGCCTTCGACTTTGACGTAAAACACGCACGGGTTTTCGTCCTGAGCGCGATAGCCTAACGCTTTGCAGGCGCTATCAATATCTTTCGCCGCGCGCAGGGCGGTCATCAGCTCGGCGACGGGGCGAGCTTTAGCCACAACCTGGGGAACCAGCTGGTCTTGCCATGTCCGATCGATATCCGCCATATGCGGATTGGGCGGAGATTTAAGATCGGCCAGTTCCTGCTGAGAGACGATACGACAGCCTCCGAGCGCGAGAACGACCAGCATCAGCGAGATTTTTTTATACATAATACGCTCCTGTGCGCCCCGCAAGGGGCGCAACAACCCGAAATCAGGATTTGATATTGAAGTCCTGCACTTTGTCTGCATTGTCCTGAGTAATCAGAATGCCGCGGAACATCACGCGCTGCTTGGCCGGTTTTTCGCCTTTTTGCAGGTAGTTATCGAGGTCGGTCACCCCTTGAGCGGCGATGGCCTGCGCCTGAAGCATCACGGTGGCCTGCAGGGTGCCGGCTTTGACCGCGTCGCGTTCATCGTTGCTGCCATCGATACCGACCACCACCACGTCGTTGCGATTCGCCGCTTTCAGTGCGGCAATGGCGCCGAGGGCGACGGGACCGTTGCCGCAAATCACGCCTTTAACGTCGGGATGCGCCTGCAGAATACTGTCCATAATGCGTTTGCCGTCGATTAAGGTGCCTTTCGCGTCCTGTTTAGCGACGCTGACCATATCCGGGTACTGGTCAATCACCTGGTGGAATGATTTAGAGCGGGTCACGCAGTTATTATCCGCAAGGTTACAGGTCAGCTCGGCGTATTTTCCTTTCTCGGCCATTTTCTCGACAAATACGTTGGCGACTTCAGAACCGGCCTGGAAGTTATTATGGGTAATTTGCTCCAGCGCAATATCATCGACAGGAATTTCGCGGTTGATTAAAACCACCGGAATACCCGCTTTCTTCGCTTTTTCAATGGCGGCGACGCTGGCGGTGGAGTCGGCGTTATCCAGAATAATGCCCTGAACTTTTTTACCGATGGCGGTATCGATCAGCTCATTCTGTTTTTTGACATCTTCGCCATGCGACAAAATGGTGGTTTGATATCCCAGCTCTTTGGCTTTCTCGCTGGCGCCCTTGGCTTCAGAGGCGTAATAGGGGTTATCCAGCGAGTTTACCATGATCATGATGGTGCCTTTTTCTGCCGCCTGGGCAGCGAAAGAAAAGGCGGTCAGGGTAGCAGCGGTTAAAAGCGTTAAACGTAATTTCATGACAATTTTCTCTCTTGGTTGTTATTGTCGGGTACGGTGAAACAACGTAAGGCCTGTAAATCAAATTTATGGGCCGGGGGTCTCCTTTTGTTGATGAGTAAGGTGCGTCACGCGTTCGATTCCCTGGTGGGCGTCAGGCGGACGTTGCCGGTTTCCATAATGTTCTGTTCACCGCATGGCGCCACTCCTGCCATCTTTTCTGCAGGCGCTGGTGGCGGGCCATATCGGGGATAAATTCGCTGTGTTCAGTTAAAAACGCTTTCAGGTCGGTCACCGATCCGGGATTCAGGGCTTTGCGCGCGAGCAGGGCCGCGCCAATCGCCGACAGCTCGGCAACGTCGCTGCGCATCACCGGACAGCCGAGCAGGTCAGCCTGATACTGCATTAACCAGTCATTTTTGGTTGGGCCGCCGTCGACCATCAGCGCCGTCAAGTGGAAGTCGTCCTGCTGGCGCATCGCCACCACGACATCGGCGATTTGATAGGTAATGGATTCCAGCGCGGCGCGAATCAGATGGGCGCGCTTGACGCCGCGGCTCAGGCCGCAAATCACGCCGCGGGCGCTGTCATCCCACCACGGGGCGCCCAGGCCGGTTAACGCCGGCACAAAATAGACGCCCAGCGTGGAGTCCACGGAGGCGGGCAGGGTGTTGAGTTCATGCGCCAGTTCGGCATCGGAAAGTTCGCTCAAGCCGGTGCTGTCCGCCATCCACGCTACGGCATCGCCGGTATGCGGAATATTACCTTCGAGTCCGTAAGTGATGCTGTCGCCGTCGTGCCAGGCGATGGTGGTGGCCAGCGCGTCGATATCGCACTGTGCGGATTTTACCGGCGCCATCACCGATGACCCCGTACCGTAGGTGGCCTTAACGCAGCCGAGTTCGCCCAGCGCGTGACCAAACAGCGCGGCGTGGGAATCTCCGACCATCGCCATCACCGGAATACCGTCAGGGATAGCGTTCAACCCCCGGGTATAGCCAAACAATCCGCTGGAGGGTTTAATCTCCGGCAGCGCGGCGCGCGGGATCTGGAACAGCGCCAGCATGTCGTCGTCCCACTGGCCGGTTTGCAGGTTCAGCAGCTGGGTACGCGCGGCATTGGAGTAATCGCAGGAGAACGCATCGCCCTGGGTTAAGTTCCACAGCAGCCAGCTGTCGATAGTGCCGAGGCAGATTTCTCCGCGCTCAGCCAGCGCGCGCCCCTCAGGAAGGGATTCCAGCAGCCAGCGCATTTTCGAGGCCGAAAACAGAGGCGCGATCGGCAGGCCGGTCACGGCCTTGATTTGCTGCTCTTTATCGCTGTGGCGCAGTTCATCGCAAAACGCGGCGCTGCGGCTGCACTGCCAGGTGATCGCGGCGTTGATTGGCTTACCGCTCTGGCGATACCAGCCGATCGCGGTCTCGCGCTGGTTGCTAATGGCTAATGCCGCGACGTTTTCTGCGCCAACGTGCGCTACCGCTTTCGCGATAACCTCCAGCGAAGCGTCAACCAGGACTTCTCCCGACTGCTCGACCCAGCCTTCACGCGGCGTTTGGATCGCCAGCGGCTGAGAGAATTTCACCACGACCTGGCCGCGGCTATCGAGTACGACGGCTTTGGCATTGGTGGTGCCTTCATCCAGCGCAATGATGAACTCTTTACGTGTTGCCTGCATTAGGTAGTCTCCTGAGTCACACTTCGTCCTGGCGCGGAGGGGGAAGGTAGGCACTCCTCTTGATCGCATTGCTTCTTAGCAGGCCATGATGTGACAATTCGTATTCACTTTTTTAATCACTGAATATATATTCGATAGTGATTATTTATTTGATACCTTAGCCAGAAACTTCCCGTCGGGCTACTGGAAAAGTTATCAATTGTGCTGGCAATCACACTTATCCGATCGGCGAAGCGTTCAGGTACGGATGGGGAATGAGGTGATTTTAAGGTTTTATGTTATTGAAATATAATGTTTTATTTGCGTTACCTTTACGCTTCGGAGAAAGCGTAAAGGTTGTGGGAAAGCGTTTGAGTGAGGAAATTAACCGGCAATCAGCAGTCTGGCCGTTGGGTAATCGGTGATCAGAACATCGATATAACCGCCCGAAAGCGCGCCTTTGATAGCCGCGACCTTCTCGCTGCCACCGGCAAGGGCCACCACATTAGGACACTTTTTCACCTTCTCCAGCGCCATGCCGATCACAGGATCTTCATCATCGCGTAACACCGCTCTGCCGTTTTTATCGTAGTAGTGCAGGCAGATGTCGCCCACGGCGCCGCGTTCCGCCAGCACCTGGAGCATATCTTCGTGATAGTAGTTACCGGAAGTTTTGAGCAGCTGCGAAGGCTCAAGGATGCCAATGCCGACGATGGCGATATCGACTTCATCGAAGCGGGCAATGACGTCGGCGACATCTTTGCTGGCCACGAGGCGATTTTTCTCCTCAGTGGAGCCTTCAATGCTCTGGGAAGGCAGTAGCCAGGCTTCGCAGTTCAGATGCTGCGCCAGAGTCTGGGTGAGGATAGTCGCCTGCACGTTACCATTTGGGCCCACGCCGCCGAGCAGTTGAATCACGCCGTTGGCCTTCAGGTTTTGCGCGTGGACCTCATCAACCATTGCGCGGATAGTCGAACTCCACGAAGAGACACCAATCAGATCTTTTGGTCTTAATCGCGTTTCGAGATAGTGGGCGGCGGCGGAACCGATGGCGCGCTTGATGGTGTGATCGCTGGCGTCTTCTTCGGTATCCACGACGATGGCTTGCTTAATTCCGTAGCGATCCTCGAGGCCCTTTTCAAGATTGAGGAAAATATTCGATGGCTGAACAACGCTGATTTTGACCACGCCCTCTTTTTGGCAGCGGGCGATCGCTCGGGAGATAAATGACTGAGAAAGGGAGAGAATTTGAGCAATATCGGACTGCTTTCGTCCTTCGAGATAGTAGAGCGTGGCAATCTTAACTAATAGCCGTTGTTCATCCTGCTTAGCCATATATTTCCCCGAAAATCATTTACGTGCAGCCATTATCTTAGAGCTCATTATCATACGCGAAAAGAAAAGACAGTTAAGTGTGATGGATATCTAACTTTCGCCAATCCTCAAAATCAGCTATGGACAAAAACAGAACAGTAGCCGCATAATTGAATAAAGAGTCGATATTGAATATATATTCATAGCGATTTCAGGTCAACTGAAAAGTGCCCGGGTGACGTCACGCCCGGTGGTAAGGAGGCAGAATGTTCCTGAGTATGATGCAGCGGCGTAAGCCTTACGATGCGTTGCCTGGGGATGTCTGGTTTTTTTAGTCCCTGACGGAATAAATATTCCAAGTTGAAAATAAATTCAGAGGTATTAAATGAATCCCTATAGCTATGATGTCCAGGCACTCGAGCGCAAAGCCCGCGCCGTACGTCGCCATATCGTCAGATTGAACGCCAACAGCCCTGCGGGTGGGCACACCGGCGCCGACCTGTCGCAGGTTGAACTGCTCACCGCGCTCTATTTCCGCATTCTGAACGTCGCGCCGGAGCGCCTTGCTGATGACCAGCGCGATATCTACATCCAGTCGAAAGGCCATGCGGTGGGCTGCTACTACTGCGTGCTGGCCGAGGCGGGCTTCTTCCCGGTTGACTGGCTGGACACCTATCAGCATGCCAATTCCCATCTTCCCGGTCACCCGGTTCGTCAGAAAACGCCGGGCATTGAGCTCAACACCGGCGCGCTGGGCCACGGTTTGCCTGTTGCGGTGGGGCTGGCGCTGGCGGCAAAAAAAAGCAACAGCACCCGCCGCATCTTTTTAATTACCGGCGATGGCGAACTGGCGGAGGGCAGTAACTGGGAAGCGGCGCTGGCCGCGGCGCACTACGGCCTTGATAACCTGATCATTATTAATGACAAGAACAATCTCCAGCTGGCGGGCCCGACGCGCGAAATTATGAATACCGATCCGCTGGCCGACAAATGGAAGGCCTTCGGGATGACGGTCACCGAATGTCAGGGCAACGACATGGCCTCGGTTGTCGCGACCCTGGAAGGGCTGAAGCAGGAAGGTAAACCGAACGTCGTTATCGCCAACACCACCAAAGGCGCCGGTATTTCCTTTATTCAGGGGCGCCCGGAGTGGCACCACCGGGTACCGAAAGGCGAAGAGATTGCACTGGCACTGGAGGAACTGAAAGATGAGTAATGCAGAACACCTGGCGAGCGTGATGGTTCAGGCCTTTATTGATGCGGTTGACCGCGGCGTCGATCTGGTGCCGGTCGTCGCTGACTCCACCTCAACGGCCAAAATCGCGCCGTTTATTAAACAGTTCCCCGGGCGTCTGGTGAACGTGGGCATCGCCGAGCAGAGCATGGTCGGGACGGCGGCGGGCCTGGCGCTGGGGGGGAAAGTGGCGGTTACCTGTAACGCCGCGCCGTTCCTGATTTCCCGCGCTAATGAGCAGATTAAAGTCGACGTTTGCTACAACAACACCAACGTTAAGCTATTTGGCCTCAACGCCGGCGCCAGCTACGGCCCGCTGGCCAGCACCCATCACGCGATTGATGACCTGGCGGTGATGCGCGGTTTCGGCAATATCCAGATTTTCGCCCCGTCTTCGCCGCGCGAATGTCGACAGATTATCGATTACGCCATCGGCTATCAGGGGCCGGTCTATATTCGTCTTGACGGTAAGGCGCTGCCGGAGCTGCACGATGAAAGCTATCGCTTTGTGCCGGGAGCGGTCGTCACGCTGCGGGAAGGCGAAGATATCGCGCTGGTCGCCACCGGATCGACGGTGCACGAAATCGTCGATGCCGCGCAGAGGCTGGCCGACGCGGGAATTCAGGCCAAAGTGGTGAGCGTGCCGTCCATTCGTCCTTGCGATACCGCCGCGCTGCTGGCGGCCCTGAAACCGTGCAAGGCGGTGATAACGGTGGAGGAGCATAACGTCAACGGCGGCCTTGGGAGCCTGGTGGCGGAAGTGCTGGCTGAAGCCGGCGCGGGAATCCCGCTCAAACGTCTGGGGATCCCGGATGGCGAGTATGCGGCGGCGGCAGATCGCGGCTGGCTGCGTAAACACCACGGTTTCGATGCCGCTTCCGTCGCCGAACTGGCGCAGAAAATGCGCTGATTTTACGGCGCCTTAAACCGATAACCCGTGCGGCTACCGCGCGGGTTATGTTTTTACGGCGCGCAGATCGTGATGACGTATTCACCGGCCTTAATCCATTGCAGCCGATACTCCCCGGCGGAGAGCCGAAGCCGCAGATTTTCTTCCTTTATATACGTCACTTCAAAATCGCTGAAACCCATCCTGGCCTGGATAGCCGAATGGCTGGCCTTAAACGCGCTTTCTTTCGCCGAAAACGCCAGCGTCAGCGCCAGTTCAGGCGGCAGGCCGCTGGCGTCCAGCCGTTTTTTTTCCGCGCTATTGATGATGCTGCTTTCCAGCTCCGCCGCCAGCGAAGGCGCCATGACTCGTTCGATATCAACGCCGACCGGCCGGGCGGAGACCACCGCCAGCGCGCTGCGTTCGCTGTGGCTAATGCTGCCGTACCACGGGGCCGGCCACAGGGGCTGGCGTTGGTCGCCAATGGCAGGGACGCCTTTTTCGCCCACTTCCCGCAGCGCGTAAACCGCGGCGATACGCCCGGCGAGATGCTCGGACTGCCGCTTGCGGACGCAGCCGCTTAACCGGGCATGATGCGGGAGCCAGAGGAGGTCTTCAGGCTGGAAGGTCAACGGGTCGAAATCCACCCGCTGCAGCGAGTGACCGGCAAGTTGAATGATCGAGTGTTGGATGTGCATCAGGCGATGTTAACAGATTCTCCCGTCCGCCCTCCAGGAGAAGAGGGCGGAGGGAACGGCCAGACAATCAGAAGTGGGTATTGACGCCCAGATACCAGGTGCGGCCTGATTCGTTATAGGTATTGGCGCCAGCGCCAGCCATATACGAAACATCGGTCAGGCTACCGGTGGTTTGCGCATTACCCGCGCGCCAGTGGCGCTTGTCGAAGACGTTATTCACGCCGCCGGTCAGGCTGACGTTTTTGGTCACATCCCAGGTGGCGCTCAGGCCAACGATGCTGTACGGGCTGACTTCGTCCGTTTCAGAACCCACCGCCGGTTGACCTTTGTAGTTATATTTCTTCGGCTGCTGCTTGCCGTACCAGGTGAAGGTCGACTGTACGGAAATATCCTCCTGAATCTGCCAGCTCAGGGTGGAGTTCAGGGTGTATTCCGGAATAATCGACAGACGATCGCCGGTCTCTTTGTTTTTACTTTGCAGCATATAGGTGATGTTATTGGTCCAGTTCACCGTTTCGCTGACCGGCACGTTCAGGGTGCCTTCCAGACCTTCAACCACCGCTTTCGGCACGTTTTCCCACTGATAGATATCGGTTTTGACGTTACCTTTCGCGGTGTGCGAAATCGGCGCGTAGCCCGCTTCGATTTTATCGCGGTAGTCGTTGCGGAACCAGGTCACCCCCGCCAGCCAGCCATCGCGCTTAAACTCAAGGCCAATCTCTTTGTTGATGCTGGTTTCGGCTTTCAGATCATCGTTACCCATCATGTAGCAACCGGTGCCGTTACCGCTGGCGTAGCAGCCCTGGCCTTTACTATAGAGAATATAGTTCGGGTTGGTTTGGTACAGGCTCGGCGCTTTGTAGGCGCGGGCGATGCCCATTTTTAACGTGAAGTCATCCCACAGACCCTGAGACAGGTTGAGCGACGGGCTCCAGTTGTTGCCGACGATCGTGTGATGATCGAAACGCAGCGCCGGCGTCAGCATGGTGGTGTCGGTCAGCTCCACGTTGTCTTCGGCAAACAGGGAGAAGATCTCGGCCTTCGAGTACGGGCTACGGCCGGTGCTGTCATAGCCATCGATATCGCCGCCCATAAAGGTCTGGGTATTTGACGCCAGATCCTTCATCCGCTGCTGATTCCACTCGGTGCCCAGCGTCAGGTTCTGGTTGAACACCAGATCCAGAGGAATGCTGACTTCGCTGTGCAGCATCACGTCGGCGAGGTCGATATCGCTGAACTGGTTGCTGTTGAAGATACCTTCCGTGCCGCCCGCCAGACCTTCGCCTTTACGCGAATTACGGGTACGTTCGTACTGCGCCCAGTTGCTGGTGGTCACGCCGTTATCCCAGCCGCCGTTCCAGGTGACGGAGTAAGTCTGGCGATAGAGGCGGTTCGTCTCTTTACCGTAGTTCTCTTTCACCAGATCGTTAGTATTGGTGTTCTGCGTATCGCCCGCGTAGAGGTTGCCCTGACGGCTGTAGCCGGATTCAAACTCCAGCGACTGCATCGGCGCGAAATCCCAGCGTACGACGCCGTTAATGTTCTTATTTTTCACCCCTTCGCGCCCGGCAGGCATGGTATTGGCATAGGCGCCGGTACGCTCGGACTGATGTCCGTCGTTGATATCCCAGGCATCGGCCTGGGTTTTGTCGAGGTTGCCCAGCAGGCGAAAGCTGAAATCGCCGCCCAGCGGGCCGCTGAGGCTAAAGTTGGTGCGTTTAGTCGAGCCTTCGTCTTTATGCTCCGGGGCGTTCATGTAGGTATTCCATGAACCGTGCCATTCGCCGTCGCTCTTCTTGGTGATGATATTGACCACGCCGCCCGCCGCGCCGTTGCCGTAGCGCGCGGCCGCCGGGCCGCGAATGACTTCAATACGTTCGATCAGCTCCGGCGGTACCCATGAGGTATCGCCGCGGGTATCGCGCTCACCGCGCCAGCCCAGACGTACGGAGTTGCGGCTGGTCACGGGCTTACCGTCAATCAGGATCAGGGTGTTTTCCGGGCCCATGCCGCGAATATCAATCTGGCGATTGTTGCCGCGCTGGCCGCTGGTGGAGTTGCCGGTCAGGTTAACGCCGGGCATGGTACGAATAATTTCCGACACGTCGCGCGCGGGCGGGCGTTTACGAATTTCATCCGCGGTAATGGTTGAAACGCCGGGGGCCTGCAGGTTCTGCTCGGCGGCGGTGACGACCATGGTTTCATCAGCGGATGCGGCTTTGCTATCGGAGACCGTTTCCGCCGCGCTCAGCGGAAAGGTAGCCCCGTAGATTCCCAGATTGACCAGCAAGGCCAGGGATTTGATCCTGTTATTCATTGTAATTCCTGCTTTTCGTCGCCGCCTTCCCCAAAGGCCCTTCCCGTCGGGAGGGGAGGCGGAATCAATAGTGCCGGTAGAGGGCAAAGGCATTCCGTCGCTGGCTAAATGAGCCCTCTCTGACATGTTTATTTTTGAAAGACGCGCTTCCCACAGCGCGCTAATACGCTATTGCAAATGAAAATAGTTATCAATAATATTATCAATAAATATTGCGTTTATTAATGCGTTTGTTGATAAATGTCACGATAAACATAGGGTTGAAAAGGAATGCATAAGACAGGATGCGACGACTGGTGGCGCACTATCTCCGGTCCGCAAATAGAGGCCGTGGACGACGCGTATCGGGTGACCTTCTGGTGGCGCGATCCGGCGGGCGACGAAGCGTCTTCGGCAACCCGCCGGGTGTGGATTTATATTACCGGCGTGACTGACCATCATAAAAACGCCGTGCCGCAAACGCTGCAGCGCATTCCCGGCACCGATGCCTGGCGCTGGCAAACCACGCTTTCTCCCACCTGGCGCGGCAGCTACTGCTTTATCCCTTCCGCGCGCGACGACGACTTTTCTCCTCAGCTTTTTAACGGCGACGGCCCGGACCGCGCGCTGCTGCGCGAAGGCTGGCGCAGGCTGCTGCCGCGGGCGATTGCCGACCCGCTCAATCCGCAAAGCTGGAAGGGCGGGCGCGGTCACGCGGTCTCCGCGCTGGAGCTGCCGGAAGCCCCGGAGCAGCCGGGCTGGGCGCTGGGTGAAGAACCTTATCAGCCTCCGATCTGCATTGAGTGGCGCAGCCAGCGGCTCGGCAACCGCAGACGAATATGGGTTTACGCCACCGGCGACGCGCAGCCGCAGCAGCGCCCGCTGGCGATCCTGCTCGACGGCCAGTTCTGGGCCGAAAGTATGCCGGTATGGTCGCCGCTGGCAGGCTTAACCCGCGAAAAACGGCTGCCGCCGGCGGTTTATCTGCTGATTGACGCGATTGATAACCCGCACCGGGCCGCAGAGTTGCCCTGCAATGACGCGTTCTGGCTGGCGGTACAGGAAGAGCTGCTGCCAATGGTTCACCGACTAGCACCTTTCAGCGATCGCGCCGACCGAACCGTGGTGGCAGGCCAGAGCTTTGGCGGCCTGGCCGCGATGTTCGCCGCCCTCTACTGGCCCCGGCGCTTTGGCTGCGTGCTCAGCCAGTCCGGCTCCTACTGGTGGCCGCATCGCGGCGGCGCGCAGACGGGCCTGCTGATTGACCGCCTGAGCCGCGGCGAATTACATCCGCAAGGGCTACGTATCTGGCTGGAAGCCGGTCTTCGCGAGCCGATCATTTTTCGCGCCAACCAGGCGCTGCTGGCGCATCTGGAACAGCAGACGATTTTCTGGCGTCAGGTTGATGGCGGGCATGATGCGCTGTGCTGGCGCGGCGGGATGACGGCGGGGCTCATCCAGCTGTGGCAACCTTTATGCCGTGACGAGTAGCAACGCGCGCTTTACGAGGAATTTGACATGCAATTCAGTAATCCCTTCGACAATCCACAAGGGCAGTTTTACATCCTGCGCAATGAGCAGCAGCAGTACAGCCTGTGGCCGCGCCACTGCGCGCTGCCGCAAGGCTGGTCGGTAGAGTGCCCGCCGCAGTCGTTAGAGGCGTGCAACGCCTGGCTGGCGGCGAACTGGTCTACCTTGACCCCCGCCCACCATGCGTCCTGAGGAGCCGATAATGACCACACGTTTACCGCTGGTTGCGGCGCAGCCGGGGATCTGGATGGCGGAGCGCCTCTCGACGCTGCCCGGCGCATGGAGCGTCGCCCACTATGTTGAGCTGCGCGGCGATATTGACCCAGTCCTGCTCGGGCGGGCGATTATCACAGGGCTCTCTCAGGCCGACACCCTCAGCATGCGCTTTTGTGAAGATAGCGGCGAAGCCTGGCAGTGGGTTGATGAACGCCGCGTTTTTGCCGAACCGGACTATCAGGATCTGCGCGCGGCGAGCGACCCGCACGCCGCCGCGCTGGCGAGGATGCAGGCCGACCTCGGGCAGAATCTGCGGGTGGACGGCGGTAATCCGCTGGTCTGCCATCAGCTGCTGCGGGTAGGCGATAACCGCTGGTACTGGTATCAGCGTTACCACCATTTGCTGGTCGATGGCTTCAGCTTCCCGGCCATTACCCGCCAGATCGCCGCGATTTATCGCGCCTGGCAGCGCGGCGAAGAGACGCCCGCCTCGCCGTTTACGCCCTTTGCCGAGGTGGTGGAAGAGTACCAGCGCTATTACGGCAGCGATGCCTGGCAGCGCGACAAAGCGTTCTGGCAGGCGCAGCGTCAGGCGCTGCCGTCTCCGGCCTCGCTGTCGGATGCGCCGCTGGCGGGAAGGGCGACCAGCAGCGATATCTGGCGCATGAAGCTGGAGGTGGATGCCGGCGTCTTTAGCCGGCTGGCGGCAAGCGCGCCGCAGTGCCAGCGCGCGGACCTGGCTCTGGCGCTGACCGCCCTGTGGCTGGGACGGCTGTGCAGCCGAACGGAGTATGCCGCAGGCTTTATTTTTATGCGTCGTATGGGCTCCGCGGCGCTCACCGCCACCGGTCCGGTGCTCAACGTTCTGCCGCTGGCGGTCACCATTGACGCCGGGGAAACGCTGGCGGAGCTGGCCGCGCGTCTTGCCGGACAGCTGAAGAAAATGCGCCGCCATCAGCGCTATGACGCCGAACAGATTGTCCGCGACAGCGGCAAGGCGGCGGGCGACGAACCGCTGTTTGGCCCGGTGCTTAATATTAAAGTTTTTGATTATCAGCTGGATATCGATGGCGTACAGGCGATTACCCATACCCTGGCGACCGGTCCGGTCAACGACCTTGAGCTGGCGCTGTTCCCGGATGAAGCCGGCGGCCTGTCGCTGGAGGTGCTGGCCAATAAGCAGCGTTACGATAAACAGACGCTGGGCAACCATATCGCCCGACTTTCCGCGCTGCTGGCGCAATTTGCCGATAATCCGGCCCTGCGCTGCGGCGACGTGAATATGCTATCGGCGGCGGAAGCGGAGCAGCTACAGCGGGTGAACGCCACCGCCGTCGATCTGCCGCTCACCACCCTGAGCGCGCGGGTGGCGGAACAGGCGGCGAAAACCCCGGATGCCCCGGCGCTGGCGGACGGCCGCTGGCAGTTTAGCTACCGCGAGATGCGCCAGCAGGTGGTGGCGCTGGCTGAACAGCTTCGCGCGCGGGGCGTCAAGCCGGGCGATAGCGTGGCGGTGGCGCTGCCGCGTTCGGTATTCCTGACCCTGGCGCTGCACGGCATCGTTGAAGCCGGCGCCGCGTGGCTGCCGCTGGATACCGGCTATCCCGACGATCGTCTGCGGATGATGCTGGAAGACGCCCGTCCCTCGCTGCTGATTACCTCTGAAGATCAGCGGGCGCGCTTTAGCGATATCCCCGGCCTCGAAAGCCTGTGCTATCAACACCCGCTGGCGGCGGCGGATGCCGCGCCGCTGGCGCTCTCGCAGCCGGAGCATACCGCGTATATCATCTTCACCTCCGGCTCGACGGGGCGACCGAAAGGGGTCATGGTCGGGCAAACCGCCATCGTCAACCGCCTGCTGTGGATGCAGGACCACTATCCGCTCACCGCCGATGATGTGGTGGCGCAGAAAACGCCGTGCAGCTTTGATGTATCGGTCTGGGAGTTCTGGTGGCCGTTTATCGCCGGCGCGCAGCTGGTGATGGCCGAGCCGGAGGCCCATCGCGATCCGCTGGCGATGCAGCAGTTCTTCGCCCGCTACGGCGTGACCACCACCCACTTTGTCCCCTCGATGCTGGCGGCGTTTGTCGCCTCGCTGAATACGGAAAACGTCGCCTCGTGCCATACCCTGCGCCGGGTCTTCTGCAGCGGCGAAGCGCTGCCGACGGCGCTGTGCCGGGAGTGGGAGGAGCTGACCGGCGCGCCGCTGCATAACCTGTACGGCCCGACGGAAGCGGCGGTGGACGTCAGCTGGTATCCGGCCTGCGGGCCTGAACTGGCGGCGGTAACCGGCGCCAGCGTGCCGATTGGCTGGCCGGTGTGGAATACCGGCTTACGCATCCTCGATGCATCGATGCGCCCGGTACCGCCGGGCGTGGCGGGGGATCTCTACCTGACTGGCATTCAGCTGGCGCAGGGCTATCTCGGGCGCCCCGATTTAACCGCCAGCCGCTTTATCGCCGACCCTTACGCGCCGGGCGAGCGCATGTACCGCACCGGCGACGTTGCCCGCTGGCTGGATAACGGCGCGGTCGAGTATCTCGGGCGCAGCGACGACCAGCTAAAAATCCGCGGCCAGCGGATCGAACTCGGGGAAATTGATCGCGCAATGTCGGCGCTGCCGGACGTTGCGCAGGCGGTGGCTCACGCCTGCGTCTTCAACCAGGCGGCGGCGACCGGGGGCGATGCCCGCCAGCTGGTGGGCTATCTGGTTTCTGAATCCGGCCTGCCGCTGGATACCGAGGCGCTTAAAGCGCGGCTTGGCGAACAGCTGCCGCCGCATATGGTGCCGGTGGTGCTGATTCAACTGCCGGCGCTGCCGCTGAGCGCCAACGGCAAGCTGGATCGCAAAGCGCTGCCGCTGCCGACGCTGAGCCGCGTAAGCCGCGGTCGTCCGCCGGAGCCGGGCGTGGAAACCACCGTCGCCTCGGCGTTCAGCCAGCTGCTGGGCTGCGAGGTGAACGATATCGACGCCGATTTCTTCGCCCTTGGCGGCCATTCGCTGCTGGCGATGCGTCTGGCGGCGACGCTCGGCCGCGAACTGCAACGCCAGGTGACGCCGGGGCAGGTGATGGTCGCTTCTACCGTCGGCAAGCTGAGCGCGCTGCTGGCATCGGATCTCAGCGATGAGCAGGCGCAACGGCTGGGCTTCGACGCGATCCTGCCGCTGCGCGAGAGCGACGGCCCGACGCTGTTTTGCTTCCATCCAGCTTCCGGTTTTGCCTGGCAGTTCAGCGTGCTGGCGCGTTATTTAAGCCCGCGTTGGTCGATCGTCGGCATTCAGTCGCCGCGACCGCACGGGCCGATGGCGACGGCGGCGGATCTGGATGCGGTCTGCGAGCATCATCTGCAAACCCTGCTTTCGCAGCAGCCCCACGGCCCCTATTATCTGCTGGGCTATTCGCTCGGCGGCACCCTGGCGCAGGGAATAGCCGCCCGCTTACGCCAGCGCGGCGAAGCGGTGGCGTTTCTCGGCCTGCTGGATACCTGGCCGCCGGAAACGCAGAACTGGGCGGAGAAAGAGGCCAACGGTCTGGACCCTGAGGTGCTGGCGGAGATCGCCCGCGAGCGCGAGGCGTTTCTGGCCGCCCAGCAGGGGCAGGCTTCCGGTGAGCTGTTCAGCGTTATCGAGGGTAACTACGCCGACGCGGTGCGCCTGCTGACCACCGCGCACAGCGCGAAGTTTGACGGTAAGGCGACGCTGTTCGTGGCGGAGAAAACCCGTCAGCCCGGGATGGAGCCGCAGAGGGTCTGGGGGCCGTGGGTCGGCGAGCTGGAGGTGTTTAGCCAGGATTGCGCCCACGTGGATATTATCTCCCCGCAGGCCTTTGAGGCGATTGGCCCGGTGGTCAGGGAGATCCTCGGGGAAGGATAGAAAAACTCCCGGGTTGCGGCGTAAACGCCTTACCCGGGCTACCGTTTCTGCCAGCCCGGCTAAGCGCAGCGCGAGCCGGGAATATCTATCGGCGACCCAGCGGCACCACCAGCGGCGTATGCGCCACCGGATCCTCTATGATCGTACAGCGCAGACCGTAAATCTTTTCAATGAGCTCCGCGCTGACGATCTCCTTCGGCGCGCCTTCGGCGACGATTTTACCCTCGCGCAGGGCAATCAAATGGGTCGCGTAGCGGCAGGCCTGGTTCAGATCGTGCAGCACCGCCGCCAGCGTATAGCCCTTCTGCTGATTCAGCTCGCTTAGCAGCTCAAGCAGATCGATCTGATGGCTGATATCCAGCCAGGTGGTAGGCTCATCGAGCAGCATAATCGCCGTCTCCTGGGCCAGCACCATGGCGATCCACGCCCGCTGGCGCTGGCCGCCGGAGAGGGTATCGACGCTTTGCCGCGCGAGGTCGGTAATGCCGGTGGCCTTCATCGCCCTGCTGACCGCCTCTTCATCCTCTTTGCGCCAGCGGGTAAACAGCGGCTGGTGCGGATAGCGCCCGCGGGCCACCAGCTCCTGAACCGTTATATCCCCCGGCGTGGTGGCGTTCTGCGCCAGCAGGCCGATGCGCTTTGCCACCTCTTTACTGGCGTAACGCTGGATCTGCTCGCCGTCGAGATAAACATGACCGCTGGCGGGCGTCATCAGGCGGCTCAGGGTGCGCAGCAGCGTCGATTTACCGCAGCCGTTGGGGCCAATAATGGCGGTAAAGTGGCCGTCGGGAATGGTGACGTTCAGCGATTCGGCGATGGTTTTTTTGCCGTACGCCAGGGTCAACTGGTCGCCGCGCAAACGGGAGGTGACAGCGGTCATTTTTTGCGGGACTCCTGAATTAATAACCCGATAAGGTAGAGGCCGCCAATGCTGACGGTCACCACGCCCACCGGTAACTGATAGGGCATAAACAGACGCTGCGCGCAGTAGTCAGACAGCGCCAGCAGCAGGGCGCCGCACAGCGCCGCCTGGGCCAGCCCCCAGCGGGCGGTACCGCTAAGGCGCCGCGCGATATGCGGGGCCACGAGGGCGATAAAGGAAATCGGCCCGGCGAGGGCGGTAGCGGCGGCGGTCAGCACCACCCCGACCAGCATCAGCAGCAGCCGCGAGCGTTCAACCCGCACGCCCAGCGCGCAGGCGGTATCGTCGCCCATCTCCAGCAGCCGCATACGCCGCGCCAGCAGCGCCCCGCACGCCAGCATCAAGAGAATCAGCGGCGCGGAGGGCCAGGTTTTCCCCCAGGTCAGACCGTTAAGCGAACCGGCATACCACAGCCCGGCGGAGAGGGCGGTTTCCAGCGAAGCGCGCAGCAGCAGCCAGGTATTGAACGCCACCAGCATGGCCCGCACGCCGATGCCGATAATAATCAGGCGAAAGGTCTCAATGCCGTTGCGCCACGCCAGCAGCCAGACCACCAGAGCGGTGAGAATACCGCCAACCATTGCCGCCATGGCGATGGCCGCCAGGTTCTGGCCGAACATCACCATCGCCACCAGCACGCCGCTCCAGGCCCCGGTGTTGAACCCCATCACGTCCGGACTGCCCAGCGGGTTGCGGGTCAACGACTGGAAAATCGCGCCGCTGACGCCAAGGGCGGCGCCGATCAGCAGCGCCATCAGCACGCGCGGCAGACGCCACTCGGTCACCACTAGGGTGACGTTACGCGGCGCATCGCCGAGCAGCGCGGAGATAACCTGCTCAACGCTTAACGGCACCAGGCCGCTACCCAGCCCCCACAGGGAGACCAGCACGCTGGCGACCAGCAGTAGCAAACAGCTCAATATCAGGCGACGAGAAGGCGCAATCACATGCCACCTCCGCGCGGCTGGCGGCGCACCAGCCAGATCAGCACCGGCGCGCCAATAAAGGCGCTGACCACTGAAACCCGCAGTTCGCCGGGCACCAGCAGGCGCCCCAGCACGTCGGCAAACAGCAGCAGGGCGGGGGTCGCCAGTAGGGTCACCGGCAGCGACCAGCGATGATCCGCGCCCACCAGCCAGCGGGCCATATGCGGCATCATCAGGCCGATAAAGGCGATCGGCCCCACCACCGCCGTGGCGCTACCGCACAGAACGGTAATCGCCAGCAGACCAATAAGCTGAGTCCGCGCGACCCGGCTGCCGAGCGCGGTGGCCGTATCGTTGCCGAGGCTCAGGCTGTTTAAGGCCCGGCTCAGCAGCAGGGTCACCAGACCGGCAATCAGCACCGGGATCAGCACAATTTTCAGGGTTTGCAGGGTGCGCACGTCGAGCGAACCCGCCTGCCAGAAGCGCAGCTGGTCATAGACGTCGGGATTAAGCAGCGCGATACCGCTGGAAAGCCCTTCCAGCACCGCCGCCAGGGCGACCCCCGCGAGGGTCAGGCGCACGGGGCTGAGCTGGCCGCCGCCCTGGCTGCCGGTAAAGGCGACCAGCAGCGAGGCGCCGAACGCGCCGCAAAAGGCCATCAGCAGCTGCTCCTGCGGCGAAGAAAGGCCAAACAGCGCCGCGCCCAGCACGATAGCGAAGCTGGCGCCGGAGTTGACGCCGAGGATCCCGGGGTCCGCCAGCGGGTTGCGGGTCAGCGTTTGCATCAGCGCGCCGGCCAGACCCAGCGCGCCGCCGGCCAGCAGCCCGGCGAGGGTTCGCGGCAGCCGGGCATCAAGGACGATGGTGCAATCGGCGCTCTGGCAGGTGCCGGTGAAGGCATCGAGGACGACGCTAAACGGTAGGGGTTTGGCGCCGATCAGCAGGCTGAGCGCAACGGCGATGATTAAAACGATTAAAAGACCCGGCACGGCAAAGGCGCGCGCCGCGGTCGTGGAACACGACATGGCTTACATCCCTGGCATGATAATGATAGTAATTATCGTTATCGATTCTATTCAGTTATGTTAGCATGTGCACCCATAAAAATGGTATGGAAAATAATAACAAGGCGCTGTCATGAACCGACAATCCTGGCTGCTGAATCTCAGCTTGTTGAAAACTCACCCGGCCTTTCGCGCCGTCTTTATCGCCCGCTTTATTTCAATCCTGTCGCTTGGCCTGCTGGGCGTGGCGATCCCGGTGCAAATCCAGATGATGACCCATTCAACCTGGCAAGTGGGGCTGTCGGTGACCCTGACCGGCGCTTCGATGTTTGTCGGTTTGATGATCGGCGGCGTGCTTGCCGACCGCTATGAGCGTAAGCGTTTGATCCTGCTGGCGCGCGGCACCTGCGGGATTGGTTTCGTCGGCCTGTGCCTGAACGCCATGCTGCCGGAGCCGTCGTTAATCGCCATCTATCTGCTCGGTATCTGGGACGGTCTGTTCGCCTCTATTGGCGTGACCGCGCTGCTGGCGGCGACGCCGGCGCTGGTTGGCCGGGAAAATCTGATGCAGGCCGGGGCGATCACCATGTTGACGGTGCGGCTGGGCTCGGTGATTTCGCCGATGATCGGCGGTCTGCTACTGGCAACCGGCGGCGTGGCCTGGAACTACGGTCTGGCGGCGGCGGGAACCTTTATCACCACGCTGACTCTGCTGCGTTTACCGCTGCTGGCGCCGCCGCCGCAGCCGCGCGAGCACCCGCTGAAATCGCTGAACGCGGGGCTGAAGTTTCTGTTTAACAGCCCGCTTATCGGCGGCATCGCGCTGCTTGGCGGTCTGCTGACGATGGCCAGCGCGGTGCGCGTGCTCTATCCGGCGCTGGCCGGAAGCTGGCAGATGTCGGCGTCGCAGATTGGCCTGCTCTATGCTGCGATCCCACTGGGCGCGGCATTCGGGGCACTAACCAGCGGGCAACTGGCGCAGACGGCGAAGCCGGGCGTGCTGATGCTGGCGACCACCGTCGGCTCGTTTGTGGCGATTGCGCTGTTCAGCCTGATGCCGGTGTGGGAGCTGGGCGCGCTGTGTCTGGCGCTGTTTGGCTGGCTAAGCGCGATAAGCTCGCTGCTGCAATATACGCTGATTCAGACCCAGACCCCGGAAAATATGCTCGGGCGCATCAACGGTCTGTGGACCGCGCAGAACGTGACCGGCGATGCGATAGGCGCGGCGCTGCTCGGCGGCCTGGGCGCGATCCTGACGCCGGTGGCCTCGGCGAGCGCCAGCGGTTGGGCGCTGGTGATTGTGGGCGCGGTGCTGGTGGGGCTGTTACGCGAACTGCGCCGCTTTCAGCGCCCGGAAGCGGTCAGCGAAAGTTAACTCCGCTGGGCTTTCCCGGCGGTCCGGTAGCCCAGGCAAGGCGCCTGGCGCCGCCCCGGGAGATCGGCTTAGGCAAAGAGCGCTGCTAAACGCTGCAGCACCAGCACGGCGCTGTAGTAATCCAGGCGGAAGGTTTCCGTCCCCAGCGGATAAACGCGTTTCCCTTCAACGGCGGGCAGATGCGATAGCAGCGGGTTGGCGTTAATCGCGTCGGCGTCCTTTTGGTCGCCGGCGAACAGGAACAGGCTCTGACCGTTAAGCCCGGCGGCTAAGTTTTCCCCGCCCAGCTGCACGATATCATGCCGTTTTCCCTGGCTCTGGCTGGCATGCAGCCCGCCTGGCAGGTCGGCGAGGGTAAAGCCCAGCTGTTCGAGCAGCTGTCCCTGAGCGGATTCTTTGGTCCAGATATTGGCGCTATGGGCCGCGGCGGTGTAGACCAGCGCGGTGACCGGCTGCGGCGGCAGCTTCATCTGCTCTTTCAGCGCCGCCAGCTTTTTATCAAACTCCGCGATTCTTTCAGCGGCCTGCTGTTCATGGCCGGTGATATTCCCCAATTGGGTCAGCAGGGCCTGCCAGCTTTTATCATCGTAGTTAATGATAAGCGTCGGGGCGATGGTGGAAAGCTGGTCGTAGAGCGTCATCGCCGAATCGCCGCCGGTGGCGCTAATCAGAATCAAATCCGGCATTTGCGCGGCGACGGCCTCAGCGCTCGGTTCGCCGATATAGAGGCGCGCCAGCTTGCGCGCTTTCGCCACCTCGCTCCACTGCCGCAAAAAACCCTGGCCATCGGCGACGCGGTTGTTGGGCGTGGTGGCCCCGCTGGCCACCACCGGCGCGTCAATCGCCAGTAGCGAACCGGTCAGCGTCACGCTGGTGGAGACAATGCGCAGCGGCTGGCTTTCCAGCGTATGGGTTCCGCGGCTGTCGGTTATCTGGCGCGGCCAGTCTGCCGCCAGCGCTGAGCTCATTCCTAAAATCGCCAGGCCGCTGGCGAGGAGGGTACGGCGGCAAAAGGTGGAGAAATTCACGTATTCGCATCCTGATTGAGTGGTGATAAATGAGGTTGATAACAGACCTGTGCTCGCTATGGCGCTCGCGTTTCCGCCGGGTGGCGGCTTGCGCCTTACCCGGCCGACAAAAACCCTGACATCACAAGGCGACGAGGCTGCCGTAGGCCCGCGCAGGCGAAGGGCCGCCGGGCGATTGCAGAAAAACGCTCGTTGCCTGCAATGTGTGATAAATGCTTCTCATTTTCAACTTTGTGCGCTGTCGATGCAAGCTTAAGTCGCACAACATGCTACCTGTACGGTTGACATAAAGCGCAATACCTTTTAGGTTAGCCAACCAAAATATAAATGATAATTATTCGTAATATCTTTATCGTTTTTGGAGGATGATATGGAAACGTCTTTGGCTGAGGAAGTTCGGGAGAAAAAAATGACCCTGCCGCCGGAAAGCTTCTTCTTTATGTCGCCGTACCGCAGTTTCACCACCGCTGGCTGCTTTAGCCGATTCTCTCATCCCGCCGCCGACGGCGATGATCCGGACGGAGAGTTTCAGCAAAAAATGGCCGCCGCCTTTAAAGCGGCGCGCACTGCCGGGATCGCCAGACCGGTGATGGTCGGCGCCATTCCGTTCGATACCAGCGAGCCCTCCGAGCTGTTTATCCCCGCGAGCTGGACAGCGTTCTCCCGCACTGAAAAGCAGCACTCCGCGCGCTATGCGTCGGGGCAAAATCCGATGGATGTCGTGCAGCGCCGGGAGATCCCCGAGCAGGACACCTTTATGGCGATGGTGGCGCGCGCGGCGGCCCTCACCGCGACGCCGGAAGTGGACAAGGTGGTCCTGTCGCGCCTGATTGATATCACCACCCGCGAACGGGTCGATAGCGGGGCGCTGCTCGAGCGCCTGATCGCCCAGAATCCGGCCAGCTTTAACTTCCACGTGCCGCTCTCAGACGGCGGCGTGCTGCTGGGCGCAAGCCCAGAGCTGCTGCTGCGTAAAGAAGGCGCGCATTTCAGCTCTCTGCCGCTGGCCGGTTCCGCCCGCCGCCAGCCGGACGATGTGCTGGATCGTGAAGCGGGGCACAGGCTGCTGGCGTCGGAAAAAGATCGCCATGAACATGAGCTGGTGACTCAGGCGATGAAGGCCGTATTAGCGCCGCGCAGCAGCGAACTCTCCCTGCCGGACTCTCCGCAGCTGATCACCACGCCGACCCTGTGGCATCTGGCGACGCAGATTCAGGGCACCGCGCTGGCAAACGAGAATGCCATGTCGCTGGCCTGCCTGCTGCATCCGACTCCGGCGCTGAGCGGTTTCCCGCATCAGGCGGCGAAACGCCTGATCGGCGAACTGGAGCCGTTCGACCGCCAGCTATTCGGCGGCATTGTCGGCTGGTGTGATGACGAAGGCAACGGCGAGTGGGTGGTCACCATCCGCTGCGCGCGCCTGCAGCAGAGCACCCTGCGGCTATTTGCCGGCGCAGGTATCGTTCCGGCCTCTTCGCCGTTGGGCGAGTGGCGCGAAACCGGCGTCAAACTGACCACCATGCTGAACGTATTCGGCTTGCAATAAGGGACGATGATGATCGAATTTACCCGCTGGCCGGAAGCGTTCGCGGCCCGCTATCGGCAAAAAGGCTACTGGCAGGATCTGCCATTAACTCAACTGATAACCCGTCATGCGGAAAACGACGCCCCGGCGATTATCGACGGCGACAAAAGCTACAGCTACCGTGAATTCAACCGCCTGGTGGATAACCTCGCTTCCTCGCTGCAGCGTCTTGGCCTGAAGCGCGGCGAAACGGCGCTGGTGCAGCTGGGCAACGTCGCGGAATTCTATATTACCTTTTTCGCGCTGCTGCGCATCGGCGTGGCGCCGGTCAACGCGCTGTTCAGCCACCAGCGTAGCGAGCTGAACGCCTACGCCGCGCAAATTGAACCCGCCTTACTGATTGCCGACCGCGCACATGCGCTGTTTGCCGATGATGATTTTCTTAACGCTTTTGTTGCGCAGCATCCGTCGGTACGCGTGGCGCTGCTGCTGAACGACGACGGCGAGCAGAGCCTGACGGCGGCCATCGAGCGCGCTGACGATAGTTTCGTTGCGCATCCGACGCCTGCCGACGAAGTGGCTTTTTTCCAGCTTTCCGGCGGCAGTACCGGGACGCCGAAGCTCATCCCACGTACGCATAACGACTACGACTACAGCATTCGCCGCAGCAACGAGCTGTGCGGCGTAAGCGCCGAAACGCGCTACCTGAACGCGCTTCCCGCCGCCCACAACTACGCGATGAGCTCGCCGGGTTCATTAGGCGTGTTCCTCGCCGGCGGCGTGGTGGTGTTAGCGCACGACCCGAGCGCGACCCTCTGCTTCCCGCTGATCGAAAAGCACCAGATCAACCTGACCTCGCTGGTTCCCCCCGCGGTCAGCCTGTGGCTACAGGAGATCCATGACGCCGGCAGCAATGCTCAACTGCAATCGCTGCGGCTGCTGCAGGTGGGCGGAGCGCGCCTCTCAGCGACCCTCGCCGCGCGCATTCCGGCGGAAATTGGCTGCCAGCTGCAGCAGGTCTTCGGCATGGCGGAGGGGCTGGTGAACTATACCCGCCTCAACGACAGCCCCGAGCGCATCATCAACACCCAGGGCTGCCCGATGTGCCCGGATGACGAAGTGTGGGTGGCCGATGCCGATGGTAATCCGCTGCCGCGCGGCGAAGTCGGGCGCCTGATGACCCGCGGGCCGTACACCTTCCGCGGGTACTACAAGAGCCCGCAGCATAATGCCGAAGCCTTTGATGCCGATGGTTTCTACTGCTCTGGCGATCTGATCTCGATCGATGAAGATGGCTATATCACCGTGCAGGGGCGGGAAAAAGATCAGATCAACCGCGGCGGCGAGAAGATCGCGGCGGAAGAGATCGAAAACCTGCTGCTGCGTCATCCTGCGGCGATCCACGCGGCGCTGGTCAGCATGGAAGACAGCCTGCTGGGTGAGAAGAGCTGTGCGTATCTGGTGGTGAAGGAGCCTCTGCGCGCGGTAGCGGTGCGCCGCTTCCTGCGTGAACAAGGGGTCGCAGAATTTAAACTTCCGGACCGCGTGGAGTGCGTTGATGCGCTGCCGCTGACGCCGGTGGGCAAAGTCGATAAAAAACAATTACGTCAGTGGCTGGCTGAACGCAAGCTGGGCTGAAGGAGAAGACAGAATGGCAATCCCAAAATTACAGGCTTACGCGCTGCCGGAAGCCAGCGATATCCCGGCGAACAAAGTGAACTGGGCATTTGAGCCGTCCCGCGCCGCGCTGTTGATTCACGATATGCAGGAGTATTTCCTCAACTTCTGGGGCGAAAACAGCCCGATGATGGAGAGAGTGGTGGCCAACATCGCCGCCCTGCGCGAGTTCTGCAAACAGAACCATATTCCGGTCTTTTACACCGCTCAGCCGAAAGAGCAGAGCGATGAAGACCGCGCGCTGCTGAACGATATGTGGGGACCGGGCCTGACCCGTTCGCCGGAACAGCAGCAGGTGATTGCCGCGCTCGCGCCGGACGACAGCGACACCGTACTGGTGAAGTGGCGCTACAGCGCGTTTCATCGCTCGCCGCTGGAGGAGATGCTGAAAGAGGCAGGGCGCGATCAGCTGATCATCACCGGCGTTTACGCCCATATCGGCTGTATGACCACTGCGACCGATGCGTTTATGCGCGATATTAAGCCGTTCTTTGTCGCCGATGCGCTGGCCGATTTCAGCCGTGAAGAGCATCTGATGGCGCTCAACTACGTGGCGGGCCGCTCCGGTCGCGTGGTGATGACCGAAGAGCTGCTGCCGCTGCCGGCGTCAAAAGCGGCGCTGCGCGCGCTGGTGTTGCCGCTGCTGGATGAAAGCGACGAGCCGATGGACGATGAAAACCTGATCGATTACGGCCTCGACTCGGTGCGTATGATGGCGCTCGCCGCGCGCTGGCGTAAAGTGTACGGCGATATCGACTTCGTGGTGCTGGCGAAAAACCCGACTATCGACGCCTGGTGGGCGCTGCTGTCCCGCGAGGTGAAATAATGAACGGACTCGATTTTCACGGCCAGACCGTGTGGATCACTGGGGCGGGCAAGGGGATCGGCTACGCCACCGCCCTGGCGTTCGTTGAGGCCGGCGCGCAGGTAACCGGCTTTGATCTGGCGTTCGACGGTGAAAGCTATCCGTTCGCCACCGAGACGCTGGACGTCGCCGACGCGCGGCAGGTGGCGCAGGTATGTGGCCGCCTGCTGGCTGGCATTGAACGGCTGGATGTGCTGGTCAATGCCGCCGGCATTTTACGGATGGGGGCGACCGATGCGCTGAGCCAGGAAGACTGGCAGCAGACCTTCGCCGTCAACGTCGGCGGGGCGTTTAACCTGTTCCAGCAGACGATGGCGCAGTTTCGCCGCCAGAAAGGCGGGGCAATTGTGACGGTGGCCTCCGATGCTGCGCATACTCCGCGCATCGGCATGAGCGCCTACGGCGCATCAAAGGCGGCGCTGAAGAGCCTGGCGCTGACCGTTGGCCTTGAGCTGGCGGGCAGCGGGGTACGCTGTAATCTGGTTTCTCCTGGCTCGACTGACACCGATATGCAGCGCACGCTGTGGGTCAGCGATGACGCTGAACAGCAGCGCATTCGCGGTTTCGGCGAGCAGTTTAAGCTGGGCATTCCGCTGGGCAAAATCGCCCGTCCGCAGGAGATTGCCAATACCATTCTGTTTCTCGCCTCCGCTCACGCCAGCCATATCACGCTGCAGGATATCGTGGTGGACGGCGGCTCGACGCTGGGGGCATAAATGGCCTGGAAACGTCAGCTGACGCTGGATGCGCTTAATGCGACCAGCGCGAATACGATGGTGGCGCATCTGGGGATAGTGTATACCCGGCTGGAAGAGGGCGTGCTGGAGGCGGAAATGCCGGTCGATGCGCGAACCCATCAGCCGTTCGGGCTGCTACACGGCGGCGCCTCCGCGGCGCTGGCGGAAACCCTCGGTTCAATGGCCGGATGGTTGATGACCGAAGAGGGCCAGTGCGTGGTGGGGACCGAACTTAACGCCACCCATCACCGGGCGGTCTCCAGCGGCAAAGTGCGCGGCGAGTGCCGACCGCTGCACCTGGGGCGTCAGGGCCAGAGCTGGGAAATTGCGGTGTTCGACGAGCGGGGACGACGCTGCTGCACCTGCCGTCTGGGCACGGCGGTCCTCGGCTGAGGCATAGCCTGTTCCCGGGTGGCGCTGCGCTTACCCGGGCTACGGGTAACGCGCCGTCTGTGGTTCCGGACAACTCACCGTCATCTGCGGTGTGCTTCCCCGGTGGCGCTGCGCTGACCGGGCTACGGGTTCACCATCGTCTGCGGACCGGTAGCCCGGACAGGCGCGTCAAGCGCCGCCTCCGGGGAAGCAGACTGCGATGCAGTTACAGATTATCCTCCCCGTTTTCATCTCTTTTCCTGCCAGAAGTGATCTCGCTTGCAATGTGAGATAAATCCTTGCCGTCAGGCGACATCTGCAACGTTTCAAAGTTGTTAAAATTCACATTATGTTCTAGAAACAACTTGTAACATCCTGATTACCCTACCAGTGGAACACAATGATGAATAATTCAGGGAAATACCTCATCTGGACACTGCTCTCCGTTATCGGAGCCTTTGCCCTGGGCTATATCGCGCTAAACCGGGGTGAACAGATCAACGCGCTGTGGATTGTCGTCGCGGCAGTCTGCGTCTATCTGATCGCCTATCGCTTCTACGGCCTCTATATCGCCAAAAATGTACTGGCGGTCGACCCGACGCGCATGACCCCGGCGGTGCGTCACAACGACGGCCTCGACTATGTTCCAACCGACAAGAAGGTGCTGTTCGGCCACCATTTTGCCGCTATTGCCGGCGCGGGGCCGCTGGTTGGCCCGGTGCTGGCGGCGCAGATGGGCTACCTGCCGGGAATGATCTGGATCCTTGCGGGCGTGGTGCTGGCCGGGGCGGTACAGGACTTCATGGTGCTGTTCGTCTCCACCCGTCGCGACGGACGTTCGCTCGGCGAGCTGGTGAAAGAGGAGATGGGCCCGACCGCCGGCGTGCTGGCGCTGGTGGCCTGCTTTATGATCATGGTGATTATCCTCGCGGTACTGGCGATGATTGTGGTGAAAGCGCTGACCCACAGCCCGTGGGGGACTTACACCGTCGCCTTCACCATCCCGCTGGCGATTTTCATGGGGATCTATATTCGCTATCTGCGCCCCGGGCGCATTGGCGAAGTGTCGGTGATTGGCCTGGTGATGCTGGTGTTCGCCATTATTTCCGGCGGCTGGGTGGCGGAAAGCCCGACCTGGGCGCCGTGGTTTGATTATACCGGCGTGCAGCTCACCTGGATTCTGGTGGGCTACGGCTTTATCGCCGCCGTGCTGCCGGTCTGGCTGCTGCTGGCGCCGCGCGACTACCTCTCCACCTTCCTGAAAATCGGCACCATCGTCGGCCTGGCGATCGGTATCCTGATCATGCGCCCAACGCTGACGATGCCGGCGCTGACCAAATTTATCGATGGCACCGGCCCGGTGTGGAGCGGCAGCCTGTTCCCGTTCCTGTTTATCACCATCGCCTGCGGCGCGGTTTCCGGCTTCCATGCCCTGATCGCCTCCGGCACGACGCCGAAGATGCTGGCCAATGAAGGCCAGGCCTGCTTTATCGGCTACGGCGGCATGCTGATGGAGTCCTTCGTGGCGATTATGGCGCTGGTGGCGGCCTGTATTATCGACCCGGGCGTCTATTTCGCGATGAACAGCCCGATGGCGGTGCTGGCTCCGGCGGGCGTGACCGATGTGGTGGCGTCGGCGGCGCAGGTGGTGAGCAGCTGGGGCTTTACCGTGACGCCGGATACCCTTAACCAGATCGCTCACGAAGTGGGAGAGCAGTCGATTATCTCCCGCGCGGGCGGCGCGCCGACGCTGGCGGTAGGCATGGCCTACATTCTGCACGGTTCGCTGGGCGGCCTGATGGATGTCTCCTTCTGGTATCACTTCGCCATTCTGTTCGAGGCGCTATTTATCCTGACCGCGGTGGATGCCGGTACGCGCGCGGCGCGCTTTATGCTGCAGGATTTGCTGGGGGTGATAAGCCCCGGGCTGAAGCAAACCAGCTCGCTGCCGGCGAACCTTCTCGCCACGGCGCTGTGCGTGCTGGCGTGGGGCTACTTCCTGCATCAGGGCGTAGTTGACCCGCTCGGCGGCATCAACACGCTGTGGCCGCTGTTTGGTATTGCCAACCAGATGCTGGCGGGGATGGCGCTGATGCTGTGCGCGGTGGTACTGTTTAAGATGAAGCGCCAGCGCTATGCATGGGTCGCGCTGCTGCCGACCTCATGGCTGCTGATTTGTACCCTGACCGCGGGCTGGCAGAAGTCGTTCAGCACCGACACCAAAGTCGGCTTCCTGGCGATTGCCAACAAGTTCCAGGCGATGATCGACAGCGGTAATATTCCGCCGCAGTACACCGAGTCGCAGCTGGCGCAGCTGGTGTTTAACAACCGTCTGGATGCCGGGCTGACCATCTTCTTTATGGTGGTGGTCGTGGTGCTGGCGCTGTTCTCGATTAAGACCGCGCTGGCGGCGCTGAAAGAGGACAAACCGACGGCGAAAGAGACCCCGTACCAGGCGATGCCTGCTGATGCCGATAGCCTGGTGACCCAGGCGAAACGCGCTCACTAAGCC
Organism: Klebsiella sp. M5al; assembly: GCF_002090195.1. Lineage (NCBI taxonomy): Bacteria > Pseudomonadati > Pseudomonadota > Gammaproteobacteria > Enterobacterales > Enterobacteriaceae > Klebsiella > Klebsiella sp. M5al. The sequence continues at coordinate 1,650,634 of NZ_CP020657.1, forward strand.
ATCACGTTATCGCCCCTCTTTGAGAGAAGGGGGGCGATTATGAGAGTTGAAAATGTTTGATACCCTTTCGAAAGCAGGAAAATATTTAGGCCAGGCGGCGAAAATGATGATCGGCGTCCCGGATTACGACAACTACGTGGAGCACATCCGCGCGACCCATCCCGAACAAACGCCGATGACTTACGAAGAGTTTTTTCGCGAGCGTCAGGACGCGCGCTACGGCGGCAAAGGCGGCGCGAAGTGCTGCTAACCCTCTTTCGGCAAATACAGGCTGATCTGCTCCTGCGTACAGCCGTATATCGCCGCCAGCTTTTCGCGGGTGCGCTTTTGCGGGCGGGAGTCGATAGCTTCTAGCTGGGAAACCGCAGACTGGCTAATTCCGAGCTTATCGGCCACCTCCTGCTGCGACAGGCCGCGCAAAATGCGCCAGGCCGCCTGCAGGCTGACTTTCTCTTTATCCATGATGTCGCAGACGCTGTCAGGTAAGGGAATATCGTCGTATTCATCCGATTCGTAGGGGACGTCTTCCCACTCTTCCTCTTTTTCATCATCGTATTCCGCCATTTTCAGACGCATCTGGAAGTATTCGTTATAGGGGATCACCACATACTGCGGGTTGCCCTCGTCGTCCTTAATGAGTTGCACTGCCATAAGGCGTTGCCTCCTCGTGAAGATAGGTTGTTGAGGTTCTTCGTTTTATCGCTACGACATAGCAGCTTTCAGATAGCCCCTCAAACTGTGTGAAGATGATGCGATAATCACCGACACGCAATCGATAATGATCTTCGGATCCCGACTGCTTGAGTTTTTAATGTCCGGAGCCGGCGCATTTTTATCATCCATGGTGCGTAGCTTTTCTTTGATTCTCTCCTGATAGCGGGAATCTATTGCGGCGAGCTGTTTTTCTGCGCTTTTCGACCAAAAAACGATCATCCTGACCTCCACTTTAAGTCAAAGCTCATTATAAGTAAATAATAAGATTATAAGTAAATTTAAATTATCTTATAGGAGACGATAATGCAGATTTTATGCGGAATAAAGACAGAAACATCCGCTTTGCGAGGCGGCTCGAAAGCGCCTCCGCCGGGCGGCAGAGGCGAATAAAACGGGGGATTAACCGGCGAAACGTTCGACTTTTTCAAACGCGGCGCGCAGGGTTTCGGCGTTCAGTTCAACCGGCAGAAAATGGATGGACTCTACCGGGCGCAGGGTATGGGTAATCACCTGATCCAGCTGTTCGCGGTTGTAGATATCCACCTCCAGCGCCGCCAGCGTGGTCGGCAGGTTAAAGCGCTGATACGCCTGCACCAGCTGCGCCAGCACCTCGTCCTGGCCGAGCAGGGCGCTCTGGACCAGAATGCCGTAGGCGACTTTGGTCCCGTGCAGATACTTCTCGGTCTGCGGCAGTACCGTCAGCCCGTTATGCACCGCGTGCGCGGCGGCGACGCGGGTATAGCGCTCGCCTAATCCCCCCACCATACCGCCGCCGGCGATAATCGCATCCACCACGTCGCGGAAGGCCTGGGTCAGCTCGCCGCGCTGTTGGTCAGCCAGCGCCGTTTCGCTGCTGTCCAGCAGCACATCGCGGATCGCCAGCGCGCCGTTGATGCCAAGGCGCACGGTGAGCGGCAGCGTCTCCGGCTGCGGAGCCAGCACCACCGCTTCATACCATTTCGCCAGCGTATCGCCGATGCCCGCCAGCAGGTATTCCGCCGGCGCGTTAAGAATAATGCGCGGCTCCACCAGCACCAGGAAGTTGGCGTCGTCGAAAATCTCAAACTGCAGCGCCTGACCGGCATCGTTATACCACACCGACAGCGGCGTCCACGCCGCGCAGGTGGCGGCGATGGTCGGGATGGCCACCACCGGCAGGCCGAGGCGGCGGGCCAGCGCCTTGGCGGTATCGAGCAGCGCGCCGCCGCCCACGCCAATCACCACCGACCGATCGTCGCCGGACGCGCGGGCCAGCTCGCTGACGTCGCTTTCGCTGCAGTGGCCTTTAAATACGATTTTTTTGGCGCCAGCAACGTTAAACGCTGCCGGCAGAAAAGCCTGCGCGCCTGCGATAGCCCGCTCGCCGTACACCCACACCGCGCGTGAAAGCTGTTCTTCGCTATAAAAATCCTGCAGCCGGGCAAGGCTGCCGGGATGGGAATAGTAGTTGGCGGGGCCGGGGACCACGCGGATATCGCTGTGACTCATCAATGCTGTCCTTGTGCTGTTTCGCTAACCCGATGTTATGTCTGGACATCCGGATGGCTAATATTATTTCGCTTTAACTTATGCCTTTTATGCATTTGTCAGTCAAGGGCGGCTATGAAAAATTCGTTAAATCAGAACATTAATCGACAGGGTGCAGGGGATGACCGGCAATCGCCTTGAGATGCAAAATATTAGCCTGGCCTTTTCCGGCTTTCGGGCGCTGAGCAACGTGTCTTTTACCCTGAAGGGGGGCTCGGTGCACGCGCTCACCGGCGCCAACGGCGCGGGTAAGTCAACGCTCATGGCGGTGCTGTGCGGCACGCACGCCCATTACGAAGGCGAAGTAGTGATTAACAATCAGCCGGTCAGCATTCGCTCGCCGCGCGACGCCAAACAGCTGGGGATTCACCTGGTGCAGCAGGAGGTTGACGTCGCGCTGGTCCCGGGCCTGAGCATCGCGGAAAACATCATGCTCGACAGGCTGGCTGAACCGGGGCTGGCTTTTCGCTGGGGACGGCTGCGCCAGCTGGCGCGCGAGGCCCTGGCCCAGCTTGACGTCAGCCTCGACGTACGTCGCTCCATCGACGGCTGCACGTTGGCGGAAAAACAGCAAATTCTGCTGGCCCGCGCGCTGTCGCATCACTGCCGCTTTCTTATCCTTGATGAACCGACCGCGCCGCTGGATCAACACGAAAGCGAGCGCCTGTTTGCGGTGGTGCGCCGCCTGCAGCTTCAGGGCATAGGCATCGTGTTTATCTCGCACCGCATTCATGAATTAAACGCGGTTTGCGACACCCTGACGGTGCTGCGCGACGGTCGTCTGATTGAGAGCGGGCCGATGGCCGATCTGAGCGGCGAGCAGATCGTCGAAAAGATGCTCGGCCATGAGCTGAGCGATATCTTCCCGCCGAAGCGGCCGCCGCATAGCGATGAGGTGCTGTTACAGGTTGAAGGGCTGCACGACGAAGGGCTGCTGCAGGATATCTCGCTGCGCCTGCGTAAGGGGGAGATTCTGGGGATCGCCGGGCTGGCGGGGGCCGGCAAAACCGAGCTGTGCAAGGCGCTGTTTGGCGCCAGCAAAAGCCGGTTGACGCGCGGCGAGCTGAACAGCCAGCCGTGGCGACCGCGCGACCCGGCGGATTCGGTGGCGCGCGGTCTGGCGCTGGTGCCGGAAGAGCGGCGCAAGGAGGGTATTTTTATCGAAGAGCCGGTGGCGATGAACCTGGCGGTTAGCGCCGACAGCAGCTTCTCTCGCTGGAGCCTGTTTGGCCATCGTCAGGCCTGGCGGTGGGCGGAAGAAGTGATCGCCCGGGTGGGGATACGGACATCGGGTCCGGCGCAAACCTTGCGCCGTCTCTCCGGCGGCAATCAGCAAAAAGTGGCGATTGGCAAATGGCTGCGCGGCAACGCCAATGTCCTGATTTTCGATGAGCCGACCAAAGGGGTCGATGTCAAAGCCAAAACGGATCTTTTCAACGTGATTGACGGCCTGGCGCGGGAAGGTAAAGGGGTGATTTACGCCTCGGGCGAATTCTCCGAGCTGGTCGGGCTGTGCGATCGCATCTGCGTGCTGTGGGACGGGCGCATCGTGGCGGAAATTCCGGGCGCAGAGGCCCGGGAAGAGAACATTCTTTATTACTCCACCGGAGGAGCAGCAGCGTGAGTAAAGCCCTGGCAGTGAACGCGACGGTATCGGGCCGTCAGCGATTTTTCGATTTTCTCTACAAATGGGGCATGTTGCTGACCGTCGTCCTGCTGATCGCCGTTTTTGGCCTCGCGTCGGACAACTTCCTCGACCCGTTTAACATCATCAACATCCTGCGCTCCATCGCCATCGTGACGGTGATCGCCATCGGCGTGTCGATATCGCTGACCATCGGCGGCTTCGATTTGTCCGTAGGCTCCACCGCCTCGCTGGCCAATGCGCTGGTGATTTCGCTGTTTGTCTGGCACGGCTTCGGCACCACCGAGGCGATTGTTGTCACCCTGGCGCTCTGTACCTTAGTGGGGCTGTTTAACGCGTTTCTTATCGTGATCCTGCGTATTCCCGACATGCTGGCGACGCTTGCCAGCCTGTTCGTGATTCAGGGCGTGGCGATGACCTACAGCTACGGCGGGTCAATTACCGAAAATATGGTGCTGCCGAGCGGCGATATGGCGGAAGGCGCGATCCCGGCGGCGTTCGGTTCGCTGGGGCAGGTGCCGACGATAGTGATCATAATGCTGGTGGTGACCGTTATCGCTCAACTGGCGCTCTCTTTTACCACCCACGGGCGGCGGATGTACGCCATCGGCGGCAACCCGGAAGCGGCGCGCCTCTCCGGCCTGCGGATCACCCGTTATAAGGTGGCGGCATACGTGATCGCCTCCCTGCTGGCGGGGCTCGGCGGCATTTTGCTGGCTTCGCGTATCGGCTCGTCGCAGGTGAACGCCGGCGGCGGCTACCTGATGGATGCGGTGGCGGCGGCGTGGATTGGCTTCTCGCTGGCCGGTTCAGGTAAACCGAACGCGCTCGGTACGCTAGTGGGGGCGGTGATCCTGGGCGTGCTCTCCAACGGCCTGGTGATGCTCTCGGTGCCGTACTACGCAATGGACATTATTAAAGGGCTGGTGCTGGCTGGCGCGCTCGCACTGACCTATTTTCAGCGCCGCACCTAATATTTTACAGGGTAAACACTATGAAAAAGATAACGTTTTCACTCATCGCACTGGGGTTGTTCAACGCTGCGGCGGCCTTTGCTGAAATCCCGACGCCGCTTCCGGCGGCGATTGCCGAACATAGCGGGCCGATTCGCATCGCGGTGATCCGCAATCTGGGCTCCGACGATAACACCACCCAGTTTGTCTCCGGGGCGATCCAGGAGGGGAAAAAGCTTGGGTTTAAAATCAGCACCTTCCTCAGCAACGGTGATGACGCCAAATTCCAGGACTTCGTTAACCAGGCGATTAGCCAGAAATACGACGGCATTATTCTTTCTCAGGGACGCGACCCCTACGCCACCGCGCTGGTGAAAAAAGCGGTGGACGCCGGGATCAAAGTATCGGTCTTCGATACCGCGGTAAACGGCGAGATCCCGGGCGTTACCGTTACCCAGCAGGATGACGCTTCGCTGACCGAACTCTCCTTTGGCCAACTGGTAAAAGATTTCAACGGCAAAGCCAATATCGTCAAACTGTGGGTCGCGGGTTTCCCGCCGATGGAGCGCCGCCAGGCGGCCTACCAGACGCTGCTTAAACAAAATCCCGGCATCAAAGAGCTGGAATCCATCGGCGCGGTCTCTTCCGACGTGCAGGGCGATACCGCCAACAAGGTCGGCGCGATCCTGGCGAAATATCCGAAAGGCAAAATTGATGCTATCTGGGGAACCTGGGACGCCTTCAGCCAGGGCGCGTATAAAGCGTTGAAAGAGAACGGCCGCACCGAGATCAAACTCTACAGCATCGATATTTCCAACCAGGATCTGCAGCTGATGCGCGAATCCGGCAGCCCGTGGAAGGTGAGCGTGGCGGTGGATCCGAAGCTTATCGGCGCCACCAACGTGCGCCTGATCGCCAATAAGATTGCCGGGGAACCGACGCCTGCGACCTACGACTTTAAAGCGGCGGCGATCCCGCAGGCGCTGCTGGCGGCGCAGCCGGGGGCGGTGAACGTCGCCTCGCTGGGTAAAATTATCCCGGGCTGGGGCCAGACCGAAGACTTTATCGCCCCGTGGTTCGCTACCCTGGAAGCGAAAAACAAATGAGTGTTTTGCCCACACCAGAATACAGCCGCAATATGCGGCTGATTGGACATAGCGATCAGGGGGGACGCCCGGACGGCGTCCAGCTGATGGTCCATCGTGGTTTTGCCTATATCGGCCATATGGTCTCACAGGGCTTTTCCGTGGTGGACGTGCGCGACCCGAAAAATCCGCGAACGGTCAATTACATCGCCGCGCCGCCCGGTACCTGGAACGTTCATTTACAGGCGCACGACGATCTGCTGCTGGTGATCAACGCCCGGGATCTGTTCGCCGATGCCCGCTTTGCCGACGAAAAGGTTTACTACACCCGTTCGGTGGGCGAGACGGTCAGCGACGTGGAGGATAAGGGCTGGAGCGCCGGGCTGCGGATTTTTGATATTTCGGTTGCGGATAAACCGCGTGAAATCAGCTTCCTGTCGCTTAACGGCATCGGCATTCACCGCATCTGGTACGTCGGCGGACGCTGGGCCTACGTTTCCGCGCTGATCGACGGCTTTAGCGACTATATTTTCCTGACTATCGACCTGGCCGACCCGCGTAAGCCGGAAGTCGCCGGGCGCTGGTGGCTGCCGGGAATGAACCAGGCGACGGGGGAAACGCCGCAGTGGCCGGAAGGTAAGCGCTATGCGCTGCATCATGCGATTATCGCCGGCGACACCGCCTACGGTAGCTGGCGCGACGGCGGCCTGACGCTGCTCGATGTGCAGGACCGCGCGCAGCCGAAGCTGATTAGCCACCGTAACTGGAGTCCGCCGTTTGGCGGCGGTACCCACACCGCGCTGCCGCTTCCGGACCGGGAGCTGCTGGTGGTGCTCGATGAGGCGGTATTGGATAACCAGCAGGACGGCGAGAAGCTGATCTGGCTGTTCGACATTCGCGAACCGACGAATCCGGTGAGTATCGCCACTTTCCCGCAGCCGGATGAAGCTGACTACGTGGCGAAAGGGGCGCACTTTGGCCCGCATAACCTGCATGAGAATCGCCCCGGCAGCTTTGTCAGCTCAACGCTGATTTTCGCCACTTATCAGAACGCGGGCGTTCGCGCTTACGATATCTCCAACCCTTATCGACCGGTGGAAACCGGGGCGCTGGTGCCCGCCGCGCCGGCGAAGATGATGGATACCCGGCCCGGTCGTCCGCGGGTGATCCAGTCCTGCGACGTGTTCGTTGACGCGCAGGGCATAATCTACAGCACCGACTATAACGGCGGGCTGTCGGTGATTGAGTATCTGGGGTAGGGGATGGTGGGTTGTTACTTCCCGGCTCGCGGCGTAAACGCCTTAGCCGGGCTACCGGATCACAGACGGTGGTGAACCCGTAGCCCGGCTAAGCGCAGCGCGAGCCGGGAACGACAGGATAGAGAATTCAACCGTACTGACGAATTCGCGCAATCAGTTCTTCGACATTATCGAGACGGTCGGCAATAAGAATAAGCGCTTTACCCAGCGTGATGGCGTGGCGCAGGCATTCATGGCGCATGGCTTCGTCCTGGATAGTATCGATATCCGCCACGTGCGACAGTCCGACGCTGCGGCGAATCAGCTCGGTGCCGCAGAAGCCCACCGCGTCGGCCCAGACTTTCTTCAGAAACGCGGAGGCATAGCCGGGCCAGGCCAGCGCGGCATCGCGGGATTTCTCCGCCGCCAGCGCCTGAAAACGCTCGGCGAAGGTGGTCCAGAACTGCTGGATATCGCTGAGGCGCTGTTCGCGAGCGGCGGCGGCATCGCGAATCCCCAGATGGCCTGGCAGACCGCAGTAGTTGAGCAGCAGGTTGCCGATGGCGGTACCGATATCGAAGCCTATCGGGCCGAAAAAGCCGAACTCGGCGTCGATGGCCTTAAAGCTGCCCTCGGCGACGAAAATCGAGCCGCTGTGGATATCGCCATGCAGCAGCGCTTCGGCATGGGAGAAGAAGCGGTGCTTGAGCGCGGCCACCGCCAGCTTCAGCTGCGTATCGTCGCGCAGGGCGGCGACGTCGGCCTCCAGCGCGGCTGGATAGCTGTTGCGCTCGTGAACCTGATACGGGTCGTTAAAGAACAGGTCCTCGGTGATTTCGCACATCTCGGGGTTAATAAACTGCGCCACCTGGGCCTTTTTCTCGTGAGGATGCAGATAAAAGTCGCTGGTGTGGAACAGCGCCTGGGCCAGGTATTCCCCCAGTTGGCCGGCGGCGCGCGGGTAATAAACGTTGTTAATCAGCTCGCCGCGCCAGATGCGGTGATCGGAGAGGTCTTCCATCACCATTACCGCCAGCTCGGGGTCGAAATGCACAATCTGCACCGTATGCTGCGGGCAGTGCTGATAGTGAGCCACCAGGGTTTGCGCCTCAAGGCGCGCGCGGTCAAGGGTCAGCGGCCAGGATTCACCCACGCAGCGCACGTAGGGCAGCGCCTGCTTGACGATGATCCGGCTCACGCCCTCGGTATCGAAAATTTTAAATACCAGGTTGAGGTTACCATCGCCCACTTCCTGCGCGGACACCAGTTCTGACGGGTTTTCGATACCGCCAAATTGTTGGGCGTAAGCCACCGCATCGCTGGCCGTGAAAGTATGGTATTGCGACATTGCCTCGATCCTCAAAATTCTGATTAAGCCGTTCAGACGTCTATACTTCTGGATTCCATCCTGACACAATGTGATACAACAACGCAACAGGGATTTAACTAAATGCAGACACTACAGACCACCAGCCTGCGGGTAAGCGAAAATCAGCTCTTTATTCTTGACCAGCAGGCCTTACCGCAGGAAAAACGCTGGCTGGCGGCGGATAACGTGGCGCTGCTGGTGGAGCATATTCACGCCCTGCGGGTGCGCGGCGCGCCGCTGATTGGCCTGTCGGCGAGCCTGCTGCTGGCGCTGCTGGCGCAGCGTGGTCTGACCCGCGATGAGCTGTCTCAGGCGCTGGAAACGCTGCGCGCCGCGCGGCCGACGGCGGTAAACCTGATGAATAATCTGGACCGCATGAAGCTGGCGCTGGCGGAGGAGCGCTATCCGCAGGCGCTGGAAGCGGAGGCGCTGCGCCTGATCGCAGAAGATAAACAGCTTTGCGCCAGCATCGCCGAGGCGGGCAGCGCGCTGGTGACGCCGGGCAGCCGCCTGTTGACCCACTGCAATACCGGCGGTCTGGCGACGGCGGGCGTCGGCACCGCGCTGGGGGTGATTGCGCTGGCGCATCAGCAGGGAAACGTGGCCAACGTCTGGGTGGATGAAACGCGCCCGCTGTTACAGGGCGGACGTTTGACCGCCTGGGAGCTGGGTGAGCTGGGCGTGCCGTACCGGCTGATTACCGATTCGATGGCCGCCAGCCTGATGGCGCAGGGCCAGGTCGACGCGGTTTGGGTGGGCGCTGACCGTATTGCCGCCAACGGCGACGTAGCCAATAAAATCGGCACCTATTCGCTGGCGGTGCTGGCGAAGTATCATCAGATCCCGTTTTACGTGGCCGCGCCGCAGACCACCCTGGACCGCCATTGCCCGAACGGCGCGGCGATTCCGATTGAGCAGCGGGCGGCCGCCGAAGTGACCGGCGTCGCCGGCAGCTTTGGCGCGGTACAGTGGGCGCCGAAAGAGGCCGCGGTTTACAATCCCGCGTTCGACGTCACGCCCGCATCGTTAATCAGCGGCTGGGTGCTGGATAGCGGCGTGGTGACCCCGGAGCAGGTCGCCGCCGGGGCGTTCAAGCCAGAAAAGGCCTGAACCTGAGCGAAAAAGGCGAAGCGATCTCCCTCGCTTCGCCTTCAACTTATGGCAGCACCATCTCTACCGCCGGAGCGGACTGCCGGTCGATATGCTTGCCGAGCGCCGTCAGCGCAGCCTGGTAAGGGCACAGCGTTCCGACGTTGGTGGTCTGGCAGCCCGCCTGACGCCACTCCTGGCGCAGCATCGGATGCTGATTATCCGGCGTTTGCAGGCGGCGTAAATCGTCCAGACTTTGCGCCTGGAAGTAGACGCGCAGGTAGCGTTTCCCGCTGTGGGTATCGCGCCAGCGCTCGAGGACCAGGCTGCTGCCCGGCGGGATGTTGCCGCGGCTGTACCCCGGCAGCTGCCAGCTAAAATCCATCAGCGTACGCACCATGGCGATATTGGTATCGTGCGCCACCAGCAGCAGCCAACGCACGTTCGGCGCGGCGCCTTCTTGTACCCCTTCCAGCATCGCGTTGAGCAGAATCGAGCCGCGTTTTTGCGCGCTATAAAACACGTCGTTGCTCAGATCGTAGTTTTCCGTCAGCAGCGGCAGTAGGGCGGTGATCTGGCTGGCGCGGGTAATATGGCCCCACGCCAGCTGGCTGAGGGGCAGGTTTTCGCTCCATCCCAGGCGCAGCGTCTCGACCATATTGGCCATTACGCTCAGACCGCTAATCGACGTTTTGCCGCTTTTGCTCTGCTCCACCTGCCATGGTAGATCAAACACCGGGCAGGGCTTGTCGGCTACGCAGACCGCGTTTTTCAGCAGCTGAATGGCCGGGGCCAGCGCCTGCCGACGCTGGGCCAGATCGCCGGCCTTCTTCTTCACTTCCGCCAGCTGGCGGGCGGGATCGGGTTGCGTGGCGGCAAATTTATCAGTCTGAAACAGCGGGTCGGCGTCGCCGCTGACGTGATGAATCACCACGCCGCAGCCGGGAAATGCGCCGTCCACCAGCGCCTGGGCGGTGGCCCGCGTGCGCTGCAGGGGGCTGGCGCGAACGTAAATCTCCCCGTTCGCCGGACAGCCCGCCGTCAGCAGACCGAGCTGGCGATAGCGCGCGCCTTCATCGCGCCCTTTATTGACGACGGCGGCATAGCCGTGGCCGGTGAGCTCACCGTCGCGGGTGGTCCACTGCGTCCACGGGCGCTGGGTCGCGGCTTCGATGGCCTCCCGGTTGCCCTCCGTCGGCGGACGAATGCCGTGGCGGCTGAGTTCAACCACCTTTTCCAGCGCAAACTGCGCGGCGGCGTGCCCCGGCGCGGCCAGCAGCGGCAGGGCGCAGGCGAGCAGCAGGCGTAGCAAAACCTGATGTCGTACAGGCATCATAAAATATTCCTTATCGGTTAAAGAGTTATGATGAGAATGAGGTCTGACGTTCTATCGCGTGTCGCCTGGCGACAATCGCAGCGGTGGTAAAACAGAATAGCGCGGACACGAGGCCGGTGCCTACCCAAAACAGCGACAGCGTACTGAAGTCATACAGCGTTTTGCCGTTTTCGATCATCGAGGTTTTATCGATGATGATGCCGGTGAGAAACTCGCCGAGTCCCGCCCCCGCGTAGCTGGCGATACCGATAGTGCCGAGCGCGGCGCCCGCCGCTTTACGCGATGAAATATCGACGGCGATCAATCCGCCGAGGAAGCAGGTCAATGCCCCGATGGTGGCGCCGAAGATAATCATCGCCAGAATATCGGTGTAGTAGCCGTGCGGCGACCAGAGCATCAGCGCGAAGCCGGCGGTGTTGAGCAGGCTGATAAAGCCGGCCATCACGCTGCGGTTGCGCGGGAAGAAGCGGTCGGAGAGCATCCCGGCGATAATGGTTCCGGCGATACCCGCGATGGCGTTGACCCCGATAATCCCGGAAGCCTCGAGGGTAGAATAGGCTTTATCCTGTTCGAGGAAGAAAATTCCCCATGAGTTCACCGCGTAGCGGTCGATATACATAAACGCCGAGGCCAGCGCCAGCGTCCACAGGGCCGGGTTGCGCAGCGCCAGCAGCTGGTTCTTAAACACCGAGCCGCGGGCTTCCGTCTCTTCCAGCGGTTCGTCGCGAATCACGTTGATTGACGGGAAGCCGCAGCTTTGCGGCGAGTCGCGCATAAACAACAGCATCAGCACCACCCCGGCGGCGCCGAGCGCGGCGGTCGACAGGTAGCCCATTTGCCAGCCGAACCCGGCAATCACCGCCGCGATCACCATATAGGTCATCGCTTCGCCGATGTTATGCGCCGTCGACCAGATGGCGTAAAAGGTGCCTCGTTCTTTACAGCCGTACCAGCGCGCCAGCGATACCACGCAGGGGCCGACGCCCATCGACTGCGCCCAGCCGTTGATCCCCCAGAAGATAGCCAGCAGCATGGCGTTGCTGGTCATCCCCATCATCAGGTTCATCCCGGCGCTCAGCAGCAGCCCGAGACTCATATAGCGCACCACGTTGGCATGATCGGCGATAAAGCCGTTGACCAGCTTGCCGATGGCGTAGCTGAAAAACAGCGTTGAGCCGATCATGCCCAGCTCCGTCGGGGTAATGCCGAGCTCCACCAGCGCGCTTTTGGCGACGGTGAACGACAGCCGGCAAACGTAGAAGGTGACGTACGCCAGGGTCATGGTAATAAAGGTTTGCCAGCGCACGCTGCGAAAGCGCTGTTCATCGAACTCTCCGCCCGCTTTGGGCGGCGAAGCGCGAAAAAATGCGATAATTCTTCCAGACATAATGGTATCTCCGAAGGTCGGAGGCCTGACTGATTAGTGTGGTTCGTCCGTGAGGTTTATCGTCGTTGTGTAGAGTACATAATCAGATAAAGCCTGACCCGATACGGTTAAGGTAATGGGTGACAAAGCATGTTTTTTAATTGTGGGTAGAGCGTCTTGCTGGCCAGCAGCAGCGGGTTGCCGTGACGAATCCCGTCGTTTGTCAGATAGTCATTGCTGAGGCCGCCCGCTTCGCGCATCAGCACCAGCCCCGGCAGCCCGTCCCACGGGTTCATATGCGGTTCGTAGTAGCCGATAAGCCTGCCCGCCGCCGCCCAGGCGCTCATCAGCGCCCCGGAGCCGTTGCGGATAAACATCCCGCCGTCGCTCAGCAGCGCATCAAGGAAGGGCAGAAAGAGCGCAGGCGTCACGCGGTGCGAGGTGCCGACGCCCATCACCCCCTCTTTGACCGTCGCCGCCGGATGTGGCGCGATGGGCGCATCGTTAAGCCATGCGCCCTGGCCTTTCAGGGCGTGGAACAGCTCGCGATGGTTGGGGTCGTACACCACGCCGATAACCGGTTCGCCGTCGGCAAGGATGGCCAGCGACAGGCACCAGGTGTGCAGGCCGTTGAGAAAACAGCTGGTGCCGTCGATGGGATCGACAACCCACAGCACGCGCGCGTCCGGCATCTGCGTCCCGCTCTCCTCGCCGAGAAAACCGTCCTGCGGGAAGGCGTCCATAATGCGCTGCTTAACAAACGCTTCGACCCGCTTATCGGCGACGCTGACCACGTCCTGCAAGTCGTCGCCTTTATGATCCACCGCCAGCCGGTCGCGCTGTTGATAGTATTCGAACGCCAGCTCAGCGCCGGCTTTCGCCAGCTCGCAGGCTAAACGGTAGCGGGCCTGCAGTTCATTTGATTCCAGTGATTTCATCATAACTCCCTATTTTGCACACGTGTGCAAATTGCCTGAAAAAAACAGCCCCGAAGGGCAAAATGAGTGTGGATGGATTAAAAAAATTATTCTGTGATCGCTCCGGCATAAAATGAATTTTTCATTTCGCGCTTTGACGAACGATCAGTTTCACCGGTACTTCACGGTGGCGTGACGGCAGGCTGAATTTGGCGATCCTCGTCACCAGCAGATCCACCGCATGGTGGGCGAGCAGGGCGGTATTCTGCTGCACGGTGGTCAGCTGATAGGGCTGCCAGTCCGCCTGCGGGATATCGTCGAAGCCGATAATCGCGGGCAGCGAAGCCGTGGGATTGTCCGCCCGCAGGCCGTCCAGCGCGCCGAGCGCCAGCATATCGGTGGCGCAGAACAGCGCCTGCAGCCGCGGATGCGCGGCGAGCAGCTGCCTGGCGGCGGCAAACCCCGCCTGATAGCCGGCGCTGTCGCAGAAGTGCGCGGCAACTTCCGTGCCCTGGGTGTGGGCGACAAACGCTTCGTAGCGCTGGCGGGTGCTGAAGTTATCCAGGCTTTCGCCGATAAACCCGGCCTGTCGCCACTGGCGCTGGGCAAACAGCTCGGCCACCAGTTTCGCCCCCTGCGCGTTGTCGCTGCACACGCGGTCGCAGCCGGCCAGCTCGGCGTGGCGGTTGATAAGGGTCACCGGGATTTTTCGCTCCAGATACTCCTCCGCCAGCGACAGCGGCGGCGCCCCGGAGGTGATAATGACCCCCGCGACGTGATAGCTCAGCAGCTGCCTGAGCGACGGGGCGAGCTGCTGCGGATCGTCGGCGTTCATCAGCAGCGGCATAAAACCGTTGAGCGCCAGCTGGTGGACCAGCGGCGACAGCAGCTTGCTGCGGAACGGGTTATCAAACCCGGCGGTGACGATGCCGATAAAGTTGCTGCTGCCGGTGTTCATCGTGCGGGCGATGATATTCACCTGATAGCCCAGGGTTTCCGCCGCGGCGAGGACCTTCTGGCGGGTTTTTTCCGCCACCGATGCGCCGGGCGTAAAGGTACGGGAAACCGCGGAACGGGAGACGCCAGCGAGCCGGGCAACGTCCTCTGCCTTAATCCATTTTTTTTCGCTCATAGTATCAGGGTACGGGTTGTTCTCAGTGAGCCCGCGCCGACGCTGGAGCCCAAGGCCGGCACGGAAAAAGTAGTAAGAAGGTACCACATAAATCCGTGCGCGAGCAGCGGGTTGACGCGGGATGCGCGCCGCGTCAACGTCAGGCTTATGCCGGGTAGCGAATCTGCTCAGCCTGGCGCTGCAAAATAACTTTGCCATGTCGAATGGAGGTCAGCACTTTGGCCTGGCGGCGCAGCGCGTCATAGTCGTCTTGCGCATCGAGGATCAGCAGGTTCGCCGGGCGTCCTTCGGCAATGCCGTAGTTGTCGCCGAGGCACAGGGTGCGGGCGCTGTTCTCGGTAATCAGATCGAGGCAGCGCTGCAAATCTTCGTATCCCAGCATATGGCAGATATGCAGCCCGGCGTCGAGGATACGCATGATGTTGCCGTTGCCCAGCGGATACCACGGGTCCTGAATCGAGTCCTGAGCGAAGCAGACGTTGATCCCGGCGCGGTCCAGCTCCGCCACCCGCGTCACGCCGCGGCGTTTCGGCCAGCTGTCGAAGCGCCCCTGCAGATGAATGCTTTCGGTCGGGCAGGAGATAAAGTTAATGCCCGAGGCTTTGAGCAGGCGGAACAGCTTCGAGCAGTAGGCGTTATCGTAGGAGCCCATGGCGCAGGTATGGCTGGCGGTGACCTGCGCGCCCATGCCGCGCACCCGGGCCTCTTCCGCCAGTACCTCCAGAAAGCGCGACTGCGGGTCGTCGGTTTCATCGCAGTGTACGTCCACCAGGCAGCCGTGGCGCTCGGCCAGATCCATCAGAAAAACCAGCGAGCTGACGCCCTTATCGCGGGTGTTTTCGTAGTGCGGAATGCCGCCCACCACGTCGGCGCCCATTTCGATGGCGCGGGTCATCAGTTCGCGTCCGCCGGGAAAGGACTCAATGCCCTCCTGCGGAAAGGCGACGATCTGCAGATCGATAAGATGGGCCGCCTCTTTTTTCACCCTCAGCATCGCCTCAAGCGCGGTCAGGGAAGGGTCGGTGACATCAATGTGGGTACGCACGTGCTGCACGCCGTTGTCGCGCAGCATGCCGATGGTTTTCAGCGCCCGCTGGCGCGTATCTTCGACGGTGACGCTCGCTTTGCGCTGGCTCCAGCGGGCGATACCCTCAAACAGGGTGCCGCTCATGTTCCACTCCGGCTCGCCCGCCGTCAGGGTGGCGTCAAGATGGATATGCGGCTCGACGAATGGCGGGATAACCAGCTTTTGTTGGGCATCGATATCGCTGGCTTCAGCCGTCTGCGCCGCGGCCTGCGCGCTGATGCTTTTAATCACGCCGTCCTGTAAGTCGAGGGTATAGAGCGCTTCTTGATGGCGCAGGCGCGCGTTGATAATTTTCATGGTTGTTCCCGTAAATGGTTTTGCGACATACGCCAGATCGCTAAGGCGACCGAGGCGTTGAGATGAAATTGCGGATGGCTGACCGGATAGCCGGTCAGCTTTTCAATACGTTGAATACGCTGATGCAGCGTGTTGCGGTGAATGCCCAGCCGCTCGGCGGCCCTGACCACGTTGCCGCTCTCCTGAAGCAGCGTTTCCAGCGTCTCCAGCAGCAGCCAGGGGCTTTTGCGATCCGGCTCAATCAGGCAGCCGAGGGTGTCGTGCATAAAATCGCTCAGCAGGGCGGGGTCGCTAACGGCGGAGAGCAGCTTGATAAACCCCAGCTGCTGGTAGTCGCTGATGCGCTGGGCCGGACGCAGGTTATCGCTGAGGTCCAGCGCCTGGCGCGCCTGCGACAGCGCGCGCTGATATCCCTGCAACTGCTGCACCGGCGCCGAAAGGCCGCACAGCAGCGAAAGCCCGTCTTCGCTCTCCGCTAGCGCAATCAGCCACGCCTGGAGCCAGGTTTTCTGCTGATAAAACTCGCCGTCTTCATCCGGGAGGAGGAAGAGAAACATATTGCTGCGTTCGACCAGAGGGTAGGGATTGCCCTGCTGATTGAGCTGTTGCTGCAGACGCTGGCGCACGGTGCGGCGGGCCTGCTGCAGCCAGGCTTCGGCCTGCTCCGGCGGAAACTGGCGAAACAGACGCGGTATCCCCTCAAGGCGCAGCGCCGCCACCCGCAGCGGGCGGGTAAAATCCAACTGCTGGTGGAGCGCGCGCTGATGCAGAATTTGCAGGTCGGGATAGTCGCCGGTTAACAGCTGCAGCAGAATATCGCGCTGCGATTGCAGGGCGTTTTCGCTGCGCACCAGCGCGGTACCGATGCGTTCGGTCACGATCACCATCTTCAGCAGATAGGGCTGTTCGATTAGCGGAATGCCCAGCGCGTCGGCCAGCGCGATCAGGCGCGGCGGGATCGCCTGAATAAAGACGTCGCCGGTGAGGATCACCATGCCGGCGATCCCGCGCTGCTTGCCCTCCATCAGCAAATGGATCAGGTTGTCTTCATCGCGGGGATGGTTGATCCCGGTGATAAACACCAGCTCCCCGCCCATGATCCATTCGGCGATATTTTCATTTTCCGCCACGTAGTACCAGCGAACCGCCAGCTGCAGCCCCTGTTTACCGGCGCGCAGGCGCATGGCGGAGAGCCCCTCCAGGGCGAGGATTTCGCCGACCGTCAGGCTCATGGCTACTGCTCCGCGACCGAATCAGCGGCGGGCTGGCGTTTACTCAGGCGAGTCAGCGCGATATAGGCCAGCGCGGACACGCTAATGCCAACCAGCGGGGCGATCCACGGCGACAGGTAAGCCACCACCGCGCCCACGGCGTAGGCGCCCAGCCCCAGCCAGTTAAAACGCGGCAAACGGGCGGTGTGCAGCAGCGGATAGCGGCCGCCGCGATAAAACCAGTAGTCGGCGAGGATAACGCCGCCGATGGGCGGAATGATGCTGCCCAGCAGCACCAGGAAAGGGATCAGCATTTCATACATACCGCCAATGGCCAGCAAAATCCCGACGCCGGCGGCGACCACGGTCAGGGTGCGGCGACGCTCGCTGCGCAGCAGATGACAGGCGGCGGCCGAGACGTTATAGATCGTCGGCCCCTGAATCGTCAGCAGGTTGAGGCACAGCATCACCACCGCGGCGACCGACAGCCCCTGCAGAATCAGCACCTCGACGATATCGGCCTGCTGGTAGACGATGGCGCACCAGGCGCCGGCGATAATCATCAGCCCGTTGCCGATCAGGAAGCTGCTCATGCTGGCGACGATGGCGGTACGGCTGGAGTTGGCCAGCCGCGTCCAGTTGGTCGCCTGGGTCGCGCCGCTGGCAAAGGTGCCGAATACCATGGTGATGGCCGCCGACCAGGTCATGGTTTCGCCCGGTTCGATTTGGGTCATCGCCTGCCAGCCGCCGGCATGATGGGCGGCGAGATACATCGACACCACCAGCAGAATAAACATCAGCGGTACCGACACGCGCGACAGCGCATCCAGCCCCTTATAGCCCACCAGCGCGGTGACGCAGAACAGGATGCCGAACAGGATCATCAGCGGAATGGTCGTCGCCTCAGGCAGGGCGAGGATTTTGACCAGCGAGATGGCGACCGTCGCGGTGCCCCAGGCGTACCAGCCCAGCTCGGCGAAGCCGAGAATAAAATCGGCGAGCTTGCTGCCGATTTCACCGAAGCAAAAACGGCCCATCAGCACGGTATTCAGCCCGCTGCGCGCGGCGATCCAGCCGAGCGACGCGGCGTACAGGGCCAGCAAAAAGTTACCGATTACCGCAATCCACAGCAGGTTAACGATGGAGAAAGAGACGCCAAGCTTGCCGCCCGCGAACATGGTGCCGGTAAAAAAGGTAAAGCTGAACAGAACCATCGAGATGGAAAATACGCCTTTACGCCCGGAGGCGGGCGCTTCGACGAGCGGAAAATCATTGCTGTTTGACATGGTGGAACCTCTGAGTGGCTATCCGAAAAGCGATCACTGAGGGGTAGCAAGAGGTGTGCCAGAAAAAGCGGGGCAGGGGTAACACAATGGGGTGGGCAGTGTGCACATAAAATGGCGTTATTTAGCCGATGTTTGCCATAAATGTGTGCACAGTGACGTGTTTTGCACCGCCGTGGAGCAGGGGGATTGCGCTATTGCGCGCGCATTCCTGTCGGGTGGCGCGAACTGCGGGGAGGGCTAAATCGACAAATGCGGCCAATTTTGCGCCGTTTTCCGGTGGCACGATCCCCCATCTTTTTGACCGCCCGCAGCCGGTAATTTTGGTGCCATGAAAATGCTCAGTTGTATTGTTGTTAAAAACCGTAATTTCATATTCTTTTCTGATATAACCATTATCAAAGTAAGTCTTTCCTGAAATATTGTTCGCTTGCGCTGGCGATGTTAGTATCGGGTGAATAGCCATTTAGACGGCTAAATATAATATCGCTAAACTAAGGAACTGCTATGTGGCAAGAAAGACTCGCGCAACTGGTCACCACCTGTCACTGGATCGGCGCGAAAGGCTGGGCGCCGGCTACCGGCGGCAATATGTCGGTGCGTCAGGATGAGACCTGGTGCTGGCTCAGCGAGTCGGGGCGCGATAAAGGCAGCCTGACGACGGAGGATTTCCTGCAGGTGGAGATCGCCAGCAACACAGCGCCTTCCGGGCGTAAACCCTCCGCTGAAACCGGCCTGCATACCCTGGTGTATCGCCTGTTCCCGGAGGCGAACGTGGTTCTGCACGTGCATACCGTCAACGCCACCGTGCTGTCGCGGATTGAAAAAGGCGCCACCCTGGCGCTGCAGGGCTATGAAATGCAGAAAACCCTGACCGGCCAGCACAGCCATCTCGACACCGTACCGGTCGCCATTTTTGATAACGACCAGGATATCGACGCTCTGGCGGCGCGTATTGAAGATTATGCCCAGACCCACCCGCTGCGCTACGGCTTCCTGCTGCGCGGCCACGGCCTGACCTGCTGGGGCAAAGACATTAACGAGGCCCGTCGCCAGCTGGAAGGACTGGAGTTTCTCTTCGAATGCGAGCTGATGCGCCGCCGCTACGAACGCGACTAAATTTCTCTTCACCAACGGGTCAGGCATGGATTTTTATCTCGGAATCGATATCGGCACTTCGCGCGTGAAAGCGGTGCTGTTTGATCAACGCTTTCAGGCGTGCGCCAGCGCGGCGCAGAACACCGGCCCGCGGCTGTCGGCCAACGGTGACGCCGAGCAGGACATGGCCCAGCTATGGCAATCGGTGGTGGCGATTCTGCGCGATATCGCCCGGCATCCGGCGCTGCAAAACGGGCGTTTACGCGCCATCGGCCTCGCCGGGCAGGGCGAAGGGGTGTGGCTCAGCGACGCCGAAGGCGAACCGGTCGGGCCGGGTATTCTGTGGAGCGACACCCGCAGCCGCGAGCTGATGAGCGAACTGCTCAGCCGCCCCGGCTTTGACCGCCGTTTCTTTGACGATACCGGCACCCACCTGCAGCCCTGCAACACCAGCATGCAGCTGTGCTGGCTCAAGCATCACCAGCCGGAGCGGTTGGCGGCGGCCCGCTATCTGTTTTTCGCCAAGGACTGGATCCGCTTTCGCCTCACCGGCGTCGCGGCGCTGGATCTCACCGATGCCAGCACCTCTTTGCTGAATCAGCAGAGCGGGAAGCTCTCCACGGTGGTGCTCAATGAGATGGGCCTGGCAGATTTACAACATCTGTTCCCGCCGCTGCTGGCGCCGGACGCGCAGGCGGGCGCGCTGCGTGAAGAAGTCGCGGCGCTCACCGGGCTGCCTGCGGACACGCCGGTGGCGGCCGGCGCGCTGGATGTCTGCAGCGCGGCGCTGGGCTGCGGCGCGGTCAACGACGGCGATATCTACACCATTCTCGGCACCACCTGCTGCACCGGTATCGTCTGCCACGGTCGCCAGTCGGTCAACGAGGGGACGCGCTACGTCACCCACACCGAAGCGGGCAGCTTTATTAACCTTTTTCCGATGCAGGCCGGGACGCCGAACATCGACTGGCTCCAGCAGCAAATCTCGCTGGAGCCGGATTTACGGCAGCTGGAACAGAATATCGCCAGCGTCGAACCGGGCAGCGGCGGCGTCTTCTGGCAGCCCTACCTCAACGGCGAACGCGCGCCGTTCTTTAGCCCCGAGGCGCGGGCCGGTTATTTCGGCATTAGCCAGCACACCACCCGCGCGGAGCTGCAGCGGGCGGTGTTCGAAGGGCTGGCCTACGCCATCGTCGACTCGCTTCAGGGCTACCCGCAGGGCGGCGAACTGTACCTGACCGGCGGCGGCGCGGCTTCGGCGACCTGGCTGCAAATGATTGCCGACTGTACCGGCAGAACGGTGGTTTCCAGTCCTTTCAACGAGCTTAGCGCGCGCGGCGCGGCGATTCTGGCGGCGCGCAGCGTCGATGCCCTCAGCCGCTATCCGGCGCTGGAGCAGACCCGCTATCGGCCCAATCCGCAGGCGCATAGCCGCTACGCTGCGCTCTATCCGGTTTACCGCCTGCTGCGCGAGCAGATGCTCCCGGTGTGGCAGGCCCGCCGCGAGGCGCTTCAACGTATTTCTCAGGAATAACGCATATGAAAATTGTTTTTACCGCCGAACACGCCGGCGACCTCAGCGCTTTTCAGCAACTGGGCGAACTGCGGGTGGAAGGCTGGGCGCTGGGCAAGCCGAAGCTGAGCGCAGGCCAGCTGATCGAACTGGCCCACGACGCCGAGGTGCTGGTGACCAGCTATGATGAGGTGACGGAAGCGGTGATCGCCGCCTGCCCGCGTTTACAGGTGATCGCCTGCACGCGCGCCAATCCGGTGAACATCGATACCAAAGCCGCCCAGGCGCGCGGTATCCGCGTGCTCTATACGCCGGGGCGCAACGCCGACGCCGCCGCCGAGCTGACGCTGGGGCTGATGCTGAGCCTGGCGCGGCATATTCCGCAATCGCACGCGGCGCTAAAGCGCGGCGAATTTACCCACGCCGAGAACGCCGCGCAGGCCACCCAGAGCGGGCTGCGCCGCGATGTGGTGTGGGACGTCAGTCCGCAAAGCCCCTATGAAGTGTTTAAAGGCAGCGAGCTGCGCAACAAAACCCTGGGGCTGATCGGTTACGGTAATATTGGCCGCCGGGTGGCGCGTATCGCCCGCGCCTTTGGCATGGCGGTACTGGTGGTGGACCCGTTTGTCGCCGCCGAAGATATCAACGAACCGGGTTTGCAGAAAACGACGCTTGAAGGGCTATTCCGCGAGGCGGATATCGTGAGCCTGCATCTGAGCAGTGGCCCGCACAGCGATGGGTTGGTGAACGCGCAGCTGTTGAATAGCATGAAGCCGGGCGCGCTATTGATTAATACCTCGCGCGCGGCGGTGGTGGACGAAGAAGCGCTGATTCACGCGCTGCGCCACGGCCCGCTGGGCGGCGCGGCGCTGGATGTCTACCATCGCGAGCCGCTGTGGCGCGACCATCCGTTTGTCACCGAGTTTGATAACGTGATTATTACTCCGCATATCGCCGGGGCGACCCGGGAGAGCATTGCTAAGCATACGGCGATGATTGCCGCCGACCTCCAGCGCTATGTCGCCGGAGAGCCGCTGCTCTATCAGTGGCGTTAAGCCGCGCTTGCCGCCGCGCAATGCGGCGGCGAAGCTTGTTATCCGCGACGGTGGGTCGCCATAAACGCCTGCGTATGCTGCCAGTCCACCACGCCGGCATCCGATCCCATCCCGGTCGCCACCAGCGCGGCGACGGCGGAAGCCACCTCGCACGCCGCTTTGACGCTTAACCCCCGGGCCAGCGCGGCAATAAAGCCGCCGCAGTAGCTGTCGCCGCAGCCGGTGGTATCTACGGCATCGACCCGGTACGGCGCGATATGCTCGACGGCGCCGTCGCGGGTCAGCAGCCAGGAGCCGTTCTCGCCGTCCTTCAGAATGCAGGTTCCGACGCCAAGCGCAAAGAAGAAGCGGGCGATCGCTTCCGGCTGGGTTTCCCCGGAGAGATACGCCGCTTCTTCAAGGGAAGGCATAAAGTAGTCCACCGACGGCAGCAGCGGGCGCAGCAGATCCAGGGTGCGCGCGTCGGGGGCGATTAAATCAAAGCTGGTGGTGACGCCGCGGGCTTTCGCCGCCTGTAGCAGCAGCGCGCTTTGCCCGCCATCCATCGCCGCCAGCAGGCCGCTGCCGCCGTGGTGCAGAAAGCGGCAATCAAGGATCGCGTCAAACTCCTCTTCGCCGACGAAAAGGGCATCGGAGGCCCCCCGACAGTGCAGTGCCGGGCGCTCGCCGTTGGGGCGGATGGGCAGGATCGTCGCCGATGTTTCCTGCTGCGCGGTGCGCTGGATCAGCGAGCAGTCGATCCCCAGGCGCGCGTAGCTGGCGAGGATAAAATCGGCTTTTTCATCTTTGCCGAGGCAGGCCACCGCGGCGGTGCGAATGCCCAGCTTCGCGGCGTTAATATTGGCCCCGGCGGCGGTTCCGGCAGGGTTAAGGCGGATTTGTTCGATAAAGGCTACCCCGCCGCGCGGCGGGATGTCGATAACCGGACGACCGGCGATATCAAGAATAGTCAGGCCGACAAAGACGGCGTCAAAGGTTGTCATGAGAGCTCCGCTTAACGATGGGTCTGGCGCAGACGCGCCTGCCAGAAGGAGAGGGCCAGCGCCACCACCAGAATCACGCCAACCAGCGCGTCTTTCACCAGGTAGTTCAGCCCCATCAGGTTCAGGCCGTTATCGATGATCGCCAGAAATAGCACCCCGCCGAGGGTGCCGGCGATGCTGACCCGACCCAGCCGGTTGAAGGCGGTGCCGATAAAGACCGCGGCGATGGCGTCCATCAGGTAGGCCTGGCCGGCCAGCGGCGTAAACTGGCGCAGGTTGGCGGAGAGAATGACGCCGCCGACGGCGCACAGCGCGGAGGCCGCCACCAGCACCCATAGCATGGTCCGGCGATCGCGGATCCCGGCGATCCGCGCCGCTTCGCCGTTCTGGCCGATAGCGCGTACGTATTTGCCGAACAGCGTGCGTTCGGTCATCAGCCAGGCCGCCAGCCACAGCGCCAGCACAATCACCACCGGCGTTGGAATACCGGCGATATTGCCGACCGCCAGATCGTGATACTCCGGCGCCATCCGGCGGTAGGAGATAGAGCCGCCGCCGTCGGTATAGATGCGTTCGGCGCTGCTGGCGATAAACCAGGTGCCGAGGGTGGCGAGGAACGGGCGAATCTGGCAGACCAGGATCAGGAAGGCGTTCAGCAGGCCGATAATCACCCCGCCGAGCAGCGCGCAGCCCACCGCCGCCTGCCACGGCAGGTGCCAGGTTTTGAGCGCCACCAGCGCAAAGGCGGCGCCGAAATCAAGCGCGACGCCGACGGAGAGGTCAATCGCCCCGGCGCTAACGATAAGGGTCATTGCCATCGCCACGATCAGCAAAATCGCGCTGCCCTGCAGCAGATTGGCCCAGTTATCGAAGGTCAAAAATACCGGGTTCGCCCAGCCGAACAGGGCAATCGCCAGCAGGGTAATCCCGCCGAATCCCGCCCGGGAAAGCCACGCCAGCGGGCTGCTGCCGGTTTGACTCGTTGATGGGGTCTTGAGCGTCATCTGGCTCATCAGTTGCCTCCTTTATGTCTGACCGCCGACGCCGCCAGCACCACGAGGATCAGGCCGCCTTTGATCGCGCCCATCCAGAAAATATTCACCCCCAGCAGGCCGAGCCCGTTCGAGAGCGCATTGACCAGTACCGCGCCGAGCAGCGCCCCCCAGATGGAGACCACCCGACGCCGCGAAAACGCCGCGCCGATAAAGGTAGCGAGGACGGTTTCCAGCAGCAGCGGCGTCGCCGTGCCGCTGCTGCTGCCGGAGCCCTGGCTGAGCAGCGGCAAAATCGCCAGGCCGGCGGCGATGCCCGCCAGCAGCCAGACGATAATGGTCAAACGGCGGACGTTGAGCCCGCTCATCTGCGCCATATCGCGGTTACCGCCCACCGCCTGTAAATGCTGGCCGAAGCGGGAGTGGTGGAGCAAAAACTGAAACAACGCGAAGACTGCCAGCAGGTAGATCAGCGGCAAGGGAATGCCGAAGAGATCGTTATCGCGAAAAGCCACCATCAGCGGGTCGTTCACCGCGATGCGCCGCTGTCCGGTCAGCAGGTCGGTCAGCCCGGTGAAGGCCACCGAGGTTGACAGGGTCGCCAGCAGCGGCGGCAGACCCGCCGCCAGCACCAGCGTAGCGTTGACCGCGCCGCAGGCCAGGCTCACGGCAATCAGCAGTAAAAACAGCGCCAGGTACGGGGTGTTCCACTCGGCCATGCCGAGGCTGAGCAGCGCGACGCCGAGCACCGCGATGGCGGGCAGCGACAGGTCGATGCCGCCGGAGACCACATCATCGCCGCCGACGGCAATCACGCAGACCAGGCCAAAGCAGAGGATCGCCAGCGGCACGCTCTGCACCAGCATCATGCTGATATTTTGCCAGCTTAAAAAGAAAGGCGACTGCAGGCTGAGCCAGACCAGCAGCGCAAAAAAGAGAATCAGGGGAAATTTTTCGATAAGCGTCGTGATGCCCGGAAGGGGGCGGCGCTGGATACCTGCACTCATACCTGTTGTTCCTGTCCACCGTTAATCGTCACCAGCAGCGCGTCCAGCGTCAGCCCGCGGGTCGGGAGGTTGGCCACCAGCTCGCCGCGCCACATCACCAGGATGCGGTCGCAAAGGCCCAGCAGCTCCGGCGCGTCGCTGGATGAGACCAGCACGCCGCGACCGCGATCCGCCAGCTCGCGGGTACGCTGATAGATATCGCTGCGCGCGCCGATATCCACCCCGAGGGTGGGTTCATCGAGAATGAAAAGCCGCGCATCGGTGCCCAGCCAGCGGGCGAGAATCGCCTTTTGCTGGTTGCCGCCGCTCATAAAACGTACCGGCAGTTCCGGACGGCCGGGGCGGATGGCGAGCTGTTCGATCCAGCCGCGCGCTTTATCCAGCGCTTTGCCGCGATGCTCCCAGCCGAAAGTGGCGGTTTCCGGTAGCGAAGCCAGATTGATATTGTCGGCGGTGGAGAAGGGGAGAATCAGCCCCTGATGGCGACGGTCGCGCGGCACCAGCGCCAGTCCGGCGCGGGTCGCCTGATACGGCGTCCGCAGCCGCTTCGCCTGGCCGTCGATACTTATCGTGCCGCTGCGGGGGCGGCGCAGCCCGTAAAGCAGATCGACCAGCACGTCACGCCCGGCGCCCAGCAGCCCGGCGACGCCGACGATCTCTCCCGGCTGAATATCAAAGCTAATATCGTGCAGCTGCTGACCGTCGCTGAGATGGCGAACCGATAGCACCGGCGCGGCGGCATCGACCTGATGCGCGCTGCTCTGGCGAGGGGTATAGAGCTGTTCAATGTCGCGACCGACCATCATTTTAATCAGCGCGTCGGTATTCTGCAGGAGGTCCCGGTCGGGATAGCCGACGACCTCGCCGTTACGCAGCACCGTACCGCGATCGCAAAGGGCGGCGATTTCGTTGAGATAGTGGGAAATATAGAGGATCGCGATCCCCTGCTCGCGAAGGCGCAGAATCGCTGAGGAGACCAGGCTGGCTTCCTGCGCCTCCAGCGGCGCGGTGGGCTCATCGAAGACCACCAGCTTTGCCGCGCCGTCGATCAGCGCCCTGGCGATTTGCACCAGCTTGCGCTCGGCGAGACTGAGGTCGCGGATCAGGCGGCGGGGATTGATGTCCAACTGCCAGCTGTCGCGAAAAAACGCCTGGGTGGCGGCGTTCATTCGCCGTCGGTCCAGCGCACCCCAGCGGGTGCGATACTCCTGGCCGAGGAACACCGATTCCGCCACGGTAAAGTGCGGGATCAGGTTGAGCTCCTGGTGAATAACGCGGATGCCCAGCGCTTCAATCGCCGCGGGATTGCCGAGCGGCAGCGGCGCGCCGTCCAGCGTGGCGTTGCCGCTATCGGCCCGGTAGACGCCAGCGAGGATTTTTATCAGCGTCGATTTTCCCGCGCCGTTCTCGCCGATCAGGCCGTGAATTTCACCGGGGTTCAGAAGCAGCGTGACCGCATTTAATGCAGTCACGTTGGCAAAGCTTTTGCTGATCTGGTTCATCGCCAGGCCAGCGGCGGGGTTCGTCCCGCCGGAGGATTGAGTGATCACTGCAGTTCGCCATATCCCAGCTGTTTGTAGACCGCTTTCGCCTCCTGCGGGCCTTTCACCGGGACTACCGGAATAAAGGTTTGCAGCGGCAGCTTCTGTTTGTCGAAGTAGCGCGCGACGTTATCGGCGGAGGTCTGGCCAATCAGGTGCGGCTGCTGGGCGACGTTGGCGACGAACGGGCTGCCCGGTTCGGCCATGATCTCCAGGGTTTCCGGGCCGGCGTCGATGGCGGTGACTTTCACGTCTTTATCGCGTCCGGTCTCTTCCAGCGCCTGAACAATACCGATTGCCGGCTGATCCCAGCAGGCCACGTGAATTGCGTCGAGCTTACCTTTCGGGTACTGGCTCAGCAGTTCGAGGGTTTTCTTCCGCGCGTCTTCCGGGGAGTTGGCAAACTGTTCGGCCAGCTCCGGCTGAATAATATGAATATCCGGGTAATCTTTAAGGACATATTTCCACTGGTCGTAACGAATG
This sequence comes from Klebsiella sp. M5al, assembly GCF_002090195.1. Classification (NCBI taxonomy): domain Bacteria; kingdom Pseudomonadati; phylum Pseudomonadota; class Gammaproteobacteria; order Enterobacterales; family Enterobacteriaceae; genus Klebsiella; species Klebsiella sp. M5al. The sequence goes on from NZ_CP020657.1 coordinate 1,677,555, forward strand.
CCGCAAATACGCAGGGAGCTGGAGAATGCATTAAATACCGCGACGTTGCCTTTGCCGCCCAGTTCATCGGCCATATAACGACCAATGGTTGACCCTAAAGTGTAGTTATCTGAGGTGGTGTTATTGACCGAATATTTCGAAACGTGGTCTACGGTAAATACCGGAATGCCGGCATCGCGTAGCGCTTTGAATTTAGGCTCAACGGCGCTGTCGCCCAGAATGCTAATTACCGCATCAACCTTACGCGACAGTAAAATATCGTGATTATTCGCATGAACCTGGTTATCGCGGCCGCCGTCGACGCCGATCGCTTTACCACCCAGTTTCTCTACCTCTTCGGTCGCACCCTTATAGGCTTCACGATCCCAGAAGTGCTGCGTGCCGACCACGGCGACGCCGATGGTTTTTCCCTGAAGCGATAACGCCTCTGCCGCCAGAGCGTTAACGGAGGCAAGCGAGAGCAGGCCCAGCGCGATGGGCAATAATTTCATTTTCTGCGACATTGTTATTATGGTCCTGTGATGGAGGTGGCTGCGGAGCAGTAGCATGACAATAACCGCCACGCAACCTCAAATACAAAATATGTCTAAGTTATATCAACAATGTTATATCGCAGATTTGCCTGAGGAAAACTTAAATTTGTCATCGGCAACCTGAAAATATTTCATGATGCGGCTTTATCCATTTTTATTTTGTGGGTTTAATTTGCTTGCCAGTATTATTTATTCAATACACTATTGCTGCTTAATTATTATTAATGTGGCTCTTTAATATATCGCTTTATGCAATAACCTTGAGTCATTCTTAATGGATAATGCCTTTGATGCAGTGGATTGTATGGCTGCCGATGTTTTATTTTTATTGTTCCGGCGATTTATTATAGCGACCATTATCGGGTGACAAACAACAGGCACTATGAAAAAACAACATAATCTGACCGTGATGCACTGGGGGACCTGGCAGGTCCAGGCCCGTGACGGCAACATTGAGGCGGTGACGCCGGTGCCGTGGGATAAAAATCCCTCACCTATTGGGCAGTCGCTCCCGGATGCGGTCACCAGCAAGACGCGCATTCGCCGTCCGGCGGTGCGCGCCGGCTATCTGCAAAATGGCCCGGCTTCCCGCGAGGGGCGCGGTAAAGAGCCGTTTGTGGAGGTGAGCTGGGAGGTGGCGCTCGATCTGCTGGCGCGTGAACTGAATTCGGTCAAAGCGCGCTGCGGCAATGAAGCGATTTTCGGCGGTTCCTACGGCTGGGCCAGCGCCGGGCGTTTCCATCACGCGCAAAGCCAATTGCATCGCTTCCTTAAGTGCTTTGGCGGCTATACCGCCAGCACCAATACCTACAGCAGCGCGGCGGGCGAGCGCATCCTGCCGCATATACTCGGTCCGCTGAGCCCGCTGCACCGCCAGCATACCCACTTTTCCGAGCTGGCGCGCGAGTGTCAGCTGTTCGTCGCGTTCGGCGGCCTGCCGCTGCGTAATGCGCAGGTCAACGGCGGCGGCGCCAACGATCATATGCTGAAATACTGGCTGGAAAAGATGCAGGAGCAGGGGACGCGCTTTATCAATATCAGCCCGGTGCGCAATGACCTGAGCGCCGTGGAGAGCGCAGAGTGGCTTGCGGTTCGTCCGGGGACCGACACCGCGCTGCTGCTGGCGCTCTGCTACGTGCTGATTACTGAATCCCTCTACGACAGCGCTTTTGTCGCCAGCCATACCGTGGGCTTCGCGCCTTATCGCGCCTACCTGATGGGGGAGCGCGATGGCGTCGCAAAAACGCCGGAATGGGCGGCGGCGATAACCGGTATTGAGGCGCAGCGGATTGCCGCGCTGGCGCGCGAGATGGCGAGCCTGCGCACGATGGTCAATATCTCGTGGTCGATTCAGCGGGCGCGCCAGGGCGAGCAGGCCTACTGGGCGACGGTGGCGCTCACCGCGCTGCTGGGGCAAATCGGTACGCCGGGCGGCGGATTAGGATTTGGCTACGCCTGTACTAATCTGGCTGGGGCGGCGCGGAAGGCCTTTTCCGGGCCGCGTCTTCCGGCCGGGGATAACGCCGTGAACAGTGTGATTCCGGTGGCGCGTCTTTCCGATATGCTGCTGCATCCGGGCGAAGCGTACGAGTTTGACGGCCAGCATCTGCGCTACCCCGATATTCGTCTCGTCTACTGGGCGGGCGGCAATGCGTTTCATCATCATCAGGATCTTAACCGCCTGTGCGAAGCCTGGCGGCGGCCGGAAACGGTAGTGGTACATGAGCAGTTCTGGACCGCGCAGGCCAAATTTTCCGATATCGTTTTGCCGGCCACCACTTCGCTGGAGCGGGAAGATATCGGCAGCGGCGGTCACGATGGCTTTATGATCGCCATGAGCGCGCAGATCCCGCCGGTGGGCGAAGCGCGCGATGATTACGCCATCTTCTGCGATCTCGCCGAACGGCTGGGGTTCGCTGAGCGTTTTAGCGAGGGGCGCGACGCCGGGCAGTGGCTGCGGCAAATCTACGAAGCGTCGCGGCCGCGCGCGCAGGAAGAAGGGATCGCGTTGCCGTCGTTTGACGCGTTCTGGCAGCAGGGAGTGCTGGAGTATAGCGCGCCGGAGAAACCGCAGGTCTTTCTGGCGGATTTTCGCGCCGACCCGCAGCGCTATCCGCTCGCCACGCCGTCCGGCAAGATTGAGCTTTTTTCAGAAACTATCGCCGGATTTGGCTATCGCGAGTGCCCAGGCCACCCGTGGTGGGATGAGCAGGAGGCGCAGCGGCAGCGGCAGGAAGCGGCGCGCTGGCCGCTGCACCTGCTCTCCAGCCAGCCGCGCACCCGTCTGCATAGCCAGTACGATCACGGCAGCGTGAGCCGGGCGACGAAAATTGAGGGACGCGAACCGCTGTGGATGCACCCGCAGGATGCGCAGGCGCGGGATATCCGCGAAGGCAGCGTGGTCAAGGTTTATAACGCCCGCGGCGCGATTCTCGCCGGCGTGCACCTGAGCGAGCAGATTTTGCCGGGGGTGGTGCAGATGTCGACCGGCGCCTGGTACGATCCGTTGGATCCGAATGAAAAGGGATCGCTGGATAAGCACGGTAATCCCAACGTGCTCACCGAGGATCGCGGCAGTTCGCGCCTGGGGCAGGGCTGTAGCGCCCAGAGTTGCTGGGTGGAAATTGAGCCATGGCGCGAGGCGCTGCCGCCGGTGACCGCTTTCGATCCGCCGAGGTTTATTGGCGCTTAGACGCAGGGAATCGCCGGGCGATAGCTGGCCGCCTTGCCCGGCCTACAGGATCATCGCCGTCTGCGGGTCGGCTAGCCCGGACAGGCGCGCCACGCGCGGCCTCCGGGAAAACGCCATGAGAGTGGTGATAAGCCTGTTCACCCGTTGAGTCGCGGCATTACGCCAGCCGCGGGTAGGCGCTGGCGATATCGTCCCCGGTAAACTGGGCAATCCAGCCTTCCGGGTTGTCGAAGATGCGGATGGCGGTGAAGTTGGGCTCAGAACCCATATCAAACCAGTGCGGCGTATGCGCGGGAACCGAAATCAGGTCGTTCTTCTCACACAGGACCTGGAACACCTCATCGCCAATATGCAGGCAAAACAGACCGGCTCCCTCGACGAAGAAGCGCACTTCGTCTTCCCCGTGGGTATGCTCGTTGAGAAACTTTTCCCGCAGCGCCTCTTTTTGCGGATTATCCGCGCGCAGGCTGATCACGTCCCAGCTCTGATAGCCTTTCTCTGCTACCAGCTTATCAATCGCATGCTGATAGGCGGCAATAACCGTTTCTGCGGTTGGCGCCGCGCCTAAATCACGGTCGGCCTGCCAGCGCTCAAAACGGACGCCTTTGGCGTTGAGCTGCTGCTGGATCTCTTCGGCGTTAGTGCTGTGCCAGAGCGAGTTTTGCGGGTCTTTCACGGAAAAAATGGTTAATGCGCTCATGCTGGGATCTGCTCCGGATGAATATCGTCAAAACGCTGAACCTGCGGATGGTGGCTGGCCGGGTCGCGGTCGCCGCGCACCAGCTGTAGGGTGCGGAAACCGGCCTCTTCCGCGGCATCCAGCTCCTGATGAATATCGGACAGGAACAGGATGGCGGCAGGAGGCTGTCCCAGTTGCTCAGCAATGTTGCGGTAGGACTGCGCTTCACGCTTGGCACCTACCAGGGTATCGAAATAGCCGTTGAACAGATGAGTAATATCACCTTCATCGCTGTAGCCAAATAACAATTTCTGCGCAGCAACGGAGCCTGAGGAATATACATATAAATCAATACCCTGTGACTTCCATTTTTCCAGCGCCGGCAGAACATCCGGATACAGGTGGCCGGTAAAGTCGCCATGAACGTAGCCATCGCGCCAGATAATGCCCTGCAGCGCCTTGAGGGCGGTCGATTTGCGGTCTTCATCCATAAAGGCGAAGAGGGTAGCAATAAGTTCTTCGGCGCCAGCCGCCGGCTGGGCGATCTCTTCGCGCAGGTTATCGAGAATGGTCTTCACCGGCTCGACAAACTGCTGAGCGGTAACGAAACCGGCCAGGCGTTCGCGGGCGTACGGGAACAGAACGTTGTGGACGAAGCGAATGTCGCTGGTGGTGCCTTCAATATCGGTCACGATAGCGCGGATCATGAGTTCTCCAGAGTGAACGGTAGGTCGTGCTGACGGTGGCGTTGTGTTGATAGCGGTTTTTCAATCATAAGCGAAATAACGTTATCATTTAGACGTCTAAGCGTCTTGATTGCCAAATATTAACATCGTGTTATAGTGGCTTCAACAACAGCATCACAAACGGTACAAAAAGAATGAGCAATAAGCCACTGATTCCTGAGAGTAAACTCCCCTCACTGGGCACGACCATTTTTAGCCAAATGAGCGCCCTGGCCCAGCAGCATCAGGCGATTAACCTGTCGCAGGGGTTTCCGGATTTCGACGGCCCACGCTATCTGCAGGAGCGACTGGCATATCATGTGGCGCAGGGGGCCAATCAGTATGCGCCGATGACCGGCGTGGCCGCGCTGCGCGAAGCCATCGTCGATAAAACCGAAGAGCTGTACGGCTACCGTCCCGATGCCAACAGCGACGTGACCGTGACCGCCGGAGCGACGGAAGCGCTGTATGCGGCGATTACCGCCCTGGTGCGCGCCGGCGACGAGGTTATCTGCTTTGACCCAAGCTACGATAGCTATGCCCCGGCGATTGAGCTGTCGGGCGGCGTGCTGAAGCGTATTGCCCTCCAGCCGCCACATTTTCGCGTTGACTGGCAGCAGTTCGCCGCGAGCCTCAGCGACAAAACCCGACTGGTTATCCTCAATACGCCGCACAACCCGTCAGCAACGGTGTGGCTGCGTGAAGATTTTGCCGCGCTATGGCAGGCGATTGCCGATCGTGAAATCTACGTGCTTAGCGATGAAGTTTATGAACATATCTGCTTTGCCGCCGAAGGCCATGCCAGCGTGCTGGCGCATCCGCAGCTGCGCGAACGGGCGGTAGCGGTTTCTTCATTTGGCAAAACCTTTCATATGACCGGCTGGAAGGTTGGCTACTGCGTGGCGCCTGCCGCCATTAGCGGCGAGCTGCGGAAAGTGCATCAGTATCTGACTTTTGCCGTCAATACGCCCGCGCAGCTGGCGATTGCCGATATGCTGCGTCGCGAACCGGAGCATTACCGGCAGCTTCCGGCGTTTTACCGCGAGCGGCGGGATCTGTTTATTGATGCGCTGCGTTCCAGCCGCCTGGAAATTTTGCCCTGCGAAGGGACCTACTTCCTGCTGGCGGACTATAGCGCCGTCTCGGATCTGGATGATGTCAGCTTCTGCCGCTGGTTAACCACTGAAATCGGCGTCGCGGCGATCCCGCTGTCGGTGTTCTGCGCCGATCCGTTCCCGCATAAGCTGATACGCCTGTGCTTTGCCAAACAGCCAGCAACGCTGCTGGCTGCGGCGGAACGTTTGTGTCGTCTGTAGTTATTTAACGGTCCACGCCTGAGAAAATTGACGGTCGCCGAACATCTCCACCAGACCGTTGATTTGCTTCAGGCGCAATACTTCGTCTGAATCCATACCTAACTCTTTGCCGATTTTCGCGTCGGACCAGCCGAGATGCGTCAGTTCCTGGACAATTTCCGACATCGCATGAATCTGATGCCGCCCCCGCGCCCGGTTGTGGCGAATGGTCGCGGCCATCAGAGAATCACGCTTAGCGCCGTTATTTTCCAGGCAGGCGATGGGCAGATAGCCTTTCAGCCGTTTTTTCAGCGCCGCTTTGCCGCTGGCCAGCTCATGGCGATGAAAACCATCGATAATGGCGTAGCGCTCATGCTCCTGTTTCAACACCACCACGGGTTGCGTGAAGCCGTCCGTTTCCAGCGAGGTGAACAACAGGCGCTTTTCTGGCGGCGCAAGGTTATTTGGGTTGTAATCATTAGGCAAAACGTTTTCCTGTTTGACCCACAGTACGCAATCAACCGGTTGTGATTTGAAGGGACTATATTTATGCAGAGTCTGGCGGAAGGCGTTAAGCGCAGTAATCTTTTCCTCTTCATCTTCCAGCGATTGCAGATAGCGTTCAATAGCCTGGATTAATTGTCGTTGCATAGTATTCCCCATTGCTGGCGCTTCTTATTCATACGCTCGCGATAGCGTTTATATTGATGAGATTTGGTCGGACTAAAAGAGAGCTGGCGGCACCAGTAATCATTGTTCAGGAGAACTTTGCAGATGCGCCGCCATGAGGGGATATCTTTGGAGCCAATATCCGCCGGTTGGGTATCCGGAATATCCGCCATTCCCCGCCTCTGGTACCAGTGCAGATAAACAGCGATTTTATTGCGATAGTGTTCCGCCGTTTTCTCCGGCATGCTATCGAGCAAGAACAGGGCATAGCTTTTCCACGTGTGGTGCTCCGGCTTATCCAGCTTCCGATGACCGTAGAACTGATTATCGTGACCGGCATAGACCCCGCCGCAGTGGACGCCGCTGACGCGCTGGCACATGGCAGCCCAGCGTTCAGGCTCCAGCACATGGTAGAGCCACAGCCCCTGGCGCTGTTCCGGGCCAAAGGGTTCGCAAATACGCATATAGCGCAGCGGAACGCCCGCCTGATACATCAAGTTATAGAGCGGGTTATAGGACAGGCCGCTTTTACCAAACCAGGTCCAGATATCGGCGGTTTTCCAGTCGTAGATAGGATAGATGTACCACGCGTGACCGCCCGGCGCTGAGGTGGTCCAGGGTTTATCGTCGGCAAAGCGAAGCTTACGCTGCGAGGAGATGGCGATAAACCGATTAAGCGATTCATCGGCGCGGATGCCGACCATAACCGCCGCGGGACGGTTTTGCGAAAACCAATCGGCAAATTCGCGGACGAACGTTTCAAAGCTCATACCCGATTGATAAAACGGGAAATAGCCGGGATCGGTAATCGCATCTTTCGGCGGTTGGCGCACCCAGTTCGCACCGGGTTCCCAGCACTGCCATTCGGGGTTGTATTGGGTCAGCGAGTTTTGCGTGGTGAGGGGCAACGCCACCCAGAAAAATTGCTCAATAACGTCGCGATACTCTTCGCGCATCCTTTCGCAATGCGCAATGGTGCAGGAAAACTGCGCTTCCCAATCAACAAACAGGACGCAAATCTTTTTGCCTGTATGGCGGGCATGCTGCGCCGTGAGATGCAGCATGGTTGTTGAATCTTTACCGCCAGAAAAAGAGACGCAAATACGGGAGAAGTTTTCCATTACCCACTCTATTCTTTGCTGGCTAGCCTGCAGAACGGACTCTGGTAATGGAAGTTTTATAAAAGACACAGCTATTATTCCTTTAATGCGAAAGATACTTTTTACTTATATCATACTCTTTTTGTAATCAAGAGGTTGGTTATTATTCATCAATTTAATGAAATTATTTTAATTATTCGATGGCGTTATTTCTTTCGAAGTCATCGATAAATTTTGCAAACTTTGGATCGTCTATATTTACCCGGTTGTAAATCATGTAAATGTTGATGGCGGGGATCTTAAACGGCGCCTCTATAATTTTAAACTTATTTTGAAAGCTAATGTATTCTAAAATACAGGTCGGCACAAAACCGATTAAATCAGTTTGTTGAATAACATTAAGTATGGCAGTGTATGAATCGCTACTGAAAGCGATTTTTCTATCAGCAAGAATGCCGGCAGCCTGGTTCTGAAAGGATTTAGTTCCCTGATCGTTAGACAGGTAATAAGTAAATCGTTCCTGCAGTATGGCCTTCGTCGTGGTCAGTGATGCCAGCCTGGGATGGTTTTCATTACACACCAGCGAAATGTCCATTTCCTGGATGCGTTTACAGACGGTGGCTCGCGATGACAGCGGCAGAGTGCTGAATACCAGGTCGGCTTTACGGTAGGATAACAAGCTTTCTACCGACTCTCCTGATGCCAGCAGATCGTGATGCTCAACGTACAGGTTTGAATCATTTAATAACATATGAAGCAAATTGGTTGTTTTAGGGGTAATAAAAAGCTGCGGGGCATAAACCACAAGACGTTTCTTTAATTCAGAACGATTGGTCAGATAAATAGTTTGTTCTAATTGATTTAGATTTTTTTCCAGATGATGATGCAGATTAACGCCTAACGTAGTCGGCGTTATCCCTTTACCTGAACGAACGAATAGCGGGTCATTGAGCTGGTTACGTAGACGCTGGAGTGATTGACTGACGGCAGAGGGGGTAATAAATAGCGTTTCCGCCGCTTTACTGATGCTTAAGTGCTGGTAAATACATTCAAAAATAACGAGTAGGTTCAGATCGAATTTCTTGAGATCGTAAAGATTAGCCATTTTCAACGTCCTGTTAAGCTGGCGGTAAGAAAAATAGATTATTATATGGTCGCATCATATTTGCTGGGTGAATATTTGTTTTTTATTATTTATTACTCTCGGCGTCATTAAGTTTATCTAAATATATACCACCGTCGTACATTCCGCCAGATCCTTTTGTTTACCGCAACGCCTAAGGCTGAAGGGCGTTTATGAAGTCTGACTTTACCTCCTTCATAATCTGTAGTTTTTCTTTATCTGCGGCCTAATCGCGTGTTGAAGCCTATTTTCGTTATCATAGGGTCAATTGCCGCTATGACGTTGACGCCGGTATCGTTTATCAACCGATGAGGGTCATTAAGGCGCTTCCTATGTGCCGGCCGGGAGGAAGCTCATCGCGGAAGCCGGGGATTCAGATCCGTATGAACAGGGGGCAATTTAGTGAAGACCTGTAAAATCAATGATAAAAGCCAGGGCTGCGGTAAAACCTATTACAGCCATAGGTAAGACCTGAAGACGCATGGATTGCCCTTTCGTTCAGCGGGTGATGTAATCGCTGAGCTGTTACATTAAGGTGTAGAGCGCAACACATTGCCAGCTACTGGCGCTGAACCTACCTGCGGGTGTTTCAGGTAACGGGGCCGCCTGCGAGGGCGGCCTTTTTACTTTTCAGCGCATATCATGCGAAACGCGGCAGAAGTTTGCCATCGCGTTGACAGGTTCACAAAGTTGTCTTGTTCCGGTTGTTAGATAACGCTTATTGATTCGATAATGCAAACGCATTGGTCGAGTCAGGAAAAATTCGTTAACTTAGACCTCAACGAAAACACGGAGGAAGTATAGATGTCCTTAATTAATACCAAAATCAAACCTTTCAAAAACCAGGCGTTCAAAAACGGTGAATTCATCGAAGTAACCGAGAAAGATACCGAAGGCCGCTGGAGCGTCTTCTTCTTCTACCCGGCTGACTTCACTTTCGTTTGCCCGACCGAACTGGGCGACGTCGCAGACCATTACGAAGAACTGCAGAAGCTGGGCGTAGACGTGTACTCCGTCTCTACCGACACCCACTTCACCCACAAAGCGTGGCACAGCAGCTCTGAAACCATCGCCAAAATCAAATACGCGATGATCGGCGACCCGACTGGCGCCCTGACCCGTAACTTCGACAACATGCGTGAAGATGAAGGTCTGGCAGATCGCGCCACCTTCGTTGTTGACCCGCAGGGTGTTATCCAGGCTATCGAAGTTACCGCTGAAGGTATCGGCCGCGACGCGTCTGACCTGCTGCGCAAAATCAAAGCAGCTCAGTACGTAGCTTCTCACCCAGGCGAAGTTTGCCCGGCTAAGTGGAAAGAAGGCGAAGCGACTCTGGCTCCATCCCTGGACCTGGTCGGCAAAATCTAAATTTCCATCGTCTTTCACGCCATAGCTGCGTTGGCGTCGCCTGCTCACCCCGGGAGCTTACTTCAGTAAGCTCCCGGGGATTCTCAGGCTCGCCGCCTTGCTCTGACGCGAAATACTTTGGAAATTATTTCAGTCATGGGCGCACCGGCGCCCGTTTTATTCCAACATCATGATGCAAGCGTATTCAGGCTGCCTGGACAAGGCCGCTTGCATGATGATGTTTTAAGCCCAGGAGATAAAAATGCTCGACACCAACATGAAAACCCAGCTCAAGGCTTATCTTGAGAAGCTGACTAAACCTGTTGAGCTGATTGCCACGCTGGATGACGGCGCTAAATCGGCAGAAATCAGGGAACTGCTGGCTGAAATTGCTGAACTCTCAGATAAAGTCACCTTCAAAGAAGATAACGGCCTGGCGGTGCGTAAGCCGTCATTCCTGATTACCAACCCCGGCTCCAGCCAGGGGCCGCGCTTTGCTGGCTCTCCGCTGGGACATGAATTCACCTCTTTGGTTCTGGCTCTGCTGTGGACCGGCGGTCATCCGTCAAAAGAAGCCCAGACCCTGCTGGAGCAGATCCGCAATATCGACGGCGATTTTGAATTCGAAACCTACTATTCGCTTTCATGCCATAACTGCCCGGATGTGGTTCAGGCGCTGAACCTGATGGCGGTACTGAACCCGCGCATCAAGCACACGGCGATTGACGGCGGAACGTATCAAAATGAAATCACCGAACGCAACGTGATGGGCGTACCGGCGGTATTTATGAACGGTAAGGAATTTGGTCAGGGCCGCATGACGCTGACTGAAATCGTGGCTAAAGTGGATACCGGTGCGGAAAAACGTGCGGCGGAAGAGCTGAATAAACGTGAAGCCTACGATGTCTTAATCGTCGGTTCCGGCCCGTCCGGCGCAGCTGCAGCCGTTTACTCCGCGCGCAAAGGCATTCGTACCGGCCTGATGGGCGAGCGTTTTGGCGGCCAGGTGCTGGATACCGTGGATATCGAAAACTATATCTCAGTACCTAAAACGGAAGGCCAGAAACTGGCTGGCGCATTAAAAGCGCACGTTAGCGAATACGATGTTGATGTTATCGATTCCCAGAGCGCTTCAAAACTGATCCCTGCGGCGGTTGAAGGCGGTCTGCATCAGATTGAAACCGCCTCCGGCGCGGTGCTGAAAGCGCGCAGCGTGATCATTGCCACCGGCGCGAAATGGCGTAACATGAACGTGCCGGGTGAGGATCAGTATCGTACCAAGGGCGTAACCTACTGCCCGCACTGCGACGGCCCGTTGTTTAAAGGCAAGCGCGTGGCGGTGATCGGCGGCGGTAACTCCGGTGTGGAAGCGGCAATCGATCTGGCAGGCGTTGTTGAGCATGTTACTCTGCTGGAGTTCGCGCCGGAAATGAAGGCCGACCAGGTTCTGCAGGATAAAGTGCGTAGCCTGAAAAACGTCGATATCATCCTTAACGCGCAGACCACAGAAGTGGTGGGCGACGGCAGCAAAGTCACCGGCCTGCAGTACCGCGACCGGGTGAGCGGCGATGAACACCACGTGGCGCTGGCGGGGATCTTCGTTCAGATAGGTCTGCTGCCGAATACCACCTGGCTGGAAGGTGCGATTGAGCGCAACCGCATGGGTGAAATCATCATTGATGCGAAATGTGAAACCAACGTGAAGGGCGTTTTCGCCGCCGGCGACTGCACGACCGTTCCGTATAAACAGATCATTATCGCCACCGGCGAAGGTGCGAAGGCGTCGCTGAGCTCGTTCGATTACCTGATTCGCACTAAAACTGCATAATTCATAATAAAGTAAGACTCAACCTGCACAGTAAAGAGGCTACCCTTGGGTAGCCTCTTTTTTTTAGCTCGCTGGAGTTATCTGACCACCATCACCGGAATATGGGCATGACGAATCACGCTTGAGGCGTTGGAGCCCAGCAGGTGCGTGCTGATGGAAGGATTGCGGGAGCCAATCACGACCACATCGGCTTTTATTTCATTGGCCAGTTCATTGACCATATCGCGCACGTTGCCAAAGCGGACGTGCATTTTGATTCGCGACGGGTCAATGCTGAAATGTCCGGCCATCGTTTTCAGGCGCGTTTCTGCTTCGTGCTGCAAGTGCTCTTCAAAGCGGCGCAGGTCGGCGGTAAAACGACTCATCGTGAAGCTTGATGAGCCGGGTAGTACGTGGAGAAGATGGATAACCCCGTCCTGCTGGGCTAAAAACTCGGCATGGCGAACGGCTTTATCGCTTAACTCCATTTCAAAGACATCAACGGGCATAATGATTGTTTTATACATATGCATTCCTCCTTGTTCGTCTGCTTTTATATCAACACATTATAGGAAAGTATTGTGCCATTCAGGTCGCAAAATTGTCAGATCGGCTGGAGTGCGGCGTAAAAGTTTGTCAAATGAGAAGTGAAGAGTGAAAAGCTCAGAAAGAGGATGTAGATACATCCTCTGGATAAAGCGTGAAACGCCTCAGGCAGGAAGGGGGTTAACGGTGGAAATCGCCAGCGGCTTCCGGCTGATAGAGCAGTTCCAGCACTTCAAGGTGCGTTGAGGTGCCGCCCGGTAATTCCCAGTGGATCGCGCTGCCGACTTTTAATCCCAGCAGGGCGGCGCCAACCGGGGCCATAACCGATAGCTGAGTGGCGCTATCCGTTACCTGGGCCGGGAAAACCAGGGTGCGGATGCGCTCTTCGCCGGTTGTTAAATCGCGAAACCTGACCTGGCTATTCATGCTGACAACATCATGCGGCATGGCTTCAGGGGCCAGCATTTGCGCGCGGTCAAGCTCGTCATTTAGCGCGTCCGCGACCGGCGAGTTGGCGAAAGCCGGCTGTTCCAGCAGCCTGTCAATGCGCTCTGCGTCAAGTTCATTAATGATGATTGCGGGTCTGGTCATCTCATACTCCATGTTATCCAGGAACCTGTCCGTAAAAGAAAACCCTCACCGAAAATGGCAAGGGTTAATGTCCTCTCATCATACTGAGACTTGCTGGTGGTTTGAAGTGATTAAACGCACATTCATTAACGAACGATAGCTAAGTCGTATAAAACCTAGCCGGCTTTATCCAGCAGAAATTGCTTACCGCAGTTTCCCGGATGGGGCTGGGGTAAGAGTGAGTTAGCGGATAACGGGGCATTGATGGCCGCGGCTTTGATGGAGATTTGCATCTCTGTCAGATAGGCGGGGTTGCCGTTGCAGGTCAACTTGAACGCCTTAACGTTCTGTTTTCCATAGGCCTGAGCGACCGCGGCGTTGAAGTCATCCCGGCTAACGGTTTGCCCGTAATGTTTGGCCAGGAAAGCGCCAAGAGGCCCTTGCTTAATTTCGCCGTTCAGGCGCACCATGGCGCCGAAATAGTTGTCAGGATCAAACCCAAAGCAAACGCCATGCTTGGCGTATTCATAACGTTCAAGGCATGAGTTGCCGCCCGAACCCGGCATGACGCCGTTAAGTTTATTTGCCATTTCCAGCGATAGACCGGTTTCCGCCGCCCGACATTTTTGCCCGGCTTTCGCTTCAGGCATGTTGGGAACAGGGCGGGTCGCGCAGCCAAAACGCATCCAGCGGCGCTCGTCCACTCCGCGCGCGGCAATGGATTTTGGCAGGCTCGGCCACAGGCCGTGAACGGTGAGGAAATCGGCTTTATTGCTGAGTTCCTGCTGCAGGCGACACTCTTCCGGCTCGCCGCGGTTTCGGTCTTGCATACTTTGGCAGAACCCCGTTTGCCAGGAGAGAGCCAGCACGTAGCGGTCAAAATCACCGTATTGCGTGGCGATCAGCGGATCCGCGCTGACCTGGGCGGCGCTAAGCAAAAGGGCAATGGCGACGAAATCCTTCCTGAACATTTTTATTCCTGATGACGAATGGTCATTGATAACATTGCGTTATTAAAGCATAAAAAAGGCGCCAACAGGCGCCTTTTCACAGGGTTTCACCGTTAGCGGATTGCGCTGCCGGGAACCAGCACTTCGGTGGCGATAATCACCACTAACAAACCCACCAGAACAGGGACAGAGGTCCGTTTTACCACCTCAAACGGCGAAATTTTTGCCATCCCGGCGACGGCGACCACCACGCCGGATACCGGCGAAATGGTTCGGCCAAGGTTAGACGCCTGCAGCATCGGAATCGAAAGATAAGCCGGATTGATACCGGAAGAGTGCGCCAGCTTCGGGATCATCTCAACGAAAGCATAGAAGGGGGCATTACCAGAGCCTGTGGTCATCGCCGCCAGCATGGTCAGAATGACCAGTACCAGCATCAGAATAATACTGGCGGAGCCGAAAGAAGTCGCAATGGAGATCAGGCCGTTAATAAAGCCAATGGTACTCAGCCCCTGAGCAAAGACGCCGGCGGCAACCAGCAGCATCACCACTCCGGCAAACGCGTCAGCCATGCCGCGATACGCCGCCTCCAGGCCGTTAAACACATTTTTGGTGTTAAAGCCGCGGCAGAATTCCAGAACCGCCGCCAGCAGCATGCAGAGAACAAGGATAGTGATGATATGCAGCTCTGGGCCCCATTTGCCGTCGAAAATCAGTACTCCGATTATCGGGGTAAACGGCAAAATGGCGTAGAAGGCGGGAGCGGTGGTGGTTATCTCGTTTACATCGAGCATTTCATGGGCGACGTTTTCTTTTTTATCCAGGTAGCGCTGCCAGAAAAAGTGAGCGATCGCCATGCAGATAATGGCGACAATCGAGATAGGCAGCGTGGTTTTAAAGGCAAAGTCAATCAGCGGCATTTCGGCGGCCTTAGCGGCCAGCACGACATCGCCGGAGGTCGGGGACAGAATAATCGCCGCCGGAGAGGCGCAAATAGCGGCGGCGGCACCGCGGCTGATGCCAACGTTGACCATGACCGGGAACAGCGTCGCCATCAGCAGCACCCCCAGACCGGTTGCCGAGGAGACGGCCAGCGACATCAGGCAGGCAACGAAATAGGCGGCGATCATCAGTAGATAGGGTGAGTTAATGAAGCGCAGCGGTTTCGACGCCAGCTTCACCACCATGTCATTGGCGCCGATGTGCGTCATATAGGTCGCGAACCCGCAGAGCATCATGATCATCATGCCGAGGTCGCCGCCGCGGCTCATAAGCAGTATCTTGATATATTCAACAATATCGGTGGCGGAGTAACCGGTGCTCTTTGCGTCGCCAGGTAAAATCTTATGCCCCATTAGCGCACTGGCGATGAGTAATACTAAGCCACCGACGAACAGCACGCCGGTGGCGGAATAGCCTTTAATGATGTAGCGGGCGACGCCCACAATGACCACAATCCCAATCAGGATCTCTACTAGCGTAAGCATTCTTTTACCCCTAAACCATTAACCCAAAGAATCTGCTGATAAATAAAGCGAAGGAAAAATTAAGTGAGCGAATGTGCCTAAAAAACGGGCGAAACTCGCTGATGCAAATCAATAAATCGATGAGAATCTCTCTCTGACGGTACAAGGCCCGCATAGTTAAACGTCAGGCGAGAGGGATTTCAGATTTTTTGTACCGGGCAAATCAAGAGTTTGCCTAATTCCGTTAAGGTAGTATTAAGTTTATCTTTGCTATCTTACTCCGCTTTAAAAATGATACTGGTAAGAGAACGTGTTAATGCGACGTCGATTTATAGGATTTTTTCTTGGATGCCTGGGCCTGCTGCTATCATCCACCTCCGCTAACGCATCGTTTAGCTCGACGCTTCGCGACGGCTACAATACGCTAAGCGATAACGTCTCGCAGACGTGGAATGAGCCTGAGCACTACGATCTTTATATCCCCGCGGTGACCTGGCATGCCCGTTTCGCCTACGATAAAGAGAAAACGGACCGCTATAACGAACGCCCGTGGGGCGCCGGCTTCGGGGTTTCGCGCTGGGACGATAAAGGGAACTGGCATGGCATCTATCTGATGGCGTTTAAAGACTCTTATAACAAATGGGAGCCTATCGGCGGCTATGGCTGGGAGAAGACCTGGCGTCCGCTGGCGGACGATAATTTCCACCTTGGTCTGGGCTACACGCTTGGCGTGACGGCGCGTGATAACTGGAAATATATCCCGATTCCGGTCGTGCTGCCCCTGGCTTCCATCGGTTACGGCCCGGCAACGTTCCAGATGACCTATATACCCGGTACCTACAACAACGGTAACGTTTACTTTGCCTGGGCGCGCATTCAGTTTTGATGCGAATTTTGATAGCCATAAAAGAGATAAGCGGACTGTCTTGTGGAAAAACAAAGACTAAAGGGAACGAGGTACAAAAAGATAGAGACTTTTATCACTTTTTAGCAAAGTTGCGCTGGACAAAAGGTACCACAATTGGTGTACTGATACCCGACACAGTATTAGTGTCGATTTTTTCATATAAAGGTAATTTTGATGTCTAAGATTAAAGGTAACGTTAAGTGGTTTAATGAGTCCAAAGGATTCGGTTTCATTACTCCGGAAGATGGCAGCAAAGATGTATTCGTACATTTCTCTGCAATCCAGTCCAACGGTTTCAAAACTCTGGCTGAAGGTCAGCGCGTAGAGTTCGAAATCACTAACGGTGCCAAAGGCCCTTCTGCTGCAAACGTAATGCCTATCTAAGCAACGCGTCAGTAGAATATAAAAACCCGCTCATGGCGGGTTTTTTTTTTGCCTGCGGTTAGCGGCTGGCGGCATGAGAGAATAGCCAGAACGCAGCGGCGGTCATGGCAAATGAGCCTAATAAGTTGACGAGTACGTTGAGTAACGCCCAGCTAAAGCGCCCCTGCTGCAGGAGAAACACCACCTCGGCGGAGAAAGTGGAGAAGGTGGTCAGCCCGCCGCAAAAGCCAGTGGTGATAAGCAGCTTCCACATCGGATCGATATCCGTCAGGCGATTAAACCATGCCAGCCCTGCGCCGATAATAAAAGCGCCCAGCAGGTTAGCGGTGAGCGTACCAATGGGGATAGCATGATGCATGGGGTTAAACTTCATACCCAGCCACCAGCGCAAAACGCTGCCGGTGCCGCCGCCAAGAAACACAGCCAAAAGGAGTTGCAACACGGTCATTCCCTGTTTATTGATCGAGACTAAACTTCGAGTGTAGCGCGCGAAAGACCTCACTGGCTACGACTAACCTGATGGGAGAGAAAAGATGTTTGTTGCTGCCGGACAATTTGCCGTAATGCCGGACTGGACGGGAAACGCGCAGACCTGCGTCAGCATGATGCGCCAGGCCGCGGAGCGGGGGGCGTCGCTTCTGGTTCTGCCTGAGGCGTTGCTGGCGCGAGACGATAACGATGCGGATTTATCGGTTAAATCCGCCCAGCAGCTGGATGGCGGCTTCTTACAGCTCTTGCTGGCGGAGAGCGAAAACAGCGCGTTGACGACGGTGCTGACCCTGCATATCCCTTCCGGCGAAGGTCGAGCGACGAATACGCTGGTGGCCCTGCGTCAGGGGAAGATTGTGGCGCAATACCAGAAACTGCATCTCTATGATGCGTTCAATATCCAGGAATCCAGGCTGGTCGATGCCGGGCGGCAAATTCCGCCGCTAATCGAAGTCGATGGGATGCGCGTCGGGTTGATGACCTGCTACGATTTACGTTTCCCTGAGCTGGCCCTGTCGTTAGCGCTCAGCGGTGCGCAGCTCATAGTGTTGCCTGCCGCGTGGGTAAAAGGGCCGCTGAAGGAACATCACTGGGCGACGCTGCTGGCGGCGCGGGCGCTGGATACAACCTGCTATATTGTCGCCGCAGGAGAGTGCGGGACGCGTAATATCGGTCAAAGCCGTATTATCGACCCCTTAGGGACAACGCTTGCCGGGGCGGGAGAGCGGCCGCAGTTGATTTTTGCCGAACTTTCAGCTGATTATATTCAGCAGGTACGCGAGCGCCTGCCGGTGTTGCGCAATCGCCGCTTTGCGCCACCGCAATTATTATGACGTTTTTTTAAACAAGGCTTGATTCACCTTGTTACAGATTGCTATTGTGTCCGCGCGTCAAATAGCCGTTAATTGTATGCGTGTATGATGGCGTATTCGCAGCTTGTATTAGAGAAGAAGGTTAGCTATGGGTGAGATTAGTATTACCAAACTGCTGGTAGTCGCAGCGCTGATTATCCTGGTGTTTGGTACCAAAAAGTTACGCACGCTGGGTGGAGACCTGGGCTCGGCTATCAAAGGCTTTAAAAAAGCCATGAGCGATGACGATGACAGTGCGAAGAAGACCAGTGCTGAAGAAGCGCCGGCACAGAAGCTCTCTCATAAAGAGTAATTCGCGACGAGTTTCCTGATGAAGGAGGCTCGCTTCCGACGGGGAGACCGCGTCGGCAAAGAGGCCGCAGCGTTAACGCTGCGGCCTCTTTATGTTATATGCACGAAGTTTCGCCGAAAAAGATGCAACCAACTGTTACCGCGTCGGGTTTTTTACTGAGTAATGGAATGCATCGGCAGGATGGGCCGCAGCGCGAAAAATATTACGCCGCGGCCGGAGGGGTTACTTCACTTCCATGCCTTTGGCCTGCAGGTCGGCATGATACGACGAACGAACGAACGGGCCGCAGGCAGCATGGGTAAAGCCCATGGCCATCGCTTCGGCTTTCATCTCTTCGAACTCATCCGGGCTCACGTAGCGCTGTACCGGCAGGTGATGGCGGCTCGGCTGCAAATACTGGCCTAACGTCAGCATGGTGACGCCGTGGCGACGCAGATCGCGCATCACTTCAACGATTTCAGCGTTGGTTTCGCCTAAACCAACCATCAGGCCTGATTTCGTCGGGATCTCTGGATGCGCTTCTTTAAAGCGTTCCAGCAGCTTCAGCGACCAGTTGTAGTCGGCGCCCGGGCGTACCTGGCGATACAGGCGCGGCACGTTTTCCAGGTTATGGTTAAACACGTCCGGCGGCGTCGCCTGGAGGATTTCCAGCGCACGATCCATACGGCCGCGGAAGTCCGGTACCAGGGTTTCAATTTTAATCGTCGGGCTTTTTTCACGAATCGCTTTGATGCAGTCGGCAAAGTGCTGAGCGCCGCCATCGCGCAGATCGTCACGATCCACGGAAGTCACCACCACATAGCGCAGCGCCATATCGGCGATGGTTTGCGCCAGCTTCTGCGGCTCGTTGGCGTCCGGCGTCACCGGGCGACCGTGGGCAACATCGCAGAACGGGCAACGGCGGGTACAGATGGCGCCCAGAATCATAAAGGTTGCCGTTCCGTGGTTAAAACATTCCGCGAGGTTGGGGCAAGAGGCTTCTTCGCACACGGAGTGCAGGCCGTTCTTACGCATCGCTGCCTTGATCCCCTGGATACGGGACGAGTCAGCCGGAAGTTTGATTTTCATCCATTCCGGTTTTCTGAGCAGAGCTTCACGCTCAGTTGCCACGTTTTTCACCGGGATAAGGGCCATTTTATCGGCATCGCGGTATTTAACACCGCGTTCCATCACAATGGGTTTACTCATAGCGTGCGTGTTCCAGTTGCGAGTGACGAAGGAAAGCGAATCAATTCAAGTAAATGTTGCATTTATCAACTATTTTTGAATTAAACGCAGGCAGTATATCATTGATACGGGGGATAAAGCAGCCTGCTGGCCGGCAAATTGTAAAATAGTTGTTGTTTTATGCTTTTCCCTCACGTGCTTTATCGACTAAAAAGCCTGGCGAATCGTCTCGACGATCTCTTTCAACAAGGGCTCCTGCGCGCTGAGCTTGTTATAGTGCAGCGCAATATCAATTCTTTCTTCCCGTAGAGGCGGAAAATCGATCATTTTTAAGGGCCAAATCTTCTCGACCAGCGAGAACATTCCGGACGTGATTAGCCCCAGCATATCGCTGTCGTTGACCAGGGCTGCCTGAGTTAACAGATTGTAGCTGCTGAACCCATAGCGACGTTCGCCGAGATGCTCCTGCAGGTGGCGCAGGATGGTCGTATAGCGCTGGCCTTCAGGCTGCAGAAGCGCGAATTCATATTGACTCAGGTTTGCTGAGGTTGCCGGCAGCGCCAGGGCCGGATGCCCTGCCCGGCAGAAGATATGTACGCTATCCTGAAACAGCACATGGTGCGTAATCGCCTGCCCGCTATGGGGGAAGCTGTCAATCAGCAGGTCAACCTGACGCTGGTTTAACTGGCTGGCCGCGTCGGTGATGGCGACATTGTGCAGCAAAATCTGGGGAAAGACGCTCCGCAGCTGTCTGGTGATAACCGGCATGATCAACGCGCCAATGGCCGGCGAGGTAGCCACGGTTATCACCCGCTCGCTACGGGTATTTCCGGTTAAATCCAGGGCGTTGAGAAATGCTTCCATACCCTGGCTAATATGCTTATGAAGATGCGAGGCATAAGCCGTTGGCGTCACGCCCTGGCCCTTACGGATAAAAAGCGGGTCAGGGAAGAGGGCGCGCAGTTTGTTGATGGACTGACTAATCGCAGAGGGCGTGATATTCAGTATTTTGGCCGCGTTGACGATACCTTTATGGACGTAAACCGCTTCAAAAATAGTGAGTAAATTGAGATCAATATTACGCAGAATGCGAAACATCTGTCGATCGTGGCGATCGTCAAGGCGTTCGGTTGGTTCTGGCTGAGAGTTATTTTCGTCCACTCTATATTTCCGCTAGTGATGATTAGCACCATTATAGCGGGCACAATGATTTTATTAGTGATAATTGATTGCAAAAATAAAGACTTAATCCAGCCTGATGGAAAAATGTGACGTCCCGCGCTCACGGGACGTGATGGCTAGCGGGATTGAATAAATTCCGCCGGCGGATCGTTCAGTAAAGCCAGCAAATTGGCGGCGAGGCGTGGCGCGACGGTATCCGTACGAGCATCAGGCCGCCACTGGCGCATCTGCGTCATCTCCATTCCGGCATAACCGCATGGGTTAATCCTGAGGAATGGTGACAGATCCATGTTGATATTCAGCGCCAGACCGTGGAATGAGCAACCTTTGCGGATGCGCAAACCCAGAGAGCAGATCTTCTGTTCGCCCACGTAGACGCCGGGCGCGTCTGCCCGCGGGTGCGATTCAATACCATACTCCGCCAGGGTGTTAACGACAGTTTGCTCTAAAAGAGTCACCAGCTCACGCACGCCCAGCTTGCGGCGTTTAAGATTTAGCAGAACGTACATCACCTGCTGTCCGGGGCCATGATAGGTGACCTGTCCGCCGCGATCGCTCTGAATAACCGGTATCTCGCCGGGGACCAGAACATGTTCAGCCTTTCCGGCCTGACCCTGCGTGAACACCGGATGATGCTCCACCAGCCAGATTTCATCCAGGGTGGCATCGTCGCGACTATCGGTAAACTCATGCATTGCCTGCGAGACAGGTTCGTAAGGTTGCAGGCCGAGCTGGCGGATGAGGATTTTATTGTGCTGCAAAACAACGTCTCCGCAGAGAGAGAATGATTTGAGTGGGGGAGTATATCACAGCGAGAAAGACCCGGCGCAGGGCCGGGGCGGGGGAATCGATTTACAGCACCATCCGTACGATTTCAATATTGCCCAGTTCTTCATACAGGGTTTCTACCTGCTCAATGTGGGTTGCATTGATGGTAATAGAGACTGAGTGGTAGTTGCCTTTGCTGCTGGGTTTTACCGTCGGAGAGTAATCACCTGGTGCATGGCGCTGTACCACTTCAACCACCTGGTCAACCAGCTCCGGCAACGCCTGTCCCATTACTTTGTAAGTAAATGGAGTAGGGAATTCAAGCAGTTCGTTAAGTTTGGTTTTCATGTCAGCTCCGGTGTTACAACAAAAAATAATAACTCCCACGACGTGTGGGAGTTATCAGGATATCTAGTATATGGGGATGTAAATCACACTTTCAAGTGGTCGATTTTTAACCAAACCAGTGATGGAACATTAACTTAATGTAATCAATGATTTTGCCGAAGAAATTGCCTTCCGGGATTTCCTGCAGTACGACCAGAGGGCGCTGATCGATCGTTTTGCCATCCAGCTGGAAGTTAATCGTGCCGACCACCTGATTTTTCTGCAGCGGCGCATGCAGCTCGGCGTTATTTAGCACGTAGCTGGCCTTCAGATCTTTCATGCGGCCGCGCGGGATAGTCAGATAAACGTCTTTATCCACGCCGAGAGAGGCGCGATCGCTATCGCCGAACCAGGCGGGTTCAGAGGCGAACTCTTTACCGGCTTTAATCGGGTTAACGGTTTCGAAGAAGCGGAAGCCCCAGGTCAGCAGCTTTTTGCTTTCGGACTCGCGGCCTTTGTAAGTACGGCCGCCCATTACGGCGGAGATCAGGCGCATCTGGCCTTCGGTTGCGGAAGCCACGAGGTTATAGCCCGCTTTGTCGGTATGGCCGGTTTTAATCCCGTCGACGTTCAGGCTGTTGTCCCACAGTAGTCCGTTGCGGTTGAGCTGGCGAATACCGTTGAAGGTAAACTCTTTTTCTTTATAGATGGTGTATTCGTTCGGGACATCGCGCACCAGCGCCTGGCCAATAAGCGCCATGTCGCGCGCGGAGCTGAACTGACCATCGGCATCCAGGCCGTGAACGGTCTGGAAGTGGGTGTTTTTCAGGCCAAGGGCGTTAACGTAGTTGTTCATCAGGCTGACGAAGGCATCCTGGCTACCGGCGACGTAGTCGGCCATCGCCACGCAGGCGTCGTTGCCGGACTGCAGGTTGATACCGCGGATCAGCTGGGAAACCGGCACTTGCATACCCGGTTTAAGGAACATCAACGAGGAGCCTTTAAAGACCGGGTTGCCGGTCGCCCATGCGTCGTTACCCACGGTGACCAGATCGGACTCTTTAAACTTGCCCGCCTTCATGGCCTGACCAATCACATAGCTGGTCATCATCTTGGTCAGACTTGCCGGGTCACGGCGGGAGTCGGCGTTGTTTTCTGCCAGTACTTTGCCTGAGTTGTAATCGATAAGAATCCAGGATTCGGCGTCAATCTGCGGGGCGCCTGGGATCATAGTTTTGATATTCAGGTCATCGGCGCGGGCAGCGGAGGACAGCGCTGCCACGGAGAGCGCCGTAACGAGTAAACGAGCGGTAAAAGAGGTCTTCATGGTCTGAACAACGGCATCCGTGATGGAGTTAAAAAAGTGCCTTACTATAACAAACGCACTACGAACCAGCATCCGACATTGCGCACGACTTTGTTAATGACTTTGTCATGCGCAACGAGCAGGGGACGCGGGTGCGATGCCTTTAGTTGGCGCGAGTAATAAATGACTGCAGCTGAGCTTCGCTTTGCAGACGCTGCTGGATCGTGCTGGCCTGCGCTTTGCTGCTGAATGGGCCGAGCTGAATCCGCCATACCGCGCCGTTTTGCGTGACGCGGCCCGGGACGGAAAATTGCTGGCTCAGACGCTGCTGGTACTGCTGGGCGCGCGATTGATCGCTGACGGCGCCGACCTGCACGACGAAATCTCCGCCGGCGCTGGCCGCTGCGGCAGGCGTCACGGCGGCAGTGGCGGCTACGGCAGGCGCAACGCTGCCTTGTACTGAGCCTGGTGCGGTAACCGGCGCGGTTTGCACGACAGGCTCGCTGCCTTCCAGCACGCCGTTATTCAGCGGCGTCGGCGCGCCGAGGAAACCGCCGCTGCTAACCGGAGCGCCGGTAGTGTCTTCCGGCTTCAGGGTTGAGTTACTGATGGCGTGCACGTCAGTTTGTGCGGGTTGACTCATCCCCGCGCTGTTATCGCCGTCAAGATTCGGGCGGGCAGGCAGGGCATAGGTCTGTTTGGCCACTGTCGTACATGCCATCCCCGGACCGGAAAGCGAGCCGTCCGGCGCGACGACGATCGGATCGATGCGCACTTTGGTGTTATTCGAGGTATTGAGGCGATCGGCTGAGGCGCGCGACAGTGAAATCACGCGATCGTTACCGTAGGGGCCGCGATCGTTGATACGTACTACGATCATGCGGCCGTTCGCCAGGTTGGTGATCCGCGCGTAGCTTGGGATCGGCAGCGTGGGGTGGGCTGCGGTAAGCTGCGTGGGATCAAACGCTTCACCCGATGCGGTCAGATTGCTGTTAGGCTCGGCGTCGTAGATAGCTGCGAAGCCCGCCTGGGTGAAGTTAGAGGGATCCTGAACGATTTTATAGCTTTTGCCATCGCGTTCGTAATCCTGATTCGCCGTTGCGTTAGGCGTTTCATACTGCGGATCGGCGCCGCTAATTTCCACCGTCGGGCCATTGCAAACGGCCGGCTGTGGAGTGCTGACCGTTTTTTGTTGAACGTCTTCACCCGAACATGCCGCCAGCAGCCCTGCTGCTATGCAGATCCCCAGCCATTGCTTACGCATCGCGAACCCCTTACACGCTTTTCGACAACATTTTTCTGTGAGTATGGATCGACATAACGATACCAAACCCGGCCATCAATACGATTAGGGCAGAGCCCCCGTAGCTGACCAGCGGCAAAGGTACCCCCACCACCGGTAAAATACCACTTACCATACCAATATTTACGAAGACATAAACGAATAAAATCAACATTAAACCGCCGGCCATGACCCGGCCAAAGGTGGTTTGCGCCTGGGCGGCAATCCACAACCCGCGCATGATAAGCAGAATATAGAGCGCCAGCAGGATCAGCACGCCAATCAGCCCCAGCTCTTCCGCCAGTACGGCAAAGATAAAGTCGGTATGGCGTTCAGGCAGAAACTCCAGCTGCGACTGGGTTCCATGCAGCCAGCCTTTCCCGCGCAGCCCGCCGGAGCCGATGGCAATTTTTGACTGAATAATGTGGTACCCCGCGCCGAGCGGATCGGTTTCCGGGTCGAGCAGCATCATTACGCGCTGGCGCTGATAATCATGCATCAGGAAGAACCAGAGGATCGGAATAAAGGCGGCGACCAGCACCACGGCGATACCGATCAGACGCCAGCTCAGACCAGACAGAAAGAGCACGAATAGACCGGACAGGGCGACCAGAATCGAGGTCCCGAGGTCCGGCTGCGCGGCGACCAGCAGCGTGGGCAGGAAAATCAGCACCAGCGCGATAGCGGTATTTTTCAGCGATGGCGGGCAAACGTCGCGGTTGATAAAGCGCGCCACCATCAGCGGTACGGCTATTTTGGCGATTTCCGACGGCTGGAAGCGGACGATGCCGAGATCCAGCCAGCGCTGCGCCCCTTTAGAGATGGCGCCGAAGGCATCAACCGCCACCAGCAGGATAATACAGAATATATAGAGATAGGGCGCCCAGCCCTCATAGACCCGCGGCGGAATTTGCGCCATGACGATCATAATAACAATCCCCATGGCGATCTGGCCGATTTTACGCTCCATCATGCCCATGTCCTGACCGCTGGCGCTCCAGATAACCAGCGCGCTATAGGTCAGCAGCGCCAGCAGGATAAGCAGCATGGTGGGGTCGAGGTGGATTTTATCCCATAGCGATTTTTTATTCGGATTATCAGTCATTAT
This sequence comes from Klebsiella sp. M5al, assembly GCF_002090195.1. NCBI lineage: Bacteria > Pseudomonadati > Pseudomonadota > Gammaproteobacteria > Enterobacterales > Enterobacteriaceae > Klebsiella > Klebsiella sp. M5al. The sequence continues at coordinate 1,703,141 of NZ_CP020657.1, forward strand.
TGATCCTCCCCAGCCGTTACCGCCGGGTTTTCACTCGGCAGGTTGGTGTTGTTATCGCCCAGCATTATATGATCGAGAATCTGACGCATAATGGTACCGACTGCCGGACCTGCGCCGCCGTTCTCAAGAATAATGGCCACGGCAACCTGGGGGTTGTTGTAAGGGGCAAACGCCGTCATCAGTTTATGGTCACGCAGGCGTTCAGCGATTCTGTGCGCGTTATAGGTCTCGTTGGCTTTCAGGCCGAAGACCTGAGCGGTACCCGATTTGGCCGCAATTTTATACGGCGCGCTGGCGAAGTATTTATGCGCGGTACCGTTGCCGCGGTTGGCGACGCCAAACATCCCGTCTTTGGCGATTTCCCAAAAACCAGAGTGAATATCGCCGACCGGCGGTTCATGGGGCTGAACCCACGGCACCGGTTTGCCGTCCTCCACCGTGCTCTGCAGCAGGTGCGGCACTTTAACCACACCGTCGTTAATCAGGATCATCAGCGCCTTGTTCATCTGGATAGGCGTTGCGGTCCAGTAGCCCTGTCCGATCCCGACCGGAATGGTATCGCCCTGGTACCAGGGTTTCTTGAAGCGCTTGAGCTTCCATTCGCGGGTCGGCATGTTGCCGGAGCGCTCTTCCGCCAGGTCAACGCCGGTATAGTGGCCATAGCCGAATTTGCCCATCCACTCCGACAGGCGATCGATACCCATATCGTAGGCAACCTGATAGAAGTAAGTATCGGCCGACTCTTCCAGCGCTTTAGTGACGTTCAGATGGCCGTGGCCCCACTTTTTCCAGTCGCGGTAGCGTTTATCCGAGCCGGGAAGCTGCCACCAGCCGGGGTCAAACAGGCTGGTGTTGCGGGTAATAACCCCGGCGCTGAGCGCCGAGACGGCCACGTAAGGCTTAACCGTTGATGCTGGTGGATAAACGCCCTGGGTCGCGCGGTTGACCAACGGCGTATTAGGATCGTTAAGCAGCCCGGAGTAGTCTTTGCTGGAAATACCATCAACGAACAGGTTGGGGTCGTAGCTTGGCGTCGAGACCAGCGCGAGGATGGCGCCGGTACGCGGGTCTGTGACCACGACCGCCGCGCGGCTGCCGGCCAGCAGCGTTTCAATATACTGCTGTAGCTTCAGGTCGAGCGTTAAATAGATATCGCGCCCGGCCTGCGGCGGAACCTCTTTCAGCTGGCGAATTACCCGGCCGCGGTTGTTTACTTCAACTTCTTCATAGCCGGTCTGCCCGTGCAGGACATCTTCGTAATAGCGTTCGATCCCCAGCTTGCCGATATCGTGCGTGGAGGCGTAGTTAGCCAGCTTTCCCTCTTTATCCAGGCGATCGACGTCTTTATCGTTAATTTTGGAGACGTAGCCGATAACGTGGGTCAGGGCTGAATTATAGGGATAGTAGCGGCGCTTATAGCCTTTGACTTCTACGCCGGGAAAACGGTACTGGTTAACCGCGAAACGGGCGACCTGTACTTCGCTGAGATTGACTTTCACCGGAATGGAGGTAAAGCGGTGGGAGCGGGCGCGCTCTTTTTTAAAGTTCGCTACATCGTCATCGGTGAGATCGATAACGTCGCGCAGCGCATCCAGCGTTTGCTGAACGTTGTCGACCTTCTCCGGCATCATTTCCAGCTGGTAAATCGTGCGGTTGAGCGCCAGCGGCGTGCCGTTGCGATCGTAGATAATGCCGCGGCTTGGCGGAATAGGGACCAGCTTGATGCGGTTTTCGTTTGAACGCGTTTGATAGTCGGTGTAACGCACAATCTGCACGTTATAAAGATTGGCGATCAATACGCCGGTAAGCAGCAAAATCCCCAAAAAAGCGACCAGCGCCCGGCGCACGAACAGCGAGGATTCAGCCGTATAGTCGCGGAAAGAATTCTGTAATTTCATTCGCTGCTTAGTCTACCCTGGTCATCATTACTCACGGTGGTAAGGGTGGTTGGTGGTAATGCTCCACGCCCGATACAGACTCTCGGCCACCAGTACGCGAACCAGCGGGTGAGGTAAGGTGAGCGTTGAGAGCGACCAACTTTGTTCCGCTGCCGCTTTGCAGGCGGGTGAAAGGCCTTCCGGGCCGCCGATGAGCAGACTGACGTCCCGGCCATCCTGTTTCCAGCGTTCCAGTTCGCGCGCCAGCTGCGGCGTATCCCATGGTTTCCCCGGAATATCCAGGGTGACGATGCGGTTTTTGCCTGCGGCCGCCAGCATCATTTCACCTTCTTTTTCCAGAATTCGCTTGATGTCGGCATTTTTGCCGCGTTTTCCGGCGGGGATTTCCACCAGTTCGAACGGCATATCTTTTGGAAAACGGCGCAGATATTCGCTAAAGCCGGTCTGAACCCAGTCCGGCATTTTGGTGCCAACGGCTACCAGGTGCAGCTTCACGCGTTAACTCCAGAGTTTTTCCAGCTCGTACAGACGACGGCTCTCTTCCTGCATGACGTGAACCATAACGTCGCCGAGATCGACGACAATCCAGTCCGCGGCGGCTTCGCCTTCAACGCCCAGCGGCAGCATACCGGCGGCGCGAGACTCTTGCACTACGTGGTCGGCGATGGACATAACATGGCGCGTAGAAGTGCCTGTGCAGATAACCATGCAATCGGTGATGCTAGATTTGCCATGAACGTCAATGGCAACGATGTCCTGACCTTTCAGGTCATCAATTTTGTCGATAACAAAATCCTGGAGTGCTTTACCCTGCAAGAGTTCCCCCTGGGTGTGTGAAGAGTGATAATAATAAACAGCCTGACAGTATACCTGAACTGGTAGCAAAATCGGGATAAATGTCGATAAATGGGCGGTTAAGGCCGCTATCATCCCATCCATCGCCGATGATTGCATCGCCATTTTTGTAAAACAATTTCTGCAAAGTTCAAATGGTAAATGCAGCCTGGCTGCGGAGAATAACAGCCTGCTTTGCCCTGTCAATGGTCTGCGCGCAATTCTTCTTCCGCCAGCCAAACTGCCCGGCTATTCAGCACGCGCAGGGTAGTGAAATCGGGCTGGAGATCGACAAGGCTCCACGCGCCGTGCTCGATGGGGAAGTGCCACATCGCCGAATCCGGCATATTCAGAAGTTGAGCGATTAACAGGCTAAGCACGCCCTGGTGGCCGACGATCAGCAGATGACTAAGTTCCCGGTGCTGAGGGAGGGCGGCGGTGAAGCCGGAGACGCGTTCGGCGAACGCCTGAAAGCCTTCACCGTTAGTGGGCGCCGCATGCTGCCAGTCGGCGCACCACGCGGCGTAGTTTTCCGCATCTTCATGCTGTAAATCGCGATGGTGGCGCATTTCCCAGTCGCCGAAGAACATTTCATTGAGCTCGGCGAAGGACTGGCGAGGGACGTCACGGTCGCCAAGCAGCAGGCTGGCCGTACGCTGGGTGCGCTCAAGTTCACTGCAAAACACGCGCTGAAAAGGAACGGCCTGCAGCCGCTTTCCCAGCGTTTGCGCTTGTCTGATTCCGCGTTCGGTTAAGGCTGTGGGAGCATGTCCGCTATAGAGGCCCGCGACGTTGGCCTCGGTCTCGCCATGACGAACTAACCATAACTTCATGATGACCCTCTCGAAAGGAGTCTATAAGACTCTCCTTGTGGCAAGGCTAGCAGTAGAGCTTCTGCTCATGGATATAGTCGAGCACGGTTTCCGGCAGCATGTCCGCGCAGGGCTCGCCAGCTTCAAGACGCTGGCGAATCAGGGTGGCAGAAATATCAAACCGCGGCGTTTCGGCCAGGTAGATAACGCCCGCCGGGCTGCTGTGCAGCCGCTCGACGTCATGAGTGAGATGTTTGTCCAGCCACTGCTGATCCTGCTCGCACGCCATGGTCAGCGGATAACCCGGGCGTCGGCAAACGATCAGATGTACGTTATCAAGAATGCTTTCATACTCGTGCCAGGTGGTAAAGGTGAGCAGCGAATCCTGGCCAATGATAAACGCCAGGGGGCGCTGTGGCCCTTGCTCCTGGCGCCACTCGCGTAGGGTTTGCGCTGAATATGACGGCGTGTCGCGCTTAAGCTCACGATCGTCGAGGATAAACAGCGGTTTATCCGCGATGGCCAGCGCCAGCATATGCCTGCGTTGGTCGCTGGTGGCTTCGGGCTGCGGGCGGTGCGGCGGCACATTGTTGGGCACGATGGTGACTTTATTGAGGCCGATAAGGTTGGCCAGAATTTCCACCGGTTTAAGGTGACCGTAATGCACCGGATCGAAGGTGCCGCCGTACATCGCCTGTAACTGAGTCATATCAACCATCAATAAAAACGTCTGCCAGCGCTTTATGGCAGAGCAATAAAGAGAGACTTTCCAGCTCGGGCCATACGGAGTGCCCGTAATCCTGCTTGAAGGTAAGCTCCGCGCGGGTCAACAACGTGACGGCCTGACGCAGCTGGTCGGCGCTCAGGCGTGCCAGCGCGTCGCTGACCAGCTGGCGGCGGTTTTGCCATACGCGATGCTTGTCAAACAGCGAACGCAGCGGCGTATGGGCCGATTGCCGCTTCAGGTTGACCAGCAGCAGCAGCTCGCGCTGTAGGGTGCGCAGCAGGATAGCCGGCTCGCTGCCTTCCAGACGCAGCTGTTGCAGAACGTGGAGAACGCGCTTGCTTTTACCGGCCAGCAGCGCATCCACCCAGTGATAAGGTGTGAAATGCGCAGCATCATTCACGGCTTGCTCAACCCGCGGCAGCGTCAGTTTACCATCCGGCCACAGCAGCGAAAGGCGCTCAAGAGCCTGGGCCAACGCCAGCAGATTACCCTCATAGCAGTAGCACAGCAGCTGGCTGGCCGCGTCATCAAGCTGCAGATTATTCTGCTTTGCGCGCGCGGCGAGCCAGCGCGGCAGCTGGGCATATTCCGGCGTCTGGCAGCTAACCTGCACCGCCCGGCTGGTCAGCGCCGTCATCCACGCGGCGTTCTCCTGCGCTTTCGTTAGCTTATTACCGCGAACGATCAGCAGTAAATCGTCATGCAGCATGCCGACGAGCGTCGCAAGCTGTTCGTTAATTGCCGCATTAGGGCCATTATCGGGCAGGATCAGCAGCAGCGTCTGGCGGCTGGAAAACAGGCTCATGGCCTGACTTAACGAGAAGAGGGCGGGCCAGTCGGTACTGGCATCAACGGTGGCGGTGTGGTGTTCGATAAAGCCCTGGGTCGCGGCCGCTTCGCGGATGGCGTCCTGGCTCTCCTGCAGCAGCAGCGGATCGTTGCCAAGCAGCAGATAGGCCGCGCGCAGCCCTTCAGTGAGCTGCGCGCGGAGCTGTTCCGGGTACAACCGAATCATCAGTTACCCAGCGTGGTGGAGACGCGATTGCCGGAGGTGGAAGCGGCTGGGGTCGTGGCGACCGGCTTCTCATCCTCTTTGGTGGCTTCGACATCCGCAACGTGTACGCTCGGCAGCTTACGGATCAGCTGCTCTGCCGCTTTGTCGTACATTTCCTGAACGATCATGTCCTGCTCGGCATCTTTCGCTAACGCCGCCTGCGGGTTATCGAAGAACGAGCGGTAGACTTTGGTCGTGATGGGATAGATATCATGACCTGGGATCAGGACGCTGGCGTTTACCGTCATCACCATCTGATATTCCGCAGTACGGCCGTCCTGAAAAATAGACGCCGTATCTTTCTGAATGGACGATGTCTCCAGACGCAGGGAAGGAATATCCTTGCGCAGCGTACTGCTATCGACCAGTTCAACCCCGTTCAGACGCAGCTGATTACGGACGGCACGACTTAATGGACCATTAGGATCGCCCGACTGGAAGATCATGGTTTTCATTGCGGTCGGAACCTGCGTAGTGCTACGCAGGTGCCAGCCACAGCCGGCGGTGATTAACACCGCCAGAGATAACAACAATGTTGCCAGATATCGCACGCTTCCTCCTGCGCTTAGCCAACGACCAGATTGAGCAGTTTACCCGGAACGTAGATCACTTTACGTACGGTCACACCGTCGAGATATTTCGCAACCAGATGCTCCTGACCCGCACGCTCACGAACCTGCTCTTCGGTTGCATCCACCGCAACGGTAATTTTACCACGAACTTTACCATTTACCTGGACCACGACCAGAGTGGTGTCTTCAACCATCGCGCTTTCGTCAGCGACCGGCCACGGCGTGTTGTCAATATCGCCTTCGCCGCCCAGCTCCTGCCACAAGGTAAAGCTGGCATGCGGAGTGAACGGGTTGAGCATACGAACCACGGCCAGCAGGGCCTCACGCATCAGCGCGCGATCCTGTTCACCTTCCTGCGGCGCTTTCGCCAGCTTGTTCATCAGCTCCATAATCGCCGCAATCGCGGTGTTGAAGGTCTGACGACGGCCGATATCATCGGTCACTTTCGCGATCGTTTTATGCACGTCGCGACGCAGCGCTTTTTGATCTTCGCTGAGGCTGGCAACGTCCAGCGCAGCGGCTTCGCCCTGGGAGGTATGTTCGTAGACCAGTTTCCAGACGCGTTTCAGGAAGCGGTTCGCACCTTCCACCCCGGATTCCTGCCACTCAAGCGTCATGTCGGCCGGAGAAGCGAACATCATAAACAGACGCACGGTGTCCGCGCCGTAGCGTTCAACCATTTCCTGCGGGTCGATGCCGTTGTTTTTCGACTTGGACATCTTGCTCATGCCGGTATAGACCAGCTCGCGGCCCTGTGGGTCGAAGGCTTTAACGATACGGCCCTTCTCGTCGCGCTCGGTAGTCGCTTCTTTCGGCGACACCCAGTTACGCTCGCCGTTTTCGCCAACGTAGTAGAAGGCATCCGCCAGCACCATCCCCTGGCAAAGCAGCTGTTTAGCCGGTTCGTCAGAGTTCACCATGCCCGCGTCGCGCATCAGCTTGTGGAAGAAGCGGAAATAGAGCAGGTGCATAATGGCGTGTTCGATCCCGCCGATATAGATATCGACAGGCAGCCAGTAGTTCGCCGCTTCCGGGTCCAGCATACCCTGGTCGTACTGCGGGCAGGTGTAACGCGCGTAGTACCAGGAGGACTCCATAAAGGTGTCAAAGGTATCGGTTTCGCGCAGCGCCGGCTGGCCGTTAACGGTGGTTTTCGCCCACTCCGGATCGGCTTTAATTGGGCTGGTGATCCCGTCCATCACGACATCTTCCGGCAGAATAACCGGCAGCTGATCTTCCGGCGTCGGCATCACGGTGCCGTCTTCAAGGGTGACCATTGGGATCGGCGCGCCCCAGTAGCGCTGACGGGAAACGCCCCAGTCGCGCAGGCGGTAGTTCACTTTACGTTCGCCGACGCCAAGAGACGCGAGCTTATCGGCGATAGCATTAAAGCCCGCCTCGTGATCCAGACCGTCGAACTCGCCAGAGTTAAACAATACGCCTTTTTCGGTCAGCGCCTGTTCGGAGAGGTCGGGCTCTGAGCCATCGGCGGCCAGGATAACCGGCTTGATGTTCAGACCGTATTTGCTGGCAAATTCGTAGTCGCGCTGATCGTGACCCGGGACGGCCATCACCGCGCCGGTGCCGTACTCCATCAGCACAAAGTTTGCCGCCCATACCGGAATCGCTTCGCCGGTCAGCGGGTGAATGGCTTTGTAGCCGGTATCGACGCCTTTTTTCTCCATGGTCGCCATATCGGCTTCGGCAACTTTGGTATTGCGGCATTCGTCGATAAAGGTCGCCAGCGCGGGGTTATTGGCGGCAGCCTGCTGCGCCAGCAGGTGGCCCGCAGCGACGGCAAGGTAGGTGCAGCCCATAAAGGTGTCCGGGCGGGTGGTGTAGACGGTCAGCTTGTCGGCGTAGTCGTTCACATCGAAGGAGATTTCGACGCCTTCGGAGCGGCCGATCCAGTTGCGCTGCATGGTTTTAACGGTGTCAGGCCAGTGATCCAGGTTATCCAGATCGTTCAGCAGCTCGTCAGCGTAGGCGGTGATTTTAATAAACCACTGCGGGATCTCTTTACGCTCGACTTTGGTGTCGCAGCGCCAGCAGCAGCCATCGATAACCTGCTCGTTCGCCAGTACGGTCTGGTCGTTCGGGCACCAGTTCACCGCGGAGGTTTTTTTGTAGACCAGGCCTTTTTTATACAGCTCGGTAAAGAACTTCTGCTCCCAGCGGTAGTATTCCGGGGTGCAGGTCGCCACTTCACGGCTCCAGTCATAGCCGAAGCCCAGCTTCTTCAGCTGGTTTTTCATGTAGGCGATGTTGTCATAGGTCCATGGGGCCGGCGCGGTGTTGTTTTTCACCGCTGCGCCTTCCGCAGGTAGGCCAAACGCATCCCAGCCGATAGGCTGCAGGACATTTTTGCCCAACATACGCTGGTAACGGGAAATCACGTCACCGATGGTATAGTTGCGCACGTGGCCCATGTGTAGTCGACCAGAAGGATAGGGAAGCATCGACAGGCAGTAATACTTCTCTTTGCTCTCGTCTTCGGTAACTTCAAAGGTACGCTTCTCGTCCCAGTGTTGCTGGACTTTTGATTCTATCTCTTCCGGGCGGTATTGCTCTTGCATGGCAGCCAGTGGTCCTGTTTTCAATACAGCTACAAAATGTAGCCAATGGATGTGTTATTTCAGATCGGCATAGCATAGCCCAAACGCCAACGTCAAAACAGCCTTTCACACACTTACCGAGATGAAAGCGGTAGAGAAAATTTCGCGACTCTGTGGCTTGGCTTGCAGAGCAATCCGCAGATAACGTCTACCATTATAAGAAGTTAACCACACCGGAGGCGAAAAGATGAACAAGGTTGCTCAATTCTACCGAGAGCTGGTGTCGACGCTCAGCGAGCGGTTACGCAATGGAGAACGCGATATAGACGCGCTGGTGGAGCAGGCCAGGGTCAAGATTAGCCAGTCCGGCGAGTTAACGCAGAGTGAAATCGACAACGTTATTCGCGCCGTCAGACGCGATCTGGAAGAGTTCGCCCTCAGCTATGAAGAGAGCCAGGATGAGCTAACGGACAGCGTCTTTATGCGGGTGATCAAAGAGAGCCTTTGGCAGGAGCTGGCGGATATTACCGACAAAACCCAGCTTGAGTGGCGCGAAGTGTTCCAGGACCTCAGCCACCACGGCGTTTATCATAGCGGCGAAGTGGTCGGGCTCGGCAATCTGGTGTGTGAGAAGTGCCATTACCATCTGCCGGTGTATACGCCGGATGTGCTGCCGCGTTGCCCCAAATGCGGGCACGATCAGTTCCAGCGTCGGCCATTTGAGCCATAAACGATAAGGCCCGGAGTTGAATATACCGGGCCTCGGATAAACTCAGCGGCTCATGTCAATTTTATAAAATGCCGGCGCTGGTAGCGCCGGCATTTCAGAGTGTAGTTCAATAAGATGGCTGGTTTGCGGTTAATAATTTATTTGGTGGTGTTAACTTCCGTTAACTTGAAATACTGTTCGCCACCCACTTCAGAAGCATATCGCTGAGAAGTATTCAGGACCAGTTTATTGCCGCTCAGTAAGCCGGCATCGCAGGTGAACAGTTTCAGGAACCCGCATTTATAGCCGCCGTTAACCACTTGTTTTGCATTTAAGGTCATCGTTCCGCCAGCTACGATTTTGTCGCGGTTGATAATGTTGCCTTTATTGTGGGTATCAATGGTGAAATCGCCAAAGGATTCCATAAGCCATTTATTTACCAGATCTGAATGGGTGGAAATGTTGATGGTCCCGCCAATAATTTCTCCGCTGTTTTGCATCGCGTTGTTATTAAAGTTTAAGACCGCAGAATCGCCGCGAACGGTTCCCCCATCGTTATTCAGCCAGTTGCTGTTGGTTGTCAGCATATTGCTGGCGAGTATTTTGCTATCACGGTTTAACGCCAGCGTACCGCTCGTCTGGATGGTGACGTTACCCCCTTTTAAGGTTCCCGAGTTGCTGATTTCACCGGATGAGAGCGCTCTATCTTTAACCGATTGAATCACGAGATTGTCCGTTCCGTGAATGTTACCGGTTACCTTGAGCGAGCTACCGCTAAAAGCAATGCTGGTATTTTTCGCCCGGGTTGAACCGCCGTTATCGATACTGCCAAGAGCCGATACTAGCAGTTGATTATCAGAAAGAAGATTAGAGCCGTAAGCCGTTTTCAGGTTGCCGTTAGTCGCTACGCTTAATGCCGTGCTGCTTTTGATGGTGCCGTTGTTTTCGATATTTCCAGAGGCGCTGACCATCAACTGTTTGCTGCTGGATATGGTTCCGTTGTTGGTAACTGTTTGTAATCCGTTGATAATGGTCGTGTTTGTTGTCGAGATATTACCCGAATTTTTAATGTTACCGGCGGCGACGATTTGCGTAAGCATGCCGTTGCTGGTGATTGACCCTTCGTTGGTCAGTAAGCCGCTGCTGGTCATTGCCAGGGTGCTATTGGCGACAATCGCGCCTTTATTGCGTACGCCGAGACCTAAGTCGTTGCCAATCATGCTGATGCTGTTAGCTTTAATTCCGCCAAGATTGCTAATATCAATGCTGTATTCCGGAATCAGCATCTGTAGTACCGTAGGCGTTTTACCCGCAGAGGTCATTTGCCCTGTATTGTTGTCAAGCGTGAAGTTTCCTGCGGCTACCGTCGCGTTGGGAGTGCTGACGGTACCGTTAATGGCAATAGCATTTGCCAGCAGGGCGGCATAGCTATTTGTTGCATCCATCCCGTTTTGCCCAATAGTGATCTGACCTTGGGAGATGGTATAGCTGTCAATCGCGCCACTGTCGTTGAGCTTTACCTGGCCGGTGGTTAAAACCGCGCGATCGGTGTTAATAAAGCTACAGCCTGAGCAGGAGATTCCGTTCGGGTTGGCGATGATAACGTCGGCTTTTTGACCGGCGACTTCAATAAATCCGTTGAGCGAGCTGGATTTATTTGAGGTCACTTCATTGAGGATCACCGAAGCGCCGCCATTAGCCAGATTATTGTTTTTAGCGATATTGCCTAAGGTGTCGTGAGTAAGATCGCTGGAACTATTGTTGAGAATCATGCCCTTGTTACTGACATTAAAGTCACGGTACATATTGTGAGAAACGCCCGCTGCGTTAGGCGTTTCAATATCAACGACGGTAGCTCCGGATGAGTGGGTCCAGACCGTCGGATCGGCATAGACGTAAGACGAACTGAGTGCTGCCGCCAGGGCGACATAAGTAAATTTAAATTTGAACATTGCGTTTATTCCTTTAAATAAATTGCCTAAAAGTTGATGAATGTTTATTAGTTTACTTAACGACGTTAATACCTCCAGTTGAGCGAGAAACCAAGGTTGAGCGGATCGCTATGAAAACGATCGGGTTTAATGAACGGCGTACCGATAAAAAAATCATACTGCGTGGAAAATAGCTGGCCGCGCAGCCCGCTTACGGCGCCGGAAATAACTTTACCCTGTCTATATTGTTCACTGCCGGTGATGCGGCCAATATCCAGACCAAAATATAATTGCCGATCCGGGGTTGGCATATCCCAGATAAAATCATTACGCCAGTACCAGCCTTGGTTGCCGGACAGCGAATTTTCTCCATCAAAACCCCGTACCGTCCAGCGGCTGCCGATATTAAATTTATTATCCGTGGATAAAATATCGGGACTAAACTGAGCATTAATATGCGGCGCGTAGCTGAAACGATCGCCGGTAATATCAAATTTCATAAATGCCTGAATATCAGCATGTATCACCCGCGAAAGTGGGCTGTAGAGACCCGCTTTTTCCTCAAGGGTTGGCATGGAGCTAAGCCAGGGCAAGCTGCGCTGAATGCCCAGGCTGGCATCGATGATTTTTTTATTGAAGTAGCGCTGCTGGCGAAGGGTCAATTCCCAAACCGGGTTCTGCTTGCGCATAACCTTGAGTTCGCTGCCGCCAAAATAGTAACGAGACGTGCTTTTTGCAATCCGGGCGTCCAGGGTAGTTTTTTGCTGCCGCGTATGGGAAAGCAGCCTCGAGAGCGTCGCGCTGGCGTAACGGTTTTCGCTTTTGTATTCGGTGGTTGAATAGTTGGCTTTAAATTGCTGACGATATTCGCTCTGCGAGCCGTAAAGGCTTAGCGACCAGTACCCGACAGGAACCGAATAATAGAGGCTGCTATTGTGGTTGCCGTCATTATGCTGATTAAATTCGACGTCGCCTCCGGCGGAGACATAGAAAATATCGTTAAGCGTAGCCATATCATAGAGATAGAGTGCACCCCCGGACTGATAGCGACCGCTTTCCCGGCTGCCAGCATCATCCATCCACGCGCTTACCTGCCATTTTTTAGCCAGATTACGCGTTATCTGAATATCGCTTTCCGCGTTGTTTTTCCCTGGCTGGATTTTCATTTGCGCCGACGAACCGGGTAGCCGTTGCAGATTGGCCATCCCTTGCTCAAGGTCGGTTAGTTTGAGGATCTCACCCGTGGCGGTAGGTATGGCATTCCACAGGCTGGACGTGGCGCCGCTGTCGGCAGACCATATCATATTGCCTATCTTACCGTAGGTGAGGGTAATGTCTAAAACGCCATCTTCCAGTGACTGTGAAGGTATATCAATAAGTGAAGTAATATACCCCTGGACTATGATTTCATTTTGTAATGCCGTAGCGAGTTGGCGAATGCCTTTAATACCCAGACATTTCTTTTCTGCCTGGACGGCGATATTGCGCAGGAGACGTTGCGTGAGTTTTTCATTTGAGGAGATGATATTGACGTGGCTGATATACCGGCAGGTCTCCTCCACCGGAAAAATAAGTTTATATTTATGCGAGCCAGTGCGCGATGATTGATAATCTTGCTGCTCGGGCTTTAATGCGCTCTGGCGAGCTTTATCCTGTTCAGTTTGATGAGTGTTGTTGGCAACATCCGCAAACGTGGAGGCAGTAAAAATAAAGTAAAGAAAAAGCGCGTTTAACAGTTTGTTATTGTTGTATTTCATGAAGCAATATCCATTTGTTTCATTCGATAATGATGCCCTTGTAAAGGAAATTGAGTTTTGTTCTGACTGGTGTTATGAGCTCGCCAGCAGCTCGTGGTTTTCAATTTTAAGAATTTTATTTTTTATAAAATACCAAACCGAATTTTTTAAGTACTCAGTGTCCTCGTAAATAGTCGTGCTATGTTAGCGATGCAGGATTATCGAGGCTACGATGTTAATCCTGAATTTTATTTGAATTGGTCATTTCAACTTGTGAATTATCAGCGATGGGGTGTGAATATATGGGTGGCAGTTATTTAAGCGTGGGCGAGTGATTATAATTCAATATGATAAGGGGAATAAAAGGACGACGCGCACTTTGCGTGCGCGCCGGAGGCTTAGTGCAGTATTTTGGCGAGGAAGTCTTTCGCCCGTTCTGATTGCGGGTTAGCGAAAAACGCTTCTTTATCCGCGTCTTCGACAATTTTCCCCTCATCCATAAAGATAACCCGATTCGCTACTTTGCGGGCAAAACCCATTTCGTGGGTGACCACCATCATCGTCATCCCTTCATTCGCCAGTTCAACCATCACGTCCAGTACTTCATTAATCATCTCTGGATCAAGCGCGGAAGTGGGTTCATCAAACAGCATGGCGATGGGGTCCATACACAATGCGCGAGCGATGGCCACGCGCTGCTGCTGGCCGCCAGAGAGCTGAGCGGGAAACTTTTCTGCATGAGCGGAAAGTCCCACGCGTTCCAGCAGCTTGAGCCCTTTTGCGCGTGAAGCGGCTTTATCGCGATTGAGCACCTTAACCTGCGCCAGCGTCAGGTTATCGATAATCGACAAATGCGGGAACAGTTCGAAGTGCTGGAATACCATCCCGACGCGCGAGCGCAGCTTAGCCAGATTGGTCTTTTTATCGTTAACCGTGGTGCCGTCGACGATGATTTGACCCTGCTGGATTGGCTCCAGACCGTTGACGGTTTTAATTAGCGTGGATTTACCCGAGCCTGATGGCCCGCAGACCACCACCACTTCGCCTTTTTTCACTTCCGTGGAGCAATCGGTCAGCACCTGAAAGTGACCATACCATTTTGAAACATTTTTCAGGGTAATCATTACACAGTCCTTTTCTTCAACCAGCTGACCAACAGCGATGCGCTGAGACTAAATACAAAATATACGGCGCCTGCGAACAGGATCATTTCTACCTGGGTTCCATCACGTTCGCCGATAGTGGAGGCGGTACGGAAGAAATCGGCCAGGCTCAGGACGTAGACCAGCGAGGTATCCTGGAACAGCACGATGCCCTGGGTGAGCAGCAGCGGTACCATGGCGCGGAAGGCCTGCGGCAGAATCACCAGCTTCATGGATTGCCAGTGGGTCATGCCCAGCGCCAGCGCAGCGCTGGACTGGCCGCGAGAGATACTCTGAATACCGGCGCGAATAATTTCCGAGTAATACGCCGCTTCAAACATGGAGAAAGCGATCATCGCTGAAATCAGGCGGATATCGGTTTTCGGCGACAGGCCAAGCACGTTCTGCAGGAACCCCGGAACAATCAGATAAAACCACAGCAGTACCATCACCAGCGGAATGGAGCGGAAGACGTTAACGTAGGTTTTGGCAAACCACGCCAGCGGCAGGAAGCTCGACAGGCGCATGACGGCCAGAATCGTCCCCCAGACAATCCCGATAACAATCGCGGTCACGGTAATTTTTAAGGTAATAACCAGTCCAGCCAGCAGATACGGCATGGAAGGAATAATGGAACTCCAGTCAAAATCGTACATTATTTACCCCCCATATTGCCCGGCAGGCGGACCTTACGTTCGACCACGTACATGATCAGCATAATAACGGCGTTGATAAACACGTAGGCGAGGGTGATAGCGGTAAACGACTCCCAGGCATGGGCCGAGTAATCCAGTAGCTTGCCCGCCTGCGCGGCCATATCGGCCAGTCCGATGGTGGAGGCGATGGCCGAGTTTTTCACCAGGTTCATCATTTCAGAGGTCATCGGCGGCACGATAACGCGATAGGCGTTGGGCAGCAGAACGTAGCGGTAGGTTTGCGGTAGCGTTAGTCCCATCGCCAGCCCGGCGTTTTTCTGCCCGCGCGGCAGGGACTGGATGCCGGAGCGAACCTGTTCGCAGACGCGCGCGGCGGTAAACAATCCCAGACACAGCATCGAGGAAACGAAGAACTGAATATTGGGATCCAGCTCGGACTTAAACCACATACCGATGTTTTCCGGCAGCAGTTCAGGTACCACCAGATACCAGGTAAAAAATTGAACGATAAGCGGAACGTTACGAAAAAGCTCAACGTAACAGGTGCCGATAGTTGACAGCAGACGGTTCGGGACCGTACGGAGAATACCGAAGAGCGACCCCACAAAGAACGCGATAATCCAGGCCGTTACCGACAGGGTGACGGTGACCTGAAAACCACTCCACAGCCAGCCTAAATAGGTGGTGTTGCCGAACGGGGCCTGTTGCAGGAATATCCCCCAGTTCCAGTCTATTGACATAAATGACTCCTGGAAAAAAAAGGGTAGCAGCGCTACCCTCGAAGATTGTTGCTCAGCCTGTTTCGGTATTCGCGGCCGCTGGGGAACGACCAGCCGCCGTATAGTCTGTCCGCGCCGTGGCAACAATCGGGAGGGCAGGATTCCCCGCCCTTTGTTTTTTTAATTAGTTAAGAGCTTTGTCGTTAGGTGATTTGAACAGCGCTTTCATTTCGTCAGAGAGTTCAAAGTTCATATTCAGATTCTTTGGCGGAATAGGATTTTTAAACCACTTATCGAACCATTTTTCGGCTTCACCGGAAGTCTGAACATGGGCAACCGTGTCGTCCACCAGCGTTTTGAACTGCGGATCGTCTTTGCGCAGCATGCAGCCATAGGCTTCCTGAGACTGAGCGGTACCGACAATCTCCCAGTTATCCGGTTTCTTCGCTTTCGCACGTTCACCCGCCAGCAGAGCGTCATCCATCATAAAGGCCACCGCGCGACCGCTTTCCAGAGTACGGAAGGAGTCACCGTGATCTTTTGCGCTGATAATGCGCATATTCATTTTTTTCTCGTCGTTCAGCTTGTGCAGCAGAATTTCCGAGGTGGTGCCGGAGGTGACGACGACGGCTTTATCCTTCAGATCCGGGAAATCTTTAATCGCGCCGCCTTTTTTCACCAGCAGACGGGTACCGACAACGAAAATGGTGTCGGAGAACGCTGCCTGTTTTTGACGTTCAAGGTTGTTGGTGGTGGAACCGCATTCGAAATCATAAGTGCCGTTTTGCAGCAGCGGAATACGGTTTTGTGAGGTGACCGGGATCAGTTTGATCTGCAGATCCGGTTTGTTCAGCTTCTTCTTAATGGCATCAACGATCGCGTTCGAGTAGTCCTGAGAGTAGCCGACGACCTGCTGTTTGTTGTCATAGTAAGAGAACGGAACGGATGATTCACGGTGACCGACGACGATAACGCCGTTTTTGGCAATTTTATCCAGAGTGCTCTGGCCAGCGGTGGATGCCGCATCTTCTGCATGCGCCGCACCGGCGGTCAGTCCCATGACCAGCATTGCTGCGGCCAGTTTACGTAATTGCATATCCGACTCCTTATCCTCAGCGCCATCAGACGCTATTGATACCCATTGTGAATGTGTGTGCTTTTTATTGCTGCCGTCTTTGCGTGCAGCATTTGTATGTGTTTGTTAGCATTTAGTTTGGCTTAATGTAAAGATTTTGCTCTTATATTGTTGATTTTTGCGAAGCGCACCGCACCATTTAAAGGCAAAAATCCCCCATTGCACCAAAATAGCGCAGCATGGCGATCGGTGGTGGTGCAACCAGGTTGTACCCTCAAGGATCGCGCTGCTACATCAATTTATTAAGCAATGGTCGTGCCAAAATGGACAAGAAGGAGAGGTGACCGCGGCGACGAATGCCGCCGCGGGAGAAGCAATTAGCGACGGCGCTGGCGCAGGCTCATCAGCAGCGCTGCAAAGCCAAACAGCGCGGTTAACGCCCACAGCGGCCAGTTTCCCGTACGCGCGTACGGCGTCAGCCCTGAAGTCGGGGTCACTTTGGTGGTCAATACGGCGCGGGTGAACTGCGGGATCATCTCCTGTATTTCACCGCGCGGGCCGATGACCGCGGTAATGCCGTTATTGGTACTGCGCAGCAGCGGACGGGCCAGTTCCAGCGCGCGCATCCGCGCCATCTGGAAGTGCTGCCACGGACCGATAGATTTGCCGAACCACGCGTCATTAGAGATGGTTAACAGAAAATCCGTATCCGGGCGGAAGTTATCCCGCACCTGCTCGCCAAGAATGATCTCATAGCATATAGCCGCCGTCAGACGCATATTATGCGCAACCAGCTGCGGCTGCACGTAAGGCCCGCGGCTGAAAGAGGACATCGGCAGATCGAAGAACGGCGCCAGCGGACGCAGAATTGATTCCAGCGGCACAAACTCACCGAACGGCACCAGATGGTTCTTGTTGTAGCGATTCTTTGAGTCGTAGCTGTATGGGTTATCTTTGCCCAGCGTAATAATGGTGTTGTACGTATCGTAGCGATTCTGCGCGTTCAGGCGCGCGTCGACGATACCGGTAATCAGCGCGCTGTTTTTCGACCGCATCAGATCGTCCATCATGCTCAGGAAACGCTGCTGATTGATTTCCAGATCGGGAATTGCGGACTCCGGCCAGACGATCAGCTGCGATTTACCCATGTGCGGTTGGGTGAGATCCAGATAGGTTTTCAGGGTGTTGAGCAGCTGATTCTGGTCCCATTTCATCGCCTGGGGGATATCGCCCTGTACCAGCGAAACCGTGGTTGCGCGTTCCGGCAGCGGTTGATACCACTGAATATAGCGAAGCGGGAAGGGCAGGGCGAACAACACGACGGCGGCGATCAGCGGCTTCCAGCTACGCTGCGCGATAGCGAGTACCAGCAGGCCGCTGACGAGCATCAGCAGGAAGTTAATCGCCTCAACGCCCATCACGGGCGCCAGGCCTTTAAGCGGGCCGTCGATTTGACTGTAGCCGAACTGTAGCCACGGGAAGCCGGTGAGCACCCAGCCGCGCAGAAATTCGCTGATTTGCCAGACCACCGGCGCGGCGATGGTCACGCGTATCCAGCTGGTTTTTGGCCACAGGCGCGAAAGAATACCGGCGAATAACCCGGTATAAAGGGAGAGATACGCGGCCAGCAGAATCACCAGGAAAACGTTAACCGGACCGGGCATGCCGCCGAACTGCGCGATACTCACGTAAACCCAGTTAATACCCGAGCCGAATAGCCCGAGTCCCCAGAAATAGCCAATCGCGGCGCTTTGTAAAGGACGGCGGTTGAGCGTTAAACCCTGCAGGCCAATTAGCGAAATAATCGCCGCCGGCCAGAAGTCATAAGGTGAAAAAGCCAGCGTTCCGCTGGCTCCGAATAACAGCGCCAGCAGCAGGCGTACGCGCTGGCGTTCAATAAGAGAGGCAAATACCATTTAGGTTAATCGTCCCGTTGGATTAGTCTTCCAGCTTCGGCTGCGGGGCATCATCAGGAAGCTTTACATGTACCTGAATAATACGTCGGCTGTCAGCCATTGCGACCTTGAATTGGTAACCATCAATGTCGATAGACTCGCCGCGGGCAGGCAGATGACCAAACGCCTGCATCACCAGACCGCCGATGGTGTCGACCTCTTCATCGCTGAAGTGGGTGCCGTACGCTTCGTTGAAGTCTTCGATTGAAGCCAGCGCGCGCACCGTCCACGTATGGCGGCTTAGCTGACGAAAGTCGATATCTTCTTCTTCGTCGTATTCGTCTTCGATTTCACCGACGATCAGCTCAAGGATGTCTTCAATGGTCACCAGACCCGAGACGCCGCCAAACTCATCGATAACGATAGCCATATGATAACGCTGGGAGCGGAACTCCTTCAGCATGCGGTCAACCCGCTTGCTTTCAGGCACGACAACCGCCGGGCGCAACACTTTTTCCATGCTGAAGGCTTCGGCATCGCTGCGCATAAACGGCAGCAGATCTTTGGCCATCAGAATCCCTTCAATGTGATCTTTATCTTCGCTGATCACCGGGAAACGCGAGTGGGCGGATTCGATGATCACATCGAGGCACTCGTCCAGCGTCTGGTTGCGTTTCAGGGTAATCATCTGCGAGCGGGGGATCATGATGTCGCGGACGCGCTGGTCGGCGATATCCATTACCCCTTCGAGCATATCGCGCGTATCTTCGTCGATAAGGTCGTTTTGCCCGGAATCACGGATCAGCGCCAGCAGTTCGTCACGATTTTTGGGTTCACCGTGAAAGAGCTGGCTGAGTAACAGGGAGAAGAATCCCTTTTTGCTGTTTACTGTGTCGCTACTGTGTGAATTGTCGTCGCTCATGGCGTCGTATGGGTTCTCATGTTGATTAAATAGTCGCTCGTCACGCGTATACTCAGCGCCCGGCATAGCGGCCAGTCGCCGGCAAAGCCGGCAACGGGTTATTCCTTCTCGGCAATGTACGGATCCTCATAGCCCAGAGCAAGCATTATCTCTGTTTCGAGGGATTCCATCTCTTCCGCTTCTTCGTCGATGATGTGGTCATAGCCCAAAAGATGCAGGCTACCGTGGACCACCATATGCGCCCAGTGCGCTTCCAGCGGTTTGCCTTGCTCTTTCGCTTCCTGTTCAACCACCTGACGGCAGATAACCAGGTCGCCAAGCAGCGGCATTTCGATGCCCAGCGGGGCTTCGAACGGGAAAGAGAGCACGTTAGTCGGTTTATCCTTCCCGCGATAGGTCAGGTTCAGCTCGTGGCTTTCCGCTTCATCAACCAGACGAATCGTCAGCTCCGACTCCTCCTGAAACTGCGGGATAACGCTATCGACCCAGCGCTGAAACAGGGCTTCATCCGGCATTCCGCCGTTATCTTCGCAAGCCAGCTGTAAATCGAGAATGACCTGACTCATTTATGCTCCTGTTCCTGGGCTTCGCGTTTGCGCTCGGCGGCCAGCTCTGCTTTACGTTTCTGGTCTGCTTCTTCCCAGGCTTCATAGGCGTTAACGATACGGGCAACCACCGGATGGCGCACGACGTCTTCGCTGTGGAAGAAGTTGAAGCTAATCTCATCGACTTCTGCCAGCACTTCAATTGCGTGGCGCAGGCCCGATTTGGTGCTGCGCGGCAGGTCAATCTGCGTGACGTCGCCAGTGATAACCGCTTTAGAGTTAAAGCCGATACGGGTCAGGAACATTTTCATCTGTTCAATGGTGGTGTTCTGGCTTTCGTCGAGAATGATAAACGCGTCGTTCAGCGTACGGCCGCGCATATAGGCCAGCGGCGCGACTTCAATCACGTTGCGTTCAATCAACTTTTCGACTTTTTCGAAGCCGAGCATTTCAAACAGCGCGTCGTACAGCGGTCGCAGGTACGGGTCCACTTTCTGGCTCAAATCGCCGGGCAGGAAGCCCAGTTTTTCGCCGGCCTCAACCGCCGGACGGGTCAGAAGAATACGGCGGATCTCCTGACGCTCCAGCGCGTCCACCGCGGCGGCGACCGCCAGGTAGGTCTTCCCGGTACCGGCGGGGCCGACGCCGAAGGTAATGTCGTGGTCGAGAATATTGGCGATGTACTGCGCCTGATTCGGCGTACGCGGCTTAATCACGCCACGTTTGGTTTTGATATTGATGGCCTTACCGTAGTCCGGCACGCTTTCGGCGCTTTGCTCAAGCACGCGGGCTTCTTTAATCGCCAGATGAATTTGTTCCGGTTCAATATCCTGAATCTCGCCGCGCATTGGCGCGGTGTCGACGTACAGACTGCGCAGGATATCCGCCGCAGCGGTGACGCAAATCGGTCGACCGGTCAGTTTAAAGTGGTTGTCACGACGGTTAATCTCGATGCCGAGACGGCGTTCCAGCTGTTTAATGTTGTCATCAAACGGGCCGCATAGGCTCAGCAGACGGGCGTTGTCTGCGGGCTCAAGGGTGATTTCGCGAGTGTCTGTGTTCAAACTGTTCCTCTTATGCATAGGTAGCCAGAAGATGGCCTGTCAGGAAATTATTCATGTCATCGGAATATGGCGCAAGCATCCCTGTAGATATTGGGTTGAGGAGAGGAAATACAAGGCCTGCCGGAGCGGCAGGCCTGAACGGATTATGGCTGGTAGATACCGACGCCCAAATCGTTTTCTTTACGGGTGCGGGCAATCACCGACTCCGGGGTTTCCGCGATGCGCAGACCCATTTCGTCCTCGGTGCGCACCACTTTACCGCGCAGGGAGTTTGTCCAGACGTCGGTGATTTCGACGTCGACAAACTTGCCGATCATCTCAGGCGAGCCTTCGAAGTTCACCACGCGGTTATTCTCGGTGCGGCCAGACAGCTCCATGATGCTCTTGCGTGAAGTGCCTTCCACCAGAATGCGCTGCACGGTGCCGAGCATACGCCGGCTCCAGGCCGTCGCCTGCTGGTTGATACGCTCCTGCAGAATATACAGACGCTGCTTCTTATCTTCTTCCGGTACGTCATCGACCATGTCGGCCGCCGGCGTTCCCGGACGCGCAGAGAAGATGAAGCTGTAGCTCATATCGAAATTCACATCGGCGATCAGTTTCATGGTCTGCTCGAAATCCTGCGTGGTTTCGCCAGGGAAGCCGACGATAAAGTCGGAGCTGATCTGAATATCCGGGCGCGCCGCGCGCAGTTTGCGGATAATCGCTTTATATTCCAGCGCCGTGTGGGTTCGGCCCATCAGGTTCAGCACGCGGTCAGAACCGCTCTGCACCGGCAGGTGCAGGAAGCTGACCAGCTCTGGCGTATCGCGGTAAACCTCGATGATATCGTCGGTGAACTCGATCGGATGGCTGGTGGTAAAGCGGATCCGATCGATACCGTCGATCGCCGCAACCAGACGCAGCAGATCGGCAAAGCTGCCGGTGGTGCCGTCGTAGTTTTCCCAGCGCCAGGCGTTCACGTTCTGCCCGAGCAGGTTGACTTCACGCACGCCCTGCGCCGCCAGTTGGGCGATTTCAAACAGGATATCGTCGCTTGGGCGGCTCACTTCCTCGCCGCGGGTGTAAGGCACCACGCAGTAGGTGCAGTACTTGTTGCAACCTTCCATGATGGAAACAAAGGCGCTTGGGCCTTCGGCGCGCGGTTCCGGCAGGCGGTCGAATTTTTCGATTTCCGGGAAGCTGATATCGACGACCGGGCTGCGGTTGCCTCGTACCGAGTTAATCATTTCCGGCAGACGGTGCAGGGTCTGCGGCCCAAAAATAATATCGACGTAATGGGCGCGTTGGCGAATATGGTCGCCTTCCTGAGAAGCCACGCAGCCGCCAACGCCGATGATCAGATTGGGATTCTTCTCTTTCAGCAGCTTCCAGCGTCCTAGCTGATGGAATACTTTTTCCTGAGCCTTCTCACGGATTGAGCAGGTATTGAGCAGCAGCACATCCGCTTCTTCCGCCACTTCAGTGAGTTGATACCCGTGGGTGGCATCCAGCAGATCGGCCATCTTTGATGAATCGTATTCGTTCATCTGACAGCCCCAGGTTTTAATATGGAGTTTTTTTGTCATCGACTTGCTCATGCTTAATTAGGTATACCCAAAGTCAGCGTCTTCACCGGATGTTGCTCTGCAATGTGAAGGGTGACGGATATAAAGCCAGGATTGCAGGGCGCGTATTGTAATGCTTTGACCGCGCCCTGACCAGTACGACCGTAATCACCACAAGCCGAATAAAAATCCGGTAAACTGAGGGGATTCGGGTTTAAGGATAATAGCCATGACAATTCATGCAACAGATGTCGTTATCGTCGGCGGCGGAATGGTTGGCGGCGCCCTGGCGCTTGGCCTGGCGCAGCAGGGCTTTACGGTGACGGTTATTGAAAAAAACGCGCCACCGGCTTTTGATGCTTCTTCACCACCTGACGTGCGTATTTCGGCAATCAGCGCCTCATCGGTAGGGCTGCTGAGAGGCCTCGGCGTCTGGGATAGCGTGCGGAAAATGCGCGCCCATGCCTACCGCCAGCTCGAGACCTGGGAGTGGGAAAGCGCCCACGTTGTCTTCAACGCTGCGGAGCTGAAGCTACCTGAACTGGGCTATATGGTGGAAAACAACGTCCTGCAGCTTGCCCTGTGGCAGGCGCTGGAAGCCCATGAGCGCATATCGCTGCGGGTGGGGATATCGCTCCAGGCGATGCGGCGCGAAGAAATGTACACGTCGTTAACGCTGACTGACGGCAGCCAGATCGATGCGCGTCTGGTGGTGGGCGCGGACGGCGCCAGTTCGCAGGTGCGGCAGCTGGCCGGAATCGGCATCCACGCGTGGCAGTATCAGCAATCCTGTATGTTGATAAGCGTACAGTGCGCGGGCGATCCCGGCGACAGTACCTGGCAGCAGTTCACCCCAGCGGGGCCGCGCGCGTTTTTACCGCTGTTTGACCATTGGGCTTCGCTGGTGTGGTACGACGCGCCGGCGCGGATCCGCCAGCTGCAGGGCATGAGCATGGCTCAGCTACAGCAGGAAATTACTCGTCACTTCCCGTCGCGGCTGGGAGAGGTTACGCCGCTGAGCGCGGGCGCCTTCCCGCTCACCCGCCGCCACGCATTGCAGTATGTGAAGCCGGGGCTAGCGCTGGTGGGCGATGCTGCGCACACCATTCATCCGCTGGCGGGGCAGGGGGTGAACCTCGGCTATCGCGATGTCGATGCGCTGCTTGATATTCTTGGCAGAGCAAAAGCGCACGGCGAGGAGTGGGCCAGCCTGCCGGTACTTAAGCGCTACCAGACGCGGCGTCAGGCGGACAACTTTATTATGCAGTCGGGAATGGATCTGTTTTACGCCGGATTCAGCAACGACCTGCCGCCGGTGCGTTTGCTGCGAAATTTAGGGCTGATGGCGGCCGAGCGCGCCGGCGGATTAAAGCGCCAGGCGTTGAAATATGCGTTAGGTTTGTAACGAGAAAGACCCCGGCTTGCAAAGGTGAGGTCGGGGTGCGGAACGGTGATGCGCATAGCGTAAACGCCAAAAAGCAAAAAGCCCGCCGAAGCGAGCTTTTTGCTTTTGTTGGCTGGGGTACGAGGATTCGAACCTCGGAATGCCGGAATCAGAATCCGGTGCCTTACCGCTTGGCGATACCCCAATTTTACGTTGACCATTTCGTACCGGGGTCAAACCGGTGGCTTAGCGCCTGGAAATACTCCAACGAGTGCGCGCACAGCGTGGGCGACTTTTAAAATTGGCTGGGGTACGAGGATTCGAACCTCGGAATGCTGGTATCAGAAACCAGAGCCTTACCGCTTGGCGATACCCCAACAATTCTTTTGGATTTATCGAACTGAATCAATAATTCCTTTGTATGGTGGCTACGACGGGATTCGAACCTGTGACCCCATCATTATGAGTGATGTGCTCTAACCAGCTGAGCTACGTAGCCAAAATCTTACTCTATTTTCGATGGCTGGGGTACCTGGATTCGAACCAGGGAATGCCGGTATCAAAAACCGGTGCCTTACCGCTTGGCGATACCCCAATACCGTCGCGGTGAACCGCAAACATCGAAAATATGGCTGGGGTACCTGGATTCGAACCAGGGAATGCCGGTATCAAAAACCGGTGCCTTACCGCTTGGCGATACCCCAACAAAAATCTTTTACTGCCAACGCGAAAGAGTAAATGGTGCGGGAGGCGAGACTTGAACTCGCACACCTTGCGGCGCCAGAACCTAAATCTGGTGCGTCTACCAATTTCGCCACTCCCGCAAAAAAGATGGTGGCTACGACGGGATTTGAACCTGTGACCCCATCATTATGAGTGATGTGCTCTAACCAGCTGAGCTACGTAGCCATCTTTTTGCGCGTTACCTTATCGGCGTTGCGGGGCGCATTATGCGTATTGAGCCTTGAAGCGTCAACCCCTTTTTCATCGAAAATGGGCTGAACGTAACTGTTTGGTTAGGTTGCGAACAGCGTGGCGCAATAATCGGCAATTATTGGTTATTTATCGTTTTTAACGGCTTAAATAAGGCACAAAACAAAAACGGACTCCGAAGAGTCCGTTTGGAAAACCGCGCCGGTTAGTAGGCCGACTGATGTACGCCAACCGCGCGTCCTGACGGATCGTTCATTTTTTTGAAAGATTCGTCCCACTCAATCGCTTTTGCTGAAGAGCATGCGACGGAAGGGCCGCCAGGAACGCATTCGGCCGCGCTTGGAACCGGGAACAGCTCTTCGAAGATCTCACGGTACAGATACGCTTCTTTCGATGATGGCGTGTTGTACGGGAAGCGGAAGCTGGCGGTTTCCAGCTGCTGATCGGAAATTTGTTCAGCGGCCACTTCTTTTAAAGTATCGATCCAGCTGTAACCGACGCCATCAGAGAACTGCTCTTTCTGGCGCCAGGCAACGCTTGCCGGCAGGTAAGATTCAAAACATTCACGCAGGACATGTTTTTCCATTTTACCGTTGCCGCACATTTTGTCCTGCGGGTTGATACGCATTGCCACATCGAGGAATTTCTTATCCAGGAACGGCACGCGCGCTTCAACGCCCCATGCGGACATCGCTTTGTTGGCGCGAGCGCAGTCAAACATATGTAGCGCCTGCAGCTTGCGTACGGTCTCTTCGTGCAGCTCTTTGGCGTTTGGCGCTTTATGGAAATAAAGGTAGCCGCCAAATACTTCGTCAGAACCTTCGCCAGACAGCACCATTTTGATGCCCATCGCTTTGATTTTGCGCGACATCAGGTACATCGGCGTTGACGCGCGAATCGTCGTCACGTCGTAGGTTTCGATGTGATAGATAACATCGCGAATCGCGTCCAGGCCTTCCTGCACCGTAAAGTGGATTTCGTGGTGCACGGTGCCCAGATGATTAGCCACTTCCTGCGCGGCTTTCAGATCGGGCGCGCCTTCCAGACCGACGGCGAAGGAGTGCAGCTGCGGCCACCAGGCTTCTGATTTTTCCTGATCTTCGACGCGGCGCGCGGCATATTTTTTGGTGATGGCGGAAATCACCGATGAATCCAGGCCGCCGGAGAGCAGGACGCCGTAAGGGACATCGGACATCAGGTGGCTTTTCACCGACTCTTCCAGCGCCTGACGCAGTTCGTTTTTGTCCGTGACGTTGTCTTTGACCGCGTCATAGTCGAACCAGTCGCGCTGATAGTACTCGCGGATTTCGCCATCTTTGCTCCACAGGTAGCTGCCTGCCGGGAACTCTTTAATCGTGCGGCATACCGGAACCAGCGCTTTCATTTCTGAGGCAACGTAGAAGTTGCCGTGTTCGTCGTGACCCATATACAGCGGGATGATGCCGATGTGGTCGCGACCAATCAGATACGCGTCTTTTTCGCTGTCGTAGAGAGCGAAAGCAAACATCCCCTGCAGATCGTCGAGGAAGTCCGGACCTTTTTCCTGATACAGCGCGAGGATAACTTCGCAGTCGGAACCGGTCTGGAACGCATAGCGGTCGCCGTATTCCGCGCGCAGCGCCTGGTGGTTGTAGATTTCACCGTTAACGGCGAGGGCGTGAGTTTTTGCAGCGTTGTACAGCGGCTGCGCGCCGGCGTTCACGTCGACGATTGACAGGCGTTCATGCGCCAGGATGGCTTTATCACAGGCATAGACGCCTGACCAGTCCGGACCGCGGTGGCGCATCAGGCGGGAAAGCTCCAGTGCCTTTTTACGCAGCTCACCCGCGTCAGTTTTAATATCCAGTACGCCAAAAATCGAACACATAGCCTTCTCCGTTACCCTGTCTTGTTTGATGTTGTGCAGGCTTCGTCTAATCGCGAAGCCTCAGTGCATGCTTTAGAAAATGCCGCAAAGGGGCGAAGGGCGCAAGGGGTTTACAGTCTTAAGAAGAAAAAATTCAATCACTACTACGGAATGCTAAAAATAACGCATGTTATGCGCTCTATTTTTGATGAAAATTCATTTTTACGGTCTTTTTTTTGATTTGATCTGTTTTTTTAGTAGATCTGTTTGATGAACTGCTTTGACATAAATCGCGACATATAAAGGAAACCCGGCGGAACGACGCCACCGGGCTAAGCTTCATAGCGCGTTAAAAATGGTAGTACAAACCGATACGCACTCGGTTTTCATCATCACCGTTACTGGCTTTGTCCAGCTGCGAGACATCTATATAGGGAGTAAAGCGATCATCAATCTTGTAACTTAACGCCAGAGTATGCTCGTAACTCTCCGTCGTGCCGTTACCATAGCGGAAATCCTTATCGCGCTTATGATAGGTAAAGTTGTACTCCATCCAGATCCTGTCTGTGACGTTCAGATCGGCCCACAGGTTTATCTCCTGATTGGAATCTTCAGTATAATTCCCGTAATTGTCATAGCTTTGATAATTATTCTGATTATAACGATAGCCACCAATCAGCATGAAGTTATCGGTGACCTGAACGCCAAGTTTAATATAGGGATCAAATGCGCTGCCATTAGAACCCCAATTAAAAACAAAACCCGGCCAGAAAAAGAGGCGTGAAGCCAACGGTATTTTATAATTCACTTCGGTTTCGTTATATCGGTTATTAAATTCATCGAGGTGTTTTCCCTGGCCAGAAGTATTTTGAATGCTGAAGTAAAGGTTGTCATCCACTTTCATGCCGTATTCAATTTTAGTCTGGAATTGCTCGCTACCAGACATATAGGCTTCGCGGAAGTTAACCCATGAGTCAGTGATTTTCATTGCCGACGCACTACTGCTCACAAACGCCAAGCCGACTGCTGTGCATAAAAAAGAGATTTTATTCATTAGATTTTATCCATGACTAATGTAAGATTTCATCTCCGATACGACCGAATTCGGATGCGAGTGTTTTTAAGTATTCTTTGCTGGCCAAAGTTTTTCGTGCTCAATTCCGGTTAAAGAGAACAACACGGATTTGACTTGTGGATCGGTATCAGCTAGTTGACCTCCATTTTTGAGTCGTGAGATTTCATCTTTAACAATTTGATGGTTTTCTTTTGATAATTTGAAGCGAAACGCGATAAGCGTGCTGACTAGCAGTAGTAATACATTACCCAAAAAGAACAGACCGGTAATACCGTGAACAGTCGTGAGTGATTGAGTCGTGCTTGAAGCATCAAAATGAACAAGTTGCAGTACGATACCGATTAACATGCCGGCCAGTGCGGAAGTGCTTTTTCTTGCCAACGTCATAATCCCGGCAAAAACCCCCTCGCGGCGCTTACGCGTGACTAATTCGTCGATATCAGGAATAAAGGGATAAATATTCCAGATGATATAGACGTAGCCGCCTTTGAAAAATTGATAGACCAGTGAGGTTGCGTACATCATGGGCAGCATTAGCAGCGGTTTCCACAGATAGAACCCGCCAAAGACGAAGAAACACATCAGGCTGACAATGAGGCATACCTTCAGGCATAGCGTCTGACCGTAGCGAATTACGGCCCATGCAAGCAGTGCGTTACTCCAGCCAGTCAGGAAGATGCCTACGGCCAACAGATTTGAAGCAAGAATTGCCGTGCCGCTTAGTGAATAGATAATAAAATAAATAAATACCGTATAAAAAAGATCTAATGAAGTGAAAGAAAGGACATACATAGTCAGATGCTGGCGAAAACAGCGAATCCGCAGTGTCGATGCCATCCCGGCAAATACGTCCTTCAGACTGAATCGACGGGGGCTTTCAACCTGGTCGCTGGTTTCTTGTTTTCGTTCCCACGTTGTTGACCAGGTCATTAACAGGGCAATCATGAAGATGATTGAGAAAATAACGCCGTTAATAAAGAAGACACGACTATCTGATGTACCGAAATGCGCAAATAATCTTCCGGGTAAAAAGGTCGCCAGCCAGGTGCTAAAACCACCATAAAATAGTCGCATTGCGGAAAGAATACTGCGCTGCTTATAATCATCGGTCATTTCAGAAGCTAGCGTTTCCCATGGAATAATGACCAGGGCGGCAATAATTTCAACGGAAACATAAACAACCATGTAATAAAAGTAGGGCATGCCAGGGATCCAAAGTAATGAATAGACATACACCAGCACCGCGCCCAGCAAAAGAAATATTCTTCGGCGACCGAATCGCTTTCCTAAACGAGTGTTGCCAATGTTATCGGTCAGATATCCGACACATGGGCTGACAACGGTATCAATTATCTTCGCAATAAATAAAATCGAACCCGCCTGAATCGGGGTTAAACCAGAAAAGTTGGTAAAAAAATACATTAACCAAGCGGCTATAATTGCAAATGCACCGCTGGAGAATAAATCGGTCATGCCATAACCGATATATGTTTTTAGCTTGATAGCTACAGGGTTGCTCATGGAATATCTCCCGAAAATGTTCGAGTATTATTTATGAGGAAATTATCTGGCGGGTAAATTACCGCCAGATGCTTTGAGTTAAATTTGTTATGGATAAATATTGCGGTTGCGAGAGTCCTTGATTCCTGACTTTCGATAAAAGTAAGTGTTTATCTGATCGCGCCATGCCTGAGCATTAGCAAGTTGTTTAACCAGACGTTGCAATACTTCAGAATAAATATCTTCGGTAATGTCCCCCTCCAGCGTCTTCCATTGTTGGATATACAGTTCAACTTGATTGACGCCGCTGAAATGGCTGTCATAAATATGCTGAATAAGTGTTTTCCCGGAAGGTAGTACGTGGCGATATTGCAGGTGATGGAAGAACAGTAATAATTCCTGCGGGCAGCGACCCGGATTGTTGTACATTTGGCAATTAAGAGGATGGTATTGCTTTACATATCCAGTACCGCTATCTGAGGTACGGTCTACGCCAAGACCATAACGATCGGCATAGTGATAAGTCCCCCAGCTATCATATTCATAACCATCGATCGAGGGACCGTAATGATGATGTGGCTGAACCATCCAGCCGACGCCGAGCGGGGAAGTGTAATTTTCATAGGTCAGCCAACTGCTTAGCAGCATTTGGCGAATTGTCTCCACGGCTTTAGGCGCGGTTGATAGCGACAGTTTACACCACTCTTCCGCGAGCGATTTTTCGTCAATGAGCGGATCCCATAGCAGTCGCCCATAGCCATAAAGATTTGCCTGAGCCAGGGGATGCCCCGTCCAGAAGACGCTGTCACCAGTATTCACAACGGCTGTAATTCCGCTGTGCTGCATATGGTGTTGAGAATGACCTGCCAGAATGTCAAGAATCGTGGCGTCGCGTTCGCCCGGCCGGGTATCAAAGTTCAGGATGGTTTTCCATTGCGGTACCAGCCAGCAAAGATCGATCTGTTGGCCGGTATATTCCTGTGTAATTTGCAGTTCCATCACTTTATTGGTATTCGGCATACTGCCGAGTAAAGGGGACACCGGTTCACGAACCTGAAAATCCATCGGACCATTTTTTATCTGTAAGATAACGTTGTCGAGGAATTGTCCGTCTAGCGGTGCGAAATTATCCCATGCCGCTTTTGCCCGATCGGTTGTTCGGTCATACCACTGTTGTTGGCAGTTGTAGACAAAACAGCGCCAGTATAATAATCCATCGTAAGGTGCAAGCGTACGGGCTAGCATATTGGCGCCATCGGCATGCGTTCGCTGGTAAGTAAATGGGCCGGGTCGGTGTTCAGAGTCTGCCTTCACGATATAGCCGCCAAAATCGGCTATCTGCTGGTAGATCTTCTCTGCGCGCGTTTGCCACCAGTCGATAACCTGTGGGTCTAACGGGTCTGCGACAGAAAGCTCTCCGGTTTCGATCGGCGCGGCAAAATTAACGCTCAGGAAAAGCCGAATCGCGTACTGGCGGAAAAAAGCGGCAATTTGGGCAACGCTGGGGAGAAGGCTATCGTCAATCAGGGCCGTTTCATGATGGTGTACATTCACGTTATTGATAGCGATCGCGTTAATACCAACGCTGGCAAGCAGGCGTGCATAGTGATGCAGGCGTATTTCATCGTAGTGAATTTGGTTATTATGAAAAAATAGAGAATTGCCGGCGTAACCACGCTCGACAGTGCCATCCAAATTATCCCAATGGTTAATCATACGCACAGGAAACGCCGGTTTTTGTGTTGACTGCCAAGGGGAATTCAGCACTGAAGATGCCTTTCTCAGAAGATCGAACCAGGCGTACAGGAACCCTTGCCATCCTCCGGATACTATACGAATAGTGTCATTTTGATAATCAATAGAATATTGTTCTGACACCATATTATTCTCATCTAAAACAAATGAAAGAGAGGCTTCTTGCAGAGATTTTGAGTTCTTAATGTTATGATTTAAAGCAGTAATTTCATTTATTAACGTGCTTTTTATAATATCTTCTCCTTCGGGCAGATAAACGTTGTCAAGATAACGTATTAGCCAGGGAATATCAGTTGATGAAGGTAGCCAGCATTTTTGGTAATTACGGGGTAAATTATCGTTAATTATTGGTTGCATTAAATTATCTCTCACTTACCATACAAGTATTTCATATAGAGTAATTATCATAAAAAATAAATCTATTGTTAAAACTGGCAACTGAATTATGAGAATTCCTTTTCACCTGCTGGATCACATTTTTTTATATTGAGCAGGGAAAATAACGATAATAGTGTTATGTAAATAGATACGAGTAGAAATGGGTGTTTAATAAATTGATTTTATGAATGAATCGTAGGATTAGCATAAAATCGATGTTCTCCTGAAGAACACCGATTTATTTTTAGCGGATGGCTAGTGGCTGACCTGAAGAGGGATGTCAGAAAATATCAATTTCCGCAACGGAGGGATAAATCCAGGAAGGGCGGAACGGCATGCTGTCGATATCGTCGAGCGTGGCAACCCCGGAAAGCACCAGAATGGTTTCCAGACCCGCCTGGAAGCCGGCCAGAATATCCGTGCGCAGGTTATCGCCGACGATAACCGTCTGCTCTGAATGCGCCTGCATTTTGTTGAGCGCGGAGCGGATAATCCACGGGCTCGGTTTCCCCACGTAGAACGGTTTACGGCCGGAGATTTTTTCAATACCCGCGCACAGCGCGCCGCAGGCCGGGTAATAGCCGCGACCGTGGGTATCGGGGTTAGTGGCGATAAAACGCGCGCCGTTAGCGACAAAAAAAGCGGCCTTATGCATCATCTCCCAGTTAAAGGAGCGCGTCTCACCGACGATAACAAAATCCGGATTGACGTCGGTGATGGTAAAGCCGGCTTTGTACAGTTCGTGAATCAGCGCGCCTTCGCCAACCACATAGGCTTTTTTGCCTTCCTGGCGACGCAGAAAATCGGCAGTGGCCATCGCCGAGGTATAAAAGGCGGTATCAGGGACATCGATTCCCGCCGTCGCAAAGCGGTTTGCCAGGTCCTGCCCGGTTTGCGAAGGGTAGTTGGTCAGCATCACCAGCGGCATCTCTTTTTCGAGAATGCGCTTGATGAATTCAGCGGCGCCCGGCACGGCCACATTGTCGTGCATCAGCACGCCGTCAATATCACAAATTACGTTTTGAATGGTCATGAACTGTCCGACATCGTTGGAGAAAGGCGAAACTATAAAGCGGCTTTAGCTTTCCAGCAAACGCTGGAGCAGAGTCCCGTTGAGCATCGCGCGCTTGACCAAGGCAAAAGCCCCGATGGCTGAACGATGATCGAGCGTGGATCGCACTACCGGCAGGTTTTTGCGAAATGCCTTCAGCGCCTGGGTATTGATACAGGCTTCAATGGCCGGCAGGAGAACTTTCTCCGCTTCCACGATCTCCCCGGCAATCACCACTTTTTGCGGATTAAACAGGTTAATGGCGATGGCGATAGTTTTACCCAGATGACGGCCAACGTGCTCGATCACCTCGCAGGCCAGCGCATCGCCTTTATTTGCGGCTTTGCAGATCGTTTTTATCGTGCAGTCATCGAGGGATATTTTGCTCTGATAACCCTGCTCCAGCAGATGACGAACGCGATGTTCAATGGCGGCGTTGGCGGCGACGGTTTCCAGACAGCCGAAGTTGCCGCAGTGGCAGCGCTCGCCCAGCGGGTCGACCTGGATATGGCCGATTTCCCCGACGTTACCGTTACGGCCAATAAAAATCCGCCCGTTGGAGATGATCCCTGCGCCGGTCCCGCGGTGTACGCGCACCAGAATGGAGTCTTCACAGTCGTGGCTCGCACCAAAGTAGTGCTCCGCCAGCGCCAGGCTACGAATATCGTGGCCGACATAGCAGGTGACTTTAAAGCGTTTTTCCAGCGCTTCAACCAGCCCCCAGTTCTCCACCTGAATATGCGGCATATAGCGAATAACGCCGCTTTCCGGATCGACCAGTCCCGGCAGGATCACCGAAATGGCGATTAGCTCGCGGATTTTGCGCTGACAGCTCTCCATAAAGGCGGCGATGATGTTGAGCAGGGCGTGCTCCAGCGTTTCCTGGGTTCTTTCCGGCAGCGGGTAGTGCTCTTCTTCGAGGGTCTTACTGCTTAAATCATAGAGCGTCAGGGTGGCGTCATAGCGGCCAAGACGTACGCCGATGGCGTGAAAGCTGCGGGTTTCGGCAACAATCGAGATGGCGCGGCGGCCCCCGGTGGAGGCCTGCTGATCGACTTCTTTGATCAGTCCGCGTTCAATAAGCTGACGCGTAATTTTGGTTACGCTGGCAGGGGCAAGCTGGCTTTGTTCCGCAATCTGGATACGCGAGATGGGGCCGTGCTGATCGATGAGCCGGTAAACGGCCGCGCTGTTCAGCTGTTTTACGAGATCGACGTTACCAATTTGAGCCTGTCCGCCTGCTGTCATACTTTTACTTACTCAGTGACGACCTCGTTACCATTAACGATGGTCTTGGTGATTTTATAATCGCGGGTGAATGCGGTCAGGTTAGCGACCATCCCCGGGGCAATGCTGCCTAACTGTTTGTCTACGCCAATGGCGCGGGAAGGGTAGAGCGTCGCCATACGCAACACTTCATCCAGCGCAATGCCGCAATGCTCAACGAGGTTACGCACCCCTTCAATCATGGTCAATGAAGAGCCGCTGAGGGTGCCGTTCTCATCTACGCACAGGCCGTTCCGGTAGTATATTGTTTTACCAGCAAAAATGAACTGCTCAATATTGGCACCCGCTGGCGCCGTTGCGTCGGTGACGAGGCACAGCTTGTCGCCTTTCAAGCGTTTAGCGAGGCGGACGTTAGCGTAATCGACGTGCATGCCATCGACGATGATACCGCAGTAGACATCCGGTTCGTCGAAAATCGCCCCGGCCAGACCCGGTTCGCGGCCGGTAATATACGGCATAGCGTTAAACAGGTGGGTGGCAAACGTAATCCCGGCGCGGAAACCGATTTTCGCTTCTTTTAGCGTCGCGTTGGAATGACCGGCGGAGACGATGATACCTGCGGCCACCAGTTTGCGGATAACATCTGGTTCAACGCGTTCCGGCGCGAGGGTGATTTTGGTTATTACATCCGCGTTTTCGCACAGGAAATCGACCAGCGCGGCGTCCGGTTTACGGACGTAATCCGGGTTATGGGTGCCTTTTTTGACAATATTCAGCCATGGGCCTTCAAGATGCAGGCCCAGCGCCTGGTTGGGATGCTTTTGCAAATACTCGCGCATCACGCGGACACCCTGTTTCATCAGGTCATCGCTGGCGGTAATGAGCGTGGGCAGATAGCTGGTGCAGCCGGAGCGTTCATTCGCCTTCTGCATAATTTCCAGCGTTTCAACGGTGACCGCATCCGCCGTGTCGTTGAACTGCACGCCGCCGCAGCCGTTAAGCTGGACGTCGATAAAACCGGGGGCAAGGATCGCACCATTAACCGAGCGCTGTTCGATCCCGGTGGGCAGCTCAGTCTGCGGACAGATACGTTCGATAAGGCCATTGGCGATAACAATCGCATGGTCATCCAGAATTTCATGACCGGTATAAATCCGGCCTTGGGTTAATGCATACATTACGACCCCCGGTTGTCAAAAATGGTTGTCCCGCAGGGTCTGCTGCGGGACGAAACTACATTACAGACCTTTGATATTTTCGGCTTCTAATTCGTTGAAATATTTCAGTGTCTTAACTTTCAGTTCCATAGTGGACGGCTCATCGCAGACGACAACCGCTTTCGGGTGCAGCTGCAGACAGGTGATGGTCCACATATGGTTTACGTTGCCTTCCACCGCCGCCTGCAGCGCCAGCGCTTTCTGATGACCCAGCACCAGAATCATCACTTCTTCCGCGTCGAGCAGCGTGCCCACGCCAACGGTCAGCGCGTATTTAGGCACCTGGTCAACGTCACCGTCGAAGAAACGGGAATTCGCTACGCGAGTATCGTGGGTCAGGGTTTTGATGCGTGTGCGTGAAGCCAAAGAAGAGGCTGGTTCGTTAAAAGCGATGTGGCCATCGTTACCCACGCCGCCCATAAACAGGTGGATTTTACCGTAAGAACGAATTTTTTCTTCATAGCGACGGCATTCTGCATCAATATCCGGCGCGTTACCATTCAGCAGGTTAATATTTTCCGCCGGGATATCAACGTGATCAAAGAAGTTGCGATGCATAAAGCTATGATAGCTTTCCGGGTGCTCTTTCGGCAGGCCTACGTACTCATCCATGTTGAAGGTGACGACATGCTTAAAGCTAACCTGGCCTGCTTTGTGCATCTCAACCAGGGCTTTATAAGCGGTCAGAGGCGTGCCGCCGGTAGGCAGACCGAGGACAAACGGGCGGTCCGCTGTCGGTTTGAACGCATTGATACGGTTAACGATATGCCGGGCAGCCCATTTACCGACTTGTTCAGCTGTTACCAGGGGGATCAGTCTCATTGTTCACCTCTATAGTTAAATTAGAACCTGGCGGATTGGCGCCAGCATACTATTAAGAGTATCGCAGTAACTGCGCCGACCGGGGTCAATCCGTGTTGATTTTTTGAATGATAAAATAAGTTTTCGTTGTTAGCCAGTCAAAGGCGGAGGTGAATACGATATTTGGTGACTATTGTCACAAAAAATACCCATTTAATTTGCGAGACGAATTAATTTTTCAGACACTTTGCAGGTAAGTTAAAAAATTAACCAGGTTACACAATAATAAAGTGGCTTTAGTGAGCCTCATCGGGGTCTCATAGGGGGAATAAGATGAATATTTTAGGTTTTTTTCAGCGTCTCGGTAGGGCGTTACAGCTCCCTATCGCAGTGCTGCCGGTCGCGGCGCTGCTGCTGCGATTCGGTCAACCGGATCTGCTTAACATTTCGTTTATCGCCCAGGCGGGCGGGGCAATCTTTGACAACCTGGCGCTGATTTTCGCTATCGGTGTCGCATCCAGCTGGTCGAAAGACAGCGCCGGCGCCGCGGCGCTGGCGGGGGCGGTAGGTTACTTCGTTTTGACCAAAGCGATGGTCACCATCAACCCGGCCATCAACATGGGCGTGCTGGCGGGTATCATTACCGGTCTGGTCGGCGGCGCCGTGTATAACCGCTGGTCGGGCATCAAACTGCCTGACTTCCTGAGCTTCTTCGGCGGCAAACGCTTTGTGCCCATCGCCACCGGCTTCTTCTGTCTGGTGCTGGCAGCCATCTTCGGCTACGTCTGGCCGCCGGTGCAGAACGCCATTCATGCCGGCGGTGAATGGATTGTCGGCGCGGGCGCGCTCGGCTCCGGTATCTTTGGTTTCATCAACCGCCTGCTGATCCCGACGGGTCTGCATCAGGTGCTGAACACCATCGCCTGGTTCCAGATTGGTGAATTCACCAACGCTGCTGGCGCGGTGTTCCACGGCGACATCAACCGCTTCTATGCGGGTGACGGCACCGCGGGGATGTTCATGTCCGGTTTCTTCCCGATCATGATGTTCGGTTTGCCGGGTGCGGCGCTGGCGATGTATTTCGCAGCCCCGAAAGAGCGTCGTCCGATGGTCGGCGGTATGCTGCTGTCGGTGGCCATCACCGCGTTCCTGACCGGTGTGACCGAACCGCTGGAATTCCTGTTCATGTTCCTGGCGCCGCTGCTGTACCTCCTGCACGCCATCCTAACCGGTATCAGCCTGTTCGTTGCGACGGCGCTGGGTATCCACGCGGGCTTCTCCTTCTCCGCAGGCGCCATCGACTATGTTCTGATGTACAGCCTGCCGGCAGCCAGTAAAAACGTCTGGATGCTGATCGTGATGGGCGTCGTGTTCTTCGTTATCTACTTCCTGCTGTTCAGCGCGGTTATCCGCATGTTCAATCTGAAAACGCCGGGTCGTGAAGATAAAGTGGATGACGTGGTCACTGAAGAGGCCAACAGCAACACCGAAGAAGGCTTAACTCAGCTGGCGACCAACTACATCGCGGCGGTCGGCGGTACGGATAACCTGAAAGCGATTGATGCCTGTATTACCCGTCTGCGTCTGACCGTGGCGGACTCTGCGCTGGTTAACGACGCGGCCTGTAAGCGCCTCGGCGCTTCCGGCGTGGTTAAACTGAACAAGCAGACCATCCAGGTTATCGTGGGCGCGAAAGCGGAATCCGTGGGCGATGAAATGAAGAAAGTGGTTGCCCGTGGCCCGGTTGCCGCAGCGGCTGCAGCGTCTCATAGCGCACCCGTAGCCGCTCAGGCAGTTAAACCACAGGCTGTTGCTAACGCGAAGACTGTCGAAGCGCTGGTTTCGCCGATTACCGGCGACATTGTGGCGCTGGAGCAGGTTCCGGATGAAGCCTTCGCCAGCAAAGCCGTCGGCGACGGCGTGGCGGTAAAACCGACCGATAAGATTGTGGTTGCGCCGGCGGCGGGCACCGTGGTGAAGATTTTCAACACCAACCATGCTTTCTGTCTGGAAACCGAAAACGGTGCGGAAATCGTCGTCCATATGGGCATCGATACCGTTGCGCTTAACGGCCAGGGCTTTAAACGCCTGGTGGAAGAGGGCGCGGAAGTGAAAGCGGGTGAGCCGATTCTGGAACTGGATCTTGAGTTCCTCAACGCTAACGCGCGTTCGATGATTAGCCCGGTCGTCTGCAGCAACAGCGACGACTATAGCGCGCTGGTTATCCAGGCAACCGGTAAGGTTGTTGCGGGCCAGACGCCGCTGTACGAAATTAAAGGCAAGTAAGACTCCTGAGTGGCGTTTGTGCCTCAGCGGCGCAGCGAAAGCTGCGCCGCTTTTTTTTACCGCAAACACCCCCATAATCTCCTTCTAATCGCTATTTTGCGTAACTAATAGTTGTCTCTACGCCCTGCTTGTAAGATCATGTGCCGTTATACGTTGTTTACGCTTTGAGGAACCCACGATGAGTGAGGCAGAAGCCCGCCCGACTAACTTTATTCGTCAGATCATTGATGAAGATCTGGCTACTGGTAAGCACACCACCGTTCATACCCGTTTCCCACCGGAACCGAACGGCTATCTGCACATTGGCCACGCGAAGTCTATTTGCCTGAACTTTGGCATCGCCCAGGATTACCAGGGCCAATGCAACCTGCGTTTCGATGACACCAACCCGGTGAAGGAAGATATCGAATACGTTGAGTCGATTAAAAACGACGTGCAGTGGTTAGGTTTCCACTGGTCCGGGGATGTTTGCTACTCGTCTGATTATTTCGATCAGCTGCACCAGTATGCGGTTGAGCTGATCAATAAAGGTCTGGCCTACGTTGACGAACTGTCAGCGGAGGAGATCCGT
Organism: Klebsiella sp. M5al; assembly: GCF_002090195.1. NCBI lineage: Bacteria > Pseudomonadati > Pseudomonadota > Gammaproteobacteria > Enterobacterales > Enterobacteriaceae > Klebsiella > Klebsiella sp. M5al. The sequence goes on from NZ_CP020657.1 coordinate 1,741,558, forward strand.
GAGTACCGCGGCACGCTGAAAGAGCCGGGTAAAAATAGCCCGTACCGCGATCGCAGCGTGGAAGAGAATCTGGCGCTGTTTGAAAAAATGCGTAGCGGCGGATTTGCTGAAGGTAAAGCCTGCCTGCGCGCAAAAATCGATATGGCCTCTCCGTTTATCGTCATGCGCGATCCGGTGCTGTACCGCATTAAGTTTGCCGATCACCACCAGACCGGAAGCAAGTGGTGCATCTACCCGATGTACGACTTCACCCACTGCATCAGCGATGCGCTGGAAGGGATTACCCACTCTCTATGTACCCTTGAGTTCCAGGATAACCGCCGCCTGTACGATTGGGTGCTGGATAACATCAGCATTCCCGTGCATCCGCGCCAGTACGAATTCTCGCGCCTGAATCTCGAATACACCGTGATGTCCAAGCGTAAGCTGAATCAACTGGTGACCGAGAAGCACGTTGAAGGCTGGGATGACCCGCGTATGCCGACCATCTCCGGTCTGCGCCGCCGCGGCTATACCGCTGAATCTATCCGCGAGTTCTGCAAACGTATCGGCGTGACCAAGCAGGACAACACTATCGAGATGGCGTCGCTGGAATCCTGCATTCGTGAAGATCTGAACGAAAACGCCCCGCGCGCGATGGCGGTTATCGACCCGGTTAAGCTGGTTATCGAAAACTATCCGCAGGGCGAAAGTGAAATGGTGGCCATGCCGAACCATCCGAACAAGCCGGAGATGGGCAGCCGCGAGGTGCCGTTCAGCGGCGAAATCTGGATCGATCGCGCCGACTTCCGTGAGGAAGCGAACAAGCAGTACAAGCGTCTGGTGCTGGGTAAAGAAGTTCGTCTGCGTAACGCTTACGTGATTAAAGCGGAGCGCGTGGAGAAAGATGCGGAAGGCAACATCACGACTATCTTCTGCACCTACGATGCCGACACCCTGAGCAAAGACCCGGCCGACGGTCGCAAGGTGAAGGGCGTAATTCACTGGGTGAGCGCGGCGCACGCGCTGCCGGTAGAAATCCGCCTCTACGATCGCCTGTTCAGCGTACCGAACCCGGGCGCGGCGGAAGATTTCCTCGCGGTGATGAACCCGGAATCGCTGGTGATTAAACAGGGATTCGCTGAGCCGAGCCTGGCGCAGGCGCAGGCGGAAAAAGCCTACCAGTTCGAGCGTGAAGGTTATTTCTGCCTGGATAGCCGCTATGCCACCGCAAGCCATCTGGTGTTTAACCGCACCGTCGGCCTGCGCGATACCTGGACGAAAGTCGGCGCGTAGCTATTCGCCATCATTAAGAACGCCGCTAACTGCGGCGTTTTTTTTATTCAGAATCAGCGAATTAAATTACCATATTTTCGCGATGCGAATTAATCTTGTTTACAGATTGTAATAAGCGTTATTTTTAATCCTTCCGGCATATCACCTGAAATTAGGTGATCACTTTCATTTCTATTGATTTTCTCTGTTTTTGCAAGCACTTCCACGCTAAATGTGTGATGTCTAAGACTGAAACATAAAGACATAAATTATGTGCGCTTTGTCATAATCTTCATCTTTGGTCGGCGAAAGAGATTGATAATTCGCGTCACGAAAAATAGTCTATACCCAGTGGTTATGCGAATTTTTAGCGCACCACTTTTTTAGCAGTTTTATTTTATTTTTTGCGTGTTGCCCTTTGGCGACCGCACTTTAAAACGTCAAAGAGGATATGCATATGCGTACGTTTAGTGGCAAACGTAGTACGCTGGCGCTGGCTATTGCCGGTGTCACAGCCCTGTCAGGATTTGCAATGGTGCCGGATGCAAAAGCAGAAGGGTTCATTGATGATTCAACGTTAACCGGCGGCATCTATTACTGGCAGCGTGAACGCGACCGTAAAGATGTGACCGACGGCGATAAATATAAAACTAACCTGTCACACTCCACCTGGAACGCCAACCTCGACTTCCAGTCCGGCTATGCCGCCGACATGTTCGGTATTGACGTCGCTGCCTTTACCGCCATCGAAATGGGTGAAAGCAGCGAGAGCGGTCACCCGAACGAAATCGCTTTCTCCTCGCGTAATAAAGGCTACGATGAAGACTATTCCGGCGATAAGAGCGGGATCAGCCTGTATAAAGCAGCCGCGAAATTTAAATTTGGTCCGGCATGGGCGCGCGCGGGCTATATTCAGCCAACCGGCCAAACGCTGCTGGCGCCGCACTGGAGCTTTATGCCCGGTACTTACCAGGGCGCGGAAGCTGGCGCGAACTTTGACTATGGTGATGCGGGCGCGCTGAGTTTCTCCTATATGTGGACAAACGAATATAAAGCGCCGTGGCACATTGAGATGGATGAGTTCTATCAGAACGACAAGAAAACCAAGGTGGATTATCTCCACTCTCTCGGCGCTAAATATGATTTTAAAAACGACCTTGTACTGGAAGCGGCGTTTGGCCAGGCACAGGGTTACATCGACCAGTATTTTGCCAAGGCCAGCTATAAGTTTGATGTCGCCGGCACGCCGTTAACCACCAGCTATCAGTTCTACGGCACCCGCGATAAAGTCAGCAACGGCGGGGCTAACGATATCTATGACGGCACCGCGTGGCTGCAGGCCTTGACCTTTGGCTATAAGGTTGCCGACGTTCTGGATCTGCGTCTGGAAGGCACCTGGGTTAAAGCTGATGGCCAGCAGGGCTACTTCCTGCAGCGTATGACGCCTACCTATGCATCGTCTAACGGGCGACTGGATATCTGGTGGGATAACCGTTCGGACTTCAACGCCAACGGTGAAAAAGCGGTGTTCTTCGGCGCGATGTATGACATGAAGAACTGGAACATGCCGGGCTGGGCCTTCGGCGCATCCTACGTTTATGCCTGGGATGCGAAGCCGGGGAGAATGTCCTCACCTGATGCGTACTACAACCCGGATAAACGTCTGGAAGAGTCCGCTTATAGCCTGGATGCCATGTACACCGTTCAGGAAGGACGCGCGAAGGGCACGCTGTTCAAACTCCACTTTACGCAATACGACAACCACTCCGATATCCCAAGCTGGAGCGGCGGTTACGGCAACATCTTCCAGGATGAGCGCGACGTGAAGTTCATGGTTATCGCTCCGTTCACCATTTTCTGATGCCACTGCGGCGGGGAAAACCCGCCGCAATTTCCCGAGGTTCATGATGAAAAAGTTAATGCTTGTCGCCATTATGGCAGCAGGTCTGGTTGCCTGTACCCAGTCGCCAGCGCCTAAGGAAGACTCAAAGTTAAAAGATGCCTACAGCGCCTGCATCAATAGCGCTGAGGGCAATCCGGATAAAGTGGAAGCCTGTCAGAGCGTACTGAACGTGCTGAAACAGGAGAAACAGCATCAGCAGTTCGCGACCCAGGAAAGCGTGCGGGTTCTGGATTATCAGCAGTGCATCCAGGCGCGCAAAACCGGGAACGATCAGGCTGTAGAGGCGCGCTGCGACCAGATCTGGAAAGAGATCCGCAGCAATAATACACCGCGTTAAGCCAGACGGCGGCAAGCAAACGGGCGGAGCGAAAACTCCGCCCGTTGCTATTTTAGCGGGGTATTTCTGCCGGCCGGTAGCCGCGGCTCAGGCGTACGAAGAGCATTGCGGTAGCGGCGAATCCGCATAGCGCGGCGCACATCAGCCACCAGCCCGGCGAGCTTTTATCGCCCGTTATCTCTACCAGCGCGGTGGAAATTGCCGGCGTCAGGCCGCCGAAGATCGCGGTGGCGAGGCTAAAGGCCAGTGAAAAGCCGACGGTGCGGACGTAGACCGGCATCACTTCCGTCAGCGCGGCCACCATCGCGCCGTTATACATACCAAAGAAGAACGAGAACCAGAGCAGGACCAGCGTCATGCGGGTGAAATCCGGCGCGGCGGTGAGCCAGTGCATTACCGGCCAGGTAGTGAGCAGCGCCAGCAGGGTAATGCCCATCAGCACCGGTCGACGGCCTATTTTGTCAGAAATTGCCCCGCCGATCGGTAACCAGATAAAGTTGGAGATGCCGACTAGCATGGTCACCAGCAGACTGTCGCGGGCGCTCAGGTGCAGCACGGCTCTGCCGTAGGTCGGGGTATAGACGGTAATGAAGTAAAACGTTGTCGTGGTCATTGCCACCAGCAAGGTGCCCGCCGAGATGATGCGCCAGTTTTTGACAATTGTGCTCAGGATCTCCCGGGTATCAGGACGATGTTTACGCTGCAGGAAGGCTTCGGTTTCCTGTAACGAACGCCGCAGCACAAAAATCAGCGGAATAATCATACAGCCAATAAAGAAGGGAATGCGCCAGCCCCATTCGGCGATCTGATCGTGGCCGAGCGTTTCATTCAGCGCGTAGCCAATCAGCGCCGCCACAACGATAGCCACCTGCTGGCTGGCGGATTGCCAGCTGGTATAGAATCCCTTGTTCCCCGGCGTGGCGATTTCCGATAAATAGACCGACACGCCGCCGAGCTCGACGCCCGCCGAGAAACCCTGCAACAGCCGCCCGACAACCACCAGGATGGGGGCGAGAATGCCGATAGTCTGATAGCCGGGCACCAGCGCTATCAGAAGCGTCCCGCAGCCCATAATCGCCAGCGTCACCATCAGCCCTTTACGGCGGCCGATTCTGTCGATATAGGCCCCCAACACTATCGCGCCGATAGGGCGCATCAGGAAGCCCGAACCAAAGACGGCGAAGGTGAGCATTAACGCCGCAAACTCGCTTTCCGCCGGAAAGAACGTTCTGGCGATGTAGGTGGCGTAAAAACCAAACAGAAAAAAGTCGAACTGTTCGAGAAAATTACCGCTGGTCACGCGGAGGATGGCGCCAATGGTACCGGCGCGCGATGAGGGTTGCGTCATAGGGTTTGCTCTCCATTGTCTTTATCTTGTTTTTATAGAGGTAAGAGGGGGGCTAGTCGCCTGCGACTGCCGCCTGTTTTCCGCGCCGTTTCTCAATCGCCCACTTGAGTAACGCCGCACAGCGATAAAATCCGTGGGCGAATTTTCCGTAAGGAAGGGTTAAAAACAGCGCCATCACCACGCCGAGATGAATGGCAAGCAGAATGCCCATCCACGAGGTGTCCCGTCCCGCCAGCAGGGCGAGGCCGGTGAAGTTGGTCAGCAGCAGCAGCAGGATAAAGGCGCGATCCATCGGTTTTTGCCGCGGGTCGCCGTGCAGCGGCGAACGACGAAGGTTCAGCCATAGCAGGCCTGCCGGGCCCACCAGCAGGCCGATTCCGCCAAGCGTGCCCAGCAGAACCGGTGCGCTGAAGAACGGGTAGGGAGCTTCCCATCCGGCAAAATAGTGATAGCCCGTGGCCACCAGGGTGGCAGCGAAACAGAGCAGAAAACCATAAAAGGTAAGATGATGGAAACGACGGCGCATCAGGGTAAACGCGTCATCAGCCTCGTTGCAGCCCTTACCGTGGCCGCCGTCGAGATATTTTAAGGTCAGCGCGTTATGCGAGGCTTTGGCGATATCAACGGCGTGGGGATGCCCCGGGGAGATCTCGCGCCAGAAACGGATCACGCCGGCCATCAGTAAGCCCATGGCCAGTACGAAGACCGAACCAAACATCCACGCCAGCAGGTTATGGGGAAAAATCTGGTAGAAATCGCCGGCCAGCGGCGGATGTAGCAGGGAGCCTTTGAGCCCCATCGCCAGCAGCAGAAAGAGGATCAACCCACCGACCAGCGCCAGCGCCGTGGTCACGCCGGCCCGACGATACAGGCTGCCGAAAGCCGCGGGCTGGGCATAATGTTGATAGGTTTCCAGCCGCACTTCCGCCATCGCCTTCGGGACATTAATGGCAAACTCATGCGGCGGCGCGTACTGGCAGGCATGCAGGCAGGCACCGCAGTTATGGCACAGGTTGGCCAGGTAGTTTATATCCGCTTTACCAAAAGCCAGGCGTTGGGTCATGGCCGGAAACACGGCGCAAAACCCTTCGCAATAGCGGCAGGCGTTACAGACCTGCATCACCCGTTCGACCTCCGCTTCGGGCTGGGTGATGATTTGCGCGTCAATGATTAGCTTTTCAAGCGACTTCATGGTGTCTCTCCTGCAGTGCCGCCCTGGCGGCTTGTTGGCCGGCAATGCGGCCGAATGTCGTCCCGATCGACATGCCCACGCCGGCGGTATAGCCTTTGCCCAGCACGTTGCCGGCCATCATTTCACCGGCAACGAACAGGCTTCGGCTGGGCTTGCCCGCAAAATGGACGGCGGCGTGTTCATTGACGTACAGCCCGAGGTAGGTGAAGGTGATCCCCGGTCGTAGGGCATAGCCGTAGTAGGGCGGCGTATCGATGGGCCGCGCCCAGTGGGTTTTCGGCGGCGTCAGGCCGGATGTCGCGCAGTTATCAAGGCGGGTATGATCGAACTGGCCGGGCGCGCAGGCGGCGTTGTAGCGGGCGATGGTTTGCGCCAGGCTTTCTGCGTCCAATCCCAGCTGGCGAGCCAGCTCTTCAATGGTATTGGCCTGGGCGCCGGGGAAAACGGGCGGCATAAAGTGGCCGATCGCTTTGCTGTCGATAATTGAGTAGCCGATTTGCCCCGGCTGGTGGGCGACCAGTCTGCCCCAGATGGCATAACGTTTGGGCCAGAAATCTTCCCCTTCGTCATAAAAGCGCCTGGCGTCACGGTTGACGACCACCCCCAGCGACACGCAGTCCACGCGCGTACAGATCCCGCCATCGTAGAGCGGCGCCCTGGCGTCAATGGCGACGCAGTGGGATTGTGAAGGATCGCCGATGATGTCAGCCCCGGCGTCAATCATAAACTTGAGCAGCACGCCCTGGTTGAAGCGGGTGCCGCGGATGAGAAAGTTATCGGCTGGCCATTCACCACGATCGTTCTGTCCCCATGCTTCACGCAGCCACTCGCGGTTAGATTCAAACCCGCCGGCGGCGAGGACGCAGGTTTTGGCGACGATCCTTTCTTCGCCCGCCAGCGCGGCGACGAATTCGCCGTTATCTAATTCGAGCGCCTGTACCGGCGTGTTGTAGCGGATCTTAACGCCCATCTGCTCCGCGCTGCGGTAATAGGCGTTGACCAGGGCTTTACCGCCGCCCATAAAAAAGGCGTTGGTGCGGGCAACGTGCAGGGCGCCGGAGAGCGGCGGCTGAAAGTTAACCCCGTGCTGGCGCATCCAGTCCCGGCATTGCGCTGAAGTGCGGATCACCAGCCGCGCCAGCGCTTCGTTGGTGTTGCCCTCGGTGACGCGCAGCAGGTCCTGCCAGTACTCTTCTTCCGGATAGCTGTCGATTAAAACATCCTGCGGAGCATCGTGCATACAGCGAAGATTCCGCGTGTGCTGAGAGTTTCCGCCTCGCCATTCCCGCGGCGCAGCCTCCAGCAGCAGCACGGACGCGCCGGCTTCCCGGGCGGTTAATGCGGCGCATAGCGCGGCATTGCCGCCGCCAATCACCAGTACATCCACCATTTTTGGCTCCATTACGCTTTGCTTGATTGTTAAATTTGTAATGGAAATGTATTCGTTTTGGCCGTAAGGACGCTATGGCGTATTGCTAAAGGGGGGTTTAGTGCGCGTAAAGGCTGGCGCCGGGCCAGCGGCCTGACTCCACGAGCTGACGCATGACTTTCGCCAGTATCACCCGCGCGGCAAGGCCCGCTGGGGTCAGTTCATCATCGGAAAGGCTGACGAGAAAGTTTGGCCGACTGAGTATCGGATTCTCGACGCCGATCACTCTCAGGGACTCGCCGTCGAGATGGGAAATCGCCGCCCCCGGCTGCAGCGTGGCGCCCAGTCCGTCGCGGACGGCGCGCATCAGCAGGGCCAGACCGTCGATTTCAGCCACCACATCGACGCTCAGGGCGTGCTCCTGGCAGATCGCCTCCAGCCTGCCGCGCAGGCCATGCCCCAGGCTTGGCATTATCAGCGGGATAGCGGCCAGTTGGCCAGGCGAGATGCTCGCTTCGGGAAGGGGGGCCAGCACGTCATGGGTGCCAATCAGAAACAGACGCTCTTCGAGAATCGGCCTGGCGCTCCAGCGCGCAAGCTTCTCCTTCTGGAACACGATAGCTAAATCAAGCTGGCGGGTGTTGATCATGCGTTCCAGATTACCGGAGAGGCTCTCGACCAAATGCAGGCGGACGTCGGCATAGCTTTCGCGCATCGCGTGAATAAAAGGTACCCCCAGTACAGAGGCGGTGCTGGGGGCCATACCGACGCTGACGTGGCCGGAAAGGCGCGCCTCGCGCGCGGCGAGAACCGCATCGTCGGCGTGGCGCAGCGCCAGCTGCGCCTGGGAGTAGAAGGCGAGACCAGCGCTGGTCGGCATTACGCCGCGCGATGTCCGCTGCAGCAGACGGATGGCGAGTTCGTTCTCCAGGCGCGCCATCTGTTGGCTCAGCGCGGAGACGCCGATATTCAGGTCAAGCGCGGCGCGGCCCATACTGCCGGTTTCAATAATGCGCACATAATAGCGTAGCTGGCGAAGCTCCATGTCGACTCTCCGTACACCTCAGGATGCACTGACAGTAAACGTATTGCAGCGCGAGAGAAAGAGGCGGCAAATTCCGGGCAAAAAAAAGCCAACCTTCAGGTTGGCTTTTGGCGGTATACGATGCAGTGATTATTTCTCTGCCGCGTCGTGGGCATGTTCATCTTCGCGGCAGTCGCCTTCCGCACAGTGTCCGTACAGGTACAGGCTGTGGTTGGTCAGACGAATACCGTGCCTTGCGGCAATTTCACGCTGGCGCGCTTCGATGGAATCATCGCTAAATTCGATCACTTTGCCGCAGTCGAGGCAAATCAGGTGATCGTGATGATGCTGCTGCGTCAGTTCAAAAACGGATTTACCGCCTTCAAAATTATGACGGGTGACGATACCGGCGTCGTCGAACTGGTTCAGTACGCGGTAGACGGTGGCCAGGCCAATCTCTTCACCCATATCAATCAGGCGTTTGTATAAGTCTTCCGCACTGACATGATGGTTATCCGGTCCTTGCAGCACTTCCAGGATTTTTAATCTCGGAAGCGTCACTTTCAGGCCAGCTTTCTTTAATGCGGTATTGTTGTCAGTCATGCGGAATCTGTCCTGTTGCTAAACGATCTACTTCCATCAGCGGAAGTAATACAGAGAATCACCCGATGTAATGCGTCTCATTATAGAACTGCCATGGTGAAATGAAAACTGCAAGCATCGGGCCTTGTATGCTGTCAAAAACGAGGCACTCGCTACAAAGTGCTTCACGCGACCCCGTTAAATCAGAGGACATTGTACAGATATGTGATTAAAAGTTAAAAACTTGTAGCTATAACTTTGATTGCTTTTATCTATCAATTCGGCGAAATCTGATGATTTCGCCGTTTAGACTCAGGCATTCTTGATTTCTTCAAGGTGCAGCTCTTCAGAAATCTGTTTTACCCATTTTTCCACGCGTTCGTTAGTCAATTCTGGCTGACGGTCTTCGTCAATGGCCAGGCCAACAAAGTGATCGTCATCGGCCAGGCCTTTAGACGCTTCAAAATGGTAGCCCGCGGTCGGCCAGTGGCCAACGATAGTTGCGCCGCGCGGTTCGATGATGTCGCGGATGGTACCCAGCGCATCGCAGAAGTATTCAGCATAGTCTTCCTGATCGCCACAGCCAAACAGCGCGACCAGTTTGCCGTTGAAATCGATCTCTTCCAGCGTCGGGAAGAAATCGTCCCAGTCGCACTGGGCTTCGCCGTAGTACCAGGTCGGAATGCCGAGCAGCAGGATATCGTGACCTTCCAGATCCTCTTTGCTGCTTTTGGCAATGTCGTGAACATCAGCAACATCTTTACCAAGCTGCTTTTGGATCATTTTTGCAATATTTTCGGTGTTGCCGGTGTCGCTGCCAAAAAAGATGCCGATGATTGCCATGAGTAAAATAACCTCTTGAAACTTAATGATGTGGTAGTGGCGTAATGCCCGCAGATAGGGGCAATGATAGCAGAACAGAGAAGGGCGCGGAAACAGCAATCACGCCCAACTGCACACTCTGCTACATGAAAGCTTATTTTTTGCGGGTTTTAGGCTTTATCCTGGCCGCGCAGGGCCGCCAGCTGGCTCATCAGCATCTCTTCGATAAGATCGCTGCGGTTCATATTACGGGCTTCCGCCAGCTCATTAAGCGCATCGACCGCATCGGCATTCAGCTTTAGCTCCACGCGCTTAAGACCGCGACTCTTATCGCGTTTAAGCTGATTGCGTTTGTTGATGCGCAGCTGTTCATCGCGCGAAAGCGGATTGGTTTTCGGTCTACCCGGCCGACGCTCGGTTGCGAACAAATCTAATGTCGTACGGTCCGTTTGTTCTTTTGCCATGATTCAGAGTGACTTCGGGGGAAACAAGCTATCGGGCATAGCCGACGCAGACAGCGCGCCATAATACATCAGGCGACGGGCTGCGCCAACGACCGCGGGCATTAAGCCGCGCGGTCGGGCAGATTTTAGCCAGTCAGGCGGCGATCGAGGTTAAATAACGGCGAATTGCGCGGATCACGGCCTCCGGTTTTTCGGCATGCACCCAGTGACCGGCGCCGGCGATAACGTGCGCGCGCGCCTGGGGAAACTGAGCCAATAGTGCATCACGGTATGCGTCGGTGACGTAGGGGGAGTTACCGCCGGGGATAAACAGCGCCGGATGCGGCCAGGCCGGGACGGCTTGCCAGCCGACGATATTATCGTACTGCTCCCACAGCACCGGTACGTTAAACCGCCACTGGCCGTCCACGAAAGACTTCAGCAGAAACTGAATCACGCCCTCTTCGTTAAGGTGCTGGCGCATGACTGCCGCCGCCTGTTGACGCGTTGCGGCGCCCGCGTCGGTGACGGCGTTGATGGCGGCGAAGATTTCATCATGACGGCGAACGTGATAATCCACCGGGGCGATATCAACGGCGACCAGGCCCGCGATGCGCTCCGGCGCCAGCGCGCTCAGCGCCATCACCGCCTTTCCGCCCATTGAGTGACCAATAAAGGTAGCTTTTTCAATCTGTGATTCATTGAGAGTATCAAGCAGATCCTGGGCCATCGCGGAATAGGTCATTTCCGGCGAGCGCGGCGAAAGACCGTGGTTTCGCATGTCGACCTGTAAAATATCGCGATCGTGAACCAGATCGCGGGCGAGGATCCCAAGGTTATCCAGGCTGCCAAAAAGGCCGTGGACCAGGACGATAGGGGGATTATTGTGCGGATTCTGTGCAGATTGCGCTCGGCTATTTAATTTCATGGCAAAGTTCTTTTTTTCGCTCCGTCGGGTTAGGGTATTATGTTGGACATTCTGCCATCCGGCTGCAAGACCCGGAAGATTTCCGAGTTTTACCGCCATCCTGGTTTGACGCTATCCGCGGTTGGGATTTGACCCTATAATCCCGACAACTTGTATTCAGAAAAAGATATCGCACTGGATTAAGATGAAAACAATTGAAGTTGATGATGAACTCTATAGCTATATTGCCAGCCACACCAAGCATATTGGCGAGAGCGCATCCGACATTTTACGGCGTATGTTGAAGTTTTCCGCCGTTTCCCAGCCTGTCGCACCGGTAGCGAAAGCCGCTCCGGCCCCTGCGCCAACGCCTGTCGCTGAAGTGAAGCCCGCTAATCCTCTGAAGGATAAAGTCCGCGCGATGCGTGAGCTGCTGTTATCTGATGAGTACGCTGATCAAAAGCGCGCGGTAAACCGTTTCATGCTGGTTCTGACTACCCTCTACTCCTTAGACAGCAAAGCGTTCGCGGAGGCGACCGAGTCCCTCCACGGCCGCACTCGCGTTTATTTCGCTGAGGATGAGCGCACGCTGCAGAAAAACGGTAATCAGACGAAACCTAAGCAGGTTCCGGGCACGCCGTGGTGGGTCATTACAAATACCAATACCGGTCGCAAATGCAGCATGATCGAACATATCATGCAGTCTATGCAGTTCCCTGCGGAATTGATCGAAAAGGTTTGCGGTACGATCTAGTTAATTAACTTTTGCACCAGAAGGATCAGGCAATGGCAATCGATAAGCGCGCGGGTCAACCTGCGCAACAGAGTGATTTGATTAACGTCGCCCAGCTGACTGCCCAGTACTATGTGCTGAAGCCGGAAGTCGGCAACGCGGAACATGCGGTGAAGTTTGGCACCTCCGGTCACCGCGGCAGCGCGGCGCGCCACAACTTCAACGAGCAGCATATTCTGGCGATTGCTCAGGCAATTGCGGAAGACCGCGCGAAGAACGGGATCGCCGGCCCATGCTACGTCGGGAAGGACACTCATGCACTCTCCGAACCGGCCTTCATTTCCGTACTGGAAGTGCTGGCGGCGAACGGCGTTGACGTCATCGTTCAGGAAAACAACGGTTTCACCCCGACGCCGGCGATTTCTAATGCGATTCTGGTGCATAACAAAAAGGACGGTCCGCTGGCTGACGGTATTGTGATCACGCCGTCCCACAACCCGCCGGAAGACGGTGGTATCAAGTACAATCCGCCAAACGGCGGCCCGGCTGATACCAACGTGACCAAGGTTGTCGAAAATCGCGCCAATGAACTGCTGGCTGCCGGTCTGCAGGGCGTCAAGCGTATTTCTCTTGACGCGGCGCTGGCCTCCGGCCACGTTAAAGAACAGGATCTGGTGCAGCCGTTTATTGAAGGGCTGGCGGATATCGTCGATATGGCGGCGATCCAGAAAGCCGGATTGACCCTCGGCGTCGACCCGCTGGGCGGCTCCGGTATCGAATACTGGAAGCGTATCGCTGAGCATTACAACCTCAATCTGACCATCGTCAACGACCACGTCGATCAGACCTTCCGCTTTATGCATCTCGATAAAGACGGCGCAATCCGTATGGACTGTTCCTCCGAGTGCGCGATGGCGGGCCTGCTGGCGCTGCGCGACAAATTTGACCTGGCCTTCGCGAATGACCCGGATTACGACCGTCACGGTATCGTCACGCCGGCCGGGTTGATGAACCCGAACCACTATCTGGCGGTGGCGATTAACTACCTGTTCCAGCATCGCCCGCAGTGGGGCAAAGATGTCGCTGTGGGTAAAACCCTGGTCTCCTCGGCGATGATTGACCGTGTGGTTAACGACCTCGGCCGTAAGCTGGTGGAAGTGCCGGTCGGCTTTAAGTGGTTTGTTGATGGTCTGTTTGACGGCAGCTTCGGCTTCGGCGGTGAAGAGAGCGCGGGGGCTTCGTTCCTGCGCTTTGACGGCACCCCGTGGTCTACCGACAAAGACGGCATCATCATGTGCCTGCTGGCGGCGGAAATCACCGCGGTCACCGGGAAAAACCCGCAGCAGCACTACGACGAGCTGGCAGAGCGCTTCGGCGCGCCGAGCTACAACCGTCTGCAGGCTTCCGCGACCTCTGCCCAGAAAGCGGCGCTGTCTAAGCTCTCTCCGGAAATGGTCAGCGCCAGCACCCTGGCGGGCGACCCGATTACCGCGCGTCTGACCGCGGCGCCGGGTAACGGGGCGGCGATTGGCGGCCTGAAGGTGATGACCGACAACGGCTGGTTCGCCGCGCGTCCGTCAGGAACCGAAGACGCCTATAAAATCTACTGCGAAAGCTTCCTCGGCGCTGAACATCGTCAGCAGATTGAGAAAGAAGCGGTGGAGATTGTCAGCGAAGTGCTGAAAAACGCGTAATTGACATCATGATAATCAGGCCCTTTTCAGGGCCTGATTTTTTCGCAGGGATAGCGATGAAACTGGAACGAAAAAACGTTTTTTGGTTCTGGGGTGGGATGGATCTGTTCTATCTCCTCCAGTTTATTGTCTGGAATGTCTACCATCAGCGAGTGCCTTTCTACAGCGATATCCTCGCTTATCTACAGCTTGTGCAAAGCTACGGTTCCGCGGCAGCCTGGCTATATCCGCTTAATGCCATATTGATTATCACTATTCCCGTCTCGATGATTCTCTTCTGGCGACACAGTCGCTATGCGCTGTGGCTGGCGTATGCGCAGACGCCGTTGCGTCTGATCTTCATGCTACCTTCGCTTTCGCTGGTGTTCTGGATGCTGCGCGAGATGGAGTTTAAGGGGAGCGCGTTTTATATTGGGTTCCTGCTGGTTTCAGAGGCGGCAAAAGTCGTCACCCTTTGGCGATGTCGCAGGGCCTGACTGCTAGGGCATAAACCGATAGCCGATCCCGGTTTCGGTCAGCAGATGCTGCGGGCGCGCCGGGTCGGCCTCCAGCTTCTGTCGCAGATGTCCCATATAGATCCGCAGATAGTGGCTGTGTTCCACCGCGTTCGGCCCCCAGACCTGGTTGAGCAGCTGCCGCTGGGTCAGCACTTTGCCGGGATTATTCAGCAGTACCACCAGCAGGCGAAATTCAATGGGCGTCAGGTGGATCTCTTCGTCGCCGCGCACGATGCGGCGGGCGGGGATATCGACTTCGACATCGGCAAAACGCACCAGCGGCTCATCGGCCTGGGCGCCGGCATGGCGGCGCATTGCCACCCTCAGCCGCGCCTGCAGTTCACCGATACCAAAGGGTTTGCTGAGATAATCATCGGCGCCGGCGTCAAGCGCGGCGATTTTGTCCTGCTCCTCGGTGCGCGCAGAGAGGACGATAATCGGCATCTGGCTCCACTGGCGAACCTCACGGATAAACGCGTTGCCGTCACCATCGGGCAGGCCAAGATCGAGAATGGTTAAATCCGGCTTGCGGGTCGCGGCTTCGATCAGCCCGCGCTGCAGCGTTTCCGCTTCAAATACGCGCATGCCGTCGGCTTCCAGCGCGGTGCGCAGAAAGCGGCGGATAGCATGCTCATCTTCGATGATCAAAACGTTAATCACATTTCCTCGGCTAAATCTTCCAGTTCAGGGGGCGCTTCTCTCGGCAGTGTAACACGGAAACAGGCGCCGCCTTGCGGGCGCGTCGCGGCGCTAATCGTTCCGCCGTGCACCTCAACGATCGCCTGGCAAATCGCCAGGCCCAGACCGACGCCGGGGATCGCCGACTCTTTATTCCCGCGGGCGAATTTATCAAAGATAGCCTGTTCCTGGCCGGCAGGAATACCCGGTCCGTTATCCCAAACCTCAAGCAGTAAATTGTGCGGGTCGACGTGCGCGGTAATGCCGATGTGCGCCTCTGTTCCCGCGTACTTCACCGCATTTTCCAGCAGATTAATCAGTACCCGTTCAAATAGCGGCCCGTCGACGTGAACCAGCAGCAGCGGGTCCGGCAGCGCGAGCTGAATATGCCGGCCGCCGAGCCCCGGCTCCAGCATACGCAGCGCGCTACCGACCACCTCTTCCAGAGTTAGCCACTCTTTATGCAAATTAAAGCCGCCGGACTGGATCCGCGCCATATCGAGGAGATTATTTACCAGCCGGGTGGTGTTCAACACGTGCTGACGAATCTCATTGGCCTGCGGCGCGTGTTTCGACCCTTCGCTGGCGAGATCGAGCGTCAGGATTTCAGCCTGGCCGAACAGCACCGTTAACGGCGTCCGCAGATCGTGGGACAGCGCTGCCAGCAGCGAGTTACGCAGGCTTTCCCGTTCGCTGTTCAGCCGCGCCTGCTCTTCGCTGGCGGTAAGCGTCAGTCTCTCCAGCGCGCTAGCGACCAGCAGGGTGAAGGTTTCCAGCAGGCGCTGCTGTTCGGGGATCATCAGCTGGCGGAGGTTGGCGGGTTCCACGACCAGCAGCCCCCAGGTGCGGGCGGCGCTTTTCAGCGGCAGGATTTGGTACGGCACGCCGGGTAGCGTATCGGTACCCGCCCCGGCGGGCTGCCCTTTATCGAAGCTCCAGCGGGCAATGGCGTCATCCCAGGTGATGGCCGCCGTTTGCGGAGTCAGCGGAGAGAGCCGGTTCGTTTCATCGGGCAGCAGCAGCTGGCTGCGCGCCTGAAACGTCGAGGCGATAAAGCGCTCGCTGGTGGCGGCGACATCCTCACGGCTGCGGCCCACCGCCAGCGCTTTTGACATTTCGTACAGATGCCGGGTGCGCTGTTCGCGATAGCGCGCCACCCGCGCCTGATAGCGTACGCCGGCGGTGAGGTTGCCGATAAGCAGCCCGACGGTGAGCATCACGCTAAAGGTCAGCAGATACTGCACATCGGAAACCGCCAGCGTACCGCGCGGCGCGACAAAAAACAGGTCAAAGCTGACCACGTTAATCACCGTCGCCAGCACCGACGGCCAGCGTCCATACAACAGGGCGATAATTACCACGCCCAGCAGATACAGCATCACCAGGTTGGCGGCTTCAAAGGCCATCAGCCACTGCATGGCGACGACGGTTATCACCGCGCACAGGGCGATGGCAACGACGCATCCCTGGAGCTGCAAACGCCATTTTTCCATTGCGGTCCGGCCATCGCTGGCGCGAGCGGGCAGGGGGGCGGCCTTTTCATCCAGCGCGATCACGACCAGATCGAGGTCCGGCGCGTGGCGGGCCAGACGATCGGCGAAGCCGCTGCGGTCCCACCAGCGCCTTTTTTGCTGGCGGCCAATCACTATCTTGCCGAGGTTATGCTCGCGGGCGTAGTGCAGAACGGCCCGCTCTTCAGAAGGATCGGCGAGGGTCGCGGTTTCCGCCCCCAGTTCCTGAGCCAGCCTGAGCGCGGCGAGGATCGCCCGCCGTTTCGCTTCCGGCAGGCGATGCAGAGAGGGGGTTTCCACATACACCGCATGCCAGACGCTCCCCAGCCTGGCCGCGAGGCGGGCGGCGGCGCGAACCAGCTTTTCGCTGCCGGTGTTGTGGCCGATGCAGAGCAAAATGGCGTCGCGGGTGTGCCAGACTTTTTCCTGTCCCTGACGATCGCGCCAGGCGCGCATTTGCTCATCGACCCGATCGGCGGTACGGCGCAGCGCCAGCTCGCGCAGGGCGATCAGGTTGCCCTTGCGAAAGAAGTTCTCAATAGCCCGCTCGGCCTGGCCGCCGATATAGACTTTCCCTTCATTGAGCCGCTGGCGGAGATCGTCGGGAGGCAGGTCGACCAGTACCACATCGTCGGCGGCGTCGAAGAACGGATCGGGGACGGTTTCACGGACCTGCACGCCGGTGATGCCGCTGACGACGTCGTTCAGGCTCTCGAGGTGCTGGACGTTAACGGTGGTAAACACGTCGATACCGGCTTCCAACAGCTCTTCGACGTCCTGCCAGCGTTTAGGATGACGGGAGCCGGGCGCGTTGCTGTGCGCCAGCTCATCGACGAGGATCAGCGCCGGGCGGCGGGCCAGGGCGCCGTCAAGGTCAAACTCTTTAACGTAGCGCCCGCGGTGGGAGAGGCGGCGCTGGGGCAGGGTGCAGAGCCCCTCAAGCATCGCCGCCGTCTCTTTACGCCCGTGGGTTTCCGCCACGCCAATCAGAATATCCAGCCCCTGGGCGCGCAGCCGCTGCGCTTCCGCCAGCATCGCCCAGGTTTTCCCCACCCCCGCGCAGGCGCCGAAAAAAACCTTTAACTTACCGCGATGCGGGGCGGCGGTGTGTTGCAGCAGGCGATCGGGGTCCGGACGCAGCGGCTCGTCACTCATTTCACTTATCCTTCAGGGCATCCAGCGACATATTCAGCTGCAGTATATTTACCACAGGTTGGCCGAGAAAGCTGAGCAACGGTTTTTGCGTTGCCTCGTTGACCAGCTGCGTGACCTGCTCCACGCTCAGCTGCCGGGCTTTGGCGACGCGCGGCGCCTGCCACAGGGCGGCGGCCGGGGTCAGGCTGTAATCCAGTCCGCTCGCCGAAGCGGTGACCAGCTCCACCGGAACCCTGGACGTGGCGTCCGGGTTGGCGACGCGCAGGGTCTGCACTCGTTCGCTGATGGCTTTATCCAGCGCCGGATTGCTGGCGGCGAGGTTGCTGCCGCCGGATGCCAGCGGATTATCCGGCATCTCCGCCGTGGCGGATGGGCGACCCTGGAAATAGCCCGGCGCGGTAAAGTTCTGCCCGATAAGGCTGGAACCGCGCACTTCGCCGTCAATCCTCAGCAGCGAGCCGTTGGCCTGCTGCGGGAACCACCACTGTCCTAGCGCGGTGGTTAATAGCGGATAGACGCCGCCGGTGAGCAGCGTTAACAGAATAAACAGCACAACAGCAGGACGAATCAATGACATGGTTTTTTCCTCACATCAGCCCGGTCAGGGTCAGTAACAGGTCGATCGCTTTGATACCGATAAACGGCACCAGCAGTCCGCCCAGGCCATAGACCCACAGGTTGCGGCGCAGCATCGCCGAGGCCGTCAGCGGCTTATAGCTCACCCCCTTCAGCGCCAGCGGGATCAGGAAGATGATAATCAGCGCATTAAAAATCACCGCGCTCAGGATCGCCGAAGAGGGCGAGTGCAGATGCATCACGTTAAGCATCGCCAGCGGCGGATAGACCGCGGCAAAGGCGGCCGGAATGATGGCAAAGTACTTCGCCACGTCATTGGCGATACTGAAGGTGGTTAATGAACCGCGGGTCATCAGCATCTGTTTACCGATGTGCACGACCTCGATCAGTTTGGTGGGGTTGGAGTCGAGGTCCACCATGTTACCCGCCTCTTTCGCCGCCTGGGTACCGGAGTTCATCGCCACCGCGACGTCGGCCTGCGCCAGCGCCGGGGCGTCGTTGGTACCGTCGCCGGTCATCGCCACCAGCCGTCCTTCCGACTGATACTGGCGGATTAACGCCAGCTTGGCTTCCGGCGTCGCTTCGGCGAGAAAGTCGTCCACGCCCGCTTCCGCGGCGATAGCGGCGGCGGTCAGGCGGTTATCGCCGGTGATCATCACCGTTTTAATCCCCATTTTACGCAGCTGGGCAAAACGCTCTTTGATGCCGCCTTTGACGATATCTTTCAGCGAAATAATCCCCAGCACCCGCTCGCCTTCGGCGACCACCAGCGGCGTGGCGCCAAGACGCGCCACGTCTTCAACCTGTTTATCGACATCGGCCGGGAAGTGGCCGCCGTTAGCCTCAACGTGGCGGCGAATGGCATCCACGGAACCTTTACGGATCATCCGCTGGTCGATGTTAATCCCGCTCATCCGGGTCTGGGCGGTAAATGGCACGAAGGTGGCGTGCAGCGATTGCAGATCGCGCTCGCGCAGATTAAAGCGCTGCTTTGCCAGCACCACGATGCTGCGGCCTTCCGGCGTTTCGTCGGCCAGCGAAGAGAGCTGGGCGGCATCGGCAAGGGTTTTCTCTTCCACGCCCTGCGCGGGCAGGAACGCTGAAGCCTGGCGGTTGCCGAGGGTAATGGTGCCGGTTTTATCCAGCAGTAGAACGTCGACATCGCCCGCCGCTTCAACCGCGCGTCCGCTGGTGGCAATCACGTTCGCGCCGAGCATGCGGCTCATCCCGGCGACGCCGATAGCCGACAGCAGGCCGCCGATAGTGGTGGGGATCAGGCACACCAGCAGCGCCACCAGCACCGTCACGCTGACCGCGTTACCGCTCCAGGCGGAGAAGGGCCAGATGGTGGCGGTGGCCAGCAGGAACACCAGGGTCAGGGCGATAAGCAGGATCGTCAGGGCGATTTCGTTCGGCGTCTTGCGCCGCTGGGCGCCTTCAACCATAGCGATCATCCGGTCGAGGAAGGTTTCGCCGGGATTGACGCTGCAGCGGATCACCAGCCAGTCGGAGAGGATACGCGTCCCGCCGGTCACCGAGGCGAAGTCGCCGCCGGATTCGCGGATAACCGGCGCGGATTCACCGGTAATGGCGCTTTCATCCACGGACGCGCCGCCTTCGATAACCTCGCCGTCGCAGGGGATAATATCTCCCGCTTCGACCAGCACCACGTCGCCTTTACGCAGATCTTCAGCGGGTACGTGGTCAATTTGCGCATCGTGCTGCGGCGCGCGCAGCTTACGGGCAAAGGCGGTCTTTTTGACCCCCTTCAAGCTGTTGGCCTGCGCTTTACTGCGGCCTTCGGCCATCGCTTCGGCGAAATTGGCGAACAGGACGGTGAACCACAGCCAGAGACTAATGGCGGCGGTAAAACCGGCGCTGCCGGCGATATGCCCGCTGGCCATGGCGATAGCGAGCAGGGTGGTCAGCAGGCTGCCGATCCAGACGATAAACATCACTGGGTTACGCCACTGTACGGCAGGGCTCAGTTTTTTCACGGCGTCCAGCAGCGCCTGGCGCACCAGCGTCGGCTCCAGCAGGGCTAATGATTTGCGACTCATAACAGGTTGCTCCGCAATCGCTTAAAGTAAGGAAAAGTGTTCCGCCAGCGGGCCGAGCGCCAGCGCGGGAATAAAGGTCAGGGCGCCCACCAGCAGTACGGTGCCGATCAGCAGGCCGATAAACAGCGCGTCGTGGGTGGCGAGCGTGCCGCTGCCGGCGGGCTGAATTTTCTTGGTCACCAGCGAACCGGCAATGGCCATCACCGGGATAATCACCGCGAAGCGGCCAACCAGCATGCAGAACGCCAGCAGCAGGTTCCAGAACGGCGTCGCCGCGCTCAGGCCGCCAAAGGCGCTGCCGTTGTTGTTGGCCGCGGAGGTGACGGCGTACAGCACTTCGCTGAAGCCGTGCGGTCCGGGGTTGAACATGCCCGCGCGCCCGGCCTCGGTCATCATTGCCAGCGCCGTACCGAGCAGCACCAGCGTTGGGGTCACGAGGATCGCCAGCGCGATCATTTTCATTTCGCGCACGTCGATCTTTTTGCCGAGGTATTCCGGTGTGCGGCCAATCATCAGCCCGGCGATGAAGACCGCCAGCATGACGAACAGCAGCATGCCGTACAGGCCAGAGCCCACGCCGCCGAAGACCACTTCGCCTATCTGCATCAGCCACATCGGCACCATCCCGCCCAGCGCGGTAAAGGAGTCATGCATGGCGTTGACCGCGCCGCATGACGCGGCGGTGGTGACCACGGCGAACAGGCTGCTGGCGAGAATGCCGAACCGGCTCTCTTTGCCTTCCATATTCAGGCTACTATCGGCGCCAAGGCTCAGCAGATGCGGGTTGCCGCGGGTCTCCGCCCACATCACTACCGCCACGCAGACGATGAAGATCAGCGTCATCGCCCACAGAATCGCGCGTCCCTGACGGCGGTCGCCCACCACCTCGCCGAAGGCGAAGCACAGCGCCGCCGGGATGAGAAAGATAGCCAGCATCTGCACCAGGTTGGTCAGCGCGGTGGGGTTTTCAAACGGATGCGCCGAGTTGGCGTTAAAGAAGCCGCCGCCGTTGGTCCCCAGCATTTTTATCGCTTCCTGCGAGGCCACCGGCCCCATCGGCAGCATCTGGCGTACCCCTTCAAGCGAGGTAAATCCCTGATTGGGGGAAAAGCTCTGCGGTACGCCCTGCTGAATAAAGAACAGCGCGATGAGCAGCGAAATCGGCAGCAGCAGCCAGAGGGTGATGCGGGTCAGGTCGACCCAGGCGTTGCCCAGGGTGCTGACTTTCTGTCGGGCATAGGCGCGGGTGAGGGCAAAGATCACCGCGATGCCGGTGGCGGCGGAGAGGAAGTTTTGCACCGCCAGCCCGGCCATCTGGCTAAGACTACTCATGGTGGTTTCACCGGCATAGGCCTGCCAGTTGGTGTTGCTGACAAAGCTCACCGCCGTATTCAGCGCCAGGTCCCACGACAGGCCGGGCAGATGCTGCGGGTTGAGCGGCAGCGAGCCCTGGAACGTCAGCAGCGCGAACAGCGCCGCCAGTCCCAGCGCGTTAAACAGCAGGATAGCGAATAAATATTGATACCAGTTCATCTCCTGCGAACGAATGCCCGCCGCCCGCCATAAACCGCGTTCGATACCGGCCAGGCCCGGTAGCGGGGCATCATTGATCATGGTCGCCAGCGCCGCGCCCAGCGGACGCGCCAGGATCATCAGTAGCAGAATAAAGCTCGCAATGAGCAAAAATCCTTGAGCGGCCATCAGAATGCCTCCGCGTGTATCAGGGCATAAACCAGATAAACCAGCAACAGGAACACCAGCGCTACGCCAGCGATTACGCCTGCAGTCACAATCCACCTCCGGGTGTATTTTCGATTTACGAGGAGAATAGGCAGTCGGGCGCAAAGATTTCGCAAAAATCAGCGACGGGGGTGTAAAAAAAATATAAAAATCACCAAGCCCACAATTTAACTAATGATTAGTATTAATTTAACTTTTTTGTAACTAAGTTACCGGATGAATGTAAATAAAAGCTAAATAGGCGCTTTTTAGTGGTCGGATGAGTAGTAAAATTACAGCCAAAGCGGTACTATTTTAAGCAGAGAAACATTGTAACTTTTCCGGCCTTGCTTGCCGGCCTGACAAAGGGGAGAGAAATTATGGCGTTGTACAAAACTTATCCTGCTCATATCATCTTTGCGCGTCGCGCTTTCGCCGTGACGGCTGGCGTGCTGGCGCTGCCGGTAATGCTGTTCTGGAAAGACCGCGCGCGTTTCTACAGCTGGCTGCACCGCGTGTGGGCAAAAACCAGCGAACAGCCGGTATGGATGGCGCAGGCGGAAAAGGCCTCCGCAGATTTTTATTAACCTTTGCAGATGGCCGAACGGCTAAGCCTGCTGAAGCGCAGGCGCTGCGCCTAAGAATTTTGTTATCAATCACGCCGCCGGTTTATCCGGCGGTTTTTTTTTGCCTGGAGTGGCTTACACTTATTAACTTCCCGCAGGCTAAGCCCGGGGGATAGCTGTTTTAGACGTCGTATGTATCCATTTTAATGATGAAAGGAATGTTATGGCCACCCATCTGGTCTGGTTTCGCGCGGATTTGCGCATGCACGATAATCTGGCGCTTGCTGCCGCCTGCCGCGATCCCCATGCCGAGGTGCTGGGGTTATTTATCGCCACGCCAGGGCAATGGCGCCAGCACGGGATGGCGGCGCGTCAGGCTGCATTTATCGTTAGCCATCTTCACAGCCTGCAAGCGGCGCTGGCGGAAAAGGGGATCCCGCTGCACGTTGAACAGGCGGAAGATTTTGCCGCCAGCGTAAAACGGCTCGCCAGCTTCTGCGGGCAGCAGCAGGTCACACATCTGTTTTACAACTATCAGTACGAAATTAACGAACGCCAGCGCGATGCCGCGGTGGAAAATACCCTGGCCGGAGTGACTTGTCAGGGTTTTGATGACAGCGTCCTGCTGCCGCCGGGCAGCGTGCTGACCGGCAATCGCGAAATGTATAAGGTGTTTACGCCGTTTAAAAATGCCTTTCTTCGCCGTTTACAGGAAGCGCTGCCCGAGTGCGTCGCCGCGCCGAAAGTCCGCGCGAGTGGCCCCATCGCTGCCGCCTCTAATGTGGAAATAGACTATCCGCAGACGCCCTTTGATAGCGAGCTGTTCGCCGCGGATGAAAAAAGCGCTATCGCCCGGCTCCGCGGTTTCTGCCAGCAAAAAGCCGCCGATTATGAACAGCAGCGCGATCTTCCCGCCGTCGAAGGAACCAGCCGGCTGTCGCCGTGCCTGGCGGTGGGCGCGCTCTCGCCGCGCCAGTGCCTGCACCGTTTGCTGGTTGAGCAGCCGCGGGCGCTGGATGGCGAAGCCGGGGCGGTATGGCTCAACGAGCTTATCTGGCGCGAGTTTTACCGTCATCTGATGGTTTACTACCCAAACTTGTGTAAAGGTCGCCCTTTTATCGGCTGGACCGATAACGTGGCGTGGCTGGATGATAAATCCGCGCTTCAGGCCTGGCAGCGCGGGCAAACCGGTTTCCCGATTGTCGATGCCGCCATGCGTCAGCTTAATACCACTGGGTGGATGCATAACCGCCTGCGGATGATTGTCGCCAGCTTCCTGGTGAAAGACCTGCGAATCGACTGGCGGCTGGGCGAGCGCTACTTTATCGAACAGCTTATTGATGGCGATCTGGCGGCGAATAACGGCGGCTGGCAGTGGGCGGCCTCCACGGGTACCGATGCCGCGCCCTATTTTCGTATTTTTAACCCGACGACCCAGGGAGAACGCTTCGATAAAGCGGGGCGGTTTATTCGTCACTGGCTGCCGGAGCTGGCCGGAGTGCCAGAGAAAGCAGTGCATCAACCGTGGCTGTGGGCGGAAAAGCAGGGCGTAAAGCTGGATTATCCGCGCCCGATTGTTGACCACAAGCAGGCGCGGCTGGAGACGCTGGCGGCCTGGGAAGCCGCCAGAGAACTTAAGACTCCATCGCCAGGCGACGAGCCCTGATCTTAACGGAGTGATACAGCCAGATCGCCAGCACCAGGCCGACGCAGGCCAGCGCGCCCCAGGTTATCTGGCTGAACACCTCAATGTAGGCGTTAATCGAGTAGTTGATGGCCCCGGCGGCGTCGAACGACCCCTGCGAGGTCTGGTCGGCAATCACCCCCGCCAGATAGTTGGCGATTGCGCCGGAGAGCAGCATATAAATGCCGGTCAGCACGCCGGTCACGCCGGGGATCTGAATGCGGGTGATTTGCGACATCGCAACCGGGTCGATAAACAGCTCGGCAAAGCCCATCACCGCCAGACCCAATACCATTAGCGGCATCGAGGAGTGGCCATAGGCGGCTGACCAGCGGGCGCTGAGGGTCAGGATGCAGAACCCGGCGCTCATCAGGCCGAGGCCCAACGCAAACTTGCCCCAGATGCGCACGGTACGGTTGCCGTTGATATTCTCTTTCACCAGCCACGCCAGCACCACTCCGCAGAGCATCACCGCAAAGGCGTTGACCGACTGGAACATCGCGGTCGGTATTTCATAGCCCATAAAATGGCGGTTAACGAAACGGTCGATATACAGGCTGATGGAACTGCCGCCCTGCTGCGCAAAGGCCCAGAACAGCAGGCTGAAGCAGGTGAGCACCATAATCAGCCGCAGATCTTTACGCTGCCCGGCGGTCTCCGCGCGCAGGTAGATCCGCGTCAGTACCGCCAGGCCGATAACCGTCGCCACAATCAGCGCATAGACCGACCACTCCTGCCAAAACAGCACGGTGATTAGCAGCGGAGCGGCGATCAGCAGCACCAGCAGCCAGCCCCAGTTTGGTAAAACAAAGCTCCGCGCCCGCAGCGCTTCGCGATTGACGCCCCGGGTATGGCGGAAATGGCGGTTGCCGCTGAGGAAAATGACCAGCCCGGCGATCATGCCTACCGCCGCCAGCGCAAAGCCCATCGCCCAGCTGTACTCCTCCTGCACGTAGCCGCAGGCGATTGGCGCAATGATAGACCCGACGTTGCCCGCCGCGTACATCAGCGAAAAACCGCCGTCGCGGCGCGGGTCGGTGGGTTCATACAGTTCGCCGAGCAGGCAGCTGACGTTGGATTTAAACAGCCCGTAGCCGCAGACAATAATCGCCAGCGACAGATAGAGGAAGGTGGGGGCGATTTCGCTGGCGCCGAGCACCAGATGGCCGATGGCCATCAACAGCGCGCCGAGCATCACCGCCATGCGGTTGCCCAGCAGCTTATCGGCCAGGAAGCCGCCGAGAATCGGCGTGACGTAAACTAAAGAACAGTAGGCGCTGAACAGCGCATAAGCGTGATTATCGTCATACTTGAGCTGATTGGTGAGATAAAGAATCAGCAGCGCGCGCATGCCGTAAAAGCTGAAGTATTCCCAGATTTGCAGCGCGACGACGTAATAAATCGCCCGCGGCTGTGAGGATTGTGTGTTCATGTAATGCTTCGTCCTGCCATAAAAAAGAAAGTCGATCTTTCTGCATGAATAGCTATTAACTAGCGATATTCATGGCGTTATAGGCTTTCTGGTTATTTAATATGCTGTAATAGTGCATAAATATACACGAATGCGCGCAGGAGGGAGTAGACAAATTGCGGGATTTCGCGAAAAGTCAAAATGGACGGCGAAGCGGCAGAACTATCGACTGACCGGGCGGATACCGTTATGTTATCCCTCTGCATAGAATGATGACCTGGTGGAGCGGCAATGAAAAATAGTGAACTGGAACAACTGATTAATGAAAAGCTGAATAGCGCGGCCATCAGTGATTACGCCCCCAGTGGGCTTCAGGTGGAAGGGCGCGAGACGATACAAAAAATCGTCACCGGCGTAACCGCCAGCCAGGCGCTGCTGGATGAAGCCGTGCGCCTGGAGGCCGATGCGGTGATCGTCCATCACGGCTACTTCTGGAAAGGTGAATCGCCGGTGATTCGCGGCATGAAGCGCAACCGCCTCAAAACGCTGTTGGCTAACGACATTAACCTCTACGGCTGGCACCTGCCGCTTGATGCCCACCCGGAACTGGGCAATAACGCCCAGCTGGCGTCGCTGCTCGGCATCAACGTGATGGGCGAAATCGAGCCGCTGGTGCCGTGGGGCGAACTGTCGATGGCGGTATCGGGTCTGGAACTGGCTTCGTGGATTGAAGCGCGGCTGGGACGCAAACCGCTGTGGTGCGGCGACACCGGGCCGGACAAAGTCGCTCGCGTGGCGTGGTGCACCGGCGGCGGCCAGAGCTTTATCGACAGCGCCGCCCGCTTTGGCGTCGACGCGTTTATTACCGGTGAGGTTTCAGAGCAAACCATCCACTCGGCGCGCGAGCAGGGGCTGCATTTTTACGCCGCCGGGCACCATGCCACCGAGCGCGGCGGAATTCGCGCGTTAAGCGAATGGCTAACGGAAAATACCGAACTGGACGTCACGTTTATTGATATCCCCAACCCGGCTTGATGAACGGAGGCAAAAGTGCAGCGAGCGCGTTGTTATTTGTTAGGTGAAACGGCAGTGGTACTGGAGCTTGAGCCGCCGGTAACCCTGGAAAGCCAGAAGCGGATCTGGCGGTTAGCCCAGCGGCTGGTTGGCCATACCGAGGTGGTGGAAGCCATCCCGGGTATGAACAACATTACCGTGATATTGCGTAATCCGCAGCAGACGGCGTGGGATGCGATTGAGCGCCTGCAGCTCTGGTGGGAGGAGTGCGATACGCTCGAACCGGAATCGCGGCAGGTGTCGGTTCCGGTGGTTTACGGCGGCGAATACGGACCGGATCTGGGGGAAATTGCCCGCCACAGCGGCCTGAGCGAGAAGCAGGTGGTTGAGCTGCATTCGTCGGTGGAGTACGTGGTGTGGTTCCTCGGCTTTCAGCCGGGTTTCCCGTATTTCGGCGGCCTGCCAGAAAAGCTGGCGATGCCGCGACGGGCGGAGCCGCGCCTGCTGGTGCCCGCCGGGTCCGTCGGTATTGGCGGCGCGCAAACCGGGATCTATCCGCTGGCGACGCCGGGGGGGTGGCAGCTGCTGGGGCGTACGCCGCTGGCGCTATTTGATCCGAAGCGCAAGGAACCGGTGCTGCTGCGTTCCGGCGACAGAGTGCGTTTCGTGCCGCAAAAGGAGGGCGTATGTTAAAAATTATCCGCGCCGGAATGTATACCTCGGTGCAGGACGGCGGGCGTGAAGGGCTGCGTCAGCTGGGCATCAGCCGCTGCGGCGCGATGGATAAGCCGGCGCTGGTCACCGCCAATCTGCTGGTGGGTAACGGCGCCAACGCCGCGGCGCTGGAGATAACCCTGGGCCAGGTGGATATTCAGTTTGAGCGTAGCGGCTGGTTTGCGCTGACCGGCGCCGCCTGCGAGGCGAAGCTCGATGGCGAGCCGGTATGGGTGGGCTGGCGAACGGCGGTCAAGGCCGGGCAGCATCTGGTGCTCAAGAATCCCCAGCACGGCGTGCGCAGCTATCTGGCGGTGGCGGGGGGAATTGCGGTGCCGAAGGTGCTGGGTTCGCGCAGCACTGACCTGAAAGTGGGAATTGGCGGCCTTGAAGGGCGACGCTTGCAGGACGGCGACCGGCTGAAGCTGGGGAAATCGGATAAGCAGTTCCGCGGACCGCGCGGCGTGAAGCAGCTGCCCATCGGCAACCGCATCCGCGCGCTGCCCGGGCCGGAGTACCAGGAGTTCGATAGCGTGTCGCAGGACGCCTTCTGGCGTTCGCCGTGGCGGCTTAGCCCGCAGAGCAATCGCATGGGCTACCGCCTGCAGGGGCAACCGCTGAAGCGAATGACCGATCGCGAGATGCTGTCCCACGGCCTGCTGCCTGGGGTGGTGCAGGTTCCGCATAACGGCCAGCCCATCGTACTGATGAACGACGCGCAGACCACCGGCGGCTATCCGCGGATTGCGACCATTATCGAAGCCGACATGTACCAGCTGGCGCAGATCCCGCTGGGACAACCGATCCACTTTGTTCCCTGCTCCCTGGAGGAAGCGCTGAAAGCGCGCGCCGACAGGCAACGTTACTTTGAACAACTGGCATGGAGACTTAACGATGAAGATTGATTTAAACGCCGATCTCGGCGAAGGCTGCGCCAACGATAGCGCGCTGCTGCAGCTGGTCTCTTCCGCCAATATCGCCTGCGGTTTCCATGCGGGCGATGCGCTAATGATGCTGCAGTGCGTCCGCGAAGCGCTGAAATATGGCGTCGCGGTGGGCGCGCATCCCAGCTTTCCCGACCGGGAAAATTTTGGCCGTACGGCGATGCAGCTGCCGCCGGAAACGGTTTATGCGCAAACGCTGTATCAGGTTGGCGCGCTGGCGGCGCTGGTGCGCGCTCAGGGCGGCGAGCTGCGGCACGTCAAGCCGCACGGTATGCTCTATAACCAGGCGGCAAAAGATCCGCAGCTAGCTGACGCTATCGCCAAAGCGGTATATGACGTTGACGCGGGTCTGGTGCTGGTGGGCCTGGCGGGCAGCGAGCTGATTCGCGCCGGGCAGCGTTATCAGCTGACCACTCGCCAGGAGGTCTTCGCCGACCGCGGCTATCTGGCGGACGGCAGCCTGGTGCCGCGTACCCAGCCCGGCGCGCTGATCGAAAGCGAAGAACAGTCGCTGGCGCAAACCCTGGAAATGGTGCAGCACAGCCGGGTGCGCAGTATCACTGGCGAATGGGCGCACGTGGTGGCGGAAACCGTCTGCCTGCACGGTGACGGCGAGCACGCGCTGGATTTTGCGCGCCGCTTGCGCGCGGCGTTTGCCGGGCGCAATATACAGGTCAGTGCGGAAGTGCAAGAATAAAAACAATAAAATCAATTTCTTAAAATTAGACAACAACTCACAACAACATACAGGATGTTACTATGGGAGAGTCATTATCTCTCTGGCCACTGATCGGCATTGCGGCGATCGTGGTCGGATTTGTTCTGCGTTTTAACCCGGTGCTGGTGGTTATTGTGTCCGGGATCATCACCGGTCTGACGGCGCATATGCCGATCGCGACCATTCTGGAAAAGCTGGGTGAAGGGTTTCTCAATACCCGCAACCTGCCGTTTATTCTGCTGCTGCCGCTGGCGGTGATTGGCCTGCTGGAGCGGCACGGGCTGAAAGAGCGCGCGCAGATGTGGATCGCGAAGATCCGCAGCGCCACCGCCGGTCGTCTGCTTATCGTCTATCTGTTCGTGCGTGAAGTGACCGCGGCGATGGGCCTCACCAGCCTGGGCGGACATCCGCAGATGGTGCGCCCGCTGCTGGCGCCGATGGCGGAAGGGGCGGCGGAGAAAAACTTTGGCGCCTTGCCTGGCGAGGTCCGCTATCGCCTGCGCGCGATGTCGGCGGCGACCGATAACGTCGGCCTGTTCTTCGGGGAAGATATTTTCGTCGCCTTCGGCGCGATTATCTTTATGCATAACTTTATGCTGGAGTCGGGCGGCATTCAGACCGAGCCGCTGCACATCGCCCTGTGGGGGATCCCCACGGCGGTCTGCGCTTTCCTGATCCACTCCGCCCGCCTGTGGCGCCTCGACCGCCATCTCCAGCGCGAGCTGGACAAGGTTAACGCCGGCCAGGCGAAAGGCGGTGCCGTATGAATTTTCAGCAAACCTGGCTTTACTGGCTGGCGGGCGTCGTTCTGCTGGTGGTAGCGGTGATGTCATGGCGCGATAAGGCCAACCCGCGCAGGCTGACAACCGGCCTGTTCTGGGGGCTGTACGGCCTGGTGTTTCTGTTTGGCGACTGGACCTATGAGCTGGTCGGCGACAAGCGCACCGTCAATATCGGCGTTGGCGTGGTGGTGGTGGTACTGGCGCTGATCGCCGGTTTTGGCGGCGTGCGCCTCGGTCGCTATCATCAGCGCTCGCAGGAAGAACGTACCGCCAGCGCAGCGCGTCTTGGCAACCGGCTGTTTTTCCCGGCGCTGGCGATACCGGTGGTGACGGTGATCGGCGTGCTGCTGTTTAATAATCTCCCCTCGCTACAGGTCGCTATCTTTGGGCCGGGCAATCACGCCACGCTGATCACGCTGTTTTCAATGACCGCAGGTACGCTGCTCGGCCTGGTGATGGCTATCCGCATGACCCATGAAACGGCGGCGCAGCCGTTGCAGGAAGCTCGTCGCCTGCTGGATTCCGTGGGCTGGGCGTTTATTTTGCCGCAGATCCTCGCGGTGCTCGGGCTGCTGTTTACCGCAGCGGGCGTCGGCAATAGCATCTCCTGGCTGACGCAGCACTATCTGGCGGTAGACAGCCGGTTTATCGCCGTGGCCGTCTATACCTTGGGTATGGCGCTGCTGACGATGGTGATGGGCAACGCTTTCGCCGCGTTTCCCATCGTGACGGCGGGCGTCGGGATCCCGATTCTGGTGCTGCAGCACGGCGGTAACCCGGCGGTGATGGCGGCAATTGGCATGTTCTCCGGCTACTGCGGGACCCTGATGACCCCAATGGCGGCGAACTTCAATATCGTCCCGGCCGCGCTGCTGGAGCTGCCGGATAAAAACGCGGTGATCAAAGCCCAGGTGCCGACCGGCGTTATGCTGCTTATCGTGAACGTATTTTTGCTCTATTTCCTGATGTTCCTGTAAGGAGGGATCATGGCTGGCGTACTGATTACCGGTTTTGAACCGTTTGGCGGCGAAGCGGTTAACCCTTCGTGGGAAGTGGTAAAGCGGCTGGACGGCGCTATCATCGCCGGGCAGCCGGTGGTGGCGCGGCAGCTGCCGTGCGTCTTTGGCGACGCCCTGACGGCGCTGAACGCCGCGCTGGATGAGCTGAAACCTGTCTTAACGCTGGCGATTGGCCAGGCGGGCGGTCGCGTCGACATCACCGTTGAACGGGTGGCGATCAACGTCGATGATGCGCGGATCCCGGACAATAAAGGCCTGCAGCCGATCGACGTGCCGATCGTAGCCGGAGGCCCGGCGGCGTACTTCAGCACGCTGCCGATCAAAGCGATCGTGACCGCCCTGCGGAGCAAAGGCATTCCGGCGTCGGTGTCGCAGACGGCGGGGACGTTTGTCTGTAATCACGTGATGTATGGCCTGCTGCATAGCCTGCGTCATCGCAGCGGCGCGAAGGGCGGGTTTATCCATATACCGTATTTGCCGGAGCAGGCCGCGGCTCACCCCGGCGAAGCGAGTATGGCGGTAGACACGGTGCGTGCGGCGCTGGAAACGGCTATCGCCGTTGCCCTGCAGCAGGACGGGGACGTGAAAGTCGGCGGCGGCGCAACGCATTAACACAAGGATAAGATTATGCCGGAAGGTCCGGAAATTCGCCGCGCGGCGGATAGCCTGGAAGCGGCGATTAAAGGCGAACCCCTGACCGGGGCGTGGTTCGCCTTCCCGCAGTTACAACAATACCAATCTCAGCTGGTCGGCCAGCGAGTGACGCACATTGAAACTCGCGGCAAGGCGCTGCTGACCCACTTCTCCGGCGGGCTAACGCTGTATAGCCACAATCAGCTGTACGGCGTCTGGCGAGTGGTGGACGCGGGGGAGCAGCCTGAAACGACGCGCGTTCTGCGCGTCCGGCTGCAGACCGCGCGCAGGGCGATTTTGCTCTACAGCGCCTCCGATATTGAAATGCTGACGCCCGAGCAGCTCGCCCGCCATCCATTTTTGCTGCGGGTCGGGCCGGATGTGCTCGATATGCGCCTTAGCGTTGAACAGGTTAAAGCGCGGCTGCTGTCGGCGAAATTTCGCAACCGCCAGTTCTCCGGTCTGCTGCTGGATCAGGCGTTTCTTGCCGGATTAGGCAACTATCTGCGCGTGGAGATCCTCTGGCAGGTGGGGCTGACCGGGCGGCATAAAGCCTCAGAACTGGATGAAAAACAGCTCGATGCGCTGGCGCATGCGCTGCTGGAGATCCCGCGATTGTCCTACAACACCCGCGGTCTGGCCGATGAGAATAAGCACCACGGCGCGCTGTTTCGCTTTAAGGTTTTTCATCGCGAAGGGGAGGCCTGCGAGCGCTGCGGCGGGATTATCGAGAGGACCATGCTGTCGTCGCGGCCGTTTTACTGGTGCCCGGGATGCCAGCAATAAAAAAACGCGCCAGAAGGCGCGTTTTTTGTCGTAGCGATAGCCGACTTAGCGGGCGATATCGTTTTTGAAATCGCGCTTTTCATAGCCGGTATACAGCTGACGTGGACGGGCGATTTTCATGCCGTCGCTGTGCATTTCGTTCCAGTGCGCAATCCAGCCCACGGTACGCGCCATCGCAAAGATAACGGTAAACATGGAGGATGGGATGCCCATCGCTTTGAGGATGATACCGGAGTAGAAATCGACGTTCGGGTAAAGTTTCTTCTCGATGAAGTACGGGTCGTTGAGCGCGATGTGCTCAAGCTCCATGGCCACTTCCAGCAGATCGTCTTTGGTGCCCAGCTCTTTCAGCACTTCATGGCAGGTTTCACGCATAACGGTGGCGCGCGGGTCGTAGTTTTTGTACACCCGGTGGCCAAAGCCCATCAGGCGGAAAGAGTCGTTTTTGTCTTTCGCGCGACGGACGAATTCCGGAATGTGCTCAACGGAGCTGATCTCTTCGAGCATCTTCAGCGCCGCTTCGTTGGCGCCGCCGTGCGCCGGTCCCCACAGGGAGGCAATACCCGCAGCGATGCAGGCAAACGGGTTGGCGCCGGAAGAGCCGGCGGTACGCACGGTGGAAGTCGAAGCGTTTTGTTCATGGTCGGCGTGCAGGATCAGGATACGGTCCATGGCGCGTTCCAGAATCGGGTTCACTTCATATTTTTCACACGGCGTGGAGAACATCATATTCAGGAAGTTACCCGCGTAGGAGAGGTCGTTGCGCGGATAAACGAAAGGCTGGCCGATAGAATATTTGTAACACATTGCCGCCATAGTCGGCATCTTGGAGAGCAGGCGGAATGCGGCGATATCGCGGTGGCGTGGGTTATTCACATCCAGCGAATCGTGATAGAAGGCGGCCAGCGCGCCGGTGATACCGCACATAACGGCCATCGGATGTGAATCGCGGCGGAACGCGTGGAACAGACGGGTAATCTGTTCGTGAATCATCGTGTGGCGAGTAACGATAGTTTTGAATTCGTCGTACTGGGCCTGGGTTGGCTTCTCACCGTTCAGCAGGATGTAGCATACTTCCAGATAGTTGGAGTCGGTTGCTAACTGATCGATCGGAAAACCGCGGTGCAGCAGGATACCTTCATCACCGTCGATAAAGGTGATTTTAGATTCGCAGGATGCGGTTGAGGTGAAACCAGGGTCAAAAGTAAATACGCCTTTTGAACCAAGACTACGAATATCAATAACATCCTGACCGAGAGTGCCCTTTAGCACATCCAGTTCGATAGCAGTATCACCACCCAGGGTGATTTTTGCTTTAGCATCAGACATTTATGGTCTCCTTAGCGCCTTTATTGCTTAAGACTGCCGGGTGGTGGATTTGCATTCGGCCCGTAGCAGATGACGTTACCAGTTTGTTATGTTGCACATCGCTCTGCGTCGCGAAAGGGGCAGGGTACAGAGCAAGGGCGCTTGATGGTACGACTTCAGCCTACGATGAAACAACAGCAAATCAGCGTTTTAGCAGCCCGAATATTTTAAAACTATATACCACTAATAACTGTCCTGATTACATCGGTCAATACTCTCTCACTGTTGCATAACTTATTCTCAGGTAAAAGAGTGACCCCATAACTTTTGCGTATTATTGCATTTATCTGGTAATGGTTGTAACAATAATGTTTAATATTTGTCAAATCAGATGATTAAAAATTAAAAATATGTTGTTATCGTGACATTGATCACTGTTCGGGAGAAAACCCGACAAACTATATGTAGGTTAATTGTAATGATTTTGTGAACGGCCTATACTGCCGCCAGGTCTCCGGAACACCCTGCAATCCCGAGCCACCCAGCGTTATTTTGTCACGCTTTAACTCCTGAAAAGGCGTTTTAACATGACTTTTAGTTATAGATAAGGACGCTGTCTGACCCGCAAGCAGACCGGAGGAAGGAAACAATAAGAACAGCATGTGGGCGTTATTCATGGTAAGAAATGTGAAAAAACAAAGACCTGTCAATCTGGATCTGCAAACGATCCGGTTCCCAATCACGGCGATAGCGTCCATTCTCCATCGCGTATCCGGAGTGATCACCTTCGTGGCGGTCGGGATTCTGCTTTGGCTGCTGGGCACCAGCCTTTCCTCTCCCGAAGGTTTTCTCACTGCGGCATCCATTATGGATAGCTTCTTTGTGAAGTTCATCATGTGGGGCATCCTGACCGCGCTGGCGTATCACGCGGTGGTCGGTATTCGCCACCTGCTGATGGATTTTGGCTACCTTGAAGAAACCCTCGAAGTAGGGACACGCTCCGCCAAAATTTCTTTTGTTATTACTGTCGTGCTTTCACTTCTCGCAGGAGTCCTCGTATGGTAAGCAACGCCTCAGCACTAGGACGCAACGGCGTACATGACTTTATTCTGGTCCGTGCTACCGCTATCGTTCTGACCCTCTACATCATCTATATGGTGGGCTTTTTTGCCACTACCGGTGAAATTTCATGGGAAGTCTGGACGGGCTTTTTCTCCTCCGCGTTCACTAAAGTCTTCACCCTGCTGGCTCTCGTTTCCATTCTGATCCACGCCTGGATCGGGATGTGGCAGGTGTTAACGGACTACGTTAAACCACTGGCCGTGCGCTTAATTCTGCAACTGCTGATCGTTGTTGCGCTGGTGGCTTACGTTCTTTATGGATTTGTTGTGGTGTGGGGTGTGTAATGAAATTGCCAGTCAGAGAATTTGATGCAGTTGTGATCGGTGCCGGCGGCGCAGGTATGCGCGCGGCGCTGCAGATTTCCCAAAGCGGCCAGACCTGTGCGCTGCTCTCCAAAGTCTTCCCGACCCGTTCCCATACCGTTTCCGCGCAGGGCGGCATCACCGTCGCGCTCGGTAATACCCATGAAGATAACTGGGAATGGCATATGTACGACACCGTCAAGGGGTCGGACTACATTGGCGATCAGGACGCCATCGAATATATGTGTAAAACCGGCCCGGAAGCGATTCTGGAGCTGGACCATATGGGTCTGCCGTTCTCGCGTCTCGAAAATGGCACTATTTATCAGCGTCCGTTCGGCGGCCAGTCGAAAAACTTCGGCGGCGAGCAGGCGGCACGTACCGCTGCGGCGGCTGACCGTACCGGTCACGCCCTGCTGCACACCCTCTATCAGCAGAACCTGAAAAACCACACCACTATTTTCTCCGAGTGGTACGCGCTGGATCTGGTGAAAAACGCCGATGGCGCGGTGGTCGGCTGTACCGCCCTGTGCATCGAAACGGGTGAAGTGGTTTACTTTAAAGCTCGCGCCACCGTGCTGGCGACCGGCGGCGCAGGCCGTATTTACCAGTCCACCACCAACGCTCATATCAATACCGGCGACGGCGTGGGTATGGCGATCCGCGCCGGCGTTCCGGTGCAGGATATGGAAATGTGGCAGTTCCACCCGACCGGTATCGCCGGTGCGGGCGTTCTGGTGACCGAAGGCTGCCGCGGTGAAGGCGGCTATCTGCTGAATAAACACGGCGAGCGCTTTATGGAGCGTTATGCGCCGAACGCGAAAGACCTGGCGGGTCGTGACGTGGTGGCGCGTTCCATCATGATCGAAATCCGTGAAGGTCGCGGCTGCGACGGTCCTTGGGGCCCGCACGCCAAGCTGAAGCTTGACCATCTCGGTAAAGAGGTTCTCGAATCCCGTCTGCCGGGTATTCTGGAACTCTCTCGTACCTTTGCTCACGTCGACCCGGTGAAAGAGCCGATTCCGGTTATCCCAACCTGCCACTATATGATGGGCGGTATTCCGACCAAAGTGAGCGGGCAGGCGCTGACCGTTAACGAGCAGGGCGAAGACGTGGTGATTCCGGGGCTGTTCGCGGTAGGCGAAATCGCCTGCGTATCGGTACACGGCGCGAACCGTCTGGGCGGCAACTCGCTGCTTGACCTGGTGGTCTTTGGCCGCGCGGTGGGCCTGCATCTGCAGGAGTCTATCGCCGAACAGGGCGTACTGCGCGATGCGACGGATGACGAGATCGATGCTTCGCTGGAACGTCTGAACCGCTGGAACGGCAACCGCAATGGTGAAGACCCGGTCGAAATCCGCAAAGCGCTGCAAGAGTGTATGCAGCATAACTTCTCGGTATTCCGCGAAGGGGACGCAATGGCGAAGGGCCTTGAGCAGCTGAAAGCGATCCGCGAGCGTCTGAAAAACGCCCGCCTGGATGATACTTCCAGCGAGTTCAACACCCAGCGCGTTGAGTGTCTGGAGCTGGATAACCTGATGGAAACCGCTTACGCCACCGCAATGTCTGCGAACTACCGTACCGAAAGCCGCGGTGCGCATAGCCGCTTCGACTTCCCGGATCGTGATGATGAAAACTGGCTGTGCCATTCCCTGTATCTGCCAGAGTCGGAATCCATGACGCGTCGTAGCGTCAATATGGAACCGAAGCTGCGTCCGGCATTCCCGCCGAAGATTCGTACTTATTAATGCGGAGACAGGAATATGAAACTCGAGTTTTCAGTTTATCGTTATAACCCGGACGTAGACGATGCTCCGCGCATGCAGGACTACACCCTCGAAGCGGAAGAAGGTCGTGACATGATGCTGCTGGATGCGTTAATCCAGCTGAAAGAGAAAGATCCGTCGCTGTCGTTCCGCCGCTCCTGCCGTGAAGGGGTATGTGGCTCCGACGGTCTGAACATGAACGGGAAAAATGGTCTGGCGTGCATCACGCCGATCTCGGCGCTGAATCAGCCGGGCAAGAAAATTGTTATCCGTCCGCTGCCAGGATTACCGGTTATCCGTGATTTGGTGGTAGACATGGGGCAATTCTATGCACAATATGAGAAGATTAAGCCTTACTTGTTGAATAATGGGCAAAATCCTCCTGCTCGCGAGCATCTGCAGTCGCCAGAGCAGCGTGAGAAACTCGATGGTCTGTACGAGTGTATTCTCTGCGCATGTTGTTCAACCTCTTGCCCGTCGTTCTGGTGGAACCCGGACAAGTTTATCGGCCCGGCTGGCCTGCTGGCCGCGTATCGCTTCCTGATCGACAGCCGCGATACCGAAACCAGCGAGCGCCTCGAAGGGCTGAGCGATGCTTTCAGCGTATTCCGCTGTCATAGCATTATGAACTGCGTCAGTGTGTGTCCTAAGGGGCTGAACCCGACGCGCGCCATCGGCCATATTAAGTCGATGCTGCTGCAGCGCAGTGCGTAAGCAACCCGGTCTGTCCCGGATGGCGCTATCGCTTATCCGGGCTACCCGAAGCAGTTGCCCCGGCAAGCGTTCGCGCCGCCGGGGGATATAGCAGGAAACCTCTAAAAACTGCCACATTAATAGTAATAATCGAGATGTTCAGCGCGAGACAAGGCGCGAGCAGAACGAATCTCCGGGAGCATAGTGAACGATGTGACCGGAGTGAGTGAGGGTCGCAACACAGTCGCAGCCTGAACAAAGAAGATTATTAGACAGTTTTTAAAGGTTCCTTAGCGGACGAAACCACAACTCCTCCGCAAAAAGTGAACCCCGGCACGTACAACTTCTGTGCGTGGTAGTTTCTACGGCGAAATAAGCATATAAATGCTTAAGGGATCACGATGCAGAACGGCGCAATGAAAGCCTGGCTGGACTCTTCTTACCTCTCTGGTTCGAACCAGAGCTGGATAGAACAGCTCTATGAAGACTTCTTAACCGATCCTGACTCTGTTGACGCCAACTGGCGTTCTATGTTCCAGCAGTTACCTGGCACCGGAGTCAAACCGGATCAATTTCATTCCAAAACGCGTGATTATTTCCGCCGCCTGGCGAAGGATGCCTCGCGTTACACTTCTTCGATTTCCGACCCTGACACCAATGTGAAGCAGGTTAAAGTCCTGCAGCTCATCAACGCATACCGCTTCCGTGGTCACCAGCATGCGAATCTCGATCCGCTGGGCCTGTGGCAGCAAGAGAGAGTGGCGGATCTCGATCCGGCTTACCACGATCTGACCGAGGCCGATTTCCAGGAGATCTATAACGTAGGCTCTTTTGCCATCGGTAAAGACACGATGAAGCTGGGCGATCTGATCTCCGCCCTGAAGCAGACCTATTGCGGCTCCATCGGCGCGGAATATATGCACATTACCTCTACCGAAGAAAAACGCTGGATCCAGCAGCGTATTGAGTCGGTAGCGGGCAAAGCGAGCTTTAGCGCCGAAGAGAAAAAGCGCTTCCTCAGCGAGCTGACCGCGGCGGAAGGCCTGGAGCGCTACCTCGGCGCAAAATTCCCGGGCGCTAAACGCTTCTCGCTGGAAGGCGGCGATGCGCTGATCCCGATGCTCAAAGAGATTATCCGCCACGCGGGTAAGAGCGGCACCCGCGAAGTGGTGCTGGGCATGGCGCACCGCGGTCGTCTGAACGTACTGGTCAACGTGCTGGGTAAAAAACCGCAGGACCTGTTCGACGAATTCGCCGGTAAACATAAAGAGCACCTTGGTACCGGTGACGTGAAGTACCACATGGGCTTCTCGTCCGATATGGAAACCGAAGGCGGTCTGGTGCACCTGGCGCTGGCGTTTAACCCGTCGCACCTGGAAATCGTCAGCCCGGTGGTTATCGGCTCCGTACGCGCGCGTCTCGATCGTCTCGACGAACCGAGCAGCAACAAAGTTCTGCCGATCACTATTCACGGCGACGCCGCGGTTACCGGCCAGGGCGTGGTTCAGGAAACCCTGAACATGTCCAAAGCGCGCGGTTACGAAGTGGGCGGTACCGTACGCATCGTTATCAACAACCAGGTTGGCTTCACCACCTCCAACCCGCTGGATGCGCGTTCTACCCCGTACTGCACCGACATCGGTAAGATGGTGCAGTCGCCGATTTTCCACGTTAATGCCGATGACCCGGAAGCCGTGGCTTTCGTGACCCGCCTGGCGCTGGATTTCCGTAATACCTTCAAACGCGATGTCTTCATCGACCTGGTGTGCTACCGCCGTCATGGCCACAACGAAGCCGACGAGCCGAGCGCGACCCAGCCGCTGATGTACCAGAAAATCAAAAAGCATCCGACCCCGCGCAAAATCTACGCTGACAAGCTGGAAGCCGATAAGGTCGCGACGCTGGAAGACGCTACCGAGCAGGTGAACCTCTACCGCGACGCGCTGGATGCCGGCGAATGCGTGGTGCAGGAGTGGCGTCCGATGAACATGCACTCCTTTACCTGGTCCCCGTACCTCAACCACGAGTGGGATGAGAGCTACCCGGATAAAGTTGAACCTAAGCGTCTGCAGGAGCTGGCGAAACGCATCAGTACGGTGCCGGAAGCCGTTGAGATGCAGTCGCGCGTCGCAAAAATCTACGGCGACCGTCAGGCAATGGCCGCCGGTGAGAAGCTGTTCGACTGGGGCGGCGCGGAAAACCTCGCCTACGCTACGCTGGTCGATGAAGGCATTTCGGTGCGTCTGTCCGGCGAAGACTCCGGGCGCGGGACCTTCTTCCACCGCCACGCGGTGATCCACAACCAGAAAAATGGTTCAACCTATACGCCGCTGCAGCACGTCCACAACGGCCAGGGCCATTTCAAAGTCTGGGACTCCGTACTGTCGGAAGAAGCGGTACTGGCGTTTGAATATGGCTACGCTACCGCGGAGCCGCGCACCCTGACCATCTGGGAAGCGCAGTTCGGCGACTTCGCTAACGGCGCGCAGGTGGTTATCGACCAGTTCATCAGCTCCGGCGAGCAGAAGTGGGGCCGTATGTGCGGTCTGGTGATGCTGCTGCCGCACGGCTACGAAGGCCAGGGACCGGAGCACTCCTCCGCGCGTCTGGAACGCTATCTGCAGCTCTGCGCCGAGCAGAACATGCAGGTTTGCGTACCGTCCACGCCGGCGCAGGTTTACCATATGCTGCGTCGTCAGGCGCTGCGCGGTATGCGTCGCCCGCTGATCGTGATGTCGCCGAAATCGCTGCTGCGTCACCCGCTGGCGGTGTCGAGCATGGACGAACTGGCGAACGGCACCTTCCAGCCGGCAATCGGTGAAATCGACGATCTCGACCCGAAAGCCGTGAAGCGTGTTGTGCTGTGCTCTGGTAAGGTTTACTACGACCTGCTGGAACAGCGCCGCAAGAAAGAGCAAAAAGATGTCGCTATCGTTCGCATAGAGCAGCTCTACCCGTTCCCGCACCAGGCGGTACAGGAAGCGCTGAAACCCTATGCGCACGTGCATGATTTTGTCTGGTGCCAGGAAGAACCGCTCAACCAGGGCGCGTGGTACTGCAGCCAGCATCACTTCCGTGAAGTGATTCCGTTTGGGGCCTCTCTGCGTTATGCAGGCCGCCCGGCCTCCGCCTCTCCGGCGGTAGGATACCTGTCCGTTCACCAGAAACAGCAACAAGATCTGGTCAATGACGCGC
Source organism: Klebsiella sp. M5al (assembly GCF_002090195.1). Classification (NCBI taxonomy): domain Bacteria; kingdom Pseudomonadati; phylum Pseudomonadota; class Gammaproteobacteria; order Enterobacterales; family Enterobacteriaceae; genus Klebsiella; species Klebsiella sp. M5al. The sequence goes on from NZ_CP020657.1 coordinate 1,782,019, forward strand.
TGAACGTCGATTAATTAAAGGATACATAATGAGTAGCGTAGATATTCTGGTTCCCGACCTGCCTGAGTCCGTAGCTGACGCAACGGTTGCCACCTGGCATAAAAAACCGGGCGATGCGGTTGTTCGTGACGAAGTGCTGGTAGAAATCGAAACTGACAAAGTGGTACTGGAAGTACCGGCTTCAGCGGATGGCATTCTGGACGCGGTCATTGAAGACGAGGGCGCTACCGTGCTCTCTCGTCAGATCCTCGGCCGCCTGCGTGAAGGCAACAGCGCGGGCAAAGAGTCCGGCGCGAAAGCCGATGCCAAAGAATCGACGCCGGCCCAGCGCCAGCAGGCTTCTCTGGAAGAACAAAACAACGATGCGCTGAGCCCGGCGATTCGCCGTCTGCTCGCGGAACATAGCCTCGACGCGGCGGCCATTAAAGGCACCGGCGTTGGCGGCCGCCTGACCCGCGAAGACGTAGAGAAACATCTGGCGAACGCTCCGGCTAAAGCTCCAGCCCCGGCGGCTGCGCCCGCTGCAGCTGCTCCGGCTCCGCAGCTGGGCCACCGCTCTGAAAAACGCGTGCCGATGACTCGTCTGCGCAAACGCGTTGCCGAGCGTCTGCTGGAAGCGAAAAACTCTACCGCCATGCTGACCACCTTCAACGAAGTCAACATGAAGCCGATTATGGATCTGCGTAAGCAGTATGGTGACGCGTTTGAAAAACGTCACGGTATCCGTCTGGGCTTCATGTCCTTCTACGTGAAGGCGGTGGTTGAAGCGCTGAAACGCTATCCGGAAGTGAACGCCTCTATCGATGGCGATGACGTGGTATACCACAACTATTTCGACGTCAGCATGGCGGTCTCCACGCCGCGCGGCCTGGTTACCCCGGTTCTGCGCGATGTCGACCTGCTGGGCATGGCGGATATCGAGAAGAAAATTAAAGAGCTGGCAGTAAAAGGCCGCGACGGCAAGCTGACCGTAGATGACCTGACCGGCGGTAACTTCACCATTACCAACGGCGGCGTATTCGGTTCTCTGATGTCCACGCCGATCATCAACCCGCCTCAGAGCGCGATTCTGGGTATGCATGCCATTAAAGATCGTCCGATGGCAGTGAATGGTAAGGTCGAAATTCTGCCGATGATGTACCTGGCGCTCTCCTACGACCATCGTCTGATAGACGGACGTGAATCGGTAGGCTACCTGGTTGCGATTAAAGAGCTGCTGGAAGACCCGACTCGTCTGCTGCTGGACGTGTAGTCAGCAAGAGTATTACCTACCGTAGGCCAGCTAACATGCGCTAGCGCCGTTATCAGGCCTACAGGTTTATAATTATTCCCTGAAGGATGGACTGAACACATGAACTTACATGAATATCAGGCAAAACAACTCTTTGCCCGCTATGGCTTACCGGCGCCGGTGGGTTATGCCTGTACTACTCCGCGTGAAGCAGAAGAAGCCGCTTCAAAAATCGGCGCGGGTCCGTGGGTAGTGAAATGTCAGGTTCACGCTGGTGGCCGCGGCAAAGCGGGCGGTGTGAAAGTAGTTAAGAGCAAAGAAGACATTCGCGCATTTGCTGAACACTGGCTGGGCAAACGCCTGGTGACCTACCAGACAGATGCAAACGGCCAGCCGGTTAACCAGATCCTGGTGGAAGCGGCGACCGATATCGATAAAGAGCTGTACCTCGGCGCGGTCGTTGACCGTAGCTCCCGTCGCGTGGTCTTCATGGCCTCTACCGAAGGCGGCGTGGAAATCGAAAAAGTGGCGGAAGAGACCCCGCACCTGATTCACAAAATCGCCATCGATCCGCTGGCGGGTCCGATGCCTTACCAGGGCCGTGAGCTGGCGTTCAAACTGGGTCTGGAAGGAAAACAGGTTCAGCAGTTCACCAAAATCTTTATGGGTCTGGCGACCATTTTCCTTGAGCGCGACCTGGCGCTGATCGAAATCAACCCGCTGGTGATCACCAGGCAGGGCGACCTGATCTGCCTCGACGGTAAACTGGGCGCTGACGGCAACGCGCTGTTCCGCCAGCCGGATCTGCGCGAAATGCGCGACCAGTCTCAGGAAGATCCGCGTGAAGCTCAGGCGGCGCAGTGGGAACTGAACTACGTCGCGCTGGACGGCAACATCGGTTGCATGGTGAACGGCGCGGGCCTGGCGATGGGTACCATGGACATCGTTAAGCTGCACGGCGGCGAACCGGCTAACTTCCTTGACGTTGGCGGCGGCGCAACCAAAGAGCGCGTCACCGAAGCGTTCAAAATTATCCTCTCTGATGACAACGTTAAAGCGGTTCTGGTTAACATCTTCGGCGGTATCGTACGCTGCGACCTGATTGCCGACGGCATCATCGGCGCGGTAGCCGAAGTGGGCGTTAACGTCCCGGTAGTGGTTCGTCTGGAAGGTAACAACGCCGAACTGGGCGCGAAGAAACTGGCTGACAGCGGCCTGAATATTATTGCAGCGAAAAGTCTGACGGATGCAGCTCAGCAGGTTGTTGCCGCAGTGGAGGGGAAATAATGTCCGTTTTAATTAATAAAGATACCAAGGTTATCTGCCAGGGCTTCACCGGTAGCCAGGGTACATTCCACTCTGAACAAGCCATTGCTTACGGTACGCAAATGGTTGGCGGCGTAACGCCGGGCAAAGGCGGCACCACCCATCTGGGCCTGCCGGTGTTCAACACCGTGCGCGAAGCGGTAGAAGCGACCGGTGCAACCGCATCCGTTATCTACGTTCCGGCGCCGTTCTGCAAAGACTCCATCCTGGAAGCTATCGATGCGGGCATTAAACTGATTATCACCATCACCGAAGGTATCCCGACGCTGGATATGCTGACCGTGAAGGTGAAGCTGGACGAAGCGGGCGTGCGCATGATCGGGCCGAACTGCCCGGGTGTGATCACCCCAGGCGAATGCAAAATCGGCATCATGCCGGGCCACATTCACCAGCCGGGCAAAGTGGGCATCGTTTCCCGCTCCGGTACCCTGACCTATGAAGCGGTTAAGCAGACCACCGACTACGGCTTCGGCCAGTCCACCTGCGTGGGCATCGGCGGCGACCCGATCCCGGGATCTAACTTCATCGATATCCTGAAGCTGTTCCAGGAAGACCCGCAGACCGAAGCGATCGTCATGATCGGCGAGATCGGCGGTAGCGCGGAAGAAGAAGCGGCTGCTTACATCAAAGATCACGTGACCAAACCGGTTGTCGGCTACATTGCCGGCGTGACCGCGCCGAAAGGCAAACGTATGGGTCACGCGGGCGCCATCATCGCGGGCGGCAAAGGCACTGCGGACGAGAAATTCGCGGCGCTGGAAGCAGCAGGCGTGAAAACCGTTCGCAGCCTGGCCGATATCGGCGAAGCGCTGAAAACCGTGATTAAGTAATAAGTAAAAAAACAGCCCTGACTTTCTGCATGGTTAAGGGCTGGTCCAATTTCGACATGGTTGGCCATCTGATGATGGCCTTTTTTTTTGCCTGGCGATGAGCTATCCGGTATCACTCGGCTTCCGGCCGCACGTTCATGCAATTTAATCATTTTCACCTGCGCAAATGAGATTATTTTTTGCGTCCGGCATCATCCTTTTTATCCGCACTATTTTGCATATTAAGCGTTTGCAAAAGTTGTGGAGAATAACGTGGCGCAAAAGAGCAAAGATGCAGTATTGGATTATTTCAGGGCGCTGGCAGAGGTTTTTTCTCGGGCAACAGGGCTGGTGGCAACGGTGATTGATGTGAAAGACAATCGATTGCCTGATTGCTATGGTAGCGTCAATTTCCTGGTCTTACCGCTGATTCAGGGCGATAAGTTATTCGGCTATATTATATGCGACCATCATAAATCGACCGATAATCATCATCGGGCGGCGGCAATAAGATTACTTAATTTTATCATTAATAATATTTCTGCGGTTGCAGAGGAAAAAGAAGAGGGCTCGAAAACATCGCTGGAGAAAAGGGGGTTTTATTATTCGCAAAAATCTCCGCATGAAATAAAATTAATATCGGCGCTACGCTATATTGATGAGAATTTATATGGCGAGTTGTCTCTGGAGTCTGTTGCCTCCCACGTTTGTCTGAGTGCGAATTATTTTAGCCGGTTTTTTAAAAAACGCCAGGGAGTGAATTTTAAAGTTTGGGTTAATCAGCGAAAAATGCAGCGGGCCGGGGAACTGCTCGCCGATCCGAGGTATTCGATAGATAGCGTAGCGCGTAAGCTTCAGTTCGCGCAAACCAGCTATTTTTGCCGGGTGTTTCGCGCGGCTCACCGCACCAGCCCGCAACTGTTCCGCGATCGGCGTCTCTCGGCGGCTTCTCCGCAGGCCGATTAGCCGCCGTTTAACCTTAATACAGATTTTTCCTGGAGCGTCCATTATGTGTGACCGATCGCGGAAAATTTTCCATTTATGTTCATCAGCGTATAATTAAATTTCACCGCCCATCGACTGACTTCGCGAATAAACAAGTTAATATGAAAAAATATTGACAACTTCTTGCCGTTATTTGCATGGCAATCACATTGTTTAAATTGTGTTTATTGTAGCGCCTGGGTATCATTGGTTATTATTTGATCGATTATAGTATGCGTTAATCATGGAATAGATCAATGACATCTGAGGGTAAAATAAAATATAACACACGGGGCTAACCGGATGTCCTTGCGCGCTTTTTTTATCTATTAAACAATTTTTGCACGGCGTAAATGGAAGACGTTATGAGAGGAAAAATACCCAAAACTGAATTACTGGTGACCTTTGAGGTTGTGGCTCGCCACGAAAGTTATACGCGAGCTGCGGAAGAGTTGGCTTTAACACAAAGCGCCGTGTTCCGACAAGTCACGGCGCTGGAGGATTTCCTCCATACGTCATTATTTAACCATGCTAAAAAAAGGATTTTTTTAAATGAGGCTGGCAAGCATTATTTGACTATCGTTAAGGAAACGCTTAACAAACTGGAGCGTGATACCAATTCGATTATGACATGGCAACCGACGGTGCAGGTTCTTGAGCTGGCCGTCAACCCTACCTTTAGCACCCACTGGCTGATCCCCAATCTGCGCGAGTTTAATAAATTACATGCGGGCATTATCGTTAATATTCATTCGCTGGCGAATATTGGCGATTTTCTTAGCCGCGAGTACGATGCCGCCATTATGCGCGAGGATTTTTGCTCGCCGTGGGCGGAGGTTGAGTATCTGTTCGAAGAGGAAATTCTGCCGGTGTGCGGCTGCGGGCTGCTGCCCGAACCCGGGCAGAAGCTGGCGGTGGAGGAGCTGCTGAGCGAGTTTCCGCTGCTGCATCAAAGCACGCGAATTCACGGCTGGCAGGAGTGGTTTGCGCTGTCGAATATCACCAGCCCGCAGATCAACATTGGTCCGCGTTTTGACCTGCTCTCGATGCTGATTGCGGCGGTGCGTTCGAACCTGGGCGTTGCGTTGCTGCCGCGTTTTGCTATTCAACATGACCTGGATAGCGGCGAGATGGTGATCCCCTGCGATGTGCCGATTCGTACCGGAAACCGCTTTATTATGACGTGGCAGGAGGATAAAGCGGAATCCCGGCATCTACAGGTATTCCGCGAGTGGCTGCTGCAAAAATCGGTGGTGTCGGCTGCCTGATGGCGTTTCGCAGAACGCAGTGAACCCGTAGCCCGGTCGGCGTAGCGATACCGGGAAGAAGCCGCGCCGAGGTACCAGGCCGGGCGCATTCCCCGGAGGCGGCGCTGGCGCGCCTGTCCGGGCTACCGTCCCGCAGAACGCTGTGAACCCGTAGCCCGGCTAAGCGCAGCGCGAGCCGGATAAAACTACCAGTCAATTCCTACCTGCGCCTGAATGCCCTTGTCAAAGGCATGCTTCACCGGGCGCAGCTCACTGACCGTATCGGCAAGCTCAAGCAATCGGGCGTGGCAGCCGCGGCCGGTGACAATCACGTTCTGCCCGGGCGGACGATTGACAATAGCGGCAATCACTTCCTGAGTATCCAGATAGCGATACGCCAGCATATAGGTGAGTTCATCCAGCACCACCAGATCGTAGCCCGGGTCGGCCAGCATCCGCTTGCTCTCATGCCATACGGCCGACGCCGCCTCAATATCCGCCTCCCGGTTTTGCGTTTCCCAGGTAAAACCGGTACCCATGATGTGAAACTCAACGCCGAGCGGTTGCAGAGTATTGTATTCACCGTTATCCCACTGGCCTTTGATGTACTGCGCGACGCCGACGGTTTTACCATGCCCGACGGCGCGCGTTGCGGTGCCAAAGGCGGCAGTGGATTTGCCTTTACCGTTGCCGGTAAAGACGATCAGAATACCTCTTTGCTCTGTAGCCGCCGCCACGCGGGTATCAACCTGCGTTTTCAGCTTTTGCTGGCGCTGACGGTGGCGGTCGGGATTTCCTCGCGCGTGCATAAACCCTCCTTAATGCCCCGCCGGGCAGGTTGCGCAGCGATGCTGATGCTCGAACTGGCTGAAGAAGTTATTGCCTTTATCGTCGACCAGCACAAACGCCGGCAGGTTATCGACTTCCATCATCCACACCGCTTCCATCCCCAGCTCCGGATACTCAAGGCAGCGTAAACTTTTCACATACTGCTGCGCCAGCAGGGCCGCCGCGCCGCCAATACTGCCGAGATTAAAGCCGCCGTGTTTATGGCAGGCGTCGGTTACCTGCTGGCTGCGGTTGCCTTTGGAAAGCATGATGAGACTACCGCCTGCCGCCTGGAAAGCATCGACGTACCCATCCATGCGTCCGCCAGTGGTAGGGCCGAGTGAGCCGCAGGCCAGATTATTCGGCGTTTTCGCCGGGCCTGCGTAGTAAACGATATGATTGCGCATGTACTCCGGCATTGGTTCGCCGTTATCGAGGCGCTCTTTGAGTTTGGCATGGGCGATGTCGCGGGCGACGACGATCGGACCGCTCAGCGACAGTCGGGTGCCCACGGGCAGCGTTGACATCTCGCGGAGAATTTCGCGCAGCGGCCGGTTCAGATCGAGCTGAACGCTTTGAGCCCCGTTTTCGATACGCTGAGAATCAGGGATAAACTTGCCCGGATTATGCTCCAGCTTCTCCAGCCAGATGCCGTGTTTGTTGATTTTGGCTTTGATGTTCCGGTCGGCGGAGCAGGAAAGGGCCATTGCGATCGGGCAGGAGCCACCGTGCCGCGGCAGGCGAATCACGCGAATATCATGGGCGAAGTATTTGCCGCCAAACTGCGCGCCAATGCCGAACTCGCGACTGGCTTTGAGCAGCGCCGCTTCCAGCGATGTATCGCGAAACGCCTGCCCCAGTTCGTTTCCGCTGGTCGGCAGGTTGTCGTAATATTTTGTCGAAGCCAGTTTGGCAACCTTCAACGCCTGATCGGCCGAGAGACCGCCCACAACGAAGGCGATGTGGTACGGCGGACAGGCGGCGGTGCCCAGCGCTTTCATCTTTTCAGTCAGAAAGGCGGTGAGTTTTTCCGGCTGCAGGATAGATTTTGTTTCCTGAAATAGCGCGGCTTTGTTCGCCGAACCGCCGCCTTTATTGACGAAAAGGAAGCGGTATTCGCTCCCCGGCGCGGCGCTGATGTCGATCTGCGCGGGCAGGTTAGTCTGCGTGTTGACCTCAGTGTACATATCAAGGGGGGCATTTTGCGAATAGCGTAAATTGTTTTCCTGAAAGGTGGTGTAGATGCCCTGGCTCAGGGCCTCAGCGTCGTTGCCGCCGGTCCAGACGTTCTGGCCTTTGCTCGCGACGATGGTGGCGGTCCCGGTATCCTGGCAGTTTGGCAGCACGCCTTTTGCTGAGACTTCGGCGTTGCGCAGCAGCTGTAGCGCAACGTATTTATCGTTGCTGCTGGCCTGCGGGTCGTGCAGGATGCTGGCGATCTGCTTTAAATGCCCGGCGCGCAGGAAAAATGAAGCCTCATAAAATGCCTGCTGAGCCAGCAATGTTAACGCTTCCGGCGCAACCTTGATAACCTCTTCCCCATCTAACTCTGTCACTTTAACATGTTGATTTGTTAGTAATTCATATTCGGTATTATCGTTACTCTGAACAAAAAGTTCCTGCCAGACAAAGGGTTTCGACATTTTACTTCTCACTATTTCGCTATAAAGAGATTGGCCTGCGTCGCATGCGCGACATACTCGATGGTCTGCTGGGCGCGGACGCTGTTACCGGCTGCATCCAGCGGAGGAGAGTAGACGGCGATAGCGTATTGCCCGGGAACGACGGCGACCATTCCGCCGGCGACCCCCGATTTCGCCGGGATACCGACGGTGTAGAGCCATTTGCCGCTGCCGTCGTACAGTCCGGCAATCGCCATTTCCGCCAGCACCTGCGGGACGTAGCGTTCATTAAGCAACTGCTTGCCGTTGAACGGCGATTTGCCCTTATTGGCGAGTACGGCCCCCATTTTGGCGAGCTGCTCGACGGTGACATCCACCGAACACTGGCGGGTATAGATTTCGACGGCTTCCTGAGGGTCGCCATAAAAGCTGTGGTATGACTTCATCAGCATCGCCAGCGCCTGGTTATGCTGGTTGGTCTCCATTTCGGATTGAAATACCGGCTCATTAACGCGCAGCGAGCTATCGGCCCAGGCGTTAAGGTTGTTGAGAATGTTGTTCCAGCGTTCGGTTTTGTCTTTTGCCGCAATCAGGCTCACGGTACTCATGGCGCCGGCGTTAACCAACGGGTTCTCCGGCGCGCCTTGCGTGAGCTCCACGGCTAAGCCGGAGTTAAAGGGCAGGCCGGTGGCATTGGCGCCAAGTTTATCCAGCACCTCCTGCGGCCCGCGCTGTTCCATCGCCAGCGCCAGGGTGAAGACTTTGCTCAGGGATTCCATCGGAAAGGCTTTTTTCACGTCGCCGGTCTGGTAAATTTTGCCTTCGACCGTGGCGAGCGTAATGGCGAAGTTATTCGGGCTATAGCTCGCCAGAGCAGGGATATAGTCGGCGACTTTACCATCGTGGTTGCTCTTATATTTCTGATGCGCCTGCTCGATAATGCTGGCGTAGTCCGGCTCGCTTTGCGCCTGCGCGGCGGCGCCAAACAGTAAGCTGGCGGTTAAGATGCAGGCGCCGAGAAATTTTACGTTCATGGTGTGTCCTGTTGGGATGATTGGAGGGAACCGGGCCGGACGTATCCGGCCTGGGGCTCATAGCCATGTTGCTGTCAGGACATCGCCACTTCGGACGTTTCGCTGGCAGGGCGATCCTGCTCCGGTTTTTTGACCGGGGCGGTGCCGCGGCAGCCTTCACCGTAATGCTCGCCTTCCCAGCGGCCAACGATGGCGGCGCCCATGGCGTTACTCATCACGTTGGTGGCGGAGCGTCCCATATCGAGGAACGGATCGACTCCCATCAGCAAAATCAGGCCCGCTTCCGGAATGTTGAACTGGTTCAGCGTCGCGGCGATAACCACCATTGACGCGCGCGGCACGCCCGCCATTCCTTTCGAGGTCAGCATCAGGATCAGCAGCATGGTGATCTGCTCGCCCATGCTAAGATGGACGTTGCAGGCCTGGGCGATAAACACCGTGGCGAACGAGCAGTAGGCCATGGAGCCCACCAGGTTAAAGGAGTAACCGATGGGCAGGACGAAGCTGGCGATTTTGGAAGAGACGCCAAATTTTTCCAGCTTATCGAGGGTGCCTGGGAAGGCGGCTTCTGAGCTGGATGTGGTGAAAGCCAGCAGCGCGGGCTCGAAGATCGCTTTGGTCAGACGGCTGATGCACGGGCCGACAATCACCGTCGACAGGCCAATCAGGATCGCCCACAGCATGCCCAGCGTCAGGTAGAACTCGCCCATAAAGATCCCGGCGCTGACCATCACGCCCAGACCGCGTTCGGCAATCAGCCCGGAGATGGCGGCGAAAACGGTCAACGGCGCGAACAGCATGACGTATCCCGTTAGCTTCAGCATCACGTGCACCAGTGAATCAAGCACCTTCACGATGGGCTCGGCTTTTTCGCCGATCGCCGCCAGGCTGCAGCCGAGGAAAATGGAGAACACCACGATTTGCAGAATTTCGTTGCGCGCCATCGCATCAACGATGCTGGTTGGCACCGCGTGCGAGATAAACACTTTCAGGGTGAAGGGTTCGGACTGAACGGCGGCCACGGCTCCGGCATCGTGGGGGACGAAGTTGATGCCCGCGCCTGGCTGGAACAGATTGACGATCACCAGACCCAGCGCAATCGACAGCAGCGAGGCGCAAATAAACAGGAAAAAGGTTTTAGAGAATATGCGCCCGAGCGTTTTCGCATCGCCCATTTTGGCGATACCGACCACCAGCGTTGATATTACCAGCGGGGCGATAATCATTTTTACCATGCGTAAAAATATAGTGGTAAAGATGGAGATATCCTGCGCATAGGATTTTGCTGTATCTGCTGATGCCATATTATTAATGATCACCCCGGCAATCATGCCGAGTATCAGGCCTAATATGATCATTTTGGTTAAACTTATTTTTTTCATATTTACTCCATCGGAACAGGGTTAGTCGGTGAAGTGGTGTAGGGCGGCGTACGCCCGCGCCAGGTAGCAGCGCAGACGTACGCCTGTGGTGACCAACCGCATAAATTGTCTGGAATACAGTGATACAGCGAAATCCTGTACCCCAATGGATGTTGTTGTATTTTAGAAATTACAGGTCGAACTCAATACTTAATAACGGCGCATGCTGCTGAGCGCCATAAACATCATTGTCTCCGACGTTGCCGGAAATAATAGTCCGTGGCATGACGATTTTTACCGCGTTGGCCGGATCGAACCAGACAATACGATGAATAAAATCAGGCTTCACGTTATATAAACCGGCAATGAGCTGCGGAGTTAATAGTTCAGAACGTTTTACCCGCTGATAATCCTCCCGGGTTTTAAATAAAATATCTAAAACCAGTTCGTACGGTCCGGCGTTTTTGGAACGGATCACCTGCGCCAGTGAGCATAGGGATTGTTTCATGCCTGAACTCCTTCTGGCGTCACCTGTTCGATATGGAAGTCAAAGCGCAGCGCGTCGCTGGCTTCAATCAGGTGATAAATTGAGAACTCGTATACCGGGCCGCTCTGAATATCGGAAGGCGAGAACGGGAAGGCGAGGTTGCCCGCGGTCGCAATGCGGTTTTCATAGCCGTAGTGCAGCAGGGTAGAGCGCACCAGCGAGCAGACGCTGTTGGCGATATCCTGGGTCGGCGCAACGACATCGAGCAAAATGCCCAGTTCATGCCCGGCGGTTTTCATCGGCTCGTGATTGCCCATCACGCCGTTTTTTCCATACAGATGGAAGGTCATGCGGATGCTGTCGTCAGCGAGCGAGAGGTTGCGCTTAACGCTGGCCTGTACCTCTTCGAGAATCGTGTCGATCCCGGCAATCATGATCGGATCGCGCGTTCCGGCAATGGTCAGGCAGCGGAAGCCGACCTGGCGTGCGCCTTCCAGCTTCAGCGCGTACGGCGTCGTTTCATGACGAGAACCGCTGACGTACACTTCGCCCTCGTTGACGGCTGTGAAGGTGCATCCTTTCAGGTTCAGCACGCCGCCCGGACCGGGCAGGAAATACGGATCGGACTTCTCGTACAGCGTATGCGCCGCCGCAGACGTTTCGGTAAACTTACGCTTTGGATTGAACGCTTTCAGCGTAAAGCCGTTGTCGTCGATAATCCCCATAGCGCAATCGGATCCGGAGCCCGGCGTGGCGGCTATGGCCGCGCACTCGAGAATTTTGCCGCAGTGCAGGGCCAGACCTTCATCAAAGCCCTGCATGATCGGCAGCGCCGCGAAGCAGGCCGGATCGTACGCCCGCCCGCCCAGCACTACCTGGGCGCCGGCCTTCAGCGCCCGCTGGAAGGGTTCGATCCCCATCTGGGCGACGATATAGGTGCTCTCTTCAATGGCCTCATGAGTCAGTTCCGGCACAAAATCCAGGGCAGTGATTTTGCCGTTATCCAGCGCCTGATGAACGATCGCTTTATCGACATCAGACGGAATCAACGCCAGGGAGAATGACAGATGTTCTTCCTGCGCAATCTCATGGATTATCTGCCGACACCACTCCAGATGCGGCGCGGCGCCGGATCCTCCGGCAGTGCCGATCACCACCGGGATATTGTTTTTCACGCCAGCCACGATCATATAGCGCAGATCGCGTTTCACCCCGGCCCGGTCGGTAAAGGGTTTGCCCGCCCCCAGGTAGTGGGGGCCAGGATCGGATGAACCGGCGTCAACGGCAATCAGATCCGGCGACTCTTCCATGGCTTTACGAAAGCTCTCTTCCGGGAAGCCATAGCCGAGGATAGCCGTGGGCGATAAGATCTTAAAGGTACGAGCCATCTCTTAATCCTTAGCCTGCAACAGCGCGATGGTGCGGTTCATTTCGTTAAACACGATGTTGAGACCTTCGTCGAAGCCCATACCCGGCTTGATCAGCATGCGCATCGGACGCGCGGCCAGCGCGACGTGAACGCAGGTGCGGGCGCTGATCTCGGTTTCGTTACAGGTACCGCCCTGATAGGCTTCCATCGCGTGTTTGTTGCAGTACAGCACCGCGTCCACGATGTTATGAATGCCGCCGAGATCCGGGGTTTTGATCTGCACCATGTGGCAGCTGCCGGCATCGGTAAAGTCAATGATGTCCTGGTAGGTGTTGCACCACTCGTCGGCGACAATTTTTACGCCGGAACCGAGGCGGGTCAGCTCTTTGGTAATGGCGGTCAGCATGCGGATCTGGTCCGGTTTGTTACCCGCATCCACCGGGCCTTCTATATACAGCGGTAGACCCTGCGCCTCTTTCTCCAGGCTGGCGATATAGTCGGCGCAGCGAACCGGGTCCATATCGAAAATCAGGCCGATGGTGCCGTATACGTCGATATGCAGCGTCGGGCGATAGCGGGGGCTGGCGCGCAGGCTCAGGATGCGATCGGACAGCCAGCGCACGTACTCACGCAGCTTTTCGCCTTTCAGGCCCAGCTTCTCTTCGACGTTGTTGATCAGCGCATGCGGCAGGACGTCAACGCCCTTGAGGATCATTTTGTCCACGGCGATGTAGCGATCGTCGCCGCTCTGACCAAATAACGGAATCGCTTCCGGGATGCAGGGCAGCTGCCATTCGTCGCAAACCACCTCCGCCTTCAGGCGACCGCTGGCCAGCGCGGTCGCATCGAGCAGCGCCTGGGAAAGACCATAGCGGACGGCGGTATGCAGCAGATGGCCGTCGATGCGCAGCTTGTCGAAGAAGCGGGCGTTCGGCAGGAAGGTATCGACATCGCGGCCTTCCAGCAGCGGTTTAATATGATCGTTGAGGAACGGGATAAAATTTTCCGCGAGGAACAGCGGGTCGCGGCCGCCCGCGCCCGAGTACTGTACGGCGGCACAGTCGCCGACCGCCACCGCACCGTTTTCCAGAATCAGCTGGACGGACACGCATTCACCCGCCTGGCGTACCGAGGTGAAGCCTGGCGTTACCGGAGCACCGGTATAAATGAATCCATCATGACCCGCGCCGTTTTTAATCGCCTGCTGATCGTCAAAATAGAATGAAGAGTAGCCAGCGGTGAAAAGGGCCTGTTTAATTTTCATTATGGTCTTCCTATTAATTTACTGTGGGATACCGCGTTAATGTCATCAACAACCATCTGGAATGAGGGTTTGCGTCCTTCAAATTGCGCGCGTTCGGCGACGTAATCGTGGTGCAGGGCGAGGATGTCTTTCGGCAGCGGTACCGCGCCGGCTTCAAGCACGCGGATAGCGCCGGAATTGTCGCGAACCGGCAGAATTTTGCCGGCGTTGCAGGAAGCCGGAGCGAAAGGCACGTCCAGAACGCCCGCCTCGAAGGCCAGCACCGTACCGCGGGCGATATCGCCGTTGCCCAGCTCGAACACTTTCTTCAGTACTGCGCGGACTTCGCTTTTAATCAGTTCCACTTCTTGATCAACGGCGGCGCACGGCGGGAACTTCTGATCGCTGACCATATTGAGCATCTGGCGGGAGGCCTTCAGCCCCTGCGCGTTGGCTGCCGCGGTGGGAATACCGAACGCTTCGTGCGGGCTCTTGGTGATTACTTTAGTGGCGCCGGACATCCCGGCTACCGCCGCGCCCCAGGAGATAATGGCGAACGCTTTCGATTCATCTTCCGGAAAGCCGCCCATCCACTGGTGGAAGACGGTACTCAGCTCATAATCGTCGAAACCGTAATTGCCGAAGTACTCGTGGGAGAGCTCGCGAAGAGATCGAATGGCTGCGATGTCCTGGGTCAGGCTGCCGACCTGGCCGTAGCCGACGGTGATCGACTTGACGCCCTGTTCCAGCGCCAGCAGGCCTTCGATAATCGCCACCGCGTGGGACATAAACGGCGGGATCAGGGTTCCGGTCAGCGGGCCGAACGGTTCGCGGTTAATACGGATACCGTGCTCTTCATACAGGCCCATCAGGCGGTCGCAGTACTGCCAGTCGCGAATCGACTTCTCCAGAGTGACGCGCTTGGCGTAGGGAATGTTGTAGGAGATACCGCCGCCTTCGTAGCTGGTAAAGCCGCTGGCCATGGAGATTTCCGCCAGCAGGCGCGCGTCCGGCGTACCGTGGCGTACCTGGACCGGTTTTTCCAGCGCTTCGGTCATCCGCCGGCATTCGGCGACGCCGTGGTTAACCACCGGCAGGCCGTTCAGTTTGGAGGTCCCCGCCTCGATGGATTTCTGGATCCCGACCGCCGCTTCTTCGTAGCGGTTGAGGCGGGTATAGGCATCGATGGTGCTCGGCAGCAGATCGCACTCTTCCTGCAGGGTTTTGAGCAGCGCGATGTGTTCATCCATCAGCGCCACGCCCGCGCGCGGCTGGCTCAGGGTTTTACCTTCCTGGTCGGCCTTCAGCAGAGCGTGAGAAAAGCGTTTTTTCTCAGGAATGGTTTGCTGGTACTTCACGCCATCTTCGAAGTGCTCAACGTCCTTGCCGGTATGCCAGGTCTGCAATACCTGATGCCGCTCGGTCATGAATTCGTCATGGGTTAATTTTTTATTTCGAAGTTCCATTCGTAGCTGCCTTCATTTATAGGGTTAAACAGTGAATGCTGGTGCGAGCGGCGAGCTCGGGGTAGAGCCTGGCAACGTTTGCCAGCAGCGGAAGCAGGCCTTTTGCATCGCGGTAATAGTCAAACCGGGTCGGTAAGAGAATGCGTCGGCCGTCGTCATCCAGTTCGCGATATTTCAGCCAGCTCTGGATGTCGAAGCGGCTGGCGCGGGAGAGCCATCCGCCGGAACCCACGACTTTGCTCACCGTGGTCAGATCGCGGCCCATCTGTAAATCGACGTTGCCCACGCAGGTGCACACCTGTTTTTTGGTGCCCGCGTGGCGTTCGCTGGCGTAGCCAACGCACAGCCCGGCCAGCACGGTGTCGAAATATTTTTCTTCCTCGTTAACCGGCAGATAATCCGGCTGCGCGACCAGATGGCGCAGGTAGCGGTAAAAGGCCTCCTGACGCTGCGGCTGGTGGGCAAACACCGCATTCACCAGCTCCCGGGTACTTTCACCGACCACGACCGCCGAAACGCGCATGCCGAGATCGCCTTCCACCGTCCGTTTTACAAACGGTTCCGGCACCCCGTGCAGAACGGTATCCGGGGAGAGCGTGTTGGCGCAGGCGGAGTAGACGTCGGTGGTGGCCCCGCCCATGTCAATCAGCATGAACTCTTTCCATGCGCTGTCGTAATGGCTGATGGTTTTCACCAGCTCGTAGACGGTCCACGGCGTCGGCATCGGTTCTTCGCCGGTTTCAGCGACGATAACGTCCAGCCCTTTGCCTTTGACGATACGGGATAAGAAGACATCGCAAATCGCCTTGCGGGCAGCGTACGGGTTCGGGTGATCGAGGTCGGGCAGAATATTGTCTACCGTGGTCAAATCTTTGTGGCCGAGGATGGCCTGAACCTCGTCCTGAATATCGCGGTTTCCGGCATAGATAATGGCGCAGTCAAGCTTTGACTCCGCCAGCGCGTGGGCGTTGGCCAGGCCGTAGCTCTCCTCGCCGCCGTCGGTGCCGCCGGTAAACAGCAGGATATCCGGCGGCGTGGCTTCCAGTTCCTGGATATCGTGACGGTTGAGCTTGTAGGCGTAGTATTGGGCGATTTTGGCCCCCGCCGAGTGGGCAGTGACTTTCGCTGATTCCAGGGTAATAGACGGCACCAGCCCCATCGCCGCGACGGCAAGGCCGCCTTTTGCCGATGAAGAGTATTTCAGCGTCACGTCACCGCGGTTCAGCAGCGGGCGCGCATCGGCAACGTTGAGCACCTGGTTCAGGCTGGCAAAAAAGCCTTCCGCCAGGTGATGGGTAGTGGTCGGGGTCAGAACGTGGTTTACCAGCGTCAGCTCATCCCCCTCCTGTGCGAAGAGGGCCGCTTTGGTCCACGTCGAGCCGATATCGACAGAGACGGTTTGCATCAGATAGCCTCTTCCAGACACTGCTGTTCAACGCCGTGGCGCTGGTTGATATCGTTCGCCATCAGCTGGCAGACGTCTTCCAGATCGTGGCTTGGGGCAAAGACGCGATTGAAACCCATCTCTTTGAATTTGGCCTCGACGTCGGCAAAATCATGTTTACCAACCACCAGGTTGCCGCCAACGTAAAGGAGGATGTCGCCAATACCGCGCTCGATGCAGCGTTCGCGCAGCCCCAGGCAGTCGATGTCGCCGTGGCCGTAAATAGACGACACGACGATGGCATCCGCGCCGGTTTCGATGGCGGCATCAATATATTCATCCTGACTGACCATCACGCCCAGATTGATTACGCGAAAATCATGGGCAGTAAAAACGCGGTCCAGGACTTTGTTGCCTACTGCATGGCAGTCAGCACCAATGACGCCAATAACAAGTGTTGATTTCTTCATGGGTAATCCTCTGTAAGGCTAATGGTAAAAAATAAAAACGACTTTCTAATATTTGCAGCGTTGATGATGGCCGCCTGTTAATAGGGCTGGAGTGTCTGTGGTTCGCAGAGGGGAAGCAATTGATCTATTTTCAGAATATCTTTCAAAAAACTCTCGTTTTTGATTTTGCGTGAAAAACTTCTTTTATATCATGATGTTATATTTTTATTTATTGTCTGGATTTATTTCTGCTTGAATCCTGGTAATAAATATAATGCGATGTTTGTGAGCAAGGTCTTATTTTATATTTCGTCTTGATTTTGCCTTCGCTAATAAGCGATGAATACACTTCTTTAAATTTTTCTGTGAGCGTAGTAACGGAATTTATGTGCTGATTTTTATATGTGGCGCGGGCAATTTGTTAGATTAAAGATATAAAATGGTGATTTGTGCAATTTATATTTCATTTTTGTTGATGAAAGGGGGAGGGCCGGCAAGCGTCACGTGGCGAGGATAAAAGCGCGATGTAGATGATACCGCGAAAGAGAAGGACGCTTTGCATCACCAAAAGAAAAAAAAGGCGCTGCGTTTACTTGATAATGAGATAGTTACGCAATTGTGTTAATTTTAAGTAAATGCAATGATAAATCTAATAAGAAAAAAATTTATGGCGTTAACTTGATAAAAAAAATCTGTGAGCTACGCGGCATTATCGACTGATAACCACATTTACGCGATCAGCGTTCAGCTCATTAAATTCCCCTCAGCGACGAAATAAATGGACTATCATTTTCAGTAACTGATGATACTCTTGAAAAACATATTGTTAACTTGGTGTTTACCTGTGAGGCACACGATATACATAATTAACATTTAAAATGAAAATTGATTTAAATCAATGTTTAAAACTTGGAAAAGACCGCGAAATGGAGTTAAATTGTCGCGGATCAAATTGACCGAAATCTGGTATTTTCGCTAAAAATTGATCGCTGTCGAAAACTGCAAATTTATCACAATAAAAACCTATTTATTGTAAGGGTTTTGCAGCGTAATATAATCACGGGATCAATTTGGGTGTTTTGTTAACATGTTTGTAACTTTTCAGTACCTCCGCATTCTTGAAAGAGAAAACGGGCGTAGTGAGAAGAAGCAAATAAATTTGTATTGGGGCATGCGTGTGACCCTTTCTAACGGGGTTCACTCTCGGAGTCTTCATGCGATGAGCAAGGAGTCATGATGTTAGATATAGTCGAACTGTCGCGCTTACAGTTTGCCTTGACCGCGATGTACCACTTCCTGTTTGTGCCACTGACGCTAGGTATGGCGTTCCTGCTGGCCATCATGGAAACGGTCTACGTCCTTTCCGGCAAACAGATTTATAAAGATATGACCAAGTTCTGGGGCAAGTTGTTTGGTATCAACTTTGCGCTGGGTGTGGCAACCGGTCTGACCATGGAGTTCCAGTTCGGGACTAACTGGTCTTACTACTCTCACTACGTGGGCGATATCTTCGGTGCGCCGCTGGCCATTGAAGGTTTGATGGCCTTCTTCCTCGAATCTACCTTTGTAGGTCTGTTCTTCTTCGGTTGGGATCGTCTGGGCAAAGTTCAGCACATGGCCGTTACCTGGCTGGTGGCGCTGGGCTCCAACCTGTCGGCTCTATGGATCCTTGTCGCTAACGGCTGGATGCAGAACCCGATTGCGTCGGACTTCAACTTTGAAACCATGCGTATGGAGATGGTCAGCTTCTCCGAGCTGGTTCTGAACCCGGTCGCTCAGGTTAAGTTCGTTCACACCGTGGCGTCAGGCTACGTGACCGGCGCGATGTTCATTCTTGCCATCAGCTCCTGGTATATGCTCAAAGGCCGCGACTTTGCTTTCGCCAAGCGCTCCTTCGCTATCGCAGCCAGCTTCGGTATGGCGGCGATTCTCTCCGTTATTGTTCTCGGTGATGAATCCGGCTACGAAATGGGCGACGTGCAGAAAACCAAATTGGCGGCTATCGAAGCGGAATGGGAAACTCAGCCTGCTCCGGCGGCCTTTACCCTGTTTGGTATTCCTGACCAGAAGGCGCAGGAGAACCGCTTCGCGATTCAAATCCCTTTCGCGTTGGGCATTATTGCGACTCGCTCCGTGGATAAACAGGTTACCGGCCTGAAAGACCTGATGGTTCAGCACGAAGAGCGTATTCGTAACGGGATGAAAGCGTACGCGCTGCTGGAGCAATTGCGTGCCGGTTCAACCGACCAGGCCGTTCGCGATCGGTTTAACGACGTGAAGAAGGATCTTGGCTACGGTCTGCTGCTAAAACGCTATACCGACAACGTTTCTGACGCGACGGAAGAGCAGATTGCGCTGGCGACCAAGGACTCTATTCCTGCCGTTGCGCCGCTGTACTTCGCCTTCCGTATCATGGTGGCGTGCGGCGTGCTGATGCTGTTGATTATCGGCGCTTCCTTCTGGAGCGTGATTCGCAACCGCATTGGTGAGAAAAAATGGCTGCTGCGCGCTGCGTTTTATGGTCTGCCGCTGCCGTGGATTGCCGTTGAATCCGGCTGGTTTGTCGCCGAATATGGTCGCCAGCCGTGGGCTATCGGTGAGGTGCTGCCAACGGCTGTCGCGAACTCGTCGCTGACCGCAGGCGACCTGATCTTCTCAATGGTGCTGATCTGTGGCCTGTACACGCTGTTCCTGGTGGCTGAACTGTTCCTCATGTTCAAGTTTGCCCGTAAAGGACCAAGCAGCCTGAAAACCGGTCGCTATCACTTTGAACAGTCCTCTGCGGCTATTCAGTCGGCACGCTAAGACAGGAGTCGTCAAATGATCGATTATGAAGTATTGCGTTTTATCTGGTGGCTGCTGATTGGCATTCTGCTCATTGGTTTTGCTGTCGCCGATGGCTTCGACATGGGGGTGGGGATGCTCACCCGTTTCCTCGGTCGTAACGACACCGAGCGTCGAATTATGATCAACGCCATCGCCCCGCACTGGGATGGAAACCAGGTGTGGCTGATCACCGCCGGCGGCGCGCTGTTTGCCGCCTGGCCGATGGTCTACGCCGCCGCGTTTTCCGGCTTCTATGTGGCAATGATCCTGGTGCTGGCGTCGTTATTCTTCCGCCCGGTAGGTTTCGACTACCGCTCGAAGATTGAGGACAACCGCTGGCGCAACATGTGGGACTGGGGCATCTTCGTCGGCAGCTTCGTGCCGCCGCTGGTGATTGGCGTGGCGTTCGGTAACCTGCTGCAGGGCGTTCCGTTCCACGTTGATGAATATCTGCGCCTGTACTACACCGGCAACTTCTTCCAGCTGCTGAATCCGTTTGGCCTGCTGGCCGGTATTGTCAGCGTGGCGATGATCCTGACGCAGGGCGCGACCTACCTGCAGATGCGTACCGTGGGTGAACTGCACCTGCGCACCCGCTCCGTTTCTACGGTGGCGGCGCTGGTGACGCTGATCGGCTTCGCACTGGCGGGCGTTTGGGTCTACTACGGCATCGACGGTTATGTGGTGAAATCGGTGATGGATCATACCGGCCCGTCTAACCCGCTGACCAAAGAAGTGGCTCGTGAGGCCGGTGCGTGGATGGTGAACTTTAATAACATGCCGGCGCTGTGGGCGATTCCTGCCCTGGGCGTGGCGCTGCCGCTGCTGACCGTCATCTCGACCAAAGCGGACAAAGGCGCGTGGGCATTTCTGTTCTCCTCATTGACGCTGGCGTGCATCATTCTGACTGCCGGTATCGCCATGTTCCCATTCATTATGCCGTCAAGCACGGCGATGAACGCGAGCCTGACCATGTGGGACGCGACCTCCAGCCAGCTGACGCTGAACGTGATGACTTACGTAGCGATTGTCTTCGTACCGATTATTCTGGCCTACACCACCTGGTGTTACTGGAAAATGTTCGGTCGCATTACGCGCGAAGACATCGAAAAGAACACCCATTCGCTGTACTAAGGTAAGGAGCTATATATGTGGTATTTCGCATGGATTTTGGGAACGCTTCTTGCTTGTGCCTTTGGGGTGATTACCGCGCTGGCGCTCGAGCACGTGGAAGCGACCAAAGCAGGTAAAGAAGAACACTGATGAGTATTATCGCTACTCTGTATGCGATAATGGACAAGCGCCCGTTAAGGGCGCTTTCCTTATTGATGGCGCTGGCTTTGGCGGGCTGCATCTTCTGGGATCCGTCGCGCTTTGCGGCCAAAACCAGCGAGCTGGAAATCTGGCACGGTTTCCTGCTGATGTGGGCGGTTTGTACCGGCGTTATCCACGGCGTGGGCTTCCGTCCGCGAGCCATTCACTGGCAGGGAATTTTTTGTCCGCTTATCGCTGATATTGTGCTCGTTTTAGGCCTGTTCTTTTTCTTCTTTTGAATAAGAAATCTCTGTTAACCATATGGGCTTGCATAAGCCCATAAAAATTTACTCCTCGTTTACTTTCCCCCATTCCAAACCACGATTCCCGCGCGTATAGTAGCGAAGTTTGAAAGCACTAACCTTTTGTTGCATTACCGGGATGTAAAGTGAATAAAACGCTGTTTCGATGGCCGGTTCGGGTCTATTACGAAGACACCGACGCCGGTGGTGTGGTTTACCACGCCAGCTACGTCGCTTTCTATGAAAGAGCACGCACAGAGATGCTGCGCCATCATCACTTCAGCCAACAGGTTTTGCTGGCTGAACGAGTTGCCTTTGTGGTTCGCAAAATGACTCTCGAGTATTTTGCGCCCGCCAGACTCGACGACATGCTCGAAATCCAGACGGAGATAACCGCAATGCGCGGTGCTACTCTGGTTTTCACGCAGCGAATCGTCAACGCCGAGAACGTCGTTTTGAATGAAGCTGAGGTTCTTATCGTGTGCGTTGATCCACTCTTAATGAAGCCTCGTGCGCTTCCCAAGTCTATTGTCGCGGAGTTTAAGCAGTGACTGAGATGAATATCCTTGATTTGTTCCTGAAGGCGAGCCTTCTGGTTAAACTTATCATGTTGATTTTAGTTTGTTTTTCTATCGCCTCCTGGGCCATCATTATTCAGAGAACGCGTATCCTCAACTCGGCGTCACGTGAAGCCGAAGCGTTTGAAGATAAATTCTGGTCCGGTATCGAGCTTTCTCGCCTGTATCAGGAAAGCCAGGGCCGTCGCGATAATCTGACCGGTTCGGAACAAATTTTCTACAGCGGTTTCAAAGAGTTTGCCCGTCTGCATCGTGCGAACAGCCACGCGCCGGAAGCGATTGTCGAAGGGGCATCGCGCGCGATGCGTATTTCGATGAACCGCGAGCTGGAATCCCTGGAGACCCACATCCCGTTCCTCGGTACGGTCGGCTCTATCAGTCCGTATATCGGTCTGTTCGGCACCGTTTGGGGGATCATGCACGCCTTTATCGCGCTGGGCGCGGTAAAACAAGCGACGCTGCAAATGGTGGCGCCGGGTATCGCAGAAGCGCTCATCGCGACGGCTATCGGCCTATTTGCCGCTATCCCAGCGGTTATGGCCTATAACCGTCTGAACCAGCGCGTGAACAAACTTGAGCTGAACTACGACAACTTTATGGAAGAGTTCACCGCTATTCTGCACCGTCAGGCGTTTACCAGCAGCGAAAGCAATAAGGGGTAAGCCATGGCCAGAGCACGTGGACGCGGGCGTCGCGAACTGAAGTCCGAGATCAACATCGTTCCGCTGCTGGATGTCCTGTTGGTGCTGCTGCTGATCTTTATGGCGACAGCGCCGATCATTACGCAGAGCGTAGAGGTCGACCTACCGGACGCAACGGAATCGCAGGCGGTGAAAAGCAATGATGAGCCGCCGGTGATCGTTGAAGTTTCCGGCGTCGGGCAGTACAGCGTGAAAGTTGGCCCGGAAACGCTATCGCAGCTGCCGCCGGAACAGGTTATTGCGGAAGCCCGGCGTCGACTTGAGGCGAATGAGAAAACGGTGTTCCTGATCGGCGGCGCTAAAGAGGTGCCATACGATGAGATTATTAAAGCGCTTAACCTGTTGCATAGCGCAGGGGTTAAATCGGTTGGCTTGATGACCAAGCCGATCTAATCGCTCGCAATATGCACGCCCGTCAGCATGTCGGCTTTGGGACAACAGCGTCCCGCGGCGGACGTCGTATAACGGGAACAGGCGAACAGTTTTTGGGAACCGATAGTGTCAAAGGCAACCGAACAAAACGACAAGCTTAAACGAGCGATCATAGTATCAGTCGCGCTGCACATCGTATTGATAGCGCTGCTGATCTGGAGTTCGTTTGACGAGCATCTGGATGCTTCTGCCGGCGGCGGCGGGGGGTCCTCTATCGATGCGGTAATGGTCGATCCGGGGGCGGTTGTAAAGAATTATGACCGCCAACAGCAGCAGCAGGCCAGCGCCCGCCGCGCTGCCGAGCAGCGTGAAAAGCAGGCTCAGCAGCAGGCGGAAGAGCTACGTGAAAAACAGGCCGCTGAGCAGGAACGGCTGAAACAGCTGGAACAGGATCGTCTGCAGGCGCAGGAAGCGGCTAAAGAGGCGAAAGAGCAGCAGAAACAGGCGGAAGAAGCCGCGGCGAAAGCCGCCGCAGCGGCCAAAGCCAAAGCGGACGCACAGGCGAAAGAGGCGCAGGAAGCTGCCGCCAAAGCCGCCGCTGACGCGAAAGCGAAGGCCGATGCTCAGGCGAAAGCCGCCGAAGCGGCCGCGGCGAAAGCGGCGGCGGATGCGAAGAAACAGGCAGAAGCGGAAGCCGCGAAAGCGGCTGCGGACGCGCAGAAGAAAGCCGAAGCCGATGCGGCGAAGAAAGCTCAGCAGGAAGCTGAGAAGAAAGCGCAGCAGCAGGCAGAGAAAAAAGCGCAGCAGGAAGCGGCGAAACAGGCCGCTGCAGAAAAAGCGGCCGCCGAAAAAGCGGCAGAAAAAGCGGCAGAAAAAGCCGCCGCGCAGAAAGCCGCTGCCGAGAAAGCGGCAGCCGACAAAGCCGCCGCAGCGGAAAAAGCCGCCGCCGAGAAAGCCGCGGCAGCTAAAGCCGCAGCAGCAGAGAAGGCCGCCGCGGACAAAGCGGCGAAAGCCGCCGCCGCTAAGGCCGCCGCCGCGAAGAAAGCCGCTGCGGCCAAAGAGGCCAACGGCGTTGACGATCTTCTCGGCGACCTGAGCTCCGGTAAGAATGCGCCGAAAGGTAATACCAGCGGTAGCGCTGGGGGCTCATCTCCTGCTAAAGGAAGTAAGCAGGGGCAGGGTGGGGCATCCCAGGCTGAGATTAATAGCTATATTTCACAGGTTCAGGCTGCGATTAAAGGTCATCTCTATGACTGGGATACCTATAAGGGTAAAACCTGTACTTTACGTGTGAATCTGGCTCAGGATGGAACGCTGTTAAGTGTGAAATCGGAAGGCGGCGATCCGGCGTTCTGTCAGCAAATGCTGGCGGCAACGAGCCGGATGACGAAGTTCCCTAAACCGCCGTCGCAGGCTGTTTATGAAACATTCAAAAATGCGCCACTGGACTTCAAACCTCAGTAATCGTTTTCCCCGTTTATGCGGGGAAAACAAACTTCGGTAGTCCCAGGGTTTTGGTAGTTTTGTGTATTTGAGTTTGTTAACATTCTGCTAAATTATCGTGGGCTTTCCGCCTGGATAAGGGAGATATGATGAAGCAGGCATTACGAGTAGCATTTGGTTTTTTAATGCTGTGGGCGGCAGTGCTGCACGCAGAAGTACGCATCGAGATTACCCAAGGGGTCGACTCGGCACGCCCAATCGGCGTTGTGCCGTTCCAGTGGGCGGGGCAGGGTGCTGCGCCGGAAGATGTGGGCGGTATCGTGGCGGCTGACCTGCGCAACAGCGGCAAGTTTAATCCGCTCGATCGCTCGCGTCTGCCTCAGCAGCCGGGCAGCGCTCAGGAAGTGCAGCCAGCGGCATGGTCTGCGCTGGGCGTTGACGCCGTCGTAGTGGGTCAGGTTACGCAAAACCCTGACGGCTCCTACAACGTGGCCTACCAGTTGGTTGATACCGGCGGCGCGCCGGGTACCGTGCTGGCGCAGAACTCATTTAAAGTCACAAAACAGTATCTGCGCTATGCCGCGCATGCTGCCAGCGACGCTGTATTTGAGAAGCTGACCGGCATCAAGGGCGCCTTCCGTACCCGTATCGCCTATGTGGTGCAGACCAACGGCGGCCAGTTCCCGTACGAACTGCGCGTATCCGACTACGATGGCTACAACCAGTTCCTCGTTCACCGCTCCACCCAGCCGCTGATGTCTCCGGCCTGGTCTCCGGACGGCGCGAAGCTGGCCTATGTAACCTTCGAAAGCGGTCGTTCTGCGCTGGTTGTGCAGACGCTGGCTAACGGCTCCGTTCGTCAGATTGCTTCGTTCCCGCAGCACAACGGCGCGCCGGCATTCTCGCCGGACGGCAGCAAACTGGCCTTCGCCCTGTCGAAAACCGGTAGCCTGAACCTGTACGTGATGGATCTGGGCTCTGGTCAGATTCGTCAGGTGACCAACGGTCGTAGCAACAACACCGAACCAAGCTGGTTCCCGGATAGCCAGAACCTGGCCTTTACCTCCGACCAGGCGGGTCGTCCGCAGGTGTATAAAGTCAATATTAACGGCGGTACGCCGCAGCGTATTACCTGGGAAGGTTCACAAAACCAGGACGCTGACGTGAGCGCTGATGGTAAAACTATGGTAATGGTAAGCTCGGCCGGCGGTCAGCAGCACATTGCCAAACAAGATCTGGAAGCGGGTGGTGTACAGGTTCTGTCATCAACGTTTTTAGATGAAACGCCAAGTCTGGCACCTAACGGCACTATGGTAATCTACAGCTCTTCTCAGGGGATGGGATCCGTGCTGAATCTGGTTTCTACAGATGGGCGTTTCAAAGCGCGTCTTCCGGCAACTGATGGACAGGTAAAATCACCTGCCTGGTCGCCGTATCTGTGATAATAAATAATTGATTATTAAAGGAATCAAAGAAATGCAACTGAACAAAGTGCTGAAAGGGCTGTTGATCGCTCTGCCGGTTATGGCAATCGCGGCATGTTCTTCTAACAAGAACGCCAGCAACGACCAGAGCGGTGAAGGCATGCTGGGTGCCGGCACTGGTATGGACGGTAACGCTAACGGCGGCAACATGTCTTCCGAAGAGCAGGCTCGTCTGCAGATGCAACAGCTGCAGCAGAACAATATCGTTTACTTCGATCTGGACAAATACGATATCCGTTCTGACTTCGCTGCAATGCTGGACGCGCACGCAAACTTCCTGCGTAGCAACCCGTCTTACAAAGTGACCGTAGAAGGTCATGCGGATGAGCGTGGTACGCCGGAATACAACATCGCTCTGGGTGAGCGTCGTGCTAACGCCGTTAAGATGTATCTGCAGGGCAAAGGTGTTTCTGCTGACCAGATCTCCATCGTTTCTTACGGTAAAGAAAAACCTGCAGTACTGGGCCACGACGAAGCGGCTTACGCCAAAAACCGTCGCGCCGTACTGGTTTACTAAGAGAATTGCATGAGCAGTAACTTCAGACATCATCTGTTGAGTCTGTCGTTACTGGTTGGCATAGCGGCCCCCTGGGCCGCTTTTGCTCAGGCGCCAATCAGTAGTGTCGGCTCAGGCTCGGTCGAAGACCGCGTCACTCAACTCGAGCGTATTTCCAATGCGCACAGCCAGCTTTTAACCCAACTCCAGCAGCAACTCTCCGATAATCAGTCCGATATTGATTCCCTGCGCGGTCAAATCCAGGAAAGCCAGTATCAGCTGAATCAGGTTGTTGAGCGCCAGAAGCAGATCCTGCTGCAGATCGATGGTCTGAGCAGCGGCGGCGGCGCAACGGGTGCGCAAACCCAGACCTCAGCGGGCGATCAGGGGGCTGCGGCTAGCGCGCCGGCGGCTTCGTCAGGCGCTCCGGCGTCAACCGGCGATGCCAACACCGATTACAACGCGGCTATTGCGCTGGTGAAGGATCCTTCCCGCCAGGACGACGCCATGGCGGCTTTCCAGAACTTCGTCAAAAAGTATCCTGATTCAACCTACCAGCCGAACGCCAACTACTGGCTCGGTCAGCTGAATTACAACAAGGGTAAAAAAGACGATGCGGCGTACTATTTCGCTTCCGTGGTGAAAAACTACCCTAAATCCCCGAAGGCGCCCGATGCGATGTTTAAAGTCGGCGTTATCATGCAGGACAAAGGCGATACCGCAAAAGCGAAGGCGGTTTACCAGCAGGTGGTCAGTAAATTTCCTGGCACCGATGGGGCCAAACAAGCGCAAAAACGCCTTAACGCACTCGGATGATTATGGCATGACCAGAAATCGCATCATTTCTGGTCTTGTCGCATGAATCCTAAGCAGTTAAGCAATCTTTATCTAAATTGTTGTTGCGCTGAATTCTTAAATCAGTAATATATGCCGCCGTTGCCAAGGGATATCGAATAAGCCCAAAGCGGCAAAAATAGTGGGTCGTTAGCTCAGTTGGTAGAGCAGTTGACTTTTAATCAATTGGTCGCAGGTTCGAATCCTGCACGACCCACCACTAAAAGATGTATCCAGCGCAGTATCGGGTGATTAGCTCAGCTGGGAGAGCACCTCCCTTACAAGGAGGGGGTCGGCGGTTCGATCCCGTCATCACCCACCACTCGGGTCGTTAGCTCAGTTGGTAGAGCAGTTGACTTTTAATCAATTGGTCGCAGGTTCGAATCCTGCACGACCCACCAATTTAACATCGAACTCAGATGTTAAGCGTGAAGGATAACGTTGCGCCAGCAACGGCCCGTAGGGCGAGCGAAAGCGAGTCATCCTGCACGACCCACCAATTATAAATTGGTGACGAGTGAAGAATATTCAGGAAGTACCCGAGCGGGTCGTTAGCTCAGTTGGTAGAGCAGTTGACTTTTAATCAATTGGTCGCAGGTTCGAATCCTGCACGACCCACCATCCTGAATCGTTCCAGTTAGCAGTAAACCCGCAAGGGGTCGTTAGCTCAGTTGGTAGAGCAGTTGACTTTTAATCAATTGGTCGCAGGTTCGAATCCTGCACGACCCACCAATGTAAAAAAGCGCCCTAAAGGCGCTTTTTTGCTATCTGCGATATCCAAGATTCGAACCTGCCGCAGGTTTGAGTCGAACGAAGAGAGACAACGGAGCCGCCTGCGGCGACGGCCGGAAGGGCGAGCGAAGCGAGTCATCCTGCACGACCCACCAATGTAAAAATGGCGCTGGCGGCGCTTTTTTGCTATCCAGCCTTCGCTTAAATATTACAACTATCCCATACTGCGCTATTCCATCTTATCGTTGTGCGCACCCGTGCACGGGCCGGTAGCCCGGACAGATGCGCAGCATCGCCTCCGGGAAATGCTCCTGCTCCCTGAGGGGCAAAATTCCTCACGACATTTTCCGCACAATCGGCTATCTTGTTTAGCATATAAAACACTATGGCCGACTAATACCTCTCTGCAGGCATTATCACGGTCTGAAAGTTAAGCCAGCGAAACGAGACTGCAAGATGAGCGTAATGTTTGACCCGGAAGCGGCGATTTACCCTTTTCCTCCGAAGCCAATGCCGTTAAACCGCGATGAGAAGCACTTTTATCGTGAAAAAATTAAACGCCTGCTGCGCGAGCGCGATGCGGTGATGGTGGCTCATTACTATACCGACCCCGAAATCCAGCAGCTGGCCGAAGAGACCGGCGGCTGTATCTCCGATTCCCTGGAGATGGCGCGCTTCGGCGCCCGACATTCCGCCTCAACGCTGCTGGTTGCCGGCGTGCGCTTTATGGGAGAAACGGCAAAAATCCTCAGTCCGGAAAAAACCATCCTGATGCCCACGCTGCATGCGGAGTGTTCGCTCGATCTGGGCTGTCCGATCGAGGCGTTTAGCGCTTTCTGCGATGCTCATCCGGATCGTACGGTCGTGGTCTACGCCAATACTTCAGCGGCGGTCAAGGCGCGCGCCGACTGGGTTGTGACGTCGAGCATCGCCGTGGAACTCATTGAGCATCTTGATAGCTTGGGTGAAAAAATCATCTGGGCGCCGGACCGCCATTTAGGCAGCTATGTGCAAAAACAGACCGGCGCAGACGTGCTGTGCTGGCAGGGCGCCTGTATAGTTCATGATGAATTCAAAACTCAAGCGCTGGCAAGAATGAAGGCGCTTTATCCCCAGGCCGCGGTGCTGGTTCACCCGGAATCACCGCAGGCGATTGTTGATATGGCTGACGCGGTGGGGTCAACCAGCCAGTTGATCAATGCCGCTAAAACGCTGCCGCACACGCAGCTCATCGTCGCCACCGATCGCGGTATTTTCTACAAAATGCAGCAGGCGGTACCGGAAAAAGAGCTGCTGGAAGCGCCCACGGCAGGCGAAGGGGCAACCTGCCGGAGCTGCGCGCACTGTCCATGGATGGCGATGAACGGCCTGCAGGCGATTGCTGAAGCGCTGGAGAAGGGGGGCGCTGAACATGAAATTCATGTTGATGAGCAGCTGCGGACCGGGGCGCTGGTTCCGCTAAACAGAATGCTCGATTTTGCGGCTACACTTCGGGGATAGATCATTACTGCGTTACAGAACGCTCTGGGGATAAGATGGATTTTTTTAGTACGCAGAACATATTAGTGCATATACCAATTGGCGCCGGGGGATATGACCTGTCGTGGATTGAAGCGGTCGGCACCGTCGCTGGCCTGCTGTGCATCTGGCTGGCGAGCCTGGAGAAGATCGCTAACTATGCCTTCGGGCTGATCAACGTCACGCTGTTTGCCATTATCTTCTTTCAGATCCAGCTCTACGCCAGCCTTCTGCTGCAGATCTTTTTCTTCGCGGCCAACGTCTACGGCTGGTACGCCTGGTCGCGGCAAACCAGTGATAATCAGGCGGAACTGCAAATCCGCTGGCTACCGCTGCCGAAAGCGTTAGGCTGGCTGGCGGCCTGCGTGGTGGCGATTGGCCTGATGACGATATTTATTAACCCGGTGTTCGCGTTTTTGACGCGGATTGCCGTGGCGCTGATGCAAACCCTGGGCCTGCAGGTCGCCATGCCGGAGCTGCAGCCGGACGCCTTCCCGTTCTGGGACTCCTGCATGATGGTGCTCTCCGTCGTAGCGATGATTCTGATGACGCGCAAATATGTCGAAAACTGGCTGCTGTGGGTGATTATAAACGTCATTAGCGTGGTGATTTTCGCCCTGCAGGGCGTCTATGCGATGTCGCTCGAATACCTGCTGCTGACATTTATCGCGCTCAACGGCAGCCGTATGTGGATTAACAGCGCGCGTGAGCGCGGCTCTCACGCGTTTTCCCGTTAATGGTGGTGATGATGTCCATGCCCGGCGTGCGTCATGTTCAGACGGCACTCCGGGCCGCTACAGGGCTGATACTCCATCTGCACCGTAATATGTTCAATCTCATACTTATGCTCCAGGAAGTCGAGGATCCGGTCCAGAAGACCGTCGTGATCGTGCGGCGGTACCACCTGCACGTGCAGCGTCATCACCGTTTTTTCTCCTACCAGCCAGGCATGAACGTGGTGTACGTCGCGAACTTCCGGTATCGAGCGGCGCAAATCGCGTTTTAATGCGTCGACGTTAAGCGAACGCGGCGCGCCCTCCAGCAGTTCATTGACGCTCTCCTGCAGCAGACGCCAGGCGCTGCGCAGAACCAGGCACGACACCAGCACGGACAGAATAGGATCGATAGGCGTCCAGCCGGTGGTGAGGATCACTATCGCGGCAATAATGGCGCCAACCGAACCGAGCAAATCCCCCAGCACGTGCAGCGCGGCGGCGCGCACGTTGAGGTTACGCTCCTCGCTGCCGCGATGCAGGATCCAGAAGGCCAGAATATTGGCCAGCAGCCCGGCAACGGCGATGATCATCATGGTTTTACCGGCAACCGGCTGCGGATGATGAAAGCGCTGAATGGCCTCCCAGACGATCAAAATAGTAATGACCACTAAGGCGATGGCGTTGAGGAAGGCCGCAAGGGTCGTCAGGCGCAGCCAGCCAAAGGTGTGTTGGGCGTTGGGCGGGCGACTGGCGAAACGCACGGCCAGAAAGGCGAACAGCAGCGCCGCGGCGTCCGTCAGCATATGTCCGGCATCGGCCAGCAGCGCCAGCGAACCTGAAATGAGTCCGCCTGCGACCTCAATCAACATGAATCCGGCCGTGACGCAGAACGCCAGCAGCAGCCGACGGGCATTCTTATCTTCGGCGGATGGTGGAGAACGATGCGAGTGCGATTGCCCCATGGTGACATCCCTACATTATTATTTTGATGATTACTTTATGACATGATTCGCATTTTGGGGTGAATAAAATGAAAAAAGGAGAGCCTTAGCTCTCCTTAACGCTGGCATCCCACCTTGATTACTGCGTGGTACCATCAGTTTTTGTCGCGTCTTCCTGGCCGACTTTTTTATCGGTATCCGGGCAGCGGCCATCCTTACACATTGAGTTCTTGTGCACTTCATCGCTCGACATCCCGTCATGGTTCATGGTCGAGCCGTTAGGGTGGAGCATTGTGCCGCCGGTATCAGTGGAACCGGAGTTGATCTTGCCGTTATCGACGTTGTTGGGCGCCACGTTTTCACGCGCGTCGGGGGCGACCTGACCCGCGTCTGCCGCTGAATTGGCCTGCCCATTATTCGACTGCGCGCCGGTATCGGCAGCCAGCGCCGCGCCGCTGGCCAGACCCAGGGTTGCTGCGAGGAGAAGACTGGTTAGCTTGTTCATTTTCATTGGATGCTCCTGTTATGTCGATTTATCGCATTACCTCTTCCAACAGTGCATTTGCCGGAGGTTCTACTCGTTGTGGTTTAAGCTTCGGTATTAGCGAACGGCATTAATATATAATGCTGAATGCTAAAGAAAATTAAGTTCTAACAGTTAAAAATTATAGCTTGTGGCCATTATTCCGCGACTTTATGGCGTTTTTTAGCCTATTTCCAGGAATATTCTGCCGCTACTGTAAAATCATGTTTACACTTTTTGACCGAAGAGATAGATTGGAGGGATTGCAATTAACTAGATAAGTATGGCAACGCTGGAAATAAGATGAATTATCAGAACGACGATTTACGCATTAAAGAGATCAACGAATTATTACCTCCCGTTGCGCTCCTGGAAAAATTCCCTGCTACCGAAAATGCCGCCAATACCGTTGCGCATGCGCGCAAAGCGATCCACCAGATCCTGAAAGGTAACGACGATCGGCTGCTGGTGGTGATTGGCCCGTGCTCCATCCACGATCCGGCGGCGGCGAAAGAGTATGCCGAACGCCTGCTTAAGCTTCGCGAGGAGCTTAAAGGGGAGCTGGAAATCGTGATGCGCGTTTATTTTGAAAAACCGCGCACCACCGTGGGCTGGAAAGGGCTGATCAACGATCCGCATATGGATAACAGCTTCCGCATCAACGATGGCCTGCGGATCGCGCGTAAGCTGCTGCTGGATATTAACGACAGCGGTCTGCCTGCGGCCGGGGAGTTCCTCGATATGATCACCCCGCAGTATCTTGCCGACCTGATGAGCTGGGGCGCGATTGGCGCGCGTACCACTGAGTCACAGGTGCATCGCGAGCTCTCTTCCGGCCTCTCCTGTCCGGTAGGTTTTAAAAATGGCACTGATGGAACCATCAAAGTCGCGATTGACGCTATCAACGCCGCCGGCGCGCCGCACTGTTTCCTGTCGGTGACCAAATGGGGGCATTCGGCGATTGTGAATACCAGCGGTAATAGCGATTGCCATATTATCCTGCGCGGCGGTAAAGAGCCGAACTACAGCGCGCAGCACGTGGCCGAAGTGAAGGTCGGTCTGGCGAAAGCAGGCCTGCCCGCTCAGATCATGATCGATTTCAGCCACGCCAACTCCAGCAAGCAGTTTAAAAAGCAGATGGAGGTCGGCGCAGACGTATGCCAGCAGGTTGCCGGCGGCGAGCGGTCGATTATGGGCGTGATGATCGAAAGCCATCTGGTGGAAGGCAATCAGAGTCTCGACAGCGGCGAGCCGCTGGCCTACGGCAAAAGCATTACCGATGCCTGTATTGGCTGGGAAGATACCGATACGCTTCTTCGTCAGCTGGCGAATGCGGTAAAAGCGCGTCGCGGCTAAGCTTTACGCCGAGTCTCAAAATAAAAAAAGCGTGGATAGCTCCACGCTTTTTTTACATCCCGCGAAAATTACTTCGCTTTACCCTGGTTGGCTACGGCCGCGGCTTTCGCGGCGATCTCGTCGGCGTTACCCAGATAGTAATGTTTGATAGGCTTGAAGTTCTCGTCGAACTCATACACCAGCGGTACGCCGGTCGGGATGTTCAGTTCGAGGATCTCTGCTTCGCCCATATTGTCGAGGTATTTCACCAGCGCGCGCAGGGAGTTGCCGTGAGCGGCGATAATCACGCGCTCACCGCTTTTCAGACGCGGCAGAATCGTTTCGTTCCAGTACGGTACGACGCGGTCGATGGTCAGCGCCAGGCTCTCGGTCGTCGGCAGTTCTGCGTCGGTCAGTTTTGCGTAGCGCGGATCGTGGCCCGGATAGCGCTCGTCGTCTTTAGTCAACTCCGGCGGCGTTACCGCGAAGCCGCGACGCCACTGCTTAACCTGCTCATCACCATATTTTTCAGCGGTTTCCGCTTTGTTCAGACCCTGCAGCGCACCGTAGTGACGCTCGTTCAGTTTCCAGGATTTCTCAACCGGTAGCCAGGCCTGATCCAGTTCGTCCAGCACGTTCCACAAGGTGTGGATGGCGCGTTTCAGCACAGAGGTATAAGCAAAGTCGAAGCTGAAGCCTTCTTCTTTCAGCAGCTTACCGGCCGCTTTTGCTTCACCCACGCCTTTTTCAGACAGGTCAACGTCATACCAACCGGTGAAACGGTTTTCGTTGTTCCATTGGCTTTCGCCGTGACGAACGAGTACCAGCTTAGTTACAGCCATACACTTACTCCTCAATACACGTCATCCTTCGCGCCGCTTCCTCGTTGGCTACTTTTACTCACCCTGGCGACATAGTTGACTATGCTGCCAGGATTCGCTCATGTGCCGCCTTGATGCGACCCGAATGCGGTAGTGTATATATTTATTGATTGATAACTATTCTCATTATATTGCCGTGATTTACCTCACGGCAATGCTTATCCCTAACCATAGCGAAAATAGTCGCTCAGTGTAAGGTGCTTGTAAAACAGAGGTTATGTTTTTGTCTGTAAGTGGCGTAATTTTCAGCGAAAGGATAAAAAAAGCCCTCCATCGGGAGGGCGGGGGATTATTGCGCAATAAACTGATATTCCGTCAGGCTGACGTACTCTTCGCCGGGGCGCAGCACGCAATCCGGCTGCGGCCATTCCGGATGGTTTGGCGAATCCGGCAGAAACTCGCTCTCCAGGGCCAGGCCTTGCCAGTCGTCGTACGGCTGCGCCGTGCGCGACGGCGTACCGGCGAGATAGTTGCCGGAGTAGAACTGCAGGGCCGGCGCGGAGGTATAGACCGTCATCTGCAGCTTTTCATCCTGCGACCAGACGTGGGCCGCCGGGCTTTTGGCATCGCCCAGCGCCTGGAGCAGAAAGGCGTGGTCGTAACCTTTCACTTTCTGCTGGTCTTCATCGCGCAGGAAGTCGTCCGCCAGCACCTTCGGCGTGCGGAAATCGAAGCTGGTCAGGGTGACGTTTTGCAAATCGCCTCCCGGAATACCATCGCTCTCAACGGGCAGATACGCATCAGCAAAGATTTGCAGCTTATGGCTACGCACGTCGCTCTGCACGCCATCGAGGTTAAAATAGACGTGGTTGGTCAGGTTCACCGGGCACGGCTGGTCAACGGTGGCGCGATATTCGATGGCTATCCGGTTATCGTCGGTCAGGCGGTAGCGCGCCGTTGCCGTCAGATTACCGGGGAACCCCTGATCGCCATCGCGGGATGAGAGTGAAAACAGCGCGTGACGATCGTCGGCGCTGACAATCTGCCAGCGGCGCTTGTCAAAACCTTCCGGACCGCCGTGCAGCTGATGCCCCGCCTCGTTGGAAGGCGTCAGATTGACGGTGCGGCCATCAAGGGTAAAGCGGCTGTTGGCAATACGGTTAGCGTAACGGCCGACGGAGGCGCCGAGATAGGCGGCCTGTCGGGTATAGTCGCCAGGGTTCGCGCAGCCGAGCAGCGCTTCGCGTACGCTGCCGTCAGCCAGCGTCACGCGCGCGGAGAGCAGCGTCGCGCCCCAGTCCATCACCGTGACCGTCATGCCTGCGTCGTTACGCAGGGTGAGAAGATTCCACGGCTGGCCGTCCGGCGCCAGCTCCGTTGTTGGGTTTAGCATTGTCCAGCTCCCTGAGACGGTTTGCAGACGTAGAAGGTCTCTTTGATACCGGTTTTCGCTTCATACTCTTTGGCAACGGCCTGCTGTACGGTATCGACCAAATCTTCCGGCACCAGCGCAACGATACAGCCGCCGAAACCGCCGCCGGTCATGCGTACGCCGCCTTTATCGCCGATGGTCGCCTTGACGATGTCCACCAGGGTATCAATCTGTGGGACGGTGATTTCAAAATCATCGCGCATGGAAGCGTGAGATTCCGCCATCAGTTCGCCCATCCGCTGCAGGTCGCCTTTTTCCAGCGCGGCGGCGGCTTCTACGGTGCGCGCGTTCTCGGTCAGCACGTGGCGAACGCGTTTGGCGACCACCGGGTCAAGCTCGTGGGCGACGGCATTGAATTCTTGTAAAGTCACATCGCGCAGGGCGGGCTGCTGGAAGAAACGCGCGCCGGTCTCACACTGCTCGCGGCGGGTGTTGTACTCGCTGCCGACCAGGGTGCGCTTAAAGTTACTGTTGATAATCACTACCGCCACGCCTTTCGGCATCGACACCGCTTTCGTTCCTAAGGTGCGGCAGTCGATTAGCAGGGCATGATCTTTTTTACCGAGCGCGGAGATCAGCTGGTCCATAATGCCGCAGTTGCAGCCGACGAACTGGTTTTCCGCTTCCTGGCCGTTCAGCGCGATCTGCGCGCCGTCGAGCGGCAGATGATACAGCTGCTGGAACACGGTGCCGACGGCGACTTCCAGCGAAGCCGAGGAGCTTAATCCGGCGCCCTGCGGCACGTTGCCGCTGATCAGCAGATCTGCGCCGCCGAAAGCGTTATTCCGCTGCTGCAGGTGCTTAACCACGCCGCGAACATAGTTCGACCACTGCTGGGTATCGTGGCTGGTAATCGGCGAGTCGAGAGAGAATTCATCGGTCTGATTGGCGTAATCGGCGGCAATCACCCGCACGGTACGATCGTCGCGCGGCGCGCAGGCGATGACCGTCTGGTAATCAATGGCGCAGGGCAGTACGAACCCGTCGTTATAGTCGGTATGCTCGCCGATCAGGTTAACGCGGCCTGGGGCCTGGATAACATGGCTGGCCGGATAGCCAAATTTCTCAGCAAACAGGGCTTGGGTGTTCTCTTTCAGACTCATGGTTATACTCCGGATTCGCGAAAATGGACGTCGCTCACAGCGCGCAGACGTTCGGCGGCCTGCTCGGCCGTCAGGTCACGCTGGGTTTCGGCCAGCATTTCATAGCCGACCATAAATTTGCGCACCGTCGCGGAGCGCAGCAGCGGCGGATAAAAATGCGCGTGCAGCTGCCAGTGATTATTCTCTTCATCGTTAAACGGCGCGCCGTGCCAGCCCATCGAGTAGGGGAATGAGCACTGGAACAGGTTGTCGTAACGGCTGGTCAGTTTTTTCAGCGCCAGCGCGAGGTCGCTGCGCTGGTCGTCGGTTAAATCAGTCAGGCGCTGTACGTGCGCTTTCGGCAGCAGCAGCGTCTCAAAGGGCCACGCCGCCCAGTAAGGGACCACCGCGAGCCAGTGTTCGGTCTCGACGACGGTGCGGCTACCGTCGGCTAATTCGCGCTGCGCGTAATCCACCAGCATCGGCGCGCCGTGCTCGGTGAAGTACGCTTTTTGCAGACGATCTTCGCGTTCCGCCTCGTTAGGCAGAAAGCTGTTTGCCCACACCTGGCCATGCGGGTGCGGGTTGGAGCAGCCCATTGCCGCGCCTTTATTTTCAAAAACCTGCACCCACGGGTAGGTTTTTCCAAGGTCGGCGGTCTGCTCCTGCCACGTTTTAACCACGCCTTCCAGCGCCTCTACGCTCAGTTCCGGCAGCGTTTTGCTGTGGTCTGGCGAGAAGCAGATGACCCGGCTGGTGCCGCGGGCGCTCTGACAGCGCATTAGCGGGTCGTCGCTTTCCGGGGCATCTGGGGTATCGGTCATCAAAGCCGCAAAGTCATTGGTAAAAACAAACGTACCGGTGTAGTTCGGGTTTTTGTCGCCGGTGACGCGGGTATTACCCGGGCACAGGAAACAGTCCGGATCGTGCGCGGGCAAGCTCTGTTTTGCCGGCGTTTCCTGCGCCCCCTGCCAGGGGCGCTTGGCGCGATGCGGAGAAACCAGAATCCACTGCCCGGTTAACGGGTTATAACGACGATGTGGATGGTCGACGGGGTTAAATACGCTCATGAAGGTTCCTTAGTCTGGATAACCCTGCGGATGACGGGACTGCCAGTGCCAGGTGTCCTGCGCCATTTCGTCAAGGTTGCGCGTCACGCGCCAGTTCAGCTCGCGATCGGCCTTTTCAGCGTCCGCCCAGTAGGCCGGGAGGTCGCCTTCGCGGCGCGAAGTGGTAGTTAATCGGTTTGCCGCAGGCTTTGCTAAAAGCGTTGACCACGTCGAGCACGCTGCTGCCGACGCCTGCGCCAAGGTTATAGATATGCACGCCGGCTTTATCAGCCAGTTTTTCCATCGCCGCGACGTGGCCGTCGGCCAGGTCCATCACGTGAATGTAGTCGCGCACGCCGGTGCCATCTTCGGTTGGGTAGTCGTTGCCGAATACCGCCAGCGATTCACGACGGCCGACCGCGACCTGCGCGATATACGGCATCAGGTTGTTCGGGATGCCCTGCGGATCTTCACCCATATCGCCCGACGGATGCGCGCCGACCGGGTTGAAGTAGCGCAGCAGTGCGATGCTCCACTCCGGCTGCGCTTTTTGCAGGTCAGTGAGGATCTGCTCGACCATCAGCTTGCTTTTACCGTACGGGCTCTGCGGAGTCCCGGTCGGGAAGCTTTCGACATAAGGGATTTTTGGCTGGTCGCCGTACACGGTGGCGGAGGAGCTGAAAATAAAGTTTTTCACGCCCGCGGCGCGCATGGCGGAAACGAGTTTCAGTGTGCCGGTCACGTTGTTGTCGTAGTATTCCAGCGGCTTGGCGACGGATTCGCCGACGGCTTTCAGGCCGGCGAAATGGATCACCGCTTCAATAGCGTGATCGTGAAGGATTTCCGTCATCAGCGCTTCGTTACGAATGTCGCCTTCGACAAAGGTGGCGCTTTTCCCGCCGAGACGTTCAATGATTGGCAGTACGCTGCGTTTACTGTTGCAGAGATTGTCGAGAATAATCACTTCGTGTCCCTGCAGTAGCAGTTGAACGCAGGTGTGACTTCCAATGTAACCGCTACCACCTGTAACCAGTACTTTCATGATTCGCTCCAATAGGCTTATCGTGTGAGAAGAAGATAGCATACCAAAGAAGCCAAAAGTGTGACACAGGCCAAATTGGTGGAATCGTTTACACTAAAATTTCCAATCGGGCCATTTTGGTTTTTTCATTGTAAAAACAGAGTGATGGGGTGTGTGATAGCTATTATTCTGAAAAAATCAGGGATCCGCAGACCCCTGTACAGGCTTAATTTTGCAGCGGACCCTGCTGGTAAGTGTAACCGTCTCCACTCCTCACAAAGGCCAGACGGTGGGTAATGCAGTCCGGGGCGTCTTCGGCGTGATGGGAGACAAACAGCAGCTGCGTCGCCCCTTCGCTAATCAGCACATCAACGAAGCGACGCACCAGCTGACGGTTGAGCGGGTCCAGCCCCTGTAGCGGTTCATCGAGAATCAGCAGGGTCGGGTGTTTGACCAGGGCGCGGACGATCAGCGCCAGCCGCTGCTGCCCCCAGGAGAGGCTGTGGAACGGCGCGTCGGCGGTGCGTTGGTCGATACCCAGAATATCCAGCCAGTTTTGCACCAGCTTGTGCTGCTTATCGGAAACGGCCTGGTAGATGCCGATCGAGTCGAAGTAGCCCGAGAGAATCACGTTACGCACGTTGGTGCTGACGCGGTATTCAAGGTGCAGGCTGCTGCTGACGTAACCAATATGTTTTTTGATATCCCAGATGGTTTCACCGCTGCCGCGGCGGCGGCCAAACAGGGTCAGATCGTTACTGTATCCCTGGGGATGGTCGCCGGTGACCAGACTGAGTAGCGTCGATTTACCGGCGCCGTTGGGGCCGACGATCTGCCAGTGCTCGCCGGGATTGACCGTCCAACTGAGGCGATTAATGATCGGGCGGTCGTTGTAAGAAACCAGACCGTCGTTTAGCACGATGAGCGGCGCTTTGCTGTCTAGCGCAAGGCGCGCGGCGGGGGCGTCGGGTTCTGGCAGCGTCATGCCGCCAAGCTTTTCGCTATGCGCGAGCTGGGCAATCAGCGCCTGCTGCAGCAGAGCCTGCTTTTCGCCGGTGTCGCTCAGCACGCAGTCCGCCAGCACCCCGGCATACTG
This sequence comes from Klebsiella sp. M5al, assembly GCF_002090195.1. Taxonomy (NCBI): domain Bacteria; kingdom Pseudomonadati; phylum Pseudomonadota; class Gammaproteobacteria; order Enterobacterales; family Enterobacteriaceae; genus Klebsiella; species Klebsiella sp. M5al. The sequence goes on from NZ_CP020657.1 coordinate 1,821,415, forward strand.
CACGAACGCCGGGATCTCGTCGAAACGATTGAGAACCAGAACAAGGGCGATACCTTCGTCGTTCAGCCTGGCCAACATCTCGGCGAGCTGCTGGCGCGAGGCGACATCGAGGCCGTCGAACGGCTCATCAAGGATAAGCAGGTCGGGATCGCCCATCAGCGCCTGGCACAGCAGGGTCTTGCGCGTTTCACCGGTAGAGAGGTATTTAAAGCGGCGCTCGAGCAGGTGGCTAATGGCAAATTGTTCAGCAAGGCGAGCGCAGCGGGTGGCGTCTTTAAACTCATCCTGGATAATTTCCGCCGTCGTGCGCCCGGTATCTTCTTCTCCCGGGCTGAGCAAATCGGTGTTGTTACGCTGCCACTCATCGCTGACCAGCTTTTGCAGCTGCTCAAAAGAGAGACGGGTGATGCGCGAGAAGGTGCACTCGCGCTGCCCGCTTAGCAGGGGCAGCTCGCCGGATAACGCCCGCGCAAGCGCCGACTTCCCGCTACCGTTGCTGCCGACGAAAGCCCAGCTTTCGCCAGCCCGCACGCTGAGGTGTTCAATATTTAACGTTTTGGTATCGCTAAGACGAAACGTGCCTTGCGAAATTTGCAACAATGACATTGTGTATCCCACTTTTTGCAGCGATGTACTTCAGGGATACGTCTTCGTGAGCGCAATGTCAATGCCGTTAGCACAACGTGGCAAGAATGATGCGATCGGCGTTAAAATATGCTATCGCCTCCGCCCCTTCCGCCAGATCGCGCGTCTGTTCTAGCGGCAGGGTGGCGCAGAGGCTCTGCCCATCCGGGAGCGCCATGAGCACTTCGCACTGCTCCGGCCCGCGTTCGATGTGGATGATACGTCCGGCCAGCTGGTTGTCGGCCTGTTGCGCCAGGGCCGCATCCTGGGTCATGCCGACCCACGGCGCTTTGAGCAGCACTAATACTTCCTGGCCTTCAGCAAGGCCCAGACGATCGGCGCTTTGGGCGGTAATGGCGACTTTAAAGCGGGTTTGCCCATCGGCCAGCAGGACTTCAACGTGCTGCTGGACCTGCTGATGGTCGCGGCCGGTAATGGTGCCGAACCACTGGTTGCGCGCGCTGGTCTGCAGAGAGAATCGCGAAATGGCGGCCAGCAGGCTGTCGAGGGGAAGGGCATCATCATCGCTCAGGACATCGAACGCTTTCTGCTGAATCTGCGCCAGCAGGTCGTAAAGCTGAATCAGCCGCTGCCCGTAGCGGGTGAGGACCGCGCCGCCGCCGCCTTTGCCGCCGGTCGCACGGTCGACCAGTGGCTGCTCGCTGAGCTGATTCATGTCATTAATCGCATCCCATGCGCTTTTATAGCTGATGCCCGCGTTTTTTGCCCCCTGGCTAATTGAGCCGGTCTGGTCAATCTGTTTCAGCAGGGCGATACGGCGGGGATCGGCGAACAGGCGCTGCTGTAATTTGAGGGTAAGAAGGATTTCAGCCTGCATAATCATATCCTGATGAAAAAGAGTATTGTGACCGATAGCGGTCATCTTGCAAGATGCATCTCTCACGGTGGCCAGTGAGGCACCGCACAAATGGGGCGTGTTTTTCCGGCTGAATTAGTTACAATAAACTATCCGTACTTTCTGGAGCCAACCATGTTAGAGCTATTGAAAAGTCTGGTTTTTGCCGTAGTCATGGTCCCTGTGGTGATGGCTATCATCCTGGGCTTGATTTACGGGCTGGGCGAAGTGTTTAACCTCTTCTCCGGAGCCGGTCATAAAGACAGCAGACCGCAAAACCACTGATTTCCCCCGCGCCCGGTTCTCCCGGGCGTTTTTATTTGTCCCCCCTCCATTGAGCCGTTACTGATTACCCCTAATTTTCGCTGGGAAAATCTTAGCGCTATCGTTATATTGTCTACTACATAACGAACCGACGGGAGTTTCAGATGACAGGTCAATGGTTACGCTTTATCGCTGGGGCAACGTTAACGTTTTCCGTTGCGGGTCACGCGCTGGCGGAAGAGGGCAAGGTGACGGTTTTTGCCGCGGCATCGCTCACCAACGCCATGCAGGATATCGCTAAAGAGTATAAGAAAGAGAAGAACGTTGATGTTGTCTCTTCTTTTGCGTCTTCATCGACCCTGGCGCGACAGATTGAAGCGGGCGCGCCGGCGGATCTGTTTATCTCCGCCGACCAGAAATGGATGGATTACGCGGTCGAGAAAAAAAGCATTGATACCGCATCACGCGCGACGCTGCTCGGCAATAGCCTGGTGGTCGTGGCGCCGAAGGCCAGCGCTCAGGGCGATATCAGTATTAATGATAAAACCGACTGGACCAGCCTGCTGAAAGGCGGTCGTCTGGCCGTTGGCGACCCGGAGCACGTGCCGGCCGGCATCTATGCGAAAGAAGCGCTGCAAAAACTGGGTGCCTGGGAGACGCTGTCGCCGAAGCTGGCTCCGGCGGAAGACGTGCGCGGCGCGCTGGCTCTGGTTGAGCGCAGCGAAGCGCCGTTGGGGATCGTGTACGGCTCTGATGCGGTCGCCAGCAAGGGCGTAAAAGTTGTCGGTACCTTCCCGGAAGATTCCCATAAGAAAGTGGAATATCCGCTGGCCATCGTCGACGGGCATAAAAATGCCACGGTCAGCGCGTTTTATGACTATCTTAAAGGGCCGGAAGCTTCCGCCATCTTTAAACGTTACGGATTTTCTACCCACTAATGTTCTTAAGCGATCCTGAATGGCAGGCGGTACTGCTGAGCCTGAAAGTCTCATCCCTGGCGGTGTTACTGAGCTTGCCTTTTGGCATCTTTTTTTCCTGGCTGCTGGTTCGCCGGGATTTCCCCGGTAAAGCGCTGCTCGATAGCCTTCTCCACCTGCCGCTGGTATTACCGCCGGTGGTGGTGGGGTATCTGTTGCTGATCGCGATGGGAAGACGGGGTTTTATCGGCAGCTGGCTGTACGACTGGTTTGGTCTGAGCTTTGCGTTTAGCTGGCGCGGCGCGGTACTGGCGGCGGCGGTGATGTCCTTTCCGCTGATGGTGCGGGCCATTCGCCTCGCGCTGGAAGGGGTCGACATCAAGCTTGAGCAGGCGGCGCGTACCCTCGGCGCCGGCCGCTGGCGGGTGTTTTTCACGATTACGCTACCGTTGACGCTACCCGGCATTATCGTCGGCACCGTGCTGGCTTTCGCCCGCTCGCTGGGCGAGTTTGGCGCCACCATCACGTTTGTTGCCAATATTCCTGGGGAAACGCGCACCATCCCTTCGGCAATGTATACCCTGATTCAGACTCCCGGCGGCGAAGGCGCGGCCGCGCGTTTATGCCTGATTTCGATTGCGCTGGCGCTGGTATCGCTGCTGATTTCCGAATGGCTGGCCCGCCTTAGCCGTCAGCGGATGGGGAAATAATCATGCTCGAACTCGACTTTAGCCAGACGCTGGGCACCCACTGCCTGCAAATTCGCGAGACGCTTCCCGCCAGCGGCATCACCGCGGTTTTCGGCGTCTCAGGCGCGGGTAAAACCTCGCTGATTAACGCCATTAGCGGCCTGACGCGCCCGCAGCAGGGGCGCATCGTGCTTAACGGTAGAGTGCTTAATGATGTTGAAAAACGTATCTGCCTGGCGCCGGAAAGACGCCGTATTGGCTACGTTTTTCAGGACGCTCGCCTGTTCCCGCACTATAAGGTGCGCGGCAATCTGCAATATGGCATGGCGAAGAATATGGCGGCGCAGTTTGACAAGCTGGTGGCGCTGCTCGGCATTGCGCCGCTGCTTGACCGCCTGCCGGGCGGTCTCTCCGGCGGAGAAAAACAGCGGGTGGCGATTGGCCGGGCGCTGCTTACCGCCCCGGAACTGCTGCTGCTGGATGAGCCGCTGGCGTCGCTGGATATCCCGCGCAAGCGCGAACTATTGCCCTATTTGCAGCGTCTGGCGCGCGAAATCAATATCCCGATGCTGTACGTCAGCCACTCTCTGGATGAGATTCAGCATCTGGCGGATAACGTCCTGGTGCTGGAAGCGGGGAAAGTCAAAGCCTTTGGTTGCCTGGAAGAGGTGTGGAGCAGTAGCGTAATGCACCCCTGGCTTCCCCAGGATCAGCAAAGCACTATCCTGAACGTAACCGTCGCCGCTCAGCATCCGCGGTATGCCATGACCGCGCTGGCGCTGGGCGATCGGCAGATATGGGTCAACCGGCTCGACAGGCCGCAGGGCGAAAGCGCGCGGATCCGCATTCAGGCCTCGGACGTTTCTCTGGTGCTGCAGCCCGCTCAGCAAACCAGTATCCGCAACATTTTGCCCGCGCAGGTCATGCAGTGTATTGAAAGCCATGGCCAGGTTGAGGTCAGGCTGGAGATTAGCGGCCGTACGCTATGGGCGCGCATCAGCCCCTGGGCTCGCGATGAGTTGGGGGTTGTCCCAGGCCAGCGGCTGTATGCGCAGATAAAAAGCGTGTCGATAGCCGCCTGATTACAACAGGTGGCGATAGATGTAGTCGGCGATGCTGGTGGTCTCGTTTTCGCCGATCACGACGTTGGCGCGCGCTTTGACGTCCTCCACCGCGTTGCCCATCGCCACGCCGGTACCGGCGGCTTCCAGCATGCTGAGGTCGTTATAATTGTCGCCGAAAGCGATAACATCCTGCATCGACAGCCCCTGCGACGCGACCCACTGGGCCAGGCGTTTGCCTTTGCTGTTGCCTTCCCTGGCAATATCCACCTGATCGTGCCACGACCATTCGCATTCCAGACCCAGCGTCTGGCCAACATGTTGGGCAAAGCGCTGTAGTTTTGCGGTGTCTTCATCGGTCAGGGCAAATTTCCACACGGCCTTGACTTCACGGGCCGCCTGCGCCAGAGAATCGACCTGAGTGAACACCGGACGCTGCTCGACGGGCAGCGACTGCGCCCAGTTGGCGGTGCGGATAACGTGCCCGGTCGGCTGCTCATACAGCATGGCGTCATCGACGTACATCAGACCGTGAATAGCGTGCTCGTTAAGCATTTCGGTCAGGCTCAGGGCTTTGTCTACCGGCATAGGATCGGACTCCAGAACCTTTTTTGCATGATAATCATACAAATAAGTGCCGTTACAGCAAATTGCAGGTGTATCCAGAGCCAGCGCCTGATAAAAAGGATGGATAGCGACGTGATGTCGACCGGTGACGACGATGATCTGATATCCCGCGTCTTTGGCGCGTGCCAGCGCGTCGAGCGAGGCGGGGAGAATGGTTTTTTTGCCGGTGAGTAGGGTGCCGTCTAAGTCCAGGGCAATCACGCGTGAGGTCATGTGTTGTTTCCGGTTAATGATGAAAAGTTAGCAGGCTATGATGGTACACCGCTGCGCCATTCGGGCAAACTTTTCAGCATCTACCGCTAAAGAGCCGATACACTTGATCTTTCAGGCTGCGAGGAGGCAACCTGAATAGCATGGTGTATGCATATTGTGTTTTTCAGGGTGCCGTTAGTCTGAAAAATGAAATTTCCACGTGCAGTGAGGAAGGAGTATTCATGAAACAAACCGTTTATACCGCCAGCCCGGAAAGCCAGCAGATCCACGTCTGGGATCTGGATCTTGCGGGGAAACTGACCCTGGTGCAGGTTGTCGATGCCCCCGGGCAGGTCCAGCCGATGGTGGTGAGCCCGAACAAAGAGTATCTCTACGTCGGCGTGCGTCCGGAGTTTCGCGTACTGGCCTACCGCATTGCGCCCGATAACGGCGCCCTGACCTTCGCTGGCGAAGCCCCGCTGCCGGGTAGCCCAACGCATATTTCTACCGATCATCAGGGGCGCTTTGTGTTTAGCGCGTCCTATAACGCAGGCTGCGTGAGCGTCACGCCGCTGGTGGACGGCCTGCCGCGAGAAGCGGTGGCGGTTGTCGAAGGGCTGGAAGGCTGCCATTCGGCAAATATCTCCCCGGACAATCGCACCCTGTGGGTGCCGGCGCTGAAGCAGGATCGTATCTGCCTGTTTACCCTGAGCGACGACGGTTTTCTCGCAGAGCAGGAGCCGGCTGAAGTGACCACCGTTGAAGGCGCAGGCCCGCGTCATATGGTGTTCCACCCGAACCAGCAGTACGGCTACTGCGTCAACGAACTGAACAGCTCCGTTGACGTCTGGGAGCTGAAAGATCCGCACGGCAAAATCGAGTGCGTACAGACCCTGGACATGATGCCGCCTGATTTCGCCGGCGTGCGCTGGGCGGCGGATATCCATCTGACCCCGGATGGCCGTCACCTCTACGCCTGCGATCGTACCGCCAGCATTATCACCATCTTCAGCGTCTCGGAAGACGGCAGCGTGCTGTCGATTGAAGGTTATCAGAATACCGAGACCCAGCCGCGCGGCTTTAACCTCGATCATAGCGGCAAATATCTGATCGCCGCCGGTCAGAAGTCGCATCATATCGCGGTGTATGAAATCGAAGGCGAGCAGGGGCTGCTAGAGGAAAAAGGGCGCTATGCCGTAGGCCAGGGCCCAATGTGGGTGGTGGTAAACGCTTACTAAACCCGCCGTGCGTGACAGAAACCTCGCCGCGGCGAGGTTTTTTTACGCCTGACGAAAGGGCTACTTCACCCGCATACGATACTCAATCATGCCGCTTTTTTCCGCGACCCAGTTATATAGACGCTGGCCCCGAAGGTTGGTCTCATGCGTATGCCAGTACAGGCTGGCCGAATGGCGTTTCCGCGCCTGCCGTTGAACGTACTCAATCAGTTGTTTACCGATATGCTGACCCCGGACGTCCGGATCAACGAATAAATCTTCCAGATAGCAATAGTCGCTTTCGGCCCAGGTGGAGCGGTGGAAGAGATAATGAACGAATCCTACTATCTTTCCCTCACGTTTTGCCACGGCGCAAAACATCGGTTCGACCGGATTTAAAAACCGACTCCAGGTCAGGCGCGTCACCTCCTCCGGAATGTCGACGTGATAAAACGTCTGGTAGCTTTTCCACAGCGGCAGCCACTGGGCAAAGTCGCTATCAGCTGCGGGGAGGAGGGTGATTTGCCCGTGATTAACGTCGCTATTTTGGCTATTCATGGCGGTTCCTTACTTTTATAAACCGGGATGGTCTTTACCTGCCGCTATGGTAGGCGCTCTTCTGGTTCCTAAAAAGTGACACTTTATGTATATTTATAGGGTCCACTTTTAGCTTAACGATCGCCATTGCCTCTATGCCAAAACCTATTGCACCGCTGTTTCAGGAACTGTTGCTCCCGCGCGGCGTTATCAAAGATCAGGTGTATCACGCCCTGCGTAACGCGATTCTGGATGGGCGCTTAACGGCGGGTTCAAAAATTCCCTCCAGCCGGGCGTTGGCAGAGATGATGGCGATCTCCAGGAATTCGGTTATCTCTGGTTTTGACCGCCTGATGGATGAGGGGTATCTGGTGACGCGTAAGGGCGCGGGCACCTTTGTCTGCGAACATATTCCGGATAGCGTCATTAGCGAGTATGAATCGTCGCCACAGCCGGAAACGGCAATAGCCGCCGCAGGGCCGCTTAATCCTGACGTTGCCGCATTGCTGCCATCATGGTCCGAGAGGGAAGAGAGCGGTGAAATGCGTCAGGTTTTTGCCGTCGGTATCGGCTGTACCGATCTCTTCCCGCATGCGTTATGGGGGCGGCTGCTGGGGCGCGTCTGGCGGCAATCGCGCCGCGAACTGGGGGCGCACGCCACGGCTTATGGATATCTACCTTTACGACAGGCGATTAGCCACTATATTCAGGCGACGCGCGGCGTAAATTGCCATGAAGATCGGGTTATTATTGTCAATGGTATTCAACAGGCGCTGGCCATTACCGCTCAGGTTTTACTGGAAAAGGGCGATGAAGTCTGGCTCGACGATCCCGGCTATAATGGCGCGCGCGGCGCATTCGCCGCCCGGGGAGCGGTGGTCCGGCCCGTTCGCGTTGACGGTGAAGGCATGGATATTCAGGATGGAATACGTCATTACCCGCAAGCTAAGCTGGTCTATACCGCGCCGTCGCATCAGTTCCCGCTCAGTGGAACGCTTAGCCTGCCAAGAAGGCTTGCTTTGCTGGAATGGGCGCAAGCCAATCGGGCGTGGATATTTGAAGATGATTACAACAGCGAATTCCGCTATGCCGCCCGCTCTTTACAGGCGTTGCAAGGGTTGGATAAACATCAGCGGGTCATCTATTCCGGTACCTTTTCTAAGATGATGTACCCCGAGTTTCGTCTGGGTTTTTTAGTGGTCCCTGAGCATTTGCGCGAACAGTTCGCCATGACGAAATATTACACCGATCTCTGTAGCGGATATCTGGAACAGGCCGTTCTGGCGCGTTTTATCCGCGAGGGACACTATGCCAGCCATGTTCGTCGTATCCGTAAAGCCTGTTTTGAGCGAAAAAGCGCGCTGGAGGCGGCGATTGAGCGCTATTTTGCCGGGCGCATGCGGGTGCATCCAACGGATTCGGGAGTGCATATCGTCTGCTGGTTAGCGGATGGTCTAAAGGCAAAAGAGGTCGTCGCTAAGGCGCGCCAGATCGGTTTAGGCGTGCAGAGTTTTGAGCGATATTGCCAGCGGCCGATGTCGCGCGAGGGGGTTTTATTCGGTTTTGCCAACCATCCGCCAGAGGTGCTGCTCGACGGCGTTCGCCGCCTGGCCGGGGTGCTGTAGCGCAGTGATATCGGCGGTCTTTTCCTCGGGATGAATAACGTTGAGTGCCGGGTTAGCATACTTATCTTGATTTAAAACTCGCCCCGTTCAGATAATTGATCTGATGTCAGGGGGCGAGTTTTAAAAAAATGACACCGCGCGAGGATTTAACATATACCCGCCGCTTTGGTAATAAAATAATCCCTCGGTTCGCGATATGCGACTTCCCTGTTTAATGCGGAGCGGTTAATAAATTAGATATCATCCATGGTATAGCTGACGACGATTTCCAGAGTTTTGCGGATGACGTCCGCGGTTACCACGTCGCGGGTGGTCTCGAGAGCGGTAATTAACCACAGAATAATCGCCTTGTTGCTGAGATGTCCTTCAGACTCAAGAATACTGCTGATAGCCAGCGACATGACCGCGGATTCATCGATCAGCCTGTCGCCTGCGTTGCGGAAATATTCAGAGAGTGCGTTATCGTTCAGGCCTGCGTAAATATCCGGTTGCTGATGCATAGTCTGTCTCATCATATTCTCTACTATGTTAGTTAAAAGATTGACCGTGAAGGGTCAGTGGATTTTATTTGTACCAGGCCGCGGGGGAGAACCTAATAAAGCATTTTGTTCAGCCCAATTATTTTTAGCGCCTGAAGTACCCAGAGTTATTTTCTTACTACGGCGAGCTACCCTGTTACTGATTTCATCGATAATACGCCCCAGGGCGTTCCGCCGCTTTGAATCCATTTCTCCCGCCTGCATAGCCTGGAGTTTACCGATCAGCGCCTGTTGACTTATAGGCCCCTTACTTTTAAGTAGGGATAAGACCGCTTCTCCAATCAGTAAATCTGTTAATGGATCAAAATCATCGCTATTCATAACTGTATCTCTGATCATCGTCATCTCCATGACTGGGAATTTAGTCGCAAGCCGGTAATCCGTGTCAGATTCTGGCCCATCCCTTATATTTCCTCATTCAGTAACGACTTAAATCACCAGATAGCCGGCGGAACTTTTATTGCTGGTTCTCAAACAGGAGGCCGATCAGCGTTTGATAATGCATTTCTTCTTCAGACCCAGAAGCGACTTCAAGGCGACCCAGCAGTTTTGTACACAGAGATTTGCGATTGAGGTTCCGTCCTTCATTAAGGATATCCATAACAATCTGCCCTAATGTTTCCTGCTGCGAAGGCAGTGACGCTTTATTGAAGTAGTGGGCAATAGCGTTAGCCGTGTCAGGAATGTAACCGTTCTGCTGCATATGTGCTCCTGTCAGTTCAATCATCAGTAAACTTGCGATTAAAGTTATACAATGATCGTCAACTTGTACATAAAAAATGAAAAAAATATGTTAAGTTTTTTAATATTTTTTATAACTTATTGATTTTAAATGTATTTTAATCTTTGTTGTCGTAAGGGTATCGTCAGCATAAGATGTACGGCTTGTACAGGTGTACAGGTGTACAGGCAGGCAAGAATCGCAGTGAAATGAGTTGATTAATATAAATTATTTGTTAATAAGACCGGTTGTTTTACAGGACTTATTGCGGTGGAACTGCTACTGTAATATCTCATTAGTTTTTATCTCTTCTGTCGGAAATTTCATGCTCACTACCATCATTTATCGCAGCCATATCTGCGACAACGTGTCAATTAAATCGCTTGACAGCATGGTTGCTGAAGCAAATGTAAAAAATGGCCAGGAAGAGGTGTCGGGTATTTTGCTTTTTAACGGCACCCATTTTTTTCAATTATTAGAAGGGCCTGAAGAGAAGGTCGAGGGAATTTATCGCCGTATCTGCACAGACCCGCGGCACCATAATCTTGTTGAACTACTCAGGGATCATGGTCCGACGCGGCGCTTTGGCAAAATAGGTATGGAACTCTTTGATTTACGAGAGTATGACCGCGATGAAGTGCTGCAGGTTGTGCTGGATAAAGGGACCACGAAATATCAACTCACCTATGACGACAGAGCGCTCCATTTTTTCCGTACCTTCGTGGAAGCAACGGAAAAGGAGAACTATTACGAGATTCCAGCGGCCGAAAGCTGGGATTTTGTGACGGAAGGGGAAGCCTCGTATCCTGATACGCCGCTGGCGCGGGCCGAATGCAGTTTCGCGTTCCAGCCGGTTATCGACCCGTTTGCGAAAGAGATCGTCTCCGTGGAAGCGCTGCTGCGTACTCCTTCCGGCGAATCGCCGGCGGTCTATTTTGATGGGCTGTCGCGAGAGGAAATGTACTCGACGGACCTCCTCAGCAAGCGTATTGCCTTTGCTATGGCGGGACGTCTGCGCCTGCGTGGACGCACTCTGTCGATTAACCTGCTACCGATGACGTTGGTTAATATTCCCGGGGCTGTCGAATTTCTGCTGACGGAAATTGAATCCAATGGTTTGATTCCAGAACAAATTATCGTGGAATTCACCGAGAGTGAAGCCATTTCCCGCGTTGATGAATTCACCGATTCCGTACGAAAGCTCAAGTCCGCGGGAATTCGCGTGGCGATCGATCACTTTGGCGCCGGATTTGCCGGGCTTTTGCTGCTGGCCCAGTTTCAGCCGGACCGCATTAAGATTAATCGCCAATTGGTTAAAGATATCCATAAGCACGGCCCAAAACAGGCCATCGTGCAGGCCATTATTAAATGCTGTAATTCGCTGGAAATCGCCATTTCAGCGGTGGGCGTTGAGCAGCCGGAGGAGTGGATGTGGCTGGAGTCCGCGGGCATTATCCATTTCCAGGGTAATTTATTTGCCAGACCGTGTCTGGGGGGAATTCCCGCGGTAGCATGGCCTGAGAAAAAAACAGCGTGGGAGCTTCTTTAAATTTTTTCTGCGGTGGAGTGCATGTTTACGTAAAAAAACGTAGTGAACGGTAAAATAATTATTCTTTTTTGACCTGTACATTGGCGTCCGACCTGTTTATTTTAACTGTACAAGAAAAGTTAATTGTACAACCTGGCTAAATTAGTTAATTTAGTCGGGAAAGTATTTTCAGGTTAGAGGGCGCTAATGGCATATTACAGCATCGGTGAAGTTGCCGAACGTTGCGGAATCAACCCCGTGACTTTGCGTGCATGGCAGCGGAGATATGGTTTGCTCAAGCCGCAGAGAAGCGAGGGAGGGCACCGCCAGTTTGACGAGGAGGACGTTCAGCGCATTGAGGAAATCAAACGCTGGATCGATCGGGGGGTTTCGGTTGGCAAGGTAAAGGCGCTACTGGAAGGCCAGCAGCCTGAATCGCACGACGCAGCCGTTCTGCTCCAGGAAGAGATGATGTCTCTTCTGCGACTTGTACAGCCCGCGAAATTACGTACCCGCATCATGTCTCTCAGCCATGAATATCCCGTAGATAAACTTATTGACCGGCTTTTTGTCCCGGTGCGCAGCAAGCTCAATCTCGATCAGAACACCTCCCTGGCCATCATCAGTATGCTGGACGGTATCCTGATTGATTGCGTGGCGCTTATTCTTGCGGAGTCGCGCAAAAAGGTGGGTAAAGAGACCCTGCTGGTTGGCTGGGGAAACGAAGATCGTACCCGGTTGTGGCTGGAAGCGTGGCGTTTATCGCAGCGCGCCTGGCACGTCAACGTGCTGGCAGAGCCGCTTGACTCTCCCCGCCCGGAATTATTCCCCGGACAGCATATTTTTGTCTGGACTGGCCGCGCGCTGACCCCTTTGCAGGCAGAATTACTGAGCCACTGGCAAAGCCAGGGCTACACTATCGAGTTTCACGGAGAGTAAGCGAGAGAGGGGGTTAGCAGCGGAACATTTTTAGAGATGTTATTCCGCCGCTTGTCTTCCCGATGCGTGACCAGGTTGGCCGTTCGGTAAACTGTCAGAAATTGCGCTGGGTCCAGGCTTTAAATGTTTCGCTGCGGCTAATATTAAAAAAATCTGTCCGGCCCGAGCAGCCAAGTTTTTTAATTAAGGTCAGGCGAATTTGATAAATTGTTTTAATATGTAAATTCAGTGACTTCCCTATATTTACCATCGCTTCGCCATCGTTCATCAGACGAATCACTTCTTTTTCACGACTGGTAAAAATAATATTTTCTGATTCCCTGTCAGGCTTCTTACCGAACAAGGTAGGGCGGAGAATAAAAGATTTTATCTCAGCCGGCGTGGCGCGCGCAGGAATTCTGTACATCGGCAGCTCGCTCAGAAAGTTTAAATCATTGCCATCGGTGAGCAGGACAAAACGAACTCTTTTGCGATCATAATGATGATTGAGCACCGCATAATAGTTATCGCTGGTGAAAAAGACATATTTTCCATGAAAACAGCCTGGTGATAACGAATCCAGTACCAGCTGTAATCCTTGACGAAGAAGGTTATTGTTAATCCAAAGATCGTAATGATTAAAAAAGTGACCTTGCTTGTCGTTGTTCATTTGTCCTCCGAGGCAGAAATGTTAATGCTGGCTTAATTTAACAAATCACATATCACGCTTAGTGATGACTTTTGGCGCGTAGCATATGCAGCGTTTGGATATATAAGTCGGCGAGAATTTCATTTTTCTCGATATTCAGGCGACGCTGCACCTCAACGATTAAACGATCGTGGCTGACGGCTTCACTCTGCGTCTGGGCCTGCACCATATGTTCGATATTTTTCAGCAAAGCCGAGTTTGCAATAAACTCTGCGGGAATGGTGTTTTTAGTCTGCATGGTATATCTCGAGTCATATTAGGCAATAAATCACCAAACAAAGATGTGGATAGCCATCATCTTTGCGATACGGTTCTTCACCATCTCAAAGGAAATGGTGCGCATTTTTTTAAATCATAAGAATGCTGTAATGCAGGATTTAAAACTTACGTAATAACTATAGTCACGATTTTCAGGATGTACAATTTTTACGAATTAATTTTGTACATTTAGTTTGTTTTTTTAACACCTCATAATAAAGCATTGTTTTTATTAGTTATTATTTGTAAAGATAATGTGAAAAACTTGTACATAGCGGCGTTCTGCGGCGAACGGGCGGTCGTGTCGATGATGGCGCGCGGGTGAGGGCGATGGAGAAGGGAGAGGGTAAACCAGAAAGACAAAGGGGGAAGGGCTCCCCCTTTCGGTTTGAGCGTTACTGCTTCGGCTCTGCGACGACAACGCTTCCCACGCCGCGGTTGTTGTATTCCCACATGCGGTTGAAGTTCGCGTCGTTCAGGTTACGCTGCGGGTTGCCTTTGGCATCCGCGGTACCGGTGTTGCCGCTAAACGGACGGTTAGAAGCGACGGCATCAGCCCACGGTTTGGCAACATTAAAGCCTTCATTAATGACGCTATCGCGAATCACGACCTGGCCGTTGGTGTTGCCGTCAACGTCCAGAGAACGGCCCAGCTGCGCGACGTTATCGCCGGAAGCGGTAAAGCGGCTGTTCACCGCGAGGAAGCCGTAGGTCACGCTCTTAAGGGTCGCCGGAGCAAAAACGTAACCCTCTTTCTGGGTGCGTGAGTTGACCACGCGGAAGTCGGTATTATCGAACACCACCGCCCCACGGCCGGAAACGATGTCGACGTCGCCTTCTATATAGCTGTTACTGACCAGCGTACGGGTCTGACGGTTATCCTGCAGGCGGTTTTGTACGCCGCTGTTGGTCACGAAAAAGGTGTTCTGGCGGCCAAGGATGTTCACGTTGTTAATCTGCACCCGATCGCCATCGCTACGCAGCGCCACGGCCTGATGGGTGCCCGCGTCTACGCTGTCGCCGAGGTTGTTGGCGATAGTCAGGTTCTGCAGCTGGAGATCGTTGTTCTGCGACCAGAAAACCGCTGAGCACATCACACCAATGGTGGCGGTACGTTTGTTCTGGCAGCTGTCGTACATATACCAGGCCGGTTTACCCGGCATATATTTACCGCCCGGATTAACCTGATGACGCCAGGAGACCGGATCCATTTCTGAATCAATTGCGGCGCTAATTTTTACGTCAATCGGCTTCTCGCCGGTGCCGTACAGGGTCAGCGCGCCGGGTGCCGCCGGCACGTAGACGGTGCCGGCATATTCGCCCGGCATAATGGCGATAAACTGGCGACGATTAGAATGGCGGGTAATCGCTGCATCCACCGCGGCCTGAATGGTGGTGTGGGTTACCCCCTGGGTACCCGCAGGCCCAACGACAAAATCCGGCTGCGCCGGGAGGCTGATGGCGGACGGCGTCCACGCAGCGGCGTTCGGATCGAGAGACTGGAAATAGCTCGCCGGTAAAAAGTTCTTCGCCTCATCGGCGGTTAAAACAGGACGAGAGGCCGTGCCCGGCGCAGTCTGCGTTGAGGGCTGTTGATCGGCAGGCGTCGAACTACAGGCGGACAACGTCACGCCAAAGGCCAGCGCCAGCGCCAGGCGGGAAACGGAATATGTGTTCATATTGCTCCGGGCAAGAATAAATTAAGAGGATAAGTCCTTTAAAGCCTGCTGTTTTATACCAACTTAAACGAAACGGGAAGATGTAGCGCAAAAAAGTTGTTTCCTTTACATAGCGAGCGGCTGGAATGGATCGCTTTTGATCACAAATAAATAACATTCGCCGCTGTCGGGTTGACATTTCGCGCGGGATCAAAATAAATGTCTATACAACCCATGACAAGTTGACGGCTATGACACACACCCTTTCCGAACGCGTAATCTGGCGAAACGCCCGCCTTGCCACACTCGATCCCCGTTCCTCTCAGCCTTACGGGCTGCTGGATCATCATGCGCTGCTGGTACGCAACGGACGTATCGAAGCGATTGTGCCAGAAGGCGAGGCGCCCGCAGGGCAGAGTATTGACCTCGGCGGCAGACTGCTTACGCCGGGGCTGATTGATTGCCATACGCACCTGGTCTTCGGCGGCAGCCGGGCGCAGGAGTGGGAGCAGCGCCTCAACGGCGTCTCCTACCAGACCATTAGCGCCAACGGCGGCGGCATTAACGCGACCGTGCGCGCCACCCGCGATAGCAGCGAAGCCGAACTGCTGGCGCTGGCCCGGCAGCGGCTGGCTCGTCTGCTGCGCGAAGGCGTCACTACGCTCGAGATTAAATCCGGCTACGGGCTGGATCTCGCAAACGAGCGCAAAATGCTGCGGGTCGTACAGCAGCTTGCCGCGACGCATGCCGTCGAGGTTTCGCCAACGCTGCTCTCCGCCCACGCCACGCCGCCGGAATATAAAGGCGACCCGGACGGCTATATCAATCTGGTGTGTGAAACCATTCTACCCACGCTGTGGGAAGAGGGGCTATTTGAAAGCGTCGATGCCTTCTGCGAAAACGTTGGCTTTAGCCCGACGCAAACGGAACGGATTTACAGCACGGCCCAGGCATTGGGTATTCCGGTAAAAGGACACGTCGAGCAGCTCTCTTCGCTGGGCGGCGCCGAATTAGTGAGCCGCTATCACGGTCTTTCCGCCGACCATATCGAATACCTGACGCCGGAAGGCGTGGCGGCGATGAGCCGCAGCGGCACCGTGGCGGTGCTCCTGCCCGGCGCGTTCTATTTCCTTAACGAAACCCGCAGGCCGCCGGTTGAACTGCTGCGTGAATATCAGGTCCCGATGGCGGTGGCGACGGACTACAATCCCGGCACCAGCCCCTTTGCCAGCCTGCATCTGGCGATGAATATGGCCTGCGTGAAATTTGGCTTAACGCCGGAGGAGGCGTGGGCAGGCGTGACGCGTCATGCGGCGCAGGCGCTGGGCCGCCAGGCGAGCCACGGCCAGCTGGCGCCGGGCTTTGTTGCCGATTTCGCTATCTGGGATGCGGAGCATCCGGTGGAGATGGTTTATGAGCCCGGGCGCAGTCCGCTCTGGCAGCGCGTCGTTCGTGGAGAAATCGTATGAAGCTATGGCAACCTACCCCCGCCGCGCTTTGGCAGGGACGCGACGACAGCGCGGAGGCGGCCAACGCGCTGCGCCTGTTTCAGACTATCGTCCGGGCCGAGCGTTTTGAGCCGGAGATGCTGGCTGGCGACATTGCCCTGCTGGGATTCGCCTGTGATGAAGGGGTTCGGCGCAATAAAGGGCGCACCGGCGCTGAAAGGGGGCCGGAAACCCTGCGCCGGGCGCTGGCCAATATGGCCAGCCATGACGGACATGACCGCTGCGTGGATATGGGGACTATCCATGTGGCGGACGACGCGCTGGAGGCAGCGCAGCAGGCGCTGCGCGAAGCGGTAACCGCCTGCCAACGCGCGGGCAAGCGTACGCTGGTCCTCGGCGGCGGTCATGAGACGGCCTTCGGCCACGGCGCCGGGGTTCTGGACGCGTTTCCCGGGGAAGAGGTCGGCATTATTAATCTTGACGCGCATCTGGATTTACGTATCGCCGACCGGGCCAGCTCCGGTACGCCATTCCGTCAGCTGGCGCTGGCCTGCGAAGCGCAGCGGCGCGCTTTTCATTACGCCTGCATCGGCGTGAGCCGCGCCGCCAATACCCAGGCGCTGCTGGACGAGGCCGCCCGCCGCGGGGTGACGATTATCGAAGATCTCGATGTGCTTAACGCTTTCGAAGCGCGAGCGATCCCGGAACTCGCGCGTAATATCGCCCGCTACGATCGCCTGTATCTGACTATCGATCTCGACGTGCTGCCCGCGCGCGAAATGCCCGCCGTCTCCGCGCCTGCCGCGCTCGGCATCCCGTTGGCCACGCTGCTGCGCATCGTCGAGCCGCTGTGCCGCAGCGGTAAGCTCCAGGCGGTGGATCTGGTGGAGTTTAACCCGCAGTACGATATTGATAGCCAGGGAGCCCGCGCGGCAGCGCGTCTGGCGTGGCAAATCGCCCATTGGTGGCAGTAGCGATTCAGTATATTCTGGACGTTTCGCGCCCATTCGCACAAGGAAGCCCGGCCATGTTCTCATCGCAACCTCGTTCCGCGCCTGCGCCTTTCTATGAAAAGGTGAAACAGGCTATCAGCGAAAAGATCCACAGCGGCGTCTGGCGTCCGCACGATCGCATTCCTTCGGAGGCGGAACTGGTGGCGCAGTTTGGCTTTAGCCGGATGACCATCAATCGGGCGCTGCGCGAACTGACTGATGAAGGCCTGCTGGTGCGATTACAGGGGGTAGGGACGTTTGTCGCAGAGCCGAAAGGGCAGTCGGCGCTGTTTGAAGTGCGCAGCATCGCCGAAGAAATTGCCTCTCGTCATCATCAGCACCGCTGTGAAGTATTGCTGCTGGAGGAAACGCAGGCCGACCTGATTCAGGCCGCGGCGCTGAACGTGGCCGCCGGTACGCGGATTTTCCATTCGCTAATGGTGCATTTTGAAAACGACGTCCCGGTACAGATTGAGGACCGCTGCGTCAACGCCGCCGTGGTGCCGGACTATCTGCGTCAGGACTATACCGCCACCACGCCCCACGACTACCTGTCGCTCATCGCCCCGCTGACCGAAGGGGAGCATATTGTCGAGGCGGTGCAGGCAACGGCTGAGGAGTGCGCGCTGTTGCACATTCACGCGCACGACCCCTGTCTGCTGATCCGCCGCCGCACCTGGTCCACTACCCATATCGTCTCCCACGCGCGTCTGCTTTTCCCCGGCAGCCGCTACCGTCTGCAGGGCCATTTTGCTTCCTGATCTTCCTGCGCGTCGGCAAAACGTGATTGCTGACGCAATATAACAAAAATGTATCATTTGTGTTAAATCCTGGCTTGCGCATGCTTGTATAGACAAGTATATGTATCTACGTACACAACGTTAATTGTCAGGAGAAACCCCCGATGTCGCAAAGCAAATACCGCCAGCAGGACGTCCGTGCACCGCGTGGCACGACGCTAAATGCGAAGAGCTGGCTGACCGAAGCTCCGCTGCGTATGCTCATGAATAACCTCGATCCGGATGTCGCCGAAAACCCGCATGAGCTGGTGGTGTACGGCGGTATCGGGCGCGCGGCGCGCAACTGGGAATGCTACGACGCCATCGTGAAGGCGCTGAAAAACCTGGAGAGCGACGAAACCCTGCTGGTGCAGTCCGGTAAGCCGGTGGGCGTATTCAAAACCCATGAAAATTCGCCGCGGGTGCTGATCGCCAACTCCAACCTGGTGCCGCACTGGGCAACCTGGGAACACTTTAACGAACTGGATGCTAAAGGGCTGGCGATGTACGGTCAGATGACCGCCGGCAGCTGGATCTATATCGGCAGCCAGGGCATCGTGCAGGGCACCTATGAAACCTTCGTTGAAGCCGGGCGCCAGCACTACCAGGGCAGCCTGAAGGGGCGCTGGGTATTAACAGCAGGTCTGGGCGGCATGGGCGGCGCGCAGCCGCTGGCCGCGACCTTAGCGGGCGCCTGCTCGCTGAATATTGAATGCCAGCAGAGCCGTATCGATTTCCGCCTGCGTACCCGCTACGTTGACGAACAGGCGACGTCGCTGGATGACGCCCTGGCGCGCATCAAAAAATACACCGCCGAAGGCCGGGCGATCTCGATCGCCCTGTGCGGCAACGCGGCCGACATCGTGCCGGAAATGGTCAAGCGCGGCGTGCGCCCGGATATGGTGACCGATCAGACCAGCGCCCACGACCCGCTGCACGGCTATTTGCCGAAAGGCTGGAACTGGGAAGAGTACCAGGCTAAAGCCGAGTCGGACCCGCGGGGCACTATCCTGGCGGCGAAGCGCTCAATGGCTGACCACGTTCAGGCGATGCTGGCTTTCCACGACATGGGCGTACCGACGTTTGACTACGGGAATAACATTCGCCAGATGGCCCAGGAGATGGGCGTTGACAACGCGTTTGCTTTCCCCGGTTTTGTACCCGCCTATATCCGCCCGCTGTTCTGCCGCGGCATCGGCCCGTTCCGCTGGGTGGCCCTGTCCGGCGACCCGCAGGACATCTATAAAACCGACGCTAAAGTGAAAGAGATCGTTAAAGACGATAAGCACCTGCACCACTGGCTGGATATGGCGCGCGAGCGTATCAGCTTCCAGGGACTACCGGCGCGTATCTGCTGGGTAGGCCTCGAGTGGCGGCAGAAGCTGGGGCTGGCGTTTAACGAAATGGTGCGCAGCGGCGAACTCTCCGCGCCTATTGTCATTGGCCGCGACCACCTTGACTCCGGCTCCGTCGCCAGCCCGAACCGCGAAACGGAAGCGATGCGCGATGGTTCCGACGCCGTTTCCGACTGGCCGCTGCTCAACGCTTTGCTTAACACCGCCAGCGGCGCGACCTGGGTGTCGCTGCACCACGGCGGCGGGGTAGGGATGGGCTTTTCGCAGCACTCCGGCATGGTTATCGTCTGCGACGGTACCGATGAAGCGGCGGCGCGTATCGCCCGGGTGCTGCACAACGATCCGGCGACCGGCGTGATGCGCCATGCCGATGCGGGTTACGATATCGCGATTGAGTGCGCGACAGAACAAGGTTTGAATCTTCCGATGGTGGCAGCAACGCAGGGGCACGCTAAATGAACGCTTTAACACTGATTCCGGGTCAACTCAGCCTGTCGCAGCTGCGCGACGTCTACAGTCAGCCGCTAAAGCTCGCCCTCGACGAAAGCGCGTTCGCGGCGATTGATGACAGCGTCGCCTGCGTTAACGCCATTCTGGCGGAAGGCCGCACCGCCTACGGCATCAACACCGGTTTTGGCCTGCTGGCGCAAACCCGCATCTCTACCGAAGACCTGGAAAACCTGCAGCGCTCGCTGGTGCTGTCGCACGCGGCGGGAGTAGGCGAACCGCTGGATGACGACCTCGCGCGTCTGATTATGGTGCTGAAAATTAACAGCCTGTCGCGCGGTTTTTCCGGGATTCGCCTGAGCGTGATCCAGGCGCTGATTGGCCTGGTCAACGCGGGCGTGACGCCGTGGATCCCAGCGAAGGGATCGGTCGGCGCGTCCGGCGATCTCGCGCCGCTGGCGCATATGTCCTTAACCCTGCTTGGCGAAGGGAAAGCGCGGGTGCGCGGCGGGGAGTGGCTGCCGGCGACGGAAGCGCTGCGTCAGGCGGGGCTTGAGCCGATTACTCTGGCGGCGAAAGAGGGGTTGGCGCTGCTCAACGGCACCCAGGCCTCGACGGCGTTTGCCCTGCGCGGCCTGTTCGAAGCCGAAGATCTATTCTCTTCCGCGGTGGTCTGCGGGGCGTTAACCACCGAGGCGGCGCTCGGGTCGCGCCGGCCGTTTGACCCGCGCATTCATGAAGCGCGCGGCCAGCGCGGGCAGATTGACGCCGCGGCGCTCTATCGCCATCTGCTGACCGACGACAGCGCTATTTCCCAGTCGCACCATAACTGCACCAAGGTGCAGGACCCGTATTCTCTGCGCTGTCAGCCGCAGGTGATGGGGGCCTGCCTGACCCAGCTTCGCCAGGCGGCGGAGGTGCTGCTGGTGGAAGCCAACGCGGTATCCGACAACCCGCTGGTATTTGCCAGCGAGAATGACGTGATTTCCGGCGGTAACTTCCACGCCGAACCGGTGGCGATGGCGGCGGATAATATCGCGCTGGCGATTGCCGAGATCGGCTCGCTCTCCGAGCGCCGCATCGCCCTGATGATGGACAGCCATATGTCGCAGCTGCCGCCGTTCCTCGTGAAAAACGGCGGCGTCAACTCCGGCTTTATGATTGCCCAGGTGACGGCGGCGGCGCTGGCCAGCGAGAACAAAGCGCTGTCGCATCCGCACAGCGTGGACAGTCTGCCGACCTCCGCCAACCAGGAGGACCACGTTTCCATGGCGCCAGCCGCCGGGCGTCGCCTGTGGGCGATGGCGGAAAATACCCGCGGTGTGCTGGCCGTTGAGTGGCTGGCTTCCGTACAGGGGCTGGATATGCGCGAAGGCCTGACCAGTAGCCCGCTGCTGGAAGAGGCGCGGCACCTGCTGCGCGAACGGGTCACCCATTACACCGAGGATCGTTTCTTCGCCCCGGATATCGAAAACGCCATTGCGCTTCTGGCGGCGCGTCATCTGACGCGGCTGCTGCCCGCCGTGCTCTAAACCATCGCTGTTCTCTGTACCCGCGCCGGGAAGATCGCTTCTTCCCGGCCGCCCTACACGCATATTTGTCGTCGTATAAAAACTATCAGGACACTTGCATATGCAACAACAAAACAAGCCACACCTGCTGCGCGGGCTGAACGCCCGGCACATTCGTTTTATCGCGCTCGGCTCCGCCATCGGTACCGGGCTATTTTACGGCTCGGCATCGGCGATCAAAGCCGCGGGTCCGGCGGTACTGCTGGCCTATCTGATCGGCGGCGCGGCGGTGTTTATCGTGATGCGCGCGCTGGGGGAAATGGCGGTGCGTAACCCCGTTTCCGGCTCCTTCAGCAGCTACGCGCGCCAGTATCTTGGCCCGCTGGCGGGGTTTATCACCGGTTGGACCTACACTTTTGAAATGGTGATCGTCGCCCTCGCGGACGTTACCGCTTTCGGCATCTATATGGGGCTGTGGTATCCCGATGTTCCGCGCTGGATCTGGGTGCTGAGCATTATCTTTTTTATCGGCGCCATGAACCTGTGCAGCGTGCGCGTTTTTGGCGAGATGGAGTTCTGGCTGTCGTTGATTAAAGTGGTGGCGATTATCGCCATGATTGTGGCGGGCGGCAGTATTATTTTCTTCGGGTTCGGTAACGCTTTCCCGGCAACCGGGCTGGAGAACCTATGGAGCCATGGCGGCTTTGCCCCTAACGGCTGGGAGGGGATTATTGCCTCGCTCGGTATCGTGATGTTCGCCTTTGGCGGCGTCGAGATTATCGGCGTCACCGCGGCGGAAGCGAAGAATCCGCAGAAGGTGATCCCGCAGGCGATCAACACTATCCCGCTGCGTATCGTGCTGTTCTATGTCTGCACCCTGGCCATTCTGATGGCGATATTCCCGTGGAACAGCTTCGGCGAGCGGGGCAGTCCGTTCGTGCTGATTTTTGATGGTCTGGGTATTCCAGCGGCGGCCACCATCCTGAATATCATCGTCATCAGCGCCAGTATTTCGGCGATCAACAGCGATATTTTCGGCGCGGGGCGCATGATGTACGGTATGGCGAAAGAGGGGCTGGCGCCGAAGAGCTTCCAGCGTATCGCCAGCAACGGCGTGCCGTGGATGACGGTGGTGGTGATGGGCGTGGCGCTGCTGGCGGCGGTGGTGTTGAACTACCTGATGCCGGAGCAGGTGTTTGTGCTGATTGCCTCACTGGCGGCCTTCGCGACGGTATGGGTCTGGGTGATGATCCTGCTGGCTCACTTTGCGATGCGTCGCGGCCTGTCCGCTGAAGAGCGCGGCAATATCGCGTTCCCGGTGCCGTTGTGGCCGGTTGCCCCGCTGCTGACGCTGCTGTTTATGGGGCTGGTCATCGCGGTGCTGGGAATGGTGGAGGAGACGCGGATTGCGCTGATCGCCGGTCTGGTATGGCTTGGACTGCTGACGGCGGTGTGGTTTGCGCGTGTGCGCAAAAACGCCGTACTGGCGGTAACAGAGTAGTTATTGTTTTGGTTTTCCCGGGTTGCGGCTGACGCCTTACCCGGGCTACCCAATCGCACTCACCTGTAGCCCGGATAAGGCGTTTACGCCGCAATCCGGGATCGTTAGCTAAACAGGGCGGTAATCGATGCGCTGCCGAGGCTGTGGAAATGGACGTTAAAGCCGACCATCGCGCCGCTTGCGCCCTCATCGACGGCAATCTTTTCGACGTCCAGCGCGTGGACGGTAAAGATATAGCGATGGGTCTCGCCCTTTGGCGGCGCCGCGCCGCCGTATCCGGCCTGGCCAAAATCGGTGCGGGTCTGAATCGCTTCTTCGGGCAGTTCCGCCTGTCCGGAGCCCGCCCCCTGCGGTAGCACGCGGGTATCGGCCGGCAGGTTGGCCACCACCCAGTGCCACCAGCCGGAGCCGGTCGGCGCATCGGGATCGAAACAGGTCACCACAAAGCTTTTGGTTCCGGCCGGGACATCGTCCCACGCCAGATGCGGCGAAATATTATCGCCATCGTAGCCCATGCCGTTGAAGACATGACGATTGGGCAGCTTCTCGCCATCCTGCAAATCATGACTGATTAATTTCATCGTCTTTCCTCGCATTAATTCACTGATTAGCAAAGAAGTGTAGCGCGTGAGCCGCGCCTTTACCGTCTCTTATTCGCTAAAAAATGTTTCATCCTGAACAGCGATGTTAACCGCCCGCGTCAGGCGGCTCAGCTGCTCCGGCGTAATGATGTACGGCGGCATCAGGTAGATCAGGCGACCGAACGGGCGGATCCACACGCCTTGCTCGACGAAAAAGCGCTGCAGGGCGGCCATGTTGACCGATCGATGCGTCTCGACCACGCCAATCGCTCCCAGTACCCGCACGTCGGCAACCTGCTCTGATTCGCGCGCCGGCGCCAGCTCGGCGTTGAGCTGCGCTTCAATGGCCGCCACCTGCTGCTGCCATTCGCCGCTTTCCAGCAGGCGCAGGCTCTCGGTCGCCACCGCGCAGGCCAGCGGGTTACCCATAAAGGTCGGGCCGTGCATAAAGCAGCCGGCTTGACCGTCGCTGATGGTTTCCGCCACCTGACGGGTGGTGAGGGTGGCGGAGAGCGTCATGGTGCCGCCGGTCAGCGCTTTGCCGAGGCACAGAATATCCGCCGCGATACCCGCGTGCTCGCAGGCGAACAGCTTACCCGTCCGGCCAAAGCCGGTGGCAATCTCATCGGCAATCAGCAGAATGCCTTCGCGATCGCACATCTTGCGGATCCGCCTGAGCCACTCGGGATGGTACATCCGCATGCCGCCCGCGCCCTGGACAATCGGCTCGAGGATCACCGCGGCGATTTCATGACGATGGGCGGTCATCAGTCGGGCGAACGGCACGATATCCCGCTCATCCCACTCGCCGTCAAAGCGGCTTTGCGGCGCCGGGGCGAAGAGATTATCGGGTAAATAACCCTGCCACAGGCTGTGCATTGAGTTCGCCGGATCGCAGACTGACATCGCGCCGAAGGTATCGCCATGATAGCCGTTGCGGAAGGTGAGAAAGCGCCGGCGCGGGTCGCCCTTCGCCTGCCAGTACTGAAGCGCCATTTTCATCGCCACTTCAACGGCGACGGAACCGGAATCGGCGAGGAATACGCACTCAAGGCTTTCCGGCGTCATCGCCACCAGCTGGCGGCACAGGGCGATCGCGGGAGGGTGAACGATCCCGCCGAACATCACGTGCGACATCTGCTCAATCTGCGCTTTCATCGCCGCGTTCAGCCGCGGGTGGTTGTAGCCGTGAATGGCCGCCCACCAGGACGACATGCCGTCAACCAGCTGCCCGCCGTCGGCGAGGGTCAGCTCACAGCCGTGGGCGGCCACCACCGGATAGACCGGCAGCGGCGAAGTCATTGAAGTGTAAGGGTGCCAGATGTGGCGCCGATCGAAAGCGAGATCGTCCATTGTCATAATCGACTTGTAAACCATTTTGAAAACATTTAGGTTTACGAGTATAAACCGAACCGACAATTAACAAAACCCTTTGGAGAGGCTAATGGCTCACCACCCACGCTGGACAATGTCGCAAGTCACTGAGTTATTTAATAAACCATTTTTGGACCTGCTGTTTGAAGCGCAGCAGATCCATCGTCAGTACTTTGACCCGCGCCAGGTTCAGGTCAGCACGCTGCTGTCGATTAAAACCGGTGCCTGCCCGGAAGACTGCAAATACTGCCCGCAAAGCGCACGCTATAAAACCGGCCTTGAATCCGAACGCCTGATGGAAGTTGAACAGGTGCTGGAGTCGGCGCGACAGGCGAAACAAGCCGGTTCAACCCGCTTCTGCATGGGGGCGGCGTGGAAGAACCCTAACGACCGCGATATGCCGTATCTTGAGCAGATGGTGAAAGGGGTGAAAGCGCTGGGGCTGGAAGCCTGCATGACCCTCGGTACGCTCGACGATAGCCAGGCGCAGCGCCTGGCCGGCGCCGGTCTGGATTATTACAACCACAACCTTGATACCTCGCCGGAATTCTACGGCAATATCATCACCACCCGTACCTACCAGGAGCGCCTGGACACCCTCGACAAGGTGCGCGATGCCGGGATTAAAGTGTGCTCCGGCGGGATTGTCGGGCTTGGCGAAACGGTTAAAGACCGCGCCGGGCTGCTGCTGCAGCTGGCCAATCTGCCGACGCCGCCGGAAAGCGTGCCGATCAACATGCTGGTGAAGGTTAAAGGCACGCCGCTGGCGGACAACGACGACGTGGACGCCTTTGATTTTATCCGCACTATCGCCATTGCGCGCATCATGATGCCGACCTCGCACGTGCGTCTCTCCGCCGGGCGCGAACAGATGAACGAACAGACCCAGGCGATGTGCTTTATGGCCGGAGCGAACTCGATTTTCTACGGCTGCAAGCTGCTGACCACGCCAAACCCGGAAGAGGACAAAGACCTGCAGTTGTTCCGCAAGCTGGGGATTAACCCGCAGCAGACCGCGGTGCTGGAAGGCGATAACGCCCAGCAGCAGCGCCTGGAGCAGGCGCTGATGAATCCGGATACCGAGGAATATTACAACGCGGCGGCGCTATGAGCTGGCAGCACCGCATCGAGCTGGCGCTGGAGGAGCGGCGGGCGGCGGATGCCTTGCGCAGTCGCCTGCCGGTGACGCTGGGCGCAGGACGCTGGCTCAGCCGCGAAGGACGGCGCTGGCTCAATTTTTCCAGCAACGATTATCTTGGCCTCAGCCAGCATCCGGCTATTGTCAAAGCCTGGCAGCAGGGCGCGGAGCGCTACGGCGTCGGCAGCGGCGGCTCCGGTCACGTCAGCGGCTATAGCGAGGCGCACCGCGCGCTGGAGGAGCAGCTGGCCGACTGGCTGGGCTATCCGCGCGCGCTGCTGTTTATTTCCGGCTTTGCCGCGAACCAGGCGGTGATTGCCGCGCTGGCGGGCAAAGAGGATCGGATTGTCGCCGACCGTCTCAGCCACGCGTCGCTGCTGGAAGCCGCCAGCCTGAGTCCGGCGCAGCTGCGGCGCTTTCAGCACAATGACTGCCGCCATCTTGACGAGTTGCTGGCGAAACCGCTTACCGGCCAGCAGCTGGTGGTGACCGAAGGCATTTTTAGCATGGACGGCGATAGCGCGCCGCTGGCGGAGGTATGCCAGGCGGCGCGGGCCGCGGGCGCGCTTCTGCTGGTTGACGACGCGCACGGTATCGGCGCGCTCGGCGAAGAGGGGCGCGGCAGTTGCCATACGCAGCAGGTACGCCCGGATCTGCTTATCGTCACCTTCGGGAAAGCGTTTGGCGTCAGCGGCGCGGCGGTGCTGTGCAGCGAGGCGCTGGCGGATTATCTGCTGCAGTTTGCCCGCCATCTGATTTACAGCACCGCCATGCCCCCGGCGCAGGCGGTGGCGCTGAGCGCCGCGCTGGAGGTTATTCGCGGCGACGAGGGTCAGGCGCGGCGGGAAACGCTGGCCGGCCATATCGCCGACTTTCGCCGGGGAATGACCCGCTATCCCGGCGAACTCACCGATTCTGGCAGCGCGATTCAGCCGCTGATTGTCGGCGACAACGCCCGCGCGCTGCGGCTGGCCGCCCGCCTGCGCGAGGAAGGCTGCTGGGCGACGGCAATCCGCCCGCCGACGGTCCCCGTCGGCAGCGCGCGGCTGCGCCTGACGCTGACCGCCGCGCATAAATCCGCCGATATCGCCCGCCTGCTGGAGGTGCTGCATGACGGCGGTGAATAAGCGCGCCATCGCGGCGGCGTTTGGCCGCGCGGCGGGGCATTACACCCAGCACGACGAATTACAGCGTCTAAGCGCCTCTCTGCTGCTGGAACAGCTCGATATCAAGACCTTTCCTGAAGTGCTGGACGCGGGCTGCGGCCCCGGTAGCGTAAGCCGTTTCTGGCGCGATGCAGGGAGCCGGGTGACGGCGCTGGATCTTTCCGTCGACATGCTGGCGGAAGCCCGCCGCGGAAACTGCGCGCACCGCTACGTCGAGGGCGACATCGAAGCGCTCCCGCTGGCGGACGGCAGCGTTGACCTGGCGTGGAGCAACCTTGCGGTTCAGTGGTGCGACAATCTCGCTACCGCCATTGATGAGCTGTCCCGGGTGGTACGCCCCGGCGGGCGCGTCGCGTTTAGTACGCTGCTGTCTGGTTCATTGCCGGAGCTCAATCAGGCCTGGCGAGCCATCGATGCGCGGCCGCACGCCAACCGTTTTCTCAGCGAGCAGGCGGTGCATCAGGCGCTGGCCGGTCGCCGCGCCAGCGGTCACGTCCACGCCATCACGCTGCCGTTTGCCGACGCGCTCAGCGCGATGCGCTCGCTTAAAGGCATTGGCGCGACCCATCTACACCACGGGCGCGGCGCAGCTACGCTCAGCCGCGGCAAGCTGCGGCAGCTTCAGCTCGCCTGGCCGCAGCAGCAGGGCCAGTGTCCGCTGACGTATCATCTTTTCACAGGAGTTATCGAACGTGATTAAACGTTTTTTCGTTACCGGTACCGACACCGAAGTGGGTAAAACCGTCGCCAGCTGCGCTCTGCTGCAGGCGGCCAACCGCGAAGGATTTAAGAGCGCGGGCTACAAACCGGTGGCTTCCGGCAGCGAATATACGCCGCAGGGGCTGCGCAACGAGGATGCGCTGGCTTTACAGCGCAATAGCCGGGTGGCGCTACGCTACGAGCAGGTCAACCCGTTTACCTTTGCTGAGCCGACGTCACCGCATATTATCAGCGCTGAAGAAGGGAGGCCGATCGACGCCGCCGCGATCTCTACAGGCCTGCGCGGTCTGGAAGCGCTGTCTGACTGGCTGCTGGTGGAAGGGGCGGGGGGCTGGTTTACGCCGCTTTCGCAGACGCTGACCTTTGCCGATTGGGTACGGGAAGAGCGGCTGCCGGTGATTTTAGTGGTTGGCGTTAAGTTGGGGTGCATCAACCATGCGATGCTTACCGCTCAGGCGGTGCTTCAGGCCGGGCTGCCGCTGGCGGGTTGGATAGCCAATGATATCCAGCCGCCGGGCAGGCGCCACTCTGAGTATCTGGCGACGCTGAAGCGCGTACTGCCCGCGCCGTTGCTCGGCGAGATCCCGTGGCTGGCGAATGCGGTTCAGCGTGAGGATCTGGGGCAGTATCTCGACCTCAGCGCGCTGGATCGGGCGTCATCCACTTCGCCAGCAGCGGAGTATCCAGCTGGTTAACGTCGCCCTGAGCGACGCTGCGTCCGCAGTGCAGTAGACAGAAACGATCCGCCACCCGGCGAATAAACGGCAGATGCTGTTCGGCGATCAGCACCGTCAGGCCAATATCGCGGTTCAGGCGCATCAGTAAATCCCCGAGCTTGTGCAGGAAACGCTGGCCGCCGCCGCGCGAAGGCTCGTCGAGGATCAGCAGGCGCGGGCGGGTTATCAGCGCTCTCGCCAGCGCCAGCTGGTACTGGTCGTCGGCGGTCAGGGTAATCCCTTTACTTTGCCGCAGAGCGTACAGCTCGGGAAACAGATCGTAAATCTCTCCGGCGACCGCTGACGCCGGTTCGCCGCCCGCCGCGAGGGCGATATGCAGATTTTCCTCGACGCTCAGCTGCGAAAAGATCCGTTTATCCTGCGGGACGTAGCCAATGCCGATGGCGCTGCGCGACTGCGCGGAGAGCGGCATCAGGTCATAGGGCGCCGATCCGCCGTCCTGCCAGGTCATACTGCCGCTGGCCACCGGCAGATGGCCGGTAATGCAGTTGACGAGCGTGGTTTTACCCATCCCCTGAAGCCCCATTACGCAGGTGCATTTACCGGGCCTGAGCTCGAGGTCGACATTCCACAGCGTGTGCTGGCTTCCGTAATAGTGATTCACGGCACGTAGACTCAACATAGACGTTTTCTCCTTTCCTGGGATAGCAGGCGACAAGAAGATTCTGCAAATCTCTTGCCAGGAAAAAGAACTCTCGGTATTTGCTGGTCTATACAGGTGCTGCCGGGCGAAAGCGGATCGACCTTGCACTTTCCCGGTGCCCGCGCGCTGAAATGTGGTGCAAAAAATCTCGCTGTTCTTCGTCGATAAACAGCAAAAAAAATTCAATTAATTTTTTTCGCGACGGTTTTTGCCGAGGCGATCGGTTTTGTGCGGGTGGCACGGGTCATGGGCTGCAGACAGTTATCCACTATTCCTGTGGATAACCTTGTGCATTAGAGTTAGAAAACTTGCGGTAAGCTAGAGAGTACGCGGCCTGCGGGCGAATTGACGCGAAACCCGTCTTTTATTAAATTATATTAAATATCAATTGATTAGATAAAAGCAATGCCTGTAAGAAAAGTGTCACCGGCTGCCATAAAACATTCATCCTCTCGCTTGACAAATGTTAAATGACAATACTTTTTGGGGATAACCCTACAGAGTGGCGGATTATCCCGTAAAGCGCTTTTTATTTGCCCATGTTGGCGGTAAAAAGCGCGAATTAGCCCGGATACGATAATAGGGTACTGGCTTTATATCCAGTATTTTTTATTGGCAAAAGCTGAGCTGACGAGTAGAATTAAACACCTGCCATTCAACCCTTCTTCAGGTTCTGATTGATGAGTAAACCGTTCAAGCTGCATTCTGCTTTCCGTCCCTCCGGCGACCAGCCGGAAGCCATTCGTCGCCTGGAAGAGGGGCTGGAAGATGGCCTGGCGCATCAAACGCTACTCGGGGTAACCGGCTCAGGTAAAACGTTTACTATCGCCAACGTTATTGCTGACCTGCAGCGCCCGACGATGGTGCTGGCGCCGAACAAAACCCTGGCGGCGCAGCTTTACGGCGAGATGAAAGAGTTCTTCCCGGAGAACGCGGTGGAGTATTTCGTCTCCTACTACGACTACTACCAGCCGGAAGCCTACGTACCAAGCTCGGACACCTTCATCGAGAAAGATGCGTCGGTGAACGAACACATTGAACAGATGCGTCTGTCGGCGACCAAAGCCCTGCTGGAGCGTCGCGACGTGGTGGTGGTGGCGTCGGTCTCCGCTATTTACGGCCTGGGCGACCCGGACCTCTATCTGAAGATGATGCTGCACCTGACGGTGGGCATGATCATTGACCAGCGCGCTATCTTGCGCCGCCTGGCCGAGCTGCAGTATACCCGCAACGATCAGGCCTTCCAGCGCGGTACCTTCCGCGTGCGCGGCGAAGTGATTGATATCTTCCCGGCGGAATCTGACGACGTCGCGCTGCGCGTTGAGCTGTTCGATGAGGAAGTTGAGCGCCTGTCGCTATTCGATCCGCTGACCGGTCATATCGAGTCGACGATCCCGCGCTTCACCGTCTACCCGAAGACCCACTACGTCACCCCGCGCGAGCGCATCGTCCAGGCGATGGAAGAGATTAAAGTGGAACTGGCGGAGCGGCGTAAGGTGCTGCTGGAGAACAACAAGCTGCTGGAAGAGCAGCGTCTAAGCCAGCGTACGCAGTTCGACCTCGAAATGATGAACGAGCTGGGCTACTGTTCGGGGATTGAAAACTACTCGCGCTACCTGTCGGGCCGCGGCCCGGGCGAGCCGCCGCCGACGCTGTTTGACTACCTGCCGGCCGATGGTCTGCTGGTGATCGATGAATCCCACGTAACGATCCCGCAAATCGGCGGCATGTACCGCGGGGACCGGGCGCGTAAAGAGACGCTGGTGGAGTATGGTTTCCGTCTGCCGTCGGCGCTCGATAACCGGCCAATGAAGTTTGAAGAGTTTGAGGCCCTGGCGCCGCAAACGATCTACGTTTCGGCGACGCCGGGGGCCTATGAACTGGATAAATCCGGCGACGAGGTGGTGGACCAGGTTGTTCGCCCGACGGGGCTGCTGGATCCGATCATCGAGGTGCGTCCGGTAGGCACCCAGGTCGACGACCTGCTCTCGGAAATTCGCCTCCGCACCGCGATCAACGAGCGCGTGCTGGTCACGACGCTGACCAAACGGATGGCGGAAGATTTAACCGAATATCTGGAAGAGCACGGCGAGCGGGTTCGCTACCTGCACTCGGACATCGACACCGTGGAGCGCATGGAGATTATCCGCGACCTGCGCCTCGGCGAGTTTGACGTGCTGGTGGGCATCAACCTGCTGCGTGAAGGTTTGGATATGCCGGAAGTCTCGCTGGTGGCGATCCTGGACGCCGATAAAGAAGGCTTCCTGCGCTCTGAACGCTCGCTGATTCAGACCATTGGCCGCGCGGCGCGCAACATCAACGGTAAAGCGATTCTCTACGGCGATAAAATCACCCCGTCGATGGCGAAAGCGATCGGTGAAACCGAGCGCCGCCGTGAGAAGCAGCAGGCGTATAACGAAGAGCACGGCATTGTTCCGCAGGGGCTCAACAAGAAAGTGGTCGATATTCTGGCGCTCGGTCAGAATATCGCGAAAACCAAAACCAAGGGGCGCGGCAAGTCCCGCTCTCCGGTTGAGGCGGATACGGTCGCCCTCACGCCGAAGGCGCTTCAGCAGAAGATTCACGAACTGGAAGGGCAGATGATGCAGCACGCGCAGAACCTGGAGTTCGAAGAGGCGGCGCAAATTCGCGACCAGCTTCACCAGCTGCGCGAGCTGTTTATCGCCGCGTCGTAGCGGAGTTATCGCCGGGCCTTACGGTCTTCGGGGTGATGGACAGGATGTGTTTTTCGTAGGTCGGAAAATGCGTTAGCCGCCACCCGACAGAAAAGCGGGCACATGCGTCAAAACGAGGTGGCCAGAACGCTTTGGTTATTTATCGCCCCTCTGTCGTGATTTTCCGTAATGCTTAATGTTGGCTTAATCTTGTTTGGCGAAACTATCCTCACTTTACTGAGGATAGCGCCATGCAAAAATTAACCTTCCGCGAATACCTGGCAGTCACCTGCGCGTTTGTTATCGTCGTTGCCTTTTTCCATCAGTGGGTGCTGACGTTCTGACGCGAAGCTTTAGGGAAGAGTACCCAGGCGCGAACGCCGGGGCCGGGCTGACGGTTATGTAAAAAGAACTGCGCGTCGTGCAGCTGGGCGATGCGGGTGACGATGCTTAACCCAAGACCAATACCGCCGTAGCGGCTGTCCATGCGAACGAACGCTTTGCTTAATTCACCGCTTTTCGCCTCATCGATTCCCGGGCCTTCGTCTTCGACCGCCAGAATTGGCGTTGGGCCGGGCGCTATCGACACTTTAATCGTCGACCCCGTCGGGCTATAGCGATGGGCGTTTTCCACCAGATTGCGCAGGATCACCTGCACCAGCGTGGCGTCGCCCGAAACCACCGCTTCACCTTCTTTATCACTGAACACTAGCTTCTGCTGGCGCTGCTGCAGCATCGTCTCGAGCTCGTCCTGCAACGGCTCGAAAACATCCTCTTTTAGCGCAACCTGCTGATAGCTACCGGCGGAGAATGACTGGCCGACGCGCGCCAGCTGAAGCAGTTGAGTAATGCTGTTGGTCATTTGATCGAGACGCTGTATCAGCGGATCCACGTTAACGCCGTGCACTTTCGCCAGCAGCTCCAGGTGCAGCCGCAGCCCGGCCAGCGGCGTGCGCAGCTCATGGGCGACGTCGGCGGTAAACAGGCGCTCGCGATCGAGGGTTAAATTCAGGCGGGATACCAGCTGATTGATCGCGGTGGTCACTGCGGTCACTTCAGGAACCGATTCTTTCAGCGCGATAGGCTGCAGATTATCCGGGGTACGGCTTTCCAGCTCGAGCTGCAGTCGAGAAAGCGGCCTGGTGATTTTTTTAACCGCCAGCAGGGAAATATACAGCGCCAGGCCAATAATCAGCAGGCTCGGGATCAGCAGGCTGGCTACCGCTTCGCGAACCTCATGCTCAATATGCTTCTGATTGTTATGCCCTTCGATGGCGCTGGCGACCAGCAGCTGTATCTGTTCCTGGCTTTCATGCCACAGCCAGAACACGCTGATCAACTGGCACACCGCCAGGATTGCGCCAATTGTCAGCAGCAGCCGATGACGCATGGTCCAGTTTTCACTGACAAAAAAAGCCATAGCGTTATTCCGTCTCCGCGTTATCAACCAGCATATAGCCAAAGCCCCGGACGGTGCGGATGCGTGATTTGCCGACCTTATCGCGCAGATTATGGATATGCACCTCCAGCGTGTTGGTGGCCGGTTCGTTGTCCCAGCTGTAAATGTCGTTATAGAGAATTTCGCGATGCACCGGGCTGCCCGCCTTCATCATCAGACGAGAAAGCAGGGCGTACTCTTTGGGGGTTAAATCCAGAGACTGCTCGCCGAGCCAGACCAGCCGCCGGGTGACGTTCAGGCGTAAATTGCCGACGGTCAGTTCGTTATCGCCCTGATTGTTGTGACGACGCAGTAGGGCGCGAATACGGGCGTTAAGCTCTTCCAGCGCAAATGGCTTAACCAGGTAGTCATCCGCGCCGGTATCCAGACCGCTGATGCGGTCATCAACGGTATCACGGGCGGTGAGGATCAGCACCGGCTGGCTGAATTTTTCCCGCCGCATACGCGCCAGGAAGTGCAGGCCGTCCTCATCCGGCAGGCCGAGGTCGAGGACCACCAGGCTATAGTGATTGCTGGCCAGAGAGAGTGCGGCTTCGTGGGCGGTTGACACGCCGTCGCAGACGTAGCCCTCGCTTTGCATCGCCAGGATTAATCCCTGTAACAGGAGCGCATCGTCTTCAATGACTAAAATTTTCATCGGCCTGCCTCTCTACATGGCGTTAAAATATCGTCTGTTGCCTGGTACTCGCGGGTGCTGACCCCGAGCAGACCGAGCAGGGTGGAGAAGAGATTATCCTGCGAATACGCTTGCGTTTTCGCTTTCTGCTGCAAGCACTGGCTGGAGACGCCATAGCGCTGTTGATAATCCGCGGACAGCCACAGCAGCATCGGGACGTGTTTTTGCGTCTCCGGCGCGATGGACCACGGCAGCCCGTGCAAATATACCCCATCCTCGCCAAGCGACTCGCCGTGATCCGACAGATACACCAGGCTGGTGGTGAATTTATCCTGCTTTGACTGCAGTAATTTTATCGCTTTGTCGACCACATAATCGACATACAAAATCGTATTGTCGTAGGTATTGGTGAGCTGCTGCTGGGTACAGCTCTGAATTTCGTTGGTATCGCAGGTCGGCGTAAACTGTTTAAACTGCGCCGGATAGCGATTGTAGTAGGTCGGACCGTGGCTGCCGATGGTGTGCAGAACGATAATTCCGTCCTGCTGAAGATTGTCGATATAGCTATCCAAGCTATGGAATAGCACCTCATCGTAGCACTCGCCGTCGATGCACTGGCCGCTCAGCTTGAGATCGGTGACGTTCTGATGCGGCACCCGGTCACAGGCCCCTTTGCAGCCGCCGTCGTTATCATTCCACTGCACCTGAATTCCCGCCCGCTGCAGGATATCCAGCACGCCTTCCTGGTGGTGCGCCAGCTCTTCATCATAGTGGGCGCGTGGCATATTAGAGAACATGCACGGTACGGAAACCGCAGTCGCGGTGCCGCAAGAGGTCGTATCGGGGAAATAGATAACATTATCCTGTTTCAGGCGCGGGTTGGTCTCGCGGGCGTAGCCGTTCAGGGAAAAGTTGGCCGCCCTTGAGGTTTCGCCTAATACCACGATGGTCAGGTTTTTCCGCGGTCCGCTGCGCATCACCGGTTTCTGAACCGCGTCTTCGCCAATTTTGACCAGCGGAAGATTGTCCATTCTGTTATGCGCATACCATGAATTCACCGCCACAATGCTGTTTGACGGGCTCAGGGACTTCACCAGCTCTTTGTTATTGCGAAACAGCGAGGCGTAATCCTTATAAAAAAATGCCGCGACCAGAATAATCAGCAGCGCTGAAACCACGATGCTCGCCAGCCGTATCGCCACGCTGCGCCACAGGGTTGCCGGTTTGCGGATTTTAACCCACCAGGCCGCGACCACCGCCAGAACGCCGGTGAGACCCAGTATCAAGACCATTCTGCCGGAGAGAAGCGCAAAGCTTTCGGCGGGCGTGGTATCGAGGATATTGGTGATCATCGCCCGATCGATAATCACCCCGAAGGTCCAGATAAAATATTGGGCCGAAGCGCTAAGCAAAATAAACAGGCTGATGACGAGGCGGTCAAGCTTCAGGAACGACGCTATCGTGGTGATGATATTCATCACGCTGATGGCCACAATCGGCATACTGAGGAACACCAGCCAGTTGTGCAGACCGTTGACCGGCAGCAGGGTAAACGCCTGGCGATAGAAAGCGATATTCAGCACCAGACCGATATAGCTGGCGAAAAGAATCAAATAGACCGTACGGTTAAGCATTGGCCGGCGTAAAGAAAATAACGACATAGCGAACGTCCACATAAAGAGATGTTCGCTATGCTGCCCGTTTTTTTTTAAGACAACCTTAAGATTTTAAGCCAGCCTGATTGTGTCCCGACAATAAGCCTGCTTTGAGGATTAGCCTAAGGCCTGAATCGCTTTATCCAGCGCGCGGCGTAATAGCTGCCGATCGTGACGATAGGGCACATCGCTGGCGTCCAGGGGCGTCTGAATGACGACCCGATTTTCAATCCCTGCGATATCGGCCTTCGGGCCGACCACCAGCGCGTCAATCACCCGTTTACCGATCTGCTGTTCCATAATGGCGACTCTGTCCGCCAGCGTCAGGCTGGCTGCCGGGCTGTGCTCTTTGCCCAGATTATCGATAAACACCATCGGCGCGGGCGTGCGGCGTAGCGCCTGCGCCATCTCATCGAGCAGCAGAATCGGCATCAGGCTGGTATAGAAACTGCCGGGGCCAATCAGAATTAAGTCGGCTTCGGCGATGGCTTCTATCGCTTCGCGGGTGGTGGGGACCGGCGGCGAGAGCATAAGCTCGCGCGGCACGCTGGCAAGCTGATCGATATTCACTTCGCCGTAGACTTCGTGCCCTTCGTGGTCAATGGCCATCAGATCGACCGGTTGTTCCGACATCGGGATCAGAAACGCGTCAACCTTAAGGAGATTTCTGATCAAATTGATCGCTTCAAGCGGCCGGACGCTCAGGTGATCCAGCGCCTTAAGCATTAAATTTCCGAGGTTATGCCCGGAAAGTTCGCCGTTGCCGCTAAAACGGTACTCAAACATCGCCGACGCCACGCTGGGTTCAGCGATAAGTTGATTAATACAGTTGCGCATATCGCCCCAGGCGATGCCGCCTTCCGCGCGACGAATGCGTCCCGTAGAGCCGCCGTTATCGGTGGTGGTGACGATGCCGGTAAGGCGTGAACCGAGCGAAGAGAGGGATGACATCACCCGGCCCAGCCCGTGCCCGCCACCGAGAGCCACAACGCGATCAAGATCGGCGAAAGTACGATTGCGCATAAAAATCCCTTATAACAATTAATCGGGCTCACAGTAACCGATCTACCCCTAAAAGACGATGGGCGGGACCTGACAAACTGACCGACATCAATGCAAAAGCGTGGTTTTTAGCTATTCTGTAGCGAAAATGCGCGATCGTAGCGATATGTAATTGAATATATAACGAAATCGGAAATGGCGAAACCGTTATGAAAGCGCTACTATCGGCATAACCCGTTAACACTCTAGCCTCTGTGCCTGTGTCAAAAGATATGGTGCTTTGGCCGTGACAACTTCGGTTGTCACCAGGGCGTGGAAAGAAATGACCGCGTCTCCCGTATTTGGAAAGGTGTCTATGGCTTCACAGCTTACCGATGCATATGCGCGGAAGTTTTACTATCTGCGCTTATCAATTACCGACGTCTGCAACTTTCGTTGCACCTACTGCCTGCCCGATGGCTATAAGCCCGGCGCCGTCACCAATAAAGGCTTCCTCAGCGTCGATGAGGTCCGTCACGTCACCCGCGCGTTCTCCGCCCTGGGGACGGAAAAGGTGCGCCTGACCGGCGGTGAGCCTTCGCTGCGTCGCGATTTTACCGACATCATCGCCGCCGTGCGGGAAAATCCCTCCATTCGCCAGATTGCGGTCACCACCAACGGCTACCGGCTGGCGCGGGATGTTGAAAGCTGGCGCGATGCCGGGCTGACGGCGATTAACGTCAGCGTGGACAGCCTCGATGCGCGTCAGTTTCACGCCATCACCGGCCAGGACAAGTTTCGTCAGGTGATGGACGGCATCGATGCCGCCTTTGCCGCTGGCTTCGAAAAAGTGAAGGTCAATACCGTGCTGATGCGCGACGTTAACCATCACCAGCTCGACACCTTTCTGGCGTGGATCCAGCCGCGCCGCATTCAGCTGCGTTTTATTGAATTGATGGAAACCGGCGAAGGCAGCGATCTGTTTCGCCGCCATCACATTTCGGGCATGGTGCTGCGCGATGAGCTGCTGCGCCGCGGCTGGATCCATCAGATCCGCCAGCGTAGCGACGGCCCGGCGCAGGTGTTTTGCCATCCGGACTATGCCGGGGAAATCGGCCTGATCATGCCTTATGAAAAAGATTTCTGCGCCACCTGCAACCGCCTGCGCGTCTCTTCCGTGGGTAAATTGCACCTGTGCCTGTTCGGCGAAGGCGGCGTCGACCTGCGCGATCTGCTCGCCGATGAGCGGCAGCAGTCGGCGCTGGAGGCGAGAATTTCCGAGGCGTTAACGCACAAAAAGCAAACTCATTTCCTGCATCAGGGCAACACCGGTATTACGCAGAACCTGTCGTATATCGGCGGATAATTCATTTTAAGGAGCGATCAGATGAGCCAGGCCAGCGCTGAGTTTATCCCGACCCGTATTGCTATTCTCACCGTCTCCAGCCGACGCGGCGAAGAGGACGACACCTCCGGCCACTGGCTGCGCGATGCGGCAGAGGAGGCGGGCCACGTCATCGTCGATAAGGCGATTGTTAAAGAGAACCGCTACGCCATTCGCGCCCAGGTGTCGGCGTGGATTGCCGGCGATGAGGCGCAGGTGGTGCTGATTACCGGCGGCACCGGCTTTACCGACGGCGACCAGGCGCCGGAAGCGCTGCTGCCGCTGTTTGACCGTGAGGTCGAAGGCTTCGGCGAGGTGTTCCGCATGCTCTCCTTCGAAGAGATCGGCACCTCGACCCTGCAGTCCCGCGCCGTTGCCGGGGTCGCCAACCGTACGCTGATTTTTGCGATGCCTGGCTCAACCAAAGCCTGTCGTACCGCATGGGACAATATTATTGCGCCGCAGCTCGATGCGCGTACGCGCCCGTGCAACTTTATCTCTCACCTTAAGAAGTAATTTATGTCACAGCTGACCCATATTAACGCCGCCGGCGAAGCGCACATGGTCGATGTCTCGGCGAAAGCGGAGACGGTTCGCGAAGCGCGCGCCGAGGCCTATGTTGAGATGCAGGCCAAGACGCTGGCGATGATTATCGACGGCAGCCATCACAAAGGCGACGTCTTCGCTACCGCGCGCATCGCCGGGATCCAGGCGGCAAAACGCACCTGGGAGCTTATTCCGCTGTGCCATCCGCTGATGCTGAGCAAAGTCGAAGTCCATCTGCAGGCGCAGCCCGAGCATAACCGGGTGCGCATCGAATCCCTGTGCCGCCTGACCGGGAAAACCGGCGTCGAAATGGAAGCATTGACCGCCGCCTCAGTCGCCGCGCTGACGATTTACGATATGTGCAAAGCGGTACAGAAAGATATGGTGATTGGTCCGGTGCGCCTGCTGGCGAAAAGCGGCGGCAAGTCCGGCGATTTTAAAGTGGAAGATAGCCATGATTAAGGTCCTTTTTTTTGCTCAGGTGCGCGAACTGCTCGGCACCGATTCCCTGACGCTCGATTCGCACGGGCTTTCCACGGTTGAAGCCGTTCGCCAGCAGCTGATCGCCCGCGGCGACCGCTGGGCGCTGGCGCTGGAGGAGGGCAAGCTACTGGCGGCGGTAAACCAGACGCTGACGACGTTTGATCATCCGCTGGCGGCCGGCGATGAAGTGGCGTTTTTCCCGCCGGTCACCGGAGGATAAGATGACGCAGACGCGTATTATCGTTAGCCACGACCGCTTTAAGGTCGGCGACGAATATCCCTGGCTGGCCGAGCGCGATGAAGACGGCGCGGTGGTGACCTTTACCGGCAAGGTTCGCAACCACAACCTTGGCGACAGCGTCAAAGCGCTGACTCTTGAGCACTATCCGGGGATGACCGAAAAATCGCTGGCGGAAATCGTTGAGCTGGCGCGCGAGCGCTGGCCGCTGGGGCGGGTCACGGTGATTCACCGTATCGGCGAAATGTGGCCCGGAGAAGAGATTGTCTTTGTCGGCGTCACCAGCGTCCATCGCGGCAGCGCGTTTGCGGCGGGGGAGTTTATTATGGATTACCTGAAAACCCGCGCGCCGTTCTGGAAGCGCGAAGCGACGCCGGAAGGCGAGCGCTGGGTCGATGCGCGAGATAGCGACCGCAGGGCGGCAGAACGCTGGTAGTGTGGTACGCTTAGAAGATAAATTTCGTTAATCAGGAGACAGTCATGGACAGATATCCTCGTTCCGGGGCGATCGTACAGGGTCGCAGCGGACTTCAAACTTATATGGCGCAGGTGTACGGCTGGATGACGGTCGGGCTACTGCTCACGGCGTTTATCGCGTGGTTTGCGGCCAATACTCCTGCGGTGATGATGTTCGTCTTTTCCAGCAAAATAACCTTTTTCGGCCTGATCATCGCCCAACTGGGGCTGGTATTCGTGCTCTCCGGCATGGTGCAGCGGCTGAGCGCAGGGATGGCGACCACCCTGTTTATGCTCTATTCGGCGCTCACCGGGCTCACGCTTTCCAGCATTTTCATCGTCTATACCTACTCGTCGATCGCCAGTACTTTCGTGGTGGCCGGCGGGATGTTTGGCGCGATGAGCCTTTACGGCTACACCACCAAACGCGATCTGAGCGGCTTCGGCAATATGCTGTTTATGGCGCTGATTGGTATCCTGCTGGCGTCGCTGGTTAACTTCTGGCTGAAGAGCGAAGCGCTGATGTGGGCAGTGACCTACATCGGGGTGATCGTATTTGTCGGCCTGACCGCCTATGACACCCAGAAGCTGAAAAACATCGGCGAGCAGATTGACGTTCGCGATGCGTCAACGCTGCGCAAATACTCGATTCTTGGGGCGCTGACGCTGTATCTGGACTTTATCAACCTGTTCCTGATGCTGCTGCGCATTTTCGGCAACCGTCGTTAACTCGTTCCCGGGTGGCGGCGCGATGCGCCTTATCCGCGCTACCGGCTCGCAGACAGCGGTGAACTTGTGGCCCGGTCAGCGAAGCGCCACCGGGAAAGTTCATCAACGGAAAAGTGGATAAAATAGCGGCAGATATCCACGATATCGACCAAACCGCAGCCCCGGTCAGCATCCGCGACCGGGGCTTTTTTTACTCTTCTCCCGCCAGCTTGCGCTGGTTTTTCTCCCGCAGATGCTTCGCCCGGCTCTCCAGAATTAAGTAGCCGATGGTCGCCAGCAGCAGCGGCAGGAAGTAGTACAGCGCGCGGTAGGCGAGCAGGGCGGCGATAATCGCGCCGCGCGAAATCTCTTCTCCGGAAAGCATGGCGATAAACACCGCCTCAAGCACGCCAATGCCTGCCGGAATATGCACGATAACCCCCGCAATGCTGCTCACCAGCAGTACCCCGAGCACGAGAAAATAGTCCACCTGAGGCCCCAACAGTAGCCAGATAATCGCCCCCATCGCCATCCAGTTCAGGCTGGAAACCGCCATCTGCAATATCGCGAAGCGCCAGGAAGGCAGAACCAGCCGCTGGCCTTTTATCGTCAGATGGCGCTTTTTAGCAAAGGCGCAGGCCCACAGGTAAAACGCGGAAATCAGCAGCAAAACGACGCCCAGAATTTGCAGCGACGGCTGGCTGATATACCAGCGCTCGGGAACCTTCACCATGCCGGAGCTAAAAATAATGCCGCCGAGCAGGATATACCCCAGCCAGTTGGTGGTAATGCTCAGGGAGAAGATACGGGTAATGGTCGCCCCGCTCAGCCCCAGACGCGAGTAGAGCCGATAGCGCATACCAATGCCGCCTA
Organism: Klebsiella sp. M5al; assembly: GCF_002090195.1. Taxonomy (NCBI): domain Bacteria; kingdom Pseudomonadati; phylum Pseudomonadota; class Gammaproteobacteria; order Enterobacterales; family Enterobacteriaceae; genus Klebsiella; species Klebsiella sp. M5al. The sequence goes on from NZ_CP020657.1 coordinate 1,862,821, forward strand.
CCCAGGTGCTGAGCGTCAGGTTAAAGGCGTAGCAGATAAAAGACACCAGCATCACCTGGCGTTTAGCCAGCTTGTGGCCGCAGTAGGCGCGCCCCAGCAGATCGTAGCAGCCATAGATCAGGTAGCTGGCGATAACCAACCCGATGGCGCTGAGCAGCGCCGTACGGTTGTAATCGCGAATCACTTTCCACACGTCCTGCCAGTCAATTTTCTGGGCGTAGACCACCAGCAGAACGACGACGGCGATAAAAAAGAGCACCGTCAGGATTTTTTTCGCCATCCGCCAGCGAGGGTGAGATTTCGCCATCAGGATTTCACCTCCTGATTTTCCGGGTCTACGCGATCCTGAGTTTCAATTTCTGGCTGTACCGGGGGCTGAACCCGCGACAGCAGTGGCGTATGGGCCGGTAGCCATCCGACCCAGGCAGGGAAGTGGCGCAGGAAGTGGAACGCCAGCACGCTAATGCCGAGCCGCCACCAGGTGCGTTTCGACAAAATGCGCTTATCGACCTCGCGGCAGTCGTTAAGGATTAAGCCATTGAGATTATCGCGCAGCGTCTGGTTAAATTCGCGGTCGTGAATCACCAGGTTGGCTTCCAGATTCAGCGACAGGCTGAGCGGGTCGAGGTTGCTGGAACCGACGGTGGCCCAGTGGTCGTCCGCCAGCGCCACTTTGCCGTGCAGCGGACGGCGGCGGTATTCGAAAATCTGCACGCCGCCTTTCACCAGATAGTGATAGAGCAGGCGCGCGCCGAATTTGACAATCGGAATATCCGGTTCGCCCTGCACGATAAGCTTGACGCGCACGCCGCGGCGGGCCGCGTTGCGCATGGCGTGCAGCAGGCGATAGCCGGGGAAAAAGTAGGCGTTGGCGATAATCACTTCCCGGCGGGCGGTGGTCAGCATTTTCAGATAGTGACGCTCAATATCGTCGCGATGATCCTGATTATCCCGCCAGATAAACAGCGCCTGGGCCTCGCCGGGGTTGCGGTTGATTTCAGGCTTATGCCGACGCCGCTGCCACCAGCGGCGGGTCGCCTCATTGGTAGGCAGGTTTTCCAGTTCAAATTGCAGGATATCGAGCACCACCGGCCCTTCTACCTGCACGGCATAATCCTGTTTGGCTTCCGGGCCGTAATCGGTCATATGCTCGGCGGAGTAGTTAATTCCGCCGACGAAGGCGGTAACGTCGTCGATCACCACGATTTTACGATGCATGCGGCGAAACAAATTGGTGCGCATACCGAGCAGTCGCGGGCGCGGGTCGTAGTAGCGAAAAATCACGCCAGCCGACGTCAGCTCGCCCACAAAGCTTTCGCTTAAATCCGGCGAGCCGTAGCCGTCCAGTAATACCTCGACGCGCACGCCGCGCTGGGCCGCTTTTAACAGAACGGCATGGAGCTGTTTGCCGACGTCATCTTCAAACCAGATAAAGGATTCGAGGATCACCCGCTGCTGCGCGCGACCAATGGCAGCAAACAGCGCCGGATAATAGTTATCGCCATTTTCTAATAGCCGAATGCGGTTTCCTTCCTGCCAGCTGCATTTCACAGATGTATCTCCACGCTAAGCGGTGCATGATCGGACAAATGACGCCACTGTTTTAACGCCAGCGTTTTAGGCTGGCTGGCATGGGCGTTTTTTACGTAGATGCGGTCGAGGCGCAGCAGGGGGAAGCTGACCGGGAAAGTCCGCGCCGGACGCCCTCTGGCGCGGGTAAAAATCTCCTCCAGCCCGGCCTGGGCTTTAAGCTGCCGGTTAGCCTGCTGCCGCCAGTCGTTAAAATCACCGGCCACCACCACCGGTTCGCCCGCGGGTAAACCGTTCACCCACTCCGCCAGCATCGTCAGCTGGGCCTGGCGTTGATGAGCGCGCAGCCCCAGGTGCACGCAGAATAAATGGATAGCGATTCCGCTTTCCGGCGGCACGATGCGGCAGTAGAGCAGGCCGCGCTTTTCGCTGTTGCCCACCGAAACATCGAGATTTTGATAATGTTCAATGGGAAAACGAGAAAGCACCGCGTTGCCGTGATGTCCTTCCGGGTAAACGGCGTTGCGGCCGTAGGCGTAATCGCTCCACATGGTATCGGCGAGAAACTCATAGTGGGTGGTATCCGGCCAGTTTTCGATATGCAGCGGATGAATTTCGTGCGCCCCCATCACCTCCTGCAGGCAAACAATGTCGGCGCTGACGCTGCGCACCGCTTCGCGTAATTCGGGCAAAATAAAGCGGCGATTGAACGCAGTAAAGCCTTTATGGGTGTTAATTGTCAGCACGTTTAACGAAAATCGCGGCATTTGTTCGTCCTTATTTCTCTGGGCAATGTCACTTTCCTGTAGGAAATAGTGTAGTAGAGGTCACAAAAAGATGCGGTGATACGGAATTTTCCGTAAAGTGCGGTACTCTGAGTAGCAGAGAAAAATCCTTCAGGAGAGAAGCCATGAAGTGGCAACAACGTGTACGCGTCGCAACGGGTCTTAGTTGCTGGCAGATTATGTTGCATCTACTGGTCGTGGCAGTACTGGTGATGGGTTGGATGAGCGGCGCGCTGGTGCGCGTCGGATTAGGTTTGTGCGTGCTGTACGGCGTCACGTTAGTGTCGATGCTGTTTTTGCAGCGCCATCACGATGAGCGCTGGCGCGACGTCGGTGATTTCCTTGAGGAACTCACCACCACCTGGTACTTCGGCACCGCGGTGATCGTGCTGTGGCTGCTGTCGCGCGTACTGCACAATAACCTGCTGCTGGCCCTCGCCGGGCTGGCGATACTGGCCGGTCCGGCGGTGGTATCACTGCTGGCGAAAGATAAAAAACTACGCGATCTTTCTTCGGAACATCGCATACGCCGCTGAGCCGGTGGTGGCCGCTATGACCAGTAGCGGCCACAAACTCCCCCACACGATTGCCAGACTCGCATCCTTCAGATAGATCTGCTTGGTGATATCGGTGAAATGACGAATCGGGTTTACCCACGTCAGGTTCTGTAGCCATACCGGCATATTCTCCACCGGCGAAACGTAGCCGGAGAGCAAAATCGCCGGCATCATAAAGACGAATACGCCGATAAACGCCTGCTGCTGCGTGGAGCACAGCGACGAAATCAACAGGCCGAATCCTACCAGCGACAGGCCGTAAACGATCATCGTGAAGTAAAACAGCAGCAATGAGCCGGCAAACGGAATTTGATAGGCCCAGATGCCAATCCCCAGCACGATGGTTGCCTGCAGGGTGGCGACGATCAGCGCCGGGACCGCTTTACCGATAAAGATTTGCCAGGTTGCCAGCGGCGACACCAGCAGCTGGTCGAGCGTGCCCTGTTCGCGCTCGCGGGCAACGGAGAGCGAGGTGACGATCATGACGCCGATGGTGGTGATCATGGCGATCAGCGACGGTACCACGAACCATTTGTAATCGAGATTCGGGTTATACCAGTTGCGCACCACCAGCTCGCTATTGTTCGGTTTGGCTTTACCTTCCAGCAGGTCCTGCTGATAGCTTTTGACGATCTGCTGGAGATAGTTCGCGGCAATTTGCGCGCTGTTAGAGTTGCGCCCGTCCAGCAAAAGCTGGAGCGGGGCGGTCTGGTTGGTGTCGAGGTTGCGCGAAAAATCCGCCGGGAAACGCACGACCAACAGGGCTTTTTGTTCATCGATGGTGGGTCGTATTTCCTGCGGGCTTTTCAGTAGCAGAACGTGGGTGAAGGCTTTGGCGCGGGCGAAGCGCTGGGTCAGCTCCACGGCGTGCTTGCCGTTGTCTTCGTTATAGATGGCGATGGTGGCGTTCGTTACCTCCAGCGTGGCGGCAAAGGGGAACAGCAGTACCTGGATCAGTACCGGCATAATCAAAATCGCCCGCGTCTGCGGTTCGCGCAACAGCGACTGCAGCTCTTTGCGGATTAATGTCCATAAGCGATGAAACATCGTATATTCTCTCTTTGTGATCCCCGGATTGCGCTGCGCTTATCCGGGCTACCTAATCTGGCAGAAACGGTAGCCCGGGTAAGGCGTTCACGCCGCGACCCGGGTAGCGGGCGCAGACAAATTAATCCAGACGCCGTTTGGTTTTCAGCCACGTCAGGCCGATAAACATTACCGCCGAGGCGATTAAAAACATTACGTTCACCAGCAGCACCACCGGGATATTGCCCGCCAGAAACAGGCTTTGCAGGGTACTAACAAAATAGCGCGCCGGGATCACGTAGGTCACCGCGCGGATTATCGCCGGCATGCTGTCGATCTGAAAAATAAACCCGGACAGCATAATTGACGGCAGAAACGCGGCGTTCAGCGCCACCTGCGCGGCGTTAAACTGGTTGCGGGTAATGGTGGAAATCAGCAGCCCCATTCCCAGGGTGCTCAACAAAAACAGGCTGGTGATAAAAAACAGAATTACCAGCGAACCGCGAAACGGCACGCCGAGAATAAACACCGCCACCAGCATACACAGCAGCATCGCCAGCATGCCGAGGAAATAGTAGGGGATCAGCTTGCACAGCAGCAGTTCGGCGCGGGTAATCTCGGTCGACAGCAGCGCCTCCATGGTGCCGCGCTCCCACTCGCGGGCCACCACCAGCGAGGTCAGGATCGCGCCGACCACCGTCATAATGATGGTAATCGCGCCGGGGATAATAAAATGCTGGCTGATGGCGGCCGGGTTAAACCAGTAGCGCGTCTGCACGTCGATAAGCGGCTCGAAGGTTTCGCCGCGATCTTCCGCCCGCTGCTGCTGCCAGATTTGCCAGATGCCTTCGACGTAGCCCTGGGCGAAGTTAGCGGTATTCGGTTCGCTGCCGTCGGTGATGAGCTGGATCGGCGCATCGTCGCCGGGGCGGGCCATCTTGCGGTCGAAATCTACCGGAATGGTTACCAGCGCGCGAATGCGTCCCGCCTGCATCATCTGCACCAGTTGCTGGCGGTTATCGCTGACGGTGGCGTCGATATAGGGGGAGCCGGTCATGGTATGGACAAAATCCAGCGCCTCTTCGCTTTGCTGCTCCAGCAGCACGCCCACCCGCAGCTTGCTGGAGTCGAGGTTAATCCCGTAGCCAAAGATAAATAGCAGCAGCAGGGGGATGACCACCGCAATCAGCCAGCTGCTGGGGTCGCGGACAATCTGCCGCGTCTCTTTCACGCACAGGGCGCGTACGCGCCGCCACGATAGCCATTTAGCGCTCACCGGCGTTCTCCTTGTCCCAATCGTGGATGAGGGTAATAAATGCCTGCTCCATCGTCGGGTCAGGCTGTTTATCATCCGCTGCCAGCGCCTTCAAATCGTCCGGCGTGCCGCTGGCGATCAGCTTGCCGTGATAGACCAGGCCGATACGATCGCAATACTCCGCTTCATCCATAAAGTGGGTGGTGACCATCACCGTCACGCCTTTATCCACCATGCTGTTGATATGCAGCCAGAATTCACGGCGGGTGAGGGGATCGACCCCGGAAGTGGGTTCATCAAGAAACAGGATATCCGGCTCGTGCATTAGCGAGCAGGCCAGCGCCAGGCGCTGCTTATAGCCGAGCGGCAGATCGTCGGCGGCCTGCCGGGCGATGCTTTTCAGGCCAAACGCCTCGCTCATGCTGGCGATTTTGTCGTTCTGCTCCCGCCCGCGCAGGCCGTACACGCCGGAGAAGAAGCGCAGGTTCTGCTCGACGGAAAGGTTGCCGTAGAGCGAGAACTTCTGCGCCATATAGCCCAGATGCTGACGCGCCTTGCCGGAGCTGACTTTCAGGTCCATGCCCAGCACCAGCGCTTTACCGGAGGTGGGGACCAGCAGGCCGCACATCATCTTAAAGGTAGTGGACTTGCCCGCGCCGTTAGGCCCGAGGAGGCCGAATATCTCCCCGCGCTTGACCTGGAAATCAACGTGGTCGGTGGCGGCAAAATCGCCGAATTTCTTGGTCAGGGTCTGCGCTTCAATCACCGTGTCCTCATGGGAGCCTTCCACGGTGTGGATAATGTTGCCCAGCGGCGATTCGGCGGTCCCGGCGCCGCCCAGCAGGTCGATAAAGGCGTCCTCGAAGCGCGGCGCGGTTTCGGCGACCTCGAGCGGCGGCATATCGGTAGCGTTCTGGACTTCACTGATGCTGGCCTCTTTTTTAAGGATCAGGCGTACCGATTTCCCCTGAATCACGCCATCGCTCACCTGCGGCAGCTTCAGCGTCCGCTGGAGGAGGCGGCGATTATTCTCCTCGCCGCTGGAAATCAAAAAGCTGCGTCCGGCCATGGTCTGCGTCAGCTCTTTTGGCGCCCCCTGATAGAGCAGCTGGCCCTCGTTCATCAACAGCACGTCCCGGCACTGCTCGGCCTCATCAAGATAAGAGGTGCTCCAGAGGATCAGCATTCCGTCGCCCGCCAGTTCATGCACCATTTGCCACAGTTCGCGGCGCGAGATGGGGTCGACGCCGACGCCGGGTTCATCAAGCAGCAGGACTTTCGGTTCGCCGACCAGGGTGCAGGCCAGACCAAGTTTCTGCTTCATGCCGCCGGAAAGCTTGCCCGCCAGCCGGCTGGTAAAGGGGCCGAGGGAGGTAAATTCCAGCAGCCTGGCGAAGGTTTTTTCCCGCGCCTCGCCGGTCACGCTGCGCAGATCGGCGTAGAGCGTCAGGTTTTCCATCACCGTCAGATCTTCATACAGGCCGAATTTCTGCGGCATATAGCCGAGCACCGCGTGCAGGGCGCTATCGTCGGCAATCGGGTCGTAGCCGATGACCGTTGCGCTGCCTGCGTCGGGCTTCAGCAGCCCGGCGAGCATGCGCATCAGGGTGGTTTTTCCCGCGCCGTCAGGGCCCACCAGACCGGTTACATAGCCGGAGTGAATGGTGCAGTCCAGCGGCGCGACGGCCGGGCGGTCCATGCCGGCAAAGCGCCGGGTCAGGCCGCTCAGCGTAATGACGTCCTCGCTCATTGGCCGTTTCCGTGACTGAAGGTGACGGTGACAGGCATCCCCTGGCGCAGCGCGTCGTCGGCATCGGTGACCACAATACGCAGGCGATAAACCAGATCGGTGCGCAGATCCGGCGTCTCCACGGTTTTCGGCGTGAATTCAGCGGTAGGGGAAACGAAGCCGATTTTGCCGCGGTAGGGTTTATCCGGGCGACTATCGGTGTAAAGCAGCACTTCGCGACCCGGCTGGGCCTGGCCGAGGTTTTTTTCATCGATATAGGCGCGTACCCACACCGGATGGGTTAACGAGAGCGTCATCACCGTGCCGCCGGCGCTGAGCATGCTGCCCGGCTCGACGGCGCGGGTCATCAGCGTTCCGTCGGACGGCGAGGTCAACGTGGTATCGTGCAGATCCAGCTTCGCCTGCGCCAGCGCGGCCTGCGCCTGCTCAAGGCTGGCTTTGGCCTGGGCGATTTCCTGCGGACGATTTCCCGCGCGATACTGGCGCAGCTTATCCTGCGCGGACTTCAGCGTCGCCTGGGCCTGATCGCGCGAGGAGCGGGCGTTTTCCAGGTCGTTAGCGGAGATGGCGCTGCTTTTGCGCAGCCCCAGCTGGCGTTGGTAAAAGTTCTGCGCGTAGTCGTAAGCCGCCTGCGCCTGGTTGACCGCGGCGGCGGCCTGGGCAATCTCTTCCGAACGATACCCCGCCATCATCAGGTCGTACTGCGCCCGGGCGGTGGACACGTTGGCCTGCGCCTGTTGGAGGGCGTTTTCGTACGGCGCGCGATCCAGCTCGCCCAGGGTCTGCCCGGCTTTAATCGCATCGCCCTCGTCGACGCTGAGCGACGCCAGCCGCCCGCCCACGCGGAAGCTGAGGTTGACGGTACGAATATCCACGTTGCCATATAGCGTGAGCGTTTTCTGCTGGCTGCTCTGGTACCACCACCAGCCTCCGCCAAGGACAGCGGCCAGCAGGAGAAGCAGCACAACGATGATGAGCGGTTTTTTCATGACTCCAGACTCCTTTGCGATAATCCTTCCAGAACGAAATCAATATGGCAGGTGATAACCTCAATAATTTGTGCGGTTTTGTCCCGATCGAACTCGGCCCAGCCCGCGCGGCGCAGCACCGTTTCCCGCCCAAGGCGAAAAGCGAGCACTTCGCCCAGCAGCGCGTGGGTGTGAAGCACCATTTGCGTGCTGTCGGCGTTAAGGCCGGTATAGGCGGCGATTAAACGGGTCAGGTAGCAGTGTAGTGGAGCAATCACCTGATCGTGGATGAGCCGGTAGGCCGGCGTCGGCGACAACTGCTCGCGGGAGATGAATTTGCTCAAATTGACGGTGTCGTCCTGGGTCAGCAGCAGGATCATGTTCTGGCAGGCGCCAAGTATCAGGCTGCGCATCGCAGTTTTATCCGGCACAGGCTCAGTGAACAGCGCTTCCGCCGCCTGTGCGTGGGGGCGGAAATTGTGTTCGATAAAATCAGCGATCCACTGGGCGCAGGCGAGGTAGAGATCGTCTTTGGAACCAAAATAGTAGGTAATGGCGGCGATATTTTGCCCGGCCTGAGCGGCGATATCGCGGGTCGTGGCGTGCAGGCCGTATTCGCCAAACTGGGCGATTGCGGCGGCGATAAGCTGGCTTTTCGCCTGCTCGCCCTTGCTGGTAATGGGAGTTGTCGTCATCACGCTGGAAAAGTTAATCAATCGATTGATTAACTCTAGGCGCAGGTTTGCGGTTTGTCCACCGTTTGCTGCTAGATATGAAATCCTTCGTGGCTTAGCTCCTCGGCAACCCAGTTAAAGAAGATCTTCACTTTCTCTTTTTGCTCATTCGGGTGCGGTAAAACGAAGTGATGGGCATTAACCGGCATACTGACGTCGCGGCTAAAGACGGGTTCCAGGTGACGTTGACGAACGCTCTGCCCGGCCAGCAAATTACTCTCAAGAATAATCCCCATCCCCATGCGCGCGGCCTCGATACTCATATAGGAGCGGTCAAAATTAAAAATAAAGTTTTTATTCCAGCCGCGAACTTTATGCCAGGACAGCCAGTTGCTCCAGCCGATCAGCGTGCTATCGGAATGAATAAGATCGCAGGCTAACAAATCTTCAATGGACTGAACGTCGCGTCCGGCTAAATAAGTCGATGAGGTGAAGGGGAGCATGCGTTCGTTTTTTATGGTCTTGACCACCAGGGTTGGCCACTGTGAGAGCCCGTGGCGAATATCAATATCGATATTATCGCGGGAGAACTGAATGCTTTCATAAGAACAGGTCAGGCTAATTTTAAGCTCCGGCCAGGCCTGGCGAAACTTATGAAGTCGGGGCATCAACCACAATAAGCCAAAGCTCGGCGCTGAATGAATCCGTAAATAATCCTGGTGGATATCATTAATCACCTGGTTAGTGGCCTGGCCAATAATATTTAAGGCTCCGGAAACTTCTTTAAGATATTTTTCACCAATGGTGGTTAAGACCATTCCTTTACTGCTGCGGGAAAATATCTTCTTTCCCAGATACTGTTCCAGGCTGGCTATCTGATGACTGACTGCGGAAGCTGTAATATTGAGATTCTCCGCTGCCAGGTTCAGGCTGCCGGTATCGGCCACTTCAATAAATGCCTGAATATTGCGTAAGGATGGCATCGGCAAGCTTTTATTTGGCAGCGGCTGGTTCATGATTTCCTCCGGTGAGTGGAATAATGCAGGGTGATTTGTTTACTCAAAAAACAGTACATCCAGCGGTTATCCCAGAAAATGAGGGTCAGGATAGCATAGCCGGGAAATAAGATATGGCGTAATCCGTGATGAACTTAACAGTTTTAAATATGAAGCTCTCGGAAAAATAATTGACAGGAATTTGAATGCAGTCACGAAGCAAATTTTTCTCACGCGTAATTGAGCTTTTTTGAATACCCTTTCTTTTTGGGATTGTTATATTGCAACCACAGGCCTGATAACAGGGCGCGATGCGGTAAGGTTCGCGACAAAAAGCATAAAAAATACAGAGGATACCCTATGTCACGTATAGATACTGTGGTCTGTACTGACGCCAGGAAAACAAAATATCGTTTTGTGGTTTTGACGATGATTTTCCTGGTGTATGCCATAAATTACGCCGACAGAACGAATATCGGCGCGGTATTGCCGTTCATTATTGATGAGTTTCATATCAACAACTTTGAAGCCGGGGCCATCGCCAGCATGTTTTTCCTGGGCTATGCGGTCAGCCAGATCCCGGCCGGCTTTTTCATTGCCAAACGCGGCACGCGAGGGCTGGTCGCGCTGTCGATTTTCGGTTTTTCTGCTTTTACCTGGCTAATGGGCACCGTGAGCTCGGTGTTTGGCCTGAAGATGGTGCGGCTGGGGCTGGGGCTTAGCGAAGGGCCATGTCCGGTAGGCCTGGCTTCGACCATTAATAACTGGTTCCCGCCGAAAGAGAAAGCCACGGCAACGGGCGTCTACATCGCCGCCACCATGTTTGCGCCGATCATCGTACCGCCGCTGGCGGTATGGATCGCGGTAACCTGGGGCTGGCGATGGGTCTTTTTCTCCTTTGCGATACCGGGAATTGTGGCGGCGGTGGCGTGGTACCTGTTGGTTAAGTCAACACCCGCAGAGAGCGGATTTGTTTCGCAAAGCGAACTGGAAGAGATTAACGCCGGGCGTGAAAGCGATAAAAACGCCGTACGGCAAAATATATTAATTGCCGATCGCTTTATCTGGCTGGATAAATTTATTCGGGTGAAAAAGCTTACCCCTATTGATACGGCGAAAGGATTATTTACCTCGAAAAATATTCTTGGCGACTGTCTGGCTTATTTTATGATGGTTAGCGTGCTGTACGGATTATTAACGTGGATCCCGCTTTATTTGGTTAAAGAGCGCGGTTTTGATGTAATGAGCATGGGCTTCGTGGCAAGTATGCCGTGTATTGGCGGTTTTATAGGTGCGATTGGCGGTGGATGGATTTCGGATAAGGTATTAGGCCGGCGACGTAAACCGACAATGATGTTTACCGCGATTTCCACCGTGGTCATGATGCTCATTATGCTAAATATTCCCGCGAGCACCTGGGCGGTCTGTGTCGGATTATTCTTCGTCGGTTTATGTTTGAATATTGGCTGGCCGGCCTTTACCGCCTACGGTATGGCCGTTTCGGATAATAAAACCTATCCGATCGCCTCTTCTATTATCAATAGCGGCGGTAACCTCGGCGGATTTGTTGCCCCGATGGCTGCGGGCTTTTTACTCGATCAAACCGGCAGCTTTAATTCGGTATTCACCTATTTTGGTATCTGCGCCGCAATAGGTCTGGTGGTGATTCTCTTTCTCGATGAGCCACAATAACGGAAATATATCCTGTTAATTAATATGCGTCATATCATGGAGTGAAAATATGTTATTAAAAGATAAAGTCGCCATTATTACCGGCGCGGCCTCGGCACGCGGTTTGGGTTTTGCCACCGCCAAATTATTTGCTGAAAACGGCGCCAGCGTGGTCATTCTCGACCTCAATAGCGAAGCCAGCAAAGCGGCGGCCGCGGCCTTAGGCGAAGGCCATCTTGGCCTGGCGGCGAACGTTGCCGATGAAGTTCAGGTTCAGGCGGCGATGGAACAGATTCTGGCGAAATATGGCCGGGTCGATGTGCTGGTGAATAATGCCGGGATTACTCAGCCGCTGAAGCTGATGGATATTAAGCGCGCCAACTACGACGCGGTGCTGGACGTCAGCCTGCGCGGCACGCTGCTGATGTCGCAGGCGGTTATTCCGACGATGCGGGCGCAAAAATCGGGCAGCATCGTCTGTATCTCTTCGGTTTCCGCCCAGCGCGGCGGCGGTATCTTCGGCGGCCCGCACTACAGCGCGGCGAAAGCCGGGGTGCTCGGCCTGGCGCGGGCGATGGCGCGCGAGCTTGGTCCGGATAACGTCCGCGTTAACTGCATTACCCCGGGGCTGATTCAGACCGATATCACCGCCGGTAAGCTGACCGACGACATGACGGCCAATATCCTTGCCGGGATCCCGATGAACCGCCTTGGCGATGCGGTGGATATCGCGCGCGCCGCCCTGTTCCTCGGCAGCGATCTCTCTTCCTACTCGACCGGTATCACCCTGGACGTGAACGGCGGCATGTTAATCCACTAAGCGAGGCAAGCAGATGAAAATCACGGAATCACAAAAAGTTGCCGCGGCGGCGTGGCGTATCCGCCGCTATGCCCTGCAAATGGGCGAGGTTCAGGGACAGGGCTACATCGGCCAGGCGTTAGGCTATGCGGATGTGCTGGCCACCGCGTTCAGCCACGCGATGCGCTACCGCCCGGAAGAACCGGAGTGGGAAGGACGCGACCGCTTCCTGCTCTCGCACGGCCATTACGCCATCGCCTATTATGCGGCGCTGCTGGAAGCGGAAATTATCCCGCAAGAGGAGCTGGAGACCTACGGTTCCGACGACAGCCGTCTGCCGATGTCGGGTATGGCAACCTATACGCCGGGGATGGAGATGTCAGGCGGCTCGCTGGGACAGGGGCTCTCCATTGCCGTCGGGATGGCGCTCGGCCTGCGGCAGAAGCGCAGCGCATCCTGGGTTTATAACTCCATGTCTGATGGGGAGCTGGACGAAGGGTCGACCTGGGAAGCGGCGATGTCGGCGGCCCATTACGGCCTGACGAACCTGATAAATATCGTTGATGTGAACAAACAGCAGGCGGACGGCGATTCGCGCAAAATCCTCGGCTTTGAGCCGCTGCATGAAAAATGGTCCGCCTTCGGCTGGTACGTGCAGCGCGTGGACGGCAACGATCTGGCGGCGGTGATTACCGCCTTCGACAACGCGAAAAATCATGCGGGCAACCAGCCGCGGGTCATTTTATGCGACACGCTGATGGGCAAAGGGGTGCCGTTCCTGGAAACCCGCGATAAGAACCATTTTATCCGCGTCGATGCCGACGAATGGCAAAAGGCGATTGCGGTGCTGGACGCCAACAAACCGGAAGGAGTGCTGTAATGAGCCAGAGTAAACCACGTTTAAAGACGTCGGCGATGATCGCCTCTATTGCTGATGAAGGCCAGGCGACCGTTTCCGCCCCGTTTGGCGTCGCCCTATCGAAGCTGGCGGCGCAGCGCCCGGAAATCGTCGGGATGACCGCGGATCTGTCAAAGTATACCGATCTGCATATCTTCGCCCAGGCCTTCCCGGATCGCTTCTTCCAGATGGGGATGGCGGAGCAGCTGCTGATGGGGGCCGCCGGGGGAATGGCGAAGGAAGGATTTATTCCCTTCGCCACCACCTATGCCGCTTTTGCTACCCGCCGCGCCTATGATTTTATCCATCAGGTTATCGCCGAAGAGCATCTGAACGTGAAGATCTGCGCGGCGCTGCCGGGTCTGACCACCGGCTACGGGCCGAGCCATCAGGCAACGGAAGATCTGGCGATTATGCGCGGCATCCCCGGGATGGTCATCGTCGATCCCTGCGATGCGCTGGAGATAGAACAGGCGGTACCGGCGATTGCCGACCACAGCGGTCCGGTGTATATGCGTCTGCTGCGCGGTAAGGTGCCGCTGGTGCTCGATAAATATGATTATCAATTTGAGCTGGGCAAGGCGAAGCTGCTGGAGGACGGTAATTATGTGCTGATTATCTCTTCCGGGCTGATGACCATGCGCGCCCTGGAAGCGGTTGCAAAACTGCGGGCCGATAATATCAGCGCGGCGGTACTGCACGTACCCACCATCAAACCGCTCGATGAAAAAGCGATCGTTGCGCAGGCGTCGAGGCCCGGTCGTCTGGTGGTGACCGCGGAAAACCACACGTCGGTTGGCGGGTTAGGGGAGGCGGTTGCCGCGCTGCTGATGCGCAAAGGCGTGCGCTGCGAACTGGATACCGTCGGTTTGCCCGACGAATTCCTGCTGGCCGGGGCGCTTCCGACGCTGCACGACCGCTACGGCATTTCCACCGCGAAGATGGTCGAAAAAATTAAGTATCGCCTGCGTTAGTTGTTTTCGCCGCCGCGTTCTGCGGCGGCGCTTGTTTATCGCCAGGACCGGGAGCAGTGGTTTGTTAGCCAGAGGATTCTTTTCGGCAGATTTTATGCGGTTCATCACAAAATCTGCTAGACTGCGCAGCTTCATGGCATTGTGGTTTTTGCCATCTCTTTCGCAATAATCTCCCTGAAAACTACGCCTGTGACGGGCCGGGGCGGTTCGGAGTTGTTATGTCTTTTGATTCCCTTGGCCTGAATCCTGAAATCCTGCGCGCCGTCGCTGAGCAGGGCTACGTTGAGCCAACCCCTATTCAGCAGCAGGCCATCCCGGCGGTATTACAGGGTCGCGATCTGATGGCCAGCGCCCAGACCGGTACTGGTAAAACGGCGGGATTTACGCTGCCGCTGCTTCAGCACCTGGTCCAGAAAGAACCGCACGCTAAAGGCCGTCGTCCGGTGCGCGCGCTGATCCTGACCCCCACGCGCGAGCTGGCGGCGCAGATTGGCGAGAACGTGCGGGATTACAGCAAATACCTTAACGTTCGTTCGCTGGTGGTGTTCGGCGGCGTGAGCATTAACCCGCAGATGATGAAGCTGCGCAGCGGCGTCGATATCCTGGTGGCAACGCCCGGCCGCCTGCTGGATCTTGAACATCAGAACGCCGTGAGCCTGGACAAAGTTGAAGTGCTGGTGCTGGATGAAGCCGACCGTATGCTGGATATGGGCTTTATTCACGATATTCGCCGGGTACTGGCGAAGCTGCCGGCAAAGCGCCAGAACCTGCTGTTCTCCGCAACCTTCTCCGACGAGATTAAATCGCTGGCGGAAAAGCTGCTGCATAATCCGCTGGAAATTGAAGTCGCTCGCCGCAACACCGCTTCAGAACAGGTGAGCCAGCTGGTGCATTTTGTCGACAAAAAGCGCAAGCGCGAGCTGCTGTCGCAGATGATCGGCGAAGGCAACTGGCAGCAGGTGCTGGTCTTTACCCGCACCAAGCACGGCGCTAACCATCTGGCGGAGCAGCTTAATAAAGACGGCATCCGCAGCGCCGCCATTCACGGCAACAAGAGCCAGGGCGCGCGTACCCGCGCGTTGGCTGACTTTAAATCCGGCGGCATTCGCGTGCTGGTGGCGACCGATATCGCCGCGCGCGGTCTGGACATTGAAGAGCTGCCGCACGTGGTGAACTACGAGCTGCCAAACGTACCGGAAGACTATGTGCACCGTATTGGTCGTACCGGGCGCGCCGCGGCAACGGGTGAAGCGCTGTCGCTGGTCTGCGTGGATGAACATAAGCTGCTGCATGATATCGAACGCTTGCTGAAAAAAGAGATCCCGCGTATCGCCCTTGCGGGCTATGAGCCGGATCCGTCGATCAAAGCCGAGCCGATTCAGAACGGTCGTCAGCAGCAGCGCGGCGGCGGCGGCCGTGGTGGCCAAAGTCAGGGCCGCGGCGGCCAGGGACAAGGTCGCGGTCAGCAGTCCGCGCCGCGTCGTACCGATGGCGAAGCGCCGAAAGCGCGAACTCAGGACGGTAAACCTCCTCGCCGTCGTCGCCCGCGCAAACCCGCGGCGGCTGAGTAACCCTATCCCGTCACTCCTGCGGGCATAGCCGCGAACGCGCGGCCATGCCCCGGATGGGTTATCCGGGTAAGGCTCCTTGCCCGGCATGCTCTTCGCTCACGTTGAACCTCGAGCGAGATTCCAGTTTGCTCAGAAAGACATTCCTCCCGATGGCGAAAAAATGGCACAATAGTGGCTGTTTATACAGTATTCAGGTTTTCTCATGGCTTTGACCGCAGCGCTGAAAGCGCAAATCGCCGCCTGGTATAAGGCGCTTCAGGAACAAATTCCTGACTTTATTCCCCGTCCTCCGCAGCGGCAGATGATCGCCGATGTGGCGAAGACGCTTGCCGGGGAAGAGGGGCGGCATCTGGCGATAGAAGCCCCGACCGGCGTCGGTAAAACCTTGTCATATCTGATTCCCGGCATCGCCATTGCCCGTGAAGAACAAAAAACGCTGGTGGTCAGTACCGCCAACGTTGCTCTGCAGGACCAAATCTACAGCAAAGACCTGCCGCTGCTGCGCAAAATCATTCCCGACCTGCGATTTACCGCCGCCTTTGGCCGCGGGCGCTACGTCTGCCCGCGTAACCTGGCCGCCCTTGCCAGCACCGAACCGACGCAGCAGGATTTACTGGCCTTTCTTGATGACGAACTCACGCCCAATAACCAGGCGGAGCAGAAGCTGTGCGCGACGCTGAAAGCGGATCTCGATAGCTATAAATGGGACGGCCTGCGCGATCATACCGATAAAAACGTTGATGATTCATTATGGAGCCGCCTGAGCACCGACAAAGCCAGCTGTCTGAACCGCAACTGCCACTACTACCGCGAATGCCCCTTCTTCGTCGCCCGCCGGGAAATCCAGGAGGCCGAAGTGGTGGTGGCGAACCATGCGCTGGTGATGGCGGCCATGGAGAGCGAAGCGGTGCTGCCGGAGCCTAAGCATTTGCTGCTGGTGCTGGATGAAGGCCACCATCTTCCGGAGGTGGCCCGCGATGCGCTGGAAATGAGCGCGGAAATTACCGCCCCGTGGTACCGCCTGCAGCTGGATCTTTTTACGAAGCTGGTCGCGACCTGCATGGAGCAGTTTCGTCCTAAGACCACGCCGCCGCTGGCCAATCCCGAACGGCTGAATGGGCATTGCGAGGAGCTCTACGAACTCATCTCCTCCCTGAATAACATCCTCAACCTGTACATGCCGGCCGGGCAGGAGGCTGAGCACCGCTTCCCGATGGGAGAGCTACCGGCGGAAGTGATGGAAATCTGCCAGCGGCTGGCGAAGCTCACCGAGACGCTGCGCGGTCTGGCGGAGCTGTTCCTTAACGATCTGGGCGAAAAAACCGGCAGCCACGACGTGGTGCGTTTGCACCGGGTTCTGCTGCAGATGAACCGCGCGCTGGGGATGTTTGAGAGCCAAAGTAAACTCTGGCGGCTGGCATCGCTGGCGCAATCCTCCGGCGCGCCGGTGACCAAATGGGTTACCCGCGACCTGCGGGATGGCCAGATGCATATCTGGTTCCACTGCGTGGGGATCCGCGTCAGCGAACAGCTGGAGAGGCTGCTGTGGCGCAGCGTCCCGCATATCGTCGTCACCTCTGCGACGCTACGCTCGCTGAATAGCTTTTCGCGTTTGCAGGAGATGAGCGGGCTGAAAGAGGAGGCGGGAGACCGCTTTGTGGCGCTGGACTCGCCCTTCAACC
This sequence comes from Klebsiella sp. M5al, assembly GCF_002090195.1. NCBI lineage: Bacteria > Pseudomonadati > Pseudomonadota > Gammaproteobacteria > Enterobacterales > Enterobacteriaceae > Klebsiella > Klebsiella sp. M5al. The sequence goes on from NZ_CP020657.1 coordinate 1,879,956, forward strand.
ACGTCGAACAGGGCAAAATCGTCATTCCGCAGATGCATTACGAACCGCTTATCGATAACGAAGAGCAGCATATCGCCGAGATGGCCGCCTATTTCCGGGAGCAGGTCGAGAGCAAAAAGCATCTCGGCATGCTGGTGTTGTTCGCCAGCGGAAGAGCGATGCAGCGCTTTCTCGAACACGTTACCGATCTGCGCCTGCTGCTGCTGGTTCAGGGCGATAAGCCTCGCTACCGGCTGGTCGAGCTGCATCGCAAACGCGTAGAAGGCGGCGAGCGCAGCGTACTGGTTGGGCTGCAATCCTTCGCGGAAGGGCTGGATTTAAAAGGCGAGTTGTTAAGCCAGGTGCATATTCATAAGATCGCGTTCCCGCCGATAGACAGCCCGGTGGTGATTACCGAAGGCGAATGGCTCAAAAGCCTCAACCGCTATCCGTTCGAAGTTCAGAGCCTGCCCAGCGCGTCATTCAACCTGATTCAGCAGGTTGGCCGCCTGATTCGTAGCCATAGCTGCTGGGGAGAGGTGGTGATTTATGACAAACGCCTGTTGACCAAAAACTACGGTAAGCGTTTATTGAATGCATTACCCGTATTTCCGATAGAGCAGCCAGCCGTCCCTGAGGTTATAGTAAAAACTAAAACAAAACAGACGCGTCGCAAACGGCGTTAGCGGTGCAGTGTCGATGATGTGAGAAGCTCAGAGGAGCCTGCAATGGACTACAGCAAAATCATTAAAGAAGTCGGGCGCGGCAAAAATCACGCCCGCGACCTGGACGTGGAGACGGCGCGCGCGCTCTACTCGCGGATGCTTAACGGCGAGGTGCCTGAGCTCGAACTCGGCGGCATTCTCATTGCCCTGCGCATCAAGGGCGAAGGTGAAGCGGAGATGAAGGGCTTCTATGAAGCGATGCAGAATCATACGATGAAGCTGACGCCGCCGATCGCTAAACCGATGCCGATAGTGATCCCCAGCTACAACGGCGCGCGCAAGCAGGCTAACCTGACGCCTCTGCTCGCCGTGCTTCTGCATAAGCTTGGCTTCCCGGTGATTGTTCACGGCGTGAGCCACGATCCCACCCGCGTGCTGACGGAAACGATTTTTGAACTGATGGGGATCCCGGCGACGCTTCAGGCGGGCCAGGCCCAGGCGCGGTTAGACAGCCATCAGCCGGTTTACGTGCCGGTCGGCGCATTGTGTCCGCCGCTGGAAAAACAGCTGGCGATGCGCTGGCGCATGGGGGTGCGTAACAGCGCCCACACGCTGGCCAAGCTGGCGACGCCGTTTGCTGAAGATGCGGCGCTGCGCCTGTCGAGCGTTTCGCATCCTGAATACGTTGGCCGGGTGGCGAAATTCTTTGCCGAGATCGGCGGCCGGGCGCTGCTGATGCACGGTACCGAAGGCGAAGTTTACGCCAATCCGCAGCGCTGTCCGCAGATCAGCCTGATTGACGCGGCCGGTACGCGGGTGGTTAACGAGCGTCAGGATGGCGCAGCGGAGCAGGCGCTCGTCCTGCCGGCGTCAAAAGATCCCGAAGTGACCGCGCGCTGGATTGAGCACTGTTCTGTAGGGAGCGAGCCGTTGCCGCAATCGCTGAAAATTCAGCTGGCCTGCTGTCTGGTGGCGACCGGCGTCGTCGCCTCTCTGGAGCAGGGGCTGGCGAAGGTGGCTGAGAGCTGGTAAGCGTATCGGCAGGCAAAAAAAAGCCCGTCCAGTGGCATGGACGGGCAAGGCAAGGGTATTAAAGGATCTTACAGGGTTAAAACAGTGGCATTACAGAGTGTTGCTACAGGAAATGCTGGCGATTATTTGTAGATAACCGCGGTACCGCTCAGTTTGTTGTTGCTGTTAGCGGAGGTAATGCTATAGCCGGTCGCGCCAGCGGCCTCTGCTTTTTCAGCCAGTTTGGCCTCCAGTCCATCCAGCGTCGTCGCGCCTTCAGCAGAAACCACACCGATTTTGTTCATGCTCTCTGCCTGAGCCGATGTGACCGGCTGAGCGGCGAACGCGCCGAAAGACAGAGCGGACAGGGCGATAGCAGCAGCAGCGTATTTGATGTTTTTCATAATTAATCTCTCGCAGGTTGTTCTGTATAGGGGACGATGTTCCGTCGATGTGATAAGTATCACGGTTTTTGGCGGGAGATAAAATCGAAGGAAATTAACAATCTCAATCTAATTTTTTGAATGATTATTAATTTATTGAATATTAATAAATTATTTTAGCCGATGGCGGCGAAACCGGTTGGGACGGCGTTCAGCGGGCTGGAAGGGCACATTTTGCCACTCCGTTTGCCAAAAATCGTGCGCGAAAAGTTAATGCGATATGCGGTAATGAACGGTAAATATCGGTCAGCGAAGCTGGCTATCTTTGGAAACTCTGCGATTATATCCCGAAAATGTATTGTTATGTAAATCTTTCTCCTGTTGGCATTTAACGCAGTATTTGACTCCCGCCACCGCCCGTCGGCGCGCCTCAGGAATCGGCTCTCCGCATTCTTCACAAAATTTGTTGCTTTCGCCCGATGACAGCTCATTTCGCGCCCGGGCTATCGCGTCGTTGATGGTGCTGTCGATCTGTTCCTGCACCGCGTCATCATTTGCCCAACCTGATGCCATAGTTCACCTCTCTATCTCTTCTCTCTTTAGTATAGAGAATATGGGGGTAAAAAATGACCAGACAAGGCTCAGATCTCTGACCATTCGCGCAGCAGGTTATGGTACAGATTAAGCAGAGACAGCACTTCGTCGCTTTCGCCGTGGCGGCTTTTTAATTTCTGAATATTGCCATCCAGTTCAAACAGCATACTGCGGCGTTTATCGTCACGGATCATTGACTGAATCCATAAGAACGAGGCGACGCGGACGCCTGAGGTCACCGGGGTGACGCAGTGCAGGCTGCTCGAAGGGTAGAGCACCAGGTCCCCGGCCGGGAGCTTAACCGCGTGCTGCCCGTAGGTGTCGTTGACGACCAGCTCACCGCCTGCGTAACTTTCCGGAGCGCTTAAAAACAGGGTGGCGGAAAGATCGGTGCGCATCCAGCCGCCCTGCGCCTGGCTGCGCACCGCGCCGTCGACGTGGAAACCGTAAGTTTCGCTCTGCTGGTAGCGGTTGAACAGCGGGCTGGAAATCGCCTTCGGCAGCGCGGCGGCAAAAAAAAGCGAACTGCGGTTCAGCGCCGCCAGCACGTTGCCCTGAAGCTCGGCGTAGAGGTTGCTGCGGGTGTCCACCTGCTGGTTATGTTTGACCTGAGCGCCCTGGTCGCCGGTCGTCACGCGCCCGTCAACCCATTCCGCCTGCTGAAGCTGAGCGGTAAAATCGTCCACTTCCTGAGGGGTGAGAACGGCGGGAATATGGTACATCATCGTTTTATCTCCTGAGAAAACGGGGCGTTGCCGCCCCGCCGTGGATCAGAAATGGATATTGGCGGTAAGCAGGAAGGTCCGCGGCTCGCCCGGGTGATAACGGTAGCCGCTCTTGTTAATCGAGGCGACGTAGTCGGTATCAAACAGGTTGTAGACGTTCAGCTGCAGGTCGAGATTGCGGTTAATGCGGTAACCGACTTTAGCATCGGCCACCCAGTAGCCTTCGGTATAAGAAGGCGTGCCGACCGCGCCGTCGCTGCCGCGATGCATGCTGCCGACGTATCGCGCGCCGGCGCCGACGGCGATCGCATCGGTGGCCTGGTACTGGCTCCAGAGGGTAAACGCGTGCTCTGGCGTATACGGCAGCGCGCTGGTGCCATCCTGGGCGGTGTTCGCGCCTTCACGAACGCTGGCATGCTGTTGGGTATAGCCGCCGATAACCTGCCAGTCAGGAGTGATGTTACCGGCCAGTGAAATCTCATAGCCTTCAACGCGTTTCTTACCATACTGCGAATAGCTGCCGTCGTCGTTCTGCTCGACTTCGTTTTCAATATCGGTGCGGAAGAGGGCGGCGGTCAGCAGCAGGCGTTTATCCATCAGCTCCCACTTGGTGCCGAGCTCGCTGGTTTTGGCCTTCTGCGGTTTAAAGTCGGTTCGGTTGGCGCTGTTGCCGGTGCCGCTTTGCGCGAGGGTAAAGTTGCTGCCTCCCGGCGGCTGCTGGGAAACGGCGTAGTTGACGTAGAGATTGCCGTTATCGGTCAGGTGGTACAGCGCGCCGGCCTTCCAGTTCACCAGGTTACCGCTGGTTGAGGTATCGACGGTGGTGAGCGGGGTATTTTTCGCGACCCCCGTCGGGCAGGCAATGGCGCCGCGTCCGGTACCGCCGCAAAGGCTGGCGCTATCATATTTGGTCTGGTAATTGTCCAGACGGATCCCGCCGTTAAGTTCGAAGTCCTGGGAAATTTGCAGGGTATCGAAAGCATAGACGCCGAAGGTATCCGTCTGCCCGTTAGCGTTGGCGCCGCTGCGGTTCAGGCCGCCGATGGAGATGTCGCTGTTCGGATGGTAAATATTCACCGCCGGAGGCGTGAGCGGATAGACCCCGTAGTTGGTCTGGGTTTCACGGGTGAATTCCACGCCGGTGCTGACGTCATGACCGATAGCGCCGGTGTAGAACGTCGACGTCAGGTTAGTCTGGTTGGTCAGGATCTTGTTGCTGATGTCTTTGGTATTCGCCAGGCGCGACCAGGTCCAGGTGCCCACATCGTCAGGGTTTGGCTGGGTAATGTTTGACGCTCCGCCCATCACCGCGGTCATCAGATAATCCTGCTTCACGCGAGACCAGCGGGTAGTGTTGCGGATCGTCGTCGTGTCGCTCAGGTCGTGCTCGAAACGCATCGTCACGGTATCAGTCGTGGAATCATCGTAGTCGGAATCGGTGCCGTAGAAGTTGCTGGTGGCGACCTTGCCGGAGTGATTCAGCGCTGAGGTGGCGGCGTTGGGAGCGGAATAGCCCGGCAGCCCGATGGTAGGAATGCCGCCGTCGGGGGTGTTGTGCTGGGTCACGTGCAGATAGTTAAGGTACAGACGGTTCTCGGTGCCGAGACCAAATGCCGCCGATGGTGCGACGCCGTAACGCTCGTTTTTCACCTTGTCCCGGCCCGCGTCGTGGGTTTTCTCGCCCATCAGATTCAGACGCACCGCGCTGGTTTCGCCAATGGCCTGGTTAATATCCAGCGTGCCGCGTCGGAACCAGGCGCTGCCAGCGCTGGCGGAGGCGTCGATACCGGAATCGAGGCGCGGCTGTTTGCTGATCATATTGATCGAGCCGGTCGGCGCACTGCGCCCATAGTCGGAGCCTGACGGCCCCTTGATGACTTCGACCTGTTCGGTATTAAACGTATCGCGGCTGACGCTGCCAATATCGCGGATACCGTCGACGTAAATGCTGTTGGAGGTGTCCGCACCGCGCATGTAAATGGCGTCGCCGGTGGTCGAGTTGCCGTTTTCGCCAGCAAAGAAAGCGCCGACGCCGGGGACGTTTTTCAGCGCGTCGGTAAGGTTAGTGACCCCCTGATCCTTCATCACCTGCTCAGAAACCACGGTAACCGTTCGCGTGGTGTCGGCGATCGGCCGTGAAAATTTTGGATCGGCGGAGCGGGTCGGCGCGTAAAGCGATGGCGTCTGCGCTTCGACCACCAGCGTTTCGCCGCTAGTATTTTCAGTGCTATCCGCTGCAAGTAGCTGGCCGGACGGAGAAAGACTCAGGCATAAGCCAGTGAAGAGCGTGAGCGAGTTAAAACTGCTGAACGGCAAATTGTTATTTTTTTCCATTTCAATAAGTGACTTATCGTTTTAATTAGGCCATAACGACCGCAGACGAAGCGTTGCTTCGCCCCGACCACTGCAGGTGATTTCTATACAAAGTAATGAGTTTGATAATGATTGTGATAATCATTATCAAAAACGAACGAATTTTTATCACTCATTTATAAAAAAATAAATACATTTATTTACATTGACCGCAATTTTTCTACATAAAGCGCACGGGGAGGGGGAGCTTAAGGCGGGGATACGGAAATCAGCAGCCCGGCCTGGGCAACGGAGATATTGCCGGCCGGGAAGTACGCTTAGCGGGCGTCCGGACGAATAAGATCAAAACGCAGGCTTTCATCAATGCCGTAATAGGCGCTTGGCCCTCCGGCGCGCAGGATTGGTTGGGCCTTGGCGGTCTGGTAAATTCCCTCATCCAGCAGCGATTCATCGATATGCACCGCGACCACTTCGCCCAGCACCAGCCAGGTGTCAACCGCTTGCCCTTCGGCGGTGGTTAACTGGATGCATTGTGAGAGGCGACACTCGAAGTTTACCGGGCTTTCGGCGACCCGCGGCGCGCTGACGATGCGGCTGGGAGCGGCAGTCAGCCCGGCGCGGATGAATTCATCTTCGTTATGGGGAAGGGTGGCCGAGGTTTCGTTCATCGCGACCGCCAGAGGGCGGGTGGCCAGGTTCCAGACGAACTCTTTCGTCTCAGCGATATTCTGCACGCTATCTTTCCAACCGCTGCTGGCAAAACCAATAATGGGTGGCCGATAGTTAAAGCAGTTGAAAAAACTGTAGGGGGCGAGGTTACGCTGGCCGCTGTTATCAACGGAAGCTATCCAGCCGATGGGCCGCGGCCCGATAATAGCGTTCAGCGGGTCGTGAGGCAGCCCGTGTCCGTGCGAAGGTTGGTAGAAGTACATACGATACCCGTGACAAAAAAAGAGATATCCAGACTCACTTATTTACCGCGCCGCCGTCAACGGGTATCTTACGCGGCTGTTCAAAGGAGATTGCCATGAAAGCCCAGAAACCGGGGTTACACCCGCGTAACCGTCACCAACAACGCTACGACCTGCCCGCGCTGTGCCAGGCCCACCCTGAGCTACAGGGCTTTATCACCCTTAACCCGGTGGGTGAGCAGACCATCGACTTCGCTAACCCGCTGGCGGTGAAGGCGCTGAATAAAGCGCTGCTGGCGCACTTCTACGCGGTGAAACACTGGGATATACCCGACGGCTTTCTCTGCCCGCCGGTGCCGGGCAGGGCGGACTACCTCCATCATCTCGCCGATCTGCTGGCGCTGGATAGCGGGATCATCCCGGCCAACGCCAGCATTCTCGATATTGGCGTTGGCGCAAACTGCATCTATCCGCTGATCGGCGTGCATGAGTACGGCTGGCGTTTCACCGGCAGCGAAGTGAACGCCGACGCCTTCGCCAGCGCCCAGGCTATCGTCAACGGCAATCCCGGCCTTACTCGCCAGATCCGCCTGCGTCGTCAAAAAGACGCCAAAGCGATTCTGACCGGCATTATTCATAAAAATGAGACCTACGACGCAACCCTGTGCAACCCGCCGTTCCATGATTCCGCCGCCAGCGCGCAGGCGGGCGGTGAGCGTAAGCGTCGCAACCTGGGGCTGGGCGAAGAGAGCGTGCTGAACTTTGGCGGCCAGCAGCAGGAGCTGTGGTGCGAAGGGGGCGAGGTCGCGTTTATTACGCAGATGATTCAGGAGAGCCAGCAGTTTGGCCGTCAGGTGAAGTGGTTTACCTCGCTGGTGTCTCGCGGCGACAACCTGCCGCCGCTCTACCGCGCGCTGACCGACGTCGGCGCGGTGAAAGTGGTGAAAAAAGAGATGGCCCAGGGGAATAAGCAAAGCCGCTTTATCGCATGGACCTTTATGGACGAAGCCAAACGTCGCCGCGCTTTATAACGTCGGCTCGGCGGGAGCCGGCGGTCCCGCCGGCGCTGGCATCGGCAGAACCTGGTAAGTTTGTACCGGCGCCCGCACGCCCGCGAGGTCAAAGTGTCGTTTTACCTGAGTATCAAGGGCGAAGCGGACCGTCCACTGCTTCAGCGGCAGAGTAGTAAAGGTGACGCGCAGGGTGAAGGCGGTGTTGCTTAAGCCCACCAGCCCGGCGAAGGAGGGCTCGCCAATGATCAGCCCGCGAATCTCTTCCTGCGCCATCACTTCCGCGACCGCGTCTTTCAGCGCCTGGTTGGCCTTATCCAGATCTTCTTGCCGGTCAACATCATAGTTGGCCACCACCGAGCCGATCCCGCGCACGAAGTTGGCGAAGGTGGTTATCGAAGACCACGGAATAATATGATAGGCGCCGGTATCCTGGCGTACGCCGACGGAACGAATCGACATACGTTCTACCGTCCCGGTTAACGGCCCGATGGTCACCAGATCGCCGGTATTCATGCCGTTCTCAAACTGGATGAAAATCCCGGTAATAATATCTTTAACCAGGGTTTGCGCGCCGAACGAAATCGCGAGGCCCAGCGCGCCGGCGCCGGCCAGCAGCGGGGCGATATTCACACCCACTTCCGAAAGCAGGATCATGATAGTAATGGTGCTAATGACCACCGCCAGCGCGTTGCGAAACAGCGTCAGCAGCGTTCGGGCGCGGGCGCTGGGCAGCGGGCGGCCGTGAATATCCGATGCCAGACGGTTTTCAATCAGGCTGGCGAGCAGCGTCCAGCCAATCGCCGAGAAGAACAGGATCAGCGCGATGCGGATCAGCACATCCACCGCTTTTTGCCCGCTGCCGTTATGCATCCACTGCCAAAAATCGAACAGGCCCCACGCGCTGAGCAGCAGCATAATCGCCACGCAAACCGTTAATATCCGCGCCGCTTTCAGCGAGGCGGAGATCCAGCCGTTAAGCCGTTTTTGCAGTTCAGGATAGTTGCGCTGGGTTTCCGGCGACAGGGTGATGGTTTTCGCAATCCAGCGCGACAGAATACCGGAGACCAGCGCGGCGGCACCGATGATGGCCAGGCTGCGCAGCGTCGCGCCCATCATAAATTTCAGGCTGTTGCCGGGGTCGAACAGCGAGAAGAAAAACAGCACGATAAAGTAAGCGCAGGCCAGCCAGTGCCAGATCAGCGCAAAGGCGCGGATAAACAGGCTAAAGAAGGCCAGCGAGCGGTCGGCGAGATGGATGAGTCCTTGGGTAATCAATTTCTTATTGTGAAATATCAGATACAGCGCCCAGAGCGTAATGCACAGCATAATCACCACGTTGGCCAACGCGCCAAACTGGACGTTGACCTGGTTGGAGATAATCGGCACCGCGACGATGAGCCCGTAGCCAATCAGGCTGCTCAGCGCGCTCAGGCGCAGGTTCCAGTATTTCGCCGCGTCATCGCTGAGGTTGAACGGGCGTAGCTCCGGGATGCGGGGGCAGAAAATAAGCCGCAGAATGGCCTTGAAAAATTCAATCAGCGCGAAGGCGTTGAGAAACAGGCTTTGCTGGAAGGCGATGGTGGGATTATTACCGTTCAGGCGGTCGCTTAAAAGCTGGCCCACGAAGAGGGTGAGCGCCAGCAGAAGCAGGTCGAAAATAAACGCGCCGGCGATCGTTGCAGGTAGCTGAAGCCAGTTGCTGCGGTCGCGGTTTTTATGCCGTCCCCAGTGACCCATCTTGCGATACAGCGGCAGGGCCGCCAGGCGTACCAGCCACCAGAACGCAAACACCAGACCTGCCAGCAGCAGGAAATGCCAGGCGGCGCTGGTGAAGGTTTGTGAATTAAACGCTTTGTGCGGAGAACCGGTGATGTTGCGCCACAGCTGGGAGAAGCGCGAAGAGAGCTGTTCGCCGTATTCGCGGCTGATGTGGGTGACGTTCTCCAGCACCGTGGTCTCATCTTTTATTTCCGGCGGCGTCAGCGTCGGCGTACTGTCCGGCGGCGGCGTGGCGGCGGCTTTCCGCAGCTGATCGATAAGCTCCTGACGAGCATCGGCGTTTTCAAGCACGTCGGCCAGCGCGCCGTAGGCCGCTTTCTTCTGCGCCACATCGGGTTCGCTACTGCTGGACTGATCCGTTGTGGCTGCCGGAACGCCGGGCAGCGTCGCGGCCCAGAGCGGAGCGGTGAAGAATAGGGCAAGCAGTAACAAAATCCGCGGCACAGGCACCTCCATTGCATCTCAAACCAATAAGTATAGAAGACGCGATTCGGAGAGTGGGGTTGGGATGATTCTGGAAAGCGGCTCTCCCGCGAAGGGAGAGCCGGGGGGCATCAGGCTACGTGCTGCAAAAACTCGCGCAGGCGCGGGCTGGGCGGGTTATTCACCAGTACCTGCGGATCGCCATCTTCCGCAATGCGCCCTTTATCGATAAAGATCAGGCGCGAAGCCACTTTCTCGGCGAAGCCGATTTCATGGGTAACGATAACCATGGTCATGCCTTCTTCGGCCAGATCCTGCATCACCTTCAGCACTTCATGACGCAGTTCGGGGTCAAGCGCGGAAGTGGGCTCATCAAACAGCATCATTTTCGGTTTCACCGCCAGCGCCCGGGCAATGGCCACGCGCTGCTGCTGCCCGCCTGAAAGCTCAGAAGGATAGTGGTGCGCGCGTTCCGCGAGGCCGACTTTCTCCAGCAGGTCTTTCGCCAGTTTTTCCGCCGCCGCTTTATTGGCGCCGCGCACGCGCAGCGGGCCAAACATCACGTTTTCCAGCGCCGTCAGGTGTGGGAACAGATAAAACTGCTGGAACACCATCCCGGCTTCCTGGCGAATCAGGCGCTCGTCAACCTTCGGGTCATTAACCTTCAGGCCGTCGACGATCAGATCGCCGCTGGTAATCTCTTCAAGTTTATTAATACAGCGCAGCAGGGTCGATTTACCGGAACCGGACGGCCCGATAATCACCACGACTTCGCCCTGGTTGATCTTCAGATCGATATCATGCAGCACCTTGGTTGGGCCAAAGTGCTTGGAAACGTTTTTAAATTCAATCACAGGATTTTCATCCTTCTTTCAAGACGACGCAGAACAAAGCTCAGCACCAGGGTGATGATCAGATAGATAACCGCAACGGCGCTCCAGATTTCCAGCGCGCGGAAGTTACCGGCAATAATTTCCTGGCCCTGGCGGGTCAGTTCGGCCACGCCGATGACGATAAACAGCGAAGTATCTTTGATGCTGATAATCCACTGGTTGCCCAGCGGTGGCAGCATACGGCGCAGCGCCAGCGGCAGGATCACGTAGCGAATGGTTTCCCGACGAGAGAGGCCCAGCGCGAGGCCGGCTTCGCGAAAGCCTTTATGGATCGACAGCACCGCGCCGCGGGTGATTTCCGCAATATAGGCGCCGGAGTTGATCATAATGGTGACCACCGCCGCGGAGAACGGGTCGATACGTAAATCGCTAAACGCCATGGGTAGAGCGAAGTAGATGAACATCACCTGCACCACAATCGGGGTGCCGCGGATGATTTCGATAAAGACCAGCGCGATGTGGTTGGCAATCCAGCCGCCGAAACAGCGGGCGAAACCGGCCACCAGACCGATTATCAGACCGCCGACCAGGCCGAGGACCGAAATCCACAGCGTCATTTTGGCGCCTTCCAGCAAAATAGGAATGGCGGGCCAGATGGCACTCCAGTCAAACTGCATAATGTGTTCCTGTTACCGTCTCGAAAACAGAGGAAAACCCTCTGAGAAAACTATTCAGGCCTGCTGAGGGGGTAGCCCGGAGCGCTCCAGGTCTACCAGACCACCGCAGGCCTGGAAGAGAGCATCGCTAATTATTATTTGGGTTCAGTACCGAACCATTTTTTATAAATTTCGTTGTAGGTGCCGTTCTCACGCAGCGTTTTCAGCGCGCCGTTCACTTTTTCGCGCAGCTCGTCGCTGCCTTTCGGGAAGGCGATACCGTAGTTTTGCGCTTCCAGCGAGTCGCCTACCGCTTTGAACTTGCCGTTGCCCGCCGTTTTGATGAAGTAAAGGATGTTTGGCGTATCGTGCAGAACCGCATCGGCACGACCGGTGCCCAGTTCCATATAGGCGTTATCGATGTTCGGGAACTGGCGCAGATCTTTGGTTTTGATATTCGCTTTTGCGTAATCAACGGAACCGGTGCCGCCTTTCACGGCAACCACTTTACCGTTCAGATCTTTGACATCCTTAATATCGTTGTTATTGGCGTTGACCATGACCAGCAGGCCGCTTTTGTAGTAGCCGTCTGAGAAGTCGATGGCTTTTTTACGCTCGTCGGTGATGGTGATCCCCGCCAGCGCAAGGTCGATGTTTTTGGTTTGCAGCGCCGGAATAATGCCGCTGAAGTCCATTGGCTTCAGGGTGTAATCGAGCTTCAGCTCTTTTGCAATCGCTGCCCACAGGTCAACGTCGAAACCAACATACTTATCGCCCTGCTTAAATTCGAACGGAACAAACGCCGTATCGGTCGCGACAACCAGTTTTTTATCAGCGGCGTGAGAAGAAACCGCAAAAGCCAGGGTCAGTGCAGCCAGTGAAACTTTAAATACAGACTTCATAGCATTTCCTTTTTTATCCACGGGACGATCCCCTGCGAGAACAAGTTGCCTTATGAAAATATCATGCCAGTTTTACAACCTGTTGTTTTATAACAATCAGGATGAATCCTGTTGCACAATGTTGATAACGGACAACGTTAAATGCACCATTATGGGGCGTTATTTTGGTGCATCATAAGAGCATCGCATAACACGAGCATTTTTAGCGCAAACCCTGATGTTAAAACAATCTCGGCGTAACGATTGTGTGAGGTGATTATTACAATTGATTTACTTTTGCACGTATTTTGAACATTCTCATGCACTGAGGTGGTGCGTGGCGGGGGGGAAGGAAGTAAATAAAAAAAGCCGCCAGCGTGGCTGACGGCAGTTAGCGTTACTCGATATTGGCTTCGATGAACCACAGGAATTTATCCAGGTCGCGGGAAGCGGCGGTGAAGATATCAGCGGTGTCTTCATCTTTGGCTTCATCGATGGCTTTACGCACATCGTTGGCGACGATGGCATAGCGGTCGGCCAGCTCTTTCAGATGGTCCTGGACGCTATGGATATCCAGCGGGTAGCTTTTCAGCGGGCTTTTGCTGTTGATGACCTGAGTGGTACCCAGCGCTACGCCACCAAGCTGTACGGCACGTTCTGCCATCGTATCAAGGTGGTCGACGAGCGCAGTGCGGAAGCCGTCCAGCATCTCATGAACGGCAATAAAGTTTGCACCGCGCATATTCCAGTGAGCCTGTTTGGTAATCAAAGACAGGTCAATGAACTGGATCACCTGGCGATTCAGCAGCTCAACGGTCGCCTTCTTAGCGCTATCAGCGACGTCGTTACGGGTATAGAGCAGATTCGTTGCTTTAGTTTTAACCAGTTTTGCGGTACTCATAGTGTCATATCCTCTTGATATATGTACTCGTCATACTTCAAATTCGAATTATTCGGAGCGTCTCATCCCAATAACTTGCGGAATTAAGTATAGCAACGGATCTGAGCTTTGCAGCGGCGGTAGTCTCTATCGGTCTGATAGTGCAGGGCTGTTAGTCGGGTGAAATGCTTTATAAATCAAAGGGGGTTGATTGGTTTTTCCGCCAATCAGCCCTTTTTTAGTTAGCTGATGTCGACCTTCTGGATTTTGGTTTCCCGACGCATTGTCAGCGTAGAGCCCATTGACGCCAGGATAATCGCCCCCAGCGCCAGCGTTTGGGTCGCGGTTAGCGTTTCGCCAAGAAACACCATCCCGGAAAGCGCGGCGAGAGCTGGCTCCATGCTCATCAGGGTGCCGAACGTCTTGCTCGGCATACGGGTCAGGGCCACCATCTCCAGAGAGTAGGGCAGCGCGGTAGATAAAATGGCGATCCCGAGCCCCGGCAGCAGCAGCCCCCACTGAAATAGCGTATCGCTGGCCTGAATCATCCCCATCGGCACAAAGACCACCGCAGCGATCAGCGACCCCATGGCAACCGTTGCCGGGCCGTGCTCTTCCCCGGCGCGCTGGCCGGTCAGAATGTAAACCGCCCAGCAGGCGCCCGCGCCGAGCGCCAGCAGCGCGCCAACGGGATCGATCTGCGCCACGCTTTGCCCCAGCGGCAGCAGGAACCATAGCCCGAGCACCGCCAGCGCCACCCAGACGAAGTCGAGGGGGCGGCGGGATCCAAATAGCGCTACCGCCAGCGGCCCGGTAAACTCCAGCGCGACGGCGACGCCGAGCGGAATGCGTTGAATCGATAAATAGAACAGGTAGTTCATCGCGCCAAGCGACAGGCCATACAGCAGCAGCGGCAGACGCTGCTCCGGGGCAAAGCGCAGGCGCCAGGGTTTGAAGATGACCACCAGGATTAAGGTACCGAGCGCCAGGCGCAGGGCGGTAACGCCTGGGGCGCCGACCAGCGGGAAGAGTGATTTGGCCAACGAGGCGCCGCTCTGAATGGAAATCATGGCGATTAAAATAACCAGTATCGGCAACCATGCCGGTACCTTACGAGACGAGCCGGGCATCCTTTCTCCTGTCAATTTTGTCAAATGCGGTAAAGGTTCCAGTGTAATTGAATTACCCCGCGCCGGTTGAGCTAATGTTGAAAAAAAGGGTCTTAAAAGCAGTACAATAGGGCGGGTCTGAAGATAATTTCACCACCAGATTAGGAATAATCTGGATACACGTCTGGCGCTTTATGAGCCTTAATAGGAGTATATTTGTAAAAAAGGTTTGTTTTCCAGTTTGTTATAGAAACGTAGAAACCTTTAGTTACATGAAAAAGTACGTTAGACAATGTAAAGTGAAAAGAGTTTCCCAAAAGTTTTTGTTATATTTAAGGCTTAGGACTTATTAGAAACACATTTGAGGTGGTTATGAATAAAATTGCACGTTTTTCAGCACTGGCCGTTGTTCTGGCTGCATCCGTAGGTACCACTGCTTTCGCTGCGACTTCTACCGTTACCGGTGGCTACGCGCAGAGCGACATGCAGGGTGAAGCGAACAAAGCTGGCGGTTTCAACCTGAAGTACCGCTACGAGCAAGACAACAACCCGCTGGGTGTTATCGGTTCTTTCACCTACACCGAAAAAGATCGTTCTGAATCTGGCGTTTACAAAAAAGGCCAGTACTACGGCATCACCGCAGGTCCGGCTTACCGTCTGAACGACTGGGCTAGCATCTACGGCGTAGTGGGTGTTGGTTACGGTAAATTCCAGGACAACAGCTACCCGAACAAATCTGATATGAGCGACTACGGTTTCTCTTACGGCGCTGGTCTGCAGTTCAACCCGATCGAAAACGTTGCCCTGGACTTCTCCTACGAGCAGTCTCGCATTCGTAACGTTGACGTTGGCACCTGGATTGCTGGCGTAGGTTACCGCTTCTAATCACTTCGGTGATATAAAAAATCCGCCTCGAGGGGCGGATTTTTTTTGCCTGCTGTTTACGCGTCTGAGTTAATTGATAGTGAACGCGTCGGTACCCAGATGGGTATAGTCCACTTTCTTCAGCTGGAAGTTGGTGATGTAGGTTGGGCCAGCCTTTTGTTCAGAGATGAAACGATAGCGCGGGGCAATCTCCTGAGCGCTGATCCCGGTCCACTGGGAAAAGAAGCTCAGGAAGTCGTTGGCGGAGCGCCGCGCTTTAATGACCTTATGCGCTTTATCATCGCTGGAGATCACCATAAACGGTACCTGGAAATTCTGCTGATACTTATCGTCGTGCGCCAGATACTGCACCTCTTTCCCGCGCTCTTTAAATGCCAGACCGTGATCGGAAAAATAGGTCATCGAGAAGGTTTCGCCAGAGTTTTGTAGCTGAGTATAAAGATTGCTCAGCAGCGTGTCGGTTTGCGTCATGGTGTAGAGATAGCAGGAGGTCTCTTTCGACTGAACAAAAACCGTGTATTTCCCTTTGGTGCGATCGCAGGCCTGCGGATGTGAGCCCATTAAATGCAGGACGATCAGCTGCGGCTGGGTACGGCGGGTGGCCAGCACCTGCGCGGTCAGCGTTAAGAGCTGCTCATCCTGGGTATTTTTATTGGCCTCGAAATCACCATTCTTGAGGAACTGAACCTCATCCGCGCGTTTGGCGATGCTGGCAATCGCCGTATCGTATTCGCCAATTTGCCCCTGATTCGAGAACCACCAGGTCTGAAAACCGGCGCGGTTGGCGAGGGTCACAAAGTTATCCTGAAACTGCGGCTTATCGTCGACCACCCGGTTGAGGGTTAAACCGAGCGACTTCTGCGTTGAGCCGCTGGCGGCAACGTAGTCATTGAACAGATAGCCTTTTACCGAACTGGCGAACGGGGTGTTGTCCCAGTGGCCGCCAAAGGCGCCGAGCGCATCGCGACGGGCGCTCTCGCCAATCACCACCACATACAGATGATACTTCGGCTTTACCGCCAGTACGTGCCAGCTGTCTTTCATATTGGCGAGCTGCGCCATTCGCGCCTGCTCATCCAGCACTTCATTATTATTCACCACCACATCTTTAACGAAGCGGACGGCGGGATAGCCGGTATCGATAACCTTAAAGACGCCGCCCCAGGCGAGGTTTTGCACCGGCTGGAGAAAGAAAATCGCGGTGCAGAACAGCAGCCCCAGCGTATCCATTTTCCCCCAGCGCGCCGACGTTTCCGGCTTGCGGCGTACGGCAATGACGCCGAGCGCAAAGATAAACACGGCCAGCAGATAGTTGTACCACGGGAAAATGGTCAGGATCTCAGTGGACTCTTCGAGGTTGGTGGCATGCAGCGCCAGCAGCGTATTGAAGTTAGGCGCGCCGTAGGCCTGGCCAAAAGGGTAGTACATGGCCGCCAGCAGCGAATAAACGCCGACCACCACTTTTTGCGCGCGCGGAAAGCTGCGCCACAGAAGATGCAGCACGCAGGTAAAAGCAACGGTATAGAGCAGGCTAAAGTCGTAGCCCAGCGCCAGGTTAATAAACAGCGATTGTAAAAAATAGAATCCTGTCCATGGGTTCAGTACCAGTCCGCGGGCGACCAGCGTTTCTTTCAGCGTGACATTCATAGTAAACAATCAAAAAAGAGCCATGTGCGTCCCCTGGCATCAAGGGGTAAAACCTGCTGGACAGTGCGTGAAGAGGGTCTCTGCGAGCCGCAGTAGTGGCAGGGCTGACAAAAGATAGGGCTTGCAAATGTTAAGGTCAACTATCCATAACGGATTGTTTTGGGAGAAAGCTTACAAAACTTGAAAAAAGTTGCTGAAGCGCTGAGTAATCGGCCAGTATGGCAGGGAAATATGACAGAAAAATGAAGCGGCGTACCGCGACGCCGCGCTAGTTGTTGGGTTTATCCTGTGGGGGTTTGCCGTTGATCAGATCGCACAGCATACCGACAAGCATTAACCGAACTTTAAAAGGAGAATGGGTAAACACGTTTAAGCACCTCTTGAATTCATTCATAACGACCTCCTGTAACTTCGTCCTTCGCTCCCTGAAGGATGTGTGTATTACGTACAGATATAGCACAGGCTATATTTTATAGCTATGGCTAAAACGTTAATTTTTTGTTCTCCGTGCGCGATCCATTACAATGGGGATCCTTTTATATGATGCTTGATGCGTCACAGGAATGAGGAAGCACAATGAACCGTCGCGCAGGTAAGCCAATAACAAAAAAAGTGACGCAGCTAGTGAATGTCGAGGAGCACGTTGAGGGGTTTCGTCAGGTGCGCGAGGCGCATCGTCGGGAGCTGATTGATGACTACGTGGAGCTGATCTCCGATCTAATTATGGAAGTGGGAGAAGCCCGTCAGGTGGACATGGCCGCGCGTCTTGGGGTGTCGCAGCCAACGGTTGCGAAAATGTTAAAAAGACTGGCGAGCGTCGGGCTGATCGAACAGATCCCCTGGCGGGGGATCTTTTTGACTCCGGAAGGCGAGAAGCTGGCGCATGAAAGCCGGGAACGCCACCAGATCGTCGAAAACTTTTTACTGGTGATCGGCGTTAGCCCGGAGATTGCGCGTCGCGACGCCGAAGGGATGGAGCACCACGTCAGCGAAGAGACGCTGGCGATGTTTAAACAGTTTACCCTCAAGCAGGGGTCGCTGGGAGAATGAACCTCGTCTTTGTTCAGTCGCTGATCCGCGACCGCTTTTTACATCTGCTGCTGATTATCGGCGTTGTTTTAAGCTTCTTTGTTCCGTTTGCCCCCGCCGCCTGGCTTCACGCCATTGACTGGCATACGATTATCACCCTTAGCGGGCTGATGCTACTGACCAAAGGTATCGAACTGAGCGGCTATTTTGACGTCATTGGCCGCAAAATGGCGCGCCGCTTTGTGACCGAACGCCAGCTGGCCATTTTTATGGTGCTGGCGGCCGCGCTGCTTTCCACCTTCTTAACCAACGACGTGGCGCTGTTTATTGTCGTACCGCTCACGCTGACCCTGAAAAAATGGTGCGCCATCCCGACAAGCCGGTTAATCATTTTTGAAGCGCTGGCGGTGAACGCCGGGTCGTTGTTAACGCCTATCGGAAACCCGCAAAACATTCTTCTCTGGGGGCGCTCAGGTCTCTCCTTTCCGGCCTTTATCGGCCAGATGCTGCCGCTGGCGGCGGCGATGATGATCACCCTGCTGGCGCTGTGCTGGTTCTGCTTTCCCGCGAAACATCTCAACTATCAGAGCAGCGATAAGGCGCCATCGTGGCGGCCAAAGCTGGTCTGGAGCTGCCTGGCGTTCTATCTGGTCTTTTTGACCGCCTTAGAGCTGAAGCAGGAGCTGTGGGGACTGGCGCTGATCGCGCTGGGTTTTCTGCTGCTGGCGCGGGCGGTGATTATCAATGTCGACTGGACGCTGCTGCTGGTGTTTATGGCGATGTTTATTGACGTTCACCTGCTGATCCAACTGCCTGTTCTACAGCATGCGCTCAACGGCGTTGGCCAGCTCTCGGCGGGAGGATTGTGGCTGACCTCGATTGGCCTGTCGCAGTTTATCAGCAACGTCCCGGCGACCATTTTGCTGCTTAATTACGTTCCGCCCTCAACGCTGCTGGCCTGGGCGGTTAACGTCGGCGGGTTCGGCCTGCTGCCGGGCTCGCTGGCCAATCTGATTGCGCTGCGCATGGCCGGCGATCGTCGTATCTGGTGGCGTTTCCACGTCTATTCCCTGCCCATGCTGCTGTGGGCGGCGCTGGTGGGGTATGGATTGCTGCAGCTCTGATTTTCAGAGAATTGGGCAAGAAACGGACAGAAACGCCACATTCGCGCTCTCCTTTTCCGGGGTATAACTCTCTTCACGATGGTGAATCACCCTGATTAAGGAGAGTCCTATGCGTTATCAAAAACTGGGCCATACCGGCCTTTTTGTCTCTGAGCTATGCCTGGGCACCATGACCTTCGGCGGCGAAGGCGGCCTGTGGGGGAAAGTGGGGCAGCTGCGCCAGGCGGAGGCAGAGCAGCTAGTGGGCAGCGCGCTCGATGCGGGCATCAACTTTATCGACACCGCTAACGTCTATTCGGAAGGGCGCTCGGAAGAGATTACCGGCCAGGCGTTGAAGAATCTGAAGGTGCCGCGTGAAAACGTCGTGGTGGCGACTAAAGTGTTTGGCGAAACCGGTACCGCAGGCGTGAACTCGCGCGGCAGTTCGCGCTATCACATCATCGGCAGCGTGAAGGAGAGCCTGCGTCGCCTGCAGCTCGATCATATCGATCTCTATCAACTCCATGGCTTCGATCCGGCGACCCCCATCGAGGAGACGCTGTATGCGCTGGATAATCTGGTGCAGCACGGCCACGTCCGCTACATCGGCGTGTCGAACTGGGCGGCATGGCAGATAGTCAAAGCGCTGGGCATTTCCGAACGACTGGGGCTGGCGCGCTTTGCCTCGTTGCAGGCTTACTACACCATTGCCGGGCGCGATCTGGAGCGCGAGCTGGCGCCAATGATGCAGAGCGAAGGCCTGGGCCTGATGGTCTGGAGTCCGCTGGCGGGAGGGCTGCTCAGCGGTAAGTACGATCGCGACGGACAGTCGGCGAGCGGCGGCCGTCGTCAGGAGTTCGATTTCC
The DNA here is from genome assembly GCF_002090195.1 of Klebsiella sp. M5al. Taxonomy (NCBI): domain Bacteria; kingdom Pseudomonadati; phylum Pseudomonadota; class Gammaproteobacteria; order Enterobacterales; family Enterobacteriaceae; genus Klebsiella; species Klebsiella sp. M5al. The sequence goes on from NZ_CP020657.1 coordinate 1,899,641, forward strand.
CACCGGTGAACAAAGCGCGGGCTTTTGACTGCATTGATGTAATGCGCGAGATTGCCGATGCGAAGGGCGTTTCGGTGGCGCAAATCGCGCTGGCCTGGCTGCTGCATCAGCCGGCGGTAAGCAGTGTGATCATTGGCGCGAAGCGCGCGGAGCAGCTCGCCGAGAACCTCGCGGCAACCAGCATTGTCCTCAGCGGCGACGAGCTGGCGCGGCTTGATGCGGTCAGCGCGCTGCCGCGAGAGTATCCGGGCTGGATGCTGGAGCGCCAGGGCGAATACCGTCGCGACCAGCTAGCACAGCAGTAACTTCCTCTCTTGCACGCCGGATCGTCTGTTTCGCGATCCGGCTTTTTTATCCGCTGCGCTCACAAAAAACGATCCCTGGGTTTGCCCGAAAATAAGATTTCGTTTATATGACTAGTCATGAAATTTATATGACTAGTCATGGGTGCGAGCGATGAACAGAACACTAGCGGCAGATTTTTTATGGGGTAACTCGGTTTCCAGCATGCAAACCGAGGGGGCGTGGAATGAGGGCGGTAAAGGGATGTCGGTTTACGATATCCGCCAGTCCGCGGAATTGGCTTCCGACTGGAAGGTGGCGACCGATTCGTACCACCGCTACCGGGAAGACTTCGACCTGATGCAGGATTTGGGCATGAACTGCTACCGCTTCCAGATTGCGTGGAGCCGCGTTTGCCCGGAAGGCGACGGTGAGTTCAATGAAGAAGGTATCGCCTTTTATCACCAGTTTATCGATGACCTGATTGCCCGCGGCATTGAGCCGATGATCTGCCTGTATCACTTCGATATGCCGCTGTCGCTGGCTGAACGCTACAACGGGTTTACCGACCGCCGGGTGATGGAAGCCTTTATTCGTTACGGGCAGAAGATGATCGACTGCTTTGGCGACAAGGTGAAGTGGTGGCTGACCTTTAATGAACAGAATCTCTACCATATGCCGGACGCGTTTCTGATTTCAGGCTACATGCGCGGCGAGAAGACCCTGCGCGAGCTGTATCAGATCCAGCACCTCGTGATGATGGCCCACGTGCACCTGACGCAGTATCTGCACCAGGCGAAGCCACTGTGCCTGATGGGCGGCATGCTGGCCCACGCGCTGGTCTATCCGGCGACCTGTAAACCGCGCGATATCCTTTGCGCCCAGCAGCTCGACGAGTTTTTAAACCAGAACCTGCTGCGCGCCTTCGCCGGGGAGGGCTACAGTCCGGAGGTCATGCACGTTGTCGCCCGCGAAGGCTTTGCGGATATCTACCGCGCAGAGGATCTGGCGCTGATGGCGCAGGTCAAAATCGACTATCTGGCCTTTAGCTACTACGCCAGCAAGGCGCTGGATAGCGATCCGATCCCGCCGGGCACGCCGGTGAACCACTACATGCAGTTCGGCGATAAAAAGAATGACTATCTGAACGCTACCGAGTGGGGCTGGCAGATTGATCCGCTGGGCTTTCGCACCATCATTACCCGCTACTACAACGACTGGCGTCTGCCGGTCTTCCCGATTGAAAACGGCATCGGGGTGATTGAGTCCTGGGACGGCGAGAACCCGATCGCTGACGATTACCGTATCGCCTATCATCGCGATCATATCAACGCCATGAAAGAGGCGATATTTGAGGACGGCGCGCAGGTGATTGGCTATCTGGGCTGGGGACTGATCGATATTCTCAGTTCGCAGGGCGATATGCGCAAACGCTACGGCGTTGTCTATGTGAACCGTGAAAACCACGATCTGAAGGACCTTAAGCGCGTTCCGAAGAAAAGCTATGCCTGGCTCAAGCGGGCCATTCGCAGCAATGGCGAAGAGATGTAACGGCGCCTCGCGCGGGCAGATGGTATATTCTGCCCGCCAGTCGCTATCAGCAACGTAAAAGGATCGGGGAATGACGGCCAAATATCTGAGTATCGCGCGGGAAATCAAAAAACGTATCATCAGCCGACAGTATCCCGCCAGCGCGCCGTTACCCGACCAGTTTGCGTTAGCGGCGGAATTCAGCACCAGCAGGATGACCATCCAGCAGGCGATGCGTCAGCTGATTGTCGAAGGCCTTATCTACACCCGCAAGGGGCAGGGCACCTTCGTGCGCAAAAATTTCCTCCAGCTTTCGCAGTGGGAACTGCCCGGCAGCGACTATTTTGGCGCCACCAAAACCTGGGAGCACTTAGGGGAAGTGGCCAGCCGGGTGATCCGCTTCGAGCTGCGCTTTCCGACGGAAAAAGAGCAAACTTCGTTGCTGATTGACGCCGATGCCCCGGTCTATGATTTCGTTCGCCTGCGGCTGCTCAACGAGGAACCGGTGTCGCTGGATCTCACCGTGATGCCGGTCGCGCTGGTGCCCGGCCTGAATAAAACGCATCTCGAAGGCTCGGTGTTTCGCTACCTGCAGGAGACGCTGGGGCTCAAGATGATGGGATCGTATCGGGTGGTGCGGGCGATGAAACCGCAGGCGCTGGACAGGGAATATCTCAACTGCGAAGCGAGCGATCCGGTGCTGGAGGTGGAGCAGGTGATCTATCTGGAGGACGGTACGCCGCTGGAGTATGCCCATTGCCACTATCGCTACGATCACGGCGGAATTATTCTGGTGAATAACGGATAAAAAAAGGGCGGGCACCGGGCCCGCCGCGCTGCGCGATGCGCTGTTAGTTCAGACGCACCGGCATACCGGAACGGTTCTGGATCGCCTGATCGACCACGCTCTGGTCTACGTCAGTCTGGCTGGTAATCGCCTGTACGGATTTGGTCAGGTTAATCGGTACGATTTCGCCGCCCTGGAACTGCTCTTCAGTGGTGGACAGCGGGTTGTGAACTTCAATGAAGCGGCTGCCGTCAGGCTCGGTAGTGGCTTTTACCGGCTCATCGATAAACTCTACGCGGGTACCGACCGGCACGTTTTCAAACAGGAATTTAATATCGTCGTTACGCAGACGCACGCAGCCGTGGCTGACGCGCAGGCCGATGCCGAAGTTGGCGTTGGTGCCGTGAATGGCGTACAGGCGGCCGATATACAGCGCGTACAGGCCCATCGGGTTATCAGGACCGGCCGGAACAACGGCCGGCAGCGGTTCGCCGGCAGCGGCATATTCAGCGTGCATTTTGGCGGTAGGCGTCCAGGTCGGACCGGCTTTTTTACGCTCAACTTTGGTTACCCAGTTGATCGGCGTGTCTTTGCCGAGCTGGCCGATACCGATCGGCAGCACGATGACGGTGTTGGTGCCCTTCGGATAGTAGTAAAGGCGCATTTCCGCGCTGTTGATGACGATACCCTCATGCACGGTGTCCGGCAGGATCAGCTGCTGCGGGATATTCAGCACGGTGCCGCCTTTCGGCAGGAAGGTGTCCACGCCCGGGTTGGCTTCCAGCATGTTGGATAAACCCATCTGGTATTCGGCGGCGAAATATTCCAGCGGCTGCTTGTTGCCTTCCGGAATGGTGATCACCTGGTTCTGGCCAATCAGACGGCTGCCGTCGGTAGGCAGAGGGTAGGTTACAGCAGAAGCTGTGTTGCAAAAGCCCACGATGGCGAAGGCTGCCGCGAAGAGTGTTGATAATTTCATAATCTTTATGTCGTGGGCGATATTAATGCCGCACAGGCCTTTGTCAGTTTAAACAGGAAGTCGATGGGAGCGCATTATATGTGCTTTCCGGCAAACAGGTAAATGAGATGTGTACGAAATCACATTTTTTTCCTGTGACCGTGAGTGTAGCCCGTCAACGCTGGCCCTGCAGGCTAAAAACGGGAGGGGATTACCCCTCCAGAAGCCGCGCCTGGAGCGCTTCTCGCGCCTGCGGCGTCAGCTGATACTCTTTTTCCAGCCAGGCATCGACGCTGGCGTAACGTTCATCGATGCCGGAAAGCGCGGCGGCAAGGTAAGATTCATGCACCGTCATCATTTCCGCCAGGTTTTGCCGACCGCGGACGGTCAGCTCATTGCGGAGGGATGCGAGCAAAAAATCCTCGACCTGCGTCAGCATGCCCTGGGTGAGCAGGTACTCCTCCATCACCGTGTGGCGATCGCAGCCGAGGGCGAACAGCGTCAGCGCGCAGCCCACGCCGGTACGGTCTTTCCCTACCGCGCAGTGCTGCAATAGCGCGCCGTCGAAAGGCTCCATTAGCCAGCCGGCCAGCTGGCGATAAGCGGCGTTATTAAACGGCAGCTGGCGATAGAGCTCCAGCATAAACTGCTCGCCGTTAAGGGCGTTTAGCGTGGCGGCGTTGAGCTCGGTGACTTTGGCGTTGACGTCGCGAACGTGCGGATTCGCCGGAGCGTTGAGGTAGCGAGCCGCTTCGTTCAGCTTATCGGGGCTACGATTCACTTCTCCCGGGTCGCGATAATCAATGACCCGGCTCAGGGGGATGGCGTCCAGGTGGGTGAGGTCATCGGCCGTCATCATATGCAGCGAGCCGGAGCGGAATAGTTTTCCGGTCCGCACGCGGCGGCCGTCGGCGGTACGCTGGCCGCCCAGGTCACGAAAGTTGATACCGCCCTGCAGCGATAAGAAAGCCGGATGGCGGGAGAGTGTGGTCATAGGTTCCTTCCAGATTAAGGTAAAAAATTACGCATTAAGCAGTGTAACCGCGCAATATGACACGACCCTAACACAAGCGTCATTGATGATTTTATAACGCCCCGTGAAAAGTGAAGCATTTGCTGGCATAATGTCTGGTTCATCACACTTCTCATTCTCTATTTTCAGGATAACCCCGTGCTAGTATCCAGCAACGTCACCATGCAGTTCGGCAGTAAGCCGCTGTTCGAAAATATTTCCGTCAAATTTGGCGGCGGCAATCGTTACGGCCTGATTGGCGCCAACGGTAGCGGCAAGTCCACCTTTATGAAGATCCTCGGCGGCGATCTTGAGCCGACGCTGGGCAACGTCTCCCTCGACCCGAATGAGCGTATCGGTAAGCTGCGCCAGGATCAGTTTGCGTTTGAAGAGTTCAGCGTGCTGGATACGGTCATTATGGGCCACGGCGAGCTGTGGGAAGTGAAGCAGGAGCGCGATCGCATCTACTCCCTGGCGGAGATGAGCGAAGAAGACGGTTACAAGGTGGCTGACCTTGAAGTGCTGTACGGCGAGATGGACGGCTACTCCGCCGAAGCGCGCGCCGGCGAACTGCTGCTCGGCGTCGGTATCCCGGTTGAACAGCATTACGGCCCGATGAGCGAAGTGGCTCCCGGCTGGAAGCTGCGCGTGCTGCTGGCGCAGGCGCTGTTCTCCAACCCGGATATCCTGCTGCTTGATGAACCGACGAACAACCTGGACATCGATACCATCCGCTGGCTGGAGCAGACCCTCAACGATCGCGATAGCACCATGATCATCATTTCGCACGACCGTCACTTCCTGAACATGGTTTGTACCCACATGGCGGATCTGGATTACGGCGAGCTGCGCGTTTACCCGGGCAACTACGATGAATATATGACCGCGGCGACCCAGGCGCGCGAACGTCTGCTGGCGGATAACGCCAAGAAAAAAGCGCAGATTGCCGACCTGCAATCTTTCGTGAGCCGCTTTAGCGCCAACGCCTCTAAATCTCGCCAGGCGACCTCGCGCGCCCGTCAGATTGACAAAATTAAGCTGGACGAAGTGAAAGCGTCCAGCCGTCAGAACCCGTTCATTCGCTTTGAGCAGGATAAGAAGCTGTTCCGTAACGCTCTGGAAGTGGAAGCGCTGGCAAAAGGCTTTGACAACGGCCCGCTGTTTAAAAACTTCAACCTGCTGCTGGAAGTGGGGGAGAAGATCGCTATTCTGGGCGCCAACGGCGTGGGTAAATCCACAATGCTGAAAACCCTGGTCGGCGACCTGATGCCGGATAACGGTACCGTTAAATGGTCCGAGAACGCGCAGATTGGCTACTATGCCCAGGATCACGAATATGAATTCGAAAACGATCTGACGGTATTTGAGTGGATGAGCCAGTGGAAACAGGAAAGCGATGACGAGCAGGCGGTGCGCAGCATCCTGGGCCGACTGCTGTTCAGCCAGGACGACATCAAAAAGCCGGCGAAAGTGCTCTCCGGCGGCGAAAAAGGCCGTATGCTGTTCGGTAAGCTGATGATGCAGAAACCGAACATTCTGGTGATGGACGAACCGACCAACCACCTGGATATGGAATCGATCGAATCGCTGAACATGGCGCTGGAGATGTATCAGGGGACCCTGATTTTTGTTTCCCACGACCGTGAGTTTGTGAGCTCGCTGGCGACCCGGGTGATTGAAATTACGCCGGAGCGCGTGGTCGACTTCACCGGTAACTACGAAGATTATCTGCGCACTAAAGGTATCGAATAATTTTTCTGTTGCTTGTCCCGGATTGCGGCGCCGCTGCGCCTTATCCGGGCTACCGGCCCGCAGACGGCGGTGAGCCCGTAGCCCGGGCAAGGCGCGCCAAGCGCCGCCCCCGGGAGCAGTTTGCAGAGTGGCAGAATTCCCCGGAGGCGCCAGTGCGCCTTATCCGGGCTACACCCGCCACTCGCTCCTTTTTTCACCGTTCACCCGCAGCCTGCGTTTTTCCCCCGCCGGCAACGATACCTTCAGCGCTTTCCACGCCGGACGATAATCGCCGCGCGCCTTGACCTTCAGGTTAATGCTGGCGCTATCGCAGACCATTTCCCATTCCACCCACAGCGCATTGCCGTTCCGGTAGCCCCAGCTTTCGCCGTCGTCTTCAAACAGCAGGCCGCGACAGGTCCCCATTCCTTTCAGCGGGAACAGTTTTAGCTCGCGGGTATCGTCTTTTTCAGCGCAAACGTGGCGAATGCGTTCGCTCAGCGGCAGGCCTGCGCCGGCGCGAACCAGCAGCGGCAGTTTTTCCAGCGGCGCATCAAGGACGATCCACTGGCCGCCTGCGTACCACTGGTGGCTGTAAAAGTCGTACCAGCCGTCCTGGTTTGCCGGCAACCACACGCGGCGCTGACGCGCGCCGGGTTCGACGACGCTGGCGACCAGCAGATCGCGACCCAGCAGGAAGTCGTCGCATTCGGCAAACGTCTGCGCGTCGTGTTCGTGATCGAGGAAGGTCGGGCGCAGCATCGGTTCATCGTCGGCGTGAGCCTGCCACAGCAGGGTATAGAGGTACGGCAGCAGACGATAGCGCAGCTCAATGGCTGAACGGATCGCCGGGGTGACCTCCGGGTACATCCAGGCTTCGTTGACCGTCTGGTCGTCATTCCACGAGTGAATGGTAAACCGCGGATGCATAACGCCGTTTTGTACCCAGCGCACGAACAGCTCCGGGTCCGGTTTGTCGCCAGAGAAGCCGCCCACATCGTGTCCGACGTTGAACAGCCCGGACAAGCTCATACCCAGCCCCATGCGGGTGTTATAGCGCAGCGTCTCCCAGTTGGTGCGGTTATCGCCGCTCCAGGTCTGGACGTAGCGCTGCATCCCGGCGCAGCCGGAGCGAGAGATCAGATACGGGCGTTTCTGCGGCGCAAAGCGCTGCTGGGCCTCCAGCGACGCGCGCATCATCAGCAGCGGCATCACCGGGCGAATATGTTTGATAGCAATTTCGTGGCCGAATCCGTGACAGCGGGCTTCGCCGTCCCAGACTTCATACTCGTTATTATCGTTCCACGTGGAGTCGATGCCCAGCTCCAGCAATTGGGTCGTCACGCCTTCCTGCCACCAGGCGACGGTTTGCGGGTTGGTAAAGTCGAGATGCGACCCTTCGTCATCCCAGAAGCTGGAGCGCTCGGGAGCATCGGCCTGTGAATCGCGGATAAAGAGCCCGCGCTCCGCGACCTCGTGATAGCGCGGATGGTCCTGCAGCAGGCAGGGCTTAATATTGGCGGCGAGCTTCAGCCCGGCATCGTGGAAGGCCTGGCTCATCACCTTCGGCTGCGGCACCTTGTCGTTGTTCCAATTAAAGACGTAGCGCTTGCCGTTAATCGAGGTATAGCCGGAAGAGAGCTGGAACGAATCGCACGGAATGGCGTGTTCATCGCACAGGCGGATAAAGTTCATCAGCTGGTTTTGCGCATCCGGCGCGTCGGTGTAGTGCATCGTCGAACCGCTGTAGCCGAGACTCCATTTCGGTCCGAACAGCGTTTTGCCGGTCAGGCGGACGAACGCTTTGGTGATATCCAGTACCCGCTTGCCGGAAAACAAATAGTAATCAATGTCTCCCGCTTCCGCCTGCCAGCGGCGATAGGCGGTATGGTAATTATCGATTTCGTTGCCGAGATCCAGCCAGCAGCTGCTCAGGTTGTCGTAAAACAGACCGTAGCTGACATCGCTGCGCTGCGTGATGGTAAACGGAATATGTTTGTACAGCGGGTCGGTGCTCGCCGCGTTATAGCCCATGGCGTCGAGGTTACGCATCTCATAGCGTTTACCGTTACGCTGCAGATCGCCGGCCTTTTCGCCCAGACCATAGAAGCGTTCGTCTTTGCGTCGGCTCAGGTAGTGGGCAACGCCGTCGCCGTGCGCATTCGCCAGATAGGCGCTGGTGGGGCGGTCGTTCGCCAGCGGCTGCCACTCGCCGGCCTCATCGCGATAGCGCCATTCCAGCCACAGCGGCTGGTGGACGGTGACGCGCAGCTGGTCGGTGGCAATGGTCAGGGCGTCGCTATGCTCCGTGAGCTGCCAGGCGGGTAGGCTAAAGCCGCTCAGCTCTTCGCGCGGGCGTCCTTCCCACGGCACGTCCTGTCCGGGAGCGATACTCCAGGTGCGATCCAGCGCCAGCTGGCCGTGCCGCTTCAGCAGTACGCGGAACATATTTTCTTCCAGCACGTACAGACACAGGGTGTGCTGGCCGTCGACGAGCAGCTCAACGTGATGCTCCAGCCGTTGGTGTAAGGTCCAGTTTTTCAAAGTCTTCATTTTTTACATCCACTCTCAGGCGCGTTTTGCGCGACGTTCAGCAATAAATGCCACCAGGAATACCGCGCCAATCAGGTCAAAGAACCCCATGGCGATAAATAGCGGGTTGAAGCCGATTTTGTCGGCGGTGACGCCAATTAACAGCGAGAACAAAAAGCTGGCGATCCAGGCGGCGGAGCCGCGCATCCCGTTTACGGTCGCCATCTGCCCTTTATCGAACGACTCCACCACCAGCGCGCTGAGCATGCAGGAGATAATCTGGTGGCCGAAGCCGCCAATTGAAATCAGCACGATGGTGATATAGGGATCGCGGGTAATCGCCACGGTGGCGAGGGAAATCATCAGGAAGGCGCCGGTGACGGAGCTGGCGACCACCGAGTTCACCCGCGAGCAGCCGAACCAGCGGGTATACAGTTTGGTCAGATAGCCGCTGGCGACGCTGCCGAGGTCGGCCGCCAGAAACGGCAGCCAGGCAAACATGGCGATTTGCTTGAGATCCATGCCGTGCTCTTTCGCCAGGTAGAGCGGTACCCAGAAGCTCAGCACCGCCCAGGCGGGTTCCGCCATAAAGGCCGGAATGGCGATACCGTAGAAGCGCTTGTTTTTCGATACGGTTTTCAGCGCGGTAAAGAAGGGCAGCTTAACCGGCGGCGCTTCATTGTCCTGCTGGATAAGCGCCAGCTCGGCTTTGCCGAGGTTAGGGTGTTTTTCCGGGTTATGATAGAACGCCCACCACAGTACGACCCATACGAGCGCCAGCGCGCCGGTGAACATAAATGCGCCCTGCCAGCCGAACGAGGCGTGCGCGAAGTAGATAATCGGCGGCGCCAGCATGGCGCCGATGGAGAAACCAACCCCGGCCCAGCCTGCTGCGATTGGGCGCTCGGATTTAGGAAACCACTCGCCGAGCGTTTTGGCGTTGGCTGGCGTCGCCGCCGCCTCAGCGCCGCCCATGAAAAAGCGCAGAATCGCCAGGTGCAGCCAGCTCCCCGCGCCGGCATGGGCGATGCAGGCGATGGCCCACAGCGTGGCGCAGATCATAAAGCCGAGCTTGAGACCAATGACGTCGATAAGCCAGCCGCAGAGCGGCTGAAAAATGGTATACGCCAGCTGAAAAGCGCCGACGATCCACGAGTACTGTTCAGTGGTAATACCGAGAGAGGTTTTTAATTCCGGGGCGATAATCCCCAGCGAATTGCGCGTGATGTAGTTAACGGTGACGCCGAGCAAAAACAGCACCAGCATCCACCAGCGCAGGTTCTTCACTATGCGGCGCGATTTACTCACCGCCATATCGTTATTGAGGCCTTGGCTCATAGAACTCTCCACGAGACATGTAGTAGGGAAAATTGACCAACCCGCTTGCTGAGTTGTCGCTAAAATTTTCTATTTCGTTGTTTGTTAAGGTTGATGTCTCGACACTATTGGTTGACTAATCTCAAAGGTGTTGGACCAATTCAGGCTAAGGGAGAATGCGAGCGGGCAATAGCGACAATTCTGCAAATTTTTTCATGGGGCGATCGGGATCGCAGTATGACATCGCCAAATCGCTTAAAAATATTCACATTCTCGATATGAAAATTTTTTCATCAGCAAAGTAGAGCGCGATCACAAAATGGACAAAAAGCTTAAAGTGAGCGAAATCGCGGCGCGTACCGGGCTGTCGGTCAGCACGGTATCGCGGGTGCTGGCGGGGAAAGCGAACACCAGCGCCAGGGCCCGCCAGAGGGTACTGGAGTGCGCCCGCGAGCTGGGCGTGATGGAGGGTATCGCCGCCGGGCGAATGCTGCTCAACAACCTCGTGGTATTCGCGCCCCAGCGCGCTTTCGATGAGCGTACGGATATTTACTACTATCGGGTGATTCAAAGCATCAATAGCGCCCTTATGCCGCACGAGGTGCACCTGCGCTACTGCGCGCTGGAAGAGAATGACAGCGATGCCAATTTGTTTTTGCAGCGCATGCATGAAGCCTCGACCCAGGCCGCTATTTTACTGGGTATCGACGATCCGCATATTCACGATCTGGCGGCCGATCTGGCGAAGCCCTGCGTGATGATCAACTGCCACGACGCGGGAATGCGCTTACCCTCCGTCGCGCCGGATCATCGGCTGATCGGCCAGTTCGCCGCCCGCTACCTGTTTGAGATGGGGCATCAGGCGATCATGAACGTGATGTGCCTGCGCCGCTATACCATGGAGCTGCGTCTGCTGGGGATCAAGCAGGCGTGGCGCGCGCGGAATTTGAGCTTTGCCGAAAGCAGGGATCTCATTGATGTGGCCAATTTCAGCGCCCGGGATACCGAGGAAAAAGTAGGAGAGTGGCTGGATCAGCGCGGCGACGGCCCGCTGCCGACGGCATTTCTGGTGGGCGGTGATTTTATGGCGGCAGGCACGATCGCCGCCTTACAAAAACGCGGTTTGCGCGTCCCGCAGGACATTTCCGTCATGAGTATCGACGGTTTTAACCTGGCGGCGATTCAGGATGTACCGCTAACCGCCGTCCACGTCCCGCGCGATGAATTAGGGGTTGAAGCGGTGCATTTGCTACAGCAAAGACTGATCCGTCCCGATGCGCCGCACGGCGCGTTACTCTTGCATGGCACGCTGGCGGTACGCGATTCGGTGCGGCGGATACGCGCCGGTAACCGCCGTACCGCCGTTGAAGCGAAGGGGCTATATGACGATTAATCAACCATTCCCAGCGCGCGCTTACCGTGGATATTTAAATCATCCAGCGTGAAACGTCCTTCCCAGCTGGCTTCATAATCTTCGCGCGGGAAGTCGCCCGGCGAAGCGCCGCGCGCCAGCGCGACTTTGACCTTCTGCGCGTAGGCGAGGTTTTTCTCACACATTGGCGCGGCGGGAATATACATCACGTTGCCCCAGCCCTGCTGATTTTCCACCGGCGCGACCGAGTGGATCACGTCGCAGTGCCACCATACCGAATCGCCCGCGTTAAGCGCCGGAATAGAGCTTAAAGCTTTGATCAGCAGCGGATGCCATTTTTCCGAAATCGGCAGCACCTTACCCGGCGCGACGCCGCACAGTTCATCATCCGGGACATCATCGAGCAGCGGACGCAGCAGCACGTACGCCATCGCTTCCGGGATCGGCACCACGTGCAGCAGACCCTGATCGGGGATCATATCGGAGAGCGCGGTCCACCCCTGGAAGGTGCGGAACACCGAGCATTTGGTGGTATTGTCGACCGTATACTCTTCGACTTCGGTACGGTGCGCCGCGTCCCACGGGTCGTAAGCATCAATATTGCCATTAAACACGTCGGCAAACACTTTCTGATAGGCCGGCAGCAGCCAGCGCTCCAGGGCGCCGGAGTCGGTATGCGCGCCCAGACCTTTCGAAGTGGTTCCCGGCGGGCGGCGGCGAATGCGGTCCGGGTAGATGACGCTCACGTCCGGGTTAAACCACTGTTTCCCGTCGCGGTTAAACGTCCACAGGCGGTTGAGGAACGACTGCACGGCGGCCATTTCGTCGCTCTGGCGCGCCTGCATCTGCGCCTGGGACCAGTAAATCGGATAGATTTCCGGCCGCGACGCCTCCAGCGAGCCAAAAAAGGTATCGCCCGGGCCTCTGTAGACATCATCAAAATGGTTGCGGTCGAGATAGTCGAGCATCGAGTTATCCCACGCCAGCGCCCGTTCGCGAGAAAAATGGCCTTTGATGACCGCGCAGCCGCGACGCTTGATGAGCTCGCGCTGGGCCTCCGTGACCTGGCCACGCGCAATCGCCTCGAACGGGATTGTCGGCCAAACGTCCTGAGCGCTGGCCTTGAGGGCGTCAATCTCTTCCAGACGCGCGGCGATACGCGCCGTCAGCCGATCGAACACCGCCTGTACGTCGCCAATTTGCGCCCGCAGCTCCCGCTTGATCTGGCGGATAGCCGCTTTAGGGTCGGCAGGTAAAGTTTCACTGGTATGGGTAACAGCCATGATGACCTCTCATCTTTCATTCGAAAGTAATAAATCTTACATATGATAATTTAAGTTAAAATTAAGTTAATGCAAGTTTAAAATTATGCAGAGGCGCACAAAACGGGAAGCCGGGGCGGTCAACCCCGGCGCGGCGTTACTGGTTGAAGGGGGCGGCGTGGTCGAGGACGGCCTGAATGACGTTCAGCGCGCCGTCGTGGTTATTATCATCGGTGGCAAAACGCGACACCGCCTTGATGCTGTCGGCGGCGTTGGCCATCGCGAAAGAGTATTTCACCAGCTTGAGCATTTCCGTATCGTTAGCGCTGTCGCCAATGGCCACGCACGCCTGCGGCGAGATGCTCCAGCGCTTCAGCAGGCGGCTGATGCCGTTGGCTTTATGCAGGCCGGGGATAATTAAATCGACGAAGCCGAAGCCGCTGGTGACCGGCTTCATGATGCCGTCCAGCGAGACGTGCAGTTTATCGATAAGCTGCGGGATTTCGCTATCCGGCAGGTTAAGCGAAAACTTGAACAGCTTATCGTCAATATCATGATAGCTGCTAATGCGCTGCAGGCGATGGTAGTGCTTTGACATCAGGGTGACGAACGCCTCGGGCGCGCGGTCGCTGACATAGGCGCTTTCGAGGCCGCAGGCGACGAAGTTGAGCTGCGGGTCTTTCAGCAGTTCGCCAATGACGACCTGGGATTCATGACGGGTCAGTTCGCCGTGGAACAGCTGTTGACCGTGTTCGTAAACCAGCGCGCCGTTCTCGGCGACAAAGGAGATGCGGTCGCGGATTTCCGGGAAAAAAGAGATCAGCTGGTAGTACTGGTTGCCGCTGGCGACAACGAATTCAATACCCTGCTGTTGCAGTTGCGCGAACTGCGCAAGAAAACGCGAGCGGTCATACTGCTTGGCGTCATTGAGAAAAGTTCCGTCCATATCGGTGACGATAACTTTAACGGTCATAACACATGCTCCTGGCTTAACTTCGACCAGTAACATTCTAATTACAATGTGATGGGGAGCACAAATTTATTTCGAATGAAAGTTGGCGTTCACCGATGTGCAGGAGAAAACCCCGGGTTGCGACGTAAACGCCTTACCCGGGGCAGTGGCCCGCAAACGGCTTCGAACCTGTAGCCCGGCTAAGCGCAGCGCAAGCCGGGGGACGTTATTTACAGCGTATGCTCGGTACGGGCGATAATATCGTCCTGAGCATCCGGCGACAGGGCGGTAAAGAACGCCGAGTAACCGGCCACGCGGACCACTAAATCGCGATACTGGTCAGGGTGTTTCTTCGCTTCAAGCAGCGTCTCGCGCGACACGATGTTGTACTGAATATGCCAGCCTTTATGCACCTCGAAGAAGGTGCGCAGCAGCACCATCAGTTTCTGCTTATCGGATTCATTCTCCAGCGTGGCCGGGTTCAGCTTCTGGTTAAGCAACACGCCGCCAAGAATCGAACCGGTCGGCAGTTTACCCACCGAGCTGATGACCGCGGTCGGCCCGAGATGGTCGGTACCGGAGGCTGGGCTGGCCCCTTCCGCCAGCGGCGAGTGCGCCTTACGGCCATCTGGGGTCGCCATGGTCTGCGCGCCAAACGGCACATTGGCGGAAATGGACGAGGTGCCGGCGTAGTAGTTGCCGCCGATCGGGCCGCGGCCGTAGCGCGGGTTATGATACAGCTTCAGCTCATCGATATAGGTCTGGTAGGCGCGAGCCAGCAGCATATCCACGCTGTCCTCATCGTTGCCGTATTTCGGCGCGCCGTTGATTAAGCGCTGGCGCAGCTGCTCGTGGGTCAGGCCTTCGAAGTCTTCAGCCAGCGCCTTTGCCAGCGCCTGCTGACCAATAACGCCCTGATCGAACACCAGCTTCTTCACCGCCGCCAGGCTGTTGCCGAGGTTAGCGATGCCGACCTGTAGCCCGGAAACCCAGTCATATTTCGCACCGCCCTGCTTAATGCTCTTCGCGCGCTCGATGCAGTCATCCACCAGCGCCGAGCAGAGAATATCGTGCACGTTCTCTTCCAGCATGGTGTCGACGACGTACTCAATCTCGATAGATTTGCGCGTGTAGTAGCGGATCTGCGTATCCCAGTCGGCCAGCACCTGCTCGAAGTTGTCGAAGTTGCCTTTCGACAGGGCGTGCTCCTGCGGCAGGAAGACCTGACCGCTGGTGGCGTCGCGGCCGCCTTCCAGGGTCGCCAGCATGACGCGGGCGAAGTTGATAAAGCTCATCCCGGTGCAGCGATAGCCCCATTTGCCGCCGACGGCGGTTTCGATGCAGCCGATCGCGGCATAGTCGTACGCGTCCTGCGGCTCAATGCCGAGTTTGATAAATTCAGGAATAACGATTTCGTCGTTATTGAACGCCGGCATGCCGAAGCCGCAGCGGATCACCTGCACGCAGGCGTCGAGGAAGTCGTTGCTCATGCCCGCGTGATAGCGCACGCTGAGGTTAGGCTGTGTCGAGCGCAGGCGACCGCAGGATTCAAGGATGGCGTAGGAGAGCGGGTTCACCGCGTCCTGCGCGTTGCCGTCCACCAGATTCTGGCCGCCGATGGTGACGTTCTGGTACAGCGGGCTACCGGCGGACGCCTTCGAGTGCGAGCCGGAGCGAATTTTATTCACCTCCAGCAGCTTCAGCCAGCAGCAGTGCAGCAGCTCGATGGCGTGTTCGCGATCCAATGATTGTGCCAGCTCAACGTCGCGGCGGTAGTAAGGGTAGAGATACTGGTCCATGCGGCCGAAAGAGACCGAGTGGCCGTTGGATTCGATCTGCAGAATCAGCTGGATGAAATAGCACAGCTGCAGCGCCTGCCAGAAGGTCTTCGGCGGCTCGTGGGCGATGATATCGCAGTTTTCGGCTATCGCCAGCAGCTCGTCGCGGCGGGCTTCGCGGCTCTCCGTCGCGGCCATGCTGCGCGCCAGCTCGGCGTAGCGCTTACAGTGTTCGCTGACCGCTTCCAGCACGATATCAATGGCTTTGAGGAACTGCTCGCCGTGCAGATCTTCCAGCACGGTCAGGTTAATGCGTGAACGGCGTTCGGCGACTTTCGCCCGCATGCCGTCGAGGCCTTTTTCCAGCAGCAGCGGATAGTTGACCGCAAGGTGAGCATCGCCGGAGGTCATATTGCCTTCCGCTTTGATAATGCCGGTCGCCAGCAGCGCTTTTTGCTCGTCGGTAAACATGCCGTAGCAGCGATCCTGCACGGTTTGACCGCGCCACCACGGGCACACTTCGTGGAGCACGCGTTTATTCTCTTCGCTAACGGCAAACCCGGCACCGGGACGATCGGCGAGGTCGTCGATCTCTTTTTCGATCCAGCTAACGGTGTATTCCGGGAAGATAGGCGCCGCGCGAACTTCGCTGGCCTGGTTGCCGACGATCAGTTCATCGTGCTTAATCCAGATCGTGCGTTCCGCCAGGTGATGGGCCAGCGCCAGCGCGCGGCGTACCGGGATCGGTTTATCCAGGTGCTGTTGATAGGCTTCGGTATAGTGCTGGGCGCGCTCGGTACAGACCGGCGGCTTGACGATATGCACCAGCGCCATTTTATGCGCCTGAATGCGCGGGCTCAGAGTATCCAGTTTCAACGTTGTCATAAGGTTATCCTCGTAGAGTCGCCGTTAAACCTTTGCTCTGAGCATAGCGCTGCGCGAAGGCGAGCAGCTCGGGTGCAGCAAGCGGTTTATCCGGTGCGGTATAGGGCTGACTGAGTAATTGGTATTTATTCATTCCTAACGTGTGGTACGGCAGGAAGTGGATCTCGCCAACCTTTAAGCGGTCAGCGGCAAAATCGGTAATGGCGGCAATATCGCTTTCGTTGGCGTTAAAGCCCTGGATCAGCGGCACGCGAATGATAATTTTCTTTCCGGCCTGCGCGACGCGCTGCAGGTTATCCAGCACCCGGCGGGCGCTGCCGTCCGTCCACTGCTGGAAAATCGCTTCGTTGACGTGCTTGAGGTCGGCGAGAAACAGGTCGATAAACGGCAAAGAGGGCTCGACGTATTTCCACGGCACGTGCAGGCAGGTTTCGACCGCGGTGTGGATCCTTGCGTTGTGGCTGGCCTCAAACAGCTGGCGGGCCAGCTCGGGATTCATAAACGGCTCGCCGCCGGAGAGCGTGACGCCGCCGCCGCTGCGCTCGTAAAACGGTTGGTCGCGCAGCACCGTGGCCATAATCTCTTCGACGCTCTTCTCTTCGCCGCACACCGTTAATGCGGTGGTCGGGCAGCAGTCGCGCAGTTTGCCAATATACGCATCGGTGAGTTTTTCGCGGTGGATAATCAGGCCGTCCAGCTTGCGGGTAATCACCTCCGGCGCGGCCTGCTGGCAGAGGTCGCAGCCGTCCAGGCACAGGCGCGCGTCATACAGCAAATCCGCCGTGCGGGCGCGGCTTTCCGGGTTCTGGCACCAGCGGCAGCCCAGCGAACACCCTTTGAGGAAGACGACAGTGCGGATCCCCGGGCCGTCATGGGTTGAATAACGCTGAATGTTGAAGATCATAATTCACCCTCTAATTTGCATATGAAGATTAAATTACTTTCGAATGAAAGTTGTATTGATATAAATCAACAAGCATAGCGAGGGGGGAAAACGGAGGCGAAAAAGTCGCGGCGGGTCACAAAACATCCGGCGGCGGTACCGCCGGAAAGGGGTTAGGGCGTACCGCACACCTCGCAGTGAGGGTTACGCGGCAGCGTCATTTCGCGGAACTGACAGCGCATGGCGTCGTACATGACGATTTTGCCGGTCGCCGGGCTGCCGTAGCGGGCGAGTAGCTTAATCGCCTCCATCGCCTGTAGTGAACCAATGATGCCAACCAGCGGCGCCATGACGCCGGCCTCGACGCAGGTGAGGGCGTTGTCGCCAAACAGGCGGCTCAGGCAGCGGTAGCAGGGTTCATCTTCCTGATACGTAAAGACGCTGATTTGTCCCTCCATGCGAATCGCGGCGCCGGAGACCAGCGGCGTTTTATGGCGGAAACATCCGGCGTTGAGCTGGTTACGGATCGCGACGTTGTCGGTACAGTCGAGCACCAGATCGTGGGCGGCGATTTGCGCCGCCAGCGCCGCGTCTTCCAGCCGTGCGTTGAGCGTCGTGAGCTGAACGTGGGGATTCATCCGCGCCAGCGCGCCGCGGGCGGAGTCGACCTTCGGCTGGCCGATGGTGGCGTCGCTGTGCAGGGTCTGGCGCTGAAGGTTGGAGAGCGACACGGTATCGAAATCGAGCAGGGTAAGCTGGCCGACGCCTGCCGCCGCCAGATACTGCGCGGCGGCGCAGCCCAGCCCGCCGAGGCCGACGACCAGCACGCGCGAGGCTTTCAGCTGCTCCTGACCGTCAAAATCGAAATCGCGAAGAATAATCTGCCGGTTATAGCGCAGCATCTCCGCATCGCTCAGCTCCACGCCCATTACAGCCCTCCGAACAGATGATTAAACGGCTCGACTTCCACCCATTCGCCGGCTTCCACGTTGCCGCGCTCGCGCTCCAGCACGATAAAGCAGTTGCCGAGGCTGAATGAGCTAAAGATATGCGAGCCCTGGTGACCGGTGCTGTTTACCACCAGCTCGCCGTCCGGGCCGCGCTGCAGCACACCGCGTTGAAAATCGAGACGGCCCGGCGATTTTTTCAGATGGGTTGCGGCGCGCACGCGCAGGCGCATCGGCTGAGCCTGCCCGACGTTGCCGGACAGCTTCGCCAGCAGCGGCTGAACCAGTTGGTAGAAGGTCAGCGTGGCGGAAACCGGGTTACCCGGCAGGCCGCAGAACCAGCTATGGCCGAGCTTGCCGAAGGCGAAAGGTTTACCCGGCTTAATCGCCAGCTTCCAGAAGCCGATTTCCCCCAGCTCTTCGAGGATCGCTTTGGTGTAGTCCGCCTCGCCGACGGAAACGCCCCCGGAGCTTATCACCACGTCGGCCTGCTGGTCTGCCTGGATAAAGGCTTCGCGCAGTTTAGCCGGGTCGTCGGGAATAATGCCGAGGTTAATCACTTCGCAGCCCAGCTCCTGCAGCATCAGGTGTACCGCCAGGCGGTTGGTATCGTAAATTTGCCCGTCGGCCAGCGGCTGGCCCGGCAGCTGGAGCTCATCGCCGGTGGAGAACACCGCCACCCGCACTTTACGCACCACGTCAACCTCGGCAATGCCCAGCGAGGCGATGACCGGCAGCTCGGCGGCGGTCAGGCGGGTTCCCGCGGGGAAGACGACCGCGCCATGAGCGATATCTTCGCCGAGACGACGGATATTCTGCCCGTTTTTCACCGGGGCGATAAAGCGGATCCCATCATCGGTTTGTTCGGTCTGCTCCTGCATGACCACCGCGTCGCAGCCTTCCGGTACCGGCGCGCCGGTCATAATGCGGATACAGGCGCCCGCGGGCCAGACGCCGTTATAGGGTTGACCGGCGAAGGCCTTGCCCGCCACCGGCAGCGCTGCGCCGTCGGCGAGATCCGCCAGGCGTACGGCGTAGCCGTCCATCGCCGAGTTATCAAAACCGGGAACGTTGAGCGGTGAAACGAGATCATGGGCGGTCACGCGCGAAAAGGCCTGCAACAGCGGTACGGTTTCCGTCGCATTCAGCGGCGTAATACGAGTGAGCATCTGGGTCAGGGCTGTGTCGAGCGGCATCAGTCCGGCGGTAAAATCCATGGGTTTCTCCTGCGGGCAAACATCGAAAACGCCTATTATGGCAGAAAAGAGGGGCGGGCTATATGCCACCTGGGTACAAGCTTTACATCACCGTCCGCTCTTTCTATATTCAAAAATTGTATAGGACAGTCAGCACGATAATGATATTTATACACTTTATCGGTAAGGAACGGCGTAATGGGTAAGGCGGTTATAGCAATTCACGGCGGGGCCGGGGCGATTAGCCGCGCGCAGATGACGCCGGCGCGCGAGCGGGAGTACGTAACGGCGCTGTCGGCGATTGTCGATAGCGGACAAAAAATGCTGGCGGCCGGGGCCAGCGCGCTGGATGCGGTAACCGAAGCGGTCCGGCTGCTGGAGGAGTGCCCGTTATTTAACGCCGGTATTGGCTCGGTATTTACCCGCGATAGCCGCCATGAACTCGATGCCTGCGTGATGGATGGCTGCCGCTTGCAGGCCGGCGCCGTGGCGGGAGTTCAGCATTTACGTAATCCGGTGCTGGCGGCGCGCCTGGTGCTGGAACAGAGCCCGCATGTGCTGTTGATTGGCGAGGGGGCGGAAGCGTTTGCCGCTGCCCACGGTATGGAACGGGTCGATAACAGCCTGTTTTCGACCCCCGAGCGCTTGCTGCAGCTGCGTCAGGCGCAGGAGGGCGGCGATATCGTGCTCGACCACCACGCCGCGCCGCTGGATGAGCGGCACAAAATGGGCACCGTCGGCGCGGTTGCGCTGGATCTGGCGGGTAACCTCGCGGCGGCGACATCAACCGGCGGAATGACCAATAAGCTGCCGGGACGCGTCGGCGATAGCCCGCTGCCGGGGGCGGGCTGCTATGCCAATAACGCCAGCGTCGCCGTTTCCTGTACCGGCACCGGCGAGGTGTTTATGCGTACGCTGGCGGCTTACGATATTTCGGCGCTGGTGGAGTACAGCCATCTCAGCCTGCAGGAGGCCTGCGAAAGGGTGGTGATGGAGAAACTTCCCGCGCTGGGCGGCAGCGGCGGCCTGATCGCCGTCGACCGTGAAGGCAACGTGGCGCTGCCGTTTAATAGTGAAGGCATGTACCGGGCCTGGTGTTATGCGGGTGATACGCCCACGATTGGTATTTATCGCGAATAAGAGGAAAGGGCGTTGCCGCATAGTCAAGAAATCGATGCTAATGATGTTCTGCAGGTGCGCGGCCTGAACGTTACGTTTAGCCAGCAGCAGCAGGCTTTTTCCGCCGTTCGCGACCTGTCGTTTACCCTGCGGCGCGGCGAGACGCTGGCGATAGTCGGCGAGTCCGGCTCGGGCAAATCGGTAACGTCGCTGGCGCTGATGCGCCTGCTCGATCGGGCGGTCAGCGAAGTGCGCAGCGATGCGCTGCTGCTGCGTCGTCGCAACCGGCAGGTGATTGAGCTGAGCGAACAGTCTGACGCCGATATGCGCGGCGTGCGCGGCGCGGATATGGCGATGATCTTTCAGGAGCCGATGACCTCGCTGAATCCGGTCTTCACTATCGGTGAACAGATTGCCGAGTCGATTCGATTACATCAGGGCCTGAAGCATGATGAGGCCCTGCGCGAAGCGAAAAAAATGCTCGATCAGGTACGCATTCCGGAAGCGGAAGCCATGCTGTCGCGCTTTCCGCATCAGCTTTCCGGCGGGATGCGTCAGCGGGTGATGATCGCCATGGCGCTCTCCTGCCGCCCGGCGGTGCTGATTGCCGATGAACCGACGACCGCGCTGGATGTGACTATCCAGGCGCAAATTTTACAGCTGATCGCCGTTCTGCAAAAAGAGATGGCGATGGGCGTTATCTTTATTACCCACGATATGGGCGTGGTGGCCGATATCGCCGATCGCGTGCTGGTGATGTATCGCGGCGAAGCGGTGGAGACCGGCAGCGTGGAGGAGATTTTCCGCGCGCCGCAGCATCCCTATACCCAGGCGCTGCTGGCCGCGGTGCCCAGGTTGGGCGCGATGCGCGGCACCTCTCTGCCGCGCCGTTTCCCGCTGCTAAACCAAAGCCCGTCGCCGGAGGAGCAGAACACCGTTGTGGCCGGGGAACCGATCCTCAAAGTTCGCGATCTGGTGGCGCGCTTTCCGCTGCGTAGCGGTATTCTCAACCGCATTACCCGTGAAGTGCATGCGGTCGAAAAAGTCAGTTTTGATTTATGGCCCGGCGAAACCCTAAG
The DNA here is from genome assembly GCF_002090195.1 of Klebsiella sp. M5al. Classification (NCBI taxonomy): domain Bacteria; kingdom Pseudomonadati; phylum Pseudomonadota; class Gammaproteobacteria; order Enterobacterales; family Enterobacteriaceae; genus Klebsiella; species Klebsiella sp. M5al. Next base: position 1,921,263 of record NZ_CP020657.1, read on the forward strand.
CCTGGTGGGGGAGTCGGGCTGCGGTAAATCCACCACCGGACGGGCGCTGCTGCGTCTGGTGGAAACCCAGGGCGGCAGCATCACCTTCAACGGTCAGCGAATTGATACGCTGACGGGCGGTAAGCTTCAGGCGCTGCGCCGCGATATCCAGTTTATTTTCCAGGACCCTTACGCTTCCCTAGACCCGCGGCAAACGGTGGGCTATTCGATTATGGAGCCGCTGCGCGTGCACCGCCTGCTCGAGGGGGACGCCGCCCGCGAACGTGTCGCCTGGCTACTGGAACGCGTCGGACTGGAGCCGGAACATGCCTGGCGCTATCCGCACGAGTTTTCCGGCGGCCAGCGCCAGCGCATCTGTATTGCCCGCGCGCTGGCGCTCAATCCAAAAGTGGTGATTGCCGATGAATCGGTATCGGCGCTGGACGTGTCGATACGCGCGCAAATTATCAATCTGATGCTCGATTTGCAGCGCGAGATGGGCATCGCATTTCTGTTTATTTCCCATGACATGGCGGTGGTTGAGCGCATCAGCCACCGCGTGGCGGTGATGTATCGCGGGCGCATTGTCGAAATTGGCCCGCGCCGCGCGGTGTTTGAAAACCCGCAGCATCCCTATACCCGTAAACTGATGGCCGCCGTTCCGGTAGCCGACCCTACGCATCGTCGTCCGCAGCGCGTGCTGCTCTCCGACGAGCTGCCGGGTAATATCTTCAGACGGGGCGAAGAGGGGGTGAGTACGCCGTTACAGCAGGTGGGGCCGGGGCACTTTGTCGCCAGAGAGTCCGCCGCCGACGTGCTGGCACGATAACAACGACATCCATAATGCAGCATTTCAGGAGAACAACATGACTCAACGCGTTTCAGGCAAATGGCTGTTGGCGCTGGGCGTCGCTTCGGCGCTGGCAGCGACGCCGGCTTTTGCCGCAAAAGATGTGGTGGTGGCGGTCGGTTCTAACTTTACGACCCTCGACCCCTATGATGCTAACGACACGCTGTCGCAGGCGGTGGCGAAGTCTTTCTATCAGGGGCTGTTCGGCCTGGATAAAGAGATGAAACTGCATAACGTGCTGGCGGAAAGCTATACCGTTTCTCCGGACGGGCTGGTTTATACCATTAAGCTGCACCCGGGGGTGAAGTTCCAGGACGGTACCGAGTTTAATGCCGAAGCGGTCAAGGCCAACCTCGATCGCGCCAGCAATCCGGAAAATCATCTCAAGCGCTATAACCTGTATAAAAATATCGCCAGCACCGAGGCGGTTGACCCGACGACGGTGAAAATTACCCTCAAACAGCCTTTCTCGGCGTTTATTAATATCCTGGCCCACCCGGCAACGGCGATGATTTCTCCGGCGGCGCTGAAGAAATATGGTAAAGAGATTGGTTTCCATCCGGTCGGCACCGGTCCGTACCAGCTCGACACCTGGAATCAGACCGACTTCGTTAAAGTGAAGAAGTTCGCCGGTTACTGGCAGCCGGGGCTGCCGAAGCTGGACTCCATTACCTGGCGTCCGGTGGTGGATAACAATACCCGCGCGGCGATGCTGCAGACCGGCGAAGCGCAGTTTGCGTTCCCGATCCCCTACGAGCAGGCGCCGCTGCTGGAGAAAAACAGCAAGCTGGAGCTGGTGGCCAGCCCGTCGATCATGCAGCGCTATATCAGCATGAACGTGACGCAGAAGCCGTTCGATAACCCTAAAGTGCGCGAGGCGATTAACTACGCCATCAACCGTCAGGCGCTGGTGAAGGTGGCCTTTGCGGGCTATGCCACCCCGGCGACCGGCGTGGTGCCACCGTCTATTGCCTACGCTGAAAGCTACAGCGCCTGGCCGTACGATCCGGCCAAGGCCCGCGAGCTGCTGAAAGAGGCAGGCTATCCGAATGGATTTAGCACCACGCTGTGGTCGTCGCATAACCACAGTACGGCGCAGAAAGTGCTGCAGTTTACCCAGCAGCAGCTGGCGCAGGTGGGCATTAAGGCGCAGCTGACGGCGATGGATGCGGGCCAGCGCGCGGCGGAGGTGGAAGGTAAGGGGCAGAAAGAGAGCGGCGTACGCATGTTCTACACCGGCTGGTCGGCGTCGACCGGGGAAGCTGACTGGGCGCTGTCGCCGCTGTTCGCGTCGCAAAACTGGCCGCCGACCCTATTTAATACCGCTTTCTACAGCAATCCTCAGGTCGATAAAGATCTCAACGACGCGCTGAAAACCACCGATGCGCAGGAAAAAACGCGGCTGTATAAGGACGCGCAGGATACTATCTGGAAAGAGTCGCCGTGGGTGCCGCTGGTGGTCGAAAAACTGGTCTCAGCGCACAGTAAAAATCTGACCGGATTCTATATCCAGCCGGATACCGGATTTAGCTTTGAACAGGCGGATCTTAAGTAGATAGCTGTGGGTCCCCGGGCGCAGGCTGCGGGAATTTCACGCAAGGAGAAGCATGCTCAATTATGTGATTAAACGCCTGCTGGGGCTGATCCCCACGCTGCTGATTGTGGCGGTGCTGGTGTTTCTGTTCGTGCATATGCTGCCCGGGGACCCGGCGCGGCTGATTGCCGGGCCGGAAGCGGATGCTCAGGTGGTGGGAATGGTGCGCCAGCAGTTGGGGCTCGATCGGCCGCTGCACGTGCAGTTCTGGCACTATATCAGCAATATTGTGCAGGGGGATTTCGGTACCTCGATGGCCTCGCGTCGCCCGGTAAGCAGCGAAATCGCCAGCCGTTTCATGCCCACGTTCTGGCTGACGCTCGCCAGCATGAGCTGGGCGGTAGTGTTCGGGATGGCGGCGGGGATCGTGGCGGCGGTGTGGCGCAACCGCTGGCCGGATCGCCTGGGGATGGCGCTGGCGGTGACCGGGATCTCGTTCCCGGCGTTCGCGCTCGGCATGCTGTTGATGCAGGTCTTTTCCGTTGAGCTGGGCTGGCTGCCGACGGTGGGCGCCGACAGCTGGCGCCACTATATTCTGCCTTCGCTGACCCTGGGTGCGGCGGTGGCGGCGGTGATGGCGCGCTTTACCCGCGCCTCGTTCGTCGATGTCCTGCATGAAGATTACATGCGTACCGCGCGGGCGAAAGGCGTCAGCGAAACGCTGGTGGTGCTCAAGCACGGCCTGCGCAACGCGATGATCCCGGTGGTGACCATGATGGGGCTGCAGTTCGGCTTTTTGCTCGGCGGTTCAATCGTGGTGGAGAAGGTCTTTAACTGGCCAGGCCTCGGGCGTCTGCTGGTGGACTCGGTGGAGATGCGCGATTACCCGGTGATTCAGGCGGAAGTCCTCCTGTTTTCGCTGGAGTTTATTCTTATTAATTTAGTGGTGGACGTGCTGTATGCCGCCATTAATCCAGCTATCAGGTACAAGTAAGGTGCGATTGCTCAACTGGAGAAGACAAGCGGTTATCAACGCGATGCCGGGGATTAAACCCGGGCAGATACGTACCCCATGGCACGAGTTCTGGCGGCGGTTTCGCCGTCAGCCGGTGGCGATGGGGGCGGGGATATTTGTCCTGCTGCTGATCGCGGTGGCGATCGTAGCGCCGTGGATTGCGCCGTTCGATGCGGAAAACTATTTTGATTACGACCGGCTCAACGACGGCCCGTCAATGATGCACTGGTTCGGCGTTGATTCCCTGGGGCGGGATATCTTCAGTCGGGTGCTGGTGGGGGCGCAGATCTCGCTGGCCGCCGGGGTACTCGCGGTATTCATCGGCGCGGCCATCGGCACGGTGCTTGGGCTACTGGCCGGATACTACGAAGGCTGGTGGGACCGCATTATTATGCGTATCTGTGACGTGCTGTTCGCTTTCCCGGGGATTTTGCTGGCAATTGCGGTGGTGGCGGTAATGGGAAGCGGAATGTCGAACGTGATTATCGCGGTGGCGATCTTTTCGATCCCGGCATTTGCACGTCTGGTGCGCGGCAATACTCTGGTGCTTAAGCAGCAGACCTTTATTGAGTCGGCGCGCAGCATTGGCGCCAGCGATGCTAACATCCTGTTTAATCACATCTTGCCCGGCACGGTATCGTCGATTGTGGTCTACTTTACGATGCGCATCGGCGTGTCGATTATCTCCGCCGCCAGCCTGTCATTTCTGGGGCTTGGCGCGCAGCCGCCGACGCCGGAGTGGGGGGCGATGCTCAACGAAGCGCGGGCGGATATGGTGATGGCGCCGCACGTGGCGCTGTTCCCGGCAATCGCGATTTTCCTGACGGTGCTGGCGTTTAACCTGCTGGGTGACGGCCTGCGCGATGCGCTGGATCCGAGGATAAAAGGGTAGGGGCGTGATTCCCCGGCTGCGCTGACCGGGGCTACGGATTCACCACCGTATGCGGTTTAGTAGCCCGGACAGGTGCGCAGCACCGCCTCCGGGAAAGCACTCCGCACGTTAATCCTGTGCGGTTTTGTCGCCCGGATAAGGCGCGCGAGCGCCGTCATCCGGGATACGGTCAGCGGGCGAAATTAAACCCGGCAGCCCCATAGATCGTATTCGTCGGCGTGTTCGACTTTCACCCGCACAACGTCGCCCGGTTTGACTTTACTCTCACCGTTAAGGTAGACCGCGCCGTCGATTTCCGGCGCATCGGCCATGCTGCGGCCAATTGCCCCTTCTTCATCCACTTCGTCGATCAGCACCAAAATTTCGCGACCGACTTTCTCCTGCAAGCGCTCGGCGGAGATCTGCTGCTGCAGCTGCATAAAGCGGTTCCAGCGCTCTTCTTTCACCTCTTCCGGCACCTGATCCGCCAGTTCGTTAGCGGTTGCGCCTTCTACCGGGCTGTATTTGAAGCAGCCGACGCGGTCGAGGCGGGCTTCTTTCAGGAAGTCGAGCAGCATCTGGAAATCGTCTTCCGTTTCGCCCGGGAAGCCGACGATAAAGGTCGAACGCAGGGTGAGTTCGGGACAAACTTCACGCCACTGCTTGATGCGCGCCAGCTGGCGGTCAGCGGAGCCCGGGCGTTTCATCATTTTGAGAATACGCGGGCTGGCGTGCTGCAGCGGAATATCGAGATAAGGCAGAATTTTGCCTTCCGCCATCAGCGGGATTACATCATCAACGTGCGGGTACGGATAGACGTAGTGCAGGCGCACCCAGATACCGAGCTTCGCCAGCTCTTCGCACAGGCTAACCATGCTGGTTTTGACCGGCATGCCGTTGTGGAAGCCGCTGCGATGTTTGACATCAACGCCGTAGGCGGAGGTGTCCTGAGAGATCACCAGCAGCTCTTTGACCCCGGCATCGGCCAGGCGTTTGGCTTCCGCCAGCACTTCGCCAATCGGACGGCTGACCAGATCGCCGCGCATGGACGGGATGATGCAGAAGGTGCAGCGATGGTTGCAGCCTTCGGAAATTTTTAAGTAAGCGTAATGACGGGGCGTCAGCTTCACGCCCTGTTCCGGCACCAGGCTGAGGAACGGGTTGTGTTTAGGCTTCGGCGCGTAGTGGTGGACGTGTTCCAGCACCTGTTCATAGCTGTGCGGGCCGGTAATTTCCAGCACCTTCGGATGCACTTCGCGGATCTGATCTTCTTTTGCGCCCAGGCAGCCGGTGACGATCACTTTGCCGTTTTCTTTCAACGCTTCGCCAATCGCTTCCAGCGACTCCTGCACGGCGCTATCGATAAAGCCGCAGGTGTTAACGATAACCATATCAGCGTTATCGTAGGAGGGAACCACGTCATATCCTTCGGTGCGCAGTTCAGTCAGGATACGTTCTGAGTCCACGAGATTTTTCGGGCAGCCCAGAGAGACAAAGCCGATTTTCGGCTGAGGGGTGACATTGCTCATAGCTTAAAAAGTGTTCAATTATTGGGATGGTCAGGGCAGGGATTCTACAGAGATCGGCGGAAAGTTTATACTCCTTTTCATGTTAGCCCGGCGATATCTGTGTTTCTTTTTATCGGCATGATTATCCAGATTGTTAATCAAAATAAGGGGGTTATTCAGCCATTATCTCGGCAATCGGGGGACGTCGGTTTAGATCTGGTTTAACCTGAAGCGGTAAAATAGCCGCTGCTTTTAGTCTTTATTTTTTATCAGGTTTCCCATGTTTAAAAAGTTGGGTGGTTTCGTCTGCGCGCTGGCCATGATCGGCGCGACGCCCGTTTATGCCAACGAGATGGCGTTATATTCGGTCAATACCGGTTCATTTGTTTATCACATGACCGGTAATCACGGTCAATATAACGAAAAATTCAATAACCAGTTTTTTTCCGTTGAGCGCAAGCTGTCTGCGGATTCAAAGTACAGCGCGTTGGTCGGGACCATGAAGAATAGTTTTGCCGACCGCTGCCTCTCTCTGGGAGCGCGAAGGGACTGGTACGCGGGGGCAAATGGCTGGACGTTCAAGGGCGTCTATGCCTATACCGGCGAGTTCTTCTTTAAAGCCTTTCGCGATTGCGGCGATTCAGGCACCTATCGAACGGCGAAGAAACTCACCGGCGTCGGTTTCTCTCCCTATATTTATCATGGCCTGCAGTACAATTTTACCGATTATTTCGGCGTCGAAACGGGCATTATCGTCCCGGCCATATTTGTGATGAGCGTGCAGTGGAGCTTCCGCTAATTCGCCCGAAAGAGGCTTCCGGGCGAATTTTGATTAATGGCTTTGCGCAACGCCAGCGCCTGGCGCAGCCCCCGGCGCGGTCGGTTCTCTATTATCGCGAAGCGTAAATACCGAGATTAGCGTAAACAGCCCGGCGATGCCGCCCAGAATATAATAGGTATGCGCAAAGCCGATGGTGTCGTACAAATACCCGGCCAGCGGCGAGTAAATGGCGGTGGCGATAGAGGCGACGAACAGCACCAGCAGGTAGACCGTCGAGGAGAGCTTGTTGTCGAAGTTGGCGGCGATAAATTTAAACACCGACACTAAAATCAGCGGTTTTTCCAGCGCATGCATCATTTTTACCGCGCCTATCCACACCGGACCCAGCGGAATTGCGGAGCCGACGATACGCACCGACATGATCAGCCCGGCGATGATCAGCGCCCATTTCGCGCCGGTGCGGTTTACGAACCACGGCATCAGGCATAAAAACAGGGTCTCGCCGCATACCTGAATGGAGGCCAGAATGCCGTACCAGCGATTGCCTTCTTCCGGCGTCGAAAACTGCAGAGAAAAGTACTGGGCGAACTGCTGATCGTAGGTGTCATAGATTTGCGTGACGAAAAGGGTGAAGACCAGCAGCATCCAGAACTGGCCGTTCTTGGCCAGCTCCAGGGCGTGCGAAACTTTCAGCGCGCTGCTTTTTTGCATTTCCGCTTCGGTCAGTTCGATTTTGGTCAGCATAAAGCAGATCGCCGCGATAACGATGGCGACGCTGGCCAGCCAGAAGGCGAGGTTTGGATTGCTGTCGATATATTTGCCGACGATCCACGCGGCGGCGGCCCAGCCTAACGATCCCCACATCCTGACCCGGCCGTATTCGAACTGGTAGCGCCGCGAAATTTTATCAATATACGAATCGATAACTCCGCAGCCGGAGTTGAAAATAATCCCCAGGTATACCCCGCCAAGCAGCGCGCCCAGCCAGAAGCTGTGCACCAGCAGCGGCGCATACAAATAAATAAAGAACGGGCCTACCGGCAGCAGCATGGCGACCAGGATCCAGATCAGCCGTTTTTTCAGGCCGAACTTATCGGAAATAAAGCCGAAGAAGGGCTGCATCAGCAGGGCGATAAAGGCGTTGACCGAGTAGAGCAGACCGGTTTTGGTTGCGCTAATCCCGAGATGCTGAGTGGTCCAGATAACGAAGAACGCCATGGTCGAGGACCAGGCGAAGAGGTAGAGGAAATCGAAAAGACTCAACAAGATATAGTTTCTTTTGCCGGGCGTAATCATTTCAGTTCCTTCAAGCGGTAGCGGTAAAGGTTACAAGCAGGATCGATCTGCTTGCTGCTCTTATTGAATGTTATACGTAATACATTTTATGAAATGATATGACACCTGGCGGCATTTTATGGCAATGTGAATTGCGATAATATGTGATCATTACTGCAATAAATAATTTTATTATCGTGAGTTGAAAGGTTTTTAGTTTTGAGAGCGTATAACATTTTTTACTTTTGGTCGTTGAGATCGCCGAAGAGGATTTTAATCGCCGTTGTAACATTGTAAAGGATGTTAATGACCTGAGAATTATTGATCTGCCTCATCGTTTTGTACAAAAAATGACCATATTATGGTTGTGGTAAAGGACGACAGAGGAGGAACCGCGATGAGCGTTGACAGACTGTATCGTAACCTGATGAATAAGCTGATTAATGCCAACATTGATCTCGACGCTTATTTGCAGCTGCGTAAAGCAAAAGGCTATATGTCAGTCAGCGAAAACGACCATCTACGTGATAACTTGTTTGAACTGTGCCATGAAATGCATCAACACGCGCCGCGCCTGCAGCACGCCGTCGCGCCGGAGGAGAAGGAAGCCCTGCGGCTGGCCGGCGAGGCCGTCGCTTCCGCGGCGGTCTGCCTGTTGAGCGGACATCATGACTGCCCGTCCTACATCGCTGTCGACGTAGATAAGCTGGAAAGCTGTCTGGCGGTATTGCGGCTAAATATTCATAAATTGAATGATTCTCAGCCCATTACGCACGCCTGAAATCGGGGGGAGCCTGCTCCCCCCGATTAATGTTATGTAAAAATCCCTTCCCGCTTTCCCACGCTGGCTACCCTTATCAGCATTGCTGACAAAAGGAGTATGCCATGCGCCAGACCATTAACCTGATCGCCCTTACCGCGCTGCTGTTGCCAACGGCAAGCCTTGCCGCCCAGGAGCGCGTAGAGGTGTTGCAGAACCAGCTTGAACACCCGTGGGCGCTGGCCTTTCTTCCCGACGACCGGGGGATTCTGATGACCCTGCGCGGCGGCGAGCTCCGTCTGTGGCAGCGGGATAAAGGCCTCGCGCCTGCGATTTCGGGCGTGCCGCAGGTCTGGGCCAACGGGCAGGGCGGTCTGCTGGACGTGGCGCTGGCTCCGGATTTCGCCCAGTCGCGCCGGGTCTGGCTGAGCTACGCCGAAGGCGGGAGTGACGGCAAGGCCGGGACCGCCGTGGGCTACGGCCGACTGAGCGATGACCTCCAGCGCCTGGAAAATTTCCAGGTGGTTTTCCGCCAGCAGCCGAAGCTCTCAACCGGCAATCATTTTGGCGGACGGCTGGTGTTCGACGGCCGCGGTTATCTGTTTATTGGACTCGGGGAGAATAACCAGCGTTCGACCGCTCAGGATCTCGATAAGCTGCAGGGAAAAGTGGTGCGGCTAACGGCTGATGGCAAGGTCCCGGACGATAATCCTTTTGTCGGCCAGGCCGGCGTCAGACCGGAAATCTGGTCTTACGGTATTCGCAACCCCCAGGGGATGGCGATGAACCCGTGGAGCGATACGCTGTGGTTAAATGAGCACGGGCCGCGAGGCGGGGATGAGATCAATATTCCGCAAAAAGGCAAAAACTACGGCTGGCCGCTGGCGACGCACGGCATTAACTACAGCGGCCTGCCGATCCCGGAGGCCAAAGGCAAAACGGCGGAAGGAACCGAAGCGCCGCTGTTTGTCTGGGAAAAATCGCCGGCGGTGAGCGGTATGGCGTTTTACGACGCGCAGACTTTTCCGCAGTGGCGGCACCGGCTGTTTATCGGCGCGCTGAAGGATAAATCGCTGATTGTTCTCAAGGTTGACGGCGATAACGTCACGGAACAGGAGCGGATTCTGGGCGATCGCGGAAAACGTATCCGCGATGTGCGCGTTGGACCCGATGGTTATCTGTATGTGCTAACCGACGAATCCAACGGCGAGCTGCTGAAGGTGAGACCGGCGGGCTAATATCAGGTGACCGGAATCATCACCACGTTGCGCCAGGCCTGGCGCTGGTTAATCTGCTGATACCAGCGCTGCAGGTGCGGGCGCGGTTGCCAGGTTTTAACGATCTCCAGCAGGTTATAAATGAACGGCGCGACGGCGATGTCGCCGAGGCCGAAGGCGTTGCCTGAGAGCCACTGATGACGCGACAGTTCATCATCCAGAATGGCGAACAGCGTCTCGCAGGCGGCAATACCGGCTTCAATCGCGGCGGGGTCGCGTTTTTCCGGCGGGGTTCTCACCAGCCCCATTAACACCGGCCGATGGGCAGGCGAGAGCGAACCGTTGGCCCAGTCCATCCATTTTTCCCCCTGAGCGCGCTCGGCGGGCGACTCCACCCACAGGCGATTTTGACCGTACTGCGCGGCCAGATAGCGGATAATGGTGTTTGATTCCCAGAGCACGAGATCGGTCGTCTCATCTTTCAATAACGGTACCAGGCCATTGGGATTCATGGCCAGATAGTCCGCATCGTGATTCAGACCGAACTCCAGACCGGCCAGAATTTGCTGATACGGGAGGTCGAGTTCTTCCAGCACCCAGCGCACTTTCTTCACATTGGTCGAGTTATTTCTGCCCCACAGCGTAATCATATCCGCTCCTGCTTTTTATTAAGCCGCCGTTGCGGCGTAGTGAGCATTCATGTTGGAATAAAGTTAATATTTAGGCAACCGCGATCAAAAAAATTGCTCTGTTTGCAGCGCCGGGCGAGGTTATTGCGTAAACTTTAAAAACTTTACCAACTCGCTGTTTCTTTAAGGTCATTTGTACGCTTTACTCACCGGCTGCTGCGGCGCCGAACGAGTGTAGTGGCATATTTTTGTTTGGAAAGGATACTTGGGTGGCTCTTATGACGCATGATGCTTTTTCCCTTCGCGGCCTCGCGGCAGGCTGCGCGCTTTTATTTCTCGTTGCGCCTGCGGTGCAGGCTGCAGAACAACTCCCCGATGCGCCATCCATTGACGCGCGAGCCTGGATCCTGATGGACTATGCCAGCGGCAAAGTGCTCAGCGAAGGCAATGCCGATGAAAAACTCGATCCGGCGAGCCTGACCAAAATCATGACCAGCTATGTTGTCGGCCAGGCGTTAAAGGCGGGTAAGATTAAGTCGACCGATATGGTGACTATCGGGCGCGACGCGTGGGCAACCGGTAACCCGGCGCTGCGCGGCTCATCGGTGATGTTCCTTAAGCCAGGAATGCAGGTGTCGGTCGAAGATCTTAACAAGGGCGTTATCATTCAATCCGGCAACGACGCCAGCATCGCGATCGCCGACTACGTGGCGGGCAGCCAGGACGCGTTTGTCAGCCTGATGAACGGCTATGCGCAGAAAATGGGCCTGACCAACACCACCTTTATGACCGTGCACGGTCTGGATGCGCCGGGTCAGTTTAGTACCGCCCGCGATATGGCGCTGCTCACCAAAGCGATGATCCATGACGTGCCGGAAGAGTATGCGATCCATAAAGAAAAAGAGTTCACCTTCAACAAAATCCGTCAGCCGAACCGCAACCGTCTGCTGTGGAGCACGAATCTCAACGCTGACGGCGTGAAAACCGGGACCACCGCCGGGGCGGGCTACAATCTGGTTTCTTCCGCGACGCAAAACGATATGCGCCTGATTGCCGTCGTGCTCGGCACCAAAACTGACCGTATCCGTTTTAACGAATCAGAAAAACTGCTGACCTGGGGCTTCCGTTTCTATGAAACCGTGACGCCGATTAAACCCGATGCCACCTTTATTACCCAGCGCGTCTGGTTTGGCGATAGCAGCGAAGCGAAGCTGGGGGCGGGCGAGGCCGGCTCCATCACGCTGCCGAAAGGCCAGCTGAAAAACCTCAAGGCCAGCTACACCCTGAATGATACGCAGCTGACCGCGCCGCTCACCAAAGGGCAGGTGGTCGGCACCATCGACTTCAAGCTTAATGATAAAACCATTGAGCAGCGGCCGCTGATTGTGATGGAAGCGGTAAACGAAGGCGGTTTCTTTAGCCGGATGATCGATTTCATGCTGATGAAATTGCACGGCTGGTTCGGCGGTTGGTTCTCTTAAAATGCAGGCCGCGCCCTGCGGGGCGCGGTTAGTAAAGCAGTGAAATCTGTTTTTCCTTCGCCAGCGCGAGCAGATCGTCATCCGGACACACGTCGCTGGCAATCACGTCAAACTGCGCTAAATCCCCCATCCTCGCCGGGCGAACTTTACCAAATTTACTGTGATCGACGACCAGCACGTGGTAGCGCGCGCTTTTCATCGCCCAGTGTTTGACCGGCAGCTCTTCCAGGTTAAAACAGGTCGCGCCCTGCTCGCAATCGACGCCCGCGGCGGAATAAAACGCGATGTCCGGGCAAAGGTGGCTCAGCGTATCCTGCAGGCTTAGCGGTTTAAAAATGGCGTTGCTGGCGTGGAACTCGCCGCCGCACAAAATCGCGCGGCACTGGGGTTTTTCCTGCAGGGAAAGAAAGGTATTGAGCGAATAGCAGACCCCGGTAAAGGGCAGGGCGCTATCGATGGCGTCGATGATCCACGGCGTGGTGGTCCCGCAGTCAAAAAAGGCCATCTGGTGGGGCTCAAGCAGCTTAGCCGCATGGCGGGCTGCGCGGCGTTTTTCATCCACAAGGCGTGTTTTCTGATCGCTCAGCAGATAGTGCGTTGCGCTGCGCGGCTCCAGAACGATATAGCCGCCCAGCAAAACGACCGGGCCGCTGTGGCCGTTGAGATCGCGACGAATGGTCATCTCTGACACGCCAAGCAGGGTGGCCGCTTCTTTTAGATGGAGTTTATCACTGCGCTTGAGTGCCTGAATAAGCTGACTGATGCGTTCGTCACGACGAGTTTCCATATTCCCTCTAAGCTGAAAGCGCCCTGCATTGACAGGGCGTCAGCGGCGATTTTACCTGCCGGAAGAGGCTTAGTCACGCGCAGGAATTGGGCGCTACCGCAACTTTACCAGCTGGTCAGGAACATCTATTCGCGCACCCAACCTTTGCGAATCGGCAGCGAAAAAAACAGACGGTACAGCCGCTGCAGATGCTGATAGAGGGTTTTTCCGCCGCTTTGCCACAGCAGTTGGGCGCTAAGGCAGGCGATCATCGCGGTGAGCAGCCCGCCCAGCATATCCATCGGCCAGTGCACGCCGAGATAGACCCGGGACCAGGCAATCGCGCAGGCAAGGGCGAACAGCAGCGCGCCCGACCACAGGCGGTGCCAGAACATAAAGGCCAGCGCAAAGGTAAAGCAGATCGTGCCGTGATTGCTCGGGAAGGAGTTATTGGGCGAATGATGCAGGAAGTTATAGCCAATACCGGCGGCAAACGGACGGTCATGCGGAAAAAATACGCCGAATATCCACGAAAGCGTCAGGCTAATGGCTAATGCCATCATGACCTTAAATACTAACTGCCGCTGGTTTGGGCCCCAAAGCCATAAGGCCAACACCAATAATGGCACCATAATTATCAGGTCTTTGGCGATAAACGTCGCGATTTCAATCGCCCACCACGGCGATGCGGGGGTAGCGTTGAGTAATGCAAACAGCGAGTAGTTAATATTTTCCAGCATACATCCAGGCTCTTGGGTCCGTTAGCAACAAGCCGCCCACCTTAAAAAACGGTGGCGATAAGATAAAGCAGTATTGTCTTAATTATCAGTTTGTTATGAATTAAAACGCGGGCGTGGCTTCGTTAACAGACTGATTGAAGGAGTATATAGCCTGTAATCTAATTGAAACATAAACGAAATATATACAGCTGGATTTTGATTGGTTGCTGGCGATGCGCTATCCGTGTGGCGATATTTTGCTTCATCGCTCACAATTCGCTATCTCCCCGAGACGACTTTCATTAAACTTTGCGCGGTTTTATTTAAATAAGAGATTTCATGCAGAATTATTCGCTTTCTGGCAAACGCCTCGGACGTCAGGCGCTGCTCTTTCCGTTGTGCCTGGTGTTATACGAGTTCTCCACCTATATCGGCAATGACATGATCCAGCCGGGCATGCTCTCGGTGGTGGCAGAATTTGGCGTGGGCAACGAGTGGGTGCCGACCTCAATGACCGCCTATCTGGCCGGCGGTATGTTTTTGCAGTGGCTGCTGGGGCCGCTTTCGGACCGCATCGGCCGTCGTCCGGTGATGCTGACCGGGGTAGTGTGGTTTATCGTAACCTGCCTGGCGACGCTGCTGGCGCAAACTATTGAGCAGTTCACGCTGCTGCGCTTTTTGCAGGGTATCAGCCTGTGCTTTATCGGCGCGGTCGGCTATGCGGCGATACAGGAGTCTTTTGAAGAGGCGGTGTGCATCAAGATCACCGCCCTGATGGCCAACGTCGCGCTGATTGCGCCGCTGCTCGGGCCGCTGGTGGGCGCGGCCTGGGTTCATCTCCTGCCGTGGGAGATGATGTTTGTCCTGTTTGCCGTGCTGGCCGCCATCGCCTTTTTCGGGCTACAGAAGGCGATGCCGGAAACCGCCACCCGCATGGGCGAGAAGCTATCGGTAAAAGAGCTGGGGCGTGATTATCGTGAGGTGCTGAAAAACCTGCGCTTTGTCGCCGGCGCGCTGGCCACCGGTTTTGTCAGCCTGCCGCTGCTGGCGTGGATTGCCCAATCGCCGGTGATCATCATCAGCGGCGAGCAGGCGACCAGCTACGAATATGGCCTGCTGCAGGTGCCGATTTTTGGCGCGCTGATTGCCGGGAACCTGGTGCTGGCGCGCCAGACTTCACGCAAAACGGTGCGCTCGCTGATTATTCTCGGCGGCTGGCCGATTATGATCGGCCTGCTGATCTCCGCCGTGGCGACGGTGGCGTCGACGCACGCGTATCTGTGGATGACCGCCGGTCTGAGCGTTTACGCCTTCGGGATTGGTCTCGCCAACGCCGGACTGGTGCGTCTGACGCTGTTTGCCAGCGAGATGAGTAAGGGGACGGTGTCGGCGGCGATGGGGATGCTGCAAATGCTGATCTTTACCGTGGGTATCGAAGTCAGTAAGCACGCCTATGAGTTTGGCGGTAGCGGGCTCTTCAGCTTGCTCAACCTGCTGAGCGGGGTGCTCTGGCTGGCGATGACGGTCTACTTCCTGAAGGATAAACGCGTGGGCAACGCCCACGAACCGCAGTAACCTTCAAATGCCCTGCTGCGACGTGACGCGCCGCAGCAGGCGCTACCTCAGGCGAACGGCGCTTCGCGATTCAGTACCTTATCAATAATATGCAGCACGCCTTCTTCGTTATTGTGCGGGGCACGGTAGCCGGCGACGGCCTTCACCGGCGCGGCGGCGTTGGCCATCGCGAAACCGAATCCGGCGTGCTGCAGCATTTCGATATCGTTGCCGCTATCGCCAAACGCCACCACTTCATGGTTCTTTATGCCCCAGCGTTCCTGCAGGATGCGCAGTCCGTTGGCTTTATGCACCCCGGGAATAATCAGGTCAATGCTACCGTAGCCGGTGGCGACCGCGGTGACCATATCGCCAAGCGCGGCGTGCAGCTTCGGCTGGATCTGCGGAATCAGCTGATCCGGCACGTTGAGACCGAACTTCAGAATTTCATCATCAGCAATATGATTAAAATCGTCGACCAGTTCGAGGCGATGATAGTACTTCGCCGCGACCGCTTTCAGCGCATCGTTATAGCGGTTGAGGGTATAAGCGCTGCGCTTACCGCAGGCGATAATTTCAATGTTGGTCAGCGTCAGAAGATGGTCGATGACGGTATTGAAATGTTCCTTCGGCATCCGGCAGTTAAACACATCCTCGCCGGCGCTGACCACCCAGCCGCCGTTTTCGGCGACAAAAGCGATTTCGTGCGCCACCTCAGGGAAGAAGGAGATGAGCTGGTAATACTGGTTGCCGCTGGCGACGACGAAGCGGATGCCCTGCTCGCGCATCCGCGCATACTGGGCGAGGAAACGCTGACGGTTATAGGTTTTGGCATCGCTCAGAAAGGTGCCGTCCATGTCTACCGCAATCAATTTGATGCTCATTAACTGTTCTCCATCACGGGTTCAGATTGTGGCTTCGCTACCGCGCGGGCGACGATGGCCGCGACCAGCACGAGTGCCAGCACTACCATCATGGCGCTGCGCAGGCCGAAGTGTTCGCCGAGAAAGCCCAGCAGCGGCGGCCCGACGAGGAAGGCGAGGTAGCCGGTAATCGCCACCACGCTGACGCGCTTCGGCGCATCGGGGCCGGTATCGCTGGCGGCGGAAATGGTCAGCGGGAAGCCCAGCGACGCGCCGAGGCCCCATAATAATACGGAGAGACCGGCGACCCACGGGTTGTCGACGAAAATAATCAGGCCAATGCCCAGCGCGCCCATTACCGCGCTGGCGCGTACCACCGTCACGCGGCTGTAGCGGTCAATAAACCAGCCGCCGGTAAAGCGGCCAAGGGTCATGCCGAGGGTGAAGCCTGCATAAATCAGCGAGCCGGAGGTTGGGCTGAAGCCATGGCCGTCCACCATCAGCAGCGGCAGCCAGTCGTTAGCGGAGCCTTCGGCAAAGGCCATGGCCAGGACGATCACCCCAATCAGCAGCAGCTGGGCATCGCGCCAGATCGGCAGGCCTTTGCCTTCATGGCGCGCCGCTTCCGCCGCATTTTTGCCGGTGCCTTCAGGAATCGCGCGAATGGCGATAGCGATGGGGGCGATAGCCACCAGCGCCGCCAGCAGAATGTGCGGCGCGGCGGGCAGGCCGAAGCCGGTTACCGCCATGCCAATCCCGGCGCCGACGAGCGTGCCGAAGCTGTAGAAACCATGCATCATTGGCAGGACGGTTTTATTCATTTCGCGTTCAACGGCGGCGCCTTCGACGTTAATCGCCACTTCCGCGGAGCCAAAGCTGGCGCCGAAGATGGCTAAGCCAATGGCAAACAGCACCGCCGACGTGAACCATAGCGCGGCGCTGAGCACCAGCATGCCGACCACCGCGCAGGACATGGTGGCGCGAATCACTTTACGGGTGCCGAATCGATTGACCAGCCACGCTGAGCAGAGGATGCCGCTCATTGAACCTATTGAGAGTCCAAATAATACAATCCCCATTTCCGCCGTCGATAGCGCGAGCAGATCGCGAATCGCCGGCGTGCGGGTGGCCCATGACGCCATGAGTAATCCGGGGATAAAAAAGAACATGAAGAGCGCCCACAGCCTTAGCTGAAGGGCCCTGCGTGAAGTTTGCGCTGTCATCCGTAAATGCCCGAGAGTGAAGAGATGCAGACAACAGTAGCAAGGTTGTGTACATTTGTACATCCAGGTTGCTTGCTGAGGAATGCTTTTTTATTGACCTCTATGATTCGATTCAGCCTGAGGCATATTAAATGAAAGAGGAAAAGAGTATGGCCCGTCGACCAAACGACCCGCAGCGTCGGGAGCGGATTTTGCAGGCGACGCTGGACACGATCGCGATACACGGCATTCATGCGGTTACGCACCGGAAAATCGCCACCTGCGCGGGCGTGCCGTTGGGTTCGCTGACCTACTATTTTAGCGGTATTGAGGCGCTGGTCGAAGAGGCGTTCAGCCTGTTTACCGGCCAGATGTCGGCGCAGTATCAGCAGTTTTTTGCCGATGTGCATAATCGCCGGGAGGCCTGTGACGCCATTGCCGAGCTGATTTTTAGCGCCCAGGTCACTACCGCGCGCAATATGGAGCTGATGTATCAGCTTTATGCTTTTTGCAGCAGCCAGCCGAATTTAAAAGCGGTCATGCAGAACTGGATGCTGCGCAGCCAGCAGACCCTTGAGCAGTGGTTTGAACCGGCAACGGCCCGCGGGCTGGACGCCTTTATCGAGGGGATGACGCTGCACTTCGTGACCGACAGAGCGCCGCTATCAAGAGAAGCGATTCGACTGATGGTAGACCGGCTGGCGGGAGAGTGAGCGGGGCGCAGAAAACAAAAAACCCATTTATGTAAATGGGTTAGTGAAAACAACGAGTTGCAATATTATCAATGAGTTAGTTTGGTGGTAAGGAGTGGCGATTACGGGGTAATGCCAACCGCTGCCGCCACTTTGTCGCCACTTGGCTCATAGTTATTTACCTTAAACGCCAAGGTCCACTCTCTTTGATCTGTTCGACTAATCCATCTTCTTCAAGTTCACGTAACAACGCTACAACCCAATATTGCTGATTCGAGCTTGTAGCCTTCGGTTTTGCTCCCCAATCGAAGCCACAAAGCTTGAACACTTCAGATTGTTTAATTCCTTTGCCATTTTTTTGCCCATCAGGATGCTTTGCCAGAACAGCAAGTGCCAATTCTTTAGCTTTAGTACGAAGCTCTAAGCCCTGTTTCTGTAACTCATTCATAATCATATTTCCCTCATAATCTATACCGCCCTAATATTACTCCCCAACTATCAGGCGCGTACATGAGTAGCGTTAATAGGTAACTGATCCATGGTTGCCAGGGGATTGAAGCGTAGGGCCGTTTCTAGGTGATCAGGTGCCAGGTGGGCATAGCGCATAGTCATTTTTATGTCGTGATGGCCCAGAATTTTCTGGAGCGCAAGGATGTTCCCGCCGGACATCATAAAGTGTGCTGCAAACGTATGGCGCAGGACGTGGGTAAGCTGACCACGCGGAAGCACAATGGAGGCTTTGTCCATCACAGACAAAAACTGGAAGTAGCAATCTGTAAAGAACTTGAAACCATCTAGGGCAATGATTTCCTCGTACAGCTCTTTGCTGATCGGGATACTGCGGTTCTTCTTGCCCTTGGTTCTGACGAAAGTGATCCGGTATTTGGTGACCTGAGAGCGCGTAAGGTTGACTGCTTCCCGCCAGCGTGCTCCTGTACTCAGGCAGATTTTAACGACCAGAGCGAGGAGGGCGCTTTGGCGTTGGCAGTCGTACAAAAGCTCGTTAATCTGTTCATGCGTCAGCCAGGCCATTTCTTTCTCGGCAATGGTGAACTTGCGTATGTTTTCCAGCGGGTTTGGTGCTGCCCATTCTCCGAGTCGGGCCAGCTCGCTAAAAACGCTACTCAGATAGCTTTGCTCGAGGTTGATTGTTACCGGGCTGGCACCTTTCCTCCACTTCTCACTGAAATAGATTTCACCTGTTAGGCGCTTGTCACGGTAATGCGCGAACAATTTTGAGCTGAGATCAGTAGCAAGAGGGTTTCCAAGTGCATCGACCATTAGGACCAGCTTGTCGTAAACATGCTCACCAGCGGTAAGAGATTTGCCGTGCAGTTTGAACCAAAGTTCAACCACGTCTTTCAGAGTCCGACGGTCTACCGATTCACCTAGCCAGGGCTTAGCATCTGCCTCATCTATCATGTGACGCTCAAAAACCAGCGCTTCGCCTTTTGTGGCGAATTGCTTACGCACACGACGCCCACTGCGTCCGGCGGGGTAGCACTCGCAAATCCATTTTCCCGAGTCGAGTTTTCGTACTGCCATAAAAAATGCCCTCCATATGGAGAGCATTTTTACTGTATATATAAACAGTGTCAACGTATGTTGTTCTAAGTAACATACATCACAGGTATCTATAAGATTGAGGTGCTGTGATGTTTTCGCCTAATGAGCTAAGGTGACGGGGCTGATCGTAAATTTTTAACTCACCAATTTTTATAGCAAAGGCTTTATCTTTACTGTGAAAATACGAATCAAAAAACTGTTTGCTAATGCCAGCATAACGACAGGTTTTTTTCCATACGGTACTTGGCTTGTCTTCTATAACATCAGCGATATCAAACTCAGCAACAATCATACCTACTGGCATAGTTGAGTAAATAACCACAGATTTGACATCTGGGTTTTTGAAGATTCCTTTTCTGAATTCAAACTTCTTTGTTCCATCAAGAATCTTTTCAACATATTCAGGTTTAATTGACAATAACACTTTCATCTACTTCACCAAGTTTAATAATATGTTCAAATTGTTGGTCGGATAAATCTAATACCCCCCAGTAGGCATTAGGATTCAAACCAACTTCAGAAATAAGTTTAGCACGGTTTGGTCTTTTAGGAAAAGCTAAATTATATGTAAATGAAACTATGAATGGATATTTTTTTGAACGATAGAAATAACTTAAATCATTAATGTCAAAAACACTATATTTTTTACAATAATTTATAAAACTATCTTCTGTATCAAATTCATCTATATGCCTAATATTACTAACCACACATAATGAAGTGATTACTGAATTATAATACGCAGAACCAGATAGTCCTTTGTTCGTCCGATATATTAAAACAAGGTCATTAGGTCTAAATGATGTGACTCCGTGCATTGCACAAATATATATTTTTCTTATGCTATTCGTATGTGACACGTCGCTGACGATGCTAGGAGATTCTGTACGGAGTATGGAGTCCGGAAAAAGGTTTGTATGGTAATGAGGATCTACCGAGAGAATGAATTTTCTATTACTATCTGAATGATGCATGAATGGATAGTCATTGACTATATCCCCAGTCAACTGAACGTTCTGCATTTCTTTTAGTAACACTTCTTCCGCATTATCCTCAGGACCTTTTGAACCAACAATATCAAATCCAAACGACTTAAATAATCTGATAAGATAAGCGTGTTTTGGATAAACTGTTACATAAATATCATCTGCATCGCATTCTAATGCATGATCGAATATCTTCTTGATAAAACGCTCACCTCGTAGAGTTCCACGAGATTCAAATTTAAATGTACCCACCTTTAGGTGTTTTCTCATCGGTAATTGAGGGGTTACGTCAGTAATATTCTCATTTTCGATTTTCAGATACAAAAAACCTTCAATGTTGTTTTGTTCATTAAAAAGAACATAGGCTAAGGCTGATGGATCATTTTTTTTCTTATCAATCCATCCTGCAAATCCAGGATAATCATTGTTTAGTGAATCGAAGAAGGGATCGTTAAAGTCTATACGGCTGAACTGCGTGTAGTATAAGTTTTCCATTTGATATTCCTTATATCCAAAGAATCAAGAAATGACGTCCAATAAAACTATATATACCCAGGGAGAGCCAAAGGAAGGAAAATGTTAGAGCAGTGTATATTGGTATGCGACTAACTGAAAATTTACAGGATACTAAATATTTTATTATTCTGTTTGTACTAGAGCGATTTAATCGATCTTTGACCTTAGCATCGACTTCTACCATCGAAATGCTGAATATGCGGTAAACTTTCTCGCGTGTTTCCTGCCCCTTCAATGACATCACACGGAGTAATTCTTCCTCAATCTCTTTTACTGCTTCCTCCCAATACTCTTGCCAATATTTTGCACCAGAAGAAATTCCTATTTGAAATAACGATACAATCAGGCCAACAAATGCAATGAAAGGAACGAATGCCTCACCTTTATCATTCTGATATAGGGTGGCTAAACCTGCGAAAAGAACACCCTGAAAGATCATGAAAAAATTATTACGTTGAGATAACTGGGTTATCTCAAAGTCTCTTATGCGAATAGTCAGCTCATAGAGGCGCTTAACAGCCCTAAGATCACCATTTTGATTCAGTTCATCATTTGATTCCGACGTCGTTGTCATAAAAATTCCTTTTATCGGAGGCAGCTAACTAAAACTTTTGCAAGTATCTCAATATCCGCAATTGCGCACTCGAATGAACTATTGCCTCCATCTATGCGAAGCCTGCTACCTGGAAGACGTGTCAAACTCCTCAGGGCAACCTCTCCATCAATACTGACTATCCACATGCCGTCTCGCACATCCCCATAATCCATATCGCAGATAAATTCTGCAGTGCCGTCGATCACAACAACAGGTTTTTTCAAATTATCTGGCAAAAAGCTTGTGTCAAAAACATATGAGCCGTCTTTGCATAGTGCTCCATTGGTCAAAACATGCTTCTCAAGTTCTTTAGTGTTTGCTTTATGTGAACCCTGTTTCGATCCTTGTCCTGTGGTTAGCCAGTTCAGAGAGGTATCAGTTTCTAAGGCGCACTGAATCACCCATTCAGCCGGAAAAGAGTCCCGCATATAGCGTGTTGCCAAGGTACTTTTCGAAATCCCCAAATGGTCGCACAAAGCTTGTCTTGTCTTAAAACCATAAGCTTCAACCATACGCTCTATGGCACCACGGCCGCCTTTTTCCAAATTCATGGTCACTCCAGGTGAACTTTTATCTTGACGATTTCATGATGTGATCGTATGTTTATGGTGTTCACAAAATACAAACGATCAGTATTCATCCTGATTTATCATTGCTAAACGAGGAATGTTGCATCATGAGACCTAACATTTCAATTACTCTCATTACCCCCCACGTCACTATTGAAAGATATAGTGAACTCACTGGGTTATCTATCGACACTATCAACGACATGCTTGCAGATGGTCGGTTGCTTCGTCATCGCCTACGCAAGGATAAAAAGCGTGAAAAAGTGATGATTAACATTGCTGCGATGACTGTCGATGCCCTTGCTGATTGCAACGTGACTATCAACTAGTTCCATTTTGAGACTTCACGGAGCAACTGACTATGTTTGACTATCGCATATCAAAACATCCTTATTTCAATGAAGCTTGCCGGGCTTTCGCTATACGCCACAACATGGCGAAGTTGGCAGAACGTGCAGGTATGAACGTTCAAACCCTGCGTAATAAGCTTAACCCTGAGCAGCCGCATCAGCTCACAGCACCTGATATTTGGCTGCTGACCGATCTCACCGAAGACTCAACGCTGGTTGACGGGTTCTTGGCTCAGATTCACTGCCTGCCATGTGTGCCAACCAATGAAGTCGCACGGGAGAAAATGCCTCAGTACGTTCTGAAAGCCACTGCTGAGATCGGCCGTGTCGCCGCCAGCGCAGTATCTGGCGTTCAGATGAATGCGACCACACGCCGGCAGGTTGTCGAAAGCGTCAATTCTGTTACTCGTCTAATGGCGCTTACCGCCATTTCACTGCAGGCGCGGCTACATGCTAACCCTGCAATGGCAAGTGTTGTCGATACGATGACGGGCCTTGGTTCATCATTCGCTCTGAGCTGAGGTGATATGCTGAACACTGAACCCTCATTTGCGTCGCTTCTCGTAAAACAAAGCCCGGCAATGCACTGCGGCCACGGCTGGATTATCGGGAAGGATGGTAAGCGCTGGCATCCGTGCCACTCGCAGGATGCGCTTCTGGCTGACCTGTCCACTATAAAACAGGGGAAACCATGGCTATTGAAGGCCCTGCGGCGACTGTTCCACTAAGTCCTGGTAAACGCCTTGATGGACTAAACCATATCGCGGAGCTGAGAGCAAAAGTGTTTGGTTTGAATATTGAGCGAGAGATGGATCGGTTTATTAATGAGATGCGCGATCCACGCGACATTAACCACAAACAGAACGAGAGGGCACTGGCCGCCATATTCTTCATGGCAAAAATTCCGGCAGAACGTCACAGCGTCAATATCAATGAGCTGACCACTGACGAAACGCGGGAGCTGATTAAAGCAATGAATCATTTTCGTGCAGTGGTGAGCTTATTTCCCAAACGGCTAACCATGCCGAGTTAACCCAAAAAAGAAATTAATGGCGTAAACCCGCCGGGCATTCTTTTGCCCAAATTCAGGAGAATTGATTATGCGAAATAGTGAAACCCGCACCACAAAAACAGGACCAGATGATGCTGGTTTGTTCCAACTGTTTAACGAGACTCGGCTTGATGAACGTAAAAGCTGTGCCTTTGCCGTATCCATCCGCATGGAGGCACTGGCGATCCACATCCTGCAGAAGGAAATGACCGGAGTAGAGGCGGCGGAGTTGCTGCGCCGTGAAGTTGCCCGCTATGAGGCTGAATCACGCGGAGACTGGCACTGATGGCAGATTCAATGGACCTCGTACAGCAGCGCGTTGAAGAAAACCTGCAGCGCCATATCCAGAACGCCCGTACCAGAAAGCCAGGTACGGCACGCGTTCTTTGCATCGACTGCGACGCGCCAATCCCAACGGCTCGCAGACAAGCCATTCCGGGGGTGCAGTGTTGCGTGACGTGTCAGGAAATCGCTGAGCTTAAAGGCAAACATTACAGCGGTCGCGCGGTATGAACATCATCGATCCGCGCTGCTTTGCCGCCAACACCATCAACACCATCAGTATTTCAGGCGGCAAGGATAGTCTTGCACAGTGGCTGCGAGCCATCGAAAACGATGCTCCTCATCTTTCAGTTTTCGCTGATACGGGACATGAACATCCACAGACGATGGACTACCTGGATTATCTGGAATCCAGGCTTGGCAAGGTCATCCGTGTGAAAGCGGATTTCACTCGCCAGATAGAAGGTAAGCGAAAATTCATTTCTGAAAAGTGGCCCGTTTCTTTGGTTGAGGAATGCGGTATGTCTCCTGATGAAGCCGCAGAACGTATCCATCGCGCACTGGAAATTCTTAAACCAACTGGCAATCCTTTTCTTGATTTATGCATGTGGAAAGGGCGATTCCCGTCAACTAAGGCTCGTTTTTGCACATTTGATTTGAAGCATGAGCCTGTCCGTACTCAGGTAATTGTTCCTGCATTAGAAGAATATGACGAGGTTATCAGCTGGCAGGGCGTCAGGGCGCAGGAATCGCCAGCGCGTGCATTGCTTCCGGAATGGGAAGAAGATGCTGATAACACTCCTGGTCTTCATGTTTATCGCCCGATCCTCAATTGGCAGCACGAAGATGTGTTTGCCATAGCCAAACGTCATGGAATCAAACCTAATCCGCTTTATCTGCAGGGTTGCAGCCGTGTCGGATGCATGCCCTGCATCCATGCCCGTAAATCCGAACTGGCAGAAATCTTCCAGCGTTGGCCAGAAGAAATTCGCCGTGTCGCAGAATGGGAAAGGATGGTAGCTGAATGCTCTCGTCGTGGTAATTCAACGTTCTTCCCGTCGACTCACGATCCGCGACGGGCCGAGAAGCGTATTGAAGTCATCACCGTAGATGGCTACGGCATTGAGACTTATCGCGACTGGGCGTTAACCACACGAGGTGGTGCCCAATTTGATCTGCTTGCAGGCACAAACGACAGTGCGGTGTGCAGTAGCGTCTATGCGGGAGTTTGTGAGTGACGGATATCAGTTCAGGCCGTCCTGTCGCACCGCATGTATCTGAAGCCCCTGGTAGCGAAGGTAATGCTACCGGGGCATATCCATGGACCTCGCCTAAAAAAGCAGTTAACCCCTATCTGGACCCGGCGGACGTTGCGCCGGTGTCCGCGCTTTCAAACCTGATCACTCTCTACGCTGCGGACAACGAGCAGGAGCAGCTGCGCCGTGAGGCGCTGAGTGATGAGGTCTGGGAACGCTATTTCTTCAATGAGTCCCGCGATCCTGTTCAGCGTGAAATGGAACAGGACCAGCTCATCAGCCGCGCCAGAATGGCCCATGAGCAGCAGCGCTTTAATCCCGATTTAGTCATTCTGGCTAACGTTAGTGCAGAACCCGCCCACGTAAGCAAACCTCTGCTGGAAAGGATTAAGTTCTTCCAGGGGCTGGGAAGGCCGAAGGCATATTCCCGCTATCTCCGCGAAACCATCATGCCGTGTCTTGAACGGCTTGAGTGCGTGCGTGAAAGTCAGGTGTCTGCCTCGTTCAGGTTTATGGCAAGCCACGAAGGTCTGGAGGGGCTGCTAGTACTGCCGGAAATGAATCAGGAGCAGGTCAAACGGTTATCCACGCTGGTTGCGGCGCACATGAGTCTCTGTCTCGATGCCGCATGCAGCGATCTGTTTGTGACTGATGACGTGAAGCCAGAACACATCCGCCAGTCATGGGAAAAGGTAGCCGCTGAGGCTATGCGTCTTGATGTGATTCCACCCGCCTTTGAACAGTTGCGCCGCAAGAAACGCCGTCGTAAGCCGGTGCCATATGACCTTATTCCGGGTTCGCTGGCGCGTATGCTGTGTGCAGACTGGTGGTATCGCAAGCTGTGGCAGATGCGCTGTGAGTGGCGGGAAGAACAGCTGCGCGCTGTTTGCCTGGTCAACAGGAAAGCTTCCCCGTATGTCAGCTATGAAGCTGTGATCCACAAACGCGAGCAGCGCCGCAAATCGCTGGAGTTTTTCCAGTCGCATGAGCTGGTCAATGCCGACGGTGACACGCTGGATATGGAAGACGTGGTGAACGCCAGCAGCAGCAACCCGGCGCACCGTCGCAATGAAATGATGGCGTGCGTGAAAGGCCTGGAGCTGATCGCCGAAATGCGCGGGGATTGCGCCGTGTTCTATACCATCACATGCCCGTCACGCTTCCACGCCACGCTCAACAACGGCAGGCCCAACCCGAAGTGGACCAGCGAAACGGTCCGGCAGAGCAGTGATTATCTGGTCGATACGTTCGCCGCATTCCGCAAAGCCATGCACAAAGCCGGGCTGCGCTGGTATGGCGTGCGCGTTGCTGAGCCACATCACGACGGCACCGTGCACTGGCATCTGCTGTGCTTTATGCGCAAAAAAGACCGCCGCACCCTTACTGCACTGCTGCGTAAATTCGCCATTCGTGAAGACCGCGCAGAGCTGGGCAACAATACTGGCCCACGCTTCAAGTCTGAACTCATCAACCCGCGCAAAGGCACGCCGACCAGCTACATCGCCAAATACATCAGCAAGAACATCGACGGGCGTGGACTGGCAAAAGAGATCAGCAAAGAAACCGGTAAATCACTACGCGACAGCGCCGAGCACGTCAGTGCCTGGGCATCGCTTCACCGCGTTCAGCAATTCCGTTTCTTCGGTATTCCAGGACGCCAGGCATACCGCGAGCTGCGTTTGCTTGCCGGGCAGGCCGCGAGAGCGCAGGGCGACAAAAAAGCCGGTGTGCCGGTGCTGGAAAATCCACGGCTCGATGCCGTGCTAGCCGCCGCCGATGTGGGATGTTTTGCCACTTACATCATGAAACAGGGCGGCGTGCTGGTTCCCCGCAAAAATCATCTCATCAGAACGGCCTACGAGCTTAACGACGAGCCTGGCACCTACGGCGATCACGGCATCCGTATCTATGGCATCTGGTCCCCGATTGTTGAGGGCCGGATTTGCACGCACGCGATGAAGTGGAAAATGGTTCGTAAGGCCGTTGACGTTCAGGAGGCGACAGCCGACCAGGGCGCTTGCGCCCCTTGGACTCGTGGCAATAACTGTCCCCCTGTTGAAAAAATGTACCAGGCAGGGGGCGAATTACCGGGCAGCGAAGAACCTGCAGCGCTACCGGACTTCGAAAACATGAGTAAAAAAGAGCTGCGTGAGCTGACAGCAAGGCTGCGGCTGGTCAAACCGAAGCGCCGTAAAGGCTACAAACAGGAAATTACGGAACACCAACGGCTGCAGCTTGATGCGGAGCTGCGGTCTAGAGGATTTGACGCGAGTGAAACGGAGGTGGATCTGCTTCTGCGTGGCGGAAGTCTGCCATCTGGGGCCGGGCTGCGCCTGTTCTACCGGAACCAGCGTCTACAGGAGGATGACAAATGGCGTCAGTGGTACTGAAAAATGCAGGAATGAGGTTATAGATTAATCAAAGGGTTAGCTGAGTAAAAAGTATTTCAGCTTTAAAATTATATGATGTACTGTATATATAAACAGTAATATTGGGAGGGAGTTATGAACGATTTGTTCATAGAATCACTTGCACTGCAGCGGATAGAACTTATGGCCCGGCTGGTTGCCAGCACAGATTGTAGCGATGACGATAAGGAGGTTGCCATTTCGTGGTTGTCAGAACTGACAAGCGAACTGGTGAACAGGTTAAATCAGTACGGGGTAGGTCAGGATGAATGTAAACATTAATCGTTTTGTTCTCTGTGAAATTCCCTCCCACAGAGCGCACTTGATGTTGAGAAGATAGTGCATGTCTATGGTGCATGGATTCGCATGATCCAGAAAGGATCGCAACGGGCCAGAGCCGCCAGTACTGGCGGGCTTTCTGGCCTATCATGCACCTGCATGAAAACCACTCCATAAAGCGGGCAGGCGTGGCGGGGATACGAGCGCGCGCCCTAGGTAAGATTATCAATCTTTACTCATGAGTTGCCAGAACTTCCCTTTTAACATGCCATATCTGTGGACTTCTCAGATAAAAAATTGAGGAAATTTTAAGAGTTTGAAGTTTGAGGTGTTTACTAAGTCTGAAAAGTAGGGTTAACATTCCTACCATCTAATCCAACTGAATAACTGAAAAACTAACTATGTTAAAAGCAAATCTCTGGGACTGGGTTAAAGCGATTATCAGTATAATTGTAGTTTTTTTCCTGTCTCTAAAATTCTACAATGCAACTTTCACAATGAACTTTGATTTTATAGCCTTATTATCAACTGTGCTGGCATTGTTTTCTGTTGGCTTATCTGCAGTTTTTTATTTTAAAGCTACTGAGACAAGTAATGATTTTTATAACAACACTTTTAAATTTACGAAAGATATTGCTGACTTGTTGATAAGAATAGAAAGCGGGTTTGGTGAGAGATTAAAAAGTTTAGATGAAGGCTATAACTCAATGCGTAGCATAATGGCATCCCCAAGAAATTCAGGGGTAAATCAAATGAAAGAAAAAATTGAAGTTGATGAGAGTGAGCTAAGTAAGATAAATGCCGAACGAAGTGAATTGATAAATAAACTGTTAGAAAAGGCTAATTTAGAACATGAAGAGAAGGAGAAAATAAAGGAAGAGCTTAAAATCAAGGAGGAGGAATCGCAAAAATTACAGTTCGAACTAACAAAGTTGAAAAAACGATTATTTGCAAGTCGTATGTCTAGCCGAGATCAACAAGGCGGGGAAGGCTTTTCTTTTGACTCGGATATGAAAAAAAGATTAGTGCAAAATTATATTGCTTCGACAATTGTGCCTGACATTATAGAATCCTATGAGATTAATGCTTCAGACGTATTGCTATCATCTCGCGAGATTCAGAATTACTTTAATAATAAACACTGGGAAAATGGTAAAACGCAATTTGCAAAAGATATGGTGCGCTTAGGATATTGTGTGCCTGGTGAGGGTCTAACGTTGAGCGGTGCAAGATATATTCGCACCCTTTTGAGAACGGCATTGAGAGAGCTATGATTTTTTCTTGGGAGGCTATGCCTCCCACTTTAAAAATTAAGCTAAGGAGTAATTTTCAAATTGCAGTATATCATCCTTTAACCAGTCGTTTATTTCTTGCATCCTTTTTTGAAGTGGTAATAATTCATTGCGAACAAAAACATTGGAAGCCTTCTCCACATCTCCAAACCCACCAACATTACTCGGCATGATACCCATCATCTGTGGCGGGACACGGTGCGCTGCCATCATGTCATCGCGGCTCACGTTCTTGATGTTCAGAAACTCATCCTTTGCCGCTACCTCTGACAGCGGGATGATCTGAATGCCATCTTTCTTGCCGTTGGGTGAGTACATAAACAGGTTGCGAAAGTTGCCTGGCCCTTTGGCGCTTTTCATGGCCTGGCGGATGTTGTTCACGTCCTCCTGGTTCTGCGCCGCGTCGGTCATGTACATGATGAAACCGGCGTGGCTGCCGTTGATGTAATACTTACGGCGAAACAGTGTCGCGGACTCATTAAGCAGGGCTGAAGGGATGGCGGACAGGTATTCCGGCAGACCATAAATCTCCTGGTTCAGATCGGGTTCCATCAGGTGAAATATACTGCCTTTGGTGAACTCATACGGCTGTGTGGTCATGCCGTATTGCACAAACCAGTAAGTGTCGAGGTCGATTCCACGTCGGGTGTATTTCGCCAGTGATGGCTCCAGGGACAGAATACCGCCTAGCCGGTTAGTCCTTTTCTCCAGATAAGCGTTACCAAACACCAGATAGTCCTGCACAAAGCGGCTGAATGCCTGTTGGCTCAGCAACGGATGGGGGGTAAACGTGCTGGTCAGGATGTTGCGCTTAACGGCAATCGGTGAGCTGTGATGCACCGCGGCGCGGTAGGTGCGTGCCAGTCCGTCAAAACTTACTGGCGGCTCATACCATCTGTCCATCTGCACGCACTCCACATAATCCAGCAGTTCGCGGCGGTCCAGCACAGGAATGGGATCGCCAAAGCTGAACGCCTGAGTAGATGCTGAATCATTGGTTTGTACGTCAGGCGGCATGACGTCCTGTACGGTGTTCTCAGTCATTAAAAAATCTCCACGATGTTACTGGTGTTGGCTGCCTCGCCCTGCAGCGGTTCGTTAAACAATGCGTGCATGGTCGCCCAGGCCAAATCTGCGTGGCTGGCTTCCTCGCTGCGGCTGGCTTCATAGGTAGGGCGGTTTCCGCTGGCGGTGGTGGCCCGGCGGATAGCCATAAATGACTGCGCGATATCGGTATGACCGGCGTCAAACTCGATCCGGCGATGGCTGATAATGTCGTATGCCTTGAGCACCAGGGCGTTTTTGACGTTGGGGTTATAGACGAACTCCCGGACGGCAGGGAAAAAGCCTTTGACGTTTTCATAGACGCCGTGACCGACGCCGGTAGAGTCAATGCCGATATAGGTTACGTTGTACTGCAGGGTGAGCTGGCGGATGGCTTCTGCCTGCGCCCGGAAATCCATGCCGCGCCACTGGTGGCGCTCCAGTATGCGGAACTTGCCGCCGGGAACGGCAGGCGGGGCGATAACGACGCACCCGGCGCTGTCACCGTTCTGGGTGCCTTTCGCCGGGTCATATCCGATCCATACCTCGCCCCAGCCAAACGGACGCAGAGCCAGTGCATGAAAATCTTCCCAGACCTCCCAGCTGTCCACCATGCAGGCCTGCAGGTCGGAAAGCGGGAACACGGACGCGAGATCATCAATAAACTCGCACATTAGCAGGTTCTGGTATTCGTCCGGGCTGTATTCCAGTCGCAACTGGTCGAGGTCGAACAGGTTACAGCCCCCGCGCACGGCATCTTCTACCGTCACGATCTGCCTGAACTGACCGTCAGCACAAAGCATGCCCGCCGCCAGTGCCGAGTGGGTCAGGTCGATATCCACACGGTCCGATTTTGAGCGACCACGGTTATACAGCGCACCAGACCAAAAGGGGTAGGCGCTGTGCGTCAGGCTGGACGGGGTGGAAAAATAGGTTTGCCGCCACTTTTTGTGCAGCGCCATACCGGAGGCAACTTTGCGCAGCTCCTGGAATTTCGGTATCCAGAAATATTCATCAAGGTACAGGTTGCCGTGGTAGCTCTGCGCGGTGCGGGCATTGGTCCCCAGAAAATACAGCGTGGCACCGTTCGGCAGGACCATCGGATCGCCTTTCAGCTCAACGTCTACCTCTTTGGCGAACTCAATGATGTAGCCTTTAAAGACATGCGCTTGGGCTTTACTGGCCGACAGGAAAATTTGGTTGCGACCAGTCACCAGGGCATCGATCAGTGCCTCACGCGCAAAATAATACGTTGCCCCGATTTGGCGGGACTTCAGCAAGTTGCGGATACGATGTTTAATCCCTGCTTCCCACCAGTGGCGCTGATATTCGAACATGCCAGCGCGGAAAATCTCTTCCAGCTTTTCGATCTGTTCATCGCTGAACAGGTTTTTTTCAGGTGGTTTGCGGGGGCCGCGGTTGCGGTTTTCCACGTTCGGGTTTAAGTCGGCCTCGTTGCCGCCGTTGTTAAATTTCCCGATGCGAGCGTGGCGCTCGGACTGGCGTGCCAGCAGGTCAATTTCCTTAAAGTCCTTCCCTTCTTTTTGCTCCTTCATGATCAGCTGGCAGTACCGCGCGGCGGTGGTGAGCTGCATCTGGTCAAGCGGACCATAGCTGCCCCATTTGTCGCGCTTTTTCCAGCTGTGAACGGTTGCGGCTTTCTCGCCCAGCATTTCTGCAATGCGGGCTATGCGGTATCCCTGAAAATACAGCAGTAGTGCCTGCCGACGGGGATCGAGGTCTGCGGGGGTCATCGTTTCCATGGGACAAACATACGGGCTTGCCCTGAGCCTTTCCCCGGCTGGCTTTTGTGTGGTTTACCTCACAAGGTCTGCGCGTTGTTTCACCCCCTCCATCACAGCAACCATAAGGCCTCACTGAGTTATTTGATGGAGTCGCTCAAATGGCAGTTAAAGCAAAACGCTTCCGCATTGGTGTGGAAGGGGCAACAACCGACGGGCGCACCATTGAGCGCGCCTGGCTGGAACAGATGGCGGCCAGTTATAACCCGCAGGTCTATACGGCGCTGATTAATCTGGAACATATCAAGGGCTACACCCCGGACAGTCCATTCCGCCGCTTCGGGACCGTGGATAAGCTGGAGGCCGAAGAAATTGCGGATGGCCCGCTGAAGGGGAAAATGGCCCTGTATGCGTGGATCAGCCCGTCAGATGACCTGGTGGCGTATACCCGCAAGCTGCAAAAGCTGTTCACCTCGATGGAGGTCAATACCAGTTTTGCTGATACCGGCAAAGCGTACCTGGTTGGCCTCGCAGCGACTGACGACCCGGCAAGCCTGGGTACAGAAATGTTGCAGTTTAGCGCCAGCGCCAAAAGCAACCCGCTGGCCGGGCGCAAACAAAGCCCGGAAAACCTCTTTACCGCCGCAGAAGAAACGCTGATCGAGTGGGAAGAGGTCCAGGACGATAAACCCTCCCTTTTTGCCCGCGTTACCGCGATGTTTGCCAAAAAATCGCAGACCGATGATGCGCGTTTCTCTGATGTGCATCGTGCTGTTGAGCTGGTCGCCACCGAGCAGCAGAGCCTGAGCGAACGCACCGATAAATCCCTGTCCGCGCAGGATAAGCGTCTTGCTGCGCTGGAAACCTCCCTTCAGGAGCAGCAGACCGCCTTTGCGGAACTGGAGCAGCAACTGCAACAGGAAGACAGCCGCAAAGATTATCGCCAGCGCGCGCCGGGCGGTAACGCGCCGGCAGGCACCCTGACCAATTGCTGATGGAGCATAAGAACCAATGAAAAAGAAAACACGTTTTGCCTTTAACGCCTACCTGCAGCAGCTGGCGCGCCTGAATGGCGTAGAAGTTGAGGAGCTGTCCAGCAAGTTCACCGTGGAACCATCGGTGCAGCAGACGCTGGAAGACCAGATCCAGCAGTCCGCAGCATTCCTGACCATGATTAACATCATTGGGGTGACTGAGCAATCAGGCCAGTTGCTGGGGCTGGGCGTCGGCAGCACCATTGCCGGGACGACTGACACGACCACGAAGGAGCGCGAACCAACCGATCCGACGGTCATGGTTGATGTTGAGTACAAGTGCGAGCAGACCAACTTTGATACGGTGCTGACCTACGCAAAACTTGATCTGTGGGCGAAATTCCAGGATTTCCAGGTGCGCATCCGTAACGCCATCGTCAAGCGCCAGGCTCTGGACCGCATCATGATCGGATTCAACGGTGTGAAGCGTGCCAAAACCTCAAACCGAGTCGATAACCCGCTGCTGCAGGACGTCAATAAAGGCTGGCTGCAGAAAGTCCGCGAAGATGCGGCAGATTGCGTGATGGGCAGCACCACGGCAGAAGATGGCACCAGCACCGCGGACCCGGTGAAGGTAGGCAAAGGCGGTAAATATGCCAACCTGGATGCGCTGGTGATGGATGCCGTCAATGAGCTGATTGACCCGATTTTCCAGGATGATGCTGATCTGGTCGTGATCTGTGGTCGTGAGCTGCTGTCTGACAAGTATTTCCCGCTGGTCAATAAGGAGCAGGAAAACAGCGAAAAACTGGCCGCTGATCTGATTATCAGCCAGAAACGCATGGGTGGCCTGCAGGCTGTCCGCGCCCCGTCATTCCCGGCTAATGCCGTGCTGATCACCCGTCTGGATAACCTGTCCATCTACTGGCAGGAAGATACCCGCCGCCGTTCGGTCATTGATAACCCGAAACGCGATCGCATCGAAAACTTCGAATCCGTCAATGAGGCGTATGTGGTGGAGGATTACCGCTGCGTGGCACTGGTGGAAAACATCACTATTGGCGATTTCAGCGCCGGTGCCGGGGAGTAACGCATGAGCCTGAGTCCCGCACGGCAGCACCGCCTGCGCGTTCAGGCTGAACAGGCCGCCCGTCAGGGCGGCAGTGTTCGCCATGCGTCGGGGTATGACCTGATGCTGCTGCAGCTGGCGGAGGACCGCCGCCGCCTCAAGGGGGTTCAGTCCACCGTGAAAAAGGCGCAGATCAAGGTGGAGCTGTTACCCAAATATACAGCCTGGGCGGATGGTGTACTGGCAGCCGGTGGAGCGCAGCAGGATGACGTGCTGATGTTTCTGATGGTGTGGCGTATCGATGCCGGTGATTTTGCCGGTGGCCTGCAGATTGCCGCGCACGCGCTCAAACACGGCTGGGTGATGCCGCAGGCGCTGGGCCGCCGCAACGTGCAGACCGTTGTCGCGGAAGAACTGGCAGACCAGGCGGAGGCCGCACAGCGCATGAAGGCAGAATTCCCTGCCGACGTGCTGCTGCAGGCGCTTTCGCTGACGGACGCGCTGGATATGCCGGACCAGTCCCGCGCCCGACTGCATAAAGCCATCGCCGCCGTGATCAGCGAATCCCGCCCCGCCGCAGCCCTGAACCACTACACGTTTGCACTGCAGCTCGATCCCCGCTGCGGCGTGAAAAAAGACAAAGAGCGGCTGGAGCGCCATTTGCGTAACAGCCACTGACGGAACGTGCCCCGCGCACGGGCGGCACGGGATGGCGACAGGCAGCGCCTTATCAAAATCCCGTTCACCGCCCACCTTTTCAGGAGAAAACCCGCATGAAGTTTGTTGCGCCAGAACAGGTGCCAGAGCAGGCGGAGGTCATCAAAAACACCCCATTCTGGCCCGATGTGGATTTGTCGGAGTTTCGCAGCGTGATGCGAACGGATGGCACGGTGACGTCACCGCGTCTCGGGCAGCTTATCCGGTCTGCTATGTCGGAGGTCAACGCGGAGCTGTACGAATTCCGGAAGCGCCAGCAGTTGCTGGGATTCCAAACCCTGGCAGACGTACCGGCGGAAGTGCTGGACGGCAAAAGCGAGCGCATCCACCACTACCATAACGCCGTGTATTGCTGGGCGCGTGCCCAGGTGAATGAACGTTACCAGGACTATGACGCCACGGCATCCGGCGTTAAACGGGGTGATGAGCTGGCGGAGGCCAGCGGCGATCTGTGGCGTGATGCCCGCTG
This sequence comes from Klebsiella sp. M5al, assembly GCF_002090195.1. NCBI lineage: Bacteria > Pseudomonadati > Pseudomonadota > Gammaproteobacteria > Enterobacterales > Enterobacteriaceae > Klebsiella > Klebsiella sp. M5al. The sequence goes on from NZ_CP020657.1 coordinate 1,956,124, forward strand.
GGCGATTAGCCGGGTGCAGGATGCACCCCACTGTACGGTGGAGCTGATCTGATGAAAGTGCGTGCGTACCAGGGTGACACGGTGGATGCGCTTTGCTGGCGTCATTACGGGCGCACGCGAGGCGTCACGGAGCAGGTACTGCAGGCAAATCCGGGGCTGGCTGAGCATGGCCCTTTTTTACCTCACGGGCTGCAGGTGGAGCTGCCGGATATTGCGACCACTAACACGGTGCAGACCGTCCAGTTATGGGACTGAATTATGACCCTTGAACGGATCAGCGCCTTTATTACGTACTGCATCGCTGTACTGCTGGCGTGGATGGGCGATTTATCGCTTAAGGATGCCTCTACGGTGGGCGGTGTGCTGATTGGTCTGCTGATGCTGGCGATCAACTGGTACTACAAACACAAAACCTATCAGCTGCTGCGCGGCGGGAAGATAACCCAGGGGGAATATGAATCCTTCAATCGTTAAGCGCTGCCTGGTGGGGGCGGTGCTGGCCATCGCTGCCACGCTGCCCAATTTCCAGCAGCTCCACACCTCAGTGGACGGGCTGAAGCTGATTGCTGATTACGAGGGGTGCCGCCTGCAGCCGTACCAGTGCAACGCAGGCGTGTGGACCGACGGCATCGGTAACACGTCCGGTGTGGTGCCGGGGAAGACCATCACAGAGCGGCAGGCGGCGGGGAACTTCATCACCAACGTATTACGGGTAGAAACCGCGCTGGCGCGATGTGTCCTGGTGAGCGTGCCGCAGTACGTTTATGACGCCCTGGTGTCGCTGGCGTTCAACGTTGGCACGGGCAATGCCTGCAGCTCAACCATGGTGAAGTTTATCAATCAGAAGCGCTGGCGCGATGCCTGCTATCAGCTGCCGCGCTGGGTATATGTCAAAGGCATATTTAATCAGGGCCTGGAAAACCGCCGCGGGCGGGAGCTGGCCTGGTGCTTAAAAGGAGCGTAACGAAATGAAGAAGAAACTTATCAGTGGGTTGCTTTCGGTGCTGTACGCGGCGCTGATGATTTTAAGTCTCTTTGTCCCAAACGGCATGGCCTCGGCGCTGGTCACCGCATTGACCTGGGTAGCCTGTTTGCTGGTCTGGGTGGTGGTGCTGCTTTGCCTGACCGGGTGGTATGCAGGCGGCACTCATCGGGAAGAGGCAAGGCAGGCGCTGACGCGCTTCTTCAGTACGCCAGGAAACCAGGTGATCAGATGGGCCAGGCGTTCACTGCTTGTGATTTTCCTCGCCTTTACGGGCCACGTTGTCACCCTGGCATTTTATCTGCTGACGCTGGTCGCGCTTAAGGTTCTGCGTGCGCAGGTTGTTGATGCGGAGTCGGTGACGGTATGACGCGCGCGCTGGCGGTAATTCTTGCGCTCGTACTGGCGGCGCTGGGCTGGCAGTCATGGCGACTGAATGAGGCCAGCCACACCATCGATCAGCAAGGCGGGGACCTGAAAACGGCGGGCGACAAACTGGCAAAAACGAACAGCCAGCTGATCGCCCTGTCCATCCTGTCCGAAACCAACAACCGGGAGCAGACGCGGCTTTACGCGGCGGCAGAAAGTACAAACGCGCTGCTGCGAAGCCGTCAGCACCGGATTGAGGAGCTAAAACGTGAAAACGAGGATTTGCGCCGCTGGGCTGATACTCCTTTGCCTCCTGACATTATCAGGATGCGCGAACGTCCGGCCCTCGCCGGAGGTGCAGCTTACCGTGAATGGTTGTCCCAGAGTGACGCAGTGCCGGCTGGAAAAGTCAGCAGCCAGCACTAACGGCGATTTGCTGGCGGCGCTGGATGAGGCAGAGGCGGCCTGGTCGATCTGTGCTGACAAGGTGGACGCGATAATTTCCTGCCAGGAGCGAAACAGTGAACAAACCTCAGTCCTTACGCCTCGCCCTGAATAGCGCCGTGGCGTATGTCCGGGACAACCCGGACAAGCTGCATTTATTCGTGGATAACGGATCGGTGGTGGCGACCGGCGCAGCGTCGTTGTCCTGGGAGTATCGCTATACCCTTAACGTGGTGGTCGTGGATTTCAGCGGCGATCAGGGATTGCTGATGGCTCCTGTGCTGGCCTGGCTGATGGAGAATCAGCCCGATGCTATCCATAACCCGGAACACCGTGAAAAGCTGTTTACGTTTGAGGTCGATATCTTGCGCAATGATATCTGTGATATAAGCCTGAACCTGCAGCTGACAGAGCGCGTGATCGTCAGTGCTGACGGTAACTTGTCCCGCGTTGAAGCGGTGCCGGAACCGGACGAACCGGACGAGATGTGGGCGGTGCACCGTGGCTGAGCTGCAGGAGGTTGACGCCTGGTTAGATGCGCTGCTGGCTGCTCTTGAGCCTGCCGAGCGTAAGCGCATGATGCGGGAGCTGGCGCAGCAGCTGCGCCGCAGCCAGCAGAAAAATATCAGGATGCAGCGTAACCCGGACGGCACGGAATACGAACCACGACGGGTAACGGCACGCACGAAAACTGGCCGCATACGTCGGCAAATGTTTGCCAAACTCCGCACCGCAAAATACCTGAAAGCCGTTGCCAGCCCGGACTCTGCCAGTGTCGAATTTGAGGGCAGGGTGCAGCGTATTGCCCGCGTTCATCATTACGGTCTGCGTGACCGTGTCAGCCGCAGAGGGCCGGAGGTGCAGTATTCACAGCGCCGGTTACTCGGCATCAATGACGAAGTAGAGGACATTACGCGCGATACCTTTTTGCGCTGGCTGTCTGACTGATTTTGTGTCAGGGACGACACAATCCGTCGCGCTGCCTCGCTCACTCCGCGCGTGGCAATCTTGCCCTCATGAATACCCAATTAACCGAAATCATGCGCCTTATCACCAATCTGATCCGCACCGGCATTGTGACCGAGGTGGACCGGGACGGCTGGCTGTGCCGGGTGAAAACAGGCGACCTAGAAACCAACTGGATTAACTGGCTGACCTACCGCGCCGGTAAATCTCGCACCTGGTGGTGCCCGTCGCCGGGGGAACAGGTGGTGCTGTTCAGCCTGGGCGGCAATCTGGAAACAGCGTTTGCGCTTCCGGCCATCTACTCCGACGCGTGCCCGCCGCCGTCAGACTCTGAAAACGCGGACGTGACCGAATACGAGGATGGCGGCTGGTTCGAATACGACCCGGCCACCGGGCGCTGGATTATCCGGGGCGTTAAAGCCGTGCTGATTGAGTCGTCGCAGCTGGTTTCCTGCAAAACAGGGGAGTTTGTGATCGAGGCCGACACGACCCGCATTAACAGCAACGTGATCCTGAATGGCGATGTGACCCACGGTGGTGGAGCGATGACGTCAAACGGCATTGTAGCCGATAAGCATAAACACCCTGGCGACAGCGGCGGAACGACGGGAGATCCAATTTGACGCTCTATATCGGGATGAATCGCGATACCGGAAAGGCAATAACGGAAACGGACCACCTGCGCCAGTCCGTGCGGGATATTTTGCTGACGCCGCAGGGCAGCCGCCTTGCCCGCCGGGAATACGGTTCTCTGCTGTCAGCGCTGATTGACCAGCCGCAAAACCCGGCGCTGCGCCTGCAGATCATGGCGGCGGTGTACGTCGCGTTGCAGCGGTGGGAGCCGCGGCTACAGCTCGACACCATCACGATTAACAGCAGCAGCATGGATGGCGCAATGGTGATTGAGCTGGCAGGCCAGCGCAATGACGGCGTGCCGGTATCCCTTTCCGTATCGACAGGAGCAGACAATGGCCGTTATTGACCTTTCCCAGCTGCCGCCGCCGCAGATCGTGGATGAGCCGGATTTTGAAACCCTGCTGACAGAGCGTAAGGCGGAGTTTGTCGCGCTCTATCCGACAGAAGAACAGGAAGCTGTGGCCCGCACGTTAATGCTGGAATCGGAACCCATCGTAAAAACGCTGCAGGAAAACGTGTACCGGGAGCTGCTGCTGCGCCAGCGGATTAACGAGGCGGCACGGGCTGTCATGGTGGCCTATTCCGGCAGTGATGACCTGGATAATTTAGGCGCTAACAATAACGTGCAGCGGAGGGTGATCACCCCCGCAGACGATACCACCACGCCACCGACTGAGGCGGAAATGGAATCGGACGCGGATTATCGCCAGCGCATCCCGGCGGCCTTTGAGGGGATGAGCGTTGCCGGTCCCGTCGGCGCGTATGAATATCACGCCCTTAGCTCGGATGGCCGGGTAGCCGATGCCTCGGCGTTCAGTCCGTCCCCGGCGGAAGTGGTGGTGACGGTTCTGGCCCGCGACGGTGATGGCACCGCGCAGGATGATTTGCTGCAGGTGGTCGGGGCTGCCCTGAATGATGAGACCGTGCGCCCTGTGGCGGACCGGGTGAGCGTGCGATCTGCTGAGATTATCCGCTATGAGATCGACGCGGTTTTGTATGTTTACCCCGGCCCGGCGAAAGAGCCGATTCTGGCGGCGGCGAAAGCGCAAGGCGCGGCATATATCAACGAGCAGCGCCGCCTGGGGCGTGACGTCAGGCTATCCGCGATTTATGCCGCATTGCATGTGCAGGGCGTGCAGCGCGTTGAGCTGATGAAGCCCCTGGCTGACATGGTGTTAGATAAAACGCAGGCGTCCTATTGCACCGATTTTAAAGCAGAAATTGGTGGTTCTGATGAATAGCCTGTTACCGCCGGGATCGTCCGCGCTGGAGCGTAGGCTGGCGCAGGCCTGTTCTGGAATCAGCGATTTAAACGTTCCTCTGCGCGACCTGTGGAATCCGTGGAAATGCCCGGCAAAGTTCCTGCCTTATCTGGCCTGGGCGTTTTCTGTGGACCGCTGGGAGGAAACCTGGACGGAAACCGCAAAACGCCAGGCTGTCAGCGATGCGTTCTGGATACATCAACGCAAGGGGACCGTGGCGGCGGTTAAGCGTGTGATCGAGGGGCTGGGCTACTCAATGACCCTTGAGGAGTGGTGGGAGGTCGCAGACCCTGCGGGCACATTCCGGCTTGAAATTGACCTCAATGATATCGGCATAACTGAGGTGATGATTACCGAGCTTGAGCGAATTATTGGCGATGCAAAACCCGTGAGCCGCCATATATCGCAGCTAACGCTATCGGTGAGCACTAAAGGCATTGCAAATATTGGGTGTGCAATATTAGACGGGGAAGAAATAACGATTTATCCGGCTGGCTATACCCCGGATGAAGGTATTTATTACGACGGGAAAGCCTATTACGACGGAAATTATCATTTTTCAGGTGACAGCAAATGAATATTAGTGAAAAACCACAATGGGAAAATAATATAAGTATGATTGCCCGCCAACAAAAAGTTGAAGGCGGGAGAGATGGTGCGGCTAATATTCAGGCTCAGCAACTGGCAAACCGTACCCGGTTTTTGAAACAATCCGTCGAAGCATACAGCACCCTGATTAAATCGGGCGAGCTTCCTTATTCAAATGAAGATGAAGCAAAGGCCGCTATTGCGGCGGGGAAAATCCCTGAAAATAGTTTGTTTTCCGTTCGCTCTGAAAGCGCGGGCGTATGGGTTGAAGAGTTTAAAAATATTAACGGGGTGCCTGTTTCAACCGGCAAGCGGTTGCCTGACAGCCAGGGTATTTCGGTGGTGGTTTTCACCAGTGATGATGATCCGACAGGTGAGAAGGCTGGATTGTCATTGACGGTGCCGGGCCAGGTTTTTCGGGTTGCATACCCCGATGACAGCAGCACCGAGACGGTTTACCGGAATGACGGAGATCGTGCGGTTAAGCTGCTAGAGGTCGCGGATAAACGTGCAATGGACAGGATGTTGCCAGATGCCGGGATTATGGGGGAGGTTGATCCAGATTATGCCGTCGAATTTGTTGATGAATTTTTCCGTCGCGCTGTGGGTATTGATTTGCGTGGTGTGCTGGAGGCAAACGCCGGAATGCGCATTATGGGAGTTCCCGTAACCAACCTGCCGGATGACTCCGATTACTGTTTTGCATTCGGTGATGAGCTGGGGCGCGTTGTCTTTGGTATCGGGAAAACAGGCTTCATCGAAGTGATGGGAATGCGGATTTTTGTCACGGAAGGTGAGAACTTTCTTGAAATTATTGATGAAAATCAGCGGGTATCCGCCGGGATAGGTAGCAATGGCGAGGTTTTCAATAATTCAGCGGGGGAGCCGCAACCGGTAGAAGAAGTAAAGTTTTGGCTCGAATTTGCTGAGGTATTGCATGTCATCATCTACGGGCAATCACTCTCTATCGGGCAATACGGTACACCGGTACTGAACACGCCGACACGCAACGCGCTGATGTTCAATACGGGGGTGCGTAGTTATAGCTCAAACCCATCGTCACTTGTACCGCTGCGTGAAACTGTCAGCGGCAGTAACGGGGAGACAGTGGCATCCTCTCTGGCGTATGGGTTTACTGATAACGTCAGTGATATGGCCGGTCGTGACCTGCTGTTTAATGCCGGTGGTGTGGGAGGAATCACGGTTGAAGGGCTTTCGAAAGGCACGGAACCATATAGCCGATTGATTGCTCACCTGAGCTGGACGGCTTCGCAGATGGCGCTACAGGGGCGAGATTATGCTGCGGATTTTATGCTGTGGATTCAGGGCGAAGCGAACATGGCAAACGGAACCAGTGCTGCCAGTTATACCGGGAGGGTGTCAACCTTGCGTGAAGATGTTGCCGCAGACACTGCCGGGATGCGTGATACAGATCGGGATCTGGTCATGTTGATGTATCAGACCTCTTCTCATGGTTATTACGTCGGGACAGCGGAAAATCCGCCGGAGGTTATCGCCCAGGCACAATTAGATATGGCCCTGAATGACCCGCTGATTGATATGTGGGGGCCGTCATATATGGGACTTCCGGCAAACCATACCATCGGACAGGGTAACGTCCATCACAACGCCCACGGTTATCGTCTGATGGGGCTGTATGCGCAAAAAGCATTACGCCATCGCCTGCGAACACGCACAGCGGATAAACCGAACGGGGAAAAATATCTGCCTGTACATGCAACCCGTGCCCGTAAAATAAACAGCAGAACCGTGATTACTGACGTGTTTACATATCATCCACCGTTGGTTATTGATGATTCGTATATCACTGAGCTGGCTGATGGTAATCATGGTGTCGAATTACATGATGAAAACGGGCGGCTTGATATTGCATCCGTAGAAGTTGTGGCGGGGACAAAAATTAAAATCGTATCGAAAAAAGATATCGGAGACGGGGCGTTTGTGGCTTTTGCCTGGACTCCAGAAAACCGAGGTGGAATTACAAATAACCGATATCAACAATGGTTTTTCGGACGGGAAACAGGAGTACGAACAACTATTCATGATTCGGACCCTGAGAAAACTGATTTAACAGATGAGAAAGGCAAACCTTATCCGCTTTATAACTACTTGCCGATTCAGAAGATTGCCATTTTCGAATAACAGATGAAATTAAACGAGGTATTTTATGATTCAGTTTCAGGTCGCTAAGGATTTTGGTAATCCACTACTGCCCGTCAGTAAGGCCCGCTCGGAAATGTATCTGGATTCAGCGCTCTCTATTTACGAAATGCGCAGCTCAAAAGAAAGCAGCAGTAATGGCAGGGCGCTGGAGGTTAACGGTCTGACCTTTGATAGTGAGGGGCTGGTGTGTGATGGCATTGATGGCCATTACGCAGATACGGGAATTATTGAGCCTCTGGCTAATACCGTCATCGTTGCGTTTCGTGCTAACCCGCAGGAAGTCACAACGCAGATTTACTCGGGTCTGCCTGAATCGGTGAGTCCTTTCACGGGAACGCGAGCGGCGATAACTAAAGAAGGGTTTTTAGTGGCTGATATTGGGGCAACGCCGACGACAATCCACGCTCAAACCGGCAATGTCACGCCGGACTGGGAGCTAGTCGCAGTAGTGACGGGAGCAAAACAACTTTCGGTAACCCGTGCATCGACTATGGGAACAGTGACCACGCCGTTTGAAACCCGACGCGAGCCGAAAAGCACAATCCGCATTGGTGGCGGCTATATTGCTCCCCACAATCTCGGGATTACCGGGCGAGTGGGATTATGGGCAATGTATAACGGTGCGCTGGATAGCGCGACCATCGCAGGTCTGTTCGCAAAAGCACGTACCATTATGGCAGGGAAAGGCGTAGTTATTCCTTAAGGGGGAGAATGTGGGCAAACCATTTTATACGCGCCTGACCCCTGCCGGGGAGCAAAAGTTTGCAGCGGCGGCGGTGTCTGGTGAACCGGTCAGTTTTCATGAGATGGCGGTGGGCGATGGCGGCGGCATCCTGCCTGACCCTTCACGCATTGACGGGCTGGTTAACGAGCGATTCCGGGCTCAAATAAACCGTGTAGTCATCGCTGACCTGGCTGCTAACGTCATCCGTGTTGAAATGATCATGATGCCGCAGGTGGGAGGGTTCTGGCTACGCGAAGCGGCGCTCTACGATGATGAGGGGACTTGCCTTGCCGTTGCGAATATGGCTCCGACCTATAAGCCGCTGCTTGCGGAGGGGGCCGGGCGATTACAGTCGGTTAATATGTGGATTGCCGTCAGCAAAACCAGCGATGTGACGATTAAAGCGGACCCGGCGGTTATTCTGGCTACCGTTGCAGAGGTGAACCGCGCAAAAAGTGAGGCAAAGGATTATGCCGATCAGATCGTAGGCCAGCTTGATACTGATATTCAACAAGTTATTATCGACGCCATTACAGCAGCAAAGCGTGATTTCTGGGAAGACGATAACCCTGTGGGTACGACGCGATTTTTTAATCAGAACGTCAACCCGAATGAAAAGTGGCCCTGGTCGCAATGGATCTATACCGGCGAAAACAAAACGCTCCGCGTCGGCAAAGCGGACGGTTCAGACGTCGGCGCGACCGGCGGCAGCGATACCGTCACGCTTCAGCAGGCCAACCTGCCCGCCGTGCAGATTGACGTGAGCGGCGAAACCAGCGAGCAGGGAGAGCAGAAGCTGACGACCACGCGCGGCGGTGTTCACAATCATGGTGGGGTGGCCGGTAAGGATGACCCGTGGGAAATTGGCGGTGATGTGCGTCAGCTCTTTAACCCGAAAGAGCTGGGTCTGACCGATGACGCCGGAGAGCACGATCACGAAGTCACAGTACCGGCACACAAACACACGACCAGTGGCAAAACCGCCAACCTCGGCGAGGGTAAATCGTTCAGCGTGGTTGAAGCCCACACCCTGCTGATGTGCTGGAGCCGCGTTGCCTGAATCGCCAGTCAAATCACTGACCCAATCAGCCCCGGAATGGGGCTTTTTTTCTCCCTGCGGTTGTATCAACGACGGTACAACGGGCATCAACGGCTTGCGGTGAGTGATTTCCCTACCATGGGTGAACCCCTAAACAGGAGATTTATTCCATGGCGCAAGACTACCACCACGGCGTGCGCGTTGTAGAAGTTAACGACGGCACCCGCTCTATCACGACGGTGAGCACGGCGATCGTGGGCATGGTGTGCACTGGCGATGATGCCGATGCCTCCATGTTCCCGCTCAATAAGCCGGTACTGCTTACTGATGTACTGACCGCCAGCGGCAAAGCGGGTGAGTCCGGCACGCTGGCCCGCTCACTGGACGCAATCGCAGACCAGGCAAAACCCGTCACCGTAGTGGTGCGTGTTGCCCAGGGCGAAACCGAAGCGGAAACCACCTCAAATATTATCGGCGGCGTGACTGCCGACGGTAAGAAAACCGGCATGAAGGCGCTACTTTCCGCGCAGTCGCAACTGGGTGTGAAACCGCGCATTCTTGGCGTACCGGGTCATGATACGCAGGCCGTATCCACTGAGCTGCTGAGCGTGGCGCAGAGTCTGCGGGCCTTTGCCTATATGTCGGCATACGGCTGTAAAACAGTGGCAGAGGCAATCACCTACCGCGACAACTTCAGTCAGCGTGAAGGGATGCTGATCTGGCCTGACTTCATCAACTTTGACACGGTACTGCAGGCGGATACGACCGCCTACGCCACCGCCCGCGCACTTGGCCTGCGTGCCAAAATCGACGAGCAAACCGGCTGGCACAAAACCCTGTCTAACGTGGGCGTCAACGGCGTAACCGGCTTGTCCGCGGATGTATTCTGGGATCTGCAGGACCCTGCAACCGATGCCGGACTGCTGAACCAGAACGACGTCACCACGTTGATCAGGAAGGATGGTTTCCGCTTCTGGGGTTCCCGCTGCCTCAGCGATGATCCGCTGTTCCAGTTTGAAAACTATACCCGCACCGCGCAGGTGCTGGCTGACACCATGGCAGAGGGCCATATGTGGGCGGTGGACATGCCGCTTAACCCGTCGCTGGCCCGCGACATTATCGAAGGTATCCGCGCCAAAATGCGCAGCCTGGTGAATCAGGGCTACCTCATCGGCGGTGATTGCTGGATTGATGACAGCGTTAACGACAAAGATACCCTGAAAGCCGGGAAGCTCTGGATCGACTACGACTATACGCCAGTGCCGCCGCTGGAAAACCTGATGCTGCGCCAGCGCATCACTGACCGTTACCTGGTGGATTTCACCACCCGCGTAAGCGCATAAGGGGGACCCATGGCCTTACCACGCAAGCTAAAACACCTGAACATCTTCAACGCCGGTAACAACTGGATGGGCATTGCTGAATCCGTCACCTTACCGAAATTTACCCGCAAGCTTGAGAACTATCGCGGGGGCGGTATGCCCGGTTCAGTCGGTATCGATCTGGGGCTGGATGATGGGGCACTGGATACGGAAATGACCATCGGCGGCACTGAGGCGCTGCTGTTCAAACAGATGGGCAAGGCCACGGTGGACGGCGTGCAGATGCGATTCACCGGCTCTATCCAGCGCGATGACACCGGCGAGGTGCAGGCCGTTGAGCTGGTTGTACGCGGACGCCACAAAGAGGTGGATTCCGGCGAGTGGAAAACCGGCGAGAGCAATACCACCAAAGTCAGCAGCGTAAACAGCTATGCGAAGCTGACCATTAACGGCGAAGTGCTCTATGAAGTCGATGTGATCAACATGATTGAAATTGTTGATGGCGTTGACCTGATGGAAGAGCACCGCAACGCCATCGGCCTTTAATGCAGCACTGGCGCGGGATGCCGCGCCAGCCACCCCATAACAGGAAAAGAACATGAGTGAGAAAACAGAAGCAACGGTGAAGCTGGATAGCCCAATCAAGCGCGGTGATACCACGATTACGGAAATTGTGCTGCGCAAACCGCAGTCCGGCGCACTGCGTGGTACGCGACTGCAGGCAGTGATGGAGATGGACGTGGCCTCTATGATGACCGTGATCCCCCGCATCTCCACACCGACGCTGACCCCTCAGGAAATGGCGGACCTTGACCCGGCAGACCTTGCCGCAATGTCGATCGAGGTGGTCCTTTTTTTGTTGCCGAAGTCGGCGTTTGCAGATTTGCCGACAGCCTGACGGTAGATGACCTGGTGGCGGATATCGCCACGATCTTTCACTGGCCGCCGTCCGTCACTGACGTTATGCCGCTTACAGAAGTGCTGGAGTGGCGGCACAGAGCGATAATGCGAAGCGGGGCCAGCGATGAGTGATAAAAACCTGCGCCTGCAGGTGGTTCTGAATGCGGTTGATAAACTCACCCGCCCTTTAAAAGTTGCGCAGGCTGGCTCTAAGGAGCTGGCCTCCGCCGTCCGGCAGACCCGCGAACAGCTTAAACGGCTAAACGATGCGGGGGGCCAGTTAAAATCCTTCGATCAGCTGTCACAGAGCCTGAGCCGGACCAGTAACGAACTGGACCAGGCGCGGCTGCGTGCGCAAATGATGACCCGCGAAATGTCAGCCCTGGAATCTCCGACGAAAAAGCAGACAGCGGCGCTTGAAACGCAATGGCGGGCCGTGTCACGTCTGGAGCAAAAGCAGCAGCAGGAAACGCGGCAGATGGCGGCAGCCAGGGCGGAGCTGTACCGCCTCGGCATCTCTGCGGGAGGCGGTGCCCGTGAAACAGCCCGCATTACCCGCGAAACGGATCGCTATAACAAGCAGCTGGCAGAGCAGGAGAGACGCTTGCGGGACGTGGGCGAGCGCCAGCGCAAGCTGAATACGGTCAGGGCGAAAGCTGACAAGATGCGCGACGTGCGTAACAGCCTCGCGGGGAACGGGGCCGGGATGATGGCCGCCGGGGTGACAACGGGCGCGACGCTGCTGGCCCCCATTCGCGCCTATTCGGAATCAGAGAACGCGGCTAACCAGCTGGCAGGCTCCATGATGGGGCCGGGCGGAAAAGTTGCAGCGGAGTTCCTGCAGCTAAACAAGCTGGCGATCGCCCTGGGTGACCGGCTGCCCGGCACCACGGCAGACTTTCAAAACATGATGACCATGTTGCGCCGTCAGGGCATGTCGGCACAGGTCATCCTGGGCGGGCTGGGTGAGTCGGCGGCGTATCTCGGCGTGCAGCTGCAAATGGCACCAACGGATGCCGCAGAGTTTGCCGCGAAACTGCAGGACGCCACGCAGACCACCGAAAAGGACATGATGAGTCTGATGGACGTGATCCAGCGGGGTTATTACGCGGGCGTTGACCCTGGCAATATGTTGCAGGGTTTTGCAAATATCAGCAGTGCAATGGAGATTATCAAACAGAGGGGGCTGGATGCTGCTAAAACCTTCAGCCCGCTTTTGGTCATGGCCGATCAGGCGGGGATGGCCGGAGAGTCAGCGGGTAATGCCTACCGTAAAATTTTTCAGGCCACGCTGGATGCTAAAAAGATTAAGAGTGTAAACGATGAGCTGAAAGGCAAAGGTATCAAGTTTGATTTTTCCGACGGGAAAGGCGGATTTGGCGGCCTGGAAAAGATGTACGCACAGTTAGATAAGCTTGAAAAACTAAATCCTGAAACAAAGCTAGCGACGATGAAAGCCCTGTTTGGTAATGATAACGAAGTGCTAAAAGCGCTGAGCATCATGACTACAAAAGGTATCGAGGGCTACCGCGAAACCGTCGCAAAACTGGAAAACCAGGCAACCCTGCGCGAGCGCGTCGAGGCGTCTCTTAATACCCTGGGGAACAAATGGGAGGCCGCTGGCGGCTCCTTTACCAACGCCATGGCGAGCATCGGTGAAACCGTCGCGCCGGTACTCAAAAATATTGCAGACTGGCTGGGTAATCTGGCATCCGCGCTGGATAGTTTTGTTAAACGGCATCCGCAATTGACGGCGGCGCTGTTTAAGATTGCGGCCGTGTTTGCCGTCGTTGCGACCGCTGCGGGTGTGTTGTCGCTGGCGCTGGCGTCCATTCTGGGGCCGATGGCTGTAGTACGGGTGAGTGCCGGGGTTCTCGGAATTAAGTTTGCCTCTGCTTTTGGTCTGATTAAGCAAGTCATCGGCGGTGCAGGCCAGGCGATCCTGTGGCTGGGCAGGTTGATGATGGCTAACCCCATTCTGGCGATAATTGGCCTGATTGCGATGGGGGCCATTTATATCTGGCAGAACTGGGAAACGCTGGGGCCAAAATTCAAAGCAATGTGGGACGCCATCTCCTCCGGGGTATCCAGGGTATGGGCTGTGATTAAGCAGACCATAAGCAGCAAATGGGATGAAATTCTGAGTGATGTTGCCGCGCTGCCCGCGAAGTTTAAAGCGGTGGGCGGCGCGATCATTGACGGCATCCTGAGCGGTATCAATGAGAAGTGGGAGACGCTCAAGAGCAAGCTGGCATCGGTGAAAAGCTACCTGCCGGACTGGATGACCGGCGGCGACAAATCGCCAGGTGCACCCCAGCAGAAAGGCGCAGGCGGATTCTTTGCGGGGATGTATGACAGCGGCGGCTATATTCCACGCGGGCAGGTGGGCATTGCTGGCGAGAATGGCCCGGAACTGATTAACGGCCCGGCCTATGTGACCAGCCGCCGAAGGACGGCGGCGCTGGCGTCCGTTGTCGCCGGAATGATGGGGGGAGCTACGCCTGCAGAGGCTGCGCCGCTTCATCCAATGAGCCTGCCGGCAGCCTCCTATCGCCCTGCAGCAGAGAAACCGCCAGGCACGCGGCCGGTATTCCAGTTTGAAACCCAGGCACAAATTATTATCCAGGCGCTACCAGGGCAGAGTCCGCAGGATATTGCGCGGGAGGTTGCGCGACAGCTCGATGAGCGTGAGCGCCGCATGAGGGCTAAGGCCCGCAGCAACTTCAGCGATCAAGGGGGGTATGATTCATGATGATGGTTCTGGGCTTGTTTGTGTTTCAGCTGCGCACGGTTCCCTATCAGCAATTGCAGTATCAGCGGAACTGGCGGCACGTCACCAACAACCGCGTTAATCGCCGTCCGACAACGCAATTTTTGGGGCCAGATAACGATCAGCTCACGCTATCCGGCGTCCTCATGCCGGAAGTGACCGGCGGCCGGTTGTCGTTGCTGGCGCTGGAGCTGATGGCGGAGCAGGGGAAGGCCTGGCCGCTGATCGAGGGCGGCGGGACTATCTACGGTATATACGTGATTGAAAACCTGAGCCAGACGAAAACAGAGTTTTTCGCCAGCGGTGAAGCGAGAAAAATAGAGTTTTCGCTGGGGCTGAAGCGTGTTGATGAGTCACTGTCCGAAATGTTCGGCAGCCTGAGTGACCAGCTTAGCAGCCTGCAGGATTCCGCAGCGGCAGCGGTAGGGAATATCAAAACCACGGTAGGAGGGTTGCTGCAGTGAGCGAGATGACTGATTTACTCAACCTCAGCAAGACCCCGGCCTTTCGCATCGTGATAGAAGGCAAGGATGCAACGCAGACGCTGGATAAGCGCCTGCTGGGTATGACGTTGACCGACAACCGCGGATTTGAAGCCGACCAGCTCGATCTGGAGCTGGACGACGCCGACGGCCTTGTGATTATGCCGCGTCGTGGCGCGGTGATTTCTCTGGCGCTGGGATGGAAAGGCGAGCCGCTGTTTTCAAAAGGGAAGTTTACCGTTGATGAGATCGAGCATAGCGGCAGCCCGGACCGACTGACAATCCGTGCCCGTAGCGCAGACTTCAGGGAAACGCTGAATGTACGACGTGAAAAGTCGTGGCATAAAACGACGGTGGGCGAGGTGGTGAAGGAGATTGCCGCGCGGCACAGCCTGAAGGTTGCCATCGGTAAAGATGTCGCGGAGCAGGCGCTGGATCACCTGGACCAGACCAACGAAAGCGACGCCAGCTTTTTGATGAAGCTGGCGCGGCAGTACGGCGCGATAGCATCGGTGAAGGACAGTAACCTGCTGTTTATCCGGCAGGGGCAGGGGAAAACAGCCAGCGGTAAAGCGCTGCCGGTCATCACTATTACCCGCCGGGACGGTGACAGTCACCGCTTCAGCCTGGCGGACAGGGGTGCGTATACCGGGGTGATTGCTCACTGGCTGCATACGCGCGAACCGGAGAAAAAAGAAACCACCAAAGTGAAGCGCCGCCGGAAGACGACAAAACCAAAAGAGCCAGAAGCAAAGCAGGGGGATTACCTGATCGGGACGGATGAGAACGTGCTGGTTCTGAACCGGACCTATGCGAACCGCAGTAATGCGGAGCGTGCAGCAAAAATGAACTGGGAGCGGCTGCAGCGCGGTGTGGCGTCATTTTCCCTGCAGCTGGCAGAAGGCCGCGCGGATCTCTATACAGAAATGCCCGTGAAGGTCACCGGCTTTAAACAGCCCATTGATGATGCCAGCTGGACCATCACCACGTTAACACACACTGTCAACCCGGATAGCGGATTTACGACTAGCCTAGACCTTGAGGTGAAAATTGATGAGTTCTAAATTGAATAGTTGGTTCCAAATTGAGAACATGAATGTATCATTATTGCGAACTTATTTAGAGTGAGGGCTGAATGAAATGATGAATTGTCCAATGTGCGGGCAGGCTGCGCATACTCGCAGTAGCTTTCAAGTTTCCAATGAGACGAAGGAGCGATACAACCAGTGCACTAACCTTGAATGTGGGCATACCTTCGTTACGCATGAAACATTTGTTCGTTCGGTGTGCCGCCCGCAGAAAATCAGCTCCGCGCCACCTCATCCCTCAGAATCTGGGCAGACATCCTTTTTTTGATAAAAAGTGGTCATGAAGATAATTAAAAAACTATTCTGCTGATTTGGCCTCTGGAATTATAAAAAACTATTCATTTTAGGGGATTAGAGTTAAGTTATAGCGGCCTGACGTTAGCGGGGAAATGTCCCCCATCCGTAGAAGTGGAGTTTGTCGCTTTGCGACTAGCGTGCCGTATGCCGATGTGCTGTGCATCCCGGACGCCGATTTGCTGGGCTTACTGGGCTTACAAATTGTCGAAGTTTTATTATTTAGTTAGGCCATGCGCTTGCGCTAAGAGACGTCAGGATTCTACGGAGTAACAAGTTATGGATATCAACGAACTTGGCTTAGTTAAGGCGCGTGTGGAACTTGTTACCGCTATGCTCAAATGCGCAACTGCATTTGTAGTGTTAGTCGGTACGGTTTACAGCGTTCTTAACATGGCCTTCAACTACGACTCTTTAAATCATGGAAATAGAAGTTCAAAGATGGGATCACAAATTTGAGATAAGACCAGGGGTTTGGGTCTATGTCCCAAGTGCTGAGGCAAGTGAACTTGGGGAACGGATACTTCAAGCAATCAGGAACAAGTGGATTCCACCACTCTATTTTTATCATTTAAGAACCGGCGGCCATCTTAAAGCAGCCAGATTACATCTTAAAAGTGATTTTCTTGCTGTTGTTGATATTAAAAATTTTTTTCAGTCTACTAGCCGTAGCCGAGTTACCCGTGATTTAAAAGCCTACTTTACCTATTCTCAGTCGAGAGAAATTTCAAAATTTTCAACTGTGAGAAACCTGTCTCATAGCCCCCATAAGCACGTTCTTCCTTTTGGTTTTGTCCAATCACCTATGCTTGCTACCCTTTGTTTGGATAGGAGTTATTTAGGTAGTCTATTGCGGCGCTTGAACAAACATCCCAATGTGAAGCTTAGTGTGTACATGGATGATGTGATCATATCTTCAAATGATTTGGTTCAGCTGCAAACTGCTTACGACGAAATTTTAGTTGCAATGGATAAATCGGGCTATCAACCCAATCTTGTTAAAACTCAGGAACTGTAAGTATCCCGGCAAAACGAACCATTCACTTTTAGAGATCTTCCGACATACTGATAATGTCCCCTGAGGAGATCGCTATGCGTAAGATCCGATTCACTGAACACCAGATCATCGCCGTTCTGAAGTCCGTCGAAGCCGGACGTACCGTCAAGGATGTGTGCCGTGAGGCCGCTATTTCGGAAGCCAGCTATTACAACTGGAAGGCGAAATATGGTGGGATGGAAGCGGCCGATATTAAAAAAATCAAAGATCTTGAGGATGAGAATCGACGTTTAAAACAGATGTTTGCTGATCTCAGCCTTGAGTGCCGGGCACTTAAAGACGTCATCGAAAAAAAGCTTTAAAACCAGCGATAAAGCGTGAACTCGTCAGCTATCTGACGGTGCAATTTGCCATGAGTTTACGCCAGGCCTGCAGGACGTTATCGCTGAGCAGGACGGTGTATTTTTATCAGCCCGATACCCGGCGTGATGAACCTGTGATCCACGCGCTGACTGAGCTGGCAGAACGCTATCCGCGCTACGGTTTTAAGAAACTGTTCCAGCTGCTGCGCAGGCAGGGTAATACCTGGAACCATAAACGTGTTCACCGGATTTACTGCCTGCTGAAACTGAATTTTCGCCGCAAGGGAAAACAGCGGCTGCCTGTGCGTAATCCCGCACCACTGGCGACACCGCAAGCGTTAAACCAGAGCTGGTCCATCGATTTTATGCACGACGCGCTGGTCTGCGGCAGACGCTTCCGAACCTTTAATGTGGTGGATGATTTTAACCGTGAAGCACTGGCGATAGAAATCGACCTGAATATCCCGGCTCAGCGAGTCATCCGGGTGCTGGACAGGATCGTGGCAAACCGCGGCTACCCGCTGAAAATGCGGATGGACAACGGGCCAGAGCTGGTCTCGCTGGCGCTGGCACAATGGGCCGAAGAACATGGCGTACAGCTCGAATTTATCAAGCCGGGTAAGCCGACACAAAATGCTTTTATCGAACGGTTCAACCGAACATACCGGACAGAAATCCTGGATTTTTACCTGTTCAGAACACTGAATGAAGCACGGGAAATTACCGAGCGCTGGCTGATGGAATATAACAACGAGCGGCCTCATGAA
This sequence comes from Klebsiella sp. M5al, assembly GCF_002090195.1. NCBI lineage: Bacteria > Pseudomonadati > Pseudomonadota > Gammaproteobacteria > Enterobacterales > Enterobacteriaceae > Klebsiella > Klebsiella sp. M5al. The sequence goes on from NZ_CP020657.1 coordinate 1,974,300, forward strand.
TCCCTGAATAACCTGACACCGGAAGAGTACCGGCTGATGGCTGAAAAACCGGAACTCTCAAAAAGTGCATGGAACTGAAGCAGGGGTGCTTACAGAACCATCAGTACTTATTAACGTGTTCAACTTGAGTTTGGGTAGAGGAACGATGAAAGTTTCCCCACAGAAAATGAGTGACTTCATCATTGATTTCTACGCTAGTGATTATGAGCCACATAAAATAGGTGTCAAAAACTACGTCGAAACTGTAAATCCTGCACAAGCGAAACTGTTGAAGTTGTAACAGTTTTGCTCTCGATCAGGAAGGTCAAGAGCAGAACTGAAATCGCTGTCGCCTCTTTGCCGCCATGCATGGAAAAGTGCTGATGTAAGTGATTGATTTTATGGGTGGTAAAATTCAGGCAACAAAAAACCCATCAACCTTGAACCTAAGTGGCGGGGTTGATGGGCTCCACAAAATGGGGACATCAAAGAAAAGCAGTGGCACTACTTATGACTGACGCCAGCTAAAAAAGTTCTGCGTATACGCGTTTTTTTTCTGAAAAGTTTACTGTAGCCCCGGCCAGATGATAACAATCAGCGTACCTGCCAGGGTTAACAACACGTTAGCGATGGCGTAGGTCCCCGCGTATCCCAGCGCCGGAATATTGCTGCGCGCGGTATCGCTGATGATCTCCATCGCCGGCGCGCAGGTGCGGGCGCCCATCATGGCGCCGAAGAGCATCGCGCGGTTCATGCGCAGGACGTACGCGCCGAACAGGAAGCAGATAACCACCGGCACCAGGCTGACGATGAGGCCCGCCGCCAGCATCTGACCGCCGACGGCGCCGAGGCCGTTATTAATGCCGGCGCCGGCGCTGAGCCCCACGCCGGCCATAAATACCATCAGGCCGAACTCTTTCACCATATTCAGCGCCCCCTGCGGGATATAGCCGAACGTCGGATGGTTGGCGCGCAGGAAGCCGAGCATGATGCCGGCAAACAGCAGACCGGCGGCGTTACCGATGCCGAAGCTGAACGAGCTGAACTGGAAGGTGATCATGCCGATCATCAGGCCAACAATAAAGAAGGCGCAGAAGGCGAGCAGGTCGGTCACCTGGCTGTGGATGGAGATAAAGCCAATACGATCCGCGACGGTTTTGACGCGACGCGCATCGCCGCTAACCTGCAGCACATCGCCCTTGTTGAGCACAACGTTGTCGTCGATCGGCATTTCGATCTGGCTGCGGATAACGCGGTTTAAGAAGCAGCCGTGATCGGTAAGCTTCAGCTGCGCCAGGCGGCGGCCGACGGCGTTGTGGTTTTTGACCACGATCTCTTCGGTGACGATACGCATATCGAGCAGATCGCGGTCGAAGACCTCTTTGCCGTTACGGAAGCTTGGGTCGAGGCGGGCATGGGCATCCGGGTAACCCACCAGGGCGATATCATCGCCCATCTGCAGCACCGCATCGCCGTCCGGGTTCGCGAGAATGCCGTTGCGGCGGATGCGCTCAATGTAGCAGCCGGTCTGGCGGTAAATGCCCAGCTCGCGCAGGTTTTTACCATCAGCCCACGCCACCAGCTCCGGGCCGACGCGGTAGGCGCGGATCACCGGCAGGTACACCTTACGCCGGGAATCGGTGTCGAGGCCGCGCTCGCGGGCGATCTGCTGGGCGCTGGTCTGTAAATCCTGATGCTGCAGCTTCGGCATATAGCGGGCGCCGACGATCAGGCTGACCAGGCCAACCAGATAGGTCAGGGCATAGCCGAGGCTCAGATGATCGAGCGAAAGGGCTAACTGGTCGCTGGGCAGGCCGAAGTGGCGTAGCGTATCTCCGGCGCCCACCAGCACGGGGGTGGAGGTCATAGCGCCGGCGAGCATCCCGGCCGTCAGGCCGATATCCCAGCCGAATAGCTTACCCAGCCCCATGGCGATCAGCATCGCGCTGCCGACCATCACCAGAGCGAGCATCAGGTAATTTTTCCCATCGCGAAAAAAAATAGAAAAAAAGTTGGGTCCCGCCTCCACGCCGACGCAGAAAATAAACAGCATAAAGCCGAGATTGAGGGCGTCAGTGTTAATACTGAAATGCTGCTGCCCTAATAATAGGGAAACGACTAAAACGCCAATGGAATTACCAAGTTGTACCGACCCGAGACGCAGTTTCCCGAGGCAGAGTCCTAATGCTAGTACAACGAACAATAACAGGATGTAATTCCCGTTTAACAAATCTGCGACGTTTATATTCACGAAAGCCAACTTCTCATTTACTAGTAAGTTGTTGAAGGAAATGGTTATTTGGTCTAAGGTTGGTCCAGTGTTCGCGTTGTCCCGAACGCTATTCTGGCATCCCGTTATAACCAGCAAAATATAGTCGACAGTTTAATCCTTCCTGGAGGCTGCGGCTAGTAACAATCGTTTTTACATTGACGGGATCTTTTATTGGCATGGATTGCCAGAATCTTTATCTGACTGGGCGAAGTGGAAGTTGGTTAGAGGCAAAATCAGGAGGATGTCGTGAAATCTGAGCGTACCTGGGCCGGTATTATCTGTGGGTTCTTTCTATTTATTGTGGTTTGTTTGTCACTACTGTTACATATGAAAGGCGCCTTTCGGGCTACCGGTAACCCTGAGCTCGGGCTGCTATTCTTTTTGCTACCCGGTGCGGCGGCAAGCTGCCTCTCTCCCGGACAGCGGGTTATTCGCCCGCTTATCGGCGCGATGCTGGCTGCGCCAGTGTGTCTGGTGGTCATGCGGCTTTTCTTTGTGACCCAGCGTTCTTTCTGGCAGGAACTGGCGTGGTTGTTTAGCGCGGTGTTCTGGTGCGCGCTGGGCGCGCTGTGCTTTTTGTTTATTTGCGCCTGGCTTGATACCAGACGCAAGCCCTCGTCAGAGGAGTGAGCCGTCTCAGGCGAACAGGCCGAGATTCTCTTTCGCCCAGGCTTCAAAGTCAGTGCAGCCGCCAATGTGCTTCTGATCGACAAAAATCTGCGGCACGGTTTCTACCGGTTTACCCACGGTTTTTTCCAGATCGGCTTTGCTGATGCCTTCTGCGTGAATATCAATGTAGCGATAGTTAAAATCATCGCGCTCATTGCTCAGCTTTTCCGCCAGCTCTTTGGCGCGAACGCAATAGGGGCAGCCTGGACGACCAAAAATTACCGTAAACATAGTCTCTCTCCTTAAACCTCAGCCGGATGGCGAATGGCGGGTATCATGCCGCGTTATGTCGGCGAGGGAAAGAAGGTTCTGCCTTTTGCTTTGATGGCTTAAGGCTATGTTTGTTAAATATTCTGCTGATGAAACCGCTATACTGGCCTGATACGCGACCGGTTTTTGCCCGGGAGCGTGCATGATTTGGACCGGAGGAGCGTTATGCGATCGCCCGCTGCATTACCCACAAGTATTCTGGTAGTCGAGATTATCGGCATGGTGCTGTTGACCCTGGCCTGGCTCTCGCTCAACCAGTACGTCAGCCTGCCCGCGCCGTTTTCCAGCCCGACGGCGGCGCTGCTGATGATCTTCGCGGGGATCCTGCTGATGCTCCCGGCCGCCGTGGCGTTAATGTGGCGCGTGGCGCAAGTCATTGCCCCGCAGTTGACGCACACGAAAACCCCACCTTCCTCACTGCCTGACAGAGAAAAACGAGATGACGCCGACCATTGAGCTGCTGCGTAGCCACCGTTCTATTCGCCATTTTACCGACGCGCCGATAAGCGACGAACAGCGCGCCGCGATTATTGCCAGCGCGCAGGGCGCTTCAAGCTCCAGTTTTTTACAATGTTCCTCAATTATTCGCGTTACCGACCCGGAAATACGTCAACAGCTGGTCCCGCTGAGCGGCGGTCAGCAGCACGTGGCGCAGGCCGCGGAGTTTTGGGTATTCTGCGCTGATTTTAACCGCAATCTGCAAATCTGCCCGGACGCTCAGCTGGGCCTCGCCGAACAGCTGCTGCTGGGCTGCGTCGATACCGCTCTTCTGGCGCAGAATGCGCTGGTGGCGGCGGAATCCCTTGGCCTGGGCGGCGTCTATATCGGCGGCCTGCGCAACAATATCGATGCGGTGACCGAGCTGCTGAAGCTCCCGCAGCACGTGCTGCCGCTGTTTGGCCTGTGCCTTGGCTGGCCTGACGATAACCCGGAAGTGAAACCGCGCATGCCGTCGGCGATGCTGGTGCATGAAAATCACTATCAGCCGCTGGATGAGACGGTCCTTGCGGAATATGACGAGCAGTTGGCGCAGTATTATCTCTCACGCGGCAGCAACACGCGTCGCGATACCTGGAGCGACCATATCCGCCGGACTATCGTCAAAGAGAGCCGTCCATTTATTCTGGAATATCTGCATAAGCAGGGATGGGCTACGCGCTGATTGCGTGTAAACTGCCCCTGGTCTGACGTAAGGAAATTCCGCAGGTCAGCGCTCATTGACTACCAAAGGCCCGCCGGAGCGGGTCTTTTCGCAGAGGTGCAGGGTGAAAATTGCCATATTATCCCGGGATGGAACGCTTTATTCATGTCGACGCCTGCGCGAAGCCGCGCAAAAACGCGGTCATCAGGTGGAAATCCTCGATCCGCTTTCCTGCTATATGAACGTCAGTCCGGTGGCCTCATCCATTCACTACAAAGGCCGCCAGCTCCCGCATTTTGACGCCGTCATTCCGCGCATCGGCACGGCGATTACCTACTACGGCACCGCGGCGCTGCGTCAGTTTGAGCTGCTGGGCAGCTATCCGCTCAATGAGTCCGTCGCCATCACCCGCGCCCGCGACAAGCTGCGTTCGCTCCAGCTGCTGGCGCGTCAGGGAATCGACCTGCCGCTCACCGGCATTGCCCATTCGCCAGACGATACCAGCGACCTGATCGCGATGGTTGGCGGCGCGCCGCTGGTGGTAAAGCTGGTGGAGGGCACTCAGGGCATCGGCGTCGTGCTGGCCGAAACGCGGCAGGCGGCAGAGAGCGTCATTGACGCTTTTCGCGGTCTGAATGCGCATATTCTGGTGCAGGAGTATATCGCCGAGGCGAAAGGCCGGGACGTGCGCTGCCTGGTCGTGGGCAATGAGGTCGTGGCGGCGATTGAGCGGCGGGCGAAGGAGGGGGATTTTCGCTCTAACCTGCATCGCGGCGGCGTAGCGTCGGTGGCGTTTATCAGCGAGCAGGAGCGTGAAATGGCCATTAAGGCCGCGCAGACGCTCGGGCTGGACGTCGCTGGCGTTGATATTCTGCGCGCCACGCGCGGTCCTCTGGTGATGGAGGTTAATGCTTCTCCGGGGCTTGAAGGGATTGAAACCACCACCGGCGTCGATATCGCCGGCAAAATGATCGCCTGGATCGAACGACAAGCCACGCCCGGATTTTGTCTGAAAATGGGCGGATAGTTCCCTTTCACGACACCGTCATGGAATACGCCGCTTTTTTTGCGTAAGCTATGGCGTCGCATTTTTCACAGTAAGAGGTCACAGGTCATATGGATTCACTGGTCGTTCCGGGTCTTGATACATTACGTCAATGGCTCGACGAATTGGGCATCAGCTTTTTTGAGTGTGATTCCTGCCAGGCACTGCACCTGCCGCATATGCAAAATTTCGAAGGCATTTTTGATGCCAAACTTGACCTGGTGGATAACGTGGTGCTTTTCTCCGCGCTGGCTGAGGTCAAACCCTCCGCACTGTTGCCGCTTTCCGCCGATCTTTCTGCGATTAACGCCAGTTCGTTGACGGTCAAAGCTTTCCTCGATATTCAGGACGATAATCTGCCGAAACTGGTGGTGTGTCAGGCATTGACCGTCGGCGTCGGCGTGACCCTCGACCAGTTCGCGTGGTTTTTCCGCCAGAGCGAAGAACAGATTTCTATGGTTATCCTTGAGGCCAGCGCCAATCAGGTGCTGTATAAGTCCGAGGAAGAAGAGCCGGCGGCTGAGAATATTCAGTACCATTTTCTTCACTAAGCCTGTCGAAAAATAGCGCAGCCACTGCCATGGCGGCTGCGTATTACGTGCTTTTATTCTGCTATTAACCTTCCTGTAAAGAATTTTTCACCGCCATTCTGCCGCTTTCGGCTTATCACATAGACCCTTATTGCATAAAAAATTGATAAAAGCCGTTTTTTTTACCTGGGCTATAGCCTCTTATTCTGGCTACAGTTATTCTGACGCTGCTTCCAGTTGCGGGCAACCATTCCGGGAGAGGTCCTCTCTCCTTTTCTTAGGCAATGAAAAAATATGCATGATTATTGCATGCGAACAAGTGCGTATATTCAGCCCGCTTGTTAACGGGCATTGAGAAGGAATAAGAGATATGACCGCCTTTGGTAAAAAATGGTTAACAGGTCTGGTTACGGGTGCGCTGATGGCCGTCTCTGCCGGTTCGCTCGCAGCCGAACAAAAAACCCTGCATGTTTATAACTGGTCTGATTATATTGCGCCGGATACGGTGGCGAATTTTGAAAAAGAGACCGGCATTAAAGTGGTGTATGACGTCTTTGACTCCAACGAAGTGCTGGAGGGTAAGCTCATGGCGGGCAGCACCGGTTTTGACCTGGTGGTGCCGTCGGCGAGTTTCCTTGAGCGCCAGCTGGCGGCAGGGGTTTTCCAGCCGCTGGATAAGAGCAAACTTCCCAACTGGAAAAATCTCGATCCGGAAGTGCTGAAGCTGGTGGCGAAGCACGACCCGGACAATAAATACGCGATCCCGTACCTGTGGGCGACCACCGGTATTGGCTATAACATCGATAAAGTGAAAGCCGTACTGGGTAAAGACGCGCCGCTGGACAGCTGGGATCTGGTGATGAAGCCGGAGAACCTGGAGAAACTGAAAAGCTGCGGCGTCTCCTTCCTTGATGCCCCGGAAGAGATTTTCGCCACCGTGCTGAACTACCTCGGCAAAGATCCTAACAGCAGTAAAGCCGACGATTACACCGGCCCGGCGACCGACCTGCTGCTGAAGCTGCGGCCGAATATTCGTTATTTCCACTCCTCGCAGTACATCAATGACCTGGCGAATGGCGATATCTGCGTCGCTATCGGCTGGGCGGGCGACGTATGGCAGGCGGCGAACCGGGCGAAAGAAGCGAAGAACGGCGTTAATGTCTCCTACTTTATTCCGAAAGAGGGGGCGCTGGCGTTCTTTGACGTCTTCGCGATGCCTGCAGATGCGAAAAACAAAGATGAGGCTTATCAGTTCCTCAACTACCTGATGCGCCCGGATGTTATCGCCCACATCAGCGATCATGTCTATTACGCTAACGGCAATAAAGCCTCTCTCCCGCTGGTCAGCGAAGAGATCCGCAATAACCCGGCCATTTATCCGCCGGCTGACGTCTTCGCCAAGCTGTTCACGCTAAAAGTACAGGATCCGAAAATCGACCGCGTGCGTACTCGCGCCTGGACGAAGGTGAAAAGCGGTAAGTAATTCTCCGTGAGTTGTAGGCCGGCGATGCCTCGCGCTGCCGGCAACAGGCGCACCGCGATGGTGCGCCTGCACCATGATTTGATTTCTGCCGGAGAACACCCCGTGAATGATGTGATTCCTCGCCCGCAGGCGAAAACCCCCAAAGCGCTGACCCCGCTGCTGGAAATCCGTAATTTAACCAAGTCGTTCGACGGTCAGCACGCCGTCGACGACGTCAACCTCACTATTTATAAAGGCGAAATTTTCGCACTGCTGGGCGCTTCCGGCTGCGGCAAGTCAACCCTGCTGCGTATGCTGGCGGGTTTTGAACAGCCTACCGCCGGACAGATTGTCCTGGATGGTGTCGATCTGGCGCGGGTGCCGCCGTATCAGCGGCCGATTAATATGATGTTCCAGTCCTACGCGCTGTTTCCCCATATGACGGTGGAGCAGAATATCGCCTTTGGCCTCAAGCAGGACAAATTGCCCAAGGCCGAAATCACCAGCCGGGTGCAGGAGATGCTGGCGCTGGTGCATATGCAGGAGTTTGCAAAGCGTAAACCGCATCAGCTCTCCGGCGGCCAGCGTCAGCGCGTGGCCCTGGCCCGCAGTCTGGCGAAAAGACCGAAACTGCTGCTGCTTGATGAGCCGATGGGGGCGCTGGATAAAAAGCTGCGCGATCGGATGCAGCTCGAAGTCGTCGATATTCTTGAGCGCGTCGGCGTCACCTGCGTGATGGTGACCCACGATCAGGAAGAGGCGATGACCATGGCGGGGCGTATCGCCATTATGAACCGCGGCAAGTTCGTGCAAATCGGCGAGCCGGAGGAAATTTACGAACACCCGACCACCCGCTACAGCGCGGAGTTTATTGGCTCGGTCAATGTCTTTGAAGGGCTGGTGAAAGAGCGTCAGGAAGATGGCCTGGTGCTGGACTCTCCGGGCCTGACCCATCCGCTGAAGGTCGATCCCGATGCCTCCGTCGTCGATAACGTTCCGGTGTGGGTGGCCCTGCGCCCGGAAAAAATCATGCTCTGCGAGGACCCGCCCGCGGATGGCTATAACTTCGCGGTGGGCGAGGTTATCTATATAGCCTATCTCGGCGACCTGTCTATCTACCATGTGCGCCTGAAAAGCGGGCAGATGCTGAGCGCTCAGCTGCAGAACGAACATCGTTACCGTAAGGGGGCGCCAACCTGGGGTGATGAGGTGCGTTTGTGCTGGGATGCCGATAGCTGCGTCGTGTTGACGGTGTAAGGAGAGGGCGATGAGTACATTAGAACCCCCGTCAGGCGTAAAAAAACCGGGCGGTTTTGCGCTATGGCTGGCGCGACTGCAGATGGCCCACGGGCGCAAGTTGGTTATTGCGCTGCCCTACGTGTGGCTGATCCTGCTGTTCCTGCTGCCGTTCCTGATTGTTTTTAAAATCAGCCTGGCGGAGATGGCGCGGGCGATCCCGCCGTACACCGACCTGCTGGAGTGGGCCGACGGTCAGCTCACGTTAACGCTGAATCTCGGGAATTTCCTGCAGCTCACCGACGATCCGCTCTATTTTGAAGCCTATCTGCAGTCGCTTCAGGTGGCGGCGATCTCGACGTTCTGCTGCCTGCTGTTGGGGTATCCGCTGGCGTGGGCGGTAGCGCACAGTAAGCCATCGACGCGAAATATCCTGCTGCTGCTGGTGATCCTGCCGTCATGGACCTCGTTTCTGATCCGCGTCTACGCCTGGATGGGGCTGCTGAAAAGCAACGGCGTGCTCAATAACTTCCTGCTGTGGCTGGGGATCATCGACCAGCCGCTGGAGATCCTGCACACCAACCTGGCGGTCTATATCGGTATTGTTTACGCCTATCTGCCGTTTATGGTGCTGCCGATCTATACCGCTCTCACGCGTATTGATTACTCGCTGGTGGAGGCGTCGCTGGATCTGGGCGCCCGACCGCTGAAGACTTTCTTCCAGGTGATCGTTCCGCTCACCAAAGGTGGGATTATTGCCGGGTCGATGCTGGTGTTTATTCCGGCGGTCGGGGAGTTCGTTATCCCGGAACTGCTGGGCGGCCCGGACAGCATTATGATTGGCCGCGTGCTGTGGCAGGAGTTCTTCAATAACCGCGACTGGCCGGTCGCGTCGGCGGTGGCGATCGTGATGCTGTTGCTGCTGATCGTGCCGATCATGTGGTTCCACAAGCATCAGCAAAAACAGGTGGGGGAACACGGATGAATAATTTGCCGGTAGTCCGTTCGCCGTGGCGAATTTTAATTCTGCTGCTCGGCTTTACCTTCTTGTATGCGCCGATGCTGATGCTGGTGATTTACTCGTTCAACAGCTCAAAGCTGGTGACGGTATGGGCCGGGTGGTCGACGCGCTGGTATCGCGAGCTGTTTCATGACGATGCGATGATGAGCGCGGTAGGCTTAAGTCTGACCATTGCCGCCTGCGCCGCGACGGCGGCGGTGATCCTCGGTACCATTGCCGCGGTGGTAATGGTGCGTTTTGGCCGCTTCCGCAGTTCAAACGGCTTTGCTTTTATGATCACCGCGCCGCTGGTGATGCCCGATGTGATTACCGGCCTGTCGCTGCTGCTGCTGTTTGTGGCGCTGGGGCATTCCATTGGCTGGCCGTCGGATCGCGGCATGCTGACCATCTGGCTGGCGCACGTCACCTTCTGTACCGCGTACGTCGCGGTGGTTATTTCATCGCGCCTGCGTGAGCTTGACCACTCCATTGAAGAGGCGGCGATGGATCTGGGGGCCGCGCCGCTGAAGGTCTTTTTCGTCATTACGCTGCCGATGATTATGCCGGCGGTGGTCTCCGGTTGGCTGCTGGCCTTTACGCTGTCGCTCGACGACCTTGTCATAGCCAGCTTTGTTTCCGGACCGGGGGCGACAACGCTACCGATGCTGGTCTTCTCCAGCGTGCGCATGGGGGTCAACCCGGAGATTAACGCCCTGGCGACGTTAATCCTCGGCGTGGTTGGAATTGTTGGTTTTATCGCCTGGTATTTGATGGCCCGCGCGGAAAAGCAGCGGGTACGCGATATCCAGCGTGCAAGAACCGGCTGAACCACCTAAAATCTGCAATAGAGTTAACATCGGCGCCGCACTTGAGGCGCCGTTTTCATGGAAGACTTTACGTTGGGATTGTTTACTAATACGCGTTCTTCTCATGCACGTCTTAACGTTCCTGCGCTGGTGCAGGTGGCGGCCTTCGCCATTATTTTAATCCGCGGTCTGGATTTGCTGATGATCCTCAACCAGCTTGGCGTTCAGGGAATGGTGGATTTTGTCCATCGCAGCGTGCAGACGTGGGCGCTCACCCTGGTGTTCCTCTCAAGCCTGGTGCTGGTGTTTATTGAAATCTGGTGCGCTTTTTCGCTGGTAAAAGGGCGCAACTGGGCGCGTTGGCTATTCTTGTTGACGCAGATTATCGTGATTGGCTACCTGTGGGCCGCGTCATTGGGCTACGGTTACCCCGAGCTGTTTAGCATTGCCGGGGAATCGAAGCGCGAAATCTTTCGCTCCCTGGTGCTGCAAAAACTACCGGATCTGCTGGTGCTGGCGATGCTGTTTGTGCCGGCCCCGTGCCGACGCTTTTTCCGTTTACAGTAACGGTGATACAATCCCCGCCCCTGTTTTTATGAAGGTCTTGTTATGCATTGCGCACTTTATGACGCGGGTCGCTGCCGCTCCTGCCAGTGGCTGGAACTGCCGATATCCCAACAGCTCGCCGATAAAATGGCCGATCTGCGCGCGCTTTTGGCCGATGCGCCCGTCGCTGAGTGGTGCGCACCGGCTTGCGGCCCGGAGAGTGGGTTTCGCAACAAAGCCAAAATGGTGGTCAGCGGTAGCGTTGAGCGCCCGCTGCTCGGGATGCTGCACCGTGATGGCGCTCCGGAAGACCTGACCGATTGCCCGCTTTATCCGCAAAGCTTCGCGCCGGTTTTCGCTGCGCTTAAGCCGTTTATCGCCCGCGCCGGGCTCACGCCCTATCATGTCGCCCGCAGGCGCGGAGAGCTGAAGTACATTCTGCTGACCGAAAGCCGGCTCGACGGCGGTATGATGCTGCGCTTTGTCCTGCGCTCGGAGACCAGGCTTACCCAGCTGCGCGCCGCGCTGCCGGCGCTGCAGGCGTTGCTGCCGCAGTTGAAAGTCATTACCGCCAATATTCAGCCGGTGCATATGGCTATCATGGAGGGGCCGCAGGAAATTTTCCTTACCGACCAGCAGGCGCTGGCGGAAAATTTCAACGGCGTACCGCTGTGGATCCGCCCGCAGAGCTTCTTTCAGACTAACCCGACGGTCGCCAGCCGGCTGTATGCCACCGCTCGCGACTGGGTGCGCCAGTTGCCGGTCAACCATATGTGGGATCTGTTCTGCGGCGTCGGCGGCTTTGGTCTGCACTGCGCTTCGCCTGAGATGCGCCTGACCGGGATCGAAATCGCCCCGGAAGCCATCGCCTGCGCGAAGCAGTCGGCGGCAGAGCTCGGCCTGCATAACCTGCATTTCCAGGCGCTTGATTCCACGCAGTTTGCCACCGGCGAAGGCGAGATCCCGGATCTGGTGCTGGTGAATCCGCCGCGTCGCGGCATCGGCGACGAGCTATGCGCGTATTTAAGCCGTATGGCGCCGGAGTTTATTATCTATTCCAGCTGCAACGCCCGAACGATGGCGAAAGATATCGCTCGCCTGAGCGGTTATCGTATTGAGCGCGTCCAGCTGTTCGATATGTTCCCCCACACCGCCCATTATGAGGTGCTGACCCTGCTGGTTCGCGAAGTATAAACAAAATGTGAACTCTTCAGGCGGTGAAGATCGGGTAAGCTTGGCTAATCAGAACGTAAGAATAGCGGAGTGCTGCCGGTGGCAAAAAAAATCCTGTTGGTTGAAGATGATGAAGATATCGCCGCGCTGCTGCGCCTGAATCTGCTGGATGAGGGTTATCAGATTGTCCACGTGGCGGACGGGGCGCAGGCCCTGAGTCTGCTGGAAAAAGAGCTTTGGGATGCGGTGATCCTCGACCTGATGCTGCCGGGCGTCGACGGTCTGGAAATTTGTCGCCGCATTCGTCAGCAAACCCGCTATCTGCCGGTGATTATTATCAGCGCCCGCGCCAGCGAAACCCAACGGGTGCAGGGGCTGGAGATGGGAGCGGATGATTACCTGGCCAAACCGTTTTCGATTCTCGAACTGACCGCCCGGGTTAAGGCGGTGTTCCGTCGTCAGGAGGCGATGGGGCAAAATCTGCTGATGGATGCCGGGCGTATTGCCAGCCATGGTTTAAGCATTGACCCCTTATCGCGCGACGTTAAGCTGCGCGGCGAGACGGTGGATCTGACGCCGCGCGAGTTCGACCTGCTCTACTACTTTGCCCGCCATCCGGGGGAGGTCTTTTCCCGCCTTGAGCTGCTCGATCGGGTGTGGGGCTATCAGCACGACGGCTATGAGCATACGGTCAATACTCATATCAACCGCCTGCGCACCAAAATTGAGCGCGACCCGGCGGAGCCGGACATCATTCTGACCGTCTGGGGAAAAGGCTATAAGTTTGCCGTGGAGCGCAAAGAGGCGCAGCCATGATCCGCCGTCTCAGCCTCAGCCAGCGCCTGGCGCTGGTGTTTACCTCACTGCTGCTGCTCTGCTCCATAGCCGTTTGCCTGATCCAGCTGTACAGCAGCGCGCAGTACGGTAATGTAATGGTCCAGCGTCTCTCCGCCGGGCTGGCGCAGCAGATCGCCGCCCGCGAGCCGCTGCTGGACGCTCAGGGGCAGGTTGACCGCCAGATGCTGAAACCGCTTTTTGACCGGCTGATGACCTTTAATCCCAGCGTGGAGCTGTATCTGCTTTCGCCCGACGGCGAGCTGCTGGCCGACGCCGCGCCGCCGGGGCATATTAAGCGCCAGCGCATCGATCTGGCGCCGGTGCAAACGTTCCTGTCCGGCGGCGCCTGGCCGGTGTACGGCGACGATCCGCGCAGCCTTGATAAGCAAAAGGTGTTTAGCGTGGCGCCGCTGCGCCAGGACGGCCAGCTGCGCGGCTATCTCTACATTATCCTGCAAGGCGAAACCTTTAATGAGCTGGCGGCGAGCGCCTGGCAGAAAACCTTGTGGAGCCTGCTGCTGTGGACTCTGCTGCTGGTGGCCGGTCTCGGCGGGCTGGCGGGCTGGCTGGCCTGGTTCTGGGTAACGCGCCCGGTGCGTCAGCTCACCGCGCTGGTGGCAACCGACAGCCAGGACAGTATTCATGCGATCAAGGCGCTGGCGGCGCAAACCCCGGAGGCAAACCCCGGAAATGAAGTGGCCGTGCTGCACAATCGCTTTATTGAGTTGGCTCGCCAGATTGCCAGCCAGTGGGACCGTCTGGCCGATAGCGATCGTCAGCGGCGGGAATTTGTCGCCAACATCTCCCACGATTTACGCACGCCGCTTACCTCTTTGCTGGGATATCTGGAAACGTTAAGCCTGAAGGCCGATCGCCTGACGATGGAGGAGAACAAGCAGTATCTGAATATCGCCCTGCGCCAGGGCAACAAAGTCCGCCATCTGTCTCAGCAGCTGTTTGAGCTGGCTCGCCTGGAGCACGGCGGGATTAAGCCGCAGCCGGAAACATTTGTGTTGGCCGAGCTGGTACAGGATGTGGCGCAAAAATTCGACCTGCCAATCGCGACGCGCAATATCGGTCTACGGCTGGAGCTGGCCACTGGGTTACCGCCGATAACCGCGGATCTCTCGATGATTGAGCGGGTGCTGACTAATCTGCTCGATAACGCCATTCGTCATACCCCGGAAGGCGGGCTTATCCGTCTGGCGGCGCGTCGCTCGGGACCGGAGTTTATCGTCGAGGTGGCCGACAGCGGGCCGGGCATTGGCAGCGAGCTGCGGGCAACGCTGTTCGAGCGGCCTTCGGTGCTGGCGCCTGGCGCGCAAAGCGCATCACGAGGGGGACTGGGGTTGATGATTGTGCGACGGATGCTGCAGCTGCACGGCGGCGATATTCGCCTGCTTGACGCGCCGGCAGGGGCCTGTTTCCAGTTTACCCTGCCGGTGTAAGGTTGCGGATTAGCCGATCGGGCTACCGGTTTACCGCCGTCTGCTAATCGGTCGCCCGGGTAAGGCGTTTACGCCGCAACCCGGGGACTGCGCCGGGATTGAGGCTTTGTTGCGGCTGTTTCCCGGGCCGCGCTGCGCTTGCCCGGGCTACGGGGCCACGGCTGTCTGCGGGCCGGTAGCCCGGACAGGCGCGTCAAGCGCCGCCTCCGGGAAATGCTTACTCCGGGAACCACTGCTTGCTGATTTTATCGTAGGTACCGTCAGCTTTAATCGCCTTCAGCGCCGCGTTCAGTTTTTCCAGCAGCGCTTTGTTATCCGGGCGTACCGCAATGCCGAGGCCGGTGCCGAAGTACTGCGCGTCGGTCACTTTCGGCGTCGCCGCGCCCAGCTGCGGGTTGGTTTTCAGCCACTCGTTGACCACGGCGGTATCGCCAAACACCCCGTCAATACGGCCATTTTTCAGGTCGATAAACGCATTCTGGTAGCTATCGTAAGCCACGGTTTTCACCTCAGGATGTTTATCCTGCAGGTATTTCTGGTGCGTGGTGCCGTTTTCCATCCCGATGCGTTTGCCTTTCAGATCGTCAAAAGAGTGGAAGGCATCTTTCTTCGAGATAACCAGCGCGGAGTTAGCGTAGTACGGGTCGGTGAACGCCACCTGCTTGCTGCGCCCCGGGGTAATATCCATGCCGGAAATGACCGCATCATATTTCTTGAATTTGAGCGCCGGGATCAGGCTGTCGAAAGCATGGTTGGTAAAAGTACACTCGGCCTGCATCTGTTTGCACAGCGCGTTCGCCAGGTCGATGTCGAAACCGGCGATTTGGTTATTGGCGTCCATGGATTCAAACGGTGGGTAAGTTGCAGAAACGCCAAAGCTGATTTTTTCTGCGGCAGCGGCGCCAAAGGCGAAAGAGCTAAGCAGTGCGGCCAGAACTAACTTTTTCATTGTGGAACTCCCGTCGGTCAATCTTATGATGTTGTGCCGTGTTTGCGGCTGGGTCTAACAATGCCACCAAATGAATTTATATTCAATAAAGATGGATAGTTATTTTTATTAGGTTAAAAAAAGACGGATAATTCAGTGAGGTTATCCGTCTTGGTCTGGCTAGTTATGCGATTTTAATTCCGTCGCTCAAACGCCAGCGCTTTATGTTCAATCAGGCGCATCAGCAGCGTCAGCAGGCCGTTGACCACCAGGTAGACAATACCGGCGGCGCCGAACACCATCACGTCATAGGTGCGGCCATAGAGCAGCTGGCTGTGACCCATCACTTCCATCAGGGTAATGGTGTAGGCCAGAGACGTACTCTTGAACACCAGCACCACTTCGTTGGAGTAGGAGGAGAGGGCGCGTTTAAAGGCGTACGGCAGCAGGATCGCCAGGGTATCTTTCTTGCTCATCCCCAGCGCGCCGCAGGATTGCCACTGGCCGTCCGGGATGGCGCGAATGGCGCCATGAAACAGCTGCGTGGTATAGGCGGCGCTATTAAGAGAAAGGGCGATCAGCGCGCAGAGCCAGGGCTCGGAAATCAGATGCCAGAGTACCGGATACTCCTGCAGCGACGGGAACTGTCCCGGGCCGTAGTAAATCAGGAAGATCTGCACCAGCAGCGGCGTGCCGGTAAACAGCGTGATATAGCCGCGCACGATCCACACCAGCACCGGCGTTTTTAGCGTCAGGATAATGGTAAAGATCAGCGACAGAATCAGCGCCACGACGATAGAGGCCGCCGTCAGCGTCAGGCTGGTATGCAGCCCTTTTAGCAGTTCAGGTAAGTAATCAAGCATCAGCCCGGTCTCCGTTCGAAGCGCGTCGCACGCTGGTCAATACGTTTCAGGATGTACTGACTCAACAGGGTGATGACCAGATAGATTGCCGCCGCGATGATGTACCAGTTAAACGGCTCCTGGGTACGAGTGGCGATGCTTTTGGTTTGCAGCATCAGGTCGTTGACGCTGATCAGGCTCACCAGCGCGGTATCCTTCAGCAGCACCAGCCACTGGTTACCGAGACCCGGCAGCGCGTGACGCCACATTTGCGGCATCACTAAGCGAAAGAAAATAGCGGCTTTCGATAGTCCTAGCGCCTGGCCGGATTCCCATTGCCCTTGCGGAACGGCCTTTAGCGCTCCGCGCAAGGTCTGCGATGCGTAAGCGGCATACAGCAGAGAAAGCGCGATAGCTCCGCAGAGGAACGGGCTGACGTCGAAGTTTTCAATCTGCATCTGTACCGGGATCTGCACAAAGCCGAGATTGATCGTAAAGCCGTCAGAAAGGGTCAGCAGCAGCTGTGAGGAACCAAAATAGATAAACAGAACCACCAGAATTTCCGGTAGTCCGCGTAAAAGGGTGACAATGCCGGTTGCGAGCCAGGCGATCGGACGCAGCTTCACCGACTCGAGGACGGCAAACAGCATCGCCAGCACCAGGCCGATGATCAGGGCGCAAACGGCAAGGCCGACGGTCATCCCGGCGGCGCTTGCTAATGGAAAAAATTCGTTCATTCAGCGTTACTTCTGGAACCATTTGTTATAGATAGACTGGTAAGTCCCATCGCTTTTTACTTTTTCCAGCGCAGCGTTAAATTTCTGCTGCAGTTCGGTATTGCCCTGACGTAGCGCGATGCCGAGACCGGTGCCGAAGTAGTCTTTATCGGTAACCTTGTCGCCCACCGCGGCCAGCTTCGGATTGCTCTTCAGCCATTCGGTCACTACGGCGGTATCGCCGAATACCGCATCAATACGGCCGTTCTGCAGGTCCAGCTTCGCATTCTGGTAGCTGTCGTAAGGAACGGTAGTGATTTCCGGGTGTTTGTCGGTGATGAATTTCTGGTGAGTGGTGCCGTTCTGCACGCCGACTTTTTTGCCTTTCAGGGCATCAATGCTGGTGAATTTACCCTGCTGGCCGACGAACAGCGCGGAATTCTCATAGTACGGGGTGGTGAACAGCACCTGCTTTTCACGCTCAGGAGTGATGTCCATCCCGGCCATGACCGCGTCGAAACGACGGAACTTCAGGCTGGGGATCAGGCTATCGAAGGCCTGGTTGGTAAAGGTGCAGGTCGCATCAATCTCTTTACACAGGGCGTTCGCCAGATCGACGTCAAAGCCGACAATTTTGTTGTTGGCATCGATCGATTCAAATGGAGGGTAGGAGGCCTCGGTGGCGAAACGAATGGTCTGGGCTGCGGTAGCGGAGAGGCTCATGCCCGCAAGAAGAGCGGCAATCAGTACTTTTTTCATCGTCATTTCCCCGAAAACATCAATGTGAAAGATAGTTTTTAAACGCGTCGGTCTGCGGATGCGCGAAGCAGCCGGCATCACCTTGTTCAACGATATGGCCATTTTCCATATAGACCACGCGGCTGGCTGTTTTGCGCGCCACTTCCACTTCGTGGGTGACGATAACCTGCGTAATGCCGGTTTCAGCCAGTTCGCGGATAATACTGACGATCTGGGCGGTGATTTCTGGATCGAGCGCCGCCGTGGGTTCATCAAAGAGCAGAACCTGCGGTTCCATCATTAGGGCGCGGGCAATGGCCACGCGCTGCTGCTGGCCGCCGGAAAGATGCAGCGGGTAGCGATCGCTATAGGGTTTCAGGCGCAGACGTTCGAGCAGCTTTTCCGCGCGGTCTAACGCCCGATCTTTGCTTAAACCGAGTACGCGGCAGGGGGCTTCAATCAGATTTTGCTGCACGGTCAGATGCGGCCACAGATTATACTGTTGGAAAACCATACCCACGTTCTGGCGCAGCTCGCGAATGGCTTTGTCAGAAGGCGCTTTGGTAAAGTCGAAATGGTTTCCGGCGATATGCAACGTACCGGAACGCGGCATCTCCAGCAGATTGAGGACGCGCAGCAGCGAGCTTTTACCGGCACCGCTTGGGCCGAGCAGCACCAGCGTTTCCCCCTGCGGGCAATCCAGCGTGATGTCGAACAGCGCCTGGTGCGCGCCGTAGAAGCAATTAATGCCGTTTAATTTAATGCTCATCTGGGCAGTCTGATACAAATAGCAATTGAGGCCGCAAATAGTACCTTTGGCAGAATAGTTATGCAATATTTATGCGTTAAAAGTTAAATGTAAACCATGTTTACATTTAAAGTTAGCACAAAATATGGCTTCGTGAAGGCGGGAGAAGTCAATGTCGGCATTACCAGCGGAAATGCCGACATTTTACCGGGGTTATTTCATTCGGCCTGAGCGGCCTGGCGCCCGGATTAGCGTTTTTCGAGACTCTGACGCAGGGTGCCCGCCGGCGCATGGGCGTTGTTGCCGAGATAACGCACGTCATCCACGGCCCAGCACTGGCCTTCCTGAATCATCAGTACTTCGTCCTTCCAGCTTTGGGTGCCCTGTTTCAGCTCCACGCGCAGCGGAATATTGCGCGCGTCGCGATTAGGAATGGTCGAGGCGCTGGCGACATCGGCGCTGTCGGCTGGCGTTGTGCTGCTGGAGAACAGGTTTGACTGCAGCAGGGCGTTGTTAGACGGGTCCTGACGCGCGTCGTTCAGCAGTTTTGCCAGACCGTCGCTCAGGTACGGACGCAGCGCCGTTAAATCGCTGTTGCGGTGCTGCACCTGATAGTCATAAAACTTCTGCGCCACGTCATCCGGGCCGCCTTCGATGCAGGGGCCGCTGCGGGTGCCGTTATCTTTGTAGGCAGGCGTGACGGTTGTACAGGCGCTGAGCGCCAGCGCGCAGGGGAGGACTAATGCAAGAACTTTGTAGCGCATGATGATTTCCTTATGAGCTCACTACGTTAGAATATCTGTTCAAGCATAGTGTATCAGATAGGGATTGTGCTTGACCCTTAGAGCTAACGCATTGAACGCTATAGAAGGAGTTTGAACATGCAATTTTCAACTACGCCAACCCTCGAAGGTCAGCCCATCATCGAATACTGCGGCGTCGTCACCGGGGAAGCGATTCTCGGCGCTAACGTATTCCGCGATTTTTTCGCCAGCATCCGCGATATCGTCGGCGGTCGTTCCGGCGCCTATGAAAAAGAGCTGCGTAAAGCCCGGGAAATCGCCTTTGAAGAGCTAAGCGAACAGGCCAAAGCGCTGGGCGCCAACGCGGTTGTCGGCATTGATATTGATTATGAAACCGTCGGTAAAGATAGCAGCATGCTGATGGTCAGCGTCAGCGGCACCGCGGTGAAGACCCGGCGATGAGAATGTGCCGGGCAGGCGTCCTGCTGACGCTGCTGCTGGCGGGCTGCGCTACGGAAAAGGGCATTATCGATCGCGACGGCTATCAGCTGGATACGCGCCACCCGGCGCAGGCGGCTTATCCGCGCATCAAAGTGCTGGTGATCCACTACACCGCCGATGATTTCGACGTTTCGCTGGCGACGCTGACGGATAACCAGGTGAGCTCTCACTACCTGATTCCGGAGATACCGCCGCTGCACGGAGGCAAACCGCGGATCTGGCAGCTGGTGCCGGAAGAGGATCTGGCCTGGCATGCGGGCGTCAGCTTCTGGCGCGGCAGCACGCGTATTAACGATACCTCGATTGGTATTGAGCTGGAGAATCGCGGCTGGCAAAAAACGGCCGGGGGCAAAAGCTTCACGCCGTTTAATCCGGCGCAAATTGACGCTCTGATCCCGTTGGCGAAAGACATTATCGCCCGCTACCATATCGCGCCGCAGAACGTGGTCGCGCATGCGGACATCGCCCCGCAGCGTAAAGACGATCCGGGGCCGCTGTTCCCGTGGCGCAGGCTGGCCGAACAGGGAATTGGCGCATGGCCGGATGCCCAGCGCGTGGCGTTTTATCTGCAGGGGCGCCCGTCATACGAGCCGGTCGACGCCGCAGAGCTGCTGGACGTGCTGTCTCGCTACGGCTATCAGGTGACGCCGGACATGACCCCTGCACAGCAGAAGCGGGTCATTATGGCTTTCCAGATGCACTTCCGCCCCGAGCGCTGGGACGGGGTTGCCGATGCCCAAACCCTGGCGATAGCCGAAGCGCTGCTGGAAAAGTATGGGCGGGGTTAATAGTGCAGCTTACCGTGGTCCTTCAACCACGCGGCGGTACGGATAATGCCTTCATCCATCGTGACAACCGGCCGGTAGTCTAGCTCCTGCTGGGCGCGGGAGATATCCAGGGTGAAATCAAAGTTCAGCTTAGAGACGCCGTAGTGGGTAAAGGCGGGCTCTTTAGCTGACTTATTGCCAAAGCGCTCCATGCTGCGGGCAATAATATCCAGCATCGGGTAAGGGACCGAACGGATGCGGCACTTTATTCCCAGCTCATCGATGAGTTTCTGTACGATGCTGTGCAGGGTTTGCGGTTCGCCGTTAGTGATGTTGTACGCCCGGGCCGAGGGCAAGAGGTCGCACTGGGGCTGGCTGGCGAGCCACATCGCGTGTACCGCGTTTTCATAGTAGGTCATATCCACCAGCGCGCTGCCGCCGCGCGGCAACAGAACGCTACCGTAGTGCTGCATCATTTGCGCCAGCCGCGGGATAAACACTTTATCATGCGGGCCAAACAGGCTCTGCGGGCGCAGGATCGTAAAGCGGGTATTCGGGTTGGCCTGCGCCAGAAGATGGATCACCTCTTCGCTTGCCGCTTTGCTGCGGGCGAATTCGTTGGCGAAACGCTGCGGGCGAAAATCTTCCTTAACATCGCGATGATGGTGATAATCAAAATAGAGCGACGGCGAAGAGATGTGCACGAAGTTGCGCACGCCCCAGGCTACCGACCACTCGCCGAGACGGCGAGTCGCGCGGACGTTAGCTAAATCGAAGGCCTGCTGGGTGCCCCACGGCGAGGTAAAGCTGGAACAGTGCCACAGGGTATCGATACCGGCGAGCATCACTTTGGCCTGCGAAGAGACCAGCTCGGTTAAGTCCGCAGGGACGAACTCTGCGCCCATTTTGCTCAGAAGCTTGCCCATCGCTTCGTTGCGCCCGGTCGCTCTGACGCTAATGCCCCTGTTACGCAGATATTCCACCGCGTTGCGGCCCAATCCGCTGGTCGCACCGGTAACCAGTACCTTCATATCGATCCACTGTTAAACAAAAGAATTTCGTGCGCATTTTTCCGTGATTCTGACTACGATGCAATGAGAATCATGAAAGAATTCTATACGTATACTCTATTTGATGGTGATTTGCTCCGCCAGGTGGGCGATGCGTCGCGCCATACCGCGAAAAATAAACAGATGCGCCGGGATCATCAGTAGCCAGTAGAAGAGCCCCGGCATACCGTGCGGGTGCCACCAGGCGCGCACGTCCAGCTCGCGATGATCGCCTTTATCGCGCAGGGTAAAGCTCAGGCGGCCAAGGCCGGGCGCTTTCATGCCGAATAACAGCGTCAGCTGCTTTTCCGGCTCGACGATAATGACCTTCCAGCTGTCCACCGCGTCGCCGGTTTGCAGATACGCTCTTTCCGGACGCCCCTTTGCCAGCCGATGGCCGACCAGCAGGTCCATCGCCCCGCGCGTTTTCCACAGCACGTTACCGAAGAAATAGCCCTCTTTGCCGCCGATTTGGTTGATCACCTCCCACAGCGCGCCGGAGCTGGCGGAAGTATTAACGGTACAGCCCGCCTGTTTCGGATAGTAGCCGTATTCGGGCCGCCAGCGGGCGAAGGCCTGCGCATCGTAGCCCCAGTCGCTGGAGTTCACTAGCTGCTCCTCTTCTTTAAGCGTGCGGCGCACCGCCTCATCAAACGCGATAAGCGGTTGAGGAATTAAGGCCCGCAGGGCGCGATCGTCGGCGATCAGATCGTGCTTTAGCCCCTGAATCAGGGCTTTGGCCGTGGTTGGCGGCACCGAGGTAATCACATTGAGAAACCACACTGAAATCCAGCGGGTAGGGAAAGGAACAGGAATCAGCGGGCGTCGTTTGCCGCTGACCGCCATAAAGCGGATAAACTGCTGCTGATAGCTTAACGTTTCCGGCCCGGCGGCTTCAAACACCCGATGCTCGCGGGACGGATGGTCAAGCAACCGCAGCAGATAGTAGAGCAAATTTTCCAGCGCAATCGGCGTAGTGCGCGAGCGTACCCAGCGCGGCGGCGTCAGCACCGGCAGGTTGTAAACCATATCGCGCATCACTTCGAAGGCGGCGGAACCGGCGCCGACGATAATGCCGGCGCGAACTTCCGCTACCGGGACGCCCGATTCGCGCAGCAGATCGCCGGTGATCTGGCGGGCGCGTAGATGATCGGATTGCTCCTGCTCCGCCACCTGTAAGGAACTGAGAAAGATGACTTCGTTCACCGGCGTCTCGCGCAGCGCGTCGCGAACGTTGAGCGCGACCTGCCGCTCGTGGCGGATAAAGTCGCCGCCTTCGCCCATCCCGTGCACCAGATAGTAAACGGTATCAGCCTGCGCCAGCAGGTCGGGTAGCGCTTCCGGCTGGTTTAAATCGAGCGAATAGCACTCGACGCCGGGGAGATGCTGTTTTTTAAGCCTGTCGATGTGGCGTGCCGCCGCCAGCACGGTGAAGCCCTGCTCGCTGAGTCTTTTCACCAGATGCTGGCCGATATAACCGCTGGCGCCAAGCACCAGAATTCGCTGCGACACACCGGACTCCTTAACGGTTTAAAAATGCCTGCCAGTGGCTCACTACTTCGGCGAGCTGCTGGCGGTTAACGTCAATATGCGTCACCAGGCGCACGATGGGCGAGGCGTTGATCAGCACCCCGCGTTCGCGCAGATACTCGCCCAGCGCGGTGGCGCGCGCTTCACCAACGCGAACAAACAGCATATTGGTATCGTGGCGCATCACGTCAGCGCCGACGGCGCGCAACTGCTCCGCCATCCACGCGGCGTTGTCATGATCCTCTTTTAAGCGCGCGACGTTGTTCTGCAAAGCATACAGGCCAGCCGCCGCCAGAATTCCCGCCTGACGCATTCCGCCGCCGACCATTTTCCGCCAGCGGATCGCGCGGCGAATATACTCTTCGCTCCCTACCAGCAGCGAGCCTACCGGCGCGCCAAGGCCTTTGGACAGGCAGATGGTGAAAGAATCGCAGTAGCGGGTGATATCGCGCAGCTCGCAGCCGTAGTCCACGACGGCGTTAAAAATACGCGCGCCGTCCACGTGCAGTCCGAGGCCGCGCTGGCGCGTGAATTCCCAGGCTTCTTTCAGATATTCACGCGGCAGCACTTTGCCGTTATGGGTATTTTCCAGCGACAGCAGGCGGGTGGGCGCGAAATGAATATCGTCCGGTTTGATTTTGGCCGCGACTTTGTCCAACGGCAGGGTGCCGTCCGCTGCGGCGTCGATGGGCTGCGGTTGGATGCTGCCGAGTACCGCCGCGCCGCCGGCTTCATAGAGATAGTTATGCGCGCCCTGGCCGACGATATACTCTTCGCCGCGCTGGCAGTGGCTGAGCAGGGCGACCAGGTTGGCCTGGGTGCCGGTGGGCAAGAAGATCGCGGCTTCTTTGCCCGCCAGCTCGGCAGCAAAGCGCTGGAGTTCGTTAACGGTCGGGTCGTCGCCATAGACGTCATCCCCGACCGGGGCGGCCATCATAGCTTCCAGCATGGCGCGGCCCGGGCGGGTGACGGTATCACTGCGTAAATCTATCATGTCATATCCTTATACACTTCTTTCTTCGCGCTGCCTCTGCGTTGGCTACACCCTCAAAGCCCGGTCACATAGTTATCTATGCTCCCAGGGATGTTCGGGCTTGCCGCCTTGAGGCAACACGAAGGATTTTGTGTATGAATTGAAAAGGATATTTTTACCTTAGCCAGTTAGTTTTCGCCAGTTCAATAACCTCGTCGCCGCGGCCGCTGATAATCGCGCGCAGCATATAAAGGCTGAAACCTTTGGCCTGCTCCAGTTTGATTTGCGGCGGCATCGCCAGCTCTTCACTGGCGACGACCACATCCACCAGTACCGGGCCATCGGTAGCGAAAGCGGTTTGCAGCGCTTCATCAACCTCTGACGCGCGCTCAACGCGTATGCCCTTGATACCACACGCTTCGGCGATGCGGGCAAAGTTGGTGGCGTGCAGCTCGGTGCCGTCTGTCAGATAGCCCCCGGCCTTCATCTCCATCGCCACGAAACCCAGTACGCTGTTATTGAAGATAACGATTTTCACCGGCAGCTTCATTTGCGCCAGCGAGAGGAAATCCCCCATTAGCATGCTAAAGCCGCCGTCGCCGCACATTGCCACGACCTGGCGGTCGGGAGCCGTGGCTTTTGCGCCGATGGCCTGCGGCATGGCGTTAGCCATTGACCCATGGTTGAAGGAGCCGAGCAGGCGGCGCTTGCCGTTCATCTGCAGATAGCGCGCGGCCCAGACGGTCGGCGTACCCACGTCACAGGTAAAAATGGCGTCCTCGTCGGCAAAGTGGCTGATGCGCTGCGCCAGATACTGCGGATGAAGCGTTTTGTCGCTGGGCTTGGCCAGATCGTCGAGCCCCTTACGCGCGTCGCGATAGTGTTCCAGCGCTTTATCGAGGAATTTGCGGTCGGTTTTCTCTTCGAGAAGCGGCAGCAGCGCGTTGAGGGTGGATTTGATATCGCCGACCAGCGCCATGTCCACTTTACTGTGGGCGCCGATACTGCCGGGGTTGATATCGATCTGAATAATTTTCGCGTCCGTCGGGTAGAAGGCGCGATAGGGGAACTGGGTGCCGAGCAGTACCAGGGTGTCGGCGTTCATCATGGTGTGGAAGCCGGAGGAGAAGCCAATCAGCCCAGTCATCCCCACATCATAAGGGTTGTCGTATTCAACGTGCTCTTTGCCGCGCAGCGCATGAACGATAGGCGCTTTGAGCTTCGCGGCGAACGCCACCAGCTCTTTATGCGCTCCGGCGCAGCCGCTGCCGCACATCAGGGCGATGTTGCTGGAATAGCGCAGCAGCTGGGCCAGCTTCTTCAGCTCTTCTTCCGCCGGCGTCACCTGCGGCAGCGGCGCGTGGTACCAGTGGCTGCTGGCGCTTTCCGGCGCGGGTTTTAGCGCAACGTCGCCGGGGAGCACCACGACCGAGACGCCGCGGTTAATTACTGCTTTGCGCATGGCGATGGCCAGCACCTGCGGAATTTGTTCCGGGGATGAGACCAGTTCGCAGTAGTGGCTGCATTCGCGGAACAGCTCCTGAGGGTGCGTCTCCTGAAAATAGCCGCTGCCGATTTCACTGGAAGGAATATGGGCGGCGATAGCCAGCACCGGAACATGGTTGCGGTGACAGTCGAAAAGGCCGTTAATCAGGTGCAGGTTGCCCGGCCCGCAGGAACCGGCGCATACCGCCAGTTCGCCGGTAAGCTGGGCCTCCGCTCCGGCGGCGAAGGCGGCCACTTCTTCGTGGCGCGTGGGCATCCAATCGATGGTCCCCATGCGGTTCAGGCTGTCGCTTAAGCCGTTAAGAGAATCCCCGGTTACGCCCCAAATACGTTTAACGCCAGCCTGTTCAAGAGTTTTGGCAATGTATGCCGCCACGGTCTGTTTCATGGTTCTCCATCTCCTTTTTGTGATAACGCTTACAAGCTTAGATGATACTGCCAGTTACGCTCGCTTTAACCCCTCATTTTCGCTGGTTTTTTTCAGCAAAAACTCCGCATAATCTGTGCTCACATAAAGTGGTAAACAGGAATCATTTCAAATGGTTAAATCGCTGTTAAATGCTGTTAATAAACTGCTGTCTCATGACGATTTCGGCAAACTCTTGTTACGACTTGCCGTTGGCGGACTGATGCTGTTTCACGGATTGCACAAGCTATTTGATGGCGTAGGGGGAATCAGCAATATGCTGGTAGCAAAAGGATTGCCGGGTTTTATCGCTTATGGGGTATTAGTGGGTGAGGTGGTTGCGCCTTGCCTGCTGATCCTGGGAATTCTTACCCGTCCGGCGGCGCTGGTGCTGGCGTTTACGATGGTCGTCGCCTGGCTGATGGTCGGGACGGGCAAAACCTTCGCGCTGGATGCGGTCGGCGCGTGGGCGATTGAGAGCCTGGTCTATTTTTTCGTGGGTGCGCTGGCGGTCGCTTTTTTGGGGGCAGGGCGCTATGCCATCGCCGGCAATTCGGCCTGGCGGTAAAGATAGCCGGATGGCGCTGCGCCATCCGGCAGTTGCTGGTTAAGCCAGTACCAGATCGCCCCGCGGATGGCAGGAGCAGGCCAGCACGTAGCCTTCTGCGATTTCCGCATCGGTTAACGTCATGGTACTGCTGACGGTATACTCGCCGGAAACCACTTTCGTTTTGCAGCAGCCGCAGACGCCTGCGCGACAGGCGACGGTAACCGGCACTTTGTTACTTTCCAGCGCTTCGAGCAGCGTGGCGCCGACCGGCGCATAGAACGCTTTCGCCGGCTGCAGTTTGGTGAACTTCAGGCCGCTGGTAGCGGCGTCGGCTACCGGCGTAAAGAACTGCTCTTTGAAGAAGCGCGTCGCGCCCAGCGCTTTCACTTCCTGCTCAACCCACTCCATATACGGCGCCGGGCCGCAGGTCATGACGGTACGCGATGCCAGATCCGGCACGCTTTGCAGCAGTTCGGTCGTTAAACGTCCTGCCACGAAACCGTGGGCGGCGTGATTTTCCGCCACCAGCGTCACCGGATACTGACGCCATTCCTCAGCGAAAATGACATCCTGGGGAGAACGCACGTTAAAAATCACCTGAACATCAGCCTGCGGGCGATATTTCGCCAGCCAGCGGCGCATTGACATGATTGGCGTGACGCCGCATCCTGCGGCCAGCATCAGGAATTTATCGTCCGCTTTATCGTCACAGGTGAAATCACCCATCGCGTCGGACAGCCAGATATAGTCGCCGCGCTTCACGTCGCGGGTGAGCCACTGCGAACCCGCGCCCTCGTCAATACGGCGTACGGTCAGCGTAAGATATTCGCTAACGCCCGGCGTCGAGGAGAGGCTGTAGGCACGCAGCGTCTCCGGCGAATTGCGTACGCTGACCAGCGCGTACTGCCCGGCACGATACGGATAATAGTCGTGGCAGAGCAACGAAATTGTCCACACATCCGGCGTTTCCTGATGGATGTGGTGAACCTGCATCCGCCACGGGCACTGATGGGTTGGCAAAGTCATACTTTTACTCCTTACGCGCTCAGCAGTTGCTTCATGTCTTCTTCTACGGTGGTCACCGAACGCAGACCGAATTTCTCATTAAGCACGGCCAGCAGATCCGGCGTGAAGAAGCCCGGCGCCGTCGGGCCGGTGACGATGTTTTTCACGCCCAGCGACAGCAGGGTCAGCAGAATAACAATCGCTTTCTGTTCAAACCATGAGAGCACCAGAGACAGCGGCAGGTCGTTCACGCCACAACCCAGTTTTTCCGCCAGGGTGACCGCCAGGATGATGGCAGAGTAAGCGTCGTTACACTGACCGGCATCGACCAGACGCGGTAGACCTTCGATATCGCCGAATTCGAGTTTGTTGAAACGGTACTTACCGCAGGCCAGGGTCAGAATCAGGCAGTCGTCCGGTACGCTGGTGGCGAAATCGGTGAAGTAGTTACGTTCGCCGCGCGCCCCGTCGCAGCCGCCCACCAGGAAGATATGGCGCAGCTTTTCACGGCTCACCAGGTCGATCAGCGTATCCGCCGCGCCCAGCAGGGTCTGACGACCGAAACCAACGGTGATCAGGTGCGGGATCTCGCTGTACGGGAAGCCCGCCATCTGCTGCGCCTGAGCGATAACCGGGGCGAAATCTTCGCCTTCCAGATGATTCACGCCCGGCCAGCCGACGATGCTGCGGGTCCAGATACGATCGTCATAGGCGCCGACGGTTGGGTCGATGATGCAGTTTGAGGTCATGACAATCGGGCCAGGGAAGCGGGCAAACTCGACCTGCTGGTTTTGCCAGCCGCTGCCGTAGTTACCGATCAAATGTTTGAATTTACGCAGCTCCGGGTAACCGTGCGCCGGCAGCATTTCACCGTGGGTGTAGACGTTAACGCCGGTGCCTTCGGTCTGCTCCAGCAGGTTGTACAGATCTTTCAGGTCATGGCCAGAAATCAGGATACATTTGCCTTCGGTCGCTTTGACGTTGACCTGCGTCGGGGTGGGATGGCCATATTTGCTGGTCTCGCCGGCGTCCAGAATGCTCATCACCTTAAAGTTCATCTGGCCGATTTCCATTGAACATTCCAGCAGCGCGTTCATATCGGCAGGCCAGGTACCGAGCCACGCCATGATTTTGTGGTACTGGGCGTAGATGGCGTTGTCGTACTGACCGAGAACGTGGGCGTGTTCCATGTAGGCCGCCGCGCCTTTCAGGCCGTAC
Organism: Klebsiella sp. M5al; assembly: GCF_002090195.1. Lineage (NCBI taxonomy): Bacteria > Pseudomonadati > Pseudomonadota > Gammaproteobacteria > Enterobacterales > Enterobacteriaceae > Klebsiella > Klebsiella sp. M5al. The sequence continues at coordinate 2,002,934 of NZ_CP020657.1, forward strand.
AGGCACAGCAGGCGCAGGCCGAGAATATTCTCGCCGATGGCCGCTTTGTCTTTGTTCGGGGTGAATTCCGCCGCCTGATGCTGCAGGTCGCCGAGATCGTCACTCACTAACTGCAGATCGGCCATCGGGTTATCAACCGTCGCATGAGCGTCGATATTCAGGCACCGGGCTTTCAGCGCTTCGCGCAGGGTGATGGCCTCGCGGGCGTAGCCAACGATACGCGGGGAGTCGAAGTTAACGTTGGTCAGCGTGGAAAAAAAAGCGCGCGGCGCGAAGCTATCGATGTCATGGTCGATGATGCCGTATTCGCGGGCTTTAAGCGCCCATGCGGAGAGGCCCTGCAGAGAAGCAATCAACAGATCCTGCAGATCGGACGTTTCGGCCGTTTTCCCGCACATACCCTGCGCGTAAGAGCAGCCGTTCCCTGCCGGGGTACGGATGGTTTGTTCACATTGCACACAAAACATGATCACACCTTTTTTAAAGTTATATTTAATATACATGTTTAAGGTTATGCCCGAGCGCATGAAGATAAAAGGTATTTCTCGTACAACTTACAGGGAGATTGATTTAGCGCAAAATTGGCGGCAGGGAACTACCGCCAGAGAGGTATTAAGCGGAGAAAAAAGCCATCAAAATGGGCACCAGCAGGCTCAGAATGAAGCCATGCACGATGGCCGCCGGGACGATCTCCACCCCGCCTGAGCGTTGTAGTACCGGCAGCGTAAAGTCCATTGATGTCGCGCCGCAAAGGCCTAACGCCGTTGAACGGCTGCGGCGCACCAGCCCGGGGATAAGCATAATCGCCAGCAGTTCACGGGCAAGATCGTTAAAGAATGCCGCGCTGCCAATCACCGGGCCATAGGATTCGGTCAGCAGGATCCCGGAGAGCGAATACCAGCCAAAACCGGAGGCCATGGCCAGCCCGGTTTTTAGCGGCAGGTCGAGAATAAAGGCATTGATGACGCCGCCCAGCAATGAACTGACCATCACCACCACCGCGACAATCATGCCGCGACGATTAAGAACGATTTGCCGCAGCGTCATGCCATTATTACGCAGCTGAATACCGATGAGGAACAAAAGGAAAATCAGCGTATATTCGCTGGCCTCGGTGGCGTGTTGTAAAAAAGAGAGACCGCTCAGACCAATCAGGAAGCCAATAAGCACCACGCCGCATAGCTGAAGGGATTCCAGCGCCATTGCCAGACGCGAGGGTAATTTTTCCTGACGATGATGATTTTGCCAGGGCATTTTCTGTTCAAGCCACATCAGGGCGGCAATATTGCACAGCATAATAATAACGACGCTGACCGCCGCATAATGAAGGATCGCCAGAAGATTGCTGGCCAGATTATCCAGGAAGGCCAAGCTAATACCCATAAAGAAGAGAATAACGTAGACGATCCAGCTCAGAAATCGCGTAATGAGTTTAAGGGCTGATGGCCGATGAAGAGGAATAAGATAGCCTATGACCAACGGCAGCAGAATGATTAATAGTCCCGAAAACATGAACGACACGATCCTTGCAGAGTGAAAATAGCGTCACTGACACTACCCAAATCGCCGGACTGAGTAAAGTAGTCGGAAAAAAGAAAGGCCCGGCAGTACCGGGCCTCAAGAGAATCGTGGGAGCTTAGCTGCGTTTTTCCAGCAGGGTGCGGTAGAGCACGCCGCCGAGAATGCCGCCGATAATCGGCATTACCCAGAATAGCCACAGCTGCTGCAGCGCCCAGCCGCCCTGGAAAATCGCTACCGCGGTGCTACGCGCCGGGTTTACCGACGTGTTGGTGACCGGAATGCTGATTAGGTGAATAAGCGTCAGCGCCAGACCAATGGCGATAGGGGCGAAGCCGGCAGGGGCGTTTTTATCCGTGGCGCCGTGAATAACCAGCAGGAAGCCGCAGGTCAGGACAATCTCAATCACAATGGCGGAAAGCATGGAGAAGCCGCCCGGAGAGTGTTCGCCATAACCGTTCGAAGCGAACCCGCTAGCGGCGGCGTCGAAGCCCGCTTTACCGCTGGCGACAACATACAGAATAGCGGCGGCGATAATACCGCCGACAACCTGGGCGATAATATAACCAATTACCTCTTTGGCCGGGAAACGACCGCCGGCCCATAAACCTAAAGTCACCGCCGGGTTAAAATGCCCGCCGGAAATATGACCAACGGCATAGGCCATGGTTAATACGGTTAAACCGAAAGCCAGCGCGACGCCGGCAAAACCAATTCCCAGTTCCGGGAACGCTGCAGCCAGAACGGCGCTGCCGCAACCACCGAATACCAGCCAGAATGTACCAAAGCATTCTGCTGCTAATTTTCTAAACATAACCACCTCAATAAAAACGTAAACGCGCACGAGTTTTCGTGCCGGCCTTTATTTTCGCCACAAAGAATGACGACTAGAATAAAGCGACGCTATTCTATGGACGATCGCTACTCCGGGACCAGTTAAATAAATTGATGTAATTTGATTTAGAACAATGTGCTGGGATTCCTTTTTTCATGGGAATTTTTAAAAGTGTAGAACAAAAATGATGAAAAAAACGACTTTTGATGATGAATGCGTTTCTCAATTAAGTGAAATACCGCGCATCACATTCCGCCTCTTCACCCTATAGCGATTCATAATACGCCCGGAGTGTCATGTTGATGCTCACCTCGCTATACTGCTGATAACTGAAGGAGATAGTCGCCACCGAGCGGAGGGCATATGCATCTTGAGCGCGTCGAAATAGTCGGTTTTCGCGGCATTAACCGTTTATCGTTGATGCTTGAGCAAAATAACGTGCTGATTGGCGAAAATGCCTGGGGTAAATCCAGCCTGCTGGATGCCCTGACGCTACTCCTGTCCCCGGAGTTTGACCTTTATCATTTTGTTCGGGAAGATTTTTGGTTTCCGCCCGGCGATATTCAGGGACGCGAGCATCATCTGCATATCATTTTGACCTTCCGTGAGAATGAACCCGGCCGCCATCGAGTGCGACGCTATCGCCCTCTCAGTAACTGCTGGGTGCCCTGCGACGACGGCTATCAGCGCGTTTTCTATCGCCTCGAGGGGGAGCTTGCCGATGACGACAGCGTAATGACCCTGCGTAGTTTTATTAACGGTGAAGGGGAAGCGCTGGAGCTTGACGATATTGATGAACTCGCCCGTCACCTGGTGCGGCTGATGCCGGTTCTGCGGCTGCGCGACGCCCGCTTTATGCGACGGATCCACAACGGCACCGTTCCGCATTCGCCGCAGATCGAAATTACCGCGCGCCAGCTTGATTTCCTCTCTCGTGAACTGGTGCATCATCCGCAAAATTTAACCGATGGGCAGATCCGCCAGGGACTGTCGGCCATGGTGCAATTGCTGGAGCACTATTTTGCCGAGCAGAGCAGCGCGCAGTCGCGTCATCGCCTGATGCGCCGTCATTCACATGATGAACAGCGCAGTTGGCGCTACCTGGACATCATTAACAGGATGATCGACAAGCCCGGCGGGCGCAGCCATCGGGTGATTTTATTGGGACTGTTTTCTACGCTGCTGCAGGCGAAAGGCACGGTGAGACTCGATCGCGATGCGCGGCCGCTCTTGTTGATTGAGGACCCGGAAACCCGGCTGCATCCGATTATGCTGTCCGTAGCCTGGCATTTACTTAATTTACTGCCGCTACAGCGGGTGACGACGACGAACTCCGGCGAACTGCTGTCATTAACGCCCGTCGAGCACGTCTGCCGACTGGTGCGTGAATCATCACGGGTATCCGCCTGGCGGCTGGGGCCCGGCGGGATGAATGCCGAAGACAGCCGGCGCATCGCTTTTCATATTCGCTTTAACCGCGCTTCATCGCTGTTTGCCCGCTGCTGGCTACTGGTCGAAGGGGAGACCGAAACCTGGGTTATCAACGAGCTGGCGCGCCAGTGCGGCCACCACTTTGATGCGGAAGGGGTGAAGGTGATTGAGTTTGCCCAGTCGGGATTAAAACCGCTTATCAAATTCGCCCGGCGAATGGGGATTGAATGGCACGTGCTGGTGGACGGCGATGAGGCCGGGAAGAAATATGCCGCCACCGTTCGCGGGCTATTGAATGACGACAAAATGCTTGAGCGCGACCATCTCACCGCGCTACCGGCGATGGATATGGAGCATTTTATGTATCGCCAGGGCTTCGACGATGTTTATCATCGGGTGGCCCAGCTGCCGATAAATATTCCCATGAATATGCGGCGGGTGATCACCAAAGCGATCCACCGTTCGTCAAAACCGGACCTGGCGATTGAAGTGGCGATGGAGGCCGGGCGTCGCGGGGTTGACGCCATTCCTGCGCTGTTGAAAAAAATGTTCTCCCGCGTGCTATGGCTGGCGCGCGGGCGGGCGGATTAGCGCCGACCGCCGTTTATCTCTCTGCCGGGAACTCTCCCGGCACGCCTTTATCCGCACGACCTTCAACTTCGGTTAAACAAAAATTAAGCGCAGCTAAAAATGCGCGTTATTCTATTACCGCATTTAGATAGAATTGTCGCGGGTTCTGCGGGTTAAAACATCAGGAATTTTTATGAAATTAAATGGAAAGCGCAGGAAAGTATGGTGGCTGCTGGCGATTGTCGTACTGGCCCTCGCCGTCTGGGGATGGCGAATTCTGAATGCGCCTCTGCCGCAGTATCAGACGCTGGTGGTACGCAAAGGAGACCTGCAGCAGAGCGTGCTGGCGACCGGTAAGCTGGATGCGTTAAAAAAAGTTGACGTCGGGGCGCAGGTGAGCGGACAGCTAAAAACGCTGCGCGTTGAGATTGGCGACAAAGTGAAAAAAGATCAGCTGCTGGGGGTTATCGATCCCGAGCAGGCGGAAAACCAGATTAAAGAAGTTGAAGCGACGCTGATGGAGCTGCGGGCGCAGCTCAACCAGGCGCGTGCGGAACGTAAACTGTCCGCGACGACGTTGGCCCGCCAGCAGCAGCTGGCGCAGCGCCAGTTGGTCTCTCGCCAGGACCTCGATACCGCCGCGACCGACTTAGCGGTCAAAGAGGCGCAAATCGGTACGATTGAAGCGCAGGTCAAACGTAATCAGGCTACCCTGGATACGGCCAAAACCAACCTCGACTACACCAAAATTCTGGCGCCGATGTCCGGGGAAGTGACGCAAATTACTACCCTTCAGGGGCAGACGGTGATCGCCGCCCAGCAGGCGCCGAATATTTTAACCCTGGCCGATCTCAGCACCATGCTGGTGAAGGCGCAGGTCTCGGAAGCGGACGTGATTCATCTGAAGCCGGGGCAAAAAGCCTGGTTTACCGTGCTGGGCGATCCGCTGACGCGCTATGAAGGAACATTGAAGGATATCCTGCCGACACCCGAAAAGGTCAATGACGCCATTTTCTATTACGCCCGTTTTGAGGTGCCGAACCCGCAGGGCATTCTGCGCCTGGAGATGACCGCTCAGGTGCATATCCAGCTTTCGGAAGTGAAAAACGTCATCACCCTCCCGCTGAGCGCGCTGGGTGACGCCATCGGCGATAACCGCTATCACGTGCGTCTGCTGCGTACCGGTGAAGTTAAAGAGCGCGAAATCGTTATCGGCGCGCGTAACGACACCGATGTGGCGGTGGTGAAAGGGCTGGAAGAGGGGGATGAAGTGATTATCGGCGAAGGTGCGGCCGGAGCGGCGAAATGACGGCGTTACTGGAACTGCGTGATATTCGCCGCAGCTATCCTTCTGGCGAGGGCAACGTTGAGGTGCTGAAAGGCATTACGTTGAGCATCGCCGCCGGAGAAATGGTGGCTATCGTCGGGGCGTCCGGCTCCGGTAAATCCACGCTGATGAATATTCTGGGCTGTCTGGACAAACCCACCAGCGGCACCTATCGGGTCGCGGGTACGGACGTGGCCCGTCTTAACGGCGATGAACTGGCACGCCTGCGGCGGGAACATTTCGGTTTTATTTTCCAGCGCTATCATCTGCTATCGCATCTGACCGCGGCGCAGAACGTCGAAGTTCCGGCGGTTTATGCCGGCGCGGAGCGTAAAGCGCGCCTGGCTCGGGCCCATGAGCTGCTGATTCGGCTGGGGCTGGGCGACAGGGCTGAATATCAGCCTTCGCAGCTCTCCGGGGGCCAGCAGCAGCGGGTGAGTATCGCCCGCGCCCTGATGAACGGCGGGGAAGTGATTCTGGCGGATGAGCCAACCGGCGCGCTGGACAGCCGCTCCGGCGAAGAGGTCATGGGGATCCTTCACCAGCTAAAAGCGCAGGGGCATACGGTGATTATTGTCACCCACGACCCGCAGGTGGCGGCCCAGGCGGAACGGGTCATTGAAATACACGATGGTGAAATCGTGCGTAATCCGCCCGCGCTGGGTTCTGCCTACGGCGGCGTGCTGCGCCAGCGCGGGGCGGCTGAGCCATCGGCGTGGCGTCAGTTCAGCAGCGGCTTTCGCGAAGCGCTGGTCATGGCCTGGCGCGCGATGGCGGCGAATAAAATGCGCACGCTGCTGACGATGCTCGGGATTATTATCGGCATTGCCTCGGTGGTGTCGATTGTAGTGGTGGGCGATGCCGCGAAGCAGATGGTGCTCGCCGATATTCGCGCTATCGGTACCAATACCATTGATGTTTATCCCGGCAAGGATTTCGGCGATGACGATCCCCGCTATCAGCAGTCTCTCAAGTACGATGATCTGTTGGCTATTCAGAAACAGCCCTGGGTCAGCTCGGCGACCCCGGCGGTATCAAAAAGCCTGCGTCTGCGGGCGGATAATATTGACGTTGCCGCCAGCGCCGAGGGCGTGGGGGCGCAGTATTTTAACGTCTACGGCATGACTTTTAGCGAAGGAAATACCTTTAACGAGCTCCAGCTAAATAGCCGCGCGCAGGTGGTGGTGCTCGACAGCAACGCGCGTCGACAGCTGTTTCCGCACAAAGCGAAAGTGGTGGGTGAGATCATTCTGGTCGGCAATATGCCAGCAACGGTGATCGGCGTCGCGGATGAAAAACAGTCGATGTTCGGCAGCAGCAAAATTCTGCGCGTCTGGTTACCCTATACCACGATGGCCGGGCGGGTGATGGGACAGTCGTGGCTGAACTCCATTACCGTGCGGGTGAACGAAGGTTATGACAGCTCGATTGCTGAGCAGCAGCTGCTGCGCCTGCTGGAACTGCGTCACGGCAAGAAAGATGTTTTTACCTGGAATATGGACAGCGTCTTGAAAACGGCGGAGCGGACCACACATACATTACAGCTGTTTCTGACGCTGGTGGCGGTGATTGCGCTGGTGGTCGGCGGAATTGGCGTAATGAACATTATGCTGGTCTCAGTCACCGAGCGCACGCGGGAGATCGGTATCCGTATGGCGGTCGGGGCGCGGGCCAGCGATGTGTTACAGCAGTTTTTGATCGAGGCGGTGCTGGTTTGCCTGGTCGGCGGGGCGCTGGGCGTCACGCTTTCGCTGCTGATCGCCTTTGTTCTACAGCTGTTTTTACCCGGCTGGGAGATCGGTTTTTCACCGCTGGCGCTATTGACCGCGTTTTTATGCTCCACGCTGACCGGGGTGCTGTTTGGCTGGCTACCGGCGCGCAACGCGGCGCGTCTGGACCCGGTAGACGCCCTGGCGCGCGAGTAGCGATAAAAAAATGCCAGTCAGAAGGACTGGCATTTTGCTGGCGGGATGTACACAATGAAGCAAAAGAGTTATGCGGCTGTTTCTGTTTCTTCAGCTTCAACAGGGACAATCACGCTGGCGTGGTTACCTTTTGGCCCCTGGTGAACATCAAACCGAACCGCTTGTCCGGCTTTTAGCGTTCTGTAACCATCCATCTGGATGGTCGAGTAATGGGCGAAAATGTCTTCGCCGCCGCCCTCAGGGCAGATAAAACCGAACCCTTTGGCATTGTTGAACCACTTAACAGTACCCATTTCCATACTTCGACATCCTTCGTAAATCTTATAAGTAAGATGGAATGAACCGGTAGTGGAGTGACGAGTTGTTCATTTGCTCGCCAACTCTCGCCACTACAATTTAGAGAAATCAGGAAATGCGTCAAGCGATTGACGCTGGGGGACGGTGAAAAATGCGTCAAAATTTGAAGCAGTTAACGCTATTGCCGGGGAATGTGACAGACATCGCGGATGGAAGTAATAGATGATAATTATCTATGATCTATTGTAGATTTGTGATGTGCATAGCCTCTGGTCATCGACAGGCCACCGCCTGTTGGCAACAGCAACCGATGATGAACACTGACGATGAGTAAGAGAGACTGGTTGGACTTCGATCAGCTAGTAGAGGACGAAGTTAAGGATGCGCTTAAACCGCCATCTATGTATAAAGTGATATTAGTCAATGATGACTACACTCCAATGGAGTTTGTTATTGACGTGTTACAAAAATTCTTTTCTTATGATGTTGAACGTGCAACGCAACTGATGCTGACGGTTCACTATCAAGGTAAAGCGATTTGCGGGGTCTTTACCGCCGAAGTCGCGGAAACCAAAGTATCGATGGTGAACCAGTACGCGAGGGAGAACGAACATCCGTTGTTGTGTACGCTAGAAAAAGCCTGAATGCAGGCAATAAACTTGGGGGAGGTGCCTATGCTCAATCAAGAACTGGAACTCAGTTTAAACATGGCTTTCGCCAGAGCGCGCGAGCACCGTCATGAGTTCATGACCGTCGAGCACTTGTTGCTGGCGCTGCTTAGCAACCCTTCGGCCCGCGAAGCGCTTGAAGCGTGTTCAGTGGACTTGGTCGCGCTGCGTCAGGAGCTTGAAGCCTTCATCGAACAGACCACACCCGTACTGCCTGCAACGGAAGAAGAGCGCGATACTCAGCCGACGCTGAGCTTCCAGCGCGTACTGCAGCGTGCCGTTTTCCACGTCCAGTCTTCCGGCCGCAGCGAAGTGACCGGCGCCAACGTTCTGGTCGCGATTTTTAGCGAGCAGGAGTCTCAGGCGGCCTATCTGCTGCGTAAACATGAAGTCAGCCGACTTGATGTGGTGAATTTCATCTCTCATGGTACGCGTAAAGACGAGCCGAGCCAGTCTTCCGATAACAGCGGAAGCCAGCCAGGCAGCAGCGAAGAGCAAGCAGGCGGGGAGGATCGTATGGAAAACTTCACCACCAACCTCAACCAGCTTGCCCGCGTAGGCGGTATCGATCCGCTGATCGGCCGCGAGAAAGAGCTGGAACGCGCTATTCAGGTTCTGTGCCGCCGTCGCAAGAACAACCCGCTGCTGGTAGGGGAATCCGGCGTCGGTAAAACCGCTATTGCTGAAGGTCTTGCCTGGCGTATCGTGCAGGGCGACGTGCCGGAAGTGATGGCAGATTGCACTATCTATTCGCTGGATATCGGCTCGCTGCTGGCAGGCACCAAATACCGCGGCGATTTTGAAAAACGCTTCAAAGCGCTGCTCAAGCAGCTGGAGCAGGACACCAACAGTATTCTGTTCATTGATGAAATCCACACCATCATCGGTGCGGGCGCGGCTTCCGGCGGGCAGGTCGATGCCGCTAACCTGATTAAACCGCTGCTTTCCAGCGGTAAGATCCGGGTAATTGGTTCGACAACCTACCAAGAATTCAGCAACATCTTTGAAAAAGATCGTGCCCTGGCGCGTCGTTTCCAGAAAATTGATATCACCGAACCTTCCGTGGAAGAGACGGTGCAGATTATTAACGGCCTGAAGCCGAAGTATGAAGCGCACCACGATGTCCGTTACACCGCGAAGGCGGTACGTGCGGCGGTGGAACTGGCGGTGAAATACATTAACGATCGTCATCTGCCGGATAAGGCGATTGACGTGATTGACGAAGCCGGAGCGCGTGCGCGCTTGATGCCGGTGAGCAAACGTAAGAAAACGGTTAACGTGGCGGATATTGAGTCCGTGGTGGCGCGGATTGCGCGCATTCCTGAGAAGAGCGTTTCCCGCAGCGATCGCGATACGCTGAAAAACCTCGGCGATCGCCTGAAAATGCTGGTCTTTGGCCAGGATAAGGCGATTGAGGCCTTAACCGAAGCGATCAAGATGGCGCGCGCCGGGCTTGGCCATGAGCACAAACCCGTGGGTTCTTTCCTGTTCGCCGGACCTACCGGGGTGGGTAAAACCGAGGTCACCGTGCAGCTGGCGAAGTCGCTGGGCATTGAGCTGCTGCGTTTTGATATGTCCGAATATATGGAACGTCATACCGTCAGCCGCTTAATCGGCGCGCCTCCGGGCTACGTCGGTTTCGATCAGGGCGGGCTGCTGACCGATGCGGTTATCAAGCATCCGCACGCGGTGCTGCTGCTGGATGAAATTGAAAAAGCGCATCCGGACGTCTTTAACCTGCTGTTGCAGGTGATGGATAACGGGACGCTGACCGATAACAACGGCCGCAAAGCGGATTTCCGCAACGTGGTGCTGGTGATGACCACCAACGCCGGGGTGCGTGAAACCGAGCGTAAATCCATTGGCCTTATCCATCAGGACAACAGTCCGGATGCGATGGATGAGATCAAAAAGATCTTTACGCCGGAATTCCGTAACCGTCTCGACAACATTATCTGGTTCGATCACCTGTCTACGACGGTTATCCATCAGGTGGTGGATAAATTTATCGTCGAGCTGCAGGTTCAGCTGGATCAGAAAGGCGTCTCTTTGGAAGTGAGCCAGGAAGCCCGCGATTGGCTGGCCGAGAAAGGCTACGACCGGGCCATGGGCGCACGTCCGATGGCACGGGTAATTCAGGACAACCTGAAAAAACCGCTGGCCAACGAGCTGCTGTTTGGCTTACTGGTTGACGGCGGCCAGGTGACTGTGGAACTGGATAAAGAGAAAAACGCGCTGACCTACGACTTCCAGAGTGCGCAGAAGCACAAACCGGAAGCGGCGCATTAAGTTTCTGGTACTCAATGACAAAACCGGCCTTAGGGCCGGTTTTTTTATCTGCGCGCTTTAAGTTGTCAATGATGTAGAAATGAAAAGACCGGGAATTATCCCGGCCTTCAGCATCTGGCGCGTTAAGCGCGAAAACGATCAGCGACTACGGAAGACAATGCGGCCTTTGCTCAGGTCGTACGGGGTCAGCTCAACAGTCACTTTGTCGCCCGTCAGAATGCGGATGTAGTTTTTACGCATTTTACCGGAAATATGCGCAGTTACCACGTGACCGTTTTCCAGTTCTACGCGGAACATAGTGTTAGGCAGCGTATCAAGTACGGTGCCCTGCATTTCAATATTGTCTTCTTTGGCCATCTAGTCCTCTGGGGTATCACTACCGTAGTTTTGAACCGGCAAGATAATGCCGAAGTTCAGCAAGTATGTAAAGTTTTACGTCAAATCGCCGAAGTAGTTTTGGCGCATTACCCGTAATTCACGCGGATAAACCGGGTGACAGGCGCAAACGTAAAGGGGGAGTGACAGAACAATGGGTGTTATCTGACTCTTATTATTCCCAAACGGCGGCGGGGCAACGGGCAGAAGCTACTCTACCGCGCAATTATAACATCCCAACAAAAAATGTGCTGAAAACATTTACGCTTCTCCTGCAAATAGCACCCTCGGTACCCAGAATCGTTCCGGTAGACGATAAGTCCGCAGCACGGAGAGATAGTCGAGATAATCCCGGCGAGCAATTTCCACTGCGCCCAGCGATGCCGTATGCTTATTCAGCACCTGACAATCGATTAATTTTCCGCCATCCTGTGAAAATACCTGGCTAAAGATCAGCAGCGCGGTTTTAGAGGCGTTTTCGGCACGGCTGAACATCGACTCTCCGCAAAACAGCGCGCCCTGCGCGACGCCGTACATTCCACCGACTAAAGCATCTCCCTGCCACACTTCAATAGAATGCGCATGTCCCAGCTCGTGCAGCTGATGGTAGGCCTGAACGATTCCTGCCGTTATCCATGTGCCCTCATCGCGATGGTCGGCACAGCCCTCGATAACCTGACCGAAGGCGTGATTCAGCGTCACACGATAGGGCGAGCGCTGATGGAAGCGCTTCATGCTGCGGCTGAGATGGAATTTCTCCGGCCACAGTACCGCTCGCGGATCGGGAGACCACCATAAAATAGGATCGCCGGGTGAAAACCACGGAAAAATACCGCGCTGATAGGCCATCAGTAGCCGCGCCGGGCTAAGATCGCCGCCCAGCGCCAACAGGCCATTAGGTTCACGTAAAGCGCCTTCCGGGGAGGGGAAGGCGATGGAATGATGAGAGAGCTGAACCAGCCGCATTTTTACCTCAACGCATCAGGCAATGATTCAATAGTAGCCTACAGGCGCTGCTTAAACTGGTAGTAACGCCCCTGTTCAGCCAGCAGTTCTGCGTGACTACCTTGCTCAATAATCTTCCCGTTGTCCATGACTATTATCTGATTAAAACGCGCCAGTCCGCGCAGACGATGGGTCACCATTAATACGGTTTTTTCACGCATCACTTCTGCGAGTAAATCAAGGATTTGGCTTTCAGTCGTCGCATCGAGGCCTTCAGTAGGCTCATCAAGCAGCATGAGCGGCGCGTCGTGGAGCAGGGCGCGGGCGATAGCCAGTCTGCGCAGTTCGCCGCCGGAGAGCTGACGGCCGCCTTCGCCCAGCCAGCTATTCAGGCCGCTATCGTCCAGTAATTTTGCTAAACCGACGCGCTCAAGCGTTTCGGCAAGCCGGGCGTCGCTGGCGTTCGGGGAAGCCAGCAGCAGGTTATCGCGCAGCGTGGCGCTGAACAGGTGCACGCGCTGCGGCACGACGCTCATCGCCTGACGCAGCGTTGCCTCGTTAAGCTGCGCCAGTGGCTCACCGTTGAGTAATATTTCACCTTCCGCCGGATCCCATGCCCGGGTCAGCAGCTGCAACAGGGTTGATTTACCGCAGCCTGTGCGCCCCAGAATGGCGATATGCTCCCCGGCCTTGACCTGCAATGAAATTTTCTCCAGCGCAGGGGAGGGCTGCTGAGGATAGCTGAAGCTAACCTGATTTAAGTTCAACGCGACGCGCTCCAGCTTCCGCTCTTCGCCCTGAGTGAAGGAGACTTCCGGCTCTTGCTCGGTTATTTGCGTGATGCGTTTTGCAGAAGCGATCACCTGCCCGAGATGCTGAAATGCGCCGGTAACCGGCGCCAGCGCTTCGAACGCCGCCAGCGCGCAAAAAACAAACAGCGCAATCAGCGCCCCTGGCTGAGTATCGCCGCCAACCCCCGCGGAGGCGAGCCACAGCATAGCAATAACTGCAATACCGCCAATCAGTAGCATCAGCGCCTGAGAGAGGGCGGTCAGTTCCGCCTGGCGACGTTGTGCATCCAGCCAATGCGCTTCCGTTTTTTCCATTTGCCGCCGGTAGCGATCGCTGGCGTTGAACAGCATCAGCTCCGCCTGTCCCTGCAGCCAGGAGGTCAACTGCTGGCGATACTGCCCGCGAAGCCGGGTCATGCTTTCACCAGCGGGTTTGCCGGCGCGATAGAACAGCGGCGGCATCACCAGCAGGGTGAGCAGCATAATACCGCCGAGGGTCAGGGCCAGCGTGACGTCCAGCACGCTCAGCCCCACGGTGACGACCAGGATCACCACCAGCGCCCCTACCAGCGGCGATATAACGCGCAGATAGAGATGATCCAGGGTATCGACATCGGCAACCACCCGGTTGAGCAGCTCGCCCTGACGAAAACGCGCCAGCCCGGCTGGGGAGAGCGGCAGCAGCTTGCTGAAGGTAAAGACCCGCAGGTGCTGCAGGACGCGGAAGGTGGCATCATGGCTAACCAGACGCTCAAAGTAGCGGCCTGCGGTGCGAATAATCGCCGCGCCGCGTACGCCGGCGGCAGGCAGCATATAGTTAAAGCTGTAGATGCCCGCTACGCCAACCACGGCGGATGCCGACAGGAACCAGCCCGACAGCGTTAATAGGCCAATACTGGCCAGCAGCGTCACGATCGCCAGCACGATTCCGAGCAGCAACAGCCATTTGTGTCGTTTGTAGAGCGCCAGGTAAGGCCACAACGCGCGCATTTAAATCTCCTCCTGACGATGGGCGAGTAGGGTCGCGAACGGGCCGCCTGCGGCCGCCAGCTGCGAATAACTGCCTTGCTCAACAATTTGACCATCCTGCATAACCCAGACGGCATCCCAGTTTGCCAGGCCTTCCAACTGGTGGGTAACCATTAGCGTGGTTTGCTGCGTTGACGCATTGGTCAGCGCCTGCATCACCCGCTGTTCGCTATGCGCGTCAAGGCTGGCCGCTGGCTCGTCCAATAGCAGCAGACGACAGGGCACCAGCAGCGCCCGGGCGACGGCGACGCGCTGGGCCTGCCCGACCGACAGATGACCGGCCTGATCGCCAACAGGGGTATTGATACCCTGCGGCAGAAGGGAGAGGAACTCGCTGACCCAGGCTTTATCCAGCGCAAGCTGCAGCTGGGCTTCAGTAGCATCAGGGCAGGAGAGCAGGACGTTTTCGCGCAGCGTCGCCGCGGGCAGCTGCGGATTTTGCCCAACCCAGCTCAGGAGACGGCGCCAGCGGTCGGCGTCCAGGCTCTTTAACTCAACGCCATTGACCCTGAGAGAGCCATCATAAGGAAGAAAACCGGTTAACGTATTCAGCAGCGAGCTCTTGCCCGAGCCGCTTTGCCCAACCAGCACCACACGTTCCCCGGCGCGTAAGGAAAAACTCAGCGGCCCGGCCAGCACTTTTCCTTCGGGAGACTTAATTAGCAGGTCGCGAGCTTCAATACTTATCATTTCATTATCGCTTAATGCCTTTTCTCCACGCTCTGCCTGCGCCAGCGGCGTTTCCATAAAGGTCTTCAGGCTATCAGCGGCGCCAATAGCCTGCGCTTTAGCATGATAAAAGGTACCTAAATCGCGCAGCGGTTGGAAAAACTCGGGGGCCAGAATTAGAGCGAGGAAACCGGACATCAACGTCACCCCGGCGCCGTAATGGCCAAAGTTGAGTTCTCCCAAATAGGAGAAGCCAAAGTAAACGGCGACCAGCGCAATAGAGAGCGAGGTGAAAAATTCCAGGACCCCGGAGGAGAGAAACGCCAGGCGCAGCACTTCCATGGTCCGCTGGCGGAAATCCTGCGAGGCTTCGCGTATGTTGTCGGTCTCTGCTTCACCGCGATGAAAAATTCGCAGCGTTTCCATACCGCGCAGACGATCGAGAAAATGGCCGCTTAACCGCGCCAGAGCGAGAAAGTTGCGTCGGTTGGCATCGGCCGCGCCCATCCCAACCAGCGCCATAAACAGCGGAATAAGCGGGGCGGTGCCCAGCAAAATAAGCGCGGCAGCCCAGTTGACCGGGAAAATAGTGATGACAATCAGCAAAGGGATAGAGGCCGCCAGCGTCATCTGCGGCAAATAGCGAGCATAGTAATCATGCATATCGTCGATCTGCTCAAGGATCAGCGTGGCCCAGCTACCGGCGGGTTTCCCCTGTATCCAGGCCGGCCCCGCCTGCTGTAAGCGATCCAGAACCTGACGGCGGATCTCCAGGCGGATATGTTGACCTGCCTGAAAACCCACTCTTTCACGCAGCCAGATCACCCAGGCGCGAAGCACGAAGACCAGCACCAGTAACGTAAAGGGCAGCAGCAGCGCCGTCGCGGGGATATTTTCCATAATCATGCGGTGAAGGATCCTCGCCAGGAACCAGGCCTGAGCAACGATCAACAGGCCGCTAACGACGCCCAATACACGGGAAATCATCAACCAGCGACGGGAGATAATGCTTTGATCTTTTAACCAACGGGTTAACTCTTGTTGACGGGTTTTATTCATTGCGCGCTTAGCAGGTGTAGTTATGAGTTTTTTGGGCACGGCAATGTTACAACGGGGCAAAAATAAAGGCGACTTTTCGTCGCCTTCTTTACCTTTGTTACTGACTTGTAAAGATTATTTGCAAGCGTCGGCTAAACCATCCAGATAACGCTCTGCGTCCAGCGCCGCCATGCAGCCTGTACCGGCAGAAGTAATCGCCTGACGATAGATATGATCCATCACGTCGCCGGCGGCGAAAACGCCCGGAACGCTGGTCTGGGTGGCGTTGCCGTGGATGCCGGACTGAACTTTAATGTAGCCGTTTTCCAGCTCCAGCTGACCGGCGAAAATTGCCGTGTTCGGGCTGTGGCCGATTGCCACGAATAGCCCCGCAACTTCGAGGGATTCCACGTTGTCAGCATTTTGCGTATCGCGCAGACGCAACCCGCTCACACCCATCTGGTCGCCGGTCACTTCTTCCAGCGTACGGTGGGTGTGCAGCACGATGTTACCGCTCTCCACTTTGTCCATCAGGCGTTTGATAAGGATCTTTTCCGCGCGGAAGCTATCACGACGGTGGATCAAATGGACTTCGGAAGCGATGTTAGACAGGTACAGCGCCTCTTCTACAGCCGTATTGCCGCCGCCGATCACCGCGACCTTCTGGTTACGATAGAAGAAACCGTCGCAGGTCGCGCAGGCAGAAACGCCGCGGCCTTTAAACGCGTCTTCCGATGGCAGACCCAGATAGCGCGCTGATGCGCCGGTAGCGATAATCAGGGCATCGCAAGTGTACTCACCGCTGTCGCCAACCAGGCGGAACGGACGGTTTTGCAGATCGACGCTGTTGATATGATCGAAAATAATTTCGGTTTCAAACTTGGTGGCATGTTCGTGCATGCGCTCCATCAGCAGCGGTCCGGTCAGATCGTTAGGATCGCCTGGCCAGTTTTCCACTTCAGTGGTGGTGGTCAGCTGACCGCCTTTTTCCATTCCGGTAATCAGTACCGGCTGCAGATTTGCGCGCGCTGCGTAGACCGCAGCGGTGTATCCCGCAGGTCCAGAACCAAGAATAAGCAGTTTACTGTGTTTGGCCGTGCCCATGAGATCCTCATAATTTATTGGCATACATGAGCTGGATTGTAGGGAATTTGTTGACGTAAAAAAAGAGCGCGGCGGTTTTGTTAACGATATGTGCAATAGAAGATGCCGATTAATTGGCGATTTAACGAACGAAGAATATAACTAATTCTACTGTTAGCGGGACAATTATAAGAGGAAAACATGAGAATCAACCGGGGAGGATAATGAATATCTGGCATCTTGTACTAAAAATCGATGTTTTGCTTTGACAATCCCCTGTGCTTTTGCGAAAACATTCATGGAAGAAGAAAAGCAGTGTTTGGCGTGTGGCGAATTTTCATGCACGCAAATGCCATTTTTATCCGGGTTAGCGAAATCTACGCATGGTGTGGACAGACGCCATGCGTGATGTCGGTGGCTGCCGTCAGGCAACGGGCTTCTCACGTACCCCTGGGTTACCCAACGTCGTACGGGTGATAACAGGATGGACTCTGGCAGTGAAGGCTCAGAGTCGGAACAGGAGTAGGGAAGGAATACAGAGAGACAATAATAATGGTAGATAGCAAGAAGCGCCCTGGCAAAGATCTCGACCGCATTGATCGTAATATTTTGAATGAATTGCAAAAAGACGGGCGTATTTCCAACGTCGAGCTTTCTAAACGGGTGGGACTTTCTCCGACGCCTTGCCTTGAGCGCGTGCGTCGACTGGAAAGACAGGGTTTTATTCAGGGCTATACAGCGCTGCTCAACCCGCATTATCTGGATGCATCACTTCTGGTATTTGTTGAGATTACTCTGAATCGTGGCGCGCCGGATGTGTTTGAGCAATTTAACTCCGCTGTGCAAAAACTTGAAGAAATTCAAGAGTGTCATCTGGTTTCCGGGGATTTCGACTATCTGTTGAAAACTCGCGTGCCGGATATGTCAGCGTATCGTAAATTACTGGGCGAGACCTTGCTGCGCCTGCCGGGCGTAAATGACACCCGTACCTATGTGGTAATGGAAGAAGTCAAGCAAAGTAATCGTTTGGTAATCAAGACGCGCTAACACGGAACAGGTGCAAAATCGATGTAGTTTGATTACACTCCTGTTAATCCATACAGCAACAGTGCCGGGGAGACCCGGCACTGTTGTCCGTTTTAGCCGAAGGCAGGAAACAGCCTGATACCTGGAGAGCCTTTCTTGAGCCAGGAATACACCGAAGACAAAGAAGTCAAATTCACAAAGCTAAGTAGCGGGCGCCGACTCCTTGAGGCGTTACTCATTCTTTGCTCCCTTTTTGCCATCTGGTTGATGGCGGCCTTACTCAGCTTTAATCCCTCGGATCCTAGCTGGTCACAAACGGCGTGGCATGAGCCTATTCACAACTTAGGCGGGACGCCGGGAGCCTGGCTCGCCGATACGCTATTTTTTATTTTTGGCGTAATGGCCTATACCATTCCGGTCATCATTATCGGCGGCTGCTGGTTTGCCTGGCGTCATCAGGAAAACGACGAGTACATCGACTATTTCGCCGTCTCGCTGCGTTTGATTGGCGCGCTGGCGCTGATCCTCACGTCCTGCGGTCTGGCGGCGATTAACGCGGATGATATCTGGTACTTCGCTTCGGGCGGGGTGATCGGCAGCCTACTGAGCACGACCCTGCAACCGCTGCTGCACAGCAGCGGCGGTACAATCGCGCTGCTCTGCATCTGGGCGGCAGGACTGACGCTGTTTACCGGCTGGTCCTGGGTTAGCATTGCTGAAAAACTCGGCGGCGCGATCCTTTCTATTCTCACTTTCGCCAGCAACCGTACCCGTCGTGACGACACCTGGGTCGATGAAGGGGAATATGAAGAAGATGAAGAAGAATATGAAGACGATGAATCCACTAAACCGCAAGGTTCTCGTCGGGCGCGGATTCTACGCAGCGCCTTAGCACGCCGCCAGCGCCTGGCTGAGAAGTTTGCCAATCCGCTGGGGCGTAAGACCGATGCCGCGTTGTTCTCCGGTAAACGGATGGACGACGCCGAGGGCGAGGTTCAGTACAGCGCCAGCGGCGCGCCTGTTGCCGCAGACGATGTGCTTTTTTCTGGTTCTAGCGCAGCGCGTCCGGCGAACGCCGATGATGTTCTGTTCTCCGGAGCCAGCGCGGCGCGCCCCGGCGATTTTGACCCCTACGATCCTCTGTTGAACGGGCATAGCATTGCCGATCCGGTGGCTTTGGCCGCGCAGGATACCGCGGCGCCGCAGGCATGGTCTGAACCGCTGCCTGGGTATGACGCTCAGCCAGTTTATCAGCCTGCTCCGGCTTACCCGCCGCAGTACGCGTCTCAGCCGGAGCAGGCTCCTGTTCAGCAGCCTGCTTATCAGCCTGAACCAGCTTACCCGCCGCAGCAGGCCTATCAACCGGCGCAGGCCCCTGTTCAGCAGCCTGCTTATCAGCCTGAAGCGGCTTACCCGCCGCAGCATGCCTATCAGCCGGAGCAGGCTCCTGTTCAGCCGCCTGCTTATCAGCCTGAAGCGGCCTACCCGCCGCAGCAGGCCTATCAGCCGGCGCAGGCACCTGTTCAGCCGCCTGCTTATCAGCCTGAACCGGCCTACCCGCCGCAGCAGGCCTATCAGCCGGCGCAGGCCCCTGTTCAGCCGCCTGCTTATCAGCCAGAACCGGCTTACCCGCCGCAGCAGGCCTATCAGCCAGCGCAGGCTCCAGTTCAGCAGCCCGCTTATCAGCCTGAACCAGCTTACCCGCCGCAGCAGGCCCCTATCCAGCAGCCTGAACCTTACGTTCCTGCTTCTGCCGTAGAGCCTGAGCCAGCAGAGGAAGTGAAACCACAGCGTCCGCCGATGTACTACTTCGAAGAAGTGGAAGAGAAACGCGCGCGTGAACGCGAGCAGCTTGCCGCGTGGTATCAGCCAATTCCAGAACCGGTCAGTCCAGTTGCGACAAAACCGATCTCGCCTCCGCCTGCTCCGGCGGCTGATGTTGCCGCGGTGAGCGCGCTGGCGGCCGGCGTCCATCAGGCCACCGGGGCAAGCGCCGCGGCGGCCTCCGTCGCATCCAGCGCCGCGCCGCTGTTTAGCCCGGCGTCTGGCGGCCCGCGTGCGCAGGTAAAAGAGGGCATAGGCCCGAAATTGCCTCGTCCAAATCGCGTTCGTGTTCCAACGCGACGTGAGCTGGCATCCTATGGCATTAAGCTGCCTTCGCAGCGGTTGGCTGAAGAACGCGCGCGTCAGGCAGAACATCAGCACTATGATGATGATGCGCTGACGGACGAGGAAGTTGCAGAGTTTGAGCAGGGCGAGCTGGCGCGTCAGTTCGCGGCTGCGCAAAATCAGCGCTATGGCGATAGCTACGCTGCGGAAGAGGATAATGTAGACGAGGATTCCGCCGCTGAAGCCGAACTTGCCCGTCAGTTTGCCGCTTCCCAGCAGCAGCGTTACGCCAGCGAGCAGCCGCCGGGATCGCATCCGTTCTCTGCGGCTGATTATGAATTCTCGCCAATGAAAACGTTAGTTGATGATACGCCGAGCGAGCCTGTCTTCACGCCGATGCCGGAAGTGCAGCAGCCTGCCCCGCAGCCGACCCAGCATTCGCAGCCCGTACAGCAGCCGATGCCGCACCAGCAGATGCATCAGCAGCCGCAAAGTGCGCAGCCTCAGGCCTATCAGCCAGTACAGCAGCAGCCGGTTCAACATCCGCAGATGCCACAGCAGGCTCCTGGCGGTTATCCGCAGCAGCAGGCTTCGCAGCAGCAGCAACCGATCCCGCAGCCGCAGGAAAGCCTGATTCACCCGCTGTTGATGCGCAATGGCGACAGTCGCCCGTTGCAGAAACCCACGACGCTGCTGCCTTCGCTTGATCTGCTCACGCCGCCGCCAGCTGAGGTTGAGCCGATCGATACCTTTGCCCTCGAGCAGATGGCGCGTTTGGTTGAAGCTCGTCTGGCCGATTTCCGCATTAAAGCCGACGTGGTGAACTACTCACCAGGCCCGGTCATCACCCGCTTTGAGCTAAACCTGGCTCCAGGGGTGAAAGCGGCGCGGATTTCCAACCTGTCGCGAGATCTGGCGCGTTCACTGTCCACGGCGGCGGTTCGTGTGGTGGAAGTTATTCCGGGTAAACCTTACGTTGGCCTGGAGTTGCCTAACAAAAGGCGCCAGACCGTTTACCTGCGCGAAGTGCTGGATAATGCGAAATTCCGCGACAATCCTTCACCGCTCACGGTGGTCCTCGGTAAAGACATCGCGGGCGAACCTGTGACCGCCGATCTGGCGAAGATGCCGCACCTGCTGGTGGCGGGTACCACCGGCTCCGGTAAGTCCGTTGGGGTCAACGCCATGATCCTCAGCATGCTCTACAAAGCGCAGCCGGAAGATGTGAAATTCATCATGATTGACCCGAAAATGCTCGAACTGTCGGTCTATGAGGGAATACCGCATCTGTTGACGGAAGTCGTGACGGATATGAAAGACGCGGCCAACGCTTTGCGCTGGAGCGTTAACGAGATGGAGCGCCGGTATAAACTCATGTCCGCGCTGGGCGTACGTAATCTCGCAGGCTATAACGAGAAGATTGCCGAAGCCGCGCGTATGGGACGACCCATTCCGGATCCTTACTGGAAGCCTGGCGACAGTATGGATGCGACGCATCCGGTGCTGAAAAAAGAGCCTTATATCGTGGTGCTGGTCGACGAATTTGCCGACCTGATGATGACCGTCGGCAAGAAAGTGGAAGAGCTGATCGCGCGTCTGGCGCAGAAAGCGCGCGCCGCGGGGATCCACCTGGTGCTGGCGACCCAGCGACCGTCGGTTGACGTTATCACCGGCCTGATTAAAGCCAACATCCCGACGCGTATCGCCTTTACCGTATCGAGTAAAATTGACTCGCGGACCATCCTTGACCAGGGCGGTGCGGAGTCTCTGTTGGGAATGGGCGATATGCTCTACTCCGCGCCTAACTCCACGATCCCGGTGCGCGTGCACGGCGCTTTTGTACGCGACGAGGAAGTTCACGCCGTCGTTCAGGACTGGAAGGCGCGCGGGCGTCCGCAGTATGTCGATGGCATCACCTCCGATAGCGAAAGCGAAGGCGGCGGCGGTGGCTACGAGGGCGGTGAAGAGCTCGATCCGCTGTTCGATCAGGCCGTCAACTTTGTGACGGAGAAACGCAAGGCTTCCATATCCGGGGTGCAGCGTCAGTTCCGTATTGGCTATAACCGCGCCGCGCGTATCATTGAGCAAATGGAAGCTCAGGGTATCGTGAGCGAGCAGGGTCATAACGGTAACCGTGAGGTGCTGGCTCCGCCGCCTTTTGAGTAACCGCAAAGTTGGGTAAATAAGTGAAAATCAGCCTGTTCTGCTGTTTAACCGCCGTTGGCCGTTCTACATTAGCAGCAGATCAGGCTCCCGCGTCGGGAGTGACGCACATTAAGGAATAACAATGAAAAAACTCGCAATCACCTGTGCATTACTGTCCAGTTTTGTCGTCAGTCAGGTATGGGCGGACGCTGCCAGCGATTTAAAAAGCCGCCTTGATAAAGTGAGCAGCTTCCACTCCAGCTTTACGCAGAAAGTGACGGACGGCAGCGGCAACGCCGTGCAGGACGGGCAGGGCGACCTGTGGGTCAAACGACCAAATCTGTTCAACTGGCATATGACCCAGCCGGATGAAAGCGTGCTGGTTTCCGACGGCAAAACGCTGTGGTTCTATAACCCGTTTGTTGAGCAGGCTACCGCCACCTGGCTGAAAGATGCGACCAGCAACACGCCGTTTATGCTGATTGCCCGCAATCAGGCCAGCGACTGGCAGAACTACAATATTAAGCAAAACGGCGATGATTTTGTTCTGACCCCGAAAAACGGTAGCGGTAATCTAAAGCAGTTCACCATTAACGTGGGTCGTGACGGCACGATTCATCAGTTCAGCGCCGTGGAACAGGACGATCAACGCAGCAGCTATCAGCTGAAGTCGCAACAAAATGGCGCCGTCGACGCATCTAAGTTCACCTTTACGCCGCCGCAAGGGGTTACGGTGGACGATCAACGTAAGTAGAGGCGAACGTGAGCAATCTGTCGCTCGATTTTTCCGACAACGCGTTTCAACCCCTGGCCGCACGCATGCGGCCAGAAAATTTAGCGCAGTACATTGGTCAGCAGCATCTGCTGGCGCCGGGTAAACCCTTACCGCGGGCGATTGAAGCCGGTCATCTGCACTCCATGATCCTTTGGGGGCCGCCGGGGACGGGGAAAACCACGTTGGCCGAGGTGATTGCGCGCTATGCCAGCGCCGACGTTGAACGTATTTCAGCGGTGACCTCCGGGGTGAAAGAGATCCGCGAGGCCATTGAACGCGCGCGACAAAACCGCAACGCGGGTCGCCGCACAATTCTGTTTGTCGATGAAGTTCACCGTTTCAATAAAAGCCAGCAGGATGCCTTTCTGCCGCATATCGAAGACGGAACCATCACCTTTATCGGCGCGACGACGGAAAACCCCTCCTTTGAACTCAATTCCGCACTGTTATCCCGCGCGCGCGTCTATCTGCTGAAATCGCTGACCAGCGACGACATCGAACAGGTGCTCAGCCAGGCGATGAGCGATAAAACGCGCGGCTACGGCGGGCAAAATATCGTTCTGCCGGACGAGACGCGCAAGGCCATCGCCGACCTGGTCAACGGTGACGCGCGGCGGGCGCTGAATACCCTGGAAATGATGGCCGATATGGCCGAGTCCGACGCCTCCGGCAATCGCGTGCTGAAAGTTGAGCTGCTGACCGAAATCGCCGGCGAGCGCAGCGCGCGTTTCGACAACAAAGGCGATCGTTTTTACGATTTAATCTCCGCGCTGCATAAATCGGTTCGCGGTAGCGCACCGGATGCCGCCCTCTACTGGTACGCGCGGATTATTACCGCCGGCGGCGATCCGCTCTACGTCGCGCGCCGTTGTCTGGCAATCGCGTCGGAAGATGTCGGTAATGCCGATCCGCGCGCGATGCAGGTTGCGATCTCCGCCTGGGATTGCTTTACTCGTGTCGGACCGGCGGAAGGCGAGCGGGCGATTGCCCAGGCCATTGTTTATCTTGCCTGCGCGCCGAAAAGCAACGCGGTCTATACCGCGTTTAAAGCGGCGATGGCCGATGCCCGCGAACGCCCCGATTACGACGTACCGGTACATTTACGCAATGCCCCAACGAAGCTAATGAAGGAGATGGGCTACGGGCAGGAGTATCGCTATGCTCATGATGAACCAAATGCCTATGCCGCTGGAGAGCAGTACTTCCCGCAGGAAATGGCGCAAACGCGCTATTATAAGCCGACAAACCGGGGGCTGGAGGGCAAAATAGGCGAAAAGCTCGCCTGGTTAACCGAACAGGATCAAAATAGCCCGATAAAACGCTACCGATAATTGAGGCGTTGCGGTAAGGTTGTCACACTATTTCCGTGGTCGCGCTCTGCGGCCATTTTTCTTTATTAATTCGATAAGCACAGGATAAGCATGCTCGATCCCAATCTGCTGCGTACCGAGCCAGACGCAGTCGCAGAAAAACTGGCACGCCGGGGCTTTAAGCTGGATGTAGATAAACTTCGCGCTCTGGAAGAGCGTCGTAAAGTTCTGCAGGTTCAAACTGAAAACCTGCAGGCGGAGCGCAACTCCCGATCGAAATCCATTGGCCAGGCGAAAGCGCGCGGGGAAGATATTGAGCCATTACGCCTGGAAGTGAACAAACTCGGCGAGCAGCTTGATGCCGCTAAGACCGAACTGGACGCGCTGCTGGCGGAAATCCGCGATATCGCGCTGACCATCCCTAATATTCCGCACGATGACGTTCCGGCCGGCCGCGACGAAAATGACAACGTTGAAGTCAGCCGCTGGGGTACGCCGCGCGAGTTTGATTTTGACGTTCGCGATCACGTGACGCTGGGCGAAATGCACGGGGGGCTGGATTTTGCCGCCGCCGTGAAGCTGACCGGTTCTCGCTTTGTGGTCATGAAGGGCCAACTGGCGCGTCTGCACCGCGCGCTGGCGCAGTTTATGCTGGATCTGCATACTGAACAGCACGGCTACAGCGAAAACTACGTCCCGTATCTGGTTAACCAGGACACGCTGTACGGTACCGGTCAGTTGCCAAAATTCGCCGGCGACCTGTTCCATACCCGTCCGCTGGAAGAAGAAGCTGACAGCAGCAACTACGCGCTGATCCCGACGGCGGAAGTCCCGCTGACCAACCTGGTGCGCGATGAGATCATCGACGAAGACGATCTGCCGATCAAAATGACCGCGCATACGCCGTGCTTCCGTTCTGAAGCCGGATCCTATGGCCGCGATACCCGCGGCTTGATCCGTATGCACCAGTTCGACAAAGTCGAAATGGTGCAGATTGTACGTCCGGAAGATTCCATGGCGGCGCTGGAAGAGATGACCGGCCACGCCGAGAAAGTGCTGCAGCTGCTGGGTCTGCCGTATCGTAAAGTGGCTCTGTGCACGGGCGATATGGGCTTTAGCGCATGCAAAACCTACGATCTGGAAGTGTGGGTACCGGCGCAGAATACCTATCGTGAGATCTCTTCCTGCTCTAACGTCTGGGATTTCCAGGCGCGTCGTATGCAGGCGCGCTGCCGCAGCAAGTCTGACAAGAAAACTCGCCTCGTACACACGCTGAACGGTTCTGGCCTGGCGGTTGGACGTACGCTCGTCGCGGTGATGGAAAACTATCAGCAGGCGGATGGTCGCATTGCGATCCCAGAAGTCCTGCGCCCGTATATGCGCGGCCTTGAGTTTATCGGCTGATTTTTCAACACTCTTCTCAAAAGCGCCTGCGGGCGCTTTTTTTTTACCCCCTTCTTGATACCGGGCAATAATCGACTTCGCGATTACGAAGATACTCCCTTTGGATTATCCAGCATAAAAAACTAATAAAGACTAATTTCGTTGTATCAATAACTATACAACGGCTTTAAGTTCATTGTGAGCAACCGAAGCGAGTATCTATGAAAATCAAAACCCCCGATGCTTTACTGGCTGCCGAGGTGAGCCGGCGTGGTTTAATGAAAACCACGGCGATTGGCGGGCTGGCGATGGCCAGCAGCGCTTTTACCTTACCCTTCACGCGCATTGCCCATGCCGCAGACAACCTCAACCCTGTCAGCGAAACGCTCACCTGGAGCGCCTGTACGGTGAACTGCGGAAGCCGCTGCCCGCTGCGGATGCATGTGGTTGATGGTGAGATTAAATATGTTGAAACAGACAATACCGGTGACGATAACTACGATGGCCTGCACCAGGTTCGCGCCTGTCTGCGCGGTCGCTCGATGCGTCGGCGCGTCTACAACCCGGATCGCCTGAAATATCCGATGAAGCGGGTGGGCAAACGCGGAGAGGGCAAATTCGAACGCATCAGCTGGGAAGAAGCGTTCGATACTATCGCCAGCAATATGCAGCGCCTGATAAAAGAGTACGGTAATGAGTCCATCTATCTGAACTACGGAACGGGAACCCTCGGCGGAACCCTGACTCGCTCATGGCCGCCGGGGAAAACCCTGATTGCCCGTCTGATGAACTGCTGCGGCGGTTACCTCAACCATTACGGTGACTACTCCACCGCTCAAATCGCCGCGGGACTGAACTACACCTACGGCGGCTGGGCCGATGGCAATAGCCCGTCGGATATCGAAAACAGCAAGCTGGTGGTGCTGTTTGGCAATAACCCGGGGGAAACCCGGATGAGCGGCGGCGGGGTGACCTACTACCTGGAACAAGCGCGGGAGAAATCCAACGCCAGACTGATTATTATCGATCCACGCTATACCGACACCGGTGCCGGACGCGAAGATGAGTGGATCCCTATCCGCCCCGGAACCGATGCCGCGCTGGTCTCGGCGCTGGCGTGGGTGATGATTAACGAGAATCTCGTAGACCAGCCTTTCCTCGACAAGTATTGCGTAGGCTATGACGAGAAAACGCTGCCGGAAGGCGCGCCGGCCAATGGTCACTATAAGGCCTATATTCTCGGTCAGGGCAAAGACGGTATCGCGAAGACCCCAGAGTGGGCGTCGACGATTACCGGCATTCCTCAGGCGCGTATCGTGCAGCTGGCGCGTGAAATCGCCGGCGCAAAACCTGCCTATATTTCTCAGGGATGGGGCCCGCAGCGCCATGCTAACGGCGAGCTGGTTTCCCGCGCGATTTCCATGCTGGCGATCTTAACCGGCAACGTTGGAATCAACGGCGGGAATACCGGCGCGCGTGAAGGCTCTTACTCGCTGCCGTTTGAGCGCATGCCGACGCTGGATAACCCGGTTGAAACAAGTATTTCCATGTTTATGTGGACCGATGCGATTGAGCGCGGAGCGGAAATGACCGCACTACGCGACGGCGTGCGTGGTAAAGATAAGCTCGACGTCCCCATCAAAATGGTCTGGAACTATGCCGGTAACTGCTTGATCAACCAGCATTCAGAAATCAACCGTACCCATGACATCCTCCAGGATGACAAAAAGTGCGAGATGATTGTGGTCATTGATTGCCATATGACCTCGTCTGCGAAATATGCCGATATTCTGCTGCCGGATTGTACCGCCTCGGAGCAGATGGATTTTGCCCTCGATGCTTCCTGCGGCAACATGTCCTACGTGATTTTTGCCGACCAGGCCATCAAACCGCGTTTTGAGTGCAAAACCATCTATGAGATGACTACCGAGCTGGCGAAGCGCATGGGCGTTGAGCAACGCTTCACCGAAGGCCGCACTCAGGAAGAGTGGCTGCGTCACCTCTATGAGCAATCCCGTAAAGCGATCCCGGCGCTGCCGCCGTTTGATGAATTCCGCAAGCAGGGGATCTTCAAACAGCGCGATCCGCAAGGCCACCACGTTGCCTATAAGGCTTTCCGTGAAGATCCTGCCGCCAATCCGTTAACGACCCCGTCAGGGAAAATTGAAATTTACTCTGCGCAGCTGGCGGAAATCGCGGCGACCTGGGAGCTGAAAGAAGAGGATGTTATCGACCCGCTGCCGATCTACAGCCCTGGGTTTGAAAATTATGACGATCCGCTGGCTAAAAAATATCCGCTGCAGCTGACCGGCTTTCACTACAAAGCCCGCACTCACTCCACCTACGGCAACGTTGACGTACTGAAAGCCGCGTGCCGTCAGGAGATGTGGATCAACCCACTTGATGCGCAGAAGCGCGGTATCGCCAATGGCGATCGGATCCGCATTTTTAACGATCGCGGTGAAGTGCATATCGAAGCCAAAGTGACCCCGCGAATGATACCGGGCGTGGTCGCGCTGGGTGAGGGGGCCTGGTATAACCCGGACGCCGGTCGCGTGGATCAGGCTGGCAGCATTAACGTGCTGACCACCCAACGCCCATCGCCGCTGGCGAAAGGCAATCCATCGCATACCAACCTCGTCCAGGTTGAAAAGCTGTAAGGAGTGACCGATGACAACTCAATATGGATTTTTTATTGATTCCGCCCGTTGCACCGGTTGCAAAACCTGCGAACTGGCATGCAAAGACTACAAAAACCTCACGCCGGAGGTGAGTTTCCGTCGTATCTACGAATACGCGGGCGGCGACTGGCAGGAAGATAACGGTGTCTGGCAGCAGAACGTGTTTGCCTATTACCTCTCTATCGCCTGCAACCATTGTGAAGATCCGGCCTGCACCAAAGTTTGCCCGAGCGGGGCGATGCATAAACGTGAAGATGGCTTTGTCGTTGTCGATGAGGATGTCTGTATCGGCTGTCGCTATTGCCATATGGCCTGCCCGTACGGCGCGCCGCAGTACAATGCGGCAAAAGGGCATATGACCAAATGCGACGGCTGCCACGAACGCGTCGCCGAGGGCAAAAAGCCGATTTGCGTGGAGTCCTGTCCGCTCCGCGCGCTTGATTTTGGCCCGATTGAAGAGCTGCGTAAAAAACACGGCCAGCTGGCTGCCGTTGCGCCGCTGCCTTCGGCCCACTTCACTAAACCAAGTATTGTGATTAAACCTAACGCCAACAGCCGACCGTGTGGAGATACCACCGGCTATCTGGCTAACCCGAAGGAGGTGTGAGATGGGGAGTGGATGGCATGAATGGCCGCTGATTATTTTCACGGTCTTTGGTCAGTGCGTGGTGGGCGGCTTTATTGTACTGGCTCTGGCGCTCATGAAAGGCGACTTATCGCGTGAACAGCAGCAGCGCGTGGTGTGGAGCATGTTTGGCCTGTGGGTGCTGATGGGCGTGGGCTTTATTGCCTCAACCCTGCATCTTGGGTCGCCCATGCGCGCGTTTAACTCGCTCAATCGCGTAGGGGCCTCGTCGCTCAGCAATGAAATCGCCAGCGGGGCGCTTTTCTTTGCTGTCGGCGGTATTGGCTGGCTGCTGGCGGTGGTCAATAAGCTACCGGCGGGACTGCGTCATCTCTGGCTGATTATTACCATGGTGCTGGGGGTTATCTTTGTCTGGATGATGGTCCGCGTCTATAACACTATTGATACGGTACCCACCTGGTATACGGTCTGGACGCCGCTGAGTTTCTTCCTGACGATGTTTATCGGCGGTCCGCTGCTGGGATATCTGCTGCTGCGCGTTGCGGACGTTACCGGCTGGGCGATGCGCCTGCTGCCGGCGGTGACCCTGCTGGCGCTGGTGATTAGCGCGATCGTGGGGCTAATGCAGGGAAGCGAGCTGGCGACAATCCATAGCTCCATCCAGCAAGCTTCCGTGCTGGTGCCGGACTACGGCTCGCTAATGGCCTGGCGTCTGGTTGCGCTGGCGTTGGCCCTGGTCTGCTGGATCGCTCCGCAGCTCAAAGGCTATCAGCCCGCATTGCCGATGCTGGGGCTGGCTTTTGTGCTAATGCTGGTCGGCGAGATGATCGGCCGCGGCGTCTTCTACGGCCTGCATATGACCGTAGGGATGGCAATCGCCAGCTAACCGCCCTTTATCGCGCCAGGATATTACTTTCTGGCGCGATAAAAAGTGCGGTCGATTCATGAAATATTTCTACCGATACTCCCACCTCATTTTCCTAATAAATTAATAAAAACAATGGAATAATATAAACAACTATTCTGTTGCCGATCCGCTGGATAAAAAACTTCTATCGTACGCCCGCAAACCGCGTCACGCCTGATTTCAGGTGGATTGACAATGTTTGCAGCAGTGGCATGATGCGCACGAAATCTGAACTCCATCACGGTTTATATCCATGACCATCTACACCCGGCCAGTGCAAATGTTGCTCTGTGGCCTGCTTCTGTTGACCCTGGCGATAGCGGTTTTAAATACGCTTGTCCCGCTTTGGCTCGCCCATGAAAATATGCCGACCTGGCAGGTCGGCATGGTAGGGTCGTCCTACTTTACCGGTAATCTGGTGGGGACATTGCTCGCCGGATGGGTGATTAAGCGTCTGGGTTTTAATCGTAGCTATTATCTGGCATCCATTATTTTTGCCGTGGGCTGCGTTGGGCTCGGCATTACGCTTGGCTTCTGGAGCTGGTTCAGCTGGCGCTTTATCGCGGGCGTCGGCTGCGCGATGATTTGGGTGGTGGTGGAGAGCGCGCTGGTCTGTAGCGGCACTTCGCGGAGCCGCGGTCGCCTGCTGGCGGCGTATATGATGATTTATTACGTTGGCACGGTGCTGGGCCAGTTAATGGTCAGCAAACTGCCGACGGATTTGATGAGCGTCCTGCCGTGGGTGACGGCGCTGGCTCTGGCGGCCATTCTGCCGCTGCTGTTTGCTCGCGTGGCGACTCGGGGCGATGAGCCGCACGAACCGGCGCGTATCTGGCCAATGTTAAGGCTGCGTCAGGCCCGTCACGGGGTCAATGGCTGCATTATTTCCGGTATCGTGCTCGGCTCGCTGTATGGCCTGATGCCGCTGTGGCTTAACCACCAGGGCGTCAGCGATTCCGGCATCGGCTTCTGGATGGCGGTGATGGTGAGCGCAGGCATCGTTGGGCAGTGGCCGATTGGTCGGCTCGCCGATCGCTACGGTCGCCTGCTGGTTCTACGCGTCCAGGTGTTTGTGGTGATTCTCGGCTGTCTGGCGATGTTAAGCCAGGCCGCAATGGCGCCTGCGCTGTTCGTGCTGGGCGCTTCCGGCTTCACGCTCTATCCGGTCGCTATGGCCTGGGCCTGTGAAAAAGTGGAGCGTCATCAGCTGGTGGCGATGAACCAGGCGCTGTTACTGAGCTATACCGTGGGCAGCCTGCTTGGGCCAACGCTGACCGCGATGCTGATGCAGAATTTCTCTGACAATCTGCTGTTTATCATGATAGCCAGCGTGTCCTTCATCTACCTGCTGACGCTGCTGCGCAAAGCGGGGCATCACCCTACGCCGGTTGCTCACGCCTGATTGTGGTCGAAAATAGCCAGGAGAGACGCCCCTGGCTATCGATTAATGCGAAGCGAGAAGCGCTTCAAGCTGGGCCTGATTGTGAACCTCGGTGAATCGCCGTAGTCTGTCCTCCTCATCCAGCCAACTGACTAACCGCTGGATTGTCTGAATATGCTGTTCGCTATCGGCCGCCGCCAGTACGACTATCAGCCGAATACCGGGATGCTGCGGAAAATCAACGGCCTTGCGACAGCAAAGCAGCGAAAGCGCGCTGTTTCTGCTCAGCACTCCGGCTTCCGGTCGCGCGTGCGGTAGCGCAAACGCCGGGCTCAGTATATACCAGGGACCATCCTGCTCCGTGGCGCTGATAATAGCCCTGGCATAGCTTCCGGTGATTTTTCCCTGCTGCTCAAGCGGGCGGCAGGCGAGCTGAACGGCGCTGCGCCAGTTCAGGCTGTCGCTGGTGAACTGACAGGCGGAAAATAGCGTCTCTTCCATATATGTTCCCTTTACGCGCGAGCTGACCGGCTCGCCTGGTGGTTAGCGTAGAGCGTTAAATAGCGCTTCTCCCGAGATGCCGTATTTCGCTTTTAGCTGCCTGCTATTACCCGATTCGGTAAATGTGTCTGGCGTTCCCAGCCGAGTGAGGCGGGCCGGATGCGCCTTTTGCGCCAGGGTTTCCGCGATCAGTCCGCCGAGGCCGCCGTTTACCGTGTGATTTTCAAGCGTAGCGATAAGCGGGCAGCCTTCAACCAGCCGATAAAATGCCTGCTCGTTAAAGGGCTTGAGGGTTGCAACGTGAATAAGCTTGCCTTTTTTGCCGCTGGCGATCAGCTTTTCATAGCCATCGGTAGCCTGCTCCAGCACCGTCCCTTCAAACAGAATCGCGAAATCGGCGCCGCTATCGGCGATGGCGGCGATATCGCTGACCCGCGGAACGACGCTTTTATCGCGAACCGGCATCGGCTCGCGCGCCACGCGAATATAGACAGGGCCCTTTATTTTGGCCGCTTGCTCAAAGGCCTCGGCGATCTCCTCCGCATCTGCCGGGGTCAGAATGGTTAATCCCGGGAGGACGCGGGTCAGCGCTAAATCCTCCAGCGCATGATGCGAAGCGCCGTCCGGACCATCATCCATACCGGGGTGGCTACCGACGAGTTTAATATTGGCTTTGGCATAGCACGCCTGCCGCAGCTGGGTCCAGGCGGTGCCGGTGACGAACATGGCAAAGTTGACGTAGAAGGGCATAAAGCCCTCCAGCGCCTGGCCGACCGCGAAGCTCATGGCGGAACCTTCCGCAATGCCCATTTCGAAAAAAGCCTCTGGATAGACGGCCTGAAATTGGTCAGTACGGGTGGAGCTGGCTAAATCGCTGTCGATAACAACGACGGGATAGCCCTTTTCTTTAAGGTCAATCAGGGCATTACCGATCTCATCACGGGGCGCTTTCATCACTGTAACTCCTCCATTGCCTGCTGAAATTGTTCTTTACTCGGGGTTTTTGAGTGCCAGTCGCCGTTGTTTTCCATATAGCTGACGCCGGAGCCTTTGGTGGTGTGCGCCACGATAGCGACAGGTTTACCTTTCAGGTGGCGGGATAGCATCAGGGTATCGGCAACCTGATGCATATCATTGCCGTTATGCAGTTCCAGTACATGCCAGCCAAAGCTGCGGATTTTGTCCGCCAGCGGCTCGAGGTTAACGACTTCATTGACCGGATCGTGGGAAGAGAAGCCGTTGTAATCGATGATGGCGACCAGGTTATCCATTTTCATATGCCCGGCCTGCTGTAGCGTCTCCCAGATTTGGCCTTCATGCATTTCACCATCGCCAACGATGGCAAACACCCGGTGCGGATCGTTGCGCCGCTTTTTGGCGGCCGCCATACCCAAAGCAATCGACAGCCCCTGGCCCAGCAGGCCGGTCGTTGCATCGACCTCGGGTAGCGACTTTATGCTCGGGTGACCCTGCAGACGCGAGTTGATCTGTCGGAACGTAGAGAATTCGCTGCGATCGATCTTCCCTTTTTGGTACAGCATGGCGTACTGCGCGGCGACGGCGTGGCCTTTACTCATCACCACGCGCGAGCGGGGAGAGGCGGCCAGATCGACCTCTTGATAATAGAGCCAGGTAAGAATGTCGATTATCGATAATGCTCCGCCCGGATGGCCAATTCCGGACTCGTAAATCAGGGTGACGATCTCGCGGCGGGCGGCAAGCGCGTGGGATTTCAGTTCATCAATGTTCATGTTCTTTCCTTCTTAGGGCAGCATTTTGCCGATGTAGTACACGACCAGACCCAGCGCGACGAAGTCGGTTTCCGGGAAGCTGGTGCCTGAAAGACCGACGGACTCCATAATCGGGTAAATCAGCGCGGGGCCGATGCCGATCAGGATCCCGGTGATGAAGCTCCCGGCAATCGCGCCTTTCCAGCCGCCGGAGGCATTACCAAATACCGCTGCGGTCGCGCCGATGAAGAAGTAGGGGATGGCTACCGGGATAATCACGGTCTGGCCAAGGATCGCCAGAAAGCCCATCACCACCAGCCCGCCGACAAACGAAGAGATAAACCCCAGCACCGTGGCGGTCGGGGCGTAGGGAAAGACCACCGGACAATCGAGCGCGGGTTTGGCGTTAGGGATAAACTTTTCCGAGATGCCAAGGAAGGCCGGAACAATTTCTGACAGCAGCAGGCGTACGCCGGTAATAATGATGTACAGCGAGGCGGTAAAGGTCAGCGACTGAAAGAGCGGGTAAACCAGCCAGTGCATCCCGCCGGCCGCAGCGGTGACCGCGGCTTTCCCGGCGGCGAGCGCGGCGATGTAATAGAAAATGCTCACCGAGATCGACACTGAGACGATGTAGTCTTTAAAGATCCCCAGCCAGCCGGGGAGATTCAGCTTTTCGGTAGATTGTTTAGGATCGCCGACCTTTGAGCCGATCCAGCCGGATGCGGCGTAGGCCAGGGTGACGTAGTGCCCCATCGCGATCTCATCGTTACCGGTAATTTTTCGCATCCACGGCTGCGCAATAGCCGGATAGAGGCAGGCGGCGAGACCCAGCAGGACGGAGCCGACAATGATGGTCGTCATGTCGCTGTAGCCCAGCGCCTTCAGCGTCACGGTAAGCAGCGCGGAGAGATAAAGGTTATGTTGCCCGGTCAGAAAGATGTATTTAAACGGCGTCACGCGGGCAAAGAACAGGTTCCAGCCAAAGCCAATCACCATGATTAGCGATACGCACATGGCGAATTTGGTTTGCGCCAGTCCGGTTAGCGCTTCCGCCAGCGGCATTACGCCCTTCAGGCCAAATCCATCGCTGAATAAGGTCTGAAAATTACCCAGGGAAGTGACCGCCAGACCGGCGCCGCCGGCGAAAACCAGAAAACCGACGATGGTCTTGAAGGTGCCGGAAAGCACTTTTTCAATCGGCTTACGTTGGATTAACAGGCCGATTAATGCAATAAAGCCAACTAAAAGTGGGGTTACGCCCAGAATGTCGAATACAATAAATCTGAGGAAATCCATATTGCCTCCGGGAGAGGTTAGTTGCTTTGAACGATGTCAGTGAGCGCAGACTCCATCTCTTCACTGTTCATCAGGTCGGTAATGCCGACAGCTCTGAATCCGGCGGCTTCGACTTCATCGGTGAGATCGCGCATAGTGATGACAAAATCAATGTCTCGCCAGGTGCGTAAGCCTGAGAGGACGTCGTGTTCCAATTCGATATCCCAGCCGTGTTTGTCGATGATTTTTTGGGCTTTGATTTTGAGCATTAAGGAGCTGCCCATACCGGTACGACAGACTATGAGACCTTTCATTCGATGTTCTCCTGTGTGTAAAAATAATTATTTTTATTTATTTATGTGAGATAATAATTATTATCTTTACCGCAGGCCGAAAGATGTGACTGTGTTTGCATTTTGAGTAAATAGGGCGAAAAATGAGCTATATAGACAACAACTTGTTGATTAGCATAAGAAATGGAGCTTCAGGGCTAAGCCCAATACTGGAGAAAGTGGGCCGTTTTATTACGGAGAATCCTGACTTTGTGATGCGTCACACGATTTCAGAACTGGCCGACTCCATTGATACCAGTGAGGGCAGCATCACCCGTTTTTGTCGGGCCTTTGGTTTTAAAGGTTTCTCGGATTTCAGAACCGCGCTGGCGATGGAGCAGGGCGCCGCGCGTTTGGAAGATAGCGGTAGCAACGAGAGCGAAGAGATTGCGCCGGTGCTGGCGAGCATTCGCGACAGTAATGCCATTGTCGATAGCCAGGAGCTGAAAGCCGCGGCTGACTGGCTTAACGCCCTGAACAGCATCGCTATCTATGCCGTGGGCACGGCGGTGCCGGTGGCGTTATTCCTGCAGATGAACCTCATCAATATGGGTAAGGCGGCAAGCTTTGTCGATCGCTCCTACCCGGCGGCGATGCCGTTGCTTTCTGATAACCAGAAAACCGGCATTATTGTGGTGCATAGCGAACAGGCGTCGGCGGATATGATGCAGGCCCTGTCGCTGGCAAAGCAGCAGGGCGTTAAAATATTGTCGCTGACCCGCGGGACGTTTGCGCCGCTGGCCCGTTTGTCTGACTGGAATCTTCAGGCGGCGGTGGCCCTACAAGGGGAAGGCGAATCGGGGTTTGCGGAAATTGCCGGGGCAATGATGGTGGCTGACCGGATACTGAGCGCGCTTGAAGAGCAGGATGAACGCTATGCGGAATACCGTAAAGCGCATCAGAAGCGGATTTTCTCAATTGAGAGCGTGGCGAATAAGCTGTCGGAATATTTTATGTCCTGATGCTTATCGCTGGAGGAGAAACCCGGTAGCGCAAGGTCTACCGGGAGATAACCTTAGTACATCACCTTATGACCGTACTGCTCGAGAATACCCTTCACGCGTTCCATGGTCTCTTTCTTCGGCGGATGGACGCCATCCAGCTTGTACTCTTCGCCCATGGCTACCCATTTGTGTTTGCCCAGCTCGTGGTACGGCAGCAGTTCAATCTTCTCGACGTTGCCCATGTCACGGGTAAACTCGCCCAGGCGATGCGCGGAATCGTCGTCGTCGGACCAGCCCGGGACCACAACGTAGCGGATCCAGACGTTGATGTTTTTGTTTGACAGGTAACGGGCAAACTCCAGCGTCCGATGGTTAGAGACGCCAACCAGATTCTGGTGAATTTCATCATTCATTTGCTTGAGATCGAGCATCACCAGATCGGTGACTTCCAGCAGTTCATCAATAACCGGGTCGTAGCGGCGCACAAAGCCGTTGGTATCGAGACAGGTATGAATACCTTCTTTCTTGCAGGCGCGGAACCAGTCGCGAACAAATTCGGCCTGCAGGATAGCCTCGCCGCCGGATGCCGTCACGCCGCCGCCGGAAGCGTTCATAAAGTGGCGATAGGTCACCACCTCTTTCATCAGCTCTTCAACGGTAATCTCTTTGCCGCCGTGGGTATCCCAGGTGTCGCGGTTGTGGCAATAGAGGCAGCGCATCAGGCAGCCCTGGAAGAAGGTGATAAAGCGGATCCCCGGGCCATCGACGGTGCCACAGGATTCAAAGGAGTGAATGCGACCAATTGTTGACATTGCGGTGATATCTCCGAATTTGGCCCATCCGGGGCCTATGTAGATGCACAGCTCAAAGGCTATGTCGAGTCTGTTTTGGCTGTTATCCATAAAGTATAGACAGCAGACAAAAGAGACTGGGACAGGATGATATTGCTAAAAAGGCCCCACTTGCGTGGAGCCTTTATTGTACGCTTATTACTGTACGATTTCAGTCAATACCATTACATGGTCTGAGTGAAGGTACGAGTAATCACGTCCTGCTGCTGTTCTTTAGTCAGGGAGTTAAAACGTACTGCGTAGCCGGATACGCGGATGGTCAGCTGCGGATATTTTTCCGGGTTTTCCATCGCGTCGAGCAGCATCTCGCGGTTCATGACGTTGACGTTCAGATGCTGACCGCCTTCGATGGACGCTTCGTGGTGGAAGTAACCATCCATCAGGCCGGCGAGGTTAGTTTTACGCACTTCGTCGTCTTTGCCCAGCGCGTTCGGCACGATAGAGAAGGTGTAAGAAATACCATCTTTCGCGTAAGCAAACGGCAGTTTCGCAACGGAGGTCAGAGAGGCAACAGCACCTTTCTGGTCACGACCGTGCATCGGGTTAGCACCTGGTCCGAACGGAGCGCCAGCGCGACGACCGTCAGGGGTGTTACCGGTTTTCTTACCATACACAACGTTAGAGGTGATGGTCAGCACGGACTGAGTCGGGATAGCGTTGCGGTAGGTGTGCAGTTTCTGAATTTTCTTCATGAAACGTTCAACCAGGTCAACGGCCATATCATCGACGCGAGAGTCGTTGTTACCAAACTGCGGGTATTCACCTTCGATTTCGAAGTCGACAGCCAGACCGTTTTCGTCACGAATCGGTTTAACTTTCGCATATTTGATTGCGGACAGGGAGTCAGCCGCAACGGACAGACCTGCGATACCGCATGCCATGGTGCGGATAACATCACGGTCGTGCAGCGCCATCAGTGAAGCTTCGTAGCTGTACTTGTCGTGCATGTAGTGGATGATGTTCAGCGCAGTGACGTACTGTTTAGCCAGCCAGTCCATGAAGTGATCCATGCGCTCCATCACTTCGTCGAAGTTCAGGACGTCGCCTTTGATCGGTTCAGATTTAGGACCAACCTGCATTTTCAGTTTTTCATCAACGCCGCCGTTGATTGCGTACAGCATGGTTTTCGCCAGGTTAGCGCGAGCACCGAAGAACTGCATTTGCTTACCAACAACCATCGGGCTTACGCAGCAAGCGATAGCATAGTCATCGTTGTTGAAGTCAGGACGCATCAGATCATCGTTCTCGTACTGCAGAGAAGAGGTATCGATGGACACTTTCGCAGCGTATTTTTTGAAGCTCAGCGGCAGTTTTTCAGACCACAGAATGGTGATGTTCGGCTCCGGAGACGGCCCCATGGTGTATAGGGTGTTCAGGAAACGGAAGCTGTTTTTGGTGACCAGAGTACGGCCGTCAACGCCCATACCGCCGATAGATTCGGTTGCCCAAATCGGGTCGCCAGAGAACAGTTCATCATATTCAGGAGTACGCAGGAAACGAACCATACGCAGTTTCATGACCAGGTGGTCAATCATTTCCTGTGCGTCTTGCTCGGTGATTTTACCGGCTTTCAGGTCACGTTCGATGAAGATGTCCAGGAAGCTGGAGGTACGACCGAAGGACATTGCTGCGCCGTTCTGAGATTTAACGGCAGCCAGGTAACCGAAGTAGGTCCACTGGATAGCTTCCTGAGCGGTGGTTGCAGGACCAGAGATATCGCAGCCGTATTTAGCCGCCATTTCTTTGATCTGACCCAGCGCGCGGTGCTGTTCAGAGATTTCTTCACGCAGACGGATGGTTGCTTCCAGATCTTCGCCGTTTTCCAGTTTCTCTTGCAGAGAAACGAACTGAGCGTATTTGTCTTTCATCAGGAAGTCGATACCGTACAGCGCAACGCGACGGTAGTCACCGATGATACGACCACGGCCATAGGCATCCGGCAGACCAGTCAGAACGCCAGATTTACGGCAGTTCAGGATGTCTTTGGTGTATACGTCAAACACGCCCTGGTTATGAGTTTTGCGGTATTCGGTGAAGATTTTCTTCAGCATCGGGTCCAGCTCGCGATCGTACGCTTTGCAGGAACCTTCTACCATTTTGATACCACCGAACGGGATAATCGCACGTTTCAGCGGCGCTTCAGTCTGCAGGCCAACGATTTTCTCGAGACCTTTCTCGATGTAGCCAGCGTCATGAGAAGTGATGGTGGACGCAAGGGAAGTATCAAAATCAACAGGCGCGTGAGTGCGGTTTTCCTGTTTAACGCCTTCCATTACGGTGTCCCACAGCTTGGTGGTCGCGTCAGTTGCGCCAGCCAGGAAGGACTCGTCACCTTCGTACGGGGTATAGTTTTTCTGGATGAAGTCGCGTACGTTGACTTCGTTCTGCCAGTCACCTTTCGCAAAACCTTCCCAGGCTGTGGCTAACTTTTCATTAAGCTCGGACATGTAACACCTACCTTCTTAAGTGGATTTTTTATTTACTGCCTGAAACAACCCTTAGTGATGGTCGTCGCCACGCAGGTAAATGACCCAGTATGTCAACCCAACCAGCAGACCACCGCCGATGATGTTCCCGATAGTTACCGGAATCAGGTTATCAGTGATGAAGTTCATGACGGTCAGGTGAGAGAAACTTTCCGGAGTTGAACCAACTGCGGTCCAGAATTCCGGGCTTGCAAAGTCGCGGATAACGATACCCAGCGGGATCATAAACATGTTCGCGATACTATGCTCAAACCCGCTGGCAACAAACATTGCCACCGGTAAAACCATAATCATGGCTTTATCCATCAGGCTACGGCCGGAGTAACTCATCCATACCGCAAGGCAGACCATCAGGTTTGCCAGGATACCCAGGCACACGGCTTCAACAAAAGTATGGTGCATTTTGTGGTCGGCGGTTTGCAGAACGTTAAGTCCCCATTGACCGTTGGCAGTCATATATTCGCCTGAAAGCCACATCAGCAATACAAACAGTAAGCAACCAATCAGGTTACCAACATATACGTTGAGCCAGTTTTTCGCCAGTTGACCCCATGTGATTCTTCCGCTGGCTTTCGCGACAACGATAAGAACGGTTGAGGTAAACAGGTCGGCACCGCAAATAACGCAGAGAATCAAACCCAGTGAGAAGCAGATGCCCCCAATCAGTTTGGCAACCCCGAATGGCATCCCGGCCGTGCCGGTTGTCGCGGTAATATAGAAAACAAAAGCGATAGAGATGAAGACACCTGCGGTGATAGCCAGATAAAACGTCTTTATCGGATGTTTTGTCGCTTTATAGACGCCCGCTTCTTCGGCGACTTTCGCCATGGCAGCAGGGAGTAAAAGATCAAAAGGGTTGTCAGCTTTCACACTAACTCTCTCTTTATGTAAGTTGGCGGTGAGATACTAACAAAGCATTATAGAAGGGAATTTGATGTAGATCATATCCTACCGGAACTATAGGCCTTTTTAGTGTGTGGGTTTGCTTATTTTTTTAGGTAACTTTTTGTTTTTTAATAAAAAAATAAATTTTAAAATTTACAAATAATGTTGATTATTTTCATTTTGCCCCCGTTTTTCGGTTAATTAAAATGGGGTATTTTTATTAAAATTAACAATATTTGCGGCAGTATTTTATTATTTCTCACCACTAATTAACTTTATAGCTACAACATCGGCGGAAATAGTGCAAAACAGGAAAAAGGGGTCGCAGTCGACCCCCTGTTATCGTCATTTTAACGGAAGAAACGCTTTATTTAGCCCAAAATGCGGCTTTCGCGCGC
Source organism: Klebsiella sp. M5al (assembly GCF_002090195.1). Classification (NCBI taxonomy): domain Bacteria; kingdom Pseudomonadati; phylum Pseudomonadota; class Gammaproteobacteria; order Enterobacterales; family Enterobacteriaceae; genus Klebsiella; species Klebsiella sp. M5al. The sequence goes on from NZ_CP020657.1 coordinate 2,043,432, forward strand.
TGTAGCTTTTCATAGGCCTTCAATAACGACTGATGAGCCGGGAAAGCCATCAAATCGCTGTCAACGGCCTGCAGCCCATAAAACGGTGCTTCTCCGCTGAGCGCGGCGCTGGCAGCTTCTACGGCATCGGCGCCGTACATGCGCACAAAAGCGTTCAGATACTGCAGCGGCTGACGCTCTTCTTCCTGGCTCAGTAGCAGCAGGGTTTGCAGGCAGCGGTAGTAATTGGCGCGCTCGGCGCTAAAGATGGAGGCGTTGAACTCCATCGTCCACTCGGTCCAGATCAACGCCTGCTCGAGATCGCCGCCCGCCAGCGCCAGCATTGCTTTCAGCTCGCCAATGCGCAGGGTATACCAGCCGTTGTCTTTGCCGGTCGCCAGACCCAGCAGTTCGCGCACGCGGGTGAAATCATCGAGGCCTTCATCGTCCATTTGTTCGATAAGCGCCAGATAATCTTCTTTTTCCCACTCGCTTTCCGGCAGGGAAAGAATCGTTTCCCGCAGAGGCGCGCCCATGCTGTTATTCGCCAGCCAAAGGTCTTCCGCCGGATAGATATCAGACATGCCCGGGACAATGATTCGGCAGGCGTAGACGCTCAGGTGTTCGTAATCGGCGATGTAAACTTCTTTATCTTCTTGTTTAAAGATAGCCATCAGAGTGGCGAACTCTTCATCCGTGGTCCCGGAGAAGCTCCAGTCCACGAACGGATAGTCGGCATCCTGCTTAAACATATCCCAGGAGATCAGGCCGCTGGAGTCGATAAAGTGCGTTTCAAGGTTCGCATGTTCGGCGACTTCTTCATCATCGAAGGTTGGCGGCGTGAAAACGTCGAGATCTTTCAGGCTGCGGCCCTGTAGCAGTTCGGTAACGGTACGTTCCAGCGCCACGCCGAAATCGGGATGTGCGCCGAAAGAGGCGAAACAGGTGCCGTTAGCCGGGTTAAACAGTACGACGCAGATAACCGGATATTTGCCGCCGAGCGAACCATCATATGCGAAAATCGGGAAGCCTTCGGCCTCCAGCTTATTGATCGATTCTACTACGCCCGGATACCGCGCCATCACCTCCGCAGGGATCTCCGGCAGGCTGATGCTCTCGGCGATAATGCGGTTCTTAATATGGCGTTCAAACACTTCCGAAAGCCCCTGAACGCGGGCTTCGTTGCGGGTGTTGCCCGCGGACATCCCGTTAGAAACGTACAGGTTGCCGACGATATTCATCGGAATATAGATCGTTTCACCATCAGACTGACGGGTGAACGGCAGGCCACAGACGCCGCGCTCGTCATTACCAGACTGCAGATCCACCAGCATGCTGGCGGTTAACTGCTCGTCAGGATCGTAGAACGCGCGCAGGCGGGCATCCAGCAGGCCTTCCGGCACGTCGTCATCGTCGGTTAACGGGAACCATTTTTCATTAGGGTAATGGACGAAAGGGCCATTCGCGATGGTCTCGCCCAGCCAGAAATCGGCAAAGAAATAGTTAGTCGAGAGGCGCTCAAAGTACTCTCCGAGCGCGGAGGCCAGCGCGGCTTTTTTGGTGGCGCCTTTGCCGTTGGTGAAGCACAGGGCGCACTCTTTATCGCGGATATGCACTGACCAGACGTGCGGTACCGGGTTGAGCCATGAGGCCTCTTCAATATCAAATCCGAGGTCGAGCAACTTCTGCTGGAAGCGAGCGATGGAATCTTCCAGGGCGGCATCTTTGCCGGGTATAAATGTTTGAGTCATGGCGGTCACTTTTATCGTACGTAAAGCGCGCAATGATACGGGTTTTAGATGACGGGTGCTATCTCCATCGTCTGGCTATGCTTATGTCACTCAATAACTGTTCAGGCGTAAAACATGAAGACATTTGACTGGCATCGTATGGCACTGGATAAAGTGCCCATGGAATTTCTGGCCGAGGTGGCATTACGGAGCCTCTACACCTTCGTACTGGTATTTATTTTTCTCAAGATAACCGGGCGGCGGGGCGTTCGTCAGATGTCTCTGTTCGAAGTGCTCATCATTTTGACTCTCGGTTCGGCCGCGGGCGACGTCGCATTTTACGATGACGTCCCTATGCTGCCGGTACTGGCGGTTTTTATTACGCTGGCGCTGCTGTATCGATTGATTATGTGGCTGATGGGGCATAGCGAAAAACTTGAGGATCTGCTGGAAGGCAAGCCGATTATTGTTGTGGAAAACGGCGAGCTGGCATGGGAGAAACTGCAGGCGGAAAACATGACCGAATTTGAATTTTTTATGGAGCTGAGAATCAGCGGGGTTGAACAACTGGGACAGGTGCGGCTGGCTATTCTGGAAACCAACGGCCAGATCAGCCTCTATTTCTACGAGGATGAAGATGTTAAAGCCGGACTCTCCATTCTTCCTTCCCGCTTTACCGATCGTTTTACCACTATTCCCCGGGACGACCATTATGCCTGCGTTCGCTGTAGCGCAATCCTTACGCTACGCGCCGGGGATAAACAATTATGCCCTCGCTGCGCAAATGCAGAATGGTCGAAGGTCAGCCGGGCAAAAAGAGTCACTTGACAGCAATTATGTCGGTTTTATGACGTCAAGCTGGCAGATTCTTTTGTGTGAGCGAGGCCGCATTTCCCCGACGCTCAGTTTTAGCCATTGCGGTGCGTGTCACTGAATGATAAAACCGATAGCCACAGGAATAACTTATGCCCGCGACGGTTCGCGGGTAAATAACATAGCAAGTGGTGAGGGGAAATGGCTCAGGTCTATAACTTCAGTTCAGGCCCGGCAATGCTGCCGGCGGAAGTACTCAAACTGGCGCAAAAGGAACTGTGCGACTGGAACGGTTTGGGAACGTCGGTGATGGAAATCAGCCACCGTGGCAAAGAGTTCATTAAGGTGGCTGAAGAGGCGGAACAGGATTTTCGCTCCCTGCTCAATATTCCTTCCAATTATAAAGTTTTATTCTGCCACGGCGGCGGTCGCGGACAGTTTGCCGGTATCCCGCTGAACCTGCTTGGCGATAAAACCGTTGCCGACTACGTCGATGCCGGCTACTGGGCGGCCAGCGCGGTAAAAGAAGCGCATAAATACTGCACGCCGAACGTGATCGACGCCAAAATTACCGTTGACGGCCTGCGCGCGGTTAAGCCGATGAGCGAATGGCAGCTGACTCCGGGCGCTGCCTACCTGCACTACTGTCCGAACGAAACCATTGACGGTATTGCCATTGAAGAAGCGCCAAGCTTTGGCGACGATGTGGTCGTCACGGCGGATTTGTCATCGACGATTTTATCCCGTGAAATTGACGTTAGCCGCTATGGCGTGATCTACGCCGGCGCGCAGAAAAACATCGGCCCTGCTGGTCTGACGCTGATTATTGTGCGCGAAGATCTGCTGGGTAAAGCCAGCGTAGCCTGCCCATCGATTCTGGATTACTCCATTCTGTCCGCCAATGACTCCATGTTTAACACGCCGCCGACATTTGCCTGGTACCTGTCAGGTCTGGTGTTTAAATGGCTGAAAGAGCAGGGCGGGGTTGCCGCTATGGATAAAATCAACCAGCAGAAAGCCGACCTGCTCTATAGCACCATCGATAACAGCGCTTTCTATCGCAACGATGTCGCTGCGGCGAACCGCTCGCGCATGAACGTGCCGTTCCAGCTGGCGGACAGCGCGCTTGATAAACTGTTCCTCGAAGAGTCCTTTGCCGCCGGTCTGCATGCGCTGAAGGGCCACCGTGTCGTGGGCGGCATGCGTGCTTCCATCTATAACGCCATGCCGCTGGCGGGCGTGAAGGCGCTGACCGACTTTATGCAGGACTTCGAACGCCGTCACGGTTAATCGCTGTCGTGTTTTTCATCCCCGCAGCCGCTCTGCGGGGTTTTTATTCTGTTTGTTTGAGAGTTGAGTTTAATGGAATCCCTGACGTTACAACCCATCGCACGCGTAGATGGCACGATTAACCTGCCCGGGTCCAAGAGTGTTTCTAACCGTGCCTTGCTGCTGGCGGCTTTGGCCCGGGGCACTACGGTGCTGACCAACCTGCTGGATAGCGACGATGTACGCCACATGCTGAATGCCCTGAGCGCGCTGGGAGTTCATTATACCCTGTCTTCCGATCGTACTCGCTGTGAAGTCACCGGCAACGGCGGCCCTCTGCAGGCGGCTGAAGCACTAGAACTGTACCTCGGTAATGCTGGAACGGCGATGCGTCCGCTGGCGGCTGCGTTATGTTTAGGCCGTAACGATATTGTGCTGACCGGCGAACCGCGAATGAAAGAGCGGCCGATTGGCCACCTGGTTGACGCGCTGCGTCAGGGCGGAGCGCAGATTGATTACCTGGAGCAGGAAAACTACCCGCCGCTGCGCCTGCGCGGCGGTTTCAGCGGCGGCCAGGTTGAAGTGGACGGCAGCGTTTCCAGCCAGTTTCTGACCGCGCTGCTGATGGCGGCTCCGCTGGCGCCGCAGGATACCGCGATCGTGATTAAAGGCGATCTGGTTTCCAAACCTTATATCGATATCACGCTGCACCTGATGAAAACCTTTGGCGTTGAGGTTGAAAACCAGTCTTATCAGCGCTTTATCGTGCGCGGCAATCAACACTACCTCGCGCCGGGCGACTATCTGGTGGAAGGCGATGCCTCCTCGGCATCCTACTTCCTCGCCGCTGGCGCGATCAAAGGCGGTACGGTGAAGGTCACCGGTATTGGCCGCAACAGCGTACAGGGTGATATCCGTTTTGCCGATGTGCTGGAAAAAATGGGCGCAACCGTTACCTGGGGCGATGACTTTATTGCCTGCACCCATGGTGAACTGAACGCCATCGATATGGATATGAATCATATTCCGGACGCGGCGATGACGATCGCCACGGCAGCCCTGTTTGCGAAAGGCACCACGACTCTGCGCAACATCTATAACTGGCGGGTCAAAGAGACCGACCGTCTGTTTGCTATGGCCACGGAGCTACGTAAAGTGGGAGCAGAGGTTGAAGAGGGGGAGGATTACATCCGCATTACTCCACCTGCGAAGCTTCAGTTTGCTGAGATCGGCACCTGGAACGACCACCGTATGGCAATGTGCTTCTCGCTGGTGGCACTTTCCGATACGCCGGTCACCATCCTTGACCCGAAATGTACGGCGAAAACGTTCCCGGACTACTTCGAGCAGCTGGCACGAATCAGTACGCCGGCCTGAATGACGTGAGTTTAAGGTAAAAACGCCGACCATCGTGTCGGCGTTTTTTTATGTCTGCTTGTCGGGCGGGAAACTAAATGCTAGCCTTGGCTGCTTGTAAATGCAGGATTTATAAGCATTTAATATGAAAATCAATGGATGATTGATATGAGAAATACAAAAGTAATGCTGGCTTTAGCGGTTTCCGCCACGTTGTTGGCAGGTTGTAAAAATATGCAGGGGATGGACACCAACGCCCTCGTAAGTTCAGGGATGACGGCCTACAAAGCGGCAACGCTTTCTGACGCTGAAGTCAAAGCGCTTTCCGACGATGCTTGTAAGCAAATGGATAGCGAAAATAAACAGGCCGGCGCTTCAAGTAAGTACACCAAACGTCTGAATAAAATTGCCAAAGCGCTTGGAAATAACATCAATGGTACCCCGGTGAACTATAAGGTTTATATGACGTCAGATGTCAATGCCTGGGCAATGGCCAACGGCTGCGTGCGCGTCTATAGCGGCCTGATGGACATGATGACCGATAATGAAGTTGAAGCTGTACTGGGCCATGAACTGGGTCACGTCGCGCTGGGCCACTCGCGTAAAGCGATGCAAACCGCGTATGCAACCGTCGCCGCGCGTGATGCCATTTCGGCAACCGGCGGAGCGGCTGCAAGTCTGTCAAAATCCCAGTTGGGCGACATTGGCGAGGGGATGATCAACTCAGCCTTCTCTCGTTCGCAGGAGTCGGACGCCGATGATTTCTCTTACGATTTGCTGAAGAAGCGCAAAATCAGCACCCAAGGCTTGGTGGGAAGCTTCGAAAAACTGGCCAGTCTTGACGCCGGGCGTAGCAAATCTCTGTTCGATTCACACCCACCTTCAACAGAACGCGCGCAGCATATTCGCGACCGTATCGCCGCAGATAAACAGTAAAACGACATCATCTTCCGGGCTGTTGCTCTGACAGCCCGCTATAATTGCACAATTCTTCCGCAGGAGATTTCCTGTTATCCGTAATTTACAAGCAATGCTCACTTTCTGTCGTAGAGATGCGTATAATGCGCGGCGTTTATATATTGATGCGCCCTGCTGAAGGAGAAAAAGATGACGGCAACAGTTCCGGTAATCACCATTGATGGGCCTGGCGGTGCGGGCAAAGGCACCTTATGCAAGGCAATGGCAGAAACGCTGGGCTGGCATCTGCTCGATTCTGGGGCGATTTATCGCGTGCTTGCTCTCGCGGCCCTACATCATCATGTGGATGTGGAATCCGAAGAGGCGCTGGTGCCGCTGGCTGCGCACCTGGATGTGCGTTTTGTCTCTACTGACGGTAGCCTGGAAGTGGTTCTGGAGGGGGAGGATGTTAGCGCTGAAATTCGCACTCAGGATGTTGCCAACACGGCATCTAAAGTGGCTGCTTTTCCTCGCGTGCGTGAAGCATTGCTCCGCCGCCAGCGAGCCTTTCGCGAATTGCCGGGCCTGATCGCCGACGGACGCGATATGGGCACCGTCGTATTCCCTGATGCGCCGGTGAAAATTTTCCTTGACGCTTCCGCGGAAGAACGTGCTCATCGCCGCATGCTCCAGTTGCAGGAAAAGGGCTTTAGTGTTAACTTTGATCGCCTTTTATCCGAGATAAAAGAGCGCGACGATCGCGATCGCAATCGTACAGTCGCGCCGCTGATCCCGGCTGCCGATGCTTTAGTTCTTGATTCAACAGAACTAAACATTGAGCAAGTGATTGAAAAAGCGCTACAATATGCGCGCGAAAAACTGGCTTCCGCTTAATTGTCTTATCGAAAAAGCACAAGAGCCTCCGAATTTTAGCAGTACCCCCGCAGCAATGGAGTGTTAGCGGGTATGTTAAACAACCCCATCCGGCATGGAGCCAGGTGGACGTTAAATATGAAACCTGAAGATTAAACATGACTGAATCTTTTGCTCAACTATTTGAAGAATCCTTAAAAACAATCGAAACCCGTCCGGGTTCCATCGTTCGTGGTGTTGTTGTTGCTATCGACAAAGACGTAGTACTGGTTGACGCCGGTCTGAAATCTGAGTCTGCCATTCCGGCAGAGCAGTTCAAAAACGCCCAGGGCGAGCTGGAAATCCAGGTTGGTGACGAAGTTGACGTTGCTCTGGATGCAGTAGAAGACGGCTTCGGTGAAACCCTGCTGTCCCGTGAGAAAGCTAAACGTCACGAAGCTTGGATCACGCTGGAAAAAGCTTACGAAGACGCTGAAACTGTAGTCGGTATTATCAACGGCAAAGTTAAAGGTGGCTTCACTGTTGAGCTGAATGGTATTCGTGCGTTCCTGCCGGGCTCCCTGGTAGACGTTCGTCCGGTGCGCGACACGCTGCACCTGGAAGGCAAAGAGCTTGAATTCAAAGTCATCAAGCTGGACCAGAAACGTAACAACGTTGTTGTTTCTCGTCGTGCCGTTATCGAATCCGAAAACAGCGCAGAGCGCGATCAGCTGCTGGAAAACCTGCAGGAAGGCATGGAAGTTAAAGGTATCGTTAAGAACCTCACTGACTACGGTGCATTCGTTGATCTGGGCGGCGTTGACGGCCTGCTGCACATTACCGATATGGCATGGAAACGCGTTAAGCATCCGAGCGAAATCGTAAACGTTGGCGACGAAATCACTGTTAAAGTGCTGAAGTTCGACCGCGAACGTACTCGTGTATCTCTGGGCCTGAAACAGCTGGGCGAAGATCCGTGGGTAGCTATCGCTAAACGTTATCCGGAAGGTACCAAACTGACCGGTCGCGTGACCAACCTGACCGACTACGGCTGCTTCGTTGAAATCGAAGAAGGCGTTGAAGGCCTGGTTCACGTTTCCGAAATGGACTGGACCAACAAAAACATCCACCCGTCCAAAGTTGTTAACGTTGGCGATGTAGTGGAAGTTATGGTTCTGGATATCGACGAAGAACGTCGTCGTATCTCCCTGGGCCTGAAGCAGTGCAAAAACAACCCATGGCAGCAGTTCGCGGAAACCCACAACAAGGGTGACCGTGTTGAAGGTAAAATCAAGTCTATCACTGACTTCGGTATCTTCATCGGCCTGGACGGCGGCATCGACGGCCTGGTTCACCTGTCTGACATCTCCTGGAACGTTGCAGGCGAAGAAGCAGTTCGTGAATACAAAAAAGGCGACGAAATCGCAGCAGTTGTTCTGCAGGTTGACGCAGAGCGTGAGCGTATCTCTCTGGGCGTTAAACAGCTCGCAGAAGATCCGTTCAACAACTGGGTTGCACTGAACAAGAAAGGCGCAATCGTAAACGGTAAAGTGACTGCAGTTGACGCTAAAGGCGCAACCGTAGAGCTGGCTGACGGCGTTGAAGGTTACCTGCGCGCTTCTGAAGCTTCCCGTGACCGCGTTGAAGATGCAACTCTGGTTCTGAGCGTTGGCGACGACGTTGAAGCTAAATTCACCGGCGTTGATCGTAAAAACCGTGCAATCAGCCTGTCTGTTCGTGCGAAAGACGAAGCTGACGAGAAAGATGCAATCGCAACTGTTAACAAACAGGAAGATGCAAACTTCTCTAACAACGCAATGGCTGAAGCTTTCAAAGCAGCTAAAGGCGAGTAATCTTAGTCTTTCGGGTTACAACAACCTGAATTACGACGAGTTTACTTGACAGATTGCGGGATTCGTCCTGTAATCAAGCACAAAGGGCGGCTACGGCCGCCCTTGTTTAAGCTGTTAGCTAATTTTGCCTTGAAGGAAACCGGAGGAATAATGACCAAGTCAGAATTGATAGAAAGACTTGCCAGCCAGCAATCTCACATTCCTGCGAAAGCAGTGGAAGATGCTGTTAAAGAAATGCTGGAGCATATGGCCTCAACGCTTGCTCAAGGCGAGCGCATTGAAATCCGCGGTTTCGGCAGCTTCTCTCTGCATTATCGAGCACCCCGCACCGGGCGTAACCCAAAAACTGGCGATAAAGTTGAACTGGAAGGTAAATACGTTCCGCACTTTAAGCCGGGCAAAGAATTACGCGACCGCGCCAATATTTACGAAGAGTAAGTTTCGCCGATCGGCGACAACATACTTAAACGTTAAAAAAGCACCCTCGGGTGCTTTTTTTATGACTTTTAATCTCTCTTTGAAGCTACCTCGCAAAACGCAGGTTCTGTTGCACCAGAAAAGTAAATTCTCTGGATAGCGCGATGCAGTTTCTCTCCGTCCTCAGAGACAGCCTGCCTGTTTAGCGTAACACTCCCTCTGACAGGGAGGTGCTCATGCGTTTACCACAACTTGCGGGCTGCGTGATTATCGGTATCCTGCCGCTACTCTGGTTGCCCGTTCTGCCCGGGCGGTGGGTTACCTGGGGGTTAATGGTCCTGGCGCTACTCATTGCGCAATGTCGGCGCAGACCTGCGCAATACGCGGCATTGATAACGCTGTTTTTTGTCTGGGGAGTGCTCAGCGCTCGCCAGACGCTATGGCCGACAGAGAGGTTAACGGACAAGAATCAGCGGGTTGAAGTTGAGCTGACCGCAACGGACGGGCAGACAACGCATCAGGGCAAAATTATTCGTCTGGATGGGCGTCGGCTGTTTCCTGCTCCGGGGATTAGCCTCTACGGCAACTATCTGCCAGAAACGCCCTGCGCAGGCCAGGTTTGGGCCATGACGCTGCGGGCGCGTCCAGTCCACGGTCAGCTCAACGATGGCGGTTTCGATAGCCAACGCTATGCATTAGCGCAGCATCGTCCGTTAACCGGGCGCTTTATCACGGCTGAAATCCGGGAGCGAAACTGCAGTTTGCGAGCGCGTTATCTGGCTTCGCTGAATCACACGCTGGCCGCGTTGCCGTGGCAATCGGTGATGCTAGGGTTAGGCATGGGGGAGCGTCTGGCGATACCTCGCGAGATAAAATCCCTGATGCAGGAAACCGGCATATCGCACCTGATGGCGATTTCTGGCTTACATATCGCGCTGGGGGCTTCTCTGGGCTGGTTGCTGCTCAGGGGCGCGCAATTCTTTCTCCCGTGCCGCTGGCTTGGCTGGCGGGCGCCGCTGCTTATGGGCCTGGCGAGCGCGATATTTTACGCTGGGCTAACCGGCATGCAGCCGCCGGCGCTGCGCACCTGCGTCGCGCTGGCTGCGGGGGGCGCGCTGAGGCTATCCGGAAAACGCTGGTCGCCATGGCAGCTATGGGTCTGCTGCATTGGCGCAATACTGTTTGCCGATCCGCTGGCAATGTTATCCGAAAGCCTGTGGCTATCAGCGTTCGCCGTAGCGGCGCTTATTTTCTGGTATCAACTGGCGCCGATGCCGGCCGGCAAAAAGAACTGGCTACTGCGTCAAAGCCTTGCGTTATGCCACCTGCAGATCGGATTGATGTTCCTGCTCGCTCCTCTACAGATCGCTCTGTTTCACGGTATAAGCTTAACGTCCGTGGTCGCCAACTTTATCGCCGTGCCTCTGGTGACCTTTGTCGTCGTCCCGTTGATCCTGGCAGCCATGTTTTTACACCTCTGCGCGCCGTCTATCATTGAGATGGCGGTCTGGCAATCAGCGGACAGGATCCTGGCTATCTTATTCTGGTTATTACGCCAGCTGCCGTCCGGCTGGCTGGGGCTTGACGCTCGCTGGCTTGGGATAAGCATAGTGCCGTGGCTGGCGCTGATCGTCTGGCGCTTTCACGCCTGGCGGACGGCGCCCGCATTTTGCTTGACCTGCCTCGTGCTGCTGAGCAGGCCGTTCTGGCGAAGCGCCTCAGTTGACGAATGGCGAGCCACTATGCTGGACGTAGGGCAGGGGCTGGCGGTGGTCATTGAACGTCAGGGCGCGGCGTTTCTCTATGACACCGGGCTTGCCTGGCCTGATGGCGACAGCGGCCAGCAGATTATTATCCCGTGGCTACGCTGGCACCATTTGCAGCTGGAGGGGATCGTTCTCAGCCACGAGCATCTCGATCACCGCGGTGGGCTCAACTCAGTGTTAAAAGCATGGCCGCAGACAGCGGTGCGCAGCCCGCTGGGCTGGGCTGGTCATTTAGCGTGCCGGCGCGGAGAAACCTGGCAGTGGCGAGGCTTAACCTTTCGCGCGCTTTGGCCGCTGCCTGGGGCGACAAAAGCGGGAAATAATCGCTCTTGCGTGGTGCGAATTGACGATGGGCAGTACAGTATTCTGCTGACCGGGGATATTGAAACGCCGGCGGAGCTGGCGATGATTAGCCACTACTGGCAGCATCTTGCGTCTACACTTATCCAGGTTCCGCACCACGGCAGTAATACCTCGTCAGGGATAGCCCTACTGCGGAGCGTTGGCGGCAAGGCGGCGCTTGCTTCCGCTTCTCGCTATAACGCCTGGCGTATGCCATCAGCGAAAGTGATTCAGCGCTACCGGAATCAGCGTTATCAATGGTTCGATACGCCGCATCAGGGGCAAATTACGGTCGTTTTTTCCCCGGACGGCTGGCAAATCCATGGCTTACGGGATCAAGTTTTACCTCGTTGGTATCATCAGTGGTTTGGCGGGAAGGCGTAGAACGGGTAGAATATGCGGCTATTTCAACACAAGCTGGTTTATTGAATGCAGAACGATAAAGATCTCTCCACGTGGCAGACCTTCCGCCGACTCTGGCCGATTATAGCGCCGTTTAAACCCGGGCTAATCGTTGCAGCGGTAGCGTTAGTGCTTAACGCGGCTAGTGATACCTTCATGCTATCGCTTCTTAAACCGTTATTGGATGATGGTTTTGGTAAAACGGATCGCTCCGTGCTGATATGGATGCCGCTGGTGGTGATCGGGTTAATGATTCTGCGCGGCATTACCAGCTACGTTTCAAGCTACTGTATCTCCTGGGTGTCCGGCAAAGTCGTGATGACGATGCGCCGTCGTTTATTCAGCCATATGATGGGGATGCCGGTTGCCTTCTTTGACAAACAGTCCACCGGGACGCTGTTATCGCGTATTACCTATGATTCTGAGCAGGTCGCGTCCTCTTCCTCCAGCGCGCTGATTACCGTTGTGCGTGAAGGCGCATCGATTATTGGCCTGTTCGTTATGATGTTCTACTACAGCTGGCAACTGTCAGTGATTCTGATCGTGCTGGCGCCGATCGTGTCTATTGCTATTCGCGTGGTCTCGAAGCGTTTCCGTAATATCAGCAAGAATATGCAGAACACCATGGGACAGGTGACGACCAGCGCAGAGCAGATGCTGAAAGGGCACAAAGAAGTGCTGATGTTTGGCGGCCAGGCCGTCGAAACCAAACGTTTTGATAAAGTCAGCAATAAGATGCGTCTGCAGGGGATGAAAATGGTCTCCGCGTCGTCAATTTCTGATCCGATTATCCAGCTGATCGCCTCTCTGGCTCTGGCTTTCGTGCTCTATGCTGCCAGCTTCCCGAGCGTGATGGAGACGCTGACGGCCGGGACCATCACCGTTGTTTTCTCCTCGATGATCGCGCTGATGCGCCCGCTGAAATCGCTGACTAACGTCAACGCGCAGTTCCAGCGCGGGATGGCCGCCTGTCAGACCCTTTTCGCCATTCTTGATTCCGAGCAGGAGAAGGATGAAGGCACGCGGGTTATCGAACGCGCGAAGGGCAACCTCGAATTTAAAAACGTCACCTTCAGATACCCAGGACGCGAAGTCGCCGCCCTGCGCAATATCGACCTGAATATTCCGGAAGGGAAAACCGTGGCGCTGGTCGGGCGCTCGGGCTCGGGTAAGTCGACCATCGCCAGCCTTATTACGCGTTTCTACGATGTTGATGATGGACAGATCTTGCTGGACGGCCACGACCTGCGTGAATACACCCTGAGCTCCCTGCGCGATCAGGTTGCGCTGGTGTCGCAAAACGTCCATCTCTTTAACGATACCGTAGCGAATAACATCGCCTATGCGCGTACCGAAGAGTACAGCCGCGAGCAGATTGAGGAAGCGGCGCGTATGGCTTATGCCATGGATTTTATCAACAAAATGGACAATGGCCTGGATACGATTATCGGTGAAAACGGCGTGATGCTTTCCGGCGGCCAGCGTCAGCGTATCGCAATCGCTCGCGCCCTGCTGCGTAACAGCCCGATCCTGATCCTCGACGAAGCCACATCGGCGCTGGATACCGAATCCGAACGCGCGATTCAGGCCGCGCTGGACGAACTGCAGAAAAACCGCACCTCGCTGGTTATTGCCCACCGTCTGTCGACGATTGAGCAGGCTGATGAGATCGTGGTGGTGGAAGATGGTCAGATCGTTGAGCGCGGCAGCCATACCGATCTGCTTGAGCACAAGGGCGTCTACGCTCAGCTGCATAAGATGCAGTTCGGCGCATGATTGCTCGTATCTGGTCCGGTGAGTCGCCCTTATGGCGGCTGCTGCTTCCGCTCTCCTGGCTCTATGGCCTGGTGAGCGGGTTGATACGGCTTAGCTATAAACTGGGCTGGCGAAAAGCCTGGCGAGCGCCGGTGCCGGTCGTGGTGGTGGGTAACCTGACCGCAGGCGGCAATGGTAAAACGCCGGTTGTCGTCTGGCTGGTGGAACAGCTCCAGCAGCGCGGTATTCGCGTTGGTGTCGTTTCACGCGGCTACGGCGGTAAAGCAGCGAGCTATCCGCTGCTGCTTAATCCGGATACCCGCACCGGGGAAGCGGGGGATGAGCCGGTACTGATTTACCAGCGTACCGGCGCGCCGGTTGCCGTCTCGCCGGTACGCAGCGATGCGGTACAGGCCCTGCTTGCCGCCAAGGATCTTCAGCTTATCGTCACTGATGATGGCCTGCAGCACTATAAGCTGGCGCGCGACAAAGAAATTGTGGTGATTGACGGCGTGCGCCGTTTTGGCAACGGCTGGTGGCTGCCCGCCGGGCCTATGCGTGAGCGCGCTTCGCGTTTACGCAGCGTGGATGCGGTTATTGTTAACGGGGGCCTCGCCCGCCCGGGAGAAATTCCGATGCAGCTTCGCCCCGGACTGGCGGTGAATCTGCGGACCGGTGAACGCCGGGATGTCGCGGCGTTTGACAACGTGGTGGCGATGGCCGGAATCGGCCACCCTCCGCGTTTCTTCGCCACTCTTGAAAGCTGCGGCGTACAGCCGGTCAAAACCGTTGCCCTGGCCGATCATCAGGCATTGACGCAGAGCGCTGTCGCTGCCCTGGCGACAGCGCGGCAAACTCTGCTGATGACCGAAAAAGACGCGGTGAAGTGCCGCGAGTTTGCGCAGGCAAACTGGTGGTATCTCCCGGTCGACGCGATAATGACTGATGAACGCGCGCAGCGGTTGCTCACTGACTTAATTACGCTGGCGCAACGCTGATTTTGTCCATCACCGCTTGCGCCTGAACCCTTAACGGAGTAGCTGCATGCCGGTATTGTCCCTCTCGCTTAAAGATGCCCGCCATCTCCACCTCGCCGCGCAGGGGCTGCTGAAAAAGCCCCGTCGTCGCGCCAGGCCCGAGGACATTCTACAGACCATCAGGCAGATGTCCCTGCTGCAAATCGATACCATCAACGTGGTTGCCCGCAGTCCTTACCTGGTGCTTTTTAGCCGCCTTGGCCGCTATCCTCAGGGCTGGCTGAACGAGGCGCTCCGCGCCGGCGAGCTGATGGAGTACTGGGCGCACGAAGCCTGTTTTTTACCGCGCAGCGACTTTTCGCTGGTGCGTCACCGCATGTTGGCGCCGGATAACATGGGCTGGAAATATCACAAAGCGTGGATGACCGAGCACGCCGCAGGCATTCAGGAGCTGCTGGCCCATATTGCTGAAAATGGCCCGGTGCGCTCGGCCGACTTCGAGCATCCGCGCAAAGGCGCCAGCGGCTGGTGGGAGTGGAAACCGCATAAGCGCCATCTTGAAGGTTTATTTACCGCCGGTGAAGTGATGGTTATCGAGCGGCGTAATTTTCAGCGCGTTTACGACCTGACCCATCGGGTGATGCCGAACTGGGACGATGCGCGAGATGGGCTCTCTCAGGAGCAGGCTGAAGCCATTATGTTACGCAATAGCGCTCGTAGCCTGGGGATTTTTCGCGCGCAGTGGCTGGCGGATTATTATCGTCTGCGTCAGCCCCCGCTGCCGCTGCTGCTGGCGAGTTGGCAGGATGAGGGGCTGGTGGTGCCGGTTAACGTTGAGACGCTGGGCGAAATGTGGCTTCACCGTGATGCCCTGACGCTGCTGGAGTCCTCTCCCGGCGGCAGGCTCGCCGCCAGCCACAGCGCCGTGCTCTCGCCTTTCGATCCGGTCGTATGGGATCGCAAACGAGCGGAACAGCTGTTTAGCTTTACCTACCGCCTGGAGTGCTACACCCCCGCGCCGAAACGGCAGTACGGCTATTTTGTGTTACCGCTGCTGCACCAGGGGAGACTGGTTGGCAGAATGGACAGCAAAATGCACCGTAAAACCGGCGTGCTGGAAATTATCGCCCTGTGGCTGGAAGAGGGGGTAAAGGTGACGTCCGGGCTGGAGAGTGGGCTAAAACGCGCCATTGATGATTTTGCCCTCTGGCAGGGCGCCGCGCGAGTGACCTGCGGACGGCTACCTCCGGCGCTTTTTGCCGGCCTGCAGCAGGGTTGGGAAATTGACGCCGCCTGAGCCCACGTGTGATATGCTGCTGAAGAATCTATTCGGTCCATCTGGAGGAATCATGGATCACCGTTTACTTGAAATTATCGCCTGTCCGGTTTGTAACGGTAAGCTGTATTACAGCCAGGATAAGCAAGAACTGATCTGCAAACTTGATCGCCTGGCTTTTCCGCTGCGTGAAGGCATTCCCGTACTGCTGGAAACCGAAGCGCGCCCGCTTCCTGTAGAAGAGAGCCAGTCATGAGTTTCGTGGTTATCATCCCCGCGCGCTTTGCTTCTACCCGCCTGCCAGGGAAACCGCTCCAGGATATCAACGGCAAGCCGATGATTGTCCACGTTCTGGAACGCGCGCGCGAATCCGGTGCCGAGCGTATCATCGTTGCTACCGACCATCCGGACGTGGCCCATGCGGTGGAAGCCGCCGGTGGCGAAGTCTGCATGACGCGTGAAGATCATCAATCTGGTACCGAACGCCTTGCCGAAGTGGTCGAAAAATGCGCCTTCAGCGATGACACCATCATCGTTAACATTCAGGGCGACGAGCCGATGATCCCGCCAGCCATCGTGCGGCAGGTGGCCGAAAATCTGGCGGCAAGCACGAGCGGTATGGCGACCTTAGCGGTGCCAATCCACGATGCGGAAGAAGCGTTTAATCCGAATGCGGTGAAGGTCGTGATGGATGCTGAGGGCTATGCGCTCTACTTCTCACGCGCCACCATTCCGTGGGATCGCGATCGTTTCGCCAAATCCCGCGAGGCTGTTGGCGATTCGCTGCTGCGCCATATTGGGATTTATGGCTATCGCGCCGGATTTATCCGCCGCTATGTTAGCTGGGCACCGAGCCCGCTGGAGCAAATAGAGATGCTCGAGCAGCTGCGCGTGCTGTGGTACGGCGAGAAAATCCATGTCGCGGTGGCGGAAGTGGTTCCCGGTACGGGTGTCGATACACCGGAAGATCTGGAGCGCGTTCGCGCGGAGCTGCGTTAATCCCTCCGTCCCCTCCGCCAGGAGGGGATATCCCCAGGCCGTTATTCCATACTTTTTTACGTCAATTTTGATCTCACCCGATGACAACCCCGGCGCAGGCGCTCATTATGAATCCGGTAGTATTCATAGGGGTAATCAGAAATGGAACAGTTGCGTACCGAGCTGAGCCACCTGCTGGGTGAAAAACTAAGCCGCGTGGAGTGCGTCAGCGAGAAACCCTCGTCGGCGCTGTGGTCGCTATATGATGCACAGGGAAACCCAATGCCGCTGCTGGCGCGCAGCTTTACGACGCCGGGGGTGGCGCGCCAGCTGGCGTGGAAAATATCGACCCTCGCGCGAAGCGGCACCGTGCGTATGCCGGTTGTCTACGGCGTAATGACGCATGAAGAGCATCCCGGCCCCGATGTTCTGCTGATCGAACGGCTGCGCGGCGTCTCGGTTGAAGCCCCCGCCCGCACGCCGGAGCGCTGGGAGCAGCTGCAGGAGCAGATCGTTGAAGCGCTGCTGGCCTGGCACCGCCAGGACAGCGGCGGCTGCGTCGGGATGGTCGATAGTACTCAGGAAAACCTCTGGCCGTACTGGTATCGCCAGCGCGTGGAGGTGCTATGGAGCACGCTGAATCTTTATCATGATACCGGCCTGACGATGCAGGATAAACGCATTCTGTTCCGCACCCGCGAATGCCTTATGGATTTGTTTAAAGATTTCAATGATAACTGCGTGCTGGTACACGGTAGCTTCACGCTGCGCAGCATGCTTAAAGATCCGCGCAGCGATCAGCTGCTGGCGATGGTCGGGCCGGGTATGATGCTCTGGGCGCCGCGGGAATATGAGCTATTCCGTCTGGCCGATAGCGGTCAGGAGGAGGAGCTGCTGTGGCACTATCTCCGGCGGGCGCCGGTGGCGGAAGCGTTTCTCTGGCGGCGCTGGCTGTATCTGCTGTGGGACGAAGTGGATAATCTGGTGAATACCGGGCGCTTTGACCGCACCCGGTTTGATCTGGCGGCTAAATCAATCCTGCCCTGGATCGCCTGAGGATCCTTTCAGCCATTGCCAGATGCGGCCTAGCGTTTCGTAACCCACCCGATCGCTATGCATGAGCCAAACGGGCGAAGGAATTGCCCGCTCCCATGGGTTGAGCGGTGACTCAATCGCCAACTGGTTGGCCGGCGCGGGCAGGGGGGTTAGCCCGGCGCGGCGAAAGAAAATCATCGCCCGCGGCAGATGCGAGGCGGAGGTAACCAGCAGGAACGGCGCATCGCCTATCGCCTCCTTCACCGCGGCGGCTTCTTCTTCGGTGTCTTTGGGTTTATCCAGAACGATGATTTCGCTGCGCGGTATCCCCAGACTCTCGGCAACTCTGGCCCCGGCTTCCGCCGTGCTGACTGGATTCGTTTTTGCCGCGGCGCCGGTAAAAATGAGTTTCGAGCCCGGGTTTTCATACCACAGGCGGATCCCCTCCGTCAGCCGCGGCAGGCTGTTGTTGATGAGATTTGAGCTGGGGGCCCAGTTCGGATTCCAGGTGTAGCCGCCGCCAAGCACGACGACATACTGCACGCGCTTTTCATCTCTCCACGTCGGGTATTTATCTTCAATCGGCTTTAGCAGGCTATCGGCTACGGGTTGCAGGCTCAACAGCAGTAACAGTAGCCAGCCGAGGCTGACGCAGAGCTTGCCGGTGCGCTGGAAACGGCTAAACCACAGCAGTGCGATCCCGAGCGCAATCAGCAACAGCAGCAGGGGAAGCGGCAGCATCATGCCGCCTAAAACCTTTTTCAGCGTAAAAAGCATGCCGTACGGTTCCTTTTTTAACCATCTAACCAAAGATATACCCGGATCTTACAACAGATCGCTTCATTCTCCGCGCGGGTATGACAAAATAGCGGCTTTGTGTTGGCGTGTGGAGTCACCCGTGCAGGATCGTAATTTCGATGATATTGCTGAAAAGTTTTCGCGCAATATATATGGCACCACCAAAGGCCAGCTGCGGCAGGCGATCCTCTGGCAGGATCTGCAACCGCTGCTGAACCAGCTGGGGCCTGGGCCATTGCGAGTTCTTGACGCGGGCGGCGGCGAGGGACAGACGGCGATCAAAGTGGCGGAAATGGGCCATCACGTCACGTTATGCGATCTTTCCGGAGAAATGGTGGCTCGCGCCAGGCAGGCGGCTGCCGATAAAGGTGTGATCGACAACATGCATTTTGTACAATGCGCGGCTCAGGATATTGAGCAGCATTTGGAAAGTCCGGTCGATCTGATACTGTTTCATGCGGTGCTGGAATGGGTAGCCGAACCTCAGGCGATGTTGCGTACGCTGTGGGCGATGCTGCGTCCCGGCGGCGCGTTGTCGCTGATGTTCTACAATGCTAACGGTCTGTTGATGCACAATATGGTCGCCGGAAATCTCGACTATGTGCAAATCGGCATGCCGAAAAAGAAAAAACGCACGCTGTCGCCGGACTATCCGCGCGATCCGCAGCAGGTTTACGGCTGGCTGGAAGAGATTGGCTGGCAGATTACCGGTAAGACAGGCGTACGGGTGTTTCATGATTATCTGCGTGAAAAACACCAACAGCACGACAAATTTGCGGCGCTGCTGGAGCTGGAAACGCGCTACTGTCGCCAGGAGCCGTATATTAGCTTAGGCCGTTATATTCACGTCACCGCGCTTAAGCCGCAGATGCAAGGATAAACTATGAGTGAATTTTCCCAGACAGTCCCCGAACTGGTTGCCTGGGCCAGGAAAAATGATTTTTCTATTTCGCTGCCAGTCGACAGACTCTCTTTTCTGCTGGCGATCGCCACGCTGAACGGCGAGCGGATGGAAGGGGAAATGACCGAGGGAGAACTGGTGGACGCGTTCCGCCACGTGAGTGATGCGTTTGAGCAGACCAGCGAAACCATCAGCCAGCGCGCCAATAATGCCATTAACGATATGGTGCGCCAGCGTCTGCTGAACCGCTTTACCAGCGAAATCACCGAGAGTAATGCTATTTATCGCCTGACGCCGCTGGGCATCGGGATCACCGACTACTATATTCGCCAGCGTGAGTTCTCCACCTTGCGCCTGTCGATGCAGCTCTCCATCGTTGCCGGCGAACTCAAGCGCGCCGCCGACTCGGCAGAAGAGGGCGGCGATGAGTTCCACTGGCATCGTAACGTTTTCGCCCCGCTGAAGTACTCGGTAGCGGAAATTTTTGACAGCATCGACCTGACTCAGCGGATCATGGATGAACAGCAGCAGTTGGTGAAAGATGATATTGCCCAGCTGCTGAACAAGGACTGGCGAGCGGCGATCTCCAGCTGTGAGCTGCTGCTGTCGGAAACCTCCGGCACCCTGCGCGAACTGCAGGATACGCTGGACGCGGCGGGCGATAAGCTGCAGGCAAACCTACTGCGTATCCAGGACTCGACCATGGCGCGCGACGATTTGAATTTTATCGATCGTCTGGTGTTCGATCTGCAAAGCAAGCTGGACCGCATCGTCAGCTGGGGCCAGCAGGCGATTGACCTGTGGATCGGCTACGATCGCCACGTGCATAAATTTATCCGTACCGCCATCGATATGGATAAAAACCGCGTCTTCGCGCAGCGTCTGCGTCAGTCGGTGCAAACCTACTTCGACGCTCCGTGGGCGCTCACCCACGCGAATGCCGATCGACTGCTTGATATGCGCGATGAAGAGATGGCGCTGCATGATGAAGAGGTCACCGGGGAACTTCCGGCGGATCTGGAGTACGAAGAGTTTAACGAAATTCGCGAACAGCTGGCGGCGCTGATTGAAGGACAGCTGGTGGTCTATAAAGAGAAGGGACTGCCGCTGGATCTTGGCCTGGTGGTTCGCGAATATCTGTCGCAGTATCCGCGCGCACGCCACTTTGATGTCGCGCGCATTGTGGTCGACCAGGCGGTACGTTTGGGCGTAGCGCAAGCAGATTTCACCGGACTGCCGGCAAAATGGCAGCCGATTAATGATTACGGAGCCAAGGTACAGGCGCATGTCATCGACAAATATTGAACAAGTGATGCCGGTTAAACTGGCGCAAGCGTTGGCTAATCCGTTATTTCCGGCGCTGGATAGCGCCCTGCGCGCGGGCCGCCATATCGGCCTCGACGAGCTGGATAATCACGCATTTTTAATGGATTTTCAGGATTACCTGGAAGAATTTTATGCTCGCTACAACGTCGAGCTGATTCGCGCCCCGGAAGGATTTTTCTATCTGCGTCCGCGGTCGACCACGCTGATCCCGCGCTCGGTGCTCTCCGAGCTGGATATGATGGTGGGCAAAATTCTCTGCTATCTCTACCTCAGCCCGGAGCGCCTGGCGAATGAAGGCATCTTCACCCAGCAGGAGCTTTACGACGAGCTGCTGACTCTGGCGGATGAAGCCAAGCTGCTGAAGCTGGTCAATAACCGTTCTACCGGCTCCGACCTTGATCGCCAGAAACTGCAGGAAAAAATGCGCGCTTCACTCAACCGCCTGCGCCGTCTCGGCATGGTGTGGTTTATGGGCCACGACAGCAGCAAATTCCGCATCACCGAATCGGTATTTCGCTTCGGCGCCGATGTGCGCGCCGGTGACGATCCGCGCGAAGCCCAGCTGCGTATGATCCGCGACGGTGAAGCGATGGCGCTGGAAAATCGCCTGCAGCTTAATGATGAGAATGAAGAGAATCAGCCGGATAGCGGGGAGGAAGAGTAATGATTGAACGCGGTAAATTTCGCTCGCTAACGCTGGTTAACTGGAACGGCTTTTTTGCCCGGACTTTTGATCTTGATGAATTAGTGACCACGCTTTCCGGTGGTAACGGGGCCGGTAAATCCACGACCATGGCCGCCTTCGTCACCGCGCTGATCCCGGACCTGACGCTGCTGCACTTCCGTAACACCACGGAAGCGGGGGCCACCAGCGGCTCGCGCGATAAAGGCCTGCACGGTAAGCTGCGCGCTGGCGTCTGCTACTCGGTGCTGGACGTGATCAACTCCCGCCACCAGCGCGTGGTGGTCGGCGTTCGCCTACAGCAGGTGGCCGGTCGCGATCGTAAAGTCGATATCAAGCCGTTTGCAATCCAGGGCCTGCCAACCTCCATCCAGCCAACCCAGCTGCTGACCGAAACCCTTAACGAGCGCCAGGCGCGCGTGGTGACGCTCAACGAGCTGAAAGATAAGCTCGAAGCGATGGAAGGGGTGCAGTTTAAGCAGTTTAACTCTATTACCGAATATCACTCGCTGATGTTTGACCTGGGCGTGGTGGCCCGTCGCCTGCGTTCGGCTTCGGACCGTAGCAAATACTATCGCCTGATCGAAGCCTCGCTGTACGGCGGTATTTCGAGCACCATTACCCGCTCGCTGCGCGACTACCTGTTGCCGGAAAACAGCGGCGTGCGTAAGGCGTTCCAGGATATGGAAGCGGCGCTGCGTGAAAACCGCATGACGCTGGAAGCTATCCGCGTGACGCAGTCGGACCGCGATCTCTTCAAGCATCTGATCAGCGAAGCCACCAACTACGTTGCCGCCGACTATATGCGTCACGCCAATGAACGGCGCATTCATCTCGATAAAGCGCTGGAATATCGCCGGGATCTGTTCACCTCCCGCGCTCAGCTCGCGGCGGAACAGTATAAGCACGTCGATATGGCCCGCGAACTGCAGGAACATAACGGCGCGGAAGGCGATCTGGAAGCCGATTACCAGGCCGCCAGCGACCATCTGAACCTGGTACAGACCGCGCTGCGCCAGCAGGAAAAAATCGAGCGCTATGAAGCGGATCTTGATGAACTGCAGATTCGCCTCGAAGAGCAAAATGAAGTCGTCGCGGAAGCGGTTGATCTACAGGAAGAGAACGAAGCCCGCGCCGAAGCCGCCGAGCTGGAAGTGGATGAGCTGAAAAACCAGCTTGCCGACTACCAGCAGGCGCTGGACGTGCAGCAGACCCGCGCGATTCAGTACACCCAGGCGCTGCAGGCGCTGGAGCGGGCAAAAACCCTCTGCCATCTGCCGGACTTAACCCCGGAAAGTGCCGACGAGTGGCTGGAAACGTTCCAGGCGAAAGAGCAGGAAGCGACGGAAAAAATGCTGTCGCTGGAACAGAAAATGAGCGTGGCGCAAACCGCGCACAGCCAGTTTGAACAGGCATACCAGCTGGTGGCGGAGATCAACGGCCCGCTGGCGCGTAATGAAGCCTGGAACGTAGCGCGCGAGCTGCTGCGCGAAGGCGTTAATCAACGCCATCAGGCTGAACAGGCGCACGGGCTGCGCAGCCGCCTGACCGAGCTCGAACAGCGCCTGCGTGAACAGCAGGACGCCGAACGCCAGCTCAATGAATTCTGTAAGCGGCAGGGCAAACGCTACGATATCGATGAGCTGGAAGCTCTGCATCAGGAGCTGGAAGCCCGCATCGCGTCGCTTTCCGACAGCGTCTCCTCCGCCAGCGAACGGCGGATGACCCTACGCCAGGAGCTGGAACAGCTGCAGTCGCGGACGCAAACGCTGATGCGCCGCGCGCCCATCTGGCTGGCGGCGCAGAACAGCCTTAACCAGCTGTGCGAGCAGAGCGGCGAGCAGTTTGAGTCCAGCCAGGAAGTTACCGAATATCTCCAGCAGCTGCTGGAGCGTGAACGCGAAGCTATCGTGGAGCGCGATGAAGTCGGCGCCCGCAAGCGCGCTATCGATGATGAAATTGAGCGTCTTAGCCAGCCGGGCGGTTCGGAAGATCAGCGCCTGAACGCGCTGGCGGAACGTTTTGGCGGCGTACTGCTGTCGGAAATCTACGATGACGTGAGTCTCGATGATGCGCCTTATTACTCCGCGCTCTACGGTCCTTCCCGCCACGCCATCGTGGTACCGGATCTGTCGCTGATTGCCGATCAGCTGGAAGGTCTTGAAGATTGTCCCGAAGATCTCTACCTGATCGAAGGCGATCCGCAGTCGTTTGATGACAGCGTATTCAGCGTCGATGAGCTGGAAAAAGCGGTGGTCGTGAAGATTGCCGATCGCCAGTGGCGCTATTCACGCTTCCCGACGCTGCCGCTGTTTGGCCGCGCGGCCCGCGAAAGCCGTGTTGAAACCCTGCACGCCGAGCGCGAAAGCCTGTCCGAGCGTTTTGCGACGCTGTCGTTTGATGTGCAGAAAACCCAGCGCCTGCATCAGGCGTTCAGCCGCTTTATCGGCAACCATCTGGCGGTGGCCTTTGAGGACGACCCGGAAGAGGAAATCCGCAAACTGAATACGCGTCGCGGCGAACTGGAGCGGGCGCTGACTGCCCATGAGAGCGATAACCAGCAGAACCGGGCGCAGTATGAGCAGGCCAAAGAGGGGGTATCCGCCCTCAACCGCCTGCTGCCGCGTCTGAATCTACTGGCCGACGACTCGCTGGCCGATCGCGTGGATGAAATCCAGGAACGCCTTGACGAAGCGCAGGAAGCCGCGCGCTTCGTACAGCAGCACGGCAATCAGCTGGCAAAGCTGGAGCCGATCGTTTCCGTTCTTCAGAGCGACCCGGAGCAGTTTGAACAGCTGAAAGAAGACTATGCGTATTCGCAGCAGACCCAGCGCGACGCGCGTCAGCAGGCGTTTGCGCTGACCGAAGTGGTGCAGCGTCGCGCCCACTTTAGCTACTCTGATTCCGCAGAGATGCTCAGCGGTAATAGCGATCTGAACGAGAAGCTGCGCCATCGCCTGGAGCAGGCGGAAGCGGAACGTGCCCGCACCCGCGACGCGCTGCGTACCCACGCCGCGCAGCTCAATCAGTACCATCAGGTGCTGGCATCGCTGAAAAGTTCGTATGACACCAAAAAAGAGCTGCTCAACGACCTGCATAAAGAGCTTAAGGATATTGGCGTACGCGCCGACGCCGGCGCCGAAGAGCGCGCCCGTCTGCGCCGCGATGAGCTCCACGCTCAGCTCAGCAACAACCGCGCGCGCCGCAATCAACTTGAGAAAGCGTTGACCTTCTGCGAAGCGGAAATGGATAACCTGACCCGCAGACTGCGCAAGCTGGAGCGCGATTACTGCGAAATGCGCGAACAGGTGGTCAGCGCCAAAGCGGGCTGGTGCGCGGTCATGCGCCTGGTGAAAGACAACGGCGTGGAGCGTCGCCTGCATCGTCGCGAGCTGGCTTACCTGTCTGCAGATGAGCTGCGCTCCATGTCGGATAAGGCGCTCGGCGCGCTGCGTCTGGCGGTCTCGGATAACGAACATCTGCGCGATGTGCTGCGTATTTCTGAAGATCCGAAACGCCCGGAACGCAAAATCCAGTTCTTTGTCGCCGTGTATCAGCATCTGCGCGAGCGTATCCGCCAGGATATCATCCGCACCGACGATCCGGTGGAAGCGATTGAGCAGATGGAGATCGAACTCAGCCGTCTGACGGAAGAGCTGACCAACCGCGAGCAGAAGCTGGCCATCAGCTCCCGCAGCGTGGCCAATATTATCCGCAAGACTATCCAGCGCGAGCAAAACCGTATTCGCATGCTCAACCAGGGGCTGCAGAGCGTCTCCTTCGGCCAGGTTAACAGCGTGCGTCTGAACGTCAACGTGCGGGAAACCCACTCGATGCTGCTGGACGTGCTATCTGAACAGCATGAACAGCATCAGGATCTGTTCAACAGCAATCGTCTGACCTTCTCGGAAGCGCTGGCGAAGCTGTATCAGCGCCTGAATCCGCAGATTGATATGGGGCAGCGTACGCCGCAGACCATCGGCGAAGAGCTGCTGGACTACCGCAACTATCTGGAGATGGAAGTGGAAGTTAACCGTGGTTCCGACGGCTGGCTGCGCGCGGAATCCGGTGCGCTATCGACCGGTGAGGCTATCGGTACCGGGATGTCGATCCTGGTGATGGTGGTACAGAGCTGGGAAGATGAATCTTCGCGCCTGCGCGGTAAGGACATTTCGCCGTGTCGTCTGCTGTTCCTTGATGAAGCGGCGCGTCTGGATGCCCGCTCTATCGCGACGCTGTTCGAGCTCTGCGATCGTCTGGAGATGCAGCTGATTATCGCGGCGCCGGAAAATATCAGTCCGGAAAAAGGCACCACCTATAAGCTTGTGCGTAAGGTCGTGAATAATCACGAGCACGTGCACGTCGTCGGTCTGCGTGGCTTCGCGCCGCAGCTGCCCGAAACGCTGCCGGGAACGGCAAATGCTTCATAGGGTGGTATAATAACCAGCCAAAGGGCGACGCGATGTCGCCCTTTTTGTTATCCGTTCCTGTATTTTAGGATTGTATAATCTTTTAACTTCTTTACATTTGGGAAGGCAAAAGCGTTTTCGTCTTCATATACTGAAAGTAAGCCCCAATTTAGCGGGCAGCAATGTGTTAACAGGGGGCAAGGGATGTTGCTAAAGAAACGGTATGGTCGTCAATTGTCCGCGCTCAGTCTGAGCCTGGCTTTTGCATTTGCTCCACTGTTCAATGTCCAGGCCGAAGAGCCTGAAGTGGTACCATCGGATAGCGCTACCGCCATCAGCGAGCTTTCTTCTGCGCTGAGCCAAAGCGCAAACCAATCTGCGGCGGTCGCCAAAATGGCCGGCGAGCAGGCGCTTCCAGCCGAGGCGGCGGCAAAAAGCCGTGCCGATATTCAGGCGGTGCTGCCGACCGGTTATCAACCCGTATTTATGAATCCGCTGGTATCGCTGTATGCGGCCAGGGATATGAAACCGATGTGGGATAACCGCGAGGCGGTGCAGGCGTTTCAACAGCAGCTGGCTGAAGTGGCTATCGCCGGTTTCCAGCCGCAGTTCACCACCTGGGTTGAGCTGTTGACCGACCCGGCAGTGAACGGTCTGGCGCGGGATGTTGTTCTTTCTGACGCCATGATGGGCTATCTGCATTTTATTAGCGGTATTCCGACTCAGGGCAACCGCTGGCTGTACGGCACCAAACCGTATGCGATGTCGACGCCGCCTCTGTCGGTCATTAACCAGTGGCAGGTGGCGCTGGATAACGGTTCGCTGCCGCAGTTTATTGCCGGGCTCGCCCCGCAGCATCCGCAGTATGCCGCAATGCATCAGGCGCTATTAGCGCAGGTTGCCGATTCCCGTCCATGGCCGCAGCTTACCAGCAAGACGTCGCTGCGCCCGGGCGAATGGAGCAATGATGCCGGCGCGCTGCGCGAAATTTTACAGCGCACCGGTATGCTGGATGAATCGGCAAAGATTGCTTTGCCGGGCGATGAGGTGGTGAGCCCATCTGCCGGGAAAAAGGCCAAAAACAGCGGCCGCGGCGTTTACGATCGCCAGTTAGTCGAGGGCGTTAAGCGCTTCCAGGCCTGGCAGGGGCTGGGCGCTGACGGTGTGATTGGTCAGGCGACCCGCGACTGGCTCAACGTTTCTCCCGCGCAACGCGCCGGCGTGCTGGCATTGAATATTCAGCGTTTGCGCCTGCTGCCGGGTAATCTGGCGACCGGCATCATGGTGAATATTCCCGCCTTTTCGCTGGTCTATTACCAGGACGGTAGCCAGGTGCTGGCATCGCGGGTTATCGTTGGTCGCCCGGACCGTAAAACGCCGATGATGAGCAGCGCCCTGAACAATGTCGTGGTCAACCCGCCGTGGAACGTGCCGCCGACGCTGGCGCGCAACGATATTCTGCCGAAGGTGCGCAATAACCCAGGCTACCTTGAGCAGCACGGCTATACGATGATGCGCGGCTGGAATAGCAAAGAGACAATCGACCCTTATCAGGTCGATTGGGAAACGATAACCGCATCGAATCTGCCGTTCCGCTTCCAGCAGGCTCCCGGCGCGCGCAATTCGCTGGGGCGCTATAAATTCAATATGCCAAGCTCGGACGCTATCTATTTGCACGATACGCCAAATCACAATCTGTTCCAGCGGGATGGGCGTGCGTTGAGCTCCGGATGCGTACGCGTCAATAAAGCCTCTGAGCTGGCGAATATGCTACTGCAGGATGCTGGCTGGAATGACGCGCGTATTTCAGATGCGCTTAAACAGGGAAACACCCGCTACGTTAATATTCGCCAGAATATCCCGGTTAATCTCTATTATTTGACCGCGTTTGTCGGCGCTGATGGACGTACACAATATCGAACAGATATTTACAATTACGATCTCACCGCGCGATCCAGCGCACAAATATTGCCTAAAGCTGAACAATTAATCAGATAAATGAAGTAGTTCAACGGATTTGGTTGTCCTATCTGTGTGTGAAAACGGGCCTGGCATGCTGCAAGGCCCGAGTTTACTGGGGTTAGGCTACCTTGACGTTGGCAATAATGCCCGGTAAGGTGCCTTTCGTGCGCCAGAAGTGCATATACATATAATCCTGCAAAGGCGTTGTGGCGGTAAGCAGCCCATTCTCCATAGCTGATATTGATTAGCCTTAGGGGAGCGAGCGCGCGCTGGCGGCTAACGGGCGGATTGCGGGAAAAGTATATTACGATTCATTTACCTGTAGACCTGATTATCATGGACAAATTTGACGCTAATCGCCGCAAACTGCTGGCGTTAGGTGGAGCCGCGCTCGGTGCTGCTGCCATTCTGCCTGCGCCGGCATTTGCCACCCTCTCGACCCCCCGACCGCGTATTTTGACGCTGAACAACCTGCATACTGGTGAATCACTCAAGGCGGAGTTTTTCGATGGCAGAGGCTATATTCAGGATGAATTAGCAAGACTTAATCATTTTTTCCGCGACTATCGCGCGAATAAGATTAAATCCATCGATCCCGGTTTGTTCGATCAACTCTATCGTTTGCAGGGATTACTTGGCACCAACAAGCCTGTCCAGCTTATTTCCGGTTATCGTTCTGTTGATACCAATAATGAGCTTCGCGCCCGCAGCCGAGGGGTGGCGAAACACAGCTACCACACTAAAGGCCAGGCGATGGATTTCCATATTGAAGGCATTTCGTTAAGCAATGTTCGCAAAGCGGCGTTATCTATGCGCACAGGTGGTGTAGGATACTACCCACGTAGCAACTTTGTGCATATTGATACCGGGCCGGTACGGCACTGGTAACGAAAGGAGCCTCATGAACTATCGTATTATTCCGGTTACCGCGTTCGCGCAGAACTGTTCTTTAATCTGGTGTGAACAAACCAAACTGGCGGCGCTGGTCGATCCCGGCGGTGACGCTGAGCGAATCAAACAGGAAGTCGCGGCGGCAGGCGTTAGCCTGATGCAGATTCTGCTCACGCACGGTCATCTCGATCATGTTGGCGCGGCGGCGGAGCTGGCGCAGCATTATGGCGTGCCGATTATTGGTCCGGAAAAAGAAGATGAGTTCTGGCTGGAAGGATTGCCGGCGCAGAGCCGGATGTTTGGTCTTGAAGACTGTCAGCCGCTGCAGCCCGATCGCTGGCTGAACGAAGGCGATGCGGTTAGCGTGGGGAATATTTCCCTGCAGGTGCTGCACTGTCCTGGCCATACGCCGGGGCACGTAGTCTTCTTTGATCCGGCTTGCCGACTGCTGATTTCCGGCGATGTGATTTTTAAAGGCGGAGTAGGGCGTAGCGACTTCCCTCGCGGCGACCATAATCAACTGATCGATGCGATTAAACGCAAACTATTGCCGCTGGGCGATGACGTGTCGTTTATTCCTGGCCATGGCCCTATGTCGACGCTTGGCTATGAGCGTCTGCATAACCCTTTCCTGCAGGATGAAATGCCGGTCTGGTGACTGGAGCCAGAATGTAAAAAAGGCCGCAAATGCGGCCTTTTGTTTGTCCTGAGCTTGAGGTTACAGCACGGCGACAATCGCTTCGCACAGCGGCGCCATGTTGTCAGGCGTCATACCGGCGACGTTTATACGTCCGGACGCCACCGCGTAAATCCCGAACTCTTCACGCAAACGTAATACCTGCTCTTTGGTCAGACCGCTGAACGAGAACATCCCGTTTTGCTGAATGATGAAAGAGAAATCGCGGCTGGCGCCTTTTTCCTGCAGGGTATTCACGAACAGCAGGCGCATACGCTGGATGCGTTGACGCATGTCGGTCAACTCTTGTTCCCAGATAGCGCGCAGCGCGTCATTGCTGAGAATTGTCGCCACTACCGAGGCGCCGTGAGCCGGCGGGTTAGAGTAGTTAGCGCGAATGACGGACTTCATCTGGCTGAACGCGCGGTCTACCGTTTCCTGGTCCGCGGCAACCAGCGTACAGGCGCCTACGCGCTCGTTGTACAGGCCAAAGTTCTTCGAGTAGGAGCTGGAAACCAGCAGCTCTTTATGCAGCGCAGCGAAAGCGCGCAGGCCTTCCGCGTCTTCTTCCAGACCGCGGGCAAAGCCCTGATAGGCGAAGTCAAACAGCGGCAGCCAGCCTTTTTCTACCGACAGCTGCGCCAGCTGTTGCCACTGCTCAAGCGTCGGATCGATACCGGTAGGGTTGTGGCAGCAGCCGTGGAACAGCACCACGTCGCCGGCCTGGGCTTCGTTCAGGCTGGCCAGCAGACCGTCGAAGTCGAGTTTGTGGTTAGCGGCGTCGTAATAGGTATATTCGCGAACTTCCAGGCCGGCTGAATTAAATACGCTTTTATGGTTCGGCCAGGATGGGTTGCTCACCCAAATACGTTTTGCATCGGTGTTCTTCGCCAGGAAATCGGCGGCGACGCGCAGGCCGCCTGTACCGCCCGGCGTTTGGGCGGTGCGGGCGCGTTTATCATTGATAATTGCGCTTCCTTTCCCAAACAGAAGCTCCTGGGTGCAGCGACCAAATTCGGGGATACCATCAATGCTCAGGTAGTTCTTGGTGGTTTCATTTTCCAGCAGATACTGCTCTGCTTTTTTCACGCTAGTCAGGACCGGTGTTTTACCCGTTTCATCTTTATAAACACCAATTCCAAGATTAATTTTTGTTGGGCGGTCATCGGCACGAAACAGATCGGCCAGGCCCAGAATTGGGTCGGCAGGGGCGGCGGTAATGTTCTCAAACATGACGAGGTTCCATTGTGATTACTGAAGGGAAATCCGCTATCAGGTTAACGGGAGTTATGTTAATTGCCAACCGTTTGCGACAAAAAGCGAGAAGGTTTTTGAAAGTTACGATCTTCCTCTCAGGAAAGCAGAAAAGCAGGACCGAAGTCCTGCTTTTTAGGCATATCACGAAGGGGTGTACTGCAGATTAGAACTGGTAAACGATACCCACTGCGGCCTGGTCGTCGGTCGCAACGCCAGCGGCTTTGGTGTAATCGTTGTCGTCCAGCTGGTTGAATTTATACGCAGCGTAGACGTTCATGTTTTTGTTGAAGTAGTACCAGGTACCCACTTCGACATATTTAACCAGGTCAGCATCGCCGCCGGAGAAGCCAGCGCGAGAGCGCAGGTCTTTACCTTTAGTCTGTACGTAGCCGATGGACGGACGCAGGCCGAAGTCGAACTGATACTGAACGACGGCTTCGAAGTTCTGAGTTTTGTTAGCGAAGTAGTTGCCTTCGTTTTCCGGCGTCATGTTGTAGGTCTGGGAGTACATGACCGCAGCGTAGACGTTGTTCGCGTCATATTTAGCGGAGGTTGCCCATGCTTCAGCTTTTTCGCCGTTTTTATCAGCTTTCTGATCGCCAGTACGGCTGGAGTTCGCATAGCCTGCGGACAGCGCTACGCCGTTGTCAAACGCGTAGGTAGCCGCGGTGCTGAAGCCGTCGCCGTTTTGTTTCTTCACGTCGCGGTCTTTGTTTTTACCCTGGTACTGCAGCGCGAAGCTCAGACCGTCAACCAGACCGAAGAAGTCAGAGTTACGGTAGGTTGCAACGCCGTTGGTACGCGCGGTCATGAAGTTGTCGGTATAGCTCCAGCCGTCGCCGCCCCATTCAACCAGCATGTCGGTTGCCGCTTCGACGTCGTAGATGGCGCCATAGTTACGACCGTAGTCGAATGAACCATATTCACCGGCTTTTAAGCCTGCGAAAGCCAGACGAGTTTTGGTGGTCTGTTTACCTTCAACATTGGACGCATCCATGTTGTATTCCCACTGACCGTAGCCGATCAGCTGATCGTTGATCTGGGTTTCGCCTTTCAGGCCGATACGGGCGTAAGTGGTATCATCGCTGCTGGTGTCGCCGTTGGTGGTCCAAACGTGCTCGCCAACCATTTTCCCGTAGAAGTCCAGTTTGTTGCCGTTTTTGTTATAGATTTCTGCAGCGTTAGCTGCACCGGCTACCAGCAGGGCAGGAATTACCGCTGCCAGAATTTTGCGCTTCATCATTATTTATTACCCTCATTTATATTTTTTTATGAACACTTGCCACTGCCGCCAATAAGTTTCGTCAATAAAAATTTACGGAACTATTGATGATAGTTTGGTGTCTGGAGGCATCTTTCCATTCAGAACAACGTTTCGCTAGCCTGAAAATGCTACCAATATCTCATATGAGTAACAAAAGGAAATTCTATGTAACTAAATGTGTATTTTTGGGAACTTTGTGAACTCAATCAACATTCCGGTCGTATTTGCTGACAAAATCACCTTCCTTTATATATCTATATGAATTAATTATGATTAATTTAGATAAGAGAGGGTTTGCGCATTTTGCATCTGCATTTTGCTTTATTTTTATTCAAATCTTGTCGTTGCAAGTTGTGCTGCGTGTGGTTAAAAAACGAGCAATATAATCAGCATGTTTGCCAGTTTATGAACAAAAGGTGCGGTTTTAATTAGCGGTCGCTAATGAAATAGTGCGTAACATAATTGTGAACCATGACGGTTGATGTTTAAGTTTCCTGATATTCGTTAACGTAAATTGACATAAAAAAAGGCCAGCTTGCGCTGGCCTTTGACAAAAATTGCAGAAAAAAATCAGAATGTCGCGTTACGCGGGGTCCGCGGGAACGGAATGACGTCACGAACGTTCTGTACGCCGGTCACGTAAGCGATCAGACGTTCAAAGCCCAGACCGAAACCGGAGTGCGGCACGGTGCCGTAACGGCGCAGGTCGCGATACCACCAGTAGTCTTCTTTATTAAGGCCCATTTCCGCCATACGCGCGTCAAGCACGTCCAGGCGTTCTTCACGCTGGGAGCCGCCGATGATTTCACCGATGCCCGGCGCCAGGACGTCCATAGCGGCGACGGTTTTACCGTCTTCGTTAAGGCGCATATAGAACGCCTTAATATCTTTCGGATAGTTTTTCACGACAACCGGCGCTTTAAAGTGCTCTTCCGCCAGATAGCGTTCGTGCTCGGAGGAGAGATCCACGCCCCAGTACACCGGGTTTTCGAACTGCTTACCGCAATTTTCCAGAATGGTGACCGCGTCAGTGTAATCAACCTGGGCAAAATCAGCGGAAACGAAACGCTGCAGGCGGTCGATGGCGTCTTTATCAACCCGTTCGGCAAAGAACTGCATGTCATCAGCGCGCTCTTCGAGAACGGCTTTGAAAACGTACTTCAGCATCGCTTCCGCCAGACCTGCCACATCGTTCAGGTTAGCAAAGGCGACTTCCGGCTCCAGCATCCAGAACTCCGCCAGGTGGCGGCTGGTGTTGGAGTTTTCCGCGCGGAAGGTCGGGCCAAAGGTGTAGATTTTAGACAGCGCGCAGGCATAGGTTTCGCCGTTCAGCTGGCCGGAAACGGTCAGGAACGACTCTTTGCCGAAGAAGTCTTTATCGAAATCGACTTTGCCCTGGTCGTTGCGCGGCAGGTTTTCCAGATCCAGCGTTGAAACGCGGAACATCTCGCCGGCGCCTTCAGTGTCGGAAGCGGTAATCAGCGGAGTAGAAACCCAGAAGAAACCCTGCTCGTCGAAGAAACGGTGTAGCGCCTGCGCCAGCGTATGGCGAACGCGCGCCACCGCGCCAATCAGGTTGGTGCGCGGACGCAGGTGGGCAACTTCACGCAGATACTCAATGCTATGGCGTTTAGCCGCCATCGGATAAGTATCCGGATCTTCCACCCAGCCGCTGACTTCAACATGGCTGGCCTGGATTTCAAAGCTCTGGCCCTGTCCCTGAGACGCCACGACTTTGCCGGTTACCACGACCGAGCAGCCGGTAGTCAGGCGCAGGACTTCCTGATTGTAATTGGGAAGAGAATTACTAATAACGGCCTGTACAGGATCAAAGCAGGAACCGTCATAGACGGCGAGGAAAGAAAAGCCAGCTTTAGAATCTCGGCGGGTACGCACCCATCCGCGCACGGTGACTTCGCTGTCAACGGCAACGCGGCCCTGGAGTACGTCGGCTACAGGCACAACGCTCATAATAGTCTCTCTTGTTAGTCCAATAGAAAAATCTGTATTCCCCTTCAGCAGGGGGATATCTATGTTACCTGTCATCTTCCATCAGACAAGTAGATTTCGCACAAGAAAGGGGGCTTTTAGGAAATAAATAAGGAGATCGCCTTCTTTGCTGAGGGAGAGCCTGATATTAAGAGGGATTCGTTCATAGTGATTATCCCATGCAGGGCGAACGGGATTCTTAACGCTTGATAAAGTCTCGGGATGATAAGTGGAGGCTAATAAAAATGCGTCCGTTTTGGCGGACGCATTTTGTCTTTATATGACATGACCTAGCTGGCTTTTTTAACCGGCGGCAGATCGAAGGCTTTGCGCAGAGCGCGGACGAACGCTTTGTCGTGGCAAATTGTTTTACCCGGGCTGTCAGAAAGTTTGGCGACAGGCTTACCGTTGCACTCCACCAGCTTGATAACAATATTCAGCGGCTTCACCTGGGGAATATCGCAGGTTAAACGCGTACCGATACCGAAGCTCAGATTCACCCGCGAGGAGAAGTGGCGATAGAGATCAAGCGCTTTTGTCAGGTCGAGATTATCGGAAAATACCAGCACTTTGCTCAGCGGGTCGATGCCCAGCTTTTTGTAGTGGGCGATAGCCTTCTCGCCCCATTCGACCGGGTCTCCGGAGTCGTGGCGCAGCCCCTGATAACGGGTTGCGAATTCCGGTCCGAAATCGCGCAGGAAAGCATCCATCGTAATGCAGTCGGTCAGGGCAATCCCCAACCGATCGGGATACTCTTCCAGCCAGGCCGCGAGGGCCGCGCGCTGGCTGCTTGCCAGGTTCGGGCTGATCTGTTGATGCGCCTGGAACCATTCGTGCGCCTGGGTTCCCATCGGCGTCAGATTCAGACGACGCGCCAGATCGTAATTGCTGGTGCCGGTGAACCAGGGTTCCTGCTGAAGACGCTGAACAATGGCCTGCTGCACCTCGCGCGAGAAGCGGCGGCGGGTACCGAAATCCATCAGGCGGAAGCCCGACATATCGATATCAGCCGTGAGGCGGTTAAAGTCAGTTAGCTTATGCTCGAGCGTGTCCAGCGCGAGATTGACGCTGATTTCCGGCGAGCGATAGTGATGCACCAACTCGCTTATCACCGCCAGCAGCGGGACTTCCCACATAATGACTTCAAGCCAGGGCCCGGAAAGGCGGATATTCAGCTTGCCGTTGTCATTAATGACGGTAACCTGGCGCGGGTCGTAGCGGAAGCCGCGTAGCCACTCAAGATAGTCTGGCGCAAAGAAGGGCAGGCTCGACAACCAGTGATATTCATCGTCCTGTAGCCTCAGGTCGCGCATCGTCTCAACCTGCTCGCGAATCGCATCGGCGTAGATGCCGAGCAAATCATCCCCACGGCAGCGGAACTCCGCCGCAACCTGTACATCATTGTAGCGGTGGAAGACAGCCTGCTGCATGTGCAGCTTATAGGCATCCGTATCAAGCAACGAGTGCAGTACAGGAGAAGTGAATTGGGTCATGGTGCGCAGTAGCATCCTCTCACTGGAGCGTTTCCATCAAAACCAAAGCGGTAAAAAGGAGGCGGAGTATACCTGTAATACCCGACTCTGTCCCGCGGCGACGGCTGATGGCGACGCTGACGGTCATTTGCGAGGCCTAGTTTAATATATTGAACACGCATCACACCACAAGCTTTGCGCCTGGTCGAGCGCATTTCGTGCCTCTTGTGTTATCAAAATGTAGCAATTTTCATGTTTAGCATTGAAAAGATGAAGATTCTGCATAGCGAGATTTGCGCAACAGGAATAGACTGAGTCGACACTTTACAGGACACGCTAAAGGTTTTTTATGACACAACAGCCCCAAGCCAAATACCGCCACGACTATCGTGCGCCGGAGTATCTGATTAGCGATATCGATTTGACCTTTGACCTGGATGCCGCGAAAACCGTAGTGACGGCTGAGAGCAAGGTCTCCCGCCAGGCGGCTACGTCTGATGTGCCATTGCGTCTGGATGGCGAAGACCTGACGCTGGTCTCTCTGCAGGTTAACGGCCAACCGTGGAGCGACTACAAGGAAGAAAATAACCAACTGGTCATTAGCGGTTTACCGGAACATTTCACCCTGACCATCGTCAACGAAATCAGCCCCGCGGCGAATACCGCGCTGGAAGGACTGTATCAGTCCGGCGAAGCGCTGTGTACCCAGTGCGAAGCGGAAGGCTTCCGCCATATTACCTGGTATCTGGACCGCCCGGACGTTCTGGCGCGCTTCACCACCAGAATCATCGCCGATAAAGCAAAATACCCGTTCCTGCTCTCCAACGGTAACCGCGTGGCCCAGGGCGAGCTGGAAAACGGCCGCCACTGGATCCAGTGGCAGGATCCGTTCCCGAAACCGTGCTACCTGTTTGCGCTGGTGGCCGGCGATTTCGACGTCCTGCGCGATACCTTCAAAACGCGTTCGGGGCGTGAAGTCGCGCTGGAGCTGTACGTTGACCGCGGCAATCTTGACCGCGCGCCATGGGCGATGACCTCGCTGCAAAATTCAATGAAGTGGGACGAAACCCGCTTTGGTCTCGAGTACGACCTCGACATTTATATGATTGTCGCCGTCGACTTCTTCAATATGGGCGCCATGGAGAACAAAGGGCTTAACGTCTTTAACTCCAAATACGTGCTGGCGCGTACCGATACCGCGACCGATAAAGACTATCTGGATATCGAACGCGTCATTGGTCACGAATATTTCCATAACTGGACCGGCAACCGCGTCACCTGCCGCGACTGGTTCCAGCTTAGCCTGAAAGAGGGCCTGACCGTTTTCCGCGATCAGGAGTTCAGCTCCGATCTCGGCTCTCGCGCGGTCAACCGCATCAATAACGTACGTACCATGCGCGGCCTGCAGTTCGCCGAAGACGCCAGCCCGATGGCGCATCCGATTCGCCCGGACAGCGTGATTGAAATGAACAACTTCTACACCCTGACGGTGTATGAGAAGGGCGCGGAAGTGATCCGCATGCTGCATACCCTGCTGGGCGAAGAGAATTTCCAGAAAGGAATGCAGCTCTATTTTGAACGCCACGACGGTAGCGCCGCGACCTGCGATGATTTTGTCCAGGCGATGGAAGACGCTTCCAACGTCGATTTGTCCCATTTCCGCCGCTGGTATAGCCAGTCCGGTACGCCGATTGTCACCGTCCATGACGACTACAATCCGGAAACGGAGCAGTACACCCTGACCATCAGCCAGCGCACGCCGCCGACGTCAGAACAGGCGGAGAAGCTGCCGCTGCATATCCCATTCGATATCGAGCTGTACGATAACGAAGGCAAAGTGATCCCTCTGCAGAAGGGCGGCCATCCGGTGCATCACGTACTGAACGTGACCCAGGCGGAGCAGACTTTTGTTTTCGACAACGTCTACTTCCAGCCGGTCCCGGCGCTGCTTTGCGAGTTTTCCGCGCCGGTGAAGCTGGAGTACAAATGGAGCGATCAGCAGCTGACCTTCCTGATGCGCCACGCGCGGAATGATTTCTCCCGCTGGGACGCGGCGCAGAGCCTGCTGGCGACCTATATCAAACTCAACGTCAACCGTCACCAGCAGGGGCAGCCGCTGTCGCTGCCGATCCACGTAGCCGATGCGTTCCGTGCGATTCTGCTGGATGAGAAGATCGATCCGGCGCTGGCGGCGGAGATCCTGACCCTGCCTTCGGCAAATGAAATGGCGGAGCTGTTTGCGATTATCGATCCGATCGCCATCGCCGCGGTGCGCGAAGCGCTGACCCGCACGCTGGCGAAAGAGCTGGCGGACGAGTTCCTGGCGGTTTACAACGCCAATAAGCTCGACAGCTACCGCGTTGAGCATGCCGATATCGGCAAGCGTTCTCTGCGTAACACCTGCCTGCGCTACCTGGCGTTTGGCGAAGCCGGACTGGCGGATAAACTGGTTAGCGCGCAGTATCATCAAGCGGACAATATGACCGACTCGCTGGCGGCGCTGACGGCGGCCGTAGCGGCCCAGCTGCCGTGCCGTGATGCGCTGATGCAGGAGTATGACGACAAATGGCACCAGGACGGTCTGGTCATGGATAAATGGTTTATCCTGCAGTCCACCAGCCCGGCGGATAACGCCCTGGAGACGGTTCGCGGCCTGTTGAATCATCGCTCGTTCAGCATGGGTAACCCGAACCGCGTCCGTTCCCTGATCGGCGCCTTTGCCGGCAGCAACCCGGCGGCGTTCCACGCCGAAGACGGTAGCGGTTATCAGTTCCTGGTCGAGATGCTGACTGAACTGAACAGCCGCAACCCGCAGGTTGCTTCGCGTCTCATTGAACCGCTGATTCGCCTGAAGCGCTACGACGAGAAGCGTCAGGCGCTGATGCGCGGGGCGCTGGAGCAGCTGAAAGGTCTGGAGAATCTTTCCGGGGATCTGTTCGAGAAAATCAGCAAAGCGCTGGCGTAACAGTGATGTGATTTCCGGCCATGGCGCAGCTGCGCTGTGGCCGGATGTTATAAAAACGACGGCGGTTCAGCCGTGTCTGGCTAAGCGCGGCGCAGACTCGTTCTGACCGCGCTGCATTACCCGATTCAAAACTTCCGCTTCCAGTTCGCCCAGCTTCGCCGAACCCGTGCGCCGCGGACGTGGAATGTCCACCAGCAGATCCAGCCCTATCTTCCCCTCTTCAATCAGCAAAACGCGATCGGCCATTGCCACCGCCTCGCTGACGTCGTGGGTGACCAGCAGGACGGTAAATCCATGTTCCTGCCACAGCGAGACAATCAGATCCTGCATCTCGAGGCGAGTGAGCGCGTCCAGCGCGCCCAGCGGTTCATCAAGCAGTAATAATCCGGGGCGATGAATTAACGCGCGAGCCAGCGCCACGCGCTGCTTTTGCCCGCCGGAAAGCGCTGCGGGCCATTCACCGGCGCGGTCTTCAAGGCCGACGCTCGCCAGCGCCCTGAGCGCGGCCTCGCGCCACTGGCCTTTCAGCCCGAGGCCGACATTATCGATCACCGTTTTCCACGGCAGCAGGCGGGAATCCTGAAACATCATCCGGGTATCGTCCTGGATTTGCGCCAGCGGGGTCGAACCCGCCAGCAGCTGTCCGGCATTGGGTTTTTCCAGCCCGGCCAGCAGACGCAGCAGGGTGCTTTTACCGCCGCCGCTGCGCCCGACCACCGCGACGAATTGCCCGGTGGGAATATGAAGATCGAGTTCATTCAGAATCGTCTTGCTGCCGTAACGTTTGCTTACGCCGTTAAGCAGCAGCGGGATCCCCGGATTAAGACGCGCGGTGGTCATGCGTTGGCCTCCTGAAGGTGATAGGCCGGATTCCAGCGCAGCCAGACGCGTTCAAGCAGCTGGGCGCTGAAGTCGGCCAGTTTGCCGAGAATAGCGTAAAGAATAATGGCGACGACCACGACATCGGTCTGCAGAAATTCGCGGGCGTTCATCGCCAGATAGCCGATACCGGCGTTAGCCGAGATGGTTTCGGCCACGATGAGCGTTAACCACATCAGGCCGAGCGCAAAACGGATGCCGACCATAATGGAGGGCAGGGCGCCGGGCAGGATCACGTGGCGGAAGAGAGCAAAACCCGATAAGCCGTAGCTGCGGGCCATCTCGACCAGTCCCCGGTCAATATTTCGAATACCGTGCCAGGTGTTGATATAAATCGGGAACATGGTTCCCAGCGCCACGAGGAAGATTTTGGCGCTCTCATCGATGCCGAACCATAAAATCACCAGCGGAATCAGCGCGAGGTGCGGCACGTTGCGCAGCATCTGAATGGAGGTATCCAGCAGGCGTTCGCCCCAGCGCGACAGGCCGCTAATCAGCCCGAGAACCAGGCCAATAGAACCGCCGATGCTAAAACCAATAAGCGCCCGCCATGAGCTGATAACCAGATGCTGCCAGAGCTCGCCGCTGGCGGAGAGCGTCCAGAAGGCTTTTAGCACTCCTTCCGGCGACGGTAAAATACGGGTCGATAGCCAACCGACGGAGGAGGCGAATTGCCAGACGATCACGCTGCCGACCGGCAAAAGCCAGGGGGCTACGCGGATCAGGAATTTTTGCGAAAGCGTCGCCATAAAGTGTTCCTTTATTCTTGACCGTTTTGCCTGGATAGGGGCATCAACGCGGGTTTTTAAACATGCGCAACCCGCTGTAAATTTTTCAGCGCCGGCGCGCGGCTGCTGGGACGATGCAGAGCTTGCCAGAAGGTTTCCAGCGCCTGGTCGAGGCGACCCTGCAGATTCGGGGTAAATTGCGGTTTATGCTGATAATCCGTGACCTGACTATCATCAGCAAAAACGCCGTGCAGGATCTCCTGGGCTTTCAGCGCGTTGAGTACCGGTTTTAAGGCGTAATCCACCGCCAGCATATGGGCGATGGTTCCGCCGGTAGCCAGCGGCAGAACGATTTTTCCCTCCAGCGCGCGTTCCGGCAGCAGGTCCAGAAGCGTCTTTAACGCACCGGAAAAAGAGGCTTTATAGACGGGGGTCGCGATGATCAGCCCATCGGCGCCGGCAAGCTGTTCATTCAGCGCATGGAGGGCGGGGTTATCAAAGCGAGCGTAAAGCAGGTCTTCCGGGGCAAAATTCTGCAGGTGCCAGTGACAGACTTCAATATCCGCCGCGGAGAGCGTCTCTCTGGCGTATTCCAGAAGCGCGCTGGAGCGGGAAGGGTAACGCGGGCTGCCCGCAAGTGTGATGACTCGCATACTCACTCCTTATAACTAAATATTCGCATTTATCTATAATTGATAACATTTAGCTGCAGTGTGACAGAGCGCTTTTATTTCCCTAAATGATTTATCCGGCGTTGGATTGTCAGAAAGTGCATAACGGAAGGGGCGAAAGTAAACGTTTGCGTCGGAGGTAAGATTTTTTGTCGTAGGTCAATTCCCTTTCCGGGGTGGATCGCACATAATACGCCCCCGGTTTGCACACCGGGAATCCAGGAGAGTTCATGTACTACCCCTTCGTTCGTAAAGCCCTTTTTCAGCTCGATCCTGAGCGCGCTCATGAAGTCACTTTTCAACAATTACGCCGTGTTTCGGGTACCCCACTGGAAATGTTGGTTCGCCAGAAGGTGCCGACAAAACCGGTGACCTGTATGGGACTCACATTTAAGAACCCGCTGGGCCTGGCCGCCGGGCTGGATAAAAACGGCGAGTGCATTGATGCGCTCGGCGCGATGGGTTTTGGTTCCATTGAAATTGGCACCGTGACCCCACGCCCGCAGCCGGGCAACGATAAGCCAAGGATCTTCCGCCTGGTCGATGCTGAAGGGTTGATCAACCGCATGGGCTTTAATAACCACGGTGTTGATAACCTCGTTGAGAACGTAAAAAAGGCGCATTTTGACGGCATTCTGGGGATTAATATTGGCAAGAATAAAGATACCCCGGTAGAACAAGGCAAAGATGATTATCTGATTTGTATGGAAAAAATCTATGCTTATGCCGGCTATATCGCCATTAATATCTCTTCGCCGAATACCCCAGGCTTGCGTACTTTACAATACGGAGACGCGCTGGATGATTTGCTCTCTGGTATTAAAAATAAGCAACGTGAGCTACAAGAGAAGCATCAGAAATATGTTCCTGTGGCCGTGAAGATCGCCCCGGATCTTTCTGTCGAAGAATTGATCCAGGTGGCGGACAGTTTAGTCCGGCATAATATAGATGGCGTGATTGCCACCAATACAACTTTGGATCGATCGCTGGTACAGGGGATGAAACATTGTGATGAAACCGGTGGGCTTAGCGGACGTCCGTTGCAGCTAAAGAGTACGGAAATTATCCGTATGCTGTCTGCGGAATTAAATGGCCGTCTGCCCATTATCGGAGTCGGCGGTATTGACTCGGTGATTGCCGCCCGGGAAAAGATAGCCGCCGGAGCGACGCTGGTGCAGATTTATTCCGGATTTATTTTTAAAGGTCCGCCGCTGATTAAAGAAATTGTTACCCATATCTAATCTTTTCCCCTTCTGATACTTCACCAGGGCTTTATTTATAGCCCTGGTTGTTTTATATTCCTTCATTGTTGCTTATTTAAACATTTTAGTCTTTTCTTAATTTTGGAAATATTCTGTAGCAGTTTACCTGTTTATTACAGATGGAAGTGGAAGAGGACGGGGGTAGAAATGCGGATCAAACCTGACGATAACTGGCGCTGGTATTACGATGAAGAGCATGACCGTATGATGCTCGATCTGGCCAATGGCATGTTATTCAGGTCGCGTTTTGCCCGACGGATGTTGACGCCCGACGCCTTCGCGCCTTCCGGATTTTGCGTTGATGACGCTGCGCTCTATTTCTCATTTGAAGAAAAATGCCGCGACCTCGAATTAACAAAAGAACAGCGCGCAGAATTAGTACTTAATGCGCTGGTCGCCATTCGTTTTCTCAAACCGCAAATGCCGAAAAGCTGGCACTTCAATACTCATGAAGAAAGCTGGCAGCCCGGCGTTGGCGATGCCGCCAGCGCATGGCTCAGCGATACCGGCCAGCAGGTCAATCTGCTGGTGGTTGAACCCGGCGAAAACGCCGCGCTATGCCTGTTAGCGCAGCCCGGATTGACGCTTGCCGGCCGCGTGATGCAGCTGGGCGACGTGATTAAAATTATGAATGACAGACTGCAGCCAGCGCCAGGCGTCGCCAGCTACAGCCTGGGCCAGGCGGTTTAAGGCGCCAGCCTCACCGCGGTTTTCGGTACGCAGCTACAGCACAGAATAGTGCCATCGGCGGCTACCGCGTTTTTCTTCAGCGCGCTGACTTCCCCTTCTTCCAGCCGGATGCGGCAGCTGCCGCAGATTCCTGCCCGACAGGAGTAAGGAATGCGAATTCCCTGTTGTTCCAGCTGCTCCAGCAGGATTTGCTGATTATTACCGGTAAAACTCACTCCCTGCCACGCTATTTCCACCGTCGCGTTCTGCTGTGCTTCAGGTGCCGGCGTATCATCACTATCGCCTGCGCCGTAGGCCTTCGCCGGGCCGCGGGCCAGTACTTCTAACTCATCGCCAACGCGGATTACGCCGCTGTTTCGCGCGATCAGGTTCTGGCCGAAATCGACATCGCCGTTGTCCAGCGCCGTGCGGAAACGCTGCAGCGTGCTTAAGGGCTCGCCGGCAGGATGCTTTTGCCCGCGCTCCGGGCTGACGGTGGTCAATACGCAGCGGCTGCACGGTTTAGCGACATCAAAAACGACCTCGCCAATGCGTACCACTTTCCACGTATCCTCCTCCCAGGCGGCTGCGCCAGTTACCAGAAGATTCGGGCGAAACTGTTCTATGCTTACGCTGGCCGGACAACGTTTTTGCAAATCGCGTAGTGAAGCCTCATTGGCCAGCAGATAGGGAAAACCGTCGGCGAAGGAGAGGGGAACGGCATCGTGGCGTTGCACCCTGCGGCTAAGCTGCGGCCCCAGCCAGCGGAGCTGAACGTTGCGGTTAAAGAACCCGCTTAGCCACTGGTTGACCGCGGACGGGGCAATCAGGGCGGTAAAGTGGTTGCCCCAGACTTCGGTAGGCTCCTGCTGCGTCGAGAAATCGCTGAAGCGGACCACCGCGCTGCTGCCGTCCGGCGCGGTCAGATGCAGACCATCATGGAGCGGCGCCGGAATAAACTTGACCATTTGCGGAAACTGACGGGCGGTGATGAAGGTGCCATCGGTTTCCGTCACCATAAATATACGATCGAAGGCCAGCCCGCTGATGTCTGCATAAGCGTGGCTCAGGCCAATTCCCCGCATTGATTTGACGGGATGAATAAAAAGACGCGAAAGGGTGACCATACGCTGCCCCTGGCTTTAAAAATAAGCCTTTAACTTTATGACATGGGGCGCATATTGGCTATAATGCGCACCAATTTTCTTTTAGTAAAAGTGACGATATGAATTCTCTGTTTGCCAGTACGGCTCGTGGGCTGGAAGAGCTGTTAAAAACTGAACTGGAAGGACTGGGCGCGATGGACTGCCAGTTGGTCCAGGGCGGGGTCCATTTTCAGGGAGATACGCGGTTGCTGTATCAAAGCCTGATGTGGAGCCGGCTGGCTTCGCGGATTATGCTGCCGCTGGGGCAGTGCAGCGTCTACAGCGACCTGGATCTGTATCTTGGCGTACAGGCTATTCCATGGACCGAGATTTTCAGCCAGGATGCCACTTTTGCCGTGCACTTTAGCGGGCTGAACGAAGAGATTCGTAACAGCCAGTACGGGGCGTTGAAGGTTAAAGACGCCATCGTCGACAGCTTTACGCGTAAGAACCTGCCGCGTCCCAACGTCGATCGCGAAAACCCCGATCTGCGTATTAACGTCTGGCTAAATAAAGAGACCGCGCATATTTCCCTGGATCTCAGCGGCGAGGGCCTGCACCTGCGCGGCTACCGCGACGGGACCGGCATGGCGCCAATCAAAGAAAACCTGGCCGCGGCGATAGTGATGCGTTCCGGCTGGGCCACGGGTACGCCGCTGCTCGATCCGATGTGCGGATCCGGTACGCTGCTGATTGAAGCGGCGATGCTGGCCACCGATCGTGCGCCGGGTTTACACCGCGGTCATTGGGGTTTTGGCGGCTGGGCGCAGC
This sequence comes from Klebsiella sp. M5al, assembly GCF_002090195.1. NCBI lineage: Bacteria > Pseudomonadati > Pseudomonadota > Gammaproteobacteria > Enterobacterales > Enterobacteriaceae > Klebsiella > Klebsiella sp. M5al. The sequence continues at coordinate 2,087,846 of NZ_CP020657.1, forward strand.
ATGACGATGCTATCTGGAAAGAAGTGAAAGCCGAAGCGCAAACCCGCGCCCGTCAGGGACTGGCGGCGTATGAGTCGCGCTTTTACGGTTCCGACGTTGACGCCCGCGTTATCGAACGCGCGCAGCGTAACGCCCGCCGCGCCGGTATTGGCGAACTGATTACCTTCGAAGTGAAAGATGTTGCCCAGTTGAGCAATCCGCTGCCGAAGGGCCCTTACGGCACGGTTATAAGCAACCCGCCGTACGGCGAGCGTCTGGAGAGTGAACCGGCGCTGATTGCCCTGCATAGCCTGCTGGGGCGGATTATGAAGAACCAGTTTGGCGGCTGGAACCTGTCGCTGTTTAGCGCCTCGCCGGATCTGCTGAGCTGCCTGCAGCTTCGTGCTGATAAACAGTTTAAAGCGAAAAACGGCCCGCTCGACTGCGTCCAGAAGAACTACCATCTTGCAGAAAACGAAGGCGGCAAAACCGCGATGCTGGCGGAAGATTTCGCCAACCGCCTGCGCAAGAACCTGAAAAAATACGAGAAGTGGGCGCGTCAGGAAGGTATTGAATGCTATCGCCTGTATGATGCCGACCTCCCGGAGTATAACGTCGCCATCGACCGCTACGCCGATTGGGTGGTGGTGCAGGAGTACGCGCCGCCGAAAACCGTTGACGCGCATAAAGCCCGCCAGCGCTTATTTGATATTATTGCCGCCACCATTGCGGTACTGGGGATTGCGCCGAACAAGCTGGTGCTGAAAACCCGCGAGCGGCAGAAAGGTAAAAACCAGTATCAGAAAATGGGCGAGAAAGGCGAATTCATTGAGGTGCAGGAGTATAATGCGCGTCTGTGGGTCAACCTGACCGATTACCTGGATACCGGCCTGTTCCTCGACCACCGTATCGCTCGCCGCATGCTGGGGCAGATGAGCAAAGGCAAAGACTTCCTCAACCTGTTCTCCTACACCGGCAGCGCCAGCGTTCACGCCGGCCTTGGCGGCGCGCGCTCCACGACGACGGTCGATATGTCCCGTACCTATCTTGAATGGGCTGAACGTAACCTGCGCCTCAATGGCTTAACCGGCCGCGCGCATCGCCTGATGCAGGCCGATGTGCTGGGCTGGCTGCGTGAGACGACCGAACAGTTCGACCTGATCTTTATCGATCCGCCAACCTTCTCCAACTCCAAGCGTATGGATGATGCGTTTGACGTTCAGCGCGACCATTTGCGTCTGATGACCGATTTAAAACGTCTGCTGCGTAAAGGCGGCACGATTATGTTCTCGAACAACAAACGCGGTTTCCGTATGGATCATGACGGGCTGGCGCAGCTGGGCCTGAAGGCGCAGGAGATCACGCAAAAAACGCTGTCTCAGGATTTTGCCCGTAACCGTCAGATTCACAACTGCTGGCTGATTACCGCAGCCTGAAAGGAATAAAGAATGTCTTTAATTAGTATGCACGGCGCCTGGCTCTCTTTCAGCGATGCGCCGCTGCTGGATAATGCTGAACTGCATATCGAAGATAACGAACGCGTCTGCCTGGTTGGACGCAACGGTGCGGGTAAATCGACCCTGATGAAGATCCTCAATCGTGAACAGGGTCTTGATGACGGGCGCATTATCTATGAACTGGATCTGGTTGTGGCACGTTTACAGCAGGATCCGCCGCGTAATGTTACCGGCACCGTTTACGACTTTGTGGCCGAAGGGATTGCGGAACAAGCGGCTTACCTCAAGGGTTATCACGATGTTTCGCAGCTGGTGATGACCGATCCGAGTGATAAGAATCTGAACGAACTGGCGCGTCTGCAGGAGCAGCTGGATAATTTAGGCCTGTGGCAGCTCGATAGTCGCATTAATGAAGTGCTGGAACAGCTCAATCTCGATCCTAACGCCGAGCTCTCCTCGCTTTCCGGCGGCTGGCTGCGTAAAGCGGCCCTTGGCCGCGCGCTGGTCAGCGGGCCGCGCGTGCTGCTGCTCGATGAACCGACCAACCACCTCGATATTGAAACTATCGACTGGCTGGAAGGTTTCCTGAAGATGTTCAAAGGCACCATTATTTTTATTTCGCACGACCGTTCCTTTATCCGCAATATGGCGACGCGAATCGTCGATCTCGATCGCGGCAAGCTGGTGACCTATCCAGGTAACTACGATCAGTATCTGTTGGATAAAGAAGAAGCGCTGCGCGTGGAAGAATTGCAGAACGCGGAGTTCGATCGCAAGCTGGCGCAGGAAGAAGTGTGGATCCGCCAGGGGATCAAAGCGCGTCGTACCCGTAACGAAGGGCGCGTACGGGCGTTAAAAGCCATGCGTCGCGAGCGCGGTGAGCGCCGTGAAGTGATGGGCAGCGCGAAGATGCAGGTCGAAGAGGCCGCGCGTTCGGGCAAGATCGTGTTCGAAATGGAGAACGTCAACTACCAGGTTGATGGCAAGGTGCTGGTGAAAGATTTCACTGCCCAAATCCAGCGCGGCGACAAAATTGCGTTGATTGGCCCCAACGGCTGCGGGAAAACCACGCTGCTGAAGCTGATGCTTGGTCAGCTGCAGGCGGATAGCGGACGCATTCACGTGGGTACCAAGCTGGAGGTCGCTTACTTCGACCAGCACCGCGCGGAACTTGATCCGGATAAAACGGTGATGGATAACCTCGCGGAAGGTAAACAGGAAGTTATGGTGAACGGCAAGCCGCGCCACGTCCTGGGCTATCTGCAGGACTTTATGTTCCATCCAAAACGCGCGATGACGCCGGTGCGCGCGCTGTCGGGCGGTGAGCGTAACCGTCTGCTGCTGGCGCGTCTGTTCCTTAAGCCCAGCAACCTGTTGATTCTCGATGAACCGACAAACGATCTGGATGTCGAAACCCTGGAACTGCTGGAAGAGCTGGTTGACGGCTATCAGGGAACCGTGATGCTGGTGAGCCACGACCGTCAGTTTGTTGATAACACGGTTACGGAGTGTTGGATCTTCGAAGGCGCGGGACAAATTGGTCAATACGTCGGCGGCTATCATGACGCCCGCGGTCAGCAGGCCCAGTATCTGGCGAAAAAGCAGTCGGTTTCTAAAAAGTCTGTTGAAGTTGCTCAACCGAAAGCAGAAAGTGTCAAACGCGCTGCCAGCAAACTAAGCTATAACCTGCAGCGCGAGCTGGAGCAGCTGCCGCAGAAACTGGAAGAGCTGGAAGCCCAGCTGCAGAAGTTGCAGGAGCAGGTTGCCGACCCTTCTTTCTTTGGGCAATCGCATGACCATACGCAGCAGGTGCTTGCGCAGCTGAGTGAAGCGGAGCAGGCGCTGGAAACCGCCTTCGAACGCTGGGAATATCTCGAAGGATTAAAAAACGGCGCATAAGCTGAGGAGTTTTCATGTGCGATCATCATCATGCTGCGCGGCATATCCTGTGTCGACAATGTGATCTGCTGGTGGCTTTGCCGCAGCTGGAGCATCGCCAGAAAGCTACGTGTCCGCGTTGCGGAACGACATTAACAACGTCATGGGACGCGCCCCGGCAGCGTCCCACAGCCTATGCGCTGGTCGCGTTGTTCATGCTGCTGCTGGCCAATCTTTTCCCCTTCATCTATATGAAGGTTGGGGGGATCAGCAGCGAAATTGAGCTACTGGAAATTCCAAATGTGCTGTTTACCGAGGATTACGCCAGCCTCGGGACTTTCTTTTTACTGTTCGTACAGCTGGTGCCGGCTTTCTGCCTGGTCACGATACTGCTGCTGGTCAACCGGGTGGGCATGCCTTCCGGGCTGAAAGCCTTCCTGGCGCGGATCCTGTTTCACCTTAAAACCTGGGGGATGGCGGAGATCTTCCTCGCCGGGGTACTGGTCAGCTTCGTTAAGCTGATGGCCTACGGCGATATTGGCATTGGCCTGAGTTTTATTCCCTGGTGTATGTTCTGCCTGTTACAGCTGCGGACGTTCCAGTGCGTGGATCGCCGCTGGTTATGGGATGACATTGCGCCAATGCCGCCGATTAAACAGCCGCTAAAAGTCGGCGTTTCCGGTCTACGTCAGGGGCTACGCTCGTGTTCATGCTGCACGGCGGTATTGCCTATGGATGAGGCCGTTTGTCCGCGCTGCCGTACCAGGGGAACCGCCCGGCGTAAAAACAGCCTGCAGTGGACGCTGGCGCTGCTGGTGACTTCGTTGATCCTCTACATGCCCGCCAATATTTTGCCGATCATGATTACCGACCTGCTGGGCGATAAAATGCCCTCAACTATTATGGCGGGGGTGATCCTGCTGTGGAGTGAAGGATCGTATCCGGTCGCTATGGTGATATTTATCGCCAGTATTATGGTGCCGACGTTAAAGATGATTGCCATTGGCTGGCTATGCTGGAACGCCAGCGGCAAGGGAGAGCGCGACTCGGAGCGCATGCATCTGATCTATGAAGTCGTCGAGTTTGTTGGCCGCTGGTCAATGATTGATGTGTTTGTTATCGCAGTCCTCTCCGCTCTGGTACGCATTGGTGGATTAATGAATATCTATCCGGCGATAGGAGCAGTGATGTTTGCGCTGGTCGTAGTAATGACAATGTTTTCGGCCATGACGTTTGACCCTCGTTTATTGTGGGATCGTGAGCCAGATTCAAGCCGTGAGGAAAGACTGCAGCATGGAAAATAAGAGCGGAGAAGCGAAGGTGCAAAAGGTGAAAAACTGGTCACCGGTGTGGATCTTCCCGATAGTAACGGCGCTCATTGGCGCCTGGATTCTTTTTTATCACTATAGTCACCAGGGGCCGGAAGTGACCCTGATTACGACTAACGCAGAGGGAATTGAAGGGGGGAAAACCCGGATCAAAAGCCGCAGCGTTGATGTCGGCGTGATTGAAAGCGCAACGCTGACGGATGACCTGACCCACGTGGAAGTTAAAGCCCGGTTGAATTCAGGCATGGAAAAACTGCTGCACCAGGATTCGGTATTTTGGGTGGTTAAACCGCAGGTAGGTCGTGAAGGGATTAGCGGTCTGGGGACGTTGCTATCCGGCGCCTATATCGAACTGCAGCCGGGTACCAAAGGTTCTGTCCCGGCGCAGTACCCGCTGTTGGATTCACCGCCGTTGGCATCCCCTGATGCAAAAGGTATTCGTATCCTGCTGGAAAGCAGTAAAGCGGGTCAGCTTTCTCCCGGCGATCCGGTGCTTTTCCGCGGCTATCGCGTAGGTTCAGTTGAAACCAGCACCTTCGATGCGCAAAAACGGAACATTACTTATCAACTGTTTATCAGCGCGCCTAACGATCGGCTGGTAACCAATAACGTACGCTTCTGGAAGGATAGCGGTATTGCGGTAGATCTAACCGCTGCGGGTATGCGCGTTGAAATGGGATCGCTGTCGACCCTGTTTGGCGGCGGCGTCAGCTTTGATATTCCCGAAGGGCTGCCGCTAGGTGAGCCGGTGGCGAATAAAACCGAATATCATCTGTTTGACGATCAGCGCAGCATTCAGGATTCGGTGTTTACTCAGCATATTGACTACGTAATGTTCTTTAAAGATTCGATTCGCGGTCTGCAGCCCGGCGCGCCGGTTGAGTTCCGCGGTATCCGCCTTGGGACCGTGGGTAAAGTACCGTTCTTTATCCCTGGCCTGAAGCAGAACTTAAACGACGACTATCGTATTCCGGTCGAAGTGCGGATTGAGCCTGAACGCCTGATCAATCAATTAGGCGCCGATCCTGACATTCGTAAGCATATCGATGATCTGATGAACCGTGGACTGCGTGGTTCACTTAAAACCGGTAACCTGGTCACCGGGGCGCTGTATATCGATCTCGACTTCTACCCGAAAGCGCCAGCGCGCGGCAAGTTCCAGGAGTTTGGCGGTTATCCGATTATTCCAACCGTGAGCGGTGGCCTGGCGCAGATTCAGCAGCGCCTGATGGACGCGCTGGATAAGATTAATAATCTGCCCATTAACCCGCTGCTGGAGCAGGCAACCAGTACGCTGGCGCAAAGTGAAAAAACGATGCAGCACGTACAGGCGACGCTGGATAGTCTGAACAAGATAACGTCAAGTCAGTCGATGCAGCAGCTACCGGGCGATATGCAGAATACGTTGCGTGAACTTAATCGTAGTATGCAGGGCTTCCAGCCGGGATCGGCGGCATACAATAAGATGGTTGCGGATATGCAGCGTCTCGATCAGGTTCTTCGTGAACTGCAGCCGGTACTGAAAACGCTCAATGATAAGAGCAATGCGCTGGTATTTGAGGCGAAGGATAAAAAAGATCCGCAGCCGAAGGGAGCGAAATAATGAAGAAATGGCTAATAGCGGCTGCGGTTTGCGCGCTGACGGCATGCAGCAGCGGCGGCGACAGTAAAACTTACTATCAGCTTCCGGTGGCGCAGGGAGGCGCGCAAAGCGCCGCCCACCAAAGCAAAAATTTGCTGTGGGTCGAGCAGGTGAGCATTCCAGATTATCTGGCCGGTAACGGGGTGGTTTATCAGACCACCGATGTCCAGTATGTGATTGCCAACAACAATCTGTGGGCTAGCCCGCTCGATCAACAGCTGAGAACGACGCTGGTGGCGAACCTTAGCAACCAGCTACCGGGATGGGTTGTCGCTTCTCAACCGCTGGGTAGCGAGCAGGATACGCTGAACGTCTCCGTTAGTGGTTTTCACGGTCGTTACGATGGCCGGGTAATCGTCAGCGGCGAGTGGCTGTTGAAGCATCAGGGGCAGCTGATCAAGCGGCCGTTCCATATTGAGCTTAAGCAGCAAGAGGATGGCTACGACGCGATGGTGAAAACCTTAGCTCAGGCCTGGACTCAGGAAGCAACCGCAATTGCCAGCGAGCTAAACCGCCTGCCATAAGTAAAATTCATAAGAGTAAAAAGCCGCTGCGAGAACGAAAATCGCAGCGGCTTTTTTGTTTGTCTCATCAGATTGTTACTTGTGCTGGTTCACAGTTTTTGTACAAACGAACTTTCTTGTAGCTCACAAATATGACAATGGCGTGAATTTTGCGCATTGACGCTATCCCTGATTCGCGGTATTCGTTAACCGTGGTTGCGTATTAAGTGACCATTGTTTTCTTTTCCACCAGATCAAAGAATGAGGGAAACGAGGCATGAAGAGACAAAAACGAGATCGCCTGGAACGGGCACATCAGCGTGGGTACCAGGCCGGTATTACCGGAAGGTCGAAGGAAATGTGTCCTTACCAGACCTTAAACCAAAGGTCTTATTGGCTAGGAGGCTGGCGAGAAGCCATGGAGGACAGGGTACAAACTGCCTGACTGTCTCTTTAAAAAGAAGCCTCCGCTGCGCGGGGGCTTCGCCTTTTCTAACGCGTCACTGCTTATCAGAATGCGGAAGTGTCCTGGAACAGGCCCACTTTCAGGTCGGTCGCGGTGTAAATCAGACGCCCGTCAACCAGCACTTCGCCATCCGCCAGGCCCATAATTAAACGACGGTTTATCACGCGTTTGAAATGAATACGGTAGGTCACTTTCTTCGCCGTTGGCAGTATCTGGCCGGTGAGTTTAACTTCACCGACGCCTAATGCACGCCCTTTACCTTCGCCGCCTAACCAGCCCAGGTAGAAGCCAACCAGCTGCCACATGGCATCCAGACCCAGGCAGCCCGGCATTACCGGGTCACCAATAAAATGGCAACCGAAGAACCACAGGTCCGGGTTAATATCGAGTTCTGCCTCAACATAACCCTTGTCATAGTTACCACCGGTTTCGCTCATTTTGATGACGCGGTCCATCATCAGCATACTTGGCGCCGGCAGCTGTGGGCCTTTCGCACCAAATAGTTCACCACGACCAGAGGCAAGAAGGTCTTCTTTTGTATAGGATTCGCGTTTATCTACCATGTTTTCAGTAAGCCTTATTTTGAGTTCGGGACGCAGGATAGCTAACACGTGTACGCTGAACAAGTCCGATCAGTTCGAACCTGAACCGCCTAACCAGCGTAGCGGCCACGGAAAGCGATGACGACTCTCTTGCTGTGTCGCCTGCGCAATTCGTTCCTGAATGGTTTGCCGTAAAGTTTGTCCTTCGCCGTCCCAGAGCAGCTGGGTCAGAATGGGCAGCGCTTCCGACACGTCATCGACTGCCCAAATAAAGAACTGTTCATCCGAAACGGCCTGCTGCAGTTCCTGCGCCAGGCTCAGATGACGAACGTTGGCGGAGGGGATGATGACGCCCTGTTTACCGGTCAGCCCACGCTGCTGGCAAATAGCGAAGAAGCCCTCAATTTTTTCGTTGAGCCCGCCAACCGGCTGTACGCGACCAAACTGATCGACAGAGCCGGTAACGGCGATGCTCTGATTAATCGGTACATTGGCCAGCGAACTGATCAGCGCGCACAGTTCGGCCATGGAGGCGCTATCGCCATCCACTTCGCTGTAGGACTGCTCGAAGGTCAGGGAGGCGGTGAAGGGAAGCTGTTGTTCGAGCTCCAGCTCGGACATCAGAAACGCCTGCATGATCATCATACCTTTTGCATGAATGTTACCGCCCAGCTCGGCCTTACGTTCAACGTCGATGAATTCGCCGTCGCCAATATGCACGACGCAGCTGATACGCGAAGGCTCGCCAAACGCGCGAGGGTGACCCGGAAACTCAATGACAGAAAGTGCGTTGATTTGTCCTACGCATTCGCCTTCGGTTTCGATCAGGATTTGCTCCTGCAGGATTTCATCCTGGATGCGCTCAGCAAGATAGCCCTCGCGCCACAGACGACGCACCAGCATGGTTTGTATCTCTTCGGCGCTAATCTCTTCACCATCACAGAACGCGGCAGCTTCTCGAAGCTGGCGGGCAATCCAGAGAACGCACAGCGGCAAAGTTTCCTGATCGCCGGTATAACGCGCGCCTTCCTGAATCAGCAGCGGCCAGGCGTTAGCGGACAGTCCCGGAAGTTCAAGCTGTTGAGCATTTTGCCAGACCCACTGGCACCATTGCTTCAGCGTCTCTGCATCAGCAATTTGCAGGTTATCTTCATATTCGCTGTAGATAGCCTGCGCAGAAAGCTCGGGTTCCATCTCCTGGAAATCAGCCAGGGATTCCCGCTCGCCGACGAGGATCACTTTCAGGCTCAGGGGCATAGAAGGGATGCTCACCGGAAGAGGGCGAGATTCATCGAATGACAGCCAGTCAAAACGCTGGCGGGCCACCATATTTTTTAGCCGCATCCACAGTAGGGGCTGAGCCAGTAAGGCGCGCAGGGAGAGAATCAATACGCCGCCGTTGGCGCGATGGACCAGACCGGCTTGTAAGGTGATCTCACCATTAAACTGGCGCACGCAGCCAAACAGCTGCTCTGCTTCGATCCAGTCAGCGGCTTCGACCGGAGCAACGCTGGCGAAATTATCTTCAGCAGTCTGCGCTGGCGTAAGAGAGATTTTTCCGCCATCAACCTGATAGTGAACGCCACAGAGCGTTGCTGCCGGTTGATGTAAAGTTCGGGTTTCATTAGCTAGCCATTGCAGGTACTCCGGTTCTTCCGGAATTTTAACCAGCATAAATGGCGAAATGGCTGGAGTGACCAGTAGCTGCTCCAGGGCATAAAAGAGACGGGGTTGCAGTTCGCCTGAGAGGGATTCCTCTGCGTGAGCCAGGTCGGCTTGTGCAAACAGCGCCTGATAACTTTCCGTATCAGGAGCAAGGTCGTTTCGGGTAAGTTTCGTAATGGTCAAAGTCGCTGTTTTTTAGTCAGATGTAAAACGCGCGATTATACATTATGCAGCGTCTGAGCACACGGGGGATTGCGATTGTCGTGGTGATAACGAATCTACCAACATCACGAAAGATGATTTATTCTCAGCACATCAGGAAAAAACTGATATCCTGAAATGAGTTACACGGTCACATTGAGATCGCAATGAAATATCAACAACTGGAAAACCTTGAAAGCGGCTGGAAATGGACTTATCTGGTAAAAAAGCATCGGGAAGGTGAGCTTATTACCCGCTACATTGAAGCCAGCGCTGCGCAAGCCGCGGTCGATTTATTACTGACGCTCGAAAATGAACCCGTGCTGGTGAATACCTGGATTGAGCAGCATATGAATCCAGAGCTAGTGAACCGCATGAAGCAGACTATCCGCGCCCGACGTAAGCGTCACTTCAACGCGGAGCATCAGCATACGCGTAAAAAGTCTATCGACCTTGAATTCGTGGTCTGGCAGCGCCTTGCAGGTCTGGCGCAAAGACGGGGTAAAACGCTGTCGGAAACTATCGTGCAGTTGATTGAGGATGCTGAGCATAAAGAGAAGTATGCCAGCAAGATGTCCAGCCTGAAGCATGATTTGCAGGTGCTGTTAGGTAAAGAGTAGCGATGCAGGCACCGGGATTCCGCTGCTGTTTTTTGAACGCGGAATTTAAGCCAAAAAAAACCCCGCATTGCGGGGTTTTTTATTGACGATATAACTTAAGCCTGCGGCTGAGTTACAACGTCTTTGTAGCCTTTAACTTCGATCTCTACGCGACGATCCGGACCCAGGCAGTCAATCAGAGCTGCACGAGCTTTCACGTTGTCACAGGTGTTGCCAGTAACCGGGTTGGATTCACCCATACCGCGAGCGGAGATTTTGCTAGCCGGGATACCTTTGGATACCAGGTAATCAACAACGGACTGAGCACGTTTCTCAGACAGCTGCTGGTTGTAGGCATCAGAACCGATACGGTCGGTGTAGCCCAGAACAACTGCGGAACCGTCTTTCGGATCCATGTTGCTCAGCTGGGTGTACAGCTGATCCAGAGCCTGCTGGCCTTCTGGTTTCAGAGTAGATTTGTTGAAGTTGAACAGAACGTCAGACTTCAGGGTGAAGTGCTTGGTAGTCACTTCTGGAGCCGGAGCCGGAGCCGGAGCTACAACCGGAGCAACATCGTCCTGACCGAAACGGTAGGAAACGCCCAGGCTCAGCATGCCGTTATCAGGACGGGTACCAACGGTGCCAGCGTCGCCGATGTTATTAACCCACTGGTATTCCAGACGGGTTGCGATGTCACGAGTAACAGCCCACTCTAAGCCGCCCGCGAATACCGGGGATACGCCAGTGTCGTGTTCGCTACGGGAAACGCCGGTAGAAGCGTAGTTACCTTTGGAGTCTGCGCGCCAAACCATACCACCCAGACGGGTATAGATATCCAGATCGTCAGTGATCGGGTAACCCAGTTTAGCAGTCAGCTGAACGCCCTGAGCTTTGAAAGCGCCGTTGTCAACGCTGCCTTTATAAGCCATACGGCCCAGCCAGTCGTAGCCCATTTCAAAACCGAGGTACGGGTTAACCTGGTAACCACCGAACGCACCAGCACCCAGCTGATCGTTACGAACCGGACCATTGTTACCTTTGAAACCGTTACCGTAGAAACCGGTATCGTGATACTGGGACCAGCCCAGTTTAGCACCTGCGTACCAGGTGTTATCTTTCGGAGCGGCCTGCGCTACGGTAGCGAAGCCAGCCAGTGCCACTGCAATCGCGATAGCTGTCTTTTTCATTTTTTGCGCCTCATTATCATCCAAAATTCGCCATGAAGGTTCAGAAGACCTCACGGTTAAATCCTTCACCCGGGGCGTGACTTGTTGTTAACTATGCTGATACATGCAGCGTAAGCCGATCACCCCTGGCGATGTAAAGTCTACAACTTAGTTCGAAACTTACAAGTGTGAACTCCGTCAGGCATATGAAAAAAAAGGGTTGTGTACGCTATGTTTAACAAATACGGTTGAACTTGTTTGGGGCAAAAAAAGTCGCGAAGCCGCATCAGACAAGCATTTTAACAAAAATGCCCATCAAGAAAGCCCATCTCACGTCAGGGCAAAAAAAATTCCAGGATTAATCCTAAACTCGGTTAATGATACAGATTTGAGTGAATTTTTAGCCCGGAAAGTTGTCTGCCTGGCTGATCGGTATTTCTTACCGGGCGCATGATAAAGCCCATCGCGTGACCCTCTTCTGCAGCGGCAACCAGTCGTTCATGTTCTTCAATGCTCAGTTCTTCTGATAGCCAGCCAATAACGACGCTATAATTTCCGGTGCGCAGTGAGCGAACCATTGATTCCAGGGTATTAGCGGGGGAGAGCTGGCTGATCTGCATAACCTTGGACAGCGGTAAACCGGATGACTGCACCCATTCACGGCTTAGCTTCTGCTGTGGAGTCAGCCAGAGCTGCCAGCGGGACTGCTGACCAAGCTGTTGTAATAAAGGAAGCAATAGTAGCTGCGTCATCATAGGCTGATCTTCGCGATAGACTATTTCACTGATCAGCCCGTTAGCTGGCTGTTCGGCAGCGTCATGAGAGCGACGACGTACTGAAGTAGAAGTCAGTGGTGAACGATTTGCGTGAGCTGATGTAAACATAGTCTATCCCGCCTGTGGGTTACTGTATGCATATACAGTATATGCGACAGGGTGAAAGATCAACTCTATTTTCTCTGTTTCTGGATGAAATTTGTACATCTCAGGGGGTAAGTAAGCGCCGATAGCGTCGGATGTCAGCGCGTACATCATGTGAATTCATCGTTGTCGCGCTTTTTACCTGGATAAATTTTTCTCACAAATGATGACGTTAACCGTCTACGAGTGACCAGAGATACCTGACACTTTGTGCTCTAATGTGATTAATATTAATTAAGCATTTTACTTTTCCTGCTTTTGACTTCATCAACAGGCTATTTTCTGAAAGCCGCTCGCAAAAAAACAAGCTGATTAAAATAAAGAGATAATTCATGTTGCCGCATGAAGAGAAGTCACTTATTTTCTTTATTAACGGATCCGTTAGCAAATTTATGTCTTATTTACATGATTAACAAAGGAATAATCATGAAGAAACTTGTATGTTTTAGGTTCCATCAGTTTCGGGCATGTTTGACTCCATTAGGAAAAATAAGCTGTCGGCCCTTATTTGGTGGCTATAGCCTGGCGATAGACAACACCGTATTTGCCATGATGGCCGAGGGGGAAATCTATCTTCGGGTTTGTGAGCAGAGCGCGGAGTACCGCGTGGCGCATAAAAACCCGCTTTTGAAAATGCAGAAGAATGGTCGTCTGGTCGCGCTGAAGTATTATCATATTGATGAAGGGCTTTGGCAGGATAGCAATATGCTTTTTCATTTATCAGCGCTGTCATTACAGAGCGCTCGCTATGAAAAACATCGGCAGCGGCATTCCGGGAGATTGAAAAATTTGCCAAATATCAGTTTTCACATGGAGCTACAGTTGATTAATTCAGGCATCACCGATGAATTAACGCTGCGTAAGATTGGGGCAAAAGAAGCCTGGCTGAGGTTACGGAAAATGAATAAAGCGCTAACGGTTAATATTCTTTATTGCCTACAGGGAGCCATTGCCGGCGTACATGCGGCCACGCTCCCAACGCAACAGCGTCAGGAGCTTGAGGAGTGGGCGGCGGAACAGATGCAGGAGAGGGAGGCCTATTCAGGTTGAATCTCAACCTGTCGCTGTAGCCGACAAATCTCTGGCAGCAGCGCCAGAAGCAGTCCGATTTGTTGAAGCACCAGCGGCTCCTTGCTCTCGGCACGGGGGTCGAGATGCTGTATCCGGGTCTGCAGGTTTGCTAGAGCTTGCTGTACCCGCTGCTCATCGGCCGGCGAGTGGTGCAGCGCGTCATCAACATAACAAACGGCATCGTCCAGCAGCGCCAGGATATCTGGCGTTGTCAGCTTTTCCCTATGGGCGCCCAGGGCTGAAATATAGCTGGTAAAAGTGTGGTTCAGGCACAACAAACGAAACGCGGTTTCTCGAATTTGCGAGCCCGCTCTTGGTTCAGTTGATAAGTTTGAGACTACTGATGCCAATTCACCGTCCCTGTTGTGCGCGGCTCTTCGCGCAATGCGATAGGCAAGGCGGTTGTCGCGTCCCTGATGATATTGCTCAAGTATGGCGTCTAAATACCGGCAGTTAGCGTTGATTGCTTGTTCGAGTACTCGCGGCAGATTGCGGAATTTCCAGTCAGGCCAAATAAAGCTGACAGCGGCCCAGGCGATAGCGCAGCCGATCAGCGTATCAAATATGCGCGGTAGGGCGACTTCAAAACCTTCACCCAGGAGGTTGAAGCAAAGTAAAACCAGGAGGGTAATGAACATTGTCGCATGGGCGTACTGCACATTACGGAAAGCGAAGAACAGCACGCCGGTTAAAACAATTAAAAACAGCTGGCCTTCAACGGACGGAACGAGAAGCAGCACCGGGAGACCTATCGCCACGCCGATGAGAGTACCGATTATCCTTAACGCCAGCCGGTGTCGAGTCGCGTTATAGTTTGGCTGGCAAACAAACAGGCTGGTCAGCAATATCCAGTAACCATGATTCAGCCCGGTCAGCTGGATAAAAGCGTAGCCAGCGCACAGGACCAACGACATACGAACCGCATGGCGAAACAGGGCGGACTCGGGGGACATATTACTGCGTAAGCGCAGCCAGACATCGCCAAAACCGCCAGGCTGGTCGTCAGCCAGCAGGTTTTCCGTGTTGTTACTGAACTGCGCGGTGGTCTGGACAGATTCAATTGTCGCCAGCTGGGCGTCAATTGCGCGTAGGTTATTAAGCAAAAACCCTAACGCCTTAATCTGTTCTGCCGGCGCGCCGCTGGCTTTTACGCGATCGAGCGCGGCGTCAAGGTGCATAAAAGCGCGCTCAAAGTGAGTATCGTGAAGATAGGGTTCGCGCAGCAGGATGGCACGAGACAGTTTCTGGCAGGCCTGCGCCTGCATGGACAGCATTCTCTGGAAGCGGAACATCACGTCGCTGTAACGAAAGCGATCGCGCAGCGTTTGGTATTGAATATGCGAAGAGCTAGCGCGTTCGTGGATATCCTGCGCCACGAAGTAATACTGCAGGGTGCGACGCGTTCCGCGCTGCCCGCGATCCCCGCGCAGGCGCGTCAGCAGGGAAACTTTGGTCTGATTCAGGGTTGCCACTAGCTGGCCGTTGGCTATGGCCAGGTCATACAGAGGAGCCTGGCTTTCATCTTCAATATCCGGATCGAACAGGCGCGATTTAAGTTCAAGATAGTGCGCCAACTGCTCGTAGCTGCGTGCAAGGTTATCCTGAAGGGGACGGATGGGGAAAATAAGATGCCCTGCGAGGGTGAGTAAGTTGTACCACACCGCCCCGGCCAGCAAAAACAGCGGCTGGAGATACCAGTGGCTATAAAGCGTTACCCCCAGCATGGTATAGATGGCGATTAACAAGGCACCAAAGGCGATTGTGGCATAGCGCTGGCCCAGCCCGCCGAGCAAAATAAAGCCGATGGTAGAAACGGTTAATCCTGCTGCGAATAACCACGGCCAGGGAAAGAGCAGTTCCACCGAGGCCGAGGCAATAAAAAAGCACACGAGGGTAATGGCCAGATTACGCAGACGTCCTGTCAGGCGGTCATCAAGGTCGGTCAGCGCCGCTGCCACGACCCCAAGCGTTAAAGGAATCGTGAGTTTTACTTCGCCAAGCCACCAGGGAAACGCGGTCGTGCCGCAGAGGGCGATAAAAATCCTGATGTTATATAACCAGGCGCTGTTCCGGGTATAGCGGCGTAGCAGGGGGGTGAGCATTTCTGTGTTCCATTCAGTTACTGAAAGCGGCGGCGCGCATTGGCTTCACGCGCAGCACGAGCGGTCTCGACGGAGACGACTCGACGGCCTACTGGCCATAAAGCAATAGCGGCGATTTTGAAATTGGCGATGCCAACCGGAATGCCGATGATGGTCAGGCATTGTGCGATACCACAAAAGATGTGCATCAGGCACAGCCACCAGCCAAAGAAAATAAACCATAAAATATTCAATAGTGTCCCGCCCGCGTTTAGCAGGCTATTCTTTCCCTGAGGATCGAGTTCATCAACATGAACGGCTTCATTACCATAGGGTAGAAGAGAGAGTTTTGTTATCTCCCAGCAGGAGCGGGTGAGAGGTAGCGTAAAGATCAGCACGATGCTGACCAACGTCGCCAGAAGCCAGCCGAGCGTGGTGGCGAATCCGCCAAGGATAAAGTTTAAAATATTCAGAACGGTACGCATAAACCCTCTGTTTAATTCCGTGGATAATAAGGCCTGGCCATTGTAGCGTTTTTTACGCTGGAGCACCCGGTCGCTGGCGGTTAAACTTAAAAACATCCAACCTGATTGAAATTCGACATTATATGGAACTTAGAGCGACAACATTGGGCAAGCGCATGGCTCAGCATCCTTATGATAGGGTGCAACTTCTTAATGCCGGAGTAAAGGTTTCCGGCGACAGTCATGAATATCTTATACCTTTCAATCAGTTATTATCAATTCATTGCAAGCGTGGTCTGGTATGGGGGGAACTGGAATTTATCCTGCCGGGCGAGAAAGTTGTGCGTTTGCATGGCACCGAATGGAATGAAACCCAGCGTTTTTACCATCATTTGAACACGCTCTGGCAGCAGTGGAGCGAGGAAATGAGCGATATCGCCGCTGATGTCCTTCGCCAGCAACTGGCTGACGTGGCGCGTTCCAGCGCAGAGGGGAAGTGGTTGACGCGTCAGCAGGTGACCGATATCCAGCGTAAAATACGCCATGCGCTTGGCGGATTACCTGTGCCAACAGCCCGTCTTGACGCTTTCGATAACTGCCGCGAGTTATGGCGGCAATGTCAGAGTTGGTTGAGTAATACCGAAAAAGCCAGGCTCGAGCATAATCAAACGTTTACTGAATCAATGCTGGAACAATACCGCGGCTTTTTTGCCGCGGTAGAATCATCGCCACTGAATCCGGCTCAGGCGCGCGCAGTGGTGAACGGCGAGCGTTCGTTGTTAGTGCTGGCAGGTGCCGGAAGCGGTAAAACTTCCGTATTAGTGGCGCGCGCTGGCTGGCTATTGACTCGTGGCGAAGCGGCGGCCGAGCAAATTCTGCTCCTGGCATTTGGTCGACAAGCCGCGCAGGAGATGGATGAGCGCATCCGCGAGCGCCTGGGTACTGAAGAGATCTCTACGCGCACTTTTCATTCCCTGGCTCTGTATATTATTCAGCAGGGCAGTAAAAAAGCTCCGACGATCAGCAAGCTGGAGAACGACAGCGCCGCGCGGCAAAAACTCTTAGTTCAGAACTGGCAGCAGCAGTGCCAGGAGAAAAAAGCGCAGGCGAAAGGCTGGCGACTGTGGCTGGAAGAAGAAATGGACTGGCAGATCCCAGAAGGGGATTTTTGGCAGGATAAAACGCTGCAGCGTCGTATCGCCAGTCGCCTTGATCGCTGGGTTAGCCTGATGCGTATGCATGGCGGCTCGCAGGCGGAAATGATTGCCGGAGCGCCTGAAGAGGTACGTGATCTTTTTGGCAAGCGCGTCAAGCTGATGGCCCCTTTGCTAAAAGCGTGGAAAACGGCGTTAAAAGATGAAAATGCCGTCGATTTTTCCGGCCTGATTCATCAGGCGATTAATGTTCTGGATAAGGGGCGCTTTGTCAGCCCGTGGAAGCATATTCTGGTGGATGAGTTTCAGGATATCTCACCGCAGCGGGCATCCCTACTCGCCGCGTTACGTCGGCAAAACACACAGACTACGCTGTTTGCCGTTGGCGATGACTGGCAGGCTATCTACCGTTTTAGCGGTGCTCAGCTCTCTTTAACAACGGCCTTTAATCACTATTTTGGCGAAGGAGATTGCTGCGCGCTGGATACGACGTACCGATTTAATAGTCGGATAGGAGAGGTCGCCAACGGGTTTATCCAACAAAATCCGCATCAGTTAACGAAACCGCTAAACAGCCTGGTCGCAGGGGACAAAAAAGCGGTGACGTTACTAGCGCAGGACAAACTCGACGATCTGCTTGATAAAATGAGCGGTTATGTCAAACGAGAACAGCGGATTTTGTTGTTAGCTCGCTACCATCATTTGAAGCCGGCGGCGCTGGAGAAAGCCGCCACGCGCTGGCCGCATCTGCATCTCGATTTTATGACTATTCATGCCAGCAAAGGGCAACAGGCAGATTACGTCATTATTCTTGGCCTTCAGGAGGGGGATGACGCGTTTCCCGCACCGGCGCGCGAGTCGATTATGGAGCAGGCGCTATTACCACAGCCGGAGGATTTTCCCGATGCCGAAGAGAGGCGTTTACTGTATGTCGCCATCACCCGCGCACGTCTACGCGTATGGTTATTGTTTAATAAAGAACAACCTTCGCCGTTTGTTGAAATGTTAGAGGCGCTGGGTGTCCCGGTAGCAAGAAAACCATAATGACTGGCGGCATGGCCGCCAGCAGGTTTTATTTCAGACGCTCTGCAAGGTAGCGTTGATAATCAGGGATCAGGATATCAACAGGGTCGTTGAAGTGCGGGGACTGGATAATAAAGTCGGCGGTCGAAACGTTGGTGGCGACGGGAATATTCCATACCGTTGCCAAACGTAATAACGCTTTCACATCCGGATCGTGCGGCACGGCATTCAGCGGATCCCAGAAAAAAATCAATACATCGATTTTACCTTCTGAAATCAGCGCTCCTACCTGCTGGTCGCCGCCCATGGGACCACTCAGCATCGCCTGCACCTCCAGCCCGGTTGCGCGTGACACCAGATTTCCGGTCGTTCCTGTTGCCGATAACGTGTGCTGCGCCAGCAGTTGCTGGTGGCGCTCGACCCATTTCATCAGCATATCTTTACAGTGATCGTGAGCGACCAGTGCAATATGCTTGCGCGCTGGCAATGTACGTGTTGTTAGTTCCATCATTTCATTCCACATTTTGGCCTGTAGACAGATTACTGGAAGTGATTGTTGCTGCAAGCGTCAGGATGAAAAAATTTGACGCATCTGTAGGTCAGGACTCATGCTGATTCATCCGGATTAGCATACACTTGGGCTAAATAGCAGGAGGATGATGATGAAAGAGAATGATATCGCAGGTATTCTGACCTCGACGCGGACTATCGCCCTGGTGGGAGCAAGCGACAAACCTGACCGCCCCAGCTACCGGGTGATGAAGTACCTTCTGGATCAGGGATATCACGTTATTCCCGTTTCCCCTAAGGTGGCAGGTACTACTCTTCTGGGGCAAAAGGGATATGCCACGCTTGCTGACGTGCCGGAAAAAGTAGATATGGTCGATGTTTTCCGTAACTCGGAAGCGGCCTGGGGCGTTGCCCAGGAGGCGGTGGCTATCGGTGCGAAAACGCTGTGGCTACAGCTGGGGGTAATCAACGAACAGGCGGCTGTCCTCGCCCGGGATGCTGGACTTAACGTGGTGATGGATCGCTGTCCGGCGATTGAGATCCCTCGATTGGGACTAGCCCGATAAACCTAAAACCCCGCCTGACGGGGTTTTAGGTTTATCAATATTAATTAAGTTATTTAGGGGCAGAATTTTAATTAAAACTACATCGAAACGTTTCTTTATTTAAAAATAAATCACATTATCTCTGTGGGTTTAACGGACACCTTCCTGACTTTATCTCCCTTATTACGAAAAATCTTCTCCGACAGATAATTTATTTTTTATAAATAAACCATAGAAAATACATGGGGAATCCTTGTAAAATATTTTAAAGTTTAAAAAAATAATTGTTTTTTCTCATGTCATTTATATGACTAATATCACAGATATTTTTCGGGTAGCGCTTGAAAGCAGGTTTGGTGATATAGGAAATGTATTATCCATAATTTTATCTTCATTGTAATAACCGTGAGTAACGATTTTAATTATAGCCTTAATTAACATTTTAAAATGTAAGCTTATTATTTTAACTGGTTGTAATTTAATGTTTTTTATTTATTTCAGAATGTAAATCATCTGTTTGCCTTTAACCTTGCGGGACGCCGGGAACTGGTATATCTAATAAGGTGCATAATTAAGAATTATCTCATACCTCTGACTGCGTCTTCATCTCAAGGGTGCAACCTGATGAAAAATATAAATGTGACAGTGAAAGAAACAGGTGTTGAATACACCGTTGATGGTAATCAAATTAATCTCAATACGCAGTCAGTGGTTCTCCTGCACGTTAAACGTGAGGATATAAGTTCGTATACCCGCCAAGGTAATGATCTTGTTCTAAAACTCCATAACGGTGACACCGTTACAATTAAAAACTTTTTCGTTGTGGATGAGCATGGGCAGCACAGTGATTTGGTTCTTATGGATGATGAGACCGGCGCATTATGGTGGTTGGAAGGCGCGGGTACCGATGGAGCACACTACTCGCTGATTAGCGATCTTTCAGAAGTCATCGCGACCGGTGGCGCAGGACAAAGTATTGCTGGTTGGGTCATGGCGGGCGCGGCTTTGCTGGGCATTGCGGCGATGTTCGCCGGCACCTCAAACAAAGACCACCACTCTTCGGTCTCTGAAAGCGACTCAGATGCTGATAGTGACTCGGACTCCGATAGTGATACGGATTCGGACAGCGATTCGGACTCCGACAGCGACTCCGATTCGGATAGTGATTCGGATAGTGATTCGGATTCTGACAGCGACTCCGATTCAGATAGTGACTCTGATAGCGATGGCGACTCCGATGCCGATAGCGATTCGGATTCTGACAGCGACTCAGATACCGAGTTACCTACCGCGGCAGAGAATATTACGGTGAATGACAATGTCGGTCCCATCACCGGCGTTCTGCATTCTGGAGATGTAACCGACGATACGACCCCAGAGATTAAAGGAACGGCAGAAGCAGGGGCAACAATAACGATTTACGACGGCGATACCGTACTAGGTACTGTCGTGGTGGATGAGAATGGCAACTGGAGCTTCACTTTACCGGAGCTGAGCGAGGGGACCCACAACCTCAGCGCGACGGTGACCGACAAAGCCGGGAACGTCAGCGAGCGTTCACCGGCGTTTGAGCTGACGATAGATACCACTGCGCCCGCTGCCAGCGCTCCACAGGTAACCGATGACGTAGCTGAGCACACTGGTCCGCTGCAGAGCGGAGATCTGACCAACGACACCACGCCGACCCTGAGCGGCACAGCGGAAGCGGGCGCTACGGTCACGATCTATGACGGCGACACCGTGCTGGGCACCGTGATTGCGGGTGTTGACGGGCGCTGGAGCTTTACTCCGGAAGCGCTGGCCGAAGGTAGCCACAGCCTGAGCACCACGGTGACCGACAAAGCCGGGAACGTCAGCGAGCGTTCACCGGCGTTTGAACTTACGGTGGACACTACGGTGGTGCCGGTCAGCGATCTGCAGGTGACTGATAATGCAGGTGAAGAAACAGGCATTCTCAACAACGGCAGCGTAACGGATGATGATACGCCGACCCTGAGCGGCACGGCGGAAGCGGGTGCCACGGTCACAATTTATGACGGTGATACCGTCCTGGGCACTGCGATAGCGGGCGAGGATGGCCGCTGGAGCTTTACCCCGGGAGCGCTGGCCGAAGGTAGCCACAGCCTGAGCACGACGGTGACCGACAAGGCCGGGAACGTCAGCGAGCGTTCCCCGATATTTGAATTGACTGTCGATCTCAGCGATGACTCGGATTCCGACAGCGATTCGGACTCCGACAGTGACTCGGATTCGGACTCGGACAGTGATTCGGATTCTGACAGCGACTCGGACTCTGACAGCGATTCTGACTCTGACAGTGATTCGGATTCCGATAGCGATTCCGACTCTGACAGTGACTCGGATTCTGACAGCGATTCGGATTCCGACAGTGATTCGGATTCGGACAGCGATTCGGATTCTGACAGCGACTCGGATTCTGACAGCGATTCTGACTCGGATAGCGACTCCGACTCTGACAGCGATTCAGACTCTGACAGCGATTCGGATTCTGACAGCGATTCGGATTCTGACAGTGACTCGGATTCCGACAGCGATTCTGACTCTGACAGCGATTCCGATTCCGACAGTGATTCGGATTCTGACAGCGACTCCGACTCTGACAGCGATTCTGACTCTGACAGTGATTCGGATGCTGACAGCGACTCCGACAGTGATTCGGATTCCGACAGCGACTCCGATTCCGACAGTGACTCGGACTCTGACAGCGACTCCGATTCCGATAGTGATGCCGACTCTGACAGCGACTCGGATTCCGATAGCGACTCCGATTCCGACAGTGACTCGGATTCTGACAGCGATTCTGACTCTGACAGCGATTCGGATTCCGACAGCGATTCTGACTCGGATAGCGACAGCGATTCGGACTCGGACAGCGATTCGGATTCTGACAGTGACTCGGATTCCGACAGCGATTCTGACTCTGACAGCGATTCCGATTCCGACAGTGATTCGGATTCTGACAGCGACTCCGACTCTGACAGCGATTCTGACTCTGACAGTGATTCGGATTCCGACAGTGACTCCGATTCCGATAGTGACTCGGATAGCGACAGCGATTCAGACTCGGACAGTGATTCGGATTCTGACAGCGACTCGGATAGCGACAGCGACTCCGATTCTGACTCCGACAGCGATTCGGATTCTGACAGCGACTCGGATTCGGACAGTGACTCGGATTCCGACAGCGATTCTGACTCGGACAGTGACTCGGATTCTGACAGCGACTCGGATTCCGATAGCGATTCCGATAGCGACAGCGATTCCGACTCTGACAGTGACTCGGATTCCGACAGCGATTCCGACTCCGACAGTGATTCGGACTCTGACAGCGATTCGGACTCGGACAGTGATTCGGATGCTGACAGCGACTCCGACAGTGACTCCGACTCCGACAGTGACTCCGATTCCGACAGTGACTCGGATTCGGACAGCGATTCAGACTCTGACAGCGATTCGGATTCGGACAGCGATTCCGATTCCGACAGCGACTCGGATTCGGACAGTGACTCGGATTCGGACAGCGATTCAGACTCTGACAGCGATTCGGATTCGGACAGCGATTCCGATTCCGACAGCGACTCGGATTCGGACAGTGATTCGGATGCTGACAGCGACTCGGATTCGGACAGTGACTCGGATTCGGATAGCGATTCAGACTCTGACAGCGACTCGGACTCCGACAGTGATTCGGATAGCGACAGTGATTCGGATTCTGACAGCGACTCCGATTCTGACTCCGACAGCGATTCGGATTCCGACAGTGACTCGGATTCCGACAGCGATTCTGACTCGGACAGCGACTCGGATTCCGACAGTGACTCCGATTCCGACAGCGATTCTGACTCGGACAGCGACTCGGATTCCGACAGCGACTCCGATTCTGACAGCGACTCGGACTCGGACAGTGATTCAGATTCCGACAGCGACTCGGATAGCGACAGCGACTCCGATTCTGACAGTGACTCGGATTCGGACAGTGATTCAGACTCCGACAGCGATTCGGATTCCGACAGCGATTCTGACTCTGACAGCGACTCCGACTCTGACAGCGATTCAGACTCTGACAGCGATTCGGATTCTGACAGCGACTCGGATTCTGACAGTGACTCGGATTCTGACAGCGATTCGGATTCTGACAGTGATTCAGACTCTGACAGCGATTCCGATTCCGACAGTGATTCGGATTCTGACAGCGACTCTGACTCCGACAGCGATTCTGATTCCGACAGCGATTCCGACTCCGACAGCGACTCGGATTCCGACAGTGATTCGGATTCCGACAGCGACTCTGATAGCGACAGCGATTCGGATTCGGATTCAGACAGCGACTCCGATGCAGACAGTGACTCCGATTCTGACAGCGACTCGGACTCTGACAGCGATTCCGATTCCGACAGTGATTCGGATTCTGACAGCGACTCCGACTCTGACAGTGATTCGGATTCTGACAGTGACTCGGATTCCGACAGTGACTCGGATTCGGACAGTGACTCGGATTCGGACAGCGATTCGGACTCGGACAGTGATTCGGATTCGGACAGCGATTCAGACTCTGACAGCGACTCGGATTCCGACAGCGATTCGGACTCTGACAGCGACTCAGACTCTGACAGCGACTCGGATTCGGACAGTGACTCGGATTCCGACAGCGACTCGGACTCTGACAGCGATTCCGATAGCGACAGCGACAGCGATTCCGATTCTGACAGCGATTCGGATTCGGACAGCGATTCCGATTCCGACAGCGACTCTGATAGCGACAGCGATTCGGATTCTGACAGCGATTCGGATTCCGACAGCGACTCAGATTCCGACAGCGATTCGGACTCGGACAGCGATTCTGACTCTGACAGCGACTCGGATTCCGACAGCGACTCTGATAGCGACAGCGATTCGGATTCAGACAGCGATTCTGATTCGGACAGTGACTCGGATTCGGACAGCGATTCGGATTCCGACAGCGACTCTGACTCCGACAGCGATTCGGATTCTGACAGCGATTCGGATTCCGACAGCGACTCGGATTCGGACAGTGACTCGGATTCCGACAGCGACTCAGACTCAGACTCTGACAGCGACTCGGATTCGGACAGTGACTCGGATTCCGACAGCGATTCGGACTCTGACAGCGACTCCGATTCCGACAGTGATTCTGACTCCGACAGCGACTCGGATTCTGACAGTGATTCCGACTCTGACAGCGATTCGGATTCGGACAGCGACTCGGATAGCGACAGCGATTCTGACTCTGACAGCGATTCGGATTCCGACAGCGACTCCGACTCTGACAGCGATTCGGATTCTGACAGTGACTCGGATTCGGACAGCGACTCTGACTCCGACAGTGATTCGGATAGCGACAGCGATTCCGACTCTGACAGCGACTCGGATTCGGACAGTGACTCGGATTCGGACAGTGACTCGGATTCGGACAGCGATTCGGATTCCGACAGTGACTCGGATTCCGACAGTGACTCCGATTCCGACAGCGATTCTGACTCGGACAGCGACTCGGATTCCGACAGTGACTCCGATTCCGACAGCGATTCTGACTCGGACAGCGACTCGGATTCCGACAGCGACTCCGATTCTGACAGCGACTCGGACTCGGACAGTGATTCAGATTCCGACAGCGACTCGGATAGCGACAGCGACTCCGATTCTGACAGTGACTCGGATTCGGACAGTGATTCAGACTCCGACAGCGATTCGGATTCCGACAGCGATTCTGACTCTGACAGCGACTCCGACTCTGACAGCGATTCAGACTCTGACAGCGATTCGGATTCTGACAGCGACTCGGATTCTGACAGTGACTCGGATTCTGACAGCGATTCGGATTCTGACAGTGATTCAGACTCTGACAGCGATTCCGATTCCGACAGTGATTCGGATTCTGACAGCGACTCGGATTCCGACAGTGACTCGGATTCCGACAGTGACTCCGATTCCGACAGCGATTCTGACTCGGACAGCGACTCGGATTCGGACAGCGACTCGGATTCCGACAGCGACTCGGATTCCGACAGCGATTCGGATTCCGACAGTGACTCAGACTCCGACAGCGACTCGGATTCTGACAGTGATTCCGACTCTGACAGCGATTCGGATTCGGACAGCGACTCGGATAGCGACAGCGATTCGGATTCCGACAGCGATTCGGATTCTGACAGCGATTCTGACTCTGACAGCGACTCCGATTCCGATAGTGACTCGGATAGCGACAGCGACTCGGATTCAGACAGCGATTCGGATTCAGACAGCGACTCCGATTCCGACAGCGACTCGGACTCTGACAGCGATTCTGACTCGGACAGCGACTCGGACTCTGACAGCGACTCGGATATTCCGCAGGCCAACGCGGATACCAATACTGCGCTGATCTCTGAGAACCATGACAATCTCGATGGTGTAAACGGTACGATTACCCAGTTGACTGGCGTGAACTTGCTTGGCGTAGTTGATGTTTCGCTGCTTAGCGGCAACAACTTTGACTTTACCGTCGCGAGTGGAACGACTCAGGATGTGGTGCTGGATATTTCCGGCGGGACAACGCTGAGTTCGGCGGCACTGATCAATACGCTGCTGCTTCTGCTGGGCGGTACCGATACCTTCCAGGCCGATCTCGCGGTGGTGAATACGGCGACCGGCGAAGTGGTTGCGTTGGCGTCGAATGCGGTGACTATCACGGCGGGAGGCGTCAGCCTGGATTACAGCGGTGGCGCCAGCTTCAGCGATCTGCCGGAAGGTAACTATACGGTGGTGATCTCGTCGCCGACGAATACCGGACTGCTGCCGACGCTGGTGAACTTCCTGGCAAATATCAGCGTGGTGACCGCGGTGGATGTTGCGGTAACCGATTCCGTAGGATACGAGTCCGCGATTATCAGCGGTAACGTCCTGCAGACGGATGCTGGCGGGGATGTTGGTGATATCGGTACGGATATTACCGTGACTAGCATCATTGCGACTTCGGTGCCGGGGGCAACGGCGGAAACGGTTAGTTCAGGTGGAACGATTGTCGAGGGCGCCTACGGTACGCTGGTGATCTATGCCGATGGTTCTTACACCTATCACGCGACCGGGGACGCTGATTCTGTCGGCCAAACGGAGGTCTTTACCTACACCATTACGGATGCGGATGGTGATACGGCTACCACGACGCTGACTATCAATATTGGTCTGGCTGATGATACGGATAGCGATGCGGATTCGGACAGCGACTCGGATTCGGACAGTGACTCGGATTCCGACAGCGATTCGGACTCTGACAGCGACTCCGATTCCGACAGCGATTCGGATTCCGACAGCGATTCGGATTCCGACAGTGACTCTGACTCCGACAGCGACTCGGATTCTGACAGTGATTCCGACTCTGACAGCGATTCGGATTCGGACAGCGACTCGGATAGCGACAGCGATTCGGACTCTGACAGCGATTCTGACTCGGACAGCGACTCGGATAGCGACAGCGATTCGGACTCGGACAGCGACTCGGATTCTGACAGCGATTCGGATTCCGACAGTGACTCTGACTCCGACAGCGACTCGGATTCTGACAGCGATTCCGACTCTGACAGCGATTCTGACTCTGACAGCGACTCGGATTCCGACAGCGATTCTGACTCGGACAGTGATTCGGATTCTGACAGCGACTCGGACTCTGACAGCGATTCGGATGCTGACAGTGACTCCGATTCGGACAGCGACTCGGATTCGGACAGTGACTCGGATTCGGACAGCGATTCGGATTCCGACAGCGACTCGGATTCGGACAGTGACTCGGATTCGGACAGCGATTCAGACTCTGACAGCGATTCGGATTCGGACAGCGATTCCGACAGCGACTCTGACTCTGACAGCGACTCGGATAGCGACAGCGATTCTGACTCTGACAGCGACTCGGATTCTGACAGCGATTCCGACAGCGACTCGGATTCGGACAGTGACTCGGATTCCGACAGTGATTCTGACTCTGACAGCGACTCGGATTCTGACAGCGATTCCGATTCGGACAGCGACTCGGATTCTGATAGTGACTCGGACTCCGACAGCGATTCGGATTCCGACAGCGATTCTGATTCTGATAGTGACTCGGACTCCGACAGCGATGCGGATTCGGACAGCGATTCGGACTCTGACAGTGACTCGGATTCCGACAGCGATTCGGACTCTGACAGCGACTCGGATTCTGACAGCGACTCGGATTCTGACAGCGATTCCGATTCGGACAGCGACTCGGATTCTGATAGTGACTCGGACTCCGACAGCGATTCGGATTCCGACAGCGATTCTGATTCGGATAGTGACTCGGACTCCGACAGCGATGCGGATTCGGACAGCGATTCTGACTCTGACAGCGACTCCGATTCTGACAGTGACTCGGATTCCGACAGTGACTCCGATTCTGACAGCGACTCTGACTCCGACAGCGACTCGGATAGCGACAGCGATTCTGATTCGGATAGTGACTCGGATTCCGACAGTGACTCCGATTCCGACAGCGATTCCGATTCGGATAGTGACTCGGACTCCGACAGCGATTCCGATTCTGACAGCGATTCGGATTCAGACAGCGACTCCGATAGCGATATCGAGGCTGTACCGGATAGCAACAGCCCGGATGTGGTGACTCAGGACGGAAACCTGAATAACGTCAGCGGCACCAGCGGTCAACTGGTTGGCCTGACGCTACTCAGCACCGTCGATGTCTCGCTGCTGTCGGGCAATAATCTGCGCTTTAGCGTGGGTTCCGGAACCGTTGAGGATATGACGGTGTCGGTGAACGGCAACTCGCTGCTCACGGCGAGCGGATTGCTGACCACCATCGTCAACCTGCTGGGGGCTGGCAACACCCTGAGCGCCGATCTGTCGGTGGTGAATACGGTCACCGGCGAAGTCGTGGCGATTGCGGAAAACAGCGTCTCTATCTCGGCGAGCCTGCTTGGCGGGCTCACCTATAGCGGCACGGCGTCCTTTGCCAATCTGCCGGCGGGCGACTACACCATGATTATCTCCGCGCCGGAAAGTAACGGCGCCTTGGTATCGCTGATCAACGCGCTGGCGGAGGCTCAGGTAGCAAGCTTCGTCAACGTGGACGTGACGGACTCCGTTGGGTATAGCGTCGGCGCCATTGAAGGAAACGTGCTGGACAACACCGCCAGCGGCGATATGCAGGACAGCGGCCAGGGCATCACGGTCACCAGCGCGGTATCGGACTCCGTTGACGGATCGACCGCAGTGACCGTGACCAGCGCTGGCGTCAACGTCACGGGGGCCTATGGCGTACTGACCATTCACTCTGACGGCAGCTATAGCTACCAGTTGACCAAAGGCGGAGCCGCTGTCGGTCAATCGGATGTCTTTAGCTACACCATTACCGATGCAGCGGGGAATACATCGACCACTTCTCTGACGATCAATATTGGAGGAAATATCGAACCGGCGCAGGCCAATCCGGATGCGCAGGAGACGGACCTGACCGCGACGTTCGATAATCTTAATGGCGAAAGCGGTACCGTCGGACAACTGGTCGGCGTCTCGTTACTCGGTAACGTCAATGTAGGTTTGCTTAACGGCAATAGTTTTGACTTTGACGTCGCCGCCGGCGCGAACGAAAAAGTGCTGCTCACTGTCTCGGGGAGCACTGGCCTGAGCCTGGGCGCGGCCTTGAGCACGTTGCTGAGCCTGCTGGGCGGGGCATCGTCCTTTACGGCGGATCTCTCAATCGTCGATAAGGCGACCGGCGAAGTGGTGCAGGTTCTGACCAACGCCGTCAATATTAATGTTGACGGACTGGGTCTCAGCCTGGGCTACAGCGGCGGCGGCTGGTCCTCAATGTTACCTTCAGGATCGTACACGGCGGTGGTCTCTTCACCGAATACCGGCGGCCTGTTGGGCGCGTTGCTGGACCTGAACCTGGGCACCTTTATCAACGTGTCGGTCACCGACTCTGAGGGCTATCACACCGACAGCCTGACGGGGAACGTCCTGCAAAGCGATGGCGACGGCGACGTGGCGGACTCCGGGGTAAATATTAAGGTGACCAGCGTCACCGCCACCTCGGTTACCGACGCCGATCCGGTGGCGGTCACCAGCAGCGGAACGACGATAGCCGGTGCCTGGGGATCGCTGACCATTCACAGCGACGGTAGCTATACCTATCAGCCTTATGGCGGAGTGAATAGCGTCGGCCAATCGGAGGTCTTTACCTACACCATAACCGACAGTCTGGGTCACACGGCGAGCACGACGCTGACGTTCGATATCGACAGCCCGGCTTCGCTGGCGGTGAATGACGTGGTTGCGCTGAACGTGGCAACGGCGCTGGCAACGGTGAATGTTCCGGCGATTGACACCTCTGGGCTGAACACCAGCGGTAAGTCGAGCGGGAGCGGAGTATCAGCGAGTAAGTTGATTAACTTTAGCGTGGGGGCCGATCGCGAAATGGATACCCTCTCGGTGAATGTGAATTACACCGCGAGTGGCTCAGTGGTCAATACCGTCAGGATTGACAGCACGGTCAGCATTTATCACGTACTCAGCGATGGTAGTAAGGTCCTGGTATGGCAAGGGACGCCGACAGAAAGCTTGACCACGATTATCGGCGCCACAGCTAGCGCTACGGATACGCTAACGCTAACGGGTGTGGCATTGAGCGAAGGAAATTACGAGATGGTCCTGGCTTCTAAAGCTACTGCCACTCTGGATAATTTCGTCACCACACCACCGAACTATACGGTAGGTGCAACGATCGCCGGTACGACGATCGATACCGCAACGCATTATACGGTGGCAGGAACCAACGTCAGCGGGAATATCCAGAACGGAAACAACTCGGGCGGTACGGAAGATTTCCATGGCGTGCTGTATGCCTCATACACCGTCGCCGGACATACTTCCTCTGGCAGTGCCGAATCATGGACCTTCCACAGCAACGGCAGTATCACCACCAGCGACGGTAGTAGCGTAAGCGCAACCAGCGTCACAATTTACGGTGACTATGGCAACCTGACGATGGCGAATAATGGTTCTTATACCTACAGTCTGAATGCAGGTCTGGATGTGTCGACAATCACCCACAAGGAGGTCTTTGCCTACACGGTGAACGACAGCAATGGCGGCTCTTCCGCGGCGACGCTGACCATCGATCTGCATCCGCAGATTACCGGCAGCGTGAACGGCGACGATATTCACAGCACCGCTTATGACGATACCTTCACCCTGGGTATCGGGGCCGACACGGTGGTTTACAACCTGCTGGC
The DNA here is from genome assembly GCF_002090195.1 of Klebsiella sp. M5al. NCBI lineage: Bacteria > Pseudomonadati > Pseudomonadota > Gammaproteobacteria > Enterobacterales > Enterobacteriaceae > Klebsiella > Klebsiella sp. M5al. The sequence goes on from NZ_CP020657.1 coordinate 2,118,325, forward strand.
TGATGACAATAGCGGCGGCAACGGCGGCGATACCTGGAAGGATTTCTCGGTTGCGCAAGGGGATCATATCGATGTGTCGGCGCTGCTGGTTGACTGGGATGGTAACAGCAGCAGCCTGGGCAACTATGTGACCCTGAGCTACGTTGGCAATAACACGGTGGTATCCATCGACCGCGACGGCGGGGCCGGAGACCATCAATCAACAACCTTAATTACGCTGGAAGGGGTGCATATCAATTCGCTCAACGAGCTGATTGATACGAATAACTCCAACTAACAGGCGTTATAACGCTGATGGCGCAGGGACGCGCCGTCGAGGTTATTTAATAGGGGAGGAATGAATCGGTCAGTGAACCGGGAGATAGCCGACTATCATTTAATAAAAATAATGATGCGGAAATGATTATATCCGTTTTTTCAGTGCGTGTTTTCTGAAGGGTAAATTTGATGCGTCTATTTAAACAAAAAAGGAATGTCATAACCTGCGGCTATACAGCCCTCTTTATTTCTTTGAATCCGGCGTTTTTTGCTCATGCGGAAAATTCATATTTGATGCCGAATGATATTAGCAGCCAGCGCTTAACCGATAGCCAACAGGTGGCGGGGTATAACGAAGAGATTATTAATAGCCAAAGCCGAATATCCGGCCCGCTGGATATTAAAAAAGCGGTAAAAAATGCGGTGAACTGGCATCCATCTATAACCCAGGAGGTGAGTAAACTCCAGGAGATGGCGCAGAAAGTCGACGTGGCGAAAGCCAAATATTACCCGCAAGTTAGTGCGGGTATGAATAATGGTTATAGTAATACCTATTCTGATGCCGGATATACGCCATCGTTGGTCGTCTCGGTATCGCAAATGCTTTACGACTTCGGCAAAGTGTCCAGCTCGGTCAGAGCCGCAGACTCCGGCGTTGCCCAACAGCAGGCCACCGTCATGCTGAGCATCGATCAGGTCGCTCATGACACCGCGGCGGCGGTAGTCCAGGTTCAGGGCTATCAAAAGCTGGTGGACATCGCCAAAGCGCAGGTCGAGTCGCTCAAACAGATTGGCGATCTTATTCGCCAGCGCAACGATGCGGGGGCGTCGTCTTTATCGGACGTCGTGCAGACCGACACCCGCGTGGAAGGGGCGCAATCCACGCTCCTGCAATATCAGGCGGCCCTTGAGCGCTGGAAAGCCACGCTCGCGACCTACATTGGCATCGGCGGAATCGCCACGGTAACGGATGACGTCCCGCAGGGGATGGATGCCGCCTGCGCGGTAGCCAAAATCGATTACCGCTCAGTGCCTGCGGTATTAGCGGCGCTGGCCCAGGCCGGCCAGGCGCAGGCGCAGCTGGATAACGCCAACGCGCAAATGCTGCCGACGATTTCCCTTGAGCCGGAAGTTACCCACTACCTCAACGATAACTACGCCAACAGCGCGGTGCTCAATAAAACGCAATATTCCGCCTGGGTGAAAGTGCAGATGCCTATCTATCAGGGCGGGGCGATGACCGCCTCCCGCGACGCCGCCCAGCAAAGCCTGGCGGCGGCGAATGCGGCGATCAAAACCGCCCAGTTGGACGCCAGCCAGAAGCTCAACGCCTCGCGCGATGAAGCGGTTAATCTGACTCAGTCGCTGGGTATTCAGAAGCGCCAGCAGGAGTTGGGCGAACAAACCCGGGCGCTGTATCAGGATCAGTACCTTCAGCTCGGTTCGCGGCCGCTGCTGGATCTGCTCAACGTCGATCAGGAAATTTACCAGGCCAGATTTAGCCAGGTCCTGACGGAATCGCAACTGCGCTCTCTGGAGCTGGACTGCCTGTTCAGCACCGGCAAGATGCGCACGGTGTTCGCGCTGGAAAAACAAAATATCCAGGGCGTGGAGATCCGCCCATGACCCCACAAGATGAACGCGCCGGGATACCGCATCTGATCGACTGGTCCAATGCGATAGCCTTTATTGCCAACCACTATCGACAAAGCTTTTCGCCCGGAACGCTGCATGCCGCCGCCGAGTGGGCCACGCAGAAAACCCTGCCGGAGGCGCTTCGGCACCTGGCGCGCCACGCCGGGCTAAACTGCCAGATTTTATCCGCCGCCGATCAGAAAATGTCGGCCTGGCGGCTACCGCTGGTCATCCAGCTGCGCGACGGCCAAATCGCCGTGGTTGAAAGCGTTGACGTCAATAACGCCGTTGGGGTGCGGTTTGTGAAGGAGCTCGCGCTGCTCAGCTACTGCCCGCTGGAAACCCTGCTGCCGGAAATTGAAAAGACCATTGCTTTTCGCCCGGCGGCGCCGGAAAGGGATATTCGCACCGAGAGCTATCTGGCCCGCTTTCAGCCGGACTGGCTACGCAAAATTGTACTGAAAGATATTCGCCCCTATATGCACGTGATGCTGGCGTCTTTCGCCATCAACGTTCTCGCGCTGAGCGGAATTCTGTTTTCGATGCAGGTTTACGATCGGGTGATCCCGGCGCAGTCTTATCCCACGCTTTATGTTCTGTTCAGCGGCGTATTGCTGGCGGCGGTCTTTGCTTTTGTGCTGAAAATTATGCGCGGGCACGTCACGGATCTGCTCGGCAAACGCGGGGATATTCGCGTTTCTGACCGGGTCTTCGGCCACGCGCTGCGCCTGAAAAACAGCGCGGTGCCGCGCTCGACGGGGAGCTTTATTTCGCAAATCCGCGAGCTGGAGCAGGTGCGAGAAATGATGACCTCGACGATGATGACCATCGTGGCGGATTTACCGTTCTTTCTCCTGTTTCAGGTGGTGCTGTTTATTGTCTCGCCGTGGCTAAGCTGGATTGCGCCGGTGGCGACGGTCCTGATGATCCTCCCCGGCCTGCTATTGCAGCGCAAGCTGGCGGCGCTGGCCAACAAAAACCAGCACGAAAATACCTTACGTAACGCCATCCTGGTGGAAAGCATCCAGGGATTGCAGGACATCAAAATGATGCAGGCGGAAAGCCGTTTCTTGCATCAGTGGAATAGCTATATCGCGATTACCGCCGAGTCGGGGGTCAAAACGCGCAGGCTCACCCACGGCCTGGTCAGCTGGGGAATGTCGGTGCAAAACCTGCTGTACGCCACGGTGGTAGTGGTCGGCGCGCCGCTGGTGATTAATGGCGACATCACCACCGGGGCGATGGTGGCGGCATCGATGCTATCGACCCGCATGGTGGCGCCGATGACCGCGCTGTGCGGGGTACTTGCCCGCTGGCAGCAGGTGAAAACGGCGAAGGCCAGCCTCGATACGCTGATGGCGCTGCCGGTCGAAGGGGGGCAGGACGAACCCCGGGTTCACCGCGCCGTGCTGCACGGCAACTACGAGTTCCGCCAGGCGGAATTCCGCTACGGCCTTAACGACGCCGCCATCCCGCTGCGGATTAATCAACTGTCGATAAAAGCCGGGGAGAGAATCGCTGTTCTTGGACGAATCGGCGCCGGTAAATCGACCTTGCTGCAGGCGATGATGGGCAACATCGAGCTGGTCTCCGGCGAGCTGCGGCTGGATGATTTAAGCCTGCCGCAGATCGACCTCGCCGATATTCGCCGCAACGCCACCTTGCTGACCCAGGAGGCGCGGCTGTTCCACGGCACCCTGCGCGAGAACCTGATCCTCGGGCGTCCGGCGGCGACGGATGATGAAATCTTCTCGGTGCTTACCCTGTGCGGCGCGCTGGAGTTCGTGCGCAAACTGCCTCTTGGTCTTGAACACGTCGTTATGGAAGGCGGGTTGGGGCTGTCAGGCGGCCAGCGGCAGTCGCTGCTGCTGGCCAGAACGCTGCTGCGCGATCCGAACATTATCCTGCTCGATGAGCCGACCTCGTTTTTCGACGAGCGAACGGAAAAAGCTTTTGTGGAACAGCTGGCGCAGTGGGCCGGTGAAAGAACGATGATTATCGCCACGCACAAAGCGGCGGTGCTCAATATCGTTGACCGGATCCTGGTTATCCAGGACGGGCAGCTGGCGCTGGATAAACCCAAAGCGACGGTCTTTGAACAAGAGAAAGCCCGCGGTCAGGTGGTGAATATATGAGTAAATTTCCCTTACTGGCCGACAACGACCCGGTGGCGCTGCTTCCGGAGAGCGAACAAGACGAAGCGCAGATCGTAAAATCGCGGCGGCTGATTCTCCTGCTGGCCGTGATGCTGCTGGTGGGCGGCGTCTGGGCATGGTTCGCGGTGCTGGACGAAGTCTCAACGGGCACCGGGAAAGTGATCCCCAGCTCCCGGGAGCAGGTAATACAAACCCTCGACGGCGGTATTTTAACCGAGCTGAACGTGCGGGAAGGTAGCAAGGTACAAGCCGGACAGGTCGTGGCCCGCCTCGACCCCACCCGCAGCGAATCTAACGTCGGCGAAAGCCAGGCGAAATATCGCGCCTCGCTGGCGGCGAGCATTCGTTTAACTGCCGAGGTCAACAATCAGCCGCTGGCGTTTCCCGACTCCCTGAAAGCCTGGCCCGCGCTGCTGGCGGAAGAGACTCGCCTCTACCATAGCCGCAAGGAGCAGTTGAGCAAATCGACGCGCCAGCTGGACGAGTCGCTAAAACTGGTCAATAGCGAACTGGCCATCACCGAAAGGCTGGCGAAAACCGGGGCGGCGAGCAACGTTGAAGTGCTGCGTCTTCGCCAGCAGGTCGCGGATATCAGTTTTAAAAAGATCGATCTTAATACCCGCTATTTTGTTGACGCGCGTGAACAGCTGTCAAAAGCCAATGCCGACGTGGCCAGCCTGGCGGAAGTGATTAAAGGCCGCGCCGATTCGGTCACGCGCTTAACCGTTCGCTCGCCGGTGCAGGGGATCGTAAAAAATATCAAGGTCAACACCATTGGTGGGGTTATTGCGCCCAACGGTGAGCTGATGGAAATTGTTCCGGTAGATGGCCGGTTATTAATCGAAGCGCGGATTTCACCGCGCGATATCGCTTTTATTCATCCTGACCAGCAGGCGCTGGTGAAAATTACCGCCTATGATTATGCCATCTATGGCGCGCTTAACGGCGTGGTGGAAACCATATCGCCGGATACAACCCAGGACGAAGCTAAACCCGATATTTACTACTACCGGGTGTTTATTCGAACTGACTACGATTACCTGGAAAATAAAAGCGGCAAGCGCTTTTTAATCGGCCCGGGAATGATTGCCACCGTTGATATTAAGACCGGGGAAAAAACGGTCATGGATTATCTGGTCAAACCGTTTAATCGGGCAAAAGAAGCATTAAGAGAACGTTAATTCGATGGCTGACCTGTGCCGGGCTGATATATCGGCGCAGCGTCTTCCCCGGCTTGCGCTGCGCTGACCGGGCTACGTATTCACAGCCGTCTGCGGGCCGGTAGCCCGGACAAGGCGCGTTAAGCGCCGCCTCCGGGGAGTGTGCCGGGCAAAGACATAAGCGCAATTTCCAAAACGGGTTGAAATAATAATTTTTAAACATGCAACGCATTCTTGATTATACGGAGAGGGAAAGATGGCGCTAAGTGACTTACTGCAACAAGCCTGCTTTCAGGCGAAAAAATTAAAATCCACCGAATTGCCCTCTGACTATCCGGCATGGGTCATCTTCTTCAGCGTCAGCGATGGTAAGTCACGCGCGCATACTCATATCTCCAGCGGAACCAGCTTTGACCTCGCGTGGCTGGCGGGGGCCAGAGCGCTGCAGGAGTGGCGTAAAAAACAGGACAGCGAACCGCAGTGGCTGCGGATTGACATCGTGGACAGCGTGGAAAAGCTCAGCTGGCAATCCCTCAACGAAAAATTCATGGTCACCAAGCGTAACTATTTTCGCTTTGGCCTCGCGTTTGATCCGCAGTTTAGCTGCGCGATGCTTGAGCAAGAAATTACCGGTAACGCGCTGCTCTATGACGGGGATAACGGCGTCGTGGCGCCGAATAGCGTCAATCTGGAAAACTACGCCCAGCGGCGGTTTAAGCAGACGCTGAGCTGGCCGCAAGATCCGCAGCAGCCGCTCTGGCGCTTTAAAACTCAGGGCGTCTTCTGCGATCGTTTTGGGGCAAAAGTGATTGAACACACCGGACGGGGTTCCGGCTATCGCGTCATCGGGGAAGAGTGGCAGGACGAGTGCCTGGCCGAGGTGATTAAAAAAGGCACCGATTATCTGGCCCGCCAGGTAAAACAAGACGGCCTCTACCATTACGGCTGGTTTCCCTGTTTCGATCGCCCGGTCCGCTCCTATAACGCGCTGCGCCATGCCAGCTCGACCTATTCGCTGATCGAGGGCTGGGAGGCGACGCGTCAGCCGTCGGTTCGTCAGGCGATAGACCGGGCGATTGCGTACCTGGTTAACACGCTGATTGAAGTGCGGACGCTGGACGATGGCCGCGAGGCGGCGTTTCTCTGCGATGTGGGCGATGAGATCAAGCTCGGCGGCAACGCCGTCAGCATCCTGGCGCTGGTGAAATACACCGAAACGACCGGAGACCGGCAATATCTACCGCTGATGGCGCAGCTGGCGACCGGCATTGCTTTTATGCAGGATCCGCTCAGCGGCCAGTTTGTTCATGTATTAAATAGCCGCGATCTGTCGCTGAAAGCCAAATTCCGCATCATTTATTACGATGGCGAAGCGGCTTTTGCCCTGATGCGCCTGTACGGCCTGACCAACGCGCCGCAGTGGCTGGAGATGGTGGAGAAAGCCTTCGCCTATTTCATTAAAAATAAACACTGGCAGCATCATGACCACTGGTTGAGCTACTGCGTGAATGAATTGACCCGCTTCCGTCCGCAAGAGAAGTACTTTCGCTTTGGCCTGAATAACGTGCGCGATCATCTTGATTTCGTGCTGCATCGCGTCACCACCTATCCCACGCTGCTGGAATTAATGATGGCGGCGTCTGAAATGGTGACCCGGCTGGACGCCTCGCCCGAGCATCGTCATCTGCTGGCGGATTTTGACCAGCAGAAGTTCTGGCAGGCGCTGGAGGCCCGCGCCCGCTATCTGCTGAACGGCTTTTTCTGGCCCGAGCTGGCGATGTTCTTTAAAAATCCCGCGCGGATCGTTAACAGCTTCTTTATTCGCCACCACAGCTACCGCGTGCGTATCGATGATGTTGAGCACTATCTTTCCGGCTTTATCGCCTACCAGAAATACCATTTAGCGGCAAAAAAGCCGCCGCTCCAGCAGGACGACGCGCAGCCGGCGAATAGCGCGACCCCCGTGTTTTTGCTGGAGACGCTGCGTGACGTCGGCAACGGTATTGAGGTGGCGGCCATGCGCCGGGCGAAACTGTTCACCGAACATCTGCGCACCGTACCCTGGCTGATTACCGCGACGTGGAATCCCGAACTCTCCACGGCGGTTAAGGCGCTGAAAGCTCGCGGCGCGCTGCCCGAAGAGGTGCCGGTTTATAACCTTTATGCCTGGCTAAGCGATTGTCTTGAGCTGAATGCGATCTCTGCGCTGGCGCCGCTGGTGGGCAATATTGAGCTCAGACATGCCGTGAATCCCACCGCGGATCTACCGGTGGGTAAACACAACTTCCTGCTGCGTCCACAGGGAAGAATCATCGAGGATTATATTGATCGCGCCGGCAATATTCTGCTGCGCAAAAGCTTTGACGAAAAAAAGGGCAACGTGCAGCTAAGCCATCTTGAAATCGCTCTGCCGGGAGGGGACGTTAAACGCTTTGCTCAGGAAGAGGCGTTTTATGCGTGGATGCTGGAAACCCGGTTGGCGGAAAAAGGGCGCTGGCACTTTATCGTCGATAAAAATAAAACGTGGAAAAGCTTCGTTTGCTCACGGCCCGCCCAGCGTATGGCCTGCACGCTGAGCGCGATTATCCACTCCCATCATCAGTTGTCTAACGGGGCGCTGAAAAGCTCATACCGGCATATCCTGGAACAGCCGGAACTCGTAGACCAGCTGATTGTCCTGACTGATGAGCAGTGGCAGGACCTGCAGCAGGAGGGATTTCCGGCCGCCCGGATGGCGGTGATCCCCAACCATCTCGATAACGGCGCTATACCGGCGAACCCGCAGAAGACGCCTTCGCAAACGGTCATTTACCTGGCGCGCTACTCGGAAGAGAAGCAGCACGCTTTACTGCTGAGCGCGTTTCGTCAGGTGGTGAAGGCGATCCCCGACGCGCAGCTGCACACTTACGGGGTAGGGCCGCTGCGGCGCAGCTTAAGCGCGCAGGTGGCGGAGTGGGGGCTGGAGCAGGCTATCCATATCAACGGCTTCACCTCCGACATCGCGCAGGCGCATAAAACGGCCTGCTGCACGGTGCTTTGTTCGACTCAGGAGGGGCAGTCCATTTCCGCCGTCGAGGCGATGGCATACGGTACGCCGCTGATTAGCTTTGCCATTAAATATGGCCCGCGCGACATCCTGCAGGACCGGCAGGCGGGGATTCTGGTGCCCTGCGGCGATGAGGGCGCGCTGGCGGCGGCGATGATCAAGGTCATCTCCGACAAGACGCTACAGCAAAGTATGCAGCAGGCCGCGCTGCGCAACGCGCAACGCTACTACGCCAGTGCGATCGCCGGACGATGGGCGGCATGGCGGCAGGCAAGCGAACGTCAGCTGGATACCGGGACGGAGCTGGAGAGCGGGCCGGAAAAAAAGCGTCATCAGGCGGCTAACGTTGGATAACCGTCAGCGCCTTTTCCCTTTGCCTGGCCCCCTGGCGCGGCGATGAGGGGAGTCATCGCGCTACTGCTGGCGTCCTGCTGCAGTTCGCCGCTGCTGGCGCGCGATGTCGTGCAGGTTTCGCGCTGCGTTCCCGGCTCCCTGCTTCATGAGCATCGTCTGGAAAAAACGCACGTGGTCGATGACTTTCATATTTACTACAGCCTGCAGGGCAAAGATGCCCTGCGATATCCGCAGGACAGTACCGGCGATGGCGTGCCGGACGTTATAAAAGATATTGGTCGTCAGCTACAGGCGGCGCAATATCTCTACACGTCGCGGCTGGGCCTGCGCTCGCCTCTGCGGCAGAAGATTTATGCCCAGGCCCGACAGATTAACCTCTATCTGCTGGCGCTTCCTAAAGGTCATGGCCTTGCCTTCGATCGCGTGGCGGCGGAAACGATGAGCGACGGAACGGCGCTGCCCTGCGGCTTAAAAATCGTGCTTAACGCCGGGCTGCAGCCCGCGCGCAACGTTACGCCAGCCCATGAATTATTCCATTTATACCAGTACGGTTACGCGGTTTTTAAACAGAGATGGTACCTGGAGGGAATGGCGCGTTGGATGGAAAATGCCTTCAGAGCCCCGGAGAAAAGAGTTTCGCCGCTGGCTGAGCCTTCCGGGTGTGAAAGTAATTTCTCGCGCGGCTATGGGGCGGCGAACTTCTGGGCCGGCTATGCGCAGCAGTATTTTGCGCCAACAAAACTGCCTGAAAAAGCGCTAACGTACCGTTACGCTGACGGGAGTCCGGTGTTTAAAACTCTGGTTTTGCCCGGCGGTGCGATGCTGGCGCCTTTTTTTCAGCAGCTTGCGCTTACCAGCGAGGGGATTTCCCGCGCAATGAAGCGGGCAAACGACCGCTGGAGTGAACAACAGCAGCGTGACGGACAATTCAATAGTCTGATTTGCCAGGCGCTGGCAAATGCCGCGCAGAGATAAAGGGCAATAAAAAACCCGCAACGCGGGTTTTTGAGATCAGTTACGCAATCTGGGTGCCTGCAGCTGCTGGCGAATGGTTCGCGCCAGTTCGTCCAGCGACGGTTGCTCCGGATGCTCATCGCTGGCTTCGCTGCTCAGCTGCGCTTCTGCAAGATAAGTGTGAATCGGCTGACCATCATCGTCCTCCATCACCACGTGGTACCAGGGCGCAAGACGCAGTTCGTCGTTAGCGGCGATTTCGTCCTCCTCCGGCTCCGTGAGCGAGTACTCTGGATCGACATCGACGATCACGCCCAGGTAGCCCAGAAGCGTGTGGCGAACTTGTTGGCCGATACCGAATTTGCTGGCTATCATAAGCACCTCCCGGGAGACATGATTACCTGCTATATGCGGGCCGATTCTCCATTTTTCAAGTTACATGATGCGGCAAGCAAACCCTTTCAGATACAGCCCCTCCGGGTAGGTTGCTATCACCGGATGATCGGCAGCCTGGCGGAACTGTTCTATAAATTGTACATCACGTCCGGCATCCAGGGCGGCATCGGCAACGATTTTCTGAAATAAATCGGTGGTCATCAGGCCGGAACAGGAGAAGGTCAGCAGGATGCCGCCGGGATTCAATAGCTGAATCGCCAGCATGTTGATGTCCTTATAGCCGCGGCAGGCGCCCATCAGCTGGCTTTTATTTTCCACAAACTTCGGCGGATCCATCACGATAACATCGAACTTTTCCCCGGCGTCACGATATTTACGCAGCAGCTTGAAGACGTCGTCGCGGATGAACTCCGCTTTTGACAGGTCCAGCTTGTTCAGCTCAACGTTCTGTCTGGCGACGTCCAGCGCCTCCTGGGAGGTATCAACGCTGACAACCTGGCGGCAGCCGCCCATTAGCGCGGAGATGGCAAAACCGCCGGTATAGGAGAAGCAGTTCAGCACGCGCTTATCGGCGACGTAGCGACGCGTCGCCAGACGGCTGTCGCGCTGGTCAAGGTAATAGCCGGTTTTATGGCCGCCCTGAATGTCTACCAGCAGCTGCATACCGTGCTCGGTAATCGGCAGCAGGGCAGGCGGCAGCTCGCCGACAACCGGACCCTGCGCCAGCTCCAGCCCCTCTTTTTTACGTACCGCGACGTCGCTACGATCGTAGATAGCGCAGTTCGGGAACAGCGTTTGCAGCGCGCTGACAATCGCCGCGCGCTGGTATTCGGCACCGGCGCTCAGCAGCTGCAGAACAAAAAAGTCGCCAAAACGGTCGATGGTCACGCCCGGCAGGCCGTCGGATTCACCGGCTATCAGGCGATAGCTATCAAGCCCGTCGCGGGCTGCCAGCCACTCGCGCCAGGTTTGCGCCTGCTGAAGACGACGCTCGAAAAAGGCGTTATCAATGGCTTCATCGCGATCGAAGCTCCAGACGCGGGCGCGGATCTGCGAAGACGGTGAATAGGCGCCGCGGGCCAGCCATTTTCCCTGCGAATCAACGATATCGATGGTCTCACCTGAACGGGCTTTACCTTCCATTCGGGCGACGGCGCCGGAGAAAATCCACGGATGGCGACGCAGCAGGGATTTCTCGCGTCCTTTGGTTAACACTAAGCGGGGGAAAATGGAGTCTGTCATGGGCTACCTTTAAGCAACGGGAATGTCGGCACCGAAAAAATGGCGCGTAGGTTAGCACAAGTGGCTGCGGCAAGCACCATTCCACCGGTATCGACAGGTGAGCGTTTCGGCACAAAACGCAGGCGCTTTGGCACAATAAAAATCACGCCGCGATCTTACAGTATTTCCTCACCTGACGGAGGAAAATACGATGAAAACAGGATTGAAAGTCGCTGCCGCGATAATGGTCATGATAAGTGGAACGGCGATTGCCGCGCCGTTTAGCGTCAGCAGCGCGGATATGCGCGAAGGAGACGCTCTGGCGCAGAGGCATTGGTTTGGCGGCTTTGGCTGCACCGGCGGCAATATCTCACCGCAGATCGCCTGGCAAAATGCCCCGGCGGGTACCCGCAGTTTCGCGGTGACCGCTTACGATCCTGATGCGCCAACCGGGAGCGGCTGGTGGCACTGGACGGTGGTGAATATTGCCCAACAGGCGACAAGCTTAGCCGCTGGCGCCGGAGACAAAAATAACGCTAAACTGCCCGCCGGGGCGGTACAGGGGCGCAATGACTTTGGCTATGCCGGCTTTGGCGGCGCGTGTCCGCCCGCCGGCGATAAACCGCATCGCTACCGCTTTACGGTATGGGCGCTGGATATCCCGACGCTGCCCATTGACGGCGAGTCCAGCGGGGCGTTAGTCGGATTTATGTTACATAGCCACGCCATCGCCAGCGCGCAGATAACGGCGATGGCCGGAAGATAAAATAAGGGCAGCCTGATGCGGAACATTAATTTTCACCATAACGCGTTAACGGCGGCGGAAATTACCACCCGACGATTATGCAAACTGCACCGCGTCACGCTGTTCGCGCCTGCGATCTGCCGGGTAAACCGCGGCAGCAAAGTGATTGTGCAGGGCGCCAGCGAGATGCTGGCAACGCCGCAGCAGCTGATCATTTTGCCCGCCGAGGTTGAGCTCGAGGTGATTAATCAGCCGGAAAACGGGCTGTTTTGCTCCGATCTGCTCTCATTAACCCCGGAGCTGCTGGCGGATTTTAAGAATCGCTATATGAGCGAACCACAGGCTGGCCGTCTGACGTCGCTTTGCGCGCCGCTGGGGGCGGAACTGTCGTTTATGTGGCAAAGCGTCCTGCAGGCGGTACGGGAGGGGCTCAGCGGCGAACTGCAGCATCATCAGGCGATGGGGCTGCTGCTGGCGCTGTATCAGGCCGGATACGCCGGGCCGCTGCTCAACGAACGGCGCGAGGATCTAACCGGCCAGGTCAGGCAAATTATTATGCTGTCGCCTGGCGATGCGTGGAGCGTAGCGAAAGTGGCTAAAATGCTATTTCTGGGAGAGTCGACGCTGCGCCGCCGTTTGCAGCAGGAGTCCCGCAGTTTCCGCCAGATCGTGGAAGAGGTCCGTATGGCCTACGCGCTGGGGCAATTACAGTCGACGTCGCGGCCCATTGGCGAAATTGCGCAAAACAGCGGCTACCAGTGCGGATCGCGCTTTACCGCCCGTTTTCGTCAGCACTACGGCGTACTGCCAAAGCATGTACGCTGAAAGAATTTGCTATCCTCTGTAGTGAGTCATTGTCCGGAAAGGAGAGAGAATATGGCAACGGTTTGCACGATGGCGTGGGTCTACGGTTCCGTTCAGGGCGTCGGGTTTCGCTATTCGACCCAGCGCGAGGCGCTGCAGCTTGGATTAACCGGATACGCGCGCAACCTCGACGACGGCGGCGTGGAAGTGCTGGCCTGTGGAGAGGCTGAACAGGTGGAGAAGCTCATCGCCTGGCTGAAAGCCGGCGGGCCGCGCAGCGCGCGAGTTGACAGGGTTCTGACCGAGCCCCATCAGCCCACCAGAGAGTGGCAGAAATTCGCCATTTTGTATTAGATGCACTTTACCGGCTTGGGCAGTCCGGCGATTTTCGTCGCCTGCTTAGCCGGGCCTTTCGGAAACAGGCGGTAGAGATAGCGGCTGTTGCCTTTCTCTTCGCCAAACTTGTTCGCCATCGCCTTTACCAGCATACGAATCGCCGGTGAGGTGTTGAATTCCAGATAAAAGTCGCGCACAAAGCGCACCACTTCCCAGTGCTCAACGGAAAGGCTGATGCCCTCCTGCTCGGCGATAACGGCCGCCATCGCTTCGTTCCACTGGGTTGTGTCCTTCAGATAGCCTTCGCTATCGGTTTCTATTTCATTACCGTCAAAGATAAACATGATTCTTCACATACCGCTGAAAATGGCGGCAGTGTAGCAAAAAATAAGGCCCCGCATAAGCGGGGCCTCAGAACGACCGGGGGAGAGAATTAGTCTCTGCTGGCGAACCCAAGGATGCTCAGCAGGCTGACGAAGATGTTGTACAGCGAGACGTACAGGCTAACGGTCGCGCGGATGTAGTTGGTTTCACCGCCGCGGATGATATTGCTGGTCTCAAACAGAATCGCGCCTGAAGAGATCAGGATAAACACCGCACTGATAGCCAGATGCAGGGCCGGCAGCTGCAGGAAAATGTTGGCGACCATACCGATTAGCACGACCACCACGCCCGCCATCAGCATGCCGCCGAGGAAGGACATATCTTTACGGGTGGTCAGCACGTAGGCCGAGCAGCAGAAGAACACCAGCGCGGTACCGCCCAGCGCCAGGCCGATTAAGTCTCCCATGCCCGCAGACAGGTAGGCGTTAAGCATTGGCCCCAGGATGTAGCCCAGAAAACCGGTAAAGGCGAACGCGGAAATGATACCCGTTGGCTTATTCGCCGTTTTATAGGTCAGGAACATCAGGCCGTACATACCGACCAGCGTCAGAATCAGACCCGGAGAAGGCAGCATCAACACGGTGCTGGCCGTCGCCGTAATGGCCGAAAATGCCAGCGTCAGGCTAAGCAGGAAATAGGTGTTCCGCAGAACTTTGTGCGTGCTAAGCAGCGATGAACGGTCACGCGACGATGTAATGATACGATCCATGAGTCACTCTCTTATGACAGATGTAATTAATAACGAAGCATAAAAAAATCAAGGCCGAAGCCATAGTGCTTTTACCCATCTTTACTCAAGGCATGCGGGCTGAATGCAGCATTTTATTCCAGAAAAATGAAAATGCGCGGTATGTTTATTTGTTCGCCTTCTGAAGCCAGATCGAAATCTGATAACTAACTGAAAAATATTGCGTTAATGCCATTCTGCGACTAACTCTGGAGAGGGTACAAACGAAGCGTAACAAAGGCAAGGGGTATGAAATCACAAAAATATAATCACATCACACGCGTACTACTGGCCGTCGGCCTTTTCTCCATGGCTATTCCGGCGCTGGCCGCTCAGGTGCCGCCGGGAACGGTGCTGGCGGAGAAGCAGGAGCTGGTCAGAAATAACGGCAGCGAGCCGTCGTCGTTGGATCCGCATAAAGTGGAAAGCGACGTTGAAAACAACATTATCAGCGATCTTTTCGAAGGGCTGGTCAGCGTTTCGCCAGCAGGAGAAATTCAGCCCAGGCTGGCGGAGAAGTGGGAGAATAAAGACAACACCGTCTGGACGTTCCATCTGCGCCCCGGAGTGACCTGGTCCGACGGTACGGCGATTACGGCGCAGGATATCGTCTGGAGCTGGCAGCGTCTGGTGTCGCCGCTTACGGCGTCCCCTTACGCGAGCTATCCCGGCAATATGCATATCGTCAACGGCGCGGAGATAGCGCAGGGTCAAAAAGCGCCCGAGACGCTGGGCGTCAAGGCGCTGGATGATACCACCCTTGAGGTGACCTTAACTCAGCCGAATGCGGCGTTTTTGGCGATGCTGGCGCACCCGTCTCTGGTTCCGCTCGATAAAGTGCTGATATCGCGCTACGGCGACAAGTGGACCAAACCGGAGCATATGGTGACCAGCGGGCCCTATAAGCTGTCGCAGTGGGTGGTGAATGAGCGCATTGTGGCCGAGCGCAATCCGCGCTACTGGGATAACGCGCATACGGTCATCAATAAGGTGACCTATCTGCCGATAAGTTCTGAAACCGCCGACGTCAACCGCTATAAGGCGGGGGAGATCGACATCGTCTATACGGTGCCGATTAATCAGTTTGCCCAGCTCAAAAAAACCATGGGCGATCAGCTGGATGTTTCGCCGCAGCTGGCCACCTACTATTACGAATTCAACACCACCCGGCCGCCGTTTAACGACCCCCGTGTGCGACGGGCGCTCAATATGGCCCTCGATAAAGACATTATCGCGGAGAAGGTGATGGGGCAGGGGCAGCGTCCGGCCTGGCTTATCAGCCAGCCTGACATCGGCGGGGTGAAGCTGCACAATCCCGAGTACGCCAGCTGGCCGCGCGATAAGCGTATCGCCGAGGCGAAAAAGCTGCTGAGCGAGGCTGGGTATAACGAGTCACACCCGCTGGTCTTTAATCTGCTCTATAACACATCCGAATCTCACCAGCGAATTGCCATCGCCGCCAGCTCAATGTGGAAAAAGAATCTTGGCGTGGAGGCGAAGCTGCAAAACCAGGAGTGGAAAACGATGCTCGACGCCATGCATACACATAATTTTGACGCCGTGCGCTACGCGTGGATCGCTGACTATGACGATGCGGCGACGTTTCTCAACAACTTCCGCACCGGCGACAGTGAAAATACCAGCCAGTACAGCAACCCGGCCTATGATGAGGCGCTGCACAATGCGGCAAAAGCCGCTGATACGACGGCGCGGGGCAAGTTCTACCAGCAGGCGGAAGATCTGTTAGGGCAGGATGTCCCGGCCATTCCGGTCTATCACTATGTGCGCACCCATCTGGTCAAGCCATGGGTAGGCGGATTTACGCCGGATAAGCTGGGGTATTACTACAGCAAAGATATGTACATCAAAAAACATTAACCCGCAGAGGGCAGTTTGCGCTGAAAATCTGCGCAAACTGCCTGAATTTCAGACGAATAACGCGTTTTTGTTTAATTTTAAGGCAGTTGAATAAATTGGTGCTTTACAGCCAGAACAGAGGTGTTTATAGTGCGCCTCATTGGAAGCGTGGCCGAGCGGTTGAAGGCACCGGTCTTGAAAACCGGCGACCCGAAAGGGTTCTAGAGTTCGAATCTCTACGCTTCCGCCAAATATAAACCCCAAGCTATTAATTAGCTTGGGGTTTTTCGTTTTATACTGTTTCTGTTGTGCCATTTGTTGTGCCATTTCTCTTTAGCTTAGAGTGTTCCCGGCTAGCTTGCATCGGATGAAGAATGAGTTTTTAGCTACGTGTTGATGCATCTTCGAATAGGCTCCGGCGATGCTTATGTCTATCCTTTCAACGAACCCTTATTCACTGAAGTTATTATGCGAGATCATACTATCTTCAGCATTTTACGTGTACCCTCATAACTTATTGCTTCAGTCATACCAGATGAACTTTAAATCAGGAGAGACATTTAGTGAATTAGCGCGGCCACTTAGTAAGATTTTTCACAAATGGCAAGATGGCACGCAGGCGAGAGACACCTGCATTTTGTCAGAGGGTAGCCAATTACGCTCTCTTTATAGAGGTGTTTCTAAAAAAGTGTAATGTAAAAAAAAGCCTGCTGTTAGCAGGCCATAAATGTTTGTAACTCATTTTTTGTTCGATTCTGATAAATAGGGTAAGCATGCAATTAAACGTGGAGCAGAGAGCATGACAAAAATGCTATAAATATTTCCTGGCCGCATCAAGTATCTCCTGTGACGTTAACTCCCTGTCAGTTGCCACGTAAACAATACCATGATCGCCAGTTAAGGAAGGAAAACCTGCAGACATAATCCGAAGATGTGTTTCTTCACCGTTTGGATATTCCTGCCTGACAGAGGATATACCTTCCAGAACGGTCATGACTTTACAGGATTCAGCATTAAAGAAAACAAGGACTTTAATCATATTCTATTACCCTGTTCTCTCGTGGGTGTTAACTGGCAGATGCCATTAAGGTCAAAGCCATTACGTGGTGCTTTCGGAGATAGCCTCGCTCATTACGCACTTCTTATTTAACAAGCAGTTAGTATGTTCTTTTAAAATTTTTATGCAGTAGTCCTGCATTTCATTACATCGGTCAGCGCACTCATAATTGTGAAAAATATGCTGATCAGATATTAAGAATAAACGATTTTCACTGATTTTAGTTATGGGGCTGTCTACTCAGGAATAATCCTTCATCGTTATCGCAGAACCACAATAATTTATTTATCGCAGAGTATTACGTTTGTAGCAGCAGGGCCTTTTTCACCATTATGTATCGCGAACTCAACTTTCTGACCTTCAAATAAGGTGTTAAAACCATCGCCGTTGAGGGCAGAAAAATGAACAAAGATATCTTTTCTGCCATCAAGAGGAGAGAGGAAACCAAACCCTTTGCCTTCGCTGAACCATTTTACCAGACCTTTAATTCTTAAGGTCATACTAACCCCCGTTATACATAATAGTATTGAATAGTAAACGTATAGTATTAAAGGTACGGGCTCAAAAAGAGGTGATATCAGCGATAGCGCCTGCTAATGAGGACTGCCCGGAAAATGCTTAACGTTCGTTTGTATATCGAACTGATGGAATTCATTAAGGCACAGGGAATCGATATAAGCAAATTATCTTTTAGCCGTCCAGAGGTCCTGCAGGGAAAATAAAAGTGGCTGAATACCACTTTCAACGTATAGTCTTTACGTGTTTTCAATAAGAAATTGACTTCTCTTATAAAATGGCAGGAATTGTCAAAAGTTATGACATTCTTAGTGTTAAATGTCTCATCATCCCTTCTGATAGCCGAAAAGACGATCTGCTTCACATTTCAGCCGTTAACTCCCGCAAATCAGAATGATTCATCCCAGGAAGTCGCATTGAATTTTGTCGGATAAACGGTCTCAGGGGGCCAATGGCTGCCAACATCTACCTTTTCTGAATTTCAGTGCTTCAAAATAAATAGATTAAAACTTAACCATATGTGATACGGTGAAGCTCATTCATTGAAAGGTTAATGGTTATGTCTGTTATCAATTACGCAATGAAACTTTTCAGCGGTGTGTCTACCGCCACCTGCCCTGTTTGTGGCTTAAAATCAGCTCAACCCTTGTCAAAAATCCGGCGCAATCAGGCAATGCTTTGCCCCGGCTGCAAGGCTCTGTTTATCTCCCGACCCTAGTCCCAACCAAAACAGCATTCAGAGCCCATGCTCTATACTTAAGTTAAATTCCGGCAGCTGTTAAATCCCTGATGCCTGACGCCCATCCTGAGAGAACGTTTCTGAACTGATTTCGCAACTGCTCCTGCGCGCTAATGTTGCATCGGAGCAATGCTATGAAAATGAACCCCAGAGCGTGGTTTAACCGCTCCCGTATCCCGATGAATGCTGCCGAAAACGTGACGTTTTCGGCGAACGATCCTGCAAGCGAAAGCACTCCGCGGTCTGAACTCTTTTCGACCGTCCAGATGGAACGCTACGGTCAGAAGCTGGCGCGGACTCATAAAGTATCGTCGGATAAACATCCTTATTATCTTCTGAAAAGGCTTGGCGACAATGAGGACGTCATCACCCAAAACTGCTATGAGCTTAACGCGGGTAAAAAGACCAGTATCATGCCCGCCGGTGAATGGTTGCTGGACAATTATTATCTTATTGAGGAACAAATCCGCACAGTCCGCCAGCACTTGCCGAAAAGCTTTGGAAAAGGCCTCCCGTCGCTGGTATCGCCACTGAATTGCCCACGAATTTATCATATTGCATCAGAGGCCATTGCTCACGGCGATGGCCGCTGGGATGCCGCCAGCCTGACCAGCTATCTCACTGCCTATCAACAGGTGACACCGCTGACGCTGGGTGAAGTCTGGGCGTTACCGGGAATGCTGCGCCTGGCGCTGATTGAAAATCTTCGTCGTATCAGTATGGAAGTGATAAAAGCGCAGCAGGACAGAAACCTTGCCGATACGTGGATAACAAGGATTGTCGAATGTGCAAAGAGTGCACCTGGCGATTTAATCATGGTGGTTGCTGATATGGCGCGCTCCCGCCCCCCGTTAACCAACGCGTTTGTTGCAGAGCTGATGCGGCGCCTGCAGGGGCATGGCAACGCGCTGTCGTTACCTCTGACCTGGATTGATCAGTGCCTTCGGGAACAGGGGATCACCACCGACGTTCTCATACATAGTTTCAATCAACAGCTAGCCGCCAGCCAGTTGTCTGTCAGTAACAGCATCGCGGGTCTCCGATTAGTGAGTGAAACGGACTGGGCTGATTTCGCCGAAACGATAAGCGTCGTCGAACAGGCATTACGCAATGATCCTGCCGGGATCTATCCCCGGATGCACTTCAATACCCGGGATCATTACCGCCACGTAGTTGAGGTTCTGGCCAGAGACAGTGGTCTCAGCGAGCATGAGGTTGCTGACAGGGTGCTGGCGCTTTCAGAGGAAAAAGCACCCAATACACCGGAATATCATGTTGGTTATTACCTCGCGGGCGAAGGTCGACAGGCGCTGGATATACATCTCCTGGCAGATACCTCAGGACTCATACGCTTGCGGCACAGTTTCAACAGAATAACCCTGCTGTCATGGCTTGGCAGCCTGGTGTTGTTGACAACCGCTGCGACCGCGGCAATATTGCACGAAACTGCCATGCAGGGCGCAGGTTGGCTGTTAATCGCGGTGATATTGCCTCTGGTTATCGCTTTAACTCAGTTAATGAGTGATTTACTCAGTGACGCAACCACCCGTTTTCGCGTTCCTCGCCCCTTGCCGGGGATGGATTTTTCAACCGGCATTCCCGCTGACAGTGCCACTATGATCGTCATCCCCTGCATGCTGACCAGCCATGAAAGTTTCAGCCAGCTCCTCTCCAGTCTTGAAGTCTGCTGGCTTGGGAATGAAAACGAAAATCTCAGGTTCGCACTGCTCACTGATTTTGCAGATTCTGAAAATGAACCCTCGCCAGAAAGTCACGCGCTGCTCAGACAGGCTATCGCTGATACGCAGGGGCTGAATCGGCGCTACCCCTCCGGTCGACCACGTTTTTATCTGTTACATCGTCAGCCTGAATGGAACCCCTCGGAAGGAGCGTGGATGGGCTATGAACGCAAGCGGGGAAAACTGGCGTTACTGAACAGCTGGTTGCGTCATCCCGGAACGCAATTTGTCAGCGTTGCAGACATGCCTGCCCACCTTTTACCGGGTCACATAAAATACGTCATTACCCTGGACAGCGATACGGTGCTCCCGCGCGATACGGCACACAAACTCGTCGCGACGATGGCGCATCCGCTGAATACGCCTGAGTATGATCCGGTACGCCAGAGGGTTGTCAAAGGATTCGGTATTTTACAGCCCGGTCTTGCGGAAGAGATACCACGCAACGGTCAGGGGCGTTACGCAGGCCTGCGCAGCAGCGTACCGGGCAATAACCCTTATTCGATGATGTCTTCGGATATCTATCAGGATCTCTTTGGGGAGGGCTCGTTTGTGGGCAAAGGGATTTACGATGTTGATATTTTTATGCAGGCCACTACCAACATCTGCCCGGAAAACCTGGTACTCAGCCACGATCTGCTTGAAGGATGCTATGCACGTTCGGGTCTGCTGAGCGAGGTGTTACTGTACGAACAGTACCCTAATAATTATCTGTCGGATGTTGCACGACGTTCACGCTGGATCCGGGGTGACTGGCAACTGCTTAACTGGCTAAAACCACGCGTCAGAAAAGCCGATGGAACCCGGGTCAGGAATCCGCTGACCGCGCTTTCTTACTGGAAATTACTCGATAATCTACGTCGCAGTCTGGTCGCCCCCTCCTTACTGGTATTGCTGTTCTTCACTCTGCTTTGGGTACCCAATCCGGTTTACTGGCTGGGCATACTGTTGCTGATATGGCTGTTGCCAGCCATCCTCTGCATTAGCCATGACCTTCTGCATAAACCTCTGCGTCGCCGCGTGAAGCCGCATCTGTTACTGGTGGGGGCGGGCGCGTTAAAGCGTCTGTCAGGTATCAGCCTTAATTTTGCGATACTGCCGCACGAAGCCGGATATTCGCTGAAAGCGATCGCCGTGACGCTATGGCGACTGGGGATAAGCAGGCGTCACCTCAGCCAGTGGGTCAGCCACAGCCAGGACAGCAGTCAGGCCAGATCCACTGTTGCACGTTTTTATCAGGCAATGTGGCTGAATGTTGCCGGTGGCGTGGCGCTGACAATACTGACCGGACAATTTGCCCCACAGCTGCTGGGGATTGTGTTACCGATCGGTTTGGTATGGTGTGTGGCCCCGCTGCTGATGAGCTGGCTGAGTCGCCAGCCCGTGCGTAAGGTTTTTTCGCCAACTCAGGAACAAAAACAGCTGTTACGCCAGACAAGCCGTGAAATCTGGGCATTTTTTGAAACCTTTGCCACAGAAAAAGAGAACTGGCTTCCGCCTGATAATTATCAGGAAATACCACAACCGACGGTGGCACACCGAACTTCTCCTACCAATATTGGTCTTTCACTTATGGCTAACCTGACGGCATGGGACTTTGGCTACCTGCCCGGCGGAGAGGTGCTCCGGCGCGTATCGCTCACGCTCGACACGATGGATAAAATGGAGCACTACCGGGGCCATCTCTACAACTGGTATGACACCCGTACGCTGGTCCCCCTCAGTCCACGCTATATCTCCAGCGTCGACAGCGGCAATATGGCCGGGCATTTGTTGACGCTGCGTGCAGGGCTGTCCGCCATGCGTCATCAGCCTGTTTTAAACAGCCAACAGATACTGGCAGGACTGAACGATACGCTGGATATTCTGGAAAAACAGTGGGGGCAGAACCCACCTGACAGCCTGAGACTGCTGCGCAAACACTGCCTGAGCGCGGTGTCACTCTCTCCACAGGCATTTTTCAGTGAACTGAAAAACATGAGCATCCAATGTAACCATCTGACCAGTGCATGTCATCAGGGATCTACTCTTCAGATGCGCTGGGCTGGACATCTGGAGCATCAACTGGTTCAGCTGTGCCATGAGTGGTCTCTGTTGCTTGGCTGGTTACCTGCATCCTGGAATGAACAGACGCTGCCGACGCTGAGCGAGCTTGCCCGTCCGACATTAACCGGTACAGGAACGCCTCCGGCGTCAGTGGCGGAGCAGGCCCGAATGCGACTCAATATTATCACCGAGCTGGAACAGCGGCTGGATGAGCATGCCCGGATGGATTTCGCATTTCTGTACAGTGAAGCAACCAGTCTGCTCAGCGTCGGTTATAACTGTGACACGAATACACCTGACAAGAGCCACTACGATCTCCTGCCGTCTGAAATCCGCCTGACCAGTTTTCTTGCCATTGCGACTAATCAGCTGCCTCTTAAAAGCTGGTACGCGCTGGGTCGATTGTTTACCACGATTGATAATGAAACTGCCCTGATGTCATGGAGCGGATCCATGTTTGAATATCTGATGCCGAATCTGGTGATGCCCACCTGGCCCGGCAGCCTGCTCGATGAAATGAGTCAGTCGGCGGTTATGCGCCAGATTCACTGGGGGAAAGAACGCGGGGTACCATGGGGTGTTTCAGAGTCTGGCTATCATGCTTTTGATGTTCAGCATAATTATCAGTATCAGGCATTTGGCGTACCGGGTCTTGGTCTGCGCAGGGGGCTTGCTGATGACATGGTTGTCGCACCTTACGCCACAATGCTGGCGCTGATGGTTTCTCCACAGAGAGCCTGTGAGAACCTGTTCAGGCTGCAAAAAAATGGTGCACGCGGAGAATACGGTTTTTATGAAGCGCTGGACTATACCCCCTCACGACTCGCAACCGGCCAGCTCTATGCGGTGGTACAGTCCTGGATGGCGCATCACCAGGGCATGGCATTTCAGGCACTGGCTCATGTGCTGCTTGACGCCCCCATGACTGAACGATTCATGTCCAGTACGGTGTTCCGGTCAGCTAGCCTGCTGTTACAGGAGCGCGTGCCGGATGCGGTCGATCTGTACAGTCCGCGCCGTCATTTTGAATCTCATGAAGGCAGGGTCAAACCCGTTCGCTATGAACCCCGTATTTTCTATAGCGTGGATACTCCCGCCCCGGATATTCAACTCCTGTCCAACGGCCATTATCATCTGATGTTGACCGCGGGCGGCGGTGGTTACAGTCGCTGGAACGATATTGCACTAACACGCTGGCGCAGTGATACCACCCGTGATAACTGGGGAGCATTCTGCTACATCCGTGATACGCAGACGGGGGATGTATGGAGCAATACCTGGCAACCGACAGGCAACTCCAGCGGACAAGACGAGGAAGTGTTGTTCACCGATGCGGGGGCTGAATTCCGACGCACCTTTGGAGGACTTAGCGTCAAAACTCAGGTGGTGATCTCCCCGGAGGATGATGTTGAGTTGCGACGGCTCACACTGATCCATCGTGGTCGCCAGCCCCGCTCTCTGGAACTGACAACTTATGCTGAAGTCGTACTGGCACCTGATGCCAGCGATCTGGCACACCCGGCATTCAGCAATCTGTTTATTCAGACTGAGCTGGATCCTGAGCGTGGCGCCATTCTTTGCCACCGACGCCCGCGCTCTCCGGATGAAGCAAGCCCCTGCCTGTTTCACATGATGGTGGTGCATGGCGATAACCGACATCACGTCTCGTTTGAAACGGACAGGGCAAAATTTCTTGGTCGTGGCAGAAACCCTGCTGATACCCTGGCAACAGAGACGGAAGGGACGCTCAGTAACACGTCGGGGTCAGTGCTGGATCCGATACTGGCAATACGTCACTCCATCACTCTACAGCCGGGGCATCCGGTTACGATTGATATCATTTATGGTATCAGCGAGAACCGCCAGCAGAGCCTGGCCCTGCTGGAAAAATATCGCGATTACCCTATTGCCGATCGCGTCTTTGAACTGGCCTGGTCTCACAGTCTGGTGGTATTACGCCAGATGAATGCCAGTGAAGATGATGCAACTTTGTTTAATCGTCTCGCTGGCGCTGTGCTTTACCCTGTCCAGGAGCTACGCGCCGAAGGCCAGGTGATCAGCCGCAACCGGCGTGGTCAGTCCGGTCTGTGGGGCTGGGCAATTTCAGGCGATCTGCCGATAGTACTGCTCAGTATAACCGGCGAAGAAAGTATCGGCTCAGTGACCAAACTGATTCAGGCACACCGTTACTGGCGACAGAAAGGACTGGATGTTGATTTGGTTATCCTGAATAACAGCCCCGGTGGCTACCAGCAGGGATTACAAAATCAGATTATGGAGTTAATTTATGCGGGGTCTGAAGCCAGTCTGCTGGACAAAACGGGCGGCCTTTTTGTCCGTAATGGCGAGCATCTCTCTGCAGAAGATAAGTTGCTTCTGATGAGCGTGGCCTGTTTTTATCTTGATGATCGCGCAGGGGGTATTAATGAGCAGCTTAACCAGCGTATTCATACCCTGAAATCGCCGGCAAGGGCATTCATTCCACGCGCTGTGCGCGAGCGTAATCAACATACGGACTGGAGCCCCGATATCAGTCAGTTATGCTATTACAATGGGTTCGGTGGATTTTCACAGGATGGGCGGGAATATCAAATTGTTCTGCGGGAAAATGCGCAGACACCGGCTCCCTGGTCAAACGTACTGGCAAATCCCCGTTTTGGCAGCGTGATTTCAGAGGCAGGGCAGGCCTATACCTGGTATGAGAATGCCCATGAATACCGGTTAACACCGTGGGAAAACGATCCGGTGAGCGATCGCTGCGGCGAGGCATTTTACCTGCGCGATGAAGAGAGCGGGGAGTGCTGGTCGCCGACGGCTTTACCTGTTCGCGGACACGGTGATTACCTGACCCGCCATGGTTTTGGCTACAGCGTTTTTGCCCATCGTGAGAGTGGTATAGACAGCGAGTTGACGGTCCTGGTTGCTGAAGAAGATCCGGTTAAACTGGTGCTCCTGACGCTCAGTAACTCTTCGGGACGGACACGTCAACTTTCCGTCACAGGCTATGTAGAGTGGACGCTCGGAGAAACACGAACGCGCTCAGCCCCTCACATTGTGACACATGTGGCCAGAACGCCCGGCGGCTGCGGGGTGCTTGCGAATAACTTTTATGGTGATAATGGTGGCGGCCGAACTGCATTTTTTGCCGTCAGCGGTAATGACTGTTCTCTGACAGGGGATCGCCGGGAGTTTATTGGCCGTAATGGTTCCCTTCACGCCCCTTCGGCCACGAAACTGCAAAAGCTTTCTGGTAAGACGGGGGCCGGTCTGGATCCCTGCGGAGCGGTGCAATCGGCGGTTACATTAATTGACGGGGACCAGAGGACGTTTATTTTTATCCTCGGCGCAGAGGAGAATGATGTTTGTGCTCAGGAGACGCTGGCCCGCTACATGAACGAGGATACGGTCCGCCAGGAGCTGAACCGGATTCATAATCACTGGCACAATGTTCTCGATAAAATCGTAGTTAACACCCCCGACACGTCCGTAAATTTACTGGTTAATGGCTGGCTGTTGTATCAGACGGTCGCCTGTCGTCTTATGGCCCGGAGTGGCTACTATCAGTCTGGCGGTGCATTTGGTTTTCGCGATCAGCTGCAGGATACGCTGGCTCTGAGCCACGCTGCTCCGGACCGGATGCGTGAACAGATAATACTCTGTGCATCACGGCAGTTTATCGAGGGGGATGTGCAGCACTGGTGGCACCCGCCACACGGCAACGGTGTGCGTACCCGCTGTTCCGATGACTATCTTTGGCTGCCGCTTGCTGTTTGCCACTATGTTGAAACGACGGGGGATATGGATGCACTGGAAATACGCATTCCTTATCTGGAGGGACGCTCGCTTCATCCTGGTGAAGAGTCTGTCTATGACACGCCGGTCATCAGCGGCACCGAAGAGACACTCTGGTTACACTGCGTCAAAGCTATTCACTATGGACTTCGCTTCGGGGTGCATGGCCTGCCGCTGATGGGGGCTGGTGACTGGAATGACGGGATGAACCGGGTGGGTATCGAAGGCAAAGGTGAAAGCGTCTGGCTGGGCTTCTTCCTGTACGACATTTTGCAGCGGTTTGCAGCGCTGGCGGAGCGCAGGCTGGATGAAAGCGTCGCCGCGATGTGCCGTTCACAGGCTCTGCGCCTGCAAAGTAATCTCGAAGCCCACGCCTGGGATGGGGAATGGTACCGGCGCGGGTATTTTGACGATGGTACTCCCCTGGGATCGAAAACCTCACAGGACTGCCGGATTGATGCGATTGCGCAGAGCTGGTCTGTATTGTCCGGCGCCGCGAGCCCGGGACGGTGCGCAAAGGCCATGCAGGCGCTGGATAAGCTCCTTGTGGATAACGAAGGAGGGCTGATCAAACTGTTAACGCCTCCTTTCGACGGACACGGTCCAAATCCGGGCTACATACAGGGGTACCTGCCCGGCGTGCGGGAAAACGGAGGGCAGTATACGCATGGCGCCATCTGGGCAGTGATGGCCTTTGCCCGAATGGGGAATGCCGAACGAGCCTGGCAACTCTGGTCAATGCTCAGCCCTATAAATCATACCCTGAATGCGGACTCTGTCGGGATTTATAAAGCTGAGCCTTATGTCATGAGTGCTGATGTCTACAGCGTCGCTCCCCATACCGGACGTGCAGGGTGGAGCTGGTATACCGGTTCAGCAGCCTGGGCCTGGCGTTTACTTACCGAGGAATTACTGGGGATAAAACGTTCCGGCACTGACTTTAGTGTTCATGCCAGGTTACCGGATGAGTGGTCGTCTTTTTCTATGGCATATCAATATGGTGAAAGCCATTATCAGATTAGTGTTTCACGCGGCGATGCAGAATATTGCGTGACGCTGGATGGTGTTCTCCTCCCTGATGACAGAATACCGCTGAAGGATGATGGACAAAACCATACGGTTGAGATCATTCAGAACTGACACTGATCCCGGAGGTGCATTAACGTCTGCCGTTAATGCGCTGATTATCCCTGAGAACATCAATCGCAGTCTGCATGGCGATTTTGTCATCCCGCCTTTTTTGTTTGTCCTGCATGACCTGAAGGTATTCCAGCAAGGTGCGGGTATTAATCGGTCGGCCCTGTTTACCCACAGCCAGCACGGCTTCTCCAAGAATAATTTTCACAGGCGGTAATTGTGCCGGATACCAGTCAAGGGTGTCTTCTGATTTCATCTTAAATTTCTCACGGAAGGGTAGTGTATCATAAATAAGACGTTCAATTTTCAATATCTGATATCCTGATTCAGACACAACTTAACATAACTTATGCCAGTTATTTTTATATTAAAGCGTATAATAATTACTCTATTCCTCAGAGAATTATTTATGTCTTATACAAATGGGCTCAGGTATTTTAAAGAAAGACCGGTTCATGTTGCCTGCCCGGTATGTGCACACAGAGCCGATCAGAAAGCAGGTAAACTAAGAAAAGATGCGGTTCTTGAGTGCCCTGCCTGCGGACTGTTGTTCAGACCTTCAGAATGCTGGTGTATCGGCGGCTGATCAGCTTCTGCCACTTAACGTCAGTGATGTCGGAAAATGACAACATTCCTCCTGTACTGCTGTTGTCGAGGGTATGATAATGAAATCTAAAAAATCTGTTTTTATTGAAGGGCATATCATGTCGAACAGCTGTCACGGACAGGCTGGCCAACCTTTCTGTATTCACCGGGTCAGGTTTAGTAATGGTAAATATGCGATTATTCGGGTGGCATCCGGGATATGTTTCAAACCAGGCGAAATTATTCAACGAAACGATTGTGAGTGGTTTTATAAACTTACCAAAATTCGGCTTCTTTCTTTTGAGTACCTTGATGATGATGAATCAAGAAGACAATTTTTTGAGTATCAATGATAAAACATGGATTTATAACAGAATAACTTTGCTGGCTTACAATTCATTCCTGACTCTTTAAATTCTTTACCAGTCATTGCAAAGTTATTTTTTTCTGAATTTAGATGACTTTAAATTGTCTAAAACAGAATGTATCGCTAAAGACGAATTGCTTCATTGTTTTCCTTTTGCGTTATAACCTTCATTAGCATTAAGGAAATTTATGGCACAGACTTTTACTCATAATTTACTTCATCCTCGCCACTGGCTTACCTGGTCTGGTTTGGGTCTGCTGTGGCTTCTCGTTCAACTTCCTTACCCGGTTTTACATACTCTGGGCTCTGGCCTTGGAAAAATATCCAGACCCTTTCTGAAACGCCGGGAAGGAATTGCGATTAGAAATATCGAACTGTGCTTTCCCGAGATGACACCGTTTGCCCGGAGCCAGATGGTCAATAAAAACTTTGTTTCTCTCGGGCTGGGACTGATGGAAACAGGAATGGCCTGGTTCTGGAGCGATGCGAGAGTCAAAAAATGGTTTGATGTCGAAGGGCTTGAAAACCTGACCGGCGCGACAAAAGGAGTAATGGTTGTCGGGATTCATTTTATGTCCCTTGAGTTGTGTGGAAGAGTAATGGGGTTATGCCATCCTATGATGGCAACGTATCGCCCACACAATGATCCATTAATGGAATGGGTACAGACAAAAGGGCGTATGCGTTCAAATAAAGCTATGATTAATCGACGTAATTTATCTGGTTTTGTTCATGCGCTAAAAGCTGGTGAAGCCGTTTGGTTTGCACCAGACCAGGATTATGGGGCTAAGGGAAGCGTTTTTGCACCTTTTTTCTCGGTAAAAAAAGCAGCCACGACGAACGGAACGTATGCTCTGTCAAAACTCGCTGGTGCACACTTGATCACACTTAGCATGATTAGACGTAGCGATAAAAAAGGTTATCACATGTATATCAGCAATCCTTTGGCAGGCTATCCAGGGGAAGACAAGGTCGCCGCAGCGGCTTATATGAACAAGATCATCGAGCGTGAAATTCTCCGTGCCCCCGAGCAATACCTGTGGATGCATCGCAGGTTCAAAACGCGTCCTGAAGGCGAAGTCTCTTTATACAAATGAACCACTCTACTTGTCATGAGCCAGAATCTATCTTTCTTGCCAATGCGTATTTGTAAAAAATGCAATAGGGAATTTTCGATCGGCTTCATGTTAACGATGGCTCAACTGACAGCCAAGGTTAATCAATTGAACCTGTTCGGATTTGAAGGTCCACTTATAGCTGCCATTCAAAGCGATAATAATTTTTGTATATTTTCTATTCCACATGATGTCAGTTATCGGGAATGGTTTGACTATCCAGCAGGCATAGCATCCTTTACAGCTCGACAAACCGAACGCTCCGATAGGGTATTCAGGCACACGGATGGCATGTAAAGCAGAGTAAAAAAGATGATCGATTAAACCGATCGATTGGTAAAAATTGATCTGCAAAATGAATTATCCGGCCCGGTAGTGCCTGTGCTAAATTCTCAAAAATTCATTTAATGTATTCTTTATTAATTTATTTCCTGTCTTCTGGTGGGCGGCGTTCTTTTGTCCTACGAGCTCGGCAACGGAATGCGACAGCAGGTGATGGAATGAAAAGATGTGCCAGATGTAACAAGAAAAGAGGCGTTCTGGACCGGATTTTCGGGCTTGATAAAGAATTCTGCGATGACTGTCTGATGGTGGTTAACCAGGAAATCAGAGAAAAACGAGTGGTGTCCGCGCCAGCACAAAAATCACCGGAGCGTTCTTCCTGATAATGCATCTTACCCGGCAGGTTATTGCCTCTGATGGGGTAACAACGCTGAACTTTCCCTCTGTTTACATTTCCTTTGTTCAATGAAAAACAACATCGATATCAGCGTCATTATTCCTGTCTTCAATGCAGCTGACAGTATCGGGGGTCTGATCCATACACTACTTGGCGAAACAACGCTGAGTTCTGAAATCATTGTTGTGGATGACGGCTCAACCGACGAAACATGGACGGTACTCAGCGCTATTACAGATGAACGACTGATCCTCATTCGGCAGGAAAATCAGGGAGTGTATGCTGCCCGTAATGCTGCACTGGCGATTCACCGTGGCGAATGGGTGGTGTTCCTGGATGCAGATGACCGGGTTGCGGCAGATTTTCTGCAGGAAAGGCTGCGCACAGCACGCGAAGCACAGGCTGATATCGTCCTTTTCAATGCCCGGCATACAGACAGCGCCGGACATCTTCGGCATCCCGTTCACCGCAGACAGCCTTACGGTCAGACACTGACGGGTCAGCAGTGGATACACCATTGCGTCAGTCAAAGGGAATGGCCGCATTATCTGTGGCTGCAGATAATCCGTTCAGCGTATATTCGCGAGCACGACCTGCGATTCCAGGAAGGGAAAAGCCACAAGGATATTCTCTGGACGATACAGCTTGCCGCCGCAGATGGCCGGTTTTATTTCTCTGACAGACAGGATTACCTGTGGGTGAATAACCCGGCGTCAATTACCCACTGCCCGGATTATTACGATATCCGCGCGTTCAGCTATAGCGACGTGATTGCAGATATTCTGGCACTCAGTACACAGACGCAGTACCGGTCTGTCAGACGAGCGCTGGTCAGGCATGCGCTGGTGGAAAGCCGTCACTTTCTGGGCCTGTACCGGCGCAGGGTGAGTGACCGGCAGGCGGTCCGGGCGCGTTTTCGTACGCGGGTAGCCTTTCGCCATCTGGTAACCGGCGTGAGCAACCTGAGCGATGTCTTTTTCCTCCTGAAGCTGGTCCGCAATATTTATCTGCCTGGTGTCCGCAATACTCCCGCAGCCGTTTCGCAGGTGCGGCGTTAATCCATGGATATCTCAACGCTTCTGGCGCGGTCGTGGCAAACGGCGATAACGGGTGATGACTCCATTCGCTCTGTCAGGGATATCGTCGAACGCTGGTATGACAAAGGCGGTGACCTGACCCGACGAACCCGGCGATTTATGCTGCGGGAATGCCTGTGGATAGCAGCACATTACCGGGACACCGAAGCGGTACTCACCCGACAGTTCCGGCTGCTGGCCGTGTTACTGTATCTGGGCGGTTATTTTCCGAAAGGGAATACCGATGGTATGCTCCCGGAGAAATGTTTCATTTTACTGAACGCCCCGGAATTAAGCTCTCTCCTGGTAGATGATACGGCCCCTGATGTTCTGGTGGCGTCCTGCCGCACTCTATTCTACTGCAGACAGATATCTCCGCTAAGGTGTTACCGCCATACCCGGTGTCTGAGCGAACATCTGTATCAGCTGATGGAGATCTGATAAAAGCGCCAGTCGTTGTACTGGCGCCTGAGGGACTGATCGCTGACGGTGCTGTCGTCAACGATCAGGGTTAACGTCATTATTTCCCTCCGCTGAATCTGCCACTGGTAATGTCAGTAACGGTTTGATAGCCCTTGCGGGGCATCAGCCCGGTAGCCTTGCGGGCGCGGAGCATATCAATGCTGCCGATAAACGGAGACTGCTCTTTCACGCTGAAGCCGTGACGGTCAGTACGCACCAGGTCGTACTTTTCCACGATAAAATTCACCGCGTCACACAGTGAGATACCCGCATCAATGTGCTTCTGGATCACACTGTCGTTGCAAAACGGTGTGTTGTTGAGGGTAAGGCCGTAGTGTTGCTCCAGCAGATACTCCAGTAATTTTTGCCAGATTTCGACTGATGACAGACGTGACGATGCCGCCCTTTGTGGGGGCAGGGATTGTATTTGCATGGTTTGCGCTCTTTGTTGGCTGGTTTGACGAAGGAAAAGCGTCCGGGGTTTATGCGGTTGTTGCAGATGTCGGATAAATTACGATGTAAAGATAGCCACAGGAGCCGAGCGTATCGGCCTCACATATCAGCCCTTTTGCGTGGAACGTGATGCAGCGCTGAATGTGGGGCGTGAGTTCGTTGCTGGTCAGCATGAGCTCCATCTGCTTCATCACTACCGGAAATGCCTGGTCCAGATGGCGTAAATCTGCGTCGCTGAATGTCCCAGCAATGCTGGCGCGGTCAGCTAGGTAATGCAGGTGGTTACCCTCCTGTACAAGCCGGGCACCAAAACACGGCGTGATGTTGCGTCTGAGGCCCCACCAGGGTTCCGCGATATTATGGTTGATTACACGGGTTGCTTTCTGCATGTAAGTACTCCTCAACGGTGAGTTAATTCAGGGTGACGCTTCGCAGGATCACATACGGACCGTTGCGGTCCTGTCGGCGTTCAGCAAACACGGCCAGCACACCCCGGATATCCTGCACTTCCCTGCCGTGGTAATGGCAGATACTGCCGGACCATTTATATTTCCCGATACAGAAGCGAAACAGCCGGGACTCAGAATGCTGGCGGTATATCGCCATTGCCTGACGTTTACTGATGATTTTCATCGTTATTCTCTCCCTAAAGCCAGCCACGCTCGGCAAACGAGACGATGTCCATGCCTCCCACGACCAGGTGGTCCAGCAGGTAGATATCCACGAGTTTAAGTGCCTGTTTCAAATGGTCAGTGATAAGTCGGTCAGCATGGCCGGGTTCCGCATAACCTGACGGATGATTGTGTGAAAGCACGATGGCAGCCGCGTTGTATTTCAGTGCTGCCTTTATCACTTCGCGGGGATGTACCTGCGTATGGTTGATGGTGCCGGTGAAGAGCGTTTCATGGGCAATAAGACGATGCTGGTTATCGAGGAAGAGTACCATGAAGACTTCACGCTCCAGCGTGGTGAGCTGCAGACGGAGCCAGTCGCGGACCGCCTGACTGGAGGTGAATGCCTCGCCGGGTTCGCGTAACTGGCGTTCCAGGAGGGTCAGTGCGCGTCTGATAGTGCGCTGTGCGACGGGAGATATTCCCCCGCGGTCAGGGGGGAACGTGGTGGTATTCATTTGCTTTTCCTGTCTGTTGACGTATCCGGGACGGATGTGTTGTACGGCTTCACGGCAACGACGAACCCGTCGTGCAGGGATTCAAACCATGACCAGATATGGAAGAGAGGGGTACCCGTCGGGAAATGCAGGAAGGGTTCGTCGAACACAACGTCACCGTCCTCATCCCTGGCCGTTGTTTTCCCCAGCGCATCCCACAGGGCATTCAGGTGAGACAGTTCATACGGCATAGCGGGACACTCAGTCGATAATGCGCATGATGGCGCTGCATTCCGGGTGATGCAGCGCATAGTCACGCAGACGCCAGTAATGTTCCGTCATGGCATCGCATTCTGTGCGGCATGCGTGATGACTGTAAGCGACAAGACAGACTGCAATCCCTGCAGCTTCGGCGCTCATGTCTGCGGCGTTGCCATTCATGGCGTTGAACAGCGACCAGAAGGCATCGTTGTCCGTTCCCGGAACCATGAAGGCCCCGCCGTTGCTGAGAGTATAAAAATTCCAGATACCACCGCTGTAGTCAGCGCAGAACCGGTCCATCCACGCAAAGACCTGCGGTTCAAGGGTTATCCACTGCGGGATGTTACCAAAGTGCTGCGGCCAGAATTCCACACGCAGTTCGTCCGGTACGGGCGTGGCTGTCAGAGCAGGTGCAGAACCGTTATCGCCAGCCTGCAGAGGTCGCTGATGGTTGTCGTTAATATTAATAATGTCGGTCATGTTAATTTTTCCTTATGCATGTAGATGTCGAATGGAGGTCTCGGGCCGGGGATTGATTTCGGTGGCGGGGCGCGGGTGATTACCTGTCCAACAGGTTCAGCATGTTCTCCGCCATCACCCAGAGCGCACGGTTTAACTTAACGTCGCCATCAATCCCGTTTACTGGGCGGGTGTGGGTACGTTTCCCCTGCGCGGTACGGCCACTTAGCCCGCCTTTCAGCAGGTTTTCCTGAATGCGCTGGTAAGTGGTCCACAGGTCATCGCTCTCGTCCTGCCAGCGTCGAGGAGCAAGAATTTGCGATTCAGTTACTGGCTGGTACTCTTCCCCAAAACGATATGTGAGCGCCGCTTTAGCCAGTGCATGTTGTGCGGGTGACGGGAGTTGCACGGACTGCATGGCTTCACGTTTCTCTTCCACCCGCTCAAAGACGCTGAGAACCTCATAGGCCCCCTCAATCACCTTCCCGACAACGTCGCCCCTGTGTGGCACGCGGATCTCGCCAAACGACTGTCCGCAAACGAGCGAATTGGTGCAGACGCTTCGGAACATCCCCGGCAGTAACTGAAAACTCGATGCGCCATCGTGCGAATTCAGAATGATGATTTCCGGCACCTGCTGACCGTTTATTTGACCGGTACGACGCAGTCGGAGCATATGCTTTGTATGTTCCCGTCGGCTCTGGTCGCGCACTCGTGACTGACAGGCAAAGAATGGCCGGAACCCTTCGCGTTTAAGGTTCTCCAGCAGGGTGATCGTGGGTATGTAGGTGTACTTTTCGCTTCTGGAGTCGTGCTTGTCTTCCCCGAAGACGCTGGGGACATGCTGCATCAGTTCTTCGTGGGTTAAGGGACGGTCACGGCGAATCTGGTTCACCCGACCAAAACGGCTGGCTAATCGCATAGTTGATTCCTCATCTGGTTAATCTGAAGGCATAAAAGCAAAAGCCCCTGCTCCGTGAGGAGGCAGGGGCTGGATGTGTTGTTCTCAATGAACGGATAGGGCGGGATTACAGCGTATCCAGAATCTTTAATATCTGCGCCATCAGAGCGGCGATAAGTGCGTTGACCAGCAGCGTGACCGCTTCTCTGGCGGCATCAATGCTGTCGTCATCGTAGCCAGCCTGACGGAAGCGGATTTCAATATACTGCCGGGCCTGATGTCCGCCGCACCAGGTCAGCACCTGACCTAAGGCAGTGATGAGCATTTTTAAAAAGGGCATAGGAAAGCCTCAACGCCACCGTGAGGTGGCATGCAAAACGAAATCCAGGGGAATGTGAGAGCACCCGTTTCAGACGAAACGGGTGCTGGGACGGTGTATGGAGTTGATGCTAATCCGCCGTGAGGGAGGTGCAAACTGACATATCAGCAAGCACCTTATGAACATCACTGGCTGAGGGTGTGAAACTGGCTACTTTTTTGTCGTTAACCCAGACTTCAAATGATGTTGCTTTTTTGACAGCATCAATGAATGATACCCAAGCATTATCCCCATTACGCCAGCCTAGGGAAGCAGGCACGCCATACTGTTCTCCACCGGTGACGAGCGTAATAGCGGTACCGTCATCCTGTGAACTGAGGGTGCGGCCATCCGGCAGGGTGACCAGTACGCTGTGCTGGAGCACCTGGTTCTCATCGGGATTACTGGTACAACTGATGTTGAGTCCGGTATGCTGCGGGCTGGTGATGATGTACTCGGACACGCCCATGCCGAAGCCTGAATGCCAGATATTGCGAACGGCAAACGCTGTGGGTACAGCACTCAGTATCACAGCGGTGAGTGTAACAGAGAATAATATTTTCATGGTTTCTCCTTAATGATTACCGATGATTTAAATACGTAATCACAGCATTTAAACTCGGTTCCTTACGCCTTTCTTATCGTGTGCGAAACATGGATATTATATCGACAGAATAAAAATCATTTAATGCCAGCTCTCCCCCCTGAGCAGCATAAATCCTTGCCACCGGGCGTAATAACTTATCGCCAACATCCTTAATTGTCTGACTGTTCTCCGGCGTATTACCGACTTCAGTGACAGGATGTCCCTTTGACTGATAGAGGTTATACTCTATCGTGCCTGTGACCTGTCTGGTTCTTGCCATATTCATTGCTGCTTTATTCACATTTGCAATAAATCCTTTATTACTCTCGTAGCCGGGCTCGCTCTCCGCCCTGTGGGTAATGTCATCAATCCTTTGTTTTATACGGCTGGTTTCATCATCAGATAACATAGCGGTAAAACGCACCTTACAGGTTAACGATTTAGCATTCGGATTGCTGTCAATAGTGAGGGGGGTATCCCAGGCTATCATCACTGCCTTGCCTGTCAGGCCTGACTGACGGTATGGGCGAAATGTTCTGAAGTCGCGTTCATTTACAGCGTTACTGACTATAGCCTCATTAACTGATTTTAATACCTCTTCGTTTTCACACGAAAAATTATCCCCACACCCTGTCAGGATGGAAACGATAATAATAAATATCGCTGATTTGTACATTTTCATTTCAGATTCCTTCGTATTGGTAAATAAATTTTTTAATGTGGTCGGGTGAACAGACATTTTTCACCTTGTTATTTAATGCGACGTCAGAGAAATAAACTCATTTATGAATAATTCCGCTGATGTAATTAAAATGAGGAAGCGCACGCATAAACCTCGGGTCCTGCATGATGCGGTCGATATGTCTGTTCCGTACAAAACTGCTGACTGTAATCACCACATCGGTAATTGCTGAGAGGGTAAAAACCTGAATGCGATCCTTCGAGACAGCCACAAGATACCACTCTCCGTCCTGGCAAATGAGTCTGTAAGGTGCGACTGATGGCTGCTGGCGTTCCTGATGCAGGAAGTGGATAAGGCGATGACGGATGATGGCCTGAACGATGATCTGAAAACCGCCAAATAATGCAGGGGCCTGTTGCGGAGGATCATTCCAGATGATGCAGGGAGAGTCCTGACCACTATCAAGGAGTACTGAAAGCAGCTTAGGGTCAAGAGCCGGAAAATAATGTGCAACGCTGGTTATTCGGGCAAAACGCAGGATATCATTGTTGGTGCGAAAAGGTCCTCGTGCATCACGGAGGCTGACGTTACCGTCGATATATTCCGTGTCGATATAGCGCAGGCGTTCACGCAGGTCTCGTTGTACAGTGCGCTCAGAGACGCCAAATTCCTGCGCGAGTTGCCTGACACTGAGCGTTTCGCCCATAAAGAGGCGGCTGACCAGTATGGCGAGACGACTGGCTAACCGGTCATAACGGTGTTCCTGTTCAGGCATGGTAACTGCTCCCTGCAGAAAATAGCCGGACCCGCCATCGGTCGGCCAAAGTGGATTAACGGGAAATATGTTGCTGACGGAGCCAGGCCACGATCATGCAGGCGGGTATGGTTACCCGGTAGGCCGGACCGGTAATGTCGGAAATCATCCATGCAGAACTGAGTGCAATGGCAACGGGACCGGCAATGACAGACAGAGCCCTTGACGCCACGACCACAGTGCCCCAGGTAGCAATGCCACCCAGTGAGGTAATGATGCCTGCAGACATCACAGTAGCAAGCTCCAGGGCCGCCAGAGAGGAAGTCCGTATCGCTGCCTGTATCGCCATGATGATGAGCTGAGGCGTCGGGTTGGTCAGGCCAAGCTGCATCGTGCGGGAAAAAGCAGACAGCTCTTCCTGCGTCATCTGATCCAGACTTTTCTCCAGCACCTTCATTAACAGGGCGAGTTCAATGGTTTCAGTAGTGCTTTTCGGGTTGTAGTTAACATCGAGTTTGCTGCAGACATCTTCGAGAATTTCCCGGTAAACCACGCCTTGCCCCAGACGTGCCATACTCATTAAGGTATTCGCGCCATAGCGCTGAAGCTCAGCGGCTATCAGTTGCCAGTAGCGGCGATGGTCTGGTGCCAGCAGACGGTATTCCGGAGTGCTGGTCAGGCTATCTTTCCAGCGGGTGTCGCCGTCGCGTGGGTCAGTGGTCAGGATGGAAATCAGCAATTGCAGCTCTTCATTGCTGCACTGGCCCAGCAAATGTAAATCTGCATCGTTGCGGTAGACAGCCATTATCCGCCCTCAGTCAGTATGATATGAAGTCACACTGTAAAAGGGACTGCTGCACGGATGTGTCACCGGAAATGGTTAATATATACTCCATGCTAATGGATACGGACAGGGTGTGTCTTGAAATATACAGGATTACACCAACTAGAATAATTTTTTGTATCTGGGTATTGTCAATATAATGCGGGTGGTTTTTTTGATTTTGGTTATTTTCCTTCTTTGTACTGGTTCATGGTAATTATATATTTCTGAAATATTAATGAGTTACCCTGAGTGTTATTGTGTGCTTTTTGGAGATGTCTGGTAACCCATATCTTTTAGGCTGGTCGTTAACGTAGATTTAAATTTCATTGCGATAGTTCATTTGTTATTGTATAAAGGAAATATAAATGCCAGATCTTGCAAAGTAAAATTCCAGGCAAGTACTCATCTGGATTAAGTGGTAAAGCACGTGACGATGTCGCTGCCCGAATTTGTTAAATCTGGCTTCTTTATGTTAACAACAGGTCGGTTTTGTCTACTATTTCGTTGAAATAAGGCCGGTTTTAGCTATCTGCACCGGGAGACCAACTCCTGATCCCCGCTTAGCATCAGAATTGAGGAGGTATAACCAAAGCCCCATCTTTATCAAGTGGTGGTGCTGTGAAAAATGTATTGTAAAATAAAATGCAGGCTTCCTGATTACTCAGGTCAAGACCAAAATAGCGAGCCATATAATCATCAAGTGCGTTTTGGTAATATGCATGAATCAATCTTTCTTTTCGCCTGGTTCGTTCCGTTACGTCTTCGTGCAGCCCGGAAAATATCTCAAGTAAGTTATCTGTATCCCCATTTAACATGGCATGAAAAGTTGCGACTGCAAATAACTCATTTGCAGGGCCAGCTGACAGCCAGTGACTACTTTCAATATGATTAATAGATTCCCTTAAATCCCAGAGCTCCAGGCGCGATGATTCCTCCTTTAAAAGTTTCAATAAAGGTGGATGAGCATAAATATCTGTGCAAAACAGCCTGCGTGGTATACCAGGATCAGCAAATGTCACATGTTTTACAGGAGATAATGCTTCCTGTATTTCAAATGCTCCATATTTCTCTGTGAGTGCTTTCAATAGCGTTGATTCAACAGGCAGGGATAAGCCTGCCGCTTTTATGCCGCTGAATGTTCCTCTTGTGGTACAAACAGGCACTGAGTCTTTCATCATTCTGTTAATCAGTGACGGAGCGATAATGATGTTGCATGTAGTATTGGCACCGCCTTTAGAATTAGGGTAAATATGGCACAGTTCTAACTCCAGCCAGGGCGTTAAGCGTTTTATTGCCAGCCCCTTTGAGTCTGTCACCCTGCGGCCATTGATCGTGTTATATGCTTTCTGGTGAGCTGCTTTACGCTCGTATAACCTGATGAGTTCAGCGATGTCATCAGGGCAGTTGATACTCCTCAGCCCGAGGGGATTATTCTTCAGCATTGATTCTACGTTAATCCAGTAAGAATGTTTTACCAGACTGACAATGGCATCGTCATCTATAAGTCTTCTGTCTTTGTTACGATGCTCAATACAGCAATATCGCTGATTGCGGGTACCAGATAGGCTAATACCACAGGGCGGGTACTGGCACGTCAGACCCAACCTTTGGGCTCTTTTAGCTGCATTAGATAGCTTACCCTGATAATGTTTTGGGCATAAGCGCAATTTACGCTCATCTGGTAAATCACCTATTGAGAGATTACAATTATTTCTTTTACAAATAGCCATAATAAGACTCTTATTACAGTCAATCTTGTTGGATGATAAATAAAGAGTTACTCACTAATCATGAGCATAATTGATAGTGTTTTTTAATATATCGTTAGTAATTAAGATATATTTGTCTCAAATGAGACTGAAATACACTAGCAATTTAATGCATTAGATTAATGCATTGTTAATGCTCTTATTTATCAGGTATTTTTGCTAAGTACACAGCAGGTAACACTGCCTTTATGGATGTTCGGCAATATCTGTCGATGATGCCTGATGACGTTTTAACAACCATTCATCCAGTTCCGATTCAAACCAGCCGACAGATTGCATGCCCAGTCTGCGTTGCTTTGGAAAGGTTGCGTCGTAGCGTGGTGACTTCGGATTGATCCAGTCGTAAATGGTTGAACGAGCTATGCCGAGTTTGTTCACAACGGCGCGGATGCGTAGTACCTTGAGATTTTGTGCAGCCATGTATGTTTGTCTCTCTTTGTCTCAGTATGGATGCGATCTTACAAGGCAGGAAAAGGGGAGAGTATGTCCGTAGTGAAGGTATTGGAAAAAATCTTTTATTACAATGTGGTAGAGATTTATTTTGGGCGATTTTCACCGTTTTTTGTTGATACCAGACCTGTTTATTTGTGAAAGTTGTAAATACTTGACCAAAAGCTGCCTTGTATCTGGTTCGATGAGTTCAGGGCCGGGGTTTTGGCCCTGAGATATCTACCATGTCAGAGAAGACAATCTGTTTCTGCATGAAAGCTATCATTCAGAAGCTGGGAGTTATGAATGGCTAATGTTAAAGAAAACCTTTTATTTGAAGAATTATTAAGCAGATATCGGAAGAAAAAAAAAGCACTGTGCTTTCATCTTGGGATCAAACAGAAACATATTGCAAGAACAAGGGTGACAGAAGATGTTGAACTTGTTGTGGTGATAAACACAGGGAGGCAAACCAGCTCTAAAGATTTAGCACAGGCACTGGCCTGCCAGCAGGGAGAGAAAAACTGGCGGCGCTACCTTAAAGTATTCAGTCGTTCTGCATGGGTAGAAAAAGGCATCAGGGGCAATCTGGCTGATGCTCAACAAACCTGGGCGCAAGGGAAGGCGATTCTGGAATCGGATCCCGATCATGCGGTGCAATTGATGCAGAATGCCATTGCTCTTCTGGAGTGTGGTCTGAAACGCTGTACAACTGCAGCAGCAAAAAATCTCAAGGAGCAGCATAAACTAAATTCTGCTTTAGGCGGGAAAAGGAAAGCGGCACGTTTTAACGGTATTAAAGAGGAGGTGATAAAATTACTGGAAGCGCGACCCGGGGGATGGAAAACGAAGACGGATGCTATAAGTGACCTCATTAAAGATTTACGTCCCTATATTGAGGAACATGGGTGGCCTTCTGTTCAGGATGAAGACGACTCGCTCGATGAGGCAGAAATCGAGGGGAGGTTTGGTGATTTGTTGCGGGAATGGTCTGTCCCCAGTGGAGATAAGTGTGTCAGTGCAGCGTTTGCAAAAGCAGTAGGAAAACGCTGAGGTAATCAATGGCACCTGTAAGCTATTTTGAGTAACAGCTCCCCTGTTATAGTTAGTCGCTCAGGCGTTCACATGGCTCGATGCCGGACAGTATGTCAAACGTAATCCCGATGGCTGGTTCTGAGCGCAGGGTAACCGCCCGGTGGATAACAACAGGGCGAATAAAACAAATGGCCTCTGGCTTCAGGGGGCGGGCGATTTGTCCGCTGACTTCTATCACTACGAGCGTATCGGGCAGCATCACTTCCTCGGTCTGCATGTGGCCAATGGTGGCGCTCAGGGCTGGTACGAATTCCGCAACGACGGCCATGCCTACACCAACGGAGCCTGGAACAGCAGCTCCGATGCCCGCATGAAAACAAATGTTGAGAAAATCGACAATGCGCTGTACAAACTCGGCAGCATCAGCGGTTACACCTACCTCAAACAGGGCGTACCGGAAGCCGGGGTGATTGCCCAGGAAATCGAGACAGTACTGCCCCTGTCGGTCACGCAGACCGAGCTGACGCTCAATGAGGCAGCGTCCTACCCGATGCACGCAGTATCAATATCAACGGCGTGGTGGCCCTGCTGGTTGAAGCGCTGAAAGAGGAGCGTCAGGCCCGTCTGGAAAACCAGGCGCTGTTGCTGAAAGAACAGGAAGCCCGGCAGGAGCTTGAGCGTCGCCTGGCTGCACTGGAGCGCCTGAAAGGACAGGAGGCTGGATTATGAGTGGCGGTGACGGTCGCGGTCCGGGCAAGCGGGATCGTTATTACAAGCTAGTCGGCTCAACAGGGAGTAATGCGGGTGGGTGTGGGCAACGGTCAAAAAAGGCGCTCAAAGAGCGCCAAAAACCTACAGCAAACCTGTTCAAATGCTAAATACCCACCTCGCTTTTAACCCACGCGCGCGCTTTTTTTACTGTCTCCAGAGGCGGTGCTTTTTCTGGATCCTGTTCGGCTTCAATGATAATCCAGCCTTCGTAGGTTGAGTTTTTAAGGAAATGAATAACCGGAGCGTAATTAACTATCCCCTCGCCAGGGACAGTAAACAGACCTGCTCTTACTGCATTATTGAAGCTCAGGTTATTA
This sequence comes from Klebsiella sp. M5al, assembly GCF_002090195.1. Taxonomy (NCBI): domain Bacteria; kingdom Pseudomonadati; phylum Pseudomonadota; class Gammaproteobacteria; order Enterobacterales; family Enterobacteriaceae; genus Klebsiella; species Klebsiella sp. M5al. The sequence continues at coordinate 2,160,377 of NZ_CP020657.1, forward strand.
TTAATGACGTTATTGAGCACTTCACCACGCACATCTTTTAGATGGACATGCGCCACGCGGTTGCCATAATTTTCCAGCACCCAGTTGATATCCACGCCTGCCACGGTTGCATGCCCGCAGTCCAGGGCGATACCGACTAAGTCATTGGTTGCTTTCAGGAAGGCTTTCAACTCATCGTCGGTTTCAACAACCATCATCAGATGGTGATGATAAGCCAGACGTAAACCATAGTTCTTCAATAAAGACACTGCCAAATTATTCACTTTTTCTGCGTATTGGGGCAGTTCAATATGCCCTAAGGGTGGAGATTTCGACAGGGGCTCATCGAGTGGTGTGAGGCCGGGCATCGCGCCGCACTCACCATATACCATGACTTTTGCCCCCAGTGATTTCAATAACATGGCATGATCGTGTACCGCTGCTAACTCATCCTCAAAACTTCGTTTAGCCAGCAGGCCATTATACCAACCGGACGCAAGCTTAAGCTTTGCCTGATTCAGTACTGGCGCAAGAGTGTCGATTGTTCGTGGAAACTTTCGGCCAAGTTCAATTCCTTCATAGCCTGCCTCCGCCGCTTCTGCCAGGCAGGTTTCCAGTGGGATATAGCCACCGAGATCTTCCAGCACATCGTTAGTCCAGGAGAGCGGGCTAACGCCAACATGAATACGTGTTGATACGTTCATCGTTCTATCCTTCACAATAAATGCATCGCTTCCTGACCAGCTTAGAAGCGATGCAAAATGAGCCCCTAAGGATGTTAACGCTTATAGCGTGAACGCTTCGCGGAAAGCTTCAAGCGCGATGACAGAATCACCCGATGCCCAACCTTCCATCGCGACCACACCTTGATAGTTAATCCCTTTCAATGCGCGGGCTACAGCCTTATAGTTGATCTCACCGGTACCTGGTTCCTTACGGCCCGGAACATCGGCAACCTGAATTTCACCGATATGTTTCTCGCTTTTGCGGATAAGCTCGACAAGATTGCCTTCACCGATCTGCGCATGATAAATATCCAGGTTCATTTTCAGGTACGGACTGTTCACCGCGCTCACCAGGGCCATGGTTTCCTCTGCTTTAGCGAAAGGTGTTCCCGGATGATCAACGGCGGTGTTCAGGTTTTCCAGAGTGAATACCTTGCCCGCCTTCTCCCCCATAGCCGCAAGGGCATCCAATGTCTTCTTCGCTTTCAGCCACATTGCACCTGTTACAATTTCAACAGGCTTCACCGGCAGACCAACATTGTTCAGCCCGGTGCCGTGCAAGTTGAGAGACGGGCAGCCGAGGCGGCGAGCAGTTTCAAGTGACTGACTGGCGCTGGAAAGCAGGTGATCAATTTCTTCATCATCGGTCAGGTTTCCCGAGATATAGCCCGTCATTGAGGTAAAGCGGGCACCGGTTTTCGCCAGCGCATCAATATCTTTTTGGGTCCAGTCCCAAATCTCCACGCCGAAGCCCATGGCGTGAATGCGTTCAACGCGCTTGATGAATGGCAGATCAAGGAATACCATTTCAGCGCAGACAGACAGTGAGTAAGTAGACATATTTTTATCCTTAGAGCTTAATCGGCTGGGACTGTTGAACAGATGCGATACATGCCAGAGCGACTTCCAGCGCATTACGCGCATCTTCACCGGTCGCTTTTGGCGTGTCGCCTGTCGCAACGCAACGTACGAAGTCGGTCACTTCTGCAACATAGGCATCATGTAGCAGATCGGTATCACGACGCGCGGTGTCAATAGAGATACCGTCAGCGGTGTAACGCACACAGTTATTCACATTGATATTTCCTGCCTGTAGCATGCCTTTACTACCAAAGACCTCACCGCGAACGTCATAGCCGTACACTGCCTGGAAATTAGCTTCAGCCGTGGCGAACGCGCCATTGTCGAAACAAATATTCACGACTGCGGTATCCAGCAGGCCGCGATCTTTAAAATCGGGGCGCACTAATGCATCGGCAACCGCATAAACGCGGGTGGGTTTCGCGCCCGGATTCAGGTGCAGCAGGATGTCAAAATCGTGGATCAGTGTTTCAAGGAAAATAGTCCAGTGCGGGATCGGTGTTGGATCGCCCAAACCAGGGTCACGAGTCGTTGAACGTAACAGTTGCGGTACGCCAATTTTACCTGCTTTGATCTCTTCGTACGCTGCAGAAAAACCGCTCACGAATCGACGGTTGAAGCCTACCTGTAGAGCAACCCCGGCTTTTTTAGCCGCATTAATGGCTTTATCTGCATCTTCCAGAGTGACCGCCATTGGCTTCTCACAAAAAATGGCTTTACCCGCTTTGGCTGCGGCGACGACCAGTTCGGCGTGAGTACGCGCCGGAGATGCGATCACGACGGCATCGATTTCAGGATCGTTCAGCAACTCCTGCGGATCGGTATAAGATTTTTTCGCCCCCAGTCTGGCGGACAGCTCCTCGGCTGCGCCCGGAACAGGATCGGCAACAGCAACCAGCGTTGCGCCCGGTATACGCTGAGCAACGCTCTCACCGTGAAAGGTGCCCATACGACCTGCGCCAATAAGACCAACGCGAACAACGTTTTTTACTGACATAAAATTCTCCTTAGATGTAGGGTATTGATTAATTATTTTTGCGAAACAGATTCTGGCGTGACGAGCATCTGCTGCTCGCGACCAAAACGGCGGGATTTTGAAAGCATTAGCGGTTCAATATTTTCCAGCGAAACACCCTTGGTTTCCGGCAGGAAACGTCCAACAAACCAGAAAGCTATAATGCTGAATCCACTGCATAAAAGCAGGGGGAAAGCCCCATGGAAGTGCTCCATCAATACAGGGTTACGGTTCATCATCGGAAAGCTCTGGGTGACAATAAAGTTCGAAACCCACATAGAGCAAAACGCATAACCCATGGCAACAGCACGCATGCGATTCGGGAAGATCTCGGAAATGAGCAGCCAGGCACCAAGACTCCAGGACATACCGAACACAAAGATAAATCCAACTAAGCCGACAATGGGAAGGTAGCCTTTAACTTCATTCATAAAGGCCCAAGAGGTGAATAACAGGAAAGCGGCACAACCTAATGATCCCCAGCGTAATAATGGGAGCCGTCCGATACGATCGAAGGCGACCAGTGCAATACTCACACCAGCCAATAGCGCGAGGCCGAGGAAAATACTCTGGAACATGGAATCCTGTGTGTTTCCAGTAACGTTTTGCAGAAGTGAAGGTGCAAAGTACATCAGGATATTGATGCCGGAAACCTGCTGTAATACGGCGATAGCACAGCCGATCCACAGGATGTAAGACGATTTTTTATCCCTCAGAATACCGCGCGGTGTTGGTATACTCAGCAAAGCAGAATCGGTAGCGATGGAGGTACGAATTTCAGCATATAAGCGCTCGGCATGTCCTGGGTTAGACAGAGAGGTAAGTACTTTGAGTGACTTTTCTTTCTGGTTGCGCATCGCATACCAGCGCGGCGATTCCGGCATAAAGAAAACCATCACAAGGAACAGCACGCAGGGAATTAGCGCAGATGCCAGCATCCAACGCCAGCCTATAGATACTACCCACTCATGGGCCATGCCTCTGGCAATCAGGTAATTCACGATATAAACCACTAATTGGCCGCCAACCATTAGCATCTGCTGCATGCCCAGCATCCGCCCACGAAGATCTTTTGGGGATACTTCCGCGATATAGAGTGGAGTGACAGCAGATGCCATGCCCACGGCCAGCCCGCCAATCATGCGATAAACAACAAACCAGGTCAGATCGTTGGCTAGTGCTGATCCGATAGCGGAAATTGCGAAAAGGATGGCAGTGATGATCAGGGTTGCTTTACGACCAAAACGATCGGTAAAGCGCCCAACACCCCAGGCTCCCACGATACATCCCAAAATAACGTTAGAAACTGCCCAACCACTTTGTGCTGGTGTGAGCGACAGATGTTCGGTAAGCGGGTCGATGACGCCTGAGATAACGGAGGCATCGTAACCAAGGATGATCCCGCTAACGGATGCGATGGCACATATGAATATGAGGTAAGGCACGTTGCGCTTTCGTGTAGACATTTCATTATTTCTCCACGTTGGTTTTTTTAGTTTTTGTCTTTGTAGGGAAGACATCTTTTAAAAGCAACAGTCGTGCCAAATCACATTTCTATGTTTTATAAGGAAATAAAAAAAGACAATGATCACAAAGTGTTTATAAAAAAGACATATGATCACAACATGTTCATAGAATGAACACTTCCAAAATAAAATAGAATGAAATTTATGAATCATAATTATGGCGGTGTCTGGGATGAAGAATGGGAGCTGATTGCGAGGCTTAACTACGAACACGGTTTTGCCCAATACACTGATGAACTAGGCTTGGCCTGGAAAGCATTTGAGCAGGGGCAAATGCCCAAAGGTTTGCGATCTGCTATTCATGCGTCATGGCTACGTAGCCACACCGATGGTATTGATGCTTATCGCTTCGAGTATCAGTTTTGCGAACAGAGTGAACTGCGCAGAATAATGGCGCATAATTCACTGCTGATCTCCATCGCGCGCGATATCATGCGCAACCTGCTAGCCTATAACCCTGACGGGCATATCAACTTGACAGATGCTAATGGTGTGATCGTGCATTTTTGTGGTCAGGATTTGACGCCAATTGGTAGCATTCTTTGCGAGGCCGTACAGGGGACAAACTGTACCGGACGCTGTCTGAAAGAGAACAAACTCGTCTATTTGCTGAGCGCAGAGAACTATAAAGAAGCGTTACGTTTACGCGGCAAGCACTGTGCAGCAGCGCCGATCAGAGATGAAAACGGTGTGATGCTAGGGGTTCTGACGCTGACGGCTAATCCTGGTTGTTTCCACTATCATACGCTGGGCACGGTTCAGGCCGCCGCGGAGGCAATATCTCAGCAACTGATTCTTCGTCGTTTGGTGAACGAGCAGGAGTCGGTGATGGAATCGCTAAATGAGGGCGTGCTGGTCATCAGCGAGCAAGGTTCTATTCGCCAGCTAAATTGTTATGCCCGCCAGGTGTTGGGTATTCAGGAAGATGTCCGTTTTCGTGATGCTGATGAAGTATTGCGCCCGGACGGATGTTCTCTTAAAGAACTACCGGCCTGCAAAGATCGTTATATCACGCTCTGTCCCGTTGCTGATTCACGTATTTCATGTGTGATCTCTGTTGTCACTACTCCTGAAGGTGGCCGAGTGATCTCGATGCGTGATAACCGACGCGTGCGGGATATGACTCACCGTGTTATTGGCAGCAGTGCCAGTTACAACTTCGATATGATTCTTGGCCAGTCACGTGTGATGCAGGATATGCGTAATAAGGCGCGCAGCGTCGGACGTAGCGATAGTACCGTACTGCTGACCGGTGAAAGCGGAACTGGAAAAGAGCTTTTTGCTCAATCTATTCATAATGGCAGTCATCGTAATGCGGGACCTTTTCTTGCTGTTAACTGCGGTGCAATTCCGCGCGATCTAGTACAGAGTGAATTGTTTGGCTATGAAGATGGGGCGTTTACTGGTTCAAGGCGTGGTGGTGTCGCAGGTAAATTTGAACTGGCTGATGGCGGGACGTTATTTCTTGATGAAATCGGGGATATGCCGCTTGAAGCGCAGGCTAGCCTGCTGAGAGTTTTACAGGAAGGTGAAGTGATGCGCATTGGCGGCAAGCGTCCGTTGAAAGTTAACGTGCGGATTATCGCAGCGACCAACCGGGACCTGAAAAAAGATATTGAACATGGTTCCTTCCGCCGTGACCTCTACTTCCGTCTGAACGTAATCAGTCTGCCAATTCCACCATTGCGGGAGAGAAAAGAAGATATCAAAGAACTGACGGACTGGTTCTGTGAAAAAGTATGCCGGGCGCTTGGTCGAAATCGTGCGTTATTTTCTGATTCCGCTCTGAAAGTGATGGAAAGCTATGACTGGCCGGGCAACGTTAGAGAACTGGAGAACATCGTCGAACGCACTATAAATCTCACTGAGATAGAGGAAATCAGGGACAAAGATCTGCCCGAGGAATTACACCTGCCTACCTATAGTGATTCGGAGATACCTGGCTGGAGCACTAAAAATTACTGTCTGAAAGATAGTGAAAAGACGCTTATAGAACGCTGTCTGGTGGAAAAACAAGGTAATCTGCGTCAGGTTGCTATCGCGCTCAATCTCTCGCGTGGAGCGCTTTACAATAAACTGAAGCGTTACGGTATTGAAGCTAATGAATACCGCAAGCTTGGCTATGATATCTGAACAGAGGTAAGGGTGGTCCAGTGGTACTGTAGCGTACATGCCGCAGTGAACGCCTCCCAAGGGGTACACTATGAGTTGTGTTCGCCTGCTGGATGCTGATTGGCAAGAATACGTTTTAGTTTTTCAACGGCTGTTTGAGGACTGCTTAAAACTTTGCATTTTACTACAGGACCACCAATACCAGATCCGAAAGCACCTCCGGCAATTACAGCTCCTGTCGTGACAACATCGCGGCCAACCTGAACCCAGTTCACATCACCAGCTCCTGAGACTACTGTTAAATCCTGAGAAGTAATTTCAATCATTTTATTACCCTTTTGTTAAAAAAAGGAAATATCAGCATAAGAAAAATTGTCAGTACTGAAACTGCCACTGTCTGAACATATACATTTAATTCAAAATACCTGGTGGCAGCTCCACAGGCTATTCCCGCAGGAAGTAAAACTAAAAATATTTGCCACAGTTTTAGCTCTATCAGCATGGGTTAAATTTCCATAAAAAAATCAGCAAGTAAAAGATACGCATCTGTATCAAAATATTATCCTGAGGGATAAGATGAGACACTAAAGGGAACTCATGTAATGTAGCAACAGATATAGCTGCTAACTCACCTTACATCAGGGGGCATTGCATTCTCTTTTTGATTTTTCATGCAAAAAAGAGAACTCTTTACTTACTAAATAGTTAGGCAATGATATAAATACTTATGGATAAAGTAATTTCAAAGAAGGTATTCCTTTTAAGAAATAAAGGAAGTATTTATCCTAAAGGTAACGTATATTAAAAGTACAGAGCGTGAAAATACCATAATGATCGTTTTTCTTTTGGCAACAATCCATTTAGCACAGGCTCCCTCAACTGTATCTATCTTTTAATGAGAATACAGGTAGCTTATTCTCTTATAAACGAATGATATGCATTCTCATCTTTGAGGGTGGGTCAATTGATCTGCCCCCAGTATTAGATACAACCGTCGGTTAGTAATGTCGGTTTGTTTATCTTCACATTTTCATTTCGCCTCCGTGCTGCAAACTCTGATTGTGTCTGATAATTTAGTGCCGAATGTGGACGATGTTCGTTATAACCCTGCCGCCAGTCATTAATGATTCTCTTGGCGTGACCGATATCGCTGAACCAGTTTTCATTCAGACATTCATCGCGAAATCGTCCGTTAAAGCTCTCAATAAATCCGTTCTGCGTTGGCTTACCTGGCTGGATAAGCCGTAGTTCCACACCATGCTCAAAGGCCCATTGATCCATTGCGCGGCAAGTGAACTCCGGCCCTGGTCAGTTCTTATTGTTGCCGTAATTCATCAATGATGATGGCTTTTACGACAGGCTTCGAGATTTGAAGAAAGATAACAGGAACTTCTTTTTTGTATGGAAGTAATTAGCTGATGCAAAGGGAAGAATGAGGTAAAAAACGCCCCGTAAGGCGCTGAAATAATTTTATGTCACTACTGAAAATACGTAATCAGCCCATGCCTGCATCATAGGGCGACGTTGTTCCAGCAAATCCGTCCTATGGTAAGCGGCCTCAACTTTACTCTGAATAGCATGGGCGAGTGCTCTTTCAGCAAGATCTCGTGAGTAACCATGTTCGCTGCACCAATCACGAAAACTTGAGCGAAAGCCATGTGCAGTGGCTACTCTATCAGGAATATCACTTGAGGCCTCAACGCGACGTAAAAAAGAGGTGAGGGCCATATCGCTAAGAACGGTTTGCTTACGCACGGACGGGAAAACCAGATCTTTATGTCTTCCTTTCATCTTCAGGATTATCTTTATCGCTTGATTTGTCAGGGGCACACGGTGCTGAATGCCACCTTTCATCTTCTCGGGAGGAATTGTCCATATTTGTTGTTTTTCATTAATTTCACACCATCTCATGGCTCTGACCTCTCCTGAGCGGCAGGCGGTTAAAATCACAATTGCTAGCAGAGCCCGACTGACGTCATATGCGTTGTCGGAATGCAAATGGTTAGCGAAAAACAGAGGGATAGCCTTCCATGGCATAGCAGGAAAGTGCCTGGCTCGTGTTGCCAGTTTGTTTTGCTGCGGCAGCAAATGGGCAACCACATCAACGGGATTTATTTTACAGTAACCTTGCGCCAGCCCCCATTCCATCACGGTATAAATCCGCTGTTTAACTCTTTTCGCCGTTGCCGGATGAGAGAGCCAAATAGGAGAGAGAATTTCAGCAATATCAGCAGCATTGATGGTATCTAATGTTTTGACTCCAAGAATGGGAAAAGCGTGAGTTTGTAATGTGGTTATCCACTGTTTTCCATGCTTAATGTTTTTCCATCCCGGAAGCAGAGTAGGGTGAAGTGTTTCTGCGGCTGACTGAAATGTTGGGATAGATGCTTTCCGTTTCTCATTTTGTTGTTGGATACTCTTCTCTTCAAGAGGGTCGATGTTCTTTGCCAACTGCTCACGCATTGCTGAGGCTATTTTTCCTACCTCCGCGATGCTGATTTCTGGATAAGTCCCGAGACTGGCCTGGCGCCGTTTTTGTGTCACAGGGCTAACGTAACGAAAGATCCAATAACCCCGGCCTTTGTTTGCTCTTGTGGGATTAAGTGTAAGCCCAATCACTCCACCGTGAGGCAGGGCTTTGTCGCCGGGCTTGATATGCCGAGCTTTGGTGTCGGTCAGGATTGCCATGTGGGGCCTCATATCATTATCTGCAGGCACAACAAAAGTGTTGTGCCATTTGTTGTGCCATTTATACTGAGATACTACAGGTTTAGGTTGGAATGAATTGGACCAAATTCACAAAAAATATCTATAAATCAATATAGTTATGGTTTGTATTGGATTGCCATGGATTTGAGTATGGCGGACTACGCTTCCGCCAAATACAAACCCCGAGCTATTAAATAGCTCGGGGTTTTTTTGTTTTATACGCTTTCTGTTGCGCCATTATCCTGATTACGCGTTGATGCAGCGCCCGCGTAGGTAAACGCTGCCTCAACCCGTCCCTAACGCAGCTGCGCGCAGGCCCCGGCAATCCGCTGGCAGGCCTGCGCCAGCAGCCCATCTTCTACCGCGTAGGCAATACGTAAATATCCCGGCATTCCGAACGCGGAACCGTGTAACACGGCCACCTGAGTGTGTTCTAGCAGCCAGTTCGCCAGCCCGCTGTCGTCGCGGAGGGTTTCGCCGCCAGGGGTCACCCGCCCAATGAGCTGCTGGCAGTTGGCAAAGACATAGAATGCGCCCTGGGGGATGCCCGCGCTCAGGCCCTCGGTGGCGGCAATCATCCCCAGCACCTGCTGGCGACGTTTATCCAACCTATGCAGCCAGCCGTCGAAGAAATCCGCCGAATGGTTAAGGGCCGCGATCGCCGCCGCCTGTGAAATGCTGCTGGGATTGGACGTGCTTTGCGATTGCAGGATCTGCATGGCGGCAATCAGCCACTGCGGCCCACCCGCATAGCCCAGACGCCAGCCGGTCATGGCGTGGCTTTTGGAGACCCCGTTCACCGTCAGGGTGCGCGAAACCAGCTGCGGCGCGGCCTGAGCAAAAGTGATAAACGGGACATTGTCGTAGCGCAGCGGCTCGTAAATGTCGTCGGCCATCACCAGCACGTGCGGATAGTCCGCCAGCACGTCTGCCAGCGCGCGCAGCTCCGGTTCGCTGTAAATCGCCCCGGTCGGGTTGCCCGGCGAATTGAGGATCAACCAGCGCGTTGACGGGGTGAGGGCAGCGGCCAGTTGTTCCGGCGTCAGCTTCCAGCCGTGTTGTTCATCGCAGGGTACAATCACCGGTTCGCCGTCGGCCAGAGAGACCATATCCGGGTAAGAGACCCAGTAGGGCGCGGGAATAATCACCTGCTGCCCGGCGTCCAGGGTTGCCAGAAAGGCGTTGAAAATAAGCTGTTTGGCGCCGCTCCCGGCGATGATCTCTTCCGGACGGTAGCGCAGCTGATTGTCGCGAGCGAACTTGGCGGCAATGGCCGTCTTGAGCGCTGCGGTGCCGGAAACGGCGGTATACTTAGTCTGGTGATGTACGATAGCTTCAATGCCCGCATAGCTAATATGGGGCGGGGTAGCAAAATCCAGTTCCCCTTCGCCCAGGTTGATAACCTGCTTGCCTGCGGCTTCCAGTACCCGTACCTGGTCAGAAATGGCCGCGGTCGGAGAAGGCCGTACGGATCGCATACGACGGGCGATTTGACTGTTATTCATAAATCCTCTTTTGTATCTCATGATTCAATTAATACAATTAGGCACCCAACATCAGCAGGAAACTCGCCGTGTCACCGATCTTTATTCTCGATAACAGCTCCGCCCCCGCCCGCTACGGTATCACCGCCAGCCTGTGGGCCAATCGTCTTGGGTTGCCTCTCTGGAGCCTTCGCCCCGACTTCGCCGGGGATGTACCCGATAGCCACCAGCACGTCATTCGTGCAGGGTACTGCGTGACCAGCGGCCTCTGGCGCAGCGATACGCTGCGTGAAGAGGTGCGCGATATCGCCCGCCTGCCGTCATCAGACGTCGTCATTGTGCTGTCGTCCTCGCAGGCGCCGCTCATCGCCGACCTGCCGGGCCAGCGGCTTTACAGCGATGACAGCAACCACCGCCTGACGCTCAGCGACGGGCAACACACGCTGTTAGCGCTCACCCCCGACCGCTATGGCCGCTGGGATGCCGGGAGACCGTCGTCCGCCAGGGCGTCCTTGCGCATCGCGCTGATTGGCCGCGAGGCGGACCACCGTCTGGTCTATCCCGCCACGCTCGGCTCACTGGGCGATGCCGCGGCGTCGCTGGGGCTGAACCTGGATGTCCATTTCTTCGCGCCAGTCAGTCTGTCCGCCGAGTTACACGAACTTCACCTCTTCCAGGGCGTGGTGCTGCCAGGCGGTTCCTCAATGGCGGCGGTCAATGGACAAATCCGCGTGGCGGAAGATACGCTTAACCGCGGGCAGCCAACGCTGGGGTTGTGCCTGGGAATGCAGAGCATGATGACTGCTGCCGTGCGCCGGAGTCCGGGTTTCGAATCGGCCATTCCCGCAGAAGTCGCTCCGCATGAGGCTCTGCACAGCTTTGTTCCCTTTGCCGATGGTCGTCATCGCTGCGGTGTATTCCCTTTTTCCTCGGGGCTTATCCCCGGCGATGTCCGCGAAATGCACTACAACCATCGCTACTGCTTCAACACCGACTTATTGCCGGCGCTGTCCCCCGGCGGGGTCAGCGTGAGCGCGCAACGCGACGGTATCGTGGAGGCCGTTTCCCAGCCTGAGCTGCCGTTCTGGCAGGGGGTTCAGGGGCATCCGGAACTGATGTCCCGCCCGGATGCGCCCCATCCGCTGTTCGTCGCGTTTCTACAGGCGGCGCTTAACGCGCCAGCGTAACCCCGCTGCGCTGGTCGCTGGCGAGCGCCTGCATGACGCGGGTTAGCTCTGCCAGCGCCGCGTCGCCGATCGGTTTTAACGGTGCGCGTACGGTGCCGCCGTTAAAGCCGCGCAGCGCCATCGCCGCTTTCACCAGCTGCGGCTGCCCGTATTTGCGCGCCAGGGCTCGATACGCGTACCACAGCTGATGCAAATCGCGGGCAGTGGCGGCATCGCCCCGTTCCACGGCGCGGAACGTATTGACGATCAGCTCCGGCAGCGCGCCGCTGTTGGTCGTGCTGATGCCGTCAAACCCGGCCATCATCGGTCCGAGGAAAGCCAGATCGGAGGCGCAGAACAGGCGCAGACGCCCGCGCAGGCGGTTGGCAATCTGGTCGATGGCGGTGGGGTTGAGATCGCCCTGTTTGATGCCGACCACATTCGGGATCTCTGCCAGCCGTTCCAGCAGCGTCGGGGAGAGGGTAATGCCGATGCCCGGCGCGTTGTACACCAGAATGCCGGTTTTGGATAACGGTGCCATCTCATTGAAGTAGCTGACAATCTGTTCGTCAGTGATTTCGCTAACAAAGGGCGCGGTGACCATCGGCAGGCCGCCCAGCTCGCTTGCCAGAACGGTCAGCTCGCGGGCGTCGCGCGGATCGGAACTGGCGCTGCACAGCATTACCGCCACGCGGTCATCCACGCAGGCCATCACTTCATGAAACAATTCGCGGCGCTCTTCGACGGTCATTACCGGGAACTCGCCGTAGGTGCCGCCAATCAGCAGGCCGTCATAGCCCAGACCAATCACGCGTTCGATGTTTTCACGCAACGCCGGGTAGTCGATCGCGCCGCTGGCGTCGAACGGGGTGACGGTGATGTTGAAAATACCGCGCAGGCGTTCACGACACTCATTGATATCTTTCATCTTTCTTTCCTTACAGCAGTGTTAATGGGCGAGCCAGGGAACCCAGCTGGCGATATCCGGTTTCAGTCACCACCACGGTTTCGCTGACGCCGACGGTGAATTGACCGTAGATACGCAGGGCCGGTGGGATGTGGAAAGTCATTCCTGGCTGCAGCTCGGTGGTGACGCCGCTGTAAAGGCTGAGAATGCCGCCTTCGCCCCAGTCCGGCGCAAAGGCGATGCCGATGGAGTAACCGGTGCGTTTTTTGAAGTTTTCAGTGAAACCGGCGCGGTCGATCACCTTCTGGCAGGCCAGGTGCGGCGCTTCGCAGGTAGCGCCCGGACGAATGGCGTCGAGGGAGGCCTGCAGGGCTTCCTGACAAACTTTTTCCATTTCGATGGCGATAGCGGGCGGGCGGCCCAGCCAGGCGGAGCGCATCATCGCGGCGTGGTAGCGATCGTGGGCGGCAGACATCTCCAGAAAAACCGGGTCGTTATCCTGCATCACCCGACGTCGCCATGTGCCGTGCGGCACGCCGCTTCGCGGGCCGGTTGAGACCAGCGGTTCCATACCGACATACTCGGAACCGGCGGCAATGGCGGCCCCCATCATCGCCGAGACCAGCGCGTTTTCGTCTGCGCCGCTGCGAATCGCCGCCATCCCGGCGCGCATACCCGCATCGACATAGCGGGCCGCGGCGGCGATTTTTTCCACCTCCGCGGCCGACTTCACCGCGCGCAGCGGTTCGATGACGCCAGCCGTATCGGCAATCGCGCCGAGCTTAGACTGCAGGGCTTCATACACGGCAATCGGCAGGAACCAGCCGCGTTTATCCAGTCCTATGCGCTTATTGAGCCAGCCGCGCTGTTGCAGCATAGCCACCAGAAAATCCACCGGGTTATCGCCATCCTGGTAAATAGCGGCATCTGAAATAAAGGTGTTGGCGATAAAGTTAAAGTATTCGAGCTGACGAATCACAAAGACCGGATCCCCTTCTACCGGCAGCAGCAGCGCCTGAAAGGTGTAATATCCCGGCGTTTGCTGACCGGTAAGCCAGAAAATGTTTTCTGGTCCGGTAACAATCATGACGTCCACGCCCGCGCTGCTTAAGCGTTCGCGGGTACGTCGAATGCGTTGCGCATATTCGTCAGCGCTAAAGGCGGACTCACTGCCCTGAATCACATTGTTAACATCTTGCATCGTTAAACTCCTGGAGTAAGTTGGCCTGCGCGGCATTGAACTGCACGCCCAGACCGGGAGAGTCGTTGACGGTGACCCGTCCATTGCGGTATTCCAGCCCGCTGACGGGATCATCCGTTAAGCCATCGGCGCCATACAGTTCGGCAAATGCCGGTTGCACCACCCGGCAAAGCTGGAGCGCGGCGGCGGTGGCGGCATGGCCTTCATTCATCTGACCAATCATGAACGGCACGTCGGCGCGCCGCAGACGGCGGGCGGCGGCAAGCGTCGGAGCGAGGCCGCCCAATTTCACCAGCTTGAGATGCCCCCACAGCGCGCCTTTGGCGGCGATCAGCCGGGTGATGGCTGCGTCGCTATTGAGACTTTCATCGAGCATGATCGGGATGCCGTAGCCGTACAGTTCGGCAAGCTGGCTGTCGTATACCGGGCTTAACGGCTGTTCGATGTAGCTGAGATTCAGCGCTCGCAGAGAGGGGAACGCTGCGTGAGCCTGCGCCAGCGACCACTGGCCGTTCACGTCAATCGCCAGCGAAATCTGCTGGCCAAACCGCTGACGCAGCCTTTGCAGGCGGGCCAGGTCGGTGGCGAAATCCGCTACGCCCGTGCGTAACTTCAGCTCGGTGAAACCGCGATCGACATAGCGTTGCGCCTGCTCCAGCATCCGCGACTCGCTGCTCCAGAACAGGGTTTGATTGGTGCGCCAGGCGGGCAGGCCAGCTTGCGCCCCCAGCCAGGCGGCAACGCTTACCCCCTCCTGACGCGCCAGCAGATCGTGCAATGCCATATCCAGCACCATGCGTGACGGCGGCAGCAGCGTGGGGTCCTCACCATGCAGCGCAGTAAGTAGCGCCGCGGGCTGCCGGCGCCAGTCCCAACGGCTGAGGATTTGAAGCAGGTTGTTCAGCACCTGCTCTTCGCTATAGCCATGCAGGTAGCGAATATTGAGCCGCACTTCGCCAATCCCCGTCACGCCCTGGTCTTCCAGACGCAGCCAGAGGGTGTCGAGCGCCGTCACCGGGCCGGAGGCGGCGGTATGCAGCATCACACCGGCATAATGCAGTTCTCCGCGAAAGAGCTGCGCTTTCATAAACCGGGCTCCGGCGGCAGCATGGCGAGCGCAATATCGAGATAGATATATGCCGCGGCGATAAATTCATCGACGGGGACGAATTCATCGGGCTTGTGCGCCACGGCCAGCGAGCCGGGGCCAATGACCACGCCCTTTGCGCCCAGCGAACGGAAATGCACCAGGTCGCAGCCGCCCTGAAAACCAAACGGGCCGGGCTCGCTCTGTCCGTGACGGCGGCAGGCGGCAAGGCTTTGCTCGACGATGGCTTCGCTGCTGTCGGTTTGCGTCGCACCGCCGGTGGTGGGCTGCCAGGCGATAATTTCGGCTTCCACGCCCGCATGAGCGTGCGCGTGGTCGAGCAGCTGTTGCAGTTCGGCCTTGACGACCGCTTCGTCTTCACCCGGGACCATGCGGCGGTCAAGCAGCAGCTCACAGCTGTCGGGCACCACGTTGTCCGCATGGCCGCCGTGGATGCGGGTCACCGTCAGGCTGGCGTTACCGACCAGATCGTGGCAGCGGCAACGCACCTGCTGGTGGTGGGCCTCTTCAATCAGCCCTAAAAGGCGCGCGGACTGGTAAATCGCGTTAACCCCCAGCTCCGGCGTGCCGGAGTGCGCGGTGACGCCTTTTACCCGCACGCGAGGACGCAAGCTGCCTTTGTGAGCGGAGAAGGTCGCATTCGATGTCGGCTCGCCAATCACCGCGAAATCAATCGCCGGTGGGTTATCACGTACGTAGAATTTCGCCCCTTCGCTGGCGACCTCTTCATCGGCGGTGAACACGCCCATCAGCGTGCCGGACCAGCGCTGACGAGTGGCGGCCAGCAAACGCAGGGCTTCAACCATCGCCACCAGCGGGCCTTTGGCATCGCAGGCGCCGCGCCCGTACAGGCGCCCGCCGCGCTCGGCGAGCGTGAAGGGATCGCTGGTCCAGCCGCTGCCCGCCGGAACGGTGTCGATATGGGTGTTAAAGGCGAAGCACTGCCCCGGTCCATTGTGCAGGACGGCGATAACGTTGGTCCGCCCCGGCGCGTATTCGCTAAAGGAGAGATCGAATCCGGCGGTCAGCAGCCAGCCTTCCAGACATTCGGCGGCTTCACGCTCATGGCCCGGCGGATTCTCCGTATTGATGGCAACCAGCGTCGCTAAGTCCTTTTTCATACGCGCGCTGTCAACCTGATAACTGAACATAGGGACTCCGTGATTAATGTAATATTTGCGTCAGGAAGCGCTGCGCGCGCTCGCTGACGTTGCCGGCGAAGAAATCGCTGGTGCTGGCGCGATCGATAATTTCGCCGTCTTCCATAAAAAGAATTTTGTTAGCGGCCCGGCGGGCGAAGCCCATTTCGTGGGTCACCACCATGCTGGTCATTCCTTCTGCGCTGAGCTCCGCCATCACTTCCAGCACCTCGCGGATCATCTCCGGGTCGAGGGCTGACGTGGGTTCGTCGTAGAGCATGAGCTCGGGCTTCATCGCCAGGGCTCGGGCAATCGCCACGCGCTGCTGCTGGCCGCCGGAGAGCTCGTCCGGAAAGTGGTCCGCGCGTTCGTTGATGCGCACCTTCGCCAACAGGTTGTCCGCCAGCGTACGGGCATCAGTGCGGTTCATCCCCAGCACCGTCATCGGGGCCAGCATGATGTTTTCCGCCGCCGTCAGGTGCGAGAACAGCTCGTAGTTCTGGAACACCATGCCAATACGCTGCCGCAGTTTGTGCACCGGCACTTCGCCCCGGCTGATGTGCTGGCTGGCGAAGAACACGTCGCCGCTGTCGGCAGGGGAGAGCATGTTGACGCAGCGCAGCAGGGTGGATTTCCCCGAGCCCGATGGCCCAATCAGGACCACGGTTTCCCCGCGCTGCACCTCAAGAGAGCAGTTCTTGAGCACGGTCTGGCGGCCAAAAGTCTTATCAATACCGATCATCTCCAGCAGCGGTTTCTCGCTCATGGTTCCTCCCGGGCGGGTTTTGGTAATTTAAACAGGCGGTTCAGCCGCTTCTGGCTTTTGCTGCGGCGCTGTTTGGGATCCAGCACGCTTTCCAGCCACGACTGGAAGACCATAAACAGGCTGGTGAGCAGCAGGTAATAGATGCCTGCGGCGCATAGCGCTTCGAAGTAGCGGAAGCTGGCGCTGGCGGTCTGGTTGGCGACCAGCAGTAGTTCCTGAACGGCGATAACCGAGACCAGCGCGCTCGATTTCAGCATGCTGATCATCTGGTTACCCATCGGCGGCAGAACGATGCGTGCGGCCTGAGGCAGCACGATTTTTCGCATGATCTGCCCGCTGGTCATACCGAGCGCCATGCCGGCGGTGCGCTGGCCGCTTTTTACGGCCTGCAGGCCAGAGCGCAGAATTTCCGCCATGTAGGCGCCTTCATTAAGCGAAAGCGCCAGCACTGCGCAGGTAAATGCGGAGAAGCGTAAGCCGAAGCCTGGCAGCACGTTGTAGACAAAGATTATCTGGAACAGCACCGGCGTCCCGCGAAACAGCCACAGGTAGAAAAAGGCCAGCCCTTTCCCGGCGCGAAACGGCGCTTCCTGCAACAGCGCCAACACCAGGCCCAGCACCACGCCACACAACAGTGAGCAGAGGGTAATCAGTAGCGTCATCCAGGCACCCTGAACAAACTCGGGTGAGAGGAAGTACTGCCACATAAGTTCGATCGACATAGCGTTCTCCGGTTAATGGCGAGACGGGTTAGAAAAGGGCAACGGAGTCAGGGAAGTTCCATTTCTTTATCAGTTGCTTGTAGGTGCCATTTTTGACGAGGCCCTGGAGACCTTTTTCCAGCAGAGCCTGGGTTTCGCTATCGCCTTTACGCACGGCAAACGCGATGTGGGTATCTGCTTCGAACTCATCGCCAACCGCTTCGAACATGCCCGCTTTTTCGGTTAGCAGGGCGACGGTTCCCGGCGTGGAGAGGAATTCGGCATCGGCGCGACCCTGGGAGACGGCAACGGCGGAGTCGGTAGCGGCGGGGAAGGTCATGACGTTAATGGCCGGTTTTTTGGCCTCCAGGCAGCGCTGGTTGTCTGCCCGGGCCTGGCTCTCTTCGATCCCGCCGAGCGTCACGGCGATATTTTTGCCGCAGAGGCTCAGGTCGCGTCCGGTGATTTTTGCCGGATTACCTTTGCTCACCACCACGCGGCTGCCGATCTTGAGGTAAGGCACGAAGTCGACCTGCGCGGCACGGGTCGGGTTGACGTACATGGCGGAGTTAATGATATCGAGACGTTTCCCCTGCAGCGCTGGGATAAGCCCTTTGAACTCCATCGGCATCGGCGCAGGCGTCAGCCGGATCTCTTTGCTTAGCGCGTTAATCAGGTCGATATCGAAGCCGGTGAGCTTGCCCTCTTTCACGAACTCAAAAGGCATAAACGTCGCCGCCGTGCCGTAGGTCAGCTTGCCCGGGGCGATGGTTTCCACCGCAGCATGGCCCACCAGCGGGAGTGCGGTCAGCGCGAACATCAAGGTACGCACGTGGCGAAACAATAAAGAATTGCTGGACATAGTCGTCTCCTGGTTAAGGTCTAAATTGAATTTAATGTGTCAATAAATACAATTATACGTGTGAAAAAAACGTCTCATTCTGGTGCGTATTGCACGTTAATCGTGCAGTCCTTGCTTTGTTTTGCTGCGTTTTGTTGTGCGTGATATTGTATATATCGACCACAACAATGCATTCCAGGGAAGCGTTCTCCATGCAGCCTGACTCCACTGCGAGCAGTCGCCGGATAGCCCGGCAAATACTCGACCTGATATCTGAAGCAAAATTCGATCCAGGTCATCATTTACGCGAGCAACATCTTGCCGATGCGCTGGGGGTTTCGCGTACGCCGGTGCGCGCCGGGTTAAAAGAGTTGACCCGAATGGGGGCGGTTGAAGCGCGTCCAAATCAGGGTTTTTTCCTGCTTAAACGCAGCAATGAGCTGGAGCTGCTGGAGATTGAGCAGTCCAAGAGCAATGACCAGAAGCTTTACGAACAGCTGGTCCATGACCGTATTGCGGGCGTGCTGCCGGAATCGTTTACCCAGACTGAAATCAGTCAGCGCTATGAGGTCGATCGCGGGGTGCTGACCCGTACGTTGGTGAAGCTATCGGAGGACGGCCTGATTGCGCGCAATGCGGGGCACGGCTGGCGCTTTCTGCAAACCCTCAACTCCGATGTCGCCCTGCGCAACAGCTACGGTTTTCGCCTGATGATTGAACCGACGGCGCTGCTGACACCCAACCTGCATGTGGACAGGCAGATGCTTAAACGCCTGCGCGCCCAGCATCTGCGCCTCATCACCCACCCGGACATTACGCAGGTTCCGGCAAAAGAGATTTTCGAAACCGACGCTTTATTTCATGAGTTGCTGGCGGAAGCCAGCGGCAATCTGTTTGTGGTACAGGCTATCCAGCAACAAAACCGGCTGCGCCGTCTGCTGGAATTTGGCAGCTATCACAATAAGCGCCGCGTAAAAGAGTGGTGCGAAGAGCACGTTGCTATCATCGATGCCCTGCGAGAGAACAAGCAGGAACAGGCGGCGGAATTGATGAGAAAACACCTGCAATACGCGTTTGACCAGGTCAATGTTAAAAACGGTCGCGCATAGCTGGCATCGCTCTTGCACATATTGCTTCTGAAAATACAATCAGGAGCATTTATGGATTTGCAGATACAACAACGAGTGGCGCTGGTGTGCGGTGCCGGAAGCGGCCTTGGGCAGGCTATTGCCCTTTCGCTGGCGCAGGAGGGCGTGAGGGTGGCGGTCACCGGCCGCAATGCTGATAAACTGGCGCAAACGGTGGAGCGTATCACCCGGACGGGCGGTACTGCCCGCGCCTGGCCGTTGGATCTGGCCGCCCCGGAACGGTTTGATTCGGTGATTGCCGATATTCGCCAGCAGTGGGGCGATATCGATATTCTGGTCAACAACTCCGGTGGCCCGCGGCCCGCATCGGCGCAGGGGACAGATGGCGCAGTCTGGCAACAGCAGTTTTCAGTGATGGTCGCCTCGTTGATTCAGCTCACCGATAAACTCCTGCCCGCCATGCGCAGCCGCGGCTGGGGACGCATTATTACCACCACGTCATCCGGCGTAATTACCCCCATTCCTGGCCTCGCCCTCTCGAATGCGCTGCGCATGAGCCTGCTCGGCTGGTCGAAAACCCTCGCCAGTGAAGTGGCCGGCGACGGCGTTACGGTGAATGTGATGGTGCCAGGGCGCATCGCCACCGACCGCGTGGGGCAGCTGGACGCACTCAGGGCGCAACGGGAAAACAGCAGTGCGGAAGCGGTCGCCGAAAAGAGTCGTCTGAGCATTCCGGCCGGGCGCTACGGTGAACCGCAGGAGTACGGCGCCGCCGCGGCGTTTCTGGCAAGCCAGCTTGCCAGCTACATTACCGGTGCGGTGATTCGGGTTGATGGCGGATTGATCGGCGCGATTTAGTCAGTGAGAATGCGTCATGTCGGTCGGCTTCGCAGCGGACCGGCATGACGGCTTATCAGTCGCTCCGAATGGTTTATTTTGCAGGCAACGAAGTCCATTTCTGCAAATTTAATCGGCAGGCTTTGGGATCGGGTCTGAAAGCGATAAATTTTCTGATTAAACTTTTATTCTTCCTGCGTTGTTAAAACGGAATGATTTACCATAAAAAATGCGCAAAGCGCGAGCAGTACGGCCCCAGCGGTAAGTATCCATCCGGCGTGGTGAAAGGCGGTTAAGCTCCCATTAGTCGGAGCGAATCTAATGTAGCTCGCGGTAATCAATGCCGTTCCCGCCATCGCGCCAATACGCTGGAGGATGTTAAGAATAGGCGCGGCATCAGCGACATGACGGCTGCCAGCCATCGCCATGCCCGCTGCCATAGCGGGTACCGTCGCCAGGGCTAAACCGAACCCTCTGACGGCGATTGCTCCACCCACAAGCGAATAGCGACTTTGCGCATCAATCATCCCCAGCGGCAGGGTGGCAAATGCCGCGAGTAAGCCGCCAACGATCAGCACCGCGCGTGGCCCCAGCTTATCAGAAAAGTAGCCTGCCACCGGAAATCCTATCGCCGAACCGATTAACTGAGGCGTAAGCAGCAAGCCCACTTCAGCCAGCGTTTTATGGCAAACGTCGCGAAAATATAAAGGAAGCAGGAACTGCCCGCCAAAATTCACCGCGCCGCCGATAGTCATCAATACGGCAGATAAAGTGAAGCCCCGATGTTTGAAAAGTCCGAGATGAAGTAAGGGGGATTCGATGCGCAAAGAGCGATAAATAAACAAGCAGGTGAACAGGGCGCCCACGCTCAGCATGATGACGTTCCAGCCATATTTGCCGTTATTCAGGCTGAGCTCTTTCATGCCTTCCATCAGCATCGGCAGGCTGCAAAAGACCAGCGCCAGTCCCAGCCAGTCCAGCGAGAGGGGCCTGTCATTTTTTATTGCCGGACGGGGAAGCAACTTCCACCCGGTAAGATATGCACACAGGCAGAAGGGCACGGTGATCCAAAATAACCCTCGCCATCCGCAGCTTTCAACCAGGAGTGCGCCAAGCGATGTCCCCAATAAGGGGGCAATGACGATGGCGACGCCAATCGTGCCAATGACCCGCCCCAGGCGTTCGCGTCCGACGACCAGGCCAAGAATAGTTTGCCCCGCCGGTACGAGTAATCCCCCTGCCAGACCTTGCAACATTCTTGCGGCAAGCAGCACCTCGAAACGTGGGGAAAGGGCGCAAACTGCCGAGAAGATCGCAAATAAAATCAGCCCATAGAGCCAAAGCTGCGTAGCGCCAAAGCGTCTGACGGCCCAGGCGCTCAGCGGAACGCCTGCTGCAAGGGCCATAAGATACGCTGTTGCTATCCATTGTATTGCCGAGTCCGGTACCCCCAGGCCGATGGCCATGGCGGGCAGCGCAGCGCTGAGCATCGTTGATGAAAGCATGGTGGAAAAAGCTCCCAGCGTGATAATGGCTGCCTGCATCCACAACACTGGCGGTATGGCATTTGTCGGTCGCGGATGGGTTGTTTCCTTGACCAGCTTGCCTTGATGGATATTCATAAAAAGCCCCCTAACAGACGATAAGTGAAGAAATCTATCATTGATCAATTTATCTATCATTGATAGAGTAATTTGCATTAAAGTTTCCGTCAGGCGCCGGGGTCAGACAAAATGTCTCTTCACAGGCCGCTAGCCCGGGTAAATGGATTAACAACAGGATCAATATCATGGCGAAAATTCAACGAGATCAGGTGATTGAGGCAGCATTAGCTCTCTTAGATGAAGTCGGTCTGGAAGCGTTGACGACCCGTAAACTGGCTCAAAAACTGGGCGTGGAATCCGCGACGTTGTACTGGCATTTCAAAAACAAGGCCAATTTGCTGGAAGAAATGGCTTCAGCTGTTTTAGCCAAACACCATGCGCTAGCTGTGCCCGAAGAAACTTCGGAATGGACAAGTTGGCTGGCGGATAACGCACGTAGTTTCCGCCGCGCTCTGCTCGCCCATCGGGACGGCGCTCTGTTACATGCAGGGACATCGCCGACCCGGGTGGGAGGAGAAACCTTTTATCCAAAACTGGTTTATCTTGTTCGAGCCGGTTTCACTGAGGCAGAAGCCGCAATGATATTACTCGCGATTAGCGAATACACTTTGGGGTGCGTATTAGAGGAACAGTCGCGAACGTACGGTAATGATAATAAAATGTTATCAAAAATACCGGCAGAAATTGCCCATATCGAATCGTTGGTCAATCCACATCCGGATACCGCTTTTGAGTATGGTCTGTCTTTGATAATTAAAGGATTATCAATGCCATCAGCTTAATATTGTGCTTATTACAACACGAGTAGCATCAGAGGCTTTAGCAAAAATTACCACAGAACCACCTTGATAATACCGGGAGAATGCATAAGGAGGAGACCCCATGTTTATTTCTGAATCCGTGATCGCCGTTATCATTGATTGGATCGACGATAACTTACATAAACCACTGCGTATAGAACAGATAGCTCATTATTCAGGTTATTCAAAATGGTATCTGCAGCGTTTGTTCCTGCAATATAAAGGAGAGAGTCTGGGGCGCTACATTCGTCATAAAAAGCTGGATTCAGCTGCCCGCGATTTACGCGAAACCGATGAGAATATTTACAGTATTGGCTTGCGCTACGGCTATGACTCGCAGCAAACCTTCACTCGATTATTTACCCGGCATTTCCATTTACCCCCCGGTGAATATCGCAAGAAAAACAAAACAGCGTATTTGTCCTGAACGCGTCTCATCAATGAGCGTATGCCTCCGGGGCGCTTGTGGTCTTCAAAAGCGCCGTAGTTGATTGATGAGAGTCGAGCCGAGATGACGCAGGCAAAAGCAGCCCTATAGCGGAAACGTCTTTCACCTATCCGGATAAGGCTGAATCGACTTCTTCTTTCCGTTAACACTATCAAGATATATTGCTGCCAACGTAGACCGTTAACGTTGCGCTTCCGATCCGAATTCGCCTTTTATATTCGATAACGATACGTCCTGCGCGGGTTGCCCGGTAGCTCGCCGTACCTTACCGCTCAGCGCGAAGGCTGAAATAATGGTAAACAGCAACGCGGTGCAGCCAAGGATCAGATAAGAGGTTTTGAAACCGTAAGTGACGTACATCATCCCTGCCGCGTAGGACATGCCGATGGCTGACAGCTGCTTAAAGAAGCAAAACCCCCACAGATAAATCGATGCGGAGAGATTAACGTTAAACTGGGTGGTGATGTATTTGAAAATGCCTACCAGCAGAAACGGAACTTCAAACATATGCAGGGTCTTCAGGATAATCACCTCCGTCACAGAGTCGGCAAGGGAAGAACCGATGATCCGCGCCGACATGATCATACCGGCAATCAGTAGCGCATTTTTGCCGCCAATGCGGTTAATGATCGGTGGGGCAAAAAACATAATAAAAGCGTTAAGAAATTCACCTGGCGTGGTGACATAGCCAAACGCCTGGGTACCGGTGTGTCGGTCGCGGAAAAAGGAGGTAAAGAAGTTAGCGAATTGCTGATCGAAGACGTCATACACGCACGCCACCCCGACGATATACATCACCAGACACCAGAATTTGCGCATTTTTAACAATCCCAATGCCGCTTTAAGCTTGATGGGTTTTTGATTCAGCGCCAGGCCATCCGCTACCGCCAGAGTCGCGTTTTCTTCCGGTTTAAATAGATACAGCAAACCGGCCAATACCAGCGAGAAACTCGACGCCAGCCAGAACGCGAACTGGTTATTAATAGTAAACATATAGCCGACAATGGAGGCGCAAATTGCCCAGCCGATACAGCCAAACAGGCGGGCGCGGCCATACTCAAACTGGCTGCGGCGGCTGACTTTCTCAATATAGGCCTCAATGGCTGGCGAGCCGCCGCTGCAGACCAGTCCAAGATAAATACCGCACAACAGAGCCCCCAGAAAAAAGTGGCTTTGCAGCAGCGGTGAGAACACGTAGATAAACAGAGGAGCCAGAAACAGCAGCAGGAAGATAATCATCCACAGCAGGTGTTTCTTCAGACCAAACTTGTCTGTAACAAAGCCAAAAACTGGCTGGAATACTAGGGCAAACAGCGCCATGCTGGCAAACACCAGTCCGGTTTGTCGCTGATCGAGCTGGTTGACATCATGCAACCATATCGGAAAAAACGGCAGTACCGCGCCCATGATAAAGAAATAGAAAAAGCAAAAGGCACCGAAAATCCAAAAATTCCTGTTTTTTAAGTAAAACATAGCTCACCTTCCTGTTGGTAACGGCGCGGAAACCTCCGCGCCTTGCGGGCGTACAGGAAGCTGCAGAGCCTTAGGGCGATTAATGGTAGGCTGGAAGCCAGTTGCTATGCGCTTCAATCAGTTCATCGCACAGCTTGCGGATGTCATCGATCGACAGTTCGGCGGAAGTGTGCGGGTCGAGCAGCGCAGCATGGTAGATAGCTTCGCGCTTGCGCGTAACCGCCGCCTCGACGGTCAACAGCTGGGTATTGATGTTGGTACGGTTCAGCGCCGCCAGCTGCTCAGGCAAGTTGCCGACGTAGCATGGCGTGACGCCCTGGCCATCCACCAGACAAGGTACTTCGACGCAGGCCTCGGAAGGTAAGTTGGCGATCAAACCGGTGTTGAGCACATTACCGCCAATTTTATAGGGCCGATCGGTTTCCATCGCTTCGATGATATAAGACGCGTATTCATGGGTACGGCTGTGGGTCAGGCTGGTGTCATGGGTCAGCGCCACTTTCTGCTGCTGCCATTGTTCAATCTGCTCAATACACCGGCGCGGATATTCATCCAGCGGAATATTGAATCGCTCGATCAGTTCCGGGTAGTTGCGTTTGATCCAGTAAGGCATGTATTCGGCGTTGTGCTCTGACGATTCGGTAACGTAATAGCCGAAAGTTTTCATGATTTCATGGCGCACCATATCGTCATGCTTGCCCTGCAGGGCGCTGGCCCGGCGCTTAATTTCCGGGTACAGATCCTCGCCGTGGCGGCGAATGTCCAGCAGCCAGGCCATGTGGTTAATACCCGCGATATGAAATTGCACGTCGTCGGTTGGCATATCCACGCTTTTCAACAGCGTTTCAGCGCAGACCTGAACGCTGTGGCAAAGTCCAACCGTTTTCACCTCCGTATGGCGCAGCATAGCGCCGGTTATCGTGGCCATAGGGTTGGTGTAGTTCAGTAACCAGGCGTTCGGGCAGACGGCTTCGATATCCCGCGCGAAATCAAACATTACGGGTATGGTGCGCAGCGCGCGGAAGATACCGCCAATCCCCAGGGTATCGGCAATCGTCTGCCGGAGACCATATTTTCTTGCGATAGTGAAGTCGGTAATGGTGCAAGGGTCGTAGCCGCCGACCTGGATGGCGTTCACCACGTAATGGGCGTTTTTCAATGCCGCGCGGCGGTTCTCAACGCCAAGGTAAGCGGCAATCTTCGCTCTGCCCGCATTGGTATTGCTGTTGATATTGTTCAACATGGCGAGTGATTCATTGAGACGCGCGCCGTCGATGTCGTACAGCGCTATCTCCACCTCTTTCAGCGTCGGGGTCGCCATAATGTCCCCGAGTACGTTTCTGGCGAAAATGGTGCTGCCCGCGCCCATAAATGTCACTTTAATCATGGTATTTCTCCGTTCCTGCTGTTTTGGTCAGGCAGAATGTACGCTGCGGCGTGACCCGGAAATATGGCTAAATGTGATATTGCTATGGCGAAAAATGATGTCGAAAAGAAAGTGTGAGCCAGCTCTGAATCTGACTGAACCGGGGGACTTTACTGGCGGTATCTCTGATAATGTGAGGGGAAAAAAGCGCGAGTTACTGATGCACAAGACTTTTACCCTCAATCATACCGACAATATCGAATTGAACTTGTACCAGTACGGCGAGGAGAGTTGTCATAAGGGGCACCGTTATGGCCCCGCTGTTCGCCAGCATTACCTATTTCATTATGTGATAAGTGGAACCGGCACCTTTTACAGTGAATCCGGCGCTTTTCCTGTCGTCGCGGGGGAGGGGTTTTTGATCCACCCCCATGATGTGACCACCTACTGCGCGGATAAAAAGGATCCGTGGCATTATATGTGGCTTGAGGTCGATGGGCTGATCGCCGCCAGAATTTTCGCGGAGTGCCATCTGAGCCGGCAATCACCGATTTACCGGCCCAACCTGAATAAAGACAACGTCAGCGCCCTCGGCTACCTGCGGCAAATTGTCGAACATGGCGATGAACACCGGCTGAAGGTGCAGGGGCTGTGCTATCTCTTCTTTTCGACCTTAATCAGCAATACGCATGATCAAAGGGCTCCTCTCCGGGATGACAAGACCAGGCACCTGCAAAAGGCGATCAAAAAAATTGAAAATCGCTACCACGAACCTCTGAGCGTTGAGAGCCTGGCCGCATACTGTAATATCAACCGCAGCTACCTTTGTCGGTTGTTCAAAAGCGCCTACGGTATAGGTCCCAAGGCGTATTTGCTCAATTTCCGGATGAGCATCGCCGTCAGCCTTCTCAAAAACAGCAATACGGCGATTAAAGTGGTGGGCATTTCCGTAGGCTATGAAAATCAGCTGCATTTTTCTAAGGCTTTTAAGAAAATGCACGGCGTATCTCCGGCTAAATGGCGGCAAAAATACCTTTCTGAACAGCAGGCGGCGAGGTGATGTTTACCGCTTATTCAAATCTGTGGTGTGGTTGAAATAAAGTTGTATCGGGGGGAGCCGATGCTTTTGTTGGCAGAGGATTTTGTCTGATACAATTTTGCACGACCTTGCATCAAGCGAAATTGTGGCTGAATGATAAAATGGTCACTATTTGTCAATCAAAGACCATCACGTTAAGCTAACAGAATGACTAAGAATATGAACGTACCATCAGCACGTGGCCCACTCGATCACAGCGTCCGGGAGCAAATCGTCAACGCCGCATTTGAGCATTTCGGGCATTACGGCTACGAAAAAACCACCGTAGCGGAATTAGCTAAATCTATCGGTTTTTCAAAGGCCTACATCTATAAGTTTTTCGATTCCAAACAGGCTATCGGCGAAGTTATTTGCGCTAACCGCCTGGAGACGATCATGACGGCGGTACTTGCAGCGGTGGCGGATGCGCCATCAGCCAGCGAAAAATTACGCCGCCTCTTTCGCGCGCTCACCGAAGCGGGAAGCGAACTGTTTTTCCACGATCGTAAGCTCTACGACATTGCCGCCGTCGCCTCGCGGGATAAGTGGCCTTCAACGGAAAGGTATGCGGAACGCCTGTTAAAGCTGATTGAAAGCATCGTTGTCGAAGGCAGGCAGGCCGGCGAGTTTGAGAGGAAAACCCCTCTTGACGAGGCAACCTATGCGATATACATGGTGATGTGCCCCTTCATTAACCCTGTTCAGCTGCAGTTTAACCTCGAAACGGCGCCGACGGCGGCGGTCATTCTCTCCTCGTTGATTCTCAGAAGCCTGGCCCCCTGAATGATGACCGCTCCTTTTTTTGGTCACGGGTCTGAGTATTCGGGAGCTGATTAA
Organism: Klebsiella sp. M5al; assembly: GCF_002090195.1. Taxonomy (NCBI): domain Bacteria; kingdom Pseudomonadati; phylum Pseudomonadota; class Gammaproteobacteria; order Enterobacterales; family Enterobacteriaceae; genus Klebsiella; species Klebsiella sp. M5al. The sequence goes on from NZ_CP020657.1 coordinate 2,188,148, forward strand.
GGGTTTCCCATGCTCAGGCTTTTTGCCGTTTGTCGTCCGTACCGGGATTTGATGGCCCAGCTGAAGCATTTTTTACAGTCATGGCGATGCATATCTACTCAAGAAAAGCGTAAATCATCAGTAGCCAGAGTAGGGCGCCGACGATAATTATCATTTTCAGAAGGACATTGCTGGCCGGGAAAATATATACCGGCGGTAGGGCGGAACGCCTGGCATTAATGAGTAAATAAGGCGGCAATAATATACTCCATAGCACCAGTGAAATGCCGGCAAAGGCCAGAGCAGATAAAAATCCTTGCGGGGCGAAAATACAGGCCAGGGCGGGAGGGAAATAGGTCAGAAATATTGCCAGCGGACGCGATCCCCGGCGGCTGATTTTATTCAGTATATCCTCAAGATAATCACTCAAGCCGATTGAGGCCGACATCAGTGAGGCTAAAACGGCAATACACCCAAAGGAGACCAGCGTCATACGGGTCGCCGAGGTGGTCTGGTGGATATTAAGGGCGGTAATAAAGGCCCCGATGTTCCCGCCCTGGTCGCTGACATGCTGGATCGCCTGAGGCGTGAGTGCGCCCATGGTCAGCGTCAGCCAGAAGGCGTAGACGATCAGCGAAACCGCAAAGCCGTAATAGAGAGAGCGGGTAACCGCGCGATGATTATCCCGTCTGTACATTCTGCTCAGGGAGGGCACGCTGCCATGAAAGCCAAAAGCGATAATACAGACCGGCACGATCGGCAGGTAATACCCGAGCGGCGTGCTGGCGGAGATGTCGAACAATCTGAGCGGCTTTACGCCACCCGCGGCACCGGCGAACAGCAGAAAAAACAGGGTGAACTTGGCGGCGATAAGGCCTGAAAGGATATAGCCGGGTAATCTGCCGCCTGCCCACAGGATCGCCGAGGTCGTCAGCGACAGCAGAATTATCGGCAGCCAGCTGCGGTCCCTGGCAGCGGGCGGTAAGAGATCGCGTAATATTGACGCGGCGCCTGAGATGTACGCGTAGGTCAGTAGGTAGAGCACAAAGCAGAAGGCTATCCCGATGATAACGCTAGCGGCGGGGCCGAGCAGCGCGTTGGTGAAAGTATGAAAGCTGGCGCCGGGAGGAAATCGCATCGTGATGTCAACGAGGATTAGCCCCGTCATCAGCATCAATATGCCCGTCGCCGACAGGATCAGCAGGCCTTTTAAAAACCATACGTGGACGAACGCGATCGGCAACGCGAACATGCCGCCGCCGATAATGGTCGCCACCATGAGAGACGTTCCGCGCAGAGGGAACCCTGTTCCTTTCATATGAATGAGTGTCCGTAAGCGGCCTGACGAAGCAGGCCGGCAGCAGCTATTTATCTCGTGGCTTCAGCCAGTGACTCTCTGAAGTTTCGATAGAAGTCGTCGATTTGCCCGCTCTCGTGGAGAGCAGACAACGCGCAGCGCAAAATGGCGTGCCCTTCTTCAACGGTCGGATACATCGCCACGGTCGTCGCGAAGCCGCGATCGTGCAGCTTTTTGCACATCGTGATGGCGAGATCTTCGTTACCAATCAGGATCCCCCGAATCGGCATCGTGGTGCCCCGGTTAACGATTTCGGTCTTGCCGAAAACTTCGTCAAAATAGCGAATAACGTTCTGTAGCTTCTCCTGGCGGGCGGCGACGGTGCCGTCCAGGTGGAGGTCGGCGGCGGCTACGCAGGCGGCAATCCCTGGTAATGACGGCGGTCCGCCAAAGGCGTAGGTTGTGCCGTAGGTCTTAATAAAATTGATGGTCTCTGCGGCGTGACAGGCGATAAATCCGCCGTGCGAGCCAAATGCTTTAGACAGCGATCCGGCGATAATAATACGCTCGTCAAGCCGATGGCCGAGGCATGCCATCACATATCCCGAACCGTAGTCGCCGTAGATAGAGGTGCCATGCGCATCGTCTATATATGCGTAGCCGTCATACTGATGCGCCAGGCGGACAATCTGCGCGACCGGGGCGACTCCGCCCATGGAGCCTACGCTGTCTGATACCGAGATCGGCGTCAGTCCCTGGCTGGCGGCATAGCGAAAGGCCTCTTCGATCCGCGCCGTATCCTGGAAATCAATTCTGACGACGTCCCCGAACTGCTGTAAAAGACCACGGTTGATTTGCAGCGTCGCGTGGGCGGTCTTCTCCATAATAAAATAGGGTTTTTTACTGAACGTAAAATGCGGCAGCGTTCCGGACGCCAGCAGCGGTAATACCGCGATATGGCAGGGCGTCACCGCGTTAAACGTCAGGGTATGAGCTCCATGCATGATTTGGTTCAGTCGCGCTTCCAGCTGCGGGAACAGATCGACTTTTACCCGCGTTCTGGCGACGGAAACCTGCACGCCAAAACGCTCAATCGCGTCGATAACCGCTTTTTTCAGCGTCGGATGAGTCTCCAGCCCAAGATAGGAACATGAGACAAATTCCACCATTTTTCTGCCATCGTCGAGGGTAATGACCTTGCCATCCCTTTTGGCTACCACCAGTTCATTAATATGTTCAGAGAACACCCTGGTTTGATATTTTAGCGATCTATCTATTTTCCTTTTTTGCCAGTTTTCCATTGCGTTACCTTCATTGTCGTGACTACCAGAAGAGATAAAATTGCCAGCGTTAACGTGCTCGTGCCGAGGGTTCTGTCAAACCCCAGGCCGGTATCCGTGAGTTTTACAGCGAAATAGCTGATGGCGCCGGCGCAGACTGTTTGAATAAAACCGGTGACTGATGCCGCAATACCGGTTTTAGTACCTTTGATTTGCAGTGCGATAAAGTTGGCGGTCGGGTAATAGGCGCCAAGGCTGAAATTAAAAATCATCGATCCAGCGATGCATAATATGAGTGAGTGGCAACCGATAATAAATGGAGAGACCGCCAGCGCATTCATGATAAACAAAATCCAGGGATTATTTATGCGCTCAAATTTTGAGAACTGATTGCCAATAATAAAAAATAAAACGGAAGCGGAAAACAGCAGTGAGTAGTGCATTGTGCTCAGCCCAAGCTGCTGCATAAAAATGGCTGGCGACAGCGAGATATAGCAAAACAGCGAACTCAGGATCAGTGAAACCAGAAGTGTTCCCTGGATAAATGCCGGCGTGATAAACCCGGAAGAAGAGGGCGCCGCAGCGCTATCGCGATGCCCAAGGCGGCGCGGAGACAGCAGGAGGGTAACGACGCTAAACAGGGCCATAACGAGGAAGATATGGTTCCAGCTCAAATGGCCGAGGATCGCGGCGCCGGCCAGCGGTGCAATAAGCGGAACCACCGCGCTGGCGGAAGAAATATCGGAAAGGGCGCGCTTGAGCGTCAGAGGAGAAAAAGTCTCTTTGGCGATGGCTTTAGACAGAACCGGTCCTGCCCCGGCGCCCACGGCCTGTAATGCCCTACCGGCCAACAGCATTGATAAACTATCGGAAATAAAACAGAGGAGGCTCCCTGCCAGGAAAAGCAAAAAGCTGGCCGTCAGCACGCGTAATTTACCCAGTTTTTCGCCGATAAACCCTGATAATAATTGGCTACAGGCGTATATCACCAGAAAACCGCTAATGGTTAACTGAATAGATGAATAATCGCTGTGGAACGCTTTTTGTAACAGGGGCAGCGCCGGCACGATCATATCTGTTGCCAGCGCGGAAACCGATGCGGCGAGAATAAGGTATAAGTATATCCTGAGCATGTTAAACTCTTCGGTTAATATGGATTACAATGTGGCGTTATTATTAATTAATGCGCCGCTGTTTTTTTAGCGAGTGAACAAATCGCGATCCCGGTCAAAATTAGCAGCGTGCTCAGTAAGTGATAGAGGTGCGGCTGGGTGTGTAAAAACAGAATGCTTAATATGCCGCCAGACAGCGGAATAATATGGGTATAAATTTCCCCGCGAGTGGCGCCAATGGCCGCGATGCCTTTATTCCAGAATAAGTAGGCCAGCCACGAGGGGAAAATAACCAGGTACGCCAGTCCGGTCAGGAAAGAGATATCGTGGTACGAAGCGAATGAGGTAGCGGGGTGCCGCCACAGCCAGAAAATCACCACCGGAAGCAGAATAAGGGCGCCGAGAAGCGAACTGACGGCGACGAAAGCGTTGGCGGGGATACGACGATCTTTGTTACGTAACAGAGAGCAATATACCGCCCAGCTTAGTGCGGACCCCATTGCCCACAGATCTCCCTGGCTGAAGCCTTTTAGCCCCTCTGCGCTGGTCAGGTTGCCGTGCAGAAGCAGCAGCAGGACGCCTGCGGTGCTAAAGAGCACTCCCCACCAGTTACGCGCCGACACCCGGTCACGGAAAATCAGCCGATTAATAATAAGCACCATGCAGGGGGTCGCAGACATGTAAATCGCTGCGTTCAGCGCCGAAGTCGACTGCAGGCCAATATAGAGAGTTAAGGGAAAACTTACCTGCCCGCACAGCGTTAAGATCAGCAGCGTTGGCGCATTTTGGCGAAACAGCAGCCGACTGTCGCGGATTTGCCGCTGATAGAGCAATACCAACAGTATCGCGGTCAACGCCCATCTCGCTTCGGTCATCAGGATCGGGTCCGCGCCCTGAACGAGAATATGCCCTACGACATAATTCCCTCCCCAAAACAGGGCCGCCAGCGTGAGTAACAGGTAAGGCATGCTGATTCCTTGCATCGCTTCGAACTGTACTAAATGGTAACTTTATTTTTTTTAATATATCAATTAAATTTTATTGTTATTTTGGGTTTTTGCTATTTTTTATTTAAAAAACAAATAATTAAAACTTTGTTACGCATGTGCAAAAAATCTGATTGCAGCATATATATCTGTACGATAACGTATCTATACCATGCTTTATACAGGGATAAATCGATGCGTAAGACAGAAAATGGTTTCACCGGGAACGAACCGCATTCCGCAATGGCCAGGCTCTCTCTGGATGACATGATTGATCAGCTTCTCCACAGCAACGCGCTTTCACTAAAACTTACGGCTAATCCGCTACTGGCCGACAGAGTCTGGTACCTGACTGAAAACACCTGCATCAAGGCTTTTACCGCCAACGACCCGCAGGCTAAAAAGCGTGCCCACGGCGCGCTGTTTAAACTGTACCAGGCTTGGCTGGCGGAGCCGCTATCGGCGGCGGCAAAAAACCAGTTCCATCCCTTGCTCTGCGGGATCAGAAGCTACATCGAGACAGAATGGCTTCGGGTGGAAAAAAAACGGTTCGCTTTCCCGGCACCTGCGCTTAACGCCGGCAATATCGTTGAGGAACTTCGTGACCTCTGTCAGAAACACCCGGCCTCGCACCATCCTCTGTTTGATTTTCTCGCTTCTTCCGCTTCCGCTACGCAAATCGACTATTTCTTCAAAAGCGATAGCGCGCTGAATCTGCTGTTTTTCGATCTGGTGGCAATGGGGCTGGTCGGTTCTCTGCCGGAAACGCGCGCAGAGATTGCCCAGAATCTCTGGGATGAAATAGGCCAGGGCAGCCAGGAGATCACGCACGTTAATCTGTATAAGGATTTACTGAAGCGAAGGGATATTGCGTTGCCTGAAAATCATTTCGCCCATCTGTACGACTGGCAGGGACTCGCTGGCTACAATGCGTTTATGTTGGGCGGCGTTAACCGTCAGCATTACTACAAATCGCTTGGCGTCATGGCGATGACGGAACTGTTGGATCCGCCGCAGTACCAGAAGCTGGTGACAGGTTGCCGCCGTATTGGGCTATCGGATCGCGACGTCCATTATTACTCAGAGCATATCGAGGTTGATATCGGCCACGCGGATGGATGGCTGAATAACGTTATCGTGCCGATCGGCAATAAAAATCCGGCTGCGCTGGAAGAGGTCTACTCTGGCGCAGCGCTGCGTCTTCAGACTTGCTGCGATTATTACGATTGTCTGCTGGAGGCGTTACGCACGCTCGCTGACCGCGAATCAGAGAGTACCGCCCTCTGAATAAATAAGCGCTTTTGCCGCGCTCCAGGCCGTTATACCGGGAGGGATCTCCCGGCATTCCGATGACTCGGCCTGTTGGGCGGCAATCGCGCCATCAATCAGCATAAGCATCATCATCGCCACCCGTTCCGCAGGCTCTGGTTTTAATAGTCCGATGAGGATGTCGCGGAAAAACTGGTAGAGGCGCGATTTAAACTGTGAACATATCGTCCGGATAGCGGGAGACGAGGTCCCGTATTCAAACAGGGCGCGGGTGAACATGCAGCCGTGAAAATCCGCACAGGTGAACCAGTTATTGTAGTATTCAAAGACGGCAAACAGCTTTTCACGCCCCGTGGGTTTATCCGCGGTAATGTCCTGCAGCGCCTGCATAAAATCACACTCTTTCTGCTGTAAAATATCAAGAATGAGCGCCTCTTTATCCGGATAGTAGCGGTAGAACGTCATTTTGGAGATGCCCGCATTCTCCGAAATCCGGTCAATACTCGGCGACTGATACCCCTCTTTGTTAAACAGGGACATAGAATGGCGGATAATTTCCGCTTGTTTTGGCTTCATACTGTTTCCCGTTGAATGCAGTAATACAGGGGGGCTCTGGTAGATAGCAGTCATCATTTGATATGGCGGGCGGGCATCGCAACGATGCAGGCGCAATGTTATCCCGATAGCCAATATCCATGCCCCTGCGGTGGGCGGCATGAGTGAACGCGTTGACCCATCAAAAACGTTCGTCGATTCTTACATCCGGCCTCGAAAAAAGCAAAAATCCTCAGACCATCTCAGTTGAGCATGAAGCAGAAATGCGCAGGCGTCGCTATTTCATGTCCCTTATGCCCTTCACGTTGCGCTCGGGACGGATAAAGAGATACCGGGGAGAAGTTAGCATCCCCCCGAACAGGGGGTGATGTTTTTGTGATGCAAGTCATAAAATAACGCTCGGTTATTGTGATGTTATTTGCAGTCAATGGATTTGCACTTGAATCGACCCGCGCTATCTCTGCGGGTTTTTTTTCGTCCAGCGATTGTCGGCGGGCGGCGACTCCTCCTGCTGTAAATAGTCCTGATACCAGCCGCTGATGCGTTGGGTCACGGGATTTTCGTTGAGGTCGAAGCGCCTGCCGTCGAGCCTGCTTACCGGGGTAATACCTGCCAGCGTTCCGGTGACAAAAGCTTCGTCCGCAGTGAATGCTTCGGCAAGGGTAAAGGATCTTTCCTGTACGCCGAGGCCCTGCTGGCGCGCCAGTGACAAGATCGTGCGGCGGGTAATACCGTTAAAGCAGTACAGGCCGTTTGAGGTCCACAGCTCGCCCTGGCGTATGATAAAAAAGTTGGTGGAATTGCAGCTGGCGACAAAACCATGAGGGTCCAGCATCAGCGCTTCATCTGCGCCGGCATCCAGCGCCTGCAATAGCGCCTGAATCAAATTCAGGCGGCTGTGGGAATTAAGACGCAAATCGAAAACATCCGGCGCGCTGGTACGATAGGTCGAGGTGAACAGGGCAAGGCCGCGCCGTTTGGCTTGTTCATCAACAACCTTATATTCCGCCACGCAGACGATAGTGGCGCCGCCGAGGATAAAGCGCGGGTCCTGATTTGGCGTGCGCTTTTTGCCGCGGGTGATCATGAGCCGCAAATGGGCGCCGTCCGTCATACCGTTGATCTTCAGCGTGTTGTACATAATATCGGTTAGCTCCTCAGGACTATGGCCGATATTGAGCTGGATAGCGGCTGCCCCGGCAAACAGGCGATCGAGATGCGCCTGAAGGGCGATCAGCTTGCCGTTTACCAGCCGCAGCCCCTCCCAGACCCCGTCGCCGCAGACGTAGCCGGAATCGAAAACGGAAACCGTGGCGCGATCGCGATGAACGAATTCGCCGTTGACGTACACTTGCACATTGTCGTTGCGCGTATCCTGCAGGTACGCCTGACTGCTTTGACCGGAGAGAGCTAAACTCATCATGTTTCCTTGCGGTTAAAATGCCCGTTCAGCGAAACGGGAAAGGAAGGCCTGGGTGCGCGGTTGGCGCGGATGGCGCAGCACCTCTTCCGCGGTGCCCATTTCATGAATCACGCCGTTTTCGATAAAAATCACCCGATCGGCGAAATGCCAGGCAAAGCCCAGCTCATGAGTGACCAGCAGCAGCGTCCGTCCCTCATCTGCCAGTTCACGGATGGTATGCAGGACTTCCCCCACGAGTTCAGGGTCGAGGGACGAGGTGGGCTCATCGAACAATATTATCTCTGGCGTCATTGCCAGGGCGCGAGCAATCGCGACGCGCTGCTGTTGACCGCCGGACAGGCTGCCGGGCCAGGCCTGATGCTTATGGCCGAGCCCCACTTTTTCCAGCTGCGCGCGGGCAATGCGCATCGCCTCTTCGCGACGCATCTTTTTCACCGATATCAGGGCTTCGCTGACATTTTGCAGTACCGTCAGATGCGGGAAGAGATTAAATTGCTGAAACACCATCCCCACGCGCTGGCGAACATCGCTCAGCTGTTTTTCGCTATAGCGCCGCTGACCGCGGCTGTCGATTTTACCGAGGGTAACGCCGTCCAGTTCTACGGTGCCAGCGCTGGGTATTTCCATAAAGTTCAGACAGCGCAGCAGGGTGCTCTTACCCGAGCCGCTGCCGCCAATGATGGCGATTTTCTCACCGGCATAGATATCTAAATCGATGCCCTGTAACACGCTTTGCGCACCAAAGCGTTTGTGCAGGGCGCGTATCCGCATGACGACTTTTTTCTCTGACATGGCCTTTCTCATCAAATTAAGGATGTGGACGGTAGCGGCGCTCCAGTCGTGCCGCCAGGTAACTTCCGGGCCAGATCAGCACAAAATAGAGCAGGGCGACGACGGTGAAAATCTCCACCGGGCGATACCAGGTACTGCTTAGCAGCCTGCCCTGATACATCAGTTCATTAACCGTGAGAATCGAGGCCAGGGAGGTCACCTTCGCCAGTTCAATCATGCGGTTTGTCAGGGCTGGCAGCATACGGCGAAATACCTGCGGCAGGATGATGCGCCGTAGCATCACGCCCGGCGGCATGCCTAAGGCTTTTGCCCCTTCCCACTGTCCGCGTTCGATGGACTGTAGCCCGGCGCGAAAAATTTCGGTGCTGTAGGCGGCGGTGTACAGGGTTAACGCCAGCGCGGCGGCGCCAAAAGTGGAAAACTGAATGCCCACCAGCACCGGAAAGGCATAGTAGAACCAGATGAGCTGGATAAGCACCGGCGTATTGCGGAACACCTCGACAAAGGCGCTGGTAAGGGGATAAAAAAAGCGCGGCCCGCGGGCACGGACGACGCCAACGGCAAGCCCGAGCAGCGTGCCGACAATTCCCGCCAGCAGCCATAGCTCCAGCGTAACGCCCAGTCCCTTCAGCAGTACCGGCAAGTTTTGCCAGACAAGGGAAAAGTCCCACTGATAATGCATGGTTGTTCTCTCGTTAACGTGTGTCGGAGACGGCAAGGCGTCGTTCAAGCAGCTGGCTGCCCTGGCTGATAATCAGCAGCAGGGTGAAGTACATCACCGCGATGAGCGAATACACTTCCAGGGGCCGGTAAGTCTGACTGTTGATTTGCATCGCCTGATACAGCAGCTCGCTGTACGCCAGAGACGAAGCAAGGGCGGTGGATTTGAGCAGTTCGAAAGAACGCTCAAGGAAAGGAGGAATCATTCTGCGCAGCGCCTGAGGGAAAATAACCCGTCGGAGCGCGGTGGCGCGCGACATGCCCAACGCCTTCGCCCCTTCCCATTGTCCGGCGCCGATCGACTGGATGCCGCCGCGGTAAACTTCGGCATAAAACGCGGCCGACTGGGCGGAGAGCGCCAGTACAGCGGCAGCGAACGGCGAGAGCGTCAGCGGGCTGACGATTGGCAGAGCGTAGTAGATCCAGAAGAAGTGGACAATCGCGGGAGTATTACGATAAAAGCCGATCAGTATCAGCGCCGGCATACGGAAGAGCGTTAGCGGCGAGGCCTTCATCAACGCCAGCGCAATGCCGGCCAGCATGCCGAATAAAATACTGGTGACGCCGATCTGAATGGTACCCCACAGCCCCTCCAGCAACAGCATGCGATATGGCCAGATGGCGGCAAAATCCCATTGATACGACATAGTTCTGGAACCCCTGAAAAACGCAAAACGATGGTGATGGTTTTAGAACGACATCATCTTAGCAGTAGCGAAATGTGATAATTAAATAATAAAAACCATTGCTATTATCTCTTTTGGTTATAAATATTTACGCGAGAAAGCAATGCCAAACTTTGATTCTTTAACCGCTACGCTGGCGCGTTTTGCCGGCGAACTCACTCCGGCTGCGATACCGGCGTCGGTGAAAGCCAGGATCGCTCTGCATTTTATCGATAGCCTGGGCTGCGGCATTGCCGGCGGCGAAGACAGCGTGCTGCGTAAAAGCGCGCGGGTTATTCGGAGCCAGTACGCGACGGGCAGAAGCGTGGCGCTTGACGGTGGAACTCCGCTCTCCGCCAGCGGCGCCGCGTTCCTTAACGCCGCTGCGATAAACGCGCTGGATTATGACGATGGTTTTGAAGTCGCCGGGCGGGGGATGGGGCATCCCGGCGCCACGCTGGTGGCCGGGGCGCTGGCCGCGGTGGGCCAGGGTGGGCCGGTCAGCGGCGGGGCGTTGCTGACCTCTCTGGTGGCGGCCTGGGAAATCAACAGCCGCGTGATTATCTCTCAGCAGCCGAGTCCTGAAAGGTTTCAACAAGTGTATGGCGTGTGCCAGCACGAATCGCTGGGGGCGGCGGTGGCGTATGGTTTACTGCGCGGCTGCGATGCCGCGGGGCTGGAAAATAGCCTGGGACTGGCCGCCTCGTTAACCCCTTTGCCCACGTTGCATAAGTACAACTGGCAGGCGCGTCCACTGGTTTCGTTTAAGGATTACAATGCGCCGGCGGCAGAGGCCGGCGTACGCGCGGTGGAGCTACACCTCGCGGGGATAGTGGGGCCGCGCGAGATACTTGATGGCGAACAGGGGTTCTGGCGGATGTCAGGCTCCGACCGCTTTCAGCCAGAACGGCTGACGGAGAATCTGGCGACGCACTGGCAGCTCAGGCACGCCAGTTTCAAAGACTATCCGGTATGCCGTTGGATGCATACGGCGCTGGCGTCGTTTGAGCGTCTGCTGGAGCATATTCCGTCGGCAGAGTCGATTGAGCGGATACGCGTCTATGGGAGTTTCACCCTGGCGCGTTTTTTCGCCGACGCGCGTCCCGTCAGCAATACCGATGCGCAGTTCAGTCTGCCGCTGGCGATAGCCTGCCTGGCGTTTAAAATCGCGCGTCATCAGTGGAGCAGCGATCGGACGCGCGGCGCGGCGCCACTCCTTGCCTTTGCTGACCGGGTTGAAATTATCGCCGATGAGACCTTTGAACAGCTGATGCTGCAGCATCGCCGTCCCGCCGCGCGCGTGGAAATTGTGCTAAAGGGAAGGACGATCGCCGGAGAGCGTATCGACTTCCCGCCGGGGTGCGCAGAAAATCCGCTGCCGGAACAGCGGATCGTTGATAAATGCGTGGCCAACCTGTCATCACGCCTCAGCGCTCCGCGGGCAGCGCGGCTGATTGACGCTCTGCTGGATATGGAACGCTGCGCGGACATTGGCGCGGCAATCGCGCCGCTTCTGCCCGCGCCAGGAGATTAATCGCTCATTTCCACTCTTCTTTAATCACCGAGGGCACTTTGCTGATATCCACACCGCGTAGCTTAAGGGCGTCTTCATAAAACTGGTTGCTCTGTCCCGACTGGTAAATTTTGGCAAACTCTTCATTCAGGAAGTTGCGGAAGCGGGGATCGCTCTCTTTGCGCAGCGCGCCGCCGGTGCTGATGGCAATAATCGGTTTTGGCAGAATCAGGTTGCCTTTGTGCACTTTTGCCTGCTGCAGCGCTAGCGCCGGGTGAACGTACGAGAGGGCGTCGACGCGTCCGGCGTAGAAGGCTGCGACGCCTTCATCCATATTGGTAAAGCGCACCAGCTGCACTTTGGGTAATTTTTTGGTCAGTATCAGATCCGGGCTGCTGCCGAGTGTGACGCCAATCTTAATATCCGGGCGATTAAGATCTTCCCAGCTCTCGGCCTTCACGCCGTCGCGGATCAGGACCCCCTGCGCATACCAGAGGAAGGGCTGGTCGGAAAAGTCGGCGGCTTTGCGGCGTTCATCGGTGGGGTCCAGCACCAGCATGGTATCAATCTGTCCGGCCTGCAGCGCGGCGACCGCATTCCCCCAGGTGGTTTCCACCGGCACCAGTTTTACGCCTAAATCTTTTGCCAGTACTTTACCTACGTTATAGCCAATGCCGTTCCACTGACCGGTGGCTGGATCTTTAAAATACCACGGTTCCCCCTGCGCGACTCCGATGCGCAGTTCGCCCGATTGCTTAATATGATCCCAGGTGGACTCTTCGGCATGGCTGAAAAAAGGCGCGGCGGCGATCGCCAGCGACAATAGCAATCTATGAATTTTTCTTGGCATATTTTTACCCTGATGAGAAAGTCATTTCTGAAAAACAACGTATTACGCGAACACGATAACGGAGTTTGTTATCAGTGCATTATTATTTTTTGGTTTAACTCATGCCTGAATGTTATTTACTGATACCTAAGCTGTTTACTTAAATCATGGCGTGTTGCAAATATTATTCATAACTTAATGCGCTATTGTTCTAAGGTGTTTTATTTCCGTCGCCGAATTTAAAAATTTCGACCTGGTGGGAGTCATAGTTTGCGGGGGCGTTAAAATGGGGCAAGCTCGTTAAACAAGGTGGGGAAGATGAATTTCGTTGATTCAAATAGTGAAATAAAGACGCATTGTGATTTGGTCAGGAATTTCATCAGCGGCAGCCAATACAATAACCATCGGTTTTAACCCGCGGGATCCGTTGCCTCGCGACACAACGAAAAAACCCCGACATGATGTCAGGGTTTTTGAACTGGCGTGAGTCCATCATCAGCAGCGAAGCTGAAATCTACCGCCAGTGAATAAAGCGCAGCTTAGATGGCGTAGACGTTACCCGCTGAAGGGCCTTTCTGGCCATCTTCAATGGTGAATTCGACTTTCTGGCCTTCGTTCAGGGTCTTAAAACCGCCGCTCTGGATAGCAGAAAAATGTACAAACACATCTTTGCTACCGTTGTCCGGGGTGATGAAACCAAAGCCTTTCGACTCATTAAACCATTTTACTAAACCAGTCATTTTATTAGACATTGATAATACCTCAACATATCTGAGCCTTACGGCGAAAAAAGGTTTCGCACAGAATCTAATTAATAACGATAAGGAGACTCAAAAGGAAGAATTATCAACGGATAACACTTGAGATGAGGACTGCTTTACTAAACCGCTTTATTATGTCTGTGTACTTAACCGACCAATCATTAGTCACATACTTCACCGCGGATAGCAAGACTTATTTCAATTGATATTGCCGGGACGGAGACTAATACGGAAAGAGGGGGGAGTGATTCGCCAGCGCCTTGTTGATGGTTTAATGATAATAAAATCCATTATTTCATTGGTTAGCCAAGGTTTTGGCTATGGTGACGTGGATAAATCTGGAGGGATGTTCTTTTATTTTTCCGAACAGGCTCACGCGGCGGTGAAGCTATATCATGAGTCGCAGCGCAATAAATTTAAGGCCATTTCTCATTATTTTATCCCCAGCGGGGCATCTGGACGGCTAAAATTTCATTTGCTTATTAATGGTATTTATGCATTAATGAAATTATTAATCCGAAAAAACGCATGAGCTTAAAAATTTTACCGGCCCGTTCTCATTACCAGGCGCTATCGCTGATACCCCCTTTCTTTTGAGTCCATACGTTTAATCCGACACGTTTTCTGTCAATTACCTGATGTGCAACTGGAGTCAGTATGTCCTCAAGAATTAAAGGTCTGGTCAAGTGGTATAATGAGTCAAAGGGATTTGGTTTCATTTCACCTCTCGATGGCAGTAAAGATATCTCGGTCCATTGCTCGGCGCTTCGTGGTGATAATTTTAATACCCTGTTTGAAGGCCAGAAAGTTGAATATGCCATACTCCATAGAGATGACAAGGGCCCTGCTGCCACCCACGTCACCCTGTGCGATAAATAACGATTTATAGCGTTACGGCCGCGATAGCGAAAGCCGTGCTGGCGATATCGCGACGGCCTGCCCCTGGATTATTCCTGCCTTATTCCATGCCCTGTCCCTGAGCATAACGATCGTCGCGTCGCGTACGGTTTTTCTTATCCGGCGATGCGGCAGAAATGCGTTCAACGGATTCTGGAAGCGAGTACAATTCACCTGTTTTTAGTCTGTGTTTAAATCCGATGACAGGGGATGGTGATGGTCAGACGCTTTTTGGTGTGTTTCTTCATGCTGTGCGCATGCTCAGCCTATGCCGCTAACGGCGGTAATGGCGGCGACGGCGGGAATGGGGATAACTCGGATGGGGGCAATGGCTCTGATGGCAGCGCGACCGCGTCTGGGCGCGATGGTTGCCCCGGCGGAACGCAGCCTGACTCGTCCGGAAAATTTTATCTTCCGGATACAAAAGAGCCGTGCAATCCGGGCAGGCAGGATGCCATGAAAAGCGCGGGCCATTAGCCAGCCGCTGTTTAGCGACTGGCTAATGAATGACGACAAGACCGCCGAACGAGTGAGGCAAGTCAGTTTCTTGTAAAATAAGGATATCGGTATGAGTCAGATAGTACGAAAAAATTACCCTGAACTGGGCGAGGTCAAGGCTCCCTACGTTCATTCGGTTAAGCACGGAAACACGCTTTATATTTCTGGGCTCACCGCGTTCGGTACCCGAGCGCAGCACGACGGTATTGCCGCCCAGGCGGAGGAGATTTTTACCCAGATACGAACCGTTGCCCAGGCCGAAGGCATCGATTTTTCGTCTCTTATCAAAGTCACGATCTTTATCACTTCTTTTGATGAGCTCGACGAGCTGCGCAAAGTGCTTTACCGGAACTACGGCGATTGCTTACCCGCCAGCTCGCTCGTTGAAGTCAGCCGCCTGTTTTCTGCGGATCTCAAAATTGAAATTGAGGCGATATTCGGCCTGTGAGCCCGTGTTTATCGCCCGGGCCGCGGTCTGTGGCGTCGCGCAGACTCAATCAATTTATTTGAAGCATTCGGTTAAACAAACGATATTTATTCTCACCTGGTTATGCGTAGAGTAGAGGCATAACGCGGCAGACACGTTTCATTATGCGCCACCTGCCGACGACCTCCCCGCCAACCAGGATACCCACGTCATGAAAAAGATTGGCTTTTTGTCATTTGGTCACTGGACGCCGTCGCCGCAGTCCGGGACGCGCTCGGCCGCTGACGCGCTGCTGCAATCCATCGATCTGGCCGTTGCCGCCGAAGAACTGGGCGCGGATGGCGCCTATTTCAGGGTGCACCATTTCGCCCGCCAGCTCAGTTCGCCGTTTCCCCTGCTGGCTGCGGTCGGGGCGAAAACCAAACGTATTGAAATCGGCACCGGCGTTATTGATATGCGCTACGAAAACCCGCTGTATATGGCCGAGGATGCGGGCGCGGCGGATTTAATTTCCGGCGGCCGTTTACAGCTGGGTATCAGCCGCGGCTCGCCGGAGCAGGTGATCGACGGCTGGCGCTATTTTGGCTATGTTCCCGGAGAAGGCGAAAACGAGTCCGACATGGCGCGCCGCCATACCGAAGTGTTGCTGGACGCGCTGCGCGGAGAGGGGTTTGCGAAACCTAACCCGCAGCCCATGTTCCCCAATCCGCCGGGCCTGCTGCGGCTTGAGCCTTATTCTGCAGGGCTGCGCGAGCGAATCTGGTGGGGCGCCGGTTCGAATGCGACGGCAAGGTGGGCGGCAAAGCTGGGGATGAATCTGCAAAGTTCGACGCTGAAAGACGATGAAACCGGCGAACCGTTCCATATTCAGCAGGCGAAACAGATCCGCGCCTACCGCGAGGCCTGGGCAGAAGCGGGCCATACGCGCACGCCGCGGGTTTCGGTCAGCCGCAGCATTTTCGCGCTGATGAACGATCGTGACCGGATGTATTTCGGTTCAGGCTGTGACGAGAGCGATTCGATAGGTTTCCTCGACGAGAAGACTCGCGCCATTTTTGGCCGCAGCTACGCCGCGGAGCCGGACAAGCTGGTCGAACAGCTGAAGCAGGACGAGGCGATTGCCTAAGCGGATACGCTGTTGCTGACGGTGCCGAACCAGCTGGGCGTGGAGTATAACGCCCACGTGATTGAGTCCATACTGAAGCACGTTGCGCCGGCAATGGGCTGGCGCGACGTCTAAACCTGGGCTGAGCGACGCCCCGCAGACGCGGGGCGAAAGGGGATTACGCTGCGACCTTCGGCTGTAGCTGATAGATCCAGGCGGTCACGCGCTGGCCGTCTTCCGTGGTAACGTCCACGGCAACGCGATCGTAGCCCTCTTCAAACGCATCCAGCATCGGCCAGTGGACGCTAAGATTCGCGGACAGGAACAGATAGCCGTCGACCCGAGGCCCGTTGTTGTCGAGCACGATCCCCGGAAAATCCGCCGCCGCTCCCCAGCCGCGTTCATAAAACAGCCCCTTCACATAGCCGGGCTGCCACTCACCGCCAATGTTGTCCATAATATGGGCATTCGAGTGGCCCGGACGCAGCGTGCCGTAGACAAATAAGCGTTCCATTATTCCTCATTCATTCAAGCGTTGAATGCCCGGACGGGCAGCGTAAGAGTAAAAATACGCAGTCAGTCCTGGGTTAGCAAGGCGCCCCGCGGGACGCCCGCTCTGCATCAGGGCTCAGGCCCGAACATCTCCACCAACTGCTTCTTATCGGGCATGCCGATCACCTGCTGGAGCTCGTTCTGTTCATTCATGTAATAGATAGCCGGCGTCGCGCTGGCGCCCAAATCATCCATCAGCTTTTGGTTATGCTGAAGAAGATTAAAGGTTTCGCGCGGCGTCACGCCGTCAAAGCGCGGGAGTTTTTTGCCGCCGGAGAGTTCATACTCTTGCCAGGCGGCTACCGGATCTTTGGCATTCAGGATTGCCGTGGCGTATTGGCCGCTTTTCGGGTTGAGAAAGGCAACCAGCAGGGTATTCAGCTGGACCTTACCGGCTTTTACCCACGGCTGCGCCGCTGACCAGAACGACTTGCAGTAGGGGCAGAACGGATCGGCGAAGACAATCACTTTTCTGGCAGTGGAATCAGCGCCTTCCTTGAGCGGCCGGGCATCGTTCAGCTTCTTCCACATTTCGCGGCCTAACGGGATATAGATCGCTTCTTTGAAGTACCCCTCGCTGAGGTTTTGCCCTTTATCATCGTAAAGATACCCGGAAATAACGTGCTTCCCGTCCGGCGTCAAAAACAGGGTCACTCCCATATCCTGATACTGACCGACCCAGCCTTTCACGCCGCCGGGGGAATCTATCTCCTTAATAATTTTGATTCCTTGCTGTTCACCAAAATTTTTAACTATCTGGGGGATAGCCCCCTCGGCAAGCGCCAGGCCCGGCATCATCCAGGCCGCCAGCAGTAAAAAGTATTTCATCATATCGCCTCGCAATGCAGGGGGATCGCTCCCCCTGACGTGGGTTACTGTTTTTTCAGCGCGTCGCCGATTGTGGCATCAAATTGCTCCCAGGGGATCCAGCCTGAGAGCATCTCATCGCCGATAAGCGTGGCCGGCGTTCCCTGAATGCCAAGCTTTTCGGCGACAGCAAAGCTGCGCTTAATCGTCTCCAGGCTTTGCGCATCCGGCTGAGCCGCCATGACCCCCGCCTTCTTTTTTGCCTGCTCAATGCTGACACTGTCGTGATACCCCTTTTTCGCCATCAGGATAGGGTTAAATTTAACAAACTGTTCAGGATGCGTGCGCCACAGGGTGAGCGCATCCCTGGCCGCGGTCATTGAGCTTTCGGAGCGCCAGGGCAGAAACTTAAAGATCACCGCAACGTCCGGGTATTTTTCCACAATCTTCTCCAGATAGGGGTCAAACTTTTTACAATACGGGCAGTTATGATCGGTAAAGACGACCAGCGTCAGCTTCGGATTTTGCGCGCCGATTCGCGGTGAGTTGGGGTCGTGAAAGATAAACTCGCCGTCCTGCGACAGTACCTGCTTTAACGATTCCTGTCCGGCCTGGGCATTCTGCCGATCGAGTTTTTCGGCCGCGGCGATCAAAATTTCAGGATGGCCGATTAGCGTCTCCTGAACCAGTTCCTGCACGCGGGCCTCCTGCGCCGGCGTAAGCGGCGAAGACGCCGCAGCCGTCAAAGATGCCGGGAGGAGAGCGAGGGTGAGCAGCGTTTTTTTCATCGTTAATTTAACCTTTGGCACGATTGAGGGCCTTGAGGACGGTTTGTTGATCGAGCAGCGGCGGCAGCATTTCTCCCTGCGGCTGGCCCGGACCGTAGACCTGGTTGAAGGGAATGGCGTAGCGATTGCGGCTCTGCAGGAAACGGGCGATCGGCTCAGAAGGCTTGCTCCAGTCGCCGCGCAGCGCCACGACATCGGGCTGAGCCAGCGCGCGGATAATGGCGGGCTGATTTAACACCCGGAGTTCATTCACTTTGCACGTTACGCACCAGTCGGCGGAGATATCGATAAACACCCGTTTGCCTTCAGCCCGCGCGCTGCGGATGGCCTCCTCGCTAAGGGGCTGCCAGCGAATTTGCTGAGCGTTAGCCTGCGGCGACGAGACGGTGGAACCCTGCGCCAGCAGACCGCGAACCTGAAAGCCGCCATACGCCGCCAGGGCGATAACCACCAGCCAGAAGGCGGGAGTCGTTCGCTGATGGGCGACTAACAAGGCGATCAGGGCCGCCACGGTGAGAGTCAACGTCATCACGACGCTGGAGGTCTCGCCGAGGTGAACGCCGAGCAGCGTCGTCAGCCAGAAGCTGGAAGCCAGCATCATGACGCCAAGCGCCATTTTCAGGCTGTTCATCCAGCGGCCAGGGCGGGGGAGCAGGGCGGCGGTTTGCGGGAACAGGGCGACGAACAGCCACGGCGCAGCCATGCCCAGTCCGAGCACCATGAAAATCAGCCACAGCTCATGAAACGGGGCGGCAAGCGCGAAAGCGACCGCCGTGCCCAGGAAGGGGGCCGAGCAGGGCGTTGCCAGCAGAGTGGCAAAAACGCCCTCGCAGAAACTCCCCGCTATCCCGGCGCCGCCGGCGGTCGCCATCCGGCTAACGGCTGCCGAGGGAAGCAGCATCTCGACTATCCCGAACAGATTCAGCGCGAAGAGAAAGGTGACGGCAACCATTACGCCGATAAACCAGGGATTCTGGAACTGGATCCCCCAGCCCAGCGAGGCGCCGGTGAGCTTGAGTATCATCACCATCAGCGCCAGCAGGGCAAACGAGGTCAGGATGCCCGCGCTGGTGGCCAGAAAGCGCAGCCGGACCCTGCCCCGATCGGCCCCGGCCTGCAGCACCGCGCTGAGCTTCATGCCCATCACCGGCAACACGCAGGGCATCAGGTTGAGGATGACGCCGCCGAGCAGCGCGAAAAGCACTATTTTCCCGAGACTAACCGTCGCCGTTGGCGCGAGATCGGCGCCAGTCGTAAGGTTTATCTGCTGCGCTTTTTCGCCATTTGTCAGCACCAACGACAGTGCTTTTCCCGCCAGCGTGGCGGGTATTTCTCCCCATTCATCGGTGACCGGCACCGTCACCTTGAGGCGGTCGCCCTCGGCGCGAATCTCCGGATCGCCGGCCACAATCCCCCCGTCCATAGGGTCAAAATAGACCCCGGGATTTTTCCATTCGCCGGTCGTGGTCGCGGTGATGACCAACTGGCTACCGACCAGATGCGCGGCGAGATCGTTCGTCACCCCGTTATCCGCCGGGACAGCGCGCATGGCCCGGGCAAAGGCGTTCCGGAACTCGCCGTCCGCGGGCTGATTGAAATCGAGATGCAGCCGGTAGTCGGTCAGCAGACAGACGTTGCTGCAGGTCGACAGCGTAAGCATGCCTTCCAGCACGTCGCCGGGGGCGGCGGCGATCGTCATCGGGATCGCCACCCGGTCGTGGTAGCCCTGGGTCGTCAGGCCGGAAATCTTGAATCTTGACGGGGTAGGCCAGTACCACCGCGCCCGTTCGCCGTTGTTCCAGATTATTTGCGGGGCGACGCCGCCTTCACCCGGCGAGCGCCAGTAGGTTTTCCAGCCGGAAGCCAGCTCAATAGAGAGCAGTCCGTCGATCCGATCTTTGCCTTTTTCCGCCTGGAAGCGGATCCGGGCGTGGTCGTGTTGCGGGGATGTCAGCCATCCTGTGTCCGCCCCGTGGGCAACGCCCGCGCAGGTCAGTAACAGGAAGACGAAGCCCCTGAAGATATTCAGCATTTTTTTCTCCGTGAATTAAAAAACTAATCGTCTAAGAACGATTTTTTCACTCACGGAAAACGCAGTTTTTGAGATGTATTCGCAGCGTGGGCGGACGAACGGGATCGTCCCGCAAAACCACCGGACGGCCCGCGGCGAGCAGCTGAAGCAGGGTAAGGAATAAAAGAACGGCCGGCAATGCGCCATCGAAGAAAAGCGGCTGCGTGCAGAGCAAGGATTTGGCGCTCAGCTGGCAGGGCGAAGGCCCTTGCTCAGCCTCCTCTGAAGAGGGCTGCTGGGCCTGTGCGCTGAGAACGCTCTCCTGCGCCTGGGCGCTGGCGTCCGCCAAAAAATGGTGCAGATAGGCCGCCCGCTGAACAAGGCAGAATGCCATGACGAAGCAGGTCAGTATCAAAAACCATTTACCAGGGAGCCGACGGTTGCGCATAGGGTACCAGGACATTTCAGAACCCGAGGATCATAAACAATCCTTATCAATGTACAAGGGGCTGGCGTGTAAGGTTTTGTCTGCATCCTCAACCTTGACCCGTATCGGCCGGCGCTGAGAGGGACGATTCAGATATTTCGTACATTTATATTATTTACTCCGTCCAACCGACTGGCTAGTATTCGCGTCGCTAATTGGTATCGGCACGCCACTGCTGAACTTTACTGATTAGCGCCTGACCGCCATTAGCTCATCTGGAAGAGCGAACGACATACGTTGTAGGGAACGGGGTTCGAGGCCTCGATGGCGGCCCAATATCGACTTAGCGCGTTAACAGAGCGCTTCCCGCTTCCGCACAATTTTATTTCGCCCACCGCCTTCGCCTCCTTCCGGCTATTGCTGCATATACGTGACTATTTTCTGTGAAATAATTTCTATTCTTTAGCCCCTATGCGTCATGGAAAGTTATTACCCGGTTTTAGACTCCCTGTAGCGGCAAAGGAATATCGGCGTTCTGCCTGATTCGCGATTTAGCTAAGCCCAGGCGAAAAATTTTAATGAGAATTTACTTATTAGGATTAAGTCGCGTATTTTTCAGAAATTTCATCACTTTTTATATGGTATTCTCCGCTGTTCAAGGAGTGAACGAAGGAAAAATGAATGCTTTACCGCTATGCCGTTTTCTCCAGAAAACATAATACGTTTCATATTCTTCTGCTGTTTACCATTTTGATAATAAGTTTCATACATTTGAGCGTGCTGCTGGAAACCGATAACACATGGCTGCTGGGGCCGATGGTGATTTATCTGCCTATTTTTTTCCTTTGGCGAAAGGTCTCAGTGTTACGCAGCAGAATCGCTGATTAATGTGCTGGTGGAGTTCCCTACATGAGTGAAAATACAACATCTAAACCAACCTCTGAACCGAAAGTCCTGCAGCCGGTATTGCGCAAAGTCGACCTCAACCTGCTGACTATTTTTGATACCGTCATGCAGGAACAAAGCCTAACCAAAGCGGCGCAAACGCTGGGTATGTCTCAGCCTGCGGTCAGCAGCGCGGTCTCTCGCCTGAAGGTGCTGTTTAAAGATGAACTGTTTGTCCGTAACGGCCGCGGCATTAAACCGACAGAGCGCGCCTTTCAACTCTTTAGCTCGGTTCGACGCGCGCTGTCGCTGGTGCAAAATGAGCTGCCGGACACGCTTTTCGACCCGCTTGACTGCGAACGTCTCTACACCCTTTGCGTCTGTAGCCCGCTGGATAACTACCTGACGCCGCTTATTTTTAACAAAATCAGCGAGATTGCTCCCAGGGTCAGTCTGTCCTTTAAATCTTCGCTAAGTCAGCAGGTGACAAATCAGCTGCGCTATCAGGAGGTGGAATTTGTTCTCGACTACAACAAATTCAATCATCCGGAGTTTACCAGCATCCCGCTGTTCAACGACAAAATGGTACTGGTCGCCAGGTGCAACCATCCGCGTATCGCATCGCCGCTGAGTGAGGAGGATATTTATCGCGAGCAGCACGCTACCGTCGCGCTGGATCGCTACGCCTCCTTCAGCTCCCCCTGGTACAGTTCTGAAGAGCAGCAGGCGTGCGTCGCTTTTCATGGTAACGCGATGGTCAGCGTGTTGAGCGTTGTGTCGCAAACCAATATGGTGGCTATCGCGCCGGAGTGGCTGGCGCAAGAGTTTGAAGAGCAGTTTGGGCTGCAGCTGCTGCCGCTGCCTTTAGAAATGGACAGCCGCACCTGCTATCTCTCGTGGCATGAAACGGCGGGCCAGGAGAGAAGCCACCGCTGGATGGCGGAACTGTTGATAAAAATTTGTCAGCGCTAAATCCACCTCATAAATACCTGGTCAGACGCCAGGTATTTTATTATTAACGATCAACTCCTGTCCTGAAAATTAATTAAATACCCCATTTTATTCTTGTTCATCAGACAATGAAGACCGGAATAAATACGCTGTATTACTAAAATTAGCCCGCCAGAATTTCATTAAAATATCTCTTTGCAGAAAATCGCGCATTTCTCCGGCAGAGCCAATCGGCGGTTTCTATACTCTTATTATCCAGCCGGGCCGACGCCTGAACCAGGGGATGATGTTGATGCGCAGAAAAATGATCAAGCCTGCGGTGGCTGCCGCCGCGCTGTTGATGTCGTCGACGGCCCTACGGGCGGATGAAATCAACCTTTATTCGGTTAATACCGGCTCCTGGATATACCACCTGTCGAATAACCACGGGCAGTACACCGAAGGTTTTGACAACCAGTTTGCCTCCGTTGAACGCAAGTTCTCCGAAGATTCTCCGTACAGCCTGCTGGCCGGAACGATGAAAAACAGCTTTGACGATCGCTGCATCGCGCTCGGGGTACGCCGCGACTGGGCCTCGCTGGGCAACGGCTGGGTATTTAAGGGAATTTATGGCTACGTTGGCGAGTTTTTCTTCTCGGCCTTTGAGCACTGCGGCGACCATGGTTCTTACAAGGATTTTAAAGATGCGACCGGTATAGGCTTTTCTCCCTATATTTACCATGGATTTCAGTACAACTTTACCGATTATTTCGGCGTGGAAAGCGGAATTATTCTTCCCGCCGTCTTTGTGGTGAGCGTGCAGTGGAGTTTTCGCTAACGCAGTGGCCAAAGCCCGCCCGCAGTGGGATTTTGAAGGCAGTGTAAAATAAAATTAAGCTGTCTTAAGGTTATTTTAATGTTCATCGCGGCGGTTATTTTTTTATAGCATTTTCCCCGCCTGGTGCCGCCCGCGCGCAGTATATTTCTCTTTTTTCATTAGATGGTAATTGTTTGCATTATCATTCACATTCCTCTGTGATTTAATCCCTGCCGACCGGCTGCCAGTTACCCTTTGCCCACCTCTATTAAGGATTAGCGTATGCGTTTTCGTCTGGTGTCTTATTGCTCCGCTGCATTGATGGCTTCTTCCGCGTTTATTGCTCCGCAGGCGCTGGCGGCGGCCAGCAGCGACGGGATTGTGGTCTACAACGCGCAGCATGAAAACCTGGTTAAGTCATGGGTTGACGGTTTTACCAAAGAGACCGGCATTAAAGTGACGCTGCGTAACGGCGGCGATAGCGAGCTGGGGAATCAACTGGTGCAGGAGGGGACGGCGTCCCCGGCGGACGTCTTTCTGACGGAAAACTCCCCGGCGATGGTGCTGGTGGATAACGCGAAGCTGTTTGCGCCTCTGGCGGCCGAGACCCTTCAGCAGGTCGCCCCGCAGTACCGCCCTGAGCACGGCCGCTGGATAGGCATTGCCGCCCGCAGCACCGTATTCGTCTACAATCCGGCGAAAATCAGCGAAGCGCAGCTGCCGAAGTCGCTGATGGATCTGGCGCAACCGCAGTGGAAAGGGCGCTGGGCCGCTTCGCCATCCGGCGCGGATTTCCAGGCCATCGTCAGCGCGATGCTGGCGCTGAAAGGCGAGCAGGCCACCCTGGCATGGCTTAAAGCGATGAAAACCAATTTTGTGGCCTACAAGGGCAACAGCACGGTGATGAAAGCGGTGAATGCCGGTCAGATTGATGGCGGCGTTATCTATCATTACTACCGCTTTGTCGATCAGGCGAAAACCGGCGAGAACAGCAAAAATACCCGTCTCCACTACTTTAAAAACCAGGATCCTGGCGCTTTTGTCAGCATTTCCGGCGGCGGCGTTCTGGCCTCCAGCAAACATCAGGAACAGGCTCAGGCCTTTATCAAGTGGATCACCGGCAAGCAGGGGCAGGATGAGCTGCGCACCAATAACGCCTTTGAATACGCCGTTGGCGTCAACGCCGCGTCTAACCCGAAGCTGACGCCGCTGCAGGCGTTAGAGGCGCCGAAGGTTGAGCCGTCTTCGCTGAACAGCAAAAAAGTGGTCGATTTGATGACCCAGGCTGGCCTGCTGTAATCGTCCGTTAAAGTGAATACGCTATGTCTTCTCTGAGTTTCGCGCTCGGAAAAAAAGCCCAACGCCTGCCCGAGCGCAGGCGTCCTGCTTTTCCGATGATCGCGTTAGCCGTTCTGTTTTCTCTGCTGGCGCTCTTGCCGCCGGGTTTTGTTATTGCCGTGGGGGTCGATACCGGCTGGGAGACAATCCGGGCGCTGGTCTTTCGTCCGCGCGTCGCTGAGCTGTTGAGCAACACCCTGTGGCTTATCGCGCTGACGGTACCGCTGTGCATTGCGCTGGGCGTTGGCCTGGCCTGGCTGACGGAGCGCACGCTGCTGGCGGGGCGGCGGCTCTGGTCGGTGCTGGCGGTTGCGCCGCTGGCGATCCCGGCCTTTGTGCAAAGCTACGCCTGGGTCAGCGCGGTGCCGGCAATGCACGGCCTGTCTGCCGGGGTGTTTCTTTCGCTGCTGGCCTATTACCCGTTTATCTATATGCCGGTTGCCGCCGTTCTGCGGCGGCTGGACCCGACGCTGGAAGATGTTGCCGCCTCATTAGGTACGCCGCCGTGGCGGATCTTTTTCCGCGTGGTTTTGCCGCAGCTCAGGCTGGCGATATGCGGCGGCGCGCTGCTGGTGGCGCTGCATCTGCTGGCGGAGTTCGGCCTGTTCGCGATGGTCCGTTTCGATACCTTTACCACCGCCATCTATGACCAGTTCCAGTCAACCTTCAGCGGCCCGGCGGCGAACATGCTGGGCGGGGTGCTGGCGCTTTGCTGCCTGGCCATTTTGCTGCTGGAAGGGGCGTCGCGGGGGAAGGCGCGCTATGCCCGCATCGGTTCGGGCGCCGCGCGCGAACAGCAGCGGCAGCCGCTGGGCCGGCTGTCGGCGATCCCTCTTCAGCTCGCGCTGCTGACGCTGGTGATGCTGGCGTTGGGCGTTCCGCTGATGGTGCTTTGCCGTTGGCTCTGGCTGGGCGGCGTGGAAAACTGGATGAGCGCCGACCTGTGGCTCTCCCTGCGGCAAACGCTGCTGCTCGGCGCGGTGGGCGCGTTCCTCACCACCGCCTGCGCAATTCCCATCGCCTGGCTGGGCGTTCGCTATCCGCAGCGTCTTTTTCGTCTGCTGGAGGGGTGTAACTACATGACCAGCTCGCTGCCCGGCATCGTAACGGCGCTGGCGCTGGTGACGGTCACCATTCACTATGCGCGTCCCATCTATCAGACCGAGGTCACGCTGCTGCTCGCCTGGCTGCTGATGTTTATGCCCCGGGCGCTGGTCAACCTGCGGGCCGGGATCGCGCAGGCCCCCGTCGAGCTGGAAAACGTCGCCCGCAGTTTAGGCCGCAGCCCCGGCCGGGCGCTGTGGAGCGTCACCATGCGGCTGGCGGCGCCGGGCGCGGCGGCGGGGGCGGCGCTGGTGTTTCTCGGCATCACCAATGAATTGACCGCCACGCTGCTGCTCTCGCCACTCGGCACCCGCACGCTGTCGACCGGCTTCTGGGCGCTGACCAGCGAAATTGATTATGTCGCCGCCGCCCCTTACGCGATGCTGATGATTCTGCTTTCGCTGCCGCTGACCGGCATTCTCTATATTCAGTCGAAAAAAATCGCAGGCCTGTAAATGCTCGAACTCTCCTCAATCTCAAAATCTTTTGCCGGTACACGGGTGCTCGAAAACCTCAATCTGACGGTGGCCGCAGGCAGCCGTACGGCGATCGTTGGCCCCTCCGGCTCCGGTAAAACCACGCTGCTGCGGATCCTCGCGGGTTTCGAAACGCCGGATAGCGGGCGGATTGTCATGCAGGGGCGCACGCTGTTTGCGCAGGGGACATTTATTCCCGCCCACCTGCGCGGGGTGGGCTACGTGCCGCAGGAGGGCGCGCTGTTCCCCCATCTGAACGTCGCGGACAATATCGCCTGGGGGCTCGATGGCAGTCGCCAGGAGAAATCCCAGCAGGTAGCGGCGCTGATGGAGAGGGTCTCGCTGGACAGCCAGCTGGCGAACCACTGGCCGCACGAAATTTCCGGCGGTCAGCAGCAGCGCGTGGCCCTGGCGCGCGCGCTAGCGCAGCGGCCCGCGCTGATGCTGCTGGATGAGCCTTTTTCCGCCCTCGATACCGGACTGCGCGCGGCCACGCGTAAAGCCACCGCCGATTTGCTGGCGCAGGCCGGCGTCGCGTCGATTCTGGTCACCCACGATCAGAATGAAGCGCTCTCCTTTGCCAGCCAGGTCGCGGTGATGCGTCAGGGGCGTTTTGCCCAGGTTGGTACGCCGTATGAGGTCTACAGTCACCCGGTTGATGAAGAGACCGCGCTTTTTCTCGGCGATGCGCTGGTGCTGCCCGCCGAGCTGCGCGGCGGCCGCGCGCGCTGCGCGATAGGTGAACTCTTAACTGACAATCCGCAGGCCGTCGGACAGGGAAGGGTGATGCTGCGCCCCGAGCAGCTGGTTATTTCTCCCTGCCGGGCGGATGACCCGCAGCTTACCGTACGCGATGTGGACTTTAGCGGCCATCTCTCGACGTTAACCCTGACGATGCCCGGCCGGAGCGAGCCGCTGATCGTCAAAACCGTCAGCCAGCCGTTATGGCGGCCGGGGGCGGCGGTACGCATTGAGGTGGTGGGCGAGGCGCGGGTTTTCGCCCGCTAGCGGCGCCGGTCTATAAATCAATGCACAGATTCGCCGATCGGCTGCGCGAGCAGCACAGGGCGATCTGCTGCGCGCTGGCGGATTTCTCCGCCTCCGACTGTACGGTGTCGCGATGGTCGACAACCCCCTCGATAACCGGCGTCAGACAGGCGCCGCAAATCCCCATCTCGCAGGAGAGCGGGACGGCGACGCCGTTTTCCTGGAGCACCTGGGCGATAGTTTTATGCGGGGGCACCGGCCACCGCTCTCCCGAGGACGCCAGCGTCACGCTAAAGGTTTCTCCCTCCTCAGCGCCGGCTGGCGCGGCGATGGGCTGAAAGGCTTCGCTATGGATTAGCGTGTCCGCCCAGCCCCGTTCCATAGCGGCCCGACGCGCGGCGGCCATAAATCCCTCCGGCCCGCAGAGATAAATCGGATATCCGGTATGCGTATTGTTCAGCGCGGCGGCTAAATGTTGCCGGGCGCTGTCTCCTTCGCAAGAGCAGTGAATCACCACGCTTTCGGCGCTGAACCGCCGCTGCAGTTCGCGGACAAACGCCCCCTGCGCGCGGTTTTTCAGGTAATAGTGCAGGGTAAACGGCACGCCTTCCGCCTTAAGCCTGAGCGCCATCGCGTACAGCGGCGTAATGCCGATCCCAGCCGCCAGCAGCGTCACCCGCTCCGCTGTGCGTAAAGGAAACAGATTGCGCGGGGGAGAAATCAACAGCGTCTGGCCGGGGCGCAGCTGCTGATGGATATAGCGCGAGCCGCCGCGTGACGCTTTCTCCAGCGCCACGCAGATCAGGTAGCCGTCGTCAGGGCCGTCCGGGCCGGTCAGCGAATATTGGCGGATAATGCCGCACGGCAGATGCACATCAATATGCGCGCCGGGTTGCCAGGCGGGGAGCGGTCGGCCGTCCTGCGCCACCAGCCTGACGGCGAGGTTCTGGCTGCCCTGGCGCCAGATACCGTCAACGATAACCTCTATTACATCGCTCATAATGGCTCTCCGCTTAAACGAGGAAAAAGTCGCCGAAGCCCATTTTTTTCAGCCCGCGGCGATAGGCGATGGAGCTGCGATCGGCGGGGATATGCGCTTCGAGCGTTAAATCCAGCGGCAGTCTCTCCGGGCGCTGGGTCTCTACCATCAGGCGATCTTCCTCAAAGACGCGCAGGTTAAAGGCGTGAACATCCTCTACCGGCACGTGCAGATCGAAATTACGCGCGATGGGCGCGAACATGCGGGTGATCCGTGAGGAAACCGGCGAGGCGGCGTTCATAATCACCAGCCGGGCCTCGCCGGGAAAATGAATCGTCAGGGTGGCGGTAAACGGCAGATGCATCTCGAAATGGCGCAGCCACTGGAAGCCTTCCGGCGCGCGAAACTCGGAGCTGGCGGGATAGTTGCCGACTGAACTCCAGTAATCGGCGATAAAACCAAACGCCGTCTCCTGCGGGTTGTAGTTCGGCACCACCTGGTTATCCGGGTCGGCGAAGGTCTCGGTGTGGATCCAGGCGAAATGGGCGACGTCCAGAAAGCCCTCGACCTGGCGGCCCGCAAAGCCGTTGACCTCAAAGGCCGGGCAGTTGATTTGCTGAAAGCCGTCGTCGTGCCAGTGCGGCATCACCGGCAGCGGCATCGGATTCTCCGGGTCGAAGGCCAGGCAGGTCCAGATCAGGCCATAGCGTTCCTCAACCGCAAAGCTGGTGAGGTTGAGCTTCGCCGGTACCGGCTGGTCGGGGCTGGACGGGATACGGTTACAGCGGCCATCTTCGCCGAAGCGCAGGCCGTGGTACGGGCAGACGATCCCTTCTTCGTCGTGAAAACCGAGCGTCAGCGGCACGCCGCGGTGGGGACAGACGTCGCGAGCGACCACCACCTGGCCCTTGATACGATAGATAACCAGCTGTTCATCAAGCAGGGTGGCTTTTACCGGCGCGGGGCCGATATCGCAGGCGCGGGCGACCGGATGCCAGCATTTCGCCAGGCGCAGCCAGTCCTCGGGCTCAAAGGTGCAATGGGCGGGCGGGGTAGGTTGTGGTTTGTTCATGGCTTCTCTTCCTGCTCACAAAAACATTTGTTTAATTGTTGTGAGTTTATTGTTGCCATATTAGGGTGTTGACATCCATCAGCAAGAATTCACCCAGCCGTTGCAAAAAAGAGAACAGGTCGCCAATGAGCCCATTTTCACGTTTCGCTATCTATTTTGCCGAAGTGGCCCGCAGCGGCAGCCTGCGGCGGGCGGCGGAAAAGCTGCATATTTCCGCTTCGGCCATCAACCGGCAAATTTTGCAGGCGGAAGAGGCCTTTGGTACGCCGCTGTTTGAGCGCCTGCCGGAAGGGCTGCGTATGACTACCGCCGGGGAGCTGCTGTATGACAATCTGCTGCGCTGGCAAAAGGAGTTTCATCTGACGCGGCAAAAGTTTGATGAGCTGCAGGGGCTGAAGCGCGGCAGCGTCAGCCTTGGCATGGTGCAGGCGCTGGCGGAAGGGAGCTTTGCCGCCGCGCTGGCGGACATTATCGCCAGCTGGCAGTGGCTGGAGCTGAATCTGCAGGTGGCGGATAGCCATACCATCAGCCAGAAGGTGCGGCAGGCGGATCTCGATTTCGGCCTGATTCTGGATCCTGAAGGCCAGGCGGGGCTGAGCGTGCTGGCCTTTGCTGAGCTGGAGATGGGCGCGGTAATGCGCCCGGATCATCCTCAGGCGCAGGCCGTGATGCTGTCGCCAGGGGAGCTCAGCGAGGAGCGGCATATTGTTCCCGGCGCGCCGCTGATCGTCCATGATCGGGTCGCGATGCTTTATCGCCATTATGATTTTTCTCCGGCCAACAGTATTAGCTGTAACGATATCCGGCTGATCAAATCGCTGGTGCTGAAAGGCGGCGGCGTGACGATTCTCAGCCGTCTGGACGTGCTGGAAGAGGTGAAGCTCGGGCAGCTGGCGTTTGTCCCGCTACGCAACAAGCTGCTGCGTCCGCTCACCCTGGCCCTGTGCACCGCGCCGTCGCGCCAGCTCTCCCGCCCGGCGCAGATGGCGATCCAGAAGCTGACCGCCGTGATGGAGGAGATGCAGGCCGGGGCAGCGGGTTCACCCGCGTCTGCGATCCGGTAGCCGGAGAGGCGCATCTCGCCGCCTGCGTGAATGTCCCCGGCCTGAAATATTCTGCGGTTTGCTTCCCCGGCGGCGCTGCGCTGACCGGGCTACAGGTTCACCCGCGTCTGCGGGTCGGTAGCCCGGCTAAGGCGTTTACGCCGCGAGCCGGGAAGGGCGCTGATGCCAATATTTTTACCCCAGCGGGCCGCCCTGAATGGTTTCGCACAGGCCGTTGATAATCCGCTCTCCGGTCTCGGTTTCCAGCTCCTGATACCAGGCTTGCGTCAGCGCCATATCTTTACCATGGGTCACGTCGCAACGTTTTCGCGCCTTCAGCACCAGGTCGCGGACCCGATCGCAGCGCTGCGCTTCGTACTGGCGCAACACCCCGGCGATATCGCGGCTCTCGCGGAACAGATCCCCCAGCACCACCGCATCCTCCAGCGCCGCGCAGCCGCCCTGGCCGATATCCGGCGTGGTGCTGTGCCCGGCATCGCCCAGCAGCGCCACCTTGCCGCGAACCAGCCGCTCAAACGGTTCAATATCATGGATTTCAATGCGGTTGGTGGTCTGGGGATCGAGGGCGGCGATCAGCTTCTGCACCTGCGGCGCCCAGCCGCTAAAGTAGCGGCTGAGATCCGCCCGTAGCGTGCTGCGATCCTCGGCCAGCCCCGCCGGCAGCGGAACATCAAAGAAAAAGTAAAACCGGCCATCGGAGACCGGCATCAGCGACACCCGTTTCCCCTCGCCGACGAAAGTGGTCCACTGGTTGCCCGGCGCAATCGCCTCATCAATCTCCACCAGACCGTTCCAGTTAACGTAACCCGCGTAGCGGCGCTCAGGGGTATAGCCGAGCACGTACGGGCGCAGCGCGGAATGGCTACCGTCGGCGGCAATCAGAAAATCTCCCTCCGCCATCGACCCGTCGGTAAACCAGACGCGAACGCCGTCGGCGTGTTCTTCGCAGCGGGTGACGCGTTTACCAAACTGCACGGCGTCGCGTCCCCAGAAGTCGAGCATCTCGCGCTGCAGTTCAGCGCGGGAAACCGGACAGGGGCGGCCGCCGGTACGCTCTACCAGCGGAGCGAGGCTGAACTGGGTCAGGTCCTCCCCGCGCAGATAATCCTTATAAGCGAGAAAATGCATCGGGCCGCCGTAGCTCTCGATAATATCGCCCATACCTAAATGCTTCATGCACTTCACGCCGTTAGGCCAGATGGAGATGGCCGCGCCCACCGGTTTGATTTCTTTCACCGCTTCAAAGACTTCGCAATGGATACCTGCATTTTTTAACCCCACCGCCGCGCTCAGGCCGCCGATGCCGCCGCCGATAACTAATGCTTTCATTTGCTTCTCCTTTACATACGTCGTGATTGGCTTGAGCAATTTGCGTACCACTTTGACGCAGGCGCGGATTTCGCCGATTCGGCCTCCCCGCCATCGTGCGGTTGCACAATCGTGGTGCGTGATGGGGGTTTTGTTGCCTTTTTATGAATCAATAATTTCTATATTAGGAATCGAGAATCTAAAGTTTCACCGCGGCGGCCCGCGCAGGCGCACAGGGGTTAACCAGGAAGATGATTTATCTCTTTGTAAAATTGAGGAAAAATTAAATGTTGCGCAAGTGTGAGCGAATTTGGCCTGTTTTGTGCACCCGTTCCCGCACGCTTATTCGCAACGGGATGAAACGACCATGTCAGATGAAAAAAACGGCGGCTTACTGTACGGCCTCGAGCAGCGGATCCCGCCGCTCCCGGCATTTTTTAGCGCTTTACAGCACGTACTCGCCGGGCTGGTGGGCATCATCACGCCGCCGCTGATTATCGGCGCGGCGCTGGGGCTGGGGGAGTGGCTGCCCTATTTAATCAGCATGTCCCTGCTGGCCTCCGGCATCGGTACCTTTTTGCAATCCAACCGCGTTTGGGGGATCGGCGCGGGCATGATCTGTATGCAGGGCACCAGCTTTGCGTTCCTCGGCGTCGCCATTGCCGGCGGTATGTGGGCAAAAGGGCAGGGCGGCACGCCGCAGGATATTATGGCCATGCTGTTTGGCGTCAACTTCGTCGCCGCGCTGGTGCCCTGTCTCGTCAGCCGCTTTATTGAACCGCTGAAGCGTATTTTTACCCCGGTGATTACCGGCAGCGTGATTGCGCTGATCGGCATTAGCCTGATTAAAGTCAGCGTCATTAACTGGTGCGGCGGCGAGCAGGCGAAAGCCTTTGCCAGCATGAGCAATATCGCCCTCGGCGCGGGCACGCTGGGGACCATCGTCCTGCTGAGCTGCGCGAAAAACCGCTGGCTGCGCCTCTCTTCGGTGGTGGTGGGGATTGCCGTCGGCTGCGCGGCGGCGGCGCTGAGCGGATCGTTCCAGCTTAAAGGCGTCGGCGATGTCTGGTTCCGCTTGCCGCAGCTGTTTCCGTTTGGTTTTCAGTTTAACAGCGCGATTTTTATGCCGATTGCGCTGGTGTCGCTGGTCTGCATTCTTGAGGCGGTGGGGGATCTGACGGCTAACTGCCTGATCTCTCGGCAGTCGATAGATGACGAGGCCTTCCGTTCCCGGCTAAAAGGCGGCATTCTTGCCGATGGCATAAGCTGCATGGTGGCGGCGATGCTGTGCGCGTTCCCCAATACCACCTTTGCGCAAAACAACGGCGTGATTCAGATGACCGGCGTCGCCAGCCGCTACGTTGGCCGCTACATTGGGGTGATTTTGATTCTGCTGGGCCTGTTTCCGCCGTTCGGCGAGATACTGCGCCAGATCCCGGCGCCGGTGCTGGGCGGCGCGACGATGGTGATGTTTGGCTGCGTCGTGGCGGCGGGGATCCGCATTATCACCCAGAAACCGCTGACCCGCCGCGATATGCTTATCGTTGGCCTGGCCTTTGGTTTTGGTCTCGGCATTGAAGCGGTCCCGGCGTTTCTGACCCACTTCCCGCCGATCGTGGGTAACCTGTTCGGCTCCGCGGCGACCAGCGGCGGGCTGGTGGCGATTGTCCTGAATCTGATTATCCCGGAAGAGAAACCGGCCGCGGCGGCGGCCACAAGGAGCACCGATGATCGCGCTGAATCACTTTAACCAGCTGAGCGGCGAAGAGGCCGTTTCCCTGCTGGCGCCCTGCGTTGCCGTTCCTGGTTGGGCAGCGGCGCTCGCCGCCGGCCGGCCCTGGCGCAGCCGCGCTGATTTGCTCAGCGCCGCGCAGCGGCTGATGGCGGCGTGGGGCGAAGCGGAGCTGGCCGAGGCGCTAAGCGCCCATCCGCGTATTGGCGAAAAGCCCGCCGGGTCTCAGGCGCACGCGGCGCTCTCGCGTCAGGAGCAGGGAAGCGTTGATGAGCGCGATGCTGCGCTGGCGCAGGCGCTGAAAGCGGGCAACGCCCGCTACGAAGCGCGATTTGGCCGGGTTTTTTTGATTCGCGCGAAAGGGCGCAGCGGGGATGAAATCTTAGCGGCGCTGTCGCGTCGCCTGCAAAACAGCGAGCGCGCAGAAGTTCAGGACGCGTTGGCGCAGCTGCGCGAAATCACCTTATTAAGACTGGAAGGAGCAATTGGCGAATGAGTACCTTAAGCACCCATATTCTGGATATCTCTACCGGCCGACCGGCGCAGGGCGTGAAGGTTGTGCTGGAGCGCGAAGGCGCGCTGATTGCCCGCGGGGCCACCGATGAGAACGGCCGTATTGGCGAACTCGGCGCCGGGCCGCTGGCGCCGGGGCATTACCGGTTGAGCGCGGAAATCGGCGAGTGGTTTACCGCCAGCGGGCGCGAGACGCTCTACCTGAGCGCGCAGATTGATTTCGCCATCCGCGAAGCGGCTGGCGGGCACTATCATTTACCGTTTTTAATTGCCCCCGGCGGCTGGTCCACCTATCGCGGCAGCTAAATGTCCCCCGGAGGCGGCGCTGCGCGCCTCTGGGAAAGGGACTACTGCGCAGCCGCATCTCCCCATACGCGCTCGCCGTTTACCCACGTCTCGCTAATATTGCGTTCATCGCCCAGGGTCATCAGCACGAACAGCTGCTCATAGATATCTTTGCAGCGCCCGCTGCGTAAGCGCTGCAGCGGCGTGACCGCCGGGTCGATAACCACAAAATCGGCCTCTTTGCCGGGCTGGAAATTGCCAATCTTCTCATCAAGGCGCAGGGCGCGCGCGCCGCCGAGGGTCGCATGGTAGAAGGCTTCGCTGGCGCGCAGGCGATAGCTTTGCAGCTGGCTGACCTTATACGCCTCGCCGAGGGTGCGCAGCATACTGAACGTAGTGCCCGCGCCAACATCGCTACCGATGCCCATCCGCACCTTGTTCTGCCAGCAGACCGGTAAACGAAACAGCCCGCTGCCGAGGAACAGGTTCGACGTCGGGCAAAAGGCCAGCGCTGAACCGGTCTCGTGCAGGCACTGCCACTCGGCGTCCGCCAGGTGAATGCCGTGGGCAAACACGCTGCGCTCGCCGGTTAACCGATAATGATGGTAGACGTCGAGATAGTGCTCATGCTCCGGCCACAGGCTTTTTACCCACGCCACTTCGTTGAGGTTTTCGCTCAGGTGGGTATGCAGCCAGGTATCGGGAAACTCTTCCCGCAGCTGCCGCACCGCCGCCAGCAGCTCTGGCGTCGAGGTCGGCGCAAAGCGCGGCGTAATGGCGTAGCCGAGACGGCCGCGCTGGTGCCAGCGTTCAATCAGCTCGCGGGTTTGCCGGTAGCTCTGCTCCGCGCTTTCGCTCAGGTAGTCCGGCGCGTGGCGATCCATCATCACTTTCCCGGCGAGCAGGCGCATATTCAGGCGCAGCGCTTCGTTAAACAGGGCATCGACCGATTCCGGATGCAGCGTACAAAAAACCAGCGCGGTAGTGGTGCCGTGGCTTAGCAGCTGGTTGACAAAAAATTGCGCGATCTCGGCGGCGTAGTCGGCATCGGCAAACTGGCTCTCCACCGGAAAGGTATAGGTGGTGAGCCACTCCAGCAGCTGCTCGCCAAATGCGCCAATCATCTCGGTTTGCGGATAGTGGACGTGGGCATCGACAAACCCCGGCAGCAGCAGCTTACCGCGCAGGTCGCGATAGCCCTTCTGCGGGTGCAGGTACCGTTCGCCCTCCTGCCATGGCAGCAGCGCCTGAACGCGTCCGTCGCGAAGAAACAGCACGCCATCCTCCAGATAGCGCGCATGGCGGGCGATATCGTCAGCGCTATCGGCAACGGCGGCGATATCGAAAAATGCGCCGCGAACTGCGGCATGGTAGTCAAACATCATAGCTGCCCTGTGGGTTAGCGAAAGGATAGGTTGATTGAGCAAGATTAATGCCAGTTTGCGCAGACGGAGAGCCGCCGCGACGTGACGCCGCGGCGGGGATGCGGGGTTACTCTTTCTGGGCGAGGGCGCTGAAACCGGCCGTCGCGCCGACGCGCTCGTCGCGGGCAATCCAGCGGTAGGCCGCGCCGCTCAGGAAGACGCCAATAAACCAGCTAAAGTTGGCCACTTCGTGCAGGGCCGGAATAAAGCTGATGACCAGGCCAATAGCGACGGAGGGTATCAGGGCGGCGATCGCTTTCGGGTTAAAGCCGTTGCGGTACCAGTACTGGCCTTTTGGCGTGTCGTCAAACAGGTCGTTGACGGAAACTTTACCGCGCTTAATGATGTAAAAATCCACAATCAGGATGCCGAACAGCGGGCCGATAAACGCCCCCAGCACATCAAGGGTGTAGTGGATAAGCTCCGGCGAGTTAAACAGGTTCCACGGCGTCAGCAGAATCGACCCCACGGCGGCAATCATCCCGCCGGTGCGGAAGCTGATTTTCTGCGGCGAGCAGTTAGAGAAATCGAACGCCGGGGAGACAAAGTTGGCCACGATATTAATCCCGATGGTGGCGGTGATCATGGTCAACAGGCCAATGGCGACCGCCAGGTCGTTGCCCACGCGGCTCACGGTCTCAATCGGGTCGGTGATCATGCGGCCAAACAGCGACTGCGTTCCGGAGACAATCACCACGGTCACGATGGAGAACAGCAGGAAGTTAAACGGCAGTCCCCAGCGGTTGCCGCGGCGGATTTCGCCCATGCTTTTGCCGTAGCGCGAGAAATCGCCAAAGTTGAGCAGCGGGCCGGAGAAGTAGGAGACCACCAGCGCGGTGGCGGTGATCATCTGCCAGGTTTGCTCCCCGGCGCTCAGAGACTTACTGGCGAGGGTAAAGGAGATCCCGTCAAAACCGGTCTTGTATACAATCCAGCCCGCCAGCGCCAGCATCACCACGTAGACCGCCGGGCCAGCGATATCAATAAAGCGCTTGATGGCGTTCATTCCGTGCCAGAACACCATCGCCTGCAGCAGCCACATGGTGGCGAAGCAGAGCCAGCCCAGATGCGACAGGCCAAGGAAGCTGGAGGCGGTGAGCGTTGATAGCGAGGGCCAGAACTTCAGCAGCACCAGCATCAGCGCGTTGGCGGCGAGATAGGTCTGAATGCCGTACCATGCGAAGGCGATAAGCCCGCGGATCACCGCCGGAATATTGGCGCCAAAGACGCCAAACGCCTGACGACAAATGACCGCGTAGGGCACCCCCGCCATCTGGCTGGGCTTCGCCACCAGGTTGGCGCACAGCTGAACGATGCAAATCCCCACCAGCAGGCACAGCAGCACCTGCCAGCTCGCCAGACCAAGGGTAAAGAAGCTCGCCGCCACCACGTAGCCCCCCATGCTGTGCACGTCCGACATCCAGAAAGAAAAGATGTTGTACCAGCTCCAGTTCTGGTCGCGCGTCGGCGCCAGATCCTCATTGCAAAGCCGTGGGCTGTATCCAGCGTGGGGATCAGCGGCCTTAACCTGATGTGTATTTTGTTGATTTGGCATGAAACCTGCTCCTGTAAATGAACACCCGTTTAAATGGATTGCTGAGGCTGTTGCAGGATTTAGGCCAAAGTAGTTATTTTTGTATGCAATAATTAAATTTTATGTATACGATCCGATATCAAAAAGTAAAACCGGAGTGGTGAATGAGCAACCAACATCGTCTGCAGGCCGCGCCAGAACTGCAGGATAAAGACGAATCCATCTATCAGGCGCTGATGACCGCGATCGTCGAGCATCAGCTGCCGCCGGGGAGCAAACTGCCGGAGGAGGCGCTGGCGGAGGTGTTCGGCGTAAGCCGCACCGGGATCAGAAAGGTGCTGCAACGACTCGCGACTGTGCAAATGGTCGCCCTGACGCCCAAACGTGGTGCACAGGTCGCCAGCCCGACGGTCGAAGAGGCGCAAGAGATCTTCCGCACCCGCGCGCTGCTGGAGGTCGCCAACCTGCCGGATGTGCTGGCCCGCTGTCAGCCGCCGCATCTGGCGGCGCTGGAGGCCATTATCCGTCAGGAGCAGCAGGCCCATGAACGCTATGACGGCCCGGCGGCGATCCGCTACTCCGCCGAGTTTCATATTCAGCTGCAGGCGATCTCCGGCAATCAGGTGCTCACCGAGATGGTGACCCGCCTGAGCCAGCGCTCTTCATTAGTTATCGCGGCGTGGGGATCGCCGTGGCGTCAGGGCTGCCGCTGCGACGATCACGAACGGCTTGTCCAGCTGCTGCGCGACAAGGCGCTGCAGCCGCTGAGCGATGCGTTAAGCCACCATTTTGAACATATTGTCGCCAGCCTTTGCTTTGAGCGTTCTGGCGTGACCCTGCCCGATTTTGCCCGGCTGTTTGCCGGTTATAAGGAGCCGTAATGGCCGCTGTTTGTATACAAGTGATCAATCCCAACACCAGCCTGGCAATGACGGAAACCATCGGCGCCGCCGCGCGGGCGGTCGCCGCGCCGGGAACCGAGATTCTGGCGGTCTGCCCCCGCGAAGGCGTCCCATCGATAGAGGGCCACTTTGATGAAGCCATCGCCGCCGTGGGCGTGCTGGAGCAGATCAAAGCCGGTCGCCAACAGGGGGTAGACGGGCACGTGATCGCCTGTTTTGGCGACCCCGGGCTGCTGGCGGCGCGCGAGCTGGCGCAGGGGCCGGTGGTGGGCATTGCCGAAGCGGCGATGCATATGGCGACGCTGGTGGCCACCCGTTTCTCCATCGTGACCACGCTGCCGCGCACCCTGATCATCGCCCGTCATCTGCTGCACCAGTATGGTTTTCATGACCACTGCGCAGCCCTGCACGCCATTGATTTACCGGTGCTGGCGCTGGAGGACGGCAGCGGTGTGGCGCAGGAGAAGGTGCGTGCGCGCTGTATTCAGGCGCTAAAAGAGGACGGCTGCGGGGCCATCGTACTGGGCTGCGGCGGGATGGCGACGCTGGCCCAGGAGCTGACCCGCGAGCTGCGCGTGCCGGTGATCGACGGCGTCAGCGCGGCGGTCAAAATGGTTGAGTCGCTGGTGGCGTTAGGCCTGTCGACCAGCAAGCACGGCGATTTAGCTTTTCCCGAAAACAAGGCGTTGAGCGGCAAATTTCAGGCATTAACCCCGTTTTGAATGAAAGAGGTGGCAGATGGCATTTTTGGCAGACGATTACCCGCGCGACCTGCGCGGCTACGGCGGACAGCCGCCGCATGCGCGGTGGCCGAACAACGCGCGCATCGCCGTGCAGTTTGTGCTGAACTACGAAGAGGGCTCGGAAAACCACGTGCTGCACGGCGATGCCGGTTCTGAACAGTTTCTGTCCGATATTATCGGCGCCGCCAGCTACCCTGACCGGCATATGTCGATGGACTCCTTGTATGAGTACGGCAGCCGCGCCGGTTTCTGGCGCATCCATAATGAGTTCAGCAAGCGGGGACTGCCGCTGACCGTGTTCGGCGTTGCCATGGCGCTGGCGCGGCATCCCGAGGTGGTCGAGGCGATTAAGACGGCGAACTATGACGTGGTCAGCCACGGCTGGCGCTGGATCCATTACCAGAATATGTCCATTGAGCAGGAGCGGGAGCATCTTCATAAAGCGGTGCAGGTGTTAACCGATCTGTTTGGCAAGCCGCCCACCGGCTGGTACACCGGGCGCGACAGCCCCAATACTCGCCAGCTGGTGGTGGAGCACGGCGGTTTTGATTACGACAGCGACTATTATGGCGACGACCTGCCGTTCTGGAGCGAGGTGGCCTGCGGCGACGGGACGCGTAGGCCGCACCTGATCGTGCCTTATACCCTCGATGCCAACGATATGCGCTTCGCCACCGCCCAGGGGTTTAATACCGCCGAGCAGTTTTACATCTATCTGAAAGACAGCTTTGATGTGCTGTATGAAGAGGGGGCCAGCGCGCCGAAGATGATGTCCATCGGTATGCACTGCCGCCTGCTGGGGCGTCCGGGCCGCTTTCGCGCGCTGCAGCGTTTCCTCGATTATGTGCAGCAGCACGACCGGGTCTGGGTCTGCACCCGTCAGCAGATCGCCGACCACTGGCGCGAGGTTCATCCGTTTGGTGGGTAAAGTCGTTCCCCGGGTCGCGCCGCAAGCGGCTTACCCGGGCTACTGGCCTGCAGGCGCGAGTTAACCCGTAGCCCGGTCAGGGAAGCGCCACCGGGGAAGCAAACCGCAGAGCATTTCAGATCTGGCACATTCCCGGAGGCGATGCTGCGCATCTGTCCGGGCAACCGGCCCGCAGACGGCGATGGACCCGTAGCCCGGGTAAGCGCAGCGCAACCCGGGGGATTCCCTTAACTCATTAAACTCACCTGGGCGGCGACGATGCGCCAGCCGAAGGGGAAGCGCACCCAGGTTTGCTGCTGTCGGCCAATGCGTTCGCTGCCTTCGCGGGTGAATTCGGTGCTGCACACCGCGTAATCCTCGCCGAAGGTGGTGATGGCGGTGTGCCGCAGCTCGCGCGCTAATCCGGCGGTGGGACGGGCGGCGCGAAAGGCGCGGATTTCGTCGATACCGTAGAGATTTTCCCCGGCCCCCAGCCGCACCGTGCGCTTATCGTGCCAGAACAGCTCATCCAGCACCGCGATATTATTGCTGACCAGCGCTTCCTCATAGCGGTAAAACGCCGCTGTCACCTCGGCGAGGATCCGCGGGCGATTAATATGCTCTTGCGTCATCATGCTGCTATCTCCACCGGGCGGGCGTCGGTCACGCCCGTCTCTTCCAGCGCCCGCGCGACCCGCAGACAGGCTTGTTCATTAAAAGGCGCGGCAATCAGCTGCAGGCCGATCGGCTGCCCGCTCGCCGTGCGCAGCGGCACGGTGACCACCGGCAGGCCAAGGAAGGAGATGGGCTGAGTCAGCATCCCCATACTGGCGCGGATCGGCAGCGGCTGGCCGTTGATCTCCATGTTCTGCGCGCCGATGAGCGTCGCGCTGCACGGCGTGGCCGGGGCGATAAGCACATCCGCATGGGCGAACAGGGCTTTAAACGCCTGCTGTGCGTGGCGGCGGAAGCGCTGGGCCTGAAGATACCAGGCCGACGGGATCATCGCGCCCGCCAGCAGGCGCTCGCGTGAGTTCGGCTCAAAACGTTCGGCCTGGCTACGCAGCGCGGGCAGGTACTGGTTGCCGCCCTCGGCGGCGCTGATAATAAACGCCGCCGAGCGGGCCAGCTCCGCCTCCGGGAAGATCAGCTCCTCATGTGCCGCCAGCGCCCCGGCGACGCGAGCGACGGCCGCGCGGGCGTCGTTATCGCACCATGTCGTAAAATAACCGCCGAGCGTGGCGCAGCGCAGGCCTTCGAGACCGCGCGACAGCAGATTCGCCGTGCGCTCGCTGGCCTTGTCGGCCTGAAAACCATCGCCCGGATCGCGGCCCTGCAGGGCATCGTAAACTGCGGAAAGGTCGCTGACGCAGCGGGCAAACGGACCGATATGGTCGAGGCTGGCGACGAAAGGATGGCTGCCGGAACGCGATAAGCGGCCAAAGGTCGGCTTGAGGCCGAAGATCCCGCACAGCGATGCCGGGACGCGAATGGAGCCGTTGGTGTCGCTCCCCAGCGAAAAATGCACCAGCCCGGCGGCCACCGCCGCCGCCGACCCGCCCGAGGAACCCCCGGCGATCCGCGAGAGATCGTGCGGGTTACGCGTCGCCCCGTAATGGCTGTTTTCGGTGGTAAACCCGTAGGCGTAGGCATCCATATTCAGCATCCCGGAGAGCAGCGCGCCCGCGCTGAGCAGCTGGCGCACCGCCCAGCTATCGGCAACGGCGGCGGGGCGATCGCCCAGCAGCTGCGCCCCGGCAAGGGTCGTGTGTCCGGCGACATCGAAAAGATTTTTCACCGCATAGGGAACGCCTGCCAGCGCGGGCAGAGGCTTTTTTTCCCGCCGCAGGGTATCGATATTTTCCGCCTCAGCGAGCATGCGTTTTTCGCTGATGTGGGTCCAGGCGTTGATCTGCGGGTTAACCCGCGCGATGTTCTCCAGGGTGTGGCGGGCGATCTCTTTGGCGCTGAGTTCGCCGCTGGCCAGCGCGCGCTGGATGTCGTGAATCGTCATTTCAGGCAGCTTCATGCTTTATAAACTCCGGCGATTTCGACGCGCTCGTCGAGGGGAAAGGCCAGCAGCGGCCCGGCCATGGCGGCAATGCGGCTAAACTGCACCCGGAGCTCTGCGCGCCGCGCATCGTCCAGCTCCAGCGCCAACAGCTGTTCCATTTGCGTGAGGTAAGCGTCCCATTCGTTGTGCGGTGTGTTCATCATCAGCTCCTAATATCCGGCGGCGGAGCCGTTGCTGCGCGGATCGCTGGCCCCCTCGAACAGACCGTTGGGGTGGCGAACGATCGCCCCGGCGTGGCCCATGGCTTCGCTGAAATCGGCTAGCACTTCAACGTCATGCCCCAGTTGACGCAGGCGGGCAACGCATTCGGCGCTGAAGCGGCCTTCGAGCTTGAGCGAGTCGGAGGTTTGCCCCCAT
Source organism: Klebsiella sp. M5al (assembly GCF_002090195.1). Classification (NCBI taxonomy): domain Bacteria; kingdom Pseudomonadati; phylum Pseudomonadota; class Gammaproteobacteria; order Enterobacterales; family Enterobacteriaceae; genus Klebsiella; species Klebsiella sp. M5al. Next base: position 2,230,272 of record NZ_CP020657.1, read on the forward strand.
GTGCGTCCCAGCAGCCAGCGCGGCCGGGTGATGCTCTCCTGCAGCGGCGCGTTTTGCAGCACGTAGCGGGTGAAAATAGCGGCCTGGGTTTGCGGCTGACCGTCGCCGCCCATCGAACCGTACACCATCACCCGGCCATCGTTCAGCCTTGCTGCGGCGGGGTTGAGGGTGTGAAACGGCTGTTTGCCGGGCGCCAGCGCCAGCAGGTGGCTCGGGTCGAGGCTGAAAGAGGCCCCGCGGTTCTGCCAGACAATTCCGCTCTCCGGCAGCACCACGCCGCTGCCGAATTCGTGATAAAGGCTTTGAATAAAGGAGACCGCCAGTCCGCTTTTATCGATAACCCCCATCCATACGGTATCGCCAGGGCCTTTGCCCGCGCCCCACGGGGCAGCCTGCTGGTCGTCGATGTTATCCGCTAGCGGCTGTAGCGCCGCCGCCGCCAGCAGGCTCTGGATATCGACATCAAGGTGGCGCGGATCGGTGATATGCGCGTCGCGCAGGCCGAAAGCCAGCTTGGTCGCCTCAACGATGCGGTGGACGGTCATCGCATCGTCGGCGTCGGCCATCGCCAGCCGGTCGGTGATGCCGAGGATTGCCAGCGAAACCAGCCCCTGGGTCGGCGGCGCGAGGTTCCACAGTTCCCCGTGCTGATGCTCAAGCCTGAGCGGCAGCGGGCGGCGGGCGCGATGCTGCTGCAGATCGCTGAGGGTCACGGGCAGTCCATACTGTCCCATACCGCGGGCCAGATGCTCCGCCAGCGGCCCGCGATAGAAGCTGTCCAATCCTTCCTCGCTTAACCGGCGCAGAGTGTTCGCCAGCGCCGGCTGCAAAAAGCGGCTCCCGGCCTTCGGCGGCTGGCCGTCCACCAGAAAGGTTTCGGCGAAGCCGGGCTGGTCGCGCAGTTCGCTGAATTTCCCGGCGGTGGCGCTGGCCTGCGAGGCGGTAACCGGGATGCCGCTCGCGGCGTAGCCGATGGCATCTTCCAGCAGCCGCGACAGCGGCAGCGATCTTCCGCTTAACTCGCGCGAAACCTTCAGCGCTTCGTCCCAGCCGCTGACGGTGCCCGCTACGGTGAGGGCCGCCTGCGGGCCCCGGTGGGGGATCTGCGCCAGGCCGGCGTAGGCCTGCGGCGTCGCCAGCGAGCCCGCCGCGCCGCTGGCGTCAATGGCAATGGGGTCGCCTTCGGGCGGCACGATAAGCCAGAAGCCATCGCCGCCGAGGCCGTTCATATGCGGGTAAACCACGGCGATGGCGGCGGCGGCGGCGACCATCGCTTCTATCGCGCTTCCGCCTTCGCGCAGAACCGCCAGCGCGCTCTGGCTGGCCAGATGATGGGGCGCGACCGCCATCCCGTGGGCGGCAACATGACTTTGCATGGGGTGTCCTCAATTAACCGAATCGTCGCCAGAGGGTTGCAAAAGCTGTTCCATGTCTGAACGCAAAGTTTCAATCGCTGCTGGCGATGGGCGTTTTTTGCCGAACTGGCATGCATTATGAAAGGCGTTAGCGGTATAGTGCGGTGAAACGAAAGTTACAGAGGTCTTATGCAACAGCTTGATGAACGACTAAAAGAGCAGTACCCGTCTTTATCGCCGCAGGAACAGCGGGTGGCGGATTTTATTTTCGATCATTTTGATGACCTGATTAGCTACAACAGCGCAGAGCTGGCGCAGCTTAGCGGGGTATCGAAAGCCACGGTCAGCCGTCTGTTCAAGCGCCTGGGCTATGAGAAATATAAAGATATGCGCGATGAGCTGCGCACCCTGCGCCAGAGCGGAATGCCGCTGACCGATAATCGCGATGCGGTGCAGGGCAACACGCTGCTGGCGCGCCACTATAAACAGGAGATCGCCAACCTGACCCAGTGGGTTAACGCCCTTGATGTCCAGCAGTTCGCCGAGGCGATTCAGGCGCTGGTAAGCGCCCGGCGTATTGTGATTATCGGCATGCGCAATGCTTATCCGGCGGCGCTGCATCTGCGCCAGCAGCTTCTTCAGGCGCGCGGGCAGGTGCTGGTGCTGCCGCAGCCGGGACAAAGCTTAAGCGAGGAGCTGGTGGATTTAACCGCTGACGATCTGGTGGTGGTGATGGCGTTTCGCCGCCGCCCGCGCATTATTCGCCCGCTGCTGCAGCAGCTACAGAGCAGCGGTATTCCGGCGCTGCTGATGTGCGAGCCGCAGGCCCACGGCCTGTTTCCGCTGGCGCGCTGGCGGCTTTGCGCGCCGCTGGATAGCGTATCGGCCTACGATAGCTACGCGTCGGTCAATAGCCTGATCAATCTACTGTCGAACGCGTTTCTGCACGAAATTCTCGATAAAGGCCGCCCGCGTATTCACGATATTGCCACCCTCTATCAGCAGCTGGACGAGCTGGAACAACGATAATGGGGCGCCAGCGTGGTGCCTTGCATGATTTTGGTGCGACAAAATAATGGGGAAACGCGCGGTCGTTTCCTCTTAATTCCTCACTTTCCCTTGTTTTACCTTCGCTTAGCCAAACGGCGGACTCACCCGATGCGCGGCGATTTATCTGGCACATTAGTTGCAAAAGTGACTTTAAAGAATCTTTTGTTTCATGCTAACGTAACGGGTAAACACCATGAAGAAACTGTTGATCGCACTGGCCGGGGCCGCTTGTCTGTTAACCAACCTCTCGGCGGCGAAGGCTGACCAGCTCCAGGATATTGAAAAGCGCGGCACGATCCGCATTGCGGTGCCGCAGGATTTCCCGCCGTTTGGCTCGGTGGGGACCGACCTTCAGCCGCAGGGCTACGACATCGATATGGCGCGCTACCTCGCCAAACAGATGAAGCTCAAGCTGCAGCTGGTGCCGGTCACCAGCGCCAACCGCGTGCCTTATCTGCAAACCGATAAGGTGGACCTGGTGATTTCCAGCCTCGGTAAAAACGCCGAGCGCGAGAAGGTGATCGATTTCAGCCGCGCCTACGCGCCGTTCTTCCTCGGCGTATTTGGTCCGAAGGGCGCAGAGCTGAAAGACCCGGCGGCGCTGAGTGGTAAAAGCGTTGGCGTGACCCGCGGCGCGGTGGAAGATATGGTGCTGACCAGCGTGGCGCCGAAAGAGGCGCAGATTAAGCGCTACGAAGACAACAACACCACGCTGTCGGCGTATCTTTCCGGCCAGGTGCAGTACGTCGCTACCGGAAACCTGGTGGTGGCGGCCATCTCCCGGCAGAACGCTGACAAAGCCCCGGTGCCGAGCTTTATGCTGAAAGACTCGCCGTGCTTTATCGGCCTGAAGAAAAATGAACCGGCCCTGAAGGCGAAAGTGGATGCGCTGATTGAGCAGGGGGTGAAAGACGGCACCCTCAACGGGCTGTCTGAGAAGTGGCTGAAAGCGCCGCTGCCTGCCAGCCTCGGCGCCTAAGGTTCGGGCATGACGGAGCAACTTCATTTCTCTGAGCTCTGGCCGCACTGGCCGGAGCTGCTGGCGGGGCTGTGGGTGACCATTCAGCTGACCGTACTGGCGACGATAGGCGGCCTGACGATTGGCATTTTCGGCGCCGCCGTTCGCAGCGGGCGTCCGACGTGGTTCAGCCGGATATGGGGCGGGTATGTCGAACTGATTCGCAACACGCCGTTTGTGGTACAGCTGTTTTTTATCGTCTTCGGCTTACCGAACCTGGGGCTGAAGATGACGGCGGGCGAGGCCGCGCTGCTGGCGATGGTGGTGAACCTCGGGGCCTACAGTACCGAGATCGTACGTGCCGGTATTCAGGTGACGCCGAAAGGGCAGTGGGAGGCGGGGCGCGTGCTCGGGCTGACCCGGACGCAGACCTTCATTCAGGTCATTCTGCCGCCCGCGCTACAGCGCATTTATCCGGCGCTGGTGAGCCAGTGCATCATCGTCATGCTCGGTTCGTCGGTGGTGTCGCAGGTCTCTTATGAAGAGCTGACCTTCGCCGCCAACCTGATTCAGTCGCGCACCTTCCTCAGCTTTGAGGTCTATCTGGTGACGACGGGGATTTATTTAGCGTTGTCGATAACGATGCGCCAGCTGCTGCTGGCGGCGGGACGTAAATGGCTGGGGGTACAGGCATGATGACCACCTTTACCGATTGGGACATTGTCCGCAATCTGCTGCTGGCCGGGCGCTGGACGGTGCTGCTGTCGCTGGTGGCGTTTCTCGGCGGCGCGCTGGTGACGCTGCCGCTCCTGCTGCTGCGCATGACCGGCGGGCGCCAGGTAAAACGCCTGATCCGCGGCTATATCGAACTGTTCCAGGGGACGCCGCTGCTGATGCAGCTGTTTCTCGCCTTTTTCGGCGTGGCGCTGTTCGGCATCGACGTTTCGGCGTGGACCGCGGCCTCGCTGGCGCTGACGCTGTACACCAGCGCCTTTTTGCTCGATATCTGGTTCGGCAGCATTCGCGCCCTGCCAAAAGGGCAGTGGGAAGCGTCGCGCTGTCTGGGGCTGAGCTTTGGCCAGACGCTGTATCGCGTCGTCGCGCCGCAGGCGCTGCGGATCGCCATCGCCCCGACGGTCGGCTTTGCCGTGCAGGTGATCAAGGGCACGGCGCTGGCGTCGATTATCGGCTTCGTCGAGCTGACCAAAGCGGGCACCATGCTGACCAACGTCACCTATCAGCCGTTTAAAGTCTTTGCGCTGGTGGCGCTGGGCTACTTCATTCTGTGTTATCCGCTGTCCCGCTACAGCCGTTATCTGGAGAACAAATTCAATGCCTCTCATCACCATTAATCAGATGCAGAAGTATTACGGCGATAACCACGTGCTCAAGGGCGTCGATCTGGATATCGATATGGGCGAAGTTATCTCGATTATCGGCCGCAGCGGGTCCGGCAAGAGCACGCTGCTGCGCTGCATCAACGGGCTGGAAGGCTATCAGGAAGGCAGCATTAAGCTCGGCGGGATGACCATTACCGACCGCGACTCGCAGGCGCGTGAGATCAGCCGCTCTATCGGCATGGTGTTCCAGAACTTTAACCTGTTCCCGCATATGACGGCGCTGGAAAACGTGATGCTGGCGCCGCGTCGGGTGCTGAAGAAGAGCGCCGCCGAGTGCCGTGAACTGGCCCAGCGGATGCTGGAAAAGGTCGGATTGGGCGACCGGCTCGATTACTACCCGTCGAGTCTCTCCGGCGGCCAGCAGCAGCGCGTGGCGATTGCCCGCGCGCTGGCGATGTCGCCAAAAGTTTTACTCTGTGACGAGATCACCTCGGCGCTGGATCCGGAGCTGGTGGGCGAAGTGCTCAAGGTGCTGGAGCAGCTGGCGGCGGAGGGCATGACGCTGATTCTCGTGACCCATGAAATGAATTTTGCCCGCGAAGTGGGCGACCGCGTCGTGTTTATGCATCAGGGACGCGTCTGGGAGCAGGGCGACAGCAAAACGCTGTTCGCCAACCCGCAGACCAGCGAACTGAAGCAGTTTATTTCATCCGTGCGCGGCCTCAATCAATAAGGACTTAAAGATGGATATCACCCAGTTTTCGCAACTCAACCCGCCGTCGCGCCTGCTGATGGGGCCCGGCCCGATTAACGCCGACCCGCGCGTGCTGCGCGCCATGTCGAGCCAGCTTATCGGCCAGTACGACCCGGCGATGACCCACTATATGAACGAAGTGATGGCGCTGTACCGCGGCGTATTTCGTACCGAAAACCGCTGGACGATGCTGGTGGACGGAACCTCAAGGGCCGGGATTGAGGCGATCCTGGTTTCGGCTATTCGGCCGGGCGACAAGGTGCTGGTACCGGTATTTGGCCGCTTCGGCCATCTGCTGTGCGAAATCGCCCGCCGCTGCCGGGCGGAAGTGCATACCATTGAAGTGCCGTGGGGCGAAGTGTTCACCCCGGACCAGGTGGAGGATGCCGTCAAACGTATTCGTCCGCGCCTGCTGCTGACGGTGCAGGGCGATACCTCGACCACCATGCTGCAGCCGCTGGCGGAGCTGGGGGAGATCTGCCGCCGCTACGACGCGCTGTTTTACACCGACGCCACCGCCTCGCTGGGCGGCAACCCGCTGGAAACCGACGTCTGGGGACTGGATGCGGTCTCGGCCGGGATGCAAAAATGCCTTGGCGGCCCGTCCGGCACCTCGCCGATTACCCTCAGCGCGCGCATGGAAGAGGCGATTCGCCGCCGCAAATGCGTGGAAGAGGGGATCCGCACCGATGCCCACCGCGACGGCGACGAGGAGATGATCTACTCCAACTACTTCGATCTCGGCATGGTGATGGACTACTGGGGGCCGGAGCGCCTTAACCACCATACCGAGGCCACTACCGCGCTGTTCGGCGCCCGCGAATGCGCCCGCCTGATCCTCCAGGAAGGCCTGGATTACGGCATTGCCCGGCATAAGCTGCACGGCGATGCGCTGGTTAAAGGCATCCAGGCGATGGGGCTGGAGACCTTCGGCGACCTGAAACACAAGATGAACAACGTGCTTGGCGTCGTCATCCCGCAGGGCATCAACGGCGACCAGGCGCGCAAGCTGATGCTGGAAGATTTCGGCATTGAAATCGGCACCTCGTTTGGCCCGCTGCACGGCAAGGTATGGCGGATCGGCACCATGGGCTATAACGCGCGGAAAGATTGCGTGATGACTACGCTCAGCGCCCTGGAGTCGGTGCTGAACTATCTCAAATTCCCGACCACCCAGGGCGCCGCGATGCAGGCCGCGTGGGACCACTATCGCAGCGAGCGCGCGCAATGAGTCAAACACAACGCCAGCAGGCGGATATGCAGCAGGCCGCGGCCCGGGTGATGGCCCGCGCCGACGAGCTGGCGGCGATCAGCGAAACGCCGGACGCCCTGACCCGGGTTTATCTCTCTCCTCAGCATCTTGCGGCCAACCAGCGGGCGGCGCTGTGGATGACCCAGGCCGGGATGACCGTCTGGCAGGACAGCGTCGGCAATATATGCGGGCGCTACGAGGGAGAGCAGGAGGGAGCGCCCGCCATCCTGCTGGGTTCGCACCTTGATACGGTGCGTAACGCCGGACGCTATGACGGTATGCTCGGCGTCCTGACGGCGATCGAGGTGGTGGACAGCCTGCATCGACAGGGGCGTAGGCTGAAAAAGGCGATCGAGATTGTCGGCTTTAGCGATGAAGAAGGGACGCGTTTCGGTATTACGCTGCTCGGCAGCCGCGGGCTGACCGGCACCTGGCCCGAGAGCTGGCTGGCGCAGACCGATGCCGATGGCGTCAGCGTGGCGCAGGCGATGGTGCTGGCCGGGCTGGATCCGGCGCGCGTTCACCTGGCCGCCCGCAGCCAGGAGGAGATCGCCGCGTATCTGGAACTGCATATCGAGCAGGGGCCGTGCCTGGAGCAGGAAGGACTGGCCTTAGGCGTAGTGGAAGCGATTAACGGCGCGCGTCGTCTGAACTGCCGCTTTACCGGCGAGGCGGGACACGCCGGGACCGTGCCGATGAGCCATCGGAAAGATGCGCTGGCCGCCGCCGCCGAGTGGATGGTGCTGATAGAGACGCTGACCCGCGAACAGGGCGGAAACCTGGTCGCCACGGTGGGGACGCTGCGCTGCGCGCCCGGCGCGGTTAACGTCATTCCCGGCGAAGTCGCGCTGACCCTCGACATTCGCGGGCCGAAAGACCAGCCGCTGGATGCGCTGCTGGATACGCTGCTGACGGAGGCGCAGGCCATTGCCGCTCGTCGCCAGCTGCGGTTCAGCGCCGAAGAGTTTTACCGGATTGCCGCTACCGCCTGCGATAGCGGATTGCAGCAGGTATTGAGCGAGGCGGTGCAGGCGGTGCAGGGGCGTTCGCTAACGCTGCCGAGCGGCGCCGGGCATGACGCCATCGCCATTGCCGAACGCTGGCCGTCAGCGATGCTGTTTGTCCGCTGCAAAGGCGGCATCAGCCATCATCCCGCCGAGTCGGTCACCGCCGATGATGTGGCGCTGGCGATAGACGCCTATTCGCGCGCGGTGTCGGCGCTGGATGCCGGAAAGTAAGCGCCGGGCGGTCCGGCGCGGTACGGTCCCACACCGGTGGCTGTGGGGGACCGTTTTATTTTTTGCCGTTCGGTTTGAGCTGTTCGCCGGGTTTAAGGCGGAACAGCTCGTCATCGCGGGTGGAGTAGCGAACCGTCCCGTCAGCTATCCGATAAGCACCCTCCGTGAATCCCGCGCCGTTCAGGAACGGCGCCACCGCGTCCGGCGTATTGCGGAAGGCGGCTTCCAGGGCGAGAAGCGCATAGGGGGCGATACTATCGATACTGGCATATTCGGCCTCAGGGTTATCGACAAAAAAGCCGTTGATGCGCTGCTTGTTGATGATGTTAGCGCCGATACGATCCGCCAGCGTCAAATAGTCCTGCTGCCCGGTGGCCTGCCACAGGTCGATAAGCGCGAAAATCGCATACGGCTGATGATTCTCCGTTTGGTTATTCAGCCTGCGGTTCGCGCCGCCGGGTTCGCCAATATCGCCCAGTCCCTGGCCTTTGGCGATACCTCGCGCGACTTTCCAGATGGCACGATCCGGTTCAAGCGTCCAGGCGCGGGCATAGGAGAGAAGAAATTCATTTCCCGCCGGATAGGCTTTCAGCACCGTGCCTTTTTTCCCATAATAGCCATCGCGTTTTAACGCGTAGCCGGAGAGGTCCGTGCCGTTGGCCAGCAGAGGGCGGAAGGTATTGTTCTGCTCATCGTAAGCGTAGGTCGCGAAGGCCTTGAGGCCATCAAGGGTCCATTTTTTGAGATCGTCGCCGGCGGTGCCCAGCGATTTAGCCAGGGCAAGCTGCATCAGCGCATTTTCTGAGTAGAGGGTGCTGGTCCGGCCCTTCAGCAGCATATTGCCTTCCAGCGCATCGGGCCCCAGTTCGGGACCAAACTGACGCTGCGCGCGGTCGCCGTATTTCGAGTGCGTATCGCTATCATCGGTAGTGTCGGCGCGTTTTAGCGCTTGGGTAAACTGGTAGACGCCGAGCCCGGTCTTCTTATCGCGCGGCAGAACGTACTGTTCGGCCAGACGCTTCGCCCACGTCAGCGCGCCTGCGTCGCCATCGTATTTATAGAGCAGCGATGCGGAGTAGATAAGGTCGTTGCCGGCATTGAGAAAGCTCAGGCCTTTGGTGGCGAAAAACGGCGGCTGTTGGACAAAATCATTTTGCCAGAGCGCGCCCATCGCTTTGCCGTACTCCCCGTGACGGCTGGTTTCCAGCGTTTTCCAGTCGTAAACATGGGCATTCCAGAACGCTTTGATAAAGCGCGCGGTGGCCTTGTCATCGACGGCAAACATCATGTCGTAATAGGGGTACGCGTTCTTAAGTTCATGGACCATCTCCTTTTCGCTCGGGCCTTGAGGCTGCAGCGTTTTCAAATCAACAAAGCGATGGCCTCCCCACAGCAGTAGCCCGCTGGCGTCCTGATAGTGGTCAAAGTAGTAGCGAATATTCTCCGCGACCCGCTGCTTATATTTTGCTTCGCCGGTCAGGTTGCTTAACCCTACCAGCACCCGCATTAAATTTTGCTGGGCGGAGAAGTTCGACAGCACGGTAACTTTACCGTCCGGAAAAACCCATTCCATTTGCTTGCCGGTGCGAGGATCCACGCCGTTTGCCAGCAGAGGAGAGTGATGGCCGTACCGATCCCCCGCTTTATCCAGCACGACCTCGGCGAACTGCTTTACGCTGCTCAGACGCGCGTTCTCCTGGGCGCCAGCACTCAGGGAAAAGAGACTCAGAGCGCCCAATGCCAGGGTGATTTTTGCAATCTTCATTATTTTCCTCTTAATGAAAATAAGGGTTTAATGAAACCCTTATTTATTTTTATCTGGCTGACAGGAAGTTATCAGAAGGAGTATTTCACGCCAACGCGATAACGCGTCTGGCGTTCATCGGTGGCTTTACTGCCGGAAACATTCGCTATTGCCATATAAGGCGACCAGTTTTTATCAAATTTATAGGTCAGCTTAAAATCATGGGTCCAGTCGTAGCTTTCGTTATCCGCTAAAATAACCCCTGCGGAGTTGGCTTTTTTATAGTCCAGTTCATAATCCAGCTGATAATCTTTGAGGAATTTCCAGGAAATAACGCTGGTCAGGTTATAACCGTTCTCCGAGGTGTCTTTAGACGTGCCGATATTGCCTGAATTGCGCTTGTAGTAAGGGCGGTAGCGCAGTGAGGCGCTGAGGTCATCTGTCAGGTTGGCTTTGCCGCGCAGATAAGGGCGGTAGCTATTTGAAGACGAGCTGGTATCCAGAGAGAAGCCAGGCTCAATCTGAAAGGTTTTATTTATTTTATGCACATAGCTCGCCACCACTTCGGTGCCGTTACTAACGGTTTCATCATAGGCTTTATTTTTATCCTGCGAACCTTTCCATTTCCCTTCCAGCGACAAGCCAAAACCATTAGCAAAACGGTGAGACATCAACAGTCTGTCTTTATGATTATTGCCGGCTTTGTCATTGGTTTCATGACGGTAATCAAAGGTCACCGCGTGGGCAGCAATACTGATAAAAGGAATCGTGACTAATAATAATGAGCGAAACATAGAGTGCCTCTACTTTTTATATTTTCCAAAGGTACAAGAAATTACCTGCCGTAAAGCAGGCAGAACGATACACATTAAATTATTAGAGGGTGGTGTGGTGCCGGGTGCCTCCCGGTGAATCAGGCGCTGACTTCCTGATTCGTCAATAAAAACGAAACGTAGATGAGGGTATTCCTCGATTCAGCTTGACCCCGCCGCTTAGGGGGATTCACCACACATTATTCTTTATTCCCTGTTGATGGCTAATTCGCACTGCTTGTAATTTTATTGAAAATAACTTTTACACAAAATGAAATGATGTTTTGAGATCGAGATCTGAATATTAAAAAGAGAGGGTAAATATTTTTTATGTTATTTATAAAGATAATCCTAATTCTATATTTTCCATGCGTATCATAGTGTTATGTATTTGTTTCTGGTTTTTTGACGCCGTTTTATGCGTGAATTTAAGCTTTTCTTTGAATTGGCAGTAATCGTATTCCTATATTTTAAAGCGCTCAATTTGTTAAAACTTAAAAAATACTCCGTCGGTTTCAATGGTTAAACTGAAGCCCATGCTTCCGATTCCTTTAACCTAAACGAAAGCTAAACGGAAAAGATTGCGCTATTGATCTGCCAGACTGACGACATAACACTCTCAGAAAAGCATCCATATGGAAGGATAATAAAAGACAGTAACCTCGGGACTTCAAGATGACTATTCATGGAAAGGATCGTGTATTTATTTCTGGCGTAGAGACTCTATTGCAGGAGCTGAACGATGGCGCGGATGCAGGGTTAAGCAACTGCGTGTATGTCACTTGCGGGATGGATATCCAGGAGATATACGCTTTGTTCTTTCGCCATCCGCCGGAGCACTACGCCATCTTCATCACCTCTGAGCGCCATTTTGAGGCTATCAACCGGCTGTTTCCGGGCCTGCTAAAGCTCTGTTTGTCAGAGAGGTTGACGGTCGAAGAGCTGCGTCAGGCGTTAAAAGTGATGGGCCTGTTTTCGGCCCAGAACCAAAGCGTTGCTTATCTGCCCGATACGTTTAATTTTACCCACGCCGAGCAACAGATCATGAGGCTCAGTTTACGCGGCCATTCTCTGGATGATATTGCCCGTATCCGCGGGGTCAGTCCGTCCACGGTCAGCGTCCAGCGTACCCGGCTGATGAAGCGTATGGGGACCAACAGCCTGCAGGAGCTATGCTCGCTGTATGCGGCTATGCGTACCCAGCGACCACCGCTGTCCGGCTAAGCTTTATCACTAACAAATACGCGCGTCCGCGGATAAAAACGAAAGGTCACATCTGCAGCTCGCCGCCGGCATCGGCTTTGAAGAAAAGCTGGCCAACGCTGCCTGAATAGACGCCAGGCGTGGAATCGGGCGAAATTTATTATATCATGCTGATCCTATGTACTAGTTTGGAGGTTTAAGTGATGACGTTTTCCAGCCTTGCCGATGTCAGAAGCCAGATCGATTCGATTGATAGCGAATTGGTTAGCCTGATTGCTCAGCGCGCTACGTGTGTTCAAGCCGCCGCCGCATTTAAAACAGACCACTCAGCCGTACGCGCGCCAGAACGCGTGCAGCAGGTTATTGATCGGGTTCGCGAAAAAGCGGCTGCGGCAGGGTTGCCCGAAGTGATTATTGAGAAAGTATATCGGTCCATGATAGATGCCTTTATTGAGTATGAGCTTGAGCAGCATAATCAGCGACAGCGGCAAAAAAGGTAACGGATTATCGCGACGCAGGCCGGATATACCCGGAGGTGGCGCACACCTGCCCGGGCTATCCGACCCCGTGCAATACCCAAAGCGTTGCTGTTACGGGATTCAGTACGCGGTAAGTTTTTTCCGGGTTGAATCAGACTGGCCGCAAAAAGAAAGTTGTGGGTGTTTTGCCATTTCCACTGGCTAGTCGTTGATGAGGGACTGGTTTTTGATTATCGGCAATGAGCATTATGTCGTTACCTTCGCATTCCAGCACCAGATAAATATGATCGTAACCGTGGTGCGCTACGGGACCGCAGGTGGAACCGACATCGCCGGGCTGTTGATCACCCACAGAAATGACTTTCCATTGTCGTTTATCACGAAGATAGTTACCCAAAGCTAATGCCTGCGTAATATCGGGAACGGCAATCCCTCCGGCCTGTAACAGGTTAGCCAGGTTCAGGGCGCAACCATCATGCGGCCACTGCTCATGGGCTAATTTGAAAAGCTCAATCGCAGCGATGGCCTGAACTTTTTCATAACGATCCGGCGTTGTGGCAATATTGACTACGTCGAGCATTTTTTCTTTGTCGCTCAGCGGCGTGATGCTATCGGCAAACATCACAGGAGGCGTATGTAGCGTAACAAATGTCTGGAATTCTTCCACGGCATCGCGTCGCACGTGAGAGATAACCATCGCGGGGTTTACGATGGTACCGCACCAGCTGGTGCTGAAACGCAACAGTCGGGCACAATACTCTATCGCCAGCGGGTGGTCTGTTTTCATTTTTGTAATGAATTTTTCAGCTGTATCAATGCCATGCTGTTTAGCAAAACTCAGGAGTTCCGCCTTTCCATTGCCGATGCTGTCAAATGACACCTGAAACGCCCCGGTTTCCTCGCTTTCCATGTGAGCCATTGAATGCGCGTTTTCGGAATCAACGCCGGCATCCCAGCGCCAGTCTGATTCAAACCCCGCCTGAACGCGAAGCACTTCACACATGACGGCTTTACGGTGTAAAAGGCTGGTGTAAGGCCCGAGAGCCCCTTTCATTACGGCATAGATATCATGAAGCTTATTTTCAGCAAAAACCTCATCAGGTAAAGCATTTAAAGTATCGACTAACTGTTCTAAAAACGCTATCGGTGGGCGACCATGCTGCGTGCTGACAGGATAGCGAGTCGCGATGAATATACGCTTGTTGATAGTATCCATAAAACTCTCCTTCATGACGGTGACGAATGTTGAGATAGTGTCTTAGGTCTATTTACTCGAGGTTAAGCCCTGAAAGAGAGAAGAGACTTTATTTACCAGGTAAGGCGCAAATAATGTCATTCCGGCTATCAGGAATTTAATGATTTCACTCAGGGCGTCAGGGTTGGATATTTTTCCATTGCGGCCAAAGTCAAGTAGCAATAACGAGCCGAAGCCAATATACATAAACAAAATAACCAGCATGCCGATTAGCGCAATGAGCCGGCTCGAACTGGCTTTCATTTCTTTGACCAGCCGCGGCCTGCCTGCATCGTCATAAAGAGGCTTCTTTGTCACGGTATCAGTGCCGTCCCTGGTGGCTTTAACCTCTTCGGTAGCGGATAATTCAACATCTTCAGAAAGCGCATCGGCTAAAGACCACGCTTTAGGAAGTGAATTGCGGATGACTAAAATAGAAAGCAAGGTACCAAAGATAACGATGAAAAACACAAGGTAAATTAAATATTTGTTGATATGTTCACCGCAGGACTGCTGAGCCTGACAGGAGGCTTCATTAGCGTGAGCGGCGGCGGAAATAAAAAATAAAACAATTACTGATGCGTGTGTTTTTAGTAAAAACATAAATGCGCTCCTCGCCAGGATAAAATTATTTTATTCCTGGCATGCGAAGATAAACTAATATACGCAGGTATTTCTATTTACAACAAGGGGTCATCTTATACCCACGGGGTTATACTGATACGCGTCCCCGCAGATAAGGTTCAGTATAGTGGTGGTCATGGCATCCACATTCATTCAAATGAATGAGTGGGTAAAATAAATTAGCTATGAATAGCCCTGATAATGAGCAGCAGCTCGGATTGATTACGGGTATGCGTTTTCCGGTACAGCGCACTAAGGTGGGTTCTGACGGTGGTGATGGAGACGCCGAGATGCAGGGCGCATTCATCCGGGGTCATCCCTCTGACCAGCAGTTCTGCTACCGCATTCTCGGCGGGTTTGACATTAAAGAGCTCCATGAATGCGCTGCCGGTGAGGAAAGGCTCGGGGATGATAATGCAAGCCGCACCGGGAATGCTGGGGGACGGGATGACCAGGATCGGCTTTGCTTGCCGCCCGGCGGTGTAGCATAATCCTGCTCGGGGGCGCGCCTCCGTCCGGGTGGCCTGTTCAATGGCATGCCGCAGTTTTTTGCTGTCTGTGTTCAGGCTTAGCGTGTCAGCGCCGACAGACCAGATCGCGCTATGGCTCGCGCGGTGGTAATTTTCGGCCCGGGTGTTGGCGTAAAGGATTTTACCGGCATGACCCACAAGCCAGACCGGGTAAATACCGTTGTCCATGACGGCACCCTGATATTTAATCGTGTCACGAAGGTGTTCAAATCTGGCATGAAGCTGGCTGGCGGTAATTAACGCGGGGATGAGGCGCCGGAACAGGTCAAATTGCGTGGGCTGTGGATAGGCCGCTTCATTAGCCGTCATCAGCGATAAATAAGTGGCATAACCGTTGACGGTACCTAGTTTGACGCTGGTAAGATAATTTAAATCATTAGGGTGATGAAATTCATTATAATAAATACTATTAGCAATAAATTTATCTCCTAAAAACTCCCTGTCTCTGTACATCTGCCCTACAGGCAACCCCGTCAATATTTTTTCGGCAGGATCGATTGCCAGAAAAACATCCCGGTAGGCCGTAAAGACTTTTTCATCAAAAAGTAATGAATCCGTCATAAGATGCGCATTACCTTTGTCATAATAAAGCAATGCCGCGTACTGATGTCCTGTCAGTAACGACAGTTTCTGCAGCGCGGGTTTCCAGAATTGAGAATCCAGCGTAGCCAACAGAATAGTCTCCAGAATTTCTATATATAATAGTTCCGGATCAATGGCCATAACGACACCTTATATTTATCGCTTAACCCGCAGGGCATGACTGATGAGGCTGGTGCTATTAGCATAGTCCTGGGAGATAAATGATGGCAATCCCCGCTCAGCCAGTTGGTAGGGAAATGCGCAAAGGGCGCTGAATTCCTTATTTTGCGGCGGACTTCCTGCGGTTTATGAAATTTCTCCCTGATCCTGGCGTGGTTTTGATGAATATTCTCCCACCGCCTGTTGATTTAAACCTGTACGTTTAGACTACCGCTTTTGCGCGAACCCGCTTCGATAACAATTTCATCTAATACGCTACGCGGGATAAGTGGAAATCCGCTCCCTGTCGCCCGCCCGCGCGCCTTTACAGTTCGCGCAAACGCTTTCCGCTGTTATGCTAACGCCCTGGCAAGCCGCGCTGTAAAGAGACCTGACCATGGCCGAACGCGAAAAAAACATCCATATTCAACCCTCGTCTTCTATTTCCCGAACCCATATCTTTCCGGCGCTGCTGGCGATCGCCGCCGTATCGGGTCTGTGCGCGTTCGTCTCGCCGCCGCTGGGACCGTGGCGCGTGATTTTGTCTAATCCCGGTATGTATATCGATCTTCTGGCGCTGCTTTTTCTGCTGTTTATGCTCTGGAGCTCAACCAAGGTGCGCATGAACCACGTGGCGGTCAACTGGGTACGCTACGGGCTGCTGCTATGGATTGCCGGAGGCACGTTCGATCTGATGGACGAAATCTTCCGCCAGCCGCGCTGGATGGGATACTACTGTGAAGATCTGCTGCGTCTGACCGGCATGCTGCTGAGCGCGGTCGGGGTCTACAAAATCATTGAGCGCATCAATCTCCTGTACGTCGACGCGCGTTCTCAATCGCTTAAGGATGAGCTGACCCAGTTGCCAAACCGCCGCTTCTTTATCGATACCGTCCGCGAAAAGGCGGGGAATACGCAGGCGCTGATGATTGTTGATATCGACTACTTTAAGAAAATTAATGACACCTACGGTCATCTGGTGGGGGACGAAGTGCTGTTTGCCCTCGGCAAACAGCTGGCGAAACTCACCAGCGATAAGGTACTGCCGTCGAGGATTGGCGGCGAAGAGTTTGCCATTATCGTTGATGGCCTGTCGGCGCAGGAAGTGGATGAACTGGCGCAGTCTATTCTGCAAAACGCCCGGGCAATCCTGATCAACCACGACAACCCGCTGTCGATTAGCATTGGCGTTGGCCTGCGGCATAAAGACGAGCCGCAGAATCAGTTTATTAAAAAGGTCGATGACGCGCTCTATAAGGCAAAAAATAACGGCCGCGGGCGAGTGGAATGGGCCGTGTGAACTATCCCTGCTGCGCGCTGCGGCAGTGGCGGCGATATTCGGACGGAGAGCGCTCGGTATAGCGTTTAAACACCCGGCAGAAATAGTTGCTGTCGACAAACCCGCAGTTGTGGGCGATCTCTTTGACCTTAAGGTCGTAGCCGCGGAGTAGTTTTTTCGCCTTTTCCAGGCGGACGCTGGTGAGAAACTCGTTAAAACCGACGGAGCCGGATTTCTGGAATATATGCGAAAGATAGTTGGGCGTAATGTGAAAGCGTTTCGCCACCGACTCGCGGGTCAGCGGCTGGCTGAGATGCTCTTCGAGATAATCCTGTACCGCCAGAAACAGATCGCGGCTGCGGCTGACGCGCATCTCCAGCCCGACCAGTTGCTCAAGGCAGTGGCTTAACAGCGCAGAGACGACCAGCCGGGCGGTCACCGGGTCCGGCTGCAGGCAGATTTCATTGAGCGACAGCAGCAGGTAGGAGCCCACGCGCGGCCCCAGGCGGGCGACGTTCTGCTTTTCCGTGCGCAGCTGCCTGCCGTCCCAGTGCTGAACGCAAAACCCCAGCTTCTGGCGGCCAAACAGAATGCTTAACGTCGATGCCGGCGCGGTCCATTCCGGCAGCGTCCATTTACCCGCCTGAACGTAGAGTACCTGCGAGGCGGAGAGCATCGTCTCCGACAGCGGCAGCCCGCTCTCCTTAAGCTCACCCTCGAGCACAATTTCCAGCCGTGGAAAGGGCACCTTAAACGCCAGCGCGGGCTCGGAGATATCCGGGTCGGGGAACCTGACGTGCAGATTATCTTTCTGATTTACTAAACGATTTAAAATATCCGCCAGATCGTCAATCATTCCGTACGCCTTAGAAGAGAGCAATTATCCTGTTGATTATAATCTATTTTATCTGCACAGGTTTGTTCTGTATCAGGCGACTTCGCGAATGATGGCCCTGCTGGAAGGCGGAAAAGCTGGATTTTGATGGCCATCACACTTTTTTCTGCCGCGTACGCTTGTCCAGTTTTTCGTAGTTTTGGCCTCATGTATTCCCGCCCGCCGCAGATTAGAGTTTGTTTTGTGTTATCGATAAGTTAAGGAATATAAATATGGAACAACAATCTGCGGTTTATCTGGATGCGCTGGGGGCGAACGTTGCGCTGAGCCCGACAATGAAACAGGAGCTGGATACCCTGGGCTACACCGTCGTGCATAACGTGGCGGACGCGGAGTGGCTGGCGGCGATGCGCGCGCTTATCGACGCCATCGTCGAGAGAGAGGGCGATAATCTGGCGATGGAGCACCACCAGGAAGCGACGGCAACCCGCATCGCCAACCTGATTAACAAAGGCGCGATTTGGGAAAAGGTCTGGTCCCACCCGCTGATTCTCTCCGCCTGTCGGCATGTTTTTCAGGGCGATTTTAAAGTCTCCAGCCTGAACGCGCGGGAAGCGTTGTTTAACGGCGGCCATCAGCCGCTGCATGCGGACTGGAAAAAGCCGCGTCCCGATTTTCCGAAAGTGCATCTGGTGAATACCATTTGGGCCATTGATGACCTGAGCGCGGAAAACGGCGCGCCGCGCATTATTCCCGGCACGCATCTTCGCCCGGAGCTGCCGGAAGAAGTGCTGGACGACCCGGAGCTGGCGCATCCTGATGAGGTGGTGTTCGCCGCGCCGGCGGGCAGCGTGATGATTTATAACGCCCACGCCTGGCACGGCGGGACGCGCAACCGCGTCGGCAGCAGAAGGCGCGTGCTGCACGGTTTATATATCGACAGGGCGGATACCGCACAGCAGGATCAGCAGCGCTGGCTGACGCCGGAAACCGCCAGCCGCCTGACGCCCGCGCAGAAATGGCTGCTGGCCGTGGAGTAAGAATCGCGTGGAATTGTAGCCCCGGTAAGCGCAGCGTGACCGGGGAAAACCTGAAACTGCCGAAGTGTTATTTCCCCGGGCCGCGGCGCAAGCGCCTTGCCCGGGCTACAAAATCACAGGTGCGCTCACGGGATCTCAATATACACCACCGGTTTTTTCATAATGCATTTCACCGCCTCGACAATCTGCTGCGGCTGCAGCAGAAAGGTTTTAATGCTGGTCTTAATGGTGCGGATGCCGTGAAAACGTTGGGCATCGTCAATTTCAATATCCGTCACCAGCAGAACGACATCGACGTGGGCAATATCCTCAGCGGTGATTTTGTTCTCCACCCCCAACGCGCCCTGGGTTTCTATTTTGATATTCCATTTCTCCTGGTGGCCGACTTTTTCCAGCCGCTCGGCCGCCATATAGGTGTGAGCGACGCCGCTGACGCAGGCCGTGACGGCAACGATAGTGAAATCCATAGCATCCTCCAGGCGTTATCCGCCGACGGTCACGCTAAAACCGGCCCGTTCGGCCAGCGTCTTGAATGGTTGAATCTCAGATTCCGCGGGCGCTTTAATCATCAACATCGACCATGTTTTTCCCAGTAAGTGATATTTGGGTTCGCCGTACTGATGGAACGGCAGAAGATGAATTTCGGGCAGCTTAAAGGGGGCCAAAAAAGCCAGAATCTGGCGGAAATTCTCTTCGTTAAGCGTGAACCCCGGAATCAGCGGCACCCGGGGGATCACGTGAATATGCGCGTCCACCAGACGGGCGAAGTTATCCAGCACCCGCGGCATATTCATCCGCAGCTGCTCGCGGGCCAGCGCTTCATCCATGATTTTCAGATCGAACAGCACTTCGTCGCACGCCTGCGCCAGCGGAAAAAAACGGCTGAAGGCGCTATCGCCCGCCGTTTCAATCGCCGTTCTCACTCCCCATTCGCGCAGGCGGCGCAGAAAACGCGCGGCAAACTCGGCCTGCATCAGCACCTCGCCGCCCGATAGGGTGACGCCGCCGCCGGAGGCGCGGAAGAAGACCTCATCCTTCAGCACCTCTTTAAGCAGATTATCCAGGGTGACGTCGCGGCCAATCTGCTCCCACGCGCCGGAGGGACACTCGACCACGTCCTGCTGGCAGCGGGAACAGCGCAGGCACTTGCTCTCGCGGCGTACGGTCTGAATTTTCGGCGAGATCGATTCCGGATTGGCGCACCACGGGCAGGTGTGCGGGCAGCCTTTAAAAAACACGACGGTGCGGATCCCCTGACCGTCATTCAAAGAGTAGCGCTGGATGTTAAAAATGCGCGCCTTATCGGCGCGCGTTTCCATCACCTCACAGCTGATGCGCGGTGCGGCGGATAATGTCATCCTGAATCTCCTGCGACAGCTCGACAAAAAAGGCGCTATAGCCGGCGACGCGCACCACCAGACCGGCGAAGTCCTGCGGCCGCTGCTGGGCTTCGCGCAGGGTGTCGGCGTTGACCACGTTGAACTGAATATGCTGTAGCTTCAGCTTGGTGAAGGCCTGCAGAAAGTCGGCCAGCTTGTTGAGGCCGCTGTCGCCGGCAAGGGTCGCCGGGGTGAATTTGACGTTCAGCAGCGTCCCGTTGGAGAGCAGAAAGTTATCCAGCTTGCTGACCGACTTGAGCACCGCGGTCGGCCCCTGCACGTCCTGGCCGAGCATCGGCGACAGCCCGCCGTCCGCCAGCTGCTCCCCGGCCAGGCGTCCGTCCGGCGTCGCGCCAACCACCGACCCCAGCGGCACGTGGGCGGAGACGGTATAGGAGCCCGGCGTGAAATGACCGCCGCGCGGGTTCTGATACCGCTCAACCTCTTTGCAGTAGAAGCGCAGCAGATCGGCGCTGATGTTGTCCACTTCGTCGATATCGTTGCCGTATTTCTCGAAGCGGTTGATCAGGCGCGCGCGGATCTTTTCGCCTTCCGGCGTCTGGAAGTTGGCTTTCAGCACCGCGATCAGCTCGGCGAAGCTCAGGCGTTTTTGCTCAAACACCATCCCTTTGAGCGCGTGCAGCGAGTCGCTGAGGTTGGCGATGCCGATACCCTGCACCCCAGAGAAGTTATAGCGCGCGCCGCCTTCGGTAATATCCTGGCCGTGCTGCACGCAGTCTTCAATAAAGGAAGAGAGCAGGGGAACCGGCGCCCAGTCGCGGTGGCCGATATCGCAAATATTGCTGCCTTCGACCATCAGCTTAATGTAATAGCGAATCTTGTCGCGGATTTGATTAATCAACCCATCCCAGGTGATATCAGGATTGCTTTCGTTTTCCAGCATCACGATTTCCATCACCTTCAGCAGGTTAAACATGGCGATATCGTGCAGGCCGTAGGTGCGCCCCGGGATCGACAGCTCAACGCAGCCGACCACCGAGTAATCCCGCGCGTCTTCCAGCGAGACGCCGCGGTTGAGAAACGCCGGGATCACCACTTCATCATTAAAGATTTGCGGAATGCCGGTGCCGAGGCGAATGGTTTCGGCGGTTTTGCGCAGGAACGGACGGTCGATCAGCTCGTTGACCCGCACGCCGAGGTTCGGCTGCGGCAGGCGCACGTTCTGGTAGGCGTCGAGGGATAAAAACGACAGGATATTGACCGCGCTGCGTCCGGTCTCGGTCAGGCCGCCGAGCAGGGCGGTATAGCCGGTCGGGAAGCCCGCGAAGTAGCGCGCGCTGCTGGTGGAGCGCAGCAGGACGATATCGTTGCACTTCACCCACAGCGACTCCAGCAGCTCCTGAAGAAACTGCGGATCCTGGCCGCGATTCAACGACGCCTGATAGTACGGCAGCATGTACTGGTCAAAGCGTCCCAGCGAAATGGAGCTGGCGTTGGATTCATACTGCAAAATGATGTTCATATACCAGAACAGCTGGCAGGCCTGCCAGAAGTCTTCCGGGCGGTGCAGCGCGTTATGGCGCGAAATTTCGCCGATGGTTTCCAGCTCTTTGCGCCGCTGCGGGTCAACGCAGCCGGCGGCCATCTCATCGGCCAGCGCGGCATAGCGCAGAATATGGCGCTGGGAGGCTTCCAGCAGGATCAGCACCGCCTGATAAAAACTGTTCTGCGGGTGCTGCTTATTCAACGCCTTAAGCTCCGCCACCAGCGCGGCGAGGCCGTTTTCCAGCAGGCGGGGGTAGTCGATAATGATATGCCCCTGGCCTTTATCGGTCTGGTTAACGCTAAAAATCTGCGTGCTGACGGCGGTCTTCACTTCATCGGTCATCTGGCTGTTGATGAAGTCCTTCATCGAGCGATTTTCCCAGTAGGGGAACAGCTCTTCGCGGTAGATGCGCTTATCTTCTTCGCTAATATTGAAGCGGTCCTGCGGGCGGGTCGGGAACTGGTCCAGCTCCTTAAGCAGCCAGTAGGGGTCCATTTCCGGGGACATAATCCCGGCGCGCGGCTTGATCGTGCGGTTACCGGCAATCAGTTCATCATCACGAATCGAAATCTGCACATGGTCGAGAACCCATGCGGTCGCTTTCGCCCGGCGGATCATCACCGGCTCTCCCTCGGTCTGTTTATGGCTGGCGGTGTAGAGCAGGGCCCGCTCGAGGGAGATTTCGCGCGGGTTGGCGAACAGACGGTCTTTTAAGCGTTGAGTGCGATTAGTCATGACAAACTCCATGTTATTTTGCGGGGCGCAGGTCGCGCCCCGTGCTTTCGGTCAGGCATTCTGTGAAAGGTGGCTGTCGATTTTGTTCATAATGGCTTCGGCGCGCTTCACGGCATCGCTGATATTGACGCGCACGATGGTTTTACCGGCAAAACGCTCTTCGAACTTAATACCGATATCTTTAGTCAGGATCACCAGATCGGCGCTGGCGACGTCTTCCGCCGTCAGTTCATTCTCAATACCGATGGAGCCCTGAGTCTCGACTTTGACCTGCCAGCCTTTGGCTTTAGCGGCGCTCTCCAGCGACTCGGCGGCCATATAGGTGTGGGCGACGCCAGACGGGCAAGCGGTAACGGCGATAATTTTGGTCATACAATATTCCTTCCACTGTTTCAGTTAATTTCGAAATCAAGATCCATCTCGTCATCGGCTTTGGCGTCTGACGTTTTCTTTTTCGCAAGGGCTTTGAGCAGGATGACGCAGGCGGCGCTGACGATGGCGCCCACCGCCAGACCGGCAATAAATCCGCCTTTACCTTCAACCACCGGCAGCACGATCAGCCCGCCCCAGCCGGCGTAGCACTGGGCGCCGAGCAGCGCGGCGGTGACGCAGCCGGCGGCTGCGCCGATCATGTTGGCCGGGATAACGCGCAGCGGGTCGGCGGCGGCGAAGGGAATCGCCCCTTCGGTGACGCCAACGCACCCCATCACCAGCGCGGCTTTACCGGTTTCTCGCTCTTCAGCGGAGAAGTATTTGCGCCCAATCAGCGTTGCCAGGCCCATGCCCAGCGGCGGCACGGCGATGCCGACGGCGGCGATAGCGACCACGCTGTAAACGCCCTGCGAGACGCAAATCAGCATGAAGGCGTAGGCGACTTTATTCACCGGACCGCCCATGTCGAAGGCCAGCATCAGACCCATAATGATGGCGAGAATCACGATGCTGCCTTCGCGCATGCCCTGCAGCCAGCCGGTCAGACTGGCGGTCAGCGCGCCAATCGGCTCGCCGAGACCCCACATCATGATCCCGGCGGTTATAAAGGTGCCGATAATCGGGATAACGAAGATGGGCATCACCGAGCGCAGCACTTTGTGCACCGGGATCTTCTTCAGGTAGTAGACCACCAGCCCGCCGATGATCCCGGCAATCAGCGCGCCGAAGAAGCCGGCGCCGAAGCTGTTGCCGACCCAGGCGCCGATGGCGCAGGGGGCCAGCGCCGCGCGGTCGGAGATGGAGTAGCCGATATAGGCTGCCAGAAACGGCACCATCAGCGTCAGCCCGGCCACGCCGATATCAAACAGTTTTTTCAGGTTAGGGTCGGTGGCGGCATCGGGCACCGCGCCCTTGCCGTACAACATGACGGAGACTGCCAGCAAGATCCCACCGGACACGACAAACGGGATCATATGTGACACCCCGGTCATGAGGTGCTGGCGTGTATTTTTTAATATTTGCACCAGTTCATTCATTGTTTTTCTCCTGAGCGCTGCGTGGCCCGTGACTGAGTTGATGTCTCAACCTTAGAAAAAGGGCGGCGCATAAAATAGTAGAGAAAAAGTGCATTTACTGGATATTTGTAAGACGAGAAGAAAATTGCGATCCACCTCAAATCTTAGTTCTGGCGGGTTTTTGACGCCGTTAATAGGGCGATTTGTGACCACGAGCATAAAAAAGAGTCTGGCATACAATTATCCAGTAATTACCACTTTTATCACGTAGTGGCGGGCGGCTTCTTTCTTTACCTTTTGGCTAATACGCATTATTCAGGAGGAAGGCGATGGCTCTGGTAATTGAATTCATATGTGATTTGCCCAACGGCGTACATGCGCGCCCGGCAAGCCTGGTCGAAACGCTGTGCAATACTTTTTCGTCTTCGGTCGAATGGTTAAATATCCGCACGGAAGGGCGCGGGAACGCGAAAAGCGCGCTGGCGATTATCGGCACCAATACCTTGAAGGGGGACCGCTGTGAGCTGATCGTCAGCGGAGAGGACGAAGAACAGGCGTTCGCCGCGCTATCGGCGTTTATCCGCGACGAATTTCCGCACTGCGATGCGCCGCTGCCGACGGCTGAGCAGATGGATGTTCAGCCGGTTCCTGAATCCCTCTCGCGCCTCAATCCCACGCTGTTTCACGCCTTACCGGTCTGCGCCGGCAGCGCGGGCGGCAGGCTCACCCATCTTAAGTCCCTCGATCTGCGCGATTTAGGCGCGCTACCGGCGGCGGGCGCCATCGAACAGGAGCAGGCGGCGCTGGATAAAGGGCTAACGCTGCTGGTGAAAAACATTGAGTTCCGCCTGCTGGATAACGACGGCACCGCCAGCGCGATCCTTGAAGCGCATCGCTCCTTGGCCACCGACGCTTCGCTGCGCCAGCACCTGCTGGACGGGCTGCTGAGCGGCCTGAGCTGCGCCGAAGCGGTGGTCGCTAGCGGTGAACATTTTTGCGCCCAGTTCAGCGCATCCGGCAACAGCTATTTGCAGGAGCGCGTGCTGGACGTTCGCGACGTCTGCTTCCAGTTGCTCCAGCATATCTACGGCGAAGCGCGCTTCCCGGCGCCGGGTAAGCTGACGGAAGAGGCCATCTGCCTCGCCGATGAACTCACTCCCAGCCAGTTTCTTGAGCTGGATAAAACCCTGCTTAAAGGCCTGCTGCTGCGCAGCGGCGGCACCACTTCACATACGGTGATCCTCGCGCGTTCGTTCAATATTCCCACTCTGGTAGGTGTCGATATGGAAGCGCTGCTGCCGTGGGTCGATCGGCGAGTGCAGATTGACGGTAACGCCGGGCTGGTGGTGGTCAATCCCAATCAAGCGGTGGCGCGCTACTATCAGCAGGAGGCCTGGGTGCAGGCGCAGATCCGCCGCCAGCAGCAGGCCTGGCTGGATAAAGAGGGGCGTACGGAAGACGGGATTCGTCTGGAAGTGGCGGCCAATATCGCCCATTCGGTAGAGGCGACGGCGGCCTTCAACAACGGCGCACAGTCGGTAGGCCTGTTCCGCACCGAAATGCTCTATATGGACAGGCCCAGCGCGCCCTCGGAAAACGAGCTCTACAACATATTTTGCCAGGCGCTGGAGCCGGCTAACGGGCGCGGCATTATCATCCGCACTATGGATATCGGCGGCGACAAGCCGGTGGCCTACCTCAACATTCCGGCGGAGAACAACCCGTTTCTCGGCTACCGGGCGGTACGTATTTACGCAGAGTATCAGGCGCTGTTCCGCACCCAGCTGCGGGCGATTTTGCGCGCCTCGGCGCACGGCGCGCTGAAAATCATGATCCCGATGATTTCCTCGATGGAGGAGATTCTGTGGGTGAAGGAGCAGTTGGCGGATGCCAAACAGTCGCTGCGCAGCGAACATATTCCGTTTGATGAGAAGATCCCGCTGGGCATTATGCTCGAAGTGCCGTCGGTGATGTTTATCATCGATCAGTGCTGCGAAGAGATTGATTTCTTTAGTATCGGCAGTAACGACCTGACCCAGTATCTGCTGGCGGTCGATCGCGATAACGCCAAGGTGACGCGCCACTACAACAGCCTTAACCCGGCCTTTTTGCGCGCGCTGGATTATGCGGTTCAGGCGGTGCATCGTCAGGGTAAATGGATCGGCCTGTGCGGCGAGCTGGGGGCCAAAGGCTCGGTGCTGCCGCTGCTGGTAGGGCTGGGGCTCGATGAGCTAAGCATGAGCGCGCCGTCGATCCCCGCGACCAAGGCGCGTCTGGCGCAGCTCGATAGCCGCGCCTGCCGTCAGTTGCTGAATCAGGCGATGCAGTGCCGTACTTCGCTGGAGGTCGAGCACCTGCTGGCCCAGTTCCGCATGACCCAGCAGGACGCGCCGCTGATTACCCCTCAGTGCATTACGCTGAACAGCGACTGGCGCAGTAAAGAGGAGGTGATTAAGGGTATGACCGACAATCTGCTGCTGGCCGGGCGCTGCCGCTACCCGCGTAAGCTGGAAGCCGATCTGTGGGCCCGCGAAGCGGTGTTCTCCACCGGGCTGGGCTTTAGCTTCGCCATTCCGCACAGTAAATCGGAGCATATCGAGCAGTCGACCATCAGCGTCGCCCGCCTGGCGCAGCCGGTAGCGTGGGGCGACGACGAGGCGCAGTTTGTGATTATGCTGACGCTGAACAAACATTCGGCGGGCGATCAGCATATGCGTATTTTCTCGCGGCTGGCGCGGCGCATTATGCATGCGGAGTTCCGGCAATCGCTGGTGACGGCGCAGAGCAGCGAGGCGATCGCGGCGCTGCTGCAGCGCGAGCTGGAGCTGTAGTTATCTCCCCGGTGGCGCTGCGCTTACCGGGGCTACGGGTTACCAGCCGTCTGCCGGGAGACCTGGTGTGCGGCAATCGCCTGACAAATCGCTTCGCCCACCTGCTGGGTGGAGGCGGTGCCTTGCATATCCGGCGTCTTCGGTCCGCTGGCGATGGTTTGCTCAATCGCCGCCAGAATGCCGTCATGGGCGGCCTGATAGCGCGCGTCGCCGTTGCCGAGGAAGTCGAGCATCATCGCGCCGGCCCAGATGGTGGCAATCGGGTTGGCGATATTTTTGCCGTAGATATCCGGCGCGGAACCGTGCACCGCTTCAAACAGCGACGGGAAGGTGCGGTCCGGGTTGAGATTCGCCGACGGAGCAATGCCGATAGTGCCGGTACAGGCAGGACCGAGGTCGGAGAGAATATCGCCGAACAGGTTGGAGCCGACCACCACGTCAAAACGCTCAGGCTGCAGCACGAAGCGGGCGCACAGAATATCAATATGCTGTTTATCCCATTTCACCTCCGGGTATTCCTGCGCCATCGCTTCGACGCGCTGGTCCCAGAAGGGCATGCTGATGGCCAGACCGTTGGATTTGGTCGCCGACGTTAGCGTTCTGCGCGGGCGGCTTTGCGCTAATTCAAAAGCGTAGCGCAGAATGCGGTCAACGCCGCGGCGGGTAAATACCGACTCCTGAATCACCACTTCATGTTCGGTCCCCGGATTCACATGCCCGCCGAGGGCGGAGTATTCCCCTTCGGTATTCTCGCGCACCACGTAAAAATCGATATCGCCGGGCTGCTTACCCGCCAGCGGGCAGGGGACGCCGGGGAACAGGCGCACCGGACGCAGGTTGACGTACTGGTCAAATTCGCGGCGGAACTTTAGCAGCGAGCCCCACAGGGAGATGTGATCCGGCACGATATCCGGCCAGCCGACCGCGCCGAAGTAGATCGCATCGAACGTTTGCAGCTGTGCGCGCCAGTCGTCGGGCATCATGGCGCCGTGTTGCGCGTAATAGTCGCAGCTGGCCCACTCAAAGTGCTCGAAGCTTAACGCCAGCCCCCAGCGTTCGGCGGCGGCCTGCAGCACGCGGACGCCTTCCGGCAGCACTTCTTTACCGATGCCATCGCCGGGGATGGCGGCAATACGTAAGGTTTTATTCATCATTGTTCTCAGTTTCAGGTAAGGGAAATTGACTTCATCTCTATCCTATAATTGACTGATTCATAATTAATCCCGCCAACTGGTGAAACATAAAACACGAATCATGAATAATCTGCCGCTGCTGAACGATTTGCGCGTCTTTATGCTGGTTGTCCGCCGCGCCGGTTTTGCCGCCGCCGCTGAAGAGCTGGGGGTCTCTCCGGCTTTCGTCAGCAAGCGCGTGTCGCTGCTGGAGCAAACGCTCAACGTCCAGCTGCTGCACCGCACCACCCGACGCGTCGCTATCACCGAAGAGGGGGAGCGCATCTACGAATGGGGGCTGCGCATCCTGCAGGACGTCGATCAGATGATGGATGAGCTCTCCGATGCGCGGCAGGTGCCGCAGGGGACGCTGCGGATTATCAGCAGCTTTGGCTTTGGCCGGCGGGTAGTCGCGCCGGCGCTCTCCGAGCTGGCCCGTAGCTACCCGCAGCTGGAGATCCGTTTCGACGTCGCCGACCGGCTGGTGGATTTAGCCAATGAAGGCGTCGATCTGGATATTCGCGTCGGCGACGACATCGCTCCTAACCTGATTGCCCGCCAGCTTGCTACCAACCATCGAATTCTCTGTGCTTCGCCGGAATTTATCGCCCGTCACCCGGCGCCAAAGCAGCTTAGCGACCTTGCCGCCTTACCCTGCC
This sequence comes from Klebsiella sp. M5al, assembly GCF_002090195.1. Classification (NCBI taxonomy): domain Bacteria; kingdom Pseudomonadati; phylum Pseudomonadota; class Gammaproteobacteria; order Enterobacterales; family Enterobacteriaceae; genus Klebsiella; species Klebsiella sp. M5al. The sequence continues at coordinate 2,258,471 of NZ_CP020657.1, forward strand.
TGGTGATCAAAGAGCGCGACCGGCCCTTTGGCGTCTGGCAGCTGCGCGATAAAGAGGGCGAGCACGCCATCAAGGTGACCGGGCCGCTGTCGTCAAACCACGGCGAAATCGTCCATCAGTGGTGCCTCGAGGGGCAGGGGATCGCGCTGCGCTCGTGGTGGGACGTCAGGGAAAATATCGCCAGCGGCAACCTGGTGCATCTGCTGCCGGAGTATTACCAGCCTGCCAATATTTGGGCGGTATACGTCTCGCGGCTGGCGACCTCGGCCAAAATTCGCACCACCGTGGAGTTTTTACGCCGCTACTTCCGCCAGCGCTTTCCGCAGCAGGACGACGAGGCAACATTGCCGACGGCAGGCGCCGTCGGCCGGGGGGATTAAACGCCGAGCCTGTCGCGCAGGCTGTAGTAGGCCGCGCCCATGGCGGTAAATGGAATGCGCAGGCTGCGCCCGCCGGGGAACGGATAGTGCGGTAGCTTCGCAAAGGCGTCGAAACGTTCGGCGTCGCCGCGCAGCAGCTCCGAAATCAGCCGTCCGGCGAGGTGGGTACAGGTGACGCCGTGGCCGCTGTAGCCTTGCATATAATAGATATTGTTATCGAGGCGGCCAAACTGCGGCATCCTTGAGAGGGTCAGCAGGAAGTTGCCGGTCCAGCGATAGTCGATTTTCACCCCCTGCAGCTGCGGGAAGGTTTTCAGCAGCTTCGGCATAATCAGCCGCTCAACGTCGTCCGGATCGCGCGCGCCGTACACCACGCCGCCGCCGTACAGCAGGCGGTTATCGGCGGTCAGACGGTAGTAATCCAGCAGGTAGTTACAATCCTCCACGCAGTAGTTTTTCGGGATCAGCGAGCGCGCCAGATCCTCAGCCAGCGGCGCGGTGGCGACCACCTGGGTGCCGCACGGCATGCTGCGTTTCGCCAGCTCCGGCTCGAGCTTATCGCCGAGATAGGCGTTACCGGCGACGATCACATAGCGGGCGGTAACCTGCCCGCGTTCGGTAGTCACCACCGCCGGGCTGCTGTGCTGAATGCGGGTGACCGGTGATTGTTCGTAAACCCGACCGCCGTTTAGCCGAATGGCGTCCGCCTCGCCAATCGCCAGGTTCAGCGGATGAATATGGCCGCCGCTGTGGTCCAGCAGGGCGCCGGCGTAGCGGTCGCTGTCCACTTCGCGGCGAATGGCGCTGGCATCCAGCAGCTCCAGCTGGGTATTGCCGTAGCGCTCCCAGTTCGCCTTCTGCTCTTCCAGCGTCTCCAGCTGTTTATGGTTCAGCGCGACAAATAGCCCGCCGGGGCGATAGTCGCACTGGATTTGATAGCGCTGGATGCGCTCGCGAATAATGTCGCCGCCTTCAAACATCATGCTGCCGAGCATTTTCGCCGCGTCCGGACCGTAGGTTTTTTCGATAACGTCGATATCGCGGCTATAGGAGTTAACCAGCTGGCCGCCGTTACGCCCGCTGGCGCCGAAGCCGATGCGCGCGCCTTCCAGCAGCACCACATCGTAGCCCATTTCGGCCAGATGCAGCGCCGATGAGAGGCCGGTATAGCCGCCGCCGACGACGCAGACGTCGCAGCTGATTGATTCGCCCAGCGTCGGGAACGGCTCATAGCGGTTGGCGCTGGCGGCGTAATAGCTGGTGGTATGTTCGCTCATGATTAAGACTCCAGGGCAATCCAGATAGTTTTCAGTTCAGTGAATTTTTCCAGCGCGTGCAGGGACTTATCGCGTCCGTTGCCGCTCTGCTTGTAGCCGCCGAAGGGCACGGTCATATCGCCATCGTTGTAGTTGTTCACGAAGACGGAGCCGGCTTTCAGACGGCGGCTGACGCGGTGAGCGCGGGAGAGATCGCGGGTCCAGACCGCCGCGCCGAGGCCGTAGCGGCTATCGTTGGCCAGCGCCAGCGCCTGCTCCTCGTTTTTAAAGCGAGTCACCACCAGCACCGGGCCGAAGATCTCCTCCTGGCTGAGCGGGGAGGCGGGGTCGACGTCGACGAAGATGGTCGGGCCGACCGCCGCGGGCCACGGATTTTTGCGCCCGTCCAGCAGCAGCGTGCTGTGCGCTTCGCCGGCGCGAATAAAGCTGTGGACGCTATCGGCATGGGTGTTGTCGATCAGCATGCCCATAGTGGTATTCGGGTCGAGTGGATTGCCCGGCTGCCAGCCCTTTGCCTGCTCTTTCAGGAGATCGAGAAAGCGGTCGGCGATGCTCTCTTCCAGCAGCAGGCGGGTACCGGCGATACAGACCTGGCCCTGGTTGTAAAAAATACCGCCGGCGGTCGCGTTGACTGCTTTTTGTAGATCCGGGCAGTCGGCAAAGACGATATTGGCGCTTTTGCCGCCCGCCTCCAGCCAGACGCGTTTCATATTACTGTCGCCCGCGTCCTTCAGTAGCTGTTTAGCGGTGCGGGTGGAGCCGGTAAAGGTAATCACTTCGACGTCCGGATGCAGCGCTAGCGCCTGACCGGCTTCATGGCCGAAACCGCTCACCACGTTAAATACGCCGTCCGGCAGTCCGGCCTGTTTTGCTAAGCCCGCCAGACGTAGGGCGGTAAGCGGGGATTTTTCCGACGGCTTGAGCACCACGCTGTTGCCGGACGCCAGCGCCGGGCCAAGCTTCCAGCAGGCCAGCAGCAGCGGGAAATTCCACGGCACCACCGCCGCAATCACGCCAATCGGTTCGCGGACGATCATGGCCAGTTCGTTGCCGCCGGTGGGGGCGACTTCGCCGTAGACTTTATCGATAGCTTCGGCATACCAGCGGATCGCACGGGCGGCGCCGGGGATATCGTCGCGCAGGCTGTGGCGAATCGGCTTGCCGGTGTCGAGGGTTTCCAGCAGCGCCAGCTCTTCGCGATGGGCGTCCATCAGGTCGGCGAATTTTGTCAGCACCGCTTTGCGCTGGGCAGGAGACGCCTGCGACCAGTCGCCGCGATCGAAAACGCCGCGGGCGGCCTGGACCGCGCGATCGACGTCGGCCTTTTTGCCGCGCGCGACCTCGGCAAGGGTCTGCTGCGCTGCCGGGTCGATGGTGGCAAACACGCTATTATCGGCGGCGGCGCTGTATTCGCCGTTAATAAATAAGCGTGTCTCAATCGTCAGTTCGCGTGCTTTTTGTTGCCAGTAAGCCAGGTTGTGAAAATCCATCATGACTCCTTAATAACGTAATCGGGAAAAGATAAAAATTGGCTATTTCTGACCCTCAGGGCGCAGGGCGTCCCCGGGGTTGATTACCGTGTAAATTGCCCGTTAACGGGCGTGAATTATCCGGGGCCAGCGGAATACCTTTTTCCGCATTGCGCAAGGTGAACTAGCGTTTTCTTCGCGCCGCCGGAATGAATCCCCGGCGGCGCAGGCCTGAAGAAAGCCTGAGAAAACCTCAGGCTAAAAAATCAGAATGTGGTGGGAGTATGGGCGCTAATGATTCGGCAGATACCCGCCGAGGTGTTGCTGAAGCTATGCGGTATGCCGGTGTTAATGGCATAGCTTTGCCCAGCCACCAGGTGATACGCCTGACCGTTAATGGTCAGCACGACTTCACCCTCCAGTATGGTGCCTATCTCCTCACCCTGATGCTTGATCCTCTCCCCGGTTGTGGTTCCAGGCTGGTACGTTTCAAAAATCATCGCCAGCGTGCGGTTCGGATTGCCATTATGAACCAGCTTCATCGACACCCCCTGACTGCCGATTTCAATCAGATCGTCCTGATTGATAACCACCTGGGGTTCAGCCGGTTTTTCTGGTTCAGAAAAGAATTCCGAGAGCGACAGCCCGTAGACTTTCAGCAGCTTTTGCAGCGTACTGATGGCAGGACTGACTTTGTCCTGTTCTATGGTGCTGATGGCACTATGTGTTAACCCAGACAGTTCGGCGGCACGACGCTGTGAGAGACCCAGCTGTTGGCGGATCTCTGACAGACGTTTCCCTGGCGCCAGTCCGTCATCGCTCATATTTGCATTTCCTTAACGGTAGTGGTCAGAGTCGCTGTTTTTCGGCGACATAGTTCTGACAGGCGGTGATAAAACCCTCAAACAACATTCGCGACAGGGCGTATTCGCTACTGTTCCATTCAGGATGCCACTGCACGCCGAGGGCGAAAGGATGGTCGTTAACGCTGACCGCTTCCGCCAGCCCGTCCGGAGAACGCGCCTCCACGCGCAGCCGTGGACCCGTGGTTTTCGCTCCCTGTCCGTGTAACGAGTTTACCCAAAACGTGTTGCAGCCCGGTATTAACTGAGAAAGTAATCCTCCTTCCTGAACCTGAACTTCATGCGAGGGCGCATATTGCTGCTCGACGGGAAGTTCGGGGTCCTCGCGGTGTTCAAGAAGCTCAGGCTGCTCGAACAGACGACGATACAGAGTCCCGCCGGTGGCGACAACCAGTTCCTGTAGTCCACGGCAGATGGCGAAAATGGGGATGCGCCTTTCGAGCGCGGCGTCGATCAGCGCCATGCTCAGAAGATCACGCCCGGGATCGGCGTCAGGCTCATCGCCGTTTTCACCATAGAGGTGCGGCTGTACGTTGCTCGGGCTGCCGGGCAGATAAATGCCATCCAGTTTTGGCAGTAGCGCGGAAAGCAGTTCCGGCTCCGCCAGCGCGTGCGGCAGGGCAATCGGCACGCCGCCGGCGTTAACAATCGCGTTCAGATACTTCTCTTGCAGAGTCTGGGTCTGGTGACCCTTAAGCCTGTTTCGACACATCACCACGCCAATAACTGGCTTGTACATTATATTTTCCATGATCGCCCTCACAAAGTGGACTAAATTATGACCGGATTAGCGGGTAAAACGGCCATTTCGTTCAATATTTTCTCAATCTAGCAGTGGATATAGCCCTTTGCAAACTTAATTTAACATTTGACAAACAATTTGTTTGCATACACATTCGAAGAGTGGACATTATATTTAACAGTGCCATTCAGGGTCCGAAACTAAAACAACGGCGGTGAATCATGGAAACCAATATCGTAGAAGTTGAGAATTTTGTTCAGCAGTCGGAAGAGAGACGGGTCAGCGCGTTCACCTGGGAAGTGAAGCGCTACCTCGAGCGTTACCCCAATACGCAATACGTAGATGTACTGTTAACCGACCTGAACGGCTGCTTCCGCGGTAAGCGGATCCCGGTGTCCGGCCTGAGCAAACTGGAGAAGGGCTGCTATTTCCCGGCTTCGGTGTTCGCGATGGACATTCTCGGCAACGTGGTGGAAGAGGCGGGACTCGGCCAGGAGATGGGCGAACCGGATCGCACCTGCGTACCGGTGCTGGGAACCTTAACGCCGTCAGCGGCGGACCCGGAATACATCGGTCAGGTTCTGCTGACCATGGTTGATGAAGATGGCGCTCCCTTTGACGTTGAGCCGCGGAACGTTCTGAACCGGCTCTGGCAGCAGCTGCGCCAGCGCGGGCTGTTCCCCGTGGTAGCGGTAGAGCTGGAGTTCTATTTACTTGACCGCAAGCGCGACGCGGAAGGCTACCTGCAGCCGCCGTGCGCGCCGGGAACCGGCGATCGCAATACCCAGAGTCAGGTTTACTCCGTCGACAACCTCAACCACTTTGCCGACGTGCTGAACGAAATCGATGAGATCGCCCAGCTCCAGCTGATCCCGGCGGACGGCGCGGTGGCGGAAGCCTCTCCCGGTCAGTTTGAAATCAACCTCCACCATACCGATAACGTGCTCGACGCCTGCGATGACGCGCTGGCGTTAAAACGTCTCGTGCGTTTGATGGCGGAGAAGCATAAGATGCACGCCACTTTTATGGCCAAACCCTATGAAGAGCACGCCGGTAGCGGGATGCATATCCATATCAGCATGCAGAACAACAAAGGCGAGAACGTGCTGGCGGACGCGGACGGCGAAGATTCCGCGATGTTAAAACGCGCGCTCGCCGGGATGATTGACCTGATGCCGGCGTCGATGGCGCTGTTGGCGCCGAACGTCAACTCGTATCGTCGTTTCCAGCCGGGAATGTACGTGCCGACCCAGGCGTCGTGGGGGCACAACAACCGGACGGTGGCGCTGCGCATTCCGTGCGGCGATCGGCACAACCACCGCGTCGAGTATCGCGTGGCCGGGGCGGACGCCAACCCGTACCTGGTGATGGCGGCGATTTTCGCCGGCATCCTCCACGGTCTGGATAATCCGCTGCCGCTACAGGAAGAGGTGGAAGGCAACGGCCTTGAGCAGGAGGGGCTGCCGTTCCCGATTCGCCAGAGCGATGCGCTGTGGGAGTTTATGCAAAACGATCACCTGCGCGAGCGGCTTGGCGAACGTTTCTGCCACGTTTATCACGCCTGTAAAAACGACGAATTACTGCAGTTTGAGCGGCTGATCACGGAAACCGAAATCGAGTGGATGTTGAAAAACGCCTGATTGCCGCCCCGCAGGGGGCAGCTTAGCGTTATCACGAGTAGCATCATACGGCCTGAGCGGAGCCTGGTCGGACGTTTTTGCTGGGAGCCCAGCCATTCCCGGATGCCGCGTTAAGGAGCGCAGGCGGCAACGGGGCTTCAGTTAACGACACAGTGTGTAACGAGGTAGGAAATGATGCAGATGTTTAAATATCCGCAGGGAGAAGGGGGCCGTCATGGCCGCATGGAGTGCGCCGCCACCGCTCGTCGGTTCTTTTTACCTTTTGATTTGCCATTAACCCCGTTGCGAAGCAGGTTGGTTTCCCGGTCTCTACGACCGCAAACCCGGATGTGCAGCGGGGGAAATGGCCATGGCTATTAACACCTCTCTCGATAACGCCTCTGAAGCGGGCAAACCGCGGCTGCGCAAGTCTCTCAAGCTCTGGCAGGTGGTGATGATGGGCCTCGCCTATCTGACCCCGATGACGGTTTTTGATACTTTCGGCATCGTTTCCGGCATCAGCAACGGCCACGTTCCGGCCTCCTATCTGCTGGCGCTGGCCGGCGTGCTGTTTACCGCCATTAGCTACGGTAAGCTGGTACGCCAGTTTCCGCAGGCGGGATCGGCGTATACCTACGCGCAGAAGTCGATCAGCCCGCACGTCGGGTTTATGGTGGGCTGGTCTTCGCTGCTGGATTATCTGTTCCTGCCGATGATCAACGTTCTGCTGGCCAAGATTTATCTTTCCGCGCTGTTTCCGGACGTGCCGCCCTGGGTATGGGTGGTGACGTTTGTGGCCATTCTGACCGCGGCGAACCTGAAAAGCGTCAATCTGGTGGCGAACTTCAATACCCTGTTCGTGCTGGTGCAGATCTCAATCATGGTGGTCTTTATCGTGCTGGTGGTGCAAGGGCTGCATAAAGGGGAGGGCGTCGGTACCGTCTGGTCGCTCCAGCCGTTTATTAGCCAGAACGCGCACCTGATCCCGATTATTACCGGGGCGACGATAGTCTGCTTTTCGTTCCTCGGCTTTGATGCGGTGACGACCCTCTCCGAAGAGACGCCGGACGCCGCGCGGGTGATCCCGAAAGCTATCTTCCTGACCGCGGTCTACGGCGGGGTGATTTTTATTGCCGCCTCGTTCTTTATGCAGCTCTTTTTCCCCGACATTAGCCGTTTTAAAGACCCGGATGCGGCGCTGCCGGAGATCGCCCTCTACGTCGGCGGCAAGCTGTTCCAGTCGATTTTCCTGTGCACCACCTTTGTGAATACCCTGGCGTCAGGCCTGGCCTCACACGCCAGCGTTTCGCGCCTGCTGTACGTCATGGGCCGCGATAACGTTTTCCCGGAGCGCATTTTCGGCTATGTCCATCCAAAATGGCGGACTCCGGCGCTGAACGTGATCATGGTGGGCATCGTCGCGCTGTCGGCGCTGTTCTTCGACCTGGTCACCGCCACGGCGTTGATTAACTTTGGCGCGCTGGTGGCGTTCACCTTCGTTAACCTGTCGGTGTTTAATCACTTCTGGCGGCGGAAGGGCTTTAACAAAACCTGGAAAGATCGCTTTCACTATCTGCTGCTGCCGATGGTCGGCGCGCTGACGGTGGGCGTTCTGTGGATTAACCTGGAGGCGACCTCGCTGACGCTCGGTCTGATATGGGCGGGCCTGGGTTTGCTGTATCTGACTTATCTGACCCGCCGCTTTCGTAAGCCGCCGCCGCAGTTTGACGGGGCCAAAGCGGAACAGGCCTGGGAATCGTAACGATTTTTTAGCTCAGACATAAAGGCAGGCCGGCGAGCCTGCCTTCTTTTTGTCATTCTCGTTTGAAATCAGGCGGTCGGGGAGAAATAGCAGGGGCAGAAGGTAAGAATAGTGAGGATGAATTATTTCTTTTTCTTATGAGTTGGCAGCTGTGCGGAGCGCCGATCCTTGACATAGGAGACCAGGCTGTAGATGGCTACTCCCAGCAAAACCACCGCGACGATAAAGAGCAGGATACCTGACATAGATTAACCTAATGTTATGTTTAACATGAAGAAAAAATACCGTGATATCGGGATAATAGCATCGGGATATTTCTTAAAGATGACCCGATGAATAAGACGAGAATAGACTGCCAGCAGTGCACTGAAATTATTATTTACATGAATAAATGTGAAGAGTAAAGCGCGATGATGGTGAAAAAATGAACGAGTAACACTCGTTTAAGCGAATTTACAGACGAGAGCGCGACGGGCTGCTACCCTTGGCCCGCTAAATAAGGGGTGAGAGTCACAAATGTTTAATAAGCAAATCATCGCTGTTGTTGGGCCGCTGCTGGTTCTGACGTCGTTCAATAGCCTGGCCGATCCCGGGAACCCGTCAATTCGCGAACGTATTGTCGATCAGGTTTTAAAACCCTGCGAAGGTAAAAAAGCCGGCGATAAAGTGCTGATCGTCGACCATCGCGGCGGCAAGCATGAAGCTATCTGCACCCTCGCGGCGGTGCCGCTGCCGGAGTAACGCCATCCCTCTGATTTCACTCTTCCTGCGTCACGGCGGAAAGCGTATTTCTTTCCGCACTTTGCGAGCCATTGCCCGGAAAAATGTCATAAATTTGTCACAATTAAGGCGATGATAATCACTGACTGAGGGTTAAGGGATGAGAAAAAGTCTACTCGCCGCCGCCGTGGCCGGCGTTGTCTTACTGTCCGCTGGCGTCCAGGCGCAGGAACAGGCCGCACCGGAAGGGTATCAGCTTCAGCAGGTGCTGATCATGAGCCGCCATAACCTGCGCGCGCCGCTGGCGAACAACGGCAGCGTGTTGGAGCAATCCACGCCGAAGTCCTGGCCGGAGTGGGATGTTCCCGGCGGCCAGCTGACGACCAAGGGCGGGGTGCTGGAAGTCTATATGGGGCACTATATGCGTGAATGGCTGGCGCAGCAGGGGCTGGTGACCAGCGGCGAATGCCCGCCGGAGAACGCGGTCTACGCCTATGCCAATAGCCTGCAGCGCACCGTCGCGACCGCGCAGTTCTTTATTACCGGCGCGTTTCCCGGCTGCGGGGTGACGGTGCACCATCAGGAAAAAATGGGCACCATGGACCCAACGTTTAATCCGGTGATCGTCGACGATTCCGCCGCCTTCAGCGAAAAGGCGGTGCAGGCGATGGAGAAAGAGCGGCAGGGGATGCAACTGGGCGAAAGCTATAAGCTGCTGGAGGCGATAATCGACTACCGCAATTCTCCGTCCTGTAAAGAGAAGCAGCAGTGCTCGCTGAGCGAAGGGAAGGATACCTTTAGCGCCAAATATCAGCAGGAGCCTGGCGTTTCCGGGCCGCTTAAGGTCGGTAACTCGCTGGTTGACGCCTTTACGCTGCAGTATTACGAGGGATTCCCGAAAGACCAGGTCGCCTGGGGCGAAATCAAAACCGATAAGCAGTGGCAGGTGCTGTCGAAGTTGAAAAACGGCTATCAGGATAGCCTGTTTACTTCCCCTGAAGTGGCGCGCAACGTGGCTAAGCCGCTGGTGAAATATATTGACAACGCGCTGGTGGGCGATGCGGCGAAGGCGGCGAAAGTGACGCTGCTGGTGGGACACGACTCCAATATCGCTTCGCTGCTGACGGCGCTGGATTTTAAACCCTATCAGCTGCATAACCAATATGAGCGCACGCCTATCGGCGGCAAGCTGGTGTTCCAGCGCTGGCATGATAACGGCGGCAATCGTGATTTGATGAAGATTGAGTACGTCTATCAAAGCACCGAGCAGCTGCGCAATGCCGATGCGTTAACCCTGCAGTCGCCGCCGCAGCGGGTGACGCTGGCGCTGAACGGCTGTCCGGTCGATGATAACGGCTTCTGCCCGATGGACACCTTCAAAAAAGTGATGGCCGAGGCGACAAAATAACAGAGCATAAAAAACCCGGAGCAATCCGGGTTTTCGGTTATGGCGGGCGCAGGCGCTCCGCTGATGTAGCCCGAGCAAGTCGCTCTGCGCCGCCCCCGGGAAGCTCATGCAAGAACTCCCGGAGGCGGTATTGCGTACCTGTCCGGGCTACACGTTTTTGCGTTCGATAGTTTGTTCGCCCCAGAACAGGGAGTCTTTATCCGTTTTGGCGAAGGCGAGGGGCAGGACTTCATCGCTGCCTTCCTCCCAGATTTTCTCCGCCAGCTTTTCATCGTAATGGGCTAATTCAAAAATCGCCTCGGCAATTTCAGGAGACGTATTGCGCAGACTTGCCCATTCACCGACGCGGTGGGCCTTTGCTTCTTGATTCGGCATGCTTTCCTCCTGCTGAAGATTAACCGTGTAGTTTTACTGCCAGGCCCGCAACGTGCTCTCCCTGATAGCGGGCAATCGCCAGCTCCTCTTCGCTCGGCTGACGCGAGCCGTCGCCGCCGGCAATGGTGGTGGCGCCGTAAGGCGTACCGCCGCGAACCTGCGAGACATCAAATAGCTCCTGGGCGCCGTAGCCGATCGGCACAATAATCATCCCGTGGTGGGCAAGGGTGGTCCAGGTTGAGGTAATGGTTTGTTCCTGGCCGCCGCCGGTGCCGGTCGAGCTAAACACGCTGGCCAGCTTGCCGTACAGCGCCCCGGATGCCCACAGACCGCCGGTCTGATCGAGGAAGGTGCGCATCTGTCCGGACATATTGCCGAAACGGGTAGGGGTACCAAAGATGATGGCGTCGTACTCCGCCAGCTCCTGCGGCGTGGCGACGGGCGCGTTTTGCGTTTTCCCGCCTGCTTTGGCAAAAACCTCTGCCTGCATGGTTTCCGGCACGCGCTTCACGACCACTTCAACGCCATCCACCTTGTTTGCCCCTTCGGCGACGGCATGCGCCATGGTCTCGATGTGTCCGTACATAGAATAATAAAGCACCAGAATCTTAGCCATTTGCATCACTCCTCGGTTGCGTTATGAGCCAGCCAGTCGACTGGCTATCTTTAAAGATAAGACCTGTGGCGAAGAGTGCAAATGCAACAATCATTTATTTGATTTATAACAAAATTGCAAAAAATGAGGGCTGTTGCAAAAAGATACATCTTTAGTGGCGCCATTTTAGGCTGTCATAAGAGCCGCTTAGCGCGCGTCCGGCGTAATAGCGGCAGTTCTTATACAAAATCTATTTCAGGATGTGACGATATCCATCCGGCACGGCTTTCCTTCGCTAACCTTAAAAGCACGTGATACGCAACCCGTATCGCGGAGGCTAAAGCCTCGTGTTTCACCTAATGCAGCATGATGTCTAACCTAAATGGAGGTCAGTAATGGCAAACCATCGTGGCGGCGCCGGCAACTTTGCCGAAGACCGTGAAAGAGCATCAGAAGCAGGTCGTAAAGGTGGCCAGCACAGCGGGGGGAACTTTAAAAACGATCCTCAACGCGCATCCGAAGCGGGTAAGAAAGGGGGTAAAAACAGTCATGGTAGCCGCGAAAGCTAGCGTCCCCTGATTGTTTGCTGATGGGGGTTAATCTCCCGGGCCCGACCCCATCGCCCTCGCCGCCGACGTTACGTCGGCGGTTTTTTTTGTCTCTTTGCCGCGGCCGTTGAGCGGGAGGAACTCCCGGCTCGCGGCGTAAACGCCTTAACCGGGCTACGGGTTTACCGTTGCCTGCGGACCGGTAGCCCGGACAAGGCGCGTAAAGCGCCGCCTCCGGGAAGCAACGCGCAACGCAGCTTCCGTTAACGGCGCCCGCTTTCATACTGGGGTGACGTTGGTTTGCCCGGCTTCACGCGGACGGCGGTTAAGCAGAGCGTGCAGCAGAATTGCGCCGAAGGTGGCCGTACCGATCCCGCCGAGGGTGAAGCCGCCGAGAGAAAGCGCGAAATCGCCCGCCCCCAGCACCAGCGTCACCGCCACCATAATCAGATTCGCGTTCTGGCTCAAATCCACGCGGTTCTGCACCCAAATCCGCGCGCCCGCGACGGCAATCAGGCCGAACACCACAATCGATGCGCCGCCGATCACCGGTCCCGGAATGGTATGGATCAGCGCGCCGAATTTCGGTGAAAATCCAAGCAGCATCGCAATCAGCGCCGCCGCGACGAACACCAGCGTTGAGTACACTTTGGTGACCGCCATCACGCCGATATTCTCCGCGTAGGTGGTCACCCCGCTGCCGCCGACCGAGCCGGAGAGCATCGTGGCCAGCCCGTCGCCGACGAACGCCCGCCCCATGTACGGGTCCATATTGCGTCCGGTCATCCCGGCCACCGCCTTCAGGTGACCGAGGTTTTCCGCCACCAGAATCACCGCCACGGGGGCGATCAGCATCATTGCCTGGCTGTTAAAGGTCGGGGCGGTTATCTGCGGCAAGCCAAACCACGCCGCCTGCGCAAGCAGGCTAAAATCCAGCGGTTTGCCCAGCCCGAGGCCGTTGGCCAGCAGCGCGTACAGCGCGCAGGCAATAATCAGCCCGACGAGGATCAGCAGCCGCTGCAGCATTCCGCGGGTAAACACCGCCACCAGACCGATGCACAGCACCGTCAGCACCGCCATCCAGCCGTCGAACGGCGTCGCTGACACGCTGCGCACCGCGATTGGCGCGAGGTTAAGGCCGATCGCCATGACCACCGCGCCGGTAACTACCGGCGGCATCAGCCGCTCGATCCAGCGGGTGCCGATTTTCATCACCACCAGGCCAATCAGGGTATAAACCAGTCCGCAGAGAATAATCCCGCCCAGCGCGACGCTGAGGTGCGGGTTAAGCCCCTGGCCGTTGAAGCCGGTGACGGCGATCACCACGCCGACGAAGGCGGCGCTGGAGCCCAGGTAGCTCGGCACGCGCCCGCCGGTAACCAAAAAGAACAGCAGGGTGCCGACGCCGGACATCAGGATCGACAGATTGGGATCCAGCCCCATCAGGATTGGCATCAGAACGGTCGCGCCAAACATCGCCACCGCGTGCTGAACGCCCATCACCACGGTTTGCCCGACCGACAGCCGTTCATCGGGGGCCACGACGCCGGAGGCGGCGGAGGGGGAGGTTAACTGCCAGCGAGGAAAATCGAAGAGAGCCATGATGAGATCCTGGGTTTAAGGTTAACAGGCTGGACGCATCAGCGTGTGGTAGCCGCGGTCGAACCACATCAGTCCGCGCGGTTCCGGATGGCGTACAATCGCCGCCACTTCGCAAAACAGAATATCGTGAGTCCCGACGCTGACGATCTGGCTGATACGGCAGTCGAAGCTGACCAGCGCCGCTTCCAGACGCGGGCAGCCGGTCGCGCCGGTTTGCCAGTCGGCGGCGGCGAAGCGCTCCGCCATCGGCGTTTTACCGCCGAAAACGTTCGAGAGTTCTTCCTGGCCGGCCGCCAGGGTGTTGACGCACAGCGCCTGGTGCTGGCTGAAGATCGGCCACACCGAGGCGGAGCGATTCAGGCAGACCAGCAGCGTGGGCGGCGCGTCGGTGACGCTGCAGACGGCGCTGGCGGTAAAGCCGGCGCGGCCTGCCGGACCATCGGTGGTGATAATGTTCACCGCCGCCCCGACGTGGGCCATGGCGTCGCGAAAGCTTTGTTTATCGGCAATAGACATACGGGCTCCTTATGCCAGCTGGCAGGCATCATCAAAAGGCAGACGCGGCAGGCGGCCGTACAGCTTGCCGGGATCGCCGTAGCCGATATTGATCAGCAGGTTGCTTTTCCAGCCGCCGTCGGCAAAAAACGCCGCATCGACCATTTCGCGGTCAAAGCCCGACATCGGGCCGGTGTCCAGGCCCAGCGCGCGGCAGGCGAAAATCAGGTATGCCGCCTGCAGTGAGCTATTGCGAAAAGCGGTCTCCTCCGCCATCTGCGGGCTGGAGGTAAACCAGCTGCGGGCGTCGCCATGGGGGAACAGCTCCGGCAGCCGATCGTAAAATGCGCGGTCCCAGGCGACGATAGCGGTGGCCGGCGCCTGCATGGTTTTCTCGACATTGCCGCTCGACAGAGCCGGGCGCAGCTTCGTTTTGCCTTCCGCCGTGCGCACGAAGACGATGCGCGCCGGGGAGCAGTTGGCGGAGGTCGGCCCCATTTTCAGCAAGTCGTAGATTTCACGCAGCTGCTCGTCGCTGACCGGCTTATCCAGCCAGCCGTTGTGGGTTCGGGCCTCGGTAAACAGCGCGGCGCAGGCGGCCGGGCTAATGGCTTCGCTCATAGGTTCTCCTGGGGGACGGGCAGCATCGCGGCAAGCCCGTCGCATAAAATAGGGTTAAAGGCGGCGGTATCGGTGACGTTGCAGGCGTGGCCGCCCCAGGCCATTTCCGCCAGCTGGCTGCCGGGGATTGCCGCCTGCAGCACCCGGGAGCAGGAGGCCGGGACCAGCAGATCGTCAGCGGCGCTGATGATCAGCGTCGGACAGGTTATCGCTGCCGCCCGGCGTGAAAAGTCGGCCTGCTTGAGGGCGTTCAGCCTTTTCAATAGATTCTCTTTGCCCTGGAAATGACTGATGGCGAGCGCGTCTTCGGCCTCCAGCCGCGGCAGGCGCGAGGCCATCCACTCCGCCGGGTAGAGGAACAGCGGCTGCGCCTCCACCCATGCCTGCGCGCCGCCCGCGTGCAGCAGGCGTTCGCGCACCAAGAAGCAGCGGCGGGTATGCGGGGAGAGCGTCAGCCAGCCGTTTACCAGCACCAGGGCGCTTACCGCTGCGGGATAGTCCAGGGCCAGCTGTAGGCCAATCAGCGCGCCCAGGGCGTGGCCGACCAGCGCAAAACGCTCAATCCCCGCCGCCTGCAGCGCCGCGTAAAGCTCCTGCGCCATGGCGGCCATGCTGTAGCCTGTCGGCAGCGGGCTGCCGTTTTCGCCGGTGCCGTTATGGTCATAGCTCACCAGCTGATAGTGCGGTTCGAGCGCCGCCCGCTGCGGTAGCCAGTAGCCGCCCGCGCCGCCGAGCCCGGCGCTCAGAACCACCGCCGGCGCGCCCGAATAAGGCGCCGGGGAGATGTTCAGCTTCATCATGCCGGTTTCCCGATATGCGCGACGGTGGCGATCTCCACCAGCGCATCGGGCTTCACCAGCCCGCACTGTATGCAGAAACGCGCCGGTTTGTCGCCGGGGAAGAACTCCGCGTAGACCTCATTAATCGCGGCGTAGTTTTTCCAGTCGGTGATAAAAATGCTGTTGAAGGTCACATCCTCCATACTGCCCCCCGCCGTCTCGATAACGCTCTTGATGGTTTCCAGCACGTGGCGGGTTTGCGCCTTTGGGTCGCCGATATACACCACGTTGT
Source organism: Klebsiella sp. M5al (assembly GCF_002090195.1). Classification (NCBI taxonomy): domain Bacteria; kingdom Pseudomonadati; phylum Pseudomonadota; class Gammaproteobacteria; order Enterobacterales; family Enterobacteriaceae; genus Klebsiella; species Klebsiella sp. M5al. Next base: position 2,274,018 of record NZ_CP020657.1, read on the forward strand.
TTTGCTTATCGAACGGCAGGGTGCCGGAGACGTAAACCACGCCATCGGCCAGCGTACCGGGGACAAACGGCGCGATAGGCGTGGTGGTGCCTGGCGGAATAATCACCTGTTTAGGCATAACGTTTCTCCTCGGTAAAGGCGCGCGGCGCGGCGGGCTCAAGGGCGGTACAGAAGCTGGCGACATCGCTGACCCAGCCAAAGAAGGTTTCAATATTGAACAGCGCCGCCTGCTGGGCAAACGCCGGACCGGCCTGATGGGTGGCGTCCTCCAGTACGATGCCGAAATATTCGAGGAAGAAGCCGTCGCGCAGGGTTGATTCCACGCAGACGTTGGTGGCGATACCGGTAAACACCAGATGGCGGATGCCGCGGCTGCGCAGGATGCTGTCGAGCGCGGTGTTAAAGAAGCCGCTGTAACGCGGTTTTGGCAACACGATATCGCCGGGCAGCGGTTTCAGCTGATCGACCAGCTGGTAGTCCCAGCCGCCTTTCGCCAGCAGCTTGCCCTGCAGCTCCGGGTTCTTACGCATGGTTTTCAGCGCGTTGGATTTATGAAAATTCGGCGAGCCGGGGCCGCCTGCTTCTACGTACTGGTCGTCCCAGCCGTTCTGGAACCAGATAATCAGCATCCCGGCGGCGCGTGCGGCGGCCACGGCGAGGTTGATATTGTCGATAACCGGTCGGGTGGCGGAAACGTCAAATCCGGCGAGGTCGAGATAGCCGCCCTGGCTGGCGTAGGCGTTCTGCATATCGACGACGATCAGCGCGCTCTGCTGCGGCGCGAAGGTCAGGGATTCCGGGCGAGCGGGTAGGGTAATCATCAGGCAACCTCTTGAGTCATGGTGGCGATATGGTCGCGGCAGCGCATCAGCGGCTGAATACGCTGACCAAAGGCTTCGATTCCGATCAGGAAATCATCAAACGTCAGCAGCACGCCGTCGGTGCCGGGAACCGCCGCCACTTCGTCGAGCATGCGGGCGACGCTGGCGTAAGAGCCGACAAGGGTACCCATATTGATGTTGACAGCCGAGGTGGGGTCGGCCATCTGGCGCACGTTGGTATCGCTGCCGGAGCGGGTGTCTTTCTGGCTCTGTTCGGTAAGCCACGCCAGCGCCTCGTCATCGGCGCCGGCTTTATAATGTTCCCATTTGGCGCGGGCCGCCTCGTCGGTCTCGTCGGCGATCACCATAAACAGGACGTAGGAGCCGACGTCGCGGCCGGTTTTTTCCGCCGCCTGCATCATGCGCGCGGCGGTGGGAGCGAAGGCGGCAGGGGTATTGACCCCTTTGCCGAAGCAGAAGTTGTAGTCCGCGTGCTGGGCGGAGAACGCCATACCGGCGTCGCTTTGCCCGGCGCAGATCACTTTCATCGGCTGCGACGGCTGCGGGCTGACGCGACAGTCGTTCATGGTGAAGTAGTCGCCTTTAAAGTCGCTGCGTCCGGTTCCCCACAGGTCGCGCAGCACCTGGACATATTCGGTGAGATAGTCGTAGCGGCTGGCGAAGTAGTCGTCGCCCGGCCACATGCCCATCTGCTCGTATTCCGGTTTTTGCCAACCGGTCACCAGATTGACGCCAAAGCGGCCGCCGGAAATGGAGTCGATGGTCGAGGCCATGCGGGCGACGATCGCCGGGGGCAGCGTCAGCGTAGCGGCGGTGGCGTAGATCTGAATGCGCGAAGTGACGGCCGCCAGTCCGGCCATCAGGGTGAAGGACTCCAGATTATGATCCCAGAATTCGGTCTTGCCGCCGAAGCCGCGCAGTTTAATCATCGACAGCGCGAAATCGAAGCCGTAGTGTTCGGCTTTTTGCACGATGGCCTTATTCAGCTCAAACGTTGGCATGTACTGGGGAGCATGGGTGGAAATCAGCCAGCCGTTATTACCAATCGGAACGAAGACACCAATTTTCATACCTACCTCTCTGCATGTCGTTGAACAAGAAGGCGCGCGGCGCTGCATCCTGCATCTCCCTCAATCACCTCGCCTGAAAGATAAAGCAAAGGCGATGCCAGTTTTACAAAGGTTAATGTTATTAGGGTGTTACTGGATGTTTGCCGAAAATAGCAGCAATAAAAGTGGACTGAATGGTCAAAATCGGTGCACGAAAAAACCGCAGTCGTGCGCAATCAGGGTGCAGAGAGTCGTGTCGGCGCTGGGCTTTTGCTATGCTGATGGCGTGAAAAGAAGGAGATGATGAATGGCACAGGGCAGCGTGAAAAAGATCGGCAAACGTTCACTGGCGGTGAGCGCGAAAAAAGAGGCGATCCTGGCCGCCGCGCTGGACGCGTTCTCGCAGTTTGGTATCCACGGTACGCGGCTTGAGCAGGTCGCCGAGCTGGCCGGGGTATCAAAAACGAACCTGCTCTACTACTACCCGTCGAAAGAGGCGCTGTATATTGCCGTGCTGCAGCAGATTCTGGCTATCTGGCTGGCGCCGCTGAAGGCCTTTCGCGAAGATATCAGCCCGCTGGTGGCTATCGGCGAATATATTCGCCTCAAGCTGGAGGTGTCCCGCGATCACCCGCAGGCGTCAAGGCTGTTCTGCCTGGAGATGCTGCAGGGCGCGCCGCTGCTGATGGGTGAACTGACCGGCGATCTGAAAGCGCTGGTGGATGAAAAGTCGGCGATTATTTCCGGCTGGGTCGAGAGCGGCAGGCTGGCGCCGGTTGACCCGCAGCACCTGATCTTTATGATCTGGGCGACCACACAGCATTACGCCGATTTCGCCACTCAGGTTGAGGCGGTAACCGGCGCGACGCTGCGCGATGAGGCGTTTTTTCAGCAAACCGTCGATAACGTCCAGCGGATGATTATTGAAGGGATCCGCGTGCGTTAATTGGCGGGCGGCAGCGGGCAGCTCTGATCGCCATCCTCGCACTGCAGCAGCGAGGCGAGGAACGACTCGCGCTCGACGGTTTTATCGGACATGCACTGGTTGATCAGCATCGGCTGTACGCTGCCGCCCTCAGCGCCGGAGGCGAGGAACTGACAGTCGGCGTCGCGCAGGGCAATCCACGACAGCTGCGCTTTTTTCAGCAATTCCTGCTGCTTGCCGGAGGCGCGCTTCAGCGCTTCCTGATACGTTTCATTTAATTTTTTGTCGTCAGCCTGGTACTGCTCGGCGGTGCACTGGTTCATTTCCGTTTGATTGCTGGCGTTGCTGCATTCGTCCGCCAGCACATGGGTGCTTGCCAGCAGCGCGGCAAAAGCGAGTAAAGTGCGTTTCATTGGTCAACTCCCATAAAAAAAGCTCCCGTCCGGGAGCCTTAATTAACCACAGCCTGCGCCTGGTGTCATTAGCTGACGTTGTGCCGTCCGTTTTCCCGGGGGCGGCGCAGAGCGCCTTGCCCGGGCTACGGGTACGCGCGGCCTGCGTTGGGGTAGCCCGGGTAAGGCGTTAGCCGCGACCCGGGGAGCGGTCTTAGCCAATCGTCATCAGGCTGGCGTTGCCGCCGGCCGCGGCGGTATTGACGCTGAGCGAACGTTCAATATAGAGGCGCTCCAGCAGCAGATTGCTCTCGCCGCGGGCGAAGCCCTGCACCGAAACGATCGCGCCATCGCGCGCCGCCACCTGTTCGCACAGCTCCCGCAGCTGATCGGAATCGCCGTGGTAGATAACCGCATCGAAAGGCTCGGTCGTCAGGGTTTCCGCTTTGGCGAAGTGGATCCGCTCGCTGACCTCGCGCGGCAGCTTTTTCGCCAGCTCGCGCTGCAGAGGGGCGTCCGGCCACAGCACTTCGCAGCCAACGGCGGTCACGCCCGCCAGTTGGGTGAGCGCGTCCTGCTCGTTATCGGCCACGCACAGCACCCGGTCGCGCGGCATAAAGGTCAGGGTGTTGCGCTCGCCGGTTGGCCCGGGCAGCAGACGCTGGGTTCCGGCCTGTGCCTGCTTGCTGAACTGCTGGCACAGGGCCTGCAGTTCCGGGCGATCCGCCGCCCACTGCTGTAAAGCGACCAGCGGTTTTTCCAGTAGCGTCTTCAGCTGCGCGTCCAGCGGGTACTCCGGGTCCTGACGGGCGAGGGTGATCCCGACGGCGTTCTGCGGGCGGCTGGAAAGCAGTCGGTACAGATACAACGGGCCGCCGGCTTTTGGACCGGTACCCGACAGGCCCTCGCCGCCGAACGGCTGCACGCCGACCACGGCGCCGACCATATTGCGGTTGACGTACAGGTTGCCGACGTTGGCGCTGCCGGTAACCTGAGCGATGGTTTCGTCAATACGGGTATGTACGCCGAGGGTCAGGCCGTAGCCGGAGGCGTTGATCTGTTCGACCAGCCCCTCCAGCTCGTTGCGGTTATAGCGCACCACGTGCAGCACCGGGCCGAAGACCTCTTTTTTCAGCTCGTCGAAGCTGTCGAGCTCAATGAGCGTCGGCGGAACGAAAGTACCGCTGGCCCACTCGCGGGAATCTTCGCCGTTTTCGCGCACCGCCTGGAAGACTTTGCGCCCTTTGGCGCGCAGCGTCTGGATGTGGCGCTCGATATTCTCTTTGGCTTCGGCGTCAATCACCGGCCCGATATCGGTGGTCAGACGCCCCGGGTTGCCCATCCGGCACTCGGCCATCGCGCCGCGCAACATGGTCAGCGTATGGTCGGCGATATCATCCTGCAGGCAGAGTACGCGCAGGGCGGAGCAACGCTGTCCGGCGCTGTCGAACGCCGAGGCGAGAACGTCGATCACCACCTGTTCGGTTAATGCTGAAGAGTCAACGATCATCGCGTTCATGCCGCCAGTTTCGGCGATCAGCGGCGTCGGGCGGCCCTGAGCGTCCAGGCGGCTGGCGATATTGCGCTGCAATAGGGTGGCGACTTCGGTTGAGCCGGTGAACATCACGCCGCGTACGCGCTCGTCGGAAGTCAGCGCGGCGCCGACGGTTTCCCCGCGGCCCGGCAGCAGTTGAATAACGCCCGGCGGCACGCCCGCTTCCAGCAGGATCGCCACGCCCTGAGCGGCGATCAGCGGCGTCTGCTCGGCCGGTTTTGCCAGCACGGTATTGCCTGCCGCCAGCGCGGCGGCAATTTGTCCGCTAAAGATCGCCAGCGGGAAGTTCCACGGGCTGATACAGACGACCGGGCCCAGCGGGCGATGGGTTTCGTTGTCAAAATCGTTGCGCACCTGGCCGGCATAATAGTGGAGGAAATCCACCGCTTCGCGCACTTCGGCAATCGCGTTGCTGAAGGTTTTCCCCGCTTCGCGTACCAGGATGCCCATCAGGGTCGGCATCTGGCCTTCCATCAGCACCGCGGCGCGTTCGAGGATCGCCGCGCGCTCCTGCGGCGGGGTGGCGAACCAGATTGGCGCGTTGTTAACCGCGCTGGTCAGCGCCTGCTGAACTTCGTCATCGCTGGCTTCGCGCACGTAGCCGACGATATCTTTTGGCTCCGCCGGGTTGATGACTGGCTGCATTTCGCCTTCGGCCACCGGCTGTTCCAGCATCGGCAGCGCCTGCCACTTATGCAGCGCGCTGTTTAATAGCGAGGAGGAGAGGGAGGCCAGGCGATGCTCATTGGCCAGATCCAGACCGGCGGAATTGCTGCGCCCTTTACCGTAAAGATCGCGCGGCAGCGGGATTTTCGGGTGTGGCAGGCCCACCTGACCTTCCTGCTGGGCCAGTTTTTCCACCGCGGCGACCGGGTCGGCAACCAGCTCGTCCAGCGGCAGGGTGCTGTCGGCGATCCGGTTAACAAACGAGGTGTTGGCGCCGTTTTCCAGCAGACGGCGCACCAGATACGCCAGCAGCGTTTCGTGGGTGCCGACCGGCGCGTAAATACGACACGGGCGGTTGAGTTTGCCATCGGCGATCTTACCGGTGACCTGCTCGTACAGCGGCTCGCCCATGCCGTGCAGGCACTGGAATTCGTACTGTCCAGGGTAGTAGTTCTGCCCGGCCAGCTGATAAATCGCCGCCAGGGTGTGGGCGTTATGGGTCGCGAACTGCGGGTAGATCAGGTTCGGCACCGCCAGCAGCTTTTTCGCGCAGGCCAGATAGGAGACGTCGGTGTAGACCTTGCGGGTATAGACCGGATAGCCTTCGAGGCCGTCCATCTGCGCGCGTTTGATTTCGCTGTCCCAGTAGGCGCCTTTTACCAGACGAATCATCAGGCGACGGCGGCTGCGGGTGGCGAGGTCGATCAGGTAGTCAATCACGAACGGGCAGCGTTTCTGGTAGGCCTGAATGACAAAGCCAATCCCGTTCCAGCCCGCCAGCTCCGGCTCAAAGCAGAGTTTTTCCAGCAGATCGAGAGAGATCTCCAGCCGATCGGCCTCTTCGGCGTCAATGTTGATGCCGATATCGTACTGGCGCGCCAGCAGGGTCAGCGACTTGAGGCGCGGGTAAAGCTCTTCCATCGCGCGGTCGTACTGGGCGCGGCTGTAGCGCGGGTGCAGCGCGGAGAGCTTAATAGAAATGCCCGGTCCTTCATAAATGCCCCGTCCGTTGGAGGCTTTGCCGATGGCGTGGATCGCCTGCTGGTAGGAGACCATATAGGCCTGGGCATCGTCGGCGGTCAGCGCCGCTTCGCCGAGCATATCGTAGGAGTAGCGGAAGCCTTTGTCTTCCAGCTTGCGGGCGTTGGCCAGCGCTTCGGCGATGGTTTCGCCGGTGACGAACTGCTCGCCCATCAGGCGCATCGCCATATCGACGCCTTTACGAATCAGCGGCTCGCCGCTCTTGCCGATAATGCGGTTCAGCGAACGCGACAGGCTGGTTTCGTTATGGGGCGAGACCAGCTTGCCGGTAAACAGCAGCCCCCAGGTGGCGGCGTTGACGAACAGCGACGGGCTGCGGCCGATATGCGACTGCCAGTTGCCGTTGCTGATTTTGTCGCGGATCAGGGCGTCGCGGGTGGCTTTGTCCGGAATGCGCAGCAGCGCTTCCGCCAGGCACATCAGCGCCACGCCCTCCTGTGAGGAGAGTGAGAACTCCTGCAGCAGGCTTTGCACCATTCCGGCGCGGCCGCTGGCGGTTTTCTGATTGCGCAGCTTTTCCGCCAGCTGATACGCGAGCTTGTGCGCCTGTTCGCCGAGAGTCTGCGGCAGGCGAGCCTGCTCCAGCAGCATCGGTACGGCGTCGGTTTCGGCCCAGCGCCAGGCGGCGGTGATCGACGCGCGGGAAACGGACTGCGGCAGGATCTGCTCGGCGAAATCGAGGAAGGGCTGATAAGGTTCGTCAGCCGGGTTACCGGCCTCATCGCTTTCGTTAGCCGCGCCGGACAGCAGCGCCGGCAGCTCCGGCAGCGTCTCGTCGTTTTCCAGCTTTTCCAGATAGTTGAAAATGGCCTGTTTAATCAGCCAGTGCGGCGTGCGGTCAATACGGCTCGCCGCGGATTTAATACGTTCACGCGTCGCGTCGTCAAGTTTTACACCCATGGTGGTGGTGCCCATGTCAGGAACTCCTGTAATAGAACGTCTTCGTGCCAAGATGAGGTTGCGTAGAAATATCTACCATGTTGCAACTTTGTGCAACCTTGTTAATTGAGAATTGTGTGGCAGGTAGTAAAACGCCGGGATTGTTAAAAATAATGACGAAAATAGCAGATATTTATCCCCTGTCTAATAAGGTATTTCTATGCGTCACTTAACACTTTTGCGTGGTGCAACCGCTAAAAACGTGAGAGAGTGCAACCTATAACAAAATGAAGTTTGGTCCCGGAAGCATTTCGTGTAAATGCTGTGTTAAATCGTTTGTGAAAAAACAAAGCTTCCGTCAGGATACGGTCGCCCAATACAACCAATAGGCCATTGCCCCGTTCCGGTAGTGGATAAAACGACAAATTTGGACGCTGTCGACAAAAATTCTGGAGATTTTTACATGGCTATTAGCACACCCATGTTGGTGACTTTTATTGTTTATATTTTTGGCATGGTACTCATCGGTTTTATTGCCTGGCGTTCGACGAAGAACTTTGATGATTATATTCTCGGCGGCCGCAGCCTTGGCCCATTCGTCACGGCGCTCTCCGCCGGGGCCTCCGATATGAGCGGCTGGCTGCTGATGGGGCTGCCAGGGGCGATATTTATTTCCGGTATTTCCGAAAGCTGGATTGCCATTGGCCTGACGTTAGGCGCATGGATTAACTGGAAGCTGGTGGCGGGGCGTTTGCGGGTGCATACCGAAGTCAATAATAACGCCCTGACGCTGCCGGATTATTTTACCGGCCGCTTTGAAGATCAAAGCCGCGTGCTGCGAATTATCTCGGCGCTGGTGATTTTGTTATTTTTCACCATCTATTGCGCTTCCGGGATTGTGGCCGGCGCACGTCTGTTTGAAAGCACCTTTGGCATGAGTTATGAAACCGCGCTGTGGGCCGGCGCGGCGGCAACCATTATTTATACCTTCGTCGGCGGCTTCCTCGCGGTGAGCTGGACCGATACCGTCCAGGCCAGCCTGATGATATTCGCCCTGATCCTGACGCCGGTGATGGTGGTCATTTCCGTCGGCGGTTTTGGCGATTCTCTGGAAGTGATTAAGCAAAAGAGTATTGAGAACGTCGATATGCTCAAGGGCCTGAACTTTGTGGCGATTATTTCGCTGATGGGCTGGGGGCTGGGTTATTTTGGTCAGCCGCATATTCTGGCGCGCTTTATGGCCGCGGACTCGCACCACAGCATCGTTCACGCTCGTCGTATCAGCATGACCTGGATGATCCTCTGCCTGGCGGGCGCCGTTGCCGTCGGTTTCTTTGGTATTGCCTACTTCAATAACAACCCGGGCGTTGCCGGAGCGGTCAACCAGAACGCCGAACGCGTGTTTATCGAACTGGCGCAGATTCTGTTCAATCCGTGGATTGCCGGGATCCTGCTGTCGGCGATTCTGGCGGCGGTGATGTCGACCCTGAGCTGCCAGCTGCTGGTGTGCTCCAGCGCGATTACCGAAGATCTGTATAAAGCGTTTCTGCGTAAAAATGCCGGTCAGAAAGAGCTGGTATGGGTAGGACGCTTTATGGTGCTGGTCGTGGCGCTGGTGTCTATCGCCCTGGCTGCCAACCCGGAGAACCGCGTGCTGGGTCTGGTGAGCTACGCATGGGCAGGCTTTGGCGCGGCGTTTGGCCCGGTGGTGCTGTTCTCGGTGATGTGGTCACGAATGACCCGGAACGGCGCGCTGGCCGGGATGATCATCGGCGCGGTCACGGTCATCGTCTGGAAGCAGTTCGGCTGGCTGGGCCTGTATGAAATCATCCCAGGCTTTATCTTTGGTAGCCTGGGGATTGTGGTCTTCAGCCTGCTGGGTAAAGCGCCTTCCTCCGAGATGCAGCGACGCTTCGCCGAAGCAGACGCCCATTATCACTCCGCGCCGCCGGTACGCGCAACCGCCGAGTAAGCCTCTGCAGCCTCATCAAGCCCGCGCTCTGCGGGCTTTGTTATTTATGCCTCTTGCTAATCGTTTGAAAATACGCTGATATCTCAGCACAAATAACAATGAGGGTAGCGAAATGAGTTTCAGACAGGGTGCAGTGGCGCTGGTGCTGGCAGGATTATTGAGCGGCTGCGTAGCGCCTGCCGCGAAGACCACCCCGGCGGTTGATGCTAACGCCTGCCCGGCGGATAACGCGATGGTGCAAACCACGCTCTATTTCGGCTTAAGCCGTCCGGCCGGGAAGGATATCACCGCTCAGGAGTGGCAGCAGTTCGTTGACCGCGACGTGACGCCGCGCTTTCGCGATGGCCTGACGGTCTTTGACGCGCGCGGGCAGTGGCTGGGCAATGATGGTACCGTGGCGCGCGAGCAGAGCAAAGCGCTGATGCTGATTCACGGTAAAGATGCGAAGAGCGAAGAGGGGATTGAGGCGCTACGCACTACCTATAAATCACGCTTTGCGCAGGAGTCGGTGATGCGCGTTGACCAGCCGGTGTGCGTACATTTTTAACTTGAATCCGATGACATTCCCGGGTTGCGGCTAACGCCTTACCCGGGATAACAGGCCAACGCGCTGTATTTACAGCACCAGCCCCGCGAAGCTGGCGGAGAGCAGGCTGACCAGCGTTGCGCCATACACCAGGCGCAGGCCGAAGCGGGAAACGATATTCCCCTGCTGCTCGTTCAGGCCTTTAATCGCCCCGGCGATAATGCCGATAGAGGCAAAGTTGGCGAAGGAAACCAGAAACACGGATAAAATTCCCAGCCCGCGCGGCGTCATGCTGGCGGCTATTTTTTGCAGCTCAATCATGGCGACAAATTCATTGGCCACCAGTTTCGTCGCCATAATACTCCCGGCGTTCAGCGCATCGCTAAGCGGAATGCCAATTAGCCACGCCAGCGGATAAAAGACGTAGCCGAGGATCTGCTGGAAGCTCAGGCCAAATATCGTGGCGAAGAGGGCATTAATCGCGCTAATTAAGGCGATAAAACCGATCAGCATCGCCAGAATAATCATCGCGACTTTAAAACCGGCCAGAATATATTCACCGAGCATTTCAAAGAAACTCTGGGACTCATGCAGCTTTTCAAGCTTGATCTCCTCCTCGCTGCCCAGACGCGTCGGGTTAATGATCGACAGCACAATAAAGGTGCTGAACATATTCAGGATCAGCGCGGCGACGACGTATTTCGCGTCGAGCATGCTCATATAAGCGCCGACGATGGAGAGCGAAACCGTCGACATCGCGGTGGCCGACATGGTGAACAGGCGGCGTGAAGAGAGGTCGCCGAGCACGCCTTTATAGGCAATAAAGTTCTCTGATTGTCCGAGGATCAGCGAACTGACCGCGTTGAAGGACTCCAGCTTGCCCATACCGTTAACCTTTGACAGCAGGGTGCCAATCAGGCGAATGAAAATCGGCAGAATACGCCAGTGCTGAAGAATACCGATGAGCGCGGAGATAAAGACGATGGGGCACAGCACGCCAAGGAAAATAAACGCCAGCCCTTTTTCACTCATGCCGCCAAATACAAAATTGGTGCCTTCGGCGGCAAAACCGAGCAGGGATTCAAAAAAGGAAGCAATATTTTTCACTAGCCACAGGCCGCTTTCGGCGTGGAGAAAAAAGAAAGCCAGGGCAACTTCAATAACAATTAGCTGGATAATATAGCGAATGCGGATTTTTTTACGGTCATAGCTGGCGAGCCAGGCAAGGGCGAGGATAACCACCAGCGCCAGCAGGAAGTGCAAGAATTGAGTCATGTCGTTTATTTCGCAGGTCAATAAGGCCGCCATTTAGCCACAGCTGCGCAGCCGGGTAAATATCCACCGCAAAAAATCCCCTTCTCCTGCCCCGTGGGGCCAGGGCTGCGAGATAATCGCGCAAGTCATTATTTGTTCGCGATTAATTTACAAATCGTCATCATTCACTCCACATTTCACTTGTGTTTCTGATTATTGTAATGATAATCACTATCAGAAATATTTACCTATCTTTGCATCAGTTGACTGCGGTTCACATTTAAGGGTGTTGGCATGTTTGTCCCATTTCTCATCATGTTACGTGAAGGCCTGGAAGCTGCGCTGATTGTCAGCCTGATTGCCAGCTATCTGAAACGCACCCAGCGCGGCAGCTGGATTGGCGTAATGTGGATTGGGGTGCTGCTTGCAGCGGCGCTGTGCCTGGGCCTGGGCATCTTCATCAACGAAACCACCGGTGAGTTTCCGCAGCGCGAGCAGGAGCTGTTTGAGGGCATCGTGGCAGTGGTGGCAGTGTGCATTCTGACGTGGATGGTGTTCTGGATGCGTAAAGTGTCGCGCAACGTCAAACAGCAGCTTGAGCAGGCGGTCGATAATGCCCTCCAGCGCGGGAACAATCACGGCTGGGCGCTGGTGATGATGGTCTTTTTCGCCGTCGCGCGTGAAGGCCTGGAATCGGTCTTTTTCCTGCTCGCCGCCTTCCAGCAGGATGTCGGGATCTGGCCGCCCATTGGGGCGATGCTCGGCCTGGCGACGGCCATCGTTTTAGGGTTCCTGATCTACTGGGGCGGTATCCGCATGAATCTCGGCGTCTTCTTCAAATGGACCAGCCTGTTTATTTTACTGGTGGCCGCAGGCCTCGCCGCAGGAGCTATCCGCGCCTTCCATGAGGCCGGATTGTGGAACCATTTTCAGGAGGTCGCCTTCGACCTGAGCAACGTCATTTCGACGCACACGCTATTCGGCACGCTGCTGGAGGGGATCTTTGGCTATCAGGAAACGCCGACCGTCAGCGAAGTGGCGGTCTACTTTATCTATTTGATCCCGGCGCTGGCGCTGTACGTCTCGCCGCCGGGAAAAAAAACCACCGCATCCCGGGCAGCGTAGTCGGGCATCGCGGATTGCAATAGTGACAACATACTTATCGAAAGGGATGGTCATGATGAATCATTTTCGTCGTAATGCGCTGCAGCTTACGCTCGCTGCGCTGTTCAGCTCGGCTTTTTACGCCCAGGCGGCCGATATTCCGCAGGTCAAAGTGACCGTCACCGACAAACAGTGCGAGCCGATGAACGTCACCGTGAAGGCGGGTAAAACCCAGTTCATCATTCAGAACCACAGCCAGAAAGCGCTGGAGTGGGAGATTCTGAAAGGGGTGATGGTGGTGGAAGAGCGGGAGAATATCGCTCCCGGCTTTACGCAAAAGCTGACGGCCAACCTGCAGCCGGGCGAATATGATATGACCTGCGGTCTGCTGACCAACCCGAAAGGCAAACTGACGGTGACCGGCGAGGCGACCAAAGATGCCGCCAAAGCCGATGCGCTGCTCAGCCTGGGTGAAGCCATTACCGCCTATAAAGCCTACGTTACCGCCGAGACCGCGGAGCTGGTTAGCGGCACCAAAGCCTTTACCGATGCGGTGAAAGCGGGCGATATCGAGAAGGCGAAAGCGCTGTACGCGCCGACGCGCCAGCACTACGAACGTATTGAACCGATCGCCGAGCTGTTCTCCGACCTCGATGGCAGCATTGACGCCCGCGAGGATGACTACGAGAAAAAAGCCGAAGATCCGAAATTCACCGGTTTCCACCGGCTGGAAAAAGCGCTGTTTGGCGATAACAGCGTCAAGGGAATGGATAACTATGCCGATCAATTGAACGCCGACGTTCTCGAGCTGCAAAAACGCATTAGCGAACTGGCGTTCCCGCCGTCAAAAGTGGTCGGCGGCGCTGCCGGGCTGATTGAAGAAGTGGCCGCCAGCAAAATCAGCGGCGAAGAAGATCGCTACAGCCATACCGACCTGTGGGATTTCCAGGCCAACATTGACGGCGCGCAGAAAATCGTCGACCTGCTGCGTCCGCAGCTGCAGAAAGAGAACAGCGCTCTGCTGGCGAAGGTGGACGCCAACTTCAAAAAAGTGGATACCATTCTCAGCAAATACCGCACCAAAGACGGCTTCGAGACCTATGACAAGCTGACGGATGCCGATCGCAACGCGCTGAAAGGCCCGATCACCACGCTGGCGGAAGATTTGGCCCAGCTGCGCGGGATCCTGGGTCTGGACTAAGTCGATGGCTGAGCAAAAATATGATGTTAATGAACCGTCCCGGCGGCGGTTGTTAAAAGGGATCGGCGCGCTTGGCGGCGCGCTGGCGATAACCGGCGGCTGTCCGGTGGCGCACGCGGCTAAAGACAACAGCTCTCCGGGCACGCTGTCGCCAAACGCGCGTATGGAAGCGCAGCCGTTTTACGGTCCGCATCAGGCCGGCGTGCTGACGCCGCAGCAGGCGTCGATGATGCTTGTCGCTTTTGACGTGCTCGCCAGCGATAAAGCGGACCTTGAGCGCCTGTTTCGCCTGCTGACCGGGCGTATCGCCTTTCTGACCAAAGGCGGTCCCGCGCCGGAGACGCCGAACCCGCGCCTGCCACCGATGGACTCAGGCATTCTCGGACCGTGGATCGCGCCGGATAACCTGACGATCACCGTCTCGGTAGGGCATTCGCTGTTTGACGAGCGTTTCGGCCTGGCTAATCAGGCGCCGAAGACGCTGCAGAAGATGACGCGTTTTCCGAACGATTCGCTGGATGCAGCGCTGTGCCACGGCGATCTGCTGCTGCAAATTTGCGCCAACACCCAGGATACGGTGATTCACGCCCTGCGCGACGTGATTAAGCACACCCCGGATTTGCTTAGCGTGCGCTGGAAGCGGGAAGGGTTTATCTCCGACAGCGCCGCGCGCAGCAAGGGTAAAGAGACGCCGGTTAACCTGCTGGGCTTCAAAGACGGCACCGCGAATCCGGTGAGCACCGATAAGGCGCTAATGGATAAGGTGGTGTGGGTAACCGCCGACCAGGGAGAGCCCGCGTGGGCGACGGGCGGCAGCTATCAGGCGGCGCGGATTATTCAGTTCCACGTTGAGTTCTGGGATCGTACGCCGCTGAAAGAGCAGCAGACCATTTTTGGTCGCGATAAGCTGAGCGGTGCGCCGCTTGGGATGCAGCACGAGCACGACGTGCCGGATTACAGCAAAGACCCTGACGGCGATACCATTGCGCTCGATAGCCATATTCGTCTTGCCAACCCGCGCACCCCGGAAACGCAATCCAGCCTGATGATGCGCCGGGGCTACAGCTATTCGCTGGGGGTGACCAATTCCGGGCAACTGGATATGGGGCTGCTGTTTGTCTGCTACCAGCACGATCTGGAAAAAGGCTTTCTGACGGTGCAAAAGCGCCTGAACGGTGAAGCGCTGGAAGAGTACGTGAAGCCCATTGGCGGCGGCTATTTCTTTGTTCTGCCGGGGGTTATCGACGATCGGCATTATCTCGGGCAATCGCTGCTCGAAGCCTGACGTACCTGCCCGCGAGGGCAGGGCGTTTTCTGCTGTTTTTCCATTCATTTTTTGTATTTCCTGCCTTGTTTCATTTTTCTGTAATCTTATAGTCGGAAACTCTCCTCAGCTGTGATGAGAATTATTTGTTGTCTGTATGTGAAAAATAAGTTGCGCTTAGAATTATTTCTGATGTACTTATTACAGGCGCGGTAGTTCTCGGCAGTAGTCTCGTTTCATTATGGAGATCGCGAATGCCCGATTGCTGTAACGGAAAACGTCAAACCCCAGACCGTACTCATCAGCACGGGAGCCCAACTTCCGGCCGCGATTTTCACACCGTAAAATCCTCCTCTTCTAGTAAAGAAAACCCGAACCCAGGCAAGGTTACCGGTGCGCGTAGCCGTGACCCTCTGCCAATTCGTCAGGCAAGCAATGGCTTACAAGGAAGCCAAACCTCAATCGTTAGTGCGCATAATCGCGTCGATCGTGACGCGTGTGATGTAAACCAACAACGCAAGGTGCTATCCATGGGAAGACAAAAAGCAGTGACCAGAGCTCGTCGTGAGGCCAAACGTGTGCTGAGACAGGATTCGCGAAGCCATAAGCAGCGCGAAGAAGAATCGGTCACATCACTTGTGCAAATGAGTGGCGTAGAAGCCATTGGCATGGCGCGGGATAGCCGCGACGCCTCGCCAATCGAAGCGCGCAATGACGCTCAGGCGCATTATTTGAATGCCATCGACAATAAACAGCTGATCTTCGCGACGGGCGAGGCCGGGTGCGGTAAGACCTGGATTAGCGCGGCAAAAGCAGCTGAAGCGCTGATCCATAAGGATGTGGACAGAATTATTGTTACCCGTCCCGTTCTGCAGGCCGATGAAGATCTCGGCTTCTTACCGGGAGATATCGCCGAGAAGTTCGCTCCCTATTTCCGCCCGGTTTATGACGTGCTGGTGAGAAGACTAGGGGCTTCCTTTATGCAGTACTGCCTGCGCCCGGAAATCGGCAAGGTGGAAATCGCGCCGTTCGCCTATATGCGCGGACGTACATTTGAAAATGCGGTGGTGATTCTGGACGAGGCCCAGAACGTGACCGCTGCGCAAATGAAGATGTTTTTGACCCGCCTCGGGGAGAACGTGACGGTTATCGTCAACGGCGACATTACCCAGTGCGACCTGCCTTCTGGGGTCCGCTCGGGCCTGAGCGATGCGCTGGCGCGTTTTGAGGAAGATGAGATGGTCGGTATTGTGCGCTTTACGACCGACGATTGCGTGCGCTCAACGCTTTGCCAGCGCGCGCTGAAAGCCTACTACTGAGTCCTTTTGAGTCTGCAAAGCCCGGGTGACCGGGCTTTGTTTTTAGCGCACTACAGAAGAGCCTGCAGTGAGGGGCTGGCCATCGTTGCTTCAAAAGGAATGATATCGACTTTCGCTACGCCCGATTGCTGGAACGGATCCTGGCTCAGCCGGTTTTGCAGCGCATCCAGATCATCGCCTTTAGCCAGAATCACGCCGCCGGACCTGGGGATTTTACGCCCCGAAGCGAGAAATATTCCGTCAGCGTACCCTTGCTTCAGCCACTCCACGTGCGCAGCAAGCTGGGCGTCTACTTCCTCAAGCGGTTTAACGTAAGTCAGAACAACAACGGCAATGGTGCTCATTTTCTTTCCTTAACATTTAAAGGTAACGCTGCAGAAGTTTATCATTAGCGTGGTCGGGGTTTCTGGTTTTTTTCATCACGTTATCCAGGCCGCTATAAACGAAAATAACGGTAGTTTACTGCTATATAAGGGAATCATTGTCGCTGACCTGTAGCTCAAAATGTCCAGGTGATTGCCGCCGTCACGGTACCTTCATTGCGCCGTGAGACGAGCGGGCTCTCAGCAGCGTGTTCCCCGAGCCAGCTATAGCCGGCGCTGAGTATGGAGCCCCAATGCTCGTTATATTGATGGCTCCAGGTCAGCGCGCTGTCGATGCCGTAAAGTCCGCCGGCTGCGCGATAGGGTCGATAGCCGGAACGGATGCTCTGCCGGCGATCAACCCCGTAAAACGTATTGACGTACCGGCTGTCGCCAAACAGCGCGGCGGACTGTAAAGCAACGATATCCTGCGGGTTTTGAACCAGCAGGAGGGTGACGGAAGTTTGATAATGCGCGCCCTGGGCGTCGGTGAGCGGAAGCGTAGCCTTGCCTTCAACGGTGAGCCACGGCGTGACCGACCAGCCGACGGCGAAGGCGGTATTCATGGTGGCTTTAATATTACCCATCCCCTTCAGCGTATTAGCCCCATCGCGCCAGCTCGAGTTTTTTTCCGCTCGCCCGAGGTCGTAACCGAGCGTGTGCTCGAAGTAGAGGCCGCTGTCGCCTGACAGGTCGTAGCCTATGCCTTTTTGGCTATCAATAAAGAAAGCGCCTTTCCGCCCCTGCAGTACGGGAACCACCTGCCAAATCTGCTTGTCAGAACCGCTGTAACGAGGCGCGTACTTTCCCCCCACCCCGATAGTCAGCCCGTCAGAAGGCGCGGCGGCTTCATCGGCGCGCGCGCCGGGCGTTATCGCCATTAAAAACGGCACGACCATATACGGCGAAATTTTTCTGGCTATCATACTGTTCTCCATATGGAAACGGGCGCCGTCCGATCGGGGACGCCGCAGAATGCCGCTGCAGTATGGTTTTGCTAAATCAATAAACGGTCGGGATAGTGTTAAGAAACGGTCAAGGTGAACAGATGTTGTCCAGAAGAGTGCTGATAATTGAAGATGACGCCGACGCGGCCGGCGTGCTTGAGGCCTATTTACGCCGGGAAAACTATGACGTGGCGGTGACCATGGACGGACTCTCCGGGCTGGATATGGCGCAGCGCTGGAAGCCTGACCTGATCCTGCTGGATGTGATGCTGCCCGGGCTAAACGGAACCGAGGTGTTGGCCAGCCTGCGGCGGAAAAGCGATGTGCCGGTGATTATGGTGACCGCAATGGGAGACATGCCCGATCGTATTGGCGCGCTGCGCTACGGCGCCGACGATTATGTGGTCAAACCCTACCACCCTGGCGAAGTGGTGGCGCGCGTTCAGGCCGTGCTCCGGCGTAGTCGCAAAGACGACGCCCGGGAAGACATTCTGCGCTGGCAGGGGCTGGAGGTTGATGTCGCGGCCATTGTCGCGACCGTCAGTCACTCGGGGGAACCTGCGTCTATTCTCGACCTGACCCCGACCGAGTTTTCGCTTCTGGCCACGCTGATGCGCGCCCCCGTACGCCCCTTCTCGCGACAGTATCTGCTGGAGCGCTGCCTTCCCGAGAGCGAAGCGCTGGAGCGCGTGGTGGATACGCATATTTATAACCTGCGTAAAAAACTGGAGGCCGCGGGAGTATCCGGCGCGTTGGTCAACGTTCGCGGCGTGGGCTACCGGTTCAGACAACCATGATCAAGACCCGTCACTCTTCTCTCTGGCGCTGGATTTGCGGGCGCATTCTGGCGCTGGCTATCGGCAGCGTGATTGTTATCGCCACCTGTATGTGGCTGCGCTTCGCCGTGCAGAACTACTGGATCATGCATAAAATGCCGCCCGCCTTGCGCGAGGAATTTATCGCGCTCAGCCGCCATCCCGAGGCCAATCCGGCGCGTTTTCATCAGATTGTCGATAGCTGGTGGGGATTGAGCTATTCCACGCCCTCTATCGCCTCGGCGGACTGGGTGACCTTCGCGGTGCTGGTGCTGGTCATGATCCCCTTCATTGTTGTGATGGGGCTGCGCTACGCCCGTCCGCTCTCGCTGCAGTTCAGCCGTCTTCGTGATGCGGCGAAGGACGTGACCGGAGGGCAATTTGGCCGCCAGGCGGAGCTGATTGAGGACGCGCCGGCGGAAATGATCCGCTTTGCCGCCGACTTTAACAAAATGACCGGCCAGCTGGCCCGCTACGATAAAGAACTCCGCGCCTCGCATGTGGCGATGGCGCATGAGCTTCGCTCTCCGCTAACGGCGGCGATTGGCCGTCTGCAGGGCATGCTGGATGGCGTTTTTGATACCCAGCCGCAGCAGCTGGAGATGGTGATGAAACAGCTCCAGCATCTGAATCGGCTGACGGATGAACTGCATCTCCTTTCCCTCGCGGATGCCGGCAATCTGGTCCTGGATGACCAGCCATTCGCTCTGGATGAGCTCCTGCAGGAGCGAGCCGCATGGTTAACGCCGCAGGCGGACGCTCAGCGCGTCACGATCGCCATTCAGCCTTCGCCGGCATGCCCCTTTCGCGGCGACGCCTTCCGCATGGGGCAGGTCTTTACCATCGTGATGGAAAATGCCGTTCGCTATGGGCGCAAGGGGGGCCATCTTTCTATTAAACTGCGCCGCGAAGAGGGGGCTTACCTCATCGATTTTGTTGATGACGGGCCCGGCGTGGCGCGGCATTTTTTACCGGAAATGTTCCAGCGTTTCACCCGCGAGGAGGCGTCCCGCGCCAGACACTCCGGCGGCAGCGGCCTGGGATTATCTATTGCGCGCGCTATCTGCGCGGCGCACGGGGGGCGTATTAGCGCGTCGCCACCGGCGAGCGGCGGTCTGCTGATTCGCGTTCATCTGCCGTACGACCCCGGCGCGGAAGAAAAGAGCGCATCTTGATAATCCCTTGACAGAACGTCGAGCCATTCTCGATTAATGTGTCATGTAATGGCGCCATTTCCCGAACGGAGTGGCGTTATGTTATATGAGTTAGTTCTTTCCCTTCGTCAGTGCGTGTACGCTTTGCTCGGCGCCGAGCGATCGCTACCCTGGTTTGCGCTGCTGCCGCCGATCGTACTGGCCCTGATGATCGTACCGCTGGTGGGCTGCGGCGATAAAAGCGGCGATAAGCCGGCGCCGGCCCGCCCGGTGCGCTACGTGGTCATCGGCTCCCCGGCAACGCTTCCCTCTCTGGAAAGAACCGGCGAGATCCATGCGCACGATGAGACGGCCCTGAGCTTTCGTACGGCGGGCAGGATGATGACGCGCGCGGTGGATATTGGCGATCGGGTCAATTATGGGCAGCTGCTGGCCACGCTTGACGATACCAGCGCACAAAACCAGCTGGATAGCGCGACGGCTGACGAAGAGAGCGCCAGAGCGACCGCCCGGGTGGCCGCGCTGAACGTTAGCCGGATGCAAAAGCTCATCGCGACAGGGGCAATCGCCCGCTCCCAGCTCGACAGCGCGCGGGCGGACTGGCTGGTCGCCAGCGCCCGGGTGAAGAGCAGCGAGGCCGCTTTGCGCAACGCCAGGGAAAGCCTTGGCTGGACTCGCCTGACCTCGCCGGGTGAGGGGATCATTACGGCGGTCAGCGCCTCTCCCGGTCAGGTCGTCAACGCCGGTGAGACGGTGGTGACGCTGGCGGCCGGGCAGGCGCGCGACGTGGTGTTTGATATCCCGGATCCCGCTAAGGTTGAGGCGCAAAGGGCGGAGGAATTTCAGGTTGCTTTGCTCAGCGATGCCGGGGTGAACGCTTTCGCCATTTTGCGTGATATTAGCCCGCAGGCCGATCCCCAGACCCGGACATGGCGCGTCAGGGCGACCCTCAAGAAACCGCCCGCCGCGATGGCGCTGGGTTCCAGCGTCACGGTAAGGCTGCCGTCATCCGGCTCGGCGGGTTACGCGGTACCGGCTTCGGCGCTGAGCCGTTGCGGAGAAAAACCGGCCGTCTTTGTGATTACCCCGCAGATGCAGGCGCAGCTGCGCGTTGTGGTTCCCGCCAGCTACACGGCTTCTTCCGTTATCATCGCCTCCGGACTTATGCCCGGCGACCGGGTTATTACCGCGGGCGTGAGTAAACTTCGGCCGGGGGAAAAAGTCGTCGCCGGAGAGAAGCAGCCGTGAAAAAAGCGCCGTCAAAAAATACCTTTAATCTCTCCGCCTGGGCGCTGGAAAACCCGCAAATGGTCAGCTTTTTTATGCTGCTGATGATGGTTATCGGTTCGCTCAGCTATACGCTGCTGCCGCGTAATGAAGATCCGGCGTTCACCATCAAAACGGCGGTAGTCTCTGCGCAGTGGCCGGGCGCATCGGTAACGGACACGACCCATCTGGTGACGGACGTCCTGGAAAAAAAATTGCAGGAAACGCCCTGGCTCGATTATATCGAAAGTGAAACCCGGGCCGGACAAACGGTTATCTATATTAATCTGCGTGATGACACGCCGGCGCAAAAAGTCCCGGCGATCTGGTATCAGATCCGCAAAAAAATGCAGGATATTGCGCCATCGCTGCCCGAAGGCGCGCAGGGGCCGAGCGTGAACGATGAGTTTGACGACACGTACGGCACGATTTATGCCTTTATTCCTGACGGATATACCCTCCGGGAGGTGCGCCAGCAGGTGGAGACGATCCGCCGTGAACTGATGTCCGTGCCGGATATCGGCAAAACGGTTCTGCTTGGCGAGCAGCAGGAGCAGATTGCGATCGCTTTTTCACCCGCCCGACTGGCCGGTATGGGGCTCAGCATTCAGCAGGTTACGGATGCTCTGCGGGCCCAGAATGCGGTAGTTCCGGCCGGCGTTCTGCGCACCGGGCAGGAGAAGATGACGATAAACGTCAGCGGGGCGCTCAGGAGCGAAGAGAGCTTACGCGCCGTCACCCTGCGCATTAACGATCGCTATCTTCCCCTGACCGACATTGCCACCATCGAGAGAAGAGCGGCTGAACCGCCTTCTGCGGCGTATCGCGTTAACGGGCGTCCTGCCGTTGGTCTGGCGATTTCCATGGCGCCAACGGGAAATATGCTGCGCTTTGGCGCGACGTTGAACTACAGAATGAGCGCCATCGGTGCCGGGCTGCCGCACGGTATTGAGATGGTGAAAGTGGCTGACCAGTCGGCGGTGGTCAGCGGCGCGGTAAGCGGGTTTGTCCGGGTGCTGGTGGAAGCCGTGCTGATTGTGCTGGCGGTTTCTTTTGTCTCCCTGGGATTAAGGGCCGGGCTGGTGGTGGCCGCGGCGATCCCGCTGGTGCTGGCGATGACCTTTGCCGGAATGATGCTGGCAGGCATCGGCCTGCAGCGAATCTCTCTCGGGGCCCTGATTATTGCGCTTGGACTGCTGGTGGATGATGCCATGATCGCCGTGGAAACCATGGTATCCCGGCTGGAGGCCGGTGATACGCGACGGCGGGCGGCGACCTATGCTTTCAAAACCACGGCATTTCCGATGCTGACCGGTACGCTGGTTATGATTGCCGGGTTTATTCCCGTCGGTTTTGCCTCATCCAGCGCTGGCGAATACTGCTTTTCGCTGTTTGCCGTGGTGCTGATGGCGCTGCTGAGTTCATGGATCGTGGCGATTCTGTTCTCTCCTTTGACCGGAGCATGGCTGCTGCCGGAAAAGCTTAAACACCATGCCGCAGGCCCGGGCCGAATGGCGCGGGGATATGGACGACTTCTGCGAACGGCGCTGCGCCACCGGCTCGCCACCCTGGGAATTGCGCTGGCCGTGCTGGGGCTATCGGTGTATGGCACAACGTTTATGCAGGGGGAGTTTTTCCCCTCATCCGATCGTCCGGAGCTGCTGGTCAGCCTGACGCTGCTGGCCAATGCTTCGCAGTCTGCTACGGAGAAACAAACGGAAAGGCTGGAACGGGCGCTTGCAGGGAATCGCAATATTGACCATTACTCGACCTATGTGGGTTCGGGCGCTATCCGCTTTTACTTACCGATGGATGTTCTGCTGGATAATGAAAATACGGCGCAGCTGGTCGTGGTGGCGAAGGATCTGGCCGCCCGGGACCGCCTGCGGGAACAGTTAAATACGCTGCTGAGCGCGCAATTCAGCGATCTAACCTCGCGCGTTTCGCCGCTGGAGCTGGGGCCGCCGGTGGGCTGGCCGATCAAATACCGGGTCAGCGGGCCGGATTATCTCAAAGTCAGAGAGTATGCCGGGCGTCTGGCCGAGGCGATAGGGCGCTCGCCGTTAACCCGGGAGGTGAATCAGACCGCGGGCGAGCCGGAGAGAACCCTCGTTCTGCAGGTGAACCAGACCGCCGCGCGGGCGGCGGGGGTGTCGTCGCAGAGTCTGGCGCAGACGCTTAATACCGTCTGGTCCGGCACGACGGTGACGTCGATAAGGGATGACGATCGGCTGGTTGACGTGGTGCTGCGGGCGAATGACAGCGAGCGGTTGAATCTTGCCACCCTGTCATCGCTGACGGTGGAGGGACGCGATGGACAAAAAATTTCCCTTGGCGCGGTAGCCACGCCGGTCTGGGGAGTGGACGATCCGGTACTCTGGCGTCGGCAAAGGTTACCGTTTATCACCGTACAAACCGACCTCGCGCCGGGGATGCGGGCAGAAGGCGTATCGGACGGTTTGCGCCCGACGGTGGATAAACTGCGCGCGGGTCTACCCAGCGGTTACAGCATTGTTGAAGGCGGGGTGGTCGCGGAGTCCGAAAAAGGCAACAGCTCGGTATTTGATATTTTACCCGTCACCCTCGGGGTGATGCTGTTACTGCTGATGCTCCAGCTGCGGCGCTATTCTCGTATGCTGCTGGCTCTGTTCATGGCCCCGTTCGGCTTACCGGGGATCGTCATGGCCATGCTGCCGAGCGATACGCCAATGGGATTTGTGGCTCTGCTCGGCGCGATCGCGCTGGCGGGGATGATTATCCGCAATGCCGTGATACTGATCAGTGAGGTCGACAATAATCTCGCTCAGGGCATGGAAAGCGACGCCGCCATTATTGCCGCCGCGGAGCACCGGGCCAGGCCAATATTTCTGACCGCCTGCGCCGCGATCCTGGGCATGATCCCCATCTCTCACCAGGTCTTCTGGGGGCCAATGGCGTATGCCATCATTGGCGGGCTGATCGTCGCCACGCTCGTCACGTTAACCGTACTGCCGGCGTCTTTTAGCATGTTGCTGGGGATGGGGAGATACTGGAAAAGGCGTCACGCGGCTTGATAAAACAGGAGCGCCGGGGGTAACCCCGGTCGGGGCATCTCATCCCCCCGGGGGAGTGCAACAGGCGAAAAAAAAGCCCGTACTTGCGTACGAGCTCTTCTTCAAATATGGCGGTGAGGGGGGGATTGACTCGCTGCGCTCGCCCTCCGGGCAGATTCCTCGCAGGCTCGTCATCTGTCCAACTGGCTGGCGCCAGTTGTCGAACCCCGGTCGGGGCATCTCATCCCCCCGGGGGAGTGCAACAGGCGAAAAAAAGCCCGTACTTGCGTACGAGCTCTTCTTCAAATATGGCGGTGAGGGGGGGATTCGAACCCCCGATACGTTGCCGTATACACACTTTCCAGGCGTGCTCCTTCAGCCACTCGGACACCTCACCATATTGTTTTGCTGCTCACCTTGGGTGGGCAACGGGGCGCTACTATAGGGAGTTGCGCTAAAACGGTCAAGCAGTATTTATTCTTTTGCTATCGTTCGGTTAAGCAATGAACACTGCCCCGCCGTAGCGCGGCGGGGCAGGCATTTTAACGCTGTGAATCAAGCTGTTCATTGTTCTTGACCACGTCCTGAGCTTTGGCATAGCTCTCGATCAGCAGCTGGTATGCCGGGAAGACCTTGGTATACACCTCAGCCCACTCCGCGGCATCCGGTCGATTCCAGGTGCGCTGCAGCTCGGAGGCGACCGCCGCGGTATCCATCGGTACGACGCCAGCCTGGACGACGCGGGCGAGGGTGATTTCCTGCGCCATCTTGCTATAGGTACCGGAAGCATCAATGACGGCAAAAACCTTATACCCATCGGCAACGGCGGCAATGGACGGGAACGCCATGCAGACGCTGGTAATCGTACCGGCGATAATCAGCGTTTTACGCCCGGTCGCTTTTACCGCGGCAACAAATTCCGGGTTATCCCACGCGTTAATCTCTCCTTTACGCGCAATATATTGCGCATGGGGCGCGTTCGCATGAATCTCAGGGATCAGCGGGCCGTTCGGTCCCTGCGGCACTGACGCCGTGGTGATTACCGGGATCCCGGCTAATGAAGCCATCTTCGCCAGCGCGGCGGCGCGCGCCCGCAGCTCCGGCATCGGCATATCACCCACGGTCTGGAACAGACCGCTCTGGTGGTCAATCAGCAGCATGGCGGCATCATTGACATCAATAACCGGACGAGAACCATTAAAGTTAGCTGGGGTAGACATATTCTTCACCTCATTCAATATCAGATTTGGCCGAAGCGGCCGCTATTAAAATCACGAACCGCTTCTGCGATTTGTGCTTTGGTATTCATCACAAACGGGCCGTAGCCCACGATCGGCTCCTGCAGCGGTTCACCGGCCATCAGCAGTACTTTTGCGTTGGTACCGGCCGCGAGGTGGAGCGCTTCTCCTTTCTGGCTGAGCACAAGCAGCTGACCCTCGCGGGCGTTGCCCTCGCCGTTCACCACAATCTCACCTTCCAGGACGACCAGCGCCGTACTCCAGCCAGCGGGCTGGTGCAGGGTGATCTCCTGACTCTGGTTGAGCTGCAGGTCCCAGACGTTCAGCGGAGAAAAGGTGTGCGCGGGGCCAACCGTATCCTCGTAGCGCCCGGCAATCACCCGCATGCGGCCGGCATTGTTCGGCAGGTCAACGTCAGGAATCACATCTGCCGTAATGCTCTGGTATCCCGGATGCGTCATTTTGTCTTTAGCCGGAAGGTTGACCCAGAGCTGGATCATCTTCAGCTCGCCGCCGGTACGGGTGAACTCCGCCGAGTGGAACTCTTCGTGCAGGATCCCGGCGCCCGCGGTCATCCACTGCACATCACCCGGCCCAATAACGCCGCCTCTACCGGTAGAGTCACGGTGTTCAACTTCGCCGGAGTAGACGACGGTAACGGTCTCAAATCCGCGATGCGGATGTTCGCCGACGCCGCGTTTCTCCGTTCCCGCCGGGAAGTGATGCGGGCCTGCATAGTCAAGCAGCAGGAAGGGGCTTAGCTGTTCGCCGTGCGTCTGATAAGAGAACATTGAGCGAACCGGGAAACCATCGCCGACCCAGTGCTGCGAAGGTGCGGTGTAGATACCAGTGATTTGTTTCATGGCAGTCTCCTGAATGTCTGTTTCTGATGTGAATAAGCATATATTCGCCACTAATAGTCCGCTAGATAGCAAAAACGACCTATACTGTTCTAAAAATGGAACGATGGAGGAAGGATGCAGGATCTCAATGATTTAGCCTGGTTTGTACAGGTGGTCGATCACGGTGGATTTGCTGCGGCGGGAAGGGCGCTCGATCAACCCAAATCAAAATTGAGCCGTCGAATCGCCCAGTTAGAAGAACGCCTCGGCGTACGTTTGATTCAACGTACAACCCGCCAGTTTGCGGTAACGGAAGTTGGGCTTACTTTTTATCAACACTGCAAGGCGATGCTGATCGAGGCGGAAGCGGCAGAACAGGCGGTGGAAACCCTGCGCTCCGAGCCGCGCGGCAGCGTGAAGCTGACCTGTCCGGTAACGTTATTGCATGCGCATGTCGGGCCGATGCTGGCACGGTTTATGGTGCGCTATCCGGGCGTCAATCTTCAGCTGGAAGCCACTAATCGTCGAGTGGATGTTGTTGGCGAGGGCGTCGACGTGGCGATTCGCGTGCGCCCAAGACCGATAGAAGACAGCGACCTGGTGATGCGTGTCCTGGCCGACCGCGGGCACCGTCTGGTCGCCAGCCCCGGGTTGGTTGAGCGGCAAGGGCAGCCCCGGGTTCCGTCAGAATTAAGCGATTGGCCGGGGTTGAGCCTGGGAGCAGGTAAACATCAGCATAAGTGGCAGTTGACCGGTCCCGAGGGTGCAAGGGCGGAGATCTACTTCACTCCCCGATTGGTGACCACGGATATGCTGGCGCTCCGTGAAGCGGCTATCGCCGGCGTTGGGGTGGTACAGCTTCCTTTATTAATGGTGCGCGATCAGTTGGCCGCCGGAGAGCTGGTGGTTGTCCTTGATGAGTGGCAACCGCGCCGGGAGGTGATCCATGCGGTGTTTGCCTCGCGCCGCGGGCTGCTGCCCTCGGTCAGGGCGCTGGTTGATTTCCTCAGCGAAGAGTATCAGCGGATGGAGGAGGATTAGCATTTGCCACAATCCCGGCGGCGCTGCGCTATCGAAGAAAGTCTGAAGCCGGGGGGATGGCGACGGTTCCCGGAGACGGCGCGATGCGCCTGTCCGGGCTACCCAAACGCAGGCCGCACGTACCCGTAGCCCGGGCAAGGCGCTCTGCGCCGCCCCCGGGAGCAGAGCGCAGGATGGCATCATTTCCCGGAGGCGGTGCTGCGCACCTGTCCGGGCTACCGGGGGGAGTGCAACAGGCGAAAAAAAAGCCCGTACTTGCGTACGAGCTCTTCTTTAAATATGGCGGTGAGGGGGGGATTCGAACCCCCGATACGTTGCCGTATACACACTTTCCAGGCGTGCTCCTTCAGCCACTCGGACACCTCACCATATTGTTTTTCCCGTTGCTGCCGGGAACGGGCGCTAATTTAGGGAAATACGTATCTCCCGTCAATCAACTTTTTAAAAAAATCGCCCGTTTAGCCAAACTTCAAGCAACTTGCTCTCTAAATGCGCGAGAATCGATTTTTTTGTCGCCATTCCCTTTTTCACACGCTCGCCTGACGAAATTTGCTATGCTGGCAAACCAATAGAAAACAACGAGTAAAACGCGACGCTAGCCTAACCTGCCGATAGCGTCAGCTGTCAGGAGCCCTTATGGATATCATCTTTTACCACCCGACGTTCGACACCCCTTTCTGGATTGCGGAGCTGGAAAAACAGCTCCCCGGCTCGCGAGTCCGCGAATGGAAATCCGGTGATAATCAACCCGCGGACTATGCGCTGGTCTGGCATCCGCCGGTTGAAATGCTGCAAGGCCGCGAACTTAAAGCCGTCTTTGCCCTTGGCGCCGGCGTTGATTCAATTCTAAGTAAACTGCGGGAAAACCCGGAAATGCTGCCGCTGTCTACGCCGCTGTTCCGTCTGGAAGACACCGGCATGGGTCTGCAGATGCAAGAGTATGCGGTGAGCCAGGTGCTGCACTGGTTCCGTCGTTTTGATGACTATCAGGCCTTAAAACAGGAGGCGCGGTGGCAGCCGCTGGAGGAGTATCAGCGCGAGGACTTCACCATCGGCATTATGGGGGCGGGAGTACTGGGCGCGAAAGTGGCAGAAAGCCTGCAAAGCTGGGGTTTTCCGCTACGCGTCTGGAGCCGTAGCCGCAAATCCTGGCCTCAGGTAACGAGCTTTGCGGGGAAAGCCGAGCTGGGGGATTTCCTGAACGGTACGCGAGTGCTGATTAATCTGCTACCCAACACGGCGGAAACCGTTGGCATTATTAATAGCGCGCGCCTGGCGCAGCTGCCGGATAATAGCTATGTGCTGAATCTCGCTCGCGGGGTTCATGTGGTGGAAGACGATCTGCTGGTCGCGCTGGATAGCGGCAACTTAAAAGGGGCGATGCTGGATGTGTTCAGCCGCGAACCGCTGCCGGAAGAGAGCCCGCTTTGGCGGCACCCGCGAGTGGCGATGACGCCGCATATTGCTGCCGTCACCCGGCCTCTGGAAGCCATCGCTTATATCGCTAAAACCATTGCTCAGTTAGAACGGGGCGAAACGGTCAGCGGGCAGGTCAATCGCCAGCTGGGATACTAAGCGATAGCCCCGCCTGAGCGGGGTTTTGCTGATCATGGGCGCAGATTCCTGCTATTCTTGCCACAAACAGAGAAGGAGATTGTGATGTATCCTGTTGACCTGCACATGCATACCGTCGCCAGTACCCACGCTTACAGCACCCTGCACGACTATATTGCGCAAGCAAAGCGCAAGGGGATCAAACTCTTTGCTATTACCGACCACGGGCCCGATATGGCCGATGCGCCGCATTACTGGCATTTTATTAATATGCGTATCTGGCCGCGGCTGGTGGATGGCGTTGGCATTCTGCGCGGTATCGAAGCCAATATCAAAAATACCCAGGGCGAAATCGACTGTACCGGCCCGATGCTCAACTCGCTGGACCTGATTATCGCCGGTTTTCACGAGCCGGTATTCCCTCCGCAGGACAAAGCGACGCATACAGAAGCGATGATCGCCACGATAGCGAGCGGCGCGGTGCATATCATTAGCCATCCGGGTAACCCTAAATTTCCCGTTGACATCCCGGCCATTGCCGCCGCCGCGGCGAAGCACCATGTGGCGTTGGAAATCAATAACTCCTCTTTTGTCTCGTCGCGTATCGGCAGCGAAGATAACTGCCGCGCCGTTGCGGCGGCCGTACGCGATGCCGGTGGTTGGGTGGCGCTGGGCTCGGATTCCCATACGGCATTTACGCTCGGTGAATTTAGCGAATGCCGAAAAATTCTTGATGCCGTCGGTTTTCCGGAAGAGCGAATTCTTAACGTAACGCCCCGGCGTCTGCTTAATTTTCTTGAATCGCGCGGCATGCCTGCGATTCCTGAGTTGGCTGAACTTTAATGTGAATAACTGGAATAAATGAATGAACGAGTTTTCAATCCTCTGCCGCGTGCTGGGCTCTCTCTATTATCGTCAGCCGCAGGACCCGCTGCTGGTTCCGCTCTTTACCCTTATCCGCGAAGGGAAGCTGGCGGCGAGCTGGCCGCTGGAGCAGGATGAACTGTTGGAGCGCCTGCAAAAAAGCTGTGATATGCAGTCGCTGGCCGCCGAATACAACGTGCTGTTTGTCGGTGAAGAGTGCCGCGTCGCGCCTTACCGTAGCGCATGGGTTGACGGCGCTACGGAAGCTGAAGTCCGTGGTTTCCTCACCGCACATGGCGTACCTACGGGGGAGGGGGCGGCGGATCATTTCGGCTCCTTGCTGCTGGCCGCTTCCTGGCTGGAAGATCACGCGGCGGAAGAGGAAAGCGAAGTTCTGGAAACCCTGTTCGCGGAATATATCCTGCCGTGGTGCGGTGAGTTCCTGGGCAAAGTTGAAGCGCATGCCACCACGCCGTTCTGGCGCACGATGGCCCCGCTGACTCGCGAAGCGGTCTCCGCTATGTGGGATGAACTGCAGGAAGAAAATGAACAATAATTTGTGATATACATCACATTTTAAATGCAACGCAATATTTTTAATTTCATTTAGTGTGCTCTGTGTCGCATTTGACGGGCGCGTTTCTGTTATGATACGCGCCATGAACATACTCTTCGCAATCGCATTAACGACGGGCATTCTCTCCGGTATCTGGGGATGGGTGGCGGTCGCATTGGGTCTGCTGAGCTGGGCGGGGTTCCTCGGCTGTACGGCTTACTTTGCCTGTCCGCAAGGTGGGTTAAAAGGGCTGTTCATTTCAACCTGTACGGTCATGAGCGGCGTTGTGTGGGCGCTGGTGATTATTCACGGCAGCGCGCTGGCGCCGCAGCTGGAAATTGTCAGCTATATCATGACCGGCATCGTGGCGTTTTTGATGTGCATTCAGGCGCGTCAGCTGATGCTCTCTTTTGTGCCGGGAACTTTTATTGGCGCGTGTGCGACGTTTGCCGGCAGCGGCGACTGGCGTTTGGTTGTGCCTTCACTCGCGCTGGGTCTGGTATTTGGCTACGCTATGAAAAATAGCGGTCTGTGGCTGGCGACCCGGGCTGAGAAAAATAAACCTCTTGCTAACCAAAGCAGCTGATCGTTTTTTAATGTATCCCCGTTGACATCACAAAAGGGCCCTGCGGGCTCTTTTGCCGTTTTTGGCGCCAGGTTTACCCCGTCGTTAATCTCCCCCCTGCATTCTATTTTTCCTTATATATCAAATGTTTTAACTGCACCGAAAGTCAGTGAATCGATTTTGTTATCAGATTCTAACGGATGATGTATTTTGTTTTTAAATTGTTAATATAATTAACTTGAAGTAAAAAAATATAACCCGATGCACTCATGGATGGCTGGTGCTTTTCAGTCGCTATACCGATATGCAGAGGAGTTTTATAATGAAAAAAATCAAATATGCGCCACTTGCCGCTCTGTTTATTTTACCCTGTTTTGTTAGCCCCGTGCTCGCGGAAAAGACCGTGGCCGGCGTCATTCATTTTTACGGGCGGGTGGTGGAAGCGCCCTGTCAGCTTAGTACTATAAATAACCAGATTATTATGGATTGCCCGAGGGCGGAAGCGATTAAAATTTCTGCTCAACAGCTTGAGAAAGGGAATATACACAACGAAAATATCCGTTCTGCGCAATTAAGATATATTAACCCGCAACGGACCCTCGCTATTCTGGATGTTGAGTATCGGTAACCCTCTGCCCCCAGACTTTCGTCCCGGGGGCTATCGTGCCATATTATCCTCGTGTATTCATTTGAAGACGTATGCCGACAGGAGGAGAAATGGCTGTTCAACCTGAGGTTGTTCTCGGCGATATTACAACGCTTGCGGTCGACGTTATCGTCAATGCGGCAAACCCGTCGCTGCTTGGCGGTGGCGGCGTGGACGGCGCGATTCACCGCGCGGCAGGACCAGAACTGCTGGCTGCCTGTAAAGTGGTGCGGCAACAGCAGGGTGAGTGTCCGCCCGGTCATGCAGTGATTACGGCGGCAGGAAATTTGCCCGCCAGCGCGGTTATTCACGCCGTTGGACCCATCTGGCACGGCGGTGACAGACAAGAGGCGGAGTTGCTGGCTGACGCCTATAAAAATAGCCTGCTGCTGGCTTCGGCAAACAATTATCGTTCTATTGCATTTCCTGCTATCAGCACCGGTGTTTATGGCTACCCTAAAGAGGCCGCCGCGGAGATAGCCGTACGGACGGTAAATGCCTTCCTCACGCGCTATAACCCGCTGGAACGCGTGTGTTTCGTTTGCTTTGATGCCGAAACCGCCGGCATCTATACGCGATTACTTGAGGCAAGTCGCGCGCAACTCGGCCATCAGAATAAGATATGATAGTTTCCTGGGAACGCTGGAAATTATCATAACGGGAGAGTTATCGGTGGCTGAAGGGAAGGTTCTACAAAAACAACGGCTTCGGCGGATGGAAATCGTTGCCGCGGCGCAGAAATGTTTTGCGGAAAAGGGCCTGCACGGCGCCTCCGTAGCGGATATTGCGCGTCAGGCTGGTCTTAGCGTAGGCCAGCTATATCGCATCTTCGCCAGCAAAGAAGAGATCGTTGAAGTCATCGTCAGTGAGATCGTGAATGCCAGAGTGGGCGAAATCGTTGCCGGGAATCATGATTTAGCCCGTATGGCGTCCGTATTAGCCGGCGCGATCCCAGTGACCGGCTCTACAAAAAGCGATAATTATCTGCTGATGGAAATTAACGCCGAGGCGTCCCGAAATCCGCGCCTGCGTGAAATTATGAACCAGGCCGATCGCCGCCTGAAAGAGGAGGGCGGGCGACTAACCCGGCACTATCACCCTGAGATGTCCGCAGAGAAAATTAGCCTCGCCTGCGAATTTATCGCGATATTAACCGAAGGATCGGCCTATCGTTGCGACTTTGCGACGACTCCGACGGTAGATAAAGCGGCGATGGAAAACCTGTACCGCGATGTTTTTCAGCTGCTGTTTACACAAAAATAGCGCTGCTATGTGCGTTCCACACAGCAGCTTGCTGTTTTAACTGGCGGATATTTGCGGCTTAGCCGTCTTTTGCTGGAATTTTCCGGAGAAAAGAAAGCGCAACAGCGGTATCCGCAGATGGATTTCATACAGCACCAGAGCAATCCCGACCACAAAAACCAGCCCGGTTATAAACCCAAGGGTATTCGATTTAATGACCGGTGCTATCCACGCTCCGTAGAGCAGGGTCAGCGGGTGGTGCACCAGGTAGATAAATAGCGATGCGTTGACGAAATAGGTCACCCGCGCTGACTGGAAATTCAACAAACGGTGACCAAGCGAAAAGACCACGTTGACCATCCATAGCCCCAACACCATGGTAATCACATACTCCGTCTCATACATCCAGCCGTCGCCAGAGCCGTACTGCTGATTCAACCGGTAGGCGATAAATCCGAGTAAAGCCGCCGCAAAGCACCATGGCGATGGGGTCGTAAACATCGTTTTCAGCCGCGCGTTAATAAACGTCTGGGCACCGAGGATAAAGAAAGGCAGATAGAACAGCGTCTGCATCACGATAAAGTTGAACAGGCCATTGCTCAGAATGGGTGGGTAGAGGATAAAAATGGTGCGGCGAATA
This sequence comes from Klebsiella sp. M5al, assembly GCF_002090195.1. Classification (NCBI taxonomy): domain Bacteria; kingdom Pseudomonadati; phylum Pseudomonadota; class Gammaproteobacteria; order Enterobacterales; family Enterobacteriaceae; genus Klebsiella; species Klebsiella sp. M5al. The sequence continues at coordinate 2,306,771 of NZ_CP020657.1, forward strand.
ACCGCATACAGCACGCCCAGCGCGAGAAAAATCATCGACAGCTGGCCTAATGTGACGGTGTCACCAAAGGTTGGCGCAGCGGCAGAACGCGGGCGCGTCAGCCATTTAAACATTACTACGCCCAGCGACGTCAGAACCACCAGCACTAATAAAAACCACAGATGGGAAATCAGCTCCCAGGCGAGGGTGTTGAATTTGTCATAGCCGGAAAGGGTGTGCCAGTTATCCGCCTTACCGTTGACGTACTGCAGCATAATAAACTGCGGTAGGGTCAGGAGGGGGATCGCGGTTAACATGGGAATACCGACGCGCTCAACGCGGACTTTCCACCACTTCTTCAGCGGATAGCGCAGAAAAAGCATGTAGGAAAAATAGCCGGAAATCACAAAGAAGACCTGCATGCGAAAGGCATGGATGAAGTCGTTAAACAACGTCAGCCACCAGGAGGGCTCGGCGCTGTTCACATGCCAGCTATGGCTGGAGTAAATGAGCGAAATGTGAAAAGGGATACCCAATAGCATCAGCCAGGCGCGGATGCTATCGAAAAAATATTCACGCTGTACCGGAGTATTATTCATACAATATCACTACATTCTCAGACAATTCGTCTTATCACTCAACGTGATAACGTTTAAATTCTCTGCAACCCTACATGAACTCTGGTTAACTGTCTCCAGGATAAGCACGCAAAGTGCAATCGGGCCAGTGAACTGTGTATTCCCTGTGCCGCAATGCCGAACAATGCAGGGATTATGTTGTCGGAATGCCTGAGTTTCCATTAAAATAGATCGGATCGATTTAAGCACACAAAGGGGGAAGTGCTTACTTATATGAAACATAAACCACAGATGATGAAAATGCGTTGGTTAAGCGCAGCCGTAATGTTGTCCCTGTGTACTTCATCTGCATGGGCATTCAGCATTGATGACGTCGCAAAAGAGGCACAAACGTTAGCCGGCAAAGGCTTTGAAGCGCCTAAAAGTAACCTGCCCTCTGCCTTCCGCGACATGAAGTATGCGGACTATCAGCAAATTCAGTTTAATCACGACAAAGCTTATTGGAATAATCTGAAAAGCCCGTTCAAGCTCGAGTTTTATCACCAGGGGATGTATTTCGATACGCCGGTCACCATTAATGAAGTGACGGCAACCAGCGTACGTAAAATTAAATACAACCCGGACTATTTTAATTTTGGCAACGTGCAGCACGATAAAGACACGGTTAAAGACCTCGGCTTTGCGGGCTTCAAGGTCCTGTATCCGATCAACAGCAAAGATAAGAACGATGAGATTGTCAGCATGCTCGGAGCCAGCTACTTCCGCGTGCTCGGCCAGGGTCAGGTATACGGGCTTTCTGCCCGTGGGCTGGCGATTGATACCGCACTGCCGTCCGGAGAAGAGTTCCCGCGTTTTCGTGAATTCTGGATTGAGCGTCCTAAAGCTACCGATAAACGTCTGACGATTTATGCGCTGCTTGATTCCCCGCGCGCAACCGGCGCCTATCGTTTTGTGATCATGCCCGGCCGCGATACCGTGGTGGACGTGCAGTCTAAGGTCTATCTGCGTGACAAAGTCGGTAAGCTGGGCGTGGCTCCGTTGACCAGTATGTTCCTGTTTGGGCCGCATCAGCCGTCTCCGACCACCAACTATCGTCCAGCGCTGCACGATTCCAACGGGCTTTCGATCCTTGCCGGTAACGGCGAGTGGATCTGGCGTCCGCTGAATAACCCGAAACACCTCGCCGTCAGCAGCTACGCAATGGAAAACCCGCAGGGGTTTGGCCTGCTGCAGCGCGGCCGCCAGTTCTCGCGTTTTGAAGATCTCGACGACCGCTACGATCTGCGCCCAAGCGCGTGGATTACGCCGAAAGGGGATTGGGGTAAAGGGAAAATCGAACTGGTTGAAATCCCGACCAACGATGAAACCAACGATAACATCGTGACCTACTGGACGCCGGATCAGCTGCCGGAACCCGGCAAAGAGATGAACTTCAAATACACCATCACTTTCAGCCGTGACGAAGACAAGCTGCATGCGCCGGATAACGCCTACGTGATGCAGACCCGCCGCTCTACCGGCGATGTCAAACAATCGAACCTGATTCGCCAGCCTGATGGCACCATTGCCTTTATTGTTGATTTCACCGGCGCTGAGATGAAAAAGCTGCCCGCAGATACTCCGGTAACCGCGCAGGCAAGCATCGGTGATAACGCTGAAATCGTCGAAAATACCGTGCGCTACAACCCGGTAACTAAGGGCTGGCGTATGATCCTGCGCGTCAAAGTGAAAGATCCTAAGAAAACCACGGATATGCGCGCTGCGCTGGTCAACACCGACCAGACGCTGAGCGAAACCTGGAGCTATCAGCTGCCTGCCAATGAATAAGATAACGAAGTACATCGACGCATTGCCGCTGTCGGATGCAGAAAAAAGCGCGTTACCTGACGCAAGCCTGCAGGCCGTACATGAAGCACTGGACGCTGAACATCACGTTTTTAAACGCGAAGACGACGCCCCGCTGGGGTCGGTGAAATCGCGGCTGGAGCATAGCTGGCCTGATTCACTGGCCGGTAACCAACTGGTTAAGGATGACGAAGGGCGCACTCAGCTGAACGCCATGCCGAAAGCAAAACGCTCCTCTATGTTTCCTGACCCCTGGCGTACCAACCCTGTCGGTCGTTTCTGGGATCGGCTGCGCGGACGCGATGTGACTCCGCGCTATCTTTCTCGCCTGAGCAAAGAAGAGCAGGAGAGTGAGCAAAAATGGCGTACCGTCGGCTCTATCCGCCGCTATATTCTGCTGCTGCTGACGCTGGCGCAGACCGTTGTGGCGACCTGGTACATGAAAACCATTTTGCCCTACCAGGGCTGGGCGCTGATTAACCCTGCCGATATGGTGGGGCAGAATCTATGGGTATCCTTTATGCAACTGCTGCCGTATGTGCTGCAGTCGGGGATCCTGATTCTGTTCGCCGTACTTTTTTGCTGGGTTTCCGCGGGATTCTGGACCGCGCTGATGGGCTTCCTGCAGCTGCTGATCGGGCGCGACAAGTACAGTATCTCAGCCTCGACCGTCGGTGATGAGCCGTTGAATCCGGAGCATCGCACGGCGCTGATTATGCCGATCTGCAACGAAGACGTTGACCGCGTATTCGCGGGTCTGCGTGCGACCTGGGAATCGGTAAAGGCCAGCGGCAACGCCGAGCACTTTGATGTCTATATCCTGAGCGATAGCTACAACCCGGACATCTGCGTCGCGGAGCAAAAAGCGTGGATGGAGCTGATTGCCGAAGTTCAGGGCGAAGGGCAGATCTTCTATCGCCGGCGCCGCCGCCGCGTGAAGCGCAAAAGCGGCAACATTGATGACTTCTGCCGTCGTTGGGGTAGCCAGTATAGCTATATGGTGGTGCTGGATGCCGACTCCGTGATGAGCGGTGAGTGCCTGAGCGGCCTGGTGCGCCTGATGGAAGCGAACCCGAATGCCGGCATCATCCAGTCATCGCCGCGCGCATCGGGCATGGATACGCTTTATGCGCGCTGTCAGCAGTTTGCCACCCGCGTCTATGGTCCGCTGTTTACCGCCGGTCTGCATTTCTGGCAGCTGGGCGAGTCGCACTACTGGGGACACAACGCCATTATCCGGGTCAAACCGTTTATTGAGCACTGTGCTCTCGCGCCGCTGCCGGGTGAGGGTAACTTCGCAGGTTCCATCCTGTCGCATGACTTCGTGGAAGCGGCATTGATGCGCCGCGCCGGATGGGGGGTGTGGATTGCTTACGATCTCCCTGGTTCTTATGAAGAGCTGCCGCCGAACCTGCTTGACGAGCTGAAGCGCGATCGTCGCTGGTGTCAGGGGAACCTGATGAACTTCCGCCTGTTCCTGGTCAAAGGGATGCACCCGGTTCACCGCGCGGTATTCCTGACCGGCGTGATGTCATACCTGTCGGCGCCGCTGTGGTTCATGTTCCTGGCGCTCTCAACTGCCCTGCAGGTGGTGCATGCGTTGACCGAGCCGCAGTACTTTTTGCAGCCGCGTCAGCTGTTCCCGGTCTGGCCGCAGTGGCGCCCGGAGCTGGCTATCGCCCTGTTCGCTTCAACCATGGTGCTGCTGTTCCTGCCGAAGCTGCTGAGTATTATTCTGGTGTGGTGTAAAGGGCCAAAAGAGTACGGCGGCTTTATCCGTGTGACCCTTTCTCTGCTGCTGGAGGTGCTCTTTTCGGTGCTGCTGGCGCCGGTACGCATGCTGTTCCACACCGTATTTGTGGTCAGCGCGTTCCTCGGCTGGGAAGTGGTGTGGAACTCGCCGCAGCGTGATGACGACTCTACGCCGTGGGGCGAAGCGTTCATGCGTCACGGCTCGCAGATGCTGTTGGGGCTGGTTTGGGCGGTGGGCATGGCGTGGCTGGATCTGCGTTTCCTGTTCTGGCTGGCGCCGATCGTGGTCTCGCTGATTCTGTCTCCGTTCGTGTCGGCCATTTCCAGCCGCGCGACCATTGGCCTGCGCACCAAGCGCTGGAAGCTGTTCCTGATCCCGGAAGAGTATTCGCCGCCGCAGGTGCTTAAAGATACCGATGCTTACCTGACGCTCAACCGTCAGCGTTCTCTGGAAGACGGTTTTATGCATGCGGTATTTAATCCGTCGTTTAACGCGCTGGCAACGGCGATGGCTACCGCGCGTCACCGCCATGGGCATATTCTGGATATCGCACGCGAGCGCCACGTTGAACAGGCGCTGAACGAGACGCCGGATAAGCTCAACCGCGACCGTCGTCTGGTATTGCTGAGCGACCCGGTCACCATGTCACGGTTGCACTATCGCGTGTGGGCCGCGCCGGAGAAATACTCTTCGTGGGTAGGCGCCTATCAGCAGTTGACGCTGAATCCGCTGGCGTTAAAAACGAAGTAAGCCGTAGGTAAAGGAAAATACCGGCAATGGCGCCGGTATTTTTTTATCTGAGAATCGAGGTTGTTGATGAGAGTTTTACTGGTTATCGCAATGACGCTGCTTATCAGCGGCTGCGGTAGTATTATCAGTCGCACGGTGCCTGGGCAGGGGCATGGAAACCAGTACTATCCCGGCGTTCAGTGGGATGTCCGCGATTCCTCATGGCGCTATATCACCATTCTCGACCTGCCCTTTTCACTGGTGTTTGATACGCTACTGCTGCCGCTTGACGCCAGTCATGGCCCTTATAACTAATTAGCGTTCATCCCATTCATCGGCTGCGGCCTGGCCCTCTTCGGTATCAAGAGAGGGTTCAAGCTGAAATTCGCCTTCATCCCATTCGTGCAGCGTATTTTCTTCCAGCCACTCCTGGCGAAGCTCAATCTCATCATAATCGCCATCAAACACGCTTTGCGCTGCCTGACCGCTGAGGACAGGCAGGCATTCGCCCTGTTCATCCTCGTCGGCAAAAAATTCTGCCTGCCAGGCAATATCGCCGTCCTGGAGTACATACTTCTGAATATTTAATTGCTCGATGCTGGCGCTCTCTTCGTCGCTATCGGGATTATTAGCCAGAAACTCCTCGCGGGCGGCATCGATTGCTTCTTCAAGCGTGGCATAGAACATCGAATCCTTTGGCATGGCTAACCTCCTAAGATGAATAGAAATGAACACGATTCAATCTATAGAAGGCGGTTGGCGATGCGTCAAGGATGGGGCATTAATTTACCGAATGCGTGCCGGAACCCGTATTGTCGGTTGCTTGAGGGCGGCGAGAACGGCCAAGGGTCAGGGTCGAGTAGACCGCGTTGAACAGGACCACACCGGCGGTGACTAGAAAGACCGCCCGGAAGCCGTAGTTGGCGGAAACCGACGCGCCGATAAGCGGTCCCGTAACGTTGCCGATATCGCGGAACGACTGGTTATAGCTGAAGATTCTGCCCGAGATTTGGCTGGTGGAGTTATACACCAACAGGGTTTGTACGGCGGGCAGCAGCGCGCCGTCGGCGGCGCCTAACAGGAAGCGCAGGATCCCCAGCTGCAGCGGCGTCTGGACGAACGACATCGGTATCAGAAGCAAGACGGAAATCACCAGCGCGACGATGAGGATTTTTTCCGGGCCGATGCGGTCGCCGAGTTTCCCGAGACGAGGCGCGCTAAGCAGAGCGGCAATACCAGGGACTGAAGCGATCATGCCGCTGATGAACGCAATATCACTCACGTTGCCTGCCAGATCGCGCACGTATAGCGTTAGAATTGGAGCAATCGAGCCGGTCGCAACCTGAATAATCAATGAAGTGACAAACAGGCTCAGCACCAGCTTCGGATTTTTAAGCGACGAGAAAACGTCTTTCGCGCTGAGCATCTCTTTTTTACTGACCGCGACAAAATTCTCGCGGATGAGAAAAAGGGTAAATAAGAAACAAATAAACAGGACGCTTGCGGTCATAAAGAAGACGGTACGCAATCCCCAGTGATCGGCCAGGAAGCCGCCGGCCAGCGGCCCCAGCAGCGCGCCGCTGACGGCCCCCGTAGACAGCGTCCCCAGCGCCCAGCCGCTCTTATGGCGGGGGATTTGCGTCGCTATCAGGGCATTGGCGTTGGGAATAAATCCGCCGAGCAGGCCTAACAGCGCGCGCAGGATCAGAAATTGCCAGATATTCTGCGCCAGGCCCATTAGCAGCATGACGATTGCCATACCAAGGGCCGAGCGCAATAGCATAATTTTACGCCCTTTACGATCGGCAAGGCCGCCCCAGAAGGGGGAGGCGACGGCTGAAAATAAAAAAGTGACGCTGAAAACCAGACCTGACCACATATTGAGGGCGCTATGGCCGGTTACGCCGAGTTGTTCGACGTAAAGCGGGAGAAACGGCATCACCAGGCTAAAGGCGGCGCCGGTTAAAAAACAGCCGAGCCAGGTGACGGTAAGATTGCGTTTCCAGTTAATGGGGGTATCAGCAGACGGCATAGGATTCCACTGGCCTGCAGCGCAGGTCAAATAATTGAAAATATGAGCACACTAATTATGCGCCTGAGAAATGATTGCCGCAATGCAGGGGAGCTTTTAAAGCTAAAGGAAGGGAATTGACCCCGCATCCGTATTCGAATGCGGGATCGCCGCGCGACTGAGCGCGGAGAGAGCGCTAGTAACGAGAAGGAATGCCTTCAGGACGCGTTTTAAAGCGGCGATGCATCCACATATACTGTTCCGGCGCCATTAATATGCACTTCTCGACCACTTTATTCATCCAGACGGCGGTCGTCTCCGCATCGTCCAGCGGCGGATCGCACTCCGGCGGCAGGATAATCAGCTCATAGCCTTTTCCGTCGGGTTTACGGCGGGGCACGAACGGCACAACGCAGGCTTTAGACATCTTTGCCAGCATCCAGGTGCCCGAAGTTGTCGCGGCCTGGTCAACGGCGAAAAACGGTACAAATACGCTGGCGGAGGGGCCATAGTCATGGTCCGGCGCGTACCAGATCACTTCGCCCTTTTTCAGCGCGCGGATCATGCCTTTGAGATCCTTACGATCGATCATGTCTTTGTTGGAGCGCAGGCGTCCCCAGGTCTGCAGCCAGTCGATAACCGGGTTATCGTTTGGGCGATAGACGCCAATGCCCGGTTCATTGATACCGAACATGCGCGCGCCCATCTCCAGCGTCAGGAAATGAATGCCAATCAGTAAAATACCGCGCTTTTGCGCCTGTACGTCCCGGATATGCTCGACGCCAATAGAGTCAGTCCAGCGTGCAATACGCTTTGTTGGCCAGAACCAGGCCATACCGGTTTCCAACAACCCCATGCCGACGGATTCAAAGTTTGCCACCACCATCCGGTGACGCTCTTGCTCGCTCTTATCAGGAAAACAGAGTTCCAGATTACGATAAGCTATTTTTGCCCGCCGCTTCATCAGCCGTCTTGCAAGGTGGCCAAGACCGGTTCCGAGCCGGTAAATCACCGGATAAGGAAGCTGTACAACTAACCAGAGCAGACCGATTCCGAACCAAAGCAACCAATAACGCGGGTGCAGCAACGCTGCGGAAAATTTAGGTAAATGGGTCATCTCATACCTGTTCAATTAAGCAACGTGTTCTATTATCGCATTTTTTTATGCTTCAGCCAAAATACCGGCTGTCGATGGCATTTAATGTTAATGCGAGCAAATTTGGGTGAGAAAAATGTAGCGTAAAATGTGGGGATGTAAATTAAGCCTGTTTGCTATATGATGCCCGCCGTTTATTTTACTCATTGACTATGCCGAGCAGGTACACCATGCCAGTGTTACATAACCGCATTTCAAATGAGACGTTAAAGGCGCAAATGTTGGCTGAGACCGAGCCGCGCACGACGATCTCGTTTTACAAATATTTCACTATTATCGACCCAAAAGCCACGCGCGATGCGCTGTGGATTGCGTTGACTAAGCTGAACGTCTTTGGCCGAATTTATCTGGCTCACGAAGGAATTAACGCGCAAATTAGCGTCCCGCAAAGCCGGGTCGATGCGCTGCGCGAATTCTTATACGGTTTTGACCCCGCTCTGAACGGGCTGCGCCTGAATATCGCCCTGGATGATGACGGGAAATCCTTCTGGGTTCTGCGTCTCAAGGTGCGCGATCGTATCGTCGCGGATGGGATTGACGATCCGACGTTCGATGCGTCAGACGTGGGGGATTATCTGAAGGCCGCTGAAGTTAACGCGATGCTGGACGACCCGGACGCGGTCTTTATTGATATGCGCAACCATTACGAGTATGAGGTCGGCCATTTCGAGAACGCGCTGGAGATCCCGGCAGATACTTTTCGCGATCAGTTGCCGAAGGCCGTTGAGATGATGCAGGAACATAAAGATAAAAATATCGTCATGTACTGCACCGGCGGTATCCGCTGTGAAAAAGCCAGCGCCTGGATGAAGCACAATGGTTTCACTAAAGTCTCGCATATTGAGGGTGGGATTATCGAGTACGCGCGGCGCGCGCGCGAACAGGGACTGCCGGTTCGCTTTGTCGGAAAGAACTTTGTTTTCGATGAGCGTATGGGAGAGCGTATCTCTGATGATGTTATCGCCCATTGCCATCAGTGCGGCGCACCCTGCGACAGCCATACTAATTGCCTGAACGATGGTTGCCACCTGCTGTTTATTCAGTGCCCTTCCTGCGCGGAGAAATTCGCCGGCTGCTGTAGCGAAGCCTGCATGGAAGAGCATAAGCTGCCGGAAGAGGAGCAGAGAAAACTGCGCGCAGGACGCGAAAATGGCAATAAGATCTTTAATAAATCTCGCGGTCGTCTGAATACGAAGCTGGGGATCCCGGATCCTGAACCTTCAGAAAAACCATAACCAGATAAGATCGATGAACGCCAGCAGAAGCCACAGCGCCAGATAAATCATAAAATGTTCGCGGACGTTGTTGACCAGTAATTCGAACAGGCGACGCATAATCTCTCTCAATCAATAACGGTCTCAAGCGAGGCCGTTTTTTTAGCTCGGCTGTAAACCGTACGGCGGGCTATTATGGTTTAAACCGCGCCAGCGAAAAAGGCGACAGATCAAACTCAAACGGCTTTGCAAGCGCGAATCGTGTGGCCAGTTCGCCTAATACCGGAGCAAACTTAAAGCCGTGCCCACTCAGGCCGGTAATCAACAGCGTATCAGGGTGGCCGGGTAGCGTATCAATGATAAAGTCCTCGTCCGCGGTGTTGTCATAGGTGCAGGAAGCGCCATGCAGACAGCCGCCAATACCGGGCAACACGTTACGCAGGAAGCTGAAAGACTCGGCGCCGTCCGTTGCCACCGCACCGAACGGTTTGCGCTCCTCCGGGGTGGAAATGAGCTGCCCGCCGTTGTGCTTACCGATTTTCAATTCATTATCTTCTGCGGGAAAACCGTAAAACTGATCGCCATTCGGTAACTCGCCGGTAAACGCCGGGAAGTTATTTTTGCTGCTGTAGCGACCATCAGCCTGAAACCAGGCAAAAATCTTCCGTATCGGCTGGACCGGAAGTTCTGGCAACAGGCGTGTGACCCAGGTTCCGGCGCTGATCAGGAGTTTTTTACCGCTGTACTCGCCATCCAGGGTCTCGACGGTGACGCCGTCCGGCTGGTGGTGAATGGCTGACACCGGACAGTTGAACAGCTGGGCGGCGCCCGCTTCGCGCGCCAGACGGATCCAGGTTTCAACGGCCAGCTCGCTGCGCAGTATGCCGGATGCGGGTTCAAATATCGCCCGATAATCATCAGGTACACGAATTTCCGGCCAGCGAGTCATTACCGTCTGCGCGTCCATCTCTTCAATATTCAGCCGGAACTCGCGCGCGCTGCTGGCAACATTGCGCAGAAAGTCGGAATCGGCAGGCCCTAGGTTAATTACCCCGGTACGTTCAAAGACGGCTTCACCGCTGGCGGCGGCAAACTCATCCCACAGCTGTTGCGCGCGCAGTACCAGGGGAACATATCTTTCGCCTTCGCCGTAGGCGTGACGAATCAGGCGAGTGCTGCCGTGATGGCTGCCTTCCTGATGCGGCGGCTGATGAGCATCAATCATCAGCACGTTAAGCCCTGCCTGCCGCGCATAATAGCCTGCGGCAGCGCCGACCGAGCCGCTACCGATAATGATAAGATCGTATTGCATGGTGGGTTCCAGGTTATTGCTTTGTTAGCAGGGTAAATAACAACCTGCTGTTATACAAGCCCGAAAATAATTCAGGCACCCGGAGGTGCCTGTTAGGTGAATATTCAGACATTAGCGCTAAATATTAATGCCTTCGATACTCATTTGCCTGGTATTCGCCAGATTCAATCTTCGCAATACCTGCTTCCAGAATAGAAATAAACTGACGTGCGACGTCCGTCGTTAGCCATAGCGTCTGGCCAATTTCTGCGTCTTTACTGCTTTCTTGAGCGGGGTTTTGGTAGTGCAGGCGCAACATCAGCGCATCGTAACTATCAACGGTGCTGATGTCCCATCCGACGAGGGGATGGGTCTGGATGACTTCATTATTCTTTTCCATCATAACCCCTTATTCATATGTTAAAAGACAACAGTTCTCGAGGTTTAATGCATGTTTTTTGAAGCAATTTAATTATATCAGTAGTCAAGAATAAACTCGAGAAATTAAATGAAATAGAGATACATACGCGCGCGTTTGCTGGTTTTTTAGGCAGGAGAGAGTGGGTTATTTGTTATTTATGAAGGTGCTAAGTAAAAGCAATAGGGGACAGTCTGAGTGTGAAAAAAATAAAAAAGCCGGGGCGACCCGGCAAAAAAAGCACAATGAGGGAGCAAATTTAATTGACTAGTCGCGGACAAACCAGTCGTCAGCGCTTTCCCAGGTTTCTTGCAGGATTTCGCTAATCCGGTCTTTGTCTTCTTTCAGGCCGCCGATAACCGACAGATTGTTATTAGCCGCGTATCGAACCGTTACCTGGCTTGATGTAGAGGGAAACTGCTGTTCAATACGACGAGAGAGTTCATTGTTCAGCGCATCTAAGGCGCCGTTGGGTAAGGCTGTTGATTTGGCGATAGAGACTTCAATACGCATAATTGCCCCCTGGATAATGTACTGTTTATTTATACAGTCTTTGGCGATCGTTTTCAACAGGGGGCGTGCGATTTATTTTTTCATCGTCCAGCGCACGGTTTCCCCGGCAAGGAACGGCACCAGCGCGTCGCCGGGCAGGGCGATACTCTCGACCACCTGGCTCTCTTCGCGCACCAGCTCAACGTAGCCCTCATTGACCGGCAGGCCATAGAAGCGCGGGCCGTTCAGCGAGCAGAAGGCTTCAAAGTGCTGTAGGGCATTCATCTCCTCAAACACCGTTGCGTAGCCGCCCAGCGCGGTCGGCGCGTTAAAACACCCTGCGCATCCGCAGCTGGCTTCCTTACGATGGCGGGCATGGGGAGCGGAGTCCGTGCCGAGGAAAGCGCGCTCAAAACCGCTGGCCACCAGTTCGCGCAGCGCCTGCTGGTGAATATTGCGTTTCAGAATCGGCAGACAGTAAAGGTGGGGGCGCACGCCGCCAACCAGCATATGATTGCGGTTGAACATCAGGTGCTGCGGGGTGATGGTGGCCGCCAGCAGATCGTTACCGTCGCGCACGTATTCAGCGGCATCTTTAGTCGTGATGTGTTCGAAGACCACCTTCAGGCCAGGCAGGCGCTGGCGCAGCGGCTCCATGACCGTTTCGATAAATCGCGCTTCCCGGTCAAAAATATCGATATCAGGATGGGTGACTTCACCGTGAACCAGCAGGGGCATACCCAGCTTTTCCATGCGCGCAAGCACCGGCATGATGGCATCCGTGCTGGTGACGCCGTGGCTCGAGTTGGTTGTGGCATTGGCCGGGTAGAGTTTGGCGGCGGTGAATACGCCTTCGTTAAATCCGCGCTCCAGCTCCGCCGGGTCGAGCGTATCCGTCAGATAGCAGGTCATCAGCGGCGTAAAATCATGGCCCGCAGGGATTGCGTCAACGATACGCTGGCGATAGGCGAGGGCGGCGTCGACGGTGGTGACAGGGGGGACCAGGTTTGGCATCACGATCGCCCGGCCATAAAATTCACTGGTATAAGGCACGACGGTTTTTAACATATCGTCATCGCGCAGATGGATATGCCAGTCGTCAGGGCGGCGGATTTTCAATACCTGGGATTGTGCTGTCATGGAGGGCTCCGGCTAATAGGTTCAGTCATCAGGGCTGTTTTTGCCGGGCACTAAGGATAAGCGTAAACGTTTTCCTTTGCATCAACTTCCGTAAAAAATCGGGCGCTTCAGCGCCCGAGATATTAGTTTGTGAACGGGATAATAATTTCTCCGGGCTTCACCTCAATACCTTTAGCATACTTTTTCGCCAGCGCTTCACCGGTGCTGGCATCTTCGCGCAGCACGTAGGCAGGCTGCTGATTGAAGTAGCTACGCAGGGATTGATTCAGATAAGGGATCAGCGTCTGTACCACAGACTGGAGTTTTTCCGGCTGAACTTTGGCATCGACGACCTCCATCTCCTGCAGGAAAATGGCTCCCTTTTCTTTATTAAACGCCGGCAGCGCTTTGAGCTTCAGATCGATGGTCGCTTTCTGGTTCCCGAAGAGTGAATTCAGATCTAAATTAGCCACGCCGCTTAACGTCACTTTGTTTGGTTCTTCACGGCCAATAGCGCTGGTAAGATTTTGCAGCTCAATATGGGCATCCGCTACGCCTGGCAGGCCAATATCCTTAGCGAAGTGATTACGTTTCTGCAGCGCCTGATTAATTTCCTGCTCGCTCACGGAATATTGCGTGAGCTGGTTACAGGCGCTGAGCAGGCCGCTAACAATAAGCACGGCCGCGATAAACATCTTTTTCATTGGATTCCTTAATGTCATGCCATGGGTTCATCCTGACACAAAGCAGCATGGCTCGCCAGCGCAGGAGGTGCTAGCGGAAAAGACTGAAAAAGAGGCGTATGGCAGCGAAGGGCCAACCCTTCCGCTGCCTTCAGGTTAAATAGCCATTGAGGAAAGCAGGTTGATCTGCGTCTGTTTGGCCATGTTGTCACGATAGGCGGCCACCCGGCTCGGCCAGTTCACTCCGGCAACCAGCGTCAGATTCCTCAGCAGAGGGAAGAGATGAATATCATCTTCAGAGAGCTCTCCGTTAACGGCGTTAGGCTGGACGATCGATTTATCCAGCGCCCGCAGATCGTCGCTGATGTTCTTAACCAGACCGGGGGAATGGGCGAGATGGTCGGCAAAGCTGCCGATAGCCGCCTCTTTCTTTTTTACGAAATAGGCGCGCGCCTCTGGCGTTGCGAATTCATCAAACGCGGATTTGGCAAAGCGAGGGATGAGCAAGCGGTTAGCGTAGCCGTTGACCTTCCTGAGCCAGGTTTCAATCGCCGGATTACGCTTGCCGGTAAGCAGCGGTTTGCCGTCCAGCTTATCGACGTAGTGCACGATATCCATGCTTTCCGGCATATAGCGGCTATCGTCTTTTTGCAGGATTGGCGCCATCTTCTGGCCGATCATTCGGGTTGGGGTTACTTCATCATCGTTCAGGAGCGCGATCAGTTCGACGGGGATATTTTTCAGGCCGAAAATCATGCGGGCTTTAAGGCAGAACGGGCAGTGATCGTAGATATATAACTTCACGTTTCTCCTCCATTGTTACTGAACATCCTCAATTCAGTATGGAGGAGAAACGAAGGCCCGGCAAATCAGGTACGCGGCTCCAGCATTCCGGAGGCCGAACGTTTTGGACTGAACTGCCACCACAGTGCGATAAACGTCGCGAGGCCGATAACGCCCAGCATCAGCCATGGCAGCTCCGGCTGACCTGCGGCCTTACCGGCGTCGAACAGCCAGCCGCCGCCTGCGTAGCCGAAAGCGCCGCCGAAGGCTAATCCTAAACGGCTAAAGCCCATATAGCTGCCGCGCGCTCTGGCATCCGCCAGCGAAGCGCCCAGCGTCTCGCGTGCGGGTTCAGCGATAATTGAACCTATATAAAACACGCAGATCAGCGTAAACAGCTGCTGCAGATTGCTGCTCAGGCCAATCGGCATCATCGCGAAGGTCATGATCAGCAGGCCGGCCATCAGGCGATGCTCAAGGCGGAAGCGCTTTTCGCTCCAACGGGCAATCGGGTACAGCAGCGTCAGCGAAATGGTCGCTTCAATGGCGTACATCCATTTTACCGCCGCCGGAGAACCCGCAATATCGTTAACCATGATCGGCAGCATTAGCATCACCTGCACCGCCAGCATGTAATATCCGGTTAGCGTCAATACGTAGGTGACAAAGCGTTTGTCGCGCAGCACGCGTCCCAGCCCTTCACGAACCGGCGTTTTGACCGTCGACAGCTTCCAGGCCGGAAGATACCAGGCGTTGAATGCCGCGCAGGCGATAAACAGGGCCGCCCCGGCGCTGCACACCAGACGAAAATCATATTGCAGCAGCCAGCTACCCAGCAGCGCGCCGATCACCGCCCCTGCGCTGTCCTGCATCATCAGGATAGAAAAGAAACGTCCGCGCTGGTGCGGGCGTACCAGCTTGACCACCAGCGCCGCCCGCGGCGGATCGAACAGCGTGCCGCCAAGACCTGAGAGAATGCAGGAGAGCCACAGCACCCATGGCTCATGGGCGACGGCCATCGCCGCGAAACCGGCCGCACGCATCAGCATACCGGTGACGATCATCGGTTTGGCGCCAAAACGGTCGGCAATGGCGCCGCCAAATATCCCTAAACCTTGCTGCACCAGCTGACGCAGTCCGAGCGCAATCCCGACCATCAGCGCAGCCCAGCCCATCTGGTCGACAAAGCGAATCGAGATAAGCGGGAATACGACGAAAAAGCCAAGTACGACCAGCATGTTATCGACTAACAGGAAATATTTACCCAGGCTCCTTGCCTGCGATACGCGGGACATTTCCCCTCCCGGGAAAAATAAGGATAAGCGCTGATATTCTGCGGGGATAATGGCTATTTTCCCAGCTAACTTGCGACAATATTTTTTTATCAAAATGCAAGAACGATAGAGCCTATTCATCGAAAAGCAGAGGTGGTGCAGAAAATGGTATGTTGCTGTTTTCACTCAACCGCGCAGGACAGGTATAGTAAAGTCAGCAAGTATTGCGTCTGGGGAACAGGAGAGGGGAATGTTTGGCTATCGCAGTAACGTACCGAAGGTGCGTTTGACGACGGACCGGCTGGTGGTACGGCTGGTGCACGATCGTGACGCCTGGCGTCTGGCCGATTATTACGCGGAAAATAAAGGGTTCTTAAAACCCTGGGAGCCGGTGCGCGACGACAGCCACTGTTATCCTTCCGGCTGGCAGGCGCGTTTATCGATGATTTCTGAGTTCCATAAGCAGGGCTCGGCGTTCTATTTTGCCCTGCTTGACCCGGAGGAAAAAGAGATCATCGGCGTGGCGAATTTTTCGAACGTGGTGCGCGGTTCGTTTCATGCCTGCTATCTCGGCTACTCCATCGGTGAGAAATGGCAGGGGCAGGGGCTAATGTATGAAGCGCTGACCTCGGCGATTCGCTATATGCAGCGCACGCAGCATATCCATCGCATAATGGCAAACTATATGCCGCATAATCAGCGCAGCGGCGATTTGCTGGCGCGTCTGGGCTTTGAAAAAGAGGGTTACGCCAAAGATTACCTGCTTATTGATGGGCAGTGGCGCGATCACGTACTGACGGCGTTGACGACACCGGACTGGACCCCGGGTCGCTAAGGAGACATCATGAAATATCAGTTAACCGCGCATGAAGCGCGGGTCATTGGCTGCCTGCTGGAAAAGCAGGTCACCACGCCGGAGCAGTACCCTCTATCGGTTAACGCGGTGGTCACCGCCTGTAACCAGAAAACGAACCGTGAACCGGTGATGTCGCTCAGCGAAAGCGATGTCCAGGATCTGCTCGATACCTTAGTGAAGCGCCATTATTTGCGAACGGTCAGCGGTTTCGGCAATCGGGTGACCAAATATGAACAGCGCTTCTGCAACTCTGAATTTGGCGATCTGAAATTATCCCCGGCGGAAGTCGCTATTATTACCACCTTGCTGCTGCGCGGGGCGCAGACGCCCGGTGAACTGCGCGGTCGCGCGCAGCGGATGCATGAATTCAGCGATATGGCGGAGGTTGAAAGCGTCCTCGAAAACCTGGCGAAGCGGGAAGATGGCCCCTATGTCGCGCGTCTGCCGCGGGAGCCTGGCAAGCGTGAAAGCCGCTATATGCATCTGTTCTGCGATGATATGGATTCACTGATAACCGTCGTTGAGGCCGTGTCGCCCGCTGGCGACGATCTGCAGATGCGCGTAGAGGCGCTGGAAGCGGAAGTCGCCGAGCTGAAAGCGCGCCTGGATTCACTGCTGGCTCACTTGGGAGATTAAGCATGTCGGCAAAACTACGTATAGGAGTGGTTGGCCTGGGCGGTATTGCGCAAAAGGCGTGGCTACCGGTGCTGGGGGCCGCCGATGGCTGGACGCTACAGGCGGCGTGGTCGCCGGGCAAAGAGAAAGCGCTGCGTATCTGCGAAACCTGGCGGATTCCCTATGCGGATTCTCTGGAGCAACTGGCGGCGCAGTGTGACGCCGTGTTCGTGCATACTTCCACGGCTTCACATTATGAAGTGGTTTGTCGGTTGCTCAATGCCGGCGTTCATGTCTGCGTTGATAAACCGCTGGCGGATAAGCTCAGCGATGCGGAGACGCTGGTTGAGCTGGCCGCCCGCCGTCATCTCACGCTCATGGTCGGGTTTAATCGCCGTTTTGCTCCGCTCTATCGCGAGTTGAAGGCGCAGCTCGGAAACGCAGCCTCGCTGCGGATGGACAAACACCGCAGCGACAGCGTCGGCCACGATCTGCGCTTCACGCTGCTGGATGACTATCTGCACGTGGTGGATACGGCCTTATGGCTGGCGGGCGATAAGGCGCGTTTAAGCGGCGGATCGCTGCACACCACGGCTCAAGGTGAGATGCTGTATGCCGAACATCATTTCACGTCCGGGATGATACAGATCACAACCAGTATGCACCGCCGCGCCGGAAGCCAGCGGGAGTGGGTTCAGGCGGTGACCGACGGCGGCTTATATGAAGTCCGCGATATGCGAGAGTGGCAGGAGGAGCGGGGACGCGGAGTGATACAGCGCCCAATTCCCGGCTGGCAGACCACCCTTGAGCAGCGAGGCTTCACCGGCTGCGCGCGGCATTTTATCGAATGCGTGCAAAATCAGACGGTTCCTGAAACGTCCGGGGAGCAGGCGCTGCTGGCTCAGCGGGTGGTGGATAAACTCTGGCGCGAAGCGATGAGCGAATAATCCGTTGTAACAACTGGCAGTAGTAATTCAGTATGAACCCGGTAGACTATCGCCACTTTCCCGCGCCCGCATTTGCGGGCGTTCTACTTCAGGGTTGTGGAATAACACGTTAATGAATCTATTAAAATCACTGGCGGCCGTCAGTTCGATGACCATGTTTTCGCGCGTGCTGGGCTTTGCGCGCGATGCGATTGTCGCACGTATTTTTGGCGCGGGGATGGCCACCGACGCCTTCTTCGTTGCTTTCAAACTCCCGAACCTTTTACGACGTATTTTTGCTGAGGGCGCATTTTCTCAGGCTTTTGTGCCGATTCTTGCTGAATATAAAAGCAAGCAGGGCGAGGATGCGACCCGCGTTTTCGTCGCTTATGTATCCGGATTGCTGACGCTGGTGCTGGCGCTGGTCACCGTTGCCGGTATGCTGGCGGCGCCGTGGGTGATTACCGTCACCGCGCCGGGGTTTGCCGATACGCCGGAAAAGTTCGCCCTGACCACTCAGCTCTTGCGCATCACTTTTCCCTATATTCTGCTGATCTCCCTGGCGTCGTTAGTTGGCGCTATCCTGAATACCTGGAACCGCTTTTCGGTTCCCGCTTTTGCCCCGACCTTCCTTAACGTCAGCATGATTGGCTTTGCGCTGTTTGCGGCCCCCTATTTTAATCCGCCGATGCTGGCAATGGCGTGGGCGGTAACGGTTGGTGGTATTTTGCAGCTTGCCTGGCAACTGCCGCATCTGAAAAAAATCGGCATGCTGGTGCTGCCGCGGGTCAACCTTAAAGATGCTGGCGCGGTGCGGGTGGTGAAACAGATGGGGCCAGCGATTCTCGGCGTCTCAGTCAGCCAGATATCACTGATCATTAACACTATCTTTGCCTCATTCCTCGTTTCCGGCTCCGTGTCGTGGATGTACTACGCCGATCGTCTGATGGAGTTTCCGTCCGGCGTGCTGGGCGTGGCGCTGGGGACCATTCTGCTGCCGTCGCTATCAAAAAGCTTCGCCAGCGGCAATCACGATGAATACTGCCGTTTGATGGACTGGGGACTGCGCCTGTGCTTCCTGCTTGCGCTACCGAGCGCGGTGGCGTTAGGGATCCTGGCCAAACCGCTGACGGTCGCGCTATTCCAGTACGGGAAATTTACCGCTTTTGATGCCGCGATGACCCAGCGTGCGCTGGTGGCGTATTCTGTCGGGCTGATGGGGCTTATTGTGGTGAAAGTGCTGGCACCCGGATTCTATTCGCGCCAGGACATTAAAACGCCGGTGAAAATTGCTATCGTCACGCTGATCATGACGCAGGTGATGAACCTCGCCTTTATTGGCCCACTGAAGCACGCTGGTCTGTCGTTGTCCATTGGTCTGGCGGCCTGCCTGAACGCCGCGCTGCTCTACTGGCAGCTGCGGAAACAGAAAATTTTTACGCCTCAGCCGGGCTGGTTCCTGTTCCTGCTGCGCCTGGTGATTGCGGTGATTATCATGTCAGCGGCGCTGTTGGGCGTGATGTACCTGATGCCGGAGTGGTCGCAGGGGACGATGCCGTTCCGCCTGCTGCGTTTAATGGTGGTCGTAGTCGCGGGTGTTGTCGCCTATTTCGCCACGCTGCTGCTGCTGGGATTTCGCGTGAAAGAGTTTGCTCGCCGTACGGCCTGAGCTGACTGAACGCAGTAAAAGCCGCTCTGCAGTTGCTGCAGAGCGGCTTTTTTTATCTGACGGTTCGCTGCGCGGATACGACCCTGGCGCTTTCCAGCAGGCGGATCCCGAGGGCAATCGCGCCGGTGATGACGGCCAGCGTCACCACACCGCTCCAGCCGGCCACCACATACAGTTTGCTTCCCAGCACTGAACCCAGCGACATGCCAATAAAGACGCCGGTGAACAGCAGCGCATTGAGACGACCGCGCGCCTGAGGTTCCAGGCCATACACCAGATTCTGGTGAGCCACGAGGCTGGATTGCAGTCCAAGATCAAAACCGACGGCCGAAATGGCAATCAGGATCAGCTGACCATGCGGCGGCAGTGCAGGCAGCAGAAACATCAGGGCAAACGAAACGGTAACCAGCGCGGCCCCCATTTGCGTGACTTTTTCCGCGCCGAACTTGTCGGCCAGGCCACCGGCCAGCGGCGCGGCGAGCGCCCCGGCGGCACCCGCTATACCAAAACCGCCGGCTACCGCGCTGCCCATCTGATAGTGCGCCAGCAACATGACCGCAAGCGTTGACCAGAAAGCGCTGAAGGCGATAGAGAGGAATCCCTGAGCGAATGCGGCTCGACGCAGGGCCGGATAGCGTTTCCACAGATGGGCCATCGATTTCATCAGCTGCGGATAGCTCAGGGTTGAGTGAATCTCAAAGCGCGGCAGGACGCGCCACATCACCAGCCCAATCAGCGCGATGCTGACCGCCGCCGCCTGATACATCACCCTCCAGCCGAATAGGGCGCCCACCAGTCCGCTGACGGTACGCGACAGCAGGATCCCCAGCAGCAGGCCGGTCATCACCGTCCCCACCATTTTCCCTTGCTTGCCCGCAGGAGCCAGAATCGCGGCTGCCGGTACGATATCCTGCGCCATGGTCGCGGCCATACCGATAAGCAGGCTGACAATCAGCAGGGAGGTCAGCTGACCGGTGAGGCTGCAAAGTAGCAGAAGGACGGCCAGCGCGGCGCTTTTCATCAGGATCAGTTTCCTGCGGTCGTGACGGTCGCCAAGCGGGAGAAGAAACAGTATGCCCAGCGCGTAGCCGGCCTGGGTCAGAGTCGGAACCAGACCCATGCCCTCAACGCTCAAATGCAGGTTAGCCCCCATCAGGGGTAGCAGCGGTTGCGCGTAATAGATTGAGGCGACGCTGAAGCCCGCGCCCAGCGCGAGGATGAAAATAACCCACCCGGCGGCGCGGGCGGTGAGTGGAACTGGTGTCATGATGGATTCCTCTTAGAAGCGATGGCGCTATTTTTCCCCTAATCGCGCTGGCGCGGTAGATAGCCCGGTGGTAAAACGGTTATACGTTTAACGTATAGGCAAAATAAAAATGAAGAGGCAAGAGCGTATAGATCGTATCGAACTGATGCGTACCTTTATTCGTATTGTCGAGGCCGGTTCTCTCTCCGCCGCGGCGGCGCAGATGAATACAACCCAGGCGACGGTAAGCCGACGGCTTCAGTCACTGGAGGCGCTGCTTGGCGCAAAGCTGATTCTGCGTACCACCCACGCGATGAAGCTGACCGATGATGGTGAGCGCTGCTATCAGCACGCCCGCCAGGTCGTCGATGCCTGGCTGGCGCTCGAGGACGACCTGCGGATCACCGATGATCGGCCCGTGGGAATATTACGAGTGCGGGCGCCGCATGCGTTCGGCCAGCAGCAGCTGCTGGGTCCGCTGGTGGATTTTTTGCAGCGCTATCCCCAGCTGTCGGTGGAATGGATGCTGAACGATAAGACGGTTGATTTCCTGAGCGAGGGTATCGACTGCGCGATTCGCGTGGGAGCGGAGGTGGATCCGGCTACGGTATCGGTATTGCTGGCCGAGGTTCCACGCAGCGTAGTCGCGTCTCCGACGCTGCTGGCGAACTCGCCGCCGTTAAGCGCGCCGCAGGAGATGTCGACGCTGCCGTGGATAGCCATCAGCACGTTTTATCAGCATGAGGTGACGCTGCGGTCTCAGACGGATGAACAGATCGTCGCCTTCGGTATCGCGCCGTGCCTGAGTACCGATAGCGTGCATGTCGCGCGTAATACCGCGCTGGCGGGGCTGGGCGCGGCGATCGTATCGAGCTGGGCGGTCGTGGAGGATATCGCCGCCGGGCGTTTGGTGGAGCTGTTCCCGCAGTGGCGAGCCTCGCCGCTGCCGGTACACCTCGTCTATCCCTGGGCGCGCTACTATCCGACGCGGTTGCGTAAGTTTCTCGATCTGATGCGCGAGGTCATGCCTCAGGTGGCGGGGATGCAGCGGCCGGAAGGGGAATAAAAAAAGACCGGCCGCCAGGGCCGGTCTTGTAGAGGTTACTCCACGGACTGCGGACGGGTAGGTCCGGCAGTGGCTTTATGCGTGGCGCTATGGCCGCCAGCAGAGCCTTTACCGTCAAAATCAAAGTTCGGGCGAACCCAATCGCTTTGACGCGGCGCTTCGGGCACGTAGTCTGGTGCAGGCGCACGCGTCATCGGCGCCGTCGCGTGACGATTGGCGACCTTAACTACCGGCGCGGCTTCGAGAGCTGGCTTAGCCTCAACCACCGGCTCCGCTACTGGCGCTGGCGCGGAAACGACAGGCGCTTCTTCAACAACCTCAGGCGCTTCTTCGGCTGCAGCAGGTTCGGCTACAACGGGTTCAGACACAGGGGCCGTTGCTTCCGGCTCGACGGCGTCTTTCGCATCAACTTCGACGGCTTCTGCGACAACGTCTTCGACTACGGCTTCATCGGCTTTTGCAATCAGCTGCGGCTGTTCATCAACCGGGGTGGCGATAGCTTCCGGATGGGTAGTTTCAACGACCGGGACTTCCGGTTCGTTAATCACCGCCACAGGTTCGGAGATGGCTGCGCTATCTTCGGCTGCTGCTGGCGCAATGACTTCAGAAACAACCGGCTCGGCGGCAGCCGCTGGCGTAATGATCGGCTCAGCCGCAGCGACGGAGAACTCCTGAACCGGAGCGTCTTCCTGCTGCTGGTCCTGCGGACGAACCACCGGATAGCGGATCCACACTTTACCAGACGCCATTTCCGGCGATGCGCAGGCAACGGTCAGCGGCATCGGGGATTGCGTCGGGTAACGCTCATCACGGTAGCGACGACGGCGCTGGCCGCTTACGCGCAGGTGACGAGGCGAGCGACGCGAACGGCGCGGCATGCCGTTAGATTCGCGTGCTTCACCGTTGTCGTCATGTTCCGCAGCTGTCTCAACGACCGCCGGCAGATCGACTTTTGCCAGTTCAGTACGTGGAGCAACGGTTTCCGGCTGGACGACAGGCGCTTCGGTTACCTGCGCTGCGGCTACCGGCTCGACAACCTGCTCAGCGGCAGCCGATTCGAAACGAACCTTCTGCGCCAGCTGACGCGGTTTACGACGCGGCATAGTCTGGACGCGTTCTTCCTGCTCGCTATCCTGTACGATTGGCTCTTCACGGGTTTGCGTTTTGGCTTCCTGCGGAACCTGACGTTTATCATCGTTACGACGACGATTACGTTCGCGGCGCGGCTGCTGCTCGTCGCGAGCTTTGCCTTTTTCGCTATCTTCTACCGTGGTCTGGCGAATTTCGCGCGGCTCGGCGTTCTGCTGCTTCTCACGACGGTTACGGCGGTTTTCTTCGCGAGACTCCCGGCCTTCGCTATTCTCGGCACGACTATCACGGTTATCACGACTATCGCGATTATCCCGGTTGTCACGACGGTCATTGCGATCGCGGCGGTTGTTAGAACGCGGTTTACGACGCTCCTGCTGACGTTCGGATTTCTCTTCCGCTTTTTTCTCAACCTGAACTTCTGCCGGTTTAGTCTCTTCCGCGCCAGAGAACATATTTTTCAGGGCGCTGAAGAAGCGGGCAATCAGACCAGGCTGGGCCGGCGCTGCGGCCTTCGGTGCGGATGCGGCAGGCGTAACGGTAGCTGTTGCCCTCGTCGGCTCTTCCTGTGCCGGAGCCGGAGGGGCTTCAGGCATGACAAAAGCGGCCAGCGCCGGTTGTTCCGGAAGCTTACGCTCGGCCGGCTCTTCATCAGAAGGCATGGCCATCTCTTCTTCGTGCAGTTTCGGCAGCAGATAGCTCAGCGTGGAGGTTTCTTCGCCTTTACGCACGCGCAGAACGGAGTAGTGCGGCGTTTCCATCTGGTCGTTTGGCACGATAATGACGCGCACATCGGTCTGACGGGTTTCAATCGCGCTTACCGCAGCACGTTTTTCGTTCAGCAGGTAAGAGGCAATCGGCACCGGCACGATAGCGTGAACTTCTTTGGTGTTCTCTTTCAGCGCTTCTTCTTCAATCAAACGCAGAATGGAAAGCGACAGCGATTCGTTATCGCGCACGGTACCCGTTCCGCTACAGCGCGGGCAGACATGATGGCTGGACTCGCCGAGCGACGGGCTCAGGCGCTGGCGCGACATCTCCAGCAGTCCAAAGCGTGAAATATGGCTGATCTGGATCCGCGCTCGGTCCTGACGGACGGCTTCGCGCAGGCGGTTTTCCACCGCACGCTGATGGCGAACCGGG
Source organism: Klebsiella sp. M5al (assembly GCF_002090195.1). Taxonomy (NCBI): domain Bacteria; kingdom Pseudomonadati; phylum Pseudomonadota; class Gammaproteobacteria; order Enterobacterales; family Enterobacteriaceae; genus Klebsiella; species Klebsiella sp. M5al. The sequence continues at coordinate 2,330,706 of NZ_CP020657.1, forward strand.
GTCATATCGATGAAGTCGATAACGATCAGGCCGCCAAGGTCGCGCAGACGCAGCTGACGAGCGATTTCATCTGCCGCTTCCAGGTTGGTGTTAAACGCCGTTTCTTCGATGTCGCCGCCGCGGGTGGCGCGTGCGGAGTTGATATCGATAGCGGTCAGCGCTTCGGTGCTGTCGATAACGATAGAACCGCCGGAAGGCAGACGCACTTCACGCTGGAAAGCGGATTCAATCTGCGATTCGATTTGATAGTGGCTGAACAGCGGGATTTCCCCGGTGTACAGCTTAATTTTGCTGCTGAAATCCGGACGACCCAGCGCCGCGATGTGCTGGCGAGCCAGCTCAAGCACTTTCGGGTTATCAATCAGAATTTCGCCGATATCCTGGCGCAGATAGTCGCGGAACGCGCGCACAATCACGTTGCTTTCCTGATGGATCAGGAACGGAGCAGGGCGATTTTCTGCGGCTTTCTGGATGGCTTCCCAATGCTTCAGGCGGAAGCTTAAGTCCCACTGCAGCGCTTCGGCGGACTTGCCGACGCCGGCGGTGCGAACGATAAGTCCCATGCCGTCCGGCAGCTCAAGGCTGGCCAGCGCTTCTTTAAGTTCGGTGCGATCGTCACCCTCGATGCGGCGTGAAATACCGCCAGCGCGTGGGTTATTCGGCATCAGCACCAGATAGCTGCCCGCCAGGCTAATAAAGGTCGTCAGCGCGGCGCCTTTATTGCCACGCTCTTCTTTATCAATCTGGACAATAACTTCCTGACCTTCACGCAGCACGTCCTTGATGTTCGGACGACCATGAGAATTGTAATTGGCAGGGAAGTATTCGCGGGCGATTTCTTTAAGAGGGAGGAAACCATGACGCTCGGCACCATAATCAACAAACGCGGCTTCGAGGCTAGGTTCTATACGAGTGATTTTGCCTTTGTAGATGTTCGCTTTTTTCTGTTCGTGCCCGGGGCTTTCGATATCCAGGTCGTACAGGCGCTGCCCATCAACAAGGGCGACGCGCAACTCTTCCTGCTGAGTTGCGTTGATTAACATTCTTTTCATCGTAACTTACTCATTATTCTTACATTGACGACTAAGCTACGGGCAGAGTAACGCCTTACCGGGGGAAACCGATGGCCTCGTGTCTGTTTCACGTCGCCAACCTCACGGTTGTCGCGCGCTTAAGAGGCGCAGAGTGTCGGTCGCCTGTATTTCAAACGGAAACACAGCGCAATTATCAGGGGAACTGCCTGGGATGTATCACCAGAGAAGATTCCATTTATACCCATCGTTTTTCACGTAGCCGGCGTGGCGGCTTAACCTGCTCATCTTAATCATTTGATCCAGATGAGCGCCGGGATATCCCAGTGTGAACGCCTTCCTGCGCCGTGAAATCCATAGAGCCTGTACCGGTAAGGACTGCAACCCGCAGCCCGCTAACTGTCTGAAAGATCAATACGTCTTACGCCATTGCTGCGTTGATGATCGGTCAGACAAAATTGGTCATTCCGCTAATTTCTTGTTCTAACAAGTTTCAGTACGGAATACTGCATCATTATTCCATTGCTAAGCTTGTTATAGCAAGTTGACTTTCACCTTTTATCACCCGGTTACTCACAGTTTTTTCACCCGCGTATACAGATTGTTCTAATAACAAACAAAACGATGATGAAGCATACGGTGAAATCCGGATGATGATAAATATAAGCATATAAAAATGAGTGGCGCTAATGCGTCGGGCTATTTAAAATCGCGCACCATGAAAACTGAGATCCCAAGCGTAAAAATGGTTGCCATTGCTGATGATGAAGCCGGGCAACGTATCGACAACTTTTTGCGTACGCAGCTGAAGGGCGTACCGAAGAGCATGATTTATCGCATCTTGCGTAAAGGCGAGGTGCGGGTTAACAAAAAGCGCGTGAAGCCGGAATATAAGCTGGAAGCCGGCGACGAAGTGCGCATCCCGCCGGTCCGCGTATCTGAGAAAGAAGAAGAGGCGGTCTCTCCGCACCTGCAAAAAGTGGCCGCGCTGGCCGATGTGATTTTATATGAAGACGATCATATTCTGGTGCTTAACAAGCCTTCAGGCACTGCGGTCCACGGCGGCAGCGGGCTGAGCTTTGGCGTGATCGAAGGTTTGCGCGCGCTGCGCCCGGAAGCGCGTTTCCTGGAACTGGTGCATCGCCTTGACCGCGACACCTCTGGCGTTCTGCTGGTCGCCAAAAAGCGCTCAGCGCTGCGTTCCCTGCATGAGCAGCTGCGCGACAAAGGCATGCAGAAGGATTACCTGGCGCTGGTGCGCGGGCAGTGGCAATCGCATACTAAAGTGGTGCAGGCCCCGCTGCTGAAAAATATTCTGCAGAGCGGTGAGCGTATTGTGCGGGTTAACCAGGAGGGGAAACCTTCTGAGACGCGTTTTAAAGTCGAAGAGCGTTTTACCCATGCGACGCTGGTGCGCTGCAGCCCGGTAACCGGTCGTACGCATCAAATCCGCGTGCATACGCAATATGCCGGCCATCCCATCGCTTTCGACGATCGTTACGGCGACCGTGAATTTGATAAGCAGCTGGCAGGCACCGGCCTTAACCGACTGTTTCTCCATGCGGCGGCGCTGAAGTTTACCCATCCGGGGAGCGGCGAGATAATGCGCGTTGAAGCGCCTCTGGATAATCAGCTTAAGCGCTGCCTGCAGGTTTTGCGTAGCGCCAAATAACCGCCATCAGGCTCAGGGCTTGAGCCACCGGGCAAGCCAGGGGAAAACCTCATCCTGCTGTTCTTTATAAAAGACGTGGCCCAGTTCCGGCCACGTCTTCGTTTCCAGCTTATCCTGCGCGTTTTGCGACCCCCACACTGTATGCAATTTTGCGAAGGCATCGTTAACGGCTTCTGCCGGGAACAGCTTATCCTTGCCGCCGTTATAAATGAGCATCGGTTTTGGCGCGGCGATGCTGGCGATATCGGGAATGTCGAGACGGCCGGATAAGCCTGGATGAAGCATATAAAAGGCCGATTGCCCGCGCAGGACGTTGTTGCCCGGGTGCATCAGGCCGCGCCAGGTACCAAACCAGGAGATAACGGCAGTCGCGGCCACTTTGTCAGACAGGGCGGCCAGTTGCCAGGCGCGAAAGCCCCCCATTGAGAAACCCAATACCCCGATGCGTGTATTATCCACCGCTGTTAAAGTACTGACGAAATCAACGGTACGCAGATCTTCATAGGCGACTTCACCTGCCAGCGAACGTCCAAGGTTAAAGTAGTTACTGGCCAGGGCCTGCTGCTGCTCGTAGACCATAGGCCCTCGATCTCCCCAGCCTGGGCTATCGATGGCTATCACGACGTAACCACGCTGCGCCAGTTCATCGCCGATGAACCGGCCGCTGAAAAATTTATCCGCCCACGCCTGGGCGCTGGCTAGCCGCGCGGCGTCACTCCAGGGGCGGATCAGCTTCTCCTTACCAATGTCAAACTTTGAGCCATGATCGTGTAACAGGACAATAGCCGGGTGAGGGCCGGGTGATTTTGGCGTCAACATCAGCGCGGCAATCCTGTTATCGTCGGTTACGTTGAAGGCCAGCTTCTCGGCGATATAGGTTCCCCGGTCTTCTCTCATGAGCGTTTGCGGCGCGAAGGGGATTGTCGACGCCGGGGTCAGCAGAGACTGCCGAAGCAGCATACGAGCCTGCTGTCGCCATTGATTAAAATTATGAGAGTGGCCAGAGAGCCACGAGTCCGGGTAGGTCATCTGCGCTTTCAACTGCTGCCACGAGGCGGGTAGATTGCCCTCTACGATGCCCTGGCGCTGCCAGTCATTGGCGTTGGCGCTGGCGGCGGCCAGCAGGGCGAGGGACAAAACCGTAGCGCGGGTAGGCATAATAGCTCCATTTAAAAATAAAACATCGTTTCATTATTTAATTGGATTGTAGTGGCGCTGGAAAAATAAACTGTGACAGGCGATGCATTAATTAAGTTGGAGTAAAACAGGCTCCGCGCCGCCGGTCAGCGGCTAAAACGTTGCTTAAAGGCGGCTGACGGCCTCATAAAGAGACCACATGAAATCGCGTTCAGGTGAGCAGAGGGTTACACTCCTCCCGGCGCAGCATCTGGCAGAGGGCAATGAGCGGCAAACCGACCAGCGCGTTAGGATCGCGTCCCTCGAGGCGGTCGAACAGCGTGATGCCTAACCCTTCGCTTTTAAAGCTTCCGGCGCACTGCAGCGGGTTTTCCTTGCGGATATAGCTCTCAATTTCCTGGTCGCTTAAACGGCGGAAATGAACGTCGAAAGGTTCGCATTCGGTTTGCAGGTGACCGTTGGCGGAATTGTACAGCGCCAGGCCGGTATAGAACGTGACGATGGTGCCGCTGGCCTTTCTCAACTGGCGATGGGCGTTTTCTTCCGTGTGCGGTTTGCCGGTAATTTCACCGTCCAGGACGCAAACCTGATCGGAGCCTATAATGAGGTGCTGAGGGTAGCGCGCGGCAAGGGCCTGCGCCTTCGCCTGCGCCAGACGCAGCACCAGCTGGCGGGCGGGTTCGCCGGGCAGCGGGGTCTCATCAACTTCCGGCGCCGCGCATTCAAAAGGCACCGACAGTTTTTCCAGCAGCATTCGCCGCCAGGGCGAGGTTGACGCGAGGATTAGTTCAGACATATTTTTTCATCCACATATAGCGCTTCGCAGAGCATCATTTTAAACTATGCGCCGCAATGTGTGCGAATAAATGGCAAAAGGCAACCTGAGGCTGCCTTTTTCTTTGACTCTATGACGTTACAAAGTTAATATGCGCGCCCTATGCAAAAGGTAAAATTACCCCTGACTCTCGATCCGGTTCGCACGGCTCAAAAACGCTTAGATTACCAAGGTATCTATACCCGTGATCAGGCTGTGCGTGTCGCTGATTCTGTTGTCAGCGTGGACAGCGATGTGGAATGCAGCATGTCGTTCGCTATCGATAACCAACGTCTTGCCGTGTTAAACGGCGATGCGACGGTGTCGGTAACCCTCGAATGTCAGCGTTGCGGGAAACCGTTCCCCCATCATGTCCACACAACGTATTGTTTCAGCCCCGTCAGAAATGACGAACAGGCCGAGGCACTGCCGGAAGCGTATGAGCCGATTGAGGTTAACGAATTCGGTGAAATCGATCTGCTGGCGCTGGTTGAAGATGAAATCATCCTCGCCTTGCCCGTAGTTCCGGTGCATGATTCTGAACACTGTGAAGTGTCCGACGCGGACATGGTCTTTGGTGAACTGCCTGAAGAGGCACAAAAACCAAATCCATTTGCCGTATTAGCCAGCTTAAAGCATAAGTAATTGAGGAGTAAGGTCCATGGCCGTACAACAGAATAAACCAACCCGTTCCAAACGTGGCATGCGTCGTTCCCATGACGCGCTGACCGCAGTCACCAGCCTGTCTGTAGACAAAGCTTCTGGTGAAAAACACCTGCGTCACCACATCACTGCCGACGGTTTCTACCGCGGTCGCAAGGTTATCGCTAAGTAATCACGCGAAAGCGTGATGAAGCTTAGTGAGGATTTCCCCGGGTAACTGGGGAATAACCGAACCGGGCAGCGACGATACCTTGACACGTCTAACCCTGGCGTTAGATGTCATGGGCGGGGATTTTGGCCCTTCCGTGACAGTGCCTGCAGCATTGCAGGCACTGAACTCTAATTCACAACTCACACTTCTTTTAGTCGGCGATCCCGACGCTATCGCGCCATTACTTGCCAAAGCTGATTTTGAACAACGTTCGCGTCTGCAGGTTATCCCTGCGCAGTCGGTTATTGCCAGTGATGCTCGACCCGCGCAGGCCATTCGCGCCAGTCGCGGCAGCTCAATGCGCATCGCGCTGGAGTTAGTAAAAGAAGGGCGGGCGCAGGCCTGCGTCAGCGCGGGTAACACCGGCGCGCTGATGGGGTTGGCGAAGCTGCTGCTTAAGCCCATTGAGGGAATTGAGCGCCCCGCGCTGGTCACCATGCTACCGCATCAGTTGAAGGGCAAAACGGTGGTGCTGGATTTAGGCGCTAACGTCGATTGCGATAGCACGATGCTGGTGCAGTTTGCCGTTATGGGGGCGGTTCTTGCCGAAGAAGTTATCGGTATTAAGGATCCCCGGGTTGCGCTTCTGAATATCGGCGAAGAAGAGATGAAAGGTCTCAGCAGCATTCGTGACGCGGCGGCAGTTTTGAAAACCCTGCCAACCCTCAACTATATTGGGTATCTGGAAGCCAACGAATTGTTGACGGGCAAAACGGATGTTTTAGTTTGTGATGGATTCACGGGCAACGTCACATTAAAAACGATGGAAGGTGTTGTCAGAATGTTCCTTTCACTGTTGAAATCACAGGGAGAGGGGAAAAAAAGGTCGTGGTGGCTGCTTTTATTAAAGCGTTGGTTACAAAAAAGCCTGTCGAGGCGATTCAGTCACCTCAACCCCGACCAGTATAATGGTGCCTGTCTGTTAGGATTACGCGGTTCCGTGATTAAAAGTCATGGGGCTGCCAATCAGCGCGCTTTTTGCGTCGCGATAGAGCAGGCAGTGCAGGCTGTGCAGCGGCAGGTTCCTCAGCGAATTGCCGCTCGCCTGGAATCTTTATACCCTGCAGGTTTCGAATTGCCTGAAGGCGGCAGAAGCGGAAGTTCCAGGCCTCAAACCCGGATGACCGGAAACGACTGACGCCTCGCAGTTTGAGTTAACCCGGTATATTACCCAAGAGTGACTGAGCGTACATGTATACGAAGATTATTGGTACCGGCAGCTATCTGCCTGAGCACGTGCGTACGAACGCTGAACTGGAAAATATGGTTGATACGTCTGACGAGTGGATTGTTACTCGTACCGGTATCCGCGAGCGTCGTATTGCCGCACCGAATGAAACAGTTGCTACGATGGGCCTTGAAGCCGCTAAGAATGCGCTGGATATGGCGGGCGTCAAGCCGGAGCAAATTGGTCTGATTATTGTTGCGACCACCTCCGGTACCCATGCGTTTCCTAGCTCGGCTTGCCAGATTCAATCAATGCTGGGTATCAAAGGCTGCCCGGCGTTTGACGTTGCTGCGGCCTGCGCGGGTTTCACCTACGCGCTCAGCGTTGCCGATCAATACGTGAAAAACGGCGCGGTTGATTACGCTCTGGTGATTGGCGCTGACGTGCTGGCGCGCACCTGCGATCCTGCCGATCGCGGAACCATCATTATTTTTGGCGATGGCGCTGGCGCCGTTGTGCTGGGCGCTTCTGAAGAGCCGGGCATTATCTCTACGCATCTGCATGCGGATGGGAGCTACGGCGAACTGCTGACGCTGCCGAACGCCGATCGCGTCGAACCGGAAAACCCGATCTATCTGACGATGGCGGGTAATGAAGTCTTTAAGGTTGCGGTGACCGAACTGGCGCATATAGTGGACGAGACTTTAGCCGCGAATAATCTCGAGCGTTCGGCGCTGGACTGGCTGGTGCCGCATCAGGCCAACCTGCGCATTATCAGCGCCACGGCGAAGAAGCTGGGAATGTCGATGGATAATGTCGTCGTCACGCTCGACCGACACGGCAATACCTCGGCGGCTTCCGTTCCTTGTGCGCTGGATGAAGCCGTTCGCGATGGCCGCATTCAACGTGGTCAGCTTATTCTGCTGGAAGCCTTTGGTGGCGGGTTCACCTGGGGTTCCGCGCTGGTTCGTTTTTAGGATAAGGATTTAAACATGACGCAATTTGCTTTTGTGTTCCCGGGACAGGGCTCTCAGAGTGTCGGGATGCTGTCAGATATGGCGGCCGCTTACCCGGTAATTGAAGAGACGTTCCGTGAAGCCTCTGCGGCGTTGGGTTACGATCTGTGGGCGCTTGCGCAGCAAGGCCCGGCGGAAGAATTGAACAAAACCTGGCAGACTCAGCCGGCGCTGCTGACCGCTTCCGTTGCGCTGTATCGCGTCTGGCAGCAGCAGGGCGGTAAAACGCCTGTTCTGCTGGCGGGCCACAGCCTCGGCGAATATTCTGCGCTGGTATGCGCAGGCGTTATCGATTTTGCCGATGCCGTACGCCTGGTTGAGATGCGCGGCAAGTTTATGCAGGAAGCGGTACCGGAAGGTACCGGCGCGATGTCCGCGATCATCGGGCTTGACGACGCGGCGATTGCGAAAGCCTGCGAAGAGTCTGCCGAAGGGCAGGTCGTCTCTCCGGTGAACTTTAACTCGCCAGGGCAGGTTGTTATTGCCGGTAACAAAGAAGCCGTAGAGCGCGCTGGCGCAGCCTGTAAGGCTGCGGGCGCTAAACGTGCGCTGCCGCTGCCGGTCAGCGTACCGTCCCACTGCGCGCTGATGAAGCCTGCGGCGGAAAAACTGGCCGTTGAGCTGCAGAAAATCACCTTTAACGCGCCGACGATTCCGGTAGTGAATAACGTCGACGTGCAAAGTGAAACGGCGCCTGATGCTATTCGTGATGCCCTGATCCGTCAGCTGTATAGCCCAGTTCAGTGGACCAAAACCGTTGAGTTTATGGCTTCACAGGGCGTAGAGCATCTGTATGAAGTAGGCCCGGGTAAAGTCCTCACCGGCCTGACTAAACGTATTGTTGACACCCTGACCGCTTCCGCGCTTAACGAGCCGGCGGCGATGTCTGCGGCGCTTGAGCAATAAAAGAGGAAAACCATGAGTTTTGAAGGAAAAATCGCGCTGGTTACCGGTGCAAGTCGCGGGATTGGCCGCGCAATCGCTGAAACGCTCGTTGCCCGTGGCGCGAAAGTTATCGGGACTGCGACCAGCGAAAGCGGCGCGCAGGCGATCAGCGATTATTTAGGTGCTAACGGTAAAGGTCTGCTGCTGAATGTGACCGATCCTGCATCTATTGAATCTGTTCTGGGAAATATTCGCGCAGAATTTGGTGAAGTTGATATCCTGGTGAACAATGCCGGGATCACTCGTGATAACCTGTTAATGCGCATGAAAGATGATGAGTGGAACGATATTATCGAAACCAACCTGTCATCTGTTTTCCGTCTGTCAAAAGCGGTAATGCGCGCTATGATGAAAAAGCGTCATGGACGTATTATCACTATCGGTTCTGTGGTTGGTACCATGGGAAATGCGGGTCAGGCCAACTACGCTGCGGCGAAAGCGGGTCTGATTGGCTTCAGTAAATCACTGGCTCGCGAAGTTGCGTCCCGCGGTATTACTGTAAACGTTGTTGCTCCGGGCTTTATTGAAACGGACATGACGCGTGCGCTGACCGATGAGCAGCGTGCGGGTACGCTGGCGGCAGTTCCTGCGGGGCGCCTCGGCTCTCCAAATGAAATCGCCAGTGCGGTGGCATTTTTAGCCTCTGACGAAGCGAGTTACATCACCGGTGAAACTCTGCACGTCAATGGCGGAATGTATATGGTCTGACCGAGATTTGCGCAAAACGCTCAGGAACCGCGCAGTCTGTGCGGTTCACTGTAATGTTTTGTACAAAATGATTTGCGTTATGAGGGCAAACAGCCGCAAAATAGCGTAAAATCGTGGTAAGACCTGCCGGGATTTAGTTGCAAATTTTTCAACATTTTATACACTACGAAAACCATCGCGAAAGCGAGTTTTGATAGGAAATTTAAGAGTATGAGCACTATCGAAGAACGCGTTAAGAAAATTATCGGCGAACAGCTGGGCGTTAAGCAGGAAGAAGTTACCAACAATGCTTCCTTCGTTGAAGACCTGGGCGCTGATTCTCTTGACACCGTTGAGCTGGTAATGGCTCTGGAAGAAGAGTTTGATACTGAGATTCCGGACGAAGAAGCTGAGAAAATCACTACTGTTCAGGCTGCCATTGATTACATCAACGGCCACCAGGCGTAAGTGAACATCTCCAGGCGGTCATTCGACCGCCTGAGTTTTATCTACATTTTGTCCCACAAGAATCTATTTTCCCTCCCTGGAGGACAACCGTGTCTAAGCGTCGTGTAGTTGTGACCGGACTGGGCATGTTGTCTCCTGTCGGCAATACCGTAGAGTCTACCTGGAAAGCTCTCCTTGCCGGTCAGAGTGGCATCAGCCTGATCGACCATTTCGATACTAGCGCCTATGCAACGAAATTTGCTGGCTTAGTAAAGGATTTTAACTGTGATGACTTCATCTCGCGCAAAGAGCAGCGCAAGATGGATGCCTTCATTCAATATGGAATTGTCGCTGGCATTCAGGCCATGCAGGATTCTGGCCTCGAAGTGACGGAAGAGAATGCTACCCGCATCGGCGCCGCTATTGGTTCCGGTATTGGCGGGCTTGGCCTGATCGAAGAAAACCACAGTTCGCTGGTAAAAGGCGGACCGCGTAAGATCAGCCCATTCTTTGTTCCTTCCACAATCGTTAACATGGTGGCCGGGCATCTGACCATCATGTTTGGTCTGCGTGGACCAAGCATTTCCATCGCAACCGCATGTACTTCTGGCGTACACAACATTGGTCACGCCGCGCGCGTTATCGCCTATGGCGATGCTGACGCAATGGTCGCCGGTGGTGCGGAAAAAGCCAGTACCCCGCTGGGCGTAGGCGGCTTTGGTGCAGCGCGCGCGCTGTCCACTCGCAATGACAACCCGCAGGCGGCAAGCCGTCCGTGGGATAAAGAGCGTGATGGTTTCGTGCTGGGCGACGGCGCCGGCATGGTCGTGTTGGAAGAGTACGAGCACGCGAAGAAACGCGGTGCGAAAATCTATGCTGAAATCGTCGGTTTTGGTATGAGCAGCGATGCCTACCATATGACTTCACCGCCGGAAGATGGCGCTGGAGCAGCGCTGGCGATGGTGAACGCCATTCGCGACGCGGGTATTGACGCAAGCCAGATTGGCTACGTCAACGCCCACGGTACCTCTACGCCGGCGGGCGATAAAGCAGAAGCGCAGGCGGTGAAATCTGTCTTCGGCGACGCTGCCAGCCGCGTAATGGTGAGCTCGACTAAGTCAATGACCGGCCACCTGCTCGGTGCAGCGGGCGCAGTAGAGTCTATCTACTCCATCCTCGCGCTGCGCGATAGCGCCGTTCCGCCAACCATCAACCTGGATAACCCGGATGAAGGTTGCGATCTGGACTTCGTCCCACACGAAGCGCGTCAGGTAAGCGGTCTGGAGTATACCCTGTGTAACTCCTTCGGCTTCGGCGGCACTAACGGCTCGTTAATCTTTAAAAAGGTGTGATGCGCGCCTGACGTAACATCTCGGTTGACGTCAATGCCCATCGAAAATTGGCCCGCTTGTCGGGCCTTTTTTATTCGGTTTTCTCCGCTTGTTCAATGTCTCTCCTCCTGTGAAACTAACCGGCCAGCGATAAGGAGTCTTTTATGTTTTTAATCAATGGCGCTGAAAGTGAAACGCTCGCGGTGAACGATCGCGGCGTGCAGTTCGGCGATGGCTGCTTTACCACTGCGCGCATCCTCAGAGGCCAGGTTCAACTGCTGTCAGCCCATCTGGCCCGCCTGCAGACGACTTGTGAAAAGCTCTTTATCCCCTATGACGACTGGGCGCTATTAGCGCAGGAGATGGCGCGTCTGGCGCAGCCTCATCAGGATGGCGTGCTGAAGGTCATCATCACTCGCGGAGCGGGCGGCCGCGGCTATAGCGCCGCGGGCTGCGTCAATCCCACAAGAATTCTCAGCGTGTCGCTCAGGCCGGCCCACTATCTGCGCTGGCGCGAGGAGGGGATTTCCCTGTCGCTGAGCCCTGTCAGGCTGGGACGCAACTCTTCACTCGCCGGACTCAAGCACCTTAACCGGCTGGAGCAGGTGCTGATTCGTTCTCATCTTGAGCAGACGGACGCCGATGAGGCGCTGGTCCTTGACAGCGACGGGTGGCTTACGGAATGCTGTGCCGCGAACGTATTCTGGCGTAAAGGATCCGACGTCTTTACCCCGCGCCTCGATCAGGCGGGGGTCAACGGTATTATGCGCCAGTACATTCTCGCTAAGCTGGCACCATCGCCGTTTCGCGTTGTCGAAGCCACCATGCGTCCCGAGGCGTTACGCGAAGCCGATGAGGTCGTGGTCTGTAACGCCTTAATGCCGCTAGTGCCTGTTCGCCGCTGGAACGATAAATGTTGGTCCGCCCGCGAGCTTTACCATTTTTTAGCCCCTTTGTGTGAGCTGTCTGATTAGTCATGAAGAAAATGTTACGTTTCATCCTGCTGTTGGTGGTGGTGCTGGGCATTGCCGCGGGCATCGGTATGTGGAAAGTTCGCCAGCTGGCGGACAGCAAGTTGCTGATTAAAGAAGAGACTATCTTTACTCTTGCCACCGGAACGGGGCGCCTGGCGCTTGGGCAACAGCTGTATAGCGATAAAGTCATTAACCGACCGCGGGTTTTCCAGTGGCTGCTGCGCATAGAGCCTGAGCTCTCCCATTTTAAAGCCGGAACCTATCGCTTCACGCCTGATATGACGGTCCGCCAGATGCTGCAGCTGCTGGCCAGCGGCAAAGAGGCGCAGTTTCCGCTGCGCTTCGTTGAAGGGATGCGGGTGAGCGATTACCTGCGCCAGCTGCGCGATGCGCCTTACGTCAAGCATACGCTGGCGGATGATAGCTATGAAACCGTCGCGAAGGCCCTTGATCTCGAGCATCCTGACTGGGTCGAAGGCTGGTTCTGGCCGGATACCTGGATGTATACCGCCAATACCAGCGATGTGGCGATCCTTAAGCGGGCGCATCAGAAGATGGTTGCCGCGGTCGATAAAGCCTGGGAAGGGCGGATGGAGAATCTGCCGTATCACGATAAGAACCAGCTGCTGACAATGGCCTCGATTATCGAAAAAGAGACGGCGGTATCGGACGAGCGCGACCGCGTCGCATCGGTATTTATCAACCGTTTACGGATCGGTATGCGCCTGCAAACCGATCCGACCGTGATTTACGGGATGGGTGAGAGTTATAATGGCAAGTTGACGCGTAAAGACCTGGAAACCCCAACCGCTTACAATACCTACGTCATAAACGGCATGCCGCCGGGACCGATCGCCGCACCGGGCGAGGCCTCGCTAAACGCCGCCGCGCATCCGGCGAAAACGCCGTACCTTTATTTTGTCGCGGACGGGAAGGGCGGACATACGTTTAACACTAACCTGGCCAGCCATAACCGCTCGGTCCAGGACTATTTGAAAGTACTTAAGGAAAAAAATGCGCAGTAACTATATCGTCATCGAGGGCCTGGAAGGCGCAGGGAAAACCACCGCGCGTGATTGTGTGGTAGAGACGCTAAAACAGCTGGGCGTTAGCGATATGGTGTTTACCCGCGAACCGGGCGGCACCATTCTGGCCGAGAAGCTGCGCAGCCTGGTGCTGGATATTCAGTCCACCGGCGATGAAGTGATTAATGATAAAGCGGAAGTGCTGATGTTTTACGCGGCGCGCGTACAGCTGGTGGAGACGGTTATCAAACCCGCTCTGGCGCGCGGTCAGTGGGTCATCGGCGATCGTCACGATCTCTCAACCCAGGCTTATCAGGGCGGCGGTCGCGGAATTGATCAGACGATGCTGGCGACCCTGCGTGACGCGGTACTGGGAGACTTTCGTCCCCATCTGACGCTTTACCTTGACGTGACTCCGGAAGTCGGCCTGAAGCGCGCCCGCGCCCGCGGTGAACTTGACCGAATCGAGCAGGAGTCGCTGGATTTCTTTAATCGTACCCGCGCGCGCTACCTTGAACTGGCGGCGCAGGATCCCACTATACGCACCGTTGACGCTACCCAGCCGCTGGAGGCCGTGAAGCGCGACATTCGGGCGGTAGTGAATCAGTGGGTCGCGGAGCAAGGCGCATGAAATGGTATTCGTGGTTACGCCCGCCCTTTGAACAGCTGGTTGCCAGCTATCAGGCGGGGCGCGGCCACCATGCGCTAATGGTTCAGGCCCTGCCGGGCATGGGTAGCGATGCGCTGATTTATGCGCTTTGTCGCTTTCTGATGTGCCGCCAGCCGGAAGGGCATAAAAGCTGCGGTCATTGCCATAGCTGCCAGCTGATGCAGGCCAGCACCCATCCAGATTATTATGCGTTGACCCCGGAAAAGGGGAAGAGCTCGCTCGGCATCGATGCCGTGCGCGAAGTGAGCGAAAAGCTCTATGAACACGCCCGGCTGGGCGGCGCGAAGGTGGTGTGGATCGGCGATGCCGCCATGCTGACCGACGCGGCGGCAAACGCGCTGCTAAAAACGCTGGAGGAGCCGCCGGAGAATACCTGGTTCTTCCTGGCCTGTCAGGAACCCGCGCGCCTGCTGGCGACGCTGCGCAGCCGCTGTCGGTTATTTCACCTCGCTCCGCCTTCAGAACGCTACGCGCTGGCGTGGTTAGAGCGTGAAGTGACAATGTCACAGGACGCGCTGCTCGCGGCGCTGCGGCTGAGCGCCAACGCGCCAGCGGCGGCGCTGGATCTGCTTCAGGAAGCTCACTGGGCACCGCGCCAGCAGCTTTGCCAGATTCTCGGAAATATTTTAACCCACGGCGACTGGCTGACGCTGTTGCCGATGTTGAACCATGAACAGGCCGCGATTCGCCTGCACTGGCTGGCATCGCTGCTGGTCGACGCGCAAAAAAGGCAGCAGGGGATTACCCTTATCAGCAATCCTGATGTCTGGCCTCTGGTCAATCAGCTGGCCGCTGCGCTGCCGGCGGCGCGCCTGCAGGCGATCGCGCGCGACGTCAGCGCCTGCCGCGAGCAGCTGCTGAGCGTGGTCGGCATTAATCGCGAACTGCTGCTAACCGAGCGCCTTCTGCGCTGGGAACATTACCTGCAACCCGGGGCGGTCCTTCCCGTATCCCATCTCTGAGAGAGACATCATGTTTTTAGTCGACTCCCATTGCCATCTCGATGGCCTGGATTATCAAGCGCTGCATAAAGATGTGGACGATGTGCTGGCAAAGGCCGCCGCACGCGATGTGAAATTTTGCCTGGCGGTTGCCACGACGCTGCCGGGATACCGCGGTATGCGCGAACTGGTGGGCCAGCGTCGCGACGTCGTTTTCTCCTGCGGCGTGCATCCGTTAAACCAGGATGAAGAGTATGACGTTGAAGAGCTGCGCCAGCTCGCCGCAGAGGACGGCGTGGTCGCGATGGGCGAAACCGGGCTCGATTATTTCTACACGCCGGAAACGAAAGCGCGTCAGCAGGCGTCCTTTCGCGACCATATCCGTATAGGTCGGGAGATGAATAAACCGGTTATCGTGCATACCCGCGATGCCCGCGCCGATACGCTGGAAATTTTACGCGAAGAAAAAGTGACGGATTGCGGTGGCGTACTACACTGTTTCACTGAGGATAGGGAGACCGCGGGTAAGCTGCTGGATATGGGGTTCTACATCTCGTTTTCCGGCATTGTGACGTTCCGAAATGCGGAGCAGCTTCGCGATGCTGCGCGCTATGTCCCTCTCGATCGCCTGCTGGTAGAGACCGATTCGCCGTATCTGGCGCCGGTACCGCATCGCGGTAAAGAGAACCAGCCGGCCATGGTCAGGGACGTCGCCGAGTATATGGCGGTGCTTAAGGGCGTATCGCTGGAGCAGCTGGCGCAACAGACCACGGAAAATTTCGCTACGCTTTTTCATATCGACCCCTCCCGGCTGCAACCTCTCTGATATTGCTTATTATTTTAAGGCTCGTAATTAATAGCCAAAGCGAGTAAAGTTCACCGCCACAAATGGGGCGGTGAAGGTTTTTTGGCAACATTCAGACACGAGTTATGTAAACCAATGTAAGTTTTTAATGGATGTCTGATTGAAACGTGATAGCCGTCAAACAATCATCCCGGTAATTATTTTACTCTGTGTAATAAATAAAGGGCGCTTAGATGTCCTGTCCACGGCGCGGTTCTCCCCCCGAGCCAATGCGTGAAAACGTAAAAAAGCACCAAATACTCAGGAGCACTCTCAATTATGTTTAAGAATGCATTTGCTAACCTGCAGAAGGTCGGTAAATCGCTGATGCTGCCGGTATCCGTACTGCCTATCGCAGGTATCCTGCTGGGCGTCGGTTCCGCAAACTTCAGCTGGCTGCCAGCCGTAGTTTCCCACGTCATGGCGGAAGCGGGCGGTTCGGTCTTCGCTAACATGCCGCTGATCTTTGCTATCGGTGTCGCACTTGGCTTCACCAACAACGACGGCGTATCCGCTCTGGCATCGGTCGTCGCTTACGGCATCATGGTAAAAACCATGTCCGTGGTTGCACCTCTGGTCCTGCATTTACCTGCTGAAGAGATTGCGGCTAAACACCTGGCGGATACCGGCGTACTCGGCGGTATTATCTCCGGTGCCATCGCAGCGTACATGTTCAACCGCTTCTACCGCATCAAGCTGCCTGAGTATCTGGGCTTCTTTGCGGGCAAGCGTTTTGTGCCAATCATCTCCGGCCTGGCAGCGATCTTCACTGGCGTGATCCTGTCCTTTATCTGGCCGCCGATCGGTACCGCAATCCAGACTTTCTCCCAGTGGGCTGCTTACCAGAACCCGGTTGTGGCGTTCGGTATCTACGGCTTCATTGAACGCTGCCTGGTGCCGTTTGGTCTGCACCACATCTGGAACGTTCCTTTCCAGATGCAGATTGGTGAATACACCAACGCAGCCGGTCAGGTCTTCCACGGCGATATTCCGCGCTACATGGCAGGCGACCCGACCGCGGGCAAACTGTCCGGCGGCTTCCTGTTCAAAATGTACGGTCTGCCGGCCGCTGCTATCGCTATCTGGCACTCTGCTAAACCAGAAAACCGCGCGAAAGTGGGCGGTATCATGATCTCCGCAGCGCTGACCTCGTTCCTGACCGGTATCACCGAGCCGATCGAGTTCTCCTTCATGTTCGTTGCGCCGATCCTGTACATTATCCATGCGATTCTGGCAGGCCTGGCCTTCCCGATCTGTATCCTGCTGGGTATGCGTGACGGTACTTCGTTCTCTCACGGTCTGATCGACTTTATCGTTCTGTCCGGCAACAGCAGCAAACTGTGGCTGTTCCCGATAGTCGGCATCTGCTATGCGATCGTTTACTACGTGGTGTTCCGCGTGCTGATCAAAGCGCTGGATCTGAAAACCCCGGGTCGTGAAGATGCAACCGAAGACAGCAAAGCTGGCGCTACCAGCGAAATGGCCCCGGCACTGATTGCCGCTTTCGGCGGTAAAGAGAACATTACTAACCTTGACGCATGTATCACCCGTCTGCGCGTCAGCGTGGCGGATGTGGCGAAAGTTGATCAGGCTGGCCTGAAAAAACTGGGTGCCGCAGGCGTGGTTGTTGCAGGTTCAGGCGTTCAGGCTATTTTCGGTACCAAATCCGATAACCTGAAAACTGAAATGGATGAATACATCCGCAGCAACTAAGTTGTGATATGGGGAGACTAAGGCAGCCAACTGGCTGCCTTTTTTAATGGGCATCCGGCATCAAAAAGGGAGCCCGGCGGCTCCCGTGACGTTGACTGCTTATCAGAATTGATAGCTGGCCGTTATGCTGAAGTTGCGCGGTTCGCCGTAGACAATTGAACCATCGATGTTGGTGTCGTAGGTTTTGTCGAACAGGTTATTGACGTTACCCTGCACAGCAAAATTTTTAGTGACCTGGTAGCGAGTGAACAAATCAACCAGCGCATAGCTGCCCTGTTCCGCACGGAAGGTGCCGTACGGCGTAGCAGTGTCTTTATATACCCGGTTCTGCCAGTTTACGCCGCCGCCGATGGTCAGCTCAGGCATTACCGGCAGACGGTAGCGGGTAAACAGCTTGACGCTGGTACGCGGCAGGTTAGGGTTCACCGCATTGCCTTCATTGTCTTCAGCGACAAAACGCGTCGCCCCGAAGGTCATCTGCCAGTTATCGGTGAGCGCGCCGTTGATTTCAAACTCCACCCCTTTGCTCACGGTACCGTCGACGGTTTTATAGGCGGCTTCGCCGTTGCTGCCCGGGATTTGCCCGCCGGTCGCCTGGCCAAGATTATCCTGCTCAATACGGAAGAGGGCGAGAGTCGTCGTTAAACGGCTGTCCATCCAGTCGGACTTCAGGCCCACTTCATAGTTGTTTCCGGTAATCGGGGTCAGGTATTTACCGGAACTATCGCGCTTGTTCTGCGGCTGGAACACGGAGGTATAGCTGGTGTAGGCCGACCAGTTGTCGTTGATGTCGTAAACCAGCCCGGCGTAGGGGGTGGTATGGTTTTTCTCCATGTTGTAGGTCAGCGTCTCGATACTCCAGTTGTTATAGCGGACGCCAACGATCAGATGCAGCGTGTCAAGCAGGGAAAAACGCGTCGCGGCATATACCGATTTCATTCGCGTGGTATCGTCCTGTGCCAGGCTCTGCGGGCCCCAACTGGTCTCAGGGAAACTACTGCTATTAAAGTTATTGAAGCTGCCAATCTCATCGGGGAACACGTTGGCCCAGGCGCTGAAATAGCGGTTATTTTGCTTGCTGTAGCTGGCGCCGATCATCAGGTTGTGCTGGCGACCAAACAGGTCGTAGCCGCCGTCGGCGAACAGGTCAACGGCGTCGACCTTACGCTTGCCGCTGTTCCAGCCGGTACCGCCGACGTAATCATAGCCCGGACCGTAGCTGCTATAAGGACCCACCAGCATTCCGGTCGCTTTATTGACGTACGCGTCCACGTACATCATTTTGCTGTCGAATTTGACCTCGGAATGGGTGGCATTCATCGTCGCCTGCCAGGTCTCGGCAAAGCGCTGTTTCAGCGTGACGAAGACTTTGTTGATCTCTTTATCGTTATAGGCCCAATCCGGGGCGGTGCTGCGAGCGCGGTCATAGCGGTTGCTGCTGCCATCGGTATTCCAGCGCGGCAGACCGCCCCATGTCGGGCTATTCACGTCGATACGCTGATACTCGTAGCCGGCGGATAAAGCGGTCGATGTACCGAGATCGGCATCAAGAATGCCGGAGAAGAACGTTTTTTCGCTGTTGTAGCGATCCAGCCACGAGTCATTGTTTTGATAACCCGCGATCATGCGCGCCCTTACGCTGCCATCGTCAGTCAGCGGGCTTTGCATATCCGCAACGTAGCGCTGCTTATCCCAGCTGCCGTACTCCGCCGAGACCTCTCCCTTGAACTCCCGGCTGGTCGCGTGCTTGCGGATCATATTGATCGACGCAGCAGGATTGCCGGTACCGGTTAGCAGGCCGTTAGCGCCGCGCACGACCTCAACCCGTTCGAAGAGAGCCATATCGGAAAGCGCATCGCCCAGATTCCAGCGGGATTCAAACCAGGTCGGAATGCCATCGACCATATAGTTGTCTATCTCAAAACCGCGGGAGTAGTAACTGGTGCGGTCGGAATCCGCCTGGCTGCCGCTGATCCCCATGGTATGCTCCATCACATCGCCCAGGGTTTGTAGCTGTTGATCCTGCATCCGCTGCCCGGTGATGATGCTGACCGACTGCGGAATATCGCGCTGGGCCATCTCCATTTTGGTCCCGGCTGAGGTGGTTCTGACGCTGTAGTCCTGTTCTTGTGTATCCGACGCGCTATCTGAGGAACCTTCTACAATGATAGTGTCTTCGGCGGCGCCGGCTGCCTGGCTAAGGTTTGGAAACAGCGCCAGCGCTATGCCTACAGCAAGCAGGGACGGCGCGGTTCGCCCATCCCGGGAATTGGTGGAGAGAGACATCATAAACCCTTGATCATTCAATAGTTGTTATTCGCTGCGGCGCTATGGCCGCGGTCGATTGTCAGCGCACTGCTTTTATTGTGAATACAAATGAGAAATATACGCATTAATATTTAATGTGTAAACAAGGGTAAAAATAGCGGTCCGCAGGCCGCTTTCGCGAGCGCGGCACCGCATGCTGCTGAGAAACGCTTAATCCGTCAGCAGCTAAGCGCTTAGTCGCGTAAGAAAAAACGCATTCAGGTTGAAAGAGGGGGAGTAACTCGCTCATACTCTTAGGGGAATCCTGTGCATCCGCGTTTACCTGCAGAGGCAGGCCAGAGCACGGTATAAAAATTATTAAGGAATCAGTCATGGCAGAAGAAACGATTTTCAGCAAAATCATTCGCCGGGAGATCCCGTCGGATGTGGTTTATCAGGATGAGCTCGTTACCGCTTTTCGCGACATCTCTCCGCAGGCGCCAACCCATATTCTAATCGTTCCCAATATCCTGATTCCCACCGTCAACGATGTGACCGCAGAGCATGAGCTTGCCCTGGGACGCATGATGACCGTTGCGGCGAAAATCGCCCGCGACGAGGGGCTTGCCGACGATGGCTATCGCCTGATCGTCAACTGCAATCGCCACGGGGGCCAGGAGGTCTACCATATCCATATGCACCTGCTGGGCGGTCGTCCATTAGGCCCGATGCTGGCTCATAAAGGTTAACATCCATGCGCGCAGCCCATTTCGGCGCACTTCTGGCCGTGACGTTACTGGCCGGGTGCGGTTCGCATCCGGAAATTCCGGTCAGCGATCGGCAAAGTCTGGTGATGGAATCAAACGTACTGGCGGCGGGAATTAGCGCTGAAGTACCGACGGTGACCGCATCCGAGATTCAAGCGACGGCGACCACCAGATTGTTTAATGAACGCCAGGTGCCGGTGACCGTGCATTATCGCTTTTTTTGGTATGACGCCAGGGGGCTGGAAATGCATCCGCTGGATCCGGCGCGCAGTATAACGGTTCCGGCGCACTCTTCCGTTACGCTGTATGGCAGCGCCAATATTCTGGGGGCGCACAAAGCCCGACTTTATCTTTATCTGTAAGAGGTAATCGTAATGATTAAACTATGTCGCTATGCATTAGTTACCGCACTGGCGATATTCCTTGCCGGATGCGTGGGGCAACGTCAGGAACCCGCTCCCGTTGAGGAAGCGCAGCCGAAGCCGCAGCAGCCGGTTCAGCCGCAGCCGACTGTGCCGACTATTCCCGCGATCCCTACGCAGCCGGGGCCGATTGAACACGGCGAGCAGCCAGCTCAGCCCGCGCCGCGCGTACGTCACTTTGACTGGAGTTCCGCGGTGCAGCCGATGATCGGGCAGATGCTGCAGGCCAGCGGCGTGAATGCGGGGAGTATTTTGCTGGTCGACAGCGTCAATAACCGCACCAACGGCACCCTGAATGCCGGTGAGGCCACCACGGCGCTGCGCAACGCGCTGGAAGGCAACGGAAAATTCACCCTGGTCTCGCAGCAGCAGCTGGGCGTAGCCAAACAGCAGCTCGGCCTGTCGCCGCAGGATAGCCTTGGCAGCCGCAGCAAAGCGATGGGCATTGCGCGTACCGTTGGCGCACAATATGTGCTCTATTCCAACGCGACCGGCAACGTCAATTCACCTGAGCTGAAAATGCAGCTGATGCTGGTACAGACCGGCGAAATTATCTGGTCAGGTAAAGGTGCAGTTCAGCAACAATAAGCTTACGCGCGACGAGGTGCTGTCGCGCTTTTTCCCGCGCTATAGGCCTGTCGCCGCGCTGTCCCAAAACGGGCTGAGCGGCGGCAGCTGCATTCTCAGCGATGGTCGGCAAAGGCGGGTGCTGCGCCAGCCGCACGATCCGCATGCGCCAGCCTGCGATTTTCGCCGTCAGTATCATGTCCTGTCACGCCTTCCCGATTCCTTAGCGCCCGCGCCGGTTTTTTATTCTCCCGCCTGGATGGTGGTGGAATACTGCGCTGGCGACGTGGTCAACGCGTTACCGGAGTGTCCGGCGCTCGCAGGGTTACTGTATCATCTGCACCGGCAGCCGCGCTTTGGCTGGCGTATCGCGCTGCGGCCGCTGCTTGAGCTGTACTGGCAACAGTGCAGCCCCGCGCGGCGTACGCCAAGGTGGCTGCGCTGGCATAAACGCCTGCTGCGTCGCGGCGAGCCTCGGCCGCTGCGCCTCGCCCCGTTACATATGGATGTCCATGCGGGCAACATCGTTCACGGCGAGGCGGGGCTGCGGCTGATTGACTGGGAATATGCGGGCGATGGCGATATCGCGCTGGAGCTGGCGGCGGTGTGGATCAATCCCGCCGCGCATCGTCGGCTAGCCGCAGAATACGCGAGACAGGCGAGCATCGATGAGCATCAGCTCTGGCGGCAAATTCAGCGCTGGCGTCCATGGGTGCGGCTGCTGATGGCGGGCTGGTACGAGCGGCGCTGGCAGCAAACCGGCGACCGGCAGTTTATTGCGCTGGCGGATGAGATATGGCGCCAGTTAGACAAAAAGTAAAAGGATAAGAGAGGTGGGTGTGGGTCCGGTAATGTTGGATGTCGAAGGTTTTGAACTGGATGCGGAAGAGCGTGAGATTCTGGCGCATCCTTTGGTTGGCGGGCTGATCTTGTTTACCCGCAACTATCACGATCCGGCGCAGCTGCGCGAGTTGGTTCGCCAGATCCGCGAGGCTTCGCGCAACCATCTGGTGGTGGCGGTAGACCAGGAAGGCGGGCGCGTGCAGCGTTTCCGTGAGGGTTTTACCCGTCTTCCCGCAGCGCAGTCCTTCGCTGCGCTGCTCGGCATGGAGGAGGGCGGTAAGCTGGCCGCAGAGGCCGGCTGGCTGATGGCCAGCGAAATGATCGCCATGGATATTGATATCAGCTTTGCGCCGGTGCTGGACGTTGGGCATATCAGCGCCGCTATTGGCGAGCGTTCTTATCACGACGATCCTGACAAAGCCCTGGCGATAGCTCGTCATTTTATTGACGGCATGCACGCTGCGGGCATGAAAACCACCGGTAAGCACTTTCCGGGACACGGAGCGGTGACGGCCGATTCCCATAAAGAGACGCCGCGCGATCCGCGCGCGGAAGCGGAAATTCGCGCCAGAGATATGTCCATCTTCCGTACGCTGATCGGCGAGCAGCGGCTGGACGCCATTATGCCCGCCCACGTTATCTACAGCGACGTCGACCCGCGCCCGGCCAGCGGCTCCGCGCATTGGTTAAAAACGGTCCTGCGCGGCGAGCTGGGCTTCGATGGGGTCATCTTCTCTGACGATCTCTCGATGGAAGGGGCGGCGATTATGGGCAGCTACGCCGAGCGCGGCCAGGCATCGCTGGATGCGGGTTGCGATATGATCCTCGTCTGCAATAATCGTAAGGGTGCGGTCAGCGTGCTGGATAACCTGTCGCCGATCAAAGCAGAGCGTGTTACGAAATTGTATCATAAAGGTTCCTTTAGCCGTCAGGCGTTAAGGGATTCCGCCCGCTGGAAGACGATCAGCACGCAGCTTGAGCAGCTTCACGCGCGCTGGCAAGAGGCGAAATCCGCGTAATAAACCTGAAAGGCGTTGTTGTCTGGTGAGGATGCGATGATTATCTATTTACATGGTTTTGACTCAAACAGCCCCGGTAACCATGAGAAGGTGCTTCAGCTTCAGTTTATTGACCCCGATGTTCGGTTGATTAGCTACAGCACGCGGCATCCCAAACATGATATGCAGCACTTATTAAAAGAGGTCGATAAGATGCTGCAGCTGAGCGCCGACGATCGGCCGCTGATTTGCGGCGTGGGTCTCGGCGGTTTCTGGGCGGAGCGAATTGGCTTTCTTTGCGATATCCGCCAGGCCATTTTTAATCCAAACCTGTTTCCCAATGAAAACATGGAAGGGAGGATTGATCGGCCGGAAGAGTATGCGGATATCGCTACCAAGTGCGTTAACAATTTCCGCGAAAAAAACCGCGACCGTTGCCTGGTGGTGCTGTCACGCCAGGACGAAGCGCTGAATAGCCAGCGTTCGGCGGAGCTGCTGCACCATTACTATGAGATAATCTGGGATGAAGAGCAGACCCACAAATTTAAAAACATCTCCCCGCATCTGCAGCGAATAAAGGCCTTTAAAACCCTCGGCTGATCTCCTCCCGGCCCGCGATGTGCCAACATCGCGGGCTTTTTTTATCGATTTTGCGATTTCACGCTCAAAAAATATGCAGTAAAACTTGATGCATATCAATTTTGGTATGACCAATGCACCGTTCATGTTATTCTCGATCCCGCTGAATGGTTTCACTGCCGTAACCTGTTGTTAACTAAAGGTTATATGTATAACTTTTAATTAACAATTGGTTAATAATTTTAGGGGGTCGCGTGACTACACCATTGAAAAAAATAGTGATTGTGGGTGGTGGTGCCGGTGGGCTGGAGCTGGCTACCCAGTTGGGGAAAAAGCTGGGCCGTAATAAAAAGGCCAAAATTACGCTGGTCGATCGTAACCACAGCCACCTGTGGAAACCGCTGCTGCATGAAGTGGCGACCGGTTCACTTGATGAAGGTGTAGACGCGCTGAGCTACCTTGCTCACGCCCGTAACCACGACTTCCAGTTCCAGCTGGGGTCGGTGGTGGATATTAACCGCGAAACCAAAACGATCACCCTTGCCGAGCTGCATAACGAGAAGGGCGAGCTGCTGGTGCCCGAGCGTAAGCTGCCTTACGACACGCTGGTGATGGCGCTGGGAAGTACCTCGAACGACTTCAACACGCCAGGCGTGAAAGAGAACTGCATTTTCCTCGACAATCCGCATCAGGCGCGTCGTTTCCACCAGGAAATGCTGGACCTGTTCCTCAAGTATTCGGCGAATCTCGGGGCGAACGGCAAGGTGAATATCGCTATCGTTGGCGGTGGCGCGACCGGTGTCGAGCTGTCGGCCGAACTGCATAACGCGGTGAAGCAGCTGCACAGCTACGGCTATAAAGGGCTGACCAATGAAGCCCTGAACGTCACGCTGGTTGAAGCCGGCGAGCGCATTCTGCCCGCGCTGCCGCCGCGCATTTCCGGCGCCGCGCACAGCGAGCTGACCAAGCTTGGCGTTCGCGTACTGACCAAAACCATGGTCACCAGCGCCGATGCTAACGGCCTGCATACGAAAGAAGGCGAATTTATCCACGCTGACCTGATGGTCTGGGCGGCGGGGATTAAAGCGCCGGACTTTATGAAAGAGATTGGCGGTCTGGAAACCAACCGTATCAACCAGCTGGTAGTTGAGCCGACCCTGCAAACGACTCGCGACGCGGATATCTACGCTATCGGCGACTGCGCGTCCTGCGCCCGCCCGGAAGGCGGTTTTGTCCCGCCGCGCGCTCAGGCCGCGCACCAGATGGCGACCTGCGCTCTGTACAATATTGTGGCGCAGATGAAAGGTAAACCGCTGAAAGCTTATACCTATAAAGATCACGGCTCGCTGGTGTCGCTCTCTAACTATTCCACCGTTGGCAGTCTGATGGGCAACCTGATGCGCGGTTCAATGATGATCGAAGGGCGTATTGCGCGTTTCGTCTATATCTCTCTGTATCGCATGCACCAGATTGCGCTGCACGGTTACTTTAAAACCGGCCTGATGATGCTGGTTGGACGTATCAACCGCATTATTCGTCCGCGCCTGAAGCTGCATTAATGTCTATGGGCGGTAAAGCCAGAAGGTTTTGACCGCCCGTTTTCCTGTCGAATGATGAGAACAATCGACAGAATATCCTCCTGTCCTTCCCGGAAAACCCTCTCGGATTCCTCCGAATCCCATTGATTTGCCGTACGTTCACGCACTTTTCATCCGCTTTCTTATTTGCAAGCCTGATGGCTGGGTTGCAAAATTACAGGCAATAGCAACGAAGGAGGAAGTCCCGTGAATAAATCAATGTTGGCGGGTATAGGAATTGGCGTGGCTGCCGCGCTGGGCGTCGCAGCCGTTGCCGGTCTTAACGTGTTAGACCGCGGCCCGCAGTATGCCCAGGTAGTGTCCAGTACGCCGATAAAAGAGAGCGTCAAAACCCCGCGTCAGGAGTGCCGTAACGTCACCGTAACCCATCGTCGACCTGTGCAGGATGAAAACCGCATCGCCGGTTCCGTCTTAGGCGCGGTGGCCGGTGGGGTTATTGGTCATCAGTTCGGCGGCGGACGCGGCCGCGACGTTGCCACCGTCGTGGGCGCGCTGGGCGGCGGCTATGCCGGTAACCAGATTCAGGGCTCTATGCAGGAAGGGGATACCTACACCACGACGCAGCAGCGCTGTAAAACGGTGTACGACAAATCAGAGAAAATGCTCGGCTATGACGTCACTTACAAAATCGGCGATCAGCAGGGCAAAATCCGTATGGATCGCGACCCCGGTACGCAAATCCCGCTGGACAGCAATGGCCAGCTGATTCTGACTAACAAAGCGTAAAAAAGATGTTTATCTTTATTAGCCCCTCAGGCTCTCTGGCCGAGGGGCTTTTTTTATCAGAAGCTCAGAGCGTAGTTCAGGCCGAAGGTACGACCGCGACCTTTGTACTCGTATAGAGAACTGCTGCCGTAGGTCGGGCTGTAAAGCAGCGGCGCGCGCTGGCCCCATACGGTGACGTAATCTTCATTGAGCAGGTTCTCGATGCTGAAGGTCAGCTTGCCGACAGGGAGCGCGTAGCTGCCGATAAAGTCGACGGTATTGTAGCCATCGAGCTTATTGCCGCTGGCATCGCTTATATCAAACACCTGCTGGCTCTGCACCCGCAGCGACCACGGTTCCGGCGCCCAGCCAACCCAGGCGGTGGCCTTTGACGGCGAGGCGAGAGTGACGTCCCACTTCTGCCAGCTGCCATCGCTCTTCACCTGTGATTTCAAAACGTTAAAGTTAGCCCCGGCGCTCCAGTCGCTGTTCGGGAAGTAGTAATCCACCGCGCCCTCTACGCCATAAATACGGCGCTTATCGGACTGCACATCGATGGTCATATCGGTACGGTTAACGACGATGGTTTTATCGGAGGTCGAGTAGTAAGCCGCCAGCTGGGTACGCAAATTATCGCCGGTGTAGCGCCAGCCCAGTTCGTAGGAGTTAACTTTAATCCCCTGCAGCGGCGAATCGCCAACGTTGACGCTTGAGAGAAGCGGAAGATGGCCGTTGACCGCCGCGCCGTATTTACCGATGCCGTAGTATTTGCCCGGATCCGGCAGCTCAACGCCCTGGGAGAAGTTAAACCAGGTCTGCTGACGGTCGGTGAGATGCGCCACAATCCCGGCATTAAACAGGAAGTTATCGTAATCGGTTTTTCCGCCCGGAATGGCATCCGCCGAGCTAACCTTGCCGCTGGCGACATCCTGCTGCTGGGCATAGCCGACAAAATCATCGACCCGGTTTTCCGTCCACTGATAACGCACGCCGCCGCTGATAGTGAAGATATCGTTCAGGTCATAGCTGGACTGCAGGAACGGTGCCAGGTTGGTGATGCTGTAGCCCGGGTAACGGCCGGTGGTGAAGATGGCCTGATTGTTCAGGCCGCCGGAAGACATCGACTGGCCCAAATCGAAGAACATCTGATTGGCGTTGAAGGTTTCATGGTCGGCGTCGACTCCCCAGGTCAGGTCCCAGCCGTCCAGCGGCTGGCTATTCAGGGTGATTTTCGCGCCGTACTGATCGGTATCCTGCTTTGAAGACGAGAAGCTGCTGACCTGGCCTTTGCTGAGCGTCGGGAAAGGATAAAAGGTCAGGGATTCATCGCGATAATAGACCTGACTGACCAGGTTCTGCCCGAGGAAATCGGCATCGGAGTACTGCAGGCTAATCAGGTGGCGTTCGGTACCGGGGACGCGGTCGGAGTTCAGACCGTCGGTGGTAAAAGCTTTGCCATCGCCGGTCACCGCCGACATATTTTTCCCCAGGTACAGGCCGTAATCGTCGCCCTGGCTTTTATAGTACTGCGTCACCAGCTGCAGCTGGCGGTTCTCGTCAATCTCAATGGTTCCCGTTCCCATCACATCCAGACGATCGGAATGCTGAAGCCCGGTTTGGGTATTATCCAGGAGCAGCGCATCGTGGTTACCGTCATACCAGCCGCCAAAACGCTGATAAGCGACCGATAAACGACCGGATGCGTGGTCTGTGCCGCCGCTTACCGCGGCCGCCACGCGTTCATCATGGTCGTTGCTGTTGGCAAAACCGGATTTACCCCCCAGCTCCAGATCGACCTGGCGCTCCTGTTGGCCCTTTTTGGTGACGATATTAATCAGGCCGCCGGTACTGCCGCCGCCGTACAGGGATGTTGCGCCGGAGATCACCTCGATGTGTTCAATGTTAAACGGATCGATAGAGTCTAACTGGCGGCTGTCGGTACGGGAGGAGTTAAGGCGAACGCCGTCTATCAGGACGACGATCGCGCGGCCGCGCATATTCATGCCGTAGTTGGTGCGTCCCTGGCTGCTGACGTCGATGCCGGGGATCAGCTGCGCCAGCACGTCTTTGAATTCTTTACCGCCCTGAACCTGCTGTTCAATTTCCTGGCCTTCAATAACCCAGGTGGTCTGGGCCATTTCTGCGACGGTACGGTGCGTTCGGTTAGCGCTGACGATCATGTTGTCATCAGCCGCCCAGGCGGGCAGGGCGGTTGCCAGCAGCAGTGGGTTTAGTACCCAGAGACGCTTGTTCATGCTCATTCCTTTTATGAGTTTATACCCGTCATTCTTCAAGTCGCAGGCGCGTTACTCGGCCCGCGGCCTCGCCCCTACGGGGCCAGCGCTAGCGCAGTTCAAGGCACACGTGCCTTGTCCTGCAACTCGAATTATTAAGGGCTTACGATATCGTTGTTTTAGTTTTCCGATACGGGCGTACCGGTTGTTACACGGTGAAATAAACAGAAATGTTTAAAGCTGAATTTTGCCCGTATTGATTATTGTTATCAATATCATTCTCGTGAAATGCACAAAATAAATCACTGAAAACATGACGTTATGTAGGGATTAAGGGGGAGGGAACCGGTGGGAGCCCACCGGTGAACGAGTCCTTAGCGCTGAAGAACCTGGGGCCACAGGCGCAGCGTGGTCTCGGCGATTTGCATGATTTTAGTGAAATCGGCGCCTTCGCGCGCGCCGATCGACATGCCTTGTAATATGCAGTTAAGGAACTGGGCCAACTGACGCACATCGCCCTCTGCCGGGAGTTCGCCGCGCAACTGACGCTGCTGCAGAAACTGCGTAAGGGTCTGTTCCTGCATCGCGTGCCGCGACTTAACGGTATTGGCGATGTCGGTTGACGCCGCCGCCAGCGCCGCGGAGGTATTGATCATAAAACAGCCTGCCGGCGTCTCTTTACTGGTGAAGCAGGCCGCGACGGCGGTGAAATAATCGCGTAACGCCCGATCGACGCTTTTTTCCTCGTCAAAAAGAAGCGCTTCGTGTTTGGCGGCAAAGCGGGAGATATAGCGATCCAGCACCGCGCGAAACAACCCCTCTTTATTCACAAATTCTGCGTAGAGCGTAGGCGCTTTGGCGCCCGTTGCTTCCACTAAATCGGCGAGAGAGGTGGCTTCATAGCCGTGCTGCCAGAAGAGTGTCATGGCCTTATCCAGCGCCGCTTCCCTGTCGAACACTTTAGGTCGGCCACGGCTTTTTTTCGTGCAACTTTGAACGTCAGTTGTCATGGTGCCGCTGTACCTATGTTGGTTTGTTGAAAGGCCATTATAAAAATAAACCTTACGTGCTGCCAGCGATGTCGGTCTAAAAATAAATAATTCATATATGTATGAATTTTATGCTGTTTATAAATAGTTAAACGGTCGTTATAAAAATCGTTTGACGTGTGATGTGGATCACACTATCATTTCCCTATCGATCGTTAATTAAATGCGTTCGCCCCTACAATAACATTCATCTGCACAGGTATAACAATCATGAAAAACGTTAAAACGCTTGCCATCGCCGCGGTTCTTAGCTCACTCTCATTCGCCAGCTTTGCCGCTGTCGAAGTCCAGTCAACGCCGGCGGGTCAGCATAAAATCGGTACCGTTTCCGCCTCAGCCGGGACCAACCTCGGTTCGCTGGAAGATCAGCTGGCGCAAAAGGCGGAAGAGATGGGCGCAACCTCTTACCGTATTACGTCAGTCACAGGTCCTAACACCCTTCACGGGACTGCGGTTATTTACAAATAATTGTCACACTACTCCTGTTATGCCACTGACCACGCGCGGATCTGACCCCCTTCAGCAGTCCGCGTGAAGTAAGAAAGCGTTGTCTCTGACGCGAAGCGGCGCCCACCCCTTATCTGGCGCCGCAACCCGCAAAAAAGCAGTACCCTGTTTGATTATTGCCATAAAAAAACCGCCCCAGTGAACTGTAGGCGGTTTTTTTTCGTCAACGATTCAGGAAACTATAGCGACTGCTCCGTGACGCGATGGTGGCGGGTGACATCAATTGGCATACCCGAACGCAGCGTCATTGCGCGTTCCATTACCTCGGTATCGGTCAGCTGCGCCTGTTTGAACGCTTGCATGATGTCATTGAGGACGATCGGTAGCGTCTGCGGATCGTCATCGATATGCTTCGACAGCGGCTGATGCACCTCCACCAGGCGGGCGCCGTTCGGCTCAACGGAAACCTTGATTGGCGTATTGATAATCGTCACCTTCGTTCCCGGGGTTATTTCGTTGTACAACGCTTTGATGTCGTCATCGCGCAGGCGAATACAGCCGGAGCTGACGCGCATGCCGATGCCGAAATCGGCATTAGTACCGTGCAGCAGGTACACGCCGCCGTACGCCGCCAGGCGAATGGCGTGGTGCCCCATCGGGTTATCCGGGCCGGCGGGCATCACGGCGGGCAGATCGATGCCCATGGCTTTATAGCGGGCGCGAATATTGGCCGTTGGCGTCCAGGTCGGGTTGGCGCGTTTGTCGGAGACGGTGGTGACCATTGTCGGCGTGATGGTATCACCGCCGAGCTGACCGATGCCGATAGGATACACGGTCACTTCACTTCTTCCTGGCGGATAGTAATAGAGGCGAAGTTCGGCGAGGTTAAGGACTAACCCTTCTCGCGGCGCGTCAGGCAGCAGAGTTTGCAGCGGAATCGTCAGCACGCTACCGGCTCGCGGAACATAAGGGTCCACGCCGGGGTTCGCCTGGAGCAGGGCCAGAAAACCGACGTTATACTTTTTAGCGATCGCTTCGAGCGAGCCGCCGTTATTCTCGACCACGTGGAACTGGTTTTGCCCGACCAGACGGCTGCCCGGCGGCGGCAGGGGCCAGGTATTGGCGCGAGCGGGCAGCGCCAGCGCGGTGGCGATAGCTATCATCCCCAGCCAGAGAGAAATTCGCGAAAAGCTTTTCATCACTCTAATTTCCATAATAAGTAAGTGGTTATTTTTATACGAAAAGTCCCTGAGATTATGGTGAAACGAGTGTCTGGAAGTTCAGAGGGATTGCAAAATGTTTGTAAATTTTGCCGCACAGGCGGGGAGGGGCGGGATACGGCGCGCGGACCGTATCCCGAATGCTATCAGGCGGTGGCGTTCTCTTCCAGCTGGCGCATAAACTGGCGCACCCACTCCATCCGCGTTTTACGCTCGGCGAGATCCTGCATAAACTTCAGACGCGTCGGGCCGTCCAGGCGATAGTGCTGGGGCTGCTTCTGCAACAGACTAATCAGCCACACCGGGTTAACGTTATTCTTCTCGTTAAACTCAATGGTGCCGCCTTTTTCGTTGCTCTCCAGCTTACGGATCCCCAGCTTCTGCGCCTGCTGGCGCAGTCGGGCGATGTCGAGCAGGTTTCTTGCCGGATCCGGCAGCAGGCCAAAGCGATCGATAAGCTCGACTTTGATCTCCTCCAGCTCATTCTCGTTCTTCGCGCTGGCAACGCGTTTGTAGAACGACAGGCGCGTATTGACGTCGGGGATGAAGTCGTCCGGCAGCAGCGACGGCATCCGTAGCTCAACTTCGGTCTGCTGGCTGGTGAGATCCTCCAGCGAGGGCTCGCGTCCGGCTTTTAGCGCGTCAACGGCATTTTCCAGCAGCTCCATGTAGAGAGAGAAACCGATGGTTTCCATAGAGCCGCTCTGATCTTCGCCCAGCAGTTCACCCGCGCCGCGAATTTCGAGGTCGTGGGTGGCCAGCGCGAATCCGGCGCCGAGATCTTCCAGCGACGCGATAGCCTCAAGGCGTTTTTGCGCATCGGTGGTCATCGCTTTTGGATGCGGCGTCAACAGCCATGCGTAGGCCTGATGATGCGAACGCCCGACCCGGCCGCGCAGCTGGTGCAGCTGAGCCAGCCCGAAGTGATCGGCGCGCTCGATAATAATGGTGTTCGCCGTCGGAATGTCGATCCCGGTCTCGATAATGGTGGTACATACTAGCACGTTAAAACGCTGGTGGTGGAAATCGTTCATCACCCGTTCGAGTTCGCGTTCGCGCATCTGCCCGTGGCCAATGGCGATACGCGCTTCCGGCACCAGCTCCGCGAGTCTTTCCGCCGCTTTTTGAATATTCTCGACGTCATTATAGAGATAGTAGACCTGGCCGCCGCGCAGCACCTCACGCAGGATCGCCTCGCGTACCACCAGCGCGTCATATTCGCGAACGAAGGTTTTGACCGCCAGACGCCGTGCGGGGGGCGTGGCGATGATCGAGAGGTCGCGCATACCGCTCATTGCCATATTCAGCGTTCGCGGAATCGGCGTCGCGGTCAGGGTCAGGATATCGACGTCGGCGCGCATTGCCTTAATGCGCTCTTTGTGGCGTACGCCAAAGCGGTGCTCTTCATCGACAATCAGCAGGCCGAGATCGCGCAGCTTAACGTCCGGCTGCAGCAGCTTATGGGTGCCGATAAGAATATCGATTTTCCCCTCCGCGACCTGCTCAAGGATCTGCGCCTGCTCTTTAGCGCTCCGAAAGCGCGATAGCATCTCAATGCGCACCGGCCAGTTGGCGAAGCGATCGCGGAAGTTATCGAAGTGCTGCTGGGCGAGGAGGGTGGTAGGCACCAGCACCGCCACCTGCTTATGGTTTTCCACCGCCAGAAACGCGGCGCGCATCGCCACTTCCGTCTTGCCGAAGCCAACGTCGCCGCACACCAGGCGGTCCATCGCCAGCGGCTGGCACATATCGCTCAGTACGGCGTTGATGGCCTGCGCCTGATCGGGCGTGGTTTCGAACGGGAAGCCGTCGCAGAACAGCTGATACTGCTCTTTATCATGTTTAAATGCGTAGCCCGCTTTCGCCGCGCGCTGGGCGTAGATATCCAGCAGCTCGGCGGCCACGTCGCGCACCTTTTCGGCGGCTTTTTGCCGCGCTCGCGCCCACGCATCGCCGCCCAGCTTGTGCAGCGGCGCATTCTCTTCCGCGCCGCCGGCGTAGCGGCTAATCAGATGCAGCGACGATACCGGCACGTACAGTTTGGCGTCGTTCGCGTAGGTCAGCATCAGGTATTCGCCGTTAATCCCGCCCGCCTCAAGCGTGGTCATGCCGGCGTAGCGCCCAACCCCATGCTCAAGATGCACCACCGGTTGGCCGATATGCAGCTCCGCCAGGTTACGGATTAAGGTGTCCGGATTGATGGTGCGGCGTGAATCCTGACGACGGCGGGCGACGCGCTCGCCCAGCAGATCGCTTTCGCAAATCAGCGCCAGATTCCGCTGGCTATCGATAAAGCCATGCTCTGCCGCGCCAATCATCAGATAGCGGCCGTTAGCCGTCGCCTCTTCAAGACGCAGGATATGCTTTGGCGCGATTTTAATGCGCGCCAGCATTTCGCCGAGCGCCTCGCGACGCCCCTCGCTCTCGACCGAGAAAATCACCGGCCCGCTGAAGGACTCGAGGAAGCGACGCAGATTATCCAGCGGCGCTTTGTTCTGCGCCTGGATCGCCAGCTCGTGTAGTTTCTGGTAGCCGAGGTTGGTATTGGCGGCTTTTTCCGCCAGACGCTCGGTTTTGAGCTGCACGCGCGGCCATTTTTTCAGCTCGCTAAACAGTTCATCACTGCGTAGCCACAGCTGCTCCGTCGGCAAAAGCGGGCGCATCGGATCGACGCCGCGGTTTTCAAAGCGGGCGCGCGTTTCGTTCTGGAAACGTTCGGCGCTGGCTTCCAGATCGCCGGTGTTAACGATCAGCGTTTTCGCCGGGAAATAGCTGAACAGCGGCGGCAGCGGCTCGTTAAAGAACAGCGGCTGCCAGTATTCGATCCCCGCAGGCAGCGTGCCTTTACTGACCTGCTGATAAATATGCTCGGCGTCGCGTTTGACCTCAAAGCGGTCGCGCCACTGGCTGCGGAACAGCTCGATGGCGGCCTGATCCGTCGGGAATTCGTGCGCCGGAAGCAGGTTGATGCTGGCGACTTCCTCCAGCGTACGCTGGCTGTCGACGTCGAACAGACGCAGGCTATCTATCTCATCATCAAAAAAATCGAGACGATAGGGCTGCTCGCTGCCCATAGGGAACAGGTCAAGCAATGCGCCGCGGGTGGCGTACTCGCCGTGCTCCATCACCTGGTCGACGTGACGATAGCCGGCGCTATCCAACTGGGCGCGCAGCGCATCCCGCGACAGCCGCTGGCCTTTTTTCATCACCAGCGCGTGGCCGTGGAGGAAATTATGCGGACAGACGCGCTGCATCAGGGTGCTGACCGGAATGATTAATACGCCGCGTTCCATCGTCGGGAGCTGGTATAAGGTAGCGAGACGCGAAGAGATAATGTCCTGGTGCGGGGAGAAGCTATCGTAGGGGAGCGTTTCCCAGTCCGCGAGGCCCGCCACCATGCTATCGGTAAACTGCCTGATTTCATCGTTCAGACGCAGGGCGTTTTGCATATCGGGGGCAATCAGTACCACCGGGCCGCCGTGGCGCTCGGCCATTTCCGCCACCAGAGTGGCGCAGGCCGCGCCGGTAAGTTCGCCAAGCTGGCGCTGATCGCCGGCTTTAACCGGCAGAGAGTATCGGTATTGTTCAGGCATAGACGGTATCATGATCTCTTGGGTATTCGCTCTGCCGATATGGAGGGCAACTCGCTGATATTCAATAGTGAGATTATCCGCGATTGACCCGGATTCGCCAACCCGTATCGCAAAGGTCATGTTTTGGCCAGAAATGTAACGAACTCCGATAAGCGTAAAGTTAAATAACGACTTGCTCATCTATCTTGTTGTTTATATTGAATTTTTGTTATTATTGCCAATAAAATCTACAGGTATCAGTCATTTACGCTGCTCATAATCGCTTATATACTCGGGCATCGGCTATCAGCAATCAGATGGATGACATGTATCAACCTGCCGCACTCTTTATCGGCCTTCGCTATATGCGTGGGCGCGCAGCCGACCGCTTCGGTCGTTTCGTCTCCTGGCTCTCGACCATTGGCATTACGCTTGGCGTCATGGCGCTGGTTACCGTTCTGTCGGTGATGAACGGCTTTGAGCGCGAGCTGCAAAATAACATCCTGGGGCTGATGCCGCAGGCCATCCTTAGCGCCAAGCAGGGGTCCATAAACCCGCAACAGCTGCCGGAAAGCGCGGCCAGATTACAGGGCGTCACCCGCGTGGCGCCGCTGACCACCGGCGATGTGGTGCTGCAAAGCGCCCGCAGCGTGGCGGTTGGCGTAATGCTCGGCATCGACCCGGCGCAAAAAGATCCCCTGACGCCTTATCTGGTTAACGTCAAGCAGAGCGATCTGCAGGCCGGAAAGTATAACGTCATCCTGGGCGAGCAGCTGGCAGGGCAGTTGGGCGTCAATCGCGGCGACCAGATCCGCGTGATGGTGCCCTCCGCCAGCCAGTTCACCCCGATGGGGCGGGTTCCCAGCCAGCGTCTGTTTAACGTGATCGGCACCTTTGCCGCCAACAGCGAAGTCGATGGCTATCAGATGTTGACCAACATCGACGACGCTTCGCGCCTGATGCGCTATCCGCAGGGGAATATTACCGGCTGGCGGCTGTGGCTGAATCAGCCTTTACAGGTGGATACCCTCAGCCAGCAGACGCTACCGGAAGGGACCAAATGGCAGGACTGGCGCGAACGTAAAGGCGAGCTGTTCCAGGCCGTGCGGATGGAAAAAAATATGATGGGCCTGCTGTTGAGCCTGATCGTCGCCGTCGCCGCTTTTAACATCATTACCTCGCTAGGCATGATGGTCATGGAAAAGCAGGGCGAGGTGGCGATCCTCCAGACTCTCGGCCTGACGCCGCGGCAGATCATGCTGGTCTTTATGGTCCAGGGCGCGAGCGCCGGGATCGTCGGCGCGCTGCTTGGCGCCGGACTGGGCGCGCTGCTTGCCAGCCAGCTGAATAATTTGATGCCGATTATCGGCGCGTTCCTCGACGGCGCCGCGCTGCCGGTAGCCATTGAGCCGCTACAGGTGATCGTGATTGCCCTGGTGGCAATGGCGCTGGCATTACTCTCTACGTTGTATCCTTCATGGCGCGCTGCCGCCACTCAACCCGCTGAGGCTTTACGTTATGAATAAGATCCTGCTGCAATGCGACAACCTGTGCAAACGCTATCAGGAAGGCAGCGTGCAAACCGACGTGTTGCATGATGTCAGCTTCAGCATTGAAGAGGGCGAGATGATGGCGATTGTCGGCACCTCCGGTTCCGGCAAAAGTACGCTGCTGCATCTGCTTGGCGGGCTGGATACGCCGACCTCCGGCGACGTTATCTTTTCCGGTCAGTCGATGAGCCGACTCTCAGCCGCCGCGCGCGCCGATCTGCGCAACCGCGAGCTGGGCTTTATTTATCAGTTTCACCACCTGCTGCCGGATTTCACCGCGCTGGAAAACGTGGCGATGCCGCTGTTAATCGGTAAACAGAAGGCGGCGGATATTGAGCGTCAGGCGAAAGCGATGCTGCGCGCCGTCGGGCTTGAGCACCGCAGCGACCACCGCCCGTCGGAGCTCTCCGGCGGCGAGCGTCAGCGCGTAGCGATTGCCCGCGCGCTGGTCAATAAACCGCGGCTGGTGCTGGCGGATGAACCTACCGGTAACCTTGATGCCCGCAACGCCGACAGCATTTTTCAGCTGCTTGGCGAACTGAACGTGGCGCAGCGCACCGCCTTTCTGGTGGTGACCCACGACCTGCAGCTGGCAAAACGGATGAGCCGCCAGCTGGAGATGCGCGACGGGCGCCTGACCGCCGAACTCTCCCTGATGGGGGCTGAGTAATGGCTTCTCCGTTATCATTATTGATTGCCCTGCGCTTTAGCCGCGGACGGCGGCGCGGAGGGATGGTTTCGCTGATTTCAGTTATCTCGACCATCGGCATTGCGCTAGGCGTGGCGGTGCTGATCGTTGGCCTGAGCGCCATGAACGGCTTCGAGCGCGAGCTCAACAACCGCATTCTGGCGGTGGTGCCGCACGGTGAAATTGAGCCGGTGAACCAGCCGTGGAACAACTGGAACGAAGCGCTGGCGAAGGTTGAAAAGGTCAAAGGCATCGTTGCCGCGGCGCCTTACATTAACTTCACCGGGCTGGTGGAGAGCGGCAGCAACATGCGCGCCATCCAGGTAAAGGGCGTCGATCCGCAGCAGGAGAGCCGCCTCAGTTCGCTACCCAACTTTGTGCAGAACAACGCGTGGGCCAGCTTTAAAGCCGGAGAGCAGCAGGTGATCCTCGGTAAAGGCGTCGCCGATGCGCTGCACGTTAAGCAGGGCGACTGGGTGTCAATCATGATCCCCAACTCGGATGCCGACCACCAGCTGCTGCAGCCAAAGCGCGTCAGGCTCCACGTTACCGGTATTTTGCAGCTCAGCGGCCAGCTCGATCATAGTTTTGCCATGATCCCCATACAGGATGCGCAGCAGTACCTTGAAATGGGCAGCAGCGTGACCGGTATCGCCATTAAAGTCACCGATGTGTTCCACGCGAACACCCTGGTGCGCGATGCCGGCGAAGTGACCAACAGCTACGTATACATTAAGAGTTGGATAGGCACCTATGGCTATATGTACCGCGACATCCAGATGATCCGCGCCATTATGTACCTCGCGATGGTGCTGGTGATCGGCGTGGCCTGCTTTAACATCGTCTCGACCCTGGTGATGGCGGTGAAGGATAAAAGCGGCGATATTGCGGTGCTGCGCACGCTTGGCGCAAAAGACGGGCTGATCCGCGCGATTTTCGTATGGTATGGTTTACTTGCCGGTTCGGTAGGGAGCCTGATTGGGGTGGCGATTGGCGTTATCTGCGCCTTCAAGCTGACCGCAATCATTAACGGTATTGAGAACCTGATCGGGCATAAATTCCTCTCCGGCGACATCTATTTTATTGACTTCCTGCCGTCTGAACTGCACTGGCTGGACGTCGTTTACGTGCTGGTGACGGCACTGTTGCTGAGTTTGCTGGCCAGCTGGTATCCCGCCCGCCGCGCCAGCCGCATTGACCCGGCGAGGGTGCTGAGTGGCCAGTAATTTATCGTCATGGTCGGCTTTGCTGACCAGTAAAGAGGAATTGCTGAAATGTACTATGGATTTGACATTGGCGGCAGCAAGATAGCGCTGGGCATATTTGATAAAGCGCGGCGGCTGCAGTGGGAAAAACGCGTCGCCACGCCGAAAGAGAGCTACGAAGCATTTTTGCAGGCGGTAGAAGCGCTGGTACAGGAAGCTGACCAGCGCTTCGGCTGCCAGGGCTCGGTGGGCATTGGTATTCCGGGCATGCCGGAAACTGAAGACGGCACGCTGTACGCCGCCAACGTTCCCGCCGCCAGCGGCAGACGGCTGCGGGCCGATCTGAGCGAGCGTCTGGGGCGCGACGTGCGCCTTGATAACGATGCCAACTGTTTTGCCCTCTCCGAAGCGTGGGACGATGAATTTACGCAATATCCGCTGGTGATGGGGCTGATCCTCGGCACCGGGGTTGGCGGCGGTCTGGTGCTTAACGGTAAATCGATTACCGGGCATCGCTATATTACCGGCGAATTCGGCCATATCCGCCTGCCGGTGGATGCGCTGGAAGTGGTAGGGCGTGATTTTCCTCTGACCCGCTGCGGCTGCGGTCAGCTGGGCTGTATTGAAAACTATCTTTCCGGGCGCGGTTTCGCCTGGTTATACCAACACTTTTATCAACAATCCTTAACCTCACCCGAGATCGTCGCGCTCTGGCAACAGGGAGACGCGAAGGCGCGCGAGCACGTTGAGCGCTATCTCGATCTGCTGGCGGTGTGTCTGGGCAATATTTTAACGATTGTCGACCCCGATCTGCTGGTGCTTGGCGGAGGATTGTCTAACTTTACTGCAATAACCGAAGGGCTGGCGCAGCGCCTGCCGCGACATCTGCTTCCCGTTGCCAGCGTGCCGCGTATTGAGCGCGCGCGTCATGGCGATGCCGGAGGTATGCGCGGTGCGGCCTTCCTTCATCTGACTCAATAACGACAGAGGTAGCTATGCAGTCGCGCCGCTTACACCGATTAAGCCGATTTCGCCGCAACAAGCGCCGGTTACGAGACCGTTTGCGCCAGCGGATTTTCTTCGGCGAAGATAAGGAGACACCTGAAACGATGGAAAAACCAAGAGTCGTGGTGCTAACCGGCGCGGGCATTTCGGCGGAGTCGGGAATTAAAACCTTCCGCGCCGCAGATGGTCTGTGGGAAGAGCATCGGGTGGAAGACGTGGCGACGCCGGAAGGTTTCGCCCGCGACCCGGCGCTGGTACAGGCGTTTTACAACGACCGCCGCCGCCAGCTGCAAAGCCCTGACATCGCGCCCAATGCGGCGCATCAGGCGCTGGCGCGGCTGGAAGAGGCGCTGGGCGACCATTTCCTGCTGGTGACCCAGAATATCGATAATCTACACGAACGCGCGGGTAACCGGCGGATAATACACATGCACGGCGAACTGCTGAAGGTGCGCTGCTCGTGGAGTGGGCAGGTGCTGGAGTGGACCGGCGATGTGACCACGGAGGATAAATGCCACTGCTGCCAGTTTCCCGCGCCGCTGCGCCCGCACGTGGTGTGGTTCGGCGAGATGCCGCTGGATATGGATGAAATCTACCTGGCGCTGGCCGAGTGCGATATCTTTATCGCCATCGGCACTTCCGGGCACGTTTATCCGGCGGCCGGCTTTGTCCACGAAGCGCGGCTGCAGGGCGCCCATACGGTTGAGCTAAACCTCGAACCAAGCCAGGTGGGCAGCGAATTTGCTGAAAAGCACTATGGCCTGGCAAGCGAAGAAGTACCGAGGTTTGTGGAAAAATTGCTGCATGAGGTCGCCAGGTCGACGCCACGTCTTTGATAAATCGCAATGGAAAACAGGAGCGGCTATGGATAGCCCGTTAGTGATATCTTTCATTATTTTTATTGCCGCAGTTGGGGTTGGGCTGTGGAGTCAGTATTGCCTGCCCCGTCTTTCCGATAGCCGAAATATCCTGTTTATTATTTGTTTTTTTCTCGGTATCGGATCCGCCGCTTCATGTTTGTTTCATCTGCTCTATCTGCTGTTGGTCGGCCAGAGCGCACAGGGCGATATCGCCGCGTTCGGTACGCTTATTACGATAGCAGCGCTCTGGAAGCCGCTGAACTATGTCACCGACGCCGCAAATAAACGTAAGGGAAAGCGCAAAGAGTAGGCCTCTGGCGGGTCGTAAAAAAGCCGCCGCCATAATTCACTCTCACCCAGGCTGGCGAAAGCCTGGTGACAGATTGAAAGACAGAACAACAGGATAACTAACCCTTGTAACATATCTTAGAGCCTATCCCATCAGGACTCTTTCACTGGCCATTTTGGACTTGGGCAGAGCTTGACACAATACGGAAGTATTTTGAACGCCCTTCAGGGCGGCCCGGAGGGCGAGCGTAGCGAGACAATCCTCACGTGCTGCGTGTACGTCCGGCTTCTGTGCGTTATTCGTGCGCCAATAACGCCTACCGGGATAAGCGCATACTGCCGGGCCGAAGCCCGGCAGTATGGCGAAATTAACGACCCGCTTTCAGTTTCTGATAATACTCTTCATACAGGGTGCTGGCGCTGCCGACATCGTTCTGCCATTCGCCTTTCTGAATCGTCGCGGCGTCCGGGTAGAGCGATTTATCATTGGCGACTTCCGGGCTCAGCATCTTACGCGCGGCCAGGTTTGGCGTCGGGTAGCCGATGGTTTCCGCTACCTGTTTGGCGATTTCCGGGCGCAGCAGGAAGTTGATCAGCTTCAGCGCGCCGTCGACGTTTTTGGCGTTTGCCGGAATCGACAGGCTATCCATCCAGAAGATGCCGCCTTCTTTCGGCCACACCACTTCCAGCGGCGTACCGGCCTGACGCGCGACCCACGCGGAGCCGTTCCATACCATGCCGAGGTTTACTTCGCCTTCCATATACGGGTTCGCCGGGTTATCCGAGTTGAACGCCGCCACGTTCGGCATTAGCTTTTTCAGCTCGTTATAGGCCGCCTCGATCTCTTTGGGATCGGTGGTATTGCCGGAGTAACCCAGCTTACGCAGCGCTACCTGGAACACTTCGCGCGCGTCGTCGGTGAGCAGCAGGCTGCTCTTATACTCTGGCTTCCACAGATCCGCCCAGCTGGTGACGGTTTTGGGATCGATCTCGTCGCTGTTGATGCCAATGGCCGTCGCGCCCCAGATGTACGGAATCGAGTAGTCGTTGTTCGGGTCGAACGGTTTGTTGAGCATTTCAGGATCGAGGTTGCCGAAGTTGCTCAGCTTGCTCTTATCGATCTTCTGCAGCATGCCCTCTTTGCGCATTTTGTCGACGAAGTAGGTGGACGGCACCACCAGGTCGTAGGCGCCGTCTTTATAGGTTTTGAGCTTGGCGTACATGGTTTCATTCGATTCGTAGGTCGAATAGATAACCTTGATGCCGGTCTCTTTGGTGAACTGCTCCAGCAGTCCCGGCGGGACATACTCGGTCCAGTTGTAGAAATAGAGCGTTTTGCTATCGTCCGCATGCGCGGCGCTCATCCCGACTGCCAGAGCGCCCGCAGCGAGCAGGTGGCGTGACCATTTTTTCATTTTAACGTCCCCTGAGTTTTATCACGTGCAATTAACTGGCTGGCAATAACCATCACCAGCGACAGAACCAACAGAATGGTCGCCAGCGCGTTAACCTCTGGCGATACCCCCACTTTAACCATCGAATAAATCTTCAGCGGCAGGATCTCATAACCCGGCCCGGTGACGAACGAAGAAACCACCACATCATCCATCGACAGGGTAAAGCTCAGCAGCCACCCCGCGGCCACCGCGGGCAGCGCCAGCGGCAAAATGATTTTTCGCAGAATGGTCAGTTCGCTGGCGCCGAGATCTTTTGCGGCTTCCAGCATGCGTACATCGAAGCCTTTCAGGCGCGAAAACACCGTGACCACCACGAAGGGGAGGCAGAAAGTGATATGCGAAAACAGCAGCGACCAGAATCCCAGCTGAATGCCGATCAGCATAAACAGCACCAGCAGCGAAATCGCCATCACGATATCCGGCGACATCATCACCACGAACAGCATCCCGCTGACGAATGGCTTGCCGCGAAAGCGATAGCGGTAGAGCGCTACGGCGGTCAACGAGCCGATAAGGGTGGCGAAGGTGGCCGACAGCACCGCCATGGTCAGCGAGTGCTGCGCCGCCTGCAGCAGGCTGTCGTTATTCATCAGCAGGCTATACCAGTTGGTGGTGAAACCCTGCCAGTTGATGCCAAAGCGCGAACTGTTAAACGAATTCACGATCAGAATAATAATGGGGATGTAGAGATACGCGTAAATGGCGGTCATAAAGCCGCCGCGCAGCAGTCGACCAATCATTCCAGCTCCACCTTTTTATTCAGTAAGCGCGCCGCGCGCCAGTAAATCAGCAGCATCAGGCCCATCACCAGCGTCAGCGTGATGCTGGTCGCCGCGCCGAACGGCCAGTCGCGAATGTTGAGGAACTGGCTCTTTATCACGTTGCCGATCAGCAGGTTCTTCGCGCCGCCCATCAGGTCGGAAACGTAGAACAGCCCCATCGCCGGAAGCATCACCAGCAGGCAGCCGGCGATAATGCCCGGCATGGTCAGTGGAATGATGATGCGGATAAAGGTTTGCAGCTTACTGGCGCCAAGATCTCTCGCCGCTTCCAGCAGCGGGCGGTCGAGCTTCTCGATGCTGGAGTAGAGCGGCATCACCATAAACGGCAGCAGAATATAGACCAGGCCGATAATGACCGCCGAGGGGGTGTACATGATGCGCAGCGGCGTATCGATGACCCCCAGCCACAGCAAAAATTCGTTGAGGTAGCCCTTGGTGCTGAGGAAAATCTTCAGCCCGTAGATACGAATCAGCGAGTTGGTCCAGAACGGCACGATCAGCAGAAACAGCATCAGCGGGCGCACCTTTTCCGGCAGCCTTGCCAGGAACCAGGCGAAAGGGTAGCCGAGCGCCAGGCAGGCCAGCGTCGCCAGCAGCGCCATATTCAACGAATGCAACAGCACGTCGTAGTAGAGCGGGTCGAGCAGGCGCGCGTAGTTATCCAGCGTAAAGACCAGCTTAACGAAGTTGGTATCGTCGCGGGTCAGGAAGCTGGTAGCGATGATCATCAGGTTGGGCAAAAAGACGAACAGCACAAGCCAGCCCACGATGGTGGCGATCACCACATTCTGGAATTTACTTGTGTTCTTCATCGGCCAGCACAACCTCCCAGCTTTCTACCCAGTTAATGGCCATTTTCTGGTCGAGAGAGTGGTCAAAATCAGGATCGTCTTCATTAAAGAATTCGCTGACCATGACCATTTTGCCGTTTTCCAGTTCAACCACCGATTCCAGCGTCATGCCTTTATAGTTGCGTTCGCGGATATAGCCTATCAAGCCATCGGCATCGTTACTGTGGTGGATCTCATCCACGCGCAGATCTTCCGGACGCAGCAGAACGTTAAGCCGCTGGCCTTTTTCAACGGCGAAGCTGACGTAAATATTGCATTCGCGGCCTTCGACGCTGGCGCGCACCCGCTGCTCGTCGATCCGCTCGATGACTGTGGCATCGAAGATGTTGATTTCGCCGATAAAGCTGGCGACAAACAGGTTTTTTGGCTCTTCGTAGATCTCGCGCGGCGTGCCGTCCTGCTCAATTTTACCCTCGCGCATGACCACGATGCGGTCGGACATGGTCAGCGCCTCCTCCTGATCGTGGGTCACGAAGACGAAGGTGATGCCGAGCTTACGCTGAAGCGCCTTCAGCTCATTCTGCATCTGCTTGCGCAGTTTATAATCAAGTGCGGAGAGAGATTCATCAAGCAGCAGCAGGCGCGGTTTGTTGACTACCGCGCGGGCGATGGCGACGCGCTGCTGCTGGCCGCCGGAGAGCTGATGCGGTTTACGCTGGGCAAACGCGTCAAGCTGCACCATACGCAGGGCGTCGTGGACGCGGGGGGTAATTTC
The DNA here is from genome assembly GCF_002090195.1 of Klebsiella sp. M5al. NCBI lineage: Bacteria > Pseudomonadati > Pseudomonadota > Gammaproteobacteria > Enterobacterales > Enterobacteriaceae > Klebsiella > Klebsiella sp. M5al. Next base: position 2,374,644 of record NZ_CP020657.1, read on the forward strand.
CGCGGCCGGGGTTTTCTGCATACGCAGGCCAAAGGCGACGTTTTCAAACACCGTCATGTGCGGAAACAGCGCATAGCTTTGAAAGACGGTGTTAACGTGGCGGTTTTCCGCCGGGATATGGGTGATATCGTGATCTTCGAGATGGATTCGGCCGCTATCGACGCTTTCCAGGCCGGCGATAAGACGAAGAACGGTTGTTTTACCGCAGCCGGAGGGGCCAAGCAGGGTGAGAAACTCACCGTTGTTGATGGTCAGATTGAGGTCGGATATTACCGTTTTACCATCAAAGCTTTTGCGAATTCCCGCCAGCTGAACCAGCGGAGAACGCGAACGCGGTTGTGTATTCAATTTTTGACTCTGTCCCATGTAGGCGCAGCGGAAAGCTTACCGATGCGGGGTTTGTGGTTAACCACCTTTGGTTTGACACATAAAATAATAAGGCCGAGCATTCTACGGCAAACGATTGTAATCGCCAATGATTGATGCGCCATGATGAGCTACCTTTACAACATTATCGTGCGAAATGGATTAAATTCTCATTTGCCGGGCTAAAAATGACCTGACGCAATATTTGTCTTTTCCGGCTTATCAATAATGTTGTCACAAAAGAAGAGGGTGGCTACATGGATAAATTGCTTGAGCGTTTTTTGCAGTACGTTTCTTTAGACACGCAGTCGAAGCCTGGCGTGCGTCAGGTACCGAGCACGGAAGGTCAGTGGAAGCTGTTACGTCTGCTTCAGGCGCAGCTGCAAGAAATGGGACTGGTGAACGTGACGCTGAGTGAGAAAGGGACGGTCATGGGCACCCTGCCGGCTAACGTTGAGGGTGATATTCCGGCCGTTGGTTTTATTTCCCATGTCGATACGTCGCCTGACTTCAGCGGTAAGAATGTTAATCCGCAGATCGTCGAAAACTACCGCGGCGGTGATATCGCTCTCGGTATTGGCGACGAGGTTCTCTCCCCGGTGATGTTCCCGGTACTGCACCAGCTGCTCGGGCAGACGCTGATTACCACCGATGGCAAAACGCTGCTCGGCGCGGATGACAAAGCGGGCATCGCGGAGATCATGACCGCGCTGGCGACGCTAAAAGCGAAGAATATTCCCCACGGCGATATCCGCGTCGCCTTTACGCCGGATGAAGAGGTGGGTAAAGGGGCGAAGCATTTTGATGTCGCGGCATTCGATGCGCGCTGGGCTTACACCGTCGACGGCGGCGGCGTGGGTGAACTGGAGTTCGAGAACTTTAACGCCGCCTCGGTGACGATTAAGATCGTGGGTAATAACGTTCATCCCGGCACGGCGAAAGGGGTGATGGTGAACGCCCTATCGCTGGCGGCGCGCATTCATGCCGAGGTGCCAGCGGACGAAGCGCCCGAGACCACCGAAGGCTACGAGGGTTTCTACCATCTGGCCAGCATCAAAGGCACCGTCGATCGGGCAGATATGCACTACATCATCCGCGATTTTGACCGGAAGCAGTTTGAGGCCCGCAAGCGCAAGATGATGGAGATCGCCAAAAAGGTCGGCAAGGGGCTTCATCCGGATTGCTATATCGAGCTGGTCATTGAGGACAGCTATTACAATATGCATGAGAAGGTGATGGCGCACCCGCACGTGGTCGATATCGCCCGCCAGGCGATGGTAGATTGCGATATTGAACCGCAGTTAAAGCCGATTCGCGGCGGTACCGACGGCGCGCAGCTCTCGTTTATGGGCCTGCCGTGCCCGAACCTGTTTACCGGCGGCTATAACTACCACGGGAAGCATGAGTTTGTGACGCTTGAAGGCATGGAGAAGGCGGTGCAGGTGATTGTACGCATTGCCGAGCTGACGGCGAAACGCGGCGCATAAAGGTTCTATAAGCTACGGCCCGGTGAGGTGGTGAAACTGACGGTGCGGTAGGCAAATGTAGAATGCCATCCCGTAGGCCCGGTGAGGCGCCAGCCGCCACCGGGCAAACAGATGACTCAGTCCTCAAAGAACCAGTAGCCGCTGTTGACTAGCGCGGCCAGCAGGGCGAGGAAGGAGGGATCTTCCAGCGCATCGCCGAGATGCTCTGCGTTTAGCGTCAGATGAGTAGCCAGGGCATCCAGCGCCGGCCGGTGCGGTGAGTTGATTTTCTCGCCGTTGACGAATACCTCGCCATCAATCCGCAGCACGCGCAGACCGCCGAGCCGCGACAGCTTGTCCCCCTGCTGCAGCGCATCGTAAATTTCATCCGGCTGATATGGTGGCTCCGGCGGCGCGACATCCAGTTCGTGGCGGGACTGGGTGATAAACTCGCCAAACCACTGCTTAAAGTGCTCCGGCTGGTTAATCAGCCCCAGCATCATCTCGCGCAGACGATCCAGTTCAACCGGCAAAATGTCGGCAGGATGGTCGCGAGACGGTACGTCCGGATCGGCGTAGCGCTGGCTGCCCAGTTCGCGCTGCAAAACGTAATCGGCAAAGCCGCTGAACAGCTCACGGGCATTTGGCGCGCGATAGCCGACCGAATAGTTAAGCGAATTTTCCAGCGAGTAGCCTTCATGCGGGAATCCCGGCGGAATATACAGAATATCGCCCGGCTCCATCTCTTCATCAATAATGGCTTCAAACGGATCGACCTGCAGCAGGTCAGGATGCGGACAGTGCTGTTTCATCGGCACTTTTTCGCCCACGCGCCAGCGGCGGCGGCCGGTCCCCTGAATGATGAACACATCGTACTGGTCGAGATGCGGACCGACGCCGCCGCCCGGGACGGAAAACGAGATCATCAGATCGTCGATGCGCCAGTCGGGCAGAGCGCGGAACGGATGCATCAGCGCCGCCGTTGGCTGGTGCCAGTTATTAACCGCCTGTACCAGCAGCGACCAGTTATTCTCGCTCAGGTGATCGTAGCTCTCGAAGGGGCCGTGGCTAACCTGCCATTTACCGTCCTGATGACTGACCAGGCGGCTATCGACTTCGCTCTCCATCGCCAGTCCGGCCAGCTCGTCCGGGCTTAACGGATCGACGAAATTAGCAAAGCCCCGTTTTAGCACTACAGGGCGTTTTTGCCAGTAGCGTTCGATAAAGTCGGGCCAGTTAAGCGTTAATTGATAATCCATATTTATATTCCACAGCAGGTGTCTGATAGGGATTATAACGGATGCGGCACCAGCATGATGCAGGCGCCGTTAAAAAACCGACTGTTTTAGCTCTCTTTATCTTCGAGGGTCTGACGGCCAAAAATCACTTCCATGCAGGCGCCGCCGAGAAGGCTGTCCTCGGCCAGGATACGGCCGTCGTACTGGGCAACGATATCGCGGGCAACCGAGAGGCCCACGCCCTGCCCGGGGCGCAGCGTATCGGCGCGCTGGCCGCGATCGAACACCGCGCTGCGCATCGTTGCCGGGATCCCCGGGCCATCATCTTCAACCAGAATATGCAGATGATTGTCGTTGGTCTGACGAACGGAGACTTCCACAAACTCCAGGCAATATTTGCAGGCGTTATCGAGAACGTTGCCCATGACTTCCATAAAATCGTTCTTTTCGCCGACAAAGCTAATTTCCGGCGAGATATCCAGGGTAATGTTCACGCCTTTGCGCTGATAGACTTTGTTCAGCGCCGAGGTCAGGCTGTCGAGCAGCGGAGCGATGGGGTGCAGTTCGCGGCTGAGCAGCGAACCGCCGCTGCGCATGCTGGCGCGATGCAGATAGTAGCCAATCTGCTGCGAGATGCGGCTAATCTGCTCCAGCATCACCGGTTCTGCTTCGTTGACGCTCAGCTTCTCGCCGCGCATGGAACGCAGCGTGCTCTGCATCACCGCGAGAGGGGTTTTCAGGCTGTGGGTGAGGTCGGTCAGCGTCGTGCGGTATTTATCATAGCGTTCGCGTTCGCTTTTCAGCAGGCGGTTGAGATTGCTGACCAGCCGCGTAAGCTCCCGGGTGGTGTTCGGGTTGAGCATCTCGCGGTGATGCTCCTCCAGTTCGCGCACCTCTTTGGCCAGCGATTCGATAGGGCGCAGGCTCCACCACGCCGCGACCCACAATAGCGGGATCACCAGCAGCAGGTTGGCTGCCAGGACGTAAATAAACCAGCTCCACACCATATAGGAGCGCTTCAGCTCCACCGGAATGGTGTCGACAACCACGATACTGAGCTGCGGCATGGTGCTGGTGGCCGGATAGATGTTGATCGCCACCGAGTGGGTCATCTCGGAGCCGTCGTCCTCTTCCCGGATGGCGTCCAGCTGTTGCTGAATCTCATGATTGTTGTGCTGCAGCATACTGCTGCTGTCTACGTCGGCCTCAATCTCATGAAAGCCGTTATTTTTGAGCCAGTCAGGTTGAATACGCTTGACGAGCCACGGAACATCGCGCTGCGCCCACAACAGCTGGCCGTGAGCGTCGTAAATCAGCGTTACCGTGGGGCTCTGCATATTGAGGTTATCGGGAATATCAACTTCGATGGTGTTGTTTTCCCACTTCGCCAGCATATAGAACAGGTTGCTCTCGCCGCGCAGCAGGCGGAAGGTGGTTTTATCGAAGCTAACGCTATATCCCACCAGCGCGACCATGCCATAGGAAAGCGATAGCACCAGCACCACGGCGGCCGTTGCCAGCAGAAAGCGGACGCGCAACGACAGCGGCAGAATATGCCGCAGTAGCCCTTTCATCCGCGCAGTTCGAACAGATAGCCCTGGCCGCGCACGGTGGTAATCACATCCTGCGGATACTCAGCCTGTATTTTTTTGCGCAGTCGTCCCATCAGCACATCGATAGTATGGCTTTCGCGCAGCTCGGCGTCGGGATAGAGCTGCAGCATCAGCGAATCTTTGCTGACCACTTTGCCCCGGTTGCGGATCAGGGTTTCCATAATGGTGTATTCAAATGCCGTCAGCTTGATGGGCTGGTCGTTGACCGACAGCTCGCGACGCGATAAATCCACCTGGAAAGGCGGTATGGAGATGACCTGTGACGCCAGGCCGCTGTTACGCCGCAGCAGCGCCTGCATGCGGGCCGCGACCTCTTCGATATGGAACGGCTTAGTGACGTAATCATCCGCGCCGGCGCTCAGCACCTCGACTTTATCCTGCCAGCCTTCGCGCGCGGTCAGCACCAGCACCGGCACCGACACGTCGTGGCTGCGCCAGCGACGAATCAGCGAAAGGCCGTCTTCATCCGGCAGGCCAAGGTCGACGATGGCGATGTCCGGAACATGTTCACCCAGATAGTAATCCGCTTCCTTTGCGTCTTCCGCCGCATCGACCTGATGTCCCAGCTCCTGCAGCTGAACTTTCAGGTGATGGCGCAGGAGAGCGTTATCCTCAACCACGAGTACGCGCATGCCCGTTCTCCATTTTATTTATGATTTGAATAGTTTAGCGCTTATTATACACCTTTAACATAAACAGCTGTTAAATAAAGAATTTTATTTGATTTTTTGTACCTCAGTTTCGTGAGGCGTCAGGACGAGTCCGTCTTCGGCCGCGGGCGACATCATGGGAACCGGGCGCAGCGTACGTTTATCGATCAGGACGGAATGGGGTTCGTCAGGGGCAAACAGATGCTGCTCTCCCCACTGGCGTAGCGCAACCACCACAGGGAACAAACGCTCCCCCTTTGCCGTCAGTACGTATTCCTGATAAGCCGTGCCGTCCGAGGCGGCTTGCGTCGTGAGGATACCTGAATTTACCAGTTTGTGCAGACGGTCAGAGAGAATATTACGCGCCATACCGAGGCTTCGCTGGAAATCGCTAAAGCGGCGCATACCATCGAAGGCGTCGCGCACAATCAACAAGGACCAGCGATCGCCGATAATATCCACGCTTCGGGCGACGGGGCAGGTTTCGTTTTTCATTTTTTCACGCGCAGGCATGGGCTCTCCAAACGGTCGGGTAAACTAGTTGCATTTTAAAACTCCCTGTTCTAGCCTACAACTGGTTTTATTTTGAAACTAGATTATTAAGGCTGGAATCATGAAAGCGTCAATGTTATCCCCATCGCTAATAGACCCGGAAACGGTTATGCCGCGTAGCCTGGTGTGGCTGTTTGCTCTCGCCAGCGGGTTGAGCGTGGCGAACGTTTATTACGCACAACCGCTGCTCGACGCGCTGGCGCGAGATTTTGCCATCAGCGACGCCGCGATTGGCGGGGTGATTGCGGCGACTCAGATTGGCTGCGCGATGGCGTTGCTCTTGCTGGTACCGCTGGGCGACAGAGTCAATCGCCGCCGCCTGATAGCGACGCAGGTTTTTCTGTTGATCGCTGCGCTGACGGCGGTGAGTCTGGCGTCCACCACCGTGATGCTGTTGGGCGGCATGCTTGCCGTTGGCCTGCTGGGTACCGCAATGACCCAGGGGTTGATCGCCTATGCCGCCAGCGCCGCTTCGCCCCATGAACAGGGACGCGTGGTGGGCGCCGCGCAGAGCGGAGTCTTTATCGGGCTGCTGCTGGCGCGGGTATTTTCAGGGGGCGTAAGCGATCTCTTCGGCTGGCGCGGGGTATACATCTTTGCCGCTTTACTGATGCTGGGCATTGCGCTGCCGCTGTGGCGTCGGCTGCCGGTGTTAGCGGTAGCGTCGACCCCCCTGAGCTACCCGCGCCTGTTGGCATCGATGCTGACTCTGCTGCGTCAGGAAAAAGTGCTTCAGGTGCGCGGCGTGCTGGCGTTACTGATGTTTGCCGCCTTCAATATCTTCTGGAGCGCGCTGGTTTTGCCCTTGAGCGCTCCGCCCTTCGGCTTTTCGCATACGGAGATCGGCGCCCTGGGCCTGGTGGGGGCTATCGGCGCCCTGGCGGCGGGGCGAGCCGGTAAATGGGCCGATCGCGGATACGGGCAGCGCACCAGCGCCGTGGCCCTGGTCATGTTGCTGGTGGCCTGGTGGCCATTATCGCTGATGGCATGGTCGCCAGCGGCGCTGTTGGCTGGCATTGTGCTGCTGGATCTCGGCGGTCAGGCGCTGCATGTCACTAATCAAAGCATGATTTTCCGTACCCGACCCGAAGCGCACAGCAGGCTGGTCGGTCTGTATATGCTGTTTTATGCGCTTGGCAGCGGTTTGGGGGCGGTTAGTACGACCGCGGTATATGCGCGCGCGGGATGGCAGGGCGTTTGCCTGCTGGGGGCATCGGTCAGTCTGCTGGCGCTGCTGTTCTGGTTGATGACTCGGGGCGTGATGACCAACCATAACGGTGGTGAAGGGTAGCGGAGAACGAGCGGCGATGTTAATTTTTTGTGTAATATAGCGGAATAGCGGATGTCGTTTTTAATGGCGCGCGGGAGCGTAAATCACATGTCACAACAGAAACGTGCGGATTGGGTCCGCCTGGCCCAGTCGCCCGCGCATATTGAGCGTATCGAAGCCTTTTTCGGCGGCCACGGTTATGAGCCTCACCGGCATGATACTTACGCCATTGGCCAGACGCTCTCCGGCGTGCAGCGCTTTCACTATCGCGGCGGCCTCCAGCACAGCCTCCCCGGTGGGACGATGGTTTTGCACCCCGATGAGGTCCATGACGGCGAGGCAGGGACCGAGGAGGGGTTTCGCTACCGGATGGTGTACATTGAGCCCGCGCTGATTCAAAAGATCCTTGGCGGCAGGCCGTTGCCCTTTATCCCCGGGGGAATATCCAGCGATCCGCGCTTGCTGCACGCCGCGCTGCCGTTGCTGAAAGACGTCAATGCCCACTTCGCGCCTCTGGAGGAGGAGGACGCGCTGTACGATCTGGCGCAGACCCTGGCCGCCGTCGGCGGCCAGCGCTTTCGACGCCGGGCCTTCGATTACCCCGCCGCGGAAAGGGCCCGGGAGTATATCCACGCCTGTTTTGCGCAGAACATCACCCTCGACACTCTGGCGAACGTCAGCGGCAGAGACCGCTGGAGCCTGAGCCGCGATTTCAGGGCGCTGTTTGGCGCCAGCCCCTGGCGTTATGTGATGATGAGGCGCCTCGAATTTTGCCGCCAGCGGATGCTGGCAGGGGATAATCTGGCGGATATCGCAGCCCACGCGGGCTTTGCCGGTCAAAGCCATATGACGCGCCAGTTCATCAGCCGCTTTGGCCTCTCTCCCGGCCGCTGGCTGAAGTTTGTCCGCCCCTGACGCGCCGTGAGTTGCACAATCGTTCAATCTCTGCGGTGGGGAGTTATCTATGCTGACAGCCTTTATCACAAGGAGTCAGCTCATGTATCAATCGATTAATATTGCGCAGAAATTCACTCTCTTTACCGAGCAATGGCAGCCGAAGGTGGTGGCCGAAATGAATGATTATCAGTTCAAGGTGGTCAGGATCTTCGGCGACTTTATCTGGCATAGCCATCCGGAAACGGATGAAACCCTGATTGTGCTGGAGGGCGTGCTGCGTCTGGATTTTCGCGATAAGCATCTGTTGCTCCAGGCCGGCGAAATGATCGTGGTGCCTCGGGGCGTTGAGCATAAAACCTCGGCGGAAACCGAAACCAAACTTATGCTGATCGAGCCGCGCGGCGTCCTGAATACCGGGCATGAGGGCGGAGATCGGACCGCGGTGAACGACGTCTGGATTTAACGATCGCGGGGGCAGGGAAACCCTCTTCCCAGAGCGGAAAGAGGGTGGAAAGGTTTACTTCAGTTCGTCAACCATGGTGGTCGCGCGGCCGATATAGTTGGCCGGCGTCATGGCCTTCAGGCGAACTTTTTCCGCTTCCGGCAGCGCCAGGCTGTCGATGAACTGCTGCATGCCTTCGGCGTCCACGCGCTTGCCGCGGGTCAGCTCTTTCAGCTTCTCGTAAGGCTTCTCGATGCCGTAGCGGCGCATAACGGTCTGGATCGGCTCGGCCAGTACTTCCCAGTTGTGGTCTAGTTCATCCAGCAGACGGTCCTGATTCAGCTCCAGCTTGCTCACGCCTTTCAGAGTGGATTGATACGCGATCAGCGCATAGCCGATGCCGACGCCGAGGTTACGCAGGACGGTGGAGTCGGTCAGGTCGCGCTGCCAGCGGGAAACCGGCAGTTTGCTCGCCAGATGCTGCATCACCGCGTTGGCCAGACCGAGGTTGCCTTCGGAGTTCTCGAAGTCGATCGGGTTCACTTTATGCGGCATGGTGGAAGAGCCGATTTCGCCGGCAATCGTCTTCTGCTTGAAATGGTTGAGCGCGATATAGCCCCAGACGTCACGATCGAAATCAATCAGGATGGTGTTAAAGCGCGCGACGCAGTCGAACAATTCGGCAATATAGTCGTGCGGTTCAATCTGGGTAGTGTACGGGTTCCACTGGATACCCAGCGAGGTGACGAACTCTTCGCTGAACTGGTGCCAGTCGACTTCCGGGTAGGCGGCGATATGGGCGTTATAGTTACCCACCGCGCCGTTGATTTTGCCAAGGATTTCAATCTGATTCAGCTGACGATACTGGCGCTCCATACGGTAAGCGACGTTCGCCATCTCTTTCCCCATGGTGGACGGCGTGGCCGGCTGGCCGTGAGTGCGGGAAAGCAGCGGGATATCGCGATATTGCACCGCCAGGTCTTTCACCGCGTCGATCAGCTTGCGCCAGTAGGGCAGGATCACTTCGTCGCGAGCGGTTTTCAGCATCAGCGCGTGGGACAGATTGTTGATGTCCTCGGAGGTGCAGGCAAAGTGGATAAACTCGGAGACCGCGTGCAGTTCAGCGACATCGGCGACTTTTTCCTTAAGGAAATACTCAACCGCTTTGACGTCGTGGTTGGTGGTGCGCTCGATGGTTTTGATGCGCTCTGCATCTTCTACGCTGAAATCAGCGACGATTTTATCAAGGTAACCGTTTGCGTCGGCAGCAAAAGCAGGAACTTCCTTGATCGCTGCGTGCGCGGCCAGTTTTTGCAACCAACGCACTTCTACCTGAACGCGGAATTTCAGCAAACCGAATTCGCTGAAGATACCGCGCAGCGCGCTGACTTTGTCGCCGTAGCGGCCGTCGACTGGGGAAACGGCGGTCAGTGAGGATAATTCCATAGATCACAACTCCGGGGTTAAATGAGCAAGAATTTGTTTTGCCTGGTTAACCAGACGATGACGAGAAAACATCAGCTGCAGGCGCCCGCCGCCGACCTGGTGCCAGAGCACCGCGGAGCGAATTCCGGCCAGCAGGGCAGAGCGAACCTTCGCCTGAACCTGAGGGCTTTGCAGCACGGCGGGAGAGCCGGTCACCTGAATCCGCGGGCCCAGCGGGCTAATGACATCAACATAGATGCCGGCCATCGCGCTGAGCAGCGTCTCGGATTGCAGATCGAAATGTTCAAGCTGACGGCGCAGGCCACCGATACGGTTGCCGAGGGTATCCATGGCTCCCTTGCTGGCGGCAAGCTTACGCTCCAGCACCATCAGGCTTAAAGTATAGCGGGTAAGTTCGGCGTTCAGCCCCTGGCGGCTGCTGGTATTCAGCACGCCAATAAGGGTCTCCAGCCCGAGGCGAAGATTGGCTTCGCTACCACCGAACACCGCCAGCGTTGAATCCGGATCGAGGTCGATGATGCTGTTCAGCGACACATGCAGAGCATCGCTATCGCAGTGCCCCTGGTGCGCCAGTTCCTGAACCAGACGCGCGGCCTGGCAAACGCCGGCCAGCGCCAGCGTAATGTCATAATAATTCTTCGCCACACATTCTCCTTATAAACCGCCAAATGCCCGAGCGGCGCATTCAGCGGCTGAAATGTCTGTCAAGCCGGCAGCGGCAAGCGCTGTTCGATAATCCCGCCGCCGAGGCAGACTTCGCCGCGGTAGAAGACCGCAGACTGGCCCGGCGTCACGGCGGCAACCGGCTCATCAAAGATGACTTCAATGCGGTCGTCATCCAGCGCTTTAACGCTGCAGGGGATATCGGTCTGACGGTAGCGGGTTTTCACCGTGCAGCGCAGCGTGCCCGTAACCGGCTCGCGATCGACCCAGTGCAGCTGTTGGGCAATCAGCCCAACGGACATCAGACGCGGATGGTCGTGGCCCTGGGCGACAACCAGAATATTGTTTTCGACGTCTTTGTCGACCACGTACCACGGGTCTTCGCCGCCGTCTTTGATACCGCCGATGCCAAGGCCTTTACGCTGCCCAAGGGTGTGGTACATCAGGCCCTGATGCTCGCCAACTTCGTCGCCGTCAACGCTGATAATTTTTCCCGGCTGAGCGGGCAGGTAGCGGCCAAGGAACTCACGGAATTTGCGTTCGCCGATAAAACAGATACCGGTCGAGTCTTTTTTCTTCGCGGTAATGAGATCCAACTCTTCGGCGATTTTACGCACCTGCGGCTTTTCCAGCTCCCCCACCGGGAACAGGCTTTGCGCGATCTGTTCGTGGCTTAGGGTATAAAGGAAGTAGCTCTGGTCTTTGTTACCGTCGAGGCCGCGCAGCAGCTGGCTCTTGCCGTTAACGTCGGCGCGGCGCACGTAGTGTCCGGTAGCGATGTAGTCGGCGCCGAGGTCTTCTGCGGCAAATTCGAGGAAAGCTTTAAATTTAATTTCTTTGTTACACAGAATATCCGGGTTCGGCGTGCGTCCGGCTTTGTATTCTTCAAGGAACAGTTCGAATACGTTGTCCCAGTATTCTGCGGCAAAGTTAACGGTATGAAGTTCAATTCCCAGCTTATCGCAAACGGCCTGCGCGTCGGCAAGATCCGCCGCTGCGGTGCAGTATTCCTCGCCGTCGTCTTCTTCCCAGTTCTTCATGAACAGGCCTTCCACCTTATACCCTTGCTGGAGCAGCAGGTAGGCGGAAACTGAGGAATCAACCCCGCCGGACATGCCGACGATCACTTTTTTCTGGCTTTCTGACATTGGAATACTCATTACATTGAACTTCGAGGCGGCGTATTCTAGCACGCGTCCTCGGTTGAGGCACCCCCTGTAAACGGCCAGTTAAATTCACCGATGAGCGACAGCGGGTAGCGCGGATCCTGCTGATAGCTGCGAATGCTCTCAGCAACCAGTTGAGAACGCAGGTTTGTCGCGTTAAGAATTTCCTCAGCGCTAAGCCACAGGCAGCGATCGATATCACTATCATGGGGCTCGGTGGCGCACGTATCGTTAAGCTCGATAGTAAAGAGGAAGCGCAAAAATGGGGTGCGATCCGGGGCTATCCACTGATGCAGGCGAAGAAAGTGCTGCGGCGTGGCGCGAATGCCGGTCTCTTCCCAGAGCTCGCGCTCTGCGGCCTGAACCAGCGTTTCATCGGCTTCGAGGTGGCCCGCAGGCTGGTTCCACAGCACTTTTCCGTTGATCGTCTCTTCAACAACGAGGAATTTGCCTTTCGCGTGAACCACGCAGGCGACGGTGACGTGCGGTTTAAACATTGATTTTCCTTAGGCTACTGTTAATCAATTTTGCGCCATTCGCCGTTGGCCAGGCCATCCAGCGTATAGCCGCCCATCGCGTAGCGAATCAGACGTAGCGTCGGAAAGCCGACGTGGGCGGTCATCCGCCGCACCTGGCGGTTGCGCCCTTCATAGAGGGTGATTTTAAGCCAGCTGGTAGGGATGGATTTGCGCTCGCGAATGGGCGGATTTCGCGGCCATAGCCACTCTGGCTCCGCCACCCGCTCGACTCCCGCAGGCAGGGTGGGGCCGTCATTCAGCGTGACGCCGTCGCGAAGGGCGGCCAGCGCGTCCGCCGTGGGTTCGCCTTCCACCTGGACATAATAAATCTTTCCGGTGCGCTTGCCCGGCTGGGTGAGGGCCGCCTGCAGCGCGCCGTCGTTAGTCAGCACCAGCAGGCCTTCGCTATCGCGGTCCAGCCGACCGGCAGCGTAGACGCCGGCAACCGGAATAAAATCTTTAAGCGTGCTGCGTCCGGCTTCATCGGTAAATTGCGGCAATACATCATATGGTTTATTGAACAAGATCACAGTTTTTGGCTGGCGTTCTTTGCGTTGTCTGGTGACTTGTTGCGTGCTGAATCGCTCAACGCGATGTTTTCTAAATGAAGTTTTTTGCATGGTATTTTCAGACTCAATCAATTGCCGCATTATAGCCTAATTACGAATGCCTTTCATGGACGCAAACATTCAGGTAGTATTGACATGCTCATTACAACTTATTAACAAAAAGGTTGCTCAAACCGATTCGCATTACAGGAAGGCGACACGGACGCGAAATCTCCGGTTAGCGGGATATTCCGATGACGGGAGTGGGCGAATAAAGCCAACGCCCGGCTAGCGTGAAGAGGGAAGAGCAGAACCAGAAGCGCTCGAAGGAGAGGTTAATGGAAAGCAAAGTAGTAGTTCCGGCGGAAGGTCAAAAAATCACCCTGCAAAACGGCAAGCTGAACGTCCCTAATAACCCGATTATCCCGTTCATCGAAGGCGATGGTATCGGTGTTGACGTCACTCCGGCGATGCTGAAAGTGGTTGATGCTGCCGTTGAGAAAGCCTATAAGGGCGAGCGTAAAATTTCCTGGATGGAAGTTTACACCGGTGAAAAATCGACCCAGGTTTATGGCCAGGATGTCTGGCTGCCTGCCGAAACTCTTGATCTGATTCGTGAATATCGTGTTGCTATCAAAGGCCCTCTGACTACGCCAGTCGGCGGCGGCATTCGTTCTCTGAACGTTGCCCTGCGTCAGGAACTGGACCTCTACGTTTGCCTGCGCCCGGTTCGTTATTATCAGGGTACTCCGAGCCCGGTTAAACATCCTGAACTGACCGATATGGTTATCTTCCGCGAAAACTCCGAAGACATCTACGCCGGTATCGAGTGGAAAGCCGATTCTGCCGAAGCGGATAAAGTGATCAAATTCCTGCGCGATGAAATGGGCGTGAAGAAAATTCGCTTCCCGGAACATTGCGGTATCGGCATCAAGCCGTGCTCTGAAGAAGGTACCAAACGCCTGGTTCGCGCCGCCATTGAATACGCCATCACCAACGATCGCGATTCACTGACTCTGGTGCACAAAGGCAACATCATGAAATTCACCGAAGGCGCGTTCAAAGACTGGGGCTACCAGCTGGCACGCGAAGAGTTCGGCGGTGAGCTGATTGACGGCGGCCCGTGGCTGAAGATCAAAAACCCGAACACCGGGAAAGAGATCGTCGTGAAAGACGTTATCGCCGACGCCTTCCTGCAGCAGATCCTGCTGCGTCCGGCGGAATACGATGTTATCGCCTGTATGAACCTGAACGGCGACTATATCTCTGACGCCCTGGCGGCGCAGGTTGGCGGTATCGGTATTGCCCCGGGTGCGAACATCGGCGACGAGTGCGCGCTGTTTGAAGCGACCCACGGTACTGCGCCGAAATATGCCGGCCAGGATAAAGTGAACCCAGGTTCTATTATTCTGTCCGCTGAGATGATGCTGCGCCACATGCAGTGGTTCGAAGCCGCAGACCTGATTGTTAAAGGCACTGAAGGCGCAATTGCTGCCAAGACCGTGACCTATGACTTTGAGCGTCTGATGGAAGGCGCTAAGCTGCTGAAATGTTCAGAGTTTGGCGACGCGATCATCGCGAACATGTAATCCCGTCTCTGGGTTAGACAAAAACGGGAGCCGATGGGCTCCCGTTTTTTTATTACACCTGAATGATAAGCCTGGCGCCGTTTTGCTCAATGCGTCGGTCAGTGAGAGTCCTGGGGAGTCGGCCCCGCCAGGTAAAACGATACGGCATCACCATCATCACGCCTCCTCAGAGAGCAGCAGTCCGTGGCTGAAACTCCACTCATCGGCGGTATTGAACTGCATCATCACCATCACATCATCCGGACTAATATGCAGTTTCGTCTGCAGCCGCTGGCACAGGGTACGGCAGAAGTTCCTCTTCTGCTCCACTGAACGAGGCTTACCTGCCAGAAGATGGAACTGAATAAAACTGTCGCTGCGGCCAGCGCTTTTATAGCGGCGGTCGAACACATGCTGGTTCGCCGGCAGCCGTTCGAAAACCTGAAAGCGATCGTGGGGCGGGACGGCAAATTCTGTTTCAAGGCTCTGTTGCAGAATGTCGGAAATCTGCATGATTTGCGTATCGTTATAACTCTGATGGAGGCTAATGCGGGTAAAGGGCATCGGCGTTACTCCTCTTGCAGGCATTCGAGGGCGGAAACCGCCGCGGGCCAGCCGGCGTAGAATGCCAGATGGGTGAAAACCTCAACGATTTCTTCACGGGTCAGGCCATTTTGCTGGGCGAAGCGGATATGCCAGGGGAGCTGCTGAACGCGGCCCAGCGCCGTCAGCGCGCCGAGCGTCACCAGGCTGCGCTCGCGGGGAGAAAGCGGTTCACGCGTCCAGATATCATTAAAAAGTACATTCTGACTCAGCTCGGCTAGCTTCGGCGCGATGCGAGCCAGGGTTTCACGATCGAGGGGGTTGGCCATCGTTATCTCTCCGTATTGACAATAACGTCATTCTGGCGCGCTGTTTCAATCCTGAAAATTGAATTATATTAGACCGTTCATCCCGTTTATCAGGACAATCATGAATAAGCTCCCACTCACGTTCGATCTCGACGCGCTGCGCAGTTTTGTCACCGGTATTGAATGCGGTAGCTTTGCGCAGGCGGCAGGTCGCCTCTGCCGTTCAACCTCGGCGGTGAGCGCTCAGCTGAAAAAGCTGGAGCAGCAGTGCGGCACCGCTCTGGTGGAGAAGAGAGGCCGCCACCTGGCGCTGACGCAGAATGGCGAGATAATTATGGGCTATGCCCGGCGTCTGCTGGCGCTGAACGATGAAGCGCAGCGAGTCCTGCAGGGCGAACTTTTGCAGGGAGAAATACGCATTGGCATGCAGGAGGATTTTGGCGAGTCGCTTATGCCCGGCATTCTTGGCGAGTTCAAACGTCACCATCCAGGAATGCGAATTATTGCCCGTGTCGATCGCAATCGGGCGCTGCTCAACGCCCTCAATGACAATATGCTTGATATGGCGCTGCTGTGGCAGCCGGAGAGCGCGCAGCGTGAAGGCAAACCGATCGGCCAGAGCCGGCTGGAGTGGATAACCCATCCGCAGCTGGATATTGCCGCGCTGCTGGCGGAGGGCAAGCCGTTGCCGTTGGTGATGCTGGACAGCCCGTGCCTGATGCGTTCCCGCGCCATCGACTGTCTGGACCGGGCCAACATCGCCTGGCAGGTGGTGTTTATCAGCCATAGTCTGAGCGGCATCTGGGCGGCGGTGCAGGCCGGACTGGGCATTACCGTACGTACGCGCATCGGCATGCCCGGCAACCTGCGCGTGGCGGGAAGCCTGCTGCCATCGCCGGGGAATCTCGGTATTACGCTGACGCACGGCCAGGGGAACGACGGGGTTCACGGAGCGCGGGCGCTGTTGGGGCAACTGATGGAAGACGCGCTATTAAGCGTGATGTGAGCGTTATTCACCCGCGCGTCGGCTTTCATTAGCATGGGTGAATAGGGCATCTTCGCCTTCTGGAACGAGGCTCAATCCGCCTTTAACATCCCAAAACTCACAATTCTCGACCGCCCCAGCTCTTTGGCCCGGTAGAGCGCTGCATCGGCCGCGCGCAGCAGGCTGTCGCTTTGCGTATGCTGGGGGTAGCTGGCGATGCCGATGGAGACATCGATCTGGCCAATCTCAGCGAGGCCGTAGCGTAGGGTCAACAGGTGCACGCTGTTATAGATATCGTTCGCGCAGACCATCGCGGACTGTTCATCGGTTCCACCCAGCAGCACCAGGAACTCTTCGCCGCCATAGCGGAAGGCCATGCCGATATCGCGCACCGCGCGTTGAATAATCGCGGCGACGCTTTTGATCACCAGGTCGCCCGCCTCGTGACCGTAACTATCATTAATCGCCTTAAAGTGATCGATATCGATCATCAGGCAGCTCAGCGGCGTGCCGTTGCGAACCGCCAGATTCATTTGGGTATGCAGAGCGTCATCCAGGTGGTGGCGGTTACGCAGGCCGGTTAATGAATCAAACAGCGCCTTTTCCAGCAGCGCGTTGCGCAAACGCTGATTCGCCAGCGCCAGACCCAGCGCTTCGGCCATCAGTTCAAGATAGGCGCGGGAAGGGGCAGTCGCGGAAGTAACGTTGCTGAAGGATAGCAGGCCAATCGCTTCTCCCTGCGCAATCAGCGGCACGCATAGCGACTGATTAGCCTGCGATTCCGACAGGTGATAACAGGCGATATCCGGCTCACCGTTGACCGGCGGATGGCTCAGCCCGCGCCGCACGGCCCAGCAGTTATCCGGATGAAAGACGTCCGCTTCAAGCGGCGGAGAAAGCCACTGCGCCACGCAGCGCATCTGCCAGGGATCGGTATCAAGAATATACAGTCGCCCCGGGATCGCCGGGGCGATATTCGGCGCGAACAGTTCGGCAACCTTGATCACGTCCTCGAAGGATTCGCAGCCCTGTAAACGCTGGGTCATCCGCGCCAGCAGCTCGCGGACCGCCCAATCGGCGTCGCGCTCTTGTTCCAGCCGCTGGCGCGCCAGCCCGTTCTCGCGAAAGATGCGAATGGCCTGGGCCATATCGCCAATTTCATCAATCTGGGTAAACTGCGGCGTTTCAACCGCGTAATCCTGCGAGGCCAGCCGCTGCACGACATCGCTCAGACGGACGACGGGATACAGCACCCGCCGCTTAAGAATAAAGCCCAGCACAAACAGGAACATCAGCGCCGTGAGTCCAACCATGACCTCAGAGAGCGTACGCCAGATCCGCGATTTCTCCGTCGCCTCGGCAATGGTTTTATTCACCCGGCCTTCGAGCATCAGGCGAAAGTGGTCAAGCTGCGTCTGGACCCGCTCGAGCTCCTGCTCATAGGCGGTGCCATAAAGCAGGTTGACCGCCTCTTTTTCCTCGCCCCTGGCAACCTGCGCCAGCGCCGTCCGCTGCTCGTCCTGGAGTTCATCGGCCATCTGTAACCCCTCGCGCAGCAGCGCCAGCTCTTCAGCGGTTGCGCCATTGTCTTTCAGCTTTACTAGCCGGCGTTCAATGGCGGTGATGGCCTGAGTTTGCTGCCGGTACTCCTGCAGCACATCCTGATTTTTTTTGATGATGTAAAGTCGCGCGAGATCGGAAAGCTCCCAGGCGCCGCTTTCCACTTCTTCGCTTAGCTGGTCGAACACCTGGCGTTGTTCGACGGCGCGGCGTTCGGCATTATCCGCACTTGAAGCCATCAGCATTGCGATGCCTGAGGCGAGGGTCAGGGCGACGGTGATCCCGTAGGCCCAGTTGGTCATGGTGGCGATTCTCACCGAATATTCCTTGCGTGCAGATGAATTATTTTGTTTTTATCGTTGCGCACCGGCTTCACCAGAAAAAACCGGTGATTAAGGGGGCAGCGTGTGAGTAATAATAGCGTGCAGCGCTTCGGCATGCTGATGCAAAATGCGATACACATCTTTATCCAACGCGCCATTTATAACATCACTCTCTATCAGCTGTAACGCTTGCTGACGACGCATTCCGGGGCGATAGGGGCGGTCTTCGGTCAGCGCGGTGAATATATCCGCGATGGCGATAATCCGATCCGGTAGTTGCAGGTAATCCCCATTGAGATGAAGTGGATAACCGCTGCCATCCAGTTTTTCATGATGGTTTGCGGCCCAGTTAATTATCTCGCCGAGTTCGCTGAAGGTGCTAAGAATTTCGCCGGTCATATAGCTATGCTCGCGAACCTGAAGCAACTCTTCGTCGTTCAGCTCACCCTGTTTCTCGAGGATTGCCAGCGGAATATACACTTTGCCGATATCGTGCAAATAACCGGCAATCTCAATCTTCCTGCACTCCAGATCCGGCAGACTCATATAAGCGGCGAGGTCGCGCGAAATTTGACCAACCTTCAGACTGTGGCTGGCGGTAAAGCTGCTGTAGGTATCGACAATTTTGGCAATAAGTAGACAGATATCTTTCAGACCGTCGATATCGATATACACATCGTTGATGGGGCCGATGATTTCCAGCATTCGCTGAATATGTCCGGGATTAAGATGCAGCCAAAAATGCTCTTTTTCTGCGAGCTGGCACAAGGTCTGACACAGCGGCGGGTCGATCGCCTGGTAAAGCGCGCGGAAGTTATCAATACTCATATCGGTTTGATAGGTGGTCGCGCTCTTATCGCCAGGGAGCTGGCGTTCAAAAACGTCGGCAAAATAGACAATATGCTGTTCGAGGCTGCCTCTGTGGTTTGGGCTAAAATGGTGATCGCGGATAATCGGCAGGATGGGGGCCAGGGTGGCTAACCCGGCCAGCATTTCGGCTCCCCGATGCTGATGTGGGTCATTGAGGTTATCGATGGCGTTCAGCGACGAAAACGCCCTTTTATCCCCCAGCACGCCAATGTCGTGCAGCAGCGCGGCGCAAAAGATAGTTTGCTGCTGCCGGCGCGATAGGCCCGATGCCTGCGCAAGCTCCAGCGCAATCAGCGCCGTGCGTTGCATATGCAGGTGTAATTCGGGATTAATTACTTGTATGACGCGGGAGGTAAGCATCAATGCTGATTTTAAGGCGATACGCATCGTTTTCTCCATCGCATTACCCGCATCGTGTTGGTCTATTTCGTTGATAGCGATGCCGACACGACAAAATAGATTGAATAAGTTGATTCTGATTTCGCTTTTATGTCATGCCCGTTTTTAGCGCGTTCCTGCACCAAAGTAGCGCTCAGGACGAAGTAAAAATCCTTTTTTGTCTGATAGTTAATCACTTTTAACAGGTAAAATATATTAAATCCTGGCAAGCCGTTTGCATTCTCTCTGCGCGAATATATTTAATATCTATTTTGGGATGAGTCATGATGAATTTTAGAGCATTACTGGCAATTACGTTACTGACGATAAGCGCTTTTGCATTTAGTGATACGCGTCTGCCGCATATCGTTATCCTGGCGACCGGAGGAACGATTGCCGGTTCGGCAGCCAGCAATACCCAGACTACCGGGTACAAAGCCGGCGCGATTGGCGTCCAGACGCTGATTAATGCCGTGCCTGAGATGAGCAAAGTCGCCCGCGTTGACGGCGAACAGGTTGCCAATATCGGCAGCGAAAATATGACCAGCGACATTATTCTCAAGCTGTCAAAACGCGTCAATGAGCTGCTGGCCCGCGATGATGTCGACGGCGTGGTGATTACCCACGGCACCGATACTCTGGACGAGACGCCTTACTTCCTCAACCTGACGGTAAAAAGCAATAAACCGGTGGTCTTCACGGCGGCGATGCGTCCGGCCACGGCCATCAGCGCCGACGGCCCGATGAACCTGCTGGAAGCGGTGACCGTGGCGGCCGATCCGCAAGCGAAAGGCCGCGGCGTGATGGTGGTCCTCAATGATCGCATTGGCGCCGCGCGTTTCGTTACGAAGACCAATGCCACAACGCTGGATACCTTCAAGGCGCCGGAAGAGGGCTATCTGGGCGTTATCGTGAGCGGCAAACCGCAGTTCGAAACGCGCGTGGATAAAATTCATACCGTGCGCTCGGTTTTTGACGTCCGCCAGCTTAACGCGCTACCGAAGGTAGTCATTATTTATGGCTATCAGGATGACCCTGAATATATGTATGACGCGGCGATCGCGCACCATGTAGACGGCATTATCTATGCGGGCACCGGCGCGGGATCGGTCTCCGTACGCAGCGCGGCGGGGATCGAAAAAGCGGAAAAAGCCGGTATCGTGGTGGTTCGCGCCTCGCGCACCGGCAGCGGCGTCGTGCCGGTTGATGATGGCCAGCCGGGGCTGGTATCCGATTCGCTCAACCCGGCAAAAGCGCGCATCCTGCTGATGACGGCGCTGACGCAAACGAAAAATCCGCAGGTGATCCAGCAGTACTTCCACACCTACTGATTAACTTCGGGTAGGGCGCAGGGCGCCTTACCCGGGTTATTTCACCACGCACATCGGGCGCTGCGACACCGGCTCCGGGTGAATTTCCGCTTCCAGGTGAAAGATCTCCCGCAGCATCTCCGGCGTCAGCACCGTTTCCGCTGAACCTTGAGCCCGCACCTGCCCCCCTTCAAGCACCACCAGATGATCGCAGTAGCGGCTGGCCTGGTTGAGATCGTGCAGCACGGTAACCACGGTTTTTCCCATCCGCTGCAGCTCGCGCATCAGCGTCATCAGTTCCACCTGATGATTAATATCCAGCCAGGTCGTTGGCTCATCGAGCAGCACCAGCGGCGTATCCTGCGCCAGCAGCAGCGCCAGAAAAGCCCGCTGCCGCTGGCCGCCGGAAAGGGCGGTCAGCGGCTGTTCCGCCAGCGCAGCGATGCCGGTGCGCTGTAGCGCGCTGTCGACCAGCTGTCGATCGTGCTCTGTAAGCCGACCCCATAGCGGTAGCCACGGACTGCGGCCATAGCCGACCAGCTCGCGTACGCTGACGCCTTCCGGAACGTGATGCTGCTGCGGCAACAGCGCCAGTCGGCGCGCCAGCTGACGCACGGAGAGGCGCGTTAAGGCGACATCACCGAGCCAGATCTCGCCGGCGAGCGGCGTTAGCAGGCGGGAGAAACACTTCAGCAGCGTTGATTTACCGCAGCCGTTTGGCCCCAGCAGCGCGGTGATTTTGCCGCCGGGCAGCGTCAGGTCGAGATGATTGATAACGTGTTTGCCGCCATAGCCGGCGGTGAGCTTTTGGGTTTGCAGTTCCATTTAACGCATTCTCACAAGCAGCCAGATAAACCAGGGCGCGCCGATAATCGCCGTCAATACG
The DNA here is from genome assembly GCF_002090195.1 of Klebsiella sp. M5al. Classification (NCBI taxonomy): domain Bacteria; kingdom Pseudomonadati; phylum Pseudomonadota; class Gammaproteobacteria; order Enterobacterales; family Enterobacteriaceae; genus Klebsiella; species Klebsiella sp. M5al. The sequence continues at coordinate 2,396,210 of NZ_CP020657.1, forward strand.
CCTGCCGGCAGCTCAAGCGGCGGATGCAGCGTTCGCGCCAGCAGATCGGCGAGTAGCAGAACCAGCCCGCCCGTCAGCGCGGACAGGGGCAATAAATAGCGGTGGCGACCGCCGAACAGGCGACGCACAAGATGCGGCACCACGAGGCTGATAAAGGCGATGGGGCCGCAAACCGCCACGCCGATCGACGCGAGGGCGACCGCCAGCGTCAACGCGTAGCCGTTAAGCCGGCGCACGTTGACGCCGAGGGTTCCCGCGCGGTCGCGGCCTAACGCCAGTAGGTCAAGATCGCGGCTGAGGGCGAAGCTTAAGGGCAGCAAAATCGCCAGCAGGGGCAGGGCGATAACGACGAACGAACCGTCCCTGGCCCACAGGCTGCCGGTCAGCCACAGCAGCGCGTTATTGATCTCCTGCGGCCGGGAAAGTAAGAGGTAATCGGTCACGCTGGCCCAGCAGGCCGACAGCGCGATGCCGGTGAGCGCCAGGCGCATTGGATGGGAAAACCCGGCAAGCGCGATCGCGATCGTCATCGCCGACATCCCGCCGATAAAGGCCAGCAGCGGCAACCACGGCAGGGGCAGGGACGGCAAAAACCACAATGCGGCCACCGAGGCCAGGCTCGCCCCGTGGTTAATTCCCAGAATGTCCGGCGAGGCCAGCGGATTATGCACCACACCCTGAACCAGCGCCCCGGAAACGGCCAGCGCGGCGCCAATAATCAGCGCCAGCACGACGCGCGGCAGGCGATATTGCATAAGGACATAGTGATACTCGCTGTCCGCATGCCATCCGCTGAGCAGCACTTGCCACGGCAGCGGGATCGCGCCCATCCGCAGCGAGAAGAGGGTTAACAGCGTCAGCGCGAGCAGTAAAAAAACGATGCGTCGTCTCATCCCCGCCTCCTGACCAGCCAGACAAAACAAGGCGCCCCGACCAGCGCCAGCACCGCGCCCGCCGGCAGTTCACCTGGCCAGGCCAGCGCTCTGGCGAGAATATCGGCCAGCAGCATAAGCAGGGCGCCCAACACCGCGCTCATGGGTAGAAGAAAACGATGATCGTGACCTGCGCAAAAGCGCGCCAGATGCGGAACCAGCAGGCCAATAAAGGCCACCGGCCCGGCGACGCTGACGCTGGCGCCGGTAAGCAGCAACACGGCCGCGTTGATAAGCAGGCGCAGGCGCGGCAAATTCACTCCCAGCGAATGGGCCGCGGTATCGCCGACGTTGAGCAGATTAAGCGCGTTGGCCAGCAGGAATACGCCGGGAGCAATGAGCGCGAAAAAAGGGAAAAGCTGCCAGAACTCGGCCCAGCGCACGTGAGAAACGCCGCCCGCAAGCCAGGTCAGAATGCCCCAGGCGCGATCTTCCGCCAGCAGCAGGGTCATTCTGCTCAGAGCCATGCATAGCGCCGAAAGAGCAATACCGGCGAGGATCAGCCGATGGCGATCCAGCTGCTGGCGCCAGCCGCCGCCGGCGGTCATCACCAGCAACCAGCTTAGTCCGCCGCCGCAGGCGGCTATCAACGCCAGCGAAAAGCCTGCCAGCGGCGCCGGACTGAAGGCGCTGGTCAGCGCTATCGCCAGCGCCGCGCCGCTATTAATGCCCAGCAGCGAAGGCGACGCCAGCGGGTTATGGGTGAGCGTTTGCAATAAGGCCCCGGACATTGCCAGCGAGGCGCCGAGCATTATCGCTACCAGGCTGCGGGGCAGGCGCAGGTTAAGCACCAGCGCCTCCGCAAGCGCAGGCGTATCTGGCGCCAGCAGGGCGTGAAGCGCGTTTAACGGCGAAATCGGGATCGGCGAATAGCAGAACAGGCTCAACCAGAACAGGCCGGTGAGCGCCAGCAGCGGCAATCCCCAGATAAAGCGCGCGCGATGGAAGAGTTTCATGGCGCGATATCGACGGCCTGGTGGTGGACGATTTTCACCATATCGCTGGCGATACGCTCGGCGGCAACGATCCCGCGCATCCGCGCCCAGCTGTCGCTATCGACGGCGGCGACCTGCTGTTTTTGCTCGGCCTGCAGAATTGGCCACAGCGCGTCCTGCTGCCATTTTGTGACGATGCTTTCAGCGCGGTAGTGGGCGACCAGCAGCCATTGCGGATTTAGCGCCAGCAGCTGTTCGAGATTTATCGCCGCCATCGGCGCGCCGCCGTTCGGCAGCGGAACCTTCAGGCCAAGGGCCGCCAGCACGCTGCCGGTATAGGTTTGCGATGAATGAAGATTAAACTGCTGTTCGCGCGAGGTGCCAAACAGCACGCTGGCGCCAGCCGGCAGCTGACGGGAAAACGCCGCCATTTTTTGCCGGTGCTGCGCCAGACGCCGCTGCATCTCCTCGTCCTGACCCACGACTTTGCCGATAATCGCCGCGGACTGCAGGTTCTCTTCCCAGGTTTCATTGCGCGATTTCAATAGCAGTACCGGGGCAATCTGCCGCAGGGCGGCGTAGATCCCGGCATGGCGGCTGCTATCGGCAACGATCAGGTCGGGATGCAGCGCGCTAATTGCTTCCAGCGAAGGCTGAGCGCGGGTGCCCACCGACTGCCAGGGCTTCAGGCACGCGCGTACGTCCGACAGAATACGCGACGGATCGTTGTCATCGGCCACGCCAATCGGGCTGACGTTGACCGCCGCCAGCGCGTCGACGAAGGAGAGCTCAAGCACGACGATGCGCTGCGGCGTTTTATCAAGCGTAAAGCGACCGTGCTCATCCTGCACGGTGACGGCGAATACCGGGCCTGCCAGAAACAGCAGGCTGAAAATACACAGGCGAACAAGGCTAAACATAATCAACTCCCGTTTTCCGGACAGGGCGCTAATACCGCTGTCCGGCAATCCATTCTCATCAGAACTTCATCGACCCTTGCAGGTACAGCGTGCGCGGCTGGCCGGCGTAAAGCCCTTTGTTGTTATCGTCGTATGAGCGGGTGTAGTACTCATGATCGAAGATGTTTTTCACCCCCAGCGCGAGATTGAGATTGGCCATCTGCGGGCCAAAGTCGTAGGCCACCCGAGCGCCCCACAGCATATAGCCGGGAATACGGCCGGTGCTGCCATCGGCGCTTTCGGCAACGGTATTGGCGTTATCGGCAAACTGGCTGGACTGGAAGTCGCTGTTGAGGTTAAACGTCCAGCTGCCGGGCTTGTAATCGACGCCAAAGCTGCCTTTGTGTTTCGGCGAGAAGGGAACCTGATTGCCGTAGGTATCGCCCTTTTCGCGGATTTCAGCGTTGACGTACGCATAGCTGGCGTAGAGCGAGAGATTATCAAGGGCGGGTGAAAGCTCGCCGAGAGAGTAACGGGTTTGCGCTTCCAGGCCGCTATGACGCGTTTTACCCCGGGCGGTCACCGTGTCATTGGTCTGGTTGGAGTCGTACTGATTATTGAAGTTGATCAGGAACAGCCCCATTTCGGCGGTCAGCGCCCCGTCGTCGTAGCGGGTGCCGACTTCCCAGGTGCGCGCTTTTTCCGGTTCCACATTGCCGCTTTGCACAGCCTTGCCAATCTGGCTGTACTGTACGGTGCCGAATGAACCTTCTGTATTGGCATAAAGATTCCAGCTGTCGGTGAGGTGATAGAGAACGTTCAGCGCCGGGAGCGGGGCGTTATAGCTGACCCGTTCGCGGGTGCCCAGCAGAGCGTTGTCCTGATAAGACGCAATGTGCTCGAAGCGCATCCCTGGCGTAATCGTCCAGTTGCCGATATCCACACGATCGTCGATATACCAGGCGTGCGCTTCGGTGCCGGAGCGGGTATCGCGATCGTACGGGCTGGCGGAGCTGGGCAGCTCGCCGCTGGTGGTAGCGGTGTAGTAACGCATTTCGTGGGTCGATTCGTTGACGTAGCGATAGCCGACGCCGACTTCGTGGGCGGATGGGCCGATCATAAAGCTTTGGCTGTAGCGCGGTTCGATGCCGCGGACCCAGTATTCGCGCGGGGAGAGGGTAATGCGCTTGCCCTGTTCCAGGTAGCCGCTGCGCAGGGTGTGCGTATAGAACCCCTGAATATTAAACTTATGCTGCGCATCCGGCTGAAACTGGTAGCCGAGGCTGGCGAGCTGACGACGCCCCCAGAAGCGGTCGTAAGGTCGGGTCGACTGCCAGCGGTCGGCGTTATAGTCGGCGCGAGAGAGGCCGCCGGGCATATCGGCTTCGCCGTCGTAGTATTGCAGCAGGCTGTTAAAAGTATGCACTTCGTTGGGCGCGTATTTGCTTTTCAGCATCACATCATCAATCCGCGTCGCGCTGCGTTCGCGCCAGTCGCTGCCGCGGGTGCCAGAATAGAGCAGAGCGGAGCCGAAACCGTTTTCCGCCGTGCCGCCGATCGCGAAGTTATGCGTCTCTTTCGGGTTGTTTTGCGACGAGGTGGGGCTGAGCTGTCCTTCAACGCCGCCCTCAATGCCAAAATTCTCGGGGATTGCGCGGGTGACGAAGTTCACCACGCCGCCGACGCTCTGCGGCCCGTAGCGCACCGCGCCGCCGCCGCGCACGACATCGATGGCGTCCATATTGCCGAGCGAGACCGGCGCCAAAGAAAGCTGCGGCTGGCCGTAGGGGGCGAAGGGAACCGGAATACCGTCCATCAGCACCGTGGAACGGCTGGCAAGGCGCGGATTGAGGCCGCGAATACCAAAGTTCATCGCCAGATCGTGACTGCCGGTACCGGTATTTTCCGGCGCGTTAACGCCGGGGATCCGGTTCAGCACTTCGCGCATCGTGGCGGCGCCGGTTTTGCCGAAATCCCCCCGACGGATAACGTCGCGGGCGCCGGCGTGTTCAAAGACATCGTTTTCGCGCGCGTCGCCGAGCCAGTCCCCGACGACGGTGAGGGTGGATTCTGAACTAACGGGCACGGGCTCCAGGGTCCAGACATTCTTGCCCAGCGGCTTTAGCCGTAATCCGCTGCCGTTCAGCAACGTATGCAGGCCCTCTTCGGTTTCAAAGCTGCCGTGCAGGCCCGGGCTATGCTTGCCGCGCGTCAGGCTGGCGTCGGCAGAGAGCGTGATACCGCTGCGGGCGGCGTACTGGTTTAGTACGGTATCTAAATCTCCGGCGGCAATATCAAACTGCGCGGCGGCAAATGCCGGCGCGGCAGCCAGCGCCGCGAACGGCAGCAGGCTTAAACGGATGACCATCACCAGAGGCATCGGTTTGCGTAAAACGCGTAAGGGCGTCATGTTTTCTCCACGATCGTTTTTGGTTGTGTTCACCTAATAAGTCGAACGAGCAGGGGAAAAGGGACAAAGGAGAATGAGAATTTTTTCGTTTTTTTCTCAGGCCGCGGCGAGCGTGACCCAGTAGCGGGTGACAAACCGCAATTTAATCGGCAGCGTTTGCGCGATGACCTGCAGGATGGCGTCCGGATCGCCCAGCGGAAAGGTGCCGCTCAGGCGTAAATCAGCCACGGCGGGATCGCAGCGCAGCACTCCGGTGCGATAGCGGGCGAGGGTGGCGACCACCTCGCTCAGCGCGGTATCGCGAAAGGTCAGCACGCCTCGGGTCCAGCTATCCTCGCCGCCGTTGAGCTTCACCAGAGCGGCGAAACGATCGCGGGTAAACCACAGGCTTTCGCCGGCGTTAACGATTTGGGCGCCGCCGGACGGTAAAACGGCTTCTACGGCATGCTGCTGTACCGCCAGCCGGGTGCCGCCGGCAAACTGACGGACGGTGAATTCGGTGCCGAGCGCGGTGAGGGTGCCTTCGCGGGTTTGCACCCGGAATGGCCGCCGCCGGCTGTCTTGAGCGGTGGTGATGGCGATTTCGCCATAGCGTAAATGCACCATCCGCTGCCGGGCGTCAAAACGGACATCGGCGGCACTTTCGCTATTCAGGGTTAACAGCGTACCGTCGGCAAGCCGCTGCTGGCGCGGCATACCCTTCGCCGTTCGGTAGTCGGCGCGCAGCCCCTCCGCCAGCTCGGACTCCCAGAGCCGCCAGCCGCCGCCGGCGACCAGTAAAAGCAGCAGCCCTTTCAGCACGTGACGACGCGCCAGGCGGCTATCGTGAAGGGCACGGCTGGCCAGCCCGCCCGGCAACTGCCCCATCTGCTGGCGCAGGTTTTCTACCTGCTGCCACGCCCACTGATTTTCGTTGTTTTGTTCATACCACTGCTGCCAGCGGGCCTCCTGCTGCGGGCTCACGCGCCCGTCGCTGAGGACCGCGTACCAGTGCGAAGCGGAACGCAGCGCCTGACGGCGGGAGTCGCTTAGCATTGGTTTCACAGGCCATTCTCCAGACGAAACAGCAGGCAGTGCTCGGTGGCTTTCGCGATATATTTCTTAACCGAACTGACGGAAACCGCCAGGCGGCTGGCGATGTCGGCGTAGGTCAATCCTTCAAGCTGCGAGAGTAAAAAGGCCTCCCGGGCTTTGACGTTAAGCCCGTCCAGCATGGCGTCAATCTGCTGTAACAATTCTAGCTGGCTTTGTCGCTGTTCCGGGGAAGGGGAGAGTTCTTCCGGTAGCTGAGAGAGCATCTCGAGCCATGCGCGCTCCAGCGCATTTCGGCGGAACAGATCGATCATCACCCGATTGGCAATTGTGCAAAGAAAAGATTTTGGGTCGCGAATGGTCGACAGCGACCCGCCGGCCATAATTCGGACAAAGGTATCCTGCGCTACGTCGTCGGCGTCATAAACGGATTTCAGCTTATGGGTAAGCCATTTTTTCAGCCAGCCGTGATGGTCGCTATACAGCGAGGCAAGCGTCAGCGGAGAGGCGATGGCGGAAGAAGGGGACATAGCCAGGTTCAGAAAAGTTGATCAATACGGCATATATTAATATGAGAATGGTTATCATTTCAATTGAAGCGCGATCGTCACGGCGCGATACCGCACAATAGTAACGATAAGTTATTGTTAAATATTGAATAGATTTTTATGCCGATCGCGGAATTGGCTTCAAATCAGGCTGAATGCACAGAGGCGCTTAAAATTGTTTGCAACGGGGTGTTGAAGAGCGAGAAACGTCCGGGATTTGTAAGTATGATGCGCTTTTTTCAACGCCAGAAAAGGCACCTTAACTTTATTGCCTGCTGTTCTGTTAAAGCAACGGAGGTAAAAAGTCTGAAATAAGCTGCGGCAATATGGATAATTGTCGATAAATATTAATTATTGTCAGGAAACTAAAATAAGCTGATTCTTATTTTAGGCTTTACCCCTGGATTCCTTTTAAATATTTCTCTTTTATGTCAGTGAGACTTATAGAACATAAAGGAATAGCGTATCGGCAAACGTTGTTAAATGGATAACGGAGAGGAAAGCCTACCCCGATCTCGCCGGGTCCCAGGTGCCGCGCGGTACGGTTTCAGCGGCGCTTAGCGGGGCTGAAGCCGCCGCGTTCTGGTCTGCTGGCACGCCGCTTCATGTTGAATGATTAGCGTGTTAATCATTCTTGTGATGGATATTTGTTGACTATTCTTCATTTTTTATTTTACATTTTGTTACAAGTGTGCTGGTATTGTGTTTTTTGCTACTGGGCTCTTTTTTTACTTGCCGGAGTGAATTTACCAGGATTATTATTGTCTGAACTGCTACACGTACCGCCTAATGACAGATGAAGGGACTCGTTTTTTCCTTAAGCGTTACCTCATGTTCTAATGTTTACAGGAAAAAACATGTCTTACGCTTTTAATAAAAAACTGCTTCATCCCCGTAATTGGGGGACCTGGTTTGGCCTGGGTGTGCTCTGGCTTATCGTCCAGCTCCCTTATCCCGTATTGCACCTTATCGGTACCAGCGCCGGTCGCGCATCCCGGCGCTTCCTTAAGCGTCGTGAGCATATCGCCAGACGTAATCTCGAACTTTGCTTCCCCACGATGTCGCCCGCGGCGCGCGAAAAGCTTATTGAGCAGAACTTCATGTCACTAGGGATGGGCCTGATCGAAACGGGAATGGCATGGTTCTGGAGCGATGAACGCGTCAAGAAATGGTTTGACGTCGAAGGCATGGTTAATCTCAACAATGCCCTGAGCGAACAAAAAGGCGTGATGGTTGTCGGCGTCCACTTTATGTCTCTTGAGCTGGGCGGCCGTACGATGGGGCTGTGTCGTCCGATGATGGCGACCTACCGTCCGCACAATAGCCCGTTAATGGAGTGGGTGCAGACGCGCGGTCGTTTGCGCTCGAACAAGGCGATGATCGACCGTCGTAATTTATCCGGTCTGGTGCATGCCCTAAAGTCGGGTGAAGCGGTGTGGTTTGCGCCGGATCAGGACTACGGTCCGAAGGGGAGCGTATTTGCCCCGTTCTTCTCGGTACAGCAGGCCGCAACGACCAACGGCACCTACGTGCTCTCTCGTTTATCGGGCGCGAAAATGCTCACCATCAGCATGGTGCGTAAAGCGGATCGCCGGGGTTATAGCCTGCACATCAGCGACGTAATGAGCGACTATCCTGGCGAAGATAAACAGGATGCGGCAAGCTATATTAATAAGGTTATTGAGAAAGAAATCCTGCGCGCGCCGGAGCAGTATCTATGGGTTCACCGCCGCTTTAAAACCCGTCCGCTGGGTGAAACTTCGCTCTATTAAGGCATCCGCACTCGCGGCGCTTTCAAAATGGTCCCGGTTGCGTTAACGTGCGCGGGATCATATTTTGTTGTAAGCGAAGGAGTGCGTTGTGTTCGCTGAGTTTGGTGTACTGAATTACCTGACCTACCTGGTTGGGGCTATCTTTATCATCCTGGTTCCCGGCCCGAATACCTTTTTTGTCCTCAAGACCGGCGTCGCCCATGGCGTCAGGAAAGGGTATCTGGCGGCCGCTGGCATATTTATCGGTGATGCGGTGCTGATGTTCCTGGCTTTTGCCGGGGTTGCGACGCTTATCAAGACCACGCCGGTACTGTTCAATATCGTTCGATACCTGGGGGCGATTTATCTGCTGTGGATGGGCGGTAAGATGCTCTACGCGGTGTTAACCCAGCGTGACGGTCATTCGTCTGCTGATTCCGAGCCGGGGAGCGCGATTCTTAAACGTTCGCTGACCCTCAGCCTGACGAATCCAAAGGCCATTCTTTTTTATGTCTCATTCTTCGTGCAGTTTATTGACGTCAGCGCCAAAACGCCCGGGCTGGCGTTCTTTATCCTGGCGTTGACCCTGGAGATTATTAGCTTCATCTATATGAGCTTTCTGATCCTCTCCGGCTCGTTCGTTACGCGTTACGTGAAGACGAAAAAGAAACTGGCGAAAATCGGCAACAGTCTGATAGGCCTTGTATTTGTTGGTTTTGCCGCCCGTCTGGCGACGCTGCAGTCGTAATCGTTGCGGCCGGGACGTGCGACCGGCCCGATAGCGATTGGCTCTTTCTTGTAACAAAACTCCTTCAATTTTGATTGCATTGGTGTTACATATACAGCCGATTATCGTTCAGAAAAAAGGGAACCCGGATGATTCTGCAGAAACTCACCAGCAATAAAAATAGCAAGAAGTTCTTTTTGTCGATAGCGGCGATATTCGCCATCGCGCTTATCGTGGTTGGGCGTGCGACCTTCGGCGGCGTGGTGAGCGAATACAATATGCCTTACTCAGAGTGGACGACGTCAATGTTCTTCCTGCAGGGGGCGATGGTGACGGTTTATAGCATTGTGTTTACGCTGCTGTTCTCTATCCCGCTGGGTTTCCTCTTTTTAGGTTCCGACCGTCGGGACTGATCCCATGCAATAAGGCGAACCGAAGTTCGCCTTATGATGTTGTCCGCTTTATCGCCAGTCTCTGTCGTCATGATGATGATGGTGGCGATGGTGGTGATAGCCTGGGTCGACAATACATCCCGATAACAGCGTGCAAAGCGCGAGAATCAACGGCAACACGATCGGTTTTTTCATTTCTCACTTCTCCAGTTAAATCCGTCCGCAGAAACGGCCATGCGGTATCGGCTGATGATGTGAGTGTATTCTTTTAAGTTATTGAGTAGATGAGATAATTCTGCAATCTTTGCCGAAGAGCGGCGCGAATATTCCTGGATTTACCACCAACCCAATTGCGTCCCCGCCAGGGCGACGATGGCGACAATAAGCATAATAATGGTGCTTTTTTTCATTACGCTCCGCCTGGCGCCGCATAGCCGCCGACAAAAAACCAGCCCAGAAAAACAACGGCGACGATGAAAATAGCCACCGGAAATAGAATACCCAGCCTCATTATTGAGCCCCTGTAAGTGCAAGTCGTGGCGAATATCATACGGGATTTCACCGTAGATTAGTCAATATGAAAAAATCTTCCCTGACGACGAGACTGCTTATCCAGATACATCGCGTCGTCGGCGGCGCGTAGCGCCTGTTCTACGTCAATCTGCTGCGGGTCGGCCTCAATAACGCCAAAGCTTGCCCCCGGGTAGTTAATCCGGTGCTCGCCAAGGAAATAGATCCCCGTCAGCGCTTGACGTAACGCGGCGATATACTCCTGCTGGTCGGCTAATTCGGGGCCCGGTCCGACAATTAAAAATTCATCGCCGCCGAGACGGCCGACAATATCACCGCTGCGTACGTGAGCCGCCAGACGTTCGCCAACCTGAATCAGAAAGTTATCGCCGCACGGATGGCCGAATCGATCATTTATTGCTTTAAAATCGTCGAGATCGATAAAAATCAGCAGCATGCTGCGCCGCTGCTCGCGGGCCCGCGGAAACTGCGCGGCAAGATACTTAAACAGCGAGCGGCGATTCGGTAAACCGGTAAGCTCATCAGTGTATGAGTGCATTTCAAGCGCGACGTTGGCCGAGCGAAGCTGCTGCACTAGCGTCTCTTTTTCAACGTAGTGGGCGATGAGGTTCGCGAATAAATTCATGACCTGCTCACCCTCAAGGTTATAGGGTTGTCTTACCCGGCTGGTGGCGCACAGCGTGCCGAATAATGAGCCGTCGGTCAGGCGCACAGGAATGCTAAAAAAGGTGGTGATGCCCAAATCCTGCGCGGCGATACACGAACGCCAGCGTTCGGCGACATCGTTACTGAAAAGGCAACGCTCGTCGAGCGCACGTTTACATAGCGAGTCGTTCCATGGGACGGAGAACCCTTCTGGGATCTGCATTTCGCTGCTGTTATGCGCATACATAATCAGCTGTCGCTGCGCGTCGAAGTCAATACGCGTCAGGTAGGTGGATTCCATTCGGGTAACAAGCTCCAGCATCTCAAGCAGCTGTCGCACCAATGTTTCGAGGGAGTGTTCATTGGCTAGCGTTTGCGTCACGCGCGCGAGAATAAAATCGGACATGAGGAATACGGCTCCCGAACGCTAATCATAACTACCAGCAAGTTATGCTAAACAACAATCAGCGCAGAATTAACATAGATACACAAAATTTAACACATCTGTTAGGAGAATACCTGCATCCGCGGCGGGAAAAAAAGCCCCGTCGGGGGCGACGGGGAAAAACTCATTGATTATGGAATGATCTGTTCTCTGGTCAGTTCGAGAACAGGGGTACTCTACGACGCAAAAGTGCAGCTAAAATGGAGAAACCGTGGAGATTCGGGACCAAAGACCGTTTTCATCAATTAAGGAGCAGAAATGAAGGGGATGATACTGATGCTGCCACTGGCGCTTGCCGGATGCGCGCAGACTCAGCCGACACAGCAAGCACATCCGGTAGGGATGGCTAACCCGGCTTCGGTTTACTGTCAGCAGCTGGGCGGGAAACAGGTTCCCATTCAAAGCCCGCAGGGCGTGCGCACCGAGTGCAAGCTACCCGGTGGTGAAACGTTAGATGAATGGGAGCTCTGGCGCCGCGATCATCCGGCTAAGTCATAGCGCTTTCAGCCAGTCAGCCAGCACCTGGGCATGGTTATGCCGGGTGTTTTTCGCCGCGTAGAGCAGCGTCAGCGTCTGCCGGTGGGCCAGCGCGGCCAGGCGCTCGCCTTCATCACGATGGGCCTCAAGCTCCTGGCGATAGCGTTGGCTAAAGTGGGCAAAATCGAGCGTCTCGCCGTGAAAAGCCTTGCGTAAATCTGTCGATGGCGCCAGGGTTTTGCACCACTCAGCGTAATTGAGTGCCTCTTTTTTTATTCCTCGCGGCCACAGGCGGTCTACCAGTATACGGTAGCCGTCGCTCTCTTCCTGCGGGTCATAAACGCGTTTACATTGAATCATCGTCACTCTCCCTTTGTTTCATCCAGGCAAGCAGCTGCGGCAGTTGCTGTTCGGAAAATACCGTAATCCCGTTCTCGCGAAGCAGGGCGGCGGCAACGCCGGCTCCGGGTTTGCGCCGTCCGTTAAAGGTACCATCATAGATAAACTGACTGCCGCAGGTTGGGCTGCCGTCGGTGAGCAGCGCCGCGGTACAGCCTTCCTCCTGCGCGGCTTTTAGTGCCAGCCAGGCGGCCAGCTGATAGTGCGCGGTGACGTCCTGGCCGTCGCTTTCGACAATTTGAGCACGATTTCGCATAACGTCCGCTCCCTGTGCGTCCAGGATCTCCGCCGGTAGTCTGGGGATGGGCAACCCCGCAGCCAGCTCCGGGCAGTGGGTGACCAGCCGCCCCTCGCTCTGCCAGCGAGACAGCGCGTTAGCCAGTTGGGCTTTGTGACTGCCGTTATAGCGAACCTGAAAGCCCATCAGGCAGGCGCTAACCAGAATTTTGTCCTTCATCGTGCATCCATAGCCGTTTGTTTGCCCAATACCATAACGCCAGTTAGAGTAAATTACCCGCGTTCAAGGGCAGACAAAATAAGGATTGTGTTCTGCCGTGGAGATCGCTAACCTGAGACTCCTTGTGTTGCCTGATAATCGCTATGACATAAGGATCCTGCTATGAACTCCCCCCTGCGTATTGCTCTGGTCGGTGATTACAACCCCGACGTCGTTGCCCATAAAGCGATTCCGCTGGCGATTGATGATGCCGCTGCCGTACTGGAACTGCCGCTGCGCTATGACTGGCTGTCCACCAGTGAGATAAAATCCGCTGATGACCTCGCCGATTACGATGCTATCTGGGTGGTTCCCGCCAGCCCCTATAAAAATGCCGAAGGCGCCTTTATCGCCATTCGCCACGCCCGGGAAAACGGTATTCCGTTCCTTGGCACCTGCGGCGGCTTCCAGCACGCGATTATTGAATACGCGCGCAACGTTATGGGCTGGCAGGATGCCGCGCATGCCGAAACCGATACCGAAGGGCGGATGGTGATTGCGCCGTTAAGCTGCTCGCTGGTGGAAAAGTCGGACAATATTGAACTGCGCGCCCATACGCTTATCTCCCGCGCCTATGGCCGCGACAGCATTGAAGAGGGTTATCACTGCAGCTACGGGATTGCCGACGATTTTGCCCGCGAACTGGAGCAGGGCGACCTGCGGGTCACTGGCTGGGATGATGACGGCGAGATTCGGGCGGTAGAACTGGTGACCCATCCGTTCTTTGTCGCCACGTTATTCCAGCACGAGCGCAACGCGCTGGAAGGCAGACCTGCGCCGCTGGTTCACGCGTTTTTACGCGCGGCAAGTCAGTGAGCGAACGCCCGGCGGCGGTCGCCGGGCATCGCTAGCGCTAGCCGTTAATCTCCCGATCGCGCCCGGCCAGCGCGCCAAATACCGCCATCGCAATTGAGATCAACGCCACGGCGATCAGCGGGATATGCCAGTCGCCGTTGGCATCATGAATTTTCCCCATCACCGGCGGCCCGCAGGCGGCCAGCAGATAGCCCACCGTCTGCGCCATGCCGGACAGCGCGGCGGCCTGGTGCGCTGAGCTGGCCCGCAGACCGATAAAGGTCAAGCCGAGAATCATGGTCGCGCCGGACCCGAAGCCGAAGATAAGCGTCCATAGCACCGCCTGACCGGGTAAAAACCATAATCCGAGCGCGCTGACTGCGCACATCAGGGCGACCAGAACTGCGATACCGCGCTGATCTTTCAGCCGATGAAGTATTAACGGTATCGCCAGCCCCGGCGCGGCGGTTGCCAGCTGGAGCAGCCCGTGCAGGGAGCCCGCCTGCGCTTCGCTGTAGCCAATGCTTTGCAGAATGGCGGGCAGCCAGCCGATGATGACGTAGTAGACCAGCGAGTTAATCCCGAGAAACAGCGTCACCTGCCAGGCCAGCGCCGATCGCCAGATCCCGCGGTTGTGGATGGCGCCGGACCCGGTCAGCGGCGCGGCGGCTTGCCTGCGCGACTGCGGCAGCCAGACAAACAGCGCCAGCAGCGGAAATACCATCAGCATCAACAGCGCGCCGCGCCAGCTCAGCCCGGCGAAGGCCAAGGGAACGACCATTGCCGAACCCAGCGCCGCCGCGCCCCCCATGGTGAGAGAGTAAGCGCCGGTCATTTTGGCGACGTGCTGCGGGAAGTCACGCTTAATGAGTCCTGGTAGCAGAACGTTCCCCAGCGCGATGCCGCAGCCGATAATCGCGGTGCCGATAAACAGCAGCGTGACCACGGGCAGGGAGCGCAGAGCAATACCGAGGCAAATCAGGATCAGCGCCAGCAGCAGGCTTCGTTCAATGCCGAAGCGGCGGGCGACAGCCGCCGCCAGCGGCGAGACCAGGCCAAAGGCCAGCAGCGGCAGAGTGGTTAACAGACCGGTTTGCGCGGTGGTGAGGCCATATTCGCTGCGAATGGCATCAAGCAGCGGCGCGGCGCCGGTAAAAGCCACGCGTAAGGTGGTGGCGATAAGCAGAATACCGGCAATCAATACAAGATGACGGCGATCGGCAGAAGGTGAAGCAGAATTCATGGCTATCTCAAACTAGAATACGAGGCGGTTACAATAGCCTGTTTGTCCTCTGTTTAAATCAAGCTAAAATGACAGATTATCGCTAAAATCGGACATTTTTATGATCGGACTGGGCCTTGACGGCTACGACCCGGACAGCGGTCACGAAGCGGCGGCGGCTTTTCGTATTCAGGTTGTCGCGGACGAGCAGTACATTCCGCGCCATCAGCACCGCAAAGGGCAGCTTATTCTCGCGCTTCACGGGGCGCTGACCTGCGAAGTGGAGAACGCGATGTGGATGGTGCCGCCGCAGTACGCGGTGTGGGTGCCGGGACAGGTGTCGCACAGCAATCGGGCGACGCCGGAGGCGCAGGTCTGCTTTTTGTTTATTGAACCCGACGCGGCGGCGATGCCGGCTTTCTGCTGTACGTTAAAAATTTCACCGCTGGTGCGCGAGCTTATCCTCGTCATGGCCGAGCGCGGCAGGGCAGAACTCGCTAAACCGGCAATGAACCGCCTGGTGCAGGTGCTGTTCGATGAACTCCCGCAGCAGCCGCAGGAGCACCTGCAGCTGCCGGTCTCCGGGCATCCAAAAATTCGTCAGATGGTGGACACGATGGCCGTCGACCCGGCCCGCTGGCAAACGTTGGCGCAGTGGGCGGCGGAATTCGCCATGAGCGAACGCAATCTGGCGCGGCTGGTGGTGCGTGAGACGGGCTTAAGCTTTCGCCGCTGGCGACATCAGCTGCAGCTGATCCTCTCCCTGCAGATGCTGGTCCGCGGGCAGACGGTACAGCAGACGGCGCAGAGCCTGGGCTATGACTCTACCACCGCCTTTATTACCATGTTTAAAAAGGGCCTCGGGCAAACGCCGGGCCGCTATCTTGCCAGCCTGGCTACGACTTCCCAATAAACAGCGAAATGATCCCGGCGGCGATCAGCGGGCCAACCGGAACGCCGCGGAAGAGGGCGACGCCGAGGACGGTGCCGACCAGCAGTCCGGCCACCAGCTGCGGCTGCGAGCCCATCAGCGCCACGCCGCGTCCGCCAAGCCAGGAAACAAATACCCCCACGGCAATCGCCAGCAGCGACTTCCAGTTCACAAAGGAGTGCAGCAGCGTTGAGGGCGGCAGCGTACCGCTGGCAATGGGGGCCATCACGCCGATGGTGAGGATAATAATACCGATGGTCAGCCCCTGCTTTTCAATCCATGGAAAGAAAGCGTTGAGCGGGGTGACGCGGACGATAATTAAAACCAGGATTGAAATAGCAACGGTGGTGTTGTGGCTAATAAAGCCGAGCGCCGCCAGGCCCAGCAGTATTAACAGGGTGGTGTCGAGCATGTGCAGAGGTCCTTGCCAAAAAATAAAAAAAGAAAAACCCGTTTACTCTACGCATAATCGCGTAAGTAAACAGGTTTTTTATCGCAGACTCGCGATTTGAGGCATCTGCACGATCGATTGCTACCCGCGGCCTTAGCGTAGCAGGGGGGCAATCAGGCCAGGCGATGAAACGCGGTCAGTTCCGGACGGGCAATGCGCAGATAGTCGGCGGTATCAAGGATGATGGACTTATCAAGCTGCCCGGCGTTGAAGGCGATTTCCGGGAAACGCGCAAACAGCAGCGGATCGGCGACCAGCCGCAGGTCCGGATGGAAAGTGAAGGGGGGAATGGCGCCAAACGCGCAGGCGGTCAGGGCGTCCACTTCCGCCGGGCTGGCCAGCGAGGCTTTACTGCCGCCGATGTATTCGGCCAACCGGCCTAAATCCGCCTGAAGATCGGCGGCGAGGATAGCCAGAACGTGCTGATTAACGCCATGCCCTTTCACTTTACACACCAGCGCCTTGGCTCCCTGGCCCAGCGCGGTGCCGCGAATCTTCGACACGGCTTCACATTTCCCGACGGCCTCATGTTCAACGACCCGATAGCGGGCGTGGGAGCGGTTAAGCAGCGCTAGCAGCTGCTGATGAATACTGATTCTTACAGGCGCGTTCATGTCGATTTTTTCCTTCACAATAAAACCTCAAGATTCTTCTTCTCGCCCCGGGTAAGGATACTTTTTTTGCTTTTTATTTTCGTACAGCCGGGCATCGGCGATTTTCATTACATCGGCCAGGCTATCCCCCGGCGCCATGCTGTAGGCGCCCCATGAGAAATTAACGCGCCGGTTAATGTCAATTGCCCTCAGGTGCTGGCGAATACGCTCGGGGATATTTTGCGCCTCTTGTTCCTCATAATCGATCAGGATCAGGAAGAACTCATCGCCGCCCAGACGGATGCCGTAATCGCTTTTACGGATGGCGGCGGAAATGGATTGCGCGAGCAGCACAATCGCGCGGTCGCCTTCGTCGTGCCCCCAGGTATCATTAAGGTATTTAAGCCGGTCGCAGTCCAGCGCCATAAACACGATATTCACCCCCTGCTCGGTAAGCTTTTGCATGCGGGATTCCAGCAGCGAGGAGAGAATTTTACGGTTGTAAAGACCGGTTAAAGAATCACTAATGTTCTCTTTGAAAACGTCGATATACAGACGAAAGTGCATGCGTACCAGATGCAGTAAAACGCCGGTAGATATCAGGTAAAACAGGAATAGCTTCCAGGAGCTAAGCAGAAAATAGGTCATATCCAGCGACAGCGCAATATGCAGGTTTTCCGCTACCTTCTGGCTATGGTGGGCATAGCTGAAAAAATGCGTGTTGCTGCGGTGTACGCGGATTTCAGATGTTGAGTCGGAGTCCGTTAACGTGATGTCGAGATAGCGCCAGACCAAAGGGCGGTCGGCGGTGTAAAGAAGTTTCTCAATATCATGGCGAGTGACATCCACCATCACGATGCCCTTCAGCCGATCCCGATGATAGACCGGGGTTAAAAATGACAAAATATTCTGCCCGGTTAACGCATCAGCATAGATGCTGGAAATCAGCGTGCGGCCACGAAGTAAACCGTTGAGGCTGTTCTGAGTGATGCCTAGTTTGCTGTCGTGAAGAAAGTCCCAGTTGGCGACTAGATTGCTTTTTATCTCAATTGGTGAATAGAAATAGGCATACTTATTATCTAAATCAAGATAGTAGCGGAAACGTTTGTCTGATTTGAATGTTGCCGCATTCAGCGCTGAGTTCATATCGCTTTGGGCGATAGCGGCATCAAATGCCTGCAGCGCCGGGAGAGCGTTGATCCATGGCCCGCACGACGCCTGCGTGGTACTGAGCGTACCGTGAAGCCCGGGGAAGGTATGCCCGGCGATATTCAGGCCGAAGACTTTACCCTTGTTCTCGACGCTGGCGCAGGCCTGTTGGGCTTTTTCGGCAGTCGGATGCGTATCCAGCTTTCGCGCGACCTGGGAGATCACGAGCTGATTTTGATATTTATCGTACAGAAAGGCGGATTCGCCCTTTTCGATGATATATCGCATGTATTCTGACATATCCCGATGGCTGGCGACTAATTCATACACCAGAAACGAAGATGTCAGGACAACCACCCCCGCAGAAATGAAATAACGGAGTAATTTATTCTGTAATTTCATGATGATAATTTCGCCAGCACGATTAAGATGATTCTACCATGGGCGGCCCGGTGGCGCCACGACCGATGATAAGCATACTGGTCGTCTGTCCAGCATCGCCATGCGTCATCACCGAACGGCAATGAAGATAAATAGCTGATTAAATATAAGGACGCTAAGTTATGTGGCTATCGTAAATATTCGACTAAATTCATTTTTCACTCATTTTGTTCTCAATAAAATATGCTGCAATAACCGCGCTGCGGCTATCCTGCCGCCGCTAAAAATGAAATAATGTTAATTATCAAGCGAACTTTTCTTATTTTCACCAGTCCTTAGCAGGGTAACAGGCGGTACTATTGATAGCGGTAATGAGGTTATGATGATGGAAAACGCAGCGGTGCAGGCATCCCCCCGAAAGTTTAAAAAAATAAGGGAGCTAAACAGGCGTCGTAATTATTTATTTAAGAAAATACGCAATGTCATTCGAGTCTATATCGCTAAAGCGTTCTGGGATAGTCGCGTGCGCCGCGAAGCTGATTTAACCTCTGTTAAAACGGTGTTGCTAATGCGTAATGAAGGGGCGATCGGCGACGTGGTAGTAGATTCAGCGCTGGTTAAATGCCTCCATAAGGCAGGTATGACCGTTGATTTTCTGTTAACGAAATCAAACAGTCAGGTCATGCGTGATAATCCACATATTCGCCATATTTATGAAGCTGAGAATGTCGACTCGGCGGCTTATCTGCGTAAATTTACCCATAACGTTCCTCGCTCCGTTATTAATGAGCTTGCGAATAATAAGTACGATATTGTAATTGACCCGTCGCTGTTTGATATTCCGGTTCACCGCATGCTGCTTTTACGGCAGATAAAACCCAGGTCGGTACTGGGATTTAATAAATGGCCTTCCATCAATCACTATACCCGGTCTTTTGATTTTGACTGTGAAAACTGGCACGTCAGCAAGACATTTTCGATCATCGCTGATTATCTGCAGCTGGATAAGAAATATCTGCACTCTTATGACCTGCATATCCCGCAGGATGTTAATCATCAGGTTCGTGAATATCTGGCGGCGCTGAACGGGCGTAACGTGGTGATTAATATTTTTGCCGGGCATCAGGACCGTAGTATGTCGCAGACGCAGCTGGCTGCGCTTATCGCCAGGCTGTGTCAGGATTATCCCGACGTCAACATCATCCTGCTCGATCACCGCGATGAAATCCGCATTCCCCTGGCGGAAAAGGTCTGCGTGAATCCGTTTAAAACGCTGCATCACTGCATGGCGCTTATTGCCCAGGCCGATTTAGTTATCTCACCGGATACTTCGGTGGTCCATATGGCGGCGGCGTGGAAAAAACCGCTTATCGCGGTCTACAAAGATGTGCGGATGAATAATCGACTCTGGGCGCCGGGATACGACAAGGCGCGGCAGATCATCGTTAAGTGCGGCAAGGTGCACCAGCTGGAGAGCTTGCCCGACCTGATTATGTCGGAGATTGATCCCGGTACTTTGCAACGGGGGCGGGCCGGGTAAGGCGGGATAAAAAACAGCCAGCGTCTGTGCTGGCTGTCGGGAAAAGTTTAACCGTCCGCTTTTGAGGTCTGCTTGTGAAACAGTTCGCGAAATACCGGATAAATATCTTCCGGGTCGCGAATATGCTGCATAGCAAAGTTTTCGAAGGTCGACTGCAGGTGTTCATACTCCCGCCACAGCGTCTGGTGCGCCCGACGGGTTATCTCAATATAGCTATAGTAGCGCACCACGGGCAGGATCTTCTTCGCCAGCAGTTCATGACACAGCGGTGAGTCGTCCGCCCAGTTATCCCCATCCGAGGCCTGCGCGGCGTAGATATTCCACTGCGCCGGGTCGTAGCGCTCTTTGACCACTTCATCCATCAGCTTCAGGGCGCTGGAGACAATCGTGCCGCCGGTTTCCTGCGAATAAAAGAATTCGTGTTCGTCGACCTCTTTAGCCTGCGTATGGTGGCGGATATAAACGACATCGACGTTTTTATAGGTCCGGCTGAGGAACAGATACAGCAGGATGTAAAAGCGTTTTGCCATGTCCTTGGTCGCCTGGTCCATGGAGCCCGAGACGTCCATCAGGCAGAACATGACTGCCTGGCTTGACGGTTCTGGCCGTTTTTCGTAGTTCTTGTAACGTAGATCGAAAGTATCAATAAACGGGACGCGGTCGATTTTCGCCCGCAGTTCGGCTATCTCTTTGCGCAGCCGCTCCTCTTCCAGCAGCTGTGCCGGTTCGCTTTTGCTAATGGTATCAAGGTCTTCTTCCAGCGCGTGCAGTTCCCGGCGTTTACCGGCGGTCATCGCCGTGCGCCGCGCCAGCGAGTTTTGCAACGAGCGAACGACGCTGATATTGGCGGGAACGCCGTTAGCGGTATAGCCCGCGCGATGGGTTTTATACTCCGTCAGCTGGCGCTGCTGGTTTTTCTTCAAATTTGGCAGGGCGAGATCCTCGAACAATAGATCGAGATATTCGTCTTTCGAAATCTGAAAGACAAACTCGTCCTGGCCTTCGCCGTCGGCGCTGGCTTGCCCCTGACCGCTGCCTCCACCGCCACCGCCGCCCTGAGGGCGTTCGATACGGTCATTTTGTACAAAGTGATCGTTACCGGGGTGTACGCGATTGCGCAGGCCGCCGCGTCCCTGATGAAACATCGGTTCGTTAATATCGTCCGTTGGGATGGAGACGGACTCTCCGCTCTGAATATCGGTCACCGAGCGCTTGTTGATGGCCTCGGAGATCGACTGCTTTATCTGCGCTTTATAGCGGCGCAGAAAGCGCTGCCGGTTGACGGCGCTTTTATTTTTCCCGTTCAGGCGTCGGTCTATGAACCAGGTCATATGCCCTCCTGTACTGCATTTGCCAACTATGCCCCGGCCATTCAGGCGCGGAAAACAGCCCATCGCTGAATGTTATTGGGTCTTCGCAGTTATTATTAACCCGACAGCGGTGAGCTGCCGGGCCGGTCTATCAGGATGATTTACGTACCCGCAGATACCATTCGCACAGCAGACGAACCTGCTTACGGGTATAGCCTTTCTCCATCATGCGGTCGACAAAGTCATCGTGTTTTTTCTGCTCATCGGTTGACGTTTTGGTGTTGAAGGAAATCACCGGCAACAGCTCTTCGGTATTGGAGAACATTTTCTTCTCGATAACCGTGCGCAGTTTCTCGTAGCTGGTCCAGTTTGGATTACGCCCGCTGTTGTGCGCTCTGGCGCGCAGCACGAAGTTGACTATCTCGTTGCGGAAGTCTTTCGGGTTACTGATCCCGGCGGGCTTCTCGATTTTCTCCAGTTCCGCATTCAGCGACTCGCGGTCAAACAGCTGGCCGGTATCCGGGTCGCGGTATTCCTGATCCTGAATCCAGAAGTCGGCGTAGGTGACATAACGGTCAAAAATGTTCTGCCCGTACTCAGAGTAGGATTCAAGGTAGGCGGTCTGGATCTCTTTGCCGATAAACTCGGCGTATTTCGGGATCAAATAGCCTTTGAGGAACTCAAGATAACGCTCTGACTGCTCCTGCGGGAACTGCTCGCGCTCGATCTGCTGCTCGAGGACGTAGAACAGATGCACCGGGTTGGCGGCGACTTCGGCATGGTCAAAGTTAAATACCCGCGACAGGATTTTGAACGCGAAGCGGGTAGACAGGCCGTTCATCCCTTCATCAACGCCGGCATAATCGCGATACTCCTGATAGGATTTCGCTTTCGGGTCGGTGTCTTTCAGGCTTTCGCCGTCATAGACGCGCATTTTTGAGTAAATGCTCGAGTTTTCCGGCTCTTTCAGCCGCGACAGAATCGAGAAGCGCGACAGCGTTTCCAGCGTGCCCGGCGCGCACGGCGCATGGGTCAGTTCGCTGTTATTAAGCAGTTTTTCATAGATGCGGATCTCTTCCGAGATACGCAGGCAATAAGGCACCTTGACGATATACACGCGGTCGAGGAAGGCCTCATTGTTTTTGTTATTCCGGAAGGTCACCCATTCCGATTCGTTGGAGTGGGCGAGGATGATCCCGTTGAACGGCAGGGCGGAGATCCCTTCGGTACCGTTATAGTTGCCTTCCTGCGTCGCGGTCAGCAGCGGGTGCAGCACCTTGATAGGCGCTTTAAACATCTCGACGAATTCCATCAGCCCCTGGTTGGCGCGGCACAGGGCGCCGGAGTAGCCGTAGGCATCCGGATCATTCTGCGCGTAGTGCTCCAGTTTACGAATATCCACTTTACCGACCAGCGCCGAGATGTCCTGGTTGTTCTCGTCGCCGGGCTCGGTTTTGGCGATGGCGATCTGCGCCAGAATTGATGGCCACACTTTCACCACGCGGAACTTAGTGATGTCGCCGCCGAATTCATGCAGACGCTTGGCCGCCCACGGCGACATAATCGTCCCCAGATAGCGGTTTGGAATGCCGTACTCTTTTTCGAGGATTTGCGCATCCTCCTGCGGGTTGAACAGACACAGCGGATGGTCGTTGACCGGGCTGCGCTCTCCGTTTGCGCTGAGCACATAGATAGGGACGCGCTGCATTAAGGACTTCAGGCGTTCGGCAAGCGATGATTTACCGCCGCCCACGGGCCCCAGCAGATACAGAATCTGTTTCTTCTCTTCCAGCCCTTGAGCGGCGTGCTTCAGGTAAGAAACAATTTGCTCAATGGCATCTTCCATCCCGTAAAACTCTTCAAAGGCCGGATAGCGTGCGACAACCCGGTTTGAAAAGAGACGGGATAGCCTGGGTTCGAGGGCCGTATCGACCATGACCGGCTCACCGATGGCCATCAGCAATCTTTCTGCTGCGTTAGCATAAGCACTGCGATCTTGCCGACAGATGGTAAGAAACTCCTGCAGTGTGAACTCTTCGTCCTTGGCAGCTTCATAGCGCTGGCGATAGTGATCGAATATATTCATGGCATGCCGTCCTTTCGTTTTTAGCACAGGTTGAGAGCCGTTCATATGAATAGTGGGAGCCCCCGGAAGAGGTAAGCTGCATAGCGCTCTCTGATACTCCAGCAACCCTTATGCCAGGTTGGCGAAGTATCGGGATAACGTGCCCCGCATTTACTTCTTCTAAATTTAAGCGTAGATGCATTTGGAAAACTTGCATGGCGTAGAAAATCAATTTCAATGACATATCAATAACTCATCCGGAAAACGGTCTCTTTTTTGCACCTCTTGTCCTGCGGCGTCATGGCGCTGTCATTCAGGTGTCAGCTTGTGGTCATCTGACGATGAGAAAATGATGAGTTCAGTGTAATGACTGGTAAAGAATTTGAGGCATGACGTATACAACGTTAAACTGCCTGCGCTGATTATTTGACAACAGGAATATGGATCGTGACTAAAATCAAACTTCTGGCACTTGGTGTGTTGATTGCGAGTTCAGCATCCGCCGTACACGCTGAAGGGAAGTTCACTTTAGGGGCGGGTGTGGGTGTGGTCGAACATCCCTACAAGCAATATGATGCTGATGTTTACCCGGTGCCCGTTATTAATTATGAGAGCGATAACTTCTGGTTTCGCGGCTTGGGTGGTGGTTACTACCTGTGGAATGATACCAACGATAAGCTCTCTGTGACCGCGTACTGGTCGCCGATGTACTTTAAGCCTGGCGACAGCGATAGCCAGCAGATGCGTCGCCTGGATAAGCGTAAGTCCACGGTGATGGCGGGGCTCTCCTACGAACATTATACGCAGTACGGCTTCCTGCGCACCGCGCTGTCAGGGGACACCCTGGATAACAGCAACGGTATCGTATGGGATCTGGCCTGGCTGTATCGCTATACCAACGGCAACCTGACGCTTACGCCGGGTATTGGCGTGGAGTGGAACAGCGACAACCAGAACGAGTACTACTATGGTGTTTCGAAACATGAGTCGAATCGCAGCGGCATGCGCAGCTACGATCCGGACAGCAGCTGGAACCCGTACCTCGAGCTGTCGGCAAACTATCGTTTCCTCGGCGACTGGAGCGTATACGGCGTGGCGCGCTATACCCGCCTGTCCGATGAAATCACCGATAGCCCGATGGTGGACAAATCCTGGAGCGGCCTGATTTCTACCGGGGTCACTTACTCCTTCTGATAGTGCTTTATTACAGGGCATTTTGTGCATCAAAACAGGGCGTCTCGCCCTGTTTTGCATTATGGTGGTGCAATCATTTGCAGGAGGTAGCGATGGCAGAAAGGACCATTCGTTTTGGCGAGCATCCGGCGGTTCCCGTTATCGGGCAGGGGACCTGGTATATGGGTGAAAACCCGGCGCTGCGCGCGCAGGAGGCGGCTGCACTGCGCGCGGGCATCGATCTTGGCCTGACGGTTATCGATACGGCGGAAATGTATGCTGACGGCGGCGCTGAAGAGGTCGTCGGCGAGGCGATTCGCGGGCAACGCGATCGGGTGGTGCTGGTGTCTAAAGTCTATCCATGGAATGCCGGTGGACGCAAAATAGCCCGCGCCTGCGAGGCCAGCCTGCGCCGCCTCAATACCGACTATCTGGATCTTTATCTGCTGCACTGGCGCGGAGATTATTCTCTACAGGAGACGGTTGCCGGCATGGAAGCGCTGGTTGCGCAGGGTAAAATTCGCCGCTGGGGCGTGTCGAATCTCGATGAGGATGATATGCAACAGCTCTGGCAGGTGGAGGGCGGCGAACGGTGCGCGACCAATCAGGTGCTCTATCATCTGGCTTCCCGCGGCATTGAGTATGACCTGCTGCCGTGGTGCCAGCAGCGGCGGCTGCCGGTAATGGCCTATTGTCCGCTGGCTCAGGCCGGTCGCCTGCGCAATGGACTTTTAAATCATACCGTTGTGAAAAATATTGCGCAGGAGCGGGGCGTGACCGCGGCGCAGATTCTGCTGGCGTGGGTGATTAGCCACCGGGAGGTACTGGCGATCCCGAAGGCGTCGAGCATTGAGCATGTCGCGCAGAATGCCGCGGCGCTGGATATTGTGCTGAACGATGAGGAGCTTGCGCTTCTCGATAAAGCTTACCCGGCGCCGGCCAGAAAAACGCCGCTGGATATGGTGTAAAGCAAAGCCCAACTCTGCGATCGGCAAAATACGCGTACAATCAGTCGAGTAGGCCGGGCAAGGCGTAAGCCGCCGCCCGGCAGAACGATGTTAACCCGCGCGCCATCCTGCTTTGCGTTAGCGTTTCACCACGCGGAGGGTTTGCGCCAGGCGCGAAGGTTTCTCTTCGCTGGCCTTCTGGGTTTCGGTCACGCAGCAGGTTTCTACGCAGACGAAGGTTTTGTAGCCATCATCCGGCATGTCGCCCATGCTGACGGAAAGCGCCGGACCCGGGTTCCAGGCCACCACGTTGCTGTTGTGATGATGCGTAACGTCGATATTGCGGTTCAGCGCATCGTCGTGAATCACGCTGCAGGTTTCGGCATTCAGATACACGCGGTCGGTACGATCGGGAAAGGTCTCTGTGCCATTGCTCAAAACGCCTTCTTCCGCGTTTTTCACTTTATCAATATAACGCTCCCCCAGACCGCTGACCTTCACAGCCGCAATGTCGCCGACGTTGAAATAGGTGTGCAGGGCGGAAGTGGTTTCAAATTCGCCGTGCGCTTCCAGCTCAATTTCGCAGGTTTTGCCCAGCTTGAAACGCGCCAGCAGGGTGAACTCGTGCGGCCAGTACTGGCGGGTAGCCTCGCTGCTTTTCAGTTCAAAGGTCAGCACCGCGCCTTTGTCATCTTCATCGTGCCCTTTCAGAGCCCAGGGCAGATTGCGGGCGAAGCCGTGGGAGGGCAGACCCGGCTGCGCAGAAGGGCCGAACCACGGCCAGCAAATCGGCACGCCGCCGCGCAGGGCAACGCCGTTTTTAAACGGCGTATTGCCGCTGAGCCACAGGACTTCTTCTTCGCCCGCGGGCTTCCAGGAGAGCAGGTGAGCGCCCTGCAAAGCCACGGAGGCTTTCACCTGCGGATGGTCAACGACGATCAGCTCGAGGTCATCAAGCTGGCGGCGGGAAAGGACAGGGGTAAGTTGTTCGATAACCGGGAGGGCAAAAATTTTATTAATCATTACGCAATCCTTTATCTTCAGACAAAAAAAAGAGCGACCGAAGTCGCTCTTACAGATTACTGTCTCATCTCAACTTATTTGGAGATGTGAGCAATCAGGTCCAGAACCTTGTTGGAGTAACCAGTTTCGTTATCGTACCAGGAAACCAGTTTCACAAAGTTGTCGTTCAGAGCGATACCCGCTTTGGCGTCGAATACGGAAGTGCAGATTTCACCGTTGAAATCGGTGGATACAACGTCGTCTTCGGTGTAGCCCAGAACGCCTTTCATTGCGCCTTCAGAAGCAGCTTTGATTGCTTTCTTAATTTCTTCATAAGAAGCAGCTTTTTCCAGACGAACGGTCAGGTCAACAACGGATACGTTCGGAGTCGGAACGCGGAACGCCATACCGGTCAGTTTGCCATTCAGTTCTGGCAGGACTTTACCTACAGCTTTAGCAGCGCCGGTAGAAGACGGGATGATGTTCTGAGCTGCGCCGCGGCCGCCGCGCCAGTCTTTGTGAGACGGGCCATCAACGGTTTTCTGAGTTGCGGTGGTTGCGTGAACGGTAGTCATCAGACCTTCGATGATGCCGAAGTTGTCGTTGATAACTTTTGCCAGCGGAGCCAGGCAGTTGGTGGTGCAGGATGCGTTGGAAACGATGTCCTGGCCTTCGTATTTGTCAAAGTTAGCGCCTTTAACAAACATCGGGGTGTTGTCTTTGGACGGGCCAGTCAGTACGACTTTTTTCGCGCCAGCGGTGATGTGTTTACGAGCGGTTTCGTCGGTCAGGAAGATACCGGTTGCTTCAGCAACAACGTCAACACCCACTTCGTCCCACTTCAGGTTAGCCGGGTCACGCTCAGCGGTAACACGGATTTTTTTACCGTTAACGATCAGATGACCGTCTTTCACTTCAACGGTACCGTTGAAACGGCCGTGAGTGGAGTCATACTTCAGCATGTAAGCCATGTAGTCAGCGTCTAACAGGTCGTTGATTGCAACGATCTCGATGTCAGAACGTTCCTGAGCAGCACGGAAAACAATGCGACCGATACGGCCAAAACCGTTGATACCTACTTTGATAGTCATATATTCCACCAGCTATTTGTTAGTGAATAAAAGGTTGCCTGTAAAATTACAAAAACCTTACGCAGCGTCAAGCGGAATCGTGTCAATCATTGCGACAAATCAATCCAGAGCATGCCTTTGCGCGGTCGATTTATCCCACTTTCCCTTTGAGCCCAATTCCATATGGGGGCTGCGCCCGGAATTTTAAAGGTCATTGAAGATAAAAATGTGATATTCATCACAATTGTGTGGCTGCCTTTTGGCGTCGCCTAAGTTTAGAACAAAAGTGCACGCTTCATTGTTAATATTTTGTTAGAATTGACGTGAAAAGTTGTCCTTTCACAGCGAGAAGCAAGTCAATGTCGAATAAACCCTCTTCGGACGAGCTCAAAAAAAATTTGAGCGAGATGCAGTTTTACGTGACGCAGAATCACGGTACTGAGCCGCCGTTCACCGGGCGGTTGCTGCACAACAAACGCGATGGCGTCTACCACTGCCTGGTGTGCGATGCCGCGCTGTTTCACTCGCAAACCAAGTATGATTCCGGCTGCGGCTGGCCGAGCTTTTATGAGCCCGTCAGCGATGACGCAATTCGCTACCTTGATGATTACTCCCACGGTATGCAGCGCACGGAAATTCGCTGCGGAAACTGCGATGCTCACCTTGGGCACGTATTCCCGGATGGCCCTCAGCCCACCGGAGAACGTTTTTGCGTTAATTCGGCCTCGTTAAGCTTCACCAATGACGAAAACGGTGAGCAAATTAAGGGTTGAAAAAACGATTCAGCAAATTATTCCAAACGGGGATATCGGAAGATGGAAATCGATCGGATTATTGACGGTATGACGCCGGAAGTTTATCAGCGCCTGGCCACGGCGGTGGAGTTGGGTAAATGGCCGGACGGCGTGGCGTTGACTGACGAACAGAAAGAGAACTGCCTGCAGCTGGTGATGCTTTGGCAGGCGCGCTACAACGTTGACGCGCAGCATATGACCATCGATACCAACGGGCAGATGGTGATGAAAAGTAAACAGCAGCTGAAAGTTGACTTCGGCATTACGCCGCAGCCTATCGCGACCTTTAAATCCTGAGCCTGAAAAGGCCTGCGTCAGCCCGGCCAGGTGTGCGCCGGGCTTTGATGCGTCACAGCGTTATTTCTTGTTCATCATCGCCTTAAGATCGGCGAAGGGGTTATATTTCGCTTCGCCAACGCTTTTCTGCGCATCTTCGCCGGCGACCACCGTCGAGCCGTACAGATCGGCTTCGGTGTATTTTGAGTGCTCATGATCGTGACAGTACAGGCACAGCATCTCCCAGTTGCTACCATCTTCCGGGTTATTGGAGTGGTCGTGATCGATATGGTGCACCGTCAGCTCACGCAGGTTTGAATAGACAAACTCACGCGAGCAGCGTCCGCAGACCCAGGGGAAGAGCTTCAGCGCTTTTTCGCGGTAACCGACTTCCAGACGGGCGTAGTTTTTCGGGATATAAGCCATAATACCCATGCCTTCTGTTGCAAATGAAAAGCTGCGCCTGAGCTGGCGCAGCGGAATGCAGTTATCATAACCTATTGTGCATGCGCTGACACCGCGCAGTTCAGCGTTTGATCTCTAATGACTCGGCCAGCTGTTTCGCCAACTGGTTCTGGTCATCCGCGCCGTACTCCCAGAACATCGCGCCCGCCAGACCCTTGCTCTTGATATAGTCGGCCTTGATGGCCACCGAGCGCGGGTTTTCATAGGAAAGCGCAAAGAGGGCTTGACCGTCGGCGGACTGCACCGATAGCCACGGCACCTTCGCTTCATCATCCCAATGCTGAGTAAAGCGCTTCTGCGGATCGTTGATTAACTTCGCCACGATATCGTTATATTTCACATAGGTGTCTTTGGTCAGATCGACGCCCAGCGATTCGAACAGCTCAATCTGTTGAGCCGCAAAGTAGGGACGGGTGGCCGGGTTTTTCTGCGCGTCCGGCTGGCTCCAGTCAATACCCGGTTCGACGGCGCGTTTTGGTATCCGGCCATAGAAACCAATCCCCAGGTTCATCTGGCTCGGCTTTAGACCGGCGGCAAGGTAGTTGTTCACCACAAAGTCCGCGCTGTACTTATCTGCTTCAGCGACCGTCGGCCAGCGGGTTGAATCATACAGGTTGGAATTGAAGTACTGGGTGCCGTAGGCCAGGTCATAGGTCATCAGGTTGATGTAGTCGAGCGATGGCGCTATCGCTTTGACGTCAACCCAGCTTTTTGGGCTCTCCGCGTTTGCGCCTACGGCGATGGTCACCAGTTTTTTGTTCCCTACCGCCGCGCGCAGCTCTTTCAGCAGGGCGGTAAAATTATCGCGATCGGCCGGTTGGCTGGCGACCAGCCCCCACGCGCCGTTGACCGGATACTCCCTGTCGAGGTCGATGCCATCGAGGCCATATTTTTCAATAATCGCCAGCGCCGACTGGATAAACACCGCCCGGGTCTCTTTCGTCGCCGCTGCGCCGGAGAATCCGCGCGCCCCCCAGCCGCCGACGGAAAGCAACACTTTCAGGCTTGGGTTCTGCTGGCGCAAGCTGGGGATTTTCTGCAAATCCGCCTGTACTTTCGGCGACAGCCAAATCTGATGCAGCTTGCTCGGGTCTTTCAGGGCCGCGTTGGTTTCGTCTTTCTCGTCGTTATAGACCAGACCAAACGAGTAGTTGAGATGGGTAATCTGGCGTACGTCCAGTTTATCAATATCGCCGCCTGGACCGGCAGTGACGTCGCCGCCGCCGTTAAAGTAGCCGACGGACATCAGTGAGTTAGCGGAAACAACGCTCGCGCAGAGCAGGGGTAAAGCTGCCAGTAAAGGCAAAAGTTTCATAGCGGATCCTCTTTGACTTAAAAGTGACATTGAAAAGCAAACACGCCACGGAAATGGCGTGGCGAAAAAAACAGCTCGTGCAGCCTAGCATCTTCCGCTGCGCAAAAATGCGAAGCGGTTCACGGCTGCATTAGCGAAGCGGTCGCGTGACCACGCCATGTCTTCACTTCAATCACCTCCCTCGACGAATGTTGCCGTATTTGTGATCTGAGTTGTGAAATGCAGATCAATATCTGTGTTTTAAAGATTTAATATTGACCTCAAAGATTTTGTGGTTAAGTATTGCCTCCACTGAAGCAAAACCATTAAACAAAGGAAGACGCAATGAAAGCACTGGCAAGATTTGGTAAGGCCTTTGGCGGCTATAAGATGATTGACGTTCCGGAACCGGTGTGCGGCCCGGATGACGTGGTGATTGAAATCAAAGCCGCCGCCATCTGCGGCGCGGATATGAAACACTACAATGTCGACAGCGGTTCCGATCAATTTAACTCCATACGCGGCCATGAATTTGCCGGTGCCATTGTTCGGGTGGGTGACAAGGTCAAGGACTGGAAAGTCGGCCAGCGGGTAGTCTCGGATAATAGCGGGCACGTCTGCGGCGTTTGTCCGGCCTGCGAACAGGGCGATTTTCTGTGTTGTGCAGAAAAAGTGAATTTGGGTCTGGACAACAATACCTGGGGCGGCGGATTTTCAAAATACTGCCTGGTACCGGGAGAGATCCTCAAAATCCATCGTCATGCGCTGTGGGAGATTCCGCCGGGCGTTGATTACGAAGACGCGGCGGTGTTGGATCCTATCTGTAATGCCTATAAGTCGCTCGCTCAACAATCCAAATTTCTTCCCGGTCAGGACGTCGTGGTTTTCGGTACCGGTCCACTTGGGCTCTTTTCCGTACAGATGGCGCGCATTATGGGGGCCGTGAATATCGTCATGGTCGGGCTGGAAGAGGATGTCGCGGTACGTTTCCCTATTGCCAAAGCGCTCGGCGCAACGGCGGTAGTCAACGCTTCTACTGAGGATGTGGTCGCCCGCTGCCAGGCGATTTGCGGCAAAGATAATCTGGGGCTGGTTATCGAATGTTCTGGCGCCAATATCGCCCTCAAACAATCCATCGAAATGCTGCGTCCCAACGGTGAAGTGGTGCGCGTGGGCATGGGATTCCAACCGCTGGACTTTTCCATCAACGATATCACCACGTGGAATAAAAGCATCATCGGGCATATGGCCTATGACTCCACTTCCTGGCGTAACGCCATTCGCCTGCTCGCCAGCGGCGCGATCAAAGTCAAACCGATGATCACGCACCGCATTGGCCTGTCGCAATGGCGCGAAGGGTTTGACGCCATGGTCGATAAAACCGCGATCAAAGTCATTATGACTTACGACTTTGATGAATAACCCCTTTATGAAAGGAACGTTATCCGATGGAACAGATAGCAAAACCGCACTGCGGCGCCAGGCTGGATCGCCTGCCTGACTGCCGCTGGCACTCGGCAATGTTTGCCATGGTCGCTTTCGGGTTACTGGTCTGCTGGAGCAATGCCGTTGGCGGGTTAATTCTCGCGCAGTTGAAGGTGCTCGGCTGGACCGATAATTCGACCACCGCCACGTTCTCCGCCATTACCACGGCGGGTATGTTTCTTGGCGCGCTCGGCGGCGGCATCATCGGCGATAAAATTGGGCGTAAAAACGCCTTCATTCTGTATGAAGCGATTCATATCGTTGCCATGGTCGTCGGGGCATTTTCCCCGAACATGACCTTCCTTATCGCCAGTCGTTTTGTCATGGGGGTCGGATTAGGCGCGCTGCTGGTCACCTTATTCGCCGGTTTTACCGAATATATGCCCGGCAGAAATCGCGGCACCTGGTCCAGCCGGGTCTCGTTTATCGGCAACTGGTCCTATCCGCTCTGTTCGCTGATCGCGATGGGATTAACACCGTTAATTAGTGCGGAATGGAACTGGCGCGTTCAACTGCTGATCCCCGCCGTGTTGTCGCTGATAGCCACCGTGATTGCCTGGCGCAGTTTCCCTGAATCGCCCCGCTGGCTGGAGTCTCGTGGACGCTATGAGGAAGCCGAAGAGGTGATGCGGGCCATTGAAGAGAGAGTCGTGCTGCAAACCGGTAAGCCATTGCCGCCAGTGGTAATAGAAGATGATGGTAAAGCGCCGCGCGCCGTGCCCTATTCAGCGTTATTAACGGGTGTATTACTGAAGCGGGTAATTTTAGGCTCATTCGTGCTGATAGCCATGAATGTCGTCCAGTACACCTTAATTAACTGGCTGCCGACGATATTTATGACCCAGGGAATTAATCTGAAAGACTCGATTGTTTTAAATACCATGAGTATGTTCGGCGCGCCGTTCGGGATTTTTATCGCCATGCTGGTGATGGATAAAATTCCCAGAAAGACGATGGGCGTAGGCCTGTTAGTGTTAATTGCCGTACTGGGATATATCTATTCGCTGCAAACCAGCATGCTGCTGATTACCTTAATTGGCTTCTTCCTGATTACGTTTGTCTATATGTACGTGTGCTATGCCTCAGCGGTATATGTGCCGGAAATCTGGCCGACCGAAGCGAAGCTTCGCGGTTCAGGCCTGGCGAACGCGGTGGGGCGCATCAGCGGCATCGCCGCGCCTTATGCGGTGGCGGTACTGCTTAACGGTTACGGCGTGACTGGGGTATTTGTGCTGCTGGGGGCCGTCTCCATTATTGTTGCGGTCGCTATTGCCACAATCGGAATTGAAACTAAAGGCGTCTCTGTCGAAAGCCTCGGTATTGATGCCGTTACCAGCAAATAATATTGACGGGAAATAATATGAAGAATGTAAAAGCGATATTAAAAACGCCGGGCACGATGAAAATTATTGCCGCCGATATCCCGGTGCCGAAAGAGCATGAAGTGCTGATAAAAATTGAATACGTCGGTATTTGCGGCTCAGACGTCCACGGTTTTGAATCGGGCCCCTTTATTCCGCCGAAAGATCCCAATCAGGAAATTGGTCTGGGGCACGAATGCGCCGGTACGGTGGTGGCGGTGGGCAACCGCGTGAGCAAATTTAAACCCGGCGACCGGGTGAATATTGAGCCCGGCGTGCCGTGCGGCCACTGCCGCTACTGCCTGGAGGGAAAATACAATATCTGTCCTGACGTTGATTTCATGGCCACGCAGCCAAATTATCGCGGCGCGTTAACCCACTACCTGTGCCATCCGGAGAGCTTCACCTATAAGCTGCCCGACAATATGGACACGATGGAAGGCGTGCTGGTGGAGCCTGCGGCGGTCGGCATGCATGCCGCGATGCTGGCGGACGTCAAGCCGGGCAAGAAAATCGTCATTCTTGGCGCAGGCTGTATTGGTTTAATGACCCTGCAGGCATGCCTTTGCCTGGGGGCAACCAACATTGCTGTGGTGGATGTGCTGGAAAAACGCCTTGCCATGGCCGGGAAGCTTGGCGCCAACGTCGTTATCAACGGCGCGAAAGAGGACACCGTCGCGCGCTGCCAGCAGTTCTCCGGTGATATGGGGGCCGATATCGTATTCGAAACCGCCGGTTCGGCCGTCACCGTTAAGCAGGCTCCGTATCTGGTCATGCGCGGAGGGAAAATCATGATCGTCGGTACGGTTCCCGGGGATTCAGCGATCAATTTCCTCAAGATTAACCGCGAAGTGTCGATTCAGACCGTTTTCCGCTATGCCAACCGCTATCCGGTCACCATTGAAGCTATTTCCTCCGGGCGTTTCGATGTGAAGTCGATGGTGACGCATATTTACGATTTTGAGGATGTTCAGCGCGCGTTTGACGAATCCGTTAATAACAAACGTGAAATCATTAAAGGCGTTATTAAAGTTAACCATTAATTTATTGCAAAGGGAGAAACAACCATGCTGGCAGATATTGAATATTGGGAAAATGATGCCCGGAATAAACATTATGCGATTGCCCACTTTAACGTGTGGAATGCGGAAATGTTAATGGGGGTGATTGATGCGGCGGAAGAGGCTAAGTCGCCGGTGATTATCTCTTTCGGTACCGGATTTGTGGGCAATACCTCGTTTGAAGATTTTTCGCATATGATGGTTTCGATGGCGAAAAAGGCATCGGTACCGGTGATTGCTCACTGGGATCATGGCCGCAGCATGGAGATTATCCATAACGCCTGGGTCCACGGCATGAATTCGCTGATGCGCGACGCCTCGGCCTTTGACTTCGAAGAGAATATTCGCCTGACCAAAGAGGCGGTGGATTTCTTCCATCCGCTGGGTATTCCGGTTGAGGCGGAGCTGGGGCACGTGGGGAACGAAACGGTCTACGAAGAAGCGCTGGCCGACTATCACTATACCGATCCGGATCAGGCGGCGGAATTCGTCGAACGTACCGGCTGTGATTCGCTGGCGGTGGCGATTGGCAACCAGCATGGTGTCTATACCTCAGAACCGAAACTGAATTTTGACGTGGTTAAGCGCGTGCGCGAGGCGGTGGCCGTTCCGCTGGTGCTGCACGGCGCGTCCGGCATTAGCGATGCGGATATCAAGAAGGCCATTTCATTAGGCATTGCGAAAATCAATATCCACACCGAACTGTGCCAGGCGGCGATGGCGGCGGTCCAGGAGAACCAGAATCAGCCGTTCCTGCACGTTGAGCGTGAAGTCCGCAATGCGGTAAAAGCCCGCGCGCTGGAGAAAATCAAACTGTTTGGCTCTGACGGGAAAGCGGAATGACACTATGGATAATATCGAGGTTATTTGTCTGGGGGCGGCCATCGTGGATATTCCCCTGCAGCCGGTGAGTAAAAATATCTTTGATGTCGACTCTTATCCATTAGAACGCATTGCGATGACCACTGGGGGGGATGCAATTAATGAGGCGACGATTATTTCTCGCCTTGGACATCGGACGGCATTAATCAGTCGGGTAGGGAATGACGCGGCGGGTCATTTTATTCTCGACCACTGTCGTCGAGAGAAGATTGATATTCTGAGCCTGAAGCAGGATGCCAATACAGATACCTCCATCAACGTAGGTTTAGTGACCGCTGATGGCGAACGTACTTTCGTCACTAATCGCAACGGCAGCCTGTGGCAGTTGAATATTAACGATGTCGATTTTAAGCGCTTCTCACAGGCAAGACTGCTGTCGCTGGCGAGTATTTTTAATAGTCCGCTGCTCGACGGCAAAGCGTTAGTGGAGATTTTCTCTCAGGCGCAAGCGTACGGGCTGATGATTTGCGCCGATATGATTAAGCCGCGGCTTAACGAAACCCTGGAGGATATTCGTGAGGCGCTGGGCTATGTCGATTATCTGTTTCCCAATTTTGCCGAGGCAAAACTGCTCACCGGGAAAGAGACGCTGGATGAGATTGCCGATAGTTTCCTGAACTGCGGCGTGAAAACGGTCGTCATTAAGACCGGCAAGAGGGGCTGTTTTATTAAGCGGGCCGATATGAAGATGGCGGTTCCGGCGGTTTCAGGGATTACCGCCATCGATACCATCGGCGCCGGGGATAATTTTGCCGCGGGATTTATCTCCGCGCTGCTTGAAGGCAAGCCGCTGCGCGAATGCGCGCTGTTTGCAAACGCCACGGCGGCGATATCGGTCCTCAGCGTGGGCGCCACGACGGGCGTAAAAAACAGAAAGCTGGTTGAACAACTTCTTGATGAATACGAAGGGTAATAGCGACAGATGAAAATGATTCCTTTAGGCAGTACGGATATTAGGCTTTCCCGCATGGGATTAGGAACATGGGCCATCGGCGGCGGCCCGGCATGGAACGGTGATCTCGACCTGCGGATTTGCATCGACACCATTATTGAGGCGCATCGCTGCGGAATTAATCTGATTGATACCGCGCCGGGCTACAACTTCGGCAATAGCGAAGTGATTGTTGGTCAGGCGCTAAAGCAGCTGCCGCGCCGCGATATAGTGGTTGAGACCAAATGCGGCATCGTCTGGGAGCGGACGGGAAGCCTGTTTAATAAAGTGGGGGATCGCCAGCTGTATAAAAACCTGACGCCCGAGTCGATTCGCGAAGAGGTGGATGCCAGCCTGCAAAGGCTGGGTATCGACACCATTGATATCTATATGACCCACTGGCAGTCAGTCGAACCCTGCTTTACGCCAATTGCGGAGACCGTAGCGACGCTGAACGCGCTAAAGAAAGAGGGAAAGATCCGCGCTATCGGCGCAGCGAACGTCGATGCCGGACATATCAGGGAATATCTCAAACACGGCGAGTTGGATATCGTGCAGGCCAAATACAGCATCCTTGACCGGGCGCTGGAAGCCGAGCTGCTGCCGTTGTGCCAGCAGAACGGCATCGTGGTGCAGGTCTATTCGCCGCTCGAGCAGGGGCTGCTGTCCGGTACTATCACACGGGATTATGTTCCCGGCGGCGCGCGGGCCAACAAAGTCTGGTTCCAGCGGGAAAATATGCTACGCGTGATTGATATGCTCGAGCAGTGGCAGCCGCTGTGCGAGAAATATCGCTGCGCCATCCCCGCCCTGGCGCTGGCGTGGATCCTAAAGCAAAGCGATTTAATCACCTTACTTAGCGGCGCTACGGCGCCCGAACAGGTGCGCGAGAATATCGACGCGCTGACCATCGCTCTGACGGATGATGATTCATTACTGATGAGACAAATGGCGCAAGCGCTGGAGACCCAATAAGCGCGGCGTGACTGACCTCTGTTTCTGTGTAAAAGAATATTGGAATCTGTGATTCGGACATGTTATTTTTAAAACAAACATGACCTGGCGGATACCAGGGGTTTATTATGACTTTGCAGGAAACAGAGGTGTTACCGTGGCGGCAAAAGACAGAATTCAGGCCATTAAGCAAATGGTGGCTAATGATAAGAAAGTAGCGGTTTCTAATTTAAGCGCAATTTTTCAGGTCACAGAGGAAACGATTCGCCGCGATCTGGAAAAGCTTGAAGATGAAGGTTTTTTGACTCGCACGTACGGCGGCGCAGTATTAAATACCAGCGCGTTGTCCGATAATGTTCATTTTTATAAACGCGCAAAGTCTCATTTTGAAGAGAAACAGGTCATTGCCCGTAACGCCTTGCCGTTTATTAAAAATAAGACCACTATGGCCGCTGATTCCAGCAGTACCGCGATGGAGTTATTAAAACTGCTGAAGGAAAGAAATGATCTCACGCTGCTGACCAATTCCGCGGAAGCCTTCCATGAACTGGCGCAGTCGGAAATAAACGTTGTTTCCACCGGCGGAGAGCTGAATAAAAATACGCTGTCGCTGCAGGGGCGGATCACCAAGGAAATTATCAGTCGTTATCATGTTGATATTATGGTGATGAGCTGCAAGGGTCTCGATATGCAAAGCGGGGCGCTGGACTCTAACGAAGCGGAAGCGGAAATCAAGAAAACCATGATCCGCCAGGCAACGGAAGTGGCGCTGCTGGTCGACCATTCAAAGTTCGATCGTAAAGCTTTCGTCCAGCTCGTGGATTTTAGTCATATTAATTACCTTATTACCAATAAGGCGCCGGGTGCACAGTGGATTGCATTCTGTAAAGAAAATAATATTCAACTCGTTTATTAACGTCACCGTTGGTCGTGTCGATATTGTTTTAGTTTGCACCTGGGCAATGCCATAAAAAATTAATGATGATGGATCGCGCGGCAAAATTAACTCTGCCGCGAACGCCATACTTAATAATTTTAGCTGAATTTGAGGCATCCAGATGGAACAATGTGACCCTATCGGCGCAAGATTAGATCGCTTACCCTTATCACGATTTCATTTTCGTATTTTCGGCATTATTAGTTTCAGCTTATTAATCACCGGTTTTCTCAGCTATTCCGGCAACATAGTATTGGCAAAATTAGTCAGTAACGGCTGGTCAAATAATTACCTGAATGCGACATTCACCTCAGCGCTGATGTTTGGCTACTTCATCGGATCGCTGACCGGCGGTTTTATGGGCGATTATCTTGGCCGTCGCAAAGCCTTTCGCGTGAATTTACTTATCGTTGGAATCTCTGCCTGTGCGGCGACATTTGTCCCCAACATGTACTGGCTTATCTTTTTCCGCTGTCTGATGGGCTGCGGAATGGGAGCGCTGATCATGGTGGGCTATGCCTCATTTACCGAATTTATTCCGCCCGCGGTGCGCGGAAAATGGTCCGCCCGGCTGTCGTTTGTCGGCAACTGGTCGCCCATGCTGTCGGCGGCCATCGGCGTCGTGGTGATCGCCTTTTTAAGCTGGCGGATGATGTTTCTGCTCGGCGGCGCGGCAATGCTGCTGGCATGGTATCTGTCGGGGAAATATTTTATTGAGTCGCCCCGCTGGCTCGCAGGCAAGGGGCAACGAAACGCCGCTGAAAAACATCTCCTGCAGGTGGAGTTGCAAATCGAGAAAGAGAAAAGCATCACCTTACCGCCCTGGCAGGGGGCTGGCCCGGCGGAGCCGTGCGCGGAGAGCGGTTCGTTCTGGCTACTTTTTAAAGGCCAGATGCTGCGGCGGACGCTGGTGGCGATCACGGTCCTTATCGCTATGAACATTTCGCTCTATACCATCACGGTGTGGATCCCAACGATTTTCGTCAACTCGGGGATCGACGTGACAAAATCTATCTTGATGACCGCGATTATTATGATTGGCGCGCCGGTGGGGATATTTATCGCCGCGCTGATTATCGATCGTTTTCCGCGCCGATTATTTGGCTCCTCACTGCTGATGATTATCGCACTGCTCGGTTACGTCTACTCTATTCAGACCGCGGAGTGGGCCATTCTAAGCTATGGTCTGGTGATGATCTTTTTCCTGTATATGTACGTCTGCTTTGCTTCCGCGGTGTATGTACCGGAGCTGTGGCCAACGCACCTCAGGCTACGCGGTTCGGGATTTGTTAACGCGATAGGAAGAATTGTCGCGGTATTTACCCCTTACGGCGTCGCGCTCCTGCTGACGCGCTACGGTTCGATTCGAGTTTTTATCGTCCTGGGCGTCATGCTGGTACTTTGCGCGCTGATTCTGTTTTGCTTTGGCATCGAAACGCGCAAAGTTTCGCTGGAAGAGATTTCAAGCCTTGGGTGATGCTTTTGCGGAGTCCCGGAGGCGATGCTGCGCGTCTGTCCAGGATACGAAACCGCGCGGACCTGTCGCCCGGGCAAGGCGTTTTATGCCGCCCAGGGAGGAAGACCGCACGGCGTCCTGTCGGCGGATTTTACACCTGGGTTTCTTCCCAGTCCGCCAACGTATACAGCGTTGCCCCCGCGGCGGCCATCTCCATAAACGCCAGATTGCTATCCTGCGGCTGAATATTCACCCCGCGGCAGCCGTCGGTAATCACGTTGACGGTATAGCCCAGATTGAGGGCGTCGAGCACGGTAAACTTGACGCAGTAGTCGGTGGCGAGCCCCAGCACCGTTAGCTCGTTAATGCCGCGCTCGCGCAGCCACGCATCGAGCCGCGTTTTCTGCCGGTGACCGTTATCGAAAAAGGCGCTGTAGCTGTCAATGGACGGATTTTCGCCTTTATGGAATACGGCGGCAATATCTTGCTGTTTGAGCAGCGGATGCAGCGCCGCGCCTTCGCTATTTTGCACGCAGTGATCCGGCCAGAACGTTTGCTTCAGGCCGTCAAGCTCGCCCTGGGTATAGGGCTCAACCTGATGCTGGCTGGCAAAGCTGCCGTGATTCGCCGGATGCCAGTCCTGGCTGGCAACCACCGTTTCGCCTCGTTGCAGGCTCCAGTCGATAAGCCGGTTGGCGACATCCACCGTACTGTCGCCCTGCGGGACGGCAAGTGCGCCGCCGGCGCAAAAATCATTTTGTAAGTCGACCAGTAGCAGCGCGCGCTGGGTCATGTGCTTCTCCTTACTCATCGGGTGTCAGTTCGCCGCGCAGATTCTCCTGCATGGCGTGACGGATAGCCGCCACGTCCAGATCCTGGCTCAGCAAATAGTGTAGCTTGGTCAGCGTGGCTTCGACGGTCATGTCAAAACCGCTAATTACGCCAGCCTGCGCCAGCGCGTTACCGGTGGCGTAGCCGCCCATATTGACCTTGCCAGACATACACTGGGTCAAATTAACCACCACGATACCGCGCTGGCTGGCCTCGGTCAGGACCTGAATAAACTCGCCGTTCTGCGGCGCGTTGCCGACGCCATAGGAGCGCAGGATCAGCGCTTTGACCGGCTGGCGCAGGAAGTTGCGCACCACGTCGGCGGAAATGCCGGGATAAATCGTCACTACGCCAATCGGCTGCGGCGTAATGGGATGAACCACCAGTTCGCCGCTACCGTGCGGAGCGGGAGGCGTGCCGAGCCGGCGAATGTGGATGCCGGCTTCCAGCAGCGGCGCCAGGTTGGGCGAGGCGAAGGCGTTAAAGCCATCGGCATGGGCCTTCGTCGTGCGGTTGCCGCGGTAGAGGCGGTTATTGAAGAACAGCGACACTTCGTTAATCGGGTAGTTGGCGGCGACGTACAGCGCGTTGAGCAGGTTAATCTGGCCATCAGAGCGCAGCTCGGCGAGCGGAATTTGTGACCCTGTCACAATAACCGGTTTCCCCAGATTTTCCAGCATGAAGGAGAGCGCCGAGGCGGTAAACGCCATGGTATCCGTGCCGTGGAGGATCACGAAACCGTCGTACTGGTCATAATGATCGCGAATATCGTCGGCGATATGCTGCCAGTCTTCCGGCGTCATATCGGAAGAGTCCATTAACGGGGCGTATTCATGAATGGTGAAGTCCGGCATCTCCGGGCGGTGAAACTCGGGCATCAACGCCAGCTGGCGCTGTAAATGGCCGGAAACGGGGATATAGCCGTGTTCAGAACGCTGCATACCAATGGTGCCGCCGGTATAGGCAACGTAAATAGATTTCTTCTGCATAGCATCGCTTAGGTTAAACGTAGACAGGCGCAGTATAGAGGGGCGGAAGAAAAAATAAAGTAAATGCCGCCCCACGGGATGGGGCGGCAGAGGATTAACGAATATTGGCGCAGGTTAAGCAGAACGCGTAGCGGTTCTGCGGATCGTTGAATGCCGCCAGCTTATCGCTCTCGGTTTTCACCGCATTGGCCGCCGCGGCGACCGGTGCGGGCAGATACGCCTGGACCGCTGCCGGCAGCGCCGCGCGGACGGAACCCGTCAGGCTATCGACGACCATCGAGAAGAAAGTCGGCTCTTCCTGATAGTAGTTGATATGCCACTGTTTCAGCTTCGCCAGCTCGGCGGCTTTTGCCACCGCGTCGTCAAAGTCGCCAAGGCTGTCGACCAGGCCGTTCGCTTTCGCATCTTCACCGGTCCAGACGTGGCCCTGAGCGATTTGGTCGACTTTCTCCGGCGTGCTCTTACGCGCGTTCGCCACCAGGGTGATAAAGCGCTTGTAGCCGTTTTCGATGCTGAGCTGCATCAGCTGCTGCACTTCCGGCGGTAGTGCTTTGGTGGTGGAGACATCGGCCAGCGGCGAGGTGGCCACGCCGTCGGTATGGACGCCAATCGAGCCGAGGGTATTTTCGACGGTATTGATCACCCCAAAGATACCGATAGAGCCGGTAAGGGTGCTGGGGTTCGCGACGATATAATTCGCCGGGGTGGAGATCCAGTAACCGCCGGAGGCCGCCATGCCGCCCATCGATACCACAACCGGTTTTCCGGCCGCTTTCGCTGCCGCCAGCTCTTCGCGAATCATTTCTGAGGCGCTGACGCTGCCGCCCGGGCTGTTTACCCGCAGCACGATCGCTTTCACTTTCGGATCGAGGCGCGCGTCGCGGATCTGCGCGGCGGTGGTGTCGCCGCCGACGTTACCCGGCGTTTCTTCGCCATCCATAATCGCGCCGTTAGCAAAGATAACCGCAATCGCGGAACCCTGGTCGGCAGGCGTTTTGACGCTGTAATCGTAATAGCTGATCGCGCTGTAGTTGTTATCCGCTTTACTCCAGCCAAACTGCTTAGTCAGCGCTTTCTCGACCTCGGTGGAGGTGCCCAGCTCGTCAACCAGCTTGTTATCCAGCGCGTATTTAGCCGTGTCGCCATCGACTTTACGCAGGCCGTCAATCACGCCCTGAGCGCCGGGGAACAGCTGCTGTGCGGTGATCTGGCGGTTGGCGGCAATGGTGTTGAGGTAGTTTTGCCACAGCTCGCCGATCCAGCGGCTATCCGCTTCGCGCGCCGCCGGGGACATATCGTCGCGGATAAACGGTTCTACCGCTGACTTATAGGTGCCGACGCGGAACACATGGGTCGATACCTTGAGCTTGTCGAGCAGCGATTTATAGTACAGGCCGTTGGTCGCGAAGCCGTGCAGGTCTACTTCGCCCTGCGGCGAAAGCCAGATCTTATTAGCGAAGCTGGCGAGATAGTACTGACCCTGGCTGTAGCTGCTGCCGATGGCATATACCGGCTTGCCGCTATCGCGGAATTCGCGCAGCGCTTTACCGATATACTGCATCGATGGCTGATCGCCGCCGGCAAAGTTCTTCAGATCCAGCACGATACCGGTGATATTGCGGTCGTCTTTCGCCTGGCGAATGGTCTGCACAATATCGAACAGCGAGTTTTCCTGCAGGCGATCGGAGCTGGCGCCAAACAGCTGGCGGCCAATTACGCCAAGCTTGCTGCTGGCCGAGGGTTTATCGACCACCACGCCGGTGATATCCAGCAGCAGCGCGCCGCGGGTACTGTGCTCTGTCGTTGTGCTGCTGAACTGGGCCCAGATGCCGACGCAGGCCAGCACCAGCACCAGGAAAACCACGTTCAGTGCGAGCTGGCGAATGAAATTGAGCACGCGCCATGTCCATTTAAAAAATCCGGCGAGCAGTCGCCAAAGAGTTCGCATGTATTCTCCCTAACCATAATCAAAAATGGGCGAGCCGCAGGGGCCGCCGCGTCTGGCTATCCTAATGAGAGTGCCGTCGGTTGTCAGCAGGAATCACCCGTTGGGCTGTAACAAAATCCTTGCTCATGTTAATTTTGTGAAAAATCACATCACAGGAGTTATACAGATGGATGCTCTCGAACTACTGGTTAATCGCCGCAGCGCTTCACGTCTGACCGACCCGGCGCCGGCGGGCGAACAGCTGGAAAACATCCTGCGCGCCGGCCTGCGTGCGCCGGACCACGGGACGCTACAGCCGTGGCGCTTCTTCATTATCGCTGATGAAGGGCGCGAGCGCTTCAGCCAGCTGCTGGAAAAAGGCGCGGTGGCGGCAGGCGGAGATGAAAAAGCGATTGAAAAAGCCCGCAGCGCGCCGTTTCGCGCGCCGCTGATCATTGCGGTGGTGGCGCGCTGTGAAGAACATCCGAAAGTACCCAAATGGGAACAGGAGATGTCGGCAGGCTGCGCGGTGATGGCCATGCAGATGGCGGCCGTGGCGCAGGGGTATAACGGCATCTGGCGCAGCGGCGCGTTAACCGAAAGCCCGGTTATACGCGAAGGGTTTGCCTGCCGCGAGCAGGATAAAATCGTGGGATTTCTCTATCTGGGGACCCCGCAGCTCAAAGCTTCAACAACGATCGCTTTGCCGGATACCGCGCCGTTCGTGACGCGCTTCTGAGTTCGTTCTTTATGCCGGACGGGCCCGGCTCATCGCCGCCTCGGGTTGTAGCCCGGCTAAGCGCGGCGCGAGCCGGCTGGAAGTAGTGCCAGCGTATCAGACTCGACGCCTTTCCCGGAGGCGGTGCTGGCGCGCCTGTCCGGGCTACCAAACCGCGGACGACGTTACTTCTGTCGTTTCGCGAATTCGTCTTTCGCTTTCTGCAGCTGCTGCTGGAAGGCCGGGTTGGTATGCAGCGTGGCGACGACCGCCGAACCGACGATACGCGCCGCGTCGACGTCGCTCTGCCAGTGATAGCCGCAGATCACCCGGCTTTCGCCCAGCTCAAAGCCGCGCTTAAGGATTTCGTTTTGCCGCTGGGGATTAATCTCAGCCAGCACCAGCGCGGTGGCCCAGCCGATAGAGGTGTGGCCGGAGGGGTAGGAGCCGTTTTTCGATAGCGTATCCTGTTCCTTGGTGTTACAGGTGGCGACGCCATAAAACGCAAAGGGGCGAATGCGCATGTATTTCTCCTTCGCTCCTCGCGTTGCCAGGTCGCCGGCATCTTCAATCATGTTGGTGAGCAGCTTGTGCAGCTCCGGCGCATCTTTGGCGGTAATAGGCGAGCCGAAGGCACCGGAGAAGGCGTTGGCGACGCCGCCGCCGCTCAGGTTTGCGTCTTCCGCCGCCAGTTTGCCGCGCTCGGTGCCGCGCAGCAGGCGTCCTTTCTCATACATTGCCTGATCGTTTAAAAACGCGATACTGCCCACCTCCGGCGGCGGCGGTAGCAGCGCGAGGCTGTCGATAGCCTGCGCATTGGTCAGATAGTAGAGATCGGGCTTGGTGGTGACGTCGTTACCGGCGGGAACCAGGGCGAAAGCGTTGATGGAGAAGAAACTGGCCAGGCAAACGGCGAGAACACGCTTTTTCATTAAAATTTCCTTACGTTGTTATATGTCCAGAGAAAACAGAATTTATGCTTGTCATATTTCTGTCATTTTTTAGTAAAGGGTAAAATCACGTTGAAAAAGCGGGCCCGCATCGCAAAATCGGTTTTTTGTCTGCTTAATGAGCAACCATACGCGATTTCGGACTGTCGCACTTACCACTCCGCCGTTTGGGCGCTACCATAGCGGGATTGCAATGACAGGAGATGTCCATGAGCGAGCAAACCATTCGTTTAACGCAATACAGCCACGGAGCCGGTTGCGGGTGTAAAATTTCCCCTAAAGTGCTGGAAACTATCCTGCAAAGCGACCAGGCCAAATTTATCGAC
Source organism: Klebsiella sp. M5al (assembly GCF_002090195.1). Taxonomy (NCBI): domain Bacteria; kingdom Pseudomonadati; phylum Pseudomonadota; class Gammaproteobacteria; order Enterobacterales; family Enterobacteriaceae; genus Klebsiella; species Klebsiella sp. M5al. The sequence continues at coordinate 2,441,095 of NZ_CP020657.1, forward strand.
CCAAATCTGCTGGTGGGCAACGAAACCAGCGATGATGCCGCCGTCTACGATCTCGGCAACGGTACGTCGATCGTCAGCACCACCGACTTTTTTATGCCGATCGTCGACAATCCGTTCGACTTTGGGCGCATCGCGGCGACCAACGCCATCAGCGATATTTTCGCCATGGGCGGTAAGCCGATTATGGCGATCGCTATTCTCGGCTGGCCCATCAATACCCTGGCGCCGGAAATTGCCCGTCAGGTGGTTGAGGGCGGTCGTTTTGCCTGCCAGCAGGCGGGGATCGCGCTGGCCGGGGGCCACTCGATTGATGCGCCTGAACCCATCTTCGGTCTTGCGGTGACCGGCGTGGTTCCGACCGAGCGGGTGAAGAAAAACAGCACCGCGCAGGCCGGCTGCAAGCTGTATCTCACTAAACCGCTGGGTATTGGCGTGCTGACCACCGCGGAGAAAAAGTCGCTGCTGAAGCCAGAGCACCAGGGGCTGGCGACGGAAACCATGTGCCAGATGAACCTCGTTGGCTCGGCATTTGCCCATATCGACGGCGTGAAGGCGATGACTGATGTGACCGGCTTCGGGCTGCTGGGCCATCTCAGCGAAGTGTGCCGCGGCGCGGGCGTACAGGCGCAGCTTACCTATGCAGATATCCCGAAATTGCCCGGCGTGGAAGCCTACATCGCGGCGGGCGCGGTGCCGGGCGGTACCGGGCGTAATTTCGCCAGCTACGGTCATCTGATGGGCGATATGCCGCCAGAGTGGCGCGATCTGCTGTGCGATCCGCAAACTTCCGGCGGTCTGCTGCTGGCGGTAGCGCCGGAAGCCGAGGCTGAGGTGCAGGCAGCCGCCGCTGAGTTTGGTATCACGCTTAGCGCTATCGGCGAGCTGGTAACCGCCCGCGGCGGACGCCCCATGATTGAGATCCGTTGATTTCATGCGGCTGTTTATTGCAGAAAAACCGAGTCTCGGCCGCGCCATCGCCGAGGTGCTGCCAAAACCGCATCGCAAAGGCGACGGCTATATTGAGTGCGGTAACGGGCAGGTGGTCACCTGGTGCATCGGTCACCTGCTGGAGCAGGCCCAGCCCGATGTCTATGATGCGCGCTATGCGCGCTGGAACCTGCTCGACCTGCCGATCGTGCCGGAAAAGTGGCAGCTCCAGCCTAAGCCATCGGTGACCAAACAGCTTAACGTGATTAAGCGTCTGCTCGGCGATGCGCAGGAAGTCATTCATGCCGGTGACCCGGACAGAGAGGGTCAACTGCTGGTGGATGAGGTACTTGACTATCTGCAGCTGGCGCCGGAAAAGCGTCAGCAGGTGCAGCGCTGTCTGATCAACGATCTTAACCCGCAGGCGGTGGAGCGGGCGATTAACCGCCTGCGCGCCAACAGCGAATTTGTACCCCTGTGCGTCTCGGCGCTGGCCCGCGCCCGCGCCGACTGGTTGTACGGGATCAATATGACCCGCGCGTACACCATCCTTGGCCGTAACGCCGGTTATCAAGGGGTGCTATCGGTCGGACGCGTGCAAACGCCGGTGCTGGGGCTGGTGGTACGCCGCGATGAAGAGATTGAAAACTTCGTCGCTAAAGATTTCTTCGACGTAAAGGCGCATATCGTTACCCCCAAGGATGAACGTTTTGTCGCCACCTGGGTGCCCAGCGAGGCCTGTGAACCGTATCAGGATGAAGAGGGACGGTTGCTGCATCGCTCGCTTGCCGAGCACGTCGTCAAGCGCATTGAGGGCCAGCCGGCGACGGTCACCGCTTATAACGATAAGCGGGACTCTGAGCCAGCGCCGCTGCCGTTCTCCCTCTCGGCGCTGCAGATTGAAGCCGCGAAGCGCTTCGGCTTTAGCGCGCAGAACGTGCTGGATATCTGCCAGAAGCTGTATGAAACCCATAAACTGATTACCTATCCGCGTTCGGATAGCCGCTACCTGCCGGAAGAGCATTTTGCCGGGCGCCATGCGGTGCTGAACGCCATCAGCGTGCACGCGGCGGATCTGCTGCCGCAGCCGGTGGTGGATCCGGAGATCCGCAACCGCTGCTGGGACGATAAAAAGGTCGATGCCCACCACGCGATTATTCCGACCGCCCGCAGCTCGCAGGTGAAGCTCAGTGACAACGAAGAGAAGGTTTACGGCCTGATTGCCCGCCAGTATCTGATGCAGTTCTGCCCGGATGCGGTGTTCCGCAAATGTCAGATCGATCTCGACATCGCCAACGGCAAGTTCGTTGCCAAAGCGCGTTTTCTGGCGGAAGCGGGCTGGCGAACCCTGCTGGGCAATAAAGAGCGCGACGAAGAGAACGACGGCATGCCGCTGCCGGTGGTGGCAAAAGATGACGAGCTGCTGTGCGAAAAAGGCGAAGTGGTGGAGCGGCAGACCCAGCCGCCGCGTCACTTTACCGACGCCACGCTGCTGTCGGCGATGACCGGCATCGCCCGCTTTGTGCAGGATAAAGACCTGAAGAAGATCCTGCGCGCAACGGACGGCCTCGGTACGGAGGCGACCCGCGCCGGCATTATTGAATTGCTGTTCAAGCGCGGCTTCTTAACCAAGAAAGGGCGCTATATCCACTCAACCGACGCCGGGAAGGCGCTGTTCCATTCGCTGCCTGAAATGGCGACGCGCCCGGATATGACCGCCCACTGGGAGTCGATTCTGACGCAAATCAGCGAGAAGCAGTGCCGCTATCAGGACTTTATGCAGCCGCTGGTCGGTACCCTGTTCCAGCTTATCGACCAGGCCAGGAGCACGCCGGTACGCCGCTTCCGCGGAATTGTGGCGCCGGGCGACGGCAAGAAAAGCTTTAGTAAGGGGAAAGGCCGAGCCAAAGCGAAAGATAAAAAATCCGCCTCCGGCCCCGCAGCGGAAAGCCCGCAATAAAAAACCCCGGGAAACCGGGGTTTATCTCGATATCATCCGAACCTGCGCCAGGTTCGAAGAAATATCCGTCTTAAATCACGCCCTGCGCCAGCATCGCGTCGGCGACCTTCACGAAACCGGCGATGTTCGCGCCGCGTACGTAGTTGGTCTGCTTCGCTTCGCCGCCGTACTCAACACAGGCGTGGTGGATATCTAGCATGATGTGGTGCAGACGAGCGTCCACTTTCTCCGCTTTCCAGCCCATGCGCGCGGCGTTCTGCGCCATTTCCAGGCCCGAGGTGGCTACGCCGCCGGCGTTTGCCGCTTTACCCGGCGCAAAAAGCACGCCCGCTTCGAGGAACAGATCGGTCGCTGCGATAGTAGTTGGCATATTGGCGCCTTCGGCGACGGCCTTCACGCCGTTGGCGATAAGCTGACGGGCAGCGTCGACGTCCAACTCGTTTTGCGTGGCGCACGGCAGCGCGATATCCACCGGCACGGACCACGGCTGTTTGCCTTCAAGATAGGTCAGGCCGAACTCGCGCGCGTAATCCGCCACGCGGCCGTGGCTGCGCTCTTTAATGTCGATCAGGCGCGCCAGTTTTTCTTTGGTGAAGCCGGCTTCGTCAACCACGGTACCGTTGGAGTCGGAAGCCGTAATCACCCGCGCGCCGAGCTCCATAGCTTTTTCAATCGCGTACTGCGCCACGTTGCCCGAGCCGGACACCGCGACGCGAGCCCCTTCAAAGCCTAAACCGTGGCGCTTAAGCATCGCTTCGGTGAAGTAAATCAGACCGTAACCGGTGGCTTCCGGACGAATCAGGCTGCCGCCGAAGGAGAGGCCTTTACCGGTGAATACGCAGGCGCTGTTGTTGGAGAGCTTACGCATCATCCCGGCCATAAAGCCCACCTCACGCCCGCCCACGCCGATATCACCGGCCGGCACGTCGGTATCCGGGCCGAGGTGGCGATACAGTTCGGTCATCAGCGCCTGGCAGAAACGCATCACTTCGCCATCGCTTTTGCCTTTAGGATCGAAGTCGCTGCCGCCTTTACCGCCGCCCATTGGCAGGGTGGTCAGGGCGTTTTTGAAGGTTTGTTCAAAACCGAGGAATTTCAGAATCGACAGGTTTACGGAGGGGTGGAAACGCATACCGCCCTTATAAGGGCCGATGGCGGAGTTGAACTGCACGCGCCAGGCGCGGTTAACCTGAACCTGATTGCGGTCATCAACCCAAACGACGCGGAACTGGATAGCACGCTCCGGTTCAACCAGACGTTCCAGCAAATTCATCTGACGATAGCGCGGATTTTCCTCAAGAAATGGCCACAGGGTGGTCATCACCTCGCGGACCGCCTGAGCAAATTCAGTTTGATTTGGATCGCGCTGTTGAACGCGGGCGAGAAAACCTTCCAGAGTGCACGTCTGATCCATAGATATAAGTTCCCCTTATGGTTGTGGTTGCGTCTATTTATTATGATTCGGCCCTTGAAAAAGCCGATTTTCCGACTATACCATCGGAAATCGTTAGTTAAGCAAGGAAAAATTGTTCAGAAAGCAAAATTTATAATCAGGCGGTGCTCATAATCAAAAGCGATGACTGCCGCCAGACAAAATTAGCGGGAAGGGAGAGCGGCGCGCCGGGCGATAAAGGCTTCGAGCAGGGGAATATCGGCTGGCGCAAGGTTGAAGGTAAACGCCTCCTGGGGTGAACACCAGCGCAGCTGGCTGTGGTAGCGGGCGATGGGTTCGCCGTGAAAATGTGGAACCCACCAGGCGTGAAGATGAATCAGGCGGGCGGACACTTCGCGCAGGTGGCTGGCGATGTAGCATTCCGGCCGGGCGTTGATCGCCAGCTCCTCCTGCAGCTCACGCGCCAGCGCCTGGGCCTGGGTTTCGCCAGGTTCGACTTTTCCGCCGGCAAACTCCCACATTCCCGGCTGATCCGCGTGGGGCGGCCGCTGCGCCAGCAGAATGTGCCCATCGCGTTCGATAATGGCGGCAACAACATCAAGGGTTTTTAGCATGTGAATCATCGTTCTGTACGGGATAATGGCCTATTATCACCGTCCTTGTCCCCGTCAAACAACCCTCAATCCGCTGGAGAGACTTTGTGCTTGACCGTCATTTGCATCCTCGTCTAAAACCTGTCCTCAACGCCGCCGCCGCCCTGCTGGATCGTCCGGCTATTTCCCCCGACGGCCTGACGCTATTTGGCTTTGCGATTGGCGTGCTGGCGCTGCCGTTTTTAGCCCTGGGCTGGTATCAGGCGGCCCTGGCGGCGATTGTGCTCAATCGCCTGCTGGACGGCTTAGACGGCGCGCTGGCCCGGCGACGCGGATTGACCGATGCGGGCGGTTTTCTCGATATTTCGCTCGATTTCCTGTTTTACGCCCTGGTGCCGTTTGGTTTTATTCTAGCCGATCCGGCCCACAACGCGCTGGCGGGCGGTTGGCTGCTGTTCGCTTTTATCGGCACCGGCAGCAGCTTTCTTGCCTTTGCCGCGCTGGCGGCAAAGCATCAGATCGATAACCCGGGCTACGCCCACAAATCGTTTTATTACCTTGGCGGGCTGACGGAAGGGACGGAAACTATCGCGCTGTTTGTGCTGAGCTGTCTGTTCCCGGCGTGCTTTGCGTGGCTGGCGTGGATGTTTGGCGCGCTGTGCTGGCTGACGACCTTTACACGGGTGTGGAGCGGATATCTGACCCTGAAGCAGGTCAGAGATTGATGAGCCGGTTTTCCCGGCTCGCGCTGCGCTTAGCCGGGCTACTGGGTCACAGCCGTCTGCGGAACGGTAGCCCGCGCGCCGCCTCCGGGAAACGCGCCGGGCCTGATGCTTCCACGTAGCGCATGTTGCCAATTAGCGAATTACTTGCTGCTCTCCGGGCCGCGTTCGCCACGAGAGACCGGGTTTTTCGGGTTGCTGCTCCACTCGTACCAGCCGCCGTCGTAGACCGAGACGTTGTTCCAGCCCATCGCCCGGGCGTACATAAAGGTTTCTGAAGCGCGCCAGCCGGTACCGCAGTAGAAAGCGACCTGCTGGCTCGGCAGAATATTCCATGATTTCCACATCGTGGCGATATCATCTGCGCTGCGCATGGTGCCGTCCGGATTATGGAAATCTTCCATATGGGTGGAGTCGCTTCCGGCATGGCCCCAGCGGGCGCCGGCAATTTCCCCCATCGGCTTGATATAGCTGTAGCCGCTGGTGGTGCCGATAAACTCCGGCCAGGAACGAATGCTCACCAGCGAGGCGTCCTGACGGTGCAGCAGGGCGCGAGCCTGCTCGGTATTGAGCATCAGCTGCGGCTGGCCCGGGATCGCCGCGCCGAACTCCGGCTCGGGTTTTTGCTTCGGCGGCGTTCCGCGCTCGACCGGCAGTCCGGCGGCGGACCAGGTTTTCCAGCCGCCGTCGAGCAGGCGCACATCCTTCACTCCGGCGTAAAGCATGATCTGCGCCACGCGGGCGGCGGCATACACGTCGCGACCGTACAAAATCACCGTGGTATCGTGGCGAATACCGTGTTTTGCCAGCATCGCTTTAAGCTGCGCGTCGGAGACTTTATTCCACAGCGGCTCGCTCTCCACCTCGTTGGTATCGATATACCCGGCGCCCGGAATATGGCTCAGCAGATACAGCTTCGGCGCGCCCCAGGCGGCTTCAAACACTTTCCATTTCCCGGCAGGGGCGGCGGCCACCGCTTTACCTTGCTGAAGATCGTGCAACCACTGCGGATACACCAGCTGCTCAAAATGCGGCAGCTTCTGCAGGCGCTCCGCCTGGCTCAGGGCATCGCCAAGCGAGCTGAGATGAGTGAAACCTGCGGCCTTAAGGCGCGCCGCGACTTTCGCGTTGTCGTCGGCGTCGCCGTACAGCGCAATCGGCGTTGAGGCCTGCAGATTGTGCAGCTTAGCCCAGGCGCCCAGCTGTTCGTCGGTCATCGCGCCAAGCCAGCCGGCGGCGAGGTTGAGCGCCTGCGGTTCATGGCCCTGAGGGCCGTTGGCGCCTTGCGGCCAACCGTTATAGAAAGCGCTAAGACGCGTATCAATGGCGACGCCGTTGTGCTGTTGCAGCGTGGAGAGCGTTAGCGTCGGCATGGCGTCAGCGGCGGAGGTGGCAGCGGCAGCAAGCCCCATCAGCAGGGCGAGTGCGGTCAGTTGAGAAACACGTTTCATCGAAATGCCCGGCAGTAGAAAATTGAGCGGCAATTCTCCGCGTTATTAGCGGATAATTCTTTGCGATAGCGCAGGCTTTCATTGCCAGAGCCTCATATGCAAGCAGCGCCCTCCGACGGGCGTATCCTGGTCATCATGCGTAACCAGCACCGCGGGGATCGCCTGCCGCGCCAGTTCGTTGAACACCCAGCGGCGAAAATCGGCGCGCAGCGCCACGTCGAGGCGATTAAACGGCTCATCCAGCAGCAGCGCCCGCGGCCGGGCCAGCAGGGCGCGCAGCAGGCTGACTCGCGCCCGCTGGCCGCCGGAAAGGGTTGCCGGATCTCGCCTGTAGAACCCCGCTAACCCGGCACGCTCCAGCGCCTGTTCTACCCGGGGTTTACGCTGGGAACGCTGGACGTCAGCGGGCAGCGCCAGCAGCAGATTTTGCCCGACGCTGAAGTGGTCGAACAGCAGCGCGTCCTGCAACAGAATGCCGATACGCCGCCGCTCGGTGGGTAAACTGTCGCAGCGCTGGTTATCCAGCCACAGCTCGCCGGCGGCGCAGAAGCTCTCTTCCAGCGCACCGACCATCCAGGAGAAGAGCGTTGATTTGCCGCTACCGGATGGCCCCATCAGGGTCAGGACCTCGCCGGGAGCAACGGAAAAATCGACGTTGCGCAGCAGCGGCTCTCCGTTGAGGCGCAGGGTGAGTTTTTTGACGATCAACATTAGCGTAATCCTTGTCGATAGTGGCCGATCAGCCAGGCCAGCAGCGCGGTGGCGGCAAAAAACAGCGCCGGTAACAGCAGCTGCCACAGCGCCTGCGCGGCGAGGGTGGAGGTATCGCCGCCGCTGCTCAGCGCCACCGCTTCGCTGGTCAGGGTCGCAACCCGTCCGCCTCCCAGCCATAACGTCGGCAGATATTGTGCGATGCTTACCGAAAAGCCCACCGCCAGCGCCGTCAGCAGCGGACGGGTCAGGGCAGGTAAGGTGACCAGCCAGAAGATGCGGCCTCGTTGCCAGCCGAGGGTGCGGGCGACCAGCTCCGCGCGCGGATCGCGAGCGCGCCACGCGGGACGCAGAATAAACAGCATCCACGGTACGACCCACAGCAGATGCCCCCATAAAACGGTGAGCCGCTCGCCGTCCAGCCACGTATACAGCGCCAGCTGATATTGGCCGTCCACCAGCGGCAGCGCCGGTAAAATCAGCGGCAGCCAGATCCATTCGCCGAAGCGGGAGGGGCCCAGCGCCAGCCATAGCAGACAGATGACCGCGCCGATCGCTGCTGAGCATAGCCCAAGCCACAGGCTGTTGCCGACGCTATCGTGGACCGGCTGGCTATTCTGCGCCGCCGCGGCAAGCAGCAGGGCGCAGGCCACCCCGCACAGCGGCAGAAGAAGGGCGAAGCTTTTCCCGGCGAGCGCCCGCGGCTGCGGGCGACGGATCCCCTCAACCGGCGGGATCCGTCGTCGCCAGAGACGCCAGACTCCCCATGCCGCCAGCGCCATCATGGCGAGGGCCAGCAGCAGTATCAGACTGGCGAGGGCGCCTTTCGCCTGCTGGCGCTCATCGCCCTGGCTTAACCATTGCCAGGCCAGCACCGCCAGGGTCGGCGGGTTGCCGGGCCCGATCACCAGCGCGACGTCGACCGCCGAAAGGCTCCAGGCGGCAGTCGCCAGCAGCACTACCGACAGCGCCGGAAGCAGGGTGGGTAACACCAACCACGTCAGGCACTGCCAGCGTCCGTAGCCGAGGCTTTTTAATACCGTTGCCTGTTCGGCCAGGCGTTTTTCACCCAGCAGACCGTAAACCACCCACAGCAGGAACGCGCTCTCCTTCATCGCCATAGTCAGGCCCAGGCCGATGCCGTAGCGGTCGATCGGCGGGGAAAAGAGTGGGAAAAGGCGAGAGAGCCAGCCGCTTTCGGCAAACAGCAGCAGAGCGGCGGTAGCGAAGGCCACGTGGGGCACCGCCAGCAGCAGCGGAAGCCTGGCCGCCAGCCGTCGCCAGCCGCCCGACGGCCAGAGCGCGGCCACGACGGTGAGCGTGATGATCAGCGCGCCGCCCACCGACAGCAGGGTTGAGACGAGAGTCGCCGCCAGCGCCTGGCCAAACTGCGGGTCGGCAAATAGCGATTGCCAGAGGGAGAGGCGAAGAGCCGGAAGCGCCATCAGCGCCGCGGCCGGCAGCAGCGGCAGATAGATCAGCGCGACGGCGGCCCAGGTCAGCAGCCTTAGTGCGTGCCGTAGCGGCGCAGCCATTCCTGCTCCAGCGCGTCAACCCAGGCCGCGTGCGGTTCACCCAGCATCGGCGGTATATCCTGCGGCACAACGGCATTAAAGGCCTGCCGCTCCTTCTCCGTTAATTTCGCCGGATCCAGCACGCTGGGGTCGCCCCATACCGTCGGGTCGGCCTTGCGCAGCTGGGCCTGCGGCGAGAGCAGGAAATTAGCGACGACTTTCGCTCCCGCCGTCGCCCGGGCATTGGCCGGGATCGCCACAAAATGGACGTTGCCGAGCATCCCCTCGCTGAAGCCGAAGCCGTAGCTGTCTTTCGGCAGCTCGCCGCTGGCCGCTTTTTGCTGCGCGTGCAATGGATTAAAGGTGATGGAAAGCCTGAGGGTTCCACTCTTCAGCATGGCATCCATGCGGGCGGGCGAAGCCGGGAAGTCGCGGCCCTGTCGCCACAGCAGAGGGTGAAGCTGGTCAAGATAGCGCCACAGCGGCGCGGTCACGGCGGCGAAGGTGGCCTCCTCAGGCGGCTGGCGCAGGGCGTCGGGCTGCGGGGTCAGCGTCAGCAGCAGCTGTTCAAGAAACGCGGTACCGGTAAAATCCGGCGGACGCGGATAGGTGACGCTGCCGGGATGCGCGGCGGCGAAAGCCAGCAGCGCCTGCGGATTTTGCGGCGCGTCGGGCGTTTGTGAACGACGGGCGATAAAGGTGAGCTGCGCGCCGCCCCACGGAGACTCCGCGCCGTCGGTCGGAAGGGAGAAATCCTCGCGCACCGGCTTTTGCGTATCGACGAAGCGCCAGTTAGGCAGGGTTTCCGCCCAGCGGGTTTGCAGCAGCCTGGCGTTTTTCAGGGTGCGGAAGTTTTCGCCGTTCACCCACAGCAGGTCGATGGAACCACCTTGACTGCGTCCGGCGCGGGCTTCGCTCTGGATGCGCTTGACCGCATCGGCGGCATCGGCAATATGCACGATGCGCAGGTCGATAGCGTAGTCGCGCTTCACCTCGTCGCTGACCCAGTCGAGATAGCGGTTAACCGCCGGGTCGCCGCCCCAGGCGTTGAACCACACCGTCTGGTCGCGGGCTTCTTGTTGCGTGGATTGCCATCCCGCGCTGGCGGCCAGCGGGGAGAGCAGCAGTAAAGCGAAGACCAACATACTGCGCATAACCGCTCCTTATGGTTTTGAATCGGTTGGGATCCGGCACAATCCCTGGGCGGGGATCGCCATGGCTGAATTAAAGCGCGCCGACAGGTTTTGTAAACCGATCAGCGCCGTGAGTTCGGTGAGCGCGCGGGCGTCAAACTGACCTGCCAGCCTGTCGCGCAGCGCGTCGTCGACCACCGGCGGCGTCATGCTGGCCGCTTCGGCATACTCCAGCGCCAGCCGCTCGCGTTCGCTGAATAACGCGCTGTCCCGCCATTCGGCGACCGCCAGTAGCTTATCGCTGCCGCCGCTGCGTTCCGCCAGCTTCATATTGGTGATATCAATGCAAAACTCGCATAAGCACAGCTGCGCGACGCGGGCGCTGACCAGCGAGCGCAGCACCGGATCGAGGGGCGAACGCTTGCGTTCCAGATAGCCGACGAACATCGACACCAGGTAAAACACCAGCGGAATACGCCCCCACCAGCGGATAGGGCTGAGCACCTCGCCGTAGTGGCGGCGATGCAGCCAGGCCTGCGGGCGAAGAATCAGCGGAATGGACTTCAGAGGGGGTAAACTCATCGTGAACGCCTCTTTTGTTGTTCAAGATAGAGCGCTTTCGCGACCGCCACCACAATGGCCAGCGCAAACAGGATCGATAAACCGGTGACCAGCCAGAAGGTGCCGCCGGTCAGCAGGCTGCCGGTCCACGAATAGACTATCGTCGCCGGCAGCTGGCCGAGGCCGGTGGCCAGCATAAAGTGGCGAAAGCGCATTGACGTCAGTCCGGCGGCGTAGCTCACCGGATCGAATGGCACGAAGGGCAGCAGGCGGCAGATTAATAGGGTGTGTTTGCCGTAGCGGGTAAAAAAGCCATCCATACTCTGCAATACGCTTTTGCCGGTGAGTTTTTCCACCGCGTCTCGGCCGAGCGCTCTGGCGATAAAAAAGCACAGCGCCGCCCCGGCCATGGCGCTTACCCACGACAGCGCGCCGCCCCAGAAAGCCCCGAACAGGGAGGCGTTGGCAAAGGTGATCAAAAAGGCGGGAAGCGGGGCGATAATCGCCTGCAGAATCATCAGCGCGAAGGAGACCAGCGCCGCCTGCGGGCCCCAGGAATCGATAAAACGCTCAACAGCCTGCTGATCGAGCGTAGCGAAGGCCGCGAGGCTGCGCTGCATAAACCCATGTACGCCGGGTATCAGCCACCATGCCAGCAAAAGCGCAAGCAGCGTAATGCCAATGGCTATCCGCGAGCGCGCGTGGCTATTTTTCATCGTTAGACAGTAACCGTGGCGTCGCGATCCGCCGATAGCGGGCATATCTTTTCGCCGCCTGAATCAGGGCAAATAAGGCCAGCCCCGCGAGCGTCAGCTTGAGCATAAACAGAGAGGTGATCCCGTCGCGAATAAGCTCACTGGCCAGCAGCGTGTAAATAAATATGCCGGGTAAGGTGGTGAGGGCGGAAATAAAGGTAAACGTCCAGAACGGAATCGCCGTCAGGCCATAGTCGTAATTCTGGATATTATAGGGAAACAGCGGGATGAGCCGGGTCAGAATTAAAAAATCGCTGCCGCTACGGGCGATACCGTGTTCAATAGTCTGAAATATCGCCGTCTGCCCGACGTATTTGATCAGCAGCTCGCGGCCCAGCCAGCGGGCGAACAGAAACGACAGGGAAGAGGCGAACGTCGCCGCCAGCAACGACAGCAAGGTCCCCGCGAGCGGACCAAAAATGACGCCGCCGGCAATCACCAAAATAGAGCCCGGTATTAAAAACAGGGTGGCGACAATAAACAGCAGAATATAGAGCGTATAGCCGAAGGTGCCGCTCTGGCGGATGGCCTCGCGCAGACGATCAAAATGGGTAACCAGCTCGGCAAAACCCGACTGCTGAATAATACAGGCGACAATGCTCAATACGACGACAACAAAAAGCAGCTTATACTCTGCTTTATGACGGCTTCTTTTGCATTGGGTTCTCCTGTATTGCGCGGCGGTCAAAAGTGCGCGCGACAGTATAATAGTTTGCCGCCGTTCACAATCTCTGACGGCGGCTTTTTTGATATGGCTCAGGCTCTGCGGGCCAGAGAGCCTGATGGCGGGGCGGTTTAGGCCTTAAAGCTCGCCCATACCGGCGCGTGGTCGGAGGGTTTTTCCATTCCACGAATTTCGTAGTCGATGCCGGTTTCGACGCAGCGCTGCGCCAGCGGGGGGCTTGCCAGCAGCAGGTCGATGCGCAGCCCGCGGTTATCGTCAAAGCCCTTAGAACGATAATCGAACCACGAGAAATGCTCGTTATCCTGCGGGTTCGCATGGCGGTAAGTATCCACCAGGCCCCAGCCCAGCAGGCGCTCCATCCATTCGCGCTCTTCCGGCAGGAATGAGCATTTGCCGGTACGCAGCCAGCGCTTGCGGTTCTCTTCGCCGATGCCGATATCAAGGTCGGTGGGGCTGATATTCATGTCGCCCATGATCAGCACCGGATTCTCTTTATTCAGTTCGGTCTCGAGGTAGTTTTGCAGGTTCTGGTAAAACGCCGCCTTCGCCGGGAATTTGGTTTCATGATCGCGGCTTTCGCCCTGCGGGAAATAGCCGTTAATCACCGTCAGGTTGCCAAACGGAGAAGGGATTTCCGCCATAATGATGCGGCGCTGGGCCTCTTCCCCATCGTTCGGGAAACCGCGACGCACGGCGATCGGCGTCTCTTTGGTCAGCAGCGCGACGCCGTAGTGGCCTTTCTGCCCGTGATAAAAGACGTTATAGCCCAGCTTCGCCACCTCTTCGAGGGGAAACATGTCGTCGTGGACTTTGGTTTCCTGTAGGCCGATGACGTCGGGCTGGTGTTTATCGATGATGGCGGCCAGCTGATGCGGGCGGGCACGCAGGCCGTTGATATTAAAAGAGACAAATTTCATAGTCGCTGCCACTGTGCAAGGTGAATAGTGCAGGGATGGTAGCAGAAATTCGCCGGGCTGGCTGCGGTAAGGCGGTTTATTCTGCCGATTGCAGCGGTTGGTAGCCTGTTTGCACAAACTGTGCACCATTATGCAACGCGCTGCGCCAAAAAAGGGCGCTTATTACCGATAAATTTCGTCAAGGATCACAATTACAGAATTATATCTTACCTCTGCATAACCTTTCTTTTTATTCGACTGCCAAAGCCGCTTTTAGCGTTTTTATTCACTTTCTATGCATTTCATGTGAATAGTGGGATTTCGTAACTTATTGATATTTCGTTATCGACCTCGATTTATGCATTTTTACCTCTGGCTGGCACGAACCGTGCAATCTACATTTACAGCGTAATAACCATATTCATTAACATTATTTAAACTTTTTATTTACCGGAAGAGGTCGATATGTCTCAGTCAATTACGCGTAGCAACTTTGATGAATGGATGATGCCTGTATACGCGCCAGCGGCTTTTATTCCGGTACGCGGCGAGGGTTCACGCCTGTGGGATCAGCAGGGAAAAGAGTATATCGACTTTGCGGGGGGCATAGCGGTGAACGCCCTCGGCCATGCGCACCCGCGGCTGGTTAAGGCGCTGACCGAACAGGCGGGGAAATTCTGGCATACCGGCAACGGCTACACCAACGAACCGGTACTGCGTCTGGCGAAGCAACTGATTGACGCCACTTTCGCTGACCGGGTCTTTTTCTGTAACTCGGGAGCGGAAGCCAACGAAGCGGCGCTAAAACTGGCGCGCAAATATGCCCACGATCGTTTCGGCAGTGAGAAAAGCGGCATCGTGGCGTTCAAGAATGCCTTCCACGGCCGCACGCTGTTTACCGTTTCCGCGGGCGGCCAGCCGGCCTATTCGCAGGATTTTGCGCCGCTGCCGCCGCAGATTCAGCATGCTATCTATAACGATCTCGACTCGGCAAAAGCGCTGATCGACGACAATACCTGCGCGGTGATCGTGGAACCGATGCAGGGTGAAGGCGGCGTGGTGCCTGCGGATGCGGACTTCCTGCGCGGCCTGCGCGAACTGTGCGATGCGCACAACGCGCTGCTGATTTTCGACGAAGTCCAGACCGGCGTCGGCCGTACCGGCGAGCTGTACGCCTATATGCACTACGGCGTGACGCCAGACCTGCTTTCCACCGCCAAAGCGCTGGGCGGCGGTTTCCCGATCGGCGCGCTGCTGGCAAGCGAGCGCTGCGCCAGCGTGATGACCGTCGGTACCCACGGCACCACCTACGGCGGTAACCCGCTGGCCTGCGCGGTGGCGGGGGAAGTGTTTGCCACCATCAACACCCGCGAGGTTCTCAACGGCGTTAAGCAGCGCCATCAGTGGTTCTGCGAACGGCTCAACGCGATCAACGCCCGGTACGGCCTGTTTAAAGAGATCCGCGGCCTGGGGCTGCTCATTGGCTGCGTGCTGAAGGATGAATATGCTGGCAAGGCTAAGGCTATCAGCAATCAGGCGGCGGAAGAGGGACTGATGATTTTGATTGCCGGCGCCAACGTGGTGCGCTTCGCTCCGGCGCTGATTATCAGCGAAGACGAGGTCAACAGCGGCCTGGATCGCTTCGAGCTGGCCTGCAAACGCTTTCTCGCGGGGGTCTCATCATGATGGTGATCCGTCCGGTAGAAAAAGGCGATCTGCCGGGGCTACTGACCCTGGCGGGCGAGACCGGCGGCGGCCTGACGTCGTTGCCGGCCGATGAAGCCACGCTGGCCGCGCGCATTGAACGTTCGCAGATGACCTGGCGCGGCGAGCTGCCGAAAAGCGAGCAGGGGTATGTGTTCGTGCTTGAAGACTGCGCCAGCGGCGCGGTGGCGGGAATATGCGCCATTGAGGTGGCCGTGGGGCTTAACGACCCCTGGTACAACTATCGCGTTGGTACCCAGGTACACGCGTCGAAAGAGCTTAACGTCTACAACGCCCTGCCGACGCTGTTCCTGAGTAACGATCATACCGGCAGCAGCGAGCTATGCACGCTGTTCCTCGATCCGAAATGGCGTAAAGAGGGCAACGGCTATCTGCTGTCGAAGTCGCGCTTTCTGTTTATGGCCGCCTTTCGCGAACGTTTCAACGAAAAGGTGGTGGCGGAAATGCGCGGCGTCATTGACGAACACGGCTACTCGCCGTTCTGGGAGAGTCTCGGGAAACGCTTTTTCGCGATGGAGTTCTCCCGCGCCGACTATCTGTGCGGTACCGGGCAAAAAGCGTTTATCGCCGCCCTGATGCCGAAGCATCCGCTGTATATCGACTTTTTAAGCGACGAGGCGCGAGCGGTCATTGGCGAGGTCCATCCGCAAACCGCCCCGGCCCGCGCGGTGCTGGAGAAAGAGGGGTTCCGCTATCTCAACTACGTCGATATTTTTGACGGCGGCCCGACGCTGGAGTGCGAAATTGACCGGGTGCGGGCTATTCGCAAAAGCCGGCTGGTCACCGTCGCCGAAGGCCAGCCCGTCCAGGGCGAGTGGCCGGCGTGCCTGGTTGCCAATGAGCAGTACCAGCAGTTTCGCGCCATGCTCGTTCACGCCGACCCGGAGAGCGACCGCCTGGTGTTAAGCGCGCGCGAGCTGGATGCCCTGAAATGCCACCCCGGCGACCAAATCCGCCTGGTGCGCCTGTGCCCCGAGGAGAAAAAATCATGAGTTTATGGATTAACGGCGACTGGCAAAGCGGTCGCGGACCGGCCCGGAGTAAACATAACCCGGTAAGCCAGACGCTGCTGTGGCAGGGCAACGATGCCGATGCCGATCAGGTTGCGCTGGCGGTCAGCGCGGCGCGCGCGGCGTTTCCCGCCTGGGCGCGTCAGCCGTTTGCCGCCCGGAAAGCGATCGCGGAAAAGTTTGCTTCTTTACTGGAAGCGAACAAAAGCGAATTAACCGCGGTTATCGCCCGGGAGACCGGCAAACCGCGCTGGGAAGCGGCAACGGAAATTACCGCGATGATCAATAAAATCGCCATTTCGGTGAACGCTTACCATAGTCGTACCGGAGAAGCGCAGACCGCGATGGCGGACGGTGAGGCGACGCTACGCCACCGGCCGCACGGCGTGCTGGCGGTATTTGGTCCCTACAATTTTCCCGGGCACCTGCCTAACGGTCATATCGTTCCGGCGCTGCTGGCGGGGAATACCGTGGTATTCAAACCCAGCGAGCTGACGCCGCAAAGCGGCGAGGCGGTAGTGAAGCTATGGGCCGAAGCCGGCCTGCCGCCGGGCGTGCTTAACCTGCTCCAGGGCGGGCGGGAAACCGGCGAGGCGCTGAGCGGCCAGGCGGATATCGACGGCCTGCTGTTTACCGGCAGCTCTGCCACCGGTTTTCAGCTACATCGTCAGCTTGCCGGGCAGCCGGAAAAAATTCTCGCCCTCGAGATGGGCGGCAACAACCCGCTGATCGTTGATGATCCTCAGGATATTGATGCCGCCGTGCATCTGACAATTCAGTCGGCCTTTATTACCGCCGGACAGCGCTGTACCTGCGCGCGCCGGCTGCTGGTAAAACGGGGCGAGGCGGGCGATGCCTTTCTTCAACGTCTTGTGACGGTGTCACAAACGCTGATTCCCGCGGCGTGGGACGCTGAGCCTCAGCCGTTCATCGGTGGGTTAATTTCAGCGCAGGCCGCGCAAAAGGTGCATCAGGCCTGGCTGGCCCACGTGGCCAGCGGCGGCAAAACGCTGCTGGAGCCGCGCCTGCTGCAGGCCGGAACCTCGCTGCTGACGCCGGGCATTATCGAGATGAGCGCGGTGGCGCAGGTGGCTGACGAAGAGGTCTTCGGCCCGCTGCTCTGCGTCTGGCGCTATGACCATTTCGATGAGGCGATTGCCCTCGCTAACGCGACCCGTTTCGGACTGTCCTGCGGGCTGATCTCCGCCGAACGCGATAAGTTCGACCAGCTGCTGCTGGAGGCGCGGGCCGGTATCGTTAACTGGAATAAACCGTTGACCGGCGCCGCCAGCACCGCGCCGTTCGGCGGTACCGGCGCTTCCGGCAACCATCGCCCGGGGGCCTGGTACGCCGCGGACTATTGCGCCTGGCCGATGGCCAGCCTGGAATCGCCGGAGCTGTCGCTACCGGCTACCCTCAGCCCGGGGCTGAATTTTCGTCAGGAGACATCCCAATGAAAGCCTGGGAAGTGAACTTTGACGGGCTGCCGGGCCTGACCCACCACTATGCGGGATTATCCTTCGGCAACGAAGCCTCGACAAAACACCGCTATCGGGTGTCGAACCCGCAGCTGGCGGCAAAGCAGGGGCTGAAGAAAATGAAAGCCCTGGCGGATGCGGGCTATCCGCAGGCGCTGATCCCGCCGCAGGAGCGGCCAAACATTCCGCTGTTGCGCCAGATTGGTTTTGACGGCAGCGATGAGCAGGTACTGGAAAAGGCGGCGCGCCAGGCGCCGGAGCTCCTCTCGGCGGCCAGTTCAGCCTCATCAATGTGGGTGGCCAACGCCGCTACAGTCTCGCCATCGGCGGATTCGCTGGACGGCCGGGTGCATCTGACCGTCGCCAACCTGAACGATAAATTCCACCGCGCCAGCGAAGCGCCGACCACTGAAGCGCTGCTGAAGGCGATTTTCCCCGATGCGCAGCGGTTTGCCGTCCACGGCGCGCTGCCCCAGGTATCGCTGTTCGGCGACGAAGGGGCGGCAAACCATAACCGTCTCGGCGGCGACTACGGCGCCCCTGGCGTGCAGCTGTTTATTTACGGTCGCCAGCAGGGAGGCGAGGATAACCCGCAGCGCTACCCGGCGCGGCAGACGCTGGAGGCCAGCCAGGCGGTCGCCCGGCTAAATCAGGTCAATCCCCGGCAGGTGATTTTCGCCCGTCAAAACCCGGCGGTGATTGATAAAGGCGTGTTTCATAACGATGTCATTGCGGTAAGTAATCAGCAGGTGCTGTTTTGTCACGAGCAGGCGTTTGTTGACCAGCCGCAGCTCCTGCAGCAGCTGGCGCAGCAGGTTCCCGGATTTACGCCGCTCGTCGTACCGGCAAGCCAGGTTTCGGTAGAAGACGCAGTGGCGACCTATCTGTTCAACAGTCAGCTGTTGAGCAAACGGGAGGGCGGGATGCGGCTGATTCTGCCGCTGGAGGCGCAGGAGCATCCGGGCGTCTGGCGCTACCTGAACCGGCTGGTGGAAGGCGATAACCCGATCGATGAGCTGCAGGTTTACGATCTGCGCGAAAGCATGGCCAACGGCGGCGGACCGGCCTGCCTGCGTCTGCGGGTGGTGCTGACTGAGGACGAGCGACAGGCGGTGAATCCGGCGGTAATGATGAACGATGCGCTGTTCGCCACCCTGAATGACTGGGTGGGCCGCTACTACCGCGATCGCCTGACCCAGGCCGATCTCGCGGATCCGCAGCTGCTGCGCGAAGGCCGCGAAGCGCTCGACCGTTTAACGCAGATCTTGCGCCTGGGCTCAGTGTATCCGTTCCAGCAATAATAAGGAGGCGTCGTGGACGACTTTCTGGCACTCACTCTGGCGGGGCGTTTGCCCCACCATTTTCATGGCCAAACCGCGCAGTTCCGCTGGCACTGGATTGACTGCGGCATTCTGCAGCTCGTTCCCCATGAGCCCTGCGATCGGTCGCTGGTTTTGTCATCCGGGCTTCACGGCAATGAAACCGCGCCGGTCGAAATCACCGATCTCCTGCTGCGTCAGCTGTTTCGTGGGGAAACGCCGCTCCGCTGGCGGCTGCTGGTTATCTTCGGTAACCCTCAGGCGTTAAGGGCCAACAAGCGTTATCTGCATAGCGATATCAACCGGATGTTTGGCGAGCGCTGGCGGGCCTTTAGCGCCAGCGATGAAACCGTTCGCGCCCGGCAGCTGGAGCATGCCCTGGCGCGGTTTTATGCCGCGACGGCTGGCGAGCGCTGGCACCTGGATTTACATACCGCCATACGCGGTTCGCTGCATACCCGCTTTGGTGTTCTTCCGGCGAGAGAAAAACCATGGGATGAAGGTTTTTTGCGTTGGCTGGGGGCGGCAGGGCTGGAAGCGCTGGTGTTTCATCAGCAGCCTGGCGGGACCTTTACCCATTTCAGCAGCGAACGTTTCGGCGCGCTCTCCTGTACGCTGGAGCTCGGCAAGGCGCTACCTTTTGGCGATAACGATCTGCGCCTGTTTGCGGCCACCCAACGCGCGCTGTCGCTGCTGCTGGCGGGGGAGTTGACGCTGGAGGATGAGCACACGCCGCTGCGCTACAGGGTGGTACAGCAAATCACCCGCAGCAGCGACAGGTTCCAGCTGCATATGTCGGCGCAGACGCTGAACTTTACGCTGTTTTCGTTCGGAACGTTGCTTGCCGAGGATGGCGAC
Source organism: Klebsiella sp. M5al (assembly GCF_002090195.1). Lineage (NCBI taxonomy): Bacteria > Pseudomonadati > Pseudomonadota > Gammaproteobacteria > Enterobacterales > Enterobacteriaceae > Klebsiella > Klebsiella sp. M5al. The sequence goes on from NZ_CP020657.1 coordinate 2,460,786, forward strand.
ACCCGCTACGTGGTGGAAGGGGAGCAAGAGTACGTTTTGTTTCCCAATCCCAGCGTCGCTTTCGGCCAGCGCGCCGGGCTGATGCTGCAGCGCTTCCAGTGAATCCGTCGCCCGTCCGGGCGGCGGCGTTTATTTCGGCGTTTATTTTTCCGCTGCCATCTTATTTTTTCGTGCTCTGTTCTTTGATTGCAGATTATTCCTGGTTAAATGCTTTGTTTTTAATCTCTGCTGATTTATAATCTTCATAATTTCCCGCTAAAACAGTTGCTTATTTATTTTTCCTTGCATTTATCTTCTCATTTTCCTTATTTTCTCCATAATTGGCGAGAAATTGTTTTTTACACTTTCAATGTTTTACGCTTGCTCTGATTAATTGACGATAAACGTCGTAAAGTTAATCTCGTCAACACGGCAACGCGCCGTAAGAATAACGCAAAGTAAGGATTGAACGATGAAGAAGATTACAGCACTGTTTGTTGCCTCTACTCTGGCTCTGGGCGCGGCTAACCTGGCCCACGCGGCTGACGCTACGGCTACCCCAACCGATAACGCTCCGATGATGCATCATAAGCGCGGACCTGGCGGCCCACACGAAATGATGTTTAAAGGTCTGAACCTGACCGAGGCGCAGAAAACGCAAATCCGCGACATCATGAAGAGCCAGCGCGACAATATGAAACGTCCATCCCTGGATGAGCGCCGCGCGATGCATGAACTGGTAGCCAGCGATACCTTCGATAAGGCGAAAGCGGAAGCGCAGATTGATAAGATGGAGGCCCAGCATAAAGAGATGGCGCTGGCGCGTCTGGAAACCCAGAACAAGATTTACAACATCCTGACGCCGGAACAGAAAAAACAGTTCAATGCGAATTTTGAGAAGCATCTGACAGATCGTAAAGCGCCGGAAGGTAAAATGCCTGCACCAGCTGAATAACTCAGCGCGCTGACTTAAGACCGCCGGTCTTGCCCAATAACGCCAACAGGCTTTGGGCAGGGCCGGCGGTTTTTTCTTTGTCTGCTAAAAATCCATCGTGAAACCTGATTTACCCGGCAGGGGCGAATGTGCCAGTATGAATGCCTTAACGATCGCCACGGACTCAAGTGTCCTGGTGTAAAGCCTATTCTGCTCATGGATCTTGCATATGGAAATGTATATCGGCCTCGCCGTCCTCGTTGTCGTCCTCATCTGGGTCGTAATGACCTATAACCGCTTTATCTCCCTGCGACGTTTCAAAGACGAAGCCTGGAGCGGCATTGCCGTACAGCTTAAGCGTCGCCACGACCTGGCGCCGAATCTGCTGAGCCTGGTGAAACGCTACGCGCAGCATGAAAAAGAACTGCTGGAAGAGATTTCCCGCCAGCGTGGCGAACTGGTCGGCAGTACCCGACAGATCGCCGACAACGAGCGCCAGTACTCTGGCACGCTAGGGCGCGTTTTCGCGCTTGGCGAAGCGTACCCGGAACTTAAAGCCAGCGAAAACTACCTTGCCTTACAACAATCGCTCAATGAAATAGAAGAGCAGCTGCAGATGGCTCGCCGCTACTTCAACGGCACGGTGCGCGATTTCAATATTCTGGTCGAGTCTTTCCCTAGCCTGCTGCTGGCGCGGTTATTTAATTTTAAAGCAGAAGCTTTCTTTGAACTGGACTCACCGGAAGAAGCTAAATCACCACGGATGGCGTGATTAAATGGCGAATTTACTTTTTCAGGGGGGGCGCACCCTCGTCCTGCTGCTGCTTTTGAACATCAGTGCGGCTTTTGCCGCCGACGACATGATCATCATCAAGGATGCCTCCCAGCTTCCCGCTGACGCTATTCCAGCGTATGAACATATCCTCTCTTTCGATGCTCGGGCGCGCTTTAACCCGGACGGTAGTATGGAGATGCGAGAAAATATCAAAGTACTTTCTCTGGGCAGGCAGATTCGGCGGGGGATTTTCCGTACGCTGCCGCTGACCTGGAACCGTCAGGACGGCAAGATCTTTCGCGTGTATTACGCGATCGAGTCGGTGTCGCGCGATGGCGTGCCTGAGCCTTTTAGCCTTGACGAAGCAGAAAAAAAACTGACGGTACGCATTGGCAGCGGCGAACGGGTCCTGAAACCCGGGATCTATAACTACGAAATTCGCTATCAAATCAGCAACCATTTCAGCCGCTTCCCCGAGTGGGATGAGCTTTACTGGAACGTGACGGGCAACGACTGGGCGTGGCCTATCAGCAAGGCCAGCTTTCATCTTGAACTCCCGGACGCCGTTGGAAATCTCAACGCTGACGCTAAGGACGCCAGACTGCGATCGCTTGATGTTTATACCGGTGTCGCAGGGGCGAAAGAACACAATGCGCAAGTTCTTCCTGACGGTAGCGTCCGCACCCTGCGGCCTCTGGCGCGGGGGGAGGGGCTGACCGTGGTCTATACCTGGCCTCGGTCGATCCTTGCCGACGCTCCGGCGCCGGAGGCCGCTTTGCCGCTGGTACATCTCCTTATCCCCACCTTAAAAACCGGCGTGGTCTGGCTACCTTTGCTGCTTATGGCCGCTTATTACCTGATGTGGTGGCGAAAAAACGTCACCAAAGCCGGGCTAAAAATGCCGCCGGTCGTTGCGCTTTATTCGCTGCCCCCCGGCATGTCTCCGGGATACCTGCGTTTTATCACCCGGCGTAAATATGATGATGTGGCTTTTAGTAGCGATTTATTAGCGCTGGTGGCTAAACGCGGAATGGCGGTCAGCGGGGACAGTCATCACACTCATAACCCGTGGCTTGCTGACTCCGGCGTAAAACAGCGGTTAACCCGTTTGCCCGTTGAGGGAAACAGGCGATTAAACAGTGATGACCTGAAGCTGTTAAGCACGCTTTTTAAAGATAAACAAAAGAATATCGATCTCAGCAAGGCCCATCAACGCCCCATGCAAAATGCGCGTGAACAGCTGGAGAAACGTTGTGTGGCGCAGCGGACTAAGGTGTTTCGCAAGTGGGGGCAGCCGCTGCGGCGCTGCATCTATATCGCGCTGCTGGTGCCGGTGGTTTGCGGCATTTGGGTTAATACGCAGGCCGCGCTGCTGACGATACCGGCCGCGGTTTTTATGCTGATTGGCGGAGCGATGCTCACCTGTTTGCTGCGCTTTATATGCCGCCCACGGGAAATGTGGCGTGCCTGGGGGCCGGTACCGCTCTTTTTATTGGCGTTCTTCGGCCCCTTCGCGACGCTGGGAGGCGGGATTTTTCTCTTTGGTATACTGCCCATCACCCAGCTTCCGTCAGGATACATTGGCGCGCTTATGGCCGCGTTCGCGCTGTGCGTTTTCGTTGCCTGGAAAACGCCTCGCTATACGCAGCACGGGCTTGATGAACTGGCTATCGCGAAAGGATTGATGCTCTATCTGGGCACCGCCGAAAAGCATCGTTATCAGATTATCTATCCGCCTGAGCAGATGATTTCCCATTTTGAAGCGCTGCTGCCGGTTGCCCTGGCGCTGGACGTAGGGAAAACATGGGCAAATACCTTTGCCCACTACCTGAGTAGTACAGGCGCCATGTCGCATGCGTTTGCCGCCGCCGATTGGGGAAGCGTCGAACACTTCAGCGAAGCCTGCCGAACCGCCTCTATGTCAACGCCGGATAGCGGTTCAGGGAGCGGTTCATCATCAGGTTCAGGTTATAGCGGATCCGGTTCCTCTGGAGGTGGTTCATCCGGAGGCGGCTCGGGCGGGGGCGGCGGGGGCGGCTGGTAATTGCCCCGATAGCGAATCGGGGCTTACATTCGCTTCACAGGGGATGGAGCTTATAGCGGCCGCTGAGCAGCGGCTTGCACAATATTTTATAACCGTCATGGTCAAATTTGGCCGACAGGCGCGTGAGCGATGATGCCTGTGACAGGGACGCTACCGCGCCGAGCCACAGCCAGTTTTGAATAATGTGGTATTGCGTCATATCATCGCTGCTCTCTTCCAGCGCGATCGCTCCGGCCCACGGCCAGCACACTAGCTGCATCTTTTGCATGTTCTCGCGCAGCCGCTGATGGTGCGTTTCAACGCTCTCTTTCCCGCAGCAGGCCCCCGCGCAGCGGCCCAGGGCGGAGCGAAAGCAGGCGCGCCCGCGGTTGAGCGGTTCAAGGCCCATTAATCCGTAACAAAGGCGATGCTCATCGGCGATTTTTTGCAGCGCCTGCAGCGCCGCGCGGCGATTTGCAAACAGGCCATAGAGATCGCTTTGCTGTGAGAAATCCAGCTCGCTGGCGTAAACCACCTGAGGACGGTCGTCAGCAAGGCGTAATGAGCACAGCTGCCTGTTTTGCCGCAGTCGTTTATTGAATAGCGGCTGCTGTTCTTTAATCAGCTGCGCTTCTAATAACAGCGCGCCGAGTTCGCCAGCCGTCCGCTGCCAGGTAATACGCCGCGCCTGGCGCAGCATGGCCGCTTCGTCGGGCGTGCGCAGATGCGACAGCACACGGCTGCGGATGTTTACGCTTTTACCAATATACAGCGGCAGGGTGTCGCTTTCGCCGTGGAAGAGATAGACGCCCGGCTGTTTAGGCAGCGCCTCAAGCCACGGACGCAGATGTTCGGGATACGCATAAATTGCCGCCGCTTCAAATTCGAGACGCGGGGCGGATTGCCTTCTTGCCACTTTTGCTCCTGGTGCTGTTTATTTATCCAGTATAGCAGCCGGAGGGAGAGGCGAAAAGGATAAAAAATCGCCCCGAGGCGTCGGGGCGAGGGGAGAGGGGGATTACTTTTTCCAGAAGTCGTCGAAGACGGTAATCGGCGGTCTGCGTTTATGTTCGGTTTTCAGATACCAGCCCTCAATCGTTTTCGCGATTTTCTCGTCCAGCGTTTTGCCTTCCAGATAGTCATCGATATTTTCGTAGGTCACGCCCAGCGCCACTTCGTCGGGCAGTGAAGGGCGGTCGTCCTCCAGATCGGCGGTCGGCAGCTTTTTATACAGATGCTCCGGACAGCCTAAATGGGCCAGCAGCTGTTTGCCCTGGCGTTTGTTGAGGCGAAAGATGGGGTTAATATCGGTACCGCCGTCGCCGTATTTGGTGAAGAACCCGGTGATCGCTTCCGCCGCATGGTCGGTGCCTACCACTACGCCATGGGTCATTCCGGCGATGCTGTACTGCGCCTTCATGCGTTCGCGGGCTTTTTCATTACCGCGAACAAAGTCGCTAAGTTCGATCCCGGCCTCGCGCAGCGCCTGCTCGCTGGCCAGCACGGCGCCCTTAATATTGACCGTTAATACGCGATCCGGCTGAATAAATGCGATAGCGTCCTGGCAGTCCTGTTCATCCGCCTGCACGCCGTACGGGAGGCGCACGGCAATAAACTGCAGGCTGCTGTCGCCGGTTTCGGCGCGCAGTTCGTTGATGGCCAACTGACACAATTTACCGGTGAGCGTAGAGTCCTGGCCGCCGCTGATGCCGAGGACCAGCGATTTAATAAAGGGGTATTTTTGCAGGTAGGACTTCAAAAAATCTACGCTGCGGCGTATCTCGGCTTCGACATCGATCTGGGGTTTTGCGCCCAGCGCCTGAATAATCTCTTGTTGTAGCGTCATTGCGCCCTCCGGGAAGTAAATCTGTTTGCCAATCAGCAGAGGTTTAACCTACCTCTTTGCCGGTAAAACGACAAGGATCACAATTTTGAGTGAAGCAAAAGCAGGCAACCGCAACAAGAGGGGATTTATTATTGGAAAGCTCTTAATTTCGTTTCATTTCCACCTTCGGCTTGAAAAATAACGATATTTATTCCAGGCTTATTAACACGCCAAAAAAAAGAGGACGGAACATGAACAAGCATTTTGCAGGATTTCTGGGCGCAGCAGCTGTATTGACCATGCTGGCAGGCTGTACGGCCTATGACCGTACCAAAGATCAGTTCACTCAGCCGGTGGTCAAAGACGTTAAAAAAGGCATGAGCCGCGCCCAGGTTGCGCAGATTGCCGGTAAGCCTTCATCAGAAGTTACCATGATCCACGCGCGCGGTACCTGCCAGACATACATCCTGGGTCAACGCGATGGTAAAATTGAAACCTACTTTGTCGCCCTGGACGATACTGGCCACGTGATAAATTCCGGTTATCAGACCTGCGCCGAGTACGATACCGACCCGCGCAACAGTAAGTAATACCCCAGCCGTAACGCTGATTTCTACGTAAGCCCGACCATTGGTCGGGCTTTTTTGTGAACTCTGATGCTTATTTAATTGCGCGAATTATTTGAGGGAAATGTGAAGGCAGTCAAAACGCGAGGTCAATGAGAGACAATTCTGTTCAAGGAGGAATTATCCTGGCGCTGAACGATGCCGTATACTCAATGCATAAACAATACTAATTCAAAGAAACATCTCTTACCGCCTCTCAGGCATCCATGATACCGGGAGGACCGGGTCACACAAATTGAGGAAGCGTTCATGGAAAAGAAACATATCTACCTGTTCTGTTCTGCTGGGATGTCGACATCACTGCTGGTATCGAAAATGCGCGCCCAGGCCGAGAAGTATGAAGTGCCGGTGATTATTGAAGCATTTCCGGAGACCCTGGCCGGTGAAAAAGGTCCTGATGCCGATGTCGTATTATTAGGCCCACAAATTTCCTATATGTTGCCGGATATTCAGCGTTTACTACCCAATAAACCCGTAGAAGTCATTGATTCTGTTTTGTACGGTAAGATCGATGGATTAGGTGTTCTGAAAGCGGCCGTTGCGGCCATTAAGAAAGCTGCTGCACAATAATTTTTATTTTAAAACTCGACATATTTCGGATAGCAGCGGTTAAAATTTCGTGAGGGTGTGTTTTAGCTGTTTGCTGTCCGAAATACCCAGAGTTTATTTTCCCGTCAAAGAGTAATTTCATCTATCATTGCCGCAATGATTATATTGCGGCCTTAAAGGGTATTTATTATGAGTAAAGTGATTGACTCGCTTGAAAAGGTACTCCTTCCTTTTGCCGTCAAAATAGGAAGGCAGCCCCACGTCAACGCAATTAAAAACGGCTTTATTAAGTTAATGCCATTGACGCTAGCTGGGGCAATGTTTGTTTTAATTAACAACGTATTTTTGAGTTTCGGCGACGGCTCCTTCTTTTATTCAATGGGTATCCGTCTGGATGCCTCCACCATAGAAACGCTCAACGGTTTTAAAGCTATTGGCGGTAACGTTTATAACGGTACGCTCGGCATTATGTCGCTAATGGCGCCTTTCTTCATCGGTTCTGCGTTAGCTGAAGAGCGTAAAGTGGACCCGATGGCCGCCGGTTTATTGGCCGTGGCGGCATTTATGACCGTCACGCCTTATAGCGTCGGTGAAGCCTACGCCGTTGGCGCTAACTGGTTAGGCGGCGCCAATATTATTTCCGGTATTGTGATCGGTCTGGTCGTTGCCGAGATGTTCACCTTTATCGTACATCGCAATTGGGTGATTACGCTGCCGTCCAGCGTGCCGGCTTCGGTTTCCCGTTCATTCTCGGCGGTTATCCCGGCATTCATTATCCTCTCGATAATGGGGATTATCTCCTGGGCGTTGACCCACTGGGGGACTAACTTCCACCAGATCATCATGGACACGATCTCCACGCCGCTGGCCTCAATGGGCGCCGTCGTAGGCTGGGCATACGTTATTTTCACCTCGCTGCTGTGGTTCTTCGGCGTACACGGGTCGCTGGCGCTGTCGGCGCTGGATAGCGGGATCATGACGCCGTGGGCGCTGGAAAATATCGCAACCTACCAGCAGTACGGTTCCGTCGAGGCCGCGCTGGCCGCGGGTAAGAGCTTCCATATGTGGGCCAAGCCGATGCTTGATTCCTACATCTTCCTTGGTGGTACCGGCGCGACTCTGGGCTTAATCATCGCCATCTTTATCGCTTCACGTCGTGAGGATCATCGTCAGGTGGCCAAACTGGCGCTGCCGTCAGGCATCTTCCAGATTAACGAACCCATCCTGTTCGGCCTGCCGATTATTATGAACCCGGTGATGTTTATCCCGTTCATTCTGATTCAGCCTCTGCTGGCGGCCATCACCATGACGGCTTACACCCTGGGCATCATCCCGCCGATTACCAATATCGCGCCGTGGACCATGCCGACCGGTTTAGGCGCCTTCTTTAACACCAACGGTAGCGTCGCGGCCCTGCTGCTGGCCCTGTTCAACCTTGCCGTATCCACCCTGGTCTACCTGCCGTTTGTGGTGATCTCTAACAAAGCGCAGGGCGTTATTGAGCAGGAAGAGAGCGAAGAAGATATCGCTAACGCACTGAAATTCTAATATTAAGCGGTACGGGAGGTTTCCCGTACCGTCCAGGAAATAAGGGAGTCATTATGTTTGATCTGGATAACATCGCAGCAGAAGAGAGCGCGGTAAACGACCTCGAAGAGGTGGTGATGGGGCTGATTATCAACTCCGGACAAGCGCGTAGCCTGGCTTATGCCGCGCTGAAGCAGGCAAAGCAGGGAGATTTCGCGGCGGCCAAAGCGATGATGGAACAGTCGCGCATGGCGTTGAGCGAAGCGCACCTTGTGCAGACGCAGCTGATTGAGAGCGATGAGGGCGAGGGCAAAATGAAGGTGAGTTTGGTGCTGGTTCATGCGCAGGATCATCTGATGACCTCAATGCTGGCTCGTGAGCTGGTTGCCGAATTGATTGAGCTGCACGAGAAGGTACAATAGGTCATCGACACGATGAGGCAGCCAAAGATGATGACCACTGAAATCAGTACCGCCCGGGAGCAACAACTCTTTAACGGCAAGAACTTTCATGTGGTCATCTACAACAAAACGGAGAGCGTAAGCGGGCTTCACCAGCATGATTACTACGAATACACCATCGTTTTAACCGGGCGCTATTATCAGGTTATTAATGGCAAGCGGGTGCTGCTGGAGCGCGGGGATTTTGTCTTTATCCCAATGGGGTCGCATCACCAGAGTTTTTATGAATTTGGCGCGACGCGCATTCTTAACGTCGGTATCAGCAAAAGTTTCTTTGAGAAACACTATCTGCCGCTGCTGCCGTTTGGTCTCGTCGCCTCTCAGGTCTATGCCGTTAAAAGTACTTTTCTCAGTTATATTGAGTCGGTTATTGCATCACTGAATTTTCGCGAAACTGAATTTGACGAATTTATCGAACTGGTGTCTTTTTACACCCTGAATCGTTTGCGGCACTATCGTGAAGAGCCTACCGAAGATGTTATTCCGCAGTGGTTGAAAAATACCGTCGAGGGTATGCACGATAAGCTTAAATTTGGCGAGGGGGCGCTGGAAAATATGGTTGAGCTTTCCGGTAAAACGCAGGAGTACTTAACCCGCGCAACCCAGCGATATTATGGCAAAACGCCGATGCAGATGATTAACGATATTCGCATCAACTTCGCGAAGAAACAGTTAGAGATAACCAACTACTCGGTGACCGATATCGCCTATGAGTCGGGGTACAGTAGCCCAAGTCTGTTTATTAAAACATTCAAGAAGCTGACTTCCTTTACCCCCAGCAGCTATCGGAAACACCTCACCAGTATTAATTAACCGGGCGCGGAATAGTCCGCGCGGTCTAAATATTCAAATTAACTGTCCGTATTTACGTGGAGAGCGGGTGCCGCATATGCGCTATCCGCAAGGGAGAAAATAATGAGCCAGAAATTGAAAGTAGTGACAATCGGCGGCGGCAGCAGCTATACCCCGGAATTACTGGAAGGATTCCTGAAGCGTTATCATGAACTGCCAATTAGCGAACTGTGGCTGGTGGATGTCGCTGAAGGGCAGGAAAAGCTCGATATTATCCACGCGCTGTGCCAGCGCATGGTGGAAAAAGCCGGCGTTCCGATGAAAGTCTACAAGACCCTGGATCGCCGCGCGGCGCTGGAAGGCGCCGATTTCGTCACCACCCAGCTGCGCGTTGGCCAGCTTAAGGCGCGCGAGAAGGACGAGCGTATCCCGCTGAGCCACGGCTATTTAGGCCAGGAAACCAACGGCGCGGGCGGATTGTTTAAAGGTCTGCGCACCATTCCGGTCATTTTTGACATTGTGAAAGATGTTCAGGAAGTCTGTCCGAACGCCTGGGTGATTAACTTTACCAACCCGGCGGGCATGGTAACCGAAGCGGTTTATCGGCATACCGGCTTTAAGCGCTTTATCGGCGTGTGCAATATTCCTATCGGCATGAAGATGTTTATCACCGACGTGCTGAAGCTGGCTCCGAGCGATGAGCTCAATATCGATCTGTTTGGTCTCAACCATCTGGTGTTTGTTCGCGATGTGCTGGTCAACGGCGTTTCACGCTTTGACGAGCTGCTTGACGGCGTAGCATCGGGTCGATTGAGCGCAAACTCGGTGAAAAATATCTTTGATTTGCCGTTTAGCGAAGGGCTGCTCCGGTCGCTGCGCCTGATCCCTTGCTCCTATCTGCTCTACTACTTTAAGCCAAAAGAGATGCTGGCGATTGAAATGGGCGAGTACTACAAAGGCGGCGCGCGCGCGCAGGTAGTGCAGAAAGTTGAGAAACAGCTTTTCGAGCTCTATAAGGATCCGGATCTGAACGTGAAACCGAAAGAGCTGGAGCAGCGCGGCGGGGCCTATTACTCCGACGCCGCCTGTGAAGTGATTAACGCCATTTACAATGATAAGCAGGCCGAGCATTACGTTAACGTGCCGCATCACGGCCACGTCGATAATATCCCGGCCGACTGGGCGGTAGAGATGACCTGTACGCTGGGTCGCGATGGCGCCAAACCGACGCCGCGCATTACGCACTTCGATGAGAAGGTGCTGGGTCTGATTTACACCATTAAAGGTTTTGAAGTCGCGGCAAGCGAAGCGGCTATCAGCGGTAAACTGGACGATGTGCTGCTGGCGCTTAATCTAAGCCCGCTGATCCACTCCGATCGCGATGCTGAAAAGCTGGCGCGGGAGATGATCCTCGCGCACGAGCAGTGGCTGCCAAACTTTGCGGCGACTATCGAAAAACTGAAACAGTAACGGGAGCGGCTCATGGAACGCGTGTTAATCGTCAATGCTGATGATTTTGGCCTCAGCAGGGGGCAAAACTACGGCATTATCGAAGCTTGCAAGAACGGTGTGGTCACCTCCACGACGGCGCTGGTCAACGGCGCGGCGATTAGCCACGCTGCCCAGCTTAGCCGCTGCGTCCCCGAACTGGCGGTGGGGATGCATTTTGTCCTGACGCTGGGCGAACCGCTATCGGCGATGCCGGGGCTAACCCGCGAAGGGCGTCTCGGTAAGTGGATTTGGCAGATGGCGGAAGAGGACAGCCTGCCGCTGGACGAAATCGCCCACGAACTGGAGCAGCAGTATCAGCGCTTTGTCGAGCTGTTTGGCCATGAACCGACGCATATCGACAGCCATCACCATGTGCATATGATCGCGCAGATCTACCCCATCGTCGCGGCGTTCGCCCGCGAGAAGGGCGTGGCGCTGCGGATCGACCGCCAGCTGGCGACGCTGTCAGGCCTGGCGCAGGATGCGGCGCGCAGCAGCGAAGGGTTCGCCAGCGAGTTTTACGGGGAAGGGGTTTCGGAAGCGCTGTTTCTGCAAACCCTGGATGCCTCTATCCGCCGCGGTGAGACGTCGCTGGAGGTAATGTGCCATCCGGCGTTCGTGGATAACACGATTATGGGCAGCGCCTATTGCTATCCGCGTCTGACCGAGCTGGATGTGCTGACGAGCGAGTCGCTAAAATCGGCGATTACCGAGCGCGGTTACCGGCTCGGAACCTATCGCGATGTATAAAGGCAAGTCAAAAGCCCGGCATTTCTGCCGGGCATCTTTTTTATGCCGGGATCGCGGCGATTTTGGCGTTTCTTGACCACACCCGATGCGCCGCCATCAGGGTAATCAGTTCATCCAGCGCCTGGCTATCAATGGCATCCGTCTCAACAACGCCTTCTTCACCCTGGCTGGCAATCTGCAGTGGCGCTTTGCACTGCCGGGCATCGCCTGCCAGAAGAATCGGTTTCAGGTGTTTGTAGGCTTCCAGCAGGTAATAGTGGAAATCGCCGTTGTTGCTCAGGCTTTGCAGATCGCCGCCGGGAACGATAACCGCATCGACGGTTAACGAGGGCGACCCGGCAAAGGTTCCGGCCACCGGAAGCTCGCTACCGTCATCGGCCTTCACTTTACCCATTCGGGAATAGAGCAGTTTGGCATGTACTCCGTGCGCCTTCAGCGTCTTCAGCAGCGCCAGCAGCTCTTTCGCGACCGGCCGATCGTTAAGCAGTACCGCTACCACCCGGCCTTTAACGTCGCCGCTGGGAATGGCGTACAGGCTTAAGGTCGGATCTTTCTTCAGGCCGTTAACATCCGGCGGCGGGGTGATGCTGCGCTGCTCGTCGGTGAGCTCAATCCCCAGATTTTTGCCCACCGCCTGAGCCAGCTGCAGGTCGATATGCGCCAGCTGATCGACCACCCGCTCGCGGATCCACTCCCTGACGACCTTGCTCAGTTCGAAACTAAAGCCGTCGATAATATGCTGCTGCTCAATAGGCGTCTGGCTACGCCAGAACAGCAGGGGATGAGAGTAGTACTCGCCAAACGAGGGGCTGCGCTGGCGAATTTTTTCTCCGTCAACCCGCTCGGCATAGGATTCAAAGCCGCCGCGTTTAGCGGCTGGCGGCGTCTCCCGCGGCCAGTTATCGTTAATGGAGTTGGGCTCGTAGTTTGCCGGATTGGTATCAATATCCATCCGGTGCATGCCGTCGCGCTGGAAGTTATGGTACGGGCAGGTGGGCTTATTGATCGGGATTTCATGGAAATTCGGCCCGCCGAGGCGGCTAATCTGCGTATCGGTATAGGAGAAGAGTCGGCCCTGAAGCAGCGGGTCGTTGCTGAAGTCTATCCCCGGAACGATATGCCCAGGATGGAACGCCGCCTGTTCGTTTTCGGCAAAAAAGTTATCCGGGTTGCGATTGAGGACCATCTTACCGACGCGCTGCACCGGGACCAGCGCTTCCGGAATCAGCTTGGTGGGATCCAACAGATCGAAATCAAAAGCAAACTCGTCCTCTTCCGGGATCAGCTGTAAGCCCAGTTCGTACTCAGGATAATCGCCGGCTTCAATTGCTTCCCATAAATCACGGCGGTGGAAATCAGGATCGCGACCGGTCAGCTTTTGCGACTCGTCCCAAACCAGAGACGCTTTGCCTGCCACGGGCTTCCAGTGAAAACGTACGAAGGTGGCTTTGCCTTGCGCGTTAATCAGGCGGAAGGTGTGGATGCCGAAGCCCTCCATCGTGCGGTAGCTGCGGGGCAGTCCGCGGTCGGACATCGCCCACATCACGTTATGCAGCGTTTCCGGCTGTAGCGAGACATAATCCCAGAACGTGTCGTGCGCGCTTTGCCCCTGCGGGACGGCCCAGTGTGGCTCAGGTTTCACCGCATGAACAAAATCAGGGAATTTGAGCGCATCCTGGATAAAAAAGATCGGCGTATTGTTGCCGACCAGGTCGAAAATCCCTTCGTCGGTATAAAACTTGGTGGCAAAACCGCGGATGTCGCGGACCGTATCGGCGGAGCCTGCGCCGCCCTGAACGGTTGAAAAGCGGACGAAGACCGGCGTTTTTTTCTCGGGGCTGGAGAGGAAATCGGCTTTGGTGATGTCGCTTAAATCGCTGTACGCCTGGAAATAGCCGTGCGCAGCGGAGCCGCGGGCATGGACGATCCTTTCCGGAATGCGCTCGTGGTCGAAGTGGGTGATTTTTTCACGCAGGATAAAATCTTCCAGCAGCGTGGGGCCGCGTTTACCCGCGCGCAGCGAGTTTTGATCGTCAGCGATGCGAACGCCCTGGTTGGTGGTGAGGGCAAAATCCTCACCGCCTTTGCGATGTTTTTCGAGGGCATCAAGCTTTTCGCTGTGCGTATCCGGGGCTTTCATACTGCCCGGCGCGGTCGGCTCTTCGCCTGGAGCAGTGGGATGCGGCGTGGGCCGCCAGTTCTGGTCTTCGGGGGCCAGGGCATCCAGACCAGGTTTTGCTTCCCGGTCATCGTGAACCGGTGATTGATGGGGTTGTGGGTTAGGGTGTTTATCAGACATTGCGTGCTCCTGCTTTCATTACTGAAAATGGTCATTGCTAAACCAAAACCCTTCTAATTGTAGAACATCATTTCAAGAACATATTTTTATAAGAGTTTTGCTACTAAAGGGCCGCAAGCAGGGGGCGACGAAGGGGGGCGCTTTCGGCTATGATAAGGGTTTCCGTTTCCCGCTGTGTTTAGTGAATCTATTTGTGATGAAACCACTTCGCCAACAAAATCGTCAGGTCATTAGCTACGTGCCTCGAGTGGAGCCTGCGCCGCCGGAACACGCCGTCAAAATGGATGGTTTTCGCGACGTCTGGGCTCTGCGGGGTAAGTACGTTGCCTTTGTGCTGATCGATGAACACTTTCGCCGTTCCCCACCGTTTAACGTGCCGGAAGCGGCGCAGCGCTGGGCGACGCAAATGAGGCAGGAAGGCGAAATTGACGGCTGAGGCTGCAGGGGAAATAAAAAAACCGCTGATATTTCAGCGGTTTTTTGTTTTGATAACCTGAAGATGGCATCAGCTTAGCGGTGCGCCAGCTCGGCATCTTCTTCGCTATCGAGAATAGTTTTATCGGTTTGACGCAGCCACTGGCTGGTCAGGGTACCGGCGGTCATAGACCCGCTCACGTTCAGCGCGGTACGGCCCATATCGATGAGCGGCTCCACCGAGATCAGCAGCGCCACCAGCGTGACAGGCAAGCCCATCGCTGGCAGGACGATCAGGGCGGCAAAGGTCGCGCCGCCGCCTACGCCCGCGACGCCGGCGGAGCTGACGGTCACGATGCCTACCAGCGTTGCAATCCACAGCGGATCGAGCGGGTTGATACCGACGGTTGGCGCGACCATTACCGCCAGCATCGCCGGATAAAGACCCGCGCAGCCGTTCTGGCCGATGGTGGCGCCGAACGAGGCGGAGAAGCTGGCGATAGACTCCGGCACGCCCAGACGACGCGTTTGCGCTTCCACGTTCAGCGGAATCGACGCGGCGCTGGAGCGGCTGGTAAAGGCGAAGGTCAGCACCGGCCAGACTTTACGGAAGTACTTCAGCGGGCTCACGCCGTTCACCGCCAGCAGCAGACCGTGCACCACGAACATGATGCCCAGACCAATATAAGAGGCGATAACGAAGCTGCCGAGCTTGATGATGTCCTGCAGGTTAGAGCCCGCAACCACCTTGGTCATCAGCGCTAGTACGCCGTACGGCGTTAACTGCATCACCAGGCGTACCAGCTTCATCACCCAGCTCTGCAGCGTGTCGATGGCGGTGAGTACGCGCTGGCCTTTCGCTACGTCATCTTTCAGCAGCTTCAGCGCCGCGACGCCGAGGAACGCAGCGAAGATAACGACGCTGATAATCGATGTCGGGTTCGCGCCGGTCAGATCGGCAAACGGGTTTTTCGGCACAAAAGAGAGGATCAGCTGCGGGACGCTCAGGTCCGCGACTTTACCGGCGTAGTTGCTCTGAATGGCGTTGAGGCGGGCGGTTTCCGCGCTGCCCTGAACCAGACCTTCGGCGGTGAGGCCAAACATATTGGTCACCAGTACCCCGACCAGCGCCGCAATCAGCGTAGTGAACAGCAGGGTACCGATGCTGAGGAAGCTGATTTTACCCAGCTGCGAAGCATTGTGCAGACGGGCCACCGCGCTCAAAATCGAGGCGAAAACCAGCGGCATGACGATCATCTGTAGCAGCTGAACATAGCCGTTACCGACGATATTGAACCACTGGATAGAGTCCTTCAGCACCTGGCTGTCGGAACCATAGATAAGCTGTAGCGCCAGGCCGAAAACCACGCCGATAACCAGACCGACCAGCACTTTTTTAGCGAGGCTCCACTGTTTATGCCGGGTTTGGGCCAGCGCCAACAGTAAAACCGCGAACACGACAACGTTCGCTATTAATGGAAAGTTCATCCCCGTTCTCCTGATAACTTTTATAACCGGGTTGGTCAATAACCAACTCTTATGACGGCAAGGGTAGCAGAAGGCGTAATTCGTTACTTATATTCAAATGGAATTGATTATAACTAATTGATTAATTCGCTGGTTTATCGCCCAGACTGGTGGCTAATAAAGCGATTAAAGGTAGTTTGCAGCGAATTAATCATATCCGATGACCAGCGAACGGCGCTGTTTTCGGCAACGTTTTGCGGCATCCACACGGCATAGATGAACAGCGCCATGCACAGCGCGCGCTCCAGCTGGTTGCCCTTGCGCGGCGCGAGGAGGGGCAGACGAAAACGCCAGCGGCAGGGCCAGAGCAGCGGAACGCCCGCTGGGGTGAGCATGTCGGCGAGAATATGGCTGAGATAGCCCAGAACCAGACCCTGAACCGCATCTGCCGGAACTATCCAGCTTTCCGGCACTTTCAATGAGAAAATCGCGACCGCGCCAAAAACCACCAGCAGGCTATGGGTGAAGCCGCGATGGCCGAAGGCGCGCGCTATCGGTTTTGATATCCAGCTTAAGCGCTGGCCGAGAAATGACTTCGGGTGATCGATATCCGGCAGCAGACAGGTCAGGATGGCGGAAGGAACAATATGCCACCAGTCGCCCTGGGCCAGCACGGGCGTTAATTCCGCATTTTTCGCAAATACCGCGCAGGCGATAGAAAAGAGGAGGTGGCCTTCCGCCGTCATGATAAAAACCCTAAACTGTCAATTCATACAGTATAGGGTTTTTATACAGTGTGCGAAAGAGGTGACGGTGTAACTCTTTGTCACAAAATCATCAGCGCGCCAGCCAGCCGCCATCCACCGCCAGGGTATAGCCGCTGATGTAATCCGCCGCCCTGGAGGCGAGGAAGACGACCGGCCCCTGGAGATCATCCGCAACCCCCCAGCGCCCGGCCGGAATACGGTCGAGGATCGCTTTGCTACGCTCGGCGTCATCGCGCAGCTGTTGGGTATTATTGGTCGCCATATACCCCGGCGCAATCGCGTTAACGTTGATGCGATGCCCGGCCCATTCGTTGGCCATCAGGCGGGTAATGCCCAGTACGCCGCTTTTTGACGCGGTGTAGGATGGCACCCGAATACCGCCCTGAAACGAGAGCATTGAGGCAATGTTCACGATTTTCCCGCCGTCACCCTGCTGGATAAACTGCCGGGCGACCGCCTGCGAAAGGAAGAACACCGACTTCAGATTCAGATTCATCACGTCGTCCCAGTCCTTTTCGCTAAAGGAGAGCGCATCGGCGCGACGGATGGTTCCCGCATTGTTGACCAGAATATCGATCCGGCCCATGGCGGCCACGGCCTGAGTCACTATGTCTTCAATCTCATCCTGCCGGCTCAGATCGGCCTGGATAGCGGTAAAGCGGCGGCCCAGCGCCTGGACCTTTTCTGCGGTTTCATGGGGGATCCGGCGATTCACGCCGACGATATCGCACCCGGCCTGCGCAAGGCCTAACGTCATTCCCTGGCCCAGCCCGGTATCACAACCCGTCACGATGGCGACCTTGCCCGCAAGGTCAAAGGCGTTCAGTACCATATGCACCTCTGTATGCTGATTTCATGCGTCAAATAACGCCGTTGAGATAAGCATAGAGGGCGGAAGAGGAAAAAACAATTAAAAATGAAACGGTGTTTTATTTTTGTGATGATGGGATGATGCCGCTCTCCCATCATCACCGGCAGGATTAACCGAGCAGGTCGCCCGGCGTGAGGGACTCAAGCGTAGCAAGCTTCACGTCAGCCAGCACGAAGCGCGGGTCGCGGCTGTTTTCCGCTTCCGGTACCACGATAGACCGCATCCGCGCTGCTTTGCTGGCAATCATGCCGTTGACCGAGTCTTCCAGCGCCACGCAGTTCATTGGGCTGACGCCAAGACTGGCGGCGCAGTTCAGATACACCTGCGGATGCGGTTTGCTGAACGGCAGCATTTCGGCGGAAGCGAGGGCGTCAAACTGGTCGCGCAGTTCAAACATGGTGAGGACTTTTTCCAGCATCCGCAGCGGCGATGCCGACGCGAGGCCGATTTTTAGCCCCTGGGCTTTGCACAATGCCACCGCCTGGCGCGCGCCGGGGAGAAGCGGACGCGCTTCTTCCACCAGCTGGATGGCGCGATTGATGATCCGCGCGGTGACTTCCGCGCGATCCGGGCCTTTCCACGGCTGCTGGGCAAACCACAGGTCGACGACTAAATCGATGCGCAGCCCCAGAATATCCGGCATTTCATGGCGGCGGCTGATATCCACCCCCAGGCTTGCCATCACCTCCAGCTCTGCTTTATCCCACAGCGGCTCGGAATCAATCAGTAAACCATCCATATCAAAAATCGCGGCGTGAATCTGGCGCCTGGCTGACATAAGTCCCTCTCCTTGTAGCGTAAATAGATAACGAATCGGCACTCATGGTATATCATACCGCGCATTATTGGGCGAAATTCGCCGACGAAGGTAGACTTAGAGTGGATAGGCGTCTTAACAAGGGGAACCCATGACGTATCAACAAGCTGGACGCGTTGCAGTACTTAAACGTATTTTGGGGTGGGTGGTATTTATCCCGGCGGTTATCTCGACGCTGATTTCCGTGCTGAAGTTTATGTACGAGCACAGTGAGAAAAAACCGGGCATTGACGCGGTGATGATGGACTTCGCTCATGTGATGATTGAGATGATGCGTTTTAATACGCCGTTCCTCAATTTCTTCTGGTACAACTCGCCGCTGCCGGACTTTAAGCACGGTATGAACATTGGCTTCTGGATCATCTATATTCTGGTGTTTGTCGGCATGGCGCTGCAGGCGTCCGGGGCGCGGATGGGGCGCCAGGCGAAATTTCTGCGCGAAGGCGTGGAGGATCAGCTGATTCTGGAGCAGGCGAAAGGGGCCGAAGGGCTGACGCGTGAGCAAATCTCCGAACGCGTGGTGGTGCCGCGTCATACCATCCTGGTGCAGTATTTTCCGCTTTACGTTTTGCCGGTGGTCATTATTGTACTGGGCTACTTCTTCTTCTCTTTACTCGGTTTTCTGTAAACGATCGGCCCGGTTGTGCCGGGCCGGCTGCATTACAGGGCGGGCAGGGCGCGAGGCTTGCCCTGATTATCCACCGCGACGTAGATAAACAGCGCTTCGGTCGCTTTATAGCGCTGGCCGATAGGCTCAGACGATACTTTCTTGACCCACACTTCCATATTAATGGTTATCGACGTGTTGCCGCGTTTCACGCAGTTGGCGTAGCAGCATACGACATCGCCAACCGCCACCGGGCGTAAAAAGGTCATGCCGTCGACCCGGACGGTCACGACGCGGCCGTGGGCAATCTCTTTGGCCATAATGGCGCCGCCAATATCCATCTGCGACATCAGCCAGCCGCCGAAAATATCGCCGTTAGCGTTGGTGTCCGCCGGCATCGCCAGGGTGCGTAAAACCAATTCGCCCTTCGGCGCAAGATCTGTTGTTGTCATTCTATACTCTGTACTAGTCAAAGATGATCAGGCGCGATGCTACTATGAAAATGGCGTCGAGAGAATAGGGAATACGCCCGCGATAGCGGGCGTGAAGGGTCAGAAGGAGATCGTGACGCCAGCGTAGTAGGCGCGGCCCGGTTCGTTATAGGTCGAAGCGCCTTCGTTTTCACGATAAATTTGCTTATCAAACAGGTTGCTAATCCCGGCGTTCAGGCGCAGGTCTTTCATTAGCTGATAGTTGCCGCCGATACCCACCACGGAATAAGAACCGACTTCATTGGTGGCCAGCACCCCGTTTTCATTACGAATTTCCGCATATTCGCGCGGTTTCTGCCGACCGTACAGGGTCCAGTTGACGTTCGCCGAAAACTTACTGGTCACCTGCCAGTCAAGCAGGGTATTGATGGTGTATTTCGGAATTACGGACAGCGGGTTTCCGGTATCTTTGTTTTCCGATTTGATCATATAAGTGGCGTTGGTGCGCCAGCTGAGCGTATCGGCAATAACCGGAACCAGCAGCGTGCCTTCAAGGCCTTCGACGACCGCTTTCCCGCCATTCTCCCACTGCAGGATATTCGCTCCGCTGGCGGTATTACCCAGCACCTCGGTGCCGGAGACAATCTTGTTTTTGTAATCGTTGCGGAACCAGGTGACGCCAGCGTTGTAACCGTTGAGATTAAACTCAAGACCAATCTCTTTATTGATGCTGATTTCCGGGTCGAGATCCGGGTTACCCAAAAGATAGCAGTTGCCATCGGCAATACTTATCGGGCAGCCGTTTCCGCGCGTGGAAAGCAGGTAGCCTTCGCTCGACTGATACAGATTCGGCGCTTTAAACTCGCGGGCAATACCTGCTTTGACCTTAAACATATCCCCCAGATCCTGCGACAGGTTCAGACTCGGGCTCCAGTTGCTGCCGAAGTCGTTATGGTAGTCGAAGCGCAGACCCGGGATAATATTGGTGCCCGGCGTTGCCTCAATATTGTCTTCGAGATAAATACCGGTCAGCGTGGCGCTGTTCTTGGGGCTGCGTTGTGAAGGATCGCCGGACACCCCGGGGAGCGCATCCGTGGTGGTGGTGGCCTGCATGGACGCCGGATCGTTGAGCTCATCGCGATTCCACTCCATGCCCAGCGTCAGGGTCTGTTCAGCGAGCCAGTTGAAGGGGAGATTCACCTCGGCGGTTGAGCGCCACGACTCCAGGCGGCTGGTGTCATAAACATCGCTATTGATCATCCCTTCCACGCGACCGGTAGTACCCTCCTGCAGACGGGTATTGTTGGTTTTTTCGTAGTAGACGCCCGCCTTCGACTGGCCCCAGTCCCAGATCCCGTTATAGGTCAGCCCCCAGGTCTGTCGATACATCCGGTTTGTTTCCTGACCGTAGAGGGTATCCACCAGGCCATTGGGGCTCATATTACTGTTGCTATACTGGGTATCGCCGGCATAGATATTGCCCTGCCGGCTATAGGCGTAGCTAAAATCGATAATCTGCTGCGGCGTGACTTTCCACGACAGCAGGGCGTTAATATCTTTGTTGCGCACACCTTCGCGGCCCGCGGCATAAGATCCATTTTGCGCGCGGTTAATATCCCAGGCGTCGGGTTCGGTTTTGTTAATGTTGCCGTATAAACGCATGGTCAGGGCATCCCCGGCCAGCGGTCCGTTGAGGTTAAAATTAGCCCGGTTAGTGGAGCCTTCTTTGTTATTTTCCGGCTGATTGGTATAGAGCGAGAGCGAGCCGTGCCAGTCGTTGGTGGGGCGTTTGGTGATGATATTGACCACGCCGCCCGCGGCGCCTGAGCCGTAGCGCGCTGCGGCAGGGCCGCGCAGAACTTCAATGCGTTCCACCATTTCCGGCGGCACCCAGTTGCTGTCGCCGCGGGTATCGCGCTCGCCGCGCCAGCTATAGCGCACAGAATTGCGGGAAGTGACGGGCACGCCATCAATAAGGATCAGCGTGTTTTCCGGCCCCATACCGCGAATATCTATTTGACGATTGTTGCCGCGGCTGCCGCTGGCGCTGTTGCCGGTCAGGTTTACGCCGGGCATTTTACGAATAATTTCTGAGAGGTCGTTAACCGGCGGATCTTTGGCGATATCTTCCGCGGTGATGATCGAGACGCCCGGCTGCTGCTTCAGCGCCTCTTCGGCGGTTCCCCGTACCACCATGGTTTCGGTATCCTGCTCCACTTCTTCGGCAAAGCCAGCCGGACTGAACAAGCCTGCGATGGCCAGAGCGAGGGGAGTGGTTATGTGCTGTTTCTGCGGTCTCATGATAAATATCCCTATAAAAGCGGGTGAAATTGAGATCGAGAATATCAATGATAATAATTATCATTACAATAACACTGCGTTAATCTCCACAAAATCCTCACATTTGCCGCAACTTTCCGTGATCCGGCAGATATCATGAAGAAAACGGTTTTTTAATCCTGTTCAGAGAGCATAACAGTAGATCAAGGGGGAAGACGGCACGCAGAGCTGCGTGCCGGGAGAATGGCAGCTTAATGATTGTCGTCCTGCGGCATATGGCGATAGATATAAACGCCGCTCAGCAGGGTGAAGACCAGCGTCAGCGCGGTCAGGCCGAAGACCTTGAAGTTGACCCAGATATTCTGCGGCAGCCAGAAAGCGATGTAGATATTCGCCAGCCCGCAAAGAATAAAAAATACCGCCCAGGCCAGATTGAGCCGCGACCACACCTGCTGCGGCAGCGTCAGCTCTTTCCCCAGCATGCGCTGGATCAGCGGTTTTTTCATCACCCACTGGCTAAACAGCAGCGCGCTGGCGAACAGCACGTAGATAACCGTTACCTTCCATTTAATAAACTCGTCGTTATGGAAGAAGATAGTCAATCCGCCGAATACGGCGACCAGGACGAAGGTAATGAGCGCCATTTTTTCGACTTTGCGATAGCGTACCCAGCTGTAGATCAGCACGATGGCGGTGGCGATAATCAGCGCGGTTGTCGCGGCGTAAATATCATATAGCTTGTAGAATGCGAAGAAGACTACTAGCGGTAAAAAATCCAGAAACTGCTTCATACATCGATTCCGTCGTTCAGATCGGGGCAGAAATAGCCCGCCCCGGATTAAGTTAGTTGCGAATAAGCATATACAAGCGGAATAAATAGATCAGCAACAATGCAGAGATCAGATTACTGAGGGTATTTATTACCACCGCGCCAACGTTCGGCGTCAGGACCGCGAAGCTCGATGCAAACAGCAGCAGCAGCGTTTTCGCCAGCAGCCAGCCGATAATCGCCGGCGCCACCAGACGCACGTTGGCCCAGGCCAGACGCATACTGCCACGCATGGCGCTGAAAATGCCGATTTTATCCTGCACCAGCATAACCGGTGCGAAAGAGAGCACGATAGCCAGCAGGACGCCAGGCACCACCACCAGCATCATCCCCATCTGCACGATAAACGTCGTCAGCAGGATCAGCAGCAGCAGCTTTGGCAGCACCGGCGCGGAAGCGCCGATCGCGCGAAGGGCGCTGACCCGCTGACCGGCGGAGATCATTTGAATCATGAGCAGAACGCCGCCGGCAAGGATGGCGTTGCCTACAAGACCGGAGAAAGTGGAGGCCGCGGAGGCTCGCAGCAGGATTTGCTGCTGCTCAGGCGTCATGCTCTGAACCAGTTCAAACAGCCCGCCGCTACCCGCCAGGCTATCGCCCTGGCTTAATATCGACAGCTGTTCTTCACTGGGTGAAAAGGCATGGCCAAGTACTACCGTAATGAACGCGCATAGCAGCGCAATCAGTAGGATAGTAACGAACTGAGTGCGGAAAAAGTTCCCGGTGTCACGGTAGACGGACTTTGCCGTGATAGACATGCATTCTCCTTGAGTATTGCAGGTGTTAACTAGCCGGCGATTGTACCGCAAATCGCGGCTGGGTAGCAGTCTCTGCTGCTGCGCGCTAAGTATATCTTTGTAAATAGAAGAGGAAATCAGCGAAGCGCTGTCTGGAGGACCATAATGGAAGAAACTTGATACCACACGCTTATCACTGATTGTATTGAGAAAGTGAAAATTAATCTGGATCAATAAATGTTAAATTTGCCGACTTAATGTGATCTATGTTGGATCAAACATACCTCTTTGTATGTATATTCTTGCGCTGAATAACCATAATGAGGAAGTGGGTATGAAAAAGTTAGCAGCGGCGGTTGTTATTCTGAGCAGTCTTTCCGGCAGCAGCGTCTGGGCGCATGAAGCCGGTGAATTTTTTATTCGCGCGGGTTCGGCCACGGTCAGGCCGACCGAAGGCGCGGGCGGTACGTTAGGCAGCCTGGGGGGCTTTAACGTCAGCAACAATACGCAACTGGGTCTGACATTCACCTATATGGCAACCGATAACATAGGCGTTGAACTGCTGGCCGCCACGCCGTTCCGGCATAAAGTCGGGACCGCGGCAACCGGCAATATTGCGACCGTTCACCATTTACCGCCGACGTTAATGGCGCAGTGGTACTTTGGCGATTCGAGCAGCAAACTGCGTCCTTACATTGGCGCGGGTATCAACTACACGACCTTCTTCGATGAGAGCGTGAACGATACGGGTAAAAAAACCGGTATCTCTGACCTGAGCCTGAAAGACTCCTGGGGAGCGGCAGGGCAGGTGGGGATGGACTATCTGATTAACCGCGACTGGCTGATTAACATGTCGGTGTGGTACATGGATATCGACACCACCGCCAACTATAAGCTGGCGGGCGCGCAGCAGCACGACAGTATTCGTCTGGATCCGTGGGTGTTTATGTTCTCCGCGGGATACCGGTTCTAAAGTCCCGGATAAAGCTGGTCGCAATGACCAGCTTTATTACGCTTTCTGACGCGTGGCGGATTTGCTTAAGCCTCCCCCGGAGCGGCTGCAGTAACGGCTACTCATTACCCCATTTATTCAGAAATACCGCGATATCATCAATGCGCTGGCGATCGATGCCCGCTTGTACGGCCATCTCTCCCTGCGCTTGCTCGCTGATTTCTTCGTTATTCATCAGGCGAGTAATCAACAGCTGGAAATAGCGCGCCAGAGGATCGCGTTCCGACTCGCTGACGGGCTCAGCGGACTCGGTCGAATACTCATCCGCAATGTCGTAATATTTCAGTGGTACTTCCTCGTGCATAAATCGCTCCCCGATTGACGTTGTGCCTGCATTTTCTGGCCTGAATAATATCACTCCTGCCTGGCTTTAGCTCAGGAACGACCAGAAAAACGCATGCCGAGCCCACACCATACGCAACGGGCGCGGAAACTCCCCGTCATCGGGAGTAATAGCGTAAAAAGCCAAAATTGACTGCCCTGAACCCGTCAGCACGCCATTAATACGCATAAAACTATTACCACGGTACCCGACATCCTCGATAATCCAGATACTCTAATCCGGGGCGGTTTTGTTTTTCCAGCAGGACGTTCACCAGCGAGGGGATGGTCTCGGCAATGGTGAGTGGGGCATTCTCGCCGCCGAGGGCCGTGCGGATCCAGCCCGGCGCCATGACCACCAGGGGATGCGATACGCAGGCAGGGCGGGCGGCAAAACTGCGCATAAACATATTCAGCGCGGCTTTACTCCCGCGATACAGCTCGCGCTGTCCGCCGGTATTATTGCTCAAACTGCCTTGTCCTGAAGACATAACGCCAATCAGCCCCTGCGGCAACACGACATCTTGCAGACTTTCTATTACCCGCATCGGCGCGAGCGCGTTGGTCAACATGACATGAATAAACTCTTCCGTCGCGATTTCGCCGATGGTTTGTGTCGGATCGCGGTTGGTGGTGCCCGCGTTGACGAACAGCATATCCAGTACGTTATCGCTAAGCGTTTCGCGCAGCGCCGCGATTCCGTCATTATCACAAATATCCAGCGCCTCAATACGAACCCGTCCAGGATACGCCCGGGCCAGATGATGCAGCGGCGTGGTTTGCGAGAGATCGCGCACGGTGCCGATGACCTGCCAGCCATGCAGCAGAAACTGTTCAGCCATGGCGTGCCCAAGCCCGCGTGAAGCGCCCGCGATCAATACTGTTTTAGTGGAAGCGGCCATTGGCATCACTCCGGCGTAAATAAATGATGGGATAAATATAGGCCGGTGCTGTAGCAGGCGGAAGGCGCAGCATTTGCAATAATAAAGTGCATCAGACGCCCTATCCCGGAGTGGAGAAAAGATGACCGATCCCGATTTTAATTTACTGACTGCGCTGGATGTACTGTTGAGCGAGAAGAGCGTTGCCGGGGCGGCAAAGCGGCTTGAGCTTAGCGCGTCGGCGATGAGCCGCACGCTGGCGCGCTTACGGCAGGTAACCGGCGACCCGCTACTGGTCAGGGCCGGGCGAAAAATGGTGCTGACTCCCCATGCGGAAAGTCTGCAGGCGCGGGCAAAAAACGTCGTCACTGAGATGCGCGCGGTGCTCAACGCTTCGCCTGCGCCGCTGAGTTTATCGACCCTTGAGAAGCGATTTACGTTACGTACCAATGAGGGATTTATAGACGTTTTTGGCCCGGCGCTGGTGAACGCTGTCGCACGAGAAGCGCCGGGCGTGACGCTCGAGTTTGTCGCGAAGCCGGAGAAAGATGCTCGATTTTTACGCGAGGGGCGGGTGGACCTGGAAATTGGCGTACTGGAAAATATGGGGCCTGAGATCCGCCTGCAGGCGCTGTTTCGCGATCGCTTTGTCGCCGCACTGGCAAAAAACCACCCGTTAGCCGCCTTTGCCGAACTGTCGCGAGAACAATTTGTTTCCGTAGGGCACGTCATAGCCTCCCGTCGCGGGGCGATCCGCGGGCCGGTTGATGAAGCGCTGGCGGCATATGGAATGAGCCGCAGAATTGCCGCGGTGGTGCCTGCGTTTTCCGCCGCGCTGGCCGTTGCCCGGGATGCTGAACTTATCGCCGTTGTCCCGGCCTCCTGCCTGCAGAGCGCGGCGGGAAAAGAGATGATCGGTTTTCCCCTCCCGGTGAGCACGCCGGAGATAACGGTGTCACAAATGTGGCATCCTCGCCAGGAGCATGAATTAGCGCATCGCTGGCTAAGGCAGCTGGTGCGCAGAGAGTGTCGGCAGCCATAAAAAAAGCCCGCACAAGTGCGGGCAAAAATACTGGAAGCAATGTGAGCAATGTCGTACCGAATACCTGAGTTGTTTACTCAACTACTCGGTAATGAGAAAGATAATATTTCTCATTTAAGATATCAACCCCAACTTTTGTGCGGAAGCGTTTTTTTTAATCGACGATAAAAACGGTGCGCTTCTGGCTGTTATCCTGCGGCCATGCCGCGGCGACCTCGCGAAGCGGCCGGGGAGTGGTGGCGATGGTAAACCCGCCAGTAACGGCAGCCTGCAGCATTTCCCCGGTAGCGGCCAGCAGCTGGGACACTGAAAGGCTGCCAATACCGCTGCCCATCAGCTGCAGCGGCGCGGAGCGCAGTACCGCGCCGCTGAGCGCGATATCGGCGGCGGAAAGGGAACCGACCTGAATAAAACGTACCGGCGTATTTCCCGGGCTGTGCTTTGCCAGCGCTGGCAGCAAAAGTTCGGCGCTACGTCCCCACAGATAATCGACGACGACATCAATCTGCTGCGCCGCCAGTTCGGCAAACTGCGCCCGCAGGCTCGCCTCATCCTGACTTAAGTTCACGATCGCATCGGCTTCGAGCGCGGCCAGTTTCTCCCCGTTTCGCCCGCAGGCTATCACTTTTCTGGCGCCCAGAAAGCGGGCGACTTGCAACGCCAGCTGACCGGCGCTGCCCGTGGCGCCGTTGATCAATACGGTTTCGCCCGCTTTCAACCCGCCGCGCTTGACCAGCGCCGCCCAGGCCGACATACCCGGATTAGCCATTGCGGCGGCAGTGATATCGTCCAGTTCATCCGGCAGCGGCAGACAGTGGTTTAGGGCGACGGGAGCCCACTGCGCCATACTGCCCCAGGGCGCGGCGGGGAAGGCGAAATAGACGCGCCGCCCGTCGGGTAGTACGCCGGCGCCATCAATACCCGGGACAAAAGGCAGACGACCATCGAAACTATAATGTTTGCCGGAGGCCCGGCCTTTCACCACATGACTGATGGCGGCGGCGCGAACCTTGACTAACGCCTCACTCTCACCGGCGCGCGGATCGCTAAAATCGGACCAAACCGGCCCCTGCTGCAGGTCAAAAACCACGGCTGCTTTCATTGTCTTCTCCCCCTCTGGGATAGTTATGTGTAAAATGCACATATCAGCTAACGGCACTATACTCGGTTAACTAATATATGCAAGATGCACCTAATAATTACGACATTAGCGACTTCCACGGCGCGCTGCTCGATATCATCAGCGTGATGAACCAACCGATGCGCGATGAGCAGATACTGCAGGCGGCCGAGGTCCAGCTCGATCGGACTCTCTTTCCGCTACTGGTGGCCGTCGGGCGCAGGGGACCCGTCGGGGTCGTTGAACTGGCGGACAGCCTTGGGCGCGACTACACCACCGTCAGCAGGCAGGTGAAGAAGCTGGAAGCCCAAGAGTTGGCGCGAAAGCAGCCCAATGCGAAAGACCGGCGGATTAGCGAAGTGACGCTCAGCGAAGCGGGCCAGGCGATGATTACACGCATTGCGCAAGCAAGAACGCGGCTGATGAATGAGGTGCTGGCAGGGTGGTCGCAAGATGATGTGCTGGCGCTGTTTCGTCTGACGCGCAAATATGCCGACAGCTTGCAGCAGAAATAGCCGCCCGGCGCGGGACCGGGCGGCGGACGCGCTTAGGCGGCTTTGGTGGCGGCCTTCAGACTTTGGGCAAAGGCTTTCAGTTCGGCGAGCATAGCCTGCGGGTCGTTCACGTTACGCTCAATGATTTTGACGATGGCAGAGCCGGAAATCGCGCCGGCCGCGCCTGCGTCAATCGCCGCGGTCACCTGCTCCGGCGCCGAGATGCCAAAACCCTGCAGCGGCGGCGCGGCGTGGTACTCGGCCAGCTTTTCAATCAGATGATGCAGCGGCAGCGCAGCGCGGTTCTCCGCGCCGGTCACGCCCGCCCGCGACAGCAGGTAGGTATAACCGCGACCGTAAGAGGCGATCTGGCGCAGCAGATCGTCATCGGCATTCGGCGGACAGATGAAAATCGGCGCGATGTTATGGCGCAACGCGGCCTGGCGGAACGGCGCGGACTCTTCCACGGGGACATCGGCGACCAGCACTGAATCGACGCCCGCGCGTTCGCACGCGGCGTAGAATTCATCAATGCCCGGGCTGAAGACCAGGTTGGCATACATCAGCAGGCCGATTGGGATGGTCGGATGCTTTTGACGAATCGCCGTCAGCATTTCAAAGCACTGGGCGGGCGTGACGCCTGCGGCAAAAGCGCGCAGGGTGGCGTCCTGAATCGTCGGGCCGTCAGCCAGCGGGTCGGAGAAGGGGATGCCCAGCTCCAGCGCGTCGGCGCCCGCTTCAATCAGGGTATCGATAATTTTCAGCGACTGTTCCGGATTCGGATCGCCGAGGGTGACGAAGGGAACAAACGCGCCTTCCCGGCGAGCTTTAAGTTGTGCAAACAGCGTCTCATAACGTTCCATCAGATTTCCCCTCGCGCTTTTAAAATATCGTGTACGGTGAAGATGTCTTTATCGCCGCGGCCGGAGAGGTTAACCACCAGCAGCTGCTCTTTTTCCGGGTTTTCACGCATCATCTTCAGCGCGTGCGCCAGGGCATGGGAGGACTCCAGCGCCGGGATAATCCCCTCATGGCGGGAGAGTTCTTTAAAGGCATCCAGCGCTTCGTCATCGGTAATCGACACATAATCGGCGCGGCCAATGCTGTTCAGATACGCATGCTGCGGCCCCACTGACGGGAAGTCCAGCCCGGCGGAGATGGAGTAGGACTCCTCAATCTGTCCCTCTTCCGTTTGCATCATCGGCGATTTCATACCGAAGTAGATACCCACCCGACCGTGCTTCAGCGGCGCGCCGTGCTCGCCGGACTCAATACCGTGACCCGCGGGCTCCACGCCAATCAGGCCAACGGTGGTTTCGTCGATAAAGTCGGCGAACATGCCGATGGCGTTCGATCCGCCGCCGACGCAGGCGATAACCGCATCCGGCAGACGACCTTCTTTCTCCAGAATCTGCGCTTTGGTCTCTTCGCCAATCATGCGCTGGAATTCACGCACGATGGTCGGGAACGGGTGCGGACCGGCAGCGGTGCCGAGCATATAGTGGGCTGTTTCGTAGCTGCCGGACCAGTCGCGCAGGGCTTCATTGCAGGCGTCTTTCAGGGTAGAAGAACCGCTATGTACCGGGATTACTTCCGCACCCATCAGGCGCATGCGGAAAACGTTCGGCGACTGGCGTTCGATGTCCTTAGCGCCCATATAGATACGGCACTTCAGGCCGAGCAGGGCGCTGGCGAGCGCAGAGGCCACGCCGTGCTGGCCGGCGCCGGTTTCGGCGATAATTTCCGTTTTGCCCATCCGTTTCGCCAGCAGCGCCTGGCCGAGCACCTGGTTGGTTTTATGCGCGCCGCCGTGCAGCAGGTCTTCACGCTTGAGATACAGCGTGGTACGGGTGCCTTCGGTAAGGTTACGGCATTTGGTCAGCGCCGTCGGGCGACCGGCGTAGTTTTTCAGCAGGTCGGTAAATTCAGCCTGGAATGCCGGGTCTTTCTGCGCGCTGACGAACGCTTCTTCCAGCTGGCGCAGGGCGGGCATCAGGATCTGCGGAACGTACATCCCGCCGAATTCGCCAAAGTAGGGGTTCAGTAAAGTACTCATTATTGCTCCTTAATATGCGCGCAGCGTTTGAAATACAGAGGACAGCTTGCTGGCATCTTTAATACCCGGCTGCGACTCTACGCCTGAATTAAAATCGAGTCCGGCACAGCCGCTTTTGGCGGCTTCCACACAGTTATCGGCGCCGAGGCCGCCTGCCAGCAGAACGTTACGCAGGTCCTGACCTTGCAGCAGCGACCAGTCGAAACGCTGGCCGGTGCCGCCTTGACCGTTGTCGAATACATATTTATCGACGTGATGCAGATTGCGCTGCGGTAGGGTTTCGCCGACGCTGAGGGCCTTCCAGATTTGCACCGTCGCCGGAAGTTCGGCGCGCAGGGTATCAATATAGGCCTGGTCTTCGCTGCCGTGCAGCTGCACCGCGGCTAAGCTCAGATTTTCCACGCGGGCGACCACTTCCGCCACCGGCGTATTGCGGAACACGCCGACGTAGCTCAGCGGCGCGCTATCGATGACGGCTTTCGCCTGAGCGTCATTCACCGCTCGCGGCGACGTCGGGACAAAAATCAGGCCGCCGTAGATCGCGCCGGATTCATACGCCACCTGGGCATCCTGGGGGCGGGTCAGGCCGCAGACCTTATTCTCGCCGAGCAGCACGCGTTTCACGGCGGCGTTCAGATCGGCGTGCTCCATCAGCGCCGAGCCAATCAGGAAACCGTTGGCGAAGTGGCTTAGTTCACGCACTTCTGCGTAGGTATGGATACCGGACTCGCTGATCACCGTGACCTCATGACCGAGCTTAGGCGCCAGGGTGCGGGTACGGTTGAGGTCAATCGACATATCGCGCAGATCGCGGTTGTTGATGCCGACCACTTTCGCCTTCAGCGCAATCGCGCGCTCCAGCTCCTCTTCATTGCTCACTTCGGTCAGCACGCCCATGTTCAGGCTATGCGCGACGGCGGAGAGCTGGCGATACTGTTCGTCATCCAGCACCGAAAGCATTAGCAGGCAGGCGTCGGCCTGGTAGTAGCGCGCCAGATAAATCTGGTAAGGATCGATGGTGAAGTCCTTACACAAAATCGGCTGCGGCGCGACCTTGCTGACGATCGGCAGAAAGTCGAAGCTGCCCTGGAAATATTTCTCATCGCACAGTACCGAGATCGCCGAGGCGTAGTGCTTGTAGACGCCGGCGATGGCCGCCGGGTCAAAATCATCGCGGATCAGCCCCTTTGATGGCGAGGCCTTTTTGCACTCGAGAATAAACGCGGTGCGGGTTCCGGCGAGGGCGTCGTAAAAATTGCGCTGCGTCGGTACCACTTCATTTTGAAAACTGGCTAACGGTTGTTGTTGTTTGCGGGCTTCTACCCAAATCGCTTTGTCGGCCACGATTTTTGCTAAAACGGTCTGCATTATTTACCCTCTTGCCGCTAATGCGGTCACTCTGTCATAGGCCGCTCCGCTGTGCAGCACATCGATGACCTGCTGCGCGTTGGCCTTCAGATCTTCGTATCCATGTAAACGCATCAGCATGGCGACGTTGGCGGCAACGGCGGCTTCGTGAGCGGCCTCGCCTTTACCTTGTAGTAAGCGCGTAAGAATGTCACGGTTTTCTTCCGGCGTGCCGCCTGCCAGCTGCTCCTGATGGTAAGGCGTCAGGCCAAAGTCGGCGGCGGTCAGCTGGTAGCTCTTTATTTCGCCATTGTTCAGCTCCGCGACCACCGTCGGCGCGTGCAGCGACACCTCGTCCATTCCGCCGCTATGCACCACCGCGGCGCGCTGGTAGCCCAGCACGCGCAGGGTTTCCGCAATCGGCAGCACCAGCTCCGGGCTATAAACGCCAATCAGCGCCAGAGGCGGGTGGGCCGGGTTGATCAGCGGCCCAAGCACGTTAAACAGGGTGCGAGTTTTCAGCTGCTGACGGACCGGCATCGCGTGGCGGAAACCGGTGTGATACTTCGGGGCGAACAGGAAGCAAACGCCCAGTTCATCCAGCGCCTGGCGAGATTTATCGGCATTCATATCCAGATTGATACCAAACGCCGCCAGCAGGTCGGAAGATCCTGATTTACTCGATACGCTGCGGTTGCCGTGTTTCGCGACCTTCAGGCCGCAGGCGGCGGCCACAAACGCGCTGGCGGTCGAAATATTGATACTGTTGCTGCCGTCGCCGCCGGTACCGACGATATCGGCAAACAGATAATCAGGGCGCGGGAACGGCGCGGCGTTTTCCAGCAGCGCGGTGGCGGCGCCGGCGATTTCCTGCGGATGCTCACCGCGCACCTTCATGCTCACCAGCGCGGCGGCCAGCTGCTCGGGTTTCACTTCCCCGCGCACCACCGCTGAGAACAGCTGATGGCTCTCCTGCTGGCTCAGGGTTTCGGCCTGATACAGTTTTTCCAGAATTGGCTGGAGGGTGTTGGTCTGCTCCAGCTTCTGCAACGCCCAGGCCAGGGTTTGCTCTAGCAGGCGCGCGCCCTGCGTGGTCAGAATCGACTCCGGGTGGAACTGGAAGCCGCAGACGCGATCCGCATCGTGACGCACCGCCATGACCATGCCGTTGAAGTGGGCATTGATGGTCAGCCCCGCCGGAATGTTGCTACCCACCAGCGAGTGGTAGCGGGCCACCGGCAGCGGGTTGCTCAGACCGGCAAACATCGCCTGTCCGTCATGTTCAATACTCGAAGCCTTACCGTGGAGGATTTCGCCGGCCTGGCCGACGTAGCCGCCGTAGGCTTCGACAATCGCCTGGTGTCCGAGGCAGATACCGATAATCGGCAGTTTGCCGCGCATGCGGATCAGCAGCTCCGGCATGCAGCCCGCTTCGCTCGGCGTCCCCGGCCCTGGAGAGAGCATCAGTACCGGGTTTTTCATCGTGCCGATGCGCTCAATCAGCGCCTGCGCCGGGACGGAGTTGCGGTAAATCACCACGTTATGGCCGTTCGAACGCAGCTGGTCTGCCAGGTTATAGGTAAAAGAATCGATATTATCGAGCAGCAGAATGTCGGCCATTAGAAAATCTCCTTCGCGTGGTGGGCCTGGGCGATAGCGCGCAGCACCGCGCGAGCTTTATTACGGGTTTCATCCGCTTCTGACTGGGGAACGGAGTCGAGCACGATACCGGCGCCCGCCTGGACGGTGGCGACGCCATCCTGCACGTAGGCGGAACGGATAACGATGCAGGTATCGAGGTCGCCGTGGGCGGTAAAATAGCCCACCGCGCCGCCGTAGCTGCCGCGACGCTTGCCTTCAGCGGCGGCGATAAGCTGCATGGCGCGCACTTTCGGCGCCCCGCTGAGGGTGCCCATATTCATACAGGCGCGGTAGGCATGCAGCACGTCAAGATCGCGGCGCAGCTCGCCAACCACGCGGGAGACGAGGTGCATCACAAAGGAGTAGCGGTCGACTTTGGTCAGGTCGGCGACGTAGCGGCTGCCCGGCGTACAGATGCGCGCGAGGTCGTTACGCGCAAGGTCGACCAGCATCAGATGCTCGGAAAGCTCTTTATGGTCGGTGCGCATCTCCAGCTCAATGCGGCTGTCGAGATCGCGATCCAGCGAACCATCCGCGCGGCGGCCGCGCGGTCGGGTACCGGCGATCGGGTAGATTTCAATCTGGCGATTGGTGGCATCATACTTGAGAGAGCTCTCCGGCGACGCGCCGAACAGGGTGAAATCGTTGTCCTGCATAAAGAACATGTACGGGCTCGGGTTGCTCTTCTTCAGCACATCATAAGCGGCGAGCGGCGATGGGCAGGGCAGCGAGAAGCGGCGCGACGGCACGACCTGGAAAATCTCGCCCGCGCGAATGGCGCGCTGCATTTTACGCACCACGGCGCCATACTCTTCGTCGCTCTGGTCGCAGTCGCAGCGCATCTCGGCTACCGTGGTTACCGGCAGCGGCAGCGGCGGCTCGTTCAGCTGCTGGCGAAGCTGAGCGATGCGCTGCAGCAGACGCTGCTTTTCGCTTTCCAGCGGCGTAAACAGGCTCGCCTGGATACGGGTGTTTTTGGTCTGATGATCGATAACCAGCAGCGTTTCCGCCAGATAGAAGCAGTAATCCGGGCAGGCGGTGTCGCTTTCCAGCGATGGCAGGTCTTCAAAACCGGCGACCAGGTCATAGGCGAACAGGCCGCCGAAGAACATGGCTTCGCGCTCGTCCTGCGGAACGGTAACCAGTTCCTGCAGCAGGCGAAAAGCGTCGAATACCGAGAGTGAACACAGGCGGGCGTCTTCATCTAGCAGCGCGCTGACCGGGGGAAAGGTTAATACCCGGCTATTGGGCTGACGCTGATTATTGATGCCGGAGGGCAGGGCGCTATCCAACAGTTCCAGCAGCGCCGTACCGTTGGCGGACAATGCGTGAATAGTGACGGTGTCACCAAGTGCGGTAATGCGCAGGGCGCTATCCACCAGCAGCAGGCTCTTTAAATCATCCTTGCTGTCAATATCAGCGGATTCCAGCAGCAGGGTGGCTGGACGCGCGCCGCAGATCTGGTGGAACAATGCGGTGGGGTTTTCCCGATAGATGGCGTCGCTGGTGAGAAGCTCGAGTGCCGGTTTTGATGTTTGCATTATTGTT
Organism: Klebsiella sp. M5al; assembly: GCF_002090195.1. NCBI lineage: Bacteria > Pseudomonadati > Pseudomonadota > Gammaproteobacteria > Enterobacterales > Enterobacteriaceae > Klebsiella > Klebsiella sp. M5al. The sequence continues at coordinate 2,495,499 of NZ_CP020657.1, forward strand.
GTCGCCTGTTCGCTATAATAATTTGTCCAATAAAAAGCCCGCTCATTGGCGGGCCGGGTATCTGTATGCTGAGTGCAAAACGCGATCACGCCGCCCGATAACAGGAGGTGCGCCACCAGCCGTGCAGAGTGATAAATTGCGTTTTCATCGTTGATACCCCTTCATGTGAACTTGCGTACTAGTTAACTAGTCCGAGAGATTAATGTCAACCCCTGTTTGCAGATTTTCTCTCTCTGTCGGTATGATGATGCGCTTATTGATATCCTTAATCACTTAAGCTGCAGAATCACAGTCAATCTGCCTGTGACTTAAAGTATGACGGGTACAGGTTCATGTCCAGCAGGAGTCATCTTGAGCAACACCAATTACGCAGTGATTTACGACCTGCACAGCCATACCATTGCCTCTGACGGGCGACTGACTCCAGAAGAACTTGTCCATCGCGCGCACCAGATGCGCGTCGGCACCCTGGCGATTACCGATCACGATACCGTGGCGGCGATTCCCGCGGCTCAGGCTGAAATTGAACGCGCCGGTTTACCGCTGGCGCTGATTACCGGGGTGGAGATTTCCACGCTGTGGGAAAATCATGAAATTCACATTGTCGGACTGAATATCGATATCGGCCATCCGGCAATGATCGCGCTGCTCGATGAACAGAAAGCGCGTCGCCAGATGCGGGGCCAGCAGATTGCTGAACGGCTGGAAAAAGCGCGGATCCCGGGGGCCTGGGAAGGGGCGCTGAAGCTGGCGGACGGCGGTGCGGTGACGCGCGGCCATTTTGCCCGTTTTCTGGTGGAGGCCGGCTATGCCAACAATATGGCTGACGTCTTTAAGAAGTATCTGGCGCGCGGGAAAACCGGTTACGTTCCGCCTCAGTGGTGTACAATAAAACAAGCGATTGATGTCATTCATCATTCTGGCGGTAAGGCGGTCATTGCCCATCCCGGGCGCTATGACCTTTCCGCCAAGTGGTTAAAACGTCTGTTGGCCCACTTTAGCGAACAGGGCGGCGATGCGATGGAGGTGGCGCAGTGTCAACAGGCGCCGCACGAGCGCGCTCAGCTTGCCGCTTACGCCGTGCAGTATGGCCTGGATGCCTCGCAGGGGTCTGATTTTCATCAGCCCTGCCCATGGATCGAACTGGGCCGCAAACTTTGGCTGCCCGCGGGCGTTGAAGGGATCTGGCGCAGTTGGGAAGTGGCCGTAGAACAAAATTGAGAGGGAAGTATGAGCCAGTTTTTTTATATCCATCCGGAAAACCCCCAGGCGCGGTTAATTAACCAGGCGGTGGACATTGTGCGTAAAGGCGGAGTCATCGTCTATCCGACCGACTCCGGTTACGCCTTAGGCTGTAAAATTGAAGATAAAGGCGCGATGGAGCGGATTTGCCGGATCCGTAATTTGCCAAACGGCCACAACTTTACCCTGATGTGCCGCGATCTGTCCGAGCTGTCGACCTATTCATTCGTCGATAACGTGGCCTTTCGTCTGATTAAAAACAATACGCCGGGTAACTATACCTTTATCCTCAAGGGCACCAAAGAAGTCCCGCGCCGCCTGTTGCAGGAGAAGCGTAAGACTATCGGGATGCGCGTGCCGTCGAACCCGATTGCGCAAATGCTGCTGGAAACATTGGGTGAGCCGATGCTTTCCACTTCCTTGATGCTGCCGGGAAGCGACTTTACCGAATCCGATCCGGAAGAGATTAAGGATCGTCTGGAGAAGCAGGTGGACCTGATTATTCACGGCGGCTATCTGGGCCAGCAGCCGACCACGGTTATCGATCTTACCGAAGACGCGCCGATCGTAGTGCGTGAAGGCGTCGGGGACGTGACGCCGTTCCTGTAATTGTTTTTTATTCCAAGGAAGGAATCGTCGTGAAATGGACATTAATCTGTCGCTTTTTTCTTCTGCTGTGGCTGTTCAGCGTGCCGTTCAGCCCTGCGCATTCTGAGGTTTTATCCCCCTGGCAAGAAGCTATCGCTCTGTTTGACGTTCAGGCTACCATGCGCCAGGACGGCGTGCTGGACGTGCGAGAAAACCTTCACTTCCAGGTGCGCAACAGGCAGATCAAACACGGTTTCTTTCGCGATCTTCCGCGTATGTGGGTGCGGCCGGACGGCAACGCGGCCCTGCTGACGTACCATGTGATCGGCGTGACCCGCGATGGCAAACCCGAGCCCTGGCATCTGCTCTGGCACCGGGGGACGATGAGGATCGTAGTCGGCGATGAGCAAACTTTTCTGCCGGAAGGCGATTATCGCTACCAGGTGCACTATCAGGTCAGCAACGCGTTTATCCGCGATGACGAAGATGATGTGCTTATCTGGAATGTCACCGGCGCCAGCTGGTCGTTCGAAATATTCCAGGTTCGCTTCGCGCTGCAACTAGCGGATGCGCAAGGGGACCCGTTCAGGCAGATCGACTTTTTTACCGGCGATGATGGCGAAAGGTTAAAAAATGGCCACCTTCTGCCGGATGGGCGCATTGAGTCCCGCGAACCCTTCTACCAGCAGGATTTTACCGTACTCTATCGCTGGCCTCGTGCGCTGTTGCCTGATGCCGCAGAGCCGCAGGCGACTCATCTACTCCCGCATCTTTTTATCCCCACGTTATCGTCTTTAAGCGTGTGGATCCCCTGTGGATTAATGGCGGGTTATTTCTTGTTTTTATGGCTGCGCAGGCCGCGTTTTACTCCGGTTGACGTGCCGGTGCTGACGTCAATGTCTACGGAATTTTCTCCAGGCTATTTGCGTATGGCGGCGAAGCAAACGTACGACGATAAAGGTTTTTGCGCCGATGTGACCAACCTGATTGTGAAGGGGCGGGTGGCGCTGGAGAATGTGCCGGGCGATGAAATGCTATGCTCGTTGGTTCGGGTACGTTCTGGCGCAATTCACACAGGCGATATTCCGACCCAGGAAGAGCAGCTATTGATGGATCTGCTGTTTCATAAGAGCGATAAAGTGGAGCTCAAGGGGCGCTACAACAGAACGCTGCGCAAAGCGTTTAAGCGAATGGATAAATACTATCGTCAGCAGCATAAGGGCGCGGGCTATCGGCCTTTGAGCTTCCTGTTATGCGGTATTGTGGCGATGTTTGCGACTCAGATTCTCGCTAATGCGCAGAGTCTGGGCTGGACGGCCAGAACCTTAACTGCGGATTGGTTTGCGGGTCTTTTCTTCGTTATTCCGCTTCTCTTTAGCAGCGTGTTTTTACTGAGCGATAGCGATCCCGGCAAACCAATTCGCAAGCGTCTAATGGCGACGGTGTTGTGGCCGCTTATCGGCGGCGGCCTGATTTTTCTGTTTCTATGGGCGAAAATGGGTTTTTCGCTCTTTCAATGGTATATGCCCGCCGGATACTTCAGCGCCTGGTGCCTGTCCGGTTATATCACCGCGCTGGGCTTTTGCCTGCTCCCGCAGCTTACGCAATTGGGCCAGCAGCGCTTTGCCAGAGCTGAAGGGGTCATCCGTTATCTTGGACGGCTGGAGGCAGCAACGCACAGCGGCCCACGGCGCAAAGGCGAATCCCGTTACCTGGATATTTCATTGCTTAGCTGGGCGGTAGCCGCAGGGTTGGGTAAGGCGTGGGCCAATCGCCTGGCTCCATCCCTGGCGGCGGCGATTAAGGCGCCGGAGATAGCCCGATCCGGGGCGTTTTTGACCTTGCAGGCGCATCTGAATAGTGGATCCGCCAGCGCTTTTGGTCTCGGCGGCAGCGGCGGGGGATTTTCCGGCGGCGGAGCAGGAGGCGGCGGCGGAGGCGGATGGTAAGTTGTGCTATCCTCGTAATGCGAAGAAGCATTGATCTTAAAGTTCGTGTACCATGTTCGCCCACGCGAGAAGACGTGTCTCTACTGTGGTCGCTAAAATGGCGCAAAACATGATACGCCTTGATGCAAAATATATATACAGAACATGGTGTTAGAATATTATTTTGCTAACGCCCTGTTTTTCGAAGTATACCAGACGCCTGGGAAGGCGACACCTTAAGGAAGCTCAATGAGCGAGAAATTACAAAAAGTGCTGGCCCGCGCTGGCCACGGCTCCCGCCGTGAAATCGAAGCCAAAATCGAAGCTGGCCGCGTCAGCGTCGATGGCAAAATCGCCACCCTTGGCGATCGCGTTGAAATTGTCCCGGGTTTAAAAATTCGTATCGACGGCCACCTGATTTCGGTGAAAGAGTCTGCGGAACAGATTTGCCGCGTGCTGGCCTACTACAAGCCGGAAGGCGAACTCTGTACCCGCAACGACCCGGAAGGGCGTCCGACGGTGTTCGATCGTCTGCCAAAGCTGCGCGGCGCGCGCTGGATTGCCGTTGGTCGTCTGGACGTGAACACCTGCGGCCTGCTGCTGTTTACCACCGACGGTGAACTGGCGAACCGCCTGATGCACCCGAGCCGCGAAGTGGAACGTGAATACGCGGTGCGCGTGTTTGGCCAGATTGACGATGACAAGCTGCGCCAGCTTTCACGCGGCGTGCAGCTGGAAGACGGCCCGGCGGCGTTCAAAACCATCAAGTTTACCGGTGGTGAAGGGATTAACCAGTGGTACAACGTCACGCTGACCGAAGGGCGTAACCGCGAAGTCCGTCGCCTGTGGGAAGCCGTTGGCGTACAGGTCAGCCGCCTGATCCGCGTGCGCTACGGCGATATTCTGCTGCCGAAAGGCCTGCCGCGCGGCGGCTACACCGAGCTGGACCTGGCGCAAACCAACTACCTGCGTGAGCTGGTCGAGCTTACGCCGGAAACCACCTCTAAGGTCGCCGTCGAAAAAGATCGCCGTCGCATGAAGGCAAATCAGATTCGCCGCGCGGTTAAGCGCCACAGCCAGGTGAGCAATAATAATAACAACCGTCGTTCCAGCAGCCGTAATAACGGTAACGGTTAATTATTCCAGTTCCGGCGGTCGCCGCCGGAATTTTCTCTCTTGTGACTCCTTTCACACTTCTGCATAAAGACAAAAAACGGGAAATCCCCGGACAAATAACGCAAAGCGATGCGCCTGGCTACGCCATATACTGACGCCACTGATTACATTAACAGGTAGCCTAAAATGGAAACAGCAGGAAAACTATCGGCAAGCTATGTGGTTATCGGCGTTAAAGAAAAAATAGGCTATGGATTTGGCGATTTCGCCTCTAATTTATCCTTCGGCTTTGTTTCTCTATTCTTACTTTTTTTCTATACCAATATTTACGGGATTAGCGCCGTACAGGCGAGCCTGATCTTTGTTATTGCCCGCGTGGTTGATGCGGCCTTTAATATTGTGATTGGTTTTGCTATCGATAAAACCCACAGCCGTTACGGTAAACTTCGTCCATGGTTATTGTATGGTTCCATTCCGCTGGGCTTTCTGACGGTGCTCTGCTTTGTGCCTTTCGGCGGTGAGGCCAAATTCTACTTCGCACTGATTTCATATACTATTTATTGCCTGGCCTATACGGCGGTGAATACGCCTTACTCGGCGCTGACCAACCGTTTAACCCAGCATGAAGCCTCCCGTTCATCGCTGTCGGTATACCGGTTTGTACTGGCGATTGTTGGCTATCTGATTGTGTCCACCACCGCGGATAGGCTGATTTCCCCGTTTAGCGATAAACAGCTGGGCTATGTCTTCGCCGTCTCTTGCTTTGCGCTGCTGGCGACGTTTTTGTTCCTTGCCTGTTTCGGGATGACCAAAGAGCGCGTTGGCGAAGAAGAGGAACAGACTCCGGCGCCGACGCTGCGGGAAATGTTGAAGGCGGTGGCAGGGAACGCGCCGCTAATTAACCTCTCCATGTTCACCGTCTTTTTTTATATTGCCTATACCGTGTGGATGGCGATCGCTATTTACTTTATCAAATATATCATTGGTAGCGAAGGTTTTACCTCCACCTTCTTTATGATTCAGTCGGCGGCTTATATTGTCGGTACCGTTATTTCGGAAAAAATTATTGCGTTGATAGGTAAAAAGAAAATGACGCTGGTGGCCCTGTTAATCGGTGTGGTGGGCGTACTGATGCAATATTTTATCGCCGGCGACAATATCTGGCTGATCATGACCGGCGTGTGTCTGTACAGTATTACGCTGGGGATGGGTTTCGTTTCAATGTGGTCAATGATTGCCGATACCGTGGAATATGCCGAGTGGCACCATGGGGTGCGTACCGAAGGCGCAATTTACGGCTTTTTTAATTTCATCACTAAAATAGCGATGGCCATCGGCGGCGGCTGCGCGGGATGGATGCTGGACTATTATCACTATGACGCGGGCAATATCACCGCCAGCGCGATTAACGGCATTAACGTACTGATGACGCTATTTCCCGGCGCGATGTTTGCCCTCAGCGCCCTGTTTGTCGCCTGCTATTCGCTGGATGAAAAAACCTATCGCGATATTGTGCAAAAGATCAGCCTGCGTAAACAGAACGCGCTTTAACCTCAGGGAGCCAGAGAGATGAGTAACGATTTTAACACCACCCTTGCCGCGATGAGCGCGGAAGAGAAAGTGGCGCTGTTGACCGGCAGCGGCCTTTGGCGCACCGCCTCGCTGCCGCAGCACGGTATCGAAGATATCATTATGACCGACGGCACTTATGGCGTGCGCTACAGCAGCGCGCAGATTGATGGCCGGGAAAAGTGGAGCATGGATGATTTTATCTCGGTCATCACCCAAACCGCAGACCAGGCCAGCGTGGCAGAGCCCGCCGCGAAAGGGGGCAGTGAAGCGCTGTTCAGCACTTCGCTACCGGCGACCTGCTTTCCAAACGGCTCCAGCCTGGCCTGCAGTTGGGACGTGGAACTGGTGCATCAGATGGGGCAAGCGCTGGGGCGAGAGTGTCAGCAAATGGGCGTCGGGATCCTGCTCGGGCCCGGCATTAATATTCGCCGCACGCCGCTGGCCGGGCGCGGCTATGAATATTACGCCGAAGACCCGGTGGTCAGCGGTGACATTGCCGCAGCGTTGATCAACGGTCTGCAGCAGGAGGGCGTCGGCGCCAGCCTGAAGCATTTTGCGGCCAATAACTCGGAATTTCGCCGCACGGAGATGGATTCGATCATTGAAGAGCGGGCGCTGCGGGAAATTTACCTGGCGGGTTTCCAGCGGGCGATTGCAAAATCCCGGCCGTGGACGGTGATGTCCTCCTACAATCGTCTTAACGGCGTACAAACTTCGCAGGATCCGTTTTTACTCACTCAGGTATTGCGCGATGAGTGGGGATATGACGGCCTGGTGATGTCCGACTGGTACGGCATTAAAGATCGTCCCGCTTCGTTGATGGCGGGCAACGACCTGGCGATGCCGGAAACCCGCCGCGATAAACAAACTCTGCTGGCGGCTATCGAAGCCGAAGAGGTGCCGATGGCGGTGGTGGATCGCGCGTGTCTACGCATGCTGGAACTGCTCGACAAGGTTCAGCGCCATCGCCGCCCGCAAACGCGAGCCGATTTTACGGCGCACCACGCGCTGGCGCAGCGGCTTGCCGGTGAATCTATCGTCCTGCTGAAAAATGAAGAGGCTCTGCTGCCGCTGCGTTCGGAGAAAACACCGCGCATCGCGGTGCTGGGTAAACCGGCGCAGGAGCCGGTGATTCAGGGATCCGGATGCGCGACCACGGTACCGTATCTTCTCGATCGCCCGCTGGATGAAATTTTCGACCTCGCCGGGGACGATTTTAGCGTTACCTGGGCCGTAGGCGCGCCGGACGATCTGCGCGATGATGAACAGGCGCTGGCGCAGGCCTGCAGCGTGGCACAAGAGGCTGACGTGGCGGTACTCTTCGTCAGTACCGCCGTAGGCGAAGATGGCGAAAACGGCGATCGTCAGGATCTGCATATTCTGCCGGTGCACGAGCGGTTGATTCGTGAAGTCGCCGCGGTCCAGCCAAATATCGTGGTGGTGCTGGCGAATAGCGATGCGGTGGTGATGCCGTGGCTTGGCGAATGCAAAGCGCTGCTGGAAACGTTTTTTGCCGGTCAGGGGATGGGGCGCGCGGTGGCGGAAATCCTCTTCGGCAAGCGTAACCCCTGCGGCAAGCTGACGGTAACGGTGCCTAATTCCCTGGAGGAAACCCCGGCCTGGCTACACTATCCGGGCGAAAACCTGCGCCACTACTACGGAGAAGGGCTTTTTGTCGGCTATCGCTATTATGACAAACGTCGCCTGATGCCTCAGTTTCCGTTTGGTTTTGGCTTAAGCTATACCCGGTTTGCCTACGATAATATCGCGCTGTCAGCCTCCCGATTAGGCGCAGACGAGACGCTTACGGTGTCGTTCGACCTGACCAACTGCGGGGAGTATGCGGGTAAAGAGATCGTCCAACTGTACGTCAGCGCGCCGAAGGGGGAGCTGATTCGCGAAGTACAGTCATTAAAAGCGTTCAGCAAAGTGGCGCTGGCCGCCGGAGAATCCCGGCGCGTAAGCCTGCAGCTGCCCATTGCCGAACTAGCCTGCTACCATCCGGGTCTTGGCGACTGGATGGTGACGCCGGGCATCTGGCAGATCCGCGTCGGCGCCTCATCCCGCGATCTGCCGTTAACGGCGGAAATGGAGGTAGATTGCCCGCAGCGGTACGTCCCGCTGCGCGATGATAACTCTCTGCAACAGCTGATCCAGCAGCCGGAGGCCTTTGCCCGCGTCGTGACGCTGATTGCCGATAAGAGTCAGATACCAGCGGAGCAGGTGCGTGAAAAATTGATTCGCCTGGCGCCGGATCTGTTCTGCGGACTGCTGATTGCGCTGACCGAGTTCCTGGCGCTGGATATTGAGCGCGACGAGCTTAACGCGGTGCTGGCGGGCGCTCATCATTGCTAATGACAGGAGAGTGCGCATGTTCCCTTTTTCAGTGACTCATCCTCGTTCGGTCAGCCAGACCGGCCGACAGACGGTGAACAGCGGCTACGAGCTGATTGCCTTTGATGCGGAGAAGCTGAACGTGTTTGCCGCGGAGGTTCGCTACTGCGAGCCTCACTGGCATCCGGCTCCGGAGCTGATTACCGTGCTGGCGGGGCGATTTACGCTCTCTGTCGGCCAGCAGAGCCTGGAGCTTACGCAGGGGGATATGCTGTACATCAATGCCGAAGAGGTCCATTCGCTTAGCGCGGAGGAGGCGGGCAGCCAGCTGGTCACCGTCCAGTTTTCACCCGGCCTGTTTGATGAGCTTCATCCCTCGCCGCAGCTGGACTGGAATACCTGCGGACGATCTTACTCTACGGCAGACAGTGAGGTGCACCTCCGGCTGGCGAGGCTACTGGAACAGCTAATCGATAACCACGCGCCGTTTCAGCGCATCGCGGCGATTTATCTGCTGCTGGATGCGGTCGTCTGCGCCGGAAAGCCGACGCGGCGCGGCGAAAGCTCGCTGCGCGACGAGGCGATGATCAAAAAAGGCATTGATTTTATCAATCAACACTTTGATCAGCCGCTGACCCTGAGCGAGGTCGCCTGCCATAGCGGGATGAGCTACTCCTGGTTTTCGCGGTTGTTCAAAAAAGTGAGCCGCTATAATTTTAAAGAGTACCTGACGCTGGTGCGGCTAAACAAAGCCCGCACTCTGCTGCGCGATACGCGCACGCCAATCACTGAGATCAGCCACAGCTGCGGCTTTCAGGAGCACAAGTCTCTAATTGCCGCCTTTAATAAATACTGCGGCGTCACGCCAACCGAATACCGTAAGCGCTTCGTCTCGCGGCAAAATATTCCCGAAAGCGAGCTGGCGCTGGGGGAGGATTGCCTGTGCCTGCCGCTCAATCATGGGCTGCTCGAGCGGCTGGCGGCTAGTAGTCGATCCCTATCTGCGCCTTGATCCCGGCATCGAAGGCGTGCTTAACCGGACGCAGTTCGCTAACGGTATCGGCCAGTTCGGTAATTTCACGGTGGCAGCCGCGGCCGGTGATAATGACCGTCTGGTGCGCCGGGCGGTTGCGCAGCGCGGTAAGCACCTCTTCCAGAGGCAGGTAGTCGTAGGCCACCATATAGGTGAGCTCGTCCAGCAAAACGAGGTCGAGGCTTTCATCGGCCAGCATTCGGCGCCCGTGCTCCCAGACTGAAAGGCAGGCGGCGGTGTCGCTTTCGCGATCCTGCGTATTCCAGGTAAAACCGGTCGCCATCACCTGAAATTCGACGCCGTGCGGCTCGAGCAGGTTGCGCTCGCCGTTTGGCCAGGTGCCTTTTATAAACTGCACGACGCCGGCCTTTTTACCGTGCCCGACGGCGCGGGTAACGGTGCCAAAAGCGGCGGTGGTTTTGCCTTTACCGTTACCGGTAAACACGATCACGATGCCGCGTTCTTCCTGCGCGGCGGCGACGCGAGCGTCAACTTTCTCTTTTACCCGCTGCTGGCGTTCGCGGTGGCGTTCATCACTCATTGTGCGATTCCTGGTTTGCGGCCCGGCTGGGCGTCAAAAGTCATTCCCGTCTTACGGCGGCTGTCGTCGCCCATCAGCCACAGGTAAACCGGCATGATATCAGCGGGGGTTTTCAATTTTTGCGGATCTTCCGTTGGGAAGGCATTGGCGCGCATTTTGGTGCGCGTGCCGCCGGGGTTGATGCAGTTAACCCGCAGATGACGGCTCTGATACTCTTCGGCCAGCACCTGCATCATGCCTTCGGTGGCGAATTTAGATGCGGCATAAGCGCCCCAGTTGGCGCGCCCCTGACGGCCGACGCTGGAGGAGGTAAAGACCAGCGAACCCGATTCGGATTTAAGTAATAAAGGAAGCAGCGCCTGGGTGAGCATAAAGGTGCCGTTCACGTTTACCTGCATGACCTGCTGCCATACTTCCGGCTTTTGCCGATCCATTGGGCACACGTCGCCCAACAGACCCGCGTTGTGCAGCACCCCGTCGAGGCGCGGATAGTGGATGGCGATCTTCTGCGCCAGCTGTTGGCACTCCTGCGGCGTGCAGGTTAACAGGTCGAGAGTGAACCAGCGGGCGGGAATGCCGCCCGCTTGCTGAATCTCGTGCGCAACGCTGCGCAGCTTCTCTTCATTACGGCCGACCAGGATAACGCTGGCGCTATAGCGGGAATAGGTCAGGGCGGCTTCACGGCCTATGCCATCGCTGGCGCCGGTAACCAGGATGATGCGATCCTGTAACAGGTGACGTTGCGGTTGATAGTGCACGGCGACTCCTCGGGCGATCGGCAGGCGATCGCGCTTGCTATTCGGTATTTCACTTTTGCGCTTTATGCCTGAAAGCGCCCGCTATTGCAATCGGCGAAACGGAAACTCTTCGCGGAATTAATATCTTGCAACGATTTCATCGTCGCTGAAAAAAACAGGAAGGCGCCTCGCGCGCGACACAAAGCACAAAGACTTCTCGCCGACGGCTGATGTACACTGTGCGCCAACGTCAGCGGTTTACACAAGGTGAAAACGTGGAATTACTTGCTCAATATGGCCTGTTTTTGGCCAAAATCGCGACCATCGTTGTCGCAATTGCGGTTATCGTCGCCATTATTGTTAACCTGACTCAGCGCAAAAAACAGCGCGGCGAGCTGCGGGTAACCAATCTTAGCGAGCAATATAAGGAGATGAAGGAAGAGCTGGCGGCTTCGTTGCTCGATGGGCCGCAGCAGAAGCTGTGGCATAAAGCGCAAAAGAAAAAGCTCAAGCAGGAAGCAAAAGCGGCAAAGGCGCGGGCAAAGCTGGGAACTCCCGAGCCGGACGCTAAACCGCGCGCCTGGGTGCTGGATTTTAAAGGCAGTATGGATGCCCACGAAGTCAGCAGCCTGCGCGAAGAGATCACCGCCGTTCTGGCGGCGGCAAAAGCGCGCGACCAGGTGGTGATTCGCCTTGAAAGCCCCGGCGGCGTGGTCCACGGCTACGGCCTTGCCGCTTCACAACTGCAGCGTCTGCGCGACAAACAAATCCCGTTAACGGTCGCGGTAGATAAAGTTGCGGCCAGCGGCGGCTATATGATGGCCTGCGTGGCGAACAGAATCGTCAGCGCGCCGTTCGCTATCCTTGGCTCTATTGGCGTTGTGGCGCAGATCCCCAACATCAATCGTTTTCTTAAGAACAAGGACATCGACATTGAGCTGCATACGGCCGGGCAGTACAAACGTACCCTGACGATGCTGGGCGAAAATACCGAAGAAGGGCGCCAGAAATTCCGCGAAGATCTCAACGATACCCATCGACTCTTCAAAGACTTTGTCCACCGGATGCGCCCTGAGCTGGATATCGAGCAGGTAGCGACGGGTGAACACTGGTATGGCGTTCAGGCGCTGGAAAAAGGCCTTGTTGACGCGGTGGAAACCAGCGATGAACTTCTGCTGGGCCTGATGGACAAGCATGAGGTTATCAGCGTGCGCTACCAGCAGCGTAAGAAAATGCTCGACCGGTTTACCGGCAGCGCGGCAGAAAGCGCCGATAAACTGCTGCTGCGCTGGTGGCAGCGCGGGCAAAAGCCGCTGATGTAAACAAAACAACGCGAGGCATGGGCCTCGCGTTGTCGTATTGGCCCTGCGCGCGGCGGTTAATCCGCCAGGTGATACTTATCAGACAGCTCGTGCGCGAGATATTTAAACATATTGAATACCGCCGTACTCTTCGCCGTTGGCAGACCCTGCTCATCAAGATAAAACTCGCCGCTGAACACCAGCACGCCGTTACGCTGAACGACGTCGGTGGCCTCGATCCCGGCTAACGTATCTTCATGTTTGCGAATGAGTTTGTTGGCTTTTTCCAGAAGCGTCTGGCGATCGATGGGTTGGGTTGTACCTTGCATAAATGCCTCCTGTGATTCTTCGCGGCTAGTCTACGCCGCACGGCGACGAGGGGCAAATTTTCCATGGATCTTACGAGGGTAATCGCAGGAGCTTAATAAACATCAGTTTAGTGGCGGGATTTGCTTTTGCATGCTAATAAAGTTGCGTAACGAATTTTATCAGGTACAGTGTGACGCTTTCAGCGATCTGGCAACAGATTTGCTTGACATTCGGCCAAAAATTATTCGTGCTATGTCGCCTGGCAAGAAAAAGCCAGCAAACTCAGCTATCTGGTTTTATGGACCTGAAACCGGTGCAAAGGGTTGATATCCATCGATAACGACGCAACATAGGTTGTGACGTGTCGCCAGTGGATGGTGAATCAATGTGCGATGTATTCCTGGATGAATCAAATTAGGTAAAGGTGAATATGGGTAAAGCTCTCGTTATCGTTGAGTCCCCGGCAAAAGCCAAAACGATCAATAAGTATCTGGGTAATGACTACGTGGTTAAGTCCAGCGTTGGTCATATCCGCGATTTGCCGACCAGTGGCTCAGCTTCCAAAAAGAGCGCCGACTCTACCTCCACCAAAGGGGCTAAAAAGCCTAAGAAGGATGAACGCGGCGCTCTGGTCAACCGTATGGGCGTGGACCCATGGCATGACTGGGATGCGCACTATGAAATACTCCCGGGTAAAGAAAAGGTTGTTTCCGAACTCAAACAGTTGGCGGAAAAAGCTGACCACATCTATCTCGCAACCGACCTTGACCGCGAAGGGGAGGCCATCGCATGGCACCTGCGGGAAGTTATCGGCGGTGATGAACAGCGCTATAGCCGCGTAGTGTTCAATGAGATCACCAAGAATGCTATCCGTCAGGCTTTCGAAAAGCCGGGCGAACTGAATATTGACCGTGTTAACGCTCAGCAGGCGCGCCGTTTTATGGACCGCGTGGTGGGTTACATGGTTTCTCCGCTGCTGTGGAAAAAAATTGCCCGTGGTCTGTCCGCAGGCCGCGTCCAGTCGGTTGCCGTACGTCTGGTGGTTGAACGCGAGCGTGAGATTAAGGCGTTTGTTCCGGAAGAGTACTGGGAAGTTGACGCCAGCACTACGACGCCAGGCGGCGATGCGTTACCGCTGCAGGTGACCCACAGCGGCGATAAGCCGTTCCGTCCGGTGAGCCGTGATGAAACCATGGCAGCGGTTGCGCTGCTTGAGAAAGCCAGCTACAGCGTGCTGGAGCGTGAAGACAAGCCGACCAGCAGCAAGCCGGGCGCGCCGTTTATCACCTCCACGCTCCAGCAGGCCGCCAGCACGCGTCTTGGCTTCGGCGTGAAGAAAACCATGATGATGGCGCAGCGCCTCTACGAAGCGGGGCATATTACCTATATGCGTACCGATTCCACGAACCTGAGCCAGGACGCGCTGAATATGGTGCGCGGCTATATTGGCGATAACTTCGGTAAGAAATATCTGCCGGAGAGCGCTAACCAGTACGCCAGCAAAGAAAACTCCCAGGAAGCGCACGAAGCGATTCGTCCTTCCGATGTCAACGTGCTGGCCGAAACGTTAAAAGATATGGAATCTGATGCGCAGAAACTGTATCAGCTGATCTGGCGCCAGTTTGTCGCCTGTCAGATGACGCCAGCGCAGTACGACTCCACCACCCTGACAGTGAAAGCCGGCGATTTCAAACTGAAAGCGCGCGGTCGTACGCTGCGCTTTGACGGCTGGACCAAAGTGATGCCAGCCCTGCGTAAAGGCGATGAAGATCGTACTTTACCGCTGGTCAACAAGGGCGAAAGCCTGAGCCTGGTCGAGCTGACGCCCGCGCAGCACTTTACCAAGCCGCCGGCGCGTTTTAGCGAAGCCTCGCTGGTTAAAGAGCTGGAAAAACGCGGCATCGGCCGCCCGTCCACCTATGCGTCGATCATTTCGACCATTCAGGATCGCGGCTATGTGCGGGTGGAAAACCGTCGTTTTTATGCGGAAAAAATGGGCGAGATCGTCACCGATCGTCTGGAAGAGAACTTCCGCGATCTAATGAACTACGATTTCACCGCGCAGATGGAAGACCGCCTCGACCAGGTGGCCAACCATCAGGCCGAATGGAAACAGGTTCTCGATAACTTCTTCGGAGACTTCACCTCGCAGCTGCAAACGGCGGAGAAAGATCCAGAAGAGGGCGGCATGCAGCCGAACCCAATGGTTCTGACCACCATCGACTGCCCAACCTGCGGGCGCAAGATGGGGATCCGCACCGCCAGCACCGGCGTCTTCCTCGGCTGTTCGGGCTATGCGCTGTCGCCAAAAGAGCGCTGCAAAACTACCATTAACCTGGTGCCGGAAAACGAAGTTCTCAACGTGCTGGAAGGCGAGGACGCTGAAACCAACGCGCTGCGCGCCAAACGCCGCTGTAAAAAATGCGGCACGGCGATGGACAGCTATCTCATCGATCCTAAGCGCAAGCTGCACGTCTGCGGTAATAACCCGACCTGCGATGGCTACGAGATTGAAGAGGGCGAGTTCCGCATTAAGGGCTATGATGGCCCGATCGTTGAGTGTGAGAAATGTGGCTCTGAAATGCACCTGAAGATGGGGCGTTTTGGTAAGTATATGGCCTGCACCAACGACGAGTGTAAAAACACCCGTAAGATCCTGCGTAACGGGGAAGTGGCGCCGCCGAAAGAAGATCCTGTGCCGCTGCCGGAGCTGCCGTGCGAGAAATCGGACGCCTACTTTGTTCTGCGCGATGGCGCGGCAGGCGTTTTCCTGGCCGCGAACACCTTCCCGAAATCGCGCGAAACCCGCGCGCCGCTCGTGGAAGAGCTGTACCGCTTCCGCGACCGCCTGGCCGAGAAGCTGCGCTATCTGGCCGATGCGCCGCAGCAGGATCCGGAAGGCAACAAAACGATGGTGCGTTTTAGTCGTAAAACTAAGCAGCAGTACGTTGCGTCAGAGAAAGAGGGTAAAGCCACCGGCTGGTCAGCTTTCTATATTGACGGCAAATGGACTGAAGCGAAGAAGTAACTGCTATCACCGGAAATAAGGGCCGCGTCGCGGCCCTTTTTTAACACTGCATGTTGCTGATATCCAAGATTTATTCTGTATCGTCTCTCGCCTTATAACCGACTTATTATTTTTTGTTAGTATCTATACACTGTAGATATAAATGATATAGTGGTTATAGCTAATCTCTTTTTTATTATCTTATCGTCTTATACATCATCGTCTTCAGGATACGTTGTGGCGCCGACACGGCGAGTCGCAGGCTTGGGGGGGCAATCCGCCCGCCGGCAAGTGACCTGAGCGTAAAATGTATTAAGCGGGTTTATTTTACGTGCTATCGGATATCAGCCATGAAACTACAGCAGCTCCGCTATATCGTTGAGGTTGTTAACCATAATCTGAACGTCTCCTCGACTGCCGAAGGTCTGTATACCTCACAGCCGGGCATCAGCAAGCAGGTTCGCATGCTGGAGGATGAGCTGGGCATTCAGATTTTCGCCCGCAGCGGCAAACATCTCACCCAGGTGACTCCCGCAGGCCAGGAGATCATACGCATCGCTCGCGAGGTCTTATCGAAGGTGGATGCGATCAAGTCGGTGGCGGGTGAGCATACCTGGCCAGACAAGGGCTCCCTGTACGTTGCGACTACCCACACTCAGGCCCGCTACGCGTTGCCGGGCGTGATTAAAGGCTTTATCGAACGCTACCCCCGCGTCTCCTTGCACATGCATCAGGGGTCGCCAACGCAAATCGCCGAGGCGGTGTCGAAAGGCAATGCCGACTTCGCTATCGCGACCGAAGCGCTCCATCTCTATGATGATTTGGTCATGCTGCCGTGCTATCACTGGAACCGCTCCGTGGTCGTCACGCCAGAGCACCCGCTGGCCTCGCGCGAGTCGGTATCGATTGAGGAGCTGGCGCAGTATCCGTTGGTGACTTACACCTTCGGCTTCACCGGTCGTTCCGAGCTGGATACCGCCTTTAATCGCGCTGGCTTAACGCCGCGCATCGTTTTCACCGCCACCGACGCCGATGTGATTAAAACCTACGTGCGTCTGGGCCTTGGGGTAGGGGTGATTGCCAGTATGGCGGTGGATCCGGTTTCCGACCCGGACCTGGTCAAGCTCGACGCCAACGGTATTTTCAGCCACAGCACCACGAAAATAGGTTTCCGGCGCAGCACCTTCTTGCGAAGCTATATGTATGATTTTATTCAACGATTTGCGCCGCATCTGACGCGGGATGTAGTCGATACCGCTGTCGCTTTGCGCTCAAATGAAGATATCGAAGCGATGTTCAAAGATATTAAATTACCGGAAAAATAACCGCAGAAAAAATAATGGCATCCTCTCGGGGATGCCAAAACCTATAATGACCTGAAAATGAATATCTAAACCTCGTCTGAATCACAATTTTCGTTAACTCCTCGTACCACATTTGCAAATATACCTGCCGCGATCAAATTAATGAGCAAAGATATCTTCCGGGAAGCGAATTCACTGGATTAATAGCCAATCCATAATTAAGATTTATCTGTGGTTAGAAATTCTTAGCGATTGGTGGTGAAAAAATGATTAGTGATATCGATTATATGAAGTTTGCGATGTCACAGGAACGTGACAAGACTGAGATAGATCCGGTTTTGAGAAGTAAGGCCTGGAGCGCCGTTATCCTTGGGCTTGCGATGTTCTGGAGCGTCATTGCTCTGGTTGTCTGCAACGTTTGGTTTCTAAGCTAGAGCACCTTCCAGTCAAAATGGTTGTGTCATTTTTATGACAAGTGAAATATTGAGTAATATTCCATCGGATAAAATAGCGGCAATAAGGAGGATATAATTTTTCCCTTTTTACACTCGCTCGATAAATTTACGCTATTGAACTAATCGCCAGAATAATGGCGATTAGTTCTTCTTTGTACTTGTGTACTAATACGCCACGGTCGCCGATACACACCTGTCTTCTTCAATCCTTCTCAATATATCCGCCCTCATTATTCAAATTTCCTGTCTTTATGCGTTAAGCCTATTTTAGCAATTTGGGTTGTTATCAAAATGTTACATCAAAGATGTGTTATCTTTAATAATGACCCTGAGGAGGATCAGGGGATGCTATCCCTAAGGTAAAGGAGGAGCTATGTCGTCAACCCTACGAGCAGCCAGCAAGGATACGCTACAGGTTAAAGATAAAACCTGGCATTACTACAGCTTACCGCTGGCCGCCAAACAACTGGGCGATCTCTCGCGCTTGCCCAAATCGCTCAAAGTGCTACTGGAAAACCTGCTGCGCTGGCAAGACGGTGATTCCGTGACCGCCGAAGATATTCATGCCCTGGCCGGATGGCTGAAGCATGCCCATGCTGACAGGGAGATCGCCTACCGTCCGGCGCGCGTTCTGATGCAGGACTTTACCGGGGTTCCCGCCGTGGTGGACCTGGCGGCGATGCGCGAAGCGGTCAAACGCCTGGGCGGCGATACCGCTAAAGTGAACCCGCTTTCGCCCGTCGACCTGGTGATTGACCACTCGGTCACCGTCGACCGCTTTGGCGACGATGATGCTTTTGAAGAGAACGTCCGACTGGAGATGGAGCGCAACCATGAGCGCTACGTCTTTTTGCGCTGGGGGCAGCAGGCATTTAGCCGCTTCAGCGTGGTACCGCCGGGTACCGGTATTTGCCACCAGGTAAACCTCGAATACCTTGGACGGGCGGTGTGGAGCGAACAGCAAAACGGCGAGTGGGTGGCTTTTCCCGACACCCTGGTCGGCACCGATTCCCATACCACGATGATTAACGGTTTAGGCGTCCTGGGCTGGGGCGTCGGCGGTATTGAAGCAGAAGCCGCGATGCTGGGGCAGCCGGTATCCATGCTAATACCGGACGTCGTCGGCTTTAAACTGAGCGGCAAGCTTCGTGAAGGCATTACCGCGACTGACCTGGTCCTGACGGTGACCCAGATGCTGCGCAAACACGGCGTCGTTGGTAAGTTTGTTGAATTCTACGGCGACGGCCTTGATTCGCTGCCGCTGGCGGACCGCGCGACGATCGCCAATATGTCGCCGGAGTATGGCGCGACCTGCGGCTTCTTTCCGATTGACGCGGTTACGCTTGACTATATGCGCCTTACCGGGCGCAGCGAAGAGCAGGTGGCGCTGGTGGAGGCCTATGCGAAAGCGCAGGGTATGTGGCGTCAGCCCGGAGATGAGCCGGTATTCACCAGCACCCTGGCGCTGGATATGGGAACCGTCGAAGCGAGCCTGGCCGGACCGAAGCGCCCGCAGGACCGCGTAGCGCTCGGCGATGTTCCCCAGGCCTTTGCCGCCAGCTCCGAGCTTGAAGTCAACCACGCGCAGAAAGATAAACGGCCAATCGACTATACGCTCAACGGACAGCAGTATTCGCTGCCTGACGGGGCGGTGGTGATTGCCGCTATCACCTCCTGTACTAACACGTCAAACCCCAGCGTCCTGATGGCCGCCGGCTTGCTGGCCAAAAAAGCCGTTGAGCGGGGTCTGAAACCGCAGCCGTGGGTGAAAGCGTCGCTGGCGCCCGGATCGAAGGTCGTTTCCGACTATCTGGCCCACGCAAAGCTGACGCCCTGGCTGGATGAGCTGGGCTTTAACCTGGTCGGTTATGGCTGTACCACCTGTATCGGTAACTCAGGCCCATTACCTGACCCGATTGAGCGTGCCATCAAGCAGGGCGATCTGACCGTCGGGGCGGTGCTCTCCGGGAACCGTAACTTTGAGGGACGCATTCATCCGCTGGTAAAAACCAACTGGCTGGCTTCGCCGCCGCTGGTGGTCGCCTACGCCCTGGCGGGGAATATGAATCTCGACCTGACCCGTGAGCCGTTAGGCACGGGGAAAGACGGCCAGCCGGTGTATCTGAAAGATATCTGGCCGAGCGGAATCGAAGTGGCGCAAGCGGTTGAGCAGGTATCAACGGAGATGTTCCGCAAAGAGTATGCCGAAGTGTTTGAAGGGACCGCCGAGTGGAAGGCGATAAAAGTGGATCGCTCTGATACCTACGACTGGCAGAATGATTCCACCTACATCCGCCTGTCGCCATTCTTTGATGAAATGGGCGTTGAGCCTAAACCGGTAGAGGATATTCACGGCGCGCGCATTCTCGCCATGTTGGGCGACTCGGTTACCACCGACCATATCTCCCCGGCGGGCAGCATTAAAGCCGATAGCCCTGCGGGCCGTTATCTGCAAAATCACGGCGTCGAACGTATTGATTTTAACTCCTACGGCTCCCGTCGCGGCAACCACGAAGTCATGATGCGCGGGACGTTTGCCAATATTCGTATTCGTAACGAAATGGTCCCCGGCGTGGAAGGGGGGATGACTCGTCATCTTCCGGATACTCAGCCGATCGCTATTTACGATGCCGCCATGCTCTACAAAGAAGAGGGGACGCCGCTGGCGGTGATCGCAGGCAAAGAGTACGGTTCCGGCTCCAGCCGCGACTGGGCGGCTAAAGGACCGCGTCTGCTCGGCGTCAGGGTGGTGATTGCCGAGTCCTTCGAGCGTATCCACCGCTCCAACCTGATTGGCATGGGGATCCTGCCGCTGGAGTTTCCGCAGGGGATGACGCGCAAAACGCTGGGGCTAAACGGCGAGGAGCGGATAGATATCAGCAACCTGCAGGCTTTGCAGCCAGGTATGACGGTGCCGGTCACGCTGACCCGCGCGGATGGTCGGCAGGAAGTGATTGATTGCCGCTGCCGTATCGATACCGCGACGGAGCTGACCTACTATCAGAACGACGGTATTTTGCACTATGTGATCCGCAATATGCTGTAAAGTCGCGTCTGATATAAAAAGGGCCAGCACAGGCTGGCCCTTCATTTTCAACGGCATTACTGACTCAGCAGGTGCCCCATTTTGGCGGCCTTGGTGTCCAGATAGTGGGCATTTTTCGGGTTGCGCCCCACAATCAGCGGCACGCGCTCCACAATATTGATTCCCGCTTCAGTGAGGATCTCGACCTTCTTCGGGTTGTTGGTCAGCAGGCGTACCTGGTCGACGTTGAGCAGCTTAAACATATCTGCGCACAGCGTGAAATCGCGCTCATCGGCGGCAAAGCCCAGCTGATGGTTGGCTTCAACGGTGTCATAGCCTTGATCCTGTAAAGCGTAGGCGCGGATTTTGTTCAGCAGGCCGATATTGCGCCCTTCCTGACGGTGGTACAGCAGGATGCCGCGTCCCTCTTCGGCAATATGCGACAGCGCCGCTTCCAGTTGAAATCCGCAATCACAGCGCAGGCTAAAAAGGGCGTCGCCCGTTAAACACTCAGAGTGTACGCGAGCCAGAACCGGGGATTGCCCCGAAATATCGCCAAAGACCAGCGCGACGTGATCCTGCCCGGTTGCCAGTTCTTCAAAACCCACCATGAGAAAATCGCCCCATGGGGTTGGCAGTTTGGCTTCTGCCACACGTTTAAGCTGCATGTGATTCTCCAGATTCTATCAGCACCTGACTGTGCTTCTGTTTGCCGCTATTTTGCCACAATGGCGCGACGTTCTCCTAATTGCGTAGGGTTACCTGCGCGCAAAGCGCACAAACGAACTACTTTCCGTTATGATATTGAGGTCAATGAAAAGGAGACGAGATGCTGTTGATTGCCAGACGAACCGCCGTTGGCGCGGCCCTGTTATTAATCATGCCCGCTGTGATTTGGATTACCGGCTGGAAATGGCATCCGGGGCTGTCGGCAGGGGCGATGAAGCTGCTGTACTGGATAACTGAAACGGTGACGCAACCCTGGGGGATTATCACGCACGTTATCTTATGTGCCTGGTTTCTGTGGTGCCTGCGTTTTCGTCTGCGAGCGGCGATAGTGCTGTTTCTCATTTTGGCCGCAGCGATACTGGTTGGGCAGGGTATGAAGTCGTGGCTCAAAGACCGCGTACAGGAGCCTCGTCCCTTTGTTATCTGGCTGGAACAGACGCGGCAGGTGCCGGTCACGCAATTCTACGCGTTGAAACGCAAAGATCGCGCTAAACTGGTGCATGAACAGCTGGCGCAAGAGCAGCAGATTCCTAAATTTTTGCGTAAGCACTGGCAAAAAGAGACCGGCTTCGCTTTCCCTTCTGGCCATACGATGTTCGCCGCCAGCTGGGCGCTGCTCGGCGTGGGCTTACTGTGGCCGCGCCGTCGCTGGGTCACCATTGCGCTGCTGCTGACGTGGGCGACGGCGGTGATGGGAAGCCGCCTGGCGCTGGGCATGCACTGGCCGCAGGACCTGATCGTCGCGACGCTGATCTCCTGGCTGCTGGTGACCCTGGCGACCTGGCTTGCCCAGCGGTTCTGCGGGCCGCTATCGCCGCCGGGAGAAGAGGCGCAGGATATTAAAAAAAGGGCGGCAGCGCCGGAATAATGTTGATATTAGCCGTATCAGGCCGCATATCCTTTACGGGTGTCATGCATTTCCATTTCACCGCTGCGGCGAAAATGATACTTTATAGGGCTGAACGCGGGATTTTTTCGCGCAACCCACAGAACGGGAAGTCATGTGAAATATTTTCTTATTTTCTTACTGGTGTTAGCCATCTTCGTCATTTCGGTGACCCTGGGCGCGCAGAATGACCAGTTGGTCACGTTCAACTATCTCCTCGCGCAGGGTGAGTTCCGTATTTCGACGCTGCTGGCCGTGCTTTTTGCTGCCGGTTTTGCTATCGGCTGGCTGATATGCGGCCTTTTCTGGCTGCGCGTTCGCGTCTCTCTGGCGCGCGCCGAGCGTAAAATTAAACGTCTGGAGCACCAGATCGCGCCAGCCAGCGCAACGCCTGCCGAAGCCGGCGTTCCTGCGGTGAAGGAATAATCATTTATGCTGGAGTTGTTGTTTCTGCTTTTGCCCGTGGCCGCAGCCTATGGCTGGTATATGGGGCGCAGAAGTGCACAACAGTCCAAACAGGACGATGCGAGCCGTCTGTCGCGTGATTACGTAACAGGGGTTAACTTCCTGCTGAGCAATCAGCAGGATAAAGCCGTCGATCTGTTCCTCGATATGCTGAAAGAGGACACCGGCACCGTCGAAGCCCACCTTACGCTGGGCAATCTCTTCCGCTCGCGCGGTGAGGTTGACCGCGCTATTCGCATCCATCAGAGCTTAATGGAAAGCGCCTCGTTAACCTACGACCAGCGCCTGCTGGCCGTCCAGCAGCTGGGGCGAGATTATATGGCCGCCGGGCTCTATGACCGGGCTGAGGGGATGTTTAAACAGCTGGTAGACGAGACGGATTTTCGCCTGAGCGCGCTGCAGCAGCTGCTGCAAATTTATCAGGCGACCAGCGACTGGCAGTCGGCGATAGAAGTGGCCGAACGTCTGGTTAAGCTGGGCAAAGATAAGCATCGCGGTGAAATCGCCAATTTCTGGTGTGAACTGGCGCTGCAGCAAATGGCGGGTAACGATCTCGACAAAGCGATGGCGCTGCTGAGGAAGGGCGCCGCCGCGGACCGCAATAGCGCTCGCGTCTCGATCATGATGGGCCGGGTCTGGATGGAAAAGGGCGACTATGCGAAAGCCGTAGAGAGCCTTGAGCGGGTGATTGAGCAGGATAAAGAGCTGGTGGGTGAAACCCTGGAGATGCTGCAAACCTGCTACCAGCAGTTGGGTAAAATCGACGAGTGGGAAGCCTTTTTACGCCGCTGCGCAGAGGAAAATACCGGCGCGACAGCGGACTTGATGCTGGCGCAGATCCTTGAACAGCGGGAAGGTGCCGAGTCCGCGCAAAACTACGTGACTCGCCAGCTGGAGCGCCATCCGACGATGCGCGTGTTCCATAAGCTCATCGACTACCATATCAATGAAGCTGAAGAGGGGCGCGCGAAGGAGAGCCTGGGCGTTCTGCGCCATATGGTGGGCGAGCAGGTCCGCAGCAAACCGCGCTACCGCTGCCAGAAGTGTGGTTTTACCGCTCATACGCTGTACTGGCACTGTCCGTCCTGCCGGTCGTGGTCAACGATTAAGCCCATTCGCGGACTGGACGGGCAGTAAATTTAAAAAAAAACCGCACTTTAGTTACAACATACTTGGGGGTATTTGCGTCATCTCCTCCAGCTATGGCGCACACGTCGTCCGGCAGGAAGGGAAATGCAGCCTGTTATTTTCGGCTTATCGCAGGTAGAATGCTGCCCGTTTACCTTTTTTGCGCCGAACCGGCGCTCATCAACAATTAAGGTCCGGTCATGACGTCTACTGCTTCATCTTCTTCCCGCGTTGTCACATCCTCTCCCATCGTCGTTGCTCTCGATTATGATAACCGTGATAAAGCGCTGGCGTTTGTCGACCGTATCGACCCGCGCGACTGCCGCCTGAAGGTGGGCAAAGAGATGTTTACCCTGCTGGGGCCGCAGTTTGTTCGCGACCTGCACCAGCGCGGTTTTGAGGTTTTCCTCGATCTGAAGTTCCACGATATCCCGAATACCACGGCGCGTGCGGTCGCCGCTGCGGCAGAGCTGGGCGTCTGGATGGTCAACGTTCATGCCTCCGGCGGCGCGCGTATGATGACCGCCGCGCGTGAAGCCCTGCAGCCATTCGGAAAAGAGGCGCCGCTGCTGATTGCGGTCACGGTATTAACCAGCATGGAAGCCAGCGATCTGCAGGATCTGGGGATTACGCTTACTCCGGCTGACTACGCCGCGAAGCTGGCGGCGCTGACCCAGCGCTGCGGACTGGATGGCGTAGTCTGCTCGGCGCAGGAAGCGGTTCGCTTTAAGCAAGAGCTGGGCCAGGCGTTCAGGCTGGTGACGCCCGGCATTCGACCACAAGGTAGCGATGCGGGTGACCAGCGGCGCATTATGACGCCGGAACAGGCGCAGGCGGCGGGGGTTGATTACATGGTGATTGGTCGTCCGGTAACGCAGTCTGCCGATCCTGCCGCCACCCTGCGCGGCATTAACGCATCGTTGAACACGGGGGCATGATGAACGATTCCAACAGCCGTCTGGTGTATTCAACAGACAGCGGCCGTATTGATGAACCCAAACCGGCGCAAGCGCGCCCGAAAGGGGACGGTATCGTACGTATACAGCGGCAGACCAGCGGGCGTAAGGGTAAGGGCGTATGCCTGATTAGCGGTATTGATGAAAGTGACGACGCGCTGGCGAAGCTTGCTGCCGAGCTGAAAAAGAAATGCGGCTGCGGCGGAGCGGTTAAGGATGGCGTGATTGAGATTCAGGGCGATAAGCGTGACTTGCTCAAATCGCTTCTGGAAGCCAAAGGCATGAAAGTTAAGCTGGCAGGCGGTTAATTAATAATAAGGCCACGATAAATATCGTGGCCTTCATTTTTGTGCTGGTGTACTCGTCAGCTAATATAAACTTTCATATTATTGTTCGTGGTTAATATTATTTACCCACCTGGTGGCCGATAATACCGCCGACTGCCGCGCCGCCCAGGGTGCCCAGGGTGCTACCGTCAGTTAATACCGCACCGCCCAGCGCACCGGCGCCTGCGCCGATAGCGGTGTTGCGGTCGCGTTTAGACCAGTTAGAACAAGCGCTCAGAGACATTGCAACAGTGACGGCCAGAACTACCGCGGCCATTTTTTTGTTCATTGAAGTCATCATTTTTTTTCTCCTGAATAATCTATTCATGGATACAACTTCCCTTAAGCATAGCTTGTTACTCTTGCTCAGGGGTTATTCCATGAAGCTTTAGTTGCGCAGGTGTTACTCTAATCACGCAGGTGATAGTTACTCCCTGTTATATCGCTAACATTAATTCTACTTTCTATAAATTTTTCAGGCAGGTAAAAAGTCTGAATTCAGGTGTCAGAAAAGTCTCAGACGATAGCGATGCCGGGCAGCCCCGGCAAAGTGAGGGCAGGATCAGGGGTGGTTAACGATATCGACGGCTAAACCGCATTCGATTAACTGGCTGCGCACGACATCATTGAGATTATCGTCGGTGATAATACGGTTAAACCGTTCTATCGGCCCGAGCGGATAGGGATGAACCACGTTAAATTTAGAGCTATCGCTCAGCACAATCGCCTCACAGCCCTTTTCCAGCACCGCGTTAACCACGTCGGCGCGCATCATATCCCGTCCGGTAAATCCGGTTTCAGCCTGCCAGCCGTCAATGCCGATAAAGGCCTTGCTGAAGTGGACCTGCTGAATAAACTGGCGGGTCAGTGGGCCAACCATACTTTCGCTGCGCTTTTGATAAATCCCGCCCAGCAGGATCACTTCTCCGGGCGTCTCTTTCAGCAGATGCGCAATATAGCTGCTGACGGTGATGATGGTGATATCACCGCGCTCGGCAAGCGTACGGGCGAGCAGGGCGTTGCAGCTCCCGTTCTCGATAAACACCGTTTCTCCGGACGAAACGCGCGTTGCGGCCCGCGCAGCCAGCTCTCGCTTAATGGCGAAGTTAGTCATCATGCGGGTTTCCACATCTTCGCTATCCAGCGGAACGGCGAAGCCGTGAGTACGGCGCAGATAGCTCTGCTTCTCGAGTGAATTCAAATCCTGGCGAATGGTGACTTCAGAGACACCGGTCATCTTCGCGAGATCGGCCACGCTCATACGGCCTTTGTCGATGACCATTTGCAAAATACTTTGTTGTCGGGCGTTCATAGCAACTTCGCAGTTAAGGGCTATTTGGGCGAGCGATCGGCCCTGGGTGGCCGATTGCGGCGATGGAGATTATCAAATTTCCCACGGGGCTTTAGGCTGACCGGGTTTATTTTCCTGTTCGTCGCTGGAAAGCGCCTGCAGCTCAGCTTTGAGGATTTCCAGATTATGGATCGCGGAGTGATAATCCCCGGCAACCAGAATATCCAGCACGGTATCGATTCGTTGGGCGAGCAGGCGGGCATTCAGATCTGACATGGCGTTATCCTGGTTACAAATATGAATAAAATCAATGATGCTAAAAACGGATGAAAAAGAGAAGCGAAAAAAACGCACAAACTAATCCATCTACGATGATTCGTAGGCAACGCGCAGAAAAACAGCTGGAAGGGATAAAAATGCGGCTCCGTTTAAGGGAGCCGCACAGGGCAGTTATCAGGCGGCGGGACGCGCAATCACGCTACGGGTTTCCATACGGACTTCGGCAATCGTCACATCGATAACATCCGTGACTTTGTAGACGACTTCGCCTTTAATCTGCACGGTGCCGTTTTCCTGGCTGCACACCAGCTCATCGCGCACGGCGTGAAGGAACGGCGCCGGGATAAAGGCAACCGCGCCGTTATCAACCAGGCGCACGCGCATGCCGCCGCGGCTGACATCAATAATCTCAGCCGCAAAGCGGGTAGTGGTACCGGCCTGCGGATTCAGATAGCGGGCGTACAGCCAGTCTCCGACATCGCGCTCCGCCATGCGGTTGAGGCGGCGGCGTTCAGCCATTTGTATCGCAACATCATCCTGCGGACGGGAGATCGCTTCCCCTTTAATAATCGCTTTCAGCAGACGATGGTTGATCATATCGCCGTACTTACGGATCGGGGAGGTCCAGGTCGCATAGGCCTCAAGACCGAGGCCGAAGTGCGGGCCCGGCTCGGTGCTAATTTCCGCAAACGACTGGAAGCGGCGAATACGGCTGTCGAGGAAACCGGACGGCTGCGCGTCCAGCTCGCGACGCAGCTTGCAGAAGCCTTCCAGCGTCAGCACTTCCACCGGGTCAACGTGCACGTCGTGCGTCTTCAGTAAGGCCGCGAGCTGTTCGGTGTTGGCCGGATCGAATCCGGTATGCACGTTATAAACGCCGAAACCGAGCTTATCGCGCAGCACGCGGGCGGCGCAGATGTTGGCGGCGATCATTGACTCTTCAACGATACGGTTAGCGATGCGGCGCGGTTCGGCAACGATATCCAGCACTTCGCCTTTTTCGCCCAACACAAAGCGATAATCCGGGCGGTCTTTGAACACCAGCGCGTGGTTTTTACGCCATTCGCTACGACGCAGGCAGACCTCCTGCAGCAGTTTAATTTGCCGGGCGACGGTCTCGCTGTCCGGCTGCCAGCTGCCGTTGTTTTCCAGCCAGTCGGAAACATCATCGTAGGCCAGCTTCGCTTTCGACTCGATGGTCGCCGCGAAGAACTGAATATCGTCTTCGATGGCTCCGTCATCAGCGAGGATCATGCGGCAGGCCAGCACTGGGCGAACCGCGTTGGGGCGCAGAGAGCAGAGGTCGTCCGAGAGCTCGCGCGGCAGCATCGGAATGTTGAAGCCAGGCAGATAGTTGGTAAAGGCGCGAATTTTCGCCGTGTTGTCCAGCTTGCTGCCTTCGGCAATCCAGGCGGTCGGATCGGCGATAGCGACGGTCAGGTGCAGTTTACCGTCAGCGTTCTGCTCGACGTACAGCGCATCGTCCATATCTTCGGTGCTGGCGCTATCGATGGTCACGAAAGCCAGTTCCGTTAAATCGCGGCGTTCCAGACCTTCATCAAGCATCTCGGTCGCCACGCCGTCCGGCGCTTCTTTTTCCAGATTGTGACGCGCCAGGGTGACCCACCATGGTACGAAATGATCGTCGCCGTAGGTAATGTACTGGGTGAGCTCAGCGTAGAAACCACGGTCGCCTTTCAGAGGATGACGGCGCATTTCGGCAACGCCCCAGTCACCCTCTTTAAAATCATGCTCTACGCCGCGCGCGGCGCGGCAGGGAATGGCATCTTTCAGCAGCGGATGGTCAGGAACGATAGAAAGACGATCGTCTTTTTTATGAACTTTGCCGACAAAACGCGTCAGGAACGGCTCAACCAGTTCTTCCGGTTCAGCGCTTTCGCGTTCTTTTTCAGTATTGACCACGGCGATAATACGATCGCCATGCATCACTTTTTTCATTTGCGGCGGCGGAATGAAATAGCTTTTCTGCGAGTCGACTTCGAGGAAGCCAAACCCTTTTTCCGTCCCCTTAACGACCCCTTCAACGCGCGGAGTCTGGGAATGCAGTTGCTGTTTAAGCTGCGCTAGCAGCGGGTTGTCCTGAAACATAATTTCGTATTTTCGTGGCTAAAAGAGCGGCTGACATTTTTACGCGAATATGCCTGCCGCAGCAAGCGCTGTTTCAGCAATTTACGTCTCCTGACCTACATTGCCGAGGGCGATTTTCAGCCGATTCATCCAACCGCACAGCCCGCACCAGGCGAGAAGATCGATAGCCGCGCTGCGGGAAAGCCCGTATTCAGTGAGGGGAGTTAGCTGGGCGGCGCTGAAGCGGTCGGGCGCGCGGGTCAAAAGCTGTACGGATTGTAAAAGCTGGCGCTCAATTGACGGGGTGTCTCCCCATGCCTGGACGCCGGATTCATTACCGCGCAAAGCGTCCGTGAGATCGGCCAAATCTGGACATCGCGAAGCCCAGGCGTTAAAGCAGCTGACGCTGCCATTAATCCGCGCGGCTATCAGCGCCACCTGCGCGGCGAACGGCTGTTGGCCGCTAAGATGGGTCAGAAGCTGTTCCTGTAGCGCCAGCGGAGGTTCCTGGGCCGCCAGCAGCGGAGCCAGTTCGAAAAGGCCCGGATGTTTTTGCCAGTTCGCTAAAAGAGACTGGCGATCATCGTCGGCATAGCGCAAGTCGGAATCGTCAAGCCCTGGCTGCCAATCACTCCCCCTCGTGTCGAAAAGCGCTTCTGGAGCATCTTCCTGCTGCGGCATGCCGGGGATCCAGCGCACCGGGTAGCCCAGCGCGGCATGGAATGCGGCGATAGCGCGAGCCTGGAAGCTGATAAAGCCAATGATCTGATTGATGAGGATAATATCGCGACTGGTCAGCCCAACTTCATCTAGCTGGCTGCGGGAGAGTGCGTTAATCAGCGAAGGAGAGCTCGCGAGCTGGCGTGCGTACTGGGTAATCTGCGCCAGGCGACGGTTGCTCTCGCGCGAGGAGTCCGGACCGGGAAGCGGCGCCAGCCGGGCGGCGTAGTGATTGCACAGGCGCTGTACGCCATAAACCTGGGCGACGGTCAGCGCCGTACTCAGCCGATCGTAGGCGCTAAACGTCTGCAGACGATTAACCGTCACTGACGTGGGGAAGAGGGCATCTGCCAGCCGCCGGGCGGGCGTAAGCCAGCGCGCATGCGCCTCGAGCAGCTCTTCGGGGAGCGTCAGATCGAGTAGAAAACGATCTTCGACGTGGGCGGCTTCTGGGACGAGCGGCAATACATCCACCGGGCAGATTGTTGACTGGGTCTCATGATACCAGTGGTTTTTGCCGTAAACGCGGCGTTGCTCCATGGGCGTTCCTTGTTCGGTATGTGGCAAACCGCCGTTTCGCGGTCATGCTATGCGGAACTATCCTGGCTTAACCCTGGAGCGGGAGAAAATATTGATACGTGCTAACAAATAGCGGATTGGAATAACAGCAGGAAAGCGCGGGGGAAAGAACCCTCCTCACGGATGCGAGGAGGGTGAAGAACTTATTTCAGTTCCAGCTCGTTCATCGCGGCGATGCTGAAGCCGCCGTCAACGTGAACGACTTCGCCGGAGATGCCGGCAGACAGGTCGGAGCACAGGAAGGCTGCGCTGTTGCCGACGTCTTCAGTGGTGACGGTGCGACGGATCGGGGTGACCGCTTCGCAGTGCGCCAGCATCTTACGGAAATCTTTAATACCGGATGCCGCCAGGGTACGGATCGGACCGGCGGAGATAGCGTTGACGCGAACGCCTTCCGGGCCCATGGCGTTCGCCATGTAGCGCACGTTAGCTTCAAGAGAGGCTTTCGCCAGGCCCATCACGTTGTAGTTCGGGATGGCGCGCTCTGCGCCCAGGTAGGAGAGCGTCAGCAGGGCGGAGCCCGGGTTCAGCATACCGCGGCAGGCTTTCGCCATCGCCACAAAGCTGTAGGCGCTGATATCGTGAGCGATTTTGAAACCTTCACGGGTCACCGCGTTAACGTAGTCGCCGTCCAGTTGGTCTGCCGGCGCAAAGCCGATGGAGTGAACGAAACCGTCGAACTTCGGCCATACTTTTGCCAGTTCGGTGAACAGAGACTCGATGCTCTCATCTTCCGCGACATCGCACGGCAGGACGATATTAGAGCCCAGCGCGGCGGCAAATTCTTCCACACGACCTTTCAGTTTGTCGTTCTGATAGGTGAACGCCAGTTCAGCCCCTTCACGGTGCATGGCTTGCGCGATGCCGTAGGCGATGGACAGTTTGCTGGCAAGGCCAGTCAACAGAATGCGCTTACCGGAAAGAAAACCCATAGCTTTTAATCCTTATCGTTATTGCGTATTTTTACTTTAACAATCATTAAGTTAGCGTTGTCATTTCAAAATAACTCAAATTTAGCCGGGAATTATATCCCACTGACGACCCCTTGTGTCACGATATTTTTCTGCCATTCGCCACGTCATATCGCGCTTTGGCTACCGTGTATACAAGAGTATACCATCTGAAATTGCGGCGACGCGGCGCTAGCGGCGAACGATTTCCGCCAGTAAAAGTCGGGCGTCCGCAGACTGCGGTAACAGCTCGCCTGGCGATTCGTCCTGCCACCAGATCCCGAAGCCGGCCTGATAAACCGCGTCAGCCAGCCGCCAGCTACCCTGGAGAATCCATGCGATGCCCTCCGCGGCGGGCCGCTGTCCTTCCGCGATGACGTTCACGCGCGCCGCGGCGCGCGTGCGCTGGGTCATAATATTGAAGTCCAGACCGCGTCCGCTGATGCCTTCGCTGGCAATAGGCCACTCGCCGGCAAACGCCCACGGTTGCCAGAGCTCAAGGCGCTGGGCGATATCATCGCCCCGTAGCCACAGCGGCTGTCCCTCAAGCAGGGTGATGACCCGGTCAACACCGGGAAAAGGGGAGAACGGACCGTCGTTTTCCAGCGTGGCGATACTGGCGCGCCAGAGAAACGGCGCGTCCGGCGAGGCAATGCTGACGATTTCGCGCGTTTCCCCGCGGCCATTTTTCCACGGCGTCACGGGCAGGGTAGAAAATTGAACCGGAAAAATCATCGAAGTTTACGCCTCAGATTATTTGCCGTCTTTACGCCAGGCATCGGCAGTGAGCGCCTCGCCGAAATGGCCGGCAATCAGGCGTTTCGTCAGGTCGTGCAGCGGAGAGGCCAGCACGTCCGCGGTACTGCCGCGTTCGACCACTTCCCCTTGATGCATCACCAGCACCTGATCGCTGATGTGCTTCATCATGCCCAGATGCTGAGTCACGTAAATATAGGAGATACCCTGTTTTTCCTGCAGCTCCAGCATCAGGTTAATCAGCTGCGAGCGCATTGACATATCCAGCGACGCCAGCGCTTCATCGCAGACGATGACCTTCGGGCGCAGGATCAGCGCGCGCGCCAGGCCTAGACGTTGTTTCTGTCCCGGCGCCAGCATATGCGGGTAGTAGCTGACGTGGTCCGGCAGCAGGCCGACCATGCGCAACGTTTCGATAATCTGCTTCTGCCGCGCTTCGGGTTCGAGGTCGGTATTCAGGCGCAGCGGAAAATCGAGGATTTGCGAAATACGCTGCCGGGGATTGAGCGAGGTCGACGGATCCTGAAAGATCATGCGAATCTTCTGGCTGCGAAAAGAGTAATCGCCAAACGCCAGCGGGCGATCGTCAATCAGCAGTTCGCCGGTGCTGGGTTCGACCATTCCGGCGAGCATTTTCGCCAGCGTTGACTTGCCGGAACCGTTCTCGCCGATAATCGCCAGGGTCTGGCGCTCGCGCAGGGTAAAGCTTAGTGGCTTGACCGCTTCCACCGTTTGCCGATGAAACCAGCCGGTGCGGTAGCGAAAGGTCTTACTCAGATTGCGCACTTCAAGCAATGTTTCGACCATTTCACTCTTTCTCCATGTTCAGCGGGAAATGACAGGCATAGAGGTGGTTACGTGCGCCTACCAGCCGGGGCGTTTCGATACATTCGCGCTGGGCATAAGGGCAACGCGGCCCGAGCCGGCAGCCGATGGGCAGCTGTTCGAGCAGTGGGATCGCCCCCGGCAGGGTATTGAGCCGACTCTTGTGCGGCATGGCGCTACCGAAATCGGGAATCGCCCGAATCAGCGCCTGGGTGTAGGGGTGATGAGGAATCGTCACCAGCTCTTCGCTCGGTGCGGTTTCCACCGTCTGCCCGCAGTACATCACGTTGATTTTGTCCGCCCATTTACTGAGCATCTGCATATCGTGACTGATCAGCAAAATGGTGGTGTTGTTGTTTTGGTTTAACCGCGTTAGCAGGCGGATAATTTGCGCCTGCGTTGTCGGCTCCATGGCGTTGGTCGGCTCGTCGGCGATCAGCAGCCGCGGCTGGTTAGCCAGCGCGATGGCGATCATGACCTTTTGGCACTCTCCGTCCGTCAGCTCATAGGGGAAGCTGCGCATCGCATCTTTATGGTCTTTAATCCCCACGCGGTGCAGAAGCTCGATGGCGCGCCGCTTGCGCCAGCCCAGGCGCTGCCACCAGCGTCCTTTAAAGGTCCAGCCGGGGATATTCTGCGTCAGCTGCTGGCCGATACGTTCGGAAGGGTCGAGACAGGATTGCGGCTCCTGAAAAATCATTGAGACGTTGTGGCCTACCAGCTTACGCCGCTCGCGCACCGACAGACGCAGCAGATCGATATCATCGAAGCGCATGCGGTCGGCGGTCACCCGCCAGTTGTCCTTGGTGACGCCGCAAATCGCTTTAGCTATAAGGCTTTTACCCGAGCCGGACTCCCCGACGAGGCCGCGTATTTCCCCCTCGGCGAGAGTCAGGCTGACGCGATCGACGGCTTTTACCCAGCCTTCGCTGGTCTTGAACTCAATAGTTAAATTTCGGATGTCGAGTAACGGCATTATTCCACCCCGGCGATGATGGCGCGGCGGATCCCGTCGCCCAGCAGATTAACCAGCAGGACGCTTATCATGATTGCCGCGCCCGGCAGCATCACCGTCCACGGCGCCACGTAAATCAGCTCCAGCGCGTCGCCGAGCATCGCTCCCCATTCGGGAGAAGGAAGCTGCGCGCCGAGGTCGAGGAAGCCCAGCGCGGCGATATCGAGGATCGCCATCGACAGCGCGCGGGTGATCTCAGTGACCAGGCCAGAGGTAATGTTCGGCAGCACCGCGAACCATAAAATATTTAGCGTCGAGGCTCCGTCAAGGCGGGCGGCGATAACGTACTCTTTTTCCAGTTCGTCATGCACCATGCTGTAAACCGAACGCACCATCCGCGGCAGAAGCGCCAGCCAGACGGCGAACATCGCGTGGCTGAGGTGCGGCCCGGCGAAGGCGACCACGATAATGGCCAGCAGCAGGGACGGGATCGACAGCAGCGTGTCAAGAATATGGTTCATCACCGCCGACCGCAGGCCGTGAGTGGACCCGGCAATCACGCCGAGCACCAGCCCCAGCAGGGCGGCGCCGAGCGTTACCACAAATGCGCCGCCGACCGTTGGCGCCGCGCCGCTCAGCAGTCGGCTCAGGACATCGCGACCGAGATCGTCAGTACCGAGAAAGAACGACACTTCGCCGTACCGCGACCATGACGGCGGCAGCAGCTGATAGCCGAGGAACTGCTGGTCGATGCCGTAAGGGGCGAACCAGCCGCCGAAAACGCACAGTAGCGCCAGCGCCGCGCAGCCGTACAGGCCGATCATCGCGGTCGTATCGCCGTAGAATTTTCGCCATACGGTGCGCAGCGCGCCAGGCGGGCGCTTCTCCAGATAGACGCTATCGTAGGGCATATGAACCTGTTTTATGTTTGTTAATCATGATTGATGTCTTTTTAAATTTTCCAACGCTAGCGCCGCTTTGCTGCCAGTTTGTGCTTTATGATTCTTTATTTTGCATTAATTCGAAGGTTATCAATTTACGTATAATGTGTACACTGGTGTGTATATCCTCTCCCGGAGTGTACACATTGCTTACCGACACAAAATTAAGAAAAGCTCTTTCCAAAAAAAGAGACAAAATCGAGGTCATTTCAGACGCTCACGGCTTGAATGTCAGGTTGTCTACTTCCGGCAGTATAACATTCTTTTACCGCTACAGATGGAACGGGAAGGCCGTACAGCTGACGATTGGCGATTATCCAACCATATCATTATCTCAGGCCCGAGAGCGCCGGCAGCAGTTGAGGGCGTGGTTAACGGAAGGACTTGATCCGAGACGGCAAACGGTGCTTGAGAAACAGAAAAAAACAGAAGCGCTGACAGTTAAAGAAGCGTTCGACTACTGGGAAAAGTTTTACTGCATACCTGAAGGCTTGGTAAAAATAAAAGTTAACCGCCGGGACTTCAATAATCACATCGCGCCCGTGCTCGGTGACATGATTGTTGACCAGACAACGAAGGCGCACTGGCTAAACCTTTTTGATGGTATGGGGAGAAGGGTTGTTACCGGCCAGATGCTGGGTTTAATGCAGCGCACATTCCGTTTCTGCTCCAATCGAGGGGTAATTAACTTTAACCCCATAGAAAGCTTAAGACGTTCTGATGTTGGGCTGACAGCTGCGGTAAAAGATCGTTGGTTGAGTGATGAGGAAATCAAAGCTGTATGGAATGTGCTGCCGGAGATGAAGCACAGGCAGCAGCTGATCATGAAGTTTCTCATAATGACCGGTTGCCGAAGTACTGAGATCAGAACAGCTAAATGGGAATGGTTCGATTTCCAGGAGGAGGCATGGACAATACCAGCAAGCGATTATAAAACAGGAAAGTCGGTAAGGAGAGCGCTTCCTGAAGCGGTAGTAAGAATGATGAAGGCGGAAAAGGAAACATCATTATCAAATCACGTTGTGACACTGTCACGATATAAGGGGCCGGAAGATGATCGCCCTCCGCTTCAACCTAATGTCGCCTCGTTTTCAGCTCAAATCGTAGCCAGAACGGGAATGAAAACATGGTCGCTCCATGACCTGAGAAGAACAATAGCGACACGCCTATCTGAGCTCGGCGCGCCGCCACATGTGATAGAAAAATTGCTCGGCCATCATATGTCCGGCGTCATGGCGAGATATAACCTGCATGATTACCTTGATGATCAGCGCCATTGGCTTGGGGTATGGCAGAGTCACCTTGAAAGTCTGATTGGTCAGCCTTTGGTTTGATACCCACATTATCTTCCCAGGCCAGCAGATCAGACATCCGCCACCTCTTAGGGCTACCATTAATTTTTGGTTTCGGGAACGGCTGAGAAAAGTATGCTGGCATTCGGGAGGGGGTACTCCAGAAATAAAGCGTGCTTCGTGAAATTTTATACCTTGCCAAAACGTCATCGGTTATCAAAATTTCATCATGCGCGTGCGATGTATTTTTCATAAAAACTCCTTAGCTATACTGCCCAGGCAAATGACGCAACCTGCGCGCGCAGTTCATGGCGGTAGCCACATAACTGGATTTACGATTAACAATCTCTACAGTGATTTTTGAACTCTGGACGATCACGGTGTAGGTTCGCTTTGTTTTCTGCCGACCATAATCGCCATAAAGCTCAACGTGTTTTGCCAGTGCGGCATCACAAGCCTGGCGGCCCAGCGGTGATTGCTTGCTTCGGTTTATCAGTCGCATATCCACCTCACACAAATACATCAACCGGATCGCCAGCTGCACGCGCGTTGTCGTTAGCTTCACGGCGGAGGCCGAGAACATAACCAACGGGATCCCAACTGGACAGAATCGCGTTGAGCTCCTTCTGGCTATGCCAGGTCGTCAGGCGCTTCTTCAGTTCAGTGGCGCAGGCGCGCACATTCGCCCTAGTGGGGCCAGCCATCTTCATGCACAAGCATAAAGTCAGAAGCAGATCCGAATATTCGTCGGCAGCCGCGCGCAATGCCGCCGGGTCAATACTGGCTTCGAGTTGGGGTAAACGGTGTTTTAGGCTCATGCTGCGCGCTCCTCAAGACGTTTGAACTCGATGACCCAAACCCACGGGTTGGAATTCCATGATTCTTCGCCGTAGATAGATTTCCAGAGGGTTACGAATGAGCCGCGAGCGCTCAATTGATGCTGCGTCCAGCCTGGCTGATAGTGCTGCCAGAATCCCCCTTGTAGCTTTGCCACTCCTTCGGCCTGAGCATCGCGCTCGCTGATAACGTTCAATTGCTCCACACGCACATTAGTGATTTCCAGCAGAATGCGGCTGGCCCAGCGTGGCATGAGAATTGATGGTCGCCATGCACCTTCGAACTTGTGATCTTTGGTATGTGGTTTCCAGTAGTCGTCATCGGGGATAGACCACAGCCCATAATCGCCTGGTCTTTGTTCGCAGCTGGCGCGGTAAATCCTCGCAGCTGAGCGCTCATCTCCTTTGCAAAGATTCTCTTCCCAGTCGACATAACAGCCGTCTTCGTTGCCCAGAGTCGCCCACGTCTCGCGAACCCAAATCCGATCGCCTGACATACCGAAAGGGCAATGAATCGCGATATCTTGGATTTTTGGTAGCAATAGCCCATTAAGTGGTTTGTCCAACCAAATTCCGGAAAGATTATCTTTAGAAGAAATTTCCGGCTGCGGCTTCACAATGCGCCGAGTCTGCGTCTTACGACCGTCCAGAATGGCGCGCACCATCTCCCCGTTAAAAATCATTCCGCGCTCAGTCATTCCAGGCCTCCAGCTCGTTCTGTATTTCTTCGTCGATCTCGTCGATGGTGGCTTCTTCATTCAGGTAGTCGCGAGCTTCTTTGAGATAAAGCTCCCGGCGCCCGTCGTACCATGCTGAGAACTCTGGCGACCAGTCATGCCTATCACCTACATCTGCGAAAAAAGCATGCATTGCGTTGTTGTAGGCCAAGCTATCAACCATGCAATACGCCGTAGTCAGTGCCGCCTCACGGATATACCCACGCAGGTCACGCTTGCACCAGTAGGGGTTAACTTTTGAATCGCAGTGCCCTTTGAACTCAACTTCCCAGCGGCGTATGCATCGTGCGTTAAGTGATTTGCTCATATCATTACCGGGAGGGCGAACCCTCCCGCCTCCCTTAGCCCACGTATTCCGGTTTCATGTCATCCAGGGTGATGCGGAACTGGTCATACAGTTCATCACCGAGGTGGCGGCGCGATGAGGTCAGGGTGCTTTCTGCCTTCGCGAATAAAGTTTCGGCTTCCTGATCCCCCGGGTTAGGGAGTGAATTTATGGCGGCCTCAACTTTGTTTCGGGCGTCTACCATGAAATAACGCTGCACGGCTTTACCTTTCAGCTCGGTGAAAAGAACAGTACCCAACACAGCTTTCTCTTTATCCAGATCCGCCCTGATGGCTTTTGCTGCATCGACCGATTCGGCGCGCTCAATGCGGTCACGGAAATCATCTGCCAGGGAATCAATATTGAGAGCTGAATCCTGCGCGCTGGTGGTGATGTCTGTTCCGCTGGTGATCTCTGCCACAGACATTCTTTGCGCCGGCGCCGGGTTTATTTCTCGCTCGGGTCTTTGTTCAACTTCATCCGGGCTGTAAACGCCCAGGATGACTTCCGGGCAATACAGCCGCGCCCAGTATTTGACGCCCAGATAAGCGATTTGCTGTTTCGGGTTAGAAACCCACAAAGGAGAATTACGCGTGACGACTCCAGAGAGATAAAGTGGCTCCCCCCAGGTGATTTCTGATTCACCGCGCAGAATCGCGCCGACCTGGACGAACAACCCGATTTCGTCCTCATCTGTCCAGCCTCGTAAACGCTCGGTGACATTGTATTTTCCGTTTTTGCCGTGCTTTTCCCGGGTGATTTCTTGAGTCCTGGTGCAGCGCTCCCAGTCGCCACCGTAACGATAGTGAAAGCGGCCATGAATGGCGCTTGAGCTGGCGATTACCGCATTGACTAACTGGGCTTCATACCCAAGCACACCGTTTACCAGATGTGTTTTTTGCGCTACTGCGTAGGGATTCATGCCCCATTGCATCGCCTGCATAACGATCGCCATGCAATCGGCTGGTTTACCCGCAAGATGTGCTGGCACCGTCACCTGTGAATCTGCCATCAGGTTTGCAAATGCCGTTAGCTGGCCGAGCGCCTGCACGTTGAAGATGGCGTTACTTGCAGAAATGGTATTTGGAGCCTGTTGCTCAGTGGTAACAATATTGGTGTTTTCCATCGTCATATCCCCCTTATGCCTGTACGCGCAGCGCTTCGAGACGGCGCACATCAAAATCGTTAAGTTCTTCGGCGTAGTCTTCGGTAATCGGTGCTGGCCATTCGCCAGTGTCGAAACCGTTAGCGATGGCGCGCATTGCTTTGCGGTATTCCAGCATGCCGAGTTCCAGCAGCTCTTCGGATGCCTCGATGATGGCGATCCAGTGGTAGTTCTCGTCTTTGTTGACGAAAATCCAGAAGAACTGATCCAGCGCTGCGGTTTCGCAGTACATAGCCGCGCTCAGGTGGTAATCGCGCTCGATGATTTCCCGATGCAGTTTCGCGCGCAGGCCTTCCTGCTTGATGTTCCACATGCTGATGGTTTTCAGGTCGGCACCAATGCGCAGGCCGCCCATGTCTATCTCAAGGTCAGGACGCACGCGGATTTCCAGCCCGGTTTCTTCATCAATACCGAAATAGCTCACCTCGACAGCGCGGCTCGGGTGGGTCAGTAGCTTCCCGGCGGTCGGGTGATTCAGGAGTGCTTTCTGAATGGCCAGCGCAGTACTAAGCTGCTGACGGGTAACCAGCACTTTTCCTTCCGGGTTCTCGCGCCAGGCATCCAGTAGTTCGTCGGAGAATACCGCGTCAGGATTAACGGATTTCACGACCTGCATCAGGTCCACTTTGGTTCCCGACACTTTCAGCGGCTGCTCCTTCTGGGCTTCTTGCGCGACCAGGTCAGGATTAATGATTGCCAGCTGTTCCAGCAATGCATCGCGGCTGCCGCTGGTTTTAACCGGCGCGGGCAGGGTGGCGTTGTATTCTTTGATGCAGGCCTTCATTGCCGTAGCGGTATGCTTAGTCCCATTCTCGATGCGCTGGAACTCCTCCGGGAGTTGCTCATATGACGCATAGGATTCGTCAACGGATGCCCCAAGCGGGAACGATGCGGGCAGGGTGGCGTTATGTGCATCCAGTAATGCTTTGATATCGTCGGCGCTCAACAGCGGCGGCAGGCTGGCGTTGTGCTCGTCGATAAAGGCGCGGATCGTAGCGGTGGTGGTGAATGCACCTTCCGGGATTTCGGGCTCGACGCTGAACTCTTTATCCATGTCTTCCGGCTGCAGTGCCAGCGCATGCACCAGGTTGCCCATATCCAGAACCGGCGAGCGTTCCTTATTGATAGTTTTTGAGACATGGCGCGCTTCGAAATACATCAGCGATACCCGGGCATCTTTAACCATCGTGGAGCTGATACCGTTGGCGGTGTGATAAACCTCGTTCGGTACACCTTCATATCGGCCAGGCTCGAAGTATTCTGGCCATACTGTCGCTGTAAGTTCCTGGTCTGGTTCTTCGGCGGAATCTTCAGGCGTGATTGTTGGTTCCTGGTCCTGCAGAACCGCAGCGGCCAGTTCAGGACAGCGCTCAGTTAAAATTTTGCGTGCGTTTACGGCATCTGTTTTTTCAGCATCTGCATTAGCGCTTTCGCCTGCCGGTACCGGATTATCAGCTTCGTCTTTGACCTGCTGAGCCTCTTCCATCTGCACATCGCTGGTGGCCTCTTTGTTGTCGTTTTTTGGGGCAGGAGAGGCCATAAGGCCTTCAACGGCGTACAGGCCAGCGCTGACTTTGGCAATTTCAGGTTTTTTGGTTTCTGCCGGATCTTCGTTAGGTTGTTCAACGACATTTGATTGACGGCCCGCGCGCGGATCCTCTTCCCACTCCGGATAGCCTTTTGAGCGCTCGCCGTTTTCATAAATGCCATTTGCCGCGAGCCAGTTACGAACCGTTGCCCGCAGTTCTGACGTGCTTTCTTCGCCATTCCATTTAATGGCACGGGTAACGCCGAAAATGCTATTTGCGTCATAATCGAGAATATCTGTAGTTTTGCTCATAATTTTGAGCGCCTTAACATGGACATCCTCTTTCCTGTCTACCAGGTCTTTGGCGCCGATGAGTTGAGGGCGGCTGATTTTTCCCGGCTCTGCATCCGGGTACAGTTGAGCAATAGCGATCTCAATAGCCAGATTCGCGATATTCTGCGTTACGGCGCGTTTATAGCGTTCGGGTGTAGCGTGAGGGTCAGCATGGGGAACTGCTGAAATCTGATTGCCAACTGACCATTCCCTGGTAAGGATGCCGCGATCGATAGCATTAGTTTCGAACCACAATTTCGCAAACTGAATACGCTTGCCAAGTTCGTGGCGCTTCCCTTCAGGGAAGACCTTTTTATTTGCGCTCGTAAATTTCCACAAAGCCGGCATGTCGTATTTCTTTATTTCAGGAATACTTTCAGCGGCAAGAATGAGATCCTGAACTGCCGAATTATCTGTATCCAATTCCATGGCGGAAAGCCGCCCGCGATGCGGGATGCTGATATGGTAAACATGGCCTTCTTCTGCCATGTACTGTGCCAGTAGCTGAATGCGGAATGGCATTTCTGCGAGGTTGTAGAGGGAGTTTTCATCGCCTGAAAACTTATCGTCTGAATCACCATTAACGATCTCATCTTCAACAACGGTGGTTGAATCAGCAACAGCCCCCGGAGTAACCTGCCAGGTGCGCTGGTCGTCGCCGAGCTGATAGCGCTTGCACCATTCAAAATCCAGAACACCTTCAGCGGGAAGGTCATTAAATACCGGGAAATCGGTCCGGATTGGTTTCAGGTAGTCTTTGCCGCGCCCGGTTTCGATTTCTGCATCTTCCAGATCAACGTCTAACTGCAGCTGTGCGCGAGCTTCAGATTTTGCGGAACGCCAGATAATGGCATCGGCTTTACCCGATTTTTGAGTTGCCTTTATCAGATAAAAATATTCCATGTGATAGCCTCAATTTTGGGTGTTAGAATCCCCGGGCCATTGATAGCGCCCATCGGGTGTTCATTGGTTTTGGTAATTTCCGGTGTAACTTTGGTCGGTGGCACCGGACGTACAGCCCGCTTCGGCGGGTTTTACGTTAGGCCTCGTTGGCCATGGCGTCGTATTCGCCACATCGTTTCTGCATAACGCCTCCTACATCTGTGCGGTGAATCCGGCGGGGTGTTCAGCCAGAACGCCTTTCAACGGCAGGCATTCGCCCTTTACACCTTGTTCAATAGCAGCTTCCTGACATGCTTGCTCGCTGTCATATACACCCAGCAAAACATCCTGATTACCGCCAATTAGCATGCCGACGGTTATCACCAGTGCGAACATTGTGCTCATCAGTGGGTACCTGCCGGAACGAGATAGGGCGCAAGATCTCTTGAGTAAAAGGGCTGACGGATAAAGCGCAGATTTCCCTGCGGTTCATGGAAATAGGTTTTGCGAACATGGTCGTATGAAACAGACCAGGGCGCGCCGGTGCGCGGATTACGCATTGGTATTGCGCGACCGCTGTTTGGAACTGGATTAGCCATAGATAACCCCCGCAATGCATATGATGAATAAAACCCAGAAGGTGAACCCTATAACTGCCGAAATGATCAGGGCTCTGATGCCTTGCTTACTCATTTCAACCTCTGCCTTGTCGCCGGCCAGCGGAACGTTTATCGGAGCAACGCAGCGCGTTGTTGATGGAGTAAATTAAACAACAGGTTTAAATTTGCGTCAAGTCTATTTTCAACTTGTAGTTTAATTTTGATCGATGGGCACAAAAAAAACCGGCTAGTGCCGGTTTCTGCTTCTACGCAATGGGCTAGGTCTACTTCTGTTCTTTCAGTTCAAGTAACTCTCTAAAAAGAGACGAGTACTCACTCACTCTGCTGTTAAAAAGTAGCAGCATTTCCTTTTGCGCCGATTTTGGCATCTGACGGAAAAGATGTACAAGTTCGATCTCAGTTGAAGATAAGTCCCCAACTATACTAGATGGTGCTCGCTCTGGATCGTAATCAAGAGAGCCGAAAGGGAGACTGAAATCGCGTTCAATACGCCTTGCGACATTGTCATTGATTGATTTCTTTCCAGAAAGGATTTCTTCAAAGAATGGGTCATCTTCTATCTTAAGCGAGCCGTTCTCGATATATTGTTTCAGCCTTTTCATTCTGACTTGTTCAATAGTCAAAATGTCATTCGGATCACCATTCAAAAGCCAGTCGATAGAGATTTTGAGGACGTCCGCAATCTGCTGAGCAGACTCTCTCCCCAGCTCTCCCCTGGAGAACCAGTTATTCACAGCTTGCGGAGTCACGCCAACCCTTCTAGCTAATTCTGACTTACTCATCTTCCTGGTTTTAAGCACCTTGGTAAGGCGATCAGAAAGCATTGGCGGTTTGATGTTTTTTTCTCTCATATCAAGATTATAAACAAATCGTTTAACACCCGAAATAAACTATATGTTGAAATTTCTTTGACTGTTATTTAAACCTGTTGTTTAATTGTCGTGTTTCTTCACAGGAGTCACCTATGAAAGCTCTCGACAAAGCCATAAATATTGCAGGGAATGCCAGCAAGCTAGCTGAAAGTTTAGATGTTTCAGCTATGACGGTTAGTCACTGGAAAAATAGAAATTACGGCGTGGTACCGCAAAGCCGCGTTCTCACTATCTTCAAAGCAACCGGAGTGACGCCACACGAATTGCGCCCCGATTTGTACCCGAACCCTACCGACGGTTTGCCGCAGGATCAGAGGGTATAACTATGCAAACACTTCCCTTTCAACAAAATACCGGATTCAACCCCGGCGCTCTGATAAAGCGAAATCAGCCGCGAGTGATAGACCATGAAGGCATTCGTTCCGCCGTTCGCGCCTGGGCATCAGTTGCAGGTCAGGATGTTGTTTCCGCATACATCATCGAAGAGTGGCGCCAGCAAGGCGGTGACGGGATCGAATTTCCCGAAGACCTTAGCCGTGCCCGGCAGAAATTATTCCGCTATCTGGATAACCAGGTCGAATCGGATAAATACCGCGAGTATGTGCGTCTTCTTTCGCCGGCAATCATGGCCGTTCTCCCGCTGGAATACCGCAACCGTCTAGTTCCTCATGACGATGTTTTATCGCGCCTGTCTTCAGCAATTAAGGAGTGCGCCGAAGCAAAGCAGGCAGTGATGCTGAATGCGCCAGAGCACCAGAAATTGAAGGAGGTAAGCGAGGGGATAGCTTCGCTATTCAGGCTGATGCCTGAGCAGACAGGAACGCTGATGACAATCGTGAGCTCAATGCTGGGCGTGATGTAAGCGGGGTATCCATGAATCATATCAGTCAGCAGAAAGTACTCGAATATCTCCAATACGATCCGGACTCAGGTGAATTTCGTTGGAAAGTTAGTTCGAACGGAAGAATTAAAGTTGGTCAGTTGGCCGGATGTCTGGAATTAACCGGCTACATAAAAATTCGTATCGAAGGGAAAGCCTTTGGCGCTCACCGACTGGCATGGATTGCAGTGAATGGCGAGGTTGGCGGCTCATTTATTGACCATATCAATGGTGACAGAGCTGACAACAGAATATCAAATCTTCGGGTTGCGACACGGGTTGAGAACTCGAGAAACAGGCGTAACCAGAAAAATATAAGCGGACAAAGAGGGGTTTATTGGAATAAGCCATACGGCAAATGGCAAGCGAGCGGATTTAAAGATGGAAAGCTCATTAGTCTTGGATATTTCGAGGACAAATTAGAGGCAGCAAAGGTAGCTGCTGAATTCAGAAAAAATGAATATGGCAAATTTTGTCCGAATCTGGAGGCGTTATGAGTTGGGAAAACTTCATAGAGAAAAACGTCCGCGAGGAACTGCTTCGCCAAGGCTTCACGCAGGCAGTGGCTCAGGGGGGGGGCATACCAGGCGGTCGATATGTACAAGCGGATGTCACAGGCAAGCCGAAAAGGGGGAATGTTTGACGATGTTATGCGACACGCAAAGTTATGGGCTGAGAAGCAGACAAGCGCAGCCGCACGCCGGGAAGCAAAGCGCTCCGTGCGAAAGGGCAGCAATCAGGCTGGGTTGTTCTGAAAGGGGGAAGACCGTTGTGCTCGAACACAGGCGGTCTTCGGGTGAATCAATTGGGTCAATTCACGGGATTAAGTATGTCAAATACCGCTGAAGTTATCAATTTTCCGATTAAAACCGAGCGTTCGGGAGGTCAAATGGCCGACCTGGCTAACGGGTACACCAAGATCGCAAACGAGATACAGAAGCTCAAGCCGCGTCTGCGGATGTCTGGTCGTGAGTGGCAGTGTCTTGAGGCTG
Organism: Klebsiella sp. M5al; assembly: GCF_002090195.1. Lineage (NCBI taxonomy): Bacteria > Pseudomonadati > Pseudomonadota > Gammaproteobacteria > Enterobacterales > Enterobacteriaceae > Klebsiella > Klebsiella sp. M5al. The sequence goes on from NZ_CP020657.1 coordinate 2,540,327, forward strand.
TAATCTGGCTTACCTATGGATGGAACAAGAAGCAGGACCGAGTAACAAACACGGTGATTGCTGAGCTGACAGACCTCGGAGAGTCGCACATTTCCGACACAATCAAATCTCTCGCGGAGCGGAAAATTATCTTCGCTCATAAGCAGGGAGTGATGAAAATTGTCGGTATAAATACTGAGCTATCTGAGTGGATTTTAGACAAACCGAAAACGGGAAAACTCTTCCCGGAATCGGGAAAAGTGTTACCGAAAACGGGAAAACCTTTCCCGGAAACGGGAGACACCCAATACAAGAACAAGAACAATAGTAAAAGATCTTCTTCGTCTCGGAATTCTAAAGAATCCCGAAACGAGGAAACTTTGAAGTTTCTCTCTCGTCATCCAGAAGCGGCCTATGGGATTTATACCCCTGCGGGAAAATCCTGGGGAACAGCTGACGACCTCAAAGCCGCGCGATGGATTTTCGATAAAGCCCTCACCGTGAATGCCTCACTCTCAGAACCGAACTGGGTTGAATGGGCAAATACCATCCGTCTGATGCGCATGCAGGACAAACGCAGCCATTACGAAATCTGCGAACTGTTCAAGTGGGCCAATGAAGACGATTTCTGGCAAAAAAACATTCTCAGCCCTTCAAAACTACGCAAGCAGTGGGATCAACTGACAACTAAGCGCCTGCGCAGCCCTGGCCTATCAAAAACCACATCAGGCGCCAGTGCGCTGGACAATACCGACTGGATCGACGGGGTACTCGAATGAAATCTATCGCAGAAAGCATGCATAACTTCGATCGGAAGAACTTCCAACGTATCGCCGCCAGCATGCCTGAAATGCGGGATGCGCAGAGCTTTGCACATCAGGCGACAAAGACGGCTGAAGTATTCAACGAACTGTTTCGCCAACTGCTCGCCGTATTCCCGGCGCTGGCCAACAAATCAGCGGAAGACCTCAACGAGATGCGTCGCCAGTGGCTCCTGGCGTTCAAGGAGAACGAGATCACCACGGTAGAGCAGATTAACGCCGGAATGCGGGTTGCTCGCAAGCAGGAAAAACCATTCATGCCATCACCAGGTCAGTTTGTTGCCTGGTGCCGTTCTGAGGAGGCGGTAACGGTAGGCCTGCCAGACGCGAGTGAGCTGGTTGATATGGTTTACCAGTATTGCCGGACTCGCGGTCAGTATCCGGACGCTGAGTCGTACCCATGGCCTGAACACAAAATCGAACCGATAACGCTGAAACACAAAGCCTGCTACTGGATGGTGACCGGTCTGTATACCGATATGCGCGCAAAGGGATTAAGCGACTCCGAATTACGCCGAAAAGCATCAGAGGAACTGTTGCGCATGGTTCGTCGGGTGAACGCGGGTGAAGTTATTCCGGAACCGGTTAAGCAGATCCAGAAGCTTGGCGGAAGACCATTAACACAAGAGCAGGGCTTAAACAAAATCGCTGAAATCCGCGCGAAGTTTGGCCTTGGGAGAGGGCGTAACCATGGCTAGATCATTATCAACAGCAGAGCGCCGTGAGTACGTCAGTGCCGTGATTCGTATCACTAAGCATCAGGGGCGCCTGACGACCACCGAAGCAATGAAAAAACTGGGCCTGAGCCGCGATACCGTCCTGAAGTATTTCCGCGAAGCGGCGGCCAGCGGCGAGGTTGTTCGCCACGGGCGATCAGGGTTATTCCGCGACCAGCGCGCCATTATCGACTTTGACATGAAACGGTATGGACTAGCGCCAAAGGCAGCGATCGGGATGAATTACAACTTGCTGGGCAGTCCCGTTTTTCAGCGTTTTTTGGATGTGCAGGAGGCTATGCATGGCTAAAAATTCAATCGACGTATACGGTGCCAGCGGCAAAACAAACGTGCTCAATTTCGAGCCTGAAAACCTGCACCTGGTCACCGATAAGACCCACCCACTTTACGATGAGCGTGTACACCTGCCGATCGAGGAAGGGATGGTACTGAACATTGCGGAACTGGGTGTACTGGAGCCGATCATCGTCTGGAAAGACCCTGAAACGGGGCTCACCTGCGTAGTTGTTGGCCGTCAGCGAGTTAAACATACCCTGGAGGCAAATAAACTACGTCTGAAAGAAGGCAAAGATCCACTGCTTGTTCCCGGAGTCGTTAAGCGCGGATCAGCAAATCAGATGGCTAAATACATGGTCAGCGAAAACGAAATTCGCCGACCTGATACACCGCTTGGCCGGGCTAAAAAAATGTCAGACGCGCTCGACCGCGGGCTCGATGAGGACGACATTGCAGTGTTGTTTGGCTGCAGCGTTCAGACCGTTCGTGCAACGCTGTCCCTTCTCGATGCCACCCAGGCCGTCCGGGAAGCGGTGGAGTCTGGTACTGTTACCGTTACCCAGGCACGTCAGCTTGGCACACTTCCCCCGGAAGAGCAGCGGGAAAAAGTGAAAGAGATTGAATCTGCGACCGCTGGGACTACCGGCCATGAAAAAGCCAGGCGTCAGCGCGCCGTGCTTGGCGAAACTAAGCCACGTCTAAAATCACGCAAAGAAATCACGGAAGCCCTTGAAGGTGCCAGCGGTGAATACGCCGATGCTCTCCGCTGGGTGCTCGGGGAGGCTGTATGACAAGCGTAAAAACCCTTACCGGCACCGTGATCACCAAAGACGGTCCGCAGGTAAAAAAACTGCACCAGACAGAGCGGATGTGGGTCGTCGGCAAAAACGAGTTTTACCACAAAGAAATCGGGCGCCGTCACTTTGCAGAAAATACGCGCCGCCGGCTGCTGCTGGACACCATCAAGCCTATCGGGGTGAAGTATGTTTAAACAGAACGAAAATATCGATGGCGCCGACTTCGTGAAATTCAGAGCCTTGGTGTATGAGGGGAAGGAAACCGACTTTGATGATCACGACGTCACTCTATGGTTCGTTTGTGGCGAAACGCTGAAATGCGCAGCAGGTTGCCAGATTGAAATGGTTTCTTCACCAGAGGAGGCGGAGTAGATGGCTAGAGCCAACCCAACATCATGCCCGCACTGTGGAGGTGATAACGGATTCCACACGAAAGAAATTGTGGATTTCAAACAGTTTTATTCTTGGGATGGTTCATTTCTCGAGGGCCAGCATACCAATGGCATTCGCGGCGGGACAGCATTCTACTGCTGCGACTGTGGTCGGAATATTACTGCGCACATCATTAAGCCGGAGGAGAAGTAGTGGAAACTTCACTGGGATATGCCTGCAAACGCATTCAGGAACTTGAAAGCCTTCTGCTGGTGGACGTGCCTGAAACTGTGTGGCCCGCTGAAGTAGCGATGGTCCTGTCAGAAGTAGAAAACGCCGGGGAACTCCCGGCACACCACCAGCGCCGCCTGCAGCACCACATCAACCGGATGTGGCTGGAAAAAATGCCGGTACCGTCAATTATCGCCGCGGCTCGTTCGCTGGCCTGCGCCATGGAGAAATACGCGTGAGAGAGAGCGAAATCATCGTTGATAACTTTGCTGGCGGCGGCGGCGCCTCAACGGGAATCGAGCTGGCGATAGTGCGCAGCGTGGATATTGCTATAAACCACGATCTCAATGCTGTCGCGATGCACACCACTAATCACCCCGACACGCTGCATTACTGCGAGTCGGTTTATTCGGTTCGTCCGAAAGTTGCGACCGCCGGCCGCCGGGTTGGGCTGGCATGGTTTTCACCAGACTGCCGTCACTTTTCAAAGGCGAAAGGGGCCAAGCCGGTAGAAAAGGCGATTCGTGGGCTGGCTTGGATTGTTCTGCGCTGGGGGCTAGATGTTGACCCTCGGGTGATGATGCTGGAAAACGTCGAAGAGTTTAAAACGTGGGGTCCGTTACTCGCGGCAGAAATGCGCCCGGATCCAGACCGCGTCGGCGAAACATTCCGGGCATTTGTCGGTATGCTGACAACCGGAATCCCGGCGAACCATCCAGCGCTGGCCGAATGCTGCGAGTTTCTGAATATTTCGCTTGATAGCGAGGATGCAGCACGGTTGGTAAAAGGTCTGGGATATATCGTTGAGTATCGCGAACTGCGCGCTTGCGATTATGGCGCGCCGACCATCCGTAAGCGGTTCTTCATGGTGATGCGCTGCGATGGGAAGCCGATTGTATGGCCGGAAGCCACTCATGGAGATCCGAAATCACCGGCGGTGCTAGTTGGCAAGCTGGCACCGTGGCGAACAGCTGCGGAATGCATAGACTGGTCTATCCCCGCGCCGAGCATCTTCGATCGCAAAAAGCCGCTGGCTGTTAATACCCTGAAACGTATTGCCCGCGGCATACAGCGCTTTGTTATCGATAGCGCGTCGCCGTTCATCGTGAAGTGCAACCACACGACGACCAAAGGAAAATATGACTGTTTCCGGGGCCAGTCGCTGGACGAACCGCTGCAGACGATTACGAAAACCCACGGCTACGCATTAGCAGTACCGCATCTGACCAAATTCCGCACCGGCGCCACCGGTCAGCCCGTTACCGACCCGGTACCGACGGTGACCGCTGGTACGTCGAAACGCCCTAGAGGCAACGGTCACGCTTTGGGCATCGTAGAAGCTGCTCTGGCTCCGTTCCTGGCCGGAAATGGCGGCAGCGAGTACCAGGCGAAACCACGGCCGCTTGATAAACCTGCTCACACCATCTTGAAAGAGTCGCGCGCCTGTGTCGTTGCTCCGGTTATCGCGCGTCAGTTTGGCGCCAGCGTCGGGCACCGGGTGGATGAGCCCAGCGCAATTATCACTGCCGGTGGCGGCGGTAAATCGCAACTGGTTGTGCCGACGCTCATTCAAATGGGGTACGGTGAGCGCCCCGGTCAGGAGCCGCGGGTGCTGCAACTGGGGAATCCGCTGGGAACCGTTACAGCAGGTGGAAATAAGTTCGCGACGGTGAGCGCATTTCTGGCTAAACACTACGGCGGAAACTACCAGGGCGCCGGCGTGGGTCTGGATGAGCCCACGCACTCGGTGACGACGGTGGACCATCATGCGGTGGTTGCTTCTCACTTGGTTAAGCTGCGTGGAACCTGCCGCGATGGTCAGCGAACTGATGCGCCGATGCTGACTATCACTGCCGGCGGCCAGCACGTAGGGGAGGTTAAAACGACTCTGGCGATCGAGGACTATGACGAAGAGCGCGCGCAGCAGGTGCTGGCGTTCCTGCAGCAATACTGCGGTGAGGATAGCAACGGGCTGGTGGATATCGGCGGAGTGACTTACCGCATCGTCGACATTGGAATGCGTATGCTACAGCCGCATGAGCTTTACCGGGCGCAGGGCTTCCCCGAGTGGTATATCATTGACCAGGATTACCGTGGCGTGAAGTATGCGAAGGATAAGCAGGTCGCGCGCTGTGGTAATGCCGTCCCGCCGCCGTTTGCTGAGGCGCTGGTGAGGGCTAACTTGCCCGAGATGTGTAGGGCGAGGGAGGCCGCATAAGCACTTGGAAAAGAATATAAAACCCGGCAATTAGTGCCGGGTTTTGTTACTCACAGTAGATTGGAAGTCTGGCTGTGATAGAGATGTTTTCTTTACTTGACCGATAAATAATAATAAGGAAATACACTCTTCATAAGTGAATACTTATGATTTTTTAGTGGGCAATGATATGCTGCCTCCTTTGTATAATAAATATACTAAATGAAGGCATTTTATAATGAAATAAAATGCCTCTTCAATAATTTAATTCACATAGATTGAATGAATTTTATAATATCAACAAAGGATGCATGATCAAAGTCAACATATTTCCTTTCCGCTGAAATTCCCATTCTTGCATCTGATTCTTCCATGCTCGAGAAATAAATTTGTATTTTTGCTTTGGATGATTTTTTTGGGAAAATAAATGGTGAGCTTTCGTCGTCTGGTTTCGTGATTGATTTTAATTCATCAAGATAGTTCTCAATTTTATCTGATACTTTATTCCCCTTAAAGGAGGATAAAACTAAATCCTCTAACTCTCCAGTCATTTCATTTCCGGGCATAATAAAAAAGCCAGCTTTGATATTCTTACCCTGTATCATTTCCCCATTTTTTGTGTTTTCAATGTAGAATATGCTTTTTATTGCATCTGAAACTTCGGTTTCTGTGTTTTTGAAGTTTTTGTCAGCGTCACGAATTATTGCAAACGATATTACAGTTTCAATGAAACCCTCAGTTTTAGAGGCCATGGAAATGAAGTTCTTCATATTTGCCTTGCCTTGGAAATCTATGACTTGGATTTCACTGTGCAATCCTATCTTTTTAGATAATGCAGAGAAGAATAAAACCTCATCCCGGCCTTCAACAAATAGTATTTTTCTTTTTGAAATGATTTCTTTTTTTTGTTTTAAATCTTCCATTACCTTATCTCCCAATTTTCATCAGAGGATAATTTTATTTCCGGAAGTGAGAATGTACTTAATAATGTCTCATCTTTTGCTTCTGAGAAACCTATTCTAGAAAAAGAAAGGATTTCATCCGAAATCTCTTTGTTTGCGTATAAGTTACTTATTGTATTTATCACATCAAGGCTATGGGTTGTGATAAATATTTGATTTTGGTTTTTAATTGATTGTTCAGTAAGTATTTTTATTATTGATGGCATTAATGAGTAGTGTATGCCATTTTCAATTTCATCTATCAGGATTACACCATTTTTTGTGCTATATGAAATTGCGAGAAGTGTTAGAAGCTTTCCGGTTCCCTCTCCCATTGATGAAAGGCTAACAAGCTTATTCTCACCAGTGTCAAAAAGTATTTCTGCAGTATTTTCTAATATTCCAATTTGTATATCTATTATTTTTTTATTTATTTTTTTCATATCTATGACAATCTCTTTTATATCTTTGTTTCTTATTAGATTGCCCACGACCAATATTGTATTAGCATTGTTTATTGCATTTGAGGTTGTAATGTATGTTGTCGGTTTTAGTTCTATTGGTCCTCCATGGTTAACAACATTTGATGATATTTGCGAGCCGTTAATCTGTTGGGTTACATCTATTCTTAGAGATGAGTTTTCGTTTTTTGTCCTATCGTGTTTTTTAATTTTTAGAGATTCACCTCCTTGGAAGGAAGTCGGTGATACGTTGTTTTTGTCTATACTATCACTAGTTACGAGACCTATATTTTGAAAGCCTTTAGTTTTTCTTTCTATAGATATTATTGTTTCCTCTTTAGCCCCATTATAGTCGTTAATTGCTATCTTAATTTTATTCTCTTTGTTAAGGTTTCTAAAGTATGAATACCATAACTCACCTGCTGTAAGGTTTGGTGTGCCACCTCTAAATACTACAGGTTTAACAAGGCAATCAGGAGATGTTAAATCATTTGTTATAAATATTGCATCAAGAATTGAGGTTTTCCCCCTTCCGTTTTTCCCAGCAATAAAGTTAACTCTCTTCAACTTTTCTAACTTTATGTTTTTTATGCTCTTAAAGTTTGATATTTCTATTTCTTTTATCATTTCTCTCTCCTTATCATGTGTAGATATATCTTGTTTTTCTTGCCACAAACGGACTTGATACCTATTTTGCTATCTTCAAAACAAAAAAACTACCCTTATGTTTTTTTTAGGATACGTAACCTTCACTGGGTGCTACCTGCGGTGATATGACGCGCCTTAATGGTTTAGACTCAAGACGATAGTTACCTTACTACGATGCGGCAGTTAGGCAGAGCAGTGGCATGCGAATAGTCTTCCCCGCACTGGGATTGGCATAAAATGAGGAAAACGAAGCTAAAACATCGTAATGACATCAGTAAACTGAAGGTAAGGAAAGTGGAATGAGTGCGGTTTTTCCGAGAGCAAAACGTCCAGTTGTTGCGGGTATCTTTTCCGCGTTACTTCAAGGCGGTCAGGCTTAGGAAAAAATAATCTTTTAATTCAATATCATGTGGCAGTTTTTCTTGTGACATTACTGACAAAAATTAACAGTTTGTGCTCTTAAGATATTGAACATTCAGTAAGTTAGGTGTACTGTTTATTTATACAGTATATCGAATGGGGTGATACTATGAGAATCGAAGTAACCATCGAGAAAGCTAAAAAACTACCTAACGGTGCTGAACCAGCGTTAGAGGCCGAATTCCTACGGCGACTAAATCAAAAATATGATGACTGTAAATTATCTATTCGTCGCGCAGGCGCTGATGGGCTCAGTGTTTTCGGTGGCATAGATGGTGACAAAGAAACCATTGCAGAAATTTTACAGGAGACCTGGGAAAGCGCCGACGACTGGTTTTATTGATAGACCTTTTTGGTGACTGGCATTTCCCAAAGTATCGCAATAAGCGTGTCCCTTTGATGCTGTCGCCGGACTATATTTTTGCGTCTGTATGTCGCTCAGGGGGATGAAGTGGAGCTCGATATCGCCGAAGTGGTAGACATAATCAGGCAAGGCGGGAAGTTTTTAATTTCGAGTGAGGAAGGAAAAATTACCGGGCTCGAAAAGGTAAGGAAAAACCAGTTTTTGCTGACAATTGAAGAATTTAAAGAACTGTCTAAAGATGCTGGTTGCATTGACGAAACCGAGAGTAAGCTGCAATAATTTAGCTGCCGCCTGAACAACGGCAACGGAGCATCACAGCGCCACGGAGTGAAACCCATGGCGCAACAATTACACCTGATAAAACAGTCTCAAGGAATTCTGATCCCTGCAACGCAGGAGACCAGCGATTTCCTGCAATCAAAATGCAAGCTCGGCGCCGTTCTGGAAGCTGACTATAAGCTTGTCCGCAACCCGGCGTTTCATCGCCGCTATTTCGCTTTACTCAATCTCGGCTTTGAATACTGGGAGCCTTCCGGCGGAGCGATCTCGTCTAACGAGCGCAGGCTTATAACAGGTTACGCCAAATACCTGGCGGCATATGGCGGGAGTGAATCGGCATTGCTTGATGCCGCCGAGCAATACCTCGACCGTATAGCCGAGAAGCGCGCCGGCAGTATCAGCCTCTGCAAATCTTTCGATGCCTACCGGGCGTGGGTCATTGTCGAAGCTGGCCACTATGACGCCATACAGCTGCCGGACGGCACGCTGAAAAAACACCCTCGCAGCATTTCTTTCGCCAGCATGGACGAATGCGAATTTCAGGAATTGTACAAAGCATCGCTTGATGTTCTCTGGCGGTGGATCCTCTCCCGTTCATTCAACAGCCAGCTGGAAGTCGAGAACGCCGCAAACCAGCTTTTAAGCTTCGCGGGGTGATGCCGATGAAATATTCATGGTTTCACCATCATGACTGCACAACTCAGCAAGCTGATGAGCTTATGGCGAAATATCGCCAGCGGGGCGTAAGGGTCGAGCGCAGCCTGAATCAGGATTTAATCACATGGACCGTCAGTGCGCAGCTGGTGGAGGACAAAAATCCTCCGCGTCCGGCTTCTCGCACCCGAAATCGGATGTGGGGGTGAGTATGGCGAATCTACGTAAAGAGGCGCGCGGCCGCGAATGTACAGTCAGGATCCCCGGTTACTGCAACGGCAACCCGGAAACCAGCGTACTGGCGCATTACCGGCTGGCGGGTACGTGCGGCACAGGATACAAGCCTGACGATACTCAGGCGGCTATCGCCTGCAACTGTTGCCACGACTTGATCGACGGACGGAAGAAAACAACCGATTACACCTATGACGAACTGCGCCTGATGCATGCAGAAGGTGTGCTCAGAACGCTGGCCGTATGGAAAAAAGAAGGGCTGGTAAAAGCATGAACATGAAGACAACTGAATGTATTCGCCAGCGCTGGTTACGGTTGAACATCGTCCGCTATCGCGGCTCGTTCCCGGTGGCATATCGCATCCTCAGAAACCAAATCCGCAATCAGAAAGCAGGGGGAGATTAATGAAAAACTTATCTTACATTCGCCAGCAACTGATAGTGGCCACTGCCGATCTGAGCGGAGCGACAAAAGGTCAGCTCATGGCCTGGCTGGAGAATGCTCAGTTCGATACGAACACATTCCCACGCAAAAAACAGCGCGTATGGGATGAGGAAACGGAAAAGTGGATGACGCTGAACAACCCTCCGATCCCTGGAAAGCAATCACACGCCAAAGGCTCACATATCCCTTTGGTGCAGCCGGTGGAGTACGCAACCGCATCATGGCGCCGTGCGCTACTGTCACTGGATGAGCATCAAAAAGCCTGGCTTCTTTGGAACTACAGTGAAAACACCAGGTGGGAATATCAGGAGACAATCATCCGGTGGGCATGGGAGCAATTTAGTCAGCAACTGGTCGGAGTGCGCATTGCTAAGAAAACGGTAGAGCGACTGCGTCAGCTTATCTGGCTGGCGGCGCAGGACGTCAAAGCCGAGCTGGCAGGCCGGGAGACTTATGAATACCAAAAGCTTGCTTCCCTGGTCGGCGTGACCCCTAAGAACTGGTCAGAAACGTTTACGGAGCGGTGGGAGGAGATGAAAAGGACCTTGCTGCGCCTTGATAGCGATTCTCTTTTGCAGGTTACGCGATCACGTTCACAACAAAAGGCGACAAATTTAGACTCAAGTCTTGCAAAACTGGATTAAATGCGTCATATTTGAGTCTACTTTGATATGCTGCCTTAACTTTAAGTGGCGGCATGAAGAATAAAAAGAGCCCTGGCGGAAACGTCGGGGCTTTGTCGTTTCTGGAGGGTGAAAAAATGCATAAATAAACGGTAAGTCCGCAGCCGAAAGGCAATGGAGCAGTCGTGATGTTCCCCTGAGTCGCCATTGAGCGAGCCTGTGTAGCGACGGGTCAAGGTTCTTATATCAAAAGAAGCTCCGGTAAAGCAGCGCGAGTGCCAGACGCGAACCGGTTATAAGCGGCGATGATGCGGCAGGGACTCAAGGGCATGAGCGCGGACCACTGCGAGAGTGTGGTTGTGCAATCCGGTCAGGGCTCTTGAGTGAATGCGTGCCGCACTACACGTTGAAGCTCATACGCGAGAGTCCTGAACAGATTTCTGATCCTGCTAAGCAGGTAAAGCACTTCTTATCAGTAAGCGGAACACAACTGGTGAGAGCATTGATACTGTAAGGCAGGACTTTGTGTCGAAAGGTTGCAGTAAGAACACAGGGGCAATCCCCAGGTATCACTACCCCTGCTTCTGAAAAAGTGGATAATTATTAATACCTTTTTTTGAAAGTGTTTTTATATCTACGCCTTTCTTTGATGTAAGAAATCAGAAATCCCACAGCAACTAAAAGAAGAACTACAGCTATCGCTATCATCAGTATGGCTGTCATGTGAGTTAACCTCTGGAAAGAGTATGGACATTCTTGTTTTTATAAAACGTAGTTTGCAATTAGCGTAGGAAAAATCCTAACGGATAATTCCTTTTAAATTTATTGTTTTGTATGAGTATTTATCATTAATGCCGTAATGATTTCATATGCATTAATTAATCGTGTTCTGAATGGCTGAAAAGTTTCATCAAGCGTGTGTACCCATTGTTGCAGGGTATTGACTATGTGAATGTTGCCTGGCTAATGTATTGTTGTGGTGAATCCCCCTATGCGGAGGGGCGTCCAACTAATAGAGCGAAAGCCCTGTGAATACCACGCGAGTGATGTCTGTTGGGGCATGCTCACCGGGAGGCACCCGGCACCACATCTAATCGCAAGTAAGTAAACCGAACATCTTGTTGGGTTTACTCATTCTCTTTGGCAGACTATGGTTAATTACAGTAACGACATAAAAGGAAATGCTTTTCTGGTAAATCGGTAGCTCGGACTATCAGGAACCTTTCTTTATCGTTACTCCTCGAAAGCCAACTTTTTCAGCCCGCTCTCATAGCGGGCTTTTTTTATTCCCCTCGTTCATGAGAGGACTCACAGCAATAGAGGGGGCTAAATGTCCGATCCTGTCTCTGGTACTTCAGTTGCGGCCGGCGGCCTGATGGGGGCCAGCATGTTCGGTCTGGCTACCGGAATAGATTACGGCGTGGTATTTGGTGCATTCGCCGGGGCGGTTTTTTACGTGGCCACGGCAGCTAACATATCGCGCGGTAAGCTGGTGGCATACTTTATGACGTCATTTATTGTTGGTGTTCTGGGCGCTGGTCTGGTGGGTTCCAAGCTTTCAAGCTGGACTGGTTACAGCGACCGTCCGCTTGATGCGTTGGGAGCCGTATTAATATCAGCGCTTATCATCAAAGTTCTGACGTTTCTCAACAGCCAGGATCTAAATAGCTTGTTCAATATGCTGACCCGGTTCCGGGGAGGAGGTTCAAGTGGTAAATGATCCTTCAGCGCTGGCCAATGCAGTCATTTGCGCCGTCATTGTGCTGGCATTGATGTTCTACCAACGAGGTAGTGCGAGACACCGTCCGGGCATATCCGTTCTGGCTTATCTCATGGTGCTGGTTTATGCCAGCATCCCATTCCGTTTCTTGTTTGGCCTGTACGATTCTTCCCACTGGCTGGTAGTGCTGGCTAACATTCTTATCTGCGGCGCGGTTCTCTGGTTCAGGGGGAATGTGGCGCGACTGGTTGATGCACTGATGCACTGAGGCACTGATGAACCAATCACAATTTCAAAGGGCGGCTGGAATTAGCGCCGGGTTAGCTGCGCGCTGGTTTCCGCACCTTGATACTGCAATGAACGAATTCAGCATCACTAGTCCACTCGATCGGGCGATGTTCATAGCGCAGTGTGGACACGAAAGCACGTCATTTACCCAGATGGTCGAAAGTTTTAACTATAGCGTTGCCGGCCTGGCTGGTTTTGTGAAGGCAAAGCGCATCACGCAGGACCAGGCGAACACCCTGGGGCGTAAAACTTACGAAAAGGTTTTACCGATCGAACGTCAACGAGCGATCGCAAATCTGGTCTATTGCAATCGCTTTGGCAATAAGGCTGCGGGCGATGGCTGGAAATACCGTGGACGTGGAATTATCGGGATCACCTTCCTCGATAATTACATAAAGTGCGGTAATGCACTGAAACTGGATTTAGTCAGCAATCCTGAATTGTTGGAGAAAGATATTAATGCGGCCCGCAGCGCAGCCTGGTTTTATACCTCAAACGGGTGTTTGAAATACCCCGGTGATTTAGTGCGCGTGTCCCAGATTATCAACGGAGGTCAAAACGGAATTGATGACCGACGCGCCCGATTCCTGAAAGCAAAATCGGTACTGGTGGGATGATCATGGGAATAGAAGCTATCACGGGGCTGGTGGTTGTCATTCTTGGCGCCATCGCTGGAGCGTTCGGCATTGGCCATGCTCGCGGCACAAGTAAAGCAGAAGCGAAAGTCAGTCAGCAGCGAACCGAAGAGAACGCTGCTGCTACCGTCGCCGCGGCAGAACGGAAAGAGGAAGCCACCAGAGAGGCCAGCAATGTACAGCAGACTGTTAGCCATATGCCTGATGACGATGTTGATCGCGAGCTGCGCGAAAAGTTTACCCGCCCCGGTAGTGGTTGATACCGCCTGCAGCTGGGTGCGGATCATCTACCTGACTGACCACGATATCGACGTGCTAGATAAGCAGACCAAGCGCGACATTCTGGCGTACAACAAATCAGTGCAGGCTAACTGCCCGCAACCAACCGAAAAGGCTACGAAATGAGCGAAGCTAAACCGCAGGTCGGCAGTACCGTAAAGTGCTACCGCACATTAACCACGGGCGACATTGAGCGGATGAATCGCCTGAAAGATGTGAGTCGTCACTTTTGCAATCTGCTGGATACAGAGCACAACTCCACTATGGATGGAGTGGTAGGGATATTCACTAAAGAAGAGTCCGAGCGTAATGAGGCGTTACGTTGCCTTGATATTGCTCGCACCAAAATGCAGGAAGCCTGTATGTGGGCTTGCCGAGCTTTAGCGCGTCCTGATGCTGATTGCTGAGCCGTTTCGATTTCTGAAGCCTAAGAGTGTACTTAAGCTTCAGAAAAGTAGTCGATCAGTTACTTGATAGGTTTACTTTCTGAGGGGAGGAAAATATTTCCGCAGTATGGGCAGATCAATGTTATATCGTTTTTAATCCTTGACAGGCTATATGTGGACTGGCGAGAGCAGTGAGGACAGGTGCTTTTTACAGGCCTGAGTGTACGTATCTTGTCTTTGAGCATAGACATGGTTTTATCCTCGTGAGTGATTGCTAACCATACACCACAGGACAGTAAATAGCTCACTTTTTAACCTTTATTTTTTTGTGACTATTTTGTTTGTACGGAAGATGGCAACGAACGATTAAATCTAATTTCGTCAGTGCAAGGCCATTGCACCTGTTCGAAGGCGAGTGAACCGGCTAATGTTTTATTTTAAAGATTTTCATCGTGTGAGTGTGATGACCCCTGGCAGGATAATCATCCGTCTGGCCAGACTAATTGAATAGCAGTTATCGATTAACAAGAAGAACTGCCATTATTGTGTGGTTGCTGGTATGAAAAAAAATGAAACACACTACTCTCATTGCACCTCCGTCCCAACACCAGTCTGTCGGGGGTCAATTACTCGTTTAAGTGATGCTCTCCCGGATGGCTCCTGAGAGTTTATTTAATCGATAACTGTGCATGACAAAAGGCCGCATATCTTTTGCGGCCTTTTTCATAGCCATCACAAAGGCCACCTCCGGGTGGCTTTTTTCATGGTATTACAGAAGACACTTTGGATAGTTGCTTCGATAATGCTCCCCACATCGCACAGAGGTAAGACATGGTAGAAATCACCGACGCTCAGCAGATTCGTCTCAACCTGCTTTCAACCCTGAACTACGACACAGCAGCAGCAAAAATCGCCGTAGAATTTGTTCAGGACAGTCCGCTTAAATACCAGTTATTCATCCAGCAATACAGCCGTGTCACATCAGAGACTGAGGTAGTTGCAAAGACGATGAAAGCAGTGCAGGAAGCAACTGAAGCGCTGCCGCTCTTTGATACCACTGCTGAACAGTTCGGCTAAGGCATTACAGCAGCTATTTAATGAGTGCCTGTGATAATGCAAATCTCATAAGGACTTAATCATGCCTGCACTAATTCCCCGTGCCTGCCGTAAGCGTGGATGCGCAGGTACAACCACCGACCGCTCAGGCTACTGCGAGATGCACCGTAATGAAGGATGGCAACAGCATCAGCAGGGCAAGAGCAGGCAGATATAGAAACCGCCCAATGTCTTCGCCGGCTCAGGTTAGATAAATACCGTTGGCAGGCCTATTACACTGCAATTACCGAATAGTGATAATAGCTGTATAACCTGAAAATACAGGCTGAACAAACATTTACAACTAATAGCATTAGCAACTAATTGTTAAAGTGAAGGGGCTTAGCACCTCGGCATTGAACTTGCTTTCTGCGACTGAGCGACATTCAGGCAGCAGATCTGCAATACGTTCTATTAGTGCCCCTGGTGTTGAGGATGAAGGTTCTTTAGCTGCTAGCGCTAAAGCCAGATCATAAGCAACAGACTCTTTCGTTCTGCCGCCAGAAAACACATTGTATGACATAGTTGACCTTACTTTTTTAAGTTGAGAAAAATGATTTATATCTTTTTTCTATATTCTTCGTCCAGGAGCTGATAGAGCAATCTGAACTGGTTCGTTTGACTTACAGGAAGATAATTACTGCTGAGCGCCATTCCTGAAATAATGATGCATGTAAGTGTGAACAGATAGTCCTTAAGCTCGATATCTGTCATTTGATAGGATTCTTCATTTGCAGCTGAAAGTCCTAAGCGATATGGCTTAAAAAGCAAAGAAGGAAATTTTTTAATGTCTTTCACCCTTCCTCCGGAAGGAAAAAGTATCCACATTTAGGGCAAATACACGTGATGTTTTTACGTATTTTGCTGGAACTTTGCTCCATGATGTGAGAGCAGTGGGGGCAAGTCACCTTCACCTGTTTATCCATGTACATCTTAAGATCATCAAAGATAGTCATAAATATTACCTGGTGGATGTGTGGGTACTTAGTATACTCCCGTAATTAATGGATTGCTCATTTATTGACCTGCCAAGCCCGGCGCAGGTCTTCTCTGTGCATGTGCAGGGAGGTAACATATCTGGCTGGCATGATGATCCCTAAGCATCCTCGGGGAAGATAACCTATTATTTATAATAGGTTGGGATCACTTAAGGAGTGTTTGAATGAAAAATGAAGAATTTGAACGTAAAGTCGAAGATGAGATTTCTGCGCTCATTAAGAAAAAGATCGCTGAAATCAGGAAAAAAACTGGTAAAGAGGTTTCTGAAATCGAGTTTATTCCAGTTGAGACAATGAATGGGCTTGATGGATACGAAGTAAAAATCAAGCTGATATAAACGTTAAAAAGGTCGCCGCGGCGGCCTTTTCTGTTACCAGGAGTAGGGTGAAGTGGCGTATGCGATAAACGCCAACGGCAAGACGATTCCCCGTCACGAACACACGACCCTGCAGTAGGTATTACAGAAGCTCTTCAATGAAGAGCTTCGATAATGCTAAACCGAAATATCGGTTTGAACCTGATAAAAAACCCCGAAGAGGGAAATCCAAGAATGCGACGGGGCGCTGAACTAACAGCTAATGAGCTTGATAATACCGACATTACTCAGGTCTGTAAGCAAATTTTGCAAGGTAACATCTATAGCTGATTAAGAGGATTGGCTCATCCGTGAGCCTTTCGGGTAGTGACCTCGCTCCGTGAGAAGCAAAGTCGGTTTGAGTATAGAAACCAGCAGAATCCCGAAAAGCGTAAGCGGTAATTATTCAGAAAATTCTTGGTTTAACCTCATTTATTGAAAATGTTATTTAAAGAGGTTTTGTATGGCAGAAATTACCGACGCCCAGCAGATTCGCCTGAACCTGCTTTCAATCCTGAACTATGACACTGCCGCCGCAAAAGTCGCTGTAGAGTTTGTTCAGGACAGACCGCTCAAGTATCAGCTATTTATCCAGCAATACAGTCGCGTAACAACTGAATCAGAAGCGGTGGCGCGGACCATTAAAGCGGTTCAGGAGTCGACGGAAGCGTTGGCTCTGTTTGATACCATCGCAGAGCAAGCGAGCTAAGGCATTATCACAGGCATTCACTGAGTGCCTGTGATAATGTCGAATTGTGATGAATGCAGGATGCTGACCTGCGCGCCCTAGAAGCGTCCCGTGAAAAACGGGCAAGTCGGAAACTAGATTCACTTCAGTGAATCCCCGCCGGACGTTTTAGCGTACGCCGTGGCAGCACCGACCATCACTTCACCCCTAAGCCACTGGCATTTGCTGGTGGTTTTTTTATTGGATATCGAATAGAGGGGAGCCTATGCCGGTATACACAATTTCAGTAGAGGTAAAAAGCCGCTGGTGGCTGCCGTTCTACCTCAAGACACTGACTTTATTCTGCCTGATGTTCCAGCGCGAACCTGATTACGAAAAGACAGCCGCACTCATCACTAAATATGGCATCAGCCAGATATTGAAGGCGGAACCAGTGCGAAAGAATACGGAGTAATCTATGGCAAAACCGGACTGGGGCGAGCTTCAGCAACGGTTCCTGTCCGAACATGCCGCAACCGGCGTATCACCGAAGGATTGGTGTGAAGCGCAGGGACTGAATTACGCTACAGCACGCCGATACATAAAGAAACCCACTGCGCAAACTGCGCAAAAAACTGCGCAGAAGAAATTGCGCACTGCGCAAAAGGAAATGTGCGCAGAAGAGCTGGTGGACAGCAAACTGAGTCCAAAGGTAAAGCGCTTCATTGCCGAATACCTCAAGGACCAGAACGCTACGGCCGCCGCTGAGCGAGCAGGCTACAGCGACCCGAACTATGGCCGTCAGCTCCTGACGAATCCTAACGTTGCGCAGGCCATTGCGCAGCAGCAGAAAGCATCCATTGTGCGCACGCTTGGCAGCGCTGATGAGGTGCTTGAGCAGATGTGGCGCCTGGCCACCTTCGATGCAAACCAGCTATCACAGTATCGTCGCGGGAGCTGCCGTTACTGCTGGGGCTTTGGTCACCAGTACCAATGGCGAGATGCCGTGGAGTACGAAGAAAAGCGACTCGAAGCGCTTGAGCGTAAACGTCGTGAGCCTTTGGATGATGGCGGCTACGGCTACAACCACAAGCGCGAGCCCAACCCTCATTGCCCCCGGTGTAATGGTGACGGTATCGGGCAACCCTTCTTTGCCGATACCACGAAGTTGCCATCTGATGCTGCGCTTGCCTATTCCGGCGTGAAGCTCGGTAAAAATGGCGTAGAGATAACCGCCATCAGCCGAGAACGAATGTACGAGGCGGTGATGAAGCGTCTCGGCCTGGCTGATAGTGAATTCGCCCAGCGTCTGCAGCAGATTGAAATTGAGCGCCGGCAGCTGGAGGTCGAAAAATTACGCAAAGAGCTGGCTGCTGACCCGGAGGATGACGAACCAACGCCAGTTGCAATCAATATCAACGTAGTCGACGCACGAGTGAGGGAAGAGGATGGCGATAGCACCGACGCTTAACATCCCTCAGGCCAAATTCCTTGCGATGCAGCACAAGTTTAAGGCTTACGTGGCCGGGTTTGGATGCTTGCGGGGAAGTACTCCTATAGTTACAGAATTTGGGATTATGCCCATTCAGGAAATAACTCGGCCAATGCGAGTTTTATCATGGTCGGCTGAGAATAATCGATTTGAGCTTTCGCTAAGTGGTGGTGCGTACCCAAAAGGTGTGGCGAATCTATACCGAATTGTGACGCAGCGAGGAGAATTTGTAGCAAGCGGACATCACCGCATTCTCTGCGCTGACGGTAGCTATCGATCTGTGGATAGTTTGGACGAATCGGTGAAGGTATTTGCATCTTCGCAAAGCCTTCTGCTGACCAGTTTGGCCTCTGTCCCGAGATCGTTGCACGCAGGTGATCAGCGTTTGAATCAAAAACTCGCAGATTGCTTGGGGCGTTATGCAGATGAAGCCCGTCGATATGGTCAACTACTTCTGTCGGCAGCAGATAACGCCCGAGTTTCTTCTCAGCAATCATACGATGCTCTGATATCAGACCGGTACGGCGCGCATGTGGATGCTTCGCTGGCGCTTGAACAATGGCATACCCATCCAGATCAACAATACGGCCGCCGCGAAAGCCGTGATTTTGCTCCCCGCTTCGGGCACCTTGAGGTAGGCGCTCAGCATTGTGAACCCGGAGAACGTTTTGAACGTGCTTTTCCGTGCAACCAACCTTCTCTGCGATCTCTGCTGACGTTCTGCAGCCATCAGCAAGAGCAAGAATTTTGTCTTTCGCGCTTTCCCGCGGGGCTGGCTTCTGACGCTGTTTCAGGGTTAGTCCGTACCGAGATATACAGCGGTAAACATGGCTGCGGTCACAACCAGCTAACGCAGCCACTTCTGAAACAGTGCGGTCTGGATGTGCCAAATCGCAAATTACATGGTCTAGAGGCGTCAAAATTAAACTCCTTAATCGAAACCTGCAACATATTGAGTGTATCACGGCTGTCGAAAGCTGAGCCATATTTTGACCTCCAGGTGCTCGACAATAACTGCTACGTTACTGCTGACGGGGCGATTCATCATAACAGCGGTAAGACATGGGTTGGTTGCGGCGGTATCTGCAAGGGGATGTGGGAACACCCTAAAATCAACCAGGGCTACTTTGCACCAACGTATCCGCAGATCCGCGACATCTTTTATCCCACGGTTGAAGAGGTGGCCTATGACTGGGGGCTGAATGTCAAAATCAATGAGGGAAACAAAGAGGTCCATTTCTACGCCGGGAAGCAGTTCCGCGGTACGACGATATGCCGCTCGATGGAAAAGCCACATACCATCGTTGGTTTCAAAATTGGTAATGCCCTGATAGATGAGCTCGACGTGATGCCCGCCAAAAAGGCGCAGTTAGCCTGGCGGAAAATCATTGCGCGTATGCGTTACAACGTGCCCGGTTTGCGTAATGGAATAGACGTCACCACGACGCCAGAAGGGTTTAAGTTTGTTTATCAACAGTTCGCAAAGGCTGTACGCGATAAACCTTCGCTCTCAACGCTATACGGGCTGGTTCAGGCCTCAACCTTCGACAACGAAAAGAACCTGCCGGCAGACTACATTCCATCCCTGATGGAGTCTTATCCGCCGGAGCTGATTAAGGCTTATCTGCGCGGCCAGTTTACCAACCTGACCAGCGGGACTATTTACCATCAGTTTGACCGTCAGCTGAACAATTGCCAGGAGGAAGAGCAGCCCGGCGAACCTCTGTACATCGGTATGGACTTTAACGTCGGGAAAATGGCCGGAATTGTTCATGTGCTGCGCCTTGGGCTTCCCTGTGCAGTTACGGAAATCATTAAGGCTTACGACACACCGGACATTATTCGCATCATCAAAGAACGGTTCTGGCTGTACGACGGCAACGATTATCGCAAGGTGCGGGAAATCTATATTTACCCGGACGCTTCCGGCGATTCCCGCAAATCCAGCAATGCCAGCGCCACGGATATCGCTCAGCTTAAGCAGGCCGGCTTCAATGTGGTTGTTAATGCATCAAACCCGCCAGTGAAAGACCGCATCAACGCGATGAATGCCATGTTCTGCAATGGTAACGGTGAACGTCGCTACAAAGTGAATGTAAAGCGGTGCCCGGTGTACACAGAATCGCTTGAGCAACAGGTTTGGGGCGAAAACGGTGAGCCGGATAAAACGGCGGATAACGATCACCCCAACGATGCCGGTGGGTATTTCATTGTGAAGCAATTCCCGATCATCAAACCGACTGGAAAAGTCACCCAACTGCGGATGTAAAACCATGCCTGATATTTCAACGCCCAACCTCGACTATAACGACATGGTTGAGGCATGGGATATTAATGATGCGCTGATGGGCGGCACGCTGGAAATGCGCCGGCAGGGCAAGAAGTATCTCCCGAAATGGCCGAACGAAGATCCTGAAAGTTATAAGGAGCGTTTAGCTTCGGCAACGTTACTTCCTGCCTATGAAGAGGCCATTAAACAAAACATCGGGCGAGTGTTTGCTGAGCCGACGGTATTGAGTGAGGACTCTCCTGAACAAATACGGGAGCTGTCGCCTGATATTGATATGGAAGGAAACCGGCTCGATGTTTGGGCACAGCAATTTTTCAGCATTGGATTCCAGTATGGTCTGGTACATGCGCTGGTGGATTTCCCGAAAATTGACCCGGAGACAGTAAAAACTAAAGCCGACGAAAAAGCCGCGGGATCCCGCCCGTATGCCACGATGCTTAATCCTCGCCAGGTCATCGGCTGGAAATCGAAAGTGGTTAAAGGGAAAGTGGTGCTGACCGATCTGCGTATCAGAGAGGTCATCATTATTGATGGCGATGATTATGGGCAAACGAAAGTTGAGCAAATACGCCATATCATGCCGGGCAAGGTTGAAATTTATCGCCGAAATAAAGGTGATAACGGCGAAAGCCAGTGGCAGATTCACGACGAGTGGGAAACCAGTCGCGATGATATTCCCCTGGTGACGCTTTACACGAAACGCACAGGCTTTATGCGCGGCTCACCGCCACTGCTTAATCTCGCCTTACTGAATATCAAGCACTGGCAGAGTCAGAGTGAACAGGACAACATCCTTCATGTCGCTCGTGTGCCGTTGCTGGTGGCTTACGGTCTGGCTGATGGCGAAACGTTGACGATAGGTGCTTCTTCTGCGACTCGTTTCGATGACCGCCAGCGGCAGGGACTGGAATATGTCGAGCATACCGGGGCTGCGATTGAAGCCGGTAAGATTTCCCTTGAGGATCTGGAAAACCAGATGCGTCAGGCCGGCGCAAAACTGCTGCGCGCGGAAAACACATCGACTAAATCCTTAGACCAGACTCACGAAGAGCGGATGCAGGAGAATTCACCTCTCTACACCATGGCAAGTTCACTTGAGGATGCGCTCGATAATATCCTGCAGATTATGGCGGAATGGCTGGGTGAGAAAGAGGGTGGCAATGTCGATGTACGTACCGAACTGGATGTTTCAGCCCAGACGTTTGATGCCGCAGCTGCAACAGCTGTTCAGTCGCTACGTCAGGGTGGTGATATACGTCAGGTCGATGCTGTTCGCGTTTTGCAGGCCCTCAAATTTATCGATCCGGATGCGAAGCCCGAAGAGGTAATCGACGAGCTGCGAAATCAGCAGGTCACGCTGGCCGGCGGACTGAGTAACCCGGGTGGTGCAAATGGCAACGGCGAATGACAAGCTTCAGGATGAATCGATAGCGCATGCGATATGGATAGCGCGGTACAGCACCAGAGTTGCAAACAGGATGATAAAAATCCTGAATGACAGTGACGCTGAGCTGACCGCAAGATTGCTGGTGGCGATGGATAGCCTGGATGCTGACAGCTTTACCGTGTCGCGACTGGAAGCGCTGCTCGTTAGTGTCAGGGCTCTCAATCGCGAGGCTGTGCAGTCAATGTACGCGGGACTATCTGAAGAATTGCAGCTGCTCGCTCAGCACGAAGCAGGCTTTCAGCTGAGCCTGTTTCAGTTTGCGATCCCCGATGATGTTCTTTCGCTTCATCCACTGGTGGGCATTTCACCGGATGCCGTTTACTCAGCAGCGATGGCACAGCCGTTTCAGGGGCGCCTGCTTTCGGAGTGGGCAGATAACCTTGAAGCTGACAGGATGGCAAGAATATCCAATACAGTGCGGCAGGGTTTTCTCCTTGGCGATACGCATGAGCAAATCGCCAGAAAGGTCCGTGGTCATGCTAACCGTGGTTATCAGGATGGCACGCTGCAGATGAGCCGCACCAATGCCGGCAGTATTGCAAAAACGGCTGTGGGCCATCTTGCTTCGACGGCCAGGAAAAGCTTCGCAGATGCGAACGATGACATTTTGAAGGGTAAACAGTGGTTATCCACTTTGGATAACCGGACATCTAAAGACTGTCGGATTCGTGACCGCCTCAAGTACACACTGGATAACAAGCCGATCGGCCATAAGGTGCCGTATCTGCAGGGACCCGGGAAAATCCATTTCTGTTGTCGCAGCGTCGAAACCTACATCCTGAAATCGTCTGATGAGCTGGGTATTGCTGTAGGGCAAATATCAGATAGCTCGCGCGCCAGCATGGACGGGCAGGTGCCTTTGGATACCGATTATCAGGGCTGGTTCTCGCGCCAGTCGTTCACGCGACAGTCCCAGATCGTTGGCGTAACCCGGTCCCGGCTGATTCGTGACGGCGGCATGTCGCCCGATGACTTCTACAACGACAAGGGCGAATGGCTGACTCTGGAGCAACTGCGTAACCTGGATGCTCAGGCGTTCAGCAACGCCAGACTTTAAAACTTTTTAAGTCTTCAATCAGGCTGCCTCCGGGCGGCCTTTTTTATTGCCGTGATCCGGATGGTGAGCGGTGCAACGGTCGGATGACCACCGAAAAGGTAACCACATGAAACTGAAAACAGTCGAAGTTAACGGCAAAAGCTATGCAGAAGTCGATTCCAGCGGTTTACCCGTCTACGTCCACGATGACGGCCAGGAAGTTGGTTTTGATGCTGTGCAGGCCGTTGGGAAAATCTCCTCTCTGAATGGCGAGGCAAAATCTCATCGTGAAGCCAAAGAAGCCGCTGAAGCCGGTCTGGCTAAGTTTGCCAAAATCGGCGATCCGGCAAAGGCGCTCGAAGCGCTGGAGATGATGACTAAAATCGACCAGAAAAAACTGATCGACGCTGGCGCCGTTGATCAGGTTAAAGCGGATATCACCAAATCATTCCAGGCCCAGCTTGATGAAGCTACTCAGCGTGCGACGACCCTTGAAGGCCAGCTTTATCAGGAAATGATCGGCGGCCGGTTCTCTGGCTCGAAATTCATCGCAGATAAAGTGGCAATCCCGGCAGATATGCTTCAGGCGCGGTTCGGTCAGTCCTTCAAAGTTGAGGACGGGAAAGTCGTTGCCTATGACGGCTCCGGCAACAAAATTTATTCCCGCTCGAAGCCGGGCGAACTGGCGGCATTTGATGAGGCGCTGGAGTTCCTGGTGGAGCAGTACCCACAGAAAGACCACATTCTGAAGGCCAGCGGCAACCAGGGAGGCGGCTCTCGCCAGTCTCAGCATTCACTCGGGCAGAAAACGATGAAACGCGGTGCTTTTACCAGTTTGAGCCCGACAGATCAGCAATCAACTCTCAAAGACGGTATCACCATCGTCGATTAATTCTTTGCCAGCCGCCGGATGGCTGCTGGTGCCGGAGCTGGATAGCTCAACCAACCCTATATTTTAATCTTCAAGGAATCCATACACATGGCTAATACGCTTACCGGGTTGATCCCGACTATCTTCACGGCTCTGGATACCGTATCTCGCGAACAGGTCGGTTTTATCCCGGCTGTATCGCGTAATGCTAAAGCTGATGCGGCGGCGAAGGACCAGACTGTTACTGCGCCGGTTGCGCCACCGGCAACCACTGTTGATATTACCCCGGGGGCTACTGCGCCAAATGACGGCGACCAGACGATCGGCACCGTTGATGTCAAAATCACCAAATCCAAAATGGCCCCGGTCAAATGGAACGGTGAGGAACAACTGGCGCTGGGGCCCGCAGGGACATACAACACCATTCTTGCTGATCAGTTTAAGCAGGCTTTTCGCGCGCTGGCTAATGAGATGGATGCAGATCTTGCGGCTCTGTATTTCGCATCCTCTCGTGCTGTTGGTACGGCCGGCACCGCTCCTTTCGGTATTGCAGGTGATTTGTCGGATGCGGCAAATGCGCGCCAGGTTCTCTCTGACAACGGTTCGCCGACAACTGATCTGCAGATGGTTCTCGGTTCTTCGGCTATCGCAAACCTCCGCGGTAAACAGTCTGTTCTGTTCAAAGTAAACGAGTCCGGTACTGATGCGCTTCTGCGCGAAGGTATTGTGGGGCGACTGGAAGGATTCAACATCCACGAATCCGCGCATGTTAAGAAACGCGCTGCATCTCCGGCTGCCGGATACCTGGTGAATGGAGCAAAAGCTGAAGGCGATATTCTGATTGCCATTGATACCGGCACAGGTGCTTTTGCAGCGGGCGACATCGTGACGTTTGACGGGGATAACAATAACTACCTGGTTGCTGCGGCGACTGCCACGACCATTACTCTGGCTTCTCCGGGCTTACGTCAGGCGCTGGCCGATAATACCGCTATTACTGCTGGTGGTGCCTACACCGCAAACATGGCGTTTGATCGTAATGCTTTCCTGTTGGCATCCCGAACTCCGGCAATGCCGCAGGGTGGCGATACTGCAGATGATGTGATGAACGTTACCGACCCGGTATCGGGCATTACTTATCAGGTGGCGCTGTACCGTCAGTACCGCCAGGTGCGTTACGAAGTTGGCCTGTCATGGGGCGTAGCGGCAGTTAAGTCGGCGCACTCAGCGTTGTTGCTGGGCTGATAAACAGGGGCTTCGGCCCCTTTTTTAATGGAGGTCGTATGGCTGGATTAACCAAAGAGCAGCGAGCTCAACGAGCGGCGGAAAAATTTGCTGCCGAGCTGGCTGAGCCGAACAATTCTCAGCAGGAGCAGCACTTGGTAGTAATGGTCACGGATTATCCTGCATTCCCCGGCGCACCGATAACCGCAGATGTCCACCCTGAAGAGGTTGAAAACTGGAAGGCACTCGGCTGGAAAGAAACGGAGTAATAGATGCTCACCTTCATAACTGTTGAAGACGTTAATTCCATTTTGGGCGCCACCTGGACGGATGAAAGCAAAAAAGCCAAATCTGTGCTGATGGCGAATACCTGGATGAATGGACTTAACCTGAAACTGCCATGCAATAAGGCAACTCACGAAACCATTATTCCTGACGATATGAAACAGGCTGGCGCTTATACGGCGCTGTCGGCGGCAAATGGCGGGCTGTATCAGCAGAAAACTGATTCTGGGGTGTTACTGAGTAAGACGGTCGATGCTGACGATGTCTCTGTGTCAAAGACGTTTGCCGAGCTTGCCACCAACAGCACAGCGCTGTTTGATTCTGACCTGCAACTGGCGTTGGCCATGCTTAAGCCATACGGTGTCAATCAGTCCCTGGTGCGGCTGGTGAGGGGGTGATATGGGCATTCGTGACGAGCTGCAAACCGAAGTCGCCGCAGCCTTCGATACCGACCTGAAGGATGCTGTTAAGGATTTCACTGGAACATACACCGTTCGAGGTGATTGGGACCCGGTAACGGAAACTGGCAGCGAAACGCAGGTGACGTATTCGGGGCGCGGAGTGTTGGCCCGTTCCAAACTCCGGCGTATCGATGGCGTTAACATCCTGCATGGTGACCTGAAATTAACCGCCCTGGTTAACGAAGTAACCGATAAGCCAGCGGTTGGGCACTTTGTCACGGCGCCGGATCCGATAACTGGCGTACTTCAGCGTTATGAGGTCATCACTGCCGCTGCTGATTCTGCCGGTGCTGCGTACTCCATCCAGCTACGGAGGGCGTGATATGGCGAAGGGATGGAGTATCGACCCGACGGCATTCGCCGGGCTGGTGGCTGATGATGTGAGATTGCGCCAGCGAACCATCGCAACACAGCTGCTTAATGAAATCGTCCAGCGCTCACCTGTTGGCAACCCGGAGCTATGGGCTATCAACGCCACCGCGGTTCAGTACAACAAAGCGGTAGGTGAGTGGAACGAATCTCTTTATGCCGACCCCGCAAATCTGACCAAAACCGGGCGACTCAGGAAGAAAGTCCGTGTTAACGACAGCATGGATATCCGGCGCCCGGCAGAATACCGTGCGGGTACGTTCCGGGCATCCCACTTTGTCAGTATTGGCGAACCAGATCACTCAGTACCGTCTGAGCCAGACCCGCGTGGAACGATGACCTTTCTCAATGGCAAAAACATCATCAACCAGGCACCAGCCTATTCAGTGATTTACATCCAGTCGAACCTGCCTTATTCCGTGCCGCTGGAGAATGGTCACTCAACGCAGGCCCCGGCGGGCGTCTATGCAGTTTCATTTAACGGTGTCGTTCAGGCCTACAAATGACCCTTACAGAAATCAGAAACGCTGTCATTTCCCGAATGACGGCGCAGACCGCTATTGCTTCTGATGCGGTGGACTATCCCAACGGGCCGATATTTGATCCGAGTGGCCGCGATATCTGGGCACGCTTCACCAATATTTCAGGACAGGCGGGAGCCAACGAAATCGGGGCCGGGCCGGTAGTCCATCGAACCGGCGTCATCATCATTCAGCTATTTGTTCCGATCTATACCGGCACGATTCTGATTACTCAAACCGCAGACCAGCTAACGCAGCACTTCGAATTCCAGAATGACGGACGACTGAGTTACTTCGCAGTATCGGTGGTCCCGGCGGGCGAGGCCGACGGCTGGTCGCAGCTTAATCTCCAAATTCCATATCGCGCTCTGTAGCGCACAATAACAGGAGGCTCCTGTGAGTTCAGGCGCAAAAGTAGTAACCGCGTTTATACGCGAAACCACTCCGGGTGTTACACCCACAACTGGGGCGTGGAATCTGTTAAGGCGTGCATCATATGGCCTTGCACCGACCCAGAATACCAACGATAACGACGAAATCGCCGGCAACCGAATGGCCCAGGGCGTATCGCGCGGCACGATTGATGTTGGCGGAGATGTCGGTACCAAATTTCGCTGGAATCAGCACGATGCTTTTCTGGCGAGCTGCTTTGGTGCGGAATGGGTAAACAACGTGCTGACGATGGGCAACGGGCGCATTACGTTCTCCGTGGCTTCCTACGCTGAAGACGTGGGGATTGCGCAGATTGCCCGCGGATGCCAGGTATCCACGCTTCAGGTTGAAATCCCGAATGATGGCGATATTACCGCCACGGTCACTTTTGCTGGACTGGACTGGGAAACGAAAGGCGACGATACCAGCTTTTTTACTGCGCCGGTCGATAATGCCGGGGCGCTACGCTATTCGTTCAAAGAGGTTACAGCCCTTAGCCTGAATGGTGTTGCTGGTGGCAATGGTTTCTGTGTAGATACCTTCAACATCCAGTTCGATAACAACATGCAGACTCAGCGCTGTATCGGAACCGGTTCGGCGTTCGCCGGCGCTAACATTCCGACCACGTTTACGCCGTCAGGTCAGGTCACTTTGTCCTGGTCAAAAGCAGCCTGGGAAATCTATAAGAAGACGTTCACCGGTGAAACGGTGCCGTTTAGTTTCACCCTGGAGAATGCTGAAGGTGCCTATATCTTCGAATTCCCGGAAGTGCAGATTTCCGGTGACTGGCCCGATGCGGGCAGCACCGATATTGTCCAGGTTCAGCTCGATATCACCGCGGCCAATACTCCGCCAACCATTACCCGCGTTCCTGCCACTACTGGCGGTGATGATTAACACTAGCCCTCTTCGGAGGGTTTTTTCATGGAGTTTTTATGCTGATTGTTACCCCAAAAATTGATTTAGACGGCGAGCGCTGGTTTTACCCTTACAAAAAGCCAGAAGACAGCAAAAAGGAATTTTCACCGGAAGAAGAATCGTTGTTCAAACTTCGCCTGCTGGTGGCCAGTAGCGAGAATTCACAATATCGCTCTCGTAACGCGCTGGTGCGCCGCCACATCGATAAGATGGACGCAGGCTATAAGGTAGGAACCAAAGAATTTAATCTCGCCAGCGTGGGCGATATCGACTCTGTTGATGACCTGCTGATCGATAACGTAGCGCGGTTCCTGCTGAAAGGCTGGGAAGGTGTGGGCCAGTTGGTAGATGGTACAGAGGTTGCTCTCGACTATACCCCAGAACTCGGGACCGCAATGCTGAAACAGCACCCGGAGCTGTACTGGCTGATACTGGCCGAGGCCGCGAACATTGCTCAGGGTAAAGAGCAACAGACTCAGGAAACCGTAAAAAAGCCTTAGAGGCGCAGAAGTGGCTTAAGGAGTTCGGGGGGGCGCAGGGCGAAAAAGCAAAGTGGCGGCGGGAGAAATTAAACCTCCCGCCAATCCCTGAGCCGGAGATTGACGCTGTAACTGGGGAGATCCTCAACGCTTACGCTATGATTTCTCGCGGCAGGCAGTATGCAGGAATGGCTGGCGTGCCGCTCCCGTTGTCCCTGAGTGATATCGAGCGCTATCTGGCCTCACGTTCCATACTGATTGACCGAACCGAGTTTGATGCTGCGATACTTGCCCTCGACGATGCTTGGCGGGATGCATGGGCAGAAGAGCAGAAAAGACAGGCAAAGAAGAGCAGAAAAGACAGGCAAAAGTGAAGTAGTCATATCAATGTCTCCTTCTTTTCCTGTGCTAACCTGTGTGCAAATGTTAATGATGGGGATAGGGCTTTGAGCGAAGATATCGGAAATGTCAATTTTGGCATTAGCCTTGGTGGTTACAAAGATGAAGAAACGGCAAAGGAAGTTGGAAATGCTGTAAGCCAATTCATTAAAATACTCTGCAAGTATATCGATCTTACATCCTTAGTTGGAATTTCAATAAATTATGATTACCAATATGCATTAGACTCAGTTGACAGAGGGATTGAGACTTCAAATACTTTAACTCCATCTGATGGCGATGTTGTAGGTGTCGCTATGGTTGTTCGAGTTATGCGTGATGGTGAGCCCAAATGTCATATCGTTTTTAATGCTCTTCACATTGAGGGGGTTGTATCTCCAGTCAATTCGCCGGAGTGGCTAACTGCTATTGGAATCATTTCGCATGAATGTGCTCATGTCTCAAATAGCAATGCCTTAAACAAATGTTTTCCGGGGCGGATGATGAGTTACCGTTATAAAGACATCCATGAGCAATTGAGAGGGGAGTGTTGGTTATCTGTGATGGAGGAATATTGCGCAACTAGATTGAGTGCGCAAATTGGTGAAGATCAGAGCAAGATGTTTAAAACGTCTTTTTTCAGACAAGCTTCTAAACTATATGATAAAGCAAGGGATTCTATATTTGACTATCAGTTTCATCAAAGCGTAGACAGAACATTAAATGAAGTTTATTCCGAGATTGAAATAACTTTGAAACTCGCAGCATATTTTTTAGGGGATGCTGCAGCAAAAGGAATTAATTACAAGGATGGTAATGAGGATGACATGTCTGAGTTCTCATGGCTTACTCCCTACATTGAAAGATTAAATTCTGCGAATGCCTCTATTTTCGAAAATTATGGAAGATGGAAATCGATTGATGAGTTTGAGGTGATATCAGATATCCTTGATGATATTGCCAAATATCTAGGTGTAACTGTCTCCTTACGTCCACAGGGTGTATGGGTTGATATTAGTTATTTTTAATATAGGAGTTATAATGAATAAGTTTGCTATATTGATTCCTTTGCTCTGTCTGGTAATGCTTGGATGCACCTATACAAACCAATATGAAAGTGGGTCTCAAATATCTGTTGAAAATGTGAACCGGATTGTTAAGGGTAAAACAACAGAGGCTGAGTTGATCGGTATGTTTGGACAGCCTTTTTCTAAGGCAGTAATCAGTGCGACTGAGGCCAAGTGGATTTACACACACAATGCGGTGTCAGCTTCAGCTCAGGCGTTTACCATGAAAACAACATCAAGCGCTGAGATGACAACACTTGATATCCTTTTGAAGGATGGCGTGGTTGTCAATTATGCGTATACCAAATCCCCTCTAAATCCAACTATGAACATGAAAACGTCTCTGTGACGCGAGAGCCCACTCAGGTGGGCTTTTTATTATTGTTTAAACATTTCGTAACCCGCTAAATCGGCGGGTTTTTTATTACCCGGAGAAAGGTAAATGGCAGAACAAGAATCAAGGCTAGCGATACGCCTGGACAGTTCCGGGGCCGAGAAGCAAGCTGATAGCCTGGCAGTAGCCTTGGTAAAAATGACACGCGCAGGTGAAGAGGCTGAAAGAGCCGCCGACGATCTAGAGGGGTCAACTAAAAATCTCAACTCACGCCTGAGGGATGGCGCAGCCGCAACAGGAAGAGCGACAAAATTCACTGAGGAGCAGCGAGAGGCATTTCGTAAACTCCGAGATCAGATTGACCCAGTGGGTGCTGCCATAGACAGAATCGGCAAAAAATACTCCGAACTTAAAGGATATTTTGACCGTGGTCAGATTGATCTTGAGGAGTATCGCACGTTAGCGAAAAGCCTTGATGCTGCCACCAACGAGTTAACTGGGGTTGCTAAAGCAGAACGTGACGCAGCTAAGGCCGCTGATGAGCAAAAGGCTGCATTACAGCGACTGGCTGCGCAACTTGATCCTATATCTGATGGTTTCCGTAAGATTGCTACCAACCAGAAATTATTGGATAACGCAAAATCCAAAGGAATGCTCTCAACAGAGCAATATGACTCGCTTTCCGGAAAATTAAAGCAAATGCGGGGCGAGCTTGAACTCACTCAGGCCCAGCTTGGAAAAACGGGAATGTCAGCCAGACAAACCGCTTTTGCAATGCGCATGATCCCCGCTCAGATGACGGATATAGTTGTTGGGCTTTCTACCGGGCAATCTCCGTTTATGGTGCTCATGCAGCAGGGCGGTCAGCTTAAGGATATGTTCGGCGGCATTGGGCCGGCGATTAAAGGTGTTGGCGGCTATGTGGCTGGTCTGATTAACCCCTTTACTCTGGCAGTTGCGGCGGTCGGTGCTCTTGGTGCGGCGTTATATAGCGCCGAGAAACAAGCATCAGCTTTAAATAAATCAACAAATGTTCTAACCAATGTCAGCGGCTTGAATTTAACGCAGACCACCGCGCTTGCTCGTGGTGTTTCTGGTCTGGGAGTCACCTATAGTGATTCCGTTGACGCTGTCGGGTTGCTGACCCAGGCGATCAGCCAGAACACAGCGATGTACCCAAAAATAATCCAGTCATCCAGCGAATACGCCAAAGCAAGCGGACAGGACATTAGCGACGTTTTGGCTATGTACCAGAAATTATCCACGGGTGGAATCCAATCTATTGACGATCTTGATGATAAATTGGGTTTCCTGACAGCAGCGCAACGAAAGCAGGCCGACGAAGCTGCTGCCAGCGGCAATATTGCTGAGGCCCAAAGGATTGCGTTTGCAGCACTATCCGGTCAGATGGATGAATTAACCAAAAAACTCCATCAAGGGGCTAACGGGTGGGATAACTTTTGGGCTTCCGTTGGGCGGGGTGCTTCTGGTTCATGGGATACCGTTAAAGAGATCGTTGGTGGGGATTATTTTGATAACGCAGATGTTCGCTGGTATCAAAGGAGAACGCAGGAACGAACTCAGAGGCAAAATGCAGGGACGTGGACACAGCGCGATGAAGATAGCTACCAGTCACGCCTTAAAGGCTCCCAGGCCATTAAGGATTACACTCAGGCTATCACTGAGATGGATAAGGCTTCTGAGCAGCAAGCCAATAAATCCTATCTCAAGCAACTTCAGGTGCAGGCGGATGCTGGCGCTGATGCGGTAACGAGAGCGAAAAAAGCTCTACAGGCGTTTGATAACGAATACCGTAGCAAAGATGCTGGAACGCAGTGGGAAGGGGGGGCGGCATACGCTACCAGAAGGGCGCAATTGGCAAAAAACCTGAAAGATGCCGAAGACGCTGCGGCTAAGAAGAATAAGCCCAAAAAAGAAAAGGCTTACACCGAGGACGCCACCACCAGACTACTCGCCCAACTCAATCAGCAATATGCCACCCTGCAATCTCAGTATGACACGACGGAGAAGATTGGCACTGCGCAGCAGTCGCTTATTAAATGGGAGCGGCAACTTGCTGATATCAAGATCAAAAAGACCCTCACGGCAGATCAGAAGTCTCTGTTAGCTAACCAGCGGACTATTACTGACCAGTATGAAAAGAATGCCGCATTAGAAAAAGAAATCGCCTTACGCAAGGATGCCGATAAGCTCACAGCGTACAAAAACACGCTTTCATCTGGTTTGCAAAATGATGCTACCGGGCTACAAAACAGCCTGAACAGTAATACTGTTTTGTCGCAGGAGCAGAAACGCCTGCAAGAGTTGGCAAAGATTGCCAGCGATTACCAAAAGAAACAGGTTGAGTTAACTAATCAGAGAACTACAGGGCAGATCTCGCAAAATCTGTACGACCAGGAGACGGCAGCTTTGCAGCAAGCGTTAGATCAGCGGCGTGCCATGCAACACGC
Organism: Klebsiella sp. M5al; assembly: GCF_002090195.1. Taxonomy (NCBI): domain Bacteria; kingdom Pseudomonadati; phylum Pseudomonadota; class Gammaproteobacteria; order Enterobacterales; family Enterobacteriaceae; genus Klebsiella; species Klebsiella sp. M5al. Next base: position 2,573,304 of record NZ_CP020657.1, read on the forward strand.
CTATTACACTCAGATTGATCAACTTAATAGCAACTGGCAGCTTGGCGTCCAAAACGGAATGCAGTCATATCTTAACAGCGTTCCTACGCTGTATGAGTCAGTGACAGCGGCGACCACTTCAATTTTTAGTTCAACTGAATCTGCGATCTCTTCGAATCTATCCGCGATGTTGCAAGGAACCGAAAGCCTGAGCAATGGATTTAAAAATATGGCGGCCGGGATGGGGCAGGCGGTTATTGATGCATTAACTAAAATGGCGGCGCAATGGCTGGTTTATCAGGCTGTGCAGTTACTTGTCGGGAAAACTGCGGCAGTGAGTGCAGCTGCATCTATGGTTGCTCAAGCTACTGCCATGTCACAAATGGCAGGTATTAATGCATACGCATCAGCAGCAGCTATACCTGTTACTGGATGGGCTATGGCTCCAGCAGCTATGGCGGCTGCTTTGGCCGCAACTACTCCCCTGATAGCATCAGTGACGGCAATTTCAGCAGCTATGGCCGCCGGCGGTGGACTAACAGGTATGGCTCACAACGGCATTGACTCCGTTCCATCCACTGGGACATGGTTGCTGGAAAAAGGGGAACGGGTCATGACTGCTGATACATCGGCAAGACTGGACTCCACGCTTGAGAACCTACGCAAAAACGGACTGGACGCGACGCTCAGCAAACCGGGTTTTGGGACCGGGGTGCAGAACGTGAATAGTGATAACAGCAGGAAAACCACTATTCACGCACCGATAGAACAGCATTTCCATTCACCTGCTGGTGTAACCCCTGATCAGATGGCTATCTCCATGGCACAAACGCAGAAGCGGGCGACAACAGATGCGCTTAATCAGGTTGCAGCGCAAGTGCTGAAGGGGGACGGGAAGGTGGGTAACGCGATGCGAAGTAAATATCCTGGCAGGGGGATGAGTTGATGGCTGATATCTATTATCCACATGACAGCCTCCCTATGCCATTACAGGAAGGATACGGATTCCAGCCTGTAAGCCCTTTAAAACGAACCCAGCTAACCACCGGCCGCGCGCGGCAAAGGCGAGCTTATACGTCAACGCCGACGCAGGCCAGCATCTCCTGGTTCATGGAAAGCGATGCTCAGGGACTGGCGTTTGAATCCTGGTTCCGCGATGCATTATCTGATGGTGCGGCCTGGTTCCTGATGAAGCTGCAGACGCCGGCGGGTATTAAGTTTTATAAGTGCCGGTTCACGGATATTTATCAAGGGCCGGAGCTGGTTGCGCCAATTTACTGGAAGTATTCAGCGACTCTGGAGTTATGGGAGCGTCCGCTTATTCCGGCTCCGTGGGGGAATTATCCGGAATGGATTGTCGGTAGCTCGCTGCTCGATATCGCGCTGAATAAGGAGTGGCCAAAGCATGACGCAGATTAACCGCCTTTATGCCAGCAGCGGACCGGAGGTGATCATTGAAACGCTGCAGATAACTATCGGTTCTGATGTTCACTACCTCTGCCAGGGTTACGAGGATATTACGGCAACGACGGAGAACGGCGACAGCATCACATTTACCGCCTGCGCGATTGACATTGCGCTGCCGGCGCGTAACGAGGACGGAACGCAGGACCTGAAGTTTGCTCTGTGTAATATCGACGGCGTTGTGTCCACGGCGATCCGCAATGCGCTGGCGAACCGCCTTTCTGCGTCGCTGACTTACCGGAGTTATATCTCCACAGATTTAGCGGCGCCTGCGGCGATACCGTACACGCTGCAGATTAAATCAGGATACTGGACGGCGACAGAAGTGCAGATCACCGCGGGCTATATGAATGTCCTCGATACAGCCTGGCCGCGGTACCGCTATACGCTCCCTTTATTCCCCGGTCTGCGTTATTCGTCTTAACCGGAGGTGGTATGACTGAAGAAAGAATAAAAAGACTTGAATCTGAACTATTACAAGTTCGCTATGAACTTGCCGTAATAAAAAAACTACTTATTCCAGATAAAACTCCGGTATGGGCTCTACTTGCGAAAGATATTGCCTATTCTGAGGGGCTAAGACCCTCACCCTATGGTGAGGGATACGATATGTGTCGTCTGCTCGAATTACTTTGTAAAATTGGGGTTTTATCGGAGGAGGGTCACTAACTGATCCGCTATTTCCTCATATGTCTGTATTGCGGTATTCATTGCTACCTTATCAGCTAAAGATGGACTAAATTTTATGACTTCTGATTTAGATATTTCGTGCCAGATTGGCAATACCCTTTTTGTTCCTTCAATTTCAGATGCGATTAATCCGTTTAGTTCATATTCTGTCCATTGCTTTTTAATGAAATTTTTAGATATAACAACTATTCCGAAACGTGAATTCGCGAGTCCTTTGTCGATTTTCTTTCTGAGGCTGTCGCCCCATGCGAGAGAGAATTCGTCGTACCAGACCTTCACGCCCTGAGATTTCAGGTACTCCGCAAATGGCCTTACGAACAAGTCTTTATCTTCACTGGCGTGAGAAATAAAAACATCATATTGCGGAGATTCATCTTCATCATTAATGGCATCGTGGATACCAGTTTTACTGGAGAACATACGACTATGAAGGGTCCGTATTTGCGAGTCCATTTTTTCTTTAAGTTTTTTGTGTAAATCCTGTTGTTCTTTTTCACGTTTTTTTTTGCGCCATTTCCAGCTTTTTGCGCTCGGACTCTTCATCTTTAGTCAATTGTGTCTCATAACGATGAAGTTCAGCAGTTTTATCAGCAATTTTTTTTGATAACTCGGCGTTTTTTTGCATTGCATTTGGATATGTCGCTTGTATATCGGGATATTTGAGACATTTTGGAGGAAACAGTCGATGGGGAAGTTGAACTGGTGATACTTCTCTGTAACTGATTAATACTGCTTAGTAGTTGTGCTTCCTTTTTGCTTTCATCCGCTATTTTTTTTCGCAGATCAGCCAATTCCTCTTTGAATCCTGCTTATCGCTGTCCTGTTTGAGCTGATTGACATTTATTGTTCCTTTTAGAGGTATCGCTGTGCTCTGAAAAGCGTACACCAATCAGCAGCATCGGAAAACCTGGAAGCAACAACAGTGTATTGATTTCGCATCAACGAGGTAATTTACATGTTTTCATCCTGAAAAGTAACCTTTCAGTCACCTGGCTGAAGGGCGGCAGAGTGTATCCGCAGCTCGACTGCTTCGGGATCGTGAACGAAATACGGGCGGACCTTGGACTGCCTCTCTGGCCTGAGTTCGCCGGGGTGACCAAAGACGACGGCGGGCTCGACCGCGAAGCGCGCCGGATGATGCTTTCACTGGAACGTTGCGAACCTTGTGAAGGTGCCGGGGTTGCCTGCTATTCCGGTTCAACCGTCACCCACGTCGGTATCGTCGTCAATATCGGTGGCCTGCTGCACGTGGCGGAATGCAATCCGGGAACGAACGTCACATTTCTGCCTTTGCCGCGATTTAAGCGGCGATTTGTCAAAGTGGAGTTCTGGCAATGACCATTCGTTTTTATCCGTCGCGGCTGCCCGGTGAACCGCTCGAAACTCATGAGCATGGCGTTACCAGCATTCGCAGCTGGCTGGTTGCCAATCTCGAAGACTATGAGGATCGGGATGTTCCACCGCTGGCCATTGAGCTGGATGGCCAGCCGGTACCACCTGGCGAATGGGCGTTTCGCATCATCCGGCCAGAAAACGATGTCTGTATGTACCCGGTTCCTTTCGGGCTTGAAGTAGCAACAATCGCATGGATAGGTGTCGGTATTGCCGTGGCAACGGCGGCCTACTCACTGTTCATGATGGGTAATATTGATGCTGGTGGCTACACGTCTTCCTCAGGGCGAAGCCTCGACCTGAACCCCGCGAAAGCAAACAGCGCGAAACTGGGTGATGCGATTCGTGAAATTTTTTGGGCGCGTGCGTATTTATCCGGATTATGTTGTGCAGCCTGTTACCCGGTTTTGATGCTGCCGATCCAACGAAAATGCGCGTACAGATGCTGCTGTGCCTTGGTGTCGGAACTCTGGATTATACCAATGGCGATATCCGCGTTGGCAGTACGCCTGCATCGACCCTGCGGGGATTCAGCAGCACGCATTATCCCCCTGGTGCAGACGTTTCTGGCGATGAGCGCAGTGAAAAACTGGTTCAACAGTACGGAGGTCGGCGGGACGTCATCCGGCACCGGGCTGGACATGGCCCAGACGTCGCCGGATGCGGACGACATTATTGCAGACAGCATGACCGTGGCCGGAGCCGACGTAACGTTTACCGGGCTGGACACGGATGATAGCGATGATGACGACGATAACGACAATTCTCTGCCGGATAGCTGGGTAGAAGGCGCGATTGTTGAGATAAAGGCTCCCGCCAACTACCAGATATCAACGGCGGCCGGGTACAGCGTTATCGCGAGTCCGCTGCTGACGGAGATCGCGCCAGTAGTCAGTATGCCGGTGACGCTCAGTTTCAATAGCGTCGATTACGATCTGTTTAATCGCGTCATATACCCTTGGCCAGGGCTGCGGTGCCGGGCACCGGGGGAAGTGCGGCAAAAGTTCAGGCCAGCGCAGCACCTACCACCTACGACTTTTCGACCAGCTCCAGCACGTTCACGATCACGTGGCAGGGGATCGCTTACGCGGTGTCGCTGGTGGCGAACTATGTGTCGATGTCTGGACTTCTGGCGGCCATCATCGAAGGGCTGACTGGCTCCGGCCTGGTCGCGCAGGATAACGGCGGCACCGTACTGATAACCGAGGCGGCCAGTCCGTTCGCGGGAGGAGCAATCACATCATCTTCGCTGCCAGCTACTGTTTTCGGTGATGCTCCGGTTTATACCTCCGGCACGGCGTCAACCGGCGGCAGCCCTGCGGTAACGGCAAAACGTGACGCTCGCCTATAACAGCGCCACGGGCACCGCATTCTCCGGGATTGCCGGAGGGGATGCAACGGCTTTCACTTGCTCACCGCGGAATGAGTACAGGATTGTGTCCGCTGATGGCACGACGGCGACGGTGGCGCGTCTGGTTAACGGTGCAGTTGATGAGTCATGGCCGGGATTCACCGCCAGGACGATGATCGACTATGAGGCCACTGGCCTTAACGACACGCTGAGCTGGCTGGGGCCGTTCCTGGTATGCCCTGAAAATGAAGTGGTGGATATGTTTCGAAGTGAATTTTTCCTTTCCGAACGGCATCTGCGGTTTTGACGGCAAGGGCAAAAAAGCGACTCCGGCATGTTGAGTGGGAAATTCAGTACCGGGATTTACGGCTCCGGCTCAGGGTGGGTCAGTAAACAGGGCGAGTATGCGCTGAAAACGTTAACGGTCTGGGCTTTACTGAGCGGATCACACTCGGTTCTCCGGGGCTTGTAGAGGTTCGCTGCCGACGGTGCAACGAGCAGGGCTCCAATAATGCCAGGGATTCGATGTACTGGCAGGCACTGCGCGGGCGCCTGCTGACGCGTCCTTCATCCTATCCCGGAGTGTCGCTGATGGCGGTGACCGTCGAGAACGGGCGGTAAACTGGCGGCGCAGTCTGACCGCCGCGTAAACGTTGTGGGGACGCGTGCCTATGAAACCGGAAACGGCCAGAACCATTTCTGGCGCGCTGCTGCATGTCGGGAATTTCGCTGGGGCTGGAGATGGATGTCGATACCATCAATGCGCTGGAGTCTGCGTACTGGACGCCGCGTAGCGAATATTTTGATTTCGCTACTGGCGACAGTATCTCGGCACTGGAAATGCTGCAAAAGGTCGCCAACGCCGGGAAGTCACGTTTTCTGCTAAGTGATGGCCTGGCTACCGTAAACAGGGAAGGGGTTAAGCCCTGGACAGGTGTGATCACCCCGCATGAGATGGTCGAAGAGCTGCAAAGTGGTTTCACTGCTCCATCTGACGATGATTACGACGGCGTTGACGTAACGTACATCAACGGAACCACCTGGGCGGAAGAGACGGTTAAATGCCGCACTCCCGATAACCCTACTCCGGTGAAAATCGAGGATTACAAACTCGACGGGGTATTGAGTCAGGATCATGCCTACCAGATTGGGATGCGGCGCCTGATGAAATACCTGCAGCAGCGGGTAACGTTCCGGACGACAACCGAACTGGACGCGCTCTGCTACAACGTTGGCGATCGTATTGTGCTGACCGACGATATACCGGGGAATAACACGATTTCCTGTCTTGTTGAGGAGATGAAAACGACTGGCGGTGTGACGACCTTCACCGTCACGGAGCCGCTGGACTGGTCTTTTGAAAACCCTCGCGCGCTGGTCCGTTACCTGGATGGCTCGGCCTCCGGGCTGATGGTGGCGACCAGAGTAGGGGATTATCAACTTTCGGTCCCGCATCTGAGTGAGTTTGATGACCTGCTGAAAATCAATTTATCGTCTGCAACCATTGAGCGATCCGGCTGGTGTTCTGCGGCTCAAACGCGGCATGTCTATGATGCGCTGGTGGCAGAATTGCCCCACAGTCTGACGGCACCTGTCAGGTGACCGCCAACGAATATCTTGAATCGTTCTACGCCTACGACGACGCCACATACCCCGGCGACGTCGCGTAATACCCCATAAAAACCCCCTTATTAACTCTTTTCGCTCAAACCCTCGTTTGCGCGAACGCCTTTTTTGGAGCAAAAAAACATGGCCTTTAACCCGGAGCTGGGGAGCACGTCTCCCGCAGTGCTGCTCAATAACGCCGAGCGCCTGGATAACCTGGTGAATTCGGATGCTCTCACCGTGCCAGATCGCGCGGGCGTTGATCTGGATACCTGGCGCGGATTCATGGCGAAAAATGATGAGGTCAGGCAGAACCTGATCCCACTTAGTCGCCAGTACATGACGCTGGCAGCGGCGCAAGCGGATATCGCGAATATCCCTGATGGATCGACCACGTATTACCGCAGCCCAGATGACAGCGCGCTTGCTATTGAGGTAATGAATACTGGCGGCACACTAACAGCTACTGGCAGGAAGATGCCATCGCAAGAATCTGTTGATGATGTTAATAAAATTGCTTCTGGAACCGAAAGAAGAACGTCGGGAGTCAAAGTTGTTAATTACGGGGATGGCAGATTTGTCTGGGCTGATATTAATTCACGTCAATCCATGGCTATAGAATTAAATGGCGACAAGGTTCTCTACGGAAAAACGAAGGCAAACGCACTGACAGTTACGGAGTCTATGGATATGGGGAATACACAAACTATTCCATCAGATGGCTCTGCCTACGTTAACGGCTGGGGAGGTAAGAATTACCGGATCGCTTTTGGCTTACGCACTGACCGCAGGACTGTTGATTTACATGGCGTTCCGTTGACAACCCAGCGCGGGGCACTTCCGAATGACGTGTTTACAATTGGCGACTCCATACCCGCATACGGGATATCATCCTCTCAGCCAAATGCTACTGGTACTTTATATCCTCCACTTACCAACGCTCAAAGTTGGGTTACGTGGGCTATGTTGATGACAAATGGACGATATAGTTATGTCGGAACATCAGCAACACCTGGGTTTACAGCCGCGCAAGTGTTAGCCACTCATGTACCGAAAGCAATCGCAGCAAAACCGTCTTTCTGCCTTGTAATGTGCGGTCGTAACGATGTGGTGAAAGGGATTGATATTGAGTCTGAAACACTCCCGGCTATGACCAATATATTCAGGCAACTAAGGTTCGCAGGTATCATTCCTGTTGTATGTTCAATGTCAGCACAAAGCGGTAATACTGACGCGCAAAATTTGGCACGTTACAAAATTAACGACTTCTGTCGTCAGTATGCAGCGAAGTATGGACTCCCGTTTGTAGACCTTCATGCGGCCACTACCGATCCGCTGACTGGCGGATGGATTGCGGGTTATAACCAGGATGTTTCGCATCCAACACCGCTAGGTGCAAAAGCTATGGGTAATGCCGTAGCCACCGCAATGGCAGAATGGCAGGCGCCTACAACACCGCAAAAAGCAGAGTCAGTAACAACCCCGGCCAGCAGCAACAACATTTTAACTAATCCGTTATTTGTCGACTCATCTGCTGGACTCCCTTCTGACTGGTCTGCTGATGTCGCCGGGGGCATATCCATTACGCAAGAAAACAACATTAAGGGTAATGTCTGGACTGTTACCGGCAGCGCTTCACCATATCCGCGTTATTTCCGCACGGTCACTGTTGAACCAGGCAAGAAATACGGTTTCGGATTCATGGTGAAAATATCTGGCACTGGTGCGGTACCAAGCTGGATGTCTTGCTACGCGAAATCTGGCAATTCGCTGACTGACTCAGCAGGTGATGTTTATTTCGGAGGGATTCGTGGCTGGCGTTTAACAACTGATTGGGGTTATTACTATTTTGAGTCTGTAATTCCGTCTGGCATTACGCAAATGACAATTATTGTACAAGCGCAAAGTGGTTCTGTTTCTCTCGCACAAATGGGTGTTCTCACAATAACCGATACTACTGGACTATAAATATGCCACTTCAAATAGAAAACACAAACTATGATGAAATTTACCCATTGGCCTTTCCTGTCATGACAATGAATACACAGGACAGTACAGGAACATATTCTATGGCAAACGCCATGGACTTTAGTGGCCTTGGTAACAACCTTACTACTGCGGCCGCATTTAATTCGCAAGGTATGGTTTGTACCCCAACTGGTTCATCTGCAACCATGCCAGTTGCAGAAACCGCAGCGCTATCATTTGTTATAGCGATAAACATTCCGGCGACCCCGGTCGGAGGAGCAGCAAACATTCTTTCAATGGTAACACCGGCACTGGCTCCGTTCACTGGCCTACGTTTGACACAGTCAACATCAGGAACTGGAGTTATCCTTGTCGCATCAGGGGTGGCGTCTCCTACCAGTACTCTGTTGGATATGGGAGGGATTACTGGTGGATGGACAGCCTTCGCGGTGAGCATTTCTGCGACAAAAATCGAGTATGTTCGCGGTAGTGGCGCAACGAGCAGTGCAACTATCACGCCATCCCGATCAGTGAGTTCAAACAACATTGTTATCAACGGTGCACCAACTGGGAGTCAAATCACGAATGGGGTAGCCGGAACGATCGGTGGGCTGGCATTGTACAGTAAGGCGCTATCTGTGGCTGAGATGACTCAGCAAATAAACAACATGAGAGGCTTTATGAATACAAAAGGCGTAATGATTCCATAAAGAGCAGTGGGCGGCGTAACCAATGCTCTCAGGCATATATGTCGGTTTACGAGCAGGTTATATAAGTGATTAGCGGCTATCAATTATGATAGCCGTCATCTATTAGAGATCTGTAATCCCCCAGGCGGAATTAAGATATGCACTTACACTATCTAGGACTGAAGCGACCTGAGCCTGAGTCAGCGCTGTTTCAAAAATCAACTCCATCCCCATCGTAATATTTGCCCCTGCTGGATAAGCAGCTGGTGCATGATGCGACCCGATGCGGATCGTACGGTCGGTATAAGCTGTGCGGCTGGTCAGGTTTTTGGAGTTCTGCCAGTTCAGGGCGCCTCCCTGCCGGGCTGCAATCCTCGCCACATTATTATCACCGTCAACCAGCTCAACAAACGCGGCCCATCTGGCGCTGTCGTACGCTGCGCTGTAATAGTTGATCATGTTCAACGGCGTAGCACCGTTATCCTCAACAAACGCTCCGTAAAGGCTTTGCCCGGAAAACAGAAATGCAAGCCCGTCGCCGCGGTAGACAGCCGGTGCGCCGGAATAGCTGTAGTTCCCCATCATGAATGCCTGCTGCGTTTCGGTGGCCGCTGTCGGCTTTACCGGCTTACAGATCACGATATGCGTCTGGTTTTTGGTTGAGACCTTCCCGGTATCAAAACAGTTTCCAAAACTACAAATCGCCCCAAATTCGGAGAGGATTGTCGGGGTTCCGATTTTTGTCAGCGGGGCGGAATTGTCGGCGCGATTCCTCATGCTCAGGTCTGCTGTTCCTCCCTGAATGTACAATCCTTTAAGCCCCGCTGTTACAGGAAGGTCTGGCTGCATGAAATGACCTTTTTTCGGATGTGTACCGGGGATCACGACATCACCGAGTTTTGGGATATAAACAGTATTCATAATAAATTAGCCTTTAATCAGTGCGTTATTGAGTGATGATGCGACCAGATTACTGCCTGTAGCATTCGGATGAAGATTATCGAGGAAACAGCCCAGGCTGTTCATTTCTGTCCAGGTGTCAAACAGGTCATAGATGCTGAAGAACTCGACATTCAGCGTCTGCGAGATGTCGTGCATTACGTCACGGAAATTAACGAGCGGCGTTACCGCCGTTCCGTTCGTGCGGGGTGGTGCCATCAGGATAAAACCAACGTCTGGCAACACCGCGCGGCAGGCGGCGATGTACGTCTGCAATGCGGTTTTAAATACCTGTGTCCCGTCAGAATTACGGTAATCATTGTTGCCGATGACGATACAAATGACGTCCGGCTGCATCGTGCTGAGGTACTCAGAGATTTTGTCGGAGAACAGCAGAAACTGATCGGCCAGAATCCCGGAGTTACCCGCCTTGCTCATCACGCAGCCAGCCACACCGGCGCGCAAGAGGTAAAAACCGTGGATGGCCACACGCCCGGTATTGCCATCAGTTTTGACGTAAATTGTCCTGGCCTCGTCGGCCATGCCTGTCAGCAACACCGATTTTGTCGCGCCGGTATTCCCGCAGACAACCTCAGTCCACTGAGTGACCCCGCCAACGTCGTAGCCGTACTGAAACTTACCGTTCAGGTCCTGGTAGTAAATCCGGCAGTCAGTGCAGCGGACATTCGTCACCCTGAAATAGGCCGTGCTCGTTGTGGTATTGATTGACTGGCCGTCAATACCACAGCCATAAAGCGGCGCTCCGCTCGTCGGTGACGAGTCATACAAATCCCATCCCTCTGATCGATATATTCCCGAACCGTCGCGCGCGGCCCCGTAGTTAACCGTTCTCCAGCCCAGACCCGCATCACCGTAATCATTGTGCAGCAGCCCGGCGATAGCTGTGGCCAGTTCGTTATTCTGCGTCCAGCTGTCCCCCGTCAGCATGAAATGTGGACGGACTGCCAGGCCTGCTTTGAGCTGTGCTTTCTTCGCTTTCCAGCGCCAGAGCGTCCGGCCATCAGTATGGAGCGGGATATTGTAGGCGGCGGTGTACATCCGCCCCTGAAACCAGCTGACCATATCCCCGCGAATGTTCGGCCCGACCCCACTGGCATCAAGCTTTCCATCATGGAACCAGAACGGGACGTTCCCGGCGGCATCCATCATCCCCGGTACAAAGCCAGGGGATACCAGAGGGACATTCTGGTTAAGCGCGCTGGCGATGATACCGTTGATATAAGCCCATATTTTTTCCAGCAGCCCCGTCGCAATTGCCGACGCATCCAGCCCGCCATTCCAGTACACCGGTACATTTCCCGCGCGGTCCATGAATAACGGAAAAAAGCCTGGGGAAACCCCTGTCACTGGTGCATTCAGCGCATCCCCCAGCCGCGCATGAACATCCTCATAGATCATCTGATACAACGATGTGGCAATACGGGAAGCCGCAAAACCATTATCCCAGTACACAGGCACGTTTCCGGCCCCATCGACAAAGAAGGGGAAGAAGTCACCGCTGACGGTGCCGGTGGCAATAAACTTATCGATAAACTGGATAATTGCATCGACAGAGCCCTGAGAGGGCATTCTGCGCCCGGTTGCCGTCAGTGTCCCGGCGACATTTCGGTATTCGATCGCCAGAGCGGAATCATTCGGACTGCGTGCATAGGTGGTGGCGCCTTCTGGAATACTGGCAATATCAGCCTGAGCCTTTTCAACACTCTGGTATTGCTTGCCAAGTGGGATCAGGTTCTGGCGAGTATTTTCGACAATAGCAGCGAAGGTTTGCAGCATCAGGCGCCAGGAGTCCAGCGGTTGCCCGGCACGGTCGGGAACGGTGCCCGCTGGCCCGTTAACGAGTTCGTCCAGGCGAGTGGCGTTGTCGAGCAGCACAGCGGGCGACGTGCTCCCAAGTGGCGGATCAAAGGCCATGTTTTTTGCTCCAAAAAGAGGCTTCGCGCAAACGAGGGTTTGAGCGAAAGACTGGAGCTTTTTACAATCAGCTATTTCAAAGGGTTACATCATGCTGATTGGTTATGCGAGGGTATCAACCGGGGATCAAAACCTCGATTTACAGAAAAACGCGCTGTTACGCGCAGAATGTGAACAGGTTTTCGAAGATACGGCCAGCGGAAAGAATGCCAGACGACCAGGGTTAAAGCGTGCGCTGCGGCGGCTGCGACCGGGTGATGTGCTGGTAGTCTGGAAACTGGATCGGCTGGGGCGAAGCGTGCGTGACCTGATCACTCTGGTATCGGAGCTGCAGGCGCGCGGGGTAAATTTCCGAAGCCTGACTGACAGCATTGATACCAGTACGCCAGCAGGACGTTTTTTCTTCCACGTCATGAGTGCACTGGCGGAAATGGAAAGAGAGCTGATCGTCGAGCGTACCCGCGCCGGTTTAGCAGCGGCAAGGGAGCAGGGGCGCATCGGTGGCCGCCGCCGGATAATGACCACCGAAGTTGTGGAACGCTGCCGCCGGATGCTGGAGAACGGAGCTACACGCCAGCAGATAGCCGATGTGATAGGTGTAGGGGTGAAGACTATCTATAAATATCTGCCAGTAACGGGATGAGCTTTAAGCCTAATGGCTATCAAAACTTTTCGTGATTATTTGATATGCCTTCCCACAGTTGTAAAAGCCCAAACATCATGAGTCCTGAGACAGTAAAGAGTGTTGCGGCAACGAGTAAAGTAGTCATTTAAGAGCCTGTGTTTTATTGATTACATATAAGACACCACTACATAAAAATAGTTGCTGATCTTTACAAAACAATGAAGTTTTGCTATCAGGCACTTCAGAGCCCTACCTGGTAACCGTATGCAAGAGCCCGCAGATGAGCAATTTGCTATGGAGGCGGTGCCATAGCTGCAAAATTTTATCGTCGCACTGTTCGCAAAATCATCAAACAGTTAAGCACTGAAAACATTTTAAGACTTACCGTACTTATTACATCAATAGGTTACGCCAATGACGGAAATTGATAGGCGGAAACTATATTGATATGTCGCTGAGCTAAATCTACTGTATATATAAACAGTGTTTATGTGAGCGAGTCTATCATGCAGTTCTACACGCCCGTTGAGTTACGCAAAATCATCCTGATCCCGTTGTACAGCGACCTTGTTCAGTGTGGTTTTCCAAGTCCTGCGCAGGATTATGTTGAGCAACGCATCGACCTTAACGAGCTGCTGGTTAACCACCCCTGCGCGACATATTTTGTCAAAGCTGCGGGCGACAGCATGAAGGACGCCGGGATCGGGGAGGGGGATCTTCTGGTCGTGGATAGCTCAAGAACCGCAGTTCATGGTGATATCGTGATTGCCGCTGTGGACGGGGAATTCACCGTTAAGAAGTTGCAACTACATCCACGCGTTCAGCTTAACCCAATGAATCCTGCATATTCGCCGATAGTTGTCGGAAGCGAGGATACTCTCGACGTGTTCGGGGTCGTTACTTACATCATTAAATCAGCGGGCTAAGATGTTTGCGCTTTGCGATGTGAATTCATTTTACGCATCGTGCGAGACGGTGTTTCGTCCTGACCTGAAAGGGCGGCCAGTAGTCGTCCTTTCCAATAACGACGGGTGTGTGATTGCTCGTTCCGCTGAGGCGAAGCCCTTCGTCAAAATGGGGGAGCCGTACTTCAAACAAAAGGACATGTTTCGCCGGCACGGCATTATCGCGTTTAGTAGCAACTATGAGCTCTATGCCGATATGTCCAATCGTGTGATGACCACGCTGGAAGAACTGTCTCCGCGCTGCGAAATTTACAGTATCGATGAGGCATTTTGCGATCTGACAGGAGTTCGTAACTGTCGCGACCTTACCGACTTTGGCCGGGAAATTCGCGAGACGGTTCTGCGCCGGACGCACCTCACGGTCGGCGTCGGCATAGCACAGACTAAAACCCTGGCTAAGCTGGCAAATCACGCAGCGAAACAGTGGCAGCGGCAGACCGGAGGCGTGGTTGATTTGTCGAACCTGGAACGGCAGAGAAAGTTAATGGCTCTATTGCCGGTTGATGAAGTATGGGGGGTTGGGCGCCGCATCAGTAAAAAACTTGAGTCTATGGGGATAGACACGGTGCTTAAGTTAGCCGATACGGATATCCGTTTTATCCGGAAGCATTTTAATGTGGTGCTGGAGCGAACAGTACGAGAGTTACGCGGGGAGCCTTGTCTCGGTCTGGAGGAATTCGCGCCGGTGAAGCAGGAAATTGTGTGCAGCCGTTCTTTCGGTGGCCGCATCACTGAATATCATGAAATGCGACAGGCGATATGCAGCTATGCATCGCGCGCAGCCGAGAAACTTCGCGGCGAGCATCAGTATTGCCGGTTTATCTCCGCTTTTGTCAAAACCAGCCCCTTTGCGCTCAACGAGCCATATTACGGCAACAGCGCATCAGTAAAGCTGCTGACCCCGACCCAGGACAGCCGGGACATAATCACCGCGGCGACTAAATGCTTCGATGCAATCTGGCGAGACGGACATCGTTATCAGAAAGCAGGGGTGATGCTGGGCGATTTCTACAGCCAGGGTGTGGCACAGCTGAATCTGTTTGATGATAACGCACCACGTCAGAACAGCGAGAAACTGATGGAAGTTCTCGATCATATCAATGCGAAAGACGGACGGGGAACTCTGTATTTTGCAGGGCAGGGGATCCAGACTGCATGGCAGATGAAGAGAGAAATGCTATCCCCGCGCTATACAACGAGGTTCCGTGACCTGCTCAAAGTTAGATGATTCGGCCATTAACGGTAGTGGTTATGCTGCTACTACAGTCCGCTTAGAGCGAGAAGCGGACCTTTTGTATGAAATAGCTATTCACACTGGCACTATCCCTCAAAAGCCCTGGCCATTTTTAATGAAGGAGTTCACATGCTAAAGGTTATTGCCGAAGATTTTATCAAAACTGAGTGCGTCGACACCGTTCTCCCTTTATACCGCGAGCTTATCGCGGCAACGAAGCAAGAGCCTCTGTGTATTGCTTATGATTTGTACCGGGATGAAAAGGATCCGGGGCATTTTATTTTCATTGAAGAGTGGCCTGACCATACGGCACTTGATGCGCACTGCGCCAGCGAGCATTTCACTCGGCTAGTACCTCTGATTGATCAATATGCGCGTAAAGCTGCTCAGTACATCCTAATGGATAGTCTGGTGCAGCCTGAGAGATAAAGCCTCGTTTCTGATACGGGAATGTCAAACTAAAGAGCTTAATGTCAGCTGTGAGCGAATAGCTGACCAACTTCTCTAAGCCTGCTTGTTTTATCTCATCCTCAGGCTACGCCCTGAAGCGTCGACTGTGTATCTTGCAGGACCGCTAACATTGCCGCCATTATAATTTAAAACCGAACCTGGCTTGATATTAATCAAAAAAGACAGATTTAACCTGATGAAAAGAATGATAATTCTTGTGTGATGACAAAACACTGGGATAGTAGTGTTGATTATTAGACGATCGGTCAATATTATTAATTGACTACTTTATAACTAAACGGCCTTCGGCCAGAAAGACGAGGTAATAGTGTTTAAATCTTTATTAATCAACAAAGCAGATGAACGCTACAGCGCGCAACTTGCTGAAATCGCTGAAAGTGAGCTGCCGCAGGGGGATGTGGAGGTCAATGTTGACTATTCATCCATCAACTATAAAGATGCTCTGGCCATCACGGGCCGTGGCCCAATCGTCCGGCACTTTCCAATGGTGCCTGGCATTGATTTTTCCGGTACGGTGTCCGCCAGTTCACATCCAGATTACCAGACTGGAGATAAGGTTCTTCTGACCGGCTGGGGGGTAGGAGAAAAACACTGGGGCGGACTTTCCGAAAAAGCGCGGGTAAATGGCGACTGGCTGACGCCGCTCCCGGCTGGCGCAAACAGCAAACATGTTATGGCAATCGGAACAGCTGGTTTTACCGCGATGCTGTGTGTCGACGCATTATTGAGTCATGGTATTAAGCCTGAAGATGGTCCGGTACTTGTTACCGGTGCCAGCGGAGGTGTCGGGAGTATTGCGGCCATGATCCTGGCGTCGATGGGTTACCGCGTGACTGCGTCTACCGGTCGCCCGGAAGAAGCTGCCTGGCTTTATAAAACGGTCGGTGTAGAGGAGATTATTAACCGTTCCGAGCTTTCCTCCCCTGGAAAACCGTTACAGAAAGAACGCTGGGCTGCCGCCATTGATACAGTCGGCAGCCACACGCTTTGCAATGCCTGCGCCGGGGTGCGGTATGGTGGTATTGTAGCGGCCTGCGGCATGGCACAGGGTATGGAGCTGATGGGGAATGTGGCTCCGTTTATCCTGCGTGGCGTCACGCTTAAAGGGATTGACAGTGTCATGTTTGCGAAAGAAAAAAGAGCGGAGATCTGGCAGCGGGCGGTCAAGTATTTACCAGAGTCCAGACTGGATAGCCTCACTACAGTATACCCGCTGAGTGAAGCCATCAATGTGGCCGAAAAACTACTGAGTGGCGGAATTCGTGGCCGGGCAGTAATTCAATGTAGTTAATCAGATGGATACCAGGCTCAGCTTGGGTTTATTACTTTTTTAGGGGCCGCGGCCCCTTTTTACTGTTCAGCTGTGGCTTCCTGAGAGGGCAGATAGTGTACTGAAGCTTTGAAATAGCTCCAGAAGTCACATACAGGTTGAGTTGAACAATATAGTTTGGCACGCATTACGGCACCTTCCCAGCCACTCCAGAAAATAGCCGCCAGTTGTGTTTCATTCATATTTGAACTTATTTCGCCCAAAGATAACGCGTCGGAAAGACAGGCCGCAACAAGTGCCTGCCAGCTCTCAAGAATATTCTGTAGCAATTTAATAAAGGATTGTGGAAGCCCCGGACTCTCCTGCATCATATTTCCAACCAGGCAGCCGCGGGTGAAATTGTATTTTTTAATCCCCTCGCAGGCATCATTGATGAAATTATCCAGACGTACCATTGGTGTGCAGGATGATTCATGTAGATGTTTTTTGAGTTTATGCTCGAAGAAACTGTTATAGGCATTCAGAACGGTCTGTGCATATTCCTCTTTACTCTTGAAGTAGTAATAAAATGAGCCTTTAGGAACATTGGCGTTTTTAACGATGGCATCGACTCCCGTCGTAAGAAAACCATTCTGCGTAAGCAGTTCAAGTCCGCTACGGATCAAGTCATTACGAGTATCTGCATAGGTACTTTCTGTCTTTCGCGGTCTTCCCCGTCCACGATTTTCGCCTGTCATGACTCATCTCCTACATTATATCAACGCAAAAGAATAAGTGATTTTGCGCGAGAGCTTCAATCAGTTTATCCCCAGGAGTGGCGAATTGGTCGCTTTTGCCTGCTGGACAGTGGCATTACCTGTCACCATAACGCCATCACCGCTGAGCAGTACAGAGTTAGCAGCGTCCACTTCTGACTGTGAGTTCAACGGGGCGATGTAACGCTATCCTTAATCAAGCGGGACGTTATCAAAGCTATAGGTTTTTGGTAGCCTCAATCAATTCTGGCTCCCGACTCTTCACATTACCTACCGCGCGGGAAACCAGGTGCCAAGTGAAAGGGTCTACTGACGCTGAGCTATCCGTAGAAATCCTTTCGGCTTTTGACCCTTGCATTTTGCCTCATTTATTCCCGTGTTGCTACGGTCCTGGACTCGCGGGTATAGGTGGTCAAAATCAGTCAGGCGTTTATTTGTCTCAAGCTCACGACCGTAAACGCCTTTAAATTCATCACAACTTTCCGCTATTGCTAGATATCCGTAGGGTCCGGCCAACATACAAATGGCAAGCCATCAGCAGAGTATCCTGAAAAAAGCTCTCCCTGAAAGTAAGTGATACCTGCTGATTCAAGCCACATCCATTCTTCAGCTTTCTCGATTCCAGTAGCACATATTCTTATCTCGAGAGTATCACAACAATTTATTATGCTTTGAACTACAGCTTGTTTTGCGCCATCTTTGTGAATATTTCTAATTAGCTCACTATGAATCTTAATTTTCTCAGGCTGGAATTTTGTTAGGAGGAGTAAGCCTGCATGTCCTGACCCAAAGTCATTAATGGCAACGCTTATACCAGCACTTTTAAGTATTCGCACTGCATATAAAAAGCCATCAATATTGGCGAAAAGGTCCTTTTCTAAAAACTCAATGATAATTTGCTCAGGAATAAGGCCGCTTTGTTGAATATACTTGAGCAGCGAGCAAGGGGCATCACTAATCTTGATTATAGTAAATGGTGACAGGCTTATAGAAACCCTTTGTCCAGAATGAAGAAAACTACCTGCCTCAAGAAGAGCAAGTCGTTTTGATTCCAAATCATACTGTAATAAATCTATTCCATCTAAACCAGTTGTCTTGGGATTACTGAACTGGAACGAATGGACTTTTCTCGCTAGAGGGTCTACTACGGGATTTATTAGAAAGGAACTAACAACGCTAGGGTTTTCAGGGAGTAAAGATTCCCTGGAAAATTGCCATTCTGCAACTGACGGCAATTCATAGTATTTTTCTTGTTGTTGGGACTCTATGAATGTCCGAAAAAAACGCAATGCTCTATCATTATAAAGCAGTTGGTGTTGTGTAGTCCCTCTGTTCAGAATTGCTTTCAGGCAGTCTTCATGGCTATGTAAATCAATATCAATTAATTCCATGCCCGCATTACCAAATCGCCTGAAAGGTGCAACGTCATTCAAGAGTTCAACAATATTAAAGTGACGAGTATCGCTACAGATTTTATTGTAAATTTCATTGACTTGGGGCTGAGGTCCTTCCAACAATTGTAGAAAGTGAATCCCATTGAAAACCAAAATCCCTGTAACATCACTTTTGATGTTATGTGCATTTGCGAGCTCAACCATTTCCATGATTGAGGTTCTTGAAATGCTACTATGGGCATGGCTGCGGTAAATGATAGTTGTAAGCATCTCAGTTCTCGCTGTGGTGTTTAAAAAGAGATTAGCAGACTTATGAACTGAAATTCGAGAAAATTATAAAATTTTTTAACATACTACGAAGGATAAAATGTCCGCAATTTTCATGAAGGATTTGGTATCAAGTCATCACCATAGAATGTTTTTTACACACGATACGTAAATAATTTCTTGACCTTTTAAAACGGGAAAGAGTAAGTCTACCGGTTAATTTTACTCACTTACACCTGTCGTCGGTATAGCAAACAGCGAGCCATGTTGCTATAGAGACCGAAACATCCAACTTGTCGCGGAGGTTTCGACGCAGCGTTAATGAGCGCTGGCTTATCCCACCACCCTGGAGCGTAACCCCAGTGAACTGGACCGAGGTGCAGCTGTTCGTTACGTTCGCTCAGTAACAGAACTTTGGTACCAGGTGCGACGTTGTAACAGCCGATCGGTTCGGGGTCAAAGGCGATATCCAGCTCGGCCTCTTCAGCAAGGTAAGCCAGATATTCTTCGCGTGTCTGTGATTGGGCAAATCGTCCGCACATGGTTACCTCCAGTCTTCGGACTGAAAGTATAGAAGGTGTGGAGGAAACGTAGGAAGGGAACTCCGACAGCCATCTAACTGATGACTGTCGGAGCTGTCGTCAAAAATAATGTGTACAAAATTGTGTATTAAAATCAGGATGGTCACACAATTTTTAAGTTTAATTTATTGTTTTTAATTGATAAATAATTTTGTTTTGTAGGTGCTATCGTAGGGCATACCATTCCTTATGTTTCAGTGGGTTTGCCATCGCACCCAAAATATCGGATATCACGTTCACAATAATCACCAGCGCGCCGATGACCATCACGCCCGCCGAGATCGCGGCGTAGTCCTGTTGACGAATGGCGTTGATGAGCCAGCGGCCGAGCCCCGGCCAGCTAAAGACCATTTCGGTAATCATCGCCAGCGTTAGCATGGTGGAGAACTGCAGCCCCAGGCGTGGGATCACCGGCGGTAGGGCGTTGTGCAGGACGTGGCGGTGTAAAATTGTCCGCCGCGATACGCCGCGGGTGGCGGCGGCTTTGACATAGTTGGTGTCGTACACTTCGCTGGTGCTGATGCGCATCAGACGGATCACTTCCGTCGTCGGCGCCACCGCCAGGGTCAGTACCGGCAGCACCATGTGCCGCGCCGCGCTGACGATCATTTCATGACGCCACGGCGAATCAGAGAGCCATGCGTCGATCAGCGCAAAGCCGGTGACCGATTTCACTTCATAGAGAAGGTCGAAGCGCCCGGAAACCGGAAACCAGCCCAGGGTGAGGGAGAAGAACAGGGTCAGCAGCAGCGCTAGCCAGAAGACGGGAATCGAAAAGCCCAGCAGCGCCAGGGCGCTGATCAGGGTATCTGGCCACTTATTGCGCATGATCCCCGCCAGCATACCGACGGGGATCCCGATCACCAGCGCAAAACCGAAGGCGAGGATACAGAGCTCCATGGTAGCGGGAAAGACCTCTTTAAGCTGCTCGGAAATCAGCTGTCCGTTGATGCTGGAAACGCCGAAATCCCAGTGCAGCACCCCCTCAAACCAGAAGAGCCAGGCGTTCCACAGGGAGGCGCCCTGTAGCGGCGCGTGGGGCGTAAAGTAGCTCAGGCTAAAACCGACAAAGGTCAGCAGGAAGAGGGTAATCAGCAGCAGCAGCAGGCGACGCAGGGTAAAAATAATCATGGTTTTTTCACCTCGTCTTCTTTTTCCCGCGAGACGCCTGCAAAAGAGGCGTTGCCAAACGGGCTCAGCACCAGGCCTTTCATATCGTAACGATAGGCCTGTAAACGCAGGGAGGAGGCCAGCGGCAGCACCGGTAGTTCATCGGCAAGAATGCGCTGCGCCTCTTTATAGGCTTCGATGCGCGAGGCCAGCTGCTGCGAAGTGAGCGCCTTTTGCAGCACCTCGTCGAATTCGCGATGACACCAGTGAGCATAGTTGGTTTGCGAGGCAATCGCCGCGCAGCTCAAGAGCGGACGGAAAAAACTGTCCGGATCGTTACTGTCCGTTGCCCAGCCGGAAAGCGTCAGGTCGTGGTTCATATCCATTAATCTGGCCTCCTGAAAACGGCCTTCGACCGGCATAATAATCACCTTCACGCCAATTTGCGCCATATCCGCCTGGATAAGCTCGGCGGTTTTTAGCGGGCTGGGGTTCCAGGCCTGCGAGCTGGTGGGCACCCACAGCTTAAGCGTGAGCTTTTCCAGCCCCAGGGCTTTCAGCCGGGCGCGGGCTTCGGTGGGGTTATATTCGGTGATCCTGGCTTCGTTATCGTAGGCCCATGAAGCGCGAGGCAGCATGGACGCCGCGGTTTCCGCCGTGCCGTAGTAGATCGACTGCATCAGGCGCTGGTTGTTGATGGCCAGCGCCAGCGCGTGGCGTACCTCCGGGTTATCGAGCGGCGGCTTAGCGGTGTTAAACGCCAGCCAGGCGATATTCATTCCCGGACGCAGGGTCAGGCGCAGGCGCGGGTCATCGCGCAGAATAGAGAGCTGGCTTGCGGCGGGCCAGGCCAGCACGTCGCACTCGCCGGTCAGCAGTTTCGACAAGCGACCGGTGCCGCCGGAGCCGAGATCGACCACCACCTGCGGCATCAGCGGTTTACCGCGCCAGTAGGCCGGATGGCGCTGCAGGCGGATGTACTGACCGCTGCGGTACTCCGCCAGCTGGAACGGACCGGTGCCGACCGGTTGCCGATCGATCATTTCCTGACGATCGCTCTGCGCCAGCTTCGCGGCATACTCTGCCGACATCACCGAGGCGTAGTGGGTGGCCAGGTGCCAGAGGAACGAGGCGTCCGGGCGTTTGAGGCGAAACTCCACGCTATGACTATCCAGCTTCCGCACGCTTTCCACGCTGTCGGCAAACTGTAAGCTATCGAAATAGGGGAAGCTGCTGCCGTTAACGTTGTGCCACGGGTGGTCGCGATTAAAAATGCGGCCAAAGGTGAAAATCACGTCATCGGCATTAAAATTGCGGGTCGGTTTGAACCAGGCGGTGGTCTGGAAAGGCACGTTGTTGCGCAGATGGAAGCGGTAAGTTGCGCCGTTGTCCAGCACCTCCCAGCTTTCAGCCAGTTCGGGGACCAGACGATAGGTATAAGGATCGACATCAAGCAGGCGGTCGTAGAGCTGGGCGGCCAGGGTATCGACGATCAGGCCGCTGCTGACTTTTTGTGGGTTAAAGGTGTTGACCTGACCGCTGACGCAATACACAAAGCCGCTATCGCGAATGTCGGCGTGCGCAGGCAGCGCGGGCGCGGCAAAAGCTTGCCCGCACAGCATAGATACCGCTGCCAGGAGAGAAGACAATTTCAGGCGCATAGTTTCTTTTTGATTATAGAGCAAGGCTCTATCTTATTAATATTAAATAACATTTACCACCACCTTATTGCTTATGGAGATAATATAAGCGATGGTTGCGTCGGTTATTTGACCAACGGATTCAAGTTCATACCGCTTATTAACTTCGAGTATACCTCGTAAATCACCCGACGTTTGGCATCAGGCAAGCAAGGGGTTGAGCAACGCGTATTTTCGATTCATCTGCTGCACGGCTTGAGGATGCTATGGGTATTGAGCATGGCGCTTATTTGCGTCGCAGCCCCGATATTCGCCACATGGTATCTTTTTATTTGCGGTTTCTCCAGCGAGCCGTATCCGCACGGCTCGCTGGATGTTGAGGCGTTAGAGGGGAAGGAGGCGGTTATAGCGGGCGATATAATCTTTGGGATTTATTTCCAGCTTTCCACCATCGTGATGGATGGCGACATAGGTACGCAGGACCAGGCCGCTGTTCTGCGGCGTAATTGTCCAGCCCTGTTGACGATATGAATCTTCGGTTGAGCGGATAAGCAGGTCCGAAAAGATCATCATGACCGAAAGCGCCGGCGCGCGGTGGCTTTTCATGGTATGGACCAGGCTGACGTGCGCCGCATAGCGGCCAAGCGTAGAAGGATTAACCGGAATCATCTTTATTTTCAGTCCATTGAGTCATGATGCGCCGATGATAGTTCACATGAAGATATCTTGCTAGTTACAATTTTTTAACTACATGGGAACCGGCTCCCGCGCAGTCAAACGCCATTTTCCACGGCACAGGTCGCTTGCGGGAAGAAATCTCAATGTGACGCTGTCACTTTTAGTCCGTGAGCGGCGTGAATTCATAAAGCGCCAGCGCGTTGCTCTCCAGCGTGTCGACAAGCTGCCAGCGGTCGCTATCCGGCGTCTCTTCGCTGACGCGCAGCGCCGGGCGCGCCCGGTGCATCAGCCAGCGATAGTC
Source organism: Klebsiella sp. M5al (assembly GCF_002090195.1). NCBI lineage: Bacteria > Pseudomonadati > Pseudomonadota > Gammaproteobacteria > Enterobacterales > Enterobacteriaceae > Klebsiella > Klebsiella sp. M5al. The sequence goes on from NZ_CP020657.1 coordinate 2,596,607, forward strand.
CTCCTCGTCCGGCCCGCTTTGGCTGCGAAAGGCCTCGAATAGCGGGAAGAGCGCGCCATGGTGCTGATCGAACAGATGCTGTTTGATTCGCCAGCGCCCCTCAAGGCCGAGGAGCCGCACGCTCCAGGGCTGACTGAAGCGCTGGGTAAACGCCTCCTCGCTGGAGAGCCAGGGGTTGAACACCACCGTGTTGCGCAGCAGCAGCTGATAATGGCCGTGATGGCGCAACAGCAGCAAGTTCTTGTCGTTGATCAACACCTCGCCCCGCAGTCTGCGCCATAGCCACAATACCCAGTAGACCGGTCGCGGCAGACCGTGGAGATAGTGCAGCGCCAGACTGGAGGTATCCAGCTTGCCGTTAGCCCGGGCTTCTCCCTGCAATCCGGAATTCAGCCAGAACCCTGCCAGCCAAACCCGATCCGCCAGTCCCAGCAGATTGTCCATCAGCAGCGCACCGCGAAAGAAACGGCCGTTGGTATCGCGGGTATCGCCGGTGAGGGTATTCCACGAGAGCAGCCAAAGCGGCAGCAGGAGATGCCGCTGGCGTAGGGCGCTATGGAGCTTGCGTAATTTGTGTACCGGATAGTTTTCGCTGGCGGCCAGCTTCTGGCTGTCAATCTGCGCCAGATCCAGCAGTTCGTTGGCATCGGCCTGGCAGGCAAGAAAATCCGCCTCGGCCAGCAGCGGTGAGCGCAGAAGGGGATCGTCCTCTACCTGTTGGGGAAAACGGTGCCAGATCCCCAGCGCCGACTGCGGCGATAGCCTCTGCAGGATCGCTTTTTGTTGCCGCCAGGCGTGCTGGCGCGCCTCGTCGCTGGCCTGGGGGGACCAGTGCCAGACGAAGCGCCAGCTGGCCAGGGTTGTCGGCGGAAAATGGTTGGCGGAGAGCCGCAGAAAGCGTTGCAGCAGATCGCCGCGGGTGGTGAGCCCGGTATGCAGTATGACCGCCCAGCCCATTGTCGCCAGCCAGCTAAATATGCGCTGCAGATTATACCAGCAGGCGTAGCCGGCCATTTGCGGATCGTCCCAGCCGGTGCTGAACAGACGGCTGCTGAGAAACGGATCGTGAATATCGATGGCGAATATCGGCAGCGCGCCGTGCAGCTGTTCCAGCTCGCGGCGGACATCCTCGCGCAGCAGATCGTCCAGTTCACGAACGGTCACGACCATGCGGGTGTGACGCAGCGGCGTGGCGCGCGCCGGCAGTTCACGCACATCAAGATGGCGGGTTTGCTGGGGATTGAGCCGCAGCGGCGGGCTATCCAGGCCGTTGGTTTGCGGCGCATTGAGCCGGGCGTACAGCCGATCGATTGACACCGGCTGCCATCGCTCGGTCTGCTGTAGGTGCGGGCGGGGAGATTCGACCGGCTTCTGCGGGTGCTGCTGGCGGAACTGGCGCGGCGTCAGGCCGTGCTCGCGTTTAAACAGGTCGCTCATCACCCGGCTGCTGGCGAAGCCATGCTGCTGGGCGATCTGCTGCACCGACCTGCGCGTGGCCGTCAGCTGCTCGGCGGCCTTGCGCAGGCGCAGCCCGGTAATGTACTGCATAAAGCTGATGCCTACCTCTTTGCGGAACAGACGCGACAGCCAGGCCTCGGAAACAAACTCCGCGGCGGCAATCTCCTGCAGCGACAGGCGCCGTTGATAGTTGGCGTCGATTCGCGCCACCACTCGGTTAATTCGCTGACTCCAGCGTTCGGCGCCGCGAGGCGCCTGGGCGGTCAGAGGACGGCTGAAGCGTGACGCCAGCAGAAGGGCGATTTCGCTAAGCCAGCGGTTGGCCTCCAGCCGATAGTGGGCCTGCGGATTGACCAGGCCGAGGACCAGCAGCTGGCGCATCAGATAACGTAGCGTGTCCTCGGCATCGCGCGTTTCGCTGCTGATCTGGTAGCCGGCCGCAAAAAAATCGCCATCAAGGCGCGTTAGCCACCCGGCGCTGAGCGACAGCGTCATCACTACATTCGCCGTCTTGCTGCTCAGGCGCCAGCGGTGGCTGCGGTTGACTATCGCCAGCTCATCCTGCTGAAGGTATCGACCCGTCTCTTCATTGTGGAGCTCGGCGCTGCCCTCCAGCAGCCATATCAACGTCAGCGCATCGGTTTCCTCTTCGCGACACTGACGGATATCACGAACCGCTACCTGAAAGTCGCCTGAATGATGGTCCACCGTCGCCTCCTGGAGACAAAAAACAGCACGTCATTTTTTGTCATAACCGTTTTGTATGAAAAACACTCATTAATAATCCGTCACTATAAAACAAAAAAGCGCATTTTAAAGCCGTCAGGGATGCATAAACTCGAAAGTGTCGTGCAAACACAACACAGGAATAATAAAAATGACACACCCGATTATTGAGGCATTACAGGTTAACGAGGCGCAGTTTGTCGCGCTTCGCCGCCGTTTCCATCAGCAGCCGGAAATCGGTTTTGAAGAGCATAAAACCAGCGAAGAGGTTGCCCGCCTGCTCGGCGAATGGGGCTATCAGGTTCACCGCGGTCTGGCGGGCACCGGCGTGGTCGCTACCTTAAGCGCGGGCGACGGCAAAAAACGCCTGGGGCTAAGGGCGGATATGGACGCGCTGCCGATGCAGGAGATGAGCGGCAAGGCGTGGGCCAGCCGGGTCGATGGACGTTTTCACGGCTGCGGCCACGACGGCCATACCACCACGCTATTGTACGCCGCGGAATATCTGGCGCGTACCCGACAGTTTAACGGCACGCTACAGCTTATTTTTCAGCCCGCCGAAGAGCTGCTCTACGGCGGTCGGGTCATGCTCGAAGACGGCCTGTTTGAGCAGTTTCCCTGCGATGCCATTTTTGGCCTGCATAATATGCCGGGGCAGCCGTTAGGTAGAGTTGGCCTGCGCGATGGAGCGATGATGGCCTCCTCGGACACTCTCCATATTGAAGTCAAAGGGGTGGGCGGCCACGGCGCGGTGCCGGAGCATACCGTCGACGCCACGCTGGTGGCCTGTCATATCACTCTGGCGCTGCAATCGATTGTTTCCCGCAACATCACGCCGTTTGAACCGGCGGTGGTGACCGTGGGCAGCATTCAGGCCGGGCACGCGCCGAACATTATCAACGACAAGGTGTTAATGAAGCTCACGGTTCGCACCTTGAACGAACAGGTTCGCGAGACCGTCCTGCAGCGCATCCACGATATCGCCGTCGCTCAGGCCGAGAGCTTTAACGCCAGCGCCGCCTTAACCCACGTAAACGGTAGCCCGGTTTTAAGGAACGATCCGGTAGCCAATGAGATGGTACGCACGGTGGCGACCGCGCTGTTTGGCGAGGCGCAGGTCGGCGAGGTGAAACCGTTTATGGGCAGCGAAGACTTTGCTTTTATGCTTGAGCGCAATCCGAACGGCTGCTATTTCACCCTCGGGGCCGGGGACGAAGCGGATCGCTGCATGGTGCATAACCCCGGATACGACTTCAACGATGCGCTGTTGCTGAAAGGCGCCGCGCTGTGGTGCGCCCTGACGGAACACTACTTGCGTTAATGTCCGCAACGAAGAGGACCCTGCTATGAGTTCTGTATCGCTAAGCGAAGCGCAGTTCGTCGGCACCGATCGTCTGCTGGCGGGTATTGTATTGAGCGTTCTGACCTTCTGGCTGTTTGCCCAGTCGGTGATTAACGTGGTTCCGGCGATGAAAAGCAGCCTCGATATTTCGCTGGAAACCCTGACCCTGGCGGTGAGCCTGAGCGCCTTATTCAGTGGCTGCTTCGTGGTCGCCAGCGGCGGTCTGGCGGATAAATTCGGCCGCATGCGTATGACCTCGTTCGGCCTGATCCTCAGCATTGTCGGCAGCGCGATGCTGGTGCTGTCGCAGGGGCCCGCGCTGTTCCTGGCCGGGCGCGTTTTACAGGGGCTGTCGGCCGCCTGCATCATGCCGGCGACGCTGGCGTTAATTAAAACCTGGTACGAGGGCAAAGCGCGCCAGCGGGCGGTCAGCTTTTGGGTCATCGGCTCCTGGGGCGGCAGCGGGCTGTGCTCGTTTGTCGGCGGGGCGATTGCTACCGGACTGGGCTGGCGTTGGATTTTTGTTTTCTCCATCGCGGTAGCGCTGGCGGCGCTGTTGTTGCTGCGCGGTACGCCGGAAAGCCGTAGCGCCAGCGCGCAGCAGCATAAGCTGGACATCAGCGGCCTGATTAGCCTGATCCTTGCGCTGGTGCTGTTAAATCTGTTTATCAGCAAAGGCCACGGCTGGGGCTGGACCAGCGCAACCTCGCTGGCGATGCTGGCCGGCGCGCTGGCCTCGGGGCTGTTTTTTATCCGCAACGGCCAGCGTAAGGGCGACGCGGCGCTGATTGATTTCGCGCTGTTTCGCAACCGGGCCTACAGCGCGGCGGTGCTGTCAAACTTTATGCTCAACGGCGCCATCGGTACCATGATGATTGCCAGTATCTGGCTCCAGCAGGGGCATCATCTGAGCCCGCTGGAGAGCGGCATGATGACGCTTGGCTACCTGGTCACCGTGCTGGCGATGATCCGCGTCGGCGAGAAGCTATTGCAACGCTACGGCGCGCGTCTGCCGATGATGATCGGCCCGGTCTTTACCGCCGTTGGCATTCTGCTTATCTCCTGTACCTTTCTCGATAAATCGACCTATATCGTCACGGTCTTTTTCAGCAACGTGCTGTTTGGCTTTGGGCTGGGCTGCTACGCCACCCCGTCAACGGATACCGCGGTGGTCAACGCTCCTGAGAATAAGGTCGGCGTGGCCTCGGGGATCTATAAGATGGGGAGTTCGCTCGGCGGGGCGATGGGGATAGCGGTGACAGCGTCACTTTTTGCGCTGTTCTTACCGTTGGGGATGGCCAGCGCGGCGCAGTACGCGCTGTGGTTTAACGCCGCGCTCTGTCTTGGGTCAATGGCGCTGAGCGCGCTGCTGCTTCCGCGTACAGGTCAAAGCTGATGCTTTTTCAGCAGCGCCCGCAGCTGGTGGTAGGTGAGGCCCAGTAGTTCGGCCGCCTGCTTTTGATTGTACTTCGCCTGTTCGAGGCTTCTCTCGAGCAGGCTTTTTTCTTGCTCCTGCTGGAAAGCGCGTAAATCGAGCGGCAGCGTGGGGCCAGGCGTCTTCTCCACTTCGACGGGCGTCGCCGTGTGCTGCTGGCGGAAGGGGTTAATAATAATATTATCCAGCTCGCGTTCGCTGCTGCCGTGGCGGTAGACCGAACGTTCAACCACGTTTTTTAATTCACGGATATTTCCCGGCCAGCGGTAGTTTTGCAGCGTCTCGGCGGCGCGTTCGCTAAAGCCGGGAAACAGTGGTAATCCGAGCTCGCGGCACATCTGGATGGCAAACTGGGTGGCGAGCAGCATGATATCGCTCTGGCGCTCGCGCAGCGGCGGCAGCTGCACCACATCAAAGGCCAGACGGTCGAGAAGGTCGGCGCGAAAAAGCCCGTCTTCCACCATTTGCGGCAGGTCGGCGTTGGTCGCGCACACCAGGCGGACGTTAACCTGCAGCGGCTGGCTGCCGCCGACGCGCTCGAGTTCGCCATACTCAATCACGCGCAACAGCTTTTCCTGTACCAGCATCGGTGCGGTGGCCAGCTCATCGAGAAACAGGGTACCGCCGTCGGCGCGCTCGAAGCGCCCCGGGTGACGTTTACTGGCCCCCGTAAAGGCGCCGGCCTCATGCCCGAACAGCTCCGAATCGAGCAGGTTTTCATTGAGCGCCGCGCAGTTGAGCGAGATAAATGGCCCCTGCCAGCGGGAAGAGAGGAAGTGCAGACGGCTGGCGATCAGCTCCTTGCCGGTTCCGCGCTCGCCAATCACCAGCACCGGTTTATCGAGCGGCGCCAGTCTTGAGACCTGCTCAAGCACCTCAAGAAAGCTATTGGCCTCGCCGAGCAGGTTGTCCTTGTAATCCGCCATGATGAATTTCGCCATTTAGTAGTGTGATTCACCAGGTCACTTTAGCAATGCGCTGGCCAGATAACAACCACTTCCATTAAAATCAATAAGATAAAAACTTGGCACGGCAATTGTATTAGTCATGGCACAGGCCGGTGCCTGACACCAGAACTATGAGGATTGAAATTATGGGTATTTTTTCTCGTTTTGCCGACATCGTGAACGCCAACATCAACTCCCTGCTGGAGAAAGCAGAAGATCCGCAGAAGCTGGTTCGACTGATGATTCAGGAGATGGAAGACACGCTGGTTGAAGTGCGTTCGACCTCCGCGCGAGCGTTGGCTGAAAAGAAACAGCTGAGCCGTCGTATTGAACAGGCCGTTGCCCAGCAGGCGGAATGGCAGGAAAAAGCCGAACTGGCGCTGCGCAAAGAGAAAGAGGATCTGGCCCGTGCGGCGCTGATTGAAAAGCAAAAGCTGACCGACCTGATCGCTAGCCTGGAAAACGAAGCGCAGCTAGTTGATGAAACGCTGGCGCGGATGAAAAAAGAGATTGGCGAGCTGGAAAACAAACTCAGCGAAACCCGCGCCCGCCAGCAGGCGCTGATGCTGCGTCATCAGGCCGCAAGCTCCTCCCGCGACGTTCGTCGTCAGCTGGACAGCGGCAAGATTGACGAGGCGATGGCGCGTTTTGAATCATTTGAACGTCGTATCGACCATATGGAAGCAGAAGCGGAAAGCCACCGCTTCGGCAAAGATAAGTCGTTGGATCAGCAGTTCGCCGATCTGAAAGCGGACGATGAAATCAGCGAGCAGCTGGCGGCGTTAAAAGCCAAAATGAATCAAAATAATCAGTAATCGTATTCGGGCGGCACCAAGACGTGCCGCCGCCATCTGCAAGGAGTTCATATGAGCATGCTTTTTCTCGCCATCCCATTGACGTTGTTTGTGCTGTTTGTGTTGCCGGTCTGGCTCTGGCTGCATTACAACAACCGTACCGCCAGCGGCAGCCTATCGCAGAATGAACAGCAGCGTCTGCTGCAGCTGACCGATGACGCGAAGCGCATGCGCGAGCGTATTCAGGCGCTGGAGGCGATTCTTGACGCTGAGCACCCGAACTGGAGAGAGAAATAATGGGCGGACTGGATCTGAGTAAAAAACTGTGTCGCATTCCGCAGCAGGGCATGGTGAAAGGGGTTTGCGCCGGTATTGCGCAGTATCTGGACGTGCCGGTAAAGCTGGTGCGCCTGATTACCGTACTGGCAATGATTTTTGGCCTGTTCCTGTTTGTGGTGGTGGCCTACATCATTCTCTCGTTTGCGCTGGATCCGATGCCGGAAAGCGAGCTGTATGGTGAAAAAACGCCGAGCAGCGGAGAGCTGTTGGCCGCCGCGGATAAGGAACTGGCAGCGGGGGAGCGTCGTCTGCGCGAAATGGAGCGCTACGTCACCTCTGATACCTTTTCGCTGCGCAGTCGTTTCCGCCAGCTATAACTGAAAGTTGAGGTTAATGATGAACATGAAATGGCAGCAGGCCGGGCAAAAAGTCAAACCGGGTCTGAAAATCGCAGGCAAACTGGTGCTGCTCACCGCGCTGCGCTACGGCCCGGCGGGCGTCGCTGGCTGGGCGGTAAAATCCGTCGCGCGTCGGCCGCTGAAAATGCTGCTGATGCTTGTTCTGGAACCCATGCTCAGCCGGGCGGCGCAGCGGTTTTCTAAACGTCGCGGATGGCGTATGTTATGAGTGCCTAAACACTCACACTATCAGGATGATAAAATGCGAAAACTCCTTCTGGGTTTAGCGCTGGCGATGGCCTTACCCGCCTTCGCGGCAGAGCACTGGATCGATGTCCGCGTCCCGCAGCAGTATCAAAAAGAGCACGTCGTCGGGGCGGTGAATATCCCACTGGCGGATTTAAAAACGCGGATTGCGGCGGAAGTACCGGATAAAAACGATACCATTCACGTTTATTGCAACGTTGGCCGGCAATCGGGCCAGGCTCAGCAGCTGCTGAGCGAAATGGGCTACACGCAGGTGGTTAACGCCGGCGGCCTCAGTGAGATAGCCAGGCCGAAAAGCGCCAGCAAATAATCGTTGGCCCCGTCGCAGCGGGGCTAATGCAATCTATTGATAATTATCTCTTTAGCCCTCATGTCTATTTCCCTCGTTCTTCAGGCTCAACAGGATGGCGATGAAGCGACTCAAAACAGAATTTAACGCGCTGATCAACCGTGGGGTTGATCGGCATCTTCGTCTGGCCGTCACCGGCCTTAGCCGCAGCGGCAAGACCGCCTTTATCACCGCGCTGGTCAATCAACTGCTGAATATTCACGCCGGCGCGCGGCTACCGCTGCTTAGCGCGGCCAGAGAAGAGCGCCTGCTGGGCGTCAAGCGCGTACCGCAGCGGGATTTTGGTATTCCGCGCTTCACCTATGATGAAGGGCTGGCCCAGCTCTATGGTCAGCCGCCGGTCTGGCCGACGCCCACCCGCGGCGTCAGCGAAATCCGCCTTGCTCTGCGCTATCGCTCTAACGATTCGCTGCTGCGCCATTTTAAAGAGACCTCAACCCTGTATCTGGAGATTGTCGATTATCCCGGCGAGTGGCTGCTGGATCTGCCGATGCTGGCCCAGGATTATCTGACCTGGTCACGGCAGATGACCGGACTACTGCAGGGGCAGAGGGCGGAGTGGTCGGCGCGCTGGCGACAGCTATGCGAAGGTCTGGATCCGCTGGCGTCCGCCGATGAAACCCGTCTGGCGGAGATCGCCGCGGCGTGGACCGATTATCTGCATACCTGTAAGCGCGAAGGGATGCACTTTATTCAGCCAGGGCGCTTTGTGCTGCCCGGTGAAATGGCCGGCGCCCCGGCGCTGCAGTTTTTTCCCTGGCCGGATGTGGATGCCGCCGGTGAGGCTAAGCTGGCGCAGGCGGACAAACAGACCAATGCCGGAATGCTGCGCGAGCGTTTTAAATACTACTGCGAGAAAGTGGTAAAGGGCTTCTATAAAGATCATTTCCTGCGCTTCGATCGGCAAATCGTGCTGGTGGACTGCCTGCAGCCGTTGAACAGCGGGCCGCAGGCGTTTAACGATATGCGCCTGGCGCTGACGCAGCTGATGCAAAGTTTTCACTATGGCCAGCGCACGCTGTTTCGTCGCTTGTTCTCACCGGTTATCGATAAGCTGCTGTTCGCCGCGACTAAAGCCGATCACGTGACCGTCGATCAGCACAGCAATATGGTGTCGCTGCTGCAGCAACTGATACAGGACGCCTGGCAGAACGCGGCGTTTGAAGGCATCAGTATGGATTGCCTGGGACTGGCGTCGATTCAGGCGACGCAGAGCGGGCTTATTGAGGTGAACGGCGAAAAGATCCCTGCGCTGCGAGGCCACAGGCTGAGCGACGGCCAGCCGCTGACCGTCTACCCCGGCGAGGTGCCCGCCCGTCTGCCGGGCCAGGCCTTCTGGGAACAGCAGGGCTTTCAGTTTGAAAACTTCCGCCCTCAGGTGATGGACGTTGATAAACCGCTGCCGCATATTCGCCTCGATGCGGCGCTGGAATTTTTGATCGGAGATAAATTGCGATGACCGAACCCTTAAAACCGCGTATCGATTTCGACGGCCCGCTGGAGGAGGAAAAGGCGCAAATTCTCAAGTCCGCGCGCGCGTTTGACGGCGCCGACGCGGCGAAATTCGCTCCCGCGCGGCTTGACGTTCTGCAAGATGAAGAGGGCGCGGCGGAAGCGGTAGTGGAGTCTGCGCTGCGGCCTAAGCGCAGCCTGTGGCGAAAAATGGTTAGCGCCGGGCTGGCTATCTTTGGCGTCAGCGTGGTGGCGCAGGGCGTGCAGTGGACGATGACCGCCTGGCAAACGCAGGACTGGATCGCCCTCGGCGGCTGTGCTGCCGGCGCCTTGATCGTCGGCGCGGGCGTCGGTTCGGTGGCCACCGAGTGGCGCCGGCTGTGGCGGCTACGCCAGCGTGCCCACGAGCGAGATGAGGTGCGGGATCTGATGCACAGCCATGCGGTCGGCAAAGGGCGCGCCTTTTGCGAGAAGCTGGCCCTGCAGGCGGGGCTCGATCAATCCCACCCGGCCCTGCAGCGCTGGTATGCGGCAATCCACGAAACGCAGAACGATCGTGAAGTGGTGAGCCTGTACGCGCAGATCGTACAGCCAGTACTGGATGCGCAGGCGCGGCGTGAAATCAGCCGTTCGGCGGCGGAGTCGACGCTGATGATCGCCGTCAGTCCGCTGGCGCTGGTGGATATGGCGTTTATCGCCTGGCGCAATTTACGGCTGATCAACCGCATCGCCACCCTCTACGGTATTGAGCTGGGCTACTACAGCCGCCTGCGCCTGTTCCGTCTGGTGCTGCTGAATATCGCTTTTGCCGGCGCCAGCGAGCTGGTGCGGGAAGTCGGGATGGACTGGATGTCGCAGGATCTGGCGGCCAGGCTATCGGCGCGCGCGGCGCAGGGGATTGGCGCCGGGCTGCTGACCGCGCGGCTGGGTATTAAGGCGATGGAACTCTGCCGCCCGCTGCCGTGGATCGCCGACGATAAACCGCGGCTGGGGGATTTTCGTCGCGAGCTGATCGGTCAGCTAAAAGATACCCTGCAGAAGAGCAAAAACGCGCCGGAGAAATAGCGTTTTTGGGCATTCCCGGCTCGCGCTACGCTTAGCCGGGCTATGGCCGGTTGCCCTGATAAGTTGGTAGCCCGGCTAAGGCGTTCGCGCCGCAAGCCGGGAATTCTCCCTGTAGCGCATAACTTTACGGCAGAAAGGCCATTTTTCCGCCATACTGTCAATAATTGTTGACAGCTGGCTTCACGCCAGCACATAACTGTCCTATTATTCATCCGTCATTGGCCTCTTTAGGGTGAAAACTCCTATGCGTCTTGAAGTCTTTTGTGAAGACCGTCTTGGTCTGACTCGTGAATTACTTGATTTACTGGTGCTGCGCGGTATCGACCTGCGGGGTATCGACATTGACCCTATTGGCCGAATTTATCTCAATTTCGCCGAGCTGGAGTTCGCTAGCTTCAGCAGCCTGATGGCGGAAATTCGTCGTATCGCCGGCGTCACCGACGTGCGCACCGTGGCGTGGATGCCGTCAGAGCGGGAGCACCTGGCGCTCAGCGCGCTGCTGGTGGCGATGCCGGAACCGGTGCTGTCTCTGGATACCAAAGGAAAAGTCGAACTGGCTAACCCGGCCAGCTGCCAGCTGTTTGGCCAGAGTCAGGATAAGCTGCGCAGCCATCCGGTCGCGCAGCTGATTACCGATTTTAACGTCCAGCGCTGGCTGGAAAACGATCCTCAGGAGTCGCATGCGGAACACGTGGTGGTCAACGGGCAGAACTTTCTGCTGGAGATCACCCCGGTCTACCTGGAAGGCGAGCACGGCGAGAAGGTGCTAACCGGCGCGGTAGCGATGCTGCGTTCGACGGTCCGCATGGGGCGCCAGCTGCAAACCATGACCATTCAGGATACCAGCGCCTTTAGCCAGATCCTCGCCGTTGGTCCGAAAATGCGCCATGTCGTCGAGCAGGCCCGCAAGCTGGCCATGCTCAGCGCGCCGCTGCTAATCGTCGGGGATACCGGCACAGGGAAAGATTTGCTGGCCCACGCCTGCCACCTGGCGAGTCCGCGCGCAGGGAAACCTTATCTGGCGCTGAACTGCGGCTCCATCCCGGAAGACGCGGTGGAAAGCGAGCTGTTCGGCGACGCCATCCAGGGGAAAAAGGGCTTCTTCGAGCAAGCTAACGGCGGCTCGGTTTTGCTGGATGAAATTGGCGAAATGTCGCCGCGCATGCAGACCAAACTGCTGCGCTTTCTCAACGACGGCACCTTCCGCCGCGTCGGTGAAGATCATGAGGTCCACGTTGATGTGCGGGTGATCTGCGCGACCCAGAAAAACCTGGTGGAGCTGGTGCAAAAGGGGCTGTTCCGCGAAGATCTCTATTATCGCCTGAATGTGCTGACGCTGTATCTGCCGCCGCTGCGCGACTGCCCGCAGGACATCATGCCGCTGACCGAACTGTTCGTGGCGCGCTTTGCCGATGAGCAGGGCATTCCGCGGCCGAAACTCTCAGCCGATTTAAATAGCGTGCTGACGCGCTACAGCTGGCCGGGCAACGTGCGTCAGCTGAAAAACGCGATCTATCGCGCGCTGACTCAGCTGGACGGGTTTGAGCTGCGTCCTCAGGATATCCTGCTGCCGGATCACGACGTCTCGTCGCTGGCGGTTGGCGAAGAAGCGATGGAGGGGTCTCTGGATGATATTACCCGCCGTTTCGAACGCTCGGTGCTCACCCAGCTTTATCGCAGCTTCCCCAGCACGCGTAAACTGGCCAAGCGTCTTGGCGTCTCGCACACCGCGATCGCCAATAAGCTGCGCGAATATGGCCTGAGCCAGAAAAAAGGCGACGAGTAATGCTCACCAACCGCCTGCCCGGGCAGGCGGTTGGTATTTCCAGAAAAGGGCGGGGTCCAGGTGTAGAATGATTCTGTATATACTTCGTCTTTACCCTCTTTTTGGCAGGAATACGCATGCGGATCTGGCGTAGTGATTTTTTTCAATGGATGAAACTGCTGGTACTCTCCAGCGCGCTCTCTTTTGTATTGTTCTGGTTTCACCTTCCCGCCGCGCTGCTGCTGGGGCCGATGATTGCCGGAATCATCCTCAGCCTGCGCGGCGCGGAAATTCGCGTACCCCGTCCCTTTTTTATTGCCGCCCAGGCGATTATCGGCTGCATGATCGCCCGCAGCCTGACGCCATCCATTTTCGGCGTTCTGCTGGCGAACTGGGCGCTGGTGCTGTTGATTCTCTTTTCTACACTCGCTATCAGCGCGCTGGCGGGATGGCTGCTGGTGCGCTACAGCGACCTGCCCGGCGCCACCGGGGCGTGGGGGAGCTCGCCGGGCGGCGCCTCGGCGATGGTGATTATGGCCCAGGAGTACGGCGCCGATGTCCGGCTGGTGGCGCTGATGCAGTATCTGCGGGTGCTGTTTGTTGCGGGGGCGGCGGCGCTCGTCGTTCGCGTCGCGCTCGGCGGTGAAGCGCAGGAGATGACTCAGCAGGTCGCCTGGTTTCCTCCGGTGAGCTGGCAGTTACCGCTCACGCTGCTGCTGACGGCGGTAGCGGGGTGGTTGGGGCTACGGCTGCGCTTTCCATCCGGCGCGATGCTCTTTCCAATGCTGATCGGGGCGCTGGCGCAGGGGGAAGGTTGGCTGCAGCTTGAACTTCCCGAGTGGCTGCTGGCGCTGGCTTATGCCGCCGTTGGCTGGAGCGTTGGTCTAAAGTTTAATAAACAGATTTTCCTGCTGGCGCTCAAAACCCTGCCGCAGATCCTCGCATCGATTATTGGCCTGATCCTGCTGTGCGCGCTGATGGCTTTTGGGCTGACGCAGGTTTTGCCGCTGGACTTTATGACCGCCTACCTGGCGACCAGTCCGGGCGGTCTGGACACGGTGGCGATTATCGCCGCCGGTACGCGGGCGGATATGTCGTTTATTATGGCGATGCAGACGCTGCGCCTGTTCACCATCTTACTGACCGGGCCGGCGATTGCGCGCTTTATCTCCCGCTATGCGGCGCGGGAATAAAAAAGCCCCCGGTTAACGAGGGCTTACGTGGCCTGGCGGCGTTATTGCGCTTTCAGCGCGGCCAGGGCGGCGTCGTAGTCCGGCTCTTCGGTGATTTCATTCACCAGTTGGCTGTAAACAACCTGGTCGTTTTCATCAATCACGACCACAGCGCGCGCCGCCAGGCCGGCCAGCGGGCCCGCGGAGATAGCGACGCCGTAGTCGGCCAGGAACTGCGCGCCGCGCAGGGTAGACAGAGTGACAACGTTGTTCAGGCCTTCCGCGCCGCAGAAGCGAGACTGCGCGAACGGCAGGTCAGCGGAAATGCACAGCACCACGGTGTTGTTCAGTTCAGACGCCAGCTGGTTAAATTTACGTACCGATGCCGCGCAAACGCCGGTATCGATGCTTGGGAAAATGTTCAGCACTTTACGGGAGCCTGCGAACTGGCTCAGCGCGACGTCAGAGAGATCTTTGGCCACCAGCGTAAACGGCTGCGCTTTAGCGCCTGCCTGCGGAATGGTGCCTTGAACAGAAACGGGGTTGCCCTGGAAATGCACGGTTTGTGACATGGTTATCTTCCTGTTTACATATAGTTAACGTCGCGGCTAGTGTATGACATCCGTCATCGGCACGGCAAATCCTTTTAATACTTACCTGCGAGGTTCAGGGAATGCGAAATCTGCGAGTCTATGAAGAAGCCTGGCCGCTACATACCCCGTTTGTGATCGCCCGCGGCAGCCGCAGCGAGGCAAAAGTCGTGGTGGTGGAAATTGAAGAGAATGGCGTCAAGGGCACAGGTGAGTGCACGCCCTATCCTCGTTACGGGGAGAGTATTGCTTCGGTGATGGCGCAGATTATGGCGATTGGCGAACAGATTGAGCGCGGCGTCTCCCGTGAGGAGATCCAGCGCCTGCTGCCGCCAGGAGCCGCGCGTAATGCCGTGGACTGCGCGCTTTGGGACTGGCAGGCGCGCAGCGCGGGTAAGAGCATCGCGCAGCTTTTAGGCGTGGCCCTGCCGGTGCGGATGGTCACGGCGCAGACGGTGGTTATCGGCACGCCGGAGCAGATGGCGGCCAGCGCGGCGGCGCTGTGGGAGAAAGGGGCCACGTTGCTGAAAGTGAAGCTCGACGACCATCTGATCAGCGAGCGGTTGATTGCCATTCGCGAGGCGGTTCCGCAGGCCACGCTCATCGTGGATGCTAACGAAGCCTGGCGCGGCGATGGCCTGGCCGAGCGCTGCCAGCTGCTGGCGGATATCGGCGTGGCGATGCTGGAACAGCCGCTCCCGGCTGGGGCCGATGAGGCGCTGGAGAATTTTATCCACCCGCTGCCCATTTGCGCCGATGAGAGTTGCCATACTCGCGACAGCCTGGCGGCGCTGCGCGGCCGCTATGAGATGGTCAATATCAAGCTTGATAAGACTGGCGGCCTGACCGAAGCGCTGCTGTTGGCGCAGGAGGCGGAGCGCCTGGGATTTGCGCGGATGCTGGGCTGCATGCTGTGTACCTCAAGAGCCATCAGCGCGGCGCTGCCGCTGGCGCCGCTTGCCCGTTTTGCCGACCTCGATGGCCCGACCTGGCTGGCGGTGGACGTCGAGCCGGCGCTGCATTTCAGCACCGGCGTGCTTCATCTTTGAGAGCGCCAGTGCAGCAGGTCCGTCATGGCCGCCAGGTATTTATCCGTCGCTTCGTCGGCGGATATCGGCGGGAATTCGGCGGTAATGCAGGGCAGGCCGATATCCGCGCACCAGCTGCCAAAGGAGCCGGGCGTTTCATAGCCGACGCTGCCCACCAGCGGCAGGCTAAACGCATCGGCTAGCCACTGGCCCAGTTCGCTGTGGCCGGGATCTTCAATACAGGCCAGCGGATCGTGAAACGAGACCACCCACGCGGGGTGGATCTGGTGGATCAGCTGGCACAGCGCCTGGGTTTCCGGTTCTGAACCGGGTTTTTCGCCGGTGAGCAGGACTACATCGCGCTGCTCCGCCGCGCTGTTCCAGCGATAAACCGTTTCGCCTTCTTTCCAGTTCGCCGCCGGAAAATTCCGGTTCAGGTCGATGCCGCGCGCGTTGGCGCGCAGCCCCAACTGGCAGCCGTCCGGGTTGACCGCCAGCACCACGTGGTGGCGGCGCAGCTCGGGTTTGAGCGTACGTAGCGCGCAGGAAAGCGTGACTATGGATGAACCTTCATCGCCGTGGGTTCCGGCAAGAATCAGGCCGCTGCGGCTATCGGCCAGCGGCGCCGGGAACCACAGCAGCGGCGCGCCAAGGTGAGACTGGCCGTAGCGTTGTGTTCCTGGCGGAAAATCACCGCGCTGGGGGCGAGGACGAGAAACGGGCATAGGGCATCCTGTTATCCGATTATTTTTCAGCAGTGTTGTGTAAAACCGTCCCGGAATCAAATAGTTTCCAGCAATGGTGAAATCAGCATAGACGTCAACTTTCTTTCACAAGCCGTTTGCAATTTCAGGTGATGAAACAAATAATTATCGCACTGCCAGCTCTGGTTTTTTATTTTAAAGGGGATCTTATGAAGTATCCTGTCACATTGACATGCGGCGCGCTGTGGTTAGCCAGCGTCTCTTCTCTTGCCTGGGCAGCCGATGTCCCGCCGGGCACCGTTTTAGCCGAAAACCAGGTGCTGGTGCGGCACATTAAAGACGAGCCCGCCTCCTTAGATCCCGCGAAAGCCGTCGGTCTGCCTGAAATTCAGGTTATCCGCGATCTTTTTGAAGGTTTAGTCAATCAGGACGAGAAAGGCAACCTGATCCCGGGCGTGGCGACTCGCTGGCAGAGCAATGATAATCGCGTCTGGACATTTACCCTGCGCGATAACGCCCGCTGGTCCGACGGCACGCCGGTAACGGCAGAGGATTTTGTTTATAGCTGGCGGCGGCTGGTTGATCCTAAAACCACGTCCCCGTTTGCCTGGTTTGCTGCGCTGGCCGGAATCGCCAATGCGCAAAATATTATTGATGGTAAAGCCGCGCCGGACACCCTCGGCGTCACCGCCGTGGACGCGCGTACCTTGCGCGTGCAGCTGGATAAACCGCTGCCGTGGTTCAGTAATCTGACGGCCAGCTTTGCTTTCTATCCGGTGCAGAAGGCTAACGTGGAGAGCGGCGACAACTGGACGCGTCCGGGAAGCCTGGTTGGCAACGGCGCGTATGTCTTAAAAGATCGCGTAGTGAATGAAAAGCTGGTGGTGGTCCCCAATACGCACTACTGGGATAACGGCAAAACGGTGATCCAGCAGGTCACATTTACGCCCATTAACCAGGAGTCAGCGGCCACCAAACGTTATCTGGCCGGCGATATCGATATCACCGAGTCGTTCCCGAAAAATCTGTATCAGAAGCTGCTGAAGGATATTCCGGGGCAGGTTTATACTCCGCCGCAGCTGGGAACTTATTATTACGCCTTTAACACTCAGAAAGGGCCAACCGCCGATGAGCGCGTCCGCCTGGCGCTCAGCATGACTATCGATCGTCGTCTGATGGCGGAGAAAATTCTGGGTACCGGCGAGAAACCGGCCTGGCGCTTTACTCCGGACGTGACCGCAGGCTTTACTCCGCAGCCGACGCAAATCGAAAGCATGAGCCAGGCCGAACTGAATGCCCAGGCGAAAGCGCTGCTGCAGGCGGCGGGCTACGGTCCAAACCGTCCGCTGAAGCTGACGCTGCTGTACAATACCTCGGAGAACCACCAGAAGATCGCGATCGCGGTGGCGTCAATGTGGAAGAAAAATCTGGGCGTCGACGTGAAGCTACAAAACCAGGAGTGGAAAACCTATATCGATAGCCGCAATACCGGCAATTTCGATGTGATCCGCGCCTCGTGGGTGGGGGATTACAACGAGCCGTCGACGTTTCTGTCGCTGCTGACCTCAACCCATAGCGGCAATATCTCCCGTTTCAACGATCCGGCCTACGACAAAATTCTGACCCAGGCGGCGCTGGAAACGTCGGAAAAAGCGCGCAATGACGATTACAACGCGGCGGAAAAAATCATTATGGCGAAAGCGCCCATCGCGCCGATATATCAGTACACCAACGGGCGTCTGATTAAACCGTGGCTGAAAGGGTATCCGATAGCCAATCCGGAGGACGTGGCCTATAGCCGCACAATGTATATCGTGAAGCACTGATGGGTCCTGGTATTTAGCCCGGAGCTGGCGCGATTTTAGCGCCAGCGCCTCCTTCAGACGGTCTTCATGGAGGCTGTTATCCGGTTGTTTTTCTACCGCAGCAATTCGGCAAATTTCGCCAACCATTGCGGATGGGCGGGCCAGGCGGGGGCGGTAACCAGATTGCCGTCAATATGCGCCTGATCGATACCAATGTCGGCAAAATGTCCGCCGCTGAGCCGCACTTCCGGCGCACAGGCCGGATAGGCGCTGCAGGTGCGGCCTTTTAATATGCCTGCCGCGGCCAATAGCTGAGGGCCATGGCAAACGGCGGCAATCGGTTTACGCGCCGCGTCAAACGCTTGCACCAGTTTAAGTACTTCCGCATTCAGGCGCAGATATTCTGGCGCCCGCCCGCCGGGGATCAACAGCGCGTCATAATCCGCCTCTTTCACGCTTGTAAAATCGGCGTTGAGAACAAAGCGATGGCCGGGTTTCTCGCTGTAGGTCTGGGCGCCGTCAAAGTCATGGATGGCGGTCATAATGTAGTCGCCTTTGGTTTTGTCAGGACAGACAGCAGCAACCTGATGTCCAATCATTTGTAGTGCCTGGAACGGCACCATGGTCTCGTAATCTTCGGCGTAATCGCCCACCAGCATCAGAATCTTTTTGCCCATCATATTCACTCCTGTATGAATTAAAGTGTCTAAGATATAGCCTGGCGGGAGAGGGAATGCGAACCGCAACTCGGCTCAGGACAACAAAACAATGAATCCGCAGCTGCAATCCTTTGCGACCTGGCTGGCGGGAAGCGGGCGCGCTGCTTTCGAAGGGCGCTGGCAACCTCTGCTACTTGGGCGTTTAGCCAGTAAACTCGCGTTGCCCGGCGCCAGCAATCAGGCGCTGGGAAGAGATTAATGGGCAAAGATCATTATTGTCTATTAACGATCTGAGCCAGCTTTACCAGGCCGAAGCGCACCTGACGGCGCTGGATGATGTGCTGCAGCGCCTGGAACTCAAACATGTCAGCCAGCTCGATGCCTTGTATACCCTGATGCACAACGCGGCGGTGCGGCTGGAAGACAGCGAAAATAAAGAGGAGACCGCGTCGCAAACGAGCGCCGCTACGCCGCGTTGAAACAAAAAACGGCGGAATAACCTTGGGATCGCATCCACCGTGATATTCTTTTCCACAGATAATCGACGAAAAGGTATCCGGGATATCCATTCTGCGGCCAGAACACCCCCGCAATACCCGGAACCGGCGCGGCCTGTCGCGCCAGTTCCTCATTTCACATCTCTGGTCAGGGCTATCTAATAACCACGTAACTCACTGGCTTCCCAGCTGTAAGCGTCACTGGCGATTAACGTATCGCCCAGCTCCTGGTAATCGAAATGATAAAACTCAGCGCTGGCGTCATAACCGGAGTAGTCGACTGCCGCAAGGCCAACAAACGCCCCGGTAAAGAACCCGCCGTAGCTTTGCAGAACATAATCATCCGAAAGGATCGCGGCATCTAACCTGACGGGGATTTCAGTGAATTCAACCCCATTAAAGCTATATTCATAGCTATACGTTTCTTTCCTGACCTTCGTGCGGAACCAGACTTCTTCAACATGGTCCGGGACCTTGATAGCATCATCTTTTAAATATGATGTATATTTCCCGCGGTTATTCTCACCTAATTCAATGACCTTGCCGTTAATTTCATTCCAGGTAATGAACACAAAGCTCCAGTGACGATCGTTATAGTAGTTTGTTAATCCTGCCATTTGCTGGTAGTTAAATGGATTAAATTTGACTTTAACTTTCGCGTCAAAATAGAAGGCCTGCCAGCGGCGGGCAATCAGCGACAGGTCGTGGGTATTCGCTAAAGAGCCCTGGCCAATTAACGTTAGCTTGCCATCGCCTGTGGTACCCATTTTTTCTGTGAACGGCACCCGCAGGGTATTCCAGTTGCGATCGAGCGTCGCCGTTGTAAAGTCGTCGTGCTGGCTATGGTTTTCCGGGCTTTCGGTATAAATGGCATCTTTTGGACCCTCAACAAACGTTTTCCCGCCATGCCCTCCTTCAATACGCGGCCAGCCATCTTCATCCCAATACACTTTTTGAATAGCCGTTTCTCTGCCCAGCGTTGACCAACCGCGAGGATCGTAGACCGACTCACCCGGGCGATTCCACGGACGCGCGCAGAGCGAGGCGTAGTACCACTCCCCACTTGGGGTAGAAACTAAGGCACCGTGTCCTTGCTTTTGGATATAGCTGTCTGGCGTATCGACGTTGGTTAAGAAGACCTCACCAGGCTCGGTTTCAAAGCTGTTGGCGTCTAAGGTTTTAGAACGCGCAACCACTTCCTGGTGCGTAAATACGGTGCCGCCCTGGGCGGCAAAAAGATAATAATAGCCGTTCAGTTTATACAGATGCGGGCCCTCAACGAGCGCAACGGCAGTGCCGCGGTAAATAGTACGCGCGGTTTCTGGTCTTAATTTTAGGGTCCTGGTATCCAGTTCGGTTAAGGTGATGCCGTCAAAGGGATGGCGATACTCACGATGATCCCAGGTTTGCTGCACGATATATTTACGCCCATCATCGTCATGGAAAAGTGAAGCATCAAAACCTACGCCGTTGAGCTTGATGGGATCCGTCCATGGGCCGCGAATATCGGTTGCGGTGGTCAGATAGTTGGTCATGTCTTTAAAGGCGCCTTCGGTGACTTTGACGTCGGTATACACCAACCAAAATTGACCATCCGCATAAGAGAGCGCCGGTGCCCAAATCCCGCCTGATGAAGGATTGCCTTTCATATTCAGCAGGGTGGTTGTTGACAATGGCGAAGGGAGAAGATTCCAGTGCTCCAGGTCTTTTGACTCATGTAAACGAACGCCCGGGAACCACTCGAACGTCGAGTTGGCGATATAGTAGGTATCCTTCACGCGGATAATACTGGGGTCGGCATTAAACCCACGTAAAATAGGGTTTTGAATAAGAGACATATCATTACACCTTTTTAAAATGAAAAGTGACTTAATGGCTGGATTTATAATTTTTAGCTACACGCGTATCTCATCAAGCTGACGGTTGATATCGTTAACGTTTTTGTCAGAGATGGGATAAACCTGAATGATGATCATCGATATAATGGCTAACGCGATAGGGATCCACACCGCGGTCATAATGATCCCGTCGATAGCGCTGGCGCTTTGCTGGGCGCCGGTTTCATTGAATCCATAGACGGCCAGCAGCCACAGCGGGATAGCGCCGCCGATAGTAAAACCAATCTTGAAAAACAGCCCCATAATCGCGTTAATGATCGCCGCATTCCGTTTGCCAGATTTTAATTCGCCGTACGCGATGACTTCGGGAACCAGCGCCCACATAAAGCCGGTCGCCGAGGTTAAGCCCCACTGTTTAATGAAGGTCGCGATGTAAGCAAGCCAAAGCGCATCATGCATACCCTCCCGTGACCAGACGTAAGTCAGTAATTCACCGACAATAAACATGGCCAGAAAAATGTGGAAGAATCCTTTTTTACCAAAAATTTTCTTGAGTTTGGGCCAGAAAATAGGGAAGGCAATGCCCGGAATCGAGGCGACAAGGCCGACGGCCCCCATCCACTCTGAATGACCCACAACGTACTGATTGAAAAAGCCGTTAACCGTGTTCATGAAAAACATGAAGGTAAACGCCAGCATGAAAAACAGCCCGAGAATAACCAGCGGACGATTATGTTTAAGTTCAAGGAACAGATCGGTCGTTTTGACGTTGGCAGTCTGTTCTGCCGTCGCAACAACGCGTTCTTTGGTGAATTTATAGCAGATGAAAAGCGCCGCAGCGCCGATTAGCATATAAACGGAGTAAACGCCGAACCAGGCGTAGTTCGCTGATGGATCGGTATAGTTTCCCAGATTGAGCTCAATGCCAAAAAAACCGGTGTCCTTAAGGCTACGATCTTTTGGCGAGGCCATTTGTACAAACATCGGGAACAGGGTATAGACAAGAAGGTTCGCGCTATTGGCCAGCATCATGCGGGTACTGGTGAGTTTATCAATCGATTCCGGATCCCGGGTCAGGGACGCGTTAAGAGAACCATAAGGAATATTCACCACCGAATAAACTAAATCCAGAGCCAAATAGACGATAAAAGCAAAAGGGACTGAACCTCGGACGCCAGGAATGGGAGCAAAAAGTAACGCGGAAAGGATCACCAGCGGCACGCCGGCTCTTATCAGCCAGGGACGGTATTTGCCTGCTTTTGACGTTCTTTTGTCAACATACGTGCCGACCATCGGATCCCAAAAGACATTGATGATTCGGACAAAAAGAAATATAAACCCAGCCGTTGCCGTGCTGATGGTATTTACCGTCAGCATGTGAAGAGCCAGAAAGCCGCCTATTGTGCCAAAAACCAGGTTTTGAGCGAAGTCGCCCATTCCATAACCAATACGTTCCCCGCGCGTTAATTTATGATATTCGTCATGGCGGCTTTGCATTATGTTTTTACTCATTCTGAGCAGACTCCGGTGTGTTGTGTGGATGTGTAACAATTTCTGACATAAATGATCTCGAAGAATCCATTACGTTTTTAAATTAATTTATTATGTTTTTTTACTTCTGTGATCATCGAAGCAAATACCCATCAAGACTATCTTGTCTCTCTTGTTGACTAACGATTTAGCAGCTATATCCCGATAGATTCAGGGCGCGAAAAAATCATTTTTTATTTTATTGTTTCTCTCTTCATCACCCGAAAAAATGTACTTTACATGGTTCTCCAGGCGTTGAGTAAATGACGCTAATATTTGCGAGATGGCTCACATTTGAGCATTTTCTTAATCGCTGAGTGAAATAACGTAATTGAGCAACCGGCCGGGAGAATAGAGGATGTGTCACAGTTGTTAAATTTTGGCTTCATAAATTATGGGGTTCATCATGCAATCTTATGCTGAGCGGGGCGCAGCCAGCGGTTTTATTCATCCACTCGACGGTGCCGGGGCGGCGGCCAACGCCGCGCCGTTCCTGTTTCCCACGGTAATAGCGCAGGTCGCTGGCGTCATCAACGCTGTCCGCCGCCTGGGGGTAAAAGGTGGTACCGTGAGGACGGAGGGCGTCGCCAGCTGCTGAAACAACGACGTTAATTATGGCGCATGCCCGGCGCAATCAATACCACCGCTGCTGGCCCGTAAATTATCCAAAATGATAATTTATCCGGGGGCAGCTCATTATTAAACAACGCGCGAGGAGGTCGGATAACCCTAATAGCGTAAAGCCTCTGTAGATGTATAAAATTAAAATAATGTTCTTATGATAGCGAGATATTCTGTCTACCCAGAATGGGATTGTTATTATCTGAATAAAATTAACCTATATTGAGATAATTTTGACAATGATAAAAAAACTTCCATTACCCGTGGCGGTTATCGCCGCCTTTTTCCCGTTTACCTCTGCAATAGCCCAAGAGTTCACGCAGGAACAGATCGACGCCATTGTGGCGAAGGCCGTCGATAAAGCCCTCGCCGAGCGCCAGGCGAAAATCGACGCTGCCGCCGATAAAAAAGTGGATGTCATTACCAACCCGCAGACCACCGCGGCCTCGCCGGATATGGCGATCCCCTTCGGCCTCAAGTTCAGCGGCTACGCCCGCTACGGCGCGCAGTTCCAGACCGGCGATCAGAAGTTTGTCGGCGTGGATGGCTCCTATAACGGCGCCTCGGCGATCGGTCGTTTAGGCAACGAAGGCAACGGCGGCGAATTCCAGATAACCAAAGCCTTCAAAAGCAGTAAAGGCGCGATCTGGGATATCAACGTCATGTTTGACCACTGGAGCGATGAAGTTAACCTGAAAAAAGCCTACGTCGGCGTCACCAACGTGCTGGAATCTAACCCCAACGCTTATATCTGGGCCGGCCGCGACTTCCATCAGCGTCCGCAGCAGGGGATCAACGACTACTTCTGGATGAACCACGATGGCCAGGGCGCCGGGGTGAAAAACTTTGATATCGGCGGCGTGCAGTTTGACGTGGCGGGGGTGTCGCAGGTGGAGTCCTGTAGCCCGGAAGTGATGGCCGATGAGGCCAACCCGTCGCGCATCACCTGTACCGGCGGCTCCGGTACCGGCGATAACGGCCACTACGCCCTGACCACCAAAACCCACAACATCAAGGCCGGGCCGATCGACGTTGAGGTATACGCCAACTACGGCTTCGATTCGAAAGCGGTGGACAGCGACGAACGTCTCGACGCCTGGCAGGGCGGGCTGGTGCTGAGCCACACCAACGACAGCGGCGTCAATAAAGTGATCCTGCGCTACTCCGATAACTCGGATAACAGCGTCTACAACAAAACCGATGACCTGACCGCTATCTACGCCAGCTTTGAAGGGCTGCATAAATTCACCCGGCAGGCGCAGATCGAATATCTGCTGGCCTTCCACGACTATGACAACGGCAAGGACAACACCGACAACCGTAAAAACTACGGCGCCATCGTCCGTCCGATGTACTTCTGGAACGATGTGCACTCCACCTGGCTGGAAGCGGGCTACCAGCGCGTCGACTATGACCAGGGCGGCGATAACCACGGCTGGAAGCTGACGCTGTCGCAGAACATCGCCATCGGAATGGGGCCGGAGTTCCGCCCGATGCTGCGTTTCTACGTGACCGGCGGCCAGGTGGATAACAAGCGCACCGCGAAGGTCAACGGCACCAAAGACGAACAGCTGGATTCGCTGAACGTCGGCGGCATGTTTGAAGCGTGGTTCTAAAAGCTGACGGATTCACCAGGGGAAACAGGCTGGCGCGCCAGCCTGTCCGCTCGCTCAGCCCTCTCAATGCACCGTCAGGCGCAGGGCCAGGTCCTGCGGGTAGGGGTCAAAGTAGTTCTGCGCCTGTAGGTAACGATCCGGATATTCGGCCAGATAGTGCTTAAGCAGCGTTATCGGCGCAAGGATGGGCAGCAGCCCGGAGCGATAGTTGAGGATCACCTCCCGCAGCTCGCCGCGCTGGCGGCTGTTCAGCTGGTTACGAAAGTAGCCCTGGATATGCATCAGCACGTTGGTGTGGTTTTTACGCGAGGCGGGCTGCTTGAGGATCGCCATCAGTTTATCGCGGTACACCGCAAAGAAAGCCTCCAGATCCTGCCACTCGTGGAGCGACGCAACGAACGGACCAATCTCGCGATACCCCGGCTGATGATGGGCCAGCAGCTGAAGTTTATAGCGACTATGAAAATCCAGCAGCGCACGACGCGTCAGGCCATTTTTGCGCAGGCTATTCAGCTCGTGCAGGGCGAAGACCCGCTCGACGAAGTTTTCACGCAGCGCAGGATCGTGCAGGCGACCATCCTCCTCAACCGGTAGCCAGGGGTATTTCTCCATCAGCGCGGCGGTAAACAATCCTGTGCCTTCTTTACGCCCGCGGTTGCCCTTTTCATCGTACAGACGCACGCGCTCCATGCCGCAGCTGGGCGATTTGGCGCAGACGATAAATCCCGACAGTTCGCCCAGCGTGGAGAGATGGGCGTTGGCAAAATCGGCCATCTTCTCCGTCACGTCGTCGTGCGGGGCATGGCTAAAGCGCATACGAAGCTCCCCCTCGGTCGTCTGCACCAGCCGCAGCGCCGGGCGCGGAACGGGCAGGCCGATAGCCATCTCCGGGCAGATGGGTTTAAACGCCACCCACTGCGCGAGCTCATCCATTACAAAGCCCATTCGCTTGTGCCCGCCGTCGAATCGCACGGCTGAACCGGTTAAACATCCGCTGATCCCAATGACAGGTTGCGTGTTCATGGCGTTGTCCTCTTTTAATGTACCGCTCGGGTGAAGAAAAGGGTCACCGTGGCGACGGTAATGCCGAATTTCTTCATCTCGGTTTTGTTGAACAGATGCGCATCGTCCTGCAGGAACATCCAGTCGTCGAAGTGCAGCAGCCAGGTGCTTCCGCTGGCCGTCACGTTCATGCTGTAGCGCCAGTGAAAAGCGTTGCCCGCCGCCTGGCCGGTCGCCACCCCGGCGATGTCGCCCGCGGTGCCTTCATAACGGTCGGCGCCGATACGGCGAATGCGCCATACCCGCTGCTGCTTTTCGCCATCGTCATAGACAAAGCGCTCGTGAAGCGTCAACGTGTCGCCAACCACGTCGCCGTCAATCGCCACGTGGAAGCGGCGCAGCTGCTTGCCGTTGCGATCCTGAACCATCCCCCAGGCTTCCGTTTTGCCCTGAAAGTAACGGAAAATGTCCAGTGCCGGCTGCTGCTGCCGATAGTCGGCGACTTCAGCGCTGCAGCCCGCCAGCGCCAGCATCAGCAGCGCGAGGCCAAGGGTCAGAATGCGTTTCATGGTGTACCTCCGATCAACTGCTGACGCAGTTTGGGATAGGTGGTGCCGGGATCGAGCCAGATAGCGAGAAAGCGCGTACTGAACGCTGCCGACTGGCGCGGCCCCAGCGCAGTAAACGTGGGCTGCGCGGCGCTGGCGCGATACCAGAACTGGCCCTCGCCGCCGCTCACCACGAACGCCAGCTGCGTGCCCGATGCGACGTCCGGCCAGAGTCCTCGCAGCATGCGCAGCCAGGCCTCGCTTTGCGGCTCCTGTTGCAGAATGCCCTGCGCCCGCCACTGGTCGCGGGTAGCCTCGACCAGCTCGTCGCGATCGATGCTGCGCTGATAGGTGATAATCAGCGCCCGATCCTGATGCGGGCCGTCATACCGGCCGTCCGGCGTGCGTAGCTGCGAGGTATAGACGGTGAAGGGCCCCCAACTGAGGGTCGCTTCGCCAACGCGGGGCCACTCCAGCCAGTCGGCTGCGTGAGCAACTGGAGAGAATGCCGCCAGCCACAGCAGTAATAAAGCCGTTCTCATTGCCGCCTCCCCATCACCATATGGAACACGAGCATCATTGCCAGCCAGCCGCAGGCCATCGCACCGAAGACAGCCGCCGTCGGCGCCAGCAAAGTCATCGCTCCCAGATAGGCGCCGAGCAGGTATGCCGTCGGGCCGCCAAAGGCCGCCGCCAGGGCCAGCAGCCATCCTGGCAACGTCGCGGCACAGGTCAGGCGGATCCAGACGACGGCGAACATCAGCCACAGCGCGGCCATCCACAGGGGCAGCAGGGTATCGCCGTTAAAATCGACCAGTCCCGATAGCGCCCAGATCGTATCCAGCCCGCAGCCCGCGGCGGCCAGCAGCAGCGCAGACGCACGGTATTCTGGCGGTAGCCGTAGCCAGCAGAGGATTGCCAGCGCCAGCCAGATGAACAGACCGCGCTCGCGAAACAGCACCACCAGCGTCCAGTAGAGGTCGAACGCGATGGCCGTCAGCAGGAGCGACGCCGGGCGATTCATACCCGCTCCGCGGTGAGCTGTACAACGCTGATGGTGCGGGCGTTAAACCCGGCTTCGCAGTAGCCGAAGTAGTAGAGCCACATGCGGCGGAAGCGGTCATCAAAGCCGAGCTTCTCAATGTCCTGCCAGGCGTGGGTAAAACGCTGGCGCCAGTGGGCCAGGGTGCGGGCGTAGTCCGGTCCCATATCAAACAGATCGCGCACCACAAAATCGGTATGCCGCGTCATCAGTTCGTTCATTACGGTGATGCTGGGCAGAAAGCCGCCGGGGAAGATGTAGCGCTGAATAAAATCGACGCTTTTGCTGTAATCGCGATAGCGCTGATCCTGGATGGTGATGGCCTGGATCGCCATTCTTCCCCCCGGACGCAGGAGCGCCTGGCAGGTGCGAAAGAAAGCCGGCAGATAGCGCTGTCCCACGGCTTCAATCATCTCCACCGACAGCAGCTTGTCATACTGGCCGGTGAGATCGCGGTAATCGCAGAGCAGCACCTCGACGCGATCCTCCAGCCCGGCGCGGGCAATTCGCGCTTTGGCCCACTGGAACTGTTCCTGTGACAGGGTGGTGGTGGTGACCCGGCAGCCGTAGTGGCGGGCGGCGTATTCGGCCATCGCTCCCCAGCCGGTGCCAATCTCCAGCAGACGATCGCCGGGCGTAAGCGCCAGGCGATCGCACAGGCGCGCCATTTTGGCCCGCTGAGCCTGGGTCAGATCCTGGCCGTCGTCGGTAAACAGCGCGCTGGAGTAGAGCAGTTCGTCGTCAAGAAAGTGGGCGTAAAAGTCGTTACCCAAATCGTAATGGGCGGCAATGTTCTCCCGCGCCTGCGCGCGCGAGTTGCGGCGCGTCCAGTGGCGTAGCCGCGCCACGGGTTTGCCGAGCAGGCGGAAGCCGCGCTCCAGTCGTCCCAGCACCTGGCCATTACGCGCCAGGATCTGCAGCAGCTGCGTCAACTGCTGGCTCTCCCAGTCGCCGTCCATCCACGCCTCCGCGGCAGCGAGGCTGCCGCCGGTCAATAAGCGCCAGTAGACGTCCGCGGAAAGCACCCGCGCCTCGGCGCGCAGCGCGGCGGCGGGGTCGCCAAAATGAAAGGTCTGCGCCCCTTCGCGCACGGTGAGCGAACCTTCGCGAATGCCGCTCAACAGACGAAAGAGCAACCAGCGCGCGATACGCACGTTGCGCGGAATATCGGGTTCAAGCGCAAAGACGGGATCGGTCATGAGCGTTCACTCCTGCTGACAGGATGGTTATACAGCGGCACGCGCTTGAGCCACAGCCGCAGCGCCTGCCAGTAGATCGCGAGGACGGTTTTCAGCGTCATCAACGGAATGCGCAGCAGCAGCCCGCGCAGGCTGGCGCGCGTCAAAGGCACGCGGCTCAGGGCCAGCGTGGCGTCGAAGATTTTGGCGGTCTGATGGTTCTCAATATGCATGTGCAGCGTTTTACCCGGGCTGTTAAAGCGCCAGCAGTAGACCATGTCCATCGGGTTAAACGGGGAGACGTGAAACGCTTTCGCCAGCGGGTGCGCCCGTTGACCGTCTACCGCGTAGTAATGACGCTCATTCCACGGCGTGTTGCGTACTTCGGCCAGCACCCAGCGCAGGGCGCCGGCGCCGTCATAGCAGTAGTAAAAGTTGACCGGATTAAAATGAAAGCCCAGGTAGCGCAGCTGGGTCAGCAGCATGACGCGGCCCTCCGGGCGGCAGCCGGTCAGACTTTCCAGGCGGTTCAGAACCTGCTGTTTTAACGGCGTGCCCAGCGGATAATCCGCATCGTAAAAGGCGGCGGCGGCAAACCGATTGCGGCGGATGCCGACGGCCGCGAGCGCATCCAGTTCGTCCAGGTCGAGCCAGGCCATAAAGATGCGATAGCGAAAGTGGTGCGCCTTCGGCTGGAGACGGCGGTGGCGTAATACGCCCTCATAGAGGCAGCTGTTCATTTCAGAAGTTCTCCGCCGCCGCGATGCCGTTGACCACATCGAGGGCGCTGCGCACGCCATCTTCATGAAAACCGTTATACCAGTACGCGCCGCAGAACCAGCTCCGCTGGCGGCCGTTAATCTCCTCGCGGCGCATCTGGGCGGACCAGCTTTGCGGATTAAACAGCGGATGTTCATAGACCATGCGCTTCCAGACGAAGCGCGGGTCCACCGGCGTTGGCGGATTGAGGGTGACGCAGAACAGCGGGGCGTCGGCGGGCAGGCCCTGAAGAATATTCATGTTATAGGTGACGCAGGCGCTGGCCTGATCCTGCTCGCTCAGGCGATAGTTCCAGCTGGCCCAGGCGCGCTTGCGCGTCGGCAGCCAGCGGGGATCGCTATGCAGGACCACTTCATTTTGCTGCCAGCCGATATCTCCCAGAATCTCGCGTTCGGCGGAGGTCGGGTCCGCCAGCATGGCCAGCGCCTGGGCCGAGTGGCAGGCGAAGATCGCCTGATCGAAATGCTGCTCCCCCGATGCCAGCTGGAGCGTGACGCCCTCCTGGCGACGGATAACGTTTTGCACCGGCGCATTGAGGCGAAGGCGCAGGCGATCGCCACGCTGAGCCAGCAGGGCGCGCACGTATTCGCGCGAGCCGCCGGGCACCACGTACCATTGCGGACGCTGGCGGATATCGAGCAGGCCGTGGTTTTCAAAAAAGCGCAGAAACAGCGCCAGCGGGAAGCGGCGCATCTCCTGCAGCGATGAAGACCAGATAGCGGCGCCCATCGGCAGAATGTAATGGCGAGCGAAAAAGGGGCTAAAGCGGTGCCGCTCAAGGAAGGTCTGTAGCGTGGCGCCCGGGTCGAACGCCCCCGCCAGAGCCTGTTTCGCCTGACGATTAAAGCGGACGATCTCCGTCAGCAATCCCCAGAAGGCCGGCTTTACCAGGTTGCGCCGCTGGGCGAAAAGCGAGCTCAGGCTGTGGCCGTTATACTCCAGCCCGCTCTGCGGGTTGTGTACCGAGAAGCTCATTTGCGTTTTTTGACCGCTGAGTCCCAGCTCGCTGAGCAGCCCCATAAAGCGCGGATAGGTGCGATCGTTGTAAACGATGAACCCGGTATCGATGGCCCATGTGCCCTGCGGCGTGGCGATATCCACCGTGGCGGTGTGTCCCCCCGGCGTGGATGCCGCTTCGAACAGGGTGACCTGGTGTTGTCCGGCAAGGCGCCAGGCGCAGGTCAGACCGGCAATGCCGCTGCCAATAATCGCGATATTCATGAGCGTACCATCCTGCGCAACAGTAGGCGTTGCAGACCTTCGGGAAGCCCTGCCAGCAGGCGCAGGAGCATGCCAAAGCCTGTCGGGAAGACGATATGATTTTTACCTTTCGCCAGACCGCGGCGAATCGCCTTTACCGCGTGCTCCACGCTCACCTGGCCGGGCATGGAAAAATCGTTTTTGCGCGTCAGCGGGGTATCGACGAATCCCGGCGAGACCACCGTGATGGCAATGCCTTTCGGCTCCCAGTCCAGGCGCAGGCTGTTGGCAAACCAGGTTAACGCCGCTTTGGAGGCGCCA
Source organism: Klebsiella sp. M5al (assembly GCF_002090195.1). Classification (NCBI taxonomy): domain Bacteria; kingdom Pseudomonadati; phylum Pseudomonadota; class Gammaproteobacteria; order Enterobacterales; family Enterobacteriaceae; genus Klebsiella; species Klebsiella sp. M5al. The sequence continues at coordinate 2,627,015 of NZ_CP020657.1, forward strand.
TACGCCTCGGCGCGAGGAAAGGGCAGCCAGTGCGCCATTGAACTTACCAGCACCACGCGATTGCCGACAGACAGCTGCGGCTGAAGCGCCTCCAGGCAGTTCACCGGCCCGAGAAAGTTGGTGGCGATCGTCCGTTCCACCAGCGCGGCATCTACCGTTCCGTGGTCGAGGTATTCGCAGGTCCCGGCGCAGAGAATGATCAGATCGGCCCGGCACTCCGCGAGCGCCTGGCGACAGGACTCCCTGTCTGTCATATCAAATGAGCGGAGGCTGATGTTGGGGCTGTGCCGCTGTAGCGCTGCCAGACGCGACGGATCGCGACCGCAGGCGATGACGGGGTGGCCGTCCGCGGCGAAGGATTTGGCGAGTCCGGCGCCAATCCCGGAGCTGGCGCCGGTGATAAGCACCGTCATCATGTCCGCACCCTCCGCTTGACGCCGCGTACCGCCCAGCCCAGCAGGGGAAGATGTTCGTACAGCATCTCCCCGGCGTCGTAGTAGTCGCGCTGGTGAATAATCCGCTCCTCTTCAACCGTAACCATCGAGCAGCCCGCAAGTTCTAACGCCTTCCCGCCGGCCAGGCGCGGATGCGACCAGTGCATGGTCCAGGCGACGGCAAACCGCTGAGCGTTGCAGACCGGCGTATCGATGTCGAAACGGCACCGCGCCACGTTGGCTAACAGATGGGAAAAATACCCCTGGATCGCGGACAGCCCCCGATGCTGGCCAAACGGATCGATCAGTACGGCATTCGCATGATAGAGCGCGGCCAGCGCCGAGGGCGGCTGGGTATCCAGCATGGCGTAGTACTCAGTAAAACGACTGAGAACGGAGGGCGAAGGACTCATGGCTCACATCCAGAGTGAATCAATATAGCGTATTTAAAACTTACACAATTAATAATATTTGTCCAAGTTTTGGTTGGAGTATTTTTTATTTTTATTAAAAATCAGATGGTTATTTTTATCTTTGCAGCGCAGGTTTTGAGGCTTTAGCGAGAGGCGAAAGGGTATGTCCGCCGCGCCTTACGCGGACAGGGGGGCGCATTTTACGTACAGAGGATCGGTTTACGGGGGATATGACGAAGGACGTGTTAGCCGCGGTGCACTAAATTACAGCGCGACAATCTCCAGAGAGACCACCTGCTGCTGCCAGCGTTCGACCTGCTTCTGGCGAGCAGGAGAGAGTTTACCGGTCGTCACCAGCAGCCATTTGCGCTCCGGCAGGATCTCCGGCGCCAGGGTTGCGGGGGGCGCCGGAAGGACGTCGATGCGGTGGCCCTGTCCGGTGCGTTTGAGCGCTTCAAGCCAGATTTCGCAGGCGTCTGTCAGGTGCCAGCCGGTGATCAAATAGTTATCGCCGGGCGCCTTTTTGTCCCCTTCGAGGCAGAAGGAGGTGTAGGCGATGATGATACCGTCGAGGATTTCGCGCAGCGTCATAATTGCCGGTACATTGGCGGAGACCTGGCTGCGCAGCGGGCGCAGCACCTCGGTGACCAGCTCGGGGCGAGGGGATTCGCGCCCGGCGTCGTAAATCAGCTGGCGCAGGGATTCGATTTTCCCCTCTTTCAGGCGCTGGAGCATGTTCTCCTGCAAGGTGAGCCAGTTATTCGTCCGCCGCGCGCCGGGACGCGCCAGCAGGGGTTTCACCTGGCTGACGGGAACCCCTTTTTTGACCCAGTCGAGAATTTTAAGCGCCTGCTGGATATCGTCATCGTTGTACAGGCGATGGCCGCCATCGGTGCGCTGTGGCTTAAGGAGGCCGTAGCGACGCTGCCAGGCGCGGAGCGTCGTCGCGTTAATGCCGCAAAGCTGCGCAAATTCACCGATGGAGTAGGTCATAAGGGACACCTGATAATCAACAATACTCTCAATATACTACGAATAGCGGCGGGTTGAGTGCATTCCCGCGCTTTTGCAAGCCGTTAGCCTCGCCAAAACTTAGTGAAAAGAAAAAGGAGAGAACACATAAATCGCCGCCATCCCTGCGAGACTGGCGATCGCGCTGATGATGAACCAGGTCCTGAACGGCTGCTTTTGCGTTTTGTGGCGGAACAGCTGCTGACCCGCTATTGCGCCAGCCCAGCCGCCCACGAACCCAAACACCAGCAACGTGGACTCCGGTACCCTGTGCCAGGCCCTGCGCGCCGCCATTTTATCCACGCCGTAAATCGCTAGCGTCAGGACGTTGACCAGCAGGAGCCAAATAGCAAAGGGCCAGGACGTAAAAATGCTGCCGATCGCCGCAGCGATCAGGAGCAAATAACAACACCGATTGAGATTCATATTTTTAGCCGCAGTTTTTCAGCGAGTATTGAAACCGCATTATACGCACGACCCGCGGCGAGAAAAACCCGCGGCCTTAGCCTACTTCCTCGCCTGGCGGCCGGTGAGCGCCGTTATTCCGACCGCGGCAAGCAGCAATATTCCACTTAATCCAAAAGCGCTTTGCCACCCCATGCGGTCAAATACCACGCCTCCTGCCGTCGAACCCAGCGCAATCGACAGCTGAATCACGGCGACCATCAATCCGCCACCCGCTTCCGCGTCGTCGGGCAGCGTCCGCGCTATCCACGTCCACCAGCCGGTTGGCGCCGCCGTCGCCAGCATTCCCCACAGGCTTAACAGAATGGCTACGGCCCAGGCGTGGTGTCCTGCCAGCAGCAACGTTCCGGCAATCGCGGCCATCAGTAAGGGGAGGGTGATTAAGGTCTGATAAAATCGGGCAGTGAGGAGTGGTGAAACGCCCAGGGTGCCGATAAAACCCGCGATGCCTATCGCGAGCAAAATCAGGGACAGGCCAGAGGCGCTGACGCCGGTTACCGTTTCCAGAAACGGCCGCACGTAGGTAAAGAGGGTAAACTGCCCCATAAAGAAGAGTCCGCAGGCCAGCAGGCCGATAGCGATGATGGGCGTTCTGAACAGGCGAAGCGCGGAGCCGCGCGGCCGGCTCGCGTTATCGCTTGCCATCGCGGGCAGGCTGACGCACTGCCAGATGAAGGCGGCTATCGCCAGCGGCGCCAGGCATAAAAAGGCGCCGCGCCAGCCGACGGTTGACCCCAGGTAGCTGCCCAGCGGCGCCGCCACGACGGTCGCCAGCGCGTTACCGCCATTGAAAATCGCCAGCGCGCGGGGAACCTGGCGCTGCGGCACCAGCCTGATGGCGGTGGCCGCCGACATCGACCAGAATCCACCGATGACGATACCAATCAGGGCCCTTCCCGCCATATAAACCGCATAGCTGGACGCCAGCGCGACAATCAAACCCGACGCCGCCATCAGAACCGTCAGCCCCAGCAGGAGATATTTACGATTCAGGCTCCCGGCAAGGTTGGCGATAGTCAGGCTGGTCAGGACCGCCAGGGCGCCGGAAATCGCAATGCCCTGGCCTGCCAGCCCCTCGGTGACGTTTAAATCTCTGGCAATCGGCGTCAGCAGGCTGACCGGCATAAATTCGGAAGCGATGAGGACAAAAACGCACAGCGTCATGGCAAATACGCCGCCCCAGTGGGCGTGTGCTGGCGTGGGGGGGGTAGTACGGCTCAGTGTGGACATGATCTGCATCCCGGAATATTTTCCCGGCCCGCTTCAGGCGCGGCCGGATCAGACGCTATTGATGAAAACGTGGATAAAGGTAAAGCGCGGGCGATGGAACGCCGCCCGCGAATTTCGAACGGCTTTCGGTCGTTATCTCAGGCTGGTTTTGAAAAACTGTTCAAATTTGGCAAACGGAATTTTACCGGCCGCATTGTCATAGAGATCGACATGGTTCGCGCCGGGGACGATTATCAGCTCTTTCTCTTTGCTGCCGATGGCCTTAAAGGCGTCTTCGGCAAAATAGCGGGAATGCGCTTTTTCGCCGGTCACGATCAGCGTCGGGATGGTGACTTCACTGGCATAGCTCAGCAGCGGCATATTCATAAACGACAGCGGCATGGTCGCATTCCACGCGCCGGTTGAGTTGACGGAGCGGGCGTGGAAACCGCGCGGCATCCGGTAATAGTCAAAAAACTCTTTCAAAACCGGGTTCGGGTTGGCGGGTAAGGTTTCTGGCAAGATACGATCGCCCGCGCTGGCGTTGCCTTTCTCATCGACGTAAATATCATGTCCGCCCGGCGCGTAGGCGCCGTTTTCCGCATCCTTCCAGCGCTGTTCGTTGAGGTAGCGCAGTACGGCGCGGCGATCGGCGGTGGTATAGCGATCTTTACCGTCGCCAACGCCATGGCCCATCGCGCGGCTCATGTCGTACATGACGCTGGTGGCCACCGCTTTCACGCGGGTATCCATCGCGGCGTCGTTTAGCGCCATGCCGCCCCAGCCGCAAATGCCGAGCAGCCCGATACGGTTGCGGTCCACCTCGCTTTGCAGACCTAAGAAATCGACCGCCGCGCTGAAATCTTCGGTGTTGATATCCGCAGAGGCAACGTTACGCGGATAGCCGCCGCTTTCGCCCGTATAAGAAGGATCGAAGGCCAGGGTGACAAAACCCTGTTCCGCCAGGATCTGCGCATAGAGGCCGCTGGACTGCTCTTTCACCGCGCCGAAGGGACCGCTGACTGCGATCGCCGCCAGCTTACGCTCGCCGCGATCTTTTGGAATGTAGAGATCGCCGACCAGGGTGATTCCGTAGCGGTTCGGGAAGCTCACCTTACGGTGATCGACTTTCGCGCTTTCCGCGAAGGTTTTGTCCCATTTTTCGACCATCGAAACGGGCGCGTTTGGATGAATGGTATCGGCATAGCTCATGGTAGTGACTCCACTGAATGATGCGCATAGCAGCATGGCAGGCATGGCGGCCGTCAGTTTTCTGGCGAATGCTTTCATCAATATTTCCCCTAAAACAGGTTCCAGGTACAGGTTGCATACGGGCAACGCTGCGGTGTTTTGTTGCCATGCGCCGATTATAGTTAGCAGTAATGGTGCTGATTAGAGGGTGAATAATGCTAAGATTGATATCATATTGTTATGAATGGCGGGAAGGAAACGATGGCGAAACGGGAAAACTATAACGATCTGTACCTGTTTATGCTGGTGGTGCGGGAGGGCAGTTTTACCGCCGCGGCGCAGCGGCTTGGACTGGCGCAATCCGGCGTCAGCCGTTCCGTTCGTGAACTGGAAGAGCGGCTGGGCGTGCAGCTTCTGGTGCGTACCACCCGCAAACTTTCGCTCACCCAGGCGGGCGAGCAGCTCTATCGAACCGTCGAATCCGGCTTTGATGCGTTAGACTCGGGGCTATCCACGCTGGCGTATTATCGCCATACCCCGTCCGGTACCGTCCGCATCAATGCCAGCCAGCACGCCATTGATAAAGTGCTGCTGCCGAAGCTGGCGGTCTTTAAACAACGCTATCCTGATATCCGCCTGGAACTGATCAGCGAAAGCCGGTTTGTCGATATTATCGCGGAGCGGTTTGATGCCGGGGTGCGTCTGGGGCCGGAAGTCGGCGGCGGCATGGTGGCGGTGCGCATTTCGCCCGATATGGAGATGGTTGTTGTCGGCACGCCCGAGCATTTTCGCCGCTACGGCTTTCCGCAAACGCCCGCGGATTTAGTGATTCATCCCTGCATCGCCTATCAGTTTGGCGACGGCAGCCTGTACGCCTGGGAGCTCGATCAGGACGGTAAAAAAATCACCCACCGTCCGCAGGGGCAGTGGGCCTTTGCTGATAGCTATATGGAGGCAAAAGCCGCCAGGTTGGGTCTGGGTCTGGCTTATGTCCCGCAGGAGCTGGTCGCCGACGACTTAGAGCGAGGCGCGCTTATCAGAGTTTTGCAACGCTACAGCCAGCGGCTGGAAGGCTCTTTTCTCTATTATCCCCATCGCAACGTGTCGCCCGCGCTGCGGGCGGTGATTGATACCCTGAGAATTTAAGCCGTCAATCCTGAGGGGCGTAACCTTCTCCGGGGGCACGTTCTGGTTGATGACAGGCGCTACCGTTACTGTTTAACGTCGCATCGCGCCTTTTGTAATAAGCTCTCTAGCCACTCGGTAAACGCCCGCACTTTGCGTGAGAGATGGCGGTGCGGGTACAAGAGTGACAGTTTGCGATCGGGGGAGGGATTGTCGGGTAAGACTTCCACCAAAAGGCCGCGGTCGAGATAAGGCTGTAAAAACAGGTTCATCCCCTGGACTAATCCCAGCCCCGCCAGGCCTGCCGATAAATAGGTTTCAGAGTTATCGATGACCAGCTTACCGGGAAGCGTCATTTCGGCGATACCTTCTGGCGTCGCAAAGGTCCACGGCATAATTTGCCGGCTGCTGCTGTTAACCCAGTTGATAGCCTGATGATCCTGCAAATCCTCCAGCGTTTGCGGCGCGCCGTGGCTCGCAATATAGGCCGGGCTGGCGCAGGTCGTCATTTTGATGCTGCCCAACTTGCGGGCGATATAGTCCCCGTCGTCCAGTTCTCCCACCCGCAGCAGGCAGTCAAGCCCATCGCGCAGCATATCCTGACGACGGTCTGAGCTACTGAGGATGATTTCGACGCCAGGATGCTGACGATAAAAATCAGGCAGATGGGGAACGACCAATAACGTCGCAAAAGCGACAGGCATGTCGACTCGCAGCTGGCCGTGCAATACCCGGTCTGTACTAAACGATTCCAGCAACGCATCCGCCTGGGAGAGCAAAGGTTTGCTCTGACGGTAAAACGCTTCCCCGTCAGGCGTCAGGTTAATACGACGCGTTGTTCGCTGCAGCAAACGCGTGCCGCAGTGCTGCTCAAGCAGCTGCAAGGCTTTCGTAACGGCGGGACGATGAATCTGCAGGTGCTCCGCCGCCTGAGTAAAACTGCCCGCCTCGACAATTTCAATAAAAATGCGAATCGATTCAAAGAGATTTATTTGCATAGCTGGCTTCTTTTGCCCACATCGGGAGATTTTATTGTTACTGATTTTATAATAGTGATGAAATTTTTTGGCTATTTTTCTAAATAATGTAACGGCCTACACTCCTTCCACGAAGAAAATGAACCGCGCCATAGCGCTATTGTGAAGGATATTGCACCATGAAAAATAACCGTATCTGTCAGATCCTGAATATAGAAAAACCGGTGATTCAGGGGCCGCTATCGTGGCTGACCGATGCCCGTTTAGTCGCCGCCGTCAGCAATGCCGGCGGGCTTGGCGTGCTGGGGCCCAATGCCGGTTTAACCGCTGAGACCGCGGTTTCCACGCCGGAAGAAACCGCTGAAAAAATGCGCGAAGAGATCCGCAAAACCAAACGGCTGACCGAAAAGCCTTTCGGCGTGAACCTGATCCCAACGCCTGAAAATGATATCTGGACCCCGCCTATTCTGCAGGTGATAAAAGAAGAGGGCGTCAGGGCCGTGGTGTATACCGGTTACGGCGAAGGGGCGCTCATACCGGCGCTGTTCAACGAATTAAAAGAGGCGGGTATTGCTGTTATTTACCGTGATATCAATCCGACGCCTGAAAATACCCGCCTTGCTGAAGCCGCTGGCGCCGATATCATCGTCGCGACCGGCTTTGATGAAGGAGGGACATTGCCGGGCACCGCGCTGGGAACCTTTTCAATTGTGCCGCTGATTGCCGATGCGGTGAAGCGCATTCCGGTGATGGCCGCGGGCGGTATTACCGACCATCGTACCGCCAGAGCAGCGCACGCGCTCGGCGCGGAAGGGATATTTGCCGGTTCGGTTTTTATCGCGACGGAAGAAAGCAGAGTGCCAGCCTCGGTCAAAAATAGAATTATTGCCGCCAATGGCCTTGATTTGCGGCTTTTCCGCACGCTGCCGCATTACTATCGCTCGCTGCCGGGCAGGCTGGCCGAAAAACTGGTGTCGATGGATAAAGCCGGCGCCAGCCGCGAGGCGCTCGGCGAAGCCATGGGGGGATTACGCGGTTTGCGTATCGGCATGCTGGAAGGCAACGCTGATGAAGGCTATATCTCGCTCGGCACGGGGATCGGCAACATCCACAGCGTCAAAAGCGTAGCAGAAGTGGTCGATGCCTTAACCGTGGACTGAGAGCGGGGCAAAAGAGCCTCGCTCGCACTTAATACTATGAGGATGGCTTATGTGCTGATGATAGCCATTCTCATCGCAAGATGTCCTGTGAAAGAAAATGGGTTAAATAACGCTTCTAAGCCAGGATTCAATATCCTGGGTTGGAATATTATTTTGTACATTCCAGGTTTCACTCATCGGCCACCACATCCCATCTCCGCGTGCGAAGGCGACGCGATAGCGAAGCATCCGATCGTCCGGCTTCATACGCAGCTGTTCCAGTAGCGTGGGCAGGGTAAATACCTGCCGGGTAAAGGTTCGCTTTGTTACGCGCTCAACGGTGTCCGCCAGTTTTCCATAAGAGGTCGTTTCTCCGGCGACAAAGACCACTTCATTGATTAATCGGGGTTCAAACAAATAAATGGCGGTGGTCAGGCGGCCAATATCCGCAGGTGACGTCACGGTGATTTGCGTATCCCATCTCCCGAGCGCATTGAGGGTATTTTGGGATAAATTGACCACATCGAACGCCGGCTCGAAAAGAAAACTGGTAAACATGCCGGTTGAAATAATCACCCATTCCGTGGCGGTCTGAGCGCGTAATAACGTTCTGACGTCATACTGCTCGTCCCACACGGGTTGGCCGCTACCTTTTCCGACCGCATCGTAATTCACCCCAAATTGCCAGGGAAAATAGCGTTTCACCCTGGCCTCCAGCGCCGCCCGGGTAATTTTTATCTGCGTACCCGCCCCAGCGACAAATCCCATACAGTTGATGATGGTAGCAAAATTCGCAAAGAGGTCTTTTAGCGAGGCTGGCGTACTGGATGCAACGTCGACGGCGATAAATTCCGCCCCCCTGTCGGCCAGTTTTTGATGAGCCGCGGAGCGCAGTTTTCCCCGCGCATCCCACGAGCCGGGCGACACGATAACGCTGATAGCGCCATTCCGTTGAATGACCGCCGGCACCAGCGAGTCGAGCACGGCGGCCCCGAGTTGTCCCGATCCCAGCACTAATACTTTTTCATCTGTAGCGACATTATGCTCTTCCATTTTGACTCCTTATTCATTTAATCAAGGTATTACGAGCTTTGGGTGAAGCTTAGGCCGACGAGCCTGATTCGACAAGTACGCGGGGATAAGTTAGACTGTTCGTAGAAATGGAATAATCACGAGATGCCTTACGGGGAAAGATGGATAAGCTGGAATCAATGCAGGTCTATATGTGTGTGGTGGATACGCATAGTTTCGCCAGAGCGGCGGAGGCGCTTGGGCTGCCGCGCTCTACGGTGTCGCGGGTGATTAAGACGCTTGAAGCATACCTGGGGATTCAGCTTTTACAACGTACGACCCGCAAGCTTAGCGTTACGCCTGACGGCCGCCACTATTATGCCGAGTGCAAAAGGCTTCTGGCTGAGATCGCCACGCTGGAGTCCTCTTTCCCCGGGCGGTCCGCGCGGCCCAGAGGCCGTTTCAAAGTCGGCATGCCGCAGTCCCTTGCGCGGCAGAGTATTATCCCCAGGCTCCCGGCCTTTCTGCAGCAGCATCCTGGTCTGGAGCTGATACTTTGCTCAAGCGATAGCGTGGAGGACATCATTCAGGAAGGGTATGACTGCGCGATCCGCGCGGGCAGGATCGACGATTCAACGACCCTGGTTGCCCGGCCGCTCGCCAACTTTTCATGGCGGGTTCTGGCCTCTCCGGCCTATATTGCCGCTTATGGTCAGCCGGAAACGCTCGGTGATCTGGAAAGGCATCGCGCTGTTGGCTATCTGGATCACCGCACCGGCAGAACCATCGAGTGGTTTTTCACGCTTGCTGAGGAGGATTACGCGATCCGCATGAAAGAGACCCTGGTCGTCGATGATACGGACGCCTACATACAGGCCGCAATACAAGGACTTGGGTTAATCCGCGTCGCCAGCTATCTGGCCAGGCCGTACCTGCGCAGCGGCGAGCTGGTTGCCTGTCTGGATAACGTCTCTTGTGCTTTACCGCTTTCGCTGGTTTATCCGCAAAATAGGTACCTTCCTCCTGCGGTTCGCGCGTTTTATGCCTGGAGCAAAGTGGTTTTGCAGCAGGCGGCCGAGGAGGCCTAATTTCGCGGCATGGCTTTTTTATCTGCGCCCAGCCGGCGAGGGCCGCGGAAACGTCTTTATGCTATGACCATCCGTTCGCGGTAGCGCTGAAAATAAAGCTTGCTATCGATCGTCATCTATGTGATTAATAGCAGGTCGATTTACTACACAGATCCAGTAATAAACGGTTTAGTGAAGCAGTTCTCATCTCAAGCGTTATCCATAGATAATCCTTCTTTAGACTCTCCCTATCGTGATTAATTAAGCTCTGTGAAGCGAATAATTTTAAAGTTTTTTGAACCTGCGACAACGATGACGGTCTAAACCCGAGTAGACAGGTTCACAAACCGGCAAACGGCGATAGAGAAGGGGTAGGCCCGGAATCTTCCGTTTAGCGTGCAAAAGTGCATAAGAGATAGCGTTATCCCAATAGCACAAGATTATTTTATTGAAATCTACCGAACATTACGTGCCCTAGGGCAAACTAAGAAACGAACAACATTAAAAAATCGCTGGTGCAGTAATAGAATTCAGTCTGAAGTGCGCTTCAGAGGTATCTATAAGCAGTAATGACAATGATGTCATTGTTATTCTCAACCATTCAGAGCAGCGTTTTCACGCTGTTACAGAAAAGCCGGGAAGGCGTTTTCTGTGAAATATGGCTAAATGTCCCTGCGGTAGAGAATGTTGTAGCAAAAAGAGGCTAACATCATGATTGACCACATTCATTTCAGATGCCCATGCTGTCATGGGTCGCAGTACAGAACATCCACCTACGATGTTTCTGAAAAAAATCCGTTTGGCGCGAAATGCATTTTTTGTAAATCCGCGATGATTACATTCGATAATATCGCAGCGCATATTTCCAGAAACTCAGCATCGCTTGAGTTACGGAAGTAAGATCGGGCCCTCGAAAAGGGCCTTTGATATCTGAATCGTAAGTGTTATTACAATTTCGATCGGGCTGCCTGCGGGCAGCTTTTTAGTTTGTTTAAATTTAAATCAGGCCGGACTTTTCTTGTCTTTGCAGGTGTGAGTAAATGCGTAGTCACGCAATTCTTACGGAAATCTTGTTGCGTTCTATAATTTTTAAACCAGAACTAATCAGGTATTTCTATGCATATCCTACCGCCCGTCCGCCCGGAAGAGAGTATCCAGCGTTTAACGGCGCTCCTGACGCCAATAGCCGAAAAAATGATCGTCGTGCCGCGAAAACGTATGACCTGGACGCATAAAAATCAACCGCAGCTGTACCTTTTCCTCAACGGAGAGCTTTCTATCCTCAGAGCCTCGGACGGTCTGCTGATTGTCACGGTTTACCACCCGCATCTGTTTGGTATTGCCGAGATGATCCAGCCGGTACGCGGCCATCAGCTGCGGGCGGAAACCGAGTCGACAATACTGCGCGTTGATGCGCAAAAGGCGATGGAAACCTTTCGCCAGCATGGCGTCTGGGAAGATGTCGCCTCATTGTTGTCGTACCACACGGCTTATCTTTTCTATCGTGATGCATTAGTCGTCCAGCAGCGGACCTACGCCGTTATTCGCAACCATTTGCAGGAGATGGGGCAGCTTCCCGAAGAGACGCGGATGCGCATATCTATTCTGGATTATATTCAGGAGCGTACACACTTATCACGTAGCAGTGTATTAAACGTATTATCGGCGTTAAAAAGTGGTAACTATATTACGTTTAAACGCGGGGGGTATTTGATTGGCGTGAATAAATTACCCGAGCGGTTTTAAGTCTGGCGGGTTGTCCAAAATTAAATAAGAAAACGATTATCAGCGCGGCGTTAATATTTTATTGTAGGCCCACTTAATTTTTGACGATGACATTTATTCGACAACGGGTCGACAACGAGATGATTATGAAAAAGACGCTTATTACGTTAATTATTGCTCATGCTTTTACGGCGACGGCCGCTTTTGCTGCTGCGGAGACAGGAACCTGGTACGCGGGATCTAAATTTGGCTGGTCGCACTACGGCGATTCCAGCACCGATCGGCAAGTCGATGTTGACCGCGATAACGTCGGCGGCGGTGTGTTTACCGGCTATCAGATTAACCCCTGGCTGGCGGTTGAAGGTGGCTATGACTATTTAGGCAATATGGGCATCAATGGTCGCCATGGCGCATCCGGTTCGCAAATGAAAAGTCAGGGGCTACAGCTTTCGTTGAAGGCCAGCTATAGCCTGACCAGCGACTGGGATCTTTACGGCCGGGCAGGGCTGATGGGCTATCGCGCGGAATCCGATGTGAATGGAAAAAATCGATTTGATACCGGCGTGCGCCCGGTACTGGCTTTCGGTACCGAATATGCCTTTAATGACAGATGGTCGGGACGTCTGGAGTACCAGTGGGTCAACAATGTGGGTAACGAAAATCAAATTGGCGTGAGCAGCGACGTTAGCTCCATGATGGCGGGCATCAGTTACCGTTTTGGGCAATAAAAGCATCGTCCCGGAAGGAGCCTCCTTTGAATAAAAGGGGCTCTTTATCTGCTGGTAGTAGACCTATGGTCATAATGACAGTATATAATGGGTCGTCATGGCACCTGAGAAAAGTGTGATCGCGATCAATGTTGATAATCGCCAATGCCCTTAAATATGACACAGGGAAAATAAATGTAATAAATTAATGGTGATTTTTATGGCGATTAAGGATTTCTTTATACAAACAACACCAGCCCGACGTCGTTATGGCGTAGCGCTATTTGTCGGGGTGATTGCCGGAATTATGTCGGCGTTTGTTAAATGGGGGGCTGAAGTTCCATTACCGCCGCGTACTTTCTCCGGCGGCAGAGATGAGTTTAACCCGCCTTATCTTTTCTTACGCGACTATCTGGGAATTGACCCAACGCATACGGTATATACTTTCTCCGAACACATCATCAATCCGGTGATGGTCACACATATTATATTCTCGCTGGTGTTTGCCGTTGGTTATTGTGTCGTCGCGGAAGTCTTTCCGAAAGTGAAATTATGGCAGGGAGCATGGGCGGGGATTGTCGCCACCATCGCCGTTCACTGGATCTCATTTCCGCTACTGGGGCTGACGCCTTCTTTATTGAATATTCCTGCCGATGAGTATATTTCGGAATTGCTGGGGCATATTTTTTGGTTCTGGGCCATTGAGATGATTCGTCGCGATCTTCGTAACCGCATTACCCATGAACCTGACGCCGAAGTACCTCTTGACGCGCCGTTCAGATAATTCATCTCCAAAGAACCCGTGCTGTCGCGGGTTCTTTTGGCCGGGCAGCAAAGAGATTACAGCAGCGTATTCAGGGCGAAGTTAAGGATCTTCTCACCATCAAATGAGGCATAGGGCAAGCTTTCAATAACGGCAATGTCTTGTGGTGCATGCGGTGCGCGAGTGAACTGCTCGACCTTATACTGGATATGCGGGGCAACCAGCACGGCATCATAAGCCGGAGCGACGCTAAAGAAGTTTTCAACCCCAACGGCGCTGATTAATAAATCCAGTTGCCGATCGTCAGCAATTTTTTGCATTCTACGAGCAATAATCCCTGCCGTTTCGCCAAACAAACAGCATATTAATAGTTTTTTCACGGTTTAACCCTCGGTAAGATACCGCAGCTACATTATTCCTCCCTCGGCAACGAAAATGCGCGATGTATCAATATTCCAGGTTAATTTATGCGGATATTTTTATTCTGCTGGCGAGCATCACAGGCGCTAAAAACGAATGCCCCTGTGATGCTGTGAATGGCGGGGATAACGCTCAGGCTACTTTTTTTTACGTGAAATCAGGAAGCGATCGCCGGCTCGCGTAAGCTTCGCTCCATTCGTACAGTACTCGATAGCAAAATTAAAAAATTCATCAGAGTCGAGCTCGAAATCCAGTTCGAGTTTAATGGCGTCGCCGGACTGCAGAAGCTGCTTTGCCTGTTCCAGATTGCTGGCTTTAACTGTTCCCATCTCTTCACCTCGTTTTAGCGCTGGTGGCGTCCGGGCTTATCCTACAGGCTTTGTTTTACGATCGCGTGACACGGCTTTTTTGCGCTTTCTGCCGATCGCCCATCGTTACCATCGCTATGCGAATAAGCTGATAGCGATGGTATGGCGTACAATATCAGTCGACGTTATTGAAGTAGTCCCGCGCCGCCGCCTCAACGTTCTTTGCCTCAATGCCGGTTTTCTCGGTGATTGAGGCAATAAACGGCTTGAACTTCTCCGTCATCACGTGCCCTCCGTCCCAATGAGCGACATAAAAGTGGCACTGATAGCGATAAAAGTGGAGAGTTTTGTCTCCTAACGTGTAATACATATGAATCTCCGGTTCAGTATGTCGGGTGGACCACAACAGGCTATAAGCATAGTACGCATCAACGGATTCTATCCTCCTCCCAATTAGCGGAAATTTCCAGCATGCAGTACAAAACCATCTGTAATACGTACGGGGAAGGCGCCCTATGCAAACCCGGATGCAAAATTCAGCGCAACTTCAACGTCTTCGCATCAATCTCTGACGGGCGACTTGAAAAACTCGGATGAACTATTGATACTGTATATAAATACAGTATTATCACGGGTGAATCTAATATGATGTTTTATCAACCGGTTGAATGGCGAAAGATCGTGTCGATTCCGCTGTTTAGCGACCTTGTTCCCTGCGGCTTTCCCAGCCCCGCGCAGGATTACATTGAGAAGGGGATCGATCTCAATGAGCTTTGTATCAGCCATCCCGCGGCGACCTATTTTGTCATGGCGACGGGCACGTCAATGGTTGATGCCGGCATTTATGAAGGCACGCTGCTGGTGGTGGACCGCGGCCTGAAAGCGAAGCATGGTGATATCATCATCGCCTCCGTCGGCGGCGAGTACACGGTTAAACGCCTCTGTACGCACCCCATCATGCAACTCTTGCCGATGAATCCGGATTTTCCACCCATTGTGCTGCACAACGACGGTGAGGCGCTGGAGATTTTTGGTGTCGTTACTTTCAGTATCAACAGGCTCCGCTGATGTTTGCCCTGGTCGATGTGAATTCATTTTATGCCAGCTGTGAAACGGCCTTTCGCCCTGATTTACGCGGGCGTCCGGTGGTGGTGTTGAGCAACAACGATGGCTGCGTCATCGCCAGGAATCACGAGGCTAAACGGCTGGAGATTCCAATGGGCGCACCCTATTTCAAAGTGAAATCACAGTTTGAGCGCCATCAGGTGGCGGTGTTTAGCAGCAACTATGCCCTATATGGCGATATGTCCCGTCGGGTCATGACGATTCTCGAAGAGCTGGCCCCCGCGGTTTATCAATATTCTATTGATGAAGCGTTCGTGAATTTGACCGGGATCCATCGTTCTGAGGAGCTTGAGTCATTTGGTCGCCATGTGCGTAGTACATTACTCCAGTGTACCGGCCTGACGGTGGGGGTGGGGATCGGGCCGACGAAAACGCTGGCTAAGCTGGCTAATTATGCGGCCAAAAGGTGGCCAAAATTCGAGGGCGTGGTCGATCTCTCCTCACCGGTCAGGCAGAAAAAGCTGCTGGAGAAGGTGGTCGTCGGCGAGGTCTGGGGAGTAGGGCGCCGCATCGCGAAAAAGCTCAATGAGATGGGGATCAACACGGCGCTTCAGCTGGCCGAGACGCCCGCTTCGCTTATCCGAAAACATTTCAGCGTCGTGATGGAGCGCACCGTGCGGGAGCTGAGAGGCGAGCCCTGCCTTGAGCAGGAAGAGTATATGCCGACTAAACAGCAAATTATCTGCTCGCGTTCATTCAGTCAGAAGGTGAGCGAATACGAGTCGATGCGCGAAGCCGTATGCAGCCATGCGGTCCGTGCCGCCGAGAAGCTGCGCGCGGAGCATCAGTTCTGCCGCTATGTTTCCGTTTTTGTGAAGACCAGTCCGTTTGCGGGTAATGAAGTCTATTACGGCAATGATGCCGGCACGGAAATCCACATCCCGACCCAGGATAGCCGGGATATCATCGCGGCGGCGCTAAAATGCCTGGACGCCATCTGGCGAGAGGGATACCGATATCAAAAGTGCGGCGTGATGCTGGGCGATTTCTTTAGCCAGGGGGTGGCGCAGTTAGGCCTGTTTGACGACTATCGGCCGCGCGCGAATAGCGAACGGCTGATGACGGTTCTTGATTCTGTTAACCGACGTGAAAAAGGCCGGCTCTGGTTTGCCGGGCAGGGGATAGAGCGCAGCTGGGAGATGAAGCGGCAGATGCTGTCGCCAGCCTACACCACCCGGCTCAGCGATTTGCTGCGGGTGAAACTGTAGGCTGGCATTAAAGGGGGCGACAACCCCTCAGACATATTGCGCGGCGCTTATTGCAGACCCGCCAGTTCATCTGCGGTCAGCGCGAGCGTTTGCGTTGTACCGCTCTCGGCGGATTGCGCTGCCGCTTCCAGCACCGCCATCACGGCGAGCGCCTCTAATGGCGATACCGGATTGTTGATTTTGCCGGTCAGCGCGTCGCGGACGTGAATATAGTACTGGCGCTGATCGCCTCGTGGCGCGCTGATTTCACTGGCGCGCAGGTCTGCGTCAAACACCACCAGGCTATCGTCGTCCGCGCCCCAGCTTTCGCTGCCCGGAACCACGCCCGCCAGCAGTTGGCTCTCCTGCTGGTCAGCGCGTTGTTTGACGGCGCTGCCTTTATCGCCATGGACGGTAAAGCGCGATACGCCACCCGCGACCAGCATGCTGCAGTGCAAAATCACTTTGTGCTGCGGATAGTTCAGCACCACGTGCGCCCAGTCGTTGATCTCCGCGCCTTCACGCAGAGTGGCGATGTTTCCCTGCACCGACTGCGGCAGGCCGAACAGCTGCAGCGCCTGGTCGATCAGATGCGGGCCTAAATCAAACCACAGGCCGCTGCCCGGTACGTTCTGCTCCCGCCAGCGGACGCGTACTTCCGGGCGGAAGCGGTCAAAATGGGATTCAAAATGTTTCACGTTGCCGATGAGCCCCTGTTCGATAACCTGCTTCACTGCCAGATAATCGCTGTCCCAGCGGCGGTTATGGAACACCGACAGCACCCGCTGTTTCTCTTGCGCGAGCGCAATCAGTTCGCGGGCTTCCTGCATATCAAGAGTAAAGGGTTTGTCGACGACGACGTGCTTACCGGCGTTTAAGGCCAGACGGGCAAGCGGAGCATGGGTTGCGTTAGGAGAGGCGATGACCACCAGATCGATATCCGGATGCTGGATGGCCTCTTCAGGCGATGCGATGACGGTGACGTTTGGCAGGTCACGTTTCACTTTCTCTTCATCGCGCGAGGCGACAATCGCCAGATTCAGGCCGTCGACGGACTGGAGCAGCGGAGCATGAAAAGTTTTGCCGACGAAGCCGTAGCCAATCAGGGCAATATTAATGTTCTTACCGTTAGTCATAAGCATCTCCGCGTTCTTAAGCATCAGCGATAGTGAGTTGTATTGAGCCATTATCCTTCAGTTCTTCCCATGGCCGGTCAAGAAAGAGCTGATGGATGTCGGCGAGTCCGGCAACCAGCCAGGGCTCGCAGTGGTTGAGTTTCATATGATCGGCCACCAACCAATGTTCCGCGCTGGCCGCCAGCATGGCGCGCTTAACTTCGGCGTCCGCTTCCTGGCTGGCGCTGAGGCCGAGATCGGCATGGAGCGCGCAGGCGCCGAGAATAGCGATATCCGCCCGATAGCGTTCCAGCAGCGAAACCGTAGCGCTACCGGCAAACAGGCGCTGCTGCATATCCCATTTTCCCCCCAGCAAAATAAGCTGAATATCCGGACGCGCGCTGAAGTGCTGGGCGATATCCAAAGAGGTGGTGATAACCGTCATTGGGCCCTGTATTTGAGCGGCGACGGCCAACACGGTACTCCCCGCGTCAAGGAACAGCGTGGATCCGCTGGGGATTTTCTCCGCCACCATTTTACCTAAGCGCTGCTTGATATCCGGTAGCAGCGTATTCCTGTTCTGGCGATTCATGATGGAGAGATTGAGCGCGATAGCGCCGCCGTGGTTTTTCTGGGCCAGCCCCTGTTTCTCGAGGTCGCTGAGATCGCGGCGCAGCGTATCTGCAGAAACTTGCAGGTTATCGACCAGCTCACTGATCGTGACCTGGCCTTTTTCGCTAAGAATATCAATTAGATATTTCTGTCTGGCCGTTTTGTGCATAATCTAAACCCGCAAAATGCTGCAATAAATCGCATAATACAGCATTTTGCGCAAAAAGAAATGCGCCGAACGTGATGCCCCACAGAAGGTGACGTTTTGTTGAATGCTTTCGCGGGATGGTTTGTCACTCTCCCATTTCCCCGCCGGGGAGTCCGCCCCTCTGCCAGCCAATAACCGTTGAGAGGAGCAACAAGGCAAGCTATGAATAGTCTAAAATGACACCGAAAAATAACTTGAGTTAATGAGTGTGTTTAGATGAAAATTCACTTCAGCCATAATAGCGTGGGTTTTTACGATGCTTGATCGTAAGCCAGCCTTAGTGGCGACGCTCCGGCGAGCATAAATATATCCATGTGAATGATATAACGTTTTTGCAATATCTCTTTTTTAGTCAAGGCGAGGGAGGGTAATCCACAACGGGGCGGGTCGATTTTAATTAGCCGGGGCTGATTCGCCGCGCCAGAACGCTATTTCTGCTTAAATTTCGTGGGGCGCCAGTTCTCAGGTCGAAAAATAATGTTTATTTATATCGTGTTTTGTAAATCGACGATAGCGGTACTTTGCGTATCGTTAGCTGTCTGGATAATACTTGATTTACTTTCTTCAGCAGGCTAAGTCGATGTTGAATATCGTCATTAAAAATAATAATCAGTTTTTTAATTTAGGATTGCACTTTATATTACAGGGCCTCTTCCCGGAGTACGCATTATCTACGCAATGTGCCGCATCGCTTAATCAACGGATCGTGCAGGATGCTGATGTGGTCGTGCTGGATTTATGTCGCGGAGCAGAATTCGTATGTCATCCCGAGTTGTTAAATCGGAAACCGGGATTGCTGATTGGTTTGGTTGCCAGGCAAAATCGACGGGGAAGAGCCGCTTTGCCGCTCTGTCTGAAAGAGATCGTCTTTGTTGGGCGCGATGAGAAAATCTCTCAGGTTATGGCGAAAATTAAACTCTCATGGATTCTGCCCCCACCGTCAGCGGAAGAAAAATCGGTGTTGCGATGCGAGCGTTGCCCGCAGAGGAAACTATCCCCACAGCAGCGAATTATCGCGGCGGCAATCTATCAGGGGTTAACGGTGAACGCGATTGCCCGAAAACTTTCGCTTTGCAATAAAACGGTTTTTGCACACAAGCGCCAGATTATGTCTAAATTTCATCTACGCAACGATTTAGACCTGCTGCTATTGCTGCGCTATCTGAATAGCGCTAAAGGTCACGGTTAAACTTGCAAAGCGGCAATATCACTCTATTCTTATTTTGCTTACTAAAATGGAGGAAAAAAGTATGTGTACCCATTTGCATGACAACGCTCGTCAATACGCAGAAGAGAAAAAATGAACGGCTCCTGCTAGCCTGCCTTCCCGTCAGCCCAGCGTCTGGCGGCGGCTAATAATGCAGGTTAGACACAGTATTGCAAAGTACATCCACAACCCGCCGCCGGCGGGTTCTTTTTTTCAGGCTCCTCGCTTTTCGCCAGTGAATTCAGCAGCATGCCCTGATTAGCTCTTGCGTAACCGTCGCGTAAGGCTAGACTACGGAAATGTGCATGAGTTAACGGAGGTCCAGTGGACGCCATTAAGGGATCGGAACTGAACGTGCCGGATGCCGTTTTTGCATGGGTGTTCGACGGGCAGGGCGGCGTAAAGCCGTTGGTCGATAGTGACACCATTGATAAAGAGCATCCTTGCTGGCTGCATCTCAACTATACCCATGTTGATAGCGCGGAATGGCTGGCATCAACGCCGCTGCTGCCCAATAACGTGCGCGATGCGCTGGCCGGCGAGAGCACTCGCCCGCGAGTGACGAGAATTGGCGATGGGGCATTAATCACGCTGCGCTGTATTAACGGCAGTACCGATGAGCGCCCGGACCAGCTGGTCGCGATGCGTCTTTATATGGACGAGCGTTTGATTGTCTCCACCCGGCAGCGCAAAGTCCTGGCGCTGGATGATGTGCTCGGCGATTTGCGTGAGGGCAACGGCCCGATTGACGGCGGCGGCTGGCTGGTGGATGTTTGCGATGCGCTAACCGATCACGCCAGCGAGTTTATCGAGCAGCTTCACGACCGGATTATCGATCTGGAAGATGATTTATTGGATCAGCAGGTCCCACCGCGCGGTTTCCTCGCGCTGTTACGTAAACAGCTTATCGTCATGCGCCGCTATATGGCGCCGCAGCGTGATGTGTATGCAAGGCTTGCCAGCGAGCGTCTGCCGTGGATGACGGACGACCATCGGCGACGGATGCAGGATATTGCCGAACGTCTGGGGCGAGGTCTGGATGAGATTGATAGCTGCATCGCCCGCACGGCGATTATGAGCGATGAAATCGCGCAAATTATGCAGGAGTCGCTATCACGTAGAACCTATACGATGTCGCTGATGGCCATGGTTTTTCTACCCAGCACTTTTTTAACCGGACTCTTTGGCGTCAACCTCGGCGGCATTCCCGGCAATAGCTGGCATATGGGTTTTTCTATTTTCTGCATAATGTTAGTCGTTCTCATTGGGGGTGTTACATGGTGGTTGCATCGTAGTAAATGGTTGTAAAGAATCGCCTTTTGGCGCGGTGATGATGATGAAAACCCGGCAATGTTTGAGCGAAATCAATAAACCGTCTACCCATTCAGGGCAATATCTCTCTCGCAGGTGAATGCAACGTCAAGCGATGGGCGTTGCGCTCCATATTGTCTTACTTCCTTTTTTGAATTACTGCATAGCACAATTGATTCGTACGACGCCGACTTTAATGAGTCGGCTTTTTTTTGCGCTCTGTTTCTCAGCTTCTACGCTTAACTGGTGTACCCGCCCATAACCGGGAGTCAATATGCCTATTCATCCGCTGAACTCAATCCCCATTCCGCCGGAACCCAACGATCCTGTACCGGTCCACGATCCCAAACCCCGCCCGCGTCCGTTACCCGACCCACCGCCTGACGATGAGCCGATTAAATTGTCGCATCGGGAGCGGAGATCTGCGACGATACGCGCCAGCAGATTGTCCGCCCCTAAATGTAATGCGAGAAATAATTGTGACCGCTTTTTCAACTCTGAATGTTTTGCCCGCCGCCCAGCTCACTAACCTGAATGAACTAGGGTATCTTTCGATGACCCCAGTTCAGGCGGCGGCTTTGCCGGCGATTCTTGCGGGTAAAGATGTCCGCGTGCAGGCAAAAACCGGCAGCGGTAAAACGGCGGCATTCGGCCTCGGGTTGCTCCAGCACGTTGACGCCTCGCTGTTCCAGACGCAGTCGCTGGTGCTGTGTCCGACCCGCGAACTGGCGGATCAGGTCGCCGGTGAGCTGCGTCGCCTGGCGCGCTTTCTGGCAAATATTAAAATTTTAACCCTCTGCGGCGGCCAGCCTTTTGGCGCCCAGCGCGACTCGCTACAGCACGCGCCGCATATTATCGTCGCCACGCCGGGGCGCTTGCTCGATCACCTGCAAAAGGGCACCGTGTCGTTGGACGCGCTACAAACCCTGGTGATGGACGAAGCGGACCGCATGCTGGATATGGGGTTTAGCGACGCCATTGATGAAGTGATCCGCTTTGCGCCGGCTTCGCGCCAGACGCTGCTGTTTTCCGCCACCTGGCCGGAAGCGATCGCGGCGATTAGCGGCCGCGTGCAGAACAACCCGCAGACCATTGAAATTGATGCTGTTGATGCGCTGCCGGCTATCGAACAGCAGTTTTTTGAAACTTCGCAACACGGTAAAATCACGCTGTTGCAAAAGCTGCTGAGCCAGCATCAGCCCGCTTCCTGCGTGGTGTTCTGCAATACCAAAAAGGATTGTCAGGCCGTCTGCGATTCGCTAAACGCCGCCGGACAGAGCGCTCTGTCGCTGCACGGCGATCTTGAACAGCGCGACCGCGACCAGACGCTGGTGCGCTTTGCTAACGGGAGTTCGCGCGTGCTGGTGGCGACCGACGTTGCCGCCCGCGGGTTAGATATCAAGTCGCTCGAGCTGGTGGTGAACTATGAGCTGGCCTGGGACCCGGAGGTTCACGTGCACCGCATTGGTCGTACCGCTCGCGCCGGTGAAAGCGGTCTGGCGATTAGCCTCTGCGCGCCGGAAGAGGCGCAGCGCGCGAATATTCTTGCCGAAATGCTGCAAATGAAGCTCAACTGGATGAACGGGCCGACGAATAGCACTGTTGTGCCGCTGCAGGCAGAGATGGCCACGCTGTGCATTGATGGCGGTAAAAAAGCGAAGATGCGCGCGGGCGATGTGCTGGGGGCGTTGACCGGTGATATCGGCCTTGATGGCGCGGACATCGGCAAGATTGCCGTTCATCCGGCGCATGTCTACGTAGCCGTGCGCCAGGGCGTAGCGCATAAAGCGTTTAAGCAGCTGCAAAACGGGAAGATTAAAGGTAAGGCCTGCCGGGTTCGTTTGCTGAAATAAGCGCGACAAAGGCGTCTCAGGCGCGCGCCTGAGACGCAAGACGTTATTTTACTTCCACCACGTTCAGGCGCAGTTCATCCAGCTGCGCGTCATCCTCTTCCGGCTGCCAGCCGGCCGGCTGCATCGGGATCTCTTCACGATCGAACGCCAGGTCGCCGCCGTCAATCACCGCAGAACCGTGATGAATGCCCTTAAAATCGAACAGGTTAACGTCGCTAAGATGGGAAGGCACCACGTTCTGCATCGCGCTAAACATGGTTTCGATGCGCCCAGGATAGCGTTTATCCCAGTCGCGTAGCATATCGGCAATCACCTGGCGCTGGAGGTTGGGCTGCGAACCGCACAGGTTGCACGGAATGATCGGAAAACCTTTCGCCTGGGAGAAGCGCTCAATATCTTTTTCCCGGCAGTAGGCCAGTGGACGAATCACGATATGTTTACCGTCGTCGCTCATCAGCTTCGGCGGCATACCTTTCATCTTCCCGCCGTAGAACATGTTCAGGAACAGGGTCTGCAGGATATCGTCGCGGTGGTGGCCCAGGGCGATTTTGGTTGCGCCCAGTTCAGAAGCGGTGCGGTAAAGAATGCCGCGGCGCAGACGGGAGCAGAGCGAGCAGGTGGTTTTACCTTCCGGAATTTTTTCTTTAACGATGCCGTAGGTATTTTCTTCAACAATCTTATATTCCACGCCCAGCTGCTCAAGATATTCCGGCAGAATATGCTCCGGGAAGCCCGGCTGTTTTTGATCGAGGTTGACCGCCACCAGCGAGAAAGAGATTGGCGCGCTTTTTTGCAAATTGCGCAAAATCTCCAGCATGGTGTAGCTATCTTTACCGCCGGAGAGGCAAACCATGATGCGGTCGCCTTCTTCAATCATATTAAAATCGGCGATCGCCTCGCCGACGTTACGGCGCAGGCGCTTCTGCAATTTGTCGAGGTTGTATTTTTCTTTCTTGCTAATTTCTTGATTCTGCAGCATTTAATAATGGCTCAATTCATAGTGTGGCATCAGAAGCGCACGCGTTCTGCCAGCATGATTGTGGCATTCTGCTGGTGCGTAGCATGTGGCGTGTATGGTACGGATTAGCGAAGGGAATGTCAGCACATTTAAGGTTAAATAAGCCCGGCGGGGGAAAAGACAAAAAGCCCGCACGGCGGCGGGCAGAGTCGGTTTAACGCACAACCAGCACCGAACATTCCGCATGACGGACAACGGCGGCGGCGTTAGAGCCCAGCAGGTAGGTGGTGATATCGGGACGGTGTGAAGAGATAATCACCAGGTCCGCGGGGAGAGACTTCGCCATAGCAAGGATTTTATCTTTCGGCGAGCCCTCTGAAACGTGAAAATGGATACGGTCTTCGGGGATATTAAACTTTTTCACAATCTCTTTGAGCCGCGATTCCGATTCGGCTTTGAGGTCATCCATCGCCGGCAGCTCTGCGGTGTAGGCCATTCCCAGCGAAGCGTAATAGGGAAGGGAGGGAATGACGGTCAGGAAATGCACCTCGGCATCATCGATTCTGGCTTCAGCTTCAACATGCTTGATAACGCGATCGGTTAATTCTGTATCAGAAATATCGATGGGCACAAGAATCATTCTGTTCATAAAACCTCCTGTTTAAGTAACCACTTAAAGTGTAGGTCATCCAGGCGATTATTGTACATTGCGCGCAATCACACTTTCGTCATCAGGCGCAGCGGCGTTCGGTAAATTTTCCTTTAATGACGCCATCGTAAAAACGGCCTTTAGAAACCACCAGCAGAAAGTCGCGGAAAATGCGCGGCGGGACACCGATATACTGCAGCGTTTGGTTATCGCGAAAGCGGATTTCAAGAATGCCGGCGGATTCATCATAGGCGACGGAGGTGATTCGGGATGATGTTACGGGGTGATGGTGCATGGCGGGCGTCCTCTTACGGCTACGGCAATTCCAGGGAGCAATATATCATTTAACGGACGATTATTTTAAGGTAATCGATATATTGTTTTGCTTTGAATGCAGTCGATCGCCGGGAGGGGAAGACAAAGCCCGCCGTTGCCAGCGGGCCCGGACATTAGAACTGGTAAACCAGACCTAACGCGACGACGTCATCCGTAGAGATGCCGTTGTTAGAATAGAAGCTATCGTCTTCATCCAGCAGGTTGATTTTGTAATCAACGTAGGTAGACATATTACGGTTGAAGTAATAAGTCGCGCCAATGTCGACATATTTAACCAGATCTTTGTCACCGGTATTTCCTGCCGGGTTAGCAGCATTGCCCTGCATAACCAAATCCTTACCCTTAGACTGCAGGTAGGAGATAGCCGGACGCAGACCGAAATCGAACTGGTATTGAGCCGTCACTTCAAAGTTTTGCGTTTTGTTGGCAATAGTATCGCTGTTATTACCATATGGGGTCATATTACGGGTTTCTGAATACATGGTTGCCAGGTAGATATTGTTGGCATCATATTTCAAACCTGCGGTCCAGGCATCGGCTTTATCGCCGCCGGCTGTAGAATAATGGGTCTGCTCATTGGTACGGTCGGAAGAACTATAGGCCGCTGCGATGCTCACGCCCATACCCAGATCGTAGGAGGAGGAGAGGCCAAATCCGTCACCGTTAGAGTTTTTGACGTTGCGACCATTATTGTTGGCGGTGCCTTCTTGATTTTCATCACCGGACTGATTTTCATTTTTACCCTGATACTGCAGGGCGAAGTTCAGGCCGTTAACCAGACCGAAGAAGTCATTGTTACGGTAGGTTGCAACGCCGTTAGCGCGGCCGGTCATAAAGTTATCGGCCTGGGTGTAGGAGTCGCCGCCGAATTCTGGCAGCATATCGGTCCAGCCTTCTACGTCGTACAGTACGCCGTAATTACGGCCATAGTCGAATGAACCGTAGTTAGCGAATTTCAGACCAGCAAATGCCAGACGGGTCCAGGCCTGGTTGTCAGAGCCTTCGGTATTGTTCGCCTGAACGTTATATTCCCACTGACCGTAGCCGGTCAGCTGATCGTTAATCTGGGTTTCGCCTTTGAAGCCAAGACG
Organism: Klebsiella sp. M5al; assembly: GCF_002090195.1. Classification (NCBI taxonomy): domain Bacteria; kingdom Pseudomonadati; phylum Pseudomonadota; class Gammaproteobacteria; order Enterobacterales; family Enterobacteriaceae; genus Klebsiella; species Klebsiella sp. M5al. The sequence goes on from NZ_CP020657.1 coordinate 2,652,632, forward strand.
GACGTAGGATTGATCGCCATCTTTCGATGAATCATCGGAGAAATAATGCAGACCGTCTACCTTGCCATAGAGATCCAGTTTATTTCCGTCTTTATTATAAATTTCAGCAGAATGAGCAGCGCCAGCAGCTAATAATGCTGGAATAACGAGGGCCAGTACTTTTCTTTTCATTTGGACAATCCTTTAACGGTTTTTGTTTTAGCTTCCTCCTGGGAAGTGAACTCATGCTAAAGGAGCAAATAGAGATATGGTAAGTATCAATTGTTACGATATGAGTAAAATCTAAAATAAATAATTCAGATGAAATGATGATAATTATAATGAATGATTTGGTGGGAAATATACAAAATAAAAATTATACATATCGATTTTAGTATCGTATTATCCGCTCGTTATATGCCTTTTATTGTCATTCAAGAATTTATATTACCCTCCGTTCCTGAGAATGGTTTTTATTGAGCGGTAAAGCGACAAGCCCGAATGAATATTCGGGCTTTTTTTATGCGCTGATAAAAACGGCAGCGAATTAGCTTTCGCTGGTGGGTTTTTCCGCCTTACCGGCCAGCTGCGCCAGGAAGTCATAGCGTTTTTGTAGATCCGCGGTCGCATCTTTCCATAGCTGCTCCGCAACTTCCGGCTGCTGCGCGTTCAGGCGACGGAAGCGCTGTTCGTTCAGGAGCGTTTCCGCCAGCGCGTCTGACGGCGGACGGGAGTCCAGCGCCAGCGGAAGTTTACCTTCATCGGCACGACGCGGGTCAAAGCGATACAGCGGCCAGAACCCGGTCGCGGTCAGCTGGCGCATCTGATCGTGGCTTAGCGCCAGATCGTAACCGTGTTCTTCGCAAGGACTGTAGGCAATAATCAGCGACGGCCCCGGATACGCTTCCGCTTCCTGAATCGCTTTTACCGTTTGGTTGAGCTGCGCGCCAAGGGAAATCTGCGCCACATAAACATGACCGTACATCATCATGCTGACCCCAAGGTCTTTGCGCGCCTTGCGCTTGCCGTGCTCGCCAAATTTAGTCACCGCACCCAGCGGGGTAGCCTTCGATGCCTGGCCGCCGGTGTTGGAATAACACTGGGTATCGAGCACCAGAATATTGACGTTTTCGGTCAGGCTCAGCACGTGGTCGAGACCGCCGAAGCCGATATCGTAGGCCCAGCCGTCGCCGCCGATCAGCCAGATAGATTTCTCGACCAGCGCGTCGGCGTCGATTAACAGTTCCTTCGCACCTTCTTCATTTGCCAGCACCTTGCGCAGCTCGGCTACCTGTTGGCGGCGTACCTCAGGCGTTGCCTCCGCGTGCAGCGCATCGTTAAGTTCGGGCGGAAGTTTATCGGCGAACTGCGATAGCAGACGCATGACGCGCTGACGATGCTGATCGACGGTAAGGCGGAAGCCAAGGCCAAATTCGGCATTATCCTCGAACAGCGAGTTGGCCCACGCCGGCCCGCGGCCGTTGGCATCGGTGGTGTACGGCGTGGAAGGGAGATTGCCGCCGTAAATCGATGAACAGCCGGTGGCGTTGGCGATCAGCATCCGGTCGCCGTAGAGCTGAGTCAGTAGCTTGATATACGGCGTTTCGCCGCAGCCGGAGCAGGCGCCGGAGTATTCGAACAGCGGACTGATCAGCTGCGAAGTGCGGATATCGATACGTTCCAGCTTGCTACGGTCCATTTCCGGCAGATTGAGGAAGTAGTCATAGTTCACTTTCTCTTCTTCGACATGTTCAAGGCGCGACATCATATTGATGGCCTTGATCTCCGGGTTCTGCCGATCTTTTGCCGGACACACCTCGACGCATAGATTGCAGCCGGTGCAATCTTCCGGCGCGACCTGCAGAACGTATTTCTGGCCGCGCATATCGCGGGATTTAACGTCCAGGGAGTGCAGACTGGAGGGGGCGCTTTCCATCGCGTCCGGGGAGACCACTTTCGCGCGGATTGCCGAGTGCGGGCAGGCGGCAACGCAGTGGTTGCACTGGGTGCAAAGCTCTTCCTTCCAGATAGGGATCTCTTCAGCGATATTGCGTTTTTCCCAGCGGGTGGTGCCCATTGGCCAGGTACCGTCCGGCGGCAGGGCGGAAACCGGCAGCGCATCGCCGAGTCCGGCCAGCATGGCGGCGGTCACGGTTTTGACGAAATCCGGCGCGGCGTCGGAGACGACCGGCGGGCGGTTCGGGCTGTTGGCATCGACCTGCTGTAACGGCACTTCCGCCAGCGACTCGCGGGCCAGGGCCAGCGCCTGCCAGTTGCGTTCGACCAGTTCCTGGCCTTTACTGCTGTAGCTTTTCGCAATCGCGCCCTGCAGTTCCGCCAGCGCGCTATCGCCCGGCAGGATCTGCGTCAGATGGAAAAACGCCATCTGCATAACGGTGTTGATGCGCGCGCCAAGGCTGCACTCGCGGGCGATTTTGGCCGCGTTAACGATATAAAACCGCGCTTTTTTCTGATTCAGCGTGGCCTGGACTTCCTGCGGCAGGCGCGACCAGACTTCTTCGGCGCTGTATGGGGTATTGAGCAGGAAAATACCGCCGGGCTTCAGGCGCTCAACCATCTGATACTTGTCGATAAACTGTAGCTGGTGGCAGCCGACGAAATCGGCCTGCGAAATAAGATAGGAAGAACGAATCGGCTTCTCGCTGACGCGCAGGTGAGAGACCGTCAGGCCGCCGGCTTTTTTCGAGTCATAGACGAAATAGCCCTGCGAGAACCATGGCGTCGAGTTACCGATAATCTTGATATTGTTTTTGGTGGCCGAGACGCTGCCGTCGCTGCCGAGGCCGTAGAACAGGGCTTCCAGCTTCGCCTCCGACGGTAGGGTATTTTCTACCAGCGGCAGGGAAAGGTTGGTGACGTCATCGTAGATGCCAACGGTAAAGCGCGGCTTGGGTTTGGCTGCGCTCAGTTCGTTGAAAATCGCCAGCACGCACTCCGGTCCGAACTCTTTTGATGAGAGACCGTAGCGGCCGCCAATGGTACGCGGCAGCGTTTCCCGCTCGCCGCGGTTAAAGGCTTCCGCCATCGCGGTCATCACGTCGAGATACAGCGGTTCAGCCAGGGCGCCCGGTTCTTTGGTGCGATCGAGGACCGCCACGGCGCGGGCGCTTTCCGGCAGAACGTCCAGCAGGTGCGCGGCGGAGAAGGGCCGGTAAAGGCGAACTTTCAGCACGCCGACTTTTTCTCCGCGGCTCAGCAGTTCATCAACCACTTCCTCACAGGTGCCGATTGCGGAGCCCATAATCACGATAACGCGCTCGGCCTGCGGATGTCCGTAGAACTCAAACGGTTTGTACTGACGCCCGGTGGCGGCGGCAAAATCGTTCATCGCCGTTTCAACGTGTTCGTAAACCGCGTCGTACCATGGGTTAGTCGCTTCACGCGACTGGAAGTAGGTGTCCGGATTAGCTGAGGTTCCGCGGATTACCGGATGTTCGGGATTCAGGGCGCGCTGGCGATGTTCATCGATTTTATCCTGCGGCAGCAGGCTGAGAAGGGTATCGTCCGCCAGCGGGGCGATTTTGTTGATTTCGTGCGAGGTGCGGAAACCATCGAAGAAATGTATAAATGGCACCCGGCTTTGCAGCGTAGCGATATGCGAAATCAGCGCAAAATCCTGGGCTTCCTGGACGCTGCTGGCGCAGAGCATCGCGCAGCCGGTCTGGCGCACGGCCATGACGTCCGAGTGATCGCCAAAGATAGAGAGCGCGTGGGTTGCCACGGTGCGTGCGGCGACGTGCAGCACAAACGGCATCAGCTGACCGGCGAGTTTGTACAGCGTCGGGATCATCAGCAGTAAACCCTGCGATGAAGTAAAAGAGGTCGAGAGAGCGCCGGTTTGCAGCGCGCCGTGTACGGCGCCAATGGCCCCGGCTTCCGACTGCATTTCGACGACGCGGGGAACATCGCCCCAGACGTTCTTCAGCCCGTTGCCGGCCCAGGCGTCCGCCTGCTCCGCCATGGTGGAGCTGGGCGTAATCGGGTAGATGGCGATAACTTCACTGGTGCGAAACGCGACTGAAGCAACCGCGCCATTACCGTCGATAGTGATCATATCAATACTCACATTGCTAAATGTTTGATAAAAATGTTTTTATGCCCATTGATACCTTCTGAGCACTCGCTTATCTATTCTGCATTCTGCGCAACCGCTATCGGCGCGATTTCACCGGTAGCGTAAAAGTTCGTTTCTCCCTGCATGGTTACCGGCAGGGGGACCGGGTTTGCGAATTACTGTCTAAGTATAGACCCCGGAGGAACATGATTTTTTGATCTCCAGTAGCGACAAAATCCATAGTTCAGATAAATTAATTCAACGTATTACATAGGTGTCCACGTATGAACGACACCCTACACCAAAATCAATGGCGTCATTTTTCCATAAGTAGCAGTGTTGCGGTTCCGCTGCGACGAAGGAGCCGCAGCAGACCGTTTTTTATTACCTATAGGTAATTTAATTGGGTTTTGCTATATTTTAGATACCTGATGGTAAATGGCGTTAGAATCTTTGCGATGGATAAATACGAAATCAGACGGCAGCGCTTGCTCTATATCCGCGATAATTTATGCGGCGGCAAAGCCGTTGATGTGGCCCGAACCCTTGGCCGGGAGCCTTCTTACGTCTCAAGAATGCTCTACCCCGAAGGCAAAAAGCAAAAGAAAAGGATAGCTGACGAGATGGTCGAACTTATTGAATCTTCGTTCAATCTTCCCCGCGGATGGATGGACGGTATCACCGGGAATATTGATATTGAGCGAGAACCGGTAGAGGATTCGCCACAGATGCCATATGTCATTGAGGTTCTGGATGCCCAGGCCAGCGCCGGGCCGGGCTGCATTGTCTCCAGCGAGGTTGATGAAACGGTCAGCAGTATCACCTATAACTCTGCCGGCGCGCTGCGGCTTTTTGGTAACAGGCCCGCAGAGCATATCAAGGTGATCACCGTATCCGGCGATAGCATGTCCGGCACCATTGAGACCGGTGACTACATTTTTGTCGATGTCTCGAAAGACTACTTTGAAGGCGACGGCATTTACGTCTTTTCCTTTAAAGGCGCGGTGCTGGTGAAGCGCCTTCAGTTCACGGCGGATGGCCTGCTTGTTCACTCGGATAACAGTAAATATGCAGACTGGACGATTGGCGAAAGCCATGAACAGTATCTGAAGATCATTGGTCGCGTGATTTATAGCCACAGCGTTAAACGCTTCGTTTAAAGGCGTGCATTGCCACGCAGGTCGCCATTCGTACTGAGTTCAGCCGATAAGTTTTAACCCGGTATGCCGCGTGTAAGCCGGGCATACCTGCGTCTTTTCCCGCATAACCCTGCCACACCCTGTTCAGCGCGCTCCCTCGGCCTTTCCGGCTCTTAATGGTGTCGCTGGGCAACAGGTTAAAAAATATCTCTCATTTTTCAATGGATTGCGATTTATTCGCCATAAAGTATACCCATGGGTATTTATTTTTAAGTTACCTTAAGGTGTTCTTTTTTCATCAACCTGATGTACAGCACCATCTTGATGATGAAATACAACGATTCCGTACGGAATCTACGTGGCTGAAAGGCCAGCGCCATGACGCAATGTGCTTTGGGGTATAGCCATTAAGGGTACATACCGCCAAAGCTCATTAAAGGAGACCGCAATGTCCCGTAAAACCGCGTTTAATGGCTCCGCCGCCGGCCGACGCCGCGCGCAGCGAGCCCACTTACAAAATCCGCAAACCCTCAGTTCCGATCTCATCCACCGGCCCACGCCTTCCCGCGCTCAGATTCAGGCAAAGGGAGGACACCACACGCCCAGCCGTATTGAGGATGCTTTGCCGATTAAATTTGTTGCGCAGGATATTTTCTGGCAGCGCGAGGAATATAAACGACAGATTGTGCGAGCGACCGTTATTTATCAGCACGAGTTTGCACACGATTATATAGAACCAGGCAGCTATCTCTGTCAGAGGGCAATTTATGCGCTTGGTTTGCAAAGAAGAAAGAAAGTAACGGCGAGGTAACGCCTCAGTGCCAGGAAAAATGACCCTGCGCTTCGTTATTTACCATCATTATTCATAGTGAAAGAAGGGAGGGTATATGTCCGATCCTGTTTCCGGTACGTCGATAATTGTTGCGGGTGGATTAATGGGCGCCGGTATGTTTGGCCTGGTGACAGGTATTGATTATGGCGTTGTATTTGGCGCGTTTGCTGGCGCGGTATTTTATGTGGCGACGGCGGTTAATATAACGCGTTTTAGACTAGTGGCCTATTTTATGACGTCCTTCATTGTTGGTGTCCTGGGCGCCGGGCTAATTGGGACAAAGTTGGCTATCTGGACAGGATATAGTGATAGACCGTTAGATGCGTTAGGTGCCGTACTGATATCGGCGCTGATTATTAAGATACTTACCTTTCTGAATAATCAGGATCTCAGCGACCTGTATAAAATACTCACCCGCAACAACAGTGGGCGCCCGAATGGAAAATGATCTTCCCGCGCTGGTAAACGCAACGCTCTGCGCTTTTATTACCCTAAGCTTGATGTTTTATCGGCGCGTCCGGCACCGAAGATATCGACCATGGATATCGTATACGGCATATTTGCTGGTCATCACTTATGCCAGCATACCGTTTCGTTATCTCTTCGGCTTGTATACCTCGACCCACTGGTTGGTTGTTACCGTGAATTTTTTTGTCTTTATTGCCGTGCTCCTGGTGAGAGGGAATATCGCGCATTTAATCGATAAATGAGGAATAGATGAATAAAGATGAGATTTTTAATGCCATTCTGGAAAAGGAGGGCGGTTATGTAAATCATGCTGATGATAGAGGTGGGCCGACAAACTGGGGGATTACTCAAGTCACCGCGCGGGCTCATGGTTATGATGGCGATATGCAAAAACTGACGCGCCAGCAGGCGCTGGATATTCTCAACGCTGACTACTGGATTGCGCCCCGGTTCGATCATGTTGCTGAAATATCTACCGCGATCGCTGAAAAACTGTGTGATGCCGGGGTTAATATGGGGCCTGTTCTACCCGGTAAATGGCTTCAACGCTGGTTAAATGCGTTTAATCATCGTGGGGCACTTTATCCGGATCTTATGACCGATGGTGTAATGGGGCCGAGAACTTTAAATGCCTTGAGCCATTATCTTATTCGCAGAGGAAACGAAGGAGAGCTTGTACTGTTACGGGCATTAAACTGTAGTCAAGGGCAGTATTATCTGGAGCTGGCTGAAAGAAATGATGCCAATGAATCGTTTATCTATGGCTGGTTGCGAACGCGAGTATCTATGTAGTTTCTGTTTTATTAATTTAATCATTTCAGTAATCGAAATCTGGAGAAATTGAATATGTATACATCTAATGATTTAACCCTCTCAATGCTTTCTGGAATGAGCGTGACGGGTAATTAAGTTAAATGAATTGCAATTAGGTGTTAATGGAGTAATCCAAGTGGAAGTGCTGGATAAATATATTCAGCTATTCATACCGTAAGTAATTAAATCATCGATAAGGAATATAGAAATGGTTGACCAAAAAAGTAATGCGCAAGTTTTAAATGGCGTTAACGACGATATTTCAGAAATGAAATCATTGACCACATTGCGTAAACGTGTGGTGACAGATGGTGAAGTCGTTTCTAAATCGCAGAACGCGTTCCGCCTGGCAGGTAGCAAAACGGGAGTCGTCTTGCGCAATGACGGGAATGATTTTCACACCCTCGTCACCCCTGAAGGGCAGGCGCAAGACGGGCAATGGAATACCCTTCGCCCATTATCCTTTAACCTCAAAACCGGGCGCGTTGCTCTTCGTAATGGCGTGGATATTTCAGGTGGGGCTATGGTTTCTCACAATGCGGGAGTTTTTACCACATTGACCGGGCCAGATGCGCTTATTAACGGTCAAACCTATGACTCTGCCCCTATGTATACCGATTTCAAGACTGGCAGCGTCGTTACAAGAATGCTTATGGGGGCTCGGGTTAACGCCGGTCATGATGATTACGGATTACTTTCATACCGTGACTGGCATGGAAAGTGGAATGAGCTTCGCGTCCGTCCTAACAATGAACTTGATGCGGGTCAGTATGTTAAACGCAATTCAGACGGATGGTTTGTCGCGAAAGGTTATCGCCAGATAGATAACAACGCAGCCAGAATAACGAACGGTTTATGCATTCAGGGGGCAGGAGATTTATCCGCAGACCTCTATCACTCGGAACGTATTGGCCAGCATCATTTTCTCGGCCTACATGTGGCCAACGGTGGCGCGCAGGGCTGGTACGAGTTCCGTAATGATGGTCATGCCTATACTAATGGCGCCTGGCACAGCAGTTCTGACGCACGCATGAAAACCCAGGTTGAAAAAATCGATAATGCGTTTGAAAAACTGAATCGCATCAGTGGTTACACCTACCTGAAGCAGGGGGTTAGCGAAGCTGGCGTTATCGCGCAAGAGGTGGAGGCTGTTCTACCTCAAACCGTCTCTCGGACTGAAGTGATTTTAAACGATGGCCGTGTGCTGAAGGATGCCCTCAGCCTAAATATTAACGGGGTAGTAGCACTTCTTATTGAGGCTCTGAAGGAAGAACGTCAGGCTCGTCTGGAAGACAAAGCTCTGATGCTGCAAGAACAGGAATCGCGAACAGATATTGACCAGCGTCTGGCCGATCTGGAGCTCCGCGACGGACAGGAGACAGAATGATGGCTGAAAATCAACCGGCACCGCTAACACCAGCTCCTCCAGGAATGGTTTCCCTCGGCGTTAATGCCGACGGTGAAGAGGTGATGACCGTGATTGGCGGGGATGGCGGCGCAGGCTTTTCTGGCGGGCACGCAAATATTGTTCCTGGTAGCGGCAGTATACTGGCTGACCAGCGCAAGAAGACGCTTTCCCGTCTTCAGGCTGAATGCTCGGCGGCCATTGAAGCCACCGCAAAATGGTCAACCGAAAATCTGGAAAAAACGATGGCGGCGCAGGCGGAAAGAATCCGTGCCGCTACGGCAGCTCAGCAGTCAGCAAAGGCATCCCTTGACAGACTCATGCAGCAGTTGAAAGACGTGACGGACAAAGCTCTTCAAAAAGCCAGGTCCGGGCCGAGCGTCACCGACCTTGCACATCAGAACAACCAGGAACTTGCGGCGCTTGGGGAGCAAATTGGCCGTCAAAAAGCACTGAACGAAGCCAGAAAAAAGGCGGAGAGGGAAGCTAAAAAGGCTGAGGAAACTTATCAGGCCGCACTGCTGGCGCAGGAAGAAGCGCAGCGCCAGCAGGCAGAAGTTGAGCGGGAACTCAAGGAAGCCAGGGCGCATGAGGCCGCTGCAAAAGCAAAGGCTGAAGCTGACAGGGTTGCGGCGGAGAAAGAGGAAGCTGAACGACTGAAGGCTGAGGAGGCGCCAAAGGCTCTTTTTGCGAAGGTGGGTATTCAGGGCACCCCGGTTTACACCCAGGAGATGGTAAAAGCTGTCTCCGTTCTGATGTTAAAACCGGGGGTAATATTGCTAAACCGGGCGCCGGGAATGATACAGATGGCCGCCGTGGCGGTACGGGCACCGGCTGCCCTTCCCGGTGTAGCCAGTGCCGTTATAACGGCTACCGCTGAATTCTCCGGCTGGATTTCATCAGCCCTCTGGCGGGGTGTTGTGGGCGTGGCAGGAGCCGCCACTGCCACAACGGCTGGTGCCATGGTAGCTGCTGCATCGACGATATTCTTCTCGCCCCGTGCCGGTGGCGGTAACGACAGTAAGGTTCCCGGGCGTGATATTGAGATAATGGCCGCCCAGGCCCGCCTGTTTACAGCTGGTAAACTGATCATCGATCCGGGGATGAAAAGCGTTGACCTGCCGGTGCGTGGATTTATCACCATGGAAATGGATGGGCGCCAGTCTCTGAAACTGGTGAAAACTGGCACAGGCGGCATATCTGCCACTGTACCGGTACTGAGTGGCGTACGCGACAAGGCCTCCGGACTTGATAAAATCATGGTACCGGCGGTGGACGGGGCTCCGTCACTGAGCATTCTGATCAACCCTGTACCATTTGGTCCCGCTGCGCCATCCCATACCGGCAACAGCACGCCAGTGCCAGTGACGCCGGTTCACACCGGCACGGAAGTAAAACAGGCGGACAGTATTGTCACCACCTCACTGCCAGTAGCCGATGTTCCGCCGCTGCAGGACTTCATCTACTGGCAACCTGATGCGACAGGAACCGGCGTTGAGCCGATTTATGTTATGTTAAGTAGCCTGCCAAAATCAGTTAATCATAAGCACAAGCATTATCCCCCTAAAGGTGTATCCTGGAAGGATATTGTTAATGCAACAGCTAATGGAGGGAGTGCTAAATTCAAACCAGATGTTAATATTGCTGAAATCGATATCGACGCATGGAAAAATGGGCAAATGACAGCCAAACACCCAACATGGAAGGTGAAAAAATATGATCATGTAATTGGTGCTTATGCTGGAAAAGAAACCCAGTGGGTTGTTGTTAAAGAGTCTCAGGGGGTTGTTCACTCTCATCCAATATCGGAGCAAAAAGCCAAGGAGTACATGAAATGAGTATCAATCGTATAGATATAGATTTCAAAGGTGGAGTGGTGACTGATGATACATTATTTATCACGGATTTCGATGGTCCAGTAGGCTATATTGATGAAGATATATTATTAGTTGAGTATCCAAATGATTTTTCAGTAGATGTGTCATTCCACGAAGGTTCAAATAATTTAAGTGTCAACGTGATATGTGGGAGCAATTGGGAGGCGCCTGTATACAGAAAATTTATAGGACTTCGTGATAAAGCAGGATTGCTGAAGTCAATCAGGGAAGCCGTTGATATTGCTGTTAAAAGCTAGATTTGGTTATATACGGGGCTGTACATACGTTCTGTGTAACTGCCTTTTCTTAGCAGTGGCCGTTCAGGCGGTCACTGAATTCGATAATAAAGCAACCTGGCGCTCTTCGCTGGCACCTCTGCAGCATCTTCCATTTATGTCATACCATTAGAATTGGGGCAGGGCTGAAAGCAGGTGGGGATTTATTACCGGCATACAGGATGGGCACCGGTCTCTAAACCTTGAGAAAAAAGCGTACACATCCGCAATGGCTATTTCTGATTGCCTGTGTGGCTGGGCCGAATGGATTTCTTGATACGAAATAAAACATCTATTAGCAGAACATATTATATAGCGTTGCCATAACAACTAGTGGTCACTGAGGTAGTATTTACCAAATAGTATTAATAAGCAACTGATTCATATCAAATATTCTGATAAGACATTTCAGCATTTTGATAAAACAGGTGATTAATATTATCGTTGATTAATCCATCAAAATAACGCAGGTCGTTAATTTTAACTAAGGATGAAGATATGCAATTCATAAAAATATCGGCCCCTGCTTTATGAATAGTGCTATCGCGGAGGAAATCTTCTTGCACAACAAAGCACTACATCTTTTACTGTCGGGCAACTATTGCCTCATTATGATGCTTTTCAGTCGTACAGAGATGAATGTGCTTATGCTGAGAGGCTTCTGACGCCAAAAAAATTTGCTAATAAATGTTAATACAGCGCATAAATACGTACTTCGCCTCTCGACGCGGCGCGCTGAGCTGCCTATTATCCTTAGGCTTGTTCATTTTAAGATGTATCTGAGGGGGAGAGAAGATGCGAGCTGCGTTTTTAGTGGGATGTGCTGCGCTGTTACTGTCGGCGTGTAGTAGTCATGATGAGCCTGTTCAGCAGGCGACGGCGGCGCACGTGTCGCCCGGGATGCGCGCCGCGATGAGCAGCTCCGGCCAGGCAAACTGCGCCATGGTTGGCGGCTCGTTATCGGTTGCCCGCCAGCTTGATGGCTCCGCTATCGGCATGTGCGCCTTACCGAACGGCAAGCGCTGCAGCGAGCAGGCGCTGGCAGGCGGAAGCTGCGGTAACTATTAATTCATCAGGTCGGCGAGCTTATATACCAGCGTCTGGTCGGCGGTCGCCAGCGTCAGCTGCGTTTCCGTCAGGTCGACCTGCGCGCCTTCGCGCAGCATTTTGCTCAGCGTGGCGTCCAGCGTATTCAGCTGCGGGTCCGTGCAGAGCATGCGGGTCATCGCCAGCTCTTCAACCTTCAGCTCGCCGTCGGAAACTTTGCCCGTGCCGCTGAAGCGGTTGCACATATTGCCTGAAACATACATCTTGCCCGTAATAGGCATCTTTTCGCCGAAGCTCAGCTCCTGCGGCTTGTCCGCGGCATTCAGCGGCTGCCCGTTAACGCTGGTCAGCACAAACCGATGGTGCTGAAGCTGTTCCGCCCTGGTCGAAACCTTGCTGTTATAAACGCAGCCCGATAGCAACATTCCCACCGCCAGCAGCGCAGCATACTTGTTCATTTAATCTCCATGAATATTTATCGTATTAATAAATGAAGGGGATTGTAACTTTATCGCAGGCGATTTCTGTGAGGATTATCTGAATGTGCCCCCCGCCATGGGGGAGCACAAAAGGGAAAGGAATATCAGACCAGCGCGTTAGGGCAGGCGTCGCCAGCAGCCACCTGACGCAGATTGTCGAGGGTGGTTTGCGAAATGCTGATCAACGCTTCCGCGGTCAGAAACGCCTGGTGACCGGTAAACAGGACGTTGTGGCAGGCGGAGAGGCGACGGAACACATCATCCTGAATCACGTCATTAGACTTGTCTTCAAAGAAAAGATCGCGTTCGTTCTCATACACGTCCATCCCCAGCGCGCCAATTTTCTGGTGCTTCAGGGCGTCGATCGCCGCCTGCGAATCGATGAGCGCGCCACGGCTGGTATTGATGATCATCACCCCGTCTTTCATTCGCTCGAACGCGGCATGGTTCAGCAAATGGTAGTTTTCATCGGTCAGCGGACAGTGCAGGGAGATAACATCGGACTCTCTGTACAGCGTTTCAAGATCGACATACTCCACGCCCATATCCAGCGCGGCGGCGCTTGGGTAAGGATCAAACGCCAGCAGGCGCATACCGAAGCCTTTAAGAATGCGCAGCGCGGCGACGCCGATTTTCCCGGTGCCGATAACGCCGGCGGTTTTGCCGTGCATGGTGAAACCGGTCAGCCCTTCCAGAGAGAAGTTAGCGTCGCGGGTACGCTGATAGGCGCGGTGAATGCGGCGGTTCAGCGACATCATCATGCCGATAGCGTGTTCGGCGACCGCTTCCGGCGAGTAGGCCGGGACGCGCACCACGCGCAGGCCCAGCTCTTTGGCGGCATCGAGGTCAACGTTGTTGAACCCGGCGCAGCGCAGCGCGATGTACTTCACGCCGTGGGCTTTCAGTTCTTCAAGTACCGGGCGGCTACCGTCATCGTTCACGAAAATGCATACCGCTTCGCAGCCGTTGGCGGTTTTGGCGGTCTTTTCGGTTAGCAGGAAATCAAAAAATTCCAGTTCAAAGCCATATGCATCATTAACATGCTGCAGATACTTCTTGTCGTACTGTTTTGTACTATACACAGCGATTTTCATAAGACTTTTCTCCAGTGATAATACCGTCACGGTAGCATAATTAAAATAATCTTACAAATGTTAAAAACTAGTTTAATCAGCAGGTTATAGTAATAATTCTAGAGCATATCGCGGTGTTAAGAAATCTCTTTAAAAGACAATACCTTTCATCAAAAGCTGAGGCTTAACGCCCCTGGCGCCAGCAGGATCAGCGGCCAGAGCAGCCCGGAGCTGACGTTGGCGAGCTGAAAATGCCAGAAAGAGGTGCCGCTGGCGCCGGTTACCAGCGGCACGGTGGCGCGCAGCGGAGAAAGAAAGCGGCTAAAAAAGAGCGCCCACGCGCCGTGGCGGCACAGAAACAGCTGGCCGCGAGCGAGGCGCTCGGCATTGAGCCAGCGGATACGATACAGATGGCGCCGATAGCGGCGGCCCGTCAGCCATGAGAGCCAGAATCCGCCGATAGCGCCGAGGCTGGCGCTCATCCACATTAACAGGAAATGCCCCGGGCTGGCCGATGCCAGCGCGCCGAACAGCAGCAGCCCCGAGGTGCCCGGGATCAGCAGCGAGATGACGGCGCAGGATTTAGCGAACGTCAGCAGGAAAACCATCAGCAAAACCAATGAATAGCGGCCCTGAGCGTATTCCATCAGCGAGATAATTAAGTCCACAGCCTCATCCGTTTACGTTCGCAGGTATAAAGCAGTGTCGCAGGAGAAAACTAAACCCCGGCTAAATGACCCGCTGGAGAATCACATGGCGACGACTACGCTTAAACGGGATGGAAACTTTAACTCACAGGTCGAACGTGCCACAATAACGGCCTCTCGGCTTTTACTCATTTCGAATCAGGATATTAGCTGCCCATGAAGGGTAAATATAAAGCCGCCATCGCGCTATTATTAGCCCTCGTGCTGCTACCGCTGGCTTTGCTATTGACGCTCACCCACTGGGTGCCCACGCTGGCAGGTATCTGGCTACCTACGGGAACCCGAATCTCCCTCAATGAAAGCCCGCGCCTGACGCGCTCTGCGCTGCGCATTCCGGATCTCCGCTACCTGGTCGGCGACTGCGAAATCGCGCGCGTCACCAATGCCTCGCTCTCGCGTCCCAGCCGCTGGCGTTTACATATCGGCGAGCTGGATATTAACAGCGCCTGTCTGAACAAGCTGCCGGAGAGCGAAGCCGCGCCGGGGGCGCCGAAAACCCTCGCCGAATGGCAATCAATGCTCCCTTATAGCTGGCTGACGATTGACAACCTGCGCCTGTCGCCGTGGGATAAATGGCAGGGGCGGCTGGTGATGTCGCTCACGCCGCAGCAGCAGGATATCGGCTATGCCGGGAAAGAGGTCACCTTCCAGGCGCGACTGCGCGGCCAGGCGCTGACGGTCAGCGACTTCTCCGCGCGTCTGGTGGAAGATCAGGCGCCGGTGAAGCTGGTGGGCGAGTTTCAGATGCCGCTGGTGCCGGACGGCTTGCCGGTCGATGGCCACCTGTTCAGCACCTTTGAATTTCCACAAACTCCCGGCCTGGTCGATGCCGAACTGGAGTGGCAAGAGAACCGCGGGCAACTGCTGGTCACGCCGCGCGGTGAGGTGGAGCCGATGCTTGACCTGCCGTGGGAAATCGCTCCGGATCGTATCACCATCAGCGATGGCCGCTGGCACACCGAATACGCGGGCAACGCGTTGAGCGGCCGCGTCGCGCTTTCGCTGGGCAACTGGCAGCAGGGCACCGAGCAGATGCAGGTCAGCGGGCGACTTAACGTGCTCACTCAGGGCCAGGCCGGGAAGGGCAACGCCGTGCTGAATATCGGCCCCGGCAAGCTGAGCACGGACAGCAGCCACATGCCGCTACAGCTGACCGGCGAGGCTAAGCTCGGCGATCTGATTTTTTACGCCAAACTGCCCGCGCAGCTGAGCGGGCCGCTTACCGCGCCGGTGCTCAACTTTCATCCCGGCGCGCTGCTGCGTTCGCGCGGGCGGGTCATCGATTCGTTGAATATCGATGAAATCCGCTGGCCGCTGGCGGGCGTCAAAGTGACGCAGCAGGGCGTTGATGGCCGCCTGCAGGCTATTTTACGCGCCCATGAACAGGAGATGGGCGATTTTACCCTGCATCTTGACGGCCAGGCCGACAACTTTATGCCCGACCATGGCCGCTGGCAGTGGCGCTACTGGGGCGAGGGCCATTTCACCCCAATGCAGGCGCGCTGGGATGTGAAAGGCGCGGGCGAATGGGCCGACAGCACCATCGTGCTCAACAGCCTGTCGACCGGGTTCGATAAGCTGCAGTACGGTTCCATGCTGGTGAGCGCGCCGCGTCTGACCCTGGAAAAACCGATCCACTGGCTGCGCGATGAGCAGCATCCCAAACTGACCGGCGCGCTATCGCTGGATGCCGGGAAAACCACCTTCAGCGGCGGCAGCGAACTGCCGCCGTCGACGCTGAAATTTAATATCGACGGCCGCGATCCGACCTGGTTCCAGTTCAACGGCTCCCTGCATGCGCAAAAAATTGGCCCCGTGCGCGTTACCGGGCGCTGGGACGGCGAACGTCTGCGCGGCGAGGCATGGTGGCCAAAACAGTCGCTGACCGTTTTCCAGCCGCTGTTGCCGCCGGAGTGGAAGATGAACCTGCGTGAGGGAACGCTTTACGCGCAGGTGGCATTCTCCGCCGCAGCCGGGCAGGGCTTCGAGGCGGGCGGTCACGGTGTGCTCAAGGGCGGCAGCGCCTGGATGCCGGATAACCAGATCAACGGCGTCGATTTTGTGCTGCCGTTCCGCTTTAGCGACGGCACCTGGCAGCTTGGCACTCGCCATCCGGTATCGTTGCGCATTGGGGAAGTCGTCAACCAGTTCACCGCGCGCAATCTGACGGCGGATCTCCAGGGCGCCTGGCCCTGGAGTGACGACGCGCCTTTACAGTTGAGCAACGTCAGCGTCGATATTCTCGGCGGCAAGCTGACCATGCACCAGTTGAGGATGCCGCAGCATGACCCGGCGCTGCTGCGTCTGCAAAACATCTCCAGCAGCGAATTAGTGAGCGCGATTAAAGTGAAGCAGTTCGCCGTCTCTGGCCCGTTTAACGGCGCGCTGCCGCTGTGGCTGGATAACGATAAATGGATAATCAAAGACGGCTGGTTCAGCAATCCGGGGCCGATGACGATGCGCCTCGATAAAGACACCGCGGACGCGCTGGTGGCCGACAACGTCTCCGCCGGGGCGGCCATTAACTGGCTGCGCTATATGGAGGTGGCCAGATCGTGGACGCGGATCAACCTCGATAACCTCGGCGTACTGACGCTGAAGGCAACGATTAGCGGTACCAGCCGGGTAGAGGGCAAAAGTAATACGGTGCACTTAAACTACTCCCATGAAGAGAATATTTTTGACCTGTGGCGCAGCTTGCGTTTCGGTGACAATCTGCAGGCGTGGCTGGAGCAGAACGCCAGGCTGCCCGCGCCGCGCTGTCAGGACAGTCATACCTGTAAGGAACAACAATAATGATCAAACTATTCGCCGCTTTTCTGGCCACCGCGCTGCTGGCGGGCTGTACGCCGCGTATTGAAATCGCGGCATCGAAAGAGCCGATCACCATCAATATGAATGTCAAAATTGAGCATGAAATTCATATCAAGCTGGATAAAGACGTTGAGAATTTGCTCAAATCGCGTAGCGATCTGTTCTGAGGCGATGATGAGAATACGACTGATAACCACGACGCTGGCGCTGGTGCTGTTCAGCGCTCAGGCGCTGGCCCTGACCCTCAATGAAGCTCGCCAGCAGGGGCGGGTCGGCGAAACCCTCAATGGCTATCTTGAACCGCTGCGTCAGGATAAAGAAACCCTTGAACTGGTGAAGCAGATCAACGCCGCCCGCAGCGACAGCTATCAGCAACTGGCGGATGACAATAATCTACCGGTGGATCAGGTGGCGAAAATGGCCGGGCAGAAGCTGGTCGCCAGGGCGCAGCCGGGCGAGTACGTGAAGGGCCTTAACGGCAAATGGCTGAAAAAATAGCTATCGGCAGCGCTTGCGATACTCTCCCGGCGAGACGCCGAAACGCTGCTTAAAGGCGGTGGAGAAATGGCTATGATCGCTGAACCCCCAGCTGTAGCCAATCCCCGCGAGCTTTTCATCATCATGGGCGCTTTGCAGCGCGCGGGCGCACAAATCGAGCCGACGATTCTTAATATATTGCGCCACCACCAGCCCTTTTTCAGCAAACAGCCGGTAAAGACTGCGCACCGACATGCCGGTTTCGCTGGCCAGCCACTCCGGGCGCAGATGTTCCGCCTGAATCGACTCATCGATTAACGCCATGATTTTCTGAAACTGCTTATCGCGCCGGGACGGCTGGGCTTCCTGATGATGCAGCATCGGACGCAGCAGGCAGACGATGGCCTCCAGCGCCGCTTTGCTTTCGCTGGCCGAG
Organism: Klebsiella sp. M5al; assembly: GCF_002090195.1. NCBI lineage: Bacteria > Pseudomonadati > Pseudomonadota > Gammaproteobacteria > Enterobacterales > Enterobacteriaceae > Klebsiella > Klebsiella sp. M5al. The sequence continues at coordinate 2,670,528 of NZ_CP020657.1, forward strand.
AGTTCAGGGCTGTTCATGCTTTCATGTAGCAGGCGCTGGCTGAGCTGGACCATCGGCAGGCTTTTCGCCAGCCGCGTAGCGATGCTGATTTCACTGCCGCGCAGCTGCTGCTCCAGCAGCGATCTTGGCAGCAGCAGGGAGGCCTGGCGCGAGGTTTGCTGCCAGATAATCGAGCATGGACGAGACGCATCAATCAGGGTGATATCGCCGCTCTCCAGCATCGCCTGGCGGCCATCCTGCTCGATCGTCGCCTGGCCCGCGAGCTGGAAGACGGTATAAAACCAGGCGTCATTATCGCGCTGGATCTCTTGTCGGGTACGGTAGAGGTTGATGCCGCGGGCGGTCACCGTGCTGACTTTCAGGTCGCCGGCATAGCTGGCGTCGATCTCACCGTGGAAATGATCATCCAGCGGACGGGCGGCGAACTGCCCGCAGACCTGATTGATTTTTGCTAACCAATGCTGGTAATTCTGCCCACGATTTGCCGTATTCATCGCGCATCCTTTGTAATAATAATGTTTTTGCATTGTTGCATTTATGATGCTGGAGGCAAGGGCAGAAGACGGAGTATATGAAAGAACTATTACCTGCTGCACATTTTCTGTCCGCGTCATCGACTTAATTGCGGCGGCTGTCACAGCGGCAAAAACGAATGTCACAGAGAAAAAAGCGTGAATCGCGACCCCGGCATAGACTGATACCACTATCCGCGAACAATAAGGAAGGGGTATGTCCACATCACAGGTCGCGCTACTCGCCAGCGTGCAGCAGTTTTTAGACAGACAGCATGGTTTGTACCTCGACGGTACGCAGCAGGCGGCAGAGAGTGAACAGCGTTTAACCGTCTGGAACCCGGCCACCGGTCAGGCTATCGCCAGCACCGCGGACGCTAACGCCGCGGATGTCGATCGGGCGGTAATGTCCGCCTGGCGCGCTTTCGTTTCCCGCAGCTGGGCAGGGCGGACCCCCGCCGACCGCGAACGGATCCTGCTGCGCTTCGCCGATCTGGTGGAGCAGCACGGCGAGGAGCTGGCGCAGCTGGAGACCCTTGAACAGGGGAAATCGATTAACATTTCCCGCGCCTTTGAAGTGGGCTGCACCCTGAACTGGATGCGCTATACCGCCGGGCTGACCACCAAAATCAGCGGCCGCACCCTAGACGTATCGATTCCCTTCCCGGCGGGCGGGCGCTATCAGGCGTGGACCAAAAAGGAGCCGGTGGGCGTTGTGGCCGGGATCGTGCCGTGGAACTTCCCGCTGATGATCGGCATGTGGAAAGTGATGCCCGCGCTGGCGGCTGGCTGTTCAATCGTCATTAAGCCGTCGGAGACCACCCCGCTGACCCTGCTGCGGGTGGCGGAACTGGCAACCGAGGCGGGCGTGCCGGACGGCGTCTTTAACGTAGTGACCGGCAGCGGGGCCGGATGCGGCGCGGCGCTGACCTCGCATCCGCTGGTCGCCAAGGTGAGCTTTACCGGATCGACCGCTACCGGTAAACAGATTGCCCGCGTGGCCGCCGATCGCCTGACCCGGGTCACGCTGGAGCTGGGCGGCAAGAACCCGGCTATCGTGCTGAAAGATGCCGATCCGCAGTGGGTGATTGAGGGCTTAATGACCGGCAGCTTCCTGAATCAAGGGCAGGTGTGCGCCGCCAGTTCGCGAATTTATATCGAAGCGCCGCTGTTCGATACGCTAGTGAGCGGCTTTGAGCAGGCGGTGAAGTCGCTACAGGTCGGACCCGGAATGCTCGAGAGCAGCCAGATTAACCCGGTGGTGTCGCAGGCGCACTGCGCCAAAGTGGCCGCCTATCTTGATGAAGCCCGTCAGCAGAAGGCTGAGCTAATTAGCGGTCACGCGGGGCCGGATGCGCAGGGCTACTATATTGCCCCGACGCTGGTGATTAACCCCGACGCCGGGCTGCGCCTGTGCCGGGAAGAGGTGTTCGGCCCGGTGGTGAATCTGGTACGCGTGGCCGATGGCGAAGAGGCGCTGCTCCTGGCCAACGACAGCGATTTTGGCCTGACCGCCAGCGTCTGGACCCGCGATTTGACTCAGGCGCTGAGCTACACCGACCGCCTGCAGGCGGGGACGGTGTGGGTCAACAGCCATACGCTGATCGACGCCAATCTGCCGTTCGGCGGCATGAAGCAGTCCGGTACCGGCCGCGATTTCGGCCCCGACTGGCTGGACGACTGGTGCGAAACGAAGTCGGTTTGCGTGCGTTACTAGCCGCCTGTTCCCCGGCGGCGGCTGATGTCTTACCGGGGCTACAAGCTGCTCGGCGCCTTGAATCCGGCACGACCCTGCAGGCCCGGTAAGGCGCCAGCCGCCACCGGGCGTTTTTCTCCGGGAGTAAGCCGTCAGTCCAGCAATGACGGGTCGGCGTCGATCATCATCTGCTTCATCTCTTCAAAATGCTGGCGTGAAAAGTCGGCGATCCCCTCCCAATCCTGCGCGGTTTTCTCCGCTACCGCAGCGGAGAGCACCTTCAGCGGCTGCCCCGTTGACCAGGCGGTCACCAGAATCTGACAGGCGCGCTCCAGGGTCCAGATATCATCGAAAGCCTCGCCAATCGACGGCGCGGTCACCAGCACGCCGTGATTGCCCATCAGCAGCCGGCGCTTATCGGCCAGCAGCGCCGCCAGACGCGCGCCTTCCGCCGTGGTATCCGCCATACCGCCGTATAACGTATCGACGGCCAGCCGATTAAAATAGCGCGCCGTATTCTGATCGATCGGCGGGATATGCGGCGTCTCGAGGCAAGCGACGCTGGTGGTATACACCGGATGCAGGTGCAGCACCACCCGCACCTCCGGCAGGCGCTGGTGGATTTGCCCGTGAATCGCCCACGCCGTGGCGTCGACGTCAGATCGCCGGGCGCAGGCTTCATCATCGGCGTCCAGCAGCAGCAGGTCGCTGGCGCGGAGGCGCGAAAAGTGTTTCCATTTCGGGTTCAGCAGGAATTTTTTGCCGTCCGCCGAGAGGGCCGCGCTAAAGTGGTTGGCCACCGCCTCGTGCATTCCGAGATGGGCGATGATACGAAAGGTCGCCGCCAGGTCGATGCGGGTCTGTTCTTCATAAGACCGGGCCATGTCGTTACTCCGCTTTTGGCATCAGGGTTTGCAGGTCCTCCGGCGTCGGTGCCTGGAAGTTATATTTCTTCAGCAGCGCGGCGTATTCCGGCGTCGCGCTGTATCTCTTCAGCCCTTCCTCCAGCGCGGTTTTCACTTCGCTATTGCCTTTTTTCACCCCAAAGCCGTTGAGCACCGGATAAATCAAGGTTTCGGAAGAGATCGTCACCCGATCGCCAAGCTTATCAATCACGCCGCGCGCCACCGCCGCATCGGTGATTTGCGCCTCAACCGCCCGCGACAGCAGCGCCTGGGTGGTTTGCGGGTCGGTGGTATATTCGCTAAGCGCTATCGGCTTCAGGCCCTTTTTCACGCAGTAGTCGGCGGAGAGCTTTTGCAGCTGCGCCAGCCATGAGGTCGCGCCCATAGAGCCAATTTTATGACCGCAAAACTCTTCCGGCGTTTTCGGCTGATAGTCGCTGCCTTTCAGCGCGAGGATCGCTTCGCCGCTTTTCAGATAGGGCACCATATCGATAACCTTCAAACGCTCGGCGGTGATGTACATCGACGAGTTGGTGATATCGAAGCGTCCGCCCTGCAGACCCGGAATCAAATTCGGAAACCGGGTATCAATATTCACCGCCTCGCGGCCCATGGTTTTCGCCAGCCCGGCGAGAAACTCGATATCGAACCCGGCGGGCTTGTTGTTTTCCATATATTCATACGGGAAAAAGGTCATATCCGAACCGGCGGTGATTTTCCCCGGCTGCTGGAAGGCCAGGGCGCTAAAGGACGACAGGGCGCCGGCGGCGCAAAGGAGCAGGACAGCAGGGCGCAAAGCATTAATACGTTTCATAGAACCTCCAAAGAGTGGGCAAATTACATGCTGGCGCGATCGGTACCGGCCTGCTGGACGAAAAAGGATGCGCCGCGCGGTTTTTGCGGCAGACGTAAATGATTAACGGTACTACGCACCAGGCCGCTCTCTTCGCCGGCAACCATCTGCCCGGCGTGAAGGCTGGGCAGCGGATTTTCGCCGAACGGCAGGGCATCTTCCGCTGCGTAGACGCTGATAAACAGCGTGCGCGGGAGGTCGGTTTCATTAGGGCTGGAGGCGTGAAGCAGGCGGGTATGCATAAAGCACACTGAACCCGCCGGGCCGAAACAGGCCTGCGGCTGCTGGCAGTGGGCTTCTTCGACCTGCGGGTCCACGGCGCCGGTAAAACGCGCGTTTTGCCAGTGGGACCACAGCGGCCCCTGGTGGCTTCCCGGGACCACGTTGAGCGGACCGTTTTCCGGCGTCACTTCGCTAACCATCAGCAGGGCGGTGATAATGTCGTCGTTGCTGTGGGGGGTGAACAGAAAATCCTGATGCCATTTCACCTGCGTAGCGGTGTGCGGCAGCTTGGAGTTGATTTTGCTGTGATGAAAACGGGTCCCGCTGCCGCCGATGAGCTGGCCGGCAATCGCCGCCATCCGCGAATCAAGGGCGGCGCGGCGGTAGGCGGCGGAAATCTCGGTGGGCGAACTCACCCGGCGCAGCGAGGGGTGATGCGGCGCGTGATCGCTTTCGAGGTCGAAGCGCGGACGGCCGTCCAGGGTTTCGCCCCACGCCTCGCTATGCTGGCGGCTCTCTTCGACCCAGGCGTCAAAATCGGTCTGCAGCAGAGCCACCTCCTCGGCGGAGAGCACCTCTTCAACAACCAGAAAACCCTGCTGATGAAACTGTTCGATTTGCCACTGCGTGATCATATTTTTCTCCTTTCGGGAACGGAGGCGTTAAGCCAAAGAGACATCTTTCAGGAAGGCGTCCACGCGCGGATGCTGGCCGTCGCGCATTGCCTGAGGCGTGTCGTCGCAGACCACGCGTCCTTTTTCCATAAACACAATTCGGTCGGAAACCTTAAAGGCGAAGTTCATCTCATGGGTGACGATCACCATGGTGATACCTTCATGGGCCAGCGATTCGATAACCTGCAGAACCTCGTTAACCTTTTCCGGATCCAGCGCCGAGGTGGGTTCATCGAACAGCATAATTTGTGGGCGCATCATCAGGGCGCGGGCAATCGCTACCCGCTGCTGCTGGCCGCCGGAAAGCTGATGCGGATATTTCCACGCGTGTTCCAGCATCCCGACTTTATGCAGCAGTTCGCAGGCGTGCTGCTTAAGCTCGCCTTCGCTGGCGAGATGGTGATAGCGAGGCGCCAGCAGCAGGTTGCCGAACACAGTCAGGTGGGGAAACAGGTTGAAGCTCTGGAAGACCATGCCGATATTCTGGCGATGCTCGCTGTTCTCCATAAAACGCGGCTTCTGCTGCCCCTGGCGGTTGAGGTGAATAAATGGTTGACCGTTGATTTTGATCTCGCCGTTATCGATCTGCTCAAGGCCGTTCAGCAGGCGGATCAGCGTGGTCTTACCGGAGCCGGATGGGCCAATGACGGAGACGACTTCGCCGGGCTGAATTTGCAGGCTGACCGCGCCCAGCACTTCGACATTGTTATAGGCTTTATGCAGCTTAGACGCCTGCAGCGCCGGCTCCTGCGCGACGCTAACGCTGCGGGCCATTGCCGGACGTCGCGCCGTGGCCATTTGCTGCATTTCTTCATCCACCGGACGCGTGGTTTTACGTTGCGTGACGTCGAGCCAGGTCTCGAGGCGCTTAAGCAGGAAATCAAACACCGTGACGATCAGGATGTAGTAAAACGCCACCGCCGCCATGGTCTCCATGACGAGGAAATTCTGCGAATAGAGGCGCTGGCCGACCATTAAGATCTCGGTCAGGGAGATAACCGACACCAGCGAGCTGAGCTTGACGATGGCGATATACTCATTGGCCAGCGCCGGTAGGGCGACGCGCAGCGCCTGCGGGATCACCACGCGCCACTGGGTGCCGGCATAGCGCAACCCGAGCGCGCGGGCGGCTTCGCTCTGTCCTTTCGGAATCGACAGCAGCCCGCCGCGATGAATTTCAGCAATATAGGCGGCTTCGCTCAGCACCATCGCCAGCAGCCCGGCCCAGAACGGGTCGTTCAGCACCGGCGCGAAGGAGGGCAGCGCCTGCGGCATGTTGTAGACAAAAATCAGCAGCACCAGCAGCGGCATGCTGCGAAACAGCCAGATATAGAGGCGGGCAGGCGCGTTAAACAGCTTGCGCGGCGACTGTTTGGCCAGCGCCAGAATAAATCCCAGCACAATGCTGAAAGCCCAGGTCAGCAAACTTAATTTGATGACGGTCCAGGTGGCCTGCCAGAAATCGACATCGCTGAGCAGGCTTAACATATAGTTCCAGTTAAACGTCATGGGCTATTTCACTCGCCATAATTAACGGAAATTAAGGCGATTCCCCTGTTCTAAAATGGGGAGCCGCCGGCGTTCATCTTGCCCTGACACTATGCTGGCACTGTTCGACCGGTGGCAATTAGTAAATTTTTGGCCTTTAAGTTTAAAAAAACTATACAGCTATATTAACCCCAAGGAATTTAACGCAATTAATGAGAAACAGCATTGAAACAACTTAAAAACAATCGCCGTTATTTTTAAACCTGATTTTTGGCAAAGCGGTAATTTGTGCAATATTGGGGCGTGCCGCGGGCAAATAAGGTGCAGGGCGATGCTTTATGGTGCAAAACGCGAAATCAGGCAAAAAAGAGGGCGGGTAATTAAATAGAGGCGGCGGTTATTTGCCGACGATATACAGCGCAAACGGTATGGCACGATGCTTGCAGGCTGCTTATTGTAAAACTAAGCCCGTTCGCAATAAGACAATATTTTATCAATGGTGACGCGATGAACCGATTTACCCTCAAACAGCTTAAGTATTTCGTGACGGTGGTGGAAACGGAGAGTATCGCCGAGGCTTCCCGCCAGCTGCATATTGCCCAGCCGTCGATCTCCATTGCTATCAAAAACCTGGAAAGCACCTTCGACCAGCAGCTGTTTATTCGCCACCACGCGCAGGGCGTATCCCTGACCTCAAGCGGGCGGCGCTTCTACGATAAAGCTAAAGAGCTGCTGCGGCTGTCGTACGAGTTTGAGCAGAACTCGCGGGCGGATAAAGAGCTGGTATCCGGGACGATTTCCGTCGGCTGCTTTGAATCCGTGGCGCCGCTGTATATGCCAAAACTGGTGGCGGGATTTAAAAAAATGTATCCCGAAATCACTCTCCAGCTCTACGACGGCGAACAACATGAGCTGATGCACGGCCTGCATCGCGGGCGTTTCGATCTGGCGCTGGTCTACGATCTGGAACTGGGTCATTCCATTCATAAAGAGCTGCTGAACGCTCCGCACAAGCCCTATGCTTTACTGCCTGCCTCTCATCCGCTGGCGCAGAAAAAAAGCGTCACGCTGCAAGAGTTAAGTCGTGAGCCGATGATTTTGCTCGATGCGGTTCCCAGCAAAAACTATTTTGTCTCAATATTTAAAGAGAAAGGTTATCACCCGGAAGTGGCCTACAGTTCACCCTCTATTGAAATGGTGCGCTGTATGGTCGGGCAGGGATTAGGCTTTTCGGTCCTCGTGACTCGTCCGCTATGCGATATGACCTATGACGGTGAAAAGCTGGTGCAGCTGGATATTGCCGACGAGATGCCCGCGTCGACATTAATTATGGCGCACCTTGCCAATAATGAACCCACGCGCCCGACGCAGCTGTTTATGGATTATTGCCGCAGCATAGAATTAACGCCCCATCAGCACGCGTAATGTAATTAACGCGGCCGCAAGCGTTATTTTCCCGCTGCGTTATCCAGCCTCGTAAATTTCTATTCAGACGATCGTTTTATAATAATTTACCATTTCATCACACTTACTTAACCTGAGCTCTGTCAATCCCGGCGGATAAGCCGGACAACCGTGCTTGAAGGACACAGACATGACAGAGCAGATTACAGAGATCGATACCCTGGTGGTGGGCGCGGGGCAGGCGGGCGTCGCGATGAGCGAGCATCTGACGCATCACGGCATTCCCCACCTGGTGCTGGAAAAAAAGCGCATCGCTGAGGCCTGGCGCAGCGGCCGCTGGGATTCGCTGGTGGCCAACGGCCCGGCCTGGCACGATCGGTTTCCCGGCATGACCTTTCCCGGCTGCGACGCCGACAGCTTTGTCGCCAAAGAGCAGATTGCCGACTACTTCGCCGCGTATGCCAAAACCTTTAATGCACCGATCAAAACCGGCGTTGAGGTCTTTAGCGCAGAGCGCTTAAACGGCCGTCCGGGGTTTCGCGTGGAAACCTCGCTGGGCGTGTTTGAGGCGCAGCGTATTGTCGCCGCCACCGGGCCGTTCCAGCGCCCGGTGATACCGGCCATCGCGCCGCAGGATAGCGCAGTGGAGCAAATCCATTCCGCGCACTATTTCAACCCGCAGCAGCTTGCGGAAGGCGGCGTGCTGGTGGTTGGTGCGGGATCGTCCGGCGTACAAATCGCCGAAGAACTCCGCCGGGCGGGGCGCGCGGTGTGGCTCTCCGTCGGCGCCCACGATCGCCCGCCGCGCCGCTACCGCCAGCGCGATTTTTGCTGGTGGCTGGGGGTATTAGGCTTGTGGGACGCGGCGGCCAACCAGCCCGGTAAAGAGCACGTGACGATTGCGGTTAGCGGCGCGCGCGGCGGTCATACCGTTGACTTTCGCCAGCTGGCGCACCAGGGGATTACCCTGGTCGGGCAAACGCACGGCTTTACCGAGGGTAAGGCGGTGTTCCGCGACGATCTGGCGGACAACATTCGTCTCGGCGACGCCTCCTATCTGGCGCTGCTCGACGCTGCGGATGAGTACATTGCCCGCAACGGACTGACCCTGCCGGAAGAGCCGGAAGCGCGCTTCTTTCTGCCTGACCCCGATTGCCTGACCCAGCCGCTCGCTGAACTCGACCTGGCAAAAGCGGGCGTGCGCAGCATTATCTGGGCCACCGGCTACACCACCGATTACCGCTGGCTGAAGGTTAACGCCTTTAATGGACAGCAGCGCCCGCAGCATCATCGCGGCGTTTCCAGCGAACCGGGCGTCTATTTCCTTGGCCTGCCTTGGCTCTCCCGCCGTGGCTCAACCTTTATCTGGGGCGTCTGGCACGATGCGAAATATATTGCCGATCAGATTGCCATTCAGCGCCAGTATCAACGCTACCAACCTTCCTGCTAACGCCTGATTTGAGGACGCGACCTATGCCAACCCATACCCGTATTCGGATGTTTAACACCAAAGAAACCTATCCCAATCAGACGCTCAATAACGATCTGTGCCAGGCGGTGCGCGCGGGAAATACCGTGTACGTTCGCGGCCAGGTGGGTACCGATTTTGACGGTAATTTGATCGGCCTGGGCGACCCGCGCGCCCAGGCGGAACAGGCGATGAAGAACGTTAAACAGCTGCTGGAAGAGGCCGGCAGCGATCTGACGCATATCGTGAAAACGACGACCTATCTGATCGACCCGCGCTACCGCGAACCGGTGTACCAGGAAGTGGGGAAATGGCTCAAAGGCGTGTTTCCCATTTCGACCGGCGTGGTGGTGTCGGCCCTCGCGCAGCCGCAGTGGCTGATGGAAATTGACGTCACGGCGGTGATCCCTGACGACTGGCATGCGCAGGAGGCACCATGACCCTTTCAATTTCCGCCCTGTGCCCGGAGTCGGGTCAACTGGGCATTGCGATTAGCTCATCCAGCATTGCGGTCGGCGCCCGCTGCCCGTGGCTGCTGGCGGGCGTTGGCGCGGTGTCCAGCCAGAACATCACGCTGCCCGCGCTCGGACCGCAGATCCTTGCCGGGCTTGAGGCGGGGCTCACGCCGCAGCAGGCCCTGACGCAGGCGCTGGGCGAAGACCGGTTTAGCGATTATCGCCAGGTGGCGGTCATCGACGCCAGCGGCGAGAGCGCCGTGTTCAGCGGCGAACATACGCTCGGCATCGGGCGGGTGGCGCAGGGTGAGAACTGCGTGGCGGCGGGGAATATGCTGGCCAACCCGCAGGTGATTACCGCCATGACGACGGCGTTCGAAGCCGCCACCGGCGAACTGGCCAGCCGCCTGATTGCGGCTCTGCAGGCGGGCATCGATGCGGGCGGCGAAGCCGGGCCGGAGCACTCGGCGGCGCTGAAAGTGGTGGAGGATTACGCCTGGCCGGTGGTGGATTTACGCGTCGACTGGGCTGAGGATCGCCCGGTAGCGGCGCTGGAAGCGCTGTGGCTGGCCTATGAACCGCAGATGGAAGCGTACATCACCCGCGCGCTGGACCCGCGCGAAGCGCCGACCTACGGAGTGCCGGGCGATGAGTAACCGCCTGCGTGAGATCCTCGGGCAGCTGCTGGCGTTTGATACCACCAGCCGCGAGTCGAATCTGGCGCTGATTGCCTGGATCGGCGACTTTCTGCGCGCGCGCGGCGTGACGTCGCAGCTGTTTTATGACGACGAAGGTCGCAAGGCGAACCTCTATGCCCGCCTTGGGCCATCCGGCCCCGGCGGGGTGATGCTCTCCGGTCATACTGACGTGGTGCCGGTGGATGGCCAGGCGTGGACGGTGCCGCCGTTCGCCCTTACCGAACGCGACGGGCGTTACTACGGTCGCGGCAGCGCGGATATGAAAGGATTTATCGCCTGCGTGCTGGCGTCGCTGGAGGCGTTTCTGGCCGCGCCGCTGCGGATGCCGCTGCATCTGGCATTCTCTTATGATGAGGAAGTTGGCTGTCTGGGCGTGCGCAGCCTGGTGGATTTTCTCCGCGCCTCCGCCGAGAAACCGGCGCTGTGTATTATCGGCGAGCCGACCGACATGCGCCCAGTCTATGGGCATAAAGGCAAGCTCGCGGTGCGCTGTCGCGTGGAAGGCCACGCCTGCCATTCGGCCTACGCCCCGCAAGGGGTTAACGCGATTAGCTACGCGGCGAAGCTGATTTACCGGCTGGATGCGCTGGGCGAAAGCTTTTCGCAACACCTGGACCGCCGGTTCTCGCCGCCGTCAGGCACGCTGCAGGTGGGGACGATCCGCGGCGGCGAGGCGCTGAATATCGTTCCGCAATCCTGCTGGTTCGACTTTGAAATTCGCTATTTACCCGGTACCCGTCCGCAGGCGGTCACCGACGCCCTGGGCGATTATGCCCGCGAGCAGCTGCTTCCGGCGATGCGCAAGGTGGCGCAGTGCAGCGACATTCATTTCCAGACGCTGAGCCACTATCCAGGTCTGCTGAGCGACCCGCAGTCAGCGTTCGCCCGCTGGCTGGCGCAGTGGTGCGGCAGCGATGATTTCACCACCGTCGCCTACGGCACCGAAGGCGGCCTGTTTGACGAGGCGGGCGTCGCGACGCTTATCTGCGGGCCGGGCAGCATGGCGCAGGGCCATAGGGCGGACGAATATATCAGCATCCCCCAGACGGAACGCTGTCTGGCCATGCTGGATAACCTTTGCGCCTGGATGCGCGCCGATCCCTCCGATTCACTTCGCTGATTTATCAACACAGGATGGCGACTATGCAAAACCCGAATTCCTCGCTTATTGATCAACAGACCGTCGACCGCTGGCAGACCGACGGCGTCGTGCTACTCAAAGGCGTGTTCACGCCGTGGATAGACAGCCTGTCGCGCGGCGTCTCCGCGCTGATGGCGAACCCCAGCGAATATGGCCATGCGCGAACGGTAATCCCGGAAGACGGTTCGGCGCCGTTTTTTCAGGACTATTGCAACTGGCAACGAATCCCGGAATTTCGCGATTTCGTTTTTCAGTCGCCGGCGGCGGAGATCGCCGCGGTGCTGATGGGGTCGCAGACGGCGAAGTTTTTCCACGAGCACACGCTGGTGAAACAGCCCGGCGGCAGTACGGTGACGCCATGGCACCACGATCAGCCCTATTACTGCGTGGAAGGGCGGCAGAACGTGAGCCTGTGGATCCCGCTCGATCCGGTAGCGGAGGAGATTTCGCTGCGCTGCATTCGCGGTTCCCATCGCTGGGACGATGAGTTCAGCCCAACGCGGTTTAACGGTTCAAAGCTCTATTCCCACTCGCGTTTTAAAGAGCTGCCGGATATCGATGCCCATCAGGAGGATTACGATATCGTTAGCTGGGCGCTGGAACCGGGCGATGCAGTCGCTTTTCATTTCCGCACGCTGCATGGCGCCAGGGGTAATTCAAGCACCCGCGCGCGGCGGGTATTTTCCGCCCGTTGGGTAGGGGATGATGCGACATTCGCCGACCGCGGCGGCGTGACCTCGCCGCCGTTTCCGGGGCTTAAGCTTCGCGACGGAGAGCCGCTTGTCGCCGATGAGTTTCCGCTGGTCTGGCCGCGGTAGCGGGCCCAGACCACGTTGCGGATAGCGGTTTTCACTCACTGACTGAGGGGATTGAAGCCCATTCCCTCTTTTATTTTTTCAACATTCTCTCTGGGTGTCAGTTTTTCTATTAAAGTCACTGCCAGATTGAGAGCGGTCGCCGCTATGTTGATATACAGTTTATGACGTCAGCCGATAGTGCGACTGCACCAGTCCCGAAGGAAAGCTACGGCTTGATAACAGAGTCAAATCGATATCCCTGGTCAGGGAACCGAACAGCGGTTTTCCCGAACCGAGCAGGACAGGAACGGTAGTGATAATCATATCGGCGACCAGCCCTTCGCGCAGGAACGACTGTATTACTTTCCCGCCATCTATATAGACGCGATGCGCGTTCTGTACCGTCAGGTCAGCAAGCACTTCCCCTGGCGTGCGGCTTGAGAACTGCACTTTGTCCTTCAACGCCTCGGGCACGGCGGTCGCGGTTAGCTGTCGGGAGAGAACTAGCACGGGGCGATCGTAAGGCCACTGGTCAAAGGTCAGCGCCTTCTCATAGCTGCCCCGACCCATAACGATCCAATCTTTGTCCGCGATGAATGCGGCATAGCCGTGATCTTCTGTCGGGTCATCGCGCTGCAACAGCCAGTCGATATCGTCATCCTGTCGGGCGATATAACCATCAAGGCTGACCGCGATAAAAACATGTGTGGTGACCATCAAGTGCTCCGTATACAGCTTGTATTTATGCCGTTGAGTTTAGGGGGAGGTGTGTTGTCCACATAATATGATTCACGCTTTGCCAGACAGAATATTCAACATGCGGCGCAATGGTTCCGCTGCTCCCCACAATAGCTGATCGCCGACCGTCAGGACCGAGTAGATAGGTTCATTGTTTAGCGACATTTTCTTGTAACGGCCAATACCAACCTTAAGCGAACCGCTGATATGGGCTGGTGTCAGGGTACTGACACTCTCTTCCTTGTTATTGGGCACATAGTTAACCCAGGGGTGGGAATTCATCACTAATTCTGCAAATTCCTCTTCGTTGACTTCACGCTTGAGCTTAAGGGTTATAGCAGCGCTGTGGCAGCGGATCACGCCGACGCGTATGCATAAGCCGTTTACCGGGATCGTACCGGGAGACAGGCCTAAAATTTTGTTGGTTTCAGCCTCACCTTTCCATTCTTCACGGCTGTTGCCATCCCCTAAATCGCTGTCAATCCAGGGAATGATGCTGCCCATCAAAGGTGCACCGAAGTTCTGGGTCGGCATATCAGCGCTGTTAATCAATTCACTGACCTTATTAACTAACGGGAGCACTGAACCTGAGGATGCCAGCTCATCCGGAGATAAATGGCGGCTTATGTAAGCACTTTGCGCAATGAGTTCCCGTACATACTGTGCACCAGCACCCGATGCGGACTGGTAGGTCATCACACTCATCCATTCGATCAAGTCAGCCTTTATCAACCCAGCCAGCCCCATAAGACTCAGCGTAATGGAACAGTTGCCGCCGACAAAAAGTTTAATACCTTCTTTAATTGCACGATCGATATTGTTGCGGTTGACGGGGTCGAGAATAATGCAGGCTTTCTCATCCATCCGCAGCGCTGAGGCCGCGTCAATCCAGTAGCCTCCCCAGCCATGGTTAAGCAAATTAGGGTATATTGCTTTGGTATAATCCCCACCCTGGCAGGTTATGATGATGTCCATTTCGGCCAGCGCACTCACGGAATTAGCATCTTTAAGTGTGTAGCTGATGCCATCAATGACAGGGCCGGCGGCTCCCGCACTGGAGGTGCTGAAAAAATGCGCTGATATATTGTCGAAGTCGTTCTCTTCGATCATTCGCTGTAGCAAAACAGAACCGACCATTCCTCGCCAACCTACAATGCCAACCTGCTTCATTTGCTTAACCTTAATTACGTTATTAAAATGTTAATTTTCTTCGAAACACGTTATATCTCATCTCAAATTAAAGGTCATTACGAATAACATCCGATTTCGTCATTATTAAAATGTTTCATATAGCATCAGCGATTTTTATCTCTTTCACAGCTAAAAATCACTTCCGGAATAAGGAGAACATCAGCATGGCTGAAGTAGAAGTCTTTATTGCTGATATGTCTCGGTGCTGCGAAATGCTCAGGGCATATCACATCCGATTCCGGCACCGCGAACTGCACTTTTTGGTGTGCAGTGACATCGAATGGAAACACTTTCGTATAGATCTCCGTCGAGCTGATCGATTTCTGTCTCTGCAGGCTCAGCGGCGGCTGCAGCAACAGTTTCATTCAGTCAGGTGCGGACGTTCCGGTCGGTGATTTCCCCTCCGTTGTGCTTGCTTTTTCCGTGTGGTGTTTCAGCGTGGTCAGTTGAACAAAAGGACAGGGCGGCGCCCGTGAAACAGCGCCTGCGCTTCGTTAATCCGGGCGCCGGTATTCCAGAGCGTGGCCAGAAGTATCTTACGATGAAGATCCGGCACGTAGTGGTGCAGAGCGCTGACTGTCGGCACCTGGGCAGTTCATCTTGCACTATGGCTATCTGCAAGAGTGCAAGCGCTGCAAGCAGCATTCTTGAAGATCTGGCGTCAGAAAAGTGGGAACTACAAGTTACGGAAGAGCTCGTTTCACTCGGTTAATAACATTTACCTTGAAAGCATTATTTTTCTGTTGCATCTATTTAATAGTTAATTCAGGATGGTTTTTGTCGTCGACGGCTACTATGTATATAAAATGGTGAAATATTGACGCAAAGGAATTTCATATGAAAGAAATTAATCTGTACGCAATAGGTGGAATTACTTTGGCTGATGATAAAGTAAAAATCATTCTGCATCCTCCTTACCGATCTGGATTAAAAGGAATAGAAGGCTATAGTCATGTTACTCTATTATGGTGGTGTGATGGTTACGATGATAAATCGTCTCGTCAGACTGTTATTACATCAACTCCTTATACTGAAGATGAAATGGGAGTATTTGCCACTCGCTCTCCGCAAAGACCGAATACAATAGCGTTTACAACAACAGAAATATTGCATGTTGATTTAAACGCTGGATTGCTCATTGTATCCTGGATTGATGCGGAAAATGGTAGTCCAGTTATAGATATTAAACCTTACATTCCCAGTTTAGATCGTGTCGAAAATCCCATAACCCCTGGGTATTTATCTGGCTGGCCCAGTTCTTTAGAAAAGTCTGCTGATTTTGACTGGTCTTCAGTTTTAAATTATTGATAAAGCCGGAAACCCATATCTCAATCACAAACCTCTTCCATGAGCGGGATAGAAAGTTTTATCCGTAATGCTTTATATTAGTGAACAGGCTTTGTTGAATAAGTCAGGGTTAGCTGACAACATGGATCATGTATATATCGTGAATGCGCGAGGGCTTATCCCAGTCCCCTATGGGGTGGGGATCTGCTGTTGCAAAATACTGGCATGGAGATAGTGAACAATATTTGCTCCGCTCAGTATCACTGCCACTTTCATGATAGATGCGAATGGCATGGCAAACTTCATCATCTGTGACCCTTATAATGCGTTCTGCACCGCGCTGAATCATGGCAAATGATTCCGCCAGAGGCATACGACAGGCAAGGCCATCGGCCATCGTATCGGCGCTTAACGTCGTGATAATTTTCCCTTGTTCCAAGCTTTGTGCAAATGCGTCGGCCTGGTCAGAGACAACGCCCACTACCTGCATAGGCTCGTCCATCATACGTGAGTGGCCGGAAGCCTGGAGCGGCGGTGCTGCGCGGTCGCCGTATCGTGGTCCAGGCTTGTACGGGCTGCCATTTCCTGCTTTTCCCGGAATCTCAAGAAAACAGTAAACATGCTTAATAATGCCAGAATATATTAAGTAGCATATTCAGGCTTCCTTGCCCTTGTCTCTCGTCAATCATTAAACTGCGGGTGGAGAAATTTCCACGGGCTGCTGTCGCTGCCGCGCGCTACCGCTACTTCAATTAACACCGGTTTATCAGCGGCGAATGCTTGTTCCAGCGCCTGGCGCAGCATTTGCGGCGTAGTGACGCGTATCCCCTGCACGCCGAAAGCTTCAGCGAACTTCACGAAATCCGGATTTACCAACTCAGAACCAATAAAACGGCCGGCGAAGCTCTGCTGCTGATCGCGGTAAACATTGCCATAAGACTGGTTATTGAATACCACGGTGACCAGATTAATGTTGTACTGCACTGCCGTTGCCAGCTCCTGAGCGGCAAACATAAAACCGCCATCGCCGCAGATAGACAATACCGCTATGCCGGGATTGGCTACTTTAACCCCCAGCGCCGTCGGGAAGCCGTAACCGAGAGTTCCCTGATGGCCGGAGGAAATAAAAGTGCGCGGCTGGTAGATCGGTAAACCAAAGATAGCGGTAAATCCGACCTGTGATACCTCGTCAATGAAGATCCCATCGCGCGGCAGTACTTCGCGAATTGCCTGTAAATAACTGACCTGCGGCTGGATTTTCTTAATGGATGCGGCGGCGATTTCTTTGGTTTCCGCCAGCGTCTGGTCGCGTCGCGGCGGTGTCCCGGTTGCGCTAACGGCGCTAATCAATGCCCGGGCGCCGTCAGACGCATCGCTGATGATATTGATATCCGCCTTCAGGCGTCGCACTTCGCCGGCATCAATATCAATGCGAATAATTTTCAGTCCCTGAGGACGGTAATTCCAGCGAATATCCAGCAGCTCAAAGCGTGAACCGATCACAATCGCCACATCGGTCTGCGGCCAGAGACGCGCCCCGGAAACCACGTTGAACCCCAGCGGATGATCGTCAGCCATAATCCCACGGCCGCCGCGGAAACTGACCACCGGCGCGCCAAGAGTTTCGGCCAGCTCCCTCACTTCCGGCGCTGCATCTGAAGCACCGCTGCCGACAAATATCATCGGCGCCCGGCAGTTCTGGAGAAGTTTCGCTGCCGCGTCGATGGCATCAGTATCTACCGGCGGTTTCGGTTTCCGCGCCAGCGGCGCAACACCATCCACCCGCGCCGTACGGGTGAAGAAATCCCATCCCGCCTGTAGCGCCACCATCCCTTGTCTGCCGGATGTCATCTCCTGAAACGCGCGGGCAACCAGCCACGGCGCGTCGCAGGGCTGCTCAATGTGGGCACTCCATTTTCCGATATGACCGAGGATATCAAGCTGACGTGGTAGCTCATGTAGCTGACCGCGCCCACGGTCTTTGTAAGCCGATTCGACATCGCCGGTCAGAGCCAGTACCGGCGCATTACAGCCGTGGGCGGTTAACAGTGCCGCACTGGCGTTAAGAATCCCAGGCCCCGGGACCACGGCGCATACCCCGGGTTGTCCGGTGGATCGGGCATAGCCGTAGGCCATATAGGCGCTGGTTTGTTCATGCCGGGCGCCAATCGTGCGAATTGCTTCTCTGTGGCGCGCTAAGGCATCGGTCAGTCCATAAATTTGCGCGCCGGGTAAGGCAAACACAGTATCCACATGGTGGTGTTTCAGGCCATTAACGATAGCATCTCCGCCCGTCATATGCTGCGGCGTATTCTGGTCATTATTCATATTAAGATCCTCATTCATGATTAGCGGCTGGTGAATGGCGCGTAATGCACTTCCATATGCTCTCTGACTGATGAGTAAACTCCGTTATTAAATAAATAATCAGGCTTCCTGATGTCCTTTTGATAATTAATTTGCGGCGCTAGTGATGTGGTAAAAAATACTCCTCCGGATATCTGTTATTACGTTAGCAGTCATCGGCACCGGCGAACATGTCGGCCCGGGAATAGTTGCCATGTCAATATGACATGTTTTGACTCCCGGGATTTAACGACGCCGACGCCTGACAGTGCTGATAGACAAATTGCCGAAACCACTGATGTTCCGGGGAGTTATGAGTTCGGCGGTGCCAGACAACCCAATAGCGAAAACGCCAGGTGGCGAAATCCAGTGGCCGCCAGATTAATGGCCGTGTTCCAACACTGTGCTCCAGTAAATATCGGGGGATGGTTAACAGGTTGTCCGATTGCGCGGCCACGTCCAGCGCAGCGGAGAAAAACGGAACCGACAGACGAATTACCCTGCTGACCTGTTGCCGTTTCAGGTAATTATCAATAAAACCGTCTTTATCGCCGCCGCCGCTAATTTTAATATGCGACCAGTTAAGATAATCGCTAAGGGTAATTTTTTCCGCGCTGGCAAGTGAGTGATCGCTACGTAAACAACAGACCGGAATATCATCGCCGATGATTCGGCCATGAAATTCCGGCGGTGCATCTTCAACCAGCGTGGTGGCGAGGTCCACCTTACCGCTGGACAGCCAGTCGTAACGATTGGGTTGCCAGGTCAGATAATCAATGCAAACCCGTGGCGCGACTTGCCCCAGGTGACGGATTAAGTCCGGCAGAATGTGTGTGGCGACATAATCGGAGGCCGCAATGGAGAACCGGCGGGTACAACTCCCGGGATCGAAGATCAACGGCTGCGCCAGCGAGTCGAGATTTTGTAATATCTGGCTCAGCGGGGCGAGCAGCGCACTGGCTTTATCCGTTAACAGAAACTGTTTCCCCTGACGAACCAGCAACGGATCATCAAAGGCGGCACGATAATGGGCTAACTGGCGACTGAGGGCCGACTGGCTGCTGCCCATGGTCGCGGCAGCGTGGGTCAGGTTGCGCTGTTCAAGAATAACCAGCAGGGTTTTCAACTGGATAATACTCAATGAGGAAAACAGTGAATTCATGCGTTTCTCGCTTTCGCTTATCATTAGTTAAACCACAATGTCCTCATTTTTATCGCAGGCCAACACTATTAACATATTAATAATCTGGTCTGGATCACAAATCAGAGAATTTGTCTTTTTACACATTTATTAGATATGTTTCTAATACAATGAAATTAAACATTATTTTATCTTTGTACCCCTTAGCCTTGCCCGGATTAATTTAAAATAAACTGCTTGATATCGCCTGGATAAAGGCTTAAATAAATAAAACGTTAACATATTAATAAATGCATAATAAACCCATGGGCAAGTGTCCGCGGCTGGCTGTGGCCTGTCGCCGTGGTGCAAATTGCGCTGATATGCACATCGATAACCCTGAGAGACCCTACAATGACGATTGAAAATGTAATAGCCACTGTACCGGCACCGGATATTTTGCGCTGTGCTTATATGGAGATACAGGTTACCGACCTGCGGGCCGCCCGCGAATTCTATGTCGATATTCTCGGCCTGACGGTCACCGCAGAGGACGACCAGCATATTTACCTGCGCTCCATCGAGGAGTTTATTCACCATAACCTCGTTCTGCGCCAGGGGCCTATTGCCGCCATGACGGCCTTCTCTTTCCGGATGCGTAGTCGGGAAGATGTCGACAGGGCTGAGGCCTGGTTCCGGGCCCGGGGATGCCGGAAAGAAGGATTCACCCGCGGGATAGGCGATTCCGTACGCGTTGAAGATCCGCTCGGCTTCCCCCATGAGTTTTTCCACGATGTTCAAAATGTTGAACGCCTGACATGGCGCTATGATCTCCATACCCCCGGCGCGCTGCGTAAATCAGACCTGATTGAGCGCGGTCCCGGCCGGCACGGGGTTTCTAATGCCTTCTATCTCTACCTGCGCGATCCTGACGGCCATCGTATTGAGATCTACACCCAGGACTATTACACCGGCGATCCGGACAACCCGGTGATGAGCTGGGATGTTGACGACAACCAGCGCCGCGACTGGTGGGGTAATCCGGTGGCCGCGAGCTGGTATACCGAAGGCTCACTGGTTCTCGATCTGGATGGCAACCCCCAGCCGGTCACAGAGCGCAGCGAGCCGAGCGAAATGGCGGTCACTATCGGTGCCGATGGTTTCTCTTACACCCGTAAAGACGATGTTCTGGAAGGTTTCCGGCTCGGCAACAGCCTGTAACGGTCAAGGAGAGAAGTATGTCAACGTTAGCTCAATCTGCGCAGGAGAATCACGCGACGGCCGATGAACAGCGGGTAATGAGTAAGCTGTTCCGCCGCCTGGTGGCGTTCCTGTTCGTTTTATTTGTATTCTCCTTCCTGGACCGCATCAATATCGGTTTTGCCGGGTTGACCATGAGCCAGGATCTGGGGCTGACCTCCACGATGTTTGGCCTTGCCGCGACGCTGTTTTACGTCACCTACGTGCTGTTCGGAGTGCCGAGCAATATTATGCTCAGCCGGGTTGGGGCGCGGCGCTGGATCGCCGTCATTATGGTGGTCTGGGGCGTGGCGTCTACCTGTACCCTTTTTGCCACCAGCGCCGGTACGCTGTATGCGCTACGTATGATTGTCGGTGTTGCTGAGGCTGGCTTTGTGCCGGGTATTCTGCTGTATCTCACCTGGTGGTTTCCGTCCTGGTATCGGGCCCGCGCCAACGCGCTATTTATGATCGCTATGCCGCTGACGATGATGTTCGGATCGATGCTTTCCGGCTATATTCTGGCGCTGGACGGGGTGATGAACCTCAGGGGCTGGCAATGGTTATTCCTGCTGGAAGGGCTGCCGTCGGTGATCCTTGGCGTAGTGACCTGGTTTTATCTTGATGATAAACCGGCGGATGCAAAATGGCTGAACGCTGATGAAAAACAGACTCTTCAACGGATGATGGAAAGCGATCGCAGCGTCAACCGGAAGATGTTGACCCGCCGGCCCGTTTCGCTGTGGCGCGAAGTTTTTACCCCGGTAGTAGTACTCTATATTCTCGCCTACTTCTGCCTCACTAATAGTCTCAGCGCCATCAATATCTGGACGCCGCAAATCCTCAAAAGCTTTAATGCCTCCAGCAGCAATATTACCGTCGGTCTGTTGGCGGCGATCCCCCAGTTTTGCACCATCGTGGTGATGATGTGGTGGAGCAAACGTTCCGATCGCCTCAAAGAACGTAAGCGTCATACCATCTACCCTTACCTGTTTTCCGCCGCTGGCTGGCTGCTGACATCGCTGACCGCTCATCCGCTGATTCAGTTGTCGGGTCTGATAATGGCCTCAGCCGGAGCATTCACCGCCATGACGCTGTTCTGGACTACGCCCGATCGGGCGATCAGCGTCGGCGCTCAGGCGGTTGTGCTGGCGACTATCAGCGGCGCGGGCAATATTGGCTCCGGGCTTAGCCCACTGCTGATTGGGGTAATGCATGATATGACCGGGAATTTTAATGCCGGCTTGTGGTTTATGGCTGGGTTACTGGTTATCGGCGCGCTGGTACTGGTATATATACCGATGGGCGGGGTGCAGGCGGCGACCAGAATCGTCTGCGATAAGCCCGTCGGCCGTCGGCCCTTCTGGCAGTGATTCGCCGCCGGACCAATCACAGCGGTATCGGTCAGCGCAGGGAACGCGCGCTTAACCGTTCTCCTGGCGGGCATACAGATACGCCGTCGCCCGGGAGATGCCCGGATGCTGGGCCACGGTGTCCATAGACTTACGTACCTCCAGCAGCCCTTCCTGACGTAATGCCTGAATTAAGGCTTTGTGGTCAGCAACGTTGAGCGCTCTGGCCGTGGTCGCGTGCTTTGCCGCATAGCTGTCGATTCGCTAGCGAATGGCTTCGGAACCGGTAGCCGGCTCAAGATGTTCGACCACCGCACTGCTTTCAATCTCCGTGAACTGCGCCAGAGCACGCTGTATTCCCGGAAATAGCGTCATATCCACATTCAGGCACAGGGCGGCGACATATTTATCACTGCTGTCTTTAATGCCGATGGAGGTGCTCTTTACCGGCCGGTCATCCGCAAACTGGTTGGCATAGTTAGCAATAATACTGGGGAAGTCTGGTGACGCAATACGCGCCAGTCCCAGCTCGGTAACCGGCGGCAATCCGACACGTCTCCGCCAGATATGGGACGAATACCAGGTATCACAGAGCACGGTCGTCACTGAACCGGTTGCCTGGCTGCCCGTGGAAGTGACTGAAGAAGTGAAGGCAGCCTCCGCCGCGCTGTCCGAACGCATCATGGGTGGATAGCCTGATCCACGTAGCCCGATCCTCCGCTATGTCCGCCGTCAGGGCTTTCAGGCACAATGGAAACGCTGGCGGATAACCCTGCCACCAGCTCAATCCCCTCTGGTATCTTATCTAGCTGGATACGGACGGGGACACGCTGCGCAAGCCGCACCCAGCTGAAGGTGGGATTGACATCCGGCAGTCCCAGCCCGCCCGTCGCGTCATTGTTATCGTCGATCCCCCGGCCGATACTCTCCACATGCCCGGTAATGAGCGGGTCAAACCCCATCAGCGAAATGCGCGCGGCGCTGCCGATGCGAATATGACGCAGCTTGGTCTCTTCAAAATAGCCCACCACCCAGAAACTGTGCGCATCGACCACGGCGACCTTTGTCTCTCCCGCCGTGGCGTAATCGCCGGGGCGAAGCCGAAGATGCGTGACGTAGCCGGCAACCGATGCGCGCACCGTCGCATGGGATAAATTCAGCTGCGCCAGTTCCAGCGCCGCCAGCGCCCCCTGGTAATTGGCCGCCGCGACGCGCGCTGCGCTGCCTGTTTGCTGGATGTCCTCGCTGGAAATGACCCCTTTGATAAGGGCGCGTCGCCTGGCCGCATCCTGGCGCATCACCATCTCATGACGCTTTGCCTCGACGTCGGCCTGCGCGCTGAGCACTGCCAGCTTTAGCCAGCGCGGGTCGATGGCGTAAAGTACATCGCCACGGTTAACCCACTGATTATCCCGCACCGCCACGCTGCTTACCGGCCCGGAAACGTCCGGCGCAATCTGCACCACATCTGCCCGAACGCGGCCATCGCGCGTCCAGGGCGTCTGCGCATACTGTTTCCAGAAAATAAACGCCACGAAAGCCGCCACCGCCACTGCGATTAACGTCAGCGCGTAACGGCCGAGCAAAGAGAGTAAAGATTTCATGCGAATAACCCCAGTGTGGTCAGGCCCTGCAACAGCAGGAAAAAGGTCACGATATAGGTTGAGACATCAAGCAGCGGGCGTAAGGGCAGGCGGCGGTACAGCCTGCTGACAGAGAAAAGCGGCACGAGTAACAGCGTACAGACCAGGGCAATGAGCGCGGTCAGCAGCAGTCCGGGGATAAAAACCCCTCCGATATTGATGTCATTGATCATGCGTCGGTTCCTCGTTCTGCGTCCGTAACGCGCAGTGCAGATCGACCAGCCTGTCGATAAACTGGCGTGAATGTTCATCCGTCGCGGGCAAGCAGCGCTCCGTCATGGCGGCAATGCGCTTGCGTAAGGCTTCGGTCTCCGTTGTGCGGGTAAGAGGATAAAGCACCTCGTGGATATCGCTGCCGGCGGGCGTTTCGCAGCGGCGCAGGCGCATTACGCAGAGGCCAAGGCGCAGAAAGCGCAGCAGGTGTTCAAGCGCCCGCGCGGATGACCGCCCGCTGCGCGGCAAGCGCGGCAGCAGCAAGGCGGCCCGGTCGATCATCAGATTGGTCCAGTGCGTTTCATCGCCTCTAAACGCGTCGTTCACGCTGCGGCGAATATCGCGTTGGCACAGTTTCAGCAGACGGTTTATCGCCGCGTCCGCCTGCACGGTTTGCAGCAGACTCATGCCGATAACCGCAAAGCCGGTTGCCAAAAACAGGGCGATCGCGGTGTTGGCCGCCTCGGCAAAGTCGCCGCTGTAGCGCGCGCCCAGCTCGCAGAGCACAGGTAGCGTCAGGGTGATCCCCATCGCCATAAAGGTGGTGGGGGGCCGCGCCTGTAGCGATCCGGCAAGCAGATAGGCCGGGGCAAGCACCGCCGCCAGTACGGGGAAGTCGCTGAGCGGAGGAAGCAGGGCGAAGCTATAGAGCAGGCTTATTACGACGCCCCAGAAAGAGCCGATAATGTATTTCACAATATGCGGAGCCGGGGTGTCGAAACTGCCAAACAGCGTGCAGCAAACCCCCAGAATCGACACCGCCGTGCCGCCATCCGGCCAGGCGGAATAAATCCATGCCAGACAGCCGCTCAGGATGATGACAAACGCGCCCAGCGCCGTTCGGGCGGCACTGAGGGGATCGCGATGGAAAACGTACCCTTTCGCCGCACGGTCTTCCGCCTGCATTGTTGCGGGTCTGGCGTGATGGATGGCCTCCGAAAGCCGCCCACACTGCTGCAGGAGGGCAATCGACTCAGCGAGGTAGCGTAAGAAATTCACCTGCAGCGCATCTTCAAAGGTCAGCGCCTGCGCGGCGTACCGCTGCGCTAACCGCGCGCCGCGTTGCTGTAGCGCATCTGCTGCGCTGTTGCATTTTCCGCTATCGTCGCAGGTCAGCCAGGCCTGAACATCATTCAGCAACGTCCGCGTATCAGCGGGCATCAGCGCGATCGCCTGCAAACGATCGCGTAATTCAACATTGACAATGACTAACCGCGCCAGCCGGTCATGGAGCGCTTTCCTGGCCTGGCGGACCGGTACCGAAAGAGCGAAATCATACGGGATGTGGTGGCTGATGCCCTGCAGAAACTGCAGCGCCAGCGCCAGATGCAGCGGTTCTGACTGTGCGTCGGACTTGCCTGCCAGCGTGTCGGCAATCCGCTGCCGCGCGGCCCCAAGCGTCTGCGCTAATTTGCTGTTGAACACCCCTGATATCCGGGTAGGCAGAATGTAGCGGTGAATCAGCGCGGCGCAGACGATACCGATCGCGATCTCCTGTACCCGGATGATGGCGATGTTAAACACCGTGCCTGGGTCGGCGACGGCGGGAAAACCAATCAGGCTTGCGGTGTAACCGGCCAGCACAAAAGCATAGGCGCGAGGCGTGCGTTCAAGCAGGGACAAATAGAGGCAGAAGGTGATCCAGCCTGTCAGCATCACGCTGCATAAAATCGGCGTATTCACAAACGTGGGCACAATCAACACCGTGGCCCCCGCGCCGGCCACGGTACCCGCCAGGCGATAGAGGCTCCTGCTCAGGGAGGCGCCCACCGAGGTTTGCGACACGATATAGACGGTAATGATGGCCCACGAGGGGCGTTCAAGGCCAATCGCCAGGGCGAGGTAATAGGCGAGCATCGCGGCGGCAAAACTCCTGACCGAATAGAGCAGGGCATGGGCGTCGCTTAGCAGCGCGGGTGTGGCCATGCGGCCTGGCCAACGGCTTATCGCGTGCAAAAAATGGCTGTGAGGGGAAGTTAATTTATTCATGGCGGGAATTATTCCCGCTTTGCGTACGTCCTTAAATACCCTATTCTGTCAAAAAATACCTAAATGTTGCCAATGAGATGCCATCCAGACTCGCCCATACCCTGTTTGATCCCGATAGTACGCCGAGCCCGGCCGTCGCGCGGCATATCGATTTCGTTGATTACGCGGCAGAAGTGCCGGTTCATACTCACCGCAAAGGCCAGCTGATCGTGGCCCTGTACGGGGCGGTGATTTGTCGCGCGGAAAATGATATCTGGATAGTGCCGCCAGACTGCGCGGTGTGGATCCCCGGCGGGATCCCGCATAGCGCCAAAGCGACCTGGAATGCGCATCTCAACTATTTGTTTATTGAACCCGGCGCCGCCGCGCTGCCGGAGAAATGCTGCACCCTGGCGATTTCGCCGCTGATTAAAGAGCTCGTCGACCGCTTAACGAATGAGGAGGTTTATTACCCGGCGGAGAGCCACGTCGGCCGATTGATCAGAGTGACGCTCGATGAACTTGCCGCCATGCCGCAGCAGAAATTAAGCCTGCCGGTTTCGGCGCACCCTAAGATCCGCGCCATGGCGGATGCGCTGGTCAGCCACCCAGAGGATCGCAGCACCTTTAAAGTTTGGGCAAAACGGCTGGCGCTCAGCGAGCGCTCATTAGCCCGCCTGATGCTGCGTGAAACCGGGCTGACCTTCGGGCGATGGCGTCAGCAGCTGCATTTGATTATTGCCCTTCGGGAGCTGGCAAGCGGGGTATCGGTGCAAAACGTGGCGGCTAATCTGGGCTATGAGTCGGTCAACGCGTTTATCACTATGTTCAGAAAAACGATGGGCAGCACGCCCGCGCACTACTTTGCCGGTCGAAGAGCGGCAGAGCCCGCAGTGACGCCCATCTTTGATAAGGCGTGAGGCAAAGCTGGCAGTAAGCCGCCAGCCAAAATGTTCGGGGTAGGGACTGCAACGGAGTTAACGCTGCGAGCGTAAACCTTTATCCGATAAGGGCGCTGATTGCTGGCGTAACCCCTGCGTTTGCGCGCAGCCGATGCTGCGACGCCATGCGCCGGGCGCCTGGCCAAACTGACGCTTGAAGCTGCGGTTGAAGGACTGCTGGGAGTCAAAGCCCAGGGCAATCGCCACGTTCAAAATCGGTTCGTCGCTTTGGGCTAAACGCTCAACCGATTTTTGCAGCTTTTGCGCGCGAATATACTCGGCGAGAGGATAGCCGGTATGCTCTTTGAATATCCGCTGCAGGTGCCATTTGGAATAGCCGGCTCGCCTGGAGACGGTGTCAATGTCCAGACGGCTATCAAGATTGTTGTCGATCCAGCCGAGTAAATCGTGAATGAATGCGCCAGTGTTCATCTTGTCTCCTCCACGCAGCGTCTTAAAGAGCATCTTTATCTGTTGCATTTAAAGGTGGCCCGTTTTTGAATTAATTGCAAGTTTTATTGTTGCATTTAAATCCCCGGTGAAAACGCGCCTTTTTCCAGTGCCAGGAATAGCACATAAAGTGCAACAATTATTCTTGCACTAAATTTAGCGCCTTCCTACAATCGCCGCGATAGTGTATTCGCAATTGTTACAGTTTTGTGGCGATGAACGTCACAAATGGCCTTAAGCCAGCCCGGACAAAGGAAGTGGCGCGGCGTCTTCCGCTGCGTCTTGCCCGGCGGCTACCAATACCGGAATAAAAATAATGAGCCTGCAAAAAACCTGGGGTAACTTTCATCTGACTGTGCCGGGCGTGATGTTACTCTCCGCGCTCCTCGTCGGATGCGATGAGGGAGTCGCGCAAAACGCCGCGCCGCAAGCGCCCGCGGTCAGCGCCGCTGACGTGGTCGTTAAATCCATCAGTCAGTGGGATAGCTTTAACGGTCGGATTGAAGCGGTGGAAAGCGTTCAGCTCCGTCCCCGCGTCTCCGGCTACATTGATAAAGTGAATTACACCGACGGTCAGGAGGTGAAAAAGGGCGAGGTGCTGTTCACTATCGATGACAGAACCTATCGCGCCGCGCTGGAACAGGCGCAGGCGACGCTGGCGAGAGCCAAAACCCAGGCCAGCCTGGCGCGAAGCGAGGCTAACCGTACCGATAAATTAGTCAATACCAACCTGGTTTCCCGCGAAGAGTGGGAGCAGCGCCGTGCGGCGGCCACCCAGGCGCAGGCCGACATCCGCGCCGCGCAGGCGGCGGTCGACGCCGCGCAGCTTAACCTGGATTTCACCAAAGTGACCGCGCCTATCGATGGCCGCGCCAGCCGCGCGTTGATCACCAGCGGTAACCTGGTCACCGCCGGCGACAGCGCCAGCGTACTGACCACGCTGGTATCGCAGAAGACGGTTTACGTCTACTTTGACGTGGACGAGTCGACCTACCTTCACTATCAAAATCTCGCCCGCAGCGGGCAGGGCGCGTCGAGCAATCACCTGGCGCTCCCGGTGGAGATTGGCCTTGTTGGCGAAGAGGGCTACCCCCATCAGGGTAAAGTGGATTTTCTGGATAATCAGTTAACGCCGAGCACCGGTACGATCCGGATGCGCGCGCTGCTGGATAACGCCCAGCGTCAGTTCACGCCGGGGCTTTTTGCCCGCGTCCGCCTGCCGGGCAGTGCCGAGTTCAACGCCACGCTTATCGATGACAAAGCGGTGTTGACCGATCAGGATCGTAAATATGTTTATGTCGTTGATAAAGAGGGTAAAGCGCAGCGTCGCGATATTACGCCGGGGCGTCTGGCGGACGGTCTGCGTATCGTGCAGCAGGGGCTGAAACCTGGCGATAAAGTCATCGTCGATGGTTTACAAAAAGTGTTTATGCCGGGGATGCCGGTTAACGCGAAAACCGTGGCCATGACCGCCAGCACCGCCCTTAACTGATCCCTTATCTGAGAATCCGACCCATGGACTTTTCCCGCTTTTTTATCGACAGGCCGATTTTCGCCGCGGTGCTGTCGATTCTGATTTTTATCACCGGATTAATCGCCATCCCGCTGCTGCCGGTCAGCGAATATCCTGACGTCGTGCCGCCCAGCGTGCAGGTGCGCGCGGAGTATCCTGGCGCCAACCCGAAAGTGATCGCTGAGACCGTGGCGACGCCGCTGGAAGAGGCGATCAACGGCGTTGAAAACATGATGTACATGAAATCCGTCGCTGGCTCCGACGGCGTGCTGGTAACCACCGTCACCTTCCGTCCGGGTACCGACCCGGATCAGGCGCAGGTCCAGGTGCAAAACCGGGTATCGCAGGCCGAAGCGCGTCTGCCGGAAGATGTGCGGCGTTTAGGGATTACCACCCAGAAGCAGTCGCCGACGCTGACGCTGGTGGTGCATCTGTTTTCGCCCGGCGGTAAATACGACTCTCTGTATATGCGTAACTACGCCACGCTAAAAGTGAAAGATGAGCTGGCGCGCCTGCCCGGCGTCGGCCAAATTCAGATTTTTGGCTCGGGCGAATACGCGATGCGCGTCTGGCTCGATCCCAATAAAGTGGCGGCGCGCGGGCTGACCGCCTCGGATGTGGTGACGGCGATGCAGGAGCAAAACGTCCAGGTTTCCGCCGGGCAGCTTGGCGCCGAGCCGCTGCCGAAAGAGAGCGATTTCCTGATCTCCATTAACGCCCAGGGGCGCCTGCACACCGAAGAAGAGTTTGGCAATATTATTCTCAAAACGGCGCAGGACGGCTCGCTGGTGCGCCTGCGCGACGTGGCGCGTATCGAAATGGGCTCCGGCAGCTATGCGCTGCGTTCCCAGTTGAACAATAAAGACGCGGTCGGGATTGGTATCTTCCAGTCGCCGGGGGCGAACGCGATCGATCTCTCGAACGCGGTGCGCGCCAAAATGGACGAGCTGTCGAAGCGTTTCCCGCAGGATATGCAATGGGCGGCGCCTTACGATCCGACGGTGTTTGTTCGCGACTCCATTCGCGCGGTCGTGCAAACGCTGCTGGAAGCGGTGGTGCTGGTGGTGCTGGTGGTGATCCTGTTCCTGCAAACCTGGCGCGCGTCGATTATTCCGCTGATCGCGGTGCCGGTCTCGGTGGTGGGGACCTTCAGCATTCTTTATCTGCTGGGCTTCTCGTTGAACACCCTGAGCCTGTTCGGGCTGGTACTGGCTATCGGCATCGTGGTGGATGACGCCATCGTCGTGGTGGAAAACGTCGAGCGAAATATCGAGGAGGGGCTGGCTCCGCTTGCCGCGGCGCATCAGGCGATGCGTGAAGTGTCCGGGCCGATCATCGCCATTGCGCTGGTGCTGTGCGCGGTGTTCGTGCCGATGGCGTTTCTCTCGGGCGTGACCGGTCAGTTCTACAAACAGTTTGCGGTAACGATCGCGATTTCCACGGTGATTTCGGCCATCAACTCGCTGACGCTCTCTCCGGCGCTGGCCGCGCTGCTGTTGAAGCCGCACGGCGCGCCGAAGGACTTCCCGACCCGGCTTATCGATCGTCTGTTCGGCTGGATTTTCCGTCCGTTTAACCGCTTTTTCCACCGCAGCTCGAACGGCTATCAGGGGTTGGTGGGCAAAACGCTTGGACGACGCGGAGCGGTGTTTGCGGTGTATCTGCTGCTGCTCTGCGCCGCGGGCGTCATGTTTAAAATCGTCCCCGGCGGGTTTATTCCGACCCAGGATAAGCTGTACTTAATCGGCGGCGTGAAAATGCCGGAAGGTTCTTCGCTGGCGCGCACCGATGCGGTGATCCGCAAAATGAGCGAAATCGGGATGAATACCGAAGGCGTGGACTATGCGGTCGCGTTCCCGGGGCTCAACGCGCTGCAGTTCACCAACACGCCGAATACCGGGACGGTCTTCTTTGGCCTGAAGCCGTTCGACCAGCGTCATCATTCGGCGGCGGAAATTAACGCCGAGATTAACGCCAAAATCGCGCAAATCCAGCAGGGCTTTGGCTTCTCGATTTTGCCGCCGCCGATTTTAGGACTGGGTCAGGGTTCCGGCTATTCGCTGTATATTCAGGACCGCGCCGGCCTTGGCTACGGCGCGCTGCAAAGCGCGGTGAACGCGATGTCCGGTACGATTATGCAGAAGCCGGGGATGCATTTCCCGATCTCAACCTACCAGGCTAACGTTCCGCAGCTGGATGTGCAGGTCGACAGGGATAAGGCGAAAGCGCAGGGCGTGTCGCTGACCGATCTGTTCGGTACGCTGCAAACCTATCTGGGCTCCTCTTATGTCAATGACTTTAACCAGTTCGGGCGTACCTGGCGCGTGATGGCGCAGGCCGACGGGCCGTTCCGCGAAAGCGTGGAAGATATTGCCAATTTGCGCACCCGCAATAATCAGGGCGAAATGGTGCCGATCGGCAGTATGGTGAATATCAGCACCACCTACGGACCGGACCCGGTGATTCGCTACAATGGTTATCCGGCGGCGGATCTGATCGGCGACGCCGACCCTCGCGTACTTTCTTCCTCGCAGGCGATGACGCAGCTTGACGAGATGTCTAAACAGATACTGCCGAACGGGATGAATATTGAATGGACGGACCTGAGCTTCCAGCAGGCCACCCAGGGCAATACGGCGCTGATCGTCTTCCCGGTGGCGGTACTGCTGGCATTCCTGGTGCTGGCGGCGCTGTATGAAAGCTGGACGCTGCCGCTGGCGGTGATCCTTATCGTACCGATGACGATGCTCTCCGCGCTGTTTGGCGTCTGGCTGACCGGCGGCGATAACAACGTGTTCGTGCAGGTGGGGCTGGTGGTGCTGATGGGGCTGGCCTGTAAAAACGCGATTCTGATCGTCGAGTTTGCCCGCGAGCTGGAAATGCAGGGGAAAGGGATCATGGAAGCGGCGCTGGAAGCGTGCCGTCTGCGTTTACGCCCGATCGTGATGACCTCCATCGCCTTTATCGCCGGGACCATCCCGCTGATCCTCGGCCACGGCGCGGGCGCGGAGGTCCGCGGCGTCACCGGGATCACGGTGTTCTCGGGGATGCTGGGCGTGACGCTGTTTGGTCTGTTCCTGACCCCGGTGTTCTATGTGACGCTGCGTAAATTCGTCACACGCGGCAAAGCGGTAAAGGACGTTTCGCCAGCGTAGGGAGCGGCAGATAACAAAAAACCGCCTTCACAGTGAAGGCGGTTTTTTTTTGCGCTGAAGGAAAATTAATGAGCTTCTTTATACTTGGCGATAAGTTCAGGCACCGGATCGCACCCGCTGGTATCGGCTTTTTTCACTTCTTCCAGCGCGCTTGCCACGGTGTGGCGCGCCAGTACCTGTAGTGAAGCCTGCTCCGCTTCATCGGCGATAGATTTGAAGTACCAGCATGCGTTCGCGCTGACCACGCAGCGGGCAGGGACGTCAGGACGCGACGCCCACAGCTTTTTATCTTCGATGACGGAGACGTAGATATCGCGCAGGGTGATCTCTTCCGCCGGGCGGCCAAGATGAATAGAGCCGTTGCGGCCAAGGGTAGAGACGATAATGCCGTCACGGGTGAGAGGAACCATGAGTTTGCGGATAAAGCTCGGGTTCGCTTCCAGACCGTAGGCCAGAATCGCACTCGTTGAGCGTTCACCCAACTGCTCCGCCATTGCTACGCTGAGAACCATCTGCAAAGCTGTCGGGAAGCGGTAATCTAACATTTTCTTATCCTGGGTAGCGGTGAATCTTGTTCTTTTTGGCACCGCAGAGGTGAGTAAGCAATAAACAAACAATATACCAAATACGGTAATTTTTTTGAAGCAATCTGCGCTATGCCTGCGACTTAAAAAAGCGTTTCCGACCTGTACTGGAGGTTGGCGTCGCCTCCTTCCTGTCCCGGCCAAGGCGGTAAATAATGAAGAGGGAAGAGGGGTATGATGCGAACCGAACGTGGTGCTGTTCAGGTGCCGGCCGCAACAGGATCGGCAAGCATGGCATCGACAATATCCAGCATTGCCCGCAGGCGATCCATATGTCGGAGATCAGAGTGATACCCGACCCATATATCTTTAGATGGCGGTGGCGTCGGCGTGCCAATGCGCTGCAATCCGGAGAGGGCATCGCCAAGAGGCTGCGGTAGCACGGCCATCCCCATTCCCCGCTGACACATCTGCGCCTGAACGGCCCGACTGGTACTGGTGAACACCCGCCGCGACAGGGGGAAGCCGTCAAGCAGCCAGGCAACATCAGAAAAGTGAGATTGTGCCGTATTCATCAAAATAAGCCCCACGGCGGCCGGATCGTGCTGCACCGTCTGCGCGGTTTCCGCTGTTCCATACAGCGCATAGGGCATACTCATCAGGCGGCGCTGGACAATATCCGGTTCGGTAAACGGGACGATGCGAAACGCGATGTCGGCATCGCGGCGCGACAAATTGAGCAAGCGGTAGCTTGCAATGACTTCCGGCACAATGGCCGGGTGGCGGCGCGTCAGTTCGACAAGCACCGGGGCCAGAACATAGTTAGCGAACCATTCTGCTGAAGATATCCTTAATATCCCTTCAAGACGTTCATGATTCCCCGCCAGGCGTCGTTCCATTGCCAGCGCGGAGTTTTCCATCGCCTCAGCCAGCTTAAGAACTCTGTCGCCGGCGTCCGTTAGCACCAGACCCTCCCTTGTACGGCGGAACAGCGCCTGCTGGGCTTCATCTTCCAGCGCTTTTATCCTGCGTCCTACCGTCGGATGACTCACGCCAAGGCTTCGCGCTGCCTCACCGAAGGAGCCTTGACGAAGGACTGCAAGAAATACCCGGACGTCTCCCCATTCCATTTCATGGTCTCACCGTTCAAAAATGAACATCAAATATACAAAAGTGTCAGTTCCAAAACAACTTTGTAGGTATCACTATTGCCTCCTCGACCTAACCCTATGGAGTGTTCTATGTCGACCCATCGCATCACGCAAGCTGAGCCGCGCCGCTGGGCCATGTTCGTCATTTTGCTGGTCGGCGCGTTTTTGCCGCCGCTCGATTTTTTTATCGTCAATGTTGCGCTGCCTGCCATCCAGAGCGAGCTGGGCGCCTCTTTCTCCGCCGAACAGCTGGTCATTTCATCCTATGCGGCTGTGTATGCTGTCACCCTCATTACCGGAGGCCGCCTGGGCGATATTTATGGCCGCGGCAG
This sequence comes from Klebsiella sp. M5al, assembly GCF_002090195.1. Taxonomy (NCBI): domain Bacteria; kingdom Pseudomonadati; phylum Pseudomonadota; class Gammaproteobacteria; order Enterobacterales; family Enterobacteriaceae; genus Klebsiella; species Klebsiella sp. M5al. The sequence continues at coordinate 2,704,004 of NZ_CP020657.1, forward strand.
GATGTTTTTCCTTGGGCTTATCGGTTTTGCTGCTGCATCGTTATTGTGCGGTTTAGCCTGGTCACCGTGGGTGCTGATTATCGGACGCATTTTACAGGGTGCCACGGCTGCGATTATGGCCCCCCAGGCGCTGGCTTCCGTGCAGGCCATTTTCCCGGAAGCGGAAAAACCGTTCGCGCTGAGTCTGTATGGCGCAGTGTTTGGCCTGGCCTCCGTTATCGGCCAGGTATCAGGCGGCATTCTGATCTCAGCGAACCTGTTTGGCCTGGGATGGCGGACTATTTTTCTCGTTAACCTGCCGGTGGCGCTGCTGGTCATCCTCTTTGGCGTGCCGCTGCTGAAAGAGACGCGGGCGCAATCTGCACAGCGGCTGGACCCCGTCGGCACGCTGCTGACAACCGTGATGCTGAGCGCGGTGATTGTGCCGTTGACTGAAGGCCGAGAGGCAGGGTGGCCGTGGTGGACGTGGCTGTCATTGCTTGCTTTCCCACTGCTGGCCCGATTGTTATGGCGCTATGAGGATCGGCTTAGCCAGCATGGCGGTTCGCCGCTACTTAATCCTGCCGTGTTGCGCGCGCCGGGACTGGGCCAGGGACTGGCGATCGTATTGCTGTTTTATTCCATCGGCGCCTTCTTTCTTTTATTTTCCATTTATCTACAAGGCGCGTTGCATTTGAACGCCCTGACCGCGGGCCTGATTTTTCTGCCCTTTGGCGTCGGCTTTCTGATCGGACCGTTGCTGACGCCTTATCTCAGGCGCTTGGTTGGCAATTACCTGAGCGCAATCGGGATGGGATGCGAGACCTTAGGGCTGGCAGGTCTTGCAGGGGTCATTGCCAATACGCCGACGGGCAGTTCTCCCGCCGCGTTGCCGCTCGCCCTATTGCTTTTTGTTACCGGTCTCGGCCAGGGGCTGGCGATGCCAACGCTGGTCAGAATGGTAACCGGCCGCGTTGCGCCGGCGTTTTCGGGAATGATTGCCGGCGTGACCAGCTCGGCGCTGCAGCTCAGCACGGCGCTGAGCGTCGCGGTGATTGGCGGCCTTTTTTACAGCATGTTGGACAACGGGAAAAGCGCGGCGAATATCACCCAGGCTTTTATCGTCGCGCTGGCGGCGATGTCGCTCTGCCTTGCCGCGGGCGCCGGGTTAAGTTTCCGCCTTCTCCGGCGCTCTTCGGAATGGGACCGGCGATAGCGCTAAAAAATCCACGCCGGGCGTGGATTTTAGAGGGGACGTGTGGGCAAGGAGCTAGCCTTCACGCTTTGCCATCAGCAGCGAAAGGTCGACGAGGCGATTGGAGAATCCCCACTCATTGTCGTACCACGCCAGAATTTTGACCATATTGCCGCCAATCACCAGCGTTGACAGACCATCGATAATGGAGGAACGCGGATCGCCCCGGTAGTCGCTTGAGACCAGCGGCTCATCGCTATAGCCGAGGATACCTTTCAGCGGCCCCGTCGCGGCGGCTTCACGAAACGCGTTATTGACCTCTTCAGCCGTGACATCCCGCTCGAGCGTTACGGTCAGATCGACAATCGACACCACCGGAACCGGTACGCGCAGCGAGTAACCGGTTAAGCGGCCGTCCAGCTCAGGGATAACTTTGCCAAGCGCCTTCGCGGCACCGCTGGAGTAGGGCACAATCGACAGAGCGGCGGCGCGGGCGCCACGGAGATCTTTTTCCGGCTGGTCGTGCAGCGCCTGGCTGTTGGTGTAGGCGTGGGTGGTGTTCATCAGGCCATGTTTAATACCGAAATGCTGGTGCAGCACCTGCGCGGCAGGCGCCAGGCCGTTGGTGGTGCAGCTACCGTTGCTGACCACGTAGTGCTTATCCGGTGAATAGAGGCCATCGTTAACACCCATCACGATGGTTAAATCCTCATTTTTACCGGGAGCGGAGATAATCACGCGCCTGGCGCCACCGCTGTGGATGTGTACCGCCGCCTTGTCGCGGTCAGTAAAGAAGCCTGTGGCCTCAATGACAATATCCACCTCGCTCTGACGCCACGGGATGCTCGCTGGGTCGCGTTCGCTGAAGACGGTAATGGTTTTTCCGTCAACCACAAGCTGCCCCTCACCGGCGGTGACGTCGGCGTCGAGTTTACCGAGCAGCGAGTCGTATTTCAGCAGATGGGCCAGCGTTTTACTGTCGGTCAGATCGTTGATGGCCACAATCTGAATCTCCGGGTTACCCTGGGCAGCACGCAGTACGTTGCGACCGATACGGCCAAAACCATTAATACCGACCTTTACCATGATCAACTCCTTAGTTGTTGTCTCTGAAGTTAATGTAGGCCGGTCGCTGGTTGGCGTAAATGACGGAAAAGGATCACTTTACGCCATTTTACGGCAATGAAAACGCTGGCGGTATTCACCCGGCGTCAGGTGAAGCTGTTTTTCAAACTGCCGTCGCAGGTTAATGCTGCTGCCAAATCCCGTTTGTTCGGCGATACGATCCAGCGTCTCGGCTGTCTGCTCCAGACGCTGCCGGGCCGCGGCCAGGCGGGCTTCGGCGACGTAGCGCGCCGGCGACGCGCCGGTTTCCCGGGTAAATACGCGGGTGAAATTACGTGGGCTCATGGCCACTTTTTCCGCCAGTTTTTCCACACAGAGGTCGGCGGTGAGGTTCTCAAGCACCCAGGCCAGCAGATCGTTTATGGGGCCCAGGGTACTGGTCTGCTGTAGGTTGTAGCGGCTAAACTGCAGCTGGCCTCCGGGACGGCGCAGGTACATGACGAAGTCCTGGGCGATATCGCGCGCCAGGCTGAAGCCGTAGTCCTCCTCAACCAGCGCTAGCGTCAGGTCAAAGCCGGAACTGACCCCGCCGGAGGTCCAGATATGCTCGTCCTGAATATAGAGCGGGCCGCCTTCCACGCGCACCTGAGGGAATTCCGCCTGCAGGGTTTCCAGCAGCTTCCAGTGGGTAGTGGCGCGTCTGCCGTCCAATAACCCGGTTTGCGCCAGCAGCATCGCGCCGCCGCATATGGACGCAATGCGGCGGGCATGGGGAGCAGCCAGCCGCAGCCAGTCAACGACCGCGATCCCTTCCTGCGGGTTTTGGCCTCTGCCGGTAATCATGATGGTATCAAGCGGCTCGCGGGGGTCTATCTCATGCAGGCGATGATCGGCCAGCAGATTTAAACCGGACTGACCATGGATCACCTGATGCGGCTGGGTTGTCGCGAGCTGCACCTGGTAACCGTTGCCCTTAGCGCCTTCCGGGTGCAGGCGGTTAGCCTGCATCAGAATGTCGGCAATACCGGCGGATTCAAACAGCATGCCGCCATCGGGGACAATAATAAGTATCTTCTTCATGTCCTGAAAAGTAATCTTTTTACAGAATAAGTCAACAGAACCGATTGGCCAGGGCGAAGGGCGTTGACCAGAGGCTTGCTCAGCCAGAGAGCGGCAGGGCGCCGGGAAAACCCGGGGGAAATATCGCCATGAATAGCATACAGCCAGCCAGATGCTCGCCTGTCAGCGTTGATAATTCGACGGAAATGTCCGGCGTCAACGGCCCCCGACCAGTTCATGGCATAAGCTACCGAGCTGCTCCACGGCCTGCAAAAGCGCGGACGTGGGTTCGTTCGCACCGTTCAGGCGCAGGTAGTTTTGCAGTTCAGCTGCGCCCGGGGAAAACAGCGGCCCCGGACTGACGCCAATACCCAGGGCGAGGGCGCGACGATGGACTTCCAGGGCGTCGATCCCGGACGGCAGTTTGACCCAAATCAGAAAGCCGGCTTCGGGCGCCGCTACGCGCGTGCCCGGTGGGAAGCAGGCGTCAACCCTGGCGATAATGGCCCGCATACCTTCCGCAATCCGCAGCTTCAGGTGCCGCAGGTGCCGGTCATAATTTCCGCTGGCGAGGATCTCGTTCGCCGCGGCCTCTATCAGCGGCGCGCCCGCCCATTCCCCGGCCATGCGGGCCTGCAACACTGCCGGGTAATAGCGTCCGGCGGCAATCCAGCCAATTCGCCAGCCCGGCGCCAGGGTTTTCGACAGAGAACTGCAATAAATCACATTTCCGCCCTTGTCGAAGGCTTTACACGCGGGCGGACGCTGCGCGCCACCGGCCAGATCGCCGTAGACATCGTCCTCAATTAAAGGGATGCCCTGATCGGCAAGCAGGGCCACCAGCGCCTGCTTACGCGCGACGGGCATGCTGGCGCCCAGCGGATTTTGCACCGTGGGTGAGGCCAGAACGGCTGCCGGACGGTGGTGCTTAATGGCCTCTTTAAGCGGCGGCAGTAATAACCCTTTAATCGGGTCCGTGGGGATCTGTAACGCCTTCAGCCCCAGATCTTCCAGCAGCAGAAGCGTGCCGAAATAGGCGGGCTGCTCAATCGCCACCGCATCGCCCGGCTGGCATACCGCGCGGAGCGCCAGGCGTAGCGCCTGGGTTGCGCCTGCGGTGATGATAAGGTCATCGGCGCCAAAAAGGGCGCCCCACTGCGCCGCGCGGGCGGCAATCTTTCTGCGCAGGTCCGCTCTTCCCGGGGGCAGGCTGTAGCTCTGCCCGCGCGCATCAAGCCGACGACCGGCAGTGTGCAACGCCCGCTGCAAAGCCTCGACGGGAAGCCAGGCGGGATCGGGTAGCGCGGCGCCAAGCGGCACCAGACGCGCTTCAGCGCTACCGAACAACGAGCGGGCGATGGCGGACATGGTCACCGGCACCGGGCCGGATAAAGATGCTGCGCGCTGTCCGTCTTTGGCGGTGTTTATCTGGCGGACAAAGTAGCCTGAACGCGGTCGGGCGACGATCAGCCCCTCCGCCTCAAGATGACGCAGGGCTTCCAGCGCCGTGGGAAGGCTGACCTGCTCGCGCTCGGCCAGTTTGCGCGCGGAGATAATGCGATCGCCTGCCCGCAAAGCGCCTGAAGTAAGCGTCAGCCGCAGCATATCGGCTATTCGGCGGTAGTGGGGAATCGGCGGGAGAGGGTCGGACATCGTCATCTGTATAGTCTGATTTTTGATAAATCTGACTATACAGGCGTTGCGGGGCGCCATCTATAGTGGGCTCAACACAATCCAGCCAAGGAAATAACATGCACAGCGACAGTTTTGACCTTTCCCTTTACTTCCGCCGCATAGGCTATAGCGGGCCTGCGGCTGCCGATACCGCGACGCTGCACGCGCTCATGCGCCACCAGCTCTTTTCGATCCCCTTCGAGAACCTGGACGTACAGGCAGGTAAAATCGTTTCGATGGAGCCCGATGATATTGCCAACAAGCTCTTACGGCAGAGACGGGGCGGCTACTGCTATGAACTCAACGGGCTGTTTACGATGGCGCTGGAAGCGCTGGGTATTGCCTGGAGGTTTGTCGCGGCGCGGCCCATGTTCTATCCTGCGCGCAGGCCTAAAACCCATATGGCGGTGGTCGCGGAAGTTGATGGCCGTCAGTGGCTTTGCGACCTTGGCTTTGGGAGCTACGGTATCCGCGCGCCGCTGGCCCTGGACGAACTTGATACGGACATCATCCAGGATTTTGATACGTTCCGGCTTACGCGTGATGCGAACGGAAGCTATCTGCTGCAGGCGAGGGTTGAGGGAAGCTGGGCCAATCAATACGGTTTTGACCTGTCACCTCAGGAGTGGATTGATTTTGTTCCGGCCAATTTTCTTAACTCCACGCATCCCGATGCGGTCTTTGTACAAAAGCTGCTGGTGATACAGCATCAGCCCGAGGGGCGTTTTATTCTGCTCGGCAATATGCTTAAGAGTATTACCGCCGACCGCGTAGAGAAGCAGTGGCTGACAGAAGATGAAATAGCGCATGCGCTTGAGAACCGCTTTGCTTTGTCTGCTCGCTAATTAGGCAAAAGGGCGAGCTAGCCCACGGCGAGACGAATACGAAGCCGATATACCGGGGAAGGGAAGCAAACCTTCCCCGTGTTCCTTTTGCTCAGTTGATATACTTCTATCGGCCACCAGCAATGTATTACGGTTCAGGCCGTGGTATTAAATCGTCGATAATGCAAATCGTAAACGTACGCCACTTTTAATAACCAAGATCATTCAGTGAATTACCCGTATAAAATTAAGATAATTCCATAAAAACTGGGCAATATAGCTCCGCGAAAAATATTGTCGGCAAAATCTATCTTCACCAATATTCCCTTTATTTACAGTCGGTTACGGCTGTGCGGTAATATTTTTGGCGATAAAGAATGGTTAAAACAAAATCATCTACTAAAATAAAATTGTTGATTAAATTCATACACTACCAATTTGTACTCATTTAGATAATTGGTCCCTGGTCAATCGCCCGCTATTTAAGCGGCGAGCGATAATTATCCCGCTCGATATTACCGTAGTTCTGGCGGGTTAATGTCTGCAGTGGACGTTTATAGCAAATGACGTCGGGGCTAATGAGTTATTTCAAAGGACAACGTAAATGACGAATATCTACGACTCTACCTCTATCAGTAGTCAGGTACCCGCGGCCGCGGTTAACAGCGCGAGCGCAGTATCATGGGGGGCGATATTTGCAGGCGCCGCCGCCGCGGCGTCGCTGGCGCTTATGCTGCTCATGCTTGGCGCCGGATTGGGCCTTACCTCAATTTCCCCGTGGGAAAATCAAGGACTTGCGGCGGGAACCGTCGGTATTGCCGCCATCGCATGGCTGACGTTTACCCAAATAGTGGCGTCAGGCATGGGCGGATACCTCGCCGGGCGGCTGCGGACTAAATGGGTAGACACTCATACCAATGAAATCTATTTCCGCGACACGGCGCATGGCTTTCTGACGTGGGCCGTGGCGCTGCTGGTCTCCGCTGTGCTGTTGACCACCACCATCAGTTCGCTGATCGGCGGTAGCGCAAAAGTGATAGGTTCCGTTGCCGGCGGCGCGACGGCAACCGCCATGAATAACGCGGGGGACGGAGCCTCTCTGTTATCGAAGTCATCGATGGAATATTTTACCCATTCACTGTTCAGGGCTACCGCTGCCACTCCGGCGGATAATAGCGGGCTGCCAGCAAATTCATCAGGCAATGACGTTATGGCAATGAATCATCCTGTGCCGCCAAAGGCGGAGTCACCGGCTCAATTAGCCGAGGTGACGGGTATTTTTGCTAATAGCATTAATTCTGGCGCGCTTCCCCAGGACGATCTGACGTATGTGGCGCAGCTGGTTTCTCAGAATACCGGCATCAGTCAGAAAGAGGCCGAACAGCGGGTACAGGCGGTTTATGATAAAGCCCAGGCCAATTTAAAAGAGGCAAAAGATAAAGCGCAGCAGACCGCAGACGCCGCCAGAAAAACCACTAGCTACGTCACCCTGTGGTCATTCATTTCTCTGTTAATCGGCGCTTTTGTTGCCAGTCTCTGCGCAACTTATGGCGGCCGTCAGCGTGATTTATAACGTCTAATACACATTCTGCGGGAGGAACCTATGCGTTCAATATTGCTTTTCTTTTTGGGTGTGCCAATCCCTATCATTATTTTAATCGCGTTATTTATGCACTGAGTATTTTCAGGACGGCAAGAATATCTGACCTGTGAATATCGGCATGGTGGTCATTATCGTAAAAGCATAAATGCCTCCCGGGCATTTATGCTTTTTGCCATGCGGTCAGACGCGTTTTTCGCTGCCCCTGTCCGGCCATGTAAGCGATCGGAAGTCAGGATTAAACTTTGTCAGAATACGCTTTCAGCATGGCCAACAGCGCCCGTTGCGCGGCATCGTCTGCGATATTTTCAGGCAGAGCATCCGCTCGCAGAGTGATATAAGCGTCAAGGGCCATTCTGATAGCAACGCTGACGGAGTCACGATCGTGCGTTGCCAGCGTGGAAGTCAGCAGGCCGTCAGGATCAATACCGCGCGATTCAATGCGGCGAACCCCACGTTGCGGTAAATTTGCACGGCGGTGCAGCATTGGCCCCAGTACCTGCTCGCGGAAGAATGACAGCATACCAATCGCCTCAAAGAGTTCGCCCCTTCCTAGTTTAGCCACCGCATAATGAAGCCAGATCCAGGCTCGGGACTCGAACCACTCCGGCGTCATATCAGGCCAGTGAGCACTGAATTTTGCCAGTTGTTGCTGCAGAGCACGGTTATCACGGGTAAATAACACGGCTGGCTCCTCAACGCGTTGAGTGAGCATTTCCAGGGTGACAAATTTCAGATCGACATGAAGGAGTTCAGGACCATACAGGCATATCAGCAGGCGAGGCTCTCCGACATGTTCCCCGCTGAAAGCATGCAGGAGATGGCCCAGCGTTCCGGCGAACGCCACACGCTGGGCCATGATTTCGTCATAGTAGAGGGGATCGACCACAACGACAAAATCCAAATCGGAGTATTTATCAAATCCGCCATGGATAATCGAGCCGCCGGCGAGAAGGGAGTGAATCCGCGAGTCAGACTGAAATTGAAGCTTGAGGTGCTCTGCAAAACTTCTGTGTAAATCGGGTAACGTATTAAGCATACTTTTTCCTGTTCACAAAAAACACAAAGCATTACAGGGTATCGAGTTCTCTATATTCAGGCTAGATATTTTTGAAGGAATAGTCATTTCTTCGAAGGGTTTCCCGAAGCGATAAATTGCCCTGTATAGTCCGGCGCTATTGATTGCGCCGTGTTTGTTACCTCTTCAATCATTGCCGCGTCAGGACGGTGCTGCTGTCATGCTTCAAACTGACCAAATGGAAAACGAATGACTTCCCATACCTTGAAGGGTATGGCTGGGCATCATTATAGTATTGGAAAGGATGTTATACCTGTTATTAAGATTGAATCACCCGCCAGACAGGGCGAACGAATACGCAGATAGAGGTGATCATTCTATGAGTAACGCAATAACTAAAGTGCAAAACGCCAATGCACGTCGTGGCGGTGATGTATTGTTAGAAGTTCTGGAAAGTGAAGGGGTGGAATATGTGTTTGGTAATCCAGGCACAACCGAACTGCCCTTCATGGATGCGCTGTTAAGAAAACCGTCAATTCAGTACGTATTAGCTCTGCAGGAAGCGAGTGCAGTAGCCATGGCGGACGGTTATGCGCAGGCAGCAAAAAAACCAGGATTTCTGAATCTGCATACCGCCGGTGGTTTAGGCCACGGCATGGGAAACCTGTTGAATGCAAAATGTTCACAGACACCACTTGTGGTGACAGCAGGGCAGCAGGATTTACGCCACACGACAACCGATCCGTTATTGTTGGGTGATCTGGTCGGAATGGGGAAAACGTTCGCTAAATGGTCACAGGAGGTTACCCACGTTGACCAGCTACCGGTATTAGTTCGCCGGGCTTTCCACGATTCAGACGCTGCACCGAAAGGCTCCGTTTTCCTGTCGCTTCCGATGGATGTGATGGAGGCGATGAGCTGTATCGGGATCGGGGCGCCTTCCACTATTGACCGCAATGCAGTCGCAGGTTCGTTACCTTTGCTGGCAAGTAAGCTGGCGGCATTTACTCCGGGTAAAGTCGCACTGATTGCCGGCGACGAAATTTACCAAAGTGAAGCGGCCAGCGAGGTTGTTGCTCTTGCTGAGATGCTTGCCGCTGACGTATACGGTTCAACATGGCCAAACCGGATCCCCTACCCAACAGCACACCCTCTCTGGCGGGGTAATCTGTCCACTAAAGCGACGGAAATTAACAGAGCATTAGGCCAGTACGATGCTATTTTTGCACTTGGCGGTAAGTCGCTTATCACCATTCTTTATACAGAAGGTCAGGCAGTACCGGACCAGTGTAAAGTGTTCCAGTTATCAGCCGATGCGGGCGACCTGGGACGCACCTACAGTAGTGAACTCTCAGTGGTAGGCGATATTAAATCATCGTTAAGGGTGCTACTGCCCGAACTGGAAAAAGCCACGGCAAACCATCGCAGTGATTATCAACGTCGTTTTGAAAACGCGGTTAATGAGTTTGAATTGAGCAAAGAAAGTCTGCTCGGGCAGGTTAATGAACAACAATCTGCTACGGTAATTACGCCACTCGTGGCTGCGTTTGAGGCAGCAAGGGCGATCGGACCAGATGTGGCAATTGTTGACGAAGCGATTGCAACCAGCGGCTCGCTTCGCAAATCACTCAACAGTCGCCGTGCGGATCAGTATGCCTTTTTGCGCGGCGGTGGTCTGGGGTGGGGGATGCCTGCCGCTGTGGGCTATTCACTCGGTTTGGGAAGAGCGCCTGTGGTGTGCTTTGTGGGCGACGGCGCTGCGATGTACTCCCCTCAGGCTCTCTGGACGGCCGCACATGAAAAACTGCCGGTAACCTTTATTGTAATGAATAACACGGAATATAACGTATTGAAAAACTTCATGCGTTCACAGGCAGATTATACTTCGGCGCAAACAGAACGCTTTATCGCAATGGATTTGATTAATCCGGCAGTTGATTATCAGGCACTGGGTGCATCGATGGGACTGGAAACCAGAAAAGTTCTCCGTGCCGGAGATATCGCCCCGGCAGTTGAGGCCGCACTGGCGAGTGGCAAACCTAATGTGATCGAAATCATCATCAGTAAGAGTTAATCGTTAATCCGTCCGGACTGCGCTGCATCCAGTTTATCCCTGATACTGCGGCACAGGTTCACAAAACCCGGTAAAGCCGGGTTTTTGTTCTTTGTCGACCACATCAACATATTCTCCACCATATTCGGATTTTCCAGCCTACGGTAAACCACACCACGCAATTGGGCATTCTCCATACTTGCGGGAATAAGCGCCACGCCAACGCCACGGGCCACAAAATTCATCACAGTCTGCTGTACGGAGGCTTCCAGTCCTATTTGCGGGCTAAATCCGGCCTTGAGGCACTGATGAAGGATGGAATCGTAGAGCATCGGTGCACTCTGGCGCGGAACAGTGATGAACGGGTCATCACAGAGTGATTCAAGTCTGAAATGCTCGCTTTGAACCTGGGGGTGATTAGCAGGAAGGGCGGCGATTAGCGGCTCACGCAAGAGTACCAGTGAATGAATTCCCGGAGTGGCCGTCTCGGAGAAGCTGATTGCCGCGTCTAATCTGCCATCCTCTAATGCGGCGTGTAAATCAGAGGGGACCATCTCCTGAAAATGCAATTCCACATCAGAATAGGTCTCCCGGTGCTGCATGGCAACATGAGGCACAACGCTATAGCTGGCATACATTGTTGCACCTAATTTCAGCACACCTTTCTGCCCTGATTCTACGGCCCGTACGTTATTACAGGCCAGCTCCAGCATTGCCAGCACCGCGCGGCAGTCCACCAGAAATTGCTCTCCGGCAAGGGTTAAACTGACACCTTTAGCGGCCCGGTTAAACAGCTTTGCACCGAGGATGGTTTCCAGCTGGGCTATTTGCCGGCTTAAGGGAGGCTGCGAGATATTGAGTTTACCGGCGGCTTTGCCGATGTTTCCGGTTTCAGCAACAGTGCAAAAGTTAATCAACTGATTAAGGGTCGGTTTCATGAGCATTCCTGAAGCAGGTTCATACCTTCTATGGTATCACTTGTTTGCAGGGCGGAGATGCACATGAAGTTAAGCGTTCTGGCGTTCGAGTTGAAGCTGGTGTGTGGCAATACCCCATGCTGTTCCTGAGGTGCAGAACCTGATGGCGCGCGGGAGAGGGGTAGGTGCATCCTCCCGGATAAACAGAAAATGGCGACAAACCCGGCACGAGCCATCCATACACCACACAGGTGGATTGCGCACGCTTTAACCGATGAATAAACTCGCCATAGGAAAAATCAGCTATGACGTCAGGGGGCGTCGCTATAGGGCAGCCGACGATGAATTGTGAGGATCAGCGACCCCCTGAGGTGCCAATCTCATTGGCGGCGTAAGCAGACTGAGTTCGAACTAGCGGCCTTTTCTCCATGGCGATTCACGGTTCCTGCCTCTGGCAGATATATTCCTCTAATCCCTTTGCCAGAATATCGAAAACCAGTTTGCAGCACAGACTATTGCGCAGGTCTTCGTGCATGACGATCCAGGTATCAAGATATAAAGAAAAGAAATTCGGCAGTAACCTCTGCAGTGGAATATAGCCATTGGCCAACTGCACCTGGCATATGCCAATGCCGGCACCGGCGCGAATAAGATTAAGCTGAGCCACATTGCTATCGGTGCGCATGGAAAATGAATCCCGGCTTAACTGAGGGTATTTTTCCAGTACCTTACGGATGAAAGGCGTATTCTGATCAAAGCCAACCAGCGCATGTTTCAGCAGTTCTTGGCTATTTTCAGGCGTGCCATGTCGTGCCAGATAGGAAGTCGATGCGTGTAGGCCAAGTTCAATCCGGCCTACACGACGCGCAATAAGCTGCTCCTGTACCGGCGTCGTCATGCGTACAGCAATATCAGCTTCCCTGTGCAGTAAATCCTGAACCCGGTTCGACAGAACTAATTCAATCGTTATTTGTGGGTGAGACTCCCGGAGCCTGGCAATAAGCGGCGGTAGCACCTCAACGCCGATAACGTCACTCGCGGAGACGCGGACGACGCCGCGAATGGACGCGCTGTTATGACTGAAGTTGGAGGCTGTGCGCGCTAGCGTATTCGCCGTGCTCTCCATCGCTTCGGCATGCACCCTCAGCGCCAGCGCAGTTTCAGTCGCCAGCAACCCCGTTTGCGAACGCGTGAACAATACCTGGCCAAGAGCCGACTCCAGCGCAGCGATATGCCGTCCTGCCGTGGGCTGCGTCATCGAAAGCCGGCGCGATGCGCCGGAAAGCGAGCCTTCCCTGAGCACAGCCAGAAATGTTCGGTACCACTCCCATGGGATAGATGTGTTCATACAAATTTGTATAGCTGCCCTATAAGGATATGCAATTCCATTTAGCTCTGCCTGTACGTACGCTGTCAAGGTCAAATCAGCAAAGAGGCAAACAATATGGTAACCCGAGGCAGGGTCTTAATACTTGGCGCAACCGGCGGTATTGGTGGTGAAACTGCTCGCCGGCTCATTCAGAAAAAATGGGACGTACGTGCGCTAAAACGAGGATTTCACGGCAGTGAACGAAGCGGTGACATCCAGTGGATAGGCGGCGACGCTCTCGACCCGGAGCAGGTCGCCGCTGCGGCAGCAGACTGTAGCGCGATCGTTCACGCCGTCAATCCGCCCGGCTACCGAAACTGGGAGCATCTGGTGCTGCCTATGCTGCGCAACACGACTAGCGCAGCAGAACGAGCCGGCGCCTTGGTCGTGCTTCCCGGTACCGTTTACAACTATGGTCCTGACGCTTTTCCGCTAGTACGGGAAGATGCTCAGCAGATGCCGGTCACAAAGAAGGGAGCGATCAGGGTACAAATGGAGAAAGAACTGGAGGCCTATTCGCAGCGGGGCGGGCGGGTATTAATCGTCCGCGCGGGGGATTTTTTTGGCCCACGCGCCGGTAATAACTGGTTTTCTAAAGGTCTGATTAAACCCGGCAAGCTGCCTGGCGTCATTACCAATCCTGGTTCGCCTGCAACCGGTCACCAGTGGGCTTATTTACCTGATGTCGCGGAAACGATAGCTGCGCTGCTGGAACGACGCGAGGAACTTGAGCCCTTTGCGCGCTTCCATATGCAAGGCCATTGGGATGCCGACGGCAGCGAAATGGTCAGCGCGATTCAACGCACTGCGGCGCGCTTTGGCGGCGTTGCCAAAATACGCTCATTTCCGTGGTGGTTTATGTCCCTGGCTGCGCCTTTCAACGCAACCTTACGCGAACTTTTGGAGATGCGGTACCTGTGGCGCCAGTCGGTCCGCCTGGACAATACGAAGCTGGTGAATTTTTTAGGCGCTGAGCCTCATACCCCACTTGATGTAGCCGTCCATACGACGTTACAGGGCCTGGGCTGCATTGATAATACTGAGATGTCTCGTATCACAGTCTAGAGACGCGCCATGGTCGCTTCTGGCACGAAGCGGACAAGCTAACTGGGCGAAAGGTCCGCTATGAGCGAGGAGCGGACATTGTGCTTAAATAATGATGACTCTGGCAGGATGGGTTTTCAATGCTTGGAAGGTAGCCACTAATTCAGGTGACGTAAATGTGTAGCAATCCCCCACTTTAGGCCGATACATTTTCCATTAATCAGGTCGATAACAGAATAACTTGCATGGGGGTGAGCATAGCGAGGGAAACTATTGACAGTCCCTTCTTTAAGAATTGCCAGAGTGCCCTGACTGACATGCCCGTGAGACACAATACATATTGTTTGTTGATGTGATGAGGTATCTTCCAGGTTTTGTAAAAAACGCATAACTCGCTGAGAAGCATGCGCCAGTGACTCCCCCCCAGGTGGACAATACTCTGCATCAAGCCTGAATAACGCATTTGCATAGTTTGGATGTTTTTGTCTGAGTAGTTCTAACGGCATACCTTCAAACTGACCAAAGGCCTGCTCTTTAAGGGCCGGTTCAGCCGTCAGTGAACAATGAAAGTGTTCAGCCAGGCTTTGCCCCATTTGCCAGGCACGCCCAAGCGGAGAAGCGTAAACACGCTCTATTTGATACTCACTTGCACTAAACGCTGCTAGTAGGACGGATGTTTCACGCAAACCCCGACAGGTCAAGGAGCTATCGCTGTGCCCCTGAATAATTCCTTCCAAATTCCACTCTGTTTCTGCGTGTCGAACAAGTATCAATTTCATCGTTAGCTGGCCATGCTCGTTGTTGATCAAAATGTCCCAACTGCGCGATATCAAACACACACCGTTGAAGCAGCGGAAGGCTTTCCTGTTTTGGAAATAATGAACAAGTGTAGCTTATTGCCGTTATGCAGCGGCTCTGGGGGTGGGGCGCTGAATTTTATCCGTAGTTAACTTCCGCTCCTGGCACAGGGCTGCTGTTGCAGCCCTGACAACCTTAGACTTCGATCGATTCAGAGATCTCTAATGCATCATCGACTTCAATGCCCAGATAACGGACTGTGCTTTCCAGTTTCTTATGGCCCAACAGAAGTTGGATCACCCGGAGATTCTTGGTTTTCTTGTAGATTAGGTAAGGTTTTGTTCTTCTCATGGAATGTGTGCTATAAAGCGAATCATCGAGACCAAGCTTTTCTACCCACCCATGAAAAATTCGGTTGTATTGCCGGGTTGATATGGGCTGGTTAGTTCCGACTCGAGACCGAAACAAGAAGTCTTTACTATGCAAATTGCCATGCTTTATCAATGCAGCAACAGCTTCTCTTGTCCCTTTGGTTATCTCAAATTGCACAGGGCTACCGGTTTTCTGTTGCAACACCGTAGCTCTGCTTGAAACAGAGCTACCATATGCAACATCAGATACTTTGAGTTTGACCAGATCACAGCCTCGTAGCTTACTGTCCAGGGCCATATTGAAGAGAGCCAAATCGCGCGTTTTACCTTCTAGTTCAAGCCGGATTCGGATCCCCCAGATATGAGATATCTGAAGTGGTCTTTTTTGGCCGATGATACGGTCTTTGTTCCACGGTGACGTGTTCATACTCAAATCTCCTGCAATGTGGGAGATTTGAGTATGGTTGTCCCTTATGAGCGATCAGCAGACGTTCGTAATTGAGTTGCCATGAATCTTGCTAACAATACCGTGTGTCAATCAACGGGGAGTAGGTCATGTCAAATGTCTCAGGGCGTGAAGCGGACATCATTCTTATGAAGACCTGACCAATCGATCCGTTTCTGCCAGCCTCAGGAGGCCGCTGATGAAATCAGGTCAATTTTCTGTCCGTTGCATTTTTTTTAAAATCATCAATAACAGGCAGATTAATGCTGCCGCAGCGAGGTTGTACAGCATCCCGGCAACAAACGCAGAAGTATACTGCCCAGCTTGTGACAGGTCAGTCGCTTTTGAAAGAGCACCATTAAACAGAATGCCAACGACGGCTACGCCCAGGGCAGCCCCGATTTGCTGAACTGTTGAGATAACTCCAGCTGCCATGCCAGATTTCGCTTCTTCAACAAAACCCAATACCAGGTTCAGTAATGGCGTCATAATATAACCTTGGCCAGCACCGACCATAATAAGTGCCGGAATTAACTGCACTGGTTTCAATTCTGATCCTGACGTCCATACCTGAAAAATCATTATTGCAATGAAGACCGCATAGATTAACGCGCCAAAAAAAAGCGTAGATGTTCCCCATCTAGCAACCAGTCGTGGCGCAGCCAAGGATGCAAGAACAAAACCGACGCTACAGGGCGCAAAGATACTTCCTGCCTCGAAGGCATCCAGACCGATCCCCGTCTGTACCAGTAAAGCAAAACAGAGAAAGAATGAACTTGAGGTAGAGTAAACCAACAGCACCAGCATTGTTCCCAGCGAGAAATTGCCATTCGCCATCAGCCGCATATCTACCAGTGGCCACTTGCCTGCCTTTCGACGTTGCTCCTGTTGCCGATAAAAGAGCACCAGTAAAGCCAGTGCTAGACCTGGTGCCCAGCGGCTCCATTCAGGCCAGCCCTGAACTGGCCCTTCTATTAACGGAACCAATACTAGCACCAGTCCGCAGCTGACCAGCAGGACGCCTGTCCAGTCCAGTAGCGGTCTCTGCGGGGCACGGGATTCGGGAATTGACCGTGCTGCAAGAATGGCGAAGACTCCAACTGGCAGATTAATAAGAAAAATGATGCGCCAGCTAAGACCGAACAAGTCAGCATGTACCAGCCATCCGCCCAGCACCTGACCGGCAATAGCGGCCAGCCCTAGCGTCATCCCCAGCAAGCCAAAAGCTTTGCGCCGGTCATTATCCTCAAAGTTAACGCGAATAGAGGCATAAACCTGCGGGAACAATAATGCTGCAGCCAGCCCCTGCAAAATCCGGGCGCAGATAAGATAATCTGTCCCTGGTGCCAGACCACAAAAAGCCGAGGCCAGCGTAAAGCCAGCCATACCAACAATGAATAATCGACGGCGACCAAACATGTCCCCCAGTCGTCCACCAGTAATCAACAAAACGCCAAAGGCGAGTTCATATCCGGCGACAATAAACCCAATCTGCGCAAAATTCGCGCCCAGCCCGGTCTGGATACTGGGGATGGCGACGTTAACAACAAACAGATCAAAGATGGTAACGAATCCTGCAAGGAGTAATACGGACAAACCGGCCCAGGGAGGCGTTTTACAAGAAACATGTCTGGAAGACAGGGTAAGACCGGGAGATGAACTCATATTGCATATCCAATGTAAGAAAGTATGCAAAGATTCTCTTCTTTTCATTAAACCATTACAATTTAACAGTTTATACTATTACTTTAAGCAATGAGATAAACGATGCGGACCCTGAATCGATCACGTACTGACCTGGCAGCCTTCCTGCGGGCGCATCGGGAACGCCTTTCACCTGCCGAGGCAGGGCTTCCCAGCGGAACCCGGCGTCGGACGCCAGGCCTTCGACGTGAAGAAGTCGCGGCACTTGCAGGCGTCGGCCTTACCTGGTACACATGGCTTGAGCAGGGCCGGGATATTGGCGTGTCGTCCACCTTTCTGGATAATCTGGCACGGGTACTGAAACTGGATGCCGCTGAACGCCGACACCTGTTTATGCTCGCACATGAGCGTCCTCCGGCCGAACCAGGGAAAACCTGGTGCGTACTGCCGCCCCTTGTGCGGCGCCTGATGCACGATCTTCCGCACCCTGCTTTTGTGCTCAATCTGCGCTGGGACGTTCTGGGTTTTAATGCATTAGCCGACGAACTGTTTAATTTTGGTAGTCATGTACCCGAGCGGCGTAACCTTCTCTGGCTACTTTTCACCGATTGCACTCTTCAGAAACGTGTCGTTGCCTGGCATGAACAGGCTCCCTTGATGCTGTCAAGCTTTCGCCGTGATTTCACTCGAGCCAGCCAAAGTACGGATATACCTGAACTGGTAAATGAGTTGGAACATGTCTCGCCAGAGTTCAAAGTCTGGTGGCGACAACATCAGGTTCACGCGCCATGCAATGGAATCCGTCATTTAATGATAGAGGAACAGCCTGTGCCTTTTGAATTCACATCACTAACTGTGGATGAAGACCGACATTTGAGGTTGGTAGTGTATGCGCGACAAGAAGAAGACGCTGAACGTCCTGATTAGCCATTAAACAGGGACAAAAATTCTCGCGTCGCGCTATGGCTGGCATGCATTATAAGGGGCCGCTTTTGGCACCAAGCGGACTGTCTGAAGCGCCGTGAGGTCAGCTATGAGCGAGAAACGAATGTTTATCTTGCGGCAGGATGGCGGCAGCATTGCAATATTTATTGGGGCAATACCCACGCCTTGTTTTGTATAACCACCCTATATCCATCGAGGTCAACAAATGTCCTTCCGTTCGCATCCCAGTAAGGATTGAATGACGTGGTCATTCTAAAGCCAGCACCGATCATTCTTTCACAGGCCGTATCCCATTCTTTTTCTTCAGAGTAATAAACAACGAGTAAATCCTCTTCTGTGTGTAAAGGTTGAACGGGATGGTTTCGGCAAAAAGTGAATTCTATGTGCCAGTCTAAGTCTCCCCTCCCTAACATTATTCCATTGAAACCGTCATGATCGTTGAATTCAGCAATCTTATGCAGACCTAACCCCTTGCTGTACATCAGAAATGATCTTTCGAGATTGGCGACGGGTTTAGCAATACGCATATGAGTAAACATCAGGGTTCTCCAGGGAAAGATACTGCTTTAATGTTAAAATCCCGCCTGAGTTTACATGTGATTATACATTTCATTTGTCCATACGAGCCTCCGAAATGTCCTGCTTCGGTTTGCTGACGGTTCTCTTCTGGCATAAGGTAGCCTACGACTACAAGCGGGTCATGGACGCGGCAGCCCGTTTGTCCTCTGAATCATCGAAGGCTTTCCGGGATGCCTCAATATCCTGCCAGGTATCCCTGATCCAGTCAGTGAACCCCGCCAGCGGCTCCAACATCGACCGGCCTCGGTTAGTCAGTTGATATTCCACCCGTGGTGGAAGCTCGGGGTAATAATACCGGGCAACCAGGCCATCCCTTTCGAGATTACGCAGAGTCAGGGTCAACATACGCTGCGAAATGTCAGGAATGCCGCGCCGAATGGCGCTAAAGCGCATAGGCGTCTCCTGTGAAAGTGCCAGTAGTGAGATAACGAGGATTGTCCATTTATCACCCAGTCTTGCCAGGACACTCCCCGGCGCACAGGGTGTCAGTTTTGGTCCATCCGGTGTTTCGAACACGGGTCTGCCATTAATCTCACGCGCCATAATTTTTCTCCGCTGGACATCCCTAATGGTTATCTTTGTGTAACTGAGGACCAAAAATGTGCCGTCTTGTGAACAGAATAGCACTGGTTCCATACTGTGACTGCCAATAGTTACACTAAGGAACCACCATGACACATACCGCAGAATTCCTCGTCTTTGGCGCCACCGGGCAGCAAGGTGGCGCAGTGGCCCGAGCGTTACGGCGGGCCGGACGTCAAGTCCGCGCTTTCGTACGGAATCCGCATAGCGAAGTGGCCAGAGCGCTGACGACAGAAGGAATCACGCTCGCCATCGGCGACTTGTTCGACCTCGCATCCATTGACCGTGCAATGTCGGGTATCCAGGGCGTATTTAGCGTTCAGACCAGTTCTCCGGCAGGCGAGATAAGCGACGAGCAGGAGGTTATGCAGGGAAAAGCCATTGCCGATAGCGCCCTGGCGGCTGGTATCCGCCATCTCGTCTATTCTTCGTCCGGGGCGGCTGGAAAAGCCCCAACCGGCATGGGGCACTTTGACAGTAAATCGACAATTGAAGATTACCTTCGCGCCTTGCCGCTCTCCACGACCATCACGCGCCCGGCAAGCTTTATGGAAATGATGCTGCTGCCCGGCATGGGACTTAACAGCGGCCATTTTTTCTTCTTCATGCAACGCCATCAGGCGATGCAGATGATTGCGCTGCAAGACCTGGGGCGCATTAATGCCCAGATTCTTTGTAATCCTGAACGTTATCGGGGGCAGACTCTGGAACTGGCCAGCCAGGCGTTGACCGGTGAAGACTTGCAGCGTGCTTTCTCAGATGCCGCCGGTCATCCTGTTCATTATCACCGCTTTCCTGACGAGCTGTTAGCGCAGAACACTTTTCTTCGCCAGCTCACGGCGTTGGTAGACAATGGCATTGTCGCAGGCTCGGCGGATATACCGGCGCTTGAACAGGAGTTCGGTATGATGATGACGCTGGAACAATGGTTGGCAGGGCCAGCAAGGCAGAGCTTTAACGCGGCGCTTAACGCCCCACAGGCCAATCTTGTCCTGCGATAGGTCGATAGCCGGAGCTGCCCGCCTCCGGCTGTTTTCTCCTTGTACGTCTGTGGCACAAAATTATCCGCCATAACGCTCGGGCCTCAGCACCACCTTTCCTTAGCGGTTGCTGATCATCTGCCCGGTGTTATCCACCCCTTTTTCGTGGTCTTCTTTGATGAATGCCTGTTCATAAGGCTCTACGTTTTTACGCAGTAACGCCTGAACCCAAATCCCCACATCAACCTTAAAGCGACGCCTCGGCCAGTAATGCAGCCTGTACCGCAGGACGGGCATTGATCATTTCCCTGTACGCCAATAGCCCAGGCCAGCGATCCAGTGGGATTGAGAAGAATTTACACCAGCCCAGCACAGTGAAGAGGTAGGCATCAGCCACGCTGAAAGTGGGGCCAGTCAGATAGATTTTTTCGTTGAGAGTCGCCTGAAGAAAATCGAACTGTCGGAACAGCTTCTCACGAAAAATCGCTCTGACCTCTTCGGGCAGCGCGGGGTTGAACAACGGTGCCGAGCCAGCGTGTATTTCACTGGTGATAAAGTTAAGCCATTCCTGCAGACGCACCCGAGCCCAACTGTCCGCGCGCGGCGCCAGGCCGTATTCTGGTTTTAGGTCGGCGAGGTACTGCACGATGGCCGGACCCTCAGTGAGTATCTGCCCATCATCGAGTTCAAGGGCGGCGACATACCCTTTAGGGTTAATGGCGCGGAAGTCGCGACCATCAGCGGTGATCTTGCTTCTGTTGTTGACTCTAACCAGTTCAAACTCAAGTTGCAGTTCGCACAGCACGATGTGCGGCGATAACGAACAGGTATCCGGGGCGTAATAGAGTTTCATTTTGTCTCCGTGAAAGGTGAAAAGCCGTCGGGGGAGGTCCTGAATCCACTGTATTTGACGCGGAATGCGCTGTAAAATTAATGATAAAGAAACTAACTATTAGCTGAGCTACTGACAATCATGATGAATCTTTTACATTGGCGCTTACTGGTGGCCGTGGCGGATGCCGGCAACATCTCGCGTGCCGCAGAGGAGATAGGAATGACTCAGTCCGGCGCCAGCCAGGCCATCGCCCAGCTAGAGGCTGCACTGGGATTTCCGGTATTTACGCGTGAGCGACGATATATCGGGGTGACCGCGCTGGGCGGGCAGGTTGTTGAACACGCAAGAAACATGCTTTCGCAGCTGAATGCCATCCGCGAACTGGCCGATGAGAGCCGGGGTTTAAATCGCGGGCGCATTCGCCTGGCCAGCTTTCCATCAGTGACGTCCACCTTGTTGCCCGGCCTGCTGCGCGACTTTAAGCGTCTGCATCCGGGTATTGAGGTCGTCATCCTGGAAGGCTCGGACGAGGAGGTCGAGGAGTGGCTGGCCGCAGATACCGTTGAGCTGGGGGTGGTCATGAATCCCGACCCCGGGCGCGCAGACGTTGTATTAGGGCAGGATGCATGGGTAGCGGTACTGCCAGCCGCTCATCGGCTGGCACACCATGCCAGGACGTATGGCATAACGCTAAAGGCGCTGGCAGACCAGCCCTTTATTCTGGCGACAGGCGGATGCGTCGTTAATGGAAAAAGCCTGATGGAAAAGGCGGGTCTGCAACTTTCTGATATCCGCGTGACGGTACGTGACTGGATTAGCGCCTGTAAGCTGGTTGCGGAAGGGATGGGCGTCGCCCTTGTACCCGAATCAGCCCTGCCGGAGGCGTTGCGTAATCTGTGCGTGGTACCCGTGACGCCTGCCATACACCGTGAGTTTCGGCTGGTTTGTTCGTCATCCGGGACGTCTTCCGGCGCAACGCAGGCGCTACTTAACGCGCTACGTAAACGAGGATGAGCGGGCTCGCGGCGAACCGGAGCGTCAGCGATAAGCGACAAACTGGCTTATTGTTTATATCGGCGCTGGCTGGAGGCAGGGTGGCGAAGGAGGGCAGCTTCGGGGCGTACTGGACGGCGCACCAGCTCGCCCCCGCAGTTCGGGCACCATCCTTGAAGCCGCTGGGTCACGCAGTCAATGCAGAAGGTGCATTCGAATGAACAGATGTACGCATCCGCTGATTCTGGCGGCAGATCGTTATCACAGCATTCACAATTAGGGCGAAGTTCAAGCATGATGATCTCAGTGATTAAAGGGGCATCATGAAAAATAGCGCGTGTTATCTGCCCGGCCCGCATTCGCGCCGCTGCGCTTCACGTGCAAGATTTCAACGTTTATGGCGATCCCGCGACTAATACCTTCAACCCCACAGGAGCATACCCGGACATTGGCTATAACGTGGGCGCAATGGCTTAGTCAATCAAAATGAAATGATGACTCGCTTATCCTCCAAACGCGCATTTCACTTAATCAGCAGGGGATACGCCGCTGAAGCCGCTGTCTGGTAAATCTATAATCACCAGGGTGCCAAAGCTGCCGCCTTCCACCGTATGAGGAATGCCCGCTTTGGCTATATAAAGCTGGCCGGGCGCGACGGAGATTTTTTTCTCCTGTACGCTCAGTTCCAGACGACCGTCAATAACCAGTAATCCCTCGTCATATTCATGCACCTCCTCAGCGACTGAGTGGGCATCCATGCGCAGGACTTTGAGATTCGTTGCCCCAACGCGGCCCAGGATCCGGGAGTGCCAGGACTCCGGCAATGCCTGCGCTTCGGTTTTGAGATCGTAAAGCGACATAAAGCCATTCTCATTGATAATCGTTGCAGGCTTTTATGCCATATAAGTTTATCGTCGACTTCTAACATATATAGCAAAAGAAGTTGAAAAACAGGCTATACCGCTCCTACTGCCCGCTGCATGTGCATTGGTCGCGGATAAATAAAAACGGCCCCATCGCTGAGGCCGTGATGTGGTTACTGTTTCTTCTCGCCCAGCGTCGGCGTCTCGTCAAAGAAGTTCCACGGCTTCAGCAGCGCATGCGCCCACTCGGTAGGCATAATCGGCCACTCCTCGGCGCGGGCCACGTGGGTGGTGCCGGTGGTGATCCACACCACGTCATCATGGTTGTCCAGCGACTCGTCATCTTTCGCGTACTGGCCGAGGCCGGTGTCGTGAATCGAACGGTTAGGGTACTTGCCTTCCGGGAAGCGCTCGGTGGGGTGGTAGCGGGTGACCCACAGCTGTTTATCCATAAAGCTCAAACGATGGTAAATCCACTCATCAGGGGCGAATTTCGCCCCGGTGGCGACCGGATGCGTGCCGCCCGCGTAGGGGATAATCTGATACGACACTGGGTTACCCATCCGGTTTTCTTTGGTGGTATTGCTCAGCAGACGAATGGTGCCTGGATCAAATTTCTGCGCCGCTTTCTGCTCGCTAGCAATAGTGTACTGATTGATCTGCATGGTGCTGGTGCGCGGGCCGCCGGCGGTATTCGGCTTCACTTCCGGGTCCATGGCCACCAGCGTGTTGTTCTCGCCGTCGACGTCAAGATCGAGGCGGAAGTTGTAGATATGCTGGTGGGTGGTGCCGACAATATTATGGTCGATCAGCGTGCCGTAGCGGGTATCCTCTTTGGCGCTCGGGTCGTGCATGGTCTTCGCCTGTACGCCTTTGACCGCTTCGATGCCGGTCGCCCCGGCATCAATGCCGATGGTGCCGTTTTCGTGGAATACCCAGTCAAAGATGTAGTCGTAGTTGCCGACGGTGCTGATCCAGCGCACCACCAGCTCGCGGCGCTCGGTGCTGACGTTCGGTTTGCCCATCTCCAGGTGCTTATACTCCGGCCCGGCGTAGCGTTCGAAGATGGCGATCGCGCGCGGGATAGTGGTTGGCGTGCCGGTATAGTCGGCGATGGTTTCATCCAGCAGCACCGCGTTGGACGGCGCGTCTTTCCCGCGGACGATAGGCGAGGTCAGGGTGCCCATGCCGTAGTCGCCGGAATCCAGATAGGCTTTAAAATACCAGCCCACGTCCGGGTCGCCGTAGGGGACGATCATCCCGCCGAGCGATCCTTCATACATCACCTGGCGCTTTTTACCGTTGTCGTTCCAGGTCACGGTAGACAAAATCGGCCCGACGCGGGAGTTCATCCGCAGATGGAAATCCCAGTTACGCCAGTGGATCATATCGCCGGTGATGGTGTAGTTTTTGCCCTCTGGCTCAATGATCTCCAGCGGTTTCACCGTTGGCGCAACGCGGTCGCGGCCGTCATAGGGGCGGGCCGCCATCGGCACCGGGATCGTCGGCCCCTCTTCGATTTTGATGATCTTCTTCTGCTCGAGGTCGACCACCGCCACCAGGTTTTCAATCGGGTGCGCCCAGTAGTTCCCGTCGCCAACGTCAAGATAGCTCACTACTTTGAGCAGCCGCGCGTCCTGCTTGAGGCCATCTTTACCGTCGAAGTAGCCGACGGTCAGCGGGGTGGTAATCACCTTGCTCGGGTCGTCGATGCCGTGTTTTTTCAACACTTCGGCAAACTCGCTGCTGGCGTTGATGATGTTCTGCACGCTGGCGAAATCATCCAGCAGTACCATGCCGTGGGCGTCTTTAATCGGCGTCCATGAAAGGACCTTTTTATTCTGTAAATCCACCACCGCCTCAATAACGTGCTTGCCGTCGAGCATGATCACGTCGGCGGTGCGCGGGGCGTTGACCGGCGTGCCGTTGAGGGCAAAATCCCACACCGCTTTTTTATCCGGCTCGCGCAGGGAGATCTCGGTGAATCGGGTATTGGGCTTGAAATCCGCCGCGGCTTTAACGATGGCGACCGCGGCGCTGATTTCCGCCGCTGACAGCGAGTTCAGCGGGTGAGGGCGTTTTTCCACCTGGAAAGTCTGGTCAAGACCGGACTGAAACACGTCGTTGATAAAGGTATCAGAAACCCACGCTTTGCCGTCTTTCATCACTACCGGCACCTGCAGCTCCAGGGTTTTTCCATTGACGATGGCCGTTTTCGCCCCCGGTTTTACCTTCACGTAAGCGCCGTCTTTAATCAGGGTAAACATCTGCGCGTAGTCATCCCACTGAACGTCCACGCCAAAGTCCTGCAGGGTTTTATCCATCGGGACCATATGGGCTTCGCCGCCGTGGGCGAAAGCCGGGCTTTGCCAGGCGCAAAACAGGGCGACAGCCAACGCCAGAGCCGTCTTGCGGGGGGAAAGAATCGCCATTGAGACCTCACCTTATTGTTGTGTTGTGCAGTGCCGCTGCGAATGTCGGCTTGTGTATCCTTAACCTAACAGCGCTCAGCGCCCAGGCGTTTGCCTGCTTTTGCCAGGTTGTTTGTCAGTTTTGCCAGTTATAAAAAATGCCTCCGCAGAGGCATGAAGATGGCGATAAAGATGGGCGAATTTCTAACATTTACCCCGCAAAATCCCCCTGTTGGCGGGCCACCAGAGTCAGGATGGAGTAGAGCGCTACCGCCTGCTGGTGCTGGTTAAAAATCTCTACCGCCCACTCGACGACGCCGGTCGCTTTCTCCTCCGCGCTGCGCTGGCGTTTCACCGTTTTGCGCTTGCAGGTCAGGCGTACCTGGATGGTATCGCCCGGCTTCACCGGCTCGATAAAGCGCAGATTTTCCATCCCGTAGTTGGCGATCACCGGACCGACTCCGGCGTCAACAAACAGCCCGGCAGCGGCGGAAATCAGGAAATAGCCGTGCACCACGCGCTCGCCGAAAATCGACTCCGCGGCGGCAATCTTATCCATATGGGCGTAGAAGTGATCGCCGCTCAGGCAGGCGAAGTTGACGATATCCGCCTCGGTCAGCGTGCGGCGCGGAGTCAGCAGGCTGTCGCCCGGTTGGATCTCTTCGAAATATTTACGGAACGGGTGAATGCGGTCTTCCACCACCTCCGCGCCGCGTACCCACTGCTGACCAATTGCCGCGAGCATCGTCGGGCTGCCCTGAATCGCGGTGCGCTGCATATAGTGCTTCACCGCCCGCAGGCCGCCCAGCTCTTCGCCGCCGCCGGCGCGCCCCGGGCCGCCGTGAACCAGCTGCGGCAGCGGGGAGCCGTGGCCGGTCGATTCTGCGGAAGAGGATTCGTTCAGTATCTGAATACGCCCGTGGGTGCGGGCGGCGCCGAGAATAAACGCCCGCGCCAGTTCGCCGCTAGCGGTCACCAGGGTACCGGCCAGGCTACCTTCACCGGCCCGCGCCAGGCTCATGGCGTGCTCAATATTCTGATAGGGCATCAAGGTTGCGACGGGACCAAACGCTTCAATGGCGTGTACCGCCGGGGTTTCATCCGGCTGCGGGCAGAACAGCAGCGTTGGCGGGAAGAAGGCCCCGGCGGCGCGGAGATCGGCCTGGCCCCCCAGCAGCACGTCGCATCCGGCGGCTACCAGACGGTTGACATTATCCTGTACGTCCTGACGCTGCTCGTAGTTCACCAGCGCGCCCATTTTTACGCCTTCCTGCGCCGGGTCGCCGACCACCACGTTTTGCAGACGCGCAATCAGCGCATCGCTCACCGCTTTCACCTGCGCTTGCGGCACGATAATCCGCCGGATGGCGGTACATTTTTGCCCGGCTTTCGCCGTCATCTCTCGTACCACTTCGCGAATGAACAGCGCGAACTCCGGCTGCTCAGGCGTGACGTCGTCACCGAGCACGCAGCAGTTCAGCGAATCCGCTTCCATGGTGAAGGGAATGGACTTTGCGACCAGGTTGGGGTGCACCCGCAGCTGCTGTCCGGTACGAGCCGAGCCGGTAAAGGTGACGACATCCTGGCTATCGAGATGGTCGAGCAGATCGCCCGCGCCGCCGCAGATCAGGCTGATTGCGCCCTCCGGCACCAGCCCGCTGTCGACAATCATTTTGACCATCGCCTGCGTCAGCTGCGCGGTGGCGGTAGCCGGTTTGATGATGGCGGGCATGCCGGCAAGCCAGGTTGGCGCCAGTTTTTCTAGCATGCCCCAGCAGGGAAAGTTAAAGGCGTTGATATGCACCGCCACGCCGGACTTCGAGGTCAGAACGTGGCGGGCGGCGAAGCCTCCCTGTTTTGACAGCGGGATCAGCTCATCTTCGGGCCACAGGGTATCGTCCGGCAGTTCGCGGCTGCCGAGACCGGCGTAGGTGAAAAGGGTGCCAATGCCCCCTTCGATATCCACCCAGCTATCGCTGCGGGTGGCGCCGGTTTCGGCGGAGATGGCGTACAGCGCCGCCTTCTGTTCCAGCAGATGTCTGGCGACCGCTTTGAGCATCGCGCTGCGCTCAATAAAGGTCATCGCCTGTAGCGCTTTGCCGCCGCGCTCAATCGCGAAGCGCCGCGCCTGCGCCATATCCAGACCCGCGCTGGTGACTTCCCAGAGCGCGTCGCCGCTGATGGCATGATGGATGGTGCGCGCGTGGCCCCGGCCGGTCTGCCACGTGCCGGACAAGTAGCTGGCTAACTGCTGCATGGTTCATCTCCAGATGTGTTACGTGAAATATCTATAGATAGTTCTTTGATGAATCATAAAAATCAAGTTCCAATTTAATAATTTATTAACAATGCGATCGCTATCGATCTGCGCGATTTACTTAATTGGTTGTTATTAATGCATTTTACAAAAGCTTTTGCGGTGGGCGTCACAGAAAAGGCAAACAAAATTTGTGGTTTTATTTAACCTGAATGTAACTTTTATAAAACAAAGTGATTCATAAATTAATTTAAACCGAATTTGTTGGAATCATAAAGGTGATGACGTGACAGAAGAACAACGCTTTGAGCAGCGCATTGCACAGGAGACGGCCATCGAACCGCTGGACTGGATGCCGGAAGCCTACCGTAAAACGCTGATCCGCCAGATAGGCCAGCACGCGCACTCGGAAATTGTCGGCATGCTGCCGGAAGGCAACTGGATCGCTCGCGCGCCGACCCTTAGGCGCAAAGCGATTCTGCTGGCGAAAGTGCAGGATGAAGCCGGGCATGGTCTGTACCTCTACAGCGCGGCGGAAACCCTCGGCTGCGCCCGCGAAGACCTGTATCAGAAAATGCTCGACGGCAAGATGAAGTACTCCTCCATTTTCAACTACCCGACCCTGAGCTGGGCGGATATCGGCGTGATCGGCTGGCTGGTGGACGGCGCGGCCATCGTCAATCAGGTGGCGCTGTGCCGGACCTCCTACGGACCCTACGCCCGGGCCATGGTCAAGATCTGCAAAGAGGAGAGCTTTCACCAGCGTCAGGGGTTTGAAGCCTGCATGGCGCTGGCGCAGGGCAGCGACGCGCAGCGGCAGATGCTGCAGGACGCCATCAACCGCTTCTGGTGGCCGGCGCTGATGATGTTCGGTCCAAACGACGATAACTCGCCAAACAGCGCCCGCAGCATGGCGTGGAAAATCAAGCTCCACTCGAACGACGAACTGCGCCAGCGCTTTGTTGATAACACCATTCCGCAGGTGGAGATCCTCGGCATGACCGTGCCGGACCCGGATCTGCGGCTGGATGAAACCACCGGCCACTACCGCTTTGGCGCCATCGACTGGCAGGAATTTAACGAGACGATCGCCGGGCGCGGGATCTGCAACCACGAACGCCTGGCCGCTAAACGCAAGGCATGGGAAGAGGGCGCGTGGGTGCGGGAAGCCGCGCTGGCGCACGCGCAAAAACAACGGGCCCGCGACGCCGCGTAAGGAGAAGGAAGATGAGCAAAAACGACTGGCCGTTATATGAAGTGTTCGTTCGCAGCAAGCAGGGGCTGTCGCACCGCCACGTCGGCAGCCTGCACGCCGCCGATGATCAGATGGCGCTGGAAAACGCCCGCGATGCCTATACCCGCCGCAGCGAAGGCTGCTCAATCTGGGTGGTGAAGGCCCGCGAAATTGTCGCCTCGCAGCCTGAAGAGCGCGGTGAATTTTTCGATCCGGCGGAGAGCAAAATCTACCGCCATCCGACCTTCTACACCGTGCCCGACGGCATGGAACATATGTGAGGCGGCGATGAACAACGACAACCCCGTTGCAGCTTATGCCCTGCGCCTTGGCGATAACGGCCTGGTGCTGGCCCAGCGTCTGGGCGAGTGGTGCGGCCACGCGCCGGAGCTGGAGATCGATCTGGCGCTGGCCAATATCGGCCTCGACCTGCTGGGGCAGGCGCGCAATTTTCTTAGCTACGCCGCCGAACTGGCCGGCAGCGGCGATGAAGACACTCTGGCCTTTGGCCGCAACGAACGCCAGTTTTGCAATTTACTGCTGGCGGAGCAGCCAAACGGCAACTTTGCCGACACTCTTGCTCGCCAGTTTTTTATCGATGTCTGGCACGTGGCGCTCTATGGCCGCCTGGTCAGCAGTCGCGATACGCAGCTCGCCGCCATCGCCGCCAAGGCGCTGAAAGAGGTGCGCTACCATCAGCGCTTTAGCCGCGGCTGGCTGGAACGCCTCGGCAACGGCACGGCGCTTTCCGCGCAGAGAATGCAGGACGCGGTCGATAACCTGTGGCGCTTTACCGGCGAGCTGTTCCAGGCCGATGCGCTGGAGATTGAGCTAAGCGCGCAGGGCATCGCCGTCGACCCGCGCGAGTTGCAGGCTGAATGGCAGGCGACGGTCCGCGCCGCGCTGAGCGATGCCGGTTTGCAGATCCCCGAGGAAGCGCCGTTTCGCCACGGCGGCAAGCAGGGGCTGCACAGCGAGCATCTCGGGCCGCTGCTGGCGGAGATGCAGTATTTACAGCGCGCCTATCCCGGTCAGCGTTGGTAGCAGGAGGGGATTATGCAACGTCTGGTTGATATCGCTCCTCCGGAGATCCACGCGGTGTGGGGCGTGTTAAGCGCGATTCCCGACCCGGAAGTCCCGGTGCTGACCATTACCGACCTCGGCATGGTGCGCAGCGTGGAGCGCCGCGGCGAGGGGTGGGTCATTGGCTTCACGCCAACCTACTCCGGCTGCCCGGCCACCGAACATCTGCTGGGGGAGATCCGCGCGGTGATGACGGCAAACGGCTTCGCGCCGGTGCATATCGTGCTGCAGCTTGACCCGCCGTGGACCACCGACTGGATGGGGCCGGAGGCCCGCGAACGTCTGCGCCAGTACGGCATCAGTCCGCCGCAGGATCATGCCTGCCATGCCCATATGCCAGACGAGGTGGTGTGCCCGCGCTGCGGTAGCCGCCACACCTCGCTAATTAGCGAATTCGGTTCCACGGCCTGCAAAGCGCTGTATCGCTGCGACAGCTGCCGGGAACCCTTTGATTACTTTAAATGTATTTGAGGTTGCGATGACGACATTTCATTCGCTTACCGTGGCGAAAGTGGAACCGGAAACCCGCGACGCGGTCACCATCACCTTTGCCATACCCGACGCGCTGCGCGACGCCTATGCCTTTCGTCCGGGCCAGCATCTGACGCTGAAGGCCCGCCTCGGCGGCGAAGAGCTTAGGCGCTGCTACTCCATTTGCCGCAGCCGCGCGCCGGGTGAAATCAGCGTGGCGGTTAAAGCTATCGACGGCGGGCGCTTCTCGCGCTATGCCCAGAGCGACATTCAACCGGGGATGGCGCTGGAGGTGATGGTGCCGCAGGGCCACTTTGGCTACCAGCCGCGGGCCGGGCGTCGGGCCGACTACCTGGCGATTGCCGCCGGCTCCGGGATTACGCCGATGATGGCGATCGTTGACGCCACTCTCGCCTGCGAAACCGACAGCCGCTTCACGCTGATTTACGGCAACCGCAGCAGCCACAGCATGATGTTCCGCCAGGCGCTGGCCGACCTGAAAGACCGCTATCCGCAGCGCCTGCAGGTGGTGCATCTGTTCAGCCAGGAGGCGATGGACAGCGACCTGCTGCAGGGGCGCATCGATGGCGACAAGCTGCGCGAACTGGCCGGCCATCTGCTGGACTTCAGCCGCTTTGACCATGCCTTTATTTGCGGCCCGGCGGCGATGATGGATGAAGCGGAAATGACCCTGCGCGAGCTGGGCGTCCCGGAGAAAGCCATCCATCTGGAACGTTTCAATACGCCGGGCAGCGGCGCCAGGCGGGCTGCCGGCGTCCAGGCGGAGGGCCGCTCGGTCACGATTCGTCAGGATGGCCGCGACCGCACCATAGCCCTGAGCGCCGAGGACGACAGCATTCTTGACGCCGCGCTACGCCAGGGGGCGGACCTGCCGTTTGCCTGCAAGGGCGGCGTCTGCGCCACCTGTAAATGCAAAGTGCTGCGCGGCGAGGTGGCGATGGCCGCGAACTACAGCCTTGAAGCCGACGAGGTGGCGGCAGGCTACGTGCTGAGCTGCCAGGCGCTCCCCACCAGCGGCGATGTGATCGTCGACTTCGACGCGCGGGGGATGGCATGAGTGAACTGTTTATTGCCCGCCACGCGCGCGTACTGCAGCTGACGCTCAATCGCCCGCAGGCGCGCAACGCGCTCAATAACGCGCTGCTGATGCAGATCGCCGATGTGCTCGACGCGGCGGCGCTGGACCCGACGGTTGGCGTCTGCGTCATCAGCGGTAACGAACGCTTCTTTGCCGCAGGGGCCGACCTGAACGAAATGGCGGAAAACGATCTGCCCGCCACGCTCGATGATATTCGCCCGCGGCTGTGGGCGCGTATCGACGCCTTCAGCAAACCGCTGATCGCTTCGGTTAACGGCTATGCCCTCGGCGCCGGATGCGAGCTGGCGCTGATCTGCGATCTGATTGTCGCCGGCGATAACGCCCGCTTCGGCCTGCCGGAAATCACCCTCGGCATGATGCCGGGCGCGGGCGGCACCCAGCGTCTGATCCGCAGCGTCGGTAAGGCGCTGGCCAGCCGGATGGTCTTGAGCGGCGAAAGCATCGATGCCCATCAGGCGCTGCGGGCGGGGCTGGTGAGCGAGGTGTATCCGCCAGCGCTTACCGATGAATACGCGCTTAGCCTGGCGGCAACCGTGGCTCGCCACTCGCCGCTGGCGCTGCGCGCGGCTAAACAGTCCTTGCGGCTGTCGCAGGAGGTGAGTCTGCAGGCCGGGCTTCAGCAGGAGCGTCAGCTGTTTACCTTACTGAGCGCGACCGAAGATCGCCGCGAAGGTATTGACGCCTTTTTACATAAACGTACTGCGGAATTTAAAGGACGCTAATCGTGGAAGCTTTCATTCTCAGCGAAGTGGAACAGGGCGTGATGACGATTACCCTTAATCGCCCGGACCGCCTGAACAGTTTTAACGACCTGATGCACCAGCAGCTGGCGGCGTGCCTGAAGCAGGCGGAACGTGATGACGATGTGCGCTGTTTACTGCTGACCGGCGCCGGGCGCGGCTTTTGCGCCGGGCAGGATTTAAATGACCGCAACGTCGACCCCAGCGGTCCTGCGCCGGATCTCGGCCTGTCGGTTGAGCGTTTCTATAACCCGCTGGTGCGCCGTCTGGCGGCGCTGCCGAAACCAGTGATTTGCGCGGTAAACGGCGTCGCGGCGGGAGCGGGGGCCACGCTGGCGCTGGGCTGCGATATCGTTCTGGCGGCGCGTTCGGCGAAGTTCGTCATGGCGTTCAGCAAGCTCGGCCTGGTGCCTGACTGCGGCGGCAGCTGGTTTCTGCCGCGGGTGGCGGGTCGAGCGAGGGCGATGGGGCTGGCGCTGCTGGGCGATAGCCTGAGCGCAGAGCAGGCCGCGCAGTGGGGGATGATCTGGCAGGTGGTGGACGATGCCGAGCTGAAAGATACCGGCCTGGCGCTGGCGCGGCACCTGGCCGCCCAGCCGACCTATGGCCTCGGTCTGATTAAGAAGGCGCTTCAGCTTGCGGAAACCCAGACCCTGGATCAGCAGCTCGATCTTGAGCGCGATTATCAGCGCCTGGCCGGACGCAGCGCCGACTATCGCGAAGGCGTCAGCGCCTTCCTCGCGAAGCGTCCACCTCAATTCAGCGGGAAATAGCCGATGAGCAAAACGTTACCTACCGTTGCGGTGATAGGCAGCGGCACCATGGGCGCCGGGATTGCCGAAGTGGCCGCCGCCGCCGGGCATCCGGTACTGATTTTCGACATCGCCCCTGAGGCGGTGGTTCGCGCCATCGACGGGATTCGCCAGCGGCTGGCCTCCCGCGTCAGCCGCGGCAAGCTGGCGACGGAACAGGCCGATGCGCTGCTGGCGCGTCTGGTTCCCGCGGCGGAGTTGAGCAACCTGGCTGACGCGCAGCTGATTATCGAAGCGGCCTCCGAACGTCTGGAGGTCAAAAAGGCGCTGTTCGAACAGTTGGCGGCGATCTGCTCCCCGTCGACGTTGCTGGTTAGCAACACCTCGTCGATATCGATCACCGCCATCGCCGCCGGGATAAAACACCCGGAACGGGTCGCCGGGCTGCACTTCTTTAACCCGGCCCCGGTGATGAAGCTGGTGGAAGTGGTCAGTGGCCTGGCCACCTCGACGGAAGTCGTCGAACAGCTTTGTCAGTGGGTTAGCGACTGGGGAAAACAGCCGGTTCGCTGCCGCTCAACGCCCGGTTTTATCGTCAACCGCGTGGCGCGGCCTTTTTATGCCGAAGCGTGGCGAGCGCTGGAAGAGCAGGTTGCCGCGCCGGAGGTGATTGACGCCGCCCTGCGCGACGGCGGCGGTTTCCCCATGGGCCCGCTGGCGTTGACCGACCTGATAGGTCAGGACGTCAACTTTGCGGTGACCTGTTCGGTGTTTAACGCCTGCTGGCAGGACCGTCGCTATCAGCCGTCGCTGCTGCAGCAGGAGCTGGCGCTGGCTGGGCGGTTGGGGAAAAAGAGCGGGCAGGGGGTCTACCGCTGGCCTGCTGAGGCCCAACCCGAGCGGGCGCTGGCCGCCGTATCAGCAGAACGCGCAGCAAAACGCATAAAACGTGACGTTGTCACTGAGTTGGACGAGATATTGCTGCTGGAAACGACCGGTGAAACCGCCCTGGCGTTAAGCCTTCAGCACGGCCGACCGGTAGTGGTCTACGACCACTGCGCGGGTGATACGGTGGTGCTGGCCAGCGCGGAAACCACGTCACAGGCGGCGACCGATAAAGCAACTTTCTATTTTCAACAGCAGGGCAAAAAAGTGCTGCAGATCGCTGACTATCCCGGCCTGCTGGTGTGGCGTACGGTGGCGATGCTGGTTAACGAAGCGCTGGACGCGCTGCAAAAAGGGGTCGCCAGCGCGGAGGATATCGATACCGCCATGCGCCTGGGCGTTAACTACCCGCGCGGCCCGCTGGCGTGGGGAGAGTCACTTGGCTGGGGCCGGGTGCTGCGCCTGCTGGAAAACCTGCAGCGGCACTATGGTGAAGAGCGCTATCGGCCCTGCTCCCTGCTGCGTCAGAAGGCGCTGATGGAGAAACATCATGAGCAATGAAGCCTGGCGCAACGCCCGCGCGATGTATGAGAACGATAACTGTGCGCAAGCGCTGGGGATCAAGATTATCGAGATGGATGACGGCTACGCGCAGATGACCATGGCGGTCACCCCGAACATGCTCAACGGCCACCACTCCTGCCACGGTGGACAGCTGTTTTCGCTCGCCGATACCGCCTTCGCTTACGCCTGCAACAGCCAGGGGCTGGCGGCGGTCGCCTCGGCGGCGAGCATCGATTTTCTCCGTCCGGCCTTTGTCGGCGAGCTGCTGACCGCCACGGCGAGGGTCAAGCAGCAGGGCAAACTGACCGGGGTCTATGACATTGAGATCGTTAACCAACAG
The DNA here is from genome assembly GCF_002090195.1 of Klebsiella sp. M5al. Lineage (NCBI taxonomy): Bacteria > Pseudomonadati > Pseudomonadota > Gammaproteobacteria > Enterobacterales > Enterobacteriaceae > Klebsiella > Klebsiella sp. M5al. The sequence continues at coordinate 2,738,693 of NZ_CP020657.1, forward strand.
CAAAAAGTGGTCGCCCTGTTTCGCGGTAAATCGCACCGCATCGGCGGCGCAATCACAGGAGAAGTCTGATGCGCGACGCCTTTATTTGTGACGGGATCCGCACGCCGATTGGCCGCTACGGCGGGGCGCTGGCCAGCATGCGCGCTGACGACCTGGCCGCTATCCCGTTGCGCGAGCTGCTGAGCCGTAACCCGAAGTTCGATCCGGCATCAATTGACGATGTAATTCTCGGCTGCGCCAACCAGGCCGGCGAAGACAACCGTAACGTGGCCCATATGGCGACGCTGCTGGCGGGCTATCCGCACACCGTACCCGGCACTACCGTTAACCGCCTGTGCGGCTCCGGTCTCGACGCTATCGGCTTCGCCGCCCGCGCCATCAAAGCCGGAGAGGCGGATCTGATGATCGCCGGCGGCGTCGAGTCGATGTCGCGCGCGCCGTTTGTGATGGGCAAAGCCAGCGCCGCGTATCAGCGCCAGGCCGAGCTGTTTGATACCACTATCGGCTGGCGTTTTGTGAACCCGCTCATGCAGCAGCGATTTGGCACTGACAGCATGCCGGAAACGGCGGAGAATGTAGCTGAATTGTTAAATATCAGCCGCGCCGATCAGGACGCTTTTGCGTACCGCAGCCAGCAGCGTTCGGCCCGGGCCCAGCGCGACGGCATTCTGGCGCAGGAGATCGTGCCGGTACCGATTATCGGCGGCAAGGGGGCGGTGAGCACCGTGTATGAGGACGAGCATCCGCGGGCGGAGACCACCCTTGAACAGCTTTCGCGGCTGAAAACGCCGTTCCGCAAAGGGGGCGTGGTGACCGCGGGAAACGCCTCCGGCGTCAACGACGGCGCCGCGGCGCTGATTATCGCCAGCTCGCAGCAGGCCATCGCCCAGGGGCTAACGCCGCGGGCGCGTATTGTGGCCATGGCGACGGCGGGCGTCGAGCCGAAGCTGATGGGACTCGGGCCGGTGCCGGCGGTACGTAAAGTGCTGGAGCGCGCCGGACTGAGCATAAAAGATATGGATCTGATTGAGCTGAATGAAGCCTTCGCCGCCCAGGCGCTGGGCGTGCTCAGACAGCTGGGGCTGGCGGATGACGCCCCGCATGTTAACCCCAACGGCGGCGCCATCGCCTTAGGCCATCCGTTGGGGATGAGCGGCGCCCGGCTGGCATTGAGCGCCAGCCTGGAGCTGCAGCGCCGCAGCGGGCGCTATGCGCTGTGTACGATGTGTATTGGCGTGGGTCAGGGCATTGCCATGATCCTTGAGCGAGTGTGAGCGAATCTACCTGCGAGTACCCTACAAAATGACAACGATAACGCAATTAGACCCGATTGAAAGCGCATCGCGCGACGAGCTGCAGGCCCTGCAAACCCAGCGTCTGAAGTGGACCCTGAAGCACGCCTACGACAATGTGCCGATGTATCGCCGTAAATTCGACGCGGCGGGCGTTCATCCTGACGATTTCCACGAACTGAGCGATCTGAGCAAGTTTCCCTGCACCACCAAGCAGGATCTGCGCGACAACTACCCCTTTGATACCTTTGCGGTGCCGATGGAGCAGGTGGTGCGCATCCACGCGTCCTCGGGGACTACCGGCAAGCCGACGGTGGTGGGCTATACGCAAAACGATATTGATAACTGGGCCAATATTGTCGCCCGCTCCCTGCGCGCGGCGGGCGGCACGGCGAAAGACAAAATCCATGTCGCCTACGGCTATGGCCTGTTTACCGGCGGACTGGGCGCCCACTACGGCGCGGAGCGTTTAGGCGCGACGGTGATACCAATGTCCGGCGGCCAGACCGAAAAGCAGGCCCAGCTGATCCGCGATTTTAAGCCGGATATGATTATGGTGACGCCGTCCTACTGCCTGAACCTGATTGAAGAGCTGGAGCGCCAGATGGGCGGCGACGCCAGCGGCTGCTCCCTGCGGGTGGGAGTGTTCGGCGCGGAGCCGTGGACCCGCGCGATGCGTACGGAAATCGAGCGTCGGCTGGGGATTTCGGCGCTGGATATCTACGGCCTGTCGGAGGTGATGGGGCCGGGGGTGGCGATGGAGTGCCTGGAAACCGCCGACGGTCCGACGATTTGGGAAGATCACTTCTACCCTGAAGTGGTGAATCCGGACAACGGCACGCCGCTGACGGACGGTGAACACGGCGAGCTGCTGTTCACCACCCTGACCAAAGAAGCGCTACCGGTGATCCGCTACCGCACCCGCGACCTGACCCGTCTGCTGCCGGGTACTGCCCGCACGATGCGCCGGATGGATCGCATCAGCGGGCGCAGCGACGATATGCTGATTATCCGCGGCGTGAACGTTTTCCCATCGCAGCTAGAGGAGGAGATCCTCAAGTTCGAACATCTGGCGCCGCACTATCAGCTGGAGGTTAACCGCCGGGGCCATCTTGATTCACTTTCGGTGCGCGTGGAGCTAAAAGAGAGCGGTCTGGCGCTGAACCACGAGCAGCGCTGTCAGATTTGTCATCAGCTGCGCCACCGGATCAAATCGATGGTGGGGATTTCGACCGATATCAGCATTGTTAACTGCGGCAGCATTCCGCGCTCCGAGGGTAAGGCCTGCCGCGTGTTCGACCTGCGCAAGGCTGCCGCTAACGGATAACGTGTTCTCCCGGAGGCGGCGCATTGCGCCTGTCCGGGCTACCCGACGACACAACTCCCGCAGCCCGGGTAAGGCGTTTACGCCGCGACCCGGGGAGTGTGCGGGGGTTGATGTACCAGCTCGGCCTCTTCCCGGCTCGCGCTGCGCTTAGCCGGGCTACGTGTTCATCGCCGTCTGCGGGCCGGTAGCCCGGACAGGTGCGCCAGCACCGCCTCCGGGATTTCCTGTGCTATGATTCAAAAAGGATAAAAATCACAACAGAATGAATCAGATGAGTAAACTCGACACCTTTATTCAGCAGGCCGTCACCGCGATGCCCATCAGCGGGACCTCGCTTATTGCTTCTTTATACGGCGACGCCTTGCTCCAGCGCGGCGGAGAGGTCTGGCTTGGCAGCGTGGCGGCGCTGCTGGAAGGGCTTGGATTCGGCGAACGATTCGTGCGTACCGCGCTGTTCCGCCTGAATAAAGAAGAGTGGCTCGATGTGGTGCGCATTGGTCGCCGCAGCTTCTACCGCCTCAGCGACAAAGGCCTGCGGCTGACCCGCCGGGCGGAGCATAAAATCTATCGCGCCAGCGCGCCGGAGTGGGATGGCACCTGGCTGCTGCTGCTGTCGGAAGGGCTGGAAAAAAGCACCCTGGCGGAAGTCAAAAAACAGCTGCTGTGGCAGGGATTTGGCGCGCTGGCGCCGAGCCTGCTGGCTTCGCCGTCGCAAAAGCTGGCGGACGTACAGTCTCTGCTGCACGAAGCGGGCGTGGCGGAAAACGTTATCTGTTTCGAAGCGCATTCCCCGCTGGCGCTCTCCCGGGCGGCGCTGCGCGCTCGCGTTGAAGAGTGCTGGCATCTTACCGATCAGAACGCGATGTATGAAACATTTATCACCCTGTTTCGACCGCTGCTGCCGCTGCTTCGCGACTGCGAGCCCGCGGAGCTGACGCCCGAACGCAGTTTCCAGATTCAACTCCTACTGATTCACTTCTATCGCCGGGTAGTGCTGAAAGACCCGCTGCTGCCCGAAGAGCTGCTCCCCGCGCACTGGGCCGGGCAAACCGCGCGCCAGCTGTGCATCAATATTTATCAACGCGTTGCCCCCGGCGCGCTGGCGTTTGTCGGCGAGAAGGGCGAAAGCTCGGTGGGGGAACTTCCCGCGCCGGGACCGCTCTATTTCCAGCGCTTTGGCGGACTCGCAGGCGTATAAGGAGAGGCTATGCCCATTTATCAAATTGACGGTATGACGCCGGTGGTACCGGATGAGAGCTACGTTCATCCCACCGCGGTGCTGATTGGCGACGTGATCCTCGGCAAAGGGGTCTACGTTGGCCCTAACGCCAGCCTGCGCGGCGATTTTGGCCGCATCGTGGTGAAAGATGGCGCCAACATCCAGGATAACTGCGTGATGCACGGCTTTCCCGGCCAGGATACGGTCGTGGAAGAAGAGGGGCATATCGGCCACGGCGCGATTCTGCACGGCTGCACCATCGGGCGCAACGCGCTGGTAGGCATGAGCGCGGTGATCATCGACGGGGCCAGCATTGGTGAAAACAGCATCGTCGGCGCTTCGGCCTTTGTCAAAGCCAACGCCGAAATGCCCGCCAACCATCTGATTGTCGGCAGTCCGGCGAAAGCCATTCGTACATTAAGCGAACAGGAGCTGGCCTGGAAGAAGCAGGGGACGCGGGAGTATCAGATGCTGGTGGAGCGCTGCAAACAGACGCTGCATCAGGTGGAACCGCTCAAAGAGGCAGAGCCGGACAGAAAGCGGCTGGCGTTTGATGAGAATTTACGGCCGAAATCTTCATCCTGAGGGGGAAAATCATGGCAGAGAAATTATCCGCTCAGTGCCACTGCGGCGCGGTGGCGTTTACCGTTGAGCTTAGCGATGGCTTCAACACCGTTCGCCGCTGTAACTGTTCATATTGCCGGATGCGTGGGGCGGTCGCGGTCTCCGCGCCGCTTTCAGGAATCGATGTTATCCGCGGACGGGATAAGCTCACGGAGTATCGTTTTAATACCGGTCAAGCCGTGCACTTTTTCTGCTCAGTGTGTGGGATCTATACTTTTCATCAACGGCGTTCAAACCCGCAGCAGTATGGCGTGAATGTGGCCTGCATTGACGGCGTGTCGCCTTTTGACTTTCCCTGCGTGGAGGTCAACGACGGCGTGAATCATCCAAAAGACGGCGGCGGTGGCGTGGTGGGGTATTTGCGCTACGAGAAAAAGTGAAACACTCCTCCCGCCGGGGCGGGAGGAGGCAAATCTTATGCGGCAACAACGCTGTCGATAGCGGCTTTCGCATCGGTCTGCGCTTTCGCTGCAACTTCCGGGCCGTAGGCGATGCCTTCAGCGAACACGAAGTTCACGTCGGTGATGCCGATAAAGCCAAGGAAAGTAGACAGGTACGGCGTTACCAGGTCAGTCGGGGTATCTTTATGGATACCGCCGCGGCTGGTGACGACGACCGCGCGTTTACCTTTCACCAGACCTTCCGGCCCTTTCTCGGTGTAGCGGAAGGTCACGCCAGCGCGCGCCACCAGGTCGAAGTAGTTTTTCAGCTGGGTCGGGATGTTGAAGTTGTACATCGGCGCCGCGATAACAATCACATCGTTCGCCTGCAGTTCAGCGATCAGTTCGTCGGAAAGCGCCAGCGCTTCCTGCTGACGCGGCGTCAGCGGCGCATCGCTCGGACGCAGAGCGCCAACCAGTTCCCCGTCCAGTACCGGGATTGGGTTTGCAGCCAGGTCGCGCACGGTGATAACGTCTTGCGCGTGCTTTTCACGCCATTGTTCAACAAAATAGTCGGACAGCTGACCAGATTGCGAGTACCCTGCCAGAATACTGGATTTCAGAACTAATACTTTGCTCATGGGTGTTTCCTTTTTTAATGTGATTGACGGGCCGTTGCCCTGGTGCTTGTTGACACTCTATTCACAATCATGCCGCAGAGAAAGCGCAATAAATCGAACTCTGTATTCAGTTTTTTTGAACAAGGCACGAATTGCGCGGATGTGGTACTCTAACGCAATACATCAAAAGAGATTTTTCCCGGCAGTGCGCTGCCCGATAACGCTATGACAGAACAACAAAAAATAACCTTCTCTCAGCTCGTTACACGGCTTGATGGCCTGATGCTGCGCGATAAGTCGCGCTTCGCCCGTCGCCTGCACGGCGTGAAGAAGGTTAAAAATCCTGATGCCCAGCAGGCCATCCTTCAGGAGATGGCGCAAGAAATTGAACAGGCGGCAGGGAGAGTCCTGCTGCGCGAAGCCGCTCGACCGGCGATAACCTACCCGGAAAACCTGCCGGTCAGCCAGAAAAAGCAGGAGATCCTCGACGCCGTGCGCGACCACCAGGTGGTGATTGTGGCGGGGGAGACCGGCTCGGGCAAAACCACCCAACTGCCGAAAATCTGTATGGAGCTGGGACGCGGCGTTAAAGGGTTAATCGGCCATACGCAGCCGCGCCGTCTGGCCGCGCGTACCGTCGCCAACCGTATTGCCGAAGAGCTACAAACGGAACCGGGCGGCTGCATCGGCTATAAAGTCCGCTTTAGCGATCACGTCAGCGATAACACCATGGTTAAGCTGATGACCGACGGTATTCTGCTGGCGGAAATCCAGCAGGATCGGCTGCTGATGCAGTACGACACCATTATTATCGATGAAGCGCACGAACGCAGCCTCAACATCGACTTCCTGCTTGGCTATTTGCGGGAACTGCTGCCCCGTCGCCCGGATCTGAAAATTATTATCACCTCGGCGACCATCGACCCGGAACGCTTCTCGCGCCACTTTAACAACGCGCCGATTATCGAAGTGTCCGGGCGCACCTACCCGGTAGAAGTGCGCTATCGACCCATCGTTGAAGACGCCGACGACACCGAGCGCGATCAGCTGCAGGCGATATTTGACGCCGTTGATGAGCTCGGGCGCGAAAGCCCCGGCGATATCCTTATTTTTATGAGCGGCGAGCGCGAAATCCGCGATACCGCCGATGCGCTCAATAAGCTGAATCTGCGCCATACCGAAGTGCTGCCGCTGTACGCGCGGTTGTCCAACAGTGAGCAGAACCGTGTGTTCCAGGCCCACAGCGGGCGGCGGATCGTGCTGGCCACCAACGTCGCGGAAACCTCGCTGACCGTGCCGGGCATCAAGTACGTTATCGATCCCGGTACCGCGCGTATCAGCCGCTATAGCTTCCGGACTAAAGTACAGCGCCTGCCTATTGAGCCTGTTTCCCAGGCGTCGGCTAACCAGCGTAAGGGCCGCTGCGGCCGCGTCTCCGAAGGGATCTGTATTCGTCTCTATTCGGAAGACGACTTCCTGTCGCGCCCGGCGTTTACCGACCCGGAAATTCTGCGCACCAACCTGGCGTCGGTTATTCTGCAAATGACCGCGCTGGGCCTGGGCGATATTGCCGCGTTCCCGTTTGTTGAAGCGCCGGATAAGCGCAATATTCAGGACGGCGTACGCCTGCTGGAGGAACTGGGGGCGATTACCACCGACGAACAGCAGACCGCCTATAAGCTGACGCCGATGGGCCGCCAGCTCAGCCAGCTACCGGTTGACCCGCGTCTGGCGCGGATGGTACTGGAGGCGCAAAAACACGGCTGCGTGCGCGAGGCGATGATCATCACCTCGGCGCTCTCGATTCAGGATCCGCGCGAGCGGCCGATGGACAAGCAGCAGGCCTCTGACGAGAAGCATCGTCGTTTCCACGATAAAGAGTCCGACTTCCTTGCCTTTGTGAATTTGTGGAACTACCTTGGCGAGCAGCAAAAAGCGCTCTCCTCGAACCAGTTCCGCCGCCAGTGCCGGGTCGATTTTCTCAACTACCTGCGCGTGCGCGAGTGGCAGGATATCTACACTCAGCTGCGTCAGGTGGTCAAAGAGCTCGGCCTGCCGGTGAAAAGCGAGCCGGCGGAGTATCGCGAAATTCACACCGCGCTGCTGACCGGCCTGCTGTCGCACATCGGTATGAAAGACGCCGACAAGCAGGAGTTTACCGGCGCGCGTAACGCTCGCTTCTCCATCTTCCCCGGCTCCGGGTTGTTCAAAAAGCCGCCGAAATGGACGATGGTCGCCGAACTGGTGGAAACCAGCCGCCTGTGGGGGCGCATCGCCGCGCGCATTGAGCCGGAGTGGGTCGAGCCGGTGGCGCAGCATCTGATCAAACGCTCGTACAGCGAACCCCACTGGGAGCGCGGGCAGGGCGCGGTGATGGCGACGGAGAAGGTGACCGTTTACGGCCTGCCGATTGTCGCGGCCCGCAAGGTCAACTACAGCCAGATTGACCCGGCGCTGTGCCGCGAACTGTTTATCCGCCACGCGCTGGTGGAGGGCGACTGGCAGACTCGCCACGCCTTCTTCCGCGAAAACCTCAAGCTGCGTAACGAGATTGAAGAGCTGGAGCATAAATCGCGCCGCCGCGACATTCTCGTCGATGACGAAACGCTGTTTGAGTTCTACGACCAGCGCATCAGCCATGACGTCATCTCCGCGCGCCACTTCGATAAATGGTGGAAGCAGGCCAGCCGCGAGACGCCGGATCTGCTCAACTTTGAAAAGAGCATGCTGATTAAGGAAGGCGCGGAGCAGGTCAGCAAGCTCGACTATCCGAACTTCTGGCACCAGGGCAACCTGAAGCTGCGTCTCACCTATCAGTTTGAACCGGGCGCCGACGCCGACGGCGTAACGGTGCATATTCCGCTGCCGCTGCTCAACCAGGTGGAAGAAGCCGGATTTGAGTGGCAGATCCCGGGGCTGCGCCGTGAGCTAATTATCGCCCTGATTAAATCGCTGCCGAAGCCGGTACGGCGTAACTTCGTTCCTGCGCCGAACTACGCGGAGGCGTTTTTAGGCCGCGCGACGCCGCTGGAGCTGCCGCTGCTGGATTCTCTGGAGCGCGAACTGCGGCGGATGACCGGCGTGACTATCGACCGCGAGGCCTGGCAGTGGGAGCAGGTGCCCGATTACCTGAAAATCACTTTCCGGGTGGTGGACGACAAAAACAAGAAGCTACATGAAGGGCGCTCGCTGCAGGATCTGAAAGATGCCCTGAAAGGCAAGGTACAGGAGACGCTGTCCGCGGTCGCCGATGACGGTATCGAGCTGAGCGGGCTGCATATCTGGAGCTTTGGCCGGCTACCGGAGAGCTACGAGCAGAAGCGCGGCAACTATAAAGTTAAGGCCTGGCCGGCGCTGGTGGACGAACGCGACAGCGTGGCGATCAAGCTGTTTGATAATCCCCTCGAGCAGCAGCAGGAGATGTGGCGCGGCCTGCGCCGCCTGCTGCTGCTGAATATCCCGTCGCCGATTAAATACCTGCACGAGAAGCTGCCGAATAAAGCCAAGCTGGGGCTCTATTTCAACCCCTACGGCAAAGTGCTGGATCTGATCGATGACTGTATCTCCTGCGGCGTGGATAAGCTGATTGACGAAGCGGGCGGGCCGGTATGGAGCGAAGAGGGCTTTGCCGCGCTGCATGAAAAGGTGCGCGCTGAACTCAACGAGACGGTGGTGGAAATCGCCAAACAGGTTGAGCAGATCCTGACCGCGGTGTTTAACATCAATAAACGCCTGAAAGGCCGCGTGGATATGACCATGGCGCTGGGGCTGTCGGATATCAAATCGCAGATGAGCGGTCTGGTGTATCGCGGCTTCGTCACCGGCAACGGCTTCCGCCGCCTGGGTGATACGCTGCGCTATCTGCAGGCGATTGAAAAGCGGCTGGAGAAAATGGCGATCGATCCGCACCGCGATCGCGCGCAGATGCTCAAAGTGGAGAGCCTCCAGCAGAGGTGGCAGCAGTGGTTGAATAAGCTACCGCCTCAGCGCCGTCAGGATGACGATGTGCAGGAGATCCGCTGGATGATTGAAGAGCTGCGCGTCAGCCTGTTCGCCCAGCAGCTCGGCACGCCGTATCCGATTTCCGATAAGCGGGTGCTGCAGGCGATGGAGCAGATCGCGGCCTAAGCCGTCACTGACCCCGGTGGCGCGGGCTGCCGTGGTCAGCGAGTCACGTCAGGCGTTCACCCACGCGAGGGTGAACCCGTCCCAGCCTTTGCTGCCCACCGTTTGCAGGGCCGTGACCGTTAGCCGTGGGTCGCTGCCCATCATGTCGATAAACGCTCTGACCCCCTGCACCCGGTCGTCCGCGCTATCCGGGTTCGTCACTTCGCCGTCGCGCACTACGTTATCGCCCACAATCACTGTCCCCGGGCGGGAATAGCGCAACGCCCAGCGCAGATAGTTGGGGTTATTCGGCTTATCCGCGTCGATAAAAATGAGATCGAACGGCGGGCGATCGCCCAGTTTTTCGAGGCTGGTCAGCGCCGGGCCTTCCAGCACCGCAACGCGATCGTCCACGCCCGCCAGACGGAGGTTCTCGCGCGCGACGGCGGCATGATGCGCGTCGGCCTCCAGGGTGAGCAATTCACCATCGGCGGGCAACTCCCGGGCCATCCAGATAGTGCTGTAGCCGCCGAGCGTGCCGATCTCCAGGATGCGTTTGGCGCCCGTCATGCGCACCAGCAGGGCCAGGAACTGCCCCTGATTGGCGGCGACGTCGATCGCCGGAAGACCGGCGCGCTGGTTATTCTCCAGGACCTGGCTGAGGAGCGGATCGTTGGGAATTAACGCTTCCACGAGATAATTATCTACTGCCGACCACTGTTGTTGCATGTCAGATTTCCCGTCTTACGTCCCTGATGAATCAGACCAGCCGCCTCCCAGCGACCGGTACAAATCGACTTGCGCCAGCAGCAGGTTGTTTTTCACCTGTACCACGCTGAGCTGGGTGGAAAACAGCGTACGCTGGGCGTCGAGTACGTCCAGATAGGATGAATAACCGTTGCGATAGCGGTTTTGCGCGATGCGCAGCGTCTCCTGGGCCACCTTCTCCTGCGCCTGCAGCTCCGAGAGCTGCTCGCCGTAGCGGCCAATCGCATCGAGACTGTCATTGACCTCTTTAAGCGCGCCGCGCACCGTTTTTTCATAGCTATACAGCGCCTGATTGCGCTGGGCCATCGATACGTCGACCTGGGCATTCAGCGCCTGGCGGTTAAGCAGCGGCGCCAGAATGCTGCCGCCGAGGCTCCATAAGCGTAGCGGATTATCCAGTAGGTCCGGCAGGGTGCGATCCTGCAGGCTGCCGGTGGCGGTAAGGTTGATGGACGGCAGCAGCTGCGCCTGCGATGACGCCAGGGTGGCGTCGGCGGCCACCAGCTGACGCTGGGCCTGAACGATATCCGGTCGGCGGTTGAGCAGGGTTGACGGCAGTTGGGACGGTAGCGATAGCGGCGAAAGCTGCGCGAACGCGTTGCGCTTAACGGCGCCAGGATTGGCGCCGAGCAAAAGGCTGAGCGCATTTTCCTGCTGGGCGATTTGATGGCGCAACGGCGGGATTTGCGCGCGCGTGGAGCGCAGTTCGGAGTCCGCCTGCATCAGCTCCAGGCGTGAGGTATAGCCCGTCTCAAACTGGCGCTTCGCCAGATTGAATGCATCTTCGCGCGATTTTAGCGTTTGCTGCGTCACCCGCAGCTGTTCATCCAGCGACAGCAGGGTGATGTAGCCGACCGCCACCGAAGAGGCGACGGTCAGGTTCGCCGCGGCGGCCGCGGCTTTTTGCGCTTCCAGGCTGGCCTGCGCCGCGCTGGAGGCGCTGCGGTTGGCGCCCCAGATATCGACATCGTAGCTGGCGGTCAGCGCGCCTTTATACACCGTACTGTGAACGGGCAGGCCGGTAGCGGCCGACTGAGACCGCGCGCGGGTGCCGGTCAGTCCGGCGTCAAGCGAGGGAAACAGGCTGCTATCGGCGGCGTAGGCCCGGGCCTGGTACTCATTGACTCGTTCGCGAGCCATCAGCACGTCGCTGTTGTAGCGCAGCGCCTGGTCAACGTAGAGATTGAGCGTACTGTCGTGGAAGTTGCGCCACCACACGCCCTCAACGGGGCTGGAGGGTCCGACATCCGCCCGCCAGGCGGCGGGGATCTGTAGACCGGGCGCGGCCTGCTGAACGTCGGCGGACTGGCAGCCGGCCAGCGCAAGGATAACGGCGAGAGCGAGCGGGCGGATCATTGCTGTTTCTCCGCGCGGGTATCGATGGTGACCTGCACCGACATCCCCGGCCGCAGACGCTGGCCGTTCTTCTGCCCCTCATCAACGGCGATGCGTACCGGAATGCGCTGGGCGATTTTGACAAAGTTACCGGTGGCGTTATCCGGGGAAATGGCGCTGAACTCGACGCCGGTCGCCGGCGAGATGCTCTGCACCGTGCCGGTGAATTTCTCGCTGTTCAGCGCATCAACGGTAAAAGTTACTCGCTGTCCGACGCGCACCTGCGCCAGCTGGGTCTCTTTCAGATTCGCGATCAGCCAGTGCTGCGGCGGCACCAGCGAGGTGAGATGCGTCCCGGCGGTGACGTAAGCGCCAAGGCGGACGGAGATTTGCCCGAGCTGTCCATCCGTCGGCGCGATAATCCGGGTGTTTTGCAGGTCGATCTGCGCCAGCTCCAGCGCCGCTTTTGCGCTGGCGACGTCGGCGAGCAGCGAATCGCGGTTAACGATGGTGGATTGCAGATCCTGGCGCGACATTTCCAGCGTCGCTTTGGCCTGCTCGATATCCGCGGTGCCCTGCGCCGCGCTGGCGCGGGCGGAATCGCGTTCGCGAATCGATAGCGAGCCGTCGGCGGTCAGCTCCTGAACGCGTTTTAAATCGGCCTGGGTTTTCAGATTCTGCGCGCGGGCGTTCTGCAGCGCCGCTTCGTTACGTGCGATAACCGCCTCGGCGCTTCTGCGCTGCTGCTGATTGTTCTTCAGCGCCGCCTCTTTCATCGCCAGCGTTGCTTGTGCCTGATGGACGCGCTGCTTATAGATGCGCTCGTCAATCTGGAACAGCACGTCGCCGGCTTTAACCTGATTAAAATCCTGAACCTTCACCTCGGTGATATAACCGTTGACCTGCGGGCTGATAAACGTGGTTTGTCCGCGAACGTAGGCGTTATCGGTAAACTGGCTTTCACGGGTAAACGGCGGCAGCTGCCAGGCGTAGAGAATAACCAGTACGCCAACGATGCCAATGGCGGCGGCGGTGAAAATCGAGACGATGCGAATATTATTTCGGGTGTTGGCCTGCTGTTTGGCCGCATCCTGCTGACTCATAATGACTCCAGAGTAAATTTTATTTGCTACCCGTCGCGCGTTTCAGCGCGATGCGGGCGGTAATACGTAATCTTATTAAGCGCCAGAAAACCCATACCAGCGTGGCGGCTGAAATCGCCGCCGTCAGCAGATAGGTATCATTGTAAGCCAGAATATTAGCCTGCAGCGTGGCGGCGTTTTGCAGCAGCGTGGTGGCCTGAACGTTGAGCAGGGTGCTGTCGCCAATCTGGCTTTGATACATCTGGCTGTACTGCTGCAAACGCTCGGTAATCAGCGGATTGAGCGTGGTGAGCTGGTCGGCGAGCTGGCTGGAGTGAAACTTTTCCCGCCAGGTCTGGAAAGTACCGAGAATGGCGGAGCCCAGCAGGCCGCCGATATTCTGGCTCATGCCGAACAGCACCGAGAAGCTCACCAGGTTGCGCTGGTCGGCAATGACCCCGCCAATCCCCGCCAGCATCGCCGGGGCGAGGAAGAAGGCGCTGCCGAAGCCCAGCAGAAACTGGCTGAACATCAGCTGCTCCGGGCGGGTGAGGATCGTCGACTGGCTGTCGAGCAGCGATCCAACCATAATTAACGCCAGCGCTGTGGCGGTAGGCCAGTAGAGACGCTGCGGGTTGAGCGTCAGGCAGCTGGCGACGATGCCGCAGAGGATCCCGGCGAAAATCGACCACGCCAGGTTGGTCATCTGTTCATTCTGCAGGCCGACGTACTGCAGCCAGCCGATGACGCCGGTATTCTGCTCCGCCAGCACGATACGGATCAGCAGCATAATCAGCCCGAGGCGCAGAATACTGCCGCTGGAGAGCCATTTGATATTGAGCAGCGGGTTGCTGCGGTTATGCTCAAAGGCAATCGCGGAGACAATCAGCACCACCGCCCCCGCCAGCGCCCAGCCGATCCACGGCGCTTCGAACCACCAGTCCAGCCGTCCCAGCGACAGTACCGCGGTGACCAGCGCCATCCCCGGCGCCAGCAGGAAGAAGGTGATGAAGTCTTTTTTCTCAAACACCTTTTTCCGATCGCTTGGCGGCAGCTTGAGGGCGATTACGCAGGCCAGCGACACCAGCGCCAGCCCCAGTTCAAAGAAGTACAGCCCGCGCCACTCGTCAATTTGCAGCAGCTCGGTTGAAAACAGGCGCGCCAGCGGGATCGCCAGCGATGAACCGGTGATGCCGATGGTCAGCGCTTTGAGCCGATGGCGGGCGGGCCAGGCCTGCACTTGATAATAAATCCCCAGCGAGCTTAGCGCCGCGGCCACCATGCCGTGGGCGGCGCGCACCATCAGCGCGGAACTGAGGTCGTTGACGAACAGGTGGAAGAAGGTCACCAGCACGTAGAGGACGAGAAAACCTTCGGTAAAAGCGCGCAGGCCGAACTGCTGGCGGAACTTCACCAGCAGCAGGTTGATGGAGACGTTGGTCATTACGTAGACCGCCGGGAGCCAGGCAATCTCCGTCGACCAGGCAGCAAAGGTCCCCTGCAACAGCTGTAGATTGGCGGTCACCACCGCGTTGCCCAGCGCGCCGGTCAGGCAGACCAGCAGCCCGACGATCCCGTAGGCAATCCGTTTTGGCGTACTGTGGATCGGGGTGGACGGCGAACCGAGGATCGCCGGTTTTTCGTGCGGGGCCCAATCGTGGGGCACATAGGGATTGTCTTTACGGCGAGGCATTATTTTTTTTCGACCTCGCGCAGCAGCTTCTCCAGGACCCGCTGCGTCTGCCGCTGTTCCTCGGGGGTGATGGCGGTGAGGATCTCCTCACGTAAATCATCGGCCACCGTTTTCACCTGCTGATACACCTCAAGGCCTTTAGCGGTGGCGATCAGCAGCCGTTTGCGTTTATCGCGCTCGGTTTTAATCCGCTCGACCAGGCCAACATCGACCAGACGGTTGAGCAGCGGCACGAGAGTTGCGCTTTCGACGCCCAGCTCCTGGGCCAGCTCGCTTTGCGATAGCGGCTGTTCGTGGCGCGCGATGGCGGAAACGGCGACCCAACTGGCCTGGCTCATGCCGAGGCCCTTAAGCCGGCGGTTGACCGCCAGCCGCCAATGGTGGGCGGTGAGATACAAAAGATGGGAAAAGTTAAGCTGTCGGCTATCCATAGGTCAATCTGCAATATCGTTAGAACTCTAATGATTTTTGCCTGGCAAAAACGAGAATTCAAGCCCGTTTGATAAAAACAGGTTAACGGTATGTGCGTTTATTGTGGAAGAAGCCTTGGGAAGGGAAAGGAGGAGCCTGGTCTCAAGCCCGGCATTCACCGGGCTGAGAAGGGGGGATTATCCCGGATATATACCGCGATCTTTACGCGCCATCAGGATCCGCTCACAGGCCACGATATAGGCGGCGGTGCGTAAAGAGCACGCTTTTTCCACTGCTTTTTCGTAAACGTGAACGATCGCATCGGTCATGATGCGGTCCATTTTGGCGTTGATCTCTTCTTCGCTCCAGAAGAAGCTGGCCATATCCTGCACCCATTCGAAGTAGCTCACGGTGACGCCGCCGGCGTTACAGATAACGTCAGGCACCACCACGATGCCGCGCTCGGCCAGCACGTCGTCCGCTTCCGGATAGGTCGGGCCGTTAGCGCCTTCGAGCACCAGTTTGCAGCTGAGGGTTTCGGCGCGCTCGCGCGTAATCTGGCCTTCCAGCGCCGCCGGGATCAGAATATCCATCGGCGTCGTCCAGAACGCTTCTTTGGCAATTTCGCGGGCGCCAGGGAAACCGGCGATTTGCTTGTTCTCGGCCTGCCATGCGGTCAGCGCGGCCATATCAATACCGCCCTCGTTATACAGGGTGGCGGTGTGGTCCTGAATCACCACAATCCGCGCGCCGACGCCTGCAAACAGGCGGGCCGCTTCGCTACCCACGTTACCAAAACCCTGTAGCGCGACTTTGGCACCCTCGATTTCGATACCGCTGCGGCGAGCCACTTCGCGACCGGTGACGAATACGCCGCGGCCGGTGGCTTTTTCACGGCCCAGCGAACCGCCGAGGTGAATCGGCTTGCCGGTGACCACGCCGGTGATGGTAGTGCCGTGGTTCATGGAGTAGGTATCCATCATCCAGGCCATCACTTTGCCGTTGGTGCCGACGTCCGGCGCCGGAATATCTTTTTGCGGCCCGATAATAATGCCGATCTCGCTGGTATAGCGACGGGTCAAACGCTCCAGTTCACCTTCCGACAATGAGAACGGGTCGACGCGGATGCCGCCTTTGGCGCCGCCGTAGGGAATATTAACTGCCGCACACTTGATGGTCATCCAGGCTGAAAGCGCCATCACTTCATTCAGATCAACATCAGGATGGTAGCGCACGCCGCCTTTACCCGGTCCGCGCGAGAGGTTGTGCTGAACGCGATAGCCTTCGAAGTGGCGGATAGTACCATCGTCCATTTGCACCGGGATATCAACGATGAGCGCGCGTTTCGGATGGCGCAGGGTTTCAATCCAGAAAGCGAGATCGCCGAGGTAGGGCGCGACGCGATCGATTTGACGCAGGTAGGTGGTCCATGGAGATGTACTACTTTCAGAAGCGTAAGATAACTTTTCCATAAGAGTCCTGTTTCGCAGTGATAATTATTTTGTTAACCGTGGAAAGGTACAGCTATAAACTCTGTAACGAGAATGTTATCACCAATTTAATGGGGCGGTATTTGGCAAAAATGCAGAATATGCTGTTGTTGCGGCTGGGATTCAGCTTTTTATGAATAAAAAAACGCAAAACAAGGCTCTTCATGGATGAATATGCATGTTTGTGCATTAAAGCCGTAGTTGTAACCCTTTCTCCCTATTTATTAGATTCTTGACCCTCTTCAAAAAGTGAATAAAACGCTATTCAGATGTGTTGACTTTGTTGCTTAAGAGGCGTGGGTGCGCTATTTGCGCTTTATTACCCAAAGTTCGCGCCAGCGTCTAAGATGGTGGCCGCTAA
This sequence comes from Klebsiella sp. M5al, assembly GCF_002090195.1. Lineage (NCBI taxonomy): Bacteria > Pseudomonadati > Pseudomonadota > Gammaproteobacteria > Enterobacterales > Enterobacteriaceae > Klebsiella > Klebsiella sp. M5al. The sequence goes on from NZ_CP020657.1 coordinate 2,755,402, forward strand.
TCTACGGCTGAGAGTGTTAACAGGAGAGAACATGTCAGAACATTTTCCATCGCTACCCGAGGCGGTACTGGCCGCGGCGAACCAGCTGGGCGCCTGGCTGGCGCAGGATGATTTGCCCCGTGACCCGCAAATAGAGGTGGTGGTGCTGGCTGGCAACGCGGTGATCCCGACCATCGATTTCGCCTGCCGGCTGGCGGCGCGGCACGCGGTTCCGCTGCTGATCAGCGGCGGTATCGGTCACTCCACTTCGTTTTTATACCAGTCGGTGTTGAACGACCCGCGCTACCGCGCCATTGCGGTAAGGGATCGCGCCGAAGCGCATATCCTGGCCGACATCGCCCATCAGTTCTGGGCTATTCCGCGCGAACACATCGTGGTGGAGGATCGCTCCACCAACTGCGGAGAGAACGCGCACTTTACCCGGCAAATGCTTGAGGAGAGGGGCATTGCCCATCGTACGGGCGTGGTGATTCAGGATCCGACCATGCAGCGCAGAACGATGGCGACGTTTGCCCGCGTCTGGCAAGACGCCCCGCGAGCGCCGACGTGGTACAGCACGCCGGGGTGCGCGCCAGTATTGTGCAACGGGCGTGACGGTGTCACGTTTTGCGGGGAAGATAGTGGGCTGTGGCCGGTGGGGCGCTATCTGGCGCTGATCCTCGGCGAGCCGCCGCGGCTGGCGGATAACCCGCAGGGTTACGGCCCGTTGGGCAAGGGTTTTATCGCCCATGTGGATATTCCGCCGCACATTGCTCAGGCGTGGCAGACGCTGCGCGACGACCGCCTGCTCTCCGATGCGCTAAGCGCGCGGCAGCTGGCTTAGGTAACCATAAAGCGCTTTTCATCGCTGCCGCTCCGCGTTTCTCCCTTCTCTGGACGCATGGCCTGGTCGTCGCGTCGGGAAATTTGCCCGTTTGCGTTGGCGGTATCGCAAACGGGCAGCTCGTGTTATTGAATTGTGATTTTTTGCGCGTTAGCTTCGTCTCTTTTTATGAAATATCTCACAAAAACAAGCCCTCATGCTGTCTCTTTGCCTGACGGACGATAATTTTTAACATCTAGTTCACCTGTTAAAAACAATAATCCTGAGGAGCAGACCATGACAGCACCCGTTCAACACCCTATGTATATTGACGGCCAGTTTGAACCCGGCCGCGGTGATGCGTGGATTGATGTGATCAACCCGGCAACGGAAGCGCTGCTTTCGCGGATCCCCGACGGCAGCGCGGAGGATGCGCGGCGCGCGATTCTCGCCGCCGAGCGCGCGCAGCCGGGCTGGGAGGCCCTGCCAGCGATTGAGCGCGCGAGATGGCTGCGCAAAATCGCCGCCGGTATCCGCGAACGTGCGGAAGAGATCGCCGCGCTGATCGTCGCTGAGGGCGGAAAAATCCAGCAGCTGGCGGCGGTGGAGGTCTCTTTTACCGCCGATTATCTTGATTATATGGCCGAGTGGGCGCGCCGTTATGAAGGTGAAATTGTGCAGAGCGACCGCACGGGGGAGAACATTCTGGTATTTAAGCGCGCGCTGGGTGTGACGACCGGCATCCTGCCGTGGAATTTTCCGTTCTTCCTGATTGCCCGCAAGCTGGCGCCGGCGCTCATTACCGGTAATACCATCGTGATTAAACCGAGTGAATTTACGCCGAATAACGCCATCGCTTTTGCGCAAATCGTCCATGATATCGGCCTGCCGAAAGGGGTCTTTAACCTGGTGCTGGGGCGCGGCGAAACCGTGGGCCAGGAGTTGGCGAGCAATCCGAAAGTGGCGATGGTCAGCATGACCGGCAGCGTTGCCGCGGGCGAGAAGATTATGGCCGCGGCGGCGAAAAACATCACCAAAGTGTGTCTGGAGCTGGGCGGGAAAGCGCCCGCTATCGTGATGGACGATGCGGATCTTGAGCTGGCGGTTAAGGCAGTGGTGGATTCTCGGGTCATTAATAGCGGGCAGGTGTGTAACTGCGTTGAGCGCGTGTACGTGCAAAAAGGCATTTACGATCGCTTCGTTAACCGTCTGGGCGAAGCGCTGAAGGCGGTGCAGTTTGGCGATCCGGCGTCTCGCGACGATATCGCAATGGGACCGTTGATTAACGCCGCCGCGCTGGCGCGCGTTGAGCAGAAGGTGGCAAAAGCGGTCGCCCAGGGCGCGCGCGTCGCCCTTGGCGGGAAAGCGGTGACGGGCAGGGGCTATTTTTATCCGCCGACGCTGCTGCTGGACGTGCGCCAGGAGATGGATATCGTGCATGAAGAGACATTCGGTCCGGTGCTACCGGTGGTGGCGTTTGATACCCTTGAAGAGGCGCTGGCGATGGCCAACGACAGCGATTATGGGCTGACGTCGTCAATCTATACCCGCGACCTGAACGTCGCGATGAAGGCGATTAAGGGGCTGAAGTTTGGCGAAACCTATATTAACCGCGAAAACTTCGAAGCGATGCAGGGTTTCCATGCCGGATGGCGTAAATCGGGCATCGGCGGCGCCGACGGACGTCACGGCCTGAATGAGTATCTGCAAACTCAGGTGGTCTATCTGCAGGCCTGATTTAGCAGAGGAGCGGCGCGTTTCCCGGAGGCGTTGCTGTGTATCTGTCCGGCTACCCAGCCCGCAGACTGCCCCCCGGGTCGCGGCTGACGCCTTACCCGGGCTACCCAAACGCAGGCCGCACGTACCTGTAGCCCGGGCAAGGCGCTTTGCGCCGCCCCCGGGAGCAGAGCGCGGAGTAGCAGAATTTCCCGGAGGCGTTGCTGTGTATCTGTCCGGCTACCCAGCCCGCAGACTGCCCCCCGGGTCGCGGCTGACGCCTTACCCGGGCTACGCGTGCCGAGTAGTCTGCATCTTACTTCGCGAATTTATCCAGCACCCGGATAAGCTGGGTAACGAAGCCATACTCGTTATCGTACCAGGCCACGGTTTTCACCAACTGCAGATCGCCAACCTCAGCAATCTCCAGCTGCGTGGCATCATAAATGGAACCGAAATGGCTGCCGATAACGTCCGACGAAACGATCTCCTCTTCGGTATAACCGAATGATTCGTTGTTCGCCGCCGCGTTTTTCATCGCCTGATTGACTTCTTCGGCGGAGACCTTTTTCTCCAGCACTGACACCAGCTCAGTCACCGACCCGGTTTTGGTCGGTACGCGCTGGGCGTGACCCTTCAGCTTGCCGCTAAGCTCGGGAATAACCAGCCCAATGGCTTTCGCCGCCCCGGTAGTATGCGGAATGATATTTTCCGCCGCGGCGCGGGAAGCGCGCAAATCCTTGCCGCGCGGGCCGTCAACCAGCGATTGCGTACCGGTATAGGCGTGAATAGTGGTCATGGTCCCCACCTTTATACCAAAGGCGTCATGGAGCACTTTCGCCATCGGCGCCAGGCAGTTGGTGGTGCAGGAGGCCACGGAAATAATCGTATCGTTGGCGTCTAGCGTGTCGTCGTTAACGTTATAGACAATGGTTTTCATGTCGCCAGCGGGCGCGGAAATCAGCACTTTTTTAGCCCCGGCGGTCAGATGCGCTTGCGCTTTCTCCGCGGAGGTATAAAAACCCGTACACTCGACAATCAGCTCGGCGCTTACCGCTTTCCACGGAATATGCTGAGCCTCTTTTTCCGCATAAACGGTAATTTTTTTGCCATCAACGATCAGCGCATCTTCCGTAAAATCCACGCTCCATGGGAAAGGACCGTAGTTTGAATCATGCTTTAACAGGTAGGCCAGCACTTTAGGTGATGTCAGGTCGTTAATCGCCACGACCTCTAAAGGGCTGTCGACCTCCAGTAACCGGCGCAGTACTAAACGTCCAATACGCCCAAATCCATTAATCCCAAGTTTGCTCATGAAGAATCTCCAGGTCAGGTGAAAACTTCTCCAGGCTTAGTCCAGCCGTCGGGATAGGGCAACCAGCGATTTATTTGGCGCCGTTAAATGCTGATAAAAACGCGAACGGAAAAGTGAATAAATTCGGCGGGTTGCGGGCGGAGCGTTAAGGGGTAATAATTTTTTGTTTCAGCTTTATACGCCAGGGGCATATTGGCAACAGAGTGAAAAGGCGGGCCAGAGAAGGACCCGCCTGATGGCGGACTAGTCGGCGGTCCTGCCCAGTTCAGCAAAAGCGGTAAGCGCAGCGCCGTCAAGGCGATAGCGAACCCACTCACTTTGCGCAACGGCGCCAATGCTCAGATAAAAATCAATGGCCGGCTGGTTCCAGTCGAGCACGCTCCACTCCAGGCGACCGCACTCTCTTTTTACCGCCAGCTGAGCGATGGTTTTCAGGAGCGCTTTTCCTGCGCCGCGGCCGCGAAACTCGGGGGTGATGTAGAGATCTTCCATATAGATGCCGTTGCGGCCGAGCCAGGTGGAATAGCTGGTAAAGAACACCGCGTAGCCGGCGATCTTATTGTCAATCTCGCAGATTAACGCTTCCGTTTTGCTGTCGCTGGCGAAAAGCGATGCCTGGATTTCCTCAACCGTGGTGACCACCTGTTCCGGCGCCTTTTCATACACCGCCAGCTCGTAAATCATGTCATAAATTGCTTTTGCGTCCGCCGGGCTGGCCTGACGAATGGTCATATTCATTGGATTACCTGTTGTGCCATCGTAAGTTTGATACCGCAAAGCATAAACGTTAAGGTTAGAAGAATTAAGTGCAATGAAATCACGTAATGATGAATATTATGCATCCAGCCCTTCGCCGTCTTGATTTGAACCTGCTGCCGGTATTCGAGGCGGTCTACCGCTATCGTTCGGTGCGCCTGGCGGCGGAAGAGCTGGCGATGAGCACCTCGGCGTTAAGTCACGCGCTGTCCAGGCTGCGCGCCACGCTCAATGACCCGCTTTTCTATCGCGAAGGGCATCGTATGTGCCCCAGCGTGTTCGCCACCCAGCTCGCGCCTTCTATTGCCTCGGCGTTAACGTTTTTAGATCAGGAGCTGACCCCGCAGCCGAAGTTTGTCGCCTCAGCCAGTACCGACTGCTTACAGATAGCGATCACGGATTTCACCGCGCAGTGCGTTTTCCCGACGCTGATGCCCAGGCTACAGCAACAGGCGCCCGGCCTGCGTTTCGAGCTGCGCTATCTGCCGCACAGCCCGGCGCTGACGGAACTGCTGGCCGGCGAGGTGGATTTAGCGCTGGGGTTTAGCGCCCTGAATGAAGCAGAGCATCCGGAGCTGGATGAGATCTGCTGGCTGAAAGATGATTATGTTGCGATAAGCCACGTCGGCCGGTCCCGGCTAACGCTGGCGGATTACCTGGCAGCCCAGCATCTGGTGGTTACCCCGTGGAATGAAAGCCAGGGGGTTCTCGACGTACAGCTCGCGAAAATGGGGTTTGCGCGGCATATCACCATCAAAACGCCCTCTATGCTGAGCGCGCCCTTCATTATTGCGCAAAGTGAACTGCTTATGGCGATACCGCGCTCGGCAGCGGAAAAAATGCTCGGCGCGGCGAAGCTGAAGGTTTTTGAACTACCGTTTGAGGTTCCGCCATTCGAGGTGAAAATCTATTCACATAAGCGGAGCGGGCAGCGCGGCGCGAGCCAGTGGCTGAAAGCGAAGCTGAGGGAGTGGGCCGCGGCGGAGCGCGCCTGAAGTCTCGTTTGACGAGCCAGCGATATATGCTTAACTCATCAGATAACACATGTGAATCGTCTGTTAACAGCCTGATGCGCGTTTCATTGGTAAGCGCTGCGTCATTTATCCTGATAACGTAAGAGAGAAAAATTGAAATTAGCCGGACTTCATCCAGATGAACTGCGCCGTCTGCAATCGCTGCGGACATCCGGATTATTAAACAGCGGAAAAGAAGAGCGTTTCGATCGCCTGACCAGGCTTGCGCGTACGCTCTACGATCTACCGGTGGCTTCGATTAGCCTCGTGGGGGAAAATACCCTGCACGTAAAATCCTGCGCCGGACTGGAAGTGGATACCCTGCCGAGGGATATCACATTCTGCGCGCATACTATCCTGCAGACCGACCCTTTAATCGTCAACGACCTGCAGCAGGACCTGCGCTTTCACGATAACCCGCTGGTCACCGAAGCGCCTTTTATCCGCTTTTATGCCGGCTACCCGGTGCAGCTGCCTGACGGCGCGACGGTAGGCGCGTTCTGTCTGATGGATCACAAGCCGCGCGCTTTCTCCGTTCATGAAATACAAATCTTAAGCGACCTGGCCGCCATCGTTGAAGATGAATTCAAGGTGCTGGACGCGGCGACCGCCGACGAGCTGACGGGGCTGTTCAACCGCCGGGGCTTTATGTCGTTAGCGGAGTACGCGCTGCTGACCGCCAGACGGCGGAATGAACCAGCGAGCCTCATCTTTATCGATCTCGATCGCTTTAAGCTGATTAACGATACCTGGGGTCATGAACAGGGAGATAAAGCCCTGAGGGCGATTGCCGATTTGATGAAGGCCACCTTCAGAGAGTCGGATTTAATTGCCAGGCAGGGCGGCGACGAATTTATCATCCTGCTTGCCAATACCTCGCAGCAGACCGCGGGCCTGGCGATGGAGCAGCTTAGCAAGAACGTCGCGGAGTACAATCAGCAGGCGGGCAATCCGTGGCAGCTGGCGTTCTCATGGGGCTGCGTTGAATACGATCCCGCTGCGCATCATAGCCTCAATGAGATCGTCGCGGTGGCGGACCGGCGCATGTATCAGGCGAAGAGCAGCCATGGAGCGGAACGTCGGTAGTAGAACCGCCGGGCGTCGCCAGCCGATAGTCGGCGTTTGGGCGATGCCGCAGCGGCTGTCGCCTCCTTAGTGGAGGCCAAGGCGGATCAGTTCAACCGGTTCGAACTTCCCTTCAGCCCCTTCAACTTCAACGGTCTTATTACGACGCAGCTGGGCTGGGGTCAAACCCGTAGAATGGATAGCGATAATTTTACCGGTTTTGCCCGTCCCATTAATCATCACCTGGCTGCCGTTGGTAATAGGATTGCGGTTACGATCGTATGTGATCATGGTTTTTTCTCCTTTTCATCATCGTGTCGTCACGCTCCGGGCTGTCCCGGCGCGGCGGTAATACAAATACGCCTCTCAGAGCGTCATTTTGTTGTTTTTGATCAACTTCACACTTTTTAGCGTCCCGCAACAGGCTAACGAGCCGGAGGCTGGCTTTGTCTGACCCGGCATCCGTATGTCCTCTGAAGCCGTTTTCGCTGGCGCCAAAGCCTGCGGATGCTCGGGTTGCAGTCGCGGATGCGGCTGCTAAACTTTTTTCGGGCATAACGGAGCGGAACGATGAAGAACAAAGACGAACAAACGGGGCTGATTGGTCTTGCCATCGGCGCGGCGGTCATTGGTCTGGTTTCTGAGCAGAAGCCTATTAACCGGGAAAGTATTGTCGAAGAACTGGTGAGGTTGGGAAGACAGAAGGGGGACGGCGTCGAGGACGAGATTTTTAAACAGGCGGCGACGCTGGTGCGTAAGGGGTTATGATCCCGCCGGTAAAAAGAACGCTATTTGAAGCCCGGGTATGCGCAAACCCGGGGTTAAACAGGAAGGAAGCGCATCATGAGATACGCGATCGCAACGCATATCAGCGCCATGTACCAAACAAAACTCATTCTGTTACCCGCCCTGTAGCGCCATGCCCGTCACCGCGTTTACCACGGTCGCGGCCAGCAAAACGCCGCCCACGATAGCGCAGGCACGACTTTTCCTGGTTGCCCCCAGCGTCAGCATAACGATCGCTGCGGCGAAGAAGGGGATAGCCATGATGGTGAAGGTATTCATTATTTCCTCGAATGTCGCCCGTTAATCTTCCTGCATCCACATGTCAGCTTCTTCGAACATTTCCTGCACGGCGCGGCTGATCTGCTCTTTCTCGTGCTTGCTGGCGTCGGTATTGATGGAGGCCAGCGTCATCATCGGTTTAACGCGAACGTCGGCATCGGGAAAAATGCGATGCACTCGCTTCGTCAATTCCGTCAGAATGATCTCTTTAGCGCCGGCTAATCCTTCGAAATTTCTCTTGTCATAAATCAGCTCTACGAACATTTTTTATCCCATTAATGGTAATAGCAGACCGTATTGTACTGTGATTATATACAGCGTCAAGGTTGAGGTATAGGTTCCTCGTATTGCCGCGCCGCAGGTAACCCGCTGCTTTTGCTTTATCTGCGCGAAACCGACAATTGTTTTTTTATAAGTACGTAAAAGTTAATGAATTTTTAATAAAAGGTGTTTATGTTGGCGATATCACCGTTTTATTAAGGGTTTCTCATGCGCGATAAATACTCTGGTCTGCAAATAGGCATCCACTGGCTGGTCTTTTTTTTAGTGATTGGCGCTTACGCGGCGATGGAGCTGCGGGGCTTTTTCCCCCGCAGCGCGCGGCCCGTGATTAATATGATCCACGTCTCCTGCGGGATTTCAATTTTTGTTCTGATGGCGGTGCGTCTGTTGGTGCGCCTCAAATCCCCGACGCCGCCGATTGTGCCTAAACCGTCGCCGATGATGACCGGCTTCGCGCATCTTGGGCATCTGGTTATCTATCTGCTGTTTATCGCGCTGCCGGCCATCGGCATGGTCATGATGTACTACCGCGGCAACCCCTGGTTCGCTTTTGGCCTGACCATGCCGCACGCGGCGGAAAGCGACTTTGAGCTGGTGGATACCCTGAAAGCGTGGCATGAGCTGCTGGCCAATACCGGCTACTTTATTATCGGCCTGCACGCGCTGGCGGCGCTGATGCACCACTATTTGTGGAAAGATAACACGCTGCTGCGGATGATGCCGCGCAGGCGTTAAACCTCGATAAACCCGCTTCGGCGGGTTTTTTTGTCTCTTTCTTCGGGATCCTCAACTTCAGCTAAGCGCAAATTCTCGCCGCTATGCTACGGTTAAAGCGGCGAACGCATTTGCCTCACGGCAATAATAAATATAGTATACCCCCCTATATGATATGGAGGGCGTCACCATGCCACATTCACCTGAAGATAAAAAGCGTGCCCTCAGCCGGGTAAGGCGCATTCGTGGCCAGGTTGAAGCGCTCGAGCGGGCGCTGGAATCCGGCGAACCCTGTATGACCATTCTGCAGCAAATCGCCTCAATACGCGGCGCCGCTAACGGCCTGATGGGGGAGATGGTGGAAATTCACCTGCAGGATGAACTGGTTAGCGGCGAAACGACGCCCGATCAGCGCGCCGCCAGAATGGCGGAAGTCGGGCATCTGCTACGATCCTATTTAAAATAAAATCACCACGAGGAAGAGAGATATGAAATCACGTGCAGCCGTCGCGTTTGGCCCGGGCCAGCCGCTTTCAATCGTTGAGATTGACGTCGCGCCGCCGAAAAAAGGCGAAGTACTGGTCAAGATCACCCATACCGGCGTATGCCACACCGATGCCTTTACCCTCTCAGGCGACGATCCGGAAGGCGTTTTCCCGGCGGTGCTGGGCCATGAAGGCGGCGGGATTGTCGTCGAAGTCGGGGAAGGCGTGACCAGCCTGCAGCCGGGCGACCACGTTATTCCTTTGTATACCGCTGAATGCCGCGAATGTAAGTTCTGTAAATCAGGCAAAACCAACCTCTGCCAGGCGGTCCGATCCACCCAGGGTAAGGGCCTGATGCCGGACGGCACCACGCGTTTCTCCTACAACGGCGAACCGATTTATCACTATATGGGCACCAGCACCTTCAGCGAATACACCGTGGTGGCTGAAATTTCGCTGGCGAAAGTGAACCCGCAGGCGCCGCTGGACAAAGTTTGCCTGCTGGGCTGCGGCGTCACGACCGGCATCGGCGCGGTGCACAATACGGCGAAAGTAAAAGAGGGCGATACCGTCGCCGTCTTCGGCCTCGGCGGGATCGGCCTGGCGGTGATCCAGGGGGCGGTACAGGCGAAAGCCGGGCGCATTCTGGCGGTGGATACCAACCCGGAAAAATTCACCCTCGCGAGAGAGATGGGTGCCACCGACTTTATCAACCCGAATGATTACGATAAGCCGGTTCAGGATGTGATTGTTGAACTCACCGACGGCGGCGTCGACTTTAGCTTCGAGTGTATCGGTAACGTCAACGTGATGCGCGCCGCGCTGGAGTGCTGCCACAAAGGCTGGGGCGAAAGCGTGATTATCGGCGTCGCTGGCGCGGGTCAGGAGATTAAAACCCGTCCATTCCAACTGGTGACCGGGCGCGTCTGGCGCGGCTCCGCGTTCGGCGGCGTGAAAGGGCGCACGCAGCTGCCGGGAATGGTAGAAGAGGCGATGGCGGGCAAAATTCGCCTCGACCCGTTTATTACCCACCGCATGCCGCTGGACCGCATCAACGAAGCCTTTGACCTGATGCACGAAGGTAAATCCATTCGTACCGTTATTCATTTCGGCGAGAATTGATTTTCAGGTAATAAATAACCCGGGCGTGCCCGGGTTATCGTTTAAGCGGGATTATTCCCGCCGCAGGTTTTCATAACCATTCTGCCAGCGCCGCTGTTCCCGCCGCTCTCGTTCGCGCTGAATATCCGACTTCTCATCATCCCAGACCGCGCAGTGCGGGCCGCTGAACACCTCGCAGGGCTGCGGGTGAGCGGTGAGCGGAGACGCCGCTTTCTCCTCCCAAATCGCCGGATCGCGCAGGTCCACTTCCGGGGCTTGTAACGCCTGAGCTGAGGCGGCCGCTATCGACATGATGGCGCCTGCGAGCAGGCGGCAGGTTGAACGCTTCATCCATTATCCTTGTTCAGTATTTATTATTGATAACCATTCGCAATAATAACATGACGGAATAAGAATGGCTTGCTGGGGGGGAGATGCGAAGACGATTTTTATATCGCGCTATCGGGCAATGCCCTGGCTACGTACTTTGCCAGCAAAAAGGGCCCCGATTGGGGCCCTGAGGGTTACTTCTGCTCCGGGAGCGCGTAGGCGATGATGTAATCGCCGCGATCCGGCGACTGGCGAGCGCCGCCCGCGTTGATGATGATGTACTGTTTACCGGTTTTCGGCGATACGTAGGTCATCGGCCCGGACTGGCTGCCGACCGGCAGACGCGATTTCCAGATCTCTTTCCCGTTGGCGGTATCAAACGCGCGCAGGTAGAAGTCCTGGGTGCCCGCAAAGAACAGCAGACCGGACTGGGTTGATAACGACGCGCCCAGCGTCGGCATGCCGATAGGGATTGGCATATGCATGCGGATCCCCAGCGGGCCGGTGTCCTCAACGGTGCCTACCGGAACCTGCCACACCAGTTTGCCGGTTTTCAAATCAACCGCTGACAGAGTGCCGAACGGTGGTTTCTGGCATGGAATGCCCAGCGGCGACAGGAAACGCTCGCGCATGGCGCCGAACGGCGTGCCTTCCATCGGCACGATCCCCATTTCGATACCGCTGGCGTCCTTCGCCACTTTGGCGCGCGGCACCATATAGTTGGCGAGGCCAAGGCGCATATCGTTGACGAATATCAGGCTGTTATTCGGGTCAACCGACACGCTGCCCCAGTTCATCCCGCCCAGCGAGCCGGGATACTGCAGCGAACGATCCTCGCCCGGCGGGGTGAAGACGCCCTGGTGGCGCATCTCTTTAAACTGGATGCGGCACAGCAGCAGGTCGACAGGCGTCGCGCCCCACATATCCGACTCGGTCAGCGTCTCGTTGCCAATCATCGGCATACCGACGGAGTAAGGCTGGGTAGGCGAGTAACGCTCGCCTTTAACGTTGCCGGCCGGTACCGGACGTTCTTCGACTTTAGCGACCGGTTCACCGGTGGCGCGGTTAAGCATAAAGATCATGCCCTGCTTACTGGTTTGCACCAGCACCGGCGTGGTGCCGCCTTTACCGTCAGGCAGATCGTACAGCAGCGGCTGGGAAGGCAGGTCGAAGTCCCACAGATCGTGATGGGTGGTCTGATAATGCCAGCGGACCTGGCCGGTCGTGGCGTCAACGGCCACGATGGATGAACTGTATTTATCGTCAAGCGCGGTACGTTCGCCGCCAAAGAAGTCCGGCGTCGCGTTACCGGTCGGCAGATAAATCAGATTCAGCTTCGCGTCGTAGGACATGGCCGACCAGACGTTCGGCGTGCCGCGCGTATAGGTCTGGCCTGCCGGCGGTTCGCCGGTCAGCGCCGGGTTGCCCGGATCCCATGCCCACGCCAGTTTCCCGGTGTGGACGTCATAGGCGCGAACGACGCCCGGAGGCTCGCCGGTGGAGAAGTTATCCGCCACGCGACCGCCAACGACCACGACATTACCCGCCACCAGCGGCGTGGAGGTTTGCTGGTAGTAACCCGCTTTGATCTCGCCCATGCCAATGCTCAGATCAACGATACCGTGGTCGCCAAAGGCGTCGCACAGTTTGCCGTTGTCGGCATCAATAGCGATCAGACGGGCGTCGGTGGTAGGCAGGAACAGGCGACGGGAGCAGGCGGCCGGCTGCGCGTCGGCGGCCGGGGAAACCTGAGCCTGGCTATCTTCGTAATAGCCTAAACCACGGCAGCGCTGCCAGTTGGGGGCGGTGGCTTTTGAATCGTAGCGCCACTTCTCTTTGCCGCTATCGACATCCAGCGCCAGCACTTTACTGTAGGGCGTACAGACGTAAAGCGTATCGCCAATCTGCAGCGGGGTGTTCTGATCTTCCGCGCCGGAGCCATTGCTCTGCGGAATATCGCCGGTATGGGCGATCCAGGCGACCTGCAGCTGGTCGACGTTCTGTTTGTTAATCTGGTCGAGGGCGGCGAAACGGTCGCCGTGGGTGGTGTTGCCCCAGTGCGCCCAGTTTTTCTGCTGCTCGTCCGCGGCGACCGGTTTGACCGGCACCGCTTCGCTGGCGCTGACCAGCGGCTGGGATTTGAACATCCAGGCGAAACTGACCAGCAGCGCCACGGCGATCACCGCAGCCAGGCCAAACGCCGGCCCTTTTTTCGCCGGCTGGCGGGAAAGGAACGGCCAGACCAGCGCGCAAAGGAAGGCCAGGACCCCGAGCGCGAACAGGCGGGAGAATAGCGGCCAGTAGGTCCAGCCCGCGTCGCTAATCGCCCAGACGATCGATGCGACAAACGCAACGGCGTACAGCATGATGCCGCCGCGGCGGCTGCGGAAGATGAGCACCGCGGCGATAACCATCACCAGGCCCATCAGCGCAAAATAGAACGTCCCGCCGACGGAGGCGAGCTTCGCACCAAGAATACCGATAGCCAGACCGATGATCAGCATCAGCCCGGCGAGAAGCCACTGCAGGATCCGGGGGAACCCTCGCGGCGCGTTGTCAGTTGCCATTTTTTCTCCTTAACCACCCCTGAACAGGCGTGAACCAGATGAATCAATTTTTCAAGTGAACTCTTTTGAATGAAGTGATAGTAGCCTTCATAAAAGCGGGATTTTTACTGTTATTGATTTCATGTGAACCATTTGGTGAAATCGCGGATATGATAGATCTGTTAAAGAAATTTACGCAATTGTTAATGAATGATTTCGCACTAATTGATTATTGTGATGAATAATACCGGGCAGCAGCAGGGAAAACGGGCGGATTATCTCTCCCCGACGGGCGAAGCCGGGGAGATCGTGTTCAGACGGGCATGGATTTACGAATGGCGCTGAGCAGGGTTTGCGTACCCGCAGTGAGCGTGGCGTCCACCCGCGTGAGGATCCCTATTGGTTCACCCGCGCCCTGGGTGGGCACCGGTAACGCGGCCAGCATCCCACGACGCAGGTCGTCTTTAACCGCGCCGGAGGGGACAAACCATACGTAGTCGTAGTCGACGGTGAGCTGGCGCGACAGGGAAGCCGACAGCGTCTCGATGCAGCCAGTGGGAATTTTGCAGCCCTGGCTTTGCAGCAGGGTTTCGGCGTTCTGTCGCGGCAGCGTGCCTTTAGGCGAAACCACTACCGGCCACTCCATGACCCGACTCAGCGTGACGGTTTCCTGCAGCAGCGGGTGACCCGGACGAACCACCAGCTTCAGGGATTCGAGAAACAGCAGTTCATAGTTCAACCCGCTCATCAACTCCGGATCGGACATCCGCCCGATGCCGATATCGATTTCTCCCGATTTTAGCCCCGCCAGCAGCATGGTGTTATTCATGGTGGCGACCTGAAGGGTGATATCTTTTTGCTGCTGATGGAATTGGCCGATCACCGAGGGCAGGATCCCCAGCGCGGCGGTGGGGAGCGCTCCGATGCGTACGATATCGCTGTTGAGGCCTTCTTTACGATTGAGCGCCTGACCCGCGGTATTGAGCGCGTCGAGCACTTTAACCGCATGGGTGAGAAACTGTTCGCCGACCAGCGTCAGCTGCGCGCCCAGCCGCCCACGCTCAAACAGCCGCGTGCCGGTGAGCTGCTCCAGTTCGTTCAGCGTTTTGGATAAGGCCGGTTGGCTCAGATTGAGGGTTTCAGCCGCGCGCCCAAGAGTTCCCTGTTGAGCGACGGCCACGAAGGTATGTAGATGGCGCAAGCGAATGCGCTGACTGAAAAGACCATTTTTTTGCATAATCAATGTTAAAAACAGAGGTGTACCGGTGACAAGTAAGGGTGTTTAAAATTGTTAACTTCATAGCAAAATATTATTAACATTTTATATTATTATTTTACAAGTTGATTTTATTGGCATTGCCGTAAAGTACTGCCCCCGGCCAACAGGGGCGGAAAAAGGAAGTGAAAACTCAGATATCGAAGAAGACGGTTTCGTTTTCGCCCTGCAGATAAATATCGAAGCGATAGACGATCTCCGTCCCGCGCACCTCGCGCTGGGCGATGAGGGTCTGGCGGCGCACTTCCCACTCAATCAGATTCAGCACCGGGTCGGCCTGGTTGGCATCCTGTTCGTCGGAGAAGTACATCCGCGTGTTGAGGCCAATATTAATCCCGCGGGCGACCACCCATAAATTGACGTGCGGCGCCATGGTGCGACCATCGCGGCCCACAACGGCCCCGGGTTTAATGGTTTCGAAGCGCCAGACGCCGCTGGTGAAGTCCGAGCAGCTGCGTCCCCAGCCGCGAAACGCCGTATCCAGCTTCTTACCCTGCTGTCGGTCGTCGGGATGGTTATAGCGCCCGGCGGCGTTGGCCTGCCAGATTTCCAGCAGCACATCGCGCACCGGGGTGCCGGAGCCGTCGATGACTCTGCCTTCAATAGTAATGCGTTCGCCCTCGGTGTCGGCCGTCGTCAGCGTCGGGCCAAAGTTTCTCTCAAAGATATGAAAGCCCGCGGCGTCCGGCGCCAGGCCGATATGCACATAAGGACCGGCGGTTTGCGAAGCGGTTTCAGGTAAAAAATCTCTCATCGGGCGGCCCCCTGCGTGCGGTTTTCAAACAGCGTTGCCCGATGACCGCGCAGCACGAGATCAAAACGGTAGGCCAGAGAGTCCAGCGGGACGGCGGCATGGGTATCCAGCTCGGCGATCAGCGTTCTGATGGCATCATCGTTATTGATGGTTTTGACAATAGGGCACTGTTTAATCAGCGGATCGCCCTCGAAATACATCTGGGTGATCAGACGCTGCGCCCAGGCGTCGCCGCAAAGCGAAAAGTGAATATGCGCCGGACGCCAGTCGCTGACCTGGTTGCGCCACGGGTAGGGGCCGGGCTTGATGGTGCGGAAACAATAGTAGCCGTTCTCGTCGGTCAGCACGCGTCCGCAGCCGCCAAAGTTCGGGTCGATAGGCGCCAGATATTGATCTTTCTTATGCCGGTAGCGGCCGCCCGCGTTAGCCTGCCAGACTTCGACCAGCGTATTTTTCATCGGCCGGCCAAACCCATCGCGAACGTAGCCGTGCACGATAATCCGCTCGCCAATCGGCAGGCCGTCTTTGGCGTAGTTGAGGATCAGGTCGTTATCGAGCGCGCCGAGATCGTCGCTGCTGAACACCGGGCCGGTGATCTCCGAAAGTGAATTCTGCAGGGAAATGAGCGCATTGCGCGGCGAGCGCAGTACGCTGGTTTTATAGCCCGGCGCGTAGGCGGGTGGATGGCTACTGTAGTCGCGATGCAGGACCTCGCGCGGTGACCATTTATCATTCATGAGGGGACTCCGTGTTATCGGTAGAGAGGCATGTTGTTGTAATGTCGCCACTTGCAGTGTGTGTAAATGCTTTGTTAATTTAAAGTGAAATTAAAGGGTGTTTAACATAACCGGTGGTTATGAAGTGAGCGGATGAAAAGAAACCGGCCAGCTACCGGCATCACAGTTTGTAAATTCTTCCCGCCGTCTTCAGAGAGCTTTCCTACACTCCAGGGAGAATTCACTGGAGGTAAGACATCATGGCGAACACCATCACGGCTGATGAGATTCGGGAAAGCTTTTCGCAGGCGATGTCGGCGATGTACCAGCAGGAAGTTCCGCAGTACGGGACGCTACTGGAGCTGGTGGCCGACGTTAACCTGGCCATACTGGAGAATAACCCGACGCTGCACGAACAACTGGCCAACGCCGATGAGCTGGCGCGGCTAAACGTTGAACGCCACGGCGCGATCCGCGTCGGTACGGCGGAGGAACTGGCGACCCTGCGTCGCATGTTTGCCATTATGGGCATGTATCCCGTTAGCTATTACGATCTGTCGCAGGCTGGCGTGCCGGTTCACTCCACCGCGTTTCGCCCCATCGATGACGCAGCGCTGGCGCGCAATCCGTTTCGCGTTTTTACCTCGCTCCTGCGTCTTGAGCTGATCGCCGATGAGGCGTTGCGCAAGCGGGCGGCGGAAATTCTTGCCCGGCGCGATATCTTCACGTCGCGCTGTCGCGAACTGATCGCGCTTCATGAACAGAAGGGGGAGTTCACCGCCGCGGAGGCGCGTGAATTTGTGCAGCAGGCGCTGGAAACCTTTCGCTGGCATCGACATGCCACCGTCGATGAGGAAACCTACCACGCGCTGCACGAAGAGCACCGGCTGATTGCCGATGTGGTTTGTTTCCCCGGTTGCCACATTAATCATCTGACGCCGCGCACGCTGGATATCGACCGGGTTCAGGCGCTGATGCCCGAATGCGGTATCGCGCCGAAAGCGTTAATAGAAGGCCCGCCGCGCCGCGATGTGCCGATTTTGCTGCGCCAGACCAGCTTTAAGGCCCTTGAAGAGCCGGTGATGTTTGCCGGGGAGCATCGAGGCACCCATACGGCGCGCTTTGGCGAAATAGAGCAGCGCGGCATCGCCTTGACGCCCAAAGGCCGCGCTCTGTACGACCGACTGCTTAGCGAGGCGGGGGTGGGCAAAGATAATCTTAACCATCAGCGTCATCTGCAGGAGGTGTTTAGCCCGTTCCCGGACAGCGAATTCCTGCTGCGTCAGCAGGGGCTGGCGTACTTTCGCTACCGCCTGACGCCCGCCGGCGAGGCGCACCGCCAGGCCTTTCGTCCGGGCGACGATCCGCAGCCGTTGATTGAGCGCGGCTGGGTTATCGCACAACCGATTATTTATGAAGACTTTTTACCGGTCAGCGCCGCCGGGATTTTTCAGTCTAACCTGGGTAACGAGATACAGGCCCGCAGCCACGGCAACGCCAGCCGCGAGGCCTTTGAGGAGGCGCTGGGCTGTGCGGTTTACGATGAGTTTGCCCTTTATCAGCAGGCGGAAGAGCGCAGTAAACGACGTTGCGGTCTGCTGTAAAATCAGTACTCTGCTGGCATGAGTCGTTAAAGGAAGCAGGCCATGCAGAATCCGTCTACCCCGCTGGTGAAAACCCGGCAGGGCACTCTATCCGGCACCTCGGAAGAGAACATTCATATCTGGCGCGGTATTCCCTATGCCGCGCCGCCCGTCGGCGATCTCCGCTGGCGCGCGCCGCAGCCTGCCGCCCGCTGGCAGGGCGTACGCCGGGCGGAGACTTTCTCGGCCTCCAGCTGGCAGGATATTGAATACTGTCGTGAGCTCGGCGGCGGCGATCCTGGCAGCTTCTCCGAGGATTGCCTTTACCTTAACGTCTGGTCGCCCGCTTCGCGCGCGCAGCCGCTGCCGGTGATGGTCTGGCTGCACGGCGGCGGCTATACCATCGGCGCGGGAAGTTTACCGCCCTATGACGGCAAAGCCTTAGCCTCCCGTGACGTCGTCGTGGTGACCGTCAACTACCGGCTGGGGCACCTGGGCTTTTTTGCCCATCCGGCGCTGGAGGAAGAGGAGGGCGAGCGCATCTATAATTTCGCGCTGCTTGACCAAATTGCCGCCCTGCAATGGGTTCAGGAGAACATTCACGCTTTCGGCGGCGATGCGGCCAACGTCACCCTGTTCGGCGAGTCCGCCGGGGCGCGCAGCGTGCTGTCGCTCATGGTTTCGCCGAAATCCCGGGGACTGTTCCATAAAGCGATTATCCAGAGCGGCTATACCTTGCCGGATCTGCCGCGGGAAAAGGCGCTGGCCAAAGGGCAGCTTATCGCTGAGCACTTCGCTTTACCGCAGGCCAGCGCCGAACAGCTGCGGGCGATTCCGGCAGAGGCGTTCTGGTCGCTAACCGCGCCGCTGACCATCGGCCCGGCGCCGATTGTTGGCGATACCGTGCTGCCCCAGCCGATGCTGGAAACTTTTTTTAGCGGGCGTCAGCATCCGCTGCCGGTGATGATTGGTTCAAACAGCGATGAGGCCAGCGTTATGGCGGTGTTTGGCGTCGATATCGCCGGACAGATTCAGAAGCTTCGCCGCGAACGCCGCTTGGGTCTCGGACTGATTAAACTGCTGTATCCCGGCGTCAAAGGCGATGAAGCGCTGGGGCGCGAAGTCTGCCGCGATATGGCGTTCACCACTCTGGGCTACGTGGTGATGCAGGCGCAGCAGCGGGTAGGACAACCGTGCTGGCGCTACTGGTTTGACTACGTTGCCGAGGCGGAACATCAGACCTATCCGCACGGCGCATGGCACGGGAATGAAGTGGCATACGTTTTTGACAACCTCGATCTTGCCGAGCCGGTACGCCAGTATGCTAACGATCGCGACCGGACCTTTGCCGGCCAGGTCGCCGACTATTGGGCTAACTTCGCCCGCGTGGCCGGTAACGGCTGCCACGATCTCCAGGGGCCGGTGCGCTGGCCCGCCAGCGTGCGCGGTCGGGATCGTTTGTTGCGTATTGGCCTGCGCAAACGCGCTGGTTTTAAGGTGGAAAACCGCTTTATGCGCGCGCGGCTGGCGCTGTTTCGTCGGGTGATGAAGCATCATGTGACCCTGGATTAACGTTGCCTGGAAGATGCCCTGAGCCGCTGCGCGTTCTGTCAGTGGGACGATGCGTCCCACTTTCGGCGGCTAATCCTCAGCCAGTGGTTACACTATGATCGGTGCTGTTAACCCTACATCCGCGGAACCGGGGTTCTGACGGAAAATGTGCTGCTGAAATGAGGATGAAATCATGGCCAAACCGTATGTTCGTCTGGATAAAAATGATGCCGCCGTGCTGCTGGTCGATCACCAGACCGGATTGCTCTCTCTCGTGCGCGATATCGATCCCGATAAATTCAAGAACAACGTCCTTGCCCTTGGCGACCTGGCGAAGTACTTCGCTCTGCCGACCATCTTAACCACCAGCTTCGAGAACGGTCCGAACGGTCCGCTGGTGCCGGAGTTAAAAGCGCAGTTTCCGGATGCGCCCTATATCGCGCGGCCGGGCAATATTAACGCCTGGGATAACGACGATTTTGTGAAGGCGGTGAAAGCGACGGGCAAGAAGCAGCTGATCATCGCCGGGGTGGTGACGGAAGTCTGCGTGGCATTTCCGGCGCTGTCGGCCATCGAAGAGGGCTTTGATGTCTTTGTCGTGACCGACGCTTCCGGTACCTTCAACCCCATTACCCGCGATGCCGCCTGGGATCGTATGTCGCAGGCTGGGGTGCAGCTGATGTCGTGGTTTGGCGTTGCCTGCGAACTACACCGCGACTGGCGGAATGATGTTGAAGGGCTAGGGACGCTGTTCTCTAACCATATCCCGGACTATCGCAACCTGATGACCAGTTTTAACCTTCTGCAGCAAAAATAGTCGCTCTCGCGGTCAGCGTTCGTCTGGCCGCTTCCCTTCAGGTTTCGCTGGCGCTGTATTTCGTATGAAGCGTCGCCGCCTGGCGGAATCATCGCCGCCCTGTGGATATCGGCAATTCGGTCTGGTCCGGTGGACATATTTTTTTCACGCATTTCTGCCGTCAACAATTGGATTATCAATCGTTTTTGTCTAGAGTGAGCGACATTCACGACGCATGGGTTTGTTACGTCGCGTCTCAATTCACATATGAAGAAGGATGCTCTCTCAGGCATGAACCGCAGACGTTTTCTCAAATCCTCCATGGCTGTTGCCGCCGTATGCGGAACGTCAGGAGTCGCCTCTCTATTCTCGAAAGCCGCATTCGCCGAGGACTCAGGAATTGCCGACGGTCAGACCCGTCGCTTTGACTACTCCGTACTCCAGTCGATGGCCCACGATCTTGCGCGTCAGCCCTGGGGCGGCGCGCCGCGCGATCTGCCGCCAACCCTGGCAAACCTGACCCCCCAGGCCTACAACAGCATTCAGTACGACGCTGCGCATTCGCTGTGGAATAATATTGAAGAGCGCAAGCTGGACATTCAGTTCTTCCACGTGGGGATGGGGTTCCGCCGCCGCGTGCGGATGTTCTCCCTGGATTCACAAACCCAGCAGGCGCGGGAAATTCACTTCCGCCCTGAGCTGTTTAAATATAATGACGCCGGCGTCGACACCAAACAGCTGGAAGGCCAGAGCGATCTCGGCTTTGCCGGATTCCGCGTATTTAAAGCGCCGGAGCTGGCGCGTCGCGATATCGTCGCCTTCCTCGGCGCGAGCTATTTCCGCGCGGTGGACAGCACGTATCAATACGGACTGTCAGCCCGCGGCCTGGCGATCGATACCTTTACTGATACGCCGGAAGAGTTCCCTGACTTCACCTCTTTATGGTTTGAGACCGTTAAACCGGGGGCGACGGTATTTACCGTCTATGCGCTGCTCGACAGCCCAAGCGTCACCGGCGCCTATAAGTTCGTCGTGAACTGTCAGGAGACGCAGGTGATTATGGATGTGGAAAACCACATCTACGCGCGTAAAGACATCAAACAACTGGGCATCGCGCCGATGACCAGTATGTTCAGCTGCGGCAATAACGAACGGCGGATGTGCGACACTATCCATCCGCAGATCCACGACTCCGACCGCCTGTCGATGTGGCTGGGCAACGGCGAATGGGTGTGCCGTCCGCTGAACAACCCGCAGAAGCTGCAGTTCAACGCTTTCCAGGATAAAAATCCGCGCGGTTTTGGCCTGCTGCAGCTGGACCGCGACTTCTCCCACTATCAGGACATTATGGGCTGGTATAACAAACGCCCAAGCCTGTGGGTGGAGCCGCGCAACCAGTGGGGCAAAGGGGCCGTCAACCTGATGGAGATCCCGACGACCGGCGAAACGCTGGACAATATCGTGTGCTTCTGGCAGCCGGAGAAACCGGTGAAGGCCGGGGATGAACTGGACTTCCGCTATCGTCTCTACTGGAGCGCGCAGCCGCCGGTCCGTTCGCCGCTGGCGCGGGTGCTGGCGACGCGTACCGGCATGGGCGGTTTCCCTGAAGGCTGGGCGCCGGGTGAGCATTACCCGGATAAATGGACCCGTCGTTTTGCCATTGATTTTGTCGGCGGAGACCTGAAGGCCGCTGCGCCAAGAGGCATCGAGCCGGTGATTACCCTGTCGAGCGGCGAAGCTAAACAGATAGAGATTCTCTACGTGGAACCGTTTGATGGCTATCGTATCCAGTTTGACTGGTACCCGACCTCTGATTCGACCGACCCCGTCGAGATGCGCATGTTCCTGCGCTGTCAGGGGGAGGCGATCAGCGAAACCTGGCTGTATCAGTACTTCCCGCCAGCGCCGGATAAACGCAACTATGTCGATGACCGGGTCATGAAGTAATAGCCCGTCACTCCGCCCGCCGAGGTGACTCTGCGGGCGTTTCTCTTTTTATCAGACGATTAATCAGAGTGCGCCATGTCTGCCGAAAATACCGCTTCGATCGAACGCATTCCCGTCACCGCATCGCTCTCTCTGCGCGCGGTGGATGAGCGCTACGTGACGGAACTGCACCAATTGGTGATGAAAAACCAGCGCTGGCTCCAGCAATCGCTGAGCTGGCCCGCTGACGTGAGTCACGAAGACGAAACCCGCCGCCACGTGCAGGGCAACGTGATGCTGCACCAGCGCGGCTACGCCAAAATGTTTTTGCTCTTTCTGCAGGAAGAGATCGTCGGCGTGCTGTCGTTTAACCAGATTGAGCCGATCAATAAGACCGCCTACATCGGCTACTGGATTGATGAGAGCCATCAGGGGCAGGGGCTGCTCTCTCAGGCGCTACAGGCGCTGATGGACTCTTTTGCCCGCAGCGGGACGGTCCGACGCTTCGTCATTAAATGTCGGGTAGCAAACCAGAGAAGCAATCAGGTCGCCCTGCGTAACGGTTTCACCCTCGAAGGGTGTCTGAAGCAGGCCGAGTATCTGAACGGTTCGTATGATGACCAGAATATCTACGGGCGCATTATTGATTGTCGCTCTGAGCAGTTCCCGGGTCGCGGCTGACGCCTTACCCGGGCTACAGGCCGTCCGGACATGCAGCCCGGGCAAGGCGCGTTGAGCGCCGCCCCCGGGAACCAGAGCGCATAATAAACCACGCGTTAAAGAAAGCCGACGATGGGCGTGCGGGTAAAATGCTCGTCGCCGTTTATCACTTTCTCCCCGCGGATATAAATGGCGTCGCCCGCGCTGGCCTCAATTCGCGCCCGATCGCCGATCGTCACCTGATGTTCAATCACCACATCGCCGCAAATGACCGCATGGCCTTCAATTAACACGCTATCGTCAAGCAGGATCGGCCCGCCGCGCAGGTGCGCATGCCCGCCGACCATCACCCGATGCTTCAGCAGGCAATTTCCTTCGACCACCGCGTGCTCAGCCACCTGTGAACTGTAGCGCAGGGTGGGGATGGCGTCCTCTTCACGACCGGCGATAATCTTCGCGTTCCCGTATACCCTGGCGTTATCGCAGACCCAGACGTCGTTCTCATCGTTGCCTTCCAGCCGCGCCTGGTCGAAGATTTCCGCCCGATGCTCAACAAACGCGTGTTCGACAAAGGCGTCGCCGTAAATTTGCGCCTGGTGAACGATTCGCGATGCGCTGACCGTCGCCCGCTGATAAATGCGCAGGATTTTATCATTGTCGGCGGTCAGGCCTCGGGCGGCGATAATATGACAATGGGGGAGGATGCGCGCATTGTCGGCCAGGTGACAATAACCGCGAATCTGCGAATGCGAAGCGGTGACGTTGTCACTTAATCGCGCACAGTGGCTAACGTGTACGCTATCCAGTCGGGCATTATCGCTAACGATCGCCCCCATGCTGATAATGCACTCGCCGGTTAAGCGCGCGTTGCCCTCGATTTTCGCACCGGCAAAAACGGCGCTATTGGCGTCATAAATCCAGCACTCGCCGTCGTGGCTCAGGGCGGCCTCATCATCGATCCAGCCGCCTTCGTCGCCGGTTTTCACATCGGCGAAATCTCGCAAGGCGACAATTTGCCGCAGATTTACGCTATGTTTAATGCCGTCTGTCTGGTAGTGAAACGGGCGAACCTGTTCGCTGAGGGAATATTTGCGCATCGGTCTTACTCATTACATATGGTTAACATAAACATAGCAAAAAACGCCGTAGCGCGTTTTTGAAGGTTCTTTTAGAATGCAACTTAAGATAAATTGAAAGTTTAAACAAAATGAATAAAAAGCAGGGCGCGAGCCGGGTGCTGAATCTTCCGGCGGGCTATTTTGGTATGGTTCTGGGTCTTATCGGCATGGGCTTCGCCTGGCGCTACGCCAGCACGATCTGGCCGGTGAGCCGGATCGTCGGCGACGGTCTGGTGGTCGCGGCGACGGTTGTCTGGGTGCTGCTGGCGCTGGCGTTTATCGGCCGGGCAGTCCGTTTCCCGCACAGCGTACTACAGGAGATGCGCCATCCGGTCGCCAGCAGTTTTGTCAGCCTGTTTCCGGCCACCACGATGCTGGTCGCTATCGGTTTCGTACCCTGGCTGCGTCCGCTGTCTCTGGTGTTATTCAGCATTGGCGTAGTATTGCAACTGAGCTACGCGGCCTGGCAGAGCGCCGGGCTATGGCGGGGGAGCCATCCCAACGAGGCGACCACCCCGGGCCTCTATCTGCCGACGGTGGCAAACAACTTTATCAGCGCTATGGCCTGCGGCGCGCTGGGCTTTACCGACGCCGGGCTGGTGTTTCTCGGCGCCGGCTTATTCTCCTGGCTTAGCCTTGAACCGGTGATTCTGCAACGCCTGCGCAGCGACGGCGAACTGCCGATGGCCATGCGCACCTCGCTCGGCATTCAGCTGGCTCCGGCGCTGGTGGCGTGCAGCGCCTGGTTGAGCGTGAACGGCGGCGAGGCGGATACCTTTGCTAAGCTGCTGTTCGGCTATGGTCTGCTCCAGCTGCTGTTTATGCTGCGTCTGATGCCGTGGTACCTGCGCCAGCCGTTTAACGCCTCGTTCTGGAGCTTCTCGTTCGGCGTTTCCGCGCTGGCGACCACCGGCCTGCATCTCGGTCATCAGCATCCGGACGGCTTTTTCCACATCCTCGCGCTCCCGCTGTTTCTCTTTACCAATCTGATCGTTGGGCTGCTGCTGATTCGTACCTTCCTGCTGCTGATGCGCGGTAAACTGCTGATTCGCGTCGAACGCGACACGTTATTAAAAAACAAGGATTAACCATGACTCTTCGCGACGAAAATTACTTCACCGACAAATACGGAATGACCCGCACCCACTCCGAGGTGCTGCACGCCGCCACGCTGATCGCGCCGGGCAAGGCGCTGGATCTGGGCTGCGGCAACGGGCGCAATAGCCTCTACCTGGCGGCCAACGGGTTTGACGTTACCGCGTGGGATAAAAATCCGGCCAGCATCAGCAATCTTGAACGTATTCGTCAGGCGGAAGGGCTGGAGAATCTGCGGACGGCGATTAAGGACCTTAACGCCCTCAGCTTTGACGGCGAGTATGACTTTATTCTTTCGACCGTGGTGATGATGTTCCTGGAAGCGAAGACTATACCGGGTCTGATTGCCAACATGCAGCGCTGCACCCGTCCCGGCGGCTACAATCTGATTGTTGCGGCTATGGATACCGACGATTTTCCGTGCACCGTTGGTTTCCCGTTCGCGTTTAAACCGGAAGAGCTGCGCAACTATTATGCAGGCTGGGCGTTGCTCAAATATAACGAAGACGTCGGTGAACTCCACCGCACCGACGCCAGCGGTAAGCGTATTAAGCTGCGTTTCGCCACGATGCTGGCGCGCAAGCCGGCTTAACGCGCCGCTAACAGGCAGAGCTGTAGCGCGGTCTGATAAGAGGCCTCAAAGGCGCGCAGCGGCAGAAACTCAAATTTTGAGTGGAAGTTGTGCGCGCCGGTAAAGAAATTGGGCGTTAATATGCCTTTTGCCGACAGGGCCGCGCCGTCGGTGCCGCCGCGCATCGGCGTCGGTTTTGGCGTGATGCCCAAGCTTTCCATCGCTTCAAATAGCAGGTCAATCGCGCGGCGGTCTTCGCCAACGGCGTTGCTGATATTGCTGTAAATATCGCTCACCTGGTATTCCACATTGCCCGTGGGATACTGCGCGGCGATTTTCTGCGCCACCTCGCCAATCTGCTGCTTACGGCGAGTAAAGCTTTCAAGGTCGAAATCGCGAATGCTGGCCTGCAGCAGGGTGCTGTTCTGATCGCCCTGGATGCCGTTAAACCACACGTAGCCCTCACGTCCGGCGGTATGCTCCGGCGTTTGCTGGCGATCGAAATGGCTCATGTAATCGGTGGCCATCAGCAGCGGATTCACCAGCACCCCTTTTGACGACATCGGGTGGGCGGTCACGCCGGTAAAGCGAATTTCCGCGGCGGCGGCGTTAAAGTTCTCATAGACGATCTCCCCGAGCTCGCAGCAGTCGATGGTCCAGGCAAAATCGACGGCAAAACGCGAGAGATCCAGCGCTTTTGCACCGCGCAGGCCCACTTCCTCATCCGGCACAAACGCCACCACGATATCGCCGTGGCGGTGCTCTGGCGTCAGGTTCTCCAGTACCGTCATCACTACCGTCACGGCGGATTTGTTATCCGCCCCGAGCACGCTGGTACCGTCGCTAAAAATGATCTCTTCATCGGGATAAGCGAGGATTTCGGGATGCTCAGCGACGCGCAGCCAGATCTCTTTTTCTCTGTTCAAACAGAGGTCTTCACCAGTAAAACGCAGGATTTGTGGATGAATATCCGGCGACAGCCCGACGTCAACGGTATCGATATGGGTAATAAAGCCAATCCGCGGCGCGTCTGCGACATTGCCTCTTTTCACCGCCGTGACGGTAGCGTGCTCGTCGATCACAATCTCATCCAGCCCCAGCTGGCGTAGCTCATCCGCAAGGGCCCGCGCCATCGCGTGTTGCCCGGCGGTGGTGGGCAAAGTCGCGGCTCGCGGGTCGCTTTGGCTGGTGATCGCCAGGTAGCGAAAGAAGCGTTGGGTTAATTGACTGGCCAGGGCTGATGACATAGTGATTCCTTCTTTATTCGAGTTTTCAGGTGTTTGCAATCAGTCTTTAGTGTTATGTATGGAAGGGAAAACAACAAGCTATTCATTAGCTGACAAATTAAAAAGGAAAACCTATGCAACGCAGATTCACGACGCTTGCTCTGGCGTTAGCGGCCCTGACGGCCAGCTCGGCCATTAGCGCAAAAACGCTGGTCTACTGTTCAGAAGGGTCGCCGGAAAATTTTAACCCTCAACTCTACACCTCCGGGACCAGCGTGGACGCCAGCGCGGTGCCCGTTTATAACCGGCTGGTCGATTTTAAAGCCGGCACCACGGAACTGGTGCCGAGCCTCGCCGAAAGCTGGGAAGTCAGCGAAGATGGCAAAGTTTATATTTTCCATTTACGCAAAGGCGTTAAATTCCAGAGCAATAAATATTTTAAACCCAGCCGAGATTTTAATGCCGATGACGTTATTTTTTCGTTTATGCGGCAAAAGGATCCTCAACACCCTTATCACAATATCTCCAGCGGTAATTATTCTAATTTTGAGAGCCTGGAATTTGGCCAGTTAATTACCGCAATTGATAAGCCCGATGAATATACGGTGCGTTTCACGTTGGCCCATGCCGAAGCGCCATTTGTCGCCGATCTTGCCTGGTATTTCGCCTCTATTTTATCAGCGGAATATGCCGATGCGATGTTAAAAGCCGGTACGCCAGAGCGCGTGGATATGGATCCGATTGGCACCGGTCCTTTCAAACTCGCTCAATATCAAAAAGATTCCCGTATTCTTTTCACCGCGTTCCCGGAATACTGGCAGGGGAAGGCGCATATCGATCGTCTCATCTTTAGTATCACGCCGGATGCCTCGGTACGTTACGCCAAACTGGAGAAAAATGAGTGTCAGGTGATGCCGTTCCCCAATCCGGCCGATCTGCCGCGAATGAAAGAGAACAAGGCGATCAACCTGATGAGCAAAGCGGGCCTTAACACCGGCTTTCTTGCTTTTAACACCCAAAAAGCGCCGCTGGACAACGTTAAGGTGCGCCAGGCCTTAGCGATGGCGATTAATAAACCGGCGATCATTGAAGCGGTGTTCCACGGTACCGGTACGGCGGCGAAAAACCTGCTGCCGCCGGGCGTATGGAGCGCGAATAGCCAGCTTAAGGATTATGAATACGACCCGCAGAAGGCCAAAGCGCTGCTGGCGGAGTCGGGCGTTGCGGGGCCAATTAGCATCGATCTGTGGGCAATGCCGGTGCAGCGGCCCTATAATCCGAACGCCAAACGTATGGCCGAGATGATTCAGGCCGACTGGGCGAAAATCGGCGTGCAAACTAAAATCACAACCTATGAGTGGGGTGAATACTTAAAGCGGGTGAAGGATGGCGAACATCAGGCGGCGCTGATGGGCTGGACCACCGCCACCGGTGACCCGGATAACTTCTTTGGCCCATTATTTACCTGCCAGTCGGCGAATGGCGGGTCTAACTCGGCAAAATGGTGCTATCAGCCGTTTGATAAAATTATTGCCGAAGCAAAATCGATAACCGATCGCCAAAAACGCGAAGCGCTCTATCTTCAGGCGCAGCAGATGATGCATGACCAGATGCCGGCCGTGATGATTGCCCACTCAACAATATTCGAACCGGTACGTAAAAACGTCTCCGGTTATGAAATTGATCCCTTTGGCAAGCATATTTTTTATCAGGTTGATATTAAATAAACAGCTAAAGACAACCCGCCAGCAACGGCGGGTTTATTTTATTGTGCTACTTGACGTAGCACCACTTTTGCCACAAAACTTACCCCTGTTATTTGCTATAACTCTTACCAAAAATGGTATTCACAGGGATTAACCTATATGCGAACTCAGTTATTTTTTAAAGTCGCCGCGCTCGCTGGCCTGTTAGCATTGGCCGGCTGCTCATCAAAAATCGCTAAGCCGGAACAATATTCGGGATTTTTAAAAGATTACTCTAACTTAAAAGAAACCACCTCGGCGTCCGGCAAACCGGAACTGCGCTGGATTTCTCCGGATTACAATCCGAGCAACTATGACAACGTTGTTTATAATCCAATCACCTACTACCCGGTACCGAAACCGACCACTCAGGTGGGCGAGAAGGCGCTCAGCGACATCCTGAATTACACCAATAAAGAGATGAAACAGGCGATTTCCGAGCGTAAACCGCTGGCCACCACCGCAGGTAAGCGCAGCCTGATCTTCCGCGGCGCCATCACCGGCGTGGATTCCAGCAAAGAAGGCCTGCAGTTCTACGAAGTGATCCCGGTCGCGATGATTATCGCCGGTACCCAGGCGGCTACCGGTCACCGTACTATGGATACCAACCTGTACTTCGAAGGTGAACTGATTGATGCGGCGACCAAAAAGCCGGTCATCAAAGTGGTCCGTAAAGGCGAAGGTAAAAACTTGTCCAACGAAAATACGCCGCTCACCGTCGAGACGCTGAAGCAGGTGATTGACGATATGGCGATTGACGCGGTGAAATTCGATCCGAATAACCGCTAAGCAAGGGTCGTCGTCAAGTAAAGGCGCTATTCGTTGATAGCGCCTTTTTTATTGGCTTACCCTCAGCCTCAACGCAGCGTCCACGCCGTTACGAGCGAACCTGGGCCGGCCTGCGACGTAGCAGCCACTGCTCCGGACGCGCAAACATCACCAGATTTCCCACCAGGATCAGCGCCAGCCCGGCCACGGCGTTACTATGCCAGACGTAGCCTTCATAAAAGGTGGAAATCGTCAGGGCGACGAGCGGAAACAGCAGGGTGCTGTATGCCGCTTTCCCTGCGCCGATGCGCCCCACCAGGGTGAAGTAGGCGCCAAAAGCTATCACCGAGCCAAAAACGGCCAGATACAGTAGCGCTCCCATATAGCTCAGCGTCCACTGCGGGGCAAAATTATCACCGCGTATCAGGGCGATAGCGCCCATGACCAGGGTGCCGTAAAGCATGGCCCAGCTGTTGGTGGTCAAGGTCTCCAGGCCGCGGCGCTGGTGGCGGATGCTGAGCATATTGCCGAGTGAAAAGCCATAGGTTCCCAGCGCGCTGAGGGCGATACCCAGCAGCAGCGAGGCGTTCAGGCCGCTGGCCCATAAATCATCCCAGAATAGCGTCACGATCCCCGCCAGGCCCAGCGCGGCGGCCAGCCAGAAACGGCCAGGAGGCTGCTGGCGATAGAAGAGAAAGCTGTTGATCGCGTTAAACAGCACCGCCATAGAGAAGATCACCGACTCAAGGCCGGTATTGATATACGCGGCGGCGGTATAGAAACACCAGAAATTAAAACAGAAGACGCAGCAGCCCTGCAGCAGACAGAAGACATGGTCGCGCGCGGCCAACGGGCGCAGGCGGCGGGTAACCAGCAAAATGGTCAGCATCGCGACGCTGGCGACGGCAAAACGCCAGAAAATGGACACCGGCGCGGCAACCGGCCCCTGCTGTAAAAAGATAGCAATCCATGTCGTGCCCCAGATAACCACGACCAACCCGTAGAGTAATGCGTTCAAAATGTCTCTCCTGTGAGTGTTGTCGCGATCATTCTGCGGCCTGGCACCGCGCGGCGCTGTCATCTGCTTGTTGCCGACTTGCAAATTCTTGCGCTTATTTTTAGCCAGCGGCGGGGGAATGCTGGTATCTGCCAGCGACTCTTCATAGACTAGAGATCTGCGGAATCAGAAGTGTGAAGGGCTATGGCTTACGGGACTTTCGAAACATTGCGTCAAAAAAATGCCGTGCTGCGCGAGACGGTGAAGCTCAACTCCGGTATTCAGCTGGCGGCATGGTATAACAATCTTGATACTATTACGGTACAAAGCGACCACCATACCCTGAGCCTGTATATTGCCGATGGCTACGAAAGTTACCAAAAAACGCCCCACGGCTGGAAAAACGGCGGCGGGCCGGACCGTTTCTGCCTGATGCCAAAAGGCGATGAGAGCACCTGGGATATCCGCGGCGATCTCTCTTTTGTACATCTTTACTGCACCGATGAACACCTGCGCCGGGTAGGCGAGCAGATTTGGGATCGCAGCCCGGCCTCGTTCACGCTGCAGGAAAAAACGTTCTCCAGCGATGACAAAATCACCGCTGTCTATCGCCAGTTTCTTCTCGACAACGACTGGCAGCAGCAGGCGAATCAGCTGACGTTGAGTTCGGCCAGCACGCTGCTGCTCACTCACCTGATTCAGCACTATTCGAACGTCCAGTGGCGTCTACCGACGGTGACCGGCGGGCTGGCGCCGCACGTCTTGCGCAATCTGCTGGCATGGATTGAGGAGCATCTGGATCGGCCGCTCACTCTCGCCGATCTGGCGCAGGAAGCGGCGCTGAGCGAATACCATTTTGCGCGGATGTTTCGCCAGTCGATGAAGATGGCGCCGCATCAGTACGTGATGCAGCGCCGGATGGTGAAAGCGCAGGAGTTGATTTACTGCAGCCAGATGTCGTTAACCGATATTGCGATGGCCTGCGGGTTTAGTACGGCCAGCCACTTTAGTAACCGGGTGAAAAGCGCCACCGGCCTGACGCCATCGCAGCTACGCGCGGCGCAGCGTTGAGAGCAAAACGTAGCTGACGCCGCCGAGAGCCAGTCCCCAAAATGCAGAACCGACACCGCCCAGCGTCACGCCGCTGGCGGTGACCAGAAAAGTCACCACCGCCGCATCGCGCTCACTCTCCTGATTCAACGCCTGAAACAGACTGCCGCTGATGGTACCGAGCAGCGCCAGCCCGGCAAGCATCTGGATCCACGCCATCGGCAGCGCCGACATCAGCGAGGTGATAGAGCCGCCAAATATCCCCGCCAACAGGTAAAAAACGCCCGCCGCCGCTGCCGCGAGCCAGCGCTTTTGCGGGTCCGGATGGGCTTCCGGGCTCTGGCAAATCGCAGCCGTTATCGCGGCGATGCAGATCGAGTAGACGCCAAAGGGCGACAGCAGCAGCGCCAGGCCGCCGGTGGCGACAATCAGCGGCGAAACCGGGACCCGGTAGCCCGAGGCCTGAAGGGTGGCGAATCCGGGGGCGTTTTGCGACGCCATGGTGACGAGGAAAAAAGGCACGCCGACGCTGAGCAACAGCGCTGGCGTAAATTCAGGCGCAATCCAGGACGGAGCGACGAAGCTGAAAGCTATTTGTGACGTTGTCACTTCTCCGCTAAACCCGGCTACCGCGCCACCTGCCAGCAGGGCGGCCACCACCGCGAAGCGGGGAAGCCAGACTTTGCATAGCAGCCAGACGGCGAACATACTGCCGCAGAGCAGCAAATTTCCCTGCAGGCTGGCGAAAGCCTGCATGCCGAAGCGCAGCAAAATCCCGGCCAGCATCGCCGCCGCCAGCGAATGAGGGATGATTTTCATTAGCCTGGCAAAGATGCCGGTGATGCCGCAAAGCACGATTAAGGCGTTGGCAAAAATAAAGACGCCAACCGCCTGGGAGAGTGTGACCCCCTGCAGGCCGGTGACCAGCAGCGCGGCGCCTGGCGTCGACCACGCGGTCAGGATGGGCCCCTTCCGCCACAGGGTGAGCGCCAGCGTACTGACGCCCATCCCCAGGCCTAAGGCGGTCATCCAGCCCGCGATTTGCGAAGCATCGGCGCCCGCCGCCGCCGCGGCCTGCCAGATGATCGCCGCGGAGCTGGCGTAGCCGACCAGTACGGCAACGAAGCCGGCCAGCAGGGTCGAGAAAGGGAGAGTAAAAGAGCGCATGGTTGTGCCTTGTGCGTTATAACGGTCGATATAATTTAGCATTGTGCGCTATAGCGCACAACCGGCTTTGTTTGGGTTCTGCGCTGGGGACGGCGGGGTGGGACAGAACAAGCGAGGCTATCCGATCTTGACATTACCGAGCGAAACGCAATAGATATCTCTGCCAATCAATCACCAGGGAAACAAGCCACCATGGTTACGACCAGAACAGCGAAGGAGGTCGATGCGC
This sequence comes from Klebsiella sp. M5al, assembly GCF_002090195.1. Taxonomy (NCBI): domain Bacteria; kingdom Pseudomonadati; phylum Pseudomonadota; class Gammaproteobacteria; order Enterobacterales; family Enterobacteriaceae; genus Klebsiella; species Klebsiella sp. M5al. The sequence goes on from NZ_CP020657.1 coordinate 2,787,820, forward strand.
CCGGCCTGCTCGTGCTTTTTCAACAGCTCGGCTATTCGGTAGATTTAGACAACCTGCAATCCTCATTACGGGAATATAATCCCTGCCGCTACGCGTTGATTGCCGAGGTAAAAGAACGCTTATCCGGGGTGATTGTGGTGAACCTGATTGAACCGATGCATGAAAAAGGACGCTGGGGGCTAATTTCGGCGCTGGTGATTGATGAGTCGTGCCGGGGCATGGGAGTGGGGCGAATATTACTGGCTGAAGCCGAACGGATCGCTGCCGCCAGCGGTTGTAGCCAAATTGAACTCTCCAGCAGCGAACGACGAGAACAGGCGCATAAGTTTTATCAGAACAACGGCTATAAAGAAGTCAGAAAACGCTTTTTAAAATCGCTTATCTCATGAAAGCCAGAAGGGTTGTGAAAACGCCTACTCGGTTAGCCCCTGTAGAATCAGACGAATGCGCGTATAATTCCCGCAGAGATGATTGGGAGGTTGAATGGATATTGCGCAACACCTGTCGGCAACGTTAAAAACGCAGCGTCAGCTGCGCGGCTGGAGCCTGTCGCGCCTGGCGGAAGAGACCGGCGTGTCGAAGGCGATGCTGGGCCAGATTGAACGCAACGAATCGAGTCCGACGGTGGCGACGTTATGGAAAATCGCCACCGGGCTTAACGTGCCGTTTTCCGCCTTTATCGTTGCCGATGACGCCGCCGAACCGACGGCTTTTGATCCCCAGCAGCAGGCCATGGTGGTGACGCCGCTCTTCCCGTGGGACCCGGTGCTGCGTTTCGACCACTTCTCCATTACCCTTGCCCCCGGCGCGCTGAGCGAGTCAACGCCGCATGAGCAAGGGGTTATCGAACATGTGGTGGTGATTAGCGGCGTGCTGGATCTTTGCCTGCAGGGGGCGTGGCTGACGCTGCAGCCCGGCGAAGGGCGGCGCTTCGCCGGCGATTTAGCGCACGCCTATCGCAATAGCGGGGCGCAGACCGCCCATTTCCATTCGCTGATCCACTATCCGAAAGAGAAATAAAAAAGCCGCGAGCAAACTCGCGGCCAGGCAAATGACTGAGACAGCAAATCACAACGTGACGAGGAAAATCCGGAATACGTGATGACTCTATCCTCAGGCGCTTTTTCTGGGAAATATCTTTTCCTTCAATGCTTTGCTAAAAACTGAAAATTCCTCCCGCCGCGGCGATGGAAAATGTTTTGGTCTGTGCCCAGTTCTGACTACAATAGCCGCCATTTCGACCCCCTATAATGGATAACGACGAGCGTATGCGCCTGCAAAACCATCATCTTGAACTACTGAGTCCCGCCCGCGATGCCGGGATCGCCCGTGAAGCGATTTTACACGGCGCGGATGCGGTCTATATCGGCGGGCCGGGCTTTGGCGCTCGCCACAACGCCAGCAATAGCCTGAGCGATATCGCCGGCCTGGTGCCGTTTGCCCATCGCTACGGCGCGAAGGTGTTCGTGACCCTGAACACTATTCTTCATGATGATGAACTGGAACCGGCGCAGCGCCTGATAACCGACCTGTATGAAACCGGCGTGGACGCGCTGATTGTCCAGGACATGGGGGTGATGGAGCTGGATATTCCGCCGATAGAGCTGCACGCCAGCACCCAGTGCGATATCCGCAGCGTCGAGAAAGCGAAGTTTCTCTCTGACGTCGGCTTCAGCCAAATCGTGCTTGCCCGCGAGCTGAATCTTCAGCAGATCAAAGCGATTTACGATAATACCGACGCGACCATTGAATTCTTTATCCACGGCGCGCTGTGCGTGGCCTATTCCGGGCAGTGCAATATTTCCCATGCCCAGACCGGGCGCAGCGCCAACCGCGGCGACTGCTCGCAGGCCTGCCGTCTGCCCTATACCCTGAAAGATGACCAGGGCCGCGTGGTGGCGTACGAAAAGCATCTGCTGTCGATGAAGGACAACGATCAGACCGCCAACCTGGCCGCGCTGATCGATGCCGGGGTGCGCTCCTTCAAGATTGAAGGCCGCTACAAAGATATGAGCTATGTGAAGAACATCACCGCGCACTATCGCCAGATGCTCGACGCCATTATTGACGATCGCGGCGACCTGGCCCGCGCCTCGTCGGGGCGGACCGAACACTTCTTTGTCCCGTCGACGGACAAGACCTTCCATCGCGGCAGCACCGACTATTTTGTCAATGCGCGCAAAGGCGACATTGGGGCTTTTGATTCACCGAAGTTTATTGGCCTGCCGGTGGGTGAAGTCCTGAAAGTCGGCAAAGATTTTCTCGACGTTGAGGTGAGCGAAGCGCTGACCAACGGCGATGGCCTGAACGTGATGATTAAACGTGAAATCGTCGGCTTTCGCGCCAATACGGTGGAGAAAACCGGCGAAAATCGCTATCGCGTATGGCCGAATGAGATGCCCGCGGATTTATACAAAGTGCGTCCGCACCAGCCGTTAAACCGCAACCTCGATCATAACTGGCAGCAGGCGCTGCTGAAAACCTCCAGCGAGCGCCGCATCGCCGTCGATATCGAGCTGAGCGGCTGGCAGGAGCAGCTGGTCCTGACGATGACCAGCGAAGAGGGCGTCAGCGTCACCCACACGCTGGACGGCGAGTTTGCCGAGGCGACCCAGGCGGAGAAAGCGCTGGCGAACCTGCGCGATGGCGTGGCGAAGCTTGGCCAGACCCTTTACTATTCGCGCAACGTCGAGATTAACCTGCCGGGCGCGCTGTTTGTGCCAAACAGCCTGCTCAACCAGCTGCGCCGTGAAACGGCTGAAATGCTCGATGATGCCCGTCTGAAGGCCGTGGCGCGCGGCAGCCGCAAGCCGGTTTCCGTTCCGCCGCCGGTCTATCCGGAAACGCATCTGTCGTTTCTGGCTAACGTTTACAACCACAAAGCGCGCGAGTTTTATCAACGTTACGGCGTACAGCTGATCGACGCCGCCTATGAAGCCCACGAAGAGAAGGGCGATGTGCCGGTGATGATTACCAAGCACTGCCTGCGCTTTGCCTTCAACCTGTGTCCGAAACAGGCCAAAGGCTCGATAAAGAGCTGGAAAGCGACGCCGATGCAGCTTATCCACGGTGATGAAGTGCTGACGCTGAAGTTCGATTGCCGGCCGTGCGAAATGCACGTGGTCGGTAAGATAAAAAATCATATTCTGAAAATGCCGCTGCCGGGCAGTATCGTGGCGTCCGTGAGCCCCGATGAGCTGATGAAAACGCTGCCGAAACGCAAGGGCGCCTGATAACGAAATCGCTACTGGTAGTGATGCATTTTCGGTTTTCGCGCATTCTGCCAGCGGTGATGTTCGCGCAGGTCGGAGGCGGCTTCTTCCGCCTGGCTGCGCAGTTCATCGCTATCGGCTTCGTGCTGTAACTGCTGTTCGAGACTCTGTACCGGGAAGAAATCGTGCCCTTGTTTGCGGGCCAGCACGTGCCCGGAAAACAGGGCGCACACCAGCAGTAACGTCGAAACGCTTCTCCTGAACATCTCTTTTTCCATGCTATCGGCGAATGGGGTTACTATGCCCGGAATGGGTTGAGTTTATCTCTGCGGTTATCAAAGAAGAGAAAAGCCTTTGTCAGCGGCAGCTGACGGAGGGCGAAAAAAAGCCCGACGGCGTGCCGTCGGGCCGAACTCACAACGATACGCGCGCGATCACGATTTCAATCCGGCGGCCGTCATCAGCAGCCGAAATCCCATGCTCACCGCCGCCAGCGCCAGCACGCTGCCTCCCCACAGGGCGACCATCCATAATGTCCGCTTAAGCCATACTCGTTGCATCAGTGATACCCCTCGCCGTGTTGAACTTTGCCGCGAAAAACGTAGTAGCTCCAGAAGGTATAGCCGAGGATCACCGGCAGAATCAGCAGCGCGCCGACCAGCATAAAGCCCTGACTTTGCGGCGGAGCGGCGGCCTGCCAGAGGGTAATGCCCGGCGGAATAATATGCGGCCAGATACTGATCCCCAGTCCGCTAAAGCCGAGAAAGATCAGCCCCAGCGTAAGAACGAACGGTAGCAGGTGGCTGGCGCTGTTGCGAAGCGCTCGCCATAGCCAGGCGCTTATCGCCGCGACCAGCAGAGGCACCGGCAGCAGGAAGAACAGGTTAGGCAAGCTAAACCAGCGCTCGGCGATGGCCGGCTGCGCCAGCGGCGTCCAGATACTGATGGCGACGATTGCCGCCAGCAGCGCCAGCAGCAAACCGCGCGCGGTGACGCGCATATTGTGGTGCAGCGCATTCTCGCTCTTCATCACCAGCCAGCTGGCCCCCAGTAGCGCATAGGCAATGCACAACCCCAGGCCGCAGAACAGGGTAAACGGCGTCAACCAGTCAAACATTCCGCCGCTGAAGCTGCGGCCGCTGACCGCGAAGCCGTTGATCACCGCCCCGACGACCATCCCCTGGGTGAAGGTGGCCAGAATCGACCCGCCCATAAAGGCGCGATCCCAGAACGGGCGGTGCGATGGCGTCGCGTTAAAGCGGAATTCAAAGGCGACGCCGCGGAAAATAAGCCCGATCAGCATCAGGGTGAGCGGGATCGCCAGCGCGTCGATAATCACCGCATAGGCCAGCGGAAACGCGCCGAACAGGCCCGCGCCGCCGAGTACCAGCCAGGTCTCGTTGCCATCCCAGACCGGCGCGACGCTGTTCACCATGACGTCGCGGTCGGAAGCGTCCCGCGTGGTAGCAAATAAAATGCCGATGCCCAGATCGAAGCCGTCCATCACGATATACATCAGGGTGGCGAAGACGATAATCACAAACCAAATAACCGATAAATCGATACCCATTACCAGGACTCCTTCTGCTGTGCATGATCGGTAGCGGCGGAAAGGGGGCGCGCTGGCGTCCCTGACGCGGGCGGCTGCGCTTCCTGCGGCCCTTTGCGAATCAGACGCAGCATATAGCTATAGCCGACGCCGAATACCGAACCGTAGACGACGATAAACGTCAGCAGACTGATCGACATATGCAGGTCGCCGTGCGCCGAGACGGCATCCGCGGTGCGTTGTACCCCGTAGACAACCCACGGCTGGCGGCCCACCTCGGTGGTCACCCAGCCCGCGAGGATAGCGATAAGTCCCGATGGCCCCATCCACAGCGCAAAGCGTAAAAAGGGTCTGGAACGATACAGGCGGCCGCGATAGCGCAGCCACAGCGCCAGCGCGCCGAGCAGGATCATCAGCATCCCTAGCCCGGCCATCAGGCGGAAGGACCAGAATACGATGGTGGCGTTAGGCCGATCTTCCGCGGCGAACTCCTTCAGCGCGGGCACCTGTTTATCCAGGCTGTGGGTGAGGATCAGGCTGCCGAGGACCGGGATTTCCAGACCATAGCGGGTACGCTCCTGCTGCATATCCGGCCAGCCGAACAGCAGCAGCGGGGTGGGCTCACCGGGGGTATTTTCCCAGTGGCCTTCAATCGCCGCGATCTTCGCCGGCTGGTGCTTGAGCGTATTCAGCCCGTGCATATCGCCAATCATGGCCTGAATGGGGGCGACAATCAGCGTCATCCACAGCGCCATGGAGAACATCGCGCGAACGGCGGGCGTATTGTTGCCCCGCAGCAGGTGCCAGGCTGCCGAGGCGCCGACGAACAGCGCGCTGCTGAGAAAGGCCGCCACCGACATATGCAGCAGGCGGTAGGGGAATGACGGGTTAAAGATCACCGCGAACCAGTCCACCGGCACCACCTGGCCATTGACGATCTCAAACCCCTGCGGCGTTTGCATCCAGCTATTGGAGGCGAGGATCCAGAAGGTGGAGATAATCGTCCCCAGCGCGACCATACAGGTGGCGAAGAAGTGCAGGCCCGGCCCGACGCGGTTCCAGCCGAACAGCATGACGCCGAGGAATCCGGCTTCCAGGAAGAAGGCGGTCAGGACTTCATAGGTCAGCAGCGGGCCGGTAATGCTCCCGGCAAACTCGGAGAACCCGCTCCAGTTGGTGCCAAACTGGTAGGCCATCACCAGGCCGGAGACCACCCCCATACCGAAGTTGACGGCGAATATTTTCGACCAGAAGTGGTACAGCGAGCGCCAGGTCGGGTTTTTCGTTTTTAACCATAAGCCTTCGAGTACCGCCAGGTAGCTGGCTAATCCGATGGTAATGGCGGGGAAGATAATATGAAATGACACGGTGAAAGCGAACTGGATCCGCGCCAGGTGAAATGCATCAAGACCGAACATGCAGAGCTCCGCAACAAAATTGATTCAGCGCAATTCTAGGCTTCGTTGATAACGGGTTGCAGGAACAGAAACGCTGTTTTTCCCTATAACAGTTGGGGTCTGTTATGACATTTTGGCAAAACGCAGAATGGCGCTCTCCCGGCCTGCGCTGCGCTTAGCCGGGCTACGGGCTCGCAACCGTCTGCGGGGCGGTAACCCGGACAGGCGCGTCAGCGCCGCCTCCGGGCATGTGTTATTTCACGATACACCATAACAGTTTTTATAAACCACCATCATTTCTCATCTGATATATTATTGACCCTACGAATCGCAACACGGATCGACTGATGAAAAAGTACCAGCGGCTGGCGCAGCAGATTACCGAACAGATCGCGCTTGGGGTGTGGTTACCCGGCGACAGGCTGCCCTCGCTGCGCGAACAGGTGGTAAGCAGCGGAATGAGTTTTATGACCGTCAGCCACGCCTATCAGCTGCTGGAGAGCCAGGGACGTATCATCGCCCGCCCGCAGTCCGGCTATTATGTCGCGCCGCAGCCCACTAAACCGCGTCAGCCCGCGCCGCCTGCGCAGGTAACGCGTGATGAGGCGGTGGATATCAATACCTACATTTTCGAGGTGCTGCAGGCCAGCCGTCAGGCATCGATGCTGCCCTTTGCCTCCGCGTTTCCCGACCCGCGCCTGTTCCCGCTGCCGCAGCTCAACCGATCGCTGGCGCAGGTGAGCAAAACCGCTACCGCCATGAGCGTGATTGAAAATCTGCCGCCGGGGAATGATGAACTTCGCCACGCCATTGCCCGACGCTACGCGCTGCAGGGAATGAATATCTCGCCGGATGAAATCGTCATTACCGCCGGGGCGCTGGAGGCGTTAAACCTTAGCCTGCAGGCCGTCACCGAACCCGGCGATTGGGTGGTGGTGGAAAACCCCTGCTTCTACGGGGCGCTGCAGGCGCTGGAGAGGCTGCGCCTCAAGGCGCTGTCGGTGGCGACCGACGTCAAAGAGGGGATTGATCTCGACGCGCTGGAGCAGGCATTGCAGAACTATCCGGTTAAAGCCTGCTGGCTGATGACCAACGGGCAAAACCCGCTCGGTTTTACCCTCAGCGCGGGGAAAAAAGCGCGGCTGGTGGCGCTGCTGGCGCGCTATAACGTGATGCTGATTGAAGATGATGTGTACAGCGAGCTCTACTTTGGCCGTGAGAAACCGCTGCCGGCAAAGTACTGGGATCGCGACGATATGACGCTGCACTGCAGCTCCTTCTCCAAATGTCTGGTCCCCGGATTCCGTATCGGCTGGGTGGCGGCGGGTAAGCACGCCCGACGTATTCAGCAGCTACAGCTGATGAGCACCCTCTCTACCAGTTCGCCAATGCAGCTGGCGCTGGTGGATTACCTCTCGACCAAGCGCTATGACGCCCATTTGCGGCGTTTGCGCCGCCAGCTTGCCGAGCGCAAGCAGCTGGCCTGGCAGGCGCTGCTGCGTCATCTTCCGGCAGAGGTGAAAATTCATCATAGCGATAGCGGCTATTTTCTCTGGCTTGAGCTCCCCACCGGGAGCGATGCGGGGGAACTGAGCGCCCGCGCGCTGGCGTATAACATCAGCATTGCGCCGGGGAAAATGTTTTCCACCACCGCCAGCTGGACCGCATTTTTCCGCTTTAATACCGCCTGGGGCTGGGGCGAAAAAGAAGAACAGGGGGTTAAACGGCTGGGCGAACTGATTCGCGAGATGCTGACTTGACTAAAACTGCGCCCGTCAGGCATGCGCGGCAGCGGTTAAAAGGGAGGGCACCACGCTGCGGTTTTGTTTATATCCGGCACTTATCCGCTGCCGAAAAATAAGCCACGGAAGGCTCTCAGGTATCATGCCGGTTATTATTTTACCGGCACGAGCCATAGGAAATTTGCATAGTCGTATTATCTCGCTAACTCCTTGTCTATAATCCATAAAGTTATCGCGTGAATCTCGTTTTTTGCGTAATGCGCCCCTTGTCACAACCTGAATAAATTTCCCCGGGGGGCCATAGCGCGCCGTCTACTGTTATTAAGGGAGATATTTTTACGGCACGGCTGCCGCTCATTTTCTTGTGACAGGAGTAAGACCCGATGAGCAATAAAATTGCCCGTGGCAGCCTATGCGTGCTGGGTATGGTTTTCCTGACGGCGCAGGCCGCCGAGCCGCCGACTTCTCTCGATAAAGGCGAAGGCCGTCTCGATATTATCGCCTGGCCGGGATACATCGAACGGGGACAGACCGATAAAAGCTACGACTGGGTCAGCCAGTTTGAAAAAGAGTCAGGCTGTCAGGTCAATGTTAAAACCGCCGCCACATCCGACGAGATGGTCAGCCTGATGGCGAAAGGCGGTTATGACCTGGTCACCGCCTCCGGCGACGCTTCGTTGCGCCTGATTATGGGCAAACGCGTACAGCCAATTAACACCGCGCTGATCGCCAACTGGAAGTCCCTCGACCCGAGGGTGGAAAAAGGCGCGTGGTTCAACGTCAACGGTAAGGTTTACGGCACTCCGTACCAGTGGGGGCCGAACCTGCTGATGTACAACACGAAAACCTTCCCGACGCCGCCGGATAGCTGGAGCGCGGTGTTCGTCAAACAAAACCTGCCGGACGGCAAAACCAACCTGGGCCGGGTGCAGGCCTATGACGGGCCGATCTATATTGCCGACGCTGCGCTGTTTGTCAAAGCCACTCAGCCGCAGCTCGGCATCACCGATCCCTATCAGCTCACTGAAGCGCAATATCAGGCGGTACTCAAAGTTCTGCGCGATCAGCACGCCCTGATTCATCGCTACTGGCACGATACCACCGTACAGATGAGTGATTTTAAAAACGAAGGCGTCGTGGCCTCCAGCGCCTGGCCGTATCAGGCCAACGGCCTGAAAGCGGAAGGCCAGCCGATTGCCACCGTTTTCCCGAAAGAGGGCGTCACCGGCTGGGCGGATACCACCATGCTGCATAGCGAAGCCAAACATCCGGTCTGCGCCTATAAATGGATGAACTGGTCGCTGACGCCGAAAGTCCAGGGCGATGTCGCCGCCTGGTTTGGTTCGCTGCCGGTGGTTCCAGCAGGGTGTAAAGCCAGTACGCTACTGGGAGATAAGGGCTGCGAGACCAACGGCTACAACGAGTTCTCCAAAATCGCGTTCTGGAAAACGCCGGTCGCGGAAGGCGGGAAATTCGTGCCCTACAGCCGCTGGACCCAGGACTACATCGCGATTATGGGCGGTCGTTAAGTGGCCGGAGGCGAACAATATGCACGCGGTAGAGTTCGATAATGTTTCGCGGCTGTACGGCGACGTACGGGCGGTGGATGGCGTCAGCATCGCCATTCGCGACGGTGAGTTTTTCTCCATGCTGGGGCCCTCCGGCTCCGGCAAAACCACCTGCCTGCGCCTGATTGCCGGGTTTGAACAGCTCTCTGGCGGCGCGATTCGCATTTTTAATAAACCGGCCAGCGAGCTTCCGCCGTGGCAGCGCGACGTCAATACCGTTTTTCAGGATTACGCGCTGTTTCCGCATATGTCGGTGCTCGATAACGTCGCCTACGGGCTGATGGTCAAAGGGATCGGCAAAAAGGAGCGGCACGCCCGCGCGATGGAGGCGCTGGAGAGGGTCGCGCTCGCGTTTGTGCACGCGCGCAGGCCATCGCAGCTTTCCGGCGGCCAACGCCAGCGGGTGGCGATCGCCCGCGCGCTGGTAAATCAGCCGCGGGTCCTGCTGCTGGATGAGCCGCTCGGCGCGCTGGATTTAAAACTGCGTGAACAGATGCAGCTGGAGCTGAAAAAACTGCAGCAGGCGCTGGGCATCACCTTTATTTTTGTGACCCATGACCAGGGGGAAGCGCTGTCGATGTCCGATCGCGTGGCGGTGTTTAATAACGGGCGAATCGAACAGATTGATGCGCCCCAGGACCTCTATCTGCGGCCGAAAACGGCGTTTGTGGCTGGCTTTGTCGGTACCGCCAACGTGTTCAGCGGAGAACGGGCGCACAAGCTCTGCGCGATGGCGGGATCCTGGTCGCTGCGTCCGGAGCATATTCGCCTGAATGCCGCCGGCGAGATCCAGATTGCGGGCGTGGTGCAGGCGGTACAGTATCAGGGGGCCGCGACCCGGGTCGAGCTCAAGCTGGCCGATGGCGAGAAGCTGTTGGTGAGCCAGGCGAACGTTGATGGTCACGCCGCGTTAAACGCGCCGCCGGTGGGGCAAACGGTGCTGGCTTCGTGGTCGCGCGCGGCGATGGTGCCGCTGGAGAGCGGGGGCTGATATGACGATGGCGAGTCCGTCCGCTTCTCCCGGGCGCTTATCCGCGCTGTTCTGGCGTAAACCCTCGCTGGCCCTGTTTTTGCTTCTACTTGGCCCACTGATGTGGTTCGGCATTGTCTATCTGGGATCGTTGTTGACCCTGCTATGGCAAAGTTTCTACACCTTCGACGATTTCACCATGTCGGTGACCCAGGACCTGACGCTGGCCAATTTGCGGGCGCTGTTTAACCCGGCAAACTACGACATCATTCTCCGTACCCTGATGATGGCGCTGTCGGTAACGATCGCCAGCGCGATCCTGGCATTGCCTATGGCCTGGTATATGGCCCGCTATACCCGCGGCAAGATGAAGGCGTTTTTCTATATCGCCGTGATGCTGCCGATGTGGGCGAGCTATATCGTCAAAGCCTATGCCTGGACGCTGCTGCTGGCGAAAGATGGCGTCGCGCAGTGGTTTCTGCGCCATCTGGGGCTGGAAAGCCTGCTGAGCCTGGTGCTGACGATCCCGGCGGTAGGCGGCAATACGCTGTCGACTTCCGGTCTGGGCCGCTTTCTGGTGTTCGTCTATATCTGGCTGCCGTTTATGATCCTGCCGGTGCAGGCCGCGCTGGAGCGCCTGCCGCCGTCGCTGCTTCAGGCCTCCGCCGATCTTGGCGCCCGTCCGCGCCAGACCTTCCGCTACGTGGTGCTGCCGCTGGCGATTCCCGGCATTGCCGCGGGATCGATTTTTACCTTTTCCCTGACGCTCGGCGATTTTATCGTCCCACAGCTGGTGGGGCCGCCGGGGTTTTTTATCGGCAATATGGTCTATTCCCAGCAGGGGGCGATTGGCAATATGCCGATGGCGGCGGCCTTTACCCTCGTGCCGATCGTGCTAATTGCCCTTTATCTGGCGTTCGTGAAACGTCTGGGAGCGTTTGATGCACTCTGAACGCGCGCCGCTGCTCCTGAAGGTGGCAACCTGGGGCGGGGTGATCTTCCTGCATTTCCCGCTGCTGATTATCGCCCTCTATGCGTTTAATACCGAAGACGCCGCCTTCAGCTTTCCGCCGCAGGGCCTGACGCTGCGCTGGTTTAGCGCAGCGGCGGGGCGCGGCGATATTATCGAGTCCGTGACGTTGTCACTTAAGATTGCCGCGCTTTCCACCACCATCGCGCTGGTCCTTGGCACGTTGGCTGCAGGTGCGCTGTGGCGCAGCGCGTTTTTTGGCAAGAACGCCGTGTCGTTACTGCTGCTGTTGCCGATAGCGTTGCCGGGCATTATTACCGGACTGGCGCTGCTTACCGCCTTTAAGGCTGTCAATCTGGAGCCGGGACTGCTGACGATAGTCGTGGGCCACGCGACCTTCTGCGTCGTGGTGGTGTTTAACAACGTGATTGCCCGCTTTCGCCGGACCTCCTGGAGCCTGGTGGAAGCGTCGATGGACTTAGGCGCAACGGGCTGGCAAACCTTTCGCTACGTGGTGCTACCCAATCTGGGTTCGGCGCTGCTGGCGGGGGGGATGCTGGCGTTTGCCCTGTCGTTTGATGAAATTATCGTTACCACCTTTACCGCCGGACACGAGCGTACGCTGCCGCTCTGGCTGCTCAATCAGCTCGGACGCCCGCGCGATGTCCCGGTCACCAACGTGGTCGCGCTGCTGGTGATGGTGGTGACGATGATTCCGATTCTGGGGGCCTGGTGGCTCACCCGTGACGGCGACATCAGCGCTGAAAACGGAAAATAAAATACCGATACAGGATAATGCTATGCAAAATAACCTTTTGATTAACGGTAAGTTAGTGGCTGGGGAAGGCGAGGCTGTGCCGGTGTTTAATCCTGCCACCGGTGAAGAGATCGTGTCGATTGCCGAAGCCACGGCGGCGCAGGTTGAGGCCGCGGTTGAGGCCGCAGACCAGGCCTTTATCAGCTGGAGCCAGACCACGCCCAGGAGCCGCGCCGAATGCCTGCTGGCACTGGCGAACGTGATTGACGAACATGCGCAGACGCTGGCTAAGCTTGAATCGCTCAACTGCGGCAAGCCTCTGCACTGCGTGATCAACGATGAACTGCCGGCGGTCGCCGATGTGTTCCGCTTCTTTGCCGGGGCGGCGCGCTGTCTGCCGGGTATGGCGGCGGGTGAGTATCTCGAAGGCCACACCTCCATGATTCGCCGCGATCCGGTTGGCGTGGTGGCCTCCATCGCGCCGTGGAACTACCCGCTGATGATGGCGGCCTGGAAACTGGCCCCGGCGCTGGCCGCCGGCAACTGCGTGGTGATCAAACCTTCGGAGATTACCCCCTTGACCGCGCTGAAGCTGGGCGAACTGGCAAAAGAGATTTTCCCCGCCGGGGTGCTTAACGTGCTGTTTGGCCGCGGCGCTACCGTCGGCGATCCGCTCACCGCCCATGCGAAGGTGCGCATGGTGTCGTTGACCGGTTCGATTGCCACCGGCGCGCATATTATCGGCCACACCGCGTCGTCGATTAAGCGTACCCATATGGAACTGGGCGGGAAAGCGCCGGTTATCGTCTTTGATGATGCGGATATCGACGCGGTGGTGGAGGGCGTACGGACCTTTGGTTTCTATAATGCCGGTCAGGACTGCACCGCCGCCTGCCGGATTTACGCCCAGGCCGGGATTTATGACCAGCTGGTGGAAAAACTCGGCGCCGCGGTTGCCAGCCTGAAGATGGGCCCGCCGGAAGATGAGACCACCGAACTGGGGCCGCTGAGTTCGCAGGCGCATCTGGACCGGGTCAGCGCCGCCGTCGATGCCGCCCGCGCGCTGCCGCATATTCAGGTGATCGCCGGCGGCAGCAAAGCGCCCGGTAACGGCTACTACTACCAGCCGACGCTGCTGGCGGGAGCCAGGCAGGAAGATGCGATCGTCCAGCGCGAGGTCTTCGGCCCGGTCGTCAGCATCACCTCGTTTACTGATGAAGAGCAGGCGCTGAGCTGGGCCAACGATTCGCAGTATGGTCTGGCTTCGTCGGTGTGGACCCGGGATGTCGGCCGAGCGCATCGCCTTAGCGCGCGTTTGCAATATGGTTGCACCTGGGTCAACACCCATTTCATGCTGGTCAGCGAAATGCCGCACGGCGGGCAGAAGCTTTCCGGCTACGGCAAGGATATGTCGATGTACGGCCTGGAGGATTACACCACTATCCGGCACGTAATGATTAAACACGGGTAGGGCACGGTTGTGATAATTGCGGCGTGGACAAATTACCGTGCTAATAGTTAGCAATAGCAGAAAAAGTTAAAACGGGAGCGGGGATTTATGAGAATATTCTCATGCCCCTTCAAGAGCTAAGCCATGATGAGTGCCGGAGATAAGCGCCGGATGGGGCTGGTTTCCTTCCCCGGGGCGCGCGATGCGCCCTGAGCGGGAAGCCGCGATATGACGCTACTCATTCTCGAGCCCCTGCATCACCTGCAGGGGCTTTTTGTTGTTCAGGCGCTACGGGTTTGTTACTGCGAGTTTGCCCGATGTCATGCGATCGCGTATTTATTACGTATCAAGACATCTATTTTTTGGCAAATGATAATCAGGCTAACGTTTTGTTTTTTTGCTCGGTAAACTCGCCTGGCGACGCTCGCGAACGTAGGAAAAAAGATTATAAATTGCAGCAATTAATAAAATTAACGCCACAATAAGAACGGCGATTCCGGACATGTGCCACCTCAAAAATAAATGAGTAAAAAACAAGCTTCGCATAACTTGTGATTATGAATGTATGATTTTGTGCTAAATAACGCAAATGATATTTCTTATCATTTAAAATAATCTTCAGGCTTTAGACTATCATTTTCCGATATAACCTATTGATATATTAATTATTTTTGTGAGTCTGTTCATTTTTCATAAATCCTTGCCGCCGCTGACCCTGCTAATAATGATGATCGCAATACGTTCTTGCGAACCTGCGTGTATAAAGAATAATGAACAATTACCCCGCGCGATGAAAAGCGCATTCGCTTTCAGCAATACCGTGTCGTGCGGCTTACGACGCATGGGGCATATTTATAGTTGGAATTAGGCCTATTATTTATAATGGTATTTACGGCGGCCGGGGTGATTATTATCTCCGACGGTAGCGATTTAACATTGGCGATATTTAATCGCCCATTTTCACCTTTAAGCTTAGGGTGAATGTAATTTTTTTTGTTAAATTTGCGGGCATCATTACGGCTAATAAGCCATGCGCCGGGCGTTTGACTTTCTATAGCCGCTCATGCGAACATTCGGCGCAATTTGTTGCTTCGAAGTTGATATTGTTTTGAATAAAATAGCGTGTTTTCTCTTTGTGGCCTGCGCCACGGCGATACTTTACGGCAATTTTCCGGCCAAACAGATTATTGGCTGTGAAAAGCAGGGTGGCGCGGAATCGATCTGCATAGCGGCCGCGTGGGATAGTGAAAAAGTCGATCTGCTGCCGGCATGGAATCCCGACGTTCAAAAGCTAATGGTCGCGCAAAAGCGTACGCTTGCAGCGGAGGCGGGGTCTTTCAAATCGTAAAAAAGCAGCCTGACCAGGCTGCTTTTTTAGGTTTCGCTGCTGAGTAAAATCTTTAAAACCAACCAAAACGAACGGATAACAGGCCGATAAGCGCAAGTGCCGCGCCGACATTTATCAGAAGGACGGTTTTGCTGGAAACATCCATAACGCCACCTTTATGAATAAGCCTCTACAGTTATAGTACGCGCTTAAAGGTTGCGCTATCGGACAAAGATGAATCGGGCGTTTTTCCGAAATTAACGCTGTTGTGTGTTTTAAAATGTCATAATCTCTGACGCACTCTGGGGTGCGAAAAGGCATCGCGATATGCGTAAATGCCAGTCAGGGAAGGAAGAAGAAAAATGACTTTATACCAGAAAATGCTGGTTTTTTATGCAGTTATGGGCTGTATCTGTGCGGTAATAAGCTGGTTCTTAACCAAAGAGAGCCGCTGGATCCGCCTGCTGGCGGCGCTGCTGATTGGCGCGACCTGGCCGTTCAGTTTTCCAATGGCGCTGCTGGTCTCCCTGTTTTGATTTAAAAATCGATAGCTCACCTTTCGTTATGACTGTATAAAAAAACAGGCATAATTAAATGGAAGCTTTTCGATGAACGGTTTTTATTCTCCTCAGGCTGGCGCCACCGTGCGCTGGCTCGATCTACCCGGTTACGGCGAACCCATTGTGTTTATCCACGGCCTGGGCTGTGCCTCAAGCTATGATTATCCGCGCGTTGCTGCCGACCCGGCGCTGGCCGGGCGGCGAATGATCCTTGTCGATTTACCCGGTTTCGGCTATAGCGATAAACCTGAATCCTTCAGCTACCGTATCGCCGATCAGGCCGCGGTAGTGGTCGAGCTGGTGGATCGCTTAGCCCTTGAACGCTGCTATTTATTTGGTCACAGCATGGGCGGCAGCGTCGCGATTGAAGCGGCCGGGCGCCTTGCCGGACGGGTGCGGGCGTTGCTGGTAGCCGAGCCCAATCTCTATCCCGGGGGTGGAATGTACAGCAGGCGCATCGCCGGGCAAACGGAAGAACGCTTTATTGCCCGCGGCTACGCCGAAATGCTGTCCGCCGAAACCTCGCCCTGGGCCGGCTGCCTGCAAAACAGCGCCCCCTGGGCGGTGTGGCGCGGCGCGGCCAGCCTGGTGAAGGGCGCTAATCCCTCCTGGTTCGCGCGCTTTGTCAATTTATCCTGCCCCAGAGCGCTGATATACGGAGCGTTTTCGCTGCCTGCCCGGGAAGCGACGGAGAGTGAAGCCGCCGGGATCCCGCTGCTGGTGATACCGCAGGCCGGGCATTCCATGGCGTGGGAAAACCCCTCAGCGCTGGCGCGTACGCTGGCCGATTTTTACGCCGGTATTGAGGCAGAAGCCTGATTCGTGATCGCTATATACAAAAAGAAACGATATTTCATTTATTTTGATTTTTCGTTTCTTTTATTTTTGGCGAGTGCGAAATGCGAAAAATCACTATCCTGGGTATCTCGGCTTTACTCTGTACACCGCTGCTTCTGCAAGGGTGCGTGTCGCAAAATCCGCGCGGGACAGCCTCCCGCCCGCAGCTTACGGCGGCGGAAGCGGCAACCTTCACCATGGAACGCTATTTTGCAAAAGGCGGCGCGTTGAGTGCCCCCGATGGCCCCTGGTCGCCATCGCCTGCGCGTCTCCCGCGGGCCGAAAGCGCGTGGCGCGTGGCGCCGTCGGGTGCGCCGTTCACCCGCATTCAGCAGGCGGTCAACGCGGCAATCAACCAGCATGCGGCCGGTGATGAGCGTATCTATATCCGCATTGAACCGGGTATCTATCGGGAGACGGTCTATATCCCTGAAGGGGCGCCGCCGATAACCCTCTACGGCGCCGGGGATAATCCTCAAGCGGTGAGAATAGAGCTGGCGATAGACTCGCAGTTCCCGGTATCGCGCTATCGCCAGCAGGTGAATAGCCAGCAACAGTATCGTGAAGGCGATCCGGCATGGTATCAGTATGCGCTGTGCGCCGGACGTACTGCCAGGACGATAGGCACCAACTGCGCGGCGGTGATGTGGTCGCAAAGCGCGGATTTTCAACTGCTGAACCTCAGCGTAGTCAATAGCCTGCTCGACACCGTCGACGGTGCGACCCATCAGGGCGTGGCGCTGCGGACGGATGGCGATCGGGGGCAGCTGGAGAACGTCCGTCTGCTGGGACGCCAGGATACGCTCTATGTCAATACCAGCAATCGGCGCAATGAGGCGGGGACCGACCGTATCAGCCGGGTATATGTCAAAGACAGCTATGTAGAAGGCGATGTGGACTATGTTTTTGGCCGGGCAAACGTGGTTTTTGATAATGTCCATTTTCACACCGTCTCAACGCGCCGCTCGCCCGAAGCTTACGTGCTTGCGCCGAATACGTTGCCGGATAACCCGTGTGGATTTTTGGTGATCAACAGCCGTTTTACCGGCGATAGCGGCTATCGGGGCGGCTTCAAGGCGAAGCTGGGCCGCGCCTGGGATCAGGGGGCGGGCAAGACCGGCTATTTACCCGGAAAAACCGCTAACGGTCAGGCGCTTATCGCCAACAGTACTATCGATCAAAGCTACGATCGGCTTTCCCCCTGGGGCGCTGCGGCCACCACCTCCCGGCCGTTCCGCGGCAATCCCGCCGCAGAACGTCAGCTTGATGATGTTGCCTTCAATCGCCTGTGGGAATTCAATAACCACTGGCAGCCCTGAGGCTTAAAACGGTAGCTCGCGCGGGACCGTTTGCAGCGTTATCCAGCGTAGCTCGGTAAACTCCGCCACCCCCGCGCGTCCGCCAAAGCGGCCGTAGCCCGACGATTTGCAGCCGCCAAACGGCATTTGCGCCTCATCATGCACGGTGGGGCCGTTAATGTGGCAAATGCCGGTTTGCAGATTTTGCGCCAGGTTCCACGCCCGGGCGCTGTCCCGGCTGTAGATCGCCGACGAGAGGCCATATTCGCTTTCATTGGCGACGGCCAGCGCTTCGGCTTCATCCTGAACGCGAATAATCGATTTCACCGGGCCAAAGGACTCCTCATGCCAGATGCGCATCTCGCGGGTGACGCCATCGAGCAGGGTGGCGCGCATCTGCGTTGAGTCGGACATGCCACCTGCGAGCAGGCGCGCGCCTTTCGCCAGCGCGTCCTCTATTAGCGCGTTGCAGCGGGCGACGGTTCTCATCTCCACCACCGGACCGAGAAGGCTGGCGGGCAGGGCGGCGGCTCGTTTGGCCAGCAGCGCCACGAACGGTTCCGCGACGGCGGCATCGACGATGATGCGCTCGGTTGACATGCAGATTTGCCCGGCGTTGGCGAAGGCGCCAAAAATTGCCCCTGCCGCGGCCTGTTCGAGGTCAGCGTCATCCAGCACCAGCAGCGGCGCTTTGCCGCCCAGTTCCAGTATCGCGGGTTTCAGATGTTCACCGCAGGTGCGGGCGATTATCCGCCCCACCGGCGTCGAACCGGTGAAATTGATGCGGCGTACGGCGGGGTGGGCGATCAGGGACTCCACCAGCGCAGGCGCGTCGGCGGGGGGACAGGTCAGATAATTGACCACCCCGGCGGGAAAGCCTGCCGCTGCCAGGGCATCGATGATCAACCCCTGGGTTGCCGGAGACAGCTCCGCGCCTTTGAGGATAACCGTATTTCCACAAGCCAGCGGCGTGGCGATAGCGCGGGTCGCCAGGATTAATGGCGCGTTCCACGGCGCCATGCCGAGCACGACTCCCGCGCCCTGGCGGATGGCCAGCGCCAGATTTCCCGGCACGTTGGAGGGGATCACCTGGCCCTCGATTTGCGTGGTCAGCGCGGCGGCTTCACGCAGAATATCGGCGGCCAGGTGGACGTTAAAACCGGCCCAGTGCGCGGTGGCCCCCGTTTCTGCCGCCATCGCGGCAATAAACTTCGCCTCGCGGCGCAGCATCTCTTCTGCGGCTTCCAGCAGCAGGCGTCGGCGTTCGGCGGGGACCGTGTCGCGCCACTGCGGGAACGCCGCGCCCGCGGTATCGGCGCAGCGACGAGCGTCCGCCAGGCTGGCGGCGCTGGCAACGGAGGCGGTCTCTTGCGTCAGCGGATTGTTGCGGGTAAAGGTGCCGCGGCCTTCGGCATCGTGCCACTGGCCGTTGGTGTACAGGCTGCAGGTTATGGTCATTGTTATCTTCTCCTGACGTTACGATTTGCCGAGTGTACCGGGTGGCGCGGAAGCGCGATGCCGGCGGGGCGGTTATCGCCCGCTTTTTTCGTAACCTTCCGCACGCTTCACATTTATTGCTGGATTCAATAACGTCAAACGAGCGGATGTAGAATTAATCGGCGAAAACGCGGTTTTTAGCATAACCTGATAGCAATTGATTATTTGCCGGTTGAATCCTCCTGTGCTGTTATTAAAGCACTTATAACAAATTCATAAGGCTTATAACCATGTCTACAGGGAAAACGCTGCTTGCGCTGGCGTTGAGCGCACTCTTTCCGGCGGCCAGCGCCTGGGCGGCGGGAAACGATACGCTGGTCTACTGCTCCGAAGCTTCGCCGGAATCTTTCAACCCGCAGATTGCCAGTTCGGGCCCATCGTTCGTCGCCAGTTCTCAGGTGCTTTATAACCGCCTGATAAACTTCGATCCGGTGAAAAACACGCCAATTCCTTCGCTGGCGACCGAATGGAGCGTCTCGCCGGACGGCAAAACCTGGACTTTCACCCTGCGTAAGGGCGTGCAGTTCAACAGCAACAAATTCTTTAAGCCGACCCGCGATTTCAACGCCGATGACGTGCTGTTCTCGGTGCTGAGGCAGAAAGATGCCAACCATCCGTACCATAATGTTTCTCAGGGGCATTACGAATACTTTCATGACGTTGGGCTGGATAAGCTGATCAAAGAGGTTAAAAAGCTCGATGATTACCACGTCCAGTTTGTACTGAGCGAACCCAACGCGGCGTTCCTCGCCGACTGGGGCATGGATTTTGCGTCGATACTCTCCTCTGAATATGCTGATGCGATGCTGAAAAAAGGGACGCCGGAGTATGTCGATACCTGGCCTGTCGGCACCGGACCTTACGCGCTGCAGCAATATAAAGCGGATTCGCAGATCCGCTATATCGCCAATCCGCACTACTGGGACGGTGAAGTGCCGACCAAACACCTGATCTTCTCGATCACGCCGAACGTTGAGACGCGGCTGGCGAAGCTGCAAACCAATGAGTGCCAGATTATTCCCGCGCCGTCGCCGGTACAGTTCCCGGTGATTAAGGGCAATAAAGATCTGGCGTTGCATTCGGTAGAAGCGCTCAACGTTGGTTATCTGGCCTTTAATACCGAGAAAAAGCCGTTTGATAATGTTCTGGTGCGTCAGGCGCTGAACTACGCGACCGACAAGCAGGCGATCGTGAAAGCGGTGTTCCTCGACTCCGGCAGCGTCGCGAAATCACCGATCCCCGCCAATATGCTCGGCTATAAGAAAGATCTACCGGACTACGACTACGATCCGCAAAAAGCGAAAGACCTGCTTAAGCAGGCCGGACTGGAGAAGGGGGCCGAAGTGACCCTGTGGTCGATGCCGGTGCAGCGTCCCTATAACCCCAATTCGCGCCGTATTGCCGAGATGATCCAGAATGACTGGAGCAAGGTCGGGATTAAAGCCAAAATCGTCACCTATGAGTGGGGGGAATATCTCGCCGGAATGCGTAAAGGCGAGCACGACAGCGCGCTGTTTGGCTGGATGTCCGATAACGGCGATCCGGATAACTTCGCCGGCACCCTGCTAAGCTGCGATAACATCAAAACCGGCTCTAACGTTGCCCGCTGGTGCGATAAGTCCTACGATGCGCTGGTGAAAAAGGCTATCCTGGTCAGCGATCCGCAGGCGCGGGCTAAGCTATACGGCGAGGCGCAGACGATTTTTCAGCAGCAGGCCCCCTGGATCACCCTGGCGACCGGGAAGACCTTCTACGCGACGCGCAGCAACGTCAGCGGCTACAGCGTGAGCCTGATGGGCAGCGATTTTTCCAAAGTTAAACTCAACTAAGCTGCAAGGAGAAAACATGTCGCATCTGGATGAGGTCGTCGCCCGCGTGGACGCCGCGATTGCCGAAAGCGTCATTACCCATATGAATGAATTGCTGATCGCGCTGAGCGATGACGCGGAGCTGGGGCGGGAAGAGCGCTACGTTCAGCAGCAGCGTTTGCGGACCGCCATCGCCCACCATGGCCGCCAGCAGCATGAGGAGCAGGAAGCGCGCCGCGAGCAGCTAACCCGCGGCGGCGAAATTCATTAGTCAAGCCGTTAGAACTGGCGTCTGGCCACCAGCCAGGCGCCGACCACCAGCATCACCGCGCCGCAGAGCGGGCCAATCAGCGCGCGAAGCGGGACGTGGTGCGCACGAATCAGATCCATCACTAACCCCCCCGCCAGCTGGCTGGCAATCAATACCGCAATGGTGGTTGCCGCTCCGACGTTCTGATAGCCGCTGATGCTGGCGAAGACAAAGAACGAGCCTAGCAAACCGGGAATGAGCGTCCACCACTTTACGCTAACCGCCAGCTCCTGAAACCCCGCCGCGCCGTGCTTAAGCAGCAGGATGGTCACGAAAATCACGATGCCGACCAGCGAGTTAAGCAGCATGGCGATCAGAATGGTCGATGCGGACTGGGTAATGCGCACCATCAGCGTGTTTTGCAGCACCAGCCCGACGCCAGCGGCAACTAAACAGGCGAGGGTTAGCGTTTGATTCATGCGCTACCGTCCGGATCGCGGCGATCGTCAAGCTGCAGCTGCATAAAGGTCAGATCCAGCCAGCGGCCAAATTTGGTGCCAACCTGCGGCATTTGCCCGGTGGTGATAAAGCCCAGGGTATCATGCAGATGCAGTGAAGCCTGATTTTGCGCCTCAATACCGGCAACCATAACGTGCTTATTCAACCGCTTAGCCTCGGCGATGAGGGCGACCAGCAGACGGCGGCCCAGCCCTTGGCCCTGATGATCGGGGTGAACATAGACCGAATGCTCGACGGTGTGGCGAAAGCCGTCAAAGGCGCGCCAGTCGCCGAAGGAAGAATAACCGGTAATTACGCCGTTTTCTTCGCTGACCAGCACCGGATAGCCGACGAGCTGTCGGGCCTCAAACCAGGCAATACGGTTGTCGGTATCGACGGTATTGTCGTTCCAGATAGCGGCGGTATGCAGTACCGCATGGTTGTAGATTTCAGCGATTGCCGCGCAATCGTCTTTGCTGGCATGGCGGATGGTCATGGTAACCCTCAAGGCTTGTACACTATAGTAGTACGATATTATTACAATAATGTACGCAAGGCTGTCACCTGTTTTAGGCAGAAATTTTTATCCTCGGCTGACCGGCGTCGGATACGCGATTTCTTTTCATTTATTGCCGTAACGCCGTTTACATTAACGGATTGAATGACTCTCCGTGTTTGCCCGGCCGATTATTACGCCGGGCTTTTTCATTTTCATTCCCGGTGCCGGGCGTCTGGTTGTGCAAACAGGCGGGCTACACTATAGTATTACGCTATGAATACTATAGAAGACAATCTTAACCAGCGCATCAGCGCACGTATCCGAATCGAGCGGGAATCCCGCGGCTGGTCGCTCAGCGAACTGGCGGAGCGGGCGGGGGCGTCGCGGGCGATGATCCACAAGATCGAGCGCGGCGAAAGCAGCCCGACGGCATCGATGCTGGGACGGTTATCCGGCGCTTTCGGCATTAGCATGTCGACGCTGATCGCCAGGGCGGAGATGCAGGAAGGCAAGCTGCTGCGCTTTGCCCATCAGCCGGTGTGGCGCGACCCGCAGAGCCACTATCTGCGGCGGCACGTTTCGCCGCGTAGCGACCTGCCAATCGACCTGGTGCAGGTGGAGCTTCCGGCGGGCAGCGATGTGCCGATGCCTGCGTCATCCTACGCCCAGGCCCGGCAGCTGATCTGGCTACAGCAGGGCGAGCTGGTGTTTATCGAAGGCAACGCGCGACACGAGATGCGGGCGGGGGACTGCCTGGAGCTCGGGCCGCCTAACGACTGCCGCTTTATTAATGAAACCACGCAGCCCTGCGTCTATCTGGTCGTCCGACTCAATCAATCTGCCTCATAATGTCAATGCGCGCTGCCGGGAAAGCAGCTAGCCTCAATACAGACTTGTCAAAAGAGGAGTGTGTTATGGCTTTCAATCCGCAACGCCACCGCCGCTGGCTGCTGGCATCGCGTCCGCACGGCGAGCCAACCGGGGATAACTTCCGCCTGGAAGAGGGCGAGGTCGCGTCTCCCGGGCCGGGGCAGCTGCTGCTGCGCACCGTCTTTCTGTCATTGGATCCCTATATGCGCGGGCGGATGAGCGACGCGCCTTCCTATTCGCCGCCTGTCGCCATTGGTGCGGTGATGGTCGGCGGCACCGTGAGCCGCGTGGTGACATCGAACCACGCCGATTTTCAGCCCGGCGACTGGGTGCTGGGCTACGGCGGCTGGCAGGATTATGAACTTTCCGACGGCAGCGGGCTGGTGAAATTAGGCGACAGTCCTGAACACCCTTCGTGGGCGCTGGGGATCCTCGGCATGCCCGGCTTTACCGCCTATATGGGGCTGCTGGATATTGGTCAGCCGAAAGCGGGCGAGACGCTGGTGGTCGCCGCCGCCACCGGGCCGGTTGGCGCAACGGTCGGACAGATCGCGAAGCTGAAAGGCTGCCGCACGGTGGGCATCGCCGGCGGCAGCGAGAAGTGCCGCTATGCGGTAGAAACTCTCGGCTTCGACGTCTGTGTCGATCATCGCGCGCCCGATTTCGCCGTCAAACTGCTTGAAGCCTGCCCGCAGGGGATCGATATCTACTATGAGAACGTCGGTGGGAAAGTGTTCGATGAAGTTCTGCCGTTGCTGAATACCTCGGCCCGCGTGCCGGTTTGCGGCCTGGTCAGCGGCTACAACGCCACCGCGCTGCCCGACGGCCCGGATCGCTTGCCGCTGCTGATGGCGACGATCCTCAAAAAACGCATCCGCATGCAGGGCTTTATTATCGGCCAGGATTACGGTCACCGGATTGCCGAGTTCCAGCAGGAGATGGGGCGCTGGGTGCAGGCAGGGAAAATCAAATACCGCGAGCAGGTCGTTGACGGCCTGGAGAACGCGCCGCAGGCGCTCATCGGTCTGCTGAAGGGCGAGAACTTCGGTAAGGTGGTGGTTCGCGTCTCTCCGGACGAGTAACCGCTTACCCGGCAGGCGTCGCGCCTGCCGGGCTTTATGATGATTTACGCGTAAAACGCCAGCCGCTCGGCCAGCAGGTCAACAAACGCCTGGCGATCGACATCGAGCATCACCGTAGCGTTCGGCTGCTTACCGGTCAGATTGTAAAAATCGACGACCGTCATCCCCTGAGTATATTTCCCCTGCGTTTCCACGCCGACCCAGCGTTCAACGGTGGTAAACATCTCCGGCTTCAGCAGCCAGGCAATGGTGCACGGGTCGTGCAGCGGCGCGCCGACAAAGCCCCATTTCTCATCCTTGTGGTACTCAAGAAAGAAGTCGAGCAGTTCGGCGACGATGGTGGATATCGGGTTGCCGATACGGCGGAAACGCTCGATATCCTCAACGTGGATTTGCGCTTTATGGGTGACGTCTAACCCGGCCATCACCACCGGAAGGCCGGACTGGAAAACGATCTCCGCGGCTTCCGGGTCGACGTAGATATTAAATTCGACCGCCGGCTGCCAGTTCCCCAGCACCATTGCGCCGCCCATAATCACAATACGCTCGATTTTGGCATGCAGTTCCGGATGGCTGTTGAGCAGCAGGGCGACGTTGGTTTGCGGGCCGGTGGCAACGATCGTGACCGGTTCGACGCTGTCGCGCAGGATGTTGGCCATCAGCTCGACGGCGGTGCAGCTTTGCGCGGCAAAGCCCGGCTCCGGCAGCGCCGGGCCGTCAAGACCGCTCTCGCCATGCACGTTGTCGGCGATAATCAGCTCCCGCATTAGCGGCTTAAGCGCGCCGCCGGCGACCGGGATATCCGGGCGTTTAAGCAGGGTGAGCATGCGCAGTACGTTACGCAGCGTTTTGTCCGGGGTCTGGTTTCCCGCGGAGGACGTCACGGCTTTTACATCGAGTTCGGGTGAGGCGAGGGCAAGAACGAGGGCAATCGCGTCATCATGACCCGGATCGCAATCGATAATGACTGGCAGTGCCATGGCAGCTCCTTGTTGGCGTTATTTTGTGACAAGGGTAACGCCGCAAAGCGCCATAGACGAGGCTCAACGCAGAATAGTGTGATGGCGTGCACGATTGAGCGCGACATAACGCGACGCTTGCCAACATAGCTGCTTGATCTGTGCGCAATCAGGAGGTAGCCATGCGGTGGCGCAAGAAGTCGCTTCCCGCGGAGGCCTATAATGATAAAACGACGCAACCATACAAATATTAATGGTTTGCTTTCCGCCAACGGATTCTTATTCTAAAGAAAACTCCAGGAGATAATCGCAATGAAAGATGTGGTAGATAAATGCAGTACCAAAGGCTGTGCCATCGACGTAGGCTCGATTATTGATAATGAGGACTGCGTCTGGCGGGTTGAGAAAAACTTCGCCAGCCGCGAAGAGGCCGAGTCCACCATCGCGGCGGTCCGCGAACGTGCCCTGGCCGCCGCGCCCGCCAGCGAGCCGCCGCAGGTCGATTATACCATCGCGCCCGCCGGTGATGAGGCAAAGCTTGAGGCTTCCATTGCCTTCTCCTGCCAGGCGGAAAAGATCATTTTCGAATTGTCGTTAAGAAACGTTATTTAACGTAGCGAGCGCCCACGGCTAACCCTCAACAGGATCCTGCGTGCGATTCCGTTGAGGTGCCGTGGTCAAGCGTTACTCAAACCGCCATGCCAGGTTTAGCCCGATACCATAGTTACGGCCCGGCGCCGGTTCGTAGTAGCGGCCGTTGGATTCATTCACGATAACCGAGCCCGCGTAGCTGCGGTCGAACAGGTTATCTACCCGGCCAAACAGATCCATATCCATCTTGCCGTAGCTCCATTTATAGCCGGTCGTCAGGCCGACCACCGTCCAGGACGGCGCTTTGGCGGTGTTCTCATCGTTTGCCATAATATCGCTCATATAGCGAATATCGCTGCCCGCGTACCAGCCTTTCTCGGGCTGATAGCCGAAGGAGGCGTAGCCCATATTACGGGCGATCCCCGGAATACGATTGCCTTTACAGCTGGCATCGTCGCAGACGTTGGTACGATAGGTCGCATCCAGCCAGGTCCAGGCCGCTTTTAAACGCCAGCTCTCGCCGAACTGCTGATCCAGCCCCAGCTCCATCCCCTGACGGCGCGTTTTACCGGCGTTTTTATAGCTGGTGCGCCCGCCGCTGCTGGCGTCGACGACAATCTCATTATCGGTATCGGTCTGGAATAGCGCGGCGGTCAACAGGCCGTTGCCGATTCGCGCTTTGCTGCCAATTTCAACGGTTTCGTTGGTGGACGGCTGCAGGCCAAAGTTCAGCCCGCCCTGGTCGCCGGAGCGGTAGGAAAGCTCATTGATGGTCGGCGTTTCGAAACCGCGGCCGGCGGAGACGTAGACGTTCCAGGCATCGGTTACCGCGTATTTCAGCGAGCCCGCCGGCAGCCATTTATGATAGCTGGCCTCGCCGCTGTCATCGCCGTTACCCGGCGTAACGTAATAATCGTTGGAATCAAACCACACCGAACTGTAGCGCACGCCGGCGTCGAGAGAGAGTTTCTCGGTGAGCTGCCACTGGGTTTGCAAATAGGGGTCTACGTTCCACATCAAATTGCGTTCGTTGCGGCGCAGGTCGCCCTTTTCACCGTACTGCGGCGCGCCGTTGCTCATGACAAAATTTTCATAACCCTTACGGCGCTCGGTCATGGTTTCATAATCAAGTCCGGTGGTAAAGGTGACCGGCACCAGCAGCTCGCCGCGATGGGTCCAGCGGGTATCAATCCCCTGATAGTGGCGCGTCAGGTCGATCACGCCGCCAGCATGGGTGGGTTTGAGCTGCGGAGCGCGAGGAATCGACTGATATTGCGTGGTTTCACGCTCGCCGGCGTACATCATCACGCTCAGATCGTCCTGATCGCTCAGCTGGCGCTCGTAGCGCAAACCGGCCTGGGTCTGTTTTATGGTTTTGCGGGTATTGTACTGATCGCCTCTTGGCGACTGGCGCGGGTTATTTTGCCATTCGTCATAGCTCAGGCCGCCCGCGTCATTAGCTTTAATATCCACGCTGTTAAACAGCAGGGTCAGTTTGCTGTCGTCATTAATGCGCACGCCGAGCTTCGCGTTGGCGAGGTTCTTACGCGCGCCGCTATGGTCGCGGGAGCCGTGAGTGGTGAAGCGGTTGGTGGAAACCACATAGTCGACATCGCCCGCATGGCTGCCGTCGCCGACCGCGCCGGTCGCTTTCATACCGTAATGCCAGGTACCGAAGCTGCCGTAGTAGCTGCTGGCTTCGATAGTGGGCGGCTGGCTGCCGGTCTGGGTGGTGGCGTTAATCACCCCGCCGGAGGAGTTGCCGTACAGGGCGGAAAAAGGCCCGCGCAGTACTTCGAGCGAATCGAGGCTGCCAATATCAATATTCGAGGTTTGTCCCTGGCCATCAGGCATGGTGGCCGGAATGCCGTCGACGTAAATTCGCAGCCCACGCACGCCGTAGGTGGAGCGGGAGCCGAAGCCACGAATCGAAAGCTGCAGATCCTGCGCATAGTTCTGACGGTTTTGCACCTGTAGCCCCGGTACCGCGCCCAGCGACTCGGAAAGGTTGACCCGCGGCGCGGCCTGGCGCATCTCGTCGCCGTTAACCACGCTTACGGCGGCGGGAGTATCGAGTTCAGAAACCGCCGACGGTGCGGCGGTAACCACCATGGACTGTTCAGCGGCGTGGGCGATTGGCGCTGAAGAAATAAGCGGCAGAAGCAGTGCGGGGAGCGCGGCGGCGCGCACGGAAAGGATTTTCATCAAAGTTACTCGCAAAACGAACCAAACGGAACATATGTATATATGTTAACTCTTTTGTAAATTTTTTGAAAAGACTTAACAGGATTTGAGTTAACAAATAGCAAGAATTGCGTGATGGCGGGTGGACAAAACGCAATTAACTCTCCACATTGCGATAAATAATGATTACTATTCGCATTACAAAGAGTAGCGCAAAGCCATGATTTTGCGCCACGGAAGCACTGTCGAGCAGGCACATATTCGTTTTATCAAAGGGAGTCGTCATGTCATTACGTCATCTGTCCGCGCCGCGTCTGCGCCGTTCACTGTTGTTAACTTCATTACTGCTGGCGGGGAGCTTCAGCGCCCACGCGGCGGAAGAAATGCTGCGCAAAGCCGTTGGCAAGGGCGCGTACGAAATGGCCTATAGCCAGCAGGAGAATGCGCTGTGGGTGGCGACTTCGCAAAGCCGTTCGCTGGATAAGGGCGGTATTGTTTACCGCCTCGATCCGACGACGCTGGAAGTGACGCAGATTATTCATAACGATCTAAAACCGTTCGGCGCAACGATCAACAACGCTACCCAGACCCTGTGGTTTGGCAATACCACCGACAGCAGCGTAACGGCAATTGATGCCAAAACCGGGAAGGTGAAAGGGCGTCTGGTGCTCGATCCCCGTCAGCGCAGCGAAACCGTGCGCCCGCTGGCCCCGCGCGAACTGGCGGTTAACGAGAAAACCAAAACTGTCTACATCACCGGTCTGGGTAAAGAGAGCGTGATCTGGGTGGTGGACGGCGACAAGCTGACGCTGAAAGACACTATTGCCAATACCGGCGCGATGGCGACGGGCCTGGCGGTGGACGCGGAAGCGAACCGTATCTACACCACTAACGCCGACGGCGAACTGGTGACCATCGACAGCGCCAGCAATAAAATCCTGACGCGTAAGAAACTGCAGGATGACGGCAAAGAGCACTTCTACCTCAACCTGAGCCTCGATACCGCCGGTCACCGGGCCTTTATCACCGACGGCAAACAGCCGGAAGTGCTGGTGGTCGATATTCGCGATGGTAAAGTGCTGGAGAAAATCGCCGCGCCGGAATCCCTGGCCGTGCTGTTTAACCCGACCCGCAATGAAGCCTACGTAACTCACCGTAAAGCCGGCGAAGTGAGCGTGATCGATGGTAAGACCTACAAAGTGGTCAAGACCTTCAAAACCCCGACTCACCCGAACAGCCTGACCTTATCCGCCGATGGCAAAACGCTGTATGTCAGCGTGAAGCAGGAATCGACTCGCCAGAAAGAGGCCACCCAGCCGGATGACGTTATCCGCATCGCGCTGTGATCCTGACGGGAGGGGGTAACCCCTCCTGAAAGTCTGTCTGCCGGGCGGCGGCTGACGCCTTCAGCGATATCACCCTCTGTTACAAACACTTATTAGCCTGATAAATACAATGGCTATAAACTGACGTCTTTCCTGCGCAAGCGGGACGGTGGCATTAATCCTGGAGAAAAGATGAAAAAATCATTTATGGTCGTTTGCGCCGGCGCGATGCTGGCCCTTCTGGCGGGCTGTAGCTCAAACTATGTGATGACGACGAAAAGCGGGCAGACTATCGTGACGCAGGGCAAGCCGCAGCTGGATAAAGATACCGGCATGACCAGCTATACCGATGAGTCAGGCAATAAGCGCCAGATTAACAGCAGCGACGTCGCTCAGCTGGTGGAAGATAATTAAGTTGTGCCGTTGCGGTTTGCCCGGTGGGGCAAACCGCAAAAGGAACGAGTTACGGTTTTTCAATATTCGGCGCGGTGCTGTGAATATCATGTACGCGCTTACGTACGCCAAACCAGCCGGCGACCAGCAGCACGGCGATCAGCGGAATCGAACCGATGGTATAGGTCCCATTCGGATAATCGAAAGCCATTAATACCAGCACGCTCAGCAGGAACAGCAGTGTCAGCCAGGAGGTAAAAGGCGCTCCCGGCATCTTGAAGCTGACGTCCGCCGCTTTCCCTTCCTTAATCGCCTTGCGCAGGCGCATCTGGCACACCACAATAAAGCCCCACGAAGCGATAATCCCCAGCGACGCGACGTTGAGGACAATCTCAAACACCTGTGAAGGCACCAGATAGTTGAGGAATACCCCAACGACGTAGACGCCAAGCGTCGCCAGAATCCCGGCGTAAGGCACGTGATGACGGCTCATTTTCGACATAAACTTCGGCGCGGAACCGCCCATCGACATGGAGCGCAGAATACGCCCGGTGCAGTAGAGACCAGAGTTGAGGCTGGAGAGCGCGGCGGTTAACACCACAATATTCATCACGCTGCCGATATACGGCACGCCCAGCTTCGAGAAGAAGGTGACGAACGGGCTCTGCCCGGCCTGATAGGCATTCCACGGCAGCAGCAGCACCAGCAGCAGCACCGAACCCACATAGAACAGACCGATACGCCAGATAACGCTGTTAATCGCGCGCGGTACCATGGTCTGCGGGTCTTTACATTCGCCAGCGGCGGTGCCCACCAGTTCGATAGAGGCGAAGGCGAACACCACCCCCTGAACCAGCACCAGCGCTGGCAGCAGGCCGTGCGGGAACAGGCCGCCGTTATCGGTAATCAGGTGGAAGCCGGTGGCATTGCCATCAAGCGGCTTGCCGCTGCCGAGAAAAATGGTTCCGACCACCAGAAATGCCACGATCGCCAGCACTTTCACCAGCGCGAACCAGAACTCCATCTCGGCGAACCATTTCACGCCGATCATGTTCATGGTGCCGACAATCGCCAGCGCGCCGAGGGCGAATACCCACTGCGGGACGTCGCCGAACGCGCCCCAGTAGTGCATATACAGCGCGACGGCGGTGATATCGACGATCCCGGTCATCGCCCAGTTGACAAAGTACATCCAGCCCGCCACGTAAGCCGCTTTTTCACCGAGGAACTCGCGGGCGTAGGAGACGAAGCTGCCGCTCGAAGGGCGATGAAGCACCAGCTCGCCCAGCGCGCGTAGGATAAAAAACGAAAAGAGGCCGCAGACCAGATAAACCAGCGCCAGCGCCGGCCCGGCCATCTGCAGGCGCGCGCCCGCGCCGAGAAACAAGCCGGTACCGATGGCGCCGCCGATGGCAATCATCTGTACCTGACGGTTGCCCATCGCCTTGTGGTAGCCGGACTCCTGCGAATTCAGCCAGTGGCGTTTGGCAGCGTGCTGCTCCGCCACGCTAGAGTGTTTTGTATTCATTGATGTCGCTATTTTCCTGTCAATGTCCATGAGTGGTTCGTGCTGCTGGCTCTCTCATCATTCTGAGGAATGAGATAAGCGAGCATGGCGGAGAATCCTACACGTATCGGAAAATGGACGCACGTAAAAGATTTGCGGACCGCACTTGCTTAAATATCAATGAGATCGCCGCGTTTTGTGGGGGGATAATCACCTGGAAATTTCGCTGATCGATTTTGCCCAACGTGCGCTATTATTTTCAGCCCGCGTTTTGCCCGAGAGACCACGATGAAAATCAACGTAGTAGGGACCAGCGGCGTCGGCAAATCTACCCTCGCGCGTCGGCTGGCTCAGGAACTGTCGCTGCCTTATATCGAAATGGATGTGCTCTACTGGCTGCCCGAATGGCAAGGGACGCCGGACGATGAGTTTTACGCCAAACTTGCCGCCGCGCTCGCCGCGCCCGGCTGGGTGCTGGACGGTAACTATAACCGCAGCCGCCCGGTAAAATGGCGCGACGTGGATCTGGTGGTGTGGGTGGACTACAGCTTCTGGCGCACGTTGCGTCAGGCGGTCTGGCGCGCGGCTTCACGCGCCAGCCGTCGCCAGGAACTGTGGCCTGGCACCGGTAACTGTGAAACCTTCCGCCGCTCCTTCTTTAGCCGGGACTCCATTATTCTCTGGACGCTAAAAACCTGGCGCAATAATCGCCGGCGCTATCTGGCGGATATGCGCGATCCCCAGTATCAACACATTCGCTTTGTGCGTCTGCGCAACCAGCAGCAGACCGAGGCGCTGGTGCGCGAGCTTCGGCAGAATAGCCGATAATCCCCCGGCTCGCGCTGCGCTTAGCCGGGCTACCGGGTCGCAGACTGCCGGGAACCCGTAGCCCGGGTAAG
Source organism: Klebsiella sp. M5al (assembly GCF_002090195.1). Lineage (NCBI taxonomy): Bacteria > Pseudomonadati > Pseudomonadota > Gammaproteobacteria > Enterobacterales > Enterobacteriaceae > Klebsiella > Klebsiella sp. M5al. Next base: position 2,819,819 of record NZ_CP020657.1, read on the forward strand.
GCGTTTACGCCGCAACCCGGGGAATGTGTTGCGCTTAGCCGGACTACAAACTACAGGCCCGCAGACTGCTGAGGATGCGTAGCCCGGACAGATGCGCAGCATCGCCTCCGGGGCAGTTACCTCACCGCATATCTAATTTCCGGCAGAGCAAATGTAAATAAATTGTTTCTCACTGACCGCGGCCGCTTCTAATAATGCAGACATGTTAATTCACATGAGCCTGCGAAATGTCTTATCGAATCAGTATCCTGGATAAAAGCCCGCTGGCGGCCGGAGAAACGGCCGCCCAGGCGCTGGCGCGTACATTAACGCTGGCGCAACAGGCGGAAGCCTGGGGCTATCACCGTTTCTGGATAGCCGAACACCACAATACCGAGCAGCTTGCCAGCCCGTCGCCGGAACTGGCGATCGCCTGGATCCTCGGCCAGACCCGCCGGATTCGCGTCGGTTCCGGCGGCGTCATGCTCCAGCACTACAGCCCGTACAAAGTGGCGGAAAACTTCAATATGCTGGCCTCCCTCGCGCCGGGCCGCGTGGATCTGGGCGTGGGCAAAGCTCCCGGCGGCCTGCCGCTCTCTACCCGCGCGCTGCAGCAGGGGCTTAATCCCCAGCAAAAAGGGAGTTTTGCCGACCAGCTGGCGCAGCTCGATAACTGGCTGTCGCTGACCGAAACCGATGGGGAAGAGAGCGTCCGCGCAACCCCGATTCCGCCGCGTCGCGCAGACGGCTTTCTCCTCGGCGCCAGCCTGGAAAGCGCGCAGCTGGCGGCGCAGTTGGACTGGAACTTTGTCTTCGCCGCCCATCTCAACGGCGATAAGCATCTGCTGCGCGAGGTGCTCACCCGCTGGCGCGAACTGAGCCGTCGCGACGCGATTATTGCCGTCCAGGCCGTGGTGGCCGACGATTCTGCCACCGCAGCCGATCTGGCAAACGCCGTGGAAGTCTGGGGCGTTGAGCTGGAAAACGGCCAGCGGGTGACCGTCGGCAGCGAAGCGCAGGCGGCCGCCTTTGCCCGCCAGGCGGGTAGCAGGCCGACGCGCATCGCCCGTCGGGAATCGGCGGTGCTGTTCGGCACCCCCGAGCAGGTGAAAGCGCAGCTGGATGCCTTGCAGTCGGCGTGGAACATCGACGAATTTATTATCGACACGCCCATTAGCGACGGCGCGGCGCGCCTTAACTCCCTGCGTCTGTTGGCCCGGGCGCATCTGAGCGCGGAGGTCCAGCCATGAGCCTTGCTGAACAGTTAATTCGCTGGCGGCGCGAGCTGCATCAGTATCCGGAACTTTCGCTGCAGGAGGTCGACACCACCGCGCGTATTCGCGACTGGCTACAAAGCGGCGGCATCAGCCTGTTGCCATATGATCTGAAAACCGGAGCGGTTGCCGAGGTTGGGAGCGGCAATAAGGTGATTGCCCTGCGTGCCGATATTGATGCGCTGCCTATCGAAGAGGCGGCCAGCGTGCCGTTTCGCTCGCTGAATGCCGGCGTGATGCACGCCTGCGGGCATGATATTCATACCAGCGTGATCCTTGGCGCGGCCTTACTACTGAAACAACGCGAAGCGCAGCTGGCGGGACGCGTCCGCATTCTGTTCCAGCCGGCGGAGGAGAGCTTCGGCGGCGCGAAAACCCTGATTCGCGCCGGCGTGCTGGAGGGCGTTTCCGCCATTTTCGGTATGCATAATGAACCGGGGCTGCCGGTGGGGGAATTCGCCACCCGAGGCGGCGCGTTTTATGCCAACGTCGATCGCTTTGTGTTTAAGGTGACCGGCAAAGGCGCTCACGCCGCCCGGCCTCATGAAGGGAAGGACGCCATTCTGCTGGCCAGCCAGCTGGTGACCCTGCTGCAAAGCGTCGCCAGCCGCGAAGTGAACACCCTCGATTCCGTGGTGCTGAGCGTCACGCGGATTCAGGGTGGCAATACGTGGAATGTCCTGCCGGAAAGCGTCGAGCTGGAAGGTACGCTGCGCACCCATAGCAGCGAAGTCCAGCAGCGGGTGAAGGCGCGGGTGAGCGAGATTGCCGCCGGCTTCGCCAGCGCCTTCGGCGCGCAGATCGATGTCTTCTGGTACGCCGGGCCGACCGCGCTGGTCAATGATGAGCGCTGGGCGGCATTCGCCAGCGACGTGGCCGATAAGTCCGGCTACCGCACGCATCATGCGGACCTCCATCTCGGCGGCGAAGATTTTGCCGTTTATCTCCAGCATATACCCGGCGCTTTCGTCAGCATCGGTAGCGCCAGCGAATTTGGTCTTCACCATCCGGCGTTTAACCCGGATGAGCGGTTGATCGCGCCGGCGGCGCACTATTTTGCCGATCTGGCAGAGCAGGCATTAAAAGAACTTTAATTATTCAGGGTCATAGACTAAGGATTAACGATGTCTGAACAACGGCAGCTGCGTATTGGCACTATATTACATGGCGCATCGGGAAATATGTCGGCATGGCGCCATCCGGCCGCGCTGGCGGACGCCAGTATTAACTTTGAGTTCGTTAAGCAGACGGCGCTAAAAGCGGAAGAGGGCAAGCTCGATTTTATTTTTGTCGCCGACGGCTTATATATTAATGAAAAATCGATCCCGCATTTTTTAAATCGTTTTGAACCGCTGACGGTATTATCCACCCTGGCGGCGGTAACCACGCGTTTAGGCCTGGTTGGTACCCTGTCGACCTCCTACAGCGAACCCTTTACCACCGCCCGCCAGTTCGCCAGCCTCGATCATCTGAGCGGCGGGCGCGCGGGCTGGAACGTGGTCACCTCGCCGCTGGAGGGCTCGGCGAAAAACTTCTCCCGCGCCCAGCATCCCGATCATGCTCTGCGCTACCGCATTGCCGATGAATATCTGCGGGTTGTCAAAGGCCTGTGGGACTCCTGGGAGCAGGATGCGTTTATTCGGAATAAAGAGAGCGGCCAGTTCTTTGATAAAAATAAGCTGCACACGCTTAATCATCACGGCGATTTCTTTAAAGTAGCCGGTCCGCTAAATATTGCCCGCACCCCGCAGGGGCGACCGATTATCTTTCAGGCGGGCGCATCCGATGACGGCAAAAAATTAGCCGCCAGCCATGCCGACGCTATTTTTACCCATCAGGAATCGCTGGCGGAAGCGCAGGCCTTTTATCGCGACGTCAAAAGCCAGCTCGACGCGTACGGCCGCCGGGAGAGCGAACTACACATATTCCAGGGCGTCAGCGTGATCGTTGGCGATAGCGCCGACGATGTGGAGCAGCAATACCAGACCACCGCCGCGCTGGTATCGATTGAGGACGCGCTGAATTACCTCGGCCGCTATTTTGAGCATCACGATTTCTCCCAATATCCGCTGGACGAGGCGTTTCCGGATATCGGCGACCTCGGGCAGAACAGCTTTCGCAGCACCACCGACGAGATAAAACGCAACGCCCGCGAACGCGGCCTGACGCTGCGCCAGGTGGCGCTGGAGGCGGCCAGCCCGCGACCGCGTTTCTCTGGCACCGCCGAAGAGGTGGCGGATGGTTTGCAGCAGTGGTTTGAACAGCGCGCGGCGGACGGTTTTATTATCCAGGGCGGCACGCCGGACACCTTCCCGCGCTTTGTGGATCAGGTCGTACCCATTCTTCAGCAGCGCGGATTATTCCGCCGGGAATATCCCGGCGCCACGCTGCGCGATAGCTTAGGGCTGGCAGAGCCCGTTAATCAATTCCAAAAACAATAATAGAGAACACCCGCTATGCAGAAAACGCAGAAAAAATCGCTACTCCTGGCGCTTGCGCTGGCCGTTAGCGCCTCATCCTGGGCGCAGAACGTCACGATCAACGGCACCGGCGTGAGCCTCGAAGCTAACAAAACGCCGATTCATACGGCGAAAAACCCGCAGGCTATCGCGCAGTTGCCCAAAGGTCTTCACCTGGCGGTGCCGGGCAAACTGACCGTCGCGGTCGCCGCGCTGAACTCGCCGCCGCTGACCGTGTTTTCTGACGATAACAAAACCCTGCTCGGCAGCGAAGTGGATATCGCCCGCCTGGTGGCCGACAGCCTTGGGCTTGAGCTGAACGTGGTACCGACATCATGGGAAGACTGGCCGCTCGGCGTCGCCTCCGGCAAATATGATGCGGCGGTCAGCAATATCACCGTAACCAAAGAGCGCAAAGAGAAGTTTGACTTCGCCACCTACCGCAAAGATTCGCTGGGTTTTTACGTCAAGAGCACCAGTCCGTTGAGCAAAATTGAAAAAGCCGAAGATATTGCCGGGCTGCGGATTATCGTCGGCTCCGGTACCAATCAGGAAGCGATCCTGCTGGCGTGGAACGCCGAGAACCTTAAGAAGGGGCTGAAGCCGTTTACCCCGGTTTATACCAAAGATGACGCCGCCCAAACCCTGGCGCTGCAGTCCGGGCGCGCCGACGCCTTCTTCGGCCCCAACGTGATCGGCGCGTGGAAAGCGGCGCTGACCGGCAAAACCAAGCTGGTGGGCAGCGTTGACGGCGGCTGGCCGAAGGCGGCGCATATCGCCGTGACGGTGAAAAAAGGCAGCGGTCTGGTTGAACCGGTACAGACGGCGCTGAACGGCGCTATCCGCAGCGGCGATTACGCGAAGGTACTGAACCGCTGGGGCGAAGGCGTGGAGAGCATCCCGCAATCGGAAATCAACCCGGCCGGACTCGGCGACTAACAGGAGGCATGATGAGCGATATTTTCCGCGATGTCTCTCCGGAAACCCCGGAGCTGCAGCCGATTATTGAGGGCCTGTTCGGTGAGTACGCCGCGCGCTACGGCGACTACTTCTCCCGCGATGCCGAAATCGAGCTGACTGAATGGTATCTGGCGCCGCAGGGGCTGTTTATCGTGCTGGAGCGCGAGGGCGAAATTATCGCCACCGGCGCGTACAAACCGAAAGACGCCCATACGGCGGAAATCAAACGTATCTGGACCCATCGCCGTCTGCGCCAGCAGGGGCTGGCGGCGAAAGTGGTGCAGGAGCTGGAGCGTCGGGCGCTGCTTGCCGGCTACAGCCATATCTATCTGACCACCGGTTTTCGGCAGCCGGAAGCGGTGCGGCTCTACCTGAGCCAGGGCTACGAGGCGCAGTTTGACCTCAGCCGCGATCCGGAAGAGTACAGTCTGCCGCCGTTTGATGGCCGACTGCGCTTCACCAAAGCGCTGGCGGTCAGCGCGCTAAGCCAGAGCGCTTAAGGAGCCCCTATGCATACCCCGGAAACGATTAAGGTTGTCCCCGCGCGCTATCCGCTGCGGGCGGTAGGCGCGGCGCTGGCGCTGCTGGCGCTGGCGGTGGTGATTCAATCCGTCGCCTTTAACCCGCGCTGGGAGTGGGGCGTTTTTGCCCGCTGGTTCTTTGACCCGGTGATCCTCGAGGGCCTCGGGCAGACGCTGCTGCTGACCCTGCTGGCGACGGCGCTGAGCGTTATTCTCGGCGGCCTGCTGGCGCTGGCCCGCCTCTCCAGCTCATGGCTGCTGAGCAGCCTGGCCTGGGGCTATATCTGGCTGTTCCGCTCGCTGCCGCTGATCGTGGTGCTGATTATTCTCTACAACTTCTCTTATCTCTACGACAGGTTATCGATCGGTATCCCGTTCACCGGCATTAGCTGGGCCAGCTTTGAGACCATCAACGTGCTGGGGCAGTTTTCCACTGCCGTTGTCGGGCTGACCCTCGTGCAAAGCGCCTACACCGCCGAAATTATCCGCGGTGGCTTCCTTGGCGTCGATCACGGTCAGTATGAAGCGGCGGCGGCGCTGGGGCTTCCGGCCAGCCGTCGCACGCTGCGCATTATCCTGCCGCAGGCGCTGCGCACCATTTTACCGGCGGGCTTTAACGAAATTATCAGCCTCGCCAAGGGGACGGCGATGGTTTACGTGCTGGCGATGCCGGAGCTGTTTTACACCATCCAGATGATCTACAACCGCACCCAGGAAGTCATTCCGCTGCTGATGGTCGGCGCCGCCTGGTATCTGGTGATCACCAGCGTGCTGTCGCTGATTCAGTTTCTGGTCGAGCGCGGCCTGGCCCGCAGCGAACGCCGCTCGGCGGTCAATACCGCCCGCAGCAGCCGTCGCGCTGAACCCGTTCGCCGCCCACAACCGCAGGAGCCTGTCCATGTCCAACTCTCGTAACGGTCATATTTCCATTACCGGCGTCAGCAAATACTTTGGCCGCCATAAAGCGCTGGATGACGTGTCGCTGGAAATCGAACCCGGCACGGTAACGGTGATCCTCGGGCCGTCCGGCTCGGGAAAATCGACGCTGCTGCGGGCGATTAACCACCTGGAGCGCGTCGATGAAGGCTTTATCCAGATCGATGGCGACTATATCGGCTATCGCCGCAAAGGCGACAAGCTGTACGAACTGAAAGAGAAAGAGATCCTCCGCCAGCGGGTCAACGTCGGCTACGTATTTCAGAACTTCAATCTGTTCCCGCATCTGACGGTGCTGGAAAACCTGATTGAGGCGCCCATCGCCCACAAACAGGCGACCCGCAAAGAGGCTATCGCGCGGGCGTATGACCTGCTGGACGTGGTCGGACTGCGCAACAAAGCCGATGCCTGGTCGCGACACCTGTCCGGCGGGCAGCAGCAGCGCATCGCCATTGCCCGGGCGCTGGCGCTGAACCCGCGGGTGATTTTGTTTGATGAACCGACCTCCGCGCTTGACCCTGAGCTGGTGGGGGAAGTGCTGGATGTGATTAAAAAGCTGGCGCGCTCCGGCACTACCCTGGTGGTGGTGACTCATGAAATCGGCTTTGCGAAAGAGGTGGCGGATCGGGTGGTGTTTATGGTCGACGGCAAAATTGTCGAGCAGGGCGGCAGCGACGCCGTGCTGAACCACCCGCAGCACCCGCGGACGCGGCAGTTCTTATCGAGGGTATTAGCGGCATGAGAAACGGACTTTTAGCCCTGACGTTATTATCTTTATCCGCGGCATCGCAGGCGGCTATCGACCTTCGCGCCAACGAGCAGCCGCTGCCGGTGACCCGCGATGAGCAGGCGATCGCGAAGATCCCGGCAAATTACGCCTTCGTCGAGCCGGGCACCTTAACGGTGGCGATTTCGGCGCTCAACTCGCCGCCGCTGGCGCTGTTGGCCAGCGATAACCGCACGCGTATCGGCAGCGACCCGGATATCGCCCGGCTGCTGGCCGGCAGCCTCGGGCTAAAGCTGAAGCTGGTGCCCACCGCCTGGGAGGACTGGCCGCTGGGGATGACTTCCGGTCGCTACGACGTGGCGCTGGTCAATATTGCGGTGACCGAGCAGCGGAAAGAGAAGTTTGATTTTGCGACCTATCGCGTCGATTCGCTGGCCTTTTCCGTGAAATCGACCAGCGATATCGCCAGCGTCAGCGGACCGGCGGATCTCGCGGGCAAAAAGGTGATCGTCGGGTCCGGGACCAATCAGGAGCGGATTTTGCTCGGCTGGAACGCCGAAAATGAAGCCGCCGGGCGTCAACCGGCGCTGCCGGTCTACCTGACCGATGACGCTTCGGGCAATCTCTATATTCAGTCCGGGCGCGCGGATGTGTTCTTTGGGCCGCAGTCGGTGGCGGCCTATAAAGCGGCGCTCAGCGGCAAAACCAAAGTCGTCGGCCTGGGGCCGAAAAAAGCATACGTTGCCACGACGACCAAAAAGGGCAACGGCCTGGTGGTGGCGCTGCAAGCGGCGCTAAATGGCGCGATTGCTCGTGGGGAATACCAGAAGGTGCTGGCGCGCTGGGGCGAACAGGGCGAAGAGGTGACGCAATCGACGGTGAATCCGCCGGGGATAACCTACTAAAAAACCGCTGTTTCGCAGGAGTGTGATGCGAAACAGCGGGGGCGAATCCTCGCCAGGGTGTTAAATCAGGCGGCGCGCGGGGTCAGCGTCAAACGATCCAGCGGCCCGACGATAAACAGATAGGAGAACAGGCCCAGTACGCCCATGGAGCCGACGTACAGGATGGCGTAATCAAACGAGTGGGTGTTGGCGATGATCACGCCGATGACCAGCGGCGTGATGATGCTCGCCAGGTTGCCGCACATGTTGAACACGCCGCCGGCAATACCGAGCATCTCCTTCGGTGAGGTGTCGCTCAGCACGCACCAGCCGAGGTTACCGAACCCTTTAGCAAAGAAGGCCACGCTCATGGCGGCGATCACCACCACTTCCGAGGTGGTGTAGTTGGCGACAACAATCACGCAGGAGAGCAGCATGCCGCAGATCACCGGCAGCTTGCGGGCGGTCGTCAGGCTGTAGCCGCGTTTCAACAGCCAGTCCGAGAATACGCCGCCCAGCAGGCCGCCGATAAATCCGGCAATGGCTGGGATACTGGCGACAAAGCCGACTTTCAGGATCGACATACCTTTGGCCTGGTAAAGATAGGTCGGAAACCAGGTCAGGAAGAACCAGGTAATGGACGTTACGCAGAACTGGCCGATATATACCCCGATCATCATACGATTGACGCAGACGCTTTTGATTTGCGCGAGGGTTAATTTCTGCTGCGTTTTTTTCGTGCCTAACTCCGGCTCGCCGCCGCCTTCACGAATATAGTCGAGCTCCTGCTGGTTAATTTTTGGATGATGAGAGGGATCTCTTACTTTTACCAGCCAGAATATCCCCAGCACCACGCCGATAGCGCCAATATAATAAAATACGTAGTGCCAGCTTAAATTATGCAGAATAATGGTCATCAGCGGCGTAATAATCCCCAAAGAGATATACTGCGCGGCCTGATAGACCGAGGTGACGAATCCGCGCTCTTTATTGGGAAACCATTGCACGCTCAGACGGCTGTTGGCGGGGAAGGCTGGGGCTTCAATCGCCCCCATCATCAGGCGCAGAATAACCAGCGCTACCAGCGGGCTGGCGAACATATAGATGGTGCCCTGGAACATGGTGACGATCGACCAGCCAATTAGCGCGCAGCCGTAGACCAGCCGCGAACCATATTTATCCAACAGCCAGCCGCCGGGTATTTGCATAATGACGTAGGAGATACCAAAAACGGAAAAGGCCAGCCCCATCGCCTCGGGATCAAAACCTAACTCTTTGCTCATAATAGGCGCGACGACGGACAGCGTTGCCCGGTCGGCATAATTAAATACGGTGGCCAGAAATAAAAACAGTAATATACCGTAACGCACGTTGCTGCGTTTTAATTGCTGTTGCATTTTAATCAACTCCTTTGCAGGGTTGTGTATTGTGGGTACAGGCAATAAGAGGTATTTCCCCGGGAGGGCTACGGGTTTTCAGTCGCCTGCGGACCGGTAGCCCGAACAAATGCGCAGCATCGCCTCCGGGAAAACGCTGTATTCTCCCGGGGGCGGCGCTTAATACGCCTTGGCCGGGCGACTGGGCCTGTAGCCCGGATAAGGCGTTTACGCCGCCATCCGGGGAATTCTGTTAAGGACGTTTACCAAACTCGCAGCTTTGCTGGGTCCAGCGGCGGGCCTGTTCGCTCAGGGTGAAGCCCAGACCGTGGCGTTCGGAAACCCACATCCGCCCGTCGCGCAGCTCCAGCTGTTCGTTAAACAACGGGTTCAGCCACTCGAAATGCTCCAGCCACGGCTCGAGCGGGTAGGCGGCGGCGAGATGCAGGTGCACCTCCATCGCAAAGTGCGGGGCCAGCTTGCGACCGTGCTTCGCCGCCAGATCCATAATTTTCAGGAACGGGGAGATCCCGCCGACGCGCGGGGCGTCCGGCTGGACAAAGTCGCTGGCGTTGCCGAGGATCAGCTGCTCGTGTTCGCGGAAGCTGGTCAGCATCTCGCCGGTGGCAATCGGTGTATCCAGCGCGGCGGCGAGCTGCGCGTGGCCTTCAACGTCGTAAGCGTCAAGGGGTTCTTCAATCCAGATCAGGTTGAACGGCTCCATTTTGCGCCCCATGCGGATAGCGGTTTCGCGATCCCACTGCTGATTGGCGTCGACCATTAACGGGAAGTCATCGCCCAGCACCTCGCGCACCGCCGTCAGACGACGAATATCCTCAGCGGTATTCGGCTGACCGACTTTCAGCTTAATCCCGCCAATGCCGTTTTCGCGGGAGATAGCCACGTTTTTCAATACCTGATCCAGCGGGGTATGCAGGAAGCCGCCGGAGGTGTTGTAGCACTGGACGGAATCACGATGCGAGCCGAGTAGCTTCGCCAGCGGGAGTCCGGCGCGTTTGGCTTTCATATCCCACAGCGCAATATCGAGAGGGGAGATGGCCTGTACGGCCATGCCGCTACGACCTACGGAAGCCCCGGCCCACAGCAGTTTGGTGTAGATCTTGTCGATATCGTTCGGGTCTTCGCCGAGCAGATTATCGGCGATCTCTTTGGCGTGGGCGTAAATGCCCTGGCCGCCCGCGCGCTTGGAATAGCTAAAGCCGACGCCTTCAAAACCGTCCCGGGAGCGGATTTCGGCGATGATAATCGCCACTTCGGTCAGCGGCTTTTGTCGACCGGTCAGAACTTTTGCATCGCTGACGGGGGTCGCCAGCGGCAGAAAAGCCAGCGACAGTTTGACGTGTTCAATACGGTCACCGGTCTCAGCGGCGGTTTTGACGCCGGAAGCTTTGGCGTAGGTCACGGACTCGGAATTAGCACTCGAGGTCATAGTCAGTTCCTTTTTAGTGATAAAATGTTTGCGCTAACATTTTTAATCCTGGAATTGTCTTTACGCTACGACAGTGATTTTAATTTGTACAAACGATCACAATTAGCGGTTATAACGAGTGAAATTATGCAGCGCAGGTCACGATCCAAAAAGGTTTGTGAAAAGTTACAAAGCATAATGATAGCGATAACATTTTGTTTTTCAGGTCGTTGGTTCTCTTAGAGATGTCCCGGAGGGCGCTGGCAATTGCGCGGGCCATCATCAATAATGCCCACAGGAAACGACTCAACACAGGGGCTTAGTCGTGAAAAGCAGAAAACCGACGCGCGCGCCGACGCTGGATGACGTTGCCCGCAGCGCCGGGTTGTCATCGATGACGGTTAGTCGGGCGCTGAATACGCCGCAGCTGGTACGGCCAAAAACGGTCGAGAAAGTGATGCAGGCGGTGCAGGCGACGGGCTACATCCCCAACGCGCTGGCCGGCGGCCTGGCCTCCAGGCGCAGCAAGCTGGTGGCCGTGGTGGTGCCGCAAATTAACAACAATATGTTTGTCGATACCATCCAGGCGCTGAGCGATACCCTGGCGGCGCGCGGCTACCATATGCTGCTGTGCGTGGCGGGCTACAGCCGACAGACCGAAGCCGAGCTGGTCGCAACCTTACTCTCCCGGCGTCCGGATGGCGTCGTGTTGACCGGCATTCAGCACGCCCCGGCGTTGAAGAAGACGATTCTCAACGCCGCTACGCCGGTGGTGGAGATCTGGGATCTCACCCCGACGCCGCTGGATATGCTGGTCGGTTTTTCGCATGAAAAAGTCGGTGAAACCATTGGCGAGTATCTGCTGGAAAAAGGCTACCGCCGACCGGGTCTGCTGTGGGCCGGCGACGCGCGCGCGACGTTGCGAAAGCAGGGGCTCTGCGCACGGCTGGCCAAAAATGGCATTGACGATGCGCCGCAGGTCGAAGTGCCGCTTCCGGCATCACTGGCGCTGGGGCGTCGCGGCCTGGCCGAGCTGCTCGCTGGCGGCGAATTTGACGTTATCGTCTGCAGCTCCGATACCCTTGCCCAGGGGGCGATTATGGAAGCCGAAAGCCGGGGTCTGCGCGTGCCGCAGGATCTGGCGGTGATCGGTTTTGGCGATCTGGACTTCGCCGCCAGCAACCGTCCGGCGATCACCACCGTCAGCGTCGACCGTCACGCCATCGGCGAGCAGGCGGCCACGCTGCTCGCCGACCGCATCGAAGGCGGCGGTGAAGGGGACGTGATTATTGATATCGGCTTTCACCTGGTGGCGCGGGAGTCGGCGTAGGGCGTTCTATAGCGGCATCGCGCGATCGAATCTATACTGCAACATGGCTAAACCTGCCGCCGCCGCGCTCCTGTGCGGCGAATTCACGAGGGCGCAGAACATGATCACCGTCTATGGCGTACCCGGCTGGGGGTCGACAATTAGCGAACTGATGCTGACGCTGGCCGATATCCCGTACTATTTTGTCAACGTTGAGGGCTTTGACCAGCCGGGCCCGCAGCGCGACCGCCTCAAACAGATAAACCCGCTGTGTCAGGTGCCGACCCTGACGCTTGCAGACGGCAGCGTGATGACCGAAACCGCCGCTATCGCCCTGATGATTCTCGACAGGCGGCCGGATCTGGCCCCGGCGCCGGGCTCGCCGCAGCGGCATGCCTTTCAGCGTCTGCTCATCTGGCTGGTGGCGAACGTTTATCCCACCTTTACCTTTGCGGATTACCCCGAACGCTGGGCCGCCGATGCGCCAGAGCAGCTGCGGGAAAGCTGCATCCGCTATCGTAAATCGCTCTATTTGTGGCTGGAGCAGCAGCTTGCCGCCGCGCCGTATGCGCTGGGCGCGGAGATAACCCTGCTCGACTGCTATATCGCGGCGATGTGCGCCTGGGGCCCGCGCCGGGAGTGGTTTGCGGCCCATACGCCAAAATTCGTCGCCGTGGCGGATGCGGTGTATCGCCATCCCAAACTCCAATCCGCGCTGCGTCGCAACGAGCTGATTTAAAGCACAAAATGAGAACTGAACGTCGCCTGCTATGATAGCTTTATTGTCTTGACAATAAGGAGCCTGCTATGCCGCACGTTGATATTAAATGTTTTCCCCGCGAGCTGAATGATGAACAAAAAACGGCGCTGGCCGCCGATATTACCGAGGTGTTGATTCGCCATCTGAACAGCAAAGAGAGTTCGGTGAGTGTGGCCCTGCAGCAGGTAGAACCGAGCGACTGGCAGCAGGTCTGGGATAGCGAAATCGCGCCGCAGATGGAGCAGTTGATTAAGAAGCCGGGTTACAGCATGTAACCCGGGCCCCCGGAGGCGATGCTGCGCATCTGTCCGGGCTACGGGTCCTCAGTGGTCTGCGATTCGGTAGCCCGGGCAAGGCGCATCGCGCCGCCCCCGGGAGCGTGGGCACTGAAGCCAGGTCATGAGCGATACGTCTTGTCCTGGGCCAACGCGTCACAATGTACCGGGTACATAAAATCCTTTGATTACTGTACACAGTACATGTATATTGTCTGGTAAGTCGTAAGGACATCAGGGAATGAGATGTTTACTTTTATTGAACTACAAGGCTTCAGTAAACGACGCCAGGTGCTGTTACCGGATGATGAATTTCGGGCCTTTCAGGAAATCCTGATCAATGATCCTGAGGCAGGTGACACCATTTCGGGAACCGGAGGTTTTCGTAAAATCCGCTGGAGTCGTCCCGGAACGGGCAAGCGCGGCGGCGTGCGGGTGATTTACTATAATGTAACGATAAAGGGAAGAATTTACCTGGCGCTCATCTATCCTAAAAATGAACAGGATGAATTAAGCCAGGAGCAGAAAAAGATGTTAAGGCAGGTTGCTGAGTTATTAAACTAGCCAATAAACATAAAGTAAGGCTGAGCTATTAATGATTGAAACATCGATAGCGCCAGAGAGCCAACTGAGGTGTATATGAAAGACGAATTGTTTGCCGATCTGCTGGCTAGTGCAGAAGAGATGGTCAGGATTGAGAAGGGTGAACAAACGCCGAAGGTGCACCACGTTCATACCTTCAGCGAAGTTGATGTGAAAGCGATACGCGAAGCCACAGGTTTAAAACAGCAGGACTTCGCCGCCGCCGTTGGCGTTAGCTATGAGCTAGTTAAAAGCTGGGAAACGAAACGACGTCATCCAACCGGTGCATCCAGAAAGCTGCTTTTATTGCTTCAGGGCAATCCATTGATTATCAATTTGTTGAAGGTTATTTGAATCGTTACGCTTCGCAACGAAAATGGCAGGATCTGCACCCTTTCGTAACCGAGGACATTTAAAAAGGAGAGTATTACGTATGGAAACCAATGATTCTATTTTGAAAGAAATCGAGAAATACAACACTCATATTGATAGGTTTAGAGCGCGAGCAAACATTCATGGTATCTGGTTGTTTATTGCTACCCTTGGATGCTGGGGGGTAACTGAGCCCAGTATTCGGATATTGGCATTCGTTATGCTTTTCTTTATTTTTTTGTTTCTTCTACACGGTAGCTTTCCAGGTGAAAAGCGAACGTTTAAAAAGATTCACGATGATATAAAAAATAAAATACTTAATAATTTAACACCAGAACAACAGCAAGAAAGGTTTGACGATCTTCTCATCGTTGAGAAAAAACGAAAGTCACTTGTTGGAATTATAAAAACAACCTTTATCTTTTTAGCCTGTTATGGTTTTTATTTTATTAGTTTATTTTACTTCATACAGAACTGGCATAGCGATAAAGTTACAGCGTGTATTTAAATAAACCCGTCCAGGCGTTTGCCCCGGACGGGCAACTTTATTAAAACCAAATCTCCGTCTGTACCCCGAAGTTCCAGTTCCCCCCGGCGGTAAAGCCTTTACTGCCGAAATCATCGTTAATTGCGTAGCGATCCAGATTCTTGTCCCAGTTCATCCAGGTCACAAAGAAACGTATCTCCGGTCGCGCTTTAATATCCAATACATCGCCCACTTTGAACGTCGGGGCGAAGGTCAGCTTGTAAAAATCGCCGCTCACCGCCTGGTATTGATGCACGCCGCTGTCGTAGCGATAGGTTCGTCCATGGGGATTGAGGTCCATATATTGCCAGGACGCCTCGTACAGCAGGGCGAAGTTGCGGGTGATCCCCTGCGAAACCCGCAGGTTGAAGGTCGCCCAATCGTAGCGGTCGCCGTCGCGATAGCGATCTTCGCTATGCTGGGCGATAACCGATGGCGCAAGCTGCCAGTTTTTGCCCAGCGGCAAAATACCGTAGGACGCAAAGCGCAGAGATTTGGCGTTTTCAGTAAGATCGCCATCGCTGCCGGGCTGCCGCGCCTCGGCGCCCAGTCCGCCGCCGTACTGCAGGGCGCTCTCCGATACGCCTGGCGCCAGGCCGTAGAACCGCTGTTTATCGTGATACGCCAGCATCGCATAGTAGCCGTTCTTCGCCGTATTATCGCTGCGCAGGGCGTAGCTGCCGGTCGTCGACGTATTATCCTTCAGCGAATCGTTACCCTGCGCGGTCATTGCCGTGGTCATTAGCTGCCAGTTGTTCCAGAAGTGGTTGGCGGTGAACATCAGGTTCTGGATATCGTTATCTTCATAGTTATCGCTACCCAGATCGCCAAAGCTGCGCGCATAAACCGAGTAGTCGCCGCGCAGCGCGCTGTTCCAGTTGACGTCATTGATCCCGCCGCCGGTACCGCCGAGGAACATAATATCGCTATCGGTAAAATGGATATCGAAGTTATCGCGGTCGAAACGCTTGCCCGCCCAGATGGAGGCGTTCCTGAACGGCCCGGAAAAATCGGCGAAATTGCCCATCTCGACGTACAGCTGGCGCACGTTCAGGTGATGGCTATCGTTATCCTGCACCCACGGATCCGGGTTGGTCGCGCCGTCGGCCAGCATGGTTTTAAAGTGCGCCCACGACCCGTCGCTGAAGGTCATTTTCTTGCCGAAGCTCAGCTCGACGTAGTTATCTTTCTCGTTACCGAGACGGCCAACGTGGGCGTCACCGTTGAGCGAACTGGCCGGCGAGATCCCCGGACCGCCGCGCTCGCCTTTGCCGTGGCTGTTGACCAGCATTCCGGAGCGGGCGTAGGCGTTAAATTCAAAGCCATCGCTCAGGCGGGTTTTCGCCAGCTGTTTGTCGGCAGCCTGCTGCTTTTGCTCCGTGGCATCGGTGCGCTGGCTTAACGTCTGCACCTGTTTTTCCGCCGCCGCCGCGCGCTGTTCTGCCGCGCTGGTGCGCAGCTCCGCCTGCTGCGCCTGACGCTTGGCCTCTCCGGCCTCCTGCTCCGCATGGTTAAGCCGGGCCTCCAGCTGCGCCAGACGTTGTTCAACGCTGAGCGGGGCCGCACTCGCGCCGTAAGCTGAAAAAAGGGCGCAGCAAACCGCTGCGCTAATCAAAGAGATACGCATATTAATCCTTATTTTTTCAGAGGTATGAAGGGTATGCAGCGCCTTACAGGGCGTGGTTTTCTCCGGCGACTGATGACGCATCCGACGGCGCGCGGCGTCCGGCATCAAGGTCGGCGCGGATCTGCTCGTACTGGTCGTCGAGGCGGTAGAAACGGCCTATCCACAGCATCGAGGCGACAATCAACAGCGCCGGGATATAGAGGTAGCAGGCTTTAATCGCCAGCATCGCGCTGTCGCTTTGCGTCTGGTTGGCGATATAGCCGCCGGAAGAGAGCAGAACGCCGGTAATGGCGCCGGCGCCGGCCATGGCCACTTTGCCGAGAAAACCGTTTATCGAGGTTAGAATTCCGGCGGTATTGATGCCGGTTTTCCACACCCCGTAATCCACCGGGTCGGCCTGCATGGAGAAGTAAATCGCCGTGCGTTGTCCGGCGCCGAGCGATAGCACCACCGCGCCGGCGATCAGCCCCCAGCTGTTAACGCCTGCCGCCATCATCATGCCCATGCCGACCAGGTTGATCGCGCTGGCCACCAGGTAGACGTGGCGTTTTTTCATGCGGCTGGCGAGCAGCGGTACGGTGAGAGTACCCAGCAGCGGCACGAAGGTGGAGATCCCGGCGACGATCGCCGTGAGATCGTTATTGCCGACGTAGTAGTGGAAGAAGTAGACCAGCGCCCCGGTCTGGAAGAAGAACGCGCCCCACATCAGGAAAATATTAATGGCGAAGACGAACCATGGCCGGTTGGCGCGCAGGCTGACCCAGGCGCGTTTTAAAGTCATGCGCTCCTGGGTAATGCTGATATTTTCTTTAACATTACGAAAGCTCACCAGCAGGAAAAAGGTGGCAATAACGCCGAAAACTACCGCCGTATAGAAGAAACCGTGCTGCTGATTGCCTTTCCCCAGCGCGCTAACCAGCGGCAGAGTGGCGACCGCGACAATGGTTGCGCCGAGCGAGCCGAGCAGGATACGCACCGCCGACAGCGTGGTGCGTTCGCGCGAGTCGTTCGTCAGAAACGGCAGCATGGCGCAGAACGGAATGTTGACGAGGGTATAGAGAAACGACAGGCACAGGTAGGTGATAAAAGCGTAGATCAGCTTACCGGTGGTGCCGAAATCCGGCACGTAGAAGGCCAGAATACACAGCAGTCCGAAGGGAAGCGCGCCGATCAGCAGGTATGGACGACAGCGTCCCCAGCGGGTGGCGGTGTTGTCGATAACCAACCCCATCAGCACATCGGCAACGCCGTCCACCAGACGCGTAACGAGGAACATCAGGCCAACGTAATAGGCGGGCAGCCCCATCACGTCGGTGTAAAAGAACATCAGATAAAGAGAGATCATCTGCCACACAAGGTTGCAGGAGAGGTCGGCGATGCCATAGCCAAGGCGCTGCCGCCATAGGGTAAAGGTTGTTTCTGCCATAAAAATAAACTCGCTTATCGTTGTTGTTAAAGTCCGTACTGGCGAATAAACCAGGCCGGGGTGCAGCTCCACGCATGGCAGTAACTGTTGATCAGTTTGCTGCCATAAGGGGAAAAGTCAGGATGCGCCGGGTCGAAGATTTCCCAGAAAGTATCGGCGCCGTAGTCGACCATGGCGCCCCAGTAGGCCTTGATCTGCGCAATCGCTTCATCCCGCAGCCCGCACTGCAACAGGGCGGCGATATAGTGGTGACGCAGGTACGGCGTGTTCATGGCGATGGCGGGGGGATTTTTCTCCAGGTTGCGCATGATCTCCCGTCTCTGCTGCGGCGTGCCGACTTCCGCCAGCACCAGCCAGATTTGCGATGCCCATGAGACCTGGCGCAGCGGGCCGCTAATGTAGAAGCCTTGCCGCTCGTCCCAGAACGAATCAAGCGCCGCCGCTTTAAGCTGCTGTAAACGGGTGCGATAGCGGGCGGCTAATTCAGGCTCAAAGCGTTCCGCCAGCCAGACCGCGCGCTGCAGGCAGTAAATCAGCACGCCCTGCGCCGCCGCCTGTTTATTCAGCGACGCTTGCCAGTCGATAAACACCCACCAGTCGTCGCTATCGCGCACAATACCGGAGGGGCCGCAGCGGCTTAGCGCCAGCTCTACCTGACGGCGCGCCGTGGGCCACAGCTCGCGGGCCGTTTCAACGTCCTCGGCGCTTTGCCAATGGTTATAAAGAACGTCGACAAAAAACAATGAATAATCAAACAGAAAGGTATCGTCCGCAACGACATCCGGCTGGACGAACACGTTGGCCGACACCATCCCATCCTCGCGAGTATGCCCGGCGAAAAGGTACAGACAGCGGCGCACCAGATCGTGGCGGGCGAAGGTGACATCGTTCACCAGCGCCTGCAGGCGTAAATCGCCGAGCCACAGGCGGCGGTCGCGTTTGGGCCCATCTTCAAACACCTCCTGCATGCAGTTTTGTAGGGTCAGAACGGCGATGCTATCGATGGTCTGGAGCTGCGGGTCGGAGGTGGTCGCCGCCGGGCATGCGCCGCTGGCTGAGGTAACGGCATTAACCTGGATCTGGTCAAACTGCAGACGAAATTTGCGCGAAACGGCTTTGACCTCCACCTTCAGGTAGCGGAAACAGTAGCGACGCGGGAGATCAACTTCGGCGGGCAGGACATCAAGCCACAGATCCTGCTGCTGCAGCCAGCTGCTGCTGAGCCAGCCCTGATAATCGCTGAACGGTTCGCACACTTCGCTCAGCGTTTCGCCGAAGGTGAACTGCAGATGGGCCGGAGCGTCCGGCGGGCTCCCGGCGCTCCGGCAGAGAAAATGCAGGTAACCAACGTAGTGGCTGCCAAAATCAATAATGACGCTATCGCCGCTGGTCAGCTCGCGCTGGTAAAACGCGGCCAGGGTGCTCACCGGCTCGGCGCGCCAGCCAAAGAGCGCCGCGGCGTCGGCGCGGGCTTCCACCACCGCGCTCGGCAGATGCGCCTGACGGCGCAGCGCGGGCCGGAGCGCCTCGGCGATGCGTAAAAAATGCGGGTGGCGAGTCATCGTGACCTGAGAATTATGCTGAATTGCCTGTGACATACTGCGTCCTCTGTGTTTAATTGTCCGCAGCATAAGACGCCGCCGCCCGCGGCAACCACTCTGGCAATGCCAATGCATTTGACAAAATGGCACTGATAATGGGGTGGGCGGGTTGGCGATCACAATTCCACAAATCTGACTCGTGGCCGCCGGTGAAATGCATTATCTTGCCCGTGCACCGTATGTCGTTTTGGACTTAATCGATGATGTTAACCGTTGAGTATTATTTCACCCATCCGCAGGATAAGTTGGGGATGTACGCCAGTGACCCGGAAGATAATAGCCATGAACACAGTCACGAATTTGCTGAACTGGTGATCGTTGAGCAAGGACACGGTTTACACGTTATTAATGGCCGGCCATTATATATTCAACAGGGGGACGTTTTTTACGTTCAGCCGGGCGATGTACATTATTATGATGAGCTGGGAACGCTGAAGTTAATTAACGTATTGATTAACCCACTGGTTGAGTTCCATTATTTACAGCAGCTCGATACGTTATTGCAGACCTTCTCCGCGCGGAAGGCCGCCTGTTACGGCTGGCTGGCACCGGACACCCGCCATACCTGCAAGGAGCTGGTTGACAAAATCTTTTCACGCGAGTTGCGGCAGGCAGGAAATATCGCCCTGAGAGAAGCCGCGTTTTTCCAGCTGGTGACGACGATTCTGCATGCGGAAACCGAAGCCGAATACAGTAATACCAAATATAAGCTGCATAAGCTGCTGACCTGGCTACAGGAGCACTGTTTTGAAGAACATAACTGGCAGCAGCTGGCGGATAAATTTCATCTGACTACGCGGACCGCTTTTCGTCATATTAAAGAGGCGACGGGACTGACCCCGGATAATTATTTAAAGCGGCTGAGATTAGTTTCGGCGCGCGTAAAATTACGCGAAACCGATATGACGATCACCGAAGTGGCTTATTTATGCGGTTTTGCCAACAGCAATCACTTTACCACCTTATATAAAAAGGTCTTTGGCCTGACCCCCAGCGAAGACCGGCGTCGTTTGCAGCGGTAGTTCTCTCCCCGGAGGCGATGCTGCGCATCTGTCCGGGCTACGCGCCCTCAGCGGTCTGCGAACCTGTCGCCCGGGCAAGGCGCTCTGCGCCGCCCCCGGGATGAAGCGAGCAGGCCGCTAACCGCGCCTGCGTCAATGAGGGAGCCTACTCTTCCGGGGTATTGGCGCGGACGTGGCGACCGCTGGCGACAAAGTTGCCGGTGCCGAGATGATGCAGGGTATTAATTTTATCGTCGTCGAACTGCCAGCGGCCGGTGACGAAGGCGCGCTCATCGGCGGCGGCGGAAACCACTTCGCCAAACAGCGTATCGTACTGCTCCTGAGCCGCCGTTGCCGGCAGCAGTCGGCACTCCATCCACGCCAGACACTTTTCTTCAATCAGCGGCAATCCCAGCTCCGGGCCTTGCACCACCGGAATACCATAAGCGTTAAATTTATCCTCATCGCGCCCGCTGATGCTGCCGACCGCGTAGGTCCAGCTGGCGGCTTCGACGCCGGGGACGACGATGCCGAAGGTGCCGTTGCGCTCGATAATTTCCCGTGTCCAGGCGCTTTTATCCACCACGATGGCCAGCCGCGGCGGGGCGAACTCCACCGGCATCGACCACGCGGCGGCCATAATGTTGCGGCGTTGAGACGGGGCGTCATAGCTGGTTATCAGAATGGTCGGGCCATGGTTGAGCAGGCGACTGGCGTACTGGAGTTCCACGTGGCGAAAACGGCTCATATGCGTTCCTTGGTAAATGGGTCTGATGCCAGACAACACGTTAATCCGCAATGAAAATGTAATCAATACGTCATCGAGGCTCCCTATAGTCGGCGTCACTAAGTCCCAAAGAGGATAACAAGATGTTAGCTCCCCTGAATTTATCTCAGGTGAGCGCGCGCCGGCGGATGTTGACCGCGGGCAGAGCCTCGCTTTCCCATCGGGGAGGGCGATAATGCGCGCGCTGACCAGCATTAAACTCGACGGCGTTTCTTTCGCCTTCGGCGCCCACACCGTGCTTAATCAGATCGATCTGCATATCGATGCGGGCAGCACTGTTGCGCTGCTGGGGCCTTCGGGCTGCGGTAAAAGCACGCTGCTGCGCCTGCTCGCCGGATTAACCGTACCCGCCAGCGGCAGCATTCACTTTGGCGATCGCCTGGTGGCGAAAGCCGGCTGGGGGATGCCGCCGGAGCAGCGCAATCTCGGCATGGTCTTCCAGGATTACGCCCTGTGGCCGCATATGACGGCGGCGCAGAACGTGGCTTTTCCGCTGCGCATGCGCGGCGTCGGGCGTCAGCAACGTCAGCATAGGGTCGAGGAGGCGCTGGCGCTGGTCGGCCTCAGCGGCTTCGCCGACCGCAAACCGTCAGGGCTTTCCGGCGGCCAACAGCAGCGCATCGCGCTGGCCCGCGCCATCGTCGCCGAACCGCGCGTGCTGCTGTTCGACGAGCCGCTCTCCAATCTCGACAGCGAGCTGCGCGAGTCGCTGTGCATCGAAATGAGCCGCCTGCTGCGCCAGCTGGGCATCACCGCCGTCTACGTCACCCACGACCGTCGCGAAGCCGAACTGCTGGCCGACAAGATTGTGCATTTATCCGCGGGCTGCGTTGCCGCCGTCCGCGCCGTTTCTTCATCCTCAGGGGAACCCGCATGAAAGCCGTTATGACCGTTAAGAAAGGAGCCGTGCTCGCGATGATGTTGTCCGCCACAATGATTTCCAGCGCCCACGCGCTCACCGTTTATACCGCCGGTCCGGGCTCGCTGGCGAAAAGCCTCGCCAGCGGGTATGAGCAGAAAACCGGCGTTAAGGTGAATATTTTCCAGGCCACCACCGGCAAGGTGATGGCGCGTCTTGAGGCCGAACAGGCTAACCCGCAGGCGGATGTGCTGATCTCCGCTTCGTGGGATACGGCGGAGGATCTCCATCATCGCGGCTGGCTGCTGCCGTACCAGAGCGCCAACGCCGATAAGGTTCCGGCCAACCTGAAATCCGCCGATTACGTTGCCCAGGGTATTTCGGCGCTGGGGATTGTGTGGAACAGCAAAAGCGGCACCCCGGAGCCGAAAGAGTGGCGCGACCTGACCGAAGCGGCGTTCAAAAACAAAGTGACGACGCCGGACCCGGCGCTTTCCGGCGCATCGCTGGATTTGCTGATCGGGTTACAGAATGGCATGGGCGATAAAGCATGGGCGCTGTTTGACGATTTAAAAAACAACGGCATGGTGGTTAGCGGGCCGAACGCCCAGGCGGTGACGCCGGTGATGCAGGGGGCGAAAGCGGCGGTGTTCGGCGCGGTCGATTATGTGTCATACGGCAATATCGATCAGGGCGAATCGCTGAAGGTGATTTTCCCGGCCAGCGGCACGGTGATTGCTCCGCGGCCGATGATGATCCTCAAAACCAGCCAGCATGCTGACGATGCAAAAGCCTTCGTGGATTATGTGCTGTCGCCGGAAGGCCAGGCCCGGGTCGCCGATGCCTGGCTGATGCCCGCCCGCAGCGATGTTCCGGCGAAGCGCCCGCTGCTCAACGAGCTAAAAATTCTGCCAACCGTCAGCGATGGCAAGAGCGACCGCAGCGCGGTGCTTTCCCGCTTTAATACGCTTTTCGCCCAGTAAACCGATTTTGCCCGGGGCTGCGAAAATTTGCCCCGGCACATTCCCCGGAGGCGGCGCTGGCGCGCCTGTCCGGGCTACCGGACCGCAGATGGCAGTGACCCCGTAGCCCGGTCAGCGTAGCGCCACCGGGGAGAGGCAACGCCAGGGCATCAGCCCCGGCACATTCCCCGGAGGCGGCGCTGGCGCGCCTGCCGGGCTAGCGGACCGCAGAGGGCAGTGACCCCGTAGCCCGGCTAAGCGCAGCGCGAGCCGGGTAAGATCGTATCCAGGAAAATACCGTGAAACAGAAACTGATTTCCGCTGGCACGCTGGCGGTGCTGCTGGTGCTGGTGGGGTTGCCGCTGCTCTTTATTATTCTGCAGGCGATTTTCCCCCGGTTTAGCGCCGGATCGCTGGAAGGCGCGTTTAGCGGCGTGGCGGCGCTGATTGCCGACCCGCAGCTGCCAATGATGCTCGGCGGTACCCTGTGGGTGGCCTGCGGCGTGGCGCTGATGAGCGTGCTGATCGGCCTGCCGCTGGGCGTGTTGCGCGGGTTGTTTAATGTGCCGTTGCCGCGGCTGTGGGATGTGTTGTTTCTGATCCCGTTTCTTACGCCGCCCTATATCGCTGCGCTGGCGTGGACGCTGTTGCTGCAAAGCAACGGCTATCTGCAACAGCTAACCGGCTGGGATCTCAACGATCTGCTGTTTAGCCGCAGCGGGATCGTGCTGGTGATGACGCTCAATATTTTCCCGGTGGTCTATTTTGCCGTTTCGCGCAGCCTGCTGGCGAGCGGTCAGCGGCTGGCGATCGTCGCTCGGGTGCACGGGGCCAGAGCCTGGCGGGCGTTCTGGCACATCACGCTGCCGATGCTTTCACCGGCGCTGGCGGCGGGGATGCTACTGGCGTTTACCCTGGCGATTGAAGAGTACGGCGTTCCGGCGGCCCTCGGGCCGCGCGCGGGTCTGCTGATGCTCACCGTGGGAATTGAGAAAAAGCTCGCCGACTGGCCTATCGATCTCCCCGGCGCGTCGCTGCTGTCGCTGCTGCTGATGGCGGTGGCGCTGCTGGCCTGGTGGCTGCAAAAACGGCTGACAGGCGATAAAGAGGTCACCAGCGTCACCGGCAAACCGGGAGAGAATAGCGGGGCGGAGTTGGGCTGGCTGGCGCTTCCTGCGGCGTTGTTAATGGCGAGCGTCGGGGGCGTGGCCGTGATGCTGCCGGGAGCATCGATGGTGCTGACCAGCCTGATGAGTACCCTGTCGGGCGGTATTCATGGCGATAACTTTACCCTCCGCCATTTCACGGCGCTGTTTGCCCAGCAGGGCGACGCGCTGTCGGCGCTGGGCACCAGCCTTTCGCTGGCGCTGGCTTCGGCGCTGATTGTCGGCGTCATTGGCCTGCTGGCGGCATGGCTGGTGCTGGTGCAGAAAATGAAGGGCAGCGCGATCGTCGATGCGCTGTCGTTGATGCCGGCGGCTTTGCCGGGCGTGGTGGTCGGCGTCGGGCTGATTCTGTTGTGGAACCAGCCGTTCTGGCCGGTGTCGCCTTACAACACCGGGTTTATGCTGCTGCTGTCCTACTGCTGTCTGCTGCTGCCGTGGCCGGTGCGCTACGTTGGCAGCGCGCTGCGCCAGCTTGGTCATAACCTTGAGCCCGCCGCGCGGGTGCACGGCGCCACGCCCCTGCAGGCGCTGCGCCTGATCGTCCTGCCGCTGGTCTTTCCGGCGCTGCTGGCGGCGATGCTGATGGTGTTTGCCATCGCCTCACGCGAGCTGGTGACCTCGCTGCTGCTGGCCCCCGCCGGGACGCAAACCGTGGCGGTGTTTATCTGGCGTCAGTTTGAGCAGGGATCCCCAGGACAAGGCATGGCGATGGCCTCGCTGACGTTGTTTACCGGTCTGGGGCTGATGCTCAGCGCGCTGGCGTTGATGCAGCGGGGCGCGCGCGAATAACGCCGATCGCACAAAATACGCCATCAGGCGACAAAAAAAGGCTATAAATGTCGGACACCGATTGCTGGAGGCATTGATGAGTCCCTTTTTAAGCGCCTATTTTTCTCGCCTGGGCTGGGTGGGCACCCCGGATGTATCTCTGAACACCCTGCGCGAACTGCATATCCATCATAATGGCGCCATCCCCTTTGAGAATCTCGATGTGCTGCTGCCCAGAGAGATTCATCTCGACGATCGTACCCTTGAGGATAAGCTGATTCATGGTCGCCGCGGCGGCTACTGCTTTGAGCAAAACGGCCTGCTCGAGAGGGCGCTGCGCGAGATCGGTTTTAACGTGCGCAGCCTTCTGGGCCGCGTGGTGCTGGCCAATCCGCCGCATATGCCGCCGCGAACCCACCGGCTGCTGCTGGTGGAAGTGGAGGGTGAACGCTGGATTGCCGACGTCGGCTTCGGCGGCCAGACCCTCACCGCGCCGATTAAGCTGCTGGCGGATATTGAACAAGCCACGCTGCACGGCGAGTATCGTCTGATTTACGAAGGGGATGAGTGGGCGCTGCAGTTTAGCCATCACGGCCACTGGCAGTCGATGTACCATTTTGATTTAGGTCGCCAGTACGCTGCTGACTATGTGATGGGCAACTTCTGGTCGGCGCACTGGCCGCAGTCGCACTTCCGCCACCATCTGCTGATGTGCCGCCATTTACCGGACGGCGGCAAGATGACGCTGACCAATTTCCACTTTACCCATTGGGATAAAAACCATGTGGTCGAAAAGCTGGATTTAGCGGATGTTCCGGCGCTGTATGAAGCGCTGAAAACGCGTTTTGGTCTCGGCGTCGATGATGCCAAATACGGCTTCAGCGAAGCGGAGCTGGCGGCGGTGATGGCGGCGTTTGATACCCATCCAGAGGCCGGAAAATAAACATCGTACAGAACCATTGGCTGTCAAACGTGGATGTTACCCGGCTTGCGCTACGCTTAGCTGGGCTACAGGCTCCTGTGGCCCGGGTTAGGCGTTGACGCCGTCACCCGGGATGATTGCCGATTTTGCTCAGCGTCTTGAACGCACCACCTGGTAGCGGCGGGTGAAATATTCAAACGGCGCGCTCCAGACGTGAACCAGGCGGGTGAACGGGAACAGCAGGAAAATCGTCATCCCCAGCACCAGATGCACGCGGAAGACAAAGGCGACGCCGCTGAGCATTTCAGACGAGCCGCCGCGGAAAGTCACGATGCCCTGCGCCCAGCCAACCAGCTTCATCATTTCACTGCCGTCAGGATACTGCGCCGAGAAAGGAATCGTGCTCAGCCCGAGCAGACACTGAATCAGCAGAATGCTCATGATGATAATGTCCGGCATCGTCGAGGTGGCGCGCACGCGCTGGTTGGTCAGACGGCGCCAGAGCAACCCCGCGCCGCCAATCAGCGTCAGAACGCCGCACACGCCGCCGAGCACCATCGCCATCTGCTGCTTGACCGCAATCGGCAAAAACCAGGCATACATCCAGTGCGGCGTTAGCATGCCGAACAGATGGCCAAAGAAAATGCCGAGTATGCCGATATGGAACAGATTCGACCAGATTACCATCCCGCGTTTATCCAGCATCTGGCTGGAGGAGGCGCGCCAGGTGTACTGACCGTAGTCGTAGCGCAGCCAGCTGCCGAGGAAAAAGACCGTCGCGCAGATGTAGGGGTAGATGTCGTAAAAAAAGACGTTCAGGTACTGTATCATTTCGGGCCTCCCGCGCTGACGTCGACGTACTGCGGCGCCACGTCCTGGCTAAAGCGTCGTTGATATTGCTGTAACGGTGAGCTGTCACAGGCCGTAGCGTTGTCTTCGATAAATTTCACCTGTTCTTCTTCCCAGACCGCATCCAGCGCCTGCCGGGTGTCATCCCGTGTTTCTTGCTTGACCTGCTTCGTGACACTGTCACTTGAAAGAGGGCTTCCGGCAAGGTTCAGCAGGGCGTCAAACAGCAGGTACCACGGCGTATCGCGCTGCTTGAGCCGCCCGCCCAGCAGGGCCAGAATCGGCGCGACGTTTTGCAGCCCTTCGCGGGCTTCGGCTTCCGGCAATATGCTGAGGTATTCCAGATACAGCGGCAGATGGTCGGGAAGTTCGCGGCAGTCGAGCACCAGGCCCGCTTTTTCATACTGGGCGAGCAGATCGACCATCGCCTGGCCGCGATCGCGAGACTCGGCGTGAACGTGTTCAAACAGCAGCAGCGACGTGGCGCGGCCCCGGTCGAACACTTCGCACCATTCGGCCTGCTTGTCCAGCAGC
This sequence comes from Klebsiella sp. M5al, assembly GCF_002090195.1. Classification (NCBI taxonomy): domain Bacteria; kingdom Pseudomonadati; phylum Pseudomonadota; class Gammaproteobacteria; order Enterobacterales; family Enterobacteriaceae; genus Klebsiella; species Klebsiella sp. M5al. The sequence continues at coordinate 2,846,690 of NZ_CP020657.1, forward strand.
GGGGCATTCAGCATCGCCGCGGCGAAGTCGTCGAGCAGGGGGGCGTCGCGACGCACCATGCTCAGCACCTCCTCCTTGCACTGCCAAAGAAACTCATCCGGGTACTCCATCAGCAGGCCGATCGCTTTGAGGATTTGCATTATTCCCCCTCCGCTTTATCGCGTACTTCGGTGATGTTGATGGCATCGATACGGCTACTGTTGAACAGGTTGAATTTGCTGTCGGAGCCGTGGCAGCCGTCGCCAAAGGTAAAGCCGCAGCCGTTGCGCTCGGGGAAAGCGTCGCGCGCCATTTCACGGTGGCTGGTCGGGATCACGAAGCGGTCCTCGTAGTTGGCGATCGCCAGATAGCGGTACATCTCCTCGACCTGCTCAACGCTTAAGCCCACTTCCTCGATGGCGCGGGTATCGGTGACGCCTTCCACCGTTTGCGAGCGCATGTAATGACGCATCGCCATCATGCGCTTCAGCGCGCGCAGCACCGGGCCGGTATCGCCCGCGCTGAGCATATTGGCGAGATACTGCACCGGAATACGCAGGCTTTCGATGGCCGGAAGCACGCCGTCGCTTTTCGGCAGACCGCCGGCGTCGGCGTAGGACTGAATCGGCGACAGCGGCGGCACGTACCAGACCATTGGCAGGGTGCGATATTCCGGATGCAGCGGCAGGGCCAGCTTCCAGTCCATCGCCATTTTGTACACCGGCGAGCGCTGGGCGGCATCAATCACGTTTTGCGGAATCCCCTGTTTCAGCGCTTCTTCAATCACCGCCGGGTCGTGGGGGTCGAGGAACACCTCGCACTGCCGCTCGTAGAGATCGATTTCGCGCTCGGTGCTGGCGGCTTCTTCAATACGGTCGGCGTCGTACAACAGCACCCCGAGATAGCGAATACGTCCGACGCAGGTTTCCGAGCAGACGGTGGGCTGTCCGGACTCGATGCGCGGGTAGCAGAAGATGCACTTCTCCGATTTGCCGCTCTTCCAGTTGAAGTAGATTTTTTTGTACGGACAGCCGCTGATGCACAGACGCCAGCCGCGGCATTTATCCTGGTCGATCAGCACGATGCCGTCTTCTTCACGCTTGTAGATGGCGCCGCTCGGGCAGGTGGCGACGCAGCTCGGATTCAGGCAGTGCTCGCACAGGCGCGGCAGATACATCATGAAGGTGTTTTCAAACTGGCCGTACATCTCCTTCTGAATCTTATCGAAGTTACGGTCGCGGGCGCGCTTTTCAAATTCGCCGCCGAGCAGCTCTTCCCAGTTGGGCCCCCAAATGATTTTATCCATCCGTTTACCGTCGATAAGCGAGCGCGGGCGGGCGGTAGGCAGATGTTTGCCCTCCGGCGCGTTGTGCAGATGCTGGTAATCAAAGGTAAACGGCTCATAGTAGTCGTCAATCTGCGGTATCACCGGATTGGCGAAGATCTTGGTGATGACGCCCATTTTGCCGCCCAGACGCGGGCGTATTTTGCCATTAACGTCGCGCACCCAGCCGCCTTCCCATACCTCCTGGTCTTCCCAGTTTTTCGGATAACCGATGCCCGGTTTGGTTTCGACGTTGTTAAACCAGGCGTATTCCATCCCTTCGCGTCCGGTCCAGACGTTTTTACAGGTGACGGAACAGGTGTGGCAGCCGATGCATTTATCAAGATTGAGAACCATGCCGACCTGTGAGCGTATTTTCATTTTTTCGCCTCCTGTACCCCATCGCGACCTTCGTCATCCAGCCAGTCAATATTTTTCATTTTGCGGATCATGATGAACTCATCGCGGTTGGAGCCGACGGTGCCGTAATAGTTGAAACCGTAAGCCAACTGGGCGTAGCCGCCGATCATATGGGTTGGTTTCGGGCACACGCGGGTCACCGAGTTATGGATCCCGCCGCGCCGGCCGGTGACTTCCGAGCCCGGAATATTCATCAGGCGTTCCTGGGCGTGGTACATCATGGTCATGCCCGGCGGTACGCGCTGGCTGACCACCGCGCGGGCGGTGAGCGCGCCGTTGGCGTTGAAGGCCTCGATCCAGTCGTTATCTTCGATACCCAGCTCGCGGGCGTCGGTTTCGCTGATCCATACGATCGGCCCGCCGCGCGACAGGGTCAGCATCAGCAGGTTTTCGCTGTAGGTGGAGTGGATGCCCCATTTCTGGTGCGGCGTCAGGAAGTTGAGCGCTTTTTCCGGGAAGCCATTGGGCGGGATCGCTTTCATCTGGCTGACGCTGCGGGTGTCAATCGGCGGTCGATAAACCACCAGGCTTTCGCCAAAGGCGCGCATCCAGGGATGATCCTGATACAGCTGCTGGCGGCCGGAAAGGGTGCGCCAGGGGATCAGCTCGTGGACGTTGGTATAGCCGGCGTTGTAGGAAACATGCTCGCTCTCGAGGCCGGACCAGGTCGGGCTGGAGATGATTTTGCGCGGCTGGGCCTGAATATCGCGGAAGCGGATTTTTTCATCCTCTTTATTGCGCGCCAGGTGCGTGTGCTCGCGGCCGGTAAATTCGCCGAGGGCCTGCCAGGCTTTTACCGCCACCTGGCCGTTGGTTTCGGGGGCCAGGGCGAGGATCACTTCCGAGGCGTCGATGGCGCTGTCGATGCGCGGGCGGCCTTTCGCCGGGCCGTCCAGCTTGACGTAGTTCAGCTTGCCGAGGAAATCGACTTCGCTCTGGGTGTTCCACGTAATGCCTTTGCCGCCGTTGCCCAGCTTGTCGAGCAGCGGGCCAAGGGAGGTGAAGCGCTCGTAAGTCGCCGGGTAATCACGCTCAACCACGGCGATCGACGGCGCGGTTTTACCCGGCGTCAGCTCGCATTCGCCTTTCCGCCAGTCCAGCACCTCGAAGGGCTGCGACAGCTCCGCCGGGGAGTCGTGCTGCAGCGGCACCAGCACCACGTCGGTCTCTTTATCGAGGTGGCCGACGCAGACCTCGGAGAAGGTTTTGGCGATATCTTTGTAGATTTCCCAGTCGCTGCGTGATTCCCAGGCCGGATCTACCGCGGCCGACAGCGGGTGGATAAACGGATGCATATCCGAGGTGTTCATATCGTCTTTTTCATACCAGGTGGCGGTCGGCAGAACGATATCGGAGAACAGGCAGGTGCTGGACATGCGGAAATCGAGGGTCACCAGCAGGTCGAGCTTGCCTTCGATGGCCGCGGTCTGCCACTCCACCTCTTCGGGCTTCACGTTATCGCTGGCGCCCAGCTCATCGCCCTGAATACCGCTGTCGGTACCCAGTAGATATTTGAGCATATACTCGTGGCCCTTGCCGGAAGAGCCCAGCAGGTTAGAGCGCCAGATAAAAAGATTACGCGGATGGTTTTTGCCGTTATCCGGCTGTTCGCAGGCGAAGCGGATCTCGCCGGACTTCAGCGCCCGGGCGGTGTAGTCGGCAGGGGAAAGACCCGCAGCGGCGGCCTGTTCCTTGATAGTCAGCGGGTTGACGCCCAGCTGCGGCGCGGAGGGCAGCCAGCCCATGCGTTCGGCACGGACGTTAAAGTCGATAAGGCTGCCGCTGAATTGGCTGGCGTCGGCCAGCGGCGACAGCAGCTCCTGGGCAGTCAGCTTCTCATAGCGCCACTGGCTGGCGTGATTGTAGAAAAAAGAGGTGCTGTTCATCTGGCGCGGCGGGCGGTTCCAGTCAAGGGCGAACGCCAGCGGCAGCCAGCCGGTTTGCGGGCGCAGCTTCTCCTGACCGACATAGTGTGACCAGCCGCCGCCGCTCTGGCCGACGCAGCCGCAGAATACCAGCATGTTGATCATCCCCCGGTAGTTCATATCCATGTGGTACCAGTGGTTGACGCCGGCGCCGAGGATAATCATCGACCGCCCGTGGGTTTTGTGCGCGGTATCGGCAAATTCACGGGCGATCTGCTCGATGTGCTGGCGCGGGACGCCGGTTATCTGTTCGGCCCACGCCGGGGTATAAGCTTTCATCTCGCCGAAGTCCTGCGCGGCGTTGGGATCGTCTAAACCGCGATCGAGCCCGTAGTTGGCGAGGATCAGATCATAGACGCTGACCACCAGGCCGGTTTCGCCGTTGGCCAGCGGCAGCTGTTTAACCGGCAGCTGATGCAGGGTTACCGGCTCCTGCTTAACGCTACGAAAGTGCGGGTTTTCGTTGCCGCCGAAGTAGGGGAAACCCACCGTTACCACGTCATCACGGCTATCCAGCAGCGACAGCGAGAGTTCAATCGCTTGCCCGGCGGCCTGCTGTTCGAGGTTCCATTTGCCTTTCTCTCCCCAGCGGAAGCCAATTGAGCCGTTAGGGGCAACCAGATTGCCTGTGCTGCTGTAAGCGACGGTTTTCCACTCCGGGTTGTTGCTTTCGCCCAAATCGTCAACCAGATCGGCGGCGCGCAACATGCGGCCGGGAACGTAGAAACCCTCCTCGCGGCGTTCAAGCATCACCAGCATCGGCATATCGGTGTAGGTGCGGCAATAGTTGAGAAAATAATCGCTGGGGTTATCGAGGTGAAACGCCTTGAGGATCACCTGGCCCATCGCCATGGCCAGCGCGCTGTCGGTACCCTGTTTCGGCGCCAGCCACTGGTCGCTGAGCTTGGCGACTTCCGAAAAGTCCGGGGTAATCGCGATGGTTTTGGTGCCCTTGTAGCGCACTTCGGTAAAAAAGTGGGCGTCCGGCGTCCGGGTCTGCGGGACGTTGGAGCCCCAGGCGATGATATAGCTGGAGTTGTACCAGTCGGCGGATTCGGGAACGTCGGTCTGTTCGCCCCAGGTCATCGGCGAGGCGGGGGGAAGGTCGCAGTACCAGTCGTAGAAGCTCAGGCAGGTGCCGCCGAGCAGCGACAGATAGCGGGTACCGGCGGCGTAAGAGACCATCGACATCGCCGGGATCGGCGAAAAGCCCGCCACCCGGTCCGGGCCGTAGTTTTTGATGGTCCAGACGTTGGCGGCGGCGATCAGCTGGTTCAGCTCCTTCCAGCTTGAACGGATAAACCCGCCTTTGCCGCGAACCTGCTTGTAGCTAAGGGTTTTTACCGGGTCGCGCATGATGCTGTCCCACGCCTCTACCGGATCCGGATGCTGGGCCAGTGCTTCGCGCCACAGCGCAATCAGCCGCTTACGCGCCAGCGGATACTTCAGACGGTTGGCGCTATACAGGTACCAGGAGTAGCTTGCGCCGCGCGGGCAGCCGCGGGGCTCGTGGTTCGGCAGGTCAGGGCGGGTGCGGGGATAGTCGGTTTGCTGGGTTTCCCAGGTCACCAGCCCGTTTTTGACGTAAATTTTCCAGCTACAGGAGCCCGTACAGTTCACGCCGTGCGTTGAGCGGACGATTTTGTCGAACTGCCAGCGCTGACGGTAGCTGTCCTCCCAGTCGCGGTTGGTGTTGTACACCTGTCCGTGACCGTTGGCAAAGCTCTCGCCTTTCTGCTTAAAGTAGCGAAAGCGATCCAGTAGTTTACTCATGACATTTCTCCTGCTTCGATAATGTCCGGCCTGACAAGACCTTACGATCCCGTTTGCCGGATAAGGCGTCAGCCGCCATCCGCTAAAAAAGATGTCGTTATTTTTTTGCCGGTTTGCGCCGGCCGTAGACCAGCCAGGTCACCAGCACGCAGACTACGTAGAACACAAAGAAGACCTTCATCGCCCCGACCGGAGAGCCGGTCATCGCCAGCGAGGTACCGAAGGCTTTCGGGATAAAGAAGCCGCCAATCGCGCCGATGGCGGAGATAAAGCCGAGCGCCGCCGCGGTATCGGTCACCGCTTCGTGCTGGGCCTGCTCATCGCTGCCGCCGCGTTTCTTCACGCTGTCGATGGTGATTTGGCGGAAGATCACGGCGATCATCTGGAAGGTGGAACCGCTGCCGAGACCGGCGGTCAGAAACAGGCCCATAAACACGACGTAAAAGGCGAGAAAGCTGCCTGAGCCGGTGCCGGGTAGGGTAAGAAACAGCAGGCCGGTAAACAGCGCCATCAGCACAAAATTGACCAGCGTTACCCGCACGCCGCCGAGGCGGTCGGAGATTATGCCGCCAAACGATCGCGCCAGCGCGCCGATAAACGGCCCGAAGAAGGCCAGCTTAAGGATGTTAACGTCGGGAAACTGGGTTTTCGCCAGCATGGCAAAACCCGCGGAAAAACCAATAAACGAGCCGAAGGTGGCCAGATAGAGCAGGCTCAGCAGCCACATATGCGGGCGTTTTAGCACCGGGAGCTGATCGCGAATGGATGCCTTCGAGCTGGCGATATCGTTCATGCCTACCCATGCGGCGATGGTGGCTATCACCAGCAGCGGTACCCAGACGAGGGCGGCGTTGCTTAGCGCGAGGATTGAACCATCTTCCTGAGGCACGCCGTGTACGCCAAGAAAGGCGAAAATGGGCACAAAAATCGCCGCCGGGGCGATCATCTGCATCACGCTGACGCCGAGATTACCGAGGCCGCCGTTGATGCCCAGGGCGCTGCCCTGTTTCGCTTTAGGAAAGAAAAAACTGATATTTCCCATGCTGGACGCAAAGTTCGCCCCGGCAAAACCGCAGAGTAAAGCAATCGTAATAAATACCCAAAAAGGAGTAGCGGTGTTCTGTATAGCTATGCCCAGCCAGATGCAGGGCGCGACCAGAATAATCGTGCTTAATACCGTCCAGTAGCGCCCGCCAAATATAGGTACCATAAAGGAGTAGGGCACGCGTAATATTGCACCAGAGAGCGAAGGCAGGGCGGTTAATAAAAAGAGCTGATCGGTGGTAAAATTAAATCCAACCTTATTGAGATTGACGGCGACGGCGCTAAATAGCATCCAGACGCAAAAAGCGAGTAGCAGACAAGCTACGGAAATGCAAAGATTTCTGCGGGCTATTTTCTTTCCCTTATTCTCCCAAAACGCCGCGTTTTCTGGTTTCCACTCTTTTAAAAGATAATGATTCTTTTTCTCATTTTTGCTCTGCATATTGCCCTCGAATGAACAGTCGTCAGTCAAAAAGAATAAACTTGTAAAACAGCAAATTAATAAAAGGAATAAAACCAGGGGATGGGTGATGTATCTGTTGTAATGAATGAAGAATAGATAAGAAAAACGCGTCTAAAAGAGACGCGCGAATAATAGGTGGGGATTATTTGTTACAAAGTGTAACCCGAATTAAAATAATTCCAGCGAAATATAATGATTGATATGTTGGTTAAAGGCGGCATCATCAATTTCCTTCATTCCCAGGGCGTAAATACCATCCAGACCGCAGACGAGGGCAATCAGCCGCCAGGCGATACTTTCCGCGGGATCATTTGGCCTGAACTCACCCGCTTCGGTCCCGCGCCGGATTATTTTCAGCGTCTCTTCATGCCACATGCTCATCGTCAGCAGATACGCGCCTTTAATGTCAGCGTCGCTATCGGCCAGCAGCTGCGCTTCGCGCCATAAACGAATGTAGGGCTCAAGCCTGCCGTCATCGCTGCCCACCATGGAAAACAGGCGTTCGCGCCATGTGGCATCGTCGGCGACCAGCGGCATATCCATCATTTCGCGGATCAGGCGCACGAAGGTATGGGCCTTTAACTCGCCCGCGGAGGTGAAATGGTGGTGCAGCTGGCCGGCGGAAACGCCGGCTTCGGCGGCGATATTGCGAACGGTCATGGCGCTAAACCCGCCCTGAAGCGCCACGCGCATGGCCGCCTGTACAATAACTTCCCGACGCGCATCGCGATTTAAGTAGCTCATAACGTTTGTGACCCCGGTTTTTTTGCCGATAGTAACAAAAAGTTGGACACTCGTTCAACATTCCGGCAGGATCACTTTCCTGGACGGCTGTCCAATATTTAACTTTGAGGAAAGGTAGTATGTCTCGGCAATGGTTGACGCTGATGGCGATTTTGCTGGTTTATATTCCGGTGGCGATTGACGCCACCGTTCTCCACGTGGCCGCGCCCACGCTAAGCGTAGCGCTGGGCACCAGCGGCAACGAGCTACTGTGGATTATTGATATTTATTCGCTGGTCATGGCAGGCATGGTGCTGCCTATGGGCGCACTGGGCGATAAAATCGGCTTTAAACGGCTGCTCCTGCTTGGCAGCGGTATTTTTGGCTCGGCGTCGCTGGCGGCGGCGTTTTCCCCAACCGCGGAGACGCTGATTGCCTCCCGCGCGCTGCTGGCGGTGGGGGCGGCGATGATCGTCCCGGCGACCCTTGCCGGTATCCGCAGCACCTTTTCGCAAGCGCAACAGCGCAATATGGCGCTGGGTCTATGGGCGGCAGTCGGTTCCGGCGGCGCGGCGTTTGGCCCGCTGATTGGCGGCATGCTGCTGGAGCACTTTTACTGGGGGTCGGTATTCCGGATCAACGTGCCGATCGTGCTGTTGGTGATGGCGATTAACGCCAAAGTGGTGCCGCGCCAGCCCGCGCGGCGCGAGCAGCCGCTCAATTTCTTCCAGGCGCTGATCCTCATCGCCGCCATCCTGATGCTGGTGTTTAGCGCCAAGACGGCGCTCAAAGGGCAAATGGCGCTGTGGTTAACCGGGCTGGTGGCGGTATCGGGCGCCGCGATGCTGTTCTGGTTCGTGCGCAAACAGCTCTCGGCAACGCGGCCGATGGTCGATATGCGTCTGTTTACCCATCGCATTATTTTAAGCGGGGTGATGATGGCGATGACCGCGCTGATTACGCTGGTGGGGTTTGAGCTGCTGATGGCGCAGGAGCTGCAGTTTGTGCATAGCAAAACGCCTTTTGAAGCCGGGCTGTTTATGCTGCCGGTGATGGTGGCGAGCGGTTTCAGCGGACCGATCGCCGGCATGCTGGTGTCGCGTCTGGGGCTGCGCGAGGTCGCCACCGGCGGAATGCTGCTGAGCGCGTTGAGCTTCCTCGGCCTGTCGATGACCGATTTCAGCACGCAGCAGTGGCAGGCATGGGGGCTGATGACGCTGCTGGGCTTCAGCGTCGCCAGCGCGCTGCTGGCCTCCAGCTCGGCGATCATGGCCGCTGCGCCGAAGGAGAAAGCGGCAGCGGCGGGGGCCATCGAGACCATGGCCTATGAACTGGGCGCGGGCCTGGGCATCGCTCTGTTTGGCCTGATCCTGACCCGCAGCTACACCTCGTCAATCGTCCTGCCGCAGGGGATCGAGGGCGCGGCGGCGGAGCAGGCGTCCTCCTCCATCAGCGAGGCGATTAAGCTGGCGCAGTCGCTGCCCGCCATTCCGGCGCAAAGCCTGCTTGAGGCGGCGAAGGCGGCGTTTATTCACTCGCACAGTACCGTGCTGGCGACGGCTGGCGTCCTGCTTCTGCTGCTGGCGGCGGGGATCTGGCGAAGCCTGGCAAAAGCGCCTGAACTCAATTAATCCTTTATAGCTGAAGAGAAAGCGCCATCGCCGCCCGCCGTAACGGGGCCAGGGCTTTCTCTTTCAACGCCGCGGCGTTGGTGCTGCCTGCGGGAACGCCAACGTTAAGCGCCGCTACCACCTGGCCGCTGCGGGAAAGCAGCGGTACCGCCAGCGAACACAATCCCACCTCAATTTGCCGATCGGCGAGCGCGTAGCCTTGCATGCGCACTCTGGCAATCTCTTCGCGTAATCCCGGTATATCGCAGAGGGTATGCGGGGTATAGCGGATTAAATTTGCCCGTGACAGTGTCACCTCTAGCTGCTCTTCTGGCAATGCGCTCAGCAGGACTCGTCCCATGGAAGTCGCCCATGCCGGCAGGCGGCTGCCGCGGCCGATATCCACGCTGAGCAAATTATTCACCGCCGTGCGGGCGATATACAGAACGTTATCGCCGTCCAGCGTGGCGGCGGAACAGGACTCTCCCAGGTTTTTACCCAGCGTATCCAGCGCGCTCTGCGCGACTTTAGCCAGCGGCGTTCCGGCCAGATAAGCGTGGCCCACCGCCAGTACGCGAGGCAGCAGTTCATAGCTGCGGCCATCCGGACTGTGCACCATCCCCAGCGCGGCAAGGGTATACAGACAGCGGCGCACTGCCGCGCGTGAGATCTGCGTTTTCTGGCTAAGCTGGGAGATGGTCAGGCGCTGCCGCTGGGGGCTAAACGCGTTCAGCACCTCCAGACCGCGCGCCAGGGATAACATAAAGTTAGGGCCGTGTTCAGCCTGGCGGGCGCTGAGTGTGCCAGGTTGTTTTTCGCTCATATAACCCCCTCGATTGTTGAAGATATAGGCTCACGGAGCATCACTATATCGCGGGTAAAAAACGCGGGGATTCCTGGTGCTGGTTTTACCACGCCGATCACATTATTAACCTCAACTTAACAACTGCGTCGATAATCGCACAACATTTCGATTATCGCCGTTGACCCTCTCCATTGCGCAGTCCTATTGTCATCAGCATCGTTACCCCACGTTATGAACCGGGGTAGGAAAAGTTATGTATTTCATCACCAGGAAAAAAAGATGACCGCGACCATTGAACGTATTGAAAGCTGGTTGGTAGATATCCCGACCATTCGGCCGCATAAACTCTCCATGACCACGATGGGCTGTCAGACGCTGGCGATAATCCGGGTTACCCGCTCGGATGGCATTTGCGGGATTGGCGAAGCGACCACCATCGGCGGACTCAGCTACGGCGTGGAGAGCCCGGAAGCCATCGTATCGGCGATAAACCACTACCTGACGCCGTTGCTGAAAGGTCAGGCGGCCGATAATTTAAATGCCCTGACCAGCCGTATGGACGGCGCGGTTAAAGGCAATACCTTCGCCAAATCGGCGATTGAAACCGCGTTGCTGGATGCGCAGGGTAAAGCGCTCGGTCTGCCGGTTTCGGCGCTGCTTGGCGGGGCGCTGACGACCTCGCTGCCGGTTCTCTGGACGCTGGCCAGCGGCGACACCGAGAAAGATATTGCCGAGGGCGAAAAGCTTCTTGCGGAGCGCCGCCATCAGGCGTTTAAGCTGAAAATCGGCGCCCGGGCGCTGGAGACCGACCTGCGCCACACGCGCGCGATTGTTGAAGCGCTGGGCGACCGGGCCAGCATCCGCGTCGACGTGAATCAGGCGTGGGACGCCACCGTAGCGGCAAAAGGCTGCCGCGAGCTGGCGGCGATGGGCGTGGATTTGATTGAACAGCCGGTCGGCGCTCAGGATAACGCTGCGCTGGTGCGCCTCAGTCATCATATCGACACGGCCATTCTGGCCGATGAAGCGGTGGCGACCCACTACGATGGATATCGCCTGGCGCAGCAGGGGTTTAGCGGCGCCTATGCGCTGAAGATTGCCAAAGCGGGGGGGCCCAATAGCGTACTGGCGCTGGCGAAAGTTGCGCAAGCAGCGGGAATTGGGCTTTACGGCGGCACGATGCTTGAGGGAACCGTTGGCACCCTGGCCTCTCTGCACGCCTGGTCTACGCTCCCCCTGCAGTGGGGCAGCGAGATGTTTGGCCCGCTGTTGCTGAAGGACGATATTGTCAGCGTCCCGCTCACCTTTGCCGAGGGCGAGGTGACGCTGCCGCAAACGCCGGGTCTTGGCGTTGAACTGGATGAAGACAAGCTGCGCTTCTATAGCCGCAAAGGATAAGCGAGGATTAGTATGCTATTTAAAGTCGATATGACCGTGAATATTCCGCTGGGATTTCCTGCTGACGAAATAGAGGAAATTAAGCTGCGAGAAAAAAATTATTCACAGCAGCTGCAGCGTGAAGGTAAGTGGCGGCATATTTGGCGCGTCGCCGGTCTTTACGCCAATGTCAGTATTTTTGATGTGAAAGATGCTGAAGAATTGCATCAAATCTTAATGGCTTTACCACTATATCCCTTTATGCAAATTCGCGTGGAGGCGCTCTGTCGTCATCCCTCCTCGATTCGCGAAGACGACCGTTAATAAATAATAATCACTAACCTCGCGCCGAAGAAATTCGGCGAATATCCTACAATGATAAGTGAGACTAATTATGAGTAATGCATTCGTACAACCAGATGCTGTGCAAAATTTATTGCGCGAAAGCGCGGGCTTAAATATTAGCGGCGGCGACGAACGTTTTAAAACGATTATTCACCGCCTGCTGGAAAACATCTGTACGCTGATTGATGACTATAACATCACTGAAGAAGAGTTCTGGCATGCGGTGAATTATCTGCATGAATTAGGCGGGCGCCAGGAAGCGGCGCTGCTGGCGGCAGGCCTCGGACTGGAACACTTTCTCGACCTGCGCCAGGACGCTATCGACGCCGCGGAGCAGCGGGAAACCGGCACCCCTCGCACCATTGAAGGCCCGCTGTACGTGGCGAACGCGCCGCTGGCCGACGGACATACCCGTATGGATGATGGTAAAGATGCGGGGGAAGTGATGTGGCTTTACGGCCAGGTCAACGACACTCAGGGCCGCCCGGTTGCCAACGCTATCGTTGATATCTGGCACGCCAACACCCTTGGGAACTACTCTTTCTTTGATAAAAGCCAGAGTGAATACAACCTGCGTCGCCGTATCCGTACCGGCGCCGATGGCCGCTACAGCGTGCGCAGCATAATGCCTTCCGGCTACGGCTGCCCGCCGGATGGACCGACGCAAAAGCTGCTTAACCAACTGGGGCGCCACGGTAATCGTCCGGCGCATATCCACTTCTTCGTCTCTGCGCCAGGTTATAAACATTTGACCAGCCAGATTAATCTCAACGGTGACAAATATCTATGGGATGATTTCGCGTTCGCTACCCGCGATGGCCTGATTGCCGACCCGGTAAAAGTAAGCGACCGCGAGCTTATTCAGCAGCGCGAACTGGATGGGGAACATACTGAAGTACGCTTTGATTTTACCCTGTGTAAAGCGCTTAACGCCGATGAAGAACAGCGCGGTACGCGCCTGCGCGCACAGGAATAAAACGCTGCGTTAATGCTATTCTCCGGCCATATCGTGGCCGGAGAATAAAACGAAATTACGAGTTCTCTTTTTTCTATTCCTGAATTATGCAGGAGGGGCCGACTCATGCAAAAAACGTTCGCCAGATTAAAAGATAAAATCAGCAATGCATTAATTGTTGATCGTGAAAAACATATTTATCGCTGCCATCGCTCAATATTTACCGACCCGCAGTTATTTGATTTTGAAATGAAGCATATCTTCGAAGGCAATTGGCTGTTCCTTGCCCATGAGAGCCAGATTGCGCAGCCAGGAGATTATTACACTCTGACCCTTGGGCGCCAGCCGGTGATAATAACCCGCGATAAAAAGAATGAGCTACATGCGCTAATTAACAGCTGCGCCCATCGCGGAGCGATGTTATGTCGGCGCAAAACCGGTAATAAAAATTCATTGACCTGCCCGTTTCACGGCTGGACGTTCAGCAATAACGGCAAGCTATTAAAAGCCAAAGATGAAAGCACCGGTGGTTACCCGGACAGCTTCAAACAGGAAGGCTCTCATGATTTAACAAAGCTGCCAAAGTTTCAATCGTATCGCGGGTTTCTGTTCGGTAGCCTGAATGCTGATGTGCAGCCGTTGGAGGAGTATCTCGGCGAAACCCGCAAAATTATCGATCTGATCGTCGACCAGGCGCCGCAAGGGCTGGAGGTACTTAAAGGTTCGTCGAGCTATGTTTACGAAGGCAACTGGAAGCTGGGGGCGGAAAACGGCGCTGATGGCTATCACGTCAGCGTGGTGCACTGGAACTACGCTTCCACCATGTCGCGCCGCAACTACGAAGCGGAAGGAACGCACGCGGTAGACGCAAACGGCTGGTCGAAAAGCGTCGGCGGCGGATACGGCTTTGAGAATGGGCATATGCTGCTCTGGACCCGGGCGCTTAATCCGGAAGTGCGCCCGGTCTATGAACATCGCGAACGTCTGCGGGCGGAATTCGGCGAGTCTCGCGCCGATCGGATGGTCAACGAAACGCGCAACCTGTGCCTCTATCCGAACGTCTACCTGATGGATCAGTTTTCGACGCAGATCCGCGTGATCCGCCCCATTGCGGTGGATAAAACCGAAGTCACCATCTGGTGCTTCGCCCCGAGAGGTGAATCTGACCAGGCGCGAGCGCTGCGTATCCGCCAGTATGAGGATTTCTTCAACGTTAGCGGCATGGGGACGCCTGACGATCTGGAAGAGTTCAGCGCCTGTCAGCGCGGTTATCTCGGCGAGAATCTGGCATGGAGCGACCTCAGCCGCGGGGCGCTGCACTGGGTCGACGGCCCTGACGACCACGCCTTGCAGGCGGGCTTTAGCCCGCAGCTAAGCGGAGTGAAATCGGAAGATGAAGCGCTGTATATCGCCCATCATCATCACTGGCAAAACGTGATGCTGGCGGCGCTGGAAACAGAGCGGCAGCGCTACGACCAGTCGATCACTCAACGCGTGGAGGTGGCCTGATGCTGACTCTCGAACAGGTTCGCCAGTTTCTTTATTACGAAGCCCGTCTGCTGGACGATCGCCAGTGGGATGAATGGCTGAACTGCTACAGCCCGCAGGTGGTGTACTGGATGCCCGCCTGGGGCGATGACGACCAGCTTACCCGCGATCCGCAGCGCGAAATTTCGCTGATTTACTACCCGAACCGCGATGGCCTCGAAGACCGGGTATACCGCATCAAAACGGAACGCTCCGGGGCCAGCACGCCGGAACCGCGAACCACCCACATGATCGGCAACGTTGAGCGGCTTGGCGAAACCGAACAGGGGATGGAGGTGCGCTACAACTGGGTCACCTACTGTCATCGCTATCAGCAGACGGATACCTGGTTTGGCTCTACCTGCTGCACGCTGATTGAAAGTGCCGGCAAACCGCAGATTATCCGTAAAACCGTGCGGCTGAATAACGATTACATCCGTCAGGTGATTGACGTTTACCACATTTAAGAGGCGTTTATGACCTTTAATATTGCTCTCAATTTTGAAGACGGCATCACCCGCTTTATTCAATGCCATGCCGGGGAAAAAGTGCTGGATGCCGCCTATCGTCAGCAGGTGAATCTGCCGATGGATTGCTCGGACGGCGTCTGCGGCACCTGCAAGTGCCGCTGCGTCAGCGGCGAATATGGTTTGGGTGACGATTTTCTTGAAGAGGCGCTCAGCGAGGACGAAGCCGCAGAGCGTCAGGTGCTGACCTGTCAGATGGTGCCAACCAGCGATTGCGTCATTGATGTTCCGGCCGCGGCGGCCCAGTGCAAAACCGCGCTGGCAAGCCTGGGCGCAGCGGTAAAACAGGTAAATCTACTGTCGGACACCGCCATTGAGCTGGTCGTTGTGCTGGATGAACCGCTGGATTTTCTGCCGGGCCAGTACATCAATATTGAGGTGCCAGGAACGCCGCAGGCGCGCGCCTATTCGTTTAGCTCTCTACCGGGCTCGCGTGAGGGGAGCTTTCTGATCCGTAACGTGCCCGGCGGCTTGATGAGTCAGTGGCTGACGCAGCGGGCCAGCCCCGGCGATCGTCTGACGCTAAGCGGTCCGATGGGCAGCTTTTATCTGCGCGGCGGCGAGCGTCCACTGTTGCTGCTCGCGGGGGGCACCGGCTTAGCGCCGCTGCTCTCGATGCTGCAAACGCTGGTTATGCAGCGCAGCACCCGGCCCGTCACCTTGCTCTATGGCGTGACCCGCGACTGCGACCTGGTGAAAACTGATGCGCTCGAAGCATTTACCGGCCAGCTTCCGGCCTATCGCTGGCTGCCGGTGGTTGCCGACGCGCAAAGCGGATGCCCGCAGCGCGGTTTTGTGACCGAACATCTCGATGACGCGATACTCAACGATGGCGATGTGGATATCTATCTGTGCGGGCCGCCGCCGATGGTCAATGCGGTAGCCACGGCGCTGCGCGAGAGAGGCGTTTCGCCGGCGGGTTTCTGGTATGAAAAATTTATCGCCAGCCAGAGCGCGGCGGCATAAGGAGCAACGATGCGATTTAGCAATAAAGTCGTGGCCATTACCGGCGCCGCGCAGGGGATAGGCCGACAGACGGCTGAGCAGGCGGCGCGTGAGGGCGCCCGGCTGCTGTTGATTGACCGTTCTCGTTATGTTCACGAACTGGCGGCGGCGCTGAACGACTCCGGCAGCGAAGCGCTGGCGCTGGAGGCCGATCTTGAGCAATGGGAAAGCACCGAGCGGGCGTTTGCCGAAGGGGTGGCTCATTTTGGTCGCCTTGACGTGCTGATTAACAACGTCGGCGGCACCATCTGGGCGCGGCCGTTTGCCGAATATCAGCCGCAGCAGATTGAGAAGGAGATTCGCCGCTCGCTGTTCCCGACCCTGTGGGGCTGTCGGGCTGCGCTACCGTGGATGCTCAGGCAGGGAAAGGGAAGCATCGTCAATATTTCGTCCGTGGCGACGGCGGGAGTGAACCGGGTACCTTATTCCGCAGCGAAAGGCGGCGTTAACGCGCTGACCCGTTCGCTGGCCCTGGAATATAGCGCAAACGGGATCCGTATTAATGCCGTGGCACCGGGGGGAACCGAGGCGCCTGCGCGCCTGACGCCGCGTAATGAAGAGCAGCCGACGGCGCAAGAGCAGAAGTGGTATCAGCAGGTGGTGGATCAGACGGTGGCGAGCAGCCTGATGCATCGCTACGGTACGCTGGCGGAACAGGCCAATGCCATCCTGTTTCTCGCCAGCGATGAGGCCAGCTATATTACCGGCGTGACGTTGCCCGTCGCCGGGGGCGACCTCGGTTAGCGCCGGGTCGCCTGCCAGCAGAGCAGGGAGCCGATACATACCATCCCGGCGCCCTGCCAGAACGACCACGACAGCGCGGCGCTGAGCAGTACCGCCGCCAGCGCCGATGAGAGCACCGGGGTAAAGTAAGAGGCGGCGGCCAGCAGGCTGACGTTGCCGTGCAGGATCCCGACGTTCCACGCCGCGTAGCCAAACCCCAGGGCGACGGACAGCGCGATCAGCTTGATCGTCACCGGCCAGCTAAAGACCATCGGCGGCTGCTCGCTGAACAGGAATTTCAGCCACAGGGTCAGGGCGGTGAGCAGAACAAACAGGGTAATCCCGTTTTTGCCCTTGGCGTATTTCGCGGTGACCGTGCAGTAGGCCGCCCAGATAAACGCGCCGATAAACGCCAAAATATAGCTCAGCGGGCTGGAGACCACGTTGCTGATAATTTCGTCTATATTCAGACCATGCTCACCGCCTAATACCCAGGTGACGCCAAATATAGCGAGGAATAAACCGGGGATAACCAGCCAGCTGCTTTTTTGGCCGTTAAACAGAATGGCGAATAAAATCGTCAGGCTGGGCCACAGATAATTGACCATGCCCACTTCAATAGCCTGTTGGCGGGTACCAGCTAAGCCAACCGACAGCGCCAGGCAAATTTCATAGCTGACGAACAACAGGCTCCCCGCCAGTAAATAGGGGCGGGGGATCTGGCGTATTTGTGGGAAGCCGACGGTAAAGATCAGCAACATGCCGCTCAGGCTGTAGAGCATCGCCGCGCCGCCCACCGGGCCAAGGCCTTCGCTGACGCCACGAATCAGCCCGACCATGGTGCTCCAGAGTACGATAGCGGCCAATCCAATGAGCGTGGCTCTCTTTTTCTCCATATTTAACCTGATGTTGGTTCAAACGCAGTCGGGTTTTATAACACTTTTTACGCCCGCCGGGGGGGATATTTTCCGCCATGCTTAATACTATCGGAGTAATAAAAATTGGCGTCGCTGACTATTAAGGGGGCGTCAGTTTTCGACATTGATTTGACGCAAATAAAACAGGGATATTGCTGTTAGTTTTGCCCTCCGCGATGAATAAACATCCCGCATGGAGGGGAACAATGGACGTCAGCCGCAGAAAGTTTTTTAAAATCTGCGCAGGCGGTATGGCCGGAACAACAGCCGCTGCTTTGGGGTTTGCGCCCAAAATGGCTCTGGCTCAGGCGCGTAATTACAAGCTGCTGCGCGCTAAAGAGATCCGCAACACCTGCACATACTGCTCCGTAGGCTGCGGGCTATTAATGTATAGCCTGGGCGACGGCGCGAAGAACGCGAAAGAAGCGCTTTATCACATCGAGGGGGACCCGGATCATCCGGTAAGCCGCGGCGCGCTGTGCCCGAAAGGGGCCGGGCTGCTGGACTACGTCCACAGCGATAACCGCCTGCGCTACCCGCAATACCGCGCGCCGGGTGCGGATAAATGGCAGCGCATCTCCTGGGATGAGGCGTTTGAGCGTATCGCCAGGCTGATGAAAGCCGACCGCGACGCCAACTTTATGGAGAAAAACGAGCAGGGCGTCACGGTAAACCGCTGGCTTACCACCGGGATGCTGTGCGCCTCGGCGGCCAGCAACGAGACCGGCATGCTGACGCAGAAGTTTGTGCGTTCCCTCGGTATGCTGGCGGTAGACAACCAGGCGCGCGTCTGACACGGACCAACGGTAGCAAGTCTTGCTCCAACATTTGGTCGCGGTGCGATGACCAACCACTGGGTGGATATCAAAAACGCCAACGTCGTGGTAGTGATGGGCGGTAACGCCGCCGAAGCCCATCCGGTGGGATTCCGCTGGGCGATGGAAGCGAAAAACAACAACGATGCGACGTTGATTGTCGTCGATCCGCGCTTTACGCGTACGGCGTCGGTGGCCGATATCTATGCGCCGATTCGTTCCGGCACCGACATTACCTTTCTGTCGGGCGTACTGCTGTACCTGATCGAAAACAACAAAATCAACGCCGAGTACGTGAAGCACTACACCAACGCCAGCCTGCTGGTGCGCGACGATTTTGCCTTCGAAGACGGCCTGTTCAGCGGCTACGATGCTGAAAAGCGTCAGTACGATAAATCGTCGTGGAACTATCAGTTCGACGAAAACGGCTACGCCCTGCGCGATGAAACCCTGCAGCATCCGCGCTGCGTATGGAATCTGCTCCGGCAGCACGTTTCTCGCTATACGCCGGAGGTGGTGGAGAATATCTGCGGCACGCCGAAGGCCGATTTCCTCAAGGTGTGCGCAGTGCTGGCCTCAACCAGCGCGGCGGACCGGACCACCACCTTCCTTTACGCGCTGGGCTGGACGCAGCACACCGTCGGGGCGCAGAACATCCGCACCATGGCGATGATCCAGCTGCTGCTCGGTAATATGGGGATGGCGGGCGGCGGCGTGAATGCGCTGCGCGGGCACTCCAACATTCAGGGGCTTACCGATTTAGGGCTGCTGTCGACCAGCCTGCCGGGCTACCTGACGCTGCCGTCGGAACAACAGACCGATCTGCAAAGCTATCTGACGGCGAATACGCCGAAAGCGCTGCTGGCGGACCAGGTGAACTACTGGAGCAACTATCCGAAATTCTTCGTCAGCCTGATGAAATCGTTCTACGGCGATGCGGCGCAAAAAGAGAACGACTGGGGCTTTAACTGGCTGCCGAAGTGGGACCAGGCTTACGACGTCATCAAGTACTTCAATATGATGGATAACGGCAAGGTGACGGGATATCTCTGCCAGGGCTTCAATCCGGTGGCTTCGTTCCCGGATAAAAACAAGGTGGTCCGCAGCCTGAGCAAGCTGAAGTACATGGTGGTGATCGACCCGCTGGTGACGGAAACGTCGACCTTCTGGCAAAACCACGGTGAGTCGAACGATGTCGATCCGGCGGCGATTCAGACCGAAGTTTTCCGCCTGCCGTCTACCTGCTTCGCCGAAGAGGATGGTTCGATCGCCAACTCCGGGCGCTGGCTGCAGTGGCACTGGAAAGGTCAGGACGCGCCGGGGGAAGCGCGCAACGACGGCGAAATCCTTGCCGGGATTTACCACCGTCTGCGCGAGATGTATCGCACCGAGGGCGGCAAAGGCGCCGAGCCGTTGCTGAAGATGGGCTGGCGCTATAAGCAGCCGGATCATCCGCAATCGGAAGAGGTGGCCAAAGAGAACAACGGCTACGCGCTGGACGATCTCTACGACGCAAACGGCGCGCTGCTGGCGAAGAAGGGCCAGTTGCTGAACAGCTTTGCGCTGCTGCGCGATGACGGCACCACCGCTTCATCCTGTTGGATCTATACCGGCAGCTGGACCGAGCAGGGCAACCAGATGGCCAACCGCGATAACGCCGATCCGTCAGGTCTTGGCAATACGCTCGGCTGGGCGTGGGCGTGGCCGCTCAACCGGCGGGTGCTGTATAACCGCGCGTCGGCGGATATCAACGGCAAGCCGTGGGATGCGAAGCGGATGCTGATCCGCTGGAACGGCAGCAAGTGGGTCGGCAACGATATTGCGGACTTTAATAACGCCCCGCCGGGCAGCAAAACCGGGCCGTTTATTATGCAGCAAGAGGGGATGGGACGACTGTTTGCGCTGAATAAGCTGGCGGAAGGCCCGTTCCCGGAACACTACGAGCCGATGGAAACGCCCCTTGGCACCAACCCGCTGCACCCGAACGTGGTCTCCAGCCCGGTGGTGCGACTGTACGAAGAGGATGCCCTGCGCTTAGGCAAGAAGGAGCAATTCCCCTACGTCGGTACCACCTATCGTCTGACCGAGCATTTCCACACCTGGACCAAGCATGCGCTGCTCAACGCCATCGCGCAGCCGGAGCAGTTTGTTGAAATCAGCGAAGGCCTTGCGCGAGCGAAGGGGATTGCCAACGGCGATCGGGTCACGGTCAGCAGCAAGCGCGGCTTTATTCGCGCGGTGGCGGTGGTGACGCGTCGTCTGCACACGCTCAACGTTAACGGTCAGCAGGTGGAAACCGTCGGTATCCCGCTGCACTGGGGTTTTGAAGGGGTAGCCCGCAAAGGTTACATCGCCAACACCCTGACGCCGAACGTCGGGGATTCCAACTCGCAAACGCCGGAGTATAAGGCGTTTCTGGTCAACATCGAGAAAGCGTAAGGAGCGAATCAATGGCGATGGAAACCCAGGACATCATTAAACGCTCCGCCACCAACCCGATAACTCCCGCGCCGCGCGCGCGGGATTTTAAGGCGGAAGTGGCAAAGCTGATTGATGTCTCCTCCTGCGTGGGCTGTAAAGCCTGCCAGGTGGCCTGTTCCGAGTGGAACGATATTCGCGATGACGTGGGGCACTGCGTCGGCGTGTACGACAATCCCGCCGATCTGAGCGCCAAATCCTGGACGGTGATGCGTTTTAGCGAAACCGAACAGAACGGCAAGCTGGAGTGGCTGATACGCAAAGACGGCTGTATGCACTGCGAGGACCCGGGCTGCCTGAAAGCGTGCCCGTCCGCCGGGGCGATTATTCAGTACGCCAACGGCATCGTCGATTTTCAGCAGGAGAACTGCATCGGCTGCGGCTATTGCATCGCCGGGTGCCCCTTTAACGTCCCGCGCCTCAATAAAGAGGATAACCGGGTTTATAAGTGCACCCTGTGCGTTGACCGGGTCAGCGTCGGCCAGGAGCCGGCCTGCGTGAAAACCTGCCCAACCGGCGCGATTCATTTCGGCAGCAAGCAAGAGATGCTCGAGGTGGCCAACGAGCGGGTGGAAAAACTGAAGAAGCGCGGCTATTCCCATGCCGGGGTGTATAACCCGCCGGGCGTCGGCGGCACGCACGTGATGTACGTGCTGCATCATGCCGACCAACCGGAGCTATACCATAACCTGGCGAAAGAACCGCAGATCGATACCGCGATCAACCTGTGGAAAGGGGCGCTGAAGCCGCTCTCGGCGGTCGGGTTTATCGCCACCTTTGCCGGGCTGATTTATCACTACATTGGGATTGGGCCGAACAAAGAAGCGGATGACGATGAGGAGGATCACGATGAGTAAATCGAAAATGATTGTGCGCACGAAGTTTATTGACCGCGCCTGTCACTGGACGGTCGTCATCAGCTTCTTCCTGGTGGCGCTCTCGGGGATCTCATTTTTCTTCCCGACGCTGCAGTGGCTGACCGAAACCTTCGGTACGCCGCAGATGGGCCGTATTCTGCATCCGTTCTTCGGCGTGCTGATTTTCGTGGCCCTGATGTTTATGTTTGTACGCTTTGTCCACCACAATATTCCTGACAGGCAGGATATTCCCTGGCTCAAGGGGATTATTGAGGTGCTGAAAGGCAACGAGCATAAAGTGGCGCGGGTAGGGAAATATAACGCCGGGCAGAAAATGATGTTCTGGACCATTATGAGCATGATTTTTGTGCTGCTGGTGACCGGGGTGATCATCTGGCGACCCTGGTTTGCCCACTATTTTCCGATTCAGGTGATTCGCTATAGCCTGCTGATTCACGCGACCTCGGCGATTATTCTTATTCACGCGATTCTTATTCATATGTATATGGCGTTCTGGGTTAAAGGATCGATTAAGGGAATGGTTGAGGGGAAGGTGAGTCGCCGCTGGGCGAAGAAGCATCATCCGCGCTGGTATCGCGAGGTGGAGCGTCAGGAAGCGAAGAAAGAGAGCTGCGAAGGACTGAAATAAGTTCTGCGTCGTAAACCCGCTCCGGTTAAACCCGGAGCGGGTCAGGTATTGGTGATAAGGGCGTCAATGGCGGAAATCACTTCGCCTCTGGCGCTTTTTAAGCTACCGATAAAATCTTCGCGCTTGATCAGCTTATTGTTAAGGTTCGTCATCATCGGCGAACAAAGCATAAACGTTTCAAATTCAATATTGACCTCAGGAACTAAAGGATGCTGCCATAGTGGCAGATGAGCATTACGCATCAGGGGAATAATTACCCTGGTGGGTAGGTCTTCATAAAAATCATTTTGCACAATCATAAAATAGGGTAGAGAGTTCTTCGTTTGCGAAGAAGGGTTCCGATAAACGTCGAATTGCTTAAGCATCAGAGCACCCTGAAGTATTCATCATCGGTGATAGACCCATGCTCGTCGACGAATTCATTCATTAACCGGAACAATTCGTTACGGGGATGCATTGACTGACTTTTAGCTGTGGGTATCGAGGATAAATGGCACTTTTTACTCGTTGATGCCGCCGACTGGAAGCTATCTTCCGCTGTGTATTCTTTCATTATCCTGCCTCCGTGTGGTTAATGTCGCCATTATCAGTCTACTACTTTAAAAAACAATACCGATTGCCCTGGTTAAGTCGCATTTGCGAGACGGGTTCCATTGAAAAGCAACGGCATGAAATGATGAAATTTTAATGGAACCGCGGTTGTGAATTGTTATCGCTATGCCGTTGCTGGCTACTGGGCAGCGGTGGGGCGCGAAATGGCTTTATTCGTTTTTTCCAATCTGCGAATAAGCTTATGAAATAACCGCGCCGTTATATGGATAAAAATGTCACCCGGCGTTTTTATCTGGTTTGCCGCTGGATAATGCACAATAATGCCGTCGGTTTATTTTATAACAAGTGATTAGTTGTATGAAAAAGACTATTTTTTCGTTAGCGCTTGGCACCTTTGGTCTCGGGATGGCGGAATTTGGCATTATGGGCGTATTACCTGAAATCGCTCATGATGTCGGGATATCGATTCCCGCCGCAGGCAATATGATCTCATATTATGCGTTTGGCGTGGTGATCGGCGCGCCGGTGATGGCGCTGTTCTCCAGCCGCTTTTCGTTAAAGTCGGTTATGCTGTTTCTCGTGGCGCTGTGCGTTATCGGCAATGCCATCTTCACTTTATCTTCCAGCTATTCGATGCTGGCGCTGGGCCGTCTGATCTCCGGCTTCCCGCACGGCGCATTCTTTGGCGTGGGGGCGATTATCCTGTCAAAAATCGCCCCGCCAGGAAAGGTGACGGCGGCGGTGGCGGGGATGATCGCCGGGATGACGGTCGCCAATTTGCTGGGGGTGCCCGCCGGGACCTGGCTCGGCCATCAGTTTAGCTGGCGCTATACTTTTCTGGCGATTGCGGTATTTGATATCGCGGTGCTGGTCTCCATCGCCTGGTGGGTGCCCACGCTGTTTGATAAATCCACGGCGCGCCTGCGCTCGCAGTTTCATTTTTTAAAATTGCCCGCGCCGTGGTTAATTTTTGCCGCCACGATGTTCGGCAATGCCGGCGTATTCGCGTGGTTCAGCTATATTAAGCCGTTTATGATTAACGTCTCCGGTTTCGGTGAGAGCGCCATGATATTCATTATGATGCTGGTGGGCCTCGGAATGGTTCTCGGAAATCTCTTTAGTGGTAAAGTTTCTGTTCGCTACAGCCCGCTGCGTATTGCCGCCGTTACCGATGGCGTTATTGTGGTGACCTTATTATTGATTTTTCTGCTGGCTGAGCATAAAGCCGCCTCATTAACCCTGGCGTTTATTTGCTGCGCGGCGCTGTTCGCCCTGTCGGCGCCGCTGCAAATTCTGCTGCTGCAAAACGCCAAAGGCGGCGAGATGCTGGGCGCGGCGGGCGGCCAGATCGCCTTTAATCTCGGTAGCGCCATCGGCGCGCTGTTTGGCGGAATGATGATTACGGCCGATTTTGGCTGGCGTTCCGTTACCTTACCGGCCGCGCTGCTCTCGTTTCTTGCCCTCAGTTCGCTGCTGATTTATGCCCGCTATCAGCAGCGTCTGGCCTGATTCATTTACTCCTGCCAGGGTTCGCCGAGGGTTAACATTAAACGGTTGGCCCAGGCGAAGAACGCTGCCGATTGCAGTAAATCCAGCTGAGCGAGCGTATCCAGGCCCTGCTGTTCGACCGCGGCAAGGTGGCCGGCGGCCAGGGCGGGCGGGGTAACGGAAATCGCGGCGGCGAAATCGATTTGCGCCTGCCAGCCCGGCGTCTGCCCGTCGCTCAGGTTCTCTCCGGGCGTCACCGCCAGCAGCGTCTCTACCGCCGTTTCATCCTTCGCCAGCTGCGCGGCCTTACGCGCATGCACCGATGCGCAATAAATACAGCCGTTAACTTTGCTCGCTACCGT
This sequence comes from Klebsiella sp. M5al, assembly GCF_002090195.1. NCBI lineage: Bacteria > Pseudomonadati > Pseudomonadota > Gammaproteobacteria > Enterobacterales > Enterobacteriaceae > Klebsiella > Klebsiella sp. M5al. Next base: position 2,871,333 of record NZ_CP020657.1, read on the forward strand.
CGCCGCCAGCTCGCGTTCGGCGCGGGGCAGGCCGCCGGGAGTATAAAAAATGCCTTTGTCGGTTAACGTACGCTGCTCCAGTATCGGCTGGTTACGCGCCAGCAGGCGGAAATAGGGGGAATCGCTGTGGCCGAACTTCGCCAGCAGCGCCTGCTCATCGGGGGAGAATTCCGCCAGCGGTTTAGCCGCCAGCCAGGGCTCCCAGTACAGTTCGTCGCGGGTAAAGCGCACCGGCGCGCGCTTACCGCTGAGGGTTTGCGGCGAGGTATGCCAGAATCCGGCCGCGACCGGGGTTTGTGCGACAGTAATGCTTTTGCCGTTAAGCAGGCGCAGCCCGGTGACCAGCCGACTCTGGAAGCTGACAAAGGCGATAAGCTGGGCGAGGGTGACAATGCCGCGCAGGGTCCATCCGGCGCGGATTAAGGCCTCCAGCGGCGATGGCGTAGCCTCCACAGGCGTAAAGGTTAACAGTCGGGCAAAGGCCAGCGCCGGGGCCAGCCGCGGGGATGTGGGGTCGGCAATACCAAAACCGGCATAGTGGGCAGCCAGCGCATCGCTGTCATGCAGCTTAGCCACCCTGGCGGCAACGGCAAAACGCTCATCGAGCGGAAAGTCGTTATCCTGCTGACCAAACAGCGTTTCATAGCTTCCCTGCGCGTGGCGGGTGGCCGCCTCGCGCGCGGCGCGCGCCGCGGCTAAAGCGGAATCGGGGGCGATCTCTGCCAGTTCGGCCAATATATCCTGACTTAGCGTCATGGTGACTCCTTATCGTAACTGAGGGGCAATGTGCTGAGCGATCAGCTCAAGGGAACGCAGCGTGTCCCGGTGCGATGGTTCAACGGAGTGCACCTGAAACGAAATATCGGTCACCCGCCGCAGCACGCTATCGCGCGCCAGCGAGGCGGCGACGTGCGCGGGGTCGCCGACGTGAGCGTCAAGCTGCGGTAGAAATTCGGTGACGGTGTCACCAATAATTTCATGGCCGGCGGCGCGATGCTGGGCTGCCTGTCTGCGTAAACCGGGTTCGGCGACCTGTAGCGCGTACTCCTGGCTGTCGGCGACGAAGGCGGTACGCGAGGCAAGGATCCTTGCCTCGACGCCCGCGGGCAGCGCGGCGAGATAGGCGTCGATAATCGGATTCTGAATCGCGTCGAGCGGCAGCGTCGGTTGCCCGGCCGGACGCGGCTGAGTGCGCGAGAGCATCAATCCGTGTCCGGCCTGCGCGGCGCGGACCGCGCCGTCGACGGAAAATGTGGCAATCCAGATACGTTCCGCCAGCTGCGGCGCCTGAGGGTAAAGATGATTATCCGGATGGGCGAGCGAATCCCCGCGCCAGGCGCTTTGAATCAGATGCAGATGCTCGGCGAATATCGCGCTGCGCTGGTCAATCGTCAGGCCGAAGGGTAAAAACGAGGTGGGGGTGCCGCCGGAGCCGAAGCCTACCTCCAGCCGTCCATCGGCGAGCAGATCCAGCACCGCCGCATCCTCCGCCACCCGTAGCGGGTTTTCCATCGGCAGGGTGATAATGGCGGTTCCCAGACGAATGCGTTCGGTGTGCGCTGCTGCATGGGCGAGAAAAACCAGCGGCGACGGCAGGCCGCCTTCGTGCTCATGAAAATGGTGCTGCGCAATCCACGCGCTGTCGAACCCCAGGCGTTCGGCGTGGCGAATTTGCTCGGTGGCCAGCCGATAGCGCTCTTTGGGCGTGGCGTGGTCCAGCAGGCGGGTGAAAAAGCCCAGTCGTTTACGCGTCATGCAACCTCCTTGCTCGGGGATGAAAAGTGGGGAATCGCGGCGATAAGCTCGCGGGTATAGTCATGCTGCGGGGCGCTGAACAGCCGGCTGACGTCGCCGTGTTCAACCACCTGGCCCGCCCGCAGCACCGTCACGCTGTGGGCGATACGGCGCACCGTCGCCAAATCGTGAGTGATAAACAGATAGCTCAGCCCGAGCTGCTGCTGAAGCTGCTGCAGCAGGGCGAGAATTTGCGCCTGCACCGTGACGTCCAGCGCTGAGGTCGCTTCATCCAGCACCAGGATCGTTGGCTCAAGGATGAGCGCGCGGGCGATGGCCACCCGCTGCCGCTGGCCGCCGGATAGCTCGCGGGCGGTTCGCGACAGCAGCTCCGGCGCGAGCGCCACGCGGGCGGCGACCGTTTCCACGCGCTGGCGTCTTGTCTCGGCGTTGAGGCGGTCAAAGTTTTTTAACGGCTCTTCGATAATCTCAAACAGCGTTTGCCGCGGATCCAGGGACGCAAAGGGGTTCTGGTAGACGAACTGGATTTTACGCCGCAGCTGGCGGAGCGCCTCGCGGCTGAGATGCCCGGCATCGATACCGTCAATAGCGATATGGCCAACATCGGCCTTTTCGAATCCCAGCAGGATCCGCGCAAGGGTGGTTTTGCCGGAGCCGGACTCGCCGACCAGCGCGTGGGTGCTGCCCCGTTTCACCTCGAAGCTCACGGCGTCCAGCGCCTGTAAATGCGCGCGGCCGAGCGAAAAACGTTTGCTGATGCCCTCTACGCGGATCGCCGGGGTCGCCAGCACGCGCCCGCTGGCCGGGGCAATGGTCAGCGTCGAACCCTGGAGATCGCTGAGCAGTTGGCGGGTATAGGCGTGCTGCGGCGTGCGCACCACATCGCCGGTCGCGCCCTGTTCCTGAATTTCACCGTGGCGAAAGACCAGCAGTCGGTCGGCGCGTTCCGCCGCCAGCGCCAGATCGTGGGTCACGAACAGCACCGCCGTGCCGGACTCCCGGCGCAGCGTATCCAGCAGGTCGAGGATCCGTTTTTGTACCGTCACGTCGAGGGCGCTGGTGGGCTCATCGGCAATGATTAAGTCGGGTTTCAGGGCGATGGCGATAGCGATCAGCACCCGCTGCTTCATACCGCCTGAAAGCTGGTGGGGATATTGATCGATGCGCTGTTCCGGGTGGCTCAGCCCAACCTTCGCCAGCAGCGCCAGCACCTGCGCTTTACGCTCTGCGGCGCTGCTTTGCTGATGCAGGCGCAGGATTTCGCCCACCTGCGCGCCGATAGTTTTTACCGGATTCAGGGAGTTGCCCGGATCCTGAGGCACCAGACTAATCCGCGCGCCGCGAAGGCCGTCGAGGCGTTTGGCGGACCAGCCGCTGATCTCTTCGCCGTTAATCAAGATGCGCCCGCTGTCACGGCGCGCGTTATCGGCCAGCAGGCCAATAATCGCCTGCGCGGTGGTGGTTTTACCTGAACCGGATTCGCCGACGAACGCCAGCATTTCGCCGCGTTTTACCGCAAAACTGACGTCGTGCACCACTTCGCGCCATTCGCGCTGCGAACGATAGCTGATGCGCAGATTCTCGACGGTCAAAACATTCATGGGCGTTCTCCGCTAAATTGACGGCTGATGCGGTTGGCGGCGAGCACCACCGCGATCACCGCAAGGCCGGGAAGGGTGGTGAGCCACCAGGCGGTGGAGAGATAGTTACGGCCCTCGGCGATCAGCAGCCCCCACTCCGGAACCGGCGGCGGCGTGCCGTAGCCGAGAAAACTCAGGGTTGAGAGCGCCAGAATGGCCTGGCCGAACTGGAGGGTGGCAAAAGCCAGTACCGCGGTGAGCGAATTGGGCAGAATATGCCGCCAGAAAACGGCGAAAAAGGTGCCGCCGCTGCCGTACGCCGCTTCGACGAAGTCGCTGTGGCGCACGCGAACCACTTCCGCTCGCGCCAGGCGGGCAAAGCTGGCTATTGCCGCGACGCCGACCGCGACGGCGGCGTTAAGGGTGCCGAAACCGAGCAGGATGATGACCGTCAGCGACAACAATAAAGAGGGGATCGCCAGCAGCACGTCAACCAGCCGCATGATCGCCGACTCCACGCGTCCCGCCAGCGCACCGGCCAGGGTGCCCAGCGCGGTACCGATGAACAGGCCGATCGCCACCGCCGCCAGCGCGGCGGAGAGGGAATGTACGGCGCCGTAAACAATGCGGCTCCACAGATCGCGACCCAGCTGGTCGGTACCCAGCCAGTGGCCGGCCTGCGGCGCCAGCCGCTGGGCGCCGGGAAGGCCCTCCAGCGGGTTATACGCGGTAAACAGCTGCGGGGCGATCGCCATCAGCGCGGCAACGATCGTTACCGTCCATGCCAGCAGCAGGCCGGGCTGAACGCGTAGCGTACGCCAGTTTACCCTGCGGCGGCGCGCGGCGATTGCGTAATCCACCAGGCTCATACGGCACCTCCGATAACGGTTTTCAGGCGCGGGTCGAACAGCGGCATCAGCAGGTCAACCAGCAGGTTAATCAGTACGAAACCGAGGGCGGAGATCATCACCACCGCCTGCAGTACCGCGATATCCTGATTATTGACGGCCTGCTGCGTCAGCAGTCCCAGACCGCCGCGACCAAACACGGTTTCGGTAATCAGCGCTCCGGCGATCAGTTCCCCCAGCAGCAGACCGGCAATATTGAGCACCGGCAGCAGGGCGTTGCCGGTAACGTGCCGCCACAGAACGCCGGTTTCGCTCAGGCCTTTGGCGCGGGCAACGGCGACAAACGGCTGCGCGGCGACCTGATCCAGACTGTGCATCAGGATTTGCGCCAGCGGGGCGGAAATCGGCACCGCGACGGCAATAATGGGCAAAATCAAGCCCTCAACCGGTCCCGGGTTGATCACCGGGATCCAGCGCAGCTGAAAGGAGAACAGCTGAATCAGGGCGATACCGAGCCAGAACGTTGGCAGCGAGATAAACAGCACCGGCAGCGATTGCAGCGCGTTGCTCAGCCAGCGCAGACCCGGTAGCCGTGAGGCGAGGGCGAGGGTGAACGCCAGCGCCACCGCCAGCGCAAAAGCGGGCAGCGCCAGGCTTAATGTCTCCGGCAGGTTGCTGGCGATAAGCGCGCTGACCGGCAGCCCGGCCTGCAGCGAATAGCCAAAATCGCCCCGCAGCATGGCCCATAGCGTGTGGAAATATTGCTTCCACAGCGGGCTATCGGCCCCGTAGGCGAGGCGCATTTCGGCGATCTGCTCGGGGCTCAGTCCCAGATCCGGGTTCTGAAACTTGATCAGTACCGCATCGCCGGGGAGCACCTGCAATAGCGCGAAGGAGAGAGTAAACGCCGCCCACAGCACCAGTAGTCCCTGGCCGGAGCGCCGCAGAAGATAGTGGCTCATCGCAGACTCCTTAGTGCTTTTCCAGCCACGCGCCGTAGAACGACGGGCGGCCAACCGCTTCAAAACTAACGCCCTTAACCCACGGCGCGCCGGCAAAGACCTGCGGTTCTTCAAAAATCGGGATTACGTAGGCGTTATCCAGCAGATAGCGCTGGGCGTCGCCGGTCAGCTGGAGGCGTTTTTGCGGTTCGACTTCGGCTGAAATCGCGGTCAGCAGCGCGTTGAGCTTATCGTCGCGGAAGCTTTGCACTTTGTCGCTGGAGCCGCCTTTTTGCAGCAGCGCGTCGCGGTTAGTGGGGAAGAACATGCTCTTAACCACATCCGGGTCGGCGCGGCCCACTTCCGATACGGTGAGCGGCGTTTTTAACGGGTCGAGGCTATCCAGCGTACGGCTACCGGCATCACCGGCTTTGACCGCCAGCGCAACGCCGACCTGACGCCACTGCTGGGCGATAAGCTGGAGCACCTCTTTGTTTTGCGGCTGGGGCAGGGATTCATAGACGGTTAACGCCAGCCGCTGGCCATCTTTGACCCGTATACCGTCGGCGGCCGGTTTCCAGCCCGCCTCATCCAGCAGCTGTTTCGCTTTGGCCGGATCGAAAGCCAGCCTGTCGCTGAGGTTAACGTATCCGGCCGCGCTACTGGCGACGACGGAGGTGGCCTGCGGATAGTTGGCGGAGAACAGGGTTTCGACCACCTGTTTCGCGTCGGTGGCGTGCAGTAGCGCCTGGCGGACGCGCAGGTCGGCAACCAGCGGGTTATCGGGGCGGAAGCTGAGGCTGTCGTTGACGCCGCGCGTCGGAGCAGCATAGATTTTAAAGCCTGCATCGGTGGCCTGCTTTTCATCGTAGGCCTGCACCTGGCGGATAAAATCGGCCTGGCCCGCCAGCAGCGCGCCAATACGCACGCCATCCTCCGGGGTGACGATATAGGTTATGCCGTCGAGATTGGCCGGTCCCTGCTGGGCGAGGCTTTTTGGCCCCCATTGATAATCTTTACGCGCGACCAGCGTGAGTTCACGCCCCGGTTTTTCATCTTTAACCGTAAAAGGGCCGGAACCAATAATATGGCGGGCGTCGCCCAGCTCTTCAAAATTACGCGCCAGGGTGCTGAGGGAAACCAGCCCGGAGCCGATGGTCGCGGTGCCCTGCAGAAATCCCGGCGAGGGCTTTTTAAAGTAGAATTTTACCGTCAGCGGATCGATGACTTCGCTGCGATCGTAATTATTAATCACCTCGGAAACGGGCAGGCGGCGCGCTTTATTCCCAAGCCCGTAGGTATCAAAGTTTTTGGCAACCGCATTGGCGTCAAGCGGGGTTCCATCCGAGAAGGTGACGCCAGGGCGAATCTTAAAGATATATTCTGTTTTATCGGCGTTAACGCTCCAGCTTTCGGCAATCCAGGGTTCGACTTGTAGAGTTTCGGGATTTTGCCAGGTTAACTTATCGGTTATTTGATTCAGAATCCCGCCGTTGGGATAGAACCCGCCGGCCGGTGGATAAAGATTAGTATGCGGCTGCTGCTCCAGATAAATTAACGTGCCGCCTTTAACCGGCGCATCGGCGGCCCACGCGGAAAAGGCGCCGCTGAAAAAAAGTGCCGCCAGCGCGGGCAGGCGAAAACGGGTGTGCATGGTGAATTCCTTTGTTATCTATTGTTTGGCCATCATCGGGCGCGCGTTTTAACAAAGGAAGTGAGGATTTGCGCTAAGCATTTGCATAAAAAGCATTTATACCCGCCACATTTGATGCCGGGCCGGGGATATCTTTGTTGCCATTCAGGGTGACAGATTTCGTCCGTTAGCCGGTTCGATTTTTGGGGGCTGGTATTCGCATGTGTTTCAGCTAACTCTCAAGCTGGATAATTTAATGACGGAGAGATATTAGCACGCTGGGGACGATCGCTCTGATTCCGTTGGTACCGCTATTTCCGCTGGTGATGATGTACGGTTGCGCGAAGGGGCCGCGCGTGTAAAGGGGAAATAAACCTCTCCCGCTGCGGGGAGAGGTCCGACGATTAGCGGCGGAAATCAATGACCATACGGCCGCGAATCTGCCCCTGTTCCATCTCTTTAAAGATCGCGTTGATATCGCCCAGCGGGCGCAGGGTGACTTTTGGTACGACTTTACCTTCCGCGGCGAACTGGAAGGCTTCGGTCAGATCCTGACGGGTGCCGACCAGCGAACCGACCACTTCGATACCGTCGAGGACCAGACGCGGAATGTCCAGGCTCATTGCTTCCGGGGGCAAGCCTACCGCCACCACGCGTCCACCGGCGCGAACCGCGTCTACCGCTGAGTTGAACGCCGCTTTCGCGACGGCGGTGACCACTGCGGCATGCGCGCCGCCGGTTTTCTCGTGAATGATTTTGGCCGCGTCTTCGCTGCGTGAGTTGATGGTCAGGTCCGCGCCCATTTCCGCGGCCAGCTTCAGCTGTTCATCGTTAACGTCAAGGGCGATCACTTTGGCGTTAAACACGTTTTTGGCGTACTGCAGCGCCAGGTTGCCGAGGCCGCCGAGGCCATAGATGGCGATCCACTGGCCGGGTTTGATATGGGAGACTTTTACCGCTTTATAGGTCGTCACGCCCGCGCAGGTGATGCTGCTGGCTGCCGCTGAATCCAGCCCGTCAGGCACTTTGACCGCATAATCAGCCATGACGATGCACTCTTCCGCCATACCGCCATCGACGGTATAACCGGCATTTTTCACCGAGCGACACAGCGTTTCGTTGCCGCTGTTACAATATTCACAATGCCCGCAGCCTTCGAAGAACCACGCGACGCTGGCGCGATCGCCCGGTTTCAGAGAATGCACGCCGGGGCCGACCTGCTGTACGACGCCCACGCCTTCATGGCCCAGAATGACCCCGGTTTTATCGCCAAAATCGCCGTTCTTAACGTGCAGGTCGGTGTGGCATACGCCGCAGCAATCCATTTTTAATAGGGCTTCGCCATATTGCAGTGGACGAAGCGTTTTTTCCGTAACATTGACCTGATGATCTTGCGTGACGACAGCAGCTTTCATTCTGTTCTCCTTATTGAACATAAGCGTATTAACACAGTTTTGTTTTTTACGCATGTTAAGGTTTAGCTTAAATCATCACAAAATCAAGGGAATAATTGCTGTTCCTTGCTGGGGTGAGTTTTATGTGCCGTTTTTTTAATCAGATTTATTAATGAAATTCTCGTCACATTACCGTCATCGTTACGTCATGCACGCTTCATTTGCGGCCTCTATCGTTCTGTTTTTCAATTCTTATAACGAAAGAGCGACACGACAATGCATCTGGTGAAAATACTCCTTGCCACAGGCCTTCTGCTTTCCGCTACCGCTGAGGCGCAGAACGTGCTGGATTTCCCGCAGCCGAAAAACAATCCTGAAGAGTTTTATGCGGTGACCGAAATTCCCGCTGGCGGGATTATCAAATATGAAACCGACGCCAAAACCGGCTTTCTGATCGCCGATCGTTTTCAGTCAATGCCGGTGGCCTATCCGGCTAACTACGGCTCGCTGACCCAATCCCTGGCAGGGGATGGCGATCCGCTGGACGTGGTGTTTTACACCCGTGCGCCGATGGCGCCGGGAACGCTGATTAAGCTGCGCGCGATTGGCGTGCTGAAGATGATTGATGGCGGCGAGAAGGACGACAAAATCATTGCCGTTCCGGCCAGCAAAATCGACCCAACCTACGATGAGATCAACACGATCGGCGATCTGCCGAAAATTGAGCAGGAGCGTTTGCAGGCTTTCTTCCGCGTTTACAAACAGCTGCCGGAAGGGCGTAAAAAAGTGGAGCTGAACGGCTTTAATGATGCCGCCGCCGCGAAACAGGAAATTAAAGCGGCATGGGATGCCTGGAAAGCAAATAATGTGCAATAAGCGTAAAAACAGGCATCGCCCGGTGCCTGTCGCTTTTTCTTCGCCTTATTGTCCGCAGAACGAGGCAATACGCTACGAAAGCGCCGATGACCCCCGATTTGATGCTAACGCGGGCGGATGACCGGAAAGTCCAGGGCATTGACACGTATGTCCTGAAGATGGTTGTATTATGCAACCATTTGCGACCAGGCTGACTGACCATGACCTCATCCCCGCTTATTGATGAAATTCGCACCGCATCGCGCCTGATGGTGCGGGAGCTTGGCTTTATGAGCGCGACGCTGGCCGCCACGGACTATTCACCTTCCGCCGTGCACACCTTACTGGAAATATCGCTGCGCGGGGCGATGACCGCCGCGCAGCTGGTGCAGATTCTGGGGCTCGAAAAATCGAGCGTTAGCCGAATGCTCGCCCGCCTGGTTACCGCCGGCGAGCTCCAGGAAATACCCTCCGCCGGCGACGGGCGTTTTAAGCAGCTTGCGTTAACGGCCAAAGGCGCGGCGACGGTGGCAAAAGTTAACGCCTATGGCGCAATGCGGGTGGTCAACGCGCTGGCGCACCTGAGCGACGAGCAGAAACAAGGTGTTGCTCAGGGCCTCACCGACTGGGCCTGGGCGCTGGAAAAATGTCGCGACGTTGAGGCGACCGCCGCGAAACAGGCGATTGCTATCGTTACCGGCTATCGTCCGGGAATGATTGGCCGCATTGCGCAGATGCACGGCGAGTACTATGCGAAGCACTACGGATTTGGTCACTTTTTCGAGAGCAAAGTGGCCTGCGGGCTGGCGGAGTTTTCCGGTCGTCTTGATAAACCGCGCAATCAGGTTTGGCTTGCCGTGCAGGGCGAGCAGATTGTCGGGTCGGTGGCGATTGACGGCGAAGATCTCGGTAACAATCAAGCGCATCTGCGCTGGTTTATTCTCGACGATAGCTGTCGGGGAAGCGGTATTGGCCGCCGTCTGCTGAATGAAGCGTTGGCTTTTTGCGATAGCCAGGGTTTTGCTGCGGTGCAGCTGTGGACCTTCAGCGGGCTGAACGCCGCCCGCAGGCTATATGAATCCTTCGGCTTCACGCTGCATAAAGAGTGGCAGGGGGATCAGTGGGGGCGGATGATGACCGAGCAGCAGTTTAGCCGGCAGCAGGCCCGCGCTGAATAATCTCCCGGCGCGAATCGCCGCGCCGGGAGAACAGCATTTAGCTTAATTTCGTATTGATCGTCGTCATCTCCTTACGCCACTGCGCCTGCAGCTGCGGTTTTTGATGTTTTGGCTTGCGCGCCAGATCGTCGGCCAGCAGCTGCTCAAGCATGATTAACCGCTCCAGCAGCGCATCATGATCGTCCTCTGCTTCGCGGCTGTTCACCGTTGTTTCCTCGATGAGCGGACGGCGAACGGCGGCGCGTAAAACGTCATACACCTCGTCGGCGCTTTGCCATTCGCTCAGCCCGCGCTCGTCGATAAGCCAGAAGCGATTGCAGCTGTGGTTGATGAGCTCGCGATCGTGGCTGACCAGCAGCAGGCCGCCGGGGTAGTCGTTCAGCGTCGCCGCCAGCGCCGTTTTGCCATCCATATCTAAATGGTTGGTGGGCTCATCCAGCAGCAGCAGGCTATAGCGGGCCAGTGACAGGCCGACGAACAGCAGGCGCGAACGCTCGCCGCCGCTTAAGGTGGCGACCTTTTGCCCGTGACGCGCCCAGATAAATCCGGCGGAGATCAGCGCGCGCCGGCGCGTTTCCGCCGCTGGTTCAAAGGGCTCCAGCGCGTCGAGAAGGGTGTCGCCATCCGCCAGCTGATGCAGGGTCTGGTCGTAGTAACCGGGCTTCAGCCGCGGATGCAAACGCAGACCGGGATCCGTCGTTTCCTGCTGCATTTGCCGCCACAGCAGACGCAGCAGCGAAGACTTGCCGCAGCCGTTACGCCCCATCACCGCCACCCGATCGCCGCTTTTCAGGCGCGCCAGGCCCGCGGTGAACAGGGCCGGCAGACCCGGCGCGGGCGGAACGGGGAGCTGTTCCATCTCCAGCAGTCGGTCAGCCCGCAGCATGTCGCCGCGCAGCGCCAGCCGCCAGGGCGTTCCATCGGTGAGCTCGGTTTGGCTCTCCTTCAGGCGCTGAACCTGCTTTTCCATCTGCTTGGCTTTGCGCGAGAGATCTTCGTTATCATACGTCCGGCCCCAGATGGCCAGCCGTTTAGCGCTGGCGGCGACCCGGTCGATCTCCTTTTGCTCCGCTTTATGGCGCAGCGCGTCGCTGGCGTCCTGGGCTTCCAGCGCCTGACGGGCGGCGCTGCAGGGCAGGGAGAAGGCGTGCAGGGTTCTGTCGCGCAGGATCCAACTGGCATTAGTTACAGCATCCAATAGGATATTATCATGCGACACCAGAACGAAGCTCCCCTGCCAGGTCTGCAAGAAGCTTTCCAGCCACAGGAGGGTCGGCAGGTCGAGGTGGTTTCCCGGCTCATCCAGCAGCAGGAGATCCGGTTGCTGGATCAGCGCTCTGGCAAGCAGCAGTCGGGTGTGCTGACCGCCGCTAAGCGTCGACGCCCGCTGCAGGACCTCATCTGGCGTAAAACCCATCTCCGCCAGCAGCCTTTCCGCTTGCCAGCGCTGGCTCTCACGCTCAAGGACGGGAAGTTTCGCCAATACCGCCTGCAGCAGAGGCTGCGCTAACAGCGTATCGGGTAGATGCTGTTCCACTCGCGCCATCAGACAGTGATTGGCCAACGCCACGCTACCCGAATTGGGCACGATCGTGCCGTCCAGCACCTGTAGCAGAGTACTTTTTCCGCAGCCGTTGTAGCCAATCAGGCCAATACGGTCGCCTTTTTTCAGGGTAAAGGAGAGGTTTGTGAACAGCGGGCCAAACGCCGTATCAACATGAAGAGATTGTGCAGTTAGTAATGTGCTCATTGGGAACTTACTCAAGAGTTACAGGCATGTGAATGCCTCGTCAAACATCGCTGACGATAACCCGGTAAGCCCGAGGGAAGGGAGTTAGTCTTTGGTTTCTTCGCTCAAGCTGAAGTTATCGCAGCACGATACCGATAACGCTTGAGCTGGTGCGATCGCCAAATGCACGTGAAAAAAACATTTCACAGTACGACATGGGATCCTCCTTTTCTATTCAGTTAGTTGATGGGTGCTGGCAGTGTAGAGGGAGAAGAGCGTTTTGGCTAGCCTTAAAGCAAGCGGGGCTGTAGCCAGTCACAGCCCTGTTCTGGTGATGCCAGCGCTATATCGGAAACCAGCGAGCACTGGAAAGCGTGTATTCCGATAGTGAACGAATATCTTTAATCTGAGTACAGTGCGCGTCCATGATGTTGGGATAATCATCCGGAAACCAGGTTTTATTTATTACCAGGGTGAAAAATATCGTTTCTCTTTCAGTTTCACAAACATAAGCATTCTTTATATTCTCTGGCTCGCGATAGCCTCTTGGGTCTTTGTATTCAAGAAATGTCTTGTATTCGGATTTAGTGCTGATGTAATTATCAGCGGACATTTTTTGCCAGCGAATTTTTTCGTAATAAAGACTATGCGCTCCATAGCGGTAAGTTGTCGTTTCCCCACCGGGAATAACTTCCGGTTTGAGAAAGAAAAAAGCAATGGACAATAAAAAGAAAATTAATGGTATAACGCCATGCGTTACTGCCATTAACTTTCGTTTGTTAACAACAAGCAACCAGAGTAAGGGCGGAGCAAAAGAGAATATCAGAGCAAAGAATATTTTTGCTGGAGTGTATAGCTCATGCGTTGTCACGTCTCCGGTTGCCGCTTTGAAATAATCTACTGTTTTATTAAAATGCCAGCGCTCTCCATTGAACGCGCTGAGAACACTAATGAAAATGATTATGGAAAATATCGCCAGCCATATTCTTAAAATAGGGTTGAGTATAACTTTTTTATTATTCATTTTTCATGTTCCATTTTGCAACGAGCAGCGTTTCTTCAGAGACCATATGGATGTCTGTGATTTTGCGACATTGAGCCTCCAGCACGCGGGCGTCGCCATCAGGAAACCAGCTCTCATAGATTGACAGGGTGAAAAACATTGAATAACGCTGAGTTTCGCAGGACCATGCGCTTTTAATATTATTCCTTTCCATGTACCCATCAGGATCTTTAGCCTGGAGATAGGTTTCATATTTCGACTGATGATTTAAATAGTGGCCTGGTTTTTCTTTCCGCCATGATATAGAGGTATGATAAATATTGTGACGACTGTATTGATAGCCTGCATCGCGGCCTGGTGTGATTTCAGGGTGTAGAAAAATGAATATCACCGCGAGAATAAATAGTAATAAAGGGAATATTGAGCTCTGGAGGATGCGACTGTGGATTGTACGGATAAGTAATAACCATACCAGCGGTACAATGAAGGCATACAGTAACGCGAAGAAAAATTTACTTGGTGAATAGATGATCAGACCAACGATATCTCCGGCTTTAGCATTTATGGAATCATAATAGGGCGTTACCCTCCACATATCACCGCTGAGGAGACACAGGCCGGTGATGATGGCGGTAATACTTAATAGAACCAAAACTATTCTGATCGTTCTGGCCGTTTTTTTCTTTTCGTCGGGGTTTGATTTTATCACCTAACATTCCTTTGTCTTGTCCAGGGGGATATATTGTGTATCCTGTATAAGGTGATAAATATTATCTTTATCATCGGTATAAAACAACAGAGGCTGAAGTGATTGGTGCGGTGTATATAACCGGGCCAAACACTTGGCCCGGTTATTATTAATTAAATTGAAGTGCGACGATAACTGCGATATTCCGGCTGCCAGAAGTTATCGGCAATCGCCTGCAGCAGCGCTTCAGCTGAGGTTTTCACCGCCACGCCTTGTTCCTGCGCCACCTTACCGACCGCGAAGGCAATCGCCCGCGAGACGGTCTGGATATCCTTCAGCTCAGGCAGGACCGGGCCTTCACCGTTATTCACCAGCGGCGAGTGTTTCGCCAGGGTTTCGCTGGCGGCCATCAGCATCTCATCGGTCACGCGCGACGCGCCCGAAGCGATCACGCCGAGGCCAATTCCCGGGAAGATATAGGAGTTATTGCACTGGGCGATAACGTACTGTTTGCCTTTGAGCGTGACCGGGGCGAACGGGCTGCCGGTAGCAACCAGCGCCGCGCCGTCGGTCCAGCTGAGGATATTTTGCGGCGTGGCTTCCACCCGGGAGGTCGGGTTGGACAGCGGCATGACGATTGGCCGCGGGCAGTGCTTATGCATCTCGCGGATAATCTCTTCGGTGAACAGACCCGGCTGGCCGGAAACGCCGATCAGGATGTCCGGTTTGACGTTGCGTACCACGTCAAGCAGCGACAGCACATCATTCGTGGTGTCCCACGCTTGCAGATGCTCACGCTTTTGCACCAGTTTGCTCTGGAACGGCAGCAGGTTCGGCATGGCGTCGGTCAGCAGGCCGAAACGGTCAACCATAAACACGCGCTTGCGGGCTTCCTCTTCGCTTAACCCTTCGCGCTGGATCTGGGCGACGATCTGCTCGGCGATACCGCAGCCCGCGGAGCCGGCGCCGAGGAAGACAATTTTCTGCTCGCTCAGCTGGCTGCCCGCGCCGCGGCTGGCGGCGATCAGCGTACCGACGGTGACCGAAGCGGTGCCCTGGATATCATCGTTAAAAGAGCATACCTCGTGGCGATAGCGGTTGAGCAGCGGCATGGCGTTTTTCTGCGCGAAGTCTTCGAACTGCAGCAGCACGTCCGGCCAGCGGGCTTTAATCGCCTGGATAACATCGTCGACAAACTGATAGTACTCGTCGTCGGTAATACGCGGGTGACGCCAGCCCATATACAGCGGATCGTCCAGCAGCTGCTGGTTGTTGGTACCGACGTCCAGCACTACCGGCAGCGTGTAGGCCGGGCTGATACCGCCGCAGGTGGTATACAGCGACAGTTTACCGATCGGAATGCCCATCCCGCCGATACCCTGGTCACCGAGGCCGAGAATACGTTCGCCGTCGGTCATCACGATCACCTTGACGTTGTGGTTCGGCACGTTTTGCAGAATATCGTCGAGGTTATTGCGGTTCTGATAAGAGATAAACACGCCGCGGGCGCGACGATAGATCTCAGAAAAGCGTTCACAGGCGGCGCCGACGGTCGGGGTATAGATAACCGGCATCATCTCTTCGAGATGGTTGCCGACCAGACGGTAGAACAGCGTTTCGTTAGTATCCTGGATGTTGCGCAGATAAATGTGTTTGTCGATCTCGGTTTTAAATCCCTGGTACTGGATCCACGCGCGTTCGGCCTGCTCTTCAATGGTTTCGACCACTTCCGGCAGCAGACCCAGCAGGTTGAAGCTGCTGCGCTCTTCCATGCTGAAGGCGCTACCTTTGTTGAGCAGCGGAAATTCAAGCAGCACGGGGCCGGCGTAAGGGATGTAAAGAGAGCGGTTTTTCTTATGGGTGAATTGCATCGCACTAACTCCTTGATAATCGCTTCAGCCCGGGCGCGGCGACAGGCGGGGGGCTGGCAGAGAATGGCAGCGTGCAGAGTATAAGGCAGATGGCATCAAAGGAGAGTAAACAAGAGGACGATAGCGTTAAAAAAACACCATCCTGTGGAAAGGACGGTGTTTTTATCATCATTCAGCTGAAAAGTTAGCCACCGCGGCGTTTGCGGCCGGTGGCGCGAACATGGTTAACCGTGGTTTCCGCATCGCCCTCCAGCAGCACTTTTTTCTGCTGAGAAAGCTTGTAGTTCAGACCGAGAAGATGACGTGCCTGTTGGTTCGATTTCATTCTTACTCCTTTATCCTGTGTCGGTTTCAAGGACAAGCCCGACGGGTGTCGGACGAAATTTAACCCTTAAGTACGCCGCTTATTTTTAGCGCGGCGATAATCAGCGTGGCCCATTTTGCCGGGATTAGCAACGTTGCGGCGGCAGATTAAGAACAGTCTCTTCAGCGGACCGCGGTTTGTCGGCCGGATAAGGCCTCAGCCGCCATCCGGCCGACATTCCCGTGCGATAGCCGGAATTACCACTTCATTTCGCCGGTATTCACTTTGGCGCTTAGATCCAGCGAACTCTCTTCCGCCAGTCCCGGCCAGCGCTGTTTCATCGCCTTGATCACGCCGGCGGAATCTTTGTGCGCGTTGAGCGCCTGCTCGAATTGGGTCAGATAGTCGCGAGTAAAGGTAATTGCGCGGTCGCCTGCGGGCGGCGTACCCAGGTAATGGCCGGGGATCACCTGCTGCGGATGCAGCGCGGCCATCTCATCGAGCGTATTGATCCACTGCTGGCGGCTTTCGACGCTCTGGGTGTCCGCGGTCCAGACGTGCATCCCCCACGCCACGCCTGTGCCGCCAAGAATGACTTTATTCGCCGGGATCCACACATAGGCGGCGTAATTTTGCGGCTGGCGGATCTCCACTTTTTCGCCGTCGATGGAGAAGGTATTGGTCGTCAGCGCTTGCGGGACGTAAACCTGCTTTGGCGCGCCGTCCTTCATCTGCGGGCCCCAGTAGGCCAGTTTGGCCTCCTTGGTGGCGTTAATATGTTTAACCACTTCCGCGGTCGCCACCACTTTGGCGTCCGGGAAGGCCTTCACCAGCGGCTCGAGGCCGAAGTAGAAATCCGGATCGCCGGAAGTGATCACGATGCGGGTCAGTTTTTTACCGCTTTTCTGAATCATTTCAACCAGCTTCTCGCCATCTTTAACGCTGAACTGGGCATCGAACAGCACCGCTTCATGCGGGCCGGAGGCGAGGGTGGAGTTCACTGCGAAAATGGCGTTTTCCTGCGGGTTGTAGGTTTGCAGCGTTAAAGGGGCGGCCAGAACGGAAGTACTGAACAGCGCGGTCGCGATAGCCAGGGCAGATAATTTCATATTCATTTTCTCTTGGTCAGGTGAATGAGCGCTATTTTACGGATTTCCTGATTTGCGAAAATTCCTGAAAAAAGAGATGCTGAGTTTCATAAAACGTGCAGATGGAAATCAGTTATGGATCGGGTAATCGCCGCGCAGGTGTATATGCGCATTTGTGAACTGGGGAGTTTAAGCGCCGCCGCGCGCGCGCTGGGGATGTCGCGCCCGATGGTCAGCCGCTATCTGGAGCAGATGGAGCAGTGGGCCGGTACTCGACTGGTCCACCGTTCCACCCGCAAACTGACCTTAACGGCCGCCGGTGAAAAGGTGCTGCAAAAAACGCGCACCCTGACGCAGCTTTCGGATGAGATCGCCGGGCAAAGCGAGCGCGCGATCCCCAGCGGGACCCTGCGCGTCGCCTGCGCGCACTTCACCGCCATGCAGCTTATTTCTCCGCTGTTACCCGATTTTCTCGCCCGCTATCCGCAGCTGCGCCTGGAGCTGGATATTAATAATCACCCGGTGAGCCTGATTAGCGAGCGTATCGACGTGGCGATACGGATCACCGATAACCCGGAACCGGGGGCTATCGCCCGCCGCCTTGGCGTATGCCGTTCGGTGCTCTGCGCTTCGCCGCGCTGGCTGCAGCAGAACGGCCCTCTGCAATCGCCAGAAGATCTCGCCCGCCACAACTGTCTGCACTACAGCCATTTTGCCAGCCAGACGTGGCAGTTTAGCGACCCCGACGGCGAAAGCGTGGCGGTGGCGGTTTCCGGCAACCTTAGCGCCGGGATCTCTTCGCTGCTAATGGAGGCGGCGGTCGCCGGCTGCGGCATCGCGATGCTGCCGGAGCTGGAGGCGCAGCGGGCGCTTAACGGCGGGGCGCTGAAACAGGTGTTGCCGGCCTGGCGGCCAAAACCGTTAAGCGTGTATGGGATTTACCTCTCCAGGGACTACCAGCCGAGCGCGCTGCCGCTGTTTCTTGGCGAGATTCAGCAGCTACTGGCGCAAACTCACGATATAAAAGGAAACCTTTGATGATAGTGCTTCGCCCCATGCGTAATGAAGAGTATCCCGCTTATCTCGACTATTTTATCCCCGACTACGCGGCGGAAATCTCGGCCAATTATGCGCTTTCGCCGGCGGCCGCTTTAGCCCAGGCGCAGCGCGAAATCGCCGCGGATCTGCCTGACGGCGTCAATACCTGCGGCCAGGTTTTATGCTGCTTATTCGATGACAGCGACGGAGCAGAAAAGCGGGTCGGCTATCTCTGGTACAAGCCGGATGAAGAAATGCGCTCCGCCTTTATCTGCGATTTTTATATTTATCCGGCATTGCAGGGGCAAGGGTTGGGTAAACAAGCAATGGCGGCTTTTGAGCATGCGCTGAAAAGCCAGGGCATCAGCCAAGTTAAGCTGCGCGTCGCCGGGGATAACCCGCGCGCCCGCCATCTCTACGACGCCGCGGGTTTCCGCGTGACCGGCGTTAATATGAGTAAAAATATCCCGACGGATTGATCTGAAAAACGCCGCGCGCCGCCCAAATGCGTAAGGGGGTTCTATACTTAACCCTTTAATGTCAAAAAGGAGCGATATTATGGCAATCCATAAGAAAGGTCAGGCGCATTGGGAAGGGGATCTGAAAAGCGGTAAAGGAACCGTCTCTACCGAGAGCGGCGCGCTGAACCAGCAGCCTTATGGTTTTAACACCCGTTTCGAAGGCGTGAAGGGGACCAACCCGGAAGAGCTGATCGGGGCCGCACATGCCGCCTGTTTCTCCATGGCGCTATCGCTGATGCTGAGCGAAGAGGGCTACACCGCCACCTCCATTGATACCGTGGCGGTGGTGACGCTGGATAAATCCGGCGGCGGCTTTGCCATCACCCAAATCGCGCTGCAGAGCAAAATCGTGCTGCCAGGCATCGAAGCCGATGCGTTTGACGGGATCATTCAAAAGGCCAAAGCCGGTTGCCCGGTGTCGCAGGTCCTGAACGCGGAGATAAGCCTCGACTACCAGCTTAATCCTTAATCTCACTGGCGCCCGCCGTCGGCGGGCGCTCCTGCCTTGAAAGCCATCGTTGGCAAATGCCCCCGGCGTGAATTAATGCTATCTTTGCCGCTCACGGAAAAGAGCAGGTAGGGTAATGATCGGCATACGTAAAACCATTGAGGCTCAGGTTCTGGGATTAACCGGGATAGCGCTAAAAGAGATCGATTTTGAGCATCCCAAAGGGGAACCGGGGCTATTTGGCCCGCAATCGGCGATCTGGCAGGTTCACGGCGATTTTGCCTCCATGCTCTGCGGCGGCGTCAGCGCGCTGCTGTTACAGATGCTGCATCCTCTGGCGTTGGCGGGGGTCTGGGATCACTCAAACTTCCGTGAGGATATCTTCGGCCGCCTGCGCCGCACCAGCCAGTTTATTTCCGCCACCACCTTTGGTACCACCGCCGACGCCGAACGGCTGATCGCAAAAGTGCGGGGGATCCACCTGCGGGTCAGCGGCCGGGATAAAGACGGCACGCCGTATCAGGCCAGCGATCCGCACTTGCTGACCTGGGTCCACGTCGCTGAATGCAGCAGCTTTATGGCCTCGCATCTGCGCTATAAACGTACCGTGGTGAGCCCCGCCCGCCAGGAGCAGTATTATCAGGAAGCCGCCGAAATTGCCCGCCGCCTTGGCGCTCGGGATATCCCGGTGACGCCGCGGCAGGTTGCCGACTATCTGCAGGATATGCGCCCGGCGCTGCGCTGCGATGAGCGAACGCAGGAAGTGGCCGACGTACTGCTGTCGACCCGCCTGCCCGGTCGCCTGAGCCAGCCGGTTGGGCGAATGATGATGTGCGCCGGAATTGATCTGCTGCCGCCGTGGGCGCAGGAGATGCTCAATTTACCGATGAGCGCAACGCAGCGCCACAGCGCGCGGATAGCGGTGCACGGCGTCGCTCGCGTACTGCGCGCGTCGGTGCGCAACGGCGCTTATCACTGCGCCATGCGCCGGATGAATCAATTTTAATTATTCAGGCTGCGTTTTACCTGGGAATATAGCCATGGCTATTATTGTCATGGCTATATTTTTTAAAAACAAACTATTCTCATTTATATATTTAGCGATGGTAAAAATAATTAAATATTCTCTTAACGGCGGCGAATTATTCAGGAAAAATTAAGCCGAAGCGCGTACGTTATTTATTTTTTTACGGAGAAGCGAACATGAGCGGGATGACTGATGAGAATCGGCGTTCTCAGGTTGCGCGTAAAACGACGCTGGTCAGCGTGGTGGTCAACCTTTTTTTATCCAGCGCTCAGGTGCTGGCGGGCGTGTTTTGCGGATCGCAAGGACTCATTGCCGATGGTATCCATTCTCTTTCCGATTTAGTCGCCGATTTTGTCGTGCTGCTGGCGAATAAAAAAAGCCGCCAGCCTTCGGATGACGATCACCCCTACGGGCACTGGCGCTATGAAAACGGCGCTTCCCTGGCGATTGGCGCGCTGCTGTTACTGGTTGGCGCGGGGATGCTGTGGTCCGCCTGCGACAAGCTGTGGCATCCGGAGTCTATCCAGAATGTGCATATTACCGCGCTGTGGGTGGCGCTCGCCGCGCTGGTCGCCAAAGAGATTTTATTCCGTTATATGCTAAGGGCGGCTAAGCAAATCCACTCTTCAATGCTGATTGCCAACGCGTGGCACGCCCGCTCAGACGCCGCGTCTTCGGTAGTCGTTGCGGTCGGCATCATCGGTAATCTGGCCGGTTTCGCGTGGCTTGACCCGGTTGCCGCGCTGGTCGTCGGCGCGCTGGTCACCCGCATGGGCTATACCTTTTCGTCTGACGCCCTGCATGACTTAATGGATCGCTCAGTGGACCGCGATACCGAGCAGCAGATAACCGCCACCATTCTGGCGACGCCCGGCGTTGCGGCGCTGCATGACCTCAAAACCCGCCGTGCCGGAGATTTCATTCTGGTCGATGTGCACATTGAAGTACCGGGAAATTTATCGGTTGCGCAAGGGCACGATATTGCGCTGACGGCGCGCTCGCGAGTACTAAATAGCCATAACGTTATGCATATGATGATTCATATCGACCCTTGTCGCGCGGAAATAGCCGCAATGAATACGTAGTTTATTCCCCAGAAACCTAAAGGATTTTATTATTCTGCGGACAATATTGCCTGGCAAATAAAAAAGGACCATAATTCAGCGGCTATTCTTTCATCGCTGATTAATAGCAGGTTGACGCATTGTCGTGTTTTTAAACAATATAAAAAGCCAATCGGCTAATAGAAAATATCTATTGCCCGTGCGAAATTTCAGGAAGTAATACAATGATTATCCGGCCAGAACAACACTGGTTTCTTCGTCTGTTTGACTGGCACGGCTCGGTGCTGTCAAAAATCGTCTTTCGCCTGCTGCTTAATCTGCTGATGTCGATTATCGCCATCATCAGCTATCAATGGTACGAGCAACTGGGGATCCATCTTACCGTCGCGCCGTTTAGCCTGCTGGGGATTGCCATTGCCATTTTTCTCGGTTTTCGAAACAGCGCCGGGTACAACCGCTTTGTTGAAGCGCGCAATCTGTGGGGAACGGTACTGATTGCCCAGAGAACGCTGGTGCGCCAGCTGAAGAATATCCTGCCGATGGAAAGCGTATCCCATCAGCGGCTGGTGAGCTATCTGGTCGCGTTTAGCTGGAGCCTGAAGCATCAGCTGCGCAAGACGGACCCGAGCGCCGATTTAGCGCGTTTGCTGCCGCCGTCAGACGTGGCGGACATTCTCGCCAGCTCGATGCCCACCAATCGTATTCTGCTGCTGGCGGGGGATGAGCTGGGGCTTCTTCGCGCGGAGGGGAAGCTCAGCGATATCACCTTCAGCCTGATGGACAATAAGCTAGATGAGCTCGGTCATGCGCTGGGCGGCTGCGAGCGCCTCGCCAGCACGCCGGTCCCCTTTGCCTACACGCTTATTTTGCAGCGCACGGTTTACCTGTTCTGTACTCTGCTGCCGTTTGCCCTGGTCGGCGACCTGCACTATATGACGCCGTTCGTGTCGGTCTTTATCTCCTACACCTTTCTGTCATGGGATTCGCTGGCGGAAGAGCTGGAGGATCCGTTCGGTACCGCGGCCAATGATTTGCCGCTGAACGCGATGTGCAACACCATTGAGCGCAACCTGCTGGATATGACCGGGCAGCATCCCTTGCCAGCGAAACTTGAGCCGGATCGCTACTACAATCTGACCTAATTTGTATGTTTATTATTCGTTAAATAAGTTAAATCTAACGTGTGATAGATAACATTGATTATACAGCCCTGGCCCTGATTGTTATGCTTTCGTTAACAAAAACGCCCGTTACGCTGGCTGGTAGCGGGTGATAAGAATCACGCGGCGTTTCACCTGCTATCCGCCGCCGAAAGCGCATCAGGAGTGAACATGAGTAATAAAAGACGCGTCGTTCCCGGCGTCCATCCGTATGATGGCCCGGCGGGAGGCTGGGGTGCCTTAAAAGCCACCGCCATCGCCGTTCGTACGCAAATGGATGCGCTCGATGCCCCCGCGACGCTACTGCGAACCAATCAGCCGGATGGCTTTGATTGCCCCGGCTGCGCCTGGCCCGATAAAGAGCATAAATCCACGTTTCAGTTCTGCGAAAACGGCGCCAAAGCGGTGACCTGGGAGGCCACCAGCAAACGGGTCACGGCAGAGTTTCTGGCGGCGAACAGCGTCACGTCGCTGCTGGCCCGGAGCGATTTCGAGCTGGAAGGCTACGGGCGTTTAACCCAGCCTCTGGCCTACGATAAGGCCAGCGACACCCTGCGTCCGGTGTCATGGGAAGCGGCGTTTACCCGCATTGGCGAAGTTCTTCGCACCCTGCAGCCCAATGAAGTGGAGTTCTACACCTCCGGGCGCGCCTCTAATGAAGTGGCCTGGCTGTTCCAGCTGTTTGCCCGCGAATACGGTACCAATAACTTTCCTGACTGCTCCAATATGTGCCACGAGTCGACCAGCGTCGGCCTGCCGCAGTCGATCGGCATCGGTAAAGGGACCGTCTCGCTTGATGACTTTGACAAAACCGAGCTGGTTATCTCTATCGGCCACAATCCCGGCACCAACCATCCGCGCATGATGGGTACGCTGCACGAACTGGCGCGTCGGGGCGTGCCGATTATCGTCTTCAACCCGTTAAAAGAGCGGGCGCTGGAGCGATTCGCCGATCCGCAGAACGTCATTGAGATGGCGACCTACAGCTCAACCAACATTGCATCGACCTACTTCCAGGTCAAAGCGGGCGGCGACGCGGCGGCGCTTAAGGGTATCGCGAAGGCGCTGTTAAGGCTTGAGGAGGAGCAGGGCGAGGTGCTGGATCGGACCTTTATCGATGAGCATACCCTGGGCTTTGCCGACTTTGCGCGGGATGTCGACGCGACGCCGTGGCCGGATATCGAACGCGAGTCGGGCCTGACGCGCGGCGATCTTGAACGGGTGGCGGCGGCTTACGCTAAATCTCACGCCACGATTATCACTTACGGCATGGGCATCACCCAGCATAACAAGGGCACTTCCAACGTACGCCTGATAGCTGACCTGCTGCTAATGCGCGGGAATATTGGCAAGCCGGGAGCCGGGATCTGCCCGCTGCGCGGCCACTCCAACGTCCAGGGCAACCGTACCGTCGGCATCACCGAAAAACCGAGCGCCCAGTTTCTCGCCAACCTGCAGCGGGTGTGTGGTTTTACGCCGCCGCAGGAGCACGGCCATGATGCGGTAAAAGCGCTGCAGGCGATGATTGACGGTGAATCGAAAGCGCTCATCTGCCTTGGCGGTAACTTCGCGGTGGCCATGCCGGATAGCGAACGGGCTTTTCCGGCGATGCGGGGGCTGGATCTGAGCGTCCATATTGGCACTAAGCTTAACCGCTCGCATCTTCTGGTGGCGAAAGAGACCTTTATCCTGCCGTGCCTTGGGCGAACCGAACTCGATATTCAGGAGACCGGACGCCAGTCGGTCACCGTCGAAGACTCGATGTCGATGGTGCACGCGTCATCAGGCAAGCTGAAGCCCGGCTCGCCTGAGCTGCGTTCGGAACCGGCGATTGTCGCCGCAATGGCAACGGCGACGCTGCCGGAGAGCAAAATCGACTGGCAGTGGCTGGTCGCCGACTATGATCGGATCCGCGATCTGATTGAGCAGACCGTTCCCGGCTTTGACCAGTACAATCAGCGTATTCGCCATCCCGGCGGTTTTCGTATGCCGCTGCCGCCGACGGAGCGTATCTGGCCGACGCCGACCGGTAAAGCGATGTTCTCGGTTTTCCACGGCGTGCGCGAAAACCTACAGGTGGAAGGTAACGATGTGATGCGGCTGGTGACGCTGCGCAGCCACGATCAGTACAACACCACCATTTATGCCATGGACGATCGCTACCGCGGGGTGTTTGGCCGTCGCGACGTGCTGTTTATGAACGAGCAGGACATGGCGGAGCAGGGATTCGAGCATGGCGATCGGGTCGATATCAGCTCCGCGCTGCCGGGCCACCAGCAGCGGCTGGAAGATATCACGCTGGTCGCCTACAGCATCGCGCCGGGCACCGTTGCTGCCTACTACCCCGAAGCGAACGTGCTGGTCCCTCTGGATTATCTCGATAAAGAGAGCGGCACGCCGTCGTATAAATCGGCGCCCGTCCGTTTAACCCTGCGCTCGAAAGAGATCCGCCCGCTGGCGGGGCTGCGCTAAGCCGCCGTTTCGCCCACGGCGCGGATAGCGACGCGGGCGAACGGCTACCTTTGCGCCAGAATCAGCTTAATCCCCAGCCCGACAAAACCGGCGGCAAAGCTGACTCTCAGCCCCTGTAAAACCCTGGGGCGAGTCAGCACGTACCCGCGCATCGCCGCCGCAAAGGCGCCATAGAGCATAAAAACCAGCAGCGTCATCAGCATAAACATGGCGCTCAGGATCAGCATTTCCCGGACCGGCGAAGCCGAGCCGCGCTGCATAAACTGCGGCAGAAAGGCGAGAAAGAAGAGCGGCAGCTTGGGGTTAAGCAAATTGATCAGAATGGCGTGGCTGATGACCTGCCGCGGGTTGCGTTGCACGACGCCTTCCACGCTCAGGCTGCCGCGCTGGGTCAGCGTGGCCCAGGCGAGGTACAGCAGCCAGGCGACGCCGGCGTACTTCACCAGTTCGAATGCGCCGGGCGTGCTGTGGAGGATGGCCGCCAGCCCGGTTATCGCCGCCAGCATATGCGGAATAATGCCCAGGGTGCAGCCGAAGGCCGCGGCAAAACTCATTCGTCTGCCCGCCGCCAGACCGGTGGCAATGGTGTACAGCGTCCCGGTGCCGGGAGCGATAACCACAATAAGCGAAGTCAAAAGAAACTCAGGGCTGATGAGCGCCATGATGTTATTCCTGATGTTGTGAATCGAGGCCCTGAGTATTTCGCAAAGCCGCGCGCCGGTATTGAACAAAATTGCACAACATCGGCTAGCGACTCGCCTGAACGAGCGCCTGATAGCTGCCCGGCGTGACGGCAAACTGTTTTTGAAACGCGCGGGTCAGATGGCTCTGATCGGCAAAGCCGGCCATGAACGCGGTATCGGCGGGGGAGTAACCTTCCGCCAGCAGACGGCGAGCCAGGCGTACGCGGGCCTGTACCAGGTAGGCGTGCGGCGTAATGCCGGTTTCACGGGCGAAGCCGCGGATCAGCTGAAAGCGGCTGAGACCGCAGAGGGTAGCCAGCGCGTCGAGAGAGATTTTTTCTTCCGGGGCGTCGTCGAGATATTGCCTGGCCAGCGCAATGGCGGGAGTGCCGATTTTGGCGGGCTGCCTGGCGCAAAGATGATATTGGCTCACCTGCATCAGGCAGAGCAGCAGCGCCTCTTCCACGGCGGTATCGTCGGGCGCGCTGGCGACGATCTCGCGAAACAGCCGCTGCATTTGCCCGCGCAGCTGCGGGTCGTCGACGACCGGACGCAGGAGGATCTCTTCGGCCTTCATCTCTCCCTGCAGTTCGTCGACAACGCGCTCAGGATCGAGATAGACCATCCGCCAGCTGCGTGGGCCCTCCAGCGGGATACCGTCGTGCATCTCCCCTGGATTAACCATAATGATATTTCCGGCGGCGGCTTCAACTTTGCCCAGATGGCTCCACGAACGCTGCGCGCCCTGAGTGAAAATCCCGATGCCGAACCGATCGTGGGAATGGCGCGAAAAGCTCTGTTCCGTGACTAACGATATGGCTTCCAGCCCCGGCATGGCTATCCGGTGCTGCTGAACGTGATGAAGGCGAGTTTTCAACGGTTTCTCCTGCCGGGGCATAGCATGAGTGTAGCCTCAGGTGCGCGGGACGAGCAACGGTCGACCGGCGCTTGAATTTCATCAACGCTGAACATAACATTTAGCTAACATTTTGCCTGCGGCGCGGGCAGCAGATTGCGCAAACAGTGGATCATTAATGGATATCAAACAGCTTAAGTACCTGATTGCGCTCGACAGAACACGACATTTCGGCCAGGCCGCGGCGGCCTGCCATATCACCCAGCCTACGCTATCAATGCGGATCCGCAATCTTGAAGAAGAACTTAATCTGACTCTGATTCAGCGCGGGCAGCGGTTTGAAGGGTTTACCCCGGAAGGCGAGCGTATTCTGGCCTGGGCGCGAGCGCTGCTGGCGGCGCACGACGGGCTGGAGGCGGAGGCGGCTATCTGCCGCGGGCAGATGGTCGGCCAGCTCAGAGTGGGAATGGTGCCCTTAGCCAGCCTGAATCCGATGCAGCTGATCAAACCGCTGGCGGATAAATACCCGGAGTTGCAGTTCAGTCTGCTGTCCATGACCTCGGAACAGATTATCGACGGCGTCAGCCGCAACCAGCTGGATCTGGGGATCTGCTATCTGCATCACGTCGATAGCCAGCTGTTCAACGTGGTGTGGCTGCCGAACACCCGGATGGGTTTGCTGCACGATAAGCGCCATTTCCAGTTTGCTGACGCGATCCCCGGTTGGGAGACGCTGGCCTCGTTGCCGCTGGGCTTTTTGACCAAGGGCATGTACTACCGCGAATCGATTGAGATGAGCTTTAAGGCCAAGGGGCTGGCGCCAAAATACGTTTTCGAAAGCGACTCCACGTTTCAGATTATCCAGGCGGTGCAGGCCGGGATCTGCTGCGCGATTATGCCGCTGAACAACGGTCTGGAAGCGCTGAGCGATAATCTCGACATCAGACCAATCGCCGAGACGGAGGTCGACTCGACGCTGGCGCTGATCATGCGTAATAAAGAGCCGGTGTCGTCGCTGGCGGAAAAATGTTTTACCGATGCGCAGGTGATTTTTAGCGAACGTCGGCCATCTGCGACTGGATAAATTCAAGCCAGACGCGCGTTCTGGCGGGCATAAAGTGGCGCTCACGATAGAGGGCGGAGAGCTGTAACGGCGCCGGCGGCAGCTCCAGCGTGACTTCCTGGAGTTCACCGCGTTCGATAAACGGGCGGCAGGGTTTCTCCCCCAGAATCGCGAAGCCGACGCCGGCAAGCGCGGCGTGCAGGGCCATTTCGCCACTGTTGACGCGATAGTGGCCGTTGACGCTAACCTTTTTGAAGCTACCGTCCGCCGCGGCGAACTGCCAGGCTTGCCCCGCCAGGGCGCTAACGGTGGTAATACAGGGCAGCGTGGTTAATTGCTCGCTGTTTGTCGGCATACCCGTTCTGGCAATCAGCTGCGGAGAAGCGACCACGCAGCAGGGAAACGAAAAGAGCGGGCGCGCAATCACGCTGGCGTCTTCCATTTTGCCGCGGGTGATGATCACCGCAATATCCACATCCTCTTTTAACACCTCCGTGCCCGCCAGATTCGTGGTACAGCTCACGGTTATTTTCGGGTAGCGCAGGGCGAATTGCGCCATGAGCGGCGCAAACAGCGAGGGGCCAATCTCGTTCGGCAGGCACAGACGCAGCGGCCCTTCGGGTTCGGCCTGCTGCTGAGTCAGCTCGGCTTCCGTCGCGGCAAGTTGCTCCAGCAGCGGCCGCATACTGGCGAGCAGCGTCTGCCCGGCAGAGGTCAGCTTCATATGCCGGGTACTGCGCTGTATCAAACGCAGTTGAAGGCTCTCCTCAAGCTGTGAAATCTGTCGGCTTACGTTCGATGAGGGCATCTGCAGCGCTTTTGCTCCGGCGCTGAATGAGCCATTTTCCGCCACGGTGACGAAGACCCGCAGCGCGTTGAGATCCACTCTTTTCACTCTTGATTATCCCGATTTTGATAATTAACAACGCCACTTTTACCGGCTTATGCGCGGATTTACCAGCGGCTAGACTCTGCGCATTCCATTGTAAGGAGCTTTACATGCCCGGTTATCTGGTACGCGCAACGTTGATTATCGCTTTCGTTCAGTTCATCAACGCGCTTGAATATATGATTTTTAATCCCTTATTTACCTGGATGGCGCCGACGTTTCAGGTCCCGGTAAGCCAGGCGGGTTACGTCACCGGTATCTATACGCTGGCTTCAGTCATTTCGGGGATCGGCGTATGGCGATGGGTCGGTCAGCTTAAACCAAGGCGTTTCTTGCTCTGCAACATGGCCCTGTTGGGGGGATTAACGGCGATGACGCTAACCACCACCCGTTTTGACATATTGTTATTCTGGCGTTTCCTTGCCGGGGTGGTCGGCGGGACCACGATGGGCGTGGCCAGTAGTCTGCTGGTCAACATTATGCCGCCGCAGCTGCGCCCTCGGGCATTGGCCTCAACGATTGCCGCATTCTCGCTGGTCAGCATTGTCGGCATGCCGACGATGCTATTTCTCAGTGAAAAAATCGGCTGGCAGAGTGCCCCCGCGACGATCGGCGGACTCTGTATAATCGCTTTACCGCTGATAGTCCTTGCGCTGCCGGAACAGTCCATCGAGGCGAGCCCTCAGGCGGGCTTGCGATGGTCATCCTCGCTGCTGTTTCATGCCTCCGGCAACGCCCTCACGCAGTTCAGTCCAATGTTAATCATTCCGCTGTTGGTACCGCTACTTACGACTAAGCTGGGGGCCAGCGGCGACGAATTGCCGTGGCTCTTTTTCGCCGGCGGAGCGGCAGGGCTGTGCGCCACTAAATTGACCGGCAGGCTGTGTCAGCGTTATAGCGGCTACCGCATCAGCCTGCTGGGCAGTCTGCTGTTTATACTGAGCCTGAGCATTGCTTTTATCTTCAACCACGGCGGCGCACTGTTTATGCTGCTGTTTCTGGCTGCCGCCTACTGCCGCCTGGTGGCCTCATCGGCGGTGGCGATGCGTTTTCCAGCGGATAGCGCCAGGGCCGGATTTACGCTTTTACAGAATACCCTGATGTCATTAAGCACGGCGGCGGCCTTTCTGCTTTCGTCGTGGTTGCTCTCGGTTGACGGGGGCGGCGAACGGGCGATGCAGGGGATATTGCTGCTCTGCGCCCTGAGCGCATTGCCGCTGCCGTGGCTGCTGCGGGTTCAGGAGAAAAGATTAGCCACGCGCGCCGCCGGCTAACCCGGCGGCGGCTAGCGTCAAATATTCTCCAGGCTGATCCCGCGGGTTTTCGGACCAAAGATACCCACCGACAGCATCACCATCAGCATGCTGGCGACGATAAAGCTAATCACCCCTGGGGTTCCGGCGTATTGCAAAATAACGCCGATCAAAATGCTGGTGATCGCCGTTGACAGCCGGCTAAAGGAGTAGCAGAAGCCAACCGCCCGCGCGCGAATGTGGGTCGGGAAGACCTCCGCCTGGTAGGCGTGATAGCTAATGGTCAGCCAGGCGTTTGACCAGGTGATCATAAACCCGCAAATCACCAGCAGCACCGGACTGTTCTGTAGGGCAAACAGGGTGCCAAACACCACCGTCATCAGCGCCGAAAGCACAATTTGCCATTTATTTTCAAAACGATGGACGAAGCGGGTGCAGAACAGGCAGCCAATCGGATAGGCGAGGGTAATAAAGAACGCGTACAGCAGGCTGTGGGTAATGCTCGCCCCCTGACCGGAAAGCAGGGCGGGCAGCCAGTTGCCGAAGCCAAAGAAGCCAATGGCCTGGAAGAAGTTCATCACCATCAGCATGATCGTGCGTTTGCGGTACTGCGGCGCCCAGATCGCTTTAAAGCTTCCCAGCCTGCGGCGGTTATGTTGCGTCTCAATCCGGTGGCGCGGCGAGGGAGAAACGCCGCAGCGCTGTTCCATTTCGCACATCACCTTGTGGGCTTCCTCGTGGCGACCTTTTTCCTCCAGCCAGCGCGCCGACTCCGGCAGCTTCTTGCGGATAACCCAGATGATCAGCGAACAGAGCGCGCCGAAGATAATCACCCAGCGCCAGCCGGTCAGGCCGAAAAGGGCGATCGGCACCAGCATCCACGACATCAGCGCCACGGCGGGAACCGATAAAAACTGAATAAAGAAGGCGAAAGCAAAGGCTTTATTGCGCAGATGCGTCGGTACCCATTCGCTTAAATAAGTGTCGATCGTTACCAGCTCAATGCCGAGACCGACGCCCACCAGAAAGCGGCAGAAGATAACTCCTTCGGCGCTGCTTTGCAGGGCCATCATCAGCGAAAATACGCCATACCAGGCAAGGGCGAACATAAACGTCAGGCGGCGGCCCAGTTTATCCGCCAGCGGCGCAAGCAGGCTGGCGCCAATAAACAGCCCCATAAAGGTGGACGAGGCGAAGGCGGCCTGGTCGGAAATGCCGAAGATACCCTGTTCGCCGGTATGGAAAATATTCTCTGCCAGCAGCCCGGTGCTGATATAGCCGGTCTGAAAAAGATCGTACAGCTCGAAGAAGCCGCCCAGCGCCAGGAGGGTGATAAAAGACCACAGGCCAACGGAAGCGGGCAGCGCATCGATGCGGGCGGTCAGACTGGAGTGCGGATGTCCTGGGGAGGCGAACGCGGCGTCGCCCAGAACCTGGGTGGTAGACATATTGTTATTTTCCTCAGATAAAATGTTTGCCTGCTAATGTTATTTGATTGTTAATGGTTTTAAATTTTTAATCACATCGGTGAAATCGCATTTGCAGAATAAAATAGCGACAATGCTATCCGAGTAGAGTGGTATGCTGGTTTTAGCGCTTCATCCGCCCGCAGCCTGAAGGAATTCACCATCACACCGCTGAGTTTGATCTGGATTAAATTTAAGATAACGAGAGATTGTTGCGCTCTGGTTATTCACCTACATTCAAAGCGAGTACGACCACTCAGGAAAAAAATCATGTCCAGTAAGAAAGTCCTACAGGCAGCGCTGGCGGCGGCGCTTTCGCTGTCAATGATGGCAACGCCGGTCTTCGCCAATCCTGGCAACGGCAACGGCAACGGCGGCAGTAGCCATGGTAATAGCGGTAACCATGGCAACAACGGCAATAGCGGTAAAAACAACGCAGACAAGGGCAATCAGGGTCACAAACAGGGTAATCAGGGGCAGAGAAAAAATTACGGCCAACCCGATCATGTCTCTGCCGATATCAGCTTTTCCAGAGCGCGTTCGCTGGCGGTAAACTACGGTTTAACCGGCTACCAGTCGCTGCCGCCGGGAATCGCCAAAAACCTGGCTCGCGGCAAACCATTACCTCCGGGGATTGCCAAAAAAGCGGTTCCGGCATCGATGCTCAATGAACTGCCTTACTATCCAGGCTATGAATGGCGGGTGGTGGGTCAGGATTTAGTGCTGATCGCGCTAAGTACGGCGATCGTGACGTCGATAATTAATGGCGTTTTTGATTAGTGAATTAACCCCGGTTAGTGCCGGGGTTAGTTTTATCAGCACCGATTTAGCGCATTAAGGTCATTCTAAACAAATCGTCACTAAAGCGAGATTTTACCTTTACTCAAATAATTGAATGACTATAATGAGCACAAATTCATACAGGAGAAATATGTTGGACAGTCACCCTTACTTAAACATCAAGGCAAGCTGACGCTATTTTTTCTGCGCTGCTTGCCAACCGGCGGGCAGCAATCCTCCTGATCCAGACGATTGCATCCCATAAAAAATAACGCAGCCAGGCTGCGAGGATAATCGTCATGTTCCTGTTTAAAAATACATTATTCCCTCCACCGTCAACGCGACGTTAATCGCCTCTCCGGCGACAATTTGTCGTGTGCTTAATAAAGCACATAGTTAATTCTTCCAGCAAAAATGGAGGAAACTATGTTGATGTTTCCTTATATCGCAAATTTACTCGCCGCGATGCTGTTGGGCGCGCTGATTGGCGCCGAAAGACAGTGGCGGCAGCGGATGGCCGGCCTGCGCACTAATGCGCTGGTCGCCACCGGCGCGGCGGTGTTTATTCTCAGCTCCGTTGCCGCTTCCCCGGATAGCCCGGGCCGTATTGCGGCGCAGGTGGTCTCCGGGATTGGCTTCCTCGGCGCGGGCGTTATCATGCGCGAAGGCATGAACGTGCGCGGCCTTAATACCGCCGCCACGCTGTGGTGCTCGGCGGCGATTGGCGTCCTGTGCGGGTTAGGCCAGTTCTGGCAAGCCGCGGCGGCAACGCTGATCATCCTCTGCGCGAATATTTTACTGCGCGAAGCGGCGCAGCGAATTAATCATATTCCCGGCGCGACAGAAGAAGAGAAATGCTATGTCCTGAATATTATCTGTCATAGCGAACATGAAAACGCGATTCGTCAGCAACTACTCGCTATCAGCAAAGAGATGAGGCTCAGCCTGTTGGGGCTGGCATCCATAACCGCGCAAGAACAAGGGCATAAAGAAATTCGCATCGAGCTGGTCGGCAATGCCGATTATCGCAAGGCGCGAGACCTTATTATGGAAAAAATTGGCGGTCACGAAAATATTACGTCAGTCCGCTGGGCCATTGAGGGAAGTTAACCTTCGGGCAAGAGTTTGCATAAGGAGGGAATGATGAATGTTCCCAGGCAATTAAAGTAAGAAGCGTTTAATAGCGTAAAAATAAATTATGCATAAGCCAATTATGCAGGGATAACCACGTTTTTAATTTGAGGATAAATCATGACTGACATGAAAATAGAAAACCGGAAACTCAACCGGTCTGCGTCAGAAAATGATAAGCAGCATAAAAAAAGCTTCGCCATTGAAACCGAGGCATTTAACAGCCCGGATCATACGCTGGCGCGGCTCAACAGCAGCCGTCAGGGGCTCACCACCGAAGATGCCCTTGAACGGCTGGATGAATACGGCCGCAATGAGGTTGCGCATGAGCAGGCGCCGCCGGCGCTAATTCAGCTTTTGCAGGCATTCAATAACCCGTTTATCTAT
Organism: Klebsiella sp. M5al; assembly: GCF_002090195.1. Taxonomy (NCBI): domain Bacteria; kingdom Pseudomonadati; phylum Pseudomonadota; class Gammaproteobacteria; order Enterobacterales; family Enterobacteriaceae; genus Klebsiella; species Klebsiella sp. M5al. The sequence continues at coordinate 2,904,438 of NZ_CP020657.1, forward strand.
GTCCTGATGGCGCTGGCCGCCGTCAGCTTCGTGACCGATTACTGGCTGCCGCTGCGTAACGGCGAAGAGACCGATCTGACCGGGATTATCATTATCGTCACGATGGTCAGCCTGAGCGGGTTATTGCGTTTCTGGCAGGAGTTTCGCACTAACAAAGCGGCGCAGGCGCTGAAATCAATGGTCCGCACCACGGCGACGGTGCTGCGTCGCGGTCCGGGTAACATGGGGCCGACGCAGGAGGAAATTGCCATTGAGGAGCTGGTGCCCGGTGACATCATCTTCCTGGCGGCGGGGGATCTGGTTCCGGCGGATGTCCGCCTGCTGGAGTCCCGCGACCTGTTCGTTAGCCAGTCGATACTCAGCGGCGAATCGCTGCCGGTTGAAAAGTATGATGTTCTGGCCAGCGTGTCCGGCAAAGGGTGCGACAGGCTGCCCGAGCCGAACAAGGACAAGAGTCTGCTGGAGATGGGCAATATCTGTCTGATGGGCACCAACGTCACCAGCGGCAGGGCGCAGGCGGTGGTGGTGGCCACCGGAAACCGCACCTGGTTTGGTTCGCTGGCGAAGTCTATTGTCGGCACGCGTACCCAGACGGCGTTCGATCGCGGAGTAAACAGCGTCAGCTGGCTGCTGATCCGCTTTATGCTGGTGATGGTGCCGATTGTGCTGCTGATTAACGGCTTCAGCAAAGGCGACTGGGTTGAAGCATCGCTGTTTGCTCTCGCGGTCGCCGTCGGCCTGACGCCGGAAATGCTGCCGATGATCGTCAGCTCAAACCTGGCGAAAGGCGCTATCGCCATGTCGCGGCGCAAAGTGATCGTCAAGCGGCTGAACGCGATTCAGAACTTCGGCGCCATGGACGTGCTGTGTACCGATAAAACCGGCACGCTGACCCAGGACAATATCATTCTTGAGCATCACCTTGACGTCAGCGGCAGCGAGAGCGACCGGGTGCTGACGCTGTCGTGGCTTAACAGCAGCAGCCAGAGCGGGGCGCGTAATCTGATGGACCGGGCGGTGCTGCGCTTTGGCGAGGGGCGGATTGCGCCAGCGACCAAAGAGCGCTTCGTGAAGCTTGATGAACTGCCGTTTGATTTTGTTCGCCGTCGGGTGTCTGTGTCGGTGGAAGATGTCCGCCACGGCGATAAAAGCCTGATCTGCAAAGGCGCGGTCGAAGAGATGCTGACGGTGGCCACGCATCTGCGCGAAGGTGACCGCGTGGTTGCGCTGGATGACACCCGACGCGATCTGCTGTTAGCCAAAACGCAGGATTACAATGCCCAGGGCTTCCGCGTGCTGCTGGTTGCGACCCGCAAGCTGGATGATTCCGCTCTGACAGCCCCGCTGTGCGCCGACGATGAGCAGGGGCTAACGGTCGAAGGAATGCTGACCTTCCTCGACCCGCCGAAAGAGAGCGCGGGAAAAGCGATTACCGCGCTGCGCGACAACGGGGTGGCAGTGAAAGTGTTAACCGGCGATAACCCGGTCGTCACGGCGCGGATTTGCCTGGAAGTGGGCATCGATGCCCACGGTATCCTGACCGGGCCGCAGATTGAGGCGATGACGGATAACGAACTGGAGCGCGAAGTGGAAACGCGCGCGGTGTTCGCCAAACTGACGCCGCTGCAGAAGTCGCGGATCCTGAAAACGCTGCAGAAAAACGGCCACACCGTCGGCTTCCTCGGCGATGGCATCAACGATGCGCCGGCGCTGCGCGATGCGGACGTCGGTATTTCGGTTGACAGCGCGGCGGATATCGCCAAAGAGGCATCCGATATTATCCTGCTGGAAAAGGATTTGATGGTGCTGGAAGAAGGGGTGATCAAAGGGCGTGAGACCTTCGGCAATATCATCAAGTATCTGAACATGACCGCCAGCTCTAACTTCGGCAACGTCTTTTCGGTACTGGTGGCCAGCGCGTTTATTCCGTTCCTACCGATGCTGGCGATTCATCTGCTGATCCAGAACCTGATGTACGATCTCTCCCAGCTCTCGCTGCCGTGGGACAAGATGGACAAAGAGTTCCTGCGCAAACCGCGCAAGTGGGATGCGAAAAACATCGGCCGCTTTATGCTGTGGATTGGCCCGACGTCGTCCATTTTTGATATCACCACCTTCGCGCTGATGTGGTACGTGTTCGCGGCGAACAACGTCGAAGCCCAGGCGCTGTTTCAGTCCGGATGGTTTATTGAAGGACTGCTGTCGCAGACGCTGGTCGTACATATGCTGAGAACGCAGAAAATTCCGTTTATCCAGAGCCGCGCGACGCTGCCGGTGCTGCTCACCACCGCATTGATTATGGCGATGGGCATCTACATTCCGTTCTCTCCGCTGGGAGCGATGGTCGGGCTGGAGCCGCTGCCGCTGAGCTACTTCCCGTGGCTGGTCGCGACGCTGCTCAGCTACTGCGTGGTCGCGCAGGGCATGAAGCGTTTCTATATCAAACGTTTCGGTCAGTGGTTCTGATAATAAGGAGGCGCAGAGATGAATCGTTCTCCGGACACTATCATCGCGCTGATATTTTTCCTGATGGGTCTGCTGGTGCTGCTGTTGGCTATCTGGCAAATCCTGTTCTGAATAAGGGGGCGCGATGCGCAAAGGTTCGCTGGACAAAGTCTTTATTCATGCGGCGCTGATTGCGGCCATCATTATTTTGCTGACTATCTGGATTAGATAAGAGGATCCCGGGCCACTGGCCCGGGATGAGCATTTCTGCCGGAGAAAAGATTACAGATCGAAGCGGTCGAGGTTCATCACCTTGGTCCAGGCGGCGACAAAGTCGCTGACGAACTTCTGCCGCGCATCGCTGCAGGCATACACTTCGGCCAGGGCGCGCAGGACGGAGTTGGAGCCAAACACCAGATCGACGCGGGTCGCGGTGTATTTCTCTTCGCCGCTCTTACGATCGCGGCCGATAAACAGCTCAGCGTGCTCGTCAGCGGCTTTCCAGACGGTACCCATATCGAGCAGGTTAGCGAAGAAATCGTTGCTCAATACGCCAACGCGGTCGGTAAATACGCCGTGGCGGCTGCCGTCAAAGTTAGCGCCCAGCACGCGCAGACCGCCTACCAGGACCGTCATTTCCGGCGCCGTCAGCGTTAACTGCTGCGCTTTATCAATCAGCAGCGTTTCGGTGGAGATGCCGCCGCCCACGCGGCGATAGTTGCGGAAACCATCGGCCAGCGGCTGCAGCAGATCCATCGCTTCGACATCGGTCTGATCCTGACGCGCATCGACGCGGCCAGGGGCGAAGGGTACGCTGACCTGAACACCTGCCGCCGCGGCAGCCTGCTCAATGCCCACCACGCCGGCGAGGACGATGATATCGGCCAGCGACGCTTTACCGGATGCCTGCTGAATCGCCTGCAGGGTCGGCAGCACGCGGGAGGCGATGGCGTTGACCGGCCACGATTTCTGCGGCTCGAGCGCCAGACGCGCGCCGTTGGCGCCGCCGCGTTTATCGCCGCCGCGGAAGGTGGATGCGGATGCCCAGGCCACGGAAACCAGCTCGCTGACCGAAAGGCCGGCGTCGGCAATGGCGGTTTTCAGCGTCGCGATATCCTCTGCGGTCGGGGCGTGGATCGCCGCCGGTAGCGGGTCTTGCCAGATCAGATCTTCTTTCGGCACTTCCGGGCCCATGTAGCGGGACTTCGGCCCCATATCGCGGTGGATCAGTTTAAACCACGCGCGGGCGAAAGCTTCGTTAAAGGCCTGCGGGTCGTTCAGGAAGCGGCGGGAAATCTTGTCGAATTCCGGGTCAAAGCGCAGCGTCAGGTCGGTGACCAGCATGGTCGGCTTGCGTTTTTTCTCCGGGTTAAACGGGTCAGGAATGATTTCAGGGGCGTCTTTCGCTTCGAACTGAATCGCGCCTGCCGGGCTGCGGGTCTGCACCCACTCATATTTGTACAGGTTTTCGAAGAAGTAGTTGCTCCACTGGGTTGGCGTTTGCGTCCACACCACTTCCAGACCGGAGGTGATCGCATCGGCGCCCGCGCCGCTGCCGTAGCTGTTTGCCCAGCCGAGGCCCTGCGCTTCGATCGGCGCCGCTTCCGGCTCTGCGCCAACGTGGCTGGTCACCGCGGAGCCGTGGGTTTTGCCCAGCGTATGGCCGCCGGCGATCAGCGCGACGATCTCTTCATCATTCATCGCCATATTGCCGAAGGTCGCGCGAATTGCGGAGGCCGCGGAGAGCGGGTCGCCGCTGGCGTTAGGGCCTTCAGGGTTGACGTAAATCAGCCCCATTTCGGTGGCGCCGATCGCCTGCTGATTCAGGCTTTCCGGATGACGATGGGCCAGCCATTCGGTTTCATTACCCCAGTCAACGTCCAGATCCGGTTCCCATACGTCTTCACGACCGGCCCCGAAGCCAAACGTGCGGAAACCGGCGTTTTCCAGCGCCACGTTGCCCGCCAGCATATAAAGGTCAGCCCAGGAGATTTTCTGGCCGTATTTCTGTTTGACCGGCCACAGCAGGCGACGGGCTTTGTCGAGGCTGACGTTATCCGGCCAGGAGTTGAGCGGGGCGAAACGCTGCTGCCCGCGACCCGCGCCGCCGCGACCGTCAACGGTACGATAGGTACCGGCGCCGTGCCATGCCATACGAATAAACAGCCCGATATAGCTACCCCAGTCCGCCGGCCACCACTCCTGAGAGTCGGTGAGCAGGGCGCGCAGATCGGCTTTCAGGGCCGAATAGTCGAGTTTCTTAAACTCTTCGCGGTAGTTAAAGTTTTCGCCCAGCGGGTTTGAACGATTGGAGTGCTGATTCAGCAGATCCACACGTAGTTGATTAGGCCACCAGTCGCGGTTGCCGGTGCCACCGCCCGCGCTCTGCGTGGGCGTCGACGTTTCGGCGTGGAAAGGGCATTTCCCTGCCGACGGGGTATTCGAAGGATCGTTTGACGTGCTCATATCAGGCTCCGTTTGCTTTTGTGAATGCCATTACGATATACACTGCTACCAATAAGCGATATTTGAATGAGTCTACGGATTTAATAGTTATTTCCGTTCAATGCTCTTGTAAAAACCGAATATATATCATTGTTGAAGGGCTGGTTTTTAACAATGACCTCACCACCATAGTCGTAACATCAGCGTAAAGGAATCGTTAAGGCATCATCTCCGCCAGCGAAGACCCCATTATTTGCGTTATGACAATTTTAGTGCGTAAACAAGCTTAGCGCTGCCAGTATAAAGGCGTACCAAAAACGTCGATAAAATAGTCAATTACCGCCCGTACGTTAAGTGACGGATGCCGGGCGTGAGGGTAAATCGCCGAGACCGGCGAGGGGGTATTGCCGATTGCCGCAGCGTAGCGGGGCATCAGCTTAATCAGCTTTCCTTCTCCAGTCGCTTCATTAACCATCCAGTCGGGAAAGAGGACCATCCCCATCCCCCCCAGCGCAGCGGTCAGCAGCGCATCGGCGTTATTTGAAGTGAGCTGCGGCGTTTGCGGATAGTGCACCCATTCCCCTTGCGCAAGACGGAACAGCCAGCGGTTGGGCCCGTTTGAGCCGCTGTAGACCAGCGTGCTGTGCTGGCGAAGATCTTCCGGCGTCTCCGGAATGCCGCGGCGTTGCAGATACGCCGGAGCGGCGACCAGATAGTGATGCTGCATACCCAGTACCCTGGCGTGAACGCTGGAATCCGGCAGGCTACCGATGCGAAAAATCACATCGGTCGCATCGCGGTGCGGATCGATGAAATCATCGGTCAGCGCCAGCTCAATCTGCATCTGCGGATAGCGCGCCGTTAGCCCCGGCAGCCAGGGCGCGATATGGCGCTGGCCAAAATAGACCGGGGCGTTGATGCGCACCAGCCCGCCCGGCTCAAGGCTCCGGTCCTGCAAATCGCGTCGCGCGGCGCTGAACTGTTCGCTGATGCCTCTGGCATGAGCGGCAAACAGGCGTCCTGCTTCGGTAGGCACCACGGCCCGGGTATTACGATAAAACAGCTGCTGGCCGAGCGCGTCCTCAAGCTGGTGAATGGTGCGCGATACCATTGAGGGAGAAACGCCTTCTCGTCGCGCCACTGTGGAAAAGCTCTGGCTGTCGTAAACGGCGATAAACAGCTGCAGCGCCCGAAAATTCACATTACCCGCATCGCTCATTAATGCAATATCCGCAAAAGTGTTTCCTTGATTGTATCGTTTTTCACATCACTCCGCTGTTTTATGCTCTGCCACCTCATTAATAATCGGATATCAACGATGCAGTTATTACTGATTTTTCTTGTGATTGCCGGCGGCATGGGATTATCCGTGGAAGCCGGACTACTCGGGCCGCTGGCCGGTCAGGTAGGGGACCTGTGGGCCACCTTCAGCATTTTCAGCGTCGGCAGCGCGCTGACGTTTCTGCTGATGCTGCTGTTTGGCCAGAGACAAAGCCCCTCGTTCTTCTCTTTGCCGGGCTGGCAGCTTACCGGGGGCATCCTGGGCCCCATCTATGTCGTCATCTTAACCATCGCCGTGCCGGTTATCGGTATCGCCATGACGATGATCGGCATTCTTGCCGGCCAGGTCTGCAAAAGCCTGTTGATTGACCATTACGGCCTGTTTGGTTCGCCAAAACGTAAAATCGACGGTCGGCGGCTTATCGCGCTGCTGTTTATCGTCGTCGCCCTGATTCTGATCGCCACAAGCTGAGGAGTTAAGATGAGTAGCATAATGATTTTGCTGGCGCTGGCCGGCGGCGCGATGTTGAGCATGCAGGCGGCGATTAACGGTCGTTTGGGCAGTCAGGTAGGCGTATTTCGTAGCGCGTTTCTCACTTTCTCCGTGGGCGCGTTGATCACCGCGCTGCTGATTTTCTACTTTGCGCCCCACCAGACGACGACGCTGCTGGATGTGCCGAAATGGCAGCTGCTGGGGGCATTTTGCGGCGTCCCCTATATCGTGATTATGGTGGTGGCGGTGCAGCGTATTGGTACCGCGGCGGCCACGGTGGCGGTGATTTTTGGCCAACTGGCCATGAGCTTGCTAATCGATAACTTTGGCTGGCTGGGTAATGACGCCATTACCTTTTCGCCGGGGCGGCTGGGGGCGATCGTTTGTCTGGGGCTGGCGCTGTTCTTTATTTATCGCTCCGGCACGGCGGCAAAAGCCGCAGAGAAGCGATAGACCGCCCACCTGTTCAGGTGAGTTGTCGCGCATCGCCAACCGCGGCCATACTGTTCGTCACCATGTGACTGGCGCTTTAGACAGATCACTGTCGGGGAGCATGGTTGCCGCCGCCGCGCGCCTGGGCATCACTTCACTGTATGGAGATACGCTATGCCTGAGATTTCGTCGCTGCTGACCTTCGCTCTGGTGGCCCTTGGCCTGGTGCTGACCCCGGGGCCGAATATGATCTATCTGATTTCGCGCTCACTTTGCCAGGGAAGAAGGGCCGGGCTGGTCTCCCTCGGCGGGGTGGCGCTGGGGTTTGTCTTTTATATGCTGTGCGCGGCGTTCGGTATTACCGCGCTGATCTTCGCCGTGCCCTATGCTTATGACGTCTTGCGCATCAGCGGCGTTGTCTATCTGCTTTATCTGGCCTGGCAGGCGGTGAGGCCCGGCGGGCGCTCGGTTTTTGCGGTGCGGGATCTGCCCGCCGATAGCGGCCGTAAGCTGTTTTTGATGGGCTTTATCACTAATCTGGCGAACCCTAAAATCGCTATTATGTACCTCTCATTGCTGCCGCAGTTTATCTCTCCCGGACACGGCAGCATCCTTGCGCAGTCGCTGGTACTGGGATTTACCCAGGCGATAATTAGCGTGGCGGTTAACGCGCTGATTGTGATGATGGCCGGGCAGGTGTCGCTGTTTCTCGCGGGGCGCCCGTTGTGGCAGCAGTTTCAGCGCTGGCTGATGGCGACGGTACTGGCGGGGATGGCGGTGAAAATTGCCTTCGAAGCGCGGAAGTAATCGCTCTGCCCGGTAGCATAGCGCTGCCGGGCGCAGCGGAAGGGGATTAAGCCCCCGGGCCAATCAGCCGCGAGCGGATCGTGGCTTCCGGCATCATCTCCAGCAGACCGTTGCACAGCATCTCTCCCGCCTCCTGCAGCGCGCTAAGCGGCATTTCCGGCAGGCTTTCAAGAATAAACCACATCCGCGGACTCTCCACGCTCAGGCGAGTACGGACTCCCTGCCTCCAGTTCCAGCGTCGGCAGGTCACGCCGCGATCGTCGCCCCAGACCACTTCTCCCGCGTCGGGGTATTCGTCGACCGTCTGTCCTTCTTTAACGGTATCGAACGGCTCGCTGCCGTCCGCGATCTTGAGCTGCGGCACGCCAACATACGCCGCCAGGTTTTCGCCGCCGACCGGCACGGCGTAGCGCAGGCTTACCGCGTTATAGAGATCGACGATAGGATCGAGCGCGGCCATCTCGCCATCGCGCAGCACCCGTTTGCGCAAGGCTTCAGCCGAGCAGGGGGTCCTTTTAGGTTTTGCGCCAAAGGCGCGGAATACTTCGCTCCAGGCCTGCAGGTGCGCCTCCGCCCACTGCGGCTCGCCGGCGAGAACCGCTTTGCAGGCGGAGCGGAGCGCATCGGACCCGACCTGGGGAGCGCGTACGGCGGCGGAAACAACATCAATGCTCAGGGCGCGAAAGCCGGGGGCCAGCGCGGAGACCTGCGGGCTGATTGACGGTAATACGCTATTCATTGGATAATCCTGTAACGACCATTTTAAAGCATAATATCGACCGATGACCAATAAAGTCAATATAACGACCGATGCGGGCGCCGATGCCGCCATGATCAATGAAGCCGTTGCGGCGCGCCTTAAACGCTACCGGGCGGAAAAGAAGATCTCCCTTGATGAGCTGTCGCGACGCGCGGGGGTCAGTAAAGGCATGCTGGTAGACATTGAAGCCTGCCGGGCCAATCCGAGCATCGCGCTGTTGTGCCGTCTGGCCTCGGCGCTGGGCGTATCCGTGGCCGATTTTGTCAACGTCGCCGCCGCGCCGCCGGTCAAGGTGATGGCCGCAAGCGATATTCCCACCCTATGGCAGGGCGAGCGGGGCGGTCATGCACGGCTGCTTGCCGGTACCAGCGGACCGGATATGGTGGAGCTCTGGCAATGGAGTCTCTATCCCGGTGAGATTTTTACCTCGCCGGGGCACGGCGATGGCACGACAGAACTGCTTTTCGTGACCGAGGGCGCCTTAACCCTGACGGTCAACGACGCGAGCTATGTGATTGTCGCCGGAGAGTCCGCCGTGGCGCGCACCGACGCCCCGCATAGCTACGCTAACGCCGGGGATGCGGTCACGCGGTTCACTATGACGGTCAGCGAAAAAGCGCGTTAGTATTATCCCGACCGCGCTCCTCCTTCACGGCGAGCGCACCAAATCCATGCAATGCCCCATCATCACTCCCCATTATTGGGAATCGCGGCGACGCCTGTCGTCGCATGGCTGAGTTTACGCGCTCTGCGCGCCTGGCATAGACCTTGCAAACTCCTCGTCAGAAGGCAGCGCAACAGACAATTGAGATAACACAATAGCTGGCTAGGGTTCCGGTTCACTCAGGTGAACGTCTGGTCCGAGAGCTGGCGACCTCTGCGAGGTTACACGGCGGGACAAAAGCCCGGGAGACAGCAGCACCGTTGGGTGTCGCGCTGCCCCCGTTTCCCGTGCTAACCAGAGGTCCACCATGAAGACACCGCCGCTCCTCCGCTCTCTAATTCTGTCGCTGGCGCTGCTGGCCAGCGTCCCATCGTTTGCCGCCGTCAAAAAAGAGTTCAACGTCTGCTGGACTATCTACGCCGGATGGATGCCCTGGGGCACCATCAGCAACGAAAAAATCATCGATAAGTGGGCCAGTAAATACGGCATCAAAATCAATATCGTTCAGCTAAACGACTACATCGAGTCCATCAACCAGTATACCGCGGGCCAGTTTGACGGCTGCACCATGACCAACATGGATGCCCTGACCATTCCGGCGGCGGGCGGCGTTGACACGACGGCGCTGATTACCGGCAGCTACTCCGACGGCAACGACGGCGTGGTACTGAAGGGGGCGAATAAAAAGCTCAGCGATCTGAAAGGGATGGCGGTGTATCTCCCGGAGCTTTCGGTATCGCACTACCTGCTGGTTCGCGGCCTGGAAAAAGCCGGACTGCAGGAAAAAGACGTCAAAGTGGTCAATACCTCGGATGCGGATATCGTCTCGGCCTTTGGCACCAGCGGCGTACGCGCGGCGGTGGCCTGGAATCCGCAGCTTTCGGTTATCAAAAAGACGCCGCAAACCACGGAAGTCTTTAGCTCTTCGCAGGTTCCCGGCGAGCTGATCGACATGATGGTGGTGAATACTCAGACGCTGAAAGATAACCCGGCGCTGGGCAAAGCCCTGACCGGCGCCTGGTTCGAGATGATGACCAAAATGCGGGCCGGCGATACCGAGGCGCTAAACGCGATGGCCGCCGACTCCGGCACCGATCTCGCCGGTTACCAGGCGCAGCTAAAAACGACCCATCTGTTCTGGACGCCTGCCGACACCCTGACGTTTATCTCCTCGCCGGAGCTGGCCAAAACCATGCAGCGGGTGGCGCAGTTCTCCTTTGATAAAGGGCTGCTGGGCGAGGGCGCGCAGAGCGCCGACTTTATCGGCATGACCTTCCCCGGCGGCGTCACCGTCGGCGATACCGCGAACAGCAAGCTGCGCTTTGACGACAGCTATCTGAAGCTGGCCGCGGCGGGCAAGCTGTAATGATTGACTCCGGGAGTCCACGCCATGCGCCACATTAACCGCTATCCCCGGCAGGGTATGCGCCTGACGCTGATGCTGTTGCCCTTTGTCCTGCTGGTCGCCGCCTGGTTTATCGGTTCGGCGGTGCGGCTGGAAGCCAATCCGCAGGATAAGCTGCTGCCCGGCCTGTCGCAGATGATCGCGGCCATTGACCGGATGGCGTTCACGCCGGATAAACGCAGTGGTGAGTATCTGCTGTGGGCCGATACGCTGATTAGCCTGGGCCGCCTGCTGATTGGCCTGGCGTTCTCTTCGCTGATTGGCCTGGGCATCGGCATCGCCGCCGGCGTGTTCCCGATGTACCGCGCGGCGCTGTCGCCGCTGATGACCGTGGTATCGATGATCCCGCCGCTGGCGATCCTGCCGGTGCTGTTTATTGTCTTCGGCCTGGATGAGCTGTCAAAAGTGATGCTCATCGTCATCGGCATTACGCCGATGCTGGCGCGCGACCTTGAACAGCGGGCGCGGGAAATCCCGGCGGAGCTGTTTATCAAAGCGCAAACCCTCGGCGCCAATAGCTGGACGGTGGTGCTGCGGGTGGTGCTGCCGCAGCTGCTATCGCGGCTGATCACCTCCCTGCGCCTGCTGCTGGGCTCCGCGTGGCTATTTTTGATCTCCGCCGAGGCCATCTCCGCCACCGCCGGGCTCGGCTATCGCATATTCCTCGTTCGCCGCTATATGGCGATGGACGTGATTATTCCTTACGTCATCTGGATAACGCTGCTGGCGTGGCTGATGGATCTGGCTCTGCGCCAGCTGCACAAAGCCTGTTTCCCGTGGGCGGAAGGAGGTCGGGCATGAGTTTTATCGACATCAAAAATATCTGGCAGGAGTATGGCGATCACGTGGTGCTGGAGCGCATCAATTTGCAGGTGAAAGAGGGCGAGTTCTGTTCGATGGTCGGCGCGTCCGGCTGCGGCAAATCAACCTTTTTACGTCTGCTGCTCGGCCAGGAAAAGCCGACTCGCGGCGAAATCACCCTCGACGGCCAGCCGCTGGCGGCGGAGCCGGACCGCAGCCGCGGCGTGGTGTTTCAGCGTTATTCGGTTTTCCCGCATCTCAACGTGCTGGATAACGTCGCCATAGGTCTTGAACTTCCGGCGTCACCGCTGTTTGGCCGGCTGTTTGCCGGCAGGAAACGCGACGCCCGCGAACGGGCGCGGAGGATGCTGGAGAAAGTCGGGCTGGGGCACGCGCTGGATAAATACCCGGCGCAGCTCTCCGGCGGGATGCAGCAGAGGCTGGCGATTGCCCAGGCGTTCGTGATGCAGCCGCGCGTGCTGCTGCTCGATGAACCCTTCGGCGCGCTGGACCCTGGGATCCGCAAGGATATGCACGGGCTGCTGCTCCAGCTATGGAGCGAAACCCGGATGACGGTTTTTATGGTCACCCACGACCTTGCGGAAGGCTTCAACCTTGGCACCCGGCTGCTGGTTTTCGACAAAGTGCGCATTGATCCGCAGGCGCCCAACGCCTGGGGGGCGCGCATTACCTACGATATCCCGCTCAATGAAGCGCGGATGTCGCAGCTGACGACCGGCAGCGACAATAACGTTTACGCATTAAGGAGATAGTTTGATGACCGCACTTTTTCACTCCTCCCCCAGCCTGCGCGAAGAGCGGCTCCCCGGCGGGGCGCACACCTCGTTAATTTTGCGCAAAGGTCAGATCCTGCGCCTGACCGATATCGACGGCGGGGCCAACGTCAGCATGATGATGCTTAATCCCCACGAGAAGAGCGAGCGCCTGAATCTGCCGGACACCCTCAAGGGCCAGCATACCGCGCGCCTGACCGCCGGGCACTGTTTCTACTCCGATATGGGGCGCGTCCTGGCCGGGATCGTTGCCGACAGCTGCGGCTGGCACGACCCGTTCGGCGGGGTGCTCAACGCCGATGAGACGCGTGAAAAATATGGCGCAGGACGCTACCAGGAGCTGCGCAACGGCTTCTATCGCAACGGCGTCGATAACCTGCTGGTCGAGATGGGCAAGTGGGATCTGGGCCTGGAAGACCTGCTGATGGTGGTTAACTTCTTCAGCAAAGTGACCGTCGATGAGGACGGCAGTTTCCGCTTTATCCCCGGCAACAGCCGCGCCGGAGATTACGTTGAGCTGTTTGCGCCGATGGATGTCCTCATGGTACTGACCGCGCTGCCGCATCCCCAGGACCCGGCCGCGGAATACGCCCCGCGGCCGATTCAGCTCAGCTGGTACCAGGCCGACGATGCGCAGGCGACCGCGGAAGCGCTCTTTACTCGCGATGAAAACCAGCGCGCGTTCCTCAACACCCAACTTTTTGCCCTGTAAGGAGGCTGCGATGCGTCTTATCACCAGTAACCGTCGTCCTGAAGATGCCGTCTATCGCCATGTGATCCCGGCAGGGGAACCCTGGCTGTTTGAGGTACAAAAAGGGCAAACCCTGCGCCTGCTAGACCTCGAAGGCAACCAGGCCATCGATACTCTGTTTTACAACGCCGATAACCCCCGCGAACGCTACGATCCGCAGCGCACGCTGCGCCGCCAGGGCAATGCCTATCTGACCACCGGCAGCGTGCTCTATTCCAATCTGGGCAATCCGCTGCTGACCATCGTTGCTGATACCTGCGGTCGCCACGATACCCTCGGCGGCGCCTGCGCCCAGGAGAGCAACACCGTGCGCTACGCCCAGGATAAACGCTATATGCACAGCTGCCGGGATAATTTCCTTTGCGCCTGCCTGCACGATGGTCGCCTGCACAAGCGCGATATCGGCGCCAACATCAACTTTTTTATGAACGTCCCGGTCACCCCGGAAGGCGGTCTGACCTTTGAGGACGGCATATCGGCGGCGGGGAAATACGTTGAGCTGCGCGCCGAGTGCAGCGCCGTGGTGCTGATTTCCAACTGTCCGCAGTTGAACAATCCCTGCAACGGCTGGAACCCCACGCCCGCCGAGGTGCTGGTATGGAACTGACCCGCTGGCAGCGCTGGCGCCTGTTGGCCTTTCGGCTCTTCGCCGTCCGCGCCGATCGCCTGAACAGTACGCCGACGCGCAAACCTTAAGCGCCGGTTCACCCCGGGGACGACCTCAGGGGAACATCGAATTTTTGCGGGACGACCCGCGACCCTGTGAGTTCCGCTTATGTTTGATACCTTACTGATTGCCAACCGCGGCGCGATTGCCTGCCGCATTCTGCGCACCCTGCGCGCGATGCAGGTGAAGGGCGTCGCCGTCTATTCCGAAGCCGACCTGAGCAGTCTGCATATCCGCGACGCCGATGAAGCCCTCAGCCTCGGCGACGGCCCGGCGGCGCAAACCTATCTGGCCACGGAGAAGATCATTGCCGCCGCGCAGCAGAGCGGCGCCCGGGCGATCCACCCCGGCTACGGCTTTCTGTCGGAGAACGCGGCCTTCGCCGAGGCCTGCGAAGCGGCGGGGCTGGCCTTTGTCGGCCCAACCCCGCGGCAGCTGCGCGTCTTCGGCCTGAAGCATACCGCCCGCGCCTTAGCCAAAGCCGAGGGCGTGCCGCTGCTGGAGGGCAGCGAACTGCTGGCCGACAGCGACGAAGCCTGCCGGGCGGCGGAGGCGGTGGGCTATCCGGTGATGCTTAAAAGCACCGCCGGCGGCGGCGGGATCGGCATGCGCGTCTGCCGCGACGCTCGTGAGCTGACGGAGGCGTTCGCCACGGTGCAGCGGCTGGGGCAAAACAACTTCAGCGACGCCGGCGTATTTCTCGAAAAATATATCGAACGCGCCCGCCATCTGGAGGTGCAAATCTTCGGCGACGGGCGGGGGGACGTTATCGCCCTCGGGGTGCGCGACTGTTCGGTACAGCGGCGTAACCAGAAAGTGATTGAAGAGACGCCCGCGCCGAATCTGCCGGAAGGCACCGCGCAGGCGCTATGCGCGGCGGCTATCGCGCTGGGTAAAGCGGTGAGCTACCGCAGCGCCGGCACGGTGGAGTTCGTCTATGACAGCACGGCGCGGCAGTTTTATTTCCTCGAAGTGAATACCCGGCTGCAGGTTGAACACGGCGTCACCGAGCAGGTGTGGGGCGTTGATCTGGTGCGCTGGATGATTGAGCTGGCGGCGGGCGATTTACCCCCGCTAGACGTGCTGGCCGCCGGGTTACGGCCTCAGGGGCATGCTATTCAGGCGCGGCTTTACGCCGAGGATCCGGGACGGCAGTTTCAGCCGTCTCCCGGACTGCTAACGGAAGCCATCTTTCCACCGGCGGACGGCGCCGCCCTGCGTATCGACCGCTGGGTGGAAGCCGGCTGCGAAGTGCCGCCGTTTTTCGACCCGATGCTGGCGAAAACGATCGCCTGGCGCCCCAGCCGCGATGAGGCTATCGCCGGCCTGGCGCAGGCGCTGGCGGAGACCCGCCTGTACGGCGTAGAAACCAACCGCCTGTACCTGCTGCAAATTCTTGGCTTTGCGCCGTTTACCGAAGGCGAGCCCTGGACCCGCTGCCTTGAGCAGCTGCGCTACCGGGCGGCCACCGTGGAGGTGCTGAGCGCCGGGACCCAGACCAGCGTGCAGGACTATCCGGGACGTCTCGGGTACTGGGCGGTGGGCGTACCGCCGTCGGGGCCGATGGACGATCGCGCCCTGCGTCTCGGCAACCGTCTGCTGGGTAATGCCGAGGGAGAGGCCGCGCTGGAAATCACCCTCAACGGGCCGACCCTGAAATTTAATACCGACGTTCAGGCGGTGGTGTGCGGCGCGCCGCTGGCGGTGACGCTCGATGGCGTTGACCAGCCTCTGGACCGCGTTTTTACCATTCCGGCGGGGGCGACGCTGAAGCTGGGCGCGATAAACGGCGCGGGGGTCAGAAGCTATCTCTGCCTGAGCGGCGGTATTCAGGTGCCGGACTATTTGGGCAGTAAAAGCACCTTTACCCTCGGCCAGTTTGGCGGCCACGGCGGACGGGCGCTGCGCGGCGGCGACGTGCTGCATCTGGCGCCGCGCGCCGCCGCCAGAGTCGGGGATCAACTGCCCGCCGCGCTCCGCACGGCGCTTGCGCAGGTACGGACGCTGCGGGTGATTTATGGCCCCCACGGCGCGCCGGAGTTTTTTACGCCGGCGTATATCGCGACTTTTTTCGCCACCGACTGGGAGGTTCATTTTAACTCCAGCCGCACCGGCGTGCGCCTGATTGGACCCAAGCCGCTGTGGGCCCGCGACAGCGGCGGCGAAGCGGGACTGCATCCGTCGAATATTCACGATAATCCTTACGCGGTGGGCGCGGTCGATTTTACCGGCGATATGCCGGTGATCCTCGGGCCGGACGGGCCGAGCCTCGGCGGTTTCGTCTGCCCGGTCACCGTTATTGAAGCCGACCTCTGGCAGTTAGGCCAGCTCAAGGCCGGGGACAAAGTACGTTTCGTGGCGGTAGATTTACCCACCGCCCGGCGGCTGGCACAAGGGCGGCGCGCCGAACTGACGACCCTAAGTCACCAGGCGATAGCCTGGCAGCCCGCGCCGCTGACGTCGCCTGTCGTCATGACCTGCGGCGAGGCGGATAAACGCCTGGTGGCGCGCCTTTCCGGCGATACCCACCTGCTGCTGGAAGCCGGGGAGCCGGAGCTGGATCTGGTGCTGCGTTTCCGCATTCATGCCCTGATGCAGGCCCTGGAGGCGCAATCCGCAGAAGGCGTGATTGATATCACGCCGGGGATCCGCTCGCTGCAAATTCATTTCCAGCCGGAAACCCTGCCCCTGGAGACGCTGCTGGCCCGGGTGCGCGGCGAGTGGTCCACGGTATGCCTGAGCGACGATCTGCAGGTGCCGACGCGCGTGGTGTATCTGCCGCTCTCCTGGGACGACCCGGCCTGCCGCAAGGCGATCGATAAATACATGACCACCGTACGCCAGGACGCGCCGTGGTGCCCGAGCAACCTTGAGTTTATCCGCCGGATTAACGATCTGCCTGACGAGCAGGCGGTATGGAATACGGTGTTTGACGCCAGCTATCTGGTCATGGGGCTGGGCGATGTTTATCTCGGCGCGCCGGTGGCGACGCCGCTCGACCCGCGCCATCGCCTGGTCACTACCAAGTACAACCCGGCGCGCACCTGGACGGCGGAAAACTCGGTCGGCATCGGCGGGGCCTATCTGTGCGTCTACGGCATGGAGGGACCCGGCGGCTATCAGTTCGTTGGCCGGACCTTGCAAATGTGGAATCGCTACCACGACGTGGCGGATTTTGCCGGCAAACCCTGGCTGCTGCGTTTCTTCGACCAATTGCGTTTCTATCCGGTTTCGGCCGAAGAGCTGCTGCAAATTCGCCGCGATTTTCCGCTCGGACGCTACCCGCTGCGCATTGAGAACAGCACGCTGCGGCTGGCGGAATACCAGCAGTTTCTCCACCGCGAAGCGCACAGCATCGGCGCGTTTCGCGAGCATCAGCAGCGGGCGTTTAACGCCGAACGCGATCGCTGGATAGCCAGCGGCCAGGCCCATTTCGACAGCCAGGAGGGCGCCGTGGATGAGGGCGGCGACGCGCCGCTGCGTCAGGGCGAGCAGGGGGTGGAGAGCCCGATTTCCGGCAACTTATGGCAGGTACAAACCGCGGCAGGCAGTCGGGTTCGCGCGGGGGATGTGCTGGTCGTTCTGGAGTCGATGAAGATGGAGATCCCGCTGCTGGCCCCCTGCGACGGCGTTATTCAACAGGTTCACGTGCAGCCGGGCAGCGCGGTGCGCGCCGGGCAGCGGGTGGCGGTGATTATTGAGGAGAAGGCATGATGCAGCAGACGTTTGATTTACGCCTGGCGACCCTGGCGGCAGACTATCGCAACGGCAAAACCACCCCGCGCCGTCTGCTGGCGGAAGTGCGCCAGCGGGCGCAGGCGCTGAACCCCGAATTCCGCTTATTTATCCATATCCTGAGCGAAGAGGAGCAGGAGCCGCTTCTGGCGGCGCTGGAAGGCCTCTCGCCGACCGAGCTGCCGCTATACGGCGTGCCGTTCGCCATCAAAGACAATATCGATTTGGCGGAGATTATCACCACCGCCGCCTGCCCGGCGTTTGCTTACCGGGCGGAGCAGAGCGCGACGATTGTCGCTCAGCTGATCGCGCTGGGGGCGGTGCCGGTCGGTAAAACCAATCTCGATCAGTTCGCCACCGGCCTGAACGGTACCCGCTCGCCGTACGGTGCTTGCCGCAACGGCTATCTTGCAGATTACCCATCCGGGGGCTCCAGCGCCGGTTCCGCGCTGGCGGTGGCGCTGGGCGTCGCCAGCTTCTCGCTGGGAACGGACACCGCCGGCAGCGGCCGCGTCCCGGCGGGGCTGAATAACCTGGTGGGTCTGAAGGCCACGAAAGGGCTGATCTCCACCGCTGGGGTCGTGCCCGCCTGCCGTACGTTAGACTGTGTGACCTTTTTCAGCGCCACCGCCGACGAGGCGAGCCAGCTGCTGGCGCTGGTCGCGCAGTACGATCCGTTGGATGCCTGGAGCCGCCATAATCCGCAGTGGAACAGCCGTCAGGCGTTCGGCAGGCCGGCAGCCGGTTTTCGTTTTGGCGTTCCGCGCGAGCTGAATTTCCTCGGCTGCAGCGCAAGCGAGCGTCTGTTTACCCAGGCCCGGCAGCGGCTGACGGCGCTGGGTGGGGTGGCGGTTGAGATCGAATTCGCGCCGTTTCTGGCGGCAGCCCGACTGCTGTATGACGGACCGTGGGTCGCCGAACGTTACGCGGTAGTCGGCCCGTTGATGGCGCGGCAGCCGGAGGCGGTGCTGCCGGTCATTCGCGAGGTGCTGGCGAAAGCGCCGGATACCGACGCCACGGCGACCTTTAAGGCGATTTATCAGCTACAGCAGTACAAAGCCCGGTGCGACGCGATCCTCGAGACCCTCGACTGCGTGCTGACGCCAACCTATCCGCGTCCGGTGACGCTCGACGAGCTGCAAGCGGAACCGATCGCGCGCAACGCCGATCTCGGGTATTACACCAACTTTATGAACCTGCTGGACTACGCCGCGGTGAGCGTGCCGTGCGGATTTATGCCGGACGGCTTGCCCTCCGGCGTTACCCTGTTTGGCCGGGCATTTACCGACCAGTATTTGCTCAGCCTGGCCGACGCGTTTCAGCGAGCGGAGCGGCTGCCGCTGGCCGGCGGGACGCGGCTGGAAACCCCGCCGCCCGAACGCGCAGCCGGTCATGACCGGATGGCGCTGGTTGTTTGCGGCGCGCATCTTGCCGGCCTGCCGCTAAACGATCAGCTGCTGGCGCGGGGCGGCCAGCTGCTGCAGGAAACCCGCAGCGCGCCGCACTATCGTTTGTACGCCCTCGCGGACGGTAAGCGCCCGGCAATGGTTCGCGATGAGAGCGGCGGGGCGGCGATTGCGGTTGAAGTGTGGGAGCTACCCAGCGCGGAGGTCGGTTCGCTGCTGGCGGCCATTCCCGCGCCGCTGGGCTTAGGGAAAGTTGAGCTTGCCGACGGACGCCGGTTAACGGGCTTTATTTGCGAAGCCGAAGGATTAGGCGAAGCCACGGAGATTACCGCCTACGGCGGCTGGCGCGCCTGGCTGGCGCGCTAGGACATCATCACCTCCGTCGAAGTCCCGAGGGAGGTGATTTTTGTGACGACGTCACGTTTCTAACATGCTGAAACATTTCTGCCAAATCATTAGCAACCTTTCGATAGGGCTCCCGCTGCGATAACGCTATTCTTCCCCGCTTTTCCTTTTTCAGGCCCTTTGTAACCCAGGTATATGACCGCTAATGTCCCTAATGAGAGATGAAATTCGCGACCATTCA
This sequence comes from Klebsiella sp. M5al, assembly GCF_002090195.1. Lineage (NCBI taxonomy): Bacteria > Pseudomonadati > Pseudomonadota > Gammaproteobacteria > Enterobacterales > Enterobacteriaceae > Klebsiella > Klebsiella sp. M5al. The sequence continues at coordinate 2,923,910 of NZ_CP020657.1, forward strand.
GCGGAAGAGATGCTATTTATCCGCCGAGCCGTCATTGCGTTTCTACTGGTGGTGGTCTGCTTTGCCATCCTGATCCTTAATCTTTACCGTTTGCAGGTCGATCAGCACGATTTTTATCAGACGCGTTCAAACCAGAACGACATTAAAATGCTGCCCATCGCGCCGAGCCGGGGGCTGATTTTCGACCGCAACGGTATCCCGCTGGTACAAAATATTACCCTCTACCGTTTGCAGGTGATCCCGAGCAAAATCGCCGATATGACGGCGCTGCTGCAGCAGCTGACGCCGATCGTCGATTTAACCCCGCAGGATATCGCCGATTTTCGCGACGATATGCACCACAACAGCCGCTATAAAGAGGTGACCTTAAAAGCGGACCTGAGCGATGTTGAAGTGGCGCGTTTTGCGGTCAATGAGTTTCATTTCCCCGGCGTCACGGTGGAGAGCTACCAGCAGCGCGCATACCCCTACGGGGCCGAACTGGCGCACGTGGTTGGCTACGTATCGAAAATCAACAACAGCGATCTGCAAAAGCTGGCCAAAGCGGGGGAAGAGGAGAACTACGCCGCCGACCATAATATCGGCAAGCAGGGTATCGAAGGCTACTACGAGAAAGCGCTGCACGGCACCACCGGATATCAGGAGGTCGAGGTGGATAACCACGGGCGGGTGGTGCGCCTGCTGAAAGAGGTGCCGCCGGTGGCCGGGAAGAACATCTACCTGACGCTGGATCTGCACCTGCAGCAGTATATCGAGTCGGTACTGAAGGGGCAGCGCGCGGCGGTGGTGGCCGTCGATCCGCGCGATGGAGGCGTGCTGGCCATGGTGTCGAGCCCCAGCTACGATCCCAATCCCTTTGTCAGGGGCATCGGCTATCAGGCCTACCGTTCGCTGCTCGATAACCCGGACCGGCCGCTGATTAACCGGGTCACCCAGGGTCTCTATCCGCCCGCGTCGACGGTGAAACCCTACATGGCGCTGTCGGCGCTATCGGCGGGCGTTATCACGCCAACCACCTCCTTCTTCGGCGCGCCGACCTGGACGCTGCCGGGAACCCAGCGCCGCTACCGCGACTGGCTGAAGAGCGGCCACGGCATGCTTAACGTCACCAAAGCGATAGAAGAATCGGCGGACACCTTCTTCTATCAGGTTGCGTTTGAGATGGGTATCGACCGTATTCACGAGTGGCTCAGCAAGTTCGGTTACGGTCAGTCAACTGGCATCGATCTTAACGAAGAGTATGCCGGGGTGCTGCCGAGCCGGGAGTGGAAACAGCGGGTGCATAAAAAACCGTGGTATCAGGGCGATACCATTTCCGTCGGTATCGGCCAGGGCTACTGGATTGCCACGCCGATCCAGATGGTCAAGGCGCTGACGACCCTGATTAACAACGGCAAAGTGCAAAACCCACATCTGCTTTACTCCATGAAACAGGGGAATAAGGTTGAGCGCTATCAGCCGCCGCAGGATCTGCCGCAGGTTGGCGATCCGCGCTCGCCTTACTGGGGCGTGGTGCGCAACGGCATGTACGGCATGGCGAACCTGCCAAACGGCACCGGCTATAAGCTGTTCCATACCGCGCCGTACCAGATCGCCGCCAAGTCCGGGACGTCCCAGGTGTTCAGCCTGAAGGAGAACCAGACCTATAACGCGAAAATGATCCCGGTGCGCCTGCGCGACCATATCTTCTACACCCTGTTTGCGCCGTATCAGCATCCGAAGGTGGCGATGGCGCTGATTCTGGAGAACGGCGGCGGCGATGGCGTGGTAGCGGGACCGACGGCGCGCGCCATCCTCGACCATATCTTCGACCCGGCCAACGCGCCGGCGGTACAGGGCGCGGCCTCGACGGTGCCGCAGGTGGAGAGCGCCGACGCGCAGTAGCGGTTATTCGTTGAGAGCATAAGCGTTGGCGGATTGGTTATTTGCCGCCGCCGGCGCTTTTGCGCATAGTAGCGTTCTGTGTTGCTGTGAAAAAGGCGCTCTGATGTCGTTAAGCCGAAATACCCTTCTTCTTGTCCAGACCGGGACTCCGCCGGATGAAATCGTCTCCGACCACGGCGATCTTCCCCTCTGGTTTGGCAATCTGCTGGCGCCGTGGCGCAATAAAATCAGCGTGGCGCGGGTGTATGCCGGCGAGCCGCTTCCCGCGCCGGACAATAATACCGTGGCGGTGATTACCGGCTCCTGGGATATGGTCACGGAGCGCCTGCCGTGGAGCGAAATGACCGCCGCATGGATCCGCGAGGCGATGGCGATAGAGATGCCGCTGTTTGGCGTCTGCTACGGGCATCAGCTAATGGCGCACGCGCTGGGCGGCGAGGTGGACTACCATCCAGCCGGACGCGAAGCGGGAAGTAAAACCATTTCACTGTCCGCACACGGCCTGACGGATCGTCTGCTGGCTGACCACCCGGCGCCGTTCAGCGCGCACCTCACGCATATGCAAACGGTCACCCGATTACCGCCGGGGGCGACGGTGCTGGCCTCGTCGCAGCACGATCCGCACCAGATTGTGCGCTACGGCGCGCATGCCGTATCTACGCAGTTTCATCCGGAGATCACCCCGGCGATTGCCCGCTCGCTGATCGCGTTCCGTCAGTCGGCGCTGCGCAACGAGGGGGTTGACCCGGACAGGCTGAGTCGTGACGTTGCGGAGAGCCCGGTGGCCTCGGCGATTTTGACCCGCTTTGTCGCAGGCTACCTGCAGCCGGATCTGAACCTGGCTTAACGTTAGCGCTGTTTTTCCGCGAGCCAGGCCGCCGTTTCAGCCAGGATTTCGTCGGAAAACGCCGAATCCGCGGTCATCCGCGCCAAAATTAACGCGCCGACCATGGCCGACCAGCTGCCAATCGCCGCGCGACGGCGGGCTTCAGCGTCTTGATCATCCATCGCTTCACTGAGCTGGTCTATGTGCTGCCGCAGCCGGGCGGTCATTTCATCGCGCGCGGGTTCGGACTGGCGGATGGTCTCCGCCGCCAGCGCAGCCAGCGGGCAGCCGTTGGCAAAATTATCCCGGTGTTCGGGGGAGAGATAGCGTTCAACGCGCGACGCGAAGTCGTTTTCCGTCGTCTCGCTTTCGATCTTCAGTTCCGCGAGGGTTTGGGCGATCAGGTCATCCTTCGATTTAAAGTAGCCATAAAATCCGCCGTGGGTCAGACCGGCTGATTTCATAATATCGGTGACCGTGACCGCGTCAAAACCCCGCTCGCGAAACAAGCGTCCGGCGGCGGTCAGGATTGTCTGCTTATTCTCTTCAACCTGTTTTCTGCTCACTCTCATGGCGTCGTCCTGCTGCGAAATTATTTATGATGACCATCATATAACATTATTTACAGTATACCCAACCCGTGCCATTATACATGACAGTCATCATGTATAAATTCAGGAGTGCATCTATGAGCAGCAAATCAGCGGTACTGGTAACCGGCGCATCGACCGGAATTGGCGCAGTCTATGCCGAACGTTTTGCCCGCCGCGGCCACGACCTGGTGCTGGTCGCGCGTAACCGCGAGCGTCTGACGGCGCTGGCCGAGCGACTGCGCGGTGAAACCGGTGTTCAGGTCGACATCCTGCAGGCCGACTTAACCCAGGATAGCGACATCATCGCCGTGGAGCAGCGCCTGCGGGAAGACGCGCGTATTGGGATTCTGGTCAATAATGCCGGTACCTCGATTCCCGGTGATTTCCTCCACCAGAGCAGCGACGATATCACTCGCCTGATTACCCTCAACGTGACCTCAGTGGCTCGCCTGGCGAACGCCATCGCGCCGCGTCTGGCCGAAGCCGGAGAGGGGGCGATTGTCAACATCGCGTCGGTCGTTGGGCTGGGTCCGGAAATGGGGTTGACCGTATACGGCGCCACGAAAGCCTTTGTGCTGTTTCTCTCGCAGGGGCTCGATGTTGAGCTGAACGCGAAAGGCGTATACGTCCAGGCGGTACTGCCGGCGGCGACGCGCACCGAGATTTGGCAGCACAGCGGCAAAGATGTGGATACCATTCCCGGCGTCATGGAGGTGGATAAACTGGTCGATGCCGCCCTGGTGGGGTTCGACCGCCGCGAATCGGTGACTATTCCGCCGCTGCATGATGAAACGCAGTGGCAGGCGCTTAACGCGACGCGTCAGGCCATGCTGCCCGGCTTTGCGCAATCTGAACCGGCGGCGCGTTATCTGGGGTGACGGGCTGTTTGTATCACCGTGTATCGGAAAGGAGAGTCGATACACGCTTATGGCGCGCATTTCGAATACAAGTACATCCCGGAGGCGGCGCCAGGGGCGCCTGTCCGGGCTACCGGCCCGATGATGGCTGTGAACCTGTAGCCCGACAGGTGCGCAGCACCGCCTCCGGGAAATAGAGTGACAACGTCACAAATTCAGGACCAAACCCAATAAAAAAAGCCGATAAGGTGAGTTATCGGCTTTCGAGGTTAGTGCGAGAACGAACTTACTGCGCCAGCAGCTCCTGGGCGGTACGCTCGACCAGGCTCAGCAGCACCTTCACGTCCTCTAACGTCACGATCGGGTTCAGCAGCGTCAGCTTCAGGCAGGTGACGCCGTTGTGCTCGGTCACGCCGACGTTAGCGCGGCCGGAAGCCAGCAGCGCATCGCCAACCCGCTGGTTGAGCAGGGCGATCGCGGCATCGTCGCTGCCCGCCATCTGCTGCGGACGCGAACGGAACAACACGCTCGCCAGCTGCGGCTGCATGACCAGCTCCAGCGTCGGCTGCGTTGCGACGTAATCCGCCACGTTCAGCGCCATCGTCACGCCGTGATCGATGATTTCCGCGTACTGCTTCTGGCCCAGCGCTTCCAGACCCATCCATAGCTTCAGCGCGTCGAAGCGGCGGGTGGTCTGCAGCGATTTGGACACCAGGTTCGGTACGCCGTGCTCTTCATCGAACTCGGAGTTCAGATAGGCCGCCTGATAGCGCATCAGCTCATAGTGGCGGGCTTCTTTTAACAGAAACGCGCCGCAGCTGATGGTCTGGAAGAACTGCTTGTGGAAATCCAGGGTGATGGAGTCCACTAACTCAATGCCGTCCAGACGGTCGCGATACTTCTCGGACATCAGCAGCGCGCCGCCCCAGGCCGCGTCGACGTGCAGCCAGATCTGGTGCTCTGCCGCGACGGCCGCAATCTCGCGCAGCGGGTCAATCGCCCCCGCATCGGTGGTGCCGGCGGTGGCGACGATCGCCATAATCTGCTCGCCGTTAGCCTGCGCCTCGGCGATTTTCGCTTTCAGATCCGCCACGTCCATCCGCGCGAATTCGTCGGTTTTCACCAGCGTCACGGAGCGGTAGCCGAGGCCCATCAGCGCCATATTCTTCTGCACCGAGAAGTGGGCGTTTTCTGAACACAGCACTTTGTACTGACGAATATCGCCCGGCAGACCATCCTGCTGGATGGAGTGCCCCCGGCGGGCGAAGAAGGCATCGCGCGCCAGCATCAGGCCCATCATGTTGCTCTGGGTGCCGCCGCTGGTGAAGACGCCGGCATCGCCAGCGCCGTAGCCGACCTGGGCGCGCAGCCATTCAATCAGCTTGATCTCGATGATGGTCGCTGACGGGCTTTGGTCCCAGGAGTCCATACTCTGGTTGGTGGCGTTAATCAGCACTTCCGCCGCCTGGCTAATCACCAGGCTCGGGCAGTGCAGATGCGCCACGCACTGCGGGTGATGTACCGACAGGCTGTCTTTCAGGAAGTACTCGATCGCACGTTCAATCGCCGCCTGGTTGCCCAGACCCTGTTCGTTGAAATCAAGGGTGATGCGCTCACGCAGTTCATCAACGCTTTTCCCCTGATACATTTCAGGCTGCTGCAACCACTGCGCTACCGCCTGGCTGGTCTGGGCGATCGCCTGCTGGTAGGCATCAATACTTTGCGCGGAACCAGCAAGAATCGGATTCAATTTGGACATTGCGGTCACTTACTCCACTCAGACCGGTTTTACGCCGGCGGCCAGCAGGGCCTGTTCAAATTTGTCGAAGAAAATTTCCAGCTCAGCGTTGCTGATCAGCAGGGACGGCAGCAGGCGCAGCACGCAGCCGTGGCGGCCGCCGCGCTCGAGGATCAGACCCGCTTCGAAGCATTTCTTCTGCAGCAGCGCGGAGAGTTCGCCATCCGCCGGGTAGCAGCCCATGTGGTCCGGCGCTTCGTTCGGTTTAACGATCTCGATGCCGATCATCAGGCCCAGACCGCGAACGTGGCCGATAACCGGATAGCGTTTCTGCATCTCGGCCAGCTTGCCTTTCAGCCATTCGCCCTGAGCGGCGGTTTTATCCGCAATCTTATTATCTTTCAGGTGGCGCAGGGTGGTCAGGCCGGTGGCCATCGCCAGCTGGTTGCCGCGGAAGGTGCCGGTGTGGTGACCCGGTTCCCAGGCGTCGAACTGCTTTTTGATACCGAGAACGGCCAGCGGCAGACCGCCGCCAACGGCTTTCGACATCACGATAATGTCCGGCTCAATGCCAGCGTGTTCAAAGGCGAAGAATTTACCGGTACGGGCAAAGCCAGCCTGAACTTCATCGATGATCAGCAGAATGCCGTGCTCCTGCGTCACTTTACGGATGCGCTGCAGCCATTCGACCGGAGCCGGGTTCACGCCGCCTTCACCCTGAACGGCTTCAAGGATCACCGCCGCCGGTTTACGCACGCCGCTTTCGACGTCGTTGATCAGGTTTTCGAAGTAGTAGGTCAGCGCTTTCACGCCGGCTTCGCCGCCGATACCCAGCGGACAGCGGTACTGGTGCGGGTAAGGCATAAACTGCACTTCCGGCATCATGCCGTTAACCGCCGCTTTTGGCGACAGGTTGCCGGTGACGGACAGCGCGCCGTGGGTCATGCCGTGATAGCCGCCGGAGAAGCTGATCACGGAAGAGCGACCGGTGTATTTTTTCGCCAGCTTCAGCGCCGCTTCCACGGCATCAGCGCCGGACGGACCGGTGAACTGCAGGCAGTATTCTTTGCCTTCGCCCGGCAGCAGGGAAAGCAGGTATTCAGAGAAGCGATCTTTTAACGGTGTCGTCAGATCGAGAGTATGTAACGGCAAGCCGCTGGTAATGACACTTTGGATGCTCTGCAGCACGTCAGGATGGTTGTGGCCGAGTGCCAGAGTACCGGCGCCGGCAAGGCAGTCCAGATACTGTTTGTTATCCGCATCGGTCAGCCAGACGCCTTCCGCTTTGGTAATCGCAAGGGGCAGCTTGCGCGGGTAGCTCCTGACATTCGATTCGAATTCAGCCTGACGGGCCAAAAAGGTATCGTTGTTTGCATCTAATAAATCTGCGCCTAAAGTATCAATACGGACTTTATCCGTCATCATATCACTCCCACAACCAGCGTTACGGTTGAGCGCTGGTTGAATAAATTGGTGTAAGAAATTGAATCGCCATGCATTAAAGCGGGCACAATATATGGCTTTTTAGATACGCATTCAACGTTTTATTGATTAAGGTATATTTACGTTATTTTTACACTGGCGAAAATCAACCTAATTGATTGATTTAAAATGAATATTTTAAGGGGTGAAAGACCTTTAAAATTGTAATTATTAGTGAGGAAGTTTCTCGATTTTTATTAACGTTACGCGGATATTGCTGGCGAAAAGTTTCCGCCAGCAATGGCATGACTCAATGCAGCTCAACCGCATAATTCGTTAAAGGTGTGACTTTTTTCACCAACTTATTGTTATATAAAAACTGTTCATAAGCTTCATAGCGAGGTTTATCCAGCGCCGCCGGATCGCTGGCAAACAGAGGAAGGGTTTTCAGCCATGCCTGCTTGTTCAGTTCGGTATTGAGCTCGGGATGCGCGGCGGCAAACGCCTGCCAGGTCTCCTGAGGATGGGCGCGCAGGTAAGCGACGCCTTTTTGCAGCGCCTTGAGGAACGCCTTAATCTTCGGCGCGTTTGCTTCATCACGATTCGCGACAATCACCAGCTCGTCGTAGGCCGGTACGCCGTAATCCTCGACGTTCATCACCTGCGGATCTTTCCCCTGTAGCTTCAGCTCCAGCGCTTCGATATTACGATAGCCGCCGATGACCGCATCGACCTGGCCGGCCAGCAGGGCGCTGGTCAGCTGGAAGTTCACGTTGATGAGCTTGATGCTTTTGGGGTCGATGTGCGCGTGCTGCGCCATGGTGGCCAGCGTCGCCTGTTCGATACCGCTCACCGAGTAACCCACTTTTTTGCCTTGCAGATCGGCGGGGGATTTGATGCTTTTATCCAGCGCGATCACCGTGTTCAGCGGTGAATTAATCAGGGTGCCGACGCGGACCAGCGGCAGCCCTTCATCAGCAAAAAAATGGACCTGCGGCTGGTAGGTAATCGCCAGGTCCGCCTGGCGGGCGGCGACTAAGCGTGGCGGCAGCGCCGGGTCTGACGGCGGCACGATTTTGACGTCCAGGCCCGCCTCTTTAAAGGCGCCGATCTGTTCGGCCACCACGATCGGCGCATGATCGGGGTTGATATACCAGTCCAGCACCAGGGTGAGTTTCTCGTTGGCCAGCGCCTGACCGCTGAACAGCACGCCAAGGGCCATTCCGCTATAAAGATGTTTACGCATGGTTATTCCTTCTGTTTAAAATCGTTATTCCGGCGTCCAGTCGATCAGCCGGTGTAAAAAAGCATCCACCGCCAGCCAGAGCAGGACGGTCAGCACCACCAAAATAAACAGGGCCGCGAAGCAGATATCGGTTTGCAGGCGGGCGTTGGCGTTAAGCATCACGTAGCCCAGGCCTTCGGCTGAACCGACCCATTCGCCGATAATCGCCCCGATGGGGGCAACGGCGGCGGCCATCCGCAGGCCGGAACCAAGGGCCGGAAGGGCGGCCATCATGCGAACGTGGCGCAGCTGTGCGCCAAAAGAGGCCCCCATGGTGCGCGCCAGATCGAGATAGTCGCGGTTAACCCGGCGTAGACCGTCAAAAAACGCCGAGGTGACGGGAAAGAAAATCACCAGCACCGCCATCATCACCTTGGCGCCCATGCCAAAACCGAACCACAGCACCAGCAGCGGGGCGAGGGCAAAGACCGGGATCGCCTGGCTGGTCAGCACCAGCGGCATCAGCCAGCGCTGAAGGCGCGGCGAGACAATCATGCACAGCGCCAGCGTCACGCCGAGTAGGGCGCCAAGCACGAGGCCGCTGAGGATCTCGCTCAATGTGATCAGCGTGTGTTCGCCGAGGTACGAGCGGTTGACCCACAGAGCGCTTGCCACCGCCGAGGGTGAAGGCAGCAGAAAGGCGGGAATGCCGCTGCGGCTCGCCAGCCACCAGAGCAGCAGCAGGCCGCAGAACACCACGGCGGCGCGAAACAGTCTTGCGCTCATCCGTTAGCCCTTATCAGCTGTTGCAGCAGCTCCGCCTGGCTGGCCAACAGCGCCGGATCGTCCGGCGCGCGCGGCGGCATGCCGGACAGGCGATGCGCGTCGTCAATCCCGCCGGGAGCGGGGGAAAGGACCAGCAGACGATGGCTCAGGCGGCAGGCTTCCATCGGGTCGTGGGTAATCAGCACGACGGTGCGGTTCACCAGGAGTTCCGCGGCCAGGGTCTGAATGCGCGTGCGGGTCAGGGTATCGAGCGCGGAAAAAGGTTCGTCCATCAGCACAATGGGGCGGTCTTCATAGAGCGTGCGCGCCAGCGCCGCACGCTGGCGCATGCCGCCTGAGAGGGCGGCCGGGCGGTCGCCGGCGCAGTGTTCAAGACCAACCTGCTGTAACAGCGCGGCAACCCGCCGATGGTCTACGCGCTCTCCGCGCAGACGCGCGCCAAGCGAGACGTTGTCGCGCACGCTTAACCATGGATAAAGCAGATCTTTTTGTCCCATCCACGCCAGCCGTTTATCTATTGGCTGCCCGTCGCTGGCGCGAACGTCACCGGCGGTAGCTTTTGCCAACCCGGCGATAATGCGCAACAGGCTGGTCTTTCCAGCGCCGCTGGCACCCAGCAGCGAAACCCACTGGCCGCCGGGGATAGCGAACGTCAGATTGTCGAATATCCGCCGCGCGCCAAAGCGCAGGCTCAGACCGCGCACCTGGATACCGGGCGCCGTCACGCCGGGCGCTCCGCGACGGCGTTGAGGCCCATCTGCCAGAAGTTAGCCTCCAGACGCGTGGCGGTGGTGAAAATAGCGCTGAGTTCGGCGAAACGCGCCTCGCCGCCGCGCTGCTGCCAGAGGGTTTCCAGCAGACCGATGGCGTTATTGACGCCGTTCAGGTAACCCTCATCGCCGTAGTTGCGGATCCAGGAGGCATAAGGATTGGCGGTCAGCCGGGTCGCCGGATCGTGCAGCAGGCCGAGGCCGATTTCCGCGTAGCCGGCAACGCAGGGCATCAGCGCCGCCAGCAGATCCAGGGCGTCGCCGGAGTGGCCGATGTCCAGCACGTAGCGGGTATAGTTAACGGTTTCCACGGCTTCCGCTTCGGCGGCCATCGTCGCTTCATCCAGTCCCCATTCCCTGCAGTAGCCGACGTGCAGCGGCAGCTCGTCAATAATGGCGTTCATCGACGCGGCGGCGACGCGCATTTCCGCCAGGGTACGCAACTTGCTGACCAGCAGCGCGTAGCTGCGGGCGAAATGGATCAGAAACAGGTAATCCTGCGTCAGATAGCGGCGGAAGGCGGATTCGGGCAGGGTGCCATCGGCGAGCTGGCGCAGGAAGGGGTGGGCGACGTAGTGCTGCCAGTCGGCGCCGGCCTGCTGACGCAGGCGGCCATAAATACCCTGGGTAAACGCGGGAAGAATCACAGGACCTCCTGAAACAAGGGAGATCCGGGCGTGCTGAATGAAGTGTGAACAGGCAATGGCGCAAAACTGGCGGAAATGCCGACCCGTCCCTTCGCTGGCATGACCCAGATCAGGTTCAAAGGGTTCGGCTTACGCCATCTCAGCCCTCACGGGACACCCCTCGGTTTGGCCCCTGTTATACGACATTCCCTTTTTGATTACAATGCTGTGAATTTGCCGGGGATAGGTGACGTTGTCACTTTTAAATATCTCAAGAAATGGCTATTGCGCATCGTTTGCGCCCGGTGGCGGCTGACGCCTTACCGGGCGCGTATTATCAGAGGATCAGTGAAACTCTACCCAGCTGGCCCCGTTGTCTGCTGAACGTACGCAGCTCTCTACCCAATGCACGCCGAGCGCCCCGGCTTTGGCATCCGGATACCAGAAGTTTTCCAGCAAGGCCGAATCGCGACGGTCGGTTGCATCCATGGCAATGGCAAAGCGGCGATACAGATTCGACCAGGCCTCAAACAGCCCTTCGGGATGGCCGCCGCCAATCCGGTCGTCCTGCAGGGCCAGCGGGTCAAGATAGGGCATACCGCGTTCGAGGATGCGTACCGGCTCGCCCTGAATTTCGTAGCGCAGCTGGTTCGGCTGTTCATCCCACCACTCCAGGCTAGCTTTCTCCCCGACGATGCGGACTTTCTGTCCGTGCATTGAGCCGCTGTTGACCGCCGAGCACCACATCGACCCTACGGCGCCGTTGTCGTACTCCATCAGCACATGCGCGTTATCCTCCAGCGGTGCACGGCTTTTGACAAAACTCTGGCGGGAGCACATCAGGCGAGTGATATTAAGCTTCGGCGCCATGGTCTCCGCCAGGAACAGCGGGTGGGTGGCCAGATCGCCTAGCACGTAGCTGGGACCAACAAATTTCGGGTCCACCCGCCAGCGGGTGCTGGGGTTATCCTGCTCTACCGGCTGGTTATGGAAACCGTGGGCGAACTGCATATTGATGATGCGGATCTCGCCCAGCAGCCCCTGTTCAATCATCTGCCGAGCCTGCAGAATCAACTGATGCCCGGCGTAGCCGTAGGTGACGCCGATGATTTTGCGCTGTTTTTCGCTCAGGGCCACCAGCGCATCGGCCTCTTCGCCGGTAAAACAGAGCGGTTTTTCGCAGACCACATGCAGTCCGGCCTCAAGCGCCGCGCGACAAATGGCGTAGTGGGTGTTATTCGGCGTGGCGATAGAAACCGCTTCAATGCCGTCTTCCCGCGCCGCTTCTTCGCGAAACAAGGTTTCGTAGTCGGGGTAACAGCGCCCGACGTCCACGCCCAGCTGCTGGCCAAACTCGCGCCCGCGCTCTGCATCAATATCAAAAGCCCCGGCCAGCAGGGTAAACGATCCGTCGCGCAGCGCCGCGGAGCGGTGAATATAGCCAATCTGGCTGCTTCCGCCGCCGCCCACCATGCCCCAGCGTAAGGAGCGGCCTACAGGTTTAATACCGTTAATCATTTGTTTTCTCCCGATTAAAACCCAACGGATCGCAGGTAGCGCAGGCTTTCCGTGACCGCCTGCAGGCTGCCCTCGACGTTGCGCGGATCGCGCTCTTGCTCAATGGTGATCCAGCCCTGATAGCCGCGCTTGTCGAGAAAGGCGCGCACCGCCGGATAGTCAATGGCGCCGCTGCCAAGCGGGCACATCACCCCCTCCGCACAAGCCGAGAAGAAGTCGATGCCGCGGGAAATCACGCTCTCGAACACCTGCGGGTCAACATCTTTAAAATGCAGGTAATCAAGGCGGTCAAAATGGCGATCCAGCCAGCTGATGGGGTCCATGCCCGAATAGTAGAGGTGGCCAGTGTCGAGACACAAACCGGCCACCTCATGGGGAATCTGCGTCGCCAGCAGGTCGATTTCATCGGCAAACTCGATGCAGCCGCCGGCGTGAGGATGGATAACCGGACGCACGCCGTACTCCTGCCACGCCAGTTTGCTGATAGTGATAATGTGGTCGATCATCCGCTGCCAGTCGGCGGGTGACAGACGGGGGGCCAGCTCGCCGCGTCCGGCATATTTCGCCCGCTGCGGATTGCCGAAATCAATAATGACCAGATAAGGCGGCTGGAAGGGGTTACCCGGCGTCTTTTCCGCTGACGGCACCTGCGACAGATTGCGGCAGAGGTTATGCGTCAGTTCGACAATATTCGCGAAGTTCTCTTCGCTGACCAGATCGTCGAAGATCGTTCCGGCAACCAGCGACAGCCCCTGTTTATTCAGCGCGGCGCTAAGTTCATCGGCCCGGGTCGGCAGATAGCTCCACGGGCCCAGTTCAATGCTTTTATAACCGGCCGTCGCCGCTTCTTCCAGCACCTTGGGCCACGGCGGCAGGTAAGGGTTTTTGGGATCATCGACGCCCCAGCTGCACGGCGCGTTGGCAATATGTATGGTCATGATGGCTTCCTTTTCTGATGAGGAGAAAACATGACCAGTATTGAATGAAAATTTCATATTCAACAATGATGAAATTTAAATTCTTTGATGGGATTCAAGATTTATTTTGATAGCATAAATGATGGTTTTTTATCAAATATAGCGCTAAAGCGGAGCGCGGCGGCTTTATCCGCGCCTGCGTCAATCAGAGGTTTTCTTTGGTGAGGAGGTCAAACGGCTGCAGAGCGTTGATAAACGTCGCCCGCGGCTGGCTGACTGCCTGGATAAAGGCGTTAATTGTCGCCGCAGCGAACTCGCTAAGCCGGTGCGCAAGCATAAGATCGACGGTGCCGTCGATTAACGCCAGCTCGCCGTTGTCTACCGGGCCATGGCAAATCAGGGTGACCTGGTGCTGGCGTTGACGCGCGCGCAGGGCGTCGACAATACCTTCCACGCCGCCGCAGGGCGCGTAAATGGCCTTCAGATCCGGGTACTGTTGCAGCATCTCTTCCGTCACCTGGCGCGCGACATCGGCACGTTCGTGGCTGCGCACCGGTTCAAGCACACGATCGCCTTTGCCCTGTTCGCGCAGGTAGGAGCGGAAACTTATCTCGCAGCTTTCCTGACAAATAAACCGATTATCGCCGACGATAATCCCAATTTCGCCGTCGCCGTGACAGAGCCTGTCCACCGCCCAGCCGGCGGTGCGGCCCGCTTTCTGGTTATCCAGCCCGATATAGCCGGTACGCTGGGGAATGCTCATATCGGAGAGCAGGGTGAAGACGTGCACCCCTTTATCAATCGCCTGAATGAGGGCATGGCGGATAAGCGGATTATCCAGCGCCACAATGCCGATAACATCCACTTCAGCGCTCAGGCGGCCGATCGCGGCGGCCATATCGTCGATGGCGTTAATATCATAATGCAGAAAAACGGGGGCCTGCGTCGGGCTATGCCACGCGAGTGCCGCCTGTTCAAGCGCCTGCGCCAGCTGTTGATAAAATGAGTGTGACGGCTGCAGCAGGATAAACCCCATTCTGAGGGCTATCGCCGACTGGCCGGCAGCCAGCCGATAGTGGGATTGCTCAAGCGCGAAGCCTAATCGCCGCGCGGACTCGAGTACTTTACGTTCGGTGCTCTCTTTGACGGCGGCCCGTTTATTGAGCACTCTGTCTACCGTCGCAATACCCACTCCGGCGTCTCTGGCTATGTCGGTCATGGTCACTTTTTTCGCTGACATCGGTCTCTTCCTTTGAGGTTATTGATAAAAATCTATCATTATTTGCGCGGGCAAAAAGCGAAGCCACTCAGGGTTTATAAAAAAATGGCGAAGCGTCTGCTTCATTGAGCTGATATTCAGGCGGCGGGGACTACACTAAGTGCATCACTAATAATGGAACAGGATGCCATGACCTATTCACTCTCGAGAAAATTCCTCGCCGCCACCTCTGCGCTGCTGCTGCTTTCAATGAGCGCGGTACCGGCTAGCGCCGCTGGCGACAGCACCGATGCCGTCTCTCCGCTCAACGCCGCGAATGGCTTAAGCGAAGCGGCAAAGCAGTACCTCCTGCATTATCCCTCCCGCAGCGGCGTTGACGGTAAAACCGCCCGCGAAGATACCGCCGCGGTATTTATTCCCTTTGGCGCGACGCCGGAAGGGGGGTGGCCTGTGGTGGTCTGGGCTCACGGTACCGTGGGCGTGGAGAACCACTGCGCGCCGTCGTTAAACCCGCGCAGCGATCGCGATAAGCAGTATCTGAATACCTGGCTGTCGCTGGGCTACGCGGTGGTCGCGCCGGATTATGCCGGGCTGGGCTCTGCTGGCCTGCACCATTATCTTAACGCCCGCGGCGAAGCGTGGAGCGTTCTTGATGGCGTTCGCGCCGCCCTGAAGCAGTTTCCGCTTAAGAATGAGCTTATTCTGGTAGGGCAGTCGCAGGGTGCGCACGCCGCGTTCGCCAGCGCGGGATATCAGCCGGAATATGCGCCGGAGCTGAACGTTCGCGCGACGGTGCTGACCGGTACGCCTTATTTTGAGAAAGGAACCACCGCCGCCGACGTGCTTCCACCGGCAGCCGGCAAAGCGCCGACTGGAGGCGACCCGAAAATACCCTATATTTTCTATATTTATCTGTCTGCCGCCGACAGCAACCCGCAGCTTAATCCGGCTGATTATTTCCAGGATAACGCGCTGCCGCTGCTGAAAGAGGCAAGCAATTTATGCATTACGCCGTTAAACGATGAGGTCATGAAGGCCGGTCTTAATGCCGCTAACTCACTTAAGCCGGGAATAGACTCCCTGTTAAACGCCAGCGTGGGCAGCATGCTTTATCCGACCCTGAAAATCGATCACCCGGTGTTTATCGGTATTGGCGGCGCGGATATCAACGTGCCGACGGCAATGCAAAAACGCTTTGCCGATGCGGTAAAAAGCGCGGGAACCCGGGCGGAGGTTCATATTTATGCCGGCCTGGATCATAGCGGTACGGTTAACCCGTCTTTACGCGACTCGGTACCGTTTCTGATTAAGACGCTGAACGATAAGCGATAGTGCCGGCAGGCCGCCCTGAGCGATGGGGCGGACTTCGATTACCAGTATTTAGGGATCAGATAGCCATACATCACGACCGCGACAACAATCATCAACGTAATAATCGCCCAGTCCGCTTTTAGTGATTTTACTGCGTTCATAAGTTCCTCTTTTTTCAATGAATCATCGGGGAACCTTACCGCCGCCGCGCGCGATAGAAGGTGATGAAGATCACACATTAAAATTTGTCATACAAATAAAGTGTGTCGATTTTTAAATTTTCTCAGCAATATTTTGTCCGCTCATTCGTCTACCTCAGCACAGGCTAATATTCACGAGCATTATGAGGTAAACAGAAGATGAGAGATTTCGATATGCACGGTCAGCATCACCATCAGCGCTTTGGTCGTCACAGAATGGCAAAACCGCTTATTATCGGCGTGGCGTTAATCGCCGTGCTTGGGCTGGTGGTGATGTCGCTGTGGAATGCGCTGCTGCCGGCAATTCTTGGCGTGAAGAGCATCGGTTTCTGGCAGGCGTTAGGGATTCTGGCGCTGTCGCGGATCCTGTTCGGCGGCCTCGGTTTTCGGCCGGGCATGTTTGGCATGGGGCACGCCCGGCGGCGGATGCATGAACGCTGGATGAACATGAGCCCCGAGCAGCGCGAGGAGTTTGCTCAGCGCTTCGGCCGCCGCGGGCATCACGGCCCCTGCGGCTGGCGTGACCGCCGAGGCGAGCATGGGCCGCAGCAGGAGAGTCCAGCTAAAAACGCGGATCCCGAGTGAACACAATGAAAAACGGCACCGTGGCGGAGTCACGGCTTGTTTCCGCCCTCAACGCCTGCCGGTCGCGGCTGAAGGCTTTTATCCGCGGACGGACCCCGCTGCGCGATGAGGCGGACGATATCCTGCAGGAAGTGACGTATCAGCTCATTCGCGTCGAGCAGCCGGTGGAGAATATCGCCGCCTGGCTGTTTCGGGCGGCGCGTAACGAAATGACCGACAGGGCGAGGAAAAAACGCGAGCTGCCGCTGGCGGGCGGCTTCAGCGAGGAGGAGGAGGGCGATTTTCCTGAGGACGAGCTGGCCGAGACGCTGTTTGGCGTGCCGCAAACGCCGGAGGATGAGTATCTGAAAGCGCTGCTCTGGGAGGAGCTAAACCAGGCGCTTTCGGAGCTGCCGCCCGCCCAGCGTGAGGCATTTGAGAAAACCGAACTGCAGGGCTATAGCTACCGGGAGCTGGCCGAAGAGTCCGGCGTCAGCGAGCAGGCGCTGCTCTCGCGTAAGCATAAAGCCGTTCTCTACCTTCGCACCCGCCTGCGTAGCCTGTACGATGAGCTCCTCGCCGGTTAGGCGTATTCCGGCCCCGTTCACAGGGCGCCGGATGATGATGGCTTATAGCCCCAGGCCGTGAGGAACACGCTAATCGCGCATTCGGCGAGCGGCTCCAGCGTTTCTGCCGTTAGCGCATTTTGCGCAATTAAGGCTCCCGGCAGCGGATAGCCCATAATCGCGCCGAGAAACGCCGTCGCCTGGAGCTGCGGGTCGCTGAGGGTCAGCTGGCCCTGATCTCGTTTCTTCGCGAGGATATCGCTGAGCGCCTGCAACACGCGTCCCGAGGGGCGCTGCTCTAGCGTGACGTACAGCTCCGGTTTTTGCACCAGCACCTGGATGAGCAGGCGTTGAAAGTGGATGTTTTCCGGCGCATAAAAATGGTGCTGGACAACCCTGGCGAATCCCCGCAGCAGCGCCAGCAGATCCTGCTGGCTGTCCTGTAGAAGCTGTTGCAGGGGCGGCTGCATAGCGTCGTTGAGAAAGGCGAACGTCTCCAGCAGCAGCGCGTCTTTTCCGCCGGGGAAATGGCTGTACAGCGTCGGGCGCGTGGTTCCCGCTTCGGCGGCGATGGTATCCAGAGACACATCAAGCCCGTGCTGCAGAAACAGCGCCCGGGCGGTTTGTAAAATGCGTGGGCGGGCTTTCATCGGTCGCCCGCGTTGATTTCCCATCAGTTGAGTCCTTACGGTTTGCGTCTTTTTAGCCGCATCATTCCTTGCTGCACCAGCAGGAAAAATAATGGCGCGAAAAACAAGGTCAGCAGCGTCCCGGTGAGCATGCCGCCGATGACCGCGGTGCCTATCTCTCGTTGGCTGGAAGCCCCCGCGCCGGTAGAGAGTACCAGAGGGATTACGCCAACAACAAATGCGAGTGAGGTCATCACGATGGGGCGCAAGCGCAGGCGCGCGCCTTCGAGGGTGGCTTCCGACAGGCTTTTCCCTTGCTGGAACTGCGCCAGGGCGAATTCAACGATCAGAATCGCGTTTTTGGACGAGAGGCCCATTGTCGTCAACATCCCCACCTGGAAGTAGATATCGTTTTCATAACCGGCGAGCAACGAAGCGCTGATGGCGCCAATAATGCCCAACGGGATAATCAGCATTACGGCAATGGGAACCGACCAGCTCTCATATAAGGCGGCCAGGCATAAAAACATAAAGGCCAGCGACGCCAGGTAGACCCACAGCGTTTGCACCGAAGATGACTGCTCCTGCCAGGACAAACCGCTCCATTGCAGATCAAACCCGTTCATCGAGCTGACCAGGTCGGCCATCTCCGCCATCGCGGCGCCGGAACTGACGCCCGGCGCCGCGCCTCCCTGAAACTGCACGGCCGACAGACCGTTAAACCGCTGAAGCATCTGCGGTCCGGTGGTCCAGCGCAGGGATGAGAAGCTGTCGAAGGAGGCCATGTTGTTGCTGTCGCCGCGCACAAACCAGGCGGATAAATTTTCCGGCGTCGAACGCCAGGCCGCATCTCCTTGCATATACACGCGTTTAACCCGCCCACGGTCGATAAAGTCGTTAACATATACGCCCCCCCAGGCCGCTGAGAGCGTATTGTTGATATCAGCCTGATCCAGGCCCTGAGCCTGCGCTTTTTGTCTGTCGACATTGACCTGCAGCTGCGCTTTTTCTTCCAGACTATTAATTCGTACCGCGTCCAGAGCGGGATTTTCTCTGGCGGCATTGAGCAGGGTGGTTTGCGCCTGCATAAGCGCAGCGCTGCCATTTTCCGCGCTGTCCTGCAGCCATAGCTCAAAGCCGCTGGATTGCCCAAGCCCGCGCACGGTCGGGGGCGACATCACGCTGATGTTGGCCTGCCGGGCGTTTTTATTAAAGTACTGGTTCGCGCGGGAAATAATGGCCTGGGCGCTGTTTTTCTCACCAGGACGCAGGTCCCAGTGTTTTAACTCAGCGAATGCCATGCCGACGTTCTGCCCACTGCCGGCATTGTTTCTCCCGGTGACCATAAAGATAACGTTGAGGTTATCTTCCTCCTCGGTCATAAAATAGCGGGCAATATCAGCGCCAACCTCCTCGGTCATTGACATCGGCGAGCCAGACGGCAGCGTGTACTGAACCATGACCGCGCCCTGATCCTCCTCGGGCAGAAATCCGCTAGCGAGCTTCTGATATTGCCAGAGCATCAAAAAGGTCAGGATCAGGGCCAGGCAGACAAAACGAAACGGACGGGCGGTTATTCGTTGGAGCGTGGCCAGGTAGCGGTTCTGACTTATCGTCACGCCGCGATTGAAAAGGGTGAAAAAACGCCCTTTTTTCATGTGTCCTGGCTTGAGCAGGTGGGCGCATAGCGTTGGCGTCAGTGTCAGAGCGACCAGCGCGGACAGCGCCATGGCTGAGACAATAGTCACGGTAAACTGGCGATAGATAATCCCGACCGAGCCGCCAAACAGCGCCATCGGAATAAAAACGGCGGAGAGAACCAGCGCAATACCGATTAGTGCCCCGGTTATCTCATTCATCGAGCGCAGCGTGGCCTCCAGCGGGGTGAGGTCTTCCTCTGCCATCAAACGCTCAACGTTTTCCACTACCACGATAGCGTCATCAACCAGCAGGCCGATTGCCAGCACCATCGCAAACAGGGTGAGCGTATTAATGCTGTAACCGAGCAGGCTGAGAATACCGAAAGTACCCAGCAGAACTACCGGAACCGTAAGGGTCGGGATCAGCGTCGCCCGCCAGCTCTGCAGAAAAAGATACATGACGGCCACGACAAAGAGGATCGCTTCAATCAGCGTATGCACCACGCTTTCGATCGATACCGTCACAAACGGTGTGCTGTCGCGCGGATAGGCGGCGACCACGCCTTGCGGAAAGCGGGAAGAGAGGCGTTCGACTTCGGCCCTAACTTTTTTCGCCGTTTCCAGCGCGTTGGCTCCCGAGGCCAGTTGAATCGAGATCCCGGCGGAGGAGTAACCATTGAGCGTAGTTTGGTTTTGATAGTTTTCCGCGCCGATCTCCACGCGGGCCACATCGCGCAGGTACACCACCGAGCCGTCGCTATTCGTGCGCAGAATAATATTCTCAAATTGCTCAGGACGTTCAAGCCGAGACTGCGTCGCCACCGTGGCGTTCAGATACTGTCCCTCAAGCGTCGGCAGCGAGCCAATTTCACCGCTGGTAACCTGCGAATTCTGCGCTTCAATGGCGGCCTGCACGTCCGAGGGCATCAAACCGTAGCTGGTCAGCTGGAGCGGATTAAGCCAGATGCGCATGGCGTACTGCGCGCCAAAAACGGTGGTTTCACCCACGCCTTCAACCCGGCTCAATGGCTCCTGCAGGGAACTGACGAGGAAATCGCTGATATCAAGGCTGGTTAATTGCTCGCTTTTGTCATACAGGGCAACCACCATCAGGCTGTCGCCCTGGGATTTGGTAACGGTAATGCCTTGCTGCTGTACCTCCTGCGGTAAGCGGGTAATCGCCTGGTTTACCGCATTTTGTACCTGTACCTGCGCCATATCAGGGTTTACGCCCTGATCGAAGCTAAGGCTAATCCGCGCCTGCCCAGCCGAACTGCTGCTTGAGGAGAAATAGATCAGCCCATCGATGCCTTTAATCTGCTGCTCCAGCACCTGGGTAACGCTATCCTCGACGGTTTCCGCTGAAGCGCCGGTATAGTTCGCCGTGACGTTGACGGCAGGAGGGGCGATATCCGGATACTGTTCTACCGGCAGCGTCAGCAGGGCAAGGGCGCCGGCCGCCATAATGCAGATGGCGATGACGGCGGCGAACACGGGGCGAAAGACAAAAAAGCGAGCCAGCATTGTTACGCACCTCAGGTCAGTTAATGGCGTCTTGCAGGGTAAACACCGCAGGCGGCGCGCTTATCGCATCATCGGGCGGAAGCGGGGTAAAGGGCAGCCCATGGAATGCCTCATCGTGAACTTTGCTCATCAAGAAGGCGCCGATCTCAGAACATGACGTCGCACGCTGGTATTCACTCCACAGATAGTCGTAGGTTTGAATGCTGAAAATATTCTGCTGAAGTAAAAAGTGCAGATAGCGCCGCCGCTGTTCCACGCGCTGGCTAATGAGCAGGGCGCGACAGCGCCAGGCCTCGGCGGGTTCTTGTAGGTGGGAGCAGGCGTCATAGAGCGAGGCGCCCTGCGCGGGTAGGCTGGGTAAAGCGGCGTTCACCGCGCCGGGAAAAATGGCTAATGCAATGAAATAAAAAAGCTTTCCCCATTTTCTTTCGTTGAACATCAGTCTGATCTCGTCTGTTTATTTACTTTACAGTAAAGTAAATAAAATGTTTAAACAAGCGATAGTCTGTACGAATGAAAAAAGGGAAAGCGAGAGTGTTAGCAGAAGGCTCCTGGCCGGGTTTTAGAACATGCTGTTGCCGCTGGCGGTTTTTTTGCGGAACGTTCTGGGTAACGTCCCAGTGCTCAATGATTTTATGCTGCTTGTCGACGCGGAAGATATCAATAATCGCCCGCGTCACGCCCGGCTCGCGACCGGTGACCTCAACGTGCAGGATCACATGATCGCCATCAACAAACGCCTGCTTAATTTCACTGTGGGAGTCGGGATATTTGTTCTTCAGGAAGGCGATAAACTGCTGAAAGCCTTCCACGCCGTCTTTCGCCATCGGGTTATGCTGTATGTAGCGGTCTCCGAGATAGGGTCTGGCGGCGGCAAAGTCTTTGTCATTTAACGCTTTATTATAAAAATCAATGACATTCTTTTTATTCAGCTGTTCATTTTCACTGTTGCCCGCAAAAACGGCGGGCGTCAGAGCGCAGAACAAGGAAAAGGCGACAATCGATTTTTTCAACATAACATTCTCCGGTTGGGGCAGGTGTGGGAATCAACCTCCCCAGCGGCTTTTCAGGTAGTTAACGGCCTGCTGGGTTTGCGGCTGATTGAGGTAATTCTCTCTGAACAAAATCGTGCCCTGAATTTGCGGCATGGATTCATTCAGATCAAGCTGCTTTTTCAATTCCGGCACGCCGCCGTTAATCATCCAGTCGGGTTCGTTCTTCGACGGTTCGCCCACCTTGTACAGCGCCACGCCGATATAGAGGTGGGTATGGGTGGGTTTCACCACGTCAGCCCACCACTTTGCCAGCACGTCGTAGCGGGCCGCGTCGCGGGCGAAGGGCCAGTAAATCTGCGGCGCGATATAGTCCAGCCATCCCTGCTGCACCCAGAGACGGGTATCGGCATAGGACTCATCGTAGGCCGCCGCGCCGCGGGTGTCGGAACCGGCCGGATCGTGGGAGCGGTTGCGCCAGACGCCTGCCGGACTGACGCCGAATTCAACCTCGGGGTTCAGCTGCTTGATGGTACGGGAAACCTGCTCGATCAGCAGTTGGGTATTATGCCGCCGCCAGTCCGCCTTCGCGGCAAATCCCTGACCGTACTGCTGGAACGTCCGGCTGTCGTTCAGCGCCGATCCCGGCGATTCGGTGTAGAAATAGTCGTCGAACTGGACGCCGTCAACAGGATAATGTTCCACGACTTCCGCCACGATACTGGTTATCCAGTCGCGCACTTCCGGGATGCCCGGATCGAGCACGAAGCGATCGCCGGAGGTGCGTATCCACTCGGGGTGCAGAACGTATACGCTGGCGGGAACCTGCGATAGCGTACCGTTAAGCTCGGTGACGGTTTTCGGCCGGGTGTTGACCGAAACGCGATAGGGGTTAAACCAGGCATGAACGCGCATACCGCGCTTATGGGCCTCGTCCAGCATGAACTTAAGCGGATCGTAGCCCGGATCCTCGCCGATTTTTCCGGTCAGCATATCGGACCACGGCAGGATCTTCGATGGCCAGAGCGCTGTGCCATCCGGTTTCACCTGGAAGAAGACGGTGTTAATGCCGAGGCTCTTTAAATTATCCAGCTTGGCAGTCAGCGCCTGCTGCTGGAGGGCGATACGTCGGTCGGCCGTAATGCCGCCATTCACCGATTCCAGCGGCGGCCAGTCAAGGCGCGAAACGGTTGTCAGCCACACGCCGCGTACCGGCTCATGACTTTTGGGTAACGTCGGCTGCCTGGTCGCGGGCGGCATGGGTGTGACGAGAGAAACGGGCGGTTTGCTGCCGCAGTGGGCCAACAGCAGCGCAGCAGCTATTGCTACGGCGGATATTTTCACCTTGTTCAGGAGAAACTTACAGGAGCGGATCGTCATGATATTTGCCAGCTTTTCTGGTCAGCGCACAAAAGAGTCATTTTCATATTATTCGACTTTAAGTCAATAGTTTAGCTACGGATGCAGCAGCAAAAGCACGCAAACCTCAGGCGAAGAAAACGACTCTCGCATCACGCAACGGTTTGCCATGATATATCATTGATATGCATTAAAACTTGATCGGTTCAGGGCGAGTATAAACAGGATTTATTAAAATTTGGTCAAACTATTGGCCGTCGGCCCGCTGCGGCGCGTCAAACTGGATTAGCACAATGAACGACTCCTTATCACGCCATCGTCTGTGGATATTCTTATTTTTAATTGCGGTGCTGAGCTTCGGTACAGGGCTTTGTTACTGGCAAATGCAAAAAAAAGTGGATAACGATATTCATGCGCGGCTTCAGCAGGCGATAGCCAGCCTTGATGTGACCGTTTCTCATGCGGAGCAGGCCGCTAATATGGCTGAACCGTTCTATGGGAAAAGCTGTAATGAGAATGTCCTGACGGAGCTACGCACGCTGGTGGCCACTATTCCCGATGTGCGCACGGTGAATTTAGGTAAGGATAATGAAATATACTGCACCTCGGTTTATGGCGGACGGAAATTTCAGTTCGATCGCCGCCAATATACGCATGGCGCTTTACGTCTGCTGAGCGGCAGTGAAATCACGCCGCTCCATCCATTGATGGTTTACAGCGAACAGGACGACCGGGGAAATACGATTCTGGTGGGCGTGGATGGCTATTATTTATACAACATTTTAAACGTTCTCGACGGCGACGCTCATCTGTATCTTCAGGTTGGCGACCGGGTAATGACCCATAAGGGGGAAGTGACGACGACCCCGGGTATTCGCGTTCCCGTACGCATGGAATCAGAGCAGTTTCACTATTCGGTTATTGCCGACCGCCACTACGCGTCCGGCCCCGGCGCATTTATCCGTTATGAACAACACACCCTTATCGCCATTATTCTGGCCTCCCTGCTGCTGACATTTTTGTTCAGAAACTACCTCCGCTACCGGAATACGATTGAGTATCAGCTCAGGCAGGCTATCGAACTCAAACAGCTCAAACCCTATATTCAGCCGATTATCGGCAGCGACACCGGTCAGATCGTCGGCGGCGAAGTGCTGGTGCGCTGGGAGCATCCAAAACAGGGGTTTATTGCGCCGGATAAATTTATCTCCGTCGCCGAACAGACCGGTCTTATCAAAGAAGTGACGGCGATTTGCTTTGCTGAGGTGAGTCGCCAGCTCCGGCGACAGCAGTCCGTCATTCCCGCGGGGCTGTTTATCTGCTTTAACACCAGCTCGGTAAACTTTCAGGACGACGAAATTGTGACCCTGTGCCAGACGTTTACCCAACAGATGAAAGCGGCAAAAGTACGCCTTGTCCTGGAGATAACCGAGCGGGAGTCGATTGCAAATACCCTGCAGACGTCAGCGGTGACGGACCAACTCAGGCGTATTGGCGTGCAGTTTTCGCTGGATGATTTTGGTACCGGGTATGCAAACTACAGCTACATCCAGCAGTTTAATCCGGAGATTATTAAAATCGATAAAGTCTTTACCTTCAACATTGTGACCAATAACGCTTCAGCGCTGGTGGTGATGAATATGGTCAATCTGGCGAAAAAATTTCATTGCCAGATTATTGCCGAGGGCGTTGAGGATAAAGAGCAGCTTGAGATGCTCAAAAATATGGGCATTACCCTCTACCAGGGCTACTACTTTTCAAAACCGGTGCCGGTTGATGAATTTATTAAGATGCTTCCGCACACGTTTCTCCAGCGCAGAGAGGGCGAGTAAAGGCGGCTGTCCCGCCTTATCAAAACTCAGGAAATTAAAAGGTGATCGACTCGGCAAAACCGAGTCGTTATTGCCTGTTTCACCTGAAAGTTTGGCATGATTGAGAAACAACTCAACAACATGGAGGTTGTCTTGTTCGAATCTCACCTCAATATTTTTATCCGCGCGGTTTTTGTCGAGAATATGGCGCTTAATTTTTTCCTCGGCATGTGTACTTTTCTCGCTATCTCGAAAAAAATCGATGTCGCATTTCGTCTCGGCGTGACGGTAACAGCGCTGCTGGCGATAGCGACGCCGATAAATAACCTGATTTACAATCATCTGCTGAAAGAGAACGCCCTGATCGAAGGGGTCGATCTGAGCTTTCTCGATTTTATCACTTTTATCGGCGTTCTCGCGGCGCTGGTGCAGATCCTCGAGATGGTCATCGATAAATACTTTCATGCGTTAAACCACGCTTTAGGCCCGTTTCTGCCGTTATTAACCATTCACTGCGCCATTTTCGGCGCGACCATTTTTATGGTGCAGCGTGAATACAGCTTCTTTGAGTCACTCACTTACGGTACCGGGTGCGGTATTGGCTGGGCGCTGGCGATCGTGGCGCTGGCCGGCATACGCGAAAAGTTGAAATACGCCAACATGCCGAAGGGGTTGCGCGGGTTAGGCAGCGTATTTATTACCGCCGGGCTAATGTCGCTGGGGTTTATGTCATTCGCCGGCATCTCGTTGTAGCCGGAAAGGAACGTTATTCTGCCGTCCAGACCCCGGGTCAGAGCGGCAGAATGGGGATGACCGGATTACCGTTCCGGCCACAGGCGTCAATTTTTGGCTACGGGCTACTGCTGAAAGTTAAATGCGTCGGGATGATTTTCCAGGCTGCCGCTCAGGGCGGCAAAGAGCACCGTTTTACCATCGATGGAAAGATCGTCGCTAACGTTAAGCCAGGTCAGTTTCTCCTGGGCGGTTTTTTCATCAACGGTAGAGAAAAGCCCGGTCATCTGTCTGGACTTTTCAGACCACAGCACGGCGAAGCGTTCCGTCGCGCAATCGTGGGGTTTACAGACGCTGAGTACCTGATAAGTCTCTGCGCCAAGCTTCACCGTTCTGGCAGGCGAGGCGGTTCCGCCCGTCTTTACCCAGGCGGGCAGAGGGTGACCTTTTACCATTTGACTAAAGGCTGCCGGTTCCTTTTTGACCAGACTGTCCAGCGTCATATCGTCTTGCGCCACGGCATTGGTTGCTGCAGCCAGCAAAACGATAGCGGTTAATTGTTTAAGCATGGTATTGCTCCTGCGAACTTTCTGCTTCCGTTTAATGTCCGGGGATAAGCCGGCGAGTCAAACTGTAAGATATTTCTGATTAGGTGTTTTTGGTTTGAACCCAAAACGCGTGAATAAGCCCTGGAATATAACCGAGGATGGTTAAAATAATATTGAGAATGAAGGCCCAGCCAAACCCTTTACCCAGCAGCACGCCGAGTGGCGGTAGAATAATCGTCAACACAATTCGCCAAAAACCCATAATATCTCCCTGCTTAGTGAGTTAGCTCATGGTTATTTTAGCGGTTACGTCTGGTTTTGCAAATTTTAACTTTTTGAATAATAAGACTGCTAATATTACCAGCGCCTTGATACTACATATTTAATAAAGAGAAAAGTCGCAATTCACCTTTTTGACATATATAAGATTATTCTACGATATCGCTACATCAGCCGCGCTGACAGAACAAGAGCGTTCCAGCGTAAACATGTTTAAACGTCAATAAGGTATGCAGGTAACGAGGCGAGAAGTGCGCTACACTCGCAGGCAGTTTTATCCAATCGTAAAATGGCGGCGGCATGGGCAACATCATCCTGTATAAAGTTATCGTCATCATGGTCATTGTCTGGTGGGGCTGGAGTCTACTGAGGAGTAAGCAGAAAAAGCAGAGCCTGGAGCCCGCCATTGCGCAGGCGAATGCCAGAGAGCGTTATCAGTGGCGTTATTTCAGGTGGAGCTGGAGAGGTGTGCAAATCGTCTGTGGTTTTTATTTGCTGATAACCCTCATCCAGTTCCTTTTACGCTACTAGCGTCCGTCGCTGCGGCGCGCGAATAGAGCGCGCCACAGCGACGATCTCTCTTATGCTACCCCGGTGCCGCCATCAGAGCACCAGACCTGACCAGAAGCGTAGGAGCACGCGTCGGAAGCCAGGAGTACGTAAAGGGGCGCTATCTCAACCGGCTGTCCCGGTCTGCCGAGCGGCGTATCCTCGCCAAACTGCTGAACCTTCTCCTGCGGCTGGCCGCCGCTTGACTGCAGAGGCGTCCAGTACGGGCCCGGCGCCACGGCATTAACGCGGATACCGCGCGGACCCAGCTGCTTTGCCAGCGATTTCGTAAACGCAACATTGCAGGCTTTGGTCTGAGCGTAATCCAGCAGGATCTCGCTGGGTTTAAACGCCTGGACGGAAGAGGTGTTGATGATAGCCGCGCCCTCAGACAGATGGCGAAGCGCGGCTTTGGTTATCCAGAATGGCGCATAAACGTTGGTTTTAAAGGTCGCGTCAAAGGCGGCGGTACTCAACTCTTCGACGGATTCGCAATATTGCTGCCTGCCGGCGTTGTTAACCACAATATCCAGCCCGCCAAGCTCTGCGACCGCCTTTTCGACCAGGGTATCGCAAAATGATTCAACCCGAATATCGCCGGGAATGGCGACGGCTTTTCTGCCCTCGGCCTGTATCAGCGCGATAACGGCAGCCGCGTCGGATTCCTCCTCCGGCAGGTAGCCGATCGCGACATCCGCGCCTTCGCGCGCGAAGGCGATAGCGACTGCCCGGCCAATACCCGAATCACCGCCGGTAATCAGCGCTTTTTTCCCCACAAGCTTCCCGGAACCGATGTAGCTGGTTTCGCCGTGGTCGGGAAGGGGCTTCATTTCCGATGCCAGCCCCGGGGGTTGCTGCGGCTGCTCGACAAACGGCGGAAGTGGATAGTGTAGCGTTGAATTATTTCCTGTTGTCATACCGGCCTCCTTAATAAATGAAATTTAAGATTAGTCAATTATTGCGCATGGGGGATAAAAGAAAGGTAAACCAGGAATAATTAACTGCTTAAAACCAGGAATTATTTACCTGACTTTTCAGCCTATATGTATTACAGCCAAGGTCTTTATAAATAACAGACCCAACGCCGCCAGCACACTTGGCTCATCCTGGTCTAATCTTATATTTCATGCCGCGTTATCTGAATAAGTCGCCTGAGGACATTGAATGGAATCCATATCGTTTCACAAGCATTGGGGGGCGGAGTTTATTGCCGCTGATACTGTCCGTTTTCGCGTCTGGGCCGAAGGTCAAAAGACAATGACGCTGAGCCTGAAGACGCGGGATATTGCGATGGAAGCCGCGGGTGGGGGCTGGTTCCAGATTGACGTCTCTGGCGTAAAGCATGGCGATGAATATATGCTCCTTTTAGCCGACGGCAGGCGTATTCCCGATCCGGCCACGCGCGCGCAGCGCGATGATGTTAACGGTCCCTCGGTAGTTATCGACCCCAGGCTTTTTCAGCCGGTTAACCGCGTCTGGAAAGGGCGGCCATGGGAAGAAACCGTCATCTATGAACTCCATCCGGGCACCTTTACGCCAGAAGGCACCTTTCTGGCCGCCATCGATAAGCTGCCTTATCTGGCAGAGCTGGGGATCACCCAGGTCGAGATTATGCCCGTTGCCCAGTTTGGCGGTTCCCGCGGCTGGGGTTATGACGGCGTATTACTTTACGCGCCGCACGCCGCGTACGGCTCGCCGGGGGATTTTCACGCCTTTATTGACGCCGCCCACGGGTTAGGGCTTTCGGTGGTTCTCGATATCGTTCTCAACCATTTTGGCCCGGAAGGCAACTATCTCTCTTTGCTGTCGCCGGGCTTTTTTCATCAAAACCGAATGACCCCCTGGGGTAACGCTATCGCCTATGAAACCGAGGCTGTGCGGCAGTATATTACCGAGGCGCCGCTGTTCTGGCTTACCGAGTACCATCTTGATGGGCTGCGCTTTGATGCCATCGATCAGATTGAAGATCGCTCCGCCAGGCATGTGCTGATAGAGATCGCCGAAAATATCCGCAAAGCCATCCCCGACCGCCATATCCACCTCACCACCGAAGACAGCCGGAACGTCATTTTCCTCCATCCGCGCGATGAGGACGGACAAACCCCGCTGTTTACCGCCGAGTGGAATGATGACTTTCATAACGCCGCCCACGTTTTCGCCACCGGCGAGACGCACGCCTATTATCAGGATTTTGCGCATCAGCCTGCCAGTAAGTTAGCAAGGGCGCTGGCCGAGGGATTTGTCTACCAGGGTGAGCTTTCTGCGCAAACCGGGAAGCCCCGCGGCGTGGCCTGCGCCGCTCAGCCGCCGCAGTTTTTTGTCGACTTTATTCAGAATCACGATCAGACCGGAAACCGTGCGCAGGGGGAAAGGTTGATCTCCCTTGCCGGCGCCGGGAAAACGCGCGTTTTGCTCGCCGCTTTGCTTCTGTCGCCGCATATTCCTTTGCTGTTTATGGGAGAGGAGTTCGGCGAGAGCAATCCCTTTTTGTTCTTTACCGATTTTCAGGGTTCCCTCGCGAAGGCGGTGCGGGAAGGGCGGGCAAAAGAGTTTGCCGGACACGCGGGGCACGACAAATCCGTCCCGGACCCGAACGATCCCCTGACCTTTATTCGTTCTAAGCTCGACTGGCAGAAGGCGGCAAGCGAGGAGGGGAAATCCTGGCTGCGCTTCACGCGCAACCTCATCTTGCTGCGCCATCGCTATATCGTCCCGCTGCTGGCGGCAGGGGGCGGCGTCGAGGGCAAGATCCTGCACACGGAGCCTCAGGCGCTGGCGGTGAGCTGGCAATTTGCCGGCGGGACGCTCTCTGTGGCGCTGAATATCGGCGAGGAACCGCTTGCGTTGCCGGAAATACCTGGCGAGGTCATTTTTAGCTGGCCGGAACAGCAGGAAGCGTTAACGCCAGACAGTATTGTTGTCCGTTTTGCACATGGAGAAGCCTCAGTATGATCCCTTCCGCGACTTATCGCATTCAGTTCCGTAACGGCATGACCTTCGATCGCGCGGCGGCGCTGGCCCCCTATCTTCAGGGGCTCGGTATCAGCCATCTTTACGCCTCGCCGATATTTACGGCGACCACCGGCTCCACCCATGGCTATGATATTACCGATCCTAACGAGATCGACCCGGCCATCGGGGACCGCGAAGGGTTTGATCGGATGGTGAAGGCGCTGCGAAACGCGCAAATTGGCCTGATCCTGGATATCGTGCCTAACCATATGGCGACCTCGCTGGAGAATCGCTGGTGGCGGGACGTTATCGAGCAGGGCAAGAACAGCCGCTGGGCGAATTATTTCGATATTGACTGGACGCGTCCCGTTACGCTGCCGTTTCTGGGGGATACCTTTGAGGCGGAACTGGAGAGCGGGGCGCTCGAACTGAAACGCGACCCTGCAACCGGGAAACCGGCGTTCATCTATTATGACCAGGTCTGGCCCCTGAATCCTCAAACCCTGGCGACAGGTGAGCAATTACTAACATCCCCGGATCGCGACGCCATTCTGGCGCTGCACGAGGCGCAAAGCTGGCGCCTTATGTCCTGGCGGGAAGCGCCCAGGCAGCTCTCCTGGCGGCGTTTTTTTGAAATTACTGGCCTGATTGGCGTCAGGGTTGAAGACCCGGCGGTGTTTGACGACACCCATCGACTTATCCTTGAACTGGTGCATTCCGGCATAGTCGATGGTCTGCGTATTGACCATATCGATGGCCTTGCCGACCCGCTGGGGTATCTGCAGCGCCTGCGCCAGGCCACCGGGCCAGAGTGCTACATTACGGTGGAAAAAATCCTCGCGAAGGGCGAACAGCTGCCCGCCGACTGGCCGGTGTCCGGCACCACAGGGTATGAGTTTATCGCTTCGCTGGCGGAAGTGCTGGTGGATGACAATAACCTCGACCAGCTGCAGCAGGTGCATGACGACGCGCTCGGCGGAACGGTGGATCGCCACAAAGCGCTGCGCGAGGCGAAAGGCCTGATGGCGGATCGCAATTTTGAGGGTGAATTTACCACTTTATTGAAGCTGGCCCGCGAACTGGCGCAGCGTAACGGCATGGCGGTCGAGAGTGACGCGCTGCGCCACGCCCTGCGCGAACTGCTGCTGGCCTTCCCGGTCTATCGTACTTACGGCACCGCCGAAGGGCTGACCGCAGGCGATATTACGCTGTTAAACCGGGTGGTTGACCAAGTGAACGCCGAAGAAAACCGACCCGATGCCAACGCGCTTAACGTCATTATCGCTATCCTGACCGGCAATCTGCAGGCGAGCAGCCTCGACATCGCTTCACTCTTCAGGACCCGTTTTCAGCAGCTCACCGGGCCGTTAATGGCGAAATCGGTCGAGGATACGCTGTTCTTTCGTCATAACCTCGACCTGGCGCTGAATGAAGTTGGGGCCGATCCTACGCCTCGCGCCTTCTCATTGTCTCGCTTTCATCAGGAGATGCGCATCCGTCTTGCGCGCCAGCCCGATGCGCTGCTGGGGACGTCGACGCACGATACGAAACGCGGGGAAGATGCGCGGGCCCGGCTTTACACCTTAACGGAAGCCCCGCAGCTGTGGGCGGAAAACCTTGCGCGCTGGCGTCAGATGAATCAAACCCATGTGCGTTTTTTGAACGACGGCACGGCGCCGAACGCGGCGGATACGTGGATGATCTATCAGGCGCTGGCGGGCGCGTGGCCTGCAACGCTGCTGCCGGACGATGCCGAAGGGCTGAAATCGCTCGAAACGCGTTTTCTCGCTTTTATGGAAAAAGCGCTGCGCGAGGCCAAGCAGAGAACCGACTGGATCGACAGCAATGAAAGCTATGAGAGCGTGGTGCTTAATTATGTGCAGCAGCTATTTTCTGCGGATAATTCGCGCTTTCTCAACGATTTTCACATTGCCTTGCAGCCCTTTATCCGTGCCGGACTGGTAAACAGCCTCAGCCAGACGGTGATAAAACTGACTGCGCCCGGCGTGCCGGACATTTATCAGGGGAGCGAGGCGCTGAACTTCAGTCTTGTCGATCCGGATAACCGACGTGAACCCGATTTCGCCGTCCTTGCGCAAAACCTTCATACCGGGAATGCGGACCTGTTCACCCGCGAACCCCCCTGGCGAGACGGGCGCCTGAAACAGTACGTTACCGCTTCTTTTCTCCGATTAAGACAGCGGCATTCAGCGCTCTTCCATTATGGTGACTGGGTACCATTAAAAGTCTCCGGGGAGAGGGAAGATAATCTTATTGCCTACGCGCGCATCAGCGGAGAGGAGGCCCTGATCGTGGTGGTGCCTCGCCTGGCGTTTGACGTTGCGGCGCACGGATTGTCGGAATCTTCCGCAAGGCTATGGGGCAATACTGTGGTAACCATACCAGACGTTCTGGCCGGGAAACGTTTTCGTGATGTGTTTAGCGGCGAGAGCCGTCTGGTGGAAACGTCGCTCGAACTGGCGTCAACATCCGGGTGGTTGTTGACGCTTATTAGCGCTGAGCTACGGGGAGAATAACGATGCGCAAGGAAAAAGCTTTTGCAATACGGCCCGGCGACAGCCAGCAGTTGGGGGCTCATTTTGACGGAAAAGGCGTTAACTTCGCGCTCTTCTCCGCGCACGCTGAACGGGTTGAGCTGTGCCTGTTCGATCCTTCGGGGAAAAAGGAAATAGCCCGGCTGGAACTGCCGGAATATACGCACGAAATCTGGCACGGCTACGTGCCCGATCTTCAGCCTGGGGCGTTATACGGTTATCGCGTCTACGGCCCTTACGATCCGGAAAACGGGCATCGTTTTAATCCGCATAAATTGCTTATCGACCCCTACGCGCGGGAGCTGGCAGGCGATATCGCGTGGAACGACGCCCATTTTGGCTATGAGCTGGGGCATGAGGAGAAAGACCTCAGCTTTGATACCCGCGATAGCGCGCCTTTTACGCCGAAATGCAAGGTTGTCGACCCGGATGCGTGCGACTGGCAGGGGGAAAATCGCCCCGACATTCGCTGGCCGAATACGGTGATTTACGAAACGCATGTGAAAGGGTTTACCCAACTTAATCCGGCGCTCCCCCCCGAGCTGCGCGGCACATTCGAGGGGCTTGGGCATCAGGCCTCCGTCGAGTATATCAAAAGCCTCGGCATCACTTCCGTTGAGCTGCTGCCCGTACATTGGTTTCCCGACGACCAGCATCTGCTTGACCGGGGACTAAAAAACTTCTGGGGTTACAATACGCTGGGCTTCTTCGCCCCCGCGTCCCGTTACTACGGGCCCGCGGGTATTGCCGGGTTCCGCAATATGGTGCGTGCTTTTCATGACGCCGGTATTGAGGTGATCCTTGACGTGGTTTACAACCATACCGCCGAAGGGAATGAGCTGGGCCCGACGCTCTCATTTAAGGGCATCGATAATTTCTCCTATTACCGGACGATGCCGGATCGGCATCGCTATTACATCAATGATACCGGGACGGGAAATACGGTGAATACGTCCCATCCCCGGGTGCTGCAGATGGTGATGGATTCGCTACGCTACTGGGCTCAGTCCATGCACGTTGACGGCTTTCGTTTTGATCTTGGAACCATTCTCGGCCGTGAACCGGAGGGGTTCGATCCGCGAGGCGGTTTTTTTGACGCCATAACCCAGGATCCCGTGCTGGCAAAACTTAAACTGATCGGCGAGCCCTGGGATATCGGCCCCGGCGGCTATCAGGTTGGCGGTTTTCCGCCGGGCTGGGGAGAGTGGAACGACAAATACCGCGATACGGTGCGGGAATACTGGAAGGGGGATAACGTGTCTACCGATTTTGCCGCCCGTTTGCTGGGATCGGGGGATCTGTACGATTTACGCGGCCGTCGTCCGTGGGCCAGCGTCAATTTTATTACCGCTCATGACGGCTTCACGTTAAACGATCTGGTTTCGTATAACGAGAAACATAATGAAGCCAACGGTGAGGATAATAACGACGGGCACAATGATAACCGTTCCTGCAATTATGGCGAGGAAGGGCCGACAGAAAATCAGGCTATCGTCGCGGTCCGTGAACGCCAGAAGCGTAACTTCCTCACCACGCTATTTTTCTCCCACGGCACCCCGATGCTGCTGGCCGGGGACGAATTTGGCCGTACGCAGCAGGGAAATAATAATGGCTACTGTCAGGACAGCGAGATTTCATGGATCAACTGGGAAGCGCTGTCCGAAGATGACCACGCATTACGCCATTTCACCCAGCGCCTGATCGCGCTGCGCGCGCAACAACCGCTTTTACGCCGTGAAAGCTGGCGCGATGGGCTCGAGATACGCTGGTTTAACGCCGGCGGCGGTTTGCAGCAATCTGAGCAGTGGGATGAAGGGTCAACGTTAGGCCTTGCCATCAGTCGACCCGATCTCGAAGAGGAGGAGGGGATCTGGCACGACGTTCTGATGCTGTTCAATCCGTTTGAGGGCGATGTTGCGTTCCAGATACCGCAGTTCGGCGAAGGCGGCTGGGTTCTTGAGCTGTCGACCGCTGAAGTGAAAAGTGACGGCGTCACCATTACGGAAGCGATTGATTTTGTTCTGGCCGGGCGCAGCATTGCGCTATTCAGACGGCCTTAGCGTACAGGTAAACCCGGCGTTGAATGCCGGGTTTATATTGTCATTATTGATGCAGCGGCTGACCGCTGGCGGCAAGGATGGATTCATGCATGGCTTCAGAAAGCGTTGGATGAGCAAAGATCATCGATAAGAGACTCTCATCTGTAGCCTCCAGATGATGCGCGATACCAAAACCCTGGATCTGTTCAGTGACCTGCTCACCAACCATATGCGCGCCCAGCAGTTCGCCGGTTTCGGCGTCGAAAATAGTCTTTACAAAACCCTCCGTCTCACCGCTGGCCAGCGCCTTACCATTCCCCTGATATGCGAACTTACCGACCTTGATTGGCCGTCCCGTCTCGCGAGCCTTCGCCTCTGTCAAGCCCAGGCTGGCAACCTGTGGCCGGGCATAGGTACAACCGGGCACATAGTCGCAGTTAAGAGGGCGTACGCCTTCGACGCCAGCCAGCGTCTCGACGCAGATCACGCCTTCGTGGCTGGCTTTGTGCGCCAGACACGGCGGGCCAGCCACATCGCCGATAGCATAGAGGCCAAATACGTTGGTTCGGCAAGCTGCATCCGTCTTGATAAACCCGCGGTCCAACTCAACTCCTAGCGCTTCCAGCCCCAGGCCTTCCACATTAGGCTGCACGCCCGCTGCCAACAGCACACGTTCGACTTCCAGTGTCTGTTCGGCGCCGGTGGTTTTCAAGGCGCAGCGCACGCCCGTATCGGTGCGCTTTACCTGCGTCAGCAGCGTTTGGCTATGGACGTGTATACCGCGTCGTTCGAACGATTTACGCACGGTAGCGGATACTTCGGCGTCTTCAACGGGCAGAATCTGCGCGGCTTGTTCGACCAGCGTTACGTTGCTGCCAAGATCGTTATAAAGGCTGGCGAACTCCACTCCGATGGCCCCTGAACCGATGATTAATAGAGACTCCGGTAAGCGCTCAGGCTGCAGGGCCTCGAAATAGGTCCAGATTCGCTCGCCATCTGGCTCGACTCCTGGCAACGCTCGCGGCCGGGCGCCAGTCGCAAGGATCACATGATCAGCGCGATAGTCTCGCTCTTCCCCCTGGGGATCGGCGACCGTGACTTGCCCCTTACCGCGCAGCCGGGCGGTGCCGGCTATGACCGTCACGCCATTTTTCTTCAACAGGTACTCGACACCTCCGGTCAGCTGTTGCGACACGGCGCGGCTAAACTGCACCAGTTTCTGCAGATCGAAACTCACCTCGCTGAGACTAAAACCCAGCCGATCGGCATGCGCAATAGTGTGCGCCACCTCTGCGCCATGCAGCAGCGCCTTGGTTGGAATGCATCCCCAGTTCAGGCAGATGCCCCCTAAATGCTGCTTTTCCACCAATGCGGTACGAAGCCCTAGCTGGCCGGCACGAATGGCGGCGACATACCCCCCAGGCCCGCCACCTATTATCAGTACATCATATTTGTCGTGCATAGCTCGTCTCCCCGATAAACAACAGCGTCGGTGTTTCAACCAGCCGCTTGAGCGCCTGGAGAAACGCCGCGCCTGACGCCCCATCGATGACCCGGTGATCGCAGGACAGCGATACGGTCAGTTGATGGCGGACGACGATCTGTCCGTCGCGAACTACCGCTCGGGGCTCGCCTGCGCCAATCGCAAGGATCGCGCCCTGGGGTGGGTTTATGATGGCGTCAAACTGCCGTACTCCGAGCATGCCCAGGTTTGACACGCTAAAGGTGCCGCCCTGGAACTCTTCGGGCTTGAGCATGCCCGCCCGGGCTTTGGTTATCAGAGAATGAACTTCGTTTGATATGTCGCTTATCGACCTGCTGTTGGCCGAACGTACGATAGGGGTAATTAACCCGTCCGGCAGCGCAACGGCCACGGAAATGTCGGCATCGGCAAAACGGCGGATGCTCTGGGTCGCCTCATCAAACTGTATGTTGACGTCCGGCACGGCTATCAGCGCCATGGCGCAGGCCTTAACCAGCATATCGTTAACCGAAATCTTGACGCCGGGTACTTCGCTGTTGATTTCCTTACGCAATGCTAAGAGTCGGTCCAGGTCGAGATCGACGGTCAAACGGAAATGGGGTGCATGTTGCTTGGACATTTGCAAACGGCCAGCGATCGCTCGCCGCATACTGGACATCGGCAACGTCTCAAAGGCTGTCGCTGACGTGGCTTGTGGAGCTCCGGCCTGGTGTAGCCCATCAAGCAGCAAAGCGGCCGCCAGCACATCATCGCGACTCACCCGTCCAAGTGAACCGCTTTTGCGGCAGTCGTGCAGGTTGATCCCCAGTTTGTTGGCCAGACGGCGCGCCAACGGGGTTGCCGAGACCTGGCTATCATCGGTATGCGATCGCGGCGCTTTGCCGGAACGAACTGGCGGCGGTGGAGAGGCGACGCGGCCGCCTGCGGCAACGATCGCGCTCTCCAGGTCAGCCACGGAGATACGCTCGCCGCGCCCGCTACCGTGGACCTTTTTCAAGTCAACGCCCAACCGCGCAGACAGCCGTAACGCATGGGGAGTGGCATTCACCTGAGTCGGATCGGTTTTGCCTTGCAGGCTGATGGGTACCTCGGTCTGCCCAATGGATGCCGCAGGCTTATTGGCGGGGGCCGATACAAAGGAGGGCGCCGCGGTCGCTACAGCAGGCTCGGTAGTCTGCGTGACAGGAGCTGCTGGCTGCGCCGCGGCCAGACTGGCAGCGAAGGCATCCAGTTCATCATCGCTTACCGCAGAGTCAGCGACCAGCGCCAAAACAGCGCCGACCGGGAGGGTATCTCCCACTCGGGCGATTATCCGCCGTAGCGTACCGGCGAAGGGGGCCTCCAGAACATTGACGATTTTGCTGGTCTCAATTTCACAGATTTCCTGCCCTTTGGCGAAGCGGTCACCCTCCTGGATGGCCCACCGCGCGAGCACGCCTTCCTCCATTGAAAGACCCCACTTCGGCATTTCAAGTGTCCTGATATCGCTCATAGCTTAATCCTCCAGCACTTGACGGACGGCAGCTTCGATACGTTCAACGCCAGGGATCCAGAGTTTTTCGAGAGCAGGGGAGAACGGTACCGGGGTGTGTGGTGGTGTCACCAGAACAATAGGCGCTTTGAGGAAATGGAATGCCTGGGAAGCAATCAGCGCGGCGACATCATGAGCAAAGCCAAAACGCGCGGCTGACTCGTCGACAATGACCACGCGGCCCGTAGAAGCCACGGATTCCAGAATACCTTCTTCGTCCAGAGGCGAGATTGTACGTGGATCGACCACCTCCACCGAGATCCCCTCCCTGGCCAGTTTGTCGGCGACCTGGTTTGCTTTATGTACCATTGCCGACAACGCGATGATGGTGACATCCTCACCTTCACGGGTATAGTTGGCGACGCCCAGGGGAATGGTATAAATCTCGTCAGGTACCTCGCCCTTGAGGTCATAAAGCATTTTATGCTCGCAGAACACCACCGGATCGTCGTCGCGTATCGACTGGATCAGCAGCCCTTTGACATCATAAGGTGTCGATGGCACGACCACCTTGAGCCCCGGTGTGGTAGCAAAAATATTATAGGGTGACTGCGAATGCTGGGCTGCGGCAGAAAAACCAGCGCCGATCATGCCCCGCATCACCAGCGGCGCCTTAGCCTTGCCGCCAAACATATAGCGGAACTTTGCTGCCTGGTTGTACAGCGCATCATGGCTAACACCGAAAAAATCCATAAACATCAGCTCCGCCACCGGCCGCAGACCCGTTGCTGCGGCGCCGGCAGCCATGCCGACGATCGCCGACTCCGTAATGGGGGTGTCGATCACCCGGTCGGAGCCGAACTGCGTCCACAGCCCTTTAGTGACTCCGAGCACACCGCCAAAAGCCTCTATCCTTGCTTCTTCTGGCGCATTTCCGCCGTGACCGCCACGCAAGTCTTCACCAATCAGAACGACGCGTTCGTCGTGCTCCATTTCCTGGGCCAGGGCTTCCTTGACCGCTTCTCGATAGGTTTTTATAGGCATTGTTATCACCCTCAGTATGAGACGTAAACGTCTGTAAGCAGGTCTTCCGGTGCCGGGTAGGCAGCAGCGCGGGCTTTGAATACAGCATCATCGACAAGTGCTTCAACCTCCGCGTCGATCGCCGCCAGTTCCTCAAGGGAGATGTGTTGTTTGACCCTGGCGGTGAAAATCTTCAGCGGATCATGTTGTTCGCGCAGACGTTGAACTTCGCCCTCAGCACGGTAAAGCGCCGGATCGCCCTCAAAGTGACCGTGCCAGCGGAAAGCTTTGGCCTCAATCACGCTTGGGCCTCCACCTTCTCGGGCGCGCTTGACTGCCTCTGCGGTGGCATCGTAAACGGCAAAGAAATCGGTGCCATCAACCGTCACTGCCGGTAAACCGAAGCCCGCGGCGCGCCCGGCGATATCACGACCACCGACGGCGTAGTCATGGCCCGTTCCTTCGCCATAACCGTTGTTCTCGAAAATAAAGATGGCAGGGAGTTGCAGCACGACTGCCATGTTGATGGCTTCAAATACCAGGCCCTGGTTAGAACCGCCGTCACCGGTAAAAGAGACCCCAACGTTACCGGTCTTAAGGGTTTTGGCCGTCAGCGCAGCGCCGATGGCTAACGGAGGGGCGCCACCCACGATAGCGTTCGCACCCAGCATACCTTTCGACAGATCGGCAATATGCATTGAGCCCCCCTTGCCCCGGCATAATCCGCTGTCCTTACCGAATATTTCAGCCATCATGCCGTGAATATCGCAGCCTTTGGCAATACAGTGGCCATGTCCACGGTGCGTGGACCCAATGAAATCAGCGTTAGTCAGATTTTCGCAGACCCCCACCGCAATGGCTTCCTCACCGGTATAAAGGTGAATGAAGCCCGGAATATCACCGCTGGTGTTTTCCTGATGCAAACGCTCCTCAAACGTCCGGATTTCGCGCATCTTACGGTAAGCCTGGAGTAAAGCCTGTTTGTTAAGCATCACTTAATTCTCCTCAGTAAAGGTCGTCAGGCGGGCAGGCTGGAAGCCCCTTAACCACGCCGATGCAATGAATCTACGAGTGCGACGAGGAGGTGCGAAGCCACCTTCATGGGGGGGTAGGAGGGGGTTTACATGCTTGAGGTCAAACTTTATAAATTTTATGTATCTATCGAGAGGGGCGGTTCCATGTCGTCCCGGGCTCTGGCGTACAATTGATAAAAAAAGAATACGGGTAGATAACCACGGATGAAGCCATCGGATGTTAAAAGTCGTCAGGCAACTTCACTGGTCTCCGGACCACTGCGGCTGACCAGAGATTTGCCGCTAATCCTGACCAAATTCGTCCCGCCACGCTCTTCGATTCGGCTGCTACAGCGCTCACGGCTTCTTTTACTCCTCGATCGCATGCAGCAACGCCGTCTGGGCGTGGTTTGCGCGGGCGCTGGATTTGGCAAAACCACGCTGTTGGCGCAGTGGTATCAGCACATGATTGCCCAGGGCGAACGCGTTGCCTGGCTTAGCCTCGATGAGGATGATGATGGCGTATGGCAGTTCATTCCTTATCTGCTGCAAGCATTGCGGCCGCTCTATGGCGATTGGGACGCCGACTTTTGGCGCAACATAGAAGAACAGACGACCTCCAGCTCGCAACAGCTGCTGGCCGGGTTGATTAACCAACTGCATTACTGTCCGCACGATCTGTATTTGATCGTTGATGACTTCCATATGATTAATGATGCCGGCGTATATGAAGCCCTGGGATATTTGCTCAAGCATGCTCCTGCCGCCTTGCATCTGATCATTGGCAGCCGTTTCCACCCCAGTTTGTCCCTGAGCCTGCTTCAGGCGCAGGACCAATTGGTGGAGATCTACGATCGAGACCTGCAATTCACGCTCGAAGAAACCAGAAACTATTTCAGCCAGACGATTGACGTACCACTCAGTAATCAGCATGTACAGCGGCTGCTTTCCGCGACAGAGGGGTGGATCGCCGGCATGAAAATCGCTTCGTTGTCCCCAGAATTGCTCAATGATCCAGAACATCTGCTGCGCAATATCCGTGGTGGAACCCGCGCCATCGCCCGTTATCTGAAAGAGGTGGTACTTGACCCATTGCCAGCGGAATTTTTTGATTTTCTTGTCAAAACATCGTTTCTTAATCGTTTAAATGCCGGGTTATGTAATAGGGTTACTGGGCGTGATGATAGTGAAGCGATACTGGCATGGATTGAGCGGCACAATCTTTTTTTGTCAGCCCTGGACGAACAAGGCTGCTGGTTTCGCTACCATCCTCTTTTGCAGGAAACCCTGCGAACGATATTGCAGCAGAACAACGATATCAACCTCAAGCATTTACATGAATTAGCCAGTCATTGGTTTGTTGAACAGAGATTGTGGTCCGAGGCGGTACGCCACGCACTTGCAGCGGGCAAGCCGATCCATAACCCCGGGCAGGATGGCGCGGGCGCGCAGTCACTGGCGGAAGAAGGGGATATAGACACCCTGGTTTCCTGGATGCGTCACTTACCTGCGAGTACTGACCCTTCGCGCATTGACCTGCAAATCAATCTGGCCTGGGCGCTGGCGCACTATTTCCGCTTCGATGAATCGAGGCAGTTGCTGGATAATCTTGACCAAATGGTCGTTAATCATCGTGATGATATAGCCCCCAACGCCTGGCTCAAATTACGTGTCGTGCGCGCAATTTGCGAAGCTTTTGCCGAGAAAATCCCGGAAAGCCTGGCGATTGTGGAGCCGTTGCTGGCTAAAGTGCCCTGCGGAGACACATGGGTCGATGGTCTCATTTGCAATATTCTGAGCTACTGCCACGTGGTTAATCAGCGCTATACCGACGCTCTTGAGGTTCAGCGGCATATGCCTTGCCCGGAAAGTCCATTAGACAATCTGTTTGTCTCGGTTTATCGCGCTTTTATCATTGCTCAGTGCCATCTTGGTCAGGGGGACCTGGAGAACGCCTGGGGGCATGCAGAGAATGCCTTGCGCCAGGCTGAGCGTTATACCGGCCCCCAGTCGACCAGCGGCGCGACGCTTGCGCCGCTGCTGGCGGAAATGGCTTACGAGCGTAAGAACCTGGACTCCTTAAATACGCTGTTAGCAGATAGACTCGAATTCATCGATCGGTTTGGTCCGCCCGACGCCCTAAGTCGCTGCTATACCTATCTTGCGCGTCAGGCCTTGAATGACGATATGCCGCATGAGGCAGAACGGCTGCTGGAACACGCGCAGCGACTAGCGGTGTCTCGCGGATGGCAACGGCCGCAGGCTTTATTGTTAGCAGAGCAGGCGAGGGTGCGCCTGCAGCGCGCGAATTATCCAGGCGCAGAGCAGCTGCAACGGCAACTTGAACAACTGGCGGCCCGTGCCACAATTGATGCCGAAAATCCTTGTCAACGCGCAATAGCTCAGTATGCAATCGTCAGCCGCAGCCGCCTTCTTCTGGCGTCAGGCCAGGCCCCACAAGCCAGCCTTTTACTGGGTGAACTCGTGACTGAGCAGGAGCGTCGGGGCGACCGGCTATCCGCAGCGCGTCTTCGTACGCTATGGTCATTATCCTTGTGCAATAGTGGCGAAAACGCGGCTGCCGTGGCTGCATTGCAGCCCGCCCAGCAATTAGCGGCACAACAGCATCTCAAACGAATTTTTCTTGATGCTGGCGAGACATTGCAGCCTCTGCTTGTCCGTGTACGCGAAACCTCGGCAGCCAGCGAAGGGGATGCTCTTTGGCCCGGCAAAGGAAGCCAGTCTGAAGGCAAGCGGATTCAGCATGAAAACCTTGATGTCAACCTGGATCTCAGTGAGCGAGAGCTGCAGATATTGCAGCTCATTGCTGACGGTCAGATGAACAAAGAAATCGCTCGCTCCTTGACTATCTCTACTGAGACGGTGAAATGGCACATCAAGAACATCTACGCCAAGCTCAAAGTCAGTAGTCGTACGCAAGCCATGAGTCGGGCTCTGGAAATGAAGTTACTGGATTAACCCGGACTCTCAAAAAAGTGCGTGGAACTAAGACGGGCATACTTTCACTCAGGTATAGACCTTCAGGCGGTATAACACCGCGCCCCAATAAGTGTTGCAGAGCGGCAAATGCGGATCGCTGTCTTCCCATTGGCCATCAGCGAGCTCGACTAACGTCCTGCCATCGCTAAGCGCGCTAAGAATAAATTGAAGACGTTTTCCTACTGAATGCCCGGGGCCTTCGGTACAAATCTGTGCAATTAGTGAAGGGGATACAAGTTGCTCCGTTTCCCAAACAAAACATAGATCGTCCTTTGGACTGAGAATGAGCGATTTGCCAACTGCGATTGCACCTTGCACAGTACCTTCATGCCAGGCAGCGATATCGGTCAGTGCATGCCATACGCGTTCTGGATCTGTCTTTATCTTTATTGCATGGAGTAAAGTTTTCATAAACATCCTCTACATGTTGTAAATAAAGCAGTAATAAGTATTAACGTACTCTGAGCTTTATTGCAGACGAATCTCCATAATTTATCTCTGCACTGAACAAATCCCGCTATCTTCCTGACACATTGTTCGCTGTGTTTAAATGTGGTCTTTAAGCAACGCTGTCAGCGCTTTCCAGTTAAACGGCTCAAGCTGCGCATAGGTAATTCCTCGCGCGGCCATACGATCGGGCAGGTGGCGTTGGGCTATCGCCGTCGCCTGACTCATCACACTATCTTCCGCTGCATCGCGAAGGGTTTTGACCACTTCTTCCATCTCTTCGCTGCGCCGGATGCCATGCTCAGCTACGCGGCTTATCAGATAGTCGGGCAGGGCGTCG
This sequence comes from Klebsiella sp. M5al, assembly GCF_002090195.1. Lineage (NCBI taxonomy): Bacteria > Pseudomonadati > Pseudomonadota > Gammaproteobacteria > Enterobacterales > Enterobacteriaceae > Klebsiella > Klebsiella sp. M5al. The sequence goes on from NZ_CP020657.1 coordinate 2,967,318, forward strand.
TTCCAGCCCAATGAGGGGAAGCTGGCGTGGAGCGATGCCAGCACCTGCTCCTCAACACCGTAATGGCCGGCGGCGAACAGGCATTCGGCGGTAAGCGCTTCCAGCCCTTTAATCATCACGCTGCGGCACATCTTGATAGCCGACACGCTGCCAACGTGGTTACCACCATAGCGGGCGTTACATCCAAGCGTGGTGAGTAATTCAGCAATTGCCTCTGCCTGTGGTCCCCCCGTCAACAGCGGCGTTCGGAGTGCCCCTGGGGGGACCGGCGCCATCACCGCTACATCGACATAAGCGCCGGGCTTAAAGCATTTGGCAGCCTGACGCTTGGTCTGCGGGGCGACGGAGTTAAGGTCAAGAAAATACTGCGTGTCGGTCATCAGCGGTGCAGCTTGTGAGGCGACATCCAGGGCGGATCCCGCGGTGACGGTGGAAAATATGAGTTCGGCACCTGTCAACGCGTCAGCCAGGGAGATTGCCGCCCGCACGCCTCCCCGATGCGCCTTCGTTATCATCGCATCGCGCTCAGGACCTTGCAGCTTGCAATCCCAGACGGTGACTGGGTTCACTTTTGCCAGTGCATCCGCAAGAATGCCACCTGCTTCACCATAACCTATAAACGTTATTGTCGTCATAACAGCTCCTTACGCGGCCACACGTCGGCCGGAATGCAAACGTCGCCCGCGAACAGAAGTCGCGCCGTACGCAGCAGACCGCAGCCTGCCAACTGCCCATTATCATCAAGCCGGAGCGCCACGCTGAATTCACCGGTTGGGTGTTCAACGCTTAACTCTGGCGTACGCTCAAGACTTGCCAGCGCTTGCGCCACCGAGCCGGGAATAAGACAGGCGCTGGCGACGCTCACCGCGCCAAACACGCCAATCGAGGCATGGCATCGGTGCGGAATGAAGGTCCGACTACTGATAGCCCCTCCGGCGCGCGGCCTGGCAATCAGCGTCATTTTGGGCACCGTACGCTGTGTCACATCGCCCAGGTTCATGCGCGGCCCGGCCTGCAGTCGAATCGTCTCCAGCCGCTGCTTCAGTTCATCGTCAGCGTCGAGTTGCTCGCGGGTCTCATACCCGGTGCGCCCCAGGTCGCTGGCGCGGATCAGCACAACGGGCATGCCGTTATCGATACAGGTTACCTCGATGCCGTCGAAGCGATCGCTTGCCTGGCCGGTGGGGAGCAGCGCGCCGCAGCTTGAACCCGCCACGTCGAGGAAATTGAGTACAATTTTGCTGGCCGTACCGGGCACGCCGTCAATGCGGGTATCCCCCGCATACTCCACGCCTCCTGTATTACAGGGCACTTCAGCAACCGCAATCTGGCCGGTGTTTTCCATAAAGATGCGCACCCGGGTAAGGGGGGCAACACAGTCAACCAGTCCGCGTTCAATGGCAAAAGGCCCGACGACCGCAAGAATGTTCCCGCAGTTCTGACCGTAATCGACCACGGCACGATCGACGTTCACCTGGGCAAAAAGGTAATCGATATCGGCATCTGGCCGAGCCGAGCGGCGAATTATTGCCACCTTGCTGGTGAGCGGATCGGCTCCGCCAATGCCGTCGATTTGACGCGTATCCGGTGAGCCCATCGTCGCCAGCAGCACCGCGTCACGACTTGCGGGATCCACGGGTAAATCGTCCGCGAGGAAGCAGGCCGCCTTAGAGGTGCCGCCGCGCATCAACAGGCAGGGTATTCTGCGTTGTGCCATCTTAACTCTCCACATCTTCCGCGCGGTCGTAATAACGCAGCCCTTTCTCAGCGAGACGCGGGCGCATCGCGTAGATATCCAGCCCCAGTTCGCCGCTTCCCATACGCTCTCGTTTCGCCTCTTCGGTCGCCATTCGGGTTTCGGCTTTTGCCAGCACCTCGGGGACAAGGGAGTGCGGGATAACCACAACGCCGTCATCATCGGCCACAACCACATCTCCTGGCGTGACCAACTGGCCAGCACAGATAATCGGGACGTTAACCGAGCCCAACGTCTCTTTCACCGTGCCCTGGGCGTAAACCTGCCGGGACCAGACGGCAAAGCCCATATCGCGGAGGGTATGTGAATCACGGATACCGATATCACCCACCAGGCCCACGACGCCGCGCGACTGTAACGACGTGGCCAGCAGATCGCCAAAAAAGCCATCCCCGCAGGGGGAGGTGGGCGCCACCACGAGGATGTCGCCCGGACGGCACTGCTCGACGGCAACGTGGAACATCCAGTTATCGCCGGGCGTGACCAACACTGTGACCGCGTTTCCGGCGCGGCATATGCCTTGTTGAATGGGCCTGATGTGCGGTGCCATAAGCCCCTGTCGGTCGTAAGCTTCATGAAGTGTGGCTACCCCCGCTGCGGTGAGCTGACGAAGGGCGATATTGTCGTGGCGGGGAAGGGAGCGGACGACAATGCCTTTACGATTAAGGAGATTCATGCAAGGTTCTCCGTCACGCGAGGGAAGATGCTCTGAAAACCTTCGGCATGCACGATATCTCGCGCAGCGGTGATGCCAATATTGCGTTTAGCCTGCACGCCCCGCTGAAGCGCCACGCGGGTATAGTATTCCCACAAATGCTCCTGACCCTGCATGCACTGGATTGCCTGATACTTTTTCTCCCAGACGCGTGTAATGTCCAGCAGAACGTCCGGCTTCCAACTGCACTGCTCAGGTTGATGTGGTTCAAAACAGTAGACTGGCGGCGCCTGCACAACAGGTTCGCCAGGACGGTATCCTTCTGCCTGGGCAATAATGCGGGCTTCCTGCGCCAGGTTCGACGCCATCGGATGATCGTAGTTATAGGGATCCTGCATGGAGTGGGTCAGGACAAAGTGCGGCTGCACGCGACGATAAACATCCGCCAGGCGGAACAGCGTCTCTTTGTCGGCACGCAGCGGATAGTCGCCAATATCAAAAAACTCCACGCTGGCACCCAGAATGTCGGCGGCAGCCTGGGCTTCTTCCCGGCGATGATGCTTTACCGTTTCCTCAGTCATATTGCCTTTGCGCCACAGTTTAGCGGACTCTCCTCGCTCGCCGAATGACAGGCACACTATATGCACCTGATAGCCCTGCTCAACGTGCAGGGCTATCGCGCCACCTGCACGCCAGACGAAATCAGCGGAGTGGGCACTGACGACAAGGGCACTTTTTTCACGAATCGGTTGGGACATGATGACTTCCTCTGTTGTTTTTTATCAGCTTGTCATGCCCCGTTGCGGGAGGGTAATTCGTTAACTTGTGAAGGCTATGATTTTTATTTATGTTGTTATTAGTTCCTTTACGTGACACTGGGTAAATAATGCAGAGAAAAACACGAAGCAATTCTATAAATATTATGCAGCTGCGCTTTTTCTGTCAGGTGGCTTTAAGGGGGAGTGTTTCGCGTGCTGCCGATGATTTATTTCGTACGCAGTCCGCCATTACGCGTGCAATACGCGATCTTGAAGCCTCGCTGAACGTTATTCTTTTCGAGCGTCACTATAGCGGTATGGTGCTTACAGAGTACGGCAAGTGTATATTACCGCGCGCCAGGCGGGCGGTAGAGGATTTGCAGGCCGTGCCCGCCCTGATGCAAAAGTTGAGGGTGCGCACCAACGCTACCGCGCTGCCGGATGCTGGCTGGCTATTTCATACCCGTCGGCTAGAAATTTTTATTCAACTGTACCATGTCAATCATACCCAGACCGTCGCTACCCAGCTCGGGGTTACGCAACCGGCAATCAGCGCAGCACTTAAAATTCTGGAGAAAGGGGCAGACGCGGCGCTGTTTCGCCGAACGCCGGAAGGGGTTCGCCCGACAACTGCGGCTGACATGCTTTATCCCCACATCAGTCGGTCACTGAACGAACTGGATAATATCTGGAGCGATCTCGCCGCCCGGCGTGGCGTGCTGGAGGGAAGCGTGCGTATAGGTGCACTGCCGCTCAGCCGAACGCAGTTGCTACCCGGCGCGATCGCCAGTTTCCTGGCGCGCCATCCGAACATCACAATAATGACAAACGAGAGCCCGTATGAGTCCCTGGTGTCGGACATGCGCGCGGGCAATATTGATTTTATTATTGGCGCCCTGCGTCAGGATGAGGATCTCCCCGACCTGACATGCGAAGCGCTCTTTGAAGAAGATATGCTGATCCTGGCGCGTAATAACCATCCATTGCTGCACGATCCTGATCCCAGGAGCAAGCTGGCGCAGGCACAGTGGGTGCTCCCTCGCTCTAATGCCCCAGCGCGGCATTTGCTTGACAATGCCTTTCTTTTATCAGGGCTGCCTTTGCCGCAGCCCTGTGTTGAAACCGGTGATGCGGCGATGGTTCGTGGCCTGCTGCTTCACTCCGACATGCTGGCGGCGGTATCAACAAGCCAAATGCGCTATGAAATTGAGAACGGGCTGCTCACCATTTTGCCTGTTCGCCTGCCCGATACGACACGCCGTATCGGGCTGACCTTTAGGGAAGGGAGCCTACCGTCACCCGCTACGCAAGCCTTGCTCACTTTTATTCATAACCACGTGGCGAAAGGCTAACGGGTACCCGCGACAGAATAGGTGACCTGCTGGTTTCGCGTTTTTTGAAACTCCTCCAGCGTTTGACCGCGCATGGCGGCGTAAATATGCAGATTCGATACGCCAACCACCGCGCCCATTTTCTCCAGCAGGAAAAAACTCGCGCCGTACCGGATCAAACCGCGCCAGTCACGTTCGGTCAGCAAACGTTGTTCCTCCAGGCTCAGTTCGGCCTCCTCATACAGTGCCTGCGGCGTGCTCAGGAAGCGCTCGCGCCAGGCAGGTTGCGTGAGTTTATGCAGGAAGCCGTTTAGCCGCAGGCCATTCAGGCTTCGCTCATGCGTAAAGGGATACGTTCCCGGCAGGTTATCAACACCCGTCAGTTGCTGCGCGATATGCTGGCGGTGGCGGATTAGGGTGTCCACAGGCGGCGTGCGGGCGTTATTTTCCAGAATAAGCGTCGCAATGCCGGTCATAGAGGGCAGGTAGTAATCACGCCAGGTTTCAGTGACATTGGCCGAAAGGGCGCCACGCATCACCAGCCACATAATAACCTCTGAACCTTCCATCCCCCCTAGCGTCGCATATTCACTGATGGTCATTTCGGTCAGTTTTTCCGGGTCGTTAACAAGCATGTCGACAAATTGTGCATCCCAGTCGGTATTATTGAATCCACAACGTTCCCCGTGTACCTGATGCGACAGTCCGCCGGTGGCAACAATTGCCACGTCAATATCTTCCGGATAGCTTTCGATGGCGCGACGTAATGCCTGGCCCAGCTTATAGCATCGCTTAGCGCTCGGCACAGGGAATTGCAGTACGCCGATCTGCAGCGGGATCACGCAGGTTGGCCATCCCTCTTCTTGCTGCCAGGGCAGAAGTGCCGACAGGGGGGAAAACAATCCGTGGTCCAGTTTTTTATTCATAAAGAACGACATATCAAACTCGTCGGCCATCAGGCTCGCACCAATGTGCCGCGAGAGTGCCGCATCGCCTTTTACCGGCGGCAGATCGCGCGGGCCGCCGCCTTCGTCTGCTACGCCATACTCTTTATCGATTCCCAGAGTAAACGCGGAATAGTGATCAAAGAAAAATGCGGTGACATGATCGTTAAAGATATAAACCAGTGCGTCGGGCTTTTTCTCATCAAGCCAGCGCTGAAGCGGCTCAAAGCTTTGGAAAATAGGGGACCATGCCGGATCCTGTTGTTTGTGGTGATCAACCGCGAAGCCAATCGTCGGCGTATGTGAGACGGCAATACCGCCAAGTATTCGGGCCATAGGTAAACTCCAGTTATCGGTTATGCAAGGTTTGCGACAGTGCGCTCAGTTCTGCCTCTGTTGCACGAGGCTCTTTTCGGTTCATACGGTGCAGCAAAATCGCGATACCAGCCAGACATGCCGGCAGTGCGAGTACCAGAAAAATGGACGAGTGCCCCGGGACGGCCAGCATGATGACGCCGCCAAGCGTGGAGCTCAGAATCGCTCCCGTGCGGCCGATGCCGTGCATCCAGCTTACACCCGTGGCGCGAATTTCCGTTTGGTAATAGGCAGGGGAATAGGCCTGAAGACCATTTTGTGCCCCATTAATACACATCCCGCTAATGAAAATCAGCACCGCCAGCGCCACGGAGCCGAAATCCATCAGTCCTTGCGTTAAAAGACACAGGCAACCAAGGAAGTAGGTAAGGGCTATGACTTTTTTCGCGGCAGTGCGATCCATCAATAGCCGACGATAATACCGCCGAGTGGCCCCCCCAGCTGGAACAGACCGGTGATGATCGCAGCCTGCTGCAGTGAGAGTCCCCCGGAGCGCAGAATAGTGGGTAGCCAGCCATTAAGCAGGTAAATGACAAACAGCCCCATAAAATAGGTCACCCACAACGCAACTGTACCCCTGGCGTATCCATGACGAAACAGTTGGATAACCTTACTGCTGCGCGACATCTGCGGTGTATTTAATGTGAACCTATTATTTTCATTGAAGTTTCCACCCAGACGATTCAGCACGTGCGCAATTTTTACTGTTGGCACTCGGCGGGCTACCATGCTCATAGCCGACTCTGGCAGCATGAGGATCATTATGGGCAGCAGAACCAGTGGCAGCACACCTCCGAAAATCAGCGCCGAATGCCAGCTGTAGTGCGAAAGCAGACCTGCGGCAATAAATCCCCCCAGACCAGAGCCGACATTAAATCCGCTGTACATCAGGGTAATCATCAGGCCCTTACGGCGTTCAGGCATGTACTCCGCAACGAGCGTTACGCAGTTTGGCATGACAGCCCCTAAACCTAACCCGGTGAGAAAGCGCATCATGGCCATTTGTAGCGGACTCTGCGCAGCAGCAGCAGCCAGGCTGAAAAGGGCAAACAGAGCAACTGACCAGAGCAGGATCCGCTTGCGACCATAACGATCCGATAACGGTCCTGCGACCAAAGCGCCGACAGCGACGCCGAACATGGCCGCACCCAGTATCGGGCCAAGCTGAGTGCGACTAATGCCCCAGTCTTCAATTAACGCAGGAGCGATAAAGCCCATGACAGCGGCGTCATAACCATCAAGCATAATGATAAGAAAGCAAAGGAGCAGGACATGCCACTGAAAACGAGATATGGGTCGGGCATCGATCCACGCCTTTACATCAACGATGTTTGTGCGATTCATAGGGTGACTTCCTTAAGCAGGCGGTATGAATGTTCTGTTTGTGTTATGTGATGAACGTTCGCATACAACTTAAGGCAGGCGACCTGGCGTGTCTGGTTCAAAAAACCAAACACAGGTATGAGTTTTATTTATAATGTGATGGACCTGGCGAAAACCAGGTAATTGTGAGGACCTTCTGAATTTACAGTGGTTCGATTTTCCTGGAGAGATTGCCGTGATTTACCGCATTATTAAATGCCTGAGCTTGCTCAATCATCCACTCACGAAAATAGGCGATTTTCGGCAGGCTGTCGCAACCAGGCCGATGCACAAGGTAATAGGCTAGCGGGCTGGCGAGGGAAACCTCCGGGCACAACCGGACCAGACGTCCGCTTTTGAGATCTTCATCGACCATAATGCTGCGCGCCAGTGCTATACCATGGCCCTCAACCGCGGCCTGTAGCACCGCAGCGGAACTGTTGATCCGCAGGCCTGGTTTACGGGCGATAGCCTGAACGTTGAAACGGCGTAACCATCTATCCCAGGTAATGAAGTCTTTATGCTGCTCCATCGACAGATCGTGAATAAGCGTTTGTTCCGTGACGCCCGTCAGGCAGTTAATCGCCGGGTTTACTGCCATCAAAGAGGGGGCACAAACCGGGAAAACCTCTTCCGACATCAATAGCTCTGCCTGCAATCCTTCCCAGTGTCCCAGACCGTAGCGAATACCGACGTCCATACCCTGCGCGGTAAAATCCAGCAGCTTCAGGCTGGTTTCCAGACGCACATCGATATCCGGCCAGCGTTGCTGAAAATCTTCTATACGCGGCAGCAACCACTTGGCGGCAAAGGCAGGACTGATAGTGACGTTAAGAATACCGTTGGTAGCCCCTTCGCGAAGCAGCGTCATACCCAGATTGAGGCTTTGAAACCCGGCGCGAATATCCGGTAACGCCCGTTGCGCGAGTTCTGTCAACAGAAGGGCGGCTCGCCGGTTATTGCTTCGATGAAACAGTGGAAATCCAACAACTTCTTCAAGGGAGCGTACCAGCTGACCCACAGCCGCCGGGGTGACATTTAACTCTTCTGCCGCAAGCGAAAAGCTCTGATGCCGTGCGCTGGCTTCAAAAGCACGTAGCGCATTGAGATGAACGGGTACCTTCATATCTGATAGAAAACCTTTTTTAAAAGCCAAGATTATCTCATTTGTTCATGAGCCCTTCACTAAACATAATGCAGAAGCAGTGAGGGTTACAAAACAAATTTTTTAAATCCTCAAACTTGATGATGATTTTATGCGCAAAGATATTCTTTGTGTTTAGAAAACAGATGACACCGTATCGAAGCGGAACCTGAAGCACTTTTTTGGCTTCAACGGCAAACGAAAGAAGGAGTTAACAATGGCTTACTTGCAGATCACCCTGGATATCAGTGAACAAAACAGAGCTGCTGCAGCTGCGGTTTACCAAAAATACAAAGCACCTTTCCTCTCAACAATCGATGGCGCAGTCTCTAAAGAGCTGCTGGTACGTGCAGAAGATGTGCAGGTATTGCATGGCTTTGAGACGGTCGAACAGGCCGAAGCATACCTCGGATCTCAGCTATTCACTGCGGATGTGGTTGAAGCCCTGAAGTCTTATCTGAACAGTGCCCCAGAAGTACGCATCTATACCGTTGCCTGAATGCTTTAGAAAGGGGTTCTCATGTTTTTAAACTGGACTGAAATGCGTAAAGAGATACGTGCTGCTATCGGGAAATTTGCAGGTCTGCAACCCGATGTGATGCAGGGCATCGATAAAATGCAAAACGGTGCGGCGGCTACAGGTCACCTGGATGCCAAAACCCACGAGCTTATTGCGTTGGCTGTTGCCGTTACCACGCGCTGTGACGGTTGCCTGTCGGTACATGCTGAAGCTGCCGCCAAACACGGCGCCACACGCGAAGAGATTGCCGAGGCACTGGGTGTTGCTATTACGCTCAACACCGGGGCTGCGCTTGTTTACTCCAGCCGCGCGCTTGATGCTTTTGATTCATTACCGAAGTAACTCTCATACAGCGGTTTCGCCTCGAAGCCGCTTCATCTTTGCAGGAACGCCGCATGATGATTAATCACGATTTTACCCGGCGCGTTACCGTTGCCACAGACGATTACCACTGGGTTCACTCCCCGCAGGGAGGGGTTGATCGTGTGATGCTGGATCGCATCGGCGAGGAGCAGGCGCGTGCAACCAGCCTTGTTCGTTATTTGCCTCAGACCTATTTCCCATATCACGTTCATCCGGGTGGTGAAGAGATTCTGGTGCTGGACGGGCGGTTTTCAGAAGGGGAACGGGATTATCCCGCAGGCTGGTATCTACGCAATCCACCGGGCTCTTCCCATCAGCCCCACAGCGTCAACGGTACGCTGCTGTTCGTTAAACTCGGCCAGATGAGCAAAGGTGAAAATCGTGCGCTGCGTATCGATACCCGCGATGGGGCAAACTGGCAGAAGGGAGAGGGTATTTCGACCTGCTCACTGTTTGAAGATGCCTGTGAGAGCGTCTGCCTTATGCGCATGGCATCCGGCTCGCTTCTGGTTGAGCCGTCTCTGCCGGGTGGAGCAGAACTGTTGCTCTTACAGGGCGGCCTGATTGAAGGCAACAGTATTCATGTCGAAGGAAGCTGGATCCGCATTCCTGCCGGGCAGCGGCTGGCGTTTATTGCCGAAAAAGATAACACCCTTCTGTACCTGAAAAAGGGCCATCTCGCCGCTATGCAGGAACCTCAATGATGGTAAAGACCCAGGTTGCGATTATTGGGGCGGGGCTCAGCGGGCTCTATGCGGCCTGGCTGCTGCAGCGGGCCGGGATTGATTACGTTCTACTCGAAGCGCGCAGCCGCGCAGGTGGCCGAGTCCTGGCGGCTGCTAATTCATGTACAGACCTTGGGGCTACGTGGCTCTGGCCGGGGATCCAGCCCGCGCTCTCCAGGCTACTTGCTGAACTGAACATTGAGATTTTTTTCCATCAGGAAACGGGTGACATGCTGATTGAGCGGACAATGGATACCCCTTCGCGTCATCCGGCATTTATCTCTTCACCCGCGGCGGCTCGTGTGCGTGGGGGAATGTCAAAACTTACTGATACGCTGTTGGCGCTTCTCAATCCTGAATGTGTCGTCATGGATGTGCAAGTAACGCAGATTGAAAAAAATAACGGAACGCTGACTGTTCGTGGACACAATGCAGATGAACAGGCTGTGATCCTGCACGCCCAACACATCCTGCTGGCATTGCCTCCGATGCTGGCAGCCCGGATCGCATTTGCTCCCGCACTGCCTGAACCCTTGCTACAGGCGTGGCGTAATACTGGCACCTGGATAGCGCCGCATGCCAAATATGCCGCGCTCTATTCCCGCGATTTCTGGAAACAAAAGGGCCTATCCGGTGAGGCACGAAGCAGCGTCGGACCCATGGTGGAGATCCACGATGTTTCTGAGCCGGATGGGATGTCCGCCCTGTTTGGTTTCATCGGGCTACCGTATAACGCGCGCCGAGCTATGGGAGATACCGTCTTACTCGAGCAGTGCAGGGCGCAACTGACGCGACTGTATGGCCCCGACGCAGCATATCCCTGCGCTGAATTCATCAAAGACTGGGCGGCTGATCCTTTTACCGCAACATCGCATGATCTGTCTTTGCAGGCGGGCCATTCCGTACCGCCAGCCCTGGTGGATGATGGGCTCTGGCGACACGCAGTAACGGGAATCGCCAGTGAATGATCGACCGCATTTCCGGGCTATCTTGCTGGCGCGATTGATGCCGCTGCCGAAGGCGTTCAACGAATCTTAAACGAGAGATAAGGTATGAAAGAAACCTATAAGGCCATCCAGGTTACACGTCCGGGTCTACTTGAAATGGTGGAGAAAGATCTCCCCGAGCCAGGGCCGGGGGAAGTGCTCATCAAAGTCGATGCCTGTGGTATCTGTGGGGCGGACGCCGGGGCTATCGATGGTCTGGAAAAGGGCGTTGAATACCCACGCGTTCCGGGCCATGAAGTGGTTGGAACGCTCTGCAAAATATCCGATCCGTTGCCCGCATGGCTGAAGCCAGGCCTGCGTGTCGGTGTAGGGCGTTTAGGCGGACATTGCAACGCCTGCGAACAGTGCCGTCTTGGGCACTTTAACCTCTGCCAAAACCAGCCGGTCACCGGCAGCACACGTGACGGGGGGTATGCCGAATATATGCTGGCGCGGACCACGGGGCTGGTCGCCATCCCGGACGATCTGTCATCCGTAGAAGCCGCACCGCTGCTTTGCGCCGGTATAGCGACCTTTAACGCCCTTAAAAAATCGCATGCTCAGGCTGGAGATACTGTCGTGATCCAGGGAATGGGGGGTTAGGTCATCTGGCCGTACAGTATGCCCGGAGAATGGGATTTCGTGTTGTCGCTGTGGGCAGAGGTGACGATATCGCGGACGAGGTTATGGCGCTTGGCGCGCACCACTACGTCGACACACATAATCAAGATGCCGTGGAAGCAATCAAAGCGCTTGGCGGCGCGGACGTGATCTTGTCGACCATAACGGATAGTTCTGCCGTATCGGCGTTGTTACCCGCGCTGGTGCCGCAGGGGCGGTTAATGATCGTCGGCGTAGGCAAGGAGCCTTTGACGCTGATGCCGGGTGCAATGATTGGGCGAGAATTAACGGTCAGGGGCGCTATTACCGGTACGGCCATTGAGTTAGAAAAGGCTCTGAAGTTCAGCCTGCTGACAGGTGTACGAGCCATGATTGAGACGCGGCCTCTGGCTCAGGCGCAGGAAGCCTTTGAAAAAATGCGCAGCGGTCAGGCCAAATTCCGCATGGTTCTCACTCTGGACCATAGCTAAATCCACAGTAAGCAATAGATACGCAGGTTGAAAGGAGAAGGTCATGTCCATCCGCGAGCTATCAACAGCTGAATTTTCTGCTGAAGTTTTAGACGCTTCTGTTCCAGTATTAGTCGATTTTTGGGCGCCATGGTGCCAGCCTTGCCGCTCGGTTGCACCTGTAATTGATGCTCTGGCTCGTGAAAACGCCGGAAAGCTGGCGGTATTTAAAGTCAATATTGATGAGCAGCCGGAGCTGGCGGCTAAGCACGGTATTCGTTCTATTCCCTTCTTTAAGATTTTTGTGCGTGGTGAATCCGTCATGGAGTTTTCAGGCGCCAGACCAAAAAGCGACTTTGATACGTTGCTAACTACCGTTATTGATTGATTTTCAGGTTAATACATTCATCTGCGAGAATAATTATGAGCAAAGTACGTGTTACACCGTGGCAGGATAACGATCCCGTTCCGGCTGAATTACTGGCTGCTATGCAGGCCCGCCGCCCCGGTGGCGAATTAATTGGCATCGACAGGGTATTATTGAAAAGCTTCCCATTGGCAACCGGCTGGAATGCCTTACTGGGACGAGTTCGGGCCGATTTTAGTCTCGAGCTGATCTATCTTGAGTTGATTATGCTTCGCGTTGCGGTACTTAATGGCGCTGAATTTGAGTGGGGCGTGCACTACCCGGTTTATCTAAAGGCGGGAGGATCGGAAGCAAAGGCTCAGGCGCTGAAACAAACCGAGCCGGAACGCAGCCTGTTTGATGAACGCGAGTGGACGCTAATTACCTTAACCGATCAATCAACCAAAAAGGTGGATGTCGATATTCAGGTGATCGAGTCATTGAAAGCCCTCTTTGGTGAAACCAAAACGGTAGAGGCTGTCGCCACCGTTGCCGCTTATAACATGGTTTCGCGTTTTCTGGTCGCGCTGGATATCTAGCGTCGCCATCCTCTCCCTACTGTTATCTGGATATTACCGCAGTGCACGCTGCGATGATGCTATGGGCGAAACCTGGCGGACCGCTCGCCGCGCCCATAAAAAGGAGTGCGTATGTTCGAATTAGATGCTTTTCATCTGGCAAGGATCCAGTTTGCCTTCACGGTTTCGTTTCATATTATCTTTCCGGCGATAACCATTGGTCTTGCCAGCTACCTGGTGGTGCTGGAAGCTCTGTGGTTGAAGAAACGCGCGACGGTATATCTGGATCTTTATCATTTCTGGTCCAAAGTTTTTGCCGTTAACTTCGGTATGGGCGTGGTCTCCGGGCTGGTCATGGCCTATCAGTTTGGCACCAACTGGAGCGGATTCTCTCAGTTCGCCGGCAGTATTACCGGGCCTTTACTCACCTATGAAGTCTTAACGGCCTTTTTCCTCGAAGCGGGTTTCCTGGGCGTTATGTTGTTTGGCCGTAATAAAGTCGGGCCAGGTTTGCATTTTTTTGCCACCTGCATGGTGGCGTTGGGCACATTAATTTCGACCTTCTGGATCCTTGCTTCCAACAGCTGGATGCACACGCCGCAGGGGTACATTATTGAGAACGGCGTGGTAATGCCTCAGGACTGGCTGAAGATTGTTTTCAACCCCTCATTCCCGTGGCGTTTAGCACATATGACCACTGCGGCCTTCCTGGCGAGCGCCTTTTTCGTTGGGGCATCCGGCGCGTGGCATCTTCTCAAAGGTCAGGATACGCTAGCGATCCGAAAGATGTTCTCAATGGCGCTGTGGATGGCGGTCATCGTTGCGCCCGTCCAGGCTTTTTTGGGCGATGGACATGGGCTGAATACGCTGGAACACCAGCCTGCGAAAATTGCCGCGATTGAAGGACACTGGGAGAATAGCCCCGGTGAAGCCACACCGCTCATTCTGTTTGGCATTCCGGATATGGCGCAGGAGCGCACCAAATATGCTCTTGAAATACCTTATCTCGGTAGCGTGATCCTCACTCATAGCCTGAACAAACAAATTCCCGCCTTAAAAAGCTTCCCGCCTGCTGACCGGCCAAATGCCACTGTGGTGTTCTGGTCATTTCGCATCATGGTGGGTCTGGGGCTGTTAATGATTGCCCAAGGTGTATTAAGCCTCTGGCTGCGATATCGCAAAAACCTCTACTCGTCCCGGCCTTTCCTCTGGTTTGTGATGTTAATGGGGCCTTCAGGGCTGATTGCGATCCTGGCAGGATGGTTCACCACCGAGATAGGGCGGCAACCCTGGACCGTTTATGGCGTCCAGCGCACCCGGGACGCGGTATCGGCCCACGGCAGCTTACATATGAGTTTTAGTTTGCTTGCGTTTATCGTGGTTTACAGTGCGGTGTTTGGCGTGGGTTATATCTATATGATGCGACTTATCAAAAAGGGTCCCGTTAGCGGCGAAGGTCAGCATCTGGAGGAAGGAGGGCCAGGCCAGCTACGCACCCCGGCGCGACCCCTATCTGCGAGCAGCCAGCAAGAAGGAGCCTGTCATGATTGATCTTTCGCTTATCTGGTTTGGCATCATCATCTTCTCCATACTGATGTATATCGTTATGGACGGATTCGATCTTGGCATTGGGATCATCTTCCCGTTCAGTCAGGATGCCAAAGAGCGTGATGTAATGGTCAACACGGTAGCGCCGGTATGGGATGGCAACGAAACCTGGCTGGTGATGGGCGGTGCCGGTCTGTATGGCGCGTTTCCGCTGGCCTACGCCGTCATCACCGATGCGCTGGCCGCCCCCTTAACACTGATGCTTATCGGTTTAATCTTCCGCGGCGTAGCATTTGAATTTCGGTTTAAGGCTACGATCGCCCATCGTCCTTTCTGGGATAAAGCATTTATCTCTGGTTCTGTTATTGCCACTTTCTCACAGGGCGTAGTGGTTGGCTGCCTGATTAATGGTTTGCCTGTAAATCATCGTGCTTATGCAGGGTCTGAGCTCATCTGGCTGGATCCGTTTGCGCTGTTTTGCGGCCTGGGGCTCGTCATAGCCTATGCGCTATTGGGCAGTACCTGGCTGGTGATGAAAACAGAAGGGCAATTACAGCTGAAAATGGCCTGGCTCACGCTACCTTTAGTCATGGCGTTACTTGGGGTGATGGGGATTGTTAGCCTCTGGACGCCGCTGGCGCATCCACTCATAGCCACGCGATGGTTCAGTCTGCCAAACCTGTTCTGGTTTTTACCTGTCCCTGTGCTGGTATTGATCTGCTCATGGGGAGTAATCCGCTCCATTCGCCGTGGATCGCACTACTTACCCTTCTTATTGACGCTAATGCTCATTTTCCTGGGGTTTTCCGGGCTCGGTATTAGCATCTGGCCTTACATCATCCCGCCGTCGGTCACGCTATATCAGGCAGCATCACCAGAGAGTAGCCAGGCGTTTATGCTGGCCGGTAGCCTGGCGATCATCCCGATAATTCTGGTCTACACCTTCTGGAGCTATTACGTTTTTCGCGGGAAAGTCAGGACCGGGGAGGGATACCATTGAAAAATAAGTTTACGCGCACCGACAAGAAAAATCGTACGTTGCTGAAAGGGCTTTTCTGGCTGGTCGTCATCTGGACCGCCAGCGTCCTGGCGTTGGGAATCGTTTCGCTACTTTTCCGTGCGCTAATGTCTGCTGCAGGCATGAAGGCATAATCCAAAAAAAACGCCTGGTCGATTCCATTCAGGCGTCTCACATGAAAGAAAAACTTCTCCGTTAAACAAGTTTATCTGCTTTGTCTGGAGCGAGGTATCCACCCCATACTGATTCGGATATAGACTTTCTTCCTAAGCCATACCTACCGAACAAATCTATGACAATTCCATTGACTATCAAACAAATTGAGATGCTGGTGAAAATCAGCGAGGGAAAAGGGCTGTCGGAAGCGGCGCGCCTGCTTAACCTCTCTCCTTCCGCCGTCAGCAAGGGGCTGGCTGTGATGGAGGAAAACCTGGGGGTGCCGCTCATTCAGAGAACGACCCGTTCATTTCAGTTAACAGAAGCCGGGGAATACTTTGTTTCAAGAGCCTCGGCGCTTCTGAAAGAATTTGACGATATAGTCAATACGACATGTGGGTATTTCAACCACCCTCACGGTGCCCTGCGGATAACCTGTTCCGTGGCTTTCGGTTATGCTCATTTAATTGACATTTTCGAAGAATATCGCAAGAAAAATCATGATGTTGAGTTAATCCTCGATCTCGACGACCATCTGACGAATCTCAATGAGAATAACGTTGATATCGCGTTGCGGATCACCGCCACGCCACCACAAAATTATGCAGCCAGGAAGTTATCCAAAATAAGCTGGCTATATTGTGCTTCACCTACCTACCTCGCCCGAAATGGCATCCCGACCAAACGTACGGAGCTTGCAAACCATGAGTGCCTCGTATATCCGGGCTTAACGCCACCGCTTCGCTACAACGAGATAGCATCCCAGCATCCACAGTGCAATATCAAATCCAGAACGCCTGTGCAGGCTAATAGCAGCCTGTTGTTGCTCAAGGCGGCTCTCTCCGGACAGGGAATTGCCTGGCTTCCTTCCTATCTTATCAGTCGACACATTGATAACGGAGAGTTGGTTCCCCTGACGCTGGATGGTAAATGTGCTTACCCGACCCATAGTCTTTATGCGCTCTATTTTCCGAGCAAGTTCCGTAATCCAAAAGTCAGATCCTTTATCGATTTCCTGGTTGAGGAGAATCAACCCTGGAATCGTTGGGAACAGGCAATCGATAGCCTGCTTTAACCGGCAGGCTTTCTAATGTGCTGTAGATCACAAATCTAATCAGACATAAGAATTTATTTATAAGGAAAAACTATTACCCCGATCACGTTTGTAGATGAATAATTTTATATTTTGTGGTGCCTGTCATGTCGTTCTTAAATAAACAACCTGTGAATAAAAGTAGAAACTGTTTTCTTTAATTTTCATTCGCTACAGCTTCGTTGCTGTGTAAAGCTTCTTGCATTCAATCATTAATACCTGTGAGTTGTTGGGTTGAAATATCGGCAGGGACTTGTTTATTTTGTTTAAAGAATGAAACAAGTTAGCACAGTATGTATTAAATCATACTCACCCTGGTGGTTATATTTAGTCAAATGGGGTCTCCTATGACTGTAGGAATTAATAACGAAGCAATTAATAAAAAGAATATTCCCTTTACTATGTACGATTTAGGATGGGTGGTGCTCTGTATCGGTGCAGCCATTGGTTCAGGCATTGTTTTTTTCCCATTACAGGTTGGCCTGAAGGGGGTATGGGTATTTGCACTGGCGGTTATCCTCGGCTATCCGGCCGTTTATTACATGCAAAAGCTGTTTATCGAAACCATGGCGCGGAGCGATGAGCAGGATTCCTATCTGAGTATCATTGCCAGCTACGTTGGCAATCGCTGGGGACTGCTGCTGGGGGCGCTTTACTCGATTACTATGCTGAAATCGATGGTGGAGTATGCTCTTGCAATCACCAATGATAGCGCTTCGTACCTGAAAACGTTTGGCCTTACAACCCAGACGCTTTCAGAGCACTGGTGGTGGTCGTTGTTGTTAATAGCAGGGCTATCTCTTGTGGCTTCGAAGGGAGAAAAGGTCCTGTTCAAAGTCTCGGGAAGCATGATTGCGGTAAAACTGGTTATCATCGTAGCCATTGGCTTTGTGGTCGTACCTTTCTGGGACGTGAGCAATATTGGCGAATTTCCTACGGTTAGCCATCTCGTTGTTGGCACCTTCCCAACCCTGCCATTCGCTATCTTCTCGATCATGTTCGTTGGGATTTTGAACCCCATGAATATCGCTTATAAAAAGCGCGAAGAAGATAAAGACGTGGCGAAGTACAAAATATTGCGCGTGCACAAAGTGGCGTATCTGGTTTTGGTGGCTACCGTGCTGCTGTTTGTAGTGTCCATCGTACTTTCCATTTATGAAGTAATAGTCCTATGGAAGTTATTTAACTTATGTTGTGTGAGAATCCAGTTCATAAACCACAGGGTACATATCTCTCTGCTTTAAAAGATATTTTTAATAGAAAGGTGAATTCACTTCAAGAGAACTTCATGAACTAATAGGAAATGTGCCTCTTATGAATATTTCCCGACAACTTACTCTGCTTCAGTTCATGAACCATTTCCCAACGTAATAAAAGGTTGTAAAATGCGTTTTAGCGTCACTGGGGTAGGGTGTATTGACATCACCGGGCAAGCGCGATAAAGTGAAAGGGTAAGGCTACTACCCAACCTCAAGGGGGTCAGACGACTCCGGGTCCATTACATGACACTTTTATGTGTCAGGACTTTGTCTACTTGAGGAAACACCATGAATACATCATCTTCTCTCGCGTCCCAGATCGTCGACCGTAAACTTGCTCGCACGGCCATCGGTCGCATTAAATCAAGCCTTAAAAAATTTAGCTGTGTTGCCGATATCAACGCATTCCGGCAAGCCTTCCATGATGCGTACCATGCCCAAGGGCAACAGTCGGGTGAAACGGATTTGTTGACTGCTATGCTGGGTGTCAAAAAGCTAAATGATATCCCGGCACTTGCACTTGTTGTCGATGAAGGTTTGCCTTTTGGGCAGGTTGTTGAGCGCCGTAAGGCTATGGCTGCCAGCTTGTCTGAGTTTATAAAACACCATGCACCGAAAGCGCACTTCCGGGTGCCGGATAATCTCCTGACTCAGTGTCTGCACCTCATCGAGCTAGTGCAGCCCCTGGCGGTTGCAGAAGACAAGTATGCTGCAAACTACCACGAAATGGCGCAGGCCAAAGATGAAGGCCGCTTGGTTGAGGAATTCCATCATGTGTTTGTTCATCTGGTTGGGTGCGAGAATCCTGAGCAAAAATATGTGTACCGTGCTATCGCTTTGCACTTTCTGGCCAAGGAAAACAGCCTTACGGCCAGCGTTCGTTCTTCACCTGCTTGGGAGTTGCTCATTCTTGAGGTTGGCACAATCGCTACACGCTGGATTAATACCGGAGAGCCCATTAAAACCTGGCGGGGCATCATGGAGCTGTCGGGTATGCACCAGCTTGGCGAGATATACGCTGGCCATCAGCTTGCACAATCTCTTTTCTTTAAGGCTGATGCGCCTCGGATTGATAAGCAGCTGGCGTTAGAGGTGATTGAGCTAACCTTTGAACAATATCGACAACGTCGGGTTCAGGGGCCAGTATTTGCGCATGGTGATTCAGAAACAGATCTCTATCGCAATTACAACACTATCGTGGGAGAGGCCATTCGTAACAGTGATGATCTGGCGGAAGTGGATCGACTGACGCGTAATTTGGTGTCCGTACTGCTAGAGGCCGCTGAAAAGTGCATGGCAACCTTTGATGCCTGTGTACTGTGTATCCTGACCCCAGATTTTTTGCCTTTGCACGGTGTTGATCCCGAAAACGAGCGCCTGCACGCGCTACGTCATAAAATTTCTGCCTTCCCGGATACTGAATCCTGGTGCCGTGAGCTAGCAGCGACCCCCCAAATTAAATCCCTTCAGGCGCGATTTTACTAAATCTCGTTGATTCAACACCCCGGTCAGTCACTGGCCGGGCTCATTTGTTCATCCCAAAAACAGAGGAAGAGAGAATGACAATTCAAACTTGCCCAGTATGCCATGGCCGAGACGGCCTGTTCGAAGTTACCTGCCCGGAGTGCGACGGATCGGGTTACAGCCCGGAAGAGGACAAACCCTTTGCACAATGCCACACCTGCTATGGTGATGGTACGACTGAAACGTCAGCCTGCCCCCGCTGCGGTGGTGTGGGCGAAGTAGACGATGATGAAGACGACGAATACGAAGAGGAAGAGGAAGAGGATGACGACAGGGACGAGGAGGAAGACTAACGCCCGCATTTCCAACTCGCTCATCCACCCGTTAACACGGCGTTCAGGGTGAAACCAAGGTATCTGGACGAAGCGTAAGGCTGGTGCATAAGCGCATTAACCTATCGTGTTGAAATACCAGTTCAGATATCATGGTAATAAAGTTACAAGGCCACTCGGAAGCGGGTGGCCTTGATCGATACTCGAATCCGCCGCATGTTCACATTTGTACCAACAAAACTCATGGAGGTTATTTAACTTATGTGAATGTGAAGCCAGTTCATAATCTAAAACGAGTTTGCTGAGAAGACTGTATGGGGCGATATAGGTAAAGAAGTGCATTCAGGATAATATCTTTTGTCATTCGGGGTTGCATTGACCAGCCGATAACTTTGCGCGAGAACAGGTCAACAACCACGGCCAGATACAGCCAGCCTTCGTGGGTACGGATGTAAGTTATGTCCGTTACCCAACGTTCATCCGGTGCTTTTGGGTTGAACTGTCGCTGGAGCCTGTTGGGTGTCACGATACTGACTTCCCCTTTACGCGTTCGTGGGCTTCGGTACCCGACCTGAGCCTTTATTCCGGCACGCTTCATCAGCCGCCAGACCCTGTCAACGCCATGATTTATGACCGCATCCCCATCCCCTATTTGGTCATTTTGCTGTCCGCTTTCCGCCATTTCATCATCGCTGATTGGCGTTGCGCTTTTGGCCAGCACTCCAGCTCTGCGTTTTTTCCTTCAACCGATAGCTTTCTCCTTTGATATTCAACGTGGTTGAGTGGTGCAGCAGATGGTTCAGGATCGCTGTTGCCAGCACGTTATCACCGAACATCTCCCCCCAGTCAGCGAAGCCTTTGTTTGATGTCAGGATAATACTCGCTTTTTCATACCGTCGATTCAGTAACCGGAAGAACAGGCTGGCCTCTTCTCTGGTCATCGACAGATAGCCTATTTCGTCCAGTAGCAGCACCCGGGCATAACTCAGTTGCTGTAGCTGGCGCTCCAGTCTGTTTTCCAGCTTCGCTTTCATAAGCGTTGCTACCAGCCAGTCCAGCGGCATGAACAACACCCGATGCCCTGCATCTGCTGCTTTCACTCCGAGAGCAACAGCCAGATGGGTTTTACCCACACCTGGTGGTCCCCGCAGGATCACGTTCTCGCAGCGCTCCACGAACGCCAGCCCGGCCAGTTCCCGAACAACCTTACGATCGATACTAGGCTGGAAGCTGAAGTTGAACTGCTCCAGCGTTTTGACCCCGGGCAGGCGAGCTTGCTATTTTTGTCTTATCTGATTGATCTATTGAATAAAATGTAAAATTAGATAACATTTAGCGAAACTCACATTTATCAGGACTGACTGTCCTGAGGGCGGTAGCGTTATCAGAGTTGAAAAAATAAAACTTAGTTCACTCCAAGTAAGTATCCGCTGACCACAGCGGGTAGTTTTTTGTGGAAAAAGTGTACGCGGGCTAAGCATACACGTATGCTGCCAAGTCCGTTATGTGGGTGCGTTCGATAGCCGTCGCTTAGTGATTAACACATTCAATTTCTATGCTCATAGATCTAAATAGCTGCGCCTAATACCGCCACATTTTTGCCAGACCATGTTTCCCACCGGGGAATGGGCTGGCGGTTTACATAAAATATCGTACCTTATTCAGTAACTGCCACATTGAACGGCACTGATGGTTACGCGTTATCGTGTCATGAAGCGCCTGCCATAACCGCTCTACGTGGTTCACCCACGGTGAGTAAACAGGTTGATAAATCACCCTGAACTTCGGATTCGTTTTCAGCCAGCACAGAGTTTCACGACTTTTATGGATAATATAGTTATCCACGATTAGCGTGATGGTTTCGGCTCGCCGGTATGTCGCTTTGAGATGCTTTAACAGACTGATAAATAAAGAGGAGCTTTTACTGCTGCCGCCAACGTAGCTGACTTTTCCCGTGCCACTATGTGACGCCCCGGCCAGATAGTATTTTTCATTCTGTCCCGGCGTAACAACTCGCTTTTGCTGTCCGTGAAGCTGCCAGTCTGCACCGATTTTTGGGTTGAGATGGATATCCACTTCGTCTTCATAAAAAACCGGATGTACTGCGCTGCATTCGTCCAGCGCTTTATGGATTGTGGCCATCCTTTCATCCTTATGCGGGTCACGGATACGCAGTGTTGGTGCGGCCCTGCGCCATACCAGTCCGGCAGAGGGCAACCAGCGACGCACGGTCCCGGCATGTAACTGACATCCGGTTATCTCGTTGATTTTTATTGCCAGTTACTCTGTGCTCCAGCGTGAACGCTGATAACCAAAATCACCAGGAGAGTGTTTTATCAGTTCACGTAGCAGGGTGCAGATATGCTCAAAAGGCCATCGCCGGGAGCGCCCTGCGGGTAAGGATTTAAGGCCTTCAACACCCGACAGCGTAAACCAGTTAATCCAGCGCCCGACGGATGAACGGGCGCAACAGAGCGTTCTGGCGACGTCGCTGACTCGTTCGCCCCGGTGCAACATCAGCATGGCGGTGAGTCTGCGGGCATGATTTTTATCACGAGTTTTATGGATAGCTTTCTGCATCAGGCGTCGTTCGCCGCGGGGAATTGGTGCTATGATGGCATCGCTCAGTCCGGTTGGTGATTTATGATTTTTGGCGATTGATCAGATCGCACAATCCGGGCTGAGTTCCCTTTAAGTGATCTACTATTCCGCGCAGCTATTTAGTAACAATCAAATTCACACACAGTTATTGAATTAATTTTCTAAAGAGAGGGTTTGGATTTTGGATATTATTCATTTGTCTGATTTACACTTTGGAGATCCCAACGCTCCATTTCAGGAAAGCAAACTTGCCGATTCACTGTCTAAATACATTCTTGAAAACACAGAAAACCCAATCTTACTAATTAGTGGCGATGTTACAATAAAAGGCCAAAGAAATGGATATGGTATAGCCTCTACTTTTTTTGAAAAATTGATTGCAGATGGTAAGTTAAATAGGAGCAATATAATTGCTTGCCCTGGTAACCACGATATAGTTGATAATAAATTTAGTGATTACGATGGCTTTATTTATGGACTCAGGCGCGATCATGAAATGGACTTCACTGAACATTCATTCAGAGTGATTAATATTGAGGATATTACTTTCTTACTTTTAAATAGTTCATATCATTTAGACCATAAGTATGGATTGATTGATACTGATGTTTTTAACATAGACATGACCGAGGGAAAAAACACAAAAAAAATCCTCGTATTGCATCACCATATACTTAATCAGTTTAGAGATGATACGTCCGCCATTAGGAATGCATATGATCTTGTACAGTTTATTGAGAAAAATCCCTTTGATATGATTTTGCATGGACATCAACATAGTGAACAACTTTACCACTTGGGGAAATGCAAGGTTCCGGTCATATCAGCCAGAAGTGGTAACTTTAATCAAAGAGGCTATCTAAATGCATTTAATCACTATAATTTTTCGAATGAGACATTAAGTATAGATAGTTTTGCTTTTGAAAATAACAATCATGAAATCAATATAATCAAACTATCAAGGTAGCGTGATGTTTAACATAGAATATAAGAAAATTTCTTCTCTTGAAAGTATTGCTAGTGATGCTTGCTCAAGCATCAAACCTGATGAATATAAAATTAATTTGATTCTTGCCTACGAAATAAGTACGACATCTCTTATTGAAAATGTTCTATCGGATGTTCATCAACTGGCAGAGCAATGGAGTGCGGATGAGTGTCCGAAAAACTTGTACTTTAATCATGGCCAATATAAAGTGGGTGGGGTCGATAATATTATTAATGAGCTTAAAGAAAAACCTTCGAGTAACAGGGCTCTTTATTCTTTAATAAATCAAGAGACAATAATGAACTCTGGTGATGATCCAATACCATCATTCATGTTATTTCAATGTGTTCTTGAACATAGGGTATTATACTGCAATGTTTATTTAAGAGCGTTGGAAGTTAGCAAGTTTTTGAGAATAAATCTCGAGGAAATTCGAATCAACATTGAGAAGATATCCAATTCATCATTGAGTTTTGATTCTGTTAGATTGGTAATCTTTGCATGTAGGGCCCACCATGTTCCTAATTTCAACCCTCTCGAAAAACCAAAGTTAGATTTGCTATCTCAGTACCAAATGCTCACAATGCTCAAACATGACAGAAGTGAGTTAGCACGTGCATTAGAACAAATGGCTGGAGTGCAGACCGTCATCAAGAGTAAGTCATTATGCGATCTTTATGAAATAGTTAACGGTGAGTGGAGCGAAAGTAATAAACAACTTCTGTTATCTTTACTGGGCAATACTATTGAAGAAATTGAAGAGCTTCATGCAATTCGTAAGCAACACTCTCATCATGAACGGGTTAGTGCCTTGAACTCATCTATCTCTAAAAAACTTAATAATATAGCGAGGGAGTTTAAATAATGAATCTAACATTAAAAGAAATCTGTGAGAAACAAGAGGATTTCGATAAAAAAACCGCCATAAAAGGTCGTGGGTTTTACAAAAAAATTAATGGAAGTAATTTACATGAATTAGAACATCTTATTGTATGCTTGCTAGGTGAGTTAGGTGAGTTTTCAAATATAACAAAAAAAATTGTTAGAGGTGATAAGGTATTAAATGAAGTAAAAGCTGAACTTGACGAAGAATTAGTTGACACCTTTATCTATCTTATTAAGATAGCTAATCAATTTGATGTTGATCTCGAAAGCGGATTTATGGCAAAGTTAGAAAAAAATAAAAAAAGGTTTAAAGATTAGAATGAAAATATATGATGGAAATGACCTTAATTGTTTGTATTTAGAGGCATTGTCAGATTCTTTAAAAATTAGCAGTCCTAATTCGTCACGTTCTGGAATAGTTTACGATCTTGGACCAGCTGTATTTCAACTTCCTTCTGATAAGTTGAATTTGATAACTCTAAATAGAAGAGCGCTAAATCCTTTTTTTGCTATCGCTGAAGCGGCTTGGGTGATCGGCGGTTTTAATGATCTTGCATATCTGGATTACTATATCAAGACATATGGTGATTTTTCAGATGATGGAAAAACACTTAATGGGGCTTATGGATACAGACTTCGACAACAATATGGATTTGACCAGATCGATTTTGCGATTGAAGAATTAAAAACCAACCCTCAGTCACGTCGATGTGTCTTGAGTATGTACTCCCCGAGCGATTTGATAAATACAAAATCAAAAGATATTCCATGTAACACATCGGTAATGTTAAAAATAAGAAATGGGGAGTTAGACCTTACTGTAATAAACAGATCAAATGACATATACTGGGGGGTTCCATATAACTTTTTTGTTTTTCAAGTTTTGCATTATTACATAGCATCTAGAATAGATATAAAAGTTGGGACCCAACGTCATTTCACTGACTCGTTGCATCTATATGAAAAAGACATAAGCAACATTAAGTCTATCATAAATAACAATAATGCAGGGGTGACTTTAACTCAAAGCATGAATATTGAACTCATTGACGGAATTTTAAATAACATTACTGCTATAAACCAAAGAAATTTTACACATGTCACAAATACGCATATCAATAGATTGCTAAGTAATTATAGTAAATATAAATCGGAAGGTGATCTCTTTGCTTTAAATGAAACAACAAACAACACTACTCTTGATTTTTTGGTGTCAGATTGGTCACGTAAGTATATTGGAAATTCTATTTGTTGAGTATAACAGAATCACCCATGTCAATGACGGTTTTATCTTTCTGAGCCACAGGATCATCCGCAAACACTGCCGTTACGGCGATATGCAGGGAGAGCTCGACAATCCCGAAGGAGAAGGCTAGAAGCTTCGATGTAAGCGCACCCGTTTTAGTTCCACGCACTTTTTGAGAGTTCCGGTTTTTCTGCCATCAGCCGGTACTCTTCCGGCGTCAGGTTATTCAGGGATTCATGAGGCCGCTCGCTGTTATATTCTGTCAGCCAGCGCTCTGTAATTTCCCGCGCTTCATTCTGAGTCCTGAACAGATAAAAATCCAGTATCTCTGTCCGGTAGGTCCGGTTAAAACGTTCGATAAAGGTATTCTGCGTTGGTTTACCCGGTTTAATAAACTCCATCATCACCCCATGCTCTTCAGCCCATTGCGCCAGAGCCAGTGAGACTAATTCCGGTCCATTGTCCATCCGCATCTTCAGCGGGTATCCGCGGTTTGCCACTATTCTGTCCAGAACCCGGACGACACGCTGAGCTGGGATATTCAGGTCGATTTCTATTGCGAGGGCCTCGCGGTTAAAATCATCCACCACGTTGAAGGTCCGGAAGCGTCTGCCGCACATCAGCGAATCGATGGACCAGCTCTGGTTCATCGCTTCTGGCGTCGCCAGCGGAGCCGGATTACGTACCGGCAGGCGCTGTTTTCCCTTACGGCGAAAATTCAGTTTCAACAGGCAGTAAATACGGTGAACGCGCTTATGGTTCCAGCTATTGCCCTGCCTGCGAAGTACCTGAAAAAGCTTTTTAAATCCGTATCGCGGATAGCGTTCAGCCGCCACGGTCAGTGCCATAATGACCGGCTCATCACGTCGCGTATCCGGCTGATAACGAAATACCGTCCTGCTCAGCGACAACGTCCTGCAGGCCTGACGTAAGCTCATGGCAAACTGCGCGGTCAGATAGCTGACCAGCTCCCCCCTGACACATGAGTTGCCGCAGAACCGAACCTGGGAAACCTGTTGCGAAGCACTGAGCAAAATAGTGGGAACTGAGACCACTCCTGAATCCTTTTTAAATGCATTGGCACATGAAGGCCTCATTATCCTTTCTGTTGTAGATGAGGAGACCTTCCTGATCCGTCTGGGTTATCAACGCTACGGTGACATACTCTGTGCTATCAGCCTTGTGGAAGCTCTTGATTCGGATACAGCAAAACTAGCGGAGAAAATTGCAGCGTTAACAGAAGAAGATGCTGGATTGCTGGAAGCTCTTGCCGCCGTGCTGCCAGAGAAAACTGCTCTTGAAATTACTGCTGAAGAAGTAGGATTACCATCCGAACAAGCCCATAAGCTGTTCATCCAGTCATTGGTTTGGCGCTCCCGACAAAGTGTAGTGGAAGAAATTGATGAACACATCCATGCAGCACTGCATACACCTGGATTATGGGAGTCGGTTTATGAACCGCTGTTTTCACTTAGTCTGGTTCCTGACCATCGTCTAAACGCAACTAACTGGCTGGGGCCATTTTTACGGCAGTCATCCTTAGCTGAACGTGACACCTACTTGTCATTAGCTGCGCTGGGATCATTTGATAACAAGACTGCTGTCTATTCACTCATCCATGCAGCACTATTTGCTGACATAACCCATTGGCCTGCTGAAAGCCGGAGGCTGGCCAGTCTAACACTTGCCTGGCTCACTTCGTGTGCTGACCGCCGAATCAGGGATTTATCCTCAAAAGGGCTAAGCAGAATCCTGGCAAACTACCCGGAAAACTGCCAAACATGGTGCTCTGGGGAGAGTCCATGGCCCCGGATTTCTGGCGTTATCAGGTGGAATCGAAGATTTCCGGCTTTGACTTGGAGAGCGCCAATATCAGCCATGAAAACATTGCCTGTTGGTTAATGCGAGAAGCACTTAATTTAGGATATCCCGGTTATAACCACTGCGCGCTCAATTATGATCGCCATATCGGAAGTCTGTATGGCGCGGGACGGGGTAGAAAAGGATATGCTGACCGACTCGGTAAAAAATATTACTGGATCGCCTTACATCGACTACTGGGCATTCTGGCCAGCAATGTCCCCGCACTGGAAGACCCATATTCCGACTACGAACCTACAAGTGATCATCTATGGTCAGTCGACGTTCGTAAAGTCGACCTGACCGATGTACGCGACATCACCGCAGAAAGTGTCTATCCAGTACTGATGGAAGAAACAAATTATGCATTCCCTGACCGCAATTCAGATATCAAAGGTTGGGTTCGGACCGATGATTTGTCACCTTATGAAGCTTGTCTGATTCGAACTGACAAGGAAGGGGAACAGTGGGTAGCGCTTTCACACAGCTATTGGGACGAGGATAAAGCGCCGAATGAAAATAGCTGGAATTCACCTTACCTGGCAGTGCGTGCTTATTATTCAAGCGCACTCATAAATGAAAGCATCCAGAACTTTAAACAGAAAAGTGCGCGCGATATTTTCCAATATAACCAGGGAAATTGCTGTTATCGCGGTTATCTTGCTGAATATCCTGACAGCCCAGTGTACAAACAACTTCTTAATAATGAGGAAGATAGTGAAGCATTTAATTTTACAGAAGTCAGTTTACTACGCGGAAGCGAATGGGAATATGACTACTCATATACCACGCCCGAGCGCCAAGATAACCTCATTGCGCCATGCCAGGGAATCATTCAAAAACTCGAACTTTTATGGGATTGTCAAAGCGGTTGGGTTGATCGTTCTGGCAAACTTATCGCCTTCCATCATAAAGGTGTAAGACAAAGCGGACTTTTCATTCATCGTTCGGCGTTGAACGCCTACCTGTCCATAACAGGTGAAGAACTTATATATCGCCGTTTTGCTAACAGGGGATATTTTGATTTAGCTGGCCGTAACGGCTCGCAAATAGACCTGAAGACTTGGCTCCAGTACCGGGCAGACAAGGCGCCAGTAGTTTTACGAGAAGAGGAACTGCCGTTTAACTGCTGACAACGATACTTATTATGTAATCAACTGGCTGCCCTGGCATCGAATGCCTGGGCAGCCAGTTCACACTACCAATTTAAGTAGACTGAAGGAATACTTGGTACAAGCAAACGCACGCCATATCGGATAGAGAGGACTATGAACGAAACCATCGAAAAACTGATTGCCAGTGGAAAGGAAGGGCCATGGTGGGACTTTAAACAAACCTACCACCAAAACAATGCAGCCCTTGTTCACGATATCCTCTGCATGGCAAACGTCCTGCATGACGGTGACCGGTATCTGATTTTTGGCGTGAATGATGAAGGGTTGATTACTGGCGTGCCGGAAGATGGTAAGCAACTTAACCAGGCAAACTTAATCGATCTGTTAAGAAAAGTCAGTTTTGCAGAGCACCATTGTCCGGATATTCAGCTGCACCACATCACACTCCAGCATAAGGTGCTGGCTATTCTACAAATTCGTAACGTCAGAATGAAACCCTACTATCTGACCCAGGACTATATAAAAGAGGGAAAAACTGTCAGAGCCGGTGTCGTTTACACCCGTCAACAAGATGCCAATACGCCCGTAACTAGCTGTGCCAGCCCTGGAGATGTCATGGCAATGTGGAGAGAGCGCTTTAACCTGGACCTGGCACCCGCTGACCGCATAGTCAGACTGCTTCTGGATTACGACAATTGGGAATATGACGGTATCAGCGAGGCCTATTATCGGTTGGATCCGGATTATGCCATTCATATTGGCAACACAGAAAAAGATATAGGAGGACATCACTGGTGGTCAACGATTAGCATTGAGCAACCTTGTCACTATGAATACATCCTCAAATACCGTGGGCGTGTACTTGAACGAGTGACAATCGTACATTACAGAAATGAGGGTTTACAGTTTCCCTTTCCAGAGATGGATACGCTGGCTTATCCAGGAAAAAGGGATGAATTCGTAACTGATTAT
Organism: Klebsiella sp. M5al; assembly: GCF_002090195.1. Taxonomy (NCBI): domain Bacteria; kingdom Pseudomonadati; phylum Pseudomonadota; class Gammaproteobacteria; order Enterobacterales; family Enterobacteriaceae; genus Klebsiella; species Klebsiella sp. M5al. Next base: position 2,996,768 of record NZ_CP020657.1, read on the forward strand.
TATGCAGACGTTTTTTACTTCGTAAAAAACACCTTACCCTACAATCTGTTGAGTCATATCAGAGAATTACACTCACTGCCTGGCCATAATTCAGGCATAACCATGCCGTTAACCACCCAGACCAAACCGCCGATTATCGAGCTGCCATTCATGGTGTTTGAGAACGCAGGGGAAAAAGAAGAAAAGCTAAAGTTTATTAAAAGTCAGCTTGCTGATTTTTGTCCGGATGGTATGCCTGATACGGCATCGATGAAAACTGACCCAGAACTAAGAATGGAAGCAGAGAGACAATTTTCATGGTGGGTTTTTAACCATATGCGTTGAGCCGAAGCCAGTAACCCTGCCTGGGAGTTGTTCATTTTTGACGTTGCAACTAAAGGTCAGCGCTACGATAGCGTGTTTTAGTGCGCACTCGCGTATTTTCTCCCTCTTGGGTGAATTTGGCCTGCTTTCGCAGGCCATATACTGCCCCCACGCACGACGATGTGCTTTAAGAGAGTCAACGGCAATACCAATAAAAAGCGCTCGGTTGCACGATGTGGAAAGCATCCTGATATGGCTCCCATGGACTTCCCCCCCCAGCCGCGTCCAACATAGTGAAGCCAGCACTCAGGCTCCATGACATTTTTTATACTTTACTCCCGACCCGCAGGGACAAGGTTCATTTCTGCCTACCGCCCCGAAAAATCGCGTTACTTCGGATTTAGCCGCCTTGTAAGCAAGCTGCGCGATGTAGTTCGACTGATTTTCAACCTCCTGTCGCTGCTCACCTGTTAACCCTTCAAAAAAAGGGGCTAGCCGACACATCTCCGCTTCTGCCTGCTCATGTTCGCCTGCAAGTGCCAGTATAACGGCGTACTGGCTTCGGACCTGAACCAGTCGCTGTACAAGACCGGCTTCATTGACGACTGGCAGGACGTATTGCTCCATCACCTCTCTGGCACCGACATAGTCCTTTATTGCGACAAACTCATCAGCTAGATCCTGTCCTACCCGGACCAGAGATTCGGGGGCTGCGGTCATGTTGTAAAATTTCATCGCGTGAATGCGCAGAAACGCTGACACCTTTCCCTGCGCGTCACTAATTCTGGCAAGCAACTCTAGGGCATCGGCCAGATGTTTGATGTGCTCGTGAACATTTTCAGGCTGGTTGATGATTGCCCACAGCACATCCGAGTTTTTACCCATGACATCCTGTGGGGTAATACCAAATAACGCGTAGTAGCGATACACTACGCTCAGACACAGTGTTTCTGCTTGTTTGTATCTTTTCAGTCTCCAGAGCGCGATAGCATGGTTATAGTCAAATATACGCGCATGCTCCTCATCCGGAAGGCTGGGGCGGGCATCTTCAGCCAGCGTTTGCACTTCACTAAGGTTTCCCTTTTCGGATAAGAAAAGCATCCGTTTCATGGTGTAGGCTGTGCGTTCCCGGTAACCAAACTCATGTTCTGTAAGCAAAGCTCCCATCGCTTCCAGCCATTGTGCAATTTGCTCAGAAACACCGTCTTTAAGCTCGGAAAAAACGAGCCCATCGAGTGCCCAGAACTTTTGTAAAGGCGCCAGAGAGTCCGAAGCTGTCGCCTGTTTCAGGCTTTCCATAATGTCGACAGTAATGCCCATCTCATAAAACAGCTCTTCACCAGATAGAGCGATGAGCGTCATGACATCGTTAAGCTTGATGTAAATCTGCGTTAGAAGAGAAAATCGCGAAGTGTCGCGTTCTTGCTGAAGGCTCTCAATCAAAAGATCTTTTAACGCCAGTAACGCGTTATTTACGATATCCACGTCCATCATGGTCAGGTGTTGCAGCCCCAGTGCCCTGACAGCATCGTGTACCTTTAACGTCTGGTTTCCATAGTTTTCAATGGTTCCGGTGGCTCGCATTTTTTTTATTAATGTGGCTGCCCCGTTTGAAGGGATATTCAATGAGCGGGCAAGATACCCTGAAACTTCATCACGGCTTAGCCCCACATCGGACAGACTGAACAACGCCAGAGCGTTCTGGACCAGTGGCTCAAACCCCTGATAGACACGGCTGAGAATGACTTCCTGCGCGGTTTCCGTGCTGTTTTCCTGTTGCCGCAGTTCAGCACACAGCGTGTCTATATCCCCTTTGTATTCCTCTGCGGCAACTCTCGCCGCGCTTTCGACATACAGCGGCAACCCTCCGGTGTAGCTTCGTAGCTGCTCATATCCCAGCGCACTGGCGTGCCCACCGAGGTCGGCCACTGCGGCAGCCACTGTGTCGATATCCCATCCCTGTAACGATTCACGCTGAAGTCCAGTCATCGCCTCCAGTTGACGGACATTGTCATGGGGCTGGCACAGCAGCACAAAATGGATACGGGTTGTGGCGTGTAGAACATCCCGCAAGTTCTCCACAGGGATACGATGCGCATTATCCAGAACCAGCAGCAGATTGTCGTTCCGTTGCTGCAAGAAGGTGTCGAACGTTCTCAGCGCTTCAACGCCACTGGCACCAGGGAGCAGTATTCTTCGCAGGCCACCTTGCTCCTGAGTCGCAAACCGGGCTGCCAGCTCACGAACCAGCGTACTGGCAAGTGCAGGACCCGGAAGGTCGCCAGCGTCGTAATACGCACACACCTGGGTACTGTGCTGGGCGGCCTGTGCTGCCCATGCTGTTTTACCTGCACCAGACAAGCCGCAAATGATGCGTATCCGCTCATCCGACACAAAAGAGGGTTCCTCTCTTTGTGGCCGGTAGAGTGTCGGCGGTGCAGGGAAGTCCTGTAACTGAACGATGAGCTGTTCGAACAGGGTAGGAAGATCCCGGGTATAAAACGCATGCCGTCCGTCGGCATCACCTCCGGTGGCGGCGAGCTGGACCAGACCGGCCAGCTTCCAGATCAGGGATTCTGGCGACAATAACGAAAAATTCAGTTGCTCTGCTTGCGCGATGCACCACGCGGCCGCATCAGCCACGGTGTCCCAGGCAGGGGGAAGTGCGGGATAGCGCTCAGCGGTTGACTGGGGCCAGATAAAACGGACATCCGCAGGAAGCGTCTTATCCTCAATCATCTTCTGCAGATGTGGACCTGGCGCCTGGTTGGCGACGATAACGAAAGAAGCGCTTCCCTGGCGGCGCCCATCAGTGTGCTCGTTACGCAGCTCCGCAAACCGCGCGAGCGCGCCAGACACATCGCTGAGAATGATGGGTTTCAGGCGGGTTTTAACCTGAACGTAAATGCGCTCCTGCCTGGAGTTGAGTTCAATATCCTCATCCAGCTCAACGGTTACTGTCTCCACGCTGGCTTTCTGTGCCAGCAGCAAGCAGCCAACGGCATACAAGTGCTGATAAAGGAATCCCCGGTGTACGGCTTCAATACGTACCAACTGGGCAGAGTCCAGAACATCCGGCATAGATTTTTCTTTGCTTCCCCTCATTTTTGTTCCTCAAGTTACTTGTCAGAAGTATCCAAGATTTACCTATCAGCGTGCGCAATGGAACTTAAGTATGGCTACCAAAAGTTTGACCAGAACACCCGGATTGATTGATCGGTGCGCAACAATTTCACCTCATATTCTGAGAGAGGCAGATGTAGTTCGTATGGTGTTACATCAATAAATTGAAGGAAGTCCACCCGCTGTCAGATATGTCAGTAAAACAGGCTATATATCATTGAGTAAGAAATTCGGGAGCGTTACTTTTATACGTGTCGGTGCACTGGCTGCGCATTTGTTGCTAAAGGGACTGGAAGGGGAGGTGGCAGTCATCACATCCCCGGAAGAGATGGATGCACGACACCTCTATGTCGCTATGACGCGGGGATCTTCGCGGCTGATTATGTGCTCGTTGACTCCGATATTGACGGCCCACTAGCATAAATTCTTGAATTTGCTATGGCGTTACCGTTCAGAATTACCAGGCCCGTTGATTGCTCGGTTGAACAACTTGGTTATGGAACTGCACAACGAATTCAATGTTCGTAATGCAGTGACGATAAATTGGCTGCGTTGCCTATCACCGGGATGGGGTCAGTCCATTAATGGCTCTTTATTGGCATGCAGGGAAGTAGCAGCACTTCTAAGTTTTTCCAGTAGCGAGTCGCAAAGGTTTCGGCGCTGGGGCTCGGAGCCCGCTGCTGTGATTTGTAATGTGAGAACTCCCTGATGTTTTAAGAAGATGTTCCAACTGCTGCACATGCAGGGTAATATCTGGAACCATAAACGTGTTCACCGGATTTACTGCCATTGTCTCGATATCACTTGCACTCGAATCTACTCTTTCCCTCTTAATTTGAGTGCTATCTTCCGTGGCGTAAATCTAACGCATCCAGAGCTTCGAGGGTCGCAATAACAGACTCAACATGCTCTGCGTCAAAGTCATCGCGATTTTCCTCTTCGTGTGTTCCCTTGTACCAACTATCATTTCGATAACTAAAAAACAGAGAGTACTGAACTTCATTAAAGAGTTGCATCCGGGACTGGCTGACATTATATTCATATACGTCTAGCATATAGGAGTGCGCGCTGTTAATCTCATTTTAATGAGATATAGCAGTGCTTGAAGGGAGAGGGCGGAGTTCGGCTTTGCCCTCTTTTTTTCATGACTCCATTTAGCTTCAAATACTTGTTAAAATTCATTGCGTTACTGCAAGGGATTGATTAATAATTCCAATTAATGTATTTATTTTTTCATTTATCTTGATGTGTTTTTTCTCTTGTTCAAGAGAAAGCTTCCTGAATTCATTTTCCCTGCTCGGCACAGCAACTATCAATTCTTCATAAATCTCCTTTGCTCCTGATACTTTCGCCAACTCACTGCTGTATTTTTCAATAAGAGACTTTATTTGGATATTTACATTTCTGTGTTCATGGTTGGTAGCACTTGAAACAAGTTGACAGGAAGACTTTGGGGTTGCCTCAATTAATTCCACGCATTCTGTTGCGATATTAAATTCTGATGTGACTGAGTATAAATATTGATACACGCCTGTTTTTCTTACTTTGTTTAATAATCCTTTTCTAACCAGGGATTGAATTTGGTTATAAGCAAAAGCTTTTGCCTTTAAATAATTTTTCGGAAGTGAAAATCGCTCGATAAGAATTTTTGCTACTTCGTTACTGGTGAAGTTATCTTTGCCAATTAAGATGATTGCAGAAAATATGTACGACTCAGGGTTGGTTACTCGACTATTCATATGACAAAACAAGGCTGTTAACTTAGGATTGCTAAGTATACAACAATGACAGATACTTAGACAATCTAAGCATTCGAGGCCAATGAAGATGAATCAGTGTCTGAAAAAAATCCAATACCAGAACGACTTAAGGAAGCGAGATGCAGGGCGGGTTTATCACAGCGCTCTCTGGGTCTCCTTGTTGGCTTTGATCCCGCATCGGCTAGCAGTCGTATGAATCATTATGAGAAAGGACGCCATGTCCCCGATATTGATACGCTTCGACGAATGGCGGCAGAGTTAAACGTACCGTTGAACTATTTTTTTTGTGATGATCAGACAACAGCAGAACTTGCATTACTCATCTCCCGAATGACAGAGGAAGAGCGAAGTAACCTTATCGAAGCACTAAAAACGTCTTCAGGTGTAAAATATGCTGACAAAAAATAATGTTATACAAAAGGCTATTGATCTTTTTGAAGGTAACGAAAGTGCAGCATTAGACTGGTGCAATGAACCAAACAGAGCATTACAGTGGAAAACGCCCTCTGAGTTAATGGACTCAGAAGAGGGGGCGTTGAAAGTTGCCATGCTCATTTTTCGAATAGAGCAAGGCGTTTATTCATGATTTACGACCCATCTTATTTCTCCAACTAACGGTTGGAGAAATTTGGGAAGGTAAGCAATATACAGAATGACGGAAAGAAATCGTCCATGCCCTTTGCCGAAAAATTACAACCAGCATTATGACGACTTGTGTAACTCCCGAATTACATGTTTGGCCAACAGACTTTCCACCGGAATAACCGTATTGATTTTTACCGCTTTGACAATTTCTATCAACGACAGGGTATTCTGCGCCAGTTGGTCTCGCAGCTCACTGACTTCCGCCTGCAACTGCTGGTTTCTGGCCAGCAAGGCCTGACGGGTTTTGCGGTTGACGTATTGCTGTTTTTCTTTTGGGCGTAAATTCAATGGGCCAAGTTGCTGATCAACATAGGCAGCAATTAGGCGTTTTCGCTCAAGGCTGCTCAGCGTACTTAAACCACCGTTAACGATACCTTTTGCCTTGAGCCGAATATGCAGGGCCTTGGCGGAAATAGGGGACTTGTCAAAGCCTTCAACCAGCATCAGTTGTAATTCGTGCTCGATCAGTGTATCCAGTTCCTTGCCGCGCATCAGTCGTTCTCCTGCATCAATTGTTGGTATTCAAGTGCAAAAAGCTGGGCCAGTGTACGGACTTTGCCCTCGGTGATTACTCCACCAGACAACACACTCTCCGTAGCAACCAGTTGTTGAGTCTTGGCACGACGCTGCCATTGTGCTTGTATTGCCTCGAGTTGCTGTAACCGTCGTTCGATGTCGGCCAGTCTGGTCTGGTAGTCAGGCTGATGTTGTGTAAGTTGGGTCAACTTCGAATGTGCTTGCTGTAACGCCTGTTTTTTGGCAATCAGATTGGGTAGCTCATCTATCCGGCCTGTCAGCGTGAAATGTTCACAAAAGGCAGCACTCTGGCATTTCAGTCGATAAGGACATCCCCAGAGGTTAACTTCCCGCATACAGGAGCCAAATTTCAGCGGATACATCACGGCATGTCTTGCCACCATGGCAGAGGCTTGCTCTGGTCCTTCTGCGTCGCGGATTTCTTCAAAGGCGGCAGCAACATCTTCAAAGAGGCCGTCAGCAAATGACGCCTCGACAAACCTAGCTACATCATCCCGATCGTCAAAAGTATGCAGGTTGGCTTTGATGGTATTGTCCAAAGTCATGTGTTCCGTGACCGCCAGTTGGCCGGTCCGTTTGACGATTTCCAGTGGCGTAGCAACGGAGGACGAAGAGGGCGCGGCAGTTAGTGCTGTCGATATCGGCTGCAAGGGCACCAACGAGGCTGCTTTTCGCCGTTCTGCAAGCGCCAGATGCTGATAGTGCTGATTCTGCGTGATGTCCACTCTCCCCATCAGCATTGCCTGTAAGTGGTCAGCGATATCCGCAATGGCAAGAAAGGTATTGATGTTGTGCCGGGGAATGTGGGTACGCATCCGGGTGGGGGTACCATTCTCTTCCAGTAATTGATATTTGCTGAATACTGATCCATCAGGCTCAACATTGCCTAAAAATTTATTCATAAGTGTGTTAGTGAAGGGTATCGGTATAGCCAGCAAAGCCAGTGTGCGCTTTAATGCCAGCGAACCCTTCTCATGTAGAAATAACAGGTCTTCGTAGTTAACTTCGTAGCGTTTGCCATTTTCCATCCAGGCGTGCGTACAGGGTTCGTTGGCATTCGTCAGGCCAAATTCGGTCTTGATGTAATGATTAAGGTCAGTCTTGGAATAATAGATAGATTTGCTGTTTTTTGGCCCTGGCATTTCTTGAACGGGCAGCACACCTCGTTTGCTGAGGGCTTTGGATGTTTTGTCTCGTTGTCCTGCCCGGCCACGAAAGCTTGAGGTGGTTTGTGTGATGTACGTCACCACATCATCCAGTTCGACTCGTTCACCGGGCAGGGCGCTGATGGCCTGTGGCAGGTAATCAGTAAAAGATTTCGCCCGTAGATAGGTCAGATGACTGCGTATTGGTGCGGTCAATATTTTAACGGAACTGAATATACTCTCGACCAGAGGTGCTGCCAGCGGTTCTACCCAATGCGTTCGCTCCCCTGCACCTTTGACACCAACATAACGGATACCAAGGAAATAATCGGGTAATCCCTTGTCCTGAAACCGCTTGCGGATTGCCGGATCATCAATCTGGCGTTTAAACAGCGCATCCTGTCTGAGATTAAACGCTTCAATGGAGCGAAAGCCGGTGATAACCAATAACAACAGGCAATTTAACGCAATTTTCTCAGCATCACTTTCCACCCGCTGGATTAATGCAACTATGTTCAGAAAACCACGAATGGTAATCAACGCATCTTCACCATCGGTAGTGGTATCAGCCAGCGTGTACTGCTGTTTCAGCGCCATGGTTTCCCGGGCTTTGCGGGTGAGGTTGGTTTGATTGGTATATTGCCCATCGGACACATATTGCAATGTCACCAGTGTGAATGACTGGTGATTAACCAGTTTTTGCAGACTGACACAACGTCCTTTGTAATTGGCGGTATTGGGATCCCCTAGAGATGAAGCTGTGCTGAGGTTATCCATCGACCGTTGAATTACCCCTGTGGTTAGATACACTGGGTGGGTTTGCCCGGTCAACTCAAATAGTGAGTGGTACCAGCGCTTCAAAATCATCAGTGTTGCCACTGCCACCGCTGGGGATATACTTCGATTTCTCCTCCGATACACCAGTACCAGCAGGGCTTTCATAAACCGGGCATAGTCTTCTTCCACGGCATGACGCCCCTCAATACCTTTGGTACGGCTGATTTCATCAAAGCGTAATTTATTTTTGCCATTACCACGTAACCAGCCACTACCATTGCTGCCGCAGACCCAAACAGGGTCATCCCATGACTGATCGAAGTCTGCCGCCAGATGCTGTTCAAACCAGCTTTGCTGCTCGGTGATAAAGGCGTGAAACTGCGCAAAATGTTTTTTCATCGCACACCGCCTTTTTCTTGATGAAAACGGCAACGGGCAATCACGGATTGAATTTCAAATTGTGTGGTTTCATGGATGGAAATAAGTGGATTGCGGGCGTTGCCAACACTGTCTGAAATGGAAATCAATTCATCGACTTCTTTAACTACACTCTCCAGCACCGCCTGGTGGTCACCATCAGTAAAGGGGCGGTAATACAGGCAACCGTAGCAGCAGCGTACTTCACAGAACGGACATTCGCCATCATCTCTGGAGCAACCACCAATCCCATCATGCAACTGATCACCGACTATGCCGACCACGCGCTGGCCTTGCCATTCCGTTGAAGAGGTCAGTTCACCTGTCAACATCATAGCTACCATGTTTTGCCATACCGGATTGGTACCCAATGCTTTGGCTCGAATCAGTGCCAGCGCAGGCGTCGCCAGGATGTAATACTTGGCAACAGTAAGTGAGGTATGTCCCAGAATATGCGCAATTTCTTCGGCGCTGCCCCCTTGCATAGCCAGTGAATGGCCCACGTTGTGGCGCAAGTCGGTCGGCGTAATGGTTGGCAAAGCCGCTTCGCCACGCGCTACGGCAGCCTGATAATCTGGAGGACTGAATCTGAGGATGGCCTTGCTAATCGCTTTGGACACATAAAATGGTGCAGAGTGACTAAATTCAAATAACTTGCCATCAGGTTTTAGTTGCGCTCGCTCGATATAGTGCCTAATCAACGCGCCGATTTCCGCTGGAATCGCCAAAAACAGACGTTCAGTCGTTACGCGCCGCTGTTTGGCGTAGGGCAGAAGTAAGCTATAGCGTATTAACCCGGTTTCGGGGTTTCGGGTATCAATGCGCAAATCTTTTGTTGCCAGCTTGGCCAGTTGTGCCGGGCGGGCTCCGGTGACATAAGTCAGCCCCAGAATTGCTGCATCTCGAATGGTGTTCAAACTGTAGTTTTCGCCATAGCGAATCGACGTAGCCATTTCAAACAAGCCTTTACTGATCATGCTTTTTTCGAGCGGATCCAGAACATGGTCGATTTCCTGATAGATGTCCCAGTCGTGGGAATGCGGGCGAGGGATAAATTCGAGGTCTTCGTAATCGTCGAGGGTGAAACCGGGGAATGCTTCGGCACAGAGGATTTTTAGGCCGAAAATGATGTAGTAGAAATATCGAGGATCAATTTCCTGAGTTTCAAGGTAATCTTTCAACACCGTAAACGTGAAAGCAGATTGGGTTATGCAATGATCAGTTGCCAAAGACCAGGCATGGAGTACACCAGGAATCTGGGCTGGACACTTGGCAGATGCATAACGGAAGCAAATATATTTGGTTAATTGGTTGCTGATTTTATCCCGTCGGAAGTGGGCATAGCAGCGGCTGCCTGAATAATCGAATACCCAACTGTCACTTGTTGAATTAATATATTTATCATCGAAATAATCTGCCGACTTGAGATAAATGCCAGCAGGTATATCAACTTTTGAAATACTTTCAACAAATGCAGGTGTATAAATGGTACTATTCGACTCATTTAACTGTTTATTGATTCGACTCATATGCACTCCATTCGTCACATACATGAGAAAAGGTTGCTCTCAGGGCCTCGTTATCCATAGCGATTCGGTGAAGATTGGCCGTATTAGCCTGCTGTGATAGAAATCTTTTGGCATAAACATCAGGCATATGGCTATTGTGACTCCAGCCGCCAAGCAGTCGTAATTCATCCTTGGCTTCATCCATCAATCCAACGATAGAAAAATCCATGACAGCCTGGAGTGAGTCGGCCTTAGTTTTTTGAAGTTTTTCACGATAAATGCGTTGAAGTGTCAAATAAGCCCAGGTATGCCGGGTTATATGAGGCGAGATGCTTTCAATGGCATCATAATATTCATCTGTTTTATATTCAGGATACCGCACACTCATAATGTCATCAATCCGGGTAAAGATATCATAAACTGCATGGTATGACAGTGGCGGGTGTGGTTTTTGGGTGGAAGTGAACAGAAAACTATGGGAGGCTTGAGGGCGAATTTTATTGATATATATATTTAGAAAATGAAAGTCCAGTTTATCTAATGCCAGCACCCGGTTTGCATAGACATTTTTTAATGAAGGCAATCTTTTTCGCTGATCCGAAACGTCGTCATCTACTGTGGTCACAATCAGGCTGAACTGATCCCCTCGGAGATTTGGTTTGATCGAATGACACTCCAAAAGCAGTAATTCACTGACACGCAATCCGTAATTTAAAAGCAATCTGCAAATCAGAAAATTACGTAGCTGGATTTCACCAGCGGGGAAGGGATTAAGTGGGTTTTTCTTTGAAATTGAACCGGGTGTAATGATTTGGTAAAAAGCCATGACCATCTCAGCAGTCAGACTTCGAAAGCGCTTATGGGTCGTGCCATTGTTCATCTGACGAGAATGGGTAAGAGTACGGAATTCTGCTTTATGTATCGATAACCGTCCCGTTAACTGCGTGGCAAGTCGTGTGAGCTCTTTAGGTGAGCCATCTATATATCTCGGCGAGATATACGTGTTAATCAAATATCTGATAAAACGAATAACCGAATGTACATGCCTGATATTTGTACGACGTTGAGGCGTGGTCTGCGTCGTAGACCTTATGGTTAACGCTGGTACATATAAATGCGTATTTTCCAGATAATGAAAAAAGGCTGTAAGTTCATCAATGGCAATCAATGGATTGTGGTTCGAGGAATAGAAACTGAAGCAAAAAGTCACGCCATGTTTCTGGTGCCAGAATTCATAGAAAAACTTGAGCGCTTGAAGTGAAGAGGATTGCGTGGCTGATGAACGCAAAGCAAGATGGTCTATAAGATATATTAACGGATATAAAAGCGGCTGGCGCGTGTGAGTATCCATCAGTGCCCATAAACGCTGCCGTTGGTTGATATTGAGTTGTGTGAGTATGAACATGCGGCATTTAACCATCGTAAATGGTGTGGGTATGAACAAAGTAACCGACAAACATAACGTCATGCAAGAAGAAGATAGAGGGATAGGTAAGTGTATGATTGATCGTAGTCTGTGGCTGGTTATGAACTAAATGAACGACGGACTAAATTTAACATAATATACATTATGCGCACCAAGATAGAGGAAGCAAGATTACGCGATTTTGATCAGAACTCAGTTAACCATCCCGGGATTCTGCTCATGGCCCATTCAGCGCAGTTTTTTACTTTGGATGAAATTAACCCATGTTGTCGACCGGCACCTGACAACGCAGATGGCCGCGCAGCGCCTGGGTATCTTCGCTCGTCAGTGCCGACGTCTTCTGTCGCGTTACCGCGAATCTGGCCCGCCTGGTATGGCTGACCGCCGTCGAGGAAACCCCAGCAATAACCAACTGCCTGATGGTCTTGCACATTACATCCGAGATCGCCATACCGACTTTGTGCCGACGCTTACATGCGTGAAACTCGCAGAACTGCACGATGTTCACCTGTCCCAAGAAACTGTCCGTTCACTCATTGTCAAAGCCGGTCTCTGTATCCCTCGCAAACAACGTGCGCCGAAAATTCAGCAGCCACGCTATCGTCTTGCCTGTTGTGGCGAGTTGATCCAGATTGGTGGCTGCGACCATCACTGGTTCGAGAACCGTGCACCCGCCTGTATCGCACTGGTCTACGTCGACAACGCGACGAGCCACCTGATGCAGCTTCGATTTGTAAAATCGGAATCGACATTCACCTATTTTGAGGCCATCCGGGGCTACCTGGAAAAGCAGTATCACATTATACGATGGCGTAAAGATTCCACAGATTGGTTAAGGGAAGTTATTATGCTTCCCTTAATGCACACTTTAAGCAATTTGCAAACTACTCATAAAAAGTATATATGAATTTTATTCAATAGGTAAATTGTGCAGTTTTAAGAAAGATAGCTTATCCCAATAGCCTCTTTGAAATATAATTTTATTATTTACTATTTGAAAAAAACCGCAACCTCTTAAACCTGATGGGGCACGCCACTCTAAAATTGCCCATTGTCCATCTTCGAAAATGTTTTCAACGATACAAACCATTTCTGGAATAGAAAAATCTTGTTCAAACATTTTCTTTATAGCCTCTTTCCCAATAACTGGCTCATTGGCTACCTGATGGTTTATTGCATTATCATCATATAATTCTGAAATAATTTCTACATCTGCATTATTAAATGCGTCAACCCATTGGCAAAGTATTTCTTTTGGCGTCATATAAATTACCTCCAGACCTGTAAATAATTCTTTTCCATAGCATAACATCAAAATCCTATCAAGCTAAAAATTTATTGGCACGCTCGATGCCATGTTCCTCGACTACGAAGCGGCCAAAGATTATGCAACCCGCTTCAGGCTGGTCACGGCGGCGAATATCCCTTCTTTCGACGCGCTATTGACCATGCTGGCTTCCCTGCTCTACCTACGAACGCCTCTCGGAAATCGTTCAGGGAACAATCGCAGATGTAAGAAACCGCCACGCCATGATAGTAACGTTCACCGTCCTGTGTAAAACCCAGTCATTGCATCTGGCCATGACTGTGTAGTAAATTTGGCTGTTGATTAGGTGCAGAGCAATGATAGAGCGTTTTCTGCGACACGATAATTTTACGCACTATGAAGGTTAAATTTTGAAAGCATCAAATTTTTCGGAATTAATAAAGATAGCCGCTCTGCAGCTTTTTAGAGAAAAAGGATTCAACAATGTCTCCACCCGCGATCTTACACAAAAGCTTAATATTTCCAGGAGCCACATCTATCATTATTATAGTAACTGGGAAACATTAAAAAAATCGGCCATAAAATATATGTTTGATAATGACATCGAGGAATGTCATGCAACATTTAAGGCCTCGGAAAGTATGAGCCCAACTGACAGGGTCAGGCTGTATATCAAAACGCTGTTACCTGATGCGCCATCAGCGCACTGGCTGCTCTACCTTGAACTCTGGCCGATGGCCGCGCGCGACGATGATTATGCTAATTTGGTTCATAATCAATCACTGCAATGGATCAATATACTCGAAGAAATCATCGGCTCCGGAATTAATGAGGGCGAGTTTTCCTCGATAAACGCTTCGGTATCCGCCAGACAAATAAATGCATTAATAGATGGATACTCAAGTTTGCTGATCCTCGATTATTCAAAAGAAAAAAGAACCGCTTTTCTTAATGAAATATATGAGATTTCTTTTAAAATCCTTGGCAAACCCTTCCGAAGCACATGAAAAACCCGCAGTAGAAATTAGCGCTTGTTTATGTCCAGATAGCTTAAAATGCGTTTCATTTTACTTTCCGCTGTGGTGTTACCCGCAACTCGGGCATCTATCCATGTCTCATCGGCTTCAGGGTGAGGGCCTGATAATAGGACATGCCCTTCCCCATATTTATATCTGGCGATAGCGACATCCCCATTGTCGTAATAAGCTATCGCCTGGAACCCAGCGTTTGAGGTTGTGTTATTCAGATAGGGGCCATCCTGATAGTAAAAAGGTTCCTGTTTATTATTCCATTTCACTTGCAAGGTGTAATCCCCCTCATCATAGGCGCGTGAACCAGGTCTTCCCACTTCTGACTCAAGGGGTGCATCAATGAGCCCAATCCAGTCTTTATCGGCAAGATACGCCCCCATGCAAATGCCAATAAAATCTTTGCCGCTTTTCACAAATTGACGGATAGCCTCAGCGCCATCATCACCAATGACGTCATAAGAACCGGGTATATCCTGACCGCCGCCGGGTTGAATGTAGATATCGAATTTTTTAAGCGTTTGCTCATTCACTTTCAGCGTTTCTTTTTCACCCACATAAGCGATGTTCAGCGGCAGGCCAGTACCGACGAGCGATTTCACCACCATTTCTGAACACCCCGCGCACCCGGCGTCTCCCCTATAAACAGCGATACGATAAGTTTTTGATGGTGAGGCATTTGCTAAGGTTGGTGTGGAAAGAATAGAGAAAGTAAAAGCCAGAGCAAGGGTAATTATATTTGCTCTCTTCAACTGAGTTTCCTGGAAAAAAATTGGCATTACGCTATTCCCCTTGTCATAGAGTGTTTTGTAAATCATTCAGAACCATTTTACCATTCTAAATGCATGACATAAAACTAGAGCGGTCGCTCAAATTTAACTTTGGCGTTGATTTTGTCAAGCGTTTTTAAGCACAGCAAAAAAAAGTTAATACGTAAAAAAGTGTAACTCTGACAAAGTTGTATAAATTTTTTAGTGAGATGCAGGCGACATACGAAAGGATAAAAAAGCAGAAACAGCAGTATCCTTGAAATCATCAACTAAGGTATAAGGGCTAATTAACAGGCGCTGTCCTGAAAGCCATACTTAACTGAACAAGACATTTTGTTTTTCGTGGTATGTCCGCGAGAGTATGCATCGGCGCGCACGAGGCAGATGAGAAACGGCGATGGCCCGAATCGTATAGAGACGCAAACCTGAATACTCCGGACACCGCGCTTCAGGACATCGCTCAAGACGCCGATAGCGGGCAGTATCCGGACGGTACTATTGAACGCCGGGGCAACGGTACTACCCTGCCCTTTATGACTGACGACCGGCTATCTCACCCACGCACTTCTCCCTGAAATTTAACATCGTCGCGGTTAATGTCGAAAATTTGCCACCTGACGTGGTTGGCATCGAGGGTGAAGACTGCCGTGGCGAGGGTGTTCTCCTCATCCGGATCGTCGGCAGCCAGCCGGTAAATTGGCAGTTTGGCGTCATGGGTATCTGAGAGAATGGCTTTTGCCGCCGCGGCGTCAAACGGAGGTTGTGTTTCCCGCCACTGCACGAGGCGTAACTGCCGCGACGCTGAGCTGTCGGTAACGATCTGCTCAACGCCAGCCAGTGCCGCATGCACCAGATGGTTGGCATGCCCGGTTACCGTCGTCAGGGGTAGAACGGAACAGCCTTGACCGGTGGCCTCAACGCTGAACAGCCGCGCATCGCCCAGTTGCCCGAGCGTATGGTGAAACGCCCCGGATCGCGGCTGGCCGGTAAGTATAGTGATTGCCTCGTCGAGGGTGTTCGCATTCAGAGAGGCGCGAGCCAGGATCTGACGCGGTAATCCCTGCGGACGATGCACTGCACGGATGTTATTCACCGTGTTAACGATACCTTTTTCATTCACCGCAAAGGTGTGGCCGCAAATCGACCCCGGATAGGCAAAACTCGTAAAGCTCAGTCCGCGACTCGGAGTAATGGTAGCCAGCAAGCATTCATCCCGTAACTGAGGAAAACCGTCTTCATTGTGCGCAATAATCCGCTCGCCTGCGGCGTTTACCCCGGCCACCGTCGTACAGCCATCCGACGTTGAGCGCACCAGATCGCCACGGCAGTTCCAGGCAAAGACCTGATCAACAGTGGCCTCCAGCCCCTGCGCCAACCCCTCCAACTCCTGCCAGATGTGCGGGTAATGCCGCTGCACCTCGGCGCGCATTAACCGGGTCTCAGGGGATGCCTGCAGGGCCATCACCGTTTGCCACAATGACGTGAGCCTCAGTTTCTGATGCCATGCTTCACGGCCAAGCTCGCCAAGGCGCAGGCCAATCTCAAACGGGGAACCACTGATGTCGATTTTCTTCATGTGATGGATTCACTTATGTTCAGGAAACGTGCTGTAAAAATTCTTTCAGGCGCGGATTGCTACTGGCATTCAGCAGGATATCAGGTGGGCCATCTTCAGCAATGGTTCCACCATCGATAAACATCAATCGAGAGGCCACATCGCGTGCAAAGCCAATCTCGTGCGTCACTATAATCATGGTCATCCCTTCATCCGCCAGTGAACGCATCACTTTTAATACTTCATGGCGCAACTCCGGATCGAGCGCAGAGGTTGGCTCATCAAACAGCATCATTTTCGGTTTCACCGCCAGCGCGCGGGCGATAGCCACGCGCTGCTGCTGGCCGCCAGAAAGCTCCGACGGATAGTGCTCGGCCCGTTCGCGTAGGCCGACACGTTCCAGCAGCGCCAGCGCCTGTTCGCGGGCTGCCGCTTGACTCATTTTGCGTACGCGAATAGGCCCAAACATCACATTTTCCAGCGCCGTCAGATGCGGAAACAGATGAAATTGCTGGAATACCATCCCCGCTTCGCGGCGGATTTCGCACTCGTTGACGTGGGGATCGGTCAAGTGCATCCCGGCAACCAGCAAGGTGCCGGAGGAGATCGCTTCCAGCTTGTTGATACAACGCAGCAGCGTCGATTTACCTGAACCTGAAGGACCGATAATCACGACCACTTCACCGGCATCAATTTTCAGATTGATATCGTGCAGCACCTGGGTGGTGCCGAAATGTTTAGCAACCGCGCTAAATTCAACCATGCTCATAAAATATGGATCCTTTTCTCCAGTTGCTTCAGCAGGAAGCTCAGGCACAGGGTGACGGCAAGATAAATCAGGGCAACCGCTGTCCAGACCTCAAGGGCACGGAAGTTCCCGGCGATGATCTCCTGCCCCTGGCGCGTTAATTCCGCGACGCCGATAACAATGAACAGCGAGGTGTCTTTAATGCTGATAATCCACTGGTTGCCCAACGCCGGGATCATGCGGCGCAGGGCCAGCGGCATAATCACGTGCCATAGCGTTGCGCGCTGCGATAATCCCATCGCCAGACTGGCTTCTTTAAATCCTCTATTGATGGACAAAATTGCGCCGCGCGTAATTTCCGCAATATACGCGCCGGAGTTAATAATAATGGTGACCATCGCGGCCGTGATGGGGTCGATACGAACAGGCAGAATCATTGGCAAGGCAAAATAGATAAACATCACCTGTACCATAATTGGCGTACCGCGAATAAGTTCGACAAAAATTAATGATAACGTTTTCGCGATGCCGCCTCCCAGTGCACGACAAACTCCCGCCAGCAGACCGATGATAAAGCCGCCCGCCAAACCGACCATAGAGATCAATATTGTCAGCTGCAGCCCCTGTAATAATAGCGGCAGCGATTCCCATATATATTTCGTTTCGAAATTCATAATGCGGTCTATTACTCTCGGTTCTGGCCGGGGATACCCGGCCCGGCGGGGGTTATTTAGGTTGCTTGTTAAACCATTTGAAATAAATCTTGTCGTAGGTGCCATCCGCGCGTAATGCGTTTAACGCGGCATCGACCTTCGGCGTCAGGCTGCTGTTTTTCTGCAGGGCAAAACCGTATTTCTGCGGCAGAATGCTGTCCGTTTCCCCGGTCGATTTTACCTTACCGCCACCTGCGGTTTTCACATAGTAGAGCACGTTTGGGGAGTCGTGAACGACCGCGTCCAGGTTGCCGGCCTGCAGGTCGAGATAGGCGTTATCAATATTAGGGAATTCGACATAGTTGGCTTTATATTTGGATTTCATAAAAATGGCCGCGGCGGTGCCCTGCTTCAGCCCCACTTTTTTACCGGCCAGCTCGCTGAATTTGGTGATGGAATCATCACCACTTTTCACCGCCATTAAGAGATCCGCATCGTAGTAACCGTCGCTGAAATCAACGACCTGTTTGCGGGCATCGGTAATGGTGATCCCGGCCATTGCCACATCTAAATTACGCGACTGCAGCCCAGGAATTAAACCGCTGAAATCCATAGGGCGTAATTCGTAACTGACATTCATTTTCTTCGCAATGGCTTGCCATAAATCGATATCAAAACCAACATATTTATTGCCTTGCTTAAATTCAAAGGGTACGAAGGCGGTATCCACACCGACTAATATTTTATCTTGTGCCATGACGGCAAAACTCGCCGAACAGGCAACCAGTGCCAGGGTAATCTTTAATTTTTTCAATAATGCAGACATAATAATCCTCAGCGTAATTAAGACAGCAGACAGAAGTTTTCGCGCAATACCCTAAAACTGATATTGGCATTGAGAATAAAAACAGTATCCCTACATTCGCACGCAATATAAAAATCAAGGCGTGCGAATTATTTATGCGGGAAGAATAAAATCCCTGGTGTCGGGTACTGGCGTCTGCGCGCCGTTCATAATCATTGAAAGAAAGCTGTAATAACCGTTGATGCCTATCAGATCGACAACGCCCTTTTCCCCCCAGAGATCGATTGCCTGTTGCCAGATATCATCGCTGACTTTTTTATGCTGATGCAGCTGCTGGCAAAAATGGTAAACCACCCATTCATCAGCCTCCAGCGACTCTGGTTGACGCTGTTCATTAATTGCCTGCACCGCCTGTGCCGGGATCCCTTTTTCCCTGGCTATTGGCGCATGAATGGCCCATTCAACCGGCTGCGACCAGTGACGCGCGGTCAGCAGGATGGTCAGTTCCGACAACCGCTGCCCCAGCGCGCTACGGTAGCGCAGATACTCCCCCATTCGCTGCGCATGAGCCATCAGTTCCGGGCTGCGCAACAACGGTTCAAACGGCGGCAGCAGCGCGCCGCGCGGCCCGTTGATAATCTCCTCCGCAAGCTGGCGTTGTTCATCGCTCCACTGCTGTTCTGTCAGCGCAGGTAAACGATTCATGGCTGATGTCTCATCAGTTTATGCGTCTCTTCGCTGATGACTTTGTGCAGGGTATCTACTACAAAATCGAGTTCGGACCGGCTGACAATAAACGGCGGCGCAATCAGGATATGATCGCCCCGCTGGCCATCAATGGTTCCGCCCATCGGATAGACCAGCAGCCCGTGCCCCATGCACTGCGCTTTAATAGCGGCATGTAGCTTCAGCAGCGGATCGAATGCCGTTTTGCGCTCTTTATCGCATACCAGCTCCACGCCGGCGAATAAACCGCGGCCGCGCGTATCACCAACATACGGTAATCCGCCCAGCACATCATGCAGCGCCTGCTGCAAATACGCGCCCTGCTGCTGCACCTGCTCGAGCAAACGATCTCGCTCGATAACCTGCTGTACGGCCAGCGCAGCCGCTGCGGCGGTCGGGTGACAGATGTAGGTGTGACCATGCTGGAACATTCCGCTACCGGCTTGCAGCGCGGCGACGATTTGCTCACTGGCCAGCACTGCGCCAATAGGCTGATAACCCCCGCCTAAACCTTTTGCGATGGTCACGATGTCAGGGACAACGCCATCCTGTTCAAAGGCGTGCAACGTGCCGGTACGGCCCATGCCGCACATCACCTCATCGGCGATATACAGAATGCCGTATTTATCACACAGCCGACGAACGCCTTGCAGATAACCCGGTGTAGGCGGCATTGCGCCGGTGGTTGCGCCAACCACCGTTTCGGCGATAAAGCCGATAATTTTTTCCGGCCCGGCGTCCAGAATTGCCGCTTCGAGTTCGCCAAGTAAGCGCTCGGTATATTGCTGCTGGCTTTCACCCGCCTCACGGTCGCGGTACTCATTACAGGCCGACACGCGCACCACATCCATCAGCAGCGGCGCGAACTGGCGGCGGCGCCACTCGTTACCGCCAACTGCCAGCGCACCCAGCGTATTGCCGTGGTAGCTTTGTTTACGGGCAATAAATAGCGTGCGATCCGGCTGCCCGATCTCCACAAAATACTGGCGCGCCAGCTTCAGCGCCGTTTCAACCGCTTCCGATCCGCCGGAGACGAAATAGGCATAGTTCAGGGAACCGGGCGCGGTGCGGACAAGCTGCTCTGCCAGTTGTTCCACCGTATCGCTGGTGAAAAAACTGGTGTGGGCATAGGCCAACCGATCGATCTGCCGGTGCATCGCCGCCAGCACATCCGGATGGGCGTGACCCAGACAAGAAACCGCCGCCCCGCCGCAGGCGTCCAGATAGCGTTGACCACTGGCATCGGTGATGTAAGCGCCCTGGGCACTGACTGCCACTGCCGGGGTGGTACGTAGGCTGCGGTGAATGATTTGACTCATGCTTTTATCCTGCTTTAGAAATCGCTTTCGCGTAAGTTGAAAGCATCATGCAGGATCCATTTGAATCTCGTCAATTCAATAATGATTCAAATGTATTTAATTTTCTTATGATAAAAGCAAATGAATCATTTATCAGGATTTATCGGGCATCACATACGCCCCGGAGCGTTGCAGATAACGTTCTGCGCTCTCAATTTTATTCACCGCCTCCCTACCGTGGCGGGCAACCAGCATCGCCAGCAAACACTCGGCGACGCCCATACCGGACACTATCGAAGGGAAAAAAGACGGGCTGCTGAGGGAAAACAGCAGCGTGCAGTCCGCCGTTTGCGCCAGCGGCGAAACCGGTGAGTCGGTGATGGCGATAATCCGTGCCCCGGCCTGCCTGGCAGCATTGAGAACGTCGAGAGATTCGCGGGAATAGGGAGAAAAGCTGGTCAATAGC
The DNA here is from genome assembly GCF_002090195.1 of Klebsiella sp. M5al. Lineage (NCBI taxonomy): Bacteria > Pseudomonadati > Pseudomonadota > Gammaproteobacteria > Enterobacterales > Enterobacteriaceae > Klebsiella > Klebsiella sp. M5al. The sequence continues at coordinate 3,017,725 of NZ_CP020657.1, forward strand.
AGGCAGTCTTCCGCGTTGATCTCACGGGTGAAGACTTCGATATTGCTTGCCAGCCCGTCAATCAGCGACACCTGGCGATTGAACAATCGATAGACATAAAACAACGACCAGGCGATAGGAAAGCTGGCGCGGAAGCCGCAAATATAGACCTGCTTCGCTTCATCCAGCAACCTAACCGCTTGCTGCATAGCGTGTTGATTCTCTGCCTGAGTGAATGCCAGATTGGCCTGATGCGCGAGGAACACCTCTTCGTACAGCGCGGGCTGCGTTCCTTTCGCGATCAATTTTTCAGCCTTAGATACATATGTATCATTTCCTAAGCCGAGATCGTCGATAAATGCACTTTTCAGCTCCCGCCAACCGTTATAGCCCAGACGCTGCGCCAGGCGTAGCAGCGTGGCAGGCTTAACGCCGGCTTCCGCGGCGAAGGCGCGCATTGATTGCACCACCAGTTGGTTGGCATTTTGCAGGGAAAATTCCGCCGCGCGCTGGAGTTCGGGCGACAGCAGGCTGAATTGGCTCACAATATTTTCACGAAGATTCATGGCGTATCGTTATCATCCGTAAGAGTGGCTGCGGCGAAACCGGGCCGCAGAAAGGGATATATATAACCATAATTCGCCGTAATTGCATTATGGCAGAGACGGAGACTCATCCCTGCGCCACGGAGCATCGCCCCAGGCGATTGATCCGAAGTCTCTTTATTTGGCGCCTGAAACCGTGGGATTCTCAGGAACGAGCGTCTACCCAACTCTTTGATGGCATTGGCAAAAAACATTGTCGCCGCTATCGCAAAAGAGAAATTATTCGCTTTATTTATAAATTGGCTTGCTAAATAATTAGTCAGGATTTATTACGCAGTAGAGGAATTAAGATGCGTTTCAGTACTATGCCTGACAGTGAAATTATTTCTGAACTGTGCCGAAGAATTAAAGAAACGCGTATACAACTGGGGCTATCACAGATTGAGCTTGCCGAACGCGCGCAGGTCGGCGCGGCAACCATTAAACGCGTTGAACTAGGTGAGTCCGTCACTCTCAGTACGCTGATTGGTATTTTGCGCGGCCTCGACCGACTACATCAACTGGAGTCGATTTTATTCGATTCACATATGCGCACCTTTAAAGCGCAGATCAATTCCGGGGCCCCTTCCCGTATCCGCATTCGGAAAAAAACGCATCAGCCAAAAGAGAAGCAGGCCGCCGCGACGCAGACCAGCGAGTCAAACGCCACCATTAACGAATGGTACACCTCATCGGCTTCTAACAGCGTGGTATGGTCTTTCCAGCCGCCTGACGGAGAGAAAAAAAAGCCCTAAACTGTAGGGCCTGCACCGCCGGGGAAAGAAAAAACGCCTGTCGTTAAACAGGCGTTTTTTATGGGACTCAGGATTCACACACCGCGACTTTAATCGCCAGACCGCCGCGGGCGGTTTCACGGTATTTGGCGTTCATGTCTTTGCCCGTCTCAAACATCGTTTCGATAACTTTATCCAGTGAGACTTTCGGATCGCTGGTACGGTACATCGCCATACTGGCCGAGTTTATCGCCTTCACCGCCGCAATCGCGTTACGCTCGATGCACGGCACCTGCACCTGGCCGGCCACCGGATCGCAGGTCAGGCCAAGGTTATGCTCCATACCGATCTCCGCGGCGATGCACACCTTCTCCGGACTACCCCCCAATAGCTCGGCCAGACCGGCGGACGCCATCGAGCAGGCCACACCCACTTCGCCCTGGCAACCGACCTCAGCCCCGGAAATGGAGGCGTTCATCTTATAAAGAATGCCGATCGCGCCTGCCGTCAGGAAATAGCGCATAGAGATTTCCGGCGTCACCTCTTTGATAAACCGATCGTAATAGGCCAGTACCGCCGGGACAATACCGCAGGCGCCGTTGGTCGGCGCGGTCACGACTCGCCCACCCGCCGCGTTCTCTTCTCCGACCGCCATGGCGAACATATTGACCCAATCCATCGCGCTCAGCGGCGTAATCGACTGGCTCTGCGGCGCCAGCACACGGTGCAGCGCAGAAGCACGGCGCGGCACCTTCAGCGGCCCCGGTAAAATACCTTCCGTATTCATCCCCCGGTTAATGGCGTTTCTCATGGTCTCCCATATTTTCGCCATATTTTGCTCAACGCTCTCCCTGCCGTGGCGGGCGATCTCGTTTTTCATCATCACCGCGGAAATCGACAGGCAGTTGTCCTGGCAGTGTGCCAACAGGTTGCGGGCGGAATAGAACGGGAACGGAATATCGACCTCCGCGCCCTGACTCTTGCCAAAGTTTTCCTCGGTCACGATAAAACCGCCGCCGATGGAATAATAAGTCTGGAAATGGGCGATTTTGCCGTCGCAAAACGCGGTAATGCTCATGCCGTTTTCATGCAGGGGAAGAAACTCATTGTGAAAGCGCATGCATTCCGCCACCGGGAACTCAATTTCGCGCTGGCCTTCTTCAATAAACAGACGATGCATGACGTTGACATCGCGAATGATGTCGGGAATGGCGTCGATATCAACGGTATCCGGTAAATACCCGGACAGCCCAAGAATAATGGCGATATCGGTATGGTGGCCTTTACCCGTTAATGAAAGAGAACCATACACGTCCACCACCAGACGGGTCACTTTATGCAGCAGGCCTTTTTCCTGCAGGGTATCAACAAAATGTTTTCCTGCTTTCATCGGCCCAACGGTATGGGAACTGGACGGCCCGATGCTGATTTTGAAAATATCGAAAACGCTAATCATGTGGCACCCATGCGGTTACATAGCAAAACGGATGCGCCGCCGGTGAGCGGCGGCGCTGAAACTTAGCTGAACAGCGAGAAGAAAATGGCAGAGATGGCAATCAGTCCCATCACAACCACAAACGCGTTGCTGATGTGACCGCTATATTTGCGCATAGCCGGTACTTTGTTGATGGCATACATCGGCATCAGGAACAGGATCATCGCGATGACCGGGCCACCCAGCGTTTCAATCATGCCCAGAATGCTCGGGTTCAGGGTCGCGACAATCCAGGTGGTCACCAGCATGAACAGCGCGGTGATCTTGTTCAGTTTGTTGATTTCGATCGATTTGCCTTTACCGCGCAGAGACTTAATCACCATGCCGTTAAAGCCTTCGCGAGCACCAAGGTAGTGGCCGAGGAAGGATTTGGTGATGGCGATCATCGCGATGATCGGCGCCATCCAGGCAATCACCGGCGCGTTAAAGTGGTTCGCCAGATAAGAGAGAATGGAGATGTTCTGCGCTTTCGCTTCCGCCAGGTTTTCCGGGGAGAGGCTCAGCACGCAGCTGAAGACGAAGAACATCACGGTAAGGACCATCATGATGTGGGCAAAGCCCAGGATACGGGAGCATTTGCGCTCGGCGTCCTCGCCGTATTCTTCACGCTTCGCCACCGCAAAAGAGGAGATAATCGGCGAGTGGTTGAAGGAGAAAACCATTACCGGGATAGCCAGCCACAGGGTCATCCACAGCCCATTTCCCGTAGCCGAAGCGCCGCTCAGCGACAGGGTATCCAGTACCGCGCCATTCCATTGCGGTATCAAATACAGCGCCAGTATCATCAACGCAAACACAAACGGAAATACCAGCACGCTCATGGCCTTAACAATCATTTTTTCGCCAAAGCGGACAATACCCATCATACCGACAATTAAAATCAGCGATAAAATGGCGCGCGGCGGAGACACCAGACCCAGCTGGTGAGTAATAAAGCTATCGACCGTGTTGGTAATGGCGACGCTATAGACCAGCAGAATCGGATAAATAGCAAAGAAATAGAGCAGCGTAATGAGTTTACCTGCCCCGGTACCGAAATGCTCTTCAACCACTTCGGTAATATCTTCCCCCGGATTTTTTCCTGACAACACAAAACGGGTCAAACCACGGTGGGCGAAAAAGGTCATTGGAAAGGCAAGAATTGCCATGATGATTAATGGAATTAAGCCGCCAACACCGGCGTTAATCGGCAGGAAAAGCACCCCTGCGCCAATCGCGGTACCGTACAGGCCCAGCATCCAGACGGTATCACTCTTTCTCCAGCCGCTGCTCTCGCGAGCGACGAGGGTATTTTGAACGGTTTCCATAATATGGCCTCAGTAATAAAAATAGGGTCAGAATTTATTGACTCTGATGCAGGTAATAAAAACGCTGTGTTTATTTGGCTATTTTATTAAATGCGACTATGCTAATTCGCTAACAGCGATCACATAACCTGATTGATAGCAGTGACTTTTAACGCATCAAAATTAATACTGAAATTTCATTATTTTTTAAAGTATCATTTTTAATACGTTATTATTTTAATGCGGGTGGTTAATCTCCTGAATATTTATATCTGGCGAACCCGGAGATAACAAACATTATTTGTCATACGATTAATAAAATCAAAGTTGGGGAAGTAACCGAATATGACTCCCCTCCTCCTCTGTGGCCCCTAAAACCCCTTGTAGTGTTCTTTACTCAGGCCATATTTCTTCATTCTGAGATACAGTTTTTTACGCGGGATGAGCAGATACTCCGCCACTTCATTAATCCGCCCCTGATGGATATTCAGCGCTTCGGTAATGATTTGCCGTTCAACGTCCTCGACCCGGCGATCGAGCGGCGTGGGCTCTCCAACGTGCATCTGCGGATTCACCGTGTCCGCAAGCGGTAACACCCCCACTGCAAACAGTTCGGCTGCGTTCGCCAACTCACGGACATTGTTTAGCCACACCCGGCGCATCATTCCTTTCAACAGATGGCTATCCACCTCCGGGACAGGATGATTCAGCCGCTGGCAGGTTTTCTGCAAATAGTGATGGAACAGCGGCTCGATATCATCAGGCCGCTTAGACAGCGGCAGGCAGGCAATTTGCGTCATCGCGAAGCAGTAATAGAGCTCCGCCACAATCCGGCCGCTGGCCGCCAGCTCCACCAGCGAAGCGTTGCCGATGCCAATCAGGCGAAAAGGCCGCCGTTCAAGACTCTGCGACTGCACCAGTTGATGCTGCTGCTCGTGGGTCAGGTGCTCCGGGTGACTTAATACCAGGGTCCCGCCCTGCGCTTGCGCGATCGGTTCATTAAGCTTATGGGCATTGGCCGGGGTCAGTTCGCAGTAGATAAACGGACCATCGGCGTTGTGCCCCAACTGGTGCAGATAGCGCGCGCCGGTCATACGGCCGGTTCCCGGTTCGCCGTAAAGCCAGACCGCAATATCCGTCTCCGCCAGCTGCTGTAAGCGTTGGCGATACTGTTCCAGCCACTGACTGCGCCCAACCAGCTCAACCCGCAATGTCTGCTGGCCATACTGGCGACGCGCGATCACCGATTGCCGCTGACGTAACGCGGCGTCCACCAGCGAGAGCAGCTTTCCCGGATCGACCGGCTTTTGCAAAAAATCCCAGGCCCCTTTTTTCACCGCGTCCACCGCCATCGGCACGTCGCCATGCCCGGTGATAAGCACAATCGGCAGCTGCTCATCATCCTGATGAAACAGCGTCATCAAGTCGATGCCGGAACAGCCGGGCATGCAGACATCGCTCAGCACAATACCGGGCCAGTCCTTCTGCACCCACTCCCGCGCCGCAAAGGGATTATCGCAGGCATGGACGTGATAACCCGCCTGCTCAAGCAGCTGTGTATAGGCATCCAGCACATCGGCATCATCATCAATCAGCAGAATCGAACACTCATTACTCAACATCTTTTGCATCCGTTAAATTGAATTGCAGCACCACGCAGGCGTTGCGCGTTAACGTCGACGCCAGGCGCAGCGTCCCTTCCATTTGCGTCATCAGAGAAACACAAATCGACAGCCCAATCCCCAGCCCCACATCTTTACTGGTAGTGAACGGCTTCAGCAGTGACGGCAGCAAGGCCGCAGGCCAGCCGGGGCCGTTGTCGGCAATCAACACGCTCAGCGTGTCGCCGTTCATTTGCCAGCTCACCGTAATTTTCGCCGCGTTCGGGCAGGCGTCGAGCGCATTCGACAGCACGTTCACCAGTACCTGATGGACCCGCACTTCATCGCCGCGGATCCAGACGGTTTCATCCGGTACCACCAGCGTTCCCTGCTGCGGCCTATGGCGCATCGCCAGCAGTTCCCACGCCACCATAAACGTCTGCCGCAGATCGACCGGATGCAGCGGCGTTTCCAGTTCAGCGCGGCGGGTGAACTGGCGCAGCGAGCGGATAATCGCGTCAATGCGGTTAATCAACCCTTCCGCTTTACTTAACGTCGCCCGCGCCTGCGCCGTCTGTCCCTGCTCAATCGCCCGTCCTGCCGTAAACAGATACATCGACAGCGCGTTCAGCGGCTGGTTGATCTCATGCGCCAGGGTGGTCATCGTCTGCCCCACCACCGCCAGTTTAGCGGTCTGGATCAGCTCGTCCTGGGTGGCGCGAAGATCGGCCTCAATCGTTTTTCGCTCGCCAATCTCCTGTTCAAGCTGCTGTTTTTGCGCGTTAAGCTGACCCAGCGTATGGCGAAGCAAACCGGCAATACGCCCCAGCTCATCCCGGCCATAAACCGGAATGGTGGCATCCGTCCGGCCTAAACCAATCTGCACCACCGCCTGGTTCAGCGCGGTAAAGCGTTTCACCAGCCGCGATCGGATGAAATAATGATTCAGCACCCACGCCAGCAGCAGCGCCAGCAGCGTCGCCACCAGAATCAACCCGCCGCTCACGCGGACAATCTGTCCCATACGCTGATTAAACATCTGCATTTGCTGATGACTGCTGCCAAGCTGGGCTTCAAGCAGCGTCCTGAAGCGCCCCAGCGTGGCTTCTCTGGCGCGACTGGCGTCCACTAACGCTTTTTGCGCTGTAACGTAGTCGCGCATGGTATCCGGCATCTTATTTTTCACCATGCCGATTTCCAGCAGCTCATCAATCGTTTGTCGCAGCGTGATCGTGCTCGGCCAGTCGTCCAGCGCGCGAATATTTTCATCCGACGTTTTCTTCAGGTTTTCGAGATAGCGGATATGCGTCTCCACCAGCATGCCGTCATCATTTCCGGATTTCAGTTCATTAAGCCTGTCGCGCAGGTCGTCAACGATTTGATTCTCAATGCGGGCCAGCGTATAGACCTGCTGCTGTTCGTTCTGGACTTCTCTGGAACGCTTCAGGTACTGCGCCGCGTCGCCCTGGCGGGCTTCTATCTGATCGAGCAGCGTTCCCTGCTGCCAGGTAAAGTCCTGCACCAGTGAATTCAGCTCAGTGGTAAAATCATCGTGCAGCCAGTCGATACGCGCCGAGAGTTCCCCCACCTTTTCGCGTACCAGAAACATGTTGTAGAGCACGCGATCCAGCTCCGACAGCAGCGCGCGGCTGTCCTGTAAAATCACCGCCAGCTGCTGGCGTTCCGCGGGTGACAAGCCCTGGCTCAGCCGCTCTATTTTATCCAGATGCTGAATAATCTGGTTACGCAGCTGCAGGCGCACCGTGGTATTCGGCGCCAGCAAAAATTCATTGAGCTGATCGACCACCAGATTGAGATTGCCTTCAATCAGAAAAGCAGAATGGATGCGGGGAAAATACTCGTCCAGCGAATAGCGTATCTGCGAGCTTTGCTCATGCCATGAATAGAGGCTGACGCCGCTGACAATCAGCGTCAGCAGCGCGCCCATCAGAAAAGCCCCGCGCAGGCTGGTGCTGATGCTGATTTGTCGCAAACGTTGCAGCATGGACCGGCCCATCATTTGAGTTCTTCCAGTTTTGCGATCGCCTGACGCTGGTTATTGAGAAACCAGAGCTGCCACTCCATCATTTGCTGCTCGGCAAAGCTCTTATTGTCGAACTGCGCCAGCCAGGCTTCATCCTCACTGCTCGCCGGGTCGACAGGGACACCGGTTAACAGCGCGCGTATCTCGGGCAGCGGACGCTTAAGACGGGCTTCCGCGCTGTGCAGCGCCCGCCAGGCATCTTTCAGTTGGGCGAGACGAAAGCTAATGGCCGTATCAAACATCCGCTGAACCAGACGTTGACGCTTGAGGATCAGGCGATAGTCCAACGGCGGTTGATTCATCAGCCGCGCCTGCTGCGCCGACCGCGGATTGCCCGCCGCCAGCGGCGTCACCGGGTATTTTCCGGTATTGGCATCGGCGAGGATCCGCTGCCCTTCCGGGCTGAGCAGATAGCGAATAAAGCGCCGCGCTTCGCTGGCGTGCTGGCTGTTTTTGAGCACCGCGACATAGGTTGGCGAAACGGCGGACTGCGGAAAGTAGGTAAAGGTCAAATGCGGATCGTTCAACAGCAGATTGGCATAGTTATCAATTACCGGACCGGCTACGCCCAGCCCGCTTTTAATTTTATCCGCCACGCCAAAGCTGCGCGATGAAATCGTGACCAGATTTCCCGCGCTTGCCAACAACGTCTGCCATCCTTTAACCCAGCCTTGTTGCTGCAACAGCGACTCTACCATCAGATGATTGGTGTCCGAGCGCGACGGGCTGCTCATCAGCAGCGCCCCCTGATAGCGAGGGTCGGTGAGATCGTCCCAGTCCGCTGGCGCGGGCAGATGCCGCGTCGTCAACGCCGAGCGGTTAATCAGTAAACCGAACCCCGACATCGCCACGGCAACGGACGTTGAACGGATGGATTCCGGCACCAGATGTTGGCTACCTGCCGGCGCGCCGTTGAACGGCGCCAGCTTTTGATGTTCCTGAAGATGCTGCAGCAGCATCGGTGATGAAGTCAGAACCAGATCAACGTTTTCCGCATTTGCCGTATCAAGCAGCTGTTCCAGCGAGGCGCTGGTGCGGTTGAGCGTACGAATCATCACCGACCCCGGCTCCGTTTGCCAGCGCGCGATAATCCACGCGGTGGCGCCGGGAGAAAACGTTGTCGCCATCACCAGTTCTTCGCTTTGCGCCGTACAGGGACTAAACCCGGCGGCCAGCAGCCACAGCGCCCACGTTTTGCTGAGCATCCCGCCCCGACGAAAAAACCTGTTTGTGATCCCGTTCATAAATATTGAAATACCGAAAAAATAGCGTTGAGACAAAACTTACCCGTTTATGACGCCTGGCGGATTAATCATCGCCAGCGGAAAAATAGTTGTTTTGGCAACCGGAAACCTCAGGAAAGATTACCAGATAATGAATGTGGAATTTGTTAATATCCGCACAAGCCTGACATAAAATCCGCGTAAAATTAATTACCCGCAATTTCATTAATGCTCAACGTGTCAAAAATAACGCCTTAATTCATCAATTTGAGTCAGTTTTGACCCATTTTGATGATTTGAATTTTATACCCGCTTATTTCACTCTGCATGCCGACCACTCCTGATCTTCATAGCAATATAAAATACAGGTGACGACATGTTATCAATATTAAAAAAAGGGCCGTCGGCGAATAAAGTGCCTGCTGAAAAAGTGCAGGCAACTTATGGCCGATACCGTATTCAGGCGCTGCTAAGCGTATTTCTGGGCTATCTGGCGTACTATATTGTGCGCAACAACTTCACGTTATCCACGCCTTATCTGAAAGAACAGTTAGATCTTAGCGCCACGCAAATCGGTTTGCTCAGCAGCTGTATGCTCATTGCGTATGGGATAAGCAAAGGCATCATGAGCAGCCTGGCGGATAAAGCCAGTCCGAAAGTCTTTATGACCTGCGGCCTGGTGTTGTGCGCTATCGTCAACGTTGGCCTGGGGTTCAGCACCGCATTCTGGATCTTCGCTGCGTTGGTGGTCCTCAACGGCCTGTTTCAGGGGATGGGCGTCGGCCCCTCTTTTATCACTATCGCTAACTGGTTCCCGCGTCGGGAGCGCGGTCGCGTGGGGGCGTTCTGGAACATTTCCCACAATGTCGGCGGCGGGATTGTCGCCCCGATCGTCGGCGCCGCGTTCGCTATCCTCGGCAGTGAGCACTGGCAGAGCGCCAGCTACATCGTCCCGGCCTGCGTGGCGGTGGTGTTCGCTCTGAGCGTACTGGCGCTGGGTAAAGGCTCGCCGCGTGAAGAAGGCCTGCCTGCGCTGGAAGAGATGATGCCGGAAGAAAAGGTGGTGCTTAACGCTAAACACGCGGTAAAAGCGCCGGAAAACATGAGCGCATTGCAGATCTTCTGCACCTACGTTCTGCGCAATAAAAACGCCTGGTATGTCTCCTTTGTGGATGTGTTCGTCTATATGGTGCGTTTCGGCATGATCAGCTGGCTGCCCATCTATCTGCTGACGGTGAAACATTTTTCCAAAGAACAGATGAGCGTCGCGTTTCTGTTTTTTGAATGGGCGGCGATTCCGTCCACCCTGCTGGCCGGTTGGCTCTCCGACAAACTGTTCAAAGGACGTCGGATGCCGTTAGCCATGATCTGTATGGCGCTGATTTTCATCTGCCTGATCGGCTACTGGAAAAGCGAATCTCTGCTGATGGTGACGGTGTTCGCGGCGATAGTGGGCTGCCTGATTTACGTGCCGCAGTTTCTGGCCTCCGTCCAGACTATGGAAATTGTGCCCAGCTTTGCCGTCGGTTCAGCCGTTGGCCTGCGCGGATTTATGAGCTACATCTTTGGCGCATCCTTAGGCACCAGCCTGTTTGGCGTGATGGTGGATAAAATGGGCTGGCACGGCGGGTTCTATCTGCTGATGGGCGGGATCGTCTGCTGCATTCTGTTCTGCTACCTTTCTCATCGCGGCGCGCTGGAGCTGGAGCAACAGCGGAAGAACACCCTGCAGCAAGAGGCTGAGCTGGCGCTGGCCGACGCACGATAAGCGCCTGAAACCGGGAAAACAAAGTGCCAGCTTGCTGGCACTTTTAACCTTAAACAGAGTCGATAACCGTCACGCGGGCACCTTTAGATAGGGCGCAATGCTCGCTAATTTCTCCCGGGTTTCCGTCAGTTCTCGTTCCGGCGTAGATTGCGCGATGATACCCGCCCCCGCCTGTATCCAGCAGCGCTGGCTATCCTGAAACACGGAACGCAGCACTAACGCCGCATCGAAGCGCGTATCTTCCAGCAGCAGGATTGCGCCTGAATAGAGCTCCCGCGGCGTTTTTTCAATTTGCATGATCGCGTTGAGGGCCGCTTTTTTAGGGATACCTGACGCGGTAATTGACGGAAACAGCACGGTAAATGCATCCCAGGCATCCTTATCTTCCGCGAGCTGGCCGCTGACGCCAGACCCCAGATGCTGGACGCTGCCGCGCTGGCGAACCGACATCAAATCCTCGACCACTACGCTGCCGGGCTGGCAAACCGCCTCCAGTTCGGCAATGGCCTCTTTGACCGAGAGGATATGCTCAAGCACCTCTTTACCGTCGTGCAGCAGCTCCCTCTCATTTGCCTGATTATGCGCCGTATCGCCCATGCGATCGCGGGTGCCCGCCAGCGGTTCAGTGACCACTTTATTTCCCGTCACCGACATCACCAGTTCCGGACTAAAACCCAGCGCTTCTCGTCCTTGCTGGCGAAACATAAACGAACGGGTGGGCGTGTTGGCCTGCCGTCCATATAGCAGCGTAGCGGGCATATCAATTCGCGCAGGCAGAGGAATCGCGCGTGAGACGATGACTTTAACGTAATCGCCGCGGTGGATCGCCGAAACGGCGCGCGCAACCTGCTGTTTATAGGCTTCACCGTCCAGGGCGGTATCCACAACCATTGGCCCGCATGGTGTCGCCGTATCGACCTCTTTTACCCACTCGCACAGACGGCGGCATCCGTCGGCGGAGTCCGCGTAAACGGTGACATTTCCCTTCTCAAAAATAAGTTCTTCACGGGGAGCGGTTAACGTTAGCAGCGGCCACTCGCCGGCATCAAAGGCCATTCCCCGCGCATGGGCCGCAAAGTTGAACCCAACCTGACCATATACCCGGCATCCTCTCACCCGCGGATGCGTCATAAAACGACGCGCGCAGTCGGTAATTGAATCTACCGCCCACTTTTGTTCCCCGGCATCATCAATGAATATCGCCTGGGTGCCGTCGGCATTAATCTGCAGTTGCGCCTGGCATCCTTTACCTATGTACCAGCAAGGTTGGCGCTCATAGACATAGCACTCTTCATCTCCGAACTGACGTAAGACGCCAGAAATCATCGGCAGCCATTGCTCCTCTGGTAACGCCAGGTGTAAAAATTCACTGATTTTCATCCCTTACCTCTCTATGTTATTCCCGGATCAATCAATTGAGCTTGTCATCAGTTCTTTTGCCGAACGCAGTCGGATAGAAACAATCCACGCCGCCAGTAACGTGAATACGCCGGCAAACAGGAAGCAGGCCGCATAGCCAAAGCGCTGCGCGACAACGCCGCCGACTACGCCGGCCAGAATGGCGATGGCGGCGTCAGTACATTGAAAGAGCGTAAAATCGACACCGGCCTGCAAAGGCGAAGAAAGCGCCATCAGCGTGGCGTAAAGACAGACCAACGCGCAGGCCAGCGAAACAGATTGAACAACGATCAATACCTGGAGAATCGGCAGCAGTAGAGGACCCGGCGCTATCTTCAGCGTCATCACTACCGCCAGCAGCGCGATGCCCTGCGCGCCATAAGCCGCAAACAGCGCTCTGCCGGGTGAGAGGTATTTCATCAGCAATCCACCCGCCAGCGTTCCGGCTATGCCCGCCGCAATATTACCGCCGCTGAACAGCGCGCCGAGCGCTGACATGCTCAGACCATGATCCAACAGCAGCGGCGCCAGTAGAGGCAGCACAAACCGCATGCCGGAATTCAGCATCAATACCAACATTAAGCCCAGACGAGCCTGTCGCCTTCTAAGCGCATAACCCAATGCCGGAACATGCGGAACAGATGCCGTGCGCGTTGGTTCGGCAATGCGCCACAGGGGTACGGATAAGACCAGGATCAGAGCCGCCATCATCAGCATGGCCGCAGGCCAGCCGACGGTCGCCGACAGCATCAGAAACACCCCACCGCCGCACATCATTCCCAGATAGCTGCCGCCGACCTGCACGCTGTTTCCCCAACCGTACCCTGCGCGGGTCAGCTGATCGACGCAAAAACCGTCGCTGGCGATATCAATAGTGGAGGCGACCGTACCCGCCACCATAAACAGCGCAAATAGCGCGGCGACTAGCGTTTCGGGCAATCCGCCTTCTCGCCCTGTCCCGCCAATCGCGGCGGCAATCGCCAGGATCGCCGCGAGCGCAGCCTGCCCGCGCAGGATCAGCATGCGGGAACGGCGCTGCGGGCTGCCAGGAGGTAGCCGCCAGCGCTCGACCCACGGCGCCCAAATAAACTTCAGCGCCCAGGGCAGCATGAACAGGGTTGTGGCCCCGGCAAGCGCAAGCGATCCGCCGGCAGCGCGCACCAGCGCTGGCAAGGACTGCATCGAGAGCGCCGATACCAGACTCTGTGTCACATAGATGCCGGCAATGGCGAAAATCACCCGCCCGGTGGTTAACGTCAGCGGTTTCACATTCGACGGAACGTCACTCATGCGCCACCTCCTCTGACGTGGAAACCCCTTCGGCGCGCCAGACGCGGGCGGCCATTTGCGCGTGCCACAGCGCCTGGTAACGCCCATGAAGAGAGAGCAACTGCGCATGGGTGCCCTGTTCAACCACTTTGCCCTCCTCCATCACCAGGATATTTCCGGCCCCGACGATGGTAGACAGGCGATGGGCGATAATAATCACCGTCCGGTTGTGAACCAGGTTATCGATAGCTTTCTGTACCGCCAGCTCGCTATCAATATCCAGCGCGGCGGTCGGCTCATCAAGAATGACGATCGGCGCATCTTTCAATAAGGCCCTGGCAATGGAAATCCGCTGGCGCTCGCCGCCCGATAGCTGTCCGCCCATCTCGCCCATTGGCGTCAGCCAGCCTTGAGGAAGGCGGGTAATGAATTCAAGACACTGCGCCGCGCGGGCGGCCTCTTCTACTTCCTGCTGGGTCGCCTGCGGGCGCGCAATCAGGATATTCGCCAGCAATGTGTCATCAAACAGCCAGACATCCTGGAATACGACGGAAATCAGGCTGTTGAGCTGCTCCGCCGTCAGGCGACGAATATCGACGCCGCCGATAGAAATCCGCCCTTGCTGCGGATCGGCATAGCGCATTAACAGTTTGCTGACCGTGGTTTTACCTGCGCCGGAAGCGCCCACCAGCGCGCTCATACTGGCCGCAGGAAAGGTCAAAGAGAGGTCATTGAGCGCGGGATCGCCGCTGTCGTCATAGCGGTAATGAATATTGTCAAAGCGGATATCGTAACGTTCCGGCATCTCCCCGCGTTCGGCAACGGGAAGCGGCGCGATCGCCATAAACTGCTCAATACGCTGTAAGGCGCTGGCAATCAGTTCCACCACCGAGGTGTAGCTGATAAACATGGCCATCGGTTCAGCGAAACGCATAATCATCGCGGCGGCGGCAATCAGAAAGGCGAGGTTCAATGTGCCCGTGACCACCCAGATAATTCCGCACAACACCACCACCTGTAGTCCCAGCTCCACAACGCCGGCGATCAGCATCGTCGCGCCCGCGCTCTGGCGGTGAGTGCGGGTCTGTAAGTTTTCCAGAGCGTTAAAATGATCCCGCAGCGCCCGGCTTTTATCGGTATCGCTACCGCAGGTACGCAATACCATCATCCCCTGCGCAAATTCAACAATATCCCCGCTCAGCCGCTGGTGCGCTTCGCCCAGGGTCTGCATTTGTCGCCGCATCGCCGGGCGGCGCCAGTAATAAAACGGCGCCAGCAAGGGGAAGATCAGCAGCATCACCAGCCCCAGCCGCCAGTCGATCCACAATGTCGCCAACGATGCCGTCAGCGGCGTGACGATGGTCAGCAGTAAAATATTGGCTATCGCAATCACATAATTGAGGTTTTCATCCACGGAGCCCAGCAACAAGGCGTTCGTTTCGCCCGCTCTGCCGCGCTGGAGCCTCTCCAGCGGCACGCGGCGTAATTGTTCGCCCAGGCGCAGGCGCAGCTCATGGGTGGCCTGCGCCAGATGACCGCGGTATTCAAAGCCCAGCCCATACCAGCGGAGAGCCAGCGTCACCAACGCCGCAATGCTGAAGGCCAAAGCCCAGTGAAGAAGCCGCGATGCCTCATTCCGTAGCAGCGCATCAACGATCGGATAGAGGCAGGCGAAGGCGATCCCCTGCATCAATGCCGCCAGCAGCAGAGCAACCAGACTGCGCCGCAGCGTTCCCGCCTGACTGCCCACGCTGGAGATAAGCTGGCGCCAGATCGCGCGCCAGGCCAGATTATCCGCCGGGTTAGTGTCTTTCATTTTGCACCGCCTCTTCCTGCGTTCCACCCGGCACCCACTGCTGCGCCTGCTGATAGCGTTGCCATAGCCGTTGATACAGGCCACCCTGCGCCAACAGCTGCCCGTGGCTCCCGATTTCCCGGAGCTGACCGTCGGAAAACAGCAATATCACATCGGCCTGAGTCACCATGGAGAGACGATGCGCGACCATGATGACCGTCCGGCCGCGCATGGCCGCCGCGAGGGCGTTGATAAGCGCCGCTTCACCTTCCGGATCGGCAAACGCCGTCGCTTCATCAAGCACCAGAATGGGACGATCCTGCAAAAGCGCCCGGGCGATGGTGATGCGCTGCCGCTGCCCGCCGGAGAGGAATACCCCTCGTTCCCCGACTCGCGTGCTGTAACCCTCCGGCAACGCGCTAATAAACTCATGCGCCTGCGCCACTCTGGCCGCCGCTATCACGGATTCCAGCGGCGTATCCGGCGCGCCCAAACGGATGTTATTGGCGATCGTGTCGGCAAAAAGAAAGTTGTCCTGAAACACAAACGAGATTTGCTTCATCAGGGTCTCTATCCGCATATCGCGCAGATCCACGCCGCCAATACGAATATGGCCTTTGTCGGGATCGGCGTAACGTAGCAGCAGCCGCGCCACGGTGCTTTTCCCGGCGCCGCTTGGCCCTACCAGCGCCACAATTTGCCCGACAGGCACGTGAAAGCTCACCTCCTGCAACGCGGCGCCAGTCCGCGCTTGCGGATAATGAAAGCTTACCTGCTCAAAGGTGATACTCGCCTCTTTCGGCTGTCGATCGGCTCGCGGGCGCGAAAGTTCCGGCATCGCGAGAACCTGATAGATACGCTGCACGCTTAAACGCGTTTGCGCGACCAGGTTATTAAGCATCATCATCGGCATTACCGCTTCGGCCATTCCGCTGGCTATCAGTAATACGGCTACCCAGGCGATAAAATCGAGACTGCCAGCGTGCAGCAGGCCGTATCCGCACCAGATAAGAACGAATAAGGTCGGCAGCGGGTTCAGAATCGAGAATGAAAAACGCGCTGAAAATCCGGCCTGTCGATACCAGCTTTTGAGCACATCGACCCACTCTTCGAGGGCATGTTGATAGCGCAAAAAGCTGGTACTGCCGCTATCAAAGGTCCTCACCACCGGCATGGCCTGTACGAACTCAATCACCGCGGCGCTGACCCGTTCACGCGCCTGATGATAACGCTGAGCCATGTTTTCCGAGCGCTGACGGGCGAGTAACAGCACCACCGAACCAAACGCCAGTACCCCCAGCGTCGCGATGGCCAGTCGCCAGTCCAGCCAGAATACGAGAACAACAGTCGCCAGCGGCATGATTATGGCGCGGGCATAAAGCGGCGTACTGTCAGCAACAAAAATATGTAACGACTTCACATCATCCAGCATCACTTTCGCCACCGATCCGCTGCCCATCTGCTGTAACGCGCCCGGCGCAAGCTGTAGGGTCTTGTGGGCTAATCTGCTGCGCAGAATATTCTCCAGATGGAAAGCCGCATAATGAGAGGTATTGAACGCCTGCAGGCGCAGGATAAAGGTCGCTATCACGCAGCCAACTACGCCGCTCAGCGGCCAGACGGGGATGAAGTCAGGTGCCCCGCGCAGATCGCGCAGGCACCATGCCAGAAAAAGCAGCGCCCCCAGGCTGGTGAAGGCCGCCAGCCCCGCCAGCGCCATAGCCAGGAGCACCTTCCCGCGAACCGGGGTAATCACCTGCCAAAGAGGAAATCGGGACAGCGATTCAGTGTTGGATGAGTGAGATGACATGGAGTGGCTGATTTTCCTGATGAATTTTTATGGACGCCAAAAACACTATTTCAAGGTGGCGTTCCGGGAATTAATGTGAATAATAACCATTATCAATTACTCATCTACCCCATTCGGTTCTATTTATACCCGCATTGGTCTAAGCCACAGGGAGATAACCCGGTCATGACGGAGTCACCACAAACGCAATCTGCCATCTCTATTCACCAGCTAGTGGTTGGAAAACCCGCCAACGACGGCGCTATTCCTGCCCAGTGTGAGCTGCTGCGCTGCTCGTTGCAGGAAGGTATGGATATTTTGCTCTGGCGGGGCCACTTTGCTCAGCCCGAGACGTTGCAGCTGCACGACGATCTGGGCAGGATTAACTTCTCTTGCATTCTGGAAGGCACATCGCGCTTTGCGATCCAGGGACTCAGCCGCCACACCGACTGGGAACTCGCGCGCGATCGTCATTACATTACTCATACGCCAGACTGCCGCGGCAGCGCCTCCTACTGCGGCCGGTTCGAGAGCATTACGCTCTCTTTCAGCCCTGAAGCACTCGCGCTGTGGGTGCCGGATATTAGCTCGGTCATTAAAAATAAGATCGACTCCCACTGCTGTTGCCAGCAGCAGCGTTGTAACGCCGAAACCCACCTAACGGCTCAGGCCCTGCGTCACGCGCTGATGCGGATGCACGGCGGCTTCACTCATGAACAAAAACCGTCGACGTTATGGCTACAGGGACAAAGTCTGGTGATGCTCAGCCTGGTGCTGGATGAACATCGCGAGGACGCCAGCTGTTCCTCCTGCCACTTCAATCCGATGGAACGCCAGAAACTGCTGCGGGCAAAGGATCTGCTGCTGGCCGATTTGACGCAGGCGCCGGGGGTCACCGAACTCGCCAGAGAGTCCGGTTTAAGCGTGCTTAAAATTAAGCGGGGATTTCGCGTTCTGTTCAACAACAGCGTCTATGGACTTTTTCAGGCCGAACGCATGCAGGAGGCAAGAAGACGGCTGGCTAATGGCAATACTTCCGTTATGACGGTGGCGGCGGATCTAGGCTATGCCAACGCCAGCCATTTCTCCGCCGCATTTCAGAAGCAGTTTGGCGTCACCCCGTCGACCTTCAAACGTGTGATCTAACCTGGACTTACCCCAGAAACCCCTCCGTTAACAAGGCCCGGATTCGCCATCCGGGCCTTTTTTTGCCGACCGTGAAACCGAAACGGGCACAAATAAACCCGATTCGGGTAGCGCTCAATTGTTAATAATAATTATTCTCATATACGCAATGCTTTTGGTATGACGTGCCATCAGGAGGAAGAATGATTTCTGGCGCACCCTCTCAGGATCCGCTGTTATCGGACAACGGCGAAGCGGCTGATTATCAACAATTACGCGAACTGTTAATACAGGAACTGAATTTAGCGCCGCAGCAGTTACAAGAAGAAAGCAATCTGATCCAGGCGGGCCTGGACTCCATAAGATTAATGAGATGGTTACACTGGTTTCGTAAAAAGGGCTACCGCCTCACCCTTCGCGAGCTGTATGCCGCCCCCACGTTGGCAGCATGGCGCCAGCTGATGCGCAGCCGTTCGGGTGAAAAACCGGATGATGCAAGCTCCCCGGCGGACGCGGCGTGGCCAGTCATGAGCGAGGGTACCCCCTTCCCGCTGACGCCGGTACAGCATGCCTATCTGACGGGCCGAATGCCCGGACAGACGCTGGGCGGCGTCGGTTGTCATCTGTATCAGGAGTTTGCCGGCCATTATCTCACGGCGCCACAGCTGGAGCAGGCCATCACGATCTTACTGCAACGCCACCCGATGCTGCATATCGCCTTTCGCGCCGACGGGCAGCAGGTCTGGCTACCGCAGCCATACTGGAACGGCGTCACCGTTCATGATTTACGCCAGACCGACGAGGCAAGCCGCCAGGCCTATCTGGAAACATTGCGCCAGCGCCTGAGCCACCGTCTTTTACGCGTGGAAATGGGCGAAACCTTCGATTTCCAGTTGACACTCTTGCCGGACAATCGCCACCGCCTCCATGTCAATATCGACCTGCTGATTATGGATGCTTCCAGCTTTACGCTGTTTTTCGATGAACTTAACGCCCTGCTGGCCGGAGAGTCGCTGCCGCCCGGCGACCCCCGCTATGATTTCCGCGCTTATTTGCTGCACCAGCAGAAGATCAATCAGCCGCTGCTCGACAAAGCGCGCGTTTACTGGCTGGCGAAAGCATCGATGCTGCCGCCCGCGCCGGTTTTACCGCTAGCCTGCGAACCCGCCACGCTGCGTGAAGTCCGTAATACCCGACGCCGCATGATTGTCCCGACAACACGCTGGAACGCCTTTAGCCAACGGGCCGGTGAGAATGGCGTGACGCCGACAATGGCGCTGGCGACCTGTTTTGCTGCCGTTCTGGGGCGCTGGGGCGGCCTGACGCGGCTGCTGCTCAATATCACGTTATTTGACCGCCAGCCGCTGCACCCGGCGGTTGACGAAATGCTTGCCGACTTCACCAATATTCTTCTGCTGGATACCGCCTGTGATGGCGATACCGTCAGCAACCTGGCGCGTAAAAACCAGCTCACGTTTACTGAGGACTGGGAGCATCGCCACTGGTCCGGCGTCGAGCTCCTTCGTGAACTCAAACGCCAGCAAAGCCATCCCCACGGCGCCCCGGTGGTATTTACCAGCAATCTGGGGCGCTCCCTGTACAGCAGCCGCGCCGAGTCGCCGCTGGGCGAACCGGAATGGGGCATCTCGCAGACGCCGCAGGTCTGGATAGATCATCTGGCGTTCGAGCATCGGGGCGAGATCTGGCTACAATGGGATAGCAATGACGCGTTGTTCCCTCCGGCGCTGGTCGAGACGTTGTTCAACGCCTACTGCCAGCTGATTAACCAACTCTGCGATGATGAAAGCGCATGGAAGAAGCCGTTCGCGGACAGGATGCCCCAAAGCCAGCGGGAGATACGTCAACGGGTTAACGCAACCGACGCTCCCGTTCCTCAGGGCTTGCTGCATGAAGGCATTTTCCGCATCGCCCTCCGGCAGCCGCAGGCGCTGGCGGTAACGGACGCGCATTATCAGTGGAATTATCGTGAGCTGACCGAGAATGCGCGCCGCTGCGCTGGCAGGTTAATCGCGTGCGGGGTTCAGCCCGGCGACAATGTCGCTATTACAATGTCGAAAGGCGCGGGACAGCTGGTTGCGGTCCTCGCCGTTCTGCTGTCCGGGGCGGTGTACGTTCCGGTTTCGCTCGACCAGCCCGCCGCGCGGCGCAGGAAAATCTACGCCGACGCCAACGTTCGGCTGGTGCTCACCTGCCAGCACGACGCCAGCGCCTGGTCAGACGATATTCCCCAACTGACCTGGCAGCAGGCCATTGAGGCGGAGCCGCTAGCCGACCAGGCGGCGCGCGCGCCGACGCAGCCGGCCTACATTATCTATACCTCCGGCTCGACCGGCACGCCGAAAGGCGTGGTTATTTCTCACCGTGCAGCGCTGAATACCTGCTGCGATATCAATACTCGTTACCAGGTGGGTCCCGGAGACAGAGTGCTGGCCCTCTCCGCCCTGCATTTTGATTTATCGGTTTACGACATTTTTGGCGTTCTGAGCGCCGGCGGCGCGCTGGTTATCGTTATGGAAAATCAACGGCGCGATCCTCACGCATGGTGCGAATTGATCCAGCGTCATCAGGTTACGCTCTGGAACAGCGTCCCGGCGCTGTTCGATATGCTGCTGACCTGGTGTGAAGGTTTCGCCGATGCCGCGCCGGAGAAACTGCGGGCGGTCATGCTTTCCGGCGACTGGATCGGCCTCGATCTCCCTGCCCGCTATCACGCCTTCCGCCCTCAGGGACAGTTTATCGCCATGGGCGGCGCCACCGAGGCGTCTATCTGGTCTAACGCCTGTGAAATTAACCGGGTCCCTGACCACTGGCGCGCCATCCCTTATGGTTTTCCGCTGGCCAACCAACGTTACCGGGTGGTGGATGAACTGGGCCGGGACTGCCCGGACTGGGTTCCGGGCGAATTGTGGATTGGCGGTATCGGAGTCGCGGAAGGCTACTTTAACGATCCTGTACGCAGCGAGCAGCAGTTTGTGACGCAATCGAACGCGCGCTGGTATCGCACCGGCGATCTCGGGTGCTACTGGCCGGACGGTACGTTAGAGTTCCTCGGTCGTCGCGATAAGCAGGTCAAAGTCGGGGGATATCGCATCGAGCTGGGTGAAATCGAAAGTGCGCTCAGCCAGCTGGCGGGAGTGAAACAGTCAACCGTTGTGGCGATCGGCGAAAAAGAAAAGAACCTGGCGGCCTGGGTTGTGCCTCAGGGTTCGGCTTTCTGTGTTACCCATCATCGGGACCCGGCGCTGCCCCAGGAGTGGCGCGGGCTTGCCGGAACGCTGTCCTGCTGTGTCTGCCCCCCAGAAATCTCCGCCGGCCAGGTCGCTGATTTTCTTCAGCATCGCCTGTTAAAACTGAAACCGGGTCAAACTCCTGGCGCCGATCCGCTTCCCCTGATGAATGCTCTCGCTATCCAGCCTCGCTGGCGGGCCGTGGTGGAAAGCTGGTTAGCTTTTCTCGTGACCCAACAGCGGCTGCGGCCCGCCGCTGAGGGTTATCAGGTTTGTGCGGGGGAAGCGCCGGAGAATAACCCTCCTTCTTTCAGCGGGCATGACCTCACCTTAACGCAGATCCTTCGCGGCGCTCGCCACGAACTGTCATTACTGAACGATGCGCGGTGGTCGCCGGAAAGTCTGGCATTCGACCATCCGGCCAGCGCCCTGTATATCGAGGAACTGGCGAAAATCTGTCAACAGCTTTCCCGGCGTTTACAGCGCCCGGTACGCCTGCTAGAGGTGGGTGTCCGCACCGCCCGCGCCGCAGAGTGCCTGCTAACCCGGCTTAGCGCTGACGAGATTGAGTATGTCGGGCTCGAGCACAGCCAGGAGCTGCTGCTGAGCGCCCGACAGCGGCTTACACCGTGGTCTGACGCCCGTCTGGCCCTCTGGAGTGCAGACACGCTGGCGGCGCATGCTCATTCGGCGGACATTATCTGGCTGAATAACGCCCTGCATCGTCTGCTGCCGGAAGAGCCCGGGCTCCTCGCGGCATTACAGCAGCTGGCCGTTCCAGGCGCGCTGCTCTACGTGTTGGAGTTTCGTCAGTTAACGCCCTCCGCCCTGCTCAGCACGCTTCTGTTAACCGATGGTCAGCCCGAAGCCTTGCTTCACAATAGCGCTGACTGGGGGGCGATATTTACCGCCGCCGCTTTCAACTGCCAGCACGGCGATGAAGTCGAGGGATTGCAGCGCTTCCTCGTACAATGCCCGGTTAGCCAGGTGCGCCGCGATCCTCGTCAGCTGCAGTCCGCTCTCGCCGAACGTCTGCCGGGGTGGATGGTACCGAAACGGATCGTCTTACTTGACGCCTTACCGCTGACGGCGAACGGCAAAATTGACTATCAGACGCTAAAGCGCTGTCATACCCCGGAAGCTGAAAACCGGACTGAAGCGGATTTACCCCTGGGCGATATAGAGATGCAGGTTGCCGTCATCTGGCAGCCGCTCTTGTCGATGGGCGCCGTCAGCAGAGAAACCGACTTCTTCCAGCATGGCGGTGATAGCCTGCTAGCCACCAGGCTGATCGGACAGCTCCACCAGGCGGGTTATGCAGCACGATTAAGCGACCTGTTTAATCACCCCCGGCTGGCTGATTTTGCCGCCACGCTGCGTAAAACCGACCTCCCTGTTGAACAACCCTTTGTCCACTCCCCTGAAGAACGCTACCGGCCTTTCGCGCTGACTGACGTGCAGCAGGCTTACCTGGTCGGGCGTCAGCCGGGCTTTGCCCTTGGCGGCGTAGGCTCACACTTCTTTGTTGAATTTGAAATTGCCGATCTGGATATTCACCGGCTGGAGAAGGTCTGGAACCGGTTAATCGCCCGCCACGATATGCTGCGCGCCGTGGTGCGGGATGGACAACAGCGGGTTCTCGAACAGACTCCCCCATGGGTGATACCCGCGCACATTCTGCACAACCCCGAAGAGGCGCTACAGGTACGCGACAGACTGGCGCATCAGGTTCTCAACCCTGGAGTCTGGCCGGTATTCGATCTCCAGGTCGGGTTCATCGACGGGATGCCCGCCCGACTGTGGCTGTGTCTGGATAACCTGTTGCTTGACGGGTTGAGCATGCAGATCTTGTTGTCGGAGCTGGAACACGGCTATCGCTATCCGCAGCAGCTGCCGCCGCCGCTTCCCGTTACCTTCAGGGATTACCTGCAGCAACCCGCGCTGCGGACGCCCAATCCCGACTCTCTGACATGGTGGCAAACGCAGCTTGATGATATTCCTCCGGCGCCTGCGTTACCGCTACGCTGCTTGCCTCAGGACGTTGAGACGCCGCGCTTCGCCCGGCTCAGTGGGGCAATGGACAGCGCGCGCTGGCGTCGCCTGAAACAGCGGGCGGCTGACGCTCATCTCACCCCGTCGGCCGTACTGTTATCCGTGTGGTCAACGGTTCTTGCTGCATGGAGCGCACAGCCCGATTTCACGCTTAACCTTACGCTTTTCGACAGACGCCCGCTGCACCCGCAAATCAACCAGATCCTGGGCGACTTTACTTCGCTGATGCTGCTGAGCTGGCATCCCGACGAGAGCTGGCTGCAAAGTGCGCGGTTATTACAGCAGCGACTAAGCGAGAGCCTCAACCACCGCGATGTGTCGGCAATACGCGTGATGCGGCAACTGGCGCGGCGGCAAAACGTACCGGCTGTCCCAATGCCCGTCGTCTTTACCAGCGCGCTGGGCTTTGAGCAGGATAACTTCCTTGCCCGGCGCAATCTGCTCAAACCGGTGTGGGGTATATCCCAGACGCCGCAGGTCTGGCTCGATCACCAGGTTTATGAATCCGAAGGCGAACTGCGCTTTAACTGGGATTTTGTCGCCGCCCTGTTTCCTGACGGGCAGGTGGAGCGCCAGTTTGCACAGTATTGCGCGTTGCTTAACCGAATGGCGGAGGATGACAGCAGCTGGCAGCTGCCGCTCGCCGAGCTGGTTCCCCCGCTTAAGGTCACGGAGCAATGCGCCCACCGGCTGCGCCCTGAGCGCGCTCAGCCGCGGATCGCGGCGGACGAGAGCAGCGTCAGCCTGATTTGCGACGCCTTTCGCGAGGTGGTTGGCGAACCTGTCGCACCCACTGAGAACTTTTTTGAGGCGGGCGCCACGTCGCTGAATCTGGTGCAGCTGCACGTTTTGTTACAACGTCACGAATTTGCCGCCCTGACGCTGCTTGACCTGTTCACTCACCCTTCTCCTGTCGCGCTGGCCAATTATCTGGCCGGCGTAGCCCTGGAGGAGCAAACCAAACGCGTGCGTCCGGTTCGCCGTCGTCAGCGGCGCATTTGACGCGAAACAAACTGACTTTTCCCGGACGCCATCGCCAACGCATGGCGCGCCACTGACTTTGTCAATTTTAGGAAACGGGACCGATTATGGATAACTTGCGCTTCTCTTCTGCGCCAACAGCAGATTCCATTGATGCATCGATCGCTCAACGCTACCCGGACTGCGAACCTGTCGCAGTCATCGGCTACGCCTGCCATTTTCCTGAAGCGCCGGATGGCGAAACCTACTGGCGAAATCTGCTGGAAGGCCGCGAATGCAGCCGACGCTTTACGCGCGAAGCGCTTCTGGCCGCCGGGCTGGATACCGCCATTATTGACGATCCTTGTTACGTCAATATTGGAACGGTTTTAGACAACGCTGACTGCTTCGATGCCACCCTGTTTGGCTATTCGCGGCAGGAAGCGGAGTCGATAGATCCCCAGCAGCGCCTGTTTTTACAGGCGGTCTGGCATGCGCTGGAGCATGCAGGTTACGCCCCGGGCGCCGTCCCCCATAAGACCGGGGTTTTCGCCTCTTCGCGGATGAGCACCTATCCCGGCCGCGAAGCCCTGAACGTGACAGAGGTCGCTCAGGTCAAGGGCCTGCAGTCTCTGATGGGCAATGACAAGGACTATATAGCCACCCGAGCTGCCTACAAACTCAATCTGCACGGCCCGGCGTTATCGGTACAGACCGCCTGCTCCAGTTCGCTGGTTGCGGTCCATCTGGCCTGCGAAAGCCTGCGCGCAGGCGAATCCGATATGGCGGTAGCCGGCGGCGTGGCGCTCTCCTTCCCCCAGCAGGCGGGTTACCGCTACCAGCCCGGGATGATTTTCTCTCCCGATGGCCACTGTCGCCCTTTTGACGCCTCGGCAGAGGGCACCTGGGCCGGCAACGGTCTCGGCTGCGTGGTGCTGCGTCGCCTGAAGGACGCGCTGCTGTCAGGCGATCCGATTATCGCGGTGATCCTCTCCAGCGCGGTCAACAACGACGGAAACAGAAAAGTGGGTTATACCGCGCCGTCGGTGGCAGGACAGCAAGCGGTCATCGAAGAGGCGTTAATGCTGGCGGCCATCGACGACAGGCAGATCGGCTACATTGAAACCCACGGAACCGGCACGCCGCTGGGAGACGCGATTGAAATAGAAGCCCTGCGCAACGTCTACGCTCCCCGCCCGCCGCAACAGCGCTGCGCGCTGGGTTCCGTGAAGAGCAACGTTGGTCACCTGGATACCGCGGCGGGCATTGCCGGACTGCTGAAAACCGTTCTGGCGGTCAGTCGCGGAAAAATTCCGCCAATGCTGAATTTTCACACGCCAAACCCGGCGCTTAAGCTCGAGGAAAGCCCCTTTACCGTGCCGGTGACGGCGCAGGAGTGGCAGGACGAAGTGCGCTACGCGGGCGTCTCCTCCTTCGGTATTGGCGGCACCAACTGCCATATGATCGTCGCTTCGCTGCCCGACGAACTCAACATAAGCTACCCCGCCGCGGATGACGGCAGCAAGAGTTCCGCGCTGTTGCTCAGCGCTGCCAGCGACACCGCGTTGCGGCAGCTGGCAGCGGACTATGCCGCGGCGCTGAGGGAGAACGCGGATGCCAACAATCTGGCCTTCACGGCATTACGCGCGCGCCGTCTCGATCTTCCCTTCCGCCTGGCGGCGCCATTAAATCATGACACCGCCGCCGCGCTCAGCGCCTGGGCTGGCGCGAAATCGGATTCGCCGGTCTATAGCGGCCACGGCGCCAGCGGCAAACAGGTGTGGCTGTTTACCGGGCAGGGTTCGCACTGGCGCACTATGGGTCAGTCTCTGTACCTGCACTCAACGGCGTTTGCCGATACGCTGGAGCGCTGTTTTAGCGCCTGTCGCGACATGCTCACGCCTTCGCTACGGGAAGCGATGTTTAATCCCGATTCAGCGCAGCTTGACAATATGGCCTGGGCCCAGCCGGCGATTGTCGCGTTCGAAATCGCGATGGCGGCCCACTGGCGCGCTGAAGGACTGAAGGCCGACTTCGCCATGGGTCACTCCGTCGGCGAATTTGCCGCTGCCGTTGTCTGCGGACACTATACCATTGAGCAGGTCATGCCGCTGGTATGTCGGCGCGGCGCGCTGATGCAGCTGTGCGCAAGCGGCGCGATGGTGGCGGTATTTGCGCAAGAAGAGGCGTTGATGCCGTTGGCCCGTCAGTTCGAGCTGGATCTCGCCGCCAACAACGGCACCCGGCATACGGTCTTTTCCGGGCCGGAAGCCCGTATCGCGGAGTTTTGCGCCGCGCTTTCGCAACATGAGATCGACTATCGTCGCCTGCGCGTAACCGGCGCGGCGCACTCCGCTTTACTTGAACCAATACTCGATCGCTTCCAGGAGGCCTGCGCGGGTCTGCTCGCCGAGCCGGGGCAAATACCGCTGATTTCCACGCTTACCGCCGAAGTCATTGACGAGGCGACGCTCAACCAGGCGGATTACTGGCGCCGCCATATGCGCCAGCCGGTACGTTTTATTCAGAGTATTCAGGCGGCGCGCAAGCTCGGCGCCCGCGTTTTTGTTGAAATGGGGCCCGACGCCCAGCTGATTGCCTCCGGACAGCGCGAATACCGCGATGACGCTTACTGGATAGCCAGCGCCCGGCGTAACCAGGAGGCGAGCGCGGTCCTGAATCAGGCGCTTCTCCAGCTTTACGCGGCCGGCGTCACCTTACCGTGGGCCGCTCTTCTCGCAGGCGATGGGCAACGTATCTCCGCGCCATGCTATCCGTTTGCGACCGAGCGTTACTGGAAAGAACCCGCCACCTCCGCCTGCGAGCCAGCCGATGCTGTGTTTGCCGCTGGACTCGAGGTAGCCAGCAGCGCCGCGACAGCGCTCGAACTCCCCCGTCTGGAGGCGCTTAAACAGTGCGCCACGCGACTGCACGCCATCTATGTCGATCGGCTGGTACAACGCTGTACGGGCGATGCGATAGATAACGGCGTGGACGCCATCACCATTATGCGCCATGGACGACTGATGCCCCGCTACCAGCAGCTGCTTCAGCGCCTGCTAAATAACTGCGTGGTCGACGGCGATTACCGCTGCGCTGAGGGACGCTACTACCGCGCCCGCCCCATTGAACATCAGCAGCGGGAAATCCTGCTGACGGAACTCGCCGATTATTGTGAAGGTTATCAGGCTATCCCCGATACCATCGCCCGTGCCGGCGATCGGTTATACGACATGATGAGCGGCGCGGAAGAGCCGGTGGCGATTATCTTCCCGCAAGGCGCTTCCGACGGCGTAGAGGTGCTGTATCAGGAATTCAGCTTTGGCCGCTATTTCAACCAGATTGCCGCCGGGGTACTACGGGGTATCGTCCAGGCGCGTCAGCCCCATCAGCCGCTGCGCATTCTTGAAGTCGGCGGCGGAACCGGCGGCACCACCGCATGGCTGCTGCCGGAACTCAAAGACGTACCGGCGCTGGAGTACCACTTCACCGATATCTCCGCGCTGTTCACCCGCCGCGCGCAGCAGAAATTCGCCGACTATGACTTTGTCCATTACGACGAGCTGGATCTCGAACAAGAGGCGCAGTCTCAGGGCTTTGCGGCGCAGTCTTTCGATCTTATCGTCGCGGCTAACGTGATCCATGCCACGCGCCATATCGGTCGAACCCTTGATAATCTGCGTCCCTTGCTCAAGCCAGGCGGGCGCCTGCTGATGCGAGAAATCACCCAGCCAATGCGTCTGTTTGATTTCGTTTTCGGCCCGCTGGTCCTCCCGCTACAGGATATCGACGCCCGAGAAGGCGAGCTCTTCCTCACCCCCCATCAGTGGCAGCAGCAGTGCCGCCGCGCCGGATTCAGCAAAGTGGCGTGGCTACCGCAGGACGGCAGCCCGACCGCCGCTATGAGCGAACATATCATTCTCGCCACCCTGCCCGGCCAGGGGGCGTCCGCGTCATCAGAACCCGCGCTGGAACAGCCGTTGCCGGATAACCCTGATTATCTCGCCGACTGGTCCGATTGCGCAGGTCAGCCGGAACGGTTTACCGCCCGCTGGCAGGAGGCCTGGCGGCGGCTCTCCGCGCGGCACGGCGACGATTCCCCCATGAAACCGCCCCTCGTTACCGCCCCGCAATGGCTGAGGGAGGTGCGCTTAAGCTGGCGAAACGCAGCCTTTTCCCGCGGCGAGATGCGCGTGGAAGCCCGTCATCCAGACGGCAAGTGGCTGCCGCTGGCGCCCGACGCGCCTGTTCCTGCGCCGCAGACGCATTATCATTGGCGCTGGAGGTCCCTCAGTATTGACTGCAATAGCCGCCCGCTGGCATTCCGCTTCAGCGCCGGTACCCTTGCGCGCGAAGAGGCGCTGGCGCAATACGGCATTCTTCACGATCCGCAAGCTCCTTCTGTCCTGATGATTGTCGATGAGAGCGAGGAGACGCTGGCGTTAGCGACGCAGATGAAGGAGGCGCTCACCGCCAGCCCAAGCGGCTTGATTGTCGTCACCCGCCGCGCGTGGCGAATCAAGGAAAATGAGGCGCTATCAGCGGCCCATCACGCGTTGTGGGCTATGCTTCGCGTCGCGGCCAATGAACAGCCGGAACGGTTGATTGCCGCCATCGATCTGGCCGAAAACACGCCATGGGAAACGCTGCGTCAGGGATTGAGCGTTGTTTCATTGTCACAACGCTGGCTTGCCGCCCGGAATAACGGCTTCTGGCTCCCTTCGCTGGCGCCCAATGCGGGATACGCCGCCGAATTACCGGCGAAGGTGTTTGCCGGCGATAACCGCTGGCATCTGGTGACCGGGGCGTTTGGCGGACTGGGCCGCCTTGCCGTAAACTGGCTCAGAGAAAAAGGGGCGCGCCGCATCGCGCTACTGGCGCCGCGCGTGGATGCGTCATGGCCAGGCGACACAGCGGACGTGGAGATTCGCGTCTGCCGTTGTGATGTGGGTGATGCCGGAGAGCTGGCCCGTGTTCTTGATGAGCTGGCGACCAGCGGCGGCATTGCCGGAGCGATTCATACCGCTGGCGTATTGGCTGATGGGCCCTTGCAGGAACTCGATGACCACCAGCTGGCCGCCGTTTTCGCGGTCAAAGCGCAGGCGGCAAGCAAGCTGTTACAGACGCTGGGCAACCACGACGCCCGTTATCTGATTCTCTACTCGTCCGCTGCCGCCGCCCTCGGCGCGCCTGGCCAGAGCGCCCATGCGCTGGCCTGCGGTTATCTTGACGGACTCGCCCAGCAGTTCTCCTCACTTGATACGCCGAAAGTGCTCTCCATCGCCTGGGGCGCATGGGGAGAAAGCGGCCGGGCGGCTACGACGGAGATGCTGACGACCCTTGCCGATCGCGGCATGGGCGCGTTAAGCGATGCCGAGGGGCGCTGGCACCTTGAACAAGCGGTGATGCGCGGCGCCGCCTGGCGACTGGCCATGCGCGTTTTCACCGACAAAATGCCCCCGCTGCAGCAGGCTCTGTTTAACGCCGCAGTAACAGAACACGCCGCGACTACGGCAGCGCCTCCCGCTGATAAGCATGCTTTTCACGGTAGCATCAGCGATAAAGCGGCGGTGATGACATGGCTGAAAAACCGCATTGCGGTTCAGCTAAGACTGAACGATCCGGCTTCGCTGAACGCAGATCAGGATCTGTTACAGCTGGGAATGGACTCGCTGCTCTTTCTTGAACTCAGCAGCGATATTCAACATGACCTGGGTGTACGCATCAACGCGGAACGGGCGTGGCAGGATCTCTCGCCGCACGGGCTCACGCAGCTTATCTGCTCTCAGGCAGAGACGGCGCCTGCCGTATCGCCGCCGGAAGCGTTGCAGCACGATGCCGCTGAGCGTTACGCGCCCTTCCCGTTGACGCCGATTCAGCATGCCTACTGGTTGGGCAGAACCCATCTTATTGGCTATGGCGGCGTTGCCTGTCACGTGCTGTTTGAATGGGATAAACGCCACGATGAGTTCGATCTCGCCGTACTGGAGAAAGCATGGAACCAGCTCATTGCCCGCCACGATATGCTGCGGATGGTGGTGGATGCCGATGGACAACAGCGCGTTCTGGCGACAACCCCGACGTATCGTATCCCGCGCGACGATCTGCGCGCGCTTTCCCCGCAAGAGCAGCGCCAGGCGCTGGAAAAACGGCGCCATGAACTGAGCTATCGCGTTTTACCTGCCGACCAGTGGCCGCTCTTTGAGCTGGTGGTCAGCGAAATCGATGATTGCCGCTACCGCCTGCACATGAACCTCGATCTTCTGCAGTTCGATGTGCAGAGCTTCAAAGTCATGATGGACGATTTAGCCCAGGTCTGGCGCGGAGAAACGCTGCCACCGCTCGATATCACCTTCCGCGATTACGTGATGGCTGAACAGGCGCGCCGACAAACAACAGCATGGCACGATGCCTGGGATTACTGGCAGGAAAAACTACCGCAACTGCCTTCAGCGCCGGAACTGCCGGTGGTGGAGACTCCGCCGGAAACCCCGCACTTCACCACGTTTACTTCGACGCTTGATAAGCAAGAGTGGCAGGCGGTGAAACAACGCTGGCAGCAGCAGGGCCTCACCCCCTCCGCCGCGCTGCTCACGCTGTTTGCCGCCACCCTTGAGCGTTGGAGTCGTACCACGGCATTTACGCTGAACCTGACGTTCTTTAATCGCCAACCGATCCACCCGCAAATCAACCAGTTGATCGGGGATTTTACCTCCGTCACGCTGGTTGATTTTAACTTCTCAACGCCGCTAACGCTGCAGGAGCAGATGCAACGGACCCAGCAGCGTCTCTGGCAAAACATGGCGCACAGCGAAGTGAACGGCGTTGAGGCGATCCGCGAGCTGGGGCGCCAGCGCGGATCCCAGCGTCAACCGCTGATGCCGGTGGTGTTTACCAGCATGCTGGGGATGACGCTGGAAGGAATGGCTATCGACCGGGCAATGAGTCATCTGTTCGGTGAACCCTGCTATGTCTTTACGCAAACGCCGCAGGTCTGGCTGGATCATCAGGTGATGGAGAGCGATGGCGCGTTGACGTTTAGCTGGTATTGCATGGACAACGTGCTGGAACCGGGCGCGGCTGAAGCGATGTTTAATGACTACTGCGCCATCCTGCAGGCCGCCATTGCCAACCCTGAAGGCCTGAAGACCATTGACAGCGGCATTGCCGAACACATTCCCCGCCGCCGCTGGCCGCTGAACGCGCAGACGGACTACGATCTGCGGGATATTGAGCAAGCGGCGCAGGAATACCCCGGCATCCAACA
This sequence comes from Klebsiella sp. M5al, assembly GCF_002090195.1. Classification (NCBI taxonomy): domain Bacteria; kingdom Pseudomonadati; phylum Pseudomonadota; class Gammaproteobacteria; order Enterobacterales; family Enterobacteriaceae; genus Klebsiella; species Klebsiella sp. M5al. The sequence continues at coordinate 3,049,342 of NZ_CP020657.1, forward strand.
GGCCAGAGCGGAACTTAGCGAAAATGGCGCGTTAACCCTGGATATTGTTGTGACCGAGGATCCACCGCCCTCAGCGCCGTTACATGATGAGCACGATCTCGCCTCACTGGCGCTGCCGTTGCCTGAACAGACGCAACTTGACGAGCTGGAAGCGACCTGGCGCTGGCTGGAGGCGCGTGCACTGCAGGGGATCGCCGCCACGCTACATCGCCACCGTCTGTTCACCACCCCGGAGGTTGCCCACCCATTTGGCGAAATAGTACAGGCGCTGGGCGCGCAAGCGTCACACCGGCGCCTGCTACGCCAGTGGCTGCAGTGTCTGGCGGAAAGGGAATGGTTAGTGCGCGAGGGGGATAGCTGGCGCTGCCGCATTACGCTCAGCGACATTCCCGAGCCTCACGAAGCGTGCCCGCAGACCCACTGGAGCCAGGCGCTGGCGCAGTATCTGGACGCCTGCATCGCCCGGCACGACGACCTCTTCTCCGGGCAGTGTTCGCCGCTGGAACTGCTGTTCAACGAGTCGTTGCGCGTAACCGAGGCGCTGTATCGCGAAAACCCCGCCAGCGCTTGTCTGAATCGCTATACCGCGCAGATTGCCGCTCTTTGCGGCGCAGAACGGATCCTCGAGGTGGGCGCCGGAACCGCGGCCACCGCGGAACCGGTGCTGAAGGCCACGCGAAACACGCGGCTGTCATACCACTTCACGGATGTCTCCGCGCAGTTCCTCAACGACGCCCAAACCCGTTTCCATGATGAATCGCGGGTGTCTTACGCCTTATTCGATATCAACCAGCCGCTGGATTTTACCGCCCACCCGGAGGCGGGTTACGACCTGATTATTGCCGTCAACGTGCTTCACGACGCCAGCCATGTCGTACAATCGTTGCGCCGATTAAAGCGGTTGCTGAAAGCCGGCGGACGCTTGCTGATCGTTGAAGCGACGGAACGAAACAGCGTATTCCAGCTGGCGAGCGTCGGTTTTATCGAAGGGTTAAGCGGATACCGCGATTTCCGCCGCCGGGATGAAAAACCTATGCTCACCCGTTCGGCGTGGCAGGAAGTGCTTGTGCAGGCCGGTTTTGCCAACGAGCTGGCCTGGCCGGAGCAGGAATCATCGCCGCTGCGCCAGCATCTGTTGGTCGCACGTTCGCCTGGGGTGAATCGCCCGGCTAAAGCAGCCGTGAGCCGCTATCTGCAGCAGCGTTTTGGCGCCACCCTGCCCGCGTTGCAGATCCGGCAGAGAGAAGCGTTATTTACTCCGCTATCGGCCCCGCCTGACGCGCAGATTGCGCCAGCTGAATCGACACCGATCGCCGGAGGCGAGCCGGCGCTGGAAAAACAGGTCGCTGAACTCTGGCAAACGCTGCTGTCTCGCCCCGTGGCCAGACATCACGACTTTTTCGCGCTGGGCGGCGACAGCCTGATGGCGACAAGGATGGTCGCGCAGTTGAACCGCAGAGGGATTGCCAGCGCCAGCCTTCAGGATCTGTTCACCCATTCAACGCTCAGCGACTTCTGCGCCCATCTGCAGGCCTGTTCGTCGGGAGAGGAGAATCCTGTGCCCATTTGCCAGGGCGGTGGCGACGAAACGTTGTTTGTTTTCCATGCTTCAGACGGCGATATCAGCGCCTGGCTGCCGCTCGCCAGCGCGCTGAATATGCCCGTTTTCGGCCTGCAGGCAAAATCGCCGCAGCGTTTTGCCACGCTTGATCGAATGATCGATGAGTATGTTGCGAGTATCCGCCGCCAGCAGCCGCACGGCCCTTATGCGCTGGCGGGTTGGTCGTATGGCGCTTTTCTTGCGGCGGGCGCCGCGCAGCGCCTGGATGCTAAAGGCGAGCAGGTACGGCTCGCGTTAATCGATCCCGTGTGTCGACAGGATTTTCGTTGCGCAAACCGGACGGCATTGCTGCGGCTGTTAGCCGAAGGCGATACGCCGCTGGCGCTGCCGGAACATTTCGATCGGCTGACGCCCGACCGCCAGCTTGCCGATTTTATCGACCTTGCCAGAACGGCCGGAATGATGGCGCAAAACCTGACGCTACAGGCGGCGGAAGCGTGGATCGACAACATCGCGCATCTGCTGCGCTTACTGACCGAGCATACGCTGGACGAAACCGTTCCGCTCCCCTGTCTCATCGTGCATGCCGCGATGAGACCCGCGCGCTGGACGCCAGCGGAAACCGAGTGGCAAACCTGGATAGACCGCGCCGACAGCCATGCGATTAAAGCCAGCCATTGGCAAATCATGCTGGAGCCCCCCCACGTTCAGACCTGTGCGCAGCATATCAAGCGCTGGCTCGGCGCAACCTCAACGCAACCGGAGAACACGTTATGATGTCGTCCGCCGCCCCTAAGCTACGCGTACTGATTGTGGGCGCTAAATTTGGCGAAATGTACCTCAACGCCTTTATGCAGTCCCAGGAGGGGCTGGAACTGGTTGGTCTTCTGTCACAGGGAAGCGCGCGATCGAGAGAACTGGCCTATGCGTTTGGAATCCCGCTGTATACCTCGCCGGAACAGATCGCCGAGATGCCGGATATTGCCTGTATCGTCGTGCGCTCAACCGTCGCCGGCGGGAGCGGAACCCAGCTTGCCCGGCACTTTTTGACCCGCGGCGTGCACGTGATTCAGGAGCATCCCCTCCATCCGGATGACGTCCGTTCTTTACAAGCGCTGGCGCAGGAACGGGGCCGCTGCTATTGGGTCAACACGTTTTATCCGCACGCGCGTGCGGGTCGCGTCTGGCTCGGGGATGCGCAGCGCTTACGTCGCAGCCTGGGTCAGGCGCCGTCGGTTGTCCACGCCACCACCAGCCGACAGTTGCTCTACTCCACGCTGGATTTGTTGTTGCTGGCGCTAGAGGTTGATGCCGCCAGCGTGGCTTGTGAAGTGGTCGGTAGCTTTAGCGACTTTCATTGTCTGAGACTTTTCTGGCCGGCGGGAGAAGCCTGTCTGCTGCTTCAGCGCTATCTCGATCCTGACGATCCTGATATGCACAGCCTGATTATGCACCGTTTGCTGCTGGGCTGGCCGGAAGGTCATCTTTCGCTGGAGGCAAGCTACGGCCCCGTGGTCTGGTCATCCAGCCTGTTTGTCGCAGAACATCAGGCGAATGTTCGTAGTCTCTACCGCAGGCCGGAGATCCTGCGCGACCCGCCGGGTCAGACGCGCAGCGCGGCTCCCCTGAGCTGGCGTGATTGCTGTGAAACCGCCGGACCGGAGGGGGTCGGCAGGTTGCTACAACAGCTGCGCAGCTATCTGGCGGGCGGAAATCTGCCGGCGGCCTGCCACTCCGCTCATCAGCTCGCGTTATCACATTTATGGCAGCAGATTTTACGTAAGACCGGCCATGCGGAGATCCGACATCTGACGCCGCCGCGTCACGACCGGTTACCGGCTTTCTACCGCCACGATGAGGAGTCCCTGTGATGCAATCTGCGATGTGTATTCCGTTATGGCCCGCCCGCAACGCCAGTACGGCGCATCTGGTGATGTGCCCCTTCGCGGGCGGCAGCAGTAGCGCGTTTCGCCGCTGGCGAGACCACCCCATGGCGGAGATCGCGCTTTCCCTGGTGACCTGGCCGGGACGCGATCGCCTGCGCCATCTGGCGCCGCTCAGCAGCATTACGCAACTGGCGTCGCTGCTGGCGGACGAACTGGAAGAGAGCGTATCGCCTGACGCCCCGCTTTTACTTGCCGGGCACAGCATGGGCGCACAGGTGGCGTTTGAAACCTGCCGGCTTCTGGAACAACGGGGGCTTCCCCCACAAGGGCTGATTATTTCCGGCTGCCATGCCCCTCATCTGCATTCCCGGCGCAGGCTCAGCGACCGCGAGGATGCCGACTTTATCGCTGAACTGATCGATATCGGCGGATGTTCGCCTGAACTACAGGAAAACAAGGAGCTACTGTCGCTATTTCTTCCTCTTCTGCGCGCTGATTTTTACGCTACTGAGCACTATCACTACGACTCGCTCGACGATTTCCCGCCGCTGCGCACGCCTGCGCTGCTGGTATGCGGCAGCCGCGATCGTGAAGCCTCCTGGCCGGAGATGGAGGCCTGGCGTCCGTGGCTGAACCACATCGCAGGCGAGGTGGTGATTGACGGCGACCATTTTTATCTGCTGCAACAATCCAGGGCCTTTTTTACGCAGATTATTCACCATTTTCCCCACGTATTTTCTGCGACGGCCGCTTTGCAAAATCGGTCCTGCACTTCTGAAAGGTGACGCATGCACTCTTCCTTTGATTCTCTGATAAAACAGTATCCCTTCCCCATTGCTGAACAGCTGCGCCACTGGGCGGCTCGCTATCCCTCGCGAATTGCTGTCGTTGATGCCAAAGACTCGCTGACCTACAGCGCGCTCGATCTTCAGGTCGATGAGCTTGCTGCGGGGTTATCATCGCTGGGTTTGCGTCCGGGAGAACATGTGCTTATCCAGCTCCCCAACGGCAACGCATTTGTGATCCTGCTATTCGCGCTGTTAAGACTGGGCGTTATCCCTGTTCTGGCGATGCCCTCGCAGCGGGCGCTGGATATCGACGCGCTGATGGCGCTGGCGCAACCGGCCGCTTATGTGATTCACGGAGAAAGCCACGCGGACCTGGCCCGCCAGATGGCGCGCAAACACGCCTGCCTGCGGCAAGTTCTGGTCGCAAGTGAGACCGAAGGCGACGATTTTACGCCGCTCTTCTCGCTGCGCGGCGAACGGCAGACGTGGCTGCAGCCCGATGCTGCTGGCACCGCGCTGCTGCTGCTCTCAGGCGGCACCACCGGGACGCCAAAGCTTATCCCGCGACGGCACGCTGACTATAGCTATAACTTCAGCGCCTCTGCCGAACTGTGCGGCCTTAATCCACAGAGCGTGTATCTCGCCGTCCTCCCCGTGGCGCATAACTTTCCGCTGGCCTGTCCCGGTATTCTGGGAACCCTTGCCTGCGGCGGAAAGGTGGTATTAACCGACAGCGGCAGCTGCGATGAGGTGATGCCTTTAATCGCTGAACAAGGCGTGACACATGTCGCCCTGGTACCGGCGCTGGCGCAGCTCTGGGTGCAGGCCAGAGAGTGGGAAGACAGCGATCTCTCTTCGCTACGCGTCATTCAGGTGGGCGGCGCCCGGCTTGACCCAACGCTTGCTGAGCAGGTTATCTCGACGTTTGATTGTCCCCTGCAACAGGTATTCGGTATGGCGGAAGGCCTGCTCTGCTTTACCCGGTTGGACGATCCTCTGGCCACCGTTCTTCACAGCCAGGGGCGCCCTATGTCTCCCCTGGATGAAATTCGCGTCGTTGACGAAGAGGAAAACGACGTTGCGCCTGGCGAAACGGGACAGTTATTAACGCGCGGTCCTTATACTATTACGGGCTATTATCGCGCTCCCGAGCACAATGCGCGGGCCTTTACTGCTCAAGGATTTTACCGTACTGGCGACAATGTCAGGCTCGATGAGGCGGGAAATCTGTACGTTGAGGGGCGCATAAAAGAGCAGATCAACCGCGCCGGAGAGAAAATAGCCGCTGCGGAAGTGGAATCGGTACTGATGCGTCTGGAAGACGTAAAGGATTGCGCCGTGGTCGCCGCGCCGGATACGCTGCTTGGCGAGCGGATATGCGCGTTTATCATCGCGCAACGCACTCCCTCTGACTATCAACAGCTGCGTCAAAAGCTGGTCCAAATGGGGATCAGCGCGTGGAAGATTCCCGATCAAATTGAGTTTCTGACCCACTGGCCGCTCACCGCCGTCGGCAAGGTAGATAAAAAGCGCCTGACGGCGCTCGCCATTGAGCGTTATCGCCATTCAGCCCAATAAGCGCCCCGCTACCCGAAACAGGTGGAAATAAACCCGTTTCGGGTAGCAGCGCAATTAGAAATAGTTATCATTTTCAATTCACCATTATCGGTATTTTGGCGTCTCGCCGTTTTTCAGGGATTCATAACAATGAAAATGACACGGTTTTATCCTCTGGTTCTGGGGGGATTTTTACTCCCGGCCGCTGCTCATAGCCAAACCTCACAGCAAGACGAAAGCACGTTGGTGGTCACCGCCAGTAAACAGTCTTCCCGCTCGGCATCAGCCAATAATGTCTCTTCTACCGTTATCAGCGCGACGGAGTTAAGCGACGCGGGCGTTACCGCCAGTGACAAACTCCCCAGAGTGTTGCCTGGGCTGAATATTGAAAATAGCGGCAACATGCTTTTTTCAACGATCTCGCTACGCGGCATCTCTTCGGCCCAGGACTTTTATAACCCCGCCGTTACCCTGTATGTCGATGGCGTCCCACAGCTTTCGACCAACACCATCCAGGCACTGACCGATGTGCAGAGCGTGGAGCTCCTGAGAGGACCGCAGGGAACCTTGTATGGCAAAAGCGCCCAGGGCGGGATCATTAACATCGTCACCCAGCAGCCGGACAGCACCCCGCGCGGCTATATTGAAGGTGGCGTCAGCAGTCGTGACAGTTATCGAAGCAAACTCAACCTGAGCGGCCCGATTCAGGATGGCCTGTTATACGGCAGCGTGACCCTTTTACGCCAGGTTGATGACGGCGAGATGATTAACCCCTCGACCGGTAGCGATGATTTAGGCGGTACCCGCGCAAGTATCGGGAATGTGAAACTGCGTCTGGCGCCGGACGACCAGCCCTGGGAAATGGGGTTTTCCGCCTCGCGCGAATGCACTCGCGCTACACAGGATGCCTACGTGGCATGGAATGATCTCAAAAGCCGTACGCTGTCTCTTAGCGAGGGTTCACCGGACCCGTACCTACGGCGCTGTACTGACAGCCAGACGCTAAGCGGTAAATACGCTACCGATGACTGGGTTTTCAATCTGATCGGCGCCTGGCAGCAGCAGAATTATTCCCGGACCTTCCCTTCCGGCTCGTTGATCGTCAATATGCCCCAGCGCTGGAACCAGGATGTGCAGGAGCTACGCGCCGCCACCCTCGGCGATACGCGTACCGTGGATATGGTATTTGGGTTGTACCGGCAGAACACCCGCGAAAAGCTAAACTCCGCCTACGATATGCCGACGATGCCCTATTTAAGCAGCACCGGCTATACCACCGCTGAAACCCTTGCCGCCTACAGCGATCTGACCTGGCATTTAACCGAGCGTTTTGACATCGGCGGCGGCGTGCGTTTCTCGCATGATAAAGCCAGCACGCAGTATCACGGCAACATGCTGGGAAACCCATTTGGCGACCAGGGTAAAAGCAATGACGACCGGGTGCTCGGACAGCTCTCCGCAGGCTATCTGCTGACCGACGACTGGCGAGTATATACCCGCGTCGCCCAGGGATATAAACCTTCCGGATACAATATCGTGCCTACCGCAGGTCTTGATGCCAAACCGTTCAACGCGGAAAAATCCATCAACTATGAAATTGGCACCCGTTACGACACCGCCGACGTCACGCTGCAAGCCGCCACCTTTTATACCCACACCAAAGATATGCAGCTCTACTCTGGCCCGGTCGGAATGCAGACCTTAAGCAATGCGGGGAGAGCCGACGCCACCGGCGTTGAGCTGGAAGCGAAATGGCGGTTTGCCCCTGGCTGGTCATGGGATATCAATGGCAACATGATCCGTTCCGAATTCACCAACGACAGCGAGCTGTACCACGGCAACCGGGTGCCGTTCGTACCGCGTTACGGCGCGGGAGGCAGCGTGAATGGCGTGATTGATACGCGCTATGGCGCACTGATGCCCCGGCTGGCGGTTAATCTGGTGGGGCCGCATTATTTCGATGGCGACAACCAGCTGCGGCAAGGCGCCTACGCCACCCTGGACAGCAGCATTGGCTGGCAGGCGACGGAACGGATGAATATTTCCGTCTATGTCGATAACCTGTTCGACCGTCGTTACCGTACCTATGGATATATGAACGGCAGCAGCGCCGTCGCGCAGGTTAATATGGGCCGCACTGTCGGTATCAATACGCGAATTGATTTCTTCTGATCCAACGATACAGGGATGCAATAATCGCATCCCTGCCATCACGGAATTTAACTCGTTGACGTCAGGAGAATGCCTGAACCCCAGCCAGCAACAAAATCTATATTGTCACTGGCCGGCCTTGAAGATAATTCCATCGGCCTGCAGCCCAAGGAATTCGCCGCTTACTTCGCCGGAATAATCAGCACCTGGCCCGGATAGATTTTATCGGGATGCGTCAGCATCGGTTTGTTGGCTTCAAAAATACGTTGATACTCATTGGCGGAGCCATACATCGCTTTAGAGATGGCGCTCAGGGTGTCGCCGGATTTGACCGTGTAATAACGACTTTCCGCCCCGCTTTGCGTCACCTTCACGCTGTCATTAACCTGACCAACGCCGGTGACGTTACCTACCGCCACCAGAATTTTTTCCTTATCTTCTTGCGAACCGACATCGCCGGTAACCGTCGCGGTGCCGTCGTCCGCAACATCGATATTGACCTTTTCGGCGCCGGGAAGATTAAGACCATCAATATGTTTTTTCAGCTTGTCGGCCTTATCTTCCTTGCTGCCGCCGGAGACGGCGTCCCATATTTTCTCGCCCGCTTCTTTGACAAAATTTAATAATCCCATCGTTCCATACCTCCATGACTGTTTCATGATCGCATTTTCATCAACAGCCGCTAAGTCAATTCCAGGATATACGTTTTGATACCCCGCCAACGCGGCGGCCGCCTGAAGCAGCACAACCTGCCCTCAAAGTATAATCAATAAGCGTCAAAGTGCAGGATATTTGCCCGGCAATGGCAGGAAAGTCTGTATTCTGGCCGGGCGACATGTCATGAAATCAGCAGTTGACCTTCATCGTATAAGGCGTGTAGTTTTAAGCGGTTCCGTCCGTTTCTGGTTATTGATCTTCAATGAATAATAAGGTCAGAAAATGATTCATCCAGCCTATTCAACAACGACACGCACCATCACCACCGCAACCTGCGGCGGCGTGTGCGTATCTGTGGCTGGAACCTGACAGAACAGAACCTCACTCCCCGTTAAAGCGGACGGGGACAAACAGCTCTCCGTTCATCACATACTGAATGGAGACACGCCCCATGATTTCATCTGAACATGCGCTAGTGATTATTGATATGCAGGAGGGGCTTTTCCGCGGTCCGGCTTCTCCTCATTCCGCTGATGCCGTTCTGACAAATATTCTTCTGCTCATCGCTAAAGCCAGGCAGTCACAGGTACCGATCTTTTTTATTCGCCACGTCGGACCCGACGGCTCCCCCTTCTCTGCGAGCAGCCCGTTAACCAGGCTGATAGCCGAGCTGGATGTGGACGTTGAACGGGATATCGTCTTAACCAAAACGTATCCCAGCGGCTTTCGCGACACCGAATTACAGCGCCAGCTTACGCAGAGAGGCGTAAAGCAGCTGGTGATTGCCGGGATGAAAACAGAGTTTTGCGTCGATACCACCTGCCGGGCAGCGCCGGAGCTGGGATTCACGGCCGTGCTGATTTCCGATGCGCATACCACAATCGATAATCCTCATTTATCCGCTAAGGACATCATTGGCCATCACAACCGAACGCTGGCGGGCCCGTTTGTCGCGCTTTCAACCGCGGCCGACTGGCGCTTTTGACGAAAACCAGGCGAACAGCGGCTTTGCGTTATGTCGGGACGAGAAGCCGCAGGCCGGGATAACGCTGTAGCCACCGTTTTTCCGCGACGCGCTGGCTGAAAATAGCCAGCTTATGCTGCGTAAATACCGGCGTTGGCCGCAGACGGAGCTCAAAGAGATCGTCCAGCCCGTAGGGCGCGATAACCTCAACATGATCTGTTGCTCCCAATCTGACCGCGATAGCCGTCGCGGTTTCAGGCCAGTACAGCAGCGCATTCTCCGTTGAACGATAAGGTTGATGTCCGTTGCGTTGATGCATTCTGGCCTGATTTTTCACCGACCAGTTAAAAACGGAGTTTTGCTGGCTAAGCCTCTCTTCCAGCGCGCTATCGCAGGCGGAAGTCGCGCTTTTCGCGTCGAACCAGACAACATCCACATCACCCGAAACTGGCCTTAGCCCGTAGCCGTGCAGATGATCCCAGACAGCATCTCTGACAAAGCCGGCGCCAATCCAGCCATCGTTGAGTTCCAGCGCCTGCACGGCGTACAGCGCGTTCATTCTCATCGGGTCGTTTAACAACACGCTTTGCAAGAGGTTCTGATATTTCATGGTTTCCCTGTAAACGGCGATCGATCCGCTCAGTGTATCAGCGTTCAGGAGGCGCCGCTTCAGGCGCCCCCTGTTATTCACCTCGCGGCTACGCTTCGTACGCGGCGTGATGGAAATCAATTTCCCACTGCAGCACATCGCCGTAAAGCGCCGACAGCGCCTGCTTTTCGCTTTCACTCAGCGTCGTGGCGCAGCGATCGAGTTCGTTCTTCAGCCAGAGCGCCTGCTGATAAAATTCGTCCTCGGCGTGCATCTCCACCCAGCGCCGGACGTCCGCGTCGCTCTGGCGATGCTCACTTACCCCCCGGCACCAGACGTAGTACATCCATTCCGCACCGAACATCATCGTCACGATCTGCTCGTAGCTGCCCTCCCGGGCGGTTCGCAGCATGCCGTCGCGAAAGCGCCGCACGCCGGGCAGATCGTCCGGGTACGCAGCGGGATCGACCCGCCGCTCTGACAACACCTGTTCAAACCACGCGATCTGGGTGTCAACCAGAGCATTCAGCACGCCAATCAGCCAGCGCTGCTGATGAATACCCGGCGCTTTGCTGACCCCGAGGGCAAAAATCGCGATTGCCGTCGCGACAAAGTTGCCCTCAAATACCAGATAGCGGTTAAAGACGGCTGTCGGCAGACGATCCTCTTCGATATCAGTCACAAAACGGTGCCGCTGCATCGCCTGCCACGCCGGTTGATGCTCGCGCAGCAGGCGTTCGCTAAACGCTTCCATTATGCCTCCTCGAGCGCGGCCTGCGCGACTGACATAAAATGCTTCACCCGAGCCAGCTCAACATCGTTCCACCACACGCCATCGACCTTCATAGTACTGGCCACGATAACCCCCTGAGTCCGTCCGAGGATCTGGCGCACGTTGGCCGGCGTCACCCCCGAGCCCACCAGCAGCGGTAGCTCCGTCGCCGCGCGGATCTCGTCAATTTCCGCCATCGTGGCGCTATCGCCCGTACGCTGGCCGGTGGCGATCACCGCGTCAGCCTCGAAGAAATCGACGTCGCGCGTCAGCTCCTGAATCGAACGATCGGCAACGATGGCATGGCTACCGTGCTTGACGTGGCTATCGGCAAAAACGCGAATATGCTCAGCGCGCAGCATACTGCGGTAGCGCAGCGCCTTAGCGGCCGCCCCTTCAATAAATCCTTCGTTGGCGATATAGGCGTTGGCCCACTGGTTTACGCGGACGAAATCGGCTCCGCCCGCCAGGGCGATAGCCATCGCCGGGATCGCCGCGTTCGCCAGGACGTTAATGCCCAGCGGCACAGCAAAACGCTCGCGCACTTTCTCGGTAATCACCGCCATTAGCGCGGAAGTTTCGTGACCGATATCCTCAGGTTTGGAAAAAGGAATATCCCCGTGGTTTTCAATAATCAGTCCGTGAACGCCGCCTGAAATATAATTTTCAGCATCGCGAAGCGCGCGCTCAATAATATCAGAGACTGATTTCCCTCGATATTTAGGTGCACCAGGAAAAGGATCGCAATGAATAACCCCAACAACCGCTTTGCTGCGTGAAAAAATAGCTTGTATTGCATTCGTTTTTTCTGCTGAGATAGCAACCATCTTATCCATCCTGTTAAGGGAACACTATGCGTGTTTACGTTACCGGTAATATTACCGTAGATGAAACCTGGTCCATTCCGGATATACCGAAAAAAGGCGCTTCAATTCACGGCGTTAAAGTTTCGCAGGATATCGGCGGTAAAGGCGCGAACCAGGCGATTATATTAGCCCGCTGCGGAATAGAAACGCGCCTAATTGCCGCCACGGGAAATGACAGCAACGGCGTGTGGATCCGTCAGCAGATAAAAAATGAACCACTGACCTTACTACCCGACGGTCATTTCAATCAACATAGCGATACCTCGATTATTTTAAATAGCGCTGACGGCGACAATGCCATTATTACCACTACCGCCGCCGCGGATACATTCCGCCTGGATGACATTATTCCGCATATCGCGGATGCCGTCGCCGGCGATATTCTGCTACAGCAGGGCAATTTCTCCCTGGACAAAACGCGGGCGCTGTTCCAGTACGCCAAAAGCCGCAGTATGACGACGGTATTCAACCCCTCGCCCGTCAATCCTGAATTTTGCCATCTGTGGCCGCTCATCGACATCGCGGTAGTCAATGAATCTGAGGCCGAGCTGCTCCAGCCATACGGGGTGAAAAGCTTAGTCATTACCCAGGGCGCCGCAGGCGCCTGGCTGGTCCAGGAGGGCCAGCGCCGGTTTTGTCCCGCCGTGCCCGCCGAGGCGCTTGATACTACCGGGGCGGGCGACACGTTCCTCGCCGTGATGCTGGCCTCCGCCCTGCTGCGCGACGTCGCGCCGGATGCGCTAGCGCTGGCGCACGCCAGCCGGGCTGCCGCCATTACCGTTAGCCGCCGGGGGACGCTCAGCGCGTTTCCCGGCAGCCATGAGCTTGCCGCCCTGTTAACCACGGGCGGCGCGCGCTGACCTACTTAAACAGCGAACGGTAGGAATCGACGTTCGCTTTGGTCACCACCGTCGCCGGAACCAGAATGGTTTTCGGCACGGTTTTACCCGAAGTGATGCTGTTCAGCGCCTTCAGGGCTTCGGCGCCCATCTTTTCCGGGTCCTGCTGCAGTACGGCGGTCACGTAGCCGCCGTCAATACCGGAAATCGCCTTTGCCGTCAGATCCCAGCCAAAGACTTTAATGTCCTTCTGGCGGCCCTGGTTTTCCACGGCGGCAATCGCACCGAGCAGCGCGGGTTCGCCGGTGGCATATATCGCCGTCAGGTCCGGGTTACCGGTGATCAGGTTTTCCGCCGCGGTCATTGCTTTGTCCTGCACGTTCTGCCCGTCGACAACGTTAGCGATGGTGATCTTCGGATTGCTTTTCAGCGTCTCTTCGAACCCTTTCTGCCGCTGGTTCTGAATAGCCGAGTTCAGCGCGCCGACGATCCCCAGCCGCGCCTGGCCGCCCATCTCTTTCTGCACGTAGTCCACGAAGTATTGACCAATAATTCTGCCGCCTTCAATATTATCAACGCCGACCTGGGCCGCCTGTGGTCCAGCCGGTAATACGGCGTCAATCGCAATCACCGGAATGTTAGCGGCGGCGGCTTCTTTTACCGCGGGCATAATTCCGTTAACATCGATAGCGGCAACCAGAATGCCTTTAACGCCTTGCTGAATATAGTTTTCAATGGCGTCATTTTGCGCCACGGGATTATCGTTAGAGTTAAATATCACTAAATCTTTGCCGCTGGCTTTTGCCGCATCCTGCGCGCCTTTATTCATCAGATTAAAGAACAGCGCCTGCTGATTGATTTGGACCAGGGCATAAGTCGGAGCGGCCGCGCCAGCGGTCGAAATAAAACTCATTGATGCCAGCATCGTCGTGGCGACAGCAAGTAAACGCAGTTTTCCGGTGTTAAATAACATCATCAGTATCCTCGTCGGGAATAGGTGATAGCCAGCAGAGTTCCGCGCCGCATGCGAACGCAGAAGGATTATTTTTTGGCGGGCAAATATCGTCTATGTGGCCAGAACCATCATCGATCGTTCGGCGAATACCTGTTTAACTTCATTCCGGCAACCGGTCCGTGTCGGCGCGCGACTGGAATGACTTAAACGGGTTTGGGAATGACTTCCCGGATGATGCGGTAAACTGCCTATACAATTCTCCGCAGATTAAAATTTGTCAAGCGTTTATTTGAGGCGATTGTGGGCAGAGAAATTGCTGTATCCAGCGCGCTTAACTATGTTACAGATAGCCGATTCTGGCAGAAATGGCGCAGGAAATGAGTATAAAACGCGTATTGTTATCCGATGTCGCAAAGCTGGCGGGACTGTCGAAAGCCACCCTGTCGCGCTATATGAACAACAGTATTGTGCTGCCGCAGGACACCATCGACCGTATCGAAACGGCGATTCGCGAACTGGACTATCGCGGTAATAGCCTGGCGCGCCGTCTTAGCAAAGGCGGCAGCGAGACGCTCGGCCTGGTGCTGCCCGATATCACCAACCCCTTCTTTGCCGAGCTGGCCGACGCCGCCGAAGAGGCCGCTTCCGCCAGCGGTTATAGCCTGGTGCTGTGCATCACCCGCAATAATCCGGAAAAGGAGTGCCAGTTCATCCGCTGGCTGGATACCTGCCAGGTCGATGGCCTGCTGTTCACCACTAACCGCCCTGATAACGGCCTGCTGCGCAAAGAGGTCCAGCGTCACGAACGCATTGTCCTGCTGGATGAAGATATACCCGGCAGTACGGTGCCAAAGGTGTTTGCCGATAACGTTCAGGGCGGGCGGATCGCCACCGAAAAGCTGATCGCCGCCGGACACCGCCATATCGCCTTCGTCGGCGGTCCCGACAAGCTGATGAGCGTCCGCGAGCGCTATCAGGGCTTCTGCACCGCGATGGAGCAGGCCGGTCTGAGCTGGCCGCCCGAATGGGTGATGTACGGCGACTACCAGCGCGAGTTCGGCCAGCAGGCGCTGCGTTACCTGTTTAGCCAGCCGCTTCGCCCGACCGCCGTCTTCGCCGCCAGCGACTACCTGGTGCTGGGTCTGCTTGACGGGCTGCGCGCCAGTGGGCTTCAGGCGCCGGAGGCGCTGTCGCTGGTCGGCTTCGATGACGCCAACTATGCCGATTTCACCCAGCCGCGTATCTCAACTATCCGCCAGCCCGCCCGCGAACTGGGCCGCACCGCGGTGAATATCATGATGCGCCTGCTGAACAACGACCAGGATATCCCGGCAGAAACCCGCCTGCCGGTAGAATGGATCGGTCGCGACTCAATCAAGATTTGTTAAGCGCGTCCCAAAATGGCGCAAAAGCGCCCAGTTTTGGCGCAAAAAACGATCGATTTACAATCTGCTCACTATAATCAGTAAACCGGTTTACCGGAATGTAATCAATAAACTCTATTGATTACATATGGTTAAGTTACAGGGCTGCTGTGTTGTTCCTGCCTTGGCACGGATGCTGCAATGTTCTTACTGGCGAACAAATATCTTACGTAGCGTTTGTCCTGACTGTGTTGGCGAGTGCTCCACTCCGCAGGTAAACCGGTTTACTAGCATGTAAACCGTGTCGGAGGGGGCATTTTCCGCAGAATGGCGAACATTTTCCCGGCAACAGCGATGGGAGTTATCAGATGCAGCAGCCACACACTACCCCGCCAAGGGTGGAGATGATCAACATCACCAAGACCTACGGGTCGATACGTTCATTGCGCGGAGTCAATCTCGAGCTGGCTCCGGGCGAGGTGCTGGGCTTGGTGGGCGATAACGGCGCGGGGAAATCCACCCTGACCAAAGTACTCTCGGGGGCGGTGATCCCCTCCGGCGGCACGATTCGCATCGACGGCGAACAGCAGCAGTTCGCTAATCCGGCCGATTCGCGCCGCTGCCATATCGAGATGGTCTACCAGGATCTGTCGCTGTGCGACACGGTCGACGTCGCGGGCAATCTGTTTATGGGCCGCGAGCCGATGAAATCGGTCCTCGGTATCCCCTTTCTCGACGAGGCCAAAATGCACGCCGACGCCCGGGAGATGCTTAAAGGACTCGGGATCTCCATTCCGGATACCCGCCTGCTGGTGCGAAATCTCTCCGGCGGCCAGCGTCAGGCCATTGCCATCGCCCGCGCGGCGGCCTTTGACCCGAAAGTGCTGATTATGGATGAACCCACCGCCGCGCTGGCCGTCGCGGAAGTTGAGGCGGTGCTGGAGCTGATTCGCCGCGTTTCCGCTCGCGGCGTGAGCGTGATTCTGATTACCCACCGCCTGCAGGACCTGTTTCTGGTCTGCGACCGGATCATGGTGATGTATGAAGGTACTAACGTCGCCGACAGACGGGTGGCCGACACCAGCCTGAGCGATATCGTTAACCTGATTGTGGGCGAAAAATTCACCGCCCGCTCTGCGGCCGCACATTGAGGTAACAGGATGAGTATCATGAACTTAAGCAGCTCCCGCATGATCCAGCATTCGCTGCCGCGCCGCCTGCTGCATAACCACTCCGGCGTGGTCAGCATCGCGCTCTTTTTCGTCTTCTGCTGCGTGGTGTTCTCGCTGATCACCAGCAACTTTCTCACCGGCACCAACTGGCTCAACATTATCCGTCAAAGCGCCCCGCTGCTGATCGTCGCGACGGCAATGACCCTGGTCATTACCACCGGCGGCATCGACCTGTCGGTGGGTTCCACCCTCGCGCTGGTCGGCGCGCTTTCCGCTATCGCCCTGAACAACTGGGGACTGCCGTGGCCGGTGGTTTTGCTCGGCGGCCTGTTGCTCGGCGGCATCGTTGGCGCCATCAACGGCTTCTTTATCGCCTATGAGGGCATACCGGCGTTTATCGTCACCCTCGCCACCCTGGCTGTGGTTCGCGGCATCGCGCTGCTGGTCACCCAGGGCTACTCGATCCCGGTTCCGGCTGACAGCCTGTTTACCTTTATTGGCCGCGCGTGGGTTGTGGGAATCCCTATGCCTGCGTTGATCGGCATTATGATTCTGCTTATCGGGCACATCGTTCTCAACCATATGCGTTTTGGCCGCTACGTGACGGCTATCGGCGCCAACGCCGAAGGCGCGCGACGCAGCGGGATTAACACCAAAGCGGTGACCATGAAGGTCTATATCATCAGCGGCATGGCCGCCGCGCTGGCGGGGATGATTATCACCGCGCGCCTCGGCAGCGGCTCCTCCAACCAGGGCGAAGGTTTTGAACTGCAGGTCATCGCCGCCGTGGTGCTCGGCAGTACCAGCCTGTTTGGCGGCTTCGGCACCATTATCGGCACGCTGCTGGGCGCGCTGTCGATTGCGGTGATTCAGAACGGGCTGATCCTGTCGCATATTTCGCCGTTCTACACCCAGATCGCCACCGGCACTATTATCCTGCTGGCTATCTGGCTGAACACCCGCATTCTCAACCCCGCGCGCTCCGCGGCAAAAGGATAGCAGATGAAAGGATCAATTTTTCGCCATCCCGACCCGCTGCCGGTCGGCGTCAGCAGCGGTTACGTGATGACGGTGCTCGGCCCGCTGCCGATAAGTGAAATGGGCGTGACGCTGATGCATGAGCATATTCTGCTGGATGCCTCCGGCAAATGGGTGCCGCCCTGCTGCTGTAGCGATCGCCATCTTGCCGAAATGCCGGTGAAAATGGAAAACCTCGGCGAACTGTCGCTGAACCCGCTGATGAGCCGCGATAACTGTCAGCTGTTTGACGTCGACGTCGCGATTGAAGAGCTGACGAAATATCGCGCCCTTGGCGGGGAAACGGTAGTCGATCCGACCAATATCGGCATTGGCCGCGATCCCAAAGCGCTGGCGCGTATCGCCCGTCTGACCGGCCTGAACATTATTATGGGCACCGGCCTCTATCTGGAACACTCGCACCCCGAGTGGGTTAGAACCAGCAGCGTTGAACGGCTGACCGAGCGGCTAATCTACGATCTTGGCGGCGGGGAAGAGAAACCGGAGGTGCTCGCCGGGCTCATCGGCGAAATCGGTATCTCAAGCCGCTTTACCCCGGATGAGGAGAAATCCCTGCGCGCTGCGGGCCGGGCCAGCGCCGCGACCGGCGTGCCGATCGAGGTCCACCTGCCCGGCTGGGAACGGCTGGGTCACCGCGTACTGGACATTCTCGAGCAGGAAGGCGCCGATCTGCGCCATACGGTGCTGTGCCATATGAATCCCAGCTTTGCCGATAAGCGCTACCAGCGGGAGCTGGCGCAGCGCGGGGCGTTTCTCGAATACGACATGATCGGCATGAGCTATTACTACGCCGACGAGTCGGCGCAGTCGCCCTCCGACGAGGAGAACGCCCGCGCAATTCGCGAGCTAATTGACGACGGCTATATCCAGCAAATTTTGCTATCGCAGGACGTCTTCCTGAAAACCATGCTCACCCGCTACGGCGGCCACGGTTACGGCTACATACTCAAGCATTTTGTTCCCCGCCTGCGGCGCCACGGCGTCAGCGGCGAACAGCTTGAAACCTTGATGATTGGAAATCCCCAACGGGTCTTCGGCGGATAAAAGGAAAGTCATAATGCAGAAAAAAATCTTACTGGTCGGTGAGTCCTGGACCAGCACGTCAACACACGTTAAAGGCTTCGATCAGTTCGCCACCGCCACCTGGCACACCGGCGCGACGGATTTTCTGGCGGCGCTCGCGGACAGTGCCTACGCCATTACCTACATGCCCGCCCACGCGGCGGCGACAGACTTTCCGCTGACGCTGGAAGCGCTGCTGCAGTGGGATGCGATTATTCTGTCGGATATCGGCGCCAATACGCTGCTGCTGCATCCGGACACCTGGCTGAAAAGCCGCCGAACCGCCAACCGTCTGACGCTTTTGCATGACTACGTGGCCGGCGGCGGGTCGCTGATGATGATCGGCGGCTATTACAGCTTCCAGGGAATCAACGGCGGCGCGCGTTATCGTAATACCGCGGTGGAGAAAGTGCTGCCGGTCCGCTGTCTGGCATGGGACGATCGCATTGAAACGCCGGAAGGTTGCTATGCCGAGGTGACGGAATCCCACGCGCTGTTTAACGATATTCCGGGCGAATGGCCGTGGCTGCTGGGTTATAACGAAGTCGAAATGCATCCGGAGGGCAAACTGCTGGCGACGGTCGCCGGTACCGGTCATCCGCTGCTGGCCATTCGCGAATATCAACAGGGTCGCTCGCTGGTGTGGACCAGCGATATGTCGGCACACTGGCTGCCGGAAGAGTTTGCCAAATGGCCCGGCTATCGTCAGCTGTGGATTAACTGCCTTGACTGGCTGACGGAACATCGCTGATGACCACCACCCTTGAACTCGCCCGGCAGCTGCTGGGCTTTAACACCATCAACCCGCCGGGCAGCGAAGCGGACTGCATGCGGTACTTTGCCGACTGGCTTAACGCTAACGGTTTTGCAGTTTCGCTGTCGTCATTCGGCGAGAGTCGCAGCAATCTGATCGCCTGGCTCCCCGGGGCAACGCCTGGTAAACCGCTGGCCTTTACCGGGCATCTGGATACCGTGCCGCTGGGAAATGCCCGGTGGCGGTACGACCCTTTCGGCTCGCAGATGGAAGACGGGCGCCTTTATGGACGCGGGTCCAGCGATATGAAAGCGGCGATAGCGGCGTTTGCCGTCGCCTGCGTTCAGCAGCGGGAAACGATCCTCGCCGGGCGCGGCGCGGTATTGCTGATTACCGGCGGGGAAGAAACGGGCTGCGACGGCGCGCGGGCGTTGATCGCCTCCGCGCCGTTGCCGGAAGTGGGCGCGCTGATCGTCGGCGAGCCCACCGCCAATTATCCGGTTATCGGCCATAAAGGCGCGCTCTGGCTACGCTGCGAAACGCGGGGAAAAACCGCCCATGGCGCGATGCCGGAGCTGGGGATTAATGCTATCTATCTGGCGGCGGATGCGCTGGCTAAAATCCAACATTTTTCGCCGGGCGCGCCGCATCCGCTGATGAAGCAGCCCACGGTAAACGTCGGACGTATTGAAGGCGGGCTAAATATTAATTCCGTGCCGGACCGCACGCGTTTCGATGTCGATATCCGCAGCGCGCCTGATTTACAGCACGCCACCATCCGCCAGCGGTTGACCACGCTGCTTGGCGAGAGCGTCACGGTGTCGACGCTGGTCGATCTGCCCGCGGTACTCAGCGAACAGGATCACGCGTGGATAAAACAGGTTTATCAGCGCTGCCAGCCGCTGCACGATCGGCCGCTTGAGCCGCGGGTGGTGCCCTACTTTACCGACGCCTCGCTGCTGCTGCCGGCGTTGGGCAATCCGCCCTGTATCATTCTCGGCCCCGGCGAGCCGTCTATGGCTCATCAAACCGACGAGTACTGCCTGCTCAGCCGGCTGGAGGAGGCTGAACAGCTGTACGGGAACCTGATTCGCGACTGGATGGCGTAAATCGGCCGCGGCGAAGGCAAAAAATACGTGACAGTGTCACTTAATGCCGCTGCCGCGCCTTCAATCCGCCGCAGGAAAAATCAGCGATTAGCGTTTGAATAAAATCGCGGAATAACAGAGGATAACCGCCTCGCATCCGGAATAGCTCATCGCCAGCAAGGAGGCATTACCATGTTCGTGAAAATCAGCCCGCTGCTCATTTGCACCCTCGCTTTACTCCTTTCCGCCTGCTCGGGTAGTGCTTCTGCGCCGGACAGCACCGAAGACGCTAAAATATCGGCAGAAGTGGATAAGATACTTCGCGATTATCATACGGGTTCAGATACTTCACCGCAGGCCAATGCCTCACGCTATCTGGCCCAGATCCAGAAGGCTATCTTCGCTAAGATAGACCAGCCGGCGTCCTGGCAAGGGCAAACATGCTCGGTGCGCTTAACGCTACAGCGTGACGGGACGGTGGAGAATCCAACGGTCGAGAACGGCGATCCGGCGCTATGCGCGGAGGTGATGTCCGCGCTGAAACAAGCCACAATCCCGCCTGCGCCAGACGAAAAAACCTATCAAACATTCAGTCATGTCGTTCTGGACTTCAGGCCCTGACAGATCTTTGTGGGATCCTTGCGCAGAGGCCATTCGGCCCCTGCTTCATTGTCAGAACTCAATGCGCCCGCCGAAATTATAGCGCCGCCCTTCCAGCATCGCCGTCTGCCGGTAGGCGGTGGTGTAAACCGGATTTACATCAAACAGATTGTAGATCCCGCTCATCAGGGTGACGCGCTTAGTCAGGTGGTAACGCGCGCCTAAATCCACCAGCGCGTAGGCGTCCGTTGCGCTGGACTTGCCGATATCCGGCGATCTGCTGCGCCAGCTGGCCCTGGTCCATAGTTCCAGATCGGAAGTGGTGTTCCACGTCAGCGAAACGTTGGCCATACTGCTGGGGAAATCGTTTAGCGCATAGCCTTTATACTCGCCGCTTTTCTGTTCGCTGTGGGTGTAGGTATAGTTGGCGTTCGCCTTCAGCGCTGCGGTCACCTGCCAGTCGCCGTTCAGCTCCACACCGTAGATCTGCGCATCACCGACGTTAATATATTGCGACACGCTATCGGCGGTATAGCCGTTGTATTGGCACTTCTGGGTAGCCGATGAGGTACAGATGGTATGGTCGCTGATTTTATCTTTAAATTTGGTGTAAAAAAGGGTGGCGTCGAGCGCCAGGGCATCCCGCTGCCAGTACACGCCCAGCTCGGTATTGATGCTTTGTTCCGGCTTGAGATCGTCGTTGCCAATACCGATTTCAGAATAAGGATAAGCCCCGTAGACGCTGGTAAAACCGGCATTATTCTGGCGTAAATCCGGTTTTTTATAGCCGGCGGACACGCCCCCTTTCAGCGCCCAGGTTTCGTCAATGGCCCAGTTACCGTACAGCTTAGGCGTAACGTGATAACCGAAATAGCTATCATGATCGAGGCGCGCCGAGGTCGTCAGGGTAAAGTCCGGGACGATCATCCACGCGTCTTCCGCGAATACCGCCCAGCCGTGGCGGGTAATTTTACTGACCGGGGTGACGCCGGGCGCCTGTTTGTCCGCGATACCGAAGGTGTCATTCAGTTCGTTGCGCGTAAAGTTGACGCCTAACGTCAGCTTGTGATCGGCCAGCGTAAAGGTGTTCGCGCTATTGGCCTCAAAATTATTCTGCTTAATAAACTGCGGGTCCATGCCGGGCACGCGATATTCCGTGCGGGCCTTTTCGTAGCTGATAAAGTTCTTCACCTCCAGCAGGTCATCACCGTACCACGCATGCTGTGACAGCGAGGCCGCATCGCGGTCAAAACCCCAGTACCACTCTTTATCGTTATGGGTTTTCTCCTGATTGCCTTTGGTGGCGTTCAGATCCCAGAGCTGGGTATCGGTTGGCGACAGAGAAATCGTGGCATCCAGATTTCCGGACTGATGTTTAACAAAACGTTCTTTCGTGGGGCTGTCATCATCGCGACGATCAAGATAATCCGCGCCCACGCTGACCCCGAGTTTACCCGGCACTACCGGCCCCATAAAGAACGCGTTAGTCTGGTTGGTGTTGCCGTATTCGCTTTTCTCCTGCAGGAAGTAATTATCCTCCAGCACCCCCGTCCATGCGTCGAGGTTATACGCCTTTTTGGTGATGACGTTGACCACGCCGCCAATAGCGTCAGAGCCGTACAACGAGGACATCGGCCCGCGAATGACCTCAATCCGTTCAATAGCGGCCAGCGGCGGCATAAACGCCGCTTCCGTCC
Source organism: Klebsiella sp. M5al (assembly GCF_002090195.1). Lineage (NCBI taxonomy): Bacteria > Pseudomonadati > Pseudomonadota > Gammaproteobacteria > Enterobacterales > Enterobacteriaceae > Klebsiella > Klebsiella sp. M5al. The sequence goes on from NZ_CP020657.1 coordinate 3,071,702, forward strand.
CAATATGATGCCCGTAGGGACGAGATTCGCGGGTAGATTGCTTGATGCCGTTCACCATATACGAGGTATAGGTCGAATCCATGCCGCGCATCTGAACATCGCCGGTCGCCAGGCTGCCGTGACCGTTGCCCACCAGCACGCCCGGCATCTCGCGCAACGCTTCGGATATGTTCTGGTTTGAGCGGGTATTCAGCGCCTTCTCATCGAGCACCGAGATCGTCGCCGGCGCCTCGCGTCGCTCCTGGCTGAACCCGCTGGCGGTGACGACCATCTGCTCTTCGTTTACCGAAGCGCCATCTGCGGCGAAGGCTGCCGCGGGTAGATTCAAGGCGAGCGCCATCGCCACGTCCAGGCGTGTTTTTATCGTCACAAAAAAATCCTTAGAATTTAGTTAGATCAATCTTGAGAACGTAGTCAGCCTGGTCGCTTTTTTCGTCCTGTTTGACGCTGGCATAGAGCGTTCCGCCATCCGCTGAAAGCACCAGGCTGTTGGGCATGGCCGCCGTTTTGATGGTGTGTTTGAGATGGTTGGTTTTCGCGTCGATGACGCTTATCGAGCGATCGTTACGATGGGTCACATAGATTTCATCGCGCCCGGCGTGATAGAGCACGGCGATGGAGTTTGGCGAAGCGATACGATCGACCAGCTTGCCGGAGTCCAGCCGCACCACCAGCACATCGCGGGTATTGGTATCGGCGATATATCCGACTCCGGCGGCGCTGTTCAGGGCGATATTGAGGAAATAGTGCTCGGATTCAGCCGGGTCGACCTTCACCCGGGAAAGCAGTTTCGACGTTTTGCCATCGAGGATAACCAACTCCCCGTTGCCGGTCACCGCATAAACCTTCTCACCCGCGGTAGCAACGGCAAACCCCACCGGGTCGATGTTCTTCAACGTATCAATTAGCTGCTGCTTGCGGCTATCGACCACCCAAAGCAGGCCCTGGCCCTTGCGCCCGATCCCTGACACATACAGACGCTGGTTTAGCTTATCCAGCACCACTTCGCGGACGTGGGCCTGTTTTTCCGGATCTGAATCATCGCTGAGCTGAAGCGTTTTAATCACCCTATTGGTCTGCGTATCCAGCAGCGTCAGCGAACCATCCAGCGCATTGCCCAAATACAGGATATGGTTTTCTTCATCCAGAGAGAGCGCAAAGGCGCGGCGTTCGGTGGCGATTTTCTCATCAATCCGCAGAGAGTCGGCCGCAAGTCGAAACACGACGCCCGCCGTTTTATCTTTATCAAATGAGGGCGCGGAGGCGGCATACAGCGCCTTCTGACCGCGATCATAGGCCAGTTCATAAACGCCATGGCCAAGAGGCTGAGAGCGGAATTCCCGCTCGCTGAAATCTTTTGCCGACGCAGAAAGCGCATGCAGAGAAAACGAAATGACCAGCGCGCCGCGCACGGCTTTCTTCAGGGATGCGATAGACATGTAATTTTTCTTTACAGTATTTTACGGAATGCAAACAATAATGAAAATGAATATCGTTTGCAATTACATATTCCTCCCTCTTCCCTACCATTTATTGTGTTGTGATAGACGCCGCTGCGGTGTAGGTGCCGGCGGCCATACCGCCATGTTGAGAACCCATCACCGGGTAACCCGCTGTAATTTGCTGACTAACTCCGCCAGGCTCCCCGCCTGCATTTTCTCCATCACCCTCGCCCGATGAACCTCCACCGTGCGTACGGCAATACTCATCGCCTGCGCAATCTCCCGATTCATGAGCCCTTTCATCACCAGCAGCGCAAGTTCTCTCTCTTTGGGGGTAAGTTGCTGATAGCAATCGACGACTTTTTTCTGTGCAAAGCGCTCGCCGGAGACCGTGAGCCCATGTTCCAGCGCCGCCTGCAGCGGTTTTAGCGAAACCGGCTTTTGCAGAAAATCCACCGCACCGCGTTTCATCTCCTCTACCGCCATCGGCACGTCGCCATGCCCGGTCAGAAACACCACCGCCAGGGTACTACCGCGCTGACGCAGCGCCTCGTGAACCGCCTGGCCGTCCAGCACCGGCATCCGCATGTCCAGCAGCACAACACCGACCTGATACAGATCGGCCTGCGCAAGGAACCGTTCCCCCTCTTCCCAGCACACCGCCTCATAGCCCAGGCTCTCCAGTAAAAAAGCGCATGCCCGGGTCACTGCCGGATCGTCATCTAAGAGATGAATTATCGCCATTGTCGCTCCGCTCTTCTTGATGCGTGAATGCCAGTACCACTACCGCGCCGGGCCGTCCATCGGGCGCCGTTTGATTCCTTATGCCGATCTCTCCCCGGCCATAACGCACCAGCCGCTGACAGATAACCAGCCCCAGCCCCATTCCCTCTTGCCGGCTGCTCTTAAACGGCTGGAATGCCTGCGCTAGCTGCGCGTCATCGATACCGCCGGCGTTATCCTGCAGGACGATCCTCACGCTTCCGGCATCGCGAACGGCATCAATCCACAGCATCTTCGCTCCGGCCTGCGCCGCATTGAGGATCAGATTCGCCAGCACCTGCTCAAGCAGAACAGGCGGTAAGACGATGGTCAGGGCGTGGTCTATGTTGCTTATCATCCGAAGTCCGGGAAACTGTCGCGGCACGTGCAGCCACTGCCAGACATTATCAATCGCCTGAACAATGCGAACGCTCTCCCACTTTTCGGCCGTAACGGATTCTCCTTGCGCCTGGCTCACCCAAAGCCGCAGATTACGCAGCGTCTCCGCCCCGCGCTGCGCCTGAAGATCAATGTTCTCCAGCGCCGACAGTAAAGGGTGCTGCGGATCCTGCTTCTGCAAGCGGATCGAACAGCCCTGAGCATAGTGCCGGATAGCCGACAGCGGCTGATTTAACTCATGTGCGAAACCCGAAGTCATTTCGCCGAGTACGCTTATTTGACGGGCCGTTTCAAGGGCCTGCTCCTGCTCGCGCAGCCGGATGGCGCTGCGTTCAAGCTGCCTGCCGCGCCGTCGCACCAGCAGCATCACCCAGATATAATTGAGTATCAGTAGTATCAATATCAGCCCGGCTCCCGCCACCAGCAGGCGATTCTGAACAAACCAGTTCCTGACATCCATCCATAACAGTCGCTGCTGAGGATGCTGTTTCAGTTCGCGCATGAGCGCTTCGGCCTGGCTGGTTGAGGCAGGCGCGCCCCAACGAAAAACCGCATTATCAGGCGCATTAAGCAACACGCGGGTCACGCGATCGGCCACCTCGTCGCTTACGGTGGGCAGCGCGGCAAAAGACCAGTCTCTGTAAAGCCGGGTACTGGTTACGCAAGGTGCGGATTCCGGGCGTGTTATCAGCGCGACAAAATCAACTTTATCAATCAGCCCCTCTTCATCCATCATTTCCAGCAGACACGCCGGAACAATGGCTGCCTGCACGGCATTTTCGCGCAGCAGATAAATAAGCGCATCGGCTGGAAATCCGGTGAAGCGCAGATGGAGATCGCTGTCTGGCCGCAATCCGGCATCGCTCAGCGCTTTGTATCCCAACAGGTAGCCGCCAAAAGCCAGGGGATCGATGGCGCCAACCGTTTTCCCGATCAAATCCATAGGCGTCTTAATTTCACCGTCGCGACGGGCCAGGATGACGCTTCCTATTATGTTCTTCACGCCATGAGAAGCGCGCAATGAGGCCAGCCAACGTAAGGGGAAATGAGTATTTAGTTGAACAAACTGCCCGGGGTGGGTCACGACAAACTGCACGCTACCGTTCTTGACCGCTTCCTGCATCTCATGGAGATCCAGCGGACGAATATGGAACTGCTGATCCGGCATCTGCTGATTCAGAAATGATTCCAGCGGCTGCCAGCTGCTGCGAGCAATGGCATCGCCGCGAATCGACAGCAGACCGATATACCATGAGTCCGCCCGTGCCGGACAGATCAGCAGTAATGTAGAGATCAGCAGCGCCAAACGCCCCATCGTTTTCGCTCCCACTCAACCATCCCTTTCACTATATTGATTTAAATCAACTATTAGACGGGTATGTGGTTAACCACAATAGCGATCCCCCCGCCGAGATTTTTACACTACGAATCATCAACACTGTTTATGTATCACAAGCAAGTCAATGATGTTGTAAATATTTCTTAGCCGCCGCGCGAGGGGAAAATATGGGCAAAAGTAAACTACCGTTTCTTGGGCAGTCGGGCATTGCGAGCGCCGACGCTTCTCGGGTTCCGCACATCCAGGCAAAAAAAGAACAGGTTCGGTCTCGCTCCCAGGAGATCGGCTGGCTCTTGTGGGCGTTACAGTATGTTTTTTTTATCGGCGTGGCGCTGTTTGTCTCTGTCCGCTGCGGGAGCAAAAAGCTGACGCCGCTGCGCGAGAGACGCGTGGACCTTCATCAAACCGCCTGTTCCGGGTGTTTTTATGTCTCTTCAACTCCGAAGTCGAAGATGCCCCGGAGTGCACCATTGACTCTGTTATTCAGCCGGGCGTTTACGGCACCATTTTCTGCTAAACGTTACGCCGTCATCGATCGGCGGATTTATACCGTGGGCCATTTCCGCGATCGGCATGCTGATGTTCTGGCGCATGGTATTGTGTCGTTATATTTTTGCCCTCTATCCCCAGCCCACCGTTCCGGGCTGCGGGACCTGCCAGCCGCGGCTTAGCGCGCTGACTCACTGACCGATTTTTTTGCCATGCGGATCCGCTCGTGAGGGGGGCATGGCGTTGGTTACCGGCCAAGGTCCCCCCCCGCCGGCTGGCGTATTTCTGATGATAAATGAAGCGCTAAATTGATAAGAGATAGAGCCTGAGCACCCGCCTCCTGAATGAGACGTTCTTCTTTATAACCTCAACACCACTGCGCGCCGTTTTTTCTGATAAGGCGCAATAATAGCATTAGTATATTTAATCATTTATGAAAAAATGAGTTAACGATATTCTTATTCAAACGAGACAGCGTATTGTATAGTTGTCCTGTGCTTAACTTGCTAATTTCCAGCGTAGCGTATTACTTCTCCCGCTCCCGGTTTTAATGCTTATTACGGCTCCGGAGTTTTCCATCTGGCATAATAAATAGCGCATGCTGTAAATACTAATATCCATTTCGTTGGCGATCTCTCGTGTCGTCAGCCAGATTTCACTTTCGGATTGTTTTAAATGTAAACGACTGGTCGTCAGGCGTTTCATGCTTTGTAACGTACGGTACTTATCATCTGATTCATCACCGCCTTCAGGAGAAAGTTTTGTTTTCCAGATAAGCCGATCGTCAGCATATTCCGGAACATGATGCTGGATAATTTCAGCGTATTTTTTTGAAACAGCCTGAGAGCCTAACCACAGTACGAAGTCGCTATACCTTTTTATATTGAGTTTACGCATAATAGAACGGCGATAGCTGCTCAATGCTTTTATAGAACAACCCATTTTTTGCGAAATTTCATGATGCCCCAAGCCTTGACTTAAATACCCTAACATCAACTGTTCTCGCCATACCAGTTGGTAAGGCCCAGGGCATTTAGAACAGTTTGGCTTACGCAGATCCGGAGGGCCACTCATCGAATCAGCGAAAAATAAAGAAAACAATTTTCTGCGAATAGTGGCCACGGAGTTTCTCATGGTAATAACGGCATTGATGACCGGACAGTTAATATTCCGATCGTAATGCTCGCTACGCGGATATACGCTTAACCATTTTTTACCTAACATTTTGAACTTATATTCATTGTGTGTACGGAACTCATGACACCCCACCCAATCAAACACTTTTTCACCCGGCGTGTGGAATTTCACGATCAGATCCGCGGCCATAGGCTCGCTAGTCTTAGAGATAATCACTCCGCCCTGATACTCCTCTTCAAACAACTCTTTCAACAGGAATATAAGCCCCATGGAAAAATAATTATTCTCAGTTGCTATATGCACTGGCAAGTGTAGTGGTTTAGCAGTAGGTACCATAATGAACCTCCTTCCGGTTTGATTCAGCTCGTCCTGTTTACATATATGAGCTTAAGTTAATTATACAATTGAATTAGTACAAAGACTCTCGAGTACACGAATTATATATTAAAAGAAAAGTAAATATTTAACCTTTACATTTACATTGTACGTTGTTTAACCACTCGAACTTTCCAATGCTCGACATAGTTTCCCCGTTCTGCTGGGTCGCCGTATTCATTTACTTTCACCGCTAATTCGGCTTCACCATTCAAGCGTATTTTTTTTGCAACCACCCGCAGCCAGGTCGGCAGCTCGCTAATTTTTTCTTGCAGTACCAGACCAGAAAGATCGGAGTCTGCAATCAAGGTTCCGTCAGTCAGACGACGTATAAACGAAAGCGTTAATTCGGTTGCCGACTCATTGTCGGGTAATACCTCGTTACCGGTATGGATGACCCGGAACCAGGCTTCGTTACCGGCGGCTAATGTATTTTCCTGTTTAATAAAGTTATGTAACCATTCCTTGTCGCGTACCTCCCTGTTTTTCATGGTTTTCTTTATAGCATCGCTGACGCGCTGATTAGCCCTGGCAAGATGTTGTTCAAACGCCTCCTGAGACAGGCGGCGTTCTCCGCGTAGCGTTTCCGTTATCCCCGCCAGAAATAATTTACGATCAATCTGAACACCTTGTTCATTTCGCTGTTCAAGCAGTTCAACAATATCAACACCCATCGCCATACCGGCGGCAAAATCCGCTAAATCTTGTTCACTTGTAGGGAGTGGTGGATACTTTGCCAGCTTCAGATTTTTTTGCATTTCCTGCGTCAAACGCTTCCACTGCCCATTCTCCGCCTCCAGTTTGCCGAGCTTTGACATAATTAAATGACGTTCTTTGTCGTTATTTTTTAAAATAACATTTTCACCCTCACGCTGGGCTAACTTATCGCGCATGCTTTTTATTTCGTCTTTCTGTTTCAGATATAGCTCTTGTATCATTCGCTCTGAAGGCGTGGCGGAAATATGTTGAATAACCGATTTCAGCCAGCGACCAAAAATACGAGAATCAGGAAGATAAACGTCTATTTCGTTCTTGTTTATTGTTTTTTGCTCCCTCCTCACCTCCGGATATTTGATAACGCCAGAAGGCGGAATATCAGGAGTTTTCGCAGATTCTTCATCTCTCTCTTTTATTTTTGCCGGCGCCGTTGTGGCTTTCACCGCGACGGACGGCCTGGCGTTAATCTTTTCTTTAGCAGACGCTTTTGGCGGCGTCTTTGATTTTTCCCGCGGCGCAGGACGTCTCTCTTCCTGCGATTGCTCGCTGCTTTTATTGACTTCTTCGCGCTGGGTCCAATCCCTGGCATAGTTTAAGACATCGGCCTGAACGCATGGAATCATCGTGACACCGAGAATGAAGACGATTGCATTCCCTGCTCGATGACTCATTCGAGTTTATCCCCTGTTGGTTTGACTGCCAGACTATTTAGCATTTCTCCACGGATCTCTGAACATAGTTTTACCGCCTGGAACTTATATAAAGCATCAATGGCATGACGCGTTTCTGGATTTACTGAGTTACGCACGGTGGTATATCCGGAAGCTCCGTGCATGACACGCTCAAACCGGGCCTTTAATTCGGCATATCTGAGTTGATTAACAGTTCCCAATGCGTTTAACTCTTTTTCACACTGTACCATATCGACTTCTCCTTCCGGATTTGTCGGCGGCGCAACCGCTTCCCCTGAGGAAGTCACCAGCGATGGTGCTTTTTTAGGAACACAGCCGGTTAAAAAAAATCCCGCAATGATAACTGCGACAACGCCTGATTTAATCATTATTTTCTTAACTCCAGAATTAATATTCATCGCTATTTCTTCATCGCCAGCGTGACAATGAATATTTATGAAGGTTGCGATGGTGAAGAATATGCCATTCAATACCGCCCTGAAACACATTCAGGGCGATTTTAATTATAAATAATTTACAGCCAGTATCCCGGTTCCGCTAATTGGACCGGTACTGGTCGGCGTACCATTCAGGGTTACCGTAACATTTAAGTTATTTGTTTTACCGGATGAAACTCTGTTTGTTTGTAGCGCCAGACCATTAACAGTAACCTTCGCGGTAACGCCACGTCCCAAATCAATGGTGTCCCTGCCGGTGGTAGAAACGTTACTCAGATATAAGCTGTAAGTCACCCCTGCATCGCTACAGGCCATCGTTGCGCTTCTTGTCAGCGATTGCCCTGATACGGCCCCCGGCGCCATATCGTCAAATGGAAAGGACAGAGCGCTGGTGCTCATGCCACACCACTCCGGATCGGGTTCAGGATCAACGGTCCCAGGGAATCCTGGCTGACAAGGTTCCGCTAATCCAGGAGCATAAACGGTGTAGAAATCACCGGTCCCCGGGTTTATTGCTCCAAAAATCAGGCACGGCGGTGCGTGAGCAGGGTACGATGACGATGGGGGCAATGCGACGCTGGCGGTACCGGAGAAACCATATTTCTGATAGAAGCGAGCGGCCATCATCTGATGCGTACAATAAAACGGATTATCAGTACAATAATCTGTTGTAGTGCTGCCATCAGATTTACGCACAGGATCGGTATTGCTTACGGTCATAATTGGTTGCCTGGTTCCCCCGCCAAACCAGTGACCGTTCATTGACGTTGTCCAACCATAAATCATATATAGCCCCCAGGTTGCGGCCCTGGTTGCTTCTATCGAGGCGAAAGTCTGCGCATTTAAATCTGTAGCCCAGTTGACCGCGACGGAACCCCCGTTTGCCGTGAGAGACTGTACCGTCGGGCATCCGCCCCCCTGATTGCCAAAGGCATTACAATCCGCCGCCGAAGCAGTTTCAGACCATAGCAGAGCATTGCCGAGTATTATACCCGCCGCCAGTATCAATCTTTTTAAGTTTCTCTTTTCCATAAGCACCCTACCGCGTTAAATAGAATTCCGACCACGGATTCCGTTACAGATATTCCGCCTTCAAGGTCACCGTCGCCTCGAACGGCCCTTCAGCCAACTCAATATTCGGCCTTTGCACCAGCAATGCTTCGATTTTGGGTATCGCCGAAAGGCTGATTTCTATCGGCGAATCAAACTGAAAAGGCTGACCGTCACGAAAGATCTTCACCCCAAGATTGCCGATATTGCCCATCGATGTGGCAACCGTCGCGCGGTCGGTAGTATCAAATGTCGCCAGGGTTCCCCGAACGCTAAGCATCAGTTTCCAGTCTCTACCGGCAGTGCTGTCGCATACCAGGTTGTACGGCACATCCTGACGATAAACGCCATCACTGACCTTTTTGATCGACAGACGATCGCCAAACGGCACGTGAATGGTTTTATCGTTGTCTATCGAGCACGGCGGCGGATTGACCAGCATCCCTTTAAAGATGACGTCGGCTTCATTGGCGGCCATCGCCGGACTAACGCCAACGAAAAGGATGTTGAGTAAAAGCGCGGCTGTTGTTAGCTGACGCATTAGATAATCCTCATTGATAGCTAAACACCATAGTCGCTGAACCGTTAAATGCCCCGTCTGGTAGCGAGGCGTTGGTCTGCATGACCGGAACCGCATACAGAGCCGGAGGTTTATTTTCGGCATAGGTAAAACTCAGCACTCCGCTATTGGGAGCGATAGTCGTTTTACTCGCGTCGTACACTTTTATCCCAAGGCCCGTTACATCTGTGGTAAACAGCTGGCCGTTAAATGACGCGCCGTTACCTTTGAGATTAATTTTTAACGTATTACGAAGCAGGTTTGTGCATTTCAGCGTATAGACAATCGGCGTTTCGTAGTTCGCACCATCAATTCGGGTGGTCAGTACTTCACCAAAATTGACCACAATCTGTTGATTGTCATTGATTTCACATTCAGGTTCGACAATATTGCCGGTGATAGTCAACGTGGTTGTTCCACCGTCTGATGCCAGGCCGTATGGTGATGCGGCTATCAGGCAGCAAAGAACGGCAAGGCGCCCTAATTTCCATGTTTTCACTTTCTGCCTCCCGTCAGCTTTCAGGCGTGATAACCGGCTGCGCCTTACAGGCGGAACCGGTACACTGGAATGGCAGCAAACGTAAGCTACCGTAATCATTCACAAAAACCAGAACTGGCGTTGCGCCCAGGTCAGCTGCGCCCACGTTCAGCGCCGTCTGGGCCTTTGGCGCCACCATTATCGGTTCAAATCCTTCCTTGCCCTTTCCCTTCACGCTGCTACGACCTTCAACAAACGTCAGATGGTACGGCGTCGGGTTATTCAGCGTGTAGCGATTGCCATTTTTAGCCAGCGTCACGTTCTGAATGCCGGGAAAGGAATCGTATTTCGCATCAACCTTTATGGAGGCCGGACGCCAGAAAATTTTCAGCCGGGTCTGCAGCGCCAGCGTTAACACGTTTGGCTTATCGCTGCGCGGCGGAATTTCACGCAGGTTGAACCAGAACACGCTCTCCCTGTCTTTCGGCAGCTTGCCGATATCCGGTAGAACCTGAACCCGCACCGCGCTTTTGGAACCGGCTTCAATGCGCTGCACCGGCGGCAATACCATCAATGGGCTCGTGACTTTAGCCTCTGTTTCATCTTCTATCCAGGTCTGCGCCAGATAGGGTTCCTGAGTATTCCGATTCGTCACGCTCATACTGACGCTTTTGTCTCCTTCATTAACGATCACCCGTGAACGGCTAACCGTTAATGCCGCCTCAGCGGGTAACAAAGAACTCGCCGATAACACTGCAACCGTGGCAAAAACGAGCGTTTTCTTCATAACGAGCTACCTCTAGTCGTACTCAAGCAAAAATGTTGTCACGCATTCGAAATCCCCTTCGCGCACCCGGCTATGGACCGGCGCGGAAACAAAAGCCTGGAAATTTAAATTGGTGTCACCCGCCGTCAAGGTTGCCGGACGCATGGCGGTATTAGGTAATACCGGCGTACCATCCGCGTCTTCAACGGCGATAGCGATCCCGCCCGCTGTCCCGGTAACCGCGAAAAGTCCTGGCTGATCGACATCTTCTGTGCCCATGAACGTGACCTTTACCGTGCTTCCCAAAGACAGGTCGCAGTTGATGAGCATGATCGAGAAACGCTCGCGTTCACTCAGGTGATATTTGATAAACGTTTTCGACGGTATGTTGCGAAAATCAACGATCTGATCTTCTGAATCCACGTGCAGTTCACACGGGTCAGCCACCAGATTACCGGTGAAGTAAACATCCGTATCAGCATGCGTGGCCGGTACACTGACCAGCAGCAGCATGGGAAAAACCATCAGGCTTAGCGCTCGCGCTATGTGTCTTTTCATTATTCGTACTCCAGGCCGACATTCACTACGCTGCGCCATTCATTGGCCAACAGCGGCGCAGGAAGACGCCACAGCTGCGCCTGAAACACCAGATCGTTGCGCCCGGGAGTCAGGATCTGCGGCCGGCTTGACATACCAGGACGCAGAAGCTCGCCCCGCGGGTCGCTCAATCGCAGCGCCACCCCTTTCACGCCTCCATGAACCCTGAAGAACCGACTATCCGTAGGTTCTGTTTCCCCGTAAATCGTCATTCTTACGGCGGATTGCCCGTTAAGCATCAGCGAACCCCGCATCAACTGATGGTCTCGCATAAACTGATACTCGCCGGGGCAGCGATCTAATTTGATATATATCGCCACCGGCGTCGTAACCGAACCTGGCTGATCCAGTCCCCAGGCGACGGTACTGCCCAAATCGATCTCTTGTTCCGCCGATTCCGGCAGCAGTACACACGGAGACGCAACCAGCGTGCCCGTGGCGCGAATCCCACCGTTGAGGCCGTCGGTGTCCCAGTTTGCGGCGCTAGCCACAGAAACGACCCCGGCTGTTAATAGCCACAGAATCAAGGTGGTACGACCGAATCCATGTTTCATCAGGCATCTCCTGTGTCCAACACCCGCTTCCATCAGGATGCGGGTTTGGCTGTCGCACGGCAGACATTACCGTTGCAACTAAACGGCAAAGTGGGTTTACCGCCGAAGTCGTTAATCGTGGTGACGTGCGGCGTCGTAAAGTGCGAACTGCTCACCATCGCCGTCGATTTTGGCGCGACCATGACCGACTGAAACCCCTTCGCCACGGCCATGTTCGGCGCGGGGGTAATGCCAATCACCGTCATGTAATACGGCGTCGGATTCTCCACCCGATATCCGCCGTTCACCTTCTGCAGCACCAGTTGGTTATCCCAACGGCTATACTTCTCCGGCAGGATGGCTTTTGGCCGGTAAAACAACTTTATTTTGGTGTGCAGCGCCAGCTGCATCACATTAGGTCGGTCGCTCTTAGGCGGTACTTCACGCACGTTGAAATAAAAAAGGCTCTCTCTGTCCTGAGGCAATAACGCCGCGTCCGGCATTGCATTAATGCGCAAAACGCTTTTTCCCTTTGCCTCGAGCCGCTGGAGCGGGGGGACCACGACCAACGGACCGCTTATTTTTTTCCCCTGCTCATCTTCAATCCATCCCTGGGCCAGGTAAGGCATTGACGTGCTGTCGTTAGTAATGTTCAGGGAAATGCTCTTCTGCGAACCGGGAAAAATCGCCCGCGTTCTGTCCAGGGCGATCGCCGCCTGTGCATCATTCAGCAGACCTGACGTCAGCGTTCCCAGCAGAATAGCCATCGTCGTTTTATTTACTTTCATTCCTTCACCATCCACTTTCTCAGCCGCGAGATATCGGTTTGCATGGCAGTAACAGCTGCTGTGCAGGGAGGACTCGCGGCAGTACGACTTCACACCGGGCGGAACCGCCCCAGTGCACGGTTAAATGCTCATCCGGATTCACGCCGGTCAACCAGGCCAGTCCGCCATCGCTGACCATTCCCAGCTCGCGCTCTTTGGCGTTATGCACCGTCGCGCCAAACGGCGGATGACGACCATCTTCCTGGCTGAGGATGGCGACGACTTTCGCGCCCTTTAACACATCGAAACGGCGGAACCCGATGGCGCCTTCGGTAAGCGCCAGCTCAGCAATTGGCGAGCCTGAAGTCTCAACGTCGTCTGGTAAGCGGTTAACGTCAATTTCGGCACTGGTGCGGAAATAGTTCGGCACGCCAGGGATCACCGCGATACCAAAGGCGTTGGTGTAACTCTGATACCCCACAGGCACTCCGCTCACCCCATCGGTGCTGACCATCAGCCGGGTCCCCCCCTGTACCCCACCTGAGTGCAGCGCCACGCCTTCAGCCGTTGCGGTCATACCGCCGCTGGCTGAGATACCAAAAGAGGTATACTGGCTTTGTGCCCAGTTAAAGTTGGTAGTAACATCGGCCATACTGCCAGGGTGCGAGTAATAGCCGCTCATCTGACTGCGCGTTCCCTGCCCGCCGCCTATGCTGTTACCGGCGTTAATGCGGTAATAATCATTATTTTCCAGACGATCGCTCCAGCTGGCGTTTTGCGTATAGCGGTCGCGGTTAATGCTTCCGTTGTACCCTACCGTGCCTGAACCAAATGGCATGGTGAGCGAAATATAGGCCGTGTCGTCCTTACGTCCGTTAAACTCGCTGCGCGCCGCGTTGAGCGATAACGAAAGATGTCTCCAGTCGCCCAGATCAAAATACTTGTTAAGAGAAACGCTGTAGCGATCGGTCGCCGGGCGGTTCCAGTAAGTCTGATGCGACCAGTTAATACTGGTGGAGAGGCGCAGGTCCTCGAAATTCTTGGTCGCCTGGAGGGTATACAGCTCTTTACTGTTACCGATATAACCTTCCCGGTAGCGAATATCTAAATACTCACCCATGGTGAGATAGTTGCGCTCGGAGAAGCGGTAGCCGGCAAACGTGACTTCACTACTGAGTTCATCAAAGCGTTTGGAATAGCTGAGCCGCCAGGATCTTCCGTGACGGTTTTTATCGCCCGGGAAGCGGGCGCTGGCATGGGTAACGTCAGCGGACAAGGTGCCGTAGACGCTCATATCACGACCTGCCCCGAGTGCCACGCTGTTGTAGTCCTGCGAGAAAATACCGCCGCCATACACCGACCAGGCATTCGTCAGGCCCCAGGAGAGCTCACCGGTCGCAAAATAAGGTCCCTGTGTACTGTGGCGATAGTCCCTTGGCCGACCGGTGGTCAGCTTGTAACGAAGCTGGCCGGGACGCGTCAGATAAGGAACCTGAGCCGTATCCACGGCAAAGGTCTGCACCGAGCCATCCTGTTCTTCAACCCGCACATCCAGCCTGCCGGTCAGGGCGCTGCTCAGTTCCTGAATACGGAACGGCCCCGCCGCAACGGTACTTTCATAGATCACTCGCCCTTGCTGGGTGACCGTAACCTTCGCGTTCGTCCGCGCGATACCCGAAACTTCAGGGGCATAACCGCGCAGTTTCGGCGGCAGCTGGCTTTCATCGCTGACCAGCGATAACCCGGTGTAGCGCCACGAATCAAAAAGATCGGAAGTGAGATAATCTTCACCAACGGTAAGCTTTGACATAATGCCAGGCAGCGCGCGATAGGCGTAGAATCGGCTCCAGTCAAAGTCACAGTTGGTACTGTTCGGCCGTCCAGTGGTGTTGTAATAACTTCCCTGATAATCCCCTCTTAAGCGCCATGGACCCAGGTTCACCCCGGTGGTGCCGCTGACGCTGGCACTCTGGCTCTGATTCCCGCGCCGTGGGAAGGTGACGTTAGTGTTGAGGTTGTAATCAAATAGCAGGCCAGGAATACCCTCTTCCCAGCGGGAAACTGGCAGCCAGGAAGCATCCTGGTACTCCAGCCATGCCTGAGGCATGGCAACCTGCAAGGAGGATTCGGCCAGGTCGCCGCGTAAGACAATACCTTCAAGCGCGCTGAAATCGGCGCAACGACCGCCGTCAAGCCACTGAATCATTTTGAGCGCGTCTTCACGCAGCCCAAGTAAATCGACTTGTTCAGGCGTCAGGCAGGCTTCGACAACCAGTTGATCCTCGCGTATTCTTTCAACGAAAGTAATATCCTGATCGGAAATCCCGCGATCGTTAAGTCGCATACTCAGCGTGTAGGTCCCGGGCATAATATATCCGGCCCGAGAAAAGCGGGATAAATCAATATTCTCGCGGTCCTCAGAATCCAGAATATCCACATTAAATTCTACCGCCACAACGGGTGATGTAGAACCAAAAATGGCAATAGCAATGTAAATACCCAGACGCCGCAGGTAATAAGCTGGTGGTCTGCTTTTTTTCATTTTTTTAAATCCATTTATTGCCTACCAGAATTCACCAGTGGGAAAGTATCTATTACGGGAAAAATGGATGAGGAGGAACAAAGATTCCCAGCCATTTAATAACGCCTTAACTTACTGATAAGTTACCATAAAGCGAATAATTCCGTACCAGTCACCTTCCGACAACGATTTTCCGCCGCGCACCAGCGATAATAAATAACGCAATTCATTATTGTCATTTTGTAACATGACGGCTGGCATCGGAATGCCGTCTTGCGCCACATCGCCGATCTGGCTGTGAATACGTAGCCCAAGCCCCTGAGCATTGCCATAAACTTTAAATATATCGCGACGAAATACCTCCGTTTCCCCACTAAAAGTGATGTTCACGCTTTGCCATAAATCGCCATGACTTCTTTCCAGTGAACAGTTCACCAGACGAACAGCGAAGGGTTTAATAATCGCTTTGCCTTCCTCGTCGAGGTCATTATAAGAAATCACCCCAAAGGGTATTTCCTGCCAGATATCATCAGTATGAATAGAGCAAGCTGATTCCTGAATTTGACCATTCATTGTGACAAGCCCTCTGCCCTGATCGGATGCCACAGCGCCAGAAGATATTGCCAATAAAAGACTCAACGTCAGGCAACGCGTAATTTTTACCATGACTGTGCTCCTGAATATCGGGCTGCAGACGCAGCCCGAATAAAACTACTTGAGAACAGGCTAAGACTTATTGATAAGCCAGGGTAAAGTTAGTCACCGCCTCAAAATCACCCGGAGTGACGTTAGTCACTGACGCGATTTTTTCCAGGTAAGCGCTAAAGCTCAGAGTGTTGTCGCCAATGCCAAGAACGCGCCCGGCAGTAGGCTTATCTAAAGTCACCATCGTGCCTGAGTAATCCTGGATACGAACGCCAGCGCCCGCAGCCTGACCGGTAATAGCCAGCATGGTCATGTCATTAGGAACGTTGCCGCCATTGAAGGTGACAGTGACGGTGTTAAACATCGGGTCGCCGTTTGAATCCTTCGCGAAGGAGCAGTTTTCCAGCTCAATGTCGAACGGACGAGGAGTAGAGATACCGCCGTTATCCAAATGCGTATTGGAAATCTGACCCAGTTCGATACGCTGATCGCCGTAGCCATTTTTAATTGAGCATGGAGCATCAATAATCGAACCCCAGAAGGTGACCTTGCCGCTTCCCTGATCGGCCTGAGCTGCGAAAGAGGCAACACCCATAGTGAGAACAACAGCAGATGCAATTTTGCTAATTTTCATAATACATTCCGTTATATTAAAAGTTACTGGATAACCATCCTGAAAAATAACCCTCAAAGAGACTGAACGCAGATAGAGGGATAAAAACCTCTATATTTCTTCTCGAGTTACGCTTATTCCTGACAGCGAATTCATACTAACGCGAAAAATCTTACAATCAAATATATGCACCTGCTGAAACGATCATTACGAGCTAATAATTTTATAAAAAAATATCCAACAGGATAAAATCCCGTGCGTGTAAGGTAATACGACAACGCATGTGAAAATATTACTAATAATTTAAAATAAACTATTTGTATAATTTAAAAAGATCGCACGCATAGTTACACAAAAATAAAAACTGTTATTTTTCAGACGCTTGGACAAATACCCAGGAATTTAATAACATTAGGATTTTTCCATGAGAAAATTCCTAATACATAATGCAAAAAAGGGGGTTCAAAAGACGAAAAATCCTATGAAATGGATGGGCGTTCTATATAGAGAAGAGCGAGAAGGAGCGATATTTTTACCACCTGGTCAAAAATACGCCTTATAGACGAGGCTACATTATAGATATGTGGCCAGGACGATCATGATCCACAGCAAAAATTTCTACAGAATTTCGTACAGGAAGCGACAAGATATGAATTGTTGCCCTATCGCGGCAGCTGATAGAACCGACTAACCGCTCCAGGTTAAATCGCAAGCAAAAGATAAAGTTAAACCCGTACATCAAGAGGTGTTATTTTGCCCGTTCCTTGTTATTCTGCTGAATTGTTGTCCAGGTGATTATCATTCAGCATTACGCTGCTGCAGAAACTCTCCTGGCCACGGCGCTATTCTTGCCAGCTCAATATTGAAACCAATAAAAGGAAGAACGGCGAGCTTATTCACACCTGACGCGCAGGTGTTTTTTTCTACAGGGAGAATTATCGTGAGATTTGCATCAGTTCCTTTCAATCAGAATCAGGTGGGATGGCCGCTCAACGACATTGACCATCACAGACAACCGCAGCTGAGCGGCGACATCCAGGCCGACTGGGTGATAGTCGGTTCCGGCTATGCCGGCGTCAGCTTTGCCCGCCGGCTGGCTAGCCTCAATCCGCAGCTGAATATCGTGCTCATCGACGCTGAATGCGCCGCGACCAGCTCCTCAGCGCGAAATTCCGGCTTTATTATCGGCCTGCCGCACAATATCGGCAGCTCTACCGCCGAGCTGAAAAAAGCGCAGGATTACCGCGCCCTGTTGCAGGAAGGGATCCGCCTGCTCGATGAAACGGTGACCGAGCACCAGATCGCCTGCGAATGGGAAAACGTCGGCAAATACCACTGCCAGATAGATCCGTCCAGCGAAGCCATTATGCAGGAGTACGTGGATAACCTGCAGCTGATGCAGGAGCCCTACAGCCTGCTGGACGGCGAAGCGCTGTACCAGAAGCTGGGAACCCGCCTCTACAGTAAAGGGATCTATACTCCCGGCTGTATTCTGGTCAACCCGGCAAAACTGATCGCGGGCCTCGCGCGTCATCTGCCGGAAAACGTCACCGTTTACCATCAGACCCCGGCGCTGGCTATGCGCCAGGAAAACGGCGGCGTCAGGGTGACGACGCTGCAGGGTACAATCCGCGCCGCCCAGGTCATGCTGGCGACCAATGCCCTCTCCCGCGAACTCTCGCCGACCGTGAGCCGTCAGGCGTCAATGGCGACCTACGCCAGCATTACCGCCCCGCTCACGGCGGAGCAGCGTCAGCGCCTGCCAGAAATGGAAAGTTGGGGGTTAACGCCGGTCAATGCTATCGCCGGGGCCACGCTACGCTATACCCACGATCATCGTTTCCTGGTTCGCCAGCATGTCGATCCGGCATTGCGCGGCGTGATTACCGCCGGGCAGACCGCCACCGCCGCGCGCCAGCATCTGGCGCTGTTCCACACGGCCTATCCGCAGCTACGGGATGTCACGCTGGAGCGAACCTGGTCCGGGACCATCAGCGTCACCCGCAACGGCGCGCCGGTCTGGGGAGAGCTTGCGCCGAAGGTATGGACAGCCGGAGGCTGTAACGGCGCCGGGGTATCCAAACAAACCATCGCCGGGACGCTACTTGCCGATCTGGCGATGGGACAGGACAACCCGCTGATCGCCGCCATGCAGTCGCTCGGCCAGGCAAACTTTATGCCGCCTTCCCCGTTCCTGGATATCGGCGTAGCCGGGGCATTATGGAAAGAGCGCTACATGGGCCGTAAAGAGATGCCCGTGTAGTCGCGGTCTGACAGGTTTCACTGCCCGTGCGTGAAACCTGTTGTTGGGGCTAGTCTGGAATCACTTCATCTTTACGCAGGGTCAGAACCTCGAATCCCTCCGCGGTGACGGCGACGGTATGCTCCCACTGCGCGGACAGCTTTTTATCGCGGGTGACCACCGTCCAGCCGTCTTTTTTGGTTTTAATCCGGCTATCGCCCTGATTCACCATCGGTTCAATGGTAAACACCATCCCTTCCTTAAGTACGGCGCCGGTGCCGGGTATACCGTAATGCAGCACCTGAGGATCTTCATGCATCTCTCTCCCTACGCCGTGGCCGCAGTACTCCCTGACCACGCTATAGCCGTTGCCTTCGACATACGTCTGAATCGCATGGCCGATATCGCCCAGCGTCGCGCCCGGCCTGACAACCTTGATCCCTTTCCACATCGCTTCGTAAGTTTTCAGCACCAGCCGACGGGCCAGCGGCGAAACGTCGCCAATCAGGTACATTTTGCTGGAATCGGCAATCAGCCCCTCTTTTTCCAGCGTAATATCCACGTTCACAATCATGCCGGATTTCAGATGCTCGCTCTCCTTTGGCATACCGTGACAAACCACTTCGTTGATCGACGTATTCAGCACGTAGGGGAAATCATACTGCCCTTTGCTGGCCGGGCGTGAATGCAGATCGTTGACGATAAAATCCTCCACCCGGTTGTTGATGGCCATGGTGGAGATACCGGGCTGAATAAAGGTATCCAGCATGTCGAAAACCGAGGCCAACAGCTCGCCTGCGCGGCGCTGTCTGGCCAGTTCGTCCGCAGTCTTAATGGGAATTGATAGCATTGATCACCTCCAGCAAGCGGTCGGAGCCGGACTTCAGCATCATCAGCTTGATCTGCTGATGGTTAAGTTCGGGATAGAGTTCGCTCATCATACCCAGACGGATCCAGTACTCCGCCTGGGCGTTGACCGAACGCGACATCGCCTTGCTGGCATCACGAATATCGTCGTGCAGCAGGTCGGAAATTTTTACAATACCCATTTATACATACCATAACGTTTTATATATGTTTCGTATATTACGCCTCCCCGCTCAAGCTGACAACGTTTGCCGCTTTTGTTGCCAGCGCTACGGGTTGCTAACCTTAAGAGTCACTATCTGGATGTTCTGAGAGTCAACAACGGTGCCTTTTGTCGTCACAAAGGCGTTGTGGACAAAGTCCCCGCTCTCTTTATCCAGCAGGGCAATATGAGGCTCATCATGCAGGATATTTTTATGCCCCCACGCCATCAGGGAAAACAGGATCGGCGCCAGGCTGCGGCTTTTTGGCGTAAGAATATACTCATAACGTTCGCGCGCCCCTTCTTCCTGATAGGGCGTTTTGCTCAGTAAACCCAGCTCCGTCATTTTCTTTAACCGGTTTGCCAACGTCTGCTTAGGCATTTTTGTATGCGAGCGGATCGTTTCAAAGCGGGTCACGCCGTATAAAGCCTCTCTTAAAATCAACAAAACCCACTGATCTCCCAGGATTTCCGCTGCCGCAGAAAGCCCGCACAGCTCCGGTAGTAAGTACGTTACTGAATTATTTTTTGACATGTCCGCTTTCGCTCTCTAATCTGAGTATGAATTTTAGACCTAGATTATTAAGGAGAATACAATGCCCTTCGTCAATGTACAAACCATTAAAGGAATTATGAACCCGGAGCAAAAAAAAGAACTTTTACGCCGCATGACCGATCTGATTGTCGAAATCGAAGGGAAAGGCGATCCTGAATTTCGGCGTTCAGTCTGGGTGCGTATTGACGAGCATGAGCCGGAACAGTGGAGTCTGGGCGGTATTCAGCCCACGGCTGAAGCGATCGCGGCAAAATTTTCGTCGCCTAAGGCGTCATAACCTGATGGCGTTTTAACACGTCATACCTGCGGGAAATTGCGGACAACCTTGATGTCCGCTTTTACACCGCCCGTCTGGTGCTCAAAACGGCCATAAACCGACTCTCCGGGGCTTATTTTACGCAACATACCACGGTCGCATGATCCCACCATGGGTTCTCATTGACGTTCACCTCAAGCACATCAAAATGTTCATCGCGGATCTCGTCCAGGAGAGCCTGGAGCGGTCGCAGCGTACGCCAGGGTTGACCCTCTTTAAATAAATGATGGCGAATGGGATCGTAAGCGGCCACGTCTTCCGGGTGGCGAGGGGTTCCGCACATCGAACCGACGACAAACCGTCCTCCCGGCCTGAGCAATCTTCTGACTTCGGCAAAGCAAAGGTGGCGAGCTTCGTCAATCAGGCAATGCGTACAGCTGCCATCGATAATGAGCTCAAACGTCGCATCCTGGCACTGATGAATATGGCAGACATCCCCGACAAAAAATTGAGCCGCCAGCCCCGCTTGCTGAAAACGATTTTCTGCCCAGCGGATCGCGGTTGCGGACAAATCCATCCCCCACACGGAATAGCCTCGTTCAGCAAAGTACTGCGCTGCCATGGCGCCATTCCCGCACCCCAGCTCAAGGACTGGCGCTCCGGGTTGGGGAAAGTACTGCTGTAAATCAAGCCAGCTAAACACCCGCTCCTGTTGTTTCTTTGCCCTTAAGTAACCCTCGCCAGCCCAGGCGATGGCGCCATTTTCCAGCAGCTGGCGGTACATTTTTTCATAGGGATTCATCGTAAAGACGCCTTTTTCAGCAACAACACATGCCACTCTACTCCCTATCGCGCAAGAAGAGATCCCCCCGTTTTTAGCGACTCCCCGTTATCTTGGGCAGTAATTGCTCAATCACGCTGATAATGCTTCTGACCCGCTGCGGAATAAAGCGGGCGTCAGGGTAAACCGCATAGAGGAAGCGATCGGGTAATCGCCAGGCGGGTAAGACCGGCACCAGCCTGGCGGATTGTAAAGCGTTGGCCGCGAGGGGCAACTGCATGCCACCGATACCAATACCGGAATCCAGCGCCTGCAGCAGCGCTTCGCTGGTGTTAGCCCGAAACACGGTATTGACTTTCACATCGACCGTTTTATCACCCGAGACCAGCCGCAGCGGCGCGTCCTGCGCGATGCCGCTGAAACGTACGTGCGGATGGGCAGCCAGTTCGCTCACGCAATGCAGTTCTTTAAAACCCGGGGCGGCGAATAGCGCGGTTTCAATACGCGCCAGCACGCGCGCCGCATGCCCTTGAGGCGCTTCACTGCTTAACCGCAGCGCGACATCCACCCCTTCAGTAACCAGATCGGCAATGCGGTCATCAAGTGAAAGCGTCAGATGCAGCCCGGGGGTCATTTTCTGCAGCGCCAGCAGGTGCGGCAAAAAGATCTGTCCCAGGCCGCTCGGTAGCTGCACATGTACCCTGCCTTGCCGCTGACTCTCGCTGGGGTTTAAGCGCCTTTCAGCGTCGCGCATCGCTTCCAGCAAAAGCTGCATATCGCGCCGGTAGCTTTCCCCCTGCTCGGTCAACGCCATCGCCCGCGTCGTTCGATGCAGCAAGACCACCCCGAGCTCCTCCTCCAGCGCCGCGATCTGCTGGCTGACTGCGGATTGTTTCATCCCGCACTGGCGGGCCGCCGCCGAAAAAGATCCCGCTTCGACGACGCGCAGGAAGGTGGCAATGGCGTTGAGCTTATTATTCATTTAATGATTCTTCTTATAAGTACCATCGAATTTATGGGATATGCGTGAAAAAAATAATATATCACACTGCCTCCGTCCCCCCTTTGGAGAAGCAACGTGAATAAGAAACCGCAACCCAGGATCGCGCTGGTCGCCGGCGCCAGCGGCATTGTAGGCAGACAGTTAGTGAAAACGCTGTTGCGCCATCGGTGGGAGGTCATTGGCCTCAGCCGCCATGCCTCGCCTCACCCGGATGACATTCCCGTTATTAACGTCGATTTACGCGATGCGCGGGACAGCGCGCAGAAACTGCAATCGCTCAACGGCATCACCCACATTTTTTACAGCGCATGGGTGAACGCGGCGAACTGGACGGAAATGGTTGAACCGAACGTCGCCATGCTGCGCAATCTGGTCAGCAACATCGAGAAAACCTCACCGCTGCGCACGGTAAGCCTGATGCAGGGATATAAAGTTTATGGCGCGCATCTTGGTCCGTTCAAAACCCCGGCGCGAGAAAGCGATCCCGGCGTACCCGGGGCCGAATTTAATGCCGCTCAGCTCACGTGGCTCAGCCAGTTCCAGCGCGGAAAAACGTGGCGCTGGAGTGCGCTCAGGCCGGGCGTGGTCGGCAGCACGGTGCCCGGCAACGCCATGAATCTCGCGCTGAGCATCGCGCTCTACGCCTCGCTGTGTCGGGCGCAGAATTTACCGCTGCGCTTCCCCGGCTCGGAACAAACCTGGCGCAGTATCGTCGATCATACTGACGGCGGATTGCTGGCGGAGGCCACGCTGTGGGCCGCCACCTCGCCGCAGGCGGAAAATCAGGCGTTCAACGTCAATAACGGCGACCTCTGGCGCTGGTGCGAGCTGTGGCCGCGCATCGCGGACTGGTTTGAACTGCCTTCCGCGCCGCCGGTCAGGCTCTCCTTTCACCAGCTGTTTGTCGATTACCGCGCGCAGTGGCGCGAACTGGCCGGGCAGGATCTGGTGGAGGCGGATATTTTACGGCTGAACGACGGTACGTTTGCCGATTTCGTCTTTAGCTGGAACTACGACATGTTTGGCGATGGCAGCAAACTGCGCCGGGCGGGCTTCACGGACATGCAGGCCACCGACGACATGTTTTTCCGCCTGTTCGCGCAGCTGAGAGCCGCACGCGTTATCCCCTGAAACAGCATGCTTTTAACCGTCAGCCGGCGTCGCGCGAGCAACCTACGATTCAGTTTTTCGCCTCTTCCTCGCGCTTCGATACGCTGGCAAAAATCTGCCAGCCGATATTCTCGCCTGGGAGGCGGATTAACGCCCTTTTTCGATGGTGCAGGCCCACTGCTGGCTCATGCTGCTCTGGCTGGTGGCGATTTGCAGCGACAGGCTGGCGTCAAGGGTATGCGTGACGCTGTATTCAAGCACCACATCATTCAGATCGCGGGCCACCCGTTCAATGCGAAACAGCGGCGCTCCCGGTGTGATATTTAACAATCCCGCCGTGCGGCTATCGCAGCACACCGGCGTATAGCGCTCCGTGGCGTTGGCCGGCGAGTAGCCGAACGTTTCCCGCAGCTGCTTGTATAGCGATCGGCTGCCGTCCACGTGGCTGAGATCGTTGTAAATACGGCCATTAAGCCACGTCAGCACATGGCCAACCGGCCGATCGCCCTGCACTAACAACCGTTCCAGACGCATCAGCTGACAGCCTAAATCCAGCCCCATTTGCTCCGCCACCTGGCGGTCGGCCATAGTCGAAATCAGCGACAGTACTTCTACGGCTATCTCACCGGGCTCAGCAAAGCTCGTCAGTACGTCCGGGAGGTCGGTGTAGTATTTCTGCAGCGCATCGCGGTTGATAAACGTCCCTTTACCCTGCTCGCGGTACACCATGCCAATACTGGCCAGCGAATCTATCGCCTGTTTAATGGTGCCGCGCGCGACCTTGAACTCCCCGGCGAGCAGCAGTTCGCCCGGGAGCTTATCGTCATAGGTAAAAGAGAGGATCCGCTGCAGGATAACGTCTTTTATCCTTAAATAGAGAGGGAGTCCATCCGACTCAAACATACTTGTGCTCCAACTCAGAGGTAGTGTATCTGGCTCCTGTAAGCGCTCAGTATATCCTGATTTATCGCCTGATTACCGTCTATGTTTGCGCTGGCGAGAATGGGCGGCGTGCGCGCATTTTCCAACATGATTTCGCAAATACGTAATACCAGGCTGTTGGCGATAGCCGCGCCCATGATGGTAGAGAGCGGCGCGGCTTTCTGCGCCATCCCCGGCAGGCTCACCGCCGCATCGCCATACTCGCAGTGGTTATCAATGGTGATATCGGCAATATCCACCAGCAGTTTGCCGCTGGAGTGGCGAGAGGTCACGCGCGCCGCCGTCGCCAGGCTGGTAATCGCGATAACTTTTGCGCCGCAGGCTTTCGCCGCCAGCGCGACGTCAATGGTAATGGCATTCCGCCCGGAAACCGAGTGGATCAGCAGCGTATCGTCAGCCCTTAGCGGCGACTGCTCCACCAGTACCCGGCCGAGATTTTCCACATTTTCCACCGCGCTGGTGAGGGTTAATGGCCTGACGTTAAGCATCAGCGCAGGCGTGAAAAGCGGATTGATAATGGCCAGGCCGCCCGCCCGATAGCTCATCTCCTCCGCCAGAATTCCTGCGTGGCTGGCGCCAAAGACAAAGATGTTGCGCTGGGCCAGAATGCTTGCGGTCATGGTTTCCGCCGCCCGGGTGAGATCATCGGGGCGCTGCTCAAGCAAAGCCAGCTTCTGGCGGATCTGGCGGTAGTACTGTTTCAGTGCCTGACTCATAGACTTCCTCCCGATATCAGAACGTCAGCATGCGGGTTAAAAGATGAATGACCGGCGCGAGGACAAACATATCGCTGTCGCCCGCCCACAGCGCGGTATCCGGGATCGTGCTGTCGATAAAGCCGGTGACGCAGAAATACTGCCCCCAGGCGACCACGGTGGAGGTGATAAACCCCGCCAGCAGCGCGCCTTTATAGCCTCCGGTAATATTGCCGAAGACCCCCGCCGTCCCGGCGTGAAAGAAAATCACGATCATGCTGGGAATAAAGACGTAGCCGGTATAGCGGCCTATCAGGGTCAGCCACAGCAGCGAGCCAACAAACGCGCCGACAAACCCCAGCACCACCGCGTTTGGCGCAAAGTTGAACAGTATCGGGCAGTCGAGCGCCGGTTTTGCGCCGGGGACCAGCCGCGAGCCGATGCCGTTAAACGCCGGCACCATTTCGCCAATAAACATCCGTACGCCGAGCAGCACCACGGCGATGCCGCCGGTAAACATCAGCGATTGTTTGAGGGCATAAATGTAGAAGCTCAGATCGCCGGATTGCGCCAGGATCTCCGCGGCTTTCGGCGTACCTTTTATCTGCAGAATAAAGGTGCCAATAAAGAACAACAGCGCCATGGTTAACGCGGTCACCACGTTGGAATCGCGCAAAAAACCGAGCTTTTTAGGAACTTTAATATCCTCGGAGCTGATTTTGTTGCGGGCAAATATCTGGCCGAAAATCGCCCCCAGCAGCGCGACCGAGGCGGAAGTATGCCCCAGGGCCACGTTGTCGTTACCGGTGATTTTCCGCACCCAGGGCTGAACCAGCGCGGGCTGTAAGGTCCAGTACACGCCCATAATAACCGTCAGCATCAGCGTCAGCTGTACTGCGGAAATAGCGGGCGCGGTGTTCACCATCACCCCGGCAAAGATCATCGTGGTCCAGAACATCATATGTCCGGTCAGGTAGATGTACTTAAAGCGCGTCAGCCGGGC
Source organism: Klebsiella sp. M5al (assembly GCF_002090195.1). NCBI lineage: Bacteria > Pseudomonadati > Pseudomonadota > Gammaproteobacteria > Enterobacterales > Enterobacteriaceae > Klebsiella > Klebsiella sp. M5al. Next base: position 3,097,677 of record NZ_CP020657.1, read on the forward strand.
CAGCAGCAAATTAATGGCGAATCCGCCGGCAATGGCGATGGTCACGCTGCTGCCGTAGCGTTCGCTGAAGCGCGCCTGGCCGATAATATTGGTCAGGTTCATCGAGCTCAGCCCGAAGACTTCGGTCCATATCGGTTGAAATATCAACAGCGCGGAGACGATAATCCCGGCCCCCGCGCCGATGATCAGAAAGCCCAGGATCCCCTTCAGCGTGCCGGACACAATATCCGCCAGCGATTTCTTTTGCAGCACCAGGCCGAGCAAGACAATCAGGCCAATTAAAATCGACGCTTCACCAAAGATATTGATGGTTATCCAGCGCAGTACGCCAAGAAACTCGCTCATGATGGCTCTCCCGCGGGCAGAATGTTCGCCTGCGTCAGCGCCGCGGTGATTTCCGCGTTGTCGATATAATTGTTCACCACCACCACCGGGCAGGACAGATGCTTAAGGTTATCTACCAGTTCCGCGTTGGTTATCACCACATCGGCGTTGGCCGACGCGGCGGAAGAGACATCCATATGTTCCACGGAGGCCTGAATCCCGTGCTGTTTTAATACCGCCTCAACGTTCATTTTTAAAATCAGGCTGGAGCCCATACCTAAACCACAGACTGTCAGAATTTTCATCGCTATTCACTCCGTGTTAATCACGCTACAAACGCTGCGAGCCGCTGGCTAACAGCCGATAAAGTTGTTCTGGGTCGCGAGAATGCATCAGGGTATGCAGGTTATTTTCATCGCTGAGTACGGTGACGATATGCTGGATAAGGCGGATATGCGCATCGCTGCTGGTTGCCGACAGGCCCAGCACCACCTGCACCGGATCGTTTTCCGCATGACCAAACGCCAGCGGTTCGCGCAGCCTGATCGCGCTGATCTGCGCTTTCATCGCCCCCTGTTCCGGGCGGGCATGCGGCAGGGCCAGCCCGGGGGCAATGACAAAATACGGGCCCAGCTCGCGGTAGCTATCGACCATTGCCTGGACGTATTGCGGGCTGCAGGCTCCCGCGCGGCACAGCGCGTTCCCCGCCTCGCGGATGGCCTCTTCCGGGCTGTTGGCCGCACAGTCGACGTTTATTGCCTGACGCTCAATCATGAGAGGCTCCTTGCGCTAAATGCTGGCGGATGGAAACCAGCGTGGTCTCCAGCGCCCGCTGGACAAACGCGCGCCCTTTCTCTTCGCTGGCGGCAGTCGGATCGCCCAGCACCGCATAATCAGAGAACGCGGTCCAGGGTATCGGCTGATAACGAAAATTCTGCGGAAAATCAGGATAGTGTTGCCGAGCTTTTGTCATGTTGACGAATTCCGGCGCCAGCGCCAGCATCAATGAGGTCTCGACTTCGTCGGCATGCATATAACCGGGATAAGCCACCGCCGAGGTTTGCCGCTTTTTTACCTCCTCATCCATCCCCGCCCAGCTGTAGCCAAGTAGCGTGATGCCCTGCTCCTTAAGCTGACGGGAAGCGGCTTTAATGGCGTCGAAATTACCGTAATGCGCGTTAATCACCGCCGTGGTGGTGATACCGTAGCTGGCCATGTTTTCCGCCAGCGACACCAGCAGCGAGGTCAGCCGCTCATTACCGATATCAATCGCGCCCGCGTGGCCGCGCAGGGACCAGACCTGGCTGTAGGAAACGACCGGCAGGCTCAGGGCGCACTCGCCCAGCTGGTCATCAAGCAGCGCGCAGAACCGCTCGGCCAGCAGGTTATCGGTATCCAGCGGCAGGTGGTCGCCGTGCGGTTCGACGGCGCCGAGCGGCAATAAGGCTATCCGCGCCTTTTGTAGCGCCCGCCTGGCCTCGCGTTCGTTTAAATGATGCAGCTTCATGACGCCTCCTCAGGCAAAAGCGAGGTAACGAGCCGGGTTGTCGACGAAAAAATCGTGCAGCAGCGCTTCGCCGTCAAATCCGGCTTCCCGCGCCTCTTCAAGGAACCTTGGCCGCCAGTCGTTAAGGATGAACTTCAGCCCCAGCCCCCCCTTGCCGTAGTGCGCGCTCATTGATTTACGGGCAAAATCACCGCCGATTAAGATCTGTTTTTGATAACCCCGCTGGCACAGCGCCAGGATGGCCTGGGTGCGGATATGCTCAGGGTGGTATTTGATGCGGCTGATACCGTCGAAAGAGAGAAACGCCCCGGTGTTGGCGATCTGACGGTGCAGCCAGGGATCGGGGTTGCGATCCATATGAGCAAAACATAAGCGGGATAAATCCAGCCCCCATTTTTTGAAGATCCGCGCCTGCTCGAGTCCCATCGTCCCCATTTCCGTATGGCTGTGCATTGGCGCGCCGGTGCGCTGCTGGGCGCGAACGATAACCTCCATGGTTTTTTCTTCCAGCGGGGAAATGGTGTTGTAGCCGGTGCCGCACTTCACCACGCCGGCCCGATGCGCGGTGCCCTCTATTCCCTCTGTGACCTCGCGACAGACGTGCTCAACCAGTTCATCAATCTCTGAATGTTCGATCCACTCGGCAAAAGTCTGCGCTGAGCCTGGCCGCTTGCTGCTCCAGAGAAAACCTTTGTTGAAACCGGCGGTGGCGATGATGTGCAGCTGCTGGCGCTGCGCCATGGCGGCGACGGCTGCGGCCTGACGACCATAGTCCGGCGCGGTGGCGTCATAGATGGCGCGGCCGCCCGCCTCACGAAAATCGCTTAATTCACGCTCTGATGCCTGTGGATCGTCGAGTAACAGATCGTCATCCTGACGCTCGGCCCAATAGGGCGGAATACAGTAGATATGGTCGTGGCTGTAGGTGACACCCAGCTGATGAGCGGAAATATCCCCGTTTAACGTTCGAATGATGCCCATGTTACTTACTCCCCGGAACGGATAAGAAGGTGCTTTCAACATAGGCCCGCCCCACTTGACCAGTCAAGTGATCAAGTTCGCATCGGTCATATAAAATTTCTATCTGTGAGGGCGGTAGATATTTAAAACGCGATAACGACGCAGTACACCGGTGACTTTCAGGCAACAGAAATAATATCTGTAAGAGGATCGTGCCGGGGACGATAAAGTGACGTTGTCACATATAAACGCTTCAAAGGGAATACCGCTGCTTATGGAAAAAAACGCTTTCCCCACAAGAGGGTGACGCATTTTATTTATTATAAACAATATGTTACATAAATAATCAGCACACTTCATCTCAGGCTAATAATCAACATCATTGATTAAAATGTTTAATTGAATGAATCGATAAAAAGAGTATTGTTAAAAACAATGATGAGCGGAGATAAATAAATGTTACGTGATTTTTTGAAGGTAGAAAAAGAAGATCGTCTGGTCGAACAACAGGACGCCAGCAGCGATAAAGTTAATTCAACGGACGTCACCGAATGGATTATTGTGAATAAAAATGGCGATAAAAAAGGCCGGGTGGCGTTATTCAATCAATTTACCACCCGTCGTTCCTATTGCGTGAATTACCGCATCACCCAGTTTGATAATAGCGGCAACGTGGTTGTCGACCGGCTGGCGGAATCAATCTGATCCCGGGAAACGTTATCACGCCGGTGTCCCGCGCCTTTAGCCCGGGCCGTCGCTGGCGGCGGCCAGCAGCGGCACAATCACATCGCTGAGCGGCGTGGGGATATGGTGAATACGACCATATCGCTGCACGACCCCGTTGCGAATATCCCACTCCAGCGGCAGCCCGGCCTCGCGATCCGTAAGTATTGAAGTGCTTAAATCCGGGGGCGCGCGATGGAAACCGGCGAGAATTTCCTGCGGCACGCCGTCGCCCAGGCTGGCGCCTGCGGCGCGCGCCACCGTCAGCCCCTCCTGCAGATAGGCTAAAGCCAGCGCCGTGATATCTTCGCGGGCAAACATCCCTGCCCGCCTCCCCGTCAGCACCATCAGACCAGCGACCGCATTTTGCAGAAGTTTCCGCCACGCAACGGAGAGGAAATCAGCGCTAACGTCCACTTCACAGCGGGTGTCCCGTAGCGCATGCTTCACCCGTTCAGCCCCCTGGACATCGGGCAGCGTCAGCCGCGGTTTCGCCCGCAGCCAGACTGACGCCTCGGGTTCACGCTGCGCCGGGAACCAGACGACCGATGGCAGCACGGTCGCTTCCGCTACGTACGGTGCGAACTGCGTCTTTTGTTCAACGCCGTTCTGGAGCACGCAGACAACCGTGCGATCGTGGCATAGCGCTTTCAACCACGGCGCAATCGCCGTAATTTGCGTCGCTTTTACCGCCACAAAGACCAGGTCGAACGGCGCGACGACCGATGCCGGTTCCGTCACGACGGGCCCCGGCACCACAATCTTCCCGCCATCGAAACGCAGCGACAGCTGCGGATGCGCGCGGCGACCGCATACCAGAGGCGTACGGCCAACCTCGTGCAGCGCAGCGGCGATGGTGGTACCGATTGCGCCCGGGCCTACCAGCGCAATGGTGGGTTCTTCAACTGTCATCTATGCCTCCAGGCCGCTTCCGGCCCCTGAGATTCAATGGGTATGTAACATAAACGCGACTTCGTTCGCATTACCATTTTATTCATATGGGTAATCTGAATGTGTGTGTCAGCGTACACACTTATCACCATCAACAAGGAAGGTACATGTTTCCAGAATACAGAGAGCTAATTTCTCGATTGAAAACCACGCACCCGCGCTTTCAGTCGCTATTCGAAAAACATAATGCACTCGATCACGACATTTCCCGCATAGAAGGAGTCGATGGCAAAGGATACAGTCTCGAGCTCGTACATATGAAGAAAGAAAAACTTCTGTTGAAGGATGAAATGCTGAAAATCCTCCAGCATGAAAGCCTGAATCAGGCCTGAAGTGTGTGATAAGGCCGCCGGATGGCGGCCTTTCTTATCCCGCAGCTACGCGCGGATAAACGCCAGCAGATCGGCGTTAATGACATCGGCGTGCGAGGTATGCATACCGTGCGGAAAGCCGGGGTAAATTTTTAGCTGGCTGTTCGGCAGCAGCTTATCCTGCAGAATGGCGGCGTTTTGATAAGGCACAACCTGATCGTCATCGCCCTGCATCACCAGCACCGGTAGCGTAATGGCTTTTAAATCCTCGGTCTGGTCCGTTTCAGAAAACGCCTTAATCCCATCATAATGCGCCTTCGCGCTGCCGGTCATTCCCTGACGCCACCAGTTCTGAATGGTGCCCTGCGACACCTCCGCGCCATCGCGGTTAAAGCCGTAGAACGGCCCGGACGCCACGTCGAGATAAAACTGTGAGCGGTTGGCGGCCAGCGCTTTGCGAAAACCATCAAATACCTCGATTGGCGTACCGCCAGGATTACTCTCCGTTTTTACCATCAGCGGCGGAACCGCGCTGATCAGCACCGCTTTGGCCACACGCCCCTGCGGCTGACCATACTGCGCAACGTAGCGCGCAACCTGCCCGCCGCCGGTAGAATGGCCGATATGCACGGCGTTATGCAGATCCAGATGTTCCGCCACCGCCGAAGCATCGGCGGCATAATGGTCCATATCATGACCTTCACTTACCTGATCGGAACGACCGTGACCGCGTCGGTCAATCGCAATCACCCGGAAGCCTTCTGCCAGGAAAAACAGCATCTGGTTATCCCAATCATCGGCGCTCAACGGCCAGCCGTGATGAAATACGATCGGCTGCGCCTCCTTCGGGCCCCAGTCTTTAAAGAAAATATTGACGCCGTCTTTGGTTGTCACAAATGCCATGTTACAAACTCCTCTATTGAGAAAACAAGGCTGCGGGCCTGACGCCTGCAGTTAGTCGGGGGTAAAGGCTGGATGTTCTGTCCGATGACGATAGTGTCTCGTTAGGTTTGAAAACGACCTGGCTGGAAAAGTGTAGATGATTTTCGCCGATGCGGGAGGCGCGGTTGGCAGATAATCCTCAGCGGGCGGCAATGGCTACGGCAGAATGGGATATCGCAACGCAATGAAACTGTCCAGAACCTGGACAGTTTCATTCATCATGCTGAAGTGAAATAACGATCTGTTTATTTAACGCGCTATGCCTACTCAACATACCGGCTGATGGTCACCGTCGCTGTGCCCGGCTGGTCAAGCGATTTAAGCCCCTCGACCACTCGGCCAAGCTTTATCAGCCCGGACGATTGGCGAAAATTCTCGCGAAAAATGGCCAGATTGCCCCACGGCGCGTAATAGGCGATGTCGCCGCGCCGTGGGGTTAGCGATGCGCCAGGATCCGCCTGGCGCAATTTAGCCGGCAGCCAGGCGATTTTTTCCGTGGAACCATAATCCTCAAGCTTCACCGTCATCGGCAGCTGTGCCAGGAACTCATTAGCCGCTGCGCTCTCATCCAGCAAACCGACTACCGTCGTTGCGTTAAACGCAAACTGAATCTTCACTCCGTTCTCCTGCCCGGCAGAGAATGCCGCGCCCGTTGTTGCCATAAAAATGATTAGCGTGGCGCTAAGAGAGTTGAACATCCGCTCACCCTGCCAGGCCGCGAGCGCGCAGGACTTCACTGACCACCGCTACCGCCGAAAAGGCGTTTGGCCAGCCGGCATAGAAAGCGGCATGCGCAACGACCTCTCCCGCCTCTTCCGCGGTGAGGCCGTTATCCATCGCCCGGTTAAGGTGGTAGCCAATTTGCGCGCTTTGCCCGGCGGCAATCAGCGCGCTGACCGTCACCAGGCTGCGGTCGCGCGGCTTCAGCCCCGGGCGCTGCCACAGGTCAAGAAACAGCGGTTGCGTTGTGAACTTTACCAGCCCGGGGGAAATCGCGCCGACGTTCTGCTCTACCGTTGTTGAGCGCTGCTTTTCCATCTCCTGATTAAGAGGAAGCAGCTCCGGGGACGCCGAAGCCAGCTGCTCGCGGCCAATACCGCGCGCGATAAAAATATCTTTCGTCACCGCAACGGCGGACATCGCGTTAGGCCAGCCGGAATAAAAAGCCAGATGAGTAACGATCTCGGAGATTTCAGCCGCTGTGACCCCATTATCCAGGGCAACGTCAACGTAATGTTTTAGCTCCGCGGGCTGGTGACGGGCGATAAGGATCGCTACGGTCACGATGCTGCGATCGCGGCGCGAGAGTTCATTTCGCGCCCAGAGGTCCTCTGTCAACACCTCGCTGCCGAAACGGGCAAGCGCGGGCGCGACGGATTGAACATCTTCAACGGACAACTGGGTTGGGCTAAATGGAGCCATTTTTTCACCTCTTTTTTCTTCAGCCAGGACGGGAGCGCCCAGCATCAACGACATGGCGGCAGCGGTAATAAAAGCTTTCACGATAAATTCCTCATCGGCATATTAATTCGTCAACCTTTCCACCAGCTGGCGCTGGTACTCAGGAAGCCGGCGGCGGCTGGCATTCTCAAAAGCCAGCGGGGGAAGCCAGGTCATGCCCGCATGCAGCGCGCTGGCCTTCATCGGCGTAAAGACGTCGGCCAGGCTGACGCCGATCCGCCCGGACTCGCCGTAGGTGGATTCACCTCCCGCGGCCGTCGTCACGATCATCATCTCTTTGCCCTGCCATATCCCCGGCCCCACGCTACCCCAGGTATCGTTCAGCCAGGCCTTCATCATCGGCGTGATGTTGAACCAGTGGGTCGGGAAAATAAAAACGACGCGCGCGTGTTCCCGCATAAGCCGTCGCTCTTCATCGGCATTGATGTTTCGGCTGTCAAAGCCGTAAAGCGCCTCGAGATTGCGTACGGTCACGCCGGGCACGCTTCGCGCAGCCTCCTCCAGACCTTTGGTCATGACCGATTGTTCAGGATAAGGATGGGAGACAATAACCAGCGTGTTAGCCTCGGCGGCACGGCTGGTAGGGGTAAAGCTAAACAGAAACGCGGTGACGGCCAAAAGCCAGAACAGACCGGGAATACAGCGGTGCGAATAGTTCATCAAGCTCTCCTTCTCTTTTGCCACAGGTTAAGGCGCGGAATAAGAAGGAGCCAGCCCTCGCTATCGAATGGGGCTGTGAGTTATTTTCATCAATCGGGCTACAGACCGAGCGGCTTCATTTCCCGCACAAGGGAGATTAACAGGCGCAGCCCGGTGGGAAGCTGATGACGGCTGGAGTAATAGATATAGAATCCCGGTCCGTATGAGGCCCAGTCGGTCAGCACCAGACGCAGGCGCCCGGCGCTGACGTGCTCTGCTATCAGCGGTTCCGGCAGGTACATCAGGCCGAACCCCTGCAGAATGGCCACTACGCCCGTCTCCGCCAGATCGACCGTTAACAGCGGCGGCACTTTGACGGTGAGCTGCTCTTCGCCGCGTTCAAACTCCCATTTATAAATCCGGTTGTTTCCCAGACGATTGCTGACGCAGCGGTGCTGGTGAAGATCGTTGGGATGCCGGGGTTCGCCAAAGCGGGCAAGATATTCCGGCGACGCCGCGACCACCCAGCGCACATCGGCGGACAGGCGCTGCGCCACCATATCTTCCGGCACGGTTCCGCCATAGCGGATCCCGGCGTCGAAGCGCTGTTCCGTGACGTCGACAATGCGATTGCTGGCCACGATATCCAGCTCAATATCGGGATAACGTTCGGCAAAAACCGGCAGTACCGGAGCCAGCAGCAGCGTGGCGGCCTCAACGGCGACGTTAAGCCGAATATGCCCCGCCGGCGAATCGCGGAACTGGTTGAGCTGTTCCATCGCGGCATCGATGGAGGCGACCGGCTCGCTTACCGCGCTGGCCAGGCTCTCGCCTGCCGCCGTCAGGGTGACGCTTTTGCTCGTGCGGTTCAGCAGGCGTACGCCCAGCCGCGCCTCAAACCCCTTCAGGGCGTGGCTTAGGGTCGAGGCACTCACCCCAAGTTCGACGGCAGCCTTACTAAAACTATGATGGCGCGCGATGGCGCAAAAATAGATAAGGTCGGCCATATCGGCACGGTTCACATTCATACGGCCTCGCTAACGGGGTAAAAGATAAGCTAAAAAAATAACGGTACCTTGATGTCATGCCGCATCGTGGCGATCGTCCGCGAAGGAAAATCAAAGACCTTAATGCACGAGCAACCTGCCGTGCGGTAGGTTTATACTACAGGCTTCAGCCCTGATAAACTGTCCATCCGACCGGTAATAAACCCTATTTTGTCCGCCAGAGGCGCGTTTATGTTACCTGATTGCGATAAAGCCATCGTCCTGCTGCATGAAATCTATGGCCTCAACGCGCATATTCAGCGAACCGCCGCGACCTGGAGAAGCCGCGGTTACGCTGTCTTTACGCCCGCGCTTTTTCCCCACTCTGCGCCTTTTGCTTATGACCAGCAGGACGAGGCCTGGCGCCACTTTTCCGATAACGTCGGATTTGATACCGCCGCCATTGTGTCGCTGCTGGCCGAGCTTAGAGCGAAATACGGCACGCTAATTCTTATCGGCTACAGCGTGGGCGCCACTTTAGCCTGGCTGGCCGCCAGGAGCGGGCTCTGCGACGCCGCGGTGTGCCATTATGGATCGCGGATCCGCCTGTACAGCGACGTTGCGCCCCCCTGCCCGACGCTTGTTATCATCGCCCGCGATGAACCGGCGTTCGATCCCCGCGTCATGCAAAACGAGCTGGAGAAAATTCCCTCCGTGACCTGCCGGATGTTCAATGCGCTGCACGGTTTTTGCGATGCCGACAGCCCGGCATGGGACGCGCGCCTCGCTCAGCAGGCAGACGAGGACACGCTGCGCTTTTTAACGCTTATTCAGCAAACACAGGAGGCCTAATGCATCAGGTATTTCACTGGATTAACGAACCCGCGACATGGTCGGAAGAGGACGGCGTACTCCGCGTAGTCACCGATGCGCAAACCGACTTCTGGCGCGAAACCTGGTACGGATTTGAGCGCTTCTCCGGCCATATCTACGCGACGGAGGCCGCAGCGGATTTCACCTTTCAGGTGCGGGTCCGCGCCGACTTCAGCACCCTGTATGACCAGGCGGGGATCCTGCTTATGCAGGACGCGCAACGCTGGCTCAAGGCCGGTATTGAGTACAATGACGGCGCGCCCGCTATCGGCAGCGTATTGACGCAGGGGAAATCAGACTGGGCGACCGGTGTTTTCCCGGGCGACCCCGGCGAATTTTGGCTGCGTCTGACCCGTCGGGGGGAAGCGCTGCGCCTGCAGTACTCTACGGATGGCCGTCAGTGGCCGCTGCTGCGGCTGTGCCCTTTTCCCAGCGGAGCGGTGAAGATCGGCGTCATGTGCTGCACGCCGCAGCGTAGCGGACTACGGGTTAATTTCCACGATATAGCGTTGCTGCCGCCAAACGAGAAAGATCTGCACGACCTGAGCTGAGTCGCCAGCTCGCGCACGGGCAAAATCGCGGAATAATCGCGATGAAGGTATGATTTTTAGCCCCCCGGCCTGCATGGCCTCCTCCTTGCTGCTAGATTGGCATCGACCTTCAGACCAACTATGAGGAGGAGCCATGTTTTCTTACATCATGCTCGGCACCAACGATCTGCCGCGCGCGCTGCGTTTTTACGACCCGCTGATGGCAATGCTGGGGCATCCCCAGAGCGGTCGGAGCGATGAAGGCGCATCGTGGGGGACATTCAGCGGAAACAGCACCATCGGACTGTGCGTTGGCAGACCGTTTAACCAGCAGCAGGCGACGACGGGTAACGGCGTGATGGTAGCGCTGAACGCTCGTTCAGTTGATCATATTCAGCAGCTGCATCAGCTGGCGCTGAACCTCGGGGGAACTGATGAAGGCGCCCCTGGACACCGTCCGCAGTACGGTGAGGGCTTCCACAGCGCCTACGTCAGAGATCCGGACGGCAATAAGCTGGCGTTTGTGTATTACGCAAACGCAGGCTAAGCCCGCAGAACGGGAGGTTAAGGCAGGGTTCGCGCATGGCGAAACCCTGCGCGTTGCTGAACATCGCGCAGGGCTCGTGCCGCCTGTTTCACCTTCGGCGCTCACCGGTCATTCACGGCGCGCCCACGAGAAAGGCATTTTGTTTCAGCCCGTTGCCGTACAGCAGCGGTCGTTTCTGACTCAGCCTTCAGTAAACATTCCCGACGTAAACGCCGCCCGCATCGCTTCGATTTCGCCCGCCTGCGTCGCGTTTAATGCCGCCAGCATATTGCAGGTAAAATCCACAAAGCCAACCCCATTGGCGGTCACCAGATTGCCGTCGCGAACCGAAGGCACGCTTCGGTAGCGCGCAGCGCCGCTGTAGGCGGAGCCCGCTCTGTTCTGCAGGTAGGCCAGCCCGTTCGAGGTGTGGTCGACATCATTGAGAAAGCCGTGCGCGCCGAGGAATGCCGAAGCATCGCATATCGCGCCAACCACGATCTGCCGGGCCTGCGCTTGCTCTACCAGCGGCACCACCCGCCGGGCCTCTTCTCCCCACCAGTTCATACCGCCCACCAACACCAGCGCGGCGTAATCATCGGGTATCGTCTCGAAGGTATAATCCGGCAGGCAACGGACCCCGCCAATGGACATCACCGGCCCCGCATCCGCGGCAACGGTCCTGACATCATACTGCGGCTCCCATATGCCAAACCCCCGGCGCAGCCCTGGCGCCAGCAGGGCAAACTCCCAGTCGGCATACTCCTCGATGAGCACAAACAACACTTCTTTACGCGTATCCATAAATCTCATTCACTCCCTGGTCAACGGAATTAGCCGTCGCGGCATCCGCCAAGCCCTTCGCTGTCGCGATCGATATTCTCGTCGTGCCGCCGCCACAAACTGTATAAATACACAGTAATGAAGGCAAGGTTAATTTTCCCCTTATGGCAATCCGCACTCATTTTTGCGAGCCTGCTCCCCGGATAGAACCACTATCCGGGGACATTGGCTATCGTCTTCTGCGATCCGGGCCTGCAGACAACGGAATGCGCCTGCGGGCGAGGAGAACCTCCCTGGTGATATAAAGCGTATATCCCTCCGGCCTCAGCCGGGGCGATCGCAACGCCTTCAGGGTGATGCCGCCGATATCTCCCGACGCAAGGCGCTTACGGACAGCGCTACCGCTAAGGCACAGCTGACTTCGCAGCACCGATAGCAGGCTGGTCTGAAAGGCTCGCGCGACGGTAACCTCCACTCTCACCTGAGAAGCGCGAACAAGGCTGATTCGCCAGCGCTCCTTGACCATGAATTCAGGCGATCCTGACGGCGACGCGCGATTACGCCGCAGCACCAGCAGATCGTGAGAATAAGCCTCGACGGCAGATTTATCGTTAGCGATAAGCCGCTCGTAGAGCTGCGGATTGATTTTGCTGATCGGTAAACGAGAGAACAGGCTGATGTTCCAGGTATACGCGCAGCGGACGCACTGATAGATACTCCAGACATCAAGCATCTTTTTTTGTGAATTGACCCGGAAGGCGCCGGATGGGGTGAAATCCTGCTGCCCATGACAGGCGGGGCAGCATTTGCTAATCAGCTGGTAGCCCACGGGGCTGACGTTCCATGTGACTTTCATGGTGAACCTTTTTTAACCTATACAAAAGCGGATCCGTCGATAACGGACCGTGATTTTTGCGATGTGAAAAATATTTAGAGGATACTTTTCAGTGGGTTAAAAAAAGATTTCCAACACGACTACCCTGTCTGACCGCCAATGAATGGGCCTAAGCGTAACAAAGCGGCTAAGGGTAAAGGCATGCATTAAATCAATAAATACAGAGAATTCATTCATAAACAGCATTGTTTACCTTCTGTTCACAAAACGAGAAGCGGCTCACTGATCAAACAAACCTAAACGTTTATGTTTTGTCTCATAAACGTTTAGGTTAAGGAAATAACCGTTTATATCACGGGTAATTTTCATAAATGCAGAGAGCGAAAAATGCGAAAAGCGACGATGCGGGACGTGAGTGAGGCGACGGGATTTTCAATGTTCACCGTCTCACGCGCGCTTAACGGTGGCGATGGCGTAGCTGATGATAGCCGGGAGCTGATTTTAAAAGTGGCGCGCGAGCTCGGCTACGTCCCTAACCGCGCGGCACAGGCGCTACGCCGTTCGAGCAGAGACTCGGTGGCGGTGATTACGGCTCATGCGTCGAACTCTTACTACCTCAACCTGATGTCCGGGATTCAGCAGATGCTGCAGCCTTCGCAGTGGACCGTGGTGCTTGGCGATATCGCGGTAAACGGGATCTACGACCGGGCGCAGGAAGATCGCATGATTAACCGCCTGATCGAATCGCGGATGGCCGGGATCATTTCGACGGTGACGCTCCAGCCGGAGAGCCTGAGCCTGCTGGCGAAATGGGATATCCCGGTGGTCTTTGTCGACTCTCCTCCCCGCGGCGAGCACAATTTTCCCAGCGTCACCACCGACAATTACCATGCCAGCCTGCTGGTGGGGAACCATCTGGCGCAGCACGGCTATAAAAACTGGCTGCTGCTGATCTACCCGGACCGCTGGACCACGCGTTTTGAACGCGAGCGCGGGATCCGCGAAGCCGCTGAGCAGTGCGGCGCCACGCTTGAAGTCCTGGAAACGGAGAACGACGCACAGTCGGCCTCTGAAAAACTGAGCCAATATCTGGCGCGCGGGGAAGCGCTGCCGGACGTGCTTATTGCCGGGAACAACCCTATTCTGCTGGGTTCGCTCAACCAGCTCCAGCAGCGCCAGATAGCCATTCCCGGCGATATGGCCCTTATTGCCTATGACGAATTCGACTGGGCGCCGCTGTTAAATCCACCGCTCACGGTGCTCAATGAAAACAGTGAAGAGATCGGCAGGCAGGCGGCAGAGATGCTGATTCGCTTAATTAATCAGGAAGGAAAAGGCGAAATAGAGACCCAACTTAAAGTTCCCGCCGCGCTGGTGATTCGCCAGTCCTGCGGCTGTAGAAAAGCCCATAACACTTAAAAAGACACGATTGAGATGGCTGCCCAGACGGCATTGTACGGGCCGACAGACATTGCTCTTGCGGTTCTGTCCTTCCAGCCAAAAAGCGGCTAACCCGAGCGAAACAATTTTGCCGCCACTCTTTCATCGTTTTAGCGTTTTAAATAACGGCTGAATTATTCAGTCGCGATTAAAAAACAACATCAGGGGATTATTTCTGAGGCATCCCCACACCTGGCCGTACCTCGTACCACAAGAAAATGAAAGGAGCAGAATATGACCAAACTTCGTAAAGCATGGCTGGCTATCGCGGTTGCCGCGGTAATCACCACCATGACAGGCTTGGCTCCCGCAGCCAGCGCCGCGCCGCAGGAAAGCAAAAAAATCGCCCGTATCGGATTAATGGTGCAGGACATGTCCAACCCGTTCTTCTCCGCGATGGAGAGGAACGCTAAGCAGGCTGCGGCTAAAATCGGCGCAACCCTTAATGTCCAGGATGCACAGGTCGATCTGGCAAACCAGAACACGCAGATTGACGCTTTTATTCAGCAGAAAGTGGATCTCATTATTATTTCCGCCGTCGATGAGTCCGGGATCGAACCGGCGATACAGCGGGCAAAAGCCGCCGGCATTATCGTTATCGCAGTCGATACCCCCGCTAAAGGCGCTGACGCGGCGATCATGACCAACGCCATTCAGGCCGGGGAGACCTCCTGCGAGTACCTGTTCAGCCAGATGGGCGGCAAAGGCAAAGTGCTGCTGGTCGATGGGACCCCAATTCAGACCATTATCGACCGCATTAAAGGCTGTAAAAACGTCGCGCAAAAATACCCGGATATCAAAATTGTCGGCCAGCAGGCATCGCGCAACGACCGCGCATCGGGCCTGATGGTCACCACCGATATGCTCACGGCCAACCCGGACGTCTCCGGTATTTTCGGTATGAACGATCCTTCGGCCCTTGGCGCGGTGCTGGCGGTTGAACAGGCGGGCAAAGCGGGCGCGATCAACGTTACCGGCGTCGACGGTAGCCCGGAGGCGGTTGAAGAACTCAAGCGCGGCGGCTCGCCTTTTATCGGCACCGCGACGCAAAACCCGGGAGAAATGGTTCGCCAGGCCATATCGCTTGCTCAGGATATGGTCGACGGTAAGCCGATCGCCTCCCGTACCGTTTTGATCCCGAGCGTACTGGTCACCCGCGATAACGTGGGTAGCTATCCGGGCTGGTAATCACATCGTCACTCTAAGCAGCAACAAACGGGATGACCCTCAGGTTCATCCCTGAGGGCAAAGACAATGGCCGACATATCATCACCTCCCTTACTCAGGCTGGAAGGGATTTCAAAACGCTACGGCGCGACGCTCGCGCTGAACAACGTACGCTTTGATTTATTCGCCGGAGAGGTCCATGCCCTGATGGGGGAAAACGGCGCGGGTAAATCCACGCTGATGAAAATCCTCTCCGGCAACGAGCAGCGCGATAGCGGCGTTATTTTTATCGATGGACAAGCGATTGATATTCGCACGCCCCGGGACGCGCGCAAATATGGTATCGCCATTATCCACCAGGAGCTGAACACGGTGCCGGATATGACGGTGGCGGAAAACCTGTTTCTCGGCCAGGAGCCCACCTCTTTCGCCGGTATTCTCGATCGCAAACGGATGCACCGGGAGGCCAAAGAGAAGCTGAATCGAATTAACGCGGATATCGACCCGCAGGCGCCGCTCGGGTCATTGAGCATCGGGCGTCAGCAAATGGTGGAGATCGCCCGCGCCGTCAGTGAAAACGCGAAAGTACTGGTGCTTGATGAGCCGACCGCCGCCCTGTCGCGGGCGGAGACTCTCCAGCTATACCGGCTGATCGCGCAGATGCGCCAGGACGGCGTCGGCATGGTCTACATCTCGCACCGCATGGAAGAGGTGTGGCAGTTGGCAAACCGGGTCACGGTGTTCCGCGACGGCACGTGGATCGGCACGGAAAACCTCGGCAACGTCTCAACCACCGATATCGTGCGCATGATGGTCGGCCGGCAAATCGTCGATCTCTATCAGCACGAGCCGCGTACGCCCGGCGACGTCCTGCTGGAAGTGCGGGATCTGGCAGGCAGTGCGACCGGCCCGGTCTCCTTTGAGGTCAGCGCGGGCGAAGTGGTGAGCATGTCCGGTCTGGTGGGCTCCGGGCGAACCGAAGTTGCCCGCCTGCTCTTCGGCGCCGATCCGCGCAGCCAGGGAAGCGTGCGCCTTGCCGGCAGGGAGAGCCAGCCGTCAGACCCCACCGCCGCTATTGCCGACGGTATTGGAATGGTGACCGAAGACCGTAAAACCCAGGGACTGTTTCTCGGTCATTCGGTTGAGCACAACATTGATATCAGTTCGCTGGATAACTTTGTCGCCGGCGGCGTGGTTAAACGCAAAACCATCCGCGCCGCCGTCCTTGAGCAGATGCGCAGGCTGCGGCTGCGGGAAAACGCGGTTGAACTGCCCGTCAGCGCCCTGTCCGGCGGAAATCAGCAGAAAGCGGCGCTGGCGCGCTGGCTGCTGCGCGATTCGAGGCTGCTTATCCTCGATGAACCGACCCGCGGCGTAGATATTGGCGCCAAAAGGGAAATTTACGAGCTGATAGACAGGCTCGCTCGCGCCGGCAAAGCCATCCTGGTGATCTCTTCCGATTTGCCGGAGGCCATCGGCATCAGCGACCGCGTGCTGGTCATGCGCGGCGGGCGAATCGTCCACCAGCTCCCCTCATGTTCAGCCACGGAAGAAGAAGTGATGCTGCACGCAACAGGAACCTTTACCAGTCAATCCGGAGAATGCCATGGACAACAATAAACCTGTGACGGAACTGCCGGTCAAAGCGCCGTTTGATTTTGCCAAATGGTGGGACCGGGTGGGGATCTTAATCGTCCTGCTGGTTTTGCTGATCCTCATGTCGACCTTCGCGCCAAACTTTAACCGCGTCGATAATCTGCTGAATATCGCCCGTTCGATTTCCGTCAACGCCATTCTGGCGGCGGGTATGACGTTCGTCATTTTAACCAGCGGTATCGATTTATCCGTCGGGTCGATCGTCGCCGTATCCGGCGTGGTCTCGGTGGTGGCGGCGATGGCCGGGATCCCCGCGCCGCTGGCGATTCTGGCCGGGGTTGGCGTTGGCGCGCTCTGCGGTCTGCTTAACGGCGTTCTCACCGCCTATCTCGCCCTCGCGCCGTTTATCGTCACCCTCGGGACAATGACCTTCCTGCGCGGTATGGCCTACACCATTACCGAAGGGCAGCCTATTGTTTCGAGTAGCCTTAGCTTCCGCGAGCTGGGCAACGGCTATCTTATCGGGATCCCCATCCCGGTCATTATCATGCTGGTGGTTTACCTGCTGGCGTGGTTCATTCTCGAACGCACCCGCTTTGGCCGTCACATTTACGCCGTCGGCGGCAACGCCCAGGCCGCACGCCTGGCCGGCGTACGGGTCAAACGCGTGCTGGCGGCGGTGTATATGATTGCCGGTGTCTGCGCGGGTCTGGCGGGCATTATCTTCGCCGCCAGGGTGATTTCCGCCCAGCCTACTGCCGGAACGGGATATGAGCTGGACGCCATTGCGGCCGTTGTCCTGGGAGGCACCAGCCTCGCCGGTGGCCGCGGGCGAATTATCGGCACCCTGATTGGCTCGATAATACTTGGCGTACTCAGTACCGGTCTGATTCTGCTCAGCGTGCCCTTTTTCACCCAACTCTTAATCAAAGGCATCGTCATCATCCTCGCCGTGGCGATTGACGGACTGAAGCAGCATCCGGAACTGTTTACCTTCTGGCGGAAAAAAGAGATCGCCCGTCCCCGCTAGCTTTCCCTGACGCGTTGTTTATCCGCCGCATCGGCGGCGGGTTTTCGTTTGCTTAAAATCTGATGGAGTACACGCCCATGACATACCACATTACCCTGACGGACCCGATGAATGGCCCCCGGGATCGCGAACCGATTACGTTTACCCTCCCGGAGAGGCTGGCGGAACCTCTGTGGTGGGCCATTACCGACGAGGACGAGCGGATCCTTTGCCAGCGCCTCGAGCATGAATCGTCGGTAAGCAGTACCGCTTTTATCGCGACGGTCAGCTTCAGCGGCACCCTTAAGATGCGGCTTGACCGGCCGCTCACGGCGGCTGAAGTCGATGACATATCCGGTATCCAGACGCTGCCCGGCCGGGAGAGCGACTGTTTTGCGCGCCTCAATACCGGCTGTTTCGATTTGGAAATGTGTCGGGGAACCGCTCAGGGCGTCGGTTCATCAAAATGGGGGCTGCGCCATTTCCGCGCTCTGCAGGACGGCGTCGAACTGCTTCCTTCGGGGAATAACGCCATCGGCGGTTTTTACGGTCCGTTCTTTACCCCGGAGAACGGACTGATTAACCCGCCGGAGCATACCGTCGTTGATATTGAGGTCGTTGAACAGGGTCCGGTCTATCATCACTACCGCATGCGCGGCGCGATCCCCGACGGGTTATTACCGGAGCTGCGCGGTAAGCGCTTCGCCATCGACTGGAAATTTAGCTGGAACACGCCGTGGTTTCAGCGGCGCTACTGGGTGGATGACTTTTCGACGGTGATCAACGGCCGTTCGGTGACCAACAAGATCACCGTCGGCGACGAATTTGAGAGCGGTCCGGGAAACCTGCTGTTCGACCGCTTCGCGGCCTACGGCGGCACCCGCTACCGCGCGGGCGACCCCTACGCCGAAGAGCTGGCGGCGATGGTGGCCAATACCGTCGCCACATCGGAAAATCAAAGCCCGAAATTTGCCGAATTCCGCGAACAGCTCACCGATATGGCTTCTGCCCACTGGGATCTCTACTGGCGGATGTTCTGTCGCTGGGAGCACGTGCTGGATGACGCGGAGATTCGCGAACGGCTGAGTCAGGTGCGCGCCCGCGCGCATCTTCGGGCCGATCTGACCGAGCGGGAATGGCTGTTGACCGATTCGCCGGTTAACGTTTCCGCCGTCGCGGATGAAACCATCTTCCCCGGGCCGGCCAGTAAAACCGTCGAGTATGATTCGGCTAGCGGCCGGGCGATGATCTGGTGGACCTCCCGCCCCTCCGGCGCGTTTCAGATAGTCCAGCGCCGCCAGTCCGGATGGGTTAACTGGGGCAGCAACGGCGAAAATGAGTGTCCGGAGCTCCCCGTCGGCGTCGAGATCAAGACCGCCTGCGGGATCTTCGCCGAAAACTGGATGCAGATCGCCGATCGGCTGGAAACCCCGCCGGTGGTCACGGTACGTAAAGGAGATAACTGATGATCCTCTGCTGCGGAGAAGCCCTCATCGACATGCTGCCCTGCCAGAGCCGCGAAAATGACCCCGCTTTTACTCCCTGCGTCGGCGGAGCGGCATTTAATACCGCCGTCGCCCTGGGCCGTCAGGGGATGGCGGTCAGTCTGTTTTCCGGTTTATCGGATGACTTTATGGGCGATATGCTGCGCCACACGCTTGACGCATCCGGCGTGGATTATTCGCCCTCAACCCGCGCGCCGCTGCCAACCACGCTGGCCTTCGTCAGGCTGGTAGGCGGTCAGGCCCGCTATACCTTTTACGATGAAAATAGCGCCGGCAGAATGCTGAGGGAAAGCGACCTGCCGGAACTCAGAGATGATGTCGCCGCCGTGTTGTTCGGCTGCATCAGCCTCATCGCGGAGCCGTGCGGCAGCGTTTATGAAACGCTGATGGCGCGAGAGGCGCCGCGCCGGGTGATGTACCTCGACCCCAATATCCGTGAAATTTTCATCGCGGATCGGCAGAAGCACCTGGCGCGCATGAGGCGCATGATTGCGCTGGCGGATATCGTCAAGCTTTCCGATGAAGACCTCGCGTGGTTTGCCGAACCCGGCGAAGAGCATGAGGTCATCCGCCGCTGGCTGGCGCTGGGACCAAAGCTTATTGTGGTTACCCGCGGGGCAGACGGCGCCGATGCCTGGACCGCAGATTTTCATCTTCACGTGCCCGCGATTCGCGTCGCGGTGGCCGATACCGTCGGCGCGGGAGATACGGTGAATGCCGGTATTCTCGCCAGCCTTTCGCAGGCCGGGCTTCTTGAAAAAGAGAAGCTAGTGACACTGTCACGTGAGCAGGTTCGCCGCGCGGTCGATCTGGGGATGCGCGCCGCCGCGGTGACGGTTTCCAGGCCAGGAGCTAACCCGCCCTGGGACCATGAACTCCGAAGTCAGCAGAGACCAGGCCTGTAAACAACGGAAAACCGGATGAGGGTCTGCAACCGCGCGTATCGACGGACCCTTATCATTAGCTTTTATGGATATGATTTAGGTCCCAATTATTGAATGAAAGCTAAACCAGCTTCATTTATTCATGGGTTATTGCCGACTAATCTATTAATATCAGGCAATTAGATCGGCATTCAATTTTTGCCCTTCTCGCTAATGGACATCAGGGACAGGAGGTCAATAATGAAAATGAATCAATGGTTTGTACGTTTGCGTAATACTCCCATTCCGCAGCGCAAGCTGCATCCGGCGAAATGGCTGACGCTGATCGCCTTTCTGCTGCTGCTGGCGCAGCTGGCGGTAGAGTCTTTGCTCTCGGTATAAGCACAATAAAAATGGGCTTTAGTGTCAAAGCGCGCCAGCACTAATAAGATTAAACTCAAATCTAATTCGTGATAAGCATCTCAGTTTATCAACAACGGCTAGACAGAAAGAACTCAGGCATGCTAGTAATTAATTCAAGCAAGGGAACGGATTTAAATTAAACGCCATTTAAACCCTACCCATAAGGCTGAAAAATTAATTGATAATGGTTTGGCTTACTGAACGATTATCAAAAGGGTAAGTGAATCGAAGGCCCTCAGAGACGAAAGTTTCTGAGGGCCTTTTTGTTTTTTTCTCTCACAGGAGTTAATCAATGTCTAAAGAACGTCGTCTCTCCCGAATTTTCGCAAAAGATGGTAAATCAGTCACGCTGGCGCTGGATGGCTACTATTTTTCCAGCAACACAAATGGTATTGATAATACGATAAAGCAGCTCCCGGTACTGGTCGAAAATGGCCTGGATTGCGCGCTGGTGACCTGGGGTATGTTGAAAAATTTTCGCGAAATTTTCAACAGCGTTCCCGTTGTATTACGCGTCGATAGCACAGTGAGTATTTTTGATAATACCGTTCCCGATACCACCCCTGTTTTTTCTATCGAAGATGCGCTGAAAGTGGCTGCTGATGGCGTGGTGTGCATGACCTTCCCCGGCGCGTTCAATGAAGAGAAAACGCATATCATGGCCATGCAGCTGGCGCAGGCGGCCGATCGCTGGAGCATGCCGCTGATAGTGGAATCTCTGCCCTATGGCTATCCCGTCACCAGCGACGACTCCAATAATCCGGCTATCATCGCCGCCTCGGCCCGCGTCGCCGTTGAGCTCGGCGCGGATGTCATCAAAACCCGCTTTACCGGTACCGAAGACGATAGACTCATCGTCGAAGCCGCCGGAGTGCCGGTGCTCGCGCTCGGCGGCCCTAAAACCGGCATCGACGGCTATTTTAAATTTGTTCATCACTGTATGCAGGTGGGAGCAAAAGGCGTGGCGGTGGGTCGCAATATTACGCAGGACCCACGGCCAGAAAAAGTAGTAGCAGGTCTGAATGCCATCATCCATGAAAATGCCACAGCGGAAGATGCTTACAGCCTCTACATGGTTTAAACATACGGGTATTAATATGCACTTAAATAACACCATCATTCCTTCCGTCAGAAAATATAAACATTTTGAGCAGGCGCTGTCTTGTTCATCAGAATACGTACTGTTATCCGAAGCGAATATCGGCAACTTACAGTCGCTGATTGGTAAATGTCATCAAAGCGGCAAAAAAGTACTTATTCACCTGGAGCTATTGGGCGGTTTTAAACCCGACCAGGCGGGGATTAGTCTGCTCAAAAATTACTACAAGGTTGATGGTGTTATTTCTTCCAATCTCTCGGCCCTACGCCATGCAAAAAAAGAGGGATTGTTAACTATCTTTCGGGTACTGCTGATCGACTCACGTTCGCTGGATCAGTCCATCGATATTGTTAAGCATAACCCGCCGGATGCCATTGAGATCTTACCTGCTGAATATGCCTGCCAGTGTCTGGAATTGATTAGCCGGAATTTAAAAGGCTTTGACGTGATATTCATCGCCGGAGGCTTTGTTAAGCGGAAATACCTTGTAGATAAAATATTCCATGCCGGATTTAAAGGAATTACCAGCAGCGAACCCGGATTATGGTAACTCATAAGGAGTCCACGCGAATGAAAGAACACTATGTCATGGGCATTGATAATGGCGGAACCGTTACAAAAGCGGCGATTTACGATCGAAGCGGCAACGTGGTCGCTATCGCGTCGCAGTCAACGCAAATGCTGACGCCAAAAGAATTTCATACCGAGCGCGATATCAACGAACTCTGGGCGGCTAACGTTGAAGTCATTAAAAAAGCCATCGCGCAGTCGGGTATCGACGCCAGCCAAATCAAAGGCGTGGCGGTAACCGGCCACGGCAACGGGCTGTATATGGTGGATGAAACCGGTGCCCCGGTGCGCAACGGAATTATCTCCACCGACAGCCGGGCTAAGGCCTGGGTTGAAAAGTGGTACCGCGAGCCGACGTTCGTTAGCGATATTTTGCCCAAAACCATGCAGTCTATCTGGGCCGGGCAGCCCGTCGCCCTCCTCGCCTGGCTAAAAGAGTACGAGCCGGAAACGCTGAACAAAGCGCGCTACATTTTCATGGTCAAAGATCTGATTCGTTTTTACCTGACCGGTGAAGCTTTTCTCGAACTTACCGATATCTCAGGAACCAACCTGATTAACGTTCGCGACCGCGACTATGACGCCTCGCTGCTGGCCTGGTGGGGGCTCGGCGATCTGCGCGACAAGCTTCCGCCGATTAAACGCTCCACCGATTGCTGCGGCTACATAACCGACGAGGTGGCGCAGCTGACCGGTTTGTGCGCCGGGACGCCGGTTTCCGGCGGCGTTTTTGATATCTCGGCTTCTTCCGTGGCTTCCGGGATCAATACGTTGGATAAGCTGGCTATTATTACCGGGACCTGGAGCATTAACGAATACGTGACCGACCATCCGGTTATTGACCAGGATCTGTTTATGACCTCGATCTATCCGATTGAGGGTAAATGGCTAATCACCGAGGCCAGCCCCACTTCCGCCAGCAATCTGGAGTGGTTTATCAATAACTTTATGGAGGGCGATCGCGCGGCCGCTTCCGCGCAAGGTATGTCCGTCTACGATCTGTGCAATGAGCTGGTTTCCACAACGACGCCCGCTGAGAGCCACCTGCTGTTCTTCCCGTTTGTCTTCGGCTCTAACACCATCCCGGATGCTTCTGCGGGGTTTATCGGCCTGAATAGTTTCCATAAAAAAGCGCATTTTCTGCGCGCTATCTATGAAGGCGTCGCCTTCAGCCACCTTTATCACACCGAACGTTTACGCAACATCAACCCACAGTTAAGCCGCACCATTCGGATTGCAGGCGGCGTCACCCACTCTCCGGTTTGGTTACAGGTATTTGCCGACATTTTTCAGTCCACGCTGGAAATTGTCGACGTGAAAGAGCACGGCACGCTCGGCACCGCGATGACCGCGGCGGTGATGGTTGGCTGGTTTGATGACGTTTTCGACGCCTCAAATGCAATGGTGCGCGTCTCGCGAACCGTCACGCCGAACCCCGACAACAACAAGGTCTATCAGGATAAGTATCAGCTCTACAAAAATCTGTTAGCGGAAATGCAGTCTCCGTGGAAAAGCTGCAGCAACTACATCACGCATTAAGCGAGGAAAGTATGGATCTGAATTTACACCACCGCACGGCTATTGTTACCGGAGGCGCTACGGGCCTCGGCAAAGAGTTTGTCCTTTCCCTCGCCAGAGAAGGAGTCAATATCTGCTTCACCTATATGCATGAAGACGAGCACCCTGAACTGCTGGTCGAAACGGTGAAAAGCACTACCAACGTCGAGATCGTTGCGGTGAAAACCGATCTTTCCGACGAGCAAAGCCGTGAGAATCTGTTCGCCACCTGTATCGACCGCCTGGGAAATGCCGATATTCTGGTCAATAACGCCGGGATCTGGCTGAGCGGCTACGTTACTGAAATTACCCCACAGGACTGGGATAAGGTGATGAACATCAACCTGAAGGCGGTATTCCACCTGAGCCAGCTGTTTGTAAACCACTGCCTGGCGAAAGATCGGGCCGGCAGCATTCTGAATATCACCTCTCAGGCGGCCTTTCACGGTTCGACCACCGGTCATGCTCATTACGCGGCCAGTAAAGCGGGCCTGGTGGCATTCGCCATTTCGCTGGCGCGCGAAGTGGCGAAACAGAAAATCAATGTCAACAACATCGCCGTCGGCATTATGGATACCGCGATGATCCGTAAAAACATTGAACAGAATCCTGACTATTACGTCAGCCGTATTCCGGTAGGCCGGGTGGCCCAGCCGCACGAAATTGCCGATATCGGCGTCTTCATGGTCTCTCCGAAAACCAGCTATATGACGGGAGCGACTCTGGATGTCACCGGCGGTATGTTGATGCGTTAACTTATGGAGAATGTCTATGAAATGTCTGGCAATTGCCGATCTTTTTATCAATGCAGCGATGATGGACGCGGGTCTGAACGCGCTGAAAGATAAAGGTATTGCAGTGGAAGTGCGCGAATGGTCGCACGAGTCGATTGAAAAACTGCAGGAGGATAATTTGCTGGTGGAACAGCAAGGTTCAGAGGCGCTGGCGCTGCCTGCCGCCCTGCTTCAGGGCGCTGAGGAGACGGAGATCCTGATAGTCCAGTTCGCCCCGGTTAACGCGGCGGTATTCGACAAGCTGCCAAAGCTTAAATACGTCGGCGTGCTGCGCGGCGGCATTGAAAACGTTAATCAGGCGGAGGCCAAAGCGCGCGGGATTGAAGTGATGAACACGCCGGGGCGTAATGCCCGCAGCGTGGCTGAGTTTACCGTCGGCATGATTCTGGCGGAGATGCGCAACATCGCCCGCTCGCACGATGCGCTGCGCGATAAGTTCTGGCGCAAAGAGAGCCCTAACCACCGGGCCATTCCTGAACTGGGCGGCAAAGTGGTAGGTCTGGTCGGGCTGGGGCATATCGCTCAGCTGGTGGCTGGCTTCCTGCGCGGTTTTGGCAGCGAGATTATCTTTTACGATAAGTACGTCGCTGGCCATGACAGCTATGAAAAGGTGGATTCTCTTGATGAGCTGGTTCGACGTGCGGATGTGATTTCGCTGCACGCCCGCTTGACGGCGGAAACCGAAAACCTGATCAACGCGCATCATTTCGACTTGATGAAGGAGAGCGCCATTATCGTCAACACGGCTCGCTCCGGCCTCATTAACGAAGCCGATCTGATTGCCGCGCTTCGGGCGGGTAAAATCATGGGCGCCGCCCTCGACACTTTTGATGATGAACCCCTGCCGGACGATAGCGCGTTTTATTCGCTGAATAACGTCACGATAACGCCGCATATCGCCGGCAGTACTATTGATGCCTTCAGCAATTCACCGAAGCTTTTTTCTGAGATCTTGCTGAAAAAAATCGGTTAACGATTAAAAGAGCCAGTTACGCTTTTATCGGGCCCATTGGGCACGGGTTCGCTCGCGCCCAATTCGGCCGCCTTTTAAGGAAATATTATGGATATTATCAACAGCATTATTAGTCTGGGGGCATCAGTAATGATGCCAGTAATATTCTTTATTATCGCACTGTGCTTTGGCGTAAAAGTGGGCACCGCATTTAAAGCCGGGATGCTGGTGGGGATCGGTTTTGAAGGGGTGGGTCTGGTGATCGGTCTGCTGTTGACCAACCTTGGCCCGGCGTCGCAGGCCATGGTCGAGCGTATCGGTTTGCACCTGACGGTGGTGGATACCGGCTGGCCGACCGCCTCGACTATCGGCTGGGGTTCGCCGCTGATGCTGCCGGTGGTGGTGGGGTTTATCGTTATCAATATCGCCATGCTGCTGCTGAAATTAACCAAAACGGTAAATATTGATATATTTAACTACTGGATTTTCCTGATTATGGGTTCGGTGGTGTATGCCGGAACCGGTAACTACTGGCTCTCCGTCGGTATCACCTTCGGTATATTTATCTTAACCCTGCTGGCGGCGGATTTAACCGCTCCCTATTTACAAAAAAACTATAATCTCCAGGGGATTTCGTTTCCCCATCTTACCTGTATAACCTACGTCCCCTTTGGGATTGCCTGTAACTACATTATTGATAAGATCCCGCTGATCAATAAAATTAATTTCGACCCGGAAAGTATTAATAAAAAATTCGGCGTCTTTGGTGAACCGCTGACTCTGGGCTTCGTGCTGGGACTGCTGCTGGCCTTCCTTGCGGGATACGACGTTTCCGCTGCGGTCTCGCTGGCGATTAAAGTTTCCGCCGCCATGCTGCTGCTGCCGAAAATGATCGAAATTTTGGTTCAGGGCCTGCTGATCGTGCGCGACGCCGCCGAAGCGAAGCTGAAGGCTAAGTTTCCTGACCGCGACTTCTATATCGGCATGGATACCGCGCTGCTTATAGGCGAACCCTCGGTGCTGGCGACCGGACTGCTGTTGATCCCCATGGCGGTGGTTCTGGCGATTATTCTGCCGGGCAACCGCGTGCTGCCGTTTGTCGATCTGGCCTCACTGATGTTCCTGCTGGCAATGGTAACGCCGTTTTGCAAGCGCAACATGTTTCGCATGTTCATTACCGGCACCCTGGTGGTCAGTTGTATTTTGTACGTTGGGACGGATATTTCGCACGAGTATACCCAGGCCGCGGTCAACTCTCATATTCCGGTACCGGAAGGCATGTCTGAAATTACCAATATCGTTGGCGGAGCAACCACGCCGGTTGGCTGGCTGGCGCTAAAATTCGGCGAGTTTTTCAGTACCGCGCCATAAATCGCCCTTCTCACTCTACCCGGCGCGGAAAACGGCGTCGGGCTTTTTCGCCCCGCCCGCCATTAAAAATGCCTGCCAGGAGGGTAAGCTGGCAGGCATGGCACAATGGACGTCTGTGCTTAGAACTGGTAGGTCATACCCACGGCAACGATGTTGTCGGTACTGATTTTGGCATCGTTGGTGAATTTCGTCTCATCCAGCAGGTTGATTTTGTAGTCCACATAGGTAGACATGTTTTTATTGAAGTAGTAAGTCGCGCCGACATCAAGGTATTCAACCAGATCCTGGTCGCCGTAGCGGCCCAGATCTTTGCCTTTCGATTTCAGGTAGGCGATGGACGGACGCAGACCAAAATCGAACTGATACTGGGCCACGACTTCAAAGTTCTGCGCGGTATTGGCGATATAGCCGCTACCGAACTTCGTCATATTGCGGGTTTCAGCATAGGTGGTCGCCAGGTAGAGGTTGTTGGCGTCATACTTCAGACCGGCCGCCCATACTTCCGCTTTCTCGCCGCGGGCGTATGCGTTCGGATTGTCGCGACCCGCTTTAACCTGCGCATCGGTACGATCGGACGCCGCGTAGGCTGCACCTGCGGCAAAACCTTCGTACTCATAGGTAGAGGCCAGACCCCAGCCATCGCCATGCTGTTTCGCCAAATCGCGACCGTTGCCCTCTTCTTTACCCTGATACTGTACGGCGATATTCAGACCATCAACCAGCCCGAAGAAACCGTTGTTACGGTAGGTAGCAACGCCGGTGGTACGCGCGGTGGCGAAGACGTCAGTTTGCGTCCAGGTATCGCCGCCGAACTCCGGCAGCATATCGGTCCAGGCGCCGATGTCATAGGCGACACCATAGTTACGCCCGTAGTCCAGTGAACCATATTCGCCGAACTTCAGGCCAGCGAAGGCGAGACGCGTTTTGTCGCCGGAATTGTCGCCTTCAACGTTATTGGCGCTGAAGTTATATTCCCACTGGCCGTAGCCGGTCAGCTGGTCATTGATCTGCGTTTCACCTTTGAAGCCCAGACGCGCATAGGTCTGATCGCCATCTTCAGACTTATCGCTGGAGAAGTAATGCAGGCCGGTCACTTTCCCGTAGAGGTCGAGTTTGTTTCCGTCCTTGTTATACACCTCTGCTGCCTGCACGGTTCCTGCAGCAAGAAGTGTAGAGACGGCCACTGTAAGTAATTTTAATTTCATATTATTTCGCCCCTAACTATTAATAAAATATCAAATCTCAGATGCCTTCTGAGCGAACCTATTATGCGATAATTCGCAAAGAGACTTAAAATTAAAAGTTCCTGGTTTTTATGCCAATTCCGATAATTGTGACGGCGTCAGGGGTTGTTAATTGACCTTGATCAATTAATTTTACCGCTGACCTGTAATTATTCTGAATAAGATCCGTTGCAACCGGTTAAACCAGAAGATTTAACTAAAGGAGGCGATTTTCTATAAGTAAATTCTAATGATAAGATAAATTAAAGATTGTATTTTGTTAAATGACAGCAAAATCATATAGTTATAATTTTAATATCAATGCGAACATTCTCATCCATAAACAGATTCATTCTCCATAACTCCCTCTATAAGGTATATTCAGACTTTTCTTCTTAAAATAAAACCTGGTGTTATGGGTACCCTCTACGTTATTTTGATTTCTTGACAAAACTCATGGAAATTATAGCACTGCGGTTTAAGGTTTGTTTAATCTTTTTGTGAAAGGGATAGTCACGACAGTTTTTTCAAGGGATGGGGAAGTGATGAATAAATATAGTTCTGGAAGAGTCCAAAGGATTATGCCTATCGGAATGCGATGGAGGCGAATATGTTAAGGCCGATGACGGCGGGACGAAGGCTGGGCGGGAGTCGCCAGCCGACATCGCCAGAGAGGTGAAAAGACGGCTAAACGGCTGAGTTTGATTCAAACCATCGATCAGATAAGCAAATGAAGCCCTGGAGAGTGGTTATCCCTCTTCACCGGTTCCGGGTAATGATATGAGACACGTTGGCTCAACGTGTCCATCCTGAAAAGCGCCGCAGGCGGAAAAATAAAATGAAAGTGCACAGATAACGGTAACGTGCGGCAATTACTCCGGCATGAATTTATCGATCAGCGAAAAAGCGTGTAAATAATTAGACAGCGCCAGTAGCGCATGAAATGAATGAAAGCCAAACTTTTCAATTATTTTTCTTTTATTGCAGCTATAAGCCTTCGGTGAAATGCCGAGCAGTTCCGGATAATCCTTTGCCAGCACGTTAAACTTCATTACAAAAATATACTGAAACTCTCGCTCTGTTAAAGTGATATCTTCCCCCACCGGGATCCCGTCAGTTACCCTGTCGATGATATTGGCGATATGCGCGGTGCGCCTCTTATTTATCAAACAAACAATATTATCTTCGACCTTAAAGCAAACAAAATTCTTTTTCATTTCAAAGCTGTTAATCAGAAAATGAAACTGCGCGCGCCTGCTGGTTGGGTACCTTGTTAAGCACAAATCGACCAGATTCGCCTGCTTCGCCGCTTTTACGTCATTTATTTTCAGCCGCATGGCTTTTTTAAAAAAATGATTGTGGCTGACAATCGTCACCATTCCTTTCCCTCACGAAAGCCGAATAATCCTTATAAAAAGGCGAAAATACGCGCCATGGGGATTTACCCATGAGTGAAGTGGGTGAATTATAAGTTTGTTTAATATTTATTGTCCAGACGCGCGCTTTTCAGAAAAATCCCGCAATAACCGCGCTGATTAATTTTGCGTCAGCCCGCGCAGGGCGATCCAATCAATCATTATTTTAAGAATTTTCTCATTAGACATCGGAATAAGCGCAATAAGCAGAATAATACACTGATATTTTATGTAAATTCGATTGATTAAATCAAATAAATATATTTATCGAAATATTATTCCACATTAACAAGACTACCCGCGAAGGAACGTAAAGCGTTTATTCATTTTACCAATGTTTATTTGCCATTCGTTTAAGTCTGCGCCGGGTGATGACACGGCGCGAAGAAGTTTACGCCCGGTTTCTGGCAAGCAGGATAATGATAAACAATCCGCCGATTCCGGCCGTAATGATCCCAATCGGCAGCTCCTGCGGGGCCAACAGCGTCCTGCTGACAATGTCGCCGCCGCACAGGAGCACGGCCCCCCACAGGCCGCATAAAGGAAGCAGCAACAGATGTTTGACGCCGGAAAAGTAGCGGCACATATGCGGCACCATCAGGCCGATAAAACCAATCACTCCGGTTAAAGCCACCAGCAGCGAGGTGGCCAGCGCGCAGCAGAAAAAAACCTCTATTCTCAGGCGGCCAACGTTAATACCCAGCGACTGCGCGGTCTGCTCGCCGGCCAGTAAGCCATCCAGCGAGCGCCAGCGTAACAGTACGAACGCGCCGAGAAACAGCAGACTGAATACGGCATACGGTAAATTATCCCAGCGCGCCAGACCGAGCCCTCCCAACGACCAGAACAGTACCGAACTGGCGGCCCGCTGATCGCCGGAGAAAATCAGATAGCTGGTCAGCGCGCCGAATAAAAAGGAGATCGCCAACCCGCAAATCACTAAGTGTTCGGCGCCGCGCTGCTTTTTAAAATGAAACAGCAGCATCACCGCCACCGCCGAGCAGAGGCCGCCAACGAATGCCGATACCGGCAGCGTCAGCGCGCCAAGCCGCTCGCCGAATCGGGTAATCACCAGCACCGCGCCCGCCGATGCGCCGGAGGAGAGACCAAATAAAAAAGGATCGGCCAGATCGTTGCGCGTGGTGGTCTGTAAAAGGCCGCCCACGATGGCCAACACGGCGCCCGCCAGCACCGAGAGCAGCGTTCTCGGCACGCGTAAATCAATGACAATACGCCCGATCATCTCCGATACCGGCACATCCAGCAGCCGCAAGGCTCCAAGAACCTGGGCTAGCGATAACGGTACGCTCCCTTTGGCAACGCTGAGCAGCATCAAACCGGCTAACAGCGGCAGCGCGCCCCACATTGCCCAGCAGTAACGAAATTGAGTGCCCCTCATTGGTTAGCCGCTGGATACAGCGCATGAGCCAGCTTTTCCGCCGCGTTGATATTCGCCGGGCCGGGCGTCAATTCAGCATACTGCAGCTTCAGGTAGCGCTGCTGCTTCACCGCCGGTGTCTGCTTCATTAACGGATGATTTTCGAGGAAACGGCGCAGCGAATCAGCGCCGCTGCCGGTCTGATAATCGAGAAGAATAATAAAGTCAGGCTCCGCCGTCGCCACGCTCTCCCAGGAGGTGGTTCCCCAGCTCATCTCCAGGCCGTCCATCACGTTTTTCCCTCCGGCCGCTTCAATAATCGCGGTCGGCATGGCGTACCGCCCGCTGGTAAAGGGCTTATCTTCGCCAGAGTCATAGACAAACACTTTCAATGGCTGTACGCCCCGCGGCGGCTTAGGCAACGCGTTCAGCGCTTTCTTCCAGCCGTCAACCAGCGTCTGGGCCTCATGCCGCTTGCCAAAAATTTTGCCCAGCGTCAGCTCATCGTTGTACAGCAGGTCCATACTCGCTTTACGTTTATGCTCCGCGGTAAAGACGCAGCTCTCGCTCAGCACAAAGGTTTTGATGCCGTATTTATCGAGCACGGAAGGCGTGACCTCGCCGCCGACCTTCATGCCGTAATTCCAGCCTGCGAAAAAGAAATCAGGATTCACCGCCAGCAGCGTTTCCAGAGAGGGATATTTTGGCGCCAGCTCGGGAATGGCTCCCATCTGGTGTTTAAATTCCGGGGTCATTTTGTACCACCCGGTAATGCCGGTTAAGCCCACGATGCGGTCCTGCAACCCGAGAGCAAAAGCCATTTCAGACATATTCAGGTCGTGTATAACCGCCCTTTTCGGCGCCTGGGTGAAGGTCACCGGCGTTCCGCAGCTCTCAATAGTGACGGGGAAATCAGCCGCGCTCGCCGCTGAAATGGAAAGAACCGCCATCATGCCTGCAAACCCTTTTTTCATGCTTCGTTATCCTTCAATAATGTATTACGCATAGCCCGGAACCTCGAAAATCCGCAGCGCCTTCCCCGTTTCGGGATGCGGTACGGTAAAGCTGGTCAAGCCAAAGACCGGGTAAAGCCGTTCTGAAACCAGTACGCGCTCCGGCACGTCCCAGGCCAGGGCGCGCCCTTGCGATAAAAGCAAAACCCGGTCGGCAAAGGACTCAATCAGGGAAAGATCGTGCAGTACCGCAACGACCGTGATCCCCAGGCTTTTCACTAATGCCAGCAGTTCCACCCTGGCCTGCGGATCGAGGTGGTTGGTCGGTTCATCCAGCAGCACCAGTTTTGGCGACTGGGCCAGCACCCGCGCCAGCGCCGCCCGCTGTCGCTCGCCGCCGGATAACGCGGAGAGCGAGCGCGTGCGCAGCTTCTGCAATCCCGTATCGTTAATCGCCCGGGTTACGATGCTTTCATGTTCGCGCCGTGACATATCCCGGGCGTGGGGAATACGTCCAAGAGCGACATAATCCTCAAGCGCCAGACGCATATCGGGGGCGTCGTTCTGCGCCAGTACCGCTATCTGCCGGGCCCGCTGCTGCCGGGTTAATGCGGAGACGGAGCGGCCATATAAGCGAACGTCGCCCTCCCGCACCGTCAGTTCATGATCTATCGCGCGCAATAAAGAGGTTTTTCCGCTGCCGTTCGGGCCAATGACCGCCAGGCACTCCCCTTTACCGGCACTAAAATGAATGTCGGCGAGAATGTCCCCGCCGCCGGGACGCGGCAACGATGCGATACTGACGCTAAGCACCGGGACATTGGTCGTACCACCCTTTGTCAAACTCTCCTCCATTAGCCGTTCTCCCTTGCTCTTAAGCGCGGATTAGCGAAACGCACTCTCTTGTTCATTTTCACCTCAGAAAATAGATGATAATCATTATCATTTAAAAAGAAAGGTGAATAGTCACATATTTTATAATGCTTTAATTGTTATATTATAACATAACAATTATTAACGATGATTTGCAACTGCTCTTCGGGGCTGGCCAAAGCCAAGCGCCGAAACATGGGGAGTTGTGCTCAGCACGGCGCTGTGGTGTATTGCTGCAACCTTCAACGGATTTGCACAGGAAATGTCAGGATGAAAACGGTAGAGTTTTTGCTTTATACCCTTAAACCGGGTTCCGGGAACGATTTTCACCGGCTAATGAAAGAACAAAGCGCGCCCTGCCACCGTGCAGCCGGCATGGATATCGTCGCCTTCGGCAACTCAGTCGAGGACAACGACGCTTATTATCTGATACGGGCCTATGACGACCTGACGCATTTAAATACCTCGCAGGAGCGCTTCTATCGTAGCCCGGCGTGGCGCGAAGGCCCGCGACAGGCCATCATCGATAAAATCAGCGTCAGCGTAAAAACGGTGATGGAGCTGAGCGACAGCGCGATTGATGGCCTGCGAAACGGCTGACCCGCGCGGGCAACAACGGCTGAGCCGGCGGCGGTTCGTTTTTTCTGGCGCAGACATTCATGGGTTGCAGGCGTTGCCCGCTGGCGGCCGACGCCTTACCGGGCCTACGATGAGTCAGTGTAACCCGGCAAAAATGCGGCTACTGCGCGTCCCCCTGACTCCGCCATGAGTTGTGATTCAGCGACGCAAGAAAGCCCTGCGGCGTGTTGTTGCCGAGCTTTTTTTGCGTCCGTCCCTGGTTCCACAGCGCGCACAGCCGCTGCAGCGTCGCATCCGGTTCGTCCAGCGCCGGAATAACGTCGGCTAATCGCTCGCTAAGCTGCACCGCCCCGCTCTCCGCCATCGCCACCGTTGCGCACGACAGATCCGCGCGCGCGGGCTGAAAGCCGGCATGAGCATAAATCTCAAGACATTGTATCCGCGCCGGACAGGCGTCCAGCGCCTGGCTCAGCCAGCTATCGACCAGCGCGGGCGAGATCCCCGAATAGATGCGGCCAAAGCACCAGCCGCTGATCGGCTCCTGCGCCCAGAGCAGATGATGTTCACCACCGTCGTCCATCGACAGCGCAAGCTGGCGGTAGTGCAGCGTCAGGGTATCGGCGCGCATCCCTGCCTTTAACGCTTTCTTTCCCTGCGGCGCGGCGCTTTTCCGCCCCTCATGGGCCGGGCGCAGATAGCGGTTCAGGGTGGCCCGAGAGATGGCGATGCCCAGCCCCTCATTCACCATAAACAGCAGCTCATCCAGCGGCGCGCGCAGCGCATCGCGCAGGGCATTTATCAGGTTCTCCTGCTCTTGTCTCAATACTTTGTGTATCAAATGCGGCGTGGTGTGGTTATCGGAAATCTGGCTGCGGTTGCGCCAGCGGCGCACCGTAGTAATAGAAATCCCCAGTTCCTGCGCCAGTTCGCGGTCGCTTTTGGTCGATTCCTGAAGATATTTGCGCGTTCTTGGCGTGGTGGTTGCGTTGGCGTGCAGCTTAATTTCCATACGATCCTCGACAGAAAATATAACCAATCATATGAGATATATATTATTGTAGAGAACACAATGTGAACCGCTTCACCTTTAAGCCCACCGCTTTCTCTCATAATCCGCCATAGATAACACACTCATCCCCTGTCGATCTTGTACGGAGTTCACAATGAACAATGTTCTGGGATTTCTTGAAGCCAAACTGATGCCGCTGGCGGCGAAAACCGCCCAACAGCGTCACCTCGGCGCTATTCGCGGCGCCTATGTTTCATTTATGCCTTTTATTATTGTCGGTTCTATTCTGCTGGTGATCTCGTCGTTCCCCAACCAGAGCTATCAGCAGTTTATGGCCAGCACCTTCGGCGCCAGCTGGAGCGCGATTATCGAAATTCCGTTCAACGCGGTCTTTTCGACGATGTCGCTGTTTATCAGCTTCCTGGTGGCCTATCGTCTGGCGGAGCACTACGGCGATGACCGCATCTCCTGCGGCATCCTTTCGCTGGTGGGGTTTCTGATCCTCACGCCATTTATTAAAGTCGCTGAAAACGGCGGCATCACGGTGATCCCCGTGGAATGGATCGGCACCAAAGGATTATTCGTCGCCATGATCGGTTCGCTGCTGTGGACCGAACTGTTCTGCTGGCTTAAGCGCAAGAAGCTGGTGATTAAGATGCCGGACGGGGTGCCGCCCGCGGTACAGGAGTCGTTCGCCGCGCTGATCCCGGCGCTGCTGGTAATGATTCTGATCCTGGCGATTCGTATCGGGTTTGAGCACACCCACTACGCCACCATCCACCAGTTTATTTATGAAGTCGTCGCCTCGCCGGTACGCCATTACGGTACCTCCTACTTCGGCGCGCTGATGACCGTTTTCAGCATTACCATTCTATGGTCGGTCGGCATCAACTCCGGTTCGATGATTAACGGCATTATTCGTCCGCTGTGGATGGAAAATCAGACCGATAACATCGCGGCTATTCAGGCTGGCGTCACTCCGCCGCACATTATTACCGAGCAGTTCTTCGACATGATCTGGATGGGGGGCGCGGGCGCAACGCTGTCGCTGGTCATTGCGATGCTGATTTTCGCCCGCAGCAAAAATATGCGCGAAGTCGCCCGCCTCGGCGCCGGCGCCTCCATTTTTAATATCAATGAGCCTATCCTCTTTGGCCTGCCGGTGATCATGAACCCGATCATGCTGATCCCGTTTAACCTCGTGCCGCTAGTGCTGGTCACCGTGCAGTACGCAGCGATGAAAATCGGCGCAGTGGCCGTCACCACCGGGGTCTTTATCCCCTGGACGCTGCCGCCGGTGATCAGCGGTTTTATCGTCACCGGGCATCTTAGCGGCAGCGTGATGCAGATCCTTAATTTGCTGATTGGCGCCATGCTGTACCTGCCCTTCATGCGCATCGTCGATAAGCAGTATCGCGCCGCGGAAATCACCGCCCGAGCCGAAACGGACAACACGCTTGCTAAACAGGAGTAAACCAATGTGGGGAATGATTGCCACCTGGCGAATGGCGCTGGAAGGCGTAACCGAAGCCGCGACGGCGCTGGCCTCCGGCGCTGACACCGCCAGCGCCGTGGTCAATGCGGTGGCGGCGGTAGAAGATTTTCCGCTGTACAAATCGGTAGGCTACGGCGGTTTGCCGACGGAAAACGGCGAGGTCGAACTGGATGCCGCCTTTATGGATGGCGATACCCTGGCCTTCGGCGCGGTCGGCAACCTGGTGGATATCGCCAACCCGGTGAAAGTCGCCCACGCCCTCAGCCGCCAGCGCTATAACAGCCTGCTGGTTGGCCAGGGCGCCCGAGAGTGGGCCATAAGCCAGGGCTTCGCCGCCAAATCAATGCTGACCGAGCGGGCCATGCAGCACTACCGCAAACGCTGCCGCGAAACGCTGGATAAAGGCCTCAGCCCCTACGACGGCCACGATACCGTGGGCATTATCGGTCTCGACAAACAGGGTTCCATGAGCGTCGCCACCTCCACCAGCGGCCTGTTTATGAAAAAACGCGGGCGGCTGGGCGATTCGCCGATTATCGGCTCAGGCTTCTACTGCGATAGCGAGACCGGCGCCGCCACGGCCACCGGCGTCGGTGAAGATCTGATGAAGGGTTGCGCCAGCTACGAAATCGTCCGGCGCATGGCCCAGGGAATGACGCCGCAACAGGCGGCGGACTCGGTAGTCTACGAGTTGGAAGACAAACTGATGTCGCGCTTTGGCCGCGCGGGCGACCTTTCGGTGGTGTGCATGAACCGCCGCGGCGAATTCGGCGCCGCCACCAATATCAAAACCTTCTCCTTTGTCGTCGCCAGCGCGACCCAGCCGCTCACCGTGTTTTGCGCCGAGCGCGTGCAGGAGAAAACCCACTACCGTCCGGTGGACGACGAATGGATGCAGGCCTACGCCGCACGTATTCGCGCCCCCATCGAGGAGTAAGTCATGCTGGATTACCGCTTTATCAACCGACTGGATAGCGCCTGCCATGGCGCGCATCTGGTGACCTGGCCCGGCAGCACGCTGTTAACCCAGGCCCCCCTCAACTCAAGTCCCCTGCTCGCGGAAATGGTGGCACAGGCCGCCCGCGGCGAGGTGGCGGATACCCGCTTCGGCTGCTCCCCCTTCGCGCGCATCACCCTTATTCCGCGGCCGCTGTGGCAGGATGCGCTGAACGACGGCCTGGCCGAGGCGCTGCGGCCGCTATGCAAAAAGCCGCTGAGCGAAGCGCTTATCCTCGACTGTTCGCTGGAACAGAGCAACGGCACGCTAACCAAAGCGCTGCGCGAACTGTTTAACCTCGACTGGCAGCTTGATGACTTAGGCCTGCATCAGGTGAAAGCCGTCAGGCCACGCCTGCGCCAGCTCGCCCTCTACGCCCTGCCTGAACAGCGGCCGACGCTGGAAACCCTTGTGCGTCAACAGCAGGCGATCGCGCACGGCATGATTGCCGCACGACGGCTGGCGGATCTGCCTTCGGAGCAGTGTACCCCGCAGTACGTGGTGGACGAGGCCCGGCGTCTGTGCATCGATATCCCTGTTCTGCGCTGCGAAGTACTCGATGAAAACGCGATTGTTGAACAGGGGCTCGGCCTGCTGCATGCGGTGGGGAAAGGGTCCGCGCGTCCGCCGCGCCTGCTGGCGATACATTATGATGGTGGCGG
Source organism: Klebsiella sp. M5al (assembly GCF_002090195.1). Classification (NCBI taxonomy): domain Bacteria; kingdom Pseudomonadati; phylum Pseudomonadota; class Gammaproteobacteria; order Enterobacterales; family Enterobacteriaceae; genus Klebsiella; species Klebsiella sp. M5al. The sequence continues at coordinate 3,134,958 of NZ_CP020657.1, forward strand.
CGATGGCCCGGTTCGCTGCTACGTCGGTAAAGGCGTCACCTTTGATACCGGCGGGCTGTGGCTGAAGGAAGGCGCCGGGATGTACACCATGAAGTACGATATGTGCGGCGCGGCCAACGTCCTCGGCCTGATGCTGAGCATCGCCGAGCTGGCGCTACCTGTGCGAGCGATGGGCGTTCTGGCGCTGGCGGAAAACGCGATTGGTCCCGACGCTATGCAACCGGGCAGCGTCGCCCGGGCCTGTAACGGTCTGACGGTAGAGATCAATAACACCGACGCCGAAGGTCGGCTGGTGCTTTCCGACGCCATTGCCTGGGCCAGCCAGCGGCATCCGCAGGCGCGCTATATTATCGATATGGCAACCCTGACCGGCGCGGTGGTTAAAGCGCTGGATAGCAGGCTGAAGAAACAGACCGAAAGCGCCATTGCCGACCTGTGCAACACGCCGGGCAATAATGCGGCGATCAGCGCTTCCGCCGCCTGGCTTTTACAGCATTTCTGCCCACCGGAGATCCCCTGGGCCCATCTCGACGTCAGCGGCACGGCGCTGTGGCGCGAAGGCGGCAAAAGCGTTGCTTCCGGCCGGCCGATTCCGCTGCTGATTCAACATCTGCTCGACGATATCGGCGAGATTTAATGTCTCCCTGGAGGCGATGTTCGCGCACTATCCCGGGTTGCGGCGAAAACGCCTTACCCGGGCTACGGATTACCCGCAATCTGCGGTCCTGTAGCCCGGGCAGGCGCTCTGCGCCGCCCCCGGGGGAAGAGCGCGGAGTAGCAGAATTTCCCGGAGGCGGTGCTCGCGCACCTGTCCGGGCTACAAAATCAGCAGGATCCGTAGCCCGGGAAATGCCCTACTCCTCGCTCACAACCGGTTTGACTCTTACCGCAAACAGCACAATCACCATGGCGCTGACCAGCAGCACGCCGCTGCCGACAAAAACGCCGCTCGCGCCGTTGAGATCGAACACCGCCCCACCGCCAGCCGCACCGGCGCTAATCGCCAGCTGAATAGACGCCACCAGCAGGCCGCCGGCGCTTTCCGCTTCATCCGGCACCGTGGTGGCAAGCCAGGTCGACCAGCCCACCGGCACCAGGCCAAAAGCAAAGCCCCACATCGCCACCAGCAGACCATCCAGCAGCGCCACGTGGCCGAACGCCACCATCATCAGCGCCAGCACGCTCATTGCCAGCGGCACCAGCGCCAGCGTCAAGCGCAGGCTTCGGGCTAACAGATGTCCGGCAATCGAGGTTCCGATAAAGTTCGCTACCCCAAAACCGAGCAGGATCAAGGAGACCCCTTCGACGCTGGCCTGAGCCACGGTTTCAAGGAACGGGCGCAGATAGGTAAAGAAAGCAAAATGGCCGCTGAAAATCAGGATGGTCGCCAGCATCCCGCCAATCATACCGGGACGGCGCAGTACCTTAAACAGCGTAGCGAAGCTGCCGGCGCTCTCCGGACGCATGGAGGGCAGAACCCACAGCTGCCAGAGCAGCGCAACCACGCTCGGCAGCGCACAAATAAGAAACACGTTGCGCCAGCCGATCAGCGCGCCGAAATAGCTGCCTAGCGGCGCGGCAACCACCGTCGCGATTGAAACGGCGGAAAAAATAATCGCCAGCGCTTTCGGCACCATCGCCGCCGGGACCAGGCGCATGGTGGTCGCGGTCGACATCGACCAGAAGCCGCCGATGGCGATCCCCAGCAGCAGACGACCCAGCAGCAAAAACTCCAGCGAACCGGCGAAGGCCACCATCATGCTGGAGATAATCTGCAAAACCGAGAAGAACATCAGCACCCAGCGGCGGTCAATATTTCGCGTCGCGGTAGTGATCAGTAGCCCGGTCACTAACGCCACCAGCGCCGTCGCGGTCACCGCCTGCCCCGCCATACCTTCGCTAACGCCCAGGCTGGCCGCCATCGGCGTTAACAAACTGGCAGGAAGAAACTCGGCGACAATCAGGCCAAACACCCCCAGCGCCAGCGCATAGACGGCGCGCCACGCGGGCCTGGCGTTAGCCTGGCTCTCTTCAGCTGCAATGCAGGAACTCATAAACATCTCTCCAGAACAATTAACATTTCGTTAAGGTTAAGCGCTTCTGTTCGGACGATCTATGATGCATACTCCTTGATTATTGATAATTCGTCCGGGAATGATGTTATGACTCAGCACGCCCTCGATCTCACCAGCGAACTCCTGCGCGGCATGCGCCTGTCCGGCGTCAACTACCGGCGCATCGAAACTTCCCGCCCGTTCGGCGTCGAGTTCGGCTTCGTGCCCGGTAAAGCGCAGTTCCACTTTATCAGCCGGGGGCCGGTACTGCTGCGCATGGTCAGCGGCAAGCGCCTGATGCTGCAGAGCGGCGATGCGCTGTTTATTCCCAACGGCGATGGCCACGTGCTGCTCTCCGACGACCAGGCGGCGGTGGTGAATGTGTCCAGGCTGCCTAGCGAACCGGTCTGCGACTCGGTAAGCTGCGTCAAAAACGCGTGCGACGACGCGAAAAACGACAGCGCCATTATCTTTAGCGCCTGTATGGACTTTGAGCTGGGCGGCATGCAGCCGCTGGTCAAAGCGATGCCCGAAGTGATGATGGTCAGCAGCCTGCTGACCAGCCGCCCGGAGATCCCGCCGATGCTGGCGGCGATGGAACGCGAAAGCCTCACTCGGCAGGCGGGCTACGCCGGTATACTGGCGCGGCTGGCCGATGTGGTCGCCGCGCTGATTGTCCGCGGCTGGGTGGAGTGTGGCTGCGGCAACGCCACCGGCTGGGTGCAGGTGCTGCGCGACCCTAAGCTGGCCAAGGCCATTTACGTGATGCATCAGCAGCCCGGCATTAACTGGAAAGTCGAGGATCTGGCCCGCGAGGCGGGGATCTCGCGTTCGGTATTTGCTGAACGTTTCCTCTCCGCCACCGGCACCACGCCCGCCCGCTATCTGACCGAGCTACGTATGCGCCTCGCGGTGCAGTACATTTCCCATGAGGGTCAGGCGCTGGAAAAAGTGGCCTTCCGGCTGGGCTACAGTTCCCATGCCGCCTTCAGCCGCGCCTTTAAACGCATTATCGGAAAAGCACCGGGCGCGCTGCGCGAGCCGGCGCGGGAGCAAGAGGCTTAGCGCTGTCCCAGTTCACGGGTTCGCCTGACCGCCGCCAGTACGCTACGCTGAAGCCCGGCGGCAAAATCGCTGTTATTCAGCTCGTACAGACCGTGGATCCCGACTCCCGCCGGGGAATTATTGATATCCAACAGCTGGCGCGGATGCTTCTGGCTTTGGCGCAGCATCTCGACCGCGCCGAGCAGATTTTCCAGCACCACCTCCGTTGCCTGGGGTCGCGATAGCCCCGCCAGCACGCCGGCGTCGGTAAAGGACTCGATAAAATAGTAGATATAGTTGGGGCCCGCGACAGCAAAGCCGGTAAAGATGTCGATCAGCCGTTCAGGCAGATACAGTACCTTGCCAAAGCCGCGCAGAAACGGTTCGATTTCCGCCGCGCTGGCGTGAGCGTTTAAGGTCACGCCGCTATAGCCAAATCCGGTATCGGTCAGGGTATTGGGGATCGCTCTGGCAATCGGCGTGGCCTCGCCAAACAAGGAGGCCAGCTTTTCCAGGGTCACTCCCGCGATCAGAGAAACCACCGTCGTCAAACCGTTAAGCTGCGCGCGCACGCGGTTCGCCACCCCCGCCAGATCGTCCTGCGGACGGATCCCCAGCACCAGCAAAGAGGCCTCGTTTACGCCGCCGTCGCCCGACAACCGATAATGGGCGTACAGATGCTCGGCTCGCGCGCTGTCGATATCCTCCAGCGAGATCGCGTCCGCCCGCAGTGCGCCGTTGCTTAATGACGCGCGAATAATCGCCTCCGCCATCTGTCCGGCGCCGATAAAATGGATCTTTGCCATCGTTCCTGCTCCTTATTCAAAGAGATATTCGCCGTTGCCAACGCGAAAGCGCCGGCCTTTAAGCGCCGGTTCGGCAACGCGAAACACCAGTTCAGTCAGCTGGTTCGCCGCGCCGTGGCGGAAGATAAACTCACGGCCGCCCACCTCCAGCCCGAGTTCGCCTTGCGGGGTAAAACCAAACAGCCGCTGCCAGCGGTCGCGTACCGCCCGGGGATTGTGAACCGCAAAAACCGCGCGCTGCAGCTCTATCTCCCCCAGCGGATGCGGCGCAGCGAGACCCTGGGCCTGCAGGCGGATCAACCGGGCGTCATCCTCTTCGCCCCATTGCAGAACGAACGGATAGACCAGGCCATCAAAGTCGCCGTCAATGGTGAAGATCCGCCAGCTGATAACGTTGCCCTGCGGATCGTTGCGCTGGCCGTTGACGATCGGCGAAACCCGCAGGCCCTGTTGATGTAGCTCCGCATGCGTGCGCGCAATATCGTCGCTACGCAGCGCCACCCGATACAGCGCTTCATTTTCCGGCAGCAGCCGTGAGGCATCCCGGGAGAGTAAAAACGTCTCTGCGGCGCAGAGCAGCTCTGCGCCATCGGCAATCGCCAGAAATTCGATATAGGTCAGGCCGAAATAGCTCAGCGCATTCCGGGTCCCCCAGCCCGGATGGCGCCCACCGGCCACCGCGTTGAGCTTTTGCCCGCTCAGCGCCTCTATCGCCGCTTCAGGCTGATTAACAAACTGGACCGCGTGGTCCCACGTTAAGGTTGTCATTCTCCCTCCCGCTCCTCTGCCTGATAAAAACGCAGCCGACAGGCGGCATCGCCGCGGGCCAGCGCGGTCTGCACCTCTAAATGCAGCCCCGGAAACGCGTCGGTTAATGCATGATCGCCTTCCATGCAGATATCGCACAACGTCGCAATGTCGCTGGCGCCTCGCCCCTGCTGCCGCCAGCAGTTGACATAAGGACAGTAGTGAAACAGCACGATAAACTCGGCCCGGCCGATGCTGACGGGTTCCATCTCATAAACCTGAGATTCCAGACCGCGGGTAAACAGCCCGGCAAACGCCTGCAAATCCCGTTCATCCTCCATTTGCGCGCGGATCTTATACCCGAGATCGCGGCCATAATGACGTATTGCCTCGCGGGCAAAATCATCGGCGATCTGGCGCTGGCGGCTTTCGTCCAACAAATAACCGATGGTTGCCGCGCGTTTTTCAGTAATGGCGCGCAGCGCCAGGGTCACCTCATCGTTTAAGCTGGCGGCGTTATGCGCCGTTTCGGAACTTATTGGCGTCATGCGCTTATTCCCAGTCGGTATTCACTTTCACGTCGCTGGCGCCCGGCAGGGCATACACATCTTCGGCGTACCATTTTCGCGAGAGCTCAGCGAGCGTGCCGTCCTTTTTCAGGGCAACCAGCTGCGCGTCAATCGCTTTGATCAGCTGCGGGTCGGTATTCTTTTTATACAAATAGACGTTAGGAAACAGGCCGACGGAATCCGAAGCTTTCAGATTTAGATTTAGCGCCTTATTTAGCGCCAGCAGCGCGCCAATGGGATAAATCGCCGCATCGTATTCTCCGGAGGCCACGGCTTTGAAAATATCGGCGGCGGACTGTTCGCCGTTGGGCTGGAGGTTAATTTGTTGGCCCGGATGTTTTTTATTGTAGTTTTCAATCACCGTATACCGGGCGTCGGAGGTGTGGATCGGCACCAGTTTTTTCTTACCGCTGGCAAGATCGCCAAGGTTATGAATATCGTTCTCATCGTTACGCACAATCAGACGCAAATCGCTGATCCCGGTCGGCTCGTCTGAGTGGTCGTATTTTTCCGCCCGCTCTTTGGTGAGATAAAAGTGATCCGCCGCGAGGGTATAGGCGCCGGTCGATAGGCCGACGATCATCGCGTCGCGCGAGACCGCATTAAAATGAAACGTATAGTCGGTTAACCGCTGGTCCAGCACCTTTAACAGGTCGCCATCGTAACCGGTAATATTGTTGTTATCGTCAACAAAGCTAAAGGGAAAACCGTTAGCATTGACGACCACCTCAACCGTTTTGGCATTAGCGCTTTTCTCAACCGCCTGCGCGCCGGTAATTCCCATTGCCAACGCGAGCGAACTCACCAGTAATATTTTATTTTTCAAAATACTTTCCCCAAAATGATAACCGTGGACCACTTTTTTGTCCGTTTCCTTGCCAGCGGGCGCTCAGAAACGTTTCTGCACTGCGCAATGCTCTGGCAATCGCCAGGCACAGCAGGATATAAATCACCAGCACCACGCAATAGGCTTCGACAAAATGAAACCCGCGCGCGGCGGCGATATTGGCTTTCGCCATCAGATCAACAACGGTGATGGTGTAAACCAGCGAGGTGTCTTTAATCAGATCGATCAGCACGCTGGTAAAATTCGGCAACGCGGATACCGCCGCCTGCGGCAAAATAATGCGTCGGAACTGCGTGAATCCGCTTAGCCCAATTGACCATGCTGCCTCCCGCTGCCCCTTATCAACCGCGTTCCACCCGGCGCGAAAGGTTTCAGCGAAATAAGCGCTGAAAATCAACGATAGCGCAGTGACCGCCGCCGCCTGCGGCGAGAGTTTATAGCCGAACATAGTGTCCTGCGGGCCGCCAAACAGCCCGACGGCCACCCACGGCCAGACGTAAAAGAAGAAATACAGCATCACCAGTACCGGGACCGAACGGCCAAAGGAGAGGAATACCTTCGCCGCAACCTGAACGCCCGGAATCTGACGAATAATCGCCCACGCCAGCGCCGCGCCCAGCAGCGTGGAAAACAGCAATGATAATAATGTTATCGCCAGCGTGACCGGCAACGCGCTTAATATAAAAGTAAAATTATCCCGAATGAACGTCAGGCTAAACATGTTTATCTATCACTCCAGCAGGAACTGATATTTCTTTTCAATACGAGTAGTCAAATAGAGAATAAAACTATTCAGTACCCAGTAGACGATAATAACGCTGATAAAGGCCGCCACCTGTTTAGCTCCATAGCTATTTTGCGAAATCTTTTGCGCGCGACCAAAAATATCAACAATGCCAATGATATTGACCAGTGAAGTCATTTTCACCAGGTTAATTAAAAGATTACCAAACACCGGGACGGCAATAATGAATCCCTGAGGGAATATGATCCGCAGCAGCCCGGTATGCCAGGGGATATTCAGGCTGGTAATGGCCTCTTTCTGGCCGCTATCCACCGCGCCCCATGCTGAACGCATCATTTCAGCAAAATAAGGGCTAATGCTGACCGAAATAGACAAAATCGCAAAGGTGGTATCGCTAATCAGCAGCGGCGGCAGCGACAGCGCGGTGAGGATTAATTTGCCGCCGAAGAAAAACAGCAGGATCAGCAGCGCCAGGGGCGCGCCGCGCAGAATGTCGGTATACCCGTTTGCCGCCGCTCTGAGCGGCTTAATGCGGCTAAATTGCAGCACCACGATCGGCAGCGCGATCGTCAAACCAAGGAGCAGCGACGCCAGCGCTATCCCGAGGGTCACGGGCAGGTTTTCCAGCAGCTTCGGCAGTATCCCGGCAATATCCTGCCAGCTAAACAGCGGGTTATTGTTCATCTTCAGCCTCAGGCGTGATAGTGCAGTTGCGCAAGGAAAGCCCGGGTGCGGCCCTGCTGGGCTGCGCCAAATATCTGTTCCGCCGGACCCTGTTCGACAATCTCGCCGTTTTCCATAAATATCACCCGGGAAGCGACCTGGCGGGCGAACGCCATTTCGTGGGTGACGATGATCATCGTCTGGCCCGCGGCGGCAATGGTCTGAATAAGCTCAAGCACCTCACCCACTTTTTCAGGATCCAGCGCGGAGGTCGGCTCATCCAGCAGCAGCACGGCGGGGCTCATCGCCAGCGCGCGCGCAATCCCGATACGCTGCTTTTGGCCACCGGAAAGACTGTGGGGATAGTGGTCTTTTTTATGCAGCAAACCCACCTGCTTTAAAAGCCGCTCAGCAATATTGAGCGCCTCCTGACGCGGACGTTTTTTAGCGTAAATCAATCCTTCGGTAATATTTTGCACTGCGGTAAGATTGTGAAACAGATTCCACGACTGAAAAACCATGGCGGTTTTACCGCGTAGTTTTTCAATTTCTTTTTTCCCCGCCGTTGCGCAATCCAGCGCCACATCATCTATTTTTATTTTCCCGCTATCGGCGGGCTCTAAGAAATTAAGCGTGCGCAACAACGTGGTTTTTCCTGAGCCGCTGGGGCCAATAATGCAAATAATCTCACCGGAATTAACGCTAAGCGATACCTCTTTTAGTACGCTTTCCCCGGAGAAACTTTTACTGATCTTATTGAGAGTCATCATAATGAGATAGTCGTGAAGGATTTAAAAAACCGCTGCTTATCGGCATTGATTGCTGTGTAAAAACTATATTGCCGGGGTTCAGACGATAGCAAACAAGAAAATAGTCTATCGAAAGTTAAAAAATAACTTTTTATATATTTGTTATGACAATGAGGCGGGATTGTAATCAGATCTTCTTAGCAAAACAGGATGGCGGAAACCGTCATTTATCATTCAAATTTACTGAATGATGAGAGCAAATTGTTTCGATTTTCATTATCACCATGTTGGCCTATCATTTATCACATCGGGGCAACAACGCTCCAACACTGATAAAACACTTAAGGAATACGACCATGAAATCCATCAAAACTTTCGTTGCAGTTGCCGCTCTCTCCCTGATCTCTTTCGGCTCTTTTGCCCAGAGCATCAGCGCCAGCGCGTCCACTCTGGACCGCGCAGAAGCCAAAATTGCCGCTCAGGCCGCAGAACAAGGCGCGTCCTACAAAATCACCAGCGCACAGTTCAATAACCGCGTACATATGACCGCTGAGCTGACTAAATAAAATCGACAACATTGCCGGGCCGCCGCAAGAAACAGGCGACAGCGACAACACGATGAAATAAGGAACACAACATGAAAAATATCGGCGTAGTCACCGCACTGCTTCTGGCTGCTACACTCTCGTCCGGCGCGATGGCCGCAGAGAATAGCTTTGCGCGCCCGGAGGCAGGTTCAAATATCGATACGTCTGTGCATCAGAATCATATAGATGTCAGCCATGCCTTTGATAAAGAGAGCCTGACCGCAGGCAATCTTCAGTAACACACAGCGCAAGGCGCGCGCGGAATTATCCGCTGCGCGCCTTACTTTTTCTGCCAGTGAGCCCACGGATTATCCGCCGGCGCGTCCTCTTTTGCTGTCTCTGCACCGGACAGCGAATCAATATACAGCGCTTCCACCTCTTTACGCGCCCACGGCGTGCGGCGTAAAAACTTCAGACTCGATTTAATGCTCGGATCGCTTTTAAAGCAGTTAATGTTGATGCGTTTCGCCAGTTCGGCCCAGCCATATTGCGCGACCAGCGCGTTTAATAGCGCCTCCAGCGTGATGCCGTGCAGAGGATCGTTTGGGTGCTGCATTGCGTCTTTTACCTGAATTAAAAATTTTGCTCACCATACTGGCTCCAGACGCCAATCGCAACCGCCCCGCCTCTCCCTTATCCAAAATTCGCAAAAGCACAGAACCCTCCTCGGTCATAAATTAGAAAAGAACGTTATTGGTTGAATATTTTCGCTTAAGGCAAGCTGGCTTCAACCACCCGACTGAGGAATCGATCATGCGCTGTTGTTGTCCCCGAACCCTGGACCTGTACCGACGAAAACATCTGAATACCGCCTTCGGAGAACACAATGAACGCGACAACTTTACCGATACTGGATCTGGCCCGCTACGCGGATCCCGCTGAAAAAGCGGCGTTTCTCGCCGACCTGCGCCACGCCGCCCGCGATATCGGCTTCTTTTATCTGATCAACCACGGCGTTGATGAGTCGCTGCAGCAGGCCGTACAGGAGCAATCCCGCGCCTTTTTTGCCCTTCCCGACGCTCAAAAGCAGAGCGTGGCGATGATTCACTCCCCACATTTTCGCGGCTACAACCGCGCCGCGTCGGAATTAACCCGCGGTCAGCCCGACTGGCGCGAGCAGTTCGATATCGGCGCCGAACGTCCGGCGCTCAGGCTTGACGAACGCGCTCCGCGCTGGCAGCGCCTGCAGGGGCCGAATCTCTGGCCAGAGGCGTTGCCCTCGCTCAGACCAACGTTGTTAACCTGGCAACGGGAAATGACCCAGGTTGGGATCACCCTGCTGCGCGCCTTCGCCGAAGCGCTGCACCTGCCGTTGGATGCCTTTGATGGCCTGTACGGCGAAAAACCCAACGAACATATCAAGCTAATCCGCTATCCCGGCCAGCAGGAAACCCAGAGCGCCCAGGGCGTTGGCGCGCATAAGGACTCCGGTTTCCTCAGCTTCTTGTTGCAGGATGAGCAGAAAGGATTGCAGGTCGAAGTCTCCCCCGACCGCTGGATTGACGCCACCCCGCTGGCGGGCAGCTTTGTAGTGAATATCGGCGAACTGCTGGAGCTGGCGACCAATGGCTATCTGCGCGCAACGGTGCACCGGGTCGTTTCGCCGCCCGCCGACCAGCAGCGGCTGTCGATAGCCTTTTTCCTCGGCGCCCAGCTGGATGCCGTGGTCCCCGTCTACACCCTACCTGACGAGCTGGCCCGCGAAGCCCTCGGACCGGATAGCGACCCGCAAAACCCGCTGCTACGCGAAGTGGGCTGGAATTACCTGAAAGGGCGTCTGCGTTCGCATCCTGATGTCGCCGAACGCTACTACCAGGATGTTTTTCGCGAACGCGCCGAGCAATTGATCGTTTAAACATAACAACAAACACAAGGAATAAGATGATGAAATATGCCGCATTTAAACTGGCAGGGGTTGCACTGTCTCTCTCTCTGGCATGGACTTCCGCCCAGGCCGCCGCGCTGCGCGTCGCCGCGGACCCGGTGCCGCACGCCGAAATCCTTAACTACATTAAAAAGATCGATCCCAGCCTCGACCTGAAAATTGTCGAACTCACCAGCGGCGTTAACGCCAACGAACTGCTGGCCAACGGCGACGTCGATGCCAACTATTTCCAGCACGTGCCCTATCTGAAAGATCAGGAGAAAGCGCTGGGTAAAACCTTCGCCGTCGCGGCGACCGTGCATATTGAGCCGCTGGGGATCTATTCGCGCAAGCATAAAGATTTTAAATCGCTGCCCGAGAACGCCACCGTGGCGGTACCGAATAACACCACCAACCTGAGCCGCGCGCTGTTTCTGCTGCAAAATCAGGGGCTGATTAAGCTGGCGGCCAAATTCACCGACCCGGCGACCACCCTGGCGACGCCGAAAGATATTGTGGAAAACCCGAAACACCTGAAAATCCTTGAGATTGAATCACCGCAAATCCCGCGGTCGCTGGATGACGTCGACCTGGCGGTGATTAATGGCAATTACGCGCTGGAAGCCGGGCTGGTGCCAGCCAAAGATGCGCTGGGTCTGGAGAGCGCGACCAACAACCCGTACGCCAATATCCTGGTGACAACGCCGGCGCTGGCAAACGATCCGCGCATCAAGGCGCTGGCCAAAGACCTCACTTCGCCGCAGGTCGCCGAATTTATTCGTAAGCAGTATAACGGCTCGGTGATCCCGGTTGCCCCTCAGTCATGATTGAGATTGCCGGGCTGAGTAAAACCTATGCCGGAACAGGCCGACCGGCGCTAAACGATGTCTCTCTGCAGGTGCCGAAAGGAGCCGTTTACGGCATCCTTGGGCGCAGCGGCGCAGGCAAAAGTACGCTGATACGCTGCCTGAATTTGCTGGAGCGGCCCACGTCGGGCCGCATTATTGTGAACGGGAACGATATTACCCGGATGGATAAAACCGCGCTGCGCGAGTACCGGCTGCGCACCGGGATGATCTTCCAGCACTTTAATTTACTGCACGCCCGCAGCGTCGCCGACAACATCGCGGTGCCGCTGGAGATAGCCAAAGTGCCGAAAGCGGCGCGGCAGGCGCGGGTGGCGGAGCTGCTGGAACTGGTCGGGCTGGCGGACAAAGCCGCCGCCTTTCCGTCACAGCTTTCCGGCGGGCAAAAACAGCGTGTCGGGATCGCCCGCGCGCTGGCCGCGAGGCCGGACGTGCTGCTGTGCGATGAGGCCACCAGCGCCCTCGACCCCGAGACCACGGCCTCGGTACTCAGCCTGCTGGCGGATATCAATCAACAGCTGAACCTCACCATCGTGCTGATCACCCACGAACTGGACGTGGTGAAAACCCTCTGCGACCACGCGGCGCTGCTGGAGCACGGGGAGATTATTGAAAGCGGCAGAATCGCCGATTTGCTGGTGGCGCCATGGTCGCGGCTACGGCAGTCGCTGCTGCACGATCCTCAGGCGGAGCGGGATTTCCTCGCCCGCCACGGTTTTCACGGGAGGCCATTATGCGGAGTAGCATGAGTTGGGAAGATCTCTGGCCGCTGCTGCTTCAGGGCACGGTAGATACCGTTTATATAGTCGGCCTGGCGGCGCTGTTTACCGTGCTGCTCGGGCTGCCGACCGGCGTGCTGCTGTTTGTTTCGCGCCGCAATGGCCTGGCGCCGATGCCGAAACTCAACGCCGTGCTGGGCGCGATTATCAACTTTGGTCGTTCGCTGCCGTTTATCGTCCTGCTGATCGCCCTGATCCCTTTTACCCGGCTGATTATCGGCACCACCCTCGGCAGTACCGCCGCGGTGGTTCCGGTCACCATTGGCGCCTTTCCGTTCTTTGCGCGGCTGACGGAGAATGCGCTGGATGAAGTGGATTACGGGCGTATCGAGGCGATTTTATCGATGGGCGGCAACATCTGGCACGTTATCTTTAAATCGCTGCTGCCGGAAGCGCTGCCAACCCTGTTGGCAGGCATCACGCTGACCATCGTCATGCTGATCGGCTTCTCTTCGATGGCGGGCGTGATTGGCGGCGGCGGGCTGGGCGATCTGGCCATTCGCTACGGCTATCAGCGCTTTAATAACGAGGTGATGGTCGGCACGGTGCTCATTCTGGTCGCGCTGGTGCAGGGCGTGCAGATGGCCGGCGACCGTCTGGTACGCGGCCTCGCCCACCGGCGTTAACGCTAAGCGGATGGCTGCGCGCCATCCGCGCTTAAAACCCGCATTCGTTTACCAGGGTCCGAATCAGCTCCGCCGCCGGCAGCTCGCGAATCAGGCTGACGCCCTGCCCGGCCCAGTGCGCGCCGTACTGGCGGTCCCCCTGCGCTTTCGCCGCCGATGCCAGCGCTTTCCCGACGTCATAGGCCACGGGATAATCCGGTACGAGGTGGCGATCGTTTATTGCGCGCCAGCCGTTAACCAAACATCTTGCCGGGCGCCCGGAAATCGCCGACGTTAACACGGTGTGTCCGTCAGTCGCGCCTTTAATCGCCTCGCGGTAGCCGGCGTCCGCTGCCGATTCCGGGCACAGCAGAAAAGCCGTTCCCAGCTGCGCGCCTTCGGCGCCGAGATGCATTACGCTGTTCACTCCCGCGCCGTCCATGATGCCACCTGCGGCGATAAGCGGAATATCAATGCGCCGCTTAAGCGCCTGAATCAGGGTAAAGGTACTCATCTGCCCGTCGGGCGCCTGGGGATCGAAGATGCCGCGATGACCGCCGGCCTCATAGCCCTGCGCCACCACCATATCGATGCCCTGCTCTACGGCCAGCAGCGCCTCCTCCACGCTGGTGGCGCTCGCCAGGGTAACGATGCCTTTTTCACGCAGCCGGTCAACGACCCCTCGCTCCGGAACACCAAAATGGAAGCTGACCACCGCCGGAGTAAGATCGAGCAAAAGCTCGGCCATCCGCGGCTGCTGCTGAAAACTCAGGTAGATTTCCGCCAGCGTCTCCGGTGGCAGGCCGCCAAAGCGCGCAAACTCAGGGCGCAGTCGCGCCAGCCACTGCGCTTCACGCTGCGGGTCCCTTATTGCCGGGGCGTGGCAAAAAACGTTGACGTTAAACGGACGGGTGGTTAAGCGCCGGGTGTGGTTGATAAGCGCCTCGGCCTGCTCTACCGTGGAGGATCCCAGCCCCAGCGAGCCGAGCGCGCCGGCGTCGCTAACCGCGGCCGCCAGCTCCGGCGTCGACACGCCGGCCATCGGCGCCTGAATAATGGGATAATCAATATCAAGCTGCCGCGTAAGCCGGTTGCTCATGGTGTGCCCTGATGAAATTTGTGCGTTGAGGCAATTAAAATCTCTTTTAGAGATGATAAGATCAACATTATTTTCAAATTAAGAATAAAAGTATGAACCACACCACATTACAGATTTTCAAAACGGTGGCGGAAGAACAGAGCGTCACCCGCGCGGCAAAGCTGCTGGGGCGGGCGCAGTCCAACATTACGACCCGCATTCACCAGTTGGAAGAAGAGCTGGGCGTTGAGCTGTTTGCCCGCGGTAACAAGAAGATGCCGCTGTCGCCCGCCGGGGAGCGTTTTTTGGCCTATGCGCTGAAAATCCTCAGCCTTGCCGAGGAGGCCCGGCAGGCTCTGCACCCCGCCACCCCGGGCGGTAATTTACGCATGGGGGCGATGGACGCCACCGCCGCCAGCCGCCTGCCGCCGCTGCTTACCCGGTTTCATGCCCAGTGCCCGGAGGTGATACTGACGCTCAAAACCCAACCCAGCCGCCAGTTGACCCTGCAGGTGCTGGACGCCGCGCTCGATTGCGCGCTGGTATGCCTGCCGCAGGGCGCTTCCCCCGCCGAAGACCTGGAATATCTGCCGCTCTTTCAAGAACAGCTGGTACTGGTGCTTCCCGCGGATCGCCAACGCTTTCGCTTTGCCGCCTTCGCGGAGGGCTGTACCTACCGGGCGATGGGTGAAGCGTATCTGGCGCAATCCGAGGCGGCGGAGAGCGAGATCCAGGACGTCGGCTCCTATCACGCGATGCTCGCCTGTATCGCCTCCGGCGGCTACGCCGGCATACTGCCGCAGAGCGTGCTCGATACGCTGACGCTGCCTGAAGCCAGCCGGGTGCGCCCGGTCGGTCAGGCGGTCACGCAGCTTATCTGGCGTAAAGGCTACGCGTCCCCCGCCCTCGATAAAATGCGCCAGCTTCTTACATCAGCCTCCGACCTTTGACGCTCGCCGCCCTCCGGCGGCAACCAGCGCGGCGGCCACCACCAGCGCCCCTGCCGCCGCGCTGAGCGAAGGATTAAACGACCCGCTGCGCTCATACAGCGCGCCGGCAACCAGCGGGCCGACAATCTGCCCGACGCCATAGGTCGCGGTCATGGCGGCAATCATATTGAATGAGACCAGATGGTTCAGCCGCCTTCCCTGCGGCAGCGCAATAGTCACCGTTCCCATAAAGGTAAAACCGACCAGTAGCGCGCTCAGCAGACAAAACGGCAATGCGTGGCTCCACGCCGGGAGAATGACGCCGACGGCCTGAATCAGCAAATTAAGGGTGAACGCGCGACGGTAGCCAAACCTGATGACCAGCCGGTGCCAGATAAAGCACGAGGGCACAGCGGCAAGACCGAAAATGGCCCAGATCTGCACCGGATCGATAGCGTTCAGCGAGCCGCTGAGAAACAGCGGCAGGTAGGTGGCGGTGATGATGTAGCCAAAGCCGGCCAGGCCGTAAACCAGCAGCAGCTTCCACGCTTCACGCACGCGGCCTTGCGCCTGCTGGTCCTGTACGCCAGCAGGCGATTGATAGGCAATAAGATAGTCTGCCGGGCTCAGCAACAGGCGCAGCGCCAGGATGAAAAGCGCGCCGGCGCTTATTGCGCACAGCAGCCATATTTGCTGGCTGGAGAGCGCCAGGGTCTTGCCCAGCGAGATACATTCCGCCGACAAAAATATCCCCATGCCGACGCCGGAATACAGCACCGGCGCGCCGTTATGGTGCTTCATATGCTGCAGCAGCCACAGGGAGGCGGCAATCAGCGTAACCGCGCTTAACAGTCCGGCTATTCCGCGTACCGCGATAATGGCCAGCGGCGAAACCAGCCAGCCGAGTAACGTCAGGCACAGCAGCGTGAGCAATACGGAAAGCTGATTTAACACTCTGGCGTCCGCGGGCCTGGCTTTCGCCAGCAGCAGCGCGCCGGCCAGGTAACCCGCGTAGTTGGCCGAAGCGGCAAGGTTGCCTTCACGCAGCGAGAGCACCTGCTCGTTCAGCATCAGTGGCAGGATCCCGGTATAGGCGAAACGCCCGTAGCCCATGCCAATCATCAGCACCGCCGAACCGGCCAGCGCTAGCAGAAAGGCCTTTAACCCCGGCCTGAGTTCAAAAACGTTCACCCGCTACCTCCGCGATTATTCTCAAAAAGAGAATTATAAATTTATATAATTCTCTTTTTATTATGATATCGGTCAACCCAACGCGCAAGCGACGTATGGGCCTGTCTGCCGATGACTTTACGGGGAATGCCGGGAAACGCTTCGCCGGGCGACGAAGTATGACGTGAGGGCTGGACGTCCATGTCCAGCATGTTTTAGCGGTGGCTGAGCGCCAGTTTGGCGGCAAACAGCATAAAGACGCCGCCGGTTGCGCGATCCATCCAGCGGATGAAGGTCGGTGTTTTCAGAAGACCGGCGGCGTACCGGCTGGCCAGAATCAGCGTTAACGACCAGAGCGTACCAATCGCAACATGAATAGCGACCAGCAGAAATGTCCAGATGGTTGGCGAGTGGCCCGCCGGTATAAACTGCGGCAGGAAAGAGACATAAAATATCCCCATTTTCGGATTCAGCACATTGCCCAGCATCCCTTTTAAAAACCAGTTGCTGGCCGACGGCGCGGCTATTTCCTGACTGTTAAAGTGGCTGCGCGGTTTGAGAATTAACTGAATGCCCAGCCAGCATAAATAGACGGCCCCACACCATTTAAGCAGGTCATACGCCAGGGCCGATGCCGCCAGCAGCGCCCCGAGGCCGAAGGCCACCACCGCGCCCCAGATAAAACACCCAGTATCAATACCCAATGCCGCCTGAAAGGCCTTTTTTCCGCCTTCAACGGTGGAGGTGCGCAAAATGAGCGCGGTATCAAGACCCGGGGTCAGCGTGAGCAGCAGCGCGGCAAAGGAATAAGCAAGAAGGGAATCTGCGACGGACATTTTCTATCTCCGAAAGCGAGGATTCTAGATAAAACGCGTTGAAAACGCAATCATTGATATACCCTTCGCCGGGCGTGTCGCGCTTTGCATAAAAGTTCTTCGCGACAAGTCTCTGACGCCAAAGCCGGTACAGTTATTTGACGACGCGTTTATCAGCACAGGTTGTTATGACGCTTAATCAAAAATAACTAAAATCTCAATACGATGATGCAACGTTTGGCGAATAACACACTAACTATACCAGTCTAGTCTAACTTTATTTATGTCCTGCGGTAAAAACCTTCCCATTTTTGACATATATAATTGGCGTCCAACATCATCCCATAGTAATGTTTTAGCACAATCCTTATGCCATATATTGGGTTGGACATTGGGCAAAGAGAACTCCACGCCAGCGACCAGTTTAGCGTTTTATCACCATAAACCTTATTAATTTTCGCTGGTGTCTTCGAGTTTACCTTTAATATTCTCATGTAATATATTTGCAGCCCTTGTACAAAGCTCAGCGAAAATAGCAATTTCACCCTGCGACATGCACGATGCCACCTGCTCAGCCATTATGCGCCTGCTGGATTCTGCAGAATGCAGGAACTCAATACCTTTTTCCGTAATCCGCGTCAGCATTTCTCGTTTGTCGCTTTCTGCCGATTCCTGTTCAACAAAGTGCTTATCTTTCAACATCCGCAGGATCTTGGACATTTTACTACGCGCAAAACCGAGCTTTTCACCAATTGCGCTTGGAGTCATGGGCTGGAACTGGCGTAAAATATACAACGTATCGTATTGTGGCCAGTTAATACCATCAGGATTAATCAACGAGCGACGAGCAACAAGTACGCATTGCAAATTTCCTAAAGCATCTTCAAATTGACGATTCAATGATATTTCGCGTTCAGAACCACTAGCCACTTTTTTATTCATTTCCATACATTCTCCTGATGCCGTTTACAATAAGTTAAGCTTACTATTTTACCACATCCCTTCAAGGAAGGAAAAGTCATCATACCTTTTGCCCCCATTAACAACATAAGAACTGTCCTGCTAATCCTGAAAGATATATTCTCTGTTCAAAACATCCTCATAATCTATTAACTCAATTATCTCACCATTATTTATTTCAATCACATTAACATATAACAAAGAGAAGTGTTTTCCATCCGGCAGAGTATTCCCATGTAGTTTATATTCAACAATGACGACATCGGGATTATTCGTATAATGAAATCGTTCATCCTCTATGGAGGTAAAGCGTAAGGGCGCAACGCCAAAGCCATTAGCATAGTGTAAGCGAATATTCTCACGTCCAACAATCACCTCCCTGTTGCGACGAAAAGGCAACGACAAACGCCCGTTAACAGAGAAAAGGGACGCCAGCTTATCCGATGACTTCTCCATCACTGCCGAAATATATTTATCAAATAACGCCGGAACCATTTTATTATCCTCTTGATGAAATTGATAAAAGTCTTGTTAGACAATTTCGTTCTGCCGCTGGAAATAAACAATCATACGTTTGAACGTCTCCTCCGACAGTTCAGGAAAGCGCAAACCCAGTTGTGTAATACGCTTAGTCGTCTCTGGATTACCGTAGGCGTTATCGCCAGTATCCAACAAATTCTCTTTAAAGAGATGAATGACCGGTCCCAGCGCAACCTCGCGCCCCTGGGTGACACACAGCTCAAGTTGTTGCAACCACTCGCCGTCAGAAGTCGTTTCCAACGGATAGCCCAGAGAACGAATCGCCCGATACACCGGGTCAAATCGAGTGCTCTGCGGATGGAAAATATGGAAGTTTTCCTGTCGCGTAGCTTCTGAACGCGCTAATGCAACTATCGCTTCAGCGACAAAGTCGACAGGCAGCAGGTCCGTTGATAGTGAAGACGGATCGGGTGCCAATCCCATCTGGATAAAAGTTTTTATCTGTCGCCATAAAAAATCATCGCTCTGGCAGGCCCCACTTCTGCTGTCTCCGCCAATACGTCCTATGCGGAATACGTTAGCATCAAGTCCCTGTTCTCTGGCCTGTATAACATAGCGTTCAGCCACCCACTTACTTTGCGTGTAACCTATCGACAGTGCTTCCGGATGCCCCGGAACACAATGTTCCACGATAGGCGATTGCGGATAGCGTGGAGAAAAGACCGCGATAGTGGATAAATAGTGCAGCGTTTTTCGTCCGCCACAACCGCAGAAAGCTAAAATATTCAGCGTACCCTGCACATTTGACTGTTTTACCGAAGAATAAGAGAGCAAAAAATTAATCTGTGCGGCCGCATGGAATACCGTGTCTACTCGCTCTGCCAAACGGCTATACGCTTCAGAGCTTAACCCTAAATTGCGCTGACCAATATCGCCGAGGCAAACTTCAACCCGGGAAAAATCAATCTCATCGGCGATTCCGTAACGCATCGCATTTTCACGCAAACGAGCCAACGCGTGCTCATCTGTCCTGGCTCTTACCATACAGAGCACGGATTGGGTCCCGGCCAATAGCAATGAACGCAGCAGGTAGATGCCCAAAAATCCTGTCGCCCCGGTGAGCAGCGTCAGCCCAGGGGTTGAACGCACTCCCCCCTGCCAATGTATGCGTTCGTATCCGTCCTGAACAAAGGAACGATCAACGGCATCGACGGGCCCCTTTTCACTGGCAATATAGCCGTCGATGGACTCAGCCATAGCCGACAAGGTCGGATGATTAAATAACAAACGTAGAGGAATATCGCAATCGAACGCCTTACGCAGCAGAAAAACCAGCTGTGTGGCCAACAAAGAATGTCCACCAATGGCGAAAAAATCATCGTGCAGTGCGATATGACGACCCGGAAATAGCGTTTCCCATAGCGCCCTGACCTGCTCCTGCGTTTTGGTCAGAGACCGCTCCGGCATCTGCGTGGATGATTCAATAATAATATCCACCTTAAGCAATGCCTTACGATCGATTTTCCCGCTAGGCGTGGTCGGCAGCTTATCCACAAAGACCAACTCTGTGGGAACCATATACTCCGGCAGCACCAGGCGAAGGCCGCGTTTGATCTTATCCTTTTGATTGCCTTTATCATCCAATAAGCCAGCAATAAAGGCGATGAGCTGCTTGCTTCCTGAATTATCTGCCCTGCCAACTACCGCTGAAACCTGCACGCCCTCCAGGGCATTAATGGCCGCCTCGACTTCAGACGGTTCGATCCTAAAACCGCGTATTTTTAACTGATTGTCTAGCCTGCCAAGATAGCTGAACCGATCGTCATGCTCCAGCCTCACCAGATCACCGGTACGATACGCGTGGCAACTTTGTGCGGCAAAGCCCTCAGCAGAGATAAAACGTCGAGCGCTTTCTTCACTTTTATTGTGATAGCCGGGAGAGAGAAAATCGCTAACGATAAGCAGTTCACCGGCGACGCCGGCGGGAACCAGCTGCAGATGCGCATCCACCACCAGCAGAGTGAATCCGGGTAGAGGGTAACCAATGGACGCTGCATCTCCCCATTTATCGCTCTCCGGCGGCAGCACATATGCGGAACAGACGTGGCTTTCTGAGGGACCATAGAGATTAATCAGGCGAACGGGTTGCCTGAAAAAATGTTTAATATCCGCAGTGAGTACGAGCTGTTCCCCAGTGGAGTAGACCTCTTTTAAACTCGGGAATTGCCTGTTGGCCAATGCGCTCAAATGCGCGAACTGTTGCAAAGCAACATAGGGGAAATAGAGCCGATTAATTCCCTGCTCCTGGATAACCTCTTGCAGATGATCCAGGTCTCTCCGCTCTTCTTCACTGGCGATATATAAGCGCCCACCGCAGGCTAACGTGCCGAAGATCTCCTGAACCGATACATCAAAAGAAAGTGACATAAAATGCAAAGTACAATCTCCCTGACCGCACTCAGATACATCTTGTTGCCACTTAATCAGGTTATTGAGCGTTTTATTTAATAACCGTACTCCCTTGGGCTGCCCGGTTGAACCGGATGTATAAATGATATACAGCTCATCGTCGGGCATTCTTTTGATATAAGACCATTCCCCAGGGTACTCCGGGGGAATACCATCGATTAATAACAGAGGTACGGAGGCAGACACTGGAAATCTCGCTACCAGCGATCGCGTCGTGGCGATGCAATCCACCTTGGCGTCCTGTAACATGTAACCGATACGCTCTTGCGGGTATTGCGGATCGACCGGAATGTAGGCCGCGCCGGTTTTTAATACGCCAAACAGAGTGGCAATCGCCTCGGCATTCCTTTCCAGTAATAACGCAACACGTTTGCCAGGAGCGATATTAAACTGCTGCTGCAGGTAAGCGGCAATCTGCCCCGATCGTTCCGCTAACCAACCATACGATCGCGTGCCATTAGCGGTAATTAACGCAGTATCCGCAGAGTGGTTTACAGCATGCTGATTGAAAGCCGCCAGAGCGTCAAATCGCCAGGCCTCCGCGCACGGCTTAAGGCTAGATCGAACAACCAGTTCACGACTTAACGGTGCATCCAATAGCTTCAGGGATGACAGTAATACCTCGCCGTCCTCGCCCATCGCGCTCAATAAATGGCGAAAGATTTTCAACCAGTAGTCAATGGTCTGCGGATGATACAACGCCGTCTTATACTCCAGCGTCAGCTTCCACTGCGGTTGTGCTTCAAAGAACAGCGTCAGATCGTATTTTGCCATCTGGCTAAAATAGTCATCCAGCATGACTTTAAAAGGCAAGTCGTTGAAAATATCGCCCCGGGTATCGGGCATAACCAACAGCGTTCTGAATAGTGGACTGTCCTGCCCCGCGTTTTCACGCGACAGTGCGACAATTTCATTGAAAGGGAGCAGCTTATTGAAATGCGCGCCAATAAAAGATTGACGCACCTTTGCAGCCAGCGTCCTGACCGTGTCATCTTCATTGACCTGCACGCGAACCGGCAGAGTATTGATCATATATCCCGGCGTTTCGGCAAACTCGCTGCGATCCCGCAGAGTAAAAGGTACGCCAACGGTAATATCGTTCTGCCCACTCATGCGGCTGAGGAAAAATTGCCAGCACATCGACATATACATAAATGGAGTCATTGACAACGATCTCGCGTGCCGCTGCAGTGAGTCCGCTTCCTGTTCGTTCAGCGCCAGCATGGTATAGGCGGCTTTGGTATCTTCCCGAAGACGACGGGGAAAATCGACCGGGAGGTCCGACAGTGGCGGAGCCGGATGCAGTGCCTGCCGCCAGTAATCCCGCATATCTTCGCACTCCGCCGCCGCAAGGGATGCGGCCTGCCAACGAGTAAATTCCTGATAGCTTCCCGTGTCGTTAAACGCTGGCAGAGCGCGCTTCTCGTCAAGCTCACAATATATGCGCAGCAAATCATGCAAGACAATACGTACTGAGGGGGCATCAATAATGATGTGGTGGAAACAGCATGCTAACCAGGTTGTACCCGAGTCTGAACTGAGCATATTAATGATACTCAACGGACCCTCAGCTAATGATAAACGGCTAGCCGCCAGTTGTGCAGTCACCGATTCAGGGGTTTCCGTCTGCTCTGGTTGTCGATGGGAAAAAGAGAGATAGCCATCAGCGCCGATACGCTGTTGTAATTTACCGTCAAGATAAACAAAACGCGTTCTGAATATTTCATGGCGCAAGGTCAGCTCAGCCACAGCGCGCTGCATAATCTCAGCGTCCAGTGTCGCATTAACGGTCAGCAGCACCGGCACGTTATAGCATTGGGGCTGATCCAGCGTATTATCCAGCCACCACATTGCCTGCTGGCCGGGCGTCGCTGCCAGATACGTTACCGCACTTTCTCCACACGCCTTGTTCAAACAGCCCTTATTTGACTCGTCGCTATTAAATGATGGCATTTTATCCCCCTCTTAAAATTCCCTGTAAAACCCTTCCTGTTTGCCGGCTGTCCCAGCTCCAGGTATTAGAGCTGTTGCCGTTGCCGAATGGTCTGAGCCAGCGCGGCAATAGTTCCGGCAGTGAAAATGTCCGCCGGCGAGACAGCCAAATGAAATGTCTTGCTTACCATTGAAGCCAACTTTATGAAATGTAATGAGTTACCACCCTGGTCTAATAAATTATCTTGCGGGTTAATCGCCTCTGAATGAATAATCTCCTGCCAAATCGAGAGTAGCTGTTGCTCAACGTTGTCCATATTTACACCTGCTCCAGTAAAATATTTTTTAACCGTAAACGATCTTTTTTGCCGTTAGCGGTCATTGGCAGTACCGCCAGACGGCTAAATTTTTCAGGTATCATCCAGGCAGGAGCATGCATAGCGAGGTGATTCTTTAAATCCGCTACGGATAGCGCGTCATCCTGCGTGACATAACAAGCATGTAATCGTGGTTCATCCGGCGTCTCCTCTACCACAATCAGCACATCTTCCACAGCGTGATGTAAGCGCAACAGGTGCTCAATACCGGCGAGATTGACGCGGAAGCCACGAATTTTACAAATATGGTTGCCTCTTCCGACCAGGACGATATTGCTATCCTGGTCGCACGTTGCGCGATCGTCGGTACGATAAAAAAGCACGTCTGTGCCTTGATACGGTATGGAGATAAACCTTTCCGCCGTCAGTTGCGGATCGGAATACCCCAGAGCCACTCCAGCTCCTGCGATAAACAATTCCCCATATTCACCGCAGGCACAGGGTTGCAACCGTTCATTGAACACCACCATCTCAACCAAAGGGAGCGCAGTACCAACAGGCACAGGAGAATCACTGGATAATTGCCCCTCCGACTGAACATGATAGAGAGACGAGATCGCTGAATTTTCCGTGCATCCTAATCCATTAAATATTTTTGCTTTACCGGCCTGCGCCGCCACGCTAAATAGACGAGGGTTGACAAAATCGCCCGACACCACCACACAAGCAGGTATATGCAGCGTTTCGAGCGAAACCTCGACAAATAGCCGGAACAACCCGCCAGAGAGGAATAGCATCGTCACGTTATCCGATTCGATCTGCCGTACCAGGGCCATCAAATCCGGCAAGCCAGGCGGCGCAATCGTCAGACACGCGCCGGTCAATAAAGCCATCCAGATTTCATTCGCTGAGGCGGCGAAAGAAACATCTGCAATTTGCAAATAGCAGTCCCGCTCGCTATTCCCCAACGCGGGTACCGGCAAACTCAGTCTGGCAATCCCGCGATGAGCGATCAGCACGCTCTTCGGTTTTCCTGTTGATCCAGAGGTCATCAAGATGAGCGCCGGATCATCAGCGCTTAATACCGGATAATTCCCGCTTCTTTGTTGAGCGCAGTTTTGTATCAACGTCCTGCTCGACAACACCTGCCATGACCCGCCGGGCACGCTTGTTACATCATCGCTAATCAGGTATCTGGCTCCCGCCGCACTTAAAACCTCACCAATATAGCGCTCAGGACTATTCGAGTTCACGGGAACCATAACAGCGCCTATTTTCATGAGCGCCAGCATAAAAATATATAACTCCGGGCTACGTTCTATTTTTATTGCAACGATATCGCCTTTTATCAGGCAATTATTTTGCAATACTGCAGCCAGCGCTGAACATTGCTCAGCAAGTTCTCGATAGGTTATTTGTCTTTGATCGAAAATTAACGCAACCCTGTCCGGAAAACGTTGCGAAATCTCATCAAATATATCAGGAACAGCCTTTAGCTGATTGACATATGCTGAATGCGTCATCACTCTCTCCTGGAGAATTAGGAACGTTCACACGCATAAAATCTTCTCTTGAAGAAGAAATTAAAGATCTAAAGAAATGCCGCCAGCTTACCGTGAGACGCCTCAAAAAAAAGCGCAGCAGGGCAAGCAACATATAAGCAACACAAGCATAACCAAGCGTTGTTTTCAATAGTCTATCTTCGAACCTGACCCCCAGTCAATTTGATTTCCAAAAAAAAATCATATAGAAAAAATCCAAAAACAAACAAAAACAATAACCAATAAATTCAAATAATTAAAAAAACAACAATAAAAAATCAACTTTTTTGATTGACATAAGGAACTCATTGGCGTGCAATCTTTGTGCAAAACGTATCGTCTTTCATGTCCGGTAAACAGACAAGGAATAGTACTTTCTCATCGCTTTTTTGTTACAAAACAAATGGAAAACCTGTTGAATTTCGAGTGAGAGATTAGAAATGACATCATTTCCTGGCAATAAGTCCAACTGGCAACAGCCGTTCTGGAGCGATAAGGACATGCTTGCCCTGGTCATAAGTGAATTAGACACTCTTCCAGAGTTATTAAGTTTTGAAGAAATAAGCGAATTCAATAAAGCATTAGCCGCCGTTTATGCAGGGAAGGCAATGATATTTCAGGCTGGCGACTGCGCTGAAAGAATTTGCGAATCTGACGCGTTACATGTACGGAAAAAATTGACCTTCCTGGAGCAAATGTCCCGCGAACTCTCAACCCTGATGGGGCTGCCGATATTGACGGTCGGTAGAATTGCCGGTCAATATGCTAAACCACGCTCACAACACAACGAAGTCGATGGCGACAGGGTACTTCCCGTGTGGCGCGGTGATTCCGTCAACAGGCCCGAAGCGACTCCAGAAGCCAGGCGTAACGATCCGCAACGGATGCTGCTGAGCTACCATGCTGCAGCGGAAACGCTGGCCGAAATTAAACGTTACGAACGGGAATATCCTCGCGATGTTCATCCCATCTGGACCAGCCATGAAGCGCTGTTGCTGGACTATGAAACCACTCAAATCCGCACTAATCCCCATGGAGAATCCTATTTAGCCAGCACTCATTGGCCCTGGATCGGCATTCGTACTCTTGCGCCTGACAGCCCACATATCGCCATGCTGGCGAATATCGCCAACCCTGTTGCCTGCAAGATTGACGCCACCGTAACGCCGTCGTTCATCGCGACACTTTGCCGACAACTCAATCCTCAGCGTATTCCTGGACGTCTGACTTTTATTTCGCGTTTTGGCCGTTCACATATTCATCGGTTGGGCGCGTTGATTCAGGCCGCACAGGCAACCGAAACGCCGGTGTTATGGATGTGCGATCCAATGCATGGGAATACCGGGAAAACGCAGGCGGGCAATAAACGCCGCGAGCTTAGCGACATGATGGCTGAAATCTCCGGTTTCCTGAGGCAGGTGAAATCACATAACGCCTGCGCCGCTGGACTCCATCTGGAAGCGACGCCGAACCCGGTCATCGAATGCTTCTGTGAAAATAATCACCCTGAAGAACATGAACTTAAGCAAATTCTCTGCGACCCGCGCCTGAACGTCGCGCAAACGCAGATGTTATTAACTCACTGGAAAGAGAGACAAAATGACCTTTGATAAAGACTACATTGCCGTTATTACCGGCGCCTGCGGTGGCATTGGCGAATCCGTTGCCCACGCGCTTGCGAAAGAAGGGGTTTCACTAGCGCTTCTTGATAATAACGCCTCTCAGCTGGCAACCCTTGTAGCCACACTACAAAATAACCATCCGCAGCCCATTGCAGGCTTTAATGTGGACGTTGCCGACGACCGCAGCGTAGCAGAAGCCTTTACCGCAATCGGTCGCCAACTGGGTCCGGTGGGTTATCTGGTCAACGGCGCCGGCGTACTGTGCCACGCCAGCGTGGCCGAAACACAGCCGCAAGATTGGACGAAAACATTTGCCGTCAACGCGACTGGCGTATTTAACACCAGCCGCCATGCAGCCAATCTGATGATGGCTCAGCGTAAAGGCAGCATCGTAACTATCGCCTCAAACGCAGCGCGCGTGCCGCGGGCGACGATGGCCGCCTACTGCGCCTCAAAAGCCGCTGCCCAGGCATTTACCTATGCTCTGGGGCTGGAGGTCGCTCCGTACGGGATCCGTTGTAATGTTGTCGCTCCCGGCTCAACCGATACGCCGATGCTGCGCGGCATGTGGCATAGCGAAAGTGACAGGCAAAACACGCTTAACGGTAATCCACAACAATTTCGCATCGGTATCCCACTCAACAAAGTCGCCACGGCGGAAGAAATTGCTGCCGCGGTCTGCTTTTACCTGTGCGAAGAATCAGGGCAAACCACGCTTTCAACGTTATTGGTCGACGGTGGCGCCGCACTCGGCAGCTGCTAAGCGTACAAGGAGAATAACATGGAAAAGATACAGCCCTATCCGTTGCCGACAGAACGTCAATTACCCAAATCAATGGCAGACTGGCGACCCAACAGTTCAAGAGCGGCGTTACTCATACATGATATGCAGCGTTATTTTCTCGATTTTTACACTGCTGACGCCCCGCCGATAGCGCAGGTTATCGACAACATTTACCGCTTGCTTAGCGTCGCCCGACGTCTGCATGTACCCGTATTTTATACTGCCCAACCCGGCGACATGACGCCACAACAGCGCGGCTTACTGCACAGTCTATGGGGTTCAGGCATGAACGGCAGCCAGGAACATAAACAGATTGTTCCGCCGTTGACGCCTCTGGAAAATGAGTGGGTATTAACGAAGTGGCGATACAGCGCCTTCTTTAACTCCCCCCTTCTGAGTACGTTGCACGAACTCAAATGCGATCAGCTGATCGTCTGCGGCGTTTACGCCCATATCGGTTGTTTATGCACAGCGCAAGAGGCCTATTCCAATGATATCGAGACATTTTTTATTGCCGATGCGCTAGCCGATTTCTCTGAAGAAAAGCATCGTCTGGCGCTTGAGATAGCTGCGGAAACCAGCTCAGTCGTGCTGTCAACCCGACAAGCTATCGACGCTTTGGAACATTAAAGATCCTCACGGCACTCCAGGAGATGATGATGTTATCTAAAGGCACAGCAAAGCCCGACGAGCTTTCGGCTCATCTGGCCAATCTTGATAGCCCCTTTGCCTGTATTTACCGCCCCCAATGCGAACCTATCAAGGCAGTATTATTTCTTGAAGGGGATATTGAGCTAAACCAATCCCTTTCAGAATTAGCGCTGGATCCTCCCCTGGACGGGAAGGGAAAAAACTCATTTAACAAATTGATTTTATTGCCATTTAATCAGCTAAAAGAAAAAGGTTATGCCTGCATTGACGATGGTGAACAGACGATCGTCATGCACATTGAGCGGCAAGATTATTACCCTATAGATTCGTTTATCGCAGCCATTAATGACTATGATATCAAGCCGCGAAACCTGCACTTCGATCTTGATGACCAAACGTATGGCGACATTGTTGATACCGTCATTGATCAGGAAATCAGCTCCGGAGAAGGGAGCAACTTTGTGATTTCACGCAGCCTGGAAGGCGATATAACCGACTTCAGCATCCGCCACGCGTTGACGCTGTACAAACGGTTACTGCAATCTGAATGCGGGTCTTACTGGACATGGATGATCTTCACCGGCAGCCGCTATTTCATAGGTAGTTCGCCTGAACAGCATATCCAGGTTGATGAGCAGAACGTGGCGATGAATCCTATCAGCGGCACGTTAAAATACCCCGACTCCGGGAATATGGCGCACGTGCTGGATGATTTTCTGCAGGATAAAAAAGAGCGCGACGAACTATTTATGGTGGTGGATGAAGAACTCAAAATGATGAGTAGCATCTGTCAGCATGATATTCAGGTAACCGGGCCGAAGCTCAAAGCTATGTCGCACATCGCGCATACCGAATATTTTATCCATGGCAGCTCAGATCGCAGTCTGAAAGAGATCATCAGGCAATCGCTCTTTGCGCCAACAGTGACCGGCAGCCCAATAGAAAGCGCCTGTAAAGTTATCGCCCGGCGAGAACGCCGCGGACGCGGCTATTACAGCGGCATCGTTGCTATAACGGGTGCGCAAGAAGGTAAACGTTATCTGGACTCGGCCATAATGATCCGCACGGCCGATATTACCGCTCAGGGACATTTTCGGCTTACGGCGGGTTCAACCATCGTCAGAAGTTCGATCGCGCAAAATGAAGCCGGTGAGACACGCGCCAAATTGCAAGGGCTAATGCATTCGTTCTTCTCTGACACAAGCGCCGGGACGCCAAACCGAACAGGATTGTCTGCAGAACTTCGCCATCGGGCTGACCAGATACTCGCAAAACGGAATGCATGCGCCTCCGCCTTTTGGCTGGATAACTCGCAATTGGGCCCGTGCGCTTTACTCTCTCGTCATACCATCATACTGATCGACATGGAGGACAACTTCACCGCCATGATTGCCTATCAGTTACGCAGCGCAGGTTGCGCCGTTACCCTCATTCCCTGGTATGACTGCCTGAGCAAGCTAACGCAGCTCACCGATCGCGACATCGTATTCATTGGGCCCGGGCCTGGCGATCCAACCAATATACAACTCGAAAAAATACGCGTGGGCCGAAAAATTATTGCGCAACGGCTGCGGGAGCAGCGTCCGCTAATCGGGACTTGTCTGGGACATCAGTTAATTTGCGCCGAATTAGGCATTCCGATCGAGCGGCTGATCAATAACCGTCAGGGTAGCCAACATCAGATATCCATTCAGGGAAAATCTCATACCGTTGGCTTCTATAACAGTTTCTCCGCGCTACATCAGCGGCCATGTTGGTACAGCCCGGAGCATGACAAAACAGTCCAGCTGGAGCGACTCCCTTCCGGTGAAATTGTTGCATTATCGTCAGGTAACGTTGCCTCCATACAATTTCATAACGAGTCATTCCTGACGCAAGACGCATTTTCTATTTATCAATGGCTGATACAGAACGCCTTAACAACAACGGTAACTCTTAGTCAACAAGATGCCGTTTAAAAGGAAGCGTTGAAAACCGATATTCGGAGAGAGCTGACATGGGAAATAAATCAGTATCGTTACCTACCGGTAATGACTTTTTGGCGGGTCTGAATGATGGACGAGAAATATGGGCTTATGGTGAAAAGGTCGACAATGTTATTACACATCCAGCGTTTCGCAATTCAGCACTGTCGATAGCTAAATTATACGACGCGCTCCATGACGAAAAGTATCAGGCTATTTTAACCACGCCGTGTGATACCGGTAGCGGTGGTGTCACCCATCCGTTCTTCCGCGTTCCGCATTCTGTTGACGACCTGATACGCGATCGCGACGCAATCGCCCAGTGGGCAAGGCTTAGCTACGGCTGGTTGGGAAGAAGCCCTGATTTTAAAGCGTCGTTTCTTACGACTCTCGGCGCCAATCCCGAGGCCTACGGCGAATATGCGGATAACGCCAGACACTGGTACAAACGCTCGCAAGAGGAGCTACTTTACTGGAATCATGCCATCATTAACCCGCCTATTGACCGCAATCTCCCGCCCGACCAGATTGAAGATATCTGCATTCATGTCGAAAAAGAGTGTGATGATGGCGTGATTGTTAGCGGTGCCAAGGTGGTTGCTACCGGCTCTGCCTTGACGCATTACAATTTCATCGCGCATTACGGTTTACCTGTCAAAAAAAGAGAATTTGCCCTGGTATGCACATTACCCATGAATGCCCCAGGGCTGAAGCTGGTTTGCCGCCCCTCTTACTCCTTAGCCGCCGAAAAGATCGGCAGTCCTTTTGACTATCCACTCTCCTCACGCTACGACGAGAATGACATGATCTTCATTCTGGATAAGGTGAAGATTCCCTGGGAAAACATTTTTATTTATGGCGATACCGCTAAAGCGGCCACGTTTTTACCCAGTTCAGGCTTCCTGCACCGCTCTACGTTCCACGGTGTGACGCGTCTGGCGGTAAAAATCGATTTTATCTGTGGTTTATTCATTAAAGGCGTGGAGGCCACCGGCGTAGCCGATTTCCGCGGTATACAGACCCGCGTTGGGGAAATGCTGGCCTGGCGCAACCTCTTCTGGGCCATAAGCGATGCAATGGCTAAATCGCCGAATCCCTGGCACAACGGCGCCCTCCTGCCTAATCTGGATTATGGTTTAGCCTACCGTTGGTTTATGAGTCTCGGCTATCCACGGATCAGAGAAATTATTGAGCAAGATCTTGGCAGCGCGCTTATTTATATCAATTCGCATGCCAAAGATTTTGCCGCGCCGGAACTGGAGCCTTATCTGAAAAAATATATGCGCGGTTCCAACGGTATGGATGCCGTGGAACGGGTCAAGCTCATGAAGCTAATTTGGGACTCGGTAGGAACAGAATTCGCCAGCAGACACGAACTCTATGAACGAAATTATACCGGCAGTCATGAAAATGTTCGTATCGAACTGTTGCTCGCCGCACAGATGTCGGGGCAGGTACAAGAATATAAAGGTTTTGCCGAACAATGTATGATGGATTATGACCTGGATGGCTGGCTGGATCGCGATTACCACTGGCCTGTAGACTAATAAGATTATCGGGACAATACATCCGTATAATAATGGGTATGCATCACATTATTGCCAGTCTCTTCTGGCTGTCCCGACCACCCTTTCTCACTCCACCAGGCAATGTTTGCGCAACCACTCCGCGGTTAAAGAATGGCGACAGGCCAGCATCGATTCAGGTGTACCGCTAAACAGTAATTTTCCCCCTTCTTGCCCGGCATAGGGTCCAATATCAATAATCCAGTCAGCCTGAGCGATCAACTCCATATTATGTTCAATAATAATGACGGTGTTTCCGCGATCTACCAGTCGGTTAAAGAGTTTCAGCAGCGAGGCAACATCACTGGGATGAAGTCCGGTGGTTGGCTCATCGAAAATATACATGTCACTATCATGATTTAATTGTGAGGCTAACTTCAGCCGCTGGCATTCACCGCCTGAAAGATGATTTAACGATTCCCCCAAGCGCAAATATCCCAACCCGACTTCGACCAGACTACGAAAAATTGGCCTGAGCTGTGGCTCATTCAGGAAAAAATCGCCAGCATCGTTAATCGACAGGGATAATACCTCCGCAATATTTTTCCCCTGATAACGATATTTTAGCGCCTGTGGGCTATAGCGCTGCCCCTGGCAGGCCTCACAGGGCAACGTAACCGTATCCATAAATGCCAGATCGGTTTGTATTACTCCTAGCCCATGACATTCCGGACAGGCGCCTTTGGCATTGGCGCTGAACCACGACGCTGACACATGGTTTTTTTCGGCAAACAGTAAACGGATCGTATCAAATGCACCGCACCAGGAAGCAATATGCGATCGAATCGAAGTATGTATCGGTTTTTGATCGATAACGATCGCGTCCGGACATTGTGGCGCCAGGGCTCCCATGACGAATGAACTTTTGCCCGACCCAGCGACCCCCGTCACAGCGACCATAACGCTCAAAGGCACGTCTACCGATAAGTTATGTAGATTATGCAATGTGGCGTTTCTTACCGAAATATAACCTTTGGCACATCTCGGTCTGTTATTTATCTCTGCCCGTGAAGAGAAATATCTTCCCGTCAAGGTTTGGGACTGCTTAAGTGCCGACAGGTCGCCCTCAAAGACAATATTCCCGCCTTGCTTACCCGCTCCCGGCCCTAAATCAATAACATGCTCGGCTATCGCTATCATGTCGGGATCGTGCTCCACCATCAGAATGGTATTGCCTTTGTCACGTAGTTTGCCAATTAAAACATTCAGTTTCACAATATCTGCTGGATGAAGCCCGGTACTGGGTTCATCAATGATATAAACGATCCCGGTCAGACTACTTCCCAGATGCCGGACCATTTTTAATCGCTGGGATTCACCGCCCGATAAGCTAGGAGTCGTCCGGTTCAAATCCAGATATCCCAAGCCTACTGCACACATTGCATCTAACCTTTCCAGCAATGCTTCGAGCAGCGGCCTGACTTCAGGATAATCGAGCTTTTCTACAAACAGCTTTAACTCTGTGACAGGCAGCGTTGCGCATTCGCCAATATTTTTCCCTCTAATTCTGCAGGAAAGTATTTTCTCGTTGAGCCTCATGCCCTGACAAGAAGGGCAAACCTGCAAACTAACGACTCGCTGAAATTCCTCAGTTTTAGTATCTTTAGTTTCTTGTTTCAAATAACTTCGCGTAAAGCGTGTAATGACGCCTTCAAACTTTGCACTCTTAGGCCAACCGGCTAACGGCGCTTCAGGAGTGAGATTATCTGCATAAAGTAATAACTCTCGTTCCTCTTTTGAATAATCCGCGATTTTTTTATCAGCATCAAAAAGCCCTGAATAAACATAACGTTTCCAGCGCCATGAACCCGGTGCAAAAGAAGGATAACGAATAGCACCTGCATTTAATGACAGATTTGAATCAATCAGTTGGTCGATATCAATGGTACTGGCAATCCCCAACCCGTCGCATGTCGCACACATCCCCGCAGGATGATTGAATGAAAAAACATTCGAATAACCTACGAAAGGTTCGCCGACACGAGAAAAGAGTAGCCGTAGCAGGGTATAAATATCTGATGCGGTGCCCACCGTTGAACGTGCGTTGCCACCAATACGTTTTTGGTCAATAATAATGGCCACCGACAGGTTTTCAATGTCATCAACTTCAGGATTACCATAATGCGGTAAACGGTGTCGAATAAAAGGAGGAAACGTGTCATTTAGCTGACGCTGAGATTCTGCCGCGATAGTTCCGAATACCAAAGAACTTTTTCCCGACCCGGAAACCCCGGTGAAAACTGTTATTTTATTTTTAGGCACCTCTAAATCAATATCCTGCAGATTATTTTGTCTTGCGCCAATAATTTTTATAGCGTCATGTGTATTCATCACACTATCCTTTTTTACCTGTCAATAATAATGCCATGATGGCTATTAAACAGCATCCCGCTATAATCAGCGACATCGGCAGTAATGACAACGGGTCGCCAAATCCAAGCAGTAATGGGGTTATCGCAGCGATACCAAACTGAAAAACACCTAAAATAGCAGAACCCGTTCCTTTTAAATGTGAAGATGCCGCCATGGCCATACTCGCGGCATTACCAAATGTCAAAGCCATAGTAAACATCATTATTAACAGTAGTACCGCCGCAATCTCAAACTGGAAATGAGAAATATAATTAACAATGCAAAGTAATATAGATATCACCAGCGTGCTTATTACCCCCACTATTATGAGGTTATCTTCGCCAAATTTCGTAACATAGCGAGCGCTGACAATACTACCAAACATCATCACTGCGGCGTTGATAGAGAATATTACAGCGAATTCCCCTGAGGATAAATCAAACGCCGATTGATAGATAAACGGCGATGCTGATATATAAGCAAATAGCGCCCCGAACTGGATTGCAAAAATTAAAGTATAACCAATATATTTCTTATGACTAAGCAGCTCGATAAACTGACTGATAAACTCGTTGAGGTTGAAAGGTAATCGCTGATGGCGGGGTAAGGTTTCGCTAATAAAATGACTGCTGAGCAAGGTGGAGACTAATGATATTGCAGCCATAAAAACAAAAACCACCGGCCAGATAAACCATGCAGCCACGCCGCCAAGTAATGGTGCAATAACAGGGGCAATCCCCTGTATCGCTAACACCAGATTAAAATATCGAGCGGCTTTAGTCCCCGGGCACAGATCGGAAATAATTGCCCGGGAAAGAACGATACCAGCCGCGCCTCCCAATCCCTGAAAGAATCGCGTAACAATAAGCAGCTGAATGTTCGTAGATATAGCGCCAGCTAATGAAGCGATGGTTAATAGAGTCATCCCGCCTAGCAATAATTTACGTCTGCCGTAATGATCGGACAATGGGCCAATGAACAACTGCCCAATTCCTAAACCCACCATAAAAGCGGTGATACTAAGCTGAACTTTGTCAGGCGTCGTATGCAAATCACTGGCGATAGCTGGAAATAAGGGCAAGTACATATCAGTGGATAATGCAGCAACGGCGCTAAGCAAACCCAGAACAATAACGACTTTACGGGAAAGCAAACCTCTACTTTCATCTCTGTACATCGTACTGGCTGTCGGTGCTGGAACTTCTTTTGGTCGCATGATGAGCATAATCCCTTTACCTTCTGTGGTCTGTAATAACTATACCACCAGCCAAAGTAATTGCAAAAACGAAATCAATTAAAATAACAACAATATAATAAATCAATAAAAATCAATAGCATACAAAATATTGAATAAAATTTTATTGTGTTTTAATTTCTTTAAGGGCATTACAAAACTGATTACTCACTTCCATGGATATCCTAAATAAAGTTGTAATATCAATAATCTATGCCAGAAAACCCAATACTCGCCATACCAGGCGTCGCATGTTGCGCGTGTTGCTTTATGCCCATAAGGTTTGGGCTGCACTGTTGCCAGAACATGCAACTTGAAGCGTATTGAGTCTATGCCCGGGTACTAGAAAAAGGCGCTTTTAAAGGGGTGCAGCATTATGTTAATGTTTGACAAAAATGTTTCCCAGGGATATTCATCCGCTCTTTCAAAACGGGGGATGTTATACAAGAAGCATTAATAATGTGTCTGTAAGCTTGAGTTTGATATTGCAGAATATAATGATGCTTTGTTTTCAACATTTACCATCGAATTTCCTGAATCACTCTCCTCAACTATCCTAAAACAACGAGTCGGATATCTTGCCGGAATAATTTCGACACAAATCTAACTCGTTAAAGAAGGTATTTATAAAAAAGACGCACTTTGTAGCGACCTAAGTCCTAAACCACAAGACGGACGTCAGGATGGCGCGGGCTTGCCGCTTCGTGAAAAATATCCCCCAGCCAGCCGGGAATTTCCGCCTCCGTAAGATCGTCCGGGATGATAACCCCGGCCAGCGGCGAAAATTTCCCCTCGTTAAGATCGACGCGGAAAAGCTGCCAGCGTTCGCCCTGACGCTGGACGCCAATATGACGCCCGAATACGTTATAAATCAGCATCCTGTCACCCTATGTGACGCGGGAGCTTGGGCAGCCAATGCATTCCATTCCGCTTTGGTTATTTCCCACAGTTCGGCTTCCAGCAGACCGCAGATGAACTGCTTTTTCTCAACACGAATCAGCCGCATACCGCTACGGTGCGAAATCTTTTTCGACCCGCTATTGCCGCAGGCTTTCGGCGCGCGCAGCACCTCCCGGTTAAGCGTGTTAAACCAAAAATCGGTCACCCGGTGGCAGGCTTCGGTCATCAATCCCTGGCGGTGCCAGCGCGGATCCAGCCAAAACCCGCGGTTGTTATCCACTTCATCAGAGAGCGTAATCAGGCCAATTACCCTCTCCGGCGCCGTTTTAAGGCGAATGGTCCAAAACCAGGCGGTGCCGTTAGCTGCGGCAGGTAAAGCCACATTATTGACATAGCGCGACGCGCCATCCTCCGGGAACGGCCATGGAAAACCGGCGGCAAGATAACGCACGATTTCCCACTGTGGAAAGAGAACCTGAATTTGCGGCGCATCGTCTGCGGTTAAGGGGATCAGCAGGAGTCTTTCAGTCATCAATTCCGCCGCCATCATGCTTTGCCCTCGCGCAGCCACGGCGTCACGGTGATCCCCGCCAGCAGCCCTTCCGGGCTAAGCAGACGCGTGACGGTTTGCCCCCACGGCTCAATGCGGTTGTCCACCAGCAGCCGATAGCCTCTGGCCTTCAGCGCGTCGGTTGCCGAATCGATATCGCGTACTTCAAACTCGATCCACGCCTGAGGCACTGGCAGATAGTCTGGCCAGCTATCGGCGTCAAAACAGGAGCGCGCCGCCTGCGCCAGCGGCCAGAGGGCAAAATGTTTTACCCCGCCGAGGGCATCATGTTCGGTCAGCAGATAGGCTTCGTTACCGGGCATCGGTTTGAGCGGTAGCCCCAGCGCGGCGACATAGAAGTCACGGCTGGCTGCGGCCGACTGCGTTATCGGCCCAAAGCCGGCGACAAAAAGTACATCCATTCCGTCTAAATCGTATTCCATACCCTCTCCCGTCGTTGTCCGTGATGCGTTAACAAATTTTATACTCTGCCGCGCGCGACTTGCCCAGCCTTCTGTGTTCACTACGGCTGCACATCGGGGCATAAATCTGACCGTCAGGCGGCGATCGACGCAAATAAATTTTGCTATAAAACTAATCAATATTTGACTGTAATTCGGCTTCCGTGCCACCATCGCCTCGGCGCCCGGCAAGCGGCGCGTAGGTGGTACGGGTGAATATCAGAGACCGCATGCTTAAGGTCCATGCCCGTCCGCAACCTGATTCTGGCGGGAAATAAAGACATGCACCAAAGTTTTAATCAGCGCGTTCATTTCTATTACTGCATTCTGGTGGCGCTGAAAATGCACGCAAAATCAAAGAAATCGGGCGGAGTTCGCGGGAAAAATAATTTCCTGCTCAAATGGCTGCGCAAAGCGCAGGACAACAATATATTCCACCCGGATATCACCAGCGAGATCGAATGGCTGCGCGGTAAAATCATTCAGGCCGGCTACGATACCGACCTTGAGCCGATGCTGGACTTTGTTTACGCAACCGCCAAACGCGCGGAAGATCTTAAGAACGCCGACTGATTCACGCCCGAGCCGCCTGGCCCGGGCGTTGTACTTTAGCGTTTGTTACGGTGCGTCAGGTGATAGACTGCCGGGATCACCAGCATCGACAGCAGCGGCGCGGTGATCATCCCGCCGATCATCGGCGCGGCGATACGCTGCATCACCTCCGATCCGGTGCCGCCTCCCCACATAATCGGCAGCAGCCCGGCCATAATCGTCGCCACGGTCATCACTTTCGGGCGCACGCGCAGCACCGCCCCTTCATGAATCGCCTCGTTGAGCGTCTGGTCATCAAGCCGTCCGCGGCGTTTGGCGATCGCCTGGTTTAAATAGAGCACCATAATCACCCCGAACTCCGCCGCCACGCCGGCCAGCGCGATAAAGCCCACGGCGGCCGCCACCGACAGATTATAGCCCAGCAGCCAAAGCAGCCAGACGCCGCCTACCAGCGAAAACGGTAAGGTACCCATAATCAGCAGCGCGTCTTTGACCTGACCGAAGGTGACGTAAAGCAGAATAAAGATAATCATCAGGGTAAACGGCAGCACGATTTTTAGCTTTGCCGTCGCGCGCTCCAGATACTCATACTGCCCGGACCAGGTCAGCGAGATGCCTTCCGGCAGCTTGACCTGTTCGCTGACCTCACGCTGCATCTGGTCCACGGCGGATTTCAGGTCACGCCCGCGAATATCGACGTAGATCCAGTCCGACAGGCGGGCGTTTTCGCTTTTCAGCATCGGCGGGCCGTCGGTGATGGCGATATCCGCCAGTTCGGAAAGCGCCACCTGCGCCCCGCCGCTGGTCACCACCGGCAGATCGCGCAGCTTTTGCAGCGAGTCGCGCACGTCGCGCGGATAGCGGACGCTGATCGGGTAACGTTCTCGCCCCTCGATGGTTTCACCGATGTTATCGCCGCCGACCACGCTGGCGACGATCGACTGCAGCTCCTTCACCGACACGCCGTAGCGGGCGGCTTTCACCCGGTCGATAGTGATATCGATATAGCGACCGCCGTCGAGACGCTCCGCCAGCGCCGAGGTCACCCCCGGTACGTTACGTACGATACGCTCAATCTCCTCGGCGGTTTTTTCGATCTCCGCCAGATTGTTGCCGTTCACTTTGATGCCGACCGGGCTTTTAATACCGGTCGCCAGCATATCCAGGCGGTTACGAATCGGCGGCACCCAGACGTTGGCGATGCCCGGCACCTTCACCGTATTGTCCAGCTCGCTAATGAGCTTATCCATGGTCATGCCGGGCCGCCATTCGCTTTTCGGCTTGAACTGAATGGTGGTTTCCAGCATGGTCAGCGGCGCCGGGTCGGTGGCGCTATCCGCCCGTCCGGCCTTACCGAATACGCTTTGCACTTCAGGGATGGTCTTGATCAGGCGGTCGGTTTGCTGCAGCAGACGTCCGGCTTCGCGGCTGGAGATCCCCGGCAGCGTGGAGGGCATGTACAGCAGGTCGCCCTCGTCAATCTGCGGCAGGAATTCGCTGCCGAGCTGCGCCAGCGGCCACAGCGTGGCGACCAGCAGCAGCCCCGCCGCCGCCAGCGTCGCCTTCGGCCACTGCAGAACTTTATCCAGCAGCGGTTCATAGGCGCGGATCAGCCAGCGGTTGAGCGGATTGGCGGTTTCATCAGGGATTTTGCCGCGAATAAAGTAGCCCATCAGCACCGGCACCAGAGTTATCCCCAACCCGGCGGCCACCGCCATCGACCAGGTTTTGGTGAAGGCCAGCGGCGAGAACATCTTGCCCTCCTGCGCCTCGAGGGTGAACACCGGAATAAACGACAGGGTGATAATCAGCAGGCTGCAAAACAGCGCAGGCCCCACTTCCGACGCCGCGTGCTGGGCAATCTGCCAGTAGTCGGCGGAAGACGGCTGGCGTTCGGGATGCTCGTGCCGCCACTGCTCCAGCACCTTATGCATATTTTCAATCATCACGATTGCCGCATCGACCATGGCCCCGATAGCGATCGCAATCCCCCCGAGCGACATCATATTGGCGCTGACGCCCTGATAGTGCATCACGATAAACGCGCCGAGGATCCCCAGCGGCAGCGTGATCATCGCCACCAGCGCGCTGCGGAAGTGGAACAGAAACAGCGAGCAGACCACCGCCACGACGATAAACTCTTCGATAAGCTTATGGGTCAGGGTTTCGACCGAGTTTTTAATCAGCTGCGAGCGGTCGTACACCGGGACAATCTCTACCCCTGCGGGCAGGCTTTTTTGCACTTCCGCCAGTTTGGCCTTCACCGCGTCAATGGTGGTCAGCGCGTTTTTGCCCGAACGCATGATGATAATGCCGCCCGCCACCTCGCCTTCGCCGTTGAGCTCGGCGACGCCGCGCCGAATCGCCGGACCCCGGCGCACGCTGGCGACGTCGGAGAGCAGCACCGGCACGCCGCCGCGCGCGGCGATAACGACCTGGTTAAAATCGTCGATGGATTTCAGGTAGCCGGTGGTGCGTACCATATATTCCGCTTCACCCAGTTCCAGTACCGAGCCGCCGCCTTCCTGGTTGGCGCTCTGGATCGCGCTAATCACCTGCTGGTGAGTGACGTTCAGCGCCCGCAGCCGGTCTGGGTTAAGAACCACCTGATACTCTTTCACCATCCCGCCGACGCTGGCCACCTCCGAAACATCCGGTACGGTTTTCAGTTCATATTTAAGGATCCAGTCCTGAATCGCCCGCAGGTCGCCGAGGCTATGCTGGCCGCTTTTGTCGGTGAGCACATATTCAAATACCCAGCCGACGCCGGTGGCATCCGGCCCCAGCGACGCTTTGGTTTCCGGCGGCAGGCTGCTCTGGATTTGGCTCAGGTACTCCAGCACGCGGGAGCGCGCCCAGTACGGGTCGGTACCGTCCTCAAACAGTACGTAAACGTAAGCATCGCCGAACATGGAAAAACCGCGCACGGTTTTCGCCCCCGGCACCGACAGCATGGTAGTGGTCAGCGGATAGGTCACCTGATCTTCGACAATTTGCGGCGCTTTGCCCGGATAGCTGACGCGAATGATCACCTGGGTATCGGAAAGATCCGGCAGCGCGTCCAGCGGCGCCTGCTGTATCGACCAGACGCCCCAGGCGGCCATAATCAGCGTCGCCAGCAGTACCAGCAGGCGGTTGCGCAACGACCAGCGGATAACGGCGGCAATCATGGCTGCTCCTTAGCGCCGCTCATCGGCATCACTGAGGTCACCCGCGCCCCTTCATCGGTCAGCACGAAATGAAACATCACCGACTCGCCGGGACGCACCTGCTCCCGCAGCGGCGGCGTAATGGCAAAGTCCATGATCATCGCCGGCCACTTCAGCGCCGGGACCGGCTGGTGCGCGATCGTTACCGCCTCATCGCTCACCGCCTTGATGACGCCCTGCGCCGAGTAGCTTTGTATCTCTTCATTCTGCCCGGCCATTTGCGGCAGCGCGCTGCGCAGGCTGGCTTCGGAGTCAATCAGGAACTGTCCAGAGGTGACCACCTTTTGCCCCTCTTCAAGGCCGGAAGTTACCTCAACCAGACCATCCTGCGTTCGTCCCGCGGTCACCTCGACCGGACGGAAATACCCCTCGCCGTCGGCGATCAGCACCCGGTTGCTGGTGCCTGTTGCAATTAATGCCTCTTCCGGGATCGTCAGCACCTCGCGCCCCTGCTGCGCCTCAGCCAGCTCAACGTTCAAATACATGCCCGGTTTGAGCTGATGCTGCGGATTATTGAGCACTACGCGGGCTTTCAGAGTACGGGTGGTCGCTTCGAGGTCGGGAAGCAGCTCGCTGACGGTTCCCTGAAACGTTGTGCCGGGCCAGCTGCTGGTGGCGGCCGTTACCTGACTACCTACGCGCAGCAGGCTGGCCTGGCTTTGCGGATAATCAATCACGATCCAGACCGGGTCGAGGCTGGCCAGCTCGAACAGCGGCTGGGTTGCCGTGACCTGCGCGCCGGTGCGCACGTCAAGCTTGCTGACGTAGCCATCGTGCGGCGCGCGTACCGTTATGCGGGTTTGCGGTTTACCGCTGCGCTCAACGCTGCGGATAATCGCTTCCGGCATAAACTGCAGCTGCAAACGGCCGCGCGCGGCGACGGTTAAACCGCTATCGCCCAGCAGCCTCACCGCCAGATACTCCTGCTGCGCCGCCGCCCACTGCGGGATCCACAGCTCGGCCAGCGCCTCGTTCTTTTTCACAAACTGCTGGGAGGCGTTGACGTAAAGTTTCTCGATCAGGCCGCTGGCCAGCGCCGGAACCGTTTCAACGCTGCGCTCGTCAATCGCGACGGTACCGAAAGCGCTGAGCTTCTGCGCCAGCGTCCGCCG
Source organism: Klebsiella sp. M5al (assembly GCF_002090195.1). Taxonomy (NCBI): domain Bacteria; kingdom Pseudomonadati; phylum Pseudomonadota; class Gammaproteobacteria; order Enterobacterales; family Enterobacteriaceae; genus Klebsiella; species Klebsiella sp. M5al. The sequence continues at coordinate 3,176,530 of NZ_CP020657.1, forward strand.
GGCAACATCAGCCGTGCGTACGCCGAGGTTTTGCTGCTGGCGGGCGCTAATCTGCACGCTCCCGGCCTCCTCTCCCGCCCCTTCGTCGGCGTAGCGCGGCACCAGATCCATATCCATAAACGGTGACTTTCCCGGTTTATCGAAGCGGGTGCCGGGGGTCATCGGATCGTACCAGTACAACACTTTGCGGCCCGTTTCGGTCTGAGCCCCGTCCGCGGAAAGCGTCGGCGCGTTTCGCGAACCGAGCCAGTATCCGCCCGCGGCGGCCAGGGCGATGGCCAGCGCCACAAGGGTAATAACAGATTTTGGCTTCATTATTTAACATCCTGAGGAATAAGGTAACGAATGGCGGCCCACGCATCAGCGAGCGCTTTCTCCGCGTCGTTGCTGGCAATTTCTCCGCTCAGCAGATCGCGACGGGCGGCGAGCAGTTCCGCCAGCGCCGAGCTGCCGCCCCGATACTGGGCATTGACGAGGCTCACCTTCTTGCGCAGCAGCGGCAGCACCTCGCTTTGCTGACGATCGTAAATGGCTTTCGCGGCGTTATATTGCGAGATCAGCTGATACTGCTGGGCCTGATGCTCGCGCATCAATAACGTCAGCCGATCGTTGGCTTCATAGGTACGGGAGACGTCGGCGGCGTGCTCTTTGTCCTGGCGTTTGCCCTGAAAAATAGGCATATCGACGGTAAACATGACGCCCACCATATCGTCGTAATCGTCCCCGCGCCGGGCGTAATAGACCTCGACGCCAACGTCAGGGATCGCCGCGACTTCCGACTGACCTGATTTCGCTTTCGCCAAATCGGCCTCGCGCGCGGCCTGAATCACCTCAGGATGTAGCTTAATCCCCGCCATTAACGCGGCTTCATCGGCCGGTAGGCGTTCAATGCGCGGCAGCGGGCCGGAGATATCGCGGACCTCTTTGCCGGTAAGCTGCAACAGGCGCGCCCGGGCAATCTGCACATCGCGGCGGGCGTTATCTTGCTCATTTTTCATGGCATTCAGCGCCAGCTGAACGTCGAGCACGCTGCCGGGACTGGCGCTGGCGCTGCTTACGCCGGCCTTTTGTACGTTGATTTGCCGGGAGGTTTCGCTGATCAACGCCTGTACTGAACGCAGTGATTTCTGCGCCACCGCCAGCGCCAGCCACGCCTGCGCGGTTTCCCGCTGCAGCCGGGCGCGGATCACATCGGCATTGGCGGCGGCCTGGCGCGCTTCGGCGGTTATCGAGTCGGCCTTTCGTTCGCGCTTGGTGCTGCTGACGTAGTCCTGCATCACGCCGACCCTTTGCATGGTCATCCCCTCGCGGGTCAGTCGGCTGGCGTTGTTGCCGCCCAGCGGAACGTTTTCAATGCCGAACTTCAGCTTCGGATCGGGAAGCTGCATGGCGGAATCCGCCCTGTTTTTTAACGCATTCACCTGATGATCGTTGGCGGAGAGCTCGGCGGAGTAGCTTTCCGCCGCCGACAGGGCCTCAGCCAGCGTCGTCGCCCAGCCGTTGGCGGAAATCAGCGACAGTAAAAGCGGCAGCCCGCGGGCCGCCTTATTTAAGATGGACATAATGACTCCGGAATTAGTGCGCGGTCATCGAAACGAGCGCGTAGCCGGAGTCCGTCTGACGGAAGGTGAAATCAACCTTTTGTCCCACCGCCAGCTTTTTATCGTGGTTATCGCCGAGCGCAAAGCTCATGGTCATCGCTGGCCAGTTCAGCTCGGCAACCGGAGCGTGGGCAATCACCACGGCATTGTCGCGCCAGGCTTTAATGACCCCGTTCGTTGAATAAAGGGGGGCGGAATCATCCGGCTTATTCATCCCCGGCATCTCCGCCATCGCGGACATATTATGGTGATGCATCGCGCCGTCTTCCGCGCTGGCGGAAAATGAAGTGAGGGAAAAGGTCAGAACGCTGGTAATAAGCAGAAAAATAGAGGTCGAACGCATAATAAAGTCTCCGAAAAAAACATAAAGTCGCCCGCAGACCGGGCAGATCTGATGGATGTTTTTAACGGCGTTTTATTCCCTGAAACGGCAGAAGCGTATTTCAGCCGGCGGACCGGTGACCGGCGGCGTCCGCCAGTCCATACGTTCAGCGCAGGTCTCCTGCTGCGGGGAAACCACTAATAGCGCGGTTTCGGAGGGAAGCGCGTTCAGCTGTAAAGAGGTTAATGAGTTTGGCTGCGCGGTATCGGGGTCGCAGTGCTTCTCGCAGATGGCTTTCTGACCGACGCTTTCCATGCCGGGCATGCTCATCACGCCATCGACAATATGGTGAATCTGCGCCTGCGGCGCCACCGGCTGCTGTTGGCCGCCGTGGTGCGCCGCGACGGTCAGCTGAAGGTTGAGCAGTAGCCAACAGGCAATAACAAGCCCCGCGCGGATACGAAGCCGACGCCGGGTTGCTTGTTTTAATAATGCCTGCAGTGACGCAATCATAGAGATATTCGCAATAAGAAGACCGCTGAATTAAATCACACTCATCGGCAGAATTAAATGATATTTCAAAGAGAAAAACCCACGTTAAATAGAATGAAGTTTCTCTATAAATATTTACACCAAAAAGGGATATCAGTATTTGACCTTCCCCCTGGGGGAAGGTGTATAGCCGACGGTTAATGTATTTAATAAATAGCAAAAATGTTATTTATATGTAATTAGCAAAAGTGAATGCGATTGTTATTCCAGCACCAACGTATCGCCGGTGGCCGGGGCGCTATCCGCGGCAAGCCACCAGCGCCCCCATGAACCGGTGCAGTGGCAGGCCATCACCTCCTCGACCTTCTGCTGGCGCAAGAACTGCTTTAGCCGACGTATCACCCACGGCGGCGCGCTGCGCAGGTGAAGGCCGCCGATGATGGCGCGTATCTGCTGGACGCCGGTGATCTTCTGACAGTGGCGAATCGTATCGATCAATCCGCGATGCCCGCAGCCGCAAATAATGACTAACCCCCGCGTCGAGCGGTAGATCAGCACGCCTTCGTCGGCAAGGTAATCTTCCCCCGGCGATTGACCCGCGAGGACGCCATAGGCTCGCGGACGCGCGACCGCAATCTCGCCGGACCACAACAGTCGTTCGCCGATCGCCAGCGGTTCGCGGCTGTACTCCATGCGGTGGCGGGAGTAGTCAATTTCTCGCGACAGTTTTTTGACTTTCCAGTGACGTCCAGCAAGGGATAACGCCGAGTAGCGCTGTTGCGCGATCAGCGGATGGCAAATGATACGGCTGTTATCCGGCAGCCACGGCACGCCGCCGCAGTGGTCGTAATGACCGTGGGAGAGCACCGTGGCGGTCAAGTCAGATAAAGAGACGCCCATCCGCTGCGCATTATGAAGAAAACTGCCGTCTGGCCCGGTATCAAACAGCACCCGGCTGGTTTCATCTTCCACAAGCAGGCTTAATCCGGGTTTCGCCTGCAACAGGCTGTCCTGCCCCTCGCCGAGCCGGTTTTCAAGTAACACCTTAATGATTAACGCCATTTAATGACCATCCCCCCTTTTTTGCGACGCCTACTCTAGCCAACCTCCGCCGGGTCTACCGTGACGAACCCGGCATAAGTTAAGTGACACCGTCACATTTCATTAGCATATAGCTGTTGTTTATTTGCCAGTTAAGCATTGCCGTCTATGCTGATGAACGAGTTTCTCTTAACCGGAGCGTGCTATGGCTGACTGGAATCCTTCATTGTATTTGCAATTCGGCGCGGAGCGCACGCGGCCCGCCGCCGAGCTTCTCGCCCGCATCGCCCACCATCCCGTAGCGCTGGCCGTTGATTTGGGCTGCGGGCCAGGCAACAGTACCGCTCTGCTACGGCATGCCTGGCCAGAAGCAACAATTATTGGCGTCGATAATTCACCGGCCATGCTGGAAGAAGCCGCTCAGCGGCTCCCGGACTGCCGCTTTGTCGAAGGAGATATCGCCGGGTTTCGCCCCGAGCGCCCGGCGGACGTTATTTACGCCAATGCTTCGCTGCAATGGCTAACGGATCATCAGCGGCTTTTTCCCCATCTGGTCAGCAATCTTGCGGAAAACGGCGTACTGGCGGTGCAAATGCCGGTTAACTGGCAGGAACCCTCGCACGCGCTGATGCGTGAGGTCGCGGAAGAGCTGGGATATCCAGCCAGCGGGCGGCCGCCGCTGCCGGATGTGCCGGAGTATTACGATATGCTGACCGCCTGCGGCTGCGAGGTGGATATCTGGCGCACCACCTACTTTCACCCGCTGGCATCGCACCAGGCCATTATTGAATGGCTGCAGTCAACGGGCCTACGCCCGTTTTTACAGCCTCTTGATGAACCGCAGCGCCAGGCTTTTCTCGAACGCTATCTGGCACGTCTGAAACAGCACTATCCGTTACAGTGTAACGGAAAGGTGCTACTGCTATTTCCGCGCCTGTTTATCGTCGCGCGCCGCTAGCGTGGTTGGCATAACGTATTGATGTTAAAGTAGGAACTAACGTTGCGGCGCCAGGCTCTGGCGCCGTACGTTCAGGTTTACCAGGACAGGTGATGGACCAGGGAGAGATCCCACGCGGTGGCCAGCAGCGAAAGAAACATGATGAGGTTCACAACCGTCTCTATGCGTTTTTCCATTTTGTTACTCCTGAGTCGTTTCCCCTGTTTTACAGGGGAAATCTTAATAACTTCTTAATCTCAGATTTTCAGAGCGTCACGCGGTAACGAACATAGTCATCGGCTGGCGTAAATTCATCATACAGACGCCGGGCCGGATTATCAGTACGAGTGTGCCAGTACAGACGCGACCACCCTTTCTCTTTCCCTTCCGCTTGCAGCGCCTGCATCAATGCCCTGGCGATGCCTTTTCCGCGCATCGGCGGGGCAACGAACAGATCTTCCAGATAGCAAACAGGCATCTTTACCCAGGTGCCTTCGTGAAGGACACAAATCGCAAATCCAGCGACGTTGCCATCCGCCAGGGCCACGCGCCCCAACATGGGAGAAGCGGGATCCAGCATGCGCTGCCAGGTGTATTCCGTGACGTCCGGCGGCTGCGGGCTACCGTAGAAACGGGTATAGCCTTCCCATAGCCGTAGCCACTGCGCTTTATCCTGCTGGCCCACTTCACGAATTTCGATGACCATTGGTCTAACCTCTCGTTTGGATAAGGCATTATTTTCCTGCCGGATAATTTGATCAAGCGTCAGGGACACAATTCATCTTTTTCTCTTATTTGCCCTGATGATCGCTGCTGGACGAAATTGGCGCGTTCTTACAGACCTGCGCCAGTCAAAAAAGCAAAAAGGATGTTGTAACTAATGAAGGGAAAAAAATAACCCGGCAGCGGCCGGGTTGCGTTCGATAACCAATCGCGTTCGGCACGGTGCCGGGATTCTTGCCGGGTAGCGGCTGGCGCCTTACCCGGCCGCAATCCGGTCGTTTCAGGATATCAGCACAGCGGCTTAACGGCGGCGCGCATACCGTCGCGCAAAATAGCATCCAGATCCTGCGCCACCTGCTCGGCCAGGCCGGAAACTTTCGTCAGGTCCTGCTCCCAGTGGGACTCAACGCAAAGCACCGCGTTTACCAGCTCGCGGGTGCTGATTTGACGATCCCGATGCTGGGCCCACAGCGCCTGATAGCTCTCTATCCATTCGGAGTCGTCCTGTACCGGATAGCTCTCGCCGTGACGCTCGCCGCGATAAAATGCGATCAGCGCCGCCAGCGCAAAGGTCAGACGCGCCGGGAGTTTCCCCGCTTTCTTCTGTCCCGCCAGCAGCTGCGGCAGAATACGGGTACGGTATTTAGTCATCCCGTTAAGCGCGATAGACAGCAGCTGATGCTTGATATAGGGGTTACGGAAGCGACCGGTTACCGCGCTGGCAAAAGACTCCAGCTCATCGCGCGGCAGATCGAGAACCGGAATGATCTCCTGGTAAATCGCCTTCTCGACGAAAGCGCAAATTTCCGCATCGTTCATCGCATCGCCCACGGTATCCAGCCCTGCCTGGAAGGCGACCGGCACCAGCGCGGTGTGCGCGCCGTTAAGAATGGCCACTTTACGCTCTTTGTACGGCTTAATATCGTCCACGATCAGGACGTTAAGCGGCAGTTTATCGAGTCGCAGCTCGGCGGCCAGAGATTTCGGCCCCTGAATGACAAACAGGTAGAAGTGTTCGGCGGTATCGAGGAAAGCGTCTTTATATCCCAGCTGCTCTTCAATCTGCGCGGCTTCATCACGCGGATAGCCGGTCACAATGCGGTCTACCAGCGTAGAACAAAAAGCGTTGGCTTCATCCAGCCATGTCACAAAGGCTTCCGGCAGCGCCCACTCCTGAGCATAGCGTAGCACCAGTTCACGCAGCGCTTCGCCGTTATAGTCAATCAGCTCGCAGGGAACGATGACCCAGCCTTTATCCGCCGCGCCGGAGAAATGGCTGTAGCGTTCAAACAGCAGACGGGTCAGTTTAGCCGGATAGCTTACCGCGGGCGCATCGTCAAAACGGTCGCCCGCATGGTAGCTAATTCCCGCTTCGGTGGTATTGGAAAACACAAAGCGCATATCCGGGTTATGCGCCAGCCGCAGCAGTTCATCGTAATCCGCATAGGCGCTAATTTCGCGGTTGACCGAGCGAATCAGGCGCGCATCGCTGACCGCTTCACCCTTCTCATTCAGGCCGCGAATTATCGTGGTGTAGAGACCGTCCTGGACGCTGAGCGACGGCGGGAACGTACTCTCAATCGGACGCACAATCACCACCCCGGCATTCAGGTCGGTATGCTCGTTTAGTAGATCGATCTGCCAGTCGATAAACGCGCGCAGGAAGTTGCCTTCGCCAAACTGAATGATACGTTCAGGGTACTGCGCGCCCGGGAAATCGCGACGGTTTAGTGTTTTCACAAGGGTTCCCTCATAGAGTAGTCATACAACCTGAGTAATTGGTCCAATAAGTTATCAGGTTTTTAGCTAAGTGAAACCCCGTTTTGATCAAAGCTGTATGCAATATCAAATTTAAGACAGAAATTTATAGAACAGCGACGTTGCCGTCAGCTCGCCGTCCGGCATCAGCGCATAGCGGGGGATTTCCCCGGCTTTTTCCCAGCCGCACTGCACGTAAAAGTTTTCTGCCCCACTGCCGGTTGCGGTATCCAGCACCAGAACGCTTTTGCCCTGCTCGCGCGCGATCGCTTCCAGCCGGGTCATCAGCGCATTCGCCAGCCCCTGACGACGCGCATTTTGGTGAACCAGGAGCTTGGCAACATCGGCGCGGTGCGGTTGGTTTTCCGGCTGGTCGGTAATCAGCTGTACCGTACCAACGAGCCGCTGCTCTGCATCCGCCGCGGCGAGGACAACGCGTTCCCCGGCGGCAACGCTTTGCGCCATTCGCAGCCAGAACGCCGTCGCGGTTTCCGGGGCGAAAGGTAGCATAAAGCTCACCGAGGCCCCGCCGTTGACGCAGCTGACGAGGATATCGGTTAATTCAGAAAGGTGTTCGAGAATATCGTCACGCGACAGCGTGCGCAGAGTGAAAGATGTGGTCATAGGTAACTCCTTGAAATTGACCACATCACTATGTTTTTAACTTATATTTAACACAAGCAAAATTATCATCGCGTTTTCTTATGGGGTTATTCAGGCCATTTCGTGCGTAAAAATCCGGTTGCGCCCGGCACGTTTCGCCCGAATCATCGAATCATCGGCTTCCATCAGCAGCTGGTTGAACAGATCCGTAACCCTGGCGGTAGCGAGCGGTTGGCTCTCCAGCCCCATGCTGACGGTCAGCTGGATTTTGTATTGCCCCCAGGTGAAGGTCTGCGATTCGATTCCCTGACGAATTTTTTCCGCCAGCACCTGTCCGTCCCGTTCTGATGAGGTCAGCGCCGCGACGGCAAACTCTTCCCCGCCAATGCGCGCCACCATGCCCTCTTCGCCCACCAGTAGCCTTACCTGCTGCGCAAACTGGGCCAGCACGCAGTCGCCGCACTCATGGCCCCAGCGATCGTTGACCTGCTTGAAGCCGTCGATATCCAGCACCATGACCGTTAACCGCTTATCTTCCGACAGCGGCTGACGTTTCAGCGCTTCGCTTAACCCCGAGCGAGAATAGACCCGGGTCTGAAAGTCAAAGTCAGCGCGCAGGGCCAGCTGTTTGACAAGATTATTTATCGCCTCGACGCTGGAAGCGACGATAATCGGGCTGATCAGCATCGCCGCGATACCCAGACGCGTCGAAAACAGCTGCCACGGCTGCATTCGGGTGTCGGGCGTGAGGTGAATCAGCGAGTTCGCCACCAGCAGAATTTCGCTAATCCCGGTAATAAAGGTCAGCAGGCAGGTCAGCGGCAGCGGGTAGCGAATCGCGCACCAGATCAGCGCCGGTAGCGGGAAGGTGATGCTCCCGGCCCCGCCCACCGCCACGCCGAGCACAATTGACAGCACCAGCGCAATCGCCGGTAACAGCTGACGCAGGCGAAAACGCCCGAACGCCGAAGGGAGCGTGAGGGTTAAAATGAACGGCAGGATCAGTACGGCAGTGGAAAACTGTTCGCTAAACCAGTCCGCCAGTTGGGGAATAAACGTGGCGCGTTCCACATCTACCGAACCCAGCGCCCCAACGGCCGCGCACAGCAGCGCCGCCAGCAGGCAATAGCAAAACAGGCTTAGCGCGTTGATCGGTCCCGGCATCGAATCCGCCCGCCGCTTATCCCACAAAATGAGCTGCGCCAGGGTAACGATAAATACGATATTGGAGAAATTGATCAGAAAGGAGGCGAGCCCCATCCCCCAACGCGAAGTTAAACCGTCATATACCAGCATGGCGGCAAAACAGATGGCGTAAAAATAGCTGCGATTTAGCCAGATATAACGCGCGAAAATCCCCGCCATCACCGCGTTAAGCGGCCAGAAGAACGACAATTCTTGTACCAGACGCAGCATCGCGCCGAAGAAATGCAGCAGTAGCGTTAAAGTGAACAACACCAGCGCATCACGCACGGGCTGTTCCTCACGAAACAGCGTGAATGACCGAATCGACAGTGGAGACATTCATGATTATCCGTCTAAATGTTTCAGGCAATTATTATGTTAATAATGAGTAAGCGGTTCATCATATCATGAGAATAATTATCAGGCATATACCGCCGCCCGATGAATTACGGTCTGCCGCGATCCGGCGAATTCATCTGGATCACCAGCCAGTGGTGAATAACCTGCACCACGTAGCGCTGCTCTTCATCGCTGAGCCCGCGCCCGCGCGGGATGGCGTGCCACTTCTCCAGACAGCCGCGACAGCAGGTCGCGGTGGCATGCTGGGCGATAAACACCGGATGTCCGCGCATCGGGGTCTGCTTGCCGTCGTTAGGAATGCGCGCGGGCGCCAGCCGCCGGGCGATAAAGTCCGCCGCGTGCTGGTCGATAACTTCCGCGCCCTTATCATAACAGTACTGCCGTTCTTTCACGCCGAGGCGAAAACGGGAGCGAAAAGTGGAACGCTGCAGGCGGGCAAACAGGCTTTCGATTGGCACCATCAGAACACCGACCTCCCCAGCTTTTGGGTGAGTTTTTCCAGTAAAGCAATCCCGGCCAGCGAGTTCCCCGCCTCATCGAGCTCCGGGCTCCACACCGCGATCGCCATCTCCTGCGGGACAATAGCCACAATCCCGCCGCCGACGCCGGATTTCGCCGGCAAACCGACGCGCCACGCAAATTCACCGGCGTTCTGATACATGCCGCTGGTCATCATCAGGGCGTTGACCTGCCGCGACTGAATCGGCGCAATCACCGGCGTCTCAAGGTGCGGGGCGATACCTCGGTCGGCAAGAAACAGAAAGGTGCGCGCCAGCTCCACGCAGCTCATCTCCAGCGAACAGTAGTGGAAATAGTTTTGCAGTACCGTGGCGACATCGTTATGGAAATTGCCGAAGGATTTCATTAGCCAGGCGATAGCGGCATTGCGCGCCGAATGATCGAACTCCGAGCGGGCAACCACCGGATCATAGGCGATATCGCCCACCCCGCTCAGACGACGAACGATTTCCAGCATTCGCTGGCGGGGCGCGCTAAGACGGCTTTGCAGCATATCGCAGACCACCAGCGCCCCGGCGTTAATAAACGGGTTGCGCGGTTTGCCTTGCTCAATTTCCAGCTGCAACAGCGAGTTAAAAGGCTGGCCGGAGGGATCTTTCCCCACCCGCTGCCAGATCTCCTCTTCCTGATAGTGATTCATCGCCACCACCAGGCTCAGGACTTTCGAGATCGATTGAATGGAGAAACGCTCGTGCGCGTCGCCGGCGCTGTAGTGCTGACCGTCGACCGTACAGATGGCCACGCCGAGCTTATCGCCGCTGACGCTGGCCAGCGCCGGAATATAGTCCGCCACTTTACCGCGTCCAATCAGCGGCCTGACTTCAGCCAAAATGGCATCGAGCATTGCGTTATTTATTACCGTCGCCACGCGCGGCTCCTTGCCAACAACAAAATTCGGGCGGTAATTATAGGCGCACGCGGCGCGAAGAAACAGCCTCTTTCTCGCTTCGGTGCCGCTAAGTGAATAGCTTAATCATATCGGGGCTTTTTTCCCGGGCTACGCGATCGCAGATGGCTGTGACCCGTAGCCCGGGCAGGGGCATTGCGCCGCCTCCGGGGGCAGTTTGTAGGGTTAGCGGCGATCTCTCCAGACAGTCTGCACGTTGCAGAATTCATGCAGGCCAAAATGGGAGAGCTCGCGGCCAAAACCGCTTTTCTTCACGCCGCCGAACGCCACGCGGGCATCGCTGGCGCAGTAGCCGTTGATAAACACCCCGCCGCACTCCAGCTCATCGGCAAAGCGCCGGGCCTGCGTTTCACTGGTGGTATAAACCGTTGCTGAAAGGCCAAATTCGCTCTCGTTAGCCAGCGCCAGCGCATGATCGGCATCGCGGGCTTCGGTAATCGTCGCCACCGGCCCAAACAGTTCCTCGCGAAAGCCGGTCATCTCAGCGGTGACGTTCCCCAGCACCGTTGGCGCATAGTAGTTGCCTGCGCCTTCGATTTTTTCCGCGCCCAGTAACAGGGTCGCCCCCTCTTTTAGGGTTGCCCGCACCTGCTCGTGCAGCTCATCGCGCAGGTCGAAACGCGCCATCGGTCCAATATAATTCTGCTCATCGCGCGGATCGCCCATTTTCAGCGCGGCGACGGCGGCGACAAATTTCTGCGTAAAGGCTTCAGCAATACCCGCCTCGACGATGAAACGCTTCGCGGCTGCGCAGACCTGCCCGGTATTCTGGTAGCGGCCAATCACCGCCGCCTTCACCGCCTCATCAAGGTCGGCGTCGTTAAGGACGATAAAAGGATCGGAACCGCCCAGCTCCAGCACGCATTTTTTCAACGCCGCGCCGGCCTGAGCACCAATCGCCTTCCCGGCGCGCACGCTGCCGGTGACGGTCACCGCGGCGATGCGCGGGTCGTTAATCATTTGCGAAACGCCGTCGTTGGTGGCGTTCACCCAGCCAAACACGCCTTCCGGCACGCCCGCTGCGGCAAAAATTTCGCCAATCATCGCCGCGCTGCCCAGCACGTTTGGCGCATGCTTAAGCAGATAGCTGTTGCCCGCCAGCAGAATCGGCACCGCGCCGCGCAGCACCTGCCACACCGGGAAGTTCCACGGCATGATCGCGAGGATAGCGCCCATCGGACGGTACTCAATTACCGCTTTATTGTCTTCAACCAGCGTCGCTTCGGTATTCAACATCGCCGGGCCGTGTTCGGCATACCAGTCACAAAGATTGGCGGATTTAGCGACTTCGCCGCGCGCCTGGGCAATCGGTTTGCCCATCTCAAGGCTAATCATTTGCGCCAGCGCTTCGCTCCGGGCGCGCATCGCGGCGCCGACGTTACGCAGCGTCGTCGCGCGCTGCGCCACGCTGACCTTGCGCCATTGGCGATAGCCTTGTTCCGCAAGGGCAATGGCTGAATCAACCTGTTGTTCGCTGGCCCATGGCAGAGACGACAGCGTTTCACCTGTCGTTGGGTTCACGGAAACCGCATGAGTGGCAGATAAATTCATCATTTTTCTCTCTGTGTTGATTGCGAAGTGACCTTATTCTGGCTTACCCTTCCCTTCATTAAAAATGAATAATATTGAGCAACCCTTTCACAAAAGAAGAACGCTATGGATCTGACCCAGCTTGAGATGTTTAACGCCGTCGCCAGCACAGGCAGCATTACCCAGGCCGCGCAGAAGGTGCATCGCGTGCCGTCGAACCTGACCACGCGCATTCGCCAGCTGGAGGCGGATCTCGGCGTCGAACTGTTTATTCGCGAAAACCAGCGCCTGCGCCTGTCGCCCGCCGGACACAGCTTTTTACGCTATAGCCAGCAGATCCTGGCGCTGGTTGATGAGGCGCGGATGGTGGTCGCGGGGGACGAGCCTCAGGGACTGTTTTCGCTCGGCTCGCTGGAGAGTACCGCCGCCGTGCGTATTTCCCCGACCCTGGCGCACTTTAATCAGCGCTATCCGAAGATCCATCTGGCCCTCTCCACCGGCCCGTCCGGCACCATGATCGACGGCGTACTCGAGGGCAACCTGAGCGCGGCGTTCGTCGACGGCCCGCTGGTGCATCCGGGGCTTGAAGGGTTACCGGTGTTCCCGGAAGAGATGATGATCGTCGCGCCATTTGGCCATCCGCCCATCGCCCGGGCCAGCGAAGTGAACGGCGCCAGCGTCTACGCGTTTCGCGCCAACTGCTCCTACCGCCGTCATTTTGAGAGCTGGTTCCACGCCGATCGCGCCACCCCGGGGCGGATCCATGAGATGGAGTCCTACCACGGAATGCTGGCCTGCGTCATTGCCGGCGCCGGGCTGGCGCTGATCCCGCGCAGCATGCTCGAGAGCATGCCGGGCCACCAGCAGGTTTCCGCCTGGCCGCTGGCCGAAGAGTGGCGCTGGTTAACGACCTGGCTGGTCTGGCGGCGCGGGGCGAAAACTCGCCAGCTCGAAGCGTTTATAGCGCTGCTGAACGAAGATCGACAAGCAGCAGTTTCTCCATAAAGATGCTTAACGGATCCGGCTGATACGGCGCGAAGGCGCTGCGGGTCTGATACCCATTGCGCGTATATAGCGCAACGGCGGCGTGCTGATGGATGCCGGTTTCCAGGCGCAGGGTATGGCATTCACGATTTATCGCCTCTTTCTCCAGCGCCGCCAGCAGTTTTTCTCCCAGCTGCTGGCCGCGATGGGCCGGGTTAATGAACACCCGTTTCATCTCGCCAAACCCCTCTTCGCCGAGCACGACCGCCCCGCAGCCAACGGCCTGCTGCCGGGTATCGCGGATAATTAGCGCGATAACCGACTCCGCCGGAAGCGCGCTCAGGTCGATCAGATGGTTGCTTTCCGCCGGATAGAGCGTCTGCTGGTAGGCGTCCAGTTCGGCAATTAAAGCGGTGAGGTCCGGGTGGTTTAGCGGGGTCGCGGCGATGGTGTACATAAATAAGCTCCTTTTTTGAGCGTACTGTAGCGCGCAGCGTCCGCAGCGCCGCCATAGCATTAACTTATAGCTTCCGGCCCCGCTTGCGCTAACCCCTTGGGAGGCAGTAATTTTGCGGCATGATGTCTTTTATCAGGATAAAACGATGAATACCAAAGCGCGCAAGGTGATGATTATCGGGGCCGGAAACGTCGGCGCCTCTGCGGCCTACGCCCTGTTAAACCAGTCGGTTTGCGAGGAGTTGATCCTTGTCGATCTCAATAAACCACGCGCCGAAGCGCACGCTCAGGACCTGAGCGACGCGGCCGCCTATATGCCGGGAATGATGACCATTTCCACCCGCGAAGCCAGCGACTGCGCCGATGTCGATATCGCGGTGATCACCGTTTCCGGCGGCGCGCTCAAGCCGGGCCAGACCCGATTGGATGAATTGACCAACACGGCGAAAATCGTCAAAAGCCTTGTCCCGCAGATGATGAACGGCGGCTTCAACGGCATCTTTTTGGTTGCCACCAATCCCTGCGACATCATCACCTGGCAGGTGTGGCAGCTTTCTGGCCTGCCGCGCGGCCAAGTGCTGGGAACCGGCGTCTGGTTAGATACCACCCGCTTACGCAGGGTGCTGGCCCAGGCGCTGGATATCGGCGCGCAAAGCATCGACGCCTTTATTCTGGGCGAGCATGGCGATGCCCAGTTTCCGGTATGGTCGCACTCGGCGGTTTACGGCTCCGCCATCGCCGATGTTTACCAGAAACATACCGGTAAAGCCCTCGACCGGGATCTGATTGCCGACAAGGTGCGTAAGCTGGGGTTTGAGATTTACGCCGGCAAAGGCTGCACGGAGTACGGCGTCGCTGGGACCATCGCCGAAATCTGTCGCAATATTTTCACCGGCAGCCATCGTGCGCTGGCGGTATCGTGCATTCTTGATGGCGAGTACGGGGTAACCGGCGCGGCGGCCGGCGTTCCGGCGGTGCTCACGCAAAGCGGCGTGCAGCAAATTATTGAGCTGCAGCTGGCCGATGATGAAGCGGAGAAGTTTCGCCACGCTATCGAGGTGATTAAAGCCAGTATCGCCCGTCTGCCGTAAGCCGCTTCCCGGTTAGCCGGCCACGATCAGCCGGGGATGAATATGCGTTAACGCTTCGCGCGTCGCTTCCGGCAGATGACTGTCGGTAATGATATCGGTGAGTGAGTCGAGATGCGTGATATTAAACAGCGACCAGGCGCCGTATTTAGAGCTGTCCGCCAGCAGTATGCGCCGCCGGGCGTTGGCGATTAAGTCGCGCTTCAGCGCCGCTTTTTCTTCCGTTGGCGAGGTGACGCCCTTCTCCAGGTCCCAGCCGTTGCAGCTGACAAATGCCAGATCGGGCCAGATATTCTGCAGCAGGCGGCGCCCGTGATCGCCGATGCAGGACTGGCTGCTGTCGTCGATGCGCCCGCCGATGATCGTCACTTCAATTTGCTTAAACTCCGACAGGAACAGGGCGATATGCAGGTCGCTGGTGATCACCCGCAGCGGCAGATGGGTAATTTGCCGGGCCAGTTCAATCATGGTGGTCCCGGCATCGAGGACAATGGCGTCCCCGGCCTTGACCAACGCCGCCGCCGCGCTGGCGATGGCATATTTTTCCTGCTGGCTACGCTGGGATTTCTCCTGCGTGGTCGGTTGTGCTGGAATAAACCGGTTGAGGGTCACGCCGCCGTGCGTTCGGCTGATCACCCCTTCCTGATCGAGCTTAATCAGGTCGCGGCGAATGGTCGCGGGCGAGGCGTCGGTCACCGCCACCAGCTGCTCCACTGTCACCAGATTATGGCTCTTGAGATAATCCATAATCTGCTCTAACCGGTTATATCCCTTCATGTTATTCCTGTGCGATTTGCATGGCGAGCTCAATAGAGGTAGTCATGCTGTCAGACTTAGCTTTACCTGTCCAGGCAATATCAAACGCCGTGCCGTGGTCGGCGGAAGTGCGAATAAACGGCAGTCCGGCGGTAATATTCACCCCATCATAAAACCCAAGCAATTTTAGCGGAATATGTCCCTGATCGTGATACATCGCCACGACCATATCAAACAGGCCTTCGTGGCACTGCATAAACACCGTATCCGGCGGGCACGGTCCGGTGACGTTAAGACCTTTGGCTTTCATCGCTTCTACCGCCGGCCCGACGATACGGATCTCTTCATCGCCAAACAGGCCGTTTTCACCGGCGTGAGGATTAACCCCGGCGACGGCAATACGCGGCTGGCTATAACCCACCCGGCGCAGGAAGCTATCGGCAATACCAATCACCGTCTCCACCCGCGGCTGGTTCAGGTTATCGAGGAAGTTACGCAGCGCCACGTGGGTGGAGATATGGATAACCTTGAGCTTATCGGTATACAGCACCATCGCGAAATCTTTGGTCTGCGTCAGATGGGCGAGCATTTCGGTATGCCCCGGGAAGTTGTGCCCGGCCAGATGCAGCGCTTCTTTATTTAACGGCGCGGTGGCGAGCGCGAACACCTCTCCGGCCATCGCCAGGTCGGTCGCCCGCTTGATGCAGCGGTATGCTAAATCCCCCGCCTGTGCCTGTACTTCGCCCGGGCGCAGCCCCTGCGGATCGGCCAGCGGTTCGTCGATCACGTTAATCGTGCCCGCGCTGAACTGCGCCTGCCCCGGGTTCTCAATGATTCGCAGTTCGGCGCGCGGGGTGATCCCCAGCGCCAGGATCCGCCGCAGCGTCTGCGCACAGCCCACCACGACTACCGGCGCGCCGTTGAGTTTCCCCTCAACCAGCGATTTAATAATAATTTCCGGGCCAATGCCTGCCGGATCTCCCATCGTTACCGCTATGATGTTAGTCACTCATTTTCTCCTCAATAAAGTTCACGACCTCCAGCAGGGTGGTTTCCGTTCCGAATCCGCCTGCCTTGGTCATTACCGGCCGCTGCCAGCTACTACCCAGAAAATTGCCGTACGGCACGCATTGCGCCACCCGGCCTGTAATATGAAATCCGCTGGCGCCCAGCGCCTGCGCCACGGCGATAGCCACGTCGCCGCCGGATAAATAGAGCGCCCCCGGCTGGCTTTGCGCGATGGCCAGCTCGCTCACGCGCGCCAGATACGCGCAGATCCGCTCGCCAAGCGCGGTGCGATCGACCCCGTGCTGCCGGCACAGGGCTTCAATACCCTTTCGCGCCTCGCTATCGGGACGCGTGGTGACGACGCAATGATTATTTTCACTCAATACCGCGGCGATGCATCGGGCGTCAGCGTTGGCATCGCCGCCAAACGCCCTCGCGACATCAATTTCTACGCGAACAACGCGCGAATGCGCCTCAAGCCGGGCGACCTGCTGTTGCGCAATCTCGCTCATTGAACCGACAATCGCCAACAGCGGTCCGCGCGGTACGGCGGCCAGCCGACGCGCCAGGGCGTCACATAGCCCCGCAGCCCCCACCAGCAGCACCCGCTGCTCGCACACAGCGACCGTGGCGATAATGGCGTCCAGCTGCTGGTTTTCTTCGGCATCCACGATCAGCACCCGCGGCGTCTCAACCGTTTGTTCCAGCTCTGCCGCCAGCCCGGCGACCGTTGTCCCGCGGCACAGCACATCGCTTTGTTGAGCGACCACGACGGCGATATCCGCGCTGCTGACCGGCGTTTTCGGGTCGGTCGCGAACTCGGTTTCATTCACCGGCACGCCGTGCACATAGCACAGGCCCCGGCGCGTCACCCGGCCTGCCGCCGGAAAGGCGGGCGCCAGAACCGCTACGGCGCAGTTCAGCGCGCGCATCGTTGCTTCCAGCTCGGCGCCGAGATTGCCACGCAGCGTGGAGTCGATTTTTTTCACCATCCAGCGCGGCTGAAAACGCGGCAACACCGCCTGTAAAAGATGCGTGATGCGCCGTGCCGCCTCTGCGGCGGGCTGCGCGCGGCTGTCGCTATTGAGGATCAGCGCCTGCGCCTCCCCCTGATAGCTGGCGGTAAACGCCACTTCCGCCCGCATCCCCGTCTCCGCCAGGCTGACTCCCGCGTCATTTGCGCCGGTAAAGTCATCAGCCAGAACCAGCACCTTGTTATCGCCGCTGCCCATCGTTTTCCCTTTTCAAGCTGTTCGACATTGATAATGATTATATTCAATCACAATTGATTAAATGTGAGCAAGCTCAAGTTATTAAATCTCGCTATAAATTATAACTTCATCCCACAATGTGAGTGGCACGCAGAAAAAATGATTAAATTTAATCATTCATTACAGAGGAGAAAAAAGTGGCAACCATTAACAGCACTCTGATTAGCGGCGCGGGCGCCTTTACCGCCCTGCTGCCGCTGCTAGCGGGCAAAAGGCGCATTTTGCTGGTCACCGACGCCAACGTGGGCAAACTCGATGCCGCGCAGCAGATCCGCGCGCTTCTGGAAGATGAGGGGCGTCAGCTGCAGGTGATGGATTCCGTACCGGCTGAGCCGAGCCAGCATGATATGGCGCAAATTCTGCGCCTCGTCAGCGCTAACCAAGCGGAGCTTATTGTCGGGATCGGCGGCGGTAGCGTTCTGGATGTGACCAAGCTGCTCTCCGTTCTGCTGCATCCCCGCTCGCCGGGGCTGGATGCGCTGCTGGCCGGCGAAAAGCCGCAGCAAAAGGTGACCTCGTTATTAATTCCCGCCACCGCCGGCACCGGTTCCGAAGCCACGCCGAACGCGATCCTGGCGATCCCGGAACAGAATACGAAGGTGGGGATTATCTCCCCGGTTCTGCTGCCGGACTACGTTGCCCTGCTGCCGGAATTGACCACCAGCATGCCCGCGCACATCGCCTCCTCTACCGGCATCGACGCGCTGTGCCACCTGATTGAGTGCTTTACTTCGACCGTTGCCAATCCGGTTAGCGATAACGCGGCGCTGATTGGCCTGCGCAAGCTGGTGCGCAACATCGAGCTGTCGGTGAGCGAGCCGCACAATCTGGCGGCGAAGCTGGAGATGCTGTGGGCCTCTTATTATGGCGGAGTGGCCATTAACCATGCGGGCACTCATCTGGTTCATGCCCTTTCCTATCCGTTAGGCGGCAAATATCACCTGCCGCACGGCGTGGCTAACGCCATCCTGCTGGCGCCTTGTATGAAGGTGGTGCGCCCGCACGCGGTGGCGAAATTCGCGCAAGTATGGGATTTGATCCCTGACGCCGATCTGACGCTTAGCGAAGAACAAAAATCTCATGCGCTGGTCGCCTGGCTGGCCGCGCTGGTGAAACGCCTGCAGCTGCCCGACAACCTCGCCGCGCTGGGCGTGCCGCAGGAGAGTATTGGCGAACTGAGCGAAGCGGCGCTGAACGTCAAACGTTTACTGAATAATGCGCCATGCAGCGTTAACCAGGAGCAGGTTGAGGCGGTTTACCGCACCCTGTTCCCAGCACAATAACACCAGGGAAGAGATGAAATGAGCAATTCAATTACCGGCGTTCTGACCGCCATCGTCACGCCTTTTACCGCCGAGGGAGCCGTAAATATTCCGGCGCTGAAGCAGCAGGTGCAGCGCCAGCTCGCCGCGGGCAACGGTATTTTCTGCGGCGGGACCAACGGCGAGTTTTTTGTGCTCAATGAAGCGGAAAAAGTCGCTGTCGCTAAAGCCTGCGTGGAAGAAGTCGCCGGTCGCGCGCCGGTGGTGGCGCATATCGGTGAAGTGTCGACTCGCGAAACGATCCGCCTGGGTAAACAGATCGAACAACTGGGCGTTGACGCGGTCTCGGTCATCACCCCCTGGTTTGTGCCGCTAAAACAGGATGAGCTGATCGCCCACTATACCGCCATTGCTGACGCCCTGAGCGTACCAGTATTTCTCTACAACATCCCGGCGCGTACCGGCAACACCATTGAACCGCAAACCGCGCGTGCGCTGGCGCAGCATCCGAACATTATCGGCGTCAAAGACAGCGCCGGCAGCTACGAAAGCCTGAAGGGTTTCCTCGATGCGGTCCGGGATATCGCCGATTTTGACGTGCTGAACGGCCCTGATTCGCTGATACACCAGGGTTTTGTTGATGGCTGCTCCGCCTGTATTTCCGGGCTGGCCAACGTCGCGCCAAAAGAGATCAACGCCATCTGGGCAAATTTTAAAGCGGGCAATGTTGAGGGCTCCCGCCAGGCTCAGGAGAGCGTCACCGGCCTGCGCACCGATCTTTATAAAGTTGCGTTCTCGCCGGCGGCGGTAAAAAAGGCGCTGCAGCTGATGGGCCACGATGTTGGCGACAGCCGCTATGCGGTGAGCTTCACCTCGGCGCAGTGCGAGGAAATTAATCATATTATTGCCAAATATATTTCCTGAAGATAGCGGAAATATTTAATTAAATTCCCGGCGCTGGTTTAAACAAAAATCAGTGCTGGCAATATTTAATGTTTTGTATATAACGTCTTACGTAGCGTAAGGGATGTTTCAATGTTTATATGGATGCTTGATCCTGAAATATGGTTGACGCTGGTAACGCTCACCTTTCTGGAGATTATTCTCGGGGTCGATAATATTATCTTTCTCTCGCTGGTGGTGGCCAAGCTCCCGCCGCATCAGCAAAATGTTGCGCGTAAGTTGGGATTAAGCGGCGCAATGGTTATGCGCGTGCTATTGCTGGTATCTATTGCCTGGCTGGCGCATATAACGTTGCCGCTGTTTACTATTGCGCATTTTGTCGTATCGGTGCGCACCATCATTTTATTTGTCGGTGGTTGTTTCCTTATTTACAAGTCACTGCAGGAGATACGCGGTGAACTCCAGCTGGCAGAAGAGTCGCACGGCGGCGGCCAGCGTCAGCTTTCGCTGGCCGGGGCCATCATCCAGATTATGTTGCTGGATATCGTCTTCAGCCTTGATTCTGTTATTACCGCAGTCGGTTTGTCGCAACATATTTTCATTATGATTACGGCAGTCATTATCGCTGTTGGCATTATGATGTTCGCGGCAAAAACCATCGGCGATTTTGTCAATAACACGCCAACGATGAAAATGCTCGCTTTAACTTTCCTGCTATTAGTCGGGTTATTACTGGTGGCCGACAGCCTGGAAATACATATTGCGAAAGGTTATCTCTATTTTGCCATTTTCTTTTCGCTGGCGGTAGAAACGCTCAATATTATTCGCAGCAGAAAAATCATTAAAGTTTCACAACAGCAAGACGCTTACGCCTCATTACCGATCAATAAATAGAACCCTACTGAAATAACGGAGAGTGAATATGTCTGTAACAGCAGTTCGTGACGGAATTATATCTCAGCACCCGCGGGATGAGCGCGTGGAAACCGCCATGCTCCCCTCATCTTGCCCGCAAAATCACGCGGCGAACCTGCTGCCGCTGCCGGACGGCTCGCTGATGTGCGTGTGGTTCGGCGGCACCCAGGAAGGCGTGGCCGATATCTCCGTTTGGGGATCGCGCCTGCTGCCCGGGAGTCGCCAGTGGAGCGAGGCGGTCAAATTGTCCAACGACGCCAGCCGCTCCGAGCAAAACCCGGTGCTGTTTCTGGCGCCGGATAATGTGCTGTGGCTGCTGTGGACCGCGCAGATCTCCGGCAACCAGGATACCGCCATCGTGCGCTATCGCCAGTCAACGGATCTGGGCCAGACCTGGGGCGACATTGCTACCCTGCTCGATAAACCGGGTACCTTTATTCGCCAACCGGTGACCGTTCTGGACAACGGCAACTGGCTGCTGCCGGTCTTCTACTGCCGCACGCAGCCGGGCGAAAAGTGGGTCGGCAACGACGATATCAGCGCCGTCAAAATCTCCGCCGATAAGGGCAAAACCTGGCGCGACGTTGAAGTACCGCAAAGCCTCGGCTGCGTGCATATGAATATCACCGCCCTGCCAGGCGGCACGCTGGTCGCGCTGTTCCGCAGCCGCTGGGCCGACAACATCTACTACAGCCAGTCCGTAGATAACGGCGAAAGCTGGTCAGTGCCGGAACCGACCGAGCTGCCCAATAACAACTCATCCATTCAGGTCACCACCCTCGCCAGCGGCGAACTGGCGCTGGTATTTAACCACATGAGCGCCGCCGGCGCGCTGGAACGCCGCGCGTCGCTTTATGATGAAATCGACGATGGCGATAACAGCCGTAAAGAGCCGGAAGTCACCAGCGGCCGCTCGGCGTTCTGGGGCGCGCCGCGCGCGCCGATGACCGTAGCCATCTCTGCGGATGGCGGCAAAACCTGGCCGTGGCAGCGCAATCTCGACGAAGGCGATGGCTACTGCATGACCAACAACTCGCTGGATAAGCGCAACCGCGAATTCTCCTATCCGAGCATCAAACAAGGGGCGGACGGCACGCTGCACATTGCCTACACCTGGTTCCGTCAGGCGATTAAATACGTGCATATCACGCCCGAATGGGTGAAGGAGTCCGCGCGATGATCGTCGGCAACCTTAACGCTCTGCCGCTGGCAGGGCTTCCCCCAGCGCTGCGGCAAATTCTCGCCCTTCCGCAGGCCACGCTAGCGGCGCTAAGCGCCAGGCAGGACGGGCGCTGGCAGCCGGAGGGCTGCCGCTGGTTTTGCAATATTGGCGAAGCGCATACCCAGCCGACCGCCCAGCGCCACGCCGAATATCACCAGCAGTGGGCCGATATTCAGGTGATGCTGGCGGGCTGCGAGGTGATTAACGCCGGTATGCTCTGCGTCGCGCAGGATGACGATGAAGAGCGCAAGCCGGATCTGTTTATCGCCCGCGATTGCCGACTGCCGGTGGCCATCACCCTGCATGCCGGTGATTTTGCGATATTTCTGCCCGGCGAACCCCACCAGGCGCTGTGCGCGGTAGACGCGCCGGCAACGGTACGCAAAGCCGTATTTAAAGTGCCGGGCGACATGCTGGAAGGGTAAATAAGAAGGAGCAATAACAATGACAATGGAAATGATTCTGGCGCTGGGCATTCTGGTGCTAATGATAGTTCTTATTATGTC
The DNA here is from genome assembly GCF_002090195.1 of Klebsiella sp. M5al. Taxonomy (NCBI): domain Bacteria; kingdom Pseudomonadati; phylum Pseudomonadota; class Gammaproteobacteria; order Enterobacterales; family Enterobacteriaceae; genus Klebsiella; species Klebsiella sp. M5al. The sequence goes on from NZ_CP020657.1 coordinate 3,198,879, forward strand.
AGACAAAATGGCCTTTGGCGCACCGCCACTGCTCGCCTGTCTGCTATTGGTTGTGACAGGGCTCGCCAACGTTCAACAGGCTTTCGCCGGGTTTGTCAACTCCAGCGTCATCATGATCGCCGGGTTTATGGTGGTGATGGCGGCGCTGCAGAAAACGCGGCTGATAGGCAACGTCAAGTCCGCGATGGTGAGTCTGGTGAACAGAGGCAGCTACAAAAGCTATGCTTTGCTGCTGTTGATTGTGATGCTCGGCGCCAGCCTGGCGGGTACCGGTTCAACCGGCTACTACGTGCTGATTCTGTCGCTGGTTTCGACCATTCCCTACAGCAAGAAGCTGCCGACCTCGAAGCTGATGATGCCGCTGGGATTCGCCACCAACCATCCGCTGTTGCCGGTTAACGTCGCGCTGCTGTTCGGCGTCACCGCAACGGTGCTGCAAACCGCCGGTTTCAACGAAGAAATTTCGATGGTGAAATTTGCGCTGGTCAATCTGGTGATGTCGCTGGCGTTTTTGGCCTGGTGCCTGATTTCGTATCGCTTTTTACCCGATCACCCGATCGCCGACGCCTCCGAGGAAGCAATGGCGGTACGCGAAGAGGAAACCGTCACTCTGCCCGCGTGGAAAGAGTACTGCACCGTCGGGGCGTTTGCCGTCAGCGTGGTCGGCATGATGCTGATGAATCAGTTAGGCAATATCGCCTATGTGGTACCGGGTCTTGCCGCCGCGTTCGTCATGATGATTAATGTCGTCGACTTCAAAGAGGTGCGCGATCATATGGGCGCGCCGGTTATCCTGATGATGGCCGGGGTTATCGGCGTCGCCGACGCGCTGGCGGGCACCGGGTTTACGGCAATGGTGGGCGATGCGGTTGCGGGCGTGCTCGGCTCCAGCGTCTCGCCGTTCGTGTTTATTTTTATCTTTGCGCTGCTGACCAGTACCTGCGCCACCTTTACCGGCTCGAACATGGGTTCGGTCTATATCTTCGCGCCGATTGCGATCGCCGCCTGCACCAGCCTCGGCCTTAACCCAACCGCGGCCGCTATTGCCGTAGTGATTTCAGGCTGGAACGGCGGCTATATGCCAATTGACGGCATGCCGGCAATGATTCTGGGAATGGGTAAATATAAACTGCCGGAATTCTGGCTATTCTCGGTACCGATGTACTTAATTCGTATTCTGGCATTGTGCGTCGGCGCGATCGTTATATTCCCAATGTAATTAACGGATAAGCCCCATCGTCGTTTTACCCGCTCGCGGCGCTGGCTTTTCGTCGCGTACGCAGGATACTTCCGCCTGGTCACCCACTCAGGCTCGGGATCGGCTGGCCTGTCGCCGATCCCGTCTTATTATTACGGCCTGGTTAGCGCAGCGTGATGACGCCGTTTAAATAGGTCACCGCCTGGCCGCTCATCAAGACTCTTTCTCCCTTCAGCTGGCAGCGAATATCGCCGCCGCGCGCGGAAACCTGACGCGCCAGCAGCTGGGTTTTGCCCAGCTTCGCGCTCCAGTAAGGGATCAGCATGGTATGCGCCGAACCGGTTACCGGATCTTCCCACACCGCTTCGCCGGGGGAGAAAAAGCGACTGACGAAGTCATATTCGCCGCTGCCTGCCGCAGTCACGGTCACTTTATGTTCGCCAGGCGTCATCGCCGCAATATTGGGCCGCAGGGCTTCGACCTGGTCACGAGAGGCGAGTTCGATAATCCACGCGCGCCCCTTGCGGGCGTGGAGGTAGCTGTCGATCCCCAGCGCGGAGAGCATCACCGCAGGCGGTTCTCGCTCTTCGCTTTCACCCGCAGGAAAATCCAGGGTCAGCCAGTCGCCTTCACGGCTTACGGTCAGCCGACCGGAAGCGGTCGCGAAGTGAATCACCGCATCCGGAAAATCCAGGTGATGAAAAATCACGTGCGCGCTGGCAAGCGTGGCGTGGCCGCAGAGATTGACCTCGTTACGGGTGGTAAACCAGCGCAGCGCAAAACCATCGCTCTCAGGGACCACAAACGCGGTTTCCGACTGGTTGTGCTGTTGGGCCATTTTGAGCAGCAGCTCATCCGGCAGCCACTCCCTGAGCAGACATACCGCCGCCGGATTACCGGCAAAAGGCTGCTCGCTGAAAGCCGCCACCAGATAGACAGGAACGTCAGTCACCGGGTCTCCTTAGCGTAATGTTATGGTGCCGATGAGGTAGGTCGTTGCCTGACCTCCGATCAGGACCCGATCGCCCCGCCATTGACAGCGCAGGTCGCCGCCGCGGGCCGCCCCCTGCCGCGCCTGCATCTCCGTTTTGCCGAGCTTCTCACCCCAGTAGGGAATCAGCATGCTGTGCGCGGACCCGGTGACCGGGTCTTCCGCCACCGACTCGCCCGGGCAGAAGAAACGGCTAACAAAGTCATACTCTTCATCCGCGGCGCTGACACAGATCATTTTGCCGAGGCGCTGGAGCATAGGCATGTCCGGACGCACAGCCTCCACCTGCTGGCGGTCGGCTAAAATCACCAGATAATCGCGCGCCACGCGAACGTCCACCGCGTCGCTCAGCCCGAGCCCCGCCAAAAGTTCAGTTGGCGGCTGTTCAACGACCGTCGTCGCCCAGGCCGGGAAATCCAGCGTCAGCCAGTCGCCGCTGCGCGTTACGCGAAGCTCGCCGACAAAGCGGGTGCTAAACACGATTGTCGACGAGGGGTGGTCGAAATATTCAAAAATGACGTGCGAGGCCGCCAGGGTCGCGTGGCCGCAAAGGTTGATTTCGTCCAGCGTCGTAAACCAACGTAGCTCATACCCCTCATCCGTACGGACGAAAAACGCGGTCTCCGACTGATTATGCTGCTGGGCCATTTTCAGCAGCGTTTCGTCCGGCAGCCATTCGGTGAGCGGGCATACCGCCGCCGCGTTACCGCCAAAGTTGCGATCGCTGAAGGCATCAACCAGATAAAAGCTAATTTCCTGCATTGTTCTGTCCCTCTGTTTTTTTACTTATCGATAACATGACATAAACGCGAGAAATCCACACGTTTAATAGAAAAATTAATCCGTTAGTCGCAGAAACCTCCCCTCAACAAAAATGAGACACAGATCACAAAATGATTGTATTTTCAGCAGCAATCGTTTTAAGATCGTCCCACTTCTTTCCTCTTTGTAACCAGCCCTGAACTTATGATGACAAATACGGTTTCACGCAAGGTCGCGTGGCTTCGCGTAGTCACGCTTGCGATTGCGGCATTTATCTTTAATACCACCGAATTTGCGCCCGTGGGCCTGCTGTCGGACATCGCCGACAGCTTTGGCATGGAAACGGCGCAGGTAGGGATCATGCTGACGATCTACGCCTGGGTTGTCGCGCTGATGTCGCTGCCCTTTATGCTGCTGACCAGTAAGATGGAGCGCCGTCGCCTGCTGGTTGGCCTGTTTATCCTGTTTATCGCCAGCCACGTGCTGTCGTTCCTGGCCTGGAACTTTAACGTGCTGGTGATCAGCCGTATCGGTATCGCTTTTGCCCACGCGGTGTTCTGGTCGATTACTTCAGCGCTGGCGATTCGTATGGCGCCTGCCGGTAAACGGGCGCAGGCGCTGAGCCTGATTGCCACCGGTACCGCGCTGGCGATGGTCTTCGGCATCCCAATCGGCCGTATCGTCGGGCAGTATTTTGGCTGGCGCACCACCTTCCTGGTCATCGGCCTGGGTGCGCTGGTCACCATGGTTTGCCTGATCAAGCTGCTGCCTAAGCTACCGAGCGAACACTCAGGATCGCTGAAAAGCCTGCCGGTGCTGTTCCGCCGCCCTGCGCTGCTGAGCATCTATTTGCTGACGGTCATCGTGGTGACCGCGCACTATACCGCCTACAGCTATATTGAACCGTTCGTTCAGACGGTGGCCGGGCTGAGCGGCAACTTCGCCACTCTGCTGCTGCTGACCCTGGGCGGCGCGGGGATCGTCGGCAGCATCCTGTTTGGTAAACTCGGCAACCTGCACGCTTCAGGGTTGATTAACGCCGCGATCGGCCTGCTGCTGGCGTGTTTGCTGCTGCTGCTGCCCGCTTCGCACAACGCTAATCACCTGATGCTGCTGAGCGTCTTCTGGGGCGTGGCGATCATGATTATCGGGCTCGGTATGCAGGTGAAAGTGCTGGCGCTGGCGCCGGACGCCACCGACGTGGCGATGTCGTTGTTCTCGGGGATATTTAATATCGGCATCGGCGCGGGCGCGCTGGTCGGCAGCCAGGTCAGCAGCCATCTGTCGATGGCGTCTATTGGCTACGTCGGCGCGATCCCTGCCGTCGTCGCGTTAATCTGGGCGGTGATGATTTTCCGCCGCTGGCCGGTGTCGCTGGAAGACCACCAGCCGCATCACTCCTGATAGTTCGGCGTAAAAAAAGCCTGCCGGTTGCAAAATCGGCAGGCTTTTTTATTTTTCTGGCGACGCAAAGTCGTCAGGCGTGATAAGTCGAAATAATCTCCAGCACGCCGTTGATAATAAACTGCACGCCCATGCAGACCAGCAGGAAGCCCATCAGGCGCGAAATCGCCTCAATGCCGCCCTTCCCGACCAGACGCATAATCGCGCCGGAACTGCGCAGGCAGCCCCAGAGGATAATCCCGACCAGGGCAAAAGTAATCGGCGGCGCCACCAGCACCACCCACTCCGGGAAGCTGGCGCCGTGCTTTACCGTCGACGCCGAGCTGATGATCATCGCGATAGTCCCTGGCCCGGCGGTGCTCGGCATCGCCAGCGGAACGAACGCGATATTGGCGGTCGGTTCATCCTCAAGCTCTTCCGATTTCAGCTTGGCTTCCATCGAATCGTGGGCTTTTTGCTGCGGAAACAGCATGCGGAAGCCGATAAAGGCGACAATCAGGCCGCCGGCAATACGCAGACCGGGAATCGATATGCCGAAGGTGTTCATCACCACCTGGCCGGCATACCAGGCGACCATCAGGATGGCGAACACATAAACCGAGGCCATCAGCGACTGACGGTTACGCTCGGCGTTGTTCATATTCCCGGCCAGGCCCAGGAACAGCGCCACGGTAGTCAGCGGGTTCGCCAGCGGTAGAATCACTACCAGCCCCAGGCCTATCGCTTTAAAAAGATCCATCATAGAGAATTAAGGTCCTGTAAATATTTGGATTAGCAAAAAATGACGCGCGCTGAGTATATCGTTTGCGGCCAGATTGTACCCGTTCTCCGCAGTACGCATTCATCATTCAGTCAAATCATAAGACAACAACGCGAAATAGAGTGACCTGCATCACATCATTTCGTTTTAGCAAATCGTGGCATCGGGCAATTCATCAGGTTGACTTATATTTGCCTAGGCAATAATATCTCCCGCAACTAAGTCATTGCCTGGGCAACCATTGTGAAAAGTACAAGCGACCTGTTTAACGAAATGATCCCCCTTGGTCGCTTGATCCAGATGGTTAACCAGAAAAAAGATCGCCTGCTCAACGACTATCTCTCGCCGATGGATATTACTTCCACCCAGTTCCGGGTGCTCTGTTCCATTCGTTGCGAAGTGTGTATTACCCCCGTTGAGCTGAAAACCGTGCTTTCGGTCGATCCAGGCGCGATGACGCGCATGCTCGACCGCCTGGTCTGTAAAGGCTGGATTGAACGGTTACCCAACCCGACTGACAAGCGCGGGGTGCTGGTGCAGTTGACGCCAGACGGCGCAGCCCTTTGTGAGCAATGTCATCAGGTTGTGGGTCAGAAATTGCACCAGGAACTAACAAAAAATCTGTCGACGGATGAAGTGGCCACTCTTGAGTGTTTACTCAAAAAAGTTCTGTCGTAATAAGAAGAGGTAAGATGATGTCCAGACGCAATAACGACGCCATCACTATCCATAGTATTTTGTCGTGGATCGAGGATAACCTGGAATCGCCCCTGTCGCTGGAGAAGGTTTCAGAGCGCTCAGGTTACTCCAAGTGGCACCTGCAAAGAATGTTTAAGAAAGAGACCGGTCACTCGCTGGGACAGTACATCCGCAGCCGTAAGCTGACCGAGATCGCGCAGAAGCTGAAGCAGAGCAACGAGCCTATCTTATACCTGGCCGAGCGCTACGGTTTTGAATCGCAGCAAACGCTGACGCGAACTTTCAAAAACTATTTCGATGTTCCGCCGCACCAGTACCGTATTACCAACGTACCGGGCGAGTCGCGCTACCTGCTCCCACTAAACAACTGTTGTTAACCGCCTGCAAAAAGACGTATTGAGGAAATCATGAAACTATTCGCTTCCGCCGCCATCGTGCTATTGGCGCTGGCCTCAGGCCAAAGTTACGCGGAGCAAACCAGCACTCCTGTTCGTCACAACAACCGGGATGCGATGATTATTCCTTCCGAACATAATGATTCGCCTTTTGATTTTAATCACATGGCTTCGGGCAGTGATAAATCAGATGAACTGGGCGTACCGTATTACAACCAGCAAGGCCTGTAAAATCCCTTTAGCCCCGTTACCGGGGCTTTTTTTACCCCCGCGCCGCGCCCGGACGCGCGATCCGCAGGCCAAACACGTTGATATACAGCCCGGCCAGAATCAGTACCGCCCCCAGCAGCTGCAGGCTATTCAGCGTCTCGCCGAGCAATAAGGCGGCGCTGGCCATCCCGACCACCGGCACCAGCAGCGACAGCGGCGCCACGCGCCAGGTTTCATAGCGGCCGAGCAGCGCTCCCCAGATCCCGTAGCCGACAATCGTGGCGATAAACGCCAGATACAGCAGCGACAGGATCGTCAGCAGGTCAATATCCAGCAGACTTGCCGCCATGACCTGCGGACCGTCGAGGATCCACGACGCCAGCATAAACGGCAGCACCGGGATCAGCGCGCTCCATACCACCAAAGACATAATTGGCGGCCGGCTCGCATGCGACATAATTTTCTTGTTGAAGATATTGCCGCAGGCCCAGCTCAGCGCCGCGGCCAGCGTTAGCATAAAGCCCACCAGCGGCACGTGCTGGCCGCCGAGGCTGGCTTCGACCAGCACCAGCACGCCGAAAATCGCCAGCGCGATCCCCGCCAGCTGTTTCCCCTGCAAACGTTCGCCGAAAATAAACGCCCCGAGAATGATGGTGAAAAAGGCCTGGGCCTGCAGCACCAGCGATGCCAGCCCGGCTGGCATGCCGAGACTAATTGCGCAGAACAGAAACGCAAACTGACCGAAGCTAATCGTCAGGCCGTAGCCCAGCAGCAGGGTTAGCGGAATTTTTGGCCGCGCGACGAAGAACAGCGCCGGGAAAGCCACCAGTAAAAAGCGCAGCCCGGCAAGCATCAGCGGCGGCATATTATGCAGCCCCATCTTGATCACCACGAAATTCAGCCCCCATACCACCACCACCAGCAATGCCAGCAGCCCGTCTTTACGCGTCATACCCGCCTCGGTTGTTATTGGAATTTTTGTGAACAAAATCAAAGTAACGAATAATTCGCCCGCCGCATAGATCATTATTTTCGGTAGGGCGCTGGCGTGCTTTTCATTACCGATGGGAACTATACAAGCCTCGGTTAGCATGCTATTTGTGATCGTGACAACAAAAATAACATCACATCAGGCAAGGAAAAAATGATACCGACACTCAGGCGCTCAACCGCAGCGCTGCTGGCTTCGTCGTTGCTGTTAACCATTGGCCGTGGCGCAACGTTGCCTTTTATGACGATCTACCTCACCCGTCAATATCAGCTGGAGGTGGATAAAATCGGCTATGCGCTGTCGAGTGCGCTGATCGTTGGGGTGCTGTTCAGCATGGGTTTTGGCATTCTCGCCGATAAGTTCGATAAAAAGCGCTATATGACCCTGGCCGTGCTGGCGTTTATTGGCGGTTTTATCGCGATTCCGCTGGTTAACAGCGTCGCGCTGGTGGTCTTTTTCTTCGCGCTGATTAACTGCGCCTACTCCGTATTCTCAACCGTGCTGAAAGCGTGGTTCGCCGACGTACTCTCGCCGGAGAAGAAAGCGCAAATATTTTCCCTCAACTACACCTTCCTCAATATTGGCTGGACCGTCGGGCCGCCGATCGGCACCCTGCTGGTGATGCACAGCATTAACCTGCCGTTCTGGCTGGCCGCCGGCTGCGCCGCCCTACCGCTGGTATTTATTCAGCTGTTTGTTCAGCGCACCAGCGCCGCAGTTGCTCAGGATAACGCGGTCCAGTGGTCGCCGTCGGTGCTGCTGCGCGATCGCGCTCTGCTATGGTTTACCCTCTCCGGCCTGCTGGCCTCTTTTGTCGGCGGTTCGTTCGCCTCCTGTATTTCCCAGTATGTGCTGGTGGTTGCCGATAGCGACTTTGCCGAAAAAGTGGTTGCCGTGGTGCTGCCGGTCAACGCCGCCGTGGTGGTGGCGCTGCAGTATGCCGTCGGCCGTCGCCTGACCGCTCGCAATATTCGCCCGCTGATGACCTTTGGGACGGTCTGTTTTGTGATCGGACTGGGCGGTTTTGTCATTTCCGATAATAGCCTGCTGCTGTGGGGCGTCTCCGCCGCCATTTTTACCCTCGGGGAGGTTATCTACGCGCCGGGTGAATATATGCTGATCGATAACATTGCGCCGCCGGGCATGAAAGCCAGCTACTTTTCCGCCCAGTCGCTGGGCTGGCTGGGAGCGGCCTTTAACCCGATGTTAACCGGGACGATTTTGACTCATTTACCGCACTGGTCGCTGTTTGCGATATTGATGCTGGCTATTATCGCCGCATGGCTGATGATTTTCCGTGGGATGAACGTTCGTCCGTGGAACGGCAACGCGGTCGCCAGCGCCTGAGGTCAGGCGCCGTGCGGCTGTCAGGTTGCTGTCGCGTCCCTGTCGGGTTCCGATCGTGGTGCCCGACAGCCCGCTCGATAATACTCCATCTCAGGTTTTCACCCGGAGATAGAAACAATGAACAACAGCAATCAGGTTAAACAATTACGTTTGCAGCGCGCCTGGTCACAGGAGCAGCTTGCCGAACTGGCCGGCCTGAGCGTGCGCACCATTCAGCGCATCGAGAACGGCGACCGTCCCGGCCTTGAGACGCTCAGCGCGCTTGCGGCGGTGTTTGAAGTCAACGTCGCCGAGATTAGCGGCGAGTCGCCGGAGGGTCATGAGGAGTCGCTGGATTTGCGCATTGAGGAAGCTAAAGCCCGCGTCGAACGCGAGAGCCGTTTTTTCCGTTCTCTGACGGTAGCCGTGGTCGTGTGCGTTCTGCTGGCGCTGCTGAACTGGCTGACTGGCGCAGACAGCTACTGGTCCGCATGGGTGGCCATCATCTGGGGGACGCTGCTGGCGGTTAAAGGGTTGCGCCTGTTTGTTTTTGGCGAATGGATCAACAGCTGGCGTCAGGCGCGTCTGCAGCGGCTGCTGCGCAAATAGCCCTCTGAGCGTTTTTCCCGGGGGCGGCGCTTAACGCGCCTTGCCCGGGCTACAGGACTGCAGACTGCTGGGGACCCGTAGCCCGGATAAGGCGCCAGCCGCCATCCGGGAAGGGTTAAATGGTGACCATCCCGCGGACCCCTTCGGCTTCCATATCGCCGCCGTTGCCCTGTTGAATAATCGCGCCGCGCGACATCACCAGATAGCGATCCGCTAAACCAGCGGCGAAATCATAGAACTGCTCCACCAGCAGAATCGCCATATCCCCGCGGTTCGCCAGCTGGCGAATAACCTCGCCAATCTCCTTAATCACCGACGGCTGAATACCCTCCGTCGGTTCATCAAGAATCAACAGCTGCGGACGGCTGGCCAGCGCCCGGCCAATCGCCAGCTGCTGCTGTTGGCCGCCGGAGAGGTCGCCCCCGCGCCGCTGCTTCATGGTTTTGAGCACCGGAAACAGCTGATAAATCTCTTCCGGCACCGCGCGCGCGTCGCGGGCGGGAAAGCGGGACAGCCCCATCAGCAGATTCTCCTCGACCGTCAGGCGCGGAAAAATCTCCCGCCCCTGGGGCACGTAGGCGATTCCTGACTGTACCCGCTGGTGCGGTTTACGGTGGGTGATATTCTTCTCCTGCCACAGCACCTCCCCGCTGCGCGCCGGGATCAGCCCCATCAGACACTTCAGCAAAGTGGTTTTCCCCACCCCGTTGCGCCCGAGCAGACAGGTGATCTCGCCCTGGCGGGCGGCAAAATCCACCCCGCGCAGAATGTGGCTGCCGCCATAGTATTGGTGTAGTTGATTAACCTGTAGCATCCGCGCTCCTTAGCGTCCGAGATAAACTTCAATCACCTGTTCGTTGGCCTTCACTTCCCGCAGCGATCCTTCCGCCAGCACCTGCCCCTGATGCAGCACCGTCACCCGGTCGGCGATAGTCTCGACAAAGCCCATATCATGCTCAACCACCATCAGCGAATGCTGCCCGGCCAGGGTGCGGAACAGCTCGGCGGTATATTCTGTCTCCGCATCGGTCATCCCGGCGGCGGGTTCGTCCAGCAGCAGCAGATGCGGCTCCTGCACCAGCAGCATGCCGATTTCAAGGAACTGCTTTTGCCCGTGCGACAACAAGCCCGCCGGTCGATAGCGTTCGCCCTCCAGCCGCAGCAGGCGCAGGGTTTCGCTGATTCGGTCAGCCTGCTCGCTGTTCAGACGCGCCCGCAGGCTGGCCCACACCGACTTATCGCCTTTCATTGCCAGTTCGAGATTCTCTGCCACCGTCAGCGCCTCAAAAACCGTCGGTTTCTGAAACTTGCGCCCGATGCCCTGGCGAGCGATCGCGATGGGATCGAGGGTCGTTAAGTCCACCGACTGATCGTAAAGCGCCCTGCCGCTCTGCGGCCGGGTTTTACCGGTGATCACGTCCATCAAGGTAGTTTTCCCGGCGCCGTTCGGCCCGATCACGCAGCGTAGCTCGCCGACGCCAATCTGCAGCGACAGGTTGGTCAGCGCCTGAAAACCGTCAAAGTTGACGTTAATCTCTTCCAGCTGCAGCACCGGATCGGTCTGCTCGCGAAAACGGTCCGTCGGAAGCTGGCGGGTGAAGAGCTCCTCATCCGGTTGCATCAGCGATCTCCTCTACGCAGCAGGCCAATGACCCCACGCGGTAAAAATAGCGTCACGATAATAAAAATCAGCCCGAGAAAGAGCTGCCAGTACTCCGGCATCGCCACGGTAAAGTAGCTTTTCGCGCCGTTGACCAGACCTGCGCCGAGCACCGGACCGATTAAGGTTCCGCGCCCGCCGAGCGCCACCCAGATTGCCGCTTCAATAGAGTTAGTTGGCGACATTTCGCTGGGGTTGATGATCCCGACCTGCGGCACGTACAGCGCCCCCGCCAGGCCGCACAGTACGGCTGAAAGCGTCCATACCAGCAGCTTAAAGCCGCGCGGATCGTAACCGCAGAACATCAGGCGGTTTTCCGCATCCCGCACCGCCGTCAGCACGCGGCCAAATTTACTCTGCGCCAGCAGATAGCCAATCCACAGGGTGAGCAGCAGCAGCAACACCGTCGCCATAAACAACGTCGCCCGGGTGCTGATGGCGGTGACGGAGAAACCGAGCAGCGTGGTAAAGCCGGTAAAACCGTTGTTCCCGCCAAAGCCGGTTTCGTTACGGAAAAACAGCAGCATCCCGGCGTAGGTCAGCGCCTGGGTCATGATCGAAAAATAGACGCCTTTGATTTTTGAGCGAAAGGCAAACCAGCCGAACACCAGGGCCAGCAGACCGGGCACCAGCACCACCAGCAGCATGGCCCAGGCGAAATGCTGGGTGCCCCACCAGAACCACGGCAGTTCGCTCCACGATAAAAACGACATAAAGGCCGGTAATCCGTCGCCCGCCGCCTGGCGCATCAGGTACATGCCCATGGCGTAGCCGCCGAGGGCAAAAAAGATCCCGTGGCCGAGCGAGAGCATCCCGGCATAGCCCCAGACCAAATCCAGCGCCACGGCGACAATGGCGTAGCAGAGGATCTTGCCGGTCAGCGTCAGCAGCCAGGTGGAGACCGCCAGCGGATGCGTGGCCGGCAGCAGCGCCAGAAACGGCATACTCAACAGCCCCAGCAGCAGCACGACGCCGAGCCAGCGTAGCGGGCGCGGCGCTTTACGCGCCAGCGTTAAGGTAATAGGTTGGCTCATCAGTCAATAACCCTCCCTTTGAGGGCGAACAGTCCCTGGGGACGTTTCTGGATAAACAGGATAATCAAGACCAGGATCAGGATTTTGCCCAGCACGGCCCCCATCTGCGGTTCAAGGATTTTGTTAAAGATGCCAAGACCGAATGCCGCTGCCACGCTGCCGGCCAGCTGCCCAACGCCGCCGAGCACCACCACGAGGAAGGAGTCGATAATATAGCCCTGGCCCAGCTCCGGCCCAACGTTGCCGAGCTGCGACAGCGCGACGCCGCCCAGCCCGGCAATCCCCGAGCCGAGGCCAAACGCCAGCATATCGACGCGCCCGGTCGGCACGCCGCAGCAGGCCGCCATCGCGCGGTTTTGCGTCACCGCCCGCACGTTCATCCCCAGCCGGGTCTTGTTCAGCGTCAGCCAGGTGAAGAGCAGCACCAGTAGCACAAAGGCCAGCACCGCCAGACGGTTCCACGGCAGGATGAGATTCGGCAGAACCTGCACGCCGCCGGAGAGCCACGCCGGATTGGCGACTTCAACGTTCTGCGCGCCGAACAGCATTCGCACCAGTTGGATGAGCATCAGGCTGATGCCCCACGTGGCGAGTAGCGTCTCCAGCGGGCGCCCGTAGAGATGGCGGATCACGGTGCGTTCCAGCGCCATACCAATACCACCGGTGATCAGGAATGCCACCGGCAGCGCAATCAGCGGATAGAAGGCCAGCCACTGCGGAGCCAGCTGGGCCAGCGCCTGCTGCACCAGCCAGCAGCTGTAGGCGCCAATCATCAGCATCTCACCGTGGGCCATATTGATCACCCCCAGCAGACCGTAGGTGATGGCCAGGCCGAGCGCGGCGAGCAGCAGGACCGAGCCGAGGGACAGGCCCATAAAAGCCTGGCCGAGAAGATCGCCCAGCAGCAGGCGATGCTGGATTTTGCTCAGGCTCTCCTGGGCCGCCGCGCGAATCGCCGGGTCTGGCTCATGTTGCGCATCGGTATACGGCGTCAACAGCGCCTGGGTTTCCGGGTCGCCGGAGTGGCCGAGCAGCGCGATGGCCGCCAGCCTCTGCGCGGGCTGCGGGCTGGCAAGCTGTAAACGGGCCAGCGCAATTTCCAGCTGCGATTTCACCGCGCCGTCGCTTTCCGCCGTCAGACGCTGCTGAAGCAGACCCGCCATCTCGGGCGTCGCTTCGCGCTGCAGGGTTTTCACCGCCGCCGCCCTTTCAGTGACGTTGTCACTTACCAGTAAATGCGTCGCCAGCGCGCCTGCCGCCAGGTTACGCAGGCGGTTGGTCAGGCGTACCGGTTTTGTCGCCCCCTCGGGCGCCGCAACCGCGCCCAGCGCCAGCAGCGTTTCCCCCTGCTTGCTGAACGCATGACCGCCGCTGTCCGATTGTAATGTTTCGCTCTTCAGCGCCCGCAGCAGCGGTAAACGCGAGGCTTCGGGCGCGGCGGCCCACCGTTCAAGCAGCTGAGCCTGCTGGCTGCGATTGGCCGCCACAAAATCGTCGGCGTCCGCTGCCTGCGCCCGCCACGGTAGCAATACCATGAGCAGCGCGAAGTAACACATGAGGCGCAATGCGTTCATGGTCGTTCTCCTTTTCGGGGAAATCCGGGCTTTGGGCCCGGAGGACTGAGTCAATCACCCCGGCGCAGCGCCGGGGTCTGGCGCTTAGTTGCTGGCGGTTTTCACCGGGTGATCCGGCTTTTTGTCATTACCGGCAATCCACGGGCTCCACGGCTGGGCGCGTACCGGTTCTTCGGTCTGCCAGACCACGTTAAACTGGCCGTTGCTTTCGATTTCGCCGATCATCACCGGTTTATGCAGATGGTGGTTGGTGGCATCCATGGTCAGGGTAAAGCCTGACGGCGCCTTAAAGGTTTGCCCGGCCATCGCTTCGCGCACTTTGTCCACATCGGTGGTGCCCGCTTTGGTCACCGCCTGCGCCCACATGTGCAGGCCAACCCACGTCGCTTCCATCGGATCATTGGTTACGACGGTATCAGCGTTCGGCAGCTTGTGGGCTTTGGCGTACGCGCGATAATCGGCGACAAACTGTTTGTTGGTTGGGTTATCAACGGATTCAAAGTAGTTCCACGCCGCGAGGTTGCCCACCAGCGGTTTGGTATCAATGCCGCGTAGCTCCTCCTCGCCCACGGAAAAAGCCACCACCGGCACGTCTGTCGCTTTCAGGCCCTGGTTGGCCAGCTCTTTATAGAACGGGACGTTGGAATCGCCGTTGATGGTAGAAACCACCGCCGTTTTGCCGCCGGCGGAAAATTTCTTGATGTTGGCGACGATAGTCTGATAGTCGCTGTAGCCGAACGGGGTATAGACTTCTTCGATATCTTTATCCTGAATCCCTTTGGCATGCAGGAAAGCGCGGAGAATTTTGTTGGTGGTGCGCGGATAGACGTAGTCGGTACCCAGCAGGAAGAAGCGTTTCGCCCCACCGCCGTCTTCGCTCAGCAGGTATTCCACCGCCGGAATTGCCTGCTGGTTTGGCGCCGCGCCGGTGTAGAACACGTTCGGCGACATCTCTTCGCCTTCGTACTGTACCGGGTAGAAGAGCAGACCGTTCAGCTCTTCAAACACCGGCAGAACCGATTTACGCGATACGGAGGTCCAGCAGCCGAACACCGCCGCCACCTTATCCTGGGTCAGCAGCTGCCGCGCTTTTTCGGCGAACAGCGGCCAGTTTGACGCCGGGTCCACCACGACAGGTTCCAGTTTTTTACCCAGCACGCCGCCTTTGGCGTTGATGTCGTCGATAGCCATCAGGGCAACATCTTTCAGCGGGGTTTCAGAAATCGCCATCGTCCCGGAAAGCGAGTGCATAATGCCGACTTTAATGGTGTCGGCGGCATAAACCTGCAGGGAGAAGCCCATGCTGATAACAGAGGCGGAGAGAGCAAAAGCTTTTAATAATGTACGACGCTGCATGTGTGTCACTCCTGAATAGCGCAAAGACAAAAAATGAATTAACGACTAACTGGAAGTGATAAGGCAAAAACAATGCCAGGTTGCGAAATAGCCTGAAAGCGCGGCGGAATATGGGGGAAATAAAAGGGAGTGCGCCGCGTTGCCTTAAAATAGTGCAACGCTGCGCTATGAAGAGATTACCAGACCTGTGCGGCGATGCCGGTAACCAGGCGGACTTTGTCCCACTGCTGGGCTTCCGTCAGGGAATTCCCCTCTTCGGTGGAGGCAAAGCCGCACTGCGGGCTGAGGCAGATCTGCGCCAGCGGGACGTACTGCGCCGCTTCCCGCAGGCGAGCCTTCACGCCTTCCGGGTTTTCCAGCTCGCCGTTTTTAGTGGTGATCAGCCCCAGCACCACCTGCTGATGGCCGGGACGAATATAGCGCAGCGGCGCGAAGTCGCCGGAGCGGTCGTTATCATATTCGAGGAAAAACGCGTCGATGTTAACGCCGCCGAACAGCACTTCGGCTACCGGCTCGTAGCCGCCCTCGGAGATCCAGGTCGAGCGGAAGTTACCGCGACACACGTGCAGGCCAACGGTCAGATCCTCCGGCTTCCCTTCCAGTGCCTTATTCAGGACGCGGGCATAAATGCGCGCCAGTTCATCCGGATCTTCGCCGCGATCGCGAACCTGCTGACGCTGTTCATCAGAGCACAGGTAGGCCCAGACGGTGTCATCGAGCTGTAAATAGCGGCAGCCCGCATCGTAGAAGGCGCGAATGGCGTCGCGCCAGGTGGTCGCCAGGTCATCGAAATAGTCGGCGAGGTCCGGATATACCGTCGCGTCGATATCTTTGCGCCCGCCGCGGAAGTGAAGCACGCTCGGGCTGGGAATGGTCATTTTCGGCTGCGCGCTGCCGCTGACGCTCTTCAGATAGCGAAAATCTTCCAGCATCGGGTGATCGCCGAAGGCCAGTTTACCGGTGACGCGAACCCCGTGCGCTTTGGTCTGTACCCCGTTGAACTGGATACCTTTTTCTGAATCGTAGCGCTCAACGCCCTGTAAACCGTCAAAGAAATCAAAGTGCCACCACGCGCGGCGAAACTCACCGTCGGTCACCACGTGCAGCCCGCACTCGCACTGCTGCTGCACCAGATGGCGAATCGCCTCATTTTCTATCTGCCGCAGCTGCTGCGCGTCAATAGCGCCTGCGGCCAGCTGCTGGCGGGCCTGTTTGATGGCGTCCGGACGTAAAAAGCTGCCGACGATATCTGCGCGGAACGGGGCCTGATGACGTTGCATGGTGTCTCCTTAGCGGCGGGCAAGGTTAGTTGCCCACCGTGATAGTTCATTATTTGAATTTTTAGACTTCTGGATGGCTATATGTCCAGATACTGGCATGCTAAGGATTCATCGGCAAACGACAATATTTCATGGCACATGAAATAAATTCATTTTGCGAAGGGCAAGCCTTCATCTTCCCAGCCGGTCAGGCCACCGAGCATCATTTTGACCGGACGCCCCAGTAGCGCCAGCTTCATGGCGGCGACGTCCGCCCCGTTGCAGTGCGGCCCGGCGCAGTAGACCACAAACAGCGTCTCCTGAGGCCATTGCGCCATTCTGGCTTCATCAATCTGCCGGTGCGGTAAATGCAGAGCACCCGGGAGGTGGCGACGGGCAAAGGTTTCCTCACTGCCGACGACATGTAGCAGAACAAAATCCACATCTCCTTCGCGCATCGCGCTGTAGACATCGGCGCAGTCGGTCTCGAGGCTTAGCTTATGACGAAACCAGGCGGCAGCGTCGGTAGAACTGGCGGGGGCAATCGCGGTTACAACACTCATGGCATCTTCTCCTTGTCTGTGATACCACTACTTTAATTAACCGCCTGCGCGACATCTGCCGAGAACCATGACTGAAAACGCTGAAATCATGACAATTCCATCCGTGACGTTGTCACATCATCGGGTTGTTGCTCTGGCCTACGATGGCCTGTGTACCTTTGAATTTGGCGTCGCCGTCGAGATCTTTGGCCTGCCGCGCCCTGAGATGGGCGAGCGCTGGTATCGTTTTGCCGTGGCCGCCGTCGACGAAGGCGAGCTGCGGGCGACCGGCGGGATTCGGCTGATGACCGACGGCGGCATGGCGCTGTTAGGCGAAGCGGACACCATCGTGGTGCCGGGCTGGCGCGGTATCGACTCCCCCGTGCCGCCGCGGCTGTGCGAAGCGCTGGTCGCCGCCCATGCGCGAGGCTGCCGGATCATTTCTATCTGTTCCGGGGTTTTCGTTCTGGCCGCCGCCGGGTTGCTGAACGGCCGCCAGGCGACCACCCACTGGCGCTATACCGACCAGCTGCGGGCGCGGTTTCCGCAGATTGAAGTGGTCGATGACGTGCTGTACGTCAGCGCAGAAGGCGTAATGACCTCGGCAGGCAGCGCCGCGGGTATCGATTTATGTTTGCACCTGGTGCGCGAGGACTTTGGCCTCGACGCGGCGAATCTTGTCGCCCGACGCCTGGTGGTTTCCCCCCATCGCGACGGCGGGCAGGCGCAGCAGATTGTTCGCCCGGTGGCTAAAGCGCGGGAGAGTCTGCGGCTGGGGCAATTATTTGATTTTCTACATCAGAATCTCGCCGCTAGCCACACCGTGGCATCTCTGGCGGCAAGAGCTGGCATGGGCCCCAGGACGTTTTTGCGCCGTTTCGAAGACGCCACCGGCAAAACCCCTGCCCGCTGGCTGCTTGACGAGCGCCTGCAGCGCGCCACGCAGCATTTAACCCACAGCCGGCTGAGCGTTGAACAGATTGCCGAGCTTTGCGGTTTTTCTAACGCCAGCACCCTGCGCCACCACTTTCGCCAGCAGTTTGATCTTAGCCCGTTGCAGTACAGAAAGAAGATAATGGTGGACAAAAACGTAATGTGATTTATCGCCAGAATAGTCACGCCGGGCAATTTGTTAAGCATTTGTTTAGACTAGTCGGGCTAAGATGTATCCAACAACCGTAAACCTGTTCAATGAGGACAATATAGCGCATAGCAAAGCTTATGGAGGTTAATCATGCTGGGAAATATGCATGTATTTATGGCAGTTCTGGGAATCATTCTGTTCTTTGGATTTCTTGCCGCGTATCTAAGCCACAAATGGGATGACTGATGAACGACGATAATCCCCACCCGTAAACGCCCCCTGCTGCTGATGCACCTGGGGGCGTTCCTTTTTTGGCTTGCGTCGTTATTTCTCTACGAAACTCATATCCGTCCTTTTCCTGTAGACCCTGACTCAAGACGATCTTTCCATCAGCGTTGGGTACTAACTTAATTGTTATCATTACGGTATATATGAATCCTATCTTATTACTGGCCCATCCCACTCAAGTTTATGCCGCATTTCTTCCGGAACAAGAGAGAAGAGCATTGAAAGTCGTTGCAACTGCTCGTTATAAAGTACGCTCTTTTTCACATCACACATTTCATAGTAGTTCTTCGCCCCCCAATTTAAAAAATCAATGTCCATATCATTAAAATACTCATTCTTAAGTAAAAAAGAAAACTTATGAATAAGCTGGGCCTCATAATATATTGATTTATCTAAACATTTTAATAACCCACTCTTGGTTGCAACACGATTTATTTGTTGTATAGAACTCTGGTAAATCTCAAGGTATACGTCTTTTTTTTCCATACTTCCTATGCCTTCACACTTGAATTACACTCTAATTGCTTCACCCCTGAGAGCCTAAACAATCTTTAGCATTAAACACTTAAAACGTCTAACAGCAAGGGCCATTCCATTCAAGCAACCCTTTCATTTCTTCGGGAACCATAGCAAATAACAAAGAAATCCTTTTCACCTGAGAAGGATAAAGAATACTCTTATTTTTGTCACAGTTTTCATAATACCATCTAGCCCGGGAATTTAAAAAACTTATATCATTTTTAGTAAAACTTTTATACTTGAGCAATAAGTGAAATTGGCAAACAAGTTCTGACTCATAATAGGTAGACCTGTCTTTAAGCCTGGCTAGAGGGTTATGCGTTGCTATATTCCTTATATGAGGCAACGACCAAAAAAGCATATCTAAATAGACTTCACTTTTATCCATTTTGCTCTCCACCTCTCCATGGCCTCCTCGGAGGCCATGGAGAAAAAATTATTTTCTCATCGGAATCCGGAACTTACTACCTGAATAATTAGCATCATAATTCCAGCGACCATTTTTTATCAGACCTTCTATATATTTTGTACTCCCTGTCTCATTATATAGCTCAATTGCCGCTACCATGCGATGGTTTCCCTCTGACACATAATATA
Source organism: Klebsiella sp. M5al (assembly GCF_002090195.1). NCBI lineage: Bacteria > Pseudomonadati > Pseudomonadota > Gammaproteobacteria > Enterobacterales > Enterobacteriaceae > Klebsiella > Klebsiella sp. M5al. The sequence continues at coordinate 3,218,137 of NZ_CP020657.1, forward strand.
TCCCTTTTGAATCTCTAAACCCAGCAACGATAAATTCGTCTTTATCAAATTTAAATGTCCCATCTTTCATCAATTTTTTGTAATAATCAACCTTTGCTGGTTGCCCTAAACCAACTTGTGTACTTTTTATGTACGCGGGAACACCTTTTTGTGACAGAATGCCGACTTCAGTAAGATATTTCCCGATAGCGGGGGCTACAACCTTACCAGCGCCCCAACCTGCGGCCCACATCGCAGCATCAGCCAGAGCATCCTTACCCCATAACTTTAATCCGCAACCCGTGCCAGCAGTCCATCCGCAGGTATCGAATCGGTCATATGCATTTTCCCCCATCTGCTGATACTGTCCGGCGATGTCAAATCCAATCTGGATCCCCAGCTCTCTGTAACCACTTGCGCCAGCTATTCCGGCCAGCATTTCATTAATACAGTCACCATTACCAGCAGCCCTGCAGCTTTCAAACTGTTTCTCATTTTTGGCTGACAATTGTGCCATTTCCTTGCGCACACCAGCTTCACAACCGCCGCTCCCTTTACAGTCAGCCAGCTTTTTCGCCATCCTTGCAGGCTCATCGTGCATCAAAAAATTATATCGCAGGACGCTTTCTGCGGCATTAGCCCCACTATTGGCGCCGCCGGATGAGTTTGTTACAGCAGCCCCTGTGATTGCTCCAATAATCCTACCGGCAGACTGAATCTGATTATTCCGCGTAGCGGGTTCAACGAATATTTCACCGAGGGTAATTGCTGCCAGCTCCGCCGCTAACGCTCCGGCAGCGGCCCCTTTCCCGTCACCACGACCAATTTCAGCGCTGATACCCGCGACCACCGCATGGCTCAGCGATTTACCCGGCACGCCCAGTATCTCGCCGTTATCGCCAATCAGCCCGGCCCCTTCGGCATTAATCTGGTTGCCAATATTCGCCAGCAGGGCATTAGTCAGGTTATCCTTAAAACTGCCGCCATTGATGGCTGTGTTCAGGCTTGAGCTGATAACCGACTGGCCGGCCACGCGCTGGACGATTTTTCCCCATCCCTCGTTTTTGACCAGCGCCGGTAACTGGGCCTTGTCGGGCGGAACATCAATATTCATGACCTTATCAAAGCCCGCCAGCGCGCCCCCGATAACCATAGAGGTGGCCAGCGATTTGACCGAACTGCTGCTTCCCAGCGCCGACAGCGTTTTTGACAGATTTCCCTGATTTTCCACCAGTGCCACGGCGGCCTGTGCAGCCAGCGAAGACATCCCGGCTGTAACCGCGCCGGTCGTTACTGCGCCACCACCCACGGTGGAAGTTACTGAAGATGCAACTGTCGCCGCCAGTGAACTGCCTGCGGTGGCCGCAGCTGCTGCGATAGCGATTACTGCCGCCACTGCCGGATTCAGGCTCTGACTTTTATAATTCCAGCTGTCGTAAGCATCTTTAACCGTATTCCACTGAACATCGCTGCGTGAATTCAGTCCCTTCAGCCACTCTGTACCGGGTAACGCCGCCAGAGCAGTAATCGCGCCCTGCAAAGCCTGACCATTTTTCGCTTTGATATCGGCACTGATGCCGCTGGCCGCGTTGACCGTCAATTTTCCGCCAGCATGAATAGACGGAAGCACCCATTTACCTTCGCTGTAGCCTTTATTTGCCTGCCTGATATAGAAGCCTTTCGAGGTGCTGACAGTCTGCTCGAAAGTGGTGTTTTTCACGGCCAGGAAATTAACTTTGCCGTTGGTACTGGTCAGCGTGGCGTTCTTTTTTGCCTCGATTTTACTGGCTTCATAGGTACTGTCATCGCGACTCAGCAGGCTGAGATTGCCTCCCGCAATAAACTCCGTCACCCGGTTGGTGGTGGTATGTTTCGTTTGTTTGACGGTGGTTTTTTTACCCCACCACTTTCTCTTCGTAGTTTGACGTTCGTAATGACTGAACTCTTCCATCGCCTGGGCATAGAGCCAGCCACCTTTTGCTGCAACATCCATCGCCCCCTTTGCCAGTAAACGCGATGCCTGAAAAAGAATGCTGCCACCCGAGATAACCGTCAGTGCTCCACCTGAATTCAGCGTGACGCCTGTCTGGCTAACGCTTTCCGTCCAGCTGTTCCCGGACTCACGGTATACCGTCCCCCGGGCGGACTGAAACTGCATATTCCCGCCGGATGTCAGCGTGATGTTACCGTCAGAGGTCAGCGTACTGCCGTCAGCCTGGATACCCCCGTTTGCCGCCAGAGTCAGGCTTTTCGCACCGTGCAGGCGGGTCAGTACGTTGAGTTCATCCCTGTTATTGTCATTACTGCTGTCCGTTACGCCATATCCGTATGCACCCAGCCAGAGAAGTTTCCCTGCCTGCAGCGTCGCGGTTTTCCCGGCGACAATATGAGCGCCCTGCACGCCGATATCTGCCGCTGAGCTGATGAGCAGATTACTTCCTGCTTTCAGGTTGCTGCGTAATTCAGGTATCCGGCTGTCCGGAAAAAACTCACTGTAGAGGTCACTCAGGCTCCGCATGTTCAGGTCAGTATTGGCAGCCGATGAGAGGCTGATATTCCCGCCGGCTTCGAGCCCTGCACCATACAGAGACAGACGCCGGCCGCTCAGGGTGATATCACCCGAAGCACGCAGCGGCTCTCCCGGTAACATCCGGTTAAACAGCTCCTGCTTGCGGGCGTAGGTCAGGACTGCACCAGGTCGCCCGTGCCACAGCATGGCGTCATTTTTATCAAACGTGATATCCCCATTGGCAACCAGAGAAATATTCTGGCTCAGGACAGGAAAACGCGTGTTCCTGAGCAGAATATTACCACCTGCGGTGAGTGATAAATCACGTGAAGCCTCCAGGCTTCCCAGCCAGCGTAGCCCGTCAGAATGGAAAAAGTTGGGCCACTCGCTGGTATGAGAGGTGACATCACCGCCGCGACTGACCAGGGTAATGTTCTGTCCTTTGAGCTCACTCTGCCAGGATTCAACACTTACGCCCGCCAGAACCGAGATATCCTTTCCGGCCGTCATCAGCGCCAGCGCCATTTTTGTGCCACGGTCTGACTGTAAGGTAATATCCCCTGAGGCCTTCATCACATCGGTGGTAACAATGCTTCCGGCGCGCAGCAGGATATTTCTGGCTGTCATCGTGTCCGGTCGGGCCATCACTTCCGAATACTGAACGTTCGTGACGTAGGGCTCTTTACTCTCAATACGTTCAGAAAAATCCGCCACCAGATTACCGCCGGCAGAAAGTATTGCTGGAGAGATCGTCGGATTTTTCCAGCTATTGATCTCGCCTGTTTTCTGGAACGTATAAGTTTTATTTTGTTTCCCGGCAATAGTTAACTGACTTTCAGGAACCGCAGGTGACGCAGTATTAGATGGACGATACGCCGTATTATAGGAGGACCAGGTATCCCTGGTACCGGTGATTCCACTGATATGATTAAACGTTTTTCCAGTGAGAATCAGATCTTGATTTGCTTTTATAAGACTTTCGTTATTAGTCAGATGAGTGGTATTGAGATAAGCATTTCTGCCAGCCTGAATGGAGGCTGCGGACGATGTAGCGGTTCGCCGATATTCTTTTCTGGCGGTATTGACCAGGTCCGACTGGTTAAGATTAGCAGTACCAAACCATTTGCCGCCTAATGTCGCATCCCCGGCAGAATATCTACGGTCAGTGGACGTGAGTTCAGGCGGTTAAGCTGCTCCAGACCCTGTTCAGCGTCACGGAGATTGAGTACCCGGCCCTCCGCCCGGGGAAAAGCCATCCTGATGGCATTTTCCTCATGCCCCTCCAGCGTGACGGCTTCCACCTTCCCTTCTGTGACGGCAATGACCAGCGTTCCTCCGGAAATATCCTGTTCCGGTAGCCAGGCGCGTGAAGTGATGAATCCCCGGGAAAGGTAGTCCTGGGTGACATCCCGCACCCGCTCCCGGATATCCGGGAGCGTCATACAGCCCTGTTCCGGGATGGTCGTCAGTTTTCGCACGGCAGAGCGCGGGAGCACTGTGACGTTCTCCAGCCGGATATACCGGAGCTGAAAACACTGACCGTCTGGTTCTGAAGGGGGTGCTTCCGGGAGAGAGGGCGCGGATGTGGAATGGCGGAGCATATCGCGCTGCTGTTGCGTCTGTTCCAGCAATGCCTTTTGTTGTTGCTCAATGGCATTCTGGTCCGCAGGACTCAGGGGCGCTGCCGGGAGGGCTGTTGCAGTGAGGCTGCCCAGCAGAATCCCATACCTGGGAAATGACACACACGACATCAAAAACTCCGTTTTCTGAAATGTTGTGAAATCAAATGTAATGATTTGTAATCTGATGTCCATTTGATTTTCACATTTATTCGATATTTGCGCCGAAAATTCAGCCTCCATGATGTGAAATTAACCTTCACCTTAAATACAAAGTATTGCTCGATAGATCTTATGCATGCGACAAGCAGCGGATTTTTCACGCCGCCAGGGCACATGGTTGGGTTATCTTTATTTGTTGATAGCGAGTTTGAATGAAAAAACGAGGTGACAAAAAGCAGCCGTATTGCATTCGCAGGAAAAACGACAGGCTGATTCAAAGGAATGACATAATTTCTACTGCAGGGCGCTGCCTGTCAGGATGAGAAGATTTCCCTCTGCATATGTTGCTGATATGATGGTTTAATGTAAAACGGAGGCGATATATGGGTGCGGATCAGGTAGTTACGTTATTTAAGTATAAGCAATGGATAGACGCAGAAACGTTACAAGCAATAAAACGTGTTGATACCTCGGTTTATGCCCATAAACACCATCTTATGCTCAGGCTCATGAATCATATTTATGTGGTGGATATGATTTTCAGGGCTAACATTAGCGGGCAAAAACACGGTTACACAGCGCTTAATACGCCAGAGACACCGTCTGCTGATGAACTTTTGTCAAAGATGACCGAATGTACAGACTGGAATATTCAATATGTGAGCACCATGAGCGCCGTTGATTTTTCGCATAGTATAGAATTCCGCTTTGTCGATGGCGGGAAGGGTGAAATGAAAGCACTGGATATGCTCAATCATGTACTTTTTCATGGTACGTATCATCGCGGCGCTGTCGGTTGGTTGCTTTCTGAATGTGGCGTGACCCCGCCTAAGGATGTATTAACCGTGTTTCTCAGAGATCATAATCACTAGCAGCAGGCAGTAAGGACCATCTGGATTTCATATCCAAATGGTCCTTTCGGAGCCAACGATCGTGTCCGCATCGGCTAATGCCGATCGCAGGCTGGTTCTTGATGAGCTATGTTATGCTTTAAAAACTCGGACAAGGAACGGCACATGCACATCAATACCAAAATGAGGATTGCGGCCCTTTTATACCTTATGGCCGCGTACGCCGTTGCCCTGCCGGCGCTTGCGCTGTTTACAGATCTGGTGATAAACGGTGGCATTATTGATATGTGGAAAAGCGCGTATTCATTTGTCGACCTGCTTGTCCGGCGTAAAACGCTTTATCTGCAGTTTGCCGGGCTGGGCGCTATTCTGGGCTTTATCTACTGGCTTTTTTTCTTTAGAAAATACCGCCATTACGATCCACTGGATAAATATTTTAAGTAACTAGCGACGCTGCGTATGAGTATTTCCCTGCCGATAACCGCTCCGTGAGATATTAAAGCAGAGCCAGCAGCAGCGCCGCTGCCGCTGTTGCATTCGCTAGACATCTGCCAGCAACGGCGATGCTTTCCTGCCCTTTGCCAGCGGGCTATTTTCCCTGGAGCTCCCTGCGGATAATCTCCGCCCCGGCGCTTAACGCCTGCAGTTTACCTGCAGCAACCCGGCGAGATAACGGCGCCATGCCGCAGTTGGTTGACGGATAGAGTTTATCAGCTTCCACAAACTGGAGCGCTTTGCGTAAAGTCGCGGCCACCTCTTCCGGCGTTTCAATGGTATTGGTTGCCACATCTATGGCTCCAACCATGACTTTTTTACCGCGAATCAGCTCGAGCAGATCCATAGGCACCCGCGAGTTATGGCACTCCAGTGAGATAATATCGATGTTGGATGTTTGCAGCTTAGGGAACGCTTCTTCATATTGGCGCCACTCGGTTCCCAACGTTTTTTTCCAGTCGGTATTGGCCTTGATGCCGTATCCATAGCAGATATGGACCGCGGTTTCGCATTTAAGCCCTTCGATCGCTCTTTCTAACGCCGCGATGCCCCAATCATTGACCTCATCAAAAAACACATTAAAGGCTGGCTCATCAAACTGAATAATGTCGACGCCGGCGGCCTCCAGCTCTTTGGCTTCCTGGTTAAGTATCTTCGCAAATTCCCAGGCCAGTTTTTCGCGGCTTTTATAATGAGCGTCATAAAGCGTATCAATCATGGTCATGGGACCCGGCAGCGCCCATTTAATCGGTTGTTTGGTCAGCTGACGCAAAAAACGCGCATCTTCAACGAATACCGGTTTTTGTCGCTCAACGGCCCCTACCACGGTTGGTACGCTCGCGTCGTAGCGATTGCGGATTTTAACGACTTCGCGTTTTTCAAAATCAACGCCGCTGAGATGCTCGATAAACGTGGTGACAAAATGCTGACGCGTTTGCTCGCCATCGCTGACAATATCGATACCGGCGCGCAGTTGGTCGAATAAGGACAAACTCAGCGCATCTTTTTTGCCGTCGATTAATTCCTGATCGTGTAATTTCCAGGCAGACCACAGTTTCTCCGGCTCAGCAAGCCAGGAGGGTTTCGGTAAGCTGCCAGCCGTTGAAGTTGGTAATAATTTTTTCATTATCGATAACCTTATCTATGCGATGTCTTAAAGAGCGTAATGAGCAGACCATTGCTGCAGAATATTTTTATACGGTTTAATAAAATGCTCTTCGGTATACTTCCCCTGCTCTACCGCCAGCTGGCTGCGCTCTTCACGGTCGTAAACAATTTTTGTTAACGAATGGTCCTGATGATGCAGATCGGGCTGGTAGCAGAGTCCTGCAGCAGAGTTCGCATTGTAAATCTCCGGGCGGTATATCTTCTGGAAAGTCTCCATCGTGCTGATGGTGCTAATCAGCTCAAGACTCGTATAATCGCTCAGCAAATCCCCCGAAAAATAAAATGCCAGAGGCGCGACGCTGTTTTTCGGCATAAAATAACGAACCTGCAGGCCCATTTTGCCAAAATATTGCTCAGTCAACGATGAGGCGGTAGGCCGGTATTCGAGGCCCAACACCGGGTGTTGATTTCCGGTCTGGTGATAGGTGTCTTTGCTGGAGACGCTAAGGCAGATGACCGGTGTTTTTTTGAAATTGGCCTTGTACTGCGCTGAATTGACGAAATCTTTAAATATATTGCCGTGTAAATCGCCAAACCCCTCGGGAATGCTAAAACCTGCTCGCCCTTTATTATGTTCTAACAACACTACGCTAAAGTCGTAATCGCGAACGTACGAGGAGAAATTATTGCCGACAATACCGTCAATGCGTTTATCCGTATTTTTGTCAATAATGCCGGTTTGCAATATTTCAATCACCGGAAAAGTATCGCCGGTGGCGTTGATCTTCATTTCGGCTGAAATAATTTCCAGCTCAACCGCGTAGCGATCGCCTTTGGGATTATCCCAATGCGCCAGGTTGTTGAAACGGTTGTTTATCATGGCTAACGTGTTGCGCAGATTCTCCCGGCGATTTTCCCCTCTGGCTAAATTAGCAAAGTTGGTTGTAATACGCGTATTTTCAGAGGGGTTATAGTTTTCATCAAACAAAGTGCGTTTAATAGTATAGGTAAATTGTTGATTCATCGCAGATGTGCATCCTAAGTTCTGAGAGAAAAACCGCAGTCCTTTCTGATGGTTGCAGGCTGGCGCACGCTTCCATAAGCGGTCTTCATCTTCATATTATCTATATCGAATACAGCATGTTATGCCAGAGTCATTAGATGAGTAAAAGCGAGTTAATTTCATTACAACATGAGCCATATTCATGGTCGGGCGTCAGACCATGCCGCAGCTTGATGGACAGAGATAGCCGCTCTTGCAAACGCGTTTATCCTCCCGGCCAACCATCCTAAAATTTTCCGCTTCGCCCGCTACGCGTTGATGCTGAAGCAAGAAACATCAGAGGTCGGCCGGGCTTAACACAACTTCAAGTCTGCCGTCTTTCTTGTCAACAACCGCTCTCTTCATGCTCTCTTGCGCGCTGTCGGGCGCGATCGTTGGAGGAAAAATGGAAGAGGGAGCGGCGCGTTTTCATGCTTTATTTTGGTGATGTCTAAAACCTGACTATCGCTACTGATATTTTTTCTGGCATATTTATGTTCTATGGTTATTTCGGACTGTCAACGTCGAATATAGCCATCAACAACCCGCTCTAATTGATTGATTTGAGGGATACAATGAATAATGTCATTCTCAGCATAATTGCTAAAATTTCTGCCATGGATGCCGAAAGTAAGCAGCTTGCTGCCCAGGTCGAGGCGCAGTCTTTGCTCATTAGCGCTCTGATGCTTGCTATTGGCAAGGAAGGCGGCGTCGCGGAATTAGTTAGCAGCGTAACGAAAGCGATAAATTCAGTACTGGAATCATCTGAAGACGTTCTGAAGACGGACGCAGAACTGCTTCTGACCAAGTTTCAGGAACAAATAGCGCTCACGCAGTTGATAAACACCCACGAAGATGAAATCAGTCATGACGGGCTCGATGATTAACAAAGGTCAGTTTGTTATAGATTGAGAATAGGCATAGCTTGCAGTTAGGCATGAGCTTACCGGCCATCATCAACGCTTGGCCGGTTCAGCAAATACCGTTCAGCTTCAGAAAACAGGGATGATCCAGGTTGAATACTCCATTTCTACTCGCCTGCGCTGCTGCTGGAGGCAAACCGCTCAGTATATTAAGGCATATCAGACTTCACTTTTTTTCACAGGCCAGCGTATGTCACCGACGCCGTTGACTTTCGGCATGGCAAATAAAAAGCCCTGGAAACGTTTGATACCCGCAGATTCGAGCCAGCACCACTCCTCTATCCGCTCTATGCCTTCAGCAACCACGGCAATCTCAAGTTCACGGCAGCAGTTGATGATCGATCTTACCACCGCCTGTTTAGGGCCGCTCTGATGGATGTCGGTAATAATCTCGCGATCGATTTTAACTTTATCAGGCTGAATTTTTGTCAACAACGAGAGTCCAGCATAACCGGCGCCAAAATCATCAATTGCCAGCCCCATACCAGAGACGCGCAGTTTTTTTATCGCGCTGCTGAACTGGCTAAAACCGGAGATCATTTCATCTTCCGTCACCTCCACGATCACCTGTTCGGGTACCAGCCCCTGTTTTTTTATTTCCTGCAACAGGTATTCAATGGCGTCAGGAATAACAACCAGCGACATCGGAAGGATATTAATGGATATTTTATGGTCGCCAATATTGATTTCTTTCGCCAGGGCAAAGGCAACTGATTTCGCTTTGAGATCAACTTCATAACGTTGCTCTTGCGGAATCGAGGCAAAGAAATTAGCAGGACTGCCGCCCTCTTTATCACGAATAAGCGCTTCAAGCGAAGTGATATTCCCGGCCAACGGCTCGATAATGGGCTGGAAAGCAAACTGACAGCATTGACCGGCAAAAAACGATTCTTGCGGCACATGAAATGTATGTTTACGCGAATGAAGCGACCATTTGTCAGGCCGTAAAAAGGGTGACGGCGCGGCAACGCTTTTTTGACTGATAAAAGTATGGATAAATTTATAAACGCGCTCTTCGGTGGAAAGATAACCTTTCAGCTGGCTAAGCTGACGCACCTTTCTCAGGACGTCAGCGGTTTGCAGTTTATTCAGGTCAAAAAACATCATCCCTACGTTTTCAAAGCGCCGGCGCGGCGCGTAATCACGCATCAGCTCAACAACCTGAGAGTGGCGTTCGTCTTGCTTGATCTTGCTGAATAGCTGCTCAAGCACGCACTCATCGCCCTCAAGTATCTGAAGGTAAACATTATCTTTTAAAAGAAGTATGCCCGTAATCCCGCGTGCTGCGTTCTCAGCATTCGCTTTTTCAACCAGCAGTATGAGATCGGTTTCTTGTGTTAAATGCATCTGACTTCTGTAAATCAGAGTGGTCAGCATAATCCCATCCAGATGTTTGCCAGGAGAATGAGACTGTGTAACACAGTTTACCCTTTTAACCCAGGCTATCTGTCATCATTAACTGGGCCGGCTATAGCCGACTCAGGTTTGGTATATGCATTTTTTTAAGCGGTATTTGCTAGCCAACAAATCCCTGTTCCCGCATACGCGCTATCGTCTCTTCGCTGGCGCAAACCATGCCCGTCGCCAGCATTTCAAAACCGAAACGGCGATAGAAATCTATTTTATCCACCACCGAGTAGATAAAGGTTTTGCCGTACGGCCGCAGCTCATCGCTGACCGCCCGCATCAGTTGCTGGCCGTATCCCTTACCCTGGCAGCGCGGGTGCACCGCGACATCCGCCAGATAGCTGCACCAGGTCAGGTCGCTAATTGCCCGGGCAACGGCAATGAGCTGACCGTTTTCATAGCCGAACCAGCAAAAGGTACTATGGCGAAACGCGCGTTCAACCAGCGCAACGTCCCGCTGATTAAGCCCTGCGGCGGCGATGGTCTCCGCCACCGTCAGCCAGTCAACCGAGTCAACGTGCTCTTTTCCTTTTAATATCATCATGACCTTGCCTTTACTCGCCGCTATTGGCTTTCAGCATAGCCGAATGGTGCTAAAAGAAGAGCATTCTGTCGCTTCATGCGCTACAGCATTTTATGCTGGGGCAGAAACTATAGCCCCGGGAAACTTTTTGACACGCGGGCGACAAAACAGCGTATTTATGCTTTACCCAGCCGATTTAACGCGCAACCAGCAGAATTAAATAAAATAACGTCATTTCCCGTTGGCAAAAAAAGGCCAAAAAAAACCGCCATGTGACTGGCGGTGAATAAATGCTTGCATGGATAGATTGTGTTTTGCATTTTTACGTTCAGGGGATAAATCTCCTGAGTACGTTTGTTGAATAAGCTATCACACGCAACATCAATGAAAGCTAAACGGCCCGTTGCTTACAGCTTTTCCACCAGCGCTTTGAGCTGCGCAATGAGCTCGCCTTTCTCCCTCTCCTCATCTCCCGCATAGGGCCAGGTGGAATGACGGATAATCAGGCGCGTCGGCAGCAGCTCGCGAATTTTTATCTGCGGAGCGGCCATGAGCTGGATGAGCAGCTCTACCGCCCGCTTCCCGAGAACATTAAAATCCTGGGCGACGGTGGTCAGCGGCGGCTGGAAATAGAGGCTATCCGCCGTGTCGTCATAGCCGGTGACCGAGATAGCCTGGCTGCCGGTGCGGTTAAGCTGCGCCAGCGCGCTCAGTACACCAAGCGCCATCTGATCGTTAGCCACCACGATGGCGCTGATGCGCGGATGGTGATGCAGCAGCTCAAAAGTTTTGTGCCAGCCACTGGCGGCACTCCAGTCGCCAAATACCGTCACCGCATTACTGACCCCCAGCCGGTGCAGCGCCTCGCGCCAGCTGCTCAGGCGCATGCGCGCGGAGATCGAGCTTTCCGGCCCGGCGAGCAGGCCGAACTCGCGGTGCCCGGCGTCCCAGAGATGACGCACGCAGGCGCCGCAGCCGTCGCGGTGATCGAAACGCACGCTGCAAACGTCGGCCTCCGGCGAGACGTCAAGAAACAGACAGGCAATATCGGGATTCTCCGCCACCAGCCGCTCCGCGAGACTGCTTTCCAGCGGCAGGCTGATAATCGCGCCGCGAATATGCTGGGCGCGAAACTCATTGAGCCTGGCCTGCAGCGACGGATAATCGATCTGCACCGGCATCGCAATGGAAACTTCAAGCTGATGCAAACCCGCATAGCTTTTCACCGCCGCGGCGATTTGCGAAGGCGCGTGCAGCGTTAGCGAGGCGGTAATCAGCCCAATCGACGGCGCGGATTTACCCGCCAGCAGCTGCGCAGAACGGTTCGGCACATAGCGCAGCGCCTGCATCGCGCGGATCACTTTATCGCGGGTTTTTTCAGACACCACGTCCGGATTATTCAGCACCCGGGAGACCGTCTGCTGGGATACCCCGGCCTCGCGGGCCACATCTTCTAGCGTTGCCGATCGACGCTGCATAGCGCGCTCCTTCCCTATTTTGAACCCTCAATGTCGCCCGCTAACATTTTATGTTTAAAGGACGACAAAAATCAGCCCTTTTCCCAGCTTTTCGTGATCGCCGGTGGGTTTCATTTTCGCCATTATTGCGGCTCTGACGAAAATAACTGATAACAAATTTACATTGTCTAGCGAATGACATTTTTCTCACTTATCCGTCAGGTATGCGTATGCAACAACACGACTCAATCTCCGCCGCAGGAGCGACATTTCATCAGGTTCTCGTCCGCGAAGACTGGCAAAACCAGACCATTACCCATCTCAACCGTTTACCGGCCCACCCGACGTTCGCCAGCTGGCGCGATCCCGACGCGGCGCGGGAAAACCGGCCTTCGGCGTCTCGTCGCCGGCTTGACGGCCAGTGGCAGTTTTCCCTGGCCCGCAGCCCGTTTGCGGTGGATGCCCGCTGGCTGGAAGACGATCTGCCGGACAGCCGCAGTACGCCGGTGCCATCAAACTGGCAGATGGAAGGCTACGACGCCCCAATCTACACCAACGTTCGCTATCCAATCGATACTACGCCGCCGCGCGTGCCTGAGGAGAACCCGACCGGCTGCTACTCGCTGACGTTCAGCGTTGATGAGGACTGGCAGGCCAACGGCCAGACGCAGATAATCTTCGACGGCGTTAATTCAGCTTTTCATCTGTGGTGCAACGGTGAATGGGTCGGCTACTCGCAGGACAGTCGCCTGCCCGCGGCCTTCGATCTCTCGCCATTCCTTCAGCCCGGCGATAACCGCATCTGCGTCATGGTGATGCGCTGGAGCGCGGGAACCTGGCTTGAAGATCAGGACATGTGGCGCATGAGCGGGATCTTTCGCTCGGTCTGGCTGCTGAACAAACCGACCCTGCACCTCAGCGACGTTCAGCTCACGCCGCAGCTCGATGCGCTTTACCGCGATGCCGAACTGCTGGTGAACGTAAGCGTTGCCGCGCCGGTCGCGCAGTTGGAAGAGCTGACGGTGAAGGTTGAGCTGTGGGATGAGGATCGTCTGGTCGCCAGCCACCGCCAGCCGCCGGGTTCGCCGATTATCGATGAGCGCGGCAACTATGCCGAACGCGCGGCGATTCGTCTGCCGGTAGAAAAACCGGCGCTGTGGAGCGCGGAAACGCCAAACTGCTATCGGGCAGTCGTCTCCCTGTGGCGCGGCGATGAAACGATCGAGGCGGAAGCCTGGGATATCGGCTTTCGCCGCGTTGAAATCAAAAACGGCCTGCTGCTGCTGAACGGCAAACCGCTGCTGATCCGCGGCGTCAACCGCCACGAGCATCACCACCAGCGCGGCCAGGTGGTGACCGAAGAGGACATGGTGCAGGATATTCTGCTGATGAAGCAGAACAACTTCAACGCCGTGCGCTGCTCGCACTATCCAAACGCTCCGCGCTGGTATGAGCTGTGCAACCGCTATGGCCTGTACGTCGTTGACGAAGCCAATATTGAAACCCACGGCATGGTGCCGATGAATCGTCTTTCCGACGATCCGGCCTGGCTCCCGGCCTTCAGCGCCCGCGTCAGCCGCATGCTGCAAAGCAACCGCAACCACCCGTCGATTATTATCTGGTCGCTGGGAAATGAATCCGGCGGCGGCGGCAACCATGAAGCGATGTATCACTGGCTGAAGCGCAACGACCCCTCCCGCCCGGTGCAGTACGAAGGCGGCGGCGCCGACAGCACCACCACCGATATTATCTGCCCGATGTACGCCCGCGTTGAACGCGACCAGCTGATTCCGACGGTGCCAAAATGGGGGATCAAAAAGTGGATCAGTCTGCCGGGCGAGCAGCGACCGCTGATCCTCTGCGAATACGCCCACGCGATGGGCAACAGCCTCGGCAACTTTGCCGATTACTGGCAGGCCTTTCGCGACTATCCGCGCCTGCAGGGCGGGTTTATCTGGGACTGGGCGGATCAGGCCATCAGCAAAACCTTCGACGACGGCAGCGTTGGCTATGCCTACGGCGGTGATTTTGGCGATAAACCGAACGATCGCCAGTTCTGTATGAACGGACTGGTTTTCCCCGACCGTCGCCCGCACCCTTCATTAATTGAGGCCAAACACGCGCAGCAGTACTTCCAGTTTGCCCTGCTCGCGCAATCCCCGCTGCGGATCGGCGTCAGCAGCGAATATCTGTTCCGCGCCACCGATAACGAAGAGCTGCGCTGGCAGGTTCAGGCCGCCGGAGAAACCTTTGCCGAGGGGCAAGTGAAGCTTGAGCTTAGCCCTGAAGGCCAGAGCGAGCTGACGCTGTGCGAGGCGCTGGCGCTGCCCGCCGGCGCCGAAGAGATATGGCTAACGCTGGAGGTCGTCCAGCCGCAGGCCACCGCCTGGTCCGACGCCGGGCATCGCGTCGCCTGGCAGCAGTTCCCGATCGCCGCCCCGCTGGCGCTGCGTCGCCCTGCCCCTACCGGCACGGCGCCAGCGCTGGACGGCAGCGACGCCGCCTGGACGGTGCGCAGCGGCGCGCAGCAGTGGACGGTCGACCGGGAAAGCGGCCTGTTAACCCGCTGGCAGGTGGACGGCGTGGAACAGCTGCTGACGCCGCTGCGCGATCAGTTTGTGCGCGCGCCGCTGGATAACGATATTGGCGTCAGTGAAGTGGAGCGTATCGACCCCAACGCCTGGGTCGAACGCTGGAAAAGCGCCGGGCTGTACGGCCTCAGCGCCCGCTGCGTAGCGTGCGACGCGCAGCGTCTGGCCCATGAAGTGGTTATCGATAGCCGCTGGCACTATCTGCGCGGCGACGAAGTGGTGATTGTCAGCCACTGGCGGATGACGTTTGATAGCGAAGGCAAGCTGCATCTGGCGGTCGATGGCGAACGCGCCGGCACCCTGCCGCCGCTGCCGCGCATCGGGCTGACGTTCCAGGTTCCCGACCAGCAGCAGCCGGTCAGCTGGCTGGGCTACGGCCCGCACGAGAACTATCCGGACCGCCGCACCAGCGCCTGTTTCTCCCGCTGGCAGCTGCCGCTGGAAGAGATGACCACCCCTTACATTTTCCCGACGGAAAACGGCCTGCGCTGCGATAGCAAGGCGCTGGACTGGGGGCGCTGGCACGTAGGGGGCGATTTCCACTTCTCCGTCCAGCCCTATAGCACCGCGCAGTTAATGGAGACCGACCACTGGCACCGGATGAAGCCAGAAAAAGGCGTCTGGATTGCGCTCGATGCTCAACACATGGGCATCGGCGGCGACGACTCCTGGACACCCAGCGTGCTGCAACAGTGGCTGCTGCTTGAAAGACAATGGCAGTATCAGTTAACGATTCACTTCCAATAATAATCGGGGGCGAAAGCCCCCAACCTGACAGGCATAATAATATGGAATATTCACAATGAAACTCTCTGAACTCGCGCCACGAGAACGGCATAACTTTATTTATTTCATGCTGTTCTTTTTCTTTTACTATTTCATTATGTCAGCCTACTTTCCTTTTTTTCCGGTGTGGCTGGCGGAAGTTAACCATTTAACCAAAACCGAGACAGGGATCGTATTCTCCTGCATTTCGCTATTCGCCATCATTTTCCAGCCGGTATTTGGCCTGATTTCCGATAAGCTCGGCCTGCGCAAGCATCTGCTGTGGACGATTACGATTTTATTAATCCTGTTTGCCCCCTTCTTTATTTTTGTTTTCTCGCCATTGCTGCAGATGAATATCATCGCGGGCGCGCTGGTGGGCGGTGTATATCTGGGGATCGTTTTCTCCAGCGGCTCCGGGGCGGTAGAAGCCTATATTGAACGCGTCAGCCGCGCCAACCGTTTTGAATACGGTAAAGTGCGCGTCTCAGGCTGCGTCGGCTGGGCGCTGTGCGCCTCCATCACCGGTATTTTGTTTAGTATCGACCCCAATATTACCTTCTGGATCGCCTCCGGTTTCGCGCTGATCCTCGGCGTGCTGCTGTGGGTCTCAAAACCGGAGAGCAGCAATAGCGCTGAGGTTATTGACGCCCTGGGCGCCAACCGTCAGGCCTTCTCAATGCGTACCGCCGCCGAGCTTTTGCGGATGCCGCGCTTCTGGGGCTTTATTATATACGTGGTTGGCGTCGCCAGCGTCTATGACGTTTTCGACCAGCAGTTCGCCAACTTTTTTAAAGGCTTCTTCTCCAGCCCACAGCGCGGCACCGAAGTCTTTGGCTTCGTGACCACCGGTGGGGAATTACTCAATGCGCTGATCATGTTCTGCGCGCCGGCGATTATTAACCGAATTGGCGCCAAGAATGCCCTGTTAATTGCCGGGTTGATTATGTCAGTGCGAATTTTAGGCTCGTCTTTCGCCACCTCGGCGGTGGAAGTCATTATATTAAAAATGCTGCATATGTTTGAGATCCCGTTCCTGCTGGTCGGCACCTTTAAATATATCTCCTCGGCATTTAACCCAAAACTCTCGGCGACGCTGTTCCTGATCGGCTTTAATTTATCGAAGCAGCTTTCAGGCGTGGTGCTCTCGGCGTGGGTAGGACGGATGTATGACACCGTCGGCTTCCATCAGGCTTATCTGATCCTGGGCTGTATCACCCTGAGCTTTACCGTTATTTCGCTGTTTACCCTGAAAGGCAGCAAAACGCTGCTGCCGGCCACGGCATAACACCAGGCCGCCGGAAAGCCTCCGGCGGCGATTCGTTTCCGGGCCGGATTAGGCCCGTGCCGCTAGTCGGCGATCCGCGTTTCCCCGTCGCGATTTTCCAGCCCGTAAAGTCGTGCTTGCGCCATGGACGAAATTAGCTCCGCCAGCTCGGCGGAGTGGCTGGTCAACCAGATTTGGCTATAGCGCGAAGCTTCGACAATGAGCCGGGCCAGCGCGGGAAACATCTGGCGATGCAGGCTGTTTTCCGGCTCGTTAATGGCCAGAAATGCCGGAGGACGCGGGCTCAACAACGCCACCGCCAGGCACAGGAAGCGCAGGGTGCCGTCGGACATCTCCGCCGCCAGTAAAGGCCGCCAGACGCCGTTGCGGCGCATCTTTACCGAGAAACGCGAGTTTTCGTTTTCACAGTAGAAGGTGCACTCCGGAAAGGCTTCGCCGAGGATCTCATGCAGCAGCTCTTCGGCGCCGATTTCCACGATGGTCTGAAAGGCGGCGGCGAGGTTGTGTCCATCGCTGTCGAGCACCGGCGAGCGATAGCCGACCGTCGGATGGCGCAGCGGCGAGAGCCTGCCGATATTGAATTCGTGATAAAAGCGCCAGCGGCGCATGGTTTCCCTGACCCGCGAGACTTCCGGAAAGCGATGCGGCTCGCCCAACTGGCCAAAAATCGATTCGTTCTCGTAAATCGCGTCGGTAAAGGTGCTGCGCTCCCCGTTGACGTCGACCAGGAACGCGGCCTGATTTTTACGCTCCAGCACGCGCGATGACGGGCGTCGGGAAAATCCCGCCAGCCAGATCGACTCCTCTTTAACGATCGGATCCAGCTGAAACTGGGTGGGATAAGGCAGTTTTTCCGGAAAACCCACCTGCAGCTGGTAGTCAAACTCATCGGTCAGACAGCCAATCTGCAACCGTCGCGGAAAGCGGTCGGTCGGCGCGCTCGGCCCGGACCACATGATATTTTCCAGACCGCCCTCATCGCTGATATAGCCGGAGAACTTCCCGTCGGCGCAGGCGGTTAACAGGTGGATGGCTTTGTAGATATTGGATTTACCGCAGCCGTTGGGGCCAAAGACGATATTCAGCGCCCCGAGTTCCAGCTCAATATCCCTGACCGATCTGAAATTTTTTATCCGGATATGGTTAATCATAGATTCCCGAAACTGAGAAAAGCGTTTTGCGCTACGGTGTCGGAGGCACAAGAAAAACGAAATATGATCCGACCGGACGACAGATCGCCGCCCGGCACCGGCTCAACTGAAGAATTTTTTCATACCGCGGGTTAGCGCCACGCGTTTGAGTTTGTCCGTATCCTCATGGCTCTCGTTGAAAACGCCAAAAAAATAGCATTCATCATCAATGGTTTGCGACACGATCCTGTAGCTCAGCGGCTGGCCGGATTTCGCACCGTACTGCGCAGGGGTCACGGAAACCTCCGTCGCGTTATCGGCAACGCTAACCATCAGGCCGTCGCCCTTCCCTCCAACCAGCATCACCTTAATTAACGGGTGCACCATGTCCCTCCCGGGTTGAGGTCAATGATTAATTGTCGATGGCCTTGGGCTGGCAGTTGGCCGTTGAGCCGCTGTGGCCGGACTTGTCTTTAGCAGAGACCGGCTGAGCGCCCTCTTTGCCCACAACGGGCGGTAACGGCACACCGTCTTTGTCCACCGCAGGCGGCGCCGTCCGGCAGGTCGCCGTTTTGCTGGCATCTGCGGCCCACGCAGGCGTTTGCAGACTCAGGATCGCCAGGGGAGCAAGCCATATCGCGTTCTTCAGTACATTCTTATAGTTCATACCGGCCTTGAGTTAAAAAATTTCTTTCTTATGCTGCGCTAAGCGCTGATTATTAGTAGCAAAAGCTGACAAATGATGAAGGAAAAAAGAGGAATTGTGAATATCAATAGTTCTTATTTATGAATAGCCACCTTTCCCGCAACGGCGTTTGCGGATCTTATCGCCAGGAATTAACTTAATCAATTGAAATAATGGGGCTGCTACTCATTCTGGCCAGGTTTTTGCGCAATCAACTTAGCGCTTCTGAGGTCGAAACAGCAGCCTGGTTTATATCCCAAACGTTGTAGAAAATTCCTGGAGTGGGCTATACCGCAGGCTGAGCATTGGTACTTCGCCTGTCAGCCACTAGACTTAAATAAGTCAAACGAAAGGAGACTCCCATGTCATCACAAGATTATGAAAACGACGCGCAGAATCTGGCCGACAAAGTCGGTAATAAAGTGAATGAATTTGCCGGGGAAGCCCAGCAGCAATTTGGTGATGCGGTTGATTCGCCGAAACATCAGCTAAAAGGCGCGGCCCGGAAATACGCCGCTCAGGCTTCGGATGCCGTTTCAGAGGTCTCTGAGCGCGTCAGGGAAAATCCCCTAACCGGGCTGCTGGCGGCCGGCGCCATCGGGCTGGTGATTGGCTTGCTGGCGGGAAGGAAATAACCTATAAGGCCCTTTGGGCCTTAATTTTTGAACCTCAAGCACACCCTTATGCATAAGCCAACTCAGATCGCCACAACGTCAGCAACCTCAAACTGAAAAACGTACGGGTCGGAGAGCAGCTGATACCGCTCATCATCCGCATAGGTTACCGCCACGTGATAGTCTTCACCGGCAAAGGCGATGACGGCATCCAGATTATTCCAGTACGTGGCCAGAAAAAAATGTTCCCACTCCCCCTGCGTTTCCCGCCTGACAAACGCCCCCGCGTTGCCGGTGATGCCCCGAGAATGTTGCACGCCTGTCGCCTGCAGATGAAGCGCAAACGCATCGCCAAACGCCACGGGAACACAGCCGTGCCAGGTTCTGACAATCATCACCAATCTCCATAATCAATTACGCAAAGTGCATTTATAGCAAATAAATAGCAAAAAAAGAGAATTTTTATGCACTTCATAACAAGCAAACCATACCGCATGGTACATACCCGACATTTGCAGGTATAATCTCACTCATTATTCAGCGGATTCAGATACCAAGATGACAAAACTCACCTTACAAGAGCAGATGCTAAAAGCCGGACTCGTGACCAGCAAAAAAATGGCCAAAGTTCAGAGGACGGCGAAAAAATCCCGCGTTCAGGCCCGTGAAGCCAGAGAGGCGGTGGAAGAGAATAAAAAAGCGCAGCTTGAGCGAGATAAGCAGCTTAGCGAGCAACAAAAGCAGGCCGCGCTATCGAAAGAGTATAAAGCGCAGGTTAAGCAGCTTATTGAAATGAATAAAATCGATATATCCAAAGGCAATATTGATTTTAACTTCACGGATAACAACTTTATTAAAAAAATCGCCGTGGATAAACTGACCCAGGCGCAGCTGATTAGCGGTCGTCTCGCCATTGCCCGTCTGGCTGGTGATAATGACGGTGAGAGCCAATACGCGATTATCCCGGCGAGCGTAGCGGATAAAATCGCCCAGCGCGACGCCAGCAGCATTGTTTTAAACAGCGCGCTGAGTGCGGAAGAGCAGGACGAAGACGATCCGTATGCTGATTTTAAAGTTCCCGATGATTTGATGTGGTAAGCAACGCGGGCCTCCGCAGACCGGAGATTCAGGCGTAGTCTATGCGGGCATTGTGCTTTACGCTGCCCGCGGCAAAAATTGAGTAGATAAACGATTAACCAGGCGGTAACGGCGATGAACGGAACGATCACAACATGGTTTAAAGATAAAGGTTTTGGATTTATCAAAGATGAAAACGGCGATAATCGCTATTTTCATGTGATTAAAGTTGCCAACCCTGAACTGATTAAAAAAGATGCGGCTGTTACGTTCGAACCCACCACGAATAACAAGGGTTTGTCAGCTTACGCGGTGAAAGTCCTGCCGGAAAGCAAATATATCTATATTGCAGGCGAGCGGATTAAGCTTACGTCGATCAAATCTTTCCTGGTATACAGCGAGGAAGAGCCCGCCGATGCCCGCATTGATAAAGAGAATGCGGTACTCTCCGTGGGCCTGTTGATGGGAAATATCAGGCCAAAATCCGCCGCGAAGCCCGGCGAAATGCGCTCGGTGAAAAAGCTGGCTATCACCACCTTCCAGGGGAGCACCCTCATTTTCTCGGAAGATGAGATTGATATTGAGGCCACGGTAAAACTGCTTAAAGTGTAACAACATACAGTGAACCAAACCGGGCTCCGCGCCCGGTTTGAGACTTATGACCCACCCGTTTTCAACATCTGCCCCATATCTCCGCCGGGCGGTGGCTAACCGGTAGCGCCAAAACCCAGGAGGCGAAATTAATTGCAGCGCTGAGCTAAACGCAATATTTATATACGCTCCTGCGCGCGATCGCTCTATCTCCGTAAATTAAATTCCTCAGAATAAGCTAATTCGCATCATGTGTTAAAACCAGGGTTATTATACAGCACAAAGTGAACAGCATTTAGATTCGCATCATTTATCCTCGTAGCCAAAAACAAATTTGGTGATGTTGATGACTATATTTAAAAGCTTACTCTCCTTTCTTGGTGCGGCTTGCGCCAGCGCATTTGTGGTACTTAGCCTGTGGGTCGATATATACTTTTGGGATTATAATATTTCGGAACTATCACTGACCGAAATTGTGCAGGAGTCCGTTTTAACAGCCATCGTATTTATTCATTTCCTGCTTGCCAGGCGGTATAAAGCTATGCGCTACTGTAATATTCTGGTTGGCGGTTTTTTCCTTGCCATGCTAATTCGCGAACTGGACGCCCTTTTTGATCTCATTGCTCACGGTAGCTGGGTATGGTTTGCGCTGATTGCAGCTCTTTTAGCCTTAATTCATCCAGTTATTCATTATCGTCAGACCCTGCACCAGCTAGCACAATATACTCGTACCCCCTGGTACGGCCTATTAATCAGCGGCCTGTTGGCTATTCTGGTCTTCTCCCGACTCTTCGGCATGCAAGCCTTATGGCTGGCCATTCTCGATGGCGGTTACGTTCGGGTGGTAAAAAACGTCGTAGAGGAAGGCTGCGAATCATTCGGTTATATGCTTTGTCTCACCGCCTCGATTGGCTATTTTTGCACTTTTCGCGAAACGTTAGCGCAGAAATCATATTGAACCATCCGCTCTTAACGGCTGTCCCGCAAAACAGAGGTTTTGCCGAGTTGAGGGGGCGAACGCTTCCCTACTCCAGGTTCCTTCTGCCAATCTTGATGGCAGGCGTAACGCCTTGATGTCATAAGTAAGGTAAGTCCTAAATATTCTCAGCGCTTAACTGTTTAATGGTTTTGCCCGCAGCGCGAGGATAAAATTTCGCTGCTATGGTACTGCCTCCATAGCAAATTGCTCACCTGCAGCTCTTGCATACGGTTCGCAGGTGAGCAACCTCACCCGCAGTGAAAAATGCAAATGCGTGCCGGGCATGCCCGGACACTGCTGCAGAGTAACCTCGCAAATCCTGACGAGTCTGAGCATTCCTTTTCGGGAAAAAAGACAAAAAAACCGGGCGCTGCGCCCGGTCTTCTTCTACTCGTTAAAACGCGCGACTAACTCAGCCCGCGGTTTTCCAGCATCGGCTCAATCTGCGGATCGTGTCCGCGCCACTGGCGATAAAGTTCTGCTAAATCAGTACTATTGCCGCGAGACAAAATCGCTTCGCGGAAGCGCTGGCCGTTTTCACGAGTTAAACCACCCTGCTCAACGAACCACTGGTAGCCGTCATCCGCCAGCATCTGCGTCCACAGATAGGCGTAATAACCCGCGGCGTAGCCGCCGCCGAAAATATGCGAGAAGTAGCTGCTGCGATAGCGTGGCGGTACCGCGGCAAGATCCATACTCTCCGCGTGCAGGGCCGCGGCTTCAAACGCATCCACGTCCTCGGGTAGCTTATCCACCGTCACGCTGTGCCAGCGCATATCCAGCAGCGCCGCCGCGAGCAGTTCGCTCATATCGTAGCCTTTATTAAACTTCGCCGCGCGGAACATGCTGTCGCGCAGCGCTTCCGGCATAGCTTCCCCGGTTTGATGATGCCGCGCATAGTGGGCAAACACCTGCGGCTCGCTGGCCCAATGTTCATAAATTTGCGAAGGAAACTCCACAAAATCGCGCGGGGTATTGGTTCCTGACAGGCTGGCATACTTCTGGCTGGCAAACAGGCCGTGCAGGGTATGACCAAATTCGTGGAATAAAGTGATGACCTCATCCCAGGAAAGCAGCGCGCTGTGTCCGGCTTTGGGTTTCTGATAGTTACAGACGTTGTAGATAACCGGATGCTGCGCTCGCAGGGTCGATTGTTCGACAAACACGCCCATCCATGCCCCGCCGCTTTTACTATCCCGCGAGAAGTAGTCGCCGTAGAACAGCGCGATCCCCTCGCCGTTAGCGTCGATAATTTCCCATACCTGTACGTCAGGGTGATAAACCGGAATATCGAATCGTTCGATAAAGCGAATACCGAACAACTGTGTCGCCGTCCAGAACACGCCATCGCGCAGGACGCGGTCGAGGGCAAAATAGGGTTTTAACTGCGCTTCATCGATGGCAAATTTCGCCCTGCGCACCTGCTCGGCGTAATAGAGCCAGTCCCAGGCCGCCGCGCGGAAATCGCCCCCTTCATTATCAATAACCTGCTGGATATCCGCCAGCTCCTGCTCGGCCCGCGCCCTTGCCGCCGGAGCGATTCGTCGCATAAAGGCAAACGCCTCCCCCGGCGCTCCCGCCATCTGATCGGCCATTGACCAACTGGCAAAGTCGTCCGCGCCCAGCAGCTGCGCTTTACGCGCGCGAATTTCCGCCAGCCGCAGCACCAGCTCGCGGGTATCATTCGCATCGCCCTTCTGATTGCGCGTCCAACCGGCCGCAAACAAGTTCTCTCGCGTCTGCCTCTCCTGCAGCGAGAGCAGCGCGGGCTGCTGGGTGGTATTGAGTAAAGGCAGCAGCCAGCGACCGCTTAATCCCTTATCCTGCGCGGCCTCTGCCGCTGCGCTTATCTCTTCGTCGCTAAGTCCCGCGAGCTGATGGACATTCTCCACCACCAGACCGCCAGATTTTACCGCCGCCAGCAGGCGCTGCTGAAACTGGCTTTGCAACGCTGCCGCTTCGGTATTCAGCGCGCGAAGCGCCGCTTTTTGCTCATCCTCAAGCATCGCGCCCGCAAGGGTAAAACGTTGCCAGGTCACCTCCAGCAAACGCCGGGATTCGCTATCCAGAGAGAGCGAATCCCGCTGCTCCCACACTCGCTTCACCCGCTGAAAAAGCGCATCGTTAAGCCAGATATCATTCGCCAGTTCCGCCAGCTCGGCGGAAAACTGCTCATCAAGCGCCTGAATGGTCGGGTTGGTCTCCGCTCCCGCCATCGCGAAAAAGACGTTCGTCACCCGCGCCAGCAGCTGGCCGCTCTGCTCCAGGGCCTCCAGCGTGTTGGCAAAATCAGCCGGCTGGGGGTGATTAACGATGGCGGCAATCTCCGCGCGCTGGCGGCGAACGCCCTCGTCGAAGGCCGGACGGTAATGACTCACGTCAATCACATCGAAACGCGGCGCCTGATAAGGCAGCAGGCTGACGCTGAAAAAAGGATTGTTCTCCGACATCTTCATCTCCTGAATACGATTATTCTGTAAGATTAGGCAACTCATTGATTGACCGCAATGATTACTCTGTTAACCGCCGCGATCGGCCTCCTTTGCCCGATGATTTCCATTACCCGCCACCGGGATCGCGTGCTATGGTATGAAGACACAAAAAGCGTTGAGGAACAGTAAGATGATTATTCTGGTTACCGGAGCAACAGCGGGTTTTGGGGAAAGTATTACTCGCCGTTTTATCGCTAACGGTCACAAAGTGATTGCCACCGGGCGCCGCGAAGAGCGCCTGAAAACGTTGAAAGATGAGCTGGGCGACAACCTTTATACCGCCCAACTGGACGTACGCAATCGCGCAGCCATTGAAGAGACGATCGCCGGGCTGCCCGCCGAGTGGCAGGCGATTGATATTCTGGTCAATAACGCCGGACTGGCGCTGGGTCTTGAGCCCGCGCATAAAGCCAGCCTTGAAGACTGGGAAGACATGATTGATACCAATAATAAAGGGCTGGTTTATATGACCCGCGCCGTCCTGCCGGGGATGGTTGAACGTAACCGCGGCCATATTATCAATATTGGTTCGGTCGCCGGCGCCTGGCCTTATGCCGGCGGTAACGTCTACGGTGCGACCAAAGCTTTTGTGCGCCAGTTCAGCCTCAATCTTCGTACCGACCTTCACGGCACCGCCCTTCGCGTGACCGATATTGAACCCGGCCTGGTTGGCGGCACCGAATTCTCCAACGTGCGCTTTAAAGGCGATGACGCTAAAGCCGAGAAAGCTTACGAAAATACCCAGGCCCTGACGCCGGAGGACGTGACCGAAGCGGTCTGGTGGGTCGCGACCCTGCCAAAACACGTCAACATCAACACCCTGGAACTCATGCCGGTCAGCCAAACTTTTGCCGGGCTGAACGTTCACCGCCAGGGCTAAGCTCTGTGACCCGGCCAGCAGGCCGGGTCTGGGCTGAAAGAGAAAAAACACGTAAAATAGCGCAAATACCTCATAAAAAAGTAATTATCCATGGCCGCAGAAGCACAACTGAATCCGACACAGCCCGTCAATCAGCAAATTTATCGTATCCTTCGTCGGGATATCGTCCATTGTCTGATCCCGCCAGGCACCCCGCTTTCGGAGAAGGAAGTCTCCGTGCGCTTTGATGTTTCTCGTCAACCGGTTCGCGAAGCCTTTATTAAACTGGCCGAGAACGGTTTGATCCAGATCCGCCCGCAGCGCGGGAGCTACGTGAATAAGATCTCTCTCTCGCAGGTGCGCAACGGCTGTTTTGTCCGCCAGGCCATTGAATGCGCCGTGGTGCGGCGCGCCGCCGGGATGGTGAACGATGAACAGCTCTACCAGCTTGAGCAAAATCTAAATCAGCAGCGTACGGCGGTCGAACGCCAGCAGTTAACCGATTTTTTCCAGCTGGATGACGAATTTCACCAGAAGCTCTCGCAAATCGCCGACTGCCAGTTAGCCTGGGATACCGTCGAAAATATTAAAGCTACCATCGACCGGGTGCGCTATATGAGCCTCGATCATGTGACTCCTCCCGATATGATGCTGCGTCAGCATTACGATATTTTCCAGCCGCTGGTCGCCCGTGACCCGGACGCGGTGGAAAAAGCGATGAGCTTACATCTGCAAGAAATTAGCGAATCCGTGCTGCTGGTACGTCAGGAAAATAGCGACTGGTTTAGCGAGGAATAAAATGCGTCGCGGCAGAATATACCGTCTGCCGCTCTGGGTTTATTATGCGGACTATCTGACCACCAGAACCGGTATTTTGGCGTGACGTAAAATCGACTCCGCGTTTGAACCAAGAAGATGAGTTGATATACCCGGTTTACGGGAACCAATAACAATAACGTCAAATTCCTCATTGCTGCTCATGGCCAGGATTTCATCGCGCACGTTGCCAAATACCACTCTGGAATGAATCCGCCCGGCGGGTATCGAGAACAGACGGGATAGGGTCTTCATCTTTTTCTCTGACTCTTCGCGCATATAGGCTTCAAACTTACGGATATCGGCGGCAAAACCGCGTAAAATCGAGCGGCTGCTGTTCGGCAGAACGTTGAGCAGCGTAATTTCCCCTTCATCCGCTGATGCTAAAAACTCGGCATGGCGAACCGCCTTATCGCTTAAATCCATTTCAAAAACGTCTACGGGTAGCAAAATTTTTTTGTACATAGTCCGTTCTCCTTTTTTTTCTGAGGAAACTTAGTAAGTTAACTCATCATGACATATTTACTGCGGCAGGAGAACGAATAATCACTCAGATAAATATTTAATTGATTAAAATAAATTCCACTTATTTATACTTAACTGTTGTTAGATAAAGTTATGTATATTCAACGATCTGGATCAAAGTTTATTCCAGACGGGAAATATTTTCAGGCGGGAAAAGCGCCCACTGATAAAGCGCGATGGCAGAGCCGCCGGGATCGGCGGCACGCGGGCGAAATAGATTAATTTGCCTGAGCCCAGGCCGCTACGGTAGCTTTTGCGCCGTGCGCTTGCAGCGATAAATAAGCGCGAACCACCGCGTTGACGAAACGGCTCTCCTTGGGCAGGCTCAAACCAAAAATAGCCTCAATACCCAGCAGCGCCCGTACGCGTTCTTCGCCGTCTTCGCTGTTCTGAACGGTTTGCGTAATCACCGGCAGCATAGGATCGGAGATTTCAATCGCCTGCCCCTGGTCATCCACCCCGCTCACATAGCGCATCCAGCCCGCGACGCCCATCGCCAGCAGAGGAAAGTCGCCGCCATCCGCCAGGTGCCAGCGAATCGAATCCAGCATCCGCTGCGGCAGTTTCTGACTGCCGTCCATGGCGATCTGCCAGGTACGATGTTTGAGCGCCGGATTGCTATAGCGCTCGATCAGAAGCCCGGCATAGCGTGCCAAATCCACACCCTTCACGCTCAGCGTCGGCGCCTGTTCAGCCAGCATCAGCGTATGCGCGGCGCGGCGATAGTTTGCGTCCTGCATGCAATCATTAATATGCTGATAGCCAGCCAGATACCCCAGATAAGCCAGAAAAGAGTGGCTGCCGTTAAGCATGCGCAGCTTCATCTCTTCAAACGGCAGCACGTCCGACACCAGCTCGGCGCCGGCTTTTTCCCACTGCGGACGCCCGGCGACAAAGTTGTCTTCGATGACCCACTGGCGAAACGGCTCGCAGGCGACTGCTGCCGGGTCACGCACGCCGGTGAGCTGTGCAATTTTATCCAGCGTATCGGCAGTCACTGCCGGAACGATACGGTCAACCATAGTCGAGGGGAACGTGACGTTGCGCGTAATCCATTCGGCCAAATCAGCATCAACGGCGCGAGCATAGGCGCAGATGACATTACGCATGACGTGGCCATTTTCCGGCATATTGTCGCAGGACATCACGCTGAAGGCCGGCAGCCCTGCCGCTTTGCGTCGAGCCAGGGCTTCGACTACGACGCCGGGCGCGGATTTCGGTTGCCGGGGATTTTGTAAATCGGCCGCAATCAGCGGGTGATCCAACTGCAGCTCACCGCTGGCCGGAGAGTGGCAGTAGCCTTTTTCGGTAATGGTCAATGACACAATCGCGACCTGCGGCTCGCACATTTTTGCCAGCACGCTCTCCAGACCATCGACCTGGGCGTGCATCGCCTGCTTGACCACGCCAACCACGCGGGCGGTCCAGGCATCCGCTGACATTTCAGCGACGGTATAAAGTAAATCCTGCTTCTGGAGATCGGCGATCTGCTGCTCGCCGCCGATCAGGTTCACTTCGGTATAGCCCCAGTCGCTGCCGTGTTCTGTCGCCAGAATATCGGCGTATACGGCCTGGTGAGCGCGGTGAAATGCGCCAAAGCCCAAATGAACGATACGCGGAATAAGGCGGTTGCGATCGTATGCCGGCAGCGTGGCGTTAGCTGTTAAAAGCATATTTTCCATGATGGCTCTCATAGTTATGATTTCTGATTTCCCACGGAGGGGGTGGATATAAACCATCTCACGCAATTGGTATGACATCTTTGATATTCATCAACTACCATACAAGAAGCTGGATGGCTAGATTTTCGCAATAACCGCTGGCAAAAGAGGTAAAACTGCCGGGCTAAAAGCCCGGCAGTTTCCTGTTTACGGCTATCATCTTAGGGTGCGGACTTGATGCGTTTTAAATATATTGCCCGCTGCGGACACTTTTAGGCTTTGGCGCGCAGTCTGCGGCATCATTCAGCAGGCTCAGATCGCGGTCGCGGACTTCAGGCATCAGGATCGCGGAAATTAAGCCAATAATGGAATAGCACACCAGCATAATCACAATCGGCATCCATGAACCGGTCATATTGCAGAAAATACCGGCCAGCACCGGGCCAAATCCTACGGCGACGAGGCCACCCGCCTCTTTTGAAATTGCCATGCGGGTAAAGCGGTTACGCGAACCGAACATTTCCGCCATGGTGATATTTTCCAGCGCAAACAGCCCTAACACCGCAATATTATGAATGACGATCAATGACGCCATAATAGTGCTCGCGCTGTAGCTCTTATCCACAATAATCGACAGCATTGGCCAGGCCAGAATAATGGCTGAAATATTGACGATAATATACGGTATGCGACGCCCCACCTTATCTGACAGCCATCCGAGGAATGGAATGGTAATAAAGCCAATAACAGAGCTGATCATTAACGCATCGGTAGGAATTGCCTTATCAAACAGTAAGGTTTGCACCAGATAGCCCGCGAGGAACGTTTGCAATAACCCTGAATTTCCGGCCTGTCCGAAGCGCAGACCCGTCGCCAGCCAGAAGGATTTACTTTTTAGCATGGCGCTAAAGGTCCCTTCCTGCGTTGCCATCTCATTCTGTAGGCCGCTGTCTTCGCTAACCTGCTCAAAGACCGGGCTCTCTTTCAGATTAAGACGCAGCCAGATGGCAAAAATCATCACCACTGCGCTGGCCAGGAACGGGATTCGCCATCCCCACGCGACGAGCTGCTCGCGATCGAGCACGAAGAACATGACCGCCCAGATAGCCGTGGCGCTTAAGGTGCCGCAGTTGGTGCCCATCGCCACCAGCGAAGAGATAATCCCGCGCTTACCTTTCGGCGCATATTCCGCCAGCATGGTACCGGCGCCTGATATTTCTGCGCCTGCGCCAAGCCCCTGAATAATACGTAAGGTTACAAGCAACACCGGCGCTAAAATACCGACCTGAGCATAGGTTGGCAGTACGCCAATGAGGGTCGTACAGATCCCCATCATGGTGATGGTAATAAACAGGACCTTTTTGCGCCCAATACTGTCGCCCATTTTACCAAAAATAAAGGCGCCGACGATTCGCGCGATATATCCCGCGCCGTAGGTTCCCATTGCCAGAATCAAGGCCATCGCGGCGGATTGTTCCGGGAAAAATATTTCATGGAAAACCAGCGCCGCCCCGAGGGAATAGAGCTGGAAATCCATAAATTAGCGGGCTATTTTAACTAACCATGTAATAGCCCGATGTAACCGGGGATTTTTCAATGTGTTGTGGGTTTGAAATCAACTGAGCACGCATAAGCATTGCGTAACCAGGGATAATTTATGCCCCATCCATGCCCCATTAAGCCAATTCCTCGATAATAACGATCCCATTCTGACCATCAGCACCAGGATTCACCGGCCTTGAAGGACCGTTGGAACATCCAGACGCGCCGCCGCCATAACCACCGCCATTATTAGCCGGATTGTTTATGGCCGGAATGGAGCCCCCTACGCCAAGTTGACTATTTGCACCACGCGACGCGATTGCATATTCAGTTGAAATAGCTGATGCACATTCAGAGCCCGGCCCACTTATCCCGACAATATTCCATCCGGTAGGGCTGTTCGAGTTTGTGTTCGCCACTGGCTGAAATGGAGGATTAGCCGGACCTGCAGGCAGGCCCGCTTTGCCGCCGGGAGCGGAAATCAGTGTTCCTACGGAGCTGGTCCCGCCATCTTCCCCATAAAGAGAGGATGCAGTCCCACCTTTCCCGCCCTGACCGATAGTGATCATTACTGAGGTTAATGCGGATACGTCATAAATTCCCTCGGCGTATGCGCCAGCCCCGCCGCCATTGCTTATCGAAACCTGACCAGCACCGGTCGCTGGCGCAGCAGAGCTACCGCCACCGGCCCCCAAAATTCTAATCTTCCATTTTGTTGCGCCAGGTGTTTTTGTGAACGAGCCGGTACTCATAACAACGCGCGGAGCTCCCATAAGGCGACCATTAATCGTGCCATCTGACGAGCCGAGATTTAATAGCGCCTGTCTTACTGCTTCACTTCCTTCATCTGCTATTTCAGAAAAATTATTAGAAATCTGCAGGCAGGAAAGGAAAGACCCCGCGGTCAACATATTTGCCACAATATCATTCGTTGACCAGACTCTTGCCGTGGTCCCTTCCTGACCTCGCTGCACGGTCATAACGTCACCTGATACCGAAGTGACGTGCATTATTTCCGTAATTGATTTGGTTGCGGCATCAACAATGGTTAATTTGAAATAGCTTTGACCCGATACGGGTTGAGGAAATAATCCACCTGTACCGCTACTCACTGTAATAACAGTCGCAGACGCGCTAATTCCTGACGCGAGGACGCTTTTAGCATTGTTATTTGCCAGTAATCTCAGAGCCATGAATCCTCCAAAAATAAAAAAGCCGCAATTGTGCGGCCTTTAATTAGTTTATGACGGGGTTTATATAGTGGGGCAATCATCCTGCCTCAGGTCGTTGATAGCGAATGTAGCGACCCCCAACACTTCAACATCTTCCAGCGCCTCACCTTCGATGCTCTCGCCTTCGGCTGTGATAAAAGAGCTGCCCATCAATTTTGCAAACTGCAGTTCGCCAGCCAGGCGGATAAGAAGGACGCTTCCTTGCGTCACCTTCAGCGATAAATCGAGAACGACATAGCCGCGGTCTGTCTCTATAACCTGAGAGTTAGCGCTGATGTTGCACGCAGCCGTGACAGTAAGCCTCTGCTCTATGTAATCAGCAGCAGGAGAAGGAAAATAGCTGGCAGTCATTACATCACCCTCCCCATGTTGCGGAGAATCCACAGCCTGTTTTCTGTGTGATCCGGCGTTTTGTCAGCAAAGCACGACTGATAGCGCTCTATCCAGCGATTTGCCTCGGACTCTGAGAAGTGGATGCCGCGCTGCTGCAGCGAAGACACGAAATCCCTGGTGTGCAGGTACTGGTAGCCCTTCGAGTTGCGAAGAATCGATTCACGAAAGGCGTTGTTGATGTCTGATTGTCTGAGCATGCTACGTCCTCACAAATACTGTTTATATATACAGTATAAACACAGCCAAATCAGAGTGTGAAGATCAATTTCTACGAAATCCATAGAGTAATGATAGGAAACGGTTTTAACAATTGATCGTTTTAAACGATCGAATTCTTAAAATTGATCTATGAAACCAATTTGATATGAATTGTTAATGCCCTCAGCATAGGGGCAACCATCCCTAACCGCCCAGCGCAACTATATGAAACATAAAACACTAGTGCGATTAGCTGCGCTCGTATCCTTTTTGTCTATAACGACTGGATTCACAAAATGGCCTGATGTCATGTTCATATCCAGTTGCGTGATGCTCATCATTTGGCTGCAGGCTGAATGGAGTTGGTGGCACCAGAAGTAGTGCGCATGATTCAACGGCTGTCAGTTTTCATGGCAGCCGTTGCGCTTCTCTAAACGCTTACACCTCGCGCGGCCATAATGCTTGAAATGATCCCCATATAGTTCATGGCATCAGTTGCACTAAGTATTTCATTGTATGCACAGAAAAATCCTACAGTACCAATGCCACCAGTTGATACAGGGGAACTGATGTCAGCAGGAATGCCATTTATATACAATGGAATGGATGATTTTGCGCGGGATGTAATGGCGGACTGGGTAACAGTTCCACTTTTAGTGATCCTCTGCGCCTGGCTGGCGGATACCGTAATTGCCTGAACAGTCCAGGCACCAAGAAAGTTGCCGCCAACAGTCACACTTGCTGGTGAAGACAGTCCGGTGGATACGTAAAGGGCTGTCGTAGCATCCTGCTTTGAAAGAGATATGCCGCTAAACGGGACTGAAGCGGGCGTTCTGTTACCCAGCCCCAATTGATTTGTTCCCACTACAGACAGATTCCAGCAATAAATCAGTGTCATGTCGTCCACTTCAGCGACATTCGTATTAAGAAATGTTGAAGCATCAA
The DNA here is from genome assembly GCF_002090195.1 of Klebsiella sp. M5al. NCBI lineage: Bacteria > Pseudomonadati > Pseudomonadota > Gammaproteobacteria > Enterobacterales > Enterobacteriaceae > Klebsiella > Klebsiella sp. M5al. Next base: position 3,250,594 of record NZ_CP020657.1, read on the forward strand.
CAGCCGCACCCTGGCTATTGAAGGTGCCAGAAAATTCGAGCGATGATTTACCGCTAATATCTCTCAATGACTGCATATCAAAAACAGCCAGTGATGATGGCCTTATGAGCTGCATTGCTGGCTCGATAAAAGGGAGTTCGTCGTTGTCAATAATCGTATCCAGGATAATGCGCATCTTATATCTCCGTCAATTTTATGAGTGCAATTTGAGCAACTGAGCAAGGTGCTGCTGCCGCTTTAATTTTTACCGTCAGTTGCGTCACCCCGGATGGAACAGTAAATTCGTAACTAAAATAAGAAAACTCAGTTATATTCGTCTTCCAGTTCCTGATTCCTGCGAGATTAGTTGTTGATGATGAACTTCCAGAAAGGACATAGCAGTCAAACTGACTACCAGTTTTGACAAAAAAGCCAAATAGCATTTTCTGCCCAGCAGTGGCACTTACCGTGAGATATGCCTCCTGGCTGGCAAGGTTCCAGACGCTCCCCTTAACTGCTGAATCTGTCGTTATCGTTGCAGTTCCGGCTGTGGTGATTGTCCAGTCTGAAGGGTTTGTTCCGTCATTAGTCAGAAACAGGGCGTTGGTAATGAGGTTTTGCGTTAACCCTGCCGCTAACTGCTCATCAGCTCTTGGTGGCCATACTGGCGCAATCCAGTCCGACAGTGCGTCAGCCAGCGCTTGGCCCATCGCTTTAGCCCCAGCACCGTTAGGGTGTGAAAAATCCTGGTTATAACCAGAGAGCCAGTCACCGGTCAATGGGTCGACGGTATAACGATGGAGGTCTACAAGTGGCGTAGAATATTTGTTTGCATATGCTCGCAACCAGGCATTTAGTTTGTGTTCCGCAACGCGCTGTGTATTGTTATTGCTATTTCCCTGAGCTGACATCGTACAAATAACCGGAATAATCCCGGCCTGACGCAATTGCAGAAAAATACTTTTGAATGCAGGGATAGTTACAGTATCCAGATTAATCCCCTGCACTATGTCGTTACGCCCACACATGACTACGCAGAATGTCGGATTCGCGGCAATAGCGTTGGGAAGATGAGTATTTTTAACCTGGGTTACTGTGTAGCCTCCTGTTGCTGAAACACCAGTCAGCATTATCTTACCGTTAGTAAATAATGAAGCCCATTCATGCCATGACTGATCGTTTAAACATGGCGCATAGGACGTACCACTGGCATTTGCTCCCGACCAGGAAACCCCATACGCCGTTATTGAATCGCCTATAGCAAAAATATCTCCATTAAGTGGACCTCGGTGGTTATGTAATGGCTCGCCAAGGTAAACAGGTCGACCATTTTCGTGAGACCAGTACCATAGAACTCGCCCCTGCTGATCGACAACCGGGAATGCATAACCGTTATCTGAATGAGCTATCAACTTATCGGGGGTTACTGAACCAGCGCTGATACTATCTGATGACATGCTATCTACTGAAATGGAAGATACGCCAGACAGTGATTTTGTGACGATACCTCCAGGAGCATTAACAGCCCCATCATTATCAACAAATAAAGGCGTCTTTCCTACTTTATCGACTACCTCAAGTGGATAAACAGACTCTTTCTGAGTCTGTAAGCCTCCAGTTCTGGCGTTAGTTTCATCTATCTTCTCATCAATAACATCAACAGATTCTTGCGATGGCATCTTCCTGCCGGTGGCTGTTAGTGTGCCGCCTGTATTCATTACCTCAATAGCAAGCGCGCTGTCATCTGGGCTGCGGTAATACGTGGTCGTCCCATCAGGAATATTAGCGATATCTGCTTGCGCCGCCGCTAACGTCATGTACTGGCGACTGAGGGGGATTAGGTTCTGCCGAGTTTCTTCAACGACTTTATCCCCTTCCGCCTTAATACCGTCGACGGTGTAATGTTCACCGCCGAGGCGATCTATATATTTCTGCTCTGTACTGGTGACAACCTTATCCAGCATGGCGCCGGCATAAACTGCGTCCCGGATATCCGTACTGGGCACCTGGTTGTCGGTTGGAGTTGGTAACGGTACTTCTGCCATTGTGCATGTCGCCCTATAAAAGGCGCACGAAGCCCTCAGAATTGAATCTGATGGTGTGCGCTAAGGTTGGTGATTACTGCTGCGTGTTACGGATAAATCGAGTCGGAATACTCAGTCAGGGAAAGTGTTTGAGTATCGTCACCGTTGGGTTTAGCACTATCAACGCGCCATATTGTGGAGTTCAGTTCCGAGTCGGTAGCGATGAAATACCGGCTGGGGTTTTGCACCGTACTGCGGTCATATATGTTCAAATCGAAGGTATCGGCTGCAGCCTGAAATGCCTTGGCCTTGCCGCTTACCGGATAGGCTCGCCAGCGGCCGCGATAATTTCCCAGACTATCGGTCATCACCGCCCACATATCGCCGAGAGAAAAATCGATACGCTCTGACGTCGAGAACACATCGCCAGTACGACCTGTGATGTAGCCGGTCTGCTGCGCGTTGTCGTACAGGTCCGGACACTGAACCACCGTACCTCGCACTACCTGCGTTTCCTCCAGCACTTTCACCGTCATGGTCAGGCGTGAGTAGAGGATTTTTCTCGCCTCAAGCCAGGCCCGGTCAGTCGCTTGAGCAGGATTGCGGCAACCATCCAGACTGATCTGCATCGCGTTAACCGTGGCATCCTCTACCTCGGTGATGCCGCTGCTGTCGATCTGCAGGTAGATGTACGCTTTCTTGTTCGTCAATGGGTCAACGTAATCCAGCGCTACGCCGTCATAACCGCCGGGGAGAGACATTTGCCAGGCGACTTTGTACTCGTCCCAGAACATGTTTGAGCGCGCAAAAACCGCATCCGGATTTGTCACTTTCTCATCGCGCCAGAACGTCAGCACATCGCCAATATTATTGCCATCAACGCGGGCCACATTGGCGATCGTCGCTATGCGCTCACCCAACGGCTGTTTCTCATCCGAGAAGGTGTAATCGAAATACCCAAGCTGAGCCTCTGAGAGAGAATCAGCGATTGCGTAGAGTGCGACTACATCCAGGCTTGTTACGTCCTGCTTACCGACAACCACCCACTCATGCAGGATAGCGTCGGCAAACGAACGACTCGGCCGCAGCGTGTAATCGACCGCGCCGGTCGTCCGGTCGTAGCTAATGGTATGCCGCTGCGCCAGCATGTTGTACTTCTGCTCGCGGTTTGAGTTGCTGTCGTTCGGCCCCTTTATCGTGATGCGGGCAATCGTGTCTTCCGGATAAACGACGTTTTCCCGCACGTTCACCGCGTGGATCGCCATCAGCGTCACGACGTTGGCATCGTTGCTGTTGTCGAGTCGCTCGATTGTCACCGCATAACGCCCCGCCCCGGCAGCCGGAGTGAATTTATGCGTTGTCCGGAAATATCGGGTCGTCACCTGGAAATCGTTATCGAAGAAATAATCGTGTTGCTCGGATGTGCCCGGCACCTGATTGTTATCGTCATCGACCTGCCAGAACTTAATCCTGTACTGCGTTGTGCCGGCGGTCGCGCCGAGTTGAACCAGCACATGCACCCAGACCTGCGTCGAGACGATCGGCGACACTGAAGGCCCGATAACCAGCGGGGTCTGGTCATTCAGCGTGAACAGCGTCGGGTTGATGACTGCATTGCCCGGCAGAGACGTAATTTCTCCCGAGAGTTCGCCGATATAAAACGTCGTGTACGAAAGCGTGTCGTCGCCAATAAAGCTCTCAGAGGAGATGATATTCCCGGCGCCGGTGACGTTCCGTGTGACGCTTGTGCCACCGTCGTTCCAGGTGGCGTTGATGACGAATGACACAGGATGCGGTACCGCCAGCGCAGCGAAGTAGGCAAAGTTGTCATCGTTCGACAGCACGACAGCCTTTAACTGATTACTCTCGATTGCCACCGATGTCGGCGCCGTCGTGGTGGCGGTCTGGGCCGGGAAGTCCTGGCTTTCGTTCAGGCCGGGGACTGTCTCGTTATCGACGTCATCGAATTGATAGCCGACTTCAATCGTGCCGATCACATCACCCGGGTTATAAATCGCAGAACTCGCTCCCGCCAGGCTGCCGAGATTCGATTCTGAGTAGCGGATCGAGGAAATGGTGTACCGCCCGTAACCAACCTCAAACCATTCTGTAAGCTGCTTGTTATTGTCGACGAACTCAAACAGCGCTTCCTGAATCAAATCGGGAAACACGCGGCACTGGCCGTAAATGTTTGGGCGCCCCTTGTAGAGCCGCGCGCGGTTCGTCTGGCCGGTTAAGTCGTTGTTAGGGGATTCGCCTGTAGCCACCGATACCGAAGCGCTGGGTTTGTTTGACAGGCCGAATACCTTCAGCGCACCGGACAGAATTTTTGATACCGGACGCAATATTGTGGTGACCAGTTTTCCGACTCCGCCCTCCGGCTGGTCGAACACCGCCACGACGTCACCAGCACTCAGTGGCCGACTGATATCGTAGTCGTCCGGCAGCGCGCGGCCATTCAGTTTAACGACCACATCTCGGTGCAACTGAAGAGAATCCAGGAGGCTCATCAGAGTGGTGCCGGCATCTACCGTTCCCCGCTGCAGCGGCGCGCCGGGCAGTCGCTGCAATTCATATCGAACCATGCACCATGTACTCCACTTTGCTGTAAACCTTCAGTAATGCCAGCGGGCTGTCGCAGCGTACGAAGCCGAATTCGCCGCGGGCATGCAGGCACTTAACCGGACTGGTCATCACACCGATATGCGCCGGCACGTCGCCGCGGTAAAAAACGGCGATGCATCCGGTGGCCGCCACCGGCACAATCCGCCAGTGGGCGTGCTCCTGTTCGTAGCAGGTGATGAAATCCGCGCCCGATTCGTAACCAGCGATGTGATGTAACTCCAGGCCAAGCACATGGCGGTAATAGAGAACCACTAGGCCCCAGCAGTCCATCTGCTCAAAACTGCTGGCGCGGTTAGCCCAGGGCTTGCCGTTAACAAGCCCGATAAATTCATCTTGCGTCATACGGTGATCAGCCCTGGATAGTCTTTCGTGGTGTAGATTATGGAGTTGGCCAGCGTCAGCGGATTGGTCTTTCCGGCGGTCACGGTGACGTTACTGGCGTCGGCGGAAATGTCGTTCACGTAAAGCGTCCAGTCTTTCAGCGATGATGCGTCACCGATCGCATTCCACTGCTGATACAGGCACTTTATCGGCGTCATGCGCGCCGCCCCGCGCCAGCTTTTCAGTGTCTGCCGGACATGCTCAGTCGCGGCGACAAAAGTGATCGTCATGGATATGACCGCCGTTCCGTCCTGCGCCGGCTCGGTCACGCTGAATCGCGCTGGCTCGAACGAGTTTCCGCCAAACGTCGCCTGCCTGAACAGGTTATTGACTACCCGGTAATAACCAAAGGCCGGATGGTAAAATTCCACCGTCTGTTTGATATCGCTCGCCGGCCTGCGCTCTTTCCACTCTCGTAAAGTCGGCATTAATCAGCCCTCGGCATAACAGCAGTAACCAGGTAATCCAGCCAGTAGCCGTAGTTCTCTGGCGCCTCGACGATCCAGTCGTCGTAGTCCTCGGTGATGTCCTCGATACCGTTACAGATGACGCTGGCGGTCCAGGTGACGATATTGCCGTTCTTGCTGGTCTGTACCGGCATGCTGATGAAATGCAGCGTCTGCAGCTGCACGCCCTGCGTATCGCCGAGATCAATCCGCATCTGGAACCAGTTACGGCCACGGTCGCAGTACGTCGGTGAGCGGAGCCACGACTTAAATCGCTCGGCCTGCTGCAGCGTGAATTTCCACTGCAGCGACCATGTCGCCTTAAGGTCCGTGGTGATCGGGGTGATTATCAATGGACCGACTGCCGTCTGCGTCGTCTGCCAGGCTGTATCCTGCGTCATGTTCTGATCTGCGCGCTGAGGAAGCGGCAGCATATCCGGGTATGAAACTGTTGCCACGTTTCCTCCGGGCATAAAAAAAGCCGCGGCTGCGGCACTGATCGAATATCAGGATGTTGCTAAATGTGTACCACTGTTACTGTGTGTTTTTCACACAGAGAAAGGATGGGGTATATGTCAGAGAAATTCAGAGTCAAACTCTCCTGCCCTGATTGCGGCAGTGAGCAATTCATATTTAGCGCCGAACCGCACACCATAGACAATGTCGAGTCCTGTGCATCCTGCGGAAGGGCTATCAGCAAAAACGATGTCTTTCGCCACGGCAAGGATTTCCTCGTAGATACGCTCAGGGACAGACTGAAGGGAACCAAATTTAAGCTCAAGTAAGGAGATTAGGCTATCAAGTTGCGATTGAGCCTCGCTGGTGTCGACCGATATGGATGCCAGCAATTTTTTATCTTCCATTTATCTACTCCATTAAAAAACCCGCCGGAGCGGGTTTGGTTTAGTAAGCGCCGTTAGCTTTTACAGAAAGCCCGAACCTGTCTTTGATGCCAGATGTCATCGGGCCGCCACGGTCAAGATCATTTAAGAACGCATCAACCGTCACCACATTACCTTCCTGCATAGCCTGCGCCTCAAATGAATGCTGCCCGCCTGTCGTCTGGTCATAGAACTGGAAGTTGATTTCTATTGGCTTCGACGATTGCGAACCTGTTGAATCGCTGCTGCCGCTGCTCTGGCTTTGATATTCACTACCCGTCGAGGGCTTCTTGATACGTGGCATACCGCCAGTAACGTCTTTGTTGCTAAACACAGTGCCGTTATCGCCAGGTATCATGAATAATCCCTTACGGGTCTGCATGAACTCAGGTAAATCTCCCTCACCTACTGGGTAAACATTTCCTGCAGTAACCGGACCTCCGTTCTTACGGCCGCCAGCAACGTTACCCAGAGCCATTGATGTTGCCAGCCCAGAACCATAGGCAACAGCACCGACCTTGGCAGCAGCTCCGCCAGTTGCCACTGATGCAGCGTAAGCTGCTGGAGTCCATGCGTTTGTCAGCAGCGCTGCCTGTATCAACCCATTTGCAGTGGATGCAGCCCCGATTGTCTGCCCGATGATAAAGTTTTTCAGCATCTCCACACCTACCTGGACGATGCTGTTAATCACACTGTTCAGAATGGTGTTGCTGAGGGAACTCATAGCCTCCTGTGCTGACATTGTGCCGGTTAGTAGCCCAGTAATGGCGTTTGATGCATTCCCGCTAAAGGCATCCACCGCACTCGTCAGCATGTTATAGCCGAGGCTTTGCTGGCTGAGGATTTCCCATTGAGCTGCGGTCCTCTGCTGCTCGTACTGCGTGTCGGCTGCGTTTTTGAGGGCCAGCGCGTTCTGATGGGCCAAAACGCCCTGCTGCTCAAACTGCTGAATCAGCGCCAGCTCCTGCGCGTGCTGGTTGGCCAACTGCTGCACCGGGTCAACTTCGGCAAGTGCCTGCTGGGTTGGGTTAACCACCTTCTGCGAGCGTATTTTGGCAAGGTTGGCCTGGTGCTGAGCCTCTAACTGCTCACTGGTTTGGTCATATTGCTGCTGGGTTATCCTTTTCCCATCAAGAGCAGTTTTAAGATCCTTCATATCCTGCTGATAAGAGGCGTTCTCTCTTGTTTCAGGGAGGAGCTTTTGTGCAGCGGCCTGGGCTTTAAGGGCGTTCGCCGTATCCCATGCAGCCGCCGCATCACGTTCAACTTGAGCAACCTGTTGTGGTGTGGCGTTCGTTAACTTCTGTTTTGCTGCCAGTATTGCCTGTTCGCGCGAGAGTTCGCTTGTCGAATCGGCGGCCAATTTCGCTTTCTGGCTGTACTCTTCAACAACTTTTGCATTTCTCTCTGCCTGACTCTCACCTTTCTTCTGCTCCGCTGTCAGCTTCTTATGCGAATCGAGATTGGTGTAAGTCGCGGCAGCATCATCCATCATTCGCTTGGTGTGCGGATCGTCTTTCGAGAATCCCGCGTCCTCAGCTGCATATTGAGCCGCTAATTTTGCCCTTGCGGCACCTTGTAGTTTAGAGAGCGCCAGATTCCTCTCGGACTGCTGAATTAAGCTTTTTTGCCCGGCGGTTAGGTTATCAGTGGACTTCTTCAACATTTCAAAGTTAAAGGCCGCCTGAGATGCTCCGGTGGAAAGGTCTACTATCTTGTTGTAAAGCTCTACTAACTCCGGCTTGGCGTTTTTTGATGACGAAATCATATCGCCAATTCTTAACGCTAAAGTCTGCAGAGCCTGAGGTGATGGGTTATCGCTTAGATCGGCGAGTTGCTTAGTAAGACCAAACGCCGCCTCTTCAGAAATACCCAATCTAGAGGCTACGGCACCGACAGTATTGCCGATGCTATTGGCTGTTGCCGAGAACGCCTGTCCCGCGCCATACGCCTGATTCATCGCAGATTTGTAATCATCTGTCGTGATATTTAGCGACTTAAGCCGATCGTTGAATCCGTCAATTGATGCATAACCACCACCAAAAGCTGAAATAGCTTTATCGCCAAATGAAAGGAAGGAGTCAGCGGCATCACCGATGGCTTTAGGTATCTTTGAAATTGCCTGATTGTATTCAATCGCAGCCTGATTTCTGAGTAATGTTGCAGCGGTAGCATTCACTCTAGCAAGGTTTGCGTATTTGTCTGAAAGTGCAGCGATACCCTGAGTAGAAATAGAGATAACATCATTCATCCTCTCGGCGGCATCTTTAAGCGCATCCATTGCACTTTTGCCACCATTAAGAGAAGAAATTAAAGTCCCTGCAACAACAGTTCCAAGCGCGATTAGCGCCCCGACGATAGCACCACCCGGCCCGAATGCCCCAGCCAGCTGCGACCCTTGCTGACTAAATGCTACCAATGCAGATTGACCACCTTGGACCTGAACGATGAAGTCCTGGATCTGATAACCTGCCTGCTGAACGCCTCCCTTCAACCCTGAAGACATCACTTTCGAGGTAGCATTAAGTTGCGTATCAAGCTTTTTGAATTGCCCTGATGTTTTTTGTGCATTATCGCCAATGTTATCTAGGGCTTTATTCGCCTGCTGCTGACCAGTAAGCAATTTTGCAACATCGGCCTCAATCTCAATGTATACTCCGCCAAGATTTTCACCTTCAGCCATACCTTTCTCCGGGCAATAAAAAACCCCGCCGGAGCGAGGTTTGTGTTGTCTACGAAAGTTTCGTAATTATTTGCCAATTACGTACTCTGCATTAGCCGCAGCTTCTGGACTCAATTTTTAATTGTTGATCCAGTAACTTCAACATATTGCGACCGCTCTCGCTCTTATCAGATAAGAAAGCAGGCTCTTTTGATTTCTTAATGAAAACATGCCCTGCATCACCATCTGTATAAACGAACCGACCTCCAATTTTACTTATATCGGTATGTCCCGAGACAATACCACAGACAGCGTTTGAGTTTTCATTCCTGAAAACCTTTATCTCTGAGAAATCCAGTCCTAACAATGGGTTGAAATTACTGTCACAAATAATGACAGCAGATCCACTTCTGGCTTTACCGCTAGCCTCAAGTAATCGCCATCTTTCGCAGTCTCCCGGCTTATACTTCTGAGATAGCTCTTTTCTTACTGCCTCTTTTGCATCATTAATGATCTGAGTATCAGATTTTGCATAACAAAAGTGTGACAAGAAAAGTAGCCCGATAATGATTAGCCGCCTCACATCGCTACCCCGCGCTCTTTATGAATAGACTTCTCATTCATCATTTCTATAACGCGCAGACCGAAATCGGTTAGCGTGTATGGGCGCGAGAAGAGGTTAATCATCTGTGATAAATGCTTGTGCGGGTCCTTCAAAACAGGATCATCAGGATGCTTTCTCGCATTGGTATGAGCCACCCCAACCAACCCGAAGACCAGATTTTCAAAAACAACGGTCTTGGTAACTCCGTCATAAGTCACCGTGTCGCCGCCGGTTGTTTCTTTTAGGTGCCGTAAATATGCCCTGGCGATTTCTTCACCCAGGCGCTGTAACTGTTCTTGTTCGCTCATATCCCTATCCCCATCAGTAAATGATGCGGCAATCGTAGCAGAGGGGAAGCGATACGACAAAACCCGCCGCAGCGCTACTTAGTAACCAACGCGATGAACAAAGGCACCAGTATTGCCGATACCAAAAGGCCAACCAGCCACTTCTGATTTTCGTCCATTTTGTCAACAATCCTATTTTCCATGGATTTAATATCGGCCCCTATACCACCAAGCTCCGCGGGCTCGCCTGGGGTTGAACTCTCTTGTTTTTCACCTACATCCACAATGCCGTTTATTTTATTATTCATTTTTTCACCATCTAGCGGTAACGACAAAACCCGCAGTTAAGCGGGTTTGGAAGCCAAAGCACTAATTAATGCTTCGGGTTAAAACAGTTTGCGAAGGTCAACATCATTCACCGCTTTCCAGGCTTCTGCCGGCCAAGACTTAACGGTGCCATACGTTTCATCTGGAACGTCCTTCGGTACCATTCCATTTGCGGCGCACCATTTTTTCATAGGCCAGTGGCTAAAAGGCTTTCCTGTAGCGCGCTGCACAGCCTTGATAGTCGCATGCTTTTTACACTCGCCAAGTTTCGCTGCTAGTGCGTTAGCTTTGCGCTTTTCCGCAGACGCTGTAGCCATCGCGGTAGCTTCCCTTTTCTCTGAAATCCATAGCTTTTCCTTTACAGCTCTATCACGCTGCTCAGCAATAATGCGATTCTCTTTCACCTTCAACAGAAGATCTTCGAGAGCTGCTTCGTAGGTCAATGGGACGCCAAAAGATTGGCCTGGTCTGAAATATGAATCCTCCAATCGCTCGAAGAATGACCAAGCTTCATCGGTATCGACAATCTTAGACATGCGGGCGGCGCCCTTCTCGGTCCATAAAACAACAGAGCGGGCTTTGCTCGAAATTTGTGCGTGACTATTAGTCACTCGCAAATCCTTCAACTCTTGGCCTTTGATGGTGAAGATGTGAATGCCCTCAATGAAGCGGCTGGCGTTGCGCGAAAGGTTTTTTCTAATGTTAGCCTCATCCGAACCATAACCTGCGGCCAGCGTTTCAGTCGTAACAACACGCAAACCCTTCCATTCAATCACCGGCAACGGCTGGGGATCGACATTTGGTTCATGAACTGCTAAATTAAATGAAGTCATTGGTTGGACCCTTATGACAGATTTATGGATAGCCGGTAGCTCGTAACTACCGGCTTTTCTTTGTGCATCATTGCAACATTTCCCGACGCAGGTGAGGCAATACCCTGCTCCAGTTATCATCCTTCCATGGGTGAAATTCGATATGCGCTGTCTCGCGCTTAATGATCTCCTTGGCCTTGTTGATTGTCCGTGGCAACTCCTGGCCGATCGTGTGAAAGTGCCCGGCCTGTCGATGCTCGGCTACCTTAAGTAATGGAGTAACGCTCTCACAGGCTGTCAGCATGATGTCACTCGCTCGCCACAGCCAGGCAAGGGATGAAAGTTCATCGTCAGTAAACTGCTTCGCAATCGGCGAATGCGCCACTTCCCGATCCAGAACATCCAGCACCCAGCGGCGGAACTCTTTCGCCTTATCGGTAGTGGCAAACATCGCGATTAGATGGCAACCACGTAGAGAGAACACACGGACCGATTTTTCACGTAAGTTATTGTTTATTCCGTTGGTCATCATTTTGATGACCATTGACATGCTGCTTGTGAACTCATCTGAATTTCGGGAATAAATGTTCGTTACACTCTTTGGCGATGCATATCCGAGCGCTTTCGCGATATCTGTCGATGTCAGCCAAATACCATCCGAAACAGGAGCTGGCACCAATGTGACATTGTGGAAACTTAGCTCTTTGTTCTGTACACTGTTCATGTCGATATTTCCTTCGCGGTTATTTTCGATAGAAGCCCGGTTAGTGTTAGCGCACTTCCGGGCTTCGCTGTTTTTACTGACCATTCACGCGCTCCTCACGCAGGCTTTTTGCTAAGCGCTGCACAATCGCCGAATTAATCGAAATCCCGTCCATCTCAGCTAAGCGCCGGATATCCTCCTTCATTCGCTCAGGCAGGCGTAGCTGGAAGCTATCATTTTTACGGCCGGTATAGAGTACGTCTTGCATCTACTATCTCCTTCTATGGTGTCAACTTGGTTCTACAACCAATTTAGCACCATTTAAAACAATGTCAAGTTGGTGCTATTGTTTGTCGTCAAAATTGCAAATTTGAGGACTTATGAGCAGATTCCCTAGCCAAGAAATGGACAGGTTTAACGTAAGGCTGCCCTCAGGAATGCGTGAAGCAATAGCTGAACGCGCTAAGGCTAACGGCAGGTCAATGAACTCAGAGATCGTTCAGATACTTCAAGAAGCGCTTGATACCGATAAGGCTATTTCTGAAAGCGATCTGGTTGACTTCGACTCAACTCAGGCTGCTTTTAATGCAACCTCTACGCCTGAAGAAAAAGAGATATTCTTAAACGCTCTTGCGAAAAAAGATCCGTTCACAGCAGAAATCCTGCGCGAAGGTGAAGAGCACGCAAGAAGACTTGCAGCAATACTTGGTAGGCGTATGGGATACCTGGATCACGAAAAGTAAAATCCCCAACTAATTGTTAAAGAGCGGCTGCTGGAGCCATTAAAGCGCCTGCCGTCGCTCATGTAAATAGGTCATAAATTTCATCCATTTACGCTAAGTTATCTATCATTAACTATGATGAGATGTGATTAACTATGGTGAACCTGGATGAGTGAAAAAAAATTTTTCAATAGCACGAATTGCTAATTCCTTGATTGCTTATTTGCCTGTCTTTCCATCATCGTCTGCCAGCGGCGCTCGTCTTCGTCCATGACCGTGTCGTACTCTTCGCGCGTGAAGCCGTTCTGATTTGGGTATTTGGCGTTAATCATCATTGCGAACTCTGTCATCGTGAGGTTCTCAGCCTCTTCCCGGCTTATGCCGAAATGGTTACGGGCCGCCATGATGTAGTCGGCTGCGCGGAATTCTGCGGTTGTCTCGTTCGTTTCGTAACGCTGCAGCTTGCGCACCTTCGCTTTGCCGACGATGCCGTGCACCATCAGGTTTTGCGCGACGATGACCATATTCTCCGGCGGCATGCTGCCCGGGCGCCAGACAAAGCCACGCTTGCGTGATTTCCCCGGCTTCATCCATCCAACCAAATCGCCGATATCATCGTCACAACATGCTGTCAGTACCGTGTGAGCAGCCATGATCGCTTTGCGTGACAGGAGCCCGCTTTGCATAAACCGCAGGACGCAATCAGGAATTCGGCTGTACTCATCGCGGATATAGGCCTCAGATACGCGCCGCACGAATGGCGTCGCCTCATCATTGCACAGGTCATAGAACGCCTGAACAATCTCCTCCGGCTCTCCAATGCGTGCCATGTTGCGAAACGACGGCCGGAAAAAGAATTCCCGATCACCGGTACCGATAACGCATTCGCCTAATTCTTTAATCGGGGTCATAGTCGCTCCATAAACAGTATCAAGGGCGCAGAACGCCCTTTGTACTATTCACGACGTGGTTAGCTGATCGTGACCGTGCACGCCACCGAGGTGATTTTGACCGGTGTCGCTGAGGAATCGGTGACCTCACAGGTATAAACCCCGGCGTCACCAGATACGGCGCTCGCTTTGTTAAACGTAGCCGTGGTTTGACCGCTGACGACGGAACCGTCTTTTTTCCACACGTAGGTGTATGGAGACGTGCCGCCTTCAACGACCACCTGCATGTTAAGAGCGGAGCCAGTAGCAATGGATTTAGTCGCCGTCAGGTTCGTGGTGAATGCCAGCGCCGGCGGAGCGACTTCAAATACGACGGTGTCCGCGTCGGCAACTTTCCACTCACCGGAGAAGGTCGAGATGTCGGAAGTACCGAAGTCACCAGACCATGAAGTGGTGCTGAAATACCCCATGATGTAGGTGCCGGCGTCTTCGCCAGTAAAGTCGAAGCGAACCCAGATCGTCGGCTGGCGGCCAGCCTGCACTTCATCGAAAATATATTTCGAGATAGCGATGGCGCCGATTTCAGTCGTTTTATCTTTTTTGCGGAACTCACCTTCCCCGGAGATGGTGAGATCCATGTTGTTGACCAGGTTCTCAACCAATCCTTTCGTATCGTCAGCCTCAGAGGTGACGGTATTCATGGAGTAGTCGAAACCTTTCGTGGTTAACGCCCCCAGGCGTTTCCATTCAGAAAGCGCAGGGACCGTATCCGCACAGCCCATAGCCATGCGGAGCACGGCCGCCTTCCCAATCAGCTTGCCGGTATCATTAGCGCAGCCTTGCATGTATGCCTCTCAATTAAAAAAGGCCGCCATATGGCAGCCTGATGGGGGATTCTGGCGATTATTCGCCGTATGTGCAGGAGATGAGCAGCCTGGTAACTAGCCTGCCCTCTTCGGTTGGTATAGCCGCCGGGACATTGCCGACAAGCCGCAACGCGCCGACGCAGTCATCAGCACCAGATTGCGCACTGACGTATTCAACGATGGCATTCACCGCGGCGTCAGCAGCATCTGGATTAGTTTTCGAGGAAACAACGTCGACCATCACATACCAGTCGCCGCCGAGGTCGTAGATGATGTCGGTGCCGCCGGAAGGCCGGAACACGATGAACTGATCGGCTGCCTTCCCGGTATCGCGCCATTGCCGCCATTGCACCTTAAAGTCCGCCGTCAGGCCTTCAGCCAGAAACAGGTCTTTAAGGCGCATGTACATGGGAGGTGTCATAGCGAAAGCTCCTTTTTAACCGCCGCATCAATCTGGCTGCGGGTGTCCTCGAAGCCCTTCGTTAAGAACTCTTTCTGCGCAGTCGCGCGCCGGAAGTTTTGCTTCACTTCAGGGTCGTGAACAAACACCGCATAAGACGCCGTGTAGCCAACGCGCCCGGTAACCCGCACGCCGTTCGCGGTGATTTCCCGGAACTGGCTATTGATAAGCGTCGACGTGTCGATCGGGGTGTAGAGCGCCGCTTGTGCGCTACCGATGAGCATCGCCGACTGCAACGCGCGCACTACTTTACGCCCCTGCACGTCCTTAATGATGCGGTCGAGATTGGCCTTAGCCTGTCGGATGCCGCGTACTTTAGCGCCCATAATCACACCTGTGTAATGATTGCGTAGTCATCAGCGACCCGTTCGAACGTATCGGCGAACCGGACAATCTGGCGTATTTCGTCAGCCTCATCCGGTGGCGCTGCAACTGCAGACGCGCCAATAAGGATATAGTCTCCCTCCCGCGCCGTTGCGTACTCGCTCCATATCGTGTTTTTAACCACGATTTCCTGGCCAATGTCACCGATTTTTGCAGAGAGGCCGCCCTGGTAGTCGCAGAGGATAGCGATCGGCGCTTCCCACCCGTACGGCTGACCTCCGCCGTCGGCATCGCTACCGTCAGCATCGCGTATGCGCCGCCAGATTGTCGCTGTCGCGGTGTAACTCCAATTCGCAACTGAGCTCAAAGCTATTCCCTCCATCGCAGCACAGCGGCGCCTGTGGCCCGTATGCGGGCGCAGTTAATGAACCACTCCCCGTCGCTTTTCACGTACGCCGTCGTTTGCTCGCCCGTGTCGGTCATCACCCACACCCGGGAGAACCTCCGCGGCAGCCGTTGCTGAACTGAAATCCACACCATCACTTACTCCCGCACATGCAGCCGCCTTTGCCGATCCAAATCCCCGCAAAAGCAGGCGTCGCCGTAGGGTCGGCAGGAATCAAGCCGGCAGCGCATCCGTATTTATCCAGGCCGCGAAGGAGGTTTACAGAGGCCTTCCATCGGTCTGAAAATGACTGGTACCGGAAAGAGCGAGACGCTCCGCTGGGCGCTGTCTGGCTGGAAATGTACTTATCTCCACTCCCTAGCCCCATTAGAGCCAGCAAGTAAAGCTGAATGAGCAACGCAGTTGATGTTGGATAATGCGCATCGAGACATTCCTGAATGCTGTTTGCCTGGTCAATGAACGCCTGCAGGACAAAGTCGGGGATCTCGATGCCCTGCCCGCTGAGGGATTCCTTAGCCTGTTCGAGAGTGACCATTATCGACTCCGTGAGAATTAAGCCCCGTTTTCACAGGGCGTAAAAAAACCGCTTTCGCGGCTATTCTTCTTCGCTTTCTGCTTTACGCTTCCGGCTTGTTTTGGCCTCTGGCGTCGCGGGGGTTAAATCCCCTTCACTAATCAGCATTACGTGTGGCTTTAATGAAGGGTGCAACCACTCCATTTCAACCACCTGACCAGCGCTTACGCCATGCCACGGCTTAATGACCTGGTACTTAGCCATGCCATCCCCTTACGCCAGGTTAGCGCCGTAGACAACGCCAGACAGGCCCTGCTCGTCTGCGGTGATTTGCAGCCCTTCAGCAGACATAATCTGGAAGTTGTAGTTAACGTTCGGCAGTGGACGAGGCAGCGGAACAACGCCAACGGCCATGCCAACCAGCGGGGAAATGACGTCCTGACGGCGCACATATGCGATGAACTCGTTTCCGCTGAGGGCGAAGGTAGGACGGACTTCACGAACCGGCGCGAACGGCAGGACAGCCTGCAGGACGGTTCCGCTGACTACACCGTTGACGACATACGGCTGCGCGAGGTTCGCCCAGATTTCCGGGGATACCCACATCACGTCGTACGCTGCAACTTTGTTAGCGCGGGCCAGAGTGCCGAACGCACCTTTACCGAAGAACTCAAACAACTGAGTCATGGTTGCGGTGGTCAGGTCAAGGTTTGCGCCGCCCGCACCAGAGCCCAGGTTAAGCTTTTTGGTGTTGCGGTGGTTCTTGATACCTTGCGCCGGGTAGGACTGCACCTGAATGTTGGCGTCTCCGTTCAGGTAGTAGTTAACGCGCTTCTGGTTGAATTTGCGCATCTTCGCCATCTGCGAATCCAGAACCAGGTCAATGCCGACCGAGTTCATGCCAGCTGCATGGCGCCAGTTAACGCCGTAACCCGCGGTGAATACCGGGATCGGGTCACCATCGCTGGCGTATTCAGTGTGGTCGAAGGAGAACGGCGCCTGGCCGTCAATGCTGACAGAAACATCATCAGCGATATCGCCGACAACGTTATACAGTTTCGCAGTTTTGCCGACAGAAAGGACAGTCTGCACACCGATCAGGTCGTTAACGATTTCAATCCCTACTTCCTGATCGCGCAGCTGCAGCACTTGACGGTCAATCTCAGCCCAGAAGTCGCGAGTAAACCCGCCTACTGCGTTACAGGCCAACATTTCCGGCGTCATAATCGCGCGGTTAGCCGCAATAATGGAATCGTTCTGCAGGTTCCACATATTGCGGTTAGCCCACAGCTCGTTCCAGTGACCAACAAGGCGGGAGTTAGTCGCCAGCGTCTCTTTGGAGAAATACATATCTGGTTATCCTTTTGTTATGCGCCAGCGGCAACGGTACCAACGCGCATACGCACGCGGATGTAATCGGTGGTACTTGCAGCGATGGTGTATTCGTCCTGGCTATAGCCGATCACCGAGTCAGTGTCAGATGTCGCAAGGGTGAATTGACCAGCGGTGCCGAGCTTGATCGGGCTATCTTTCTTATACGCACCCGGCAAGCAGCGCAGAGCAAGTTCGCGGCCTTCTTCTACGTAGTTGCCTACTGCGGAGTCCCCGGACGGGATTGCTTCAGTGATGTTCAGGCCCTGGTGGTAACCGACATCAATGATGTACAGGCGGCCGGTTAGCGCGGTGGCCTGCGCAAACTTTCCAGATGAGTTAATGGTTGCGGCGGTACCAGGAAGCAACGCAGCGGCAGTAGTTCGGGTTTCGGTCTTGTACAGAGACTGACCGTCGATATTAATGCGACGATAACGTGCCATTATTGCGGCTCCTTATTTGAAATGTTCTTCAGCGGTCGGCGCGCCGGTTGTTTTATGCTGCTGACCTGCGTTAGTACCGAGAACTGCAGCTTCACCCAGCGATTTGTACATCGCTTCAAGCGCTTCACCTGTCAGCGCATTCGCAACGATCTCACCGTGAACCTTCGCCACTGCATCACGCTTGGTTTTCTCTTCAGCGCGGGAGTTGGCGGTCAGAGCTTCCGAGAGTTTGTCCTGGTTGACCTGCAGCGCGTCAACTTTATCCGTCAGAGGCTTCAGCGCCTTTTCGGTATTGGTCGCAACAGCCTGGCCAATCATGCTGCCGATTTGTTCCAGTTCTTCTTTGGTTAAAGGCATGTCGCCCTCCGTTTGGTGGTTTGTTGCAGGCTGTTCCTGCGGTGTAAATAATGATTTGAACTTGTTAGCAACGACGGCGACCCACGACTCCTGCCGCTGCACTGCAGTTCCTGTGTCGTCAAAGGTGATTTTCCCACCCTCAGTGGAATAGCCGTAAACCTCAGCCTTGCCGCCGTTGCGGATAACCACCGCCTGAGAATCAGTGAAGTCTGCAATCCATGCGTATTCATCTGATCCCGGCGCAAACTTGGCTTTGGCTGCCCGATCAAGGCGCTGCTCGCGCTCCCGGTAAGATTCACCTACCAGCGCACCAGAGTTTGCTTTCAGCGGCTGCGCCATGTCAGCGTTAACCATCAGGCCAACACCCTGCTCAGGGGTGGCGGCCCCTACCTCGTGTAGGAGAATCGCGTCATGGTCCATGCTGTGGATCTTCGCTACCCACTCGGCTCCGGTAGCGCGCTGCTGTTCATTTGGTTCAAGTTGATCGAGGAATGCCGCCACACTGGTGTGAATGGGTGGGACGTCTTCGCCGCGCTCAATGGCTTCGACTCGTTCAAGCAATTCACGCCCACCCTCTGATTCCTCAGCGCGGGCGACATCAACCCACTTTTCCAGGTAGATGCGATTACCGGACTTCTTAACGTTGCGGTTCCACGCCCCGATGTGACCGGCATTAATCCCCTCAGGGGAGAAAGCGGATACAAACTGGCCGTTAACCTGCGGATGACCGAGCGGTGCCAGGGTGCCTTCAAGCCCCTTATAGTGAGCATCAATTTCTGAAGCGGAATAGAGCCCACCATTCATAACAACGTTGGCTGGCAGCGTGTAGCTGGGAAGCACCAGGTGGTCGCGACCGTTGTAGGTTTCTCGACGGATCGACTGGCTGTTCACCCGGGTAGTGATGTTTACCTGAATAGGCATGAGTTACCCCTTAGACCAGGCATAACCGCGCGCCTGCATCGTTTTATATTCCTGTTTAAGTTTGGTGATGACGTCCGGATACACCGGGTTACCGCTGTCATCAACGAGCACAGACTGTTGGCTGCACTTGCAATTTATGGAATTCGCATCCTTCGCGTACCATTCTCGAACCTCTTCATTTGTGTAGAGATGAGCATGCCGAGCGGCATGATTCCGGCGAGTTGTCGGAGACAGCGCAGA
The DNA here is from genome assembly GCF_002090195.1 of Klebsiella sp. M5al. NCBI lineage: Bacteria > Pseudomonadati > Pseudomonadota > Gammaproteobacteria > Enterobacterales > Enterobacteriaceae > Klebsiella > Klebsiella sp. M5al. The sequence goes on from NZ_CP020657.1 coordinate 3,269,839, forward strand.
AATGTGAAGCAGTCGGGTTTTCAGGCCGTAGAGTTGCTGAGCTTCGTCGTCCTCGTCCCATTTGGCCCGCCGTAGCGCCGTGGTGACTTCTGTGCGCGCTATGCGGTTGGCCCGCCTTTTCTCTATGCCCACCTGCTCGGTCAGGTTCCGAGCCACCTCTCTCGGGTTAAGCCCACGGCCAACACCATCGGTCAGCACTCGCGCCATATCGCGCTTCACTTCTGCACTCAAGCCTTTCATTTCCTCAAACACACGCGCATGTACCAGAGCCATGCGCTGCTGGTATGGGTCACTTGCGAGGATGGAGGCCAGTGATTCACGCCCGGCGGCATACACCGGCGACTGCTGGCTAAGGTTGTAGAATGACTGTCCTGTACCTTTCTCTGACGCCAAATCGACATACTCGTAAAACCACAGGTCGTACTCATTACCATCCAGCAGCACCTGATCTACCAGATAACTGGCATCATTCAGGATGATGGAGAGTAATGTTGGGTTTAGCTGGTATTCGTACCTGGCGTTTATTGCGAGGGAGGAAGGTATTTTGTCGAGTGCTGATTTGTACGCTTTGCCAATCTTATTCATCCGCCTGGCGAAGTCTTTAATTGCCCGGCGTTCCAGCGCATCGGCTCCGGTCGGGTCCTGATAGTTACGCGGTAGAATCGGCGGCTTCGTCTTCTTCGCTACCATCCTCTTCTCCTAACGGCTCTTCGTCGTCATTTTCGTAACCGGCGGCCGTGCGAATCTCTTCGCGGGTAAACGCAGGATTTTCGCCACTACCCTGCATGGTCTGGTTAACCTCGCCCATTACTTTGGCGTTAGCGAGTTTTTCAGCACCGCTCTGCTCGTTTAGATCATCCCAAATAACAGCTTTCTGGCTCACAGAGTCGATTATCTTCAGGTCAATAAGCTTGTCGCAGAAGTCCTCTATCTCGAATGAGAGATCTACCCGGCGCGCCTGGCAGCGAGAATTGAAATATTTCTGGTCTTCAGTGCTCGACCGTTCTGCCTGCTGGTTGCCAACAAGAATTCGCGTCGGGATATCTACCCCGGCGGCGGCCGTTTGCAGGTTAACGTCATAGGTTGGTGACGGATCGGAAACCGGCGACACCAGAGATGTTACGCTCGCTCCTTGCAGGGAAAGCAGCACGTCATTCCCACGGTTCATCTCGCGCGCGGCTTCGTTAAACCTGTCCTGCAATTCGTCAACGCTGACGTTGTACATCGACGCGAGGCTGCCAAAGTCGATGTCTTTATCGAAGCTGAGCGCTAACTGGCGCGCTGCGTTCTTCAGGAACGACTCACCAGAACCACCTTCAACTTTTTCCAGGCTGACAAAGGCGTTATAGGATGGCTCAAGGAAGCCGATCGCATCATCGGTATAGTCACCAAGGATGAATACCCTGTCAGGGTGGATATTGACGCGGCGGCTCGCACCGTTAGGCAGCCTTTCCGTGTACTGCCACATCTTGGGCAGACCGTAGGTCTTCGAATTAAGGCCGGTATCCCATTCGCCCACGGTGAGAGAGCCAGCCCAGGCAACGGTTATTTTCTCAAGCCCGCGCCCTCTTGTTACCGGTAGATTCCAGTCCTGGTTGTCGCGAACGTGCAGCAGAATGCCGGCATACTTGCCTACCAAACGGCGGCGATCTGCCTCAGCAAACGAGCGCCAGAACCGGTTAGTGAATACCTGTTTCGCCTTCCTTTCCCATGCGGTTTCATCTTCGGTTTCGTCGGCGTCGTCGCCCTCGATAATTTCCGGGTTAGTCTGCCAGCATTTACCGACGAGCTTTTCTACCGCACCATGAGCGATACCACCGCGCCGGTACAGGGAATAGAGATTGTCGTAAGTGATCTGCTCGGGAAAGCCATATTCACACCACGCAGAGCCGCGTTTATTATCAAGCCCCATCGTGGGGTTCAGCATCCCCATACGGGCACGCGCCATCAGCGCATCGTTCAACGCATGGTTGACGGCGAGAGTTAATTTGTCAGTCATGGTTTGTCCGTTGGTTAGCGAAGACGTTTCGGAATCATCATCCCCATAGGCTGCGATCCATTCAGTTCAGTCAGTGCGTAAACCATCGCGTCGAGGCGGTCAGGTGATTTCTTCGCGGTGGCGGGGATGTATTCCATCAACTGGTTCTCCAACACGTAGAGATTGCCGTGATTTGCCACGCGCCCCTGTTCGTATAGCGCAGAGATTGGTTCAGCTCGAGCATATTTCCCTTTACTGGCATGGACACGGATGATGCGACCTTTAAACCCGGCGTTGCGGAGCGTCTCCTCCGCCATATCGCCGCCCTGGTTCGTTTCAATGACTATCGCGTCAGCTTCGTGCTGCTCATAAGCCGATATGGCTTTCTTGGCCCACCCAGCAGGTGAATATTTGCCGCTGTAATCTCCATCCACAGAGAACTGTTTTTTGTCACCGGCACCATATGAACTGGCAACAACAATCCCAGTTTCATCGCTTTCGTCGCTATTAGTTGCCTGTGGGTCAATGGCGACAACTGTTCGAACCTTATCGTGATGAATTTGCAGATCGCGAGCCGCGCTGATCATCACCTCTGTCCACAGGGCTCCTTCAGCATTAAACCTGCGTGGCTTCTGCATATACTGCGCTTCGGCAGTGCGTCTGTGAGAGAACAGAGATACGCGGTGCGATTCGTTATGCTTAAACGGCCATAGCCAGCCATCGGGCAGCCCGTGGTCAATCGGTATAGCGTGGGTGTTTTCTGGGTACTGTGCAGCGTATGGCTGGCTATTGTCGATAATCACCGGCAGATTCAGGTGATGCCATTTTTCGCCACTCCCTCCACGCAACAGATAGCCGCTCAGATCGTGGTAGTGGATACGCTGCATAATCACGATTATCGGCGTAGTTTCGATCGCCAGTCGTGATTTGATTGTCTCGTTAAAGCGGTTGTTGACTCCGTTACGAACGATATCTGAATAAGCATCGTCAGGTTTAACGGGGTCATCAATGATCAGCGCGCCCTGCCATCCCGGCTCCATATGTCCGGCTCGAAATCCTGTAACCTGCCCTGCGGCAGACGACGCATAAACTCCGCCGCCGTGCTCGTTCCACCACATCGCCTTACTGTCGGCATCGTCGCGCAACTCCATCGGCCACATTGCCTGATAGAGCTTTGACTTAATCATACCGCGAGCAGTTGACGAGTTCAGAAGTGCCAGATTGTGCGAGTAGGACAGGTGCATGAAACGGGCGCGCTTATTCAGCGCTAACCCCCGGCCCATCATGTTGATGGTTGCCAGCTCCGTCTTGGTGTAGCCTGGCGGAACGTTGATAACCAGCCGCGTAATCTCGCCACTAATAACCTGGTCGAGCGCGCGCTGTATCGCCAGGTGGTGCGGCGCGATGATCATCTTGCCGCCGGTACGCTGCTTAAAGAAATAGCGGGAGTAGTAGAGCCCGTCCTCTTCACACTCTATCTTGCGGGCAAAGTTCCGCTGCTCAACAGTCGTCATCCTCCAGCATCTCCTGTCGAGCTTTCTTGTATTCGTCCTTCGTCAGGGTGGTCGATTCTATCGGGCCACCATTTGCGCCGGTGTGCTCCACTTTCTGCCTGTTGGTATATGCTTCGCCGACCTCTTTCGCCGCCTGCTCCAGCAGCTGCGCGGTCATGCCGATGTTCTTCATGTTCTCGGCATTCGTCGACATTCGCTGCAGGACGCGCAAACGGTAGGCCTTATTGGCGATTGGGATGTCGGAAATTTCATTGAGGAAGCGGTCGCGGGTGGCGTTGAACATGTCGACCCATTTTTTGGCGAGAGTCTTACCGCTGACCTTTGTCGGGTCGTGAGTTTCGACCTGCTGCCGGGTGATGGCGATACCAAAGTCTTTCTGGACAGCATCGACCACCTGTGAGGGTGTGTCATAGCACGCAAGCATCTGAATGATGTAGGCTTTCACTTCTGGTTTTAGTGCAGCCATGTTTCACCATCCGTCCAGTACAGTCCAATTATTAAGCCAGTTTCAGCATGCACGTCCCGCAAGCCCTGGCAACATCGATATGAGCAACCTCCGCTGGCCTGTTCGCCGCATCTACCATTTCCTGCACGTCTTTGCTGGCGCCGTAACGCCGGACCACACCAACGAACTCTTCGACGTCATGGCCGCGAAGCTTCAGAACCGGCATCCCGGTCTCTTTGTTGAACTTCGGCGCGCCAAAGTCATCGGTTGCCTGTGCGATGTGGTAAAGCTCATGCTCAACCAGTGCGCAGAATTCGACGTCGTTGCATTGCTCGCAGTAGTCGGCAGCCAGGGTTATGATGAACTTCGGTATGCGGGCGAACCATTCATGCATCTGCTGTTCCATGCGAGACTTCTGCCAGCCGCCGGCGCGCATCATTACCTGCTCACACTGACCAAGCACAATGCGGCCACTTTTGGTGAATGCACCTGACGCCCACATAAACGAGATATCAGCGTCAGCGAGTGCATTAGCGAGGTGTTCGTGGTCAGGATTATGGAGCCGGCCTTCATCAGAGAGTATGTGCTGATTTACCCACTCTCCGATTTCAGTAGCCGGGATAATCCGCGTATACGGTAGCCAGTTTTCGCCAATGAAGTTGACGGGAGGGAATGGTCGGCGGTCTTCAACTTCAGCCATACAGAACATTCCTCTGGGTTGTTCGGATACTTACCGGGGAATTGTTTAACCGGTAACTCATGAAACTTACATAAAACTCTGTCAATGGCACTTTACCGGCACCATTTGCAGAAGTTTATAAACGCGACATTGCCACTTCTTCTCAGAGTTGCTCAGTCACTTCTCGTCTTTGCGAGCCGTCAAGATGTGGATCACCTCTTTGGTCGACACCAGATCTATGCTTCTTGTCGGGTAAGCATTATCGAAGCCCTTCGCTGAAGAGCTTCTGTAATGCCTACTGTCGTTCCAGGTGTTCGTAACGTGAAATGGTCTTGCCGTTTGCGTTCATCACGTAGGCCACTTCTCCCTGCTTCAGGAATACGTTCTGGTCCATTCCCGATACGGCAATACTCTGCTGGTTGGGGTTGAAGCCAACGCTCAGTCCACAATGAATTTCTTCACCGCCACCAGGCGACATCACTTTTACTGTTAACATGCTTCTTCTCCTGCTTCTGGTAATAAAAAAGGCCGCCACTGGCGACCTTGGTTTGATTCATGCTAGTTGTCAGGACGTATGACACGCATAACAGCAGTAATAACAGCCATTTGATTGCGAGTAGGTTTTCTTGGCTTCTCTCACTGCCGGAGAGCAAGTTTCAAAAATCCCCAGATACAGCCTGTTTTTCTCTTCTGGCAACCGAGTGCATGAACTCACATGTACTTCGTGATCGCCATTAAACTGCGCATTTTTATTAACGTAATAATACTGTCCCATTGTTATATCCCAGAGTGATGCTGCTGATTGCAGCATCTTCAATCTACGCCCAGGCACTAAGGCAATTAAGACGAATCTCATTTAACTTTGACTAATGTCACTTACCTTTCTGGCAGTTGACTTGGTGCATATTGTCTGCAGTCTGAATTAAGCATAAATCGAACCTGCAGTTCCTATTATCGCTGCAAGTAGAATGAAGGTGACCGCAGTTCTACGCATTAAAACGCCATAAAATGAGATGGCCAACCCTGCGAAAGCAACAATCAAAACTGGCCACATATCGAGTAAGAGAAAAAAATAGCCTTCGAGGGCACTGTCAATTAGCACGTCCATATCACGAATTCCTTTAAGAAAACATCACCCCAGGAATTTTATCACGAACAACTAGCGTGTTAACCGCCAATCAGCAAGCATGAATTTACCTATTATTAGTAGGTTTCGTCAGACAGTTCGCCTGCACTGATTTGTTGTGCGCCAGAATGTCGCGCTTCGTCTGTTTATCCATCACGTCTATATCGTGGTCAGTCAGGTAGATGATCCGCACCCAGCTGCACGCGGTATCAACTACCACCGGGGCGGGTAAATTGTTCGCGCAGCTCGCGATCAACATCGTCATCAGGCATATGGCTAACAGTCTGCTGTACATTGCTGGCCTCTCTGGTGGCTTTCTCTTTCCGTTCTGCTGCGGCAACGCTGGCGGCGGTGTTCGCTTCGATACGCTGCTGATTGGCTTTGGACTCTGCTTTACTGGTTCCACGTGCATGGCCAATGCCGAATGCGCCAGCGATTAAGCCAAGCAGGACGACCACCAGTCCACTGATAAATTCAAGGCTCATTGCGGCTCCTGCTGCTCATCGGCTTTTTCTTTCAGCTTTGGCTGTCTGACGTACTGAGAAAGGATGGCGAGAACTACCAGTGCGGGGCTAATCATCGCCACAACGTTGGGCGGCAGAATACCTTTGATATCCGGCGGCAGCATTGCCCAGGCATGAAGAGCAGCATCCGGGAATGATTGAGCCCATACACCGACCAACGCGCCGGCAGCGCCCAGGCGGACAGACCATGTTTTAAGCAGCAATGGGGCATGCCCAACGAACTCCAGCCGGGTATATTTGCGCAGTAACAACAGAACGAGCAAGGCCACCAGCGCCAGCAGAGCGAAAATAATCATCTTCATAGGCTCACCCGCTCTTTAACCCAGCCGTACAGGAACGCCTCGTTTGCTGGCCTCGCTTCGGCTAGCTCCAGATAGCGAGCACCCTGGCTGCAATTCAGCGCTTTCAGTAATGTGGTTTCGCCATCTTTGCCGCGAACTGCCAGGTAACTTTTCAGGGCGGCGATGGTGATATTGCCGATCGCGCCGTCCGTCTTCAGATCCGGATATAGCTTGCCCTGCATATTCAACGCCGTTAACCAGCGCTGCAGGAATGTACTGGCGACACGCGGCCCCATGTTCACGCCTGTATCACATAACTCCTGCGCAATGGCTGGCGACAACTCGGCGATGCAGTCAAACTTCGGTTCTGTCCAGTATTGCGACAGATAAATTGCTTTGGCTGTATCCCGTGGTAACGCCTTCATATCGCCGCTATAGCCATATGCGCGGGCGGTAGTCTGCGTGATACCCCAGCGCGTTGGGCCGCCTTTATCATTCGGGTTATTTACGTAACCCCCTTCTTTACCGAGGATGCCCTCAATAATCTGATCTGCTGTCATGGCGCCTTAACTCCGGTAATGCGCTCCCAGAAATAGGTCAAAGCAACAGAACCCATTGCCCCGCTAATTCCGGAAGTGGCCAGTATCATGTAAATGCTCAATCCGCTTTCAATGCTCACCAGACCAGCAATAACGCCGGTAAACCCTGAAACCACCATTTGGGCAAGAGCATTGATCAAGCTCCATGTTGCCTTGCTCTGCTTCACATCTATCAGGTAGCGGACAAGTCCACCCCAGCAAGCAATCATCAGCAGAACCAGCCAGGACATCCCGGCAATGCTCTCTTTGTCTTGCATACGTTTAGCCATAGTTACCGCCTCCGATTAAAGATCGGGAAGCTGTGTGTTTGAAAAGGGTCAGGCCCGTCAGGCTGGATTTAACAACGAAGCATGTCGATGATGATTCCTGCGGGACCTGATAATAAAAAAGCCATGCAAATGCATGGCCTTGTGATTTGAATCCGTTATTTACAAAATGTATTCGAGACAGTATCTTTCGACTTCCGGACAAAAAAACATATACCGGGACAAAATCTAAATGTAACTGCCTTGCCTGCATGAAACCATGCGGGCTTTTTTTTGCCCAAAGAAAAAGCCCACCGAAGTGGGCCTTACAGCTATCATCATTTTTTATTAGGTGTGGTGCCGGGTGCCTCCCGGTAAGTCGCCGCCAGTCCACAGACGACTCGCAATGCGCAAAAAAACATATCAGACTGGCAATGCCCCTCCGCATAGGGGGATTCACCACACCAAAAATTTAACATCTGATGAAACTCGTTTCAATGCTCTACGACGATGTGACAGGGGTACTGATGCAATGCATCTCGCGAATACCCCTGTCGTGTCGCCGGAAAGCAAAAAGCCCAAGGCGTTAACCTCGGGCTTGAATTCTTTGTGTGTCGACAATCGAAGCTATGGCGACGATATCAGATTTACATGAAATATATGCGTTTCAATCCAGTTTTGCAAGACTTACATCTAAATTTGTCGCCTTTTGTTGTGAACGTGATCGCGTAACCTGCAACAGGGCATCGCTATCAAGGCGCCGCAAGGTGGTTTTCATCTCCTCCCACCGCTCCGTAAACGTTTCTGACCAGTTCTTCGGGGTCACGCCGACCAGGGAAGCAAGCTTTTGGTATTCATAAGTCTCCCGGCCTGCCAGTTCGGCTTTGACGTCCTGCGCTGCCAGCCAGATAAGCTGCCGCAGGCGATCAACTGTTTTCTTTGCAATGCGCACGCCGGCCAACTGCTGGCTGAATTGCTCCCACGCCCAACGAGTGATCGTCTCCTGGTGCTCCCAGCGGATATTGTCGCTGTAGTTCCAGAGCAGCCACGCTTTCTGATGCTCTTCCAGCGACAGCAGAGCCCGGCGCCAGCTTGCCGTCGAATACTCAACGGGCAGAACGAGAGCGATCGATGAACCCTTAGCGCGTGACTGATTGCCGCTCATCGGCGGCCCATCCGGATTAACCATGCGTTGTTTGACCTCGCTATAAACTTTCTTCCTTCCCCGGCTGCGCGCCGTAGCGGTGAATTGCGCGTTTTCTGCAAAGGCTACCAGTTGCCCTTTCGTCGCGCCGCTCAGATCGGCGGTGGCCACTATCAGCTGCTGGCGAACAAATTCCAAGTATTGAGCTGTCATGCTGTCTCTCCCGGGGTCTGATAGATGCGAACGAAATTTCTCAGTATGCGGTAGTCAACCAGTACGGTGCCGCGGTGCCGGCAGAGGCGGAGCTTTTGCCAGCGGTCGCGGATGCGTTCGATAACGTCACGGCTCATGCGGCCTCCTGATGGCGGGCGCGGCGCTTCTCCAACGCGCGGGCTCTGCGGGTGAATATGGATTTGATGCGCTGCAGGTAGGGAATATCGAACCGGCGCGGCTCGTTATCAGCCTCAAGGCGCTCTACGCGATCCAGGCCAATGCGCTCAATCAGGTGAATGCGGTATTCAACGGCATTTCCGCTTAACTGCCGGTTGCAGCGGGTGCAGGCGGAGTGGACGTTGAAGACGTTGAATTTCAGGTGCGACGCTGCGCCCCGGGAACGGTAATGACTGGCGTCAATAGCGCTGCCGGTCAGGTAGTTGCTCTTGCCGATAAGCGGGCTTCCGCAGCTGACGCAGGACTTACCTTCGTCACGAATGCGAATGTACCGGTTAAAGGCAGACTGAGCCTCTTTATCCCACTGGGCCTTTGTCTTGAATGACTCACGCTTAGCTCGGCGACGCTGGCGCCCCTCTTTCTCGGATTCGCGCAGGCGCTTCACAGCCCTGGCTTTCGCCGCTTCCCGGGCTTTTGCTGTCTGTTTTTTGCCGATCGCGCTGGCGCATTCAAAACTGCATACCACCTGCCCTTCCCGGGTAGGATGGAACCATTCGCGGCAGTGGGCGCATTTACGACGAGCTGGTTTACGCATGTGGCCTCCTTGCCCTCAGGCGTAGCCACTTCTTATCGACCAGACGGGCGGTATAGTCTTTCAGTGTCGGGATATCAGACGGTTTAACCGATGGCTTACGTTTGCGGCGCGCCGGAACGCGGAATATTTCATTGCTGATGATGCGGGAAAGAGGAGTGGGCATCAGGCCTCCTGCTTATCGCGCAGCTGCTGGTACTCGCAACCGCTTGGGATAGTCAGCGCCAGGCCAAACTGAGCGCACCATGCTTCGACCTTGCACAGGAAGATATGCATCTCTCCGGTATCAAGATCGGAGGTGTGCCGGGGTTCCCACGTTGTGGTTTTCTCACCGGTGATGAAGTCGGTGTATGTCACCTCTTCGCAGCCGAGGTAGGTCTTTTTTAGGTTCCGCTTAACCCACTCAGGAGTTGCGTCGGTACGTCCGGAGTTAATCAGATATTCGCTGATTTCCGTGTACCACATGTGACTGAGTGCGTTCTGGCTCAGGCTGCGTTTTTCGCGCCACTCTTTGACCTGCAGACGCAGACATTTGCCTTCAGAGAGATGCTCCTGAAGAATCTGGCCTATAGCGTTGAAATTGCCGCTGTGCAGCTTAATGCCGCATTGAGGGATGTTCACGCTTCACCTCCAAAGAGGTCAAACGCTGAATGCAGAAAATCGCCAGTGGCGTGTGCCATCGGTGACAGGAATTGCTTTAAGGTTTTGTGCGCCATGTGTCCCCACTTGGCGCCGGGGTAAAGTTGTCAGTTGTCCAGACTGACCAGGTAATTATCGCCCTTCCCGGGGATAAAAGCAAAATGAGCATATACGAGAAAAACCCCTCCGGAGAGGGGTTTGATTTTAACTGGAGGATTTGCGTTCTGCGGGGGATTTAGGCATCAGTCGTCATCCTCGTCCCAATCATCATCGTCGTCGTCATCGCAGGATGTGAGCAGAGGATTCATTCGCTGCCCGACCTGGCTGGCGTACCCGCGGCGACCGAGGTTGTGCAGCACGCCGTAGATTTCGAACATTTCGGTTCGCTCAACACCAATATCAAGCTCACAGGCCAACGTGTGGCATTCAGTGGCGAGCGCCGATATCTTCTGAATCAATTCGGCCTTATTCACCTTTCACCTCCTGCGGGGCGGCTGCGAGCATGGCTTTGTACGTGCCTTTTGATGAGGGGTTCTTGGTGCCCATGAAGTGCAGCCACCCGGCATCAATCATCTCTTTTGTAGGCTCCTTCGGCACCATCACGTACCCCTCTGGAATTACCGGAGAGTTGCCGCAGCGCGACTCGGCATTTTCGGCACCCTGCAGCATGGCGGCGCGGCAGGCGTTCCATACTCTCATTGCGAGAGTTACTCGGTCCTCCTTCGCCATCCCGTTAATTTGCACAAAGTTGCAGGCGGCGGAAAAGTTCATTTCCTCCGGCACTACCGGCTCTGGCTGCGCGTGGAGATAGAGCGGGATACCTTTCCCGCCACCGGAAAATTCGTTATGCCCGTTGTACTCCCTTCCATCTTCACCATCGTACATGTACGCCACCAGCTCGCTGTCCATTGCGGCCAGCAGATGTTCAAAAGCATCAACTAACGCGCTATCGTAAGAGTGCCCTGCAATGAGTGCGATAACCTGCTCTCTGGTTATGGTCGATTTGGTCATTTGTTGACTCCTTCTGCCTGATATTTTTCAAACCAGAACACTACCGGCGCGTTAGTTGGTTGAACCAGGCCGAATGATTCAGCTGTGCGGTAGCTTCTTGATGCCCTGCGAGTCACATCAACCTGAGTTGCAATGCGATTGCGAAAATCCTCAACGGTGCTGCACATTTTGAACAGGTTGCAGGGGATGCATGCCGGAACCATATTGTTGACCGTATCGTTTTCTGGTCTGTCCATTGCGTAGCCGTTACTGATATTTCTTCGCACCGCCTCGACGTGGTCAGCGTGCCATTTATCGCCAAGCTCACAGCCGCAGTAAGCGCAACGCCCGCCAAACTTCATGCGTAGCTCTGCGCGCTGTTTTTTGGTCAGCGCCATCACTCAACCTCAACCTTGATGCCAGCGGCAGACGAGAACAACTCAAGCGCCAAGCGCACTTGATGCTCAACTTCATCAGCGAAGGGGCCTTTGTAAGTGTTCCGGTAGTCCGGCAGCTTCACGGTGACGGTGCGGGATTCCAGGCCTTCAGCAGGCTTAGTGCTCCAGCCGTGCCACCACATGAAGGCGCAATATGCCGCTACATCCCTGGGGTCTCCTTTGGCTATATGTTTCTGGAAATCTCGCTGACAGGCTTCTTGCCAGTCGTTATTACGCCAGCTTGTCCCATGATTATATTTTTCCTGGGCTGCATACAGCTTGTCCGCTAAGGCGTGGCTAAATATGAGCACAAGCTCGTTGGTTGCATGAAGCAATCCGGGATGTGAAAGTGACGATGATTTTGAAATCCTCTCCGCTCTGCGTTCAGCGTCCTCGGCCCGCGAAATATTGTGCTGTACCAGGCGAGACAGCTCAGTAACCTTTTCATTCGCGATACTGTTTTGCTGCTCCAGCTCGGCGATGCGCTGGCGCAGAGTAGTAACCTCGTCGAACAACTCACAGGAAGTACGCCCCTGCTCAACCGATTTTGTCTGCGCCTTCTCCAGCGCCTCTACCAGCGCGAGGAATTCATCCCATTTCATGACTGGCGCATACGTATCTTTATCGCCGTGTTTCAGTCTCATATCTGAAATTATGCGTTCGACTCTCTGCGCCAGTTCGGTGATATCAGTCATTCGGCACCGCCTTCAGCGCTACGCAACCAGATGCATACCGCACCATCTTCAGTGTCGTGAATGGAGCCTACAAACCAGCCCTCACCGGCAGGCGGTTCCGGTTGCCATTGAGAGATGTCGTAACCATCGATATTCGGGTCTACGTCATCTTCATCACGGTAAACCACCTTCCATGCGAGTCCGTTTTTATCAAGCCAGGTATTGAACTCATCAGATGAAATAAACTCCCGGCCATCGCAAAATTCATCGTATAGCTGATGAGTCCAGTAACCGTATTGGTCGCGCTCGACTGGCAATGCTGTAAATTTGTTCATGCTGAAGGCTCCTGCTTTGGCATCAGCGCATCGCGGACGCTCTGGCGGTAGTAGTGGTGAAAGGCGAACGTCAGGCCTAACTTTGTTGGCCGCTCCTGCTTGCCCAGCAGCTTGAGGCGAGTGCAGATGGTTGTCGCCGTCCAGCCAGAGTGATAGCCTGAGGCACGCTTAAGCACTGTCTCAGCCAGGATGGTACGGAAATCATCCCGCCCGAAGTTTGTGCCTTCAAAGGCGCTGTTAACAACCTCATCGGTCAGATGTGAATCGTCGATGATGCTCATTTGGCCCCCTCGCGCAGCTGCTTGGAAATATAATCCGCAAGTTCGCCTTTTTTATTTAGGTTTTGCATCTCCATCAGGTCGGACATTGCAAGTCCATTGGTCGGCGAGATAACAACAAAGTTACCGTTAACTTCAAACTGGCGACCTTGCTTCTCCATGCGTTTCACAAAATCAGCGACCTTTGACATTTAACACCTCCAAAACGAAAGACTTCGCCCACTCGGCCTCTAGATGACATTCCATTGACACAAGATGCGCGGAAAACTCCTTCACCCCATCAGCCTTAATCCCGGCTACGATGCGATCGGTGGAGGGGGTTTTGATGCGGATGCTTTCACGGAGGATGAAGTAAGAGTTTAGCATCCCAGTCTCTGGCATTTCCTCCGCATTAAATGCATCGATCGCAGCGTCCATTGCTGGTCCAAGAGGTTGAGGGTGAGCAGTACGAATGACGCATAACTCCGCCACGATTTGGTTTATTGCCTCCACCAGATCGGATGGGGAAACATCGTCTGCATCTGGCTTAAAGCCGAGAGCAGAGCGCACAGCGCGAGATTCAGCCATCCTCTGGTCGGCATGACCTGCAGACATCGAATATCGTGCATTCTCCGCAGCCAGCTGCTCAACCTGAGAATTAAGCGCCTGAATTCTCGTATCCCGGAGAACCTGCAGCGCTCGAATTTCGCTGGCTACCGACGCAGGGCCATCCTCGCCGCAAGCTTCCATCATGGTCTTTTCCCATACACGCTCTGCATTAAGCGCCGCATCACGCTCGCCAGCAACACCCACCGCCCAGCGCATAATGTCCAGATACTTCTGCTCTTTGATTGACAGCTCGCCCGCACTCTCCAGCGACTGAATGAGCTCGTTTACTGTTGAGATGTTCATTTTCTTACTCCCGCCAGGCACTGGTTAAAAAGGTTGGTCAGCTTGTTGGCGCCGCAATGATGATTGCTAAACTGAAAATCAGCCGACGTGCTTTCGGTTACGGTTGTCTGCTCAGCAAGGGTGTAGCGATAGCCTTTGCGCTCACCTGCTCGCAAAACCCGGCCATCGTTAAACGTTGCCCAAATGGCAGAGTTCACGACAGAAGAATGCAAGCCTGTTCCGGTGCGTATCTCTGAAAAAGTGCAACCAGGATTGCTGCCGATAAAATTGATGACGATTTGAGTACCGGATATACGTTTCATTGAATCAGCCCTTTTTCTTTGCCAATCAGGTATTCGTCCCGCAGCCACTGAGCCGGGGTTAGCGCGCCGAGTGATGCAGCGCCAGGCATGCAGCCGAAGCTTTTACCTTCCGGGTGAAAACCCTGCTGCCTGCTGGCGTGATTTGTGGGGATCACTTCCTGGTTGTTCTCCAGAGCCAGTACCGGCGACGGTATTTTTTCTCCGGCGGCGACTTTCAGCGCCCAGTCTTCCAGTTTTTTAGCGGCATATTTCTCGGTTTCTGCCTCGCTGAGCTGGCGCTGGTACATTGCTCGCCGGGTATCGGTAACAACCCAGTACTGAACCGTACCGGGTTTCTTGGAGACTAAACTCTCAGTGAAAGGAGACCCAAAATGAAATCACAATCCGCCAAACGCTATCCCCCTGAACTGCGTGAGCGCGCTGTCAGAATGTTGTTGGAACACCGTGATGAGTATGACTCTGAGCCGGATGCCATTCGTGCCATATCGTCAAAAATCGGGTGCCATTACGACACCCTACGAGTCTGGTTGCGTCAGCATAAAAATGATGTCCGTGGTGGTGTCAGCCCCGTCAGCACTGATGATGGTGGACTGAGCACCAATGAGCGCCAGCGTTTAAAAGAACTGGAGCGTGAAAATCGGGAGCTACGCCGCAGCAATGATATATTGCGCCAGGCCTCAGCTTATTTTGCTCAGGCGGAGCTCGACCGCCACTGGAAAAAATAATGCCACTTATGCAGCGTCTGAGTGGTACACACGGGGTCGGGCCGGTATGTCGCGAACTGGATATTGCCCCGTCGACATATTACTGGCATCAGCAACGCCAGCTACATCCTGAGAAATGTAGCCAACGAGAAAAGTGCGATGCTCAAATCATCCAGGAGATAAAACGCGTTTACGGAGAAAATTACAGTGTCTATGGGGCACGAAAAGTCTGGCGTCAGTTGCTCCGCGAGGGCTTTAGCGTCGCCCGGTGTACTGTTGAACGCCTGATGAAAATAATAGGTCTTCGGGGCGTACTCCGTGGCAAAGTCATCAAGACCACGATCGGTCGTAAAACAGCGGCAGCAGCGGATCTGGTAAACCGCCAGTTTGTGGCAGAACGTCCCAATCAGCTTTGGTGTGCAGATTTTACGTACGTTAGCACCTGGCATGGCTTCGCCTATGTGGCGTTCATCATCGATGTGTTCGCAGGCACGATCGTTGGCTGGCGGGTCTCATCGTCGATGGAAGCAAGGTTCGTGCTGGATGCTCTGGAACAAGCTCTGTGGGCACGTCGCCCCTCAGGTACAATCCATCACTCGGACAAGGGCTCCCAATACGTGTCACTGGCGTACACCCAGCGGCTGCAGGAGGCGGAGCTGTTGGCGTCGACAGGCAGTACAGGCGACTCTTACGATAATGCCCTGGCCGAGAGTATCAATGGCCTTTACAAAGCGGAAGTGATCCACCGTAAAAGCTGGAAAAACCACACGGAAGTGGAGCTTGCGACACTGGCGTGGGTGGACTGGTTCAACAATCGAAGGTTACTGGAACGGCTAGGACACATACCGCCGGTAGAAGCCGAAAAAGCTTATTATGCTACCAGTACAAATAATGATCTGGCAGCCTGAGCTTCCGGACTAAACACTCTCCAAAAAAACCGGGGCGGTTCAGTACATAACAGGGTGAGACCACGGGAAGCGCTCAGCACCGCCGGTATGCAGCCCCTTCTCACGGCTGTAGCGGTGGAACTCGTTCATCACGTCGACAAGAGTCACGCCGAGCACAGTGCCGCTGTCCTTGCACCACTTGATGAACTGCCCCGGCGATGGCCAGAACGGCGACTCACTGGCTCTCGCATGGCGCACGCCGGCGGATAGCTGTTCGCGGGTGCGGATTCCGTTTTCGGCAAAAGCGGCAATCCACTGGCGCTTCGCTGTCTTCTCTTCGGCGTCGGTCCGCAGGTTAGTCTGGGTAGATGCCGGGAAGATCTGCTTCAGCTGACGGAACAGAGAGTCAACCAGCCTTTCAGCTTCGAAATCGAGAAGCCGCTGTGGCTCCGTACGCCCTGCAGCCATTCTGGCCAGCGCATCACCATCGCGATTGCTGATCGCGGTCATAAGCTGTGCGGTCATATGAAGTCCTTCCAGCCTTCAGGGCTGTTCCAGTGTGGGGAATCAGGTTCGCTTCTCTGGCGCCCGGAAAGCGGATTAACTCTCGCGTTCCTGAGCCATACCCGGAATGCCGAGTTCCAGTCGATCAGCTTTGTGCCGCGTGCCTGGTGATAATCACGAAAGTTCAGCAACTCGGTTTCAATGTTGATCCCTTTCCCCGAGGCAATCGCAATGTGATCTGCCGATGGCTTGAAGGCAGGAGGGAAAGGTATCTCCCCGTTGGGTGAAATCCCGATCCGTCGCTTTGCAGCCTCGCTGATAAACTGCCCTCGCGCAGAGAGAGAGTCTGGTTCAGTGACTGGTTCAAAAGAGTGACTGGTTCTGGTGCCATCTGGTGGCATAGGGGGTGTGCCATCAGATGGCATAGGGGGTGCTATTTCATGGCATACCCCTGTGCTTTTTGGTGGCATAGGGGTGGCATCAAGGTTCAGATAATACACGTTGGATGTATTACCTTTCCCGTTGTTGACCCCAACGCGATTTTCACGCTTGAGCAGCCCCATATCCTCAAGCGCATCAATATGGTTGCGAACAGCGGATTTGCTGCATTCGCACTGATCGGCAATGTGTTGATAAGAAGGCCAGCATTCGCCCTTGTCATTGGCGTTGTCGGCCAGCTTGATAAGAACGAGCTTACGCAGTGAGTTTCCCACTTTGACCCCCATTGCTTTCGCCATAAGTGACATGCTCACGTGCTACCTCCGGATTGTTTACTCTTACAGATTTACCAGGCATAATTACCTCGCAATTACCTCTTCGTTTTTGCACCTGAAAGCCGTTAGTGTTACCGCACTGCGGCTTTCGCCTTTCTGTTCCCACTCATGCTTCAAAATCACCTTTCTCTCCCGGCCTGTTAGAAATCAGGATGGCCAGCAGCAGCGACATGTTCGGCAGTAGGCTTTCCCGCCAGCGACTCACCGTCGACTTATTCACTCCGGCCACTTTGGCGATAGTTGTGGTTCCCAGTTCAGCTATCTGGCTGTGTAACCAGCTTTCTATCCTGCGAGCCTCCACTTTGTTGCGTGTCGTTGAACTCTCCATTTGTGATACTTCCTCTGGTGGTGTTTGAAGGGCCGCTGGTTAGGCGGCCGGAACGCCCTTCGGAGAAGGGAACAGCTTTGGAAGGTCTGGTCTAATTTGATGCGCCTGAACCTCCCCATTAGTTGCATTTACGATGCTGTTTACATGTTCAGGCGAAACCTTTGCCTTGTTGTGGAGCCACTTGTAAACCGCCTGCTGAGAAACATCGCAGGCTTCACCAAGCTTTTTCTGAGAGCCGACAATATTAATTGCGGTTTTAATGGTTGGGTTCATGACAACCTCCGTAGTAAATACAAACAAAGAATAAAACCTTAGTTGTATTTAGTCAACAACCATTTTCGCTTGCCGCTATAAAACCATGGTTGTAAATTGAGAAGATGAAAACGACACTTGCAGAACGATTAAGAGAAGCCAGAAAGGCTGCCGACATGACCCAGAAGACTCTGGGAGATGCTGTTGGGGTTAGTCAGGCTGCGATCCAGAAGATTGAAACTGGAAGGGCTGCTCAGACCACAAAATTGCTCGATATAGCCAAGGCTTTAAGGGTGAGGCCTGAGTGGCTTTCTTCGGGAACTGGCGCCATGAGAGATGATGGTGAAGATGATAAGAAGCCATCACATATGAATCATGATGTGTTCAGGGTCGACATTTTGGATCTGGCCGTCAGTGCTGGCCCGGGCATTGTGAATCAGGAGTTCGTGGAGATTCTCCACTCCGTTGAATATGCGCCAGCGGAAGCGCGCCACATGTTCGATGGGCGCAAGGCTGAGAACATCCGGATCATCAACGTCCGGGGCGACAGCATGTCTGGGACGATTGAGCCGGGTGATCTGCTGTTCGTCGACATCAGCGTTAAGAGCTTCGACGGCGACGGGATATACGCCTTCCTGTACGACGACACTGCTCACGTCAAGCGCCTGCAGAAGATGAAGGACAAGCTGCTGGTTATCTCAGATAACAAGAGCTATGCAGCCTGGGACCCGATCGAAAAAGACGAGATGAACCGGGTGTTCGTGTTCGGCAAGGTGATCGGCAGCATGCCGCAGACGTACAGGAAGCATGGGTAAATGAGGGATTGATTATGAAAATCGGGATAGTTTTCCCTGTGGTCGTATTCATCGTCGCAGTAGCATTTATGGCCTGGTTTGTCTTTGGTGGCTATGTGACGCCTGGTGAATGAAAACGTGTTTGTTGATCGTCGGCGTGTTGCAGACGTACAGGAAGCATGGGTAGCTAGGCCGGAGGAATTATGCAAGTTAACCTAGAAAGAATATCGTTTATAACTCCTTTTTCAGATAGTGAGGACCAGACACAGCCAAAGCTTAATTTTGAGTGCGTGAACTTCCCCACTCAGTTTTCGATAAATTTCCGGGTGGGAATGGTAGGTTTGAAGCCAAATACTCGCTATCAACTCGGACTGTTTGTTATACCAGCTCATTTATTTATTAAAGAGGGGCAGGAGTTTCAACTTCCTGACGGCACTCAGGAATCTGTTTCTGTTAACATTGATACTAAAGACAGCAACATGGTGACGGGTGCCAGTGGACAGGTTGTCATTACTCTAAACGAAATGCGCCTCCCTGGTAAGGGGCTGTATAGTGTGACTGGCGTCTTACACGCCAACGATTCGACAAAAACCGTGCTCCATAAAAACGAGTCATTTTTCACTGTTGATAAATTATGAGTGACGATAAAGAATCAAAAAATCAAGAGAATCAAAGCGCGAGACCAAATAGCCTAAGGAGGCTGAAAGTTATTGGTGGCTCGGATTTCGATGCTGAATTTGATAATTCCTCAGAGAAGGTGCAAGATCACTTCATAACGTCGCATACTCCGGAGCGAGAAGTGGATAGGATTAGCAGAGAAGAACTTGAAGCAAGGCTGTCCGCCAATAAAGCGGAAATGGAATCAATAGCCTCTTCAATTCGAGCAGACATGGCCTTGGCCAGAGAAAACACCAATGTCCAGTTCGCAAATCTCTCCTCCGCAATTAACTCTATCTCTTCAAAAATTGACGGTAAAATGGATAGTGTAGATGGAGAAATGAAAGCAATAACTGGTAAGTTTGATGGCATCCAGGGCCAGATAACTGGCCTGAACACAGCCATTAGCGGAATCCAGTCAGGTATATCTACGCGACTGGCAATTTTTAGCGTAATTATCGCTGTGATTGTCGCCTTGCCTGGGATTATCTCCTCATTTAAGGACTCCCCAGCTAAGCCTGATGATAATCCCTCACCCTTGATTATTCAGATGCCAGCGCAGCAACAAAATCAACAACCCGCACCCCAAAACCAACAGAAAGCATCGCCAAATCAGCATAAGTAGCCCGGCCTCCGCGCCGGGTTACTTTTTATTAGCTTTGATCTATGATGGTGGCTCTAAACATAGATAGATTTCCACCTTCTTATCCCCCCTCCCGAAAGAGGGGATTTTTTTAGGCTACTCCTTCCCAAAAGATATCAAGCGCTTTATAGCCTCCAGCTTTCCGGTCTGTCTGCGCATCTCCAGCAATCTCAGCGCCTCGAACGCCTCCATTCCTACCAACTTATGCTCTGCAAGCATCTCCATATCCTGCATCAGTAACTCGACTTCTTCCTTTGTGATTGGCGGTCTCATGCGGCCTCCTGCTTTTTTTGAATATATTACCCTACTCTTTCCGCAGCATCAGCACATCCAGTGCCAGCTCCACAGCCAGATCTGCCTGGTCTCCCTGCCACAACACCTGAATCATCTCTATCAGCGCCTCTCTTGAGGGCTCGCGCTTCTCAACCAGCAGTTGCATAACCGCTATCCCGATAATCTGCGCAATCTGCGGGTGCATCTCTGCGAAAAACTCATCCTCATTCGACATGGCGCTACCCTCTTTGGCGTTTTTTTGAGCTTACCAGCACGCTTTACAAAAATAAATAACCAATAAAAACAACCAAATAAAACCATTCCAGCCATTTAAACAACTATTGTTGTTGACTGCAAAACAACTATGGTTTTAAATTAACTCATCCAAACAACACCGGCAACGCCGGGGTGAAGTCAAAACGTCCCGTTAGCCGCGATAAGGCAAAGGTGAAGAGATGATCCGCGAAGAAGACAAGCCTGCATGGCGTAATTTTTGGTTAAAGGTCGTTCCGTTTTTGGTTGCAGTCCTTTTTTTTAGCTTCGCATGCTGGGGTGGAAAATGAGCAAACAAGGCATTCGTTCACTGATTTACTGCCTGCTGGTCTGCGGCGTTATCTGGGCGGCGGCGATTATCAAAATTCTGCACGTTACGGGGGTGTTCAATGGCTAACTCAATTCCTAACAACGGACGCGCCGTGATGATGCGCAATCGCCGCACCGGCGCCGCCTGGCTGGTCAGCTTCGACTATCGCGACGGAAGCTACTGGCATGAACCGCAGGGCAATCTGCGCCACATTCGCCGGCCATACGCATCACGCAATATCGAGCCGAACCTGGTACCAGCCGGGACGCATTAACCGCGCATATCAGCGCACGAATTTAACTGAGCTATCAGGCGGCTTTCATCGCGCCGAGGATTCTTACAACCAAATTTCAGGGGAAACCATGAGCGAAATAACGGATTTAGTCGTCATCGAGAAAAAGAACGCGATGGCGGTTTTCACCAATAACGACCAGCTCGACCCACTTATCGAACTAATCGAAAAAGAGGCTCGCAGTCTGGTGCCTGACGTGACCACCAAAAAAGGCCGCGACGCTATCGCATCCATGGCTCACAAGGTTGCGCGCTCTAAAACTTACATCGACAACGCAGGTAAAGACCTTGTCGCTGAGCTGAAGGCTCTGCCAAAGCAGATTGACGAAAGCCGCCGCGTTGTCCGCGAACGTCTCGATGCGCTGAAAGATGAAGTGCGCCGGCCACTGACCGAATGGGAAGCCGAGCAGGAACGCATTAAGGCCGAAGAAGCCATGAACGCGATGCACGCCGAAGCGCTGGAAATGAACATCAAGTTTGATCAGGAGTTGGCGGCCAAGTTCGAAGCGGACCACGAAATGGCCCTGCTGATGGATAAAGATATTGACCGCGAACGCGCAGATAAAGCAGCCGAAGCCGAACGCCAGCGCATTGCCCGCGAAGAAGAGATTAAGCGTCAGGCGGAAGAGAAAGCCAAACGTGAAGCGGAGGAGAAACACCGCGCGGAAATGGAAGCATCAGCGCGCCGCGAGGCTGAGGAAAGAGCAGCCAAAGAGCGCGCAGAGCGTGAGCGCATTGAAGCGCAGCAACGGGCAGAGCGAGACCGAATTGCAGCTGAGCAGAAAGCAGAGGCTGACAAACAGGCCGCTATCGATGCTGAGCGCCGCAAGGCTCAGGAAGAAGCCGACCGCATCCGCCGAGAGGCAGAGCAGCGTGAACAGGCCCGTCTGGCTGAAGAGAAACGTAAAGCCGATGAGCAGGCACGCCGCGAAGCCGACGTTAAGCACCGCAAGGCCGTAGGTGTAGAGGTTGTTAAAGCTCTGATGGCCAATACCAGCCTTACCCGGGATCAGGCTATCGAGGTGCTCACCGCGGTTAAAGACGGCCGCATTCCTCATACCGGTATCAGTTACTGAGGTGCTTATGAACATCAAATGTGAATGCACAGACATGCGCACATCTGTAGGCCCGCATAACACGTTAACCGTCGAGCTGGAAGACGTGGTGTTGTCGGGGACGGTTAACAGTCGTGAAGTCCTCATGCAACTGGATTGGGACGTGGTGATCGAATGTCTGGCGGAGCATGGCTACGTCATTACTCATCGGGAGAAAGCAGCATGAGCGCGGCGGAAAAATGGAATGACGACGAATTCATTCAGCTGATGAGCGATGCGATCGGCGAACGTGATTTCGACGATGACGAACCAGTAAACCTTTCTGCGGAACGGCAGAACCCGGTTATCAGCTGGGATGAATTCGCGGGGAATTTTCAATGAATCTTGAGCTACTTGACGCCCCATTCCCGCATAAGGATATCGAGTGGCGTATTCAGCAGGCAGGGAAAAGCGGATCGTCAATTTGGGCAAAGGTCCTGGCCTATGTCACAAACCGGGCAATCATGAAACGCCTTGATGAGGTTTGCGGAAAGGCTGGCTGGCGTAATGAGTACCGCGATATCCCAAACAATGGCGGCGTCGAATGCGGAATTTCCATAAAGGTCGATGGGGAGTGGATCACCAAGTGGGACGCATCCGAAAACACGCAGGTTGAGGCTGTAAAAGGCGGACGCTCAAGCGCTATGAAGCGCGCTGCTGTTCAGTGGGGAATAGGCAGGTATCTCTACGATCTGGACGTAGGATTCGCAACCATATCAGGCGAAAAAGCAGAAGGTTTTACTTACGCACGAACTAAAGAGTTAAGCGCTTTTTACTGGAAGCCGCCTGCTCTGCCTGCATGGGCTCTTCCATCGGCGGTTTCAAGCAGTGAACAGTATAAGCCAGCGGTAGAAACAAACAGCGAACAGTTTCAGCCAGTAAAACCGTCGATAACCATGGAGGAAGCTGACGATATTCTCGCGGAGTTCTGCCGGGAAATCGAGAGTGAAAACAACCCGGAAGTCATAACTCAAAAATACAGCGAAGCATGGTTCGCTCTGGACGGATTTTCCGAACATCAAAGCAAATGCCATGAGGTAACTGGCATCCGGCGCAGGGAGATAAAGCAGGCGTTAGGAAGCTCTGAAAGTGCAGGTGGCAGCCATGAAAGTAACAGCTGAATCAATCCTGTCCATCCTGCGCAAGGACGCGCGTAACAACATCACAGCGTTTCACCGCTGGCAGACAGCAAAGGGTGCTCTTGGTCATACAGCCGGAATAACTCTCAACTATCACGATCCTTATTACGAAGGATGGGCGCCGGCTCTTGAGATGCGCGAGGTGTTCATTTCAGCGCCTGAACTTGAGCAGGTGATCCCCTACCTCTCTGTAGAGAAATGGGGTGACGGGCTAATTGGTGGGGAAATTTATCGAATCCCACGGGGGGAAGAATGAAACATCACCACGACGGTATCACCGTTGGCAGTGCCACTCTGCCCTATTCCATCAATCGCCGGGGATGGATCGCCCCAAGCGGCGACGTTATCAAAAACCCATTAAAGGCTCAGCGTCTGGCTGAGCTGATGAACAGCAAGAAGGTGGTGGCATGAGTAACGAAGCGATGAAAATGGCATTAGCAAAGCAGTTAACTATTGCCCTGCAAAACCTCGGGGCGCCTGTTGAATTGCTCTGCATTGTTGGTAGTTACGGGGATACCCAGACTGACGCTGACACTCTTGAAATGCTCGAACAATACAACGATAGCGGAACCTGCATGGATGTGATTATCGCTCCTGAGTTTACATGGAAGCCAAATTCTGGCGGTGAAGCATGAGCAGAAAATACTCTCTGATTTACGCCGATCCGCCATGGGCTTATGGGAACACAATCAGCAACGGCGCCGCAGTGGACCACTACTCGACGATGCGACTCATCGACCTGAAGCGTCTGCCTGTGTGGGAACTGGCTGCCGAAAACGCGGTGCTGGCAATGTGGTACACGGGCACCCACAACCAGGAGGCGATCGAGTTAGCCGAAGCCTGGGGTTTTACGGTGCGCACGATGAAGGGCTTCACCTGGGTGAAGCTGAATCAATTGGCCGAGCTGCGCATTACCAAGGCTCTGGCAGAGGGAGAGGTCGCCGACTTTTACGACTTCCTCGACCTGCTGAATGCCGAGACACGCATGAACGGTGGCAACCACACCCGCGCCAATACTGAAGACGTACTGATCGCCACCCGCGGCGCCGGGCTGGAGCGCAAGCACGCCGGCATTAAGCAGGTGGTCTACAGCCCGCTCGGAGCGCACAGCGAGAAACCGTGGGAAGTTCGGCACCGCCTGGAACTGCTCTACGGCGACGTGCCGCGGATTGAGCTGTTCAGTCGCAGCGCAGCGCCAGGCTGGAGCCATTGGGGAAACCAATGCGCCACCGCTTCCGTTGAGCTGATCCCTGGCTGCGCCATCGACGTTGTGAAGACGGAGGCTGCATGACGCCTGAAGAAAAAGAAAATGCTCTCCGCGCCCAGGCTCGTCGCTGCGCAGAAGAGATAACCAAAGCGATGAGCGTAAAGCCTAAACCGAAGTGGAACGCTGTATGCCCCCCCATCCTTCGCAAGCACTACGAGAAGGTTAAGCCGATGGGCGTCAGCTTAGTCAAATTTGTCAGTGTTATTGGCCGCATGCAAGGCCGCTACGGAGTGGAATCATGAAAGAACATGGAATGATTTTTAACGGGGAAATGGTGCGGGCGCTGCTCGACGGCCGGAAGACGCAGACCCGGCGGCCTATCAAATGGAAACAGACTCGGTTCACTGAAATTGGTGAGCGCGAAGACGGTAGCAAATGGCCGTGGAGCGAAGATGCAGAGCATGCTTGCGACTTCTGGCACCCATGCCCGTTCGGCGCCGTCGGCGACCGTATCTGGGTACGCGAGACGTTTCAGGGGCCGCTGTTCGACTACGACCTAATGGATAGCTATTGCAAAGACCCCACTCCGTTTGAGAAGCCCGAATTCTGCGTTTACAAGGCTGATGGAGTGCCAGCGCCAGAGTTTTACGATGCAGATGATGAACTGCATTGCAGCTGGCGACCATCTATTCACATGCCGCGCTGGGCCTGCCGCATTCTGCTGGAAATCACCGACGTACGGGTCGAGAGACTGAACGCTATCAGCGAAGAGGACGCACAAAGCGAGGGCGTTCATACCGAGGTATGGGACCAGACAGTAGTCGCAAGGAATTACGCGGCAATTGATGAGTTTTTCCAATTTTGGACCGAGGACATGCCCCACTACGTAGAAATGAATCAACTGTATCGGTCCTCATTCAGAAGCCTGTGGGAATCCATCTATGGCGCCGAAAACTGGCAAGCCAACCCCTGGGTTTGGGTTATCGAGTTCAAGCGCGTTCAAGGTGGTGCAGCATGAGCGCAGAACTCATCGATCAGGCCAACGAGCTGGCAGAGCGCCGGCTGGATATGACCATAGAGAGTGAAGTTCGAGGAAAACATCGGAGGTGATGTGTGTTCAAGCTGATACAGCGCGGCCAGATTTACGCCGACTGCCACGGATGGCCAGTGCTGATTCATAGCAGTGATGATAAGACGATTCGCTACTGGTGCCATGGTCGGATCAACACGGCAAGCATGGACAGATTTCAGAATGACTTTGAACCGCTCTCTCGCGAAGAGGCGCACCAGATACGCGCCGAACTGGAACAGAGCGAGCACATTAAGAAACTGCGCGCCCAGCGGGTGGCGTAACCGGGAGTGTGATTATGAACCAAGCAATGAATAAAACTTACATCATCGCAGACCCCGGCGAGTGGGTTTCGGAAGAGCAAATAATGGCACTGAAGGGGTTGAAAGAAGGCACTTTAAAAAATGCCAGGAAGAAGAGTTTTCTGGAGGGGCGCGAATACAAGCATGTTTCCGCTGACGGGGAGCCATTTGATAACAGCCCCTGCTTCTACAACATAAAGGCCATTGATCGCTGGATCGCCAGCCAACGACCAGCAAAACCAAGCCGGAAGACTTCTGCGAAACCGAAAGAAAACTGATTAAATACTCTGACCATTAGCCAACGAGGAATCGTTATGAAATACCCAACAGGAGTGGAGAACCATGGCGGAACGCTGCGGATCTGGTTTATCTACAAGGGGTTCAGAGTGCGTGAAAGTCTGGGGGTGCCTGACACCCCCAAAAACAGAAAAACAGCTGGAGAGCTGAGAACATCTATCTGCTATGCAATTAAAACCGGTAATTTTAATTACGCTGAGCAGTTCCCGGACTCATTAAATCTCTCCAAGTTCGGGGAGGCTACCCAGAATCTCACTCTGAAAGAGCTGGCCGATCGCTTCCTGGCGCTGAAAGAAACGGAGGTTGCTGGCACCTCCATTAATACCTATCGGACAATCATTAAAAACGTCCTGGCAGTGGCTGGAAACAACATACTGGCATCAGCAGTCAACAAAGAGAAATTGCTGGAAATCCGCAAAGAACTCCTGACCGGGCATCATTTACCACGGCCACAGTATGAGGTTAAAGAACCAGGACGATCGGCGGTAACAGTCAACAACTACATGACGAACCTGTTCGCCATTTTTCAGTTTGGGCTGGAAAATGGCTATATCGAAGAAAACCCCTTTAAAGGTATATCGCCTCTTCGCGAGGAACGAGTAAAACCGGACCCGCTATCAAGAGAAGAGTTTCTTCGGCTTATTGATGCTTGCCGGCACACGCAGACGAAAAACATGATGTCAGTAGCTGTTTATACAGGCATCCGCCCGGGTGAGCTTTGCGGGCTGTCATGGGAGGATATAGACCTGAAAGCCGGTACGATGATGATCAGGAGGAATTTTGCCAAAGGCGAGTTTACCGTGCCGAAAACCCAGGCGGGAACAAACCGGGTAATCCACTTAATTGAACCGGCGATTCAGGCGCTAAGAAGCCAGGCAGAATTAACAAGGCTTGGAAGGGAGCATTCAGTAAAAGTGAAACTGCGTGAGTATGGCCGTACTGACACGCAAAAATGCACCTTTGTTTTTCTGCCCAGCGTTACAGCCAGGACATTACGGCATGGTGAACACTTCACTGTCGACTCGATAAGACAGACCTGGGATACCGCGATTAAGAGAGCTGGAATCCGGCACCGGAAATCTTATCAGACAAGGCATACATATGCATGCTGGTCCCTGACCGCTGGGGCGAACCCGTCTTTTATCGCATCCCAAATGGGCCATGCTGATGCTCAGATGCTTTTTCAGGTTTACGGTAAATGGATGAATGAAAGTAATGACGCACAGATCGCAATACTGAACTCGAAACTGAGCTCATTTGCCCCACTGATGCCCCATGATATTTTCAAAACTGGATAAAGTTATTTAAATTCATATCGTTGTAATCTATAAACCTGGAAATCCATAAACTCCAGTGCAGTGCCTAACCAACCAGATACGGCTGCACGAATGAGATCGGAAGTGGTTCTCTCATTTTTTACGGTAGTCATAATGATTATCTCTAATTGTAGAATACAGAGTCCGCACCTGTTGTTATTAGCTGAAGGTTAATAAAACCTTACAGCACCGTTTCCTGTCATTTTCAAAAAGCTCCAGCGCATCGATAACCTGTTGATACGCAAATTGGTGAGTAATCAACTCCTCCGGATTAATTAAACCTTGTTCCAGCCACTTGATGACGACCGGGAATTTATTGGCGTTAAGACGCGAGGAGAAAATAGAAAGCTCTTTCCCGGTAATCCCCTGCTGCGCAACCTGGGAAGGTTCCGTGGAGAATCCCATCAATACAATTCTCGCTGCCGGGGAGGCCAGGTTGACCGCCTCCTGGAGAATTGCGGGATGACAGGCGGCATCGATAATCAGCGTCGGCAGTATCCCCTTCGCCTTCAGCGTTTCCGCCAGAGGCTCATCGCTGTTGTTAATCACCCAGTCCGCGCCGTTACGCTGCGCCATCTGCAGGCGTTCATCAATGCGATCGACAACGATAACCTGCTTAACGCGATACACCCGCTTCAGCACCTGAATCGTCGTCAGGCCCATCGGCCCGGCGCCGTAGACCAGCGCGATATCCTGGTCGGTAGGCGAAACGTGCCCGGTCACGTTAGCCGCGATGGTAAAGGGCTCAATCATCACCGCGTGGCTGTCCGAAACGTTGTCCGGAACCTGCCAGGCATTTTTCGCCGGCACCACCGCGTACTCGCTGAAGCCGCCGTCGCGATGCACACCGAGCACCACCAGCGAGGTACAGACGTTCGGCTTGCCCACCGAGCAAGGGTAGCAATGACCGCAGCTAATGACCGGATCAACGCTAACCCGCTGGCCGACGGCTTTGTCGGTCACCCCTTCACCGATGGCGTCAATGACGCCAAAAAATTCATGGCCAATGACGCGCGGGTATTTGGCAAACGGATTGTGCCCGCGATAAATATGGCTATCGGAACCGCATATTCCCGCCAGCTTAATTTTTACCCGCACTTCGCCCGCGGCAGGCTGCGGGATCGGCCGCTCTTCAATCACCAGTTCATTGGGCTGACGAATCACAATACTTTTCATTTTGGCTTCCTTTTTTACCAGTTCCACAGCGTACCGTCTTCCAGACGCGCGACCGGCAGATAAGCCGGTTCATAGGGATATTTCGCGGCCAGTTTTTCATCAAACTCGATGCCCAGCCCCGGCTTTTCCCCCGGATGCATATAGCCGTTATCAAACGTCCAGCTGTGCGGGAAGACTTCCAGCATCTGTTCGGAATAGCCCATATATTCCTGGACGCCAAAATTCGGCACCCACAGGTCGAAATGCAGCGCGGCCGCCATGCAGACTGGAGACAGATCGGACGGCCCGTGCGAGCCGGTGCGTACCTGATAAAGCGAGGCAAAATCGGCGATCCGACGCATCCCCGTAATCCCGCCCGCGTGGGTAATGGTGGTGCGGATATAGTCGATCAGCTGCTCTTCAATCAGCTGTTTACAGTCCCAAATGCTGTTGAAGACTTCGCCGACGGCAATCGGCGTGACGGTATGCTGGCGAATTAACCGGAAGCACTCCTGATTCTCCGCCGGGGTCGGATCCTCCATCCAGAACAGGCGGTAATCTTCGATACTCTTGCCAAAACGCGCCGCTTCAATCGGCGTCAGGCGGTGATGCATGTCATGCAGCAGATGCTCGTTAAAGCCAAATTTTTCGCGTACGGCGGCAAACAGCTGTGGCGTAAAATCGAGATACTTCTCGGTAGACCACAGCTGCTCTTCCGGCCATTGACCTTTGGTTGCCGGTTCGTAGGCCTGGCCCTTACCTTTCGCCATCCCGTAGGTGGTCTTCATCCCCGGCACGCCGCACTGCACGCGAATCGCTTTAAACCCCATCTCTTTATGACGAGCGTAGTCGTCCAGGACTTCATCGATGGAGTGACCCGTGGTGTGGCAGTAAACCATCACCCCTTCCCGCGAAGCCCCGCCCAGCAGTTGGTATAGCGGCATGCCTGCGGCTTTCGCCTTAATATCCCAGAGCGCCATATCGATGGCGGAAATCGCCGACATCGTAACCGGACCACGACGCCAGTAGGCGCCCTTGTAGAAAAACTGCCAGATATCCTCAATGCGATGCGCATCGCGACCAATCAGTTGCGGACAGAGGTGATCCCGCAGATAGGATGCGACGGACAGCTCGCGACCATTTAGCGTCGCGTCACCCAGACCGACAATACCGTCATCGGTGGTGACTTTAAGGGTGACGAAGTTGCGCCCCGGACAGGTGACGAAAACTTCAGCGGCAACGATCTTCATTTCTCATTCCTTACTTCTATGCGGTTAGTGGGTAAAATTAAACCATCAGACCTACTACCATACAAGTATAACGATCGAAAAAGACGCGACAGATCACACTATCGCGCCGGACAGAAAGGAGGAATAAACAGAGAACGTGAACGCGAATGCCTTACCGCACAGGGGTGTGCTGGCGCCGCCTATCCCGACGCCATGCAGTAAAAAAGGTCTATGCGCGTCCCCAGCCGGCTACAATAATCAGCATGCCGCACAGCGCAACCAGCGCGCCGGCCCAATCATAGTGGCTGAGTTTGACGCCATCGATAAAGCGCAGCCACAGCAGCGCGGTGCAGACATATACCCCACCGTAAGCGGCATACACCCGTCCGCTTGCCTCCGGGTGCAGGCTCAGTAGCCAGACAAAAGCGCCAGCGCAGCGGCGGCCGGAATCAATAGCAACGGCGTGGCCCCGCGTTTTAACCATAGCCAGGGAAGATAGCAGCCAATGATTTCGCACAGCGCGGTGGCAAAGAAAAGCAGCGTCGTTTTTAACATATAAAGCGTCGTGAGTTGAGCAAGCGTTAACGCATTCTACGCAATAATGGCCGTCGTTTACTCCGTTTTGTCGGGTATGCCGTCGAAAGGAGATGTAGTAAACTTAGTCCGAGGGAATCACTTAAAGGAAATCGTGATGAACACAACACTGAATAAACGCTGGTGCCTGACCGCTCTGCTGGCGCTGAGCGCGATGGTCTTTACCGCCTCGTCATTTGCCAAAACCGACAAGCTGGTGATTGAGTCCGGCGACAGCGCCCAGAGCCGCCAGCAGGCCGCAATGGAAAAAGAGCAGTGGAACGACACCCGCTCTTTACGCCAGAAGGTCAACACCCGCGCTGAAAAAGAGTGGGATAAAGCCGACGTGGCTTTTGACGCCCAGGATAACTGCCAGAAGAGCGCGAACGTCAACGCCTACTGGGAACCTAACACCCTGCGCTGCCTTGACCGCCGCACCGGACGCACCATTACCCCGTAATGTATGGCGCCCGCGGGCGCCACAACCTATAAAGCTCCGCAATCACTCACAGGTATTTCCATGACTGACGCATCTCACGTCAAACTCCGTCCGCTCGAGCGCGAAGACCTACGCTTTGTCCACCAGCTCGACAACAATGCCAGCGTTATGCGTTACTGGTTTGAAGAACCCTATGAAGCCTTTGTCGAACTGTCCGACCTGTACGACAAACACATTCACGATCAGAGCGAACGCCGCTTTGTCATTGAATGCGCTGGTGAAAAGGCCGGACTGGTGGAACTGGTTGAAATCAACCATGTGCACCGCCGCGCCGAGTTTCAGATTATTATCTCGCCTGATTATCAGGGAAAAGGCCTGGCCACCCGCGCCGCAAAGCTGGCGATGGACTACGGTTTTATGGTGCTCAACCTGTATAAGCTGTACCTCATCGTCGATAAAGAAAATGAAAAAGCGATCCACATCTACCGCAAGCTCGGCTTTATGGTAGAAGGCGAGCTGATTCATGAATTCTTTATTAACGGCGAATACCGCAATACCATCCGTATGTGCCTGTTTCAGCACCAATACCTGGCCGAGCATAAAACGCCGGGACAGACGCTGCTGAAACCTACGGCTCAATAATATTCAATGGTGCTTTTGATGGTGTAGTGCCGGGTTAGCGAAGGCTGCACGCTATCGTCAACCACCTGAAGCTCACAGCTTACCGGGTTGTCGTGGCGGTCGTAATCGCAGGTCTGGCTGACGTTGCCCAGCGTGCGGTCATTGAAGGTGCTCACTGCGGTGTAGTCCATTTTTTTGCGCGGATCGGATGATGGCGTTGAGGCCACCGTAAAGCGTTCCCCTTTGGCGGTCGTCGTTTTGCCCAGCGGGTAGCCTTCTCTGTCGTAGCGGTATGTCGCGGTGCTTTCTTTACCGCGAGCGGTGACGACGAACCCGTGCTCATCGGTTTCCCACGACACGCCCGCCGAGGGCATTTCCGCCAGCTGGCATTTGCCCTGCACACGCAGGCGCTTTTCGTGGCTTTGCGCATCCAGGTAGTAGTTCGCGTCCAGCACCAGCGCCGCGCCGGTTTTGTTCTCCAGATCCTCAAACGCCAGCAGGTCGAAGCACCCTTCACTGGACAAACGCCCTTTGACCCACTTCACCACCTGGTCATGTTCGTCATACAGCGTCTGGCTAAACGCTTTTACCGGCCCGCGCAGCGGATCGAACTCAAATTCGTTAGAAAAGCTGGCCATTTCCGGGGTGAAGGCCTGCGGCGCGCCCTTTTCATCACAGGCGCTAAGCGCCCCAACTGCCAACAGCAGCAAAAACCGTTTTTTCACGCGCGATTCCTTTTGTGCATAGTGCAATCATATTAGCAAATACAATTGTTTACACCACTTCTGCTATGCTTAACTTTGGATAACGTTAATAAGGAGTTTATGATGAAACTATCACCCTGGCTATGTACGGCTCTGCTACTGGGTTCGACAGCTGCTTTCGCGGCGCCGGATTCCTGCGAGCGGGTAAAAAGCGATATTCAGCAGAAAATCATCAACAACGGCGTCCCGGAATCGGGCTTCAGCCTGACCATTGTCCCGAACGACCAGCCCGATCAGCCCGGCGCGCAGGTTGTCGGCCACTGCGCCAACGATACCTTTAAAATCATCTACACCCGCGACAGCGGCGCGCAGTAACCTCGCCGCATGACTGGAGAAGTCTTATCCCTCGGTTGACCAGGGATAAGATCTCTCTACTCCATTTTAAGTATGATCCCTCACTCTCCACGCCGACCTTACGCAGGCGTTGGCATTACGCCATTATAACAAAATCATGGAGTGAGCTATGTCTAACCAGGAACATACCGGCGGCCTTAGCCGTCGAACGCTAATTAAATCATCCGCCCTCGGCTCGCTGGCTCTCGCGGCCGGCGGTTTATCCCTGCCTTTCAGCCTGCGCCGCGCCGCCGCCGCTGTACAAGAAGCGACCCACGGCGAGGAACGGATCGTCTGGGGCGCCTGTTCGGTCAACTGCGGCAGCCGCTGCGCGCTGCGTTCACACGTTCGCGATGACGAAGTGGTCTGGGTCGAAACCGACAATACCGGCACGGACAGCTATGGCGATCACCAGGTGCGCGCCTGCCTGCGCGGGCGTTCTATTCGTCGTCGTATTAACCACCCCGACCGCCTCAACTACCCGATGAAACGCGTCGGCAAACGCGGGGAAGGCAAGTTCGAACGTATCAGCTGGGACGAGGCGCTGGACGCCATCGCCGCCAGCCTGAAAAACGTGGTGGCAAAATACGGCAACGAAGCGGTCTACATTAACTACTCTTCCGGGATTGTCGGCGGCAATATCACCCGCTCCTCCCCTTACGCCTCGCTGGTGGCGCGTCTGATGAACTGCTACGGCGGTTTTTTAAGCCACTACGGTACCTATAGTACGGCGCAGATTTCCTGCGCGATGCCCTATACCTACGGCAGCAATGACGGCAACAGCACCTCCGATATTGAAAACAGCAAACTGGTGGTGATGTTCGGCAATAACCCGGCGGAAACGCGCATGAGCGGCGGCGGGATCACCTACTATCTCGAACAGGCGCGCGAGCGCTCTAATGCTCGGATGATCGTTATCGATCCGCGCTATACCGACACCGCCGCCGGGCGCGAGGACGAATGGATCCCGATTCGCCCGGGTACGGATGCGGCGCTGGTGGCCGGTATCGCCTGGGTTTTGATCGACGAAAACCTGGTCGACCAGCCGTTCCTTGATACCTACTGCGTCGGCTACGACGAGAAAACGCTGCCGGAAGGGGCCCCGGCCAACGGACACTACAAAGCGTATATTCTCGGCCAGGGCGACGATGCTACCGCCAAAACGCCCCAGTGGGCGTCACGCATCACCGGCATTCCGGCGGATCGCATCATTAAGCTTGCGCGCGAAATTGGCGCCGCAAAACCGGCCTACATCTGCCAGGGGTGGGGACCGCAGCGTCAGGCTAATGGCGAACTGACCTCCCGGGCGATCGCCATGCTGCCTATTTTGACCGGTAACGTGGGGATTAACGGCGGCAACAGCGGCGCGCGCGAGTCAACTTACACCATTACCATCGAACGCATGCCGCTGCCGGAAAACCCGGTGAAAACGCAGATCTCCTGCTTCAGTTGGACCGATGCCATCGATCGCGGCGCAGAAATGACCGCGACCCGCGACGGCGTGCGCGGCAAAGAGAAGCTGGACGTGCCGATTAAATTCATCTGGAACTACGCCGGCAACACCATCATCAACCAGCACTCTGATATC
This sequence comes from Klebsiella sp. M5al, assembly GCF_002090195.1. NCBI lineage: Bacteria > Pseudomonadati > Pseudomonadota > Gammaproteobacteria > Enterobacterales > Enterobacteriaceae > Klebsiella > Klebsiella sp. M5al. The sequence goes on from NZ_CP020657.1 coordinate 3,303,717, forward strand.
AATAAAACCCACGATATCCTGCAGGATGAAAGCAAGTGCGAAACGATCGTGGTTATCGACAACTTTATGACCTCATCGGCCAAATACGCCGATATTCTGCTGCCGGACCTGATGACCGTCGAGCAGGAAGATATTATTCCCAACGACTACGCCGGCAATATGGGCTATCTCATCTTTATTCAGCCGGTCACCTCCGCTAAATTTGAGCGCAAGCCGATCTATTGGATCCTCAGCGAAGTCGCAAAGCGCCTTGGCGATGATATCCACCAGAAGTTTACCGAAGGCCGTACCCAGGAGCAGTGGCTGCAGCATCTGTACGCGAAAATGCTGGCGAAAGACCCGGCGCTACCGAGCTACGACGAACTGAAAAAGATGGGGATTTATAAGCGTAAAGACCCCAACGGCCACTTTGTCGCCTATCGCGACTTCCGCAAAGACCCTGTCGCCAACCCGCTAAAAACCCCATCGGGTAAAATCGAGATCTACTCCAGCCGTCTGGCGGATATCGCCGGCAAATGGCAGTTGGAAAAGGACGAAACCATCAGTCCATTACCGGTATACGCGTCGACTTTCGAAGGCTGGGACGACCCGCTGCGCGAGAAATTCCCGCTGCAAATGTTCGGCTTCCACTATAAGGCGCGCACCCACTCCAGCTACGGCAACATCGATGTGTTACAGGCCGCCTGCCGCCAGGAGGTATGGCTTAACCCGCTGGATGCCGAGAAGCGCGGGATTAAAAATGGCGATATGGTGCGCGTATTCAACGCCCGCGGCGAACTGCGCATTCCGGCTAAGGTGACCCCGCGCATCATGCCCGGCGTATCGGCGATGGGCCAGGGCGCCTGGCATGACGCCAATATGAACGGCGATCGCATCGATCGCGGCTCCTGTATCAATACTCTCACGACGCATCGTCCTTCGCCGCTGGCGAAAGGCAATCCCCAGCACACCAATCTGGTCGAAATCGAGAAGGTTTAAGGAGTAAACCATGAGCGCTCAGTATGGATTTTTTATCGATTCCGCCCGCTGCACCGGCTGTAAGACCTGCGAGCTGGCCTGTAAGGATTATAAAAACTTAACGCCTGACGTCAGCTTTCACCGCATTTACGAATATGCGGGCGGCGACTGGCAGGAAGATAACGGCGTGTGGAATCAAAACGTTTTCGCCTATTACCTTTCCATTGCCTGCAACCACTGCGAAGACCCGGCCTGTACTAAAGTGTGCCCCAGCGGCGCCATGCATAAGCGCGATGATGGCTTTGTGGTGGTGAACGAAGAGGTATGCATCGGCTGTCGCTACTGCCATATGGCCTGCCCGTACGGCGCGCCGCAGTACAACGCGGCGAAAGGCCACATGACCAAATGCGACGGCTGCTACGACCGGGTTGCTGACGGTAAAAAACCGATTTGCGTCGAATCCTGTCCGCTGCGGGCGCTCGACTTTGGCCCCATCGAAGAGCTGCGCGAAAAGCACGGCCAGCTTGCCGCCGTCGCGCCGCTGCCGTCCGCGCACTTCACTAAACCGAGCATTGTGATTAAACCTAACGCCAACAGCCGTCCGACGGGTGATACCACCGGCTATCTGGCCAACCCGAAGGAGGTGTAACGTGGGAAATGGATGGCATGAATGGCCGCTGGTGCTGTTTACGGTGCTGGGGCAAAGCGTTGCAGGGGCGATTATCGTCAGCGGGCTGGGCTGGCTTTCGCTGAATAACAACTCCGAAGCCCGCCAGCGCCTGGTGCGCGGCATGTTTTTTATCTGGCTGGTGATGGGGATTGGCTTTCTGGCGTCAATCATCCACCTCGGCTCGCCGCTGCGGGCGTTTAACTCGCTTAACCGGGTAGGCGCATCGGCGTTAAGTAACGAAATTGCCAGCGGCGCGCTGTTTTTCGCCGTGGGGGGTTTCTGGTGGCTGCTGACGATACTCGGCAAAATGCCGAATATGCTGGCCAAAGCCTGGCTCCTGCTCACCATGCTGCTCGGCTGCCTGTTCGTCCTTGAGATGACCCTGGTCTATCAAATTGATACCGTGCCGACCTGGTATAATGCCTACACCACCGCCGCCTTCTTTCTGACGATGGTGCTGTGCGGGCCGCTTTTCGCCGCCCTGCTGCTGCGGGTAGCCAACGTGCCTTTTAACGGCACCGTCTTCGCGTCGATGAGCGTCCTTGCGCTGCTGGCAAGCCTGGCGGTGGTCATTTTGCAGAACAGCGAACTGGCGGAGATCCGCAGCTCCGTGCAGCAGGCCAGCGCCCTGCTGCCAAACTACGGCTGGCTACAAATCCTGCGTTTAGTATTTTTGACGCTGGGCCTTGGCTGCTGGATCTGCCCGCTGGCAAGAAAGAAAAACCCGCGCATCGCCAGCCTGCTGCTCGGACTGATCCTGGTATTACTCGGCGAGTTTATCGGTCGCGGCCTGTTTTATGGCCTACATATGACCGTCGGTACGGCGATTGCTGGTTAATCAACGGGTGCCGCGGCACCCTCTGCTGTTAAGGAATAGGTATGATGCAAGCGCAAGACCGCGACGCCGTCGCACTCAGCGCCCGTACGCTGGGCGCGCTGTTTTCTTTTGCTCCGGATAGCGAGCAGGTGGCTCCGCTAATCGCGGCCCTGCGCGACGGCAGCTGGCAGAGTCAGTGGCCCTGGCCGGTCGCGGACGGCCTGGCGGCACAGTTCGCTATCGCAAGCGATGAACCGCTGGCGGAAGCCTGGCAGCGGCTGTTTATCGGCCCGTGGGCGCTGCCCGCGCCGCCGTGGGGCTCCGTCTGGCTGGACAAAGAAAGCGTGCTGTTCGGCGACTCGACGCTGGCGCTGCGCGAGTGGATGCGGGCAACCGGCATCAGCCTGTCTGAGCGCCGAGCCGAGCCGGAAGACCACTTCGGGACGCTGCTTCTGCTGGCGGCCTGGCTTTGTGAATCCGCTCAGGATGAGGCATTTAACCAGCTGCTGGCCTGGCATCTTCTCCCGTGGTCGGGGCGCTTTCTGAGCGTGTTTATCGCCGGGGCGGAAAATCCTTTTTATCAGGCTCTGGGCCAGCTGGCGCAAGAGACGCTGGCGCGCTGGCAGGCGCAGCTCCCCTGCGCGGTCGCCGATAAACCGCTCTACCGTTAACCCCTGACGCTATGCCCGCCCGGCGGGCATAGCCTATCGGTGACAACGTCACTTCCTGCCGTTTTCGCACTTATCGCTTTTGCGTCTATGCTTATACCCGGTAAAAATAAGCCATGTCCCCCGCTAATCGTATTCGCTGATGCATCGTCTTCACGCTTATCCTGATATTCAGGTTATGTTTCGCCGCCTGCTGATTGCCATGCTGGTCGGCGTCTTCGCCGCGCTCGCGGTTGCCCTGTTTCGCCACGCGATGGCCGGTCTGGAAAGCCTGTTTCTGAGCAATGACAGCGGAAGCCTGGTCAACGCCGCCGAGTCGATGGCCGGATGGCGTCGGTTATTGACGCCCGCGCTCGGCGGTTTTGCGGCTGGCGCCCTGCTCTGGCTCTGGCAGCGGCGCACCAGTGCACGACCCCATGCGCCAACCGACTATATGGAAGCCCTCGAGACCGGCGACGGCGTGTTTGATACGCCCGCCAGCCTGGTAAAATCGCTGGCTTCCCTGCTGGTGGTGACCACCGGCAGCGCCATAGGCCGCGAGGGAGCGATGATCCTGCTGGCCGCGCTGGCCGCGTCGCTGTTCGCCCGCTGCTTTACGCCCAAAGACGAGTGGAAGCTGTGGGTAGCCTGCGGCGCCGCCGCCGGGATGGCCAGCGCCTACCACGCTCCGCTGGCCGGAAGCCTGTTTATCGCCGAGATCTTATTCGGCACCCTGATGCTGGCGTCGCTAGGCCCGGTCGTGATTGCCGCGGTGGTCGCCCTGCTGCTGACCAATCTGCTGAACGGCGGTTCGGCCCCGCTGTATCACGTTGAATTGCACGAAACCCTGCGCGCGACGCACTATGCGCTGATGCTGGCGACGGCTCTGCTGGCCGGGCTTTGCGGGCCGCTGTTTATCTGGCTGATGGGCTATAGCCATGGCTGCTTTGTCCGGCTGCGCCTGTCGCCCCCCTGGCAGCTGGCGCTCGGCGGTCTCATTGTCGGTCTGCTGTCGCTGATCGCGCCAGCCGTCTGGGGGAATGGCTATAGCGTTGTCCAGAGCTATCTCCTGTCACCGCCGCTGTTCAGCGCAATACTTACGGTGTTTGTCTGCAAGCTGCTTGCGGTACTCGCCAGCAGCGGCTCCGGGGCGCCGGGCGGCGTATTTACGCCAACGCTATTTATTGGGCTGGGGATCGGTATGCTGTTCGCCAGCCTGACCGGGCTGTGGCTGCCTGATGGCCAGGCGATCGCAATAGTGATTGGCTTAACCGGTATGGCGGCGTTTCTGGCGGCCACCACCCATGCGCCGATTATGTCAACGCTGATGATTTGTGAAATGACCGGACAGTACGTTTTACTGCCCGGTTTACTGATTGCCAGCGTGCTGGCATCGGTGCTATCGCGGACGCTACGCCGAGATTCTATCTACCGCCATCATCTCGCCGAGCATCGATAAGTCGATATACTGGCTTAGTTCGCGCTGTTCCGCGCGCGGCAAGTAAGGCAGTTCACCGATAAGCGGGGCCGGCAGCTTTTTGCTCAGCACGTCGATGATTTCAGCATAATGCGCCAGGCCCGGATTAATGCGGTTGGCCACCCAGCCGATAAGCGGCAGGCCGTCGTTAGCAATCGCCTGCGCGGTCAGCAGGGCGTGGTTGATACAGCCTTCCTGAATCCCCACCACCATGAGCACCGGCAGCTGTTCCTGCACTACCCATTCCGAAAGCGGACGCAGGTCGTTCATCAGGCTGCGCCAGCCGCCGGTACCTTCAACCACTACATGCTCAACCTGGCCGCTGAGCCGCTGGAGGCCATCCGACAGCAGGCCGTAGTTGATCGGACAACTGTGCGCCACGCTGCTTTCATCTTCGCTTAACGCGATGGGATTGACAGCTTCATACGGTAACACCAGCGATGACACGCTCTGTAAGACCAGCGCATCTTTGTTCCGCAGTCCGTCCGGCGTCTCTTTACTGCCCTTCGCCACAGGCTTGTATCCGGCGACGCTTTTGCCGCAGGCAGCCAGTGCCTGCAACAGCGCACGGGAAACCACCGTCTTGCCGACGGCAGTGTCAGTACCTGTTATGAAGAAACGCTTAAACATCACTAACCCCACAGTTATGTTGATGAAATATACGGGAGAGAAATAATCAACTGTGGAAAAAGTCTACGCGATGCCGCCGGAAGCCAGCTTGAGATAGCGCAATTTTTGGTGTGAATATGAAAAAATGTTAACCCTGTAACAGTCGTATCAGCAACGATCCGTTATAGAGGGCATCCTTAACCAGGGCCGCGCCAGCCATCGTTCCCCGGTTAGAAAACTGGGTGCTTTCCACGGCAATATGTCGGCTATAGGCTGGTAACGATTGTTGTCGAATACAATCAGATATTGCCGGAAACAGAATATCCGCGGCCAGGTTGAAGGGGGAGCCGATAAGAATTTTTTGCGGGTTAAAAAGGTTAACCATAATCGCCAGAATCCGCCCGACGTGGTTCCCGACGCCGCTGATAATGTCCCGCGCCAGCAAATCCCCCTGCAGCGCGGCCTGACATAGCCATTCAACGCTCAGCGGCTGCTGGTGCAGCATCGAGCTCATCGACTTCGCCATGCGGATCTGCGCCAGCTCCAGCACGCTCTCCACGCTGGCGATCGTTTCCAGACAGCCATGGTTGCCGCAATAGCAGCGTTTCCCATACGGGTCGACCTGGGTGTGGCCGATCTCGACCAGGCTACTGCTGCCCGCGTGCAATAGACGGCCGTCGGTGATCACCCCCGCGCCGACGTTATGGTCTATCACCACCTGAATGACATCCCGCGCGCCTCTCGAGGCGCCAAACAGCGATTCGGCCATGGTCCAGGCGCTGATATCGTGCTGAATATAGACCGATACGCCGGTATGGTTGGCTAAGATCTCGCCCAGCGGCATATCCTTAACGTCTTCATAAAAAGGCATCCGGTGGATGATACCGTGCTCGGTGTCGATGATCCCCGGCATGGTGACGGCGATGGCGGTTAATCGCTCCAGCTTCTTTTGGTGACGAATAAAGAACTGGTCAACATGATCGAGTAGCCGGGTCGCAAAAGGCTGAACGTGCTGTAACGCCAGTTCAAGCTGCTCTTCCACCACCAGCGCGCTGCTTAAATCCCGCAGCGCGAGGTGGAGCTCGCCGCGGCTGATGCGGATAGAGAGATAGTGCCAGGCTTCTGTTTCCACCATTAGGCCAACGGCAGGCCTTCCCCGGCTACCCGGCTCCTGGATTTCCGTCTCCTGGACCAGATGCGCTTCCAGCATTTCACGGACGATCTTGGTGATGCTGGCAGGCGCCAGCTGCGCGAAGCGCGAGAGGTCGATGCGCGACACCGGGCCAAGCTGATCAATGAGGCGATAAACCGCGCCCGCGTTGGTCTGCTTAATTTGATCGATATGGCCTGGCTGACTGTCCGCTACCACCGTTGACTCCCTTTATTTTCGCGCTTCGAAATAAACTGACGGCTATGGTGAAGCACTTCAACGGTAATCGTCAAATTTTTGCTTAGCCTTGTGATTTACCGCACATTTTTAGCCGTTATTTGTCCTAAATAACTCACGTGGCGCTGGCAAGCAGCGATTCGCGAAAACGCCGGGCCGCCTGCCCCTGTTCACGATGTTTCGACCACACCAGCCACATTTCCGATACCGCATCCTGCTCTTCGATGGGCAGCCAGCACATTTCCGATAGCTGAACCCGTCTGAACGACGCCGGCAAAATCGACACCCCAAGCCCGGCGGCAACCAGGCCGATAATCGTCATCGCTTCCCCCACTTCCTGGGCGATCGTTGGCGTCAGATCGTAGCGGCGCAGCAGGCCGAGAATATCGTCATACAGCCCGGTACCGACATGGGGATCGAAAAACACAAACGGCTCCCGCGCCAGTTCCCGCAGGCTGACGCGCGGCTGGCTCGCCAGCGGATGATCGCGCGGCACCATCGCCAGCAGCGGTTCGCGCAGCACTCTTTCCCAGACCAGGGTTTCCGGCAGTTGGGTATTACGCATCAGCCCCAGATCCAGCGCCCCCTCGTTCAGCGGCACAATCTGCTCGCGCGTGTTGGTTTCCCGCGTCTGAATATGCACATCGGGATAGCGGCGTCGGAAGGTCGATAGCGTGTCCGATACCGCCTTAATAAAGGGGGCCGAGGAGGTAAAACCAATGCGCAGTTCGCCGGTTTCGCCGTGATGAAGACGGGCTGCCCGCGCGGCGGCATCGTCCACCTGGGAGAGGATCTGCCGGCTATCGGCGAGAAACTGCCTCCCGGCTTCCGTCAGGCTGACGCTGCGGTTCGTCCGGGCAAACAGACGTGCGCCAATTTGCTGCTCAAGGATTTGAATCTGCTGGCTAAGCGGCGGCTGAGAGATATTTAACCGCGCCGCCGCGTGGCCAAAATGGAGCTCTTCCGCCACGGCAATAAAATAGCGCAGATGACGTAGTTCAATATTCATATCTAAAACGTCTTATTTGAGATTATTAATATATTAGACAGAATATTTACATTTTCCTACTCTGAATAAGTGGCCATTGCGGTCGCTCAACTCTCTGTTTATCACCAAGGATTTTTCCGTGAGTCGTACAACTACCGCTGACACCGTCCCGGCAAACGACGTCAGCGACATTATCGCTCCTCAGCCAAACCAGTTTATCAAACGCGGTACCCCGCAATTTATTCGCGTCACCCTCGCCCTCTTTTCCGCCGGACTGGCGACCTTTGCGCTGCTCTATTGTGTTCAGCCGATTCTGCCGGTGCTCTCCAGCGAATTCGGCGTCTCGCCGGCCAGCAGCAGTATCTCGCTGTCGATTTCCACGGCGATGCTGGCGGTCGGCCTGCTGTTTACCGGTCCGCTATCCGACGCCATCGGCCGCAAACAGGTGATGGTGACCGCGCTGGTGCTGGCTTCCTGCTGCTCCCTGCTGTCGACGATGATGTCCAGCTGGCATGGGATCCTGATTATGCGCGCCCTGATCGGCCTGTCGTTGAGCGGCGTGGCGGCGGTCGGCATGACCTATCTGAGCGAAGAGATCCACCCCAGCGTCGTGGCGTTCTCAATGGGGCTGTATATCAGCGGAAACTCGATTGGCGGCATGAGCGGCCGTCTGCTGACCGGGGTATTCACCGATTTCTTCGGCTGGCGTATCGCGCTGGCGGTCATTAGCGGCTTCGCCCTCGCAGCCGCGCTGATGTTCTGGCGCATCCTGCCGGCGTCGCGCCACTTCCGTCCAACGTCGCTGCGGCCAAAATCGCTGCTGATCAACTTCCGCCTGCACTGGCGCGATCGCGGACTGCCGCTGCTGTTTCTTGAAGGTTTCTTATTAATGGGGGCATTCGTAACGCTGTTTAACTATATCGGCTATCGTCTGATGCTCTCACCGTGGTCGCTCAGCCAGGCGGTGGTTGGCCTGCTGTCGGTGGCCTATTTGACCGGAACCTGGAGTTCGCCGAAAGCCGGGGCGATGACCGTTCGCTACGGTCGCGGCCCGGTACTGCTGTTCTCCACGGCGGTAATGCTCGGCGGCCTGCTGCTGACCCTGTTCTCGTCGCTATGGCTAATTTTTATCGGCATGCTGCTGTTCTCCGCGGGCTTCTTCGCGGCACACTCGGTAGCCAGCAGTTGGATCGGCCCGCGCGCCCGTCGCGCCCGCGGTCAGGCGTCATCGCTCTATTTGTTTAGCTACTATCTGGGTTCCAGCATGGCGGGGACGTTAGGCGGCGTGTTCTGGCATCACTACGGTTGGAACGGCGTCGGCGGGTTTATCGCGCTGATGCTGCTGGCGGCGCTGCTCACCGGCGCGTGTTTGCATAAACGGCTGAAATAACGCGGGTTAACGTGGCCTGTCGCGGGCCACGCTATTCACCACATCCCCAGTACCGACGACATTCCTAACACCTCTCTAACGGCATCGATAGAAAGCAGAGCAATAAACAGCCAGGTAAACGGATTCATAATTCACCTCGCATAGGCGGGCTGTGCCTGCATTAAGTTTAGCCGCGGTTCAGAGAAAGCGTCTGTTACTTTACGCACATCCGGATTATTTCGAGCCAAACATAAAATACGCAATCGATTAATCCCTACATTATGCTAATGGCCGGCGAGCCGATGCGGGCGGCGATGTCCGATTGCCTCAGGAGATTTGTGGCGGAACGCCCCGCATCCCTCGACCCCATCGGCGTATCACGATAGTGTAGAGGCCAACGAAAACCTCTTTTGTTCACTTGCCACCGTCAGAGTGTAAACATGACCGAAAACAAAAATTATCATCAGCTTACCCGCACCTTTCAGCGACTCTCCCGCTTCTCGCATCTCTCGGCCATCGCCGGCTGGGATATGTTCGCCATGATGCCGCCCGGCGGCAGCGCGGCCCGCGGCGCAGCGCTCGCCGAGCTCGGCGTTTTGCAGCATCAGATCCTCACCGACAAGAAAGTGGGTGAATGGCTACAGAACGCGCTTCAGGAAGAGCTAAATGATGTGGAACAGGCAAACCTGCGCGAAATGACTCGCCAGTACCAACAGGCGGCGCTGCTGCCGGAAAGCCTGGTGGAAGCGAAATCGCTGGCGGGTAGCCGCTGCGAGCACGCCTGGCGCAGCCAGCGTCCGGCGAACGACTGGCAGGGTTTTGCCGAGAACCTGCGTGAAGTCGTCAAACTGAGCCGCGAGGAGGCGCAGATTCGCGCGGCGGCGAAAGGCGGCTCCCGCTATGACGCTCTGCTGGATATTTTTGAACCGGATATGACCAGCGCCCGTCTGGACGTGCTGTTCGCGGACCTGAAATCCTGGCTTCCTTCGCTGCTGGAAAAAGCGGTTGAGAAGCAGGCACAGACGCCGCTCATCGAACCTCAGGGGCCGTTTCCGATTACCGACCAGCGCGAGCTGGGACTGGAAGCGATGCGCGTGCTGGGATTTGATTTTGACGGCGGACGCCTGGATATCAGCGCCCACCCGTTCTGCGGCGGCGTCCCCGAGGATGTGCGTATCACCACGCGCTACAACGAAAACGACCTGCTCAGCGCGCTGTTTGGCGTGATTCACGAAACCGGCCACGCGCGCTATGAACAAAATCTGCCGCGTAACTGGCTCGATCAGCCCATTGCCCTCGCCCGTTCTACGGCGATCCATGAGTCGCAAAGCCTGTTTTTCGAGATGCAGCTTGGCCGCAGCGACGCCTTTCTGCAGCGCCTGCTGCCAACGGTACGCCAGTACTTTGGCGAACAGCCGGCCTTTAGCCGCGAAAACTTCATCGCCTGGAATCAGCGCGTCAAGCCGGGCTTTATCCGCGTCGACGCGGATGAGGTGAGCTATCCGGCACACGTCATTCTGCGCTATGAAATTGAACGCGCGCTGATTGATGGCGACATCGAGGTCGATGATATTCCGGCACTGTGGGACGAAAAAATGCAGCACTGGCTGGGACTTTCCACCACCGGCAACTACCGCGACGGCTGTATGCAGGATATCCACTGGACCGACGGCGGTTTTGGCTATTTCCCTTCCTATACGCTTGGCGCGATGTACGCCGCTCAGCTGATGGCTTCCGCCAGACGGGCGCTACCGCAGCTGGAAAGCGATATCGCCAACGGTAACTTCAGCGCCCTGTTTGACTGGCTGCGGCAAAATATCTGGCAGCACGGTAGCCGTTTTACCACCTCGCAGCTGATTCAGCATGCTACCGGAGAAGACCTTAACAGCGCCTATTTCCGCCAGCACCTTACCTCGCGTTATCTGTAAATCACCGGCGTCGGGCCCCGCTCCCGACGCCGTGTTCCACCTTGGCCGCAGCACGTTGTACATACGGTTACACGCCGATACCAAACACTCACGGAAACCTCGATAAGACAAGCATATAGTTCTTTCAACGGCCCCGCAGTGGGGTTGAAACAAGAAACCTTTCCGAGGATATCAGAATGAAAAAAGTATTAGCTCTGGTCGTTGCCGCTGCTATGGGTCTGTCTTCTGTTGCTTTCGCTGCCGATGCTGCCACCACCACAACTCCGGCGCCGGCTGCTGCAACTCACAGCACCACCGCTAAAGCGACCCACCATAAAAAACACCATACCGCCGCTGCCAAACCGGCTGCTGAGCAGAAAGCGCAGGCGGCTAAAAAGCACAAAAAAGCCGCAGCTAAACCAGCTGTAACCCAGAAAGCCCAGGCCGCTAAAAAGCACAAAAAAGCGGAAGCTAAACCGGCTGCCGCCCAGAAAGCCCAGGCCGCTAAGAAACACAAAAAAGCCGCTGCTAAACCTGTAGCTCAGAAAGCGCAGGCAGCTAAAAAACACCACAAAACCACTAAACATCATACCGCTAAACCAGCTGCACAACCGGCTGCTTAATCTCCCGGGTTAAGTTGTGTGATATGATATCGGCGCTGTCTTCAGCGCCGTTTTTTTCTGGAGAGCACCATGCTGCGGCGCTATCGTTTTGAGCTCATCCTGATCCTGCTGATTATCTGCGCGCTGGTCGCCAGCCGTTTTTTCCTTTACTAAAGATGTAGCTGCCACACGTTATATCCCAACCCATAGATCGCCAGAAGCAGCAGAAAAAGCGCCGAGACCCTCGTCAAGCGTTTGGCGCAACGCGCCGTTAACCAACGACGAACCGCCAGAATGAAAAGCGAAAGCACGCTCAGATCGATCGGCACCCACACCGCCGTCAATACCCCCAGACTGCAGCCGAAACTGTTGGTGAGATGAATAAACTGCGGAAAAAAACGGCAAAAAAGAGAATATCTTTGGGATTGCCTAATCTGCCCGCGATCCGCGCGGGACTGCTGGCCTTGCCCTTCTCTACCACGATAGCCACCGGCGAAGGCTACTATTTTGTCTGGCCGAAAAATACGCTCAGCCCGCAGCCGATCGCCCTATTGCAGCGTTTTTTAAACCAGCATATTCCCGGTCCGCTCTCCGCTGACGTTATCCGCCAGGGCGCGGCCCCGGATTACAGTACGTGAACCGCCGTCACCAGCAGATAGCCCGTGGCGCCCCAAATCATTGCTGACACCAGCGAAACGTAAACTAATGCGCGAATACCTTGCTTAGACATAAATCCTCCCGTATATCGGGTGTTTGATATTGCAGATATCATCGCCGGGATAACATCTCTGTTTGCTCAACAAGGTGGTAGCAATAACAACGTTTACGGTGAGAAAATGTTTCGCTTTGAAAGTAATTGATAAACAGGTAAAGAAGTGCGCTTATCCTGCAAAGAAATCTCTTTTTTCCCGCAATATTGGCGCTGTTTAGTCATTAGGGACTTGAGAAAAAGCTGAAGCGGGAATCATTTTATCGCTACCCGCTGGTTGTACGTTCGGATACACGATTTCTGTTGCTTCCGTTGCCCTTTTCTGCGGAAATAACGCCGCAGGAAAATGGTGTTAACATATTGAATTCACACCATTCATCCGTAAGCGACTGGCGATTTTAGCTGATTCCGCCCGCCGTCTGGCTTAATTAAAATTATTCTTAACTTTCATAAACTTAAATCTGCTGCTACTTTCAATAGACATAATTATCTCCCCAGAGAGTGATATGCGTAGAGACGTCCTGTTATTACTGTGTTCCATTTCCCTGTTTCCAGCGCTGGTCCAGGCCGATGATGATGGCATGAGTGCAAAAGATATTAAGACGCTGTTTTTTGGTCATGACGACCGAAAACCGGTCAGCAACCCCACGGACGATCCCTGGGATGCGATTGGGCAACTGGAAACCGCCAGCGGTAATCTCTGTACCGCGACGCTGATCGCCCCCAACCTGGCGCTCACCGCCGGTCACTGCCTGCTGACGCCGCCCAAAGGCAAGCCGGATAAACCCGTCGCGCTGCGCTTTATCTCGCGCAAAGGTGGCTGGGTGTACGAAATTCACGGTATTGAAGGCCGCGTGGACCCTTCGCTGGGCAAACGGCTTAAGGCCGACGGCGATGGCTGGATAGTTCCCAGCGCCGCGGCGCCGTGGGATTTTGGCCTGATCGTGCTGCGCTACGCCCCTTCCGGTATTACGCCGGTGCCGATTTTTAGCGGCAGCAAAGCCGATCTGACCGCGGCGCTCAAGACCGCAGAACGAAAAGTGACTCAGTCAGGCTATCCGGAAGATCATCTGGATAATCTCTACACCCACGAAGATTGCGTGGTCACCGGCTGGGCGCAAACATCGGTGCTCTCCCATCAATGCGATACGCTACCCGGCGATAGCGGCTCGCCGCTGCTGCTGAAAACCGACGACGGCTGGCAGGTGATCGCGGTACAGAGTTCGGCGCCGGGGGCAAAAGATCGCTGGCGGGCGGACAACCGCGCCATCTCGGTGACCGGCTTTCGCGATAAGCTTGAGGCGCTGGCCGCCCAGTAAGCGGTCAGCCTTGCTGCTGGCGCAGCTGCAATAACGATGCGACGGGCATCGGCTCGCTGAAGAAGAAGCCCTGCAATTTGTCGCATCCCGCCCGTCGCAGCAGCGCCAGCTGTTGCTGATTTTCAACGCCTTCCGCCACAACCGTAATCCCCAACGCCCCGGCAATGCGCACGGTACCGCGCACCAGCTCCGCCGCCTGGGTATCCACATCCACCAGCCCGGCCAGTGATTTATCGATTTTGAGACTGTCGAAGCTAAAGCTGCGTAAATAGCCGATGCTGGAGTAGCCGGTGCCAAAATCATCGAGCGCCACAGCGATCCCCAGCGACCTTAAATTTTCAATCGCCGCCCGCGCACGCTCGGGATTCTCCAGAACGTAGCTCTCCGTAACCTCAAGCTGTAACCGACGGGCCGGGAAATGGCAGCGGCCCAGCACCTGCACCACCCGCGACTCAAACTCCGGGTCGCGGAACTGCGCCGGAGAGATATTCACCGACAGCAGCAAATCGTCTAAAGGCTGCAGCTCGCTACAGGCGCGTTGCAGAACAAACTGACCAAGCGCGTAGATCAAACCGCTACTTTCGGCAATACCGATAAACGTGTCCGGCGGCAGCGCCCCCTGCGGACGTCGCGGCCAGCGCAGCAGCGCTTCCACGCCCTCCATAACCAGCGTATCGGCGTTGACGATCGGCTGGTACCAGACATCAAACTCTTCGTTCTCCAGCCCCTGGCGGATGCCGTTTTCGATATTCAGCTGATACTGCCGCGCGTCGCTGAGCGCTTCGTCATACCAGGTGGTGCGCCCTTTACCGGTTTTTTTCGAGTGGTACATGGCAATATCGGCGCGGCGAAAAAGCTCGGTGCTGGAACAGCTCGCCGGGACGCCGCTGGCGATGCCGATGCTGGCGCTGATATAAATTTTTCGTTCGTTGAGGATAACGGGGGCTTTTAACAGTTCCAGCACCGCCCAGGCAAAGGCCAACGCCTGATTTACCGCCTGTTCGCCGCTTACGGTCATCGCAAACTCGTCGCCGCCCATTCGCGCCAGCATCCCTTCGGGAGGCACGCGCTGCCGAAGCTCTTTAGCAATATGAATAATCAACGCATCGCCTACATCGTGGCCGTAGTTATCGTTAACATCCTTAAAGCCGTCGAGATCGATAAACACCACGCTTTGCGTCTGGTACTGCGCGTTTTCGCATACCTGATTAAGACGTTCGATCAGCGCCCGCCGGTTTGGCAAGCGGCTCAGCCAGTCGGTCATGGCAATATTGCGCGCCAGCTTTTCGCCGCGCGCCAGCTTGTAAAGCCCGAGGCAGCTGAAGAGAATAAACAGCAGGATCAGCCCCGCTGCCACGACGGCGATCAGCCGAATATTGTTTGATGCCGCCCGCGCGGCTTCAGCGCCGGGAAGTCCCGGCTGCCAGCTCAGATAGCCAACGATTTCCCCGGACTGGGTGCGGAGCGGGATACTGTATTCGCCACCGCCTGGCGTGACGTGGAGGTTGCGGATCTGAAACGTATCGCCCAGCCGCTCAAGCATTTGCGGGTTAATATGACGGGTGATCACCAGATAGCGACGCGTATCATCATAAACCTGCAGCCGTCCTGTCGTCGGGCGAATCAGGCCAATGGCAATAAAGGCGATACCGGCGCGGGTTCGGGTGATGCCGGCATAAGCGCTTTTGCCGCTGCGCAGGGCGGCGGCATGCTGCGAGATGAGCGAATGAAAACCGTTGCCGAGAAATTGGGTATCCTGTTCGGTAAAGCTCTCACTGCGAAACGATCCCCACAGCACGCGATAGTGCTGGTCGAGCACGAAAGTGCCGTCATAAAGGTTATTGATCTTAAAGCCGGAACCCCAGGAGTTATAGAGCCATTGCGGATCGAGCCGGTCGGTATAGGTCTGATGCACCGCATCGTCCCAGATAGCGTTATCCATTACCAGCGACAGCACGCGATTCACCGAGGTTTGCACCGCGCCATCCACCGATAACACGGAACGATGCTTATCAATTTCGTTTGCTTTCAGGCCGATCAGGTGCTGGCTGAGGTAGAGGAGCGAAATAATGGACACGATTAAGCCAATCCCGGCGAGGACAATCATGATGGAAAGCGTTCTGGCGGAGGGAATATTGCGCCAGCCTGGCAAATGGATCATGTTCTGCCCTCATGTCGGCCGGTAGCGAAATACGCCGAACTGGCTCTTTTTTAAGAGTAATACAGAGAGCAGAATTTGCCGCCCGCATCCACAGGCGGCATCATATCAGGCGAGTTTAATTAACACCATGCCGACCACCAGCAGGAGCAGGCCGGCCCAGCCTTTATGATTCAGACGCTGGCCAAACAGCACCCAGCCGGCGGCAATGGTCGCCGCGATGCCGAAACCGCCCCACAGCGCATAGGCCACCGACAGGTCAATCCCTTTGACCGCCTGCGAAAGCGCGCTGAAGGCGCCAAGAACCGCCGCCAGCGACATAAGGCCATAGAACTTACGTCGAAAACCGTCGGAAAACTTAAGAAAAACGTTGGCCATAATTTCCAGCGCGATAGCCAGCGCCAGCCAGGCGGCATGGACCCACTCAAACTGTTGCATGAGTTTTCTCCTTGCCCGGTTTCACCGTTTTCTGCGTTCCCGATTTAATCAATACAATCCCGGCGACCAGGGTGACCAGACCGGCAATTTTTATCGTCGACAGCGTTTCATCAAACAGCAGAACGCTGAAAATCGTGATCAGTAAAATGCCGATCCCTTCCCATAGGGCATAGGCCACGCCGAGGGCGATTTTTTTCACGGCGAAAGCCAGGAAAATATAGGAAAGCGCAATCATCACCAGCATTAAAATAAAACCAGTGTGGCCGCCGCTTACGCTTGCCCATTTCATCGACAAAGTGCCGGTAATTTCAGCAACGATTGCTAAAGCTAATAAAATCCAATAAAACATGATCCCTTCTCCTGCTTGAGAATATAATCCATTACGGCTTACAGCGAAGTAAACCGGAAAAATTCTGACGTTATTTTAGCCGTGCGCAGCGCGCCAGCTCAGGCAGAGAGAAGAAGACTAAAGCGCCGAGCGCCAGTGCTGCTCGCCGAGGAAGCGGGAGTTGGAGTGGGAGACTGCAGGGTGAAGCGAAATATACATCCTGAACTGATTGTCCATAAAATTACAATTATCCGCGGTATTGCTTCTCATCATTTGCGGATGAAAATTGTCCTCTGTAGTTATACACACGCAGATTTGTACCATAACACTACATTTAACTCAAAGACTTTGCAGTTCTTTACCTCTGCTATTTGATTTGGATTAGTTTTTTCCGATAGCAAACGCCATTATGATATCGTTCCAGTCATTATTTATTAATGGGTCGGTTTTTTTCATTTTAACTGAGGCGACGCGTTGAGACGCCGACTTTGCCAACGTCTACAATGACTCCTATTAGACCCCATTTTTTCTCGCGCAGGGAGCGGTATGGCCAAACCCATCATCACGCTTAACGGCTTAAAAATAGTCATCATGCTCGGCATGCTGGTTATCATCCTTACAGGCATCCGCTTCGCGGCGGATATTATCGTGCCTTTTGTGCTGGCGATCTTTCTGGCGGTGGTGATTAACCCGCTGGTTCAGCTGATGGTGCGCTGCCGGGTGCCGCGGGTACTGGCGATTTCGCTCCTGGTCGGGGTGATTGTCCTGCTGGCCGTGGTGCTGCTGGCCTCGCTCGGCACCTCGCTTAACGAGCTTGCGCGCACCCTGCCGCAGTATCGCAACTATCTCTATGAACCGATGCAGACCGTCGCGCCGTGGCTGCAGCGCTTCGGCTTTACTGTGTCGGTGGTGGAGCTGAATAAATATATAGACCCCAACGCGGTGATGACCCTGGTAACCGGGCTGCTTACCCAGCTTTCCAACGCGATGTCCTCTATCTTCCTGCTGCTGCTGACGGTGGTGTTTATGCTACTGGAAGTACCGCAGCTTCCCGCGAAGCTGCAGCAGCTGATGTCGCGGCCGGTGGAGGGAATGGGCGCGATTCAGCGCGCGCTGGATAGCGTCTCTCACTATCTGGTGCTCAAAACCGCCATCAGCCTGGTGACCGGGCTGGTGGTCTGGGGAATGCTGGTGCTGCTGGACGTCCGCTTTGCCTTTATGTGGGGACTGCTGGCTTTTGCGCTCAACTACATTCCCAATATCGGTTCGGTTCTCGCGGCCATCCCGCCGATTTTGCAGGTGCTGGTATTTGGCGGTCTGTATGAGGCGCTGGTGGTGCTGGCGGGCTATCTGGCGATCAACCTGGTGTTCGGCAATATCCTTGAACCGCGCATTATGGGCCGCGGGCTGGGGCTATCGACGCTGGTGGTCTTCCTGTCATTAATTTTCTGGGGCTGGCTGCTGGGGCCGGTGGGGATGCTGCTCTCGGTACCGCTGACGATTATTGTCAAAATCGCCCTCGAACAGACGGTGGCCGGGCAAAGCATCGCCTTCCTGCTGAGTGATTTAAGTAAAAACTAACGAGATTGCTCGCAGTTCCCCCGGAGGCGATGCTGGCGCATCTGTCCGGGCTACCGGCCCGCAGACGACCTTTAACCTGTAGCCCGGGCAGGCGCTTTGCGCCGCCCCCGGGAGCAAAGCGCGAAGTGGCTGAATTTCCCGGAGGCGATGCTACGCATCTGTCCGGGCTCTCGGCCCGCAGACGACCTTTAACCTGTAGCCCGGCTAAACGCAGTGCGAGCCGGGAAGCCGCGTCAATGCCTCAACCCGGTACGTCCCCCACTCGTAGACCAATCATTCGCAATCATTATTGATCGTCATCACATCTCTGCCCCGCCAATCATTACTCTTACGCTAACGATTCGCCATCGGCCTTAATTGATGCCCGCCACCTCGGGACGCACACTTACTCCCACACCAGGGCAATCAAAACGATTTGTCGAATCAGGAGGTTAATAATGAATGCCGAACAAACGACGGGGCGAGTCTGGAACCGTCGCCGTACGGAAAAACAGCGGCGACTGGCCGAGGCGAAAATCTCGGGCAAAGTGATCCCCACTGACCAGCTGGTTGCCGTACTGGAACATCTGCTGGCCCCCGGCGACCGGGTGGTACTGGAAGGCAACAACCAGAAACAGGCAGATTTCCTCTCACGGATGCTGGCGGAGGTTAACCCGCAAAAAATTCACGACCTGCATATGATTATGCCGAGCGTCGGGCGCAGCGAGCACCTGGACCTTTTCGAAAAAGGCATCGCCCGCAAGCTCGATTTCTCCTTCTCCGGCACCCAAAGTCTGCGCATTTCGCAGCTGCTGGAAGATGGCCTGCTGGAAATCGGCGCGATTCACACCTATATCGAGCTTTACTCTCGTCTGTACGTCGACCTGTCGCCGAACGTCGCGCTGATCGCCGGTTATAAAGCCGACCGCAAGGGCAACCTCTACACCGGGCCGAGCACCGAAGACACTCCGGCGCTGGTGGAAGCCGCCGCGTTCCACGACGGCATCGTCATTGCGCAGGTCAACGAACTGGTTGATGACGAGTGCGATCTGCCGCGCGTGGATATCCCCGGTTCGTGGATCGACTATATCGTTGTCGCCGATAAACCGTTTTTTATCGAGCCGCTGTTTACCCGCGACCCGCGCCTGATTAAGCAGGAACATATCCTGATGGCGATGATGGCGATTAAAGGCATCTACGCCGAGCATCAGGTGCAATCCCTCAACCACGGGATCGGCTTTAACACCGCCGCCATCGAACTGCTGCTACCGACCTACGGCGAACAGCTCGGCCTGAAAGGTAAGATCTGTAAACACTGGACGCTGAACCCGCATCCGACCCTTATTCCGGCCATTGAAAGCGGTTGGGTCGAGAGCGTGCACTGCTTCGGCGGCGAACTGGGGATGGAAGAGTACATTCGCGCGCGCCCGGATATCTTCTTTACCGGCGCCGACGGCTCCATGCGTTCCAACCGCGCGTTCTGCCAGCTGGCGGGGCAGTATGCGGTGGATATGTTTATCGGCTCAACCCTCCAGGTGGATGGCTATGCCAACTCCTCTACCGTCACCCGTGGTCGTCTTTCCGGCTTCGGCGGCGCGCCGAATATGGGCCACGACCCGCACGGTCGCCGCCACGCCACCCCGGCATGGCTCAACATGATTACCGAACCGGACCCGATGCAGCGCGGTAAAAAGCTGGTCGTGCAAATGGTGGAAACCTTCCAGGCGGGCGTGAAACCGACCTTCGTGGAAAAACTCGACGCCGTAGAGGTGGCCAAAACCTCCGGCATGCCGCTGGCGCCGGTAATGATTTACGGCGATGACGTCACCCACGTGCTGACCGAAGAAGGTATCGCTTACCTCTACCGCGCGGAAAGTCTCGAAGAGCGCCGGGCAATGGTCGCAGCGGTAGCGGGGATCACCGACATCGGCCTCGGCGTGGACGCCAAACGCGTGGCCGAACTGCGCCAAAGCGGCAAAGTCGTCTATCCGGAAGATATCGGTATCCGCCGCAGCGACGCCACCCGCTCCCTGCTCGCCGCCGGCAGCGTAGCCGACCTGGTTGAGTGGTCCGACGGGCTTTACAACCCACCGGCAAAATTCCGGAGCTGGTAATGAAAAAACTCTCTCCCCAAATTGCCGAAACCCGCGCCCGCTGGCTGGCCCAGACCGCCAGCGCCTGCCTGGTTGACGAAGCGCGACTCAGCCCCAAACCGGGTCTGGTCGACAGTCGCGGCAACGGCGCGCATCAGGACCTGAACCTGGCGCTGATGGAGCGCTCCGCCCGTAGCCTGCAGCCAACGTTTCATGCGCTGGCACAGCAGAGCTGGCGGCGGCCAGCGGACATCGCCCTGCGCGAAACCGTCGGCCGTCTGGGCCGCGAAGGCGAAGCGCAGATGATGCAGGCGACCTCGGGGGTCAATACCCACCGCGGCGCTATCTGGGCGCTGGGCCTGCTGGTGAGCGCGACGGCGATGCTAGGGGGAGAAAGTCATGCACAGAAGATTACGGAAACCGCCGCCGCCCTCGCCCGTCTGCCGGACGCCGGCGCGCCGAAGACCTTTAGTAAAGGCCTGCGCGCCAGCCGCCGCTGGCAGGTTCCGGGCGCGCGGGAAGAAGCGCAGCGCGCTTTTCCGCACATCACCACCCTGGCGCTGCCGCAGCTCTTGCGCAGCCGGGCCGAGGGGGCCAGAGAGGAGCAGGCCCGTCTTGACGCGCTGATGGCGATTATGACCTCGCTTAGCGATACCTGCGTGCTCTCCCGCGCCGGAATGGCGGGTCTTGAGGCAATGCAGCAAGGCGCAGGCGAGGTGCTGGCCGCCGGAGGATGCGCGACCGCTCAGGGTCGGGCCGCGCTGGCGCGCCTTGATGCGCAGATGCTGGCGCAGAACGCCTCGCCGGGTGGCGCGGCGGACCTGCTTGCCGCCACCCTGTTTCTCGACCGGGTTTCCGCTTAACGCATTCAGAGGATGTTATGGAACAGATTAAATTGTCATTCCCTGCCAACCGCGCCCTCAGCGGCAAAGCGCTGGCAGGCGTAGTAGGCTCCGGCGATATGGAAGTGCTCTATACCGCCGGGCAGAGCAATACGCTCAATGTGGAGATCACCACCTCCGTGGACAACAGCCAGGCGCGCTGGAGCGCGCTGTTCGAACGGCTGAGCCTGATTAACGGTCTGCCCGGCGGAGATCTGGTGATCCACGACTTTGGCGCCACCCCCGGCGTCGCGCGGATCCGCATTGAACAGGTATTTGAGGAGGTGGCTCATGCGTAACGATCGCAGCTTTATTGAACTCCGCGCCCGCGAACGCGCCCGTTTCCTGCTGGATGACGGCAGCTATCGCGAACTGCTGGACCCGTTCGAAGGCATCATGTCGCCGTGGCTGGGCGCGCAGGGCATCGTCCCGCAGTCTGACGACGGCATGGTGGTTGCGAAAGGCACCATTAACGGCCAGCCGGCGGTGGTTATCGCCATCGAAGGCACCTTCCAGGGCGGCAGCATGGGCGAAGTCTCCGGCGCGAAAATGGCCGCCGCCCTTGAGCTGGCGGCGGAAGATAACCGCAACGGTATTCCTACCCAGGCGGTGCTGTGCCTGGAAACCGGCGGCGTGCGCCTGCAGGAGGCCAACCTGGGGCTTGCCGCCATCGCCGATATTCATGCCGCGATTGTCGACCTGCGCCGTTATACCCCGGTGGTCGGCATTGTCGCCGGTACCGTTGGCTGCTTCGGCGGGATGTCCATCGCCGCGGCGCTGTGCAGTTACCTGATTGTCACCCGCGAAGCGCGATTGGGGCTCAACGGACCGCAGGTTATCGAACAGGAGGCGGGGATTGAAGAGTACGACTCCCGCGACCGTCCGTTTATCTGGAGCATGACCGGCGGCGAAATTCGCTACGCCAGCGGCCTGGTGGATGCCCTGGTCGGCGACGGCGTTAACGCGGTGAAAGCCGCAATGAACGAGGCGATAGCCAAAGGCGTTCCCGCCCGGCATCGCAGCGACAAATATGAGGATTTCCTGACCCGTTTGACCCACTTCGATACCCGCCAGCAGGCGGACACCGCGCAGATCAAACGGCTATTCGCCCGGGAGGAGAAATAATGAGCCAGTTCACTCATCGCGCCGCTCTATGGCTAAACCAGCTGGCGCCGAACGCCCCACTAATGACCGGTCTGTGCCCCTCGGTGCAGGTTGCCGACGCCGATTTTAACGGGGAAACCGCGCGCTTTATCGCCGTGGTGCCGGATGCTAACAACCATTACCCGCGCGCCGCCAACGGCGAAGTCGGCCTGCTTGAAGGCTGGACGCTGGCGAAAGTGGTCAACGAAACCATCGACGCCGATGCGGATAAAACGGTAAAGCGCCCGATTATTGCGGTCATTGATGTACCCAGCCAGGCCTACGGCCGTCGTGAAGAAGCCTTTGGTATTCATCAGGCGCTGGCCAGCGCGGCGGGCGCGTATGCGAAGGCGCGTCTTGCCGGGCATCCGGTGATTGGCCTGATTGTCGGCAAAGCGATGTCCGGGGCGTTTCTGGCCCACGGCTACCAGGCCAATCGCCTGATCGCCTTTAACGACGCCGGCGTACTGGTGCACGCCATGGGCAAAGAATCCGCCGCGCGTATCACGCTACGTAGCGTTGAGGCGCTGGAGAAACTGGCGGCCACCATTCCGCCGATGGCCTATGACGTCAGCAACTACGCGACGCTCGGCCTGCTCTCCGCCCTGCTGGATATCAGCAATCCTGACGCGCCGGACGCCCGCGATCTGACGCTGGTCACCGACACCTTGCGCGACGCCATCGCTGACGCCCGCCGGGATGCCTCGCTGAAGTGCCGCCTTGGCGCGGCGAACCGCCGTAGTTCCCAACAGGTGCGCGATCGCATGCGCGCCAGCTGGTAGTCAGTCCCTAAGTAGAAGAAAACCTGCCGGAAGCGGCCGCCTGAGGCACCGATAGCGTGCCTCAGGAAGAGACCGCTTTTAGAAATTATAACAATCGCGCCAGTACTCTATTTTATTAACAGGTGATTTATGACTTATGTGATTATTCATGCCCTCGCGCCGATTTTTGTCATTATGCTGCTGGGCTTCTGGGCCGGTAAGGCCAAAATGGTCGACAACAAAAACGTCTCGTTACTCAACATTTTCGTAATGGATTTCGCCCTGCCCGCGACGCTGTTTAGCGCCACGGTGCAAACGCCGTGGAGCGGTATTGTCGCGCAATCGCCGCTGGTGCTGGTGCTCACCGGAGCGATGTGGATTACCTATGCGGCCATCTACTTCCTCGCCACCCGCGTCTTCAAGCGCTCGCCGCAGGATGCCGCCGTGCTAACCCTGACCGTCGCGCTGCCGAACTACGCCGCCCTTGGCCTGCCGATTCTGGGCAGCGTGCTCGGCGAAGGCGCGTCAACCTCCCTCTCCGTGGCCGTTTCCATCGCCTGCGGCTCGGTACTGATGACGCCGTTCTGCCTGCTGATTCTGGAGCGTGAAAAAGCGCTCGCCGCCGGAGAGAACAGCGGTTCGACGCTGGCGATGCTGCCGGTACTGATGTGGCGTTCGGTGAAAAAACCGATTGTCTGGGGTCCGCTGCTGGGGGTTGTGCTCTCGGCGATCGGTATCAAAATGCCGGATCTGCTGCTGGCCGCTATCAAGCCGCTGGGCCTGGCGGCGACCGCCGCGGCGCTGTTCCTCACCGGGGTAATCCTGTCAGCGCGCAAGCTGCAGCTCAATACGCTGATTGCCACCTCTACCGTGGTTAAACTGCTGGTGCAGCCGTTTATCGCCTGGGGTCTGGTGATGCTGCTGGGGCTGCACGGTTCAATCGCCATTACCGCGATTCTGATGATTGCCCTCGCGGCCGGTTTCTTCGGCGTGGTCTTCGGCAACCGCTTTGGCGTGCAGTCGCCGGATGCGGAAGCGGTGCTGCTGTTAAGCTCGGTTCTGTGTATCCTGTCGCTGCCGCTGTTTATCACTTTAACGTCAGGGATCTAACGATGTCATTAACGCCGCGTCCTCACGATTTAATCTGGTTGAATAATGCCGCCGCGCTGGAGGCGATTGAGGAGCCCTGGGTCGCACAGCACTGGCGTATTAGCCTGCCGGTGGTGGTACGACGCGACGTTGACGCCGACGCCCGCGTTCCGGTGGGCGTACGGGGTATGAAACGCGAGCAGCGGGCCGCAGGCTGGGTACTGAGGGAAAATATCGTCCGTACCGTCAGCCCGGAAGCCCTCGCCGACCGCCAGCTGCTCCTGCGCTCGCCGTTTGTCTCTCAGCCGCCGGTTCAGGCGGCGATATCACTGACCTTACATCCCTGGCCGTGGCGCTGGGGCATTACCGGCGGTACCGGCTACGCGCTGACCACCGAAATTCCCGTGCTGCACGCCGCCAGCGATCTCGATCTGCTGATCCGCGCGCCGCTGCCGCTTCCCCGCGAGGCGCTGCTCGCCTGGCAGTCCCGCGTCGCGCAGCTGCCGTGCCGGGCGGATACCCAGGTCGAAACGCCCGTCGGGGCGTTTGCGCTAAATGAGTGGCTGCGCGATGACCGCGTCCTGCTGAAAACGTCCCGCGGCGCGCGCCTGACCGCGTCGCCGTGGAACAGGGAGGAAGCATGAAAATTCTCTTTACCTTTCCCGGTCAGGGAAACCAGCGGCCGGATATGCTGGCCGACCTTCCCGACCGCCAGAATATTCTCGCCGAAGCGCGGACCGTGCTCGGCGAAGAAGTAGACCATTTAGATAGCGCCGCCGCGTTAAAACACACGCGCGCGGTGCAGCTGTGCCTGCTGATCGCAGGCGTCGCCTGGGCGCGAGAACTGCGGCGTCACGGAGTGAATCCGGACATGGTCAGCGGCCTGTCGATTGGGGCTTTCCCGGCGGCGGTGATTGCCGATGCGCTGGCGTTTAGCGACGCCCTGCGGCTGGTGGCGCTACGCGGCGATTTAATGGAGCAGGCTTATCCCCACGGCTACGGGCTCACCGCCATTATGGGCCTGACGCTCGACCGCGTGGAACAGCTGATTGCCGACAGCGACCTCTATATCGCCAACCTTAACGCTGAAACGCAGATTGTGATTGCCGGACGCGACGACGAGATGGCGCGCGTGGCCCAGCTGGCGCTGGCGGCTGGGGCCAGTAAAGCTCAGCGGCTGGCGGTTAGCGTCCCTTCCCACTGCGCGCTGCTGAATGAACCGGCGGCTAAGCTGGCAAAAGCCTTCTCTGACGTCACGCTGCAACGACCGCGCTGCGCGTATCTGAGCGGCTCCACGGCGCGCGTGTTATGGGACCCGTTGCGAATAGCCGACGATCTGGCGCTGAATATGGCGCGAACCGTGCGCTGGCAGGAGGCCACGATCGCCGCCGATGAACGGGACGCGCGGCTGGCGATCGAGATGCCCCCCGGCGGCGTGCTGACCTGCCTCACCCGCCAGGCGGGCTGGCAGGGAGAGTGCATTTCGCTGGAGCGCAGCGGTATCGACGTCGCCCGTCACCTTGCGAACCGGCTTAACGGCTGAGGCTGCGGGCGTACATCCGCCCTTCAGCCGCCAGCGCCAGCAGGTCGGCGTCGCGCTCGCGATGGTGCGAGTAGACAATGGAGATCAGCTGGCGCATCTGATACGGCTCCGCCAGCTTCAGCAGCTGAACATCGTTTTCATAGACCTTTTTCATGCGGCCCGGCAGCAGGGCAAAGCCTACCCCCGCCTGCACCAGGCTAATCATCGAAAAGATATCATTCACTCGGGTGACGATTTCAGGCTCAAATCCGGCCACCTGAAAAGCGTCCTGAAATCCGG
This sequence comes from Klebsiella sp. M5al, assembly GCF_002090195.1. Classification (NCBI taxonomy): domain Bacteria; kingdom Pseudomonadati; phylum Pseudomonadota; class Gammaproteobacteria; order Enterobacterales; family Enterobacteriaceae; genus Klebsiella; species Klebsiella sp. M5al. Next base: position 3,329,448 of record NZ_CP020657.1, read on the forward strand.
CATAGGTGGCGAAACCTTCCGCCAGCGAAACGAACTTACGCCTGGCGTAATCGCGTAGCTCGGCGGGGGCGGTGGTATCGAGCTGCTCCGTCGCCGGAGCGGCGAGGAAGATATCATCCTCAAACAGCGGGACCACATCAAACGCCGAATTATTGAATTCACCTTCATTGGTGGCGATCAGGATCGCATCGAGCGCGTCATCTTCGAGCATATCCAGCAGCATCTGATTGGAGCCCATGGTGAGATCCAGCTCCAGTTCCGGACGACGCAGCTTCATGCCCATAATAATGCGCGGCACGGTTTCAAGGGTCAGCGAGTACAGCGTACCGATCCGCAGCCGCCCCTGCCCGACGCCGGCTACTTTGCGCGTCGCCTCCAGCCCGCGGGTCATCAGGCTCATCACATCCTGGCAGTACTCCAGCAGCGTCCACGCCGCCGGCAGCGGCAGCAGATTGCGCCCTTTATGAATAAACAGCGGACAGCCGACGCCCTCTTCCAGGGTATGCAGCGCCCGGTGAACGCTAACGCCGCTCAGCTGCATAGCTTCAGCGGTTCTGGCGATATTGCCCTTAGCCATAAACATCATAAATACCGACAGCTTGCGGAAGGTGATGTCCTGATTAATGTCGTCTTTCATTGCCCTGCGCTCCGCATTTCGGTCTTCACCTGCATTTTCTTTCGTAATTTCAAGACAGTATAACCGCAATTAACGAATGAAGGATTAGCCGGAAGGGGGATATCAGCGCGAGGAGAGGGATAATGACAATGTATCGTTTTCGCCGGGACGGCGAAGGGAGGCCCGTGGGCCCGGTGAGGCATCAGCCGCCACCGGGCAATGTCAACGGCGCGGGCTTACAGCGCCATATCGTGCTGCGGCGACGTTTCCGCCTTCGGCTCTGCCGGTTTGGCGGTCATCACCGGCGCGGTGGCGTTCATCTCAATTACCGGCGGTTTGGTCAGCTGCAGCGCAGCCGCGGTGTCATCCCAAACCTGCTGGGTCAGCGCGACGTTGCCGTTCAGCTTCTGACCGTAGCTCGGTACGATATCGTGAATACGGCGCTGCCATTCCGCCGAATTAAACTGCTCAGGGAACATCTGCTTAATCACGTTCAGGGTAATCGGCGCGGCGGTAGAAGCCCCCGGCGAAGCGCCCAGCAGCGCGGAGATGGTTTTCTGCTCGTCGACCACCACTTCGGTGCCCAGCTTCAGCACGCCGCCCTTCTCTGCGTCTTTTTTGATGATCTGTACGCGCTGACCGGCCTGAATCAGCTTCCAGTCCTCTTTACGCGCGCTTGGGTAATACTCTTTCAGCGCCGCAAAACGATCGTCGTCGCTCAGCATCACCTGGCTGATGAGGTATTTCACCAGATCGAAGTTGTCCAGACCCACGTGGGTCATCGGCAGCACGTTATCGGTGGTGGTGGTGCTCAGCAGGTCGAGGAACGAACCGTTTTTCAGGAATTTGGTCGAGAAAGTGGCGAATGGCCCAAACAGCACCACGCGCTTGCCGTCGAGGAAACGGGCATCAAGGTGCGGAACCGACATCGGCGGCGCGCCCACCGAGGCCTGACCGTAAACTTTTTGCTGGTGCGCTTTGGTCACCGCCGGGTTTTCGGTCATCAGGAAGGAACCGCCTACCGGGAAGCCGGCGTAATTATCCGCTTCCGGAATACCTGTTTTTTGCAGTAATTTCAGCGCGCCGCCGCCGGCGCCGATAAATACATATTTCGCATCGATCGCCTGCTCCTCGCCGCTATTCACGTTTTTAATCGTGACGTGCCAGGAATTATCGGCGTTGCGTTTAAAATCGGTGACTTCTGAAGAAGTTTGCAGCGTGAAGTTGTTATTTTTCTTCAGGCTACCGATCAGCTGGCGGGTTATTTCCCCATAGTTAACGTCGGTACCCACCGGGGTCCAGGTCGCCGCAACGCGCTGCTGCGGATCGCGCCCTTCCATCACCAGCGGCGCCCACTCTTTTATTTGCGCGTGGTCGGTAGAGAATTTCATCCCCTGGAATAACGTAGTCTGCTGCAGCGCAGCGTAGCGTTTTTGCAGATAATCGACGTTATCTCCCCAGACGAAACTCATGTGCGGGGTGGAGTTAATAAAGGAGTGCGGATCGTGCAAAATGCCGCGTTTGACCTGCGCCGTCCAGAACTGGCGGGAGATCATAAACTGTTCGTTAATATCCAGCGCTTTGCTGACGTCGATGGTGCCGTCCGGGCGTTCCGGCGTATAGTTCAGCTCCATATTCGCCGAGTGTCCGGTACCGGCGTTGTTCCAGCCGTTAGAGGACTCCAGCGCGACGCCATCCAGCTTCTCAACCATGACCTGCTTCCAGTCCGGCTGGAGTTCATGCAGCCAGGTCCCCAGCGACGCGCTCATAATGCCGCCGCCAATCAGCAGGAAATCGGTTTTTTTCGAGGTATCGTCATTTGCGAAAGTCGCCGTACTGACGAACATCGCTAATGCGGTCATAGATATAATCGTATTTTTAATTGCAGGCATAATAGAAATATCACATAGCACAAGTGTAATAAGAGCGGACATATTAACGCACTTTTACTTTATTTTAAAATATCATTTACACTTTCGCACACATAGCTAATTACCATTAACCTGGTTTTTTAACTTAAAAAAGTAAAAACAACGCCGACATGGAGAATAGGGAAAGCAATAGCGATTTACCCGCGCAGGAATAAAAAAAATAAAAGGATAAAAGGTGGGGAATAACGCCAGCGCTATAGGCGAATTAAATTATCACCCGGCGCGAATACGCGCCGGGTGCGTTCATTCAGGCGACCGTCTGCGCCGCGCGCAGCGCAATCCGCAGATGGTCGTTATGCTCTGCCAGCAGCTCGCGCGCCTGCCAGGCATCCAGCCCGCTGAGTAACATGAATATCGCCGTCCGGCAGTGCTGATTGCAGCTGGCCAGCGCGGCTTTGGCCTCGCTGCGCGAGCACGCCGTCGCCGCCATCACGATGGCTATCTGCCGCTCGGCCTCGTGCGGGGTACTGGCCTGCAGATCGACCCGCAGATTTTGATATACCCGTCCCGCGCGAATCGCCAGCCCGGTGGTCAGCATGTTAAGGATCTGCCGCTGCGCGATTTGCGCTTTCGGATTACCAAAGCCCGCCACCGCCTCCGGCCCGGTTTGCGGGGCGATGATGATATCCGCCAGCTGCGCGGCTTCGCTCGCGGCCTGCTGCGTCACAACCGCAATCGGCGCGCCCAGCGACCAGGCGTGGCGCATCGCGCCCCAGACCCATGGCGTTTTACCGCTGACCGTCAGCGCCAGCAGCATATCCTGGTTGCTGAACTGCAGCGCCTGAAGTTCAAAAGCCCCAAGGTTGTAGTTATTCGCCGCGGCGTCCCGCTCCTGGCGGGCGGCGGTCGGCCCGCCGGCAATCAGCCCGACCAGCGAATGTTTTCCCTCCGGGGTAAATTCACTCACCGCCTGCACGGCGGCATGGCCCGATGCCCCGGCCCCCACAATCACCAGCCGCCCTCCTCGGCTGAGCGTCGCCGTCGCGTTATCAATCAGGCGCGCGATCGCCGGCAAACAGGCCTCAATGGCATCGGCAATCCGCTTATCATCCTTGTGCAGCAGCGTCAGCATATCGAGGGTGGCAAGACTATCAATATGGGTGGTTTCAGGGTGGCGTCGTTCCATCATTGAAGCGGTTGGCTTACTGCTCATAAAAACCTCCATTTAAACGCGAAAGAACCTTCTGGGACGAAAGCGCAGGCCTGAGGCAAACCCTTTCATTGACCATGGCTATTAATGGCAGTGTAAAGCTTAAGCGACGCGCTTTACCGCCACCGGAGTCACAGTTTTCGCCTCCCTGAAGCCATTCAGCTGCCGATTGGTCGTTATCCAACCACAGGCGCGACGAGGTTAAGCTAAGACGTCAAGGATGAATTAGCGCAGGGTCAGCCCGCCATCAACGGCGTACTGGCCTCCGCTGACGAATGACGCCGCGTCGGAAAGCAGAAACAGCGCCACTTCAGCCGCTTCAGCCGCCGTCCCCTGACGGTGAAGCGCCAGGCGACTGACCACCGAGGCTTCAAACTCGCGGCGCGCCTCATCGCGCATAAAATGACGAAAATCGGTATCAATCGGACCGGGAACCAGGGCGTTGACGCGGATATTTTTTTCCCCTAACGCCGATGCCCAGCAGCGGGTTAATGAAATCAGCGCCCCTTTTGTCGCCGAATAGAGGCTCGCCGCCGCGGCCCCCTCATAAGCGGAAGTGGATGCCGTCACCACCACCGAGGCCCCCGGATTAAGCTTCCCGGCGAGCGCCGCCATCTGAAGAACCGGCCCGCGCACGTTGGTCGCCATCATGTGATCAAAGGCCGCGGCATCAATCTGCGATAGCTCCCCAACGGCGGCATATCCAGCATTGAGCCACAGACCATCAAGCCCGCCGGAGGCGTGAATTTCCTTGGCCAGCGCCGCGCCGGTCAGGGGATCGCTGGCATCGTTGTCGATGACCCTGGCCCGATCCGAGAGCTGTCGGCGTAGCAGCGCCAGCCGCCGGGGATCGCGCCCGGTAGCAATCACCCAACCGCCTTCGCGATCGATACGCTGTGCTCCGGCAAGCCCGATCCCGCTGGTCGCGCCGGTGATAAGAACTCTTTTTGCGCTAAATCTCGCCATCGTCGTTTCCCCTGTCCGTTAAATGATATTCATCAGGATGGTAACCAGCGAGGGACTATTTGATAATATGCCTATTATCAACAAGACTGTTTGGGGAAATCGCCATAATGCGGGGAAGTGATTTTGCGGAATTAAAAGCCTTCGCGATGGTCGTTGAGCAAGGCAGCTTTACCCGGGCGGCGGCGCACCTCGGCGTTACGACCTCCACCTTAAGCGCAACCGTCCGCCGACTTGAGGAGCGCATCGGCGTACGTTTATTACACCGAACCACGCGCAGCGTCGCGCCGAGCGAGGCCGGTAAACGCATGATGCAGCGGCTGGCCCCTGCGCTGGCGGCTTTCCAGGACGCGGTGACCGATGCCCAGACGGCCAGCGCGCCTGCGGGCCGCCTGCGCCTCAATGTTTCGCGCATCGCCGCGATTCATTATCTGGCGCCGGTACTGGGCGGCTTTATGCAGCGCTACCCCAAAATTGAGCTGGATATCGTCACTGATGACGCTTTGGTCGATATCGTTTCGGCAGGTTTCGATGCCGGAATTCGTCTCGGTGAAAAGCTCCATCAGGATATGGTTGCCGTCAGGCTGAGCGGTGACCTCGAAATGAAAGTCGTCGCCTCGCCGCGCTACCTGGCGCAGGCGCCGCAGCTTCATAAACCGCAGGATTTGCTGCAGCATCCCTGCCTGACCTATCGAAGGCCAAGCGACGCCAGCGTGTATCGCTGGGAGTTTCAGCGCGACGGCGAAAGCTGCGAGATTGCGGTCAAAGGCCCCATCGTGGTCGATGAGCCGGCCATGCTGACGCCATTGGCGCTCGCAGGCGCAGGCGTTGCGTATCAGTTTGCCCATCAGGTTGATCCCTGGCTGGCGACGGGCCAGCTGGTTCAGCGATTAAAAGAGTGGACCCCGGCTTTCCCCGGTTTTTACGTTTACTACCCCAGCCGTAGGCAAATGGCATCGCCGCTGCGGACGTTTATCGACTATCTGCTGGCCGTCGGCGGCAGATAGCGACCGCCTGCTTGGCGGTCAGGCTGATTTTGCTTTTATTACACGGCTTTATGAAAGGTGCTGGTTCAGCGATAATACCTGTCTAAACGTTTTGTCCTGGGGTGGGTATGAATGAATTCGCGCAGCCGGCATCGCCCGCGCGTAAACGCGCAATGAGTATGAAGCTGAGCACCGCCGTGACCTTAATGATCGGCAGCGTCATCGGTTCAGTACTGATTCTGGTCTATGCCCTGTGGTTTATGCAGATTAGCGGCGCAACCCGCGACGGCGTCAAAGATACGGCGCTGGCGGTGGCGCGGACGCTGGCCGACGCCCCGGAAGTCAAGCGCGGCCTGACGCTGCCGCCGGAGAGCGGTATTATCCAGCCGCTGGCGCTGGCCGTCGCCAGACGCAATGGCCTGCTGTTTGCCGTCGTCACCAATATGGACGGTATTCGCTACTCGCATCCCAATAGCCAGATTATCGGCAAACCCTTTATCGGCGAGGACATCCGGCCCACGCTGGCGGGCAAGGAGAACGTCGCCGTCAACCACGGCGTGCTAGCTCCGGCGCTGCGGGTCTTCACCCCGGTGTTTGACGACAGCCGCCGGCAAATCGGCGTGGTGGCGATTGGCATTTCGCTGAGCAAAGTGGATACGCAGATCGCCGCCAGCCGCTGGGACGTGATCCTGACCGTGCTGTTCAGCGCGGTTGTGTGCGCCGTCGGCACCTGGAGCCTGGTCCGCGGCCTGAAGCGTGTTCTGCTGGGCCTCGAGCCGCAGGAGATCTCAACGCAGTTCCAGCAGCGCCAGGCGATGCTGCACTCTTTAAAAGAGGGCGTGGTGGCAGTGGACGCCGACGGCCAGGTGACGCTGATTAACCCCGCCGCGCGCGATATCCTGTTCAGCGGCCCCGATAGCGACATCGCGCAAACGCCGCTGCTGGCGGATTTGCAGGAGGTTCTGCAAACCGGCGAGCCGATTTACGATCGCGAGCTGGGGTGCAACGGTCTGCTGCTGATCAGCAACACGGTTCCCGTTCGCGACGAGGATGACGTGGTCGGCGCGATCAGCACCTTTCGTGACAAAACCGAAGTTAGCCAGCTGCTGCAGCGGCTCGACGGGATGGTGAACTATGTCGATGCCCTGCGCACCACGTCGCATGAATTTATGAATAAGCTGCACGTGATTCTCGGCCTGTTGAATATGAAAAGCTACGACAAGCTGGAGGAGTACGTGCTGCAGACCGCCCACACCTATCAGGCGGATATCGGCGAAATCCAGCACCGGATTAAATCACCGGTGGTGGCCGGCTTTTTGATCGGCAAAATTCAGCGCGCTAAGGAGCGGGGTTTTACCCTCACCCTCGCCGAAGAGAGCCTGGTGCCCGACTGCCCGAATGAAAAACAGATCACCGTGCTGGTGACGGTGCTGGGCAATTTAATCGAGAACGCGCTGGATGCCATGAGCGGGCAGGCCGAAGGCGAGGTCAGCCTGCTGCTGCACTATCAGAACGGCTGGCTAAGCGGCGAAGTCAGCGATGATGGTCCCGGTATCCCGGAAGCCTTTATCGATGATATTTTTAATAAGGGCTTCTCGACTAAAGGCGAAAACCGCGGCGTCGGGCTGTTTCTCGCCAGCCAGCAGCTTCGCGAACTCGGCGGATCGCTGGCCGTAGAATCCGAACCCGGCGTGTTTACCCAATTTTTCGTTCATCTCCCGTGGGACAGTAAAAGGAAAAGTGCGTGATAAATGTATTAATTGTTGACGATGATGCCATGGTTGCCGAACTGAACCGCCTGTACGTGGGGCGAGTCAGCGGCTTCCGCTGCAGCGGCACGGCGTCGACGCTGAGTAAAGCCAGGGAGATGGTTAACGACAAGGATCTGGAGATCGATCTGGTGCTGCTGGATGTCTACATGCAGCAGGATAGCGGTCTCGATCTGCTGCCCGCCATTCGCGCTTCCGGGCGGGCTATCGACGTGATAATGATTACCTCTGCCGCCGACGCCGCGACGGTTCAGGCTTCCATGCGCTACGGCGTGGTGGACTATCTGATCAAACCCTTCCAGTTTCCGCGTTTTGAAGAGGCGCTGACCGCCTGGCGCGAAAAACGCAAGTTGATGACCGGTCAACCCTATTATGAACAAGCGGACGTCGACCGGCTGCTCCACGGCGGCGTGCCGGAAGCCGCCGATTCGCGCAAGTTACCAAAAGGCCTGACGCCGCAGACGCTGCGTACCCTCTGTCAGTGGATTGATGCCCATCCGGATGTGGAGTTCTCCACCGACGAGCTGGCGGCAGCGGTAAATATATCCCGGGTATCATGCCGTAAATACCTGATTTGGCTGGCGCAAATTAACATTCTTTATACCAGCATTCACTATGGCGCCACCGGACGCCCGGTGTATCGCTACCACCTGATAGCCGAGCAGTACGGCCTGCTTAAGCAGTACAGCCAGTAAGCCGGTAGCCGTCATCCAGCAGTTGAAAGCGGAAATGGCGCTGTGAAGAGAGGATAACGTCGCGGTTTTTGGTGACGAAAATCGCTTCGATATCCTCGCGCTGGCGCAGCGCCGCGCATCCCTTCTCTACGCCGAGGCCGTAGATCAGGGTGGTCCAGATATCGCCGTCCAGCGAGTCGGCGGAAATAATCGTTACGCTTTCCAGCTCGTTATCCAGCGGGTAGCCGCTGCGCGGGTCGAGAATATGGTGCCAGCGTTTGCCGTCCTGCTCAAAGTAGCGTTCGTAAATGCCCGAGGTCACCACCGATTGCCCCGCCACCGCAATGCTGCCAATCAGCGCATCCGCCGCCGAGTACGGTTTTTTCAACCCGATAGACCATTCGCCCAGCGTGTGGACGTTGCCGCCGAGATTAATCAGCGCGGCGCTCACGCCCTGTTGCCGCAAATAATCGCGCACCCGGTCGGCGATATAGCCTTTCGCGATGGCCCCCAGGTCAATCTCCATTCCCGCGCGGGCAAGATAGACGCTGCCGGCGGCGTCATCGAGGATTATATCCTGCGGACGCGTTAACGTCAGGCGAGCGGCAATGTCCTGTGCGGCGGGCACGCTCTGCCCCTGGAAGCCGATGCGCCACAGCTTCACCAGCGGACCGATCGCCAGGTTAAAGGCGCTGTCCCGTACCATGCTAGCGGCTTTGGCGCATTTAATCAGCGCATACACCGGGCGGCTCACCGTCACCGGATGCCGCCCGGCGGCATGGTTGATATCCATCACCTGGGACTGCGCGCGGTTAACGGTGAAAAGATCTTCATAGCCTTTAATCAGCTGAAAGACGCGGGAGGCGAGCGGTTCATCGTGAACGTAGAGCTTGAGGAGAATGGGCGACCCCATCAGTACGGCGGAGTAGCTGTAGACGCGGTTGTCGGACATATCGCCCTCCTCAGAGAGATAAGAAGCCGGGCCGTCAATTTGCCAGCCCGGCGGGGGTCGCTGACGCTTAACTTCTGGCGCGTTTCGCCGCCTGATGGCCCGCGAGGGTCCCGAAGATAATGATATCGGCCACCGCGTTGCCGCCGATGCGGTTACCGCCGTGAATGCCGCCCACCACTTCGCCCGCGGCAAAAGCGCCCGCAATCACCTGATGACCGGCGTTTAGCACCGCGGTATCGGTGTTAACGGTCACGCCGCCCATCGTGTGGTGAACCCCCGGGGCGATACGAATCGCATGGTAAGGGCCTTCATTGATCGGCGCGCGCAGCGCGGTGGTACGGCCAAAGTCATCGTCATGCTGTTTTTCAACGAAGCCGTTGTAGCGCTCCAGCGTATTGAGGAAAGCATGGTAATCCATCCCCAGTTTCTCCGCCAGCTGGCGCGGCGAGCTGGCGCTGGTGACGAAACCTTTGGCGATGTACTCGTCGGCGGCTTTGTTTTTCGCCCGCACGTGCTCGTCAAAGACGATATACGCGAAGTGTTCAGGCAGCGCGATAATCGCGGCGGAGACCTTATCGCGGGTCTCCATTTCGTTGAAGAAGCGGTTGCCCTGCGGGTTCACCAGAATCGCCCCGCCGCCGCGAATCGATTCGGAAATCAGATACGAGGTTTGCTGCTCGACGGTCGGGTGGATCTGGATTTCGCCCATATCCACGGTGCCCGCGCCGATGCGTTCAAGCAGCGCGATACCGCCGCCGGTGGCCCCTTTATGGTTGGTGGTCACAAAACCCGCCAGATCCGGGCGGTATTTCACCACCATCGCGCTGTTGGCGCTGAAGCCGCCGGTGGCCACCACAATGCTCTTCGTCTGTACCACAACCGATTCGTTTTCATCGGTGAGCAGGCGCACGCCGCTGACCTCATCGCCGCTCATCAGGATCTCTTCCACCGACGTATCCAGCAGGACATCGATACCGCGTTTGGTGATATTACGCACCAGGCCGCTGATCAGGTAGCCGCCGACCGCCGACCCGTCGCGCGGACGGTGGGTACGGTCGATGCTCATCCCGCCGGTGGTGGTGATATCGTTAAGCATAATGCCGCGACGCGCCAGCCACTCAATGGCTTCCGGCGCATTCTCCACGAAGCGGCGCAGCAGCTGCGGATCGTTTTTGTTTTTGCCGCCTTTCAGCGTTTCCTGGTAGAACAGCTCTTTGCTGTCCTCGATGCCTTTTACGCGCTGGAAGCGGGTTTCTGCGGCATTCATCCCGGCAGAGGCTTTGATGGTGTTGCCGCCGATGGTCGGCATTTTTTCAACGATCAGAACGCTCGCGCCTTCATCGTGCGCCTGGATCGCCGCCGCCAGACCGGCTCCGCCGCTGCCGACCACCACCACATCGTAGCTTTTCGGCGCCGCATCGCCCGCGCCCTCTTCGGCGGCCAGCGCTTTACTGGACTTCAGCATCGCTTTGGAAACCGCCTTTTTCACCGCTTCGCTCTGGCTGGTCGCGCCGGAAATCGCATCCACGTGCGGGGTGTTGGCGCTGAGGATCCGCTCGCGGATCTCTTCAAAGCTGGTGGTGAACTCGACGGTCTGTACCGGGCTCGCCGCCAGGGCGATATCGGCGATGCGGTCGTTTTCCAGGCTGACGTTGATCACCAGTTCGTTGGCGTCGTCCTGAACGGTTTCGACGAACATCCCCGGTTTGAATTTGGCGTCGCCCATGCTCATATCGCGGATCATCGCCTCCACCAGCGAGAAGCGCCACAGCGGTTCCGGAATGTTCAGCGCTTCGCGCTGGGTGCTGTCAATAAATAGTTCCAGCTCTTCGCCGGCGGCAATGCGCGCGGTCCAGTCAGGATACGCGATACAGGCGCGGCCCACCGCCATCAGGTCGTAGCCGTGATCCAGCCCCTGCCCGGCATCGGCCGCGTTAACCACGCCGCCCACGCCCATCACCGGCACTTGCGCCAGGGTTTCAGAGCGCATGGCGCAGTATTTTTCAATCAGCGGCGTGGGATCGCTGGTATCCACGATAGAGGGGCGCAGCGTGGCGCCAACCGAGAAGTGGAGATAGCCCACGCCGCGGGCGGCCAGTTTTTCCAGCAGGTACATGGTGTCAGCAAAACGGATGCCGGGGACTTCCATCTCTTCCGGGGAGAAACGGTAGCCGATAATAAAGGCGTCGTCGGCGTACTGGCGGGCCATTTTGTGGGTGATGTCGAGCACCGCCAGCGGGAACCTGGCGCGATTATCGCGGCTGCCGCCCCACTCGTCGTCGCGCTGGTTAGAGTTTGGTGAATAAAACTGCTGGATCAGATAGGTGTTCGCGCCGTGAATTTCGACGCCGTCAAAACCGGCCTGAATGGCGCGGCGTACGCCTTCGCCAAACTTCGCGATCATACCTTCAACTTCTTCCCCGCTCAGAGCACGCGGCGTGGCTGCGCCATCGCGCGGCGCGGCGATTGCGCTCGGAGCGACCGGCTGGCGTCCGCCGATAAGCTGCGGGTCGACCATCCGGCCGCCGTGGTAGATCTGCAGAATCGCTTTTGAGCCTTCGGCCTTGATCGCCGCGGCGATTTTCGCCAGACCGGCCACTTTCTCATCATTATCGATACCGATAGCGCCGGGGAACGCCAGACCGTAATCATCGATAAAGCAGCATTCAACGATAATGGCGCCGATGCTGCCGGCGCGAGCGCGGTAGTACTCCACCAGTTCACTGGTCACGGTACCGTCAAAATAACCGGTGCAGGTGGTCATCGGCGCCATCAACAGGCGGTTTTTTAGCTCGGTGCCGTTCGGTAAAGTAAAAGGGTGTAAAATTCGTTGGTTACTGGTCATCATGACGCTCCAGATTTTAAATATTGAAAATTCAGAATTGGGTGACGGAATTATTTATACTTGTATTTAGTAATCCCTTAAGTCATGCCAATAATATAACGCTATTTTTAGTTACTAAAGTAATTACGTTAGTTAAAAAACTATTTAATACCAGCAATAACATCACTACCTCCTTTGTATTATTAATTAAAAATATTTTATTCACACAACAGAGATAAACGATAACAAATCGGAAACCATTGTTAACACATCCAGCTCAAGCAAAAGAAAATAAAAATATTACAATTCAAATAGATAAAATTAAAACTCATTATGCAAATCAATTAAAATTTAACATTTAGTCATATTCCCCACAAATTAACACCTCACTAAACAGGGTTATCCGCAATAATAAAAAAGTGTCTGACAACCCGCTTTTCTTGATCTCAATCAATTGCAACGGCGCATGAAAGCGCAATATATAAATAACCAAATATTTTAATTTAGCGCTCAGTAAACTGCGTTAAATAACGGTCAGCGCAATAACCACAACCGACAATTAATAATTAAAGAAACTTTCGAAACTAAAGAAATCGGACGGTTAGCCGGTGACAAAAACTTATTTTTAACTACTTGCAGATACTCATTATGAAAGAGAAACAGACAACCATACCGCCTGCCGGTGCAGCAAAAAATGCTGCTTATAAACGTCTGCTGATGATGGCGATGCCCATTATCGTTGCCGTTTTACTCTTATTCGTCCCGGTGCCTGAAGGGCTCCCCCCTTACGCCTGGCACTACTTTGCCATTTTCGTCGGCGTGATCGTCGGTCTGATCTTCGAACCGCTGCCCGGCGCGGTGATTGGTATTACCGGCGTCGTGGTCATCGCCCTGTGCAGCCAATGGCTACTCTTTAGCCCTGAACAGCTGGCCGCGCCGAACTTTAAGCTTGCCGGCGCCTCCTTCAAATGGGCGGTGAGCGGTTTCGGTAACTCCACCGTATGGCTTATCTTCGGTGCTTTCATGTTTGCCGCCGGCTACGATAAAACCCAGTTTGGCCGCCGTCTGGCGCTGATTCTGGTGAAATATCTCGGCCGCCGCAGCCTGACGCTGGGCTACGCCATTACCTTCGCCGACCTGCTGCTGGCGCCGTTCACGCCGTCCAATACCGCGCGCAGCGGCGGGACCATCTACCCGATTATCGCTAACCTGCCGCCGCTGTACGGCTCTAAACCTAACGACCCAAGCGCGCGCCGCATCGGCTCCTACCTGATGTGGGTGGCGATCACCGCCGCCTGTATCACCAGTTCGATGTTTCTCTCTGCGCTCGCGCCGAACCTGCTGGCGCTGGCGCTGGTGAAAAGCATCGTCGGCATTAATATCTCCTGGGGCACCTGGTTTATCGCCTTCCTGCCGCTGGGTATCCTGCTGATTCTGACGATGCCGCTGCTGGCCTACTGGTTCTACCCGCCGGAAGTAAAGGTCAACGATGAAGTGCCGCTGTGGGCCGCCCGCGAGCTGGAAAAACTGGGCCGCCTGTCGCGCAATGAAATCCTGCTGCTGGTCTTCGTCTGCTTCGCGCTGATGATGTGGATCTTCGCCGCCGAATGGATTGAACCAGCGCTGGCCGCCCTGCTGGTTATCGTGCTGATGCTGTGGACCGGCGTGCTCTCGTGGAACGATATCACCAGCAACAAAGCGGCGTGGAATACCTTTGCCTGGTTCGCCACTCTGGTGGCGCTGGCCGACGGCCTCTCCTCCACCGGTTTTATCGCCTGGCTGGGTAAAGAGGGCGGCGCGCTGATGAGCGGTATCTCCCCGGGCGTCGCGACCGTCGTCCTGCTGCTGGCGTTCTACCTGCTGCACTATCTGTTTGCCAGCACCACCGCGCACACCACCGCACTGCTGCCGGCGATGCTGACTATCGCCTCCACCATTCCGGGGATGAATATGCAGGTCTTCGTGCTGCTGATGGTGACTTCGCTCGGCGTGATGGGGATCATCACCCCTTACGGCACCGGCCCCAGCCCAATTTACTACGGCAGCGGCTATCTGCCGACCAAAGACTACTGGCGTCTCGGCACGATTTTCGGCGCCATCTTCCTGGCCGCCCTGCTGCTGATTGGCTATCCGTGGATGTCCATGATGTTCTGATTCATAACCGTCGGGCTGAACCCCGGCGGTTTTACTCTTAGGGAGCAAAGCAATGTCGACTAAACCGTTTGTCTATCAGGAAGCGTTTCCGCTGGCAAAAGATAAGACTGAATACTATCTGCTAAGCAAAGAGCACGTCTCCATCGCCGAATTCGAAGGCCAGGAGATCCTCAAAGTAGACCCTCAGGCCCTTACCCTGCTGGCGCAGCAGGCTTTCCACGATGCGGCGTTTATGCTGCGCGTGTCCCACCAGAAACAGGTCGCGCAGATCCTTCTCGACCCTGAAGCCAGCGATAACGATAAGTATGTGGCGCTGCAGTTCCTGCGCAATTCTGACATCGCCGCCAAAGGCGTGCTGCCCACCTGCCAGGATACCGGCACGGCGATTATTATGGGCAAGAAAGGCCAGCGCGTGTGGACCGGCGGCGGCGATGAAGCGGCCCTCGCCCGCGGCGTCTATAACACCTATACCGAGGACAACCTGCGCTATTCGCAGAATGCGCCGCTGGATATGTATAAAGAGGTCAACACCGGCACTAACCTGCCTGCGCAAATCGACCTCTACGCTACCGACGGCGAGGAGTACAAATTCCTCTGCATCGCCAAGGGCGGCGGCTCGGCGAATAAAACCTATCTGTACCAGGAAACCAAAGCATTAATTACGCCGGCGAAGCTGAAAAACTACCTCGTCGAGAAGATGCGCACCCTGGGAACCGCCGCCTGCCCGCCGTACCATATCGCGTTCGTCATTGGCGGCACTTCGGCGGAGTCCACCCTGAAAACGGTTAAGCTGGCCTCTACCCACTATTACGACGAACTGCCGACCGAAGGTAACGAGCACGGTCAGGCCTTCCGCGATATTCAGCTGGAGCAGGAACTGCTGGCGGAGGCGCAAAACCTCGGTCTTGGGGCGCAGTTCGGCGGCAAATACTTCGCGCACGATATCCGCGTCATCCGCCTGCCGCGCCACGGCGCGTCGTGCCCGGTGGGCATGGGCGTCTCCTGCTCGGCGGATCGCAATATCAAAGCCAAAATCAACCGCCACGGTATCTGGATTGAGAAACTGGAGAGCAACCCGGGACAGTATATCCCTGAACACCTGCGCCAGCAGGGTGAAGGCAGGGTCGTCAGCATCAATCTTAATCAGCCGATGAGCGAGATTCTGGCCCAGCTTTCCGCCCACCCGGTCTCGACGCGTCTGACCCTCAACGGCACCATTATTGTGGCCCGCGATATCGCCCATGCGAAGCTGAAGGAACTTATCGATAACGGTGAGGAACTGCCGCAGTACGTCAAAGATCACCCGATCTACTACGCGGGTCCGGCGAAAACCCCGGAAGGCTATGCGTCCGGCTCCCTTGGCCCCACCACCGCTGGCCGCATGGACTCTTACGTCGATTTGCTGCAATCCCACGGCGCAAGCATGGTGATGCTGGCCAAAGGCAACCGCAGCCAGCAGGTCACCGACGCCTGCCATAAGCACGGCGGTTTTTACCTCGGCAGCATCGGCGGCCCGGCGGCGGTGCTGGCGCAGCAGAGCATCAAGAGCCTGGAGTGCGTGGCCTATCCTGAACTGGGGATGGAAGCCATCTGGAAAATCGAAGTGGAAAACTTCCCGGCGTTTATCCTCGTGGATGACAAAGGCAATGACTTCTTCCAACAGATCCAGAATAAGCAGTGCGCGGGCTGTTCACAGCAAAGAGGGTGATATTAACCGCCCCTGGCGGCGGGTCACTGTCGAAGGCCGTCGCATGACGGCCTGAGATGAGCGACAAACCTGCCGGGTGGCGGCTAAACAGCATCCATCTCATCAAATACCTGCTGCGCCAGGTGCATCGTGGCGTTGGCGGCGGGCAGGCCGCAGTAGAGCGCGGAGTGCATAATCAGCTCTTTTAGCTCATCGCGGGTGACGCCGTTGTTAAACGCCGCGCGCAGGTGCATTTTTAGCTCAGCTTCGCGGTTCAGGGCGATCAGCATGGCGATGGTGATCATGCTGCGAGTATGGTGATCGAGCCCCGGCCGGGTCCAGGTCTCTCCCCAGGCGTAGCGGGTAATGAAATCCTGGAACTCTTCATTCAGCGGCGTCAGCTTTTGCAGCGTCTTATCGACATGGGCATCGCCGAGCACCTTGCGCCGTACCTCCATTCCCCGCTGATAACGCTGCTTATCGTCCATGCTTTTCCCCCTGAACAAAACCCAGCAGCGCCGAGCTAAACGCTTTCGGCGCTTCGATATTCGATAGATGCGATGCCGCCAGTACAACCACTTCAGAGACCGGGATCTGCTGATGCAGAAAATCGGCATCCGCCACCGTTGTGACAGGGTCACTTTCCCCGGCGACAATCAGCACCGGAATCGGGATCTGCGCGACTTCTGCGCGCAGATCGGCGGCGGCCAGCGCTTCACAGCAGGCCGCATAGCCTTCCGCATCGATATGGGTCAACTGGTGACAGAGCGCGGCCACCACTTCCGGCGTCTTCTGACGAAACGCGTGGGTAAACCAGCGATCCGCCGCGCCTGCGGCGACAACATCCATACCTTCCTGACGCACCGCGCGGGCGCGCGACAGCCAGCTTGCCTGGTCGCCAATACGCGCGGCGGTGTTGGCGACGACCAGCCCGTAAAAACGTTCCGGAGCAAAGCGTCCCAGCCACAGACCGGTCAGACCGCCCATAGAAATTCCGCAAAACCAGGCTTTGGCAATATTAAGATGATCGAGTAGCGCAACCACATCTTCGCCGAGCTGCGCCAGCGTCACTTTACCGTTTTTACGCGTGGCGCCATGACCGTGGGTATCGTAGCGCAGCACGCGAAAATGCTGCGTCAACGCCTCAAGCTGCGGCTGCCACATCGCCCGGGTGGTGCCCAGCGAGTTGGAGAGCACGATGACCGGCGCGTCTTGCGGCCCATCAATCTGATAATCAACATTCATGAAGTTGTTCCTTATAGCGCGCCACAACCTGGCGCACGAAGAGTGCCGCGCTGCCGGTCGCCGTCGTCGGATCCAGCAGTTGGGTTAAGCGGTCGGCGGAGAGATGTTCACTGACCTGCGGATCGTTTTCCAGTACGCTCTGCAGCGAACATGACGTATCCAGCGCCTGACGACACAGCGCCTCAATGCGATGATGAGCATCGGCTTTGCCGATAAACTCCGCCAGCGCCAGGGTCACGGCCTCCGCCATAATCAGGCCATGGGTGATCTCAAGGTCGGCGCGCATTTTAGGCGGGAAGACCTGCATATCGCGCACCAGCGCTTCGCTCTGCGCCAGCGCGCCGCCGACGAGGGTCATCAGCTCCGGCAGCGTTTCCCACTCCGCCTGCCAGCCGCCCAGCGCCCGCTCATGCTGCTGGATCTGCCCGGTATATAGCGTCGCCACCAGCCCCGGCGTACGCTGGGCGGCGGTCAAAATAGCGGCGCAGGCGATGGGATTGCGTTTGTGCGGCATGGTGGACGACCCGCCGCGCCCTTCAGCGACCGGCTCCGCCACTTCCGCCACTTCGCTTTGCATCAGCAGCGAAAAATCATTGGCGAATTTACCCAGCGTGCCGCAGACCCCCGCGTACCACGCTCCCACCTCCAGCAGCCGGTCACGCTGACTGTGCCAGGGTGTGTCCGGCAGCTGCAGGTCGAGGGTTTTCGCCAGCGCGATGGCGACCTGCGGCGCCTGGGTTTTAAGGGAGTCCAGGGTACCCGCTGCGCCGCCAAACTGCAGGGCCAGCACCCGCGAGCGCATCTCCCGCAGGCGAGTCTGCCAGCGCAGCAGCGCATCCAGCGTCCCGGCAAGCTTAAGGCCAAAGGTCACCGGTAGCGCGTGCTGCATCCAGGTCCGGCCCGGCATCACCGTATCCTGATATCGCTGTGCCTGGCTGGCCAACGCGTCGAGCAGACGCTGCAGCAGGGACTCCGTTTCCGCCAGCGCCCCGCGCAGCTGCAGGATAAAGCCGGTATCGATAGCGTCCTGGCTGGTCGCCCCCCAGTGAAGGTAGCGCGCCGCCGCTTCATCCCGTTCCCTGACCCGCGCGGTCAGCTGTTTGACCAGCGGGATCGCCAGATTTCCCGCGCTGGCGGCGGCCTGCCCCAGCGCGGCAAAATCGATGTTTTCGTGCCGGCAAGTCTCAAGAATCGGGGTCAGGGCCGCCTGCGGCACCAGGCCGCATTCGACCTGGGCGCGCGCCAGCGCGGCTTCAAAATCCAGCATCCCCTGCACCCGCTGCGCGTCGCTGAACCAGGCGGTCAGCGGACTGGTGCGCATCATCGGGGTCAACAAACTCATTGTGGCTCCTTAAACGCGTTCAATAATCAGCGCGATCCCCTGACCGACGCCGATACACATGGTGCACAGCGCATAGCGCCCGCCGGTACGGCGCAGCTGATACGCTGCGGTCATTGCCAGACGACCGCCGGAAGCCCCCAGCGGATGCCCGAGGGCAATCGCGCCGCCGTTAGGGTTGACGTACGCCGCATCGTCGGGCAGGCCCAGATCGCGCGTCACCGCCAGCGCCTGAGCGGCAAAGGCTTCATTCAGTTCAATGACGTCCATCTGCCCAAGCGTTAGCCCGGTTTGCGCCAGCACCTTACGTACCGCCGGCGCCGGGCCAAATCCCATAATTCGCGGCGCAACGCCTGCCGTCGCGACGCCCACTACGCGCGCCAGCGGCTGTAAATCATTGGCGGCCAGCGCCTGCTCGCTGGCGAGCAGCAGCGCACAGGCGCCGTCGTTAACCCCGGAGGCGTTACCCGCCGTCACCGTACCGTCGGGGCGAACCACGCCGCGAAGCCTGGCCAGCGCTTCCGCCGTGGTGGTGCGCGGATGCTCATCGCGGCTAAAGAGCAGCGGTTCGCCCTTGCGCTGCGGCACCGAGACGGCGATCAGCTCGTCGGCAAAACGCCCCGCCTCCTGCGCCGCCGCCGTACGCAGCTGGCTACGCAGCGCAAACGCATCCTGATCCGCCCGCGAAATGGCGAAATCGTCCGCCACGTTTTCCGCCGTTTCCGGCATCGAATCCACGCCGTACAGCGCTTTCATCTGCGGGTTAATGAAGCGCCAGCCGATGGTGGTATCTTCCATCCGCATCGTGCGGCTAAAGGCGCTTTCGGCCTTGCCCATCACAAATGGCGCCCGCGACATGCTCTCCACGCCGCCGGCGATCATCAGTTGAGTTTCGCCGCTTTTAATCGCGCGCGCTGCGATGCCGATCGCATCAAGGCTGGAACCGCACAGGCGGTTAACGGTACTGCCCGGTACGCTTTCCGGCAGTCCGGCCAGCAGCAGCGCCATACGCGCGACGTTGCGGTTATCTTCCCCCGCCTGGTTGGCGCAGCCGTAAATCACATCATCAATACGCGCCGGATCGAGTCCCGGGTTGCGTTCCAGCAGCGCTTTCAGCGGCAGCGCCGCCAGATCGTCGGCGCGCAGGGTGGCCAGGGTACCGCCAAAGCGGCCGAACGGCGTGCGCACCGCATCACAGATAAATGCCTGATTCATCATAGGTTCCTTACGCGCTTTCCGCCAGTTGTGCAAAAGTCAGCGCCACCGGAGTGATGCGCTGCAGTTCCTCAAAAGAGAGGCCGTTGAAGATTTCCCGCACCACCGGGCCGCTTTCGCTGATATCGATAACCGCCAGGTCGGTGTAAATCCGGCTGACGCAGCCAACGCCGGTCAGCGGATAGGTGCAGTGCTCTACCAGCTTGCATTCCCCGTCGCGGGTCAGGTGATCCATCATCACGAAGACCTGACGAGCGCCAATGGCCAGATCCATCGCCCCGCCAACCGCCGGAATCGCGTCGGGCGCGCCGGTGCTCCAGTTCGCCAGATCGCCGCTGGCGGAAACCTGATAGGCGCCGAGCACGCAGATATCGAGATGGCCGCCGCGCATCATGGCGAAGGAGTCGCCGTGGTGGAAATAGCAGCCCCCCTCAAGCAAAGTCACATACTCTTTTCCGGCGTTAATCAGCTCCGGGTCCTCTTCCCCCGGCAGCGGTTTCGGCCCCATCCCCAGCAGGCCATTTTCGCTGTGCAGAAAGATTTCTTTATCAGCGGGAAGATAGTTAGCAATGCGGGTAGGCAAGCCGATCCTCAGATTGACGTAAGCGCCTTCAGGTATATCGCGAGCCACGCGCTGGGCCATATCATCGCGAGTCAGTTTTTGCATAATGGGGTCCTCAGGCGCTTTTAGCGGCAATCAGGTTTTCCAGGGAGAAGACGCGCTGAACAAAAATGCCCGGGGTAATGATGCTCTCTGGGTCAAGGCTACCGAGGGGCACCAGCTGCGAGACTTCCACGATAGTGGTTTTCGCGGCGGTCGCCATAATCGGGCCGAAGTTGCGCGCCGCCTTGCGGTATACCAGGTTTCCCCAGCGGTCGCCTTGATGGGCTTTGATCAACGCAAAGTCGGCCTTGATAGGATATTCGAGCACATAGTGATGCCCGTCGATCTCGCGAGTCTCTTTCCCTTCCGCCAGCGGCGTACCGTAGCCGGTTGGAGTGAAAACCGCGCCGAGGCCAGCCCCTGCCGCCTGAATACGCGCGGCGAGGTTCCCCTGCGGAACCAGCTCCAGCTCGACTTTGCCGCGGCGATAGAGATCGTCGAAAATCTGCGAGTCGACCTGACGCGGGAACGAGCAGATCATTTTGCGCACCCGCCCGGCCTTCAGCAGCGCCGCCAGGCCAACTTCGCCGTTGCCCGCATTATTGTTGATAATGGTTAAATCGCGGGCCCCCTGTTCTATCAGGGCATCTATCAGGTACGTCGGCTGCCCGGCGGGGCCAAAACCGCCAATCATTATGGTCGCTCCGTCGTGGATCCCAGCGATGGCATCACGTAGCGTCGACACGCTTTTATCAATCATCAGGTCGCTCCTGTATGTGCGGTAATCGCACTTTTATTCGTTGTTCGCACAAAATGTGACCCGCTTAACGATGTCGGTCAAGGGCGATAATCGAAATATGGTGCGATAATCGAACATCATGTATGTTTAGCGAAAGAATGTGATCGGCGGCAAATATGGAGAAGAGCATGGAGAAACATCCAGACGATTTACTGACGGGCGATAGCGATCCGTTTAAGGGCGATCCGAACTTTATGGCTTCGCTGGCGCGCGGGCTGGAGGTGATCCAGGCGTTTACGCCGCAGCGCCCGCTGCTCTCTATTTCGCAAATCAGCCAAAAGACCGGCATTCCGCGCGCGGCGGTGCGCCGCTGCCTGTATACGCTGAGCAAACTGGGCTTTGTGTACGCCGAAGATGGTAAAAATTTCCAGCTGCGGCCGAAAATTCTGGCGCTGGGCCACGCGTGGCTGGCCTCCACGCCGCTGGCGCGCTCGGCGCAGCCGGTGCTGAAGCATTTAAGCGAAATGCTCAATGAGTCTTGCTCAATCGCCACTCTCGACGGCGACGATATTCTTTATATCGCTCGCGCATCCAGCTCGCGCATTATGACCATCGATCTCGATATCGGCAGCCGTCTGCCCGCCTGGGCGACCTCGATGGGGCGCGTACTGCTGAGCTATCAGCCGGAGGAGAAGCTGAACGATATGCTGGGCCGGGTCACCATGATTCGCTATACCCCGCAAACCGTCGATTCCGTCGCGAAGCTGCGCGCCGAGCTTAAACGCGTCCATCAGCAGGGGTACGCGCTTAACGATCAGGAGCTGGAGATGGGGCTGCGCTCGCTGGCGGTGCCGCTGTTTAATCCCCAGGGGCAGATTCAGGCGGCGCTTAACGTCGGCGTGCATGCCGGACAGGTTTCCGCGCAAGAGATGCTGGCGCGGGTGTTACCCGAGCTACAAAAAGCAGCCCGGGAACTGACGCTGCTGATGCGCTAGCGGCTATGTTTAGCGTGGCGCTCCCAGTTTTCCTGCTTAGCCTCCGCCGATTTACGCAGCGCCACGTAGCAGGCGCCGCTGCCGCCGTGGTGCGGTAACGCTGCGCAGAACGCCTGGACTTCCGGGAGTTCCACCAGCCAGCGCGCCAGGTAGCTGCGAATAATATTGGCGTGGGCGTTATCGTCGCGCCCTTTGCCATGAACGATCAGCACATTGCGCAGCCCCTCCTTTCGCGCCTGAACCACAAAAGCAAACAGCATTTGTCGGCACTTTTCGACCGGCTGGCGCAGCAGATTGAGGCTTGCCTGCTGGCCGTACTTGCCGCGCCGGAGTTTCTCCAGCACGCCGCTTTGCAGGCCTTCGCGCTTGAATTCCAGGGCGGTTGCCAGCGGCACGATATCGAGATAGCCGGTGGTCAGGAAGTTATCAAGCTGCAGGGTGTCAACCCGCTGCACGGCGCGGGTCTTGCGCTCGGGATGCCAGTGAACGTCGTTATGACGTTTCAGAGGCTGAACGTCCTCCATGGCGCCAAGAAATAGGGATTTGTCGTCAAGGTTCATGCGCGCTCCTCCAGCTACAACCGGGAAGTTACTATAGCCGCCTCGCGCTTACCCCTCAACGCGTTTAACACCCTCCGCCGGTAAATCGGGCGTCGACGCGATCAGGGAAACAGTTGACGGCTTTGACGACGAAACAGCGTGATTAATGACGCCGTTAAGGGCGTCTGCCGCGTATCGCGGCGCTGAATCAGATAATAGGTGGCTTTGGGTAACGCTTCGCGAATGGGGATCATCACCAGCTTATCCGCCATCATCGGGTCATTGCCAAGTTCGACCGGCAAAATGCTGAGAAAATCACTTTTCACCACCAGGCTAATACACGAAGAGAAGGTCTCGCAAACGATATCCACCTTTGGCGCCAGTCCGGCCTGGTTAAACATCTCCTGCAGCTGTTTGAAGTAGCTGCCGCGCGGCGTCGGCATCGTCCAGTGGCGATCGAGCAATGCCGTCAGTGAAGTGGCTTTTGCCGCCGGGTGACCGGCGCGGGCGAATACCGCGAAGGGTTTCTCAAATAGCTTTTCAAAACTGAATTCATGATCGTACGGGCCGGGATAGTAAGTATTGATGGTGAAATCCAGCTCACCCTGGCGCAGTTCATTAATCATCGCCAGCAGTTGTCCTTCCATAATCCGCACCTTCACCAGCGGATGCTGCTGGTGAAAGCGGCAAATGACCGACGGCATCAGCGAGCGCGCTACGCTGGCGCCAAGACCGATATTAATCTGCCCCGCCTGCTCGCCCTGACGCTGCAGCAATTCATCCTGCGCCGCCCGCAGCTCTTCGAGGATCAGGCTCGCATGTTGATAAAAGCTTTCGCCGTTTTCAGTCAGCGCCACCCCCTGGCTACGGCGCACAAACAGCTGCGCGGAGAGGCCCTCTTCCAGCTCTTTGATCGCTTTGGTCAACGCCGGCTGCGAAATCGCCAACGCCCGGCTGGCGCCACGAATGCTCCCTTCACGCGCAACCTCAACGAAGGCGCGAATGTGATGAAATTTGATCTGAAATGACATATCGCAAGTGATAACCAGTGTTTATCAGACAGAAGAAAATGACATCTACTGTAATCGATCGTGCTGTGGCAGGTTAAGGATGAGAGCGCATGAAATACGGCAGTGATAAGCAAAAGCTATCACTTCGTGAACACCATCACAGTTTTTGATTATGACAGGAAAGGTTATGCCGCAACTTTATGATTTCATCAACCAGCTGGCGCCAAAAATGACCGAATGGCGTCGCGATTTTCACCTGCATGCGGAATCCGGCTGGCTGGAGTTCCGCACCGCCAGCAAAGTGGCGGAGATACTTGACGATCTGGGTTATCAACTGGCGCTGGGTCGCGACGTTATCGATGCCGATAGCCGTATGGGCCTGCCTGATGAAGAGACCCTGGCGCAGGCGTTCCAGCGCGCCCGCGCGCAGGGTGCGCCGGAGCGCTGGCTGCCGGCGTTTGAAGGGGGCTTCGCCGGGGTAGTGGCGACGCTCGACACCGGGCGGGCGGGGCCGACGCTGGCGTTTCGCGTCGATATGGATGCGCTCGATCTCAACGAGCAGCATGACGATAGCCACCGTCCGCATCGCGATCGTTTTGCCTCCTGCAACGAAGGCATGATGCATGCCTGCGGCCACGACGGTCATACCGCAATCGGCCTGGGGCTGGCGCACGTGCTCAAGGAATATGCCGTGCAGCTCAACGGGACGATCAAGCTGATTTTCCAGCCGGCTGAAGAAGGTACCCGCGGCGCGCGCGCCATGGTGGCTGCGGGCGTACTTGATGACGTGGACTACTTCACCGCCATTCATATCGGTACCGGCGTCCCTGCCGGCACCGTCGTTTGCGGTGGCGATAACTTTATGGCCACCACCAAATTCGATGTGCAGTTCAGCGGCGTCGCCGCCCACGCTGGCGGTAAACCTGAAGATGGACGTAATGCGCTGCTGGCAGCGGCCCAGGCCGCCCTTGCCCTGCATGCCATCGCGCCGCACAGCGCCGGGGTGTCAAGGGTTAACGTCGGCGTCATGCAGGCCGGTACCGGGCGTAACGTGGTTCCCTCCTCCGCGCTATTAAAAGTCGAAACCCGGGGCGAAACCGACGCTATTAACCAGTACGTCTTTGAGCGGGCCAAACAGGCGATCGCCGGCGCGGCGACGATGTATGAAGCCAGCTACCAGCTGCACCTGATGGGCGCAGCCACCTCCAGCGCCCCGTCGCCGGCGTGGGTGGACTATCTGCGCCAGCAGACGGCCCAGGTCCCAGGCGTTAAACAGGCCGTCGATCGTATCGCTGCCCCGGCGGGCTCCGAGGATGCCACCCTGATGATGGCCCGGGTCCAGGAACGCGGCGGTCTCGCTTCATACATGATTTTCGGCACCGAACTGAGCGCCGGCCACCACAACGAAAAATTCGATTTCGACGAAAGCGTGATGACCCAGGCCGTCGCCACGTTAGCGCGCATCGCCCTGAACTTTCCCTGGCAGCGAGGTGTGTAATGGAACAGGTTTATCAATTTGTCGATGACGTTATTGAGGGGCGGCGCAACGATTTTTGCGCCATTGCCGATGATATCTGGGATCATCCGGAAACCCGCTTCCAGGAGTTCTGGTCCGCCGCGCGTTTGGCCGATGCGCTGGAAGCGGAAGGTTTTCAATTGACCCGCAATGCCGGCGGGATCCCCAACGCCTTTATCGCCAGCTTCGGCGCAGGCCAGCCGGTGATTGCCCTGCTCGGCGAATTTGACGCCCTGGCGGGGCTCAGCCAGCAGGCTCACTGCGCAGCGCCCGCGTCTCCAACGCCGGGGGAAAACGGCCACGGGTGCGGGCATAATCTGCTCGGTACGGCGGCGTTCGCCGCCGCGGTCGCCGCCAGGAACTGGCTGCAGCAGCACGGCGGCACCGGCACCCTGCGCTTCTACGGTTGTCCCGGTGAGGAAGGCGGCTCCGGCAAGACCTTTATGGTTCGCGAGGGATTATTCGACGACGTCGATGCCGCCCTGACCTGGCACCCGGAAGCCTGGGCCGGGATGTTCAGCACCAGCACCCTTGCCAACATTCAGGCGGCATGGCGGTTTACCG
The DNA here is from genome assembly GCF_002090195.1 of Klebsiella sp. M5al. Lineage (NCBI taxonomy): Bacteria > Pseudomonadati > Pseudomonadota > Gammaproteobacteria > Enterobacterales > Enterobacteriaceae > Klebsiella > Klebsiella sp. M5al. Next base: position 3,354,920 of record NZ_CP020657.1, read on the forward strand.
GCACCGCGGCGCACGCGGCGAACTCGCCGCATTTGGGCCGCAGCGCGCTGGATGCCGTGACGCTGATGACCACCGGCAGCAACTTCCTTAACGAACATATTATCGAAAAGGCGCGGGTGCACTACGCCATCACCGATACCGGCGGCGTCTCTCCTAACGTTGTCCAGGCGCAGGCGGAAGTGCTGTATCTCATTCGCGCCCCGGAAATGGCCGACGCCCAGCAAATCTTCGCCCGGATCGAAAAAATCGCCCAGGGCGCCGCGTTGATGACCGAGACCAGCGTTAGCTGCCGCTTCGAAAAGGCCTGTTCCAGCTATCTCCCCAACCGCACGCTGGAAGCGGCGATGTATCAGGCGGTATGCCATTACGGCACGCCGCACTGGAGCGAGGAAGAGCGGGCTTTCGCCGCCGAAATTCGCGCCACCCTGAGCGCGAACGATATCAATAACAGCCTGAAAAACATTGCCGGCACCGGTGACGAAGAAGGGAAAGCGTTCGCCCGCCGCCACCGCGAGACGATCCTGATCGATGAAGTGGCGCCCTGGTCGGCTACCGATAACATCCTTGCGGGCTCTACCGACGTCGGCGACGTAAGCTGGAAAGCTCCCGTAGCCCAATGCTTCAGCCCCTGCTTTGCCGTCGGGACGCCGCTGCATAGCTGGCAACTGGTGAGCCAGGGCAGAACCTCCATCGCTCACAAAGGGATGCTTCTGGCCGGGAAAATACTGGCGGCAACGGCCATTCGTTTGTTCAGCGACAGACCGTTACTGACAGTCAGCCGGCGGGAACTGGCGCAGGTCTTAGCCGAAAGGCCCTACCGGTGCCCCATCCCGCAGGACGTCAAGCCTTCGATTTTAAAATAATAAAAGCCCTTTGGACGGAGTACAGCAACGCGGTCATCGCCAAAAAAAAATGGCTGACACGCCCTGGGGTCAAGAGACAACCAACACAACAACGACAACTGAGGAACGCCCATGAGTATGTCATCCATACCCTCGCCTTCCCCCAGCGGTAAGCTCTATGGCTGGGTTGAAAAAATAGGTAACAAGGTCCCGCATCCGTTTTTACTGTTTATCTACCTGATTGTGGCGTTGATGGTCGCCACCGCCATCCTGTCGGCGCTGAACGTTGGCGTACAGAACCCCACCGACGGCTCGCGAGTGGTGGTGAAAAATTTGCTTAGCGTCGAAGGGTTGCACTGGTTTTTGCCGAACGTCATTAAGAACTTCAGCGGTTTCGCGCCGCTGGGGGCCATTCTGGCGCTGGTGCTGGGGGCCGGATTTGCGGAACGCGTGGGCCTGCTGCCTTCGCTGATGGTGAAAATGTCATCGCACGTTAGCGCCCGTTACGCCAGCTATATGGTGCTGTTTATCGCCTTCTTCAGCCACATCTCCTCCGATGCCGCGCTGGTGATTATGCCGCCGCTGGGCGCCCTGATGTTTCTCGCCGTCGGCCGCCACCCGGTTGCCGGGCTGCTGGCGGCCATCGCCGGCGTCGGCTGCGGCTTCACGGCCAATCTGCTCATCGTCACCACCGATGTCCTGCTCTCCGGCATCAGCACCGAAGCAGCCAAAACCCTTGACGCCTCGCTCCACGTCAGCGTGATTGATAACTGGTATTTTATGGCAACCTCGGTGATCGTTCTCACGCTGGTTGGCGGATTGATTACCGATAAACTGGTGGAACCGCGATTAGGTCAGTGGCAAGGCGGCAGCGATGAAACGCTGCAGACGTTGACGGCTGAACAGCGCTTCGGCCTGCGCGTGGCCGGTGTGGCCGCGCTGTTATTCGTGGCGGTTATCGCGCTGATGGTCATACCGGAAAACGGTATCCTGCGCGATCCCATCAAGCATACCGTGATGCCTTCGCCGTTTATAAAAGGGATCGTCCCGCTCATTATCTTTTTCTTCTTTGTCGTTTCACTGGCTTACGGCATTGCCACCGGCAAAATTCGCCGTCAGGCCGATCTGCCGCAGCTGATGATTGAGCCGATGAAGGAGATGGCAGGCTTTATCGTGATGGTCTTCCCGCTGGCCCAGTTCGTCGCCATGTTTAACTGGAGCAACATGGGGAAATTTATGGCCGTCGGCTTGACGGATCTGCTGGAGAGCGCGGGAATGAACGGCGTACCGGCGTTTGTCGGCCTCGCGCTGCTATCCGCCTTTTTGTGCATGTTTATCGCCAGCGGCTCGGCAATCTGGTCGATTCTGGCGCCGATTTTCGTGCCGATGTTTATGCTGCTGGGCTTTCACCCGGCATTTGCGCAGATTCTGTTCCGTATCGCCGATTCATCGGTGCTGCCGCTGGCGCCGGTATCGCCGTTTGTGCCGCTGTTTCTCGGCTTCTTACAGCGCTACCGGCCCGAGGCTAAACTGGGAACCTACTACTCGCTGGTCTTGCCTTATCCGTTAATATTCCTGGCCGTCTGGCTACTGTTGCTGGTGGGCTGGTATCTGGTGGGGCTGCCTATCGGGCCGGGTATTTATCCACGATTACCATAATGTCGCCACCGGCCAGGGAAGGCCATGAAACCGTTAACGCCATGTCGTTCGGTTACTGATCTTTTTATACAACCCTTCAATCGCCAAAGAGACCAGATGAATCACTAAGCCGCTGATAATCACGATTACAACGCCAGTCATCATATATTGCATATCACCACCTTTGTTGGTAAGAACCCGCACAGCAACGCCGGGAAATCATTGACTCAAGAAAAGCCAGTCTGTTTATCTGCGGCGTCGGATGCTTACCGCTGAATTCGCCGCCGGTTGAAGGTAGCAAAATCGCTTTGCCGCCGCGCCTGCGAGTGAATACAAAAATAAACATCGCTACCCCACTCCATAATTAATAGTCCATGCTGGCCCGGTTTGTTGACCTTTTCGGGGTATAGTTTGCTAACCTCGCGTCGTGGTATGGTGATGCCCTGCCAATATAACCGCGATGAAGGATTACCGATGCTGACGCTGTTGCAGGATAAAATTGACACCCCGCTGGGGCCGCTGTGGGTAATTTGTGATGAGCAGTTCAACCTGCGGGCCGTTGAGTGGGATCAGCACCGCGACCGCATGGAGCAACTGCTGGATATCCATTATTGGAGTGAAGGCTACGAACGCGTTGATTCCAGTAACCCGGGAGGGCTGAGCAGTAAGCTCAGCGATTACTTCGCCGGGGATCTCGCCATTATCGACACCTTACCGACCGCCACCGGCGGCACGCCGTTTCAGCGGCAGGTCTGGCAAGCGCTGCGCACCATCCCCTGCGGCCAGGTCATGCACTACGGTCAGCTCGCGGAGACGCTGGGGCGTCCGGGCGCCGCGCGCGCCGTGGGTGCCGCTAACGGCTCAAATCCGGTCAGTATTGTGGTGCCCTGCCATCGCGTGATCGGGCGTAACGGTACCATGACCGGTTATGCCGGCGGCGTGCAGCGTAAAGAGTGGCTGTTGCGCCACGAAGGCTATCTGCTCCTTTGACTGTAAGTGCCTTTTTTGGAATCTTCCGGTAATTTTACAATCATTTCTCGCCAGATAAACCTATTATAATCAATTGGATAAATCAGGTAACTGATTTACCCTTTTAATATTACGTGTTTCAGGGGTTCGAGACTTACCTGCTCACCAAAAAGATGTTAAAATTGACCAATATCAATTAAAGCCTGAGCAGACTTATGATCCCGGAAAAGCGAATTATACGACGCATTCAGTCTGGCGGTTGTGCAATCCATTGCCAGGATTGCAGCATTAGCCAGCTTTGCATCCCTTTTACTCTGAACGAGCATGAGCTTGATCAGCTTGATAACATTATCGAGCGGAAAAAGCCTATCCAGAAAGGACAAACCTTGTTCAAAGCCGGTGATGAGCTGAAATCGCTGTATGCAATTCGTTCTGGCACCATTAAAAGCTACACCATCACCGAACAGGGCGATGAGCAAATCACCGGTTTTCATCTGGCGGGCGATCTGGTCGGCTTTGACGCCATCGGCACCGGCCACCACCCAAGCTTTGCCCAGGCGCTGGAAACCTCAATGGTCTGCGAGATTCCTTTTGAAACGTTGGACGATCTCTCCGGTAAGATGCCGAATCTGCGTCAGCAGATGATGCGTCTGATGAGCGGCGAGATTAAAGGCGATCAGGATATGATCCTGCTGCTTTCCAAAAAGAACGCAGAGGAGCGCCTGGCGGCCTTTATCTACAACCTGTCCCGCCGTTTTGCGCAGCGCGGCTTCTCTCCGCGTGAGTTCCGCCTCACCATGACCCGTGGCGATATCGGCAACTATCTGGGCCTGACGGTGGAAACCATCAGCCGCCTGCTGGGGCGTTTCCAGAAAAGCGGTATGCTGGCGGTTAAAGGTAAATATATCACCATTGAAAACAGCGACCTGCTGGCGCAGCTTGCTGGCCAGGCCCGCAACGTCGCCTGATAGTCCCTCTGTATCCGGCCGGATCGCGAATTTTTTTCTAATTTGTTGATCTGGCCAGGCTCCTCCCCTGTTTCATTTCATCCATATAGGTTATCTTTTTAAGGACAAACTGTAGTTACAGTTGTAAGGAGACCCTGTATGGCGAAGTATCAGAACATGCTGGTAGTAATCGACCCCAATCAGGACGACCAGCCTGCATTGCGGCGCGCGGTGTATCTGCACCAACGGATTGGTGGACGCATCAAAGCCTTTTTGCCGATCTATGATTTTTCTTATGAAATGACCACCCTGCTGTCTCCTGACGAACGCACGGCCATGCGCCAGGGCGTCATCGGCCAGCGTACCGCCTGGATCCGCGAGCAGGCAAAATTTTATATAGAATCCGGCGTGCCCATTGATATCAAAGTGGTGTGGCACAATCGTCCCTTCGAAGCCATTATCCAGGAAATCATTAGCGACAAGCATGATTTAGTGCTGAAAATGGCGCACCAGCACGACAAGCTGGAAGCGGTGATTTTCACCCCAACGGACTGGCACCTGCTGCGCAAATGCCCGTGCCCGGTATGGATGGTCAAAGATCAGCCGTGGCCGGAAGGGGGTAAAGCGCTGGTGGCGGTCAATCTCGCCAGCGAAGAGAACTACCACAACGCGCTCAATGAAAAGCTGGTACGCGAAGCGATTGAGCTGGCGGAACAGGTTAACCATACCGAGGTCCATCTGGTGGGCGCCTATCCCGTCACGCCCATCAATATCGCGATTGAGCTCCCTGATTTTGACCCCAGCGTTTATAACGACGCCATTCGCGGTCAGCATTTGCTGGCCATGAAAGCGCTGCGGCAGAAATTCGGCATCGATGAAGGCCGCACCCACGTTGAAAAAGGTCTTCCTGAAGAGGTGATCCCCGATCTGTCTGAACATCTGCAGGCGGGCATCGTGGTGCTGGGCACCGTGGGTCGTACCGGCCTATCGGCGGCCTTCCTCGGCAATACCGCCGAGCAGGTGATTGACCACCTGCGCTGCGACCTGCTGGCGCTGAAGCCGGATCAATACCAGACGCCGGTTGAGCTGGACGACGAAGAAGACGATTAGTCACTCGCCTTCAGTAAGAGTAAAAAACTTCATCCCCCGCCCGCGCGGGGGATTTTTTTGCATTTTATAAACAAAATAAAGGGCCGCCCGGCCCTTATCTTCTATCGCTTTATCGGTAACGAAAACGTTAGTGGATACCTAAACGCCAGGCGTGATCGATCTCTTCTTTCAGCTCCATGGACGAAAGCGCCATTAAGTCAGCAAACTCAAGTTCCAGTAGTTTCAGCTTTTTCAGATACTGCGCGGGGGTTAAAGCAGCGGGGTCACGGCGCAGAAATTCGATGGCCAGTTGCGTGGGGGTTAACTCGGTATCCATAATATCCTCAGTTTGAGTGAAAAACAGGCCTATTATAACACTCTCACCTGATTGTTTTATGAGCAAATAATCACTTGATAACCTATATAAAAAAGCCGTCTCACAGGAGACGGCTTAAGAAGCACAGGTTTTAAAAGACCAGGCTCTACAGTGCTTTCAGAATCGCATCGACGCTGGCTTTGGCATCGCCAAACAGCATGTGGGTGTTCTCTTTAAAGAACAGCGGGTTCTGTACGCCGGCGTAGCCAGTGTTCATCGAACGCTTAAATACAATCACATTCTGCGCTTTCCACACTTCCAGCACCGGCATACCGGCGATCGGGCTGCCCGGATCGTCCTGCGCGGCCGGGTTAACGGTGTCGTTAGCGCCGATCACCAGCACGGTGTCGGTATCGGAGAAATCATCGTTGATCTCATCCATCTCCAGCACGATGTCATACGGGACTTTCGCTTCCGCCAGCAGTACGTTCATATGGCCCGGCAGACGCCCGGCAACCGGGTGAATACCGAAACGTACTTTGATTCCGCGCGCGCGCAGTCGCTCGGTGATTTCCGCGACCGGATACTGGGCCTGCGCCACCGCCATGCCGTAGCCCGGGGTGATGATCACCGACTGCGAACCTTTCAGCATCTCTGCGGTTTCTTCGGCGCTGATTTCACGGTGCTCGCCCACTTCTTCATCCGCCGTGGAGGCCGTGCCGTCAGAACCAAAGCCACCGGCAATCACGCTGAAGAACGAACGGTTCATCGCCTTACACATGATGTACGACAGAATCGCACCGGAAGAACCTACCAGCGCGCCAGTTACGATAAGCAGGTCGTTGCTGAGCATAAAGCCCGCTGCTGCCGCCGCCCAACCGGAGTAGGAGTTCAGCATTGACACCACGACCGGCATATCCGCGCCGCCGATGGAGGCCACCAGGTGCCAGCCAAACGCCAGGGCAATAACGGTCATCACCAGCAGGCACAGTACCTGCATGCCGATGCTGTCGGTACGTACGAAAACGATCAGCAGCAGGAAAGAAACCACCAGCGCCGCCAGGTTCAGCTTATGACGGTTCGGCAGCATCAGCGGTTTTGAAGACATCTTGCCGCACAGTTTGCCAAACGCCACGACGGAGCCGGTGAAGGTCACCGCACCGATGAAGATGCCGAGGAACACTTCGGTCAGATGAATATTGACCAGAATCTGTTCCATCCCTGTTTCATGCTGCAGATAGCTGTTAAAGCCTACCAGCACCGCCGCCAGGCCCACGAAGCTGTGCAGAATCGCCACCAGCTCCGGCATTTCGGTCATTTCAACTTTCTTCGCCAGACGAATACCGATAGCGCCGCCGATAACCATCGCCAGCAGGATCCACGCGACGTTGCTGCTGTCCGGCCCCAGGATGGTCGCCACCAGGGCAATCGCCATCCCGGCAATACCGTAGTAGTTGCCCTGTTGCGAGGTTTCGTGTTTGGAAAGCCCCGCCAGGCTAAAAATAAATAGAATCGCGGCAACAATGTATGCAGCTGTAACTAATCCACCAGACATTTGTTACCCCTTATCCTTTGCGGAACATTTTCAGCATGCGCTGAGTGACGGTGAAACCACCAAAAATATTAATGCTGGCGATCAGCACCGCGATAAAGCTCAGGAAGCTGACCCAGCCGCCGTGGCCTATCTGTAACAATGCCCCGACCACAATAATGCCGGAAATGGCGTTAGTGACCGACATCAGCGGCGTATGCAGCGCGTGGGATACGTTCCAGACGACGTAGTAACCGACCACGCAGGAGAGCGCAAAGACGGTAAAGTGGCCGAGGAACTCTTTTGGCGCCACGCTGGCCAGCCAGCCAAACAGAATAATCGCCAGCGCCATCAGCGCATACTTGCGCAGCGGCGAGCTCGGTTTCGCCTCTGCTTTTGGCGCTTCAACCTTTTTCGCTGCCGCCTGCGGCTGAGCAGATACCTGAATGGGTGGCGCGGGCCAGGTGATTTCACCTTCGCGAACCACGGTAACGCCGCGGATAACGACATCATCAAAATCGATAACGACATTGCCGTCTTTCTCTTTGCACAGCAGCTTGAGCAGGTTGACCAGATTGGTACCGTACAGCTGCGAAGACTGCGTTGGCAGACGGCCAGGGAGATCGGTATAACCGATAATCTTCACGCCGTTGGCGGTGGTGACTACCTGACCCGGCACGGTGTATTCACAGTTGCCGCCGTTTTGCGACGCCAGATCAACCACCACGCTGCCGGGCTTCATGGAGTCGACCATTTCGCGGGTAATCAGCTTCGGCGCCGGTTTACCCGGAATCAGCGCGGTGGTGACGATGATGTCGACATCTTTCGCCTGGGCGGCAAAGAGCGCCATCTCGGCTTTAATAAAGGCTTCAGACATGACTTTGGCATAGCCGTCGCCGCTGCCCGCTTCCTCTTTAAAATCCAGCTCAAGGAACTCGGCGCCCATACTCTGCACCTGTTCTTTCACTTCCGGACGGGTATCAAACGCGCGGACGATTGCCCCGAGGCTATTGGCCGCGCCGATGGCCGCCAGACCAGCAACCCCGGCGCCGATCACCATCACCTTCGCGGGCGGAACCTTACCTGCCGCGGTGATCTGCCCGGTGAAGAAGCGGCCAAACTCGTGGGCGGCTTCCACGATCGCGCGGTAGCCGGCGATGTTAGCCATCGAACTTAACGCATCCAGCGACTGCGCGCGCGAAATACGCGGCACCGAATCCATCGCCATCACGTTGATGTTGCGCGCCGCCAGTTTTTCCATCAGCTGCGGGTTTTGCGCCGGCCAGATAAAGCTGATAAGCGTCGTGCCGGGATTAAGCAGCAGGATTTCATCGTCATCGGGCGCGTTCACTTTCAGAATGACGTCAGACTGCCATACGTCATCACCGCTCACGATCTCCGCTCCAGCCTGAACGAAGGCTTCATCGTCGAAACTGGCCAACTTACCGGCACCGCTTTCTACCGCGACGCTGAACCCAAGCTTAAGCAGCTGCTCCACCGTTTTCGGCGTGGCGGCGGCCCGGGTTTCCTGGGCGAGTCTCTCTTTTGGTACACCAATACGCATAGTTTTCCCTTCCATCGGTTTTTGATGATGGTTTACTTTTCTTACAAGCGACCGTCGCAAAGGCGGATGAACGCGCCCCCCAACATATGTCTGAAAAAATAAAACAGTAACAAACTTTTTATAACCTACTGAAAATACCGATTGTGATCTACAGCAATAAAACAGAAATTTTGATTTTATTGGTAAAACGCCCGGCTTACCGTGTCAGGCAGCAATATTTACCTTATTTTTATGCCAGCGCCTGATAATCCGCTTGGCAGAAGGGTTAATTCACCATTTATCGCCGTCTGGATCAGCGTGTTAACATTATGTTAACTTATGAAAGTGATATCGATTATCGATTTTGCTGGTCAAGCGGCTGTTTTTTCAACATATCGAAAAATGTTATATTTCTGCAGTATACGTTTAGAGCGGCAAGTGAAAATTGACGCAGACAGTCACTCACGATAAATGCAATAATCAAATGTTTTCAGTCAACAACAATACCCGTACATGGTTTGCGCAAGGCAAAGGATTATTTTTATGAAGCTTAAGAACTCACTCCTGGCGTCTGCTCTTCTGGCTACCACCGCGTTGTCTGCCCATGCAGCGACCGAGCTGACTCCGGAGCAGGCGGCAGCGCTGAAGCCCTACGATCGCGTTGTGGTGACCGGTCGTTTTAACGCCATTGGCGATGCGGTGCAGGCAGTTTCCCGTAAAGCGGACAAAGAAGGCGCAGCTTCCTTTTATGTTGTCGACACCTCCGATTTTGGCAGCGGCGGCAACCTGCGCGTAACGGCCGATTTTTATAAAGAAAATGCCCCGCAGGCCGACGCGCCAAAAAACCGCATTATCAACGGCATAATGGAATTACCGAAGGATCAGGCCGTTGAGCTGGAGCCGTTTGATACCGTCACCGTACAGGGCTTCTACCGCAGCCAGCCGGAAGTCAACGACGCCATTACCAAAGCCGCGAAAGCCAAGGGCGCAGCCTCTTTCTTTATCGTACGCCAGGTTGATGCCAACCAGGGCGGCAACCAGCGCATCACCGCCTATATCTACAAAGCGGATGCCAAAAAACGCGTTCTGCAAAGCCCGGATGCGATCCCGGCAGATTCAGAAGCCGGTCGCGCAGCGCTGGCCGAAGGCGGAGAAGCTGCTAAGAAAGTTGAAATTCCTGGCGTGGCAACGACCGCAGCGGTCGGTTCCGGCACCGGCGTAGGCCGTTTCTTTGAAACGCAATCGTCTAAAGGCGGGCGTTACACCGTCACGCTGCCGGACGGCACCAGGGTCGAGGAAGTGAATAAAATCACCGCCGCGCAGATGGTTCCTTACGACAGCATCAAGTTCACCGGTAACTACGGTAACATGACGGAAATCTCCTACCAGACGGCTAAGCGCGCCGCGAAGAAAGGCGCGAAGTACTACCACATTACCCGTCAGTGGCAGGAACGAGGCGGCAACATCACCATCAGCGCCGACCTGTATAAATAACGGTAGCTGAGCTGAACAAAAAGGCGGCGATTAGTCGCCTTTTTTCTTTTTTTCATTTCTCTCCATTGCATGCATACAAAACACTCCGTAAAATCCCGCGCCTTAGCGCAATCCTCCATTTTTATGCGATTTCGCCAAATAAATATTCTTAGCTTGATGATTATCACCTCGGGAATGCAATGGAAAAGAAACTGGGCCTTAGCGCCCTGACCGCGCTGGTACTTAGCTCGATGCTGGGGGCGGGTGTATTCAGTCTGCCGCAGAACATGGCAGCCGTTGCCAGCCCTTCCGCGCTGCTTATCGGCTGGGGCATCACCGGCGTGGGGATCCTGTTCCTCGCCTTTGCCATGCTGCTGCTCACGCGGATTCGCCCCGACCTCGACGGCGGTATTTTCACCTACGCCCGGGAAGGTTTCGGCGAGCTGATTGGCTTCTGCTCCGCCTGGGGCTACTGGCTGTGCGCGGTTGTCGCCAACGTCTCCTACCTGGTTATCGTCTTCTCGGCGCTCAGCTTCTTTACCGATACGCCCGAACTGCGCCTGTTCGGCGATGGCAATACCTGGCAATCCATCATCGGCGCCTCGGTCCTGCTGTGGATTGTCCATTTCCTGGTTCTGCGCGGCGTTCAAACGGCGGCCGGTATCAACCTGGCCGCGACGCTGGCCAAGCTGCTGCCTCTCGGGGCGTTTATCGCGCTGGCCGCTATGGCGTTTCGTATGGAGACATTTCGCCTCGATTTTAGCGGCCTGGCGCTGGGCGTACCGGTATGGGAGCAGGTGAAAAACACCATGCTGATCACCCTGTGGGTGTTTATCGGCGTCGAAGGCGCGGTCGTGGTTTCCGCCCGCGCGCGTAATAAACAGGATGTCGGGCGCGCGACGCTGCTGGCGGTACTCTCCGCGCTGGCGGTCTATTTGCTGGTGACGCTTCTCTCGTTAGGGGTTGTGCCGCGTAGCGAACTGGCGGAAATCCGCAACCCGTCAATGGCCGGCCTGATGGTCAACATGATGGGCTCCTGGGGCGAAATTGTGATCGCTGCCGGGCTGATTATCTCCGTCTGCGGCGCGTATCTGAGCTGGACGATTATGGCGGCGGAGGTGCCCTATCTGGCAGCGACGCATAAAGCATTCCCGCGCCTGTTTGCCCGAACCAATAAAAACAACGCGCCGTCGTCTTCGCTGTGGCTCACCAATATCAGCGTACAGGCTTCGCTGGTGTTGATTTGGCTTACCGGCTCAGATTACAGCACGCTGCTAACCATCGCCTCAGAGATGATCCTGGTCCCCTACTTTCTCGTCGGCGCCTTTCTGCTGAAGATTGCCCGGCGCCCGCTGCACAAGGCGGTCGGTGTCGGCGCCTGCATTTATGGCTTATGGTTATTATATGCGTCCGGCCCTGTGCATTTATTGTTGTCGGTGATACTTTACGCTCCGGGTCTTCTGGTTTTCCTGTATGCCCGTCGTACACACCAGCACGATCGCCCGCTCAAACGCCGTGACCTGGCATTAATTGGTTTTTTGCTGGTTGCCGCCGTACCGGCAACGTGGATGTTGGTAGGGTAAGCGGTTACCCTGCCGCTGAACTCAAAGGAGATCTCCATGGCTGACATCCAGCCTCGCCCGATCCTGATTACCGGCGGGGGCCGTCGCATCGGCCTCGCCCTGGCCCGCCATTTTGTGGCCCGCCAGCAGCCCGTTATCATCAGCTATCGCACCTGGTATCCGGCCATCGACGCGCTGCGTGAAGCGGGAGCCGTTTGCCTACACGCGGATTTCAGCACGGATGAAAGCATTCTGGCGTTCGCCGCAGAGGTGGAAGCGCACGCCAGCGGCGGTCTGCGCGCCATCATTCATAACGCCAGCGGCTGGATGGCGGAAAAGCCCGGGATCCCGTTAACCACGGTGCTCGCCAGCATGATGCAAATTCACGTCAACGCCCCCTACCTGCTCAACCATGCCCTGGAGAGCCTGCTGCGCGGCCACGGTCATGCCGCCAGTGATATTATCCATATCACCGACTACGTCGTGGAGCGCGGCAGCGACAAACATATCGCCTACGCCGCCAGCAAAGCGGCGCTGGATAATATGAGCCGCTCGTTCGCCCGCAAGCTGGCGCCGGAAATTAAGGTTAACGCCATCGCCCCCTCGCTGATTTTATTTAATGAAGGGGATGACGCGGAGTACCGCAGGCAGGCGCTCGATAAATCGCTGATGAAAATCGCCCCAGGCGAAAAAGAGATCATTGACCTGACTGAATACCTGTTCAGCAGTAGCTACGTGACCGGGCGCTCATTTGCCGTCGACGGCGGCCGCCATCTGCGCTAGTGGAAACGGCTCCAGCCAATAATGAGTAGCCACGCGCATAAGCTCCAGCACACCACTGCGCCTGCCAGGGCAAACGGCAGGCGCATAACGCCGGTGAAATACCATAGCGAAAGCAAGTAGATAAAGTACGGAATGATAGACCACATCCCAAAGACGATGGTGGTGCGTAGCGCTTCGATACCCCGCTCGCTGGCGACGATGTAGTGCGCAATCAGGGCGAAAGTGGGAAAAAGCGGAATTAACCCGGCGATATAGTAATTTTTCGTTTTGGACAGCACGCCGATCAGGACGACAACCAGTGCCCCGAGCAGCGCTTTTATCAACAGCCCCATTCCTTTTGCCTTAACATTTAAACAACATGTATTCGCAGCATAACGGAAGCGCGGGAATTTATAAATGCGCAAAAGCGGCGAGCAGACTGAACAGGCGAAAGACCTATTTGACTACTCCATAACGGTGGTTATGGCAGGTGATGATATCCCCTGACAAAGACCGTGCTATTTGAAATCAATTAACCCTATTTTGAACATCTTTTGCACAAACGCATTTGTTTTTACTGCGAAAAGCATCTGCATGCTCTAATTACTTGGTTATACGTATAACATTTTTTATATCGTTATTTTTGATGTTATACCACGGTATATTTTTCCTGCACATCACCTTTAAGGGTTTACACATATTTTAAAGCGCAACATGAACGCCTGAATGATATTTAGCAGATGTTAACTCAATAATCTCATCGGTTTACTCGCACCATTAATCCGCAGTAAGTGATGCAAATCAATACTGATAAAATAGCCTGAAAACGGTTAATTGATATAGGCGGTTTTTAGCATAACTGATGACTTTAAATCTATTATTTCTGCACTCATTAGCAATAAGCGCGCGTAGACACTTTTTAGAAAAACAGCAGAATAAAGTCCGTTATATTGATTTATATCAAAATAAAACCGATTTCATAAAGAAGCATACTTTGCCATTAATGACATGCAGCGTAGTAGATATGATCGTAATTATATGATTTTACGATCTTTCGATCTAATCTTGATATCCAGCGCGGAATTTTATTCTATTCACAACCAACAATGCAGCTTATTAGTTCATCTCCGGTCGGTTTTTCGAATCTTTTACTTGTTGCTATTATCAATATCAGTATTAGACACTCATGTAAGTGCAATTATTCTATATTAAACTAAGTCAGCGTCAGCTAAAGGAACCTCCATGTTTGGACCCGCTTCAGGCACAATAAAAAGCCCCTTAAACCTTATCAAACTATATACATCAACGCGAAAATGCTCATAAATTACTGGAGCGCATTAAGCATGCAGTGGAATATTGAAAATAGCCTTGTATGTCCTGTAACCGGAACAGGATTTTCAGTTGCGGCAAGTGCTAAAAATCTCAAATTAATCATATGGTATAATGGTGATTATTTTTTGAACACTGGTTCGGTTATTAACATCACTCAAAATGAAGTGCTCATTAACGGCGAGCCCGGCGATTTACAGGTTATTCACGCTTTCCCCTATACGGAAATCCTGTGGTCAACGTTTGCCCGGTATATCGATTGTCCGGGCAATGAGAATCCTATGTTGCTCATCTGCCATCGAAGAAGTCTCTGCAAATTCGCCTTGTGCCCCTACGGTGCGAGGCAAAAGAGGCCAGAATAAGGCTCTCCCCTGACTCAAGCTCAGCCTATTTCTCTACGGGCAGAGGCTGTTCTGACAGACGCTGCCCACCTTCTGCCGCACCCCATGACCATAATACGCAGAACTTTCGTCATTAACGCAATCATTGTCTGGTCACGTGAAAGCATAGCTCTGAACCACAAGTCCGGGAAGCATAGCGAATTTCGTCACCAATACATAGCTCATATTAATGCCCGAATGGTTTACAATGGCGATAGCGATGAATGGGCTGCTGACCTTATGATGCCTCATGCGCCGTCTCAGCCGCGATTCTGGCAAAGCGATTCAAACGATGATAGATGAGTACAAGCATACACAATATGAATAAAATTGTTTTCGTTGAGGACGATGCCGAGGTCGGCGCACTGATTGCCGCCTACCTTGGCAAACACGATATGGACGTGGTGGTAGAACCGCGCGGCGACCGGGCGGAAGAGGTTATCGCGCGCGAAAAGCCCGATCTGGTGCTGCTGGATATCATGCTGCCGGGTAAAGACGGTATGACGCTGTGCCGCGATTTGCGCGGCCAATGGCAGGGCCCCATCGTCCTGCTCACTTCGCTGGACAGCGATATGAACCATATTCTCTCTCTCGAAATGGGCGCCAGCGATTATATCCTGAAAACCACGCCGCCCGCGGTGCTGTTAGCCCGCCTGCGCCTGCATTTGCGTCAGCACGTCGCCGTGCCGGAAGGTAGCGTCCCCTCCTCCCTCACCCCGCATAAAGCCATCACCTTTGGCTCCCTGAGCATCGATCCGGTCAATCGCCAGGTCATGCTCAGCGGCGAAAGCGTCGCGTTATCCACCGCGGATTTCGATCTGCTGTGGGAGCTGGCGACGCACGCCGGACAAATTATGGATCGCGACGCGTTATTAAAAAACCTGCGCGGCGTCAGCTACGATGGTATGGACCGCAGCGTCGACGTTGCCATTTCGCGGCTGCGCAAAAAGCTTCTCGACAATGCGACCGAGCCCTATCGCATCAAAACGGTACGCAATAAAGGCTATCTGTTCGCCCCCCACGCCTGGGACAATTAATTCACGGGTCAGCTGTGAGTGCGGGTTAAGTCGCCACAGTCACTGCACCCTCCTGTTAATGATTAACTATTCTTAAAACAAGCGTTGCGCTTAATGCAAAACTGGCGAATCCGGAACCGATCGGCGCAAAACATTCTAATGTGGTGGTAACCATGGCGATTGTGCCACTATCGATACCCGCCGTGAGTATAGAGCTTCACACCATCAGTGGGTTGGGATGACCGAAATATCTACTGTACGGGGGTATTTAAATGTTGAGCGATCTCAGCAACGATGAAAGTAAAAGACGCGCGGCGATTGACCTGTTAAAAAATCCCGACGAGGGACGGGACGAAGCATTAAAGAAGTATACGCATCTGGTCTGCCAGTTGCTGAAAATGCCGATGAGTTTTGTCTCGGTGCTGGATGATGAAAAGCTATATATCAAATCCGCTCAGAATATCGCCGCCACGGAAACCCGCCTGGGCGACGCATTTTGCGAACAGACCTTGAAACAGGGTAAAACGTTCATTTGTCGTGATACGCATCAGCACCCGGTTTTTCAGCGCGATCGCGCCGTCAGAGAAGCGCCGTTCATTCGTTTTTATGCGGGATGCCCGCTGACAACCCGGGATGGGGTGGCCGTGGGTACCTTGAGTATCCTGGATACGCAACCCAGGGAACTTTCCGACGAGCAGGTCGCTATCTTTAACACGCTGGCCGAGCTGGTATCGGACTTCTTAGCCTCCTGGCACTCGGTAGGCTATACCGACGTCGTCACGCTATTACCCAATCGTCAGCGCCTGCTGAAGGACATTGAGGTGTCGGCGGTGAGCGCCTTCCGGCTGGTCATCATTGACTGCATTGATATGCCCTTTGCCTACGAGATGGCCCGCTCATTGGGGATGATTGCCGTAGAAAACTTACTTCGCGACATGACCGCTCAGCTGCAGGCACGTCTGCCTCTCGCGGGCCAGCTTTACGCCGTGGCGGTCGGACGATTTGCTTTTTTAACGCCTGAGCCAACGGCTCTGTCGCTGGAAAACATTGCACAAAACCTTCAGGGAACCCAGGCCAGGATTGGCCCTGAAGTTCCCCTGGATTTGGATATTCACATGGGTGACTCCGGGCTGTGCGACAGCACCCTGACGCCGAATGAAATTCTGCGTCGTGCGGTGAGCGCTTTGCATGAGGCGATAAGCCAGGGGCTCCGTTTTACCACCTATAATGACGCCCTGGATACCCGCAAAAAGAGGGATTTCAGCCTGCTGACCGAACTCAGACAAACGCTGCAGGGAAACCAGGGCTTATATCTGGTCTATCAGCCGAAAATCTCGCTGGCGACCGGGCGCGTGACGGGTGCTGAAGCGCTGGTCAGATGGAAGCATCCGACAAACGGCGAAGTCCTGCCCGGCGAATTTATCCCGCTGGTCGAAAAGACCAGCCTGATGCGTGAGCTCACGGCCTGGGTTATCGATCGCACTATCGCGCAGCTGAGCGAGTGGCGGGACCAGGGACTGACTCTGCCGGTGTCAATTAATCTGGCCGCCAGTGACTTTTCTCGGCCCGATTTCGCTGAGGAGCTTGAACAGAAACTGCGGAATGCGTCTCTTGAGCCGGCGCTGCTGGGATTGGAGTGTCTGGAAACCGAGAAGATGCTTGAAAGTCCGGCCGCGCTTAACGGGTTGAACATGCTTAAAAAACGTGGATTTAAAATTTCTCTGGATGACTTTGGTTCGGGATACAGCAACATTAATTACCTGCGGCAAATGCCCCTGGACATCATCAAACTCGACCGGTCTATTGTGAGTCATATTGTCGACGAAAAAGCCAGCCGCATTATTGTGCGTAACGTTATCAAGCTTCTCAAGCAGCTCGATTACATCGTCCTGGCCGAAGGCGTCGAGGATCGCAAAACGGTCGAGATCTTGCGAAGCCTCGGCTGCGATGAGGTTCAGGGCTATTTCTATGCCAGGCCAATGGTTTCTGCAGATTTTGCAGCATGGTCCCGCGCCAGAAACGCAGCGACGGAAAGGAACCCCCTGTAGGGCATCGCCGTTTTCGAAGCAAATGATCGGACGCATCGGCGGTTACGCAAGGTTCTTGCTGACCAAAATGCCCCACGTTCAGTCGCGCTAACCGTACCAGCCAGCTGGTTTCTAGCCGAAATTGCCATATAACCTCCAGCAGAGATGAGAAAAGGTGTTATATCAAGTTGAACCCTCCTCACCTATAACCACTTTCTTATAATGGTTTTTTGACAAGCTTACGCGACGGCGTCAGCACTCGCTTGCTATGGTCTCCTCGAGTGTGCGCGATCAAGATTGCCGGGTGTGTCGACTGCCCGCCGCATAACTTATGCAGAGCGGATGTTGTCAGCCGGTGCGAACCCTGCTTTCATAGCGAATCCAGCGGCGGATGAAAATGCAGAAAGGGGTTTTCACGAAGTTTCTGCCGGGGAAAATGCCCTCATGATGCCTCTGAGGGTATGAGAAAGGCATTTAACCTTTTTTAAGTGAGATTTAATGAAAAAGCTGTTTGTGCAGTTTTACCTGCTGCTGTTCGTCTGCTTCCTGGTGATGACTATGATGGTTGGCCTGGTGTACAAATTCACCGCCGAACGCGCCGGGCGTCAGTCTCTGGACGATTTAATGAAAAGCTCGCTGTATCTGATGCGCAGCGAGCTGCGGGAGATCCCGCCGCGCGACTGGAGCAAAACGCTTAAAGAGCTGGATCTCAATCTCTCTTTCGATCTGCATATCGAACCCATCAGCAAATTCAAGCTGTCGGAGAACTCGATGCAGCATCTGCGCGCCGGGGATATCGTCGCTCTCGACGATCAGTACACCTTTATCCAGCGCATCCCGCGCAGCCACTACGTGCTTTCCGTCGGCCCGGTGCCCTATCTCTATTTTTTGCACGAGATGCGCCTGCTCGATCTGGCCCTGATGGCTTTTATCGCCATCTCGCTGGCCTTCCCGGTATTTATCTGGATGCGTCCGCACTGGCAGGACATGCTGCGTATTGAGACCGCCGCCCAGCGCTTCGGCGACGGACATCTTAGCGAACGCATTCATTTCGACAGCATGTCCAGCTTCGAACGGCTGGGCGTGGCGTTTAATCAGATGGCCGATAATATCAACGCGCTTATCGCCAGCAAAAAACAGCTGATCGATGGTATCGCCCATGAGCTGCGAACCCCGCTGGTGCGTCTGCGCTATCGTCTCGAGATGAGCGAGAACCTCACCGAAGCCGAATCTCTGGCGTTGAACCGCGACATCGGCCAGCTGGAAGCGCTGATTGAAGAGCTGCTGACCTACGCGCGGCTTGACCGTCCGCAGAACGAACTGAAGCTGACGACCCCCGATTTCCCGGCGTGGATCCGCGATCATGTGGAAGATATTCAAACGGTTAATCCCCAGCGCGAAGTCGCGCCAGGCGACATTTTGGCCGGCAATTACGGCGCGCTGGATATGCGCCTGATGGAACGGGTGCTGGATAATCTGGTGAACAACGCCCTGCGCTACAGCAATCGGCGAATTCAGGTCGGCCTGACGCTGCAGGGTTCGCGGGCGACGCTGCGGGTCGAAGATGATGGTCCCGGTATCGCGCCTGCTGAGCGCGAGAGAGTTTTCGAGCCTTTCGTACGCCTCGACCCCAGCCGCGATCGCGCCACCGGCGGCTGTGGCCTCGGTTTAGCTATCGTTCACAGTATCGCCCAGGCTATGGCCGGGGAAGTCCATTGCGAAGAGAGCGCGCTGGGCGGAGCCTGTTTTTGCTTTAGCTGGCCGGTGTATCATCAGTTGCCGAGTTTTACCTCCGCCTGATGAGCCTTTGCGCAGATGCTGAGGTCTGCTATAGTTAAAAAAACGTCAAGCATGTTGTAACTAAGGTGGAAAATATGGCCAGCTATGACCTCGTTGAACGTCTGAACGGCACCTTTCGCCAGCTCGAGCGCGAACTGCAAGAGCTGAAACAGTCCCTGAGCCAATGCCGCCTGCTGGCCGCCCGCGTCTTTGAGCTGCCGCCGGTAAGCAAGGATGCGGAACACCAGCCGCTCGACAGCATCAATGTGGTTCAGCATACCGGCAAAACCGCGCTGGAGATGGCGCTCAGGCACTACAGCCATCTGTTTATCCAGCAGCAGTCGGAAACCCGCAGCAGTAAGGCCGCCGTGCGCTTGCCCGGCGCGATTTGCCTGCAAACTGACGCCAACCAACAGGCTGAGCTGGCAGGCAAAATTGCCCATATCAACGCCCTCAAAGCAACCTTTGAGAAGATTATTACCGTCGATTCCGGCCTGCCTGCCGCCGCACGGTTTGAGTGGGTCCATCGCCACCTGCCGGGGCTTATCACGCTTAGCGCCTACCGTACCCTGACCCCGCTGCTCGATCCGAGCACCATTCGCTTTGGCTGGGCCAATAAGCACGTGATTAAAAACCTTACCCGTGATCGGGTGCTGATGCAGCTGGAAAAAAGCCTGCAGTCGCCGCGAGCGGTGCCGCCGTGGACGCGCGAGCAGTGGCAAAGCAAGCTGGAGCGAGAGTATCAGGATATTGCCGCCCTGCCGCAGCGGGCAAAGCTGAAGATAAAGCGGCCGGTGAAAGTGCAGCCCATCGCCCGGGTCTGGTACAGCGGCGAACAAAAACAGGTGCAATACGCCTGTCCGGGACCGATGATTGCGCTGATATCCGGCACGAAGGGGGTCAGCGTGCCGGACCTCGGTGAGTTACTGAACTATGACGCCGAGAACGTACAGTATCGCTATAAACCGCAGGCGCAGTCGCTCAGGCTTCTGATCCCGCGGCTGCACCTGTGGCTGGCTAACGAGTAGGCAGACTGCCCACCATCTCTTGCGGGCGAACCCACCGGTCAAACTCGTCCTCCGTCAGGTAGCCGAGGGCCAGCGCGGATGCCTTCAGGGTCAACCCCTCTTTGTGCGCTTTTTTGGCAATTTCCGCCGCTTTGTCATAGCCAATATGGGTGTTCAGCGCGGTGACCAGCATCAGCGACTCATTGAGCAGCTGGCTGATGCGTTCACGATTCGGTTCAATCCCCACCGCGCAGTGCTCGTTAAAGCTCGCCATCCCCTCCGCCAGCAGCCGCACCGATTGCAGGAAGTTGTGGATCACCAGCGGGCGGTAGACGTTGAGCTCAAAGTTGCCCGATGCGCCGCCAATATTTACCGCGACATCGTTACCCATCACCTGGCAGCACAGCATAGTCAGGGCTTCGCACTGGGTCGGGTTGACTTTGCCGGGCATAATCGACGATCCCGGTTCATTTTCCGGGATCGCAATTTCGCCAATCCCGCAGCGCGGGCCGGAAGCCAGCCAGCGTACATCGTTGGCGATTTTCATCAGCGAGGCGGCCAGGCCTTTCAGCGCCCCGTGGGCGTGCACCAGGGCATCCACGGTCGCCAGCGCTTCAAATTTATTCGGCGCGGTGACAAACGGCTGGCCGCTTAAGGCCGCGAGCTCGGCGGCGACGCGTACCGCGTATTGCGGATGAGTGTTGAGCCCGGTTCCCACCGCCGTCCCGCCCAGCGCCAGCTCCGCCAGATGCGGCAGGCTATGGTCGATATGTTTTAAATTATGCTCCAGCATCGCTACCCAGCCGGAGATCTCCTGGCCGAGGGTCAGCGGCGTGGCGTCCTGCAGGTGGGTGCGGCCGATTTTGACGATGTCGCTGAAGGCAACGGCTTTATCGTTCAGGGTCTGCTTTAGCACGTTGAGCTGCGGAATCAGCTTCTCCCGCAGGGCAATTATCGCCGCCACGTGCATCGCCGTCGGGAAAACGTCGTTAGAGCTCTGGCTCTTGTTGACATCATCGTTCGGGTGCACCTTACGCTCCATCCCGCGCGCCCCGCCCAGCAGCTCACTCGCGCGGTTGGCCAGCACCTCATTCATATTCATATTGCTTTGCGTGCCGGAGCCGGTTTGCCAGATAGCCAGCGGAAAGGCGTCCGGATGTTGGCCTGCCAGCACTTCATCCGCGGCCTGAATAATCGCCTGCGCTTTCTCCGCGGCCAGCAGGCCGAGATCGTTATTCACCTTCGCCGCCGCGCGCTTGGTCAGCGCCAGCGCGTGGATAAGCTCGACCGGCATTTTTTCCGTCGAAATGCGGAAATGTTCCAGCGAGCGCTGGGTTTGCGCGCCCCATAGCTTGTCAGCAGGCACGTCGATGGCGCCCATTGAGTCTTTTTCACTGCGATACGTTGTCATGACTGTCTCCTTGGATTCAAAGTGCGAAATCGCGACAAAGCTCACCTGCTTAAAGCGTAAAGTATGGGTCAGATTTATATGTTGTTTTAGTCGTTCGTGCCGCTAAGCGGCATAAAAAAACCGCCCCGAAGGGCGGCTGGGATTATTTCACGCAGCGGGCGCACTGCGAGCTTTGGATTTGCTGGAAGAAATCGTTGCCCTTGTCATCCACGAGGATAAACGCCGGGAAGTTTTCCACTTCGATTTTCCAGATAGCTTCCATCCCCAGCTCCGGATACGCCACGCACTCCAGGCTACGGATACTCTGCTGCGCCAGTACCGCCGCCGGACCGCCGATGCTGCCGAGGTAGAAACCGCCGTGCTTATGGCAGGCGTCGGTGACCTGCTGGCTGCGGTTGCCTTTGGCCAGCATCACCATGCTTGCGCCGTGGGATTGCAGTAAATCGACGTAGGAGTCCATACGGCCAGCGGTGGTGGGACCAAGAGAGCCGGAAGCGTAACCGTCAGGCGTTTTCGCCGGACCCGCGTAGTAGATCGGGTGATCTTTGACGTACTGCGGCAGTTCTTCACCGCTATCGATAAGCTCTTTCAGCTTCGCGTGAGCAATATCGCGGGCCACGATAATCGTACCGCTCAGCGATAGACGCGTTGACACCGGGTACTGCGACAGCAGCGCCAGAATATCGCTCATCGGCTGGTTGAGGTTGACCTTGACCGCCTCGCCCTCACCGGCCTGACGCAGATGTTCGGGAATATACTTGCCCGGGTTGCTCTCCAGTTTCTCCAGCCAGATCCCTTCGCGGTTGATTTTGGCTTTGATATTACGATCCGCCGAGCAGGAGACGCCCATGCCCACCGGGCACGACGCGCCGTGGCGCGGCAGGCGGATAACGCGGATATCGTGGGCGAAGTATTTGCCGCCGAACTGCGCCCCAAGACCGAGGTTTTGCGCCTCCGCCAGCAGTTCCTGCTCCAGCTGAATATCGCGGAAGGCCTGACCGTGCTCGTTGCCTTCGGTCGGCAGGCCGTCGTAATACTTGGTTGAGGCCAGCTTAACGGTTTTCAGGGTGGACTCCGCCGAAGTGCCGCCAATGACGAACGCAATATGGTACGGCGGGCAGGCGGCGGTTCCCAGGGTGCGCATCTTCTCGACGAGGTAGTTTTTCAGCTTCGCCGGCGTAATTAATGCTTTGGTTTCCTGGTACAGATAGGTTTTATTCGCCGAGCCGCCACCCTTGGCGATGCAGAGAAATTTGTACTCCTCGCCGTCGGTAGCGTAGAGGTCGATTTGCGCAGGCAGGTTAGTGCCTGTGTTGACCTCTTTATACATATCCAGCGGCGCGTTCTGCGAATAGCGCAGGTTATCCTGGATATAGGTGTTATAAACGCCCTGCGCCAGCGCGGCTTCATCGCCGCCGCCGGTCCACACGCGCTGGCCTTTCTTGCCGGTAATAATCGCCGTGCCGGTATCCTGGCAGGTCGGCAGCACGCCTTTAGCGGCAATATCCGAGTTACGCAGGAACTGTAGCGCCACGTACTTATCGTTTTCGCTGGCTTCCGGGTCGTTGAGAATATCGGCGACCTGCTGCTGATGCGCCGGGCGAAGCATAAAGGAGGCGTCGTGGAAAGCGTGTTGTGCCAGTAAAGTTAGCGCCTGAGGTTCAACTTTCAGCACTTCCTGGCCGGCGAATTCGGCGACGGAGACGTAATCACTGCTGAGGAGGTAATACTCGGTATCGTCCTTTTTCAGTGGAAAAGGATCCTGATATACAAACGGTTTATTCGACATTGTGCTCTCACTTACTGCTTAGCTGATTATATTTCAGGCAGACACTCCATTTGCCCGTGGAAAAGCGAGTCGATCGATTTTACACAATTTTTTAACAAAAACTGAGACAAGGACGACTTTTTCTTCGCGCCGGTTGCTTATCGGTCGATTGCTGGTTTAATAGTGCCATGACTATTAAGTGGAAACAGGGATTGAGAATGCAAAAGCTCATTAACTCAGTGCAAAACTACGCCTGGGGAAGCCATACCGCCTTAACCGAACTTTATGGGATTGCTAATCCGAACAACCTGCCGATGGCGGAGCTGTGGATGGGCGCGCATCCGAAGAGCAGCTCGCAGATTCTGGACAATAGCGGAACTCCGCGTTCTCTGCGCGACGCGATCGACAGCGATAAAGCGACCCTGCTTGGCGAGAAAGTCGCCGGGCGTTTCGGCGAACTGCCGTTCCTGTTCAAAGTCCTGTGCGCCGCGCAGCCGCTCTCTATCCAGGTGCATCCGAACAAGCAGGCCTCGGAAATCGGTTTTGCCAAAGAGAACGCCGCCGGGATCCCGCTTGATGCCGCCGAACGTAACTATAAAGATCCGAACCACAAGCCTGAGCTGGTTTTCGCCTTAACGCCGTTCCTCGCCATGAACGCCTTCCGTGAGTTTTCCGATATCGTCAATCTGCTGCAGCCGGTCGCCGATGCCCATCCGGCAATTGCGCAATTCCTCGCGCAGCCGAACGGCGAGCATCTGAGCCAGCTGTTTGCCAGCCTGCTGAATATGAAGGGCGAAGAAAAAGCGCACGCCCTGCGCGTGCTGCAGGCGGCGCTGGACAGCGAGCAGGGTGAGCCCTGGCAGACTATCCGCCTGATCGCCGAGTTCTACCCGGACGATAGCGGACTCTTCTCTCCGCTGCTGCTCAACGTGGTCAAACTGAATCCCGGCGAGGCGATGTTCCTGTTTGCGGAAACGCCGCACGCCTACCTGCGGGGCGTGGCGCTGGAGGTGATGGCCAACTCGGACAACGTGCTCCGCGCGGGTCTGACGCCGAAGTACATCGATATTCCGGAACTGGTGGCGAACGTCAAATTTACGCCCAAACCTGCGGGCGAGCTGCTGACCCAGCCGGTCAGCCGCGGCGCGGAGCTGGACTTCCCGATCCCGGTTGATGATTTTGCCTTCTCTCTGCACGACCTGTCGGCGCAAGCGTCAACCATCGCCCAGGATAGCGCGGCGATCCTGTTCTGCGTCGAGGGCGAAGCGGTCATCACCAAAGACAAGCACAGCCTGACGCTGAAGCCGGGTGAATCCGCGTTTATCGGCTGTAATGAATCTCCGGTGCAGGTCAGCGGCTATGGCCGCGTCGCGCGCGTGTTTAATAAGCTCCAGTAAGTTACTGAACTTTTTAGCCACAGTTGCTAGACTTTCACCCATCATGACAACACAACCAGGCGGCCCGATCCGCCTGGTTTCATTTATGGACAAATGCTATGAAAAAATCGCTGGTCGCAGCAGGAGTTATCATCGCGCTGGGCGTCGTCTGGTCTGGCGGCGCGTGGTATACGGGGAAGCAGCTGGAAAGCCGCATTGCCGATATGGTGCAGCAGGCTAATGCGCAGCTGCAAAGCAGCGCGCCGCAGGCTGGCGTGGAGCTGACATATCAGGGCTATCAGCGCGGACTGTTCCGCAGCCATTTACAGCTGGTGCTGAAGCCCATTGCCGGCAAAGAGCCCCGCTGGCTCGCCGCCGGGCAATCGCTGGTGTTTGATGAAGTCGTCGATCACGGTCCTTTCCCGCTGGCTTCGCTGAAATCCTTTAACCTCGCTCCGGCGATGGCGTCCGTCAAAACCACGCTGACCAATAACGACGCCAGCAAGGCGTTGTTCGACATCGCTAAAGGCGAAACGCCGTTCACCATTGATACCCGTATCGCTTATAGCGGCGACAACCAATCCGCTATCGTGCTCAACCCGCTTGATTACGCGAAAGGCGATGAGAAAGTGACGTTTAGCGGCGGGCAGTTCCAGCTGAATGCCGACCGCGAGGGGAAAACCCTCAGCCTGAGCGGCGAAGCCGGTAGCGGGCAGATTAACGCCGTCAACGAGTACAACCAGAAAGTTCAGCTCACCTTTAATAATCTGAAAACCGATGGCTCCACCGAAATGGCCAGCTTCAACGAACGTATCGGTAAACAGGCTATCTCGCTGGACAAACTGGCGATTGGCGTGGAAGGCAAAGAGCTGGCGCTATTCGAAGGGATGAAAATTGACGGTAACTCCTCGCTGACTGCCGACGGTAAAGGCATTAACAGCCAGCTGGACTACACCGTCAACAGCCTGAAGCTGCAAAATCAGGATATCGGTAGCGGCCGGCTGACCCTGAAACTGGATAACATTGACGGCGCAGCCTTCCATCAGTTCAGTCAAAAATACAACGCCGAAGCGCAGGCG
The DNA here is from genome assembly GCF_002090195.1 of Klebsiella sp. M5al. NCBI lineage: Bacteria > Pseudomonadati > Pseudomonadota > Gammaproteobacteria > Enterobacterales > Enterobacteriaceae > Klebsiella > Klebsiella sp. M5al. The sequence goes on from NZ_CP020657.1 coordinate 3,380,764, forward strand.
CTGATGGCGGATCCGCAGCTGGCGCAGAATCCTGAGCTCTATCAGCAGGCGCTGACGCAGACCTTCTTTAGCGCGCTGCCGATGATGCTGAAAGGCAGCCCGTCCCTGACCATTTCGCCGCTGAGCTGGCGCAATGCGAAAGGCGAAACCACCCTTAACCTGTCGATTCTGCTGAAAGACCCGTCGTTGACCACTACCCCGCCGCAGACGCTGGCGGATGAAGTGGATCGTAGCGTTAAATCTCTCGACGGCAAGCTGGTGATCCCGGTCGATATGGCGACGGCGTTTATGACCCAGATTGCCGGGCTGGAAGGTTATCAGCCCGCCGACGCCGCTAAGCTTGCGGATCAGCAGGTGAAAGGCCTGGCGGCGATGGGCCAGATGTTCCGCATCACGACCATGGAAGATAACGCGATCACCTCAAGCCTGCAGTACGCTGACGGCCAGGTCACGCTGAACGGGCAGAAAATGCCGCTGGATGAGTTTGCCGGAATGTTCGGTTTAGCGCTTCCCGCCGTCGCTGAACCCGCAGCGCCGCAGCAGTAAACGACAAATAGCCCCTTACCAGGGGCTATTTTCGGGTAATCAGTCGCGGAGAAATGATCTGGTTTCTCGCCGCGCCCTGGCCCTCTTCCATTCGGCGTAAAATGCACTCCGCCAGGCTTTGCCCCAGCTCCCGGGCGGGTGTCGTCACCCAGGTCAGCGGCAGATCGTCCAGCGCATCCTCGGGCAGTTCCGCAAATGCCGCCAGCGCTATCCGCTGTTCAAAATAGCTTTCGACGCCAGCTTCGCCGCTCTGTCGCCCGGCGCGCATCAGCCCAAACCACGCCCCGGTGGCGATCACGCTGTTGTAGCACAGCACGGCGCTAATCGTCGGGTTTTGCCGCAGCAGCGCCGCCATCGCCTCCGCCGCCTGCTTCTGGCTCGACTCGCATTCGAGCACCCACTCGCTATGAAACGGCAGGCCATACTTCAGTAAGGTGGCGCAGTAGCCGCCCACCCGTTCGGCGCGCGTCAGGGACGAGCTCTGCCCTCCCAGCCAGGCAATGCGCTGATGGCCGCGGCGGATCAGGTGTTCGGTGACAATCTGCGCCGCCTGCATATTATCCGGGCGGATCAGGTCAACATCGTCGAGATAGCTGGCGCGGGAAGCAAACACCAGCGGCATCCCGGCCTGCGCCGCGCGATCGCGCAGCTCCGCTCCCTGGTCGATCGCTCCGGCAATCACTACGCCGTCGACCCCTTGCGCCACCAGGGTATCAAAACGCTGAAGCATTTTTTCACCGCTGTGTCCCCCCTGAGTGAGGAACACCATTCGCCCCTGCGACTCAAGCGCGTCGGTCAATCCGGCGGTCATCTCGGCGTAGAAAGGCTTCGATAGGTCGCTGACGATCAGACCGATCACCCCGCTCTGCCCGCCGCGCAGAGACGCCGCCTGACGGTTACGCACGAAGCCCAGTTGCTCAATAGCGTGATTGACGCGCTCGCCGGTGGCCGAGGAAATACGCCCCTTGCCGCTCAGTACCAGCGATACCGTACTGACCGATACCCCCGCCGCCTGGGCGACATCATTAATGGTGATTTTTTTCGCGATAGCCATAACTGCAGGCTGGCTCCCTTTGGCTGTCGATAAAACGTTTTATCAAGATACTCTCTTTATAAACGTTATTATCGCCGGAATATGTGATTTTTATCGCACTAAAATTAGGTAAAACGTTTTATCTTTCCGTTGCGCTTCATCCTACCGCTAACTTTAAGAACCAGGATTCATGTTATGACGGCGAAAACAGCAAGCAAAATTACCTTATGGGAGTTTTTCCAGCAGTTAGGGAAAACCTTCATGTTACCCGTGGCGTTGCTCTCCTTTTGCGGGATCATGCTGGGGATCGGCAGCTCTCTGAGCAGCCATGATGTCCTGACGCTCCTGCCGTGGCTGGACGTGCCGCTGCTGCAGGCCGTTTTCATCTGGATGGGCAAAGTCGGCTCTTTTGCCTTCAGCTTTCTGCCGGTGATGTTTTGTATCGCCATTCCGCTGGGCCTGGCCCGGGAAAACAAGGGCGTCGCCGCGTTTGCCGGTTTTGTCGGCTACGCCGTGATGAATCTGGCGGTTAACTTCTGGCTGACGGCCAAAGGCATTCTGCCGACCACCGATGCCGCCGTCCTCAAAGCGAATAACATTCAGAATATTATCGGTATTCAGTCTATCGATACCGGGATCCTTGGCGCGGTGATCGCCGGGATCATCGTCTGGATGCTGCATGAGCGTTTTCACAATATCCGCCTGCCCGACGCGCTGGCCTTTTTTGGCGGCACCCGCTTTGTTCCAATTATTACTACCGTGGTTCTCGGCCTGGTCGGTCTGGTGATCCCGTTGATCTGGCCTGTTTTCGCCATGGGAATTAATGCCCTCGGCCAGGTCATCAATAGCGCCGGGGATTTCGGACCGATGATCTTCGGCACCGGAGAACGCCTGCTGCTGCCGTTCGGCCTGCACCATATTTTGGTGGCGCTGATCCGCTTTACCGAGGCGGGCGGCACCATGGACGTTTGCGGCCATAGCGTTAGCGGCGCGCTGACGATTTTCCAGGCCCAGCTCAGCTGTCCGACCACCCACGGCTTCTCCGAAAGCGCGACCCGTTTCCTTTCGCAGGGGAAAATGCCGGCATTTCTCGGCGGCCTGCCGGGCGCGGCGCTGGCGATGTACCACTGCGCGCGTCCGGAAAACCGGCATAAAATTAAGGGACTGCTGATTTCCGGCGTTATCGCCTGCGTGGTGGGCGGTACCACGGAACCGCTGGAGTTCTTGTTCCTGTTCGTCGCACCGGTGCTGTACGTTATCCACGCGCTGCTGACCGGGCTGGGCTTCACCATGATGGCTATCCTCGGCGTGACTATCGGCAACACCGACGGCAACGTTATCGACTTTGTGGTGTTCGGCATTCTGCACGGTCTGTCCACCAAGTGGTATCTGGTGCCGGTGGTCGCGGCTATCTGGTTCGCGGTTTACTACGGCATCTTCCGTTTCGCTATCACCCGTTTTAACCTGAAAACCCCGGGACGCGATATTGAAACTAATAGCGCTTTCGAAAAGGCCGTCACCGGCGTGACCGGAAAATCAGGCTATAACGTTCCGGCGATTCTGGCCGCGCTCGGCGGCGCCGAAAATATCGTTTCGCTCGATAACTGCATCACCCGCCTGCGTCTGTCGGTTAACGACATGAGCAAAGTCGACAGCGCCGCGCTGAAAGCGAATCGCGCCATCGGCGTGGTGCAGCTCAACCAGCACAACCTGCAGGTGGTGATTGGCCCGCAGGTGCAGTCGGTAAAAGATGAAATGGCTGTCCTGATGAATACCGTCGAGGCATAAGCTCCGCCCCCTCCCTACGGGAGGGGGTTCATAATGAAGGAAGTGCAGATGTTTGATTTTTCAACGCCGGTCGACCGTCATGGCACCTGGTGTACCCAGTGGGATTACGTCGCCGACCGCTTTGGCGCAGCCGACCTGCTGCCGTTTACTATCTCCGATATGGATTTCGCCACCGCCCCCTGCATTCTTGATGCCGTCAGCAAACGCCTGGCACACGGCGTTTTTGGCTATAGCCGCTGGAAAAACGACGAGTTCCTCGGCGCGGTGAGCCACTGGTTCGCCAGCCGTTTTCATAGCTCAATCGATCGCGAAGCGCTGGTGTACGGCCCGTCGGTTATCTATATGGTCGCGGAGATGATTCGCCAGTGGTCGGCAGTGGGAGACGGCATTGTGGTCCACGCTCCGGCCTATGACGCCTTTTATAAAACTATCGAAGGCAATCAGCGGCGCGTCGCCCCCGTCCCGCTCACCCTCGACAGCGGCCAGTGGCGCTGCGATATGGCGCAGCTGGAGCAGGCGCTGGCCGAGCCGCGCAATACCGTTTTGCTGCTATGCAGTCCGCATAACCCCACCGGCAAGGTCTGGACCCGTGAAGAGCTGGAAACCATGGCGCGGCTGTGCGAAAAACACGGCGTCAAGGCGATCAGCGACGAGATCCATATGGATATGGCGTGGGATGGGCATCAGCACATCCCGTGGTGCGAGGTGGCGCGCAGCCCCTGGGCGCTCTTTACCTCCGGTTCAAAAAGCTTCAACATTCCGGCGTTTACCGGCGCATACGGGCTGATTGACGACGCCGCCGCGCGCGAAAGCTATCTGCACGCTCTGAAGAGTCGCGATGGCCTCTCTTCCCCTTCCGTGCCGGCGCTGGTGGCGCATATCGCCGCCTATCGCGAGGGGGCGGCCTGGCTGGATGCCCTGCGCGGCTATCTGCAGGAGAATATGCGCTACATCGCCGATGAGCTGAACCAGGCGTTTCCCGAGCTTAACTGGCAGCCGCCGCAGGCGACTTACCTGGCGTGGATTGATCTGCGGCCACTGGCGATTGACGATCGCGCCCTGCAAAAAGCGCTCATCGAGGAGCAAAAGATCGCCATTATGCCCGGCGATACCTACGGCGAAGCGGGTAAAGGCTTTGTCCGCCTGAACGCCGGCTGTCCGCGCGAGAAGCTGGAAAAAGGCGTACAGGGGTTAATCGCCGCGTTGCGCCGATCGCCAACGCGCTAGCGGCCTGTCCGCTAGCTCAGAGGTCAATATCGCCGCCGGTTTTTCGCGGCTAAAAAATTAAGCCGGAAATATCATCATCCCGCGCTATTTTTCCGCGCCGCCGGAGTACACGATCTATTTAGCACACGGCGGCGCGGCATCGCGGGATTATTTACCGCCGCTGCCTTCGCTTAATTGCCCACTCCCCGCTCGCTCATCCATCCTCCGGGCATAATTAGCCAATATTTTGACGAGACTCAAAAAAAAACCGTTTCGCAAAGGTGTATTTAAATGCCGTTTTTAATTCCCGTCAAAGCATTCATCAGGAGGAAAAAAATGAACACCTACGATCGTAACCGTAACGCTATCTCTACCGGCAGCATGGTTATGGTGGCCGACAGCGGCGCGACGGGCGTCATCAAAGCCATCCACGCCGAGGGTAAAACGGCGGAGCAGATCCGTCGCGCCGATTGCGTGGAAATAGACGGCCATCAGGGATTATATTGCCCGTTGAATCTTATTCGCCTGGGCTTTAACTAATCGCCAAAACCGTCACCGGGAGCTGACCGCGGATCGGCGGGCGTGAAAGGCCACTCTGGTGTGGCCTTTTGTATTCTCTTTATCGGTCAATTTGATCCCATCGAGCGTTTTCAGCGAATAAGCCGCGTATTATCGCTGCTCTTTAACCCGCTACGGGTAATATACCTTCTGAGTTCAGAGGCATCTTCATGACATGGCAACAGTTCAAACAGGCGTGGCTGATTAAATTCTGGTCGCCGGTACCCGCCGTTATCGCCGCGGGTATTCTCTCAACCTACTACTTCGGTATTACCGGCACTTTCTGGGCCGTCACCGGCGAATTCACCCGCTGGGGCGGGCAATTACTGCAGCTCGTCGGCGTGCACAGCGAAGAGTGGGGCTACTATAAACTCATTCATCTCGAGGGCACCCCGCTCACCCGTATCGACGGCATGATGATCATCGGCATGTTCGGCGGCTGTTTCGCCGCCGCGCTGTGGGCGAATAACGTGAAGCTGCGCTTCCCTCGCAGCCGGATCCGCATTCTGCAGGCCGTCGCCGGGGGAATTATTGCTGGTTTCGGTGCGCGCCTGGCGATGGGCTGCAATCTGGCCGCGTTCTTTACCGGTATCCCGCAGTTTTCTCTGCACGCCTGGTTCTTCGCCATCGCTACTGCTATCGGCACCTGGTTCGGCGCGCGCTTTACCTTACTGCCCATCTTTCGTATTCCGGTAAAAATGCAGAAAGTGTCGCAGGCGTCGCCGCTGACGCAAAAACCTGACCAGGCGCGGCGCCGGTTCCGTCTCGGGATGGTGGTCTTTTTCGCCATGATCGCCTGGGGCCTGCTCACCGCGGCGAACCAGCCGAAGCTCGGCCTGGCGCTGCTGTTTGGCGTGGGGTTTGGCCTGCTTATCGAACGGGCGCAGATCTGCTTTACCTCCGCCTTTCGCGATATGTGGATAACCGGACGCACCAATATGGCGAAGGCGATTATCTTCGGTATGGCCGCCAGCGCCATTGGCATCTTCAGCTACGTGCAGCTGGGTATGGAGCCGAAAATCATGTGGGCGGGCCCTAACGCGGTTATCGGCGGCCTGCTGTTTGGCTTTGGCATCGTCCTGGCGGGCGGCTGCGAAACCGGCTGGATGTACCGCGCGGTGGAGGGTCAGGTGCACTACTGGTGGGTCGGGCTGGGCAACGTGATCGGTTCAACGATCCTCGCATACTACTGGGACGGGCTCTCCCCGGCGCTGGCCACAAGCTGGGATAAAATCAACCTGCTGGCGACCTTCGGGCCATTCGGCGGCCTGCTGGCGACCTATCTCCTGCTGCTGCTCGCGCTGGTTCTGGTGATCGGCTGGGAAAAACGTTTCTTCCGCCGTCAATCTCTCGCCGCCTCGACCGTTAAGGAAAGCGCATGAAAACTTTCGTTCCCGATTATCGCCTCGATATGGTTGGCGAACCCTGCCCCTATCCGGCCATCGCCACGCTGGAAGCCATGCCTTCGCTGAAGAAAGGCGAGATACTTGAAGTGGTCAGCGACTGTCCGCAGTCGATTAACAATATCCCGCTGGATGCCAAAAACCACGGCTACACCGTGCTCGACATTCAGCAGGATGGGCCAACCATCCGCTATTTGATTCAAAAGTAGCCAGAAAAAAGCCGGTAGTGGGTCGCTACCGGCTGCAATGATCGTGACTGCACGCGATCAGAGTTGGCCGAGCGTCTCTACCAGCCCTTCACCGCATCGCCTTTGTATAGCCGTTCAGCCGCCGCGGCGACCTCATCGCTCTGGTAGGCCTTCACCAGGTTTTTCACCTTCTCGCTGTCTTTGTTTTCGATACGGCTGGCAAAGATATTAACGTAAGGCGAATCTTTGCTTTCCACAAACAGGCCGTTGCGCGACGGCGACAGCCCAACCTGGCTGGAGAAAGTGGTATTGATGATCGCCATGGTTATCTGCTGGTCGTCCAGCGCGCGGGTCAGCTGCGGCGCTTCAATTTCGACGATTTTTAGCTTTTTCGGATTGTTGATAATATCCAGCGAAGTGGGCAGCAGACCCACGCCGTCCTTCAGCGTAATCAGCCCCTGTTTTTGTAACAACAGCAGAGAACGACCGAGGTTAGTTGGATCGTTGGGGACCGCCACCTGCGCGCCATCGGGCAGCTGAGCGACCGATGTGATTTTCTTTGAATAGGCCGCTATCGGATAAACGAAAGTGGTGCCAACCTGAACCAGCTTATAGCCGCGCTCCTGAATCTGTTTGTCCAGATAGGGCCTGTGCTGGAAAGCATTGGCATCCAGATCGCCGTTATTCAGCGCCTCGTTAGGCAGAACGAAATCATTAAACGTCACCACCTCAACGTCGAGGTTGTATTTCTCTTTCGCCACTTTTTGCGCCACCGCCCACACTTCCTGATCGACGCCCGCGCTAATGCCCACCTTGATGTGGTTGGGGTCCTCGCCAGGTTTGCAGGCGGCCAGCAGCAGTGAACTTGCGACAATCAGCGGTACCGCGATTTTTTTTAACGTGAAAACCATATTCCCAGGGTCCTTTTAAAAATTGCCTGCCATTCATTGCAGGAAAATCAGCGCCAGAGACTATAGAAAATCTCACGGGCGAAATTAAATACTGATTGACTATGATTAATAGCGTTTTGCTATGAGCGATTTGGTCATTCCTCTATTTGACAGGGTAATCCTCCCTCCTCTCAACGTTTTCCCCTGGATTGTTCGGTATTTTTCTCCCCTTTAAACCATTTATCGTTCTGATGTACAATGACGCGCACTTTAACTAAAAAAAGAGTGCGACCATGATTGATTTAACTTTGCCATTAACCGACATCCATCGCCACCTCGATGGCAATATCCGGGCCCAAACTATTCTCGATCTTGGCCGTCAGTTTAATCTCGCACTCCCGGCAGACACCCTCGATACTTTACGTCCTCATGTGCAGGTCACCAGCAATGAGCCCAACCTGGTCAGCTTCCTCGCTAAGCTCGACTGGGGGGTAAAAGTGCTGGCCTCGCTGGAGGCCTGCCGCCGCGTCGCCTATGAAAACCTCGAAGATGCCGCGCGCAACGGCCTGCACTACGTCGAACTGCGTTTCTCTCCACGCTATATGGCGATGACTCACCAGTTGCCCGTTGCCGGCGTTGTCGAGGCGGTGATCGCCGGAGTGAAAGAAGGCAGCCGCGACTTTAACGTCGAAGCCCGCCTGATCGGCATCCTGAGCCGCACCTTCGGCGAGGCGGCCTGTGAGGAAGAGCTTGAGGCTCTGCTCGCCCACCGCGACGGCATCACCGCCCTCGACCTCGCCGGGGATGAGCTGGGCTTCCCGGGAAACCTGTTTATGGATCACTTCCGCCGCGCGCGCGATGCCGGCTGGCGCATCACCGTTCATGCGGGCGAAGCCGCTGGCCCGGAAAGCATCTGGCAGGCGATTCGCGAACTGGGTGCCGAGCGTATCGGCCACGGCGTGAAGGCGGTGCAGGATCCGGCGCTAATGGATTATCTCGCCGCGCAGCGAATCGGTATTGAGTCCTGTCTGACATCCAATATTCAGACCAGTACCGTGTCATCCCTGGCCGAGCATCCGTTGAAAACGTTCCTCGAACACGGCGTGCTGGCCTGTATCAACACCGACGACCCCGCCGTTCAGGGCGTCGATATTATCCACGAATACACCTTCGCCGCCCCGGCTGCCGGCTTAAGCCGGGAGCAAATTCGCCAGGCGCAGAAAAATGGTCTGGAGCTCGCCTTTTTAAGCGCCCAGGAGAAAGCGGCGCTGATTCAGCGCGTACAGCAGGCTTGATGTTTACCCCCGCGGCAACGCGGGGTTCTGCTACCGCCTCGTTTCGTCAGGGCGATCTAATTCAGAGACAGCGTCGCCCGATGCCTGGCCGACTCCAGCCCCAGCTCAATCAGTTCCATTATCTGAATCGCCTGGCTTGCCGGGACCGGATTAACGCCGACCCCGTTAAGCGCATCGCGAATGGCGGCATAATAGGCCGGATAGTTGCCCGGTAGCGTCAGCCACGACGCTTCGGTTATTTCCTCGCCTTCGGCCCGCGTCAGCAGCCCGTCGCGCATATCGTATCCCCAGTCCTCCTGCGGCAGGCGCTCGCCGCTTTTCAGCCGTTCTTCCTGCGGATCAAGGCCGTATTTCACGTAGCTTCCGCGCGAGCCGTGGATGATAAAGCGCGCCGTTTCCGCGGCGGCCACCAGGGTTCCGTGTAATACCACCCGGCGCTGCGGCCAGGTTAATACCGCGTGAAAATAGTCAGTGGACTGCGAGCCCGGACGTAATTGCGCCAGATCGACCTGCATGCTAACCGGAAGTCCGAAGAGATTTACCACCTGGTCCAGCAGATGCGGGGCAAGATCGTACCAGATGCCGCTGCCCGGCCCGCCCTGCTCGCGCCAGCGTTGCCGCACCTGCGGTCGATAGCGGTCGAAATGTGACTCAAAATAGACCACTTCTCCCAGCAGCCCTTCATTAATCAACGATTTCACCGTCAGAAAATCGCTGTCCCAGCGGCGGTTGTGAAACACCGAAAGCAAGCGCCCCTCGCTTTTGGCAATCGCTTCAAGCTCGCGCGCCTGCGCTAGCGTCACGGTAAAAGGTTTATCCACCACCACATGCTTGCCCGCTTCCAGCGCGGCTTTGGCCAGCGGGAAATGGGTGTCGTTTGGGGTGGGGATCGCCACCAGGTCGATATTGGGATCGCTAAAGAGCGCTTGCGGCGCGGCCACCACCTGCACCGCAGGCCAGTCGGTCAGCACTTTCTTTTCATCGCTGCTCGACACCGCCGCCAGCGTCATCCCCGGCGTACCGCTGATGAGCGGCGCATGAAAGGTTTTGCTCGCATAGCCGTAACCGATTAATCCTACCCGGATAGCGTCACTCATTTTTCTGCCCTCTTAACGAGAAGATGGTGGCCGCGTTGATGCCGCGGCTTGCTCACTCTTTTAACCCGCAACGTTGCTCAGCTTTACGCCATTTGCGTCGCTAAGATCATGTAACACTTGCGTTACTTCAGTCGTTGAGTACCATTTCAGTCTGGTTTCACAATTTGCAGTAGTGTTATGGAAAACGTTTTTAACCGTATTGTAGAACTTATTGGCTGGATTGTTTTGGGCGTTTCGGCCCTGCTTTTAGTTATCGCTCATCATATTGATAACTACCAGTCCCCGCCTTCCGTTGATGTTGTTCAGACGAAGCCGCTGTCGAAATAAACAGTGACCCGCTTCGCAACTATGCAACCGGTTTCTGAAACCGGTTGCATAGTTGCACACGCATTGATTACACTCTCTTTATCAATCGATAAGGAGTTTTTTCATGTCCGGATTTCCGCAACACTTTTTATGGGGCGCCGCTACCGCAGCCTGGCAGGTTGAAGGCGGACACGATGCCGACGGCAAAGGCCCTTCTATCTGGGATACTTATTCCCATCTTCCTGGCACTACCTATCAGGGGACGACCGGTGACATCGCCGTTGACCACTACCATCGTTTTCGCGAAGACGTGGCGCTGATGGCGGAAATGGGTTTGCAAAGCTATCGCTTCTCTATTTCCTGGCCCCGCCTGTTGCCCACCGGCCGCGGCGAGGTGAATGAAGCAGGGGTGCAATTCTACAGCGACCTGATTGACGAGCTGCTGGCGCATAACATTGAACCGATGATCACCCTGTACCACTGGGATCTCCCCCAGGCGCTACAGGATGAAGGCGGCTGGGAGGCGCGCAGTACGGCGCAAGCCTTCGCTGAGTACGCGCGTCTTTGCTATCAACGCTTTGGCTCTCGCGTCAAACTGTGGGCCACCTTTAACGAGACGATCGTTTTTATTGGCCACGGTTATATTAACGGCATTCATCCCCCTGCGGTGCGGGACCCGGCGCGGGCCATTCAGGCCTGCCACCACGTCTTTATCGCCCATGCGCTGGCGGTTAAAGCGTTTCGTGAAATGGGCGTCGCGGGAGAGATAGGGTTTGTCAACGTGCTGCAGCCGCACACTGCATTAACCGACAGCGAAGCAGATAAGCAAGCGACGGAGATGGCGGACGCTATCCATACCCACTGGCTCTACGATCCGGTATTAAAAGGCGGCTATCCTGCGGAGCTGCTGCAGAAAACTCAGGCGCTGTGGGGCGTTCCGGCCTTTGAACCGGGTGACGATGCGCTGCTGCGTGACAACCGCTGTGATTTTATCGGCCTGAACTACTACCGTCGTGAAACCGTGTCGGCGCAGCCTCCTGAAGTCGCGACCGGCGGCGAGCCGGGAGTTGACGGACTCTTTTACTTCGTGCGCAACCCGCAAAGCACCTATACCGAATGGGGCTGGGAAATTTGGCCTCAGGGCTTAACCGACGGGATCATGATGATTAAAGCGCGCTACGGTGATATTCCGATCTATATCACCGAAAACGGGCTGGGGGCGGTAGACCCGATTATCAATGGCGAAATCGTCGACGACCCGCGAATTGACTACCTCAGCAGCCATATCACGGCGCTGGAAAAAGCGCTGGAGCTGGGTGCCGACGTGCGCGGTTACTACCCCTGGTCCTTTATTGATCTGCTGAGCTGGCTGAACGGTTATAAAAAACAGTACGGGTTCGTTTATGTCGATCACCAGCAAAATCTGGCGCGTAAACGGAAAAAGAGCTTTTTCTGGTATCAAAACGTTATTGCCAGCCGAGGCGAACAGCGTTAATCTTCTCTCCCAGGCGCCTTCCGGCGCCTGATTTAGTTCTGGAATACTCCTAAATTTCTTTTTACCAGGCCGGAAACATCGTCTGTTCTTGTCACAGGTATTTACAACCGAAATAACTCCATACAGTTTATCTTAAAAAGGAACTGCCGGTTGAGAACAGGTTTACTCAATATGGGTATATTCAACTTAATTTATTCCGATTATAAAATGGATACGCAAAATGACCGTTCAGGACTACTTATTAAAATTTCGTAAAATCAGTTCGCTGGAAAGTCTGGAAAAACTTTTTGATCACCTTAACTATTCTCTGACCGATAACGAAGAGATCGTCAACATGTATCGCGCGGCCGACCATCGCCGGGCGGAGCTGGTTTCCGGCGGCAAATTGTTCAACATCGGCGAAGTGCCCAAGTCCGTGTGGCGCTACGTGCAATAAAGACTGTCATCATTCACGCCAGTTGCTTATACTTCCGCCCTGCTTTTATTGATAACTGGCGTTGAATTTGGGAGTAATAATGTCCTCTGACTCTGTGGAACGTATTGGCGGATGGCTTTTGGCGCCGCTGGCATGGCTCCTGGTGGCCCTGCTTAGCGCCTCATTGTCGCTGCTGTTTTTTGCTAAGGCTTTGATGTCTTCCCAGACTTATACATTGTTGGGCAATATGAGTGCCGAACATCTCGCCCTGTGGATTGCTTCCTTAGCTTTTGCTATCGCCATGTGGTACTACACGCTGTGGTTGACCATCGCCTTTTTTAAGCGGCGGAAAGGGGTACCGAAACACTACATCATCTGGCTGCTGATCACGCTGCTGTTGGCGGTGAAAGCCTTTGCCTTTTCCCCGATTTCTGACGCGCTCGCGCTGCGCCAGCTGCTTTTCCCTCTTCTCGCCGCTGCGCTGCTTGCACCCTATTTCAGGCGTTCTGCTCGGGTTAAACGGACCTTTGTGAATCCGTAATAACCACACAGTTAACCTGTTGTCGCCGGTATCGATTTATTCGATAATAGACGGCTTTTTCTATTTCAGGTCGAATGATGGCTGATTATTTACTGCTCTTTGTTGGCACTGTCCTTGTTAACAACTTCGTGCTGGTGAAGTTTCTAGGACTGTGCCCGTTTATGGGGGTTTCCAAAAAGTTGGAAGCCGCTATGGGGATGGGGCTCGCCACCACCTTCGTGATGACGCTGGCCTCTATTTGCGCCTGGCTAATTGATACCTGGATCCTTATCCCACTGGATCTGGTCTATTTGCGCACGCTGGCCTTTATCCTGGTCATCGCCGTGGTGGTGCAGTTTACCGAGATGGTCGTGCGTAAAACCAGCCCGGCGCTGTATCGCCTGCTGGGAATTTTCCTGCCGCTGATCACCACCAACTGCGCGGTGCTCGGCGTGGCGCTGCTAAACATTAACCTTGGGCATAATTTCCTGCAATCGGCGCTGTACGGTTTTGCCGCCGCGGTCGGTTTTTCGCTGGTGATGGTGCTTTTCGCTTCTATTCGCGAGCGCCTGGTGGTCGCGGATGTGCCGGCGCCGTTTCGCGGTAACGCCATTGCGCTGGTCACCGCAGGTTTAATGTCTCTTGCCTTTATGGGCTTTAGTGGTTTGGTGAAGTTGTAATGAACGCTGTCTGGATAGCCGTGGTCGCCATTAGCCTGCTGGGGCTGATTTTCGGCTTAATTCTGGGGTACGCCTCCCGCCGCTTTGCGGTAGAAGATGACCCGGTGGTGGAAAAAATAGATGCCCTGCTTCCGCAGAGCCAGTGCGGCCAGTGCGGCTACCCCGGCTGTCGCCCCTACGCGGAAGCGGTCGGGACCCAGGGTGAGAAAATCAACTGCTGCGCCCCCGGCGGCGAAGCGGTAATGCTTAAAATCGCCGAGCTGTTGAACGTCGATCCGCAGCCGACAGACGGCGACGCGCAAGAAGCCGAACCTGCACGAATGCTGGCGACGATCGACGAAGCGAACTGCATCGGCTGCACAAAATGCATCCAGGCCTGCCCGGTCGACGCCATCATCGGCGCCACCCGCGCCATGCATACGGTGATGAGCGATCTCTGTACCGGCTGTAATCTCTGCGTCGCGCCTTGTCCAACGCAATGTATTGAACTGCGCCCGGTGGCGGCGACGACAGAAACCTGGAAATGGGATCTTCAGACCATCCCGGTACGCATTATTCCCGTGGAACAACATGTTTAAGTTATTTTCCGCTTTTCGCAAAGATAAAGTCTGGGACTTCAACGGCGGCATCCATCCGCCAGAGATGAAAATCCAGTCCAACGGTACCCCGCTGCGTCAGGTGTCGCTGCCGCAGCGTTTCGTCATCCCGCTAAAGCAGCATATCGGCGCGGAAGGTGAGCTGTGCGTGCAGCCGGGCGATCGCGTCCTGCGCGGCCAGCCGTTGACGCGCGGCTGGGGCCGAATGTTGCCGGTGCATGCCCCAACATCCGGGATCGTGGCGGCCATCGCCCCCCACTCTACCGCCCACCCTTCCGCGCTGGCGGAAATGAGCGTCATTATTGATGCCGATGGCGAAGACCGCTGGATTGAGCGCGATGGCTGGTACGATTATCAGAATAAATCCCGCGAAGCGCTGATTGAGCGTATTCACCAGTTTGGCGTGGCCGGACTGGGCGGCGCGGGTTTCCCGACCGGCGCCAAGCTGCGCGGCGGCGGCGACAAAATCGACACACTCATTATCAACGCCGCCGAGTGCGAGCCCTACATCACCGCCGATGACCGTCTGATGCAGGATTGCGCGGCGCAGATCGTTGAGGGTATTCGTATCCTTGCCCATATTCTGCAGCCGGGTCAGGTCCTGATCGGCATCGAGGATAATAAACCGCAGGCGATTTCGATGCTGCGCGCGGTATTAGCCGACACGCACGGTATTTCCCTGCGAGTGATCCCCACCAAATATCCCTCCGGCGGCGCGAAACAGCTCACGCAGATCCTCACCGGCAAGCAGGTGCCTCACGGCGGACGCTCCTCTGACATCGGCGTGCTGATGCAGAACGTCGGCACCGCCTATGCGGTGAAACGCGCGGTAATCGACGGCGAGCCGCTGACGGAGCGCGTCGTCACCCTGACCGGCGAAGCGGTCTCGCGTCCGGGTAACGTCTGGGCGCGCCTCGGCACCCCGGTCAGCCATTTGCTAAAGGATGCCGGTTTCTGCCCGAGCGCTGACCCGATGGTGATTATGGGCGGCCCGTTGATGGGATTCACCCTGCCGTGGCTCGACGTGCCGGTCGTGAAAATTACCAACTGCCTGCTGGCGCCGTCGGCGAGCGAAATGGGCGAGCCGGAAGAGGAAAAAGGCTGCATCCGCTGCAGCGCCTGTGCGGACGCCTGCCCGGCCGATCTTCTGCCGCAGCAGCTTTATTGGTTCAGCAAAGGCCAGCAGCACGACAAAGCCACCAGCCATAATCTCGCAGATTGCATTGAGTGCGGCGCCTGCGCCTGGGTTTGCCCAAGCAATATTCCGCTGGTGCAGTACTTCCGCCAGGAGAAAGCCGAGATCTCCGCGATCGCGCAAGAAGAGAAACGCGCCGCGGAGGCCAAAATTCGCTTTGAGGCGCGTCAGGCTCGCCTGGAGCGCGATAAAGCGGCGCGTCTGGAACGTCATAAGCAGGCCGCGGTCCAGCCTGCGGCGAAAGATCAGGACGCCATTAACGCCGCCCTTGCCCGGGTGCGTGAAAAACAGCGTGACGCGGCGCAGCCGATTATCGTGCTCTCCGGCGTCAAACCGGATAACAGCGAAGCCATTGCCGCCCGCGAAGCCCGCAAGGCCGAGGCGCGGGCGCGCAAAGCCGAACAGCAGACGGCTCCGGCGGTAGATGCCGCCGCCGATCCGCGCAAAGCCGCCGTTGAAGCCGCGATCGCCCGAGCGAAAGCGCGTAAAGCTGAACAGCAGACGGCTCCCGCGGTAGATGCCGCCGCCGGACAACCGGCAGCCGCCGATCCGCGCAAAGCCGCCGTTGAGGCCGCTATCGCCCGAGCGAAAGCGCGCAAAGCCGAACAGCAGACGGCTCCCGCGGTAGATGCCGCCGCCGAACAACCGGCAGCCGCCGATCCGCGCAGGGCCGCCGTTGAGGCCGCTATCGCCCGAGCGAAAGCGCGCAAAGCAGAACAACAGCAACAAGCAGTTCCCCCGTCGGCAGCCAATGACGACGCCCGCAAAGCGGCAGTCGCTGAAGCAATCGCCCGCGTTCAGGCCCGGAAAGCATCCCGGCAGGCAGTTAACGAGGATTAAATGGTTTTCAGAATCGCAAGTTCCCCTTATACCCACAATCAGCGCCAGACTTCGCGGATTATGCTGCTGGTGCTGCTCGCCGCGGTACCCGGCATCGTGGTGCAGACCTGGTTTTTCGGCTGGGGTACCGTGTTGCAGATTATCCTTGCCGCCCTCACAGCGTGGGGGGCCGAAGCGGCCATCCTTAGACTGCGCAAACAAAATATTCCCGCGATCCTCGCCGATAACTCAGCGCTGCTCACCGGCCTGCTGCTGGCCGTCAGTATCCCGCCTTTCGCCCCGTGGTGGATGGTCGTGTTGGGCACTGCGTTTGCGGTGATTATCGCCAAACAGCTGTACGGTGGACTGGGTCACAATCCTTTTAACCCGGCAATGATTGGCTACGTGGTGCTACTGATCTCTTTCCCGGTGCAGATGACCTCCTGGCTTCCGCCCCATGAAATAGCCGCCCATGTTCCAGGTTTTAGCGACGCGCTGCGGATGATTTTCACCGGCCATACGGCGACCGGTGGGGACATGAATAGCCTGCGAATTGGCATTGACGGTATCAGTCAGGCCACGCCGCTGGATACCTTTAAAACGTCGCTTCACGCCGGCCATCCGGTTGGCGAGATCCTGCAGTATCCAATCTACGGCGGCGAGCTCGCCGGTCTCGGCTGGCAGTGGGTGAACGTGGCCTGGCTCGCGGGCGGTCTGTTCCTGCTGTGGCAGAAGGCTATCCGCTGGCATATTCCGCTGAGCTTCCTGCTGAGCCTCGCCGTTTGCGCCACCCTGGGATGGCTGTTCTCCCCGGAAAGCCTCGCCTCGCCGCAGATGCATCTGCTTTCCGGCGCCACCATGCTCGGCGCCTTCTTTATCCTGACGGACCCGGTGACCGCCTCCACCACCAATCGCGGACGCCTGATCTTCGGCGCGCTGGCGGGATTACTGGTATGGTTGATTCGCAGCTTTGGCGGCTACCCGGATGGCGTGGCCTTTGCCGTCCTGCTGGCCAATATCACCGTTCCGTTGATCGATTACTACACGCGCCCGCGCGCGTACGGCCACCGCTGAGGACCCGAACATGTTACAAAGCATGCGCAAACACGGTATCACGCTGGCACTCTTCGCCGCAGGTTCTACCGGGCTGACGGCGGCGATTAACGAGCTGACCAAAAGTACCATTGAAGACCAGGCCGCCCAGCAGCAAAAAGCCCTATTCGACCAGGTGATGCCAGCCGCTCTCTACAATAACGATTTGCTGAAAAGCTGTTATCAGGTTAGCGCGCCGGAGCTGGGCAAGGGCCAGCACAAGGTATGGATCGCGCAGGACGGCGAGAAGCCGGTTGCTGCGGTGATGGAAGCTACCGCGCCGGACGGCTATTCCGGCGCCATTCAGCTGCTGGTAGCCGCCGATTTTAAAGGCACCGTGCTGGGTACCCGCGTTACCGAACATCATGAGACGCCGGGCCTGGGCGACAAAATCGAGCTCCGAATTTCCGACTGGATCACCCTCTTTGCCGGTAAAACGATCCATGGGCAAGACGACAGCCACTGGGCCGTGAAAAAAGACGGCGGCGATTTCGACCAGTTTACCGGGGCCACCATTACCCCTCGCGCGGTGGTCAACGCCGTCAAACGCGCGGGCCTGTACGCCCAAACGCTGCCCGCGCAGATTTCCGCATTCACTCCCTGTGGAGACTAGACCATGAGCGAAGTTAAAGACGTTATTGTTCAGGGGTTGTGGAAAAACAACTCCGCGCTGGTTCAGCTGCTGGGGATGTGTCCCCTGCTCGCCGTGACTTCTACCGCCACCAACGCTCTCGGTCTTGGGCTGGCGACGACGCTGGTTTTGACCCTGACGAACCTGACCATTTCCAGCCTGCGTCGCTGGACGCCGGCGGAAATCCGTATCCCGATTTACGTGATGATCATCGCGTCGGTAGTGAGCGTCGTGCAGATGCTGATTAACGCCTACGCGTTCGGCCTTTATCAGTCTCTGGGGATTTTTATCCCGCTGATCGTCACCAACTGTATCGTGGTTGGCCGCGCGGAAGCCTTTGCGGCGAAAAAAGGCCCGGCGCTCTCGGCGCTGGATGGATTCTCCATCGGGATGGGGGCGACATGCGCAATGTTTGTGCTCGGTTCGATGCGCGAAATCCTCGGCAACGGCACCCTGTTTGACGGTGCCGATAGCCTGCTCGGCGGCTGGGCTAAAGTTCTGCGCATTGAAGTATTCCATACCGATACGCCGTTCCTGCTGGCGATGCTGCCACCGGGCGCATTTATTGGCCTCGGCATGATGTTGGCGGTAAAATACCTCATCGATGAACGTAGCAAACAGCGCAAAGCCAAAGCGGCGCAAGCCGATCTCATTGCGCCGTCTGATGTGACGGGAAAAGCATAGGATGAATAAGAGTAAACGCCTGGAGATCCTCACCAGGCTCAGGGATAACGACCCGCACCCCACCACGGAGCTGCATTTTAACTCGCCGTTTGAACTGCTGATCGCCGTTCTGCTCTCGGCGCAGGCCACCGACGTCAGCGTCAACAAAGCCACGGCAAAACTCTATCCGGTCGCCAATACGCCAGCAGCCATGCTGGCGCTGGGCGTTGAGGGCGTGAAGGCGTATATCAAAACCATCGGTCTGTTTAACAGTAAAGCCGAAAACGTTATCAAGACCTGCCGGATCCTGCTTGAACAGCACAATGGCGAAGTTCCGGAAGATCGGGCGGCCCTTGAGGCGCTTCCCGGCGTGGGACGCAAAACGGCAAACGTGGTGCTGAATACCGCCTTCGGCTGGCCGACAATCGCCGTCGATACGCATATCTTCCGCGTTTGTAATCGAACACAATTTGCGCCCGGTAAAAACGTGGAACAGGTGGAAGAAAAGCTGTTAAAGGTGGTTCCGGCGGAATTTAAAGTCGACTGCCATCACTGGTTAATCCTGCATGGTCGTTATACGTGTATTGCCCGTAAACCGCGCTGCGGCTCCTGCCTGATAGAAGATCTTTGCGAGTATAAAGAGAAGGTCTATTCCTGACGACGCGCAGAGTCATTGTCCTCCCAAAGAGATGACTCTGCCTCCCCCGGCTTTATCGACATTCACGCCATGGTTTTGCCCCGGCTGCGGGTGATTATGCGGTTATATAATCATCATCCAGGGTATTCATTTTTTTTAGAGTCAAAATTTCTATACATTTGTGATCAGGATCACCTGGTCATTTTGTTGTTGGTTAATTGTTAACGTAATTGTACCCAAACCTGCTGATTCAAATACCCTCAACTTAAATACCAACACAATAACCCATCAATTTTTAGGATTATGGGCTATATCACTGGATGCAAGCGCACTCAGCAGAACATATCGCCATTATACGAAAAATTTTCCATTGCGGCAGATAAAAACGCTCCCATTCACCAAAGCTTGAAATTTAACTCTGAATAACATTTGTGTATGCGGTGTATTATTCCGCACAAAATATGTGTAACAGATTATTGCAAAGCTATTGCCTGAAGGGACAGGATAGTGAACATTACCTGCCGTTTTCCCTCCAGAATAACTATAAAGGCGGCGGTCTGAGAAGATTGCGCCCCGAGCACCCCCCGTTAATATGGGATGTAAAAAAAGAGGTATTTGTGTCGACTGCAAACAATAAACCAACAGAAAGCGTCAGCTTGAACGCTTTCAAACAACCACGATCGTTCTATCTCATCTTCTCGATTGAGCTATGGGAGCGTTTTGGTTTCTACGGCCTGCAAGGGATCATGGCCGTTTACCTGGTTAAACAGCTGGGTATGTCAGAAGCGGATTCTATCACCCTGTTCTCCTCCTTTAGCGCCCTGGTCTACGGCCTGGTGGCGATTGGCGGCTGGCTGGGCGACAAGGTGCTGGGCACCAAGCGCGTCATTATGCTCGGTGCCATTGTTCTGGCCATCGGCTATGGCCTGGTAGCGTGGTCCGGGCACGATGCGGGCATCGTCTATATAGGTATGGCGACGATTGCCGTCGGTAACGGCCTGTTTAAGGCTAACCCCTCTTCCCTGCTCTCAACCTGCTATGAAAAGAACGACCCGCGTCTGGACGGTGCATTTACCATGTACTATATGTCCATCAACATCGGTTCCTTCTTCTCTATGCTGGCCACGCCGTGGCTGGCGGCGAAGTTCGGCTGGAGCGTCGCTTTCGCCCTGAGCTTTGTCGGCCTGGTGATCACCATTGTCAACTTCACTTTCTGCCAGCGCTGGGTTAAACAGTACGGCTCGAAGCCTGACTTCGCCCCGCTGCAGGTAGGCAAGCTGCTGGCGACAATCGTTGGCGTGGTGGTTCTCATCGCGATTGCAACCTGGCTGCTGCACAACCAGGGTGTTGCACGTATGGCGCTGGGCGTGGTTGCGCTGGGTATTATCGTTATCTTCGCTAAAGAAGCCTTCGCGATGCAGGGCGCCGCGCGGCGCAAAATGATCGTCGCGTTCATCCTGATGCTGCAGGCGATTATCTTCTTTGTTCTGTACAGCCAGATGCCGACCTCCCTTAACTTCTTTGCGATTCGCAACGTTGAACACTCTCTGCTTGGCATCGCTTTCGAGCCTGAGCAGTACCAGGCGCTGAACCCATTCTGGATCATTATCGGTAGCCCGATTCTGGCCGCTATCTACAACAAAATGGGCGATACCCTGCCGATGCCGATGAAGTTTGCTATTGGTATGGTCCTCTGTTCCGGCGCCTTCCTCGTACTGCCGCTGGGCGCTAAGTTTGCCAGCGACGCGGGTATCGTGAACGTCAGTTGGCTGGTTATCAGCTACGGCCTGCAAAGTATCGGTGAACTGATGATCTCTGGCCTGGGTCTGGCGATGGTTGCGCAACTGGTTCCTCAGCGTCTGATGGGCTTCATCATGGGCAGCTGGTTCCTGACTACCGCTGGCGCCAACCTGATCGGCGGCTACGTCGCGAACATGATGGCGGTGCCGGATAACGTGACTGACCCGCTGATGTCGCTGGAAGTTTACGGTCGCGTATTCCTGCATATTGGTGTCGCCACCGGCATTATCGCCATCCTGATGCTGCTGACGGCGCCTAAGCTGAACCGCATGACCCAGGACGATGATAAAACGGCAAAAGCCCGCGATACCGCTACGGCCTAAGCTCCCCGGGAAAACCCATAAATTTAAACCGCTAACGCGCTGTTAGCGGTTTTTTTTTGCCCCTGGGCGGACTAACATACAGAAAACCGCAGCCACGAGGAGTTACCGATGAAACTGTTCTACAAATCCGGCGCTTGTTCTCTTGCTTCGCATATCGCGCTACGCGAGAGCGGCCTGGACTTCACCCTGCAGGGCGTTGACGTGATGAAAAAACGTCTCGAAAACGGGGATGATTATCTGCTGGTAAACCCGAAAGGTCAGGTGCCGGCGCTGCTGCTGGACGATGATGTGCTGCTGACGGAAGGTGTGGCCATTATGCAATATATCGCCGATCGCGTGCCGGATCGCCAGCTGCTGGCACCGGTGGGAAGCATCGCGCGCTATCAGACGCTGGAGTGGCTAAACTACGTGGCGACGGAACTGCATAAAGGTTTTACCCCGCTGTTTCGTCCTGATACGCCGGAGGATTACAAACCTGTCGCTCGCGCGCTGCTGGACAAAAAAATGCAGTACGTTAACGAATGCCTGGAAGATAAAGAGTGGATTAACGGGCACCGTTTCACTATCGCCGATGGCTACCTGTTCACCGTGCTGCGCTGGGCGTACGCCGTGAAGCTGGATATGGCAGGCTATAGCAATATTGCGGTCTGGATGAAGCGCGTTGCCGCGCGGCCTGCCGTAGCCGCCGCCCTCGAGGCTGAAGGGCTGAAGTAACGCCGATCCTTGCCCGACGCAGGTCGGGCAAGTTGTTCTCACGCCTCTTAAAGCTGCGTGGCGCTGAAGTAGTGCTCCGGCTGGGCAATACGATCCTGAGCCGCCACAACCTGTAGCTCATACTCCTGCATATTTTTTGTCGCCAGCATGATTTCATACACCGCGGCGGTGACGTGCTCCAGCGCATCGCGCAAACTCGCGCCCTGCAGCAGCTTAACCAGCAGCAGCCCGCTGGTGACATCGCCGACGCCCACCGGCTGGCGCATGCCAAAATCCACCAGCGGACGGCTGATGTGCCAGGCCTCTTGCCCGGTGACCAGCAGCATTTCAAAACGATCCATGCTCAGCCCGGCGCGTGAGAGATGCTTCACCAGCACCACTTCCGGCCCCTGAGCAATCAGCTCGCGGGCGGCCAAAACCGCTTCGTTAACGTTTGCCACCGGGTGCCCGCAGAGGATCTCCAGCTCAACCAGGTTTGGCGCAATAATATCGCTCGCCGGCAGCGCATAGCGCACGTGAAACTCCGCGACGCCAGGCGCCACGATGCAGCCCTTTTCAGGATGCCCCATCACCGGGTCACAGAAATATTTCGCGGCCGGATTGGCGCTTTTCACCTGACGCACGATGCCAAGAATATGTTCGCCCTGCTCCGCCGACCCCAGGTATCCGCTTAATACCGCGTCGCAGCGCTGCAGCTGGTTAATATCGGCTATCCCCTGCACAATCTCCGTTAAATGCGCCGGCGGCATGACGCAGCCGGTCCACTTTCCGTATTGGGTATGGTTGGAGAATTGTACGGTGTTAAGCGGCCAGACGTTGGCGCCAAGGCGGCGCATCGGAAATTCAGCGGCGCTGTTGCCCGCATGGCCAAACACAACGTGGGACTGGATGGCGAGGATATTCTTCATCTTGATTACCTGAGAGCAAAAAATAAGGGGCGCGGTTTCCCACGCCCCTGCCTTTACGCAATTACTTCCAGCAGACCAGACAGTAATTTTTCTTACCGCGGCGCAGTAAGGTGTAGCGCCCGAAGAGGCGGTCGCCATCGACAAACACATATTCCGGGTCGGACTGTTTTTCGCCGTTAATGGTCACCGCGTTGGAGGCGATGGTTTTACGCGCCTGGCCGCGGGACGGCTGCAGCTCAGAATCCACCAGCGCCTGCATCAGATCGGCACCCTTTTCCATTTCGATCATCGGCACGCCATCCTGCGCTAACTGCTCGAAATCGGCTTCGCTCAAATCGCTCAGGTTACCGTTGAACAGGCTCTCGGTAATGCGTTTTGCCGCCACCAGTCCTTCTTCGCCGTGCACCAGACGGGTCACCTGCTCGGCCAGCACATACTGGGCGCGCGGCGCTTTACCGCTGTTTTTGTCTTCTTCTTCCAGGGCGTTGATTTCAGCCATGTCCATAAAGGTGAAGAACTTCAGGAAGCGATAAACGTCAGCATCCGCGGTGTTGATCCAGAACTGGTAGAACTTGTACGGGCTGGTTTTCTTCGGATCCAGCCACACCGCGCCGCCTTCAGTTTTACCAAATTTGGTGCCGTCGGCTTTGGTGATCAGCGGTACGGTCAGGCCAAAGACCTGGTTCTGGTGCAAACGACGGGTCAGGTCGATACCGGAGGTAATGTTGCCCCACTGGTCAGAACCGCCGATTTGCAGCGCCACGCCGTGCAGCTTGTTCAGGCAGGCAAAGTCGTAACCCTGCAGCAGGTTGTAGGAGAACTCGGTAAAAGAGATGCCCTGGTCGTCGCGGTTGAGACGCTGCTTCACCGCTTCTTTGTTGATCATCTGGTTTACAGAGAAGTGCTTGCCGATATCACGCAGGAAGGTCAGCACGTTCATGCTGCCAAACCAGTCGTAGTTATTCGCGGCAATGGCCGAGTTATCCCCGCAATCAAAGTCGAGGAAAGGCGCGACCTGTTTGCGGATTTTATCCACCCAGTCCTGCACGGTATCTTCAGTATTCAGTTTACGCTCAGCGGCTTTAAAGCTCGGGTCGCCAATCAGCCCCGTCGCGCCGCCGACCAGCGCAACCGGCTTGTGGCCAGCCTGCTGGAAGCGTTTCAGGCATAACAATGGAACAAGATGCCCCAAGTGCAAGCTGTCGGCGGTAGGGTCGAAGCCGCAATAGAGCGCGATCGGGCCTTGCGCCAGTCGCTCTGCTAACGCTTCCTCGTCCGTCACCTGGGCTACCAGCCCCCGCTCCTGCAATTGTTTAATCAAGTTACTGCTTGCCATCAAATTCTCCATCTATAAACGACTGCACCTCTGTCGGTACACGACTTTTCGCCAGACGCGAAAAAAAACATCTACGCAAAATTATTCAAGCTGCATCGCGGCGGCAAGCATGTAAAAGCCCAGGGAACTTACTCAGGTAAGCGACAGAGCCAGACAGGCGCGGCTAACAAAGATGCAGCTTGAAAAATGAAGCGTATAGAATAAAGCGCCGGGCCACGATGCACCAGCGCTTAACACAACATTTTTGCGTGCTTTATGGCGCCAGTCGGTCGATTTGCCAGCCGCCGTTTTGCCGCTGGTAGAGAAAACGATCGTGCAGACGATGCTCGCCGCCCTGCCAGAACTCCATCTGCTCGATGCTGACGCGGAATCCGCCCCAGAAGCTCGGCAGAGGAACTTCGCCCTGCTGGAACTTTTGCTTAAGCTCGAGGAACTTACTCTCAAGGATGCCGCGCGCCGAGATACGGCTGGACTGCTGCGACACCCAGGCGCCAATCTGGCTATCGCGCGGACGGCTGTGGAAATATTTAACCACTTCCAGCGTTGAAAGGCGTTCTGCTTTGCCGATAACCATCACCTGGCGCTCCAGCATATGCCATGGGAACAGCAGGCTGATGCGGGGATTTTTTTCAATCTGGTGGGCTTTGCGGCTGCCAAGGTTGGTGTAAAACACCAGGCCTTTTTCATCATAGTGCTTAAGCAAAACGATGCGCTGGTAAGGCTGGGCGTTTTCATCAACGGTGGCGACCACCATCGCCGTTGGATCGGCGAGCTTCGCATCGCAGGCCTGACGCAGCCAGCGTTCAAATAGCGCCAGAGGTTCGGCGGGAAGGTCGTGGCGACGCAGGCCGCCACGGGTGTACTCGCGGCGCAGGTGCGCGATTTGCTGCAATTCGTCGTTATCAGACATGGCAATTGAGACAATAATCAAAGGGTAGCGTCATTGTGCGCCCCCATGACCGAAATCTCAACGTTTGGCGGTTTGCAGCTGACAGTTTTCCAGCACGATACGGTCGCGTTTATAGACCGTCGCGTTATCACCCTTCGACCAGAAGACGTAAACGCCGTCGGTATAGCGCGCTCCGGATGCGGATAACCCCTGCTGCAAGTTGAGCTGCTGGTTATCGTAGATAAAGCTGACCTGCTGGCGAGTATGATTAAGATGGACGGTCAACGGCTTCTGGTCGCACTGGTACTCCAGTGTGTCCGTATTCATCCGCTCGACAAACTGATTGTAGTAGCTACAGCCCGCGAGCATAAAAGGTACCGCAAGAATAAGTATTTTTTTCATTAATTTGCCTTCGACTTTCCCGGTCCGGGAAGGCATAACGCCCTCCCTCAACGCTGTCCAGTCTACGAAGAAACCGGCGCGGGGGATTTCAGTTAACTCTGATTTTGCGGCGGATTTGCCGGGAAAATCGCGCCAAGCACGGAAGCCTGCGACGCGCCGGTTACCGAAGGGAGATTACCGGGTAATCCGGCAAGCGTCCGCCACGCCAGCCATGCGAAAGCCAGCGCCTCCATATCATCACCGCTGATCCCCGCCTCATCGGTGGTCGACACTTCCGTTCCCGGCAGCAGCGCCGCCAGACGCGCCATCAGCAGCGGATTACGCGCGCCGCCGCCGCAGACCAGCAGACGTTCGCATCCCCCGCTGAGCAGCACCTGTTCACTGATGCTGACGGCGGTCAGCTCCGCCAGGGTGGTCTGCACGTCCTGGGCGCGAAGCCCCGGATAACGCGCCAGATGCTGCGATAGCCAGCCGTAGTTAAAGTATTCGCGACCGGTACTCTTCGGCGCCGGTAGCGCAAACCACGGATCGCTTAGCATATCCTGCAGCAGCGGCAGCACCACTTTACCCTCGCTGGCCCACTGCGCGTCTTTATCGTAGGGTTTACCACACTGTCGCCAGATCCACGCGTCCATCAGCATGTTGCCAGGCCCGGTGTCGTAGCCGCGCACCGGTACCCCCGGCGCCAGCAGGGAGAGGTTGGCGATACCGCCAATATTAAGAACCATTCGACGCTCTACCGGATGCGCCAGCAGCGCGTGGTGGAACGCCGGAACCAGCGGCGCGCCCTGCCCGCCGAGCGCCATATCGCGACGACGAAAGTCGCCGACGACCGTCACGCCGGTACGCGCGGCAATCTGGTTATTGTCGCCAATCTGTAGGGTATGCGGCGCGTCGCCCGTAGGCTCATGCCAGACCGTTTGGCCATGGCAGCCGATGGCGATAATGTCCGCCGCCTGTAACTTTTCCTGCGTCATCAACGCCTGAACCGCATCGGCAAACAGCCGTCCCAGACGCGTATCAAGCCGCCCCAGCTGCGATAGCGTAAGCTGCTGGCCCTGACAGATGGCCAGAATGTCTTCTTTAATAGCAATGGGGATGGGATAGGTCAGGCTGGCCTGCTGGGCGACCATATTTTCATTAATTGCTGCGAGGACAACATCAACACCATCAAGGCTGGTGCCGGACATTACGCCGATAAAGCGGCCTGATTTCATACGCTTTCCTTCATTCCATGACTCTCGTATATCCCCACACTCCACCATAAACGAGGGGGCAATGCTATGCTGCTATAATACTTTTTAACAATACAAGCAGCGCTGTCGTTCGTAGGGTAAAGAACTTGTGTTTAGTTTAGGTTGAGACGACTCTGATTATTATTTTTTGTATAGTCACTGCATCTGCTATGCCAGCAGACGCTTAAATGCCATATAATTGGCTACAAGGAAGTTCAACAGAACGCTTCTTGGTGAACAGGAGATTCATAAATGATTTTACGTGTTTTGGCTGTCTCGATGATTGGTTTTACGCTTGCAGGCTGCGTCAGCAGCAGCGGTCTGTCCGGCGATGTTTACTCCGCATCCGAAGCCAAACAGGTCCAGAGCGTGACCTACGGCACTATTGTCCATACCCGCGCGGTGCAGATTCAGGGCGGAGATGACAGCAATGCTATCGGCGCCATCGGCGGCGCGGTTCTCGGCGGCTTCCTGGGTAACACCATTGGCGGCGGCACGGGCCGCTCACTGGCAACGGCGGCAGGCGCTGTCGCCGGCGGCGTAGCCGGTCAGGGCGTACAGGGTGCGATGAACAAAACCCAGGGCGTTGAGCTGGAAATCCGCAAAGATGACGGTAATACCATCATGGTGGTGCAGAAGCAAGGCAGCACGCCGTTCTCGGTTGGCCAGCGCGTGGCCATTGCCGGCAGCGGCAGCCAGGTTACGGTATCCCCACGCTAAACCTTATCCCTGCGGCCCTGACGGGCCGCTTATTTATATAAAAGATGTATCATTTACCAACATAAATAAACGATATAAATATATTTATATTTTCCTGCCGCACCTCAACTCTTTGCGCCCGCGCAATATCCCCCCTGCTGCCATCAAGTAATCTTCAATGAGTACTATTTAAATCATTTACGACAACCTCGTCGTTTACCCTCGCATTTTTCAGGGATGTTGACTATGCGCGCTAATATAAAAAGCTTACCCCAACGGATATTTCTTTACGCTGCCGTGTGTATCCTTGCGATTACCACGCTTAATTACCTCAGCGACTCGTTAATTGATCGTATACCTACAACATCATCCATGCTTTTTCCTGTACTGACGATTTCGCTGATGACTTTTCATATTATGATTGCCTGTTTTATGGGAATGAAATATCTGTGCGATAAAAAACGGCTGTACCTGGTTCCGATTACCTTCGCCTTTGCCTGCTCGGCCATGCTGATGCTGGGAACGATAGGCAGCTATCCCGACTGGTTGATTTGCGGACAGGGTCGCGCCATTAACCAAAATGACGCGCTGATTTTTTATTTTTTCCGCAACGTGATGATGGCCATTTTATTTATAACATCGATTGTTTTAT
Source organism: Klebsiella sp. M5al (assembly GCF_002090195.1). Taxonomy (NCBI): domain Bacteria; kingdom Pseudomonadati; phylum Pseudomonadota; class Gammaproteobacteria; order Enterobacterales; family Enterobacteriaceae; genus Klebsiella; species Klebsiella sp. M5al. The sequence continues at coordinate 3,408,775 of NZ_CP020657.1, forward strand.
ACCGTTTTCGCAACATCACCCTTAGCTCAGGTAAAATTCACCGAACGGTACTGACAGGTTGCTTTGTTTTTATTGCCGCAGTGCTTATATTATCGTGGATTCATTCCAGCAACTCCCCGCTGTTGAGTATTGAATTCCTTGACAATCTGACCTACACTTTTACGCCGCTGTGGCATAATCGTATTGGCTGGTTATTAATTATCATATGGTCAGTAACGCTGATTTTACTGATTAGCCTGACTCAATTGCGTAATATATTCTGGTACAGCGGGGCCTTTTTTTGTACCGCCTATATATTTACGTTAATGGTTCTACTCTCAACGGCAGGTGATAGCAGTCACGCCTGGAACCAGGCGCGATTCTTTGAAACGCTTAGCACCCTGTTTCTGATTTTAGTCCTGCTGTGCGATGTTTTTATGCTCTATCGCGAATCGAACGAAAGATACGTCCGCTCTTACCAGAACTCGATTCGCGATCCCCTGACCCGGCTGTATAACCGCAGCTATTTTTATGACACCCTGAATCAACGATTGCCGAAGGTTTCCGCTTCACAACCGCTATCGGTGATCGTCTGCGACCTCGATCGCTTCAAGCGCATCAACGACACCTACGGTCACGTGCAGGGCGATAAGGTGATCCAATTTGCTGCCAGCGTGTTGCAGAACAACGTGCGCCAGGACGACGCCGCCGCGCGTATCGGCGGGGAAGAGTTTGCCCTGCTGCTGGTCAATATCGGCGCAAAGGAAGCGCTGGCTGTCGCCGAACGCATCCGCCTCTCCGTCAGCGAGAAGCAGGAAGGATTACCCGAAAGAATGACTATCAGCATGGGGGTTTTCACGACGCAGGATACGCGTGTTTCGGCAGAAGAGTGCGTTAAGCGCGCGGATACCGCGATGTACGAGGCGAAAAACAGCGGTCGTAACCGCGTTGTGGTCTGGCATGAATAGATAAAAAAGAGGCCTTGAGTTTCTTCAAGGCCCCGTTAAGGTCAATCTTTTGCCTGGAGATCGAGGATGTTGTGTTCAAGTTTACGAATTAAATTAAGCAACGTTTCCACTTCTTCTCTGGAAACGCCTGCCAGAATCTCATCACGCGTTTTGCCAATAACCTCTTCCATTTCATTGATCAGAGGCTCGGCCTTTTCCGTAAGCTTGATACGTTTTGCCCGCCGATCGTTTGCACAGGTCTGGCGAGAAATAAGCCCTTTCTCCTCCAGCTGGTCGAGCGTGCGAACCAGCGACGGCTGCTCAATACCAATGGCTTTCGCCAGCTGAATCTGCGACTGTTCAGGCGGCAGCTGGTGAATGTTATGCAGCGTGACCCAGTGCGTCTGCGTTAACTCCAGAGGTTTCAGGCGATGGTCGATTAGCGCGCGCCAGACGCGTACCAAACGTGCCAGATCAGAACCAAGTGGCGATTCCAATTTCATCTCCTTATAATTAGCTTGCTAAGTTATTATACTGATTTTAGAATAGTGTGCAGCATTTAAATTACCAAAACAAATGAATTACCTGATTCACTAGAATCAGAACAATGATTTACAATGTGAATAATCGCATCACCTGAACATTCTTCCTGCAACGGCAAAGGATTTTTGCTTGTGAAACTGAGTCTTAACACTGCCGGATTGTCGCTCCAGGACCTGGTGTTCGGCGCTTCTGTCTATTTCCCTCCTGTCTTTAAAGCGGTTCTGCTGGGCTTTTTTATCTGGCTGATTGTCCATCACCAGCTGCGGGACTGGATGTACGCAGGCGAGATCTGGCATCCCCTGTTAATGGACCTCTCCTTCTTTGCGCTTTCCGTCTGTCTGGCGCTGGTTTTACTGACTATCTGGTAATGTTCATTCCATGAAGAAACTAAAATACTTATCCACGCTGCTGGTCGCCGCGCTGGCCATTATTGCCGCCTGGCTGGTCTGGAATTACTACACGCAATCCCCGTGGACCCGCGACGGCAAGGTGCGCGCCGAACAGGTTGGCGTTACGCCGCAGGTTTCCGGCAGCATCCTGCAGCTAAACGTGCGCGATAACCAGCTGGTGAAGGCCGGAGAGGTGCTGTTCAGAATCGACGACACGCCGTATAAAATTGCCCTGCTCAACGCCCGCGCGCAGCTCGCTAAAGCCAAAGCAGAAGTCGCCCGCGCGCAGGCGGAACAGAAAAAAGCCGCCAGCGATGCTAACCGCCGGCGTCATCTTTCCCAGAATTTCATCTCAGCAGAAGATTTAGAAAACGCCAATACCGCGCTGAATACCGCGACGACCAACCTCGAAGCCGCTAAGGCGGTGGTTGGCGTGGCGCAGGCCACGCTCGATCATGCCCAATGGCAGCTCACGCAGACGGAAATCAAAGCGCCGGTTGACGGCTGGGTCACCAATCTCTCGACCCGCGTTGGCGACTACGCCGCCGTTGGCCACCCGGTTTTCGCCCTCGTCGACAGCCACTCCTTCTACGTGGTGGGTTATTTTGAAGAAACGAAACTGCGTCATATTCGTCCCGGCGATAGCGCGCAGATTATTCTTTATAGCAGCAAGCAAAAGTTACAGGGTCACGTTGGCAGCATCGGACGCGCGATAGTCGACCAGAGCGTGGAGAGCAGCGGCGGGCTAGTGGCGAATATTAAACCGAATATTCCCTGGGTCCGCCTTGCTCAGCGCGTCCCGGTACGCATTGAGTTTGACCATCTGCCGCCGGATACCACCCTGGTCTCCGGTACCACCTGTACCGTTGCCATCGGCGCGCAGTAATGAAGCTGCAGGCCCTGTCGTGGCGCGCGCTCCCGTGGATTAAGGCCAGCCGTCCGCAGTGGCGCTATGCCCTGCGCAACGGGATTGCCATGTGCCTGGCGCTGAGCGTCGCCTACTGGCTGAATCTTGACGAACCCTACTGGGCAATGACCTCCGCCGCGGTGGTCAGCTTTCCCACCGTCGGCGGCGTGATCAGCAAAAGCTTCGGGCGTATTGCCGGCAGCCTGCTCGGCGCCTGCGCGGCGCTGCTGCTGGCCGGGCACACGCTCAACGATCCGTGGCTGTTTCTCTTCAGCATTTCAGCGTGGATAGCCCTCTGTACCTGGGCCTGCGCGATGTTCACCAATAACGTCGCCTACGCTTTCCAGCTCGCGGGCTATACCTGCGCGATCATCGCTTTTCCGGTTATCAATATCACTGACGCCAACGAACTGTGGACTATCGCCCAGTCGCGCGTCTGCGAGGTTATCGTCGGTATTTTGTGCGGCGGGCTGATGATGATGATTTTACCGAGCACGTCCGATGGCGCTACGCTGCTGACGGCGCTGAAAAATATGCACGCGCGCCTGCTGGAACACGCCAGCCTGCTGTGGGTGCCGGAAACCACCGATGCGATCCGCACCGCGCACGAGAGCGTGATTGGGCAAATCCTGACCATGAATTTGCTGCGTATCCAGGCCTTCTGGAGCCACTATCGCTTTCGTCGGCAAAACCCGCTGCTGAACTATCTGCTGCATCAGCAGCTGCGAATGACCAGCGTGATTTCGAGCCTGCGGCGGATGCTGCTCAACTGGCCCACCGCGCCCGCCCGCACCCGCGAGATTCTGGAGTCACTGCTTAACGAATTAGCGTATACAAACGCCGATGCCTTGAGCGTCGCCCGCATCATCGCCCCGCTGGCGCCGCCCGCGGACGCTGATTACCGGCATATCGCCTTCTGGAAGCGTCTGCGCTACTTTTGTCGTCTCTACCTGGTGAGCAGCCGCTGGCTCACGCGCATCGAAAACGCCACCGCGGTGACTGAATTTAACGTGCCTTCCGCGCCAGCGCTGGCCCGCCATACCGACCAGGCCGAAGCCTTGTGGAACGGCGTTCGCACTTTCTGCGCGCTGGTAATGGTCGGCGCATGGGGAATTAGCACCCAGTGGCAGGCCTGCGCCGCTGCCCTGACCCTGGCGGCTATCTGCTGCGTCCTCTATTCGGTCTCTCCTTCACCGTTTAAGTCCTTAACGCTGTTGATGCGCACCCTGATCCTGCTTTCGCTCTTTAGCTTTGTTGTGAAGTTTGGCCTGATGGTGCAGATCACCGATTTATGGCAGTTTCTGTTGTTCCTGTTTCCGCTGCTGACGACCATGCAGCTGCTGAAGCTACAGATGCCTAAGCTCGCCGGACTATGGGGTCAGCTGATTGTCTTTATGGGGTCGTTTATTTCGGTCACCAACCCGCCGGTCTACGACTACGCGTCGTTTCTTAACGATAATCTGGGGAAAATCATTGGCGTAGGCCTCGCCTGGCTGGCGTTCGCCATTATCAGCCCGGGTTCGGACGCGCGTAAAAGCCGCCGCCATATCCGTGCGTTACGGCGTCACTTTGTTGACCAGCTCAGCCGCCGCCCGCAGCACAGCGAGCACGAATTTGAATCGCTGGTTTACCACCATATTAGCCAGCTCAGCAATAGCCAGGATGCGCTGGCGCGCCGCTGGCTGCTGCGCTGGGGCGTGGTGTTGCTCAACTGTTCCCACGTGGTGTGGCAGCTGCGCAAGTGGGAAACCCGTTCCGACCCGCTATCGCAGGTGCGTGATTTATGTATCAGCCTGCTGCGGGATGTAATGAGCGAGCGCGGGGTACAGCAGCGCCCGCTCGCCTCTACGCTCCAGGAGCTGCAGCGCATCTGCGACGCGCTTAATCACCACCACCAGCCGGCGGCCAAAGAGCTGGCGGCGGTTATCTGGCGGCTGTGGTGCGCGCTGTCGCAGCTGGAGCAGGCGCCGATTGCCGGAACCCTGACGGAAAGAACTACTTAATCACGCCGCAGGCAAACCGCTCGCCGCCGCCGCCAAGGGGCTGCGGGCTATCGGACATATTGTCGCCCCCCACGTGAATCATCAGCGCCTTGCCTTTCACCTCATCCAGCGTTTTTAAACGCGGTGCCACCACCGGCTGGGTGGCTTTACCGTCGTTGTTGACCACCAGGAATGGCAGATCGCCGAGATGCCCGGCGCCGTCAGGACCTTCATGCTTTCCGGTTTTTTGCGGATCGTAGTGCCCGCCGGCTGCGCCAGCGGCGACGGCTTTGCCCCCTTTAATCGCGGGCTGGCAGCTGCCGTTGGCGTGGATATGGAAGCCGTGCTCGCCGGGAGGCAGCGCCTTCAGGTCTGGCGTAAACTCCAGACCTTTCTCGGTTTCGCTGATTTTAACGCTACCGATAGCCTGACCGACGCTCTGGCTGGTAACAAGATTGATATCGACGCTTTCACTGGCCGCCTGCGCGCCTGCGCACGCGGCCAGGGTAAGTATGGCGAGAATACATCGTTGCATAACACCTCCTTAATGGCTCTATCGCTACTAAGTGTAGGCCATTGCTGAGGTGTCGGTGTTTACGGAACGTCGTAGCCTAACGCCGCTTTACGAATGCGAAACCACTGCTGGCGGCTCATGTTTAGCTTTTCAGCAACCACCGCGGAGCGCACGCGCTCGATTTTGCCTGAGCCGATGATCGGCAACGGCTGCGATGGCAGACGCAGGATCCAGGCGTACACCACCTGCTCAATGCTCTCCGCATTTAGCTCCTGAGCAACGCGCGCCAGCTCATCGCGCAGCGGCTGGAAGCTGTCATCGTTAAATAAACGTCCGCCGCCGAGGCAGGACCAGGCCATCGGCCGGATACGCAGCTGCTGAAGCAGATCCAGCGTACCGTCCAGCAGCAGCGGCTGATGGACCGGGGAAATTTCCACCTGGTTGGTCGCGAGCGTAAACGGCAGGCGCGACTGCAGCAGGGTAAACTGGGCGGGAGTAAAGTTAGATACGCCGAAGTGGCGAACTTTGCCGCTATGGTGGAGGGCAAGGAACGCCTCCGCGACTTCATCCGCATCCATCAGCGGGTCCGGACGATGGATTAGCAGCAGATCAAGATGGTCGGTTGCCAGATTACGCAGCGACTGTTCGGCGCTGAGAACGATATGGTCGCGGTCGGTAATATAGTGGCCGATGGTGTTTTCCGCCCGCGCTTTAGTGGCTATCCCGCATTTGGTGACGATTTCCATCCGGCTGCGCAGATGCGGAGCCAGCTTTAGCGCTTCGCCAAATGCCGCCTCACAGCGATAGTCGCCGTAAATATCGGCGTGATCGATAGTGGTGACGCCCAGATCCAGGTGTTGCTCAACAAAGCTCACCAGCGCTTTCGCGGACATATTCCAGTCCATCAAACGCCAGTAGCCCATCACAAAACGAGAAAATTCCGGCCCCTGCGGAGCCATAGCAATACGCTGAACCATAACAGCTTCCTCAACAAAAATGTGCCCTGAGTATACGCAATTTTATGCTTAAAACAGTGAGGGTTGCTGCGGTTCTTCCGCACTATCCTGCTTAGCCGCGCGTAATTTGCGCAGCAGCCGCTGGCGACACAGACGCAGAACCTCCTGCTTTTGCGCATCGTTCATTTTCTGCCAGTTGAAACGCTCGTCGCGGCTGCGCATGCACCCCCGGCAGTAGCCACGTTCATCAGACTGACAAATCCCCCGGCACGGACTTTGCACCGGGAAGAACTCCAGTTGTTCAGCCACTTCGCCTCTCCTGCCGCTCATCTCTTTCTTTATTGAAGACGTTTCATTCGCCGTACGCAAATTTTGTTCATCGCCCTCTGCGCCAGGCGGCATTTTTAATTATGACTTGCATTAGACCAATCGGTCTATTACAGTGGGCGCTATGAACAAGCACAGTGAATGCAACACCCGCGAACATATCCTGGTCACCGGCGAGCAGCTCTGCATGCATCGGGGATTTACCGGCATGGGGCTGAGTGAACTGCTGAAAACAGCGGAAGTGCCGAAAGGCTCTTTCTATCACTATTTTCGCTCAAAAGAAGCCTTTGGCGTTGCGCTGCTCGAGCATCATTACGCCGGATACCTTCAGCGCCTGGTGGAGCATTTTGACCACGGTCAGGGAAACTACCGCGATCGCCTTTTGGCCTATTATCAGCATACGCTGACGCAATTTTGCCAGCAGGGCATTATTAGCGGCTGTCTGACGGTGAAGCTGTCGGCGGAGGTCTGCGATCTGTCGGAAGATATGCGCGCCGCGATGGATAAAGGCGCCAGCCAAATCATTATCCTGCTGGGCGATGCGCTGGAGAAAGGCCGTCAGGAAGGCAGCCTTGAGTTTGACGACGACGCGTTCACCCTTTCCCAGGTGCTCTACTCCCTGTGGCTGGGGGCGAATCTGCAGGCCAAGATTACGCGTAGCGCGACGCCGCTGGAAAGCGCCCTTGCCCACGCTAAAAATATTATTGCTGCGCCTGGCGTTTAACAGGCGTTTTTATTTCATCAGTTTCAAGACGACCGGTCTACTCAGGAGTCATTATGTCAGAATCAAAGTTGTTTACCCCGTTGAAAGTAGGTGCGGTAACCGCGCCCAACCGCGTATTTATGGCTCCGCTGACGCGTCTGCGCAGCATTGAACCGGGCGATATCCCCACCCCGCTAATGGGTGAATACTACCGTCAGCGCGCCAGCTCCGGCCTGATTATTTCCGAAGCCACCCAGATCTCCGCTCAGGCTAAAGGCTACGCGGGCGCGCCTGGTCTGCACAGCCCGGAACAGATTGCCGCGTGGAAAAAAATCACCGCCGGCGTACACGCAGAAAACGGGCGTATTGCCGTTCAGCTGTGGCACACCGGGCGCATTTCGCACAGCAGCATCCAGCCTGGCGGCGCCGCCCCGGTGGCGCCGTCGGCCATTAGCGCGGGTACCCGTACCTCGCTGCGCGATGAAAACGGCCATGCTATTCGCGTCGACACCTCGATGCCGCGCGCGCTCAACACCGATGAGATCCCGGGGATCGTTGATGATTTCCGTCAGGCGGTAGGCAACGCCCGCGATGCCGGTTTTGATCTTGTCGAACTGCACTCCGCGCACGGCTACCTGCTGCACCAGTTCCTTTCCCCCTCTTCCAACCACCGTACTGACCAGTACGGCGGCAGCGTGGAAAACCGCGCGCGCCTGGTGCTGGAAGTGGTTGATGCGGCAAGTAAAGAGTGGAGCGCCGACCGTATCGGTATTCGCGTTTCGCCTATTGGCAGCTTCCAGAATGTCGATAACGGTGCGAATGAAGAGGCCGACGCGCTCTATCTGATCGAAGAACTGGCCAAACGCGGCATCGCTTACCTGCATATGTCCGAGCCGGACTGGGCCGGCGGCCAGCCGTACAGCGATGAGTTCCGTCAGAAAGTGCGCGACCGTTTCCCCGGCGCCATTATCGGCGCTGGCGCCTACACGGTCGAAAAGGCAAACGATCTGATCGGTAAAGGCCTGATCGATGCCGTGGCCTTCGGCCGCGACTACATTGCCAACCCGGATCTGGTCGCGCGCCTGCAGAAAAAGGCCGCTCTGAATCCACAGCGTCCGGAAAGCTTCTACGGCGGCGGCGCGGAAGGCTATACCGATTACCCGACCCTGTAATCCCTCCATTGATAGCGGCGGGTTATCGCCGCTATACTCAACGCTCTGCTGTATCAACATAAACTGCATAGGGGACATTATGCGCTTACTTCACACCATGCTGCGCGTTGGCGACCTGCAACGTTCGATTGAGTTTTACACCAACGTGCTGGGCATGAAACTGCTGCGCACCAGCGAAAACACGGAGTATAAGTACTCGCTGGCATTCGTGGGTTACGGCGAAGAGAGCGATACCGCCGTGATTGAGCTGACCTACAACTGGGGCGTTGATAAGTACGATCTCGGCAGCGCTTATGGCCATATCGCGCTGAGCGTTGAAAACGCGGCGGAAGCCTGCGAGCGTATTCGCCAGAACGGCGGCAACGTGACGCGTGAAGCCGGTCCGGTGAAAGGCGGTACCACCGTTATCGCCTTCGTCGAAGATCCGGATGGTTATAAAATCGAACTGATCGAAGAGAAAGACGCCGGTAAAGGCCTCGGCAATTAATCTGCTCGGGCACCCGCGGTGCCCGCTGTTTTATCCCCCTGCCTGCTGCAAGGCGCGGCAAAATTTGCCATAATGCGCGCTACTTTTTTCCAGCTAAGAGAATCTGATGTCCGAGAACGTTCAACTTAATGGTCTGTGCGACCGTTTTCGCGGTTTTTATCCTGTGGTAATCGATGTTGAAACCGCCGGATTTAATGCCAAAACCGACGCCCTGCTGGAGATCGCCGCTATTACGTTGAAAATGGATGAAGAAGGCTGGCTGATGCCGGACGAAACGCTGCATTTTCATGTTGAACCTTTTGAGGGCGCCAACCTGCAGCCCGAAGCCCTGGCTTTTAACGGTATTAACCCCCACGACCCCGAACGCGGCGCGGTGAGCGAATACGATGCGCTGCACGCGATTTTCAAAATGGTCCGTAAAGGGATGAAAGAGAGCGACTGCAGCCGCGCGATCATGGTTGCGCATAACGCCACGTTCGATCACAGCTTTACCATGGCGGCGGCAGAGCGCGCAGGGCTGAAACGTAATCCGTTCCACCCGTTCGTCACCTTTGATACCGCGGCCCTGAGCGGCCTGGCGCTGGGGCAAACGGTGCTGTCGAAAGCCTGTATTGCCGCAGGGATGGCGTTTGATGGTACCCAGGCGCACTCCGCGCTATACGATACCGAACAAACCGCCCAGCTGTTCTGCGAAATCGTCAACCGCTGGAAGCGTCTCGGCGGCTGGCCATTACCGGTGGCCGAAGAATAAACGATAAAAAAAGCGACTTCATCGGAAGTCGCTTTTTTAATAGCAGCAGAATTACTCCGCTTTCGGCTCGTCAGTTTTATACTTAGCGGCCGTTTCTTTGATCAGCTGCTGCAGTTCGCCGCGCTGATACATTTCAATCACGATGTCGCAGCCGCCGACCAGTTCGCCGTCTACCCACAGCTGCGGGAAGGTTGGCCAGTTAGCGTATTTCGGCAGCTCTGCGCGGATGTCCGGGTTTTGCAGGATATCGACGTAGGCAAAACGTTCGCCACAGGCGGAGAGCGCCTGAACGGCCTGCGCGGAGAAACCGCAGCTTGGCAGTTTCGGTGATCCTTTCATGTACAGCAGGATCGGGTTTTCAGCGATTTGATGTTGGATTTTTTCTAAAGTCGTGCTCATTGTCGTGCTTCCTCAAACTTCTCTACGGCAGTAATTTGTCATTGTAGCGCCCTGAACGCAGGACCGATAATAACATTTTTTTCACTTGCCACATTTTATCTTCTGTCGGCCAAAGTTGCCTCAAAAATATCATTTTATTGCTATACGCGGCAACGCGTTGCGCGTTTTTCATGCGTCAGGGGCGCTGACAGAAGCATTTTTTTGCAAATGTTAACCAAACGAGACTTTAGATACAAAAGAGTAGTAACTCTCCACGATTTTATGCTTTAGAATCGATGCGGTTTGTCATTCATCGTCAGGCATCTGTATATGTCTGTAATTTAATCAGAGGAGTGCTCAGTGGCGCGTCTTAATAAAATCGCGATTTCGCTCTGTGCATTACTTTTCACATCTATTTCACTTACGCCGCTGGCGCATGCTTCCGGGCATACGCACGCTTCGGCCACGCCAAAAGCGCATCCGGCCAAGGGCACGACCGCGGAGCGTAAGAAAAAAGCAGTCAATTCCAAAAGTAAAACCACCGCCAAAACCCCCAGCAAGAAAACGTCGACCGCCAGCCGCAGCAAATCAACCGCGTCACGCCAGACCGCCAGCGTCACCAAAAAATGCGTCCTGCGCAAAGGCTATAAAAAACTGTGCGCCAGCTCGACAAGGTCAATAGCGGAAAGCAAGATGGCAACGGCGAGCGTGCAGAAAAAATGCGTGGTGCGTAAAGGCTATAAAACCCGCTGCAAACCCATCGCCGATGAGCCGCAGTTGACTATCGCCGATGCGCATAAGGCGCGGGTACAAAAAGCGCAAAGCACCGCGATGTCAAAGCTGATGGATCAGATTGGTAAGCCCTATCGCTGGGGCGGTACTTCCCCGCGCACCGGGTTTGATTGTAGCGGCCTGGTCTATTACGCCTATAAAGATCTGGTTAAAATCCATATTCCACGCACCGCCAATGAGATGTATCACCTGCGCGACGCCCGTCCGGTGGATCGCGGCGAGCTGCAGAGCGGGGATCTCGTCTTTTTCCGCACCCGCGGGCGCGGGACTGCCGATCACGTCGGCGTTTACGTTGGCAACGGCAAATTTATCCAGTCTCCGCGCACCGGCCGCGATATTCAGATCACCTCATTAAGCGACGATTACTGGGTACGCCACTACGTCGGCGCGCGTCGCGTTATGACGCCGAAAACCATTCGCTAAATATGCCTTGCCGCTTGGGCGGCAGGGTAACTCTCTCTTTTGCCACATCTTTTAATTTGCTACTATTACCCTGCGTAATACATGGTTATTGCGCGTACAAACTATAAAAAGGAGAGTAGCAATGTCGTTCGAATTACCTGCATTACCATATGCAAAAGACGCCCTGGCGCCGCACATTTCCGCGGAAACCCTGGAATACCACTACGGTAAACACCACCAGGCCTACGTCACCAACCTGAATAACCTGATCAAAGGCACCGCGTTTGAAGGGAAAACCCTGGAAGAGATCGTGCGTTCTTCCGATGGCGGCGTCTTCAACAACGCCGCGCAGGTCTGGAATCACACCTTCTACTGGAACTGCCTCGCGCCAAACGCCGGCGGTGAGCCGCAAGGCGAACTGGCGGCCGCTATCGCTAAATCCTTCGGCAGCTTCGCTGATTTCAAAGCCAAATTCACCGACGCGGCGGCAAAAAACTTCGGCGCAGGCTGGACCTGGCTGGTGAAAAACGCCGACGGTAGCCTGGCCATTGTCTCCACCAGCAACGCGGGTACGCCGCTGACCAGCGACGCGACTCCGCTGCTGACCGTGGATGTCTGGGAACACGCTTATTACATCGACTACCGTAACGCCCGTCCAAACTATCTGGAACACTTCTGGGCGCTGGTAAACTGGAAGTTTGTTGCCGCTAACCTGGCAGCATAAAAGCAAACCGCAGATGCCTTTCGGCTTCTGCGGTTATTCTCTCACAGCACGCGATCTTAACGGTTGGCGAACGCCTCTTCCGGCTGCCCCCGCGCGCTGAACAGCACCAACAGCAGCGCAACGCCCGCGATAATCGCCCCCATCACCGGGACAAACGCATAGCCGAGGCCGCCGCTAATGACTGCGCCTCCCGCCGCCGCTCCCAGCGCGTTTCCAAGGTTGAAAGCCCCGATATTGACCGACGACGACAGCCCCGGCGCTTCGTGGGCCACGCGCATCACCCGCATCTGCAAAGGCGGCACCACCGCAAAGGTCGCCGCGCCCCAGACCACCATGCTGATTGCCGCGCCCACCTGCGATTGCGCCAGCAGCGGGATCGCCAGCATGATAACCATCAGCAGCAGCAGAAAGCCCTTCAGCGTCCCGGAAACGGAGCGGTCAGCAAATTTACCGCCAAGATAGTTGCCCAGCGAAAAGCCCACGCCGATCAGCACCAGCATCGCGGTGACAAACAGCGGAGAGGCGTTGGTAATGGTATGCAGAACCGGGGAAATATAGGTATAGAGCGTAAACATCGCCCCTGCCCCCAGCACGGTAGTCAGCAGCGCCGACAGCACCTGCGGGCGCATCAGCACCGAAAGCTCCTGCTTCACATTTGGGCGCTCGCCGGCGCTGCCCTTCGGTAAGGAAAACCACAGGCCGATTATCGCCACCACGCCCAGCCCCGCCGTTGCAAGGAACGACATTCGCCAGCCGATGGTTTCACCCAGCCAGGTTGCTGCGGGTACGCCGCCGATGTTGGCGATCGTCAGCCCCATAAACATCGTCGCCACCGCGCTGGCCTGCTTATGTTTTGGCACCACGCTTGCCGCCACCACCGAGCCCAGGCCAAAGAAAGCGCCATGGTTAAGGCTGGTAATGATCCGCGACAGCAGCAGCGTGGTGTAATCCGGCGCAATGGAAGAGAGCACGTTGCCGAGGGTAAAAATCGCCATCAGAAAGATCAGCGCGTTTCTGCGCGCGCGGTGGGAGAGCAGCAGCGTCATCAGCGGCGCGCCAACCATTACGCCGATGGCATAGGCGCTAATCAGCATTCCCGCCGCCGGAATCGAAACGTCAACGCCTTTAGCGATAACCGGTAATAGCCCCATCGGGGAGAACTCGGTCGTGCCGATGCCAAAGGCACCGATCGCCAGCGCGAGCAGGGGAAAGTTGATTTTCATGCAGGGACTCCATCAGGCCGCCTTCCGCGACGGCATCTCATCAGAAGTCAAAAGCATGACATCAATCACAGAAAAACAAAAGTGAACGAAATGGCAAAAGATTTTTGCGAAAATGATAATAATAGGTGGAGTAAAAGGGAGAGCGGCCCCTCCCTTATCGCAGAACTAGTGCAGTACTGCGGTCAAACCTGCGGCAACAATCAAACCCAAAACAATAATCGTTGTTGTCAGCGAAAACTTTAAATTTGTATCCATCAATTTTTCCCCCTGATTATCCCCACATGAAAAGTGAGCTTGCTCATTTTTACACAGAATAGCGTAAAAATCTTCCGAGATTTAGAGTGATGCACATTTTTGCTCTTCCCCTTTGCCCCAAGATCGGACAAAATCCCACGCTAATTTGAAAGCGTATCGGCCATTGACCCCTTCCTGTCGTTCTGTGTCGTTTTCCCGACGTGATGCCATGCTCAATTTTGGCGTCAGGGTGTGTACAGGCAAACGTTTACGTACCGATAAACAGACGATCAGGTCAAGGTCTGGAGTGAGAAGTAATGGCAACTATTAAAGATGTAGCGAAGCGCGCAAACGTTTCCACTACAACAGTGTCACATGTGATTAACAAAACCCGTTTTGTTGCGGAAGAGACGCGCAATGCGGTATGGGCGGCAATAAAAGAGCTGCATTACTCCCCCAGCGCCGTTGCCCGCAGCCTGAAGGTCAATCACACCAAGTCGATTGGTCTGCTGGCGACCAGCAGCGAAGCGGCCTATTTCGCTGAGATTATCGAAGCCGTTGAGAAAAGCTGTTTCCAGAAGGGCTACACCCTGATCCTCGGCAACGCGTGGAACGACCCGGAGAAACAGCGCGCCTATTTGTCAATGATGGCGCAGAAACGCGTCGACGGCCTGCTGGTGATGTGTTCCGAGTATCCGGAATCGGTGTTAAGCATGCTGGAAGAGTATCGCCATATCCCGATGGTGGTGATGGACTGGGGCGAGGCAAAAGCCGACTTTACCGATTCGGTCGTCGATAACGCCTTCGAGGGCGGCTATATCGCCGGACGATACCTGGTTGAACGCGGCCATCGCGACATCGGCGTGATCCCCGGCCCGCTGGAGCGTAACACCGGCGCAGGCCGGCTGGCGGGTTTTATGAAAGCGATGGAAGAGGCGCAGATTAACGTCCCGGAAAACTGGATTGTACAGGGTGATTTCGAGCCGGAATCCGGCTACCGCGCCATGCAGCAAATTCTCGCCCAGCACCCTCGCCCAACGGCCATCTTCTGCGGCGGGGATATTATGGCGATGGGCGCCATCTGCGCGGCGGATGAAATGGGCCTGCGCGTGCCGCAGGATATTTCGCTGATCGGTTATGATAACGTGCGCAACGCCCGCTACTTTAGCCCGGCACTGACCACCATTCATCAGCCTAAGGACTCTCTTGGCGAAGCGGCCTTTAATATGCTGCTGGACCGTATCGTCAATAAGCGTGAAGTCTCGCAGTCGATTGAAGTCCATCCGCGCCTGGTCGAGCGCCGTTCCGTGGCCGATGGTCCGTTTGTCGATTATCGCCGTTAGCCCTGCTTGCGGCGTCGGTTATTCCGGCGCCCGCAGCCACTCCCGGTTTAGCGTTTCGCTATCGCCAAGATAATCCAGTAACCAGAGCAGCGCCGGCGAAGCGTCGCTTTGCTGCCACGTCAGGCAGCATGCGGCATCCGGGAAGGGGTTCTCCAGCTCCAGCGCCGTCCATTCGCCGCTATCCAGCCACGGACGCGCTAAATGCCCGGGCACCATACCGACGCACAGTCCGGCGGAGAGGCAGGTTTCAGAAGCATCCCAGTCCGGCACGACTACCCTCTTCTGGTTATCGAGCAGCCACGTGGTCCGCTTCGGCAGCGAGCGTGACGTATCCTCTCTGACCAGCGACGGCCAGTTGCGCAACACGTCATCGCTCAAAGGCCCCGCCATTTTTGCCAGCGGATGGTGGCTCGCAACGACGCAGTCCCAGCTCAGCATCCCCATATCGCGGAAGGCGTAGCGTCCCCCTACCGGAATGGAGCGCGTCGCGCCGATGGCTAATTCCACGCGACCGTCGGCGAGCGCATCCCAGACGCCGTTGAACACCTCCTGAAAGACGATCAGCTCGACGTCATCAAAATGGCGATAAAAATCAACGATCATCTGCCGCATACGCGTGGGTTTAACGATGTTATCAACCGCGATGGAGAGCTGCCCGCGCCAGCCGTTGGCGATCTGCTGGCACTGCTGGCGGGTGATCTGCATTTTTTTGATAACAGATCGCCCTTCCTGTAAAAACCAGACGCCGGCCGGCGTTAATTCCACATCCCGATGGCGGCGTTCGAACAGCGGTACCGCCAGCCACTCCTCCAGCTGACGTACGGTATAGCTGACGGCCGAGGGTACGCGGTGCAGTTCCTGGGCGGCGGCGCTAAAGCTGCCGTTTCGGGCGACAGCATCGACAACTTCAAGCGAGTATTCAGACCACATTTTCTGCCTGCAAAATTTTTGAACTCATCTGACAAATATTAGCGTTTCACAAGCCTTAATGCACTCCCTACACTCTGCGCCATCGTACCTGCACAATAAAAAGAGAATGTTATGCAACAACCTGGGAAAGGATTTTTAGTCTGGCTGGCTGGCCTCAGCGTACTGGGCTTTCTGGCCACCGATATGTATCTTCCGGCTTTCGCCGCCATGCAACAGGATCTGAATACTTCCGCCGCCTCAGTCAGCGCCAGCCTGAGCCTGTTCCTGGCGGGCTTTGCGCTTGGGCAGCTCTTCTGGGGCCCCATTTCCGATCGCTATGGCCGTAAGCCGGTGCTGCTGAGCGGTCTGGCTATCTTTGCTGTCGGCTGCCTGGGGATGCTGTGGGTGCGCGATGCCGGCCTGATGCTGGCGCTGCGCTTTATCCAGGCTCTGGGGGTTTGCGCCGCCGCGGTGACCTGGCAGGCAATGGTAACCGATTATTACCCTGCGCAAAGAACCAACCGTATTTTCGCCGCCATTATGCCGCTGGTTGGTTTGTCGCCGGCGCTGGCGCCGCTGCTTGGCAGCTGGCTGCTGGTCCACTTCGAATGGCAGGCCATTTTTGCCGTTCTGTTCGCCATTACCCTGCTGCTGATGCTGCCGGCCCTGCGCCTGAAGCCAGCGAATAAACCGATCGTCAGCGTCCAGCAGAAGCTCACCTTCCTCGCCCTGCTGCGCTCGCGGGAATATAGCGGTAACGTGCTGATCTACGCCGCCTGTTCCGCCAGCTTTTTCGCCTGGCTCACGGGCTCGCCGTTTATCCTCCATGACATGGGCTACGGTCCGACCGTTATTGGCCTGAGCTATGTTCCGCAGACTATCGCGTTTCTGGTGGGCGGTTATGGTTGCCGCGCGGCGCTACAAAAATGGCAGGGGCAGCAAATTCTTCCCTGGCTGCTGGCGATTTTCGCCGTCAGCGTCGCCGCCACCTGGCTGGTTGGCCTGCAGGAGAACGCGACGCTTGTTGGGTTGATGATTCCGTTCTGCGCCATGGCGGTGGTGAACGGCGGTATTTATCCTATCGTCGTCGCGCAGGCCCTGAAGCCATTCCCGCAGGCGACCGGCCGTGCCGCGGCGCTGCAAAACACTCTGCAGCTTGGCCTCTGCTTCCTGACCAGCCTGCTGGTCTCCACGCTGATTGCCACGCCGCTGCAAACGACCACCAGCGTGATGCTGGTTTCCATCGTGCTGGCCGGCATAGGCTACCGCATGCAGTATAAAGCCGCGCATCCGGCAACAGAATCGTCACATGCGTAAGCTATTCTACTGATAGTTATAGAATCCAGTAATTAGCTTGCTAAGATATTTTTGTTGAAAGCGTGTTTTTAGCGGCCTATACTGGATCCGGCATCACATAAATAGAAAGATTAATTGATTTAACGGGAGCAGGATGCATCCCGTTTCACCATGGAAGGCCTTTCGGCAAGGGTTACCTCCCTTCCTCTGTTCTACGTCGGATAGCAGCCTCACGGATTAACCGTGAGATTTCTCACAAAGCCAAAAAAGCGTCTACGCTGTTTTAAGGTTCTGATCACTTGGGCGTGATGGAGAAGCTATGAGTTCATCGTGTATAGAAGAAGTAGTCAGTGTACCAAATGATGATTGGTACCGAATTGCAGCTGAATTATTAGGCCGTGCGGGCATCGAAATTAATGGTCCTGCGCCCTCCGATCTACGGATTAAAAACCCGCTCTTTTTTAAGCGCGTTTTGCAGGAGGGGTCGCTGGGGCTCGGCGAAAGCTATATGGACGGCTGGTGGGATTGTGAACGGCTGGATATTTTTTTCCATAAAGTTTTACGCGCCGGACTGGAAAATCAGCTTCCCCATCATTTCAAAGATACCTTGCGTATCGCCAGCGCACGCTTATTCAATCTGCAAAGTAAAAAACGGTCCTGGATTGTCGGCAAAGAGCATTATGATTTAGGCAACGATCTGTTCAGCCGCATGCTCGACCCTTATATGCAGTATTCCTGCGCGTACTGGAAAGACGCGGAAACTCTCGATGACGCGCAGCAGGCTAAACTGGATCTGATCTGCCGTAAACTTGAGCTTGAGCCCGGTATGCGGGTGCTGGATATCGGCTGCGGCTGGGGCGGGCTGGCTTACTACATGGCCAAAAACTACCAGGTCAGCGTGGTGGGCGTTACCATCTCTGCAGAGCAGCAGAAAATGGCGCAGGAGCGCTGCGCGGACCTCGACGTCACCATCCTCCTCCAGGACTATCGCGACCTGCACGAAAGCTTTGATCGTATTGTTTCAGTCGGCATGTTCGAACACGTCGGGCCTAAAAATTACGCCACCTATTTTGATGTGGTCGATCGTAATCTGAAGCCCGACGGTCGTTTCCTGCTCCATACCATCGGCTCGAAAAAAACCGACCATAGCGTTGATCCCTGGATCAACAAATATATCTTCCCTAACGGCTGTCTGCCGTCGGTACGCCATATTGCCGAAGCCAGCGAATCGCATTTTGTTATGGAAGACTGGCATAATTTCGGCGCCGACTACGACACGACGCTTATGGCCTGGTATGAACGCTTTCTTAATAGCTGGCCGGATATTGCCGACAACTATTCAGAACGCTTTAAACGCATGTTCAGCTATTACCTGAATGCCTGTGCCGGCGCTTTCCGCGCGCGCGATATCCAACTGTGGCAGGTGGTTTTTTCTCGCGGGGCCGAACACGGCCTGCGCGTGGCCCGCTAAAAATATCCCCCGCTTCGGCGGGGGGATTTTATTATTCGGCCGTCGTTTTCAGCGCCGCTTCTGCTTCTTTCGCCGCCAGCACGCGCTCAACGGTATCGATGACCGCCTGCGTCTGCGGATCGATTTCAATATTCACCCGATCGCCCAGCTTTTTCACCCCAAGCGTGGTGCGCTGCAGCGTTTCCGGAATTAAATGCACGCAGAACCGAGTTGGCGTCACTTCACCGACGGTGAGGCTAATCCCATCTACGCCGATATATCCTTTATAGAGGATATATTTCATCAACGTCGGGTCCTGAACCTTAAACCAAATCTGGCGATTATTTTCCGAGGTCAGAATTTTCACCACCTCCGCGGTGGTCATAATATGACCTGACATCAGGTGGCCGCCAATTTCATCGCTGAATTTGGCCGCGCGCTCAACGTTGACGCTGTCGCCCTCGCGGATCGCGCCCAGATTGGTTATCCGCAAGGTCTCTTTCATCAGATCAAAACTCACTCGCGGGCCATTGATATCCGTGACCGTCAAGCAGCAGCCGTTGTGCGCTACCGAAGCGCCCGTTTCGAGCCCCGCGAGCATATGCTCAGGCAGCTCCACAACGTGGGTGCGAAAGTTGGGTTTTTCATCAATAGCCACCACTTTGGCGGTCCCCTGCACAATACCGGTAAACATATTTTGCTCCTGTATAAATTCGTGACGGTATCAGTACCGTTTTAGGCTATGACGAACAATAACAGCTGGCAAAACAGGTTGCCAGCGCACAACGTGCAGAGGAATTTTTTCACTGGCTAAATGGCTAATCCTCGCTACAATAGTCTGGCAAATCCCTCTGCTTTTTCTTCTTGCTGCCCTCGATGGCGGCTTTTTTAGTCCCCCAATAACAACAATATATAGGTGTTCACGTGCAGAAGTATTTTATTGAAGCGCGTCAGTTATTAGCACTGGCTATACCCGTTATTCTTGCCCAGGTCGCCCAAACCGCCATGGGCTTTGTCGATACCGTGATGGCGGGCGGCTATAGCGCCACCGACATGGCGGCCGTTGCCATCGGCACCTCCATCTGGCTACCGGCGATCCTCTTTGGCCACGGCCTGCTGCTGGCCCTGACGCCCGTTATTGCCCAGCTGAATGGTTCTGGTCGCCGCGAGCGTATCGCCCATCAGGTGCGCCAGGGATTCTGGCTGGCCGGCTTCGTCTCCATCCTGGTAATGGTCGTGCTGTGGAACGCCGGTTACATTATCAGCTCAATGCATAACATCGACCCGGCGATGGCTGACAAAGCGGTCGGCTACCTGCGCGCGCTGCTGTGGGGGGCGCCCGGCTATCTGTTCTTTCAGGTTGCCCGTAACCAGTGTGAAGGGCTGGCGAAAACCAAGCCGGGAATGGTCATGGGATTTATCGGCCTGCTGGTCAACATTCCGGTGAACTACATTTTTATCTACGGTCACTTCGGTATGCCGGAACTCGGCGGGATTGGCTGCGGTGTGGCGACGGCATCGGTTTACTGGGTGATGTTTTTCAGCATGCTGTTCTGGGTGCGCCGCGCGCGTTCAATGCGCGATATTCATCTCCAGGAGCGCTTCAGCAAACCGGATTTCGCCGTCATCCAGCGTTTGGTACAGCTGGGCCTGCCGATTGCGCTGGCGCTGTTTTTCGAAGTCACGCTGTTTGCCGTCGTCGCGCTGCTGGTCTCGCCGTTGGGGATCGTTGACGTGGCCGGGCATCAGATTGCCCTTAACTTCAGCTCGCTGATGTTCGTGCTGCCGCTCTCGCTGGCGGCCGCGGTGACCATTCGCGTCGGCTTCCGTCTCGGGCAGGGTTCAACGCTGGAGGCGCAGACCTCGGCCAGAACCGGCGTCGGCGTTGGGGTGTGCATGGCCGTTTTCACAGCGGTGTTCACCATTCTGATGCGTAAGCAAATCGCCCTGCTGTATAACGACAATCCCGAGGTCGTGGCCCTGGCGTCCCAGCTAATGCTGCTCGCGGCCATCTACCAGATTTCCGACTCCGTTCAGGTGATCGGCAGCGGGATCCTGCGCGGCTATAAAGACACGCGTTCCATCTTCTTTATTACCTTTACCGCCTACTGGGTATTGGGTCTGCCGAGCGGCTACCTGCTGGCCCTGACCGATCTGGTCGTGCCGCGCATGGGCCCCGCCGGTTTCTGGTGCGGGTTTATTATTGGTCTCACCTCCGCCGCCGTGATGATGATGCTGCGTATGCGTTTCCTGCAGCGTCAGCCTTCCAGCATCATTTTACAGCGCGCGGCGCGCTAGCCCGCGGCGAAACCAACGGCGCTGATTCAGCGCCGTTATCGCTTATTGATGAAGAAATATTCTTTTGCATCAGTAAAATATCAGCAATATGGGTAAAACTTCTGCGATCGCGAGAAAACTGGAAGAAAAGTGACGTTTGCCTCTTGCCACAACCCCTCCCTCCGGCTAATATGCGTCCCCGTTGCCGCTGCAACATTGCGTTCATAGCTCAGTTGGTTAGAGCACCACCTTGACATGGTGGGGGTCGTTGGTTCGAGTCCAATTGAACGCACCATAATGCGTTTATAGCTCAGTTGGTTAGAGCACCACCTTGACATGGTGGGGGTCGTTGGTTCGAGTCCAATTAAACGCACCATAATGCGTCCGTAGCTCAGTTGGTTAGAGCACCACCTTGACATGGTGGGGGTCGGTGGTTCGAGTCCACTCGGACGCACCATTTCACAGCCTCGTGATCTGGTGCCTGTTTTATCTCCCGCATTGAAATATCCGAAAATCACCCTTTCTCTGTAAATTCATTATTTTCTGATTTTTCTCAACTCGTCTGCTAATAACGTTCAGTATCCGCTAAGTTATTCTTCGCAGTTATGTAAAGTGACGTAAAGCCCTGCGCCGGGCCTGCCCTGCATTTATTAACGCAGCGGCCACGGATATATTCCCTCGCGGATAAAAATCTTTCGTTAGATCATAACCCGTTATGCTGATATTCATTAAAAACAAGCGAAACGGTAACCGCTGCATAATTCAGAATATTTCAAAAAAATATCACCGGTAACCGGTTTGACTGTTCGGAAATAACAGCTAAATTTAATTCCTGAACGACAACGGATACGTATCTAAATCGTATCTTCCTGACATAAACTCAACAGAGGTATGAAAATATGGCAGAACATCGTGGTGGTTCCGGTAATTTCGCTGAAGACCGTGATAAAGCATCTGAAGCTGGACGTAAAGGCGGTCAGCACAGCGGTGGGAACTTTAAAAACGATCCGCAACGTGCATCTGAAGCCGGTAAAAAAGGCGGACAAAATAGTCATGGTGGCGGACGTAAATCTGATAATTCCTGATTATTAATCGCCTCGTTCTCTTGTAAATAAAAGAGTATCCTGCGGGTCTGCGGACTCGCAGTTATTCTCCTGTGTAAAAGGTATTTCCATATGAATATGAAGAGCATAGAAGACGTATTTATTCATCTTTTATCGGATACTTACAGCGCTGAAAAACAATTAACCCGCGGACTGGCTAAATTGGCCAGAGCAGCGTCAAGCGAACAGCTCAGCGCCGCGTTCAAGGCCCACCTTGAAGAGACCCAGGGGCAGATTGAGCGTATCGATCAAATTGTCGAGCAAGAACCTGCCATCAAAATTAAGCGTATGAAATGCGTGGCGATGGAGGGACTTATTGAAGAAGCTAACGAAGTGATTGAGAGCACAGAGAAAAATGAAGTGCGGGATGCTGCGTTAATTGCCGCTGCGCAAAAGGTTGAACATTATGAAATTGCCAGCTACGGCACTCTCGCCACCTTAGCACAACAGCTGGGTTATAAAAAAGCGGTTAAGCTTTTAGCGGAAACGTTAGAAGAAGAAAAATCAACCGATCTTAAATTAACTGACCTGGCGGTCGGTAATATTAATAAAGACGCACAAAATAAATAGCCAGATAATAATCCGATATTAAGGAGTTGATTATGAATCACCTTGAACATTATCACGACTGGCTACGCGATGCGCATGCAATGGAAAAGCAAGCAGAATCCATGCTGGAATCCATGGCGGGCCGCATCGATAACTACCCGGACCTGCGCAGCAGAATTGAACAGCACGTAACTGAAACCAAACGCCAAATTACCGTGCTGGAGGAAATTCTCGACCGTAATAATATATCGCGTTCGGTACTGAAGGATTCAATGAGCAAAATGGCCGCCTTCGGACAATCCATTGGCGGCATGTTCCCTTCCGATGAAATTGTTAAAGGGTCAATTAGCGGTTATGTCTTTGAGCAGTTTGAAATCGCTTGTTATACCTCCCTGCTTGCCGCTGCGAATAAAGCTGGCGACGTCGCATCGATCCCGGCCATCGAATCAATTCTGGCAGAGGAGCGGGCAATGGCCGACTGGCTGCTGAAGCATATTCCGCAAACGACGGAGGAGTTCCTTCTGCGATCTGAAGCCGAAGGCGTCGAAGCTAAAAAATAAGCAATAAGGATAAGAGCCTATGTTCCGACACGTTAAGCAACTTCAGTATACCGTAAGGGTCGCGGAGCCAAATCCGGGACTGGCGAACCTCCTTCTGGAACAATTCGGCGGCCCTCAGGGTGAGCTGGCCGCCGCATGCCGCTATTTTACTCAGGGTCTGAGCGATGACGATCCGGGTCGTAAAGATATGCTGATGGACATTGCTACCGAGGAGTTGAGCCACCTTGAAATTATCGGCTCGCTGGTTGGCATGCTCAATAAAGGGGCGAAAGGTGCCCTTGCAGAGGGAACCGAAAACGAAGCCGACCTGTACCGTTCGCTCACCGCCAACGGTAACGACAGCCATATTACCTCTTTGTTATATGGTGGAGGTACGCCGCTGACCAACTCCGCCGGAGTACCCTGGACCGCCGCCTACATTGACACCATTGGTGAGCCCACCGCGGATTTACGCTCCAACGTGGCGGCGGAGGCGCGAGCCAAAATCATCTATGAGCGCCTGATCAACGTCACTGATGACCCCGGAGTAAAGGATGCGCTGGCCTTTTTGATGACCCGGGAAGCCGCCCACCAGCTCTCTTTTGAAAAAGCGCTTCAGTCCATCAGAAACAACTATCCGCCCGGTAAATTACCGCCACTCCCCGAATACGCCAGCACCTACTACAATATGTCGGAGGGCGATGACATACGCGGTAGCTGGAATAGCGATCGGCACTTCGACTATGTCGCGGATCCGCAGCCTGCAGTAGACGGCGGAGACGGGAGCGTCAGCGTCAGGTTAACAGCCGAGCAGAAGGCTCTGGTTAAAGCCATGGCGGAACGGACCGAATCCGACCCCGAGGGCGATCCTCTTACCGGCGCTGAGCTCGGCGAAGGTAAGAAAAAGCCTTAATCATCAGCACCTGTTGTTAATCACTCCCCCCTGCTCGGTTCGGGGGGTTGTTATGTGATGGGGTCCGGATCATGTTTGAACTCGACGCGTTTAATCTGGCACGGCTGCAGTTCGCATTTACCGTCTCTTTTCATATTCTTTTCCCGGCAATTACCATTGGGCTTGCCAGCTATCTGGTGGTGCTGGAGGGGATGTGGCTGCGGACAAAAGACGACGTCTGGCGCTCGCTGTATAATTTCTGGCTGAAAATTTTTGCCGTTAATTTCGGCATGGGCGTGGTTTCAGGCCTGGTGATGGCCTATCAGTTCGGCACCAACTGGAGCGGTTTCTCTCAGTTTGCCGGGAGTATTACCGGTCCCCTGCTGCTTTACGAAGTCCTCACCGCGTTTTTCCTCGAAGCGGGCTTCCTGGGCGTCATGCTTTTTGGCTGGAACAAAGTCCCCCCAGGACTGCATTTTTTCACCACCTGCATGGTGGCGCTGGGCACGCTGATGTCAACTTTCTGGATCCTCGCGTCCAATAGCTGGATGCAGACGCCGCAGGGTTTTACCATTGAAAACGGTCACATTATTCCCCAGGACTGGCTGGCGATTATCTTCAACCCCTCTTTCCCGTATCGCCTGTCGCACATGGCGATCGCCGCTTTTCTCAGCAGCGCGATGTTTGTCGGCGCCTCCGCCGCCTGGCATCTTCTTCGCGGCAATGATACGCCGGCGATACGCAAAATGTTCTCAATGGCGATGTGGATGGCTCTGCTGGTCGCGCCGATCCAGGCGTTGGTTGGCGATATGCACGGCCTTAATACGCTTCAGCATCAGCCGGCAAAAATCGCCGCCATTGAAGGCCACTGGGAAAATAAACCCGGCGAAGCCACCCCGCTGCTGCTGTTTGGCGTGCCGGACATGGCGGAAGAGCGCACCAAATACGGTCTGGAAATCCCGGCGCTTGGCAGCCTGATCCTCACCCATAGCCTGAATAAACAGGTCCCTGCCCTGAAAGATTTCCCGAAAGAGGATCGGCCAAACTCCCTTATCGTCTTCTGGTCGTTTCGCATCATGGTGGGTATGGGCATGTTGATGATAGCCCTTGGCATATGGAGCCTCTGGCTGCGCTATCGGCAGCGTCTTTATCACTCCCGCCCCTTTCAGTGGTCCGCGCTGGCGATGGGTCCAGCGGGGCTGCTGGCGCTGTTGGCCGGCTGGATCACGACCGAAGCGGGCCGCCAGCCCTGGGTTATCTATGGTTTTTTACGCACCCGGGACGCGGTCTCCCTGCATAGCACAGCGCAAATGATCGTCAGCCTGCTGGTCTTTATCGCGGTGTACTGTTCGGTCTTCGGCGTCGGTTATTACTATATTATCCGGCTGATTAAAAAAGGGCCGCAGCCCGTCAGCGAATTAACGTCGTCAACCTCCGGCACGCCGGCGCGCCCCCTTTCCGCCGCAGAAGCCGTGCCTGAAGAGGAGAAAAGCTAATGGGCATCGATATTCCCGTGATCTGGTTTGTCATCATTGTGTTTGCCACCCTGATGTATATCGTGATGGACGGCTTCGATCTGGGCATCGGTATGGTCTTCAGCTTTGTCCCCAACGCCAATGAGCGTGACGTGATGATGAACAGCGTCGCCCCGGTGTGGGACGGCAATGAGACCTGGCTGGTGCTGGGCGGCGCGGGGCTATTCGGCGCCTTTCCGCTGGCCTACGCCGTGATCGCCGACGCGCTGACGATTCCCCTTACTGCCATGCTAATTGGTCTGATCTTTCGCGGCGTGGCCTTTGAGTTTCGTTTTAAGGCCACCCCCTCCCACCAAAAGTTCTGGGATTACTCGTTTGTCGGCGGATCGTTGTTGGCCACCTTTAGCCAGGGGATCGTCGTGGGCGCGGTCATCAGCGGCTTTGACGTTGCCGACCGCAGGTTCATCGGCTCCGCGCTGGACTGGTTGACGCCCTTCAGCCTGTTCTGCGGCTTAGGGCTGGTGGTGGCTTATACGCTGCTTGGCACGACCTGGCTGATTATGAAAAGCGAAGGCGCGCTGCAGCAGCGTATGCGCGAGCTGACCCGCCGTACGCTGCTGGCGCTGCTGGCGGTCATCGCCGTGGTCAGCGTCTGGACGCCGCTGGGCTGGCATTCCGTTGCTGAACGCTGGTTTACCCTGCCCAATTTTTACTGGTTTGTGCCGGTCCCCATTCTGGTTCTCGTCTTTAGCCTGTGGATCTGGCGCCTGAGCGCTAACCCCAACAGCCATGCCCGTCCTTTCCTCCTGACGCTTGGGCTCATTTTTCTCGGCTTCAGCGGTCTGGGCATCAGTTTGTGGCCCAATATCATTCCACCGCATATCACGCTGTGGGAGGCTTCCGCGCCGCCAGCCAGCCAGCTCTTTATGCTGGTAGGCACCCTGCTCATCATTCCGGTGATTTTGGTATACACCGCATGGAGCTACTACGTATTCCGCGGCAAAGTTTCCGGAAATGAAGGCTATCACTGAGGTACGCTATGGCTGACTGGCATACACGGGCCATTATCTACCAGATTGATTCCGCCCTCTTTTATGATTTCAACAGCGATGGCTGCGGCGACATCGCCGGGATTACGGCCAAGCTGCGCTATATTCGCCGAATGGGCGCGACGGTAATCTGGATAACCCCCTTCTACCTGACGCCATTTCTGGACGAAGGTTACGATGTCAGCGACCACCTGCAGGTCGATCCGCGATTTGGTCAACTGGCGGATATCATCGCCTTTATCGAGCAGGCCCGCGAATTAGGGATGCAGGTCATTATTGAACTGCTGATTCAGCACACCTCCGACGCTCATCCGTGGTTTCAACGGGCGCGCCGCAGCCGCAGCTCGCCGTTTCGCGACTATTATCTATGGGCGGATAGCGATGATGACGATACGCCGCCGATGTTTCCCGGCGTCGAGGAGAGCATCTGGACGTGGGATGAAGAAGCCGGGCAATATTTTCGCCATATGTTTTATCGTCACGAACCCGATCTCAACCTGGCCTCGCCTGCCGTTATTAAAGAGGTCGAAAATATCATTATCTTTTGGCTGAAGCTGGGGGTTTCCGGCTTTCGTCTGGATGCCGCTGCGCATCTCACAAAGCAGGCCGGACGCGGCGAGGAGAAACGGGGGCTGTGGATCCTGGAACATCTGCGCCGACTTGTCGAGCGGCATAACCCGCAGGCCATTCTGCTGGGCGAAGTTGACGTTGACGTCGAGCAGTACCGCGACTATTTCGGTGATAATAACCGGCTTAACATGGTGCTTAACTTCTGGTTGAACAAATACTTTTACGTCAGTCTCGCCAGCCAGAACGCGCGCCCGCTGATTAACGCAATAAAGAAAACCATCGTCCCTCCCGACGCCTGCTGCTTCGCTAACTGGTTGCGTAATCATGATGAGCTGGATCTGGAGGGTATCGGCAACAAGAACAAGCAGACCGTGCTGGAGGCCTTCGCGCCGGATGAAAAGATGAACGTTTATCAGCGCGGCATTCGCCGTCGGCTCGCGCCAATGCTAAACGGCAATCGGCAGCGGCTGGCGTTCTGTCACGCCGTGCTGTTTTCGCTGCCCGGCGTACCGATTATGCGTTATGGCGATGAAATCGGCATGGGTGACGATCTGGCGCTCGAAGAGCGGTACGCGGTACGTACGCCGATGCAGTGGGCCGGTTCAGCCGGCGGCGGCTTCTCCGCAGCCGACCCCGATACCTTTGTTGCCCCCATGATTGACCGGGGGCCGTTTCGCTATCAGAAAGTCAACGTGGCTGATTCACTGCTGCACCGCCATTCCCTCCTGCATCGCATAATGGATATCGCCAATACGCGTTCCGAGTTCCCGGAAATCGCCGTTGCCCCTTTTCGTATCATTAGCACCGATCGGCAGGCGATTCTGGCGATTTGCTACGATAACCATGAGCGTAGCGTCATCACCTTTCTTAATTTTAGTGAAAAAGCGCTGCGCTTTACCGCGAAAGGGATCGACGAGGCGGTCTGGACGCCCTGCCTGGCCGACAAAACCTACGCTGACGCGCTTATCCCCGGTAAGCGCGTTGAGCTGGAGATTAGCGCGTATGGTTACCGCTGGTTCTGGACCAATAGCAGCGCGCTGCGTTAGCGGTGTTTGCGCGAGGTCAACCATCTTGCCAGGAGCAATCCGGCCACCGCCGCGCCGCCCAGCAGCGTTTTTCCCGGCACACCGGAGGTAATGGCGGTGGCGCGATATTTCGCCTCGGAGGAGAAACGCCCGTGGGTTTTATGTAATCCCCTGACCGGTTGTTCGAGGTAGTCCTGACGGTCATCAGCGTTCAAATGGCGTGTCATTTGCCCTTCCCATGCTTTTTTGACCATCAGCCGGTCAAGCAAGCCGGGGAAAAGAAATTGCCCCACAATGGACTGGATCGTGCTGCTCCCCACCCAAAGTTCACGTACGGGCCTGCGCGCGACGTTGAAAATAGCCTGCGCGGCCACTTCCGGCTGAAATACCGGCGGCACCGGGCGCATCGCCCAGGCGAACTTATTGCGCGCCCACTCAAACTGCGGCGTATTCAGCCCCGGCATCTGCACCATAGCAATGCTCACGCCGCTATTTTCATGCATTAGTTCAGTGCGAACCGCATCGGTAAAGCCGCGAATCGCAGCCTTCGCCCCGCAGTAGGCGGATTGTAGCGGAATTGAGCGATAGGCCAGCGCGGAGCCGACCTGGATAATCACCCCGCGATCGCGGGGCGTCATAAGCTCCAGCGCGGCGCGAGTCCCGTTGACGTAGCCCAGATAGGTGACCTCCGTGACCCGCAAAAATTCGTCGTGCGTCATCGCCCGGAAAGGTGCCAGCACCGCGCACATCGCGTTATTGACCCACACGTCGATCGCCCCGAGCCGATTTTCAATTTCGCCGGCGGCCGCCAGCAGCGCATCGGCATGAGCCACATCGGCCTCGACGGTATGAACCCGAACGCCATAGCGAAGGAGCTCCCGTTTCGTCGCTTCCAGGCTGTGATCATCGCGGGCAATAATGCCGACGTCATAGCCTGCCTGCGCAAAGCGCAGGGCCGTTGCTTTGCCGACTCCCGCAGTACCGCCAGTGATCGCCATGACTGCCATACAAACCTCCGCAATAAGGGTGTGTTATGCGCTCTGCCAGCCGGGCAGCTTTTCCATCAGCATCGCCAGCGAATAGCGCACGGCTTTTTCCACCACGTCCTGGCACTCGCCGGAAAACAGCGTCTTATGCGCGTCGATTTCGCCGCGAAAGTTCCATGCGAACCACACGGTGCCCGCAGGCGTCCCGTCATCGCCGCCGTCAGGTCCCGCGTATCCGCTAATAGCAATGCTGATATCCGCCCCGGAACGCGCCAGCGCTCCCGTCGACATCTCTTCAACGGTCTGACGGCTGACGGCGCTATATTTTTCCAGCGTCGATGCGTTGACGCCGAGAAGTTTTTGCTTCGCCCGATCGCTAAAGGTGATTAAGCCAATATCGTAAAATGCGGCCGTATCCGCTTCCGCGCACAGCGCTGCCGCCAGGCTACCGCCGGTGCAAGACTCCGCGGTGGTTAAGCGTAAACGACGGTCAATCAGCGCGCTGGCGACCTGTTTGGTCAGCTCGCCGGTGGTTTTCGCCTGGTTATAAGGGTTATTTGACATAAAAAGACCTTTTTAACTCTCAGCAGGAATAATAGAAATGTGGCCATTCCGTTCCAGTATGGCATATTTGATTTTACTTAATTCCGTAATCCCCTGATTCTGCCGGGCGGCGACCAAAATATCATCGCAGGAGACGTCCACTTTTTTCAGCTTATCGATTAACGGAACGCCATTTTCGACCAATATAACCGGGCAACCATCGAGCGCTGATTCCGCGCCCGCCGTATATTTTTTCATTAATCCGAAAAGCATATCCACCACGACCAGCGTCATTATCGTCAGCATCGCACCGGTCACCGAAAAATCGTTTCCCAGCAGCGCCTGCTGGGTGGCCTCGCTGATAATAAGCAACAGAATCAGGTCAAAGCTGGTCATTTGTAATAGCGCCCGGCGGCCGGCGATTTTAAATACCACCAGCAAAATTAAATAAATCGCTAACGCTCGCAAGACCATCTCCATCGCGTCCTCCTAAGGGTAAATAAATTGCCAGAAGCGGATTTCGGGTTCGCCGTTTAGCTGTAAAGAGTGGTTCGATTTTCCCGGACTGGTCGGCGTAACGTAAAGCCATATAGAAAAATTATTCATGCTTTTCAAATCGTTATATACCAAAAACAGCCGATCGTTCTGGCTGTACATCCGATCCGGCCGGGGCCAGATGCTGCCTGGTTCAAAGGAAGAGGTAAAATCACCGCCGAGGCTGAAAATATATTTATCGGCGACGCGGGGCCGGGCGGTAATTTTTAGCCTGAACTCGGTTTGTAAACGGCCAAAGCGCTCATAGGTCACCGTTAAATTACCCGGCGCGTTTGTTTTTTCAGCCGTACTGAAATAGCCACCTGAAAAAATCCCCAACAGTGCCGCCAGAATTATCCCTAATAATATCCCGAGGCCATATTTGCGGGCAGCACATTCAAAATTAAGAAAAAATTCACTCTCTTTTATCCCGGGCAACCTCTCTTTTTCACTCGCCATTCTTCACCTCGCCGTTGCGCTTATTATCGGGGCGCCAGTTTAAGGAATAGCAAGCCCGCTTAATATGTCAAGTTCGTCACGGTAAACCCGGATTAATAGCAAATGGTACAGCCCGCTTGTTATTCATGGTTCGTCACTTGGCCTCCATGGTTGCAACCGGAGGGGGTATATATCAGGTGAATACAAAACCCGGTGGTGCCATCCGGTTTCACTGGGACGAGCAACCCTCTGAATCCTGGCGGGAAAAATCCCCATTCGCTATGTGTTATCAACATTATCCAGCCCATTAAGTCGATAAGATTGCTGCAGAGCATGACGGATTTCTTTGAGCGCCCGAAAATCCGCTTTTTTGCCACCTGGATGCGCTGGGACCACGCGCTGGATAACTACTGCGCAACGGACACCTTCGGCAGCGCCGGATACCATAGCGCGGGTACGCTATTCTTCGGCGCCCAGCTCGAAACCTGGTTCTGAAAACCGCGCCTCGTCGGCTAATGACAAGGAAGAGGCGCGCCAGCGATTGGCCCTCTTCCTTATTTTGAACCACAATTATCCTGCCAGATTTCCGTTACCCGGAAATGATCTATCGTGGAGCTTTTCAACTGGCGGAAGGCCACCGACAACAAATGTGATAACAACAACGGCGGGTCAGTGATATGAAGAAAATTGCCATTATCGGCGCCGGTCCAACCGGGATTTATACCCTGTTTTCACTCCTTAAACGCGGTGAACCGCTGGACGTGTCCATTTACGAACAGGCTGAGGAAGCGGGCGTGGGCATGCCCTATAGCGATGAAGAAAACTCGCGCATGATGCTGGCCAATATCGCCAGTATTGAAATCCCGCCTCTGCAGAGCACCTATCTCGACTGGCTGAAGGCCCAGAGCCGGACGCACCTTGCGCGCTATGGCGTCGATTATGAGGCGTTGCACGATCGCCAGTTTTTGCCGCGCATCCTGCTGGGCGAATACTTTCGCGGCCAGTTCCTTGGCCTGGTCGTCGAGGCCAGGGAACAGGGCTTTCACATCCAGGTCAATGAGTCCTGCCGGGTCAGCGACCTGCAGGCGACCACAGAAGGGGTCAGACTGTGGGTCGAGGATGGGCCGGTCGCCGAAGCCTTCGACCTCGCGGTGATTGCCACCGGCCACGTCTGGCCCGATGAAGAAGAGTCGACCCGCACCTGGTTTCCCAGCCCGTGGTCTGGCCTTATGGAAGCCAGCATTCCCCCCTGCCGGGTGGGGATTATGGGCACCTCGCTCAGCGGGATTGACGCCGCGATGGCCGTCGCCGTCCAGCACGGCTGGTTTATCGGGTCCGACGATGACGCCCTCGCCTTCAGGCTGGACGAGGCAAGCGAGGCGCTAAGCATCGTGCTGATGTCGCGCTCCGGCATTCTGCCGGAAGCGGATTTTTACTGCCCCATTCCCTGGGAGCCGCTGAACATCGTCAGCGAAAGCGCGATGGAACACGCCATCGCCGCGGGCAGCGACGGTCTGCTCGATCGCGTCTTTGAGCTGGTAGCGCAGGAAATCGCGCTTGCCGACCCCCTATGGAGCGAAAATATCGCCCTTCACAGCCTGAATGCCGACAGCTTTAGCGAGGCGTGGTTCGCAAAGCGCCAGCAGCACAACCCGTTCAACTGGGCGCAGGCAAACCTTGAGGAAGTCGAACGCAACAAACGCGCGCGATACACGGTTCCCTGGCGCTACGCGATCCTGCGGCTGCATGAAGCCGTGCAGGCGATGGTCCCTCATCTTAATGACCATGACCGGGAGCGTTTCAAAAATGGCCTTGCGCGGGTCTTTATCGACTGCTATGCCGCCATTCCTTCGGAGTCTATTCGCCGGCTGCTGGCGCTGCGCGAAGCGGGCGTCATCAGTATTCTCGCCTTAGGGCATGGCTATGAGATGGCGGTTGAGGAGGAAAAAACGGTGATTACCAGCGAACAAAATCGCTATACGTTTGATGTGTTTATTGATGCCAGAGGGCAAAAAGCGCTGAAAAATAAAGACCTGCCCTTTCCGCACTTAAGGGAGCAACTGCTGGCGACCGGCGAAGATATTCCGGAAGTCGGAGACGATTATACGTTACTGGAGCCCTCCGAGGTGCGCGGACGCATCGCCTTTGCCGCCATCCCCTGGCTGATGCACGACCAGCCTTTTGTGCAGGGGATCACCGCCTGCGCGGAAATCGGCGCGGCGATAGCGAAGGCCATATCCGCGCCGGCGAGCCGCTCCCGCCGCCGCTTGTCGCCAATCGATCTTTAACCCGGGCCGCCCTCGCGGGCGGCCGTTCTAGCGCTTTCCGGGCTGCGGGTGCCAGGGATCTTTTTTATGATCTTCGCTGTCATCTCTTTTTCTTGGCACTTCACCCTGTTCGCGCGGATCCTCTTTCGACGGATGACGGCCCCGCTTATCCGGGTCGGCTGGATTTTTTACGGACATGCATTTCTCCTGGCTACGCGATTATTTCTGGATCCGGTCCACCCGCACCACCGGCGGCGTCATTTTTTTATCGAGGCTGCCGTTGATGCTGATCATCTGATCGGGTTTCACTTCGCGGCCATCAAAAACCGCGGCGGGAATAATCAGCGCAATGGTGTCGGTTTTATCGCGAAAGCTGTAGCGATCGTCGCCGTGCTGCTCGATAAGATTGCCGCGTAATGAGATGGTTGCCCCGTCGTGCATATCCAGCGCCTGGCGCACGGTCATGATCCGGCCATCTTCAGTCCCGCGATAGCCGTCATCAATTTTATGCGGCGGCGGCGGTGCGGCATCTTTTTTAAATCCGCCTTCATCTGCGGCATACACGCCTTGCGCCATCAGCGAACAGAAAATAACAGCCAGTAATTTTTTCATCAGCACTACCTCCAGCGTATTGTTCTTTTGTCTTAATAAGTCTGGTTGCTGCTGTTCATTTTCACAAGCCGGACATGTTATGAATCATCCGAGAAATATTTTTGACGCCTTCTCAAAGCGCGTAAATATAAGCGAGGCGGAGCAATATATCTGCGCTAAATATACCGTCAGGCTTATCATAGAATAATCCTAAAATGGCCAACGCTGCCGTCGCTTCACATTTTAAAAAGTTTCCTGGCAATCAGTAAATTACCGTTCGGAGATGAATAAAAGCGCAACAATTATAAAAGCGAAGCCGTTCAAATATTCCCCGATATTCCACGGCAGGCTGACCAGGCAACTACGCTTACTCTTTTAACACGAGGAGGTCAGTATGAGCGATTACGCTAATAATACCGCGAAGTATCCCCGTCCCCCGTTTGTTGACCAGCCGCAATCGCCGCCGGGTCTTGCCGAAGAGATGAAGCCGCAGCCGGACCACGGCGAACTGAGCTATGTCGGTTCCGGTCGGCTCGCTGGTAAACGCGCCCTGATTACCGGCGGCGATTCAGGGATTGGCCGTGCGGTCGCGATCGCCTTCGCCCGAGAGGGCGCCGATGTGGCGATCAACTATCTGCCGGAAGAGGAATCCGATGCGCAAACCGTGATTGCCCTCATTGAGGCCGAAGGACGTCAGGCCGTCGCGATTCCGGGAGATGTGCGCGACGAGTCCTTCTGCGAAACCCTGGTCGAACAGGCCGCCAGCGAACTCGGCGGGCTGGATATTCTGGTCAATAACGCCGGACGCCAGCAATATTGCGAATCGCTGGAAGAATTAACCACCGCCGACTTTGACGCCACCTTCAAAACCAACGTTTATGCGGCCTTCTGGATCACTAAAGCCGCCCTGCGTCACCTTAAAGAACACAGCGCGATCATTAATACTTCATCAGTCCAGGCCTTTAAGCCAAGCCCCATCCTGCTGGACTATGCGCAAACCAAAGCGTGCCTGGTGGCGTTCACCAAGTCGCTGGCCAAACAGCTGGGGCCGAAGGGCATTCGGGTCAACGCCGTCGCCCCCGGCCCCTACTGGACAGTGCTGCAGTCAAGCGGCGGCCAGCCGGATGAGAAAGTTCGTCAGTTCGGCGCCGATACGCCGCTGGGCCGCCCCGGCCAACCGGTAGAGATTGCGCCGCTGTACGTAACCCTGGCTTCCGACGCCTGCTCCTTCACCTCCGGCCAGGTGTGGTGCTCCGACGGCGGTGACGGCGTGGTATAAGCCGCAGGCGGCGCGCCCTCAGCGGTGCGCCGTCGTATTCAGGCAGGCGAGATACTTCTGCGCTGAATCTAAAACGATCTGCCGGGCATTTTTCGTGACGTTCTGCTCCTCGAAGGCGCCGTACAGCGCCTCAAAGGGCGTATCGCCCAGACGCTCAACGATCTTCTCAACGCTGGCTGCCGCCAGCGGCAGCAAATTGGGATAGCTCCACATAAACGAAACGGCGTGCGCCCCCGGCGTCACCTGGATAATATCGCCCGCCAGCATGATGCCGTCATCTTTTGCCCAGTGCAGAACGGTCCCACCGGCGAAATGCCCGCCCAACCGCAGCAGCCGCACCGCAGGGAGGATCTCCAGCGCATCCCCTTCCCACAGCGTGATTGCCGGGCTATCGCGCATAATCCATTCGCGATCGCTGGCATGAAGGTAGATTCGCGCATCGAAGGCTTCCGCCCACGTCTGCATCGTGGTGTAGTAATGAGGATGAGAAATGGCGATCGCTTTTATCCCGCCCAGCGCGGCTATCAGCGTTTTTGTCGCCGCGTCCAGATTGGCGATGCAGTCCCACAGAATATTCCCCTGCGGGGTGAGCAGCAGAAACGCGCGCTGGTCGATGGCAAATTTCGGTACCGTCTTGATGCTCAACAGCTCGCCGCAATGCTGCTGCCACTTATTCACATGGGTGCGAACCAGAGTCTCTAATTCAATCCATGCCTGGCCGCTGGCCGGGACGTACTGACGTTCATCCTCACAGATACGGCACCGGCTCAGGGTGTTGTCGCCGTCGTCGTAAGAAGTGCCGCAGGTCGCGCACAGCTTGATCATGACTTCCCCTTAAAAAAAACAGACTACGCAGGAGTAATGAGTATGGCAGATAAGGCGGGAACGAGGGCTTCCGTGCCCTGCGGGAGGTTTATTCGAAATAGACGTCAGGGTTTTCCGACAGCGACACGAAGGTTTTGCTGTTTTTATCCAGCGCGCGAATATCGCCGCTTTCAATATCGTAGAACCAGCCGTGCAGACGCAGCGTGCTATCGCGCAGGCCGACGGCAACCGACGGGTGGGTTTTGATATTGTTCAACTGGGCGATGACGTTTTCCTGCACCATTGCGTTGACTTTATCGGTCTCGTTGGCCCAGGTTTTCTTCTCCACGACCGCTTTCGCCGCGTCGGAGTAGCGCAGCCAGTGGGAGACGGCAGGCATCGGGTCCAGGCACTGGCAGGTGGCGATGGCTTTCATCGCGCCGCAGTTGGAGTGGCCGCAAATGACGATATCGGTCACGCCCAGGGCAACGACGGCGTACTCGATAGTTGCGGAAACCCCGCCCGGCTCAGGACCGAAAGAGGGCACGATATTCCCGGCGTTACGGATCACAAACAGTTGCCCCGGCTCCTGCTGGGTCACCAGCTCCGGCACCAGGCGGCTATCTGAACAAGAGATAAACAGCGCTTTAGGATTCTGGCTGGAGGCCAGGCTGCGGAAGAGCTCTTTACGTTGCGGGAAGATCTCTTTCTGGAAGTTGAGGAAGCCCTCAATGATATGTTGCATAGCAGTGTCTCTTTTCTCTGTTTTAATGACGATATGACAAAGATCACATTTAGTCAGTTTATCACCGACGCGCGAAATGGGAATCGTTATTCGAACGGGCGATTAAACGTCCCCCCGTAAAGTTGGGTGACAGCGGGGTAAAGATTGTTTATTTTTTGAGAGCGAAATCCATCATGAGCCGGAGCCAGATACGACTTTAGCGCTCAACGTCAACCAGGAGCGTTTATGTTCTTATCCAGCCTGATGGCCCTTGCCGCCGTCCTCATTATGGGCGTGATTAGCCCCGGTCCGAGCTTTATTTACGTTGCCCGCAACGCCGTTGCGCGCTCAAGAACGCACGGTCTGGTCACCGCGCTGGGCACCGGCGCGGGCGCCGCCATCTTTTCGATTATGGCCATGCTGGGGTTACAAAAAGTTCTGACGGCGGTGCCGGAAATGTTTATTGGCCTGAAGGTCGCGGGCGGCCTCTATCTGCTATGGCTGGGGTATAAAATCTACCGCGGCGCGGCGCAGCCGATGGATTTTGCGGCAGGCGGCATGGCGGCGGAACATTCGCTGCTGAAGACCTTCCGCGATGGCCTGTATACCCAGCTCAGCAACCCAAAAACGGCGCTGGTGTTCGCCTCTATTTTTACCGCCCTGCTGCCGGAACGCATCCCGCTGGCCTTTTACTATATCGTGCCGCTGATGAGCTTTGTGATCGACGTCAGCTGGTATTCGCTGGTGGCCCTGGTGCTCTCTTCCGCCAGGCCGCGCGGCGTCTACCTGCGCATGAAGCGTAAGATCGATATCGTCACCGCCACGGTGCTGGGCGCCCTCGGCCTGCGCCTGATTGCCACGTCGCTGTCGAAGTAAGCCTCCGCGCTAAACGGTATAAATACGGATATCGTGTTCGCTGAACGCGTCGCGATATTCGCGACTGATGTTCTCCTCGACCACCAGCACGTCAATGGCGCTGCTTTCGACCACCACAAAGCGCGCCACCGCCGGGATCTTATCGGAGGTGAGGCCGACGATGATTTCGCTGCACTGCTTTATCACCGCTTTTTTAAATTCGCAATCGGCGTAGTCGAAGCCCGTCAGGCCGGACTCGGGCGCCATAGCGCAGCCGCCGATAAAGCCCTGATCGAACAGCATGCCCTGAATCTGCGCCACGGCAGAGGCGCCCACGCAGCCGCCGCTGGCCCGCTGGATCTGACCGCCAAGCATCACCACATCGTACAGCGGTTTCTTGAGCAGGACGGCAGCGATCTCGGGAGAATTGGTGACCACCGTTAGCGCCAGCTCCGCCGGCAGCGCTTCCGCCATCGCCAGGTTGGTGGTGCCGGTATCGATAAAAATGCAGCCGCCGGGTTTCACCAGCTTTGCGCACTTCTGCGCGATTCTGCTTTTTGTCGCCGTATTTTTCTCTTTGCGCTCGCTATAATCACCCGCCTCCGGCAGGGTCATCACCGCGCCGCCGTAAACCTTTTTACAGTACCCTTCCCGGCTAAGCTCATGTAAATCACGGCGAATAGTATGCTCGGAGACGTTAAGGCGGTCGGCAAGCTCGGCGCAAACCACTCTGCCGTTCTCCTGCAGGATCTGGCAAATAAGCGCTTGTCGTTGTTTGGGGAAAGCAGCATAATCGAGCACAAATAACTCCTGATTAAATCTTCATCGAGCAACAAAGTGCATGATCGTGCATTACAGCCCTGACTGTCAACTCACCCTATCAAGAGGTTTGCTATGAAAATTGCCCACATCGCCCTATGGACCCGCCAGCTTGAGCAACAGGCCCGTTTTTGGGTGTCGTTCTTCGACGGCGAGATCAATGAGAAGTACTGCAGCCAAACCAACCCCGGTTTTGAGTCCTTTTTTGTCAAGATTGGCGACAACATTGCTATTGAGCTGATGACCAAGCCGGGACTGGTCGCACTGACGGCGGATAATAACCATACCGGCTGGGTGCATCTGGCGATAAGCGTTGGCGGCGCGGAAAATGTCGACAGGCTGGCGAAACGCGCCGACGCCCAGGGAATACTGGTTTCCCCGCCGCGAACCACCGGTGACGGCTACTACGAAGCGGTGATCAAAGACCCCGATGGCAACCTGATTGAAATCGTCGCATAGTGAAGGAAAGTCAGCCAACAGGAGAGGCCCGTGGCCAACTATCGCATAATCGACAAACAACGCTGGCCGCGAAAAGATCATTTTGATTTTTATCGCGGTTTTGCCAACCCCAGCTTTAATCTCTGCGTTCCCGTCGAGGCGCAGCGGCTATACGAATGCGCGAAAGATCGCAGCGTCTCTTTTTTCCAGCTGGCGCTCTACGGGCTGGTGCGCGCGGCAAACGACGTGCCGCAGCTTAAGCAGCGGCTGCTGGACGACGAGATTATCGAATATGACCAATTGGCGGTGATGACGCCGGTAATGACCGCGCAGGAAGGTTTTCGCCAGGTCTGGTGCGATAACGCCGCCGATTTTGCCGCCTTTAGCGCTGCCGCTACGCCGAAGATTGACGCGGCGAAACGGACCGCGCCGGCGCCGCTTATCGTCAACGGCGAGAACTTCTTCTGCGCCAGCTGCCTGCCGTGGCTGCATTTCAGCGCCATGACTCACGCCGAGTACTACATTGGCGCGGCGGTGCCCGCCCTCACCTGGGGCAAGCTGAAAAAACGGCATTATCCCGGTTGCGGGCAGATTCAATCACGCCTTCGTCGACGGCCTGCACGCCAGTCGTTTTTTCGCCCGCGTCGAAGAGGGGTTTGCCGAACCGGATATCCTCTGGCATTCGCGCTAGACAAACCGGTTACACCAGCACGGCATCACTTCCTCTTTCATCCACATCCTGCCCCGGTCTTCCGGGGCGATATGCGCTCCCTCTGATTTCCACACTGTTGCAAATCCAACACCCTGGTGAATTCAGGTTGCAATTGCAGCAGTGCATAAGCCCAGAAAAAAATCCATCTCATTGATTATTAATCTTTTAAATCTCAAAAACGTTCTGGCATAGCCTTTGCTTTAGCTGTCATATAACCCACAGGAATTATTAAGTATTTAATTAGCTATTTTTAGCATATGCCGTTTGTTTAACCATGAGAAGTGACTATGTCCGACGATAAACCAATCATTCACTACACCCGAGAGCTTCCAAAGGCGCACGTTATTCGCAGCGATGACGAAGCTATCGCTATCGCCCATGAGATTGCCGCGGTGCTGCAGCCCGACGCTGCACAACGCGATCGCAGCGGCATCGTACCGGCGGAAATTATCGACACCTATTCCAACAGCGGCCTGTGGGGTATCACCGTCCCGCGACAATGGGGCGGTGCCGAGGTATCCGCCGCCACGCTGGCCCAGGTGATAGCGATTATTTCCGCCGCTGACCCGTCGCTGGGGCAAATTCCCCAGAACCATTACTGTCTTCTCGAGGATATCCGCCTCCAGGGAAGCGAAGAGCAGCAGGCATTTTTCTTCGATCAGGTGCTGCAAGGCTATCGCTTTGCCAATGCCCTTTCTGAAACCGGCGGCAAGACGGTACTCGATATCCGCACTCGCCTGGAGGCCAGCGAACGCGGTCTGCGCATTACCGGTCGAAAAGGCTACTGCACCGGTTCGCTCTACGCCCACTGGGTCGGCATTCTGGCGCTCGATGCAGAGAATAACGCGCAGCTGGCGTTTGTGCCGCGCGAATCGGCTGGGCTGACGGTCATCGACGACTGGGCCTGCCTCGGCCAGCGCACCACCGCCAGCGGAACGGTCCTGGCGGAGAATCTTGTCGTCGAGCCTTTCCACCTGTTCCCGACGTGGAAATCCTACGCGACGCCAACCCTTGCCGGGCCGTTTGCCCAGCTCACCACCGCCGCTATCGACCTGGGAATTGCCCGCGCGGCGCTTAACGACACGGTGAACTTTGTCAGCCAGTTCGCCCGCCCGTGGATCGATGCCGGCGTGGAGCGGGCCAGCGAAGACCCGCTGACTATCTACCATATTGGCCAGCTTGACAGCCGGCTGGCCGCCGCCGATGCGCTGCTGGATCGGGCCGGTAAAGTGCTCGATCGCTATAAATACGAACTGAGCGAGGATAACGTTGCTCAGGCGTCTATCGCCGTGGCGCGCGCCAAGGTCTTTACCACCGAAGCGGCGCTGGAAGCCGCCAGCCGCCTGTTTGAGCTTAGCGGCACCCGCTCAACCAGCATCGCCCTCAATCTCGATCGCCACTGGCGCAACGGCCGCGTCCACACCCTGCACGATCCGGTGCGCTGGAAATATCAGCTGCTGGGCAACTGGGTGCTGAACGGCATTCCTCCACAACGCCATGACTGGAACTGAGATGAACGGCGCGCTGGCTTTTTTCGCTGCTATCGACTGGGGCGACGTGGCGCAGGCCAGCCTCGATACCTTGACCATGCTGGGCTGGTCGCTGGGCTTTACCGTGCTGATTGGCCTACCGCTGGGAATTGTGCTCTATCTCAGCGGCCAGCCTCGCCTGCTCCATGCTCCGCGCCTCTATCGCCTGCTGTCGCTGGGGGTCAACGTTCTGCGCTCGCTGCCCTTCATCATTTTATTGATTGTGATGATCCCGGTGACGACGCTGATTACCGGCACCTCGCTGGGCGTTGAAGGCACCATTCCGCCGCTGGTTGTCGGCTGCGCGCCCTTCTTTGCCCGGCTGGTTGAGACCGCGCTGCGCGAGGTGGAGCACGGTCTGGTGGAGGCCAGCTGGTCGATGGGCGGCAACACCTGGCAGCTAATCTGGCACACCTTGCTGCCGGAGTCGCGCGCCGGGCTTATTGCCGCCGTGACCGTGACGGCGATTTTACTGGTCGATTATACCTCCATGGCGGGGGTCATCGGCGGCGGCGGGCTGGGTGACCTGGCCATCCGCTTTGGCTATCAGCGCTTCCAGACGGACGTGATGGTAATAACCGTTCTGCTGCTGATTGCTCTGGTGCAGATAGTACAGATGAGCGGCGATCGTCTGGTGAAGGCGATGAGCCGCAAATAACAATAGCTTCAGGAATAAGACAATGAAAAAAACAACACTCGCAGCCGGGCTCCTGGCCCTCTTCGCTTTATCCGCCAGCGCCAACGAGACGCTGACCGTGGGCGCAACGCCGGTCCCCCATGCCGAAATTCTGGAGTTCGTTAAGCCCGAGCTGGCGAAACAGGGGGTCGATTTGAAAATTAAAGTCTTCAACGACTTTATCCAGCCCAACCAGCAGCTGGCGGAGAAAAATCTGGACGCCAACTACTACCAGTACCGCCCTTTCCTCGATAACTACAACCAGACCCGCCACACCCATCTGCTGCCGGTGGTCGGCGTGCATATTGAACCGTTTGGCGCTTATTCGAGCAAATATAAAACTATCAAAGAGGTACCGGATGGCGCCACCGTTGCCATCCCGAACGATCCGGTGAATACCGGGCGCGCGCTGGTGATGCTCAGCAATGCCGGGTTGATTACCCTGAAAAATCCGCGCGATCCGCAGTCGGCGACCAAAGATATCACCGCCAATCCGCACCGTTTTAAAATTCGCGAGCTGGAAGGCGCGATGCTGGCGCGGGCGGTGAATCAGGTCGATCTGGCATTTATCTTCGCCAACTATGCGCTGGAGGCTGGAATTGATACCGATAAGGCGCTGCTGGTGGAAAAAGGTAGCGATCTGTACGTCGAGTATCTGGTGGCGCGTCCCGACAACATCAACGATCCCGGCATTCAGAAGCTGGCGAAAGCCCTGAACTCAGACCGCGTGCGCAGCTTCATTCTCACCCGCTATAAAGGCAAAATCCTGCCCGGTTTTTAATCGCCGGATGTTCATCGGCAGCCTGCGGGCTGCCGCTTAATTTCGTTAACAGAGCCGCCATCGTGACGCAAAAACCCAACCCCACAACGCATATTCAGTTGAGCCAGATAAGTAAAGCCTACCCCAACGGCGTGCAGGCGCTGCGGGATATTAATCTGCAGATAGCTCAGGGAGAAATCTTCGGCATTATTGGCCGCAGCGGCGCCGGAAAATCAACCCTGCTGCGCCTGTTCAACCGTCTGGAAAACGCCGACAGCGGTGAGATTACCATTCACGGCGAACATACGCGGCACTACTCCCGCAGCCAGCTGCGCGACCTGCGCCGGCGGGTCGCGATGATCTTTCAGCACTTTAATTTAATGGCGACCAAAACGGTGGCGCAGAACGTTGAGCTGCCGCTGAAAATGGCCGGCGTACCGCGCGCGGAAAGGCAGAAACGGGTTGATGAGATCCTGGCGCTGGTCGGCCTCAGCGCCCTGCGCGACAGCTGGCCGGCCAAGCTTTCCGGCGGCCAGAAGCAACGTACCGGTATCGCCCGCGCGCTGGTCACGCAGCCGGAGATCCTGCTGTGCGACGAAGCCACATCGGCCCTCGACCCGGAAAATACCCATGCGGTGCTGAAACTGCTTAAAGAGATCAACCAGCGCCTTGGTTTGACCATCGTGCTGATCACCCATGAGATGGACGTTATTCGCACCCTCTGCGACCGGGTCGCGGTGCTTGAGCACGGAGAAATTATCGAACAGGGCGAAGTGTGGCGAGTATTTGGTCATCCCGGACATGCTGTCACGCGAAGCCTGCTCGGCACGCTCCATCATGACCGCGCGGAAGAACGACTCTCGCTGAGCGAAAACCAGCAGTTGGTCACGCTGCATTTTGACGGCAGCAGCGGGCAGGAACCGGATTTACAGCGCATCGCCGCGCTGCTGGGCGCCGATGCCCGCCTGTTATACGGCAGCTGCGAGCAGATTCAGGGACGGGTGATTGGGCAGCTGCGGATACGCCTGGCGAAGCCGCTGGCAAATCCTCATTTACAGCAGCATGCCGGCTGGGTGGCGGACCGCTTAACCCTTTCCGGCGATACGGCAGCAGAGAATGCTGGCGCTTAGCACAAAAATGGCAGATTAATGCCAAATTATGGCTAATGCTAAATTGCTATAAGCCATAGCCTTTCGTTGTTAGACAGGGCGCGGTGCGCCTCTTATCTTTCGTCATGATTTGTAAATACTCTACGCAATCAATTGATGAGGGAGCACTTTTGTCCAGACTACTGCACGGGTTAAAAACCAAACAAACGCGGTTCGCGCTTGCTCTGAAGATAGCGTTGCTCGGCGGCGCGGTGGCATTTTCTTCTGTCGCCATCGCCGACGACATTTTAAAAGAAGGGATCACCCCGGCCAGCGATGCCAGCCAGATCCCCGCGGCCGCGAAGCTGCGCAAAGATACCGTCGTGGCCGGCATCTCCGAGCCGCAGGGTATTTTTAACCCCTACTTCTTCGTCAACGGCTGGGATGAGAACGTCACCAACGTCATTTTCTCGCGCCTGATCGACTGGGACAGCCACGGCAAGCTGGTGCCGGGCCTCGCCGAAAGCTGGACGGTCAGTCCGGATAACAAGGTCTACACCATCAAGCTGCGTCCCAATCTGACCTTTAGCGACGGTTCGCCGCTGACCGCCGAGGATGTCGCCTTTACCCTCACCGTGCTGCTGGACCCGAAATACGATGGCGATACCGATATTACGCTCGCCAATATCGCCGGCGGCGCGGACTACAAGGCGGGCAAAGCCGATAGCGTCAGCGGCCTGAAAGTGGTTGACCCCTTAACGCTCCAGGTAACCACCACCCAACCGGGCGCGACGACGCTGGCAAAAATTGGCGGCCCGGTCCTCTCCAAAGCCTATTACGGCAAAGGCTACCAGCGCGGCAATCTCGATTATCTGCGCACCCTGCACGGCAAACCGCTGGGCAACGGTCCTTACGTTTACGACAAATACATCCCCGGCCAAGAGATTCGTTTCCACGCTAACAGCCATTTTTATCGCAGAACCCCGCCGACTCCGCGCTTTATCTATCGCGTGACCAACCCGTCGACCAATTTCCAGCTCTTCCAGACGGGCGAAACCGACTACGACGCCTTTACCTCGCGTCCTGACGATATCGAACAGCTAAAAATGCTCGGCTTTGCCAATATCAACCTCTACGGCTCCAGCGACTACAGCCAGGTGGAATTTAACGTCCGCCGCCCGGCCTTACAGGACGTCAAGGTACGCCAGGCGCTGATTTACGGCCTTGACCGCCAGAAGCTGATCGATGTGGTCTACCAGGGCTACGGTAAAGTGGCGATTGAGCCTATCGCGCCGATCTCCTGGGCTTACAACGCCGACGGGGTTAACCCGTATCACTACGACCCGGCGCAGGCGAAAAAGCTGCTTGACGAAGCCGGCTGGAAACCGGGCGCGGACGGTATCCGCGTTAAAGAGGGCAAACGC
The DNA here is from genome assembly GCF_002090195.1 of Klebsiella sp. M5al. NCBI lineage: Bacteria > Pseudomonadati > Pseudomonadota > Gammaproteobacteria > Enterobacterales > Enterobacteriaceae > Klebsiella > Klebsiella sp. M5al. The sequence continues at coordinate 3,453,129 of NZ_CP020657.1, forward strand.
CTCGAGTTAACCCTGCTGGTCAGCAAAAAAGTGCTCAACGATGCGCTAATCCCCATCGCCAAAGAGAACTGGCAGCAGATTGGCGTGCTGTTAAAACCGCAGGTGGTCGATTTCAACGCCCTGATGGCGCAGCGTAAATCGGGTAATTACGACCTGGCGTCGTTCAGCACCAGCACCCTTAACGACCCGCACGATGGCGTCTGGGATTTTTACAGCGCGGAAGCGAAAGAGTCCGGCTATAACAATCCGCAGGTTGATAAGCTGATAACCGAAGGCAACTCGGTGCTCGATGTGGAAAAACGTAAGCCTATCTACCACCAGCTGTATCAGGTGCTGGCGCAGGACCCGCCGGTGATCCTTCTCGGCTACCGCGAAATTCTCTCGGCGAGCAGCGCCCGGGTTAGCGGCTTCAAACCGGATATCTACAACGGCCTGACCGGCAGCCTGCCGGATGTCAAAATCGTTAAGTAATCCTGAGCCGCCGGGCCTCCCGGCGGCTGACGTGAGAATGTCATGAGAAATTTCATCCTGAGACGGCTGCTGCAAACGCTGCCGATGCTGCTGCTGGCCTCCTTTATCATTTTTATGCTGTTTGCCAAAACGCCGGGCGATTTTATCGATGGCAATATCACCCTTACCGCCGCTCGCGCCGCCGAACTGAAAGCCATTTACGGCCTGGATCAGCCGCTGCTCACCCGCTATCTCCATTGGCTCGGCCAACTGCTGCGCGGCGATCTGGGGTTCTCGCTGCAGTACCAGATCCCGGTCAGTCAGTTGCTCAACCAGTACATCTGGAACTCCTTCCTGCTGGCCAGCGTGGCGCTAGTGTTCTACTGGGGAATTGGCCTGACGGTGGGCGTGATCTCGGCGCTGAAGCCCAATTCTGCGTTCGATCATCTGGTGAGCGTCGCGGTTTTCGCCGCCATGTCGTTCCCGACCTTTTTCCTCTGCCTGCTGCTGATCAAATGGTTCGCCGTCGATCTGCACTGGCTGCCGGTGGGCGGCATGACCAATACCGGCAGCGACGACAGCGGCTGGGAGTATGTGCTGCAGGTCGCCGCCCATCTTGCGCTGCCGGTACTGGCGCTGGTGATGCTTCAGGCGGGCAGCCTGACCCGCTATTTTCGCGCCAGCATGCTCGAGGTGGTGAAAATGGATTTTATCCGCACCGCCCGCGCCAAAGGGCTGCGTGAACGCACGGTTATCCTCAAGCACGCCCTGCGTAACGCCCTGCTGCCGATCATCACCCTGCTCGGCTTCGAGCTTCCGGGACTGTTCTCCGGGGCGATCATCACCGAAAAAGTGTTTAACTGGCCGGGAGCCGGGCATATTCACATCGATTCGCTGGCCGCCCGCGACTACCCGGTATTAATGGGCTTCACCCTGTTTCTGGCGGTGCTCACCATTCTTGGCAACCTGATTGCCGATGTGCTCTACGCGTGGGCCGACCCGCGCATTCGCGTGAGGTCATGATGCTTAGCTCTCTGTTCTCTTCCAACCGACGCCTGCGCAAGGCGGAAATCCCGGCGCTGGCCCAGGTGACCCCATCCCCCTGGCGTCAGGCCTGGCGGGCGCTGCGCCGCAACCGGCTGGCGATGCTGTGCCTGCTGCTGCTGACGGTTATGGCCCTCTGGTGCGTCCTGGGACCACTGTGGTCGCCGTGGCAAGACGACGCCACCGACGCCCTGATGAACAACAAGCCGCCCGGCGCGGCGCACTGGCTGGGCACCGACTTTCTCGGTCGCGATATCTATACCCGCCTGCTGCTGGCCGGGCGCATTTCACTGATTATTGGCCTGCTGACCATGCTGCTGTCGGTGGCCCTTGGCTATCTGCTCGGCGCGCTGTCGGGCTACGCCGGCGGCCTGACCGATAAACTCATCATGCGTTTTGCCGACCTGGTGATGACCATCCCCGGCCTGCCGCTGCTGATTGTCGCGGGCGCGATGCTCTCCGAACTCGATTTCTCGCCGGACTCACGCATCTATATGGTGGTGATTATGCTGAGCCTGCTGGAGTGGCCGAAGCTGGCGCGGCTGGTGCGCGGACAGTGCCTCTCCCTGCGCGAGCGCGACTTTATGCTGGCGACCCAGATACTGGGGCTGTCGGCGCGACGCCGCCTGTTTGGTCATCTGCTGCCGAATACGGTACCGATTCTGGTGGTGATGGCGACCATGGCGGTGGCTAACGCCATCCTCAGCGAGTCGGCGCTTAGCTACCTCGGGCTTGGCGTTGTGCCGCCGACGCCATCGTGGGGCAATATGATGGACGCCGCCAACAGCCTGATCGACTTTCAGCGCCGTCCCTGGCTGTGGATGCCGCCAGGGATCGCCATTTTTATCACCGTTATTGCCATCAACGTGCTGGGCGACGGCCTGCGCGACGCGATGGATCCCAAAATGAAACAGAGGCTGAAATGAGTCGCGCATTAATTACCTTTAATCAGCTTTCGGTCTCGTTTGCCGCCGACAAAAGCCGGGTACGCGCGGTGCAGGAGGTGTCGTTCACTATCCGCGCCGGGCAGACCGTTGGCGTGGTTGGCGAATCCGGCTGCGGTAAAAGCGTCACCGCCCTGTCGTTAATGGGCCTGCTGCCGCCGCAGGCGGCGCGCATTGACGGCGGGGAGATCCTTTTCGCGGGTCAGGATCTGCTGCGGCTGAAAAACGCCCATATGGCCGATCTCCGCGGCAATCAGCTGGCGATGATTTTTCAGGAACCGATGAGCGCCCTTAATCCGGTACTCACCGTCGGCGAGCAGCTGTGCGAGCCGCTTATTCGCCACCGCGGCGAGTCGCCGAAGCTCGCATGGCAGCACGCTATCCAGCTTCTGGCTGATGTCGGACTGGCGCGCGCGGATAGCCTGATGGCCAGCTATCCGCATCAGCTCTCCGGCGGCATGCTGCAGCGGGTGATGATCGCCATGGCGCTGAGCTGCCAGCCGAAGCTGCTGATTGCCGATGAGCCGACGACCGCGCTGGACGTCACCGTGCAGGCGCAGATCCTGCGACTGCTGCGCGACCAGGCGCGGGCCAACCGGATGGCGATGATGCTGATTACTCACGATCTCGGGGTTATCGCGCAGATGGCCGAACACGTGGTGGTGATGTACGCCGGGCGGATCGTCGAGCAGGGCGCGACTGCCGACATTCTGCGCAACCCCCAGCATCCCTATACCCAGGGGCTGATTGCCTCGCGCCCTGTGCCGGGGGAGCGGCGGCGACGCCTCTACTCAATCCCCGGTCAGGTACCGGATCTCGCCGCCCTGCCCGTCGGGTGCGCCTTCGCCGAACGCTGCGCCAACGCGACCGTACGCTGCCGCCAGGGCGTTCCGCCGCTGGTGGGTCAAACCCAACAGGCGGCCTGCTTTTACAGTGAACTCGCGGAGTCCGTGGTATGAGTCATGAATACATAATGGAAGTGGATGGGCTGAAAAAGCACTTCCCGCTGCGCGATGGGCTATTCGGTCAACAGACCGGCGAACTGCGGGCGGTGGATGGCGTGAGCTTTAAGATTCGCCGGGGAACGATTTTTGGCCTGGTGGGCGAATCCGGCAGCGGGAAAACGACCGTTGGCCGTACGCTGCTGGGGCTGTATGAGAAGACCGCCGGTAGCGTCAAGTTTCGCGGTCAGGAGCTTTCGGAACTGTCACCGCGGGTAATGCGCGTGCTGCGCCCGAAAATCCAGCTGGTGTTTCAGGATCCCTACAGTTCGTTAAACCCGCGCATACGCATCGGTGACGCCATCGGTGAAGCGATGCTGGAGCACAAGCTGTGTCGCCGGGAGGAGCTGTATGACAAAACCATTGACGTCATGCGCATCTGCGGTCTTGCGCCGCAGCACTACCACCGCTTTCCGCACGAGTTTTCCGGCGGCCAGCGCCAGCGCATCGGCATTGCCCGGGCGCTGATCTTAAACCCGGATTTTATTATTGCCGATGAGCCCATTTCGGCCCTCGATGTATCGATTCAGGCGCAGATTATTAATCTGTTTTCCGATCTGCGCGACGACCACGGGGTGACGTTTTTGTTTATCTCCCACGACCTCGGCGTGGTAGAGCATCTGTGCGATGACGTGGCGGTGATGTACCTCGGCCAGCTGGTGGAGACCGCCGGTCGCGATGCGCTATTCAGCCGACCTTTGCATCCGTATACGCAGGCGCTGCTGGCAGCGGTCCCGACCCTCGACCCGGACAGCGAGCCGCTGGCGGTGGTGCAAGGTGAAATACCCGATCCGTCGAGGCCGCCCGCCGGCTGCCGCTTTTCCTCCCGCTGTCCGCAGGCCAGCGACCGCTGCCGGCGCGAGATCCCGCTATTAAGGGAGGTCGCCGACGGCCACCGCGTCGCCTGCCATGCGGTTTAGCGTCGGCCAGGCTTCAGACCATAAAAAAGCCGCCCACAAGGGGCGGCTGCTTCGTAAGTGCAAATCGGGGTTAATTACTCCTCCAGCGCGAAGGCGATAATATCATCGCCCACGTCCGGCGAGTGGCTGGCGCCCCCGGCGGAGATCACCACGTACTCTTTACCGGTTTTCGGTGATTTATAGATCAGCGGCGCCGCCACGGCGCCTACCGGTAGACGGGCGCGCCACAGCTCTTTACCTGTGGCGGAATCCAGCGCGCGCAGGTAGTTATCCTGGGTTCCGGCGAAGAACACCAGGCCGGATGCGGTTGACGTCGGGCCGCCCAGCGTCGGCATCCCCAGCGGGATATGCATATGCGTTTTCAGCCCCAGCGGCCCGGTATCCTCCACCGATCCCATCGGTACCTGCCACATCAGCTGACGGGTATTGAGATCGATGGCGCTCATGGTGCCAAACGGCGGGGTATTACAGGGGACGCCCAGCGCCGACTGCAAAATATCGATCCGCACGCCGCCGTATGGCCCGGCGATTTGCGGACGCACGGTCCCCATAAAGCCCGGCACCTCGTCGGTGGAGACTTTATATTTCGCCATGTCCTCTTTACGCACCAGCGACATTCTCAGCGGCATACGCATATCGTTGACGAACAGCGTTCCTGTACGCTCATCGATAGTGATGCCGCCCCAGTTCATGCCGCCCAGCAGGCTCGGCCATTCGATATACGGCTTCTCTGACGGCGGCGTGTACATCCCCAGATACGTCGATTCTTTGAAATCGATACGGCACATCAGCTGATCGAACGGCGTCACGCCCCACATGGATTTCTCGGTGAGCGGCTCGACGCCCAGCTGCGGCATACCGGTGGAGAACGGCTGGGTGGCGGAGAGGTGTTCGCCTTCCGCGCCGTCGTGGGCGACGGGCCGTTCTTCTACCCGGGTCACCGGCTTACCGGTGCGCCGGTCAAGCACGTAGATTTGCCCGGTTTTGGTAGTCTGGATCAGGACCGGAACCTCTTCGCCCCGCTCATTTTTCATATGGAACAGCACCGGCTGCGACGGCAGGTCGTAATCCCAGATATCATGATGCACGGTCTGGAAGACCCACTTCGTCTCGCCGGTGCTGGCGTCCACCGCCACCACGGAAGAACCGTATTTCTCTTTGGCCGCGTTGCGATCGCCGCCCCAGTAGTCCGGCGGACCGTTACCGGTCGGCAGATAAATCAGGTTCAGCTCTTTATCAAAGCCCGGCACCGTCCAGACGTTCGGCGTTTCAAGGGTGTAGACGCGGCCTTTTACCGGGTCGGTAACGTTTTCTGGCTGGCCGACGTCCCACGCCCACACCACGTTTCCGTTTCGTACGTCAAACGCCCGTACCACGCCGGAAGGTTCGCCGTGCACGATATCGCGCACCCAGCCGCCGAGAACCGCAATATGCCCCATAATCACCGGCGTCGAGGTCGGGTGGTATCGCTTGCTGTTTTCGGTATTGTCCATCCCCTGCTTCAGATCGACGCTACCGTGATCGCCGAAGTCGTCGCACGGTTCGCCGGTTTTGGCGTTCAGGGCGATCAACCGGGCGTCGACGGTCGACACCAGAATACGCTGCGGGCACTGCAGCAGCGCCGGGCTGGCCTTCTCTTCCGCGCTCAGCGAATCATCGCTTTGTACATCGTAATAGCCAACGCCGCGGCAGGTGACGTGTTCGGCGGTACCTGCGTGCGGGTCAAAACGCCAGCGCGCTTTACCGGTATCCGCATCCAGCGCGGTGACAACGTTCAGCGGCGTACAGGAGTAGAGCGTGTCGCCAATTTGTAGCGGGGTATTTTCATCGACGCCAATGCCGGCGCCGGTAAGACGGCGGCCGGTGTGGTACGTCCAGGCGACTTTCAGATTTTTGACGTTTTGCGGGGTAATCTCATCGTACGGCGCAAAACGGGTGCCGGAGGCATCGCGACCGAAAAACGCCCAGTTATCGCTTTTCGACGCGAGGGTCGGCGTTGCGTCGCCGCTCGCGTTGACTACGCCGTTATGAATGGCGCCGTGCGGGTAAAACGCCGATACCAGGGTCGCCAGCAGCACGAGGAAAATCGCCGAGGCGCTCCAGTTGGCGTAGCGCCGCCGCGCAGGCCGCATCGGCAGCGTCGCCGCCAGCCACAGGGCCAGCATCAGCATCAGCGCGGGAACCACCAGCCGCGGGATCAGGCCCCAGTAGCTGAACTGCACTTCATACAGCGCCCAGCAAAGGGTCAACAGGAAAGTCAGAATGGCAAAAGGCAGGACATAGCGGCTGCGGATGAGATAACCGACGGCGATGAGCAGATAAGCGAGACCGGCTAACAGGTACCAGGCGCTGCCGCCGAGAGAGAGGAGTTTGCCCCCCCAGAGAGTGAAAAAGAGTCCAATGCCAAAGCTGAGTAATACAAAAAGTAATCGGTAAACGGTGAAGAAAACCCCTCTCCCGCTACCTTGTCGTTCGTCCATAGTTCATTCCATACGACTTCAGTCGAAAAAACCATAACATCTAATATAAATAGCGCCTTATCGAATAGATAAGAGCACAGACCGCATATCATGTTGGTTGGACGCTCCCGGACAGAGCGAAGAACGTAAGGAATTATATTCATTTGTAAAAATAATGTAAAACTATCACGCATGAAATGTTTAAATTTTTTTAATTTATAAAAGTAAATTGCGCGGATACCAGGCTATAACGACTGCCGCAGGGCCGCGTGGCGCCCGACGTTCAGCCTCCCTGGCGCCGGAGATATCAGCCGTGCCTGCGATGGCGAGCGAGTAAAACCCAGCTAACCCAGCCTCCATCGCAAAACGATCTCTCGCTGAATACCGAAACCCTGAACGATGGCGCTGGTGAAAACCCGCCTCCGGAAACGGGGACTGTTGAATCAGCGCAACAGCAACGGCTCGCGGTGCCGTACGGCGCAACGGTTATTTAAAACGCCGAATGGCGATTCGCTGACTGGATGCATCAATATTCAGAGGCAGCATGTCTTTAAATCGCAACAACGACGGACGCGTCAGTAATGCTGAAACGGATCCTTTCATTTTTGGCAAGAATAGCCAGCTGCGTTTTTATCGTCATATTATCTGCGCCCCCAGGAGATCTCTACAATTGGCCTTATCTCTCTTAACTATGCCCATTGCTTTAAGGTTTCTCAGCTTTCCTGTTATGAAATTATTGTCCATCAGCGCAGGTTTACCCCGATATTGCCGGTGGGCAGCCCCCGCCCGCCGGCAAATACGCAGCGAGGGTAATTAGCCGTTACGCTTGACGCAAATATCGCGTAGCGCGGCGGCAAGATCCAGCTGTGCCAGCTCTTTCAAGCCTTCTCGCTTGATAAACTGGCTGCGGTGCTTGCTTTTAACCTCTTCCAGGCTTTTCTTTATCTCGCTCGGCGGTAATTTATACCAGCCGCGACGATGCTTCTCGCCGCCAATTTCCAGCCAAAGCTCAGAATAACTGGTTTTTACTCTCTCACTTTTAACATGATAATGGCTGTCAATCGCATAGATCTCCTTGATATTGAAATGCGACAAAAAGCCGTACAGCAGCGTGATAATTAAGTTTTTAGGGCGGATGCCGTAAAGCTCTTTGGTCAGCGCCTTCACTTCTTCATTATCAATGTCTTTCCCCCCCTGGATCCCGCCAATCCACGCCTGACCATCTGCGGTACAGGAAAAACAGATACTGTAGACGCGCCTATCGCCGAGGAACATTAACAGCATCAGCTCCCCCTCCTCCTGAAAAGGCGATGCCAGAAGCTTCACATCAATACAGGTACCGTTTTTCAGCGGAATAGCGATTAATGAACGACCGAACGCCGCCATATCGTACAGCTGCGGCAACGCCTCGGGACGGAAGGTTTTCTCTATAAAATTCAATGCGCCATGAGCAATATTGAGTTTCGCTCTTTTTGACATTTTTTTATTTAAATAGGCTTTGAAGGGTTTATCTTCAAAGTTAACCAGCCCCTCGGTTGCGCCGGTTAATTTCGCGCAAGCGTAGTTTTCACATAATGTCTGATATTCCTTATATTTCCCTCCGATTAGCGATATCTCGCGGCATTTACGCAATGCCTTTTTATAGTTGAGTTTAACGTGACAAATAAATTTATTATTTTTCCGCCATTCTTTGATAGCGGCTACTGCGGTTGTCGAAGCCATTGACCATAATCCATAGATACATCCATAAGCCCGCCAATATTAGCATAGTTTATACAAGTCAATGTTTAACTTACCGGTCGTTGTCGATTCGTTTAATAAATAATTTGCTCAGCGCTAAAATAAGCGCCGCCAGATTCTGAAATAGTCTTTCAACTATTATTATTGGTAGGTTGCCGGCTATTTCCTGCTTTAACAGAACCTACCCGCACTTACCGCTCTGTGCTGCCGGCGCGCGCGCCGGGTGCATCCCCCAGCCGTTTTGCCTATACTTGCTCACGGTCAAAACTGAACTTAAGTGGGTAACGCATGGAAATTGATCTCGATAACCTGGTCTTTTGCGGACTGGAAGAAGCGCAAGAGCGCAACGCTGAACGTCTTGAAGATGCCGATAAAAAAGCGCAGGCCATTGTTGCCGATGATGACTGCGGCGACGCCTGTAAGATCTAACCGCTAAACCGGCAATCCTGCCGGTTTTTTTGCCCGCCTCGCCGCCCCCCGTCGGCCTTAAAAGCGTCTTCAGCGCGTCTTTCAAAGAAAATTTTTCTCCGGATACGCCATTTTACAAATTTAACCTGCAACTTTTTTCTCTGCCGGGTGCGGTAATATTCTGACTATCGTCCCTGTCGGCCATACTGCCCTCCCTCGGCCCACAGGCGTAAATCCACGTCGGGAAAGGACGCCTTCGCTCGACGGACATTTTTCTGTACCGACCCAGAGGCTCAGTCATGTCATACCGGGAAAATCATGCTCAATGGAACGCCTTTATTCACGCCCTGAAACAGGAAGTCAAACCCGCGCTGGGCTGTACCGAACCGGTCTCCGTCGCCCTCGCCTGCGCCGTGGCCGCGCGGCAGCTCTCCGGCGCGGTGGTGCGTATTGAAGCGGCGGTTTCGCCGAATTTAATGAAAAACGGCATGGGCGTGACTATCCCGGGGACGGGAATGACCGGCCTGCCTATCGCCGCGGCCCTCGGCGCCATCGCCGGCGATCCGCAGGCGAAGCTCGAGGTGCTGAAGAGAGCCACCCGGCGGGAAATGGAAGCCGCCAGGGCGCTGCTTGAGGCCGGCGCCGTGCGCGTGGTACTGCAGGAGCCCTGCGATGAGATTCTGTACGTTCGCGCTAAGGTCTACGCGGGGGATGAGCACGCGACGGTGACCATCATCGGCGACCACACCAACGTCGTGGCCATTGAAAAAATGGGCCACTCCCTGTTTATCAAGCACGAAAGCGCGGCCAGCGATCGTGGCGTCGACCCGCTGACGCTGGTTGCCCGCAGCTCACTGCGCGATATCTATGATTTCGTTTGCGAGGTTCCGCCGCACGAGATCGCGTTTATTCTCGAGGCGGGCGCGATGAACGACGCCCTGTCAAAGAAGGGCCTGGTTAAGGAGTGGGGTTTGCATATCGGCCCGACTCTGAAGCGCCAGGTCGACAACGGGCTGGTTTCCGACGATATGTTTACCGAGATCCTCTACCGCACCAGCGCCGCGTCGGATGCCCGGATGGGCGGCGCATCGCTACCGGCGATGACTAACTCCGGTTCCGGCAACCAGGGCATTACGGCGACCATGCCGGTGGTGGTGGCCGCCGAACGTCTTAACGCCAGCCGGCAGCAGCTGGCCCGCGCGCTGGCGCTCTCGCACCTGGTCGCCATCTATATCCATTGTAAACTCCCGCGCCTGTCGGCCCTGTGCGCCACCACCACCGCCGGGATGGGCGCGGCGGCGGGGATTATCTGGTTAATGAACGGCAGCTTTGACACCATCGCCATGGCGATCAACAACATGATCGGCGACGTCAGCGGCATCATTTGCGATGGCGCTTCCGGCAGCTGCGCCATGAAGGTCTCCACCAGCATCTCTTCCGCCTGGAAAGCGATTCTGCTGGCGCTGGATAACTCCGTCGTTTCCGGCAACGACGGCATCGTCGATCGCGATGTGGAAAACTCGATTGCTAATCTTTGCGCCATTGCCGGGCGGGCCATGCAGCACACCGACCGGCAAATCATCGAAATTATGGCGCACAAGCGTTATCAGGCGGTAAGCGCCGGGAACGAAGCATAACGCGGGGTGAAATATTCTACACTGGCGTTATTTACCGCGGCGCATTTTTTGGAGCAATAACTTTAGGCGCAACCCGTTCTTAACCCTATGAATTAAAGAGTAAAACCGACGATTAAATAAACCATGAGCGCCAGGCTCCCCGTCACCAGGGCATAGGGCATTTGGGTACGAATATGCTCAATATGGTCGCAGTTGGTCGCCATCGAGGCGACGATAGCATCGCTGGAGATCGGGGACGTCATATCGCCAAAAATTGAGCCGGAAATCGCGGCGCCAATCATAAAGTGCGGATCGATGCCTAATGAGACCCCCAGCTGAACGCCGATCGGGATCATAATGGCGAAGGTTCCCCATGAGGTGCCCGTCGCCAGCGACATGACCGCAGCAATCAGAAAGATAAAGCCGATCGAGAATCCGGAGGGGATCACGCCGGAGGTAATGGAAGCGATATACTGCCCGGTATTCAGTTCCGCTGAAATATGCCCCATCAGGAAAGCCAGGATCATGATTGAGCTAATTTTCACCATGCTGGCGTAGCCGATATACAGCTCTTTGAAAAAGTTCTCAACGTTCAGAATACCGCGCGCGCGGAACCAGATAAAAGAGACGACGGTACCAAACATGACGCCGGAGTAGACCGACATCGAACCGCTGCCTTTGGAGAACTGTCCATCGCCGGTGATATATAGCACCACCGGAACCATTAAGACGGTGGAAAGAATCGGAATAAAGAAGTTGAGCAGCGAGTGACAGGCCGGGTGATCGATAACCGGGTCCGCTTCGTCTGCCCCCTGCTCTTGCTCGATTTCCATCAGCGCGGTTTCAAACTTTAGCTCCGCCTTTTTCATCGGCCCCCAGCTGCAGCCGGAGAGAATATAAAACAGCACCGAGGCTAATGAAAACCAGGCCATCGTGTTCCAGATCATCGAGCTTGCCAGGACTTCAAAAGGCTCGCCGGTCAGGTAACCCTGCGCAATCTGCACCCCGATAACGCCCATCATCGCCGCCCCCCAGCCGTTGATCATCACCGACGAGCAGACCGATACGCAGGAGGTCTGGATAATATAGGACATCTTTTCCGGCGAGACTTTATAGCGCCGGGCCAGGTTTTTTGTCGAAGCGCCGGCGATCAGCTGGTTTATCGAGCTCTCGATAAAAATCAACGAGGTCACCAGCATCGCCAGCAGCTGTACCGATTTTTTATTGGTGACAAAATCGTTTTTTTCCGAGAGAAACTGCACCAGTTTACGCACCCCGCCGGTCACCACGATCAGCCGCATAATGCCGCCGATCATCACCATAAACACAATCGTTCGCGCGTTACCGGCGGAGGCAAAGGTTTCGATAATCCCGTTCAGGGTGCCGCCAATCCCCTGAATAATACTGTGGTTAATCACCGCGTAGCCGACAAAAATACCGGTCAGCAGCGAGAGGATCACCTGGCGGGTCAGGATCGCCAGAATAATCGTGACCAGCGGGGTAATAATCGTCCAGATACCGTAGTCATGCATGATGATTATCCTGTGTGATGTCCATAGCGGCGAAAGCGCTCTCCAGGTCTTGCAGCAAATCATCGATATGTTCGATGCCGACGGAGAAACGCAGCGTCGTGTCGTAAACCCCGATGGCTTCCCGCTCCTCTTTTGACATCGCCCCGTGGGACATGGAAGCCGAATGGTTGATCATGCTCTCCACTCCGCCCAGCGATTCCGCCAGCACAAAATAGTGCAGACCGCCAATAAAGCGTTTCAGGCTCTGGATATCCCCCTTCAGCGTCGCGGTCACCACCGCGCCGCCCGAACGCATTTGCTGCCTGCAAAGCTGATGCTGCGGATGCGACGGCAGGCCCGGGTAGTAGACGCTGGCTATCGCCGGATGATTTTCCAGATATTGCGCTACCCGCAGCGCATTGCCGCACTGACGCGCCATGCGCAGATCCAGCGTTTTCATGCCGCGCAGGGCAAGATAGGCATCGAATGGCGAAGCAATAGAGCCGAGTGTGGTTTTAATGAAATCAAGACGGGACGCCAGCGCTTCATTATTAGTGATCACCGCGCCGCCAATTAAATCTGAATGCCCGCCGACATATTTACTGGTAGAGAGCATGACCATATCCGCACCCATTTCAAGCGGCTTATGGTTCCAGGCGCTGGCAAAGGTATTATCGACGCAGGTAGTAATAGCGCGTTCTTTGGCAATACGACAAACCTTCGCAATATCGACCAGTTCCAGTAAGGGATTCGTCGGCGTTTCAATCCAGATTAACGCCGTATTTTCCTGAATAGTGTTTATCAGGCTTTGCTCATCATTCAGATCGATATAAGAAATCGTGACGCCGGTGGTATGCGTTTTTAATTTTTCAAACAGCCGCCAGGTTCCGCCGTAGACGCCTTTCATCGCGATAATATGGGCGTCTTTGGGTAAGAGCTCCATAACGATATTGGTCGCCGCCATTCCCGAGGCGGTGGCGGTGGCGTAAATGCCGCCTTCCAGTTCGGCGAGAGCCGATTCATAAGCTTTACGCGTTGGATTAGAGACCCGGGAATAACAAAAATCGCCACCTTCATACAGATTAGGTTGAATAAATGAGCTGGCCGTGACGATCGGGGTAAATATAGCATGAGTTACCGGATCGGATTGATTTCCAGCATGAACCGCCAGGGTAGCAATATCTTTAGTTCTGGTTTTCATAGGGTACACTCAAATTATTATCAGATATAAAATGTCATGAGCTCTTATTGTCATGGTCAGCGCAGCTGGCGAATAAAACAACCGCCAAAACTCCGTTTAATAGCCTAAAAAATATGACTAGCGCATCATTAACAGCATGATTTGCGTTGCCCGACTACCGTTAAAATATATATCAGGCGGGAAAGAAAATTTTGCCTATTTTCCCTCTAATCAGGGAAAAATGGAGAAAAACGTTCTCTGGCAACCAAAGTTCGTATCTTTTAATGCATTGATATAAAACGATTTAATTTTAGAGGGTGATGGTAATCACAAAAAAATAGGGGAAAATTCCTCTCTTGCGCACCTGGCCAGGCCTGCGTTTGCGCGCTCTTCCGCTCGTCACCCGCGCCGCTGGCTGCCCAGAATGAGTTAGAGCTATTTGCCGCGAAATGCTGTATGGTCATACACTCTTAAATCAGGAAATATCATATGTCAGAACGCAAAGACGCTAAAACTCGCCGTAATTATCTCGTTAAATGCTCCTGCCCTAACTGCTCTCAGGACTCAGAACACAGCTTCAGCCGAGTCCAAAAAGGTGCGCAACTCATTTGCCCCTACTGCCATAAACTCTTTCAGTCCTCATCACGATCCGCTGCATAATTATTCCCTTGCCAGATGCCGATTGCCGCGCGTGATTGCGCAATAATCAGCCAGCGCCGAACTCATTTGGCAAAAAAAGCCCGCCTGCGCGGGTTTTATTTTGATTTGAATAGACTTCCCGCGCGCTTACGGTATAGTCGTGCCGGTTTTCATATTTAAAAGGTATTTATTTGTTCCAAAAAATGACAGGTATTGTCAAAGCGTTTGATAATAAAACAGGCAAAGGCCTGATAATCCCCTCCGATGGTCGTAAAGATGTTCAGGTTCATATTTCCGCATTATCGCCCGGCGAACCAACCACAATCAGCCCCGGAATCCGCGTCGAATTTCGTCGAGTCAACGGACTGCGAGGCCCAACCGCCGCCAACGTCTACCTTTCTTAAACAGTTTTAAAAAGCGTTAAATATTTCCTGTCGTCGTCACCCCGCCGGTTAAAACATGGCCAAAAAACGCTTCACCGTGCGCGAGCGCTCGTAGCGCCGCCAGGCGATAGCGATATCGGTTTTCAGCGGCGTCCCCATCAGCGGATGATAGCTCACGTTGGGCAGCGTGATGCAGGTCATCGACTGCGGCACCAGCGCAAAGCCGAATCCGGCCTCCACCATGCTCAATGACGATGAAATTTGCGATGACTGATAGGCGCTTTGCATATCAATACCGGCGCGCAGATAGCTGTTATACACCAGTTCGTAGAGTCCGGGAGCCACTTCACGCGGGAAAAGAATCGGCGCCACGTCCGTCAACTGCTCCAGCGTCAGCTCGCGGTGGGACGATAGCGGGTGCGAACGCGCCAGGGCAATCACCATCGGTTCTTGATCGATAATCCGCAGATTGAACGCTTTACTGCTCTCACAGGGCAGGCGCACAAAAGCAATATCCAGCTCCGCTTCGCCAAGCGCCCCCATCAGCGTCGCCATATTGCCCTCGACCTGATGTAACGTCACCCCCGGGTAACTTTGCTGAAATTGCTGTAACAGGCTAAAGATTTGCGGATGAAAAGCGTCGGAGCTGGTAATGCCCAGCGAGAGGCGACCGTTCAGCCCGCGGGCAATTCCCTTGGTTTTTTCCAGCGCCGCGTCGCTTAACGCCAGAATCTGGCAGGCATCCTCATAGAACGACTCCCCCGCTTCCGTCAGCTCGACGCCCCGCGTTAAACGGCGGAAAAGCGGTGTGCCAATTTCTCTTTCAAGCCTTTGAATTTGCTGGCTTAGCGGGGGCTGGGAGATGCCAAGTTCTTTTGCCGCTTTAGTGAAGTGCCGCGCCTCGGCGACGGCGACGAAGTAGCGCAGATAACGAAGTTCCATATCGAAAACGTCTCAAACAATCATAGATTCTATATTGGAACTGTGAGCTGAATCGGGTCAACATTTATTTAACCTTTCTGATATTCGTTGAACGAGGAAGTGGGCAATGAACCATTCTGTTGAATGCTCTTGTGAAGAGAGCCTGTGTGAAACTCTACGAGGATTTTCCGCGCAACATCCCGATAGCGTCATCTACCAGACCTCTCTGATGAGCGCGCTGCTTAGCGGCGTTTATGAAGGTAATACGACCATCGCCGATTTGCTCACCCACGGTGATTTCGGCCTCGGGACCTTTAATGAACTGGACGGCGAGCTGATCGCGTTTAGCAGCGAAGTTTACCAGCTGCGCGCCGACGGCAGCGCCCGCAAAGCCCGTATGGAACAGCGTACGCCGTTCGCGGTGATGACCTGGTTTCAGCCGCAGTATCGCAAAACGTTCGATAAACCGGTCAGCCGCGAACAGCTGCACAACATCATCGACCAGCAAATCCCGTCGGACAATCTGTTCTGCGCCCTGCGTATTAACGGCCATTTTCGCCACGCCCATACCCGCACGGTACCGCGCCAGACGCCGCCCTACCGGGCGATGACCGACGTACTCGACGACCAGCCGGTTTTTCGCTTCAACCAGCGCGAGGGGGTCCTGGTTGGGTTCAGAACGCCGCAGCATATGCAGGGCATTAACGTGGCCGGCTACCACGAACACTTCATCACCGATGACCGCCAGGGCGGCGGCCATCTGCTCGATTATCAGCTCGACCACGGCGTGCTGACCTTTGGCGAGATCCACAAATTGATGATTGACCTTCCTGCCGATAGCGCCTTCCTGCAGGCGGATCTGCATCCAGACAATCTTGATGCCGCCATTCGCTCAGTCGAAAACTAAGGAGATTCTCGTGGATAATCAACATCAACCGCGCCAGTGGGCGCACGGCGCCGACCTCATCGTCAGCCAGCTTGAGGCCCAGGGAGTACGCCAGGTGTTCGGCATTCCGGGGGCCAAAATCGATAAAGTCTTCGATTCGCTGCTCGACTCCTCCATTCGCATTATCCCGGTGCGCCACGAAGCCAACGCCGCCTTTATGGCCGCCGCGGTTGGCCGCATCACCGGCAAAGCGGGCGTCGCGCTGGTCACGTCCGGACCGGGCTGCTCTAACCTGATTACCGGGATGGCAACGGCCAATAGCGAGGGCGACCCGGTGGTGGCGCTGGGCGGCGCGGTAAAACGCGCCGATAAGGCCAAACAGGTGCATCAGAGTATGGATACGGTGGCGATGTTTAGCCCGGTGACCAAATACTCGGTGGAAGTCACCGCGCCGGAAGCGCTGGCGGAGGTTGTCTCCAACGCGTTTCGCGCAGCCGAGCAGGGACGCCCCGGCAGCGCCTTCGTCAGCCTGCCGCAGGACGTGGTCGACGGGCCGGTCCACGCCAGGGTTCTGCCCGCCGGCGATGCGCCGCAGACCGGCGCGGCGCCGGACGAAGCCATTGCGCGAGTCGCGAAGATGATTGCCGGCGCGAAAAATCCGATATTTCTGCTCGGCCTGATGGCCAGCCAGACGGAAAACAGCGCGGCGCTGCGCGAATTACTGAAAAAAAGCCATATCCCGGTAACCAGCACCTATCAGGCCGCCGGCGCGGTCAATCAGGACCACTTTACTCGCTTCGCCGGGCGGGTTGGGCTGTTCAACAACCAGGCAGGGGATCGACTCCTGCATCTCGCCGACCTGGTCATCTGCATCGGCTATAGTCCGGTGGAGTACGAGCCGGCCATGTGGAATAACGGTAACGCTACGCTGGTGCATATCGACGTGCTGCCCGCTTACGAAGAGCGTAACTATACCCCGGACGTCGAGCTGGTCGGCAATATCGCCGCCACCCTGAACAAACTGTCTCAGCGCATCGACCACCAGCTGGTGCTGTCGCCGCAGGCCGCCGAGATCCTGGTCGATCGCCAGCATCAGCGGGAGCTCCTCAACCGCCGCGGCGCGCAGCTGAACCAGTTCGCCCTGCATCCGCTGCGCATCGTTCGCGCCATGCAGGACATCGTCAATAGCGATGTCACCCTGACCGTCGATATGGGGAGCTTTCATATCTGGATCGCCCGCTATCTCTACAGCTTCCGCGCCCGTCAGGTGATGATTTCCAACGGTCAACAGACCATGGGGGTGGCGCTGCCGTGGGCGATTGGCGCCTGGCTGGTCAATCCGCAGCGCAAAGTGGTTTCCGTTTCCGGCGACGGCGGTTTCCTGCAGTCCAGCATGGAGCTGGAGACCGCCGTACGGCTGAAAGCGAACGTCCTGCATATCATCTGGGTCGATAACGGCTACAACATGGTGGCGATTCAGGAGGAGAAAAAATACCAGCGGCTCTCCGGCGTTGAGTTCGGCCCGGTGGATTTTAAAGTTTATGCCGAAGCCTTCGGCGCCAAAGGGTTTGCGGTAGAGAGCGCCGAAGCCCTTGAGCCGACGCTGCGGGCGGCGATGGACGTTGACGGCCCCGCCGTCGTGGCCATCCCCGTGGATTACCGCGATAACCCGCTGCTGATGGGCCCGCTCCATCTCAGTCAAATACTTTGAGTCACTACAGAAGGAATCTATCAATGAAAAAAGTCGCACTCGTCACCGGCGCGGGCCAGGGTATCGGTAAAGCTATCGCCCTTCGCCTGGTGAAAGATGGTTTTGCCGTGGCTATCGCCGATTATAACGACGCCACCGCACAGGCGGTCGCTGATGAAATTAACCGCAGCGGCGGCCGGGCGCTGGCGGTGAAGGTGGATGTGTCTCAACGCGATCAGGTTTTTGCCGCCGTCGAACAGGCGCGCAAGGGCCTCGGCGGTTTTGACGTGATCGTCAACAACGCCGGGGTTGCGCCCTCCACGCCAATCGAGGAGATTCGCGAGGACGTGATCGATAAAGTCTACAATATCAACGTCAAAGGCGTTATCTGGGGCATCCAGGCCGCGGTCGAGGCGTTTAAACAAGAGGGCCACGGCGGCAAAATCATCAACGCCTGCTCCCAGGCGGGCCATGTAGGTAACCCGGAGCTGGCGGTCTATAGCTCCAGTAAGTTTGCCGTGCGCGGCCTGACGCAAACCGCCGCCCGCGATCTGGCGCATCTGGGAATTACCGTTAACGGCTACTGCCCGGGGATCGTCAAAACCCCAATGTGGGCGGAGATTGACCGCCAGGTTTCCGAAGCGGCGGGTAAACCGCTGGGTTACGGAACCCAGGAGTTCGCCAAACGCATTACCCTTGGACGGCTATCCGAGCCGGAAGACGTCGCGGCCTGCGTCTCTTATCTCGCCGGTCCAGACTCCAACTATATGACCGGCCAATCGCTGCTGATCGATGGCGGCATGGTATTTAACTAATAATAAATAAGCTCTGACATGGTTTGCCCCGGCTTCACCGCCGGGGCTTTTTTTATCTCAACCTTTCGGGAAGATCCACAGGTCGCTGACGGGCAACGCCAGATGGCAACGCTCGGCATCGCGCAGCGCGCTGCCGTAGGCGCGTATGGCGAAATCATCGCCTTCGGTGCGAAACAGATACTCCCAGCGGTCGCCGAGGTACATGCTGGTCAACAGCGGCAACGCCAGCATGTTCTCTTCAGGCGCCGAAGCGATGCGCAGGCGCTCAACGCGGATCACCGCCGTCGCCTCTTCCCCCACGCTGACCCCTTCCCCCGCCATTCCCCAGAGCGCCCAGCTGGCTCCCTCAATGCGCGCCCGACCGTTCTCCAGCGCGCTGACGGTGCCATGCAGGCGATTATTACTGCCCATAAACTCGGCGGCAAACAGCGTTTTCGGGCTGCCGTACATCTCCTGCGGGGTGCCCTGCTGCTCGATCACGCCGTTATTAAGCAGCAGAATGCGATCGGAAATCGCCATCGCCTCATTCTGATCGTGCGTGACCATCAGCGCCGACAGTCCCAGCTTGACGATCAGCTCGCGCAAAAAGACCCGCGCTTCTTCCCGCAGCTTGGCGTCCAGATTCGACAGCGGTTCATCCAGCAGGATCACCGGCGGGTTGTAAACCAGTGCCCTGCCGATGGCCACGCGCTGCTGCTGTCCTCCGGAGAGCTGATGCGGATGGCGATTGCCAAGATGCCCCAGCCCCAGCTGTTCAAGTACGGTCTGGACCCGCTGCTTGATCTCCGCGGCGGCAACCTTACGCAGCTTCAGCGGGTAAGCGACGTTTTCAAACACTGTTTTATGCGGCCACAGCGCGTAGGACTGAAACACCAGCCCCAGGTTGCGCTCCTCGGCCGGAATTTCGCTACGCGGGTTGCCGTCATAGACGCGGGATTTTCCAATGGTGATAATGCCGCCGGTCGGCTTCTCCAGCCCGGCGACCGCCCGCAGCAGCGTGGTTTTTCCGCTGCCCGATGGCCCTAGCAGCGACACCACCTCTCCCCGCTTCAGTTCCATGGACACGCCCTTAAGCACCGGATTATCGCCGTAGGTCAGATGCAGGTTTTCTACCGATAATTCAATCATGTAATTTCACTCCAAAGCGCAGCGCGATACCCAGCCCCACGACCACCAGCAGGATATTGATGAAGGAGAGCGCGGCGACAATATCGATAGCCCCCGCCGCCCACAGCGAGACCAGCATCGAACCGATCGTTTCGGTTCCGGGCGAAAGCAGATAAACCCCGGTTGAGTATTCGCGCTCGAAGATAAGAAACATCAGCAGCCATGAGCCGATTAAGCCGTAGCGCGACAGCGGCACCGTGACGTGACGGGTAATCTGCCCGCGCGATGCGCCGGTACTGCGCGCGGCCTCTTCCAGCTCCGGCGCCACCTGCAGCAGCGTCGAGGAGATCAGCCGCAGGCCGTAGGCCATCCACACCACGGTATAAGCCAGCCAGACGCTAAAAATAGTATTACGCAGCGCGCGCAGCTGAACGATCAGGTGCTCGCGCAGCCAGTCCGCCACCGGCAGCGCCGAGAGCCAGCCGTTTTTCAGCGACTGATCGAGCCACATCGGCAGAAACAGAAACACCCACAGAAACGCCAGCCCGGCCAGCAGCCCCGGCACGGCGCGCGGTACCAGCACGCTGTAGTCAAGAAAGCGCGTGACGTTATCCGGTTTACGGTGCATGGCGATGCCCACGAACAGATAGCAGACCACCGCCAGCGCGCCGCCGAACACGCCAATCGCCATGGAGTTAACGATGGCGCGCAGCAGGTTCGGCTGCTGCCAGATGCTACGGAACGTCGCCAGCGAGAGCTCATCCCATAGCGAAACGCCTACGCCCCAGTTTGAAATAAAGGCCCGCAGCGCCACGCCGAGCAGCGGCACGCCGATAGTGACCGTCAGCCAGGCCACCACCACAATCCCGGCGACCCAGCGCCATTTCCCCAGCGGCAGCGCGCGGGCCTGGGACGCTTTCCCCTTCATGGTGACAAAGCGGTTGGCAGTGCGCATCAGGCGGCGCTGGAGCATTACCAGCGGAATGGTGATGCAGATCAGCACCACCGCTACCGCCGCCATCAGGTGATAGGAAGGGGTGCCGAGCTTGTTGGTCAGCTTATAAAGATAGGTCGCCAGCACCATGTTGCCCTCCGGGTCCCCCAGCACCAACATCAGGCCAAACACTTCCAGACCAAGGAAAAACAGCAGCACGCAGGCGTAGAGTATCGACGGTCGCACCATGGGCAAGCTCACCGCCGTCATCACCTGCAGCGGCGATGCGCCCACCGTGCGCGCGGCCTCCTCCACGTCCGACCCGACGCTGCGCAGGGCGGATGAGATATAGAGATAGGCATGCGGAACGTGCGTCAGTCCGGCAATCACCACGATGCTGAACATTGAGTAAATATTCCACGGTACGAAACCGATCAGCTGTTCCGCCCATTGCGAAAAGAAACCTACCGGTCCGGCCGCCACCACGTAACCAAAGCCCAGCACCATCGGCGAAACGAAAATCGGCACCAGAATCAGCGGCTCAATAAACCGCCGCCCGGGTAAATCGGTGCGCACCATTAAAAAAGCGAGGATCCCGCCGAGGGGGATGGCGATCGCCACCAGACCGAAGGCGAGAATAAAACCGGATTTTAGCGCCAGATAAAAATCCGGGTCGCTAAAGATAAACGCGAAGGCTTCGAGGCTGAACGACTTCGAGCGGGCAAAAAAAGGCGCCGAGAGAAAGCTCTGCACCACGATAAACAACAGCGGGACATAAATCGCCAGCGCCGTCATCACGACGATGATACCGCGCGGCAAACCCTGCCATTTTCGACGTAAGACATTCATAAGCGATCCCTTTAAATCTGGCGGGCATTAAGCGGGCTGCGCATCCGGAAAAGAGGCGCAGCGCCGGGGGGTTATTTCGCCGCGGCGGTACGCCACTGTTTGATAAATTCCAGACGTTGCTTCGGCTCAAGATACGCCAGCAGCGTTTCATCGACCGGAATCGGCTTCAGCGCGCTGCCAAGCATTTTGGTCATGCCGTCAATATCATTTTTACCTTCGATATCATTGCGCAGGGAGGGAATATCGGCCTGGTTCGCGAGGATGCTTTGCCCCTTTTCCGACAGCACGTAGTCAAACCACAGCTTCGCCGCATTAAGATGCTCGGCTTCTGCGGTAATAAAGGAGACCCGGGAGAGCACCAGCACGTAATCTTTCGGATATGAGATGCCAAGCGAAGGGTCGGTTTTCGCCCGCGCTTCCGCGTAGGAACCGAGAATATTGTAGCCAATCAGGTTTTCACCGGAGGAGACGCGCTCCATCATCGTACCGGTGGATGATTGCACCGTCAGGCCGCCTTTCGCAATGCCCGCCAGATCGTTAAAGTAGTTAGCATCGGCTTTGCTGTCCTGCACCGCCAGCATAAAACCCAGCCCTGATTTTTCAATATCGTACGTGGTGACCTTGCCTTTGAATTTATCGGCCTGAGCGGAGATAAGCTTCGCCAGCGCGGTATGCGAGTCCGGAACATCACCCTGCGGGATCAGCCGTTTATTATAGATAAAGACCACCGGCTCGTAGGTCGTGCCGTAAGCTTTTTGTTGCCAGACCGCCCATTTTGGCAGCTTATCCCGCTCCGGCGAGGCGTACTCTTCGGCGTATTCGGTGGCAAGCTTCAGCGCCGTATCCATGGAAGAGCTCCAGACCACATCGCCGCTGCCGCCGCCCGCCGCCTGTTCGCTGATATAACGGTTGTACAATTCGGTACTGTTCATATCGTTATATTCAACTTTAATGCCGGGATATTGCGCCTCAAAGCCTTTAATTAACGGGCCTGCGGCCTTGGTATCGGTCGTTGAATAGATAACCACTTTGCCTTCTTTAATCCCGGCATCCACCACTTTTTGATAATCCGCCGGGTAGCCCTCAGGGACTGTGGCAAGAACCTGACCGGAGAATATTGCCGTCAGTGAAATCATTAACCCACTAATTTTCATATACATAAAATCAACCTTTAGGTATCAATTATTAAACGTAATTTTAACATATAGCGGGACGCCAGAGCCTTGCAACGCCGGATTTTGTTTTTTTACGGCTTTTGTGACGCTGGCGTAATTTAAAGGAAGATTCGCGGGATAAAGCGAAAGCGATTAACGCTCTGCGGCGGGAATATTAAGAAAACATTAAGTTTTTTTGCATATATGGCTCGCCGAATTTTGGCTTTGATTAACTAGAATAATAAAAGTGACGCTCCGTTTTACCTGCAAAGAAAGGTATAACGCGTCTCACTCTGCCGCTAACACAGGGGCTTGACCGCCATGGCGTGGTTTATATATCACCAGCTTCAAGGATTTGTCTCCATCCTCTCCGCAGCAATAACCGCCAGCGAAAAGCCTTTAATACAAAAGTCAAAACCTTGATCTTCGCCGTTGCTCAGCGCAGCATGGAAATGCAAACACGCTAAAACAATAATCCGCAACCCATTCACAGGAGAGAATCAGTGCAAACAGGACATCGCTTCCAGGCCACGGATCTGCATCAATTTGTTAAAACCCTTTTCACCCATATGGGAAGCTCCCCCACCGAAGCGTCGCTTATCGCCGACCACCTTATTGCCGCCAACCTGGCCGGGCACGATTCCCACGGCGTCGGTATGATCCCAAGCTACGTACGCTCCCACGCGCAGGGCTATCTCCAGCTCAACCGCCACGCCAGCGTGATGAAGGACGCGGGCGCGGTGGTCACGCTGGACGGCAACGGCGGATTCGGCCAGGTGGTGGCCCATGAAGCCATGCAGATCGGTATTGAGAAGGCAAAACAGCACGGTTTGGCCGCCGTGGCGCTGCGCAACGCGCACCATATTGGCCGCATCGGCTACTGGGCGGAACAGTGCGCGGCCGCCGGAATGATCTCTATCCATTTCGTTAACGTCGTTGGCAACGTGATGGTCGCCCCGTTCCGTGGGAAAGACAGCCGCTTCGGCACCAACCCGCTGTGCGTGGTGTTCCCGCGCGTCGGCCATCCGCCGCTGCTGCTGGATTACGCCACCAGCGCCATCGCCTTCGGTAAAACCCGCGTTGCCTGGCATAAAGGGGTTCCGGTACCGGCAGGGTCGCTGATCGACGCTCGCGGCGTCCCCACCACCGACCCGGCGGTGATGCAGACCTCGCCGCTGGGGGCGCTGCTGACCTTTGCCGAACATAAAGGCTACGCGCTGGCGACGCTGTGCGAAGCGATCGGCGGCGCGGTATCCGGCGGCAAAACCTCGCATCAGGAGACGCTGCAGGGCAGCGTGGACGCCATCTTCAACTGCATGACCACCATTATTCTCAGCCCAGAAGCGTTCGATGCGCCTGATATGCAGCGCGAGACCGAAGCGTTTATCGACTGGTGTAAACAGTCGCCGCACGAGCCGGACGCGCCCATTCTGGCGCCGGGGGAGTGGGAAGAGGCGAACCGTCGGCAGCGTCTGGCGCAGGGCATTCCGCTGGACGCCGGAAGCTGGCAGGCGATTTGCGCCGCCGCCGAGGAGGTAGGAGTACCCGCCGATACCCTCGCGCAGCTACGCCAGAAGCTAGCCTGATTGTCCCTTGATGACGCCCGAGCGGGCGTCATGTCATCGTCATTAGTGTCGACATCGCCGCCGCCCCGCCTGCACCTCCCGATTATTCTAAATGAATTCAATAAGTTAAAATTTGGCACATCCTATGCATAACGCTCCCGTCATCTGCCGGTACGCTGGCGCATGACGCCCTGACAAGGGCGGGCCGGGCCCGGCCTGTCCATTGTTGTTTATTCTCTGTTAACAGGTCTGTTACTGATGAAAAAAATCACGAGCGTTTGCCCTTATTGCGGGGCCGGTTGCAAACTTAAGCTGGTCGTCGAAAACAATAAGATTATCCGAGCCGAAGCCGCTGATGGCGTTACCAACCAAAATCAGCTGTGCCTGAAAGGCTATTACGGCTGGGATTTTCTCAACGACACCCAGTTGCTGACGCCGCGTCTGCAGCAGCCGATGATTCGCTACCAGAAAGGCGGCAAGTTCACCCCGGTAAGCTGGGATGAAGCCATCCGCTATACGGCGAAAAAACTGCGTGAAATAAAGGAGAAGCATGGCCCGCGCGCCATTATGACGACCGGTTCATCGCGCGGTACCGGCAATGAAACCAACTACGTGATGCAGAAGTTCGCCCGCGGGGTGCTCAACACCAATAACGTCGACTGCTGCGCCCGCGTCTGCCACGGCCCGTCGGTCGCCGGCCTGCAGCTGGCGCTCGGCAACGGCGCGATGAGCAACTCGATTAGCGATATTGAGAACTCAAAATGCCTGCTGGTCTTTGGCTATAACTGCGCCGACTCCCACCCAATCGTCGCCCGCCGGGTGATTAAGGCCCGCGAAAACGGGGCAAAAATCATCGTCTGCGACCCGCGTCGTATCGAAACCGCCCGCATCGCCGATCGCCATCTGCAGCTCAATAACGGCAGCAACATGGCGCTGGTCAACGCCTTCGCTCACGTCCTGCTGGAAGAAGATCTGTATAACCACGACTACGTCGACCGCTTTACCGAGGGGCTGGATGCCTATCGTGAGATGGTGAAAGACTATTCCCCTGAAGCCGTCGAAGGCATCGTCGGCGTCCCGGCCGCTGAAATTCGCCAGGCGATGCGCATGTTTGCCGCCGCGCCTTCCGCCACCATTATGTGGGGCATGGGCGTCACCCAGTTCGGCCAGGCGGTGGACGTTGTCAGAGGGCTGGCGAGCCTCGCGCTGTTAACCGGCAACCTCGGACGCGCCAACGTCGGCGTGGGGCCGGTACGCGGGCAAAACAACGTCCAGGGCGCCTGTGATATGGGCGTCCTGCCGAATATGTTCCCCGGCTACCAGGACGTCACCGACGCCGGCGTTCGCGCCAAATTCGCCAACGCCTGGGGGATTGATCCGGCGAGCATGGACGACCAGGTCGGTACCCGGATCACAGAAGTGCCGCACAAAGCGCTGACCGGCGAGATCAAAGCCTACTACATCATGGGTGAAGATCCGCTACAAACCGAAGCCGATTTGGGTCTGGTGCGTAAAGGGATTGAGGCGCTCGATTTTGTGGTGGTGCAGGATATCTTTATGACCAAAACCGCCGAAATCGCCGATGTGCTGCTGCCCGCCACCTCCTGGGGGGAACACGGCGGCGTCTTTACCTGCGCCGACCGCGGCTTCCAGCGCTTTGAGCAGGCGATTATCGCCACCGGTAACGTTAAGCGCGACTGGGAAATCATCAGCCTGCTGGCCAGCGAAATGGGCTATCCGATGCATTACGATAATAACCAGCAGATCTGGGACGAAATGCGCGAACTCTGCCCGCTGTTCTACGGCGTCACTTACGAGAAAATGGGCGATATGAACCACGTCCAGTGGCCGTGCCCGACGCTGGATCATCCCGGTACTCCGTGGCTGTATAAAGATAACCTCTTCGATACGCCGACCGGTAAAGGTCAGCTGTTCGCCGCCCCGTGGCGGGCGCCTGCCGAGACGCCGGATGAAGCGTATCCGCTGGTGCTGTGTACCGTGCGCGAAGTCGGCCACTACTCGTGTCGTTCGATGACCGGCAACTGCGCGGCTCTGCAGTCGCTTGCCGATGAGCCAGGACGGGTGCAAATCAACCGCGCCGACGCGCAGCGCCTCGGGATCGCCGACCAGCAGCTGGTGTGGGTCAGCTCGCGGCGCGGCAAGGTGATTACCCGCGCCGACATCAGCGATCGCATTAATGAAGGCGCGGTGTACATGACCTATCAGTGGTGGGTTGGCGCCTGTAATGAGCTGACGCAGGATAATCTCGATCCGATCTCGAAAACGCCGGAAACCAAATACTGCGCGGTGAAGGTGGAGGCTATCGCGGATCAGCGCTGGGCCGAACAGTATGCCTGGACAAGCTATAGCGAGATGAAAGCCCGCCTGAAAGCGGCGGTGAACGTGTAAAACAACGCAGGGAGATGCGCGCGTCTCCCTGCATAGCCACTTTTGTTCCCGGGGGCGGCGCTCAACGCGCCTTGCCCGGGCTACAGGTTCAGTGCCGTCTGCGGACCGATAGCCCGGATAGGTGCGCAGCGCCGCCTCCGGGATCGCCCTCTTACGCCAGCAGTTTCTCCACCAGCGCCGTCCACAGCGCCACGCCGTGAGGGAGCAGCTCATCGTTAAAATCATAGCCGGCGTTATGCAACGGCTTTGACGCCGTCTCGCCATCGGCGCCAATCCAAAAATAGGCGCCAGGACAAGCCTCCAGCATGCAGGCAAAATCTTCCGAGGCCATGGAGGGATTCCCGTTCCAGCTCACCGCCGACTCCCCCAGCAGCGCGGTCGCTACCTCGCGCACCTTTTGCGCTTCGGCCGGATGGTTAGTGGTCACCGGATAACCGGGATACCAGGCGATTGCGCCTTCCACCTCTGACACCTGCGGCTGGGCGGCGACATAGCTCTCAATCAGCCCCCTGACCCGCGCGCGCACCTGGTTGTCCAGGCAGCGGAAGGTCCCGCGCAGCACCACTTTATCCGGCAGCACGTTGATCGCCTCTCCGCCGGCAATCTGGGTAATGCTCACCACCGTCGACTCCTGCGGCGACAGGCGGCGCGAAGGAATGGTTTGCAGCGCCATAATCAGCTGCGCCGCGGCGACAATCGGGTCCGCTCCGCGCTCCGGCATCGCCGCATGGCAGCTTTTGCCGGTCAGGGTAATTTCAAACGCGTCGAGAGAAGCCATCATCGCCCCGCTGCCGATCGCCACCTGGCCCAGCGGCATACCCGGCCAGTTGTGCAGCGCGTAAATGGCATCCATCGGGAAGCGCTCAAACAGCCCCTCCTCTACCATTTTCCGCGCGCCGCCCAGGTTCTCCTCGGCGGGCTGGAAAACAAAGTGCACGGTACCGCGAAAGCGGCGGGTCTGCGCCAGATGCGCCGCTGTCGCCAGCAGCATCGCGCTATGACCATCATGGCCGCAGGCGTGCATCACGCCAGGATTGCGCGATTTATAGCCGACATCGCTCTGCTCGGCGATCGGCAGCGCGTCCATATCGGCCCGCAGGCCAATCACCGGACCGGGGCCGTTCTCTAGGGTCGCGACCACGCCGGTACCCGCCAGCCCGCGATGCACCTGGAGGCCAAACGACGCGAGCAGTTCAGCCACCCGACGCGAGGTTTCCTGTTCCTGATACCCCAGCTCAGGGCAAGCATGAAAATCACGTCGCCAGCGAATGGCCTCGGCGATCAGTGAAGAGGATACTGCCATGTCATACTCCTTTCCTGCACAGCATCAGCGCTGAACGAGTGTGTTATTCAATAAATTGGGGCTACAGGTAGTCCGCCAGCCTATTGGTTATATCCTTTCGCCTGCTCGCTGACAACTTCCGCCAAACCCTGCGCCGGCGCGCCTTTACGCGGCCCCCTCGCCAGCGCCGTCCTTTTTTGTAGTGATATCAACGGTGACATAAGGCGTGCGATTAATTATTATGCAGCTATACTGGCGTTTTACCGAATAATTCACTCTTCATACCTCCTTAACCGGAAATAAAATGTTCAACCCAGAGCAGAATCGCCTTGCCCCCACGCTGGCGATGATCATGGCGGCTTCATTAGTGGGATTTATCACCGGATACACGGTGCCCTTAATCAGTCTGGAGCTGGCGCAGCAGCAGATTGATACCGTTTACGTCGGCCTGCTGGCCGCGCTACCGCCAGCGGGGATGATGATCTCCTCCTTCCTCTCACCCGCGCTGTGCCGACGCTTTGAGATGGGGCTTCTGCTCTCCGTCAGTCTGGTGGCGCTGGCTGCGGCAACCATCGCCTCCTGCCTGTCGTTTGATATGGTTCATCTCCTGCTGCCGCGGCTGGTTACCGGCCTGGCGTCGGGGGTGATTATCGTCATTGGCGAAAGCTGGATCACCGGCGGCGCGGCGGGGAAAAACCGGGCAACCCTGACCGGCATTTATGCCTCCGCCTTTACCGGCTGTCAGCTGGCGGGGCCGCTGCTGATCTCCGCCGGAGAAGCGTATCAATCATGGACGCTGCTGCTCGTCGGGCTGGTGACCCTCGCCTGCCTGCTGATGCTCCGCCATCTGCCCTCCGGCAGCCGCGAACGGCTGGCGGAACGCGCCAGCTGGCGCAGCCTCGGCGCTTTTTTGCCGGTACTGGCTTCCGGCGTATTCTGTTTTGCCTTTTTTGATGCCAGCATTCTGGCGCTGCTGCCGTTGTACGGTATGGATAAAGGGCTAAGTGAAGTCACGGCGGTGCTGCTGGTGACGGTGGTATTGACCGGCGACGCCGTATTCCAGGCGCCGCTGGGCTGGATTGCCGACCGCTTCGGCATCCGCCGCGTACATCTGACCTGTGCGGTGGTCTTCTGCCTCGCCCTGTTGGCCCTGCCGTTTCTGCTGGCGTCGCATATCCAGCTGATTGTCGGCTGCCTGCTTCTCGGCGCCGCGGCGGGGGCGCTCTATACCCTGTCGCTGGTCCGCGCCGGGAAAACCTTCTCCGGGCAGAAGCTGATTATGATCAACGCCCTGCTGGGATTCTTTTGGTCCGCGGGCAGCGTGGCCGGGCCGGTAGTCAGCGGATTGTTAATCAGCGTCGCGGGCTATGATGGTCTGCTGATGACGCTGTTTGTCAGCGGCGCGCTGTTCCTGCTGATCCAGTGCCTGGGTAAAAGCGAAAAAGCGCTGCTGGCGGACGAACGCGAGCGCGAAGAAGAGATGGATGATATTAGCGAGGCGGCGCAGTAGCGCTTAAGGGCAGTCACGGTTCGACAAAACGAAAGCGCCCTCATCGCCCGCGCAAGATCTTCTCCCCGGCGGCGCAGCCGCGCGCCGGGGTCGTTATCGATTACAGCACTTTACTTAAAAACGCGGCGGTGCGCGGGTTAGTCGGCGCGCTAAAGATCTGCGCCGGTTTGCCCTCTTCCTGAATGATGCCCTGGTCGATAAAGATAACCCGGTCGGCCACTTCGCGGGCAAAGCCCATTTCGTGGGTCACGATAACCATGGTCATCCCTTCGCTGGCGAGGTTTTTCATCACCTCCAGCACGTCGCCCACCAGCTCAGGATCGAGCGCCGAGGTGGGCTCATCGAACAGCATAATCGACGGCTTCATCGCCAGCGCACGGGCGATGGCCACCCGCTGCTGCTGCCCGCCGGAGAGGCTGGAGGGCCAGGCGTCGCGCTTGTCGCTCAGCCCGACCTTCGCCAGCAGCTCTTCCGCCAGACGCACTGCCTCCGCGCGCGCCATGCCGCGCAGGTTCATCGGGGCCATAATCAGGTTTTCCAGCACCGTTTTGTGCGGGAACAGATTAAAACGCTGAAACACCATGCCGACGCTTTCCCGCATCTTATTCAGATCGGTCGCGCGATCGTGGGCGGCAAAGCCGTTCACCTCCACCTCGCCTTCGCTGACGGTTTCCAGCGCGTTCATGCAGCGCAGGAAGGTGCTTTTCCCGGAGCCGGACGGGCCGATAATACAGACCACTTCCTGCGGTTTGATATCGCAGCTGATGCCGCGCAGAACGTGGCTATCGCCGAAGCGCTTGTGCAGATTGTTAATGTGAATCACTTTTGCCAAACCTCTTTTCCAGACGGTTAACCAGCTGCGCCAGCAGGAAAGTAATGACCCAGTAAACCAGGGAGATGGTCAGGTAGGGTTCCCAGTAGGTGGCGTAGGCGCCGGAAACGGTGCGCGCGGCGTAGGCCAGGTCCGCCAGACCGATGGCCGACGCCAGCGAGGAGTCCTTGACGATGGCGATGGCGTTGTTGCCCAGCGGCGGCAGAATGCGGCGAAACGCCTGCGGCAAAATCACCTGACGCATGGTTTTCCACCACGGCATTCCCAGCGCCCGGGAGGCTTCCATCTGCCCCTTATCGATCGACTGGATCCCGGCGCGGAATATTTCGGAGACGTAGGCCCCGGCGTTCAGCGTAATCGCCACGATACAGGAGAGAAACGCGCCATAGTTCGAGCGCAGCTCGCGGGCGAAATCGGCGCTCATCATGCCGCTGGTCACCAGCAGACCGTCGCGCGGGTTGATAAACAGCGGCACCAGCGCGAAGTGCACCACCATAATTTGCACGAACAGCGGCGTGCCGCGAAACGCGCTGACGTAAAAACGCACCGGAAACTGCACCAGATAACGCAGAACGTATTTCCATACCCCGTGCTCAGCTTTCGCCATCCGCCCCAGCCCGAGAGTCAGCCCCCACAGGGTGCCAAGGATCACGCAGATAATGGTACATTTAATGGTCATCAGGGCACCGTCCATAAACAGCGGACCGTACTCCTCAATGATCTCCCAACGGAATCCCGTCATAACCCTTCCCTAAAAAATACGGCTATCGCCAGAGTCGATAGCCGTGATGAAAACAAATATGCGAATTATTGCGCTGGCAGCGTCGGGACGTTGTCGTCGAACCAGGTTTTATAGATTTTGGCGTAGGTGCCGTCAGCGATGATTTTCTGTAAACCGGCGTTGATTTTCGCCTGCAGCTCGCTGTTGCCTTTCGCCACCGCGATACCGAAATACTGGCGCTCAAATTTGGCATCCGGCACCAGCTTGAACTGCTTCTCCGGGTGCTGCTTGATGTAGTATTTCACCACGCCGACGTCGCCAACCGCCGCGCTGACGCCGTCTTCAAACAGCTCCTGCAGCATCAGCGGGGTATTATCAAAACGCTTGATCGAGGTGCTGTTCTTGCCCAGCACGTCGGAGACCACGATATCGCCGGTGCTGGAGTTCACCACCCCGACTTTCTCACTTTTCAGCGCCTCAAGGGAGGTGACTTTTGAATCCGCCGGCACGACAATGGACTGCTCGGCCGGGAAATAAGGGGCGGAGAAATCCACCATCTGCTTACGCTTATCGGTGATGGTGATCCCGGAGATAATAATGTCGCGATCGCCGGTGCTCAGGGTGGCGAAGATCCCTTCCCACGGCGTATTGACCAGTTTGATATCAAAGCCTTCCGCTTTGGCGATCGCTTTAATGATATCGATATCAAAACCTTCCAGCTGTTTCTGGCTGTTCTCAAACTCAAACGGGCGATAGGTTCCGCCGGAGCCCACCACGTATGTTTGCTGAGCCGCGTGGGCGGTGCCGATCATCGCCGCGACCAGGCAGCATGCTTTCATCCAGTTCTTAACCATGACAACTCCGTTTTATGCATTAATTTTGCATAAAAATACACAGAGTCAGCATGGCATGCAACCGGAAACCTTGCCGAGAGTAAATTATCTGCCGTTTAGCTTCGTTTACCGCCGGATTTCCCGATGGCCCGATGCAATTCATTGATCCGCTTCATCGATTTCACCGTCTTCTGCGGCGCGGTGGAGGCCACCGACAGCACGATCATCTCCAGGCATACCAGCACCGTCCCGTGCAGCGGCACCCGCCCGTTATCGCCGCCGCGCGGCACCTCAATCACCACCTGCGCCTGCTGGCTAAAGCGGGAGTCCAGCGCCTGGGTCAGCAAGATCGTCGGGATCCCCAGGCGCCGGGCCTCGCGCAGGGTAGTCATCCCCTCCCGGTGCGGCGACTTTTGCCCCATCATAATCAGCACATCGCCGCGCTGCAGGCCGATCAACTGCTCGGCGAGGCTAAAGCCGGTGCGGTTCATCACGTACGAAGGCAGGCCGATGCGGCTCAGTAGCCTGGCGGTATATTCCGCCAGTATGCCCGAGGCGCCGATCCCGAAAATGCCCACCTGGCGCGCGCCGGTCAGCAGCGCCACCGCCTGAGCCACCGCCGCGCGGTTGTCAGGTCGCGACAGCACTTCGCAGGCCCGCTGATGCCCCTCAAGGACAAAATCAATGCTCGAATGGACATCGCTGGAGAGCGCGCTCACCGTTGAAATCATCTTTTCCGACGAGGTCGCCGATGGGCCAAACCAGCGTTCCATGGTCTGCTTCAGTTCCCGCAGTCCGGCGAAGCCGAGCGCCTGGATGGCGCGTACCACCGTGGCGTCCGAGGTGTTGGTCGCGCTCGCGATTTCCATGGCCGTGCGCTCCAGCACCGCTTCCCGGTTATCGTTGATATAGCTCGCCACCGCCAGCAGACGCGGCGAAAGCTGATGCGCGCGGGCGCGAAAACGTTCGCCGAACAGGTCAACCCGCCCCTTCTCTCTCTTAACCGCCATTTTCATTTCAGCCCCTCGGGTAGAGGACGCCCGGCGATGTGCGACTGCACCTGGGCGACCATCAGCGACAGCGCGGCGTAGGAGTTAGAGATAACCTCCTCGCGCGGCAGCAGAATATAGCGCCCGGTACGGCAGGCGCGCATAAAGTCGCACCAGCCAGGCATCACGCCCTCCATCGCCCGCAGCTCATCCTGCGGCTTACCGCCGGTATCGGAGCGCCAGGTGGCAAACACAAAATCGGCATCCAGCTCCGGTAGCTGCTCGGCGCTGACGTCAATGCGCTGGCCCTCGGGGATGTTGTCAATCAGCGGCGGGAAGCGGAATCCGGCATCGCGCAGCACGCGGCCCAGCGCATGATAGGAGTGATGCACGGTCACCTTGCCGTTGTTGGCCTGAATCACCGAGACAACGATGTTTTGCGTATCCACCATCGCCTTTAGCTGGGCTATCTGCGCCTGATAGCGGCGTTCGAGGATTAAGAGCCGCGGCTGGGTACCGGTGAGCTGCGCCAGCTTGCGGTAGATGCGCGGCGCGCTGCCCTGCAAATGGTCGATGCTGACCGTTGGCGCAATCTTCTCCAGCTGCTCCACCGAGACGTGGCGGCTCGGCTCGGTGATAATCAGGTCCGGTTTCGCGGCGGCCACCGCTTCGAGGTCGATATCCGCCGTGCCGATAAACTGAATCGCGCTGTTATCGAAATCAATCCCGGTCAGCTGTGCGCTGGAGCGTAAAAAGTGGCTGCCGTCCGGACGCGTCCTCCCGTGGCTGGCGACCGGCGGGACGCCAAGCTCAATCAGGGGAATGGTGATATCCAGATCGTGCATCGACACAATGCGCTGCGGGTGCAGCGGAACGGTCACCGCGCGACCTAAGTCGTCGGTGAAGATTTGCGTATCGGCGGCCGAGGCGACGCCCGCCAGCAGCACCAGCAGAGAAACGAACCAACGCATAGCGATCCTTTTTGATTTACAGGGCGTCACGGCGACGCCAGAGCAGAACGATAAAAAACGGACAGCCGACCAAAGCAATCACGATCCCCGCAGGGATCTGCAGCGGCGCGAACGCCAGCCGGCCAATGGTATCGGTGGCTAACACCAGCAGCGCGCCGATCAACGCGCTGCCGCAGAGCAGCGCCACCTGGCCGCCGCGCAGCAGAAAACGCGCCATATGCGGCGCCATCAGGCCAACGAAGCCAAGGCTACCGACGCAGGAGACGCTGGCGGAGGTGAGCAGCACCGGCGCGAAAAAGCGCAGCAGGGTGAGCTGCTGCAGACGTACCCCGAGGCCGATGGCCGTGCGGTCGCCGAGCAGCGCCGCATCGGCGGCCCTGGCGGTCAAAAAAAGGATCATCGCCCCGGGTAGCGCCCAGCAGAAAGCGACGGCCAACAGCGGCCAGGTCGCCGCGTGCAGGCTGCCCGCCAGCCAGATCATCGCCGTCTGTACATCGCGCACGTCGGCGGTGGTCATAAAAATGCCGACCGCCGCCGCCAGCGTCCAGGAGACGCCGATGCCGATGAGAATAAAGCGCGGGCGCGAACAGTCGCGGGCCAGCGCCAGAACCAGCAGCGCCACCAGCACGCCGCCGAGCATCCCCGCCAGCGGCCGCCAGATGACGCCCACTGCCGGAAAGAACAGCACCAGCGCCAGAACCACAATGCTGGCCCCCTCCTTCACCCCGATAAGCCCGGGGTCCGCCAGACCGTTGCGGGTAATGCTCTGCATCGCCGCGCCGGCGAGGCCGAGCATCGCCCCGCACAGCAGCGCCATCAACAGCCTCGGCAGGCGGATATCAAACAGGATAAAACGCGGCTGTTCGGCGACGTTTTCCGCGCCCAGCAGCGCGCGAAACAGGGTACCGGAAGGCATCGGGAAACTGCCGCGGGTCAGGCCAAACAGCGCCAGCAGCAGGATAACGAGCAGCATGCCGGCAGCGATTTTTAACGCCGCGGGCCGCAGCAAAAAATGCCGGCCACCGCAGGCAAGCGGCCGAAAACCGGCGCGACGGGCGGCGCTTTTCATTTAAAAAACCTCGCGGCGATAAAAATAAATACCGGCGCCCCCACCAGCGCGGTCATCGCGCCGGTTGCCAGCTCCTGGGGCGCGACCAGGGTACGCGCGGCGATATCCGCCAGCAGCAGCACCAGGGCGCCAACCGGGGCGGCCAGCGGCAGCGCCAGGCGAATATCTTCGCTAATCAGCCGACGCACCGCGTGGGGGACCACCAGCCCGACAAAGCCGATCGGCCCGGCCACCGCCACCGCGGAGCCGCACAATAGCGCAATGGCGGCCAGCCCCAGCAGGCGGGTCTGAACAATCTTCACCCCCAGCCCCAGCGCGACCTTATCGCCCAGCGCCAGCACGTTCAGACGCGGCGCGATGGCCAGCGCGACCGTCACTCCCGCCAGCGCCGGGAGCAGCGCCGCGCGCAGCGTTTGCCAGTTCAGTCCGGCAAGATCGCCCGCCAGCCAGGTACGCATCGCCAGTAGCGTTTGTTCATCGAGGATCAGAATCGCCGCCGTGACCGCCGAGGCAAACGCCGACAGCGCTACCCCACAGAGGGTAATGCGTAGCGGCGTCACGCCACCGCGCCCGGATGACGACAGCAGCATCACGCCGCCAAACAGCAGCGCCGCGCCGCAGGCGGCGGTGAGCGGTCTGGCTAACGCCACGCCGCCGAGGCTGATTCCGAGCGCCGACGTCGCCACCACCGCCAGCGAAGCGCCAGCGTTAAGGCCGAGAATATGCGGCTCGCCCAGCGGATTGCGGATCACGGTTTGCAGCAGCAGCCCCGCCACGCCGAGCGCCGCGCCGGTGAGCAGCGCCGCCGCGAGACGTACCAGGCGTAAATCAACGATAATGCGGTGGTCAAAGTTGCGCGGATCGTAGTGAAACAGCGCCTGAAGCACCGTTTGCGGCGCAATCCAGCGCGCGCCGAGCCCGAGATGTACCAGCGAGCCGCCCAGCAGCAGTAAACTCAGCAGTACCAGCGCCAGCCGGGGCCGGGATTGTCGGCGCGGCAGCAGTAGCGCGGAGGCGCTCATAACGCCTTCTCCTCACGGGCGCGGAACGGCATAAAAAAGGGCTTGCCGGTCTGCGGGTTGAGCGACATCTGCACGTCCACGTCAAAAACAGTTTTGATCAGTTCCGGCGTACAGATCTCCTGTTCATTAATCACCCCGGCGATCTGCCCTTTTTTAAGAAACACCAGCAGGTCGGCGTAGTTCACCGCGAAGTTCAGATCGTGCAGGACGGTGACCACCGTGCGGCCGTGATCGCGGGTTAAGGTTTGCAGCAGTTCGAGAATGTCGACCTGATAGCGCAGATCGAGCCAGGTAGTGGGTTCATCCAGCAGAATTGTCGCCGTTTGCTGAGCGAGGGCCATCGCGATCCAGCAGCGCTGACGCTGGCCGCCGGAGAGGCTATCAACCGCTAGATGGGCAAATTCGGCGGTGCCGGTGAGCATTAGCGCCTCTTCGACCGCCCGTTCATCGGCCTCGGACCATTGACGCATCAGACCCTGCCAGGGGTAGCGCCCGCGGGAAACCAGTTCAAACACCGTCAACCCTTCCGGCGTTAGCGGCGATTGCGGCAGAATCCCCAGCCGCCGGGAGACCTCACGGGTCGGCATCTGATGAATCACCTCGCCGTCCAGACGTACGCAGCCGCCCAGCGGCTTGAGCATCCGGGCGATGGTCGACAGCAGCGTCGATTTCCCCGAGCCGTTGGCGCCGGCCAGTACCGTCATTTTCCCGTGGGGGATGGTCAGATGAATATTATCGACAATTAGCGTCTGGCCATATCCGGCCGACAGGGAATCGAGGACGATCCCCTGCTCTGCAGGCAACACCCGCTGTGGCATAACTCGCTCCCGCGCCGCAACGGCGTGGCGCCAGGCCCGCTCGTTCCGCACTCAAACAAAAATAAATCTCATTCTCTTTTGATCATGCGGCGGATGAATGTAGTAGTCAATACCCCGCGACCGCATCGATAACGGCGGTCTACTACCGACAACCGCACCTCCAGAAAATGAATTAATAACCAATAAAAACAATAAATTAATTTATATCCACTCTACTTATTCAGCGCTGATTGCGTGATTATTTACGCCAGCACTTTTTTATCTTACATAACGTTTACTACTACATTCCTTCGTGATTGAATGATTCTCAATTACATATCTGCACGCCTTCTGGCGTTAATAACAGATAGCTTTCTTTTTCAGGGCAATGATTTTATTGGCTTTACCTCTGCGCAAAGGCGAGGTTCGTTCACGAGACACAAAAATGATTCCATTAAATGTCCCTTTTTCGGCATTAAAAGGGCGTGCGCTTTTTTCACTGATTTTTTTTACCTCACCGGGATTAGTGGCCGCGGAAAATAGCACCACTCAGACAAAAAAAACGACTGACGAAACGATGACGGTCGTCGCCGACGGTTCACGACAGAGCGCTACCAACGGTTATCAGCCGGTCAATACCTCGACCGCCACGCTGACCACCATGCCGATGCTGGATATTCCGCAGGTGGTCAACACCGTCAGCGAGCAGGTGCTCGAGGATCAGCATGCGACGAACCTCGACGAAGCGCTGTATAACGTCGCCAACGTGGTACAAACCAATACCCTCGGCGGAACCCAGGACGCCTTTAGCCGCCGCGGCTTCGGCGCCAACCGCGACGGCTCGATCATGACCAACGGCCTGCGCACCGTGCTGCCGCGCAGCTTTACCGCTGCCACCGAACGCGTTGAAGTGCTCAAAGGCCCGGCCTCAACGCTGTACGGCATTCTCGACCCCGGCGGATTAATCAACGTCGTCACCAAACGCCCGGAGCGCAGCTTCGGCGGCTCCGTCTCCGCCACCTCCACCAGCTTTGGCGGCGGTAGCGGGCAGTTCGACGTCACCGGCCCCATCGACGGGACGCCGCTGGCGTATCGGGTGATTGGCGAATATCAGCATGAAGATTACTGGCGTAATTTCGGCAAACAGAAGACCAGCTTTATCAACCCTTCCCTGACCTGGTTCGGCGAGCGGGCAACGGTGAACGTCTCCTATTCGCACCGTAACTACAGTACCCCATTCGATCGCGGCACCATCTTCGATCTGAACACCGGTCATGCGGTGAATGTCGATCGCAAAACGCGTTTTGATGAACCGTTTAATATTACCGACGGTTATTCCGACCTCGCGCAGCTGAATGCCGAATACCGGCTCAGCGACGCCTGGACCGCCCGCTTCGACTACAGCTACAGCCAGGATCATTACAACGACGATCAGGCCCGGGTAATGGCCTACGATTCGGCGACCGGCAACCTGACCCGCCGCGTCGACGCCACCCACGGTTCAACCCAGAAAATGCACGCTACGCGGGCGGATTTACAGGGTAACGTGGTCATTGGCGGCTTCTACAACGAGATCCTCACCGGCCTGGCTTATGAGAACTACGATCTGCTGCGTACCGATATGATCCGCTGTAAGAACGTCAAGGGATTTAATATCTATAACCCGGTCTACGGTACGCTCGACAAATGCTCCAGCGTTTCGGCATCCGATAGCGATCAGCGTACTCAGCAGGAGAGCTATGCGGGCTACGTCCAGGACGCGCTCTATCTTAGCGATAAGTGGATCGCCATTGCCGGGGTGCGCTATCAGTATTACACCCAGTACGCCGGGAAAGGCCGCCCGTTTAACGTCAATACCGACAGCAGCGACCAGAAATGGACGCCGAAAGCGGGCCTGGTGTATAAGCTGACGCCGTCCGTCTCGCTGTTTGGTAACGTGGCGCAGTCGTTTATGCCGCAGTCCTCCATCGCCAGCTATATCGGCAATCTGCCGCCGGAAGAGTCAACCTCTTACGAGCTGGGCGCGAAGTTCGAGCTCTTCAACGGCGTTACCGCCAATATCGCGCTGTTTGATATTGATAAGCGCAACGTCCTCTATACCGAATCGGTGGGCGATGAAACCGTAGCGAAAACCGCCGGTAAGGTGCGCTCCCGCGGCGTCGAAGTGGACGTGGCCGGATCGTTGACCGATAACCTGAGCGTCATCGCCAGCTACGGCTATACCGATGCGAAAGTCACCGACGATCCGGATTACAAGGGCAAACCGCTGCCGAACGTGCCGAAACACACCGGCTCTGTGTTCCTGAGCTACGACATTCATAACGTCTACGACAGCAATACCCTGACGGTGGGCGGCGGCGGTCGCGCGGTAAGCAAACGTTCCGGTACCAACGGCGCGGATTATTATCTGCAGGGCTATGCGGTGGCGGATGTATTTGCGGCCTATAAGATGAAGCTGCAATATCCGGTGACGCTACAGGTTAACGTGAAGAATCTGTTTGATAAGACCTATTACACCTCCTCCATCGGCACCAACAACCTCGGTAACCAGATCGGCGACCCGCGGGAAGTGCAGTTTACGCTGAAGATGGATTTTTAAGCCTTATCCCTGTCCCGGATCGCGGCGCGCTGCGCCTTATCCGGGCTACAGCCCCCTCACTCCTTGTCATCCGGGCAAGAATCAGCGCGCTCCCTGTAGCCCGGGCAAGGCGCGGCCCTACCGCGCCGCCCCCGGGAATATCCCGGCGCTCCGTCAAACGCAGGCCGTCCAGCAGCCCCCGGTTAGCGCGTTGCTTTACCAATCCTCTTCCTGTCCCAGAATGCGCAAAATATCCTGCCGATGCTGCACCAGCAGCGGATTGTCGCGATGGCGGGGAAACGCCAGCGGAAGCGCAAATTCGGCGATAATCCGCCCCGGACGCGGCGACATGACCAGCACCCGCTCGCAGAGCAGCAGCGCCTCTTCAATATCGTGGGTGACCAGCAGGCTGGTATAGCCCTGCTGCTGCCACAGGGCGATCAGCTCCCGCTGCATGCTGATGCGGGTAAGCGAATCCAGCTTGCCCAGCGGCTCATCGAGCAGCAGCAGGCGCGGTTCGTTCAGCAGCGCGCGCGCCAGCGCCGCACGCTGCGCCATGCCGCCGGAGAGCTGGCGCGGCCACGCCTCGCTAAACCCCTGCAGCCCGATGCGTGAAATCAGCGCGTCGGCCTTGGGCTCAAGCCCCTTTTTCCCCTGGGCCTGCGGCCCCAGCAGCACGTTTTGCCGCACCGTCAGCCACGGATAAAGGGTCGGATCCTGAAACACCAGTATCCGTTCGGGCCCCGGTCCGCCCATCGCCGCCTCATCAATCTGAATTTGCCCGGACTGCTGCGGCTCCAGTCCCGCCAGCAGCCGCAGCAGAGTGGATTTACCGCATCCCGAGGGGCCGAGCAGCGCGACGCTCTCTCCGGGCCGCAGCTGCAGGCTAATATTCTCCAGCACCGGCACCATCTGTTTGCCAAGGCTAAAAGCATGATGCAGGTGGCTTATCGACACCGCCGCTCCGGCCGATGCCGCCTGAGGTCTTGCGTTCGCGGTTACCATTGCATGCCTCCCCGCTGCCAGCTCAGCAGCCGGTCGCGGACCATAAACAGTCCGCTAATCAGGCCGGAGCAGAGCAGCGCCATCACCAGCAGCGCCGCGTACATATTGGGGTAGGCGGCCCAGCCCTGCGCCCACTGCAGATAAAAGCCAATACCCGATTTCACCCCGACCATTTCGGCGACGATCAGCACCGAAAACGATGCGCCCAGCCCCATAAACAGGCCGACAAAGACGTTCGGCAGCGCGGCGGGGATCGCCACGCGCAGGATCAGGAAGCGCTGGCTGGCGCCCAGGGTCCGCGCGACGTCATACCATGCCTTATCGATGCCGATCACTCCGGACCAGGTCAGCACGGTCACCGGGAACCAGGTGCTGAGCGCGATCAGGAACACGCTGGCGCCGAAGCTGGAAGGGAAAATAAACAGGCACAGCGGCAGCAGCGCGGTGGACGGCACCGGCCCCAGCAGACGCAACACCGGATGCACCCAGTAGCCGATCCGCTGGGACCAGCCGATCGCCAGCCCGCTGATAAAGCCGCAGCTGGTGCCCAGAAGCACCCCGAGCCCGAGCAGCCCCAGCGAATGCAGAAGGCTATCGAGCAGGCGCGGCCAGTCATCGTACAGTACCTCAATCAGCGCCTGCGGCGGTGCGAAAAACGGCACCGGCAGAAAGGCCGTCTTTGCCGTCAGCCCCTCCCACAGCGCAAAGAGTACCGGCAGCAGCGCCAGCCACTTTCCGGCATGCTGCAGGCGAGCCCCGCGCTGCCGCCAGTAGCGGTAGCTCAGCGCCAGCAGCAAGAGCCCGCCGCCGAGGGTGAACTGCGCCAGCGCCCACCCTTCGCTAAACGGCCAGCGCCGCCCGGCATCGGGCCAGGCCAGCGTAAACAGGCCCCCCAGCAGCCATAGCGCGGCGGCAAGCAGGCCTTCCGTCCACAGCGGCCTGCCGCTTGTCGTACGCGCTAGCGCCCGTTCAGGCGAAAACGTTGACATAAATGCTCTCCGCAAACTGATGGGGATCGGTGCCCGGCTTAATGACCTGCACCCGCTGAAGATCCACGGCGTACTGGGTCAGCTCTTTGACAAACGCCTCGCCCACCGCGTGATGGCCGTGCCCCTGGCCGTGGAGAATGCCGCTGACCTCCGCCTCATTGGTATTCAGCGCATGGGCGAGGAAAGATTGCGCCACGCTTTCCGGGTGCGCGGCGGCATAGCTGTGCGCCTCAAGAATCGCCTGAGTGAGCGCGGCGGCGGCCGGTTTATGATCGCGGGCCAGGCTACCGCTGACGCCCAGTACGCAGCAGCTCAGGTTGGCGTAATCGCCGGTCATATTGCTGGCGATAAGCTGATACTTGCCGGTTGCCAGCAGGCGATAGCTAAAGGGCTCGCTGCCGCTGATGGCGGCGATTTCGCGTTTATCCAGCGCCACGCTGAGCAGATCCGCCGGATAGACTTTCCACTGCACATCGCTTATCGGGTCGATGCCGTGGCGCTTGAGCAAGATGGCGAAGAAGTTTTTATCTGGCCCGGCCATATCGGTGACGCCGATGGTTTGCCCTTTCAGGCTCTCCAGGCCGCCGAACGGCGAGTTTTTCGCCGTCAGCAGATTCAGGCAGCCGCCGTGGGTTCCGGCGGTGAGCTTCACGTCGAAGCCCTGCTCCAGCGCCTTCAGCCAGCGCAGCGCCATCCCGACGCCGGCGTCGGCCTTGCCGGTGGCAATCGCCTCCAGCAGCACGTCCGTCGAGTTGCCGAAGTTAACGAACTCCACGTCGAGATTGTATTTACTGAAGATCTTCTGCTGCTCGGCGACGGCAACCGGCGCCAGGCACACCGCGCTTTTGTTGATCGCCAGCTTGATTTTATACGGCTGCGCCAGGCGCAGCGCCGGGTGTTCATCCCCGCTCGCCATGGCCGCCATATCGTGAGCCCAAAGCGGCAGGGATGCTCCCGCCAGCGCGAGACCGCCGGTCAAGCGTAAGAAACGACGTCGGGAAAAAGCGGCTTTCATCATGGCGCCACCTCCGCATGGGCCTGGGCGGCGGGCACGCTAAAGCCGTTATCAAAGGTCGGCGTCACGTCCAGCTTTGCGCGGATGAGTCCGTTGGCGAGGTAAAAATTCGCCGTCGACTGCTGCTGAGCGACCGTCTGCGCGTCCAGAGGCTGCCACTGCGACTGGCGATTGGCAAACTGCGCGCGGGCGATATCCGCCGGGAAACGAATAATCTCCCCCAGCGTTTTACCGTAGCTATCAAGGTTGGCGTAGGCCCAGCGCT
Organism: Klebsiella sp. M5al; assembly: GCF_002090195.1. Classification (NCBI taxonomy): domain Bacteria; kingdom Pseudomonadati; phylum Pseudomonadota; class Gammaproteobacteria; order Enterobacterales; family Enterobacteriaceae; genus Klebsiella; species Klebsiella sp. M5al. Next base: position 3,495,632 of record NZ_CP020657.1, read on the forward strand.
CGGCGCCGGCCAGGCGGGTAAGGTAATCCTGCAGCGCCGCGCGTTTTTGCGGGTCTTTCAGGGCATCATCGGTTGCCGCCAGGAAGGTGTTGCCCGGCAGTAGCCCTTTACCGCTGACCAGAATCTTTCCTTCCGCGGTCTTCACCAGCTGCGTGGTATAGGGCTCCCAGGTCGCCCAGGCGTCCACCGAACCGTTGAGCAGCGCCACTTTGGCGTCCACCGGGCCGAGAAACACCCACTGCACCTCTTTCGGCGAAATTCCCGCCTGCTCCAGCGCTTTCAGCGCCACAAAGTGGCCAATCGATCCTTTACCGGTAGCGATGCGTTTGCCTTTTAAATCCGCGGCGCTCTTCAATGCGCTGTCGGGCGAGACCAGCACCGCGGTGCCGGCCGGGTTGCTTTTATCGACGGCGATGGCTTTGACCGGCGCGCCGTTAGCCAGCGCGAACAGTAGCGGCGCATCGCCGATAATCCCCGCATCCACCGCCCCGGCGTTAAGCGCTTCCGCCAGCGGCGCGGCGGCCGGAAACTCGGCCCATTTAATCTCGTAGGGGAGCTCCCGCAGGGCGTTGGCGGCCTCCAGCTGCGAGCGCATGCCGCCCTTTTGATCGGCGATTCGCAGGGTGATTCGCTCCTGGGCCGCCGTATAGCCGCTCAGCACCAGCAGCATCAGCGCCCCGGCTACACGGGTAAAATGAAGTTTGCGCATATGAATTATCCTTATTTTTGAAAAGCGTATTTGCCTGCCGCCAGCCACGCGCTGTCGTTCTGCGGGGTATGTACCCGCCCGCACAGGACGTTGCGATAGTGGCGTTCCAGAGGATTTTGCCGGCTCAGGCCATGGTTGCCGGTCAGCTCCAGCGCCAGGTTTACCGCCTGAATGGCGTTGTCGGTAATCGTCACTTTCGCCAGATTGGCCTCAATGGCGGAAAAGCCCAGCTGCGCGGCCTTTTCCAGCAGGCTGCGGTTGACCAGCAGCCATCCGTCCATCTGACCAACTTTTTCCTGCACCCGCGGCAGGCTGGAAAGCGGTTGCCCAAGGCTGCCCGGAATACGCGTACCCAGCCACGTCACCAGCCAGTCGCGGGCCGCGCGCGCCACGCTGTCGTAGATCGCCGCCAGCAGCGCCGTATGGCGATTGGCAAACAGACGAAACTGCTCGGCGTCCGGCGCGGGAGGCGCATCGGCCGCCCACACGTCCACCGCGTACTCATCGGCCACCCGCACATTGTTGAGCACCACTTCGTGGCTGCCGGTTGCCCGCATTCCAGCGTGATCCCAGCTTTTCACCACGCTGACGCCCTCGCTGTCGGCTGGAACCAGCCAGGTGCCGACCAGTGGACGAGCGTCGTCGCTGCGTCCCCAGACGGCCAGCCAGCTCAGCCCCTCAATGCCGGTGGTATAGATTTTGTGACCGTTAATTTGCCAGCCCCCGGTGCGGCGGGTCGCCACGGTTTGCGGCAGGCCGCCGCGCGCCGGTGAGCCGAGCTCCGGCTCCACCCGCAGGCTGTTGATCAGCCCGCCCCGCTCGACGGCATCGTGAAAAACCCGCTGACGCAGCGGCTCGGCCCAGCCAGCGTTTTCCGCCAGCCGCAGATGATGCAGATACTGCATGCAAACAATGAGCGCGGTCGCCGGTTCGCCCCAGGCGATGGCGGCGACCGCCTGCTGAAGTTCGGCTAAACCGGCCCCCGCTCCGCCGTACTGCTGCGGCACGGCGAGGCTCAAAAAGCCGCGCTGGCGCAGATGCGCGATATTGTGGCGGGGAAAGTCGCCGCAGGCGTCAAGGCTGGCCGCCTGCTTCGCCATCAGCTGGCGGATCTCCGTCAGCCGCCGCGTCCAGTCATCGGTGGCTTGCCCGGTCACGATGCGCGCTCCGCGACGGCGCGCAGGGCGGCTTTTTCGCGGGTTATCGGCAGCAGGGCCTTACCGTACTCCTGAGCATCGTTGAGCGGATCGAACCCACGGATCAGGAAGTTGCGCACGCCGAGGTCGTAGTAGTCGAGCAGCGCGTCGGCGACCTGTTCCGGGGTGCCCACCAGCGCGGTGGAGTTATGGCCGCCGCCCACCAGCTGCGCGATCCCGGTCCACAGGCGTTTATCCACCACCTTGCCCTGCGCCGCCGTGGCCCGCAGACGCTGCGCCCCGACGCTGTCGGGCTTGGCTTTGAAACCGCCCCCGCTCTGCGCCGCCCGCTCGGTGGCGACGTGCAGGATATGCTCGGCTTTCTCCCAGGCCTCGGCTTCGCTGGCGGCGATAATCGGCCGGAACGAGACGCTAAAGCCGATTTCACGCTGATGTTTCGCCGCCTCGGCCCGCACGCGCTGGATGGTTTCCGCGGTTTGCGCCAGCGACTCCCCCCACAGGGCGAAAACGTTGGCATGTTTACCGGCCACGGCGATGGCCGCTTCCGAGGAACCGCCGAAGTAGAGGGGAATATGCGGCTTTTGCAGCGGGCGAATCGCCGACCACGCCTGTTCAGCCTGATAAAAATCGTTGGCGATATCCACCGGCTGTTCGGCGGTCCACACCTTGCGGACGGTCTCAAGGAAGGCATCGGTTCGCGCGTAGCGCTGGTCGTGATCGAGATAATCGCCGTCGCGGCGCTGCTCGGCGTCATTGCCGCCGCTGATGATATGTACCGCCAGGCGGCCGCCCAGCAGATGTTCAAGGGTGGCGAACTTACGCGCGGCGAGGGTCGGCGAGACAAAACCGGGACGATGAGCCAGCAGGAAGCCGATATGTTGCGTCGACAGCCCCGCCAGCGCGGTCACCAGAAAGCCGTCGGGTTGATCGGACCAGTGGCCCACCAGCAGGCGGTCAAACCCGGCAGCCTCGTGGGTTTGCGCGAAACGCACGATGTAATCACGGTCAAAAATCGGGCCGACCGGGGCGATGGTTTCCGACGACAGGCGGTGGCCGATCATGCCGAGAAACTGAATGCTCATGCAGAACTCCTTGTAGCAGGATAATGAGTGGACCGCCGCGGCGGCGCGTTTTCATTACCCTATACACGGGCCCTTAATGAACAAAATGCATTTTTGTCATATCTTAATATGCGAGATAAGCATTAATAAAAATTGTATTTAGGTTTCAGTCAGATACGTTTAGCTGCTGAACGACTTTGCCGGCGAAAAAAGTCAGCGGCTGGCTCAGATTAGCCAGATTCTGCGCGTGAACCAACCACAGATGCACCGCGGGCTGGAAGTCAGCGAGGGTCAGCACGGCGACGTCATCGCGCCACGGGCTGGCGGCCAGCGCGGCGCGCGGCACCAGGCCAAGCCCCAGCCCCTGCGCCACGAGGCTGATTTGCAGCTGGGCGCCCGCGGTCTCGACATTCAGCGCTAAGCGCAGCCCCTGGGACTGCAGCTCGCGGATCAGCCCCGCCCGCAGGCCGCAGCCGTCGGGATTGAGCACCCAGCCTTTTTCCGCGCAGTCGCGCAGCGCCCCGGCGTGCAGGCGCCAGCTTTTTGCCGCTATCACCACGATATCCAGCGGGCACAGCAGCCGTCCGCCGTAGCCTTCGGCAAAGCGTTGCTGCTCAGGCCCCATCGCCAGCACCCCGTCCAGCTCGACGCTCTCGAGGCGCTTTTGCAGCAGACCGCTCCAGCCGCAGGTTACCTGAGGTTGGAGGGCGGGAAACTGCTGGCGCAGCGCGGTCAGCGCCGGCTGCAGGGCTATTTCCGCCACGCTCTGCGGCACGCCGAGACGCAGAATACCGTGCGGCTCCGCTTCGGGGTCGAGCAGGCCGTACAGCTTTTTGGTCTCCCGCTTGATGCTCAAACACTGCTCGTAAACCCGGTGCCCGGCGGCGGTCAGGGTGAGCGGCCGGGTCTGACGCTCCAGCAGCGTCACGTCGAGGGTGTGTTCCAGACGCTGCAGACGACGGGTAATCGCCGATTGGGTAATACCAAGATATTCCGCGGCCTGGTTAAGCGAGGAAAACTGCACGGTGGCCAGCAGTGCGTCGATGTCGTCAATGCGCATAGCGTCCTTAATGTGATTTTTGCATATTAATATATGCGGAAATTGCATTTTAATTATATTAACGCCTTTGCTAGCGTAAAGACCAGTCCCGACAACAGGAAGCGACCATGACCGCACCGCGAATGGAAAAATTACGCCAGTTTATTCAAGACCTTGATGCCCTGCATCGCGAGTTTGCCGACGAGACGGCCCTGCTCGACGCCGTAGCTCTGCGCCTGGCCGCGCTGGTGAAAAAAGATGACTGGCTGCCGGAAGAGTACACCCTGCCGCATCCCCATCACTATCAGCAGTACCTGCTGCATGTTGACTCCGGACAGCGTTTCTCCATCGTCAGCTTCGTCTGGGGACCGGGGCAATCGACGCCGATTCACGACCATCGGGTGTGGGGCGCCATCGGCATGCTGCGCGGCGCGGAGGAGAATCAGCGCTACCGCCTGGACGAGCGCGGCCTGCCGGTGATTAGCGGCGTTGCCGAACGCCTCTCCCCCGGCGAAGTGGAAAAAGTCTCTTCCCGCGACGGCGATATTCACCGGGTGAGCAACGCCCTGACGGACCGGGTCTCGATCAGTATCCACGTTTACGGCGGCAATATCGGCGGCGTCAGGCGCGCGGTATATACCCCGGAAGGCCTCGTCAAACCTTTTGTCTCCGGTTACTCCAACCGCCACTTACCCAATATCTGGGATCTCTCAAAGGATAATTAATATGCCCACCTGTTCTTATCGTCCGGCCGCGCAGCTGCGCCAGGCGCTGCTTGACGGCGCGGAGCTGGCGCTGATCGATGTTCGCGAAGAGGCCGACTTTGCCCGCTGCCATCCGCTGTTTGCCGCCAATCTGCCGCTCAGCAAGCTGGAGCTGGACATTTTTCGGCGCGTACCGCGCCTGACGACGCCGATTACCGTCTATGACGGCGGCGAAGGCCTGGCGGAGCGGGCCGTTGAACGCCTGCAGAGCTGGGGCTACGAAGATGTCGCCCTGCTGGAAGGCGGCCTGTCGGGCTGGCAGCGCAGCGGCGGGGAACTGTTTCAGGACGTCAATTCGCCGAGCAAAGCGTTCGGCGAGCTGGTGGAGAGCGAGCGGCATACCCCTTCGCTGAGCGCCGGGGAAGTGAAAGCGCTGCTCGATAGCTCACAGGAGGTGGTGGTGGTCGATGCGCGCCGTTTCGATGAGTATCAAACCATGAATATTCCCGGCAGCATCAGCGTGCCCGGCGGGGAGTTGGCGCTGCGCATTGAGGGGCTGGTTCCATCATCGCAGGCGACGGTGATCGTCAACTGCGCCGGGCGCACGCGCAGCATTATCGGCACGCAGTCGCTGCGCAATGCCGGTTTGCCCAATCCGGTCTATGCGCTACGCAATGGCACCATCGGCTGGACCTTAGCCGGGTTTGACCTTGAGCGCGGCCAGCAGCGGCGCTACGACGCCGATTTTCGCGCCTCAGCCGAACGCGCGGCGACGGTGAGACAGGTAGCGGAGCGCGCCGGAGTCGCCTTTATCGGTAGCCCCACCCTCCAGCGCTGGCTGCGGCAGCCCGCACGCACCACCTATCTGTTCGACGTCCGGAGTCCGGAAGAGTACGACGCGGGCCATCTGCCGCAGAGCGTCAGCGCGCCCGGCGGGCAGCTGGTGCAGGAGACCGACCATTTCGCCAGCGTGCGCGGGGCGCGTATTGTGCTGGTTGCCGATGACGAGATTCGCGCGCCGATAACGGCGTCCTGGCTGGCGCAGATGGGCTGGGAGGTGGCGGTCTTGCGCGATGCGCGCGCGGAAGATTTTAGCGAGCGCGGAACCCCAGCGGGCCGCGTACCGCCGGGTTCGCAGGTGGAGGAGATCTCTGCGCCGCAGCTGGCGCAACAGCTGCGAGAACCGGGGACCGTAGTGCTAGATTTCACCACCAGCGCCAACTATGTCGCCCGGCACATTCCCGGCGCTTACTGGCTAATACGTTCGCAGCTGCGCCAGGCGCTGGAGGTTATCCCTTCCGCCGAACGTTACGTTGTCACCTGCGGCAGCAGCCTGCTGGCCCGCTACGCGGCGCCTGAGGTGGCGGCGTTAACCGGTAAACCGGTGCGGCTGCTGAGCGGCGGCACCCTGGCGTGGATTGACGCCGGGCTGGCGCTGGAGCACGGCGAGACGCATCTGGCGACGCCGCGCAGCGATCGCTATCAACGCCCGTATGAAGGCACCGATAACTCCCCCGCGGCAATGCAGGCCTACCTCGACTGGGAGTTCGGCCTGGTTGAACAGCTCAAGCGCGATGGCACGCACGGGTTTACGGTGTTGTAAATTCCCCCGCTCGCGCTGCGCTTAGCGGGGCTACGGGTCCACCGACATCTGCGATCCGGTCGCCTGGGCAGGTACACAGCATCGCCACCGGGAAATACCCTCACTCCCGGGGGCGGCGCAAAGCGCCTACCCGGGCTACAAGCCCACCGCCATCTACGATCCGCTAGCCCGGGCAAGTTGCGGCGTTATCGCTGACCGCCAGGTTTCCGGGGCGGTATCAATAATGCCCCAGCGCTCTTGACGCTTGTCGCCGTCCATTACCTTTGCCGTAGGCGCAAAAACCGTATTCCGTTAGCGGGAGGCCGAACCGCGATGGTCGCCCGCACGTAGTTTGAGACCCGCCGGGAACGCTTGCAGCGGATGCTGTTCCACTTTGCTTGTCTGATAGTAGGTTTCGCCTGTCCAGCCGGCAGCTTCAGCGACGACGCCCAGTAGGCGGAGCTATCGGCTTTGTTATCGCTGGTGGTTTCCGGGAGGTCTGATAGCCAACGACCGCCGATGTTACACATCATCAAACATCATTTCGTCTCATCAGGCTCGCGCATGATCCATGAATACTGAAATGACTTCGGCGCCGGAAAATGCGTACGCCGGCGAAACGACCCCAGCAGTTGGGGCGTACAGTAGGTACAGCTCCCCAGCCACTCCATATTTTCATCCGGCACGCCCGCCCCGCGCAGCAGGAGACGCGCAAAGGCCCGCAGATCGAACCAAAAATTGTCGTCACCGCTCGCTTTCGCCTGTTGTCCCACGGACGCCGCCTGCTGGGGCAGGAAAAGCTGTTGCCGATGGCGTTTCGCCAGTTCGCCGGCGGGCATCGCCAGCAGCGCCGGGTAGAAGTCGCCGGTGACTTCATAGCAGCAGGCATGAATATGCGGCCCGCTCACCACCACCAGATCTTGCGGGTCGACGTGATAACGCTGAAACAGCGCAAGGCTATTTTCGATAATCCCGCTGGCCGCGCCGCGCCAGCCTGCGTGCACGCTGCAGACATAGCGCCCGTCGCGCGACGCCATCAGCAGCGGCAGGCAGTCGGCGGTCACCACGCCCACCTTCTGCCCGCTGACGGCGGTAAACATCGCATCGGCGTGGGGTCGCTCCACCTGCGGCGCGCGATACTCATGCACGATATTGCCGTGAACCAGTTTAACCGGCGCCATTTCGCTATAGGGAAAGGCGGCGGTTTCATGCATGTCGAGGAAGGCGTAGCGGATGCCGGGGATATCGCTTAATAAACGGGAGGTAAAAGACATGATGCCCGGAAGAATCAGTGGATGATGATTTAACGTATGCCAAAGTGGAGAGATGCGCAAGGCGGCTCCCCGGCTCGCGCTACGCGTAGCCGGGCTACAACTTGCCTCCATCCCCAGCGGGGTGAACATTCAGTGCCGGGACATCATTGCCCCGGCTAAGCGAAAATGCTCAGGCCAGCGCGGCGCGCTTTTGGCGGTTCATCAGCCAGAACACCGCCACGCCTGCCAGCAAAATGCCGGGCGCGGAAGCTGCCATCACGCCAACCGTGCCGGTGCCCAACGCCAGCATTTTGCCCGCCAGCAGCGGGCCGCTCATCGCGCCGAGACGACCGATCGCCACCGCCGTCCCCACGCCGGTGGCGCGAATTTCGGTGCGATAGAACAGCGGAGCCAGCGCGTAAAGCACGCTCTGCCCGCCGGTGGCAAACAGCCCGGCGACGAAGCCGGAAAAGAGCATCGCGGCGAGCGAGGTCGCGGTGCCCAGCGCCAGCAGCGACGCCAGCATACCGCTGTAGATCAGCAGCGACATCCATAGCGGGCTGAGTTTATCCATCAGCGCCCCCAGCAGCAGCGTGCCGCAGGCGGCGCCAAACTGCAGGACAAACATCACCCCCGCCGCCTCGCTGGCGCTGAATCCCTGGCCGACTAACAGCATCGGCAGCCAGTTGATCAGCATATAGACCACCAGCAGCGTGAAGAAGTAGCACAGCCACAGCAGCAGCGTGGCGGTAGCGTTGCCCGGCGCGAGAAGCGCGCGTAGCGGCACGCCCTGCGCGCTGCGCTGAAAAACCGGCGATTCAGGCAGCCAGCGCAGCAGCAACGGCACCAGCAGCAGCGGAACGATACCGCCGACCCAGAATACCGTTTGCCAGGCGGCGGCGAGGCCGAAAAAGCCCAGCGCCGCCGCCAGCGCCGCGCCAATGGGCACGCCGCAGTACATCAGGCTGACCGCCCTGCCGCGAAAGCGTGGACCAGCGGCCTCGGAGGTGAGCGCAATCAGATTCGGCAGCGCCGCGCCCAGCCCGACGCCGGTCAGCAGTCGCGCCAGCAGCAGCGTCGGATAGTTCCACGCCAGCGCGGTGGCGATCGAGAACAGGCCGAAGAGCAGCACCGAGCCCAGCAGAATACGCTTGCGGCCGTAGCGATCCGCCAGCATGCCGCCCGCCAGCGCGCCGGGCAGCAGGCCGAGGATCCCGGCGCTGAAAATCCAGCCCATCTGCATTTTATCCAGCGCGAACGCCTGCGCCATGCCCACGGCGGCAATCCCCGCCGCCTGCAGATCCAGCCCTTCCATCAGGGCCACCATAAAACAGAGCCCGACGGTTACCATCAGGCGCGAATTGCTTGCAGTCGTTGTTTGGGTCATAGGGTACCTTTGCGATATCCGGACAAGCGGAGCAGGTGCATGGCGGCTGATACGTTGCCAGCCGCGCGTTGCTTTTATTTTTTACGCTTAAGCAGATCCAGCGCGACGTCGACGATCATATCTTCCTGACCGCCCACCATCCGCCGCTTGCCGAGTTCGACGAGAATATCCACCGCGCTCAGGCCGTAGCGCCCGGCGGCCGCTTCGCTGTGGCGCAGAAAGCTGGAGTAAACCCCGGCGTAGCCCAGCGCCAGGGTTTCGCGGTCAACCCGCACCGGGCGATCCTGCAGCGGGCGCACCAGCTCATCGGCGGCGTTCATCAGCGCATACAGATCGGTACCGTGATTCCAGCCGAGCTTGTCGGCGGCGGCGATAAACACCTCCAGCGGCGCGTTGCCCGCCCCGGCCCCCATTCCCGCCAGGCTGGCGTCGATACGGTCGCAGCCCTCTTCCACCGCGGCGATCGAGTTGGCGACGCCGAGGCTCAGATTATGGTGCGCGTGCATCCCGGTGGCGGTTTCCGGCTTCAGCACCGCCTTGAGGGCGCGAAAGCGATCGCGGATATCGCGCATATTCATCGCCCCCCCGGAATCGACCACGTAGATACAGGTCGCGCCGTAGGACTCCATCTTCAGCGCCTGCTGCGCCAGCTGCTCCGGGGCGGTCATATGGCTCATCATCAGAAAGCCGACGGTGTCCATGCCCAGCTCGCGGGCGAAGGCGATATGCTGCGCCGAGACATCCGCCTCGGTGCAGTGGGTCGCCACCCGCACCACCCGCGCCCCGGCCTGATAGGCGTTTTTCAGATCGTGCAGCGTGCCAATGCCGGGCAACAATAAGGTGGCGATTTTCGCCTGGCTGACCGACTCCGCCGCCGCTTCAATCCACTCCAGGTCGCTGTGCGCGCCGAAGCCGTAGTTAAAGCTGGAGCCCTGCAGCCCGTCGCCGTGGGCCACTTCTATCGAATCAACGCCCGCGCTGTCCAGCGCGCGGGCAATCTGGCGCACATTGTCGAGCGAGTACTGATGGCGAATCGCGTGCATTCCGTCGCGTAGGGTCACGTCCGAGATATAGAGTTTTTTACCGTTCATGCTGCTTCTCCCGCCGCGTCGTTCATCGCCTGGGCCATTTTCTCCGCCGTCGCCAGCGCCGCCGACGTCATAATATCGAGGTTGCCCGCGTAGGCTGGCAGATAGTGCGCCGCCCCTTCGACCTCAAGGTAAACCGCCGTTTTCAGGCCGGAGAAGCGGCCGACGCCCGGCAGGTTTACCGGTTTATCTTCCGGGATCACCTCAAACTGCACCTGCTGCTTCAGGCGATACCCCGGCACATAAGCCTGCACCGCCGCCGCCATCTCGGCGATCGAAGCGGCAATGTCCTGCTGTGATGCCGCTTCGCTCAGAACATAAACGGTATCGCGCATCATCAGCGGCGGTTCCGCCGGGTTCAGCACGATAATCGCTTTGCCTTTCGCCGCCCCGCCGACTTTCTCGATGGCCTGCGAGGTGGTCTCGGTGAACTCATCTATATTGGCGCGCGTCCCCGGCCCGGCGGATTTGCTGGCAATCGAGGCGATGATCTCCGCATAGTGCACTTTTGCCACCCGGGAGACCGCCGCCACCATCGGGATCGTCGCCTGGCCGCCGCAGGTGACCATATTGACGTTACCCTCCGCAAGGTTGGCCTCGAGGTTGACCACCGGCACACAGTACGGGCCGATGGCCGCCGGGGTCAGGTCGATCACCCGGATCCCCGGTTTAGCTTCGCGCAGCGCGGCGTCGTTTTTCACATGCGCCCCGGCGCTGGTGGCATCAAAAACAAAATCGATATCGGCGAATTCGGCCATCTGCATCAGGCCGCCCACGCCTTCGTGAGTGGTGGCGACGCCCATGCGCCGGGCGCGGGCCAGCCCGTCGGATTCCGGGTCGATGCCGACCATTACCGCCATCTCCAGATGCTGCCCGTGGCGCAGAATTTTGATCATTAAATCGGTGCCGATATTGCCGGAGCCGATAATGGCGACTTTACGTTTACTCATGACTGCCTTCCTCTTGCGCGACAAACGTTGCCGCCACTGAACCTAACCCATCGATATGGGCTTCAAAACGATCGCCGGCGTTAATCGCCACCATCGGGCCTAATGCCCCGGTGAGCACGATATCGCCCGCCCGCAGCGGCTCGCCGAGGCTGGCCATTTTGCGCGCCAGCCACACCGCCGCGTTCAGCGGATGACCGAGACATTCGCTGCCCCGCCCGCTGGAGACCTCTTCCTCGTTACGGGTCATGCGCATCGCGCAGTTTTTCAGGTCCAGCCCGTCCGGGCGCCGCGCCGGGCTGCCCAGCACGTAAACGCCGCAGGAGGCGTTATCGGCGACCGTATCGACGAAGCCAATCGACCAGTCGCGAATACGGCTGCCGACCACTTCCAGCGCCGGCAGTACCCAGTCGATGGCGGCGTACAGCTCATCAAAGGTGGTATCGGCATGCGGCAGATCGCGCTTCAGCAGCAGGGCGATTTCGGCCTCCACCTTCGGCTGCAGCACCCGGGAGAACGGGACCTCGGCGTTATCGCCGTAGCACATATCGGCAAACAGGGTGCCGAAGTCCGGCTGGTCAACGCCCAGCTGTTGCTGCACTTTCGGGTGGGTCAGTCCCACCTTGCGCCCCACCACCCGGCGGCCGTTTGCCACGTGGTGCTGCACGTTCATCCGCTGGATGGCGTAGGCCGCTTCCGCGTTGTCAACGCCGAGCGTATCGCGCAGCGGTTCAATGGCCTGGCCGCGCGTTTCGGCATCGCGCAGCCGCTGCGCCAGTTGTTCAAGAGATAAAGTTGTCATCAGGATTCCTCAGGGACGCGCCAGAAAATCGAGCACCAGCTGGTTAAAGCTCTCCGCGTGCTCCCACTGGGCCCAGTGGCCGCAGTCGCGATAGATATGCAGCTCGGAACCGTTAATGCCCGCCAGCAGGCGCAGCCCGGCGTCCATCGGTACAAAGCGATCGTTACGCCCCCAGACGATCAGGGTCTGCGCGCGGATTTCGCCGAGATGCGGGCTAAAATCCGGGAACTGCTTCGGGTTGGCTTCCAGGCTTTTGACGAAGTTATCCAGATGCTCCCGGCGCGACAGCATATTGTTGAGGCGCGCTGCAAACAGCGCGTCGGTCAAATCGCGGGTATCGAAGACAAAGATGTTCATCATCTTTTTCAGGTTTTCGATGGTCGGCTCACGGTACAGGCCGTTCAGCAGCTTGATGCCTTCCGTCGGCATCGGCGTAAACAGGCTCATGCCGCCGGTTCCGCCGCCCATCAGCACCAGTTTGCCGACGCGCTCCGGCCAGGTCAGGGTGAAAGCCACCGCGCTGTGGCCGCCCATCGAGTTGCCCAGCAGATGTACTTTGCTGATATCCAGCTGGTCGACGACGCTTTTCAGCACCCGGGCATTCAGGTCGGAACGCGAGCCGCTATTGACGATTGAATCGCTTTTTCCCCAGCCGGGGCAGTCCAGCAAAATGACCCGGTAGCCCGCCTCCACCAGCGGGTCGATATTGCGGCTAAAGTTGGCCCAGCCGGTGGCGCCAGGACCTGAACCGTGCAGCAGGACCACGGTTTCATCCCCCTGCCCGCAGTCGTTAAAATGGATGCGTAATGTCTCTCCGTTCTCCTCAACGTTGAGGAAACGGCTGGTGGCGGCTTCGGTTTGCGGTTGGTAGCTCATCATCTTCTCCCGTTAATTCAGTTCTGCGCGGCGGCGCTCAGCGAGCCAAACCCGGCAATCCACTCGGGGATTGGTCGGTAATAGCGGCCTTCGCAGCGCCAGCGGCCAAATGCGGATAGCGCGGCAAAAGCGGCCACCCAGGTTTTAATTTCGTGCGTTGATTTCCCGGCCATCGCCGACAGCTCTTCGTTACTGATGGCGTCCAGCTCCGTCAGCCGCCCCTGCTCCAGCAGGCTCATAAAGCGGTTATCCCAGACCGGGTTGAGCGGATAGAGCGAGTGCTGGTCCTCGATAAACCGTTTCGCCGCGCTAATCACCCGCTGCTGGCGCAGTTCACGCTCGTCCGGCGGCAGCTGCCTGCCGCTGCCCAGCAGCCGGTCGCGCATAGGGGCATCGGCCTTCGCCAGCTCCGGTACCGGCGGCTGATGCGACAGGCCGCCGGAGCCGAGAATTAATACCCGCTTATTGAGGGTGGTCAGAAAGCGGCCGATGGCTTCGCCCAGCATGCGGGTGCGCTGAAAGCCCGGCAGCGGCGAGGCGACGCCGTTGATAAACACCGGCAGAACCGGCAGCCTGTCGAGCCCGCCGAGCAGGAACTCCAGCGGCTGCGCAAAGCCGTGGTCCACCTGCATGCAGTAGGAAACCGCCAGATCGATACCGTCCTTGATCACCGCGTGGGCGCAGGCCTCCGCCAGCGCCGTCGGCACCGGCAAAACGCCGCTGGCGCTGCTGAAGTCGCCGATAGAGGTCGCCCCGATGCCTAAACAAAACGGCGGCATCACATCGTAGAAAAAGCCGTTGTAGTGATCGGGTGCAAACAGCACCACCAGCTCCGGGTCGAAGGCGGCAATGCGCGCCCGCGCGTCGGCGATGGTGCCGTTCACTTCGTCCAGCACCGCCTGTTCCGGGTCAACGTAGCCCACCAGCGGGGTATGCGAGAGGCAATGAAGATACGCGTTCATATCAGGCCACCTGTTCAATCGTCGTTGCCGCCTGCGCGGAGACCGCCAGCCGCATCTTGCTTGCCAGCGCGTCGAGCTTTTTGCTCAGGGTTTGCGGGATGGCCACGGTGGCGACAAAGCGGTCCGGACGCACCACGGCGATGGCGGTATCGTGCTGCGCGAACCAGCTTTTCAGGCGGTTTTGCGTATCGCCAAGGCGGATGACGCCGGGTACGTTGTCCTGATCGCAATGAATCTGCACCTCCGGCACCACCTGGATAAACCGCACGCCGACGGCGCGCCAGCGAGCTATCTGCTCGTCGTTAAGCCCCCATAGCGGGTTGCAGCCCCAGGCGATGATGGCAAAGTTCGCGCCAATCACCTCATCCAGCAGCGTCACCTGACCGTCCTCCAGCGTGACCTTCGGCTGGATAAACATTTTGCCTACCGGGGACGTTTTGCCTTCGCCTTCCACCAGCAGCGCGCCTTCGCGATACTGCGGCATCGGCTTGAAGCGCATTTCAAGGAAGTAGCGTTTGACCGGCGGCAGATAGTTGAGCAGCCACGAAATGCCGTCGCGCACCGCGCCGTGCCAGCGTTTCGGCGGCGCCAGCACGTTGCCGGCGGTCACCGACAGGTCGATCATCGCTTTGGCGTGATCGCGCCGCTCCTGCTGGTAGCTGTCGAGCAGCGCTTCGCCAGCTTTGCCGTTCACCACCAGCGCCAGCTTCCACGCCAGGTTAAAGGCGTCGCGCATGCCGCTGTTATAGCCCTGCCCCTGCCAGACCGGCATGATGTGCGCGGCGTCGCCCGCCAGCAGCACGCGATCGACGCGAAAGCGTTCGGCGATACGCGCGTTATGGGTGTAGACGCGCTGGCGGATCGGTTCGACGTTGTCCGGGTCCGGCAGCACCTTGCTCAGCAGCTGGCGCATGTTGTGCGGCTCGCTGAGCTGGGCCTCGGTTTCGCCGGGCATCACCATAAATTCAAAGCGCCGTACCCCGTGCGGCAGCGCGGCTGACACGTACGGGCGCACCGGATCGCAGCACAGATAGACGTGCGGTGTCGCCAGCGGGTCGTTGGCGATATCGATAACAATCCACTGATTCGGCGCGGTTTTCCCTTCGAAGGGGATATTGAGCGTGCGGCGAATCAGGCTCGCTCCACCGTCGCAGGCCACCAGCCAGTCGGCGCGTACGGTTTCATGTTCGCCAGCGCTGCCTTTGAGATTTAACGTGACGTTGTCACCATTCTGGCTAAAAGCCTCCACTTCACGGGAAAACAGGCAACGCACGTTGGGGAAGCGGCTCAGGCCTGCGTACAGCACCCCATCAACCTGCGGCTGAATAAACGCGTTACGCCGCGACCAGCCAAACTCGTCGGTCATCGGTTGAATATCGGCAAAGCAGCGCCCTTTCGGCGTCATGAAGCGCATCGCGTGCCACGGCGTGGTATGCGGCAGCACCTTGTCCACCAGCCCCACCGCCTGCATTGCCCGCAGCGACTCATCGTCAATACCGATGGCGCGGGGATAGTCGATCAGCGACTCGAGCTTCTCAATCAGCAGGACGCTCACGCCCATTTGCCCGAGGTAGTTGGCGATCGCCAGGCCCACCGGACCGGCGCCGACAATCGCAACCTGGGCGGTGTGCTGTACGGCCGGTTGAATATCAGGATTAGATGTTGTCATTTTCAAAACCTCACGCTTCGGACGCATTACCAACATTGCAGAAAAATCAACGCGGTAATTTGTTAACTAAATGTGAATTTATTTTTATAGTGAGGTCAGTATAGGGGCGGTGATTTGCGCTACAATCAAAACATCACCTAACGTGCACCAAGTGCACATCATTGTTTAATTTGATGTTTATTGAGGCAGTATGGACCAAGATGCGTCGGCGGATTACAAAACTGTACGCGGTTTAAGCCGCGGCTTATTGTTATTAAATTTGTTAAATAAATTCGACGGAGGCGCGACGGTTGGCACCCTGGCCGAGTTTAGCGGCCTGCACCGCACCACCGTCAGGCGGCTACTGGAAACGCTACAGGATGAGGGATATGTGCGCCGCAGCCGCTCCGATGACAGCTTCCGGTTGACGATTAAAGTGCGTCAGTTAAGTGAGGGATTTCGTGACGAACATTGGATTTCTGCCCTCGCCACGCCGCTGCTTGGCGAGCTGTTGCGGGAGGTTTTATGGCCTACCGATATCACGACTCTCGACGTCGATGCGATGGTCGTGCGCGAAACCACCCACCGCTTCAGCCGCCTCTCCTTCCACCGGGCGATGGTCGGCCGCCGCCTGCCGCTGCTGCTGACCGCCTCCGGATTAACCTGGCTGGCCTTCGCCCCGGAGCATGAACGAAGCCCGATCGTTGAGATGCTGGCCGCCCGGCCGGAAGCGGAGTATCAGCTGGCGCGCGAGCCGGAGAAGCTGGCCGCCATCCTCGAACGCACCCGGCAAAACGGCTACGGTGAAAACTTTCGCGGCTGGCAGCAGGAGGAGAAAATCGCCTCCATTGCCGTCCCCATTCGCCGCCAGCTGCGGGTTATCGGCTGCCTGAACCTGGTGTATATGGCCCAGGCCATGACTATCGACCAGGCGGCGCAAAAGTACCTCGCCTCGTTGCAAAAGGTCGCCGGTCAGATTGAGGAACGGATGTCCGATGAAGAGGTTTTTTACGGATAGGCTGGTTCTGAAAGGAACCCAGGCCTGGCAGATATCTCCGGCAGGCCTGGCGCAGTTCCGGCTTCAGTAGCGAATTTCCGCCAGCTCGCGCAGCTGTTCCGGCGTCGCCACCGGCAGATTGAAGAAACGAAGGTAAGCGGGGATCATCTCAAACAGCATGTCGGTGCCGCGCTGTATGGGGCAGCCCGCCGCCCGCGCCGCCTGCAGTAACGGGGTGAACTCCTGGGCCATGACCACTTCGCCGACAAAGGTGCCCGGCGTCAGGCGCTGCGGATCTAACGGCAGCGGATCGCCCTCTTTCATCCCCAGCGGCGTTGCGTTGACCACCAGATCGTGCCCCTGCGGATCGCGCCGCATCAGCGTAATATCCAGCCGAGGATAGTGCTGAAGCAGACGCCCGGCCAGCGCTTCAGCCGTCTGCGAACGGACGTCGTACAACGTCAGCGCGCTGACGCCCGCCGCCGCCAGCGAAGCGGCAATAGCCGAGCCAACGCCGCCGCTGCCCACCACCAGCGCCCGCGCCCCTCGCGTCTGGAAACCTTTACGTTTAATACCGAGGACAAAGCCTTCGCCGTCAAACATATCGCCGCTCAGCGTACCGTCGGCTTCGGCACGAATCGCGTTGCACGCCCCCGCTATCGCCGCCGTCGGGCTCAGACGCTGCACCAGCCCGCAGGTGGCGATTTTGTGCGGCATGGTGACCAGCGCGCCAATAATATTGGTCATCTTAAACAGCATCGGCACAAAGGCGGCATAATCCTCAGGCTTCACGCCCATCGGCACCACTTTGGCGTCAACCTGCTGATGAACCAGCCACGGGTTGTAAATCATCGGCGCTTTAAACTTCGCGGTCGGGTAGCCAAGATGCGCTATCAGCCGCGTATTTCCACTAATCACCATTTGCTGCTCCTTTTGCTACTGCGCTACTGCGCTACTGCGAAAGTTCGATACGTTTAACATCGCCGAGAATAAACAGATAGGCCGCTACGCCCAGCAGCGCGGCGCCGCCGATATAAATCAGCGCGTAAAAGAAGTTGCCGGAGGCCGCAACGATAAAACCGATAATCAGCGGCGTCAGGATCCCGGCAAGGTTAGCGCAGAAGTTAAACAGGCCGCCGGTCAGTCCGCCAAGGCCCTTCGGCGCGATATCGGAGATTAACGTCCAGCCCAGTCCAACCATCCCCTGACCAAAGAAGGCGAACGACATCACCAGGATCACCGCCAGATCGCTGGTCAGCCAGTTGGCGGCGATAATGGTGCTCGCCATCAGCAGACCGGCGATAATCGGCAGCTTACGCCCGAGGTTTGCCGAGCCGGTGGCCTTCAGCAGCTTATCCGAGACCCAGCCGCCGAACATGACGCCGCCCGCCGCCGCGAGAAACGGCATGATGGCGAAGAAGCCGACTTTGATCCACGGCATATGGCGCTCGGTGGCCAGATAGGTCGGGAACCAGGTGAGGAAGAAGACCAGCACCGTATTACCGGCGAACTGCCCGATGCTGGCGCCGAGAATCTGCCGTTTAGCCAGCAGCTGGCGAACCAGCGGCCAGCTAAAGGCGGTATGCTGCTCCGCGCCGGTGGACATTCCGCCACCGTTGATAATGTGCTCGCGCTCCAGCTGATTGAGATGTTTATCCTCATGCGGCTCGCGGTAGCAGCGCCACCACACCAGCGCAAACAACACCCCGGCGGCGCCGACGCTAATAAACAGCGCTCGCCAGCCGAAGCTGCCCATTATCCAGAACAGCAGCGGCGCAAAGCAGGCCAGCCCGAGATATTCGCCGACGGTATAGACCGCCGTCGCCTTGGCGCGCTCCTGCTGCGGAAACCAGGCGCTCACTACCCGGCTGTTTACCGGGAAACAGGGTGCTTCGCTGACGCCGAGGCCAAAGCGGCACAGCAGCAGACTTTTCAGGCCAACCGCCATGCCGTGGAACAGGGTGAATAGCGACCACAGGGTCAGCGCCAGAAAATAGGTGACTTTATTACCAAAGCGGTCAAGGAAGATGCCGCCGGGGATCTGCGCCAGCGCGTAGGTCCAGGCGAAGGCGGAGAATACGATGCCCATCATCGCGGCATCAATCCCCAGCTCTGCGGTCAGCTGCGGCGCGGCGATACCCAGCACCGTGCGGTCGAGATAGTTGATCATGGTGCCGACCGCCAGCAGCGCAAGGATACCGATACGCCGCCGGGAAGGCCGCGCGCCGGACGCGGAGGCCGCCGTCGTCTGATTATGGCTATAAGAGTTCATAGTCGTTTCCTGTCATAGGGTACAGCCGGATGTTGTTATTGTGTTTGCGACGTTGGGTTGTGAACCATCTGCTACATTACTAGGTGTACTGCATTGCTGACAAGCGTACAGCTGCATTTACAGCACCATAAAGTGCGTAACCGTTGCGCCGCTCGGTCAATTCAAAGAAAAAGCGTCCGGCAGAAAATGGGCGGGTATAAAGATGCAGGAACTCCCCGCCGTCTCCATCGCAGTCATAAAGAATCTGATGATTCTTCAAAAGGTTAACCTGAGCGTCTTCGCCAAAACGGGCCAGCAGATCGTCATAATAGTTCGCCGGGATGGGCAGCGCCTCGACCGCAATCTGCGGCAGGCTGGCGAGCGTGGCGGGTAAATCGCGGCAGGCAAACGCCGCGTGCTGTAAACCGGCGCCCTGATAACAGGCGACCGAACGGGCAATTTGCGTGGCGCGGCTTTGCGAAATATTGAGCGCGAGGCGAATGTCGCCCTGCGGACTGCGTACCGCCAGGCTGCGCACCAGCCCGTACGGATCGGGTAGCGTTTGTTCATGCTCGAGGATAAAGCCGAAAACGCTGCGGAAAAAAATGATCCAGTTATCGCGGCTGTCCGCTTCCATGCCGAGAGCCAGATGATCGATACCCTGATAATCGTCGCGCGGCGTGAGGTTCGCGCGCAGATGAAAATCGCGGGTATAGATGTCATCCCCCACCTCAATCAGATAAATAAGGCTGCCGTCCGGCGCGCAAACCGCCGGGATCGGGCTTTCATTCGGCCCGGCATCGCCCTGCCAGGTGGCGTAGCCGTATGCGCGGGCGCGTTCCACGATCGCCGCGCTCTGACTGACGCGCAGCGCCATGGCGCAGAGGGAAACCCCGTGACGCTGGTGAAAATGGTCGGCCCAGCTGTGCGGCTGGGCGTTGACTACCACCCGCGCCCCGCCGTTGCGCCAGAGGGAGACCCGTTTTGAGCGATGGCTCCCCTCCTCGGCAAAGCCGAGCTGCGCCAGCCTTTGTCCGAGCTCGCCCGCCTGCGCCGGCGCGGCGGCAAACTCGATAAACTCCAGCCCGGCGTAGAGGGGCAGTTCAACGGGAGCAAAAAGCGGCGCCCGGCTTTCCGGTAGCCGCTGACGGACCTGCTCTTCCAGCCACAGCAGCGAGCGATAGCCATCTTTCGCCGTCGCGCCGTTGGGCGACGCCCGGAAGCTGTCGTTGAAAATTTCCAGCGACCAGGGACCGCGATAGCCGCAGCGGGTAAGATCGCAGGCAAAATCCACCAGCGGCAGCTGCCCCTGAGCGGGAAAGCAGCGGAAGTGCCGGCTCCACTCCAGAATATCCATTTTCATCAGCGGCGCATCGGCCATCTGCACAAAGGTGATTTTCTCCGGCGGTACTTCCCCTAGCCGCTGCAGCGTGTCGCCGCGCGCCAGCACGTGGAAGCTATCGAGCACAATGCCCAGCGCCGGACTGTTGACGCTTTTGACCCGTGACCAGGCCTGATGCCAACGGTTGACGTGGGTGCCCCAGGCCAGCGCCTCGTAGCCGATGCGGATTTGTTCCTGCTCCGCCAGTTCAGCCAGGGCGCGCAAATCCGCGATCTGCAGCTCGACGTCGGCGGAACAGTCCGGCTGAACGTTGCTGCACAGCAGCATAGTGTCGCAGCCCAACTCATGCATAAGCGCAAATTTGCGCCTGGCGCGTTCCATATTGGCGGCGAACTGGCTGCGGCTGGCGCCTTCAAAATCACGAAACGGTTGAAAAAGCGTGATTTTTAGCCCTAAATCTGCCGCCAGGTGGCGGATATCAGCCGGGGTACCGGTATAATAGAGCAGATCGTTTTCGAAGATTTCGACGCCCTGATAGCCTGCCGCCGCGATGGCATGGAGCTTTTCGGGTAAGGTACCGGAGATCGAGACGGTGGCGATGGAGCGCAACATAGTGTCCTCGGGTCATTGGCTGAGGTAATGACCTGAATATGTATCATTTGGTTCAATCGCGCCATGATTGGTTGCTAAATTGTGATCAATATGTGTATTTTTTGCATCTCAAGAAAAGGAGCCGTTATGTCCGTCGTTGCTCATGATGAAGCGCAGTCTCTGAAAGAGCGGATCTTCGCCGCCGCCATTACCGTTTTCGCCGAGCATGGACTGTCGGGGGCGCGGATGGAGCAAATCGCCACCGAAGCGCAGACCACCAAACGCATGGTGGTCTATTACTTCAAGACCAAAGAGCAGCTTTATCAGGCCGTGCTGCAGCACGTCTACGCAAGGATCCGCGAAACCGAGCAGCAGCTTGGGCTGGAAAACGTGCCGCCGGTCGAGGCGCTGGTGCAGCTGGTGAAGTGGAGCGTGCGCTATCACGCCACCCACGCCGACTATATGCGGGTCATCTGTATGGAAAACATGCAGCGCGGGAAGTGGCTGAAAAGCTCGGGCCAGCTGAAACCGCTAAACCGCACCGCCCTGTCGATTCTGGAAGATATTCTTCAGCGCGGTCAGCGACAAGGCGTGTTTCAGGCGGGGCTGGAAGCGCGCGATGTGCATCGATTGATCAGCAGCTTTAGCTTCTATCAGGTGTCGAACTTTTATACCTTTAGTAGCCTGTACCTGGACGATCCGATGCCGGCGATCGATGATGAGGCCATGGTCGCCCACCACTGCGATATAGCGGTAAAAGCGGTGATCCGCTTCGTGATTTCCTGAAGCGCGCGGGTAGTGCCCTGAGGCGGCTAGCTTCCGGAAAGTGCGTGGACCACCTTCTCCATCGCTTCCTGCGTCAGGGCGGAACGTTTGACCTTTGGGTTCGCGAGGGCGGTACGCACCACGCCGGCGATAACGATATGCTTCGGCTCCTGGCCCAGGTCGCGCATCTCCAGCACGACTTTACCGACCACCCGGCACATTTCCTGATACAACGCCTCATCTTTGGCTGTGTTTCCCATCGTATTCCGCTCTCAAATTTTCATTATCAATCAAATCATTATTGATATATTTCCCGCTTAAAGCAAACCAGCGCGCCGTTTTCGCCTCAGAGACCGCTTTTCCCGGCCAAACTTGTGAATAAACCCGCGTTTCCACCCTCTTTATCTTGTCAGGTGATGAAAAAATGTGTTGCGCATAAGCATAGGATTAGTTTGCATTTTGTTAAGTATGTAACTATAGAAATGAAACATGGTTTTCATTTTCTTTTTTGGATTGGGCAACGTATAATGCCCAACAAATTCTTATTGAATGGTTTCAGCGCATTGGATTGCATGACTAAACGCATAACACGTTGCCTCTTTTCATGGGCTGAACCGCCAGCACACATTCTTCTGCACGCTCTTTTGTTGTCACCTATCCTTAGAGCGTGGCATAGCAACTTTCGTAATACAGGTTTAACTCTGCGGCAGTGCGCCCACGGAGTCAGATTCCCCATCCCTATCCTTCACAACTTAAAGATTAAACTGTCATGAAAAAGACCAAAATTGTTTGCACCATCGGTCCGAAAACCGAATCCGAAGAGATGTTGACCAAAATGCTGGACGCGGGCATGAACGTTATGCGTCTGAACTTCTCTCACGGTGACTATGCGGAACACGGTCAGCGCATCCAGAATCTGCGCAATGTGATGAGTAAAACCGGTAAGAAAGCGGCAATCCTGCTGGACACCAAAGGTCCGGAAATCCGTACCATTAAGCTGGAAGGCGGCAACGACGTCTCCCTGAAAGCGGGCCAGACCTTCACCTTCACCACCGATAAATCCGTTGTCGGTAATAACGAAATCGTTGCGGTGACCTATGAAGGCTTCACCAGCGACCTGAGCGTTGGCAACACGGTACTGGTTGACGATGGTCTGATCGGTATGGAAGTGACCGCTATCGAAGGCAACAAAGTTGTTTGTAAAGTGCTGAACAACGGCGACCTCGGCGAGAACAAAGGCGTTAACCTGCCGGGCGTATCTATCGCGCTGCCGGCGCTGGCTGAAAAAGACAAACAGGACCTGATCTTCGGTTGCGAACAGGGCGTTGACTTTGTTGCGGCATCCTTTATCCGTAAGCGTTCTGACGTTGTTGAAATCCGTGAGCACCTGAAAGCCCACGGCGGCGAGAAGATCCAGATCATCTCCAAAATCGAAAACCAGGAAGGCCTGAACAACTTCGACGAAATCCTCGAAGCCTCTGACGGCATCATGGTAGCCCGTGGCGACCTGGGCGTTGAAATCCCGGTTGAAGAAGTTATCTTCGCGCAGAAGATGATGATCGAGAAATGTATCCGCGCGCGTAAAGTCGTTATCACCGCGACCCAGATGCTGGATTCCATGATCAAAAACCCGCGTCCGACCCGTGCGGAAGCAGGCGACGTGGCCAACGCCATCCTCGACGGCACCGACGCAGTTATGCTGTCCGGCGAATCCGCGAAAGGTAAATACCCGCTGGAAGCGGTCACCATCATGGCGACCATCTGCGAACGTACCGACCGCGTCATGACCAGCCGTCTTGAGTACAACAACGACAACCGTAAGCTGCGCATCACCGAAGCGGTGTGCCGCGGTGCGGTAGAAACGGCTGAAAAACTGGAAGCGCCGCTGATCGTTGTGGCAACCCAGGGCGGTAAATCCGCGCGCGCCGTACGTAAATACTTCCCGGATGCCACTATCCTGGCGCTGACCACCAACGAAACCACCGCGCGTCAGCTGGTGCTGAGCAAAGGCGTTGTGGCGCAGCTGGTTGAAGATATCTCCTCTACCGATGCGTTCTACATCCAGGGTAAAGAACTGGCGCTGCAGAGCGGTCTGGCGCGTAAAGGCGACGTGGTTGTTATGGTTTCCGGCGCGTTAGTCCCGAGCGGAACCACCAATACCGCTTCCGTGCACGTGCTGTAATAATTTACAGGTTAATTAGTATTTCCTTTAAAAGCGCCTCTCGGGGCGCTTTTTTTTATTCCGGCACTAGCCGCTATTAATAAAAATGCAAATCGGAATTTACTATTTAACGCGAGATTATCTAAGATGAATCCGATGGAAGCGCGCTGTTTTCACTCGCCTTTTTAAAGTTACGTGATGATTTCGATGCTTCTTTGAGCGAACGATCAAAAATAAGCGTATTCAGGTAAAAAAATATTCTCATCACAAAAAAGTTTGTGTAATACTTGTAACGCTACATGGAGATTAACTCAATCTAGAGGGTATTAATAATGAATCGTACTAAACTGGTACTGGGCGCGGTAATCCTGGGTTCTACTCTGCTGGCTGGTTGCTCCAGCAATGCTAAAATCGATCAGCTGTCTTCTGACGTTCAGACTCTGAACGCTAAAGTTGACCAGCTGAGCAACGACGTGAACGCAATGCGTTCCGACGTTCAGGCTGCTAAAGATGACGCAGCTCGCGCTAACCAGCGTCTGGACAACGCAGCTACTAAATACCGTAAATAATAGTATCTGTGTAATAAAAATGGCGCACATTGTGCGCCATTTTTTTTGTCTTCCGCATCCCCGCCTACTGCACGCTTTTCGCTTCATCCAGCGGCGTATTCTGTACCGACAGGCCCGACGCGGCGCTTTCACCCGCGGAGATCGCCACCGGATAGCCTGCTCGTCTGGTCAGCGCGCGTTTAAGCTGCGCCTCATCAACCGCTTTATCCCCCGCAAACTGATGAAACTCCGCCGGAAGCGTATAGGCCATGGTCTGCGCGTTGCTGCTCTCATCCGGCGTCAGCGGGCGATGAACTTCAACATAGCGCTTACCGTCCGGCTCCACGGCGAATTTGACCGGCTGGTTGATTATCCGCACCGGGGTGCCGCTTTTCACCTGATTGAATAACGCCTGGATGTCCGCCGCGTTCATGCGCATGCAGCCGGAGCTTACGCGCAGACCGACGCTGTCCGGCGCGCTGGTGCCATGAATAAGATATTCACCGTTGCCGTACGCCAGACGCAGCGCATAGCGACCTAGCGGGTTATTCGGCCCTGCGGGCACCACCGGCGGCAGTTTAATCCCCTTCTCCAGCGAGCGGGCGCGGATGCCCGCCGTCGGCGTCCAGGTGGGGTTCGGGATTTTCTGCCCGATACGGGTGGTCATCTCCGGCGTCTCCAGCCCCTGCTGACCAATCCCCAGGGGATAAACCTGCACCTGATTCATTCCCGGCGGGAAGTAGTAGAGGCGCAGTTCTGCCAGGTTGACGACGATGCCCTCACGCGGCACGTCCGGTAGCAGCATCTGCGAGGGTATCAGCACCTGTGTACCCGGTTTAGGCTGCACCGGCGCAATGGTATCGTTCGCTTCGAGGATCAGCATCGCCGCCGTATCAAAACGACGGGCAATCGCCTGCAGGTTGCGGTCGCCCTCCTGTACCGTCCAGAACTGGTTCTCACCAATCAGACGACTATTGGCAGGAGGAAGGGGGTAATCAACGGCCCAGGCTGCGTGTGACGCGCTGAGGGCGCTCAGAAGAGCCAGGGTGATAAGAGAAGCGCGTTTCATACTGAGATTCCTTCTTTCGCTGATAAAACGCCAGGCCTGTTATGCACGACGGGAGGCTAGCCTCCCGTCGTGCATAACAGAATGAAATCTACTGTTTTATTCTAGCTAAGATTTGCAGCTTTCGCGCGAATTGCGCGGATCATGGCTTCCAGTCCTTGCGAGCGCGAGGGGGTAAGATGCTGCGTCAAGGCCATTTTTTCAAACCACGGGCGCACGTCAAAAGCGGTGATATCCTTAGCCGTCATCTGGTCATAAAGGATAAATACCACCGCGATAAGTCCTTTCACGATGGCCGCGTCGCTGTCGCCGCGAAGCGCAATAGCCCCACCCAGCTCCTGCGCCATCACGATCCACACCTGACTCTGGCAGCCCTGAATGATGTTCTGTGCGCTGTGTTCCTCCGGGCTCAGCGGCGCCAGGCGCTGTCCCAGTTCAATAATATAGAGATATTTCTCTTCCCAGTTCGCGCAACGGCTAAAGTTGCGCAGCAGTTTGTCTCTGTCCGGTAACGCCGCCATAGTCACTTCCTTTAGCTTAATAATTTGTGGATCCGCTGCAGGCCCGCTACCAGCCGGTCCACCTCTTCCGTGGTATTGTACATCGCCAGCGATGCCCGGCACATGGCAGGGACGCCGTAGAACGCCATGAGCGGCATGGCGCAGTGGTGCCCGGTCCGCACCGCGATGCCGTAGTTATCCAGGAAGCTGCCGACATCGTAGGCATGATGTTTGCCGAGATTAAAGGCAATCACTCCCAGGCGATTTGGCGGGCCATACAGGGTTAAATCCGCCACGCTCTCCAGCGCCTGCAGCGCGTAGCGCATCAGGGTTTGTTCATATTCCGCGATTTGCGTCAGCCCCAGCGCGCTGACGTAATCCAGCGCCGCGCCCAGTCCAATGATGCCGCCGGTATTCGGCGTTCCCGCCTCGAAGCGCCACGGCGCTTTTGCCCAGGTGGTGCCTTCCGTCAGGCTGACGGTGGCGATCATCGATCCGCCCCCTTCCCACGGCGGCATCGCCTGCAAAATGTCCTGTTTGACGTAGAGTACGCCGATCCCGGTGGGGCCATACAGCTTGTGCGCGGAGAAGGCGTAAAAATCGCAGTCCAGCGCCTGAACATCAACCGGATGGTGCATGACCGCCTGCGCGCCGTCCACCAGCACCTTCGCGCCATGCTGATGGGCTAAAGCGGCCAGGGCGGCGATCGGGTTTTCGGTTCCCAGCACGTTAGACACCTGGGTGATGGCCAGCAGGCGGGTGCGATCGTCAAACAGGCCGGGGATCGCATCCAGCTGCAGGGTACCGTCCTGATTCAGCGGGATCACCCTCAGCTGCGCGCCTACTCTGGCGCACAGCATCTGCCATGGCACAATATTAGCGTGATGTTCCATCGCGCTGACGATGATATTGTCGCCGGCGCCGACGTTGGCGTTCCCCCAGCTGTTGGCCACGAGGTTAATGCCTTCCGTAGTGCCGCGAACAAACACTACCTCTTCCGCCGAGCTGGCGTTGAGGAACGTCGCCGCCTGCTGGCGCACCTGCTCCATGCGCGCCGTGGCTTCCGCGCTGAGCGTATGAATGCCGCGATGCACCGCCGCATAGCCGTGGCGGTAAAATCCCGCCTCGGCGTTAATTACCGCTTCCGGCTTCTGCGCGCTGGCGGCGCTATCGAGATAGGCTAGCGGCTGGCCGTTCACCTCGCGGTGGAGTAGCGGAAAATCCGCGCGCACGCGTTGCACAGAAAATGTCATAGGTTACCTCCCGGCAGACGCTGGCCGATACGCGCCAGTATCTGCTGCCTGAGCGCCTCATCATCGATCGCTTCGGTGAGCTCGGCGGCAAAGGCGTAAAGAATCATCTGCTGCGCCGCCTGCTGCGTAATGCCGCGCGAGCGCAGATAAAACAGCTGTTCATCATCGATGCGCCCAATGGTCGCGCCGTGGCTGCACTTCACGTCATCAGCGTAAATCTCCAGCTGCGGTTTGGTATCCACTTCCGATAAGCGGCCAAGCAGCAGGTTGTTGTTGGTCATCTGGCCATCGGTTTTGATCGCATGCGGCGCGACGTTTATCAGGCCGTTAAATACCGCCCGCCCTTTGTCGTTGACGATGGTTTTATGCAGCTGGCGGCTGTTGCAGTATCCGACTTTATGATCGAGCCAGGTGCGGCTGTCGCAGACTTCGCCGTTGACCGGCATCGCCAGCGAGTTAATCCGCAGGTTGCTGTTTTCTCCGTTCAGCCGCGTGCTGGTGTGGTGGCGGAGCACCGCGCTCCCGAGGAGAAAACTGCTGCTGAAGGCGGAGCTGTCGCGCCCGAGCGCCAGGTCGTTGTGGGCAAAGTGGTAGCTTTGCGCATTCTCAAACGCCAGCTTGATATGCTGCAGGTGGGCGTTATCCGCCACGGTCATCGTCAGCCTTGCGCCGGTAAAGTGGCGCTGGTCGTTGAGGCTCAGATAGTGTTCGATTATGGTCGCCTGCGCGCCGC
The DNA here is from genome assembly GCF_002090195.1 of Klebsiella sp. M5al. NCBI lineage: Bacteria > Pseudomonadati > Pseudomonadota > Gammaproteobacteria > Enterobacterales > Enterobacteriaceae > Klebsiella > Klebsiella sp. M5al. The sequence continues at coordinate 3,523,054 of NZ_CP020657.1, forward strand.
TCTCCAGCTCCAGATGATGGCGATAGTGGGCGGTATTCATTTCATCGCTCGCCAGCCCGCGCGTCAGGTGCATAATCAGCAGCGGTTTTTGCGGGCGCTGGTTGCGCCTGACCCGGATGTGGGTGACGGTGGTTGCCAGGCTTTCGGTCAAATGCAGAAAGACTTCGGGCTGAACGGCGTCAGGCAGATGCTGACGCTCGTTATCCACCTGCACTTCATAGCCGCTGGCGGCCAGATCGTCGCTCAGGCTGTCGCTAAACTGACCGTCGACAAACACCAGGCGCCATGCCTCCACCGTTAGCGCCTGCGCGTCTCGCTGGGCCGCCGTCAGCGCCTGCGGCTGAGCGGCGACAAAGGTCTGATTCAGTAACGCGTCCAGCGGCGTATATTTCCAGTTTTCATTTTTACGCGTCGGCAGGCCCAGCCGCAGCAGCTGTTGCAGATGCTGATGCGCCTGCGGGCTGCGCTGCCCGCTTTGCGACTCAAACAGATGGTGCCACTGCTGCAGCGCGTTACTGCTGTTCGGTAAGCCAGCCATAGCCCTGCTCCTCCAGTTGTTTGACCAGAGTAAAGTCGCCGGATTTGACGATCCGCCCCTGGTACAGCACGTGGACGTAATCCGGCTTGATATAGTCGAGAATGCGCTGATAGTGGGTGACGATAATAAACGCGCGCTTGCCGTCGCGCAGGGCGTTAACGCCGTCAGAGACAATCTTCAGCGCGTCGATATCCAGCCCGGAGTCGGACTCGTCGAGGATGCACAGCTCCGGTTCCAGTACCGCCATCTGCAGGATATCGTTGCGCTTTTTCTCGCCGCCGGAGAAGCCGACGTTAACCGAACGGGTCAGCAGATCCTCGGGCATCTTCAGCAGCTTAATTTTCTCTTCCATCAGGTCCTGGAAGTCAAAGCGGTCAAGCTGCTCCTGGCCGCGGTAGCGGCGCACGGCGTTGAGCGCGGTTTGCAGGAAAAACTGATTGCTGACGCCGGGAATTTCCACCGGATACTGGAAGGCCATAAAGATGCCTTCGCCGGCGCGATCCTCCGGGGCGAGCTCCAGCAGATCTTTGCCTTTAAACGCCACGCTACCGCCGGTCACTTCATAGTCTTCGCGTCCGGCCAGGGTGGCGGAGAGCGTACTTTTCCCGGAGCCGTTCGGCCCCATAATGGCGTGCACTTCGCCGGGGCGAACGTCCAGATTCAGTCCGCGCAGGATCTCTTTGTCTTCGACGGCGACCTGCAAATTTTTAATACTTAACATCTTATTTCCTTTGTTATCAGCCGACGCTGTGTTCAAGACTAATCGCCAGTAATTTCTGCGCTTCTACGGCAAACTCCAGCGGCAGCTCTGAGAAAACGTCCTTACAGAAACCGTTGACGATCATCGAAATCGCATCATCCTCGCTGATGCCGCGCTGCAGGCAGTAAAACAGCTGATCTTCGCCGATCCGCGACGTGGTCGCTTCATGCTCCAGCTGCGCGCTGTTGTTCCGGCATTCCACATAAGGGAAGGTATGCGCCCCGCTGTCCGGACCAATCAGCATCGAATCACACTGGGTGAAGTTGCGCGCGTTGGTTGCGGTGGGCATGATTTTGACCAGCCCGCGATAGCTGTTCTGGCTGTGGCCGGCAGAAATCCCCTTCGAGATAATCGTCGAGCGGGTGTTTTTACCGATATGGATCATCTTGGTCCCCGTATCCGCCTGCTGATGGCCGCTGGTCAGCGCCACCGAGAAGAACTCGCCGATGGAGTTATCCCCGCGCAGAATACAGCTTGGATATTTCCAGGTGATCGCCGAGCCGGTTTCCGACTGGGTCCACGACATTTTGCTGTTCTCGCCCTCGCACAGCGCGCGCTTGGTGACGAAGTTAAGGATCCCGCCGGTGTTGTTGTCGCCGGGGAACCAGTTTTGCACCGTGGAGTACTTCACCTCGGCGTCCTTATGAATGATCACTTCAACCACCGCCGCGTGCAGCTGGTAGCTATCGCGTACCGGCGCCGAGCAGCCTTCAATGTAGCTTACATAGCTGCCTTCGTCGGCGACCAGAATGGTGCGCTCGAACTGGCCGGTTTTTTCCGCGTTGATGCGGAAATAGGTCGACAGCTCCATCGGGCAGCGTACGCCTTTAGGAACATAGATAAAGGTCCCGTCGGAGGCCACCGCCGCGTTGAGGGCGGCAAAGAAGTTGTCGTTGCCCGGCACCACGGTGCCGAGGTATTTCTGCACCAGTTCCGGGTGCTCGTGGATCGCCTCGCCGAACGAACAGAAGATAATCCCCTGCTCCGCCAGCTTTTCGCGATAGGTGGTGGCGACGGAAACCGAGTCAAAAATGGCGTCGACCGCCACTTCCCGCCCCTCGCGCACCGGCACGCCGAGGAGATTGAACGCCTCTTCAACTTCATTGGTCAAAAACGCGCTGGAGCCCGTCTGCTGCAAAGCGCCAGGCTCAGAGGCGCAGGCGTCATCGCAGTTGCCGCAGGAGGGCGCCGAGTAATAGCTGTAATCCTGATAGTTCAGCTTGTCGTAGTGCGCCTTCAGCCAGTGCGGCTCTTCCATCGCCTGCCAGGCCTTAAACGCGTTCAGACGAAACTCCAGCATCCATTCCGGCTCATTGCGGCGCGCGGAAATCGCCCGAACCACCTCTTCGTTTATGCCTTTCGCCAGCTCATCGGTCTGCAGCTGCGTGAAAAAGCCTTCTTTATAGTTGAGTGGCCCGCCGCTCCAGGTTTTGACATCGTCGGTTGCTTCAGTATTACGAGACATAGTTACTCCGCCTGAACGCCAAAACTTTCGCCGCAGCCGCATTCGTGCTGGGCTTTTGGATTATGGAATTTGAAGATTTGATTTAAGCCTTCGCGAACGTAATCGAGTTCGGTGCCATCAATAAACGGCATGGCCTGCAGCGGCGCCCATAGCTTCGCGCCGTCGCGCTCAAAGAGCAGGTCGTCTTTCGCCGGTTCAGCGATTAATTCGAGAACGTAGCCAAAACCGGCGCAGCCGCTGGTTTTAACCCCCAGGCGCAGCCCCTGCATATCAGGCTGTTTGCGGACCAGATCGCGAATATGGGCGGCGGCGGCTGGAGTCATGACCAGCCCACGCCAGCTAAAATCTTCGGGATTGAAAGTTCCTGCATGTGAATTCATCGCTCTACCTCATAGGTTGACGCCATCGGGACATACCGCTATGTTAGTGATAATGATTATCACTTCAACCCATCCGAAGAAGGGGTATTCCCCCATCAGGCTCTTTTTATAAGCATAGACCCTGACAGGAGAGATATCGGAGATGGAATAAATTGTTCAATACTTTGATTAATAATGTATTTCATGGGGTGGAAGGCAGAAGTTGCTGGAAAATTAAAATATGCATCGAAAATACCTATTTTTGAGATAGATGATTTGCCTTGCATACAACCCGCCGTGGAAGGCAACAGACTGACCGTCGCCTATTACGGGTAGAAAAGTGGGAGCTTTACCGGCTATGAGGCCGAAAAGGCCTGACTAACGGCGGGAATAGAACGACGCAGCGTCACGACGATTGCATAAAAAAATACGTAACCGGCGTCGCGCTGACACGGTTGCCGGTTTAATTGTACTGTAGCGTCATGACCACAACGGCACTCACGCTGCCGGGCGTCGCGCCCCCTGACATCGATTTAACCGAGGCCTGCATGGCCAGGGTGGCGGTTCTGTCTGCCGCGATGTTGCGCATAATACTGGAACCCGTCCCCTTTAGCGCGCCGCTGCCCGCCTCGCTCATCGCGATCGCCACGTTTGTTGCGGTACCGTTATTCATATAATAGTCAGGGCCGGCAACCGGATCCGGGTTTCCGGTGAAGGAGGTCGTTACGCTGCGCGTTCCCGCCGGGCAGTTGGTAAACAGCAAATTAAAGGCCACCGGGTCGGAGGATGACCCTGGCGTAACCATATTTGTTGCCTGAATATCGCCAAGATTGACATTGAGGTTGCTATTTCCGCCATTAAATATACAGGGCGAGGCAACAATATTTCCCGTTACGCCTACGCTCACGCTGTCGGCAGAAAACGCTTTCCAGCACAGAAAAGCCAGAAGAAGCATTTTTTTGTGGAGTATTTTCATTTTTTCACCTGTTACTGGTACGTCAAATTCAGCGTGGCGGTCGCGTTTGCCGAGCCTGACTCAACGGACGTTAAGGTCTGGTAATAACGGGCCGTCAACGGCAGCGTTTCCTGGCCGCCCGCAGAGCGTTTTAATAACAGCGGGCTATTGATAGCCAACGGAGCGCCGTTATATAAAAGCTGGACTCCCACGCCTTTTGCCGTCCCGGCGCTGCCCTGCCCCGTTAATGCCATGACGCTGGTATCGGCAACGTCCGGATGCTGTACGCCGCTCAGCGATACATTAATATTGGTTCCGGCGCTGCAGCTTAATCCCAGATTCTGCGTATTCTGCGCGCCCGCAGGCGTGGTGCCGACGGCCGAGCCGAACGTTGCCGCTGAAATATCGCCAATCGGGAAGGTCAGTTGAGACGTCGTGATATTGCAGGCCAGCGCGTTAATGGTCCCATCGGTGAGTTTGGTGGTCAGGCCGTCACGGTAGACGCCGTCGCTGCCCTGTAGCGTCACCACGCCGATCGTTCCCGGCGTTAATGCGCCCGACGACACCTGGCCTGTGACCACCAGCTCAATTTTTCCGCCCCACCACTCCACGTAGGAGGACTGCGCTTCATAAGAAAAGGTATTACTCGGGTTTTCAAAGTAATTCCCGGAAGAGAAGCGAATACCAATCCCCGCGACATTGGTGGCGTAAACATGATTACCGTAGCTACTCGGCGTCGCGCTAAGGTAGCGCATGCTAAACCCAAGCATTAATGGGTTGGTGCATCCGGTTAAATAAGAGCTGGTTATCGTCGCGTTACGAGAAAAAATAACCGTTCCGACCGGCGCATCACGCTGTACGGTAAGGGTTCCCACAGACAGCGTGGAGAGCTGCGGGATAATTGTCGTGCAGGTTCCGGCACGCGCGCTATTCCATCCGGCCATTAAGCCGAGCAAAATAACAGAACAAATCAATCTCATTTTTAACGTTCCTGATGACAACTGGCGCTAACTTCGGTTATTCCAGCGTAGGTTGATTGTTTCGGCAGGCTGAAATCAGCACGGCACTGTTGGCTGGACTGGCGGCCCCATGTTGCGACTATCGCCCCCTGCTCGGGCATTCCGCTTAAAAAAACCTGGCCGCGATCGCCGACGATAAAGTTGCTTTGATTACCATCAGCAAGCGTCACCACGGCGCCAAACGGCACAAAGTGGTTATTGTCCGTTAAGGTCATGAGTACCCGGCGCCCCACTTTTGCAAGGTAATCGGCCCTCACCACCGCGCCTCGCGTCGGCGTGACCGTATCGGTGTTGATCTCCAGCTCGACATCATCAGGCATACTTTGCGGGTCGAGCGTCAGGTCGTTTTTCCGATAGACGGAAATATTGCTGACCACCGTATATCCCCGGTAGTCGGTGCGCGCGCCGGGTTGATTGCGAATATTCACGCCGTACGCGCCGGGAGCTTTGATTAAGACGTTGGTTTCACCGAGCGGTTGAGAAAGCGTGATGCCGTCGGCGTGGGCGATAACGCCGCCCTGCAGACCATAATTAAGCCGCTCGCTATTTCTGTCGTAGCTATAGCCCGCCGTCACTTCGCCGTACGTGGCTTTATAGTCACCGTTCATATTGCCGATGTAACCCACGCCATTCGTACCGTAACCCTGCTGTACGTTCCAGTTCAGCGAGTTGTTTTCCAGCGCGACGCCGTTGATGCCGATGTTGTGCGTCGTTCCGTTATTCTTGCTGGCGTTCATGCCATAGCTGGCCCACGTTTGCGGGAGGAATTTCTCCAGCGGTACGCTGACGTTAAACGCCAGCTGCTGGTCATGGTCGCTGTTTCGCCCGCGCCCGCCGTCGTATGACGCAGCGCTGCCATTTCTGCTGTATGTCCAGGTCAGGCCGTAGCTAATATTGCGCCAGTAGTTGTTGTATCCGACGCTCCAGGAAGCCATCGACCTGGCGGAATTCCAGTAGTCTTCCCGCGCCGCGCTGAGGGTAAGCGACCCCAGCTCACGACTCAGCGTCTGGCTCATCGTCAGCTCCGCGCGGTTGCGCCTGCGCTCCTGCAGCGCGCTGCTGTCGCCATATGAATCGAGGACTTCCTGCATCCCGTAATAGCCGCTGGTCGAATAGCGGTAGCCCGCAATGGAAAAGTGGGTCCCGGTCCCGGCGAAGTTTTTGCTATAACGCGCTCGCCAGCATTGGCCCTGTGATTTTTCCGTTTTATCCGGCGTTGACCAGCTCTGAGTAACGTCGGCGGAGATAGCGCCTAACGCTCCCATATTTTTGCCCACGCCAAAGGCAAGCGACTGGTATTTGCTTGACTCTTGCAGGCCGCCATAGAGGGTAATGCCGTGCTGCAGACCATAAATTGCGGTGGCTTGCCCGAAAGGGGTCTTATCCACGCTGCTGTTATAGGAGCGATATTGCCCGCCGGTGATGGCGTATTTTAAGCGCCCTTCCCGCTGCAATACCGGCAGCGAGGCGTAGGGCAGCGTGAAGTGCTGTTCGCTGCCATCGGCTTCTTTAATCGTCACGTCGAGGTCGCCCGCGCCGCCGGTGGGATACATATCCCTAATCTCAAACGCCCCCGGCGCAACGTAGCTTTGGTAGATCTGATAGCCGTTCTGGCGCACCACGACCTGCGCATTGGTTCGAGCAATACCGCGCACCACGGGCGCATAGCCCTTAAGAGAATCCGGTAACATATCGTCATCTGACGCCAGCTGGCCGCCGCGAAACGGCATACTGTCAAACACATCGGCAGGCGCGGAGCTGTCCCCGACGGTAAGCTGGCCTTTCAGCGGAATAATGGCGCGCTGTGCGTAGGTATAAACGGTATCCCATTTATCCTGGCCGGAGGATTCCCGTGACCAGGTGGTGTAGTTGCGAAAACGCCACGGCCCGATATTGATACCCGGACGCAGGTTCGCATACTGGCTGTCGCTGCTGGCGCCTTGACCCGTTTTCGCCCAATTGTTTGCTCCGCTCAGGCTGTAATTGAGCATGGCCGCAGTAATCCCCTCATCCCACATTTCCGGCGGCACATAGCCCCTTGCCGGCAGGTCGATCGCCGCCTGGGGAATGCTGATGACCAGCCGCTGGGCGCCAAACTGAAAATCGGCGCTGGCCTGCGGAATCGCCTGGAGATTGGCGCAATCACTTTCTTCTACCGCCAACTGGGGAAAAAGATCGGTTTTCACGCCCCACTGTTTTAAGAGTTCAATGCTCAAACAGGGCTGTAATGCTTCACTACCGTCAGCGGTCTTTGCCATCGCAAATGGAATATCCCGGGTATCCATTAGCTGGTCATCAAGAATAATATCCACGTGGTATGTTCCCGGCGCCTGGGAGCCAGACTCGAAAGCCGATAAATCCGCTTTGCCCACCCCGGGGTTATCCAGTTCTACCAGCGCCGTATTAAACGAATCACTGGCATACAGCTCCTGTGAAATACCGGTAAACGCGAAGGCGATAAGCGTCGCCAGACGCGCAGGTCGCAATTTATTATTTTTTATTGTCATCACTATTAACCTATTTAACGCAGGACGGGCCATGTGTTCAGGGGTTACAAGTTGGCTTGATGTGATGCTCCGGGGCTACCATAGTCATTAATGATTTTAAATGTCAGGGCATTACCGGCGGCCCCCTCCGGCAATGGGAACCGGGCTGTCGAAGCAGGCAAAACATACGACACCTGCGCCAGCGCTTTCCCGCCCACGCTAATTTCATTGAAGTTAATGACGTAAGGCGTTGGGTTATTCACCTGAAGTTCATCGCCGCTTCTTTGCCAGGTGAGCTTATTCGCCTGTTCTTCCGGCGTTGACCCACGAAGAGTGACGGGTCGGTAAATCAGTTTGATCCGTGTTTTCACGGCAATTTGCAGGGAGTTCATCTGCTTTGATGCCGAGGGAATTGCTTTAATATTCACCCAGAACAAGCTTTCTTGCGTTTGAGGCAGTGAACCTGTCGCGACAATTCGTTCAATATTTTTTTGTCCGCTATCCAGACGGTACAGCGGAGGCGTAATAATAAAAGGCGTTTTACCAGCCCCCCCGTCTCGCTCATCTATCCATGATTGAATTAAATAAGGCGTCGGGTCAGGATTATTAACGCTGATGGAGGCTTCTTTTTTCGCACCATCGAAAATGATCCGCGTGCCGCCAATAATAACTCCGGCGATAGCGCTCGCCTGCATCAGCGTTAATATTGTCATCGCCAGGCCAAATGTTCTGATAAAACGCATTGTATACCTCTTAAAACAAAGGGGCCGGGCCGGCCCCCTACTGATTACTGCAAAAAACTTAGTTATAAACTACGGAGAAGTTAGCGACCGAGTTAGCTGGACCGGCGACCACCGCCGCATTAGTCGATTGATATTGAGCATAAAAATTCAGCGTATTATCAGCGGTGCTGCTGAGAGTATAAGAATAACCGTTGCTGCCGTGCAGAGGCAGGTCGGCTTTATCCGCCGTCATTAGGTTAATTGCGACGCCGGTGGCAGCGCCAGGAACCGACGAATCAATTGCCAGCAGGCTGGAATTGCTTAAATCGGGGGTTCCATCGAAGCGCACTTTGGCATTGATAACAGTTGCCGGACAGTTTTTCAAAATAATATCGAATTTCGTCGCGGCGGTTCTGGAACCGGCTGCCGGGAATTCAGTTTTATAATAATCGCCCAACACCACGACCTGATTTTTAGACGCGACATCGACGTCGCAGGCGGCATCCAAAATATTGCCATTAAAATTAACGGTACCCGCTGCTGCGAAAGCATGACTCATAGATAATGCAGAACCTGCTGCAAGCATAGCAATAACAATTGTCTTTTTCATAACGCCATATCCTGTTTTACTTTATTGACATTCAGGCAAAACACTTAATGTCCGCATCTTGCCATTGCTTTAATATATTGCCGGGAACCAGTGGTATATCACTCACCACTGAAACGCTTTATTCAAACCGGATTACCCCTGCCGACGAGACAAAATTTATACAACTATTTTTCAGCACACAATCTATTTCGCGGTCTACCCGTAGACTCAAAGTTAACAAAAATAAAACAATTAAATTAAGGAACTCCTTAATCAAACGTCTCCCAGTCTATTTTTGGACCAAAACACAAAAACAATTAAATCAATTAGTTAAGAGAAAATTCATGATCGGTCTATTAATAGACCTGACGTAAACATTCCCTGAAATGATGTTTTTTAAGATAATTCCCAACATCGATCAAAAAACGATCGCATAAGTTAGTGAGGTATCTTATGAATACGCGAATTATTCCTGAACTCTGCAATGAGCCTGCTGAGGTTCTGAGTATAAAACCCTTTAAGCACATTGAAAGGTTAATCGATAATATTCTGCCGCATGCCGAGAGGCGAATTGTATCAAAAGGCGATATCGTCCATTATTACGATAATGAAGTTCGGCAGTGTTTTTTACTTATCCACGGCAGCGTTGCTTTGCATCGTCGTGGCGATGGTATTGTTTTAAACTCCGAGTCATCGCCCTTTCTTCTCGGCGTATGTAGCCAGTTTTCCTCCGAACGCCTGTATGTCAGAGTTCTGGAAACATCGGAAATCGCGGCCGTTTCGCTGGACTGTTTTAATCGCGTGGTGGCGCAGCAAAATCTATGGGAGCATTTTTCAAAGCTGCTGATCTATACCGCATCACGGGTCTATGAACATTGCGCCCAGATATCGCAAATGTCGGCTTACGATATCATCCGCTTTCAACTTGTTGAATTAATGCAAGAGCCCGAAGCTATCAGGAAAAATACCACCGCGGCGGCCTATATCAAAAGCCGAACCTATCTTTCCCGCAGCGGCGTGATGCGCATTCTGGCGGAGCTAAGAACGGGTAAATACATAACGATGGAACGCGGCGTACTGATCGACATCCACCACCTACCGCGGAAATACTGATTGTGCAATTAACTGCGGGGGTGGCAAGAGATAAGCGTAAGGTTATAATAAGTCCGATCCTCTTCAGGAATTTCTGACTATGTCATCGGCAAAGCAAGCATTTCGCGGCTCACCTTACGCACAGGAGTTTATTTCTCATTTACAGCCATACTGCACTCCGTACAGTACAGGGCGTGGTGAGCGATTTGACCTTCAGGTGAAGGGTCAAGGGATGTGTTATCTCATTCTTGAAGGGACAATAGCGTTATACCGCAGAAGTGACGATATGATGCTTTCCACTTCGCGCAGCCCCGCGATTTTCGGCCTCGCTAACCTGACAGACATTTACTTCAATGATTATTTTAAAACCGTCACGCCGTGCCTGATTGGCGTTCTTACCACCGATCGCGTCGAGGAAATTATTAAAGAGAAGGCGCTATGGGGATTACTTTCTAAACAGCTGATGTTTGTCTATAACCGCCTCTATCACAACGTCATGCCCCAGGGGGCGCCAACGGCCTACGAGATGATTCGCCAGCAGTTGCTCAGGCTAATGGAGGAAGAAGCGGATTATCGGCACAGCGTGACGGCTGAACGTTATATCCGGGAGAAAACCCAGCTTTCCCGTAGCGGCGTTATGCGCATTCTGGCCGATCTAAAAACCGGCGGCTTCATCGAAATGGAAGAGGGAAAACTGATAAAAATCAACAAGCTTCCTGCTAAGTACTGATTAACAGGATTGAGCATGCGCTCTTCTCTCAATCCGGTCGCCAGCCCAATGCATTCATGAAACGAATTCTATTCGTTTTCATTATAAGTATTGTCGTTTCACAAAAATAAAGATTTATTCACTGCTGGCTGGCTCATGTAGAATGCGCTGCTAAATTTCCTTCATCTTTTAACGCAATGTCGCAACGGCGACCGTTCGGGAACCTGTGTAGTACTGAATTATGGAAATAGAAACAGATGTCATGTCGATGTGTATGGTCGTATTGTTAATTATTAGCGTTTTGCTCGATTAACCTCTTCCCTCGAAAAATCCGTGAGCCTCGCCGTCGCCGGACAGATCTTTATATTGATGAAGGAACAGGCCCCGGCCGACGTCGTACCGGGCCGGTGAGCGCATATTGGGTCAAGGATTCAGAGAGGCGATATTGCCCGGACAGGCATTGGCAGGATATTAAAAAAGGCTGCCGACAATGGCGGCAGCCTCTTCACTTTATGGCATAGCTGATACGGAGCGCGAATTAGCTCCTGATCTTTCTGTAGATAAACAGGACCACCAGCGCGCCAATCACCGCCACGACAAAGCTGCCGAAATTAAAACCATCTACACGGCCAAAGCCGAAGAAAGTACTAATCCAACCCCCGACAACTGCACCGATGACACCGAGAATTACGGTAACGATAAATCCGCCGCCGTCTTTCCCCGGCATAATCCACTTGGCTAAAATACCGGCAATAAGGCCAAAAATGATCCATGAAATGATACCCATAGCTAACTCCATCCTCTCGTTACTTGTAAATCTCTGGTATATAAAAGATTAGCATAATTATTAGTGATGTTTGAGAAATTTATATTTGATATTTATATACTTGCCACCGGAGAGATAATGGTCTACGCCCTGCGAGCGTGGCGGTCAAATAAGCAGCACGCGTAGGCATCGCGCCGCGGGCTATTAAACTTGCGCGGAACGGAGATATACCAGGAATTTTCGTATGAATAGTTGAAGTGGCAACGCAATGAGGCTTAGTAAAAACGCCCGGGCGTTTCGATGATAGTTGTTCCGGGGATACAAAAGCTGTAAGGGGGGGAATCCCCCCTGGTTAACTTAGATCACGGCGGTGGTTAGCCGTGACGAACAGCAAAGGCGCCCCTGTTGATCAGAGATTTCGATTTGCCACACCTGGTGACGGGCGCCAACGTGCAGCGCCCGGCACACGCCGCGAACCCTGCCGCTGCGCACCGAACGAATGTGGTTGGCGTTCACCTCCAGCCCCACCACCTTCTGCTCGCCTTCGCTGCACAGATAGCCCGCGACCGAACCTAACGTTTCCGCTAAAACCACCGACGCGCCGCCGTGCAGCAAGCCAAACGGCTGATGGGTGCGGCTATCTACCGGCATGGTGGCAATGATGGCGTCGTCGGTTATCGCCTCGAAGCGGATATCCAGCAGACCGACCATGTTCCCCTCGCCCATCGCGTTCAGCTGTTCCAGGGTGCTGTGACGTTTCCAAATCATCCCATAATCTCCAGTAGCGCCTGCAGCGGGTGGCGTACGCCGCTGCCTTCAATACGCTTCACCTGGCTACGACAGGAGTAGCCGGTGACCAGGCAGCGATTGCGCGGCAACCGCTCCATCGCCTGCTGCCACGAGAGCGCGTAGATCGCCAGCGAGTTGGCGTGGTTCTTCACTTCATGACCGTAGGTACCTGCCATGCCGCAGCAGCCCACGCTAACGTTTTCCAGCTTCGCGCCAAAGCGGGCGAAGATATCCGCCCACTGCCGGGTGGACGCGGGAAGCGCCGTCACCTCGGTACAGTGGCCAAACAGATACCACGACTCGCCGCCTTTATCCTGGGCCGCGGTTTCCGACAGCGCCTGAGGCAGCCACTCGTGCACCAGCATGACGCGGAAATCGCCGCGCTTGTCGCCGAGGACCTGGTTATATTCATCGCGGTAGCAGAGCACCAGCGCCGGATCGACCCCCACCATCGGCATGCCGAGCTCGGCCACCCGGTTAAGGAAATCGGCGGTTTTCTGCGCGGTGCGCGCGAATCGCGTCAGGAAGCCCTTAATATGCTGCGCCTTACCGTTTGGCGAAAACGGCAGCAATACCGGCTGGTAGCCCACCTTCTCAACCAGGCGAACAAAATCGGCGACCACCTGCGCATCGTAGTAGCTGGTAAACGGATCCTGAACTACCAGCACCATTTTCGCTTTCTGCTCTGCGCTCAGTTCTTCCAACTGCTCCAGCGTGGTATTCGCCGAACGGTGGCCAACCATCTGCTGCTTCAGCGACGGCACGGAGAGCAGCGGGAGATCGACCATACCGATATGCTTTTCCGACAGCTTGCGCATCCACGGCTGGTTAATAAAGAAGTTAAAGGTCTTCGGCGCATGCGCCATCAGCGGCGCGTAGGATTCAACCGTCGCCACCAGATGGTCGCGGACCGGGCGCAAATAGCGGCTGTGGTAAAGCTGGAGGAAACGCGAACGAAACTCCGGGACGTCAATTTTAATCGGGCATTGGGTCGAGCAGGCTTTACAGGCCAAACAGCCGGACATCGCCTCCTTAACCTCATGAGAGAAATCGTACTCTCCCTTCCGCGCGTGCCAGCTATTGCGGGTACGTTCCACCAGGGTACGCAGGCTGGCGCGCTTTTCCGGCAGGTCTTTTTCCAGCTGATTGGGGTCGATACCGCGGTCCGCCAGCAGCCGCAGCCATTCGCGCACCAGCGTAGCCCGGCCTTTCGGCGAGTGGATACGGTGATTGCTGACCTTCATCGACGGACACATCGGGCTTTTGGCATCAAAGTTGAAGCACAGGCCGTTGCCGTTACACTCCATCGCCCCGCGCCATGAGCTGCGCACAGCGATGGGAATCTGCCGATCGAATGTGCCGCGCTTAACCGCATCCACCTTCATCATCGGCGCGTCAACGCCTTCAGGCGGGCAGATTTTACCCGGGTTAAGGCGGTTATCCGGGTCAAAGGCGGCTTTAATCTTGCGCAACTCGCCAAATAACGCTTCGCCAAAGAACGCCGGACTATATTCGGCGCGGAAGCCTTTCCCGTGTTCCCCCCACAGCAGGCCGCCATACTTAGCGGTTAACGCTACGACGTCATCGGAGATCCGCTTCATCAGCATCTCCTGCTGAGGATCGCACATATCCAGCGCCGGACGCACGTGCAGCACGCCGGCATCCACATGGCCAAACATGCCGTAGCTCAGCCCGTGGCCGTCGAGCAGCGCGCGAAATTCCGCAATATAGTCGGCCAGATGCTCCGGCGGCACGCAGGTATCTTCGGCGAACGGTATCGGCTTGGCGGCCCCTTTGGCATTACCCAGCAGGCCGACCGCTTTTTTACGCATCGCGTAGATGCGCTCCACGCCGTCGAGATCGTGACAAACCTGCCAGCCGATGACGCCCGCTTCGTTGCGCGATATCAACTCATCCAGACGCTGGCACAGCGCCGTCACCTGGCTATCAATCAGCTCGACGTCGTCACCGGCGAATTCGACGATATTCAGCCCCAGCATCTCTTTATCCGCCACGTCGGTAATGAGCTCGCTGACCGAATGCCAGACGATATCTTCGCGCGCCAGATTAAGCACTTTCGAGTCGACGGTTTCGACCGAGAGCGCCCTGGCTTCAACCATAAACGGCGCGTTACGCAGCGCGGAGTTAAAGGAGTCGTACTTCACGTTGACCAGTCGACGCACTTTCGGCAAACGGGTGATATCCAGCCGCGCTTCGGTGATAAACGCCAGCGTCCCTTCGGAACCGGTCAGAATGCGGGTGAGATCGAATTCGCTCATCTCGTCATTAAAGACGTGGCGCAGATCGTAGCCCGTGAGGAAGCGGTTGAGTTTGGGAAATTTATCGATAACCAGCTGGCGCTGCGCTTTGCAGCGCTGATAGACAGTGCGGTAAATACGCCCGATAGCCGACTGCTGAGCGCTTAGCGTTTCCGCCAACGCTACCGGAATCGGCTGGGTATCAAGAATGTCGCCGCCGATCAGCACCGAGCGCACCCCCAGCACGTGGTCGGACGTTTTGCCGTAGACCAGCGAGCCCTGCCCGGAAGCATCGGTGTTGATCATCCCGCCAAGCGTGGCGCGGTTGCTGGTCGACAGCTCCGGCGCGAAAAAGTAACCGTATGGCTTAAGGAATTGATTAAGCTGGTCTTTAATGACCCCGGCTTCCACCCGCACCCACCCTTCTTCCGGGTTGATTTCTATAATGCGGTTCATATAGCGGGACATATCGACGATGATCCCGGCGTTCAGCGCCTGACCGTTGGTGCCGGTACCGCCCCCGCGCGGGGTAAAGATCAGTGATTTAAAACGTTCTTCCGCCGCCAGCCTGGCCAGCAGAGCCACGTCCGCCGTGGAACGAGGGAATATAATCGCATCCGGCAACAGTTGATATACACTGTTATCAGTCGCCATCGTTAGCCTGTCGGCATAGCTGGTGGCGGTATCCCCGGTAAAACCTTGTTGCTCCAGTACCTGCAAAAAATTCAGCACCAGTTGAACGACACCTGGCGCTTGAGAAATCTGTGGGATCATGACGCTCGACCCTGCCTGACTATGTTGTGTTGTAAGTGATTAAACGTTTGCGTAGTGCCCTCAACTTTTTATCACATTTTTTTCATATGCGCCCGCCAGAATTAAGGGCAAAATCAGGCGCGCGAACATATTGATATTATTATCAGTACATGGAATTACGCTGCGTCAGCCTTTTGACGCGACTGCAAAGGTAAAACTTCACTATGATTAACCCCAATCAGCCCCGGGACATACCGCAAGTTCTGCTGTCGGTGCTGTTTTTGTCCCTGATTATTATTTCCTGTCTGTGGGTCGTGCAGCCTTTTATCCTGTCATTCGCCTGGGCCGGTACCGTGGTTATCGCCACCTGGCCGGTACTTTTGCGCCTGCAGCGCCTGCTGTTCGGCAAGCGCGCCCTGGCGGTGCTGGTGATGACGCTACTGCTCTTTTTACTGTTCGTTATCCCCATTGCGCTGCTGGTCAATAGCCTGGTCGATAACAGCACGCCATTAATAAAAGTGATTACCAGCGGCAACTTTACGCCGCCGGACCTGGCGTGGCTAAATAGCGTTCCGCTAATCGGCGATAAGCTGTATACCGGCTGGCATAACTTACTGGAGATGGGGGGAACGGCGATTATGGTCAAAATTCGCCCCTATCTTGGCACCACCACCACGTGGTTTGTCGGCCAGGCGGCGCATATCGGCAAGCTGCTGGTCTATTGCGGACTGATGCTGCTGTTCAGCGCCCTGCTGTACTGGCGCGGCGAACAGGTCGCCTATGGCTTCCGTCATTTTGCCACCCGCCTGGCGTCCAAACGCGGCGACGCGGCGGTGATCCTCGCTGGACAGGCGATTCGCGCCGTAGCGCTGGGGGTGGTCGTTACCGCGCTGGCCCAGGCGGTGCTTGGCGGTATTGGCCTTGCAGTCAGCGGCGTGCCCTACGCCGCGCTGCTCACCGTGGTGATGATCTTCACCTGCCTCGTACAGCTGGGACCCCTGCTGGTCCTGGTACCGTCAATTATCTGGCTGTACTGGAGCGGCGATACCACCTGGGGCACCGTGCTGCTGGTCTGGAGCTGCGTCGTCGGCACCATGGATAACTTTATTCGTCCGCTGCTGATTCGCATGGGCGCCGACCTGCCGATGATTCTGATTCTTTCCGGCGTTATCGGCGGTCTGGTGGCGTTCGGCATGATAGGACTGTTTATCGGTCCGGTACTGCTGGCGGTCTCCTGGCGGCTGTACGATGCGTGGGTTAACGAAGCGCCGCCGCCGCCGAAAGACCCCGATCTGGTGCTTGAAGAACTGAGCGAGCTGAATACGCGAGCCTCGCAGGAGAAGTAAGCGAAAAGGCGGGGAAACCCGCCTTTCCCCATTGCGCCCGTGATAGCCATCGAGCGGGACAATCTAAAATATTAAGAAATACTAATCTATCTCTCACCGCATCCCGCATTCCTCTGCCTGCTAACCCTATTTGCTGCACAGATTCTTTACCTTAATTTAACTATTGAGAGGAATCCGATCGACGCAAAAAGCCTCAGTGCCTAGTATTAGCTCACGGTTATAAATCAACATATTGATTTATAAGCATGGAAATCCCCTGAGTGAAACAACGAATTGCTGTGTGTAGTCTTTGCCCATCTCCCACGATGGGCTTTTTTTTGTCCGTTTTCTGCTCCCCCCCAAAAAAAATCCCCGCCACTGCTGACGGGGATGGTCTTTTTAGCGAGAATCCGGCGCGAACTTACTTATTCAATTCCGCCAGGCCGAGCCAGGTTTGCACGACCGTATCCGGGTTCAGAGACAGGCTATCGATCCCCTCTTCCATCAGCCAGGCGGCAAAATCTTCGTGGTCGGACGGACCCTGCCCGCAGATACCGACATATTTGCCCTGTTTCTTCGCCGCGCGAATGGCCATCGACAGCAGCGCTTTCACCGCATCGTTACGCTCATCGAACAGTTCGGAGACCACGCCGGAGTCACGGTCCAGGCCCAGCGCCAGCTGCGTCATATCGTTAGATCCGATAGAGAAGCCGTCGAAGTATTCGAGGAACTGTTCAGCCAGCAGCGCATTCGATGGGATTTCACACATCATAATCAGCTTCAGGCCGTTTTCGCCGCGCTTGAGGCCCTGGCGTTCCAGCTCTTCAACTACCGCTTTTGCCTGCGCGACGGTGCGGACAAACGGCACCATGATTTCGACGTTGGTCAGCCCCATGTCGTTACGCACCCGTTTAACCGCTTCACATTCCAACGCGAAGCAGTCGCGGAAGCTTTCGGACACATAGCGGCCGGCCCCGCGGAAGCCCAGCATCGGGTTCTCCTCTTCCGGCTCATAACGTTCGCCGCCGACCAGATTGGCGTATTCGTTAGATTTAAAGTCGGAAAGACGCACAATCACTCGTTTCGGGAAGAATGCCGCGCCCAGCGTCGAGATCCCTTCCGTCAGGCGACCGACGTAAAACTCTCTCGGCGAGTCGTAGCCTTTCATCAGCTCGCGGATTTCGTTCTGCAAACCCGGCTCCTGATCGTCAAACTCCAGCAACGCGCGCGGGTGGACGCCGATCATACGGTTGATGATGAACTCCAGTCGCGCCAGGCCTACGCCTTCGTTCGGCAGGCAGGCAAAGTCAAAGGCGCGGTCCGGGTTGCCGACGTTCATCATGATCTTCAGCGGCAGATCCGGCATCGTGCCAACGCTGGAGCTCTTCACGCTGAAGTCGAGGATTTCGGCATACACGTAGCCGGTATCACCTTCCGCGCAGGAGACGGTCACGTTCTGGTTTTCCTGGATGCGATCGGTGGCGTTGCCGCAGCCAACCACCGCCGGGATCCCCAGCTCACGCGCGATAATCGCCGCATGACAGGTACGCCCGCCGCGGTTGGTGACGATCGCCGCCGCTTTTTTCATGATCGGTTCCCAGTCCGGGTCGGTCATGTCGGTCACCAGCACGTCGCCGGGCTCGATGCGGTTCATTTCGCTGATATCGTGAATGACCTTTACCGGACCCGCGCCGATGCGATGGCCGATAGCGCGCCCTTCCGAAATAATCTGTCCTTGCGCATGGAGGGTATAACGCTCCATGACCTGGCCGCGCGAACGGACGGTTTCTGGACGGGCCTGCACGATAAATAGCTTACCGGTATGACCATCCTTCGCCCACTCGATATCCATTGGGCGGTTGTAGTGTTTTTCGATTTGTAGCGCCTGCTGCGCCAGCTCCTGCACTTCCGCATCGGTCAACGAGAAAACGTCGCGCTGCGCCTGCGGCACGTCTTCGATACGCACCTGCTTGCCGTGCTCCTGGGTAGGGGCGTAAACCATGCGGATCTTTTTCGACCCCATGGTGCGGCGGACGATGGCCGGACGGCCCGCTTCCAGCGTCGGTTTATGGACGTAGAACTCATCGGGGTTGACCGCCCCCTGCACCACCATTTCGCCGAGTCCCCAGGCGGAGGTGATAAACACCACCTGGTCAAAACCGGATTCGGTATCGATGGAGAACATCACGCCGGACGAGGCCAGATCGGAACGGACCATCCTCTGCACCCCGGCGGAAAGCGCCACCCCGCGATGATCGTACCCCTGATGCACGCGGTAGGAAATGGCGCGATCGTTAAACAGCGAAGCAAACACGTGCTTCACCGCGACGAGCACGGCGTCAAAGCCCTGCACGTTAAGGAATGTCTCTTGCTGACCGGCGAAGGAAGCATCCGGCATATCTTCCGCCGTCGCCGAGGAGCGCACGGCAAAAGAGGCCTCAGCGTCATCGGCGGAGAGCTGGGTATAGGCATCACGAATCGCATTTTCCAGTTCGCTCTGGAACGGCGTATCGATGATCCACTGACGGATCTGTGCGCCCGCTTTCGCTAATGCGGAAACGTCGTCAATGTCGGTTTCATCCAGCAGTTCATAAATGCGCTGGTTAACACCGCTTTGGTCCAAAAACTGATTAAAGGCATCAGCGGTGGTGGCAAACCCGTTCGGTACGGAAACGCCCATACCCGACAGATTTGTAATCATTTCACCAAGGGAGGCATTTTTGCCCCCAACCCTGTCTACATCATTCATGCCGAGTTGGTTATACCAAAGCACCAGCGGTGACGAGCCATTGTTGGACATCGAGACAATCCTTTTGTGATTTAATACCAGTGATAAATAATTCACGATCGACTACGAGATTTATCCTGACATATTTATCCAGCTGAAAGAAACGGTGAATCGTTCAAGCAAATTATTTTTTCGTTTTTAGGATTCTTTGCCAGATATAGCTAAGCTAATGATTCTTCAGAAATCTGATGAAATTTGATACAAAAGATACGCGGTTGCGAAAAATGAACTCACCTTTTCATTAAAAATAAAAATAGCGTTTCATTTTTTAAATATGAGACAAAGCCTGGAGCGTTATGCTTAAATTTAATATCAGCTTTCAGACAATTAAACTCATTATACCGGATGGTCAAAATGGAAAGTGCTGTAGATCGCCACGTCTTTTATATTTCCGACGGTACCGCTATTACGGCGGAAGTTCTGGGTCATGCGGTCATGTCGCAATTCCCGGTCGCCACCAGCAGCGTAACCCTGCCGTTTGTCGAAAATATCAGCCGCGCGCGCGCCGTGAAGGAGCAAATTGACGCCATTTTCCAGCAGACCGGCATTCGACCGCTGGTGTTCTACTCCATCGTGCTGCCGGAAATCCGCGACATCATCATACAAAGCGAAGGCTTTTGTCAGGATATCGTTCAGGCGCTGGTGGCCCCCCTGCAGCAGGAATTGCGCCTTGACCCGACGCCCATCGCTCACCGAACCCACGGCCTGACGCCGGGCAACCTCAACAAATATGACGCGCGCATCGCCGCTATCGATTATACCCTTGCCCACGATGACGGCATTTCGCTGCGTAACCTCGACCAGGCCCAGGTGATCCTCCTCGGCGTTTCGCGCTGCGGAAAAACCCCTACCAGCCTGTACCTGGCGATGCAGTACGGTATCCGCGCCGCCAACTACCCGTTTATCGCCGATGATATGGACAATCTGATTCTTCCGGCCTCCCTCAAGCCGCTACAGCACAAGCTCTTCGGCTTAACGATCAATCCAGAGCGCCTGGCGGCCATCCGCGAAGAGCGACGCGAAAACAGCCGCTATGCTTCTATGCGTCAGTGCCGGATGGAAGTGACCGAAGTCGAAGCGCTTTACCGCAAAAACAAGATACCTTGCCTGAACAGTACCAACTATTCCGTGGAAGAGATCGCCACCAAAATCATGGATATTATGGGGTTAAGCCGCAAAATGTACTAACACACTAGTACATTATTAAAAATTTGTTTATGCTATCACCCGTGGCCTATACAGGATCATGCCCTGCTCTTGCAATAAGCGGGGATTGGTTTATCGTGATGCGCATCACTTCCCGGCATTTTCGCCGCGGAAGAAACAGATTTTTGAGACCCCAATGAATAAAACAGACGAATTGCGTACCGCGCGCATTGAAAGCCTGGTAACGCCCGCGGAACTGGCGCAACGGCATCCTGTGTCTGCCGAAGTAGCAGCTCACGTCTCCGCTTCGCGCCGCCGCATTGAGAGAATCCTCAACGGTGAGGACCGTCGCCTGCTGGTGGTGATCGGTCCGTGTTCCATCCACGACATTGATGCGGCGATGGAGTATGCGCGCCGCCTGCAGGGCATGCGCGAACGTTACCAGCCGCAGCTGGAAATCGTGATGCGCACCTATTTTGAGAAGCCGCGCACGGTGGTCGGCTGGAAGGGGCTGATCTCCGACCCCGACCTCAACGGCAGCTATCGGGTGAATCACGGCCTCGAGCTAGCGCGTAGCCTGCTGCTGCAGGTCAATGAACTGGGCGTACCGACCGCCACCGAGTTTCTCGATATGGTGACCGGGCAGTTTATTGCCGACTTGATAAGCTGGGGCGCTATTGGCGCGCGTACGACCGAGAGCCAAATCCACCGCGAAATGGCCTCGGCGCTCTCTTGCCCGGTAGGCTTTAAGAACGGTACCGATGGCAATACCCGTATCGCCGTAGACGCTATCCGCGCTTCCCGCGCCAGCCATATGTTCCTGTCGCCGGATAAGCAGGGGCAAATGACGATCTATCAGACCAGCGGTAATCCGTACGGCCATATCATTATGCGCGGCGGCAAAAAACCAAATTACCACGCTGCCGATATCGCCGCAGCCGGTCAAGCGCTGGCTGAGTTCGACCTGCCGGAACAGCTGGTGGTGGATTTTAGCCACGGCAATTGCCAGAAACAGCACCGCCGTCAGCTGGAGGTGTGCGCCGATATCTGCCAGCAGATCCGCGCCGGCTCGACCGCTATCGCCGGGATCATGGCCGAGAGTTTCCTTCAGGAAGGCACGCAGAAGGTGGTCGCAGGCCAGCCGCTGGCCTGGGGGCAGTCGATTACCGATCCCTGCCTGAGCTGGGACGATAGCGAACGGCTGCTGGATGAATTAGCCGCCGCAACCGCCACTCGCCTGTAGTTCCCCCTCCCCGCCGTCTCCGCGGCGGGGTTATTTCCCGCCCTCGTCCGCTCGTTCACCGGCTAAATCGGCTATTTCGATAAATAATGCTTGCCGTGAAAAACAACATTATTGATAATGATTATCATTGTTACCTTGATTTTTATTTTTAGTGCTATGACGCGTATGGATAACACTGCCACAGCAGAAAAAACTAAAGACAATGCCCCGTACCCTGTTCCGACGGACAGAGAGATAAGCAGCCGCACATTATTAGGCAGCGAGGGACGGGTAGTGATTGAACACGGCGGTCAGCGCTACCTGCTGCGCCAGACTCATTCAGGTAAGCTGATCCTGACCAAATAATTATCCCCGCCGATTAAGGCAGGGATAATAACGACTAGCTGGAACAGCTCACCTCAAGACGCCTTCCCCAGTCAGGAGGACGATTGACATAATCATCCGTCCTGTCGATAAAAGGCTGGGATAGCGCATTATGCAGACGTTCCAGCTCGCTCATATCTCCCTGCTCCGCCAGTTCAATTGCCCGCTGCGCCAGCCAGTTGCGCAGCACCAGCGCCGGATTCACGCTGCGCATCCGCGCCTGCCTTTGCGCATCGTCAACCTGTTCATCACGCAGGCGCGCGCGATAATCGGCAAACCAGCTATCGAAGGTCTCGCGGTCGATAAACTCATCGCGTAGCGGCGAAGCGGCGCTCTCTTGCTCGCTGGCGCTGAGCATTCGGAAGGTCCGCGTATAGTCGCTGCCTTCGCGCGCCATTAAGGCAAACAGACCGTCCAGCAGCTCGTTATCCCCTTTTTGCTGGGTAAACAGGCCAAGCTTGTCGCGCATGCGGCGGCCATATGCCGTGAGCAGCGCGTGCTGGTAACTATCCAGCGCGCCGTTCAATAACTCCGCGCTGATAAACGGCGACAGCGTCTGCGCCAGACGTTGCAGATTCCATAGCCCTACCGCCGGCTGATTATCAAAGCTATAGCGCCCCTGATAATCGGAATGGTTACAGATAAATCCCGGCTGGAAATCGTCAAGGAAACCGTATGGACCGTAGTCCATCGTCAGGCCGAGGATCGACATGTTATCGGTATTCATTACCCCGTGCGCAAAGCCGACCGTTTGCCAGCTGGCAATCATTTCAGCCGTTCGGGCGACCACGTCGCTGTACCAGGCAATGTACTTATCCGCTTCATTTTGCAGATGCGGCCAGTGGTGACGGATCACGTAATCCGCCAGCTGCTGCACTTTGAGCGGCTCGCGGCGGTAGTAGAAGTGCTCAAAATGGCCAAACCGTACGTGGCTTTCCGCCAGCCGCATCAGCATCGCCCCGCGTTCAACGGTTTCACGGTATACCGGGGTGTCGCTGGCCACTATCGCCAGCGCGCGAGTGGTGGGAATGCCCAGCGCATGCATTGCTTCCGAGGCCAGCCCCTCGCGGATCGTTGAGCGCAGCACCGCCCGTCCGTCCCCCATCCGTGAATAGGGAGTGAGCCCGGCGCCTTTCAGGTGCCAGTCAAAGCGACGACCGTCCGCGAGCTGCTGTTCGCCGAGCAGAATGCCGCGCCCGTCGCCGAGCTGCCCGGCCCAGGAGCCGAACTGGTGGCCGCTGTAGACCTGCGCCAGCGGCGACATTCCCGGCAGCAGCGTTTCGCCGCCCCATACGCCAGCGCCCTTCTCCGGGCTAAATAACGACTCGGCGACGCCCAGCGATCGCGCCAGCGGCGCGTTGTGCCAGACAAGCCGCGCATTCTCCAGCGGCGTGGGGGCTAAAGCAGTGTAAAAATCCGGCAGTTCATCACGCCAGTGGGTAGTAAAAGACAGGGTCATGGTTCCTCCTGCCTTCAGTGTAGTGCTTTCAACAAATTATTAACACGGGGCGAGTACGGGGTTATTGCCATAATAAGCCGCACGGGGATTGTGCGCGCTTCTGCCATTGCCCGGTGGCGGCTGACGTTAGATCCTTCGCGCCTGCCAGAATTTTTTATGCCAGTAGACATTATCCAGCGATGAGCGCGTCACGCCCTGGCTGGTGGAGGCGTGGATAAACTGGTTGTCCGTGTCGTAAATACCGACGTGCAGACCGCTCTCTCCGGAGCCGGTCTTGAAAAAGACCAGATCGCCGGGCAGCAGTTCGCTCTTATCAATTTTGGTGCCGATCTCCGCCTGCTCGCGTGTCTCACGCGGTAGCTGCAGCGCGAACTTATCGCGAAAGGTCATTAACACAAACCCGGAGCAATCAACGCCGCGCGGCGACATGCCGCCGTAGCGATAAGGCGCTCCCCGCCAGTTCCTTAACTGCTCATTCAGGTTGGCCACAACGGTAATCGAATCAGCCAGCCGTGGATTTGGCGGCGGCGCCCGGTGACTGCTACAACCCGCCAGAAATAACGCAACACACAAAACGAGCCAGAAACGCATCTCAGACGAATCCTCTGTTCCTTATCCTGTTAGCAGAATAATTTAGCTTGTTTATCAATTCGCTGGCAAGCTGACTGCGTGCTACTGTGACGGAACGAGCATAAGATGACCAGCCACCTCGACTCTCTGGAAGTCCATGGCGTAGGCGGCGGTTAAGTTTTCTTCGTTAAGGACTTCAGCGGTACTACCGCAGGCGATGGTTTTCCCCCGGCAGATAAGCCAGGCGCGATGGGCATGCCGGAGGGTATGATTAAGGTCGTGGCTGCTCATCACAATAGCAACCCCGGATGCGCAGAGCTCATTTAATACGCGATCGAGCGCGGACTGCTGCGCCACGTCCAGGCTGTTCATTGGTTCATCCAGCAAGAGCAATTGCCCGACCGGATTAGCCTGCCGATGAATCTGCAGTATTACCGCCGCCAGCCGCACGCGCTGCCACTCCCCACCAGAGATGTGATTCACCTGGCGCCCAAGCTTATCGCCTAAGCCCAGTTTCTCCGCGATAGCCGTCAGCAGGGCGTTTTGCGCGTCGTTATGCAGATGCAGCGACAGATAATGCCAGACCGGCATCGCGAAAGGCGGCATCTGGTGTTGGCTTAAATAGGCCCGATGACGCGCCAGCTCCTGAGCAGGCCAATCCTTCAGAGGGCGTTCATTCAGTTTGACCCGCCCCGGTCCGGTAGAAAGTCCCGCCATACGCGCCAGCAGCGTGCTTTTCCCCGCGCCGTTTGGCCCCACCAGATGAATAATCTCTCCCGGCCGGATATCCGCTGAAAACGGCGCCAGCCGCCCCGCCTCTTCTACGTCCTGTAGCTGCATCAAAAACGGCATTATTTCGCTAAAGCTCCTTTAATGGCGGCCACCAGTTGGGGGTCATCCGGCGTCATATCCGGTGAGAAACGACCGATAACCTGTCCGTCCCGGCCAATGAGGAATTTTTCAAAGTTCCATAGAATATCATCGACATACAGCGGCGCCCTGCCTTTACTGGCCATGCGCTCATAAAAACCGCTGCCTTCCGGCGCGACGGCCTGCGGGGCGGCATCAACCAGCTTCTGATATAGAGGCGCGCGATGCTCGCCGTTGACGTCAATTTTGCTGAACATCGGGAAAGTGACGCCGTAGGTGGTGCTACAGAAGGTTTTAATCTCTTCTTCGCTGCCCGGCTCCTGCCCCAGGAACTGGTTGCACGGGAAGCCCAGCACGCTAAAACCTTCGCTTTCGAACGCTTTTTGCAGCGCTTCCAGCTGCTCATACTGCGGCGTCAGGCCGCATTTTGAAGCAACGTTAACGATCAGCAGCACTTTGCCCGCCCATGGGGCAAGCGTTGTGGTTTCACCATCGATGGTGGTGACTTCAGTATTGAGAATATCGTGTTGCATAGCCTTCCCTCAGTGAATAAACCGGTTTCTGCTTCAGGTGATCCCTATCTACTGTAGCGGATTCAGACCGGGTCATTCTACTTTGAATCCCCCGGGAGTGTCTCTTGATGTAACAGGCCACACAACATGAATTCATCTCAACACCGGGAGCACGCAATTCAGTGTACAGTGATGAATGGATGTAATAGCATTTCGTTAATTGTTAATTTAAGAGAGTTTTATTGATGAAGAAGATGTTTAGCACGGTGTTAATTGCGGCCTCCGTCGCGCTGCTGGCGGCCTGCTCACCGGATGAAGATAATAAGATCAAAGTCGCCATTAATACCGGGCCGGATGAGGCTATCTGGAAAGTCGTAGAACAGGTGGCCAAAGAGAAATATAACCTCGACGTGGAGGTTATCTCATTTAATGATTACGTACTGCCGAACGAAGCGCTGAACAATAAAGACGTCGATGCTAACGCCTTCCAGACGCTGCCTTACCTTGAGGCGCAATCAAAAGAGCGCGGCTATAAGTTTGCGATTGTCGGTAAAACCTTCGTTTTCCCGATCGCCGCCTACTCGAAGAAAATCAAAAATATCAGCGAACTGCCTGACGGCGCGACGATTTCCATTTCTAACGAAACCACAACCCTGGGTCGCAGCCTGCTGCTGCTGCAGGCGCAAGGTTTAATCAAGCTAAAAGAAGGGACAGGCTATCTGCCTACAACGCTGGATATTATCGACAATCCTAAACAGCTAAAAATCGTCGAAGTCGACACGCCGCAGCTGACCCGTACCCTTGACGACCCGAATGTCGCCCTGTCGATTATTAACACCAACTTCTCTGCCCAGGCCGGCCTGTCGGCCGCCCGCGATGGTTTATTTATGGAAGGTCCGGACTCGCCGTACGTCAACGCCATCGTTTCACGCGAAGAGAATAAAGACAGCAAAAAGGTTCAGGAGCTGAAAGAGGCCTTCCAGACTCAAGCGGTTGCCGACAAGGCAGCGGAAGTCTACAAAGGCGATGCGATTAAGGGCTGGTAATTAGCCACCGCTTACGGCCGCCCGTCACTGCGGGCGGCCTGATTTTAATAATAACCAGATGAACACCGGCGCACCCAGGGTGGCGGTGACCACGCCAATCGGCAATTCCGCCGCCGAGAGCGCCAGACGCGCGACGATATCCGCCCCCAGCAGAGCGCTGGCTCCCGCTAACAGACAGGCCGGAAGCAGCGCGCGGTGATCGCTCAAACCACATAGCCGCAAAATATGCGGAATAACCAGACCGATAAAGCCAATCGCTCCCGCCAGCGCCACGCTGACGCCCACCAGCCAACCGGTAGCGACCACCAGCACTTTACGCCATAGCCATAGCGGCAACCCCAGCTGACGTGCGGAAACCTCCCCCAGCGCTAACAGATTGAGCGGCTGCGATTGCAGACACACCCAGGCCAGCACCGGCAGAAGCGCCAGCATCAGCCACAGCTGCTGCCAGTCCACGCCGCCAAAGCCGCCCATCATCCAGTACATCAGTTGGCGGAGATCGAAAGAGGTGGAGAAATAGACCGCCCAGGTCATCAGGGCGCTACAAATGATGCCGAGCGCGACCCCCGCCAGCAGCAGGCGACTGGTTGAGAGATGCCGCCGGGCAAAACGCAGTAAAATAAAGGTAATAACCAGCGCGCCAGCAATCGCGCATAGCCCGAGCGCCCAGCCTGGAAGCATGCCTTTTCCCAGCAAGACGGCAGCTATCAGGCCAACCCCAGCCCCGTTTGATACCCCTAGCAGCCCAGGCTCCGCCAGCGGATTTTCAAACAGCGCCTGCATAATCGCCCCGGACAGCGCCAGCGCGGCCCCCACCAGCAGGACGGCCAGGGTGCGCGGCAGACGAATCTGCCAGATAAACAGCTCACCTTTGGCGCTAAACCATTCTCCGGGGCCAATCCACTGATCGCCGGCGCACAGGCTGATGGTCGACGTGACCAGCAGCAGCAACGTTAATACCGCAAGCCAGCGCCGGTTCCGGCGCCGTTGAATTTGAGCAAAGGTCAGCATAGATTTCTGAATCGAGAAAAAGGATGTGGTTGATTTTACGGTATTCGGCCAGGAAAAGAAAAAAGGCCGCATAGCGGCCTTTTTAGTTAGTTCAGATTACTTATCTCTGGGTGACGCATTTTCGACACGGCTTTTTAGCTTCTGGCCAGGTCTGAAAGTCACCACTCGCCGGGCTGTAATAGGGATATCCTCTCCCGTTTTCGGGTTACGGCCCGGGCGTTGGTTCTTATCTCGCAAATCGAAATTGCCGAACCCGGAGAGTTTTACCTGCTCTCCGTTTTCCAGAGCGCGACGGACCTCTTCGAAAAATAACTCTACCAGCTCTTTGGCATCCCGCTTGCTAAGCCCAAGCTTATCAAACAGATATTCTGACATTTCAGCTTTTGTAAGCGCCATAGGTTCAATCCCTCAATGATGCCTGGAATCGCTCTTTCAATGCCTCTACACATTTGGCGACGGTAGCGGCAATCTCCTCTTCTTCGAGTGTACGGCTGGTATCCTGGAGGATAAGGCTGATAGCGAGGCTCTTGAAACCCTCTGCTACGCCCTTGCCGCGGTACACGTCAAATAAGTTTACGCCAACTACCTGATTTACGCCAACTTTCTTACACTCGGCTAAAACATCGGCAGCGGGAACGTTTTCTGCCACAACGACGGCGATGTCGCGACGGTTCGCCGGGAAGCGAGAAACTTCACGCGCCTGAGGCACCACGCGGTCTGCAAGCTTGCTCCACTCCAGTTCAAAGACCAACGTGCGACCGTTCAGATCCAGCTTACGTTCCAGCTCAGGATGAACAACCCCAATAAAACCAATACGTTCACCTTTCAGATAAATCGCCGCCGACTGACCCGGATGAAGCGCATTATTGGCTTCGATGCGGAATTCGATGTCGGACAGCTTGCCGGTGAGGTCGAGGACCGACTCCAGATCGCCTTTTAAATCATAGAAATCGACGGTTTCTTTTGCCAGGTTCCAGTGTTCTTCATAACGGTTACCGCAAATCACGCCGGCCAGCATCACATCCTGACGAATGCCCAGCGGAGCCTGAGTATCAGGAACAAAGCGTAAACCGCTCTCAAAGATGCGTACGCGGCTCTGCTGACGGTTCTGGTTGTAGACCACCGTCCCTAACAGGCCGGTCCACAATGACAGGCGCATCGCCGACATTTCGCTGGAGATCGGGCTCGGCAGAATCAGCGCTTCTTCGCCGGGGTGGATCCACTGCTGTACTTTCGGATCAACGAAGCTGTAGGTAATCACTTCCTGATAGCCTTTGTCGTTGAGCAGCGTTTTCACGCGCTTAAGCGACAGATCCGCTTCGCGGTGGGTGCCCATGATCAGGCCCGCTTGCACCGGTTCGTCAGGAATATTGTTATAACCATAGACGCGGGCGACTTCTTCGACCAGGTCCTCTTCGATGGCAATATCGAAACGCCAGCTCGGCGCGACGGCTTGCCACTCGTCCTGGCCTTCGGTGACGTCACAGCCCAGACGACGCAGAATATCGCTAACCTGCGCATCCTCAACGTGGTGACCAATCAGACGATCCAACTTGCTGCGGCGAAGCTGGATGGTCGCAGGCTTCGGCAGGGTCGCTTCGTTGGTGACGTCAATGATCGGGCCAGCTTCGCCGCCGCAAATATCCATCAGCAGGCGGGTCGCACGCTCCATCGCCTGATACTGCAACGAGGAGTCCACGCCGCGCTCGTAGCGGTGGGAAGCATCGGTATGCAGGCCATGACGGCGGGCGCGCCCGGTAATGGACAGCGGGCTAAAGAACGCGCATTCCAGCAGAACGTTTTGCGTTTCATCGTTTACGCCGGAGTGCTCGCCGCCGAAAATTCCCCCCATGGCCAGAGCTTTCTGATGGTCAGCAATCACCAGAGTATCGGTATCCAGCTTAGCCTCGGAGCCGTCCAGCAGGACCAGGGTTTCTCCTTCATGCGCCATACGCACGACAATTCCGCCTTCAATGCGGTCTTTATCGAAGGCGTGCATCGGCTGGCCCAGCTCGAGCAGGACGTAGTTGGTCACGTCAACCACCGCATCGATGGAGCGAATACCGCAGCGGCGCAGCTTCTCTTTCATCCATAATGGGGTCGGCGCTTTGACATTAATGCCTTTTACCACGCGCCCCAGATAGCGCGGACACGCTTCCGGCGCATCGACCTGGATTGGCAGAACGTCATTGACGGTGGCGGCTACCGGGGGCATTTCCGGGACATTCAACGGCGCCTTGTTGAGCACGGCGACATCACGGGCCACGCCGATAATACCGAGACAGTCGGCACGGTTCGGCGTGACGCTGATTTCGATAGTGTTATCGTCGAGCTTCAGATATTCACGGATATCGGTACCCAACGGCGCATCGGCGGGCAGTTCAATAATGCCGCTGTGATCGTCGGAAATACCCAGTTCGGAGAAGGAGCACAGCATGCCTTCCGACGGCTCACCGCGCAGCTTTGCCGCTTTAATTTTAAAATCGCCCGGCAGGACGGCGCCGATGGTCGCCACGGCAACCTTCAGGCCCTGACGGCAGTTCGGCGCGCCGCAGACGATATCCAGCAGACGTTCGCCGCCGACGTTGATTTTTGTCACGCGCAGTTTGTCGGCATTAGGGTGCTGAGCGCACTCGACCACTTCGCCAACAACAACGCCGTTGAAGCTGCCCGCGACCGGCTCAACGCCGTCAACCTCAAGCCCGGCCATCGTTATCTGTTCCGACAGCGCTTCGCTATCGATAGCTGGGTTAACCCACTCGCGTAACCACAGTTCACTGAATTTCATTGTTCTGTCCTGCCCTTATTTAAACTGTTTGAGGAAACGCAGATCGTTTTCGAAGAACGCGCGTAAGTCGGTCACGCCGTAGCGCAGCATGGTCAGACGCTCCATGCCCATGCCGAAGGCAAAGCCGGAATAGATTTCCGGATCGATACCCACGTTGCGCAGTACGTTTGGATGCACCATACCGCAGCCGAGCACTTCCAGCCATTTGCCGTTTTTGCCCATGACGTCAACTTCCGCAGAGGGCTCGGTGAACGGGAAATAGGACGGACGAAAACGAATCTGCAGATCTTCTTCAAAGAAGTTACGCAGGAAATCGTGCAGCGTTCCCTTCAGATTGGTAAAGCTGATGTTGGTATCAACGATCAGGCCTTCCATCTGATGGAACATTGGGGTGTGGGTCTGATCGTAGTCGTTACGATACACGCGGCCTGGCGCAATAATGCGGATCGGCGGCTGCTGGTTAGCCATGGTACGGATCTGCACACCTGAAGTTTGCGTACGCAGGAGGCGCGTCGCATCGAACCAGAAAGTGTCGTGGTCAGCGCGTGCCGGATGGTGGCCAGGGATATTCAGCGCATCGAAGTTGTGGTAGTCATCTTCGATTTCCGGGCCGGTCGCGACGGTAAAGCCGAGCTCACCGAAGAAACTTTCGATACGGTCGATGGTGCGGGTAACCGGGTGCAGTCCGCCGTTCTCAATACGACGTCCCGGCAGAGAGACATCAATGGTTTCCGAGGCCAGGCGCGCGTTAAGCGCTGCGCTTTCGAGCTCGGTCTTACGCGCGTTAAGCGCCTGCTGGACCTGCTCTTTGGCTTCGTTGATAACCGCGCCGGCTGCCGGGCGCTCTTCAGCAGGCAGCTCGCGCAGGGTCGTCATCTGAAGGGTCAGAAGCCCTTTTTTACCCAGGTATTCCACGCGGACGTTGTCCAGCGCAGCAACATCTGATGCCTCGTTAATGGCTGCCTTCGCACTGGCAACCAGCTCTGCGAGATGTGACATGGTTTTCCTCATTATGTCGGTGCAGACACCGGTTATGGTTATTATTTTGCTCTCACTATTTCGAGCCGCAGACCGTAGGTACTCCTTCAGTTGACCGAATGATTCAGGTCAACCCACGCGTCTGGAGCTTGAAATAGAACGAGCCAGTTCAGATACAAAAAAAGCCTCCACAGGGGGAGGCTTTTTGGCGCTGTTTTCCGTTTCTTCTTTCACGCGCTAGCCTCCTGAGTTCAGGTGCTAAAGTAAAAAAAGAAGCGGAAAATAGCAGCATTCATGCTTGCATTACCTTGTCTGGTAAAAAACGTAAGACCGATATTGAAATGCTTACGCGGATAAAAGTCAATGTATTGATAGTCTTGAAACGAAAAGAGGGAGACTAGCTCCCTCTTTCAACTGGCTTATGCCAGAGCTGCTTTCGCTTTTTCGACCAGCGCGGTGAACGCTAATTTGTCGAATACTGCGATGTCAGCCAGGATCTTACGGTCGATTTCAACAGAGGCTTTTTTCAGGCCGTTGATGAATTTGCTGTAAGAAATACCGTTCTGACGTGCTGCTGCGTTGATACGCGCAATCCACAGTTGACGGAACTGACGCTTTTTCTGACGACGGTCACGATAAGCGTACTGACCAGCTTTGATAACAGCCTGGAAGGCAACGCGGTATACGCGAGAACGCGCACCGTAGTAGCCTTTAGCTTGTTTCAAAATTTTCTTGTGACGTGCACGGGCAACTACACCACGTTTTACGCGAGCCATATGTGCTCTCCTGTATCTATTCTAATTAAAAAGTTAAAAGGGTTAACGACTTATGCGTACGGCAGGCACGCGATGACCAGGCCCAGATCGCCTTTGGAAACCATGGCTTTCGGACGCAGGTGACGTTTACGCTTAGTAGCTTTTTTGGTCAGAATGTGACGCAGGTTAGCGTGCTTGTGCTTAAAACCACCTTTACCGGTTTTTTTGAAGCGCTTAGCAGCACCGCGTACGGTCTTAATTTTTGGCATTTTAATAACTTCCACTTCGCATTGTTAATAAACGAAACATAGGCGAACAACAGCTGCGGAACCTAAAGGCTCCACAGACATTGCTACTTGAAGGCCTTACTGTTTCTTCTTAGGAGCGAGCACCATGATCATCTGGCGGCCTTCGATCTTCGTTGGGAAGGATTCGACTACTGCCAGTTCACTCAGATCGTCACGGACGCGGGTAAGCACTTCCATCCCGATCTGCTGGTGAGCCATCTCACGGCCGCGGAAACGCAGCGTGATCTTAGCTTTATCACCCTCTTCCAGAAAGCGAACCAGGCTGCGGAGTTTTACCTGGTAGTCGCCATCATCGGTGCCAGGTCGGAATTTGATTTCCTTGACCTGAATAACTTTTTGCTTTTTCTTCTGTTCCTTAGAAGACTTGCTCTTTTCATAAAGGAACTTGCCGTAGTCCATGATACGACAAACTGGCGGTTCGGCGTTAGGGCTGATTTCAACTAAATCTACTCCAGCTTCTTCAGCTTTTTCGATAGCTTCTCTCAGACTCACAATACCCAAAGCTTCGCCTTCCAGACCTGTTAAGCGAACTTCCAGGGCGCGAATCTCGCCATTGATACGATTCGGACGTGCCGTTTGAACTCGTTTTCCGCCTTTAATACCTTATTCCTCCAGTTGTTTTAGACTGCGGCTGCGAATCTCTTGTTGCAGCTTCTCGATAACTTCATTTACGTCCAGGCTGCCCAAGTCTTTGCCACGACGGGTACGCACGGCAACTTTGCCAGCTTC
This sequence comes from Klebsiella sp. M5al, assembly GCF_002090195.1. Classification (NCBI taxonomy): domain Bacteria; kingdom Pseudomonadati; phylum Pseudomonadota; class Gammaproteobacteria; order Enterobacterales; family Enterobacteriaceae; genus Klebsiella; species Klebsiella sp. M5al. The sequence goes on from NZ_CP020657.1 coordinate 3,556,205, forward strand.
TACCTCTTTGTCGCCACAGACCAACATGTAAGGGACACGACGTAAAGTGTGCTCGCGGATTTTAAAGCCTATCTTCTCATTTCTCAAGTCTGCTTTTACGCGAATGCCCGCATTTTGTAGTTTACGCGTCAATTCGTTAACGTATTCAGCCTGAGAATCAGTAATATTCATGATCACAACCTGCACTGGCGCAAGCCAGCTTGGGAAGAAGCCGGCAAACTCTTCGGTCAGGATGCCAATAAAGCGCTCCAGCGAACCAAGAATCGCACGGTGAATCATTACCGGTACCTGTCGTTCGTTATTTTCGCCAACATAGGAGGCGCTTAAACGCTGCGGCAGGGAGAAGTCCAGCTGTACAGTACCGCACTGCCATGCACGATCGAGGCAGTCATACAGGGTAAATTCAATTTTCGGACCGTAGAAGGCGCCTTCACCCAGTTGATATTCAAACGGGATATTGTTCTCTTCCAGCGCCACCGCCAGATCCGCTTCAGCACGATCCCATGTCTCATCACTACCGATGCGTTTTTCCGGGCGAGTTGACAGCTTGACGACGATTTTCTCGAAGCCGAAGGTGCTGTACATATCGTAGACCATACGAATACAGGCGTTAACTTCATCACGAACCTGATCTTCAGTACAGAAAATATGGGCATCGTCCTGAGTAAACCCGCGTACGCGCATCAGGCCATGCAGCGCGCCTGACGGCTCATTGCGATGGCAGCTACCGAATTCAGCCATACGTAATGGCAGATCGCGGTAGGATTTCAGGCCCTGGTTGAAGATCTGCACGTGACCCGGGCAGTTCATCGGCTTGATGCAGTATTCACGGTTCTCGGAAGAAGTGGTAAACATCGCATCTTTATAGTTGTCCCAGTGGCCGGTTTTTTCCCACAGCACACGGTCCATCATAAACGGGCCTTTAACTTCCTGATACTGGTACTCTTTCAGCTTAGAACGCACAAAAGTTTCCAGTTCGCGGAAGATAGTCCATCCGTCATTATGCCAGAACACCATACCCGGCGCCTCTTCCTGCATATGATACAGGTCGAGCTGCTTACCAATTTTACGGTGATCGCGCTTAGCGGCTTCTTCCAGGCGCTGCAGATAGGCATTCAGCGCTTTTTTATCTGCCCAGGCGGTACCGTAGATGCGCTGCAGCATTTTATTGTTGCTATCGCCGCGCCAGTAGGCGCCAGCGGTCTTCATCAGTTTGAAGTGATGGCAGAAACGCATATTCGGCACATGCGGCCCACGGCACATGTCGACATATTCTTCGTGATGATACAAGCCAGGCTTGTCATCATGAGCAATGTTTTCATCAAGAATAGAGACTTTATAGCTCTCGCCACGCTTCACAAAGGTTTCACGCGCTTCGTGCCAGCTGACTTTCTTCTTAATAACGTCGTAGTTTTTCTCGGCGAGCTCATGCATACGTTTTTCGAGCGCGTCGATATCTTCCTGGGTCAGGGTATGGTCCAGATCGACATCGTAGTAGAAACCATTGTCGACAACCGGGCCGATCGCCATTTTGGTATTTGGCCACAGCTGTTTAATCGCATGCCCCAAAAGGTGCGCACAGGAGTGACGAATAATCTCAAGACCATCTTCATCTTTCGCGGTGATGATAGAGAGCGTTGCGTCGTTTTCAATTAAGTCACAGGCGTCAACCAGCTCGCCGTTGACACGACCAGCGATAGTGGCTTTCGCCAGACCGGGGCCAATATCCAGAGCGACGTCCATCGGGCTCACAGCGTGATCAAAATGGCGTTGGCTGCCATCAGGAAGCGTAATTACAGGCATTTCATGTCCTTATTTGCAGTGGTGCCCCGCACGAAAGAGCACATACAAAACAATATAATCATAATTATCAACAAGTTCAGACCCAGTTCCCGCTTCACTCTGCGAAAATATGTGCACGCTCGTTCACCGACACGTCCCCACCTGCAGCCGCCTGTTGATAACACCGAGGGTTAGTTTACACATCATTAGTGCGTGATAAAAGTCACATAAGACTAAATGGTTATTGTTGATGGAAAAAAAAGGGGGCGGCGTAACAAACGCTGCATAATTGCTTCAGCGATAGATCGGAAGAAACGACGACAGCGCGATATGACGCATATAGAATATTTATGATTTCACATAAATTATGACGATTTAACACCAAACGCTGAAAGCGAAACCGGTACAGCATTACCCGGTTTACTGCTTGACGAAATAATAAAAGAGAAGTTATGAATGGTGTTTAAATATCAGGACCATTCGCCGGCGACAAGTTTATGAACATCAAACGCGTCGTTCATTGACTGTCCGGTTGATTGTGAGCCCGGAGCAATGTTGGAGCCCGCTTCGACATCGGTCGCTTTGGCAATGCCCACTGGCGTACGATCGTGATTACCCGGCTGCGGTGCGGGAGCGGCGGCAAATGCGCCAAAAGACAGCGTGCACAGCATCACGGCCGCGAGTGCGATTTTGCTATTTCTCATGATAGTCATTCTCTTATTTGTTGCAGATAATAGAACGGATTCGTTATCTCCGCCTGTGTTGAACAGTATAGATCCAGATCACATTTTTGTCCGACCCAATATTTATCTTTTCGTGTCAAATTGACTGCATATTTGTCAGCAAAATAGCAATTATGAGGAAATTATGGAGACCATTTCTTTTTATAAAAAACAAAACAAGAGACCAAAAATAATAATGCCACTTATTGCTAAATTTAAAACAATCAGGCCGGAATATCCGGCCTGAAAATATTACATTTTATAACCGAGCGATAGCGTGGTGCGGCGATCGGTATGTTCCGGCGCCGATGACGGCGGTTCAGAGTTCCACGTCAGGTTATAGGCTACTTTGAGGGCAAAGTGCGCGTTAATCGCAACGTTTAACGCACTTTCAGAGTTCAGCGTCGTATCTTCAGCGCCGAATACCGAGACGCCTTGGGTAAATTTGGCGTTATCGGTCATCTGCCAGGCGTAGGTACCGGAAGCATAGCCCAACGGCTGAGTATCATTATCACCATCGGTATACTCGTCATAGCGTACGCCAGGACCAAATTCAAAACGCAGGCTGTGTACCGGGCCGTTCATGATCTGACGACCATAACCCGCGGTGAACACATCACGCTGCTGATAACCATTGTAACGATCCGTCAGCCAGCTCGCCTGACCAAAAAGATAATTCTGGTCGGTCAGGTTATAACGGCTACGTCCGCCCACCGCGTACTTTTCCGAAGAGCGCTGATCGTTTGACGACGTATTGCTGGCATTTCCCCACAGCGACCATGCGGTGGTATCGCCATACCAGGTCAACGTGGAGTCGGCGGTCATTGAGGAACTTTTCGTATTGCCGGACTGCGCCAGATAACCGGCGTTAACAGTACCTTCGAAAGGTTTTTTTGCAGAAGAAGGGTCATCCATGACAGTAAAAACGGAATCATCGGCCATTGCGCACGCAGACGCAAAGAGCCCTCCCGCCAGCATCACCGCTGCGGGTACTGTCTTCAAAAGCTTCATTTAATTTTAAGTCCGTACAACCTATAAGGAGACCAGGAGGGTCCCGGGAGCTTTCGCGAGGATCGCTAATAGCCGGTCCTAAGAAAGGGAGTAAATTATAAAAAAGCACGATTAACTTAGCAATCAATTACTCTTTCGTTTTTTGTATAAGACGCTTCGCAAAACAATTTTTATTTCATAAAGATAAAATGGGGTACCGGGGCATAAGCTAGTCGTCGCTTCCCCTTACCTCCTTTAAGTGCCATGCTTAAAATCAGAGCAGCTAAATTCGTATTATGGAGGAAACCGGATGACCAAAATCTATACGCTCACGTTAGCCCCCTCGCTCGACAGCGCCACGCAAACCCCGCAAATTTACCCGGAAGGCAAGCTACGCTGTAGCGCCCCCGTATTTGAACCCGGAGGCGGCGGTATTAACGTGGCGCGAGCCATCACTTTTCTTGGCGGCAGCGCCACGGCTATCTTTCCCGTCGGCGGCGCAACGGGTGAACACCTGACAGCGCTGCTGACTGATGAACACGTTCCCGTCGATACGGTAGAGACTCACGACTGGACGCGGCAGAATCTTCACGTTCATGTGAACGCCAGCGGCGAGCAATATCGTTTCGTGATGCCTGGCGCCGCATTAACTGCGGATGAGCTCCGCCTCATTGAGGAAAAAGTTCTCACTATCGCCCCCGGCTCGCTGCTGGTAATTAGCGGCAGTCTGCCGCCGGGCATCAGCGTCGAAAACCTGACGCAGCTGGTGAAAAACGCGCAGCGGCATGGATTGCGCTGTATTGTTGATAGTTCCGGCGATGCTCTCGCCGCAGCGCTTGATGTCGGCAATATTGAACTGGTTAAACCGAACCAGAAAGAGCTGAGCGCGCTGGTCCAGCGGGATCTGAGCCAGCCGGATGATGTGCGGCTCGCCGCGCAAGAGTTAATTCGTTCCGGCAAAGTCCAGCGCGTCGTCGTCTCCCTGGGAGCACAGGGAGCGCTTGGTGTTGACGCCGATGGTAGCGTTCAGGTCGTACCGCCGCCGATGAAAAGCCAGAGTACCGTCGGCGCCGGTGACAGCATGGTTGGCGCGATGACCTTAAGGCTGGCGGAAAATGCCTCGCTTGAAGATATGGTTCGCTTTGGCGTCGCGGCGGGTAGCGCGGCCACCATCAATCAGGGCACCCGCCTTTGCTCGCAGGAAAATACGCAAAAAATCTACGATTATCTGCGCGGTTTATAATCTCCTTCTCTCCCTCTGGCAAAACGGAGGGAGTCGCCAAATCAGCATGATGGTCTATGCTAAAAATGCCATGGATAACAACGGGGTGAAAAATGAGTAGCGAAATTACCGCCTGGGTCGTCACGGTTCGTTTCCACGAAGAGACGTTAACGGAAATTAACGAACTCAGTAATCATCTCACTCGCGCCGGGTTTACCCTTGTCTTAAACGATGATGAAGGGAACGTCCACGAGCTCGGCACCAATACCTTCGGCCTGCTTTCCATGCAGAATGCCGATGAAGTTAAAGCGTTAAGCGCGGGTTTGGCCGAAACCGCGCTGGGAAGAGCCGTTGACGTCACCGTGTCAACATTCAGCGAGTGGATAAAAGCTCAATAAGTGCGATTGACGCAACGGAAAACGTTCAGTTGTGCGTCAGTTCGAATTTTACGCCGGGGTTATGCGCTAACCTTATGAAATGTTGGAAGACATGGGGAGAGACGGCATGTGGCAAGCTATCAGCAATTTGTTAAGCGATTTGCATACCGAAGCAGCTGAAATCGAACTGCGAAACGAACTACCCGGTGGAGAGATCCACGCCGCCTGGCATTTACGCTTTGGCGGACGCGATTACTTCGTAAAATGCGACGAACGTGAGCTTTTACCCATCTTCACGGCCGAGGCAGACCAGCTTGAGCTGCTGTCGCGAAGTAAAACCGTGAACGTACCGCAGGTTTTTGCCGTAGGCAGCGATCGTGATTATAGTTTTCTGGTCATGGAATATCTCCCCCCTCGCCCGCTGGATGCGCACAACGCTTTCCTGTTAGGCCAGCAAATCGCCCATTTGCATCAATGGAGCGATCAGCCGCAGTTTGGTCTGGATTTTGACAATGACCTTTCCACGACTCCCCAGCCGAACGCCTGGCAGCGTCGCTGGTCCACGTTCTTTGCCGAACAGCGCATCGGCTGGCAGCTCGAGCTCGCCGCCGAGAAAGGCCTGCATTTTGGCGATATCGATAGCCTTGTTGATATTATTCAGCAGCGGTTGAGCAATCATCAGCCGCAGCCGTCGCTGCTCCACGGTGATTTATGGTCCGGTAACTGCGCGCTTGGGCCAAACGGACCCTATATTTTCGACCCCGCTTGCTACTGGGGCGATCGCGAATGCGATCTGGCGATGCTCCCGCTGCATCCGGAACAGCCGCCGCAAATCTATGATGGCTATCAATCCGTTTCGCCGCTACCGTCCGGGTTTCTTGAGCGGCAACCCATCTACCAGCTCTATACGCTGCTGAATCGCGCAATTCTGTTTGGCGGACAACATCTGGTGACGGCGCAGAAAGCGCTTGATGACGTGTTCATGGATAAGGCCCCGTAAGGGGCCTTGCTTATGCGGATTAGCTGATTTGTACGCCTTTCAGGCGGAACTGAATGGTCATGGTAATGCCGGTTCCTGGTTTACCCGGTTCATAGCGCCATTTACGTAAAGCGTTTTTCACTTCACGCTCAAACATATTGGCCGGCTGGGCAGAGAGGATCTGCACGTTATCCACGCGCCCTTCCGCCGTGACGTCGAACTTAACCCGAACATTCCCTTCAATGCGCAGCGCCTGCGCACGAGCAGGATAGCTCGGTTCTCCACGGCTTAACGCCCGCGGTCCGGTCGGCGCCGTGACGGTCGGTTTAGCGTTCGCGGTTGAGGTGCTCGGCGCGGTGCGCGCTGGCGCCGTATTTGTATTTTCAAACGGCGAGGCCGGGCGCGTTTCCGCCGGTTTGACATCACGCTTCGGTTGCTCAACCTTTTTTTCCGGCTTCGGTTTAGGCTTTGGCTTCGGTTTAGGTTTCGGTTTATGGATAACGACCGGCACCTCTTTTGGCGGTTCAGGAATCACTTCCGGTTCCGGCTCTGGTTCCGGTTCAACGATGGGTTCAACGACCGGCTGAGCCGCCTGAGGCGGTTCCAGATCTGCCGGGGCCACCATAGTAATCTCAATGGGCTGTGAGGGTGACGGCCGTTCAATAACCTGATGTACCGAAGTATAGAGCAGCGCCGCGACAACACCGCCGTGGATAACCACAGACAGTAGCGTGGGCCACGGAAAGCGGCGAGGTAAATCAAAGGTCATTGCGCTCATAGTCGTTTCTGTTGAAAAATGATGCCCCGATTTTAAATGCAAATAGCAATCATATTCAACTAGGGTTGTTGGCTTGTATCAAAATTTGCCCTGATTTATGACAAAAAGCCGCCGGGACGTGGCATTCTGGGGATCGTGAGCATCTTTGCATTGCAGTCAACGACGGTTTCACTTAACGTGATTCGCCAATTTATTGATAAGGAGCCATGCCGTGCTTTACGTTATCTACGCTGAAGATATCGCCGACTCTCTGGAAAAACGGACGTCGGTACGTCCCGCCCACCTGGCGCGTTTGCAATTATTACATGATGAAGGTCGTTTACTGACCGCCGGCCCAATGCCCGCAGTCGACAGTAATGAACCCGGCGCGGCGGGCTTCACCGGCTCAACGGTGATTGCGGAATTTGAATCACTGGAAGCGGCGCAATCATGGGCCAATGACGATCCGTATATCGCCGCAGGGGTTTATCAGAAAGTATCTGTAAAACCGTATAAAAAAGTATTCTAAAGAACCAAATGTTGGCAAAAAACAGAGGCACCGCGAGCGGTGCCTTTTGTTTCGACTCTCAAAACTCAGAGAAGGTGAACAGCAGAGAGTGTCGTTGCCGCTTAACCAGCTCTTTTCTGATGGCGAGGATGCGCATATTACGACGCGACTGGCCTTCCAGCCAGCGTGCTTTACGGCGGCTCACCTGCCGAAGCATGCGCCAGCGCCCTACTTCCGTTCTACTACGCTTCATTACAACTACTCTACGAGTGAAAACAGCCTGCATTATAGACCGATGAATCTGGCTAACCAACGCTTTCGCTGCGTTTTTATTTGCCAGATGGATGTTGATGCGTAAACTCATGGCATCAAGTCATTCAAAAGGATTTTTCATCTATGACAACCTTTTACACGGTGGTGAACTGGCTGGTTATACTTGGTTACTGGCTACTTATCGCCGGTGTAACATTACGGATATTAATGAAAAGACGCGCGGTCCCGTCAGCGATGGCCTGGCTGCTTGTCATTTATATTCTTCCGCTGGTGGGAATTATCGCCTATCTCTCGTTTGGCGAACTGCATCTGGGTAAACGCCGCGCCGAGCGCGCGCGGGCCATGTGGCCCTCGACGGCCAAGTGGTTAAAAGATCTCAAAGCCTGCAAGCATATCTTTGCCGATGATAATAGCCCGGTCGCCGAATCGTTGTTCAAACTCTGCGAACGCCGTCAGGGAATTGGTGGCGTCAAAGGAAACCAGCTCCAGCTGCTCACCGAGTCCGATGACGTCATGCAAGCGCTCATCCGCGATATCCAGCTCGCCCGGCACAATATTGAGATGGTGTTCTATATCTGGCAGCCTGGCGGCATGGCCGACCAGGTCGCCGAATCATTAATGGCGGCGGCCAGACGCGGTGTACATTGCCGGCTGATGCTCGACTCCGCCGGGAGCGTGGCCTTTTTCCGCAGCCCCTGGGCCGCGATGATGCGTAATGCCGGCATTGAAGTCGTCGAAGCGCTGAAGGTCAACCTGATGCGCGTCTTCCTGCGCCGTATGGACCTGCGTCAGCACCGTAAAATGGTCATGATCGATAACTATATTGCCTATACTGGCAGTATGAATCTGGTTGATCCGCGTTTCTTTAAGCAGGACTCCGGCGTTGGCCAGTGGATCGATCTGATGGCGCGAATGGAAGGGCCTGTAGCGACAGCCATGGGCATTGTCTACTCCTGCGACTGGGAGATTGAAACCGGTAAACGTATTTTACCGCCGCCGCCGGACGCGAACATTATGCCGTTCGAAGAGGCCAGCGGGCACACGATTCACACTATCGCCTCGGGCCCGGGCTTTCCGGAAGATTTGATCCATCAGGCTCTGCTCACTGCCGCCTACGCGGCCAAAGAGCATTTGATCATGACGACTCCCTACTTTGTGCCCAGTGACGATCTTCTGCATGCCATCTGCACCGCCGCCCAGCGCGGCGTCGATGTCAGCATCATCCTGCCGCGCAAGAACGACTCGCTGCTGGTGGGCTGGGCCAGCCGCGCCTTCTTTACCGAACTGCTGGCTGCCGGGGTGAAGATCTACCAGTTTGAAGGCGGCCTGCTGCATACCAAGAGCGTGCTGGTTGACGGCGAGCTCAGCCTGGTGGGCACCGTTAACCTCGACATGCGCAGCCTGTGGTTGAACTTCGAGATTACGCTGGTGATTGACGATGCCGGATTTGGCAGCGATCTGGCCGCGGTGCAGGATGATTATATCTCCCGCTCGCGCCTGCTGGACGCCAGGCTATGGTTAAAACGTCCGCTGTGGCAGCGGATCGCCGAGCGACTGTTTTACTTCTTCAGTCCGTTGCTGTAAAACGTGCCAATCAGATGTTTAATGGGTAGCAATCATGGATATGGATTTAAACAATCGCCTGACCGAAGATGAAACGCTTGAACAGGCTTACGACATTTTCCTCGAGCTGGCCGTCGACAACCTCGACCCGGCGGATGTCATTCTGTTCAATCTGCAGTTTGAAGAACGCGGCGGCGCTGAGCTCTTTGACCCGGCGCCTGACTGGGAAGAGCACGTCGATTTTAACCTCAACCCTGACTTCTTCGCGGAAGTGGTCATTGGCCTGGCCGATGAAGATGGCGGCGAGATTAACGATATTTTTGCGCGCGTGCTGCTGTGCCGTGAAAAAGACCACAAGCTCTGTCATATCCTGTGGCGCGAATAAAATCTTTCTTAAGTAAATAACGATACAGAATAAGCCTGCCGGGTTTAACCAGAGCAGGCTTTTTTATTTATTCGGGTAGTTTACTGCCGCAGGCGTTGCAGTAGCGGGCGTCTTTTTCATGATTTGCATGCTGACAATTCGAACATATGCGCTGAGTACGGCGATTCTGAAAGGTCGTGGTCATATGGGTGGTAATTAAGCCGGTGGGAATCGCAATAATTGAGTAGCCGATTAAGATAAGGATGGAGGCCAGAATTCGCCCGAGCGGCGTATGCGGCGTGATGTCGCCATATCCCACCGTGGTTATCGTCACAATCGCCCAGTAAACCGACGCATTCAGCGTAGTAAACCCATATCGCGGCCCCTCAACCAGATACATCAGGGCGCCAAAAAATCACCATCACGATGGCAATAAAAGAGTAGAACAGGATCAACTGGTGGCGAGCGCTGACGATGGCGGTCCAGAAAATATTCAGCGACGGCATAAAACGCAGCAGTTTAAGAATACGCAGCGCGCGAATCGCGCGCATGGCCCGCCAGGCGAACACGTACTCAATACTGATCTCAGGCCATAGCCACATTACGTAGAGCGGTAAGATAGTGGCAAGATCAATAATTCCCCAAAAGCTGAAAATATACTTTAGCGGATTCGGCCAACTGATAATGCGCAGAATATACTCGCAGGTAAAAACCGCGGTGACAATAAGCTCAAGCCAGACAAAGACATGCCATTCATCTACCGTCAGATGATATTGCGTTCCCAATCCGGACTCGATAAATATCACCAGCACGCTAAGCAGCGCAAAGAGGCCGCAGAATCCCTCAAAATGCCGGCCGGAGCGACGGTTTTGATCGAAGAGTAAATGATACAGCCGCAGACGAGCGGCATGAATATGAAAAGCCACGTTAACCTCGCTAAAAAAAGGGCTGACCTACGTCAGCCCCAGAGATTATAACGGGTCTACCTTCAGGCAGGAAACCGCGTGTCGGAAACTGCCCTCCAGCACCGGTCGCGTCTTAGCGCACTCCGGCCCGGCAATCGGGCACCGCGTGCGAAATACGCATCCCGACGGCGGGTTAATCGGCGATGGCAATTCCCCCTCCAGCAGTTGGATAGTTTTATTCTTCTCTTTATCGGGGTCCGGCACCGGCACCGCCGACATCAGCGCTTTGGTATAAGGATGCAGCGGATTATGGTACACCTCATCGTAGGTGCCCAGTTCCACGGCATGCCCGAGATACATCACCAGTACGCGGTCAGAAATGTGCTTCACCACCGCCAGATCGTGGGCGATAAAAATCAGCGATAGTCCCATTTCACGCTGCAGCTGCTGCAGCAGATTCACTACCTGCGCCTGAATCGACACATCCAGCGCCGAAACCGGCTCATCGCAAATAATGAGCTTCGGCTCAAGAATGAGCGCACGGGCAATACCGATGCGCTGACACTGGCCGCCGGAGAACTCATGCGGGTAGCGGTTAATCAGGTTCGGCAGCAGCCCCACTTTCATCATCATCGCCTTAACGCGATCGCGAACTTCCTGACGCGGCATTTTCGGATGATAGGTACGCAGCGGCTCGGCGATAATTTCCCCGATAGTCATGCGCGGGTTTAGCGACGCCAGCGGATCCTGAAAGATCATCTGAATATCGCTGCGCACGTCGCGCCATTCGTCGGCCTTCATTCCCAGCAAATCTTTACCTAGCCAGGCGACTTTACCGTCGGTGGCTTTGACCAGACCAATGATCGCGCGCGCGAAGGTCGATTTTCCGCATCCGGACTCGCCGACCACGCCCAGGGTTTCACCTTCATACAGACGCAGCGTTACGCCATCCACCGCTTTCAGCGTTTTCGACGGCTGCCAGAACCACTGTTTACCGTCTTTAATATCAAAGTGCACTTTCAGATCGGCGATTTCGAGCAGGACTTTTCTTTGTTCCGTTACGGCGTTCATAGCAAATCCCCCACCGGTTGAAAGCAGGCGCGCAGGCGGCCCGGTGCAAACTCCTCCAGAGGCGGAGCGCTATTGCAAATTTCCATCGCATGCGGACAGCGCGGCTGGAACGGACAGCCCTTCGGCAGCCGCAGCAGGTTCGGCGGATTGCCCGGAATCGTTAACAGAGCATCGCCTTCCGCATCCAGCCGCGGCACCGCATTGAGCAGACCGATAGAATAAGGGTGCGATGGTTGATAAAAGACGTCGCGCGCTTGACCATATTCCATCGTACGCCCGGCGTACATTACCAGCACCTTATCGCAGATCCCGGCGACGACGCCGAGATCGTGGGTAATCATAATGATCGCCGTATTGAACTCGCGCTTGAGCTCATTAAGCAGCGTCATGATTTGCGCCTGTACGGTCACGTCCAGCGCCGTTGTCGGCTCATCGGCAATCAGCAGCTTAGGCCGGCACAGCAACGCCATCGCAATCATCACGCGCTGGCGCATACCGCCGGAAAATTCGTGCGGATACATTTTCATCCGTTTACGCGCTTCGGGCATTTTGACCGCGTCCAGCATTTTCACCGACTCTTCAAAGGCTTCGGCTTTGCTCAACGCTTTATGCAGCATCAGGACTTCCATCAGCTGCTCCCCTACCCGCATATACGGATTCAGCGAGGTCATCGGGTCCTGAAAAATCATTGAGATCTGCTCGGCGCGCAGCTTATTCAGCTCACGCTCCGGAAGGTTGAGGATCTGCTTACCGTTAAAGGTCGCAGAACCGCCGATGCGACCGTTCGCCGCCAGCAGGCCCATCAGCGCAAATGCGGTCTGCGACTTACCGGAACCAGACTCGCCCACGATGCCTAAGGTTTCCCCTGCCCGCAGATTAAAATTGAGATCGTTGACCGCGGTCACATCACCATCGGGAGTACCAAAGGTGACGCGGAGATCTTTCACATCCAGAAGCAGTCCGGATTGTTGTGCTGCCTGCGGCGCTTTCGCCGTTTCCATCGTACTCATGTCGGCGCTCCTTAGCGGTCTTTCGGGTCGAGGGCATCACGCAGGCCATCGCCGATAAAGTTAAAACAAAACAGCGTTACCACCAGGAAACCGGCAGGAAACAGCAGTAGCCACGGCGAAACTTCCATCGAGTTGGCGCCATCGCTGAGCAGCGCGCCCCAGCTGCTTAACGGCTCCTGGGTACCCAGGCCGAGGAAGCTCAGGAAGGATTCGAACAAAATCATGCTCGGCACCAGCAGTGAGGCATACACCACGACCACGCCAAGCACGTTAGGCACGATATGGCGGATAACGATATTGCCCGTTGAAACACCGCCAACCTGCGCAGCTTCAATAAACTCTTTACGCTTCAGGCTCAGGGTCTGGCCGCGAACGATACGCGCCATATCCAGCCAGGAAACCATCCCGATGGCAACGAAAATCAGCAGGATATTCTGACCAAAAAAGGTCACCAGCAGGATGACAAAGAACATAAACGGGAAGGAGTTGAGGATTTCCAGCAGACGCATCATTACCGAATCCACTTTGCCGCCAAGATAGCCGGAAAGCGACCCGTAAAGCGTTCCCAGAATCACCGCCACCAGCGCAGCGGCTACGCCGACCATTAATGAGATACGCCCGCCAATCGCCACCCGCACCAGCAGGTCGCGGCCGGAAGAGTCGGTACCAAAGTAGTGCCCGGACTCCGTATCGGGCGCGCTGGACATCATGCCCCAATCGGTATCGTAATAGGAAAACTGCGATACCATCGGCGCGATGGTGACAAACAGCGCAATAATCACCAGCACAATCAGGCTGGCGACGGCAGCGCGGTTATGCATAAAGCGGCGGCGAGCGTCCTGCCAGAGGCTGCGTCCCTCGACTTCCAGCTTTTCACTGAAGTTTTCCAGCGCCTCGTTGTTTTTCTTACTTAACATCATGGCGAACCCCAGCGTTAGTAACGGATCTTCGGATCGATAACGGCGTACAGCACGTCAACAATCGCGTTAAACAGAATGGTCAATGCGCCCACCAGAATGGTCAGACTAAGGACCAGCGAGTAGTCGCGGTTCAGCGCGCCGTTGACGAACAGTTGACCGATTCCCGGCAGGCCATAAATGGTTTCGATAACCATTGAGCCGGTAATAATGCCGACAAAGGCGGGCCCCATATAGGAGAGCACCGGCAGCAGCGCGGGCTTTAATGCGTGGCGCAGAATAATGCGCCGCATCGGTAAGCCTTTTGCCCGGGCGGTGCGAATGAAGTTAGAGTGGAGAACTTCGATCATAGAGCCACGGGTAATACGCGCGATGCTGGCGATATAGGCCAACGACAGGGCGACCATCGGCAAAATCATATATTGCAGCGCCCCGCCGTTCCATCCGCCGCCCGGCAGCCAGTGCAGGGTGATAGCAAATATCATGACCAGTAACGGCGCGACCACGAAACTCGGTATCACCACCCCGGTCATTGCCACCCCCATCACGGCAAAATCCCATTTTGTATTTTGCTTCAAAGCCGCAATCACCCCGGCGCTCACGCCAAGCACAACCGCCAGAAAAAACGCGGCGAAGCCTAATTTGGCTGACACCGGGAAGCTGGAAGCGACCAGATCGTTAACCGAGTAATCTTTATATTTAAAGGAAGGACCGAAATCACCGTGCGCCAGCTGCTTCAGGTAATTGAAGTACTGGGTCATGATGGGGTCGTTTAAATGGTATTTTGCTTCAATATTCGCCATGACTTCCGGCGGCAGCGTACGTTCACCGGTAAAAGGGCTTCCCGGTGCAAGACGCATCATGAAGAAAGAGATAGTAATAAGAATAAATAGCGTCGGAATCGCTTCCAGACAGCGACGAAAGATGAATTTTAACATTGCCCGTACCTTCTGGCCTGTGCCTTTAATAGTGCGATGAAATAAGACACCGTGAGGCAAGCGTTAACGCCTGCCCCACGTATTGCCATTAGTGCTTCACAATGTACATATTTCTTGTATAGGTATTATCCAGCGGGTCTTTGCCGGTATAGCCACCTACCCACGGTTTAACCAAACGGGCGTTGACATAATAGAAGACCGGTACGATGACGGAGTCTTTATCCAGCTGCTGCTCAGATTGCGCATAGAGGTCCGCGCGTTTCCCTTCGTCGCTGGTTTTCAGCGTTTCAGCGATAATCTTGTCGAAAGCCGGGCTCTTATAATGTGATGTGTTGTTTGAGCTGTCGCTCAGCATCGTATTGAGGAAGGAGGTCGGTTCGTTATAGTCCGCACACCAGCCGGCGCGCGCAATATCAAAGGTGCCCTGATGGCGGTTATCAAGGAAGGTTTTCCATTCCTGGTTTTCCAGCTTCACGTTTACGCCGAGGTTTTTCTTCCAGATGGACGCCACCGCGATAGCCAGTTTTTTGTGCAAATCGGAAGTGTTATACAGCAGATTGAAGGTCAGCGGCTTATCAGCGCTATAGCCCGCTTCGGCCAGCAATTTTTTCGCTTCTTCGTTACGTTTTTCCTGCGACCACTTGAACCACTCGGGCTCAATAAGCTTCATGCCATCGGTATAAGGCGGCGTGTAGCTATAGGCTGGCAGGTCGCCCTGGTTCTTCACTTTATTGACAATAATGTCGCGATCCAGCGCCATCTTCAGAGCCGTACGCACGCGAACGTCGGTAAACGGGGCTTTCTGGTTATTGATTTCGTAATAATAAGTACACAGATACGGATCGACGTGAACTTCCTTCGGGATCTCTTTTTTCAGTTTCTGGAACAGCTCGATCGGCATGTTGTTATAGGTCATATCGATTTCACCGCTGCGGTAGCGGTTAACGTCGGTGACTTCTGAAGAAATCGGCAGGAAGGTGACCTGATTAATCACGGTTTTGGCGTTATCCCAGTAGTTGGTATTACGCTCCAGAACAATGCGTTCGTTAACAACCCAATCTTTTAATTTATACGCGCCATTGCTGACGATATTGGCCGGCTGGGTCCATTTGTCACCGAATTTCTCAATGGCGGATTTAGGTACCGGCGAAACGGATGGGTGAACGAGCAGTTTGTAGAAGTACGGCACCGGTTCGCTAAGGGTCACTTCAAAGGTATGATCGTCAAGCGCTTTTACGCCCAGATCGGTCGCTGGTTTTTTCCCGGCGATAATGTCGTCAATATTGGCTAAATGACCATACTGCAGATAGCTTGCATAAGGAGAAGCGGTTTTCGGATCCGCCAGGCGCTGCCAGCTATAAACGAAATCTTGTGCCGTAACCGGCGTGCCGTCGGACCACTTTGCATCTTTACGTAGATGGAAGGTCCAGACTTTAAAATCTTTGTTGTCCCATTTTTCCGCAACGCCCGCGACCGGATGACCGTCGAGGTCGCTTACCAGCAGCCCTTCAAACAAATCGCGGTTAATATTGGACTCCGGCACGCCTTCAATTTTATGCGGATCGAGGGACTGAACTTCGGAGCCGTTGTTACGTACCAGCGTTTGTTTGTCCGCCAGCTGTACCCCTGCCGGTACATCTGCCGCAACGGCGGCGTTGATGGTCATTAACGCAGAGAGTACTCCTGCGGCTACCAGGCTTTTTTTCGTGATGATGGTCATGTGTTTGTTACTCCAATCATTATAATTACTGGTTATTTAACCAGCCTGTTTTCTCTTTTCTGGATTCTGAACAGTGCAGGAGTTTATGCTGCTGTCAGAGAGTACTGCTTGCTATCACCGACTTATTTATTACGGCCGCTCAAACGGCAGCCTTGACGTCGATTCTTACCCCCCTGTCCGGAGGCAATTTTAGTCCCGAGGGGCTATATAATAAAAATTCTCATTTGCGTAGGTATTCCGCCAAAGATCACGCCGGAAAGTACCAAAACGCTTTATTGTCCGCCAATGCAATTTGCAAATATGTTACCGAATTCTCTTTTGTGGCCCGCAGACGGCGGAGTTTTATTCCCTTATTCGCACGGCCAAGTTTATTAATCTTATTACTATCAAAGGATTGTGATAAATCCCTCACGCTATGCGTCATCCCGCGCCGAACAGCTGCTTTTTTGTACGAAAATTTAACAATCGCTTATTATTTAGCACATTCATCTGCTTCATAGGGGAAATTACTAATATCATTTCGATTATCAGACGGCAAGCACCAGAGAATGATGTGAAGAAAATAACAGTAATTAATGTGGGTAAAAAGCCGCGATGGTGACGAGGGGAATGGGTAAACTATTGATAATAAACAGTAATGACAAAGCATTAGAAAAGCGTATTGCAGGGCGGAAAATCACTTTTTTTAATATGTTTTGCCGATAATGAGCAAACGCGGAACAGATTGTCCCGCGAGTCGGACGCTGGTTAATTCACGAGGCCAGGAAAGAGCGCCTTAATCCCGGTAACGATGAACTCGATCCCAAGCGCCATCAGCAACAGCCCCATGATACGGGTAATCACGTTAATGCCGGTTTGGCCAAGCAGGCGAACCAGCCAGGGGGCCATACGGAAAATCCCCCAGCAGCACAGCGCAAAAAGAGCAATCGCCACTGAAAATCCGACAAAATGGGCGACGCTATGGTAGCGGGTTCCCCAGACAATGGTTGAGCTGATGGCGCCGGGTCCCGCCATCAGAGGCAGCGCCAGCGGAACAACGCCGATACTTTCGCGAATGGCCGTTTCTGATTTTTCTTGTTTGTTCTGTTTATCCTCCCCAAGCTTGCCGCTGATCATCGACATGGCGATGGTGACGACCAGAATTCCGCCAGCAATACGGAATGAATCGATGGAAATCCCGAAGACCTGCAGAATCGCGTCACCTAAAAATAGCGACGTGAGCAGGATAATGGCCACCGACAGGTTGGCTGTCAGGTTGGTTTTGTTACGCACCGCAGCCGTCTGGTAGCTGGTCATGCTAATAAAGACCGGGATAATGCCTACCGGGTTGACCAGCGCAAATAATCCAATAAAAAATTTAAAGTAAGCTGAAAAATCAAACATCGACTGAATCACAGGGCGCTCCGCAGCATCATTAAAAATGGCTGTTGATAGTTACCAGCATAAAATATCCGCGAGAAGATACGCTGTTTGATGGCATAATTCATCTCTGCTGACGCATAAGCTCATAATTACGCTCGGATGTTACTTATTTGTTTCCGCAATGCTATTTAATCCTTTAATTAGCATACCTAATCATTACACTTGATCAAACAGGTCAAAAAACGACCTGCTGAAAGGTATCAGCTTGGCTGATTATTGATTTAGATCACATAAATTGTACCCAGAAGTGAGTAACCTTGTTTACATCCAGCGAGGAGGCAAAACAGCGGTACCTGAAAGAATAAAGCAAAGCTTTTTTAGTCAATCGGTGAAGTCAGAAGCACAAAATTCTTTACGTTAACATTTACATGCAAGCCGTTAACACAATGTCTATACTGTCGAATCGAGCTACTGATTGACTAAAAAAGTTTAACATTATCAGGAGAGCATTATGGCTGTTACTAATGTCGCTGAACTTAACGCACTCGTAGAGCGCGTAAAAAAAGCCCAGCGTGAATATGCCAGTTTCACTCAAGAACAAGTCGACAAAATCTTCCGCGCCGCCGCTCTGGCCGCTGCTGATGCTCGAATCCCTCTCGCGAAGATGGCCGTTGCCGAATCCGGCATGGGTATCGTCGAAGATAAAGTGATCAAAAACCACTTTGCTTCTGAATACATCTATAACGCCTATAAAGATGAAAAGACCTGCGGTGTCCTGTCTGAAGATGACACCTTCGGTACGATCACCATCGCTGAACCGATTGGTATTATCTGCGGTATCGTCCCAACCACTAACCCGACTTCAACTGCGATCTTTAAATCTCTGATCAGCCTGAAGACGCGTAACGCCATCATCTTCTCTCCGCATCCGCGTGCTAAAGATGCAACCAATAAAGCTGCTGACATCGTCCTGCAGGCTGCGATCGCTGCCGGTGCGCCGAAAGATCTGATTGGTTGGATTGACCAGCCTTCCGTAGAACTGTCGAACGCGCTGATGCACCACCCGGATATCAACCTGATCCTCGCGACCGGCGGTCCAGGCATGGTTAAAGCGGCGTACAGCTCCGGTAAACCTGCCATCGGCGTTGGCGCGGGTAACACCCCGGTTGTCATCGACGAAACGGCTGATATCAAGCGTGCTGTCGCTTCCGTACTGATGTCAAAAACCTTCGATAACGGCGTTATTTGTGCTTCTGAGCAGTCCGTTGTGGTTGTTGATTCCGTATACGATGCCGTTCGCGAACGTTTCTCCAGCCACGGCGGCTATCTGCTGCAGGGCCAGGAACTGAAGGCTGTGCAGAACATCATCCTGAAAAACGGCGCGCTGAACGCCGCGATCGTTGGTCAACCAGCGTATAAAATCGCTGAGCTGGCTGGCTTCACCGTCCCTGTTTCCACCAAAATTCTGATTGGTGAAGTTACCGACGTTGATGAAAGCGAACCGTTTGCCCACGAAAAACTGTCTCCGACGCTGGCGATGTATCGTGCGAAGAATTTCGAAGACGCAGTTGATAAAGCTGAAAAACTGGTAGCAATGGGCGGCATCGGCCACACCTCCTGCCTGTATACCGACCAGGACAACCAGCCAGAACGCGTTGCTTACTTCGGCCAGTTGATGAAAACCGCGCGTATCCTGATCAACACCCCGGCTTCTCAGGGTGGTATCGGTGACCTGTATAACTTCAAACTCGCACCTTCCCTGACTCTGGGTTGTGGTTCATGGGGTGGTAACTCCATCTCGGAAAACGTTGGTCCTAAGCACCTGATCAACAAGAAAACCGTTGCTAAGCGAGCTGAAAACATGTTGTGGCACAAACTTCCGAAATCTATCTACTTCCGTCGTGGCTCACTGCCAATCGCGCTGGATGAAGTGATTACTGATGGTCACAAACGCGCGCTGATCGTGACCGACCGCTTCCTGTTCAACAACGGCTATGCAGACCAGATCACTTCTGTGCTGAAAGCCGCTGGCGTAGAAACGGAAGTTTTCTTTGAAGTTGAAGCTGACCCGACCCTGACCATCGTACGTAAAGGCGCTGAGCTGGCCAACTCCTTCAAACCAGACGTGATTATCGCGCTGGGCGGCGGCTCCCCGATGGATGCTGCGAAAATTATGTGGGTCATGTACGAACATCCGGAAACCCACTTCGAAGAACTGGCGCTGCGCTTTATGGATATCCGTAAACGTATCTACAAGTTCCCGAAAATGGGCGTCAAAGCGAAGATGGTGGCGATCACCACGACTTCCGGCACCGGTTCTGAAGTTACGCCGTTCGCCGTGGTTACCGATGACGCAACCGGTCAGAAATATCCGCTGGCAGACTATGCGCTGACTCCGGACATGGCGATTGTTGACGCCAACCTGGTTATGGAAATGCCGAAGTCACTGTGTGCTTTCGGTGGTCTGGATGCCGTGACGCATGCCCTGGAAGCTTACGTTTCCGTACTGGCTTCCGAGTTCTCTGACGGTCAGGCTCTGCAGGCGCTTAAGCTGCTGAAAGAAAACCTGCCGGCGTCCTACCATGAAGGGTCTAAAAACCCGGTAGCGCGTGAGCGTGTACACAGTGCTGCGACCATCGCCGGTATCGCGTTTGCGAACGCCTTCCTGGGCGTATGTCACTCAATGGCGCACAAACTGGGCTCTCAGTTCCACATTCCTCACGGTCTGGCGAACGCCCTGTTGATCAGCAACGTGATTCGTTATAACGCTAACGACAACCCGACCAAACAGACGGCCTTCAGCCAGTACGACCGTCCGCAGGCTCGTCGTCGCTACGCTGAAATCGCTGACCATCTGGGTCTGACTGCTCCGGGTGACCGCACCGCAGCGAAAATCGAAAAACTGCTTGGCTGGTTGGACGAAATTAAAGCTGAACTGGGTATTCCTAAGTCTATCCGCGAAGCTGGCGTGCAGGAAGCTGACTTCCTGGCCCACGTTGATAAGCTGTCTGAAGACGCTTTTGACGACCAGTGCACCGGCGCAAACCCGCGCTACCCGCTGATCGCCGAGCTGAAACAGATTCTGCTGGATACCTTCTACGGACGTAACTACGTTGAAGGCGGTGTGGAAGAGAAAAAAGAAGCCGCACCGGCTAAAGCAGAGAAGAAAGCGAAAAAATCCGCTTAATCCAACAGCTGTAAAGTCAGTGACGCGAAGCCCCATCTTTTGATGGGGCTTTTTTTATCCGCCGTTCAGCAGCCGACAAATCGCCTCAGACAGACGAAACGTATAATCCAGGCGCTAAGCTTAGCGATGGAAAAAAAGGCGCTGTAAAAGCGCCTGAGAGGGTTTGGCGGGGAGGGTTAGCAAATGTGCTGTTTGTTCTGTACAGCGGTCAGAGAACCTTCGCTCAGCGCCTCTTTATAATGCTTACGGCATACCGAGACATAACGTTCATTACCGCCAATCACGACCTGTTCCCCTTCATTGTACGGGCGCCCTTCCTGATCGAGGCGCAAAACCATACTCGCCTTACGACCGCAGAAACAGATAGTTTTTAATTCAACCAGCTTATCGGACCACGCCAGCAAATATTGGCTGCCCGTAAAAAGTTCGCCGCGAAAATCTGTTCGCAACCCATAACACAACACCGGAATATCAAGCTGGTCCACCACCTCAGACAGGTCGCGTACCTGCTCACGGGTCAGGAACTGGCTCTCATCAACTAATACGCAGTGAATCGGCTGACGCTTATGTTCTGCCGCAATGTCTGCAAATAACGCCGTCTGAGTATTATACAACCGCGCGGGCGATGAGAGGCCAATCCTTGAACTCACTTTCCCCGAACCAAAGCGGTCATCAATCTCCGCGGTATAAACCAGCGTGCGCATCCCTCGCTCCTGGTAATTGTATGAAGACTGCAACAGAGCGGTAGACTTGCCTGCATTCATTGCTGAATAGTAGAAATAAAGTTGTGCCATCGGCCGCGTAACCCCAATCAATGTGTTTTTTCGCCGTAAAATTGTATCATATATTCACCTACTATCAGCCCTCTCCGTGTGGGTATTGACGGTAATGTTCACGGTGTGGATACCCGAAAGATTAAGCCTCTTAATTGAATGGTAATGCCTGCTATTGGTGCGACCCAAGCGGCCACGCTGACGTCACTATTGCCCTTTTGTGCTTATCGAGCATTTTCTGATAGCTATAACCGCTGTGGACAAGTGTTTTATATTAAACATCATCGCCGCTGCTGCGCTAATACCCACAAAGATATTTATCCATACACAGTATAATTTTCCCCACCGCGCGTCGGAAAAAGCATACTATCTCAGGGTTTTAGCTAATGCCTTCCGCCATCCTATAAGCAAAAAAGATGTGAACCCGCACATAAAATTTAAGTTAAATGAATTAATTCCCGAGACAAATAACAAGTTATTTTGACTTCCTTACATTCTCCCCTATTGCACATCTGAATTTATCGCTCTATTATTAGTCCAACAAACCACCCCACAATATAAGTTTGAGATTACTACAATGAGCGAAGCACTTAAAATTTTGAACAACATCCGTACTCTTCGTGCGCAGGCAAGAGAATGCACCCTTGAAACGCTCGAAGAAATGCTGGAAAAATTAGAAGTTGTCGTTAACGAACGTCGTGAAGAAGAAAGCGCTGCGGCTGCGGAAATTGAAGAACGCACTCGTAAACTGCAGCAATACCGTGAAATGCTGATTGCAGACGGTATTGATCCTAATGAACTGCTGAGCACCATGGCTGCAGTTAAAGCAGGAACGAAAACCAAGCGCGCTGCACGTCCGGCTAAATACAGCTACGTTGACGAGAATGGCGAAACTAAAACCTGGACTGGTCAGGGTCGTACTCCGGCAGTGATCAAGAAAGCGATGGATGAGCAAGGTAAATCCCTGGACGATTTCCTGCTGTAATAAGCTATCGTATCCGTTTAAAAATCCCGCTTCGGCGGGATTTTTTTTATCCGTTATTCGGGACCGGTCCCGGTCGGGCATAAAAAAACCGGGAAACGAATTTCGCTCCCGGTTTCGCATTCTGTCACGAACGATTACTTCGCTACGGCTTTTTCCAGCCAGGCTTTAAATTCTTCGCCCAGCGACTTGTGGCGTACGCCATATTCAACAAAAGCCTGCATATAGCCCAGTTTATTACCGCAGTCGTGGCTCTTGCCTTTCATATGATAGGCTTCTACCGTTTCTTTTTCGATCAGCATATCGATGGCATCGGTCAGCTGAATCTCATCCCCGGCTCCCGGAGGCGTTTTTGCCAGAAGCGGCCAAATATCCGCGCTCAGCACGTAGCGGCCGACAACCGCCAGATTAGATGGCGCCACGTCCGCTTTCGGTTTCTCGACGACACCAACCATCGGCACGCTCTCACCCGGCTGCAGGGCCAGGCCTTTGCAATCGACAACGCCGTACGCGGTGACGTCAGCAACCGGTTCAACCATGATCTGGCTTGCGCCGGTCTCATCAAAACGAGCCATCATTTCGGCCAGGTTGTCGCGAGACAGATCGGATTCATATTCATCAAGAATAACGTCCGGTAAAATGACCGCGACCGGCTCATCACCCACAACCGGGTGCGCGCAAAGCACAGCGTGACCCAAACCTTTAGCCAGCCCCTGACGCACTTGCATAATAGTTACGTGCGGCGGACAAATAGATTGTACTTCCTCCAGCAGCTGGCGTTTTACGCGTTTTTCCAGCATCGCTTCCAGTTCAAAACTGGTATCGAAATGGTTTTCGATAGAGTTTTTCGAAGAGTGCGTAACCAGAACAATTTCAGTAATCCCGGCGGCAATACATTCGTTAACAACATATTGAATTAATGGCTTATCTACCAGCGGCAGCATTTCTTTCGGAATAGCCTTAGTAGCGGGCAACATCCTGGTGCCTAATCCCGCAACCGGGATGACAGCTTTTCTTACTTTTGAATTAAGCGCAGCCATTGAAATCTCCTGGACTGTTCGTTTTTTAAACTTCTCGTTAATAATATGGTATCGAGTATATCAGCCTGATCAGACAAACCTGTTCCGAAAAGGATTAGATATCTTCGAATTAGGAATTTTACGCATTAAACCCGGCGATAGTACCACCACAAAAGATCGCGTGGTAATCCCGCGAGCCTAAAAATAAGTACAATTGTTCACTCCGTAGTCAACATCAGGCGTAAACGCCCGCCAGCCCCCCAAATTTGGCACTGCCATGATGCACAGCGTTGACTAATTTGGTTAAGATATGCATTACCTAATGTCCCCAACGGAACGCCATTACTAATCTGAATTTGGTGCTCCCCCGTATTCAGCGTGCCATTCAAACCCGCAGAGACTAAAATTAAATTTTTCAAGCCACTGTGGTAATACCCTACCAATAATGGAAATTGCCCCGGTAAATTAGCCTGCCGCAGCAATTGGTTAACCTGTTTTAACAGGCTGCCCATCTCTGGTAAACGCTGACCCTGATGGGCAAGCTGTTCCTGCAGCAACCCATTGAACAGCGCGCGCAGCAATAAGGCTGCCAGGACCCCATTATCACCTGCTCGTGTGACATCCAGACAATAAAACGCCAGATCGTTTTCTGATAGCGGCGCAATATCCAGCACTAATCCAGGCTTATCGGCGGAGACAAGCTGCCGATAGTGAATCCGGCAACGTGACATTTCCTGTTGCACCGGCGGCTGGAGCTCCTGTAGCAGCCTTGACGCCGCGGTAGGATCGCTAACCAGCGCATCCCAGTCCTCAAACAGGCGCTCTTCTTCTTCAACACGTGAATTAAACATATTGGGATAGAGGCAGGCATAAACGGTTTCTCTCAGGCGATCGAAATCTTTTACCGGTTTGAGCAGAATATCCTGAACGCCCAGGCACAACGCTTTGGCGATGTCCGCCATGTTTTCCGTCGCTGAAATCATCAGAATCGGCAACTGCTCGCCCTGGTTACGCACATGCTCTACCAGCTGCAGACCGTTCATTCGCGGCATTGAAATATCGCAAATCATCAAATCGGGTTTGGACTCGGCCATTTTTTGCAGCGCATCCACACCATCTTCCGCCTGGACGATGGTCGCGCCAAGTGAAGCCAACCAAGTGTGCATAAGAGAGCGGAAAACGGGTTCGTCTTCAACTATCAGAATCTGTTTTCCCGCCAATGGCTGCGTCATGATCTCTCCCCTGACTGACGATAATTTAATAGTGGCATGATATTCACACTACCGCCTGTCAGAATTTACTTAAGTATGCATCAAATGCGCTACACGGAGGTACGCACTAAAGGTAATAGTTCATCCATTTTCTTTTCCACTGCCAGATGCCCGGCGGCGATAGCTTCGCCAGCCCGATGGAAATCAAGCGTGGAGATTTGCGGGCAAAAGGGCTGAATCAGAATATCAGGCGGGTCGCCCGCCATGCGGTTTCTCTTGAGGCGATTCTCCAGAACCTGAATAGACGTCGACATGATTTCCATCGCCGTTGGCGCTCTCGTCACCCGTCGCGAAGTCATACGCGCCAGGCGAGAACGCAACCGTGAATGCCACGAGAAATCTTCTTCGCTCTCCGGATGCGGCACCTCCATGGATAACAAATCCTGCTGCATCAGATGCGCATCGTGCTGCAAATCAACGGCAATGACAATATCTGCGCCCATTGCCCGAGCCAGCGATACCGGCACCGGATTCACCACCGCGCCATCCACCAGCCAGTAGCCATTATGCATCACCGGCGCCATCAGGCCAGGCATGCTACAGGACGCACGGATCGCCAGATGCAGATCCCCTTCCGTAAACCACAGTTCGCGACCGGTGCTTAAATTCGTGGTGACCGCCGCAAACCGGCGCTCGCAGCGCTCAATCTCGCTGACGGGCATGAGTTTACGGTATTGGCTAAATACGCGCTCGCCCCGCAGCAGGCCGCCCCGCTGCCAGGAAAGATCCATTAATTTCAGGACATCCCAGTTGCTAAAGGAGCAGACCCATTTCTCCAGCGCCGGAAGTCGGTTGCAGGCGTACGCCGCCCCTACCAGTGAGCCAATTGAGCACCCTGCGATAACATCAATGTCGATACCCGTCCGCCGTAACGCATTAATCACGCCGATATGCGACCATCCCCGAGCGGCGCCAGCCCCTAGCGCCAGTCCAATTTTAAGCTTTCTCATTAGTGCCGAAACATATCCTTCCACTCCGGGCATGGCATCATCGCCATACCTCAGTTAACATAATGCGCTTTGGCGGCATAGCGCCGTCTCTCTTTTACCCATGGAGGCCGTTTTGTCGCCATTATGCCCCTGTGGCAGCGCTCTGGAGTATAGCTCATGTTGTCAGCGTTATCTGGCTGGCGCGCAGCTGGCGCCCGATCCGTCACAGCTGATGCGCTCCCGCTATAGCGCGTTTGTAATGAAAGACGCCGACTATCTGATTAAAACCTGGCATCCCTCCTGCCAGGCGCAGCAGTTTCGCGCTGACCTTGAAAACGGTTTTACCCGCACGCAGTGGCATGGTCTCACCGTCTTTGCCGCCGATAAAGGCAAGAGCCCCGATGAGGGCTTCGTCAGCTTTATCGCTCGTTACGCTGACGATAACCGCTCCGGGGCCATTATTGAACGATCCCGATTCTTAAAAGAAAACGGACAGTGGTATTATATTGACGGCACGCGACCGCTAATCGGTCGTAACGATCCCTGCCCTTGCGGTTCAGGTAAAAAATTTAAAAAATGCTGCGGCCAGTAAGCCAGCAGCAGGAATAGCAAACACTACAGGATTTTCCCCGCGATGCATTCACTACAACGTAAAGTACTACGCACCATTTGCCCTGATCAGAAAGGCCTCATCGCGCGTATCACGAATATCTGCTACAAGCACGAACTTAACATCGTGCAGAACAATGAGTTCGTTGACCACCGGACCGGCCGCTTCTTTATGCGTACCGAGCTCGAGGGTATTTTCAATGATTCCATTCTCCTGGCTGACCTCGACAGCGCGCTGCCGGAAGGTTCAATTCGTGAGCTCAACCCGGCAGGACGCCGTCGGGTCGTCATTCTGGTCACCAAAGAAGCGCACTGCCTCGGCGATCTGCTGATGAAAGCCAACTATGGCGGGCTGGACGTAGAAATCGCCGCCGTCATCGGCAATCACGAAACTCTGCGCTCGCTGGTAGAACGCTTTGATATTCCCTTCCAGCTGGTGAGCCATGAGGGGTTAACCCGCGAAGAGCATGATAAAAAGATGGGCGACGCTATCGCCGCGCTTGAACCAGATTACGTCGTGCTGGCGAAATACATGCGGGTATTGACCCCCGAGTTTGTCTCTCGCTTCCCGAATAAAATTATTAATATCCACCACTCATTCTTGCCTGCTTTTATCGGCGCGCGTCCGTATCACCAGGCTTATGACCGCGGGGTGAAGATCATCGGCGCCACCGCACACTACGTGAACGATAATCTGGATGAAGGTCCAATCATTATGCAGGATGTCATTCACGTCGATCATACCTACACTGCGGAAGATATGATGCGCGCTGGACGCGACGTCGAGAAAAACGTTCTGAGCCGCGCGCTGTATCAGGTTCTTGCTCAGCGGGTATTTGTTTACGGTAACCGGACGATTATTCTTTAATCGATAATGAAATTAGCTGGTTAGCTTTGCGTCTTTACGCATAAAAATCAGGCAACCAGTTTATTTTTATCAAAGGAATACTTTACAGTGGCGCGTCATTTGATATGATGCGCCCCGCTTACCGATAAGGAAGCAGGCCAGTATTAAGCATTACCCCGTGGTGGGGTTCCCGAGCGGCCAAAGGGAGCAGACTGTAAATCTGCCGTCATCGACTTCGAAGGTTCGAATCCTTCCCCCACCACCATCTCTCAGCTTGACCTCAAAATTTAAATTACCCCTGGTGGGGTTCCCGAGCGGCCAAAGGGAGCAGACTGTAAATCTGCCGTCATCGACTTCGAAGGTTCGAATCCTTCCCCCACCACCATCACTTGTATATCGTTTTAAATTCACACTTCGCTCAGCGCCCCGTATTCATCCCATGTGGGAAGGATGAGAAGCTTCGACTAAGGTTCGATTCGAGCGAAGCGAGAAAGCGTTGCCGCAGGCAACGACCCGAAGGGCGAGGCGCAGCGCGACGAGTAATCCTTCCCCCACCACCATCATTTCTTCTGTAGCTTAATTATCCCTGAAAAATACATTGCCACCCGTTATGTCGTTGCCTTGTCGTAGGCCGGGTAAGACTCTGCCGCCACCCGGCGACGCACGGCTACATCGGCGGCAGCCGGCGCTTGACCGGCGAACTCTTCACGATAGAGGTATTGCACTGGGCATGCTCCGCCAGGCCATCGAGCAGCGTATCCAACTGCTCTATCGACCGCACCACCAGCCTGATGACAAAGCAATCCTCGCCGGTCACTTTGTCGCTTTCAATGCACTCCGGCATCGCCTGAATGTACTTATCCACTTTATGTAACAACCCAGGCAATGGGCGAACCCGCACCAGCGCCTGCAGCGTATAGCCTAACGCCGCAAGATTCACCCGCGCGCCGTAACCCTGAATCACCCCGCGCTCCTCAAGCCTTTTCAGACGCTCCGCCGTGCTGGGCGAGGTCAGGCCAATATGACCGCTCAGCACCTTCAGCGAGACGCGCGCATCCTCCACCAGACAGGCTAAAATTTGTCGGTCGATATCATCAATAAGGTTATCCATCATTTTCACCTAATTTTAAAAAGCCATTTACGTTTTCAACCTTATATCACCCCTGTAAAAGCCGACAGCAATTTTCAACAATAGCGTCATTAATCAGGAGGTGGATGATGCGTGATTTACATAAAGGCGTCTGGCAAATGAGCCTGGCGATGTTAATTTCCGGATCGATTGGCGCGTTTGTTTTACTTTCCGGCCTGCCGGTGACCGAAGTCGTATTCTGGCGCTGTCTTATCGGGGCTATTGCACTGTTTATTTTTATTCGGATGAGTCGAAAACCGTTTAGCCCACTCACCCGCATTACGCTGCTGCTGGCTATTCTCGGCGGCGTGGCCTTAGTGGTGAACTGGCTCCTGCTCTTCGCCGCCTATGAACGGATCTCTATTGGTCTTTCTACCGTGGTGTATAACACCCAGCCGTTTATGCTGGTATTGATGGGGATGCTTTTCGGTGAGCGCGTCAGCCTGGTGAAATGGGGGTGGCTGTTCCTCGCCTTTGGCGGCGTGGTCATTTTGCTCTCCACGGAGTTAACCGGCGCTCGTGGCGCCGACTGGCTCGCCGGTATCGGCCTCGCGCTGGGCGCGGCCTTCTTCTACGCGCTCACGGCAATAATTACCCGCAAGCTCAAATCCCTCGCGCCGCAGCATATCGCCTTTATTCAGGTGCTCACCGGCGTGGTAATGCTTTTACCGCTGGCGCATATGCCGTCGCTCACGCCTCCTTTCCCATGGGTGATGCTATTAACGCTGGGGATCGTGCATACCGGCGTAATGTATCAACTGCTGTACAGCGCGATACAGAAGCTTCCCACCCCTATTATCGGCTCGCTGTCATTTATCTATCCCGTCGTGGCGATCGTTGTCGATAACCGGGTATTTGGCCATTCGCTAAACCTGATCCAGTTGTTCGGCGGCGCGCTGATCCTGTTGGCTGCGGCAGGCAACAACTTGGGCTGGGGCGAAAAAAACCCCGCCAAGGCGGGGTTGGTATCAAAACAGCAAATTAGCGACGGGCGCGAACAATCTGGTATTTGCGCGTCAGGTACTCGACCGGCGCGCTCCAGATATGCACCAGACGGGAGAACGGGAACAGCACAAACAGCGTCATCCCCAAGACCAGGTGCACGCGGAAAATAAACGCCACGCCGTCCAGATGCTGTGAAGCGCCGCCGTGGAAGGTCACCACCGACTGCGCCCAGCCCACCAGCTTCATCATTTCGCTACCGTCCATATGCTGAGCGGAGAATGGAATAGTCAGCAGGCCCAGCGCGCACTGCACCATCAGCAGGGAGAGGATCAGAATATCCGCGCCGGTGGTGGTGGCGCGAACGCGCGGGCTCAGCAGACGACGCTTGAGCAGCAGCAGGCCGCCCACCAGCGTCATCACGCCGCAGGCGCCGCCCGCAATCATCGCCATCTTCTGCTTCACGTCGATCGGCAGGAAGGATTCGTACATCCAGTGCGGCGTCAGCATACCGAGAAAGTGGCCGGCAAAGATCCCGAGAATCCCGATATGAAACAGGTTCGAAGCCAGATTCATCCCTTTACGGTCCAGCATCTGGCTGGAGGCCGCGCGCCAGGTGTACTGCCCATAGTCGTAGCGCAGCCAGCTGCCGACGAGGAACACCGTCCCGGCGATGTACGGATAAATGTCAAAGAAGAACATATTCAGGAAGTGCATTATTGCTGTCCTCCGTTAGAGATATTCAAATATTGCGGGGCAACGGCTCC
Organism: Klebsiella sp. M5al; assembly: GCF_002090195.1. Lineage (NCBI taxonomy): Bacteria > Pseudomonadati > Pseudomonadota > Gammaproteobacteria > Enterobacterales > Enterobacteriaceae > Klebsiella > Klebsiella sp. M5al. Next base: position 3,586,120 of record NZ_CP020657.1, read on the forward strand.
GGCAAAACGACGCTGGTGAGCGGCGATCTCCGAATCATCGCAGCCCCGATCGGCAAAGAATTTCACCTGTTCTTCTTCCCAGACGGCGTCCAGCGCCTGCGGCGTATCGTCGCGGGCTTCATCGGCGATTTTTTCCGCCACTTTCCGGCTATCGACCTGCGCGTTCGCCAGCTTGAGCAGCAGCTCAAACAGCGCCGCGTAGCCGCTTTCGCGTTGTTGTAAGCGAGCGCTAAGCAGGCCGAGTATCGGCGCGATATCCTGCAATCCACCGCGCGCTTCCGCTTCCGGCAGCTGCGCCAGATACTCCAGATACAGCGGGAGATGATCCGGCAGTTCGCGGCTGTCCAGCTGCAGACCGTGGCGCTCGTACTGCGCCATCAGGTCTACCATCGCCTGGCCACGATCGCGGGATTCGCCGTGCACGTGCTCAAACAGCAGCAGCGAGGTCGCACGGCCGCGATCGAACAGTTCGCTGTAGCGAGACTGCGCGTCCAGCACGTCCTGGGCGGTCAGGTCGCGCAGGAAAACGCTCAGTTTATGGGCATCCTCCGGCGCCAGTTTTTCCGAAGCGGCGATAGCGTCAAACAGCTCCTGCTGATGCTGCCATAAGGCAGCGTCAGGGTACTCGAGAAGACGCGACACAATGACAAGTTCAATCATGGGTGCGGCTCCGTTTTGCTGGTGACGTCGATAGCATCGATACGGCGGCTGTTGAACAGATTGAACTGGCTGTCAGAACCGTGGCAGCCGTCGCCGAAGGTAAAACCGCAACCGCTTTTCTCCGGGAAGGCGTCGCGGGCCTGCTCGCGGTGGCTGCTCGGCACCACGAAACGGTCTTCGTAGTTGGCGATCGCCAGATAGCGATACATCTCCTGCGCCTGGGCTTCAGTCAGTCCAACCTCTTCCAGCGCCCGGGTATCCACGACGCCGTCCACCGTTTCCGCGCGCTTGAAGTGACGCATCGCCAGCATGCGCTTCAGCGCCAGCAGCACCGGCTGGGTATCGCCAGCGGTCAGCAGGTTGGCCAGATACTGCACCGGAATACGCAGACTTTCTACGTCTGGCAGAATGCCGTTGCTGCCCAGTTCACCCGCATCGGCGGCTGACTGAATCGGCGACAGAGGCGGCACGTACCAGACCATCGGCAGCGTGCGATATTCCGGATGCAGCGGCAGCGCCAGCCTCCAGTCCATCGCCATTTTGTAGACCGGCGACTGCTGGGCGGCCTCGATAACGCCCTGCGGCACGCCGTCTTTCAGCGCCTGCTCAATCACTTTCGGGTCGTTCGGGTTGAGGAACACGTCCAGCTGACGCTGATACAGGTCTTTCTCATTCTCCGCGCTGGCGGCATTTTCAATGGCGTCCGCGTCATACAGCAGCACGCCGAGGTAGCGAATACGCCCCACGCAGGTTTCCGAGCAGACGGTCGGCATCCCGGATTCGATACGCGGGTAGCAGAAGATGCACTTCTCGGATTTGCCGCTCTTCCAGTTGAAGTAGATTTTCTTGTACGGACAGCCGGTGATGCACATACGCCAGCCGCGGCACTTGTCCTGGTCGATCAGCACGATGCCGTCTTCTTCACGTTTATAGATGGCGCCGCTCGGGCAGGTCGCGACGCACGCCGGGTTCAGGCAGTGCTCGCACAGGCGCGGCAGATACATCATAAAGGTGTTTTCGAACTGACCGTACATCGCCTTCTGCATGTTCTCGAAGTTCTGGTCTTTGGCGCGTTTCTCGAACTCGCCGCCCAGAATCTCTTCCCAGTTCGGGCCGCTGGTGATTTTATCCATCCGCTGGCCGGTGATCAGCGAGCGCGGACGGGCGATCGGCTGATGTTTGCCCTCCGGCGCGTTGTGTAGGTTCTGGTAGTCGTAGTCAAACGGCTCGTAGTAATCGTCGATGCCCGGCAGATGCGGGTTAGCAAAGATTTTACCTAGCAGCATCGCGCGGTTGCCCATGCGCGGCTGCAGCTTGCCGTTGATCTTACGGATCCAGCCGCCCTTCCACTTTTCCTGATTCTCCCAGTCGTTCGGGAAACCGACGCCCGGTTTACTTTCAACGTTGTTAAACCACGCGTACTCCATCCCCTCGCGGCTGGTCCAGACGTTTTTACAGGTGACCGAGCAGGTATGACAGCCGATGCACTTATCGAGATTCAGCACCATGCCGACTTGTGAACGAATTTTCATTTTACGCTCTCCTGTACCTGGTCGTTACCTTCGCCATCTAACCAGTTAATATTCTTCATCTTACGTACCACCACGAACTCATCGCGGTTAGACCCTACCGTGCCGTAGTAGTTAAAGCCGTAGGCCAACTGGGCATAGCCGCCGATCATATGGGTCGGCTTCGGCGTAATACGGGTCACGGAGTTATGAATCCCGCCGCGCTGCTCGGTTACCTCTGAACCCGGCAGGTTTACGATACGTTCCTGGGCGTGATACATCATGGTCATCCCGGCCGGCACGCGCTGGCTGACCACCGCGCGGGCGGTCAGCGCGCCGTTGCTGTTGAACACTTCAATCCAGTCGTTATCCTCAATCCCCAGATCTTTGGCATCCGCCTCGCTCATCCACACAATCGGGCCGCCGCGGGACAGCGTCAGCATCAGCAGGTTGTCGCTGTAGGTGGAGTGGATCCCCCACTTCTGGTGCGGCGTCAGGAAGTTCAGCGCTTTTTCCGGGTTGCCGTTGGATTTCTTACCCATCACCGCTTTCACCGAACGGGTGTCGATTGGCGGACGATAGACCAGCAGGCTTTCGCCGAAGTCGCGCATCCACTGGTGATCCTGATACAGCTGCTGGCGGCCGGAAAGCGTGCGCCACGGGATCAGCTCATGAACGTTGGTGTAGCCGGCGTTATAGGAAACGTGCTCATCTTCAAGCCCTGACCAGGTCGGGCTGGAGATAATTTTGCGCGGCTGGGCCTGAATATCGCGGAAGCGAATTTTCTCTTCCTCTTTATTCTTCGCCAGATGCGTATGGTCGCGACCGGTAAACTCGCTGAGCGCCGCCCAGGCTTTCACCGCCACGTGACCGTTGGTTTCCGGCGCCAGGGTCAGCACCATCTCCGCCGCGTCAATTGCGGTATTAAGCATCGGCTGACCTTTGGCCGGACCGTCCGCTTTGGTGTAGTTGAGCTTACGCAGCAGATCCATCTCGCTCTGGGTATTCCAGGCGATACCTTTACCGCCGTTGCCGATTTTCTCCATCAGCGGGCCGATAGAGGTGAAGCGTTCGTATGTCGCCGGATAATCGCGTTCGACGGTCAGAATATGCGGCGCGGTTTTCCCCGGAATCAGCTCGCATTCGCCCTTTTTCCAGTCCTTAACGTCCAGCGGCTGCGCCAGTTCGGCGGCGGAGTCGTGCTGGATGGGCAGCGTCACTACGTCGGTCTCTTTGCCCAGGTGTCCTACGCAGACTTCAGAGAATTTCTTCGCGATGTCCTTGTAGATATCCCAATCGCTTTTCGATTCCCAGGCCGGATCGACGGCGGCAGACAGCGGATGAATAAACGGATGCATATCCGAGGTATTCATGTCGTCTTTTTCATACCAGGTGGCGGTCGGCAGCACGATGTCAGAGTAGAGGCAGGTGCTCGACAAACGGAAGTCCAGCGTCACCACCAGATCCAGCTTGCCGTCGAGACCGTTGTCTTTCCACTCCACCTCTTCCGGCTTCACGCCGCCCTGCTTGCCAAGATCTTTGCCCTGAATACCGTTTTCCGTACCCAGCAGATACTTCAGCATGTACTCGTGGCCCTTACCGGAAGAGCCCAGCAGGTTGGAACGCCAGATGAACAGGTTGCGCGGATGGTTCTTACCGTTTTCCGGCTGCTCAGCGGCAAAGCGAATGGAGCCCTCTTTCAGGGATTTGACGGTGTAGTCGACCGGCGTCATGCCCGCTTTTTTCGCCTCTTGCGCAATGCGCAGCGGGTTGGTGCCCAGCTGCGGCGCCGACGGCAGCCAGCCCATACGTTCAGCGCGCACGTTGAAGTCAATCAGGTGGCCGCTGTAGCGGGATTTATCCGCTAACGGCGACAGCAGCTCCTGCGCGGTGACGGTTTCATAGCGCCACTGGCTGGAGTGGTTATAAAAGTACGACGTGCTGTTCATATGACGCGCCGGACGCTGCCAGTCGAGGGCAAACGCCAGCGGCTGCCAGCCGGTCTGCGGACGCAGTTTTTCCTGGCCCACGTAGTGCGCCCAGCCGCCGCCGCTCTGCCCGACGCAGCCGCAGAAGATCAGCATATTGATAAGGCCGCGATAGTTCATATCGAGGTGGAACCAGTGGTTCAGACCGGCGCCGACGATGATCATCGAACGGCCGTGGGTCTTATCGGCGTTATCGGCGAACTCGCGCGCGGTACGGATAATATGCGCCCGGGAAACGCCGGTGATTTTCTCCGCCCATGCCGGGGTATACGCTTTCACGTCATCATAGCTGCTGGCGCAGTTTTCATCGCCCAGACCGCGATCCAGACCGTAGTTGGCCATGGTCAGATCGTACACGGTGGCGACCAGCACGCCAGAGCCGTCGGCTTTCTGCAGGCGTTTGACCGGCAGTTTGTGCAGCAGCACGTTTTCCAGTTCGACTTTATTAAAGTGCTCGGTACCTTCGCCGCCAAAATAGGGGAAGCCGACGTTGGCGATATCGTCATGGCTACCCAGCAGGCTCAGGCGCAGTTCGACATCTTCGCCGGTTTTACCGTCGCGCTGTTCAAGGTTCCATTTGCCTTTATCGCCCCAGCGAAAGCCGATAGAACCGTTCGGTACGGTGATTTCGCCCTTCTCATCAAAAGCGACGGTTTTCCATTCCGGATTCGTTTCCTGACCTAGCGCATCGACCAGATCCGCCGCGCGCAGCATACGGCCCGCCGCGTAATAGCCATCGCGCTCTTCGAGCATCACCAGCATCGGCATGTCGGTGTAGCGACGCACGTAATCGGTGAAATACTGGCTCGGTTTATCGAGATGGAACTCGCGCAGCATCACGTGGCCCATCGCCAGCGCCATCGCCGCATCGGTACCCTGCTTCGGCGCCAGCCACAGATCGCAAAGCTTGGCGATTTCGGCGTAGTCAGGGGTGATAGCAACGGTTTTGGTGCCTTTGTAGCGCACTTCGGTAAAGAAGTGGGCGTCCGGGGTACGGGTCTGCGGAACGTTAGATCCCCAGGCAATGATATAGCTGGAGTTGTACCAGTCGGCGGATTCCGGCACGTCGGTCTGCTCGCCCCAGGTCTGCGGAGAGGCGGGAGGCAGGTCGCAGTACCAGTCATAGAAGCTCAGGCAGGTGCCGCCGATCAGCGACAGATAGCGCGCGCCGGAGGCATAGGAGACCATCGACATCGCCGGAATGGGCGAGAAGCCCGCCACGCGGTCCGGGCCGTAGTTTTTGACGGTATAGACGTTCGAGGCGGCAATCAACTCGTTCACCTCTTGCCAGGATGAACGCACGAAACCGCCGCGACCGCGCGCTTGCTTGAAGCTTTTCGCTTTGTCGGCGTCTTCAATAATCGAGGCCCATGCGTCAACCGGATCGCTGTGCTGCGCCTTCGCTTCACGCCACATCTTCATCAGGCGTTTGCGCATCAGCGGATACTTCAGGCGGTTGGCGCTGTAGAGGTACCAGGAGTAGCTGGCGCCGCGCGGGCAGCCTCGCGGCTCGTGGTTTGGCATATCCGGACGGGTGCGCGGATAGTCAGTCTGCTGGGTTTCCCAGGTGACGAGACCATTTTTGACATAAATCTTCCAGCTGCACGAGCCGGTGCAGTTGACGCCGTGGGTGGAGCGCACAACTTTATCGTGCTGCCAACGTTGACGGTATCCATCCTCCCAGTCCCGGTTGGTTTTTAGAAGCTGGCCGTGCCCATCGGCAAAGGTTTCACCCTTCTGTTTGAAGTAGCGAAACCGGTCCAGGAATTTACTCATCGGGTTTCTCCTGTGTGGAGCCTGACGGCTCTCTGATAAATCGACATTGCTGGATTTGCAGCGAAGGTAACGCTATGAAAGAGGGCGAGAATTGATAACGATCAAGAGCATAGGGCTTATAAAAGCGAGGTAAAACGCGAATTACCACCAAAGTAGTATTTATTTCTATTTATTATTTTATTGATAAATAAAGATATTTAATGAAAAAGCCTGCAGAAACCCGGGGTTTGTTATTCCCCACGGTATTAAGGGGTAGGCGCGCCTGAAGTCATTTTTTTTGTGACTTCAGGCGGCTTTTAATATCCCCCAAAACCACTAGTATGTTGTAACTAAGTAATAACCAATAAAAAGGGCGCAAATATCGTTGCGCCCTTTGCAGAAATTCAAAAAGAAATATTATTTCTGCTTACGTCCGTAGACCGCCCAGGTAATCACCACGCAGGCGATATAGAACACCAGGAATACCTTCATGGCGCCGGCCGGCGAACCGGTCAGATCCAGCGAAATACCAAACGCCTTGGGAATAAAGAACCCGCCAATCGCGCCAATCGCCGAAATAAAGCCCAGCGCCGCCGCCGTATCGGTCGCCGCTTCACGCATGGCCTGCGCTTCGCTGCCGCCCTGGGCCTTAACGCGATCCATGGTCATTTTGCGGAAAATAACCGAGATCATCTGGAAGGTCGACGCGCTGCCCAGACCGGCGGTCAGGAACAGCACCATAAATACCGCGAAGAAGGCGATAAAGTTACCGCCCTCGCCGTGGGTCGGCAGCGTCAGGAATAGCAGGCCGCAGAAGATAGCCATCACCACGAAGTTCACCAGCGTCACGCGCGTCCCGCCGAGGCGGTCGGAGATCGCCCCGCCGGTTGAGCGCGCCAGGGCGCCGATAAACGGCCCGAAGAAGGCATAGTGCAGAATCTGCACATCCGGAAACTGGGTCTTCGACAGCATGGCGAAGCCCGCAGAGAAGCCGATAAACGATCCGAAGGTGGCAAGATAGAGCAGCGCCATAATCCACAGATGCGCGCGCTTCAGTACCGGTAGCTGCTCGCTCAGCGAGGCCTTCGACGCCGACAGGTCGTTCATAAAGAACCACGCCGCCAGGGTGAAGATAATCAGGAACGGCACCCAGATCCACGCCGCGTTTTCCAGATACAGCATGGAGCCATCCGGCTGCTCGCTGCCGGTTCCGCCAAAGACGGCGAAAATAGACAGCGATACCACCAGAGGGGCAACCAGCTGCATTACGCTGACGCCCATATTCCCGAGGCCGCCGTTGATGCCCAGCGCGCCGCCCTGCTTCTGTTTCGGAAAGAAGAAGCTGATGTTAGCCATACTGGAAGCAAAGTTCGCCCCCGCAAAGCCGCACAGCAGAGAAATAATCACGAAAACGCTGAAGGGCGTAGCGGTATCCTGCACCGCGAAGCCTAACCAGACGCAGGGGACGATCATAATCCCGGTGCTGAACGCGGTCCAGCGACGGCCGCCGAACAGCGGCACCATAAACGCGTACGGCACGCGCAGCAGCGCGCCGGACAGCGCCGGAAGCGCGGTCAGCATAAACAACTGGTCGGTGGTAAACTGAAAGCCGACTTTATTCAGGTTGACGGCAACGGCGCTGAACAACATCCAGACGCAGAATGCCAGCAAAAGACATGGAACGGAGATCCACAGATTGCGGCTGGCGACGCGATGACCGCGCTGCTGCCAGAATTCAGGATCTTCGGGACGCCAGTCGCTAATGACTGAGCGGGTAGTCTTCTCCGGGATTGAAGAGTGACTCATAGACACCTCTGATAATTCGTATTAACCCTGGCTACCTTATGGGTTACAGGCGGCGGTAAGTTGATATAAATCAAAGGAAAAGTGGGCGCCGATTTGGCGAAAAAAAACGCATCACCCGAAGTGAGTAGCTATTTCTGCGGAAAAAAGTGTGGTTTTTCACGCCAGTGCTGGAATTCCCCGAACACCTGCCACCAGCCCACCCCGCCCTGACAATTAAGGGGTAATCCTTTAGGGGTATGGGTATACTCCGGGGGATGGCCGAGAATAAGCGCCACTCCCGGATAATTTACCGGTCAGGAGCCTCGTACCCCATGTTGAAACGTCTTTTTACGCCGCTGACGCTGGTGAATCAACTCGCGCTGATCGTTCTGCTGGCTACCCTCATCGGCGTCGCCGGAATGGCGATCTCTTCTCGCCTGGTGCACGGCGTCCAGGGCAGCGCGCACGCCATTAATAAAGCCGGTTCGCTGCGCATGCAGAGCTATCGCCTGCTGGCGGCAGTACCGCTGGGCGAAAACGATGAAAAGCTGCTGGATGAAATGACGGCAACCGTCTTTAGCCCGGAACTGCAGTACGCCGCGCGCCATGACGATCAGCAGCGGCAGCTCCAGGCGCTGCAGCACTACTGGCAGCTGGAGCTGGCGCCGGGCATGCGCAAAGCGCAAAATCAGGCCTCGGTGGCGACCGATGTCGCCGGGTTTGTCGACCGTATAGACCAGCTGGTTACCGCCTTCGATCACACCACCGAAGAGCGGATTAAACACGTTGTCTGGATCCAGCGCATCATGGCTGTGGGAATGGCGCTGCTGCTGGTGTTCACCATCGTCTGGCTGCGCGCGCGCCTGTTGCGCCCGTGGAAACAGCTGCTGGGTATGGCCCGCGCGGTGAGCCGACGCGATTTTACCCAGCGCGCGCAGATTAGCGGACGCAACGAGATGGCGACGCTCGGCATGGCGCTGAACAATATGTCTGAAGAGCTGGCGGAGAGCTATTCGGTGCTGGAACGCCGGGTGCAGGAAAAAACCGCGGGCCTGGAGCAGAAAAACGAGATCCTCGCCTTCCTGTGGCAGGCCAACCGCCGTCTGCACTCGAACGCGCCGCTCTGCGAGCGCATTTCTCCGGTTCTGAACGGGTTGCAGGGGTTAACCCTGCTGCGCGATATTGAAGTTCGCGTTTACGACCTCGAAGATGAAGACAATCATCAGGAGTTTTCCTGCCACTCCGATATTCAGTGCGACGACAGAGGCTGCTACCTCTGCCCGCGCGACCTGCCGCCGCTGCCAGATACCGGCACCACCTTAAAATGGCGGCTGTCGGACGCCCATAATCAGTACGGTATTTTGCTGGCCACCCTGCCCACCGGTCGCCATCTGAGCCACGATCAGCAGCAGCTGGTGGATACGCTGGTTGAACAACTCACCGGCACCCTCGCCCTCGATCGGCATCAGGAGCGCCAGCAGCAGCTTATCGTCATGGAGGAGCGCGCCACCATCGCCCGCGAACTCCACGACTCCATCGCCCAGTCGCTCTCCTGTATGAAAATGCAGGTCAGCTGCTTGCAGATGCAGGGCGACGATCTGCCGGCAGCGAGCCGCCAGCTGCTGGGGCAAATTCGTAATGAACTCAATACCTCCTGGGCCCAGCTGCGCGAACTGCTGACGACCTTCCGGCTACAGCTCACCGAACCGGGGCTGCGCCCGGCGCTGGAGGCCAGCTGCCAGGAATACAGCGCCCACTTCGGTTTTGCGGTGCGCCTGGATTACCAACTGCCGCCGCGTTTTGTGCCGTCGCACCAGGCCATTCATCTGCTGCAAATCGCCCGCGAGGCGCTCAGCAACGCGCTGAAGCACGCAAGCGCCACGGAGGTCAGCGTCAGCGTGACGCTGCGGGAGAATCAGGTCCGCCTGGTGGTCGCCGATAACGGCCGCGGCGTGCCGGACCACGCGGAACGCAGCAACCATTACGGCTTGATTATCATGCGCGATCGCGCGCAAAGCCTGCGCGGGGACTGCCAGGTCCGGCGGCGGGAAACCGGCGGAACCGAAGTGGTGGTTACTTTTATCCCTGAAAAATCGTTTTCAATTCAATAAGGAGAACTCCATGAGTCAACAGGAACGGGCAACCATCCTTCTCATCGACGACCATCCCATGCTGCGCACCGGCGTCAAACAGCTGATCAGCATGGCTCCGGACATCCAGGTGATCGGCGAAGCCAGCAACGGCGAGCAGGGTATTGCGATGGCGGAAGCCTTAGATCCGGATTTAATTCTGCTGGATCTCAATATGCCGGGCATGAACGGTCTGGAAACCCTCGACAGGCTGCGCGAGAAGTCGCTTTCCGGCCGCGTGGTGGTGTTTAGCGTCTCTAATCATGAAGAAGATGTGGTGACCGCCCTGAAACGCGGCGCCGACGGCTATCTGCTGAAGGATATGGAACCGGAAGATCTCCTGAAAGCGCTGCAGCAGGCGGCGGCGGGCGAAATGGTGCTCAGCGAAGCGTTAACCCCGGTGCTGGCGGCCAGCCTGCGCGCCAATCGCGCCACCTCGGACCGCGACATCAGCCAACTGACCCCGCGCGAGCGCGATATTCTCAAGCTGATTGCCCAGGGCCTGCCGAATAAAATGATTGCCCGCCGTCTGGATATCACCGAAAGCACCGTTAAAGTGCACGTTAAGCATATGCTCAAGAAAATGAAGCTAAAATCGCGCGTGGAAGCGGCGGTTTGGGTCCATCAGGAACGCGTATTCTAGGGCTGTTGCGGCCACGAAACGCCCTCGGCCGGTACGTGTACCAACGGCTCCGTCAGCGCCAGTGCGATCTCATTGGATGAGACGCGCTGACCCGTTTTATCCTCCACCACCAGCGAAAGATGCCAGCGGTTGCTCGCCCCGGCTTCGCTGCTCCAGCGCGGCATAATCACGGTCCAGCCGTCCGTACTGTTGGCCTCAATCGGCGAGGTCAGGCTTAGCGCCTGGGTATCCCCCTGCCAGCTCAGCGACTTAATGCCGTGCAGGCTACGAATCTGTAGTTTCAGCTGCACCGTCTCCCCCGGCTGAAGATCCCAGGGCGGCGTCGCCAGATAAACCGACAGCGTTTTGCGCTGGCGATATTCAACGACCGGCAGGTTATCCCGTTCCGGGCTGTCGTAGCGGCTGCCGCGAAGCGATCGGCTAACGGCGACTTCATCGGCCGCCAGCTGCTGCTTCAGCGGGACGCCGAAGCGATAGTTCAGCTTCAGCCCGACATCATTTTGGCTGACGCCGCTCTCGCCCTGCTTATGCTTAGCCGTCACCGTCACCAGCGGAACGGGAGTGTAATTCAGCCCCACCGACACCGCGACCGGGTTGTGGTAGCCGGTACCCGAATGGAACAGATCGACGCTATCGCCAAAATACTGCTCCACGCTGACGCTGGTATTAATGTGCTGATAAAACGGCAGCCGCGCCTGGGCGGTCACATCGTAGCCGCTCGCCATACGCTGCTGCTGGGTCAGGCTACTCCCCTGCTGCCAGCTGCCGAGCGGCTGGTAGTAGTTCGCCGACAGGCGCAGCGACTCGCCCCAGGCTTCGGCCCCGACGCTGCCGCGCGCCATGCGATCGTCCAGGGCTTTATCGTAGAAAGAGTTGTAGCCCAGCAGCCAGGAGCCCATCCGCCAGCGCTGGCCGAGACCAATATTGCCGACCAGACCCGTATCACGCTGGGTGACCGAGTACTGATTCCAGGTAAGGTAGTCGCCGTTATCCTGCAACGGGACAAACCAGCTCCCCTTACTGCCGGTAAAATTGCCCTCTTTGTCGACCAGCAGATCGACGTTGGCGTTGCCCCACGGCGAAAGCCAGTTCTCCAACTGGTGGCTGACCTCGTTCCCCAGCTTACCGATGGCAAATACTCGCGCCTGTTCGCTGGTTGTCAGCCCGTTATCGCTCATACTGGCTTCGCCAAATTTTTTCGCCATCTCGGCAAAGTGCTTTGCGTCGTCATCCACCTGCGGCGCGAGGCCGAGGTCGGGTAAGGTCTCAGGCCCCTTAGAGAACGCCTGGTTATCCTGCAGCGCGCGGGCGGGCATGCCTGTCAGCAGCAGGAGAAGCGGTAAAAGCGGGGTTACGCGGAACGGCAGAGAGCTCAAATCGGTTACGTCTACTCACGAAGTGGTGGCGGCAAAACATGAGTTTATCGTTTTTTGCGCTCCCCCGCAGCCCTGCGGACGATTCCAGGAATATGCTGAATCTCAGGCCTGCGCCAGCTTCGCCGCCAGCAGCGCTTTCAGCTCCGGGATGCAGGAGCCGCAGTTGGTGCCGCATTTCAGTTTTCCCCCCAGCGCGCCGGGCGTACGGCAGCCGCCGGCAATGGCTTCGCCTATCGCCCGTTCGCCCACGCTAAAGCAGCTGCAGATAATACGCCCGCGCGGCATCTCAACGCCGCCTTTTCTGCCGCTCAATAACGCGTGGCGCCGGGCGGCGTTCTGCGGCGGAACGCGAAACGCGGCGTGAATCCAGTCGGCATCGATAGCCGGCTCGCTGGCGTCGCTCCACCAGCCGAGCATCAGCTCTCCCGCCCGCCACGCCAGCAGGTTCCAGACCTTGCCGCCCTCGGCTACCTGCATCTGCCATCCCTGCCGCTGGCACCACTCCACCAGCCAGTCGCGGGAGCGGGTATCCCCCGCCAGCGAAAGATGGATAATGCCCTGCGCCGCCCGCCGCCGCCAGTGCAGCGAAGCGGGCAGCGGAACCGGCTGGCGCGAAAAAAGCTCGCCTTTCCACGCAGGAAGCCAGGTGGCTATCGCCACCGCCGTCTGTTTACTTTCCGGCTGCCCGGAGTGCGGGTCGGTGACCGCAGCCAGCAGGTTGTTCACCCGTCCCTGACGAGCAAACTGATTATTCCAGTGCATCGGCACAAACAGCGACCCGGGCCGTTGCCCGTCGCCGATCGTCACTTTTGCGACCATCACCCCCTTCGGTGAGCGGACCCGCGCCAGTTCACCTTCCAGCAGGTGATAACGCTGCGCGTCCGCCGGCGCGACCTCCACCACCGGCTCGTTAATATGCTGCATCAGACGCGGCACCGCGCCGGTGCGGGTCATGGTGTGCCATTGATCGCGGATCCGCCCGCTGTTGAGGATCAGCGGATAGAACGCATCGGTGGTCGCCCGGGTAGGTTGCGGCGCGACCGGCACCATCCGCAGTTTACCGTCGCGATGCCAGCCCTTATGCACACTCCAGGCTGCTTCGCTGCGGCTCACCGGCCAGCGCACCGGTTCCAGCGCATCCCACGCTTCGCGGCTGAGATCCGCCAGTCCGCCGATATCAAACGCCCGCTGGCCATCGTTTTCATACCCTGAAAGCGCGGCGTGTTCGCTGAACACCTCGTGCGGATGCTGCCAGGCAAAGGCGGAGCCGAAGCCCAGCGCCTCGGCCACGCGGGCGACGATCCACCAGTCGGCCCTGGCCTCTCCCGGCGGCGGCATGAAAGCGCGCTGGCGGGAGATCCGCCGTTCGGAGTTGGTCACCGTGCCGCTCTTCTCTCCCCACGCCAGCGCGGGAAAACGGATATGGGCGAAGCGTCCGGTATCGGTATCAGCGACGACATCGGAGATGATGACCAGCGGACACCGCGCCAGCGCTTCGCTTACCGCGTGGCTGTCCGGCAGCGACACCACCGGATTGGTGCCCATAATCCATACCGCTTTTACCTCGCCGCGGCCAATGGCGGCGAACAGCTCCACCGCCGTCAGCCCCGGCGTTTGCGCCAGACGTTCGCTGCCCCAGAATCGCGCCAGGCGCCGTAAATCGTCGGGTTCAAAGTTCATATGCGCCGCCAGCATGGTCGCCAGGCCGCCCACCTCGCGCCCGCCCATGGCGTTAGGTTGACCGGTCAGCGAAAACGGCCCGCAGCCCGGACGCCCGTATTTACCGCAGGCCAGGTGTACGTTGATGATAGCGTTGCATTTATCGCTGCCGCTGGCGGATTGGTTGATTCCCATGGTATAGAGCGTGATGGCGCGCGGGGCGGCGATAAATTCGCGGTAGAAATCGGCAATCTGCTGGCGCGGCAGGCCGCAGAACTGCGCCACTTTGTCGAGGTCCCAGTCCTGGGCGATGGTCAGCGCCCGCTGCGCATCGTTAAAATCGTCGCTGATGGCGCCGCTGGCGGCAATGGCGTTCAGCAGGCCGACAAACAGCCCGCCGTCGCTGCCGGGGGCCAGCGCCAGATGCCGGTCGGCGATATCGCAGGTGGCGGTCCGACGCGGATCAATGACCACTACCCGCATCTGAGGATTGTCGCGCTTCGCCTGCGCCAGCCGCTGATAAAGCACCGGATGCGCCCAGGCGGCGTTCGACCCGACCAGCACCACCAGATCGCTGTTTTCCACGTCCTCATAGCTGCACGGTACCACGTCCGCGCCCAGCGCCCGTTTGTAGCCGGTGACCGCTGAAGACATGCACAGCCGCGAATTGGTATCGATATTCGCCGCGCCGATAAACCCCTTCATCAGCTTATTCGCCGCATAATAGTCCTCGGTGAGTAGCTGGCCGGAGGCGTAAAACGCCACCGCCTGCGGCCCGTGCCGATCGATAATCTCCCGCAGGCGCGAACCTGCCGCCGCCAGCGCCTGCGGCCAGGTCGCGCGTTCGCCGTCGACTTCCGGGAATAACATTCGTCCCTCCAGGCCGACGGTTTCGCCCAGCGCCGCTCCTTTAACGCACAGGCGGCCAAAGTTTGCCGGGTGCTGCTCATCGCCGCGCACGCTCACCTGACCGTGAGGCGCCCTACTGGCGATAACCCCGCAGCCAACCCCGCAATAGGGGCACGTGGTTCTGGTTTCCGTCATCAGGAGGCCTCCGCGCGCGCCAGCAGCTGCTGGTTGCCAACCCACACCTTGCCGTTCTCCACTTTGACCGGCCAGGCGCGCACCGCCTGTTCGCCGCCGTCGCACTGGCGGCCATCGCGCAGGCGGATTCGCTGCTTATACAGAGGCGAAATCACGATCGGTTCGCCGCCCGCATCGCCAAGCAGACCGCGCGACAGAACGTTGGCCTCGCTGCCCGGTTCGAGGTTATCGAGGGCATACACCTGGTCGCCAAAGCGGAACAGTGCAATCTGCCGCTCGCCGAGCCGCGCGCCAATCCCCGCCTGCTGCGGAATGGCGTCGAGATCGCAAATGGCCTGCCACGGGCGCGACGGCAGCGCCGGTTCGCCCTGCGCCGCGAAGGGGGCCAGCTGCGGCTGGCCGCGCAGGGTTTGCCGCTGTACGGTTTCGTCCGGCTCATCGCTGTTCACGTAGGAGCGGAACAGCGCCAGCCGCTGCGGATCGTTAAGGGTGGTTTGCCATTCGCACTGGTAGCTCTCGACCACCCGCGCCATCTCCTGCTCCAGCTCTTCGCCGATGCCGAGGCTGTCTTCGAGGATCATCTCGCGCAGATAGTCGACCCCGCCCTCAAGGTTATCCATCCAGGTACTGGTGCGCTGCAGGCGATCGGCGGTACGAATATAGAACATCAGCAGCCGGTCAATACTGCGGATAAGCGTGGCTTCATCAAGATCGCTGGCGAACAGGTCGGCATGGCGCGGCTTCATGCCGCCGTTGCCGCAAACGTACAGGTTCCACCCCTTCTCCGTGGCGATAACCCCAATATCTTTCCCCTGGGCTTCCGCGCATTCGCGGGTACAGCCGGAGACGGCCATTTTTATTTTGTGCGGCGCGCGCAGCCCCTTGTAGCGATGTTCGAGGGTGACCGCCAGGCCGGTGGAGTCCTGGACGCCGTAGCGGCACCAGGTCGAACCGACGCAGGATTTCACCGTCCGCAGGGATTTGCCGTAGGCGTGGCCGGTTTCGAATCCCGCCTCGGCCAGCTCGCGCCAGATTGCCGGGAGCTGCTCCAGGCGCGCGCCGAACAGGTCGATACGCTGGCCGCCGGTCACTTTACTGTACAGTTGATAGCGTTTGGCGATCTGGCCGATCGCAATCAGACCGTCCGGCGTCACCTCTCCCGCCGCCATGCGCGGCACCACCGAATAGGTGCCGTCTTTCTGAATATTGGCGAAGTAGCGATCGTTGGTGTCCTGAAGCGGCAGATGCGCCGGCTTCAGCAGATATTCATTCCAGCAGGAGGCCAGTACCGAGGCGACCAGAGGTTTACAGACCTCGCAGCCGTGGCCCTGTCCATAACGGGCAATCAGCTGTTCGAAGGTGCGGATATGGTTGACGCGAACCAGGTGATAGATCTCCTGGCGCGACCACGGAAAGTGCTCGCAGATATCCTTTTTAACTTCGACGCCCTGCTCGGCAAGCTGGTACTCCATCACCTGTTTCACCAGCGCGCTACAGCCGCCGCAGCCGGTCGCCGCTTTGGTGCGGCTTTTTATCGCCGCCATGTCGCCCGCGCCGCCGCTCACCGCCTGGCAGATATCGCCTTTGCTGACGTTGTGACAGGAGCAAATCTGCGCGCCGTCCGGCAGCGCCGCGACCCCGAGCGCCTTCGGCGCGCTGCCCTCCAGCGCCGGAAGGATCAGGCTTTCCGGGTGTTTGGGTAAAGCCATCCCGTTAAGCATCATCTGTAGCAGCGTGGCGTAGTCGCCGGCATCCCCGACCAGCACCCCGCCGAGCAGGTTTTTGCCATCCGCGCTGACCACGATTTTTTTGTAGACCTGCTGCGGCCCGTGCGTCCACTGATAGCTCTGACAGCCCGGGGTACGCCCCTGGGCGTCGCCGAACGAGGCGACATCAACGCCCAGCAGCTTCAGCTTAGTGCTCATATCCGCGCCGCTAAAGCTGCCCGCCTCGCCCGCCAGAGTGGCCGCCGCGGCGCGCGCCATCTGATAGCCTGGCGCCACCAGGCCATAAATTTTATTCTCCCACAGGGCGCATTCGCCGATCGCCAGCACGTCCGGGTCGGAGGTACGGCACTGGTTGTCGATGCAGATCCCGCCGCGTTCACCTACGCTCAGTCCGCCGCTGCGCGCCAGCGCGTCCTGCGGGCGAATACCGGCGGAGAACACCAGCATATCCGTCGCCAGCGAGCTGCCGTCGGCGAAGTTCAGCTGCAGCCCCTGCTCATTGCGAACAATTTCCGTCGTCGCCTTGCTGGTGTGCACTCCGACGCCCAGCTCGCTGATTTTTTCCCGCAGCATCGCCGCGCCGCCGTTGTCCAGCTGCACCGCCATCAGGTTCGGCGCAAACTCGACAACGTGAGTTTCCAGCCCAAGCTGCTTCAACGCGTTGGCCGCTTCCAGCCCGAGCAGGCCGCCGCCGATCACCACGCCCCGTCGGGCGGTTGCGGCGCGGGCGGCAATCTGGTCGAGGTCGTCCAGCGTACGGTAAACAAAACAGCCCTCAAGATTATGGCCCGGCACCGGCGGAACAAACGGGTAAGAGCCCGTCGCCAGCACCAGCTTATCCCAGTGGGTTTCGTGACCGAAGGCATCGCGCACCACCCGCGCTTCGCGGTCGATGCTGGCGACCGATTCGCTCAGGCGCAGCTCAATACCGTGCTGAGTGAAAAAATCCCCTTCCACCAGCGACAGCGATTCCGCGCTGCGTCCGGCGAAATATTCCGTCAGATGCACCCGGTCATAGGCGGCATAGCGCTCCTCGCAGAACACCACAATCCGATACTGTTGATGAAGGTCACGGCTGACGCATTGCTCAAGAAAATGGTGGCCGACCATACCGTGTCCGACCAGCACTAATACAGGTTTTGTCATCGTAGTTTGTCCCACAGCGCGCGGCTGCATCGTTGAAGATGGGTCGAAAAGCCACTCTGCCGGCGCGGGCGCTGACGCCCCCAGCAGAGCGGTGAGGGGCGCGGCGCTGCTGCAATCCCCGAGCAGCAGTACGCCGCGCAGCTTACCGTCGCGCAGCAGCAGGCGACGGTAGTGGCGGTCCAGCGGATCCCAACTGGTATAAACGTCATCCTGCTCATCGGCCCGCAGCTCGCCGGCGCTGAACAGTTCAATGTCGGTGACCTTCAGGCGGGTGCCGCTATCCTGCCAGCGGAAATCCTCGCCAGGGATAGCGCACAGGCGGTCCGCCAGCACCTCCGCCTGGCGCAGGCACGGCGCCACCAGCCCCCAGGTCTGACCGTCGATTTCACAGCATTCGCCGAGGGCGCTGACTCCCGGCTGCGCGGTTGCCAGCCGGCGGTCGACGAGAATTCCGCGACCGCACGCCAGCCCGCTGCGCTCGGCCAGCCGTTTGTTCGGCTGTACGCCGGTCGCCAGTACTACCCGCGAGGCGGCAAACGCGCGGCCGTCCTCCAGCAGCACCTGATGTTCATCAATGGCGGCGATACGGCTCTCCATCACGCAGCCGATCCCGCGCTCGGCGAGCAGCATTTGCAGCTGTTCGCCGACAAAGGCATCAGTCTGCTGCTCCATCAGCCAGCTTCCGCGGTGCAGTAAAGTGACACTGTCACCATGACGACGTAGCGCCGCGGCGGCCTCCACGCCGAGTACGCCGCCGCCGATGACCACCGCCGGGCCGTCGATGGCCAGAATGCCTTCGACGTCCGCCAGGGTGCGGAAAGCAAAAACGTGCGGCAGCGTGATGCCCGGCAGCGGCGGTAGAAACGGCAGCGACCCCGTGGCGAACACCAGTTCATCCCAGCCAAGTTCGCCTGCGGTGGTCTGCAGCGTACGGGCCGCCATATCCACCGCGGTAACCGTTTCACCGGCGCGTACCGTGACGTTATGTTGCGAATACCACTCTGCGGGCAGCAGTCGCGTCGCGCCTGCGGTTTTCTCCGCGCCAAGCACCGGCGAAAGCTGAATGCGGTTATAGGCCTGGCGCGGTTCATCGCCGATAATGGTGATGCTAAACCGCCGCGCATCCCGCTCCACCAGCGCCTGCGCCAGGCGCGTGGCCGCCATACCGTTGCCGATAATCACCAGTTGCCGCGTCATCGCCGCCCCCTATGCCGCTTTCGGCTGTTTTTCATAGAGGAAGTGCAGGATCTGCTGGCGCAGATGGTGATAGCGGCTGTCGTCCGCCAGCTGCACGCGATTGCGCGGTCGCGGCAGATTGACGTCGAGGATCTCCCCGACCGTCGCCGCCGGTCCGTTGGTCATCATCAGCACCCGGTCGGAAAGCAGCACCGCCTCATCCACATCATGGGTAATCATGACGATGGTGGTATTCAGCGACTGCTGGATCTGCATCACCGCGTCCTGTAAATGCGCCCGCGTCAGGGCATCAAGGGCGCCAAAGGGTTCATCCAGCAGCAGCACTTTCGGTTTCATCGCCAGCGCCCTGGCAATGCCAACGCGCTGCTTCATCCCACCGGAGATCTCCCCCGGACGCTTGTGCAGGGCGTGGCCCATCTGTACCCGCTCGAGGTTGTGCTCAATCCACTCTTTGCGCTCGCCTTTGCTCATGCTGCGACGAAAGACCTGGTCCACCGCCAGCGCCACGTTGTCAAAGCAGGTCAGCCACGGCAGCAGGGAGTGGTTCTGAAACACCACCGCGCGTTCCGGCCCCGGCCCGGCGATTTCGCGGTTGTCGCACAGCAGGCCGCCCTCCGTCGGCAGGGCTATCCCGGCTATCAGATTCAGCAGGGTTGATTTACCGCAGCCGGAGTGGCCGATCAGGCTGATGGTTTCCCCTTCGTAGATGTCGAAGGAGACGTTCTGCAATGCGAGGAATTCGCCGCTGGCGGTGCTAAAACGCTGGCTGACGCCCTGGACCTGAATTAATGGTTTCATCTGCGACTCCTTATTTTTCCTGCCAGCTAAAACGGCGGGCGAGCAGCATCAGCCCCTGTTCCAGCAGCAGACCGACCACGCCGATAATGGCGATGGCGATGATGATGTTTTCGACGTTGAGGTTGTTCCACTCGTTCCAGATCCAGAAGCCGATCCCTAAGCCGCCGGTGAGCATTTCGGCGGCGACAATCACCAGCCAGGCGATACCGATGGAGAGACGAACCCCGGTCAGCACCGCCGGCAATACCGCCGGAAAGAGGATCTTGCGCATCACCGTCCATTCGGAAAGCTGCAGCACCCGGGCGACGTTGAGGTAATCCTCAGGAATGCGCCGCACGCCCTCGGCGGTGTTAATCACCATCGGCCAGATCGAGCAGATAAAAATGGTCCAGCTGGAGGCCGGTTCCGCTTTCTGGAACAGCAGCAGGCCAATAGGCAGCCAGGCCAGCGGGCTCACCGGGCGCAGCAGCGCAATCAGCGGGTTAAACATCCGCGCGAAAAACAGCGAGCGGCCAATCAGGAAGCCGAGCGGAATTCCCGCCAGCGCGGCGAGGCCAAACCCCACCGCCACCCGCTGCAATGACGCCAGCACGTTCCAGCCGATGCCCATGTCGTTCGGTCCGTCCTGATAAAACGGGTCGGCGAAAAGGGTCAGCGCCGAATCCAGCGTGGAGAGCGGCGTCGGGAAACCTTTGCTGTTCATCGCCGCCAGCTGCCAGCCCAGCAGCAGCAATCCCAGCCCGAGCAGCGGCGGCAGAAGACGTTGGGTAACATCGCGCAGCCAGCGGCTGAGCGGAGGCGTGGTTTTGCGCACCTGCAGCGGCGGCAGGGTAATAATTTCGCCGGGCGCTTTATCGGCGCTGGCCGGCGGTTGCGGTTTATATGCGTGTTTCATCTCATGCCCCCTTACGTTGAATCGCGAAACTGCGGGCGTAGCCTTCCGGATCGACCCCATTCCAGACCTTGCCATCGATCAGCGTACTGCTGCGCATCGCCTGCGTCGGCGCGCTGATGCCGCCGACCGCCTGGGCGGCCTCTTTCCAGACGTCAATCCGGTTAATGCGCTGGGCCACCGCCAGATAATCCGGCGCCGACTTCAGCAATCCCCAACGGCGGAACTGGGTCAAAAACCACATGCCGTCCGAGAGCCACGGAAAACTCACTTCCCCCTGTTCGTAGAAGCGCATCGGATGCGCGTCCTGCCAGCGGCGGCCGATACCGTTGTCGTATTCGCCGAGCATGCGCCCGGTGAGGTACTGCTCTTTGGTGTTCAGCCACGCGCGTCTGGCAAGGAGGCGCGCCGTTTCGCGGGTGTTGTCGGCGGAGGCTTCAATCCAGCGCTGGGCCTCCATCAGCGCTGCTACCAGCGCGCGCGCGGTGTTGGGATGACGCGTAACCCATTCGCTGCGGGTGCCGAGAATTTTTTCCGGGTGTTCCGGCCAGATATCCTGAGAAGTGGCGGCGGTGAAGCCGATACGATCGTTAATGGCGCGCGCGTTCCACGGCTCGCCGACGCAAAAGCCGCTCATGTTGCCGATGCGCATGTTCATCACCATCTGCGGCGGCGGCACGACGACGGTGCGAATATCGGCGAATGGGTTAATTCCGCCGCTCGCCAGCCAGTAGTAAAGCCACATCGCGTGGGTACCGGTGGGAAAGGTGTGGGCGAAGGTGTAGCTGCCCGGCGCGTGCTGACCGATCCGTTTTTTCAGCCCGCTCAGGTCGGTGACGCCCTGTTCCTGCAGCTCGCTGGAGAGCGTAATCGCCTGGCCGTTGCGGTTAAGGGTCATCAGGTTGGCCATCGCCTGCGGTTTACTGGCGATCCCCAGCTCCAGGCCGTAGAGCATGCCGTACAAAATGTGCGCGGCGTCGAGCTCTCCGGCAACCAGCTTGTCGCGCACCGCGGCCCAGCTGGCCTCTTTGCTCGGCACGAGGGTGATACCGTACTTTTTATCGAACCCCTTCAGGGAGGCAATGGCTAAGGGAGCGCAGTCGGTTAGCGGAATAAACCCCACCCGCACGGTGGTCTGTTCCGGTTTATCCGACCCAGCCGCCCACGCCGCCTGCATTATGCCGGGGAGCAGCATCGCGCCGCCCAGCGCCGCCCCCGTCTGTAATAAACGTCGCCGTGAAATCGAAAACTTATCGCCCATAACCGCTCCAGAAACGCGCAAAAAAAAAGCGCCCGGCGGTGCTTACGCACCGCTGGACGCCTTTATCCCTGGACATACGCGCCGCCATTGGCGCGCTGCCCAAAACCTTTTATTCACTCATTTTATCTTATGCAAAGCTAATGCCAGTTTTGCCGAAGGCCATTTCACGCGCTTTGGCTCACTACCCGGGCGCGTTTAAAGCGAAAAATGCACCGTCGGCTGGCAATAAATGCCCGCTGATTGTGCATCTACTCCTTTGGGGTTACGCGCCATAGCGCCTTTACCGTCAGCAGCGCGCGGGCTATCTCAACCATGCGCTGATTCTTGTCCATCGCCATTTTACGCAGCGCCTGCCAGGCCTGCTCCTCCTGCATTCCCTGGTAGGTCATCAGCACGCTTTTGGCCTTTTCAATCAGCTTGCGCTCTTCAAGCGCATCTTTTAATGACGCAAGCTGGCCGGAGAGCTGCTGTAGCTCATGGGCCTGCTGGCGCACCAGCGGCAACAGCTGCTTATCCAGCCGCAGGGCTATACTGTCCTCCTGCCAGTCAGCGGGCGGTAGCTGAGCCTCCGGCTCTTCGCCCTCGAGCAGCGCGTCCGCAGCGTTAAGCAGATCAACGATCAGCAGTTCTTCCACGCCGCGCAGCTGTTCGAGGCGCTGAGTCTGAGCGCAAAACCAGCGCAGCGCCGTTTCTCCCTCGTCCGCCGGCGGCTGACGGGTGCAGGCAACCCGTCGTAGCTGTTCAATCTCCAGGCTGGCCTGGCACTGTTCAGCGAACAGGGCGGTTTGCGGCGGTTGGGCCAGGGCCTGAAAACTGTCGAAACAGGGCTGCTGGCCGTCAATGCGGTCCACCAGCTGCTGACGCAGCTCATCGCTGAACTGCCCGCGGGCAAAGCCCAGCGCGCCCAGCGCGCGCTCCTGTCCGGCCAGCTCTTTTCCCTGCATAAAGCTGTAAAGCGCAACCATGCGGCCGGCGATTTGCGGATCGTCGATGCTGTCGTTGAGCTGCGGTACGATATTCAACAAGTGGCGGATAATGCGGCTAAACTGCCCGGTGGCCTCTTCGGCGGCAATCTCCCGGTCGCGCACGCGTTTACGCAGCGCCGCAAGCTGGGGCAGATACCACACC
Organism: Klebsiella sp. M5al; assembly: GCF_002090195.1. NCBI lineage: Bacteria > Pseudomonadati > Pseudomonadota > Gammaproteobacteria > Enterobacterales > Enterobacteriaceae > Klebsiella > Klebsiella sp. M5al. Next base: position 3,608,816 of record NZ_CP020657.1, read on the forward strand.
GCGCAGGCAATGCGCCAGCATAGCGCGCTACTGGCGGCGTCGCGCGCGGGCTCCAGCGCCGCATAAAACCGCGTGAGCTGCTCATCGACCAGCGCCGCGCCCGCCCGGCACTCCGCCGCATACAGTCTGCCGCCCGAGCACAGCCAGATATTTGACGCGCCGCGCTCGCACTGCAGCATATGCACCAACGCGCTTATCTGGCCTGCCAGCGTCCCCTGCTGCGCCAGTTGGTGCAGCTGCTGCTTCTGTAAGCGACGCGCGCGCGCAAACCAGTCGACCACCTCAGGCGTATTGCCCGCCATATTATTCATACCCCTCTCCCGGCTTAACGCTTTATACTTCAGCCAAGCAATAACCGTGCCTTATAGAAGGAGTCCTTATGCAACGTATTGTGATTATCGCGAACGGTGCCGCCTACGGCAGCGAATCCCTGTTTAATAGCCTGCGTCTGGCGATCGCCCTGTGCGAGCAGCAGTCGGACCTCGAACTGAAGCTGTTTTTAATGTCCGATGCGGTGACCGCCGGCCTGCGCGGCCAGAAGCCTGCGGAAGGCTACAACATTCAGCAGATGCTGGAGATCCTCACCGCGCAAAACGTGCCGGTGAGGCTGTGTAAAACCTGCGCCGATGGCCGGGGGATCGGCGCGCTGCCGCTGATTGACGGCGTGGAGATTGGTACCCTCGTCGAGCTGGCGCAGTGGACGCTGGCGGCGGATAAAGTTCTGACCTTCTAAATATCTCCCGTTCAACGGGATTAAATATCAAGCTGGCGGCGTTTGGTGACCGAAAACAATGCCAGCTGAAAGCTTTCAGGAACAACGTCATTTTTGTTTAATCTTTATTCTTTTTTTTGATCAAAATCAGCATCTGCCTCCCTCCCCTTTGGTGTTATGCACAGAGCAAAGTGTGAACAATATCACGCGGGTTAATGGGCTGGCAGGATGCTGTAGACAGAAACGGGGTTAAGATTAAATGGCAATGGTAAAAGCAAGTTTAACGTTGTTTGGCGGTGATACGTTGGTGGTGCGTTGTTCCGAACGCTGCCATATTCACCTGATGAGCGCCAAAGTGCCTGGCGATAGTCATGCGGATATTCTGAGCGTACAGGACAGAGATAGCGCGTATCTGACCGTGCCTTACAGCGGCACCTGGAACGTTCTTATCGACAGCCACAGCCAGTCGCTGGAGCATTCAATAAGCTACGTTCCCGCCTGATAGCAAACGCCCGGGGAAACCCGGGCGATGTACTCTTAAGCCAGCCCAGGCTGGCTACTTTCCCCCAGCAGATGACGCACCTTGCCGACTAAATCGTCGAGGCAGGCATCGTGCATACCGAGCTTCCGCAGCTCCTGATCGAGCGAGAACAGATACTGAGCGTTGGTGCCAAGCGGCCCGCTGGCGCGCGCTATCAGCGGCGCAATGACCTGCGCGCTGGTGTCCGCCTCGAACAGCGGATGACGCGGGTCCATAATAAAAACTAATGCGTTGACGGTGCGGCCATCGTCCAGATCCAGCTTGCACCAGGTCGGCAGGTAGCAGCCGGTGATCATCTCCCGCTTCCACAGCAGGGTCAGCTCTTCTTCCAGGGTTTCATCAGGCAGACGATAGGCGACGCCGGTGGTACGCCCGCCCTCTTTTAACGCCAGCATACGGCCAGGCTGAGTTGCGCTACCTCGCCCGGCGGTGAGCCGCAGGCAAAACGCGCGGTGCCAGCCCGGTAGGGTACCGGTACAGGATTCACGATACTCCAGCGCCGGGTTCCACATCAGCGAACCGTAGCCAAAGATCCACACCGAGCCATCGTCCGGACGACAGGCCAGGGTCGCCGCTAAAGAGGCTGCCCGCTGCTCTGCCGACCAAAGAAGCGATTCCTCAATAGCGCCAAACGCTGTTTTACAATCCGCATTCAGTAAGAAATCACGCGTTAACACTTTCTACTACCTCCGCCACTGCCCGCTTCCCGGCGATGATCTGGTGCCATCCGTGAAGTATTGCCGAATTATTATCCAGCTTTATTTGACAATAAGCAATGAACGAGCCGCGGGCAAGGGCTCAGGCAGCACATGTCGTAGCAAAAGCGATTACTTCTTCTTATGCCACTTATCATCATCGCCTTTTTGGTACTCATTTTTCACCGCCGCCCAGGCGACTTTGTGCGCGGTCTCTTCACGGCTGGCGTCGTCGCGTCGGTCTTCTTTATGCTTATACTGTTCCCAGGCGCTGTTAAAGGCTTCTTTGTAAATCTCCTGAGCATGCGCGGGCAGAACGTGCTGAACGCTGTCGGGCAATTCACTTTTGTTGCTATAGGGCATGGCAACCTCCGGTTTAAGGGTGAATAGTGAGTCTGGTAGAGGATCAACCGGCTGGCAAGGCGAGAGATAAATGAGAAAGATGTTTTAGTAATTATCTGAATAATAAATACAAAAAAATAGTAACCGCAGTTTATGGCAATCTACCACTTTTACAGAGTCAGAGTGGTAAATTTAAGTAAAAAAACAAAATAGTCCCCGCAATGTCTGTTATTTTATTAACTTACAATATCTATAATTATAACACCTGCATACCTGGAGATAATTCATGACCGATGCACATGAGGCGGTGAAGACCCGCCACAAGGAGACCTCCCTCGCCTTTCCGGTTCTGGCGCTGGCGGTGCTGTTTTTCTGGGGAAGCAGCCAGTCACTGCCAGTGGTCGTTGCCATTAATATCCTGGCGCTGGTCGGGATTCTGAGCAGCGCATTCAGCGTTGTTCGCCACGCCGATGTTCTGGCGCACCGCCTTGGCGAACCCTACGGTTCATTAATTTTAAGCCTTTCAGTGGTTATTCTCGAAGTCAGCCTGATTTCCGCATTAATGGCCACCGGCGATGCCGCGCCGACCCTAATGCGCGATACGCTTTATTCAATCATCATGATTGTCACCGGCGGGCTGGTGGGTTTTTCTTTACTGCTGGGCGGGCGCAAATTCGCCACCCAGTATATGAATCTGTTCGGCCTTAAACAGTACCTGATCGCCCTTTTTCCGCTGGCGATTATCGTCCTGGTCTTCCCGATGGCGCTGCCCGGGGCTAACTTCACCACCGGCCAGGCGCTGCTGGTTGCGCTGATTTCCGCCGCCATGTACGGCGTATTCCTGCTGATTCAAACGAAAACGCACCAGAGCCTGTTTGTTTACGAGCACGAGGATGACGGCGACGACGATGACCCGCACCACGGCAAACCGTCGGCGCATAGCAGCAAGTGGCACACCGCCTGGCTGCTGGTACACCTGGTTGCGGTGATCGCCGTAACCAAAATGAACGCCAATCCGCTTGAGACGTTGCTGACCAGCATGAACGCCCCCGTGGCCTTTACCGGCTTCCTGGTCGCGCTGCTGATCCTCTCTCCGGAAGGCCTTGGCGCGCTGAAAGCGGTGCTGAACAATCAGGTCCAGCGGGCGATGAACCTGTTCTTCGGCTCCGTGCTGGCCACCATTTCTCTGACGGTGCCGGTGGTAACGCTTATCGCCTTCCTCACCGGTAACGAACTACGCTTTGGCCTTGGGGCACCGGAAATGGTGGTGATGGTTGCCTCCCTGCTGCTGTGCCAGATTTCGTTCTCTACCGGACGCACCAACGTGCTGAACGGCGCGGCGCACCTGGCGCTGTTCGCCGCCTACCTGATGACCATTTTTGCCTGAGCCTCCCCCGGCGGCCTCTACCTCTGCCGGGGAGATAAAAAAAGCCTGCCGGTTTTGCAACGGGCAGGCTTTTGTCATTTCAGGCGCGATTACTTGCTGGTATCCAGCTCATCGAAGCCTTTAACCAGATCGTCGATGGCTTTCATCTGCTTGAGGAACGGCTCCAGTTTATCCAGCGGCAGCGCGGATGGACCGTCGCATTTCGCATGTTCCGGATCCGGGTGCGCTTCAATAAACAGGCCCGCGATGCCTACCGCCATCCCGGCGCGCGCCAGTTCGGCAACCTGCGCGCGGCGTCCGCCGGACGCGGCGCCAAACGGGTCGCGGCACTGCAGTGCGTGGGTAACGTCGAAGATAACCGGTGAGTTATTGGAGGCTTTTTTCATCACCCCGAAGCCCAGCATGTCGACCACCAGGTTGTCGTAGCCGAAGTTCGCGCCGCGATCGCAAAGAATGACTTTGTCATTGCCGCCTTCGATGAATTTATCGACGATATTGCCCATCTGGCCCGGGCTCACGAACTGCGGTTTTTTCACGTTGATCACCGCGCCGGTTTTCGCCATCGCTTCAACCAGGTCAGTTTGGCGGGCGAGGAACGCTGGCAGTTGAATAACGTCAACCACGTCAGCCACCGGCTGAGCCTGGCTGGCTTCGTGAACGTCGGTGATGATTTTCACGCCGAACGTCTGCTTCAGCTCCTGGAAAATCTTCATCCCTTCTTCCAGCCCCGGCCCGCGATAGGAGTGGATGGAAGAACGGTTAGCTTTATCAAAAGAGGCTTTAAACACATAAGGAATGCCCAGCTTCTGCGTGACGGTCACGTAGTGTTCGCAGATACGCATCGCCAGATCGCGGGATTCCAGCACGTTCATGCCACCAAACAGCACGAATGGCAGGTCGTTTGCTACTTTGATATCACCAATGCTAACCACTTTTTGTTTCATAAGTTCGCCTTATCAGGGTGTAACCGGAATGGTTTCAGACTAATGCAATGTAATTTGTTTATGCGAAATGGTGTTGATCTGCGCGCGGATCATCTCGCTAATGGGATCCTCCGGGCACTGTTCAACGAAGTAACTGAGGTCCTGCAGCGCCACGTGATCGCAATCGAGCTGGGCGTATATCAGCCCGCGATCGCGAATTTCGTACGGATCTTCCGGGTTGAACTGCAGCAGCGCCTCGCTGGTGCGTAACGCCAGCTCCATCTGCCGCTCTTCCATCAGCGCCGATTTGAGCGTGTCGAGCAGCTTGCGGATCACTTCCGCGTTGTCGGCTTCGTCGAGATCTTCGTTAAACAGCTCGGCGACCGGGCTAATATTGCCCTTCAGCCACACTTCCAGCGTATGCTCGTTCAGCGTTTCGCCGTTAAACGGATTAATGAGCCACATCTCTTCGCTCTCTTGCGGATCGGCGCGCAGCAGCATCTGGGTCGGGAAAATAACCGGTACCACCGGCAGCGCCAGACGCTGTGCGATCCACAGCAGGATTGCGCCTAACGACACCGCGCTGCCCTGGCGGTTGTTGAGAACCTTATCAAGCCAGAGCACATCGGACAGACGGTAAACGCCGCGCGAATCGCTGAAGCCCCAGTCGTGATAGAACAGCTCCAGCAGACGCTCTATCTGGCGCTCCTGGTCCCAGGAAGAGGCAATCTCCTCCTGCGCCAGGGCCAGCAGCCGCTCCAGCTCATCCTGCACATAGTGCGTCGGAAAATCGTCGCGGATTAATTCAGAAATGAGGACCATGCCGTCACATAACGGCGCTTTATTAAATTCGAAATCAGCTAACGACCTCATGCCTTACCCCAATAACGGTATTCTTGTGATGGCGAGTTGAATAATGATAAACAACACCACCAGGGCCAGCAGAAAGGCGACAAACCGGCTCTGCTGACTGCGCGAGCGACGACGGCCCAGCGCGATAAATCCCAATGCGATATAAATGATAACGCCAAACAGCTTCTCAGTCAGCCATGTACCCTCTTCGGTAAACGGCAGATAGTGCGTTATTGCCATTAATCCAGCGCCGCTGAGAAACAGCAGCGTATCGCTACAGTGCGGCGCAATGCGGACCCAGCGCTGGTCGAGCAGGCGGTTCCCGCTCCAGCGCCACCAGTAGCGCAGCACGAACAGGCTGACCGAGACCACCACGCAGGCGATATGCAAATACAGTACCGCGTTAAACAGATTCATACCTCTCCCTGATAATGCCCGAGCGTCAGGCGCTCGTTGTCTCCATAATCGTGGCAGGTGGCAATATTGCCATAACCCGCCTCGCGAAAGAGTTCCCGCACCGCCTGGCCCTGCGTCCAGCCGTGTTCCAGCAACATCACGCCGCCGGCAGCCAGATAGCGGCGGCCTTCGCGGATGATATGCGCCAGATCGGCCAGACCGCCATCGGCGGCGACCAGCGCCGTTTTCGGCTCAAAGCGGACATCGCCCTGCGCCAGATGCGGGTCGGTTTCGTCGATATAGGGCGGATTGCTGACGATGATGTCGAACTGCTGTCCGGCGAGCGCGCTAAACCAGTCGCTTTGCAGTACGCTGACGTTAGGGATCGCGAGATGCTCAACGTTACGCGCGGCCAGCGCGACCGCATCGGGCATCACATCGACGGCGGTGACGCGGCAGTCCGGGCGTTCGCTGGCCAGCGCCAGGGCGATCGCGCCGGTGCCGGTGCCGAGATCGAGAATGCGACACGGCTCATCGGATAAGCGCGCCAGCGCCTGTTCAACCAGGCACTCGGTATCCGGACGCGGGATCAGCGTCGCGGGAGAGACGAACAGCGGCAGCGACCAGAATTCGCGCTGGCCCACCAGGTGAGCCACCGGTTCGCCCCGGGCGCGACGGCTCAGCAGCGTTTCCAGCTCGGCGGCCTGCGCCGCGGTCAGCGCCGTTTCGCCAAAGGCGAGGATATAGGTCCGCGCTCTGCCGGTCACGTGGCCCAGCAGGATTTCGGCATCCCGGCGCGGGCTTTCACTTTGGCTCAGGCGGGCGATAGCCTGGGTCAGCCACTGCTGAAAAGTCATCATTCCTGCTCGGAAAGGGCGGCCAGCTGATCGGCCTGATATTCCTGAACGATCGGCTCAATCAGCATATCCAGTTTGCCTTCCATCGCTTCGTCCAGACGATAAAGCGTCAGGTTGATGCGATGATCGGTCACGCGGCCCTGCGGATAGTTATAGGTGCGGTTGCGATCGCTGCGATCGCCGCTACCCAGCAGATTACGGCGCTCGGAGGCTTCCGCCTGCTGGCGCCGGGACACTTCCGCGGCGCGGATGCGCGCGCCAAGCACCGACAACGCTTTCGCTTTGTTTTTGTGCTGGGAGCGTTCGTCCTGACACTCGACGACGATACCGGTCGGCAAGTGGGTAATACGGATCGCCGAATCGGTGGTGTTGACGTGCTGACCGCCCGCACCGGAGGAGCGGAAGGTATCGATGCGCAGATCGCTCGGACTGATATCCGGCATTTCGGCTTCCGGCAGCTCCGGCATCACCGCCACGGTGCAGGCGGAGGTATGGATACGCCCCTGGGATTCGGTGGCCGGTACGCGCTGCACGCGATGGCCGCCGGATTCGAACTTCAGTCGCCCATAGACGCCGTCGCCGCTGATTTTGGCGATCACTTCTTTAAAGCCGCCGTGTTCGCCTTCGTTGGCGCTCATGATTTCCACGCGCCAGCGGCGTGATTCCGCGTAACGGCTGTACATACGGAACAGATCGCCCGCGAACAGCGCCGCTTCATCGCCGCCGGTGCCGGCGCGAACTTCAACAAACGCGTTACGCTCGTCATCCGGGTCTTTGGGCAACAGCAGAACCTGCAGCTGCTGCTCCATCTGTTCGCCCTTCTCTTTCGCTTCGCGCAGCTCTTCCTGCGCCATTTCGCGCATTTCCGGGTCATCGAGCATCATCTGCGCGGCTTCGATATCATCCTGCAGCTGGCGCCAGTCGGTGTAGCAGCGGGCGACGTCGCTCAGCTGCGCGTATTCGCGGGATAACGCGCGAAACTTATCCTGATCGGCGATGGTCGCGGCATCGCCGAGTAGCGCCTGAACTTCCTCATGGCGTTCGTAAAGGGCTTCCAGTTTGGCAACAATAGAAGGCTTCATAGGCGTGAATTCACCCTGTCCTAAAAAAAGAGAGAAAGGTGCGCTATTCCAGCCCGAGGCTGTTGCGCAGAATATGCAGGCGTTCATCATCCCCGTCACGGGCGGCCTGCTGAAGAGATTTGGTTGGCGAGTGGATCAGGCGGTTAGTCAGCTTGCGCGCCAGATCCTGCATGATTTCCTGCGCATCGCCGCCCTGATTGAGCGCCGCCAGCGCTTTAGCCGTCAGCTCCTCGCGGACCTGATCGGCCTGGGAGCGATATTCGCGGATAGTCTCGCTGGCGCTCTGGGCGCGCAGCCAGGCCATAAATTCGCTGGCTTCCTGCTCAACAATGGTTTCCGCCTGCACCGCCGCGGCTTTACGCTGCGCCAGGTTGTGCTGAATGATGTTTTGCAGATCGTCCACGCTGTAGAGATAGGCGTTCGCCAGTTTGCCAACCTCCGGTTCGACATCGCGCGGAACGGCGATATCGACCAGCAGCATCGGCTGGTTGCGGCGCGCCTTCAGCGCGCGCTCCACCATCCCTTTACCAATAATCGGCAGCGGGCTGGCGGTAGAACTAATAATGATATCCGCTTCTTTAAGCCGCTCATCGATGTCGCTCAGGGCGATCACCTCCGCGCCGACTTCATCGGCCAACGCCTGAGCGCGCTCGCGGGTGCGGTTGGCAATCACCATTTTGCGCACCTTATGCTCGCGCAGATGGCGGGCCACCAGCTCAATGGTTTCACCGGCGCCGACCAGCAGCACGGTAACGCTGGAGAGCGATTCAAAGATTTGTCGCGCCAGAGTACAGGCGGCAAACGCCACGGAGACCGCGCTGGCGCCGATATCGGTTTCGGTACGCACGCGTTTGGCCACCGAGAACGACTTCTGGAACATGCGCTCCAGCTCGCTGACGTTCAGATGTCCGCGACTGGAATCAGCAAAGGCTTTTTTCACCTGCCCGAGGATCTGCGGCTCGCCCAGCACCAGCGAATCAAGACCGCTGGCGACGCGCATCAGATGGCTGACCGCATCGTTGTCCTGATGCCAGTAGAGGCTTTTGCGCAGGTCGTCTTCATTTAAGCCGTGGTAATCGCACAGCCAGCGGATAAGAACTTCCTGAAGGTTATCCTGCTCTTCGACGCTGAGGTAGAGTTCCGTGCGGTTACAGGTCGACAGCACCACCCCGCCCTGCACCATTGGCTGGGCCAGCAAGCTCTCCAGCGCCTGGTCGAGCGTATCCGGCGAAAACGTTACGCGTTCTCGCAGCGCTACAGGAGCTGTTTTGTGGTTAATGCCAAGAGCTAAAAGCGTCATTGTGAGGGAGTAGTACCAGCGTTGCTAAGGTTAGTCTGCAGGCATCATACAGGATGCGCGTAATCAATAAAAGAGAGGCTCCCCTTTTGGAGTAATAGCTAATCTGTAATAGCCATTAACGGTAATTTTTTGATTTCAGACAACTTGAACGTAGACGCTACCGCCCGGCAACGCTAGCATTAATGGTTATTATTGTAACCCGCTACACAAATCGGCCAGCTGTTACTCTCATTTGCCGCATTTCACTGTAGACATCAAGGATTTGTCATCATTATGAATCGACTGTTCCGCCTGTTGCCGCTGGCAAGCCTCGTTCTGACCGCCTGTGCGATTAATGCTCCGAAAGGGCCGGGTAAAAGCCCGGATTCACCGCAGTGGCGTCAGCACCAGCAAGATGTCCGCAATCTTAATCAGTTCCAGACGCGCGGCGCTTTCGCTTATCTCTCGGATGAGCAAAAGGTGTATGCCCGCTTCTTCTGGCAGCAAACCGGCCAGGACCGCTATCGCCTGCTGCTGACTAACCCGCTCGGCAGCACCGAGCTGTCGTTAACCGCCCAGCCGGGCAACGTGCAGCTGATTGACAATAAAGGACAGACCTACACGGCGACCGATGCCGAAGAGATGATTGGCCGTCTGACCGGTATGCCGATTCCGCTCAATAGCCTGCGCCAGTGGATTATTGGCCTGCCTGGCGACGCCACCGACTACTCGCTTGATGACCAGTACCGCCTGCGCGAACTGAACTACACGCAAAACGGCAAGACCTGGCATGTCACCTGGGGCGGCTACACCTCCGACACCAAACCGTCGCTGCCGGCCAATATGGAGCTTAACGACGGCAGCCAGCGCATCAAGCTGAAAATGGATAACTGGATTGTGAAATGATGACCCGCTGGCCCTCTCCCGCAAAGCTGAACCTGTTTTTGTACATTACCGGGCGGCGCGCCGACGGTTACCACACGCTGCAAACGCTGTTTCAGTTTCTGGATTATGGCGACACGCTGACGATTGAGCCGCGCGACGACGGCCAGCTGCGTCTGCTGACGCCGGTTGACGGCGTGCCGGATGAAGAGAACCTGATCATCCGCGCGGCCAGGCTATTAATGCAGGCCGCAGCGCAGGCCGGGACGCTTCCTGCGGGCAGCGGCGCCGATATCAGCATCAACAAAGTGCTGCCGATGGGCGGCGGCCTCGGCGGCGGCTCGTCCAACGCCGCGACCGTTCTGGTGGCGCTGAACCATTTATGGGGCTGTAATCTCTCGGAAGATGAGCTGGCGGCTTTGGGTCTGCAGCTGGGCGCCGACGTGCCGGTGTTCGTTCGCGGCCATGCGGCCTTTGCCGAAGGCATCGGGGAAATTCTGACCCCGGTCGAACCGGAGGAAAAATGGTATCTGGTGGCGCATCCGGGGGTCAGCATTCCAACGCCGATCATTTTTCGCGATCCGCAACTGCCGCGCGATACCCCGGCCAGGTCAATTAATACGTTATTAAAATGTAAATTCGGCAATGATTGCGAGGTTATCGCAAGAAAACGTTTTCGTGAGGTTGATGCGGCGCTTTCCTGGCTGTTAGAATATGCGCCGTCGCGCCTGACTGGCACCGGTGCATGTGTATTTGCTGAATTTGACACAGAATCCGCCGCTCGTCAGGTGCTTGAAAAAGCCCCGGCATGGCTGCATGGCTTCGTGGCGCGAGGTGTTAACATCTCTCCGCTCAAGCAGGCGCTGCGCTAAGTTCTGCTAAATTATTGCAAATTTGGCGAAAACGCCGGGGAAACTGAGTTACGGTGACAACGTCACCCTGTTCCAGACGTTGCATCGGGCTCTTTAATACACCGCCTGGATGAAATCGTGCCCACCCGCACAGTTTTTTGGCCCATTTCATCCACCACTGGACGCATGCCTGAGGTTCTTCTCGTGCCTGATATGAAGCTTTTTGCTGGTAACGCCACCCCGGAACTAGCACAACGTATTGCCAACCGCCTGTACACTTCTCTTGGCGACGCCGCCGTAGGTCGTTTTAGCGACGGTGAAGTCAGCGTACAAATCAATGAAAACGTACGCGGTGGTGATATTTTCATCATCCAGTCCACTTGTGCTCCCACCAACGACAACCTGATGGAACTGGTTGTTATGGTTGATGCTCTGCGTCGTGCTTCGGCAGGTCGTATCACCGCTGTTATCCCTTACTTCGGTTATGCTCGCCAGGACCGTCGTGTTCGTTCTGCTCGTGTGCCTATCACCGCGAAAGTGGTTGCTGACTTCCTGTCCAGCGTCGGCGTCGACCGCGTTCTGACCGTTGACCTGCACGCAGAACAAATTCAGGGCTTCTTTGACGTTCCGGTTGATAACGTATTCGGCAGCCCGATCCTGCTGGAAGACATGCTGCAGCTGAACCTGGACAACCCTATCGTGGTTTCTCCGGACATCGGCGGCGTGGTTCGCGCTCGCGCTATCGCCAAGCTGCTGAACGATACCGATATGGCTATCATCGACAAACGCCGTCCGCGCGCTAACGTTTCCCAGGTGATGCACATCATCGGCGACGTCGCTGGCCGCGACTGCGTGATGGTTGACGATATGATCGATACCGGCGGCACCCTGTGTAAAGCGGCTGAAGCGCTGAAAGAGCGCGGCGCTAAACGCGTCTTCGCTTACGCAACGCACCCGATCTTCTCCGGCAATGCTATCCAGAACATCAAGAACTCAGTGATTGACGAATTCGTCGTCTGCGATACCATTCCGCTGACGCCGGAAATCAAAGCGCTGGAAAAAGTCCGTACCCTGACGCTGTCTGGTATGCTGGCCGAAGCGATTCGTCGTATCAGCAACGAAGAATCTATCTCTGCTATGTTCGAACATTAATCGAGCCCGGCACAAAAACCCGCTGCGGCGGGTTTTTTTGTCTCTGAACCTTTTATTCTTCCACAAAATCATTCGGCATGCGTCAAGGCGGCAAGTGAATGAATCTCCGGCAGCGTACAGGCAGTACGGGATCGGGGTAAATGAACGCAGCCAACACAGAGGCATCCCGAAGGATGACGTGGAAATGACCGATGCCTCCTTCACCTGCCATTTAGTTGACAGATGATGCGCTCATGGATGAAACATTATTGTGAACAGATTATTTTCCTCACATGTGATGCCTTTCCGCGCCCTCATCGACGCTTGTTGGAAAGAAAAATATACCGCTTCGCGGTTTACTCGTGATGTGATTGCCGGGATTACCGTCGGGATTATCGCTATCCCGCTGGCGATGGCGCTGGCTATTGGCAGCGGGGTGGCGCCGCAGTACGGTCTCTATACCTCCGCGGTGGCGGGGATCGTCATTGCGTTAACCGGCGGCTCGCGCTTTAGCGTTTCCGGGCCTACCGCCGCTTTCGTGGTGATCCTCTACCCGGTCTCGCAGCAGTTCGGGCTTGCCGGACTGCTGGTCGCAACCTTGATGTCGGGGATCTTCCTGATTCTTTTCGGCCTGGCGCGCTTTGGCCGCCTGATTGAGTATATTCCGCTATCGGTCACCCTCGGCTTCACCTCCGGGATCGGTATCACCATCGGTACCATGCAAATTAAAGATTTTCTCGGTCTGCAGATGGCGCACGTGCCTGAACATTATCTGCAGAAAGTCGGCGCGCTGGCGATGGCGCTGCCGACCATTAATCCCGGCGATGCCGCCATCGGCGTTGTCACGCTGGGCACGCTGATTATCTGGCCGCGTCTGGGGATTCGTCTGCCGGGCCACCTGCCGGCCCTGCTGGCGGGCTGCGCGGTGATGGGCGTGGTCAACCTGCTTGGCGGGCACGTCGCCACCATTGGCTCTCAGTTCCACTATATTCTCGCCGACGGCAGCCAGGGCAACGGTATTCCGCAGCTGCTGCCGCAGCTGGTGCTGCCGTGGGATATGCCGGGTTCAGACTTCACCCTCAGCTGGTCCTCGCTGCAGGCGCTGCTGCCGGCGGCGTTTTCCATGGCCATGCTCGGGGCGATTGAGTCCCTGCTGTGCGCCGTGGTGCTGGACGGCATGACCGGCACCAAACACAAGGCCAACAGCGAGTTGATTGGCCAGGGGCTCGGCAATATTGTGGCGCCGTTCTTCGGCGGCATTACCGCCACCGCCGCCATCGCCCGCTCGGCGGCCAACGTCCGCGCCGGGGCGACCTCGCCGGTTTCCGCCGTGATCCACGCGCTGCTGGTGATCATGGCGCTGCTGGTGCTTGCCCCTCTGCTCTCCTGGTTGCCGCTTTCCGCCATGGCGGCGCTGCTGCTGATGGTGGCATGGAATATGAGCGAAGCGCACAAGGTCGTTAACCTGCTGCGCTATGCGCCAAAAGACGACATTATCGTTATGCTGATGTGCATGTCGCTGACCGTACTGTTTGATATGGTCATCGCGATTAGCGTCGGCATCGTGCTGGCCTCCCTGTTGTTTATGCGCCGGATCGCGCGGATGACCCGCCTGGCGCCGGTCAACGTTGAGGTTCCGGATGATGTGCTGGTGCTGCGCGTCATAGGTCCGCTGTTTTTCGCCGCCGCGGAAGGATTATTTACCGATCTGGAAACGCGGGTCGCAGGCAAGCGTATCGTGGTGCTGAAATGGGATGCGGTGCCGGTGCTGGATGCCGGCGGACTGGATGCCTTCCAGCGTTTCGTGAAGAAGCTGCCGGAAGGCTGTGAGCTGCGCGTGTCGAACCTGGAATTTCAGCCGCTGCGCACCCTGGCGCGGGCAGGCGTTAAACCGATTCCGGGCCGCCTGAGCTTCTACCCGGACCGCAACGCCGCGCTGGCGGATATTTAATTACCCGGCGGCAGGCCCTGACGCCTGCCGCATCATCACGCCAATCGCCTGTTGAAGCCAGCCAAGCACCTCCGCCGTCATCCAGGTTCCCTTCATCAAATGCGGCTCCCGCGCCATGGCATAACGAAACTTCTGCTGCGTGTGGGGATCCGTTCCCGCATAAGACTGGAACAGCGCCAGCCAGCGCTGCGCCAGCTGCTGCCCCTCCGCCGATGCCGGGTCCCGCTTTTCACGACAGGCCCGATGCAGGTCGGCCACCAGCGCCGGCCACTCCATCAGGCGATCGAAATAGTGCTGCCGCGTAAACGCCAGCTCTTCGGCATTCAGATAGCGCGCCCAGATGGCCAGCTTGCTTTCCGCAAAGGCGCGGGTAATAAAATCAATCGTCTCCGGGGTCACCCCGGTTTGCTCGCGCATCTGCGGCTCGGCGGCGTGCATGTCATTCAGCCGGGTCAGAAACTCAGGCCTTCCGGCGGTATCCTGCTCCAGCTGCTCCATCCAGCGGGTTGCCAGCGCCATTGACTGCGGCGCGTCTGCCGGACAGCATTGGCGCATGAGCTGCTGCGCTTCGCTAACCAGCTCCAGCCAGATCTGATTGCGCTGCTCATCCTGCTCCGCGAACGGCAGCACCTGTAACTCCTGTTGACTAAACCAGCGATCGTACATTTTCATTAACTCCAGCGTTTGTAGCCAGGACTCCAGGTCGGGTTCGCCTCCGCTGTCCAGCTCTTCGCGCAGCAGCGCCAGGCGCTGGCGCAGCGTTGAGAGGGTTTGTAGCTGCCGGTCGAGGGTGGTTATCTGCTTAACCAGCAGATCGGACAGCGAGAAAGTGTCCCGGTCGAGATAGTCCTTGATAGTGGCGAGTTCCAGCCCGGCCTGCGCCAGCGCTTTGATCATATGCAGCCGCTTAACGGCCGCCAGATTATATAACCGGTAACCCGCCGCGCTTCTGGCCGAAGGCGTTAGCAATCCCGTTTGTTCATAGTGATGTAGCGTACGGACGGTTATTCCGGCGCGTTTCGCCAGTTCTCCCACCTGAATTAACATGATTGCTCCTTTCATCGGCCAGTGGCGCCACTCTGCAGCCTGACGTTACGTCAGGGTCAAGCGCTCAGTACCGGAATTGTATTAGGCAGACTGTGCCGATGAAAGATGAAGAGAGATAAGGAGGATTTGAGACAACAACAAGCGGGCAGCCTGAACGGACGGCGTTAAAACGCACCAGCCGTTCACAACGGCTGGTGGTATGGAATTCACTCAACTGTGGCGATGCTGATCGCGGCGGCAGCGTTTGTCGTAGTGGCGAACCCACCAGTATCTGTCGCTAACCTGTTCATGACCGCCGACGCGAGCGCCAGCCAGCCACAGTACCGCGCCGACAAAGATACTCAGGATCGCGCCGTGTGCGAAAAACTGCGGCAGGTCAAGCTGCGGAAGCTGGTTTAAAATAGAGTAACCAACGCCGACAACCATGACGACCAACCCCAACCCCATCAGCACATTACCGAGTAACGAAGCGTTTCTGCGTTTCATATGTCACCTCCGGAACCTTGGGTTGCATGGGAATATCCCCAAATCTTATAGGTGTAGTATAGACAATGAGCAATATACCGATTGCGTGAAGGATCACAGAAGCGAACATCTTGCCCACAAAAGTTTACAAATAACCCACTGAACAACATCAAATTCTAATTATTTAAACCCGTTATTACCTCTATCAGCCGCGCTTCGCTGGCAGAACTTTGTCAACCGCGCGCGCAGACAGTACACTACGCGCCAGAGAACGACCCAAGCAGGATAAAAAAGTGAGCATAAAATTGATTGTCGGCCTGGCGAACCCCGGCGCTGAATACGCAGCGACCCGACATAACGCCGGCGCCTGGTACGTGGATTTACTGGCGGAACGCCACCGCGCGCCGCTGCGCGAAGAGAGTAAATTCTTCGGCTACACCTCGCGGATTAACCTTGCCGGCGAAGATGTCCGCCTGCTGGTGCCGACCACCTTTATGAACCTGAGCGGCAAAGCCGTCGGCGCGATGGCGACCTTCTTTCGCATTAACCCGGACGAAATCCTCGTCGCCCACGATGAGCTCGATTTACCGCCAGGCGTGGCTAAGTTCAAGCTGGGCGGCGGTCATGGCGGCCATAATGGCCTGAAAGACATCATCAGCAAGCTGGGCAATAACCCGAACTTTCACCGCTTACGCGTGGGAATCGGCCATCCGGGCGATAAAAATAAAGTTGTCGGTTTTGTGTTGGGCAAACCGCCCGCCAGCGAACAGAAGTTGATTGATGAGGCCGTTGACGAAGCGGCACGCTGCACCGAGGTGTGGCTGAAGGATGGCCTGACCAAAGCGACCAACCGTTTACACGCTTTTAAAGCGCAATAACCGGTCGGCGTGCGGAATTTTTGTCACGCACCGTGTATAATAGGCGAAGCTATTTACTTTTCTGCAATCTGTTCACTATAACAGGTTGATTATCCAAAGATTAAGGTGATTTAAATCATGGGATTCAAATGCGGTATCGTCGGTTTGCCCAACGTCGGCAAATCCACCCTGTTCAATGCGCTCACCAAAGCGGGTATTGAAGCGGCCAACTTCCCCTTCTGTACCATTGAGCCGAACACCGGTGTCGTGCCGATGCCCGATCCGCGTCTGGACAAACTGGCTGAAATCGTCAAACCGCAGCGTATTCTGCCGACCACGATGGAATTCGTCGATATCGCGGGCCTGGTAAAAGGCGCGTCGAAAGGTGAAGGTCTGGGCAACCAGTTTCTGACCAACATCCGCGAAACCGAAGCTATCGGCCACGTCGTGCGCTGTTTCGAAAACGACAACATCATCCACGTTAACAATAAAGTGGATCCGGCTGACGATATCGAGGTTATCAACACCGAGCTGGCGCTCTCCGACCTGGATACCTGCGAGCGCGCTATCCACCGCGTGCAGAAGAAAGCCAAAGGCGGCGATAAAGACGCGAAAGCCGAGCTGGCGGCGCTGGAAAAATGCCTGCCGCAGCTGGAAAACGCCGGTATGCTGCGTGCGCTGAAAAACCTGACCGAAGAAGACAAAGCGGCGATTAAATACCTGAGCTTCCTGACCCTGAAGCCGACCATGTATATCGCCAACGTCAACGAAGACGGCTTTGAGAACAACCCCTATCTCGATAAAGTCCGCGAAATCGCCGCCGCCGAAGGTTCGGTGGTCGTCGCCGTTTGCGCCGCCGTTGAGTCCGATATCGCCGAGCTGGACGATGCCGACCGCGATGAGTTTATGGCCGAGCTGGGTCTGGAAGAACCGGGCCTGAACCGCGTTATCCGCGCCGGTTACGAGCTGCTGAACCTGCAGACCTACTTCACCGCAGGGGTGAAGGAAGTCCGCGCATGGACCATCCCGGTCGGCGCCACTGCCCCGCAGGCCGCGGGTAAAATCCACACCGACTTTGAAAAAGGCTTTATCCGCGCGCAGACCATCGCCTATGAAGACTTTATTACCTATAAAGGCGAACAGGGCGCCAAAGAAGCCGGGAAAATGCGCGCCGAAGGTAAAGACTACATCGTGAAAGATGGCGATGTGATGAACTTCCTGTTCAACGTCTAAGCTTTTCTTCGCAGTAACATCATCCATAAAATCCACGCGCTCGCGTGGATTTTTTTATTGTCCGCCATTGCCGTCAGTTCTGGCCCGCCGCCAGCGAATATTTCTTTATTTTGCGATACAGCGTGGCGATACCAATCCCCAGCTCGTCCGCCGCCTGTTTTTTATTACTGTAGCGCGAGAGCGCATCGCGGATCATCTGCCGCTCCATCTCTTCCAGCGCCGTCACGTTCTCCTCCTGGGCGAGGGTCGCTGCCGCGGAAGCAGAAGACGGCGGCTGACTCGCCAGCTCGCTGCTGCTCAGCAGATTGGGCGGCAGCAACGACATATCGATGATTTCTCCCGACGGCACCACGTTGACCAGGTACTCCATCAGGTTGCTGAGTTCGCGAATATTGCCCGGCCAGCGGTAGCGTTTAAGGAAATCGATCACATCCTGCGCCACGCCGGGGTAAACGAGGTTGAGCCGGCCGGTATGCAGATGCAGGAAATAGTGAATCAGCAGCTCGATATCCTCCTGCCGTTCGCGCAGCGGCGGCAGGCGCAGCGGGATCACGTTCAGACGGTAATAGAGGTCCTCGCGAAACTTTCCTTCCGCGATGTACAGTTCAAGATTTTGATTGGTCGCGGAAATAATACGAATATCGACCTGAACCGGGTGGCTGGCACCCACCGGCTGAATCTCCCGCGATTCGATGGCCCGCAGCAGCTTGGCCTGTAGCGTAAGCGGCATATCACCAATCTCGTCAAGAAACAGCGTCCCGCTATTCGCCGCCTGAATCAGGCCAGTCTTACCGTTTGCCGATGCGCCAGTAAACGCCCCCTTCACGTAGCCAAACAGTTCGCTTTCTAACAGCTGCTCGGGTATCGCGGCGCAGTTAATCGCGATAAAGGGCTTTGCGTGGCGGTCGCTGAGCTTGTGGATTGCGCGGGCCACAACCTCCTTGCCGGTGCCGCTCTCGCCGGCAATCATCACGCTGGAAGGGCTCGGCGCCACGCGGCTGATCAGCTTTTTAAGCTGCCGCATGGGCCGACACTCTCCGACCATCGCCTCAATCTGCGGCCCTTCCTGCCCGCTGCTAAAATCGGCGGTCGAGTGCGACTGATGGAACGCCATTAAAAATAGCCATTGATCCTGCACCGCGTGCAGTTGGCCGATAATGAGCTCCTTGCGATCGTCAAAGGAGATAATGTGCTGCATATGTCCGTGCTTGAAATTATCTTCGAAGGTCAACGGCTGAAACTGGATTGCCTTACCAATAACCTGTCCCTGCGTCACGCTCATTATTTTCAGCGCGGCCTGATTGGCAAATTTGACTATTTGATCGTTACCCACCACCAGCACGCCCTGATCCATATTTTCAATCATGGTTAAAAATATTTTATGGATATTGTCGCCGACCGCTCGTTCCTGTAAAAATCGGGAAACGAATATGGTTGATACATGGCGAACATAATCAGAAAACTCCTGGATATTCGCATTAATACGCTCCTGCTGCTCGCGCGTCAGCGCGACAAGGCTAATAACGCCGACGCAGCGGTCGTGATACATCACCGGGGTGCCAAGAAAGGCTTTCTCTTCACATTTATCTTTATTGTTACAGCCTTTGCAAAGGGGGTCGAAGCGGGAATGAGTGACGACTTTTTCGGTCTGTGTTTCAATAATGTAGCGAAGAAGCCGCGAGTTTGAATTTAATTTATAGCCAATCTGCTTACTATAAGCCCCGGTTCCGGCTACCCGGTATAATTCGTTATCGACAATTTCGACTTCCAGCTGGAGGACGCTGGAAAGCATCCGTGCAAACTTCTGAATTGTAGGCTGAATTTGCATTAAAATGGAGGGTGTTTTGGACGGTATCATGTATATCGGCCTTCTCATTATTGCGCACCTGAAGAGCGTCGAGCGCGGTGGCTTTATTTATGTTCTGCAGATGATATCACTCCCTTTGCCAGGGAGCATTGATATAGATAGGGCTAATCTCGGCACCTTATCTTAAATATGCAATAGGAATCACAGTTTCTTATCATTATGATAAATTTATGGCGACTTTTATCATATTGGTGCGATGCGCAGATGATAATCCTATTATTCCTGACGCCAGCAATTGCCCATTACGCTGAAATTTATGGCGGGAGTAAAAACGTCCCCTCTCCCCGTCGCCAAATACTATCCTGAATTCGTGACAGACTTAGCATAATCCTAACCGTTCAATCCTGTCCGCCGCCTCTCCTCGAGAATTTGGCACGCTTATTGTTAGTGATAATACAGCGCTGGCAGTCGCTAATTCGGCAACTCTGCATATCCGACCGCACAGCAATCATTAAGCCGTCATTTACGACCAGGATTGAAACATGAAAACTGTTAACGAACTGATTAAGGATATCAATCAACTTAACTCGCATCTCAGTGAGAAAGACTTTCTGCTGACCTGGGAACAAACGCCGGATGAGCTGAAACAGGTGCTGGATGTCGCCGCCGCGCTGAAAACGCTGCGCGCTGAAAATATCGCCACCAAAGTGTTTAACAGCGGCCTGGGCATTTCCGTGTTTCGCGATAACTCAACCCGCACCCGCTTCTCCTATGCTTCCGCGCTCAACCTGTTAGGTCTGGCCCAGCAGGATCTGGATGAGGGAAAATCGCAGATTGCCCACGGCGAAACGGTGCGTGAAACCGCCAACATGATCTCCTTCTGCGCCGACGCCATCGGCATCCGTGATGACATGTTCCTTGGCGCGGGCAACGCCTATATGCGCGAAGTCGGCGAGGCGCTGGATGACGGCCACAAGCAGGGCGTGCTGCCGCAGCGTCCGGCGCTGATCAATTTACAGTGCGATATCGACCACCCAACGCAGTCCATGGCGGACCTCGCCTGGCTGCGCGAGCACTTCGGCTCGCTGGAGAACCTGAAAGGCAAGAAGATCGCCATGACCTGGGCCTATTCGCCGAGTTACGGGAAACCGCTTTCGGTACCGCAGGGCATTATCGGCCTGATGACCCGCTTCGGTATGGAGGTCACCCTCGCCCACCCGGAAGGCTATGACCTGATCCCGGACGTTATCGAAGTGGCGAAAAACAACGCACAGGCCTCCGGCGGCAGCTTCCGCCAGGTCAACAGCATGGAGGAAGCCTTTAAAGACGCCGATATCGTCTATCCGAAATCCTGGGCGCCGTACAAAGTGATGGAAAAACGCACCGAACTGCTGCGCGCTAACGACCACGAAGGGCTGAAGGCGCTGGAGAAAGCCTGCCTGGAACAGAACGCCGGGCATAAAGACTGGCACTGTACGGAAGAGATGATGAAGCATACCCGCGACGGCGAAGCGCTGTACATGCACTGCCTGCCGGCGGATATCACCGGCGTCTCCTGCGAGGCGGGCGAAGTCACCGAAGGGGTCTTCGAGAAGTACCGGATCCCGACCTACAAAGAGGCAAGCTGGAAGCCGTACATCATCGCCGCGATGATCGTCTGCCGCAAATACGCGAACCCGGGCAAGGTGCTGGAGCAGCTGCTCAAGGACGCGCAGAAACGCATCAAATAATCCCCCGGCTGGCCCACGGGCCAGCCCCACGACTGTCGAACTTCAAAGGATAAGGATCGAGTATGTCTGCTTTCTCATTGAAAATGGATATTGCCGAAAACCGTTTTTTTAACGCGGAGACTTCACCGCTGTTTTCACGCCAGCAGGCGCAGCAGGCTCGCCGCTTTCATCAAAAGATTACCGGCTATAAGCCCACGCCGCTGGTGGCGCTGAACGAACTTTCCGCCCTGTTTGGCGTGCAAAAAATCCTCGTCAAAGACGAATCCCGGCGCTTTGGCCTCAACGCCTTCAAAATGCTCGGCGGCTCTTACGCCATCGCCCGGCTGCTATGTGAAAAATACGATTTAGATATCAACGACCTCTCCTTCGAAACGCTTAAATCCAGCATCAAAGAGAAGATGACTTTCGCCACCACCACCGACGGCAACCACGGCCGCGGCGTGGCGTGGGCGGCCCGCCAGTTAGGCCAGAACGCGGTCATCTATATGCCGAAAGGCTCCGCGCAGGAGCGGGTTGACGCCATTCTGCGCCTCGGCGCGGAATGCATCGTCACCGACATGAACTACGACGACACCGTCCGCTTTACCATGCAGACCGCGCAGAATAACGGCTGGGAGGTGGTGCAGGACACTGCCTGGGAAGGCTACACAAAAATTCCGACCTGGATTATGCAGGGCTACGCCACCCTCGCCGATGAAGCGGTAGAACAGCTCTCCTCAATGGGTATCGCCCGCCCTACGCACGTGCTCCTGCAGGGCGGCGTGGGCGCGATGGCCGGCGGCGTGCTGGGCTATCTTGCCGACGTCTACGGCGCAAAGCATCTCCATTCCATTATCGTCGAGCCGGAGCTGGCCGACTGTCTCTACCGCTCTGCGCTGAAGGGCCAGATGGTCAACGTCAGCGGCGATATGGCGACCATTATGGCCGGCCTTGCCTGCGGTGAGCCCAACCCGCTGGGCTGGGAAGTGCTGCGCAACTGCGCCACGCAGTTTGTCTCCTGCCAGGACGCCGTCGCCGCCCTCGGCATGCGAGTGCTGGGAAACCCGACGGGCCAGGATCCGCGCATTATTTCCGGCGAATCCGGCGCTGTCGGTCTCGGCCTGCTGGCGGCGATTCATTTCCATCCGCAGCGCGACGCGCTGATGCACAAGCTCAAGCTGGACAGCCGCTCCGTGGTGCTGGTGATTAGCACCGAAGGCGACACCGACGTTAAGCACTATCGCGAAGTCGTCTGGGAAGGCAGGCATCCGGCGGCGCAGTAGCCGACTTGGCAAAATTCCTCCCGCCGTGCGGGAAGCTCGTATTCAGAACTGGAGAACATCGTTATGGCTAAGCAAATTCCGTTCAACGCAATCCTGGAAAAATCAAAACAGTACGAAAAAGAGATGACCCGTTTCCTGCGCGATATGATCGCTATCCCCAGCGAAAGCAGCGATGAGAAGCGCGTGGTGCACCGCATTAAAGAAGAGATGGAAAAAGTCGGCTTCGATAAAGTTGAAATCGATCCGATGGGCAACGTGCTGGGCTACATCGGCCACGGCCCGCGTCTGCTGGCGATGGACGCGCACATTGATACCGTCGGTATTGGCAATATCAAAAACTGGAACTTCGACCCGTACGAAGGTATGGAAACCGATGAGCTGATCGGCGGACGCGGCGCGTCTGACCAGGAGGGCGGAATGGCCTCCATGGTATACGCCGGTAAAATTATTAAAGATCTGGGCCTGGAAGATGAGTATACCATGCTGGTCACCGGTACCGTTCAGGAAGAGGATTGCGACGGCCTGTGCTGGCAGTACATCATCGAACAATCCGGCATACGTCCTGAATTTGTGGTCAGCACCGAGCCCACCGACTGCCAGATTTACCGCGGGCAGCGCGGGCGTATGGAGATCCGCGTGGAGGTTCAGGGCGTCAGCTGCCACGGCTCCGCCCCGGAGCGCGGCGATAACGCCATCTTCAAAATGGCGCCGATCCTGACCGAGCTGGAGCAGCTTTCGCAGAAGCTGGGCTATGACGAATTCCTCGGCAAAGGCACCCTGACCGTTTCCGAGATTTTCTTCACCTCGCCGAGCCGCTGCGCGGTGGCGGATAGCTGCGCCGTCTCCATCGACCGCCGTCTGACCTGGGGCGAAACCTGGGAAGGCGCGCTGGATGAAATCCGCGCGCTGCCGGCGGTGAAAAAAGCCGCCGCGGTGGTCTCGATGTACAACTACGAGCGTCCCTCCTGGACCGGCCTGGTCTACCCGACCGAATGCTACTTCCCGACCTGGAAAGTGGAAGAGAACCACTTCACCGTCCGCGCCCTGAGCAACGCCTATGAAGGGCTGTTCGGCAAAGCGCCGGTGGTGGATAAGTGGACCTTCTCCACCAACGGCGTCTCCATTATGGGCCGCCACGGCATTCCGGTTATCGGCTTTGGGCCAGGGAAAGAGCCGGAAGCGCATGCGCCAAATGAGAAAACCTGGAAATCGCATCTGGTGACCTGCGCCGCGATGTATGCCGCCATCCCGCTGAGCTGGCTGGCCACGGAGTAATCGTTCGTCCTGTCTGCCGCCGCGTCCTGCGGCGGCATATTGAGGTTTCTATGCGCGTACTGATTAAAAATGGCCTCGTCGTCAACGCCGACGGCCAGGTGAAGCAGGACCTGCTTATCGAAGATGGCCTCGTCAAGCGCCTTGCCGATTCAATTGAGGCCGAACAACCCTGCGAAGTGATTGACGCCGAGGGCTGCTACGTGATGCCCGGCGGCGTCGACGTTCATACCCATTTCAATATTGACGTGGGTCTCGCCCGCAGCTGCGATGATTTCTTTACCGGCACCCGGGCCGCGGCCTGCGGCGGTACCACTACCATTGTTGATCATATGGGCTTCGGGCCCGTCGGCTGTCATCTACGCCACCAGTTCGAAGTCTATCGCGGCTACGCCGCCTATAAAGCCGTTATCGACTACAGTTTTCACGGCGTTATCCAGCACGTTAACCACGGCATTCTCGACGAGATTCCGATGATGGTGGATAGCGGCATCAGCAGCTTTAAGCTCTATCTGACCTACCAGTACAAACTCAACGATGATGAGATATTGCAGGCGATGCGCCACCTCCAGCGCGCCGGCGCGCTGACTACCGTGCATCCCGAAAACGATGCCGCCATCGCCCAGCGCCGGGCTGAATTTATCAACGCCGGTAAAACCGCGCCGCGCTATCACGCCCTGAGCCGCCCGCTGGAGTGCGAGGCGGAAGCCATCGCCCGAACCATCAACCTTGCGCAGCTGGCGGGTAACGCGCCGCTGTATATCGTGCATCTTTCCAACGCCCTGGGTCTGGAATATCTACGCCTGGCCAGAAGACGCCGCCAGCCGGTGTGGGTGGAGACCTGTCCGCAGTATCTGCTGCTGGACGAGCGCTGCTACGAGCGCGAAGACGCACTTAACTATCTGCTCAGCCCTCCTCTGCGCAACGCCAGCAACAACGATGCGCTATGGAGTGGTATCAGCAATGGCGACATTGACACGGTCGCCACCGACCACTGCGCGTTCTCAGCACAGCAGCGCAGGCAGATCTCCGGCGGCGACTTTAGCCGCTGCCCGAACGGTCTGCCGGGAGTGGAAAACCGCCTGCTGCTGCTGTTCTCGCATGGGGTCATGACCGGGCGCATCACCCCCGAGCGCTTTGTGGCGCTCACCAGCGCCAATCCGGCGAAGCTGTTTGGCCTGTGGCCGCAGAAGGGCTTGCTGGCGCCCGGCGCCGATGGCGACGTGGTGATCATCGACCCCAAACGCACCACCACCATTCGCCACGACATGCTGCACGACAACGCTGACTATTCACCCTATGAGGGCTTTATCTGCCAGGGCGCGATTCGCCAGACGCTCTCCCACGGCAGGGTGATTTTTGATAACGGCACCTTTAGCGGCACCGCCGGGCAGGGCCGTTTTTTACGCCGACAACCCTTTTCCACCGCTCACCTGGCCGTCAGCGGAACAGAAACGTAATGAGAGGATGCTATGAGTAAAAAAATTGTTCTCGCTCTCGGCGGGAATGCGCTGGGCGACGATCTCGCCGGACAGATGCAGGCCGTACGGCACACCGCGCGGACGATCGTCGATCTTATCGCCCTTGGTCATCAGGTGGTGGTGACTCACGGTAACGGCCCGCAGGTGGGCATGATCAACCAGGCCTTTGAAGCCGCGGCCAAGACCGAGGCCCACACGCCCATGCTGCCGATGTCGGTCTGCGTGGCGTTGAGCCAGGGCTACATCGGCTACGACCTGCAGAACGCGATTCGCGAAGAGCTGCTGTCGCGCCAGCTGGATATTCCAGTGGCGACCCTGATAACCCAGGTGGAAGTGGACGCTAACGATGAAGCTTTTCTTAATCCGACCAAGCCCATCGGCTCGTTCTTCAGCAAAGAAGAGGCCGAAAAGCTGAGCCAAAACGGCTACATCATGAAAGAGGACGCCGGGCGCGGCTACCGTCGCGTCGTGGCATCGCCTAAGCCGGTCGATATTATCGAGAAACAAACGGTAAAAGCGCTGATGGATGACTGCCACGTGGTGATCACCGTCGGCGGCGGCGGCATTCCAGTGATTCGCGAGGGTAACCATCTGCGCGGCGCCAGCGCGGTCATCGACAAGGACTGGGCCAGCGCGAAGCTGGCGGAGACGATCGACGCCGACCTGCTGATCATTCTCACCGCCGTGGAAAAGGTGGCGATCAACTTCGGTAAACCTGGCGAACAGTGGCTGGATAACCTCTCCCTGCGCGATGCCGAACGTTTTATCGCAGAGGGACACTTTGCCAAAGGCTCGATGCTGCCGAAAGTGGAAGCCGCCGCCGCTTTCGCCCGCTCCCGGCCGGGACGCCAGGCGCTGATCACCATGTTAAGCAAAGCCAAAGAGGGTATCGAAGGGAAAACCGGCACCATCATTAGCCAGTAAGCTACGCGTTGCCGGGCGCCTCCCGGCAACATTTCCCCTGGCAGGACCTCAGATTTCCACCGTCTCCACGGCATATTCCTGCTGGCCCGCCTGTTTCACCTGGTTCATCAGCCCCCCCGGCGCGCCGTTTTTCACCTGCAGGATCTCCGCCAGCACGCTGATGGCGATCTCGTTTGGCGTCTCGGCGCCGATGTCGTAGCCAATCGGCGCCCGCAGGCGGCTGATATCCGCCTCCGGCACGCCGTTCTCCCGCAGCTGGCGTACAAAGGCCTGCACTTTCCGCCGACTGGCCAGCAGCCCCAGCCAGGCGACCGGCTGGGTTATCAGCCTGTCCAGCGCCTCCCAATCCTGGTTGTTGGTGGCAATCAGCACGAAATCCTGCGGCCGTACCGCCATCGCCTCCACCACGTCCGTGAAGCTGGCGGCGTGCGCCAGCCGCGCCGAAGCGGGGAAAGCGTCGGGACAGAGGCTTGCGGCATAGGTATCGCCGACGCAGATATCAAAATCCAGCAGCGCCGCGGCGTGGGCAACCGCGCGGTTAACGTGCCCGGCGCCGACCAGCAGCAGGCGCGGGCGCAGGCCGTGAACGCTGATGTATACCGACATCGCGCCGCCGCAGTCGGAGCCCACGGCGTCGCTGCCGGTGCGCGCCATACGGCCGTGAAACATTCGCGATTCCCGCTCGCGCAGCGCCGCCTGCGCCGCATCGATAACTTTACGCTCTACCATCCCGCCGCCAATGGTCCCCACAATCGAACCGTCCTCTCGGATCAGCATCTGAGCGGCGTGTCGGGGGGTGGAGCCCCGGCTTTCAACAATCTGCGCGAGGGCAAAGGGGCGGTTCTGTTCTTCAAGCCGTGCTGCTTCTTCGAAAATATTCATACCAACCTCAAAGGCAATTTCTTTTACGGTTTTGGGGATTGTCTGCGATATTGCCCGGCTTCTCAGTTTGAGAGCTCACCCTCCGTTGAAAATACCGTCGCAGCGACCGATAATGGCTATGCAATATTTATACTGCCCCGCCGTTTTTTATCGCGAATTGTGAATCAGGTCATTTTTTTAGCCCTGGCGACGTTGAAATTAGGCTATCGCGCCGATTATTCCGTCAACCGCCGAGCCAAATTTCCGCCGCCCGCTGAAAACGCCGCCGGGCGGCCCGGGTAAATTATCATTCTGATATTTGCGATCTGATTTTGAGAAATCTCACCCGCTCAAAAAACGTATTGATTTGAGTTCTCATTCCCCAACGATGAAATTATTCACGCCGCGGCGTTGAGTTTCGACCTGGTTCACAAATTAATTATTCCGCCGCCGCGGTTTGAATAACTGGTGTGATTGTTGCTCCTCTTCCGTTATCCGTCGGGATGATGACCACCGGCAATGTCGATCTTACAATGATATCTAAGGAGTGGGTTATGGGAGATATAATGCGTCCCGTGCCGTTTGAGGAGCTATTAACGCGCATTTTCGATGAGTATCAGAGTCAGCGATCTATTTTTGGCATTCCTGAACAGCAGTTTTATTCGCCGCAGGCGCAGCGTTCGATCGGCGTATTCGGCGAAAGCTGCGCCACGCCTCTCGGCCCGGCTGCCGGGCCGCACACCCAGCTGGCGCAGAACATTATTACCGCCTGGCTAACCGGCGGGCGGTTTATAGAGCTGAAAACCGTTCAGATCCTTGACCGCCTGGAGCTGGAAAAGCCCTGTATCGATGCGGAAGATGAGTGCTTCAATACCGAATGGTCCACTGAATTTACCCTGAAAAAAGCCTGGGATGAGTACCTGAAAGCCTGGTTCGCCCTGCATCTGCTGGAGCAGGTCTTTCCGCTGGCGACGAACAAAGAGAGCAAGTCGTTTATTTTCAATATGAGCGTCGGCTACAACCTTGACGGTATTAAGCAGCCGCCGATGCAGGAATTTATCGACAACATGATGGACGCCTCCGCGCATCCTAAATTCGCCCAGTACCGCGACACGCTGAACCGCTGGCTGCAAAATAAACCCTTTATTGACAGCCTGCCAACATGCGCGCGCAAAGACGGGCTGGACAACCTGGCGCAGCGCGTACCGGCCAGGCTGGTCCAGGGCGTCACCCTCTCGACGATGCACGGCTGCCCGCCGGATGAGATCGAAGCCATCTGCCGCTATATGCTGACCGAGAAAAATCTCAATACCTTTGTGAAGCTCAATCCGACCCTGCTCGGCTATCCGCGCGTGCGCCAGATCCTCGACGCCTGCGGCTTCGGCTATATCGGCCTTAGCGAAGCGTCGTTTGACCACGACCTTAAGATCGACCGGGCGCTGGAGATGCTGACGCGCCTGATGGCGCTGGCGAAGGAGCGCAGCCTCGGCTTTGGCGTCAAGCTGACCAACACCCTCGGCACCGTCAACAACAAGGGGGCGCTGCCCGGGGATGAAATGTATATGTCCGGGCGCGCGCTGTTCCCGCTCTCTATCAACGTGGCCGCCCTGCTCTCGCGGGCGTTTGACGGCAAGCTGCCGATCTCCTACTCCGGCGGCGCCAGCCAGCTCAACATTCGCGAGATTTTCGACACCGGTATTCGCCCTATCACCATGGCCACCGACCTGCTGAAGCCGGGAGGATATCTGCGCCTGAGCGAGTGCATGCGCGAGCTGGAGAAAGCCGACGGCTGGAACATGACGCAGATCGATGTCGAGCGCCTCAACGCGCTGGCGGAAAAAGCGGTGAGCATGGACTACACCCAGAAACAGTGGAAGCCGGAAGAGCGCATTGATACTGGCGAGCCGCTGCCGCTGCTGGACTGCTACGTCGCCCCCTGCGTGACGGCCTGCGCCATCAAGCAGGATATTCCGGAGTATATCCGCCTGCTGGGCGAGCATCGCTACGCCGACGCGCTGGAGCTGATCTATCAGCGCAACGCTTTACCGGCCATCACTGGCCATATCTGCGATCACCAGTGCCAGTACAACTGTACGCGGCTGGATTACGACAGCGCGCTCAACATCCGCGAACTGAAAAAAGTGGCGCTGGAGAAAGGCTGGGACGCGTACCGTAGCCGCTGGCATAAGCCCGCGGGATCCGGCTCCCGGCACCCGGTAGCGGTGATCGGCGCAGGCCCTGCCGGTCTCGCCGCCGGCTACTTCCTCGCCCGCGCCGGGCATCCGGTCACGGTTTTTGAACGTGAAGCCAACGCCGGGGGCGTGGTACAGAATATCATTCCGCAGTTCCGCATTCCCGGGGAACTTATCCAGCACGATATTGATTTTGTCGTCGCCCACGGCGTCAAAATTGAATACGGTTGCGATCCGCATCTGAGCGTGGAAAAGCTGCAGGCGAAAGGTTTTCGTTACGTGCTGGTCGGCACCGGTACCGATAAAAACAGCGGCGTGAAGCTGGGCGGCGACAACCAGAACGTGCATAAGTCGCTGCAGTTCCTGCGCCAGTTTAACCGCGGCGCCGAGCTGAATCTGGGCAAACATGTGGCCGTGGTCGGCGCCGGCAATACCGCGATGGACTGCGCCCGCGCGGCGCTGCGCGTACCGGGCGTGCAGAGCGCGACCATCGTCTATCGCCGTTCTCAGCAGGAGATGCCCGCCTGGCGCGAAGAGTACGATGAGGCGCTGCTCGACGGCGTCGGCTTCGAGTGGCTATGTAACCCGGAACAGTTTAACGCCGACGGAACGCTCGTCGTACGCGTCATGAAGCTGGGCGAGCCGGATGAGAAAGGCCGCCGCCGTCCGGTAGAAACCGATGAACTTCGCACGCTGAAAGTCGACTCCCTGATTACCGCCATCGGCGAGCAGCAGGACGGCGAAGCGCTGTCGGCAATGGGGATCCCGCTCGACCCGCAGGGCTGGCCGGTGGTCAACGCCGATGGCGAGACCAGCAAGCCGAACGTCTTCCTGATCGGCGACGTTCAGCGCGGCCCCTCATCTATCGTCTCCGCTATCGGCAACGCGCGACGGGCCACGGACGTGATTCTGGCCCGGGAAAATATCGCCAGCCGCTACGGAAACAAAGTCTGGAACAATGTCGATCCGGCGAAGGTGTACCAGCGCAAAGGCGCCATCGCCGTCACCCTGGTGGATAAAAACCAGCGCGAGGCTTTTGTCGAGCAGGAAGCCAGCCGCTGCCTGGAGTGTAACTACGTGTGCAGCAAGTGCGTCGACGTCTGTCCGAACCGCGCCAATATTTCCGTGGCCGTCCCGGGCTTCCAGAATCGCTTCCAGACCCTGCATCTGGACGCTTATTGCAACGAATGCGGCAACTGCGCTCAGTTCTGCCCGTGGCAGGGAAAACCGTATAAAGACAAAATCACCGTGTTCAGCCTGGAGCAGGATTTTGTCAACAGCACCAATCCGGGCTTCTTCGTCGCGGGCGCCAGCGTCAAAGTGCGTCAGGACGACCAGACGTGGCAGCTGGAAATAAACGACCGCGGCCAGTTTAACGAGGTACCGGCCCAGTTGGATGCCATGTGCCGCATCATAAGCCATATTCATCAGCACCAAAGCTATCTTCTGGGAGGCGTTGAAGTATGAGTATCCTGATCCTGAAAAATGCCACCGCCGCGCAGATCTATCCGGCGAAAGTGTGGGAGAACGTCGATATCGCCATTGAGAATGATAAAATTCTCGCTGTCGGCCCCGGCCTGTGCCAGCGCTATCCGCAGGCGCAGGTGAAAGAGATGCGCGGGCAACTGGTGATGCCCGGCATGGTCTGCTCGCACAATCACTTTTATTCCGGCCTTTCCCGGGGGATTCAGGCCAATATCGCCCCCAGTCCGGACTTTATCTCCACGCTGAAAAACCTGTGGTGGCGCCTTGACCGGGCGCTGGATGAAGAGTCGCTCTACTACAGCGGGCTGATCTGCGCTATGGAGGCCGTACGTAGCGGCTGCACGGCGGTTATCGATCACCATGCGTCGCCCCACTATATCACGGGCTCCCTGAGCCAGTTGCGCAACGCCTTCCTCAAAATCGGGCTGCGCGGGATGACCTGCTTCGAAACCACCGACCGCAACTTTGGCAGCCGCGAGCTGCGCGACAGCGTTGAGGAGAACATTCGTTTCGCCAGAGAGATCGACGCCGCCCGCGAGAAGGGAGACCAGCCTTATCTGGTCGAGGCCCATATCGGCGCCCATGCGCCGTTCACCGTGCCGGATGAAGGTCTGGCGATGCTGGGCGAAGCGCTAAAAGCCACCGGCCGCGGCCTGCATATCCACGCGGCGGAAGACCGCTACGATGTCTCTCACAGCCATCACCTTTACGGCAAGGATCTGCTGGCGCGGCTGGCGGAGTTCGGCCTTATCAACAGTAAAACGCTGATTGCTCACGGTCTGTACATCTCCGATGCTGACGTGGAGCTGCTCAATGCGCAGGACGGTTTCCTGGTGCACAACGCGCGCTCCAATATGAACAACCACGTCGGCTACAACCACCGCCTGCCGCAGATCCGCAATCTGGCGCTCGGTACCGACGGCATCGGTTCCGATATGTTCGAGGAGATGAAGTTTGCCTTCTTTAAACACCGCGACGCCGGCGGGCCGCTGTGGCCGGACAGCTTCGCGAAGGCGCTGAGCAACGGCAATGAACTGTTGAATCGCAACTTCAACGCCCGCTTTGGCCGCCTTGAGGCGGGCTATAAAGCGGACCTCACCCTTTGCGACTATATGGCGCCGACGCCGCTTATCGCGGAAAACATCGCCGGGCATATCGCCTTCGGCCTGGGGTCAAACAGCGTGCGCAGCGTCATGGTGAACGGCGTGATGATCTACGAGGATCGCCAGTTCAGCTTCGACTGCGAGCCGATATTCCGCGAAGCGCAGAAAGTGGCGAAAAAAATGTGGGCGCGAATGGACGCGCTCCCCGCGTAGCCCGCGTAGCCCGCGTAAAAACGCTAAACCGGCCTGGCAAGCCGGTTTTTTTTGCTGACAGAACGCGGGCGTGTGAAATTGCCCGGGGGCTTCCGCGCCGCCGGGCGCAACGTTTACAGCGACAGCAGCGCGGCGGTGGCGATATTGCGCTGCTTTTGCAGCGCGCTGAGCTGCTCTTCGGTCATGATACTCAGCGCCGCCGTCGGGCAGACGTCAACGCAGGCGGGGCCGCGCTCCCGGGCGCCGCAAAGATCGCACTTAACGATAACCGGCGTCAGGCCGGCCGCCACCTCGATGGCAATCGCCCCAAACGGGCAGGCGATCGCGCAGCTCTGGCAGCCAATGCAGCGCCCGCCTTCGGCTTCCACCTTCTCCGCCCCCATGCTCAGCGCCCCGGTCGGGCAGGCGCCCACGCAGGGCGCATTCTCGCACTGATGACACATCACCGGTACGCTAAGATCGTCGAGGCGCATCACCTTCAGGCGGGGGTGAAACTCCGCCCCCGGCGCCACGTGTTCCAGCGCACAGGCTACCTCACAGGTCCGGCAGCCGATGCAGGCCTGCGAACTGGCAACGATAAAACGGGTCATATCTCCTCCCGGGCCGTGAATTGCGCCAACATCTCGCTGGCCGCCTGCCGCCCGGCGACTATGGCGGTGACCACCAGGTCCGCGCCGGTCACGGCGTCGCCGCCGGCAAAGATTTTGTCATGGCTGGTTTGCGTCGTTCCGCGCCCTTTGCCGCCGGTGACTATCTGCCCCCAGCGGTCCAGCTTAATGCCGTGGCCGCGCAGCCACGGCATCTCGTGAGCCTGAAAGCCAAACGCCATAATGAGCACATCGGCTTTAAGTTCAAACCCGGAGTCCGGGATCGGCTGCGGCCGGCGGCGGCCGTCCGGGCCCGGATCGCCCATCTTCGTGCGGATCATCTCCACCGCGCAGACCTGCCCCTTACGGTTGAGCTGAATGCGCTGCGGCTGCACGTTAAACTCAAATTTCACCCCCTCTTCCCGCGCGT
This sequence comes from Klebsiella sp. M5al, assembly GCF_002090195.1. Classification (NCBI taxonomy): domain Bacteria; kingdom Pseudomonadati; phylum Pseudomonadota; class Gammaproteobacteria; order Enterobacterales; family Enterobacteriaceae; genus Klebsiella; species Klebsiella sp. M5al. The sequence goes on from NZ_CP020657.1 coordinate 3,641,646, forward strand.
TCACCACCTCTTTTTTCGACCCGGGCATGCTTAGCTCATCGCGACGGTAGGCGCAGGTTACGCTCTCGGCCCCGCGACGAACGGCGGTGCGCAGGCAGTCCATCGCCGTATCGCCTCCGCCAAGCACCACCACGCGTTTCCCCTTGATGTCGGTCAGCGGATACTCGGCGCTCTCTTCGAGCCCCATCACCTCGCGGGTGCTGGCAATCAGAAACGGCAGCGCCTGAATCACGCCGGGGGCGTTCTCTCCCTCCAGACCGGCGGCCATCAGACCGTAGGTGCCCACGCCGAGGAAAACGGCGTCATAGTTTTTCAGCAGATCGGCAAAAGCCACGTCGCGTCCCACCTCCTGGTTGAGATGAAAATTGACGCCCATGGCGCTAAAAACGTCGCGCCGCCTCTCAAGCACGTTTTTATCCAGCTTGAACGGCGGAATACCGAAGGTCAGCAGGCCGCCGATTTCCGGATGGCGATCGAAGACGTCAACGTGCACGCCCGCGCGCACCAGAATATCGGCGCAGCCCAGTCCGGCGGGCCCGGCGCCAATCACCGCCACCCGCTCCGGGCGCGGGGCCACGTTGTCGATGGTCGGTCGCCAGCCCATCGCCAGCGCGGTATCGGTGATATAGCGCTCAAGATTGCCAATGGCGACCGAGCCGCCCTCGTTCTTTAAGGTGCAGGCCCCTTCGCACAGCCTGTCCTGCGGACAGACGCGGCCGCAAATCTCCGGCAGGGAACTGCTTTGATGGCACAGTTCCGCCGCCTCGATAATCTTGCCTTCGTTCACCAGGCGGATGAAATCGGGAATGTGGTTATGCAGCGGACAGGTCCAGTTGCACCACGCCTTCTGTGCGCAGTAGAGGCAGCGTTCGCTCTCATATTCCGCATCGCGCTCGCTCAGCGGCTGATAGATTTCGCCGAAATGCCGCAGGCGGTCATCGGCGGGCACTTTTTTCGCCCCAACGCGCGGAGGTTTATTGAGTATCGCGTTACGTCTCGCACCGCGAACGCTCTCCAGCGGTCTTTCCAGCGCGGAGCGGATCTGCCGCGCGGTGCGCAGCTGGTTAACGGCGGCTTCATCCATCAGGCGCAGCGCCTGGGTTGGACAGCTGGCTACGCAGGCCTGCTGGCCGGACGGGTGCTGACGGCAAAGATCGCACTTCTGCGCCAGCTGCGGCGCGTCGTCATCGTTGGCCACCATCTCAATGGCGCCAAAAGGACAGGCGATGACGCAGTTTTTACAGCCGATGCACAGCGCCTCGGTAAACTGAACGCTGTCGTTAGCCACGCTCAGCGCCTGAGTCGGGCACGAGCCGACGCAGGGGGCGTCGTTGCAGTGGCGGCAGGTCGTCGCGCTGCTGGCCTTGCGGTTGAAGAACACGCGGATGCGCGGAAGAAAGTCGCTGCGCTGCTGGGGCCAGCAGTCCTGGCGATGAGAGGTGACGCAGGCCACTTCACAGGCGTGGCAGCCAATACAGTTTGCAGAATCGGCAACGATAAATTTATTCATTTGCTTCCCTTTATTATTCCAGGACTCACCGGGGAGCAATGCAATAATCAGACGCTTTTTTAAAAGCGATTAATATGCAGCTCATTTTTGCGAGCAGCCTCAAAAAAACGGCTTTATTCCCGCTTAGCGACTCGATAAATATCCCCTGCCGCGGAGCGATGATGTTTTCCTTCACCCGGGTTTAATCATGTTGATAATTCACCGTATCGATCGCGATACCAAAATGAGATTCTGCCTATCTCAATGTGATAGCGCGCGTTTATTTATCGCGGGGCGTCTTGCAGGAAATTTCAGACTGGAAGATATTCCGCCCTTTTCGCGTGAGTTATTTCACACAATTCCCCATCAATTCCCTCAGCGCTTATTTTTGGCACAGCTTACGCATATCCCTCATTGTGCGCGCAACACGCTGATGAACGTATCGGCTCAGGGAGGCAGCGGCCTTCGAATCGTAACTTCAACTTTGTCCTCGCTTATACAGAGTGAAGTCGTACAGGAGATAACAACTTCATGAAAGATATCGCCAATTCCGCCTCACGAAACGGGAGCTCGACCGCGCCGGTCGATGAAGTTTTACCCGTTACGCAAATGATTCTTTATGGGCTACAGCACGTGCTGGTGATGTACGCCGGCGCCGTCGCGGTTCCGCTGGTGGTGGGCAACGCGGTAGGGCTCCCGCCGGAACACATTATTTTACTCATCAGCGCCGACCTGTTTATCTGCGGCGCGGCCACCATCGTGCAGTCGCTGGGGGTCGGTAAGTGGCTCGGCTGTCGGCTGCCGCTTATCCAGGGCTGCACCTTCGCGGCGCTAATCCCGATGGTGCTGATCGGTAAGGAGTACGGGATCGGCGGTATTTCCGGGGCGGTGATCGTGTCCGGTATATTCATCCTCTGCTGCGCGCCGTGGATTAGTAAGCTCATCCGCTTCTTTCCCAAGGTGGTGATGGGCAGCATCGTCACGCTTATCGGCATGTCAATTATGCCGGTCGCAGGCGGATGGATTGGCGGCGGCAGCAGCGAAATGAGCGGCTTTGGCGCCCCCTTCTCGCTGCTGATGGCGGCGATTACGCTGGTGATTATTCTCAATATTTACACCTTTGCCTCCGGCGTCGTGAAAAACACGTCGGTGCTGATCGGTCTTATCATCGGCACCGTACTCTGGAGCTGCTTTAAGCCTCTCGACTTTAGCCTCGTCCACGCCACCCCCTGGCTCCATCTACCGACCCTGATGCCCTTCGCCAAACCTGAGTTTCACATTATTCCCGTCGCCCTGCTGTCGATGGTGATGGTGGTGGTAATGGTGGAAACCATGTCCTCGATGATGGCGACCGGGGATATCGTCGGGAAAAAGGTGGACGCGAAGATGCTGCGCAACGGCCTTAACACCTGCGGTATCGCGACCACTATTTGCGGCTTCTTCAATCTGTTTCCCTACGCCGCGTTCGCGCAGAACGTCGGCCTGATCGGTTTAACCGGGGTGCGCAGCCGTTTTGTGGTGTCGGTCTCCGGCATCATTCTGATTCTGATGGGCGTGTTCTCAAGGATGGCGGCGCTGGTGGTGCTGATACCGAAACCGATCCTCGGCGGCGCGGGCATCGTCATGTTCGGTATGGTGGCGGTGTCCGGTATTCGTACCCTGGGGCAGGTCAACTACCGCAACAATAATAACGGTATGGTGGTGGCATTAACGCTCGGCCTCGGCATGATGCCGGTGCTGGTGCCCAACTTATTCACCCAGTTTCCGCCGATGGTTCAGCTGTTTCTGCACAGCGGGATTACGATCGGTACCCTGACGGCTATCGTCGCCAACCTCACCCTCAACGGCAGCGTACCTTTGCGCGTTAACCACGAAACGCCGGTCCCCGATCCGGCCCCGCCAAGCTCGGCGGCGCGCAACATGGCCGTCAGAACCGTCAGAATGTGGCTCCTGCTGCGCAAAGTTCAAAAGGAGAGACAGCCGGAAGAAGCCCAGGAGGGGTAATGATGCTCACCAGACTCCTGTTCGCATTGCTAACCCTGCTGCTGCTGGCGATCCCCGTCGTGCAGCAGGGGATCGCCCAGGGCCTGAACGGCCGCTTTAGTTTTGCCCTGCTGTTCTAAGGTTAAGGACCCTTGCTATGAAGAGAATAACGACCGTCTGCCCCTACTGCGCCTCCGGCTGCAAAATGCAGCTCACGGTAGAGGAGGGAAATATTACCCGCGCCGACGCCGCGATGGGAAAAAACAATCAGGGTACGCTGTGCCTGAAGGGCTACTACGGCTGGGATTTTATTAACGATACCCAGATCCTCACGCCGCGCTTGAAAACCCCGATGATCCGCCGCCAACGCGGCGGCAGGCTAGAATCCGTCTCCTGGCATGAGGCGCTCGATTACGTCGCCACCCGTCTGAGCGCCATTAAAGAGAAGTATGGGCCGGACGCGATTCAGACCACCGGATCTTCGCGCGCCACCGGCAATGAAACCAACTACATCATGCAAAAATTCGCGCGCGCCGTTATTGGTACCAATAACGTCGACTGCTGCGCTCGCGTCTGACACGGCCCTTCGGTTGCAGGTCTGCACCAGTCGGTCGGCAACGGCGCGATGAGTAATGCCATCACCGAGATCGATAATACCGATCTGGTGTTTATTTTCGGCTATAACCCGGCGGATTCGCACCCTATCGTGGCGAATCATATCCTCAACGCCAAACGCAACGGGGCGAAAATTATCGTCTGCGATCCGCGTAAAATCGAAACCGCGCGCATTGCCGATCTGCACCTTGCCCTGAAAAACGGCTCCAATATTGCGCTGCTCAACGCCATCGGGCACGTCATTATCGAAGAGGATCTGTACGATAAATCCTTCGTCGCCGGGCGTTCCGAAGGCTTCGACGCGTATCGCAACATCGTCGAAAGCTATACGCCGGAATCGGTGGAAGCCATCACCGGCATCAGCGCCAGGCAGATTCGCGAATGCGCGCGGCTGTACGCCACCGCCGGAAACGCCATGATTCTATGGGGAATGGGGGTGACCCAGTTCTGGCAGGGCGTCGAAACGGTGCGCTCCCTGACTAGCCTCGCGATCCTCACCGGCAACCTGGGGAAACCGCACGTCGGCGTTAACCCGGTACGCGGCCAGAACAACGTCCAGGGGGCCTGCGACATGGGCGCGCTGCCGGACACCTTTCCGGGCTATCAGTATGTGAAATTCCCGGAAAACCGGGAGAAGTTCGCCAACGCCTGGGGCGTCGAGAGCCTGCCGGAGAACCCCGGCTACCGCATCAGCGAGCTGCCGCACCGCGTGGCGCGCGGTGAAGTGCGGGCGGCGTATATCATGGGGGAAGATCCGCTGCAGACCGACGCCGAGCTTTCCGCCGTGCGTCAGGCCTTCGAGGATTTGGAACTGGTTATCGTCCAGGATATTTTCATGACCAAAACCGCCGCGGCGGCCGATGTGATTCTGCCCTCGACATCGTGGGGCGAGCATGAGGGCGTCTATACCGCTGCGGACCGCGGCTTCCAGCGTTTTTTCAAGGCGGTAGAGCCGAAGTGGGATCTGAAGACCGACTGGCAGATCATCGGCGAGATCGCCACCCGCATGGGTTATCCGATGAAGTACGACAACACGCAGCAGATCTGGGATGAGCTCCGCCAGCTGTGCCCCAACTTTTTCGGCGCGACCTACGAGAAGATGGGAGAGCTGGGCTACGTGCAGTGGCCGTGCCGCGACGAGTCGGAGGCGGACCAGGGCACTTCGTATCTGTTTGCGGAGCGCTTCTCAACGCCGAACGGGCTGGCGCAGTTCTTCACCTGTGAATGGCAGGCGCCGATCGATAAGCTGAGCGACGAGTATCCGCTGGTGCTCTCCACGGTGCGCGAAGTGGGCCACTACTCCTGCCGCTCGATGACCGGCAACTGCGCGGCGCTGGCCAAACTGGCGGACGAACCGGGATACATCCAGATCAACACCGCCGACGCCAAACGGCTCGGCATTGAGGACGAAGAACTGGTGTGGGTTAACTCGCGCAAAGGCAAGGTGATTTCACGGGCGAAGGTCAGCGACAGGCCGAATAAAGGGGCGGTCTATATGACCTACCAGTGGTGGATCGGCGCCTGCAACGAGCTGGTCACCGAGAATCTCAGCCCGATAACTAAAACCCCGGAGTATAAGTACTGCGCGGTTAACGTTGAGCGCATTGCCGATCGCCAAGCCGCCGAACGGTACGTTATTGATCAATACAACCAGCTGAAAACCCGTCTGCGCGACAGCGCCGCGGGGTAAAAAATATCGCCCCGCGGTGCGCACCCCAGGGCGATAGTGTCTCTTCTCATTCCCTTCGCCAACGCTAACCGACAGCGGCCTGATCCTTACGGCAGCGACGCGCGACCTCAAGATACTGCTGCGGAGTATCAACGTCCCAGTGAATCCCCTGACTCGCCACGGGAATAACGCGCACCGCCATCTGACCGATAACGTCTCGTAGGGTGGCCCCTTGCGGGGCGCGATGAATCAGCGAGATTGCCCGCTGCGGCAGAAGAACCGGGTGGCCTTTACCGCGCTCGTAGGCGGGAATAAGACAGCTCTCGGCGTCGGGGTTGTCCCACAGCCGGCGGTAGACGCCCGGCGTCACCTCCGGCATATCACCCAGCGCCAGAAAGAACCGGGAGTCGCGAATATGGCTGACCCCGCACTGCACAGAAGAGAACATGCCGTCCTGATATTGCGGGTTAAAGACTACCTCAACGCCCGGATGATCCTGATAGCACGCGGCCAGTTCATCACCGCGAAACCCCGTCACCAGCACTACCCGATCGCAGAACGCCAGGGCGCTGGCCAGGGCGCTATCCAGAATCGTTCCTTTGCCCCACGGCAGCATCATTTTCCACTTGCCCATCCGGCTTGAGAGCCCGGCGGCCAGCATAATGCACTGCTTATCGACTTTTTTGCTCATTGTCATCCTCCTCCTGCAGCCGAAAAAGCGCCGCCGTCGACTGGCGACGGCGGCGCTTGCGGCGATCAGGATTTCAGCACCGCTTTAATCGAGGTGATGATCGGCTGATATCCCGTACAGCGGCAGATATTGCCCTCCAGCGCCTCTTTCAGCTCATCGTCGCTGGGGTTCGGGTTGGTATCCAGCAGCGCCTTGGCGCTCATCAACACGCCGGGCGTGCAGAAGCCGCACTGAACGCCGCCGTGACGAATAAAGGCGTTCTGCAGTTTTTTACCGACCGGATCGTGGTGCAGCGCTTCGACGGTGGTGACCTCCACCCCGTTGCACTGGGCGGCCAGCAGCAGGCAGGAGCAGACAGATTTGCCGTCCATAATCACGGTGCAGGCGCCGCACTCCCCCACCGAGCAGCCCTCTTTGGTGCCGGTTAGCTTCAGCTCCTCACGGAGAAAATCGATCAGGCGGACATTGTCTTTCACATCGCGGGCAATGCGGATGCCATTCACTTTTAGCTCAATATGATTCATGTTCATGGCTCCTTATTTTTTCTGCTCTGTCATGACTTCCTGCAGCATCTGCCGGAACATATCGATAAATACCGGGACCTTATAAGGCGCTGACCAGCGTCCCCCGATGGCTTTCTCTACCCTGGCGTGAAGCACGCCGGCCGCGTAGTCAATGGTGGCGGCGTCCAGCGTCCGGCCGATGAGCGCCTGCTCAACCTCAAGCAGCCGCTGCGGTTTGGCCAGCAGCGCGCCATCCACCAGACGGCACAGGCGAACCACGCCCTTATCGACCATGAACTGCCCGGTCAAGCTCTGGCGCGTAATGTTCAACGCATTGCGCCGGCCAAGCTGCAGATAGCGATTGATCAGCGGCTGCTGGGTCGGCGCCGGCAGGATAAAGCGGATAACCAGCTCATCGGGCTCAAGAAGGGTGCGATAGCCGCCGATGACAAATTCGCTGACCGGCATCCGGCGCGTCCCACGCGCGCTGCGCAGCTCCACCTCCGCCTCGTAAATAATCAGCGGCGGCATAGAATCCGCGCACGGAGCGGCGTTGACGATGTTGCCGCCGATAGTCGCCCGATTGCGCAGTTGCAGGGAGCCGACGGTTTTACAGGCGGTAACCAGCAGCGGATAGCGCTGCTGAATCAACGGATGCTTAACCAGATCGGTAAAGCAGACGCCGGAGCCAATCGAGACGCCGCCCTCCACATCAAAGATCTCCTTCAGCTCCGCCAGCCCGGCGATATTGACAAGCGGCACCTCGCCGGACAGCATCCGGGCCTGCACCAGCACATCGGTACCGCCGGCGATGGGCATCGCCCCCTTCCCGGCCATCAGCGTCAGGGCCTGCTTCAGGGTTTGCGGGACGCTCAGCGACAGGGTATTGAGGCGATGAACCTGTTTCTTATCGCCAGACTCCAGCATCTGCTCGCTCTGGCGCTCCGGCTTTTTGAGGTTGTAACCCAGGCGAACCTGCTCGAGGGTCAGCGGCAGGGTCCGGTTAGGCCGCCCGATGGCGAAGCTCACCGCATTGTTGAGGGCCGCAGCGCCGAGCTCCAGTACCGGTTCGCCGATAACTTTCGCCCCCATCGGCCCCGCTTTATCGTAGTTTTCCACCGCAATGATATCGATGTGCGGCATATCCTTGATAGTCGGCAGCAGATAGGTATCAAAGTTTTCCGATTTCACCACCCCGTGCTCGGTGTTGAAATCCTCCAGCATGCCGTAACCGATCATCCCCTGCAGCACGCCGCCGTAAACCTGGCCGCTAAAACCAACCGGGTTAATGACTTTACCGACATCGTGGGTGGCGACGACGTTATTGACGGTGATTTTGCCGGTGCGCATATCCACCGCCACGTCGGCCAGCTGGCAGCCGTACACCCAGGTGAAATAGGGGCTGCCGCAGCCCTTCTCTTCATCCCAGTGAATATTCGGCGCCACGTGCCAGCCGTAGGCGGAGAGGTTGGCCCCGGTAGCCCGGGTCATATCGCACACCTGCTGGAAGCTGAGGCTCAGCTCCGGGCGGCGGCGGTTAAACACCTTGCCGTTTTGCCAGGCGATATCATCGATGCTCTGCGCTTTCAGCGTTTCCCTGACGGCCTCCGCCATGCGTTGTTTAATTTTGTTCGCCGCGCTCAGAATCGCCTGTCCGCCCATCAGGGTACCGCGCGAAGCGACCGTTGAGCCGCCGTCGGCGATCATCGCCGTGGCCGGTTCGCTGAACATCACCCGCTCGAGCCCAATCCCAAAGGCTTCCGCCGCCAGCAGCGACATGGTGGTCTGCAGCCCCTGTCCGTTCTCCGATACCGAGGTGGAGATGTTGACGCTGGCGTCGGCATTCACCTGAATCAGCGCCGAGGACGCATCCAGACCCTCGGCCCCCAGAGAGCAGCCGCGATGGCTCAGCGCGAAGCCAATCCCGTAGCGGATCGGTCCGCCTTCCGCGTTAAGCTTTTTGTAGTGCTCGCGTTTGGCCTCGTATTCCGCCTTGAGCAGCGTTTTCTCCAGCACCTCCTGCGCGGAGACGGTATGCTCGCTGAAGACCTGCCCGGCCATGCTGGTGTCGCCCTGCTTAAGTATGTTGCGCAGACGGAATTCGACGGGCGACAGGCCCAGTTCGCCCGCCACGTCATCCATCAGCGATTCGTTGGCGAAAATGACCTGCGGCGCGCCGTAGCCGCGGTAGGCCGAGGTGTAGTTGTTGTTGGTGTAAACGCCCACCAGATCGACGCGCACGTTAGGAATATTGTAGGGGCCCGCCGCCTGCACGGAACTGCGCCAGGTGACAAACACCGTCTGGCCGCAGTAGCTGCCGCCATCGGCGATAATGTCAATTTTAATCGCCTGAATACGCGCATCGTCGTCCACGCCAATGCGGTATTTCATCTTATAGGGGTGGCGCTTGTAGCTTTCGCGCATCGACTGTTCGCGGTTATAGGAGATCTTTACCGGCCGCCCGGTCAGGTGCACCAGCAGCGCCGCCCGGCAGGAGACGTTATCAATAATGTCATCCTTGCCGCCGAAAGAGCCGCCCAGCACGGAGCGCTTAATGTTCACCTTCGCCTGGGGCAGGTCAAGATATTTGGCAATCACCGCCCGGGTGCGGTGAGCGTTTTGAATCGACCCCTCGATGGTCATGATCTGTTCATTATTATCCAGATAGGCGGTAATCGATTCCGGCTCAATATAGCCGTGCTCCTGGAAACCCACCTCATACTCGCGTTCGAAAATATGGCTGGAGGCGGCGAATCCGGCATCGATATCGCCCTTCGCCGTATGGTGGCGGTTAATGATGTTGCTATCGAGTTCGCTGTGAATAAGGCGCGCCCCGGGCTTCATCGCCTCTTCCGGGGAGGTAATTGGCTCCCACGGGGTGTAGGTGATTTTGATTTTATCGACCGCGATGCAGGCTGCCTCGTAGGTTTCCGCCGCCACCACGGCAACCACGTCGCCGCGATAGGCGATCTCCTTGTCGATAATCGGCGGATGATCGGGAACGATCGCCCCCAGCTTGCGCTGGCCGGGAATATCGTTCCAGGTGGCAATACGCACGACGCCGGGCACTTTTTCCGCCTCCGACAGGTCGAGCGCGTCGATGCGCCCGGCAGGTATATCCACGTAGCGACAGACGCCATACAGCATATTGTTCATAATAATGTCATCGCCGTAGACCGCTTTACCCGTCACCTTGGCGAGCCCATCGACGCGGGGCACCTCACTGCCAACCAGCAATGTATCCATATTTTTCAGTCTCCACTCACAAAGAAAGATAACGGAATAAAGCAATGGCTATGCCACCTATAAATAAAGGGTTATTTCAGGCTGAGTTATGTGAGGCGCCTCTAAAAATAGCGGCAGGTTAAACCAGAAAAAGCGGATGATATCGTCGGGAGGATTATCAAAAAGAGAGCGTGCGTATCACAATGATAATTGGCGCTTCTCAATGGTATTTCTCAGAGAGGGCCCGCCGCCAGGTATTGACCATAAGTATCATTACCCTCCATCACCGGCGTCAAAAAGCGCGCTGACGGCGCGATCCGTTCAACTTTTCCCTTACCGCTGCGCCCTTAAAATTTCGAATAAAAAATAAAATAAACTCAATAATGAAATTTAAATTCCATAACCGAGCATGTTAACAAATGTGATATATATCATAATTTTAACAATTCACTTCCCTGATGTCGCTGTGAAAGGGGGTAATCAATCATAAAAATTACTTTATATATCAGTTAATTATAAAAACAGCCTTTATAGACACATAGATGTTACAGATAAGCCACAACGACAAAGCGAAATAAAACTTTCAAAATGTGATCTGTTTGCACTTTTGTTTCAGTTGCAGCGGTAATAATACCCTCTCACTAAACGCACCCTGACCACCTTGATGGTGCAGCAGAAATCCAAACCCCGGAGGATGCAATGAAGGAAGTGAGATCAGGAGTTATCAGAACCGTTTATGTTGGTCCTTGCCATACCATCCGTTCATACCACAACGCTGCCCGGGACATGTTGAACCTCACCCATCCCGGAGGACAAAACCCCGCGTATACCGATGATTCATCATTCATCAAAAAGAAACCTCTTTGACCGGTTTTATTTAGCGCGCTGCAATCGCGCTGGATAGGAGCAATCAGGGCAAAAAACCATTTTATGTCAGCCAGGCTTCATAAAGCGAAAAGACAGAGCGTGGTTGGGATGGGATGACACATTTTTATCTCGTGCCGTTAATCAAAACAAAAGGTATAAAAATGTCTCTTATTATGAATCTGAACCTACAGCAGAGAAAGCGACTACACCAAATAACCTTAGTAGCGACATTCGGTGGCCTGTTATTCGGTTATGACACCGGCGTTATTAATGGCGCATTTTCCTCACTGAAACAATATATGGCCTTGACCCCGACCACAGAAGGTCTGGTCATGAGCGTGTTGCTGATCGGCGCCGCGCTAGGTAGCGTTTTCGGCGGAAAATTCGCGGATTTCTTTGGCAGAAGAAAGTACCTGCTCTTTTTATCCTTCATCTTTTTCATCGGCGCCTTAATGTCCGCGCTGGCGCCGGACATTACCGTACTGCTTATTTCACGTTTCATCCTCGGCTATGCCGTCGGCGGAGCCTCGGTCACCGCGCCCACCTTTATTTCTGAAGTGGCGCCCACCGAAATGCGCGGTAAGCTGACCGGCTTAAACGAAGTCGCCATTGTTATCGGGCAGCTCGCCGCCTTTGCTATCAACGCCATTATTGGCATTCTCTGGGGCCATCTACCGGACGTCTGGCGCTATATGCTGATGGTGCAGACGATCCCCGCCATCTGCCTGTTTATCGGTATGCTGCGGTCGCCGGAAAGCCCGCGCTGGCTAATCAGTAAAAACCGTCATGAAGAAGCGCTGGAAATATTAAAACAAATCCGCCCGCTTGAACGTGCAACCAAAGAGTTCAACGATATCACCACCTTGATTAAGGCCGAGGCGGACAAAAAGCTGCATTCCCAGAACGCCTTTATCACCATTCTTCAGACGCCGTGGATTTTCAAACTCCTGCTGGTCGGCGTGATTTGGGCGGCGCTGCAGCAAACCACCGGGGTCAACGTCATCATGTACTATGGTACTGAGATCCTCAGCAGCGCCGGCTTCTCAGAAAGAACCTCCCTCATCTGCAACGTACTCAATGGCGTGTTCTCCGTCGGCGGCATGCTCTTTGGCGTGCTATTCCTCGTTGACCGTTTTAAACGTAAAACCATCATTATTTATGGTTTCGCGCTGATGGCCACCCTGCACCTTATCATTGCCGGCGTAGACTACACGCTGGTCGGTGACATCAAAGCAACGGCAATCTGGCTGCTCGGCGCGATGTTCGTTGGCGTTATGCAGGGAACCATGGGCTTTATCACCTGGGTGGTGCTGGCGGAGCTTTTCCCGCTGAAGTTTCGCGGACTGTCGATGGGCATATCGGTATTTTTCATGTGGGTGATGAACGCCATCGTCAGCTATCTGTTCCCATTATTGCAGGCCAAGCTCGGTTTAGGTCCGGTATTCCTGATTTTTGCCGCGATCAACTACCTGGCGATTGTCTTTGTGATAACGGCGCTGCCAGAAACATCGAATAAATCGCTGGAGCAGTTGGAAGAGGAGCTGTCGGCAAATAAATCTACTGCAGGATTCAATACGGCCACCAAGGAAAGCGGATTATGATCGATACTATTACGCAGGATAATCTCCATCTGTCGTGCCGGGCGAAAAATAAAGCGGAAGTGCTGGCCATGATTGGCGCGGACTTCAGGTCCAGAGGGTACGTCAGCGAAGATTGCGTGGCGTTTCTTGCCGAAAGAGAGCGCCAGGTCTCCACCTTTTTGGGTAACGGCATTACGTTGCCGCATCTGCCTAAATCAGCCACCAGCATCATTGTCAAAACGGGGGTGGAGATTTATCAGTTCCCTGACGGCGTGATCTGGGACAGAAATAACGTCATGTTTATTGCCATTGGCGTGATCGCCAAAGAGAGTGAGCATATTGATGTGCTGAGAGAGGTGGCGTCGATCTTTAGCGACGAAGTCATCGCCAGAGCGCTGTCGTTGATTGCCAATAAAGAGGATTTTTTAAGGATCCTCCAGCAGAATCACTAAGCACGGCCATCGCCTGATAAAAGCCTGCTTACGCGCAGGCTTTTTGCTTATTCAGGATAGACGTCGCGCTTAGCTGCCTTTGTAGGTGGAGTAGCCGTACTGGCTGAGCAGCAGCGGAATATGCAGCTTTTCATTGGTACGCGTCACGGTAAACAGTACCGGGATCTCCGGGAAAAACGTCGCCAGCTTCTGTTTGCTGAAATCATCGCCGGTTTTAAAGGTCACTTTATAAACCCCCGGCTGCATATCCCCTTCTGCTGGATACAGCGATTTAATACGCCCATCGTTATCCGTGACGCCGCTCGCGAGCGCCGTCCATTTATCCGCCTGCTGTTTTTCAAGGGTAACGGTCACACCCGACGAAGGCAGCCCCGTCTGCTGATTGAGGATATGCACGCTGAGCGTCCCGACGGGGGCGCTAAACGCGGCTGGAGCGACAGAGATTGCAGATAACAGAATCAAACTGGATAATTTTTTCACGATCTTTTCCCGTTGTGAATAATAACGTTCAAACGTTAGCACCTGGGCCGCTAAAATATATTCAACTTTTTGTGATAATCGCCTTAACGAAAGCAGGACGAGGAAAATAGCGAGCACATTCGAAGTTATAGAATTATCTGAATATAATGTGCATCCTTGGGGCGTGAATAAAGGCCCGCTCGCTTGCGCTATACTTATTTTCTCCGCGTTCACAAAAGGACTTCACATGAAGATTTGGCCTGTTCTGACGGGTGTTGCTATCGCATTAACGCTCGTCGCCTGTAAATCCCCTACGCCGCCCAAGGGCGTCCAGCCGATAAATAACTTTGACGCAAGCCGTTATCTGGGGAAATGGTATGAGGTGGCCCGGCTCGAAAACCGCTTTGAACGCGGTCTGGAGCGGGTTACCGCGACCTACGGTCAACGGAAAGACGGCGGTATCAGCGTTCTCAACCGCGGTTACGATCCGCGGAAACAGAAATGGAGCGAGAGCGAAGGTAAAGCGTATTTCACCGGCGCGCCGACCACCGCCGCGCTGAAAGTCTCCTTTTTTGGCCCGTTTTACGGCGGCTACAACGTGATTGCGCTGGATAGCCAGTATCAATATGCGCTGGTCAGCGGCCCCGATCGCGGCTATTTATGGATCCTGTCGCGCACGCCGACCATCCCGGAATCCGTGAGGCAGGAGTATCTCGGCATTGCGCGGGAGCTCGGTTTCCCGGTCGAAAAGCTCGTCTGGGTGAATCATCGATAGCGCCGGGGATAGTTCGCGGGCCTCTTTTACCAACATTATCTTCAGCCAACCTGAGGTCTGAAGATAATGTCGTAAAAGGGGGTGATAATGACAGAGTTATTGCTGGGGAGCCGCAGCCGCATCGTCAGCGCTTTTCGCGGGAGCGATACTCTCTTTAATCTCTTTGGTTTTATTCGCGGCATCGCTGGCAAGGTTATTCGCGTCAACAATCGCGTTGTCTTTAATTTTTCCCGCTTCCTGGACAATTTGATCGCTTTTCTGTCGGGCATCCTGCTTAACGGCATCGGCCTGAGCTTGCGCCTGCTGGGCAATAGCTTCCGTTTTTTTATCCGCTTCCGCCTTGATGCTGGAGGCCTGGCTGCTGAGGCTGTTGGCCTCGTCCGCCGCCTGTTTTTTTATCGCGTCGATGTGTTTATCGGCTTGATCCTTAATTGCCTCGGCTTTATCGGACGCCGCCTCTTTAATTTGTTGCGCATTGTCTTTAGCTTTATCCAGATTGGCATCCACTTTTGATGAATCATCACAGCCGGCAAGAAATAAGCATACGGCAGAAGCGATCAGCGTTTTACTCCAGAGTTTCATAGTCATTCCTTTATTTATCCATATCCCCGTAGCGGGAAGAGCATTGCCGCAGGGTTACCAGGATAATTCTCATGACAATTGTGCCATGAAGTTATTTAGCCCCAATACTTAACCCCGCATCCCTTTATTTATAATCGCTAACCAGGCAGAGTCAAGTTCCTGGCCCAGGAACGCTGCGGATATAAAAAAACCCGGGCGGGTGCCCGGGCTTGTCGCTGAAAAAATAGCTTATGCCGTGACGGCGGATTTGGCCAGCGTCGGGCCGGCTAGCGCCAGCCGGGCCCCGGCGTCGGTATCGCTGTATTGCTTAAAGTTATCCATAAACAGCTGCGCCAGGCTCTCGGCCTTCTCCTGCCATTTGTCGGCAGAAGGCCAGCCGCTACGCGGGTCAAGCAGCGCGCTGTCGACGCCGGGCACGCTTTGCGGGATAGCGAGACCGAACACCGGCACGGTTTCTTCACGCAGCTCGCCGGTGGTACCGTTTAAAATCGCGCTGATGATATTGCGCGTATCGCGCAGCGAAAGGCGCTTGCCTTCGCCGTTCCAGCCGGTATTAACCAGCCAGGCCTCGGCGCCGGCCTCCGCCATTTTGGCCGCCAGAACGCTGGCGTACTGCGTCGGGTGCAGCAGCAGGAACGCCGCGCCGTAGCAGGCGGAAAACGTCGGCGTCGGTTGAGTAATGCCGCGCTCGGTGCCGGCCAGCTTCGAGGTGAAACCGGACAGGAAGTGATACTGCATCTGCTCGGTCGTCAGGCGGGATACCGGCGGCAGCACGCCAAACGCATCGGCGGCGAGGAAAATCACCTTCGACGGATGGCCCGCGCGCGACACCGGTTTCACGATGTTTTCAATATGCGATAACGGATAAGAGACGCGGGTATTTTCAGTCTTACTGCCGTCGGCGTAATCCACGCTGCCATCGGCTCTGACCACCACGTTTTCCAGCAGCGCGTTACGGCGAATCGCGCGATAGATTTCCGGCTCGGCCTGCGGGTCAAGATTAATGGTCTTGGCATAGCAGCCGCCTTCGAAGTTGAACACGCCGTCATCATCCCAGCCGTGCTCGTCATCGCCGATCAGCTGACGCAGCGGATCGGTGGAAAGCGTGGTCTTACCGGTGCCGGAAAGGCCGAAGAACAGCGCCACGTCGCCCGCTTCGCCGCGGTTCGCCGAGCAGTGCATCGAGGCAATTCCCTGCTGCGGGAGCAGATAGTTCATCACCGAGAAGAGGCCTTTCTTCATCTCGCCGCCGTACCAGGTGCCGCCGATCAGCTGAATTTTTTCGCTGAGGTTAAACGCGACAAAGTTCTCGGAGTTAAGCCTCTGCTCTTGCCATTTATCGTTGGTGCAGCCCGCGCCGTTGAGGACAACGAAGTCCGGCGTAAATTCCGCCAGTTCCTCGGCGCTCGGCGCAATAAACATGTTTTTCACAAAGTGCGCCTGCCAGGCCACCTCGGTGACAAAGCGGACGCCGAGGCGCGTCGCCGGGCTGGCGCCGCACCAGGCATCAACAACATACAGTTTCTTGCCGCTCAGCTGCCCGGCGACCAGCGCCTTCAGGTCAGCCCAGATTTCGCTGCTCAGCGGCTTATTATCGTTGCGGCCCAGGCCGGAATCGGCCCACCAGACGGTGTCACGCGTCAGCTCGTCCCTGACGATATATTTGTCGCGCGGCGAGCGCCCGGTAAAGATCCCGGTATCCACGGCAACCGCCCCGGACTCGGTCATGACGCCGCGCGCCGCGCCGGTTAATTCCGGGCTGGTTTCATGCGCAATCAGCAAGTCGTAATCGGGGTTATAAAACAGCTCGCTGCTCTCCTGAATACCGAGCGAAAGAAGAGCGTCTTTTACTGATTCAATACGTGACATGGCACTCCTGACAAACTATTGGCTGGATAAGATGCTATTAGGCTATTTCAACCTGTCAGTGAAACGGATGGATTTATTTTAATAAAAAACCATCGGGTAATTAAATAAACAGGATGAGCAGACCAGAGCCGGCGATTTAAAATCGTGCTCGTGTAGGGTTTCGCCTGTACTTTAGACATATCGCTTACACGAATAAGTCATAAGCTAACTCTGCAAAAAATGTTAACACCTGTAGATAATTATGTTAATTGCATAGTTTCTATGCGTTATGCTAAAATTGCATAGCTATTATTGCAGGGGTGGGGAAAGAGTCTGTGCTGGCGAATCTGGAAGTAAAATGGCTTTACGATGTGATTGCCCTTGAGGAGTCCAGAAGCTTTACGCTGGCGGCAAAAAGCCGGAATATATCACAATCCTCGTTCAGCCGCCGGATTCAGGCGCTTGAGGCCTCGCTGGGCTTCAGCATCTTCGACCGCTCGGCGAACCCGCTCCAGCTCACCAACCGCGGAAAGATTTTTATCGGCTATGCGCGTAATATGCTCGACGATATGGACTTCCAGATCAGCCGAATTAAAGGGCTGAACAACACGACTCAGAAAATAAGAATCGACGCGGCGCCTTCGCTTTCCGTTTTATTGCTCCCCGAAATTATCGCCGGTTATACCGACAGAAAGAATAAAACTTTTCATGTTGAATCGATTAACGTCAACGACGCCGTGTTCAATCTGAAAGAAGGCAAGAGTGATTTTATCCTGTCGTTTTATAATGAAGAGCTGATGAACTATCCGTTTATCAATCACAAAATATTCGACTCGGCGCTGCATCTCGTCTCCCCCTGCGATAAACACGGCAGGCCGCTTTTTAATTTGCACCGCGGGGTGCTGCCGCTGATGAAATACGCCAACGACAGCTATATGGGTCGCCAGGTGAACCAGGTTATCGACCGCAAGCCGGAGATTACCTTCTCGTTAACCTTCGTATCCTCCATGAGCGAGCTATTAAAACGCATGATCCTCAACGGCGACGGGGTGGGTTGGCTGCCGCAGTACTCGATCAAGCGCGAGCTTGAAGAAGGCCGCCTGGCGATTATGGATGCGAGCCTGTCGCTGCCCATCGGCGCCTACATCTATCGCTCCGGCGCGCGGCTTAATCAGTCCGCCGAGCGTTTCTGGCAGCATATTAAGTCGACGAGCGCCGTGAGCGCATAATTCGCCTGGCGGCGGAAAATTCGCTATCATCCGCATCCACTCCTTATTCGCGCAGCCTGATGTCTACGATTATCGATACCTTTATCGCCCCGCCGTGCCACGCTGAAATCGACATACTCTATCAGGATGAGCATCTGCTGCTGATCGATAAACCCGCAGGCTTGCTCAGTCTGTCAGGGAAAAATCCGCGCAATCTCGACTCGGTACATTATCGGCTGGTACAGCAGTTTCCCGGCTGCGCTCTGGCGCATCGTCTTGATTTCGGCACCTCCGGGCTGATGGTGATTGCGCGCAACAAGGTCATCAACGCCGCCCTCTGCCAGCAGTTCAGCCAGCGTGCGGTGAGCAAAGTCTACAGCGCGCTGCTGTGCGGGCATCTGGCGGACGATGAAGGTACCATTGACGCCCCGATAGCCAAAGATCCGGCGCTGTTTCCGCTGATGACGATTTGCCCGCGCCGCGGCAAGCCAGCCCGCTCCGGCTATCGGGTGGTTGAGCGCCTGCGTTATCAAGATAGCGTGCCGGTGACGCGGGTCCAGCTGACGCCGGAAACCGGCCGCACCCACCAGCTGCGTATTCACTGCCAGCAGCTTGGTCACCCTATTCTGGGCTGCGACCTGTACGGCGGTCTGCTACTTCCGGGAACAGAACAGGCGCCGCGCCTGATGCTGCACGCCAGCGAACTGCATTTCATGCATCCGGTTAGCGGAGAGCGGATCGATGCGATAAGTCCCTGCGGGTTTTAACTCGCCCCACTCGCCAGCCCCTTTACCGAATCTCTCCCGCACGCTGATTGACGTCGACGCTTTAATTCGAATCGCGGCATTGCAAATGCAAATATCATATTTGCTCGTTAATCACCGCCTCTGTAGCTTGTGCTCTATTCATGCTTTTCATGAAAGAACATTCAGGGCGCAACGGCTTTATGATTAAACTCGATAATATTCGCAAGACCTACCCCGGCAGCGCGCATGCGGCTATTCGCGGCCTTAGTCTGGTGATTAATAGCGGCGAACTGTGCACTTTCGTTGGCCCCAGCGGGTGCGGAAAAACAACCATACTGCGGATGATTAATCAGCTGGATGTTCCTGATGCCGGTGACGTATACGTTCAGGGCGTTAAGCTTGCCGCTGCCGATATTATTCAGGTGCGCCGCCAAATTGGCTTTGTCATGCAAAGCGCCGCCCTCTTTCCACATCGTACGGTCGCGCAAAATATAGCCACGGTTCCGCGCCTTCTCGGCTGGAGCAAAAAGCATATCCAGGCGCGCATCGACGAATTAGTGGATTTGATGTCTCTCGACCGCAACGTCCTGCCCCGCTATCCGCACCAGCTTTCCGGCGGCCAGCAGGGGCGCGTGGCGATCGCCAGAGCGCTGGCCGCCGATCCGCCAGTTCTCCTGATGGACGAACCTTTTGCCGCTATCGACCCGGTCGTTCGCGAGCGCCTGCAGGACGAGCTGCTGTTGCTGCAACAGCGCCTGCGCAAAACGATCGTCCTGGTGACCCATGATATCAATGAAGCTATTCGCCTTGGCGATAGAATCGCTATCTTCCAGGAGGGCGGCGAGCTGGCGCAGTTCGCTACGCCTGACCATATTTTGTCGCATCCGGCCAGCGACTTTGTGCGCCGCTTTATCGGCCCCGAACCGAATCTGCAACGGCTGGGGAGAATTCAGGTCGGACAGCTCCCGCGCCATGATGTGCCGCTTATTGATGAGAGCCTCTCCCCCATCGCCAGCCCGCATCCGCCGGTCGCCAGTCCGCTGCGCCTGGTGCTGGACAAAAAACGGCGTCCGCTGAACTGGTTCGATCCGGTTAAGCGCCGGACGCTGCCGGTCGACGCGCCGCTGGCGGCCATCAACACGCTGCGCTTTGCCTACAGCGCGCTGCTGGATGCCCCCGGCGGCGTAGTGGTTCATGTCGATGCCGACGGTGAATATCAGGGCAGCATCTCCCACGCTCTGCTGCAGAACGTGCTGGAAGGCCGCGTGGATCTTCGCCGCTATGATTGACTGGCTGTGGATCCTCGACAACAAAATCATGATCGGTGAACTGCTCTGGCAGCATGTACAGCTGGTGATCGTTTCGCTGTTTTTCGGCACCCTCTTCACCGGCGTATTGATTAGCCTGACGCTGCGCTGGCCCGCGACCGCCCAGCCGCTGATCTACCTGTGCGGGATCCTGTTCACTATCCCGTCTCTGGCGCTGTTTATTCTCTTACTGCCGTTTACCGGACTGTCGCTGATGACCTCAATTATTGGCCTGACGCTCTACTCGCTGCTGATCCTGCTGCGCAACGTTATCGCCGGAATAGAGAAACTCCCGGCGACGGTGCTGGAGTCGGCGCGCGCGCTGGGCTATACCCGCTGGTTTCGTTTTGTCGATATAGAGCTGCATCTGCTGCTGCCCTCGCTGTTCGCCGGGTTACGCATCGCTTCGGTGACGCTGGTCGGACTGGTGACGGTCACCGCCTTAATTGGCCAGGGCGGTCTCGGGCAGCTTCTGTTAGCCGGGTTTAACCAGAACTTTGTCACGCCTATCGCGGTCAGCCTGGCGCTCAGCGTTGTGTTATCTCTGCTGTTGGATTCGCTGATTGCCCGCGTCGGCTATTGGCTAACGCCGTGGGCCCGCTAATGGATATCCTGCAAGCAACGTTTCACTGGTTATTACAACCGCAGCACTGGACAGGCGATGCGGGAATATTACTTCGTCTACGTGAACATCTTTATTATGTGCTGATCAGCATAGTCGTTGCCTCGGCGATTGCGCTGCCGCTGGGGATTATTCTCGGCTACTGGCGCAAGGGCGCGTTTGTGATTATCAATCTGTTTAATATTGGTCGCGCCATTCCCTCTTTAGGTTTAATCCTGTTATGCATTATTGTGTTTGGCTTTAATGATATTCCGGTATTTACAGCGCTGGTGGCGATGTCGATTCCGCCGATCCTCACCAACGCCTGGGTTGGCATTTATCATGCCGACCGTCAGCTGTGCGATGCGGCAAAAGCGCTGGGCATGACGCCGCTCCAGAGCCTGTGGCAGCTGCGGATACCGCTCGCCGCGCCGCTGATACTCGCCGGCCTGCGGACCGCGCTGGTACAGCTGATCGCGACCGCCGTCGTCGCCGCCTACGCCGGCCTTGGCGGCCTCGGGCGCTTTCTGATCGACGGACTTGGCCAGCGCGATATTCCCCAGGTTATTGCCGGTTCGCTAGTGGTATCGCTGCTGGCCATCGGCTGCGAACTGCTTTTTTCATTACTCTCCCGGCGCATCGTCCCGGCGCCGGTCGCGCAAATAAATTAATTCCCCAACAACAAAAAACCACCTGCAGGTAAAGAGGTATTATGAAGCAGCTATTTGGCATTTCCGCGCATCGTCGCCGCTTGCGTCTTTCGGTATTCACCGCGGGATTATTAAGCTTAAGTTTTAACGCCCTGGCGCAGGACGTCACCATTGGCGGAGCGAATTTCACCGAAAGTTCAATCCTTGCCAATATTTACGCCAGCGCACTAAAGAAAAACGATATTGCGGTGAAAACCCGCCTTAATCTCGGCAATCGCGAGATTATTATTCCGGCGCTGCAGAGCGGCGAAATTGATATTGTTCCGGAATATCTCGGTGCCCTGCTGAACTATTATGACGGCAAAACGCTGGCCACCAGCCAGAGCGACGTTAGCGCTGAGTTAGCCAAAGCGCTGCCGGCGGACTTTACGCTGCTCACTCCCTCCCCGGCCTCGTCCATTACCGCCTGGGCCGTGCGCGCGGAAACGGCAAAAAAATATCACCTCAGCAAGCTTTCCGACCTGCAGCCCGTGGCCCATCAGCTGACTATCGGCGGCCCGCCAGAATTCCCGGTGCGCGCCCTGGGCCTGCCGGGCCTTAAGCGCGTCTACGGGCTTGAATTTAAGGCGGTGAAATCTCTGGATATGGGCGGGCCGCTGACCCGTCTGGCGCTTAACTCCGGCAAAATCGACGTCGCCACGGTCGTCTCCACTCAGGGCAACCTCGCAAAAGAGGATTGGGTAGTCCTGGAGGATGATAAGCATGAACAGCCAAGCCAGAACGTGGTGCCGCTGGTGCGCAAAGCCAGCCTGACGCCGAAAATCAGCGAAGTGCTCAATGAGGTCTCCGGCAAGCTGAACAACGCCGCGCTGATCGAACTTAACCAGCAGGTCGATCTGCAGCATAAAGATCCGGCAGCGGTGGCCGAGCAGTGGGTCAAAACGCACCTCAACGGCAACTGATCGCCGCCATGCCAGGGAAGGCATCACCTCCAAATGAGCCGAGAAAATGCCAAATAATCCTATGATCCTGAACCTTTTCTTCTTCAATCCCCAGGGTGACTACCGCTTTTCCTGGCGTCACCCGCAGGCGCCGGAGAAGGAAATTTTCAGCCTCAAGTACTATGTCGATCTGGCCCGTAAAGCGGAGGCCGCGACGCTCGACGCCATTTTTGTCGCCGACCATATCGCTATCTGGGACACGGTGCCCAGCGGCTTAACCCATTACGCCAACGCCCGGCTTGAGCCCATCACTCTTCTCTCGGCGCTGGCGGCGGTAACGGAACATATCGGCCTGATGGGCACGGCGTCCACCTCTTATAACGAGCCCTATAATCTCGCCCGCTATTTCGCCTCCCTTGATTTTCTCAGCAACGGGCGGGCCAGCTGGAATATCGTGACCTCATGGCTGGAGGAGGAAGCGGCCAACTTCGGCCTTGACCACCTGCCGCAGCACGGCAGCCGCTACCAGCGCGCCGGTGAGTTTATTGATGTGGTCACTCAGCTGTGGGACTCGTGGGAAGACGGCGCGGTGCGCTATGACAAAGCCAGCGGGCTGTTTGCCGATTCCAGTAAGGTGCATCATCTTGATTTCGCGGGCGAGTTCTTCCGCGTGCGCGGGCCGCTGAACGTCCCTCGCCCGCCGCAGGGGCATCCGGTCCTGGTGCAGGCCGGCTCGTCTGAGGCGGGTAAAAATCTCGCCGCCGCCTGGTCAGATATGCATTTTGTGTTTATCAAATCTATCGCTGAGGGGCTGGCCTACCGCGAGGAGATGAACCAGCGTTTGCGCAGCCACGGCCGGGATCCGGCGCATTTCAAAATCATCGCCGGCGTTTTACCGGTGGTGGTGCACTCAAACGCGGAAAAGGAGGAACGCCAGCGGCTTAACGAGCAGCTAATGAGCGACCAGATGGCCATCGACCTGCTCTCTTCCTATCTGCGCATGGATTTATCCGCTTATCCCGTCGACCAACCGCTGCCGCCGCTGCCGGAGGAAGAGACCTTTGATGGGATCCGCACCGCCCTCAGGCTGATTCGTGATTACGATCCGCGGTTGACGATCCTGGCGTTGGGCAAGCTGCTGTTGCAAAGCTCCGATAGCTGGCTGCTAATCGGCAGCGCCGAGGAGATCGCCAGCGCGCTGACGGAAACCTGGCGCGCCGGCGCCGCCGACGGTTTTAACCTGATGTTCCCGCTGCTGCCGGGGGACTTCGACCGCTTCGTTGAGCAGGTGGTGCCGATTCTGCAGCGCAGCGGCGCGATGCGGGATCGCTATCCGACCGGCACCCTGCGTGAGAAGCTGGGCCTGCCGGTCGTCGAAAATCGCTTCGCCCGCCGGGATGGCAAACCGCAGGCGTCATAGCGGGGCTTCTGCTTATTTCCCCGGTGGCGGCTGGCGCCTTACCGGGGCTACGGGTTCCCAGCCGCCCGCGGATCGGTAGCCCGGACAGATGCGCAAGCATCGCCTCCGGGAAATTCAGCCACTCTGCGCTCTGCTCCCGGGGGCGGCGCTCAACGCGCCTTGCCCGGGCTACGGGTTCGCAGCCGTCCGAGGGCCGGTAGCCCGGACAGATGCGCAAGCATCGCCTCCGGGGAAGGTGCTGTGCCTGAAACCCCGGCGCGGTTTTATCCCGGTGGCGCTGCGCTTAGCCGGGCTACGGGTTCACAACCGCCTGCGATCGGGTAGCCCGGGCAAGGCGCTTGCGCCGCGGCCCGGGAAAATTGCCGCCTACAGCCGCACGACGCCTCTGGCCGCCGCCTCATCACGCCACGCCAGCAGCAGCTGATAGTCCGCGCGCCGCATATCGCTGTAGCCGCAGATAAACAGCGCTTCGCAAAGCGGCCGGTAGCGTTCATCGCTCACCAACTGCTGCAATACCTCTCTCAGCAGCCCCAGCGTCGCCGCGGACGTCGTCGCCGACGTAATCAGCGGCAGACCCGGGGCGAGCGGGCTATGTGCAATCACCACCAGCCCCGCCAGCGCCTCCGGCTGATGGCGCTGCAGCAGCGCCCAGCTCACGCAATCAATGGCGGCGATATCCGCTGTCCCCTGCTGAAGTTCACGCAGCGACTGACGATGGCTGCCGCTAAACGCTACCGCCGAGAAGAAACGCCCATCGCGCGACAGCGGCGCGACCATTTTTAACAGCACGTTATAGCCGGACTGGGAATCCGGCGAATTGCACGCGACCCGACGCCCGCGAAAATCCGCCAGCGTCTGCCGGCTCTCCGCCTCACGCACCACCAGCAGGCTGCGGTAGTTCCGCCCTTCGCACCCCGGCGCCGAATAGTGAAAACAGCCCACCGTTTGCGCTGCCGGCAGCCGCGTCATCAGCGGATAACCGCAGGTCTGGCTCAGCAGCAGCGCCGGATGGCGCCAGTGGATCAGCAGATCCTCAGGTACCTGATATGACAGCGTATCCTCATCCACCACGCCACGGGCCGCCAGCAGCTGCCGCACCGCCCGCCAGAGCGCCTGAGTATCCTCGTCATTCACCGCGTACATCGGAAACGCCAGCCTTTCACTCATGGTCTTTATCCGCCTTACCCTGCTGGTTGAACCCGGGATGAGCATTCACCGCCACCGATCTGGCAAAAAAATGCCGTAGCCATTCACCGTAACCGCGCACCACAAACCCGGCGTTGCGCCGCTGGTAGTCCGCCTGATTAAACAGATAGATTTTTCGCAGCCCGTACCACGGCACGCCCGGCAAATCGTGATGCACTGAATGGTAGTTGAGATTGAGAAACAGCACCCGCCAGACCAGCCCCGCTTCGTTAATCACCGAACGGGCCAGCGGATCGTCCGCGGCGCGGTGTTCAAGGAAAGAGCGCACTTTGGTCAACGCCAGCGCCGGGTAGCTGATAGCCAGCACGAAATAAAGCGGCGAAAAGCCGAGGTGATTCATCCACGCGAACAGCGCCGCCAGCAGCAGGCCGTGAACCAGCCACATCGCTATCACGTTCACCCGCCGGTGACGAAATGCCGCCAGCGCGCTGGTGAGCGTCTGGGCAATATCCAGCAGCGGCGCCACCAGCAGCCTGCCGAGAAACGTATTGCGCAGATGAATAAGGCTGCGCTGCCAGGGGGCAAAACGTCGCCAGCTCTGCGGCGTAAAATAGTAGGATTCCGGATCGTCAACGGGCTGCGTCAGCAGCTGATGATTATGATGCGCCAGGTGCGAGTCGCGATACAGCCCGTAGGGATACCAGACCGCCAGCGGCAGCGTCCCCAGCAGCTGATTAAACCATGGCCGCGACGTGGGGTGACCGTGAATAAGCTCATGCTGCAATGACATATACCAGGCGGTGAACCAGATGAGCAGCAGCGTGGCGGGGAAAATCCCCAGCTCGCGCCACCAGGCCAGCGAGGCAAACCAGCCGCCGTAGACGGCAACGATCAGCAGCCAGGTGGGCAGCTCGCTGCGCCACAACCAGCTACGGGAAAACTGATGAATCCGCTCACGCTGCTGCGGATGCAGATAGACCGACCTGCTTTTTGCCATTCCTGCCGCTACCTTTTCGCGTTATCTTTTGTCCCCCGAAGATGTGAGATAACGCGTTAAATAACAAAGAAGTTAAATCACTTAGCTTTGCCAGAAAATGACCTTACCCTCTGTCGAACACGGTGATATAGCGCCACCCGGCAAAAATGCTCACGCCTGCGCAAACCAGCAGCGACGCTCCCAGCGATTGCCCCCACCCGGCCGCCAGCAGACCGGCGCCAATCAGCACATAATAAAACAGGCCGAAAAAGGCGCCGGCGGTGCCCCGACAGTCGCCGTAGGCGCTCAGCGCCGACCCCAGCACCAGCGGGATCGCCATGGCCCAGGCAAGGGTGACCAGCGCCACCGGCGCCACAAACCAGATCGATTCCCGCAGCACGTACACCGCGACGCCGCCGACGAAGTGCAGAATGCAGGCGATGGCGAGTATCCGCCCCAGCGGGACATGCTGACGCAGCAGCACGCGGTTAAGCAGCGCGCCGAGCAGCGAACCGGCGGCAAGCGCCATGCCGCTGTAGCCAAAGGTCAGGGTATCAAGATCGAATCGGGCGAACAGAAAGGGGGCCAGGCTGTAGTAGCTGAACAGGCTGACGTTAAATGCCGCCACCAGTATTGCCGCCAGCGCAATATATTTATCCCCCGCCATCCGCCGCAGCACGCGAAGAAACGGCTCCCCAGCGCGATTTTGCGGACGCGTTTCCGGCATCAGCCGCAGGCAGCCCAGCAGGAGCGCGGCGGCCAGAAGCGCCAGCGCGCTGAAGACGCCGCGCATCCCCCAGATGGCGGTCAGTCCGCCGCCGATATAGACCCCGACGGCCGGACTCACCGCCAGCGCCAGGCCGATAAACGAAAAAATCTCCGCCAGCTGCCGCCCGCTATAGCAGTCCCGCAGGACCGTCTGCGTCACTACGGAGCCGGTTGCCGCGCCAATAGCCGTCACTATCCGCGCCGCCAGCAGCAGCGAAAAATCCGCGGCCCACAGCGCCATCAGACATCCCATCGCATAAACGCCCAGTCCGGCCAGCAGAGCCGGACGCCGACCGTAGCGATCGCTGAATCCGCCCCACAGCAGTACGCCGACGGCAAAACCGATAAAGTAGACGGAGAGGGTTTGCGCCGCCTGCGGCGCGCTCACGGAAAATTGGGCGCTGATATCGGTCAGCGCCGGGCTATAAATCGTTTCCGCTATTTGCGGAAACATCAGTAGCGCGGTCACCAGCACCCGCGCGGCACGTCCCAACATATCCACCTCCTGATAAACAAGAGGCGCTATTGTAGGCAGGCCGTTTTTCGATCATTATAAACATAATGACTTTAAATATCGGAAATCAGACATTATGGCCTGGCTTGACGCTGATGCGGCATTCGATCCGGATACCTTAAAAACTCACCTGATTGGCGTGCAGTCGGCGTTAGGGGATCACGATTCCGGTAGCCACCAGCATAAGATGGCGCAGATTCTGTTTACCCGTCAGGGATGCGTCCGTTTGACCCTTAACGATGGCGCCCTGCTGTGCCTGCTTCCGCCGGGGCGCGCGGCCTGGATCCCCGCCGAAGTCCGCCATCGCGCGGAGATGAAAAACATTGTCGACTATCGTTCCGTCTGGTTTCAGCCGCAGCGTTACCCTCAGTTGCCAACGCAGTCGGCGATACTCAACGTGGTGCCGCTGCTGCGCGAGCTATTAGAACGCATCAGCGCCAGCCCCTGGGATACCGACTGGGAAGCCGAACCGGCGCGGCATCTTGCCGCCCTGTGCCAGGCGGAAATTCGCCTCGCGGCCCGGGAGCCGATGATGCTCGCGCTGCCGCAGGATAAACGGCTGGCGATGGTTTGCGGCGACGCGCTGCCGCCGGCGCTTGGGGCGCTCGCTGCCCGCTGCGGCGCCAGCGAAAAAACCATCAGCCGCCTGTTCCGCCGCGATACCGGGATGACCTACCAGCAGTGGCGACAACAGTGGCGATTAATGAAAGCGGTCGAGATGCTGGCAACCGGGGAGCGCATCACCGATACGGCACAGGCGCTCGACTTCGCCAGCGATAGCGCTTTTATCTACTTTTTCCGCACCATGACCGGCATGACCCCGGGGCGCTATTTTTCCTCCTGATTCTGGCCGCCCGGCGTAAACGGCGGCAGCTTGAGAAAGGTGCTTTGCAGCCCCTCGGACCACGCTTTGCGAATGGTATTGAAATAGGGATCGCTTTCGGTGATCCGATGCTGTTCGGCGCTGCTCAGGCTCCCGCTGCGGTACAGCAGCGTGTCCAGCGGCAGCCCCACCGAAAGATTACTGCGCAGGGTGGAGTCGATCGAGATCAGCGCGCAGCACATCGCCTGCTCCAGCGGAGTATCGATGGTCAACACCCGGTCGATGATCGGCTTGCCGTATTTGCTCTCGCCAATCTGGAAATAGGGCGTGTCGCGCGTGGCTTCGATAAAGTTGCCTTCCGGGTAGATATGAAACAGCCTGTGCGTTTCCCCGGCGATCTGCCCGCCGAGCAGCAGGTTGCAGTTGAAGTTGGTATTGCCGCAGTTCTGCTGATTGCTGCTGTCGCGCTGAATCACTTCCTGCAAGGTTTTACCGATCAGCATCGCCGCGTCGTATAACGAGGTCACCTGCATCAGATTGGGCTCCTGCTGGGTACGAATGCGGCCGCTGAGCAGGTTAATCACGCTTTGCGTGGTGGCCAGGTTGCCCGCCGACTGCAGCACCATGACCCGTTCGCCATCCTGATGGAAAACGTGCAGTTTTTTAAACGTTGCAATATGGTCCACTCCCGCGTTGGTGCGGGAGTCTGAGGCAAATACCAGTCCATCTGACAAACACATGGCCACACAGTAGGTCATCGTTTTTCGTTCCTGCCGTTATTGCTGCTGCGCCTGCTGCGAATGTTCGCGCACTTCAGCGTTAGTTAACATGATTTCTCCCCCGCCGCCGAGGCGGGTGCCGCGAACCGGGCACGCATCAAGATAGTCCAGCCCGGTCGCCAGCCGCAAATGTTGATTGAGGCTGCGCGTGTTATTGGTGATATCAAACGACTGCCAGCGCTCGTTGAGCCACACTTCGGCCCACGCGTGCATGGCGACGTGCTCGGCATTATCGCTGTAGACGTAGCCG
This sequence comes from Klebsiella sp. M5al, assembly GCF_002090195.1. Classification (NCBI taxonomy): domain Bacteria; kingdom Pseudomonadati; phylum Pseudomonadota; class Gammaproteobacteria; order Enterobacterales; family Enterobacteriaceae; genus Klebsiella; species Klebsiella sp. M5al. The sequence goes on from NZ_CP020657.1 coordinate 3,670,513, forward strand.
CTGACGTAGCGCGCCGGGATCTCCAGCGCCCGGCAGCAGGCGAGAAACACGTGGGTGTGATCCTGGCAAACGCCCTTCGCGCGCGCAAAGGCATCGGCGGCGGAATCCTGCACCTGCGTGGCGCCCGGCGAATAGGGCATTCTCAGCAGTAGTTCGCCCATTAACTGGTTCAGGCTCTCTTCCTGCGCCTCGGGCTGATACCAGCGCTGGGCGAATTCGCGGATCGGGCCGTCAGCGCGCGTAAGCGGCGTACAGCGCAAGAAAACCAGCGGCGACAGCAGCTCCTGCGGCTCCGCGCCGATATCGTCCCCCTCTTCCGCGATATCGACGATCCCGCTGGCGCGAATGGTTATCTCTTTATGCGGATTATCCAGCGTCAGCACGTGCAGCACGTTGCCCCATGCGTCGGTGGTGGCGACGGCGGAACCGTCCGGTAAGGTCAATGACCAGGCGGTGATCTTCTGGCGGCCGGTGCTGCGCGGCGTCAGGCGCAGATACTGGGTCGAAAACTTCACTTCTTCATCGTAGCCGTAGCGGGTCAGGTGATCGATAACCAGTTTCATAACGCCTCCAGATAGGTTTGTCTGATGCTGTCAGAAAGCGCGTTAATCCGCGCCAGCAGTGCATTAAGGGTGATCTGTAAATCGGCCTGCGCCAGATCGTCGCGGGTGCTGAAACGCAGGTCGACGTTCAGCTGGTGCGCCAGGCGCAGCGGCAGGTGCGAGCGATCGTTGGCAATCTGCTCCAGCTGCCCGACGAGGTCGGAGATGCTCGCTCTTAGCGATCTCGGTACATCGTCGCGCAGGATCAGCAGTTCCATTACCGTCTCGCGGCTTACCGGCTGGCGGTAGATGCTGTTATAGGCCTCGCGGGCGCTGACCGCGTTGAGCAGCGTATCCAGCCGGTAGTACTCGCGTACCGGGTCGGGATCGCTGGTCAACTGCTGATCCTTAATCAACAGCAGCTGCGCGGTGGCGGACGCCCGTTCGATCAGCGTACCGATGCCGATAAAGCTCAGGGCGTCATTGCGCAGCAGCGTGCCGAGAATCGCCCCGCGAAACAGATGCACCCGCTCTTTGACCCATTCAAAAAAAGCGTCATTGCCCAGCTCGCCGATCCCCTGCTGGCGCAGTTTTCGCAGCTCAATGCGCGTGGCGTTGATGCTTTCCCACACCTCCGCCGACAGGCTGCCGCGCACCGCGTGGGCGTTGTTCCACGCCATCTCGACGCAGCTGAAAATGCTGTACGGGTTGTTGCCGTCGAGGGCGAAAAAATTGAGCAGATTGCTCATGGTGAAACGCGCGTGGCGCGCCTGAAACAGCTCATGGGTCAGCGACAGATTGAGCGGCAAGGCTAGATCCCGCGACTGCTGGCTGTGGCGGGGGATCATCGACAGCTTCCAGGTTACGTCCAGCACCCGGGCATAGCTTTCCGCGCGCTCAAGGTAGCGCGCCATCCAGAAGAGTTCACTCGCTGTGCGGCTTAACATGATTCATCATCCTCCATCACCCAGGTATCCTTGGTGCCGCCGCCCTGCGACGAGTTCACCACCAGCGAGCCTTCGGTTAGCGCCACCCGGGTCAGGCCGCCGGGAACCAGGCGGATCTCCTGGCCGGAGAGCACGAAGGGACGTAAATCGATATGGCGCGGCGCTAGCCCCTCGTCAATAAAGGTTGGGCAGGTCGACAGCGCCAGGGTGTCCTGGGCGATATAGTTGGCCGGATTCGCCAGCAGGCGCTGGCGGAACGCTTCGCGCTCCTCTTTAGTCGAGCGCGGACCGACCAGCATGCCGTAGCCGCCCGCGCCGTGAACCTCCTTCACCACCATCAGTTCAAGATTGCTCAGCACGTAGCTGAGATCCTCCGCTTTACGGCACTGCCAGGTGGGGATATTGCTCAGGATCGGCTGCTCGCCCAGATAGAAGCGGATCATCTCCGGCACGAAGGGGTAGATCGATTTATCGTCGGCGACGCCGGTGCCGATGGCGTTCGCCAGCACCACGCCCCCGGCGCGATACACCGACAGCAGCCCCGGAACGCCCAGCATCGAGTCGGCGTGGAAGGCCAGCGGGTCAAGATACGCGTCGTCGATACGCCGGTAAATGACGTTCACCCGCCGCGGCCCCTCGGTGGTACGCATGTACACCGCCCCGGTTTTAATAAACAGATCCGCGCTTTCCACCAGCTCAACGCCCATCTGCTGGGCCAAAAAGCTGTGTTCAAAATAGGCGCTGTTAAACCGTCCGGGCGTCATCACCACCACGCACGGATCGTCCACCGGCGAGCTTTCACGCAGCGTTTGCAGCAGATAGCTGGGGTAGCGTTCGACCGGCGCAATGTGGTGCTGTTCGAACATTTCAGGATACAGCCGCATCATCATTTTGCGGTTTTCCAGCATATAAGAGACGCCGGAAGGCGTGCGCAGATTATCCTCCAGCACGTAATACTGGCCGTCGCTGTTGCGCACCATATCGACCCCGGTGATATGGGCATAGGTGTTATTGGGTAAATTTATCCCCTGCATACAGGGCTGATACTGTTCGTTCGCCAGCACCTGCTCGGCCGGGATCAGCCCGGCGCGGAGGATGTTTTGATCGTGGTAAATATCGTAAAGGAAAGCGTTGAGCGCTTTCACCCGCTGGCGGATGCCGCGGTCAATCCGCTGCCACTCGCCGGCGGGAATAATGCGCGGCACGCTGTCAAATGGGATCAGTCGTTCGGTGCCCTCATCCTCACCGTAGACGTTAAAGGTGATGCCGATACGGTGAAAGAGCAGCTCCGCCTGCTCTTTTTTCTGCCGGATAGAGAATTGATCGGTACTGCGAAACCATTGCCACCAGGCGTTATAGTGCTGACGCTGCTCTCCCTGTGCGGTAAGCATCTCATCATAATAATGCCCGTCAGGAAGCGTTATTTTTATCATGGCCGTCTCCTCCGGTTGTACTCACTTTGAGGTAATCCCGGTAAGAGATAAGCATTAATTATGCCAGGTAGCGCAGCGCGGCTGCTGGGGGTAACGTTATCGCGCCGCCGCGCCCAATTGAATAAAAAACAACCAGACGCTTTGCTTATTTATGGTTTGTTGGACGCCCGAAATGCACCAATATGGGGCGTCCGTTTCCGCTTTGCCGCCTGCGCCCGTCCCACATCGCCGAGGGTACCCAACCCGTCGGGCCATTCGGTAAAAGGCGCTCCTCTGGCCAAACATCAGCAGCGGTCAGTCGTTAACGTGCCTTAGCTCCAGCCAGTCCACCACCAGACCCGGTTTGATAAAATCAAAGCCCACCCGATATTTCCCCGGCTGCAGCTCGATCCGGCACAGCTTCTGCACGCTCTCCCGGCCAAGAGTGCCGTTGGTCTGGATGGTCGCCACGAACTGGTCATTGAGCAGCAGATTGCAGGCGGTTTGCGCCAGCGGCGCGCCGTTGGCGTGTACATTGACCAGAACATCGTAGCGCGCGGCCTGCTCAACGCTCAGCACCAGCTCCTCGTCGCAGCGCAGACGCGATTGCTCGGCGATTTTTATCGCTCCCTCGCAGTCCGCGGCGCAGCCCGGTTCCGCCGCCAGACGAACGATATCCGCCCGCGGCTTCTCCCCGCGCTTAAACACCTGGGTCTGCAGCATAAAATGGAGGATGTTTGCCGCGCTACGCTGCAGTTCGCCGAGCGTCAGTTCACCTTTCGCCAGCGCCGCAAGGGTATTATCCCCGGCCGCGTTAATCTCCGCGCCGTTATTGTTGACCACCATATAGAGATCGTTTTGCGCGCGGATCATCGCCGCGGTGTTGTGGGTGCTCGCCGCGCCGCCATCGATGGGGTCGTTCATCGTAGCCCACCAGTCGGTCATGACGATCCCGCGAAAGCCCCACTCCTCGCGCAGTACGGTGGTGGTGAGATCGTAGTTGGATGCGGCATGGTAGCCGTTGAGCGGGTTATAGGCGGTCATCACCGCGCTGGCGCCGCCGGTTTTCACCGCGTATTCGAAACCTTTCAGATAGATTTCGCGCAGCGCGCGCTCCGACACCACCGAGTCCGCCCTGGCTCTGGCGAATTCCTGATTATTACAGGCGAAGTGCTTGAGGATCGCTATCCCGCCGCCGCTGCGAATGCCGCGAACCACCGCCGCCGCCATCATTCCGCTAAGCAGCGGGTCTTCGGAAAAGTATTCGAAATTACGCCCGTTGAGCGGATGGCGCTGGATGTTCATCCCCGGCCCCAGCAGCAGGTCAATACCGTTGCGCAGCAGCTCTTTTCCCTCCATCACGTATAAGCGCTCAACGAGGATCGGATCCCAACTGGAGGCCAGCAGCGTCCCGCTGGGGAGCAGTGTGGCCTTCGCGCCGTTATCCATACGGATGCCGGAAGGCCCATCGGCGGTGGATGCCAGCGGGATCCCTTTTTCCAGCAGGCTATCGGCCACTCCGCCAAAGGCCGACGCGACGCCGGGGGTGACTTTATGGCTGCACATGCCTTCTCCGCGCGCCAGGCAGGCCAGCTCCTCCACCGACAACTGGGCAATAAAGGCGTTCATCGTGGCGCGCCCTTCAGCAACGTCGCTGAGAGTAAGCCCCTGGTTGCCGGTGAGGGTAATCGTCTCCGGCAGGCGCGCCTCAATCCTCGAGCGCAGATTAATCTCCCGGCGCGGCACGTCTTCCCATTCGATCTGATAGCGGCCATCGTCGCCGTCGGCAACCGGTTTAATACGGACAAAAGGCACCGTCGGGGCCAGTACCTGCTGGTGACGGGACAGGACCCGCAGCGTCTTCTGCGAATACCCCGCCTCTCCGTCAACCGGTAACGGCTGCAGATCGCGTACGCTGTTGCCGATCAGCACGCGGTAAAGACCGGGTTCCATCACGTAGCAATGCGGGTGACCTGTCGCCCCGCTATCGTCCAAAGACGCAAAACGCTCCAGCGGGATCGATAGCGTTAAGGTTTCGCTTTCACCCGGCCGCAGCAGGTGGGTTTTAGCGAAGGCCATCAGCGCCCGGGCCGGTTTGCCGAGCGATCCCTGCGGTGCCTGGAGGTAGATTTGCACCACTTCTTTGCCGGCAAAGCGGTCGCCGCGGTTAGTCACGGTAACGGTCGCCTTGATCCGATCGCCGAAGGCCTGCGCCCGCGCCGATGACAGGGTGAAGCGGGTGTATGAGAGACCAAACCCGAAAGGAAACTGCAGGCGCTGGGGACAAAAGGTTTCGAAGTAGCGATAGCCGACGTAAATATCTTCCTGATAAAGGTTTTGCGCTTGTGCTCCCCAGCAGGGCGATGCCGGATGGTCATCCAGAGAGGCGACGATGCTGCCTACCAGCTTACCGGAGGGCGTTACATCGCCGTACAGCAGCGACGCAGCCGCCCGGGCGCCGTCGGCGCCCCCGTGCCAGACGTACAGCAGCGCACGAACGCGTTTACGCAGCAGAGGATCGTCAGCCCACGAGAGATCGATAAGCCCGGCGGTATTCAGCACCACCGTCACGTCATCAAACTCGCGGCAGACCTGGCGCAGCAGAGTTATCTCGTCGGCGGTTAGCCGATAGCCGCCTTCTACATCGCCGTTGTCCTGGTCCTCCCCCGCGGTACGGCCAAGCACAATCACCGCCAGGCTGGAGACGGCGCGCGCCTGGCGAATCTGCTGGTCGCTAAGCGGCATCTCCTGCTGATGCCAGGGCTCGGCGGCCCAGGCTCCTCCGCCGTTGTCAAAGGGATGCTGCGCAATCCAGCGTTCATAGAGCCCGGCCAGTTGCTCATTCAGCCTCTCCCCGTTTCGCGCGCGCATCGCCTGCAGCAAGGTTGTCCGGCTCACCACGTTAACCGCCCCGCCTGACCCGGTGCCGCTGCAATAGTAGTCAATCTGCGTACGGCCAAACAACGAAACCGGCTGCCCGGGATCGAGCGGCAGCATTTGGCGATCGTTTCTCAGCAACACCGCGCCTTCGGCGGCAGCGGCGGCGGCAAATTCGGCAAACCCTTCCAGCGGGGTCCCCGCTTTACTGTCAAACATGGCGTTGTCCTGTTAACTCATGCCTCCGCGGGAGGCTTAATCACGTAATGAACAGAGCCCGCACGATGCGGGCTCTGCATTGATCAGAAGAAATATTTGAAGCGTAGACGACCGCCATAGCGGGAGTCTTGCTGGCCGTCGCCGCTGGTCGGGTTGGATTCAATCCACGAGGCGTAGGCGCCAAGATAGATGTTGAAGTTCTTCATATTCATGACGTTCGGGAACAGGTAAGACGCATGAATCGTGTGGATATCGTATTTGCCCGGATCGGCAATCCAGCAGCTATCGTCGCAGTTAGCGACAAAATTAGCGGTGTTAAAGCGGTCGATCTTGTTATGCGCGTAAATGTAGCCAAGCTCGAAGCCGCGCCACAGGGAGTTCACCCCCGCGGTGAAGTCGGTTTCATCCTCGGCGTCCATCCAGGCGAGGTTAAGATTGGTCACCACGCCATCTAGCGGATCGGTTTTTTGCCCGTTCCACGTCATCGTATAGCCATAGCCGGTACGGCTGGACTGATCGACCCAGTGCCCTTTCGCATCGTGATAGCCATAGGCGTTATTGACCACGTTGCTTTCCATCGCGATGGCGGTGGAGAAGCGCCCGCTGTTCCACGCGACGACCGGGCGCAAATAGGCCACATTTTTCTCATTTTCCAGGTCAGTCCCGTGATACTGCTTATCCTGGAACAGCGTGCTGCCGTCTTCCAGCAGGGTATTGAGTTCGAAATACCAGTTATCAAAGGTTTTGCTGACCAGGAAGTTGCCGCCGCTGCTGCTACGGCCGCGCCCTTCCTTCATCATGTAGATATAGCCGTAGCCGTCGCTGTAAAGATCGTTGGCGGTGTTGCCGGAGTATTCCACGAACGTATCCTGGTTCAGCGGGAACATATCGTAAGCCTCAAAGCGCCCAACCTTCACCTTCCAGTCTTTTTCCTGACCAAAGAAGAACACCGCATCATCAAGGTTCATTTTGCCGTTCAGGTCCGCCAGCGGCTGGACGGAAAAACCGGCGAAATTGCCGTTATCCATTTTGCGCATGCCGTCAAAACCTAACAGCAGTCGGCCGTTAATATCCCAGCGTTCGTTATTGCCCGGCGCCCAGTCTTTATTCGCCGTGGTTTTTACCGAGGTCAGGCTGCCGCTGCTGCTGGCGCCGTCCATGTTGAATTCGACATCGCCATAAAACTTGATATCGCCGTAGCCGGAGAGCGTCAGTTTCGTTGGCTCAGCGCCTGGTGCGACAGGCTCCGCGGACTGCACCTTCACCGTTGGCGCGCTTTTCGCCGCGACGGCCTGCTGCCGGGTTAACGTCTGGATCTTCGCTTCCGCATCGGCCGCCCGTTGCTCAGCGTTCATTAAACGCTGTTCCAGCTGGGCTAACCGTTTTTCAATATCCGCAGATTGATTATTTGTCGCGGCCAAAAGACCAGAGGAGAATACGCCACTAATAACCAGAGCTATATATTTCACTTTCATTATTAACGTCCCTAATTACATTATTATTTGTTTCATCCAGGTTTTCACCGGGGCTATTCAGGGAAATAATCTGCATAGCCCTTTTAATACAGCGTTGAATTATCAGGATTCGGCGAAGGTTCCGTGGTTCAAGTCATCGACGATGCCGTTCATTCTATTTTCTGTTAAGCCATAAAATTTAATAGAGATAGCGGTAAGAACATAAAAAATGGAAGGAACTAACGTGAACAGCAGCACCACGCCCTGGACGGCTGAAGCCGGCTGCACCGCGGTGTTAGCGGCGTAATGGTAATAGGCCAGCACCCAGCCAAGAATCGCCCCGCCGACCGCCACGCCCAGCTTAATGACAAAGATATTTGCCGCGACGTTCATACCGGTTATACGCCGCTGGGTTTTCCATTCGCCATAGTTATTGACGTCGGTAATCATCGACCACTGCAGCGCGCCGTTGCCGCCCTGAATGATGGAAATCAGAATATGCACGCCGAGTACCGCAATCCAGTATTGCACCGGCAGCATAAAGCATACGACGCCCAGCGCAGCGGTGAGCAGATTAATCCAGAACGAAAATCTGACCTTACAGAAACGGGTGCCGAATGGTTTGGCCAGCACCGACCCCAGCATTGAGGCAAACATGCCGCCGAGCATGAATATCGTAATAACGTCCGAGCCTTTATTCAGCACGTTATTCACGTAATACACCACCGCACCGCCGCGAATAACCACGGCAACCAGCATCATAAAGTTGTAAACGGAAAGAATACGCCACTGATCGTTACGAAAAAGAATTTTCACATCGCGAGCGATATTCAGGTTCTCTTCTTTGATCGGCTGCACGCGTTCTTTGGTGGTGGCAAAGCAGATAACAAACATCAGGCAGCCAATCACGCCGAATAACGCCATGGAGACCTGAATACCGGTAGCGCGGTCGCCAGGATAGAGAAAATCAGCCAGCGGCAAAATAAACGCGGTACCGAGCGCGCCGCCAATCGGAGTGATGGCAAAACGCCAGGATTGTAGGGAGAGGCTCTCGCGCGGATCGGAGGTCAGGGCCGCCCCCAGCGAGCAATAAGGAATATTAATCGCCGTATACATCAACGTCATGAATATATAAGCCGCAACGGCGTAGACAATTTTCCCCGAGTCGGAAAAGGACGGAATGGAATACACCAGCACGCAGCTCACCGCAAAGGGCACGCAGATCGCCAGCAGCCACGGACGGAAGCGGCCCCAGCGGGTAGAGGTGGCATCAGCAATCGCTCCCATGATCGGATCGGTAATCGCATCCAGCAGACGAACCAGCAAAAACATCGTCCCCATCACGGCGGGCGGCAGGCCATAAATATCGGTATAAAAGTAAGCGAGGATTGCCACGGACGAGTCAAACACGATGTGACTTGCCGCGTCCCCGAGGCTATAGCCTACTTTTTCTCTGACTGAAATTTTGTCGCCAGCGGACATACACCACTCCTTTATGCAAAATGAAACCGGTTTCGGTAATGTCTGCATTTTTTACTTATCCGCTATGCTGGCGCCATTATGTTTTTTTATTAATTATTTATGTTTTTTAATTTATGTGATCCTGTCAGCTTTCAGCCGTATTAATCCGAGACTTTTTGCATGACAGATCACAGCTTTTAATCCTTTGCGTATTTTTTAATACGCGATAAGCGAAAACAGCACCCGCATATATAAATAGCAGCTAGTTTTCAATTTTCTTACCTGAGGCTCGTACGGCGTTTTTAATTTATACGAAAACATTCACACTAAAAATATAAATAGCCTGGTTTTATATAATTAAGATTATAATATTGTACTGTTCAGGAGATGGCCGGCCGGGGGTCTTCTGAGGCAGGTAATTTCTCTGTTTTGCTGCAAAATGTTAGCTTCGACACGCGCAGCGGCGGATATTCGTCTAAGGTTTTCTGATGGCCGAATGCAGTGGCACATAGTCTGCAATGATAAGGAGAACAACCTATGACGAGTCCCGTTTCCCGTCGCCCCGCCACCCTGCCCTATGCTCTTCGTCTCGCGCTCGGGGGCGCGTTTGTCGCCCTGGCGACGCTGACGGCTCAGGCTGAAGAAACCCGCCCAATCCCGCAATCACCCGATATTCTGCTCGGTCCGCTATTTAACGATGTGCAAAGCGCAAAGCTTTTTTCCGACCAGAAAACGTTTGCCGACGCCATCCCGAACGGCGACCCGCTGATGATCCTGGCCGATTATCGTATGCAGAAAAGTCAGACCAGTTTTGATTTGCGGCACTTCGTCGAGCTCAACTTTACCCTGCCTCGCGAAAACGACCAGTACGTTCCGCCAAAAGGACAAACGCTGCGCCAGCATATCAACGGTTTATGGCCGGTGCTGACCCGCAGCACCGTCGAGGTGGAAAAGTGGGATTCACTGTTGCCGCTGCCAAAACCCTACGTGGTGCCCGGCGGACGCTTTCGTGAAGTCTATTACTGGGATAGCTACTTCACAATGCTAGGACTCGCGGAGAGCGGCCACTGGGATAAAATTGAAGATATGGTGACCAACTTTGCCGCAGAAATCGACGCCTGGGGGCATATTCCCAACGGCAACCGCACCTACTATCTGAGCCGCTCGCAGCCGCCGTTCTTCCCGTTTATGGTCGAACTGCTGGCCACGCACGATGGCGATGAGGCGCTCAAAAAATGGCTGCCGCAGATGGAGAAAGAGTACCAGTACTGGATGGATGGCGCCGAAGCGCTTGAGCCCGGCGGCGCCAGTAAGCGCGTGGTGCGTATGGCCGATGGCTCGCTGCTGAACCGCTACTGGGACGATAACGACACGCCGCGTCCGGAATCCTGGCTGGACGATGTCACCACCGCCAAAAACAATCCCAACCGCCCGGCCACTGAAATCTACCGCGATCTGCGCTCCGCCGCGGCATCCGGCTGGGACTTCAGCTCCCGCTGGATGGATAACCCGCAGCAGCTCGGCACCATCCGCACCACCTCGATTGTTCCGGTCGACCTCAACTCGCTGATGTTCCACATGGAAAAAGCCATCGCCCGCGCCAGTAAAGCCGCTGGCGATAGCGCGAAAGCCGCGCAGTATGACGCGTTGGCCAACGCCCGACAGAAAGCGCTGGAGAAATACCTGTGGAACGATAAAGAGGGCTGGTACGCCGATTACGATCTGAAAAGTCATAAGGTGCGCAATCAGCTGACCGCCGCGGCGCTGTTCCCGCTGTACGTCAACGCCGCCTCCAGCGAGCGCGCCGCTAAAGTCGCCGCCGCGACCGAAGCGCGCCTGCTCAAACCGGGGGGCCTGACCACCACGACCGTCAATAGCGGCCAGCAGTGGGATGCGCCAAACGGCTGGGCGCCGCTGCAGTGGGTCGCCGCGGAAGGCCTGCAAAAATATGGTCAACAGAAAATAGCGATGGAGGTGAGCTGGCGTTTCCTCAGCAATGTTCAGCATACCTACAACAGCGAACAGAAGCTGGTGGAAAAATATGACGTCAGCTCGACGGGAACCGGTGGCGGCGGCGGCGAGTATCCGTTACAGGACGGATTTGGCTGGACTAACGGGGTCACCCTGAAGATGCTGGACCTGGTGTGTCCGAAAGAGAAACCCTGTGATTCGGTTCCGGCCACCCGCCCGGCGGCGAATGACGATACCAGTAAGGCGACAGATAACGCGGCTCAACCCGCGGCCAATAATTCTATTGCGCCAGGGGATAAAAAAGTCGCGCAGTAAACCTTCGCGCGGCGGGTCTCCGCCGCGCATCTATTTTCTCCATATGGTTATATTTTTACGCTTATCTTGAGTCGGCTAATTAAAAATACTACTCTGGCACTCGGGAAGACCTCTCCCGGGAAACGCCTGTTATGACTGGCACAAGGAATAAAAAGTGAATGCAGTCGTCAGTTTTATCTCCGATTTACATCCATTATCCTTTATGGGCTATCACGTTTTATCCACCACGGTTATATATATCGTGGCCAATATCATTATATCGATGACTCGCCCTACTGAGAAAGGCACGCCGATACCGCCCCCCTATTCCATCCCCCCCTCATTTTTAGCCTGGCTGCATGATAAAGCGACCGGTATTATTCAGTTGGCTACGTTTAGACTATTAAGGAAAAATTACGTCACCATCATTCATTCAGCCCAGGGTATCGAGCTGCGCGCGAATCAGCAGTACGCGGAGTGTAAAATGACGTGCGTAGAAAAAATCCTCTTTAACCACTTTTCTTCACCAAAACCCGGCAACCAGAATTTACCCCTTGAACTTTACGTCGCCCAGAAAAATCACTGGTCTACGGATACCCGCTGCGCGGGCCTGATGCTAAGCCCTACGCAACAAACGTGGAACATGATATTAGTTGCCGTTCCTTCATTGTTTTTAATCGCCATATTAGGCTGGAAAACGTTATTCGCTAATAACGCTCTGCTTAATTTCAGCGTATTTAGCTGGCTTGCGATGTTTGTCGTTTCCGGTCTGTGGTGGCTGTTAATGTTACTCATCACCTTAAATGTTACCCGGCTGGACCGGGAAGGTATCTCGATTAATATTCTTCGTAGTTATGTTGATAAATTAAAGAATACTCTTGTCGCCGATAAGGAACAGATAACCGATGAAACGGCTGATTATTGCGTCGCTATCGGCAAAACCAGCCTGCTCCCCGAGCGCTATCGCGAATACCGGGAAATCATCAAATCGATAAATTATCCATTTTCTGTGCAACGGCTTGATTAACCATCGGGTGAGACGCTATAAGCAAAATGCTTCGACTGGATAACAACGATATCTCGTATAACGGCGCCCATGCCTGCATCGATTTCTTGCGAGGGGCACTGGCGCTAAATAGCGATAAAATGGATGGCGCCACGGCCATGCTCTGTCTTACGGTAAACGGTGTCGATTCTCTCCCGGAAAGCTATCGGGAATATAAAGATTTGATTGCTCCGGTAAGCTATATCTCTTCGCTTCGCACGGAGGATTAGGAATACCTGAAGAGTTTACCCCGCACAACGCCTGGTCCGCGGGGTAAAATGATGCCCTACATCGCGTCCAGCGCTTTTTGCAGCTTCCAGATATAGCGCGGCGCCTGCGGAGCCGGGTGTTTCTTCACTACATGCTCAAAGAAATCATCGGCGTCCATATCGTTAATCTCCTCGATCGCATCCTGGCGATTGGACGAGAACGTCCGCAGCAGCGCGCCTGCGCCGTTAGCATAGGAGACCACCACCGCGTAGCGCATCACCTGCGGGTCTTTAATTCCCGCCAGCGGACCGTTTTCGAGAATGCTTAAATAAGCGGCCCCCATGGATATATTACGCTCGGGATTTTTCAGCTCGCTCACCGAAGGATCTCCGCTCCAGCCCATCCGCCGGTAAACATCGCGACCGGAGGTCGAGGGTTTCAGCTGCATCAGGCCAACCGCGCCGGATTTGCTGACCACCGTCGGGTTGCCGCCGGATTCAATGGCGATGATCGCGGTAATCAGCTGCGGGTCAACGCCCCATGCCGCACCGGCTTTTTCGCTGATTGGCATCCACTGCATCGCCCGCTTAACCGGGACTTCCGGATTCCACGGCGGGTTACGATAATCGTGTTTTGAACTACAACCGGCCAACAATACACATAAAAAAACACACCATCTCAATTTCACACATCTATCCTTATTGGCTGAAGTTTGCCGCACGGAGATGACAATAAACGCTCCAGGCGGCATGATAACCCTTTCATTCTTAGCAAGGAATTGTCATGTCTCAGTTTTATCTCATCGCCCCTTCCGGTTACTGCATCAACCAGGAGGCGGCGTACCGCGGCGTACAGCGTCTGCAGGAGGCCGGGCATCAGGTCGCGCACCAGCAGGTCATTCCCCGCCGGGCGCTGCGGTTTGCCGGAACTGAGAATGAACGCCTTGGCGACATCAACCAGCTCGCCGCCCTCGACGGCAAAAACCGTATCGTGCTGGCGGTACGCGGCGGCTACGGCGCGACTCGCCTACTGCCGCACATTGACTGGCAGGCGCTGATCGCCCGCCAGCAGCAGGATCCGCTGCTTATTTGCGGCCACAGCGATTTCACCGCCGTTCAGATGGGCCTGCTGGCAAAGGGTAGCATAATCACTTTTAGCGGACCGATGCTGGCGGGAAACTTCGGCGCGGAAACGCTGAACGAATTTACTGAACACCATTTCTGGCAGGCGCTGCGCGACCCGGCGTTTACCCTCGAATGGCACGGCGAAGGCCCGGACTGCCGCGCCGACGGTACGCTGTGGGGCGGCAACCTGGCGATGCTGACCTCGCTTATCGGCACCCCGTGGATGCCGCAGATTAGCGACGGAATTCTGGTGGTGGAAGATATTAACGAACACCCGTTCCGCGTTGAACGAATGCTATTGCAGCTGCTTAACAGCGGTATTCTGGCGCGCCAGCGGGCAATTATCCTCGGCAGTTTTACCGGCGCAAACGCCAGCGACTACGATGCCGGTTACGATCTGCCGATGGTATACGACTACCTTCGCCAGCAGCTTAACATTCCGGTCATCAGCGGTCTGGATTTTGGTCACGAACAGCGCACGGTCACCCTGCCGTTTGGCGCCAGAGCATTGCTGGTCAACAACGCGTCCATCACCACGTTAAGCATCAGCGGCCACCCGGTTCTGGCAGAATAAAAATTCCTCTAACGCATATCCCGATCGGCGTCAGATTGTTAAAATGGTGTAGTTTTTAATTTATCTTCACGCCGGTAAGGAGTACGTCAACATTGGACGCCGCTGCGGTCATCAGTCTGTTTATCCTGGGTTCTGTTTTAGTAACCTGTAGTATTTTATTAAGTTCCTTTTCCTCACGCCTCGGCATCCCGATCCTGGTTATCTTCCTCGCCATTGGGATGCTGGCGGGGATTGACGGTATCGGCGGCATTCCGTTCGACAACTACCCTTTCGCTTATATGGTGAGCAACCTGGCGCTGGCGGTTATCCTGCTTGACGGCGGGATGCGCACTCAGGCCAGCTCCTTTCGCGTGGCGCTGTGGCCCGCGCTGTCGCTCGCTACGGTAGGGGTGCTGATCACCTCGGCCCTGACCGGAGTGATGGCGGCCTGGCTGTTTCATCTCAACCTGATCGAAGGAATGCTGATCGGCGCTATCGTCGGCTCGACTGATGCCGCGGCGGTGTTCTCTCTGCTCGGCGGTAAAGGACTGAATGAACGCGTCGGCTCGACGCTGGAAATTGAATCCGGCAGCAACGACCCGATGGCGGTGTTCCTGACCATCACCCTTATCGAGATGATTCAGCAACATGAGACCGGCCTGAGCTGGATGTTTGCGGTGCATATCGTGCAGCAATTCGGCCTGGGTATCGCTATCGGTCTCGGCGGCGGCTATCTGCTGCTGCAGATGATTAATCGCATTGTGCTGCCGGCCGGGCTTTACCCGCTGCTGGCGCTGAGCGGCGGGATCATGATTTTTGCCGCGACCACTTCGCTGGACGGCAGCGGCATCCTCGCGGTCTACCTGTGCGGTTTCCTGCTCGGCAACCGGCCGATTCGCAACCGCCACGGTATTCTGCAAAACTTCGACGGCCTGGCGTGGCTGGCGCAGATCGCCATGTTCCTGGTGCTCGGCCTGCTGGTCACGCCGTCAGACCTGTGGCCTATCGCTATCCCGGCGCTCATTCTGTCGATGTGGATGATCTTTATCGCCCGTCCGCTGTCGGTATTTGCCGGTCTGCTACCGTTTCGCGGCTTTAACCTGCGCGAACGGATATTTATCAGCTGGGTTGGCCTGCGCGGCGCGGTACCGATTATTCTCGCCGTATTTCCGATGATGGCCGGTCTGGACAATGCGCGGTTGTTCTTTAACGTGGCCTTCTTCGTGGTGCTGGTGTCGCTGCTGTTGCAGGGAACGTCGCTCTCCTGGGCGGCGAAGAAAGCCAAAGTGGTGGTGCCGCCGATCGGATCGCCCATCTCCCGCGTCGGGCTGGATATTCACCCGGAAAACCCGTGGGAGCAGTTCGTTTACCAGCTTAGCGCCGAAAAATGGTGCGTCGGCGCGGCGCTGCGCGACCTGCATATGCCGCCGGAAACGCGGATTGCCGCGCTGTTTCGCGACAACGTTCTGCTGCACCCTACCGGCAGCACCCGACTGCTGGAGGGCGATATTCTCTGCGTTATCGGCCGCGAGCGCGATTTACCCGCGCTGGGTAAACTGTTCAGCCAGTCGCCGCCGGTCGCGCTCGATCAGCGCTTCTTTGGTGATTTTATCCTCGACGCCAATGCCAAGTTCGCCGACGTCGCGCAGATTTACGGCATCGATGGCGGTGAGGAGTTCCGCGATCGCCAGCAGTCGCTGGGTGATGTCGTGCAGCAGCTGTTGGGCGCCGCGCCGGTCGTCGGCGACCAGGTGGAATTTGCCGGCATGGTGTGGACGGTGGCGGAAAAAGAAGAGGATCATGTCCTGAGGGTGGGCGTACGAATGGCGGGAGATGAGGCGGAGTAACCCGCCCCACGACAAGTTACACCGTCACAACCGGTACGCGCGGCGCCAGCGCGCACATTAACTCATACCCGACGGTGCCGCAGGCGGATGCGACATCGTCGATTTTAATCTCTTTGCCCCACAGCTCGACCGGCGCGCCGATCCCTGCCTGCGGGCAGGGGGTCAAATCCACCGCCAGCATATCCATCGAGATGCGCCCTACCGTCGCGGTGCGAACGCCGTCAACCAGCACCGGCGTACCGCTCGGCGCCAGACGCGGGTAACCATCGGCGTAGCCGCAGGCAACGATGCCGATGCGCCGCTCCTCCGCCGTACGCCAGGTCGCGCCGTAGCCGACCGCTTCCCCGGCTTTCAGGTTCTGCACGGCAATAATTTCGCTGCTTAACGTCATCACCGGTTTCAGTCCGGTGTTGGCCACATCCTGCCACAGGCCGGAAGGCGAAGCGCCGTACAGCACGATCCCCGGCCTCACCCAGTTAAAATGCGACTCCGGATGCCACAGGGTGGCCGCCGAATTCGCCAGCGAGCGCGGGCAATCCAGCCCTTCCGCCGCCTGCTCAATACGCCGCATCGGCTCCACGATGCCGTCCGGGTTTTCCGCTTCGGCAAAATGCGACATTAACGTCATTTCACTGACGTTATGCAGCGATCGCAGCTGCTGCCAGACGATGTGCAGACGATCCGGCATAAAACCCAGCCGATTCATCCCGCTATTCACCTTGACGTAGATATCGAGCGGCGCGTGCAGCTTCGCCTGCTGGAGCGCCTTGATTTGCCAGTTACTGTGCACGCTGGTGGTCAAACGGTACTTATCAAACAGGGCCAGCTCATCGGCGTGGAAAAAGCCTTCCAGCATCAGTATCGGCCCTTTCCAGCCCAACTCGCGCAGCAGGATCGCCTCTTCAAGATTGAGCATCGCGAAACCGTCCGCGGCGCTAAGCGCGTTCCAGACTCTCGCCAGGCCGTGGCCATAAGCATTGGCTTTGACCACCGCCCACAGGCGCGAAGCGGGCGCCGCGCGGCGAACAATTTGTTGATTCTGGCGTAAGGCTGACATATCAATGCTGGCCTTTACAGGACGAGACATGAAAGCTCCTTGTTAATTGTGAACGCCATGCAGATGCTGAGCGCGGGCCGGCGTAAAGCCGCGACCGTAGCGGGCGACGGCAAGATCGTCATACGGGATCGCCGGCGTACGCCCGGAGATCAGGTCGCTAATCAGCTGCCCTGAACCGCAGGCCATGGTCCATCCCAGCGTACCGTGGCCGGTATTCAGCCACAGATTTTTATACGCCGTGCGGCCCACCACCGGCGTACCGTCCGGGGTCATTGGACGCAGTCCGGTCCAGAAGGTCGCCTGTTCAACGTGGCCGCCGCGCGGGAACAGATCGCGCACCACCATCTCCAGGGTTTCACGCCGCGGCTGCAGCAGTTCTTTATTAAAACCGACAATTTCCGCCATTCCGCCAACGCGAATCCGACGATCAAAGCGGGTGATGGCGATTTTGTACGTTTCATCAAGGATAGTCGATACCGGCGCGCCGTCCTCTTCCGCGATCGGAATGGTCAGCGAATAGCCTTTCAGAGGGTAGACCGGAATGTCCACCAGCCCTTTCAGCATGGCCGTCGAATAGGAACCGAATGCCATCACGTACGCGTCCGCTTTAATGATTTCAGCGCCGCACTTCACGCCGGAGATGAGATCCCCTTCATAGAGCAGTTCATCGACGGGGGTATTAAAACGGAAGGTCACGCCCGCCTGTTCCGCCATGCGGGCCAGACGGGTGGTGAAGAGCTGACAGTCGCCGGTTTCATCATTGGGTAAGCGTAAACCGCCCGTCAGCTTGTGGCTCACTTCAGCCAGCGCCGGTTCAACTTCCAGCAGGCGGTTCGCCTCCAGCAGTTGGTAAGGCACGCCCGCCTCCTGCAGCACCGCGATATCGCGGGTGGCGTTTTCGAACTGCTTGTCGGTGCGGAAAAGCTGCAGCGTGCCGCCCTGCCGACCTTCATATTGGATACCGGTACTCTCGCGCAGCGCCTTCAGGCAGTCGCGGCTGTACTCCGCCAGGCGCACCATGCGTCCTTTATTTTCCATATAGTGGCGAGTGTCGCAGTTGCGCAGCATCTGCCACATCCATTTCAGCTGGAACGGGGTGCCATCCAGCCCGATGGCCAGCGGCGCGTGGCGCTGGAACATCCACTTAATCGCCTTCAAGGGTACGCCCGGCGCCGCCCACGGCGCGGCATAGCCGGGAGAGATCTGCCCGGCGTTAGCGGCGCTGGTCTCTTCGGCCGGCCCCGGCTGACGATCGATAACCGTCACTTCATGTCCTGCCTGGCTTAAGTACCAGGCGCTAGCGACTCCTACTACCCCACTTCCCAGTATGACGACGCGCATAGCGGCTCCGTAATCGTTAAAGAACAATCATCTGATTACAAATTGATAACTCAGATGAAAATATTATTCAACATACGCTTTATTTATGGTGACTTATCTCACAGGGTTCTGCGCCAGCGCAGCCCCCGTCGGTTTACCATCTCCTGCTGCGCCTCATTTTTCTACAGAATAAAATTCTGTTTAAATCGTGGAATATCGCGTTTCAGATGGTGAAATCGCGAAGAAAAGAAAATGCGGATGGACGCAGTTTGCGACGCCGTGTTCTATGCTTGTTAAGAGGTTTTCCGTACAGAGAGAACCATCAACAACGAGGGCGCGCTAATGGCTACGATTGATTCCATGAACAAGGACACAACCCGTTTAAGCGATGGACCCGATTGGACTTTTGAGCTGCTGGAGACCTATCTGGCAGAAGTCGACCGGGTGGCGAAGCTGTATCGTCTTGACACCTATCCGCACCAAATCGAAGTCATTACATCCGAACAGATGATGGATGCCTACTCCAGCGTCGGGATGCCGATTAACTATCCGCACTGGTCGTTCGGTAAAAAATTCATTGAGACCGAACAGGCCTATAAGCACGGTCAACAGGGGCTGGCTTATGAAATCGTCATTAACTCCAACCCCTGTATCGCCTATTTGATGGAAGAGAACACCATCACCATGCAGGCGCTGGTCATGGCGCACGCCTGCTACGGGCATAACTCGTTTTTCAAAAATAACTACCTCTTTCGCAGCTGGACCGACGCCAGTTCAATCATCGACTATCTCATCTTCGCGCGGAAATACATCACCGAATGTGAAGAGCGCTATGGCGTAGATGAAGTCGAGAAGCTGCTCGACTCCTGCCACGCCTTGATGAACTACGGCGTTGACCGCTATAAACGTCCGCAGAAAATCTCCCTGCAGGAGGAGAAGGCGCGGCAAAAAAGCCGGGAAGAGTATCTCCAGAGTCAGGTGAATATGCTGTGGCGCACCCTGCCGAAGCGCGAAGAGGAAAAGACGATTGAAGCGGCGCGCCGCTATCCTTCAGAGCCGCAGGAAAATCTGCTCTATTTTATGGAGAAAAACGCGCCGCTGCTGGAACCCTGGCAGCGTGAAATCCTGCGTATCGTGCGCAAGGTCAGCCAGTATTTTTATCCGCAGAAGCAGACTCAGGTCATGAACGAAGGCTGGGCGACCTTCTGGCATTACACCATCCTTAATCATCTTTATGACGAAGGAAAAGTGACCGAGCGCTTTATGCTGGAGTTTCTGCACAGCCACACCAACGTGGTGTTCCAGCCGCCCTATAACAGCCAGTGGTACAGCGGCATTAACCCCTACGCGCTGGGTTTCGCCATGTTCCAGGATATTAAACGTATTTGTCAGTCGCCGACGGAAGAGGATAGATACTGGTTCCCGGATATTGCCGGTTCAGACTGGCTCGAAACGCTGCACTTCGCGATGCGCGACTTCAAAGATGAGAGCTTTATCAGCCAGTTCCTGTCGCCGAAAATCATGCGCGATTTCCGCTTCTTTACCGTGCTCGATGACGATCACAATAACTATCTGGAAATATCCGCTATTCATAATGAAGAAGGATATCGTGAGATTCGTTCGAAGCTTTCAGCGCAGTACAACCTGAGCAACCTCGAGCCGAATATTCAGGTATGGAACGTTGACCTGCGCGGCGACCGCTCGCTCACCCTGCGCTACGTTCCGCATAACCGTGTGCCGCTGGATAAAGGCCGTCGCGAGGTGCTTAAGCACGTCCACCGCCTGTGGGGGTTTGACGTTCTTCTTGAGCAGCAAAACGCCGATGGTAGCGTTGAGCTGCTGGAACGTACGCCGCCGCGGCCCAATCCGCTATAGCGCGTGAAAAGCAAAACGCCCGGTGATAGCACCGGGCGTTTTTTATTCGTTGGCGGGGTCTAGCGCATATTAATCGCCAGGTCACCCGGCAAATTCTTCTGCATACGGTGCCAAATCTCACCGCTGTCATGCCCGTAGCGGCGCACGATTTCATAAACCTGTTCATGAAGCTTTTCTTCACATACCTTCGCCAGCTGGTGATAGAAGCCGAGCGCCAGGCTACGCGCTTCCGGGTTGGCAAAATAGTGACGGCCAATCCGGGTGTATAAACCTTTCATTCCATTGAGGATCAGGCCGTAGATGGGATTACCTGAAGCAAAGGCCAGACCGCGGAAAATGTTATAATCGAGTTCGGCAAAAGCGTCGGCGTGGTCTTCAATTTCACGCGCGCTCGCCAGAACTTCCAGCGCCTTGTCAGGATGCTGGCGGAAAGCGGTACGGATAAAAATCGTCGAAATATTGGTACGTACGGACAGCAG
This sequence comes from Klebsiella sp. M5al, assembly GCF_002090195.1. Classification (NCBI taxonomy): domain Bacteria; kingdom Pseudomonadati; phylum Pseudomonadota; class Gammaproteobacteria; order Enterobacterales; family Enterobacteriaceae; genus Klebsiella; species Klebsiella sp. M5al. The sequence continues at coordinate 3,691,200 of NZ_CP020657.1, forward strand.
ATTATCAATCAGCTGCGGTACGCTGTCATGATCGAGACGCGCCAGGGTTTCGAGAATATTCAGGCCTGAAGTTTCCCAGAAGTTGTTCACCTTGGTAGGCTTACCGTGCTGAATGGTTAACCAGCCATCGCGCGCCAGACGCTGCAACACTTCACGTAAGGTTGTACGGGTAACACCAATCAGTTCAGAAAGTTCACGTTCAGCGGGAAGAATTGAACCAGGAGGAAAGCGGTTATTCCAGATACTTTCAATGATGTACTCTTCAGCGAAACCCGCAGGGCTTTGCGCCTTAATGACCATAATAAGATTTCCATTACACAGCGTTGCTATTCGACTCATCATACCAGAGCGGCCAAAAGGCAGATAGCGCCAGAAAGTAATTAAAAAGGGATCGCCGTTTCATTTTCAACTTTTCATTTCACACTTTCTGTTGCTAAAGAATGTGATGCGAAGAAAGTTGCGCCCCATTTTGCGCAACTGGTAATCTTGCGTATAGTTACGCATAAAATCATGTTTCAGAATTTGGCGGAGAAAGGATGTCTGTCGTGGAAATGTCGTATGGCCGCGCCCTGTGGCGCAACTTTCTTGGTCAGTCCCCGGACTGGTACAAACTCACTCTCATCATTTTCTTAATCGTTAATCCGCTGGTCTTTTATCTTCATCCGTTTATTGCCGGGTGGCTGCTGGTTATCGAATTTATTTTCACCCTGGCGATGGCGCTCAAATGTTATCCGCTGCTGCCGGGCGGTCTGCTGGCGATCGAAGCGGTGTTTATCGGGATGACCACGCCCGGGCATATCCGGGCGGAAGTTGCCGCTAACCTTGAAGTCCTGCTGCTGCTGATGTTTATGGTGGCGGGGATCTATTTCATGAAGCAGCTGCTGCTGTTCATCTTCACCCGTTTGCTGCTCGGCATCCGCAGCAAGATGCTGCTGTCGCTGGCGTTTTGCGTCGCTTCCGCCTTTCTTTCCGCATTTCTCGACGCGCTGACCGTTGTCGCGGTCGTGATTAGCGTCGCCGTGGGTTTCTACGGTATTTATCACAAAGTCGCTTCGGCGCGGCCGGACGATGACGATATGCTCGACGACAGCCATATCGAGCAGCACTATCGCGATGTCCTGGAGCAGTTTCGCGGCTTCCTGCGCAGCCTGATGATGCACGCCGGGGTCGGCACCGCGCTCGGCGGCGTGATGACGATGGTTGGCGAACCGCAGAACCTGATTATCGCCAAAGCCGCGGGCTGGCACTTCGGCGAATTCTTCATGCGCATGCTGCCGGTAAGCTTGCCGGTGCTGGTCTGCGGCCTGCTCACCTGCCTGCTGCTGGAGAAATTCCGCCTGTTTGGCTACGGCGAACCGCTGCCGCCAACCGTGCGTAAAGTGCTGCAGGATTTTGACGATCGTAGCCGTCAGAGCCGCAGCCGACAGGATCGCCTGCGTCTTATCGCCCAGGGGATTATCGGCGTTTGGCTAATCATCGCCCTGGCGCTGCACCTTGCGGAAGTCGGTCTGATTGGCCTGTCGGTCATCATTCTGGCGACCACGTTTTCCGGGGTCACCGATGAACACGCCATCGGCAAAGCGTTTACCGAAGCGCTGCCGTTTACCGCGCTGCTGACGGTCTTTTTCGCCGTTGTGGCGGTGATTATCGATCAGCACCTGTTTGCGCCGGTGATCGAATTCGTTCTCCAGGCCTCGCCGCACGCCCAGCTGTCGCTGTTTTACCTGTTTAACGGCCTGCTGTCGTCGATTTCGGATAACGTCTTCGTCGGCACCGTCTATATCAACGAGGTCAAGTCCGCTCTGGAGCAGGGAACCATCAGTTTGCCGCAGTTCGAGCTGCTGGCGGTGGCGATCAATACCGGCACCAACTTGCCATCAGTCGCCACGCCGAACGGCCAGGCCGCGTTTCTATTCCTGCTGACTTCCGCGCTGGCTCCGCTGATTCGCCTCTCCTATGGCCGGATGGTGTGGATGGCGCTGCCGTATACCCTCGTCCTGACCCTCGTCGGCCTGGCCTGCGTCGAGTTTACCCTGATGCCGGCTACCCAGTGGATGCTGGAGCACGGTTGGCTGGTGACGCCGCAGCTGCTGAAATAAAATCATCCATGCCCGGCTCAAAACGCCGGGCATTCCATATTCGTTTACGTAATATTTTCAGACTAGCTGCTGGCGTCGCTACGGTTTTCGTTTACACTGCCATGATTTAGCATGTTCCAGGGAAATGATTATGTTGCGATATTTAAACCAGTGCTCAAGGGGACGCGGTGCCTGGCTCCTGATGGCGCTAACCGCGTTTATTCTTGAATTGGTGGCGTTATGGTTCCAGCACGTGATGCTGCTGCAGCCGTGCGTACTGTGTATTTACGAGCGCTGCGCGCTATTTGGCGTGATGGGCGCCGGTATCGTCGGCGCCATTGCGCCAAAAACCCCTCTGCGCTATGTCGCGATTGTGATTTGGCTCTACAGCGCCCTACGCGGGCTGCAGCTGTCATGGGAACACACCATGATTCAGCTTCACCCTTCCCCTTTCCAGACCTGCGATTTCGCCGCTCGTTTCCCAACGTGGCTGCCGCTGGATAAATGGCTGCCTCAGGTGTTTGTCGCTACCGGTGACTGCTCCGTACGCCAGTGGGAATTCCTGACGCTGGAAATGCCGCAGTGGCTGGTTGGCATCTTCGCCGCCTATCTGGTGGTCGGTGTACTGGTGCTTATCGCTCAGCCGTTTAAACCTAAAAAGCGCGATCTGTTTGGTCGCTAAGAACCATTGCTGATAATGCGCTCCTCCGGGAGCGTTTTTTTTTTGCCTGCGCGTTGACGTTGTTGCCATAAAGATGCATATTAAATACATCTTATAAATGTTAACTGAGGAGCACATGATGTCTCATTTGCGTATTCCCGCTAGCTGGAAGGTAAAACGCTCCACCCCATTCTTTACCAAACAGAACGTCCCTGCCGCTCTACTGACGCACCACAACACCGCTGCGGGTGTTTTCGGCCAGCTTTGCGTGATGGAAGGCACGGTAACCTACTATGGTTTCGCCGATGAACAGGCGACAGAACCTGAGGCAAAGGTTGTTATCAACGCCGGGCAGTTCGCGACCAGCCCGCCGCAGTACTGGCACCGCATTGAGCTCAGCGACGACGCGCAGTTCAATATTAACTTTTGGGTTGCGGACGACGCCGACGGTGAAAGCGGGCTGTTCCACGCGAAGAAAAGCTAACTGAGCGCCTACTGCGCCCAGTCTGGTTTATTCAGGATATGATCCTGCCAGTCAACCACGGTGGCTTCTTTCACCGCAATATGGCGAACCGAGATGCGTTCGCCATGCATCGCCGCCTTCGAACCGGTTAACAGCGGATGCCAGTGCGGCAGCGGCTGGCCTTCCGCCAGCAGACGATAGGCGCAGGTCGGCGGCAGCCATTCAAACGTAGGCAGATTGTCGCGGGTTAGCTTAATGCAGTCCGGCTCATATTCGAAGCGGCGCTCATAGTTACGGCACTGGCAGGTTTTGATATTGAGCTGACGGCAGGCGACGTTGGTAAAATAGATTTCGTCGGTATCCTCATCCATCAGCTTATGCAGGCAGCACTGTCCGCAGCCGTCGCAAAGTGATTCCCACTCCGCATCGCTCATTTCATCCAGTGTTTTTTGTTGCCAGAAAGGTTGTTCGCTCATTGGGATGTCCGTCATTGCAATTCAGGGTGCACCTTATAACCAGTCTGGCACGCCGTTGCAAGTTTTGCCGCCCGGAGACGGCGGCAAGAGGTCGTTACAGCACGCGGGTGGTCAGCGATAAGCCGTTAAACCCCACTTCCAGCTCGTCGCCGCTGGCGAGCGGCCCCACGCCTTCCGGGGTACCGGTCAGCACCACGTCACCGGCTTTCAGGGTGAAGAAGCGCGACATATAGGCGATCAGCGGCACAATTTTATGGATCATGTCGGCCGTGGTGCCCTGCTGGCGCACTTCGCCGTTCACCTTCAGGCTCAGCGGCGTATTCTGCGCGTCGCCGTGAAATTCGGCGGCGGGAATAAACCCGGAAATCGGACAGGCGTTATCAAATCCTTTCGCCTTTTCCCACGGCTGACCGGCCTTTTTCAGTTTACCCTGCAGATCGCGCAGAGTGAGGTCCAGCGCCACGCCATAGCCGGCAATGGCTTTAAGCACGTGATCTTCGGTCGCCTGACGCAGCGTGCCGCCAATCAGCACCGCCAGCTCAACTTCATGGTGCACCGAACCCAGGCCCTCAGGCAGCACCAACGGCTGGCGGATGTCGCATAGCGCCGTCTCAGGTTTAATAAACAGCACCGGCTCTTCCGGCGTCGCACTGCCCATCTCCTTAATGTGTTTTGCATAGTTGCTGCCCACGCAAACCACTTTGCTTACCGGATAATCCAGTAGCGCACCCTGCCAGTTATGATGTTGGTACATTTTTTACCTCTGTGGGTTAATCAGATTTATTCCCCTGTTCCGCCAGGTGTTTCTTGAGTAAATTTTCAGACGGCGGAGGGAGTTGAAGGTAATAGCCCTGATCGGCCAGCGCCTGCTTCACTTTATCCAAATCGGCGTGAATGAGTTTTTTTCGTCCATCAAGCGGCAGAATCATTGCCAGTTTAGGCGTACCGAAGCTATACATTAATTCATCAGGAACGCGGGAGAAATCGTCCTTTTTTTCGACATATAAATAGGTTTGCTCACGTTTAGTACTTCGATAGATCACACAAAACATAGTTTTACTCGGAATTAGACCTGCGGTCACTTGCCTCTATATATGAGTGACTATAACATGCCTTTTAGTCTTCGGAATATCACCGCACTTCAGCGAGTGATAAACAGCAAATTGAGTAAGGCCAGGATGTCAAATACGCCAATCGAACTTAAGGGCAGTAGCTTCACCTTATCTGTGGTTCATTTGCACGATGCAAATCCCGAGGTTATTCGTCAGGCGTTAGAAGACAAAATCGCCCAGGCTCCCGCCTTTTTACGTCATGCCCCCGTGGTGGTGAATATCAGCAGCATTGAAGATGACGTCGACTGGCGCCCTCTCCATGAAGCTATTGCGGCCACCGGACTGCGTATTATGGGCGTAAGCGGATGTAAACTTCCTCGGCTGAAAACCGAAATTGACCGCGCCGGGATCCCGTTATTAACCGAAGGGAAAGAAAAAACCACCCGTCAGGCCCCGCCAGAACCCGTCGCGTCGCCGCCAGTTGTTAATCAGATCACAAAAACGCGTTTGATTGATCAGCCGGTACGTTCCGGTCAGCGTATTTATGCGCCACACTGTGATCTAATTGTTACAAACCATGTGAGTGCCGGGGCTGAACTTATTGCCGATGGTAACATCCATGTATATGGCATGATGCGGGGACGTGCGCTTGCCGGCGCTGGCGGCGACAGAGACGCCCAAATATTTTGTACCAACCTCTCGGCGGAACTGGTTTCCATCGCCGGGGAATACTGGCTGAGTGATAACATTCCGGCCGAATTTTATGGCAAAGCGGCGCGTCTACGTTTAGACGACAGCGCTTTGACGATTCAATCGTTGAATTAATCCCTTTTTAACAAGGAATTTCTATGGCACGCATTATTGTTGTGACTTCGGGTAAAGGAGGCGTTGGCAAGACCACCTCCAGCGCGGCCATCGCTACTGGTTTGGCCCAGAAGGGAAAGAAAACGGTCGTTATCGACTTCGATATCGGCCTGCGTAACCTTGACTTGATCATGGGCTGTGAACGCCGGGTCGTTTATGACTTCGTCAACGTCATCCAGGGCGATGCCACGCTGAACCAGGCGCTTATCAAAGACAAGCGCACGGAGAACCTCTATATCCTCCCGGCCTCCCAGACGCGTGACAAAGACGCCCTGACCCGCGAAGGCGTAGACAAAGTTCTCGAAGAACTGAAAAAGATGGATTTTGATTTTATCGTCTGTGACTCCCCTGCAGGCATCGAAACCGGTGCGCTGATGGCGTTATACTTCGCTGATGAAGCCATCATCACCACTAACCCGGAAGTCTCCTCCGTTCGCGACTCCGACCGTATCCTCGGCATCCTGGCCTCTAAATCCCGCCGTGCGGAAAAAGGTGAAGATCCGATTAAAGAGCATCTGCTGCTGACCCGCTATAACCCAGGACGCGTCAACAAAGGCGACATGCTGAGCATGGAAGACGTGCTGGAAATTCTGCGCATCAATCTGGTGGGCGTGATTCCGGAAGATCAGTCCGTGCTGCGCGCGTCTAACCAGGGCGAACCGGTTATTCTGGATGATACCTCGGACGCGGGCAAAGCCTATGCCGATACCGTTGAACGTCTGCTCGGAGAAGAACGTCCTTTCCGCTTCGTAGAAGAAGAGAAGAAAGGTTTCCTCAAACGCCTGTTCGGAGGATAAATTATGGCATTACTCGACTTTTTTCTCTCGCGGAAAAAGAACACGGCCAACATTGCGAAAGAGCGCCTGCAAATCATCGTCGCGGAGCGCCGTCGCGGCGACGCGGAGCCGCACTATCTTCCGCAGCTGCGTAAAGACATTCTTGAAGTGATTTGCAAATATGTGCAAATCGACCCGGAAATGGTCAGCGTGCAGCTTGAGCAGAGAGACGGTGATATTTCGATTCTGGAGCTGAACGTGACCCTGCCGGAAACTGAAGAGTCGAAATCCTGAGCCTGAAGGTATAAAAAAAACCGGCGTCGCGATGCGAAGCCGGTTTTTGTTACTTTGCAGACCAAACGTTAGCGCGGGTATTCGCTTAATAGCGCATTCAGGCGATCGGCCATCAATGCGCCTCGCCAGCCGGATACCAGCTCAGGCTGCCCGTTGCCGCTTTTTAATCCCCAGTGCCAGTTCAGCAGCTGGTTAATCTGCCTTCTTGAGGCCAGCAGCTCGGCGCTGACGCCTTTCTCGGCGCTCACGGTCTGCACAAGCGCTTTAATATCTTTAAACAGCTTGCGGTAGCCCGGCATATCGATCAGATTCTGCAGCGGCTCAGGCAGCGCCTCTTCCGGCAGCGCCTGCGCTTTCTCGACGAGGCCGATCAGCGTCTTGCCGTGGAAACGAATTTCGCTGCCCGACAGTCCCAGGCTATCAAGTTCACCCAGGCTGGTGGGCATATAGCGCGCCACGTTCCACAAATGTTCTTCGCGAATGACAAAGTTGACGGCCAGGTCGCGCTCGCGCGCTTTACGCAAACGCCAGTCCGCCAGCAGCTGCAGGCAGCCCAGCTGGCGAGTGCGCAGCTGCCAGGCGTTACCGATATCGCGCCACGCCTCGGCAGGATCCTGCACCTCCTGGCGGCGCTGCTGCATCAGCTGACACTCATCCAGCGCAGCGGAGAGCCAGCCTGCGCTGTCGGTTTCAGCCATCAGCTTTCCGGCAATCGGCAGCAGGTACCAGACATCGGCGGCGGCATAAATGCACTGGCGTTCGGTTAGCGGACGCGCCAGCCAGTCGGTACGGGATTCACTTTTATCCAGCGCCACGCCGGTAAACTCTTCCACCATCGACGCAAAGCCCCAGGACATCGGGCGACCGCAAAAGGCGGCCAGAATTTGCGTATCGATCAGCGGCTGCGGCATCAGATGAAAGGCATTAAGGAATACTTCCAGATCCTCGCTACCGGCGTGCAGAAATTTGGTCACGTCTTTATTCAGCAGCAGTTCGCGCATCGGTTGCCAGTCGGTGATGACCAGCGGGTCGATCAGCGAAACCTGGTTGCCGTCGAACAGCTGGAGCAAACCGAGCTGCGGGTAGTAGGTGCGAGTACGGACAAACTCCGTATCCAGCGCAATGGCGGAAACCGAGCTTGCCGCGTCACAGACGGCGCGCAGGCCATCGTTGGTGGTGATCATCTGATAGTTCAAATCATACTCTCTTAACTTGCGCCCATAAAAAACGCCGGCTTAGCCGGCGTCTGGCGATTCACTCTTAGCTCAGGCTTTATTGTCTACTTTAGCGCGGGCTTCGTCACGCAGTTCTCGACGTAAAATTTTCCCAACGTTGGATTTCGGCAGCTCATCGCGAAACTCAACGTGCTTCGGAACCTTGTAGCCGGTTAGCTGGCGACGGCAAAAGGTAATCAGCATCTCTTCCGTCAGCGTCGGGTCTTTCTTGACCACGAAAATTTTCACCGCTTCACCGCTGCTGCCGGACGGCACGCCGACCGCGGCCACTTCCTGAACCCCGGCGTGCTGCATCACCACATCTTCGATTTCATTCGGATAGACGTTGAAGCCCGAGACAAGAATCATATCTTTTTTGCGGTCGACGATGCGCAGGAAGCCCTCTTCATCCATCACCGCGATGTCGCCAGTATGCAGCCAGCCGTCCTTAATAATTTCCGCGGTGGCATCAGGACGCTGCCAGTATCCCAGCATCACCTGCGGCCCTTTCACGCACAGCTCCCCCGGCTCCCCCGGCGGTACTTCATTATCGTCGTCATCCACCAGCTTCGCTTCGGTGGAGGGCACCGGCAGGCCGATGCTGCCGCTATGATAATCAATATCGTGCGGGTTGACGCTCACCAGCGGCGCGCACTCGGTCAGGCCATAGCCTTCCAGCAGATACTGCCCGGTCAGCTTAACCCAGCGTTCGGCTACCACCTGCTGCACCGGCATGCCGCCGCCGGCGGAGAGATGCAGGGAGGAGAAGTCGAGCTGCTGAAACTCTTTGTTATTGAGCAGCGCGTTAAACAGGGTGTTGACCCCGGTCATCGCGGTGAAGGGATATTTCGCCAGCTCTTTGACCAGGCCTGGAATATCGCGCGGGTTGGTGATCAGCAGATTCTGCCCGCCCAGCTCGATAAACAGCAGGCAGTTCATGGTCAGCGCAAAAATGTGGTACAGCGGGAGCGCGGTAACGACCAACTCTTTGCCGCGATGCAGCAGCGGCCCGTAGGTGCCGTTGACCTGCTCAAGGTTCGCCAGCATATTGCGATGCGTCAGCATCGCTCCCTTCGCCACGCCGGTTGTTCCGCCGGTGTACTGGAGAAAAGCGAGATCCTGAGGGACGATTTCCGGCTTGATGTACTGCATACGGTAGCCGTGCTGCAGCGCGCTGCGAAACGAGATGGCGTCCGGCAGATGGTATTTTGGCACCAGCCGTTTGATGTACTTCACCACAAAGTTAACCACGGTGCCTTTCGCCGGGGAAAGCTGATCGCCCATACGGGTTAAAATCACGTGCTTAACCTGGGTTTTATCGACCACCTTTTCCAGGGTATGCGCGAAGTTGGAGACAATCACGATGGCGGCGGCGCCGCTGTCGTTGAGCTGGTGCTCCAGCTCGCGCGGGGTGTAGAGCGGATTGACGTTCACCACGATCATCCCCGCGCGCAGGATACCAAACAGCGCTACCGGATATTGCAGCAGATTCGGCATCATCAGGGCGACGCGGTCGCCTTTTTGCAGACCCAAACCTTCCTGAAGGTAAGCGGCAAACGCCCGGCTGCGCTCCTCCAGCTTACGGTAGGTCATCACCTCGCCCATATTGATAAATGCCGGTTGGTCGGCATAGCGGCGGACGGCATGTTCAAACAGTTCAACCAGGGATTGATAGCGGTCAGGGTTTATCTCCGCAGGAACGTCCGCGGGATAACGGTTTAGCCAAACCTTTTTCACTGCATCACCTCTGAAATAGTTATTCGTCGTCATCACAGCCCCTGATCAACAAACATTCTGTTAACATTATATTAACTCAGCGTACCAGTTTATTAATTAGGCGTTGTACAGGTTGCGAAGCGCGTCACTATTTATTTTTCTTATTTGACTGAAAACGAAGAAACAGCGGACCAGCCGCTGTTTCTTTTTGCTTACAATAGCTACAAAATCATTCAGTTACGACGTTTCTGACTTCGGCAGGGCCCGGGTTATACCAGCCCCAGCCGCCGTAACCGTAGCCCCACGGGCGCGGGCCGAACATCCACGGGTCCATCATTGGCTGCGGGGGCATCACCACCTGCTGCACAACGTTCCAGCGCTTGTAGCCGATGGCATTCATCAACATGAATTTATACGGCGTATTCCCCACTTTGCCGTCGACGACGCCGACGATCGGGCCAACCACGGTGACCAGCTGCCCGCGAAAATCCACCGGGTCGATAAAGCCGTTTACGTCGGCAAAAATACGCCCGCGCGACGGTTCGCCCAGCGCCGGACGCGCGGCGCCGTCGAGCGGAACGGTGGCAATTTCCAGGCGGGTTTTACCCTGCTGGTTCTGTACGCTAACCACCTTGCCGCCAAAACGCGCTTCCTGACCGACATACAGCTGCGGCGCGTTCATTACCCGGACTAGATCCTGCTGCGGCGTCGGGGTGGTGCCCTTTATGGCATCCGGCACCGAAGCGCACCCGCTCAGCGCAGCAACGACTGCCGCCGCGACTAACCAACGCACTACCCTTTTTTGACCCGCCATGACGCGACTCCTTCGTTCTTCTCAGACATATAGTTACTGAGATTCACTCGCGGCCAGGAAGTTTCTTCCACGCCACTTCATTACGTAAATAAACCGGTTCAGCGTGTTCGACGGCCACGGTTTTTCCCGCCGTCAGCAGATAGCAGGCCAGCGGCAGCATATCCTGCGCTTCAGGCAGCTGAATGTCGCCATCGACGAGCGTTAAACCACAGCCGTTAGCCAGATCGGGCCACGCCTGCCAGCCGGTGCCAACGGTGGCCCACTCGCCTTCCAGCCGCTGAAGCCGCTCGCGAACCGCTTCCGGCTTCAGCACCGCCTCGCTCTCTTCGCCGTGCCAGACGCCCTGCTCATCGCGCTGATATTCCGCCCAGTAGACCTCGCCCATTCTGGCGTCGATGGCCGCCAGCACGCGGGTTGCGCCGGTTTTGCGCCACGCGCCCTGCGCCATGGTTGCCAACGTGGACACACCGATCATCGGCAGCTCGGCCCCCAGCGCCAGCCCTTGGGCGATACCAATACCGATACGCACGCCGGTGAAGCTCCCCGGCCCGCGGCCAAAGGCCAGCGCGTCAAGGTCGGTTAATTGCGTGCCACTCTCATTGAGGACCTCCTGCACCAGGGGCAGGATACGTTGGGTATGTTCACGGGGGCAGATTTCAAAATGAGCACTGAGGGTGCCATCATTCCACAGCGCCGCGGAGCAGGCCTCCGTGGCGGTATCGATAGCTAAAATTCGCATGGGTTGTCGCGCTCTCGCTCTAGCAGATTGACAAAATGGCGCGCAGCTTACCACATTTTGCGCCGGATTACCTCGCCGGCGGCACCGCAAGAAAGCGTACCGCCCGGCGGATGTCGCGCGTGCGCGGCGCGGGCGGCAGGCTGGCGAGGAAGGTCGCGCCGTAGGGACGCATCACCAAACGGTTGTCGCAGATAACCAGTACCCCACGATCGGTAACATCGCGGATCAGACGCCCCACGCCCTGTTTAAGAGTAATCACCGCGTCCGGCAGCTGCACCTCATCAAAGGGATCGCCGCCGCGCAGACGGCAATCTTCCATCCGCGCTTTGAGTAGCGGATCGTCCGGCGAGGTGAACGGCAGTTTGTCGATAATCACCAGCGAGAGGGCATCGCCGCGCACGTCCACGCCTTCCCAGAAGCTGCTGGTCGCCACCAGCAGCGCATTCCCGGCGCTGACGAACTGCTGTAAAAGCTGGCCTTTACTGGTTTCCCCCTGCAGCAACACCGGCAGGGTCATGGTGGCGCGGAACTGCTCCGCCAGATCGCGCATCATGGCGTGGGAAGTGCACAGCATAAAGCAGCGCCCGTCGTTAGCCTCAATCAGCGGTTTGAGCATCGCCGCCAGATGCCGCGCCGCGCCGGGCTGGTTGGGTAACGGCAAATTACGCGGCACGCACAGCAGCGCCTGATGGGCGTAATCAAAGGGGCTGGGCAGCAGCAGCGTTTGCGCTTCGCCGATGCCAAGGCGATCGGTGAAATGATGTAAATCGTCATTGACCGAGAGCGTGGCCGAGGTAAAGATCCAGCTCCCCGATTTTTGCGCCATCACCTCTTTAAATTTATCCGCCACCGTCAGCGGGGTCAGCGCCAGGGTGAAGGTGCGGGAAGTACACTCATACCAGTAGCTAAATCCCGGCTGGCTGGTCTCTTTCAGCCGCTTCAGGCGGCCACGATAAAGGGTTGCCCGCTCAAAGGCGGCATCAAGCAGCGCCGAGCGGCCCAGCGACAGCTTTGCCACGTCGTAACAGAGTTCGAGCGCATCATCAAGCAGCAGCAGCGCGCGCTGAATGTTGTGGTCAGCCAGCAGCTCTCGCAGGTTGCCGCGATAGCCCGGTTCCCCCAGCTGCAGGCGAAAATCCTGCGCGCTCTGGGCCAGCCGGTCGGCGCACTTCTGCAGCTGCTGAGTGTCTTTGAGCTCGGTACGATAAGCAATAGTAATGTCTTTTGCCAGGTCCAGCAGCTGGCGGCTGGAGAGCGATTGTCCAAAGTACTGGCTGGCGATGTCCGGTAGCTGATGCGCTTCGTCGAAGATCATCACTTCCGCTTCGGGGATCAGCTCGGCAAAGCCGCTCTCTTTGACCACCATATCGGCGAGGAACAGATGATGGTTGACGACGACCACGTCGGCATCCATCGCCTTTTTCCGCGCCTTCACCACAAAACAGTCTTTATATAACGGGCAGTCGCTGCCGAGGCAGTTGTCGTTGGTGCTGGTGACCAGCGGCCAGGCCTGGGAATCTTCGGCGACGCTAACGCAGGTGCTGATATCGCCATCGACGGTTTGATTAGACCATGAACGCAGCAGAATAACGTCGCTGAGGGTTTGTACCGGCAGGTCTCCCCCGGCAAGGGCCTGCTGCTCCAGACGCTCAAGGCACAGGTAGTTCGACCGCCCTTTCAGCAGGGCCAGCTTACCGGTGTACTTCAGCGCTTTGGCGACGGTAGGCAAATCGCGACTGTAGAGCTGATCCTGTAGCGCTTTCGAGCCGGTGGAGATAATGACTTTTTTGTTGGCGCGCAGCGCAGGCGCCAGATAAGCGTAGGTTTTCCCGGTCCCGGTACCCGCTTCAACCACCAGCGGACGGGTTTCTTCAATCGCGCTGGCGACGGCGAAAGCCATCTGGCGCTGCGGCTCGCGTGGTTTAAATCCCGCAATCGCGCTGGCCAGCTGGCCGTCTGCTGCAAAATCGTCGATCACATTACCCCCTGGTTATTTGGACAGTGATTATGTCAGGGTGGAGGGGTTTTCGCCAGTGCGGGTAGTGACGCAGGTGCAACATTGTGGCAGTCTTGCCGCAGCTTAATGAACCGGAACAAAGAGGAAATAAACATGACCATTACGCGTATTGATGCCGAAGCCCGCTGGTCTGATGTGGTGATTCACAACCAGACGCTGTACTACACCGGCGTGCCGTCCAACCTGGATGCCGACGCCTGCGCGCAAACCGCCGATACCCTGGCGCAGATTGACGCGGTGCTGGAGAAACAGGGCAGCAGCAAGTCGCGTATTCTTGATGCGACGATTTTCCTTGCCGACGGCGCAGATTTTGCAGCGATGAACCAGGCCTGGGATGCATGGGTCGTCGCCGGTCATGCCCCGGTACGCTGTACGGTACAGGCGAAGCTGATGAATCCGAAATACAAAGTCGAGATTAAAATCATCGCCGCAGTGTAAGACAGCCGTGGCCCCGTAGCCCGGGCAAGCGTAGCGCCGCCCGGGAAGACAAAGCCTCAATCCCTGCGCATTCCCCGGATAGCGGCGTAAACGCCTTATCTGGACTACATATCAGCCAGGCCGGCCAGGCGCAGCGCCGTCGGGAGGCAAGAAGCATTGTTGTATCAGCCCGGGCACCACATGAGCTGTTCCTTCAGCTGCAGCGTCTCCTGCGGCACGCATTTCAGCGCTTCACGATAGCTGCCGGCTTGTTTTGCATACCCCCGCACAGACTGCAGCAGCACGCGCAGCGCGCTATCCCACACAATCCCCTGCAGGTCGCTATAGGGCCAGAGATCCGGTTCCCGAATAAACGGCACCAGGTAATCAATCCCCTGCTTCACGCCTCGCCCATCGCGGATGGCGTTCCAGCGGTCAAACTCGACGTGCTCGGCATAGCGGTTGAGCAGCAGATGCGCTTCCAGGTTAAACAGCGAGTAGTGGAAAGGGATGGTACGTTCGAGCTCCATGGTCTGCTTGCCATCCTGGTCAATCTGCGCCGCCATCCGCTGGGTGATCCCCTGCTCGATGATCCGCGCCGCCAGCCCTTTATCGCCATAGAACAGCGCGTTAACCGTCCGCTGGGCGTCGTACCAGGTGCCGTGGTTGTTGTGCCAGACGTACTCTGAGTGGCCAATTTCGCTGTAGTACATCCAGTGGTTAAAATCGCGGAACCACTGGTGCAGGCCGATAATATCGTCGGTATCCAGCACGTTCGCCGCACTCACCAAGCCGATGGTATCCACCACCATCCACATTAAGCGGGTGTCAATCAGCCCTGTGCCGCGGCCGGAAACAATCCCCGGGATCGCCTGGCCATAGTTCAGATGCGGATTCATTCGCGTGTCGGCATCGAGGAACCAGCAGCGGATCTGCACGGCCGCCGCCTGCGCGTACTGGCGCTGGCCGGTGAAGTACCACGCCAGTCCCAGTGTCAGACAGCGTTCGCACATGCGGATAATGCGCGAGGTGTCGGTATCGTTATTTTCACACTGCGGGTTGATATGCCCATCGCGGCGAATGTAGGGCAGCCCGTTGGGACGCCGCGGGTTTGGCCACCAGTAGGTCCCCAGACTGTAGTAATCGTGCGCATCGCCGCTCGCCGGGCGCAGTTTTTTGTGCACCACGCTTTCCGGCGCTTCGCGGCGCAGAATGTCGGCCTCTGACACCAGCTTGCTCAGCGCCAGCTGCAGCGGCGAGAACGGCTGTTTTAAGCCCGCCCGGGCGTTTTCCAGGCAGGTTTCATCAAGGGTGTACAGCTTCATCGCCACCTTAAACTTCCTCCCGGCACGCTATGCGTTGACCGCTTTGCGCATCAAAGAGGTGCACGCCCGAGAGTTTCGGCTGTAGCCATATCTTATCCCCCTCTTTTACTGCCAGACGCTGTTTGAACACCGATGTAAACGCCCCGCCGCCGGTATCGCAGAAGAGCTGCATATCCGAGCCGGTGTTCTCCACCGCCGTCACCTTCGCCGCCAGCGCATCGTCGCGCGCTTCATGGACCACGTTGACCTGCTCGGGGCGAATGGCGTACACCACCTGCTGGCCGTCGGTCACCCGTAACCCCGCGGGCAACGCCAGCAGCGAGCCATCTTTCAGACGCAGGCTGGTCGCGTTGCCGTTCAGCACAACCTCGCCGGGAAGCTGGTTAATTTCCGGCGAACCGATAAATCCGGCCACGAACAGATTCGCCGGCCGGTCGTACAGCTCCAGCGGGGTACCCGCCTGTTCAATTCGCCCATCGCGCAGGACGACGATCATCTGTCCCATGGTCATGGCCTCAATCTGATCGTGGGTGACGTATACCGAGGTGGTTTTCAGCCGACGATGCAGTTCGCGGATCTCGCCGCGCACCTGGGTTCGCAGCTTGGCGTCAAGGTTGGAGAGCGGTTCATCGAATAAGAATACTTGCGGCTTACGCACGATCGCCCGCCCCATCGCCACGCGCTGGCGCTGGCCGCCGGAGAGATCTTTGGGCAGGCGTTCCAGCAGCGGCTCCAACCCCAGTAGCGCCGCCGCTTCATTGACCTTCTGATTGATCTCCGCTTTCGGCAGTTTAGCCATCTTTAGGGCAAAGCCCATATTTTCACGTACCGTCATCTGCGGGTAGAGCGCGTAGCTCTGGAACACCATCGCGATATCGCGCAGCTTCGGTTCTACCTCGGTGACGTTGCGTTCGTTGATATGCACCTCGCCACCGGAAATCTCTTCCAGCCCGGCAATCATGCGCAGCAGCGTGGACTTGCCGCAGCCGCTGGGGCCCACAAGGACGCAGAATTCACCGTCCGGGATAGTCAACGACACGTCTTTAATCACGTGCGCGTCACCATACGATTTACGCACGCTATTCAGTACAACAGATCCCATTGATAACTCCTTATCCTTTGACCGCGCCGGACATAATCCCGCGATTAAAATGTTTTTGCAGACCCAGGTAGACGATGATGCTGGGCAGCATCGCCAGCAGCGTTATGGCGATAAAAATGTTCGGCGTGATGCTCTCATCGGTACGCAGCGTGCCGAGGATCACCGGAATGGTATTCAGGCTGTCCTGGTTGACCACGATCAGCGGCAGCAGGTACTGGTCCCAAATCATAATAAAGCCGAAGGTCACCACCGTGCCGAGCGCCGGTTTCACCAGCGGCAGGATGACGTGGAAGAAAATCTGCCACTCGTTAGCGCCATCAATCCGCGCCGCCTCCTCCAGCTCTTTCGGAATCGCCGACATAAATTCAGTCAGGACAAAGATAGAGAACGCCCAGCCGACAACCGGTAAAATCATCCCGAGGTAGCTGTTGTAGAGCGAGGCATCGATAAACGGCAGTCGCCAGTTAATAATCATGTACAGCGGAATGGCGATGACCTCTTCCGGCAGCATCATGGTGGACAAAATCACCAGGCTCACCAGCGCCACGCCGCGAAACTTCTTCCGCGCCAGCGCATAGGCCGCCAGCGCGCTGACCGACACCTGCAGAACGGTGCCGAAGAACACCACCAGAATGGAGTTCAGCAGATACTGCCAGACGCCAATATCCATCCACGCAAAGATGAAGTTTTCAAATGAGAACTGATTCGGCCAGGCCAGCAGTTCGCCCGGTTTCACCGGCGCACCGCTGAATGCCGTGGCGACGATGCCCCAGAACGGACCGACAAAGACAATCAGCAGCAGCGCGTAGATGCACCAGCGTCCTGCTGTATCCCAACGTTTACTTAACATCGCGGCTCCTTAGTAACGGGCGATACGTTTTTTCAGCGTCAGATGACAAATGGTTAACAAAACCGTGAAGGTGAACAGCAGAAACGACACCGCCGAAGCGTAGCCATAGTCAAACTGCTCAAAACCCAATTTATAGATGTGGGTCATGACCATTTCCGTGGCGTTAGACGGCCCCCCGCCGGTGGTGGCATACACCTCGGCAAACACCCGAAAACCACGAATGAAGGAGAGCATCAGCACCACCGAGAGCGCCGGGATCATGCCAGGCAGCGTGACGTAGCGCAGGCGGTTCCACCAGCTGGCGCCGTCAACGTTCGCCGCATCGTATAAATCGCGGCTGATCCCCGCCAGGCCGGCAATAAAAATCACCATGTTGTAAGGCACCGCCTTCCAGATATGCAGCAGCATGATGACCCCCAGCGCCTGATCGGAGCTGGCAAGAAAGCCCTGGTCGGCGACGCCAAACCAGCTCAGGATGTGGTTAACCACGCCGTTGGGCGTTGGGTTGAATAAAATTCGCCACATTTCGGCGACGATCGCCGCGCTGGTGACCGCGGGTAAAAAGATGGCGGTGCGAATAAAACGCAGATGGCGCGCCGGACCTTCCAGCAGCATGGCGAGAAAGAAGGCCAGGATAGCCGCGGCGAACATCGTTACCACCACGTACAGCAGCGTGTTCACCACCGCCGCGTGCAGCTCGGCGTCGGCAAAAGCGCGGGTGAAGTTATCCAGCCCTACCCACTCGTTGGGCTGATTAAAGTTGACCTTGTAAAAGCTCATCACCAGACCCTGAATCATGGGGATAAACTTAAACCAGCTGAAAATAATTAGCGCAGGCGCTAAAAACAGCCACGGGATCAGCGCCCGCTTACGCTTTGCGCTCAGCCATCCGGCCGAGTCAGGCGAAGCGGCCTGCTTTATCGGCGAGGACTTCGTCTCATGCAGCGTCATAACCTATGTCCTCAGTTAGCCAGCACATTTTGTTTTTTCAGCTCAGCGTTCACCTTGCCGTCGAGCGTCTTCAGCTCGCCGGGAATATCGCTGCTGCAGTCGGCAAAAATGCGGTTAAAGCCTTCGGCTGCCACCTGACGCACCGGCGTCCAGTTGGGAATTTGCGGCACGTAGCGCCCCTGTTCATTGTAAAGTCGGGCGAAAGTCTCCCAGCGCGCGTCCTGATAAACGGCTTTGACGTCGACGTTCTTATTCACCGGCAGGCGCACCACCGGTATATGCTGGCTGCCTTTACCCATGCCGATTTCCTGACCTTCCGGGGAAATCATAAATTCGATAAATTGACGCGCCGCCTCTTTCTGCACACTGCTCTTCATCATAAAGACCGTGGTGCCCTCGGCGAGGGTGGCCTCACCTTTAGGCCCCACCACCGGAATCACTTCAAAGTTGTCTTTACCCGGGTCTTTATCGAACAGCGCGATATGGTACGGGCCGCTGAAGAACATGCCGCTTTGCCCGGAACGGAAGGAGGGAATAACGTCGGCGGTGGTGGCGTTAATCGCCCCCGGCTGCGTGACTTTGTCGCACATCATGGCGCGCATAAAGGTCATCGCCTGAGCCACTTCCGGCGTATTGAGCGAAGCGCTGAATTTTCCGCTCTCTTCTTTAACGAAATCGCCGCCCGCCTGCCAGATAAAGCTACTCATAAACCAGCTGGCGTAGCCGCGCGTCGTGGAGGCGGGAACGATAAATCCGTAGGTATCATTTTTGCCGTTGCCATCGGGATCCTGGGTGGTGAAGGCTTTTGCCAGGGCCTGAATATCATCCCAGCTCTTCGGCTGCGGCAGCCCCAGTTTTTCCCGCCAGTCTTTGCGCACAAACAGGGCGAAAGTTTGCGCGGAGGTCGGTACGCCATAGTATTTACCGTCGATATAGCGGGTGCTCTTCCATGCCGTCTGGAATAGCTGGTCGCCGCCCGCGATCGCCTGCGGGTCAATTTCTTCGGCAATACCCAACTGGATAAACTGCCCCAGCGACGCCGCATCGTTAAAAATCAGATCGGGTAAGGCGTTGCCCGCCGTGGCGCGCGCCAGCCGCTGTTCAAAGTCGGTGGTGGCGTTGAAATACTCAATTTTGATACCGGTTTTTTCTTCAAACTTTTCCGCCTCTTGTTTGTAGATATTCTTCGAGTCATTGCTGGCGCGGATCCAGACGTTGAGGGTAGTCGCGGCGTAGCTTTGGCTAACGCCGAGCCCGAGCGCGGTAAGAAGTAACAATGAACGTAATTTATTGGCAGACATGATGGCATATCCTTTATTGTAGGGCACCAAGGTAATTAAATTCTCAATTAATACATAAAAAGAAATGTGAATATCGCTCAGGCGTTAATACAGCTGACGCAAGAAATATTTCCATTCATTAGATAGAAATGTATTTCCCAATACAACCATGCAAAAAAGAAATTGCGTTTCAAAAACCAGAAAATTGAGATAGATCACACCAAAAAGTGACAAGAAAAGTGACGAAAAACAAATAACATTTAAAATCAATATATTATAAATTTACTAATTTTGTTAAAAGATTCAAAAAATAGAGAAAAACGGCAAAATACGTGATGTACACTGCATTAATAGCGTCATTATTTATCCAGGCCGTTAAACTTGAAGGACGTCACAAAAAAAATCACTTTGTCTTTTACACTGCTCGCCATCGAATATTTAAATATATTGTTTTTAATTACACCGCCTGTTTTTCGCGTCCTTTAAATACGCGTCAGGTATAATTCTGTTGTTATCTTTTCTCATATTTGCAGAAGGGTTATCACGATGAACTCAATACCTCGCCGAGGTTTGTTATGCATTGCGCTGTTTTGTTCCGGCCTGAGCGCCGCCTCGTATGCCGCTGAGCCGTACACGCTAGACGGAAAGGATTTAGCCTTTAGCCGCCAGCAGATCGCCGCGAAAGATCCGCTATTTGTTCAGGCGCAAGCGGCGCTGCTAAAGAAAGCCGATCTGGCGCTCAATCATCCGCTGTTCTCGGTGATGGATAAAACGCTGGTCGCCGCCAGCGGCAATAAGCACGACTACTACAGCTTTCCGCCTTACTGGTGGCCAAACCCTGATACCCAGGACGGGCTTCCCTATATCCGCAAAGATGGGCAAACCAACCCTGACGCCAATAGTGACGCCACCGATAAAAACCGGCTGGTGAAAATGAGTAACGACGTGTCAACGCTGGCGCTGGCGTGGTACTTCTCTCACGACGATCGCTACGCGCAAAAAGCGGCTGCGCAGTTAAAGACCTGGTTCCTCGATCCCAAAACGCGAATGACCCCCAACCTGCAGCATGCCCAGGCCATTCCCGGCATTAATACCGGACGCGGTATCGGCATTATTGATAGCCGCGCGCTGGTTGATGTCGTTGACGCGATCGCCCTGCTGCAATCCTCAGCTGCGCTGAGCGATAACGACGTTAGCGCATTAAGGCAGTGGTTTGGCGACTATTACCACTGGATGACCACCAGCCAGAACGGCTTTGAAGAAGAGAACTGGCATAACAATCACGGCAGCTATTTTGATATGCAGGCCGCCGCCTTCGCGCTGTTCAGCGGTAAAATCGACGAGGCGAAAAAGCGCCTGTACATCACCCAGCTGCGGCGTATTGCGGGACAATTTGATATTGAAGGCCGCCAGATGGCCGAGCTGGAGCGCACGCGTCCGTGGCACTACAGCAATTTCAACCTCGAAGCCTACAACCGCCTCGGGCGACTGGGCGAGAAGGCGGGCGTCGATATCTGGAACTTCACCCTCGACGACCATAGCCTGCGCAAAGGCTATCAGTACATCGCCGGGTTTATTAACAGCGATACGCCATGGCCCTGGAAAGATATCGATAAAATGGATGACAAGAAAGCGCTGCGCAATATCGCCACCGCCGCACACGCCTGGCCGGAAGATCCGCTGTTCAGTGACAAAGCGCAGTGGCTGCGGGCGAAATATCCCGACGATATCACGACGCTTATCGCCCCGCTTTCCGCATCGTCAGAGGTCAGGGATAACCGCTAATGAAACAATTTTCTGGGCTCTGGCCCGACATTGTCGGACGCGCAGCCGCGAATAGCGGACTGCTTGAACGGCTAGTGAAGGATGCGCAGCCGGTACTTCAGGCAGCGGTTCGCATTCCGCAGTCAGGCATCGCCAGCTGGAATCTCTATTACTTTTGTCCGCGCCACGGCGTACGCCTGACGTGGCGGGCGGATACGCCCTACCAGCATGCCTGCCCGGTCGATGGGGAAATATTTAGCGGCGAACCGTGGGACGGCGCCTGGTGGCGCGAGATGAATGGCCGAAACGCCAGCGCCTGTCAGCAGCTTGGCCTGCTATGGCGGCTGACCGGCGAAACGGCGTATCGCGATAAAGTTCGCACGCTGCTGATGGGTTACGCGGATGTCTATCCCGGCTATGCGATTCACGGCGATATTCCCAACAACGGGCCGGGAAAGATGAACGCCCAGACGCTGTGCGAAGCCAACTGCATTCTGGAAATGGCGCTGGGTTATGACTTTATTCGCGACAGCCTGCCCCCCGGCGAGCAGCGGCACATCAGTGAAAACCTGCTGCGCTGTGCGGCCACGTTTTTGCGCGACCATCGTAGTCCGCAGATTCACAACCATGAAGTCAAAATCAGCGCGGCGCTTGGCGTACTGGGTTTCGTCCTCGAAGATGAAGCGCTGCTGGAGTTTGCCGTTAACCAGCCGTACGGCCTGCGCTGGCAGCTGGAAAACGGCCTGCTGGCGGAAGGGCTTTGGTTCGAAGGTTCGATTCACTACCACTATTATGCGCTGCAGGGCTTTTTCGCCTTCGAGAAGCTGGCGCGCGGCACCCGCTGGAGCCTGCTGGACGGCCCCTGGTATCAGGCGATGCTGAAGTTCCCGCTGGCGCTGCTGCTGCCGGACGGCACTTTCCCCCGCCTTAATGACTGCCTCGCCGGGCAGGAAAAGCTCCATCACCGGGATCTGTACGAGTTCGCCTGGTTTATCTGGCGTGACCCGCAGTACGCCGCGGTCCTGCAGTTTACCGAAACGGCGCCCGATGAGCGTGAAACCCTGCTATGGCGCGAACGGTCTCTGCCGGAATCCCCCCTGGCGCTCATCCCGCAGCAGTCGCTGTTTGCGCCGGGCGCGGGTCTGACGCTATGGCGACGGCCGCAGCAGGCGCTGCTGATTAAGCACAGTCCCTGGGGCGGCGAACACGACCATTACGACCGGCTGGGGCTGATGCTCTGGCATCGCGACGGCTGGCTGCTCACGGATATGGGCACCACCGGCTACGGCGCGAAAATGCACTACGACTACTACAAAAACAGCGCCACCCACAATACGCTTTGCGTTAATCAGAGCAACCAGCCTCCGGCCAATCCGCAGGTGCTGGGCCGGCATATGGATGACGACTTTCTGTGGCTGGATAGCGAGGTTGATTGGGGCAAACCGCCGCCGGAGCTCAACAGCCATAGCCGCGTCGAATGGGACGCTACGGCCTGGCGGGACGTGCGCTTCCGCCGTCGCCTGCTGTGGCTTGAAGATGTGCTGATCGATCTGTCCTCCGTGGAGAACCCGCATCGCCAGCAGCTCGACTGGACGCTGCATCTGGCGGCACAGGCGCTGGACCAGAGCGGCACGGCCCGGCCCTTTTCGCTCAGCGGCCCGCTGCGGCGAATGACCGAAGCAACCGTGACGCCGCTGAACGGCTGTCAGCCGCGCCACTTTGCGCGCGGCGGCGATACCGTTGCGCTCTGGCTGTCCGGTGATGGTGAACTCTGGCAAGGGCTGGCGCCCGATAACCCAGCGATTCGCAATCTTAGCTATCTGGTCATACGCAATCACCTGCCGCAGGCGCGTTTTGTGTGTCTGTGGGATCTGGCAAACAGCGCGCCGCTGACGGAAGTGAACGTGCACCATACGCCAGTCGGTACGCAAATTACCTTCTGGCGCGGCGATCGCGTGACGCACGTGACGTTGTACGACGAGCCAGGGAAACGACCTGATGCGATCCTTCCGCTCGCGGAAAGCGGCGTCTCACCTCAGTACGCAGAGTAATTTACTCGTCTTCATCCTCAAAGCGCGCCACAATCCGATCTCCGGTATGCGAGGCGCGCAGTTCATCCGCCACCAAAGCGATGGCCTGGCCGCTGCTCATGCCCTGCGACATCAGCTCCTGAATTCGTTCCACTGCTTTTTGCTGTTGCTCGTGGCTCAGCGAAGGTAAACCTGCAAACATCACTTACTCCTGCTACATTGTGGGGCGTAATTATTTCACGCCGTCCTCTCGTATACCAGCGGGCGGTCACGATCAGGATTAAAGAAGACCATGTTGTCCCCCGCTATGCTTTCCCTGCCCTGGCGTCCGGATGCCGCTGAAGACTATTTTAGCCCATTAAGTTCACAGCCCTGGGCGATGCTGCTGCACTCGGGTTTTGCCGAACATCCGCATAATCGTTTTGACATTGTTGTCGCCCAGCCGCGCGCAACGCTGGTGACTCGCGGCAATATGACCGTCATAAACGATGGGGAAACCGTCTCAACCTCTGCCGCCGATCCGCTCACTCTCGTGCATCAACAGCTGGCGCGCTTTAACCTGCAGCCGCAGGCTCATCCGCAGCTGCCGTTTCTCGGCGGGGCGCTGGGGCTGTTCGGCTACGATCTGGGTCGTCGCTTTGAAAATCTGCCGGCGCAGGCCGAGGCGGATATCGATCTGCCGGATATGGCGGTAGGCATTTATGATTGGGCGTTAATCGTCGATCATCAGCGCCGGGAAGTGTCGTTATTCAGCTATGGCGATCCGCAGGCGCGGCTGGCGTGGCTGGAAGCGCAGGCCGAGCCTGCCGCGGCCCCCTTTGCCCTCACCTCAGGGTGGCGCTCAAATATGAGCCGCGCGGAGTATGGCGAAAAGTTTCGCCAGGTTCAGGCTTATCTGCACAGCGGCGACTGCTATCAGGTTAACCTGGCGCAGCGGTTTACGGCGAGCTATCGCGGGGATGAGTGGCTGGCCTTCCGTCAGCTAAACCGTGTTAATCGCGCGCCGTTCAGCGCCTTTATTCGCCTCCAGGAGGGCGCCATATTAAGCCTGTCGCCCGAGCGTTTTATTCAGCTCCGGCAAGGCGAAATTCAGACCCGGCCCATCAAGGGGACGTTGCCCAGGCTGGCCGATCCTGAGCAGGACGCGCTGCAGGCGCAAAAGCTGGCGAACTCAGCAAAAGACCGCGCCGAAAACCTGATGATCGTCGATTTAATGCGTAACGATATTGGCCGGGTTGCTGTCCCCGGTAGCGTTCGCGTTCCTGAGCTGTTTGTGGTGGAGCCCTTCCCCGCCGTGCATCATCTGGTGAGCACCGTGACCGCCAGACTGCCCGCGCATCTGCACGCCGCCGACCTGCTGCGCGCGGCCTTTCCCGGCGGCTCAATCACCGGCGCGCCGAAGGTCAGAGCGATGGAGATCATCGATGAACTGGAGCCGCAGCGGCGCAACGCGTGGTGCGGCAGCATCGGATATCTCAGCTTCTGCGGCAATATGGATACCAGCATTACCATCCGTACGCTGACGGCCTGCCGGGGGCGGATCTACTGCTCCGCCGGCGGCGGAATTGTGGCCGATAGCGAAGAGGCGGCGGAATATCAGGAAACTTTTGATAAAGTTAATCGTATCCTGCATCAACTGGAGAGCTAGCACATGGCGGACAGCGCCCTCGAACTTGACGATTTCCTTTCGCGTTTTCAGCTTCTGCGCCCGCAGCCGACGCGCCACGCGCTCAACCAGCGTCAGGCTGCGGTGCTGGTACCGATTGTGCGCCGCCCGCAGCCGGGGCTGCTGCTGACCCAGCGTTCGCCGCTGATGCGCAAGCACGCGGGCCAGGTCGCCTTCCCCGGCGGCGCGGTGGATAACAGCGATGCGACCCTGATCGCCGCCGCGCTGCGCGAGGCCCACGAAGAGGTGGCGATCCCGCCGGAGTCGGTCGAGGTGATCGGCGTTCTGCCGCCGGTCGATAGCGTAACCGGTTTTCAGGTCACCCCGGTGGTGGGCATTATTCCGCCTGACCTGCACTATCACGCCAGCCAGGATGAAGTCGCCGCGGTCTTCGAAATGCCGCTGGCCGAAGCGCTGCGCCTGGGGCGCTATCACCCGCTGGATATCCATCGCCGCGGCAATTCGCATCGCGTCTGGCTATCCTGGTATCAGCATTATTTTGTCTGGGGAATGACCGCCGGCATTATCCGTGAACTGGCGCTACAGATAGGCTCCCGCCCTTAGCTATACTAAAACTGAGACGGCGTTCTCAGCATTAGTAAATCCATGGTTACCCATTAGTTTAATTCATGTGAATACTTAAGCTGATGGCCCGGTTCCCTCTTACACTATGCGCAGTTATTACATCGTTGCCGCACCCGCGGCAACCCTGTCAGGAGTGTTAGCGTGATTAGTATATTCGACATGTTTAAGGTGGGGATCGGTCCCTCATCTTCCCATACTGTAGGCCCGATGAAGGCCGGTAAACAGTTCGTCGATGACCTGGTCGAAAAGGGATTGCTTAATGAAGTGACTCGCCTGGCGGTCGACGTCTACGGCTCACTGTCATTAACCGGCAAAGGCCACCACACGGATATCGCCATTATTATGGGGCTGGCGGGCAATCAGCCCGATACGGTCGATATCGACGCGATTCCGGCGTTTATCCGCGACGTTGAAGAGCGCGGACGCCTGCTGCTGGCCCAGGGGCAGCATGAAGTCGACTTCCCGAAAAATGACGGCATGCGTTTTCGTAGCGACAACCTGCCGCTGCATGAAAACGGCATGACCATTCACGCCTGGTCTGGCGAGAAAGAGATCTACAGTAAAACGTATTATTCCATCGGCGGCGGTTTTATCGTCGATGAAGAACATTTCGGCAAAGAGAGCGCCAGCGAACTCGCCGTTCCGTATCCGTTTAAATCCGCTCAGGAGATGCTGGGCTACTGCAAACAGACCGGCATGTCGCTCTCCGGCATGGTGATGCAGAATGAGCTGGCGCTGCACAGCAAAAAAGAGATTGAAGACTATTTCGCCAATATCTGGCAGACCATGCGCGCCTGTATCGATCGCGGGATGAATACCGAAGGCGTCCTGCCCGGTCCGCTGCGCGTTCCTCGTCGCGCCTCGGCGCTGCGACGGATGCTGGTTGCCAGCGATAAGCTCTCTAACGACCCGATGAACGTGGTGGACTGGGTCAATATGTTTGCGCTGGCGGTCAACGAAGAAAACGCCGCCGGTGGCCGGGTGGTAACGGCCCCGACCAACGGCGCCTGCGGCATCGTTCCGGCGGTGCTGGCCTACTATGACCACTTTATCGAGCCCGTCAGTCCGGATATCTATATTCGTTATTTCCTGGCGTCAGGGGCTATCGGCACGCTGTACAAAATGAACGCCTCCATTTCCGGCGCGGAAGTGGGCTGTCAGGGCGAAGTGGGCGTGGCCTGCTCGATGGCGGCCGCGGGCCTGGCTGAAATCCTTGGCGCCAGCCCGGAGCAGGTCTGCGTGGCGGCGGAAATCGGCATGGAACATAACCTGGGACTGACCTGCGACCCGGTGGCCGGACAGGTACAGGTTCCGTGCATTGAACGCAACGCGATTGCCTCCGTCAAAGCGATTAACGCCAGCCGGATGGCAATGCGCCGCACCAGCGAGCCGCGCGTCTCGCTGGATAAGGTCATTGAGACCATGTATGAAACCGGTAAAGACATGAACGCCAAATACCGGGAAACGTCGCGCGGCGGCCTGGCTATCAAAGTTCAGTGCGACTAATCATTGCTCAACAGAATGCGCCCAAGGGCGCATTCTTCTTTTTCCGCTCTATATTATTATCTGCGCCCACTACACTTGCTCTATAACGGCTGTTACTCTCATTAACACTTTTAGCCGACAGGGCGTCGCGCATGCAGACTGCACAAAAAGTCATCACAACCTATCGCCGGAAACGCATTCTGGTTTGCCTGCTGGTCGCGCTACTGACGCTGACAACAACCTTAGTAATACGATTTATTTCACAGCGTAGCTTAAATCAGCAACGCGTCCAGATGAGCACCAACAAGATGGTGGCCGCTATGGATAATATTCTGCGGCCTCTGGCGGCCCAGCACGTCGCGCTACTGCATCTTGTCAATAAGCCCTGTCAGGACGTGCACCTCACGTTACGTAAGCTGGCGGCGTCGCTGCAAACGGTGCGCTCCATCGCGCTGGTCCAGTCGAACCTGCTGTACTGCTCGAGTATTTTTGGCCAACGCAACATTCCGATACACCAGCTACAGCCGGCATTACCCACCCATCACCCCCTGCTCACCTTCAGCTACGACGCCTCGCTGCTCAAAGGAACGCCGGTGCTTATCCAGTGGTATCCCGCTTCGCTTAGCGGCGCCGACGGCGTGCTGCTGGTGATCAATATCGAGCTGCTGGGCGAGTTAATTTTCAACGCAAAATCAGCGCTAATCAGCGGAATTGGCCTTAACGTCGGCGAAAGAAGCTTTATTAGCGGTTCGGGGCTGAGTAAACAGGAAGCCCTGCCGGGCGAGCAAATCATCTACCGCCAGCCGTCGACCGAGTTTCCCTTTACCATTAGCGTCAGCGGGCCAGGAGCCTCGGCGGTCGCCCTTAACGAACTGCCGGCCGAGCTTCCGCTGGCGCTGGTAATCAGCCTGTTAATGACCGGCATCGCCTGGCTGGCGACCGCCGGAAGAATGAGCTTTTCCCGCGAAATTAATCTCGGTATTGCCGCGCACGAGTTCGCCCTCTGGTGCCAGCCCCTGCAGAACTTGCGCACTCGGCAGTGCTGCGGCGTTGAGATACTACTGCGCTGGAATAACCCGCGCAGAGGCGAAATCTCGCCGGACGTGTTTATTCCGATAGCCGAAGGATATAACCTGATCGTCCCCCTCACCCGCTATGTGATCTCCCAGACGGCCCACAAATTAGCCTGCTTTCCGCAGGACAAACATTTTCACATCAGCATTAACGTCGCCGCCCGCCATTTCGCCAACGGCGAGCTGCTGCGCGATCTGCATCACTACTGGTTTAGCGCCCATCCCATTCAGCAGCTGGTCGTTGAGCTCACCGAGCGTGACGTCCTGCAGGATGGCGACCACCATATGGCCGAGCATCTTCATTTCAAAGGGGTCCAGCTGGCTATCGATGATTTCGGCACCGGCAACAGCTCCCTTTCGTGGCTGGAAAAGCTGCGCCCTGATGTCCTGAAAATTGATAAATCGTTTACCAGCGCCATTGGGATTGATAGCGTTAACGCGACGGTGACCGATATGATCATTGCTCTCGCCCATCGGCTGAAAATTGTGACGGTCGCGGAAGGCGTCGAGACCCAGGATCAGGAAGCGTATCTGCGCGGCAACGGCGTCGATTTATTGCAGGGGTTTTATTACGCCCGGCCAATGCCGGTAGAGGACTTTCCGCAGTGGCTGGCGGCGGAAAAGCGTCGGGAAATGAACGCCTAAAAATGCCCGCCGGCCTGAGGCCGACGGGCATCAACGTTACTCTTCTTCGTCGTTGTACTGACGCAGCTTGACGACGCGCACCAGGTCGACGCGATAGTCGTTGGCTTCAATGATGGTGAACTGCAGAGGCGACAGCTCAAGCACGTCGCCAGGGCGCGGAATATGGCCGTTGACGGCAATCACCAGGCCGGCAACGGTGGCGATATCTTCATCCTCATCGACCAGATCGTCTACGCCCAATGCCTGCTGCAACGCATGCACGTCGGTTGAACCTTTCACCAGCCAGCCGTCGCCATCGATGACAATTTCCGGCGTTTCGTCAGCATCCGGGAACTCACCGGCAATCGCCTCCAGTACGTCCAGCGGCGTAACCAGCCCCTGTACGACGCCAAACTCGTTAGTCACGATGACAAAGCTACCGCGGGCGCGGCGCAGCACGCCGAGCAGGTTGATCGGGTCCAGCGTTTCCGGGACCACAATCGCCGGAGAGGCGGAAGCCAGCGCGGCCACGTTGTCACCCGCTTCCAGCGCCACCAGCATCTCTTTCGCCCGCACGATACCGATGATTTCATCCAGCTCGCCGCGACAGACCGGGAACAGGCTGTGCGGGGAAGAGAGCAGCTGGCGGCGAATTTCATCTTCGCTTTGCTCGGCGTTCACCCAGCTAATTTCCCCGCGCGGGGTCATAATACTGCGCAACGAACGCTGGGCCAGGGTCAGTACGCCATTAATCATATAGCGCTCTTCTTCCGCAAACGCGCCTTCCGGTATCGGCACCACGGACGAGCTGTCGCTATCGTGCGCCGGGGCGCTCTGCTTACGCCCGCCCATCAGGCGCAGGATCGCATCGGCAGTACGCGCGCGCAGAGGCAGGGTCGATTGATGGCGAATAAAGTTACGGCGCGCAATCTGGTTAAAGAACTCGATGGTTATCGAGAAGCCAATCGCGGCGTACAGGTAACCTTTCGGTATATGGAAACCAAACCCTTCCGCCACCAGGCTCAGGCCGATCATCAGCAGGAAGCTCAGGCAGAGCACCACCACCGTCGGATGCTGGTTGACGAAATTAGTCAACGGCTTCGAAGCCAGCAGCATCACCGCCATCGCAATCACCACCGCCGCCATCATCACCGGCAGGTGGTTAACCATCCCGACCGCAGTAATCACGGCATCCAGCGAGAACACGGCGTCAAGTACGACGATTTGCAGTACCACCACCCAGAAACTGGCATATCCTTTACCATGACCGGAGTCATGCTGGCGGTTCTCCAGCCGTTCATGCAGTTCGGTGGTCGCCTTAAACAGCAAGAATATCCCGCCGAGCAGCATAATAAGATCGCGTCCGGAGAACGAAAAATCGGCAACGCTGAAAAGCGGTTTCGTCAGGGTCACCATCCACGAAATGACCGACAGCAGCCCCAGACGCATAAACAGCGCCAGCGAAAGGCCGATCAGGCGCGCCTTATCGCGCTGCTTAGGCGGCAGCTTGTCGGCAAGGATGGCGATAAACACCAGGTTGTCGATACCCAGTACGATTTCAAGGACGACAAGCGTCAGCAAACCGGCCCAAATAGAGGGATCCATTAAGAATTCCATGAGCAGCTCCAGTTAACGACAGGCATAGTCATCGCTGTGTCATGCACAGACGAGACACTTGTTGCTGGTGAAAAGACGTAGCAGGTGACGGCGGCACGCGCATGCCGGAAGGTGAAATGACGTCGGTGACGGTCCATATAGCGGGCTATGCCCTATACTCCTGAGTAATTAAACGGAACGTAAACATAGCAAAATATAGAGCAATATTGGAAAAAATTTACCTGTCTTTGCAATAGCTAAGACTATTTTTTGCGCTGCAAAATAATTACCAACCGATGCAAAATTAGCGGAGCTTCATCACATTAATTATTTTTTCACTGTCTAAAATAATTCGCTGTAGTAATTACTTTATATCTTACACCCTTACTGAATCGATTTTGTTCGCAAGAGTGATTCAGGATGTATCACAACAGATGATGCATTCACGATTATAAAGGAGGTAGCAAGTGACGATTGCTATTGTAATAGGCACACATGGTTGGGCTGCAGAACAGCTGTTAAAAACGGCAGAAATGCTGCTGGGCGAACAGGAAAACGTTGGCTGGATCGATTTCGTTCCTGGCGAAAACGCAGAAACGTTGATTGAGAAGTACAACGCCCAGTTGGCAAAGCTGGATACGGCTAAAGGCGTGTTATTTCTCGTCGATACATGGGGAGGCAGCCCGTTTAACGCGGCCAGCCGCATTGTCGTCGATAAAGAACATTATGAAGTCATCGCGGGCGTCAATATCCCGATGCTGGTCGAAACGTTGATGGCGCGCGACGACAACCCCTCGTTTGATGAACTGGTCGCCCTGGCGGTGGAAACCGGTCGTGAAGGCGTGAAAGCACTGAAAGCGAAGCCGGTGGAAAAGGCCGCCCCTGCTCCGGTTCAGGCTGCAGCGCCGAAAGCGGCAGCGCCATTGAAGCCAATGGGTCCAAACGACTACATGGTTATTGGGCTGGCGCGTATCGATGACCGTTTAATCCACGGCCAGGTCGCCACTCGCTGGACCAAAGAAACTAACGTTTCGCGCATTATCGTCGTCAGCGACGAAGTGGCGGCGGATACCGTACGTAAAACGCTGCTGACCCAGGTTGCTCCTCCGGGCGTTACCGCCCACGTAGTAGACGTGGCGAAGATGATTCGCGTCTATAACAACCCCAAATACGCAGGCGAGCGCATTATGCTGCTGTTCACTAACCCAACGGACGTTGAACGTGTTGTTGAAGGCGGTGTGAAAATCACCAGCGTCAACATCGGCGGCATGGCTTTCCGTCAGGGCAAAACGCAGGTGAATAACGCCATTTCGGTCGATGAAAAAGATATTGAAGCGTTCAAGAAGCTGAACGCCCGCGGTATCGAACTGGAAGCCCGCAAAGTTTCCACCGACCAGAAACTGAAAATGATGGATCTGATCGGCAAGGTGAAATAAGCCTCTCTGCGGATCGCAACTCAATTTTCAACTTAAGACTTAATCAACAGGAGAAGTACAATGGAGATTACCCTTCTTCAGATTGTGCTGGTGTTCATCGTCGCGTGTATTGCGGGTATGGAGTCGGTACTTGATGAATTTCAGTTCCACCGTCCTCTGGTGGCCTGTACGCTGATTGGCGCCGTTCTCGGGGATATGAAAACCGGTATTATCATCGGTGGTACCCTGGAAATGATCGCCCTCGGGTGGATGAACATCGGCGCCGCCGTTGCGCCTGATGCTGCGCTTGCATCCATCATCTCAACCGTTCTGGTTATCGCGGGCCACCAAAGCATCGGTGCCGGTATCGCGCTAGCAATTCCGCTGGCGGCAGCGGGCCAGGTGCTGACCATTATCGTCCGTACCATTACCGTTGCCTTCCAGCACGCTGCGGATAAAGCGGCGGAAAATGGCAACCTGACGGCCATCTCCTGGCTGCACGTTTCGTCGCTGTTCCTGCAGGCGATGCGTATCGCTATTCCTGCGGTTATCGTGGCGATTTCCGTCGGTACCAGCGAAGTACAGGGTCTGCTGAACGCCATTCCTGAAGTGGTTACCGGCGGTCTGAACATCGCGGGCGGCATGATCGTGGTAGTGGGTTACGCGATGGTCATCAATATGATGCGCGCCGGCTACCTGATGCCGTTCTTCTACCTGGGCTTTGTTACCGCCGCGTTCACCGATTTCAACCTGGTTGCTCTGGGTGTGATTGGTACGGTAATGGCTGTCCTCTACATTCAGCTGAGCCCGAAATATAACCGCGTCGCGGGTGCGCCTGCGCAGGCTGCTGGTAATAACGATCTCGACAACGAACTGGACTAACAGGTGAGCGAAATGGTTGATATGACTAAAAATACCACCGAGAAAAAACTCACTCAGAGTGATATTCGTGGCGTGTTCATTCGTTCTAACCTGTTCCAGGGTTCATGGAACTTCGAACGTATGCAGGCGCTGGGCTTCTGCTTCTCCATGGTACCGGCTATTCGTCGCCTGTATCCGGAGAACAACGATGCGCGCAAACAGGCGATTAAGCGTCACCTTGAGTTCTTTAACACCCATCCCTACGTTGCGGCGCCGGTACTTGGCGTAACGCTGGCGATGGAAGAACAGCGTGCTAACGGCGCAGAAATCGACGATGGCGCCATCAACGGTATCAAAGTTGGCCTGATGGGCCCGCTGGCCGGCGTGGGCGACCCGATCTTCTGGGGTACCGTTCGTCCGGTATTCGCCGCGCTGGGCGCAGGTATCGCCATGAGCGGCAGCCTGCTCGGCCCTCTGCTGTTCTTTATCCTGTTTAACGCGGTGCGTCTGCTGACCCGTTATTACGGCGTCGCTTACGGTTACCGTAAAGGTATCGACATCGTTAAAGATATGGGCGGCGGCTTCCTGCAGAAACTGACCGAGGGGGCGTCAATTCTCGGCCTGTTTGTCATGGGGGCGCTGGTTAACAAGTGGACGCACGTGAACATCCCGCTGGTGGTTTCCACCATCACCGGTCAGGATGGCCAGACTCGCGTCACCACCGTGCAGACCATCCTTGACCAGCTGATGCCGGGCCTGGTGCCGCTGCTGCTGACCTTCGCCTGTATGTGGCTGCTGCGTAAGAAAGTTAACGCCCTGTGGATCATCGTGGGCTTCTTCGTCATCGGTATCGCCGGTTACGCTGTCGGACTGCTGGGCCAGTAATCAACACGTTGTGCGCCGGGGGCTTGCCCCCGGCTTTTTTATTTGGAGGATGGATGACAATCACGGACCTGGTGTTAATCCTGTTTATTCTCGTTTTGCTCGCGTTTGCGGTTTACGACCAGTTCATCATGCCGCGCCGTAATGGCCCCGTTTTGCTGGCTATCCCCCTGCTCCGCCGCAACCGCGTCGATGGCATTATCTTCGTCGGCCTCATTGCTATCCTGATTTATAACAATATTGCTAACCACGGCGAACTTATCACCACCTGGTTATTATCTGCCCTGGCCTTAATGGGGCTATATCTGTTCTGGATCCGCTCTCCCAAAATCATCTTCAAGCAGCAGGGCTTTTTTTTCGCCAATATCTGGATCGAATATCAGCGCATTAAAGAGATGAATTTATCGGAAGATGGCGTACTGGTTATGCAATTAGAACAACGGCGCCTGCTTATTCGCGTACGAAATATCGACGATCTGGAAAAGATATACAAACTTCTCGTTTCCACTCAATAGCTTAAGAATATAGCCTGCGCTATATTTACCCATTCCCCCCGCGCCGGGAATATAGCCGCGGCTATATTCCCGGCGTTAACTTCAGCGATATTTATTAACTAATCATTTACCTATAGATTGAAATGAAAATCGTTATCATTTGGTTGGAAAAATAACCGATTTCTGTTATTGTTTTATATTCTAAAATTATGTTAAGGTTGCGCCCGTCGTTGGGGAGTAGCCAATTTTCTGCCTGGCAGAAAATGTCCGTGTCAACATACTCGTTGCAAAACGTGGCACGTGCGGGTTGAAGCAGAACGTATTCAATCAGGCGAGACCATAGACGCATCACTGCTGTACGCGGCGCTTTATCATCAGGCGAGCTGCGTATTTTTACTGGGGGCAGCGATGTGTCATATGGATTATCCCCGGTCAGGACGCTCTCATGAATGTATCTGCTACAATTCTTCTTGCCTTCGGCATGTCCATGGACGCCTTCGCGGCCTCTATTGGAAAAGGCGCGACCCTCCATAAACCTAAATTTTCTGAAGCCCTGCGGACGGGTCTGATCTTTGGCGCTATCGAAACGCTCACCCCGCTTGTCGGCTGGGGTTTGGGGATGCTCGCCAGCCAGTTCGTCCTCGAATGGAACCACTGGATTGCCTTTGTGCTGCTGGTTTTTCTCGGCGGTCGAATGGTTATCGAAGGGTTACGCGGCGGCGATAGCGATGAGTGCGAAGCTCCGCGCCGTCACGGTTTCTGGCTACTGGTCACCACCGCTTTCGCCACCAGCCTGGATGCGATGGCCGTCGGCGTTGGCCTGGCGTTTTTGCAGGTCAATATTATCGCCACCGCGCTGGCTATCGGCTGCGCCACGTTGATGATGTCGACGCTGGGCATAATGGTAGGACGTTTTATCGGCCCGCTGCTCGGCAAACGGGCGGAAATCCTTGGCGGTATCGTGCTGATCGGCATTGGCGCCCAGATCCTCTGGAGCCATTTCGCAGGCTAATCCTCAGGCATCGCGCTGCCAGCAGTGAATAGCAAAATCGGTCTGGCAGTCAAACAGCGCCTGCTGGCGCAGCGCCTCCCTCACCGGCGGCTTCGCCCGCCACGCAAACGGCGTCATTTGCAGTAAAGCTTCCGCCTCGCTGCCGTTAAGCTGCATCGGATAGGCCAACTGCTGCTGGTGACGTAAGGTAAATCCTGCCATCTCTTCCCTGCTCTGCGCGTGCAAACGCACGTCGTCGTAGATCAACCCTTTCAGCTCCATCAGGTGGCGAGGTCCCGGCGTCGCGGTGATAACCCAGCCGCCGGGCCTGACAACGCGCGCCAGCTCAAGGGCATTGCAGGGAGCATAAATACGTACTATCGCGTCCAGGCTCGCATTCTCAAACGGCAAACGCTGGCTGGAAGCGACGCAAAAGCTGACCTGCGGATAACGTTTCGCCGCCGCGCGGATAGCCGATTTCGACACATCCAGGCCCCAGCTATGGGCCGCAATGGCGGCAAAAGCGTGCGTGTAGTAGCCTTCCCCGCAGCCAATATCCAGTAAATCCGTCGGCGCGAAGGTTTGCAGATAAGCGCAGATAGCGTCGCGAAGCGGCTGATAGTGCCCCGCGTCGAGGAACGCGCGCCGGGCCTGCATCATTTCAGCGCTGTCGCCCGGATCGCGGGAGCGCTTAAACTGCACCGGCAACAAATTGACGTACCCTTCCTTCGCCAGATCGAACTGATGCCGCTGCGGGCAGATATAGCTATTATCGCGGCGCTCAAGCGGCGCGTGGCAAAGTGGGCAACTGTAAGACATGACAACTCCGGTGTGCTGAAAGGGCGAAAGTGTAGCGCTATTCGCCCCTCCAGGCCACCGTTACAGCGCAGGCGACGGGGCTCCGTCGCGATGCATCACGATAAGATTTTCCGCCCCCTGCGGCATCCCATCGGGCATAACGTTCTCCAGGCGCAGTACATCCCCCATAATCTGGCTGAATACCGGCGCCGAAACCGCCCCGCCGTAATACGAACCGTTGCTGGGATCGTTCATCACGACCACCAGCGCGAATTTCGGATTACTGGCGGGCGCAACGCCGGCGGTATAGGCAACGTACTTATCGATATATTTACCATCCGGCCCGATTTTTTTGGCGGTACCGGTTTTTACCGCCACCCGATAGTCGCGTACCGCCGCTTTGGTCCCGCCGCCGCCCGGTAAAGCGACGCTCTCCATCATATGTTCGACTTCATGCACGATTCGCTCCGGCATCACCCGGGTACCCATCACCGGCGGATCAATACGGGTTATCGATAGCGGACGCTCAATACCGTAGCTGCCGATAGTGGCATACACGTGCGCCAGCTGGAGCGGCGTGACCATCAGACCGTAGCCGAAGGCGAATGTCGCCCGGTCCAGCTGCCCCCAATAGCGGCGCTGCGGCATCAGCCCGGCGCTCTCGCCGGTCAATCCCAGGCCGGTAGAGTCGCCAAAACCGAACGCTTTATAGGTATCGATAAGATGCTGAATCGGCATCGCCAGCGACAAATGCGAAACCCCGGTATCGCTGGATTTTTGCAGAATACCGGTGAGGGAGAGTTCAGGATAGTAACCCACGTCGCGAATACGATGACCATCGAGGACAAACGGATGAGTATCCACCACGCTATCTGGCTGAACAATGCCCTGCTGGAGCGCGGTCATCAGCACCAGCGGTTTAACCGTCGACCCCGGCTCGAAAGTATCGCTGATGGCGCGATTGCGAAAATCATCCAGCTTCGCATCATCGCGATTGTTCGGGTTGAAGTCCGGGTAGCTGGCCATCGACAGAATCTCCCCGGTATCGATTTTAATTAACACCGCCGCCCCTGAATCCGCTTTGTTCCAGCGCACGGCGTTATCCAGCGCGTCCTCGGTCACCGTTTGCAGACGTTCATCGATACTGAGCTGCAAATTGTGGGCCGGAACCGCCGGGACTTCGGTGATATTTTCGATGACGTTGCCGTGCCGGTCTTTACGCACCAGACGACGACCGGGCTGACCGGTCAACTGGGCGTTAAAGCTTTTCTCTACGCCTTCGATACCCTGGTTATCAATATTGGTAAAACCCAGCAGATTAGCGGCAACGTGCCCCGCCGGATAAAAGCGGCGCGACTCATCGCGCAGATTGATCCCCGGCAGGTGAAGCTTATCAATCCACTCCGCCTGCTCCGGATTGATCTGGCGCGCCAGGTAGAGAAACCGCGCGTGAGGATGCGCTTCGACGCGATGGGCCAGCTCGCTAAGGTTGAGATGTAAAGCTTGCGCCATTGCCTGCCAGCGCGGACCGTAGCCGACGCCCCCCTTTTCGAGCGTGGTTTGCGGATCGACCCAGACGGCGCTCACCGGCACGCTGACCGCCAGCGGTCGGCCCTCGCGGTCGCTAATCATGCCGCGCTGCACATCAATAGGCTCCTCGCGCAGCGATCGCATGTCCTCTTGTTTAACCAGATTGTCAGGGGAGACAATTTGTAGCCAGCCGACCCGGACCAACAGCAGTCCCATACAGCAAAGAATCGCCACGCACAACAACCCAAACCTTAGCGGGGTAAAGTTGGCGGCTGACTTAAGTTTGTTCTTTTGCACCTTAGCTCCATCATTATTTTGCAAGCATCTGATTTAACAGAAATAGACAAAACAGATTGCTAAACAGTGCTAATAACGATGTTGATTTGCAACAAAGCGCAACGGAGGGTGGTAAATGGACATGTTTTGCAATAAATGCTAAAAAACCCCGCAGTTGCGAGGCTTTCTTACAAGATTCAGTGGTCTTAAATCAGATAGCAGTTACGTTAACTGCAGCTGGACCTTTCTGGCCGTCCTGAATTTCGAACTCAACGTTCTGGCCTTCAGCCAGAGTTTTGAAACCGTTACCCTGGATAGCGGAGAAGTGTACAAACACATCTTTGCTGCCATCAGCCGGAGTAATGAAGCCAAAACCTTTAGACTCGTTGAACCACTTAACTTGACCTTTAATCTTTGCCATTTGCAAAATTCCTTAGACTGTTTTCTTCGCCCGTGGGGCGCTTACATAGATAAAACTGACACATGACTGCATGAGGCACTAATATAAGGTTCGGCAGAGAAGCGGTATTCAACGACAACGTGTTTACTCAGGACTTCTTTACTGAAAATGCCACACATAAACAGAACTGTACCTCGTTTAACCCGAAACGTGTTATCACATACTACGTAAATAATGGCAAGCCATTTTTAGACGGGTCTCGATCGCTCGCACAGATTATAAGGGAATCATTTGATCGCCTGCACATTTATGCGACTTTGCTCGCTCCGACTTATCCTTATCGCGTCCTGCTTGCGCCCCCGGGATATCCTCTCTTGCGGCCACTTATCCGTCGTAGCTCAACGACTTCAGAGCCCCCGTCCCCGGCTGCAGTGAAACCGCCAATTTTAGGGGGAGACAAAAGTCACTGCATAAAGATGCATATAAAAGCTCATAACGATAGATGAAAAATTGCTTTAACGCAGTCATTTTATAATATCGAAACGCGTAAATTGAAGAGCTTAAAATATTGTCTATACTAATATTCCACGACAATAATGAAGAGCTGATGACAGCGAAGTCCGACTATTCTTTTATTTGATTAATTAAACAAAGCAATATAAGGCGGAGTGGGAAAGCCGCTTCCGCTGGCCCGTGCGTGCGAAAAAAAGCTGAAGAGGTTTTATAGATAAGAATAAGTTATACAACCGGGTGAGATACAGGCGCACACCGCAAACGTGCGCACCTGTCGGT
This sequence comes from Klebsiella sp. M5al, assembly GCF_002090195.1. NCBI lineage: Bacteria > Pseudomonadati > Pseudomonadota > Gammaproteobacteria > Enterobacterales > Enterobacteriaceae > Klebsiella > Klebsiella sp. M5al. The sequence goes on from NZ_CP020657.1 coordinate 3,729,551, forward strand.
CGGATCAGCGCTCTGCAACAAGACGGATGAAATCGTCGTCGCCTTTTCCCTTTTCGGCTACTGAAGGTTCAGCGGCGATCTCCTTCTCAGGCGCATTGGCCTCACAGAGACGGCGCAGCAGCGCGTTTTGCCGCTTTTGCTGATCCAGCAGCGCCTGCAGCAGCGCTATCTGCTCATTGGCGCGCGAACTGGCACGATTAACAAAAAACCATAACAACAGGCCGACAAGCAGCAGCACAACAGAAAGCGCCACGGATGCCAGGCTTACAATCCCAGGATTTAGTAACTCACTCATTTCACCACCTCAAAGAGAAGGCGCTCATTCTACCACCCGCGCAGCAGAAGAAAATCAATCATATTAAAAATGTCTTACCAGGGAATAAATTTATTGATAGTGCAGATGCCGCTGAAGAACTGTACATCCTGATCGCACATTACGTTAAGCATCTGAGTCCATAGCAGTAAGCAACCTGCAATGATGACTGTCAGCAAAACCCACCGTAATTTTTTCACTCCACACTCCGCATCAGTATCAGATGTCGCCAGGATAACATGACCTTCTTAAACCGCGGCTAACTGTAATACGAAAGGCAAGTTTAGGAATCATAGACTTGTTTCAACTGGTGTTCATGCCAGAATGGACGCAAGGATAATACAAATAATGAGGCAACAATGCGATTGATCATTCGTACCATTGTGGTGCTGGCTATCTTGTGGATTGGCGTGTTATTAAGCGGTTACGGCGTATTAATGGGCAGCAGTGAGAACGCCGGGGGGCTGGGATTGCAGTGTAAATATCTCACGGCTCGCGGCATCAGTACCGCACAGTATGTTCATTCCAGCAGCGGTATTATCGGCATCACCGATTGCCCTATTCTGCGTAAAAGCGCCACGGTGGTTGATAACGGCTAGCCGCGAGTGGGCTACAGATTCTGTAGCCCGATTCACGCACCAATCAGAACGGATAATCGTTATAGCCCATCTGTTCGGAAATTTTACGCGCCGCCGTATGCAGCATCGCGACATACTCGTTCAGGCGCTCTTCCGAGAAACGCAGCGTCGGGAAAGAGATACTCAGACCGGCGATAACCACGCCGAAGCGGTCGAAAACCGGCACCCCGATGCAGCGCAGCCCTTCTTCCTGCTCTTCGTTATCTTCGCCATATCCCTGCTCGCGGACCTTATCCAGAACCGCCAGCAGCTCTTCGGTGCTGGTGATGGTCCGATCGGTGCTGCGTTTGTACTCCACGCCTTCCAGAATCTGCTCAACCTCGGAACGATCGCGCCAGGCCAGCAGCACTTTACCGATCGCGGTGCTATACAGCGGGTTACGACGCCCAATGCGCGAGTACATGCGCAAATTGTACATTGAGTCGATTTTGTGGATGTAAACGATGCTGTCTTCATCCAGGGCGCCCAGGTGGACGGTCTCTTTCGTCAGGCGTGAAAGCTCGCGCATCTGAATATCAGCGCTACGTACCAAATCAACGTTCTGCAAAGCCCGCGCACCAAGTTCAAAGAGTTTCAGGGTCAGAGAATATTTCTCGGATTCGCCTTCCTGAGCCACGTACCCCAGCGATTTCATGGTCTGCAAAAAGCGATAAACGGTGCTTTTTGACATCATGACGCGCTGGGACAGTTCGGTAATGCCAATTTCACGCTCTTCGCCAAGCGCCTGCAGGATGCCAAAAACCTTCAATACCGAAGAGACAGAATCTGGCTGTTTATCCAAATCTGCAACTGCCATTTATCACCTCATCGCAACTGTTTTATAAAAATTAGAACCGGTTTTTATTATAAATTCGCATCCCGCGAGCCGCAATCGTTCTTCTGCCTATTCGTTACAAATCTGCGACATGCCGCTGAATAATCAATGCTAAAATTATTACCCAGTTAATAGTCCCCGATAAGATACAGACCTCACATGGATAAAAAACTCTCCGATGGGCTGCCTTTACCGCAGCGTTACGGTGCCATTCTGACCATTGTATTAGGCCTGTCGATGGCGGTGCTGGATGGGGCGATCGCCAACGTCGCCCTGCCGACCATCGCCAGCGATTTAAACGCGTCCCCGGCATCCTCTATCTGGATAGTGAATGCCTACCAAATCGCCATTGTTATCGCGCTGCTGCCGCTCTCTTTCCTCGGCGATATGGTCGGCTATCGGCATATTTATAAAATCGGCCTGGCGCTTTTTACCTTCACGTCGCTGGCCTGCGCCCTCTCCACAAGCCTGGAAATGCTGACCCTGGCGCGCGTGGCGCAGGGCCTCGGCGGCGCGGCGCTGATGAGCGTTAACACCGCGCTTATTCGCCTGATTTATCCCCAGCGTTTTCTCGGCCGCGGAATGGGGATCAACTCTTTCGTGGTGGCGGTCTCCTCCGCGGCGGGACCGACCATCGCCGCCGCGATTCTCTCGATGGCTTCATGGCAATGGCTGTTTTTGATTAACGTTCCGCTGGGCATTATTTCCCTGCTCCTCGCGATTCGCTATCTGCCCGCCAACGCGGGCCGCAGCAAGGTCACCCGCTTCGACCTGCCGAGCGCGATCATGAATGCCATCACCTTTGGTTTACTGATTACCGCGCTCGGCGGTTTCGCCCAGGGCCAGTCCGGCGAACTGGTTGCGGCGGAGATCGTTGCCATGCTGGTCGTCGGATTCTTTTTTGTCCGCCGTCAGCTCAGGATGCCAGTCCCCCTGCTGCCGATTGACCTGCTGCGTATCCCGCTATTCTCTCTATCAATTTGTACCTCGATATGCTCCTTCTGCGCCCAGATGCTGGCCATGGTTTCACTGCCGTTCTTCCTGCAGTCAATGATGGGACGCAGCGAGGTGGAAACCGGTCTGCTGCTGACGCCGTGGCCGCTGGCCACCATGGTGATGGCGCCGCTGGCAGGCTATTTGATTGAGAAAGTTCACGCCGGGCTGCTGGGCGCGATTGGCCTTCTCGTCATGGCCTGCGGCCTGTTCGGCCTGGCTTTACTGCCCTCCGCCCCCACGGATCTGGATATTATCTGGCGCATGGCGCTCTGCGGCGCGGGCTTTGGTCTGTTCCAGTCGCCCAACAATCACACCATCGTATCTTCAGCGCCGGCTCATCGTAGCGGCGGCGCAAGCGGCATGCTGGGGACCGCGCGCCTGCTTGGGCAGAGTACCGGCGCCGCGCTGGTGGCGCTGCTGTTTAATCTGTCAGGAAATAGCGGAACCCACACCGCTCTTATGCTGGCCGGGATCCTTGCCGTTGTCGCCGCGGCCGTCAGCGGGCTGCGCGTCACGCAGCCGCGCGCCAGGCTGTAGCCCTTAATCGACATAAAAAAATCCGCAGCCCGAAGGTTGCGGATTTTTGTTTTATTACAGCCGGGAACAGAGCGTTACTTCAGATATTCGCCGCTGCGCAGGGCTTCAATACGCTTATCCAGAGGCGGGTGAGTCATAAACAGCTCGCTCATGGATTTCGCTTTACCGTTAATGCAGAACGCCATCATGCTGCTGGCTTCCTGCGGCTCATAGCTGGTTTTCAGGCGCTGCAGCGCGGCGATCATTTTCTCACGCCCGACCAGTTTTGCTGAACCGGCGTCGGCATGGAACTCGCGGTAGCGGGAGAACCACATGGTGATGATGCTCGCCAGAATACCAAATACCAGCTCCAGCACCGTAGCGACCGCAAAATAGATCAGCGGGTTGCCGTTGCTGTTTTCACCTTCATCCCGGTTGCCGCCGAGAAAGCCCGCCGCAATCTGCGCGATAACGCGCGAGATAAAGATAACGAAGGTGTTCACCACCCCCTGAATCAACGTCATGGTAACCATGTCACCGTTGGCAATGTGGCTAATCTCATGCGCAATGACCGCTTCCGCTTCATCACGGCTCATGTTCTGCAGCAGCCCGGTGCTGACGGCCACCAGCGACGCGTCGCGGCGCGCGCCGGTCGCAAAGGCGTTAATATCCGGCGCATGGTAGATAGCCACCTGCGGCATACCAATGCCCGCCTGCCGCGCCTGCTGCGCGACGGTATTCATTAACCAGCGCTCGGTTTCATTACGCGGCTGCTCAATCACTTCCCCACCCACCGATTTCAGCGCCATCCATTTCGACATCAGCAGCGAAACGATTGAACCGCCGAAACCAAACAACAGCGCCATGATCAGCAGCCCGGTCATGCTGCTTGACTGAATTCCCGTCAGGCTTAGCACCAGCCCGAACACCACCATCACTGCCAGGTTGGTCAGCAGGAAAAGCGCGATTCGCATCATAATTTTCTTTTAACCTCGATTTAACAAAACGCACTATGCGATTACCCACATGGTATGGGTAGGACGCCAATTTTCAACCATCAGGCCCCGCTAAGTCACGAGAAAGACACAACTTTACATTTTGTAGCATATTGCTGACGCTGGGCAAAAGCGTTGACATTTTGTTGAATTCAGGCCGTCAGAGTTGGCAAGGACGGAAAAGAAAACGGGCACAAATTATTGTGCCCGTTGGGGATTTATTTACTGGCCGGGGGCTCTACCGCGGGCCGATCCTTTTCCTCATGGGCCAGGTCGAGCGCAATGTGAACCGTTTCATCAAGATACGGATCGGGCTCCTGGTAATCCTTCGGCAGATCTTCCAGCTTCTTCAGTAACGGCTTGCCTTCGCGTTTCAGGCGATCGTTAACGCGGGCCAGACGAATCGCATCATCTTCTTCGTTCTCCTTTTCACGCTGCGCGTAGTTCAGGGAGACGATGTTGCGTTTGTCTTTCATCGCGTTATAGCGAGCAATGTCCTTCATGATGTACTGGAATTCAGGATCTTTAGCGATACGCGCATCGTGACGTTTGAGCAGCTCCGGCCCAAACGGCGTCAGGTCACCGTATTTCACGTAGGTTGCCGCATTGACGCTGTCCCACGGTAGCGCGTTATCTTCATACTGCTCACCGGTTTCACGCTCTTCCGTTCCGGTCGGCATCATGATGTCCGGCGTCACACCCTTACGCTGAGTACTACCGCCGTTGATGCGATAGAATTTCTGAATGGTGTACTGTACGGAGCCCAGCGCCGGCCAGTCAGGACGCAGCATCTGGTCGTAGATCCGGTTCAGCGAACGGTACTGCTGGACGGTCCCCTTGCCAAAGGTCGGCTCCCCGACGATCAGCGCGCGACCGTAGTCCTGCATCGCGGCGGCGAAAATTTCAGAAGCCGAGGCGCTGAAACGGTCGACCAGCACCACCAGCGGGCCTTTGTAGTACACCACGCCGTCGGTATCGCTGTCTTCGCGCACTTTACCGTTGTTATCGCGCACCTGAACAACCGGACCGGATGGAATAAACAGACCAGAAAGCGAAACCGCTTCGGTCAGCGCTCCGCCGCCGTTGCTGCGCAGGTCGATAACGATGCTGCTGACGTTCTGTTTCTCCAGCTTCTGCAACTGAACCTTCACGTCATCCGTCAGGCCAACATAGAAACCAGGGATATCCAGCACGCCAACTTTTTCTTTGCCGACGGTTTTGACGGTCATTTTAACCGCGCGGTCTTCAAGACGGATGCGTTCGCGCGTGAGGGTAACAATCCGCGTTTTCGCGCCTTTACCCGCAGGCAGGATCTCCAGGCGAACCTTGCTGCCCTTTGGACCTTTGATTAACGCGACCACGTCATCAAGACGCCAGCCGATCACATCAACCATGCCTTTACCCGGCTGGCCGACGCCAACGATACGGTCACCCACGCTGATGGCTTTACTCTTCGCCGCAGGACCGCCGGCCACCAGCGAATTGATCACCGTGTAGTCGTCATCCATCTGCAATACCGCGCCGATACCTTCGAGAGACAGGCTCATTTCGGTATTGAACTGCTCGGTATTGCGCGGTGAGAGATAGTTGGTATGCGGGTCGATTTCACGCGCAAAGGCGGTCATCGCCAGTGAGAAAACATCTTCGCTGTTGGTTTGCGCCAGACGGCGAATGGCAAACTTGTAGCGGCGGGTTAAGGTTTCGCGAATCTCTTTATCATCTTTGCCCGCCAGCTTCAGGCTGAGCTGATCGAACTTCACCTTGGCATCCCACAGCGCATTCAGCTCGGCTTCATCTTTCGGCCAGGGCGACTTGCTGCGGTCAAGGTTAAAGTTATCATTGCCGGCAAAGTCCATCGGACGTTCCAGCACTTTCAATGCATATTGATAACGCTCGAAACGACGTTTCTGCGCCAGGTTATACAGGTCGTAAAAAACGTCCAGCTTCCCGCTGCGCAGCTCATCGCCGATTTGATTCTTTTTCGCGGCAAACTGCGCCACGTCGCTGGCCAACAGCACGTTATGGCTGTAATCCAGCAGGTTCAGATAACGATCGAAAATTTTTGCCGAAAAGGCATTGTCGAGATCGAACTGACGGTAGTGGGAACGGGTAAAGCGCGATGTCACGCGCTCGCTCACCGTTGCGTGCTGCGGCTCTTCTTTCAGCACGGGGATTTGATCAATCCGGGTTATATCGTCCACGGCGAACGACTGGCCTGCGATTACCAGCAGGCCCGCCAACGCGGTGAGCTTAAAGAATTTGTTCATGCCTGGCCCGGCCTCCGTTTCAGAACACCAGGTGTTCTGCGCGTACAATCATTGACATACCAGAAGTCAGCTGTACACGAACGCCATCTTTGGTGATTTCCAGGACGGTGGCGTCCATTGCATTATTACCTGCTTTCACCTTCAGTGCCTGGCCAACGGTCAATACAGACACATCTGATACAGGGGTATGGCGCTCTTCGCGCGGCGCTTTAGCTGCTGGTGCCGGGCGCGGTTTACGCTGCTCAGCGCCTTCTTTACGACGCGCCTGAGCCTGAGGACGAGGTTTACGCTCGCGACGAGCCCCCTCTTCCGGCTGGCCAGCGGCGGCGGCGGCTTCGCGTTTTTTCGCTTGCTGCGCTTCACGCTGCGCCTGGACGCGGGCTTTTGCTTCTTCAAGCTGCTGGCGGGCGTGAGCGACATGCTGCTCTTCCAGTTCGCCGCACGGGTTGCCGTCGAGGTCAACGCGGACTGCGCCAGGCTTAACGCCGTACAGGTAGCGCCAGCTCGAAGTATAAAGACGCAGTGCAGCGCGAAGTTGGGTTTTGCTGAGATTCATCTCTCCGCCAACGCGCTCAACGAGATCCTGAAAAATACCGACTTTCAGGGGGCGAGCTTCGCCTTCAGCGCTAAAACACTGAGGGAAGCGTTCGGCCAGAAACGCAATGACTTCTTTACTGCTATTCAACTTAGGTTGATTTTCCATGAAATTTCCTGATTACAACGGACGTAGCCAACAAGCCGCAGGCATGAACAGGCGTCATTATAATGACGTCATCGGTAAATGCTACGTTATCCGTTGATTATCCTGCGACGCGGGTGAATATTTTTTGATAATCAGTCGCAGAAATGAGTTTTTCCAGATGCGCGACCAGTTCTGCCAGCCCCTGCTCATCTTCAGCGGTGAAGCGGGAATGGGCCGTGCTATCGATATCCAGCACGCCGATAGTCCGATCGTTCACCCGTAACGGGAAGACAATTTCCGAATTACTGGCGGCGTCGCAGGCGATGTGACCATCAAACGCGTGAACGTCTTCTACCCGCTGCACGCGATTCTGCGCAACGGCAGCGCCGCATACGCCGCGCCCTACCGGAATCCGCACGCAGGCCAGCTTGCCCTGGAACGGGCCAAGGACCAGCGTATCGCCTTCCAGGAGATAAAAACCGGCCCAGTTCACTTCAGCCAGCCGCTCGAACAGCAGCGCGCTGGTATTTGAAATCATGGCCAGAAAACTGGTTTCGCCTGCCATTAACGCCTGAAAATCGCGGTTCAGATCCGCGTAGAATTCTTGTTTGTTCATTATTTATTCGCTTAGTTGTCTTACTACCTTACACTTACAGCCTAATAAAATAAGCTTTAAATGCATTCATGCTCAAGATGAATTCATTCCTGAGTTAAGATAGAGAGATACACTCATTTCTGTAAGCTATAAATGCCACTAAAAACACCCAGGATTACGCCAGCAAAAAAAATGATCGTCTACTCGGTCAGCGCGCCTGTTGCGCACGCTCACTATCAGCGCTGCCCGCAGTGCGATCTGCTGTTTCGTTTACCGGTCCTCAAAAAGAATCAAAGCGCCTGGTGTCCTCGCTGCAACGCCAAAGTGCGCGATGGCCGCGACTGGTCGCTTACCCGGCTGGGCAGCATGGCGATCGCGATGCTGCTGCTGATGCCTTTTGCCTGGAGCGAACCGCTTCTGCGCTTACATCTCTTAGGCGTGCGCATCGACGCTAACGTCCTTCAGGGCATCTGGCAAATGACCGGCCAGGGCGATCCGCTCACGGCGGCGATGGTGCTGTTTTGCGCGGTCGTCGCGCCGGTGCTGCTGGTCGTCTCAATCGCCTACCTGTGGCTGGGTAACGTGCTGGGCATGAATCTGCGCCCGATACTGCTGATGCTGGAGCGGCTCAAAGAGTGGGTGATGCTGGATATTTACCTGGTCGGTATCGGCGTCGCCTCAATCAAAGTACAAGATTACGCCTTTCTGCAGCCCGGCATCGGGCTTATCGCCTATATCGCGCTCACCCTGCTCAGCATCCTGACGCTTATTCATATGAACGTTGAGGAGCTGTGGGAGCGTTTTTATCCCCAGCGCCCGGCGCTGCGGCCGGACAATAATCTCCAGGTTTGTCTCGGCTGTCATTATACCGGACATCGTGATTCCCGCGGGCGCTGCCGCCGCTGTCACACGCCCCTGCGCCACAGGCGCCGCCAAAGCCTGCAAAAGAGCTGGGCCGCGCTGATCGCGTCGATGGTTTTCCTGCTGCCTGCCAACCTGCTGCCGATCTCGATTATCTACGTCAACGGCGCGCGCCAGGACGACACCATTCTTTCCGGCATTATGTCGCTGGCCAGCAGCAACGTGGCCATCGCCGGAGTGGTGTTCATCGCCAGTATTCTGGTCCCATTCACCAAAGTTATTGTATTGTTTACCCTGCTGGTCAGCATACAATTCAAGTGTGAACAGGGGTTACGTACCCGCATCCTGCTGCTGCGGCTGATTACCTGGATCGGCCGCTGGTCTATGTTGGATCTTTTTGTCATCGCATTAACCATGTCGCTGATCAACCGCGATCAGCTCCTCGCGTTTACGATGGGGCCCGCCGCGGTCTATTTTGGCGCCGCGGTAATATTAACTATCCTTGCTGTTGAATGGCTGGACAGCCGCTTACTTTGGGACGCACATGAGTCAGGAAACGCCCGCTTCGCCGACTGAAGCCAAAATTAAAACTAAACGCCGCATTTCGCCCTTCTGGCTGCTGCCGGTCATTGCGCTACTGATTGCCGGTTGGCTGATATGGACCAGCTATCAGGATCGCGGTACGACGATCGTTATCGACTTCCAGTCGGCCAACGGTATCGTTCCTGGGCGCACGCCTATCCGCTATCAGGGGGTAGAAGTCGGTACGGTCGAGAATATCTCGCTGAGTAAAGATCTGAGTAAAATTGAGGTTTCAGCCAGCGTCAAAGGCGATATGAAAGATGCGCTGCGCAAGGAGACGCAGTTCTGGCTGGTGACGCCGAAAGCTTCTCTTGCCGGCGTGTCGGGCCTCGATGCGCTGGTTGGCGGCAACTATATCGGCATGATGCCCGGTCAGGGCGAGCCTGAGGATCACTTTGTCGCTCTCGACACCCAGCCGAAGTATCACATCAATAACGGCGAGCTGATGATTCATCTCAAGTCAGCGGATTTGGGCTCGTTAACCAGCGGCTCGCTGGTCTATTTCCGCAAAATTCCGGTCGGCCGGGTGTATGACTACGCTATTAACCCGAACAATCAGGGCGTCACGATTGACGTACTGATCGAGCGCCGTTTCACGAACCTGGTGAAAAAAGAGAGCCGTTTCTGGAACGTCTCCGGCGTGAAAGCAGATGTCAGCCTGAGCGGCGCGAAGGTCCAGCTGGATAGCCTCTCGGCGCTGGTGAACGGCGCCATCGCCTTTGATTCCCCCGATGACTCTGCGCAGGCTCAGCAGAACACGGATTATCATTTATATGAAGACCTGGCGCACAGCCAGCGTGGGGTGGTGGTCAAACTGGATCTTCCCGACGGCGCGGGCTTAAAAGCCGGCTCTACGCCGCTGATGTACCAGGGTCTCGAGGTTGGCCAGCTCAGCAAGATGAATCTCAATTCCGACGGGAAAGTGACCGGCGAAATGACCGTCGATCCGAGCGTCGTCAGCCTGCTGCGCGAGAAGACGCTGATTCAGATGAAGAAGCCGAAAATCTCTCTGGATAACCCCAGCGTCAGCGCCCTGCTGACTGGCACTACCTTTGAACTGGTCCCCGGTGAAGGTGAGCCGCGTAACCAGTTTGCGGTACTGCCTGCCGATAAATCCATTCTGGAAGAACCGGATGTCGCGACCGTCACGCTCACCGCGCCGGAGAGCTACGGTATCGACGCCGGGCAGCCGCTCATTCTGCACGGCGTACAGATTGGTCAGGTTCTGGAGCGCAAGCTGAACGCCGATGGCGTCACTTTCCAGGTGGCGATTATGCCGGAGTACCGTTCACTGGTTCGCGGCGATAGCAAATTCGTGGTCAACAGCCGGATTGACGTCAAAGTCGGCATCGACGGCGTGCAGTTCCTCGGCGCCAGCGCCAGCGAATGGGTCAACGGCGGGATCCGCATTATTCCGGGCGACAAGGGGGCGATGCAAAGCCGCTATCCGCTGTATGCAAACCAGGAAAAGGCGCTGGAAAACAGCATGAGCGATCTGCCGACCACCACGCTTACGCTCTCAGCCGAGACGCTGCCGGACGTGCAGGCCGGCTCCGTGGTGCTGTACCGTAAATTTGCGGTCGGGGAGATCATCACCGTTCAGCCGCGTAAAAACGCCTTTGAGATCAATATCCATATCAAGCCGGAGTATCGCCATCTGCTGACCAGCAACAGCGTGTTCTGGGCCGAAGGCGGCGCCAAAGTGCAGCTTAACGGCAGCGGTCTGACGGTGCAGGCTTCCCCGCTCTCCCGCGCGCTGAAGGGCGCGATTAGCTTTGATAACCTCAGCGGCGCCAGCGCCAGCGCGCGGATCGATAACAAACGGGTGCTGTATGCGTCGGAAACCGCCGCTCGCGCGGTGGGTGGGCAGATAACCCTGCACGCCTTCGACGCCGGTAAAATCGCCGAAGGGATGCCGATTCGCTATCTGGGGATCGATATTGGTCAGATCCAGTCGCTGAATTTAATTACCGCGAAAAACGAAGTGCAGGCGAAAGCGGTGCTCTACCCGGAATACGTCAACACCTTTGCCCGCGCCGGAACGCGTTTCTCGGTGATTACGCCGCAGATTTCCGCGGCGGGCGTTGAACATCTGGATACCCTTTTCCAGGCCTATATCAACGTCGAGCCTGGCCGCGGTTCACCTCGTCGTGATTTCGAAATTCAGGAAACCACGATCAGTGATTCACGCTATATCGACGGCCTGAGCATTATCGTCGAAGTACCGGAAGCGGGTTCGCTGGGTATCGGCACGCCGGTACTGTTCCGCGGGCTCGAAGTGGGCACGGTGACCGGCCTGATGCTCGGTTCGATGTCGGATCGCGTGATGGTACAGCTGCGAATCAGCAAGCGTTATCAGTATCTGGTGCGCAACAACTCGGTGTTCTGGCTGGCTTCCGGCTATAGCCTCGACTTTGGCCTGATTGGCGGGGTGGTGAAAACCGGTACCTTTAATCAGTTCATTCGCGGCGGTATCGCGTTTGCCACGCCTCCGGGTACGCCGCTGGCGCCGAAAGCGCAGGATGGCAAACACTTCCTGCTGCTGGAGAGCGAACCGAAAGAGTGGCGCGAATGGGGCACCGCCCTGCCGCGCTAAGCATAACAGGCTCCGGTGTCCGCCGCCGGAGCCTTTATGGTAAACTACGCCCCCTTTTTTCCTTGTGGTGCGCTCCCCGTGGCTCAAAACGCTGTCTATCTTCCTGAAGAATTCCTCGCTCAAATGCGTTCGGCCATGCCGACGCATCTCTCTTTTGACGACTTTATCGCCGCCTGCCAGCGCCCGCTGCGGCGGAGCATTCGCGTCAATACGCTGAAAATCACGGTGGCTGATTTTTTGCAGCTGGTAGCCCCCTATCGCTGGCAGCTCACGCCGGTTCCGTGGTGCGAAGAGGGTTTCTGGATCGAGCGTGAAGACGAAGACGACCTGCCGCTGGGCAGCACGGCCGAGCATCTTAGCGGGCTGTTTTATATCCAGGAAGCCAGCTCCATGCTGCCGGTCGCCGCGCTGTTTGCCGATGGTGAAACGCCGCAGCGGTTGATGGATGTCGCCGCCGCGCCGGGCTCTAAAACCACGCAAATCGCCGCGCGCATGGGCAATGAAGGCGGCATTCTGGCCAATGAGTATTCCGCCAGCCGGGTTAAAGTCCTGCACGCCAATATCAGCCGCTGCGGAATTAGCAACGTGGCGCTGACCCATTTCGATGGTCGGGTATTCGGCGCCGCGCTGCCGGAATGCTTTGACGCGATCCTGCTCGACGCCCCCTGCTCCGGCGAAGGGGTAGTACGTAAAGACCCCGATGCGCTGAAAAACTGGTCACCGGAAAGCAACGCGGAGATCGCGCTAACCCAGCGTGAACTTATCGACAGCGCGTTTCACGCCCTTCGCCCCGGCGGGATGCTGGTTTACTCCACCTGCACCCTGAACCGGCAAGAAAACGAAGAGGTGGTCAACGGGCTGCTAGCGCGCTATCCGCAGGCGGTGCAAGTTCTGCCGCTCGGCTCGCTGTTCCCCCAGGCCAGCGAAGCGCTGACCGACGAGGGTTTCCTGCACGTCTTTCCGCAGATTTTTGACTGCGAAGGGTTCTTCGTCGCCCGCTTACGCAAAACCGCCGCCATCGAGCCGCTCCCGGCGCCGGGCTATAAAGTCGGGAAATTCCCCTTCACGCCGCTTAAAACCCGCGAATCCGCCGCCGTTATTGCCGCCGCCGCCGCCGTCGGTCTGCAGTGGAGCGCCGAGCATACGCTCTGGCAGCGTGATAAAGAAATCTGGCTCTTCCCGCAGGCGCTCGAAGCGCTGTTCGGTAAAGTGCGCTTTTCCCGCATCGGGATCCGGCTCGCAGAAACCCACAACAAAGGCTACCGCTGGCAGCACGAAGCGGTGATTGCGCTTGCCGCGCCGGCCGCGCCCTTTGCGCTGACTCAGGCCGAAGCGGAAGAGTGGTACCGCGGTCGCGACGTCTATCCGGAAACGCTCCCGGAGAAGGATGATGCGATTGTCACCTATCAGGGCGCGCCGCTCGGGCTGGCGAAAAAAGTCGGGTCGCGTTTAAAAAACAGCTATCCCCGCGAACTGGTGCGCGACGGTAAGCTTTTTAGCAAAAAAGCGTGATGGCGCCTCGAAAAACAGCACTTTTTCACTGGCGCTTTACGCCCGTTTGTCTACGCTGAAAAATGTCGGCCTCAACTGGTCGTACCACAAATTAGCAGACAAACGGGGTGAATTTATGAGTAAAACCAGCGTACGTATCGGCGCGTTTGAAATAGACGACGCCGAACTGCACGGCGAACAGCAGGGAGAGCGAACGTTAAGCATTCCCTGCAAATCCGATCCGGATTTATGCATGCAGCTTGATGCATGGGACGCGGACACCAGCGTGCCCGCCATACTTGATGGTGAACATTCCGTCCTCTACCGTAAGCACTACGATCGCCAGTCCGATGCCTGGATCATGCGCCTCGCCTGATTCAAATGAACCCGTCGCCTGAGACGGGTTATTTATTTCCCCGCTTTTCCGACATCTCCTACACTTAACAATATGTTTTTCAGGATATGAGGCCAGGATGTTTGCCTTAGTACTGTTTATTTGTTACCTGGACGGCGGCTGTGAAGATATCGTTGTTGATGTTTACGATAACGAGCGGCAGTGCATAACCGCCATGGACGATCAGCGGATACGCCACGGCGGCTGCTTTCCGGTAGAAGATTTTATCGACAGTTTCTGGCTCCCCGCCCGAGAATACAGCGATTTTTAGCCCGCCAGCTGTAGCGCCACCAGGGTTAGCTCTCCACCAAATACGGCCCCTGTATCGATATAATGCTGGTTATCGCTGTCGTAGCGCCGTTGGAGCGGCGTATGGCCGAACCAGAAATGATCGGCGCCGGCAATCGCGCCGTGTCGCCCGGCGAAATGGTCGGTAAGCCGCTGCCGACGCCACAACACCTGATGCTCATCGACGGCGCGCTGCCAGCGATATACCGCGGCGGGGTAATCAGCATGGGCAATCACGTGCACCTGCCCACCGCTGTGGAGTTCGATAATCAGCGGTAGGTCGCGGCAGGAGGCGATAAGCTCCGCAAGGCGCCGCCTCTGGTTCTGCGGGGATTGCGTATACCAGCCGCCTCCGTTCATCTCCCAGAGCCGCATGTCGCCGCCCGCAAGCGCCTCCAGCGCCATCTGCTCATGGTTTCCACGCACCGCGCAAACCCAGCGATAGCGCAGTAAATCCAGGCATTGCGCGCTTTGTGGCCCACGATCGATCAGATCGCCCACCGAGAGAAGCAGGTCCTGATAAGGGTCAAACCTGCGCTCGCGAAGGGCCGCCATCAGACGTGCGAAACAGCCGTGCAGGTCGCCCACCAGCCAGATATTACGCCAGGCGGAACCGTTAATGCGCTGATACATATTATGTCCTCCTGGCATAATTATAGGAAAAATCCGTCACTTCAACGCCCGTAATATTGGCACCTCAATCGACTTTAAACGAAAGGCAAATATAGTCCGGCGAGGCATTAAGCTCCCCGAGATATATCCATAGAATAGAGGCTAAATAACTCCGAGGTATTCATCGTGACGGATAACAGCCTGCATTCAGCCAGCGTAGTTGAACGACGCCCAAATCTTATTGCCGATCTGGTGATGGGTCGGCTAACCCCTGCCCCCATCTGGCAACAACGCCATTACCGGCTTAAGTTTTTGCTGCGCACGGCATTATTTTATGCGCCAACGCGCAGCATGCTGGAGAGCCTGGCGGCGCGTGCGGACTTCAATCAGCTGCTGGCCGCTCAGGTGACGCTGCCGGGCAAAGTTCATCGCCAGTATTTGACCCGCGGATTAAACGCCAGCCAGCGCGCGCAGGCCATTATCAGCCACTACCAGTTTGTCGATTCCCTGGGAGGCTCGCGCCTTGCGGGTGCCATGACCGCCGCGAAAGAGACGCCGCTGCTTAAGCTAACGGGCAAAGACGACAGCCGGTTTACGCTCTCCGCCTCCTCGGCGGGTAAAGCCGAACGCGAGGGCGAGACGACGCTATGGCTGCGCGATAGCGATGAGACCGTGCTGGCCAGCGCGACCTTTAGCGTCACCCGCCAGCAGGAGCAATGGCAGCTGACCATCGGCGGTCTGCAGGGGCCGCGCAGCAATATCCCGCATGACGTAATTAAGCGGGCGACGCGCGCCTGTTACGGCCTGTTCCCAAAACGCCTGCTGCTGGAGTTTATCTGGATGATGGCGGCGCGCTGCCACGTTCATCATATTTACGGGGTCAGCGATAACGGTCACGTCTTCCGCGCGCTGCGCTATCGGCTGAGTAAAGGACGTCATTTTCACGCCAGCTACGATGAGTTCTGGCAATCTATCGATGGCGTCGCCGACGGCGCCTGGCGCTGGCGCTTACCGCTGCAGCTGGAAAGAAAGACGCTTGAGAGCATCGCCAGCAAGAAGCGCGCTGAATATCGTCGCCGCTTTCAACTGCTGGATGATATGGCCGCTCAGATGGCGATACTCATGGATTAGATCTCCAGCCGTTTCACCAACGCCGTTTAGCACGACGGCGTTTGCATCTTCTACGGCGCTTTAGTTACTATCATAACTTCGTTGTATTCCTTACGGACGGCTAGTGAAGTTATGAGCAAAACTGAAATACTCCTGCTGGCTATCCTGCTGATTATTTTGGCCGCTGCTTTGTGGTTTATTTTTAGCGGACAAATATGGTTCCTGGTGAGCTTTCTGGAAACATGGCTGTATCCCTCCTTCGTCGCGCCGGAATAAATCATTACCGATTATTTTTACCCCGTAAGTTACGGTCTTCCTTTCATCCGGCAATAACCCGTCAAGCGCTCAGAAAAATAACCGCTAAAAAAGTTAATGCCGTTTCTTGTCTATTATTTCATTTGTCATACAAATGTGTATACTGGGTCTCTTCCGATGTTGGCCCGTACATTTCACCTGCACTATGGGCCTGATTTCGTGCAGGTGTTTTCTCCTCTCCCTCACTGCACGGCGCCCAGTGTCTACGCCCGGCTTTTTGTCCAGATTTTTTGTTGCAAAGTTTGCGCCAGATTGTGATTTAAAAAAAATCACCTTATTTTTACGCTCCCTTGAAAACACAAATAAAAAACATAACACCAACAATTAATTAACATAAGGCATTTGACTCCATATAAATAGCACTAATACAGCACAACAAACCAATAAAAAACAAATTATCAGCAATTAATACAAAATTACACATATTCCGCAGGAGTAGTTATACGTTAACCAACAAAACCGTGGCAGTTACCCGGTGACCAACGTCTATCACTATATTGTTGTTTTTCTTCAGCGGCTTTCCACTAAGAGGTTCTCTATGAACGTCAAAACCATCTCGCGCACTGTGCTGGGCGGCTTACTGAGCGCCATCGTTATTAGTCAACCGGCTTTCGCAGCGGGAACCTTAAGCGGCCAGATTGGCGTCCAGGTGACGCTCGGCAGCGGATGCAGCGTATCGAACGTCCGCAATGGCGAGAATAACCGCTGGGGCAACATTAATTTCGGCGCCTATGGCGATCTCGCCAACTCCATTGATGCGGAAGTCACCGGCAGCGGCGGCGGAAGCGCGCTAACCGTGACCTGCACCGAGGACCTCGACTCGACCCTGACGCTTGACGGCGGCCAGTTTGGCGATGCAGCGCTGCGCTATATGAAAAACGCCGGCGGTACCCAGCAGATTGCCTATCGGCTCTATTCAGATGCCGCCCGCAGTAATGAAATTTTGCCCGGCGGCACGATACCTATCGTTGGCACCGGCAATCCTCAGGCTATTCCTGTTTTTGCCCGCATCCGCCCCGAAGACCAGAGCGTCAATGCGCCGACGGCCGATGTGTATGACGACATCGTCACCGCGACGTTAACCTGGTAATCGCATAAGGAAAATGGGCGTCATGCTTCGACCCGAGTGGCTTACATTAATTCTGCTTTTTACCTCAGGCACCCATGCCGCCGTTGTCCAGAAGACGTTTAAAGTCTCCGCGCAGATCGCCGCAGGCTGCGCGCTTGGCGCCGGAGACGGCTCCCAAACAACAGATTTCGGCACCCTGAGTTTTGGCACCCTGTCATCGCTATACAGCAACGTTGATGTCGCCAGTACCTCTGGCGCAGGCTCAATCATCGTCACCTGCACGCCCGGCACCGCTATTTCAATCGCCCTCGACTATGGCGTCAACGGCGGCTCAGCCAGCCAGCGCTACATGTCGAACGGCAACAACAACACCCTGGCGTATCAGCTTTATCAGGACGCCAACCGCGCTAACGTTTGGGGCAACAGTACGCAAGCCTTGAGCGTCGCATCATTTCCGAGCACCACGCAAACCTACACGGTTTATGGCCGCCTTTTTGCCACGAATGGCTTCCCGGCGGTGGGCTCCTATACCGACACGGTCACCGTCACGCTGACCTATTAGATAATTCACAGGTTAACTATGATTCGCTGTAGATTTGCGCCGTTTATATTCGCTTTATCTCTTCCCTCATCGGTTCTGGCCGCAAGCTCCGTCCTGGTATGGCCTATCTTTCAAACTATCGAAAGCCATGAGAAAGGTTCTGAACTGTGGCTGGAGAATCGCGGCAGTTCGCCGGTTAATTTGCAGCTGCGCGTTTTTGCCTGGGATCAAAAAGCGTCAGCGGACGTCTACGCCGACCAGCGCGATGTTGTCGCCAGCCCCCCTTTTACCACGGTAGCGCCGGGGCAGCGCCAGCTGGTGCGGCTCATGCGCGTCGCCCCCATCGCCAACGGCAAAGAGCAGTCCTACCGCATTGTTATCGATGAGATCCCAGCCGCGCAGCCGGTAGCCCAGACGGAACAGAACTCTGCAGGGCTGAAAATGCGCATGCGCTATGTCCTGCCGCTGTTTACCTATGGGCAAGGCCTCGCGCCGCTAAAGAACGCGGGTTCAGTCGAATCGGTAAGGACGACGCTGCGTTGGTCGCTCGCGCAGCAAAATAACCGCCAGACGCTGTGCATCGAGAATAGAGGCAGTCAACACGCCAGGCTCAGTACGGTTTACTGGGCGAACGCGAGCGGCAAAGGCCAAATTTCCCAGGCTAATGGCCTTCTCGGCTACGTTCTGGCGCAGAAAAAGGCCTGTTTCCCGAGCGGCGGAAAGTCTTCCGTGCCATCAGGCATGCATCTGTTCGCGAAATTAACGGATAACGGTCAGGCGGTGGAAATTCCGGCGAATCGTTGAAAATGAGAGACCTGAAAAGGACGGCGTCCGGAGGGCTGCTGGCGATGGCATCGGTGACGGCCTGCGCCGCGACCTATGATTCACTGCCCGCCCCTGCGGCATCCTACGGCGAAAAGCAGGAGTATGAGCTGTACCTCAGCTTATCGGTCAACGGCAATATCCTTGCCAACGCCGTTCCGGTAAAGGTCAACGCTGGTCACTACTGGGTCGCGGCCAGCGTTCTAAGGCAAGCGCATATTCCTCTGCAAACCCACGATGCGCTGGTGGATGTCACGACGCTCCCCTCGGTTAAGGTGGAATACGACCAGCCGGGGCAAGTGCTTAAGCTTCAGGTTCCGGACCAGTGGCTCCCCGAACAGCGCATCGGGGAGACCATGGGACAACAATACCAGGCCGCGATCGGCAGTCCGGGGATTTTATTTAACTACGACGCTTACAGCCTCTTTTCATCCGGCGGCACGCAAACCACCAGCACCTTCACCGAAACGCGTCTTTTTGGTCCGCCGGGCGTCCTTTCCAATAACGCCGCGATCCGGCAAAACTGGTCTGCAACGGGCTATCAACAGCAGGGCTATATGCGCTACGACACCCTGTGGAAATACAGCGATAGCGAGCAGATGATAAGCTACCAGGCCGGCGACGTGGTCAGTAACGCCCTGACCTGGAGCAGTTCCGTGCGCATGGGGGGGCTACGCATAAGCCGCAACTTCAGCGTTCGCCCGGATCTGGTGACATATCCGCTGCTTAACTTATCCGGCAGCGCGGCGGTCCCTTCAAGCGTCGACCTGTTTATTAACGGTTATAAAACCAGCTCGTCGCAGGTTAATGGCGGCCCCTATACGCTGACCAACGTGCCGTGGATCAGCGGCGCCGGCGAAGCGACGGTAGTGACCACCGACGCCCTTGGCCGTCAGGTCTCCACCAGCGTTCCTTTTTATGTCTCCAATACCCTCCTGCGGGAAGGCCTGAGCGATTTTGATTTCACCCTTGGCGCCCTGCGCAACAACTACGGCATCAAGAATGCCGATTATGGCGCCGGCGCGGTGAGCGCGATTTATCGCTATGGATTAACCCACTGGCTTACGCTCTCGGCGCATACCGAAGACCGTCAGGGATTAACCAATGCCGGGCTAGGCGGCGATATTGGGGTAGGAAATCTGGGTACCCTCAGCCTGTCGGGCAGCGCCAGCCGCGGCGAAGGAGACGGAAACCAGTTCACCTCGGGTTACTCCTACTACGGCAACAGCTGGGGAGTGAACTATCAGCATATCCGCCGCAGCGCCAGCTACGACAACCTCAGCACCTATGGCTCTAGCGCCACGCTCAGCCGCCAGTCAGACCAGGCCACGCTGAGCCTGAGCCCGTGGGGAAGCGCCCTCGGTTCTTTTAGCATTGGCTACTTTGATATCCAGGCCGAGGATCGTTCGCGCACCCGCCTGCTGAACCTCTCCTGGAGCCGTAGCCTGTGGCTAAGCAGCAGCCTCAACCTGAGCGTAAACCGCGATCTGCAGGAAGGTAGCTACTCCAGCATGCTGCAGATAATCATCCCTTTCGATTCGCAAAGCTCTATGCAGTTAAGCGGCCAGCGCGCCAGCTCCGGTCAATGGGGCGAAAATATCAGCCTCAACCGCTCCGCTCCGGCAGAAGGCGGGCTTGGCTGGAACCTCGCCCATTCGGTGGGCGGCGATAATTATAGCCAGGCGGATCTCACCTGGATCAATCGCGTGTCAACGTTGAGCGGAGGCTACTACGGCTCGCGCAACGATCGTCACAGCTGGTTTGAAGCCACGGGATCGGTGGTGCTGATGGATAACAGTCTGTTCTTCGCCCGGCAGATTAACGACGCGTTTATCGTTGTCTCCACCGGTAACTACCCGAATATTGCGGTGAACTATGAAAACCGCAAAGTCGGCGTGACGGATAAAAACGGCCATTTGCTGATCCCATGGGCGACGGCGTGGTATCCGGGAAAAATCACCCTCGATACGCTGCCATTGCCAACGGACACCGAAGCGCTGACGGTGGAGAAGCGCATCGCCGTGCGTGAAGGCAGCGGCGCGCTGGTTGAATTCCCGGTTAACCGCGTGCGTTCGGCAACCATTGTCTTCGTCGATGCTCAGGGGCAGCCGCTGCCGGTCGGTACGCCGGTCGAGGAAGTGAACAGCAAACAGCGCGGTCTGGTGGGCTACGACGGCGTCGCCTGGTTCTCGCATCTCACGCGCGACAATGAAGTCATAGTCAACGCCGGGGCGTTTCCATGCCGCGTGCGCTTTGCGCTCCCGGAAACAACGCCGGTTCCGCAACGGATAGGTCCGGTTAGCTGTCATCCATAACAGTGGAGATCAAGTTGAAAAGTATCCTCCCGATCTGCGCGCTGCTCTTTCTCCTTGGGCTAACGAGCAACGCGCTGGCCGCTTGCAGCATCAAAACCAGCGCGCCGGTTATCGGACCGGTGAATTCCTTTGCCCTCAACAGCGCGCCTCAGGGCGTGATGGCTGGCGCAGGGTTTTACTGTACCCCGGAACTGGTGGCGCTGAACTCAACCAACACATTAAGCGCCACCCTGTCGTCGGCCAACAAGAGCAACGGCGTTCCGCGGTTGCTTAATGGCGCGGGCGACGCCATCCCTTACAGCGTCTGTTCTGACGCTTCGTGCTCGCCGGCCTATCAGGACGGGGGCGTTATTAGCTGGTCCAGAACAACGCTGCTCGAACTGCTGGGTTTATTTAACTCAAGCGACGGCACCATGCCGCTCTACTTCAGAACCACCCCGGGAGCCAACGTCCCCGCCGGTACCTATAGCGATGTGTTAACCATCACCTGGGTGTACCGGTTCTGCTACGTCGGGCTCGACCTACTGGGCATTAAGATATGTATTCCGAATAACGGCACCCTGACCTCAACGGTCAATGTGTCGGTGAAGGTGACCAATGTTTGCTATATCGACAGCGCGCCGGACGTCGAATTTGCCTCTGCCGCCCTTCCGTCCGGTTTTAGCAACTACAGCGGCCAGCTTGCCATCCGCTGCACGAAAAACGCGGCCTATACCGTCAACCTCGCCAGCACCAACGCCAGCGTCGGCGACTGGCGGCAGATGAGCCAGCCTATCGCGAACCAGGCTACCGCCTGGCTGCAGTATCAGTTTTACCAGCCCAACGGCAGCGCATGGACGGAAAATAACAATCTCAGCGTGACCGGCTCCGGCGCCGCGCAGCCCGCAAACTATATCCTAAAGATAAACCCGACCCAGAGTAACCAGCCTGCCGGAACCTATACCGATACCGTACTGGTGACCGTTAGCTACTAAAACGTTAGCAGACGATTTTTTGTAAAAGAAATGTTTAGGAAATTATTGTTGTGGTATAAGAAAAAAGCCCCGAAAAAAGCGAGTGGGGTTTTGCAAGGGAATCTGCGATTTGTGAAAAATAGATAAAAAGAGACCGAACACGATTCCTGTATTCGGTCCAGGGAAATGGCTCTTGGGAGAGAGCCGTGCGCTAAAAGTTGGCATTAATGCAGGCTAAGTCGCCTTGCCTTATAAGAATAGTTTACCGTGTCAGGTTTTCCAGTCCGTGACAAAAGTGGACGAATAATTCGTATCAAAATTGCTGATGCCAACAAAAAACCGCCACGCCCGATATCGGGGGATGGCGGTTTTTTTCATGTAAATACAGCGGGATGCAGGCAGCGATCAGCAGAGCTTCTGCGCGCGCTCAATAAAGGGCGCCAGGCTCATTTTTTGTCCCGGCTGCTGCGGATCGTCAATCTGGATCACGGAAATCGGCTGCGCGTTAGTTTTACCGTCTTTCATCTGCTGCTCGGCGATGTCGTTTAGCGGGTACTGCACCAGCGTGCTGGGATTGATGGCGAACAGCGCATTGCCCGGACGGCAGGTCAGCATCACCTCTTCACGGTTAAACGCCCAGCTCTCCTTACCCACCTCAAAGCGGCTGACGGTAATCACCTGCGGCGCCGCCAGCGCAGCGCCAGAACTTGCCAATAACAACATTGTCAGAACGATTTTTTTCATGATTTAACCAGTTTATTCAGAAAGGTTCCCAGGTGGCAAACAGGCTGACGGCAAACAGCGCCAGCGCCCCCAGCGCAATCTCTATCTGCGTGGTGCGCACGATGAGCTGCTCCGCTCGCGTTCCGCCTGCCGACATGCGTGGCACCAGAACATACCGGTTCACCAGCGCAATTGCCACCATTGCCGCCACCAGCGCACATTTGAACAACAGCATACGCCCCCAGGGCGAGGCGCTAATCAACCCGCCCTGGATCAGCAGCGCATTTACCGCGCCGCTGGCGATGGCGCCGGCAACCGCCAGATGCCCGTAGCGCGAAAACCGCATCATGGTGCATATGGCGGCCTGCCGCCAGCGGCCGTGCGCCAGGCGAAGGCAGTAGATAAACGGCAGCAGACCGCCAAACCAGCTGGCCACGCAAAACAGATGCAGCGCATGATTGGTCCGCTGCACTATCCCCAGCCAGCCATCGTTCATCGCGGCATGTCCGACGCCCGCCAGCAGCAGCAACTGGGCGCAAAACAGCACCAGCAGTAAACGTCCTGGGCGTCGGGGCTTCAGCCAGACCACCGCCAACGCCACAAAGGCGAGTAAAATTTGCCATACCCACACGCCGCCAAACTGCGTCCCGGCCACCGCCTGCCAGATGGCCGGCTGCCAGACATCAGGCCAGCCGTTACCCATCAGGCCGCCCTGCGCCATCAGCATCAGCAGCGCCGACAGCGCGCTAGCCAACAGTAAATGGCGCATTAGCGGATAAAAGCGCTGCATCATCAGACGGCGCAAGGCCGCTGGCGCCCACCACGCGCCGTAAAGCAGGCAGCCGAAAGCGACCATCAGCGTGATGAAATGGATAAAGCGCAGGCTGACATAGACGGCACTGAGCATCGGTTTACTTCACGGTAAAGGTGTATTGTCCTTTCGTCTTATGGCCATCTACGGAGACCACGTGCCAGTCAACGGTATATGCGCCCGGCGTCAACGCCTGCTCGACGGGTACCGTGAGCTGGGCCTTATTGTTGTCGCTGCGGACGGGTTTGCCGAGGGGGATCGCTTTCTGCTGCGGCCCGGTGAGGGTGACGCCGCTAAACTGCGTTTCGATGCCTTCGGAGAAGCTCAGGGTCAGCGCCTGCGGTGACGCGTCCACCTCACTACCGGCGGCCGGCAGCGGTTGTTGCAAATGGGCGTGGGCAAATGCGCCTGCGGAGGTCAGGCAACCGGCGAGAAACAGAGACAGACGCAGGGCGCGTCCGGCGATGATTGGCATAGTTGTCATTCCTTTTTGTTATGTATGTAGCACAGAGAATAACCCTGTATAATGGCGCAGTCGAGCTAAGCGTCTGAGACTTGCCTTTTTGCCGCGTGCTTAGTACTTTTTGCGGCATTATCAGAGGAGAAACCGATGGAAAAGAACCTAGCTAAATTATCCCAGGAGGAGATGGACAAAGTGAACGTCGATCTCGCTGCGGCGGGGGTCGCCTTTAAAGAGCGCTACAATATGCCGGTGGTCGCCGATCTTGTCGAAAGAGAGCAGCCCGAACACCTGCGCGGCTGGTTTCGCGAGCGTCTGATTGCCCATCGGCTGGCCTCCGTTTCGCTCTCTCGCCTGCCCTATGAACCGAAACAGAAATAATTCCCGTCCTCTGCGGACATCCGAGTTGGCAAGACCTGCGCATTGCATTACGCTGGTTTCTTTGGCCTGGAGCGAGCCATGCTGCGCGTAATCGATACAGAAACCTGCGGATTGCAGGGAGGCATTGTTGAAATCGCCTCGGTAGATATCATCGACGGACAAATTACCAATCCCATGAGCCACCTGGTTCGTCCCGATCGTCCTATCAGCCCGCAGGCGATGGCGATTCACCGTATCACCGAAGAGATGGTCGCCGATAAGCCGTGGATCGAGGAGATTGTGCCGCTGTATATGGGCAGCCCGTGGTATGTCGCCCATAACGCCAGCTTTGACCGCCGGGTGTTGCCGGAAATGCAGGGCGAGTGGATCTGCACGATGAAGCTGGCGCGCCGCCTGTGGCCAGGCATCAAGTACAGCAATATGGGGCTGTATAAATCGCGCAAGCTCAGCGTCGCGACGCCACCGGGACTGCATCATCACCGGGCGCTTTATGATTGCTATATCACCGCCGCCCTGCTGCTCGATATCATCAACACCTCCGGCTGGACGCCTGAAGAGATGGCGACCATTACCGGCCGCCCGGCGCTGCTCTCCACCTTTACCTTCGGCAAATATCGCGGTAAGCCAGTCTCGGAAGTGGCGGAAAACGATCCTGGCTATTTGCGCTGGCTGTTCAATAACCTGGATCGCATGAGCCCCGAGCTGCGCCTGACGCTGAAGCACTATCTCGGGGAGTAATCGGCGCTATACCTCCGCCTGGCCCGGCAGCGTCCCCTGCGCCAGGCCAATCAGAAACGCGAACTCCAGCGCCACGCCCTCATAGCTTTTAAAACGGCCGGATTTACCGCCGTGGCCGGAATCCATATCGGTACACAACAGCAGCAGGTTATCGTCGGTTTTCAGCGCGCGCAGTTTCGCCACCCATTTTGCCGGCTCCCAGTATTGTACCTGCGAATCATGCAGGCCCGTGGTGACCAGCAGATGCGGATACGTCTGTGCCTGAACGCCGTCGTACGGGCTGTAGCTTTTCATATAGCGATAGTAGTCTTCATCCTGGGGATTCCCCCACTCTTCAAACTCGCCGGTGGTCAGCGGGATCGACTCATCGAGCATCGTCGTAAGAACATCCACAAAGGGAACCTGGGCCACCACGCCGTGGAAAAGCTCCGGCCGCTGGTTTACCGCCACGCCCATCAGCATACCGCCGGCGCTGCCGCCCATGCCGTAGCAAAACCGCGGATCGCCGTAGCCCTGCGCCAGCAGCGCATCGCAGACGTCGAGATAATCGTTGAAGGTATTTTTCTTGCACAAAAACTTGCCGTCTTCGTACCACTGCTGGCCCAGCTCGCCGCCGCCGCGAATATGGGCGATAGCGAACACAAAGCCGCGGTCGAGCAGGCTCAGGCGGCTGGCGCTGAAATCCGCGTCCATGCTGGCGCCATAGGAGCCGTAGCCGTACACCAGCAGCGGACTGGCGCCCTTGCGGAAATGTTCATCACGGTAGACCAACGAGACCGGGACTTCAACGCCGTCGCGGGCGATGATCCACAGGTGCTCGCTGCGGTAGTGGCTGGCATCAAATCCTTTGACTTCCTGTTGTTTCAGCACCCGCCGCTCGCCGGTATTCATATCCAGCTCGAACAGCGTATCCGGGGTTGTCATGGAGGAGTAGCCGTAGCGCAGGCGCGAGGTTTCCGGCTCCGGGTTATAGGCAAGCCAGGTCACATAGGCCGGATCGTCAAAGGCAATGCCCTGGGACTCTCTTGTCTTACGGTTGATCTGGCGCAGGCTGGTTAGCCCGCGCTGGCGCTCTTCCACCACCAGCCAATCGGTAAACAGGGTAAAACCTTCCAGCATCACTTCGTGACGCGGCGCGATCAGGGTCTCCCACTGCTGCTCATCGCGCAGGGTGCTGCGATAAAGACCGAAGTTCTTGCCTTCGCGATTGGAGCGCAGATAAAAAGCGTGCTGATAGTGATCGAGGCTATATTCATGATCTTTACGCCGCGGTAGAAAACAGACCGGCTCGGCGTCGGTCATTTCCGCATTGAGCAGCAGCACTTCGCTGGTGGTCGCGCTGGCCAGATAAATCACCACAAACTGCTGGGAAGTCGTCTTGTGCACGCTGACGTAAAAAGTATCGTCCTGCTCTTCATACACCAGAACATCCGCACTGGCCGGCGTCCCCAGACGGTGGCGCCAGACCTGATACGGTAGCAGCGTGGTGGGATGTTTACGCACGTACCACAGGGTCTGCGAATCATTACTCCAGGCAAAATCAGGCGACACGTTCTCCAGCACTTCCGCAAATTGCCGGTCGTCGTTTAAGGGAAAGAAGCGCAAGCTATACTGCCGCCGGGAGAGATAGTCTTCCGCCACCGCCATCAGGCTATTGTCGGGCGAAACGCCTAATCCGCCGAGGGTATAGAATTCGCTACCGGCCGCACGCTGGTTGCCGTCAAGCAGGACGTCCCATTCATCCCACTCCTCTTTGACTACCGGCTGGCGTTGATAAATCGCGTACTCGCAGCCCGGTTCATAGACCTGACGGTAGCGATAGCCATTTTTGCTGTAGGGGGCCGACACTTCGCGCTGTGGAATACGGTCGATAATCTCCTTAAGCACCCTATCCTGCAGGCTACTTTGCGAAGACATCACTTTTTTGCCGTATTCATTTTCCTGGCGCAGATAATCAAGCACTTCCGGCTGCGAGCGATCGTCGTCGCGCAGCCAGTAGTAATTATCGATTCGCGTGTCGCCATGTAAGGTCATGGCATGGGGGATCCGTTTCGCTTTTGGTGGCATCTGCTTATTCTTCTGCGGCTTGTATTGGGTAGTAAAATTTTCAGGCTGCCTCAAAGCAGCCTGAAGGGTAACGTGACTACACAATATATAAGGGTGGCAAAAGTCGCCAGCGATGCAAGCGAAACGTACGGATTTAAGCCGTTATGGCCTGTTTTTGCGCCTGTATGTCCCGTTCGATCTCTTCGCGCACGTCCTGCGGTAGCTTCAGCGCTTCACCGAGGGCATTGAGGTAGCTGCGTTCCATAAAGTGGTCAATATCGATGACCGCGCAGCTAATATAGTAAACTTCAAGCGCCTCTTGCTCGCTGCTGATGCCGTGGGCCAGGCTCTGCGGGTCAAGGGGCTGCGCCAGCGCCCGGTCAATTAACACCCGGCCCTGGACGTCGACGTTTGCCGCGCGCAGCTGCTCTTCAGTATTTGCCCGCTCGCGGTCGTCGATATGCCCATCGCTTTTGGCGGCGAAGACCAGCGCCATAATCAGCCGTTCGCTGCGGGCGTCGAGTTCGGCCGGTGCAGGAGATGGCGCCTGTGCGGGCGCGACATCAGCCGATGTCTGCTGCGCGCTGGCGCGCATCTTCTGCTGATATTTATTCCACAACACGCTGCCCGCAACCGCGCCGCCGCCCACCAGCAGCGCGCCGGTGCCGTATTTGGCCAACAGCTTGCGCGATGATTTACTGGCAACCAGCAGACCTGCCAGCCCGCCGAGCGCGCCCGGCAGGAGTAAATTATTGCCGCTTGGTTGATCGTCAGATGAAGAAGACCGCCCCTGCTGACCCAGCAGAGACTGTAGTTGATTAAGCCAGTTAGCCATACATTTCCTCGTTGCGCGATAAGCGATACCACCAGCCTAAACGACGCGACGTCAGGAAACGTTATCGGCAGCTAAAGATGAGCAAATGTCGCGCCGGGAAGCGCGGGTACCTGCCGCCAGAAGCGCTGGCGGCGGCAGCGTAACTCAGGCCGCTTTCGCTTTGCGCGGCTTCGCCGGCGCCGGGGCTTCAGATTCGACGACGTCGTCGGTCTTGTCGCCCTCTTCTGCTGCTTCTGCGCGATCGGCTGGCGCCTCGGCGGCACCGTCGGCTTCCGGCAGCTTACCGGAGCGCAGAATATGGTTGAGGGTATCTTTGCGTTCGGCCAGCCACATCGCCATACTATCGCGCTGCTCTTCGTCAAGCGTTAGCGGGCATTCAACCAGCCAGTCGTTCAGTACTTCCGCCAGATCGAGCATTTTGTCATAAGCATCGGCCTCTTTTTTGCTGGCAAAAGACATTTTTTCCTCACCTTCACGAATCACTACATATTTAATTTCAACCGCCATGATGCAGCCTCTCAATACTGTATTTTTATACAGTATATCAAATTTTCCCGCCGAACTCAAATGACGCGCATAAAGACATGCGCAAACGTTTTCGTTTATAATGCGGCGCATGTTTTTTTACTGCGGAAGAGAGTTATGACTGTATTAGGTACGGCGCTGCGCCCTGCGGCAACAAAGGTAATGCTGTTGGGTTCCGGCGAACTGGGTAAAGAAGTGGCCATCGAATGCCAGCGCCTGGGAATTGAGACCATCGCCGTCGATCGTTACCCTGACGCCCCGGCCATGCAGGTCGCACACCGTTCGCACGTCATCAATATGCTGCACGGCGAAGCGCTGCAGGCGCTGATTGAACAGGAAAAACCTGACTTTATCGTGCCGGAAATCGAGGCTATCGCCACCGACACCCTGGTCGCGCTGGAGCAGACCGGGCAGAAAGTCGTCCCCACCGCCCGTGCGGCAAAGCTCACCATGAACCGCGAAGGGATCCGCCGCCTGGCCGCTGAAGAGCTGAAGCTGCCCACCTCCGCCTACCGTTTTGCCGACAGCGAACCCGCCTTCCGCGAAGCCGTCGCCGAGATTGGCCTGCCGTGCATCGTCAAGCCGGTAATGAGCTCATCGGGTAAAGGCCAGAGCTTTATTCGTTCCAGCGAGCAGCTGGCTGACGCCTGGCAGTATGCGCAGCAGGGCGGCCGCGCCGGAGCCGGACGCGTTATCGTTGAAGGCGTGGTGAACTTTGATTTCGAGATTACCCTTCTCACCGTCAGCGCCGCGGACGGCGTACACTTCTGCGCGCCGGTCGGTCACCGTCAGGAGGATGGCGACTATCGTGAATCCTGGCAGCCGCAGCAGATGAGCGCGCTGGCGCTGGAACGCGCGCAGGAAATCGCCCGTCAAGTGGTGCTGGCGCTGGGCGGCTACGGCCTGTTCGGCGTCGAACTGTTCGTCTGCGGCGACGAGGTGATTTTTAGCGAAGTCTCGCCGCGCCCGCACGACACCGGTATGGTCACGCTGATTTCGCAGGATTTATCGGAGTTCGCCCTGCACGTTCGCGCCTTCCTCGGACTGCCGATTGGCGCGATTCGCCAGTACGGCCCGGCGGCCTCTGCGGTGATCCTGCCGCAGCTGACCAGCCAGAACGTCACCTTCAGCAATATTCAGGCCGCGGTCGGCGCGGGGCTGCAGTTACGTTTGTTCGGTAAACCGGAAATCGACGGTTCGCGTCGGCTGGGCGTGACGCTGGCGATCGCCGATAACGTTGAGGAAGCGGTGACGCGCGCCAAAGCGGCGGCTTCGGCAGTCATTGTTGCGGGATAAAAAAAAGCCCGGTCGCGGACCGGGCCTCTGGTGAGCGCGCGAAAATTACTTCGCGCCTTCTACCGCTTCACGAGCCAGTTTGGTGATACGGTCGTAATCACCGGCTTCCAGCGCATCCGCCGGAACCAACCAGGAGCCGCCGATGCACAGCACGCTGTTCAGCGCCAGATAATCACGATAGTTCGCCGGAGAGATGCCGCCAGTCGGGCAGAAGCGAATATGCGCGAACGGGCCGCCAATCGCCTGCAGCGCTTTCACGCCGCCGTTAGCTTCCGCCGGGAAAAATTTGAACTCTTTCAGACCATACTGCATACCCAGCATCAGCTCGGATACGGTGCTGATCCCCGGGATCAGCGGGATGGTGCCTTCGCCGGTCGCCGCTTTCAGCAGGGATTCGGTCAGACCCGGGCTGATAGCAAACTGCGCGCCCGCTTCGGTCACTTCTTTCAGCTGCTCAACGTTGGTGACGGTACCGGCACCGACAATCGCTTCCGGGACCTCTTTGGCGATCGCGCGGATAGCGTCCATCGCGCACTCGGTACGCAGAGTCACTTCCAGTACGCGTACGCCGCCTGCAACCAGCGCTTTCGCCATTGGCACAGCGTGTTCCAGCTTTTTCACCACGATCACCGGTACAACCGGGCCGGAGGTGAGGATTGCTTCTGCAGTTGTTTTCCAGTTTTTCATCAGATTTTCTCTCGCCAGATCTACAAATCGAATCGTCTTAAAATGTGATGCAGGTTGCGCCCTGTTCTGCTCCGGAGAGTTTCTCACGCAGCGCACCGAACATTTCCCGGCCGGTTCCCACGCGCGAACCGCTCAGGTCAGGAATATGCGGCTGACGCGCGGCCAGCTCGGCGTCATCGACCCGCAGCGTCAGCTCGCCCGTCTGGCCGTTGACGCGAATAATGTCGCCATCGCGTACCTTCGCCAGCAGACCACCATCGTACGCTTCGGGCGTCACGTGGATAGCCGACGGCACTTTGCCTGATGCGCCGGAGAGTCGACCATCGGTCACCAGCGCAATTTTGAAACGGCGGTCCAATAATACACCAAGTGGCGGCATAAGTTTATGTAATTCTGGCATGCCGTTCGCTTTTGGTCCCTGATGACGGACCACAACCACGCAATCTTTGTCGAGCAGTCCCGCCTCAAAGGCGGGCAGCACGTCATGCTGGCTCTCGAAAACCACCGCCGGCGCTTCAATAATCTGGTTCTCAACCGGCACGGCGGAGGTTTTCATCACCGCGCGGCCGAGATTGCCGCTCAGCACTTTAGTGCCGCCGTGGCGAGAGAACGGCTTGTCAAAGGTGGCGATAACCGCTTCATCAAGCGGAGCGGCCGCCCCTTCGCGCCAGTCAAGTTCACCGTTATTAAGCCAGGGCTCCATGGTGTAGCGAGAGAGGCCGAAACCGGCAACGGTATGGACATCTTCATGCAGCAGGCCGCCTTTCAGCAGCTCGCGCACCAGCACCGGCACGCCGCCCGCCGCCTGGAAGTGGTTAATATCCGCCGGGCCGTTCGGGTAGAGGCGCGCCAGCAGCGGCACCACGTCTGAGAGATCGGAGAAATCATCCCAGTTAATGATAATCCCTGCCGCCCGCGCCATCGCCACCAGGTGCATGGTATGGTTGGTGGAGCCGCCGGTTGCCAGCAGCGCGACAATCCCGTTGACCACCACTTTTTCATCAAACATTTTGCCCAGCGGCATCCACTCGTTACCGTTGCCGGTCAGGCGGGTCACCTGACGGGCGGCGGCGGCGGTCAGCGCTTCGCGCAGCGGCGCATCCGGATGCACGAATGACGAGCCGGGCAGCTGCATCCCCATAAACTCAACCACCATCTGGTTGGTATTGGCGGTACCGTAGAAGGTACAGGTGCCAGGCGCATGGTAAGACGCGGCCTCGGACTCCAGCAGCGCCATACGATCCACTTTGCCTTCCGCATAGAGCTGACGAATGCGCACTTTTTCTTTATTCGCCAGGCCGCTGGCCATCGGCCCGGAAGGAATAAAGATCGACGGCAGATGGCCGAACGATAGCGCAGCCATCGCCAGGCCGGGGACGATTTTATCGCAGACGCCAAGGTAGAGCGCCCCGTCAAACATATTGTGCGACAGGCCAATCGCGGCGGACATGGCAATCACTTCGCGACTCAGCAGCGATAGCTCCATCCCATCTTGCCCCTGCGTCACGCCATCGCACATCGCCGGAACGCCGCCGGCGACCTGGCCTACCGCGTTGGCGGAGTGCAGCGCTTTGCGGATAATGTCCGGATAGCGCTCATAGGGCTGGTGAGCGGAGAGCATATCGTTGTAGGAGGTAATGATGGCGATGTTATTGCGCAGCATGCTTTTCAGCGAGGCTTTGTCATCCGCCTGGCAGGCGGCAAAGCCGTGGGCCAGGTTACCGCACGCCAGCTGGGCGCGATGAACGGTATCGGTTTTGGCCTGGTTAATCCGGGCGAGGTAGGCTTCGCGGGTATCGCGCGAGCGTTCGATGATGCGATTTGTTACCCGTAACATTTCTGAATTCATAAAGGCTCCTCAAATTTTATCTGTCCGGCCGCAGCGCTTTAACGATACTTTTCGGTGCTTAAGGCACCTGTACTGGGGCTCAGGGGCAAAATATCTGTAGGCAGTGTAATAAAAAAAGCCCCGGGGGTGAATCCTCCGGGGCTTAAAAGATTAAAAATTACACGACTTGCTGCGTCAGATCATGTTACCGGTAAAATAACCCTGACGGAGGAGTTGGCGATTACTCAAACTCGTTCCACGAACGACCATCGCGGGTGATCATCGCCACGGAGGCAACTGGCCCCCAGGTGCCCGCCTGGTAAGGTTTCGGCGAATCGCGATCGGCGGCCCAGGCTTCCGTGATGGAGTCGACCCACTTCCACGCCTCCTCCACTTCGTCGCGACGCACGAACAGCGCCTGGATACCGCGCATCGTTTCCAGCAGCAGACGCTCGTAGGCATCCGCCAGATGGGTTTGATTAAAGGTTTCCGAGTAGCTCAGGTCCAGCTTGGTGATCTGCAGGTTATGCTTGTGGTCTAGTCCCGGGACTTTGTTCAGCACCTGGATATCCACCCCTTCATCCGGCTGCAGACGAATGGTCAGCTTATTCTGCGGCAGCTCCTGCCAGGTCTCTTTGAACAGGTTCAGTTCCGGCGTCTTAAAGTAAACCACGACTTCGGAACATTTGGTCGGCAGTCGCTTACCGGTACGCAGGTAGAACGGTACGCCCGCCCAGCGCCAGTTGTCGATATCTACGCGGATGGCCACGAAGGTTTCAGTATGGCTGGACTTGTTGGCACCCTCTTCTTCGAGGTAGCCCGGCACTTTTTTACCCTGCGCGAAGCCGGCGGTGTACTGGCCGCGCACCGTTTTTTCACGCACGTTGGTGCGGTCAATGCGGCGCAGCGATTTCAGCACCTTCACTTTTTCATCGCGGATGCTATCGGCAGTCAAATCAGAGGGCGGAGACATGGCGATCATGCACAGAATTTGCAGCAGGTGGTTCTGGATCATGTCGCGCATCTGCCCGGCCTGGTCGAAGTAGCCCCAGCGGCCCTCAATGCCCACCTCTTCCGCCACGGTGATCTCAACGTGATCGATGGTGCGGCTGTCCCAGTTATTGACGAACAGGGAGTTGGCAAAGCGCAGCGCCAGCAGGTTCAGCACCGTCTCTTTACCCAGATAGTGGTCGATGCGGTAGACCTGGCACTCTTCAAAGAACTCGCCTACCCGATCGTTGATCTCGCGGGAGGTTTCCAGGGAAGTCCCCAGCGGTTTTTCCATCACCACGCGCGCCGGTTTCGCGTTCAGCTTCGCTTCGCCCAGACCTTTGCAAATCGCGCCAAAGGTGCTTGGCGGCATGGCGAAATAGTTAATGGTCACCCGCTCTTTCTGATCGAGCATTTTGCCCAGGCGGGTAAACGCTTTGGTATCGTTGACATCAAGGTTACAGAAATCCAGACGCCCGCTCAGGGTCTCCCACAAACCTTCATCGATTTTTTCCTTCATGAAGGTTTCCATCGCTTCACGCACAACTTTGGTGTAAGCGTCTTTATCCCAGTCGGCACGGCCGACGCCGATGATGCGGGTGTCAGGATGGATCTGACCAGCTTTTTCGAGCTGATACAGGGAAGGCAGCAATTTACGTCGCGCCAGGTCACCCTTCGCGCCGAAAATGACCAGATCGCATGCCTGGGCCGTTTGCGTTACCGCCATGTCATTCTCCTTAGTTGATAGACTGGTGCTTGTGCCAGGCTATATTTGTAATTTTCTTTCACTGCATCGTACTGTGTTTACGAATTTCCCGAAACCCTCAGCGCCGGTTCCCGCTGCTAAATCGCACAGGGTGGAAAACAGGCGCTGAGATTTTGGGCATGCGGCTAATATTGTTCGTTGTTTCGACCGATTCTCAGTTAGTAAAATACGACTCTGATCATGTAATGAAAAAAAACAACATATTTTAAGGTCATTCCTCACCGTTTCCGACAACGGAGGGGTATATTCTTGCTAAAACGCCTGATGATTTCACCCATTAATGAAATCGCTTCCATTGATGAGCGCCCGATTACCCATGAACATGCTGGAAAAAATCCAGTCCCGGCTGGAACACCTTAGCAAATCTGAACGCAAAGTGGCGGAAGTCATCCTTGCAACCCCCGCACAGGCCATCCATTCAAGTATTGCCGCCCTGGCGCTGGAAGCCGGCGTCAGCGAGCCCACGGTTAACCGTTTCTGCCGCAGTCTGGAAACCCGCGGTTTCCCGGATTTTAAACTGCATCTGGCCCAAAGCCTGGCGCACGGTACCCTCTATGTTAACCGCAACGTCGATGAAGACGACAGCGTCGAGTCCTATACGGGAAAGATATTTGAATCCGCCATGGCCAGTTTAGATCAGGTCCATCATTCTCTCGATATGTCGGCGATTAATCGGGCGGTTGACCTGCTCACGCAGGCGAAGAAAATCGCCTTTTTTGGCCTCGGCTCTTCGGCCGCTGTCGCCCACGACGCAATGAACAAGTTTTTCCGCTTTAATGTACCGGTGATCTATTCCGACGACATCGTCCTGCAACGCATGAGCTGTATGAACTGTAATGACGATGACGTAGTGGTGATCATCTCGCACACCGGCAGGACCAAAAGCCTGGTGGAGCTGGCGCAGCTGGCCCGTGAAAACGATGCGATGGTGATCGCCATTACCTCCCCCGGTACGCCGCTTTCCCGTGAGGCAACGCTGGCTATTACCCTGGATGTGCCGGAAGATACCGATATCTATATGCCGATGGTTTCCCGCTTAGCGCAGCTAACGGTGATTGACGTACTGGCGACCGGCTTCACCCTGCGGCGGGGCGCAAAATTCAGAGATAACTTGAAGAGGGTCAAGGAAGCGCTCAAGGAATCGCGGTTTGATAAAGAGCTCAGCGTACACAGCAATAACCAATAAAAGTAGAAACAAAGCACTATCCTATTACACCGTCGGTATCGTTCCGGTATAGCGACTTTGCTCATCGGCGCTACCGAATCCATGTTCACGCAACACCAAAGATGTTTCAGTCAACGGAGTATTACATGTCCAGAAGGCTTCGCAGAACCAAAATCGTCACTACCTTAGGCCCGGCTACCGACCGCGATAACAACCTTGAGAAGGTTATTGCCGCAGGCGCTAACGTGGTGCGTATGAACTTCTCTCATGGCACCGCGGAAGATCATCAGATTCGCGCGGATAAAGTCCGTGAGATTGCGGCAAAACTGGGCCGTCATGTCGCGATTCTCGGTGACCTACAGGGGCCGAAAATCCGCGTCTCCACCTTCAGAGAAGGGAAAATTTTCCTCAATATCGGTGACAAATTCCTCCTCGACGCGAACCTGGGTAAAGGCGAAGGCGACAAAGAGAAAGTCGGCATCGACTATAAAGGACTCCCGGCTGACGTGGTTCCGGGCGATATCCTGCTGCTGGACGATGGCCGCGTGCAGCTGAAGGTCCTCGAAGTTCAGGGCATGAAGGTGTTCACCGAAGTCACCGTCGGCGGACCGTTGTCCAACAATAAGGGTATCAACAAACTCGGCGGCGGCCTCTCTGCAGAAGCGCTGACGGAAAAAGACAAAGCGGACATCGTCACCGCCGCCAAAATTGGCGTCGACTATCTGGCCGTCTCCTTCCCGCGCTGCGGCGAAGATCTGAACTACGCCCGTCGCCTGGCGCGCGATGCCGGCTGCGATGCCAAAATCGTCGCCAAGGTCGAGCGTGCCGAGGCGGTATGCGATCAGGACGCGATGGATGATGTGATCCTCGCCTCCGACGTTGTTATGGTGGCCCGCGGCGACCTCGGCGTAGAAATCGGCGATCCGGAGCTGGTCGGCATCCAGAAGGCGCTGATCCGCCGCGCCCGTCAGCTGAACCGCTCGGTCATCACCGCGACGCAGATGATGGAGTCGATGATCACCAACCCGATGCCAACCCGCGCTGAAGTCATGGACGTGGCGAACGCCGTGCTGGATGGAACCGACGCCGTGATGCTGTCGGCCGAAACCGCCGCTGGTCAGTATCCGTCTGAAACCGTTGCCGCGATGGCGCGCGTCTGCCTCGGTGCGGAAAAAATCCCTAGCCTCAACGTCTCCAAGCACCGTCTGGACATTCAGTTCGATAACGTGGAAGAAGCCATTGCTATGTCGGCCATGTACGCGGCGAACCACCTCAAGGGCGTCACCGCGATCATTACCATGACCGAATCCGGCCGCACCGCGCTGATGACTTCGCGCATCAGCTCCGGCCTGCCGATTTTCGCCTTGTCTCGCCACGAGCGCACGCTGAACCTGACTGCGCTGTATCGCGGCGTGACGCCGGTTCATTTCGATAGCGTCAATGATGGCGTAGCCGCTGCGCACGACGCGGTAACGCTGCTGCGTGACAAAGGCTATCTGGTGACCGGCGACCTGGTTATCGTCACTCAGGGCGATGTCATGAGCACCATCGGTAGCACCAACACCACCCGTATTCTGACCGTCGAGTAATTTTCTCCGCCATAAAAAAACCTGCCGGCAAATGCTGGCAGGTTTTTTTTCGCCGCTGACACCGATTATTTCTTTCGCGGGTACAGCTCTTTACGCTTATACGGCTCGATTTCACCCGGCTTGCGCGTTTTCAGCAATTTGAGGATCCAGGTGTACTGCTCGGTATGCGGCTTCACGAACACTTCCACTTCTTCGTTCATCCGCCGGGCGATAGTGGTATCGTCCGCCTCCAGCAGATCGTCCATCGGCGGGCGCACCAGCACCGTCAGACGATGCGTTTCGCCATCATAGACCGGGAACAGCGGTACGACGCGGGCACGGCACACTTTCATTAAACGGCCGATCGCCGGCAGCGTCGCTTTATAGGTGGCGAAGAAATCAACGAATTCGCTGTGCTCGGCGCCGTGATCCTGATCCGGCAGATAGTAGCCCCAGTAGCCCTGACGCACCGACTGAATAAACGGTTTGATCCCGTCGTTGCGCGCGTGCATACGTCCGCCGAAACGTCGGCGGACGGTATTCCAGACGTAATCAAAGACCGGGTTGCCCTGATTATGGAACATCGCCGCCATTTTTTGCCCGCCGGACGCCATCAGCATCGCCGGAATGTCCACTCCCCAGGCATGAGGAACCAGAAAGATCACTTTCTCGTTGTTCCTCTGCATCTCATCAATGATCTCTTTGCCCTGCCAGTCGACGCGGGAAAGAATGCGCTGCGGGTCGCGCAGGCCTAGTTCCGCCATCATGACCATCGCCTGCGGCGCGGAAGCGTACATGGCATCAATAATGTCTTCTCGTTCCTGCTCACTCTTTTCCGGGAAACAGTACAGCAGGTTAATCTGCGCGCGACGGCGCGAACTCTTTGCCAGGCGGCCCACAAAACGCCCCAGTTTGCCGAGAATAGGATCGCGGAAAGACGCTGGCGTCAGAGCGATACCGGCGAAGGCAAAAACCCCTAACCACGCGCCCCAGTAGCGCGGCAATAAAAAGGATTTTTCAAATTTTGGAATAAATTCAATATTATTTTTTTTCGTTTCCATGCCCAATCCGCAGACGTTCCGCTCAATAAAGATAATGAGTTAGTTTAGCGATACGTTGAGTAACGTACAAAAGAAAAAGCCGGCGCACAGCTGGCGCCGGCTTTAACTGACGGAAGGTTAGTCAAACCGCAGCTGCGGAATAACCTGTTTTGCCTGCGCCAGATAATCGGTACGGTCGGAACCGCTGAGCCCTTCCGTACGCGGCAGTTTCGCCGTCAGCGGGTTGACCGCCTGCTGGTTAATCCACACTTCATAATGCAGATGCGGGCCGGTAGAGCGGCCGGTGTTGCCCGACAGCGCAATGCGATCGCCGCGTTTGACCTTCTGCCCGGGTTTGACCAGCAGCTTACGCAGGTGCATATAGCGGGTGGTATAGGTGCGGCCATGGCGGACGGCGACGTAATAACCGGCCGCACCGCTACGTTTAGCCACCACCACTTCGCCATCCCCTACCGACAGCACCGGCGTGCCCTGCGGCATCGCAAAATCGACGCCGCGATGCGGGGCGACGCGGCCGGTCACCGGGTTAAGACGACGCGGGTTAAAGTTCGAAGATACGCGGAACTGACGTGCGGTCGGGAAGCGCAGGAAACCCTTCGCCAGGCCGGTACCGTTGCGATCGTAGAATTTGCCATCCTCGGCGCGGATCGCGTAGTAGTCTTTGCCATCCGAGCGCAGGCGAACGCCAAGCAGCTGGCTTTGCTCACGCTTACCGTCGAGCATTTCACGCGACATCAGTACGGAAAACTCATCGCCTTTTTTCAGCTTACGGAAGTCCATCTGCCACTGCATAGCTTTGATTACCGCGCTGATTTCGGTACTGGTCAGGCCGGCGTCCCGAGCGCTGGCGACGAAGCTGCCGCCCACGGTACCTTTCAGTACGCTGTTGACCCAGTCGCCTTTTTGCAGCTCGCTGCTCATTTTGAAACCGTTAGCAACCCGGTCATAGGTACGGGTTTCGCGGCGTGACATCTCCCAGGTCAGGCTTTGCAAATCGCCATCCGCCGTCAGCGTCCAGGAGAGCTGTTGGCCTATTTTCAGATTACGCAGTTCTTTATCTACCGAAGAGAGCCGGGCGATATCGCCCATATCAATACCGTACTGATTAAGAATGCTGCTAAGCGTATCGCCGGTCGAGACCACATATTCATGGCCGCCGGAATCGCTGTCCGCTTTATCATCCAGCTCATCCTGAGGGATGGCCTCCTCTTCCTGAGGCGCCTGATCGATAGGTTCCGAGGCCTCTGGCAGCAGAGAACGAATTTCGCTTTGTTCCAGCTCGATGGTTCTGGAGATGGGGGCCGTTTCGGGATGGTGGTAGATGTAGGGTCGCCAGACGGCGACCGCTAAGGTAAGAACGCTAAGCGACCCCAGCATAACGCGGTGAGGTCGTGGCAGATTGTTAAATGCCTGAGTGACAGCGCGGGCTATCTGTTGCACGTATTCACTTCCTCGTTATTCTCCTTTCAGGCAGCTTGAATACTGATTCGCCATCTGGCTCAGGAATTGCGGATAACTCTCTTTACCCAGCTTAATTCCGATTCCAAGTGGATCCAGGGTTCCCATGCGCACGGACGTTCCCCTGGCAACAGCTTCTATAACCGCTGGCCTGAACTGTGGCTCAGCAAAAACGCAAGTTGCTTTTTGCTCAACCAGCTGTGTTCTGATTTCGTGTAAACGCTGCGCACCAGGCTGGATTTCAGGGTTGACAGTAAAATGACCTAAAGAGGTCAAACCGTAGTGTTTTTCAAAGTAGCCGTAGGCGTCATGAAAAACGAAATATCCCTTCCCTTTCAGCGGTGCCAGCTCGGTCCCAACCTGCTTGTCGGTTGCGGCTAATTTTGCCTCAAAATCCTTCAGGTTGGCGTCAAGTTTGGCTCGACTCTGCGGCATAAGTTCCAATAATTTATCGTGGATTGCAACCGCCGAAAGGCGCGCTATCTCTGGGGAAAGCCATAGATGCATGTTATAGATGCCGTGATGGTGATCGTCGTCACTATTTTCCCCGGCGCCATGATCGTGACCGTGGTGGTCATCGTCGTCGTCGGTGCCTTTCATGAGTAACGGTTTCACGCCGTCAAGCTCGGCAATTGTCACCTTTTTGTTCGGCGCAATGCTTTGCGTTGACTTATCCATAAACGCCTCCATCTCCGGACCAATCCAGACGACTAAGTCTGCGTTCTGTAAGCGTTTTGCATCCGACGGGCGCAGTGAATAATCGTGCTCCGACGCCCCGTCTGGCAGCAGTACCTGGGTCTCCGTTACCCCATCAGCAATAGCTGATGCGATAAAGCCAAGCGGTTTAAGGGAGGTGACAACCGCGGCGCTTGCCAGCGGTGCATGTGCGAACAAAAAAGCGGCGCTAAGTCCAGCGCAAAGAAGCGTATTTTTATGTAACATTATGCGTCTAATCATCGTAATGAATGAGAAAGATGTGATATTATAACATTCACTAGCTTGTGCAACCTCTAATTTGATATGACAAATCTTGTAACGCTGGAAAACGTCGCGGTCGTGTATGGCCAAAGGCGCGTGCTGTCTGACATTTCGCTAACGCTAAAGCCGGGCAAAATTTTAACCCTACTGGGCCCCAACGGCGCCGGTAAATCAACCCTTGTCAGAGTCGTTCTTGGGCTGGTAGCACCTACGGAAGGGGTTATCAAACGCGAGGGACATCTGCGGATCGGCTATGTCCCGCAAAAGCTGCACCTTGATGCCACGATGCCGCTGACCGTAAGCCGCTTTATGCTTTTACGTCCGGGAACCCACAAGCGCGATATTTTACCGGCGCTGAAGCGCGTACAGGCCGGACATCTGATCGACGCCCCCATGCAGAAGCTTTCCGGCGGCGAGACCCAGCGGGTACTTCTGGCGCGGGCGCTGCTCAATCAGCCGCAGCTGCTGGTGCTCGACGAGCCAACGCAGGGCGTTGACGTCAACGGCCAGGTGGCGCTTTACGATCTGATTAACCAGCTGCGCCAGGAGCTTAATTGCGCCGTGCTGATGGTTTCTCATGACCTGCACCTGGTGATGGCCAAAACCGACGAAGTGCTGTGTCTCAATCAGCATATTTGCTGCTCTGGCGCGCCGGAAGTGGTTTCTATGCATCCGGAATTTATCTCGATGTTCGGCCAGCGCGGCGCGGAACAACTGGGTATTTATCGCCATCATCATAATCACCGCCACGACCTGCAGGGGCGGATTGTACTGCGTCGGGGAAATGACCGTTAATGATTGAATTACTGCTCCCCGGCTGGCTGGCCGGAATGATGCTCGCCTGTGCGGCGGGTCCGCTGGGATCGTTTGTCGTCTGGCGCCGGATGTCCTACTTCGGTGATACCCTGGCCCACGCATCTCTGCTCGGCGTCGCTTTTGGTTTACTGCTCAACGTCAATCCGTTCTATGCGGTCATCGCGGTGACGCTGCTGCTGGCGGGCGGGCTGGTATGGCTGGAAAAACGCCCCCATCTGGCGGTAGATACGCTACTCGGCATCATGGCCCACAGCGCGCTGTCTCTGGGCCTGGTGGTGGTCAGCCTGATGTCAAACGTGCGCGTCGACCTGATGGCCTATCTGTTTGGCGATCTGCTGGCGGTGACGCCGGAAGATTTGATATCTATCGCTATTGGCGTGGTTATCGTGCTGGCGATCCTGCTCTGGCAGTGGCGCAACCTGCTGTCGATGACCATCAGTCCGGATCTGGCGTTTGTTGACGGCGTTAAGCTCCAGCGGGTGAAACTTCTTCTGATGCTGGTCACCGCGCTGACCATCGGCGTGGCGATGAAGTTCGTCGGGGCGCTGATCATTACGTCTTTGCTGATTATTCCCGCCGCAACGGCGCGTCGCTTTGCCCGTACGCCTGAACAAATGGCGGGTATTGCGGTAGGAATGGGGATGATTGCCGTCACCGGCGGACTGACCTTTTCAGCGTTTTACGACACGCCCGCCGGGCCTTCCGTGGTGCTGTGCGCTGCGGTGCTGTTTATCATCAGCATGAGCAAGAAGCCGGCCGCCTGACGCTTATGCGCCCGCGTCAGCCGCCGTCAAAACTCGGCAGATTGCGATGGGATCGCCGCCGTCTGCGGACGTTGTCGCCCGGCGAAGGCGTTCACGCCGCAAGCCGGGACATCAACCACTCAGCTATTTTCCCGGCTTGTGCTCCGCTTGGCCGGGCTACCGGCCCCTGCGGTCTGCTGTTTTATCGCCGGACAACGATTAAGGCATTTCCGGCGGCGTAATGCCGAAGTGGGTCCAGGCCCGCACCGTCGCCATTCGCCCGCGCGGAGTACGCTGTAAAAAGCCCTGCTGGATCAGATACGGCTCGAGCACATCTTCAATCGTTTCCCGCTCTTCGCCGATGGCCGCCGCCAGGTTATCCAGCCCGACCGGCCCGCCAAAGAATTTATCGATGACCGCCAGCAGCAGCTTACGGTCCATATAATCAAAGCCTTCCGCATCCACGTTGAGCATATCCAGCGCCTGAGCGGCAATATCCTCAGAGATACGCCCGTCGTAGCGAACCTCGGCAAAATCGCGCACCCGGCGCAACAGGCGGTTGGCGATTCGCGGCGTGCCGCGCGCGCGACGCGCGACCTCCAGAGCCCCCTCTTCGCTCATCTCCAGCCCCATATAGCGGGCGCTGCGGCTGACAATATGCTGCAGGTCCGGGATCTGATAGAACTCCAGGCGCTGAACGATGCCAAAACGGTCGCGCAGCGGCGAAGTCAATGAACCTGCGCGAGTCGTCGCGCCAATCAGGGTAAACGGCGGCAGATCGATTTTTATCGAACGCGCCGCGGGCCCTTCGCCAATCATGATATCCAGCTGATAATCTTCCATTGCCGGATAGAGAACTTCTTCAACAACCGGTGACAGACGGTGGATCTCGTCGATAAACAGAACGTCGTGGGGCTCAAGATTGGTCAACATCGCCGCCAGATCGCCCGCCTTTTCCAGCACCGGGCCGGAGGTGGTGCGCAGGTTCACGCCCATCTCGTTGGCGACGATGTTTGCCAGGGTGGTTTTCCCCAGCCCCGGCGGGCC
Organism: Klebsiella sp. M5al; assembly: GCF_002090195.1. Taxonomy (NCBI): domain Bacteria; kingdom Pseudomonadati; phylum Pseudomonadota; class Gammaproteobacteria; order Enterobacterales; family Enterobacteriaceae; genus Klebsiella; species Klebsiella sp. M5al. The sequence continues at coordinate 3,772,238 of NZ_CP020657.1, forward strand.
AAAAATCAGCAGGTGATCGAGCGCGTCGCCGCGCAGCTTCGCCGCCTGGATAAAAATCTCCATCTGCGAACGGACGTGCGGCTGGCCCACGTACTCTTGCAGCAATTTAGGGCGAATGGCGCGATCGGCTGCCTCTTCAAAACCGCTGCTGTCCGCCGATACCAGCCTGTCTGCTTCAATCATCCCTTACCTCACAACGCGGCGCGGAGCGCTTCGCGAATTAGCGTTTCACTGTTGGCATCCGGGCGCACGATTTTGCTGACCATCCGGCTGGCCTCCTGAGGTTTATAGCCCAGCGCCACCAGCGCGGCAACCGCTTCCTGTTCAGCATCATCATCAGAAGGACCGGCTGGAGACGTCAGCACCAGATCCGCCGCCGGCGTAAACAGATCGCCGTGCAGCCCTTTAAAGCGGTCTTTCATTTCGACAATCAGGCGTTCCGCGGTTTTCTTGCCGATTCCCGGCAGCTTCACCAGCGCCGCCAGCTCCTCGCGCTCAACGGCATTCACAAACTGCTGCGCCGACATGCCGGAAAGGATCGCCAGCGCCAGCTTCGGACCGACGCCGTTGGTTTTAATCAGCTCTTTAAACAGCGTGCGCTCCTGCTTGTTGTTAAAGCCATACAGCAGCTGAGCGTCTTCGCGGACGATAAAGTGGGTAAAAATGATCGCCTCTTTGCCCACGTCCGGCAGCTCGTAGAAACAGGTCATCGGCAGATGAACCTCATAGCCTACGCCTCCCGTTTCGAGTAAAACCAGCGGGGGTTGTTTTTCGAGAATGATGCCTCTGAGTCTGCCTATCACGTGGAGCTCCTGGATTAAGGGCTGAAAGTCTAATGCGGTATCATAAAAAAAGGCTGGATAGATATCCAGCCTGATTTCAGGTTATCGTAAGCGTCCACGCGCCAGATTCAGGCGGCTTTCGCTGATCTGGGCGGCGTTCTGGCTGACGTGGCAGTGGGTGATGGCGATGGCTAAAGCATCCGCCGCATCCGCCTGCGGGTTGGCCGGCAGCTTGAGCAAGGTGCGCACCATATGCTGCACCTGGCTCTTTTCCGCGCTGCCGATGCCGACAACGGTCTGCTTTACCTGCCTGGCGGCGTACTCAAAGACCGGCAGGTCCTGATTCGTCGCCGCGACAATCGCCACGCCGCGCGCCTGGCCGAGCTTCAGCGCCGAGTCGGCGTTCTTGGCCATAAACACTTGTTCGATGGCGAAATAATCCGGCTGGAACTGGGTAATAATTTCCGTGACGCCCGCATAGATGAGCTTCAGGCGAGACGGTAAATCATCCACTTTCGTGCGAATACAGCCGCTGCCCAGATAGCTGAGCTGGCGTCCAACCTGGCGGATGACGCCATAACCAGTGACGCGCGACCCCGGGTCAATGCCGAGAATAATGGCCATCACGCGCCTCCGGTTAGTGGTTTAACGGTCGGCAACATTAGAGCGTTGCGGCGACCTCATCAGAGATCTCGCCGTTGTGATAAACTTCCTGCACGTCGTCGCAATCTTCCAGCATATCGATCAGACGCAGCAGTTTCGGCGCAGTTTCCGCGTCCATGTCCGCTTTGGTAGACGGGATCATCGAGACTTCAGCGGCGTCCGCTTTCAGGCCGGCGGCTTCCAGCGCATCGCGTACCGCGCCCATCTCTTCCCACGCGGTATAAACGTCAATCGCGCCGTCGTCATAGGTCACAACGTCTTCCGCGCCCGCTTCCAGCGCCGCTTCCATGATCGCATCTTCGTCGCCTTTCTCGAAGGAGATAACGCCTTTTTTGCTGAACAGGTAGGAAACGGAACCGTCGGTCCCCAGGTTACCGCCGGTTTTGGTGAAGGCATGACGGACTTCCGCAACGGTACGGTTACGGTTGTCGGACAGACATTCAACCATCACCGCCGTGCCGCCAGGACCGTAACCTTCATAGATGATGGTTTCCATGTTCGCATCATCATCGCCGCCCACGCCGCGGGCAATAGCGCGGTTCAGGGTGTCGCGGGTCATGTTGTTGCTCAGCGCTTTGTCGATTGCCGCGCGCAGACGCGGGTTAGATCCCGCATCGCCGCCGCCCAGACGCGCGGCGGTGACCAGCTCGCGAATAATTTTCGTAAAGATCTTACCGCGCTTGGCATCCTGTGCCGCTTTGCGGTGCTTGGTGTTGGCCCATTTACTATGACCTGCCATAAAAAACTCTCCAAAAAAGCGCGCCCTTTCAGGCGGCGTTAATTACAAATTCTTCAATCGCCTGCCGGTTGCTCCAGGACTTGGTCAACGTGGCGGCTTCCGCCGCATCAACCCAGCGATAGTCCAGATGTTCCGTAAAGACAATCTGGCGTTCATGGGGGAGCGCAAGACGGAACCAAAATTCCGTATTACGCTCAACGCCCGGCGCATAGCGATGACGTAAATGAGAAAATATCTCGAACTCTACCGTGCGCTGACAGTCAACCAACGCCAGTTGCTCGCTGGCGACATCAATGGCGACTTCTTCCATAACTTCACGCGCGGCAGCCTGCGGCGCGGTCTCTCCCTCTTCCAGGCTGCCGGTAACCGACTGCCAGAACGCGGGATCGTCGCGCCGCTGCAACATCAGCACCCGCTTCGTATCTTTGGCGTAAATCACCACCAGCACGGAAACGGGGAGCTTGAATGACATCTTACTTATTCTCCAGAGACTCTTTTGCCTCTTTCGCCACCACCTGAATACCCAGCTCGCTCAGCGATGCCGGGTTAGCGAAGCTTGGCGCTTCGGTCATCAGGCAAGCGGCGGCGGTAGTTTTCGGGAAGGCGATAACGTCACGGATATTATCGGTACCGGTCAGCAGCATGGTCAAACGGTCAAGACCGAAAGCCAGGCCCGCGTGCGGCGGAGTACCGTATTTCAGCGCGTCCAGCAGGAAGCCAAACTTCTCGCGCTGCTCTTGCTCGTTAATGCCGAGAATGCCGAACACGGTCTGCTGCATTTCACCGCTGTGAATACGTACCGAACCGCCGCCGACTTCATAGCCGTTGATGACCATATCGTAGGCGTTGGCCACCGCGTCTTCCGGCGCGGCCTTCAGCTCGGCGGCGGACATATCTTTCGGCGAGGTGAACGGATGGTGCATCGCGGTCAGGCCGCCTTCACCGTCGTCTTCAAACATCGGGAAGTCGATAACCCACAGCGGCGCCCATTTGTTTTCGTCGGTCAGGTTCAGGTCTTTGCCCAGCTTCAGACGCAGCGCGCCGAGCGCGTCGGCGACAACCTTTTTGTTATCCGCGCCGAAGAAGATCATGTCGCCATCCTGCGCGCCGGTGCGCTCAAGGATCGCTTCAACGATGTCGGCGTTAAGGAATTTAGCTACCGGGCTGTTGATGCCTTCAAGGCCTTTCGCCCGCTCGGTGACTTTAATATAGGCCAGGCCTTTTGCGCCGTAGATCTGGACAAACTTACCGTACTCGTCGATTTGCTTACGGGTCAGCGCAGCGCCGCCCGGTACGCGCAGCGCGGCTACGCGGCCTTTGGCGTCGTTAGCTGGACCTGCGAAGACGGCGAATTCCACCGCTTTGACCAGATCGGCAACGTCCACCAGCTCCATCGGGTTACGCAGGTCTGGTTTATCGGAACCGTAGCGGCGCTCGGCTTCGGCGAAGGTCATGATCGGGAAATCGCCCAGATCCACGCCCTTCACTTCCTGCCACAGATTACGCACCAGCGCTTCCATCACTTCACGCACCTGCTCGGCGGTCATAAAGGAGGTCTCGACGTCGATCTGGGTGAATTCCGGCTGGCGGTCGGCGCGCAGGTCTTCGTCGCGGAAACATTTAACAATCTGATAGTAGCGGTCAAAACCGGACATCATCAGCAGCTGTTTGAACAGTTGGGGAGACTGCGGCAGCGCGTAGAATTTGCCTTTATGCACACGAGAAGGCACCAGATAGTCGCGCGCGCCTTCCGGGGTAGCTTTGGTCAGCATCGGCGTTTCGATATCGAGGAAGCCGTGGTCGTCCATAAAACGGCGGACGAGGCTGGTAATCTTCGCACGGGTTTTCAGGCGCTGCGCCATTTCCGGACGACGCAGGTCCAGGTAGCGGTATTTCAGACGCGCTTCTTCGGTGTTGACGTGGTTGGAGTCCAGCGGCAGCGCTTCCGCGCGGTTGATAATGGTCAGGTCGGATGCCAGCACTTCGATGGCGCCGGTGGCCATATCGCTATTCACGTTTTTTTCGTCACGCGCACGCACGGTGCCGGTGACCTGGATGCAGAACTCATTACGCAGTTCAGAGGCCAGCTTTAATGCGTCGGCGCGATCCGGATCGAAAAACACCTGCACGATGCCTTCGCGGTCACGCATATCGATAAAGATAAGGCTACCAAGATCACGACGACGGTTGACCCAACCACACAGAGTCACTTGCTGCCCTACGTGGGACAGACGAAGCTGCCCGCAATATTCTGTACGCATGAGATATCCCTTAACTTAGCCGCAGGCGGATTGTTGCCTGCCTTGCAGGCGACGAGGTCGCAGCTTTAGCTGATGTCACAACTGAATGAAAAAAGGCGGCTATTATACTGGAAATTATGCCGCACGATAAGTCCGGCGCAGCGCGCTGCGTTGCTTTGCTGCACGCTTATTGCTTGTACTCACAAAAATTAACAAAATTTGTTACCCTCGGGCGAGATCGGCAACGGTATTGTAGCGGCCTGACAACAAAAGAAGATACGGGGATATCATGTTAGAACTCAATGCAAAAAAGACCGCGCTGGTCGTTATTGACCTGCAGGAAGGCATTTTACCGTTTGCCGGCGGCCCGCATCGCGCTGACGAAGTGGTTGAGCGCGCCGCGAGTCTGGCGAAAAAGTGCCGCCAGCAGGGTTCCCCGGTGGTCATGGTTCGCGTTGGCTGGTCGGCGGATTTCGCGGAAGCGCTGAAGCAGCCGGTCGATGCTCAGGCAGGCGCGCCAACGCTACCGGAAAACTGGTGGGCCTATCCGCTCGCGCTGGAAAAACAGGCGAGCGATATCGAAGTCACCAAACGCCAGTGGGGGGCCTTTTACGGCACCGACCTGGAGCTGCAGCTTCGCCGTCGCGGTATCGATACGATTATCCTGTGCGGTATCTCCACGAATATCGGCGTCGAATCTACGGCGCGCAACGCCTGGGAGCTGGGTTTTAACCTCATTCTTGTCGAAGACGCCTGCAGCGCGGCGACGGCGGAACAGCATCTTAGCAGCATGACGCATATCTTCCCGCGGATTGCCCGCGTGCGTAGTACCGAGGAGGTGCTTGCCGCATTATGATTTATATAGGGCTTCCCCAGTGGGCGCACCCGAAGTGGGTGCGGCTGGGTATCACCAGCCTTGAAGAGTATGCCCGCCACTTCAACTGCGTGGAGGGCAACACCACCCTGTACGCGTTACCAAAAGCGGAGATTGTCAGCCGCTGGTATGAACAAACCCACGACGATTTTCGCTTCTGCTTCAAATTTCCGGCCACCATTTCGCACCAGGCGGCGCTGCGCAACTGCGACGACTTAAGCCATGAGTTTTTTACCCGTCTGGCGCCGCTGTCTTCGCGCATCGGCCAGTACTGGCTCCAGTTGCCGGCGACGTTCGGCCCTCGGGACCTCACCGCCCTCTGGCCATTCCTCGACAGCCTGCCGCGCGAATTCCGCTACGGCGTTGAGGTAAGGCATCCGGAATTTTTCGCCAAAGGGGAAGCGGAACAGCAGCTCAATCGCGGCCTGCATCAGCGTAACGTCAATCGCGTGATCCTTGATAGCCGTCCGGTTCATAGCGCCGTCGCCCGCAGCCCGGCGATGATCGAGGCGCAGAAGAAGAAGCCTAAAGTCCCCGTCCATGCGCTGGTGACGGCCCATAATCCAATGGTGCGTTTTATCGGCAGCGATGATATGACGCAGAATCGCGAGCTTTTTAGCGTGTGGATTCGCACGCTGCCAAAATGGACGCCGACCGCCACGCCGTACCTGTTCCTCCATACTCCGGATATCGCCCAGGCGCCGGAACTGGTCGACACCCTGTGGGGCGATCTGCGTACTGCCCTACCGGAAATAGGGAATGCGCCGTCAATTCCGCAGCAAACCTCCCTTTTCTGATATCCTGCTATCCTCAATTGAGCCACCGGAAGCGATAAAAGGGAGTTTTGAGTATGGTCAGCGCGCTGTATGCGGTCTTAGGTGCGTTATTGCTTATTAAGTTTTCCTGGGACGTCGTACGCCTGAGGACGCAATATCGCGTAGGCTACGGCGACGGTGGTTTTAGCGAGCTGCAGGTCGCTATTCGCGTGCACGGGAACGCGGTGGAGTATGTTCCCATTGGCCTGATCTTACTGCTGTTTATGGAGATGAACGGCGCCCAGACCTGGATGGTCCACGTCTGCGGTATCTTGCTGATCGCCGGGCGCCTGATGCACTCGTATGGCTTTCATCATCGTCTCTACCGCTGGCGCCGTTCCGGCATGAGCGCGACGTGGTGTTCGTTGTTGCTGATGGTGCTGGCGAACTTCTGGTATATGCCCTGGGAGTTGGTTTTCTCCGTCCGTTAGCGCACAATACGCCGTTTTCGATTTTTCGGGTTTAACGTTATGTCTCACCGCGATACGCTTTTTTCCGCGCCGATTGCCAGTCTCGGCGACTGGACCTTTGATGAACGGGTTGCTGAAGTCTTCCCGGATATGATCCAGCGCTCTGTTCCCGGCTATTCCAATATCATTTCGATGATCGGCATGCTGGCGGAACGTTTCGTTCAGCCGGATACCCAGGTTTACGATCTCGGCTGCTCGCTTGGCGCAGCCACGCTGTCCGTGCGCCGCAATATTGCGCATTCTGGCTGCAAAATCATCGCCATCGATAACTCGCCGGCGATGGTCGAACGCTGCCGTCGCCATATTGACGCTTATAAAGCGCCGACGCCGGTCGAGGTAATTGAAGGCGATATTCGCCACGTCAAGATAGAAAACGCCTCAATGGTGGTGCTCAATTTCACCATTCAGTTTCTCGAGCCGGGCGAACGCCAGGCCATTCTGGACAAGGTCTATCAGGGGCTGAACCCGGGCGGCGCGCTGGTGCTGTCGGAAAAATTCAGCTTCGAAGATGACAACGTCGGCGAACTCTTGTTCAACATGCATCACGACTTCAAACGCGCTAACGGCTACAGCGAGCTGGAAATCAGCCAAAAGCGCAGCATGCTGGAAAACGTGATGCTCACCGATTCCGTGGAAACCCACAAAGCGCGCCTGCGTAAGGCCGGTTTCGTACATGCCGAGCTGTGGTTCCAGTGCTTTAACTTCGGATCGTTAATCGCCGTAAAATCCGGGGACCCGGCATGATTGATTTCAGCAACTTTTATCAATTGATTGCCAAAAGCCCGCTTTCGCACTGGCTGGAGACGCTGCCGGCCCAGGTGGCGGCCTGGCAGCGCGACGCGCTGCACGGCAAATACCGGGAATGGGAACGGGCCGTCGAGTTTCTGCCCGAGTTTGCGCCCTACCGTCTGGATCTGCTGCACAGCGTCACCGCCGAGAGCGAAACGCCGCTCGGTGAAGGCCAGCGCCTGCGGATTGAAAACCTGCTGAAGAATCTGATGCCGTGGCGTAAAGGGCCCTTCTCCCTTTACGGCGTGAATATCGATACCGAATGGCGTTCCGACTGGAAGTGGGAGCGCGTACTGCCGCACCTTTCCGATCTGACCGGGCGTACCATCCTTGATGTCGGCTGCGGCAGCGGATACCACATGTGGCGCATGATTGGCGCCGGCGCTCATCTGGCGGTGGGCATCGACCCCACCCAGCTGTTTCTTTGCCAGTTTGAAGCGGTGCGAAAACTGTTGGGCAACGACCAGCGCGCGCATCTGCTGCCGCTGGGCATTGAGCAGCTTCCGGCGCTCAACGCCTTTGATACCGTCTTTTCGATGGGCGTGCTGTATCACCGCCGCTCTCCGCTCGATCACCTGTGGCAGCTCAAAGATCAGCTGGTTCCCGGCGGCGAGCTGGTGCTGGAGACGCTGGTCGTTGAAGGCGACGAAAATACCGTACTGGTGCCGGGCGACCGCTATGCCCAAATGCGCAACGTCTACTTTATCCCGTCCGCCGCCGCGCTGAAGCAGTGGCTGGAGAAGTGCGGATTTGTCGATGTGCGTATTGTCGATGCGTGCGTCACTTCGACCGACGAGCAGCGCCGCACCGAGTGGATGACCACCGAGTCGCTGGCCGATTTCCTCGATCCGCGCGATAGCAGCAAAACGGTCGAAGGCTATCCGGCCCCGCTGCGCGCGGTGATTATTGCCAGTAAACCGGAAACGCAGCAGTCGTTAGCGGCGAAAAAAAACCGTAGCCAGGGCTAATTCTGGATAAAAAAAGGCCCCTGTTTAATGGGCAGGGGCCTGGTACGGGCAATCATCATATTGGGCGACATGATGTGCAGCAAAAAACGGTTTACTCTCTCTACGCGGTAATTATCTTCTTCATTTCCGCTACCGCTTCGCCATTGACGGCGTAGCGTAAGTATTCATCTGCTTCGGCATCCGTAGACATCGACAATCCGGGATTGCGAAAGCGCATCGGGGACGGTAACCACTGGCCTGCCGAGGTATGCACCTCTTTTACCCCCGCCTGTAAAAATAGCGGCAGGTTGGCGGCGCGCACTCCTGCACCGGCCATAATAATAGGAGTATCGCTTTGGGAAATAAGTTCCCTGATTAATGAAATTCCTTTTTCGGCAGACGCCTGCTGGCCCGAAGTCAGGATACGCTGAACGCCGAGTTCAGCCAGCTCAACGCTGGCCTGGCGCGGGTTGGCGCACATATCAAAGGCCCGGTGAAAGGTGACGGCCAGGGTTCCCGCCGCCGCCATTATTTTTTTCATTCGCGCCCTATCCACCCGACCGTCGGCGTCAAGAATACCGATTACCAGGCCGGGAAAACCGAGATCTTTCACCGCGGCGACATCATCCAGCATCGCGGCAAACTCGCCCGCGGTATAGCAAAAATCACCGCCGCGCGGGCGAATAATCGGATGCACGGGAATAGTCACCGCTTCACGCACCGATTTCAGTACGCCCAGCGAAGGCGTCAGCCCCCCCTCCTGCGGCGCGGCGCATAGCTCGATGCGATCGGCGCCGCGGCGCTGGGCCTCCAGCGCGCACTCCATGCTGTAACAGCAGACTTCCAGTAAGGTCATTCTTCTCTCCGTAGATTGAGCAGGCACGCCAGAATGGCACGATTTCTCCCGGCAGACGCCGCGTAACGTCACACTGTCATCGTTCAGCGTGTTCACTGGCGACAATTTGCTCAATCGACCACGGGTGAAATTTGATCGTCACTTTGCCATCGGTTACCGCCAGGGTTGGATTCGGTAAACGCTCACGCGCACCTTTCGGCGCGCTGGTCTTGACAAAAATACCCGGTTGGCTCAGCCCGTCATCGGACAGCAGCGCCAGCGCGCGGGTATTGAGCGTTTCAGGTTCGCCAGGCAGCACGATTTCAATATGCTCCCAACCTTCGTGCGGATAGCGCTTTTCGCCCGGCCACGGCAGCTCAACGATGCGAAAACGCCAGTGCGCCACGACCACCGGCTCATCCAGGCGGAATAAACAGATGGGCCGGCCGTTAATCACGTTTTCCGACAGCAGCGTGCCGCATTGTTCAAAGCCGCGACGCCAGCGTTCCGCCGTGGCGTTCTGATGACAGCGCAGGGAAATATGGTCGGCATCAAGTGACGTAATATCGAGACCAAGCCGATGAGCTAGCGCGTTTAGCGCCTCGGTAAAGCGCGGCAGGTCCGCGGAAATATCGTTTAATTCATTAATCTGCTGCCAGTTCGCCATCGTAAGCCTCGGTACTCGCTAAAAAGAGCTAATTTATCGCGTTTCCCGCGCCCTACCAACCGACAATCGTCGGCGGCCCCCCGTGAACGGTTATTCGTTGAGCGCGAGGCTTAGCAACCTCTGCGCGGTGCTGACGCGTGGGCGCAAATGCAGTATACTCCCGCCCTAATTTGTCCACATTCCTGCGCCGCCCCCTCTGGGTGACGGCGTGTTAAACGTAAGGTATTTCGGTGAATATTCAGGCTCTTCTCTCAGAAAAAGTCAGTCAGGCCCTGATCGCGGCAGGCGCGTCTGCCGATTGCGAACCTCAGGTCCGCCAGTCAGCAAAAGTCCAGTTCGGCGATTATCAGGCCAACGGCGTGATGGCCGTAGCCAAAAAACTGGGCATGGCGCCGCGACAACTTGCAGAGCAGGTCCTGTCTCATCTCGACCTGAGCGGCATTGCCAGTAAGGTCGAAATCGCCGGTCCCGGCTTTATTAATATTTTCCTCGACCCGGCTTTCCTCGCGGAAAACGTCAGCAGCGCGCTGAAATCCGAACGTCTGGGCGTGGCTCAGCCGCAGGCGCAGACGGTGGTGGTCGATTACTCCGCGCCGAACGTGGCGAAAGAGATGCACGTAGGCCATCTGCGCTCCACGATTATTGGCGATGCCGCGGTGCGTACGCTGGAGTTTCTCGGGCATAAAGTGATCCGCGCGAACCACGTAGGCGACTGGGGCACCCAGTTTGGCATGCTGATCGCGTACCTGGAAAAGCAGCAGCAGGAAAACGCCGGCGAGATGGCGCTGGCCGACCTCGAAGGTTTTTATCGCGAAGCGAAAAAACACTACGACGAAGATGAAGCCTTCGCCGAGCGCGCGCGCAGCTACGTCGTTAAGCTGCAGGGCGGCGACGAGTACTTCCGTGAAATGTGGCGCAAGCTGGTCGATATCACCATGTCGCAAAACCAGCTTACCTATAACCGCCTGAACGTCACTCTGACCCGCGACGACGTGATGGGTGAAAGCCTCTATAACCCGATGCTGCCGGGTATCGTTGCCGATCTGAAAGCCCAAGGTCTGGCGGTAGAAAGCGAAGGCGCGACCGTGGTGTTCCTTGACGAATACAAAAACAAGGAAGGCGAACCGATGGGCGTGATTATCCAGAAGAAGGATGGCGGCTATCTCTACACCACTACCGATATCGCCTGCGCAAAATACCGTTACGAAAACCTGCATGCGGATCGCGTGCTTTACTACATCGACTCTCGCCAGCACCAGCACCTGATGCAGGCGTGGACCATCGTGCGTAAAGCCGGCTACGTGCCGGATTCCGTCCCGCTGGAGCACCACATGTTCGGCATGATGCTCGGCAAGGACGGCAAACCGTTTAAAACCCGCGCCGGCGGCACCGTGAAGCTCGCCGACCTGCTGGACGAAGCGCTGGAACGCGCCCGCCGTCTGGTGGCGGAGAAAAACCCGGATATGCCCGCCGATGAGCTGGAAAAACTGGCGAACGCGGTCGGAATTGGCGCGGTGAAATACGCCGATTTGTCTAAAAACCGCACCACCGACTACATCTTTGACTGGGATAACATGCTGGCCTTTGAGGGCAATACCGCGCCTTATATGCAGTATGCCTATACCCGCGTGCTCTCCGTGTTCCGCAAAGCGGATATTGATGAAAGCACGCTGGCGGCGGCGCCGGTGGTGATCACCGAAGACCGTGAAGCCCAGCTGGCGGCCCGTCTGCTGCAGTTTGAAGAAACCCTGACCGTCGTCGCGCGTGAAGGCACGCCGCACGTCATGTGCTCTTATCTGTACGATCTGGCTGGCCTGTTCTCCGGCTTCTACGAGCACTGCCCGATCCTGAGCGCCGAAAGCGAAGAGACGCGCAACAGCCGCCTGAAGCTGGCACTGCTGACCGCAAAAACGCTGAAGCTGGGTCTGGATACCCTGGGTATCGAAACTGTAGAACGGATGTAAAAACAAACCCGGCGAAAGCCGGGTTTGTTTTATAACGCCTGATGGCGCCGCGCTCATCACATCTGCAACATCCTTGTAGCCCCGGTAAGCGTAAGCGCCACCGGGGAAATTCCGCCCTTCTCAGAAATACTTCCGCAGATACTCCGTCAGGCACAGGATCGCCATCGCCTGGCCATACGGCATCGACGTCAGCGGAATGTCGCGATAAAAATCAAGATTCGAACCCATTCCGGTACCGAACGACGTTTGCAGCAGCTCCCCTTGCGGTGAGATATTCTGCACGATGCCGCGAATCGCTTTTTCCGCCACCTCCGCATACGCCTGTCTCACGTAGCGCTTGCGCACCGCTTTGAGGATCCCATAAGCAAAACCGGCGGTCGCCGACGCTTCCAGATAGGAGTCGGGATCGTCAAGTAGCGTATGCCACAGGCCGCTATCGTCCTGGCAGCGGGCAAGCGCCGCAATCTGCGCATTCAGCACCTGCACCAGATAACGCCGTACCGCGCTGTTTTCGGGTAAATCCACCAGCTCCAGAAAATCCGGAATAACGATAGTCAGCCAGCTATTGCCGCGCGCCCAGCGGGCTTGGGCGAAATTATGCCGCCCCTCATAGTTCCAGCCGTGGAACCACAGGCCGGTCTCGCGGTCCAGCAGATTCTGCACGTGCAGCAAAAACTGATATACCGCCTCCTCTACGTATTCCGGACGATTAAGCAGCTTGCCGATTTTCGCCAGCGGCAGAACCGTCATCATCAACGTGTCGTCCCACATCTGCTGATGATTCTCTTCCGCCAGGGTGATGTGCTGCATGCCGCCAGATTCAGTGCGCGGCATTTCGTTCATCGCCCACTCCGCCCAGCTATCGAGCCAGGGCAGATACGCGGAGTTACCCGTCTCTTCGTAGCGGTATGCCAGGGTGAGAAACGGCGCCATGGTGTTGACGTTTTTGGTGGTCGCGCCCTCGGCAAAGCGATCGGCAAACCAGCTATCGATAATGTCGCGCATCGCGGTATCGCCGGTCTGCTGGTAGTACTGATAAATACCGTACAGGCCGACGCCGTGAGTCCACTCCCAGCCGTTCCACCCTTTGGTGTCAATAACGCGTCCGTCGTCCAGCCGCAGTAAAAATTGCCCGCTTTCGTCCTTAATGTTGACCAGATTGCGCGTCACCTTCTGAATCAGCGCCTGCAGTTCATTGCGGGCGATAAAACGCTCCGGCTGGCGCAGTAGTGGGCTATGTTTGACAGGCCAAACTTTCATATCCTTAACCTCTGTTATATGTCGAATTCATGGCTGAACGCTGCTTCAGCGCTGGCGCGGCGGGTTTATTCCGATTCAGATAACCAATATTGTTGTTTCCCCACAGGGCGTCGTACGGCATCCCGGCCAGCATCTCCACCACTTCACGATCCTCGGCGCTTGCCAGTTCCGGCTGAGCGCGGCCTGATTCACGCATTTTCAGCGTTTCCGCACGCAGGACGCTGTGGGTTTGCAGATTGAGCTTAAAGCGCAGGGACACGAGGAAACCGCAGGCCAGCACCACTAAAGTACCGACGCTGAGGATCAGCAGAATGGTATGGCTCACTTCATAGGGCTGCGTTTTCTGCCCGGAGACAAAGCCCGACATCTGCATGATGATCCCCACCAGCATCACCGCGCCGGCCTGGGACGCCTTACGCGTCAGGGTCATAATCCCGGCGAAGATGCCTTCGCGGCGCTGGCCGGTGATCACTTCGTCCACGTCGGCAATATAGGTGTAGGTGTTCCACGGAACATAGTTGATGCCGCCGCGCCCCAGGCCAGCCACCGCGGATATCAGCAGCAGCAGCGAATAAACATCGCTAAGGCCAGCGTAGTACAGCACCGCGTAGGAGAGCGAACTCAGGCCGAACAGCACCACCACCATGCGGTACGATGGCGCCGGCCCGAAGCGAATGCACAGCGGGATCATGGCGATAACCGCGATAAACTGGAAGATTGCCATGGTACCGAGCAGGTTGGAGGCCATCGAGGCTTCCTGCATCAACACAAACACCACGTAGTAGGTAAAGACCGCATTGAACACATCCTGGGCGATATAGCCTCCCAGATACATGCCCAGATGCTGACGAAAAATTTTAATTCGCAGGGTCGAACTTAACTCAATAAACAGGCGGTTAAGGCTCTGAGACAGCGTCAGGTTTTGTTTCTCCTCTTCAGCGCGTAGCGCGGCTTCCGTCCACTCTTCACGCGGGCGTTCCCAGGTAAAGAACCAGACAAATGTCAGCATCATCGCGCACAGTACCGAGAACACCAGGCTGGCGTAAAAGAAAGAAACGGCGTTGTCTTTGCCGAAGATAGTCAGCAGCACGCCCGGCAGGAACGAAGCCAGAATCGCTGACATCTGGGCCATTGAAATACGCGCGCCGGAGAATTTTGTTTTCTGTTTAAAATCATCGGTCATTTCCGGCACCAGCGTTTCATACGGCACCAGAATCATGGTGTAGACAATATCAAACAGCAGATAGGTCAGCAGGTAGTACCAGAACCCCATATCCCCTACCCACATGATGGAGTAGCTAAATACGCAGGGGATGCCGAGCAGGATGAAGAACTTGCGTCTGCCAAAACGTTTCCCCAGCCAGGTCGAGCCAAAGTTATCCGTCAGGAAGCCCATCAGCGGACTGATCACCGCATCCAGCACCCTGGCGGTGGCAAAAATAAGCGTCGCTTCGATAGGGGAAAGACCGCAAAAGGTGGTGTAGAAGTAGAGCAGCCATGCTGCTGTAAGTGCGGTTGTCCCCGCACCAAGGAAATCGCCCGATCCATAGGCAAGGTAGTTAACCAAACCGATTTTACGTGTTTTCATCGCCGTAAATCCTGTGTCTTTTTTTAGAGAACTCCGAACCGCTTTTTGGCCCATTCAGCCAAAAGGGGTTGATACATGGCTACATTAAGAACATGGGAACGGCGTTACCTTTTCATTTTTGCCAGCCAAAAGCGTTCACTGGCAAAAACACAAAGAGTCGATGAACGCGCCTCACTGATTTATAAAACAGCGTTTCTTTTAATACAAAAGATCGGACCAAAAGTTGCGAGGTGACAGCCAAAAAGACCTTGCGTCGAGGAGAATCTGCGCCTGGTTTTTCGCCGTGGATAAACCTTGCGAAAGCTAAGGAATCGGAGTAAAGACAATAGAAAGGGTTATTTCGCGTATCTCAAGGAGGCTTGATGCCCTACTCACATCTATTGGTCGCCGTGGCGCCAACCCCGGAAAGCCGGGTCCTCATTCAGAAAGCCGTCTCAATCGCCCGTCCGGTTAATGCGAAAGTCAGCCTGATCACGCTGGCAACCGATCCGGAGTTGTACAACCAGTTTGCGGCGCCGATGATGGAAAATTTACGCGAAGTCATGCAGGAAGAGACGCGCGGTTTTCTGGCCGAACTCGCCCGCCACGCCGACTACCCTATCGAAAAAATGACCATCGCCAGCGGCGGGATTGCTCATCACGTGAAGGATTTTTGTCGGCAGCATCGCGTTGACCTGGTGATTTGCGGTAACCATAACCAGAGCCTGTTTTCTCGCGCAACCTGTTCGGCGAAAGATATCGTTGGCAGCAGCGGCGTTGACGTGCTGCTGGTGTGTCTGGAAAAAGGTTAGCGCCGGGGAAGCGCTAACCGTCGTTGCCTCAGGCAAGTTTGGGGAAAGTTGCGACCTTACGCGCTAAGTGACTCTCCTCACTGCCTGGCTCAATCTCCTTTAGATCGGCAATAAACCGCTCCTGCCAGCGATGGATATCGTTATCCTTAATCACCGCCAGCATGGCCGAATGGCGGGCTATACGCTCGGCCAGCGGCATGGTTAGCGCCTGATCCAGCGCTGCGGCGACCTCGTCGCGATCGTAAGGATTGACGATTAAGGCCGTCGGCAGCTCGTTCGCCGCGCCGGCAAACTGCGACAGCACCAGCACGCCCGGATTTTGCGGGTCCTGCGCGGCAACATACTCTTTCGCCACCAGATTCATCCCATCGCGCAGCGGCGTAACCAGCCCGACGTCCGAGTAGCGGAAGATTTTCATCAGCAGCTTGCGTTCAAAGTGCTGGTTCAGGTAGTAAAGCGGAGTCCAGCCCAGCTGGCCATACCGGCCGTTAATGCGTCCGGCTGCGGTTTCCAGTTGGTGACGAATATCCTGATAGGCCTGAACATCGCCGCGCGACGTCGGCGCAATCTGGGTATAGCGAATCTTACCGTGATGATGCGGATAGTTTTCAAGCAGCGCCTCGTAGGCGAGAAAACGCTCCGGCAGCCCCTTCGAATAATCCAGCCGCTCGACGGAAAAGATATTCTGCACGCTTTTCAGTTCGCTTTTCAGCTGCGCCAGCTTGGGCGGCAGCGGCCCTTTTGCGCTGCGCGCTATCTCTTCCGGATCGATACCGATTGGGTAGACTTCGGTCTGGAAAGGTTTGCCCCAGGCCACATGTTTTTTTCCGCCGCGCGTCGTCAGACGGGTCTGCATCGATACGCAGTCCAGAAACGCCAGTCGGTCGCTCTCGGTCTGAAAGCCCAGTAAATCGTAATCGCAAAGCTGTTCCAGCAGCTCCGCGTGCGGCGGCAGCGCGTTAAAGACTTCCGGCGTCGGGAACGGAATATGTAAAAAGAAGCCGATGCGGTTATTGACGCCGCGCTGGCGCAGTTCGCTGGCCAACGGCAGCAGGTGGTAATCGTGGATCCAGACAATATCGTCAGCTTCGATCAGCGGCAGCAGCTTATCGGCCAGCTTCGCGTTGACACGCTGATAGCCCTCCCAGGCTTCACGCTGAAAATCGACCAGATCAAGACGATAATGGAATGCGGGCCATAGCACGGCGTTGGAAAAGCGGTTGTAATATTCGTCGTGATCCTGCTCGCTAAGGTTGAAAGAGGCCCAGGTTATATTTCCCTGAGTCACTTTTTTTAGCGGCTGCTGGTCATCACCGATTTCCCCACTCCAGCCGAACCACAATCCTCCGGCTGCTTTTAATGCCCCCATAATCCCCACGGCAAGGCCACCGGCGCTGGCCTTTTTATCATCCGGCGGGGCAATACGATTAGATACTACGACTAAGCGACTCATAGCCATCTCTCCTGTCGGTTAGCGCATCTGGTTGTTGCCCATGATTCGCGATGTTACTAATCCAAAGATGAACAGCGGCGACATCCGGCAGGCGCCAACGCGCCTGGGTCTCGCCGCCGCCCACTTTGACCGATACGCCACTCAGTTGATTGACGACGCTAAAACCCGCTTCATCGGTTAAATCATCACCGACAAATACCGGCTTGCGCCCTCTGAATGGAGCTTCCTGCATAAAAGCGGCTATCGCTTCACCCTTATTCACTCCGCGCGGTTTGATCTCCACCACGCACTTGCCCGGCTGTAAAGCCAGAATGGGATGGCGCTGCACGACGGCTTGCGCCAGCGCCAGCACCGCGTGCTGATGCTCCGGCGCCTGACGGTAGTGCAGCGCAAAAGCCATCCCCTTACTTTCCAGTTCGCATCCCGGCAACGCATCCAGCGCCGCGGTCAGTTCCGCCGACAGCGCCTTCAGGAGGGAATCAGGTAAAGAGACAATATGCGTTTTACCATTGATGTCACGGCGTTCAGCCCCGTGGACACCGGCAAGCGGCAGCCGGTAAGGACGGGTAAGCTCATCCAGCTCAACCATTGAGCGCCCTGAAATCAATGCCACCGCGCCGTTATGCTGCTGCACGAGCTGGCGCAGCGTCTGCAGAACATCGGCAGGAATGACCACCTGATCGGGATGGGGTTTGATACCGGCAAGGGTACCGTCGAGGTCAAAGAAAAAAGCGCAGTTTCCGGTTAACGCAGGCGGTACATAAATCTGGTCAGCCACCCTGTTTCCTCCTTATCATGGCCAGCAACATGCTGGGTGTTAATTTATTGTAGCCATGTAAGTATAGACAGTGTGACCAGCCTCGCCATTTTTGATAGTCATTGCCAGCGCAACGAGCGCTGGCAATGGATTAGGATTAAACTGAAAAGTTGACCTGGATTAAACGGCGCGCTTCGCTTTCTGTTTGTAGCGGTCAAAGATAACCGCCGCCAGCAAAATCACGCCGCGAACGACATACTGCGAGAACGGCGAGATGTTCAGCAGGTTCATCGCGTTCTCCACCGTCCCCAGGATCAGGATCCCGGCCACCACGTAGGAGATCTTACCGATCCCGCCCTTCAGCGATACGCCCCCCAGCACGCAGGCCGAGATAACAATCAGCTCATAGCCAATCGAGGTCATCGGCTGACCGCTGGTCATACGGGAAGCCAGGATAATGCCTGCCGCGGCAGAAACCAGGCCGGAAAGGACGAAAATAATGATCTTGGTCCGCACCACCGGCACGCCCGCCAGACGCGCAGCTTCTTCGTTGCCGCCAATCGCCAGGGTATTACGGCCGAAGGTGGTTTTATTGAGCAACAGGCCGAAGACAATCAGGCAGGCTACGGTCAGCCAGATAGGCGCTGGCAGACCAAACCAGTTGGCGTATCCGAGAGTAAAGAAGCGCTCGTCTTCAATCCCTACCGCCTTACCGTCAGAGATGATATAGGCCAGACCGCGAACGATCTGCATGGTCGCCAGGGTGGTGATCAGGGCGTTAATCTTCAGGCGGGCAATCACAAAACCGTTTACCAGACCGCTCAGCGCCCCGAGCAGCAGACCGGCGCCGATGCCAATCCACATGCTCTCTGTCAGGTTAATCACCACCGCCGTGGTCACCCCGGCACAGGCGATAACCGAGGCGACCGACAGGTCAAAGTCGCCGGATGCCAGGCAAAACAGCATCCCGCAGGCCACCATTCCGGACATAGAAATAGCCAACCCCAGGCCTTTCATATTGATAAATGAGGCAAAATTAGGCACAAAAATGACGCAGCCAATAAACAGCACCGCAAAAACAACCAGCATGCCGAACTGATCCCAGACGCGGGAGAAGCTAAAAGCCGACCGGGTAGTACCTGAAGTAGTAACTGATGACATCATAGACTCCTTACTCAGGCGACCGCCTGGCTCACTTTTGGCATCGCAAGGCTCAATGCCTGCTGTTCATTCGCATGTTCATGCAGCAGTTCTCCGGCAATCTCACCCTCACGCATAACCACGATGCGATCGGCAACGCCGAGAACTTCCGGTAAATCGCTGGAGGCAAAGACCACCGCGACGCCAGATGCCGCTAATGCATAGATAACGTTGTAGATTTCGTGCTTAGCGCCCACGTCAATACCGCGCGTTGGCTCATCAAGCAGGATGACTTTCATCTCTTCCGACAGCCAGCGGCCAAGGATCGCCTTCTGCTGATTGCCGCCGGAGAGGTTCATAATCAGCTGCTCGGCGCCGGGCGTTTTGATATTCAGCGATTTAATGTGCTGGTCGGCGTTCTGCGCTTCCCAGGCGTTGTTGATAACGCAGCCGGCGAGAATATGCTTGCGGCGAGCGCTGATATTGATGTTGTCGCGCACCGAATGGACCGGAATTATGCCCTCCGCTTTACGGTCTTCCGGGCAGAGCATCATCCCGGCCTGAATCGCCTGGGCTGGCTTACGAATATCAATGGCCTCGCCGTCGATATAAACCTGACCGCCGGTTATTCTGCTGCCGCCGAATAAGCCTTTCATCAGCTCGCTGCGCCCAGCGCCGACCAGCCCAAACAGGCCGACGATTTCTCCGCTGCGCACCGACAGACTGACGGGCTGGCGCACGCCGGGCGCCTTCACCTGCTCAAGACGCAAACGCTCTTTGCCATATTCACGCGGCTGCCAGCCGTAGATATTGCCCAGTTCGCGCCCCACCATCGCCTGGACCAGCGCGTCGTGGTTAACCTCCTGCATATTGTCAAAGGTGCGCACGTAGCGGCCATCTTTGAATACCGTAATGGCGTCGCTTAACGCAAAGATCTCCTCCATACGGTGGGAAACGTAAATAATGACCCGTCCTTCCTGGCGCAGCTCGCGGATCACCCGAAACAGGTTTTCAATTTCTCGCGCCGAAAGGGAGCTGGTCGGCTCATCAAAGGCGATAATTTTGGCGTTGCGCGCCAGCGCTTTGGCGATCTCCACCATTTGCCACTGGCCGATAGAGAGATATTTGAGCGGCGTTTCCGGGTCGATATCGAGCCCCAGATGTTTAAGCTGCAGGCCTGCTTCATAATTCAGCAGCGACCGATTCACAATCCCGCCTTTATGCGGCAGCTGACCGAGGTAGATATTTTCCGCCACGGTCATTTCCGGAATCAGATGCAGCTCCTGATAGATAATCGCCACCCCGGCGTTCAGCGCCTCGGTGGTGTGATTGAACGTCATCTGCTGACCGCGGATCTGCAGGCTGCCGGCCGTCGGTATGTAGTTGCCGCTGAGAATTTTCAGCAGCGTGGATTTCCCGGCGCCGTTTTCTCCCATCAGGGCGTGAACCTGTCCGGCATAGCAGCCAAAGCTAATGTCGGACAGCGCTTTAACGCCCGGGAAGGTCATGGTGATGCCGTGAAATGAGAGATAAGGGGTAGACTGTTGCATAACGACTCCGCTTTTCTGTACGGAGCCCCTCGCGCACTGCGAGAGGCCCGGTCAACCGGCCTTACAGCCCTTTTTTCGCCAGCTCTTCTTTAAAGTTGTCGCGGGTAATTAGCACCACGTCGGTTACCGCGGTGAATTTCGGCGGCTCAACGTCTTTCGTTACCCAGTTGTAAAGCATCTCGCTGGTTTTATAGCCGTGAATATCCGGGCTTGGCAGCAGAGAGCCGTAGAAGCCGGTGGCCTGGGCTTTAGAAAGCTCGTTCACCGCATCAACGCCGTTAATACCGATACCGATAACGTCAGGGGCTTTAAAGCCCTGGCCTTCGGTCGCGCGCACGCCGCCCAGCACGGTATTGTCGTTCATGCCGACGATCAGCCAGTGCTTAACATTCGGATGTTGAACCAGCATGGAGTTACCGGCGTCAAACGCGCCGGGGATGTCGTTAGATTTGGTTGGCACGCGATAGATTTGTTGCTCCGGGAAGCCGGCGGCTTTCAGCGCGTCGATAGATCCGGTGGTACGGCGGCGGGCGGTATCCAGCTCATCGGCAGTGATAGCCATAACCGCGGTGTCTTTTACATCCCAACCGCGTTTTTGCATCTCTTTATACAGTTCCTGCCCCTGACGCGCGCCGATTTCGCTGGCCGCCATCATCACCAGCGGTACGCTGTCCATCGGTTTGCCTTTGGCGTTGACGAACTGGTCATCGACGGTAATCACTTTCATATCATAGCCGCGCGCTTTGGCGACAATAGCCGCCCCGAGTTTTGGGTCCGGGGTGCAAATGACGAAGCCCTTGGCTCCGCTGGCCGCCAGGCTATCAATCGCGTTAAGGGTTTTCTCGCCGTCGGGAACAGCGATTTTAATCACATCGAAACCTAAATCTTTACCGGCCTTATCGGCAAATTTCCACTCTGTTTGAAACCATGGCTCTTCAGGCTGTTTCACCAGAAAACCCAGCTTCAGCGTCTCAGCCATAGCTGATTGTGACATAACTGCGGCAAGACCAATCGCCGCCAGCGCTTTAGTAAATTTGTGCATGGTAAACTCCAGCTTTAATTCGCTTTTATGTAGGGAAAAATAAGACTTAAATTTTTTATCGGACGAAAAACAAGGCATTAGGAAAATCTCAATCATGAGTGCCGTTGTTTAAATAGTATTAACCGGAAATTATTTCTCCATACGAGAGCCCAATCACATCGCGGAATTACAGTAATTGCGTACATATAAACAGCGAAAAAAGACATAAAAAAAGCGCTAATTGTCAGACAATTAGCGCGGGCCGTAGCAATATTCTCTATATCATCAGCAGAGTTATCCCTGGAGAGATCGCCATTGGCAATAAATGTGCTCCGCATGATCGCGAACAGGTGCCTCGTCCCCCAATAAACGGGCGGCGACGGTGAACGAAAAATCAAAAACGTGCCCTAACCCTTTACCGCTGATCAAATTCCCGTCTTCCACCACCGCCTGGTCAACGTACTCGCCGTCGGAGACGTCTTGCCATAGCTCTCCCGAACAGACGTAGCGACGCCCCTTCAGCAGGCCGTTGCCGCCAAGGACTCTCGCGGCTGCCGAACAGATTGGGCAGATCAGCTTTCCTGCTTCATCGTGGGCCGAGATAAACGCCACGACGGCCTGACTGGCGGCCAGATTCACGCTTCCCTGCGGACCGCCAGGCAGAACCACCGCGTCGTATAGCGCGCCAGCGCGTTCCGTTAGCGTGCTGTCCGCCACCATGGGGATATCATGGTAGCTCACTACCGCGCGCGACTCGGCGCAGGCGAGCAGTTCAACATTGAGATGCAAGCGACGAAGAATATCAATAACCACAATCGCTTCGCCTTCCTCAAAACCCGGCGCCAGCAGCACCGCAACTTTTTTCATTTCCGTCTCCTTCAGATAGCCAGGTAGCAATAATGTGTTTACAAACACAGCATTTTTTTAAATTAACGTCATCATCTGCTCTTTGTTACATGAGTCAGAACGACCCCGCTGATTTTCTTACTCGCAGGCTACCACAAAAAAAAGAACGATGAATCACTATTTTTAAAACGAAATTTCACTAACATCACTAGCACTACTATTAATTAGTGAGAGATCGAAATAAAAATACATAAAATCATCCAGATAAATTTAAATCCGATGCTAAATCTCAGCATTTTCTCTAACAAAAAACCATTATATAAAGATATCTACCGATGCTGTAACCAAATGTAAATATTAGACGTTGAGAGTTTTCTTAATTGAAATATAGCGCTATTCTATATCCGTTGAGATAAGAAATTTAATACACAGGCATACGTAGAAGCTCTGAATATTATTATTCAGAGCTATCTTCCTGTGCCCCATAATTTCTACGCAGCCCTGCTATAGATGCGTCAGGATATGACGCCAGCCCCTCCAAAGAGAATAAGGATATTTTTATGGTCGTTCCACGAATGGTCCAAAAGCTAAATAACCAGATGAATCTTGAATTCCATACCTCAAATTTATATCTGCATTTAAGCGAATGGTGTACTCAGCACCGGTTGAACGGTACCGCCACTTTTCTCCGTAACCGAGCGCAAGCCAGCATAACGCAGACGATGCGGGTCTTTGATTTTATGAAAAAATCAGGCGCCTGGCCCGTGGTCAAAGCGCAAGATACCTATAGCGCTGAATGCACATCGCTTGAAGACCTCTTTAGCAAAACCGTTGAGGATTATCAGCAGCGCAGCAGCATACTCTCCAGCCTGGCGGAAGAGGCGAAGGCGCAAAGCGATGCGCCAACCCTGCGCTTTCTGACGCTGCTTGCGGAACAACAGGATCGGGATGGCATGCTGCTGGAGACGATTCTTGACGAAGTACGCCATGCGGAAAAAGCCGGGACCAGCGAACAACAAACCGATCGTTACCTGCTCGATCTGGTCAGCAACCAGCGCGGCTAACCCCATACTGGCGGGGATACGTCGCCTGTTCGCGCCCGCACTCGCTTTATCCTACCTCCCCTGCTCACCCTCTTTTTCGGCGCTTCGGCGCCGTTTTTTATTCCTGAAAAGCATTAAAAAGTTTTAACCAGATCTCATTCCCGCTCAGCCGGAGGAATTAGCAGGGTATTGGTGATCTGGATCACGTTTAAAACCATGAGTTAATAATATAAAAACAGTGTTTCAAAAATTTAAAACACGGAGTTTATTTTAATGGCAAGATATACGGCTTCAGCCTCACAGGGGCTGCAGGGAAGACCGATTTTGTTACGCCATCAGTTAGCCTACGGCGGCGGGAATTTGCTGGGAAGCGGCGCACTGGCGATCAGCGGCGCATGGCTGCTCTATTTTTATACAACCTTCTGCGGGCTGACGCTGATCGAAGCCTCCTTTATCTTTTCCGTCGCCAGTATTATTGACGCGATTAGTAACCCGCTTATGGGTTATCTCACCGATAACTTTGGCAAAACGCGGCTTGGTAAACGCTTCGGTCGTCGCCGCTTCTTTTTATTGATTGGCATTCCGCTGATGATGTTCTACCCGCTGCTGTGGGTAGAAGGCCTCGGCTTCTGGTACTACCTGTGCACCTACGTCGTCTTTGAAATCATTTATACCTCGATTATGGTCCCCTATGAAACATTGGCGACCGAAATGACAGACGATTTCTCACTGCGTTCGAAACTGACCGGTTACAAAGCGATTTTCGGCAAACTGGCCAACTTCCTGGCGGCCTTTATCCCGGGACAGTTTATCCTGCTCTATGGGAAAGAATCCGCGACCCCGTTCTTCCTGACCGGGCTCACCTACGGCGTCATTCTCATCGTGGCCATCTCCTGCCTGTGGTACTGCAGCTGGGAGCGTCCGCGAGAAGAGGAAATGAGCAAGGGAAAGAAAAAGGGGCTGCTCAGTACGCTGCTGATGCTGGCGAAAGATATGCGCTCCACGTTTTATCTGCGCGTATTCCGTAAACACCTTGGTATGTATCTCTGCGGCTTCGGCGCCGAGTGGCTGTTTGCGTCGATCTTCACTTACTTCGTTATCTTCGTGCTGCAGCACGATCCGGCGATGGTAGCCGGCCTCAACAGTCTGAACTCCATCCTGCAGCTGGTATCAACCGCCCTGTTTATCGGCCTGTGCGTGAAGAAAGGCTTCAGTAAACCTTATATTCTGGCGCTGAGCGTGGTTATCTTTGCCGTACTGCTCTACACCTCGCTGTGGTTCTTCCATCTGCCAGCACACCTGGCAACCATTCTTATGTTTGGCATTACCGTACTGTTCGGCCTGGGCACCGGCGGCGTGTACTACATTCCGTGGACCGTTTACACCTTTTTGGCGGATGTCGATGAAATCTATACCGGCCGTCGCCGCGAAGGGATCTATGCGGGAGCAATGACCTTCTCCGGTAAAATTTTGCGCTCTATCATCGTCTTTTCCATGGGGGCGATCCTCAGCTTCTACGGATTCCAGTCGAAGGCGCATACGCAGCCTGAAAGCGCGGTCACCGCGATTGCGGTTGTGTTCTGCGCGGGGGTGATTCTGCTGGCTCTGGCAGCCATTGTGTTCAGTAAGCAGATGAAGCTCGATCGCAAGGCGCACCTGGTGGTGTTGCAGGAGGTCGCGCGCATTAAGGCAGGTGGTAAGATCGGCGATATCGCGCCGGAGGTTCGCCTTATCGTGGAAGATTTAGTCGGCCACCGCTACGAAGAGTGCTGGGGCAACAGCAAGCTGTTTAAAGATACCCAGAAAGGCGCCATTCAAACCGCCGTATCCCACTAATCGGTTAAAACGCCCCGCGATCGCAATGATGACGGGGCTAACGCAGCTAGTGCGCTTCTTCCTGCGGGGTGAATTTCAGTTCAATCAGCGCGATGGCCTTTTGTACCGCCCGCAGGGTCACCGGGTCAGCCGACGCCGGGTGGCTGGCGAAATCGATAGCTTTCAGCTGGGTGGTCATTTTTTCGCGTACCTCGACAGGGGCGATAATATCAATGACATCGAGGATCTGTTTGATGACTAACTGGCAGGCAACCACGTCAGAAACCAGTTCGTCGTGTTCGGTAAGATGTTGAGACATGTTTCACTCCTTTTTTCAGGAGCGTAATAGTAACCTAAATCGTGGAATATAAAAAAACCTGCCGCAGCAGGTTTTTTATCAGAACATACCGCCAGGCGGTACGTCTTTGAAGGTTTTGCAGTAGTTTTCGAACATGCTCTTCAGGATTTTGCGCAGTTTCATGGTTGACTCCATTTTTTGTTATGCAGGTGTTAATGTCTTTACGGCTATAATATGACTTACATCACAAAAATCAATCAAAACGTGCGCAAAATCACCTATTTTTTAAAAAAATAATTTAATTGTTAAACAACAGTGAGCGGAACCGAAGCGTTAAGCACTGAACGCTGCGGACAACTCTGCGCTCTCTTTGCTATGGCAGCGACACAATAATGAGTACAAACACCTCTTCCAGGGATGACCGTTCTTTTTCAGGGCCTGCGCTGCTGGTGGCTGGCGCCTTTTTTATGGAGTTTCTCGACGGCACGGTGATTGCCACCGCCCTGCCCGACATGGCGAAAGATTTTGGCGTGACGGCGGTCGATCTCAATATCGGGATTAGCGCCTATCTTATTACCCTTGCGGTCCTGATACCGGCCAGCGGCTGGATCGCCGATCGTTTCGGCGCCCGGAAAATCTTTACTCTGGCGCTGGCGATTTTTACCCTGGCTTCGGTGTTTTGCGGGCTGTCGACCCATGTTGATGTGTTCGTCGCGATGCGCATTCTTCAGGGGATAGGCGGCGCGCTGATGGTACCCGTTGGCCGGCTGGCGGTGCTGCGAACCACACCGAAACATCAGCTGATTAAGGCGATTGCTACCCTGACCTGGCCGGCGCTGGTCGCGCCAATTATTGGCCCGCCGCTGGGCGGATTTATTACCCGCTACGCCAGCTGGCACTGGATATTCTTTATTAACGTTCCGCTCGGGCTTATCGCTATCGCCCTGTCGCTGCGCATCATTCCCAATATTCGCGAAGATGAGCGCCGTCCTTTCGATCTGCCCGGCTTTCTTGCCACCTCGGTGGCGATGATTAGCCTGGTTGCCGCCATGGAGCTTCTCGGCGAGCGCCAGCCTCTGGGTTGGCACACCCTGGCGCTGCTGGCGTTAGGCCTTGGCTGTATGCTCTTCTCGCTGCGGCATTTCCGTCGAACCGCGTGGCCGATGGTGCGCCTTGATGCGCTACAGATCCCCACCTTCAGGGTCACCATGTACGGCGGTTCCCTGTTCCGCGCCTCGATTAGCGCCGTGCCGTTTCTGCTGCCGCTGCTGTTCCAGGTCGGATTTGGTATGGACCCCTTCCACTCGGGGCTGCTGGTGCTGGCCGTGTTTGTCGGCAACTTAACCATCAAGCCCCTCACAACGCCGCTGATCCGCTGGTTGGGCTTTCGCCGCCTGCTGCTGATTAACGGCGCATTAAACGTTTTCTCGCTGTTGGCCTGCGCTTTTTTAACCCCGCAAACGCCAGTTTGGCTGATCCTGGTGATTCTGTATCTTGGCGGCGTTTTCCGTTCTATCCAATTTACCGGCATCAGCACGCTCGCGTTTGCCGATGTACCTGCCACGCAAATGAGCTATGCCAATACCCTGTTCAGTACCGCTTCACAGCTGGCCGTTGGGCTTGGGATCACGCTCGGCGCGATTGGTATTCGTCTTGGGGAAGCGTTCAGCGACTGGTTTACGCTTTCTCACCTGCCGGGCATCAGCTTCCGCCTGTCGTTTATTTTTATTGCGTTGATTTGCCTGGTAGGAATGATTGATAGCCTGCATTTGAGCAGAGAAGCGGGTAGCAGCGTATCGAACAAAACAAGTAGATAAAGAAAAGGCCAGCAGCGCTGGCCTGGAAAATTCATACTGATCGGATATTAACCGACGATCTGGCGAACGAACGCTTCGATCTCTTTATTCTGGCAATTCTCAAAGAAACACTGCTGGAAACGAGGGCCAGAAACGGCGGTTTTTACCAGCTCCGGATCGATGGCGCGCAGCGTATCCAGGTAGTTCTCCTTAACAACCGCAGCTTTCACCGTGTTCAGGATCCCGGCATTACGTACCTGAGGCTCTTTACGCTCCGGCGGATAACCTTCGCCGTTGCGACCGGTGAAGGCTTTTTCAAAGATAAAGCGGACGTTCAGCTCCGCGCCCCAGCCAAACCCTTTCGCAAACGGCAGAGAAAGCGCGTTACCGTTGTTGATCTGCGCAAACAGGAAGGCATCCGCAGGATCGATGCAGTAGCCGCAAACCACGCCCGGGTGAATATTCAGCGACATCAGCGCGCCCTGGCCCGTGCCGCAGCCGGTCACGACAAAATCGACCGCTTTCGAATTCAGCAGGATGCTGGCCATGATCCCCAGATGGATATAGGTCAGGTGATGGTCGTTTTCATCGCTCATCCCGACGTTATAAACCGGGAAACCTTTCTCGTCAGCAACGGCGTTTAACTCATTGAGGATGATGGCGTTTTTGTTCGCCTGGCTGTTTTCCATCATCAGTGCGATTTTCATGCTTTACTCTCCTGAATGCTGTGCGGGCACTCCCGCGATAGTTCGTTAGCGTTGCTAAGAACAATACTACCTTACGAACATACTTTCAAATTTTATGAAAAGTTGTTTTATAAATTGCATCTCGCCTCACACTTTTGACTTCCGTCCCCTGCCGGTAAGGCGTCGTCCCCCGCGCCCATCTCAGGCTCATCCAGTTACGGTTGCCTGGCAGGTCAATTCTCGCCGCTAAAATTGATCTGCCGATTAATGGCTTAAAATATTAAATTAAAACCATTCTCATTATTTTTAAATCGCCAATGCGTGTTATTCCCATTTGCATTATTAATAAATGATTTTATTAATTTACTTTTTGCAAATAAATTAATAACAAATTATAGTGAGCGCACAATAATCCTTAATTCTATTTTCCCGGAGCGGCCTGATGCTAAAAAATGAAATGATCGAAAAGCTGAATGCGCAGATGAACCTCGAACTTTATTCTTCTCTGCTTTATCAGCAAATGAGCGCCTGGTGCAGCTATCACAGTTTTGAAGGCGCCGCCGCGTTTCTGCGCCGCCACGCGCAGGAAGAGATGACCCATATGCAGCGCCTGTTCGACTATCTGACCGATACCGGTAGCCTGCCCAGCATCACCGCTATCGCTTCGCCGGTTGCCGAATATACCTCTCTGGATGAGCTGTTTCGCGCGACCTATGAACATGAACAGTTGATTACGCAGAAAATTAACGAACTGGCCCATGCGGCGATGACCAGCCAGGATTATCCAACATTTAATTTCCTGCAGTGGTACGTTGCTGAACAGCACGAAGAAGAGAAACTGTTTAAATCCGTTATTGATAAACTGTCCCTCGCCGGCAAAAGCGGCGAAGGCCTGTATTTTATTGATAAAGAGCTGGCAACGCTCGATACGCAAAATTAATAAAGACGGCAGCGAGGCTCAGCGCTCGCTGCCAAATTAATGGCGGCAAATTTTACTTTCGTGCGTATTAAACCCTTCATCAGCGGCAATAAACTTGCCTTTTTTCTGCAAAAACGCCACCAGCTCCGCCGCGCTCAGATTTTCCGCCGAGCAGGTATGGAATCGAGCCTCTTTCCCGAAACGGGCGATAATCGCCGCTTCCAGCGTAGCAACAGTGTAAGACTCGTCTGATGAAATCATCATTTGCAGCACTTCGTGACCATGAATTGATGGCATAACCCCTCCCGTAAACCCCGAAGAGTAAACCAGCCGCAGCGGCAGGTTATTGCGCCAGCGCAGCTTTAGCGCAACCCTTTGTGGTGTAAATTTTTCATTACGCTATCTGTAACCCTCATTTGACGAACTCACTGATTTCACATACTCTGCGCGGCATAATTAATTGTGTAATCCGTGATGGATAGAGAAAAGCGTGAAGAACCGCACTCTGGGTAGTATTTTAATCGTTGCCGGCACCACCATCGGCGCCGGGATGTTAGCGATGCCGCTGGCGTCGGCGGGCGTCGGTTTCGGCGTCACCTTAGGTTTGCTGATAACGCTGTGGGCGCTGATGTGTTACACCGCCTTACTGCTGCTGGAAGTGTATCAACACGTGCCGGCGGATATGGGGCTGGGTTCGCTGGCGGCTCGCTATCTGGGCCGTTACGGGCAGTGGGCTACCGGTTTTTGCATGCTGTTTCTGCTGTACGCGCTCACCGCCGCCTATATCAGCGGCGCCGGCGAGCTGCTGGCTTCCAGCCTCAATCAGTGGCTGGACTGGCGCCTGCCTCCCGCGGCAGGTGTCCTGATTTTTACCGGGATCGGTGGAACGGTAGTGTGCATCGGGACCTCGCTGGTCGATCTTTTCAACCGCTTTTTATTCAGCGCCAAAATTATCTTTCTCGCCATTATGCTGGCTCTTCTGCTGCCGCATATTCACCAGATAAATCTGCTGACTCTGCCGCTACAGCAGGGACTGGCGCTGTCGGCCATTCCGGTGATTTTTACTTCCTTTGGTTTTCACGGCAGCATACCCAGTATTGTGAGTTATCTGGGCGGAGATATTCGCAAGCTGCGCCGGGTATTTGTCATCGGGAGCTTTATTCCCCTGGTCGCCTATATTTTCTGGCAGCTGGCGACGCTTGGCAGTATTGACTCCCCGGTATTTACCGCGCTGCTGGCAAAAAATGCCGGGCTTAATGGCCTGCTGGAAGCGATCCGTGAAGTGGTTGCCTCGGCGCATGTTGAGCTGGCGGTACACTTGTTTGCCGATCTGGCGCTGGCGACATCGTTCCTCGGCGTGGCGCTTGGGTTGTTCGACTATCTGGCCGATCTGTTTCAACGCCAGAACAGCGCCGCAGGACGGTTACAGAGCGGTCTGATTACCTTTTTGCCTCCGCTGGCCTTCGCGCTATTTTATCCACGCGGCTTCGTGATGGCGTTAGGCTACGCGGGCGTCGCGCTGGCCGTGCTCGCGCTCATGCTGCCTTCGCTGCTGGTCATGAAGAGCCGTCAGCAGCATCCCGACGCGGCATGGCGGGTGGCGGGCGGTTCTCCCGCGCTATGGCTTGTTCTGCTATGCGGAATCGGCATTGTCGCGATCCAGTTTGCGATTGTCGCAGGCCTGCTGCCCGCGGTGGGGTAAAAAAGAGGGGGCCGATTTGGCCCCCTTCTTTTATTTCACTAAACAGCACTGCTTGTATTTCTTACCGCTGCCGCACGGGCAGGGATCGTTGCGCCCAATCTTCGCCTCATTTCTGATGGGCTGCTGAACTTCCGCCGGTTGCGCGTGCTCAGTCCAGTAGTTGTATAGCGCGAGGGCCGCAGGACGAATTCGCTCAACGCTGGCGATAAACGCTTCGGCGGATAATTCATCGAGCGCCTCGAATCGCTCCTCGGTACCGTGCAGGGCGATGGCGTCCAGCTCCGCCTGCAGCTCAGACGGCAGCGCGGACCAGTCGCTCAATCCCACTCCGCGCATATAGCCGAAACACCACTCTTCGACAATCGTGAGTTCCTGCCCTTCCTCTTCCCGGCTGCCAAACATCGGCTCAAACTGATCGGGATAATCGCTTAAACGCTCGGCAATATCGCTCATTTGCTGCAGCGTCAGGTTCACAAAACGATCCCGTTCGCGATCGTTGGCCCAGCGCGGCACGTTATCCGCTCCTCCCCAGATAGCAATCAGCCACTGCGCGGGCTCAATCTCCGTCGGCCCGGAGAGAATGGCCGTCAGCAGCCCATCAAGCTCGGCAACGTCCATGATGGTGCCTTCTACCGCGTATTTCGACAGGATATCATCCAGCCATTCAACTTCGCTTTCGTTCAGGGGTCCAGTTTTCATAAACAGGCTCATCGTCGTAAAAAATGGCGCTTACAGTAGCGGAAATAGCGAGAGAAAACCACCCGGCTACTCAAGGTTCAGACGGCGCAGCGTCTCAGCAATCTCGCTAAAGGCCTCCGGCGAGAGCGGTAACAGCGGGCGCGGTAAGCAATCCTCAGCGCACATACCGAGGATCGTCGCCGCGGCGGCAGTGACCCGCAGGCTTCCGCCATACTTGCGGAACAGCATCCACAGCGGCTCCAGCCTGGCGCTTATCGCCGTCGCCCGCTGGGCCTCGCCCCGCCTCGCGGCAGCCACTATCTCTTGGGCAACGTTCGGGAAAAGTCCGCCGCACACGGAATACCATACCGCACAGCCGGCGTTCAGCCCATCGGCCGCGCTGGCGTCTCCGCTAATCCCAATAGACACCCCGGCCGGGAGCTGTCGCCGCAGGCTCTGCACGCGTTGCGCGACTTCATGGCTGGCGGGTCCGGGTATTTTCATTGAGGCAATACCCGGCAGCGCGGCTAACGCGCTTTTGAGCTCATCGGACAGAGAAATATGGGTAGTAACCGGATTGTCGTAAACGCAAACGGGTACAGAGACATGGCGACAAACGGTCTGGTAAAAAGTCAAAATTTCCTCATCTGACAGGGGCTGATAAGCCATCACCGGCAGGAGTAGCGCGTTCGCACCCGCCCGCTGGGCATCGTCTGCCAGACGAAGAACCTGATCGGTTCCCACCGCCCCGATCCCCACCATCATCGGCACCGAGCCGGCATGCGATTTTGCCTGTCGGACAACCTGCATTCTCTGCTCACGGCTGAGGTATGCGTAACTTCCCGTGGAGCCGAGCACGCCGAGAGAATTGACAGCTGCGTCAACGAGACGAGTAACAATGCGAGCAAAAGCGGTTTCATCAACGCCGTGATGATTGAACGGAGTCAGAGGAAAAGCGCAGAGGCCAGTAAACATTTCATCCCCACTTATTGAGATAATGATCGAGTGCTGGCAGATAGTAGCAACAGAAGCTTGTTTTGTCCTATGACAAAATAGAGTGAGGTGACGTTGAGGGGCAAAAGAGACGTTGTAGAAAAACAAAAAAACCACCCGTAGGTGGTTTCACGACACTGCTTATTGCTTTGATTATTCTGCTTTATCCCAATGGTACCCGGAGCGGGACTTGAACCCGCACAGCGCGAACGCCGAGGGATTTTAAATCCCTTGTGTCTACCGATTCCACCATCCGGGCTCGGGATAGAAATTGGAGGCGCGTTCCGGAGTCGAACCGGACTAGACGGATTTGCAATCCGCTACATAACCGCTTTGCTAACGCGCCTTAATGCTTTAACACCCGCAGCTGCCGATGTTCTAAACTGGAGCGGGAAACGAGACTCGAACTCGCGACCCCGACCTTGGCAAGGTCGTGCTCTACCAACTGAGCTATTCCCGCATCATCAAGCTAATTTGCTAATTACTTGATTTTGTTATCGTCTGCCAGACTGTGCTGCCGTTCGATGCGATGCATTCTACTTACCTGGCGCAATGAGTCAACGATATTTTTTAAAACCTTGTGTTGTTTGCTGAAAATTGCGTCGAAACGATCACTGATCAAGCAAATCGCCGCGCGCCGCGTTCAAATATTGCAGCATAGACCATAGCGTCAGCACAGCCGCGACGAGAAACAGACCAATCCCCGCCCATTCAACCCAGATATTTGGCCGCCACAGCATCCACACCAGCGCCGCCATTTGCGCCGTGGTTTTCACTTTGCCTATCCAGGATACCGCGACGCTGCTGCGCTTGCCCAGTTCAGCCATCCACTCGCGCAGTGCGGAGATAATAATTTCACGCGCGATCATCGTGGCGGCCGGTAACGTCACCCACCAGGTATGATAATGCTCGGCAACCAGCACCATGGCAATGGCAACCATAACTTTATCGGCAACCGGATCGAGAAAGGCGCCGAAACGGGTGCTCTGATTCCAACGACGCGCCAGGTAACCATCAAACCAGTCGGTCACGGCGGCAACAAAGAAAATTAGCGCGCAGGCAAAAGGCGCCCAGGTAAACGGCAGGTAAAACGCCAGTACAAAGAAAGGAATAAGAATGACGCGAAACAGGGTAAGCAATGTAGGGATATTAAATTGCATAGTAACGGGTAACTATCTGTTGTAAGTAAAAATTAGCCCTATGTTGCTACAGAGCCCCTAATGTTTCAACGAGTAGAAGATCTTTTCTGCCAGACCGTGAGATATACCCGGTACTTTAGCAATTTCTTCCACGCTGGCTTTCTGCAACCCCTGCAGACCGCCCATATATTTCAGCAGCATCTGTCGGCGTTTTGGTCCGACCCCTTCAATGGTTTCCAGCGTGCTGGTGCTTTTTACTTTTGCCCGTTTTTTACGGTGGCCGGTAATGGCGTGATCGTGCGACTCGTCGCGAATATGCTGAATCACATGCAGCGCGGGGGAATCCGGCGGCAGGCTAAAGCCCTCGCCTTCCGGTTCGAAGAATAACGTCTCCAGCCCCGCTTTACGATCGCTGCCTTTTGCCACGCCCAATAGCAGAGGATGATTTTTATCCCACGGCACATCCAGCTCGGCAAAAACCGCTTTCGCCTGCCCAAGCTGGCCTTTACCGCCGTCGATCAGTATGACATCGGGGATTTTATTCTCTTCTATTGCCTTGCCGTAACGACGACGCAGAACCTGGTTCATCGCCGCATAATCATCTCCCGGCGTGATGCCGGTGATATTGTAGCGGCGATACTCCGCTCGCAGCGGCCCGTTGCTATCAAAAACCACGCACGACGCAACCGTCTGTTCACCCATCGTATGGCTGATATCAAAGCATTCCATCCGGTTGACGGCGGGAAGCTTGAGCAATGTCGCCAGCGCCCGCAGGCGTTGGGTAATCGTCGAATGCTGGGAAATTTTGGTGGTCAGCGCCGTCGCGGCGTTAGTCCGCGCCAGCTTCAGGTAGCGCGCGCGATCGCCGCGGGGTTTAGTCTGTACGTTAACCCGGCGCCCGGCCAGTTCAGAGAGTGAATCCGCCAGCAGGGTTTTGTCGCCGAGGTTGAAATCCAGCAGGATCTCGCCCGGCAGCGTACGCATCTGGCTGCCCTGTAAATAGAACTGCCCGACAAACGTTTCCACCACTTCACCCAGCTCGGTGCCATTGGGCACTTTGGGGAAATAGCTGCGGCTACCAAGAACTTTCCCCTGGCGTATGAAAAGCACGTGGACGCACGCCATTCCGGCATCAAACGCCACGCCGATAACGTCCAGATCGTCCCCGGTATTGGAGACGAACTGCTTCTCCGTAACCCGGCGTACGGCCTGAATCTGGTCGCGGATCCGCGCCGCCTCTTCAAACTCCAGCGCCTGGCTGGCTTTTTCCATGCGGGCAATCAGTTGGGTCAGCACCTGATCGTCTTTACCTGCAAGGAACAGGCGTACGTAGTCGACCTGCTGGGCATACTCTTCCTCGCTCACCAGTCCCGCGACGCACGGCCCCAGACAGCGGCCAATTTGATACTGCAGGCACGGCCGCGAGCGGTTGCGATAAACGCTATTCTCACATTGGCGGATGGGGAAGATTTTTTGCAGCAGCGCTAAGGTTTCGCGAACCGCGTAACCGTTAGGGAACGGGCCAAAATATTCACCTTTAGCGTGCTTCGCCCCGCGATGCGTCGCCAGGCGAGGATGCGTATCACCGCTAAGGAAAATAAAGGGATAGGATTTATCATCGCGCAGCAGCACGTTGTAACGCGGCTGGTATAGCTTGATGTAGTTGTGCTCAAGCAGCAGCGCTTCCGTTTCGGTGTGGGTCACCGTGACGTCTATCTGGGCGATAAGCGCCACCAGCGCTTCGGTTTTACGCGAAGCCAGGTTGCTACGGAAATAGCTGCTAAGCCGCTTTTTCAGATCTTTTGCTTTGCCTACATAGATGACAGTACCGCCAGCATCATACATCCGATAGACGCCCGGCTGGCTGGTCACTGTTTTCAGGAAAGCTTTTGCGTCAAAAACATCACTCACTGACTTGCTAACGACTCCGCATTGCACAGGCCATGGCGAATTGCCAGGTGCGTCAGCTCCACATCACCATGAATATTCAATTTACTGAACATGCGGTAACGATAGCTATTCACGGTCTTCGGACTCAGATTCAGCTGCTCTGAGATCTCATTGACCTTCTGACCTTTGGTAATCATTAGCATAATCTGCAATTCTCGCTCAGACAAACTGGCAAACGGCGACTCCGCCTTTTCTGGTTCGATCTGGCTAAGCGCCATCTGCTGGGCGATATCAGAGGCGATGTAACGCTGGCCTGACGCCACGCAGCGAATCGCATTCACGACCTCTTGCGGCGCGGCGCCTTTACTAAGGTAACCTGCGGCGCCAGCCTGCATCACTTTTGCCGGCAGCGGATTTTCCGTATGGACGGTAAGCATAATGACTTTAGCATCGGCAACGGAACGGGCAATTTTTCGCGTGGCCTCAAGGCCCCCGATACCCGGCATGTTCATATCCATCAGGACAACATCTACGGGATTCGCGCGGCACCATTTCACGGCATCTTCACCGCAGCAGGCCTCGCCGGCAACTTTAATCCCTTTTATATCTTCCAGAATGCGTCGTATCCCTGCGCGCACCAGTTCGTGGTCATCAACAAGAAGGACGTTGATCAAAGGAATATTCTCCAGAATTAGGGATAACGCTACTGATAGCTTATCTCCCACATATTACCGGGTTTTAACCTAATTTTAAAAGCCAAAAAATGTTGTTGGAAAGATTTCTTCCGCCGCGATGGAAATTTGTCTGCACACCTGCTGGAAAGCCATACATAACATAGAGTTGTGCAATAGTTATTTTTTAACATTCATCATACAGATTACGTAAAAACACAACACATTGCGTAGGTGATAAATAAGCGCCTGAATATGTAACAATTATTAACACGAAAACAGCGCCACGAAAAAATTAGCCCGCTTAGACCTCATGAATACGTATTATTCAGTGAATTAAATCATTCACCATTCGGATGAGAGAACGGAAATCCAGCACTCCTTTTTTTTCCTTTGCTTGTGGTATACTGCGCCGCCTTCACTTTTAGTCATGCGCATTTGCGCAGAAAGCAACCGAGGATATCGATGAGCACACCAGATTTTTCCACTGCGGAAAATAATCAAGAACTGGCACAGGAAGTTTCGTGCCTGAAAGCAATGATAACGCTGATGCTGCAGGCCATGGGTCAGGCTGATGCAGGCCGCGTGATTATTAAAATGGAAAAGCAAATCGCGCAGATGGAAGATGAGGCTCAGGCTGCCGTATTCTCCAGCACCGTTAAGCAAATTAAACAGGCATATCGTCAGTAATCATTTACCGGCTGAAGGTATTACTAACAGCCGGTCTTACGTCTGGCACGCAGAACAACCAATTAAATCAAATTAAGCCCGTCGCTACGGCGTAGCAGGCAATTTGGGTTTTGTTTGGCGCATTGAATTTTCGCTGCATATTCTTCTGGTGGAAATTGACGGTATTTTCAGAGATAGACAGAATCATTGCGACCTCAGCCGAGGTTTTCCCTTCTGCTGTCCATTTCAAAATTTCCAGTTCACGTCGACTAAATTTCATTTCCGGCGGCATAACCATCTCGTCCTCCAGGCGCAATAGCGTCAGCAGGCTCAATTCGGTTAGGGTTCTTAAGCGCATCTCCAGTTCGTCTTCCGCAAAAGGGCCCTGGCTATGGCTTGCGCCTGAAACCGACAGGAATCCCTGAGCATGGTTAGGCAGCGTCAGACACTGCGTCACGCCCTTGCGTAATCCGTGGTCGCGCGCGCCGTTCCATAATTCAGGCGTATCATTGAATAGCTTATCGTTCCAGGGCAAATGCCCACGAAGAAAATTCTCCTTACGCAGTACCGGGTCGATCGCAAAATAATTCTCGGCTTGATAATGCGCCATCCAGGCCTGCGGATAGGTTGATTGCAGCGTCACCCTGGGGCGAGTAAAAGGCACGGGATGCCGTACGCAGAGTGCGAAGTAGTCATATTCCAGCCCTTTTGCCTGCTGCTGGAGAAGATGAAAAACCCCCTCGCCTGCAGAAACTGACTGAAATTGTTGCAGCATTTCCCGCCGCCAGCTGAAAAAATCATTGTCCCTCATAACTGACCAAATAACTCCTGAGTGATAATCATTATTATAAATACATAAAACTAACACATAAATCCTGCTTATATGTATAAAAAATGGTAGCCACCGCATTTATTAGACTGCGGTTGGCAAAAGCGCCAGACGCGTTAAAAAATTATGCCAATTGACGTGGCACAAAACCTTGACAGATGTATCGCCGTTGATGAGCGCCAATATCTGGGGAGGCTTTTTTGCTGATAAAGCGGAAATTCTTCGCGGCCTGCCGCATCCGCCTGAGCGAATGCGGCCAGCGCAAAGAAATTATTGCATCAGGAATTTTTCGAGGAACTGCCGGGTACGCGCCTGCTGAGGGTTAGCAAACAGGGATTTCGCTTCTCCCTGTTCAACGATGCGCCCCTGATCCATAAAAATAGCACGGTCCGCAACGTCACGGGCAAAGCTCATTTCATGGGTCACGATAACCATCGTGCGCCTCTCCTGAGCCAGTTGGCGAATGGTATTGAGGACCTCACCGACCAGCTCCGGATCTAACGCCGACGTTGGCTCATCAAATAGAATGACATCGGGACGCATCGCCAGCGCGCGAGCTATCGCCACGCGCTGCTGCTGTCCGCCGGACAAACGGCGCGGGTAGCTATTCTCTTTACCGGTAAGCCCAACTTTCGTGAGCAGTTCACGCGCCCGGGCGATGGATTCATTTTTATCCTCCCCTTTGACGATGACTGGCCCTTCGATAATGTTTTCCAACACTGTACGATGGGGGAACAGATTAAAATTCTGAAACACAAAGCCCACATGCTGACGCAGACGACGAATCGCCGCTTTTTGCTGGTTAATGCTGCGCGCGGCATCGATCGTCACGTCGCCAACGCGAATCGTGCCGCTTTCCGGCTGCTCCAGGAGATTAATGCTGCGCAGCAGCGTCGTTTTCCCCGACCCGCTGGGACCGATGATCGCCACCACTTCACCCTGTTGAACCTCAAGGTCGATACCGTGGAGCACCGTTTGGCCATGGAATTTTTTCACCAGGTTTTTGACTTCAATCGCACTCATTTTGGATCTCGCTCCTGGCGGTTCAGCTGATTTTCAAAATAGTTCTGCAGCGTAGAAAGCACCGTTGCCATTACCCAGTAGATAAGCGAAGCGGCCAGGTACATGGTGAAAACCTCCAGCGTCCGGGAAGTGATCAACTGGGCCTGGCGGAACAGTTCCGGCACCTGGATCGTCGCCGCCAGCGACGTATCTTTCACCAGGCTGATAAAACTGTTGGACAGCGGCGGTAGCGCCACGCGCGCCGCCTGGGGAAGAATAGCGCGGCGCATCGCCTGCCAGCGCGTCATCCCGATACTCGCTGCCGCCTCCCATTGCCCTTTATCAATCGAGGCAATCGCTGCGCGCAGCGTTTCCGCCGCGTAGGCCGCCGTATTGAGCGACAGGCCGATCATCGCCGCGGGAATAGGATCCAGCTCAATGCCAAACTGCGGCAAGCCGTAATAGATCATGAACAGCTGCGCTATCAGCGGCGTTCCGCGAAAGATGGAAATGTACATCCGCGCCAGCCACTTAATCGGCCAGACGGGCGACATACGCATCAGCGCCAGAATAAACCCCAGCACCAGGCCAAAAAACATGCCGCCGATGCTGAGCTGTAGGGTAAATACCGCGCCTTTCAGCAGAAAAGGCGCAGAATCGATCACCAGTTGGATACTCTCTTGCATTCTATGTGTTCTGCATTAGATATGAGGATGATAGGCGAACAGCGCGGGGGCGCCGCCGGTGTGAACAAACAGTATTGGGCCTTCATCCTTAAAGCGTTTCTGGCTGATGCCATCAATCAGTCCAGCCATCGCCTTCCCGGTATAAACCGGATCCAGCAGGATACCTTCCAGCTGCGCCAGTAGCTTCACAGCGGCCATCCCTTCGTCGTTCGGCGTCCCGTAACCCGGCGCAAAGTAGTCATCCCAGAGCTGAATCCCAGCCTTTGCCTCCAGCTCCAGGCTATTGGCCAC
Organism: Klebsiella sp. M5al; assembly: GCF_002090195.1. Taxonomy (NCBI): domain Bacteria; kingdom Pseudomonadati; phylum Pseudomonadota; class Gammaproteobacteria; order Enterobacterales; family Enterobacteriaceae; genus Klebsiella; species Klebsiella sp. M5al. The sequence continues at coordinate 3,811,536 of NZ_CP020657.1, forward strand.
CGCCTGCTGCAGCGCAGCCACTTTCGGCAGCTGGTCGGCCACCTTGCGCGACACGGTCACGCCGATAAGCTCGGCATTGGGCATCAGTTGCTCAAGCCCCACGGCGAGGCCCGCATGCGTACCGGCGCTGCCGGACGCGACGACCACGGAGGAGAGCTCAACCGCTCCTTCGCACTGCTGGGCAATTTCCAGCGCGCTCTCCACGTAGCCCAGCGCGCCCAGCGCGTTCGAACCGCCAACCGGGATCGTGTACGGACGGTAGCCCTGAGCCTCGATACGGGTCGCCAGCTCTTCCAGCTGCGCATTCGGATCGGTCAACGCGTCGCACATTTCGACCTGAGTATTAAACAGGTCAAGCAGCAGACGGTTACCGTTAGTCAGGTAGTTCTCGGCCCGGGTGCCGATTGGGTTTTCCAGCAGCGCCACGCAGTGCAGGCCCAGTTTTGCCGCCACGGCCGCCGTCTGGCGCACGTGGTTGGACTGGATGGCCCCTGCGGTAATCAGCGTATCCGCCCCCTCCCGCAGCGCATCAGCCGCCAGGAACTCAAGCTTACGCAGTTTGTTGCCGCCCATCGCAAGCGGGGTCACATCATCACGCTTGATAAAGATTTCGCGGCCAAGGTAATCGGACAAGCGCGGCAGATATTCAAGCGGCGTCGGCGCGCCAATCAGTTCCAGACGCGGGAAAAGGGTTAAATTTTGCAGTGACATAATACCTCCTGACTGAGTTATCCTTGATTATGCACGCTATGGCGCACGAAATAAAAAAAGGCGCTATCAAGAGCGCCTTTTTTCATCGCCGGTCGTTACTTCGTCACGTCAGCGCCAAACCATTTTTCCGACAGCGCCTTCAGGGTGCCGTCTTTTTGCATATCCGCAATGGCGCCATCAACCGCTTTCAGCAGGTCTTCATTACCTTTACGCAGCGCAACGCCGGACTCCTGGCGGGAGAAAGCTTCCCCGGTTACAGCCAGGGTATTGCCGGTTTTCTTCACCAGATCCAGCGCCGCCAGGCGGTCAACCAGGATAGCGTCGATACGGCCTACGCGCAGATCCTGATATTTCGTCGGGTCATCATCATAAGTACGAATGTCGACGCCCTGTACGTTCTGGCGCAGCCACTCTTCATAGTTGGTGCCCAGGCCAACGCCAACTTTCTTACCTTTCAGGTCGGCAGCGGTTTTGATCACGCCTTCGTTACCTTTCTTCACCAGCGCCTGAATCCCGGAGATGGTGTACGGCGTAGAGAAGTCATATTTTTTCTTACGCTGATCGGAAATAGTGACCTGGTTGATCACCACATCGATACGTTTAGAATCCAGCGAAGCCAGCATGCCGTCCCACTTAGTGGGTTTAAGGTCAGCTTTCACCCCAAGGTGTTTTGCCAGCTCGTTAGCAAAATCCACCTCGAAACCGGTCAGCTTACCGTCATCTCCCTGGTAGCTGAATGGCGGATAAGTCCCTTCCAGGCCAACGCGTAACGTGCCGCGCTCTTTAACCTGATTGAGCAGATTTTCAGCCGCAAAGGTTTTTGCGCTGACGCCAGCCATTAATACAACGGCCATTGCGCCCATCAGCGCCTGACGACCCAGAAGTGCTAATTTCATAGATACCCCTAACAGAGTGATATTTTGCAATAGTGTAAGGCGTTTAGCCCCGGTCACCAACATCGATACGCTACATCTTATTCCAAATTATTATATATGATGCCTTTTAGGGCATAGGGAAAACGTAGGCGAAACGTCTGCATTTTGCTGGATATCTCTCATACTGCAATAGTCAGCTTGATGACGTCTGGAGCATGGAAGATGAAAAACCCCACGTTACTGCAGTGCTTTCACTGGTACTACCCCACCGGCGGCGAATTATGGCGTGAAGTCGAGGCCCTGGCGCCGAACCTCAATGAAATCGGTATCAATATGATTTGGCTGCCCCCAGCTTATAAGGGAGCCTCCGGAGGATATTCGGTCGGTTATGACTGCTACGATCTGTTTGATCTCGGCGAGTTCGATCAAAAGGGGTCTGTCGCCACTAAATACGGCGATAAAACCCAGCTACTGGCCGCTATCGCCGCGCTGCGCCAGCACGATATCGCCGTGCTGCTCGACGTGGTGGTCAACCATAAAATGGGCGCGGATGAGAAAGAGCCGGTACGCATTCAGCGTGTTGATCAAAACGACCGCACGCAGATCGCCGATGAGATTGTTGAGTGTGAAGCCTGGACGCGCTACACCTTCCCGGTACGGGCCGGCCAATACTCTGAATTCATCTGGGATTATAAGTGCTTCAGCGGCATCGATCATATCGAGAATCCCGACGAAGATGGCGTGTTTAAAATCGTCAACGACTATACCGGGGAGGGATGGAACGATCAGGTCGATGATGAGATGGGTAACTTCGACTATCTGATGGGCGAAAATATCGACTTTCGTAATCGGGCGGTGACCGAGGAGATTAAGTACTGGGCGCGCTGGGTGATGGAACAAACCGGCTGCGACGGCTTCCGTCTCGATGCGGTTAAGCATATCCCCGCCTGGTTTTATAAAGAGTGGATCGACCACGTCCAGGAGGTCGCGACAAAACCGCTGTTTATCGTCGCGGAATACTGGTCGCATGAAGTCGATAAGCTCCAGCAGTATATCGCCATGGTTGACGGCAAGACGATGCTCTTCGACGCCCCCCTGCAGATGAAATTCCATGAAGCCTCGCGGCAGGGTCGCGATTACGACATGAGCCAGATTTTTAGCGGCACGCTGGTGGAAGCCGACCCGTTCCACACTGTGACTCTGGTGACTAACCACGACACCCAGCCGCTGCAGGCGCTGGAGGCGCCGGTTGAGGCCTGGTTCAAGCCGCTGGCCTATGCGCTGATTTTGTTACGTGAGAACGGCGTTCCGTCAGTCTTTTATGCCGATCTGTTCGGCGCCAGCTATGAGGATACCGGCGGCGACGGCGAGACCTACGCCATTGAGATGCCGGTGATCGAGCAATTACATGAGCTGATCGATGCCCGTCAGCGTTTTGCTCACGGCGTACAAACGCTGTGGTTCGACCATCCGAACTGTATCGCCTTCAGCCGAAGCGGCACCGAGGACGATCCGGGCTGCGTGGTGGTGCTTTCCAACGGCGACGACGGCGAAAAAACGCTGCCTCTGGGCGAAAACTACCGTAATAAACGCTGGCGGGATTTTCTCGGCAACCGTGAGGAGGTCATTGAAACCGACGATGAAGGAAACGGCATCTTTACCTGTAACGGCGGCAGCGTCAGCGTCTGGGTTATTGAAGAGGTGCTGTAAAATACGGGGAAACACCGCGGGCTGAGAAGGTTTTCAGCCCGCAAAAAGCTTATTGTCCGTTTTTATCCGCCGACGCTTTTTTCCGTGCCAGTTCACACTCCGGGGTGAGACGATCCACCCTTTTAAGCGTCATCCGATCGTAGCTCAGGGTATCGCCTTCGCGCTCAATCGGATAGACGTCCAAAGCGGAGGTGACGTTATAAACCGCGTCATCACGCTTCATTAATTTCCCCGGCAGGACGATGACCCGCTGCCACTGACGACAGTCAAGCGTGTCACCCTGTTTAGTCACTATCAGGCTGGCGATCGCCTCCGGGCTCATCATCTCGCTCTGCGGGCCTGCCGATTGCCAGTATCCTTCCAGCCCTGTCGGCGCTGGCGCTTTAACAACATCGCTGTAGCTATCAACCTGAACGCACCCGGCGAGGGTCAGCAGAGCTGCAGCAAACACTATCTTTTTCATCATCCATCCCACAAACCGATAAAAAAACATTGTGGCATTAAAGCGTTAAGCTCGCCACCCTTCCCGGATCGGGGAGCGGCGCAGCAAGACGCGGCCGGCTCAGCCAATATGGCTAAAAATTGCCTTCGAATGTTAAGTTATTCTTACTCATCTTATAAAACCGATAAATCAGAAGATGTTATTTTAACCATTCAATATAAGGATAATCCTATTTTAAAATACCGCCATAATGGCCATCCTATATATGACGGGTATTTAATGTTTTTATTTCCTCCACATAGCGATTTGTAGCCTTTACTTTGAGAATATTCCTGGCAAATTATGGGGCTTATACGAAATAGTTCAGGCTGCCTAATGGTTTCATGGCAGCAGTCGTTTTAATTGCTAACTAAATGGACTTCATCGCTTGTCGGCGAGGAATAAATTATCGTTACGTGTTGATTGAGGATGGGTCATGTCAACGATTATTATGGATTTGTGCAGCTTCACCCGGCTGGGATTAACCGGGTACCTCACTGGCAGGGGGGTAAGGAAGCGAGATATCACTGAAGTACACAGTGCGCCAAGCCTGAAAGCCCTCTGTGAGACCAGCCGACCTTCAGTGGTATTTATCAACGAAGATTGCTTTATTCATCATGAAGACAGCAACCAGCTAATCCGGCAAATCATTAGCCAGTATCCTGCGACGCTATTTGTGATCTTTATGTCGCTGGCGAATATTCATTTCAACCACTACCTGCTGGTGCGCAAAAACTTACTTATTTGCTCTAAATCTCTGACCGAAAAAGACCTCGATGACATTCTCGCCATCCGCCTGAAATATGAGAACTATCGTGCCGCCCGGCTTAATATCCCCACGCTGTCTTTAAGCCAGACCGAGTCAAATATGCTGCAGATGTGGATGGCTGGTCACGGAACCTCGCACATATCAGCGCAGATGAACATTAAGGCGAAGACCGTCTCATCGCACAAGGGCAATATTAAAAAGAAAATTCACACCCACAATAAACAGGTGATTTATCACATCGTACGACTGACTGAAAACATCACGTCCGGAATTCATGTCAACCTGCGTTGAAAGACGCTGGCGGCCGCTGCCGCCAGTTCACTTACGGCAAGTCACTCGTCCCGCTCAACGAAAATACCGTCGGGATGCCCGTTCTCGTTAAAAAACCAGATGCCGAGCGGATAATCTTCCAGCGAAACCAGATACATCACCCCTTCGCTAAACGACTCTATCGCCAGCACAACACCCGATCGACGTGGGCCGCCATCGGTCTTCACCGTGACACGATCGTTTACCTGCATAACTCATCTCCTCTATTTTTGAGCCAGTGTAGAACAAAACAGGCGATCGCGCAGTGTCCGGCCCGGTAACTGCTGTTTTTGTAGACCGTCTATACTTAAGAGGCCCTATCTGAGTTAAGCGAGGTAGCCGAAATGAAAACCGCCAAAGAAAATAATGGCGCAGGCGGCGTTGATGTTGACGCCCTGCTGGCGGCGATTAATGAAATCAGCGAAAGTGAAGTGCAGCGTACGCAAGACGATCCCCACCGCGTCAGTATTGATGGCCGGGATTACCATACCTGGCGCGAGCTGGCTGAGGCCTTTGAACTCGATATCCATGACTTCAGCGTCACCGAAGCCAACCGCTGAATTCTGCGCGAAAAAAATCCCGACTCGCAGGAGTCGGGATGAAGCTTGCTAATGCAAGAAGCACTTGAAAATTCGTTACACCAGGATTTCCGATGCGCTACAAACATTACCCTCAATTATTTTGCATGACAACAAACATTCATGAAGCAAATTATTGAAAAATGTGGCTTAGCATTACCGCCACGCTGGCAAAGCTCGCCAGGCAAGGACTGCAACCCTTCGTTCTTCTACGAACGTCCGATTGCCGCTAAACGATTTTTAAGAATAATCTCACTAAAATAACCATAGTGGATGATTTCAATTCAATTTATTTACAAGAGAAATTTCTTTCACCCTTCGGCACAGACCCGATCGCGCCCGTTCTGCTTGGCCAGATACAAGCGATGATCGGCGACTGACTGCAAATTTTCGAAGTTATATTCGCCGGTATCATCGCTACCGCTCACCCCAAGCGAAGCGGTAATACGCAAAGAAATGCTGTTACCCAGCAAAATTTCGCGGCTATTGATCCGGATACGGATCCGTTCAGCAATCACCTGCGCTTCTTTTAACGGGGTATTGGGCAGCACAATACAAAACTCCTCCCCGCCAACCCTCCCCGCCAGATCGCCTTGCCGAATATGGCTGGCGATAGTGCTGGCCACCAGCGACAGCACGCGATCCCCCGCGTGATGACCGAAGCGATCGTTAACGCTTTTAAAATAATCCAGATCGAGCTGAATTACCGCCACAGGCCGCTTCAGACGCTCGCTCAGGCGAGTTTCCGCAATGGCACGTTCAAACAGCGCGCCGCGGTTTAATAAACGGGTCAGCGCATCATGCCAGGCCTGCCATTCCAGCGAGGTCTGCAGCACGCTCATGTTGCGCACCATTCGACGAATGACCAGCCAGGAGATCAGCAGCATCAAAGTGAACATTAACCACATCAGCATCAGCGCGATGGTGATGCTGCCAAAATCACCGCGGACCCCTTCCTGGATAGTATGGATACGGATCAGCACCCCATCAAAATTGCGTAAATTTTCCCAGCTGATATAGCGCGTGACCAGGCGAATTCCGCCCTGATTCTCATGGGAAGAGGCGCGGCTTAGCATCTCCTGTTCACGCGGCGACAGCAGCGTCAGCACGTTGCCCGGCGCGGAGGAGGCAATTAAATTGAGTCGATTATCATAAAGCTGGTACTCACCTTCCTCGCCCGTTTTGATCGCATTGACCAGAAATGTTTTCATCTCCTGTACCGAGAAATCCATCGCCAGAACGCCGAGCCAGTAGCGCTGGAAATCAAGCGGAATAGACGCCGTCACCACCTGCATTTCGCGCTGCGATTCATCATCGGGAAACGTTTGCCACACAATACCGCGAGCAGGATTATTCCGCTGCGTTTGTCGGGTAAACCAGGCGGCGCCTGTTGCCCGCGAATAGAGAGCCAGCGCCTGCGTCGAATTTTTCGGCAGCTCGGTCGTCGTAAAAAAACCGCTGCGCGACACGTACAGCATGCGTTTCGCAAATCCACGGTTGTTATTGGCCAGACGCAGCATATAACCCAGCTCCAGTGTGGCCATGAGCTCATTTCCGGAAAAGGGATTATCACGGGAAAGCAGCGCGTCGCTGTCGACAAAGGCATCCGCGACGCCGTAGATCGGCAGCGTCCGGCGGTTATGGATCTCAACCGACCATATGGGATCGTGCCGCTTTGTTAAGTAATCCTCTTCGGCCTTGCGCAGCGCGGCAAAATCCAACGGCGTACCCAACGCCGACCGCATACCGTTGCGAAAAAAAATCATTCTGTCGATATTAAACTGCAGCAAACTGTCGAACTCATGGGCCACGTTTTCAAGATTATTGCGCTGGTTTGCAACGTAGGCTTCTTCCAGGACCTTGATCTCACGCCATATCAGCAGCGTGGAGAAGCAGAAGACGATAAAAAAACAGAGGTTAACCACATATCCGGGGCTTAAAATCTGACGCAATTTTTCCACCCACATCAGCTTATCCATCGTTTTCTCGCAGCACAGTTAAAGAAGCAAACGTCATCCACGCTCCCTGTTTGTAAAATAATCACTATTATGAAAACGCCCGACGAATGCCGGGCGCTGATAAAGGGTCAGGTGCGATTCGACTTCCCTCCCCCTCCGCGAATAAGTTCATCCTCACGAAACGCCTCGCGCTTAACGCCGTAACCGTCATACCAGCGGCACTCCACCATGCCGCTGGCGAACCCGGTAACGACCATGCGGGGGCCACCGTTTTTTCGCCTCACTTCATCACTGACCAACAAGACCATTTTTGCCTCCGGTATCAGGAAGAAACAGATTTACCTTAGACGAAGCTGAACCACTTTGCATGAGCAGGAGCACATTTACTTCGCCGGACGACGAAGAGCGCCAATCGCTTTCACACCGGCCAACACAATAGCGCCAATGATGAATCCCAGCACCAGGTTGGCGACCGTTGGCAGCAGCGAGGCAATCACCGCATTCTGCCCATGGGCCAGATTTTCAATGGCATGGTGCAGCGGCGTAATACCGTGCACCACAATGCCGCCGCCGACCAGGAACATCGCCAGCGTGCCAACGATGGACAACACTTTCATCAGGCGGGGCGCAATCGCCAATAAAGCCTTGCCTGACCACTGCGCCAGCGAACTGGTTTTCTCCACCAGCCAGTAGCCCATATCATCAAGCTTGACGATGATCCCCACCAGACCGTAAACCCCCACCGTCACCAGCAGCGCGATGCCGGACAAAATCAGGATCTGATTTAATAACGGCGCTTCAGCCACAATCCCCAGCGTAATCGCGACAATTTCAGCCGACAGAATAAAATCGGTACGTATTGCCCCTTTCACTTTATCCCGTTCAAAAGCCATGGGATCCTGGCTCGCCAGGGCCTCAAGCCGCTGCCGGCGAACCTGCGGATCCTCTTTATGCTTCCGGGCCTGCAGACTGTGCAGCACCTTCTCGACGCCTTCGAAGCAGAGAAACGCCCCCCCCAGCATCAGCAGCGGGGTAATCGCCCACGGGATAAAAGCGCTGATCAATAACGCCAGCGGTACCAGGATCACTTTATTGATCAGTGAGCCTTTGGCTACGCCCCAAACGACCGGCAATTCGCGGTTGGCCCGCACGCCGGTGACCTGTTGAGCATTAAGCGATAAATCGTCTCCCAATACGCCTGCCGTTTTTTTTGCTGCCAGTTTCCCCATGACCGAAATATCATCGAGTAAAGTGGCAATATCATCCAATAAGGTTAATAGACTACTTCCCGCCAAAATTGCATTCCTTCATTTATGGTTGTTCCTCCTGAAGTATGAAGCAAAAGCGCTTTTTCGCCCACCAGTGTCCATAGTCAACAAAAATTTAACCATAGCAGGCGAATTAAAGCGCTCGCCAGCACGCGAGTTTTCACGTTTACTATATCTCCCCTTTCTGTCTCTGCACCGTCGTGAGGAAGTATGTCTACCCGTCAGCTGTTGCCGCTCATCGGGGCGTTGTTTGCGCTGTATATCATCTGGGGTTCCACCTATTTCGCTATCGCCGTCGGCGTCGCCAGCTGGCCCCCGCTAATGATGGCTGGCGTGCGCTTTCTTTCCGCAGGCGCGGTGCTGACCGCCTGGCTACTGGCAACCGGCCATAAGCTCCCTGCGCGAAAGCCCCTGCTCAACGCGGCGCTGATTGGCGTGTTACTACTGGCCGTGGGGAATGGTTTTGTCACTCTCGCCGAGCACCAGCACGTACCTTCCGGTATTGCGGCGGTCATGGTCGCGACGGTGCCGCTGTTCACCCTGTGCTTTAGCCGTTTTTTTGGTATTGCGACCCGCAAACTTGAATGGCTGGGTATCGCTATTGGTCTCGCGGGGATCGTACTGCTCAACAGCGGCGGCAACCTGAACGGTAACCCCTGGGGCGCGCTGCTAATACTTATCGGTTCAATGAGCTGGGCGTTTGGTTCCGTCTACGGCTCGCGAATCGAGCTACCGACGGGGATGATGGCGGGCGCCATTGAGATGCTGGCGGCAGGCGTCGTGCTGATGATCGCCTCCACGCTAACCGGAGAAAAATTAACCCAAATGCCGTCGTGGTCCGGCATTTTTGCCGTCGCCTATCTGGCGATCTTTGGTTCGCTTATCGCCATCAACGCCTATATGTATCTGATTCGCAACGTTACACCTGCCGTGGCGACCAGCTACGCCTACGTTAACCCGGTGGTCGCCGTGCTGTTGGGCACCGGTTTTGCCGGCGAAAGCTTATCCGCCGTAGAGTGGCTGGCGCTGGGAATCATCATCTTCGCCGTCGTTCTGGTCACGCTCGGCAAGTACCTGCTTCCGGCTCGCCGCGACATCACCTCCTGTAAGGCGCAGAAGTAACGTCTAACAGACCTATACCTTGCGTATCGATCTGCGCGCAGTTCCCTCCGCCGCAGATCCACTCCTCCAGCCGTTCCCCCAGCGCTTCGTCGCTGAGCTTCTGGCGCCCTCGCAGCGCGCACTCCCAGACCACCAGCACTCGCCATCCCTGCTCCGCCAGAAGGCCGATATCACGGCGATCGCGCGCCACGTTTTTGGCTATTTTATCCAGCCAGAACTCAGTTCGCGTCGCGGGGACCTTAAACAGGTAGCAATTATGATGATGCCAGAAGCAGCCGTGGGTAAAGATAACGCACTGATACTCGGCCACCACAAAATCCGGGCGGCCGGGCAGCGCGGCATCCTGCACGGTAAAGGAAAATCCTGCACGCGCCAGCAGTCCCGCCAGCCGTTTTTCAATCGCCGTATCGCGGGTGCCGATCGCGCGCATGTTTTTACTGCGGGTGGCTTTATCGTGGACATCGGCCATGGTCAATCTCTTGCTCACGGCAAGCCACCGCTCTTGCTATACGCGGCGCCAGCAGCTTCGCTACCGCCGCAAAGACCGGCACGACAACCGAATTGCCAAACTGGCGATAGGCCTGGGTATCCGATACCGGAATACGAAAATGGTATCCCTGCGGCGCTTCAAATCCCATCAGACGCGCGCACTCGCGGGGAGTCAACCGACGCGGACGCCGAAGCTGGTTCTCCGCATCGTCAAAAGACTTTTCGCCTAAAGGCCGATCCCAACCGCGATCGATAAGGATCTCCGCGCCATCTTTGTAGTAGCGGGCAGACAGCGTACGCGCCACGCTGCGCGGATTCTTGGGGTCAACGAGCCCGTAGCCAAAACCGTTCCCTCGCTCCTGATGCTTGCGCGCATAGCGATAGAGATATTTCCACAGCACTCTGGTGAGGATAAATTTGTCGTCAACCACGGGTTCCAGCAGCTCGCCGAAAGTTGGGCGAACGGAGGGATAGAGAGTGGCGATATCGCGCAGGGTGAATCCCTCATGCAGCTTGAGGTCGCGCCGAAAACCCACCAGCACAATGCGTTCCCGGTGCTGAGGTAAAAAATGACGCCCGTCGATCACTTTCGGATCATCCGCTCCGGTATGCGCCGCATCAGCAACCTCATAACCCAGCTCATCCAGCGTCTGCATAATGATACGAAACGTCCGCCCCTTATCGTGGCTCTTCAGGTTTTTGACGTTCTCCAGAACAAATATCGGCGGCTGCCGGGCGGCGATAATCCTGACTACGTCAAAGAACAGCGTCCCCTGCGTTTCGCAGGCAAATCCGTGGGCGCGGCCAAGGGCATTCTTCTTCGATACGCCGGCGAGCGAAAAAGGCTGGCAGGGAAAGCCGGCCAGCAGAACATCATGCTGCGGGATTGTCTGGCGAATGTGCTGCGCCGCGTCTTCATCGCTCACCTCGGGGAGATGGCTCAACGTGACGTCGCGGATATCTTCATTGAAACAATGCTGCTCAGGATCGCAGTACCAGTTGGCTTTATAGGTGCGCACCGCATGTTTATTCCACTCGCTGGTAAACACGCATTGCCCGCCAATCGCCTCGAAACCATGACGAATGCCGCCGATACCGGCAAACAGATCGACAAAGCGGAATCCATAATGCGGATGATGCGCAGGCGGCTGCGGCAAGAGCGTGCGCAGGTGGGCCTGCTCCTGCGCAGTTATACGACCTGCCGCGCGCGTTACCGTCGCAACGCGCTTCAGTATAGCCGGGCTCCAGTGCTGCTCGCCGACGGCAACCAGCTGCGCGACCAGCGTTTTGACATCATATATCGCCATCAGCTGGCGCAATAGCGCCTGCGCATCTTCTCCGGTATGTTCAACCTTCAAAGACGGGGGATTTTCCTTGGATAAATTTTGCGCCATAACCTCAACCAGCCCGACTATTTTTGCAGAGGTTACCATAAATAGCGCAGCCAGTTTTACGCGAGTGGGTTAAAGCGCTGCAAAACCTCGTCATCAATAGCCATCGGGTCTCCACGAAGCTCCGCGCTGAGCTTGGCCATAAACTGCACCAGAAAGCGCGCATTGTGTATCGCCATTGCCCGGCCCTTTTCAGTCTGCATCGTTTGCGGTAAACGCAACAGCTTGCACTGGAAGTGATCCAGCGCGTAGGTTTTATCATTCAATTCCCGCCGGTCGGCAAAGGGATCGCTGGCATCAAACAAGATATTGTTCAGCGCGCCGGACACGGCAAAAACGCGCGCCAGGCCAATCGCCCCCAACGCCTCGAGTCGATCGGCGTCCTGAACGATTTTCGCTTCTTCGCTTCGCGGAGCAATCGCCGCGCTAAAACTGTGCGCTTCAATAGCGTGTAAAACCGCCGCGTAGCGTTCAGCGGGGAAATCAGGAAAAGCTGACTGGAGGATAGCCAGCGTTTTTTCCGCCGCCATCGCAGAAGAGCGGCTACGCTCAGGATGGTTTTTCGCCAGGCTGACGATGTCATGAAAATAGCAGGCGGTCAGGATCACCAGACGGTCAGCATCCGTATCTTCGGCCAACCGCTGCGCTGTAGCCCATACCCGGCGGAAATGCGAAATATCATGAGCCGCATCCCCTCGCGCGTGATGTTCGGTTAGCCAGGTTTCAAATCGTTGCTGCCAGTGAAAAAGGTCCATGCACGTTCCTTAGGTAACAGGCCAGCAACGAGCATAGCAACTTTATTCGTGATGTTCATAGATCTGCGCATTAGGGCGCGTGTACCAGGCAATTGCGCCAAGAATGGCCCCCACGATGCCTAACACCAGAAATCCCAACAGAGCGCCAATCCATTTCCCTGCCGTTGAACCAAGTTCGCCATCAATCGTAGCGCCGGGCACGCTTTGAATCTGCCCGACAACCCACCAGTAACGCGCCATCGCCCAGAGGAAATAACCACAAAAAGCATAAAATGCCCACAGCGCCAGTTTCCCACCAGGACTTCTTTTCGCTTTATCTTCCATTCATTTGCTCTCCGTGAACTCAACAAGCAACATCACTTGCCAGTCAAAAATAGTGATATCCATCACATTATATAGCGAAAATTCTTGCAAGGCAGCAGATCTCTCTACCCGATGCATTTTTGTGCATCATCCAGCTTCTTTGTCATAATGCCGGCTATATATTCAATGAATTTATTCCATTTTTAAATAATACAAATTTATGAATGGCATTTAATTTCTGGCTCTTTTTCACTCACCCTCCTCCGATCCGCATTTCACCAGTCATTACTCTTACTCAGATCATCCTCTGAAAGATAAACCTACGTTTAAAGACGTGCGAAACAATTATTCGTAAAATAAATATTAAATAACAACATATAGGATGCATGAAACTTATCTACAACAAAATCCAATCAACGAAGAAGCATAAGTCTATGTTATTAAAAGCCATAAATGCGGGAAATAAATTATCACAAAACAATATAATTTTAATATAATGAATATAACGGAAACATTTTGTAATATTAGATATAATTTAGTTACATATTTAATTTAAAGAAAAATGAACTTAATCGCTAGTATCAAATAGTCACCCCGGAAGGAATGACACAATTCATATTAATTATGATTAAAAGGGAATATATAATGAAAAGAAAAGTACTGGCAATTCTGGTTCCAGCTTTATTAGTCGCTGGCGCGGCTAATGCAGCAGAAATCTATAATAAGAACGGCAACAAACTGGATTTCTACGGCAAAATGGTTGGCGAACACATCATGACCCATGATGGCGACAACAACAATTCTGACGATACCTCCTATGCGCGTTTCGGCATTAAAGGCGAAACCCAGATTAGCAGCGAATTGACCGGTTATGGCCAGTTTGAATACAACATCAAAGCGGACAAACCGGAAGGTCAGCAGGGCAGCGCTACCCGTTTAGCATTCGCCGGTCTGAAATTCAGCGACTACGGTTCATTCGATTATGGTCGTAACGACGGCGTGGTTTATGACGCGGCAGGTTATACCGATATGCTGGTTGAGTGGGGCGGCGACGGCCTGGTTTACACCGACAACTTCATGACCGGTCGTACCAACGGTGTTGCAACCTACCGTAATACCGACTTCTTCGGCATGGTTGATGGCCTTAACTTTGCTCTGCAGTATCAGGGTAAAAATAACGACACCACCGCGAAAAAATCAAACGGTGACGGTTTCGGTTTCTCCGTTAACTACAACATCGACGGCTTCGGTTTCGTTGGCGCCTACAGCAACTCCGATCGTACTGATGAGCAAGCTGCGGACAAGCGGGGCGAAACAGCTGAAGTCTGGAACCTGGCGGCTAAATACGATGCAAATAATCTGTATGCATCAGTCATGTATGGCGAATCCCGTAACATGACTCCGCTGGAGAAAACGACTTTTGGCAGTTTTGCCAATCACACCCAGAACATCGAAGCCGTTGTTCAATATCAATTTGATTTCGGCCTGCGTCCGTCCCTGGGCTATGTCTACGCGAAAGGTAAAGACCTTGGCGCCAAAGAAGACACCAATGCGGATATCATGAACTACGTTGAATTGGGTACCTGGTACTACTTCAACAAAAACTTCAACGTTTACACCGCATACAAATTCAATCTGATCGATGATGAAGACGCGGCGGTAAGTGGCGCAGCCACTGACGATCAGTTCGCTGTAGGTATCACCTACCAGTTCTAAGATTGTCTCATTAACCTAAAGCCCGCTTAATGCGGGCTTTTTTCGTTGTCACCCCTAAACCACCTCCTGGGGAGGTGGTGATTGATCCTGCAAGTCTTTAGCCTTAAGAATGCCCATGCCGGAAAATCATTTGATGCTAAATTCAGTCCTGAAAATTTCAGTTACAAGGAGGTGACTAAGCAGGAAGAGTAGCAAATTAACAAACACCGCAGGGCTGCCTGGTAATCGCCGCACCAGAACTCACGCCTCCGATAGCTCTCCGGCTTTTATATCCTCGCCATTCGGCATAATCATGTCCAAACAAACTCGGGTGGAGAAGCGTAAAACAATACCCACAGAGGAATATGTCTACTGTAATAAAAACCCTGGTTGACACAGACCACGAGTTGGCGTCAAATACTTATATTCCAGGAGCTCATTGCTTATATCAATTGCGCATTCAGTCTCTTAACTGCCCCTTTAAAAATTGATGTAAATCAATAAATGATTAATCATACCTTGAAAAAAAACACATCCAGAGAAGCGGTCAGGTACATTATCGTTGGCCTGGCAAATACAGCAATTACGGCAGTTGCTATATTTGGCCTGATGCAGGCCGGCATGGGAGTCTACCCTTCAAACGCAACAGGATATGTCGTTGGCATTATTTTCAGTTTTGTTATGAATGCGAAGTTCACTTTCTCAAAGACATTGAGCCCTCTGAGGTTTATCAAATTCGTATCCACATGCGCTTTTTGTTATATTTTAAATTTAATAGCAATAAAAGTTTTTTTCATCGTCATACCTAATGCTATCTATACAGCACAAGTTGTAGGTATGATTATTTACACTACAGCTGGTTTTATTCTAAACAAATACTGGTCAATGAAATGAAAGAAATTAATATAAACAACGCGAGGAGTCAAATACCTTCGTTAGCAATCGTTGTTCCTTGTTATAATGAAAAAGACGCCTTCCCATACTGTCTGGAGGGGCTCACCACTATATTAAAAAACCTCCTGGCAAAAGAAAAAATCGCTCGAAATAGTTATATCCTCTTTGTCGATGATGGCAGTAAAGACAACACCTGGGAACAAATCAAATCCACATCACAGGAAAAGTCATTCATCCGCGGCCTGAAATTATCAAGGAACCGGGGCCATCAGATAGCCCTGCTGGCGGGGTTGGCAAACGCGGATACGGACGTTACCGTAAGTATCGATGCAGACTTACAGGATGATATAGGTTGCATTGAGAAAATGATAGACAAATATAATGAAGGGTTTGAGATTGTTTATGGCGTACGCGACAACAGGAGTAGTGACTCAGTATTCAAAAGGGCAACAGCCAATAAATTCTATTCTCTGATGTCAGGGCTCGGTGTCAATCAGGTTCCTAACCATGCGGACTTTAGGCTTCTTAGCCGTACCGCACTGACAGCATTAAAGGATTTTAAAGAACAAAATTTATATTTAAGAGGGCTAATTCCGCTGTTGGGTTATAAGTCTAGCAGTGTTTATTATAGCAGAGATGAAAGGGTTGCAGGCGAATCAAAATACCCCTTGAAAAAGATGGTAGCACTGGCGTTAGAAGGAATAACATCTCTGACAATTACCCCGTTACGTATGATCGCCGCCGCTGGGGTTATCACATGCCTTCTATCTTCACTAGCTGCAATCTATGCCTTCATTGAGAAGATTTTGGGAAATACCGTTGCGGGTTGGACATCTGTAATGATTGCGATTTTCTTCCTTGGCGGTGTCCAGATGCTTTCTTTGGGGATAATTGGCGAATACGTTGGGAAAATATATATGGAATCCAAAAATCGGCCAAAATATTTTATCGAAGAGGTAGCAAAGCACGAAATGAGAGGCGAGCAATGAACACTGAGGACGAACGGATGTCTCCTTGCACTAAAAAAGTTATTGCCATGCTTTACCTTGCAGCAATTTTCTTAGTTTATAGCCCAACTATTATATTTAGTTACGCATTTTCAGACGATTGGTCGACACTATCCGATGTTTTTTCAGGGAAAGGTTCTCCGTTTCAATGGGATATGCAATCCGGCAGACCCTTGTATGCCGTTGCCAGGCGACTTGGCTTTACGCTAGTTCATAATATCAATGACCTTGCCTATCTTAGATTTTTTACCATAATAACGGTATTTGCGCTTTGCTTTTTCCTCTTTTTATTTATAGAAAAAAGAAACATATTCGAGCGTAACATCACAACAATTACCCTCCCTTTATTAATAGGCCTGACGCCGGCAATACAGGTATATAGTGCATGGGCGACATGTTTCCCGTTTGTACTCTCTATACTCCTTGCCGGAACAAGTTACGCTACATTAAAACCCGTAAACAAGAACACGACAATTATAAGATTTGCAGCATCCATCATTATTCTATGGTTTGCATTTGCTATATATCAACCAACGGCGATGGCATTTTTATTTTTCGTCATGCTTGATAACTGCCTGAAAAAAGACAAGCCATTTTCCATGAATATTGTTTTAATCAGTGGCGCCGTTTTATTTATCGGCATGCTTGGCAGTCTGCTGTTTTCAAAATTTGTACCCGTATGGTTATATGGCAGTTCAATTGCACGTGCCGAGTTAACTAATAATCCACTTGAGAAATTACAATGGTTTATAAAAGAACCATTGATTAACGCCATCAACAACTTTAATATAACCCCAGGCCCCTTATTCACAACTCTCTCATTAATAATTTGCGCAATAGGTTTACTTTCAATAATAAAAGGTAAATCAGGGCCTATGAAAGTTCTCATGTTCATTATCATGGGGATTGGTGCCTACTCTCCAAACTTACTAGTCAAGGAAAACTGGGCTGCATATAGGTCGCTGATAGCACTGGAATTTTTCATATGCGCTCTTATAATTATTGGGGTAGATGCCTTGACAAGCAAACTCAATATAGCAAAAAAAGCGCTACCCATATTGACGGTATTCGCGATGATCGCCGCATCATACAATATCTTTAATGGTTTCATTATCCCACAAAAATCGGAGTTAAACGCATTAGCAAGCGCGCTTTCCTACAAGGTGGGAAAAACATTTACAGGGGATGTTCTTTTTGACATTCAAGATCCCGCCTATAATGCCTTTACTAAAACACAACGTTATGACGAGTTTGGCAATATTTCCCTTGCGGCCCCCTGGGCTATCAAGGGGATGGCGGAGCAAATCTTAATTAGCAAGTCAATGCATTTCAGGCTTCCAGAGAATGTTATTCTGACGGCAAAGGAGCAATGCACCACTGATTGCATCATTATAAAAACGGGCGATGCCATGAGGAGTTCAACCACTCACTATTGAAACTTTTCATCATTCCCGCATACAGGCACATGATCCCGCGCCAGATCCGCGCGGGATAGTTTTTATCAAGGCCGCTCCGGCCAGGGTCATAAGTTTCTCTATCGCCTCATAGCGCTCACTCGACAACAAACCATGCTTTTACTGCTTTCCTGAGTTCGCTCCTTTTCATCCATCATCCATTCTCTTTAAGATACTCTTACAGAATCCGTGTGTAGCAAGGGCAGTTAACTGCTTTGTTATCAGGGATGCGCAACGGGCTAAGTTATTGTTAAGAGTGTGAGCTTGTGAGCTAAAGAGGATAAAAGTGGATGCCCAACAAGAGGCAACATGGTAAAAAAGACAGCGTTAGAGGCGAGAAAACAGAGCGATAGAAAGAAATTTTAATGCAGGGATTCATGCAGGGCAAAATCAAAAGCGCTTTGTGACTGATTGATTTTGTTGAAAAGTGGCGGAGAGAGGGGGATTTGAACCCCCGGTAGAGTTGCCCCTACTCCGGTTTTCGAGACCGGTCCGTTCAGCCGCTCCGGCATCTCTCCGCTGTTGAGGTTGCTATAATGCCAGGTTCTTTGGCATTTTAATAGTTCCTGTCTCTTTAATTCAGTTCAAGTGACGACTTTGCGAGCAATATGATATTTAAATGGCCCTGGAAAGCAGATGAAGAGTCCGGCAACGCGGAAATCCCCTGGGAAAAGGCGCTTGCCATTCCCGTATTAGCCAACCTCTCCGAACATGAGCAGCAGCAGCTAGTGCAGATGGCTTCCCGCTTTTTGCAACAAAAGCGTCTGGTTGCCTTACAGGGGCTCGAGCTTACTCCCCTGCACAGCGCTCGTATCGCGCTACTGTTTTGCCTGCCGGTTCTCGAGCTGGGTATCGAATGGTTAGATGGTTTTCACGAAGTGCTTATCTACCCTGCCCCGTTCGTCGTCGATGACGAATGGGAAGATGATATCGGCCTGGTGCATAACCAGCGAATCGTACAATCAGGTCAAAGCTGGCAGCAGGGGCCGATTGTTCTCAACTGGCTGGATATTCAGGACTCCTTCGATGCGTCCGGTTTCAATCTGATAGTCCATGAAGTGGCGCATAAGCTGGATACCCGCAATGGCGATCGCGCAAGCGGCGTACCCTTCATCCCCCTGCGTGAGGTAGCGGGCTGGGAACACGATCTCCATGCCGCTATGAACAATATTCAGGATGAGATAGACCTGGTCGGTGAAAGCGCCGCGAGTATCGATGCGTATGCGGCCACCGACCCTGCCGAATGTTTCGCCGTGCTCTCTGAATACTTCTTCAGCGCGCCAGAGCTATTTGCTCCCCGCTTTCCCGCGCTTTGGCAGCGTTTCTGCCTTTTTTATCGTCAGGATCCGCTGAAGAGATTACGTGAGAATAGCCCGCCAGATGATAGCGATAACCCGGTAGTACACTAAAACAACGACCTGCGCTAAATTTAGCCATTTGAATCAGCAAGTTAAATTTGGTGTTGACACAAAAATACGAGACCAGTAGTATTCGCCTCGTTCACACGATTCCTCTGTAGTTCAGTCGGTAGAACGGCGGACTGTTAATCCGTATGTCACTGGTTCGAGTCCAGTCAGAGGAGCCAAATTTGAAAAGCCTGCTTTTGAAGCAGGCTTTTTTTATTTTCATTTCCTCCTCCACAGCGGAAGAATTTTGGGATCAAGTGGGTTCAATGACGGAGTACCCCAAATGTCCCTTAACGCCTCAAAAACAGAAAGTGAGTACCATTACAAAACTCTTCTAAGACAGTCTTACCGCCACTCGCTCATACTGGTCAAACCCGCCTCATGGTTTCATAACGATGCGGCCAAGCGATTTCGCTGTCTCAGCGAATTTATGGGCCGCGGCAGCGTTAGCCTGGGGGAAGATGCGGTAAATGACAACCCTGATGCGCCCTGCAGCTACAGCCTGCAACATGTCGTCCACACGTGTCCGAACTCCGTGCCTTTCAAAAAGGGGTCCTATGAATACCCCCATGAGTGTCTGGTTAGACTGCATTGGCGACCACAGATCGACAGTCAGACTGCCCGCGGCCGCGTAGCCGACGACCCATGAAGGACAAGGAGGCGGCGTTGAACGGCGGTTGATCAGATCCCCCTTCAATTGAGATAGCCTCGACAGAAATCAGAACGTCGTCAGGTTCCGCGACCGGATCGGGAATATCGACATATTTCAGGACGCCGGGAGCGCCTTGCACGTCATAACCCGCTGCTTTCACAAGTATTCCTCCATCTCTCTGACCACTCGGCAGTCACCACCATCGCCCGCTGCCACACGGCTCCGTAACGCTTAGGGCAGCCTGGCAATCACCTTAATCTCAAACTTGAATCCATACAGCCACGTCACGCCGATCCCGGTCAACGTAGGGTAAGGCGCTTCCCCCCAATATTCTGGCAGGATACTCCAGATAGCGTCGAGGTTTGACTCGGGATCGACGACAAAGAGGGTAACGTCAACCACGTCACCGAACGTGCAGCCCGCAGCCGCGAGGACAGCATTAAGATTATTGAATGCCAGCCTGACCTGCGCTTTCAGATCGGGCTCAGGCGAACCATCCTCCCGGCTACCAACCTGCCCCGAAACGAACAAGAAACCGTTAGATTTGATGGCCGGTGAATAGCGATTGCGCTCATAGAGAGCCTGTCGACCGGAGGGGAAAACGGCTTCACGTGCTGTCATGTTTGTACCTTTGTAATGGGGCAAAATCAGCCCGGTGAATATAAAGACACTTTACAGGTGCAGGATCGGGCGGATAAACAAGCGACTTTGTTCATCATTGTTTGTAATATCCAAACAATCGGTGAAAATGAGGACCAGGAATGGATCGTTTCGATGCGATGCGCGCCTTTGCTCGCGTGGTGGAGGCAGGTAGCTTCACAAAGGCTGCCCAAACGCTTCATATGAGCAAAACCACGGTGACGCAACTCATTCAGCAGCTAGAAGCGCGCCTGCGCGTCAAATTGCTCCATCGCACCACCCGCAGGCTCGGTGTGACTCCCGATGGCGCGGTCTACTACGAGCGCGTCATTCGCCTGTTGGCGGACATGGAGGATGCTGAGAACAGCCTGTCCAGTGCGGCGATGACGCCCAGGGGACGGCTACGGGTGGATGTGCCCAGTCCACTGGCCCGCCTCATCCTGGTGCCGGCGCTACCGGTTTTCCACGCACGTTACCCTGATATCCAGTTCGACATGGGCGTGAGTGACCGGGTGGTGGATCTGATCGGCGACAACGTGGATTGCGTCCTGCGCGGTGGCGAAATCAACGACCAGTCCCTGATCGCACGCCATGTCGGCGATTTGCAAATCGGCGTCTACGTCGCCCCCAGTTACGTGAAACGCCTTGGCGCCCCTGCGCACCCGCGAGAGCTGGAAAACACCGACCATCACATAGTGGGATTCTTATCCTCACGCACCAGCAAGATTGATCCTCTGGTATTGCGCAGTGAGAGTGAACATATTGAAATCACGGGCAGTTATGTACTTGCCGTGGATGATGGCAATGCTTACCTCGAAGCTGGCTTAGCCGGGTTAGGCGTGATTGCGCTGCCGGTCTATATGGCGGCAGCGCATCAGGCTGCTGGCTCTTTGATTCCGTTATTTACACAATGGCGTATCAGTCCAATGCCTCTGCACCTGGCGTTTCCGCCGAACCGCCATGTCAACGCCAAACTGCGCGTTTTTATTGATTGGATCGTTGAATTGATGCAGCAGCATGTCCCCAATTCCAACTATAAGTAACGACATCCCAGCCCCCAGATTCTCTCATCAGCGTCGATTGGCGATCATTCTGATGGTCTTGACAGAGGGAATGCTGATTTAGCGTATTTATTTGCCGGTTACTGGCAACGTCGACCCCGGTCAGTTTAAGAAGCCCGCAACCATAGCGCTGCCGACATCACTCCCTGCGGTGCCAACGCAGCGCGTCAACCACCAGCGTAAACGCCGCCGGAAGATGCTGTCGGCCCGGGTAATACAGGTAATATCCCGGAAAATTAGGACACCACTCGGCGAGCAGCGGCACCAGTGCTTGCGTGGCAATATGTTGCGCCGCTAAGTCGCGGGGAACATAGGCAATCCCTGCCCCGTCCAGCGCGGCCTGCATCATCAGAAAGGTATTGTTGAACACGGTTTGTCCTTCGACACGAACGCTGGTTTTCTGGTCCCCCTTTTCGAACTCCCAGGCGTACAGCGCGCCGTGGGTGGGCAAACGCAAATTAATGCAGTTATGCGCCATCAGATCCTCAGGTCGTTTTACCGTCGCCCTGCCGGAGAGATAGCCGGGGGCGGCGACCACCGCCATCTGCACATCGGGCGTTATGCGCACCGCAATCATATCCTTATCCACCTGATCGCCCATACGCACGCCGGCATCAAAGCGTTGGGCGGCAATATCGGTGAGTTCATATCCGACGCTGAATTCGATATTGATATCCGGATGTTGATTTAACAAGGGCTGCAGGCGAGGCCAGAGCACGGTGACGATGGCGTGATCGTTCGCGGTAATACGCACCGTTCCGGCGGGTTTATCTCGTGAAGCGCGCAGTGAAGCCAGTTCAGTCTCAATTTCATTCAGCCGCGGCGCAAGCACCGCAAGCAGGCGGGTCCCGGCATCGGTTGGCGAAACGCTGCGCGTGGTGCGGATTAATAACCTCACCCCGAGGCGCTCTTCCAGCCCGAGCAGCGTATGGCTCAGCGCTGAACGGGATACGCCCAGGATGGCTGCGGCCCGGGTGAAGCTTCGCTCCTGGGCCACCGTGGCAAAGGCCTGCAAATCGTTAAGTTTTTCTTTGCTCATCATTGGTGAATTATGTGCACCAGTGTATTCATATTTGAGCATCTTATCATTTAATCGAACCTTCTCTACACTTTGTTCCGTGAGCCGTAATGGCTAGCTTGAAGCCCGAAACTGAAATGTGGAGACACCATGAACCAACAATTTGACGGTAACGGTATCTTCCCCAAGGGGAAGAAAAACGAGGCTTATGCGCAGTATTTTCAGGGCACCAGCTACCTGAATATGCTCTCCACGGAAGGCGTCAATATCGGCAATGTGGTGTTTGAGCCCGGCTGTCGAAACCACTGGCATATCCACCATAAAGGCGGACAAATCCTGCTGGTAACCGGCGGACGCGGCTGGTATCAGGAGTGGAATCAACCGGCGCGTGAGCTTACCGCCGGGGATGTGGTGAATATTCCTGCGGGGGTCAAACACTGGCACGGTGCGGCCGCCGATAGCTGGTTTGCGCATCTTGCCGTTGCCGTCCCTGCAGAAGGGGCGTCTAACGAATGGCTGGAGCCGGTCGCCGACGAAGCGTACCGTCTGCTACCTTAAGCAGCGCGCTTTGCAACGAGGCGTTAAACATCTCCCCATGAGACAGCCCGGGATAAGGCCACCAGTTGACCGCCACGCCCTTTTTCTTAAGCAGAGAAACCGTCTGCAGGACGTTGCCCCGGGTCTCTTCTGCCCCTGCGGAAGAGACCCGCTGCGTCGCAACCGCCCCTTCCATCAGGTACAGGGACTTCTGGCTAAACGCATCGGCTTTTGCCTCAGCCATCTTATCTAACAGCGAGGCATTGCCTCGTCCCAGGGAAGGACTGGCAGAAAAATAGATCCGGAAGCGGGATGACGCCAGCCAGGAATCAATAATAAATAATCCGCCGTAGGAGTGCCCCCAGATCGCCCGTCGCCGCGGGTCAATCTTCATCCCGCGCTCAACGTTTTCCACGATAGTATTCTGTAATAGCTGGCGAAATGCCTCGCTACCGCCGCTTTTGCGCGAGTCCCGCCCGCTATCGGCAGAATTCTCTTTGACGGTCGGCCGGTAGTCATAGGCTCTGGCGTTCTGATCAAAGGGCAATGTCGTTTGATAGCCCACGGCCACAATAACGGGCGGCGTTTTTTGCGTAAGCTGCGCAAGCAGCGAGTCGGACACCCGGTCCATCACCGCGTTGCCGTCCAGAGCGTAGAGAATGGGATACCCCTCTGCTGGCGGTGCCGCGTTCGGTATCGCGGTCCAGACCTTATAATGCCGTTCGCCGTCAAGCGAATCGAAATAAGCAACGTTGAAGTGATAATACGCGGAGCCGCGGTCGGCGATATTCGGCCCTAACGGTCTCATATCCGGTTTGGCGTCAGCGTTAATGCCGTAGAACGCGCAGACCAGCGCGGCGATAAAAATCCGCCCTTTAGGCGGATAAGCAGAATAAAACTTACGGATTAACATCGATTGATTTTTCCAGCACGCCATCATTAATGATAATGATTGCCAATATCAATCTCAATTGCAAGCGAAGGGGAGATTCCCTGGGCGGCGCGTTGCACCTGTCCGGCTATCCAATCATCATCGTACGGGTAGCCAGGAGAGGTGCGCAGCAGCGCCTCCGGGTGAGGTTCAGGCCGTGCGCCATCTCCGGGTCAGCGGTTTCTCAACCTCTACAATAAGGAACATGACAAAACCGATAATAAAGGTGATCACCCAGTAGCGGAACGGCAGCGCTTCGGTACCAAACAGCATCTGCATAAACGGCGCGTAGATAATCAGCAGCTGCAGCACCAGCAGCACCCCGCTGACAATCCAGATCCCGCGGTTCGCCAGCAGCCCTTTACTCAATGAGAAGCCATCCGCAACCCGGCAGTTAAGCATATAGAACCACTGGGCGGTGACCAGCGTCTGCAACAGCACCGTGCGAATAAACTCAGGCGAATAGCCGCGCGGCTGCAGCCAGGCCTCAAGCACAAAGGCGCTAACGGCAATCATCGAACCGACAAAAATCACCCGCCAGATAGCAAAGCCGTCCATTACGTGCAGCTTAGGATCGCGCGGCGGACGGCGCATGATGTTCTTCTCACCGGCTTCAAACGCCAGGCCAAACGACAGCGTGGCGGAGGTCGCCATGTTCATCCACAGGATCAGCACCGGCGTCAGCGGTATTAAATTCCCCGCCAGCAGCGCGATAATAATTAACAGCCCCTGCGCCAGGTTAGTCGGCATGATAAACAGGATGGTTTTCTTCAGGTTATCGTAGACCCGGCGCCCTTCTCTGACGGCGCTGGCAATGGTGGCGAAGTTATCATCGGTGAGCACCATATCAGCGGCCTCCTTGGTCACTTCGGTACCCTTAATCCCCATGGCGATCCCGACATCGGCCTGCTTCAGCGCCGGGGCGTCGTTCACGCCATCGCCGGTCATCCCGACCACCTCTTTCCTGCTTTGCAGCGCCTGGACCAGGCGGAATTTATCTTCCGGGCTGGTACGCGCGAAAATATCAAATTTCTGCGCCGCTTCGCTAAGTTGAATATCGTCCATCACCTCCAGCTCGCGCCCGGTAATGGCGTTTTCCGCATTGCCGATCCCCAGCATCTTGCCGATACTCATGGCGGTTTGCGGGTGGTCGCCGGTGATCATCTTCACGCGGATCCCGGCCTGCAGGCAGTCGCCGATCGCCGTAATCGCCTCCGGTCGCGGCGGATCCATCATCCCGGCGATCCCCAGCAGAATGACGCCCTGCTGCAAATCCTGATGGCCAAGCTCCGTTTGCCCGTCGGCTGCCGGTTTCCACGCCGCCGCCACCATCCGCAGCCCTTCCCGCGCGTACTCTTCGATTTTCGCTTCCCAGTAAGGCTGGTCGAGCGGCTCCAGGCCATGATCGGTTTGCTGATGCTGGCACAGGCGAAACAGGACATCGGGCGCGCCGGTAATCAAAATCATCTCTTCATCGCCGATGCGGTACAGCGTCGACATATATTTGTACTGTGAATCGAAAGGTATTTTACTGCGCAGCTCGGTGTTGACCGCCGGGAGCGGGACTTTCGCCGCCAGCACCTTCAGCGCCCCTTCGGTCGGGCCGCCGGTAATTTTCCACAGCCCGCTTTCATCTTTGATAAGCTGGCTGTCATTACACAGGTCGATGGTGCGCAGATAGCGTTCCAGCAGCGTGCCCGGCGCAACGGTTATCGGGGCGGGTTCATCGATCGGATGAATATTCCCTACCGGCTCGTAGCTGTCGCCTTCTACCCGATAAACCTTATCGGCGGTGATAACGGCCTTGACCGTCATCTCGTTCATGGTCAGCGTCCCGGTTTTATCCGAGCAGATCACCGTCATCGCGCCGAGGGTTTCCACGGTCGGCAGCTTGCGGATAATCGCCTTCTGCCGGGCCATGGTTTGTACGCCGAGCGAGAGGATAATCGAGATAATCGCCGGTAGCCCTTCCGGCACCGACGCCACCGCGAGGCTAATCAACGACAGCATCAGTTCAGAAACCGGCATATCGCGGAACAGCAGGCTGAAGACAAATAGCGCGGCCATCATCACCAGAATGATGATAAAGATGGCTTTACCGAGCTTATCCATCTGCACCAGCAGCGGCGTACGGTGCTTTTCGATATCCGACATCATCTGGTTAATGTGGCCCAGCTCGGTATCGCCGCCGGTCGCCACCACCAGGCCTTTTCCGCCGCCCGAACTCACCGTAGTGCCGGAAAACAGCAGGTTCGTCCGATCGCCAAGCGGCAGTTCACCGCTGAGCGCCTCGGTGCTTTTCTCCACCACCGTCGATTCACCGGTCAGAATCGCCTCTTCCACCCGCAGATTATGCGCTTCGATCACCCGCAGGTCGGCGGGAATACGATCGCCTGCGCGGATCACCACAATATCGCCGGGAACCAGAGCGGTGGTCGGAATCGTTTCATGATTACCCTGACGAATCACCACTGCCTCGCTGGAGAGCATATTGCGAATGCTCTGGAGCGATTTTTCCGCGTTGCTCTCCTGGATATGGCCGATCAGCGCGTTAATCACCGCCACGCCCAGAATTACCAGGGTATCTACCCAGTGGCCCATGACCGCCGTCAGCAGCGCCGCCGCCAGCAGGACGTAAATCAACACATCATTAAAATGCGCCAGAAAGCGCAGCCACGCCGGCTTTCCGGCTTTTTGTGGCAGCGCATTTTCACCATATTGCTGCAAGCGCGCCGATGCCTCGGCGCCGCTGATGCCTTCCGGGGTGCTGTTGGTGCTGGTCAGCGTTTCTTCTACGGAGAGCTGATAAAACGGGCCGCCCGGTTTTTCTGTACTCATAGTTATCTCCTCACTCCTGTAACGGAAATCAGGACAGCCTCAGGCCACCCTCAACGCACCACAAAAACCGGAACATGGGCATAACGAACAATACCTGCCGCCTCCGACCCCAGCAGATGGGTCTGAATATTGGGATTGCGCGAACCGACGATCACCACATCCGCCTTCAGCTCATCGGCCAGTTTGGTTACTTCATCGCGAATGTTGCCGCTGCGTATGTGAATCTGGATTTCGTTTTCCGCCAGCGAGAGTTTTTTACTGAGCTCGTCCAGCTTTTCTTTAGATGTATTAACCAGATAGTCTTCCATTTTCCGTGCATCGGAAATAAAACCGCGCGTCAGCACCGGGGAAAAAGCGGGAATGACGTGCAGGAGATGAATCTTTCCGGCAGAGCTTTGCGCAAGGAATCGGGCATGGGATAAGGCCTTGTCGGCAAGACCGATTTCAAACACATCAACCGGCACGAGGATATTTTTATACATAGAGACAATCCTTTTATTACCTATAAAAAAAGGTGGTGAAAACAGCCCAGGCAATGGTGCTGAGGAAGCAATCTCAAGAACAAAATCTGTTAGACGCGTGGCTATAATTAAACGTAGCACACCACGGTTAACATTATTAAGCAGCCAATTAATATATTGAAAAATATCACAGAGCCAGGCACAGCCAGACAATTCGACTACAAACCCGGTAAAATCGTCGACATCGCCATAATTTTTGCTCTTTTTAACATTTCCGTTTTACTACGACTATCCTCATTATCAGTGGCTTGCTCGCTTTCTGGCGCCCCACAACAATTATTAAGATAAGAATTTACTTAGCCAGCTATTTAAGCTAAAGGAGGAACGATGTTCGGTTACAGTCTGTTTCGCCTGAGCCTGTTTATTGCCCTGGCAATAATCGCCTGTACGGCTACCGGGTTAATTACCTATTTCGTTGTCTCGGCACTCGCTGAATAAAATCAGCGATTGTGAACAATATGTAAAACATAGCCTTTAACTCCGAGGGGAATACAGTGAATCGTTATTTTTCTCTCATTCCGCTTGTTATTTTAATAACAACGGCTTGCGATCGGAAAGCACCTCAAATTACCCCGCTGCCGCGGATGGTCAAAGTCGCCGAGGTGGTTGCCATCGGTGATTCACAGCAGCGCGTATTCCCCGCCCGCATTGAGTCCGGGGATTCCACCGATTTATCTTTTAAACGCGGCGGGCAAATTGAATCGCTTGATGTACGTCAGGGGGCCGCTATTACTCAGGGGCAGCCCCTTGCCCGCCTCAGCGCACGGGAAGCGCAGCAGCGCGTGAATGAACGGCAGACTGCCGCCACCCTCGCCCAGCGGCAGTTCGATCGTTTCCAGACGCTGGCCGGTCGCCAGGCGATTTCAAAGGCGGAAATGGATATCCAGCGGGCCAACCGCGACGCGGCCAACGCCGCGCTGAAAATCGCCCGCGAAGAGCTGTCGCAAATGACGTTGACCGCCCCGTTCAGCGGCGTTGCCGCTTACGTCCCGGTACGTAACCATCAGGTGGTTGCCGCCGGGCAGCCGATTGTGACCCTGACGCGAACCGATCTGCTCGACGTGGTGTTTAGCGTTCCGGAAAATCTCTTTACCGCGCTCGATATTCGCAACGCGCAGTATCGTCCGGTCGTCAAAATTAACGCCATGCCGGACCGCCAGTTTACCGCCGAATATAAAGAGCACACCGGCAGCAGCGACAGCAGCACGCTCACCTGGCAAATCATCCTGACCATGCCGCGACCGGCCGACTTTCCAGCGGTGGGAGGCGTGAGCGGAACGGTGACAATCAACCTGGCGAACCTGCCCGCCAGCGCCGGTAAAAATGCGGTGGTGGTGCCGGTCGAAGCGGTGTTTAACCCGGATAATCGCCCGCGCAATGACCCCCACGTCTGGGTCGTTCAGGGCAGCGGCGACCAGCTTAAGCTGGAAGAGAGACAAGTCGGCGTTGGTCAGGTCACCTCTCAGGGCGTGGTGATCACCGAAGGGCTCAGCGTCGGCGAGCGTGTAGTGGCGGCAGGCGTCAGCGAATTGCATGCGCAACAGCCGGTTCGTATCTGGACGCGTGAACGAGGTTTGTAATGGATATCTCCCGCCAGTTTATTAACAACCCGATCCGCGTCTGGCTGA
Organism: Klebsiella sp. M5al; assembly: GCF_002090195.1. Lineage (NCBI taxonomy): Bacteria > Pseudomonadati > Pseudomonadota > Gammaproteobacteria > Enterobacterales > Enterobacteriaceae > Klebsiella > Klebsiella sp. M5al. Next base: position 3,840,536 of record NZ_CP020657.1, read on the forward strand.
CTATTTTGCTGCTGGGCATCGGGGGGATCTTCGCCCTGCTGAATATTGGCCGTCTGGAAGACCCGGCGTTTACCATCAAAACCGCCGTGGTGATCACCCATTATCCCGGCGCGTCGGCACAGCAGGTTGAAGAAGAAGTCACCCTGCCGCTCGAAAACGCGCTGCAGCAGCTGCCGTATCTTGACAACGTCAGTTCGATCTCCTCCAACGGCCTGTCGCAAATCACCGTCAATATCGCCTCGCACTACCACTCCAGCGAGCTGCCGCAAATCTGGGATGAACTGCGCCGTCGGGTGGGCGACGCCGCCCGTCAATTTCCTCCCGGCGTCGCCTCCCCGTTTGTAAATGATGATTTTGGCGATGTCTTTGGCTTCTTCTTTGCTATCTCCGGCGATAGCTTTACCAATCCTGAACTGGTTCGCTACGCCGAGCAGCTGCGCCGCGAACTGGTGCTGGTTCCCGGCGTCGGCAAAGTCGCCATCGGCGGGGCGATCCCTCAGCAAATCAACATCGATATCTCGCTGGCGAAAATGGCCGCCCGCGGCATCACGCTCACCCAGTTGGCGGCTATCCTCAGCCGGTTGAATGTGGTATCTAACGCCGGCGAGATTAAATCCGGCAGCGAGTCGATCCGCCTGCACCCGACGGGGGAATTCGCCAACCTCGATGAGCTCGGCGACCTGTTAATCAGCCCGCACGGTTCGGGAACGGCGACGCGGCTGCGCGATATCGCCACGCTATCGCGCGGGCTGAGCGAAACGCCCGCCAGCATCTACCATGCCAACGGCCGCCAGGCAGTCACCATGGGGGTATCGTTTATTCCCGGGGTTAACGTGATTGATGTTGGCCGCGCGCTGGAGAGCAAGCTGGAGCAGATGTCGGCGGAAAAACCGGCCGGGATCAGCATTGACCTGTTCTACGATCAGGCGGCGGAAGTCGCCCACTCGGTCAACGGTTTTATCACTAACTTCCTGATGGCGCTGGCGATTGTCGTTGGGGTCCTGCTGATCTTTATGGGCGTGCGCAGCGGCATTATTATCGCCCTGTCGCTGGCGCTCAACGTGCTCGGCACGCTGCTGATCATGTATTTGTGGGGCATCGAGCTGCAGCGCATTTCGCTGGGGGCGCTGATTATCGCCCTCAGTATGCTGGTCGATAACGCCATCGTCATCGTCGAAGGGGTGCTGATCGCCCGCCAGCAGGGGTCTACGCTGCTTACGGCGATAAATTATGTGATCCGCCGTTCGGCGCTGCCGCTGCTGGGGGCCACGGTAATTGCCATTCTCGCCTTTGCGCCGATTGGCCTGTCGCAGGACTCGACCGGAGAATACTGTAAATCGCTGTTCCAGGTGCTGCTGATTTCGCTCATGCTGAGCTGGTTCTCGGCGCTGACCATTACCCCGGTGCTGATTAAATGGTGGCTATTTAAAAATCAATCGCAGCCGGTAGCGCAGGCCAACGCCAACCCGTACGGCGGGCGCTTTTACCGCCTGTATCAGCAGGCTCTGCAAGCCCTTCTGCTGCGCAAAACCCTCACCCTGACCATCATGGCGGCGCTATTGGCCGCCGCTATCTGGGGGTTCGGATCGGTGCGGCAAAACTTTTTCCCCTCGTCAAATACGCCGATTTTCTTTGTCGATCTCTGGCTCCCGTACGGTACCGATATCGCGACCACCGAAAAGATGACCAGCGATATTGAGACCACCATTAACGGCCAGCCCGGGGTGGTCACCACCGTGGCCACCGTCGGTCAGGGCAGCATGCGGTTTATCCTCACCTACAGCGGTCAGCGGCAGTACAGCAACTATGCGCAGATCATGGTGCGTATGGACGACCAGCGCAATATTAACGCGCTGACGCAGCATGTTGATCGCTATATTGCGCGCAACTACCCGCAGGTCAACGCCAGCACGAAACGCGTGATGTTCGGCCCTTCCGGCGACAGCGCCATTGAGGTGCGGATTAAAGGTCCGGACCCCGACCGCCTGCGCCTGCTCGCCAGCCAGGTTGGCGATATTCTCTCCGCAGATCCGGCTACCGATGGCGTGCGGAACGACTGGCAAAACCGCAGCAAAGTTATCCGCCCGCAGTACTCCACCGCGCTTGGCCGCGAGCTGGGGGTAGATAAACAGGATATTGATAACGCGCTTGAGATGAACTTCTCCGGCAGCCGCGCGGGCTTGTACCGCGAGGGAGCCGACCTGCTGCCGGTGGTCGTCCGCCCCCCGGCCGCTGAGCGCCAGGACGCGAATCACCTGAATAACGTGCTGGTCTGGAGCCAGAGCCGCCAGCAGTATATTCCGCTCAGTAACGTGGTAAGCGGCTTTCACCTCGAATGGGAAGATCCGCTAATCCTGCGCCGCGACCGCAGCCGCGTGCTGACGGTGCAGACCGATCCCGATCCGCTGAGCAACCAGACGTCGGGGGATATCCTGTCCCGCGTGAAGCCGCAGATTGATGCGATCGCATTGCCGCACGGCTACAGCATCGAGTGGGGCGGCGATGCGGAGAACTCCAGCGAGGCGCAGCAGGGTCTGTTCACTACCCTGCCGCTGGGCTACCTGGTGATGTTTGTGATTACCGTGCTGATGTTCAGTTCGCTGAAAAACGCGGTGGCTATCTGGCTGACCGTACCGCTGGCGCTGATTGGCGTAACGCCAGGCTTCTTGCTTACCGGCATCCCCTTTGGCTTTATGGCGTTAATCGGCTTGCTGAGCCTGAGCGGCATGCTGATCCGTAACGGCATCGTGCTGGTAGAAGAGATTGAACAGCAGAAGCAGGAGAAAGGACAACAGGAGGCCATTATCTATGCCGCCACGTCGCGTCTGCGCCCGATCCTGCTGACGGCGTTTACCACCGTGCTCGGCCTGGCGCCGCTATTACTGGACGTTTTCTTCCAGAGCATGGCGGTTGTTATCATGTTTGGTCTGGGTTTTGCTACTATTCTGACGCTGCTGGTTCTGCCGGTAATCTACGCCTGTTTCCACAATAAGGACATGAAGCGACAACCATGAATAGTACCGGGTTAAATATTATTAAAACGCTGGGATGCATGACGGCGGTGACTTTTTTCACCATTTATAACACCTGGGATAGCTATGATTATGACTATCACTGGATCCTCGGGTTTTTGACGTTTATTTCGACTATCGCCACGCCGCTGTTTTTTGTGGTGGCGGGCTATCTGGATTCGCAGTCTCGCCACGATTCACAATGGCAGTTGGGCAAAATCAAGAGCGTGGTGATCGTCTTTCTATTCTGGATGACGGTGTACTATCTCTGGGAGCCCTACCAGCGCGGCTATCTTATCCAGCCATGGTTTGTGTTTGCGTTTATCGTCATTTACACCTTTCACCCGGTTATCGAGTGGCTCAGCCAAAGGCGCGCAGCGTTCTTTGCCACGGTGTTCTCCCTGCTGCTTCTCTCGTATGGTTACGATCTTCTCTCCGCGCTGTATCCTGATATTCATGCGCTAAGCCTGGCGCCGCAGTACCGCCTGTGGACCTGGCTGCTATTTTATCTGACCGGTCAGCTGTTCAGCGACCCGCTGGTCGCCGACTGGCTCAGGCGTGAAAAAGTGGTCAAAGGCGCGATGATCGCCATTCCGTTTATTTATCTTTTCACCTGGTTTTACGAGCGGCATTTCTTTTTCGCCCTGTTTAAGGCCGACAGAAATGCGTTCATTCTGACCGGTTCACAAATTTATATTCTGGTGGTTGCGCTGGTTATTGCAGCCAACGGCGTGCGTTTTCGTAAAAACAGCGAGTTTAAAGAGACCCTTCTCGCCACCATTAGCAAAACGATGACCGGCGTTTATATTCTCCACTACTCGGTTTTTCACCTGCTCACCGCATTTATCCCGATTAACTCGCTGGGGACAAAGTTAATGCTGATTGTCCTCACGTTTATTACTTCGGTGCTGATTTCGATGCTGGCGCTGTCCAATTCGCTAATCAAAAAAGTGATTACGATTTGACGATCTGTGATTCCTGGCCGCGTGGACGCCGCCTTACCGGGCCCGGGGAAAGGATTCAGGTTCTCTTTGTCGGTCGGGTAAGGCGCCAGCCGCCGCCCGCGCATGGCTAAAAACCGTAGCGTAGCCACGCGAACAGCACGTTACCGTTGTTATAGGTGCCGGGAATATAGGTGAACTGCACGCTCAGACGACGATAGCTGGCGGAGAAAAGCGGCAAAATAATCGGCAGCGGCACGTAGTTGGCGAAGTCATCGCGGGCGGTGATGCCGGCGGTGACGCCAAGGCCAAGGCGAAAATCGCGGCGACTATCAAGATACCAGCCCTTCTCCCAGCCGTAGCCGATAATCGGCTGCCACTCGTTGTGCGAATCCTTGAACAGCATGGCATAGAGCGAACTCCAGTTCCCCTCCTGGTTATATCTGGACACGCCAAATCCTCCGCCCCACGGCATTTCATTATAGTTATCGGTCTTTTCTTTATCGTACATAAAGCGGTTGTGCCAGCTGAGAAACGGCAGATAAAGATCGTAGTTTTGCGGCTCATTCCAGGTCTGCGAGACATCGTTTTTTAGCCAGTTCCACCAGCCGCTGACGCGCTGCTCGCCGTATATTTTAGTTTCAGCCTGTACTGAAAAGGCGAAAATAAACACAATTCCCCACGCTACCCGCAGACAACGTTGCATAGTTTTATCCTTAAAGAAAGTCGCCCGGTGTTCATTCAGTTTGGGAACAAAAAACAGGCTTTGCAAATATCGGCAGACAAATTTTCTGCACCGGCCAGGGGCTAATTGCAAGTCCAGTTAAGCGCCCATTTCAGGACAGTGAGAACCGCCACGGCGATTTCAATTCCTTGCCGCTGGTATTATGATGGCGCTAATTATCCTTTCTGTCCGTAGTGATTGAGAAATAGATGGACTTCATCAGCATTATTATGTCGGCGGGGAAAACGTCCGTCGATGTGGCGCTTTATACGCTGTTGCCAATCATGGTCGTCATGCTCATCGTGATGAAATATCTCGAGGTACGCGGGGTACTGGACGTTATCGTTCGCTGGCTCGCCCCGCTGCTTAAGCCGTTCGGCTTAACCGGGATGAGCGCGTTTGCCCTGATTCAGATGAATTTTGTCAGCTTCGCCGCCCCGCTGGCGACCCTCGCGATTATGGATAAACGCGGCGCTTCGGACCGGCAGATGGCCGCCACGCTGGCGATGCTTTTCGCCATGGGCCAAGGCAACGTGTTTTATCCGTTAACGCCCTTCGGCCTGCACTGGCTGGCCTCTATCGTTATCTCGATTGTCGGCGGACTGTGCGCCGCCGCGGTCACCTGGCATATCACCGGCCGCAGGCTGTCAATGGTTGAAAACGCGCGGGCCGAAGCGCTGCCTGAGGCCGAACAAAATAGCCAGGGGATTATCGCCGTTATCAACAGCGCCGGCGCCGACGCCATTCGCCTGGCCCTCGGCGCGGTGCCCATGCTGATCCTGTCGCTGGCTATCGTCGGTTTTATGCAGGCGGCGGGCCTGATTGAGATGCTCCAGCGCCTGCTGATGCCGCTGCTGCTGTGGCTGAATATCCCGGTTAACTTCGTGCTGCCGGCGCTGGTCAAATGCGTGGCCGGCGGTACGGCCTACTTCGGCGTGGTCTCCGAGCTCGTTCAGCAGGGTAAAGTAACCGTAAGCCAGATCAACGCCTCGGCAGGCCTGTTGGTGCAGACCTTCGACCTCCCCGGCATCGGCATCTTTCTGGGCGTCAGCTCGCGCTTCGTACGCCTGTTCCGCTTCGCCGCGACCGGCGCAATCGCCGGGATCGCCATCCGTACCGTGATGCACCTTACGCTATTCTGACGCCGCCGACTCAGGACGGAGACAGGCAGCGATATCAGCCCGATCGCTACAGGCGATATGATGGTTAATTCTCACCATCATCCACGGGAAAAACGGGTTGGACGTGACGCGCATCAGCGTATCCAGCCCGACGCTCAGCGTAGCGGTTTCTCCGCGCAACGAGATCGTCCCGATGCTGATCCCGTAGCGATTTTTCTCCGCCGGTTCCCGGCCATAGAGCGAATCGCTCAGCGGGAACGGCACCGCCACGTGCGACAGGGAGTACATATCCTGCGGCCAGGCGATATGCAGCGGCGTCACGGTTTCGCTTCGCGTTCCAGCAAGCGTGGTGCGGGCTACCGTCTCATAGGTGTCGGGCGCGGCGTTGGTAATCACCGTGGTGCCGTAGGGCCGCGGCGCCGGCGGCAATAACGTATTGACCGCCGAATAGAGCGACGGGCGGAATAGCGCGCGCAAATTCGCCGCCTGGTTAATATCGAAAATCACCAGTTCGCTACCGTTATCCGGCAGATAGCGATAGAGCGAATCCACCACCGCCCGGGTGCTGACCGTGGAATCCATCACCGACTGGAAAGTTAACACCGGCGCCAGTTCAGAAAGCCGCTTACTCTGTGCTTCCTGCACGATTTGCTGCTGCAGCGCCTGCGACAATAGCCACGACTGCCTTGCCGCCTTCACCGGGAACGAATTGTATTTATAGGGGTTAAATTCCGGCACGATGTTCAGCCACGCCGCGCGGGCGAAGGCCGGAAACACAGAGGGTAAACCGGCCAGCCCGGCGAAACGGGCAAATGCGGTCACGCCAATCATCGGCGACAGCAGGATGACCTGCTGCGGCCGGCGCAGCGATTTATCCTCAAGGCTATCGAGGGCGTACTTCAGCGCCAGCGCCCCGCCGTTGGAGTAACCAACCACGTGCAGCGGCGCGTCATCCCCCGCCAGCCGCGTCGCTTCGCGCACCGCAAGCCGGGTTGTCGCTATCCACTCTTCGCGATCCACCCCGGTGAGCGCGCCGGGGGCGGTCCCATGTCCGGGCAGCCGCGGCGCGACGGCGACAAATCCCTGCTGCTGATAGCGCTGCGCCAGATAATGCACGCTGTAGGGCGAATCCGTCAGGCCGTGGAGCAGCACCGCCGCGCCGCGCGGTTTGCCCTGCGGCAGCAGAATAAAGGAGCGGTTCCAGTCGGGATGAAACTTATCCGGATAGACCAGGCTTTGCGCGTAAAAGCGGTTAATGGCCGTTTTTTCATCGTCGCTCAGCGTGTCGGTAATTTTGCTTTTCATATCGCGAAAGATCGCCGCTTCCCGCGTCTGGTATTCAGCAAAAGTGGCGTGGTCAATCTCGCTGGCGGTCATTTCATTCGCCGTCCAGGTATGCCAGCGGTGCAGCGCCGGGCCGCGCTGCGACTCGTAAATACGGCCAATAAAAAAGACGATCACGACCACCAGCAGCCCAATAATGGCTTTTTTCACCACCGAGACCATTCTTAAGCCCGACTTATTCAGCAGGCGGGTAAAACGCATCATTGCCATATTTCTGTCCGAATTATCTCTTTAGCTGCGAGGGCGTGGGTAATACTCAAAGCGGATCCGATCCTGCGATTCACTTATTAAACATAGACTAAACCAACCGCCTGTTCTTATTGTCAGATGAGAAGCAAACATGAATTATCGCCGGAGTGTAACAGGTCAGGAATAAACAAATGGAATGGTGGATTAAGAAAATACACGAGAACTCGACGTCTACACCTACCCACGCGGTTCTGCAAAGCGGCCAGTTAACGATCATTGCCGAACTCACGCCCTGCGGCCGACGTTTACAGGAAGGCGATAAGCTCACGCCGTTGGCTAACGCGTTGTACTGCATCAACGGCGATAAGTCGATCACGATTAAAGTGCTCAACGCTACGCATTTTAGCGCTGAACGCTGGGGCGCCATCGTGAATATCACCGCGCATTAAGCGACGTACCCTGGCATCAACCGGTTCTAATCTCAGTACTTTCTCAACTCAGCGGGTGAAATTATCCTACGCCTGGTTCAGCCTGTGACATACTAAGCAAAACGTCAGCAGAGCAGAAACAAGGAGTAAGTCATGAACCAGAAAGCCGCCAGGCTGACCCCAGAACAGGCGCTTAGGCAACTCGAAGCGCTCTATGAAAAATCGGTCAATGCACTGCGTAAAGCCATCGGCGACTATATTCACCATAATATCCTCCCCGAGAATAGCGCCCGTGCGGAAGGGCTGTTCGTTTACCCGCAGCTGTCGGTATCGTGGGACGGAGCGGAACATAAAGCGTTAAAAACCCGGGCCTGGGGTCGTTTTACCCATAGCGGTTGCTATACCACCACTATCACTAACCCTAAACTGTTTCGCGCCTATCTGCTGGAACAGCTCACCATGCTGTATCAGGATTACGATGCCGCGATTACCGTCGGGCTATCGCAGCATGAGATCCCCTATCCGTACGTCATTGATGGCTCAGAGCTTACGCTCGATCGTTCAATGAGCGCCGGCCTGACGCGTTTTTTCCCCACCACCGAGCTGTCGCAAATTGGCGATGAAACCGCCGATGGTCTGTTTCATTCGACGGAATACTATCCGCTTTCGCACTTCGACGCCCGCCGCGTCGATTTCTCGCTGGCGCGCCTGCGTCACTATACCGGCACGCCGGTTGATCATTTCCAGCCGTATATGCTTTTTACCAACTACACCCGCTACGTCGATGAGTTCGTGCGCTGGGGCTGTAGCCAAATTCTCGATCCCGAGAGTCCCTATATCGCCCTCTCCTGCGCGGGCGGGATCTGGATAACGGCGGACACGGAGGCGCCGGAAGAGGCGATTTCCGATCTGGCGTGGAAAAAGCACCAGATGCCCGCCTGGCACCTGATCACCAAAGACGGCCAGGGGATCACGCTGATTAATATTGGCGTCGGTCCGGCGAATGCCAAAAATATCTGCGACCATCTGGCGGTGCTGCGTCCGGACGTCTGGCTGATGATTGGCCACTGCGGCGGCCTGCGTGAAAGCCAGAATATCGGCGACTACGTGCTGGCCCACGCCTATCTGCGCGACGACCATGTGCTGGATGCGGTGCTGCCGCCGGATATCCCGATTCCGAGCATTGCCGAAGTTCAGCGCGCGCTCTACGACGCCACGAAGCAGGTCAGCGGCATGCCCGGTGAAGAAGTGAAACAGCGGCTGCGTACCGGAACGGTGGTCACCACCGACGATCGTAACTGGGAGCTGCGCTACTCGGCCTCGGCGCTGCGTTTTAACCTCAGCCGCGCGGTGGCTATCGATATGGAAAGCGCGACCATTGCCGCCCAGGGCTATCGCTTCCGCGTCCCCTACGGCACCCTGCTGTGCGTCTCCGATAAACCGCTGCACGGCGAAATTAAGCTGCCGGGCCAGGCGAACCGCTTCTATGAAGGGGCTATCTCCGAACATTTGCAGATTGGTATCCGGGCGATTGACCTGTTGCGCGCCGAAGGCGACCACATGCATTCGCGCAAGCTGAGAACCTTCAACGAACCGCCGTTCCGCTAAGCGCTGATATCATACGCGCAGAATAAACTCAGTCCGGGTGGCGTGAAATATTTATGCCCTCCGGACTAAGCGTTAGCGAAGGAGAGTCGTTCGGCCAGAGAGCCAATAACCACTCTCCTGCCGTAATACAATAAAGTGTTTATTTTCTTTAATGGTAAAAATTCCTCCGAAAATGGCCATACCGCCTATCCGAGAAATATTATTGCTAAACTGCCGAGATTAAAAAAATAACTGCATCGATTAAAAAAACACACTGTTAACATATTAACAACATTTGTCACATGATCATAAAACGTCCCACTGTGGCTTGATTAACACTTGAATGGGGTCTCGTAACCTATTAAATTAATTACATAAATTCACAAGCAACCAAAAAGCGGTACAAGATAGACAGTGCCATTGAGAGATCAAAATAATCAAAGAGTTACCTATGGGCGTTACTCTCCCCCTGGAATCATCCTTTAATAGCGACAGGTTATTTGCAACAAATATCTTGTTACTACATTACCAGAGTTAAATTGCGCATGTCGACGGTAAGCAACCATGGATATGCTTATCTATCGCGATCAGCAATGGACTATTTTCGTAAAAGTAGGGAAGACAGCTTTATGAAATTAACCATAGGGAATATCCGCCTGTTTATTTTATTAGCAACGTTTTTTTTCTGGACAGTCGCGATCGGGCTAATTTCCCTAATTGTATCCTGGTTTTAAAAACCTGATGGTACGCAGGGTATGTTCTTCTGTGCCCCGACGTTGCCGCCATCGTGTCTATGGAATAGAAAGCAAAAAGCCCGCTTAAGTTTCCTTAAGCGGGCTTCTTAAATTTGGCTCCTCTGACTGGACTCGAACCAGTGACATACGGATTAACAGTCCGCCGTTCTACCGACTGAACTACAGAGGAATCGTGTGAACGGGGCGCATATTATCGATGGCGCCCCACCTTGTCAAAGGCTGTTTTCACATTTCAAACCGTTTGCCGAATAATTCTCCACTTTGGGCGAAAAGTCCCGCTTCGCTCTGTGAGATTAGCTCTCTTTGGCCGGCGCACTGGTCTCTTCCCTCTGCGCTTTCGTTCGCGGATACTTCCATAGCCAGCGCCCGCTGACCATTCGGCAGTAAAACAGAACGCCGCGCACCGCCCAGTCAAGCACCATCCCGAGCCAAACGCCGATAACCCCCATCCCCAGTACAATCCCCAGCGTATAGCCCGCCACCACGCGGCAGCCCCACATGCCAAGCATTGAGACCCACATGGTGTAGCGCACGTCACGCGCCCCTTTAAAGGCGCACGGCAGCGTCCAGGCCATCGCCCAGATCGGCATAAAGAAGGCGTTCAGCCACAGCAGCTCTTTTACCACCACTTTGACATCTTCTTCACTGGTATAGAACGAGGCGATCAGACCGGCAAGCGGCGCGGTTCCCCAGGCAATCACCGTCAAAATGATGGTCGACAGCCAGAAGACATGCCACGCCTGACGCTCTGCCTGGCCGATCTGCCCTTTTCCGAGACGTCGGCCGGTGATAATGGTCGATGCTGAACCGAGGGCGTTCCCCGGCAGGTTGATCAGCGCGGCAACCGAGAAGGCGATAAAGTTGCCGGCAATCACGTTAGTGCCCATCCCAGCGACAAACATTTGCGTCAGCAGCTTGCCGCCGTTGAACAAGACCGATTCAATGCTGGCGGGAATACCGATACCCATCACTTCCCAGATAATGGCGAAGTTAAACGGCTTAAAATAGCTCTTCAGCGAAATGCGCAGCGCCGGGTTAAAACCGATCATTAGCACCCAAATCGTGGCCACCGCGCCAATGTAGCGGGCAATTGTCAATCCAAGACCGGCGCCGACGAACCCCATACCGGGCCACGAGAAAATGCCGTAAATCAGGATGCTGCTGATGATAATGTTGAGGATATTCATCCCGCCGTTGATCAACAGCGGGATTTTAGTGGTTCCGGCGCCGCGTAGCGCACCGCTGCCGATCAGGGCGATTGCCGCCGCCGGGTAGCTCAATACCGTCAGTTCAAGGTAGGTGAGCGCCAGGCCTTTCACCTCTTCTGTCGCATCGCCGGCGACAAAATTGATAATTTCCGCCCCAAAAGCATGGATAACGGCTGCGAGAATAATCGAAAACAGGGTCATTATCGCCAGCGACTGGCGCGCTGCCGCCCTTGCCCGCCGCCGGTCACGTTTGCCCAGGCTAAACGCCACCACCACGGTCGTACCGAGGTCGATGGCGGCAAAAAAGGACATAATCACCATGTTGAAGCTATCGGCCAGGCCAACGCCCGCCATGGCCTCTTTACCGAGCCAGCTAACCAAAAAAGTACTCAACACGCCCATCAGCAGTACGCAGGCGTTTTCCAGCAAAATCGGGACCGCAAGCGGGCTGATTTCACGCCAGTAAAGGACGCGATAGCTCTTGCGTTTTTTAAACCAGGACGTGCGTTCGACGGACTGGCGTAAGGCGGCGGTGACGTTCAAGGGAGACCTTAGTGAGAAAAGTTGAAACTACATTTCAAATGATGATAGAGAAAAGCTAATCCTGCAAAGCATTTTTCCCGATAAATTGTCGATAATGGCGACAATTTGTTGATGGATGCGCCAGTTGAGCAACGGACGGCGAATAGATGTTTGACAAAAGTTTTTTCGCCGCTAAGATACGACTCCACAACGATTCCTCTGTAGTTCAGTCGGTAGAACGGCGGACTGTTAATCCGTATGTCACTGGTTCGAGTCCAGTCAGAGGAGCCAAATTTGAAAAGCCTGCTTTTGAAGCAGGCTTTTTGCTTTTCTGCATCCTGGCGTTAACTCAAAATAGCATCCAGCCTGGCAAGCACTTCATTTACCATAGCGTCTGGTATGCTTTCCAGCCGCATGCCATTCCGGGCAGCCATATCAATGGTTCTGGGCTGGTCGCAGCGAATAACGCCAATCGTTTTTGTCCCTGCCCCTGCCAGTGAAACTGGTGAAACCTGCCGTGCGAGCAAAGTTTCCACCGCTGGTGATGGGAACAACAACGGGTAGCCGGGTCAGCTTGTTAAACGATGCCTTCGATACGATAAGCACGGGACGTTTTCCGCTTTGCTCGTAGCCTACAATCGGATCCAGTGAAACGAGCCAGATTTCTCCTCTGTCCATTTACAGGATCTCCTTGCCCACCGCAGGCGCATCAATCCATTCCCGATCCTCTTCGCTCATTTCGGCGTGCGGATCGCACTGCGCCAGCAGTTCCTCAAGCGAATAATGGGGCCGTTTCTGGGGTTCAATAATCAGGCAGCCATTATTAATGGTCATGCCGACTTCGCTGTCCGTCGACAGTTCCAGCGTTTTCAGAACGGCGGGAGCTTAGTGCGTAACAAAGAAGGCCGATAATAGAAAACTGTTTTGGTGGTTCAAAGAATTACCGCGGATTGGATAAACGAAATGCGGTGCAGCTTCCGTATCCGGGCTGCGCCGGAGGGGCATCAGCAAAAGCGTGAAGGCCACCTTGTCGAGCTTTTCATGCTGACCGTTCCGCTGCTCAACCGCTCACGGTTTACAGTTCAAATCCGTAGTGAGAACCATCCGGCAACTCAACATCAAGACGTAGCTTGCCGCCGGTGGCTTCAACGTAGCGTTTAAGCGTGGAAAGCTTCAGGTCACGGCCTGGTTTTTCCATGCCTGCAACGGTAGGTTGCCTGATGCCCAGCGCCTGCGCCATCTCGACCTGCGTTTTCTGTACTTTCTCACGCAGTTCTGCAAGGTGAATGTTGAGCAGGATGTCCGCCGCCATAGCCCGGGCGTCAGCCACGACTTCCGGTTTTTCATCCGCCATCAGCTGTTCCAACGTTCTGCCCATCGCGTTACTCCTTCTCTTTGAATGTCTTCAGCCAGTTCGTGAATTCCCGCTCAGCAACAGGGAGCATCTCATCGTAAAAACGTTTTTCATTGCCAACCTTATTACCGGCACAAAGCACAATGCCGGTACGGGCCGGGTCAAAAGCGAAAAATGCCCGTATCGGCTCGCCCCGGCTCTGAATACGCAACTCTTTCATGTTGCTGTAGCGGGAGCCTCTCAGCGTATCGGCATTAGGTCTGGACAAACCCGGCCCCTTTTCTCGCAGGACCAACAACGCTGCAAGCACGCTGGCCCTATCGGTATCGTTGAACGAGGTAAACCAGCGCTCAAACGTATCCGTTGTTTTAATCATCCACACGGGACCTCCAAATCAATATAGGTCAAATGCTATATAGGTGTAAACCTATAAAATTGATTATGGAGAGATGGGACACGAGATTCATGCGTCGTTACTGCAAAGCTGAAGACGCATTCGGCTATTTCAGTGAATAACATGCAAGGGATTCACCGTTTTACGACCTGTCCCGAAAAAGCCGTTCAGGTATTGGCACAGTGCATGCTGAGCTGTCGCGCGTCACTGGCGTTCTCTCGGTCTCCCGCCTGCAACTCAGAGAGTCTCGACAACCCTAATTTCGGGATGTAGCTTTTCAATCAGCCCGTTAATGGCAAAGGCGCTCCCAGTCAGAGGAGCTATATTTAAGAAGCCCGCTTATGGAAACTAAGCGGGATTTTTGTTTACCGCTACGCTGAGCGTTTCGGGAAAATCAGGCTGAAAACGATTTGCGCGCCCGGCTGCTGCGACAGGCACTGAGCGCGAGCCTCACCGCCGTGCAGAGTCATAATTGCGCGTACGATCGACAATCCCAGCCCGCTGGCATGGCTACTGCGCGCGGCGTCTGCGCGATAGAAACGCTCAAACAGCTTTTCCAGATGTACCTGCGCGATCGGCGGGCCCTGATTAATCACCTGGATGACCTGTCGGTTTTCTTCCATGCCGGCTCGTAAGATGATTTGGCTCGCTTCATCGGCATAGCGAACCGCGTTGGCCACCAGATTGCTTAACGCCCTCTGGAACAGCATCGCATCGGCCCACAGCTGCCCTTCGCCTTCGCAAATCAGCTGAATATCGCGCTCCTCCGCCAGCCCCTCGAAATAATCCGCGACACGCTGTAGCTCCTGAGCAATATCCAGTTCCCGGCAGTTCAGCACCGACTGCGCATGGCTGGCGCGCGCCAGAAACAGAATATTTTCCACCATGCGTGAAATGCGTTCCAACTCCTCCATGTTGCTGGAGAGCAACGTTTCATACTCCTCCACGCTGCGAGGCTGATACAGCGCCACCTGACACTGGCCCATTAGCGCCCCTATCGGTGTGCGGATCTCGTGGGCCAGATCGGCGGAAAACCGCGTCAGGCGCTGATAGCCTTCGTTGAGCCTGTCGAGCATGGCGTTGAAGGAGACAATCAGCTGCTGCAGTTCCTGCGGCGCGTCCTGTTCGCTCAGGCGAGTCGCCAGCGTACTGGGCGTGATGATCGCCGCCTCTGCGGCCATACGCCTTAATGGCCGCAGCTCGCGACGCATCACCCAGTAGCCCAGCAGCGCAATCGCCAGAAAGGCCACCGCCACCGCCGCGATGACGCGCCACAGGTAGCGCGCCAGCATTTTCTGTTCATTTACCATCACATGCGCGACAGAAATTTGCAGTACCCTGCCATCTTCCAGCGTCACCAGCCCCGACGCCACACGCAGCGGAACCCCCTGCCCGGTCATTCCGCTCTGTACCTCATTCAGGCGCTGCGGACGATCCGCCGGCGTCGGCGTCACCGACGGTAATTGAACCCTGGCAGGATTCACATTAATTAACGGCGCCTGTCCCGGAATACGAAAGATTAAAACGTCCTGCTCGTTGCCCAACATGTTTTCGAACATCGCAGTGTTCGCCACCAGCCGCTCCAGCGGAAAGCGTTTACTGAGTACGTTTCGGTAATATTCTATGCGCCCGGTCACCTGCAGATCGCTACGGTGAATCATCTCCTGACGCATGGCGTGATATAAGTATCCGCCAGCGGCGCTGACCACCAGCGCTGCAACCAGGGCAAACAGAACGGCGCTTCGCAACGTCAGCGATGTCGCCTGCCAACGGCGAGCCAGCACGTTCATCAACGAACCTCGCAAACGTAGCCGATGCCGCGGACGGTATGAATAAGTTTGATATCGAACGGCCGGTCGATTTTGGCGCGCAGGCGTTTGATCGCCACATCCACCACGTTGGTGTCGCTGTCGAAATTCATATCCCATACCTGCGAGGCGATCATGGTGCGCGACAGCACCTCTCCTTCACGCCGGACCAGCAGATGCAGCAGCATAAACTCTTTGTTGGTCAGCGGTATCACGGTGTCCTGACGGGTGGCTCTGCGCCGCAGCACATCAATATGCAGGTCGGCAATTTCATAGCGATCGGATTCCCGTACGGTTCCGCGGCGCAACAGCGTACGCAACCTGAGCACCAGTTCGGTAAAGGAGAAAGGTTTGACCAGGTAATCGTCCGCCCCCAGCTCCAGGCCATGAATACGGTCCTGCACCTCGTCGCGGGCGGTAAGAAACAGTATCGGCACATCGCTTTTCTTGCGTAAAACATCAATAATCTGCCAGCCGTCAAGCCCGGGCAGCATGACGTCGAGCACTATCGCATCGTAACCATACTCCAGCGCCCGAAATAAGCCGTCGGTACCGTCGCGCGCCAAGTCAACGCCGTATCCGGCCTCCGTTAACCCCTTTTTCAGGTAATTACCGGTCCCGATATCATCTTCCACCACTAATATGCGCATGCTTACCACCTCTTCACGTCTGCGGACAGATTAACAGTTTCTGCGCCGCGGCTTGATGACATTAATGTCATCAAACGGACATGGTGTTGTCCCGATCCCCTGGCCATGCTTAACCGGCAAACCATCACAGGAGAATGTCATGCATACACGCCATCGTATTGCCGGTTTACTGTTGTCTACCCTGATGCTCTGCAGCGGCATAGCCACTGCGGCGCAGACGCCGGCTAAAGCTATCACGCCGCTGCGCGGCACCATCGATCAGGTCTCGGATACCGCTCTGCAAATCAGCAACCGTCAAGGGGAAAAGGTCGACGTAAAGCTCAACGACAAAACGCAGGTTTTTAGCGTCGCCAAAGGTTCGATCGACGATATCAAGCCGGACAGCTTTATCGGCACCGCAGCGGTCCCCCAGGCCGACGGTAGCCTGAAGGCGCTGGAAGTACACGTGTTTGCCGCCAGCCTCCGCGGCACGGGCGAAGGGCATTCTCCGTGGGAGTCCGCGGACGGTAAAATCAACACCATGACCAACGGCACCATCGGCAAGCTGGTAAACGCCAACGGCCGCACGCTAACCGTTAAATACGGCGATCGGCAAAAAAACGTCATCGTCCCTGACGATACGCCAGTGGTGACCATCAATCCCGGCGATCGCGGCCTGCTGAAGCCCGGTACGCATATCGTGCTGTTCTCCGCCACTAACGATAAAGGCGAACGCGTCGCCACCCGCATTTCCGCCGGAAAAGACGGCACCGTACCGCCGATGTAATCCAGGAGACGTGCATGAAAACCAACGCGTCGCGGCCAGTACATCGCTGGCCGGTCAGGCTCACCCACTGGGTGAATCTGGTCGCCATGATCGGTATGTTCATGAGCGGCTGGGAAATCTACAACGCTTCGCCGCTGTTCGACTTCCGCTTTCCGCCCTCCCTCACCCTGGGCGGCTGGCTGGGCGGCGCGATTGGCTGGCACCTGGCGGTCATGTGGCTGCTGGTCGTTAACGCTGTTTGCTACCTGCTGTGGAGTCTGTTCAGCGGCCATCTACGCCGCGACCTGCTGCCGCTACGTCTGGCCGCGCTCCGGCAGGATATCTGGCTGACCTTAACGCTGCGGCTGAACCACCGCCTCGGCCATTACAATGCGATTCAAAAGCTTATGTACCTCGGCGTTATGGCGCTCGGCCTGCTGCTGGTGCTCTCCGGGCTGGCTATCTGGAAACCGGTACAGCTCTACTGGCTGGTGGCGCTGTTTGGCGGTTTTCCTGTCGCGCGCTATGTCCACTTCTGCGCCATGGCGGGCATCGGACTGTTCGTCGTTATCCATGTGCTGATGGTGTTAATCGTACCTTCCACCCTGTGGGCCATGCTGTCAGGAGGCAAACATGAAGGGTAAAGCGCCAACCCGCCGGGCGCCCGCGCTCGAGCCGGATCAGAAAAAACAGCTGGTAAATGTGCAGCGCCGATTACTCCTGCGATCCGGGCTGACGCTGGGAGGCGTGGCGATGCTGACCGGATGCAACATGCAGGATGGCGATCAAGTCGACAAAGTGCTGTGGGCTATGTCGCGCTGGAACGATCGGGTCCAGTCCTGGCTGTTCAGCGGCCAGCGCCTGGCCCAGACTTACCGTCCGGACCAAATTACCCACCCCTTTCCGTTTAACGCTTTTTATCCGCAATATAACGCGCCGGAAGTCGATCTGTTCGACTATCGTCTGGAAGTCTCCGGTAAAGTGGAGAAAAAAGCGCCGTGGACGCTGGAACAGCTACAGCGTCTGCCGCAACAGAGCCAGATCACCCGGCTGATCTGCATTGAAGGCTGGAGCGCGATTGGTCAATGGGGCGGCGTACCGCTAAAACTGTTCCTGCAACATGTCGGCGCCGACCTCAACGCGCGCTATGTCGGCTTTAAGTGCGCGGATCGCTATTATTCCAGTATTGATATGGCCACCGCGCTGCACCCGCAAACCATTCTGGCGCTGGATTTTGCCGGTAAGTCGCTGCCGGCGGAGTATGGTTTTCCGCTACGACTGCGGGTGCCGACCAAGCTGGGGTTCAAAAACGCCAAGCATATCGCCGCCATTTTCGTCAGCGATACCAACCCCGGCGGCTACTGGGAGGATCAGGGCTATAACTGGTTTAGCGGTATTTAGCGCCCGCGCTGCGCCGGTAAAACGGAACCGGGCAGCGTTAATGGCGCGGGATGGCGACCGGACGACAAAACCGAAGAGGCATCAGGCGTATCGACAAGACAAAAGCGCGTTATAAGGTCGGTTTTTAAGCCAGATTATTTTCACTCGCCTTTTCAAATTCTATTGCTGGAGAATATTTTTATTCATCGACATCACCCATGTTATGAATGTTCTCAGGGTATCCCGCCTCCGGGCGGGAGCGACGGTTTCCGTCTCGCGGATGTTTCTTTTCCAGCGCGTCAGTTTGTTGACCCCATGCAGCAACCTCCTCATCAAGCCAGGCCTTAAACAGAACGGCTTCGGTTTTCTGTTCAGCGGCCTGTGGCGACACCAGCCAGTAAGGCCACGGATATGGGGCGGTGAAAGGCGTAAGCTGGACCAGTTCGCCTCTGCAGAGCGCATCCTGGACTAACGAGCGGCGTTCCAGCGCGATACCTTTACCAAGCCGGACGGCCTCCAGAACCAGGTTCGAGTCGTTGATGCACAAACCGCCGGGCACAATCTCTCTTTCAAGTCCCGCATTAATGCACCATGTTTTCCACGACTCCATCGAGAAGATAATTTTACTCTTCGCTATCTCTGATGGTGTTCGGGGAAGCGCGCCGTCGTTATAGGATGGCGCGGCCACGACGATAAGCTCATCGGCGAAAAGATAATGGCTTTCCATTCCTTCCCAGTCGCCTTTGCCCATTCGGATCGCCATATCAATCCCTTCCTGCTGCATGTTGGCGATCGCCAGACTCGCCTGTATGCGCAGCGAGATATGGGGATATGTCGCCCGAAACCGCTCCAGTCGCGGCACTAACCAGTGACTACCAAAGGAGGGTACCATCGCCAGCGTCAGCTCCTGCCTTCTCGGTTTGACCTGCACCAGCCGGGTGGCATCAGCGATATGATGCAACGCCTCGCGGACCTGTAAGGCATAGAGCCGCCCGTCTTCATTAATCTGCACGCCGCGACCGTGACGGATAAACAGCTTTAAGCCGACCATCTCCTCCAGCACTTTAATCTGCTGGCTGATGGCTGAATGCGTAACGTGAAGTTCTTTCGCCGCCAGCGTCACGCTGCCAAGCCGGGCCACGGCTTCAAAACTACGCAAACTGGCAATAGGTGGAAAATCCGACATGCTTCACTCCCGCAGCTTAACTCAATATACGTGACCAACAACCTGTCAGTAATACTAACCCGATCCGTTAGATACCGATGATATTCGCTATGCACAATTTATTGTAATGTCTGTTCACCACCGGTGATGAAGCGTTAACCCGCCGCTACTGAGTCCCCATTCGTATTAATGAATTGAGATGCGTCATTTCACAGAGACAGGAAAACAGGAATCATGATTAAACTTATCGGCATGATGGATTCGCCTTATGTCAGGCGTGTGGCGATTTCTCTTGAACTCTACGGCGTCGAGTTTGAAAGTCACCCGCTGTCGGTATTCAGCAGCTTTGACGCGTTTTCCCGCATCAATCCCGCGGTAAAAGCGCCGACGCTTTTGCTGGATAACGGAATTCGCCTGATGGACTCGTCGCTGATACTGGCCTATTTTGAAGGCCAGGCCTCCCCGGCGCGCAAGCTGCTGCCGGTCGATCCACTGGCGCAGGCAAGCGATCTGCAAACGCTGGGCTTTATTCTCGCCGCGGGTGAAAAGGCGGTGCAGAACGTGTATGAACACAACCTGCGCCCGGCGGAAAAGCAGCATAATCCGTGGATAGAGCGCATCACGATTCAGCTGCTGGCGGCCTGCAGGGAGTGGAATACCCTGCTGGAAAACCGTCCGGCGGCCGCGGTCCCCGATCAGGTGGCAGTAACGAGTACGGTAATCTGGACATTTATTCAGTCGATGATCCCCCACGTGGTTTATGCGGGAGACTTTAATCATATTCAATCCGCTGCTGAATTATATGAAGCCCATAGCGCATTTAAAAAACATCCCTTTGGTTAAGCTCAAGGAGATGAAGCTAAATACCCAACATGAATCTCCACGACGACCAATAGCGCCCGGCACCCGCGGGCGCGCAGAAACCGTTCAGCGTGGCGGAAAAGGTTAAAATCCGCTACCTGCCGGCATAGCTGAATGCCCAATCGCCACCGGCATACCGGAGCGGCGTTCAAGCGCTTGCTCCGCGCGATTCACATCCACGCCCTCCCCCTTCACAAAGGCCTGAAGCGCCGGCGTGACCGGGAGCGGCACCTTACGGTCCGATTCATACTCCGCGCGGTTGCGCGACAACGGTTCGTGGACTTCAACCCAGCGGCTGCCGTCCGGCTCGACGGTATATTTCACCGGCTGATCGATGATTTGCACGCGCGTTCCGACCGGAACGGTATCAAACAGGTATTTGATATCGTCGTTACGCAGGCGGATGCAGCCCTGGCTCACGCGCAGGCCGATACCGAAATTGGCGTTGGTGCCATGAATCGCGTAGAGCCTGCCGATGTAAATCGCATACAGCCCCATTGGGTTATCCGGCCCGGCCGGCACAAACGCGGGCAGGCTTTCGCCCCGACTGGCGTATTCACGACGGGTATTGGCGGTTGGCGTCCAGGTTGGCGCCTCCTGCTTACGCTCCACGGCGGTGACCCAGTTACGCGGGGTTTCGCGTCCTGCCTGACCAATGCCAATCGGCAGAACATCAACGGTTGTGCCTTCAGGTGGATAGTAGTAGAGACGCATTTCTGCAACGTTGATCACAATGCCCTGGCGTACCGTGGCGGGCAGAATAAGCTGCTGCGGCACCACCAGCGTGGAACCCGATTTCGGCAGGTATACGTCGACGCCGGGGTTGGCCTCAAGCATGTTGCTCAGACCCTGGCCGTACTGAGCGGCGAAGGCCTCCAGCGGCTGGGTATTATGTTGCGGAATAGTGATGGTCAGCGGACTGCCCACCAGGCGGCTTCCTTCCGGCGGCAACGGGTAGCTCACCGCCAGAGCGCTCTGGCTGGTGAGGATCATAATAAGAGAACAAAGCAGTTTCACACGCCGCACAATTTCCCTTCCTTTGTGGCGATAATCGTGAATAAATTATAGCTTCGTTTGCTATCTCATATCTGATTTATCATCCTGCTAAATCTGATAATCAATCGCCGCTTCTTCCGGCTCCATCGCCTGGCGTTTAATTTCCTCCAGCGACAGCCCCGCGTTGCACAGTTCAATAAAGCGCCAGACGTAGTTTCGCTGCAGCTGCCCGCGCTTCAGGCCCAGCCAGACGGTATTGGCGTCAAACAAATGGCGGGTATCGAGACGCGTAAAGGTATCAGACTCGCGCGCGTCGCCTGACTGTTCCGCTACCAGCCCAACTCCCAGCCCCAGTTCGACGTAAGTTTTGATGACGTCGGAGTCCTGAGCGCTTAATACGATATCCGGCATCAGTCCTTTACGGTTAAAGGCTTCGTCAATACGCGAGCGGCCGGTAATTCCCTGACGATAGGTAATGAGCGGCCAGCGGGCGATGGCATCGAGGGTTAACGGCGTCACCTGGGTCAGCGGGTGATCTTTGGGGACCAGCAGGCTGTGGTGCCAGCGGAACCAGGGAAAAGCCACCAGCGTCGGATCGTTGCTCAGACGCTCGCTGGCGATACCAATATCCGCGCCGCCGTTGTGCAGCAGCGCTTCAATTTCCTGCGGCGTCCCCTGAACTAACTCAAGACGCACGTCGGAAAAGAGTTCACGGAAGGCTTTAATCACCGGCGGCAGGCTATAGCGCGCCTGGGTATGGGTGGTGGCGATGGTTAAGACGCCGGAGGCATCGTTAGTAAACAGGTCAGCCAGGCGGCGAACGTTGCTGGCTTCATTAAGAATACGCTCGGCAATCAGCAGTAACGCTTTGCCCGGCTCCGTCATCCCCAGCAGACGTTTGCCGCGGCGGATAAAGATTTCGATCCCCAGTTCTTCTTCCAGTTCACGAATATGACGGCTGACGCCCGATTGCGATGTATAGAGCATATTGGCGACTTCCGTCAGGTTGTAATCCTGACGGGCCGCTTCACGAATAATTTTGAGTTGCTGGAAGTTCACCCTTTCCTCCGGGCTATCAGACATAACATAGGCACTATTGTTAAAGTCTGTTGTCCCTGCTAACAAATAATAAAAACCAGCAACTTATTCCATCCAGGAATATAGCCTAACTGACTAACAATAATTCACGGTTTTCCAGCGACGGGCGACTCACCAGCGACATCAAAATTTCCTTCACCGCCTGCGCCTGCGGTGATAGGCTGCCGCGAGCCGACATATTAAGCGACAGCGACAGGCTCATTGACGGCGTGCTGATGCGCGCCATCCAGCCATTAGCCGCGCCGCACAGCGAACGGGCGGCGGATTCCGGGAGTACGGTGACGCCCATGCCGCTGGCAATGGCCGCCGTCAGGGTGGTGATGGATTCAATTTCGCCGATAATTTTTGCCGACAGGCGACGCAGGGTGAAAGCTTCGGTGACCCGCGCGCGGACGGCGCTATAATCGCGCGGCAGGAACAGATTCATCTCCGCAACCGCCGTCAAATCCACGCTCTGCCCCGGACAATCCCGGGTGCCGACCAGGTAGAGATCTTCTTTCAGCAGCGGCTGGCTGACGATCCCGGCGACCGGCGAGCGTTCGTAGAGCACGGCCATATCCAGCTGACCGTCGATAAGCTTGTCGTTGAGGATCGTTCCGCTGCTTTCCTGCAAATAGACCATCACTTCCGGCAGCTCATTACGCACCGTTTGCAGCAGCGGCATGGTAATGGCCGAAGCCGCCGTCCCCGGCGCCAGACCGATTGAC
This sequence comes from Klebsiella sp. M5al, assembly GCF_002090195.1. Lineage (NCBI taxonomy): Bacteria > Pseudomonadati > Pseudomonadota > Gammaproteobacteria > Enterobacterales > Enterobacteriaceae > Klebsiella > Klebsiella sp. M5al. The sequence goes on from NZ_CP020657.1 coordinate 3,863,524, forward strand.
ACCTGGCCGCTTAGCGTCTGACCGACGTTGTTGACCGCCAGTTGCGCCTGCTCGCACTGGCGCAGGATAGTGCGAGCGTGGGTGTAAAGGATCTTGCCCGCTTCGGTCGGCGTGACGCCGCGCTTGGTGCGGATCAACAGCTGCTGGTCCAGCTCGCCTTCCAGGGTCGCAACCTGTTGGCTTAACGCCGGTTGTGCGATGTGCAAGACTTCAGCGGCCTGGGTCAGACTGCCGATATCGACGATTTTCACGAAATACTTCAGTCGTCTTAAGTTCATTTTGCCTCCTGTAAGGAACACCAGTACCAACACTGGCCGTTTAGATACAGAAGGTTTTGCAATTTGCTTGCCAGCTTTTTACCACAGACGCAAATGCCGCTGCAGGCCGCGTAATAAGGGATACTGATAGCAAACTGCGATTTTGTTGCCCGGTAAGCGGATTGCGGTATGCCCCATTAGGGGTATAAATGCACTGCAACGGTGCACCCGGCCGGCCAATGCCGGAAAAACAGGCACACTGTTGAAATTGTCAGCAAACGAACAAGCGCAGGTGATTCAGGCTTTGACAAGGGGGATGGTCATCGTTAATATGCGCCCCGTTCACACGATTCCTCTGTAGTTCAGTCGGTAGAACGGCGGACTGTTAATCCGTATGTCACTGGTTCGAGTCCAGTCAGAGGAGCCAAATTTAAGAAGCCTGCTTTCGAGCGGGCTTTTTGCTTTTCCACTCTCTCATGGCAGCCGTACCGCCTTCTTTAATACCCCCAAATGCGTTCTGCAACGGCGTCTCCTCCAGGCGATAGCAGAGAAAAAACTCCCTGGCACATTAATATCCATTCATTACACTGACAAACGAGGGTGAAGACAGGCTGCGAACGAACCCCATGCTTTTCAGCCCGTGTATCTTAATATCACGCTCCGAATCCCAGCCCGGCTATAAAAGACTTTTGCATCATCGCCTCAATTATACTGCCAGCCATCGCTTCAGCACGGCAGTTTGGGTTCCGTAGTCAATCCGTCATCGCTTCTGAATAAATACGATGCTATTTTCCCCCGCAGAATTAGCGTTCTGATGCGAGCGGAAAAGGTATACTCGGGTCACCTCTATAGGGCTCTTCAGAAGCTCTTAAAAATTTTTGCTGCACTAAGATAGAAAATCCCACGCCTTTAACAAGGAATATTCCCTAAGAAAATTCCAATACAAAGAGCAGGGCTATTGTTGAGGCTTTAATGATAACCTCTCCCTATCATCTTTGCTTTATAAAAAACTACAAATAAATATAATAACAAAATTTAACACCAATAAAAAATATAAATACAAACAAAAACACCACACAAAAACAGCTTAATGGCCGTTATATCTTTTAGAGCGTCAGCGACATGTCTCATTGAGGCGGGCAATGTTAGATTACCCTCAATTCGCTGAATGGTGTTATTAACGCTGAGTTAAAGGTCAACCCAAGGATGAGATCGCGTTCAGATATGAATCTATCAACTAATATTTTATCTAAGGATAAATATTTTACTCTGGGCCTGATTGAATTGCTTGGAGAAGAGTTTATTGACAATTTCTTTTTGATTATAGATTTGGACTCTAACGACCTTCCCGGTGCGGAGTGGATTTATTTTTCGAATAAAAACATTGTCGCCTTTGCATCCAGCGACTTAGCGTTCTATAAGTCCGAACTCTTTGGCAAAGTAACGGTACTAGACAAAAAGAGTAACACCAGAAGTATTCTGAATTTCTTTTTAAAGAAAGAAACTGCAGGAAATTATCATACTAAGTTCCAGCTGAGTCTGCGTGAAAAGCAGATATTAAGCATGTTGAGCAGAGGGGAAAGCAACCAGGAGATCGCAGAAGAGTTTGGCGTGAAACTTAAGACTATTTATACCCACCGTCGCAACCTGATGAATAAATTAGGCTGTAAAAATAGGATTACGTTTCAAAATTTATTTTTCAACAATAAATGTCTTTTTAAGTGAAGCATCGCTTCAGGATTATTCATAAACAGGAGTTTTACCATGAACAAATTAGCCGTTATCGTTTTTTCAGCACTGTCCCTGAGCGCTACTGCAGCCCTGGCAGCCGATCCCGTTACGGTGAACGGCGGCACGGTACATTTTAAAGGTGAAGTGGTGAATGCGGCCTGCGCAGTGGATGCCGGTTCTCTCGATCAGACAGTTCAGTTAGGCCAGGTTCGTTCAGCGAAACTCGCCACCGCAGGCAGCACCAGCTCTCCCGTGGGCTTCAACATCCAGTTGAATGATTGCGATATCACCGTTTCCGAGAAGGCCGCCATTGCTTTTGCTGGCACGGCGATTAACAGTACCAACCCAACCGTTCTGGCCCTGCAGGGTTCTGCCGCGGGCGGCGCGACTAACGTCGGCGTACAGATCCTTGACCGTACCGGTACCCCGCTGGCGCTGGATGGCGCGACTTTCGGCGCGCAAACCACCCTCAGCAATGGTACCAACGTCATCCCGTTCCAGGCTCGCTACTTTGCGACCGGTGTCGCGACGGCCGGTACTGCTAACGCGGACGCCACCTTTAAAGTGCAATACGAGTAATTTCTTCATCAGGCAAGGAGGCGCATCGGGCCAGGATGGCCCGTTATCCAAATAAGACTGGGGTGATAACGATGCAAAAGATGAAGTCGGGTCTGTTGATATTTTTGCTACCACCGCTGGCGCTGGCCGGTAACTGGGAGGTGATGTTGCCCGGCGGGAACATGCGCTTCCAGGGGATCGTCATTGCCGAGTCCTGCCGCGTTGAAGCGGGAGACCGGCAGATGACGGTCAAGATGGGGCAAATCAGCAGCAATCGGTTTCATTCGGCCGGGGAAGACACCAATCCCGTCCCTTTCGATATTCACCTACAGGAGTGCAGTACCGCCGTGAGCCAGCGCGTTGGCGTGGCGTTTCACGGCGTCGCCGATGGTAAAAATCCGGATGTCCTCTCGGTTGGCGAGGGGCCGGGGATCGCTACCGGCATTGGCGTTGCCCTGTTTGATAAAACCGGCAGCCAGATCCCGCTCAACGCGCCAGCAGGGGCATGGGCGCAGCTGCACACCGGGCCAACCACGCTGCATTTTGTCGCTAAATATCGTTCCACCGGGAGTCAGGTCACCGGAGGAGCCGCGAATGCTCAGGCCTGGTTCTCCCTGACCTACCAGTAATCAGCGCCGGTAACAGGAAATCACCGTGAGAAAGAAAGAGATAAATATGAAAAATAGACTGGCTACCACGCGCGGGATGCGCGGTTTACTGGCGGGACTTTTACTGATCGCCACCGCCGGTTTTTCGACTCAGTCGCAGGCCGGCGTGGCGCTGGGTGCTACCCGCGTAATTTATCCGGCGGGGCAGAAACAGGCGCAGCTGGCGGTAACGAATAACGATGACAATACCTATCTGATCCAGTCCTGGGTGGAAAATGCCGACGGCGCGAAGGACGGAAGCTTTGTTATCACCCCGCCGCTGTTCGCCATGCAGGGGAAGAAAGAGAATACCCTGCGCATCCTTGATGCCACCAACAACCAGCTGCCGCAGGATCGGGAAACGCTGTTCTGGATGAACGTCAAGGCGATCCCGTCGATGGACAAATCAAAGCTCAGCGATAACACCCTGCAGCTGGCGATCATCAGCCGCATTAAGCTCTATTACCGCCCGGCTAAACTGGCGCTGCCGCCGGATCAGGCCGCGGAAAAGCTGACGTTTCGCCGCAGCGGGAATGCGCTCATGCTGATTAACCCCACCCCTTATTACCTGACGGTCACCGAACTCAACGCCGGCACCCGGGTGCTGAAAAATGCGCTGGTCCCGCCGATGGGCGAAGCCAGCGTCAGTTTACCGCCCGATGCAGGTCGCGAGATTACCTACCGGACGATTAACGACTACGGCGCACTCACCCCGCGCATGAAAGGCGTCATGCAGTAACCGATCGGGGAGCAGCGCTCTCCCCCCTGAACGAAAAAAATAACGATGGCCGGGCGACTTTGGACCGGAGGGACTATGTCACATCTGAAATATGGACTCGCCCACGTGGGCTCCCGGCGTATGACTCCAGGATCTGTACGCGCATTCGCGCAGATCCCCTTAGCTCTTTTACTCGCCTCGCCGGCTTTTTACGCCCAGGCGGAGCTCTATTTCAACCCACGCTTTCTGGCGGACGATCCCGCCGCCGTGGCGGATCTGTCCGGCTTTGAAAAGGGCCAGGAGCTGCCGCCGGGCACCTACCGCGCCGATATCTATCTGAATGACGGATATATGACCACCCGCGATGTCACGTTTAATGCCGGTGAAAAAGGCCACGGTCTGGCCCCCTGCCTGACGCGCGGACAGCTGGCCGGGATGGGCGTGAATACCTCAGCGATCGCCGGAATCGACGTCCTGGCGGCGGATGCCTGCGTACCGTTAACCGAGATGATTAAAGACGCGACGACCCGCTTTGATGCCGGGCAGCAGCGGCTGTATCTGACCATACCCCAGGCGTTTATGGGCAACCGCGCCCGCGGCTATATTCCGCCCGAGCTCTGGGACCACGGGATTAACGCCGGCCTGCTGAACTACAACTTCACCGGCAACAACGTGCACAACGACGTTGGCGGCAGCAGCAATTACGCGTACCTGAACCTGCAGAGCGGGCTGAACCTTGGCGCCTGGCGCCTGCGCGACAACACCACCTGGAGCTACAGCAGCGGCGGCAGCTCGTCGACCAGTGAAAACAAGTGGCAGCACATCAATACCTGGCTTGAACGTGATATTACACTGCTGCGCTCGCGCCTGACCCTCGGCGACAGCTACACCAACGGCGACGTCTTCGACGGCATCAACTTCCGCGGCGCGCAGCTTGCCTCCGACGACAATATGCTGCCGGACAGCCAGAAGGGGTTTGCCCCGGTGATCCACGGCATTGCCCGCGGCACCGCTCAGGTATCGGTGAAGCAGAACGGCTATGAGATTTACCAGAGCACGGTGCCGCCCGGTCCGTTCACCATCAACGATCTCTACTCCGCCGGCAGCGGCGGCGACCTGCAGGTGACCATCAAAGAGGCCGACGGCAGCAGCCAGGTCTTCACCGTCCCTTACTCGTCCGTTCCGGTGCTCCAGCGCGAGGGCCATACCCGCTATGCCGTCACCGCCGGAGAGTATCGCAGCGGCAGCAATCAGCAGGAAAAACCGACGTTCTTCCAGGGGACTCTGCTGCGTGGTCTCCCGGCGGGCTGGACGCTGTACGGCGGCACCCAACTGGCGGACCGCTACCGCGCCTTTAACCTCGGCGTCGGCAAAAATATGGGGGAGCTGGGGGCGCTGTCGCTGGATATCACCCAGGCCAACGCCACCCTGCCCGATGACAGCAATCGTCAGGGGCAGTCGGTACGTTTCCTCTATAACAAGTCGCTGACGGATACCGGCACCAATATTCAACTGGTGGGCTACCGCTACTCGACGCGCGGCTATTTCAGCTTCGCCGACACCACCTACAGCCGGATGAGCGGCTACAACGTCGAGACCCAGGACGGGGTGATTGAGGTAAAGCCGAAGTTCACCGATTACTACAACCTCGCGTACAACAAGCGCGGCAAAGTGCAGCTCAGCGTTACCCAGCAGTTGGGGCGTACCGCCACGCTTTACCTGAGCGGCAGCCACCAGACCTATTGGGAGACCAGCAAGTCCGACCGGCAGCTCCAGGCCGGGCTTAACGCCGCCGTCGACGATATCAACTGGACCCTGAGCTACAGCCTGACCAAAAACGCCTGGCAGCAGGGTCGTGACCAGATGCTGGCCGTCAACGTCAATATTCCGTTCAGCCACTGGATGCGATCCGACAGCAAGTCGGCCTGGCGACACGCCAGCGCCAGCTACAGCATGTCCAACGATCTGAACGGCAGGACCACCAGCCTGGCGGGGCTGTACGGCACGCTGCTGGAGGACAACAACCTGAGCTACAGCATGCAGACCGGCTACGCCGGCGGCGGTGAGGGCAACAGCGGCGGCACCGGCTACGCGGCGCTGAACTACCGCGGCGGCTACGGCAATGCCAACGTCGGCTACAGCCGCAGCGACGGCATCAAACAGCTGTACTACGGCCTGAGCGGCGGCGTGCTGGCCCACGCAGACGGCGTCACCCTGAGCCAGCCGATGAACGACACGGTGGTGCTGATCAAAGCCCCGGGCGCAGACAATGTAAAAGTAGAAAACCAGACCGGGGTCCAGACCGACTGGCGCGGCTACGCCGTTCTGCCCTACGCCACCGAATACCGGGAAAACCGGGTGGCGCTGAACACCAACAGCCTGGCCGATAACGTCGACCTGGACGACGCGGTGGCCAGCGTAGTGCCAACCCACGGCGCGATAGTTCGCGCGGAGTTTAAGGCCCACGTCGGACTCAAGCTGCTGATGTCGCTCATCTATAACGGTAAGCCGGTTCCCTTCGGCGCGCTGGTCACCTCTGTCGGCAGCCAGGGCAGCAGCATCGTCGCCGATAACGGCCAGGTTTATCTGAGCGGGATGCCGCTGGTCGGCAAAGTACAGGCGAAATGGGGTGAAGGCCCGAATGCCAGCTGCGAGGCGAACTACAGCCTGCCGCCGGAAAAACAGAGCCAGATGCTGATCTCGCTGTCCGCCGAGTGCCGCTAAGGAAACCATGATGAGAAAAAACTTCTACCTGCTGAGCGCCCTCGTATCACTGGCGGTCAACAACGCCAGCGCGGCGGACAGCACCATCACCATCAGCGGCTACATCCGCGATAACGCCTGCGCCGTGGCGGGTGAATCGAAAGATTTTACCGTCGATCTGATGAATAACGCCGCCAGGCAGCTTCATGCGGTTGGGGCAACCACGCCGCTGGTGCCGTTTCGCATCGTGCTGTCGCCCTGCGGCAGCTCGGTCACCGCCGTCAAGGTCGGCTTTGTTGGCGTTGCCGATAGCAGCAATACCGAACTGTTAAAGCTCGACGGCGGGGCTTCAGCGGCGGCAGGCATGGGCGTGCAGATCCTTGACGCGCGGCAAACGGCGCTGCCGCTCAACGCCGCTTCGTCAGCGATCGCCTGGACCACGCTGACCCCCAGCCAGGCCAACACGCTGAACTTTTACGCCCGGCTGATGGCCACCCAGGTGCCGGTGACCGCCGGACACGTTAATGCAACCGCAACCTTCACGCTTGAATTTCAGTAACCGGAGGCGCTGATGAACCCGACCTATTCCGGATGGCTGCTGGCCGCGATGCTGGCGGCGTCCTCCCCGACGCTACAGGCCGCCGACGTCACCATTACCGTTAACGGCAAAGTGGTGGCCAAACCCTGTACGGTTTCCACCGTTAACGCCACCGTCGATCTCGGCGATCTCTATACCTTTAGCCTGGTGTCCGCCGGCTCTTCGTCGCCCTGGCATAGCGTGGCGCTCAACCTGAGCAACTGCCCGGTCGGCACATCGCGGGTCACCGCCAGCTTCAGCGGCACGGCGGATGCCACCGGCTATTACAAAAACCAGGGTACCGCCGGCAATATCCAGCTTGAGCTCCAGGATGCGGGCGGCACCACGCTGAATACCGGCGCGAGAAAAGAGGTGCAGGTGGATGACGCCACCCAGACCGCCAGCTTCCCGCTCCAGGTCAGAGCGCTAACGGTCAACGGCGGCGCTACCCAGGGAACGATCCAGGCGGTGATTAACGTCACCTATACCTACGCCTGAGCCAGGAGAAAAGAGGAATGAAAAAAATAGTCACCCTGTTGTTAACGCTGCTGATGGCGGGCTGGTCGCTCAACGCCTGGTCGTTCGCCTGTAAAACCGCCGCCGGGGTGACAATCCCCATCGGCGGCGGCTCGGCGAACGTTTACGTGAACCTCGCGCCGGCGGTCAGCGTCGGGCAGAACCTGGTGGTGGATCTCTCGACGCAAATTTTTTGCCATAACGATTTCCCGGAAACCATGATCGACTACGTGACGCTGCAGCGCGGTTCAGCCTACGGCGGCTTACTGTCGAGTTTTTCCGGCACCGTCAGGTATAACGGCGTCAGCTATCCGTTCCCGACCACCAGCGAAACGGCGCGTATGACCTACAATTCCATTGTTGATAGCCCCTGGCCCACCGTCCTCTATCTGACGCCCATCAGCAGCGCGGGCGGCGTCGCGATTTCCGCCGGTTCATTAATCGCGGTCCTGATCCTGCGCCAGACCAACAACAAGGATAATGACGACTTCCAGTTCGTATGGAACATTTACGCCAACAACAGCGTCGTGGTGCCAACCGGCGGCTGCGACGTTTCCGCTCGCGATGTGACGGTGACGCTGCCGGAATATCCCGCGTCCGCCGCCATTCCGCTGACGGTTTACTGCGCGCAAAACCAGAATCTGGGCTACTACCTCTCCGGTACCACGGAGAACGCGGCCAATTCGATATTTACCAATACCGCCTCGGCCTCCCCTGCCCGGGGGGTGGGCGTTCAGCTAACCCGTAACGGCAGCGTCGTTCCCGCCAACACCACGGTGTCGTTAGGCAACGTCGGAACCTCGGCGGTCAGCCTCGGATTAACCGCCAACTACGCGCGCACCAGCGGCCAGGTGACCGCGGGTAACGTGCAGTCAATTATCGGAGTAACCTTTGTTTACGAATAACCCCCCGCCCCCTGCCGGCAGGCGGCAGGTCGACTGCATCCTGTCGCCCTGTTCGCTGGCCGCCGAGGGGCTGGTGCGGATAATAGAGGAAGGGGGAACCCGGCCCGTCGTGCTGCCGTCAGAGTCGCCGGCCCTACCGGCTGGCGTTCGCCGCGTGGTGGTCTTTCTCCCAGAAGCTCCCGCCCGGCTTCTCGCCACCCTGAAGCGGGCCGCCGCGCTGCTGGCTCGGTCCGCCACGCCGCTTCCCATGCTGTTTCTCAGCCGCAGCCCGGCGAGCTGGCTGTGGTCCACCCTGCTGCATCAGGTCGCCGACCGTCGCCTGCTCTCAGCCGTGCGAGCCGCCGCATCCGATCTGCCGGTCCCCAGCCTGGCGGCGCTGCTGCGCGACGCCATACTCGACGGCTATCCTTCCCTTGAACAGCTGGCAGAGGAAGAGATGCGAGCTTTCGGCAAGCGCCCCGCCGGGCTCACCAGGCCGGAGCTGGACGCCATCCTCGGTTTACTCTGCGGCTACAGCGCCAGCGCTCAGGCGAAACGCCGCGGCATCAGCCACAAAACGCTCTACAATCAAAGAACCGCAGGATTAAAAAAAATGGTGGAACACCATCCTGAAATGGCCCCCGGTTTTCCCGGCAGCCAGATACGAGAACAGAAAAGCGAGCCCATCGCCGCCCTTTCCGCTTTCGAGCGCGAACTCGTCCATGCGATCCACACCCGACATATCTTCCCGGTTTTCCAGGCCATTGCCGATGAACGCCGGCAATTAAAGGGGATGGAGATCCTCTCCCGCTGGAACCGAAACGGCAGCGTGCTGCTTGCCGATGAGTTTTTACCGCAAATAGGCTCGGAATATGCCTGGCTGGTGCTCACCGCTTTTGTGCTTCAGGAGGCGGTACAGAATATCAACCGGCATTCTGGCGAATGCTATTTCGCCGTGAATATTCCCGCCGCCGTCGCCAGTAATGATAACCTGCTTCGCATGATGGAAACCGCGCGCCAGCAGCTGCGTCAGCCGCAGCGGTCGCAGAGGCTGGTGCTCGAGTTCGCTGAAAACAGCGACCTCAACCGCCACGGCAAAACAGCCGACAATATCGCCCGCCTGCAAAAGCGCGGCTTTCGTATCATGCTCGATGGCTGCTTCTCGCAAAGCAGCGTGATGTTTCCGGTACGTACGGTGAGATTCAACGCCTACAAGCTGGATATGAGCATCGTCAATGATATGCAGCGCGATCCGCACGCGCTCGCCCTGATTAAAAGCCTCATCCACTACTGCCAGTTGACCGACAGCCGCTGTCTGGCGGAAGGCGTGGACAGCCGGGATAAATTTAACAAACTCAAAGCGCTGGGCGTCGACTCTTTTCAGGGGGACGCCATCGCTGCGCCGGTAGGCAGGGAAAACGTGGCGGAGATGATGGCGGAGCTCTCAGGCGAAGCGGAGCCGCAGTCCGGCGTCGCAGTGTAGTCAGCGCCCGACGGGAGACATCGGGCGTTGACAGCGCATTAGCGCAGTTCCGGCCAGTAGCCGCGGTTGGCCACAATCAGTTCATCAAGGATCGCTTTTGCCACCGAAGCGCTCGGTACGGTTTTGGACAGGGTCATCGCCTGCCACAGCTTCTGATAGCTTCCTTCAACCCAGGCATCCACCACCAGTTTTTCAACCGCCACCTGCTGCTCCATCATCCCCTTTTGAAACAGCGGGATCTTACCCATCGCCAGCGGCTCGGGGCCATTAACGCCCACCAGGCAAGGCACTTCGACCATCGCGGTATCGTCAAAATTCGCAATAGCGCCGTTGTTTTCCACAATCAGCAGCATTCTCTCCTGAGTGTTAAAGGCGATGGCGCAGGCGAGGTCGACGATAAAGGTCGCATGCGCCCCGGCATGGAAATGCGCCGCTTTGCCGCTCTGCCGGGCGACGATTTCTCTGGCCATATCAAACACCTCCTTCTCTCTCCCCGCTATCACCTCGTTGGCGCGAGTAAAGTCAGGGTCCGAATGGGCCACCTCATAATCGGCATAAAAATAGTATTTCAGATAGGTATTGGGCAAGGTGTCGGTATCCAGCGCAAAGACGTCCTTCACCTTTTTGAAAGTCTCAATCCAGCTCGGCGCTTTATGCTGAAAATCCTCTTTCGGACTGCAATAGCCCAGTTCGGCAACGTGGTTTTTTAAGGCCGGCATGAGATCGTTACCGGCCTTGTCGGTAATGCTGGTCCACCAGCCAAAATGGTTCAGGCCGAAATAACGCACGTTCATCTCTTTACGCGATTTAAGTCCGAGAATATCGGCAAATAACCCTTCGATGGCCACCGGCATATCGCAAATATTAATAATTTTGGCCGTTGGGCGTAGCCGACGCGTGGCCTCGGCCACGATAGCCGCCGGATTGGAATAGTTAAGCATCCACGCGCCGGGTGAATACGTTTCCATATAATCAACCAGTTCAAGGACGCCGGCGATAGAGCGCATACCATAAGCGATACCGCCCGGTCCGCAGGTTTCCTGGCCAATCACGCCATGCTTAAGCGGGATTTTCTCGTCTTTTTCGCGCATCTCATAAAGGCCTACGCGAATATGGGCCATCACAAAATCGACGCCGGTAAAGGCTTCCTGCGGATCGGTGGTGAAGCTAAATGCGACTTGCGGATAGCGTTCAGCCACCAGAATCGCACAGGCTTCACCGATAACGCTTTGCCGATCGCGATGATTATCATAGAGACGAATTTCGCTCAGCGGAAACCTGTCCATATTTTCCAGCAGCATCATCACAATTCCCGGCGTGTAGGTACTGCCGCCGCCTGCAATAGTCACAACAAATTTATTTTTCATCTTCCACCTCATTATTCATGCACATCTAAATAGCGATTCACAGCGTTACGGATTTTATTAACCCCTAAACCATAAATAACCTGAACGTGATGACCTTTAATAATGACGCTGGTACCGCCGCTGGTCTTCAGAATATGTTCCTGAATCAATGCAGGGTCCCGCACGTCAACCCGAAGTCGCGTAAAACAATTATCGACAGAACAGACATTTTCTTTGCCGCCAAGGCCGAGGATGACCTGCTCCCCTGACGCCGCGTCAGGCGAACCTGCGCTTGGCGGTTGATTAACCACGGCGACCTCTTGTTCCTGGCCGGGCGTTGGCATTTTGAAATGGATAATCATAAACTTACCGACATAATACATTGCCGCTGTTTCCATTAGCCCCAGCGCGACAAACACGGGCCAGCGCGTGAGATGCGCTCCCGCCGGAATGTTGTAAACAATAAAGTCGATAATGCCGTTGGTGGCGCAGACCCGTACATCAAGCAGCCACGCCAGCATCTGGAAAAACCCGTCTAACAGCGAATAAACCAGCCACAGCAGCGGTGCGGTAAAGATAAATAAAAACTCAAAAGGTTCGGTTATGCCCACCAGGAACGAGGTCACAATCAAAGGAATCAGCGTGATTTTTAACTTTTGCTTATTTTCGGGCCGGGCGGTTTTATAAAAGGCCAGCGCCATTCCGGCGGTACCGAATATTTTCACCATCCCGTAGGTGAGAAATCGCGCCGAATCGCTTAACGCGGCCCCGGTGTTATTGGCGATTTCCGCGAGGAAAATGGGTTTTGCCCCCACTACCGTCTGTCCATCAATCAACAGCTGTCCGCCAATGGAGGTAAACACAAACGGCGACCAAATCAGGTGGTGTAATCCGGTCGGAATAAGAAAACGATTGAGAAAACCATACAGAAAAACGCCCGCGGCCCCGAAGGTTTTCATCACCCCGGTCAGCGCCGAAATGCCGTGTTCCACGATCGGCCAGACATACACCGTGGCGATGGCAAATACGCCGACCAGCGGGATCATGATAATCAGGACCAGCTTGCTATTGCCATAAATAGAGAATGCGCCGCGAAACTCAATTTCGACAAACCGGTTATGAATAAAAGCGACCGCGCAGCCAAGAATGATGCCAAGAAATACGCCCATATCAATGACCTGGAAACCAAAAATATAGGTTTGTCCGCTGCCGTAAAGCTGCGCGTTACTGGCGCCGGCGGCGAGGCGCTGGGTCAAGGTTAGCCAACTATTATTCGCCGCCAGGTACATAAACCAGGTCATTGCGGCAACAAAAGCCGCTTCCGCTTTGCGGGTTTTAGCCAGCCCCCCCGCCAGCCCGAGGCAAAAGAAGAAGCCAAGGTTGTTCATCACTGCCCACAGCATGCTGGAAACGTATTTCCCCAGCAGATAAAGCGAGCTGTCTTCCGCTAGCCAAATTTTATTGGTTGTCATACTGAGCAACGCAATCAACAGACCAATCACCGGCAAATACAACACAGGCCCAATCATGGCCTTCGAAAAATCCTGTAATTTTTTTACCCCGATCATTCTCCCCCCCGTACTGCTTATCGACCGTCAGCGCTCGAAACATGCGATTCAGCCTATGCGTCGACCGAAATAAATCAGAGGAGTTAAATCGTCATCTGTGATGAAAGTCATATATCTCTTGAAGTAATAGATATATAAATAAAATCAAATAAATAGATGACAGCTAAGACACGAAAACCTATAAAAATAAATATAATTTTAAAATCAATCAGATAGAAACAAAATTCAATAAACAGCGCCGCCAGGAGACATCTATAAGTGATATACAAATTAATCGCCGACAGGCTAAAAAATCGCATCAATAGCGATGAGTTTGAGGTCGGAGATGCGCTCCCGAGTGAAAAAGCGCTGGCCGGGGAGCTGGAGGTCTCAGTGATGACCATCCGTAAGGCGCTCACGCTGCTGGAGAGTGAGAAACTGATCGTCAAGCGTCACGGCAGCGGTTCATACGTAGCGCGCAAGAGCAATTATCACGGTGGGGAGCTTGACGGGTTCAACTACCAGATGCACATCGGCGGCGTCACCAACTATCATAACAAGGTCATTGAGTTCACGATGATCGATGCGCCTCTGGCGATCGCACAACAGTTGAAAATTGAGCCGGGTGAAAAGGTCTATTACGTCAGACGCATCCGGATGATTGACGACTCGCCTATTCTGATTGAAAACAGCTATATACCGGTGGCGATTTTTCCCTGGTTAAGCGTCGGAAATCTGGAAAGATCGAAATTTAACTATTTCAAGAAAGAGTGCAATATCACCATTCTGGAGAGCCACCGCAGCTATACCCCGGTTCTCGCCACCCGCGAACAGGCAGAGCTCTTGCAGGTTCCACAAAACAGCCTTTTGCTACGGGTGCAGTCAATCAGCTATGCGCATAACAATACCATTGTCGATTTATCCGATATTTACCAAAATACCAACAAATACAATGTCAAACACATCACTCGCCGCTAAAAACCGCTGGCTACCGCTGACGCGAATGGCGCTGGTCAACGCGGGGCGACCAGCGTCAGCTGACGGTTTGCCTTCGGCACACGACTACCAGCCGCAGACGTTAGTCTCTTCGTCGGACTCGTAGCCGCGGACAATATTAATCAGGTCTTTTACCGCGTCGGCCGCCGTCTGCGGATCCTGTAGCCCGGCCAGGGTCGCAAATTCACTATCGACCGACACGCCGTTATTATTATTGGTCACCGTTAATATAAATCCTTTTCCTCCGGCGTTATCCGTCGACAGCGTAGAAATAAGTTCAGACACGGCCTGGGCGGCGATATCAGGTACATAAAGAGCCATCGGCTTAAGATAGACTTTTTCTTTTTTCTCTTTATTGTTGCCGTTGATAACCGCTAACGCATAGCCTTTATTTTCACTGTTCATCATAATGCCTATCCCTCGATCAGAATTTTAGGGTCAACGTAAAAATCGACATTAAAAACGGTATCCTCCGTTAACGCCTCGATGCGATGCCATTTCTCAGGGGGAAAAACGCCAAATTCGCCTTCGGCAATGGTCAGGGTTTCCAGCGGATCCGCACTGGTCTCATTAGCATATCCAAAATAGCGGATCGCTCCGCGCATGACCGACAGACGCGGATAGACGCCCTGGCGGGTACCGGCATCCAGGTGCCGCTTCCAGATTGAGGCCGGCGCCGTCTGTTTGGTCCACAGCGGCGTGCTCCGGGTATGCACATAGTGGGTAGGAATAATGATTCGCTGCATGATTTTGCCTCTCTTAACGCGCCGCATATACGGTCGAAACCAGGAAAATATGTTGCATATGATATACCCCTTTCAATCGCTAAGGGTATTATTTTTTAACGACACGAATCTCTACCCCTATTTATACCTATTAGGGATTACAGCGATTTAAAATAAATAAGGGCAATGTTCAGCTAAATTAACATTGCCCTTATTAAGAGATGAACTACCTGTTTTCGGGTGAATTAAGCGGCCCCGGCTTACCGATTAAATAGCCCTGTACCAGGTCACAGCCTAATTTGCGTAACGACTGCAGCTGCTCTTCTGTTTCGACTCCTTCAGCCACGATACGCATATGCAGGCTTTTGCCCATGCTGATAATCAGCCTGACGATATCGAGGTCATCTTTCTGGTCAGGAATATTAATGACAAAAGAGCGGTCGATTTTTATCTTATCAAAGGGGAAGTAGCTTAAACGCGATAACGAAGAGTAGCCGGTACCAAAATCATCAATGGAGATCTGCACCCCGAGCTCGCGCAGCTGGCTGAGGATCTCTAAAGAGCGGGTATTTTCGTTAAAGACGTCAGATTCGGTAATCTCCAGATCCAGACGATGCGGGTCAAGCTCGGTGCTTCTCAATATGGCCACCACGGTATCGGTCAGCGAGCTATTAATCAGCTGAATGGGCGACACGTTAACCGACACTTTTAGCGGCGACGACCAGCTGGCGGCCGCTTCGCAGGCGGTTCTCAACACCCACTCGCCCAGCTGATTAATCAGGCCAATCTTCTCCGCGACCGGGATAAATTCGGTCGGCGGAACGCTGCCGCGCAGCGGATGGAACCAGCGCACCAGCGCTTCGTAGCCGTAGATTTCACCGTTCAGGGTGTCAGCTATCGGCTGATAGTAAACCCTGAACTCACCTTTGTTCAGCGCCTGCATGAGATCATCTTCGAAGGATTTGTTTTCCTGCTGGCGCTGAAGCAACCCAGGGCGGTATACCTGGACTTTACCGGACCCCGCTTTTTTCGCTTCATACAGCGCCAGATCGGCGCATTTATATAAATAGTCGGTGCGGCTTTCGCCGTCAGAGATAACAATCCCGATACAGGCGCCAATCTGGATCAGCGTATCGTAAATCTGATACGGCTGACTGATCTTTTCCCGGATCGCCTCCGCCCGCTCCAGCGCCATTTCCTCGTTGAGATCGTGCGAAACCAGGGCAAACTCGTCCCCTCCCAGCCGGTAGAGCGTTTCTGACGTTTTGCGAAAAAAGGAGAGACGGCTGGCCAAATCCTGCAGCAGCTTATCCCCGGCATCGTGCCCCTGGGTATCGTTGACGTCCTTGAAATTATCCAGGTCAAACAGCATGACGACCGCCGAGCCGTTATAAGGCCGCACCTGATTAACGACCTCCTGCAGACGTTGCCAGAAAGAGAGCCGGTTGGGCATACCCGTCAGCGAATCATGATAGGCATCGTACTGCAGCCGACGGTTCTGCACCTGAAGCTTCTCTTTTGAAGCCTGCAGATCGGTTGCCAGTAATTTCATCCGCACGTGGGCGCGACGCAGGGTGTTATTCTGCTTCAGCATCAACAGCCCAAGAGTGATACACAGAATAATCAGCAGAATAGAAATAGCCGAATAGATGTAATACAGGTTCTGTATTTTATCGTGGGTCAGATTAACAAGATTAAAATCCTGGGCGAGTGAAGTAGACGCAAGCGAGGTCAACGGCCCGTCGAGAGTGCTCATCTCCTGCAGCATCAGCTTCAGCTGCGCTGTCGACATGGTATCCAGCTGCTTATCCAGCCGGCCCAGAAGACCAATCAGGCTGTCAACTATCGCCTTACGGTGAGGATCTTTGCCGATAAACTTTCCCAAATCACCCTGCTGCAGCAGCGCGATCTGGCTCATCATAATTTCCAGGCGCAGGCGTACCTCATCGTGGTCGCTTCCCTTCACCTCCAGCCCCATCGCGCTTAGCCGCGCCTCGAGGCGCATGTACTCGGAGACTATCTGGGAAACGGACCACGAATCGGTATAACGCGTTAATTTTTGCAGCTCACTTTGCCGCTCATGCACCAGATAAGTAATGTAACCGGTCACAAGGAAGAGCAACAAAATAATGGCAGTGAGTATTCGATTCAAGATCAAACCCTTACTCAATTATAATCTTCGAAACCTGCCATGCCGAACGGGAATAATAAATCTGATTCTGCAATTCCGGGCTACTGTCGTAGGGATAAACAATAAATAAAGGCCCTTTATCGCGAATGCGCATATATTCGCCGTTCATTTTTAAAGCCAAAATTACCGGAAATTTATGAAAATCATCGATGGGTACGATGGTGGTGTAATCGTTTAGCGCCAGCACCCGCGCCGACTTACCTTTGGCACCGACTAAATCCATGAGTTTACTGAGGGAAATGCCGTCAAAGCGCACCTTTCCCGAGTACCACGGCGTGGTTGTGATCACCGTTTGCATCCCCAGCTTTTCTAATGCCGCGACATCAAAAACGGCGGTATCACCCTCATTCGTATTACTAATCAGGCCGGAAATAGTTAAAACGGGTTGGCCCACCGGCGCTGGCAGTTTTTCTGCAAAAGCGGAAGGGGAAACCATAACACAAAATAAAGCTGCAAAAATTAAACGCATTTAACTCACCCTTCCGAAATTGGAGACTTGTTAATTGTAAACCATTTAAGTCATTTCTTAAAAGGTGTCCCCATTGAGTTCAAAAATTAAAATTAAAAACAATAAGCGGACTCCGAAGCTCACATTCTGAACGCGTCGCAAAGACGTCCCGCGCCCGGTTAAGCAAACCCTTTATGCCTTTAAACGCCCAGAGCAGGTAAAAATCTTTTCTCTTAACCATCCGCGCGGTAGTCTCAAGGCTGGCGCGGATCCGAAAAGCGTCTCATTCCAATAATTAAAAACTCAGCAACAGACAGGACAGGTATGGACTCAACGTTAATTTCTCAACGCCCCGGCAAGGAGGCATGCTCACTCAACCGCGCCCGCAGAGCGGCCTGGGGCAGCTTCGCCGGGGCCGTGGTCGACTGGTACGACTTTCTTCTTTATGGCATCACCGCCGCGCTGGTATTTAACCGGGAGTTTTTCCCGCAAATCAGCCCGGCAATGGGCACCCTCGCCGCGTTTGCCACCTTCGGCGTCGGCTTCCTCTTCCGCCCTCTCGGCGGCATTATCTTTGGCCATTTCGGCGATCGCCTCGGCCGTAAACGCATGCTGATGCTGACGGTGTGGATGATGGGGATCGCCACCGCCTGTATCGGTCTGCTTCCCTCCTTCAGCCAGATTGGCTGGTGGGCGCCGGTTCTGCTGGTCCTGCTGCGCGCCGTCCAGGGTTTTGCGGTGGGCGGTGAATGGGGCGGCGCGGCGCTGCTGGCGGTAGAGAGCGCGCCGAAAAATAAGAAAGCGTTTTATAGCAGCGGCGTACAGGTGGGCTACGGCGTCGGACTGCTGCTCTCTACCGGGCTGGTATCGCTGATAAGCGCCAGCACCACCGATGAACAGTTCCTCAGCTGGGGCTGGCGCCTGCCGTTCCTGTTTAGCGTCGTGCTGGTGCTGGCGGCGCTCTGGATCCGCAACGGCATGGCGGAATCCGCCGAATTTGAACAGCAGCAGCGCGAACAGCAGGGGCAGCCAAAGAAAAAGCGTCTGCCGGTCGTGGAAGCGCTATTCCGCCATCCGGGCGCGTTCTTAATGATTATCGGTCTGCGTCTGTGCGAACTGCTGACCATGTATATCGTCACCGCTTTTGCGCTCAACTATTCGACGCAAAACCTCGGTCTGCCGCGCGAGCTGTTCCTGAATATTGGCCTGCTCGTCGGCGCCATCAGCTGCCTGACCATCCCCTGCTTCGCCTGGCTGGCGGACCGCTTCGGTCGACGCCGCGTCTATATCACCGGCGCGCTGATCGGTACCCTCAGCGGCTACCCGTTCTTTATGGCGCTCGAAAGCCAGTCTTACTTCTGGATCCTGTTTTTCGCGCTCATGCTGGCGAATATTGCGCACGACATGGTGGTTTGCGTACAGCAGCCGATGTTTACCGAAATGTTCGGCGCCAGCTATCGCTACAGCGGGGCCGGGGTGGGATATCAGGTCGCCAGCGTCGTCGGCGGCGGTTTTACGCCGTTTATCGCCGCCGCCCTGGTCACCTTATCCGGCGGCGCCTGGCATAGCGTCGCTATCTACTTGACCGCGGGCTGCCTGCTCTCCGCCCTCACGGCGATGCTGATGAAACCCAGCCGCCATGACGAAGAACCTCAGTAAGGAGAAATGATGACTCAGGATCCCTGCTGGCCGCTGCGCGTTAACCACCAGCAGCTGCCGGTTCGCTACTGCGCCGACCCAACGCTGGCCGAGCAACCGCTGTTTGACCGGGCTCGCGACGGGGAAGCGGTGGCTCAGCTCTGGCAGGCCCCGCAGGGGTTTGTGGTGCCGGGAAGCTATCGGAAATTTGCTGAACTCCCGGCGACGAGCGAGCAGTTCGCCAGCCGGGGATGGCCGGTCTGGCTGCGCCGCTCCGGCGGCGGGCTGGTGCCGCAGGGGCCGGGAATTGTCAATCTCAGCCTGGCCTGGCCGGTTTATCACTCGCTGGGCGAAGCCGCAGAGCCGATTTATCTTTCCCTCTGCGCGCTGCTGCAGCGCACGCTGGCGACTTTCGGCGTGGCCAGCCACTTCCAGGCGGTCAACGGTTCTTTTTGCGATGGTCGCTATAATCTGGCCTGCGGCGAGGGCGAGAATGCGCGAAAAATAGCCGGCACGGCCCAGTACTGGCGACCGATGGCGGAAGGTCAAGGCCATGTGGTTCTCGCGCACGCGGTGGTGTTGCTGGATGCCGACCTGGCAGCGGTTCACCGGGCAGCCAATGATTTTGAAGCCCGGCTCGGCAGTGGGCGGGTTTACCGCGCCGATAAAACCGTGACCCTGGCGGAGCTGATTTCAGACGGGGCCGATTTGCTGCCGCGCTTTCGCGAGGCGCTGGCGCAGCAGCTCGATAATATCAGCTGAAGGTCGCCTTCAGATAGCGGCTAAAGGCCTCTACCGCCCGCGATACGCGCGGCGTGTAGGGGCGAATGACGTAGAGACTTTCCGCAAACACATCCACCGGCCGCCATCCCGGCAGCAGCTCCTGTACCAGCCCGCGGCCAATCGCCTCCCTGGCGCTAAAATCCGGCAGTAAGGCAACACCCAGCCCCGCCAGCACCGCGTCGCGCAGGGATTCGCTGTTATTGGTGGCAAACGGCCCCTGCACCTTAACGCTCACCCGCTCGTCGTTGCGCTCAAAGGTCCAGTGCGGGCTTTGCGGCCCGCGCGGGTAGGTCAGGCATTGATGCTGACGCAACGCGTCTGGC
The DNA here is from genome assembly GCF_002090195.1 of Klebsiella sp. M5al. Lineage (NCBI taxonomy): Bacteria > Pseudomonadati > Pseudomonadota > Gammaproteobacteria > Enterobacterales > Enterobacteriaceae > Klebsiella > Klebsiella sp. M5al. Next base: position 3,883,595 of record NZ_CP020657.1, read on the forward strand.
GAATCGGGACGGCCAAAGCGGCGAATATAGTCCGCCGAGGCGACCACCAGGGTAGCCGTACGGCACAGCGGCCAGGCCACGTGGGTCTCCGGCAGCAGCTCGCGACGACAGTGGCGAATGGCGAGATCGAACCCCTCGCTGGCGAGCGACACCAGCCGGTCGGTCACCTCCAGTTGGAGATGAAGCTGCGGATGCTGATGCAGAAAAGGGGTAATGGCCGGGACTAGCTGTTGGCGTGAGAACGCCACCGGCGCGGTCAGGCGCAGCGTACCGCGCAGCGGGCCGCCTTCCTCATCGCAGGTGCCGGTAAAGATCTCGCGGATCTGCCCAAACGGCTCGTTCAGTTCCGCCACCAGCCGCAGGCCATCTTCGCTTAGGGTCACGCTACGGGTGGTGCGGTGCACCAGGGTTTTCCCGGTGACCCGCTCCAGTTCGCTAATTTTCTGGCTAATGGCGGATTTGCTGACCGCCAGCTTTTCCGCAGCGCGGGTATAGCTTTTTTGCTCCTCCAGCACCGTAAGCCAGTACAAATGGGTCCAGTAAATTTCCGGGCGTATCTCGCGCATATCGATTGTTCACAGAGAAAAACAATGCGTTCAAATATAGCGGTTTTTGCCGTCGTCAGCATTGGTTAGCATCACATTCACAGACCGTTAACCCGACAATAAGGATCATCTGCTATGCCATTACTGACGTTTGATATCATTGAAGGACGCAGCGAAAGCGAGATCAAATCCCTGCTGGATGCGGCACATCGCGCCGTCGTGCAGGCGTTCAAGGTGCCAGAGCGCGACCGCTACCAGATTGTTCATGAAAACAAAGCCTACCATATGATCGTTGAAGACACCGGGCTAGGGCTGACGCGCAGCCGGAAGGTGGTGGTGGTGAGGGTATATACCAGCCCGCGCAGCGAAGAGCAGAAGCAGCTTTTTTATGCCATCCTGCAAGCTGAGCTCCAGGAGCACTGCGGGCTGAGCGGCGACGACCTGATGATCTCGGTAATCAGCAACCACAAAGGGGACTGGAGCTTTGGCCGCGGCGTGGCGCAGTACGTTACCGGCGAACTGTAGCCCTGGCGGCGATGCGGAGCGCCGCATCGCCCTGCGGTGGGCGGGAAAATCAGGATCGGCGGGCGCCGGCGATACGCTGTCTGGCCTTTTGTTCTATATTTTCCAGCAGCTCCTGCACATCGTCTTCATCGATGTCGAGAAACTGGCCGTCCAGCAGGGCCGCGTGAATATCATCGCGGGTCACCGACAGGCCCAGCGGCACCGCTTTAGCCTTCACCTCTTCCGCGGCCAGCGGGTGCGGGTAGCGACGTCCGACCAGGTTGTTGAAGACGATGGCCAGCAGCGCCAGCATCAGGGAATTGAGTAATACCGGAGTCAGAACAAAGTGGTAGCCCTCGCTCTGTACCCCCGCCCCGCCGAGGATCGCCGTTAACGCCACCGCTCCGCCCGGCGGATGCAGGCAGCGCAGGAAGTACATGCCGGCGATCGCCAGCCCTGCCGCCACACCGCAGGCCAGCGCCAGGTTCGGGATCGCTATGCCCACGGTCACGCCGATCAGCGCCGAGAGCACGTTGCCGCCGACAATCGACCAAGGCTGGGCCAGCGGGCTGCTCGGGACGCCAAACAGCAGTACCGCCGAGGCGCCCATGGGGGCGATAAACCAGATATTAACCTCGCCTAACAGCCAGTGGCTGAACAAGCTGGTCACCGCCAGGCCCGTCCCGGCGCCGATCGAGGCCAGAACAATATGTTTTCTGGCGACCGGTAAGGCGTGTGGCTTCAGGCGACCGAGAAAAATGCGGATCCGCGAAAAGAGCGATCCGGGTAATACGCTTAACATCCTGCTGCTCGCTTACGTCATCGTAAAAACTTATGCTTTATTTTCTTTTTTTAACCTTATTTTAACAACCATGTCTTTATCGTGGCTTTTTGCCATTCATTTTGTGAATGTAAAAACGGCGCGCGCTACGTTAAAATCCCCTCACCTCTGGGTATCAGCATTCTATGGATTGAAGGTCAAACACGTTGAATAACAAAATAAAATTAGAGAAAGAAATCGCATGGGCCAGTCAGAATATGCCGCGCACCCTGCGTCAGGTCGCCGCCCTGCCCGATCTCAGCGAGGTGCGTCTGGCCTGCTGTATGCATCTCGATATGAAAATGATCCCGCTGGTGCAGGGAATTCTGGAAAAAGGCGCGAAGGTTTTTCTCACCACCTGTAACCCAACCACGGTACAGGATGAGGTGGTCGCCTGGCTGGTGGAGCGCGGCGCGGAGGCCTGCGCCTGGCGCGATATGAGCGATGCCGACTGGCAGCAATCGTGGGAAAAAGCGATTGCCTGGCAGCCGACGCATCTGTGCGAAATGGGCGCGGATATTACGACCCTACTGCATCAGCGCGGGGAGTTCGGCAACGTTGTCGCCGGGCTTGAAGCGACAGGTTCGGGCGTGAGCCGTCTGGGCGATATTCGTCCTGGCTATCCGATTTTTAACTGGGATGATTTGCCGGTTAAGGAAGGACTGCACAACCGTCATATGGTCGGCCTGACCGCGTGGCATACCTTTTTCCAGACAACCCACCTGACCCTGCATGAGAAAAAAGTGCTGGTCATCGGCTATGGTCTGGTCGGCCAGGGCGTCGCGGCGGCAGCGAAGGCCTTCGGCGGCCAGGTGATGGTGGCGGAAATCGACCCGGCACGGAGATTACAGGCGGCCTATGATGGCTGGCACGTCGTTGAATTACAGGAGGCTATCGCCTCGGCGGACGTGGTGGCCACAGCGACCGGCGGCAAAAAAGTCGTTAACCGCCAGGCGCTGGATAAGTCCAAAGATGGGGTGTTTATCCTCAACGTGGGTCACGTGGCGGAAGAGATTGACTGCGAGTACCTGCGTCAGTTTGCGCAGGAAGAGGTCATGCCCTATATCAACGCTTACCGGATGGGCGATAAAACCGTTTATCTGCTGGCGAACGGTTCGATGCTCAACCTGACCGCCGGTTTTGGCGATAGCCTGAACGCCTTTGACGTCACCCTGGCGGTGATGGCCAGCGGCATTCAGCATATTGTGACCGATGGCATGAACGCGCCAGCGGACGTTTATCTGCTGCCGCAGAGCGTATGGCAAAAAGCGCTATAGCCATAGGTGCCGGATAATATCCCGGCACATATCCCGGAGGCGGCGCGATGCGCCTGTCCGGGCTACCGCCCCGCAGAGCGCTGTTAACCCGTAGCCCGGTCAGCGCAGCGCCACCGGGAAGAAAGCCAATCCTACAGCAGGGCCAGCAGAAATATGACTTCGCCCAGCTCAATCGCCGCGCCTAACGTGTCGCCGGTTTGCCCGCCCAGAGTACGCTTCAGCGCCTGACCCAGCGCCCAGACCAGCACCAGCGTGATAAGCGCCGCGCGCAGACCGTTAACTCCGAGCAGCACTATCGCCAGCGCCAGTGCGATCCCCATGGTAATCAGCGTCTGACGCAGCGTGATTTTGCCGATAAACAGGTTGCCCAGCCCCTCTTCGCGGGCGTAGCGCTGGCGATACATCAGCAGCACCGCCATACCGCGGCCGACGGCGCAGGCGGCTGCCAGCGCGGCAAGCGTCGACGTGCCGCGCAGCGCCACCTCGCTGACCACCAGCACTTTCGCCATTAGCACGAAAATCAGCGCCAGCCCGCCGTGAGTGCCCAGCCGACTGTCGCGCATAATTTCCAGCATCCGTTCGCGCCGGCGGGCGGAGAAAATGCCATCGCAGGTATCCGCCAGTCCATCAAGATGGAAGCCGCCGGTCAACAGCGCCAGCGCCAGCACGCCGAGCAGCGCGGCAAGCGGGCCGCCGCACCACGGCTGGAGCAGCATCACGACGGCGCCGGCAATCGCCCCGAGCAGCAATCCGACCAGGGGGAATGTGACTATACTGCGTTGATATTGTTCAATTTCCAGCCCCTGGGATAAACGCGCCGGGACCGGCAGGCGGCTGATAAACGATAATGCGGCAAAAAAAGACTTAATCATTGAGAGAGGACTCCTGTCGATAAACCCCGCGGCCAGCGGTTATTCATCTCCGCCGCCGGCCGTAACCTGACTTGTGCGCGCGGCTTGAGCGCGGCCGCGTTCTTCCAGCCGCCAGTGGGCAAGCCGGGTATCACGGTGGTGTTGAATGCGCGCGGCGATTTGATTGTCGGATATCCGGGAGGTAGCGATGTAGATCGCCGAAACGAAAGAGTTGAGTAAAGATTCGGCGTCGCGGCGTTGGCCGCTATGGGCGTCGCCGGTAATCAGTATCATCGCGGCGGCACCTGTTGCAGGGACAGCATGAGATAAACCCTTCCGATATCAATATGTTTACCGCGGAAGTATACCAAATTCCTCGGGAAAGATTCAGCGTTGCATGGGGTGTTTTGCGAAGGATTTGCGAGATGGCGCAAGAGAAAGAAGAGGAACTCCGGCAGCGAGCGCCGCCGGAGCGCTTAAACGGGAATTACTCGGCAGATTTATCTTCTACTTTCGCTTCGCCCATTGCTTTCAGCTTTTTAGAGATGTCGCGACGTTCTTTGGAGATCTCGGCGTTTTTGATGATGTAGTCGTCAACGCGATCTTCGTAATCGCTCTTCATGCTGGCAATGATGCCCTGAATAGCTTCAACGCTCATGCCCGGCTTGATGTAGTCGCTCAGGTTGTCCAGCAGCAGGACGCGCTTCTGGTTATCACGGATCTTTTTCTCAACGTCCTGAATTTCACGCTGCAGTTTGTTCTTACGACGATACAGGCGAACAAACTCCAGTACGTCCTGGAAAGAAGGCTTAGTTGTTTCCATTTTTATACCCCTAATATTTGAGATTCGGATTCGCTAAAGCGACTGCTACATAGGGCTAACATAACTGTTAGCAGCCGCTGATGACAATGTTTTTTCCTTTGCCGTTATCATAACCCTAAACGCTGCTGAATCGAAGCAAGCGATGGAAAAACCACGCGAGTCTGGTCTTTATTTACGCAATGCCCGGCAGATCAAATGCGACAGCAGTTCGAGCTGGCGCGCCAGCTCGATAGTTAACCAGACATAACCATGAATGGGCGTTTCGGAGAAATTGTCGTCCTGCTGCTCTTTGATGAGCTGGCGCAGTTCGGCAACGATTTCGTTGAGCTTTTCATTGTTGGCCAGGATCGGCTGCGGGTTGCCCTCATACAGGGCGTGGGCGATAGTCAACAGCGTTTGCTGAGTCATCTGCTGAGTTTCGCGCAGCGTATGGGCATTAAGCATCACGAAGTGGCCGGGACGCGATGCCCAGTAAGCGTTGATTTGCAGCTCCAGCATGCACACCAGGTTACGGCTGACGGTCTGGATCGCCTCAAAGATGGCTTTCTGGATATGCGTCTCTTTGCTGGCGGGCGTAATCAATCCGCGCATTTTCACCACGTCGTTGAGGACCTTTTGCAGGTGCTTTTCCAGACGCGGACGCTCCACCAGGTTCGGCGAGAAGCCGGCCTGATAAAGCCGGTTGAAGGCGGTGACGTAGCTGGCCATCTGGATGCGCCAGTGCAGAAAGGCCCGCTGCGGCCAGATACCGGTGAACAGCATCGCCAGCAGGGAACCGAAGATAACGTCGCCGCTTCGCCACAGCGCGGTCGTCATATCGCCCGGCGGCGCGCCGACAACCACCGCCAGGGTGATGCCGATCAGCAGCGCCTGGTAAGGCTTTTTGCCCAGCGCCAGCCAGCCGCAGAGGAACATCGCCACCGCGCACCACAGCAGCATGATAGGCAGCGAGATGAGCTCCAGCTTAAGCGCCACCAGCCCGAGCGCCGAGCCGAGGATCGTGCCGCCGATGCGCTCAAACGCGCGCGGTACGACGTTTCCCCAGAAGGAGATTGGCCCCATCACCACCACCAGGGTGATGAGAGGCCAGGTGCCTTCAGGAACGTTAAGCAGGCGCACCAGCACAAAGGTGAGCACAAAGGCCAATGCTATTCGCACGCCATGGACGATGCGGTAATGGCGATACAGCCGAATTTCAAATGGCTTAAGTGATTTATCCGCGCGCACAACCTACTCCGACACAACGAAAAGGCCAATTGTAACTGCTTTTTCGCCGCAAGCATCACGCGAATGTAATAAACCTTGTCCAGCGAAGGGACAATGTTCGATTTACTTCACCGCAGGCTCGACCGCGATGTACATATCAATATCCCAGTAGCCGTCCTGGTTACCATCGTTAAGATAGACTTCAAAGCAGGGTTTCATCGCCATCTGGTGCGTTTTGCTTTGCATCAGGCTCTCGAAGAACTGATACCACGGCGTTGCAAAGTCATAATTCTCGACTCTGGCACGGGCAACCGCGTACTCTCCGCCGGCGATATCGGTCATCATCACGCCTTCGCTGTTGGCGGGGATTGAGTAGTCCTCCGCCACCGTGACGGCGGTCGCGCAGCGCAGCTTTTCCGCCGGGACCTCATCAGGATTGTCGTAGTAAACGGCCACCCACTCCTGCGCCGGAACCTGGCTGTTATCAACCCACATCATTAGCTGTTCAAACCCCTGTTTAACCGTCTGCTCCCAGGGACCGACCAGATGAAACCCGGCAATTTTCTTCTTGCCCACGGACTTAACGTTATATTCCATGCTGCCTCCACCGTTGATAAAATACTGTATATATATACACATAAATTAGCAGTACTATCAGCCATAGTATGTGCGGCAATTCACAAATCCGCGCGGCAAGAAGAGTAAAAAAACCGGCGCCATCCGGTTATAAAATGAACGGCAGCTCGACGCCGATGCTGGCCCCGACATCGTCGCTGGCGCTGTGGTTGGCGTCGGTGTACCACACGGAGGTATTCAGACGTACCGTCGGCATCACATCGCCGCTCCAGCCCAGCTGCACGCCCTTCAGCGTATCGGCGCGCGGGAAGGCTTTATTGATTCGCTGGTTCTTCGGATTGACCTCTGCGTAGACCAGCCGCGCGCTCCAGCGCTGGTTCTCTTCGGTTACCAGCTCTACCTTACCGGCATACAGACGCCCATCGCCGCCCATCGCGTCGCCCAGCGGATAGCCCTGCTGGTAGTAGCCGTCTTTATAGATGAAGTGGTTATAGATGTAGTTGGTGCGCCCCATGTTCGAACGGGTATCGTGGGCTTCCAGATACCAGTTAACCGCATTGCTATTCCATTGGTGATGCCCTTCCACGCCGCCAAGATAGAGGTGCGCCGAGGGTAAATATCCGGCTTCGTCCTCGCCGATCATCTGGCCGTAAATGCTCACCGGCCACCCCAGAGCGGGCGCCAGCTTCAGCTTGAAATCAAAACCGGCCAGCTGGTTGCCGGGATCGTCGGCCGATTCGCCGGTGTTGTCATTGCCGGTCAGACCGTCCCAGAAGCTGCTGAATGATGAAGGTCGCCCTTCGCCGCCCCATTGCATGATGCGTGAGGCCCCCAGCTCCAGCGAGGAGATTGGCGAAAACGTCAGGCGGCCGCCGAAGATTTTGGTATGCGGTACGGCGGCATACTGGCTCATCTGACTGGCGGAAAGCTGATACTGCCAGGGGCCAATCCAGCTCAGCCACGAGGTTTCCGGCGCGCGCTGTTCGGCGCGCTGCAGCAGAAAACCGGTCATCGGCCGCGCGGCATCGGAGCGAATCAGGCTGCCCTCGTAGCCCGGCCCCCACCACTGCGGAATTTGCCCGAACGCCAGCCACTGATTCCACAGCTTTACCGCGCCGTATGCGCCGTTGGCGTTCACGCTCGAACCGTTGCTGATGCGCTTGTCGCCTTCAACATTGCCCTGTAGATGCAGATCCCACCCTTCGCCGCTGTTGTTCAGGGCGAGAGAAAGCGACTGGTCGGCGGGATAGGACTGGGCAAACCCCTGCGGGGTTCCCGGCTTATCAGTGGAACTGTAACCGGTAACGCGCACGTCGGCTTTCAGCGCCCTTAAACGCTGATTTACACGACTCAGAACCCCCCGCTCTGCGGAGGTTGTCGGATGCGCGTTGGCCAACGCGCGGTTAATCTCCTCCTCGCTCAGAGGCCAGGTCGACAGGCTTAACGCGAGGGTTCCGCGGTCGGATAACCAGGCTAAATCATTGCGAAATTCGTTATCGGCCAGAACGAGGCCAGAGGCAAAACTGGCGGTGCTAAAAACGGCGAAAAGTCCCAGAGAAAGCGCACTACGCGCAAAGTATTTCATCTTCCCAGCTCCATTTATGGCGCACAAACGCCAGGCTTTTTCCTGAAGGGTGACCGGGTAAGGTAATGGAGTGAAAGTAAACGAAGCGCCAACCGAAGCGGCATAATAATCAAACAGCTACGAGATGCCGCTCCGGGCGGAGCGGCGCGACAGTTACAGTTTTTGATGCAGATAATCGCTAAAGCGCGACAGCATGCCGCCCTTGCCAACGCTTTCCAGCGTCACCAGCGGCCAGTGGGCCACCACTTTATCACCATCGTAAAGGGAGATTTCTCCCACCCGCTGATGGGCGGCAATCGGCGCTTCCAGCACTTTGTTATCCAGCACGTATTTGGCCTTAATGCGCGCGACTTCCGACTTCGGCAGCGCTAGCCAGAAATCCTGATCGGTCCCCAGCTTAATCTGCTCTTTATCGCCATACCAGATTCGCTCAACGCCGACCTGCTTGCCATCCTGCAGGACCTGGACGGTATCGAAGTTTTGCTGGCCCCAGTGCAGCAGCTTCGCCGCCTGCTGTTCGCGCCCTTTCGGGCTGTCGGCTCCCATCACCACCGCAATCAGCCGACGCTGGCCGTCCACCGCGGAGGCAATCAGGTTGAAGCCGGCGCCGGAAGTGTGGCCGGTCTTCAGACCATCGACGTTCATGGTCTTATCCCACAGCAGGCCGTTGCGGTTCTGCTGGGTAATGCCGTTCCACGTCAGGCTCTTCTGACTGTACATATGGTAGACGTCCGGCTCGCCGTGAATAATCGCCCGCGAGAGCACAGCGAGATCGTAAGCCGAACTGTGCTGCCCCGGCGCGTCCAGGCCGTGGACGGTTTCAAAATGGGTATCCTGCAAATGCAGTTTTTCCACGTAGCTGTTCATCAGCGCGACGAACTGCGGCTGGCCGCCGGCGACGTAGTCCGCCAGCGCCACGCAGGCATCGTTGCCGGAGTCAACGATCAGCCCGCGGCTTAAGTCGCGTACGCTGACCCGATCGCCGGGCTTAAGGAACATCAGCGAAGAGCCGTTAAAGACCGGGTTACCCTGCGCCCAGGCGTCTTTACCGACGGTGACGATGTCGTCAAAGGTGATGCGGTGGCTGTCGATGGCGCGATCGACCACGTAGCCGGTCATCAGTTTGGTCAGGCTGGCGGGATTGCGCTGCTGATGCTCGTTACCGGCGGTCAGGATCTGGCCGGTGGTGTAATCCATCAGCACCCAGGAACCGGCCTGAATAGAAGGAGGCGTCACGTTGACGGGAAAATCATTGGCGGCAAATGCGCAGGAAACGCTCGCAGCGAGCAAAGATACAGCAATAAACAAACGGCCTTTCAACGGCATATCCTCTAAATTGACAGATTCGCCGTCCTTTTTACGGAACTTCTCGTTTCAAATCAGGGTTTAATTGCAAGAAAATATGACACCGCCGGCAAGGGGCAAAGGCGATACCCTTCTGATGGCCCGGCAAATCGTTTACCATGATGGCTGCTCGCCACCAGGGATAATGAACAGATTATGCAAGATAGCGCCAACCAGCCCGGATTTTTGTTTCACGATTACGAGACCTTCGGCACCAGTCCTTCGCTCGACCGACCGTCGCAGTTTGCCGCCATCCGCACCGATGAAGACCTCAATATCGTCGGCGAACCCGAAGTCTTCTACTGCAGGATCGCCGATGACTATCTGCCGCAGCCGCAGGCGGTTATGGTTACCGGGATCACGCCGCAGGAGGCGAACGCCAAGGGCGACAGCGAAGCCGCCTTTGCCCGTCGCGTTCACGATCTGTTCACGGTGCCAAAAACCTGCATCGTCGGCTACAACAACGTGCGCTTCGATGACGAAGTGACGCGCAATATCTTTTATCGCAATTTTTACGATCCTTACGCCTGGAGCTGGCAGCACGACAACTCCCGTTGGGATCTGCTGGATGTGATGCGCGCCTGCTACGCGCTGCGCCCGGAAGGGATCAACTGGCCGGAAAACGAAGAGGGCTTACCGAGCTTCCGCCTCGAGCATCTGACCGTCGCCAACGGCATTGAGCACAGCAACGCCCACGACGCGATGGCCGACGTTTACGCCACCATCGCGATGGCAAAGCTGGTGAAAACCCAGCAGCCGCGCCTGTTTGACTATCTCTACGCCCACCGCAATAAGCGCAAGCTGGCGACGCTGATCGACGTGCCGCAAATCAAGCCGCTGGTGCATGTTTCCGGCATGTTCGGCGCAGCGCGCGGTAACACCAGCCTGGTGGCCCCGCTGGCGTGGCACCCGGACAACCGTAACGCGGTGATTATGGTCGACCTGGCCGGAGATATCGCTCCCCTGCTGGAGCTGGATGCCGACACCCTGCGCGAGCGGCTGTATACGCCGAAAAGCGAGCTGGGCGACCTGCCCGCGGTGCCGATTAAGCTGGTCCACCTCAATAAATGCCCGGTGCTGGCGCAGCAAAACACCCTGCGTCCGCAGGATGCCGACCGGCTGGGCATCAATATCCAGCGCTGTCTGGATAACGCTCAGCTGCTGCGGGCCAATCCGCAGGTGCGTGAGAAAGTGGTGGCGATTTTTGCCGAAGCGGAGCCGTTTGTGCCTTCCGATAACGTCGATGCGCAGTTGTATAACGGCTTTTTCAGCGATGCCGACCGCGCGGCGATGAAAATCGTGCTCGAAACCGAGCCGCGCAACCTGCCGGCGCTGGATATTACCTTCGCCGATAAGCGTATTGAGCGCCTGCTGTTCAACTATCGCGCGCGCAACTACCCCGGCACGCTCGATGAAGCCGAGCAGCAGCGCTGGTTAGAGCACCGTCGCCAGGTATTTACGCCTGAGTTTTTGCAGGCCTACGCCGATGAGCTGCAGATGCTGTATCAGCAGTATGCGGATGATAAAGAGAAGCTGGCGCAGCTGAAGGCGCTGTGGCAGTACGCGCAGGATATTGTTTGATTGGCAGAAATTCCCGGAGGCGGCGCGTTGCGCCTGTCCGGGCTACAAGCCCGCAGGTTTTGTAGCCCGGACAGATGCGCAGCATCGCCTCCGGGAAACGTTGCTTAGCCTTTAGCGCGGCTGGCGATAATCGCCTCTGCTACGTTGCGCGGGGCTTCCGCGTAATGGTGGAACTCCATACTGTAGGTCGCCCGGCCCTGGGACATTGAACGCAGCGTGGTGGAATAGCCAAACATCTCGGCCAGCGGCACGTCGGCGCGGATAATCTGGCTGCCGAACCGCTCCTCCATCCCCTGCACCATTCCGCGACGGGAAGAGAGATCGCCCATGATATTCCCGGCGTACTCTTCCGGGGTCTCCACTTCCACGTGCATCACCGGTTCAAGAATAACCGGGTCGGCCCTGCGCGCCCCTTCCTTGAAGCCAAATATCGCCGCCATGCGGAAAGCCATCTCCGACGAGTCGACGTCATGATACGAACCAAACGTCAGTGTCGCCTTGATATCCACCACCGGATAGCCCGCCAGCACGCCAGTGCCCATCGCTTCGCGCAGCCCTTTTTCCACTGAAGGAATGTACTCGCGCGGCACCACGCCGCCTTTGGTTGCGTCTTCAAACACGAAACCGCTCCCCGGCTCCAGCGGTTCAAGGGTCAGCACCACGTGGCCGTACTGCCCTTTACCGCCGGACTGGCGGACAAACTTGCCTTCCACCTCTTTGACCGTTTTGCGGATCGTCTCGCGATAGGTCACCTGCGGACGCCCGATATTCGCCTCAACGCCAAACTCGCGCTTCATGCGGTCAACGATAATCTCCAGATGCAGCTCGCCCATCCCGGAAATGATCGTCTGGCCGGACTCCTCGTCAGTATGCAGACGAAACGACGGATCTTCCGCCGCCAGCCGCTGCAGGGCAATACCCATTTTCTCCTGATCGGCTTTGGTTTTCGGTTCAATCGCCAGCGAAATCACCGGCTCCGGAAACTCCATCCGTTCGAGGGTAATCACCGCATCCGGGTCGCACAGCGTGTCGCCGGTAGTGACATCCTTCAGGCCGACGCAGGCGGCAATATCACCGGCGTGCAGTTCGTCCACCTCATGGCGATCGTTGGCCTGCATCAGCACGATGCGGCCGATGCGTTCTTTCTTGCCTTTCACCGGATTCCACACCGCATCGCCTTTTTTCAACGTCCCGGAATAGACGCGGATAAAGGTTAACTGTCCGACATAGGGGTCGGTCATCAGCTTGAAGGCCAGCGCCGAGAACGGTTCGTCGTCGTTCGGGTGACGTTCAGCAGGTTGCCCTTTCTCATCCACGCCCTGAATCGCCGGGATATCCAGCGGCGACGGCATCAGCTCAACCACCGCATCGAGCATCCGCTGCACGCCTTTGTTTTTAAACGCGCTGCCGCACAGCACCGCCTGGATTTCGCCCTTCACCGTACGCTGGCGCAGTCCGGCAACGATTTCCGCCTCGCTCAACTCGCCGGTTTCGAGATACTTATCCATCAGTTCGTCGTTGGCTTCCGCCGCCGCCGAGACCATTTTCTCCCGCCACAGCCGGGCGGTTTCCACGAGATCGTCAGGCACCGGCGCATAGCTGAAGGTCATCCCCTGGGTGGCGTCGTCCCACAAAATGGCGCGCATTTTGATGAGATCCACCACCCCGGTAAAGTGCTCTTCGGCGCCAACCGGGATCACAATCGGTACCGGATTGGCCTTCAGGCGATCGGTCATCATCTGCACCACGCGGAAAAAATCCGCGCCGGGGCGGTCCATCTTGTTGACGAAGGCCAGCCGCGGGACGTGGTATTTATTCGCCTGCCGCCAGACCGTTTCCGACTGCGGCTGCACGCCGCCGACGGAGTCGTAAACCATCACCGCGCCGTCCAGGACGCGCATGGAGCGTTCCACTTCGATGGTAAAATCCACGTGCCCTGGGGTATCGATGATGTTAATCCTGTGCGGCTCGAAGCTGCGGTCCATACCGGGCCAGAAGCAGCTCACCGCCGCGGAGGTAATGGTGATCCCGCGCTCCTGCTCCTGCGCCATCCAGTCGGTGGTTGCCGCGCCATCGTGTACTTCCCCCAGCTTGTGACTCATCCCGGTATAAAACAGGATGCGCTCGGTGGTGGTGGTTTTGCCGGCATCGATATGCGCGGAGATACCGATGTTGCGATAACGTTCGAGGGGGATGGGTCGGGGCATGATGCGTCCTTAGTCATTTTGACTGTCAGCAGGCGGCCGGAATTGGCCGCCGTTCATATAACGGCATCTATCATAGTACAACTGTACGAGTATATTCGAACTATTTTTGCTATCGTTACTATTGGTGAAGCTGCGACGACGCGCGTGGCTTTAGAAAAGCAGTTTGGGTATATTACCGGCCAGCCGCCGATACGGGCCGCTGCTCGTAAGGCAGCGCAACCGCCGACACAGGAATAGTATGATCGCCAATCACCCCGAACGTGAACAAATTCGCCTCGAAAATGTCCTTTTCGCCCTCGGTAACCCGCTACGGCTTGAGATTATCCGCATCCTTGCCGACGGCAGCGAGCAGAGCTGTAACGCCCTGCGTCACGAAGATGTGGCGAAGTCGACCATGACCCACCACTGGCGCGTCCTGCGCGACAGCGGTGTGATCTGGCAGCGCCCACAGGGGCGGGAGAACTTGATTTCGCTGCGCCGGGAAGATTTAGACGCGCGCTTTCCCGGCCTGCTGGATACGCTGCTTAAGGTCATGCAGCAGGAGAACTAAAGGCCCGCTACTCCTCGCCGGCCAGCCGCCGATACTGGGCAAAGCGGGCCCGCGCGTCCTCCTCGGTTCGGCTAAAGAGCGCATCCGCCAGATGCGGCGTCGTTTTGTGCAGCGAGGCGTAGCGCACTTCGCCAAGCAAAAAGTCGCGGAAGCTCTCCTCCGGCTCTTCGGAATCGAGCATAAACGGCGTCTTACCTTCCGCTTCCCGCTGCGGATGATAGCGCCACAGGTGCCAGTATCCCGCCTCAACCGCCCGTTTCGCCTCGCGCTGGCTGCAGCGCATACCGGCTTTCAGCCCGTGGTTAATGCAGGCGGCGTAGGCAATCACCAGCGACGGTCCCGGCCAGGCTTCGGCCTCGGCGATCGCCCGTAGGGTCTGATCTTTATCAGCGCCCATCGCGACCTGGGCCACGTACACATTGCCGTAGCTCATCGCCATCATGCCGAGATCTTTTTTCCGCGTGCGTTTGCCCTGCGCGGCAAACTTCGCGATGGCCGCCACCGGGGTCGATTTAGACGACTGGCCGCCGGTATTGGAGTAAACCTCGGTGTCAAACACCAGAATATTGACGTCTTCCCCGCTCGCCAGCACGTGATCGAGACCGCCGAAGCCGATATCGTAGGCCCAGCCGTCGCCGCCGAAAATCCACTGCGAACGACGAACAAAATAGTCGCGGTTCTGCCACAGCTGCTCCAACAGCGGCACGCCCTCTTTTTCCGCCGCCAGCCGTTCGCTGAGCCGGTCCGCGCGCTCGCGGGTGCCCTCGCCTTCATCCTGCTTCGCCAGCCACTGGCGCATTGCGTCGCTAAGTTCGTCGCTGACCGGTAGCGCCAGCGCGGCGGTCATATCATCGGCGATTTGTTGACGCACCGCCTGGCCGCCGAGCATCATGCCGAGGCCAAACTCCGCATTATCCTCAAACAGCGAGTTCGCCCATGCCGGGCCATGGCCGCGGTGGTTGGTGGTATAGGGAATCGACGGCGCGCTGGCTCCCCAGATAGAAGAGCAGCCGGTGGCGTTAGCGATCAGCATCCGGTCGCCAAACAGCTGGGTTATCAGGCGGGCATAAGGCGTTTCACCGCATCCCGCGCAGGCGCCGGAAAACTCCAGCAGCGGGGTTTCAAACTGGCTGCCTTTGACCGTCGTCTTACGAAACGGATTGCTCTTCGGCGTCAGCGCCAGCGCATAGTCCCAGACCGGCGCCATCTGACGCTGGCTATCGAGAGACTGCATTTTTAACGCCTTGCCGCGCGCGGGACAGATATCCACGCAGTTGCCGCAGCCGGAACAATCCAGCGGCGAGATAGCCAGATGGTAGTGATACTCCTTCGCTCCCTGCGCGGGTTTGCTCAGCAGCCCAACCGGCGCGGCGTCATGCTCTTCGCCGTTGAGCAGCGCCGGGCGGATCGCCGCATGCGGGCAGATAAAGGCGCACTGGTTACACTGCGTGCAGCCCTCCGGCTGCCAGACCGGCACTTCCAGCGCGATCCCGCGTTTCTCCCACGCGGCGGTGCCCGAAGGAAAGGTCCCGTCCTCCATACCGACGAACGCGCTCACCGGCAGCTGGTCGCCGCACTGGCGGTTCATCGGCTGCAGAATATCGCGGATGAAATCCGGCATCATGGCTGATGCTTGCGCCGCGGGTTCATCCAGCGTCGCCCAGTGCGCCGGAATCGTCACCTGATGCAGCGAGGCCATGCCCAGCTCGATCGCCCGCTGGTTCATCTCAATCACCGCCGCCCCTTTGCTGCCGTAGCTTTTTTCAACCGCCTGCTTGAGGTAATCCGCCGCGGTCTGCGGGTCGATAATCGCCGCCAGCTTAAAGAACGCCGCCTGCATCAGCATATTAAAGCGCCCGCCCAGCCCGAGCTCGCGGGCGATATCCACGGCGTTCAGGGTATAAAAATGGATATTTTCCCGCGCCAGATAGCGTTTAAAGCCGACCGGCAGATGCTGCTCCAGCTCCGCATCGGACCAGCTGCAGTTGAGTAAAAAGGTCCCGCCCGGCTTTAATCCGTCCAGCAGATCGTAGCGCTCAACGTAGGACTGCTGCGAACAGGAGATAAAATCGGCCCGATGGATCAGGTAGGGCGAATTGATCGGCCGGTCGCCGAAGCGTAAATGTGAAACGGTAATGCCGCCGGATTTTTTCGAGTCATAAGAAAAGTAGGCCTGCGCGTAGAGCGGCGTTTTATCGCCGATAATTTTGATCGCGCTTTTATTGGCCCCGACGGTGCCGTCCGAGCCCATGCCCCAAAATTTACAGGCGGTGATGCCGTCATGCGAGACCGCCAGCGTCTGCTGGCGCGGCGGTAACGAAGTAAAGGTTACATCATCGACAATCCCGAGGGTAAACCCGTCCATCGGCAGCGGTTTATTGAGGTTATCAAAGACGGCCGCGATATCGTTGGGCAGAACATCCTTCCCGCCAAGCGCATAGCGGCCGCCGACGATTAGCGGCGCATCGTCGTGGTGGTAGAAGGCGTTTTTCACATCCAGGCACAGCGGTTCAGCCTGAGCGCCGGGCTCTTTGGTACGGTCAAGGACGGCAATCCGCTGCACGGTTTTCGGCAGCTGGGCGAAGAAGTGGGCCAGCGAAAAAGGGCGAAACAGATGCACGCTGAGCAGCCCGACCTTCTCTCCCGCCGCGTTCAGCGTATCCACCACTTCCTGAACGGTATCGCAGACCGATCCCATTGCGATAATCACCCGTTCGGCATCCGCCGCGCCGGTATAGTTAAACAGATGATACTCCCGGCCGGTGAGCGCGCTGATTTGCGTCATATAGCTTTCGACAATGTCGGGCAGCGCCTGATAAAAACGGTTGCCCGCCTCCCGCTCCTGGAAGTAGATATCCGGGTTCTGCGCCGTTCCGCGGATGACCGGATGATCCGGATGCAGCGCGTTACGGCGGAAGCTGTCGAGCGCGGGCCGGTCCAGCAGCGTCGCCAGCTGCTCATATTCCAACACCTCGATTTTTTGAATTTCGTGCGAGGTGCGAAAACCGTCGAAGAAGTTAACAAACGGGATGCGTCCCTTAATCGCCGCCAGATGCGCCACCGCCGACAAATCCATCACCTGCTGCACGTTGTTCTCCGCCAGCATCGCGCAGCCGGTCTGGCGGACCGCCATCACATCCTGGTGATCGCCAAAAATATTCAGCGAATTGGTCGCCAGCGCCCGGGCGCTGACGTGAAAGACGCCCGGCAGCAGTTCACCGGCGATTTTGTACATGTTGGGGATCATCAGCAGCAGCCCCTGGGAGGCCGTATAGGTGGTGGTGAGCGCCCCGGCCTGCAGCGCGCCGTGGACCGCGCCTGCCGCGCCGGCCTCCGACTGCATCTCCATTAAGCGCACCGGCTGGCCAAAAAGGTTCTTTTTCCCCTGCGCCGCCCACTCGTCGACGTTTTCCGCCATCGGCGTGGAGGGGGTTATGGGGTAAATCGCCGCGACCTCGGTAAAGGCATAAGAGATCCAGGCCGCCGCGGCGTTGCCATCCATTGTTTTCATTTTTCCGGACATTGTTCAATCCTCGAAGGTGAGAGGCATCTTCGCCGCCTCAAATAAGCGGCAAACCCAGTTGTTGCCTCAAGCACAGCCTGTGCCAGCTCGCGGATGACAGAAGAGTTAGCGCGAATTCAACGCGTTATGAAGAGAGTCGCCGCGCAGCGCGCCAAGAGATTGCGTGGAATAAGACACAGGGGGCGACAAGCTGTTGAACAGGCGACAAAGCGCCACCATGGCCCCGGCAGGCGCAATTGTTCTGTTTCCCACATTTGGTCGCCTTATTGTGCCGTTTTGTTTTACGTCCTGCGCGGCGACAAATAACTAACTTCATAAAAATCATAAGAATACATAAACAGGCACGGCTGGTATGTTCCCTGCACTTCTCTGCTGGCAAACACTCAACAACAGGAGAAGTCACCATGACCATGCGTCAATGCGCTATTTACGGTAAAGGCGGTATCGGTAAATCCACCACCACGCAGAACCTCGTCGCCGCGCTGGCGGAGATGGGTAAGAAAGTGATGATCGTCGGCTGCGATCCGAAGGCGGACTCCACCCGTCTGATTCTGCACGCCAAAGCACAGAACACCATTATGGAGATGGCCGCGGAAGTCGGCTCGGTCGAGGACCTCGAACTCGAAGACGTGCTGCAAATTGGCTACGGCGATGTGCGCTGCGCGGAATCCGGCGGCCCGGAGCCAGGCGTCGGCTGCGCGGGACGCGGCGTGATCACGGCGATCAACTTTCTTGAAGAAGAAGGCGCCTACGAGGACGATCTCGATTTCGTGTTCTATGACGTGCTCGGCGACGTGGTCTGCGGCGGCTTCGCCATGCCGATCCGCGAAAACAAAGCCCAGGAGATCTACATCGTCTGCTCCGGCGAAATGATGGCGATGTACGCGGCCAACAATATCTCCAAAGGGATCGTTAAATACGCCAAATCCGGCAAGGTGCGCCTCGGCGGCCTGATCTGTAACTCACGTCAGACCGACCGTGAAGACGAACTGATTATTGCCCTGGCGGAAAAGCTCGGTACCCAGATGATCCACTTTGTGCCCCGCGACAACATCGTGCAGCGCGCGGAGATCCGCCGCATGACGGTTATCGAGTACGACCCCGCCTGTAAACAGGCCAACGAATACCGCACCCTGGCGCAGAAGATCGTCAACAACACCATGAAAGTGGTGCCGACGCCCTGCACCATGGATGAGCTGGAATCGCTGCTGATGGAGTTCGGCATCATGGAAGAGGAAGACACCAGCATCATTGGCAAAACCGCCGCCGAAGAAAACGCGGCCTGAGCACAGGACAATTATGATGACCAACGCAACGGGCGAACGTAATCTGGCGCTGATCCAGGAAGTCCTGGAGGTGTTCCCGGAAACCGCGCGAAAAGAGCGCAGAAAGCACATGATGGTCAGCGATCCGGAAATGGAGAGCGTCGGCAAGTGCATTATCTCTAACCGCAAATCACAACCCGGCGTAATGACCGTACGCGGCTGCGCCTACGCCGGTTCCAAAGGGGTGGTATTTGGGCCGATTAAGGATATGGCCCATATTTCGCACGGACCGGTCGGCTGCGGCCAGTATTCCCGCGCCGGACGACGCAACTACTACACCGGAGTCAGCGGCGTCGATAGCTTCGGCACGCTGAACTTCACCTCTGATTTTCAGGAGCGCGACATCGTCTTCGGCGGCGATAAAAAGCTCAGCAAGCTGATTGAAGAGATGGAGTTGCTGTTCCCGCTCACCAAAGGGATCACCATTCAGTCGGAATGCCCGGTGGGGCTGATCGGTGATGATATCAGCGCGGTGGCCAACGCCAGCAGCAAGGCGCTGGATAAACCGGTGATCCCGGTACGCTGCGAAGGCTTTCGCGGCGTGTCGCAGTCTCTGGGGCACCATATCGCCAACGACGTGGTGCGCGACTGGATCCTGAACAATCGCGAAGGACAGCCGTTTGAAACCACCCCTTACGATGTGGCGATCATCGGCGACTACAACATCGGCGGCGACGCCTGGGCCTCGCGCATTCTGCTGGAAGAGATGGGGCTACGGGTAGTCGCGCAGTGGTCCGGCGACGGCACGCTGGTGGAGATGGAGAATACCCCATTCGTCAAGCTGAACCTGGTTCACTGCTACCGTTCGATGAACTATATCGCCCGCCATATGGAGGAGAAACATCAGATTCCGTGGATGGAGTACAACTTCTTCGGGCCGACCAAAATCGCCGAATCGCTGCGCAAAATCGCCGACCAGTTCGACGATACCATTCGCGCGAACGCCGAAGCGGTGATCGCCCGGTATGAGGGGCAGATGGCGGCGATTATCGCCAAATATCGCCCGCGCCTGGAGGGGCGTAAGGTGCTGCTCTATATGGGCGGCCTGCGGCCGCGCCACGTTATTGGCGCCTATGAGGATCTCGGGATGGAGATCATCGCCGCCGGCTACGAGTTTGCCCATAACGATGATTACGACCGCACCCTGCCGGATCTGAAAGAGGGCACGCTGCTGTTCGATGACGCCAGCAGCTACGAGCTGGAAGCGTTCGTCAAGGCGCTGAAGCCCGACCTTATCGGCTCCGGCATCAAGGAAAAATATATCTTCCAGAAAATGGG
This sequence comes from Klebsiella sp. M5al, assembly GCF_002090195.1. Lineage (NCBI taxonomy): Bacteria > Pseudomonadati > Pseudomonadota > Gammaproteobacteria > Enterobacterales > Enterobacteriaceae > Klebsiella > Klebsiella sp. M5al. The sequence continues at coordinate 3,903,590 of NZ_CP020657.1, forward strand.
CGTGCCGTTCCGCCAGATGCACTCGTGGGACTATTCCGGCCCGTACCACGGCTACGATGGTTTCGCCATTTTCGCCCGCGATATGGATATGACCCTGAACAACCCGGCGTGGAACGAACTGACCGCTCCGTGGCTGAAGTCTGCGTGATTGCCCACTCACTGTCCCGTCTGTTCACCGATTTGTGGCGCGGGAGGAGAACACCATGAGCCAAACGATTGATAAAATTAATAGCTGTTATCCGCTATTCGAACAGGATGAATACCAGGAGCTGTTCCGCAATAAGCGGCAGCTGGAAGAGGCGCACGATGCGCAGCGCGTGCAGGAGGTCTTTGCCTGGACCACCACCGCCGAGTATGAAGCGCTGAATTTCCAGCGCGAGGCGCTGACCGTTGACCCGGCGAAAGCCTGCCAGCCGCTTGGCGCGGTGCTTTGCTCGCTGGGATTTGCCAACACCCTGCCGTATGTGCACGGCTCTCAGGGGTGCGTGGCCTACTTTCGCACCTATTTTAACCGCCATTTCAAAGAGCCGATCGCCTGCGTCTCCGACTCGATGACCGAAGACGCGGCGGTCTTCGGCGGCAACAACAATATGAACCTGGGCCTGCAGAACGCCAGCGCGCTGTACAAACCGGAGATCATTGCGGTGTCCACCACCTGCATGGCGGAAGTTATCGGCGATGACCTGCAGGCGTTTATCGCCAACGCTAAAAAAGATGGCTTCGTCGACAGCAGCATCGCCGTGCCCCACGCCCATACGCCAAGCTTTATCGGCAGCCACGTCACCGGCTGGGATAACATGTTTGAAGGCTTCGCCAAAACCTTCACTGCGGACTACCAGGGGCAGCCGGGCAAATTGCCGAAGCTCAATCTGGTGACCGGCTTTGAAACCTATCTCGGCAACTTCCGCGTATTAAAGCGGATGATGGAACAGATGGCGGTGCCGTGCAGCCTGCTCTCCGATCCGTCGGAAGTTCTCGACACGCCCGCCGACGGCCACTATCGGATGTATTCCGGCGGCACCACGCAGCAGGAGATGAAAGAGGCCCCTGACGCCATCGATACGCTGCTCCTGCAGCCGTGGCAGCTGCTGAAGAGCAAAAAAGTGGTGCAGGAGATGTGGAACCAGCCCGCCACCGAGGTCGCCATTCCGCTGGGGCTGGCCGCCACCGATGAACTGCTGATGACCGTCAGCCAGCTTAGCGGCAAGCCGATTGCCGACGCCCTCACCCTTGAGCGCGGCCGGCTGGTTGACATGATGCTCGACTCCCACACCTGGCTGCACGGCAAGAAGTTTGGCCTGTACGGCGATCCGGACTTCGTGATGGGCCTCACCCGCTTCCTGCTGGAGCTGGGCTGCGAGCCAACGGTGATCCTGAGCCATAACGCCAACAAACGCTGGCAAAAAGCGATGAACAAAATGCTCGATGCCTCGCCGTACGGGCGCGATAGCGAAGTGTTTATCAACTGCGATTTGTGGCACTTCCGTTCGCTGATGTTCACCCGTCAGCCGGACTTTATGATCGGCAACTCCTACGGCAAGTTTATCCAGCGCGATACCCTGGCGAAGGGTAAAGCCTTTGAAGTGCCGCTTATCCGCCTCGGCTTTCCGCTGTTCGACCGCCACCATCTGCACCGCCAGACAACCTGGGGTTATGAAGGGGCGATGAACATTGTGACGACGCTGGTGAACGCCGTGCTGGAGAAACTGGATAGCGATACCAGCCAGCTGGGCAAAACCGATTACAGCTTCGATCTCGTCCGTTAACCATCAGGTGCCCCGCGTCATGCGGGGCCAGGAGGGAGTATGCCCATCGTGATTTTCCGTGAGCGCGGCGCGGACCTGTACGCCTATATCGCGAAACAGGATCTGGAAGCGCGAGTGATCCAGATTGAGCATAACGACGCTGAACGCTGGGGCGGCGCGATTTCGCTGGAGGGGGGACGCCGCTACTACGTGCATCCGCAGCCGGGGCGTCCCGTCTTTCCGATAAGCCTGCGCGCGACGCGCAATACCTTGATATAAGGAGCTAGTGATGTCCGACAACGATACCCTATTCTGGCGTATGCTGGCGCTGTTTCAGTCTCTGCCGGACCTACAGCCGGCGCAAATCGTCGACTGGCTGGCGCAGGAGAGCGGCGAGACGCTGACGCCAGAGCGTCTGGCGACCCTGACCCAGCCGCAGCTGGCCGCCAGCTTTCCCTCCGCGACGGCGGTGATGTCCCCCGCTCGCTGGTCGCGGGTGATGGCGAGCCTGCAGGGCGCGCTGCCCGCCCATTTACGCATCGTTCGCCCTGCCCAGCGCACGCCGCAGCTGCTGGCGGCATTTTGCTCCCAGGATGGGCTGGTGATTAACGGCCATTTCGGCCAGGGACGACTGTTTTTTATCTACGCGTTCGATGAACAAGGCGGCTGGTTGTACGATCTGCGCCGCTATCCCTCCGCCCCCCACCAGCAGGAGGCCAACGAAGTGCGCGCCCGGCTTATTGAGGACTGTCAGCTGCTGTTTTGCCAGGAGATAGGCGGGCCCGCCGCCGCGCGGCTGATCCGCCATCGCATCCACCCGATGAAAGCGCAGCCCGGGACGACGATTCAGGCACAGTGCGAGGCGATCAATACGCTGCTGGCCGGCCGTTTGCCGCCGTGGCTGGCGAAGCGGCTTAACAGGGATAACCCTCTGGAAGAACGCGTTTTTTAATCCCTGTTTTGTGCTTGTTGCCCGCTGACCCCGCGGGCTTTTTTTCGCGTATGGACGCTCTTCCCCACGTTACGCTCAGGGGAATATTCCGTTCACGGTTGTTCCGGGCTTCTTGATGCGCCTAACCCCCTCGCTGCCAGCCTTTCATCAACAAATAGCCATCCCAGCGCGATAGGTCATAAAGCATCACATGCCGCCATCCCTTGTCCGATTGTTGGCTTTGTCGCAAAGCCAACAACCTCTTTTCTTTAAAAATCAAGGCTCCGCTTCTGGAGCGCGAATTGCATCTTCCCCCTCATCCCCCACCGTCAACGAGGTCACTATGAAGGGAAATGAAATTCTGGCGCTGCTGGATGAACCGGCCTGTGAACACAACCATAAACAAAAATCCGGCTGCAGCGCGCCCAAACCCGGCGCCACCGCCGGCGGCTGCGCGTTCGACGGCGCGCAGATAACCCTGCTGCCCATCGCCGACGTGGCGCATCTGGTCCACGGCCCCATCGGCTGCGCCGGAAGCTCATGGGATAACCGCGGCAGCGCCAGCTCCGGCCCCACCCTTAATCGGCTCGGGTTCACCACCGATCTCAACGAACAGGACGTGATTATGGGCCGCGGCGAACGCCGCTTGTTTCACGCCGTGCGCCATATCGTCACCCGCTATCATCCGGCGGCGGTCTTTATCTACAACACCTGCGTACCGGCCATGGAGGGCGATGACCTGGAAGCGGTATGCCAGGCCGCGCAGACCGCCACCGGCGTACCGGTTATCGCTATTGACGCCGCCGGTTTCTACGGCAGTAAAAATCTCGGTAACCGGCTGGCGGGCGACGTCATGGTCAAACGGGTCATCGGCCAGCGCGAGCCCGCCCCCTGGCCGGAGAGCACGCTCTTTGCCCCGGAGCAGCGTCACGATATTGGCCTGATTGGCGAATTCAATATTGCCGGCGAGTTCTGGCATATTCAGCCGCTGCTCGACGAACTGGGGATCCGCGTGCTCGGCAGCCTCTCCGGTGATGGCCGCTTCGCCGAGATCCAGACCATGCACCGGGCGCAGGCCAATATGCTGGTCTGCTCGCGGGCGTTAATTAACGTCGCCAGAGCCCTGGAGCAGCGCTACGGCACGCCGTGGTTCGAAGGCAGCTTTTACGGGATCCGCGCCACCTCTGACGCCCTGCGCCAGCTGGCGGCGCTGCTGGGCGACGACGACCTTCGCCAGCGCACCGAAGCGCTGATTGCGCGGGAGGAACAGGCGGCGGAACTGGCGCTACAGCCGTGGCGCGAACAGCTGCGCGGCCGCAAAGCGCTGCTCTATACCGGCGGGGTGAAATCCTGGTCGGTGGTATCGGCGCTGCAGGATTTGGGCATGACCGTGGTGGCAACCGGCACGCGTAAATCCACCGAAGAGGATAAACAGCGGATCCGCGAGCTGATGGGCGAAGAGGCGGTAATGCTGGAAGAGGGCAACGCCCGCACGCTGCTGGATGTGGTCTATCGCTATCAGGCCGACCTGATGATTGCCGGCGGACGCAATATGTACACCGCCTATAAAGCCAGGCTGCCGTTTCTCGATATCAATCAGGAGCGCGAACACGCCTTCGCTGGCTATCAGGGGATCGTCACCCTCGCCCGCCAGCTGTGTCAGACCATCAACAGCCCCATCTGGCCGCAAACCCATTCTCGCGCCCCGTGGCGCTAAGGAGCTCACCATGGCAGACATTTTCCGCACCGATAAGCCGCTGGCGGTCAGCCCCATCAAAACCGGCCAGCCGCTCGGCGCAATCCTCGCCAGCCTCGGGATCGAACACAGCATCCCTCTGGTCCACGGCGCGCAGGGGTGCAGCGCCTTCGCCAAAGTCTTTTTTATTCAACATTTCCACGACCCGGTTCCCCTGCAGTCGACGGCGATGGACCCCACGTCGACGATTATGGGCGCGGACGGCAATATTTTTACCGCCCTGGATACCCTCTGCCAGCGCAACAATCCGCAGGCTATCGTACTGCTCAGCACCGGGCTGTCGGAGGCCCAGGGCAGCGATATTTCCCGCGTGGTTCGCCAGTTTCGCGAAGAGTATCCCCGGCATAAGGGGGTGGCGATATTGACGGTTAACACGCCGGATTTTTATGGCTCCATGGAGAACGGCTTCAGCGCGGTGTTAGAGAGCGTCATTGAGCAGTGGGTGCCGCCGGCGCCGCGCCCGGCTCAGCGCAATCGCCGGGTCAATCTGCTGGTCAGCCATCTCTGTTCGCCGGGCGATATCGAGTGGCTGCGCCGATGCGTCGAAGCCTTTGGTCTGCAGCCGATAATCCTGCCGGACCTGGCGCAATCGATGGACGGCCACCTGGCGCAGGGCGATTTCTCGCCGCTGACCCAGGGCGGGACGCCGCTGCGCCAGATAGAGCAGATGGGGCAAAGCCTGTGCAGCTTCGCCATTGGCGTCTCCCTTCATCGCGCCTCATCGCTGCTGGCCCCGCGCTGCCGCGGCGAGGTTATCGCCCTGCCGCACCTGATGACCCTCGAACGCTGCGACGCCTTTATTCATCAACTGGCGAAAATTTCCGGACGCGCCGTTCCCGAGTGGCTGGAACGCCAGCGCGGCCAGCTACAGGATGCGATGATCGACTGCCATATGTGGCTCCAGGGCCAGCGCATGGCGATAGCGGCGGAAGGCGATTTGCTGGCGGCGTGGTGTGATTTCGCCAACAGCCAGGGGATGCAGCCCGGCCCGCTGGTGGCCCCTACCGGTCATCCCAGCCTGCGCCAGCTGCCGGTGGAACGGGTGGTGCCGGGGGATCTGGAGGATCTGCAAACCCTGCTGTGCGCGCATCCCGCCGACCTGCTGGTGGCGAACTCGCACGCCCGCGACCTGGCGGAGCAGTTTGCGCTGCCGCTGGTGCGCGCGGGTTTTCCGCTCTTTGACAAGCTCGGCGAATTCCGCCGGGTGCGACAGGGGTATAGCGGGATGCGCGATACGCTGTTTGAGCTGGCAAACCTGATACGCGAGCGTCACCACCACCTCGCCCACTACCGATCGCCGCTGCGCCAGAACCCCGAATCGTCACTCTCCACAGGAGGCGCTTATGCCGCCGATTAACCGTCAGTTTGATATGGTCCACTCCGATGAGTGGTCTATGAAGGTCGCCTTCGCCAGCTCCGACTATCGTCACGTCGATCAGCACTTCGGCGCTACCCCGCGGCTGGTGGTGTACGGCGTCAAGGCGGATCGGGTCACTCTCATCCGGGTGGTTGATTTCTCGGTCGAGAACGGCCACCAGACGGAGAAGATCGCCAGGCGGATCCACGCCCTGGAGGATTGCGTCACGCTGTTCTGCGTGGCGATTGGCGACGCGGTTTTTCGCCAGCTGTTGCAGGTGGGCGTGCGTGCCGAACGCGTTCCCGCCGACACCACCATCGTCGGCTTACTGCAGGAGATTCAGCTCTACTGGTACGACAAAGGGCAGCGCAAAAATACGCGCCAGCGCGACCCGGAGCGCTTTACCCGTCTGCTGCAGGAGCAGGAGTGGCATGGGGATCCGGACCCGCGCCGCTAGCCGTGTCGTTTCTGTGACAAAGCCCACAAAACATCGCGACACTGTAGGACGAACCTTGTCAGGACTAATACACAACCATTTGAAAAATATTAATTTTATTCTCTGGTATCGCAATTGCTAGTTCGTTATCGCCACCGCGCTTCCGCGGTGAACCGCGCCCCGGCGTTTTCCGTCAACATCCCTGGAGCTGACAGCATGTGGAATTACTCCGAGAAAGTGAAAGACCATTTTTTTAACCCCCGCAATGCGCGCGTGGTGGACAACGCCAACGCGGTAGGCGACGTCGGTTCGTTAAGCTGCGGCGACGCCCTGCGCCTGATGCTGCGCGTCGACCCGCAAAGCGAAATCATTGAGGAGGCGGGCTTCCAGACCTTCGGCTGCGGCAGCGCCATCGCCTCCTCCTCCGCGCTGACGGAGCTGATTATCGGCCATACCCTCGCCGAAGCCGGGCAGATAACCAATCAGCAGATTGCCGATTATCTCGACGGACTGCCGCCGGAGAAAATGCACTGCTCGGTGATGGGCCAGGAGGCCCTGCGCGCGGCCATCGCCAACTTTCGCGGCGAAAGCCTTGAAGAGGAGCACGACGAGGGCAAGCTGATCTGCAAATGCTTCGGCGTCGATGAAGGGCATATTCGCCGCGCGGTACAGAACAACGGGCTGACCACCCTTGCCGAGGTGATCAACTACACCAAAGCGGGCGGCGGCTGCACCTCTTGCCACGAAAAAATCGAGCTGGCCCTGGCGGAGATCCTCGCCCAGCAGCCGCAGACGACGCCAGCCGTGGCCAGCGGCAAAGATCCGCACTGGCAGAGCGTCGTCGATACCATCGCAGAACTGCGGCCGCATATTCAGGCCGACGGCGGCGATATGGCGCTACTCAGCGTCACCAACCACCAGGTGACCGTCAGCCTCTCCGGCAGCTGTAGCGGCTGCATGATGACCGATATGACCCTGGCCTGGCTGCAGCAAAAACTGATGGAACGTACCGGCTGTTATATGGAAGTGGTGGCGGCCTGAGCCGCGGTTAACTGACCCAAGGGGGACAAGATGAAACAGGTTTATCTCGATAACAACGCCACCACCCGTCTGGACCCGATGGTCCTGGAAGCGATGATGCCCTTTTTGACCGATTTTTACGGCAACCCCTCGTCGATACACGATTTTGGCATTCCGGCCCAGGCGGCTCTGGAACGCGCGCATCAGCAGGCTGCGGCGCTGCTGGGCGCGGAGTATCCCAGCGAGATCATCTTTACCTCCTGCGCCACCGAAGCCACCGCCACCGCCATCGCCTCGGCGATCGCCCTGCTGCCTGAGCGTCGCGAAATCATCACCAGCGTGGTCGAACATCCGGCGACGCTGGCGGCCTGCGAGCACCTGGAGCGCCAGGGCTACCGGATTCATCGCATCGCGGTGGATAGCGAGGGGGCGCTGGACATGGCGCAGTTCCGCGCGGCGCTCAGCCCGCGCGTCGCGTTGGTCAGCGTGATGTGGGCGAATAACGAAACCGGGGTGCTTTTCCCGATCGGCGAAATGGCGGAGCTGGCCCATGAACAAGGGGCGCTGTTTCACTGCGATGCGGTGCAGGTGGTCGGGAAAATACCGATCGCCGTGGGCCAGACCCGCATCGATATGCTCTCCTGCTCGGCGCATAAGTTCCACGGGCCAAAAGGCGTAGGCTGTCTTTATCTGCGGCGGGGAACGCGCTTTCGCCCGCTGCTGCGCGGCGGTCACCAGGAGTACGGTCGGCGAGCCGGGACAGAAAATATCTGCGGAATCGTCGGCATGGGCGCGGCCTGCGAGCTGGCGAATATTCATCTGCCGGGAATGACGCATATCGGCCAATTGCGCAACAGGCTGGAGCATCGCCTGCTGGCCAGCGTGCCGTCGGTCATGGTGATGGGCGGCGGCCAGCCGCGGGTGCCCGGCACGGTGAATCTGGCCTTTGAGTTTATTGAAGGTGAAGCCATTCTGCTGCTGTTAAACCAGGCCGGGATCGCCGCCTCCAGCGGCAGCGCCTGCACCTCAGGCTCGCTGGAACCCTCCCACGTGATGCGGGCGATGAATATCCCCTACACCGCCGCCCACGGCACCATCCGCTTTTCTCTCTCGCGCTACACCCGGGAGAAAGAGATCGATTACGTCGTCGCCACGCTGCCGCCGATTATCGACCGGCTGCGCGCGCTGTCGCCCTACTGGCAGAACGGCAAGCCGCGCCCGGCGGACGCCGTATTCACGCCGGTTTACGGCTAAGGCGGAGGTGGCTGATGGAACGCGTGCTGATTAACGATACCACCCTGCGCGACGGCGAGCAGAGCCCCGGCGTCGCCTTTCGCACCAGCGAAAAGGTCGCCATTGCCGAGGCGCTTTACGCCGCAGGAATAACGGCGATGGAGGTCGGCACCCCGGCGATGGGCGACGAGGAGATCGCGCGGATCCAGCTGGTGCGTCGCCAGCTGCCCGACGCGACCCTGATGACCTGGTGTCGGATGAACGCGCTGGAGATCCGCCAGAGCGCCGATCTGGGCATCGACTGGGTGGATATCTCGATTCCGGCTTCGGATAAGCTGCGGCAGTACAAACTGCGCGAGCCGCTGGCGGTGCTGCTGGAGCGGCTGGCGATGTTTATCCATCTTGCGCATACCCTCGGCCTGAAGGTATGCATCGGCTGCGAGGACGCCTCGCGGGCCAGCGGCCAGACCCTGCGCGCTATCGCCGAGGTCGCGCAGCAATGCGCCGCCGCCCGCCTGCGCTATGCCGATACGGTCGGCCTGCTCGACCCTTTTACCACCGCGGCGCAAATCTCGGCCCTGCGCGACGTCTGGTCCGGCGAAATCGAAATGCATGCCCATAACGATCTGGGTATGGCGACCGCCAATACGCTGGCGGCGGTAAGCGCCGGGGCCACCAGCGTGAATACGACGGTCCTCGGTCTCGGCGAGCGGGCGGGCAACGCGGCGCTGGAAACCGTCGCGCTGGGCCTTGAACGCTGCCTGGGCGTGGAGACCGGCGTGCATTTTTCGGCGCTGCCCGCGCTCTGTCAGAGGGTCGCGGAAGCCGCGCAGCGCGCCATCGACCCGCAGCAGCCGCTGGTCGGCGAGCTGGTGTTTACCCATGAGTCAGGTGTCCACGTGGCGGCGCTGCTGCGCGACAGCGAGAGCTACCAGTCCATCGCCCCTTCCCTGATGGGCCGCAGCTACCGGCTGGTGCTGGGCAAACACTCCGGGCGTCAGGCGGTCAACGGCGTTTTTGACCAGATGGGCTATCACCTCAACGCCGCGCAGATTAACCAGCTGCTGCCCGCCATCCGCCGCTTCGCCGAGAACTGGAAGCGCAGCCCGAAAGATTACGAGCTGGTGGCTATCTACGACGAGCTGTGCGGTGAATCCGCTCTGCGGGCGAGGGGGTAATGATGGAGTGGTTTTATCAAATTCCCGGCGTGGACGAACTTCGCTCCGCCGAATCTTTTTTTCAGTTTTTCGCCGTCCCCTATCAGCCCGAGCTGCTTGGCCGCTGCAGCCTGCCGGTGCTGGCAACGTTTCATCGCAAACTCCGCGCGGAGGTGCCGCTGCAAAACCGGCTCGAGGATAACGACCGCGCGCCCTGGCTGCTGGCGCGAAGACTGCTCGCGGAGAGCTATCAGCAACAGTTTCAGGAGAGCGGAACATGAGACCGAAATTCACCTTTAGCGAAGAGGTCCGCGTCGTACGCGCGATTCGTAACGACGGCACCGTGGCGGGCTTCGCGCCCGGCGCGCTGCTGGTCAGGCGCGGCAGCACCGGCTTTGTGCGCGACTGGGGCGTTTTTTTGCAAGATCAGATTATCTACCAGATCCACTTTCCGGAAACCGATCGGATCATCGGCTGCCGCGAGCAGGAGCTGATCCCCATCACCCAGCCGTGGCTGGCCGGAAATTTGCAATACAGGGATAGCGTGACCTGCCAGATGGCGCTCGCGGTCAACGGCGATGTGGTCGTGAGCGCCGGCCAGCGGGGACGCGTTGAGGCTACCGATCGGGGAGAGCTCGGCGACAGCTACACCGTCGACTTTAGCGGCCGCTGGTTCAGGGTCCCGGTGCAGGCCATCGCCCTTATAGAGGAAAGAGAAGAATGAACCCATGGCAACGTTTTGCCCGGCAGCGGCTGGCGCGCAGCCGCTGGAATCGCGATCCGGCGGCCCTGGATCCGGCCGATACGCCGGCTTTTGAACAGGCCTGGCAACGCCAGTGCCATATGGAGCAGACGATCGTCGCGCGGGTCCCTGAAGGCGATATTCCGGCGGCGTTGCTGGAGAATATCGCTGCCTCCCTTGCCATCTGGCTCGACGAGGGGGATTTTGCGCCGCCCGAGCGCGCTGCCATCGTGCGCCATCACGCCCGGCTGGAACTCGCCTTCGCCGATATCGCCCGCCAGGCGCCGCAGCCGGATCTCTCCACGGTACAGGCATGGTATCTGCGCCACCAGACGCAGTTTATGCGCCCGGAACAGCGTCTGACCCGCCATTTACTGCTGACGGTCGATAACGACCGCGAAGCCGTGCACCAGCGGATCCTCGGCCTGTATCGGCAAATCAACGCCTCGCGGGACGCTTTCGCGCCGCTGGCCCAGCGCCATTCCCACTGCCCGAGCGCGCTGGAAGAGGGTCGTTTAGGCTGGATTAGCCGTGGCCTGCTCTATCCGCAGCTCGAGACCGCGCTGTTTTCACTGGCGGAAAACGCGCTAAGCCTTCCCATCGCCAGCGAACTGGGCTGGCATCTTTTATGGTGCGAAGCGATTCGCCCCGCCGCGCCCATGGAGCCGCAGCAGGCGCTGGAGAGCGCGCGCGATTATCTTTGGCAGCAGAGCCAGCAGCGCCATCAGCGCCAGTGGCTGGAACAGATGATTTCCCGTCAGCCGGGACTGTGCGGGTAGCCTCGGCGGCTACCCGTTAACGCCTACAGCACGGTGCGTTTAATCTCCTCAAGCCAGCTCGCCAGACGCGCTTCGGTCTGGTCGAACTGGTTATCCTGATCCAGCACCAGCCCAACAAAGCGGTCGCCTTCCAGCGCCGAGGACGCGCTGAATTCATAACCCTCATTTGGCCAGCTGCCAATCATCTGCGCGCCGCGCGCGCTCAGGGCGTCGAACAGCGGGCGCATCCCGCTGACGAAGTTGTCCGGATAGCCTCTCTGATCGCCGAGGCCGAACAGCGCCACGGTTTTCCCTTTCAGGCTGGCGTCGTCGAGGCCGCTGATAAATTCGCTCCATGACTCGCTTTCGCATCCGGCCTCCAGCCCCGGCAGCTGGCCGTCGCCGAGCGTCGGCGTGCCCAGCAGCAGCACCGGATAGGCCATAAAGTCGTCCAGCGTCGTGCGGTTAATGTTGACCGGGGCATCCGCCAGCTCGCCCAGTTGCTTATGGATCATTTTCGCGATTTTGCGGGTTTTACCGGTATCGGTGCCAAAGAAAATACCAATGTTCGCCATGTTGCGCTCCTGTCGGAAAAGGGGGTTGAAAATACGCGTTCTCGCAGGGGTATTGCGAAGGCTGTGCCAGGTTGCTTTGCACTACCGCGGCCCATCCCTGCCCCAAAACGATCGCTTCAGCCCTCTCCCGCCGCGCGCGGCGGGGCTGGCGGGGCGCTTAAAATGCAAAAAGCGCCTGCTTTTCCCCTACCGGATCAATGTTTCTGCACATCACGCCGATAAGGGCGCACGGTTTGCATGGTTATCACCGTTCGGAAAACACCGCGGCGTCCCTGTCACGGTGTCGGACAAATTGTCATAACTGCGACACAGGAGTTTGCGATGACCCTGAATATGATGCTCGATAACGCCGTACCCGAGGCGATTGCCGGTGCGCTGACTCAACAACATCCGGGGCTGTTTTTTACAATGGTCGAACAGGCATCGGTAGCGATTTCCCTCACCGATGCCCGGGCGAATATTATCTACGCCAACCCGGCGTTTTGCCGCCAGACTGGATACTCGCTGGCGCAATTGCTCAATCAAAACCCGCGCCTGCTGGCCAGCAGCCAGACGCCGCGCGAGATCTACCAGGAGATGTGGCAAACCCTGCTCCAGCGCCAGCCGTGGCGCGGTCAGCTAATTAATCAGCGCCGCGACGGCGGCCTGTATCTGGTAGATATCGATATCACGCCGGTGCTGAATCCGCAGGGCGAGCTGGAGCATTATCTGGCGATGCAGCGGGATATCAGCGTCAGCTATACCCTGGAACAGCGGCTGCGCAATCATATGACGCTAATGGAAGCGGTGCTCAATAACATCCCCGCCGCCGTGGTCGTGGTCGATGAGCAGGATCGGGTGGTGATGGATAATCTCGCCTACAAAACGTTCTGCGCGGACTGCGGCGGGAAAGAGCTGCTGGTCGAGCTCCAGGTTTCCCCGCGCAAAATGGGGCCCGGCGCGGAGCAAATCCTGCCGGTGGTGGTTCGCGGCGCGGTCCGCTGGCTGTCGGTAACCTGCTGGGCGCTGCCCGGCGTGAGTGAAGAAGCCAGCCGCTACTTCGTCGACAGCGCCCCGGCGCGCACGCTGATGGTGATCGCCGACTGTACCCAGCAGCGCCAGCAGCAGGAGCAGGGCCGGCTCGACCGTCTGAAACAGCAAATGACCGCCGGTAAGCTGCTGGCCGCGATTCGCGAGTCGCTGGACGCGGCGCTGATTCAGCTTAATTGCCCAATCAATATGCTGGCGGCGGCCCGCCGGCTGAACGGCGAAGGCAGCGGCAACGTGGCGCTGGACGCGGCGTGGCGCGAAGGTGAAGAGGCCATGGCGCGCCTGCAGCGCTGCCGCCCTTCTCTTGAGCTGGAAAGCAATGCCGTCTGGCCGCTTCAGCCCTTTTTTGACGACCTGTACGCCCTCTACCGCACCCGCTTTGACGATCGCGCGCGGCTGCAGGTGGACATGGCATCGCCGCATCTGGTCGGCTTCGGCCAGCGTACCCAGCTGCTGGCCTGCTTGAGTTTATGGCTCGACCGGACGCTGGCCCTCGCCGCCGAGCTGCCCTCCGTACCGCTGGAGATCGAGCTTTACGCCGAAGAGGACGAGGGCTGGCTCTCTTTGTATCTCAACGACAATGTCCCGCTGCTGCAGGTGCGCTACGCCCACTCCCCCGATGCCCTAAACTCTCCCGGCAAAGGGATGGAGCTGCGGCTGATCCAAACGCTGGTCGCCTACCACCGCGGCGCGATTGAACTGGCTTCGCGACCGCAGGGAGGCACCAGCCTGGTTCTGCGTTTCCCGCTCTTTAATACCCTGACCGGAGGTGAGCAATGATCCATAAATCCGATTCGGACACCACCGTCAGACGTTTCGATCTCTCCCAGCAGTTTACCGCCATGCAGCGGATAAGCGTGGTCCTGAGTCGCGCCACCGAAGCGAGCAAAACCCTGCAGGAGGTTCTGAGCGTGCTACATAACGATGCCTTTATGCAGCACGGGATGATTTGCCTGTACGACAGCCAGCAGGAGATCCTGAGCATCGAAGCGCTGCAGCAAACGGAAGATCAGACGCTGCCCGGCAGTACGCAAATTCGCTACCGGCCGGGGGAAGGATTAGTCGGTACCGTGCTGGCGCAGGGCCAGTCGCTGGTGCTGCCGCGCGTCGCCGACGACCAGCGTTTTCTCGATCGTCTGAGCCTGTACGACTATGACCTGCCGTTTATCGCCGTTCCGCTGATGGGCCCCCACTCCCGGCCCATCGGCGTACTGGCGGCGCAGCCGATGGCGCGTCAGGAAGAGCGGCTGCCCGCCTGCACGCGCTTTCTCGAAACCGTCGCCAATCTGATCGCCCAGACGATTCGCCTGATGATCCTGCCAACCTCCGCCGCGCAGGCGCCGCAGCAGAGCCCCAGAATAGAGCGCCCGCGCGCCTGTACCCCTTCGCGCGGTTTCGGCCTGGAAAATATGGTCGGTAAAAGCCCGGCGATGCGGCAGATTATGGATATTATTCGTCAGGTTTCCCGCTGGGATACCACGGTGCTGGTACGCGGCGAGAGCGGCACCGGGAAAGAGCTCATCGCCAACGCCATCCACCATAATTCTCCGCGCGCCGCCGCGGCGTTCGTCAAATTTAACTGCGCGGCGCTGCCGGACAACCTGCTGGAGAGCGAGCTGTTTGGTCATGAGAAAGGCGCGTTTACCGGCGCGGTGCGCCAGCGGAAAGGCCGCTTTGAGCTGGCGGACGGCGGCACCTTATTCCTCGATGAGATCGGCGAAAGCAGCGCCTCGTTTCAGGCTAAGCTACTGCGTATTCTGCAAGAGGGGGAGATGGAGCGCGTCGGCGGCGACGAAACCCTGCGGGTCAACGTGCGCATTATCGCGGCGACCAACCGCCATCTGGAAGAGGAGGTGCGGCTGGGTCATTTCCGCGAGGATCTATACTACCGCCTGAACGTAATGCCTATCGCGCTGCCGCCGCTGCGCGAGCGCCAGGAGGATATCGCCGAGCTGGCGCACTTTCTGGTGCGAAAAATCGCCCACAGCCAGGGGCGAACGCTGCGCATCAGCGATGGGGCGATTCGCCTGCTGATGGAGTACAGCTGGCCGGGAAACGTGCGCGAACTGGAAAACTGTCTCGAACGTTCGGCGGTGCTGTCGGAAAGCGGCCTGATAGACCGGGACGTGATTCTGTTCAACCATCGCGATAACCCGCCGAAAGCGCTCGCCAGCAGCGGCCCGGCGGAGGACGGCTGGCTCGATAACAGCCTCGACGAGCGCCAGCGGCTGATCGCCGCCCTGGAAAAAGCGGGCTGGGTGCAGGCCAAAGCGGCGCGGCTGCTCGGCATGACCCCGCGCCAGGTGGCGTATCGCATTCAGATTATGGATATCACCATGCCGCGACTGTGAAGCCTTATGTGAGATTCAGGACATTGTCGCCAGCGCGGCGGAATTGCGACAATTCAGGGACGCGGGTTGCCGGTTAAAAAGTCTACTTTTCATGCGGTTGCGAAATTAACCTCTGGTACAGCATTTGCAGCAGGAAGGTATCGCCCAACCACGAAGGTACGACCATGACTTCCTGCTCCTCTTTTTCTGGCGGCAAAGCCTGCCGCCCGGCGGATGACAGCGCATTGACGCCGCTTGTGGCCGATAAAGCTGCCGCGCACCCCTGCTACTCTCGCCATGGGCATCACCGTTTCGCGCGGATGCATCTGCCCGTCGCGCCCGCCTGCAATTTGCAGTGCAACTACTGTAATCGCAAATTCGATTGCAGCAACGAGTCCCGCCCCGGGGTATCGTCAACGCTGCTGACGCCTGAACAGGCGGTCGTGAAAGTGCGTCAGGTCGCGCAGGCGATCCCGCAGCTTTCGGTGGTGGGCATCGCCGGGCCCGGCGATCCGCTCGCCAATATCGCCCGCACCTTTCGCACCCTGGAGCTGATCCGCGAACAGCTGCCGGACCTGAAATTATGCCTGTCGACCAACGGACTGATGCTGCCTGACGCGGTGGACCGCCTGCTGGATGTCGGCGTTGACCACGTCACGGTCACCATTAACACCCTCGACGCGGAGATTGCCGCGCAAATCTACGCCTGGCTATGGCTGGACGGCGAACGCTACAGCGGGCGCGAAGCGGGAGAGATCCTGATTGCCCGTCAGCTTGAGGGCGTACGCAGGCTGACCGCCAAAGGCGTGCTGGTGAAAATAAATTCGGTGCTGATCCCCGGTATCAACGATAGCGGCATGGCCGACGTGAGCCGCGCGCTGCGGGCCAGCGGCGCGTTTATCCATAATATTATGCCGCTGATCGCCAGGCCGGAGCACGGCACGGTGTTTGGCCTCAACGGCCAGCCGGAGCCGGACGCCGAGACGCTCGCCGCCACCCGCAGCCGGTGCGGCGAAGTGATGCCGCAGATGACCCACTGCCACCAGTGTCGCGCCGACGCCATTGGGATGCTCGGCGAAGACCGCAGCCAGCAGTTTACCCAGCTTCCGGCGCCAGAGAGTCTCCCGGCCTGGCTGCCGATCCTCCACCAGCGCGCGCAGCTGCACGCCAGCATTGCGACCCGCGGCGAATCTGAAGCCGATGACGCCTGCCTGGTCGCCGTGGCGTCAAGCCGCGGGGACGTCATTGATTGTCACTTTGGTCACGCCGACCGGTTCTACATTTACAGCCTCTCGGCCGCCGGTATGGTGCTGGTCAACGAGCGCTTTACGCCCAAATATTGTCAGGGGCGCGATGACTGCGAGCCGCAGGATAACGCAGCCCGGTTTGCGGCGATCCTCGAACTGCTGGCGGACGTTAAAGCCGTATTCTGCGTGCGTATCGGCCATACGCCGTGGCAACAGCTGGAACAGGAAGGCATTGAACCCTGCGTTGACGGCGCGTGGCGGCCGGTCTCCGAAGTGCTGCCCGCGTGGTGGCAACAGCGTCGGGGGAGCTGGCCTGCCGCGTTGCCGCATAAGGGGGTCGCCTGATGCCGCCGCTCGACTGGTTGCGGCGCTTATGGCTGCTGTACCACGCGGGGAAAGGCAGCTTTCCGCTGCGCATGGGGCTTAGCCCGCGCGATTGGCAGGCGCTGCGGCGGCGCCTGGGCGAGGTGGAAACGCCGCTCGACGGCGAGACGCTCACCCGTCGCCGCCTGATGGCGGAGCTCAACGCCACCCGCGAAGAGGAGCGCCAGCAGCTGGGCGCCTGGCTGGCGGGCTGGATGCAGCAGGATGCCGGGCCGATGGCGCAGATTATCGCCGAGGTTTCGCTGGCGTTTAACCATCTCTGGCAGGATCTTGGTCTGGCATCGCGCGCCGAATTGCGCCTGCTGATGAGCGACTGCTTTCCACAGCTGGTGGTGATGAACGAACACAATATGCGCTGGAAAAAGTTCTTTTATCGTCAGCGCTGTTTGCTGCAACAGGGGGAAGTTATCTGCCGTTCGCCAAGCTGCGACGAGTGCTGGGAACGCAGCGCCTGTTTTGAGTAGCCGTTTCCCGAAGGGGGCGCTGCAAACAAAAAAGCCGGAGGTTTCCCTCCGGCTTTTCACATCATCAAATGTGATTATGCGACGTCTTCGTACTGCGGCACCGGGTTGCGGAAGCTTTTGGTCACGCAGGCCAGGTAGACCAGACCAATACCGCCCCAGATCAGGCCGAGAACCATGGAGCTCTCTTCGAGGTTAATCCACAGTGCGCCGACGGTCAGCGCGCCGCAGACCGGCAGAATCAGATAGTTGAAGTGGTCTTTCAGCGTTTTGTTGCGCTTTTCACGGATCCAGAACTGGGAGATCACCGACAGGTTAACGAAGGTGAACGCCACCAGCGCGCCGAAGTTAATCAGCGCCGTCGCCGTGACGAGGTCGAATTTAATCGCCAGCAGCGCGATCGCGCCAACCAGCAGCACGTTCCATGCCGGAGTACGCCATTTCGGATGCACGTAGCCGAAGAAACGCGTCGGGAACACGCCGTCGCGGCCCATCACGTACATCAGACGGGAAACGCCCGCATGCGCGGCCATGCCGGATGCCAGTACGGTAACGCTGGAGAAAATCAGCACGCCCCACTGGAAGGTTTTGCCCGCCACGTACAGCATGATTTCAGGCTGCGAGGCGTCCGGATCTTTAAAGCGCGAGATGTCCGGGAAGTACAGCTGCAGGAAGTAGGAAGCGCCGATAAAGATCAGGCCGCCAATCAGCGCGGTCAGGAAGATAGCCTTCGGGATCACGCGCTCCGCGTCTTTGGTCTCTTCAGACAGCGAAGAGATGCCGTCGAAGCCGAGGAACGAGAAGCACAGGATGGTCGCGCCGGTAATCATCGGCACCACGTGCGCGCCTTCAGACCAGAATGGACGGGTGCTGGTCAGCGTGCCCGCGCCTTCGCCGTGCATAACGCCGTAGATAATCAGGCCAACAATCACCGCCACGATACCCATCTGCAGGATAACGATCAGGGTATTGAAGTTCGCCACGGTCTTGATGCTGCGCAGGTTGGAGATGGTCATAAAGGCCACCAGCGCGACAACGAAGATCCACGAAGGAATAGAAGGCACCAGCGCTTCAAAATAAATTTTGGCCAGCAGAATGTTGATCATCGGCATGAACAGGTAGTCCAGCAGCGATGACCAGCCCACCATAAAGCCGACGGCCGGGCTAATGGATTTCTGCGCGTAGGTATAGGCGGAACCCGCCGACGGGAAACGGCGAACCAGTTTACCGTAGCTCAGCGCCGTGAAGAGAATGGCGATCAGCGCGAAGGCGTAAGCCGTCGCTACGTGACCATCAGTCAATCCAGAGACGATACCAAACGTATCGAACAGCGTCATCGGCTGCATATAGGCCAGGCCCATCATGACAACCGGAATCAACGTAAGCGTTTTACGTAATTCCACGCGAGAGGTTTTTGGAGTAGCGTTATGCGACATAGTTATCCCCTTTTACGGTGAACGCCAGCGCGTAAGCAAAAAATTGCCCCATTTCTTTGTATTCCTCAGCGACAACCACTGTCGGTTTTTAGTAAATATCTATCCGGTACGAAGCCCGGCCTCTTGGTATTGAATGATGTGTCTTTCAACCAAAAAAATAACCGACACTTTAAAAAAGCGTCGGCCAGTTTCTGATTTTCAGGACGCGTATTTTGCAACAACTGCTGGCCCGATGACAAGATGTTACAAGGCTTAATAATCTTGGTAATTCTCTAACAGATTAATATTCATACGATTTTAGTATTATAGACCTGATGGATAGCACTATTTGCTAATATCTCCTTTCGCCACCACTCGCCCGCCTGCCCGCAAACGTCTTCATTCCAGCCTATCCATGCGCGATTGACCGGTTCGGGGACCGTCGTTTTTATTATCAGTAGCTCGCCGCGGGCGATTAAAGGCTGCACCTGAAATAGCGGTAAATAACTCCAGCCCAGTCCGGCGCACAGCAGCATCAGCTGGGCGGAAAGATCGAATACCGTCAGGCTCTCCTCGCCGTCGGCCTGCGGCCACGCGCCGTCGGTGGTAATCGCGCGATGGCGGCGCAGCGTCCGCCAGCCCACAGGACCGGCAATCTGCGCAAGCGGATGCTGGGGCGCAACGACAAACGCCTGCGCCACCTCCCCCAGTAGAACAGAGCCGTAGCCGCTGAGCGCCGGGGGGTCGCCCAGCGCGCCGAGCAGAAGATCCGCCCGCCCTTCCACCAGCGTCTGCCAGTTTGCGCCGAGGGTATCGCGGCGGAATTCAAGACGGGTGGCGTGATGCTGGCGATAAAACGCCGCGATCGACGGGGCCAGCAGCGAGAACGGAAAGGTAGCGTCGACGTTGAGTATCAGCGCATTTTCCCAGCCCTGATGCAGCCTGACGGCCTGCTTTTCCAGTTCGCGGGCGGTGTGCAGCACGTCGCGCCCCTTTTCCAGCAGCATCTGCCCGGTACGGGTGAAGCGCGCCCGGTGGCCGCTGCGGTCGAGAAGTTGAATATTGAGATCGCTTTCCAGCTTATGAATGGTATAGCTCAGCGCCGACGGCGTTTTATAGAGCTTCGCCGAGGCGGCGGCAAAGCTGCCCTCTTTGTCGAGGGCATCAAGAATGACGAGCACATCCAGCAGTGGTTTCATCGCTACCCCCTTTCGGTACGCGATTCACCGCTGGCGCATTACTCCATCGGCATCACCAGCGGATCGGGGTACTGGTACTCAAACCCCAGTTCGTTGCAAATACGGCTGCCATCCACAATCTTGCCGCTACCGTTCTCCGGGTTATCAGAGAATACGGGGACGGGAAGCCCAAGCTCGCGGGCCATCTGCGGATAAAAGACGCCGCGCGCGGGATGCTTAGGCGCACATATATTATAGATGCGCCCGCCTTTCGGAGCCTGCAATAACAGTTCGATCGCGGCGATCACATCCTGGAGATGCACCAGATTGACGCCGTGCTGGCCGTCCGGCGCGGATTTCCCGGCAAAGAAGCGCCCCGGATGACGGGACGGCCCCACCAGCCCGGCGAGGCGCAGGATGTCCACCGAGGTACCGGGAAGGTTATGCAGCCAGTCCTCCAGCTCTTTCAGCACCCGTCCGCTGGCGGTTTGCGGGTTACGGGGGGAGTTCTCCTTTAGCGTGCCGCTGGCGTTGCCGTAAACCGACGTTGAGCTGGTGAATATGATGCGCGGCACGTGATGCGCCAGCGCGGTATCAACGATTTCCTGTACCGCCTGAAGGTAAAAGTCCTCTCCGGGACCGGTCCGCCGCGCCGGTAAAGTAATCACCAGCGCGTCGACGTTCATTAAGGTATCCAGATCCTCGGTGTCGCAGACCAGCTGCGGCTCCAGACGCAGCGGATAGCTGTCGATGCCGCACATCCGCGCCGCCTCCACGCCGTCCTCCGTGGTCTTACTGCCGGTCACCTGCCATCCCCGCGACATCAACGACAGCGCAAGCGGCATACCCAGCCATCCTAAACCTACAATCGCGACCTTCTTCATCCCCTTGCTCCTGACTTTTCGCTGTGCTGACTTAAGGCTACGCCAGCCGGCGGCAACTGACAATTTCTTCGGTCAATATGAAATGAATTAATGATAGAAAAAAGCCCTTGCTTTATGCGAGTAAAGTGGTTTAGGTTAAAAGGCATCAAATGCATAGTCATTCACAGAGAATTTTATGAACAGCGTTCAATTTAAAAACCACCATCATCACCATCATCCTGACTAGTCTTTCAGGCGATGTGTGCTGGAAGACGTTTGGATCTTCCAGTGGTGCATGAACGCAAAGAGAGCCCCCGGAAGATTCGCTTCCGGGGGCTTTTTTTTGGACCGAATTCGGACAGATTCAGACAGGGTTACAGAGGAAAATAAGAATGTTAGACAACAGCCGTTTACGCATAGCTATTCAGAAATCAGGGCGTTTAAGCGAAGATTCACGCGAATTACTCAGCCGCTGCGGCATCAAAGTGAATCTGCACACCCAGCGCCTGATCGCGCTGGCGGAAAATATGCCCATCGATATTCTGCGCGTGCGAGATGACGATATTCCGGGCCTTATCATGGACGGCGTGGTCGATTTGGGGATTATCGGCGAAAACGTGCTGGAAGAAGAGCTGCTGAGCCGCCGCGCTCAGGGCGAAGATCCGCGCTACTTCACCCTGCGCCGTCTCGACTTCGGCGGCTGCCGCCTGTCGCTGGCGACCCCGGCGGATGAACCCTGGGACGGCCCGGCGATGCTTAACGGCAAACGCATCGCCACCTCCTACCCGCACCTGCTGAAGCGCTACCTTGACCAGAAAGGCATCTCGTTCAAATCCTGCCTGCTGAACGGCTCGGTTGAAGTGGCCCCGCGCGCCGGTCTGGCCGACGCGATTTGCGACCTGGTCTCAACCGGGGCGACTCTGGAAGCGAACGGCCTGCGCGAAGTGGAAGTGATGTTCCGCTCCAAAGCCTGCCTGATCCAGCGCGACGGCGAGATGGCCGATAGCAAACAGCAGCTGATCGACCGCCTGCTGACCCGTATTCAGGGGGTGATTCAGGCCCGCGAATCAAAATACATCATGATGCACGCGCCGACCGAACGCCTGGAAGAAGTGATCGCCCTGCTGCCCGGCGCCGAGCGCCCGACCATTCTGCCGCTGGCCGGCGACAAGCAGCGCGTGGCGATGCACATGGTGAGCAGCGAAACCCTGTTCTGGGAAACCATGGAAAAACTGAAAGCGCTGGGCGCCAGCTCCATTCTGGTCCTGCCGATTGAGAAGATGATGGAGTAATCCGGCGGGTCGGTCACGGGATTAACAGGGGAAACAACCATGAGCTTCAACACAATTATCGACTGGAACGGCTGTAGCGCAGAACAACAGCAACAACTCTTAACGCGCCCGGCCATTTCCGCCTCCGGGAGCATCAGCAAAACGGTGTCGGAGATCCTCACTAACGTCAAAGACAACGGCGATGCGGCCCTGCGTGAATACAGCGCGAAGTTCGACAAAACCGACGTCAAGGCGCTGAAGGTTAGCGACGAAGAGATTGCCGCCGCCGGCGCGCGCCTGAGCGACGAGCTCAAGCAGGCGATGGCCGTGGCGGTCAAAAATATCGAAACCTTCCACAACGCGCAGCAGCTGCAGGCCGTGGATGTTGAAACCCTGCCGGGCGTGCGCTGCCAGCAGGTGACCCGCCCTATCGCCTCCGTCGGCTTATATATTCCCGGCGGCTCGGCGCCGCTGTTCTCAACGGTGCTGATGCTCGCAACGCCGGCGCGCATCGCTGGCTGCCAGCAGGTGGTGCTGTGCTCGCCGCCGCCGATTGCTGATGAAATCCTTTATGCCGCCCAGCTGTGCGGCGTGCGCAATATCTTTAACGTCGGCGGCGCGCAGGCGATTGCCGCCCTGGCGTTCGGCACCGAATCGGTGGCGAAGGTCGATAAAATCTTTGGCCCTGGCAACGCCTTCGTGACCGAAGCCAAGCGCCAGGTGAGCCAGCGTCTTGACGGCGCGGCTATCGATATGCCCGCCGGGCCGTCGGAAGTGCTGGTGATCGCCGACAGCGGCGCCACCCCGGATTTCGTCGCGTCCGACCTGCTTTCCCAGGCCGAGCACGGCCCGGATTCGCAGGTGATCCTGCTGACGCCGGATAGCGAGATGGCCACCCGCGTCGCGCAAGCCGTTGAGCGTCAGCTGGCCGCGCTGTCCCGGGCGGAAACCGCCCGCGGCGCGCTTTCCGCCAGCCGCATCATTGTGGCGCGCGATATCGCCCAGTGCGTGGCGATTTCCAACCAGTACGGCCCGGAGCACCTGATTATTCAGACCCGTAACGCCCGCGAACTGGTCGACGGTATCACCAGCGCCGGTTCGGTATTCCTCGGCGACTGGTCGCCGGAATCCGCCGGCGATTACGCCTCCGGCACCAACCACGTGCTGCCGACCTACGGCTACACCGCGACCTGCTCCAGCCTCGGCCTGGCGGATTTCCAGAAACGTATGACCGTGCAGGAGCTGTCGCGCGACGGGTTTGCCGCCCTCGCCTCAACGATTGAAATTCTGGCCGCCGCCGAGCGCCTGGACGCCCACAAAAACGCCGTTACGCTGCGCGTCGCAGCCCTTAAGGAGCAAGCATGAGCATTGAAGATTTAGCCCGCGCCAACGTCCGCGCGCTGACGCCGTATCAATCAGCTCGCCGTCTCGGGGGTAAAGGCGACGTCTGGCTGAACGCCAACGAATTCCCTACCGCGGTAGAGTTCCAGCTGACCGAGCAGACGATGAACCGCTACCCGGAACCGCAGCCGAAAGCGGTCATTGAACGCTACGCGCAGTATGCGGGCGTCAAGCCGGAGCAGGTGCTGGTCAGCCGCGGCGCCGACGAAGGCATTGAACTGCTGATCCGCGCCTTCTGCGAGCCGGGCCAGGACGCGGTGCTCTATTGCCCGCCGACCTACGGCATGTACAGCGTCAGCGCCGAAACCATCGGCGTGACCTGCCGCACGGTGCCGACGCTCGCCGACTGGCAGCTGGATCTGCCGGGCATCGCGGCCAATCTCGACGGCGTGAAAGTGGTTTTCGTTTGTAGCCCGAATAACCCGACCGGGCAGATTATCAACCCGAAAGATTTTCGTACCCTGCTGGAGATGACGCGCGGCAAAGCCATCGTGGTCGCGGATGAAGCCTATATCGAATTCTGCCCGCAGGCGACGCTGGCGACCTGGCTGAACGAGTATCCGCACCTGGCGATTCTGCGTACCCTCTCCAAGGCCTTCGCCCTGGCTGGCCTGCGCTGCGGTTTCACCCTCGCCAACGCCGAGGTGATTAACGTGCTGATGAAGGTTATCGCGCCTTATCCGCTCTCCACGCCGGTGGCCGATATCGCCGCCCAGGCGCTCAGCGCGGAAGGCATTGCCGCCATGCGCGCGCGCGTGGCGCAGATCCTCGCCGAACGCGATTATCTGGTAAGCCAGCTGCGCGGCATTGCCTGCGTTGAAGAGGTGTTCGATTCCGAGAGCAACTACGTTCTGGCGCGAATCGTCGCCTCCAGCGCGGTGTTTAAATCTTTGTGGGATCAGGGCATTATCTTACGTGACCAGAATAAACAACCTTCATTAAGCGGCTGTTTGCGTATCACTATCGGTACCCGTGCAGAGAGCCAGCGCGTCATTGACGCTTTGACTGCGGAGAATGTATGACCCAGAAGTTTCTCTTTATTGACCGTGACGGTACGCTGATTTCCGAGCCACCGGTTGATTTTCAGGTAGACCGCTTCGATAAGCTGGCGTTTGAGCCGCAGGTGATCCCGGCCCTGCTCAAGCTGCAGCAGGAAGGGTACAAGCTGGTGATGATCACCAACCAGGATGGGTTGGGAACCGCCAGCCTGCCGCAGGACGAGTTCGACGGCCCGCACAACCTGATGATGCAGATTTTCGCCTCCCAGGGCGTCAACTTTGACGAAGTGCTGATTTGCCCGCATCTCCCGGCGGATAACTGCGACTGCCGCAAACCGAAAACCAGGCTGGTGCTGCCATGGCTGGAACAAGGGGTGATGGACACCGCCCACAGCTACGTGATTGGCGACCGCGCGACCGATATTCAGCTGGCGGATAACATGGGCATTACCGGCCTGCGCTATGACCGCGAACAGCTGGACTGGCCGACCATTTGCGAACAGCTGACCCGCCGCGACCGCTACGCCCACGTTGAGCGCATCACCAAAGAGACCCAGGTGGATGTGAAAGTGTGGCTGGACCGCGAAGGCGGCAGCAAAATCTCTACCGGCGTCGGTTTCTTCGATCATATGCTTGACCAAATCGCTACCCACGGCGGCTTCCGCCTGGAGGTTAACGTTGGCGGCGATCTGTATATCGACGATCACCACACCGTGGAAGATACCGGGCTGGCGCTGGGCGAAGCGCTGAAGCTGGCGCTCGGCGATAAGCGCGGCATCGGCCGTTTCGGCTTTGTGCTGCCGATGGACGAATGTCTGGCCCGCTGCGCGCTGGATATCTCCGGCCGCCCGCACCTTGAATATAAAGCCGACTTTACCTATCAGCGCGTTGGCGATCTGAGCACCGAGATGGTGGAACACTTCTTCCGCTCGCTCTCCTATACCATGGCGGTCACTCTGCACCTGAAAACCAAGGGCAAAAACGACCACCACCGCGTAGAGAGCCTGTTTAAGGCCTTCGGCCGCACGCTACGCCAGGCGATTCGCGTCCAGGGCGACACGCTGCCGTCTTCGAAAGGGGTACTTTGATGAACGTGGTGATCCTCGATACCGGCTGCGCCAACCTCAATTCGGTGAAATCCGCGGTGAGCCGCCACGGCTACGAGCCGCAGGTCAGCCGCGACCCGGATGTGGTGCTGCGCGCCGATAAGCTGTTTCTACCGGGGGTGGGAACGGCCCAGGCGGCGATGGACCAGCTGCGCGAGCGCGAGTTAATCGAACTGATTAAAGCCTGTACCCAGCCGGTGCTGGGCATTTGCCTCGGCATGCAGCTGCTGGGAAAACGCAGCGAAGAGAACAACGGCGTCGACCTGCTGGGCATTATCGAGCAGGACGTGCCGAAAATGACCGACCACGGCCTGCCGCTGCCGCATATGGGCTGGAACCAGGTGTATGCCAAAGCGGGCGATCGTCTGTTTCGCGGTATTGAAGACGGGGCGTATTTTTACTTCGTCCACAGCTACGCGATGCCGGTCAACGTCAATACCATCGCCCAGTGCAGCTACGGCGAGGCCTTCACCGCGGCGGTACAGAAAGATAACTTCTTTGGCGTCCAGTTCCACCCTGAACGCTCCGGCAGCGCCGGGGCGCAGCTGCTGAAAAACTTCCTGGAGATGTGATGATCATTCCTGCTTTAGATTTAATTGACGGCACGGTCGTCCGTCTCCATCAGGGCGATTATGGCCAGCAGCGAGACTACGGCAACGATCCGCTGCCGCGCCTGCAATCCTATGCCGCGCAAGGGGCCGAAGTGCTGCATCTCGTCGATCTGACCGGGGCGAAAGATCCGGCGAAGCGCCAGATCCCGCTGCTGAAAAAGCTGGTTGCCGGCGTAAATGTGCCGGTGCAGGTTGGCGGCGGCGTGCGGACGGAACAAGACGTGGCCGCCCTGCTTGAAGCGGGCGTGGCGCGCGTGGTGGTGGGTTCGACGGCGGTGAAGTCGCCGGAAGTGGTGAAAGGCTGGTTTAAACGTTTTGGCCCGCAGCATCTGGTGCTGGCGCTTGATGTGCGGATCGACGCGGAAGGCCGCAAGCAGGTGGCGGTCAGCGGCTGGCAGGAGAACTCCGGCGTGACCCTGGAAGAACTGGTGGAGAGCTATCAGTCCGTCGGCCTGCAGCACGTGCTGTGCACCGATATTTCCCGCGACGGGACGCTGGCTGGGTCGAACGTCTCGCTGTATGAAGAAGTCTGCGCCCGCTATCCGCAGGTGGCGTTTCAGTCTTCCGGCGGCATTGGCGATCTCAATGATATCGCCGCGCTGCTCGGAACCGGAGTGCGCGGGGTGATTGTCGGTCGGGCGCTGCTGGAAGGTAAATTTAACGTAACGGAGGCCATTCAATGCTGGCAAAACGGATAATCCCCTGTCTTGACGTTCGCGACGGCCAGGTAGTGAAAGGCGTGCAGTTCCGTAATCACGAAATCATCGGCGATATCGTCCCGCTGGCTAAACGCTATGCCGACGAAGGCGCGGATGAGCTGGTGTTCTACGATATCACCGCCTCCAGCGACGGCCGCGTGGTGGATAAAAGCTGGGTGTCGCGGGTCGCGGAAGTGATCGACATTCCGTTCTGCGTTGCCGGCGGCATTAAGTCGCTGGACGATGCAGCGCAAATCCTCTCCTTCGGCGCGGATAAAATCTCCATCAACTCCCCTGCCCTGGCGGATCCGACGCTGATTACCCGCCTGGCCGATCGGTTCGGCGTGCAGTGTATTGTGGTGGGCATTGATACCTGGTTTGACGCCGCGAGCGGCAAGTATCACGTCAACCAGTATACCGGCGATGAGAGCCGGACGCGGGTGACGCAGTGGGAAACCCTGGACTGGGTGCAGGAAGTGCAAAAGCGCGGGGCCGGCGAGATCGTCCTCAATATGATGAACCAGGACGGCGTGCGTAACGGCTACGATCTGGAGCAGTTAAGCAAGGTGCGCGCCGTGTGCCGCGTGCCGCTGATTGCCTCCGGCGGCGCGGGCACTATGGAGCACTTCCTGGAAGCCTTCCGCGACGCTAGCGTCGACGGCGCGCTGGCCGCCTCGGTGTTCCACAAGCAAATTATCAACATTGGCGAACTGAAAACGTACCTGGCAGCACAGGGCGTGGAGATTAGGGTATGTTAAGTGAACAGCTGGATTGGCAAAAAACCGACGGTCTGATGCCGGTCATCGTGCAGCACGCCGTCTCTGGTGAAGTGCTGATGCTGGGCTATATGAATCAGGATGCGCTGGCGAAAACCGAAGAAACCGGCAAAGTAACCTTTTATTCGCGGACCAAACAGCGTCTGTGGACCAAGGGGGAAACGTCGGGCAATTTCCTCAACGTGGTGAGCATCACCCCGGATTGCGATAACGATACCCTGCTGGCGCTGGTCAATCCGATTGGCCCAACCTGCCATAAAGGCACCTCAAGCTGCTTTGGCGAAACCGGCCATCAGTGGCTGTTCTTATATCAGCTGGAGCAGCTGCTGGCGGAACGCAAGCACGCCGACCCGGAGAGTTCGTATACCGCGAAGCTGTACGCCAGCGGAACCAAGCGGATAGCGCAGAAGGTGGGAGAAGAAGGCGTGGAGACCGCGCTGGCCGCAACGGTGCATGACCAGTTCGAGCTGAAGAATGAAGCGTCGGATTTGATGTATCACCTGCTGGTGCTGCTGCAGGATCAGGGGCTGAATTTGACGGATGTGGTGGAAAACCTGCGGAGCAGGCATAAGTAAGTCATCAAAGGGAGGCGGCATAACGCCTCCCTTGCAATATAACCCTCGCCAGCGCGCTGGTTGATATCACCTGTTTAGCGTCGTCATGGCTTTTTTCGCGCCGCTATCGCTTTGACGACCCTTAATGGTTTCGTCATTTTCCATGACAAAGATGAAACCAAATCGCTATAGCGCTGAGTCAGCTCCTGGAGCTCATTGTGGACGCTGAGTAATTTCTGCTGTTGCGTGTGATGCTCGTTCTCTAAACGCGTTTTTAGCTGTTCAAATTCGTGGATAAGCGTGGTTTTATCGCTCACTTGCGCCTTCAGGACATCAATTTCACTTCGCTGAGATAAAGTTGACTGTTTAAGCGAAGTGATTTCTTCCTGCAGCGTTGAATTCAACATATGTGCATGTTCAAGCTCGCGCAACACTCTGTCTTTCAGAGAAAAAATATACTCTTCCGCTGACTGATTAACGATCCGGCCATGCGCAGCTTTAATAAAGTCATCATAAAAGTCATCACGATCGATTTCTAAAGATAGGATGAACGACTTCACATCGTTGAAGAGCAGGTTAAAGGAAGGGCCCGAGATCGTATTTAAGTTCCACTCCAGAAAAACAACGGCGTAATTATTAAAATCACGACTTCTGGACGGCAGTAAATCACGATCTTTCATAAACGAACGTAGCGAAGTTAATGCCTCCAGCGCGCAGTGCCACGAGTGTGCCCTGGTGGCAGAAAGCGACTTCGCACGGTTGATCGTATGAGTGATTAAGATTTCATCAACCAGCGAGATGCGGTTTGCTAACAGCATGAAACCACTCACAAAGTACAGGTCGTTTGTGGTTCGCAGCGGTTGAAACTCCAGGCCCATTGCCAGAATAGCTTCGCGTCTGAAGAGCTTATCCCATGGCCACCATATAAAGGCTCTGAAAAAATCGTCAGCAATATCCCGTGAAGAGAAGACCTCTTTTTCAGGCAGTAAATCCTCCCGCGCGGACAAAGGCATGGGAGAATGAGTATTGGTTTGCAGATCGATTGACTGGCACCGACAGATAACAACATCCGTTTGCAGGGCCGTAGCCCGGTCGGACATTCTCTTTAACATCTCTTTATCGGCGTAATCATCATCGTCGAGGAAAATAATGTATTCGCCGGTCGCTATACGTAAGCCGATATTTCGCGATTCGCCACCGCCGACGTTGCTCGGGTTGGTTATCACCCGGACTCGCGAATCCTCATCGGCTATTTTAGCGACAATACCCAGAGTATTATCGGTGGAATTATCGTTAACAATGATAATTTCAATGTCTTTTAAAGACTGGGTTAATACCGTATTAAGCGTTTCGGAAATATACTCCACGGCATTATGAACGGGGATGATAACGGAAACAATAACGTTACTTGATTCATCAGACATTCAATCACCTTCAAAATAAGAGGCACGCAATCATTAAACATAAATAATGCGTTTGCAGAGCAGTTACATAGCATAAAATATAACCGCTTCGGAGGTGTTTGATTTACATGAAGCTGTAATCTCTTGCGTTACATCATCCCTGAACCACATCATGATAAGTCTTTAGGGTCTTACTGATTATCATACCGCTAGAAAACTTATCCTGAACGCGTTGCCGTCCTTTGATACCCATCTCTACTCGTGCTTTGGGATTGGCTAACAAGAATTCAAGCTTATCGGCCAGCTCCTGTGGCGAGTTACTTTTCACGATAATGCCGTTATCGTTATTAATGATCAGGCTATCGCAGCCGCCAACATCGTAGGCAATGCAGGCCCGGCCAACCGAGGAAGCCTCAAGCAGAATACGCGGGACGCCTTCTGAATAGATCGAAGGCAGTGCCACGATGTTCGACTCCTCGATCAAGTCACAGACGTTTGAACTGTGACCTAACCAGTTAATCAGCCCTTCTTTATGCCATTGCTGAATGACCGCAAGGGAAATGGCATCCTTATCGTTTTCAACAAGTATCCCGGCAACGTTTAGCGTAAAATGAATATTTCTGGATTCGAGGATTTTCTTGGCTTCAATTAAATCCCCGAGCCCTTTGCTCCAGAGCATTCTGCTGGCAAACAGCACCACCGGAACATCACGCTCCTGCTCCAGAGAATATTTATAGATATCCGGGTTGATACCTGCGCCATCAATGACAATAGTCTGCTGATAGTCAATCCCAACAAAACCCGCAAGTTTTTTACGATCTTTATCATGTTCGAACATAAATATACTGCGCTTATTACTGGCAATATACTTATATGCCATGATAGTGATATTGCGCAATAGCTTAAGCAAGCCCGTATCACAAGAAAATACACGCCCGAGGCCGACAAAACTCACGATGACCGGGCGATTATTTGCCCTCGAAAGAAGCCCACCGATCAGACATGGCTTGATTGTAATACAGTGTAAAAGGTCGGGATTAATCTCTTTGATGATCCTTCGGGAGGCAAAAAAGGCCCGAAAGAAAGTTAATGCATTAAATGATTGAGCATCAAGTGGGACGTTATGACACTTAAAACCAAATGTTTTAAATTTATTCAGCACTTTACCATCGACAAAATGACTGATGATGTGAATCTCATAACCAGCATCTCGGGCGGCGATTGCACGATCTATCCAGTGCAAATCAAAATACCAATCCGAGTTTATGAAATAACACAGTTTTTTCATTGCTATATCCACTTAATGATTCTTACCGCTGATTCCTTTTACACCATGGATAACTCCACGACGCAAGCATTTAAAATATAACAATTTATTGCGTTGCCATGGCAATATTGACACATATTTAATCAACCGCAAAAGGATTGAGAGACGGCTAAAAATGGCAACTCGCGGAAAAATTCTCTTCGCCAGAATAAGATTTCGACAAAGGTAATAAACCTTCCATTCGGGAAAGACGCACTTCCCCTGGATACTTACATCGTGCGAGAAGACAACCTCAGGCGAATAACGAATCTCTTCGCCATCGAGCGTCAACTGATAGCCAAAGTAGAGATCGTCAAAATATAAAAACAACTCATCGTGAATATTGTGTATATTCTTTCGCAGCAAATCTCGCTGAATAATCATCCCGACAAAGGATACCGTTTGTACCGCGGTCGAACGGGAAATCAACGGTAGAAACTCGGCCGGTTTTTTGATGTAGCGTAATGTGTCGATAAACGATGACGGTACTTTAGCAAAAGGGATGTTCATCGAACAAGGTTGTCCCCGGAGATCTTTTACCAAAGCGGTGAACACCCGACAGTTAGCCTTATCCAGATGGGCGAATTTTTCCAACGCATCGCTCTCGGGCCAGGCGTCATCATCGTAAAAGAAAACCCAGTCGCTATCGACGTTGTCGCATAAATATTGACTCCCGGCCTTAAACCCCCCCGCCCCACCGGTATTAGAGGGTAGATTGAGGACAATCACGCGGGGGTCGCTAAGGGTGGCTAACCACTCCTGGGTCCCATCCGTGGACCCGTTATTGACAACCATTATCGCTGTAAAATTTAATTTCACAGTGTTGGCAATAGTTACTTTTAACTTCTCTAAACGATTATAAGTGACTATTAATGCGGAGCAATTCATCGCACAGAAACCGTGAACACTGGCATAGCTTCATGATTATCAAGGGAAGATAAGTACTTCTCGGCTGTATTTAATGCTTCTGCGATAGTGACATCCATATCCAGATATCGATAGGTTCCAAGGCGGCCAACAAAGGTAATGTTCTTTTCACTTTCCGCGAGGGACAAATACTTATCGAGTAAAGCCATCTCCCCCATCTGCCGAATCGGATAATAAGGAATATCATTTTCTCCGCACTCGCGGCTGTATTCCTTATAGCATACCGACCCTTCATGGGTTTCCCAGGGCGAAAAGTACTTATGCTCAGTGATACGGGTGTAAGGAACATCCAGTGAGCAGTAATTCATCACCGCGCAGCCCTGATAATCGCCCTGCCGGGTGAATTTTTCAAAATCCAAAGTACGATAGCCCAGGCGGCCATATTGATAGGAATAGAAGGCATCCAGCGGCCCGCTATAGAACACATGATCGTACTTTTCTCTCTCTTCAGCGTTGAACGACTGCTGAAGTTCGATAGTGATATTTTCATGATTGGCAATTGACTCAATCATTTTCGTATAACCCAGTTTCGGCATGCCCTGAAATCTGTGGTTAAAGTAATTATCATCGTAGTTAAAACGAACCGGCAGGCGCTTAAGAATCGACGCAGGAAGCTGTGATGGCTCCATCCCCCACTGCTTAATGGTGTAGCCTTTGAAAAACGCCTCATACAGCTCTTTACCAATAAAACGCAGGGCCTGTTCTTCAAACGTTTTCGGTTCCTGGATCGAACTGTCCCCTTTTTCTGCAATAAGCGCCCGGGCCTCATCTGGCGAACAGGTTTTGGCAAAAAACTGGTTAATGGTATGCAGGTTGATCGGCAGAGAGAACACTTGTCCGTTAACGGTTGCTTTGACGCGGTTCACATACGGCATCATCTCAGCGTGCTGAGTCACATAGTTCCACACTGTTTCATTATCGGTATGAAAGATATGCGGACCATAGACGTGGACCATAACGTCCGTTTGCGGATCGCGCGCGTCGTAGGAGTTACCGCCAATGTGGTCCCGCTGGTCGATAATTCTGATACGATGGCCTTGTTCAGCAAGCTGGCGGGCGATAACCGCACCAGAAAAACCAGCGCCGACAATTAAAATATTTTTACTGTTCATAATATTACTCCAGCAGCCTTAACCAAGAATTGAGCGTCTAACTTTATAATAGTATTTTGTTATCGTATTTCGCCTCGGTGAACCGACAGGAGCATATTTATTAAGGAAAGGCATCAACGCTTTTTTTATCCTGGTCTGAAGCAGAACGGGCGTTTGCCCTGCATTATGCGCAGGATTTGATGAATTAATCAAAGATAGCTGACGGAAATAGGCCTCTTTTTCCCATGGCGTGTTGATGACGTTTTCCAGGAAATCGTCATAAAAGTCAACCTTGTCCGTATTCCACGGTTTATTCTCCCCGGCATAGTGAATCATATTCGGGTTCATTCTGGCTTCTAAAAAGCGCATATATGTTGCGAACTGGAGATTGGGGAAAAAGTCATCGGTATTGCCATTACCATGATAGACATTCCACTCCAGCGGTAAAAATTCAACCCGGCCGTAGAAAACTTTGTTCATAATGTCCTGGTCAAGGAACCAGTACTTTTTCTCTTTCAGGGTTTTAATCAGCTCGGAGAAGGTATCTTCCTGCACCATTTGCGCAACGTTGAAAATGATAATCCCCGCCTGGAAATACTCATCAGGATTGGTCATTTTAAGCGTTTTTTGCAGATACTCGCCGGCGGGCATCACGCCATCAGCTGACTCCGACATCGCGCCAAACTTGACGAAGCCTTCCATGACGATATCTTTAACGGCGGCAACAAGGTTTGTGCCGAGTTCGACATTAAGCAAAGTCGCCAGATCGGCCTTCACCACAGTATCGGAATCGATAAAAATAACCTTCTCATATTCACGGAAAAGCTGCGGAATAAACAAGCGAGCATAGGTTGATGCACTAAAGTGCGCACGGGTATGTACGCCATCCAATTCAGTGAAGGCATTCACATCAAAAAATCGAAGTGAAAAGTTTGTATGGGCCGAAACCAGCCTGGTTAAGCGCTGCTTGTTAAGATTGCTAACCTTGTTTTCCAGCACAACAATATCGTAATGGGTGTTTTTATCAGAATGGCGAACGATAGAGTTGATTAAAGCCCCGCCGCTGATGGCGTAGTTATCATCAAAACTGATGACGATTGGCGCAGCGTGAGGAAAGACCGGCATCAGCTTGCCGTTGAAGGTCTCATTCGTCACGAAAGTGCGCTGTAGTTCCTTAACTTTCAGGGCACGATCTTGCTGCTGTTTTATAATGTAAATATTAAACAGGCGCTCTGCGATATGGCCGATAACACGCTTTTCCTGAGCGTTATAATTATTCATCGAGATGCGACTTTCAAGATGAGTCAAAATCGCGAAAAGCCACTCAGAATAGTCTACGAACATATCTTTGTGCATCACAAACATATTCGTGTAATAGCCATCAGTTGCATTATTAAACTGCTGAATAGCCGTTTTATAATCCGGATAAAGCTCTTCGACAATCTCCAGGGCAGCCAGATAGTCCTTAATATGTAAAAACTCCCCTTTCTCATAATGATCGAGGTTATTTTTACTTCCAGCAGAGGTCACTGACCACTTCTTCGGTAACAGCAGGTCAAACCCTGAAATACAATCCTGGATTGCCGTGTCGGTTAAACCAAACTGCTTTTCATAATCTGCATCAATAACGGGTGAATTAACTACGCCCCAATTATCTTCGGGAAAGCTCTGTTCTGAAGAAAAATTCAGATGTCGGCGATAATGCATAAAGCCGACATAATCAGAAAGAGATTCATTTTTCCAAACCCAATAATGTGCGGTTAACTCACAGTAAAAGGGGTTTTTAAACGAAATATTATCTCCTGTATCATCGCCAATACAGCCGATATCATTATAGGAGTTAGCTTTACCTACATGCAATGGTTTTATAATCGATGCATTAAGGAATGCGCTCGGCTTATGATGACAGGTATAGATCTTAATACTATTCATTTAATTACCAGATTTAGGCCATTGCTTGTTTATAAAGTTCGATGATTCTTTCAGCAGAACCGATTTCCCGGAGACGGTGATTTTCGATCCAGACAACCCGATCGCATATTTTTTCCACATCACTCATGTTGTGACTAACGAACAGTATTGTCACACCACGATTTTTGAACTCTTTAATCGTCTTAATACATTTGGCCTGAAATGAAATATCGCCGACGGCCAGCACTTCATCAATAATCAGAATATCAGGCTCAACTTGACTAATAACCGAGAAGCCAAGCTTCGCTAGCATACCGCTAGAATAGACGCGGATCGGCTCATCAATAAACTCCCCTAATTCGGAAAATTCAATGATGCGATCCATTCGCTGTTGAACCTCTTTACGCCGTAGCCCAAGAAGGGTGGCATTAAGATAAATGTTCTCACGGCCAGTCAATTCTGGATGAAAACCACCACCTAGCTCAAGCATTGAGGCCACTCGCCCACGAGTTGTGACCGACCCTTTCGTTGGCTTGATAACACCGGCAACCAGCCCCAAAGAAGTGCTTTTGCCTGCGCCGTTTCGCCCAATGAGCGCAACAGCCTCTCCTTTACCTACCGTAAAAGAG
This sequence comes from Klebsiella sp. M5al, assembly GCF_002090195.1. NCBI lineage: Bacteria > Pseudomonadati > Pseudomonadota > Gammaproteobacteria > Enterobacterales > Enterobacteriaceae > Klebsiella > Klebsiella sp. M5al. Next base: position 3,938,889 of record NZ_CP020657.1, read on the forward strand.
ACATCCTGAATAGCAAGATATTTACGGCCCTTCAGTAATTGAAAGGCTCTTTTAGGATGAAATATTAAATCTTTAATACCTGAGCCAATATGATGGTAAAGTGGATATTCTTTTGTCACATTATTAAAATCAATTACTGGTTCCATCACAAGATCTCTGCAAATCGATATTTTAATTTATTAAAAATACTTAATCCGATAACTGTCAGCACAATACCAGTCAAATATAACACTGAGATATGCTCGTAGTTTAAAACGCCATCCATAAATAAATTACGCCAGCTTAAAATCATACTCGCCAGAGGGTTATAGTCAATAACCCAGCTATATTTTGCTGGAATCATATCCGATGCGTATAAAATGGGAGTGCAGTAAAACATCAGCATAATACCGAGAGTCACAAATCTTTCTAAGTCTCTGAAGAAAAGATTCAAAGTAGAAAAAATAATTGATATGCCAAAGGTAAAAATCACCTGTCCGATAGCAATGAGCGGTATGCCCCAAAGCCATGAAAGCGAAGGACGCATACCGTACACAAAAAGAAAAGCGACAATGACAGGAATAGTGCATAAGAAGTGCAATCCTTCCATCATCACATTACTAAGTGGAATAACCGAACGCGGAAATACGGTTTTTTTGATAATTTGCGCATTAGCAATAAATGAGAAAAGCGAATTCGTCGCAGAACTTGCAAACCACTGCCAGGGGAAGAGACCCGTTATTAAGAAAAGGGTATAATTTGGAATCTGGACTCGCATGATCAATTTAAAGATAAAATAGTAGATCATCGCAAAAAGTAGGGGGTTGGCAATTGACCATAAATAACCAAATACACTACTCTTATAGCGTACTTTTAGATCTTTATTGGTGATAACAACAAGCAGGTCAAATAAATACCCTAGATTATACTTCATTTTTATACTCATAAATTATTCTACGAAATTTTAAGCATTGGGTTATGCACTTTAGAATTGCGAGTTGTCGCTGACTGACTAAATCAACTGCGATAGCTCTAACGCCCTGACTGATACACTGCCGATAGACGCCGTGGCTTTGGACATACAACGTGAAAACTTAAGTGCATAGGTTAAAGCAAGATTTCCCAATTTTTCTGTACGCTTTAACTCATTGGCAGCAGCCGACCATGGTAGCTCATCCAGGCTAAACGGAGACAAGTGAGAGGCTGACATGAAGATCGCCAGTTAAGACACCATTTCTGGACGTAAAGTAAAAACTGTTATTTTTCAGTCAGATACTCCTCCCCCATAGTATTACATGATAGCTTTCAATCACGCTACCGCCCTTGGCTATCGCAACCAAACTGCGTAATGATTCAACAACCCTATCTGTAAACATCTCTAGCGACTGCTTTTACGACAGCAGTAAACTGACACACCCTGTTCTTACGTCAAACGGCTCTCGCAGCGGCTATCGGGTAAGATTACTGCCCGTGACGCTGGGTGCTGCTCACTTGAAATTTAAAAAGATTCAAGCAGGCCCACACTCTCGCTGTTTGCTTAACCCCCATCCATCAGGAATTTCTCAATTAGCACGTTTAGCAAGCCCATTTTTTGAACTCCTGACGAGACTCTTCTCGGTTATCTCCCTATCCATCTTCTGTGAACCGGCGTAAACCGTACGCAATATTGATTGAAATGACACCAACAATCAGTCTGGTGTCATATTTAACGCTGCGCACAGGATAGCTGATTAAACTGACAACACAATGGTCATGCAAATGAGTTGCCGCATTATAGCGCTGGTCCATGGGAATAAAAATGAAAATACGTTGCCAATCAATTCATATTGCAAATGATTCATGTCGTAAACATAATGTAAAGCAAATACAACAAAAAAACTAACATTTTGATTTTAAACGATAAAAAAAGACATCCCACTATCAATGTGAAAGAATTGTAAATTCATACATAAAATCAATTTTTATCTACGTTAACTTTCGAGGACTTAAGGAGTCGGGAACGCGAGATTATGACAAGACCTCACGCAATTGTTATCTTGCTAATCATCAAGCTTCGATAATGAATCTCATCTCCACCTCAGAATGCCAATGCAAAAGCTCTGATACGGGTGACATCGCTTAGCCATCTAATGCGTGAACATAATCAGCAACGGTAAAGCAGGTGATCCACACGGCAAGCCAGTGTAAAATCGACAAATATATAGCGGGATACAGTCACCCCAGAGGATGAATATGAAATTTTTAGTAACTGGAGCCGCAGGATTCATCGGCTTTCATACCTGCAAGCGCCTTCTGGAGGCGGGTCATGAGGTTGTCGGTCTCGACAACATGAACGACTACTATGACGTCAATCTTAAGCAGGCCCGTCTGGATTTACTGCAGTCTCCCCTGTTCAGTTTTCACAAAATCGATCTGGCGGATCGTGAAGGTATTGCCCGACTTTTTGCTAATGAGAAATTTAACCGGGTGATCCATCTTGCCGCTCAGGCTGGCGTTCGCTACTCCCTGGAAAACCCGTTCGCTTATGCCGACGCTAACCTGATTGGTTATCTGAACATTCTTGAAGGCTGCAGACACAATAATGTTGAGCATTTGCTTTATGCCTCATCCAGTTCGGTCTATGGCCTGAACCGTAAAATGCCGTTCTCTACCGATGATTCGGTTGATCATCCGGTTTCGCTGTATGCCGCCACCAAGAAGGCAAACGAGCTGATGGCGCATACCTACTCTCACCTTTATGGTATTCCGACCACTGGACTCAGATTCTTTACCGTCTATGGCCCATGGGGCCGTCCGGATATGGCGCTGTTCAAGTTCACAAAAGCCATGCTGGAAGGAAAGCCTATTGATGTCTACAACTATGGCAAGATGAAGCGCGACTTCACTTACATTGACGATATCGTTGAGGCGATTGTTCGGATGCAGGATATTATCCCGCAGCCCAATCCCGAATGGACCGTTGAGACAGGATCACCGGCAGATAGCTCAGCGCCATACCGGGTGTATAACATCGGTAATAGCTCACCGGTTGAACTGATGGATTACATCACGGCGCTTGAGGAAGCTATGGGGATGGTTGCGGAGAAAAATATGATGCCAATACAGCCGGGCGATGTACTGGAAACCAGCGCAGATACCAAGCCGCTGTACGATGCGGTGGGTTTCAGACCGCAGACGACGGTCAGGCAGGGAGTGAAGAACTTCGTTGACTGGTATAAGGCGTACTATAAGGTCTAATCAACCCAGCATGGCGCAGGGTATTTAGCCGCAGTGGGATACGACTGCGGCTTTTTTATATCGAGAATTGTCATTCGGCAATCTTATCCATTCAGATGCTCGTAAAAACACTCTGTTAATACCTATCTCAGCGCAAAGCCCGCGCACCACACAATAACGAAACACAGAATTAACATAAACCAAACAAAATCATCAACAAACTCTGATATAAGCCACTTTCAATACAATCACTGAAGAGCATTCTCGTACGAAAGAAACAATCACCAGCTAATCAAGCTGGCACTAAAGCCAGCTACAGCGCCATTGTTCAAACTACTGGTCGCGAAAAAGGGTTTTCCACTTTCCTCAAAAAAAACCACAAACACCATATAGGAATTTTCTTAAATTCAGGATATGTTAAGCAGGCAAAGGCATGCTTTTGCAATGATATTAGTTCGCAGGCAAATGGATTTATAACATTCCTTTCATTCTGGTACGCATTATGGCAAACATAATTTTCTTAGCAGTTGCTGCCATCCTGTTGATTGTTTCAGTTTATTTTCTGATTTCTTATATTAAAGATCAGAAAAAGACCAAGCTGACTTTTAACAAACGAAAGTGGTGAAAAGAAAACTTAATATAATTATAATACAGGCATAGGAAATAATAATATAAGAATAAAACACTGCCAGCGGTGGGGATGTGTATTGTCTTTTCAGCTGGCATTGGTCGCCACGTCAAACTAAAAAGTTATGCTAATCGGGTACTAAGACCTTAGCATCAACATTATATCCTGGTGGCCGTAAATGGCTTGTGCTTGCTATGCCTGCGCCCTTCCCTTGAAAGATCCCGCCCCCTCACCCGTGTCAATTTCAATCAGAACCTTAACTCGCCGCAAGGCAGCTCTCCTGAAAACCAGGGTTCCAGAAACAACAAAAGCCTGCAAGCAGGCTCTGTTTTACCTTCCGGCGCTTATCTCCAGCGTCTACATCACAGTGACGGTAGCTCTTCACAAGGTGAATTAAACATATCCGACCTCGATGGTTGGGACAAGATGATCGATTGAAGAATCTAAGCGAGGTCACGTTTTTTCATAGAACCTTGAGTCGTGAAACTTAGGTATTAAACTGACTATAATTTGTACAACACAGAAGCTGAAGAATGATTTTTGAACAGATGGGAGCATTTTCATATTAGAAAATGCCATAAAGCAACTTTAAATTTAATTACTTTAACATGTCAAGTTTTTAAAAAATGAATAAGCTGTATGTAGAAGCCACATACATAATAAAAGAAACAAAAATGATTCCAATGGAATAATTGTTTGTACTCGCAAGCTTCAGCCTGGACCGCAGAGAACTATTTAAAACTAGCCAGCCAATAACCACACAAAATACACGGCATTGTATATTTTATATTAATAACCTTGTACGGCGAGAAAAGTACTAAGCAGCTCAGAATCGATAGTTCAAAAACATTCTAGTAAGAGATGCGAACACACCATAACCAAGCAAGCATACTTTCGTGTAAATAATTTACATTAAAAAGAGATATTTTTGATGAAAAATATCCTCACGGAAGCTAAAATCTCTTTACAACATTCATTAATGAAAACAGGCATATGAACTCAATAAAAAAAACTTGGCTCCCTGAAATGGAAGGATTCAGAGGATTGGCATCAGCTTGGGTTTTTATAGGACATATCTGTATATTGGTACAGTGCAATATACCTATACTAGGAAATCCAAGTTACGGCGTAGATTTATTTGTATTGCTATCTGGATTTCTCATGACAAAAAACTATATTGAAAGGCGAAACATTGAACCATGGAATAAATTAAGTACTGTGAATAACTTCTGGGTAAGACGTTTTTTTCGAATAGCACCATTGTATTATGTATTGCTAGCCATAGCCATTTTACTTGGTCCATATATTGGCAGTATGAGGGATATCATATCAGAGTATTATCCAAATACTGCTACAGGAGTGGATCGCTTTACTGATCAGTCAGTTAAAAACATAGTCATACATGCATCTCTTCTTTTCGGATTATCTCCTGAGTATAGTTTCAGAACTACTTTACCTGACTGGAGCATTGGTTTAGAAGTACAATACTACTTATTGTTCCCATTTTTGATGTTCATCGGGAAAATTACTAATTTAAAAACAACATTATTATTAATGTCGATTATATCAACCTTGTTGTATTTCATTTTTCCCGATTTTTATAAATCATTCCCGATGCCTTCTTTCATTTTATTAAAACTACCTATTTTTATAGCTGGCATGTTTATTTATATAGCCATTCATAGCAACAGGGTAATATCAATCTCACTTCCCTTTATTGTCATTATATTCGCAACTATAACTCATCTTCATATTGACAAGAGACAACTAATAATCCAATTGGCTATGTGTGCATTAATTATCGGCTTACTTAAAGAGAATAAAATTCCATATGCTCAAAACGTTCTAAAGAATATCAAATGGTTATTTAATAACAAGTTTTGTGTTTGGTTGGGTGATGTTTCATATTCAGTATATCTAATACATTTGCTTATTGTCACGCCAGTAATTGGAATATTAATTCAATCTTATCATCTGTCAGATCTAAGTGCTATTTCTAGGCTTTTGCTTGTTGCGGCAATATGTGCACCAATTGTCTACTCAATTTCATACCTTTGCTTTAAATTTATTGAAAAGCCAGGAATAAATTTAGGTAAAAAATTCATCAAAAATTAGTTGAAGGCCACCCCTTAGAGGTGGCCTGAAAAATTTAAGTATACAGTTTTAAAATCGTTCTCGACTTTCTTGTGATAAATATATTTATTAAACTAACTTTTATATAATTACATCCCCCGCCATAATAGATTATGGCCAACTGGCCACAGAGACACAATATCATCTCAAACAGATTACTTTTGGGAAAATAGTGAGTTATAATAAGACATTTTTGATGATGTTAATTTATTTGCATCCAAATTTCCTCATAACAAACTTAACCACTCGATACACAAAAAAATTATGCTGCGCTAAAAAAATATAAAAAGTTTTATACTTTTTCAGTAAAGCTCTAACTCTTTGAGACGTTTGGGTTGTTAAAACGATATTATTGCTTTTCTGTATCACTAATATATTCAATATATTCTCTATCAATCGTGCTCGAAGGTATTTTTTTATTTCCCCATCATGAGATGCTAGCAATACCTCAAGCGCATTTATGCTTTCAATATATCCAATTATATTTTTTTCAGATCTAGATGATTGCATGATTGAGCCAGCCCGGACTCTTCGTTTAAAAAAACATTTTCGTGTGATAAATGTTTTTCCGGCATGTAAAAAAAGCCTTGGAGTAAACTCTTCATCTTCATGGATAATGGACTTAAATGTAATATTAAAATCTGTAAAAAATTTGCGTCTAAAAATATAAAGCCAAGCATTAGGATAAAAAGTCCCTGTTCTTGACATTTCTATAAAAGCCTCTCCACCCGAAGAAAATAATGTCTCATGAACTCGTAAGTATTTTGGCAATTTGTTTTGAGGTGCTACCATTTCCTTATCTGCACCGTCAAGAAATGATTCAGCTGAGAATGCAAAAATATCCAATTCGCCATTCGATTTTAACGCATTATAAAAATCCTCAATTAAATACAATTGCAACACATCATCTGAATCGAAATAATAAATATACTCTCCCAATGCAGCTCTGGTACCAACATTCCTAGCTTCTCCCAGACCTTGATTATGAGTGTGAATAATTTTCACATACTGAATTTCACTATAGTATTGTTCAACTAATTCACCAGAGTTGTCGGTAGAACCATCATCGACAATAATGACCTCAAAAGGAGTTATTGTTTGATTAATTACTGAATCTATTGCTTCTAAAACATACTTACTGACATTGTAGACAGGAATGACTACAGAAAGTGTTGGTAAATTCGTATCTCTCATATATTAATTAACTCACAATTTGGAACGGATTTTGTCCAGGCCTCATAGTAAGTAGAATTTTTACCATATGAGTTATCAAGAAGCTTTGTATTAACCCCAAGTAAACAGCATAAGATATGACCATGCATTCTTGATGTCACCACATCCGAATGAATTTTAAAATAATTATTAACTCTCTCAACTAACTTATCTGTGTACCTAGCCCAGAGTAACTCGGTGGGAACAATTTGTTTTCCAATAAGATTATTTATTCGCTCAAATTGTCTAAGAAGGTTAGTATAAGACCGGTCTTTATCTGAACAAATATCTTCCCAGTCCTCATAATGTGATGGTCCGGGAATTCCTTCTAACCCAACTAAATTTGTTTCTTCTATATCTTTACGGATCATCCATAATGTGTCCCGTTTTATATCCTCTTTTTTTTGCGTAGAATAAATCCCCCACAATGAATGAGCCATATCAGGGCAGAGCCGAACATCATTGCAAAAGTTATCATTGAGGATGTTTTGGCTACGCGTATCTCGGCAAAATATTGTTAAATTCTTGTGTGTCCGAATAATCGAAGCAGACTTTCTCATTTCGCTTTCATTTTTAAAATGTACTGTTTGCGGTAAGAAAATTACTTTATTATTTGGAAATTTCTCAACAACTGCTTCCCTAAGAGCTTGATGTTGAGGATAAAGATCACCAAAATTACCCCCACCATGCAGTAGAATAATAACATCATCAGGTATATCTTTAATCTTTTTTACATAAGCCAAACTTGTATTATCAGTTCTTCTCGCTAAAACCTTATATTTTCTTTCCTTGAAAAACTGCTCTGTTCCCTTGTAAATCAACAAATCCCCAACATTCAAATGTAAAGGTATATCCAAGTATATAATACGACTTCCATGTGGTACAACATCATCAATAACTGATAATTTATTTTTTAAAATAGTCATATAGTGCATATTATTCTTAAGCCCTTACGAATCGACGGATTTTAGGATTTTTAATAATCTGTCGCTTAACTTCACAGATGAAGCTATTACGACTGAAAATTATTGTAACGAAAAATACAATAACACCAACAATTACTTGAGCCATAAGCATAATGATAACTTCGGACGAAAATGCATATAAGCCAACTAACCATGCTGCTAAGACTGTCGGTAATGTCAATATAAATGGAAGTAAAATACTCTTGAGGTATTCACGATAACTTTTACCTAATACAGGTTTGATGAGAATAAAATAGCTCAGATAAGTATTCAGAAGTTGAACAGCCAGAAATCCAAGAGCAGCTCCTACCCCTCCAAAAAAAGTCGCTCCTATCCAAATAGATGGTATAAACAATACTAGTTTGAAGACATTAAACTTAAAGCTTATATCAACTCTCGCCTTTGCCATTAACAATGAACCAATAGGATTACCGATAGACCTCAACAAACCGACAATACATAAAATCTGTAATATGGGTGTAATAAACAACCATTTATCACCAAAAATTAATATTACAAAATTATGTGAAACCACTAGTAGTCCCAATAATACCGGAAAATTAATTAACCCAACAAATGATAATAACTTATAAAAATTTTCTTTTAATTTTTCTTTATCATCTTGAATTTTAGCAAATGCAGGGAAAAGGACTCTTGTTAAAATTGGATTCAATCGCGAAGGTGGCATAACGGCAACATTGTAAGATAGATTATAACCACCTGCAACGATTGCACCTAATGACCGCGAGAGAATAACTGTAGCAATATTTGAATTTAACTGATTTACTAACGCATCAGCAGTAAGATAAGCGCCGAATTTGATATTCGATTTAATAGATTTTAATTTAAAAATTAGCGATGGTTTATATACTTTTCTGCCAACATAAAAGAACATTGCTGTTTTCGTTACTGACATGCATAAATAACCCCATATAGCAGTTATAGCATACGGATGAAACCACGCAGAAACCATTGTCACACCAGAACCAATTAATATAGAGATGGTTTCAATTAGACCAATTTTCGAAAATTCCAATTCCTTTTGCAAAAGAGCCCTGTATTGTTGCCCGTATGGAATAATAATAAAGGCAAATGAAAGAACTTGTACCAACGGTTTTATATCCGGTTGATGAAATAAGTCCGCTATATAAGAACTTAATGAAAAAACCATAATAAAAACACAAAAACCAATTACAACATTAAGCCAGTATAAGGTGGAAAGTTCCACTTCTGCTATATCTTTCCTTTGTATTATTGAATTGGATATTCCAAAGTCTGATATTGTATCTGCAATTACTATAACTAACATTGATATAGTTAAAATCCCAAACTGATGGGGCTCGACAATATGGGCCAAGTATGTGATTTGCAAGAAAGAAATACCTATACTTGCAACAGTGGCTATAGCTGACCACTTGGCACCCTTAACGGTTTTATCTCTTAAACTCATAGTTAATCTTCTTGCTAATAAGTGAACCAACAGTAATCATTATTGTAGGCGATGTATTTATCATATGACGTGATTGAACATCATAAATGTTAATGACAGAAAAAAGACCGAAAGACATTAACATTAATAAAAATTGATTATCTATAATTGTTTAACCTATTTCATCAATAAACAATTAGAACTAATAACTTGATACCGATTATGAAATCGGTATCGATAAAATATTAATCGCTGCCAAAAAGATCTCTGGTATAAACTTTCTCGGCTACGTCACGTAACTCTTCAGACATCCGATTAGATACAATCACATCGGCTTTACTTTTAAATAACTCCAAATCTCTTATTATTTTAGAATTAAAAAAATCACTATCTGTCATTGCAGGCTCATAAATAATAACAGGGATACCTTTAGCTTTGATACGCTTCATAATGCCCTGAATAGAAGAAGCGCGGAAGTTATCGGAGCCACTCTTCATGATCAGGCGATAAATGCCGACGACTTTAGGATTACGCGCCAGGATTGAGTCGGCAATAAAATCTTTACGCGTGCGGTTAGCGTCAACGATGGCACCGATGATGTTATTCGGTACAGATTCATAGTTTGCCAGCAGCTGCTTGGTATCTTTCGGCAGGCAGTACCCGCCGTAGCCAAAGGAGGGGTTATTATAGTGATTACCGATTCGCGGATCGAGGCAAACGCCTTCGATGATCTGTTTACTGTTCAGACCCTGGCTTTCAGCATAGCTGTCCAGTTCATTAAAGTAAGCTACGCGCAACGCCAGGTAGGTATTGGCGAATAACTTAATCGCCTCAGCTTCGGTGGAGTCAGTAAACAGCGTCGGGATATCCTGCTTAATCGCGCCTTCTTTCAGCAGATTAGCGAAACGCTCCGCGCGTTCTGAACGCTCACCAATGACAATACGTGACGGGTGCAGGTTGTCATAGAGCGCGCGGCCTTCACGAAGAAACTCAGGAGAGAAAATGACATTATCAATGCCCAGGCGCTCTTTAATATCACGAGTAAAGCCAACGGGAATGGTGGATTTAATAATCATTACCGCGTGGGGGTTAATCTCGGTGACATCACGAATAACGGCTTCAACGGTCGAAGTATTGAAGTAGTTCGTTTTCGGATCGTAGTCAGTCGGCGTGGCGATAATGACATAATCTGCATTACGATAGGCATCATGCTTGTCAGTTGTCGCGCGAAAATTCAACGGCTTTTCCGCCAGATATTCCTGGATCTCCTTATCAACAATCGGAGAAATCTTTTGGTTAATCATATCAACTTTGGATTGAACGATATCCAGCGCCACCACCTCGTGGTTTTGCGCAATCAGGATGCCATTCGATAAACCAACATAACCGGTACCGGAAATAGTAATTTTCATTCGATCACACTTTAATCAGTTAACTGGACAGTGGCATATTAGCCACCCTGGTAATCAACGCTTGTGGCGGTTTTACTCCGTGGCTGGATGTATGTCAAGGAGAGACCTTACCAGTGTCGGGGTAATAGCCAAAACTCTAAAGAGGAAGCGCACATACATTATGAAAGTACGAGTGTCTCGAAAAAAAGCACAAAAAACCCGGCTAAAAACTAACCGGGATTTTGCTTTAAGTTAGGTAATGGAATTTAATCCATCCACTCAGTGTGGAACACACCTTCTTTATCGGTACGCTTATAGGTATGTGCACCAAAGTAGTCGCGCTGCGCCTGAATCAGGTTCGCAGGCAAGACTGCGGAACGATAACTATCATAGTAGGCGATGGCCGCAGAGAACGTCGGGACCGGAATACCATTCTGCACAGCATATGCAACAACATCGCGCAGGGCTTGCTGATAGTCATCGGCAATCTGCTTGAAGTATGGGGCCAGCAGCAGGTTGGCAATGCCGGCATTCTGCTCATAGGCATTCGTAATCTTTTGCAGGAACTGAGCACGAATGATGCAGCCGGCACGGAAGATTTTCGCGATCTCACCGTAGTTCAGATCCCAGTGGTATTCATCAGAAGCCGCGCGCAGCTGGGAGAAGCCTTGAGCGTAAGAGACGATTTTGCCCAGATACAGAGCCCGGCGAACTTTCTCAACGAACTCCGCTTTATCGCCTGCACTCTTAGCCTGCGGTCCGGTAAGGACTTTCGAAGCAGCCACACGCTGGTCTTTAAGAGAAGAGATGTAACGGGCGAATACAGATTCGGTAATAAGTGACAGCGGTTCGCCGAGGTCAAGAGAGCTCTGGCTGGTCCATTTACCGGTACCTTTGTTTGCTGCCTCATCGAGGATCACATCAACCAGGTATTTACCCTCTTCATCTTTTTTGGTGAAGATGTCTTTGGTGATGTCAATGAGATAGCTGCTGAGCTCACCTTCATTCCATTCGGTAAAGGTTTGGGCCAGCTCTTCATTAGAAAGCGCCAAACCACCTTTCAGTAAAGCATAGGCTTCAGCAATCAGCTGCATATCGCCGTATTCAATACCGTTGTGAACCATTTTGACATAATGACCTGCACCATCGGCACCGATATAGGTTACGCACGGCTCACCGTCTTCTGCGACTGCTGCAATCTGCTTGAGAATTGGAGCAACCAGCTCATAAGCTTCTTTCTGGCCGCCAGGCATGATCGAAGGACCTTTAAGCGCGCCCTCTTCACCGCCGGATACGCCGGTGCCAATGAAGTTAAAACCTTCAGCTGAAAGCTCACGATTACGACGAATAGTATCCTGGAAGAAGGTGTTACCACCATCAATGATGATGTCACCCTTATCCAGGTAAGGCTTCAGAGAGTCAATGGCACTATCAGTGCCTGCACCCGCTTTCACCATTAACAGGATACGGCGCGGAGTTTCGAGCGACTCAACAAACTCTTGCACTGTATAATGTGGGACCAGTTTCTTGCCGGGATTCTCGGCAATCACTTCTTCGGTCTTTTCACGGGAGCGGTTGAAAACGGAGACGGTATAACCCCGGCTTTCGATGTTGAGCGCAAGGTTACGCCCCATCACTGCCATACCGACAACCCCGATCTGTTGTTTAGACATCTTTTACTCCGGTCTTAATGATAAACAGCCCATAGCCTCTACGGCAAACAAGCTTAGATAAGCATCTATACTTTACCCCATGATGTCAGTCGGTGATAGATGCCACTGCAATCATTTAACATAATAAAAACAGGTGAAAGTTTTTGTTTCGCAAAAAAATAAATTGTCATTAAAGAATGAGCAACTGCGATAAAATAAGCACTGCCTTTCTAAAAATTATTTATCTGTGAATCTAGCTTTTACAACACTACCCATTTGATAATGTTTAAATTTTATTTCTGACAAATCCAATTTAACGTTCAAACGATTCATTTCATTTCCATCAAAAAATACACCATTTAAACTTTTTCTTATACTTCCTTTTATTTCCCCAGCAACATCACCAATGACCTTCATATCAAACCCTTTCTTAACGGTGCTATTGCTTTCACCTCTATAATCTATTCTAACATTCTCTAAAGACTTTGTTGATTTATTTTCAATAACTAGGCCGTAGTTATCGCATAATGAACTAACACAAACCAAATCAATATTAGAAACATTAAACCCGGAGTCGCCTTTTAATTGAACATATGTCCCAACCCAAGAACACCCCTCAGTTATCGACGTTCCTTTGATATTTCCAGTCTCAATCTTTCCATTATTGGATATTATAAACGTACCATTACCCTGAATGGTATTTTTTGTATAAGAATAAAATTGGATATTATTACTATTGTATATAACCAACCCATTACTTAGGTTGTCAAACGACAGCACCCTAACGTTTCCAAAACTATTATTAGGTTCAACTTCAACCGTAGCGTTTGTGTTATACCTACCCTCAACGTCAATGTTAAAATTTCGCGAATTCAATATTTTTACACCCGCACCATATGCCAAATCTTTCGCTGTTATATTTGGTACAACCTGGCCTGAATGATGGAGGTTCCCAGTAATTTTAATATTTGAAGATGATTCCACCCATATATTAAAAGAACAACAGGATATATCAGCATTAACTATTTTAATGTTATTCGCATTTATGATATGAACCCCGAAGTCTTGACAATCACAAATAGCATAACCAGAGATATCCGTATCTTGCTTTAAATGATTCTTAATTTTTCCTATTGGGTTTGCCCCTTCTATTCTTAAATTATACAGATTGAAAGGGCCGTCACCCGACAATTTAAGGACGCTACTTTTATTATCTTTAGTGCCTATGCGTTTGGGAGTGCGTCTTGTTAAGAGTGCACTATTAGCAAAGATAGTTATAGGTTTGGTTAGAGTCCAGATATTAGCTTTATTTTCTCGTCCTGAAAAATTATTATAATAAACTTTTTTTCCATCCAACATAACCACAGCATTAGAGGGAATGGAGTCGAGCATTTTTTGGAAATATTTATAATCATCGAATACACCATTACCGACAGCCCCATACATTTCTGGTGTATAATGCCCTTTAATAATTCTTTTCCAAAACCACTCATTATTTACTTTAGCTAAAGTGCCACCATCATCGTGTTCAATATATCCTTTAACTGCAATAAACTCTCCAGAACCTTCATTTAATCCTTGGTGCCAACTTTTTAACTCGATACACTGGCCTTCATTTCTGGGTACCAATTCCCTGAGTTCGTCAAATGAATTAACAACATTTAATCTTGCAATGGGATGAAAACGATTATCAGTACCTGCTTCACTATATAATGCTGAAAATCCTGTTCTGGAGGAAAATACTGAAAATGAAAAAAACAAAAACTTCGAAAAACGCCTTCTAGAAAGTTTCATATCACCTCACCATATATTCTATCCCTTTCCAACCTTGCCAACAAAACCGTCCTTAATACCTTTACACATAGTTCTTGCATTCAAGAATTTATGCTTCTGCGTTAGTATTAACAATAGCTGATGAACAATATTCATTAAGTTATCACGAATTTTTAGCATCAAAGGTATGTGTGATAATTTTGAAAAAAGTATTGCATTTCTAATCCTGTAATAACGTCTGATAGGAGAGTGCACCGGGACATGCAATCCACCTATATTAATCATTTTATCCCCAATTGCATGCTCCATGACAGCATTCGTTGATACAAAAATCTTATATCCTTTTGATATTGCTCGTAAGCACCATTCAGTATCAACGTAGTCAATGAAAAAATCTTCATCCATATACCCCACATCATCAAGTACTTTGACCGGAATATAAGAACCTGAAGAAATAATAATGGTAGCCTCAAACGGTTTAGAAAAATGGGCAGGATCAACTTTTTCTCTAATGCCAAACTTATTCAACCGAATCTGTTTATAATAAAAGCCATATCTTGAATCAATAAAAGTAGGCCCTATAACTGCAACTTTATCTCCAGCAGCAATTAAATCATTATAATCATTTACTAGCGACTCGATGAATTCAGCTTTTATTTCACTATCTTGATCAAAAAAAACAATAGCTTTGGCATTTTTACTTTTGCAATATAATATCCCTTTATTCTGAGCAAAAGCAATACCCATATTATCGCCAAGATTAATAACATGAGCAATATTTTCTATTTCAGAGAGGGAATCTTGCTTTAAAGTACCGTTATCTACAATTACTGGAGATACCCCCTGCTCTCTTAAAGCCACGATCAATTTTTTTAAATTAATAAGTTGGGGATGATAAGTAACAATTACTGCGAATAAATCTTTCATTATTTTACCATAGATTGTTGATTTTATTTAATTAATAACTCATTTAATATCTTTTTACACTGAATATCCCAAGATAAATTATCATGAGCAAAATGACGCATTCTTGCTGGTGTATCAAGTGATAATGATGAATACCACTGAATTATCTCTTTAACATCAATATCCTTCTCATCTGGCGTAACATCAAATATAAAATCCACATCCATGAAAGAATCATCCATATGGCTTTTGATGAAAGGAAGCCCTTTAGCAGTATACTCTTTAGACTTTAGTGAACTATTATAAAAAGAACCGCTCCTGTGCCGTCCTAACGAGTCCACACACACATGAGCTTGTTCATAAATTGCATCAAGCTCATTTCCACTCTTAGAACCAGTAAACAAAATATTATCCTGGATTCCGTATTGCCGCACTTTTTCTTGAAGTGCAGACATTTCTGGCTCACCACTGCCAACGATAATAAATTTTAAAGTATATTTTCCTTTATAATTGTAAATGGCTTTAATCAGTCTATCGTATCCATGCCAAAAGGATAAGCGTGCAACCCCCACAAAAATGAATTCATCATTAAGTGGTTTTAGCTCAGTTCTTACAACATTGATAAAATTCAAATCAATCCCATTTGCAATTCTAAGTGTAGGTACGCCCCAAATTCTTTCATACTTATCCCCCATGTAAGTAATTACATCTATATATTTATATGTAAAAGGAAGACAACACTTTAGAATTAAATCTGAAATTTTTAATCGCGCAGTATTGATTTCCTTCTCATAGGGAAAAGTAGGTATTTCGAAAACGATCTTGCAGCGCCTATTATTTTTTAGCTTTTTAAGAAGTGCTTTCAAAAAAATAAAACCAGCACCTCCAACCGGTTTTCTTATATAAACAAGATCATATTCACAATTAATTTTAAGAGATAAATTATAGTAAAATAAATCTTTATATATACATTCAACTACCTGGGATTTGCTATTTTCTGTGTAAGGTTCATTCTCAATCACATAAAACCCATCCTCTTTTCTATACGCAAAATCAACATCGAACCCAAGTCGTTGATAAGCCAGAACGTTATACTTTATTTTATTCCAGATCCCATCACTTTTATCCTCATAAATGTTAGTTATATACAGCATCTTAGGCATTTTAGGCACCATTTCTGATAATGAGTATTGTGAGTATATTTTAAGGATCTTAAGATGTTAAAAAGGGAATGTTTAAATTTAATAGTTGTCCATAATTCTTTATACCAACAATTATATACATGAAGAAGATGGCAATAAAAAAATAAGATTTAAAAAACAAACGAGACAACAATATAATAAAGAAAAGGTTTGATATCTCAAAATATCTTAGAGCAACTGCAGGGATTGCCAAGGTTGAATAAAAAATTATGACGCCCACATAAGACATAACGAATTCAAACGTATATTTATATGAAATAAGTTTTTTATTAAAAAAAACAAACAAAACTGTTAATAACTGAAAGAAAGGCAAGACAGAATATACATTTATATCTACGCCGATTCCTTGCTTTTGTAATTCTAGGTATTGATTAACACGTGATATAAATACAGCGCCTTGCTGAATCAACAGTGACAGTGCTATGATCGCCGGACCTGACCAAAAAATCCTCTTATATCCAATACGCTTAGCATGCACCAAGCAAAATATACAAAGAGGAACAACTAAGGATAAATGAACAAAGATTGATACAACAAACAATAAAAACTGAACCCAGCCTTTACGCACATACATTGCATAGCAAAATATAGCCAGCGCTAATGCTATTCTAATTTGAATATAATCATGCAAACAAAGAAGATATGAGCTATAGAGAACTAAAAAAAATGAAAAGCGTTGCGTCGCAAGACTAATTGAATATATTTTTAAAGATAATGTGATAATGGCGCACCAAAAAAGAAATATATCAAAGCCTTCTGCCAGGCTATGGAAAGGATGCATCAGCAGCACAAAGACGGGGTCTTGGATATTAGTTATTATATATATAATATCATTTGCTGAATCATCAAAATAATTTAGGTAGACTCCATAATCACGCCAGACTAACGGGTCTTTAATACCAACCATATATGCACAAAAAAGCACATAGGGAATAATAATAAAAATAATTGTTAGAAGTCTTTCTTTCTTTATAATCATTTTAATTTCCGAAATGATTTATCTTATTGTTCATGAAATAAGTCATTAATTGAAATAATTGAATGTGAATTATAACACCTTTAAAACTTAAGATATAATATTATTAATGACTATAATTTAAATACTCCCGGCATATATTAAGTTTGAGCTTGGCACATGATTAAATAATCTTAAATGTGTAATTTTGTAAGTAAAGAGCCCCGCAGGGCCCTATTAGTTCAATTGCTTTTGTAAAAATATAAAGATTCATCACTCAAGGCAATCCCAGTAACATATAAAAGTAATGAACTAAATTATTAATACAGAATTCACCAACTCTATAACTTAGCTAACACATTTTCCAAAGCATACATCCAGTTTGATGGATTAATTCCAATAACTTTCATTTTGGTGCAGTTAAGACTTGAGTAAGAAGGTCTTTTTGCTGCAGTAGG
The DNA here is from genome assembly GCF_002090195.1 of Klebsiella sp. M5al. Taxonomy (NCBI): domain Bacteria; kingdom Pseudomonadati; phylum Pseudomonadota; class Gammaproteobacteria; order Enterobacterales; family Enterobacteriaceae; genus Klebsiella; species Klebsiella sp. M5al. The sequence continues at coordinate 3,956,788 of NZ_CP020657.1, forward strand.
ATATGCCTCAGTTGTAATAGCATTAAGCGAAGGAGGCCTAGAGATAATGTTAGCATCTACCGCTTTTTTAAAAATATGTTCAGCAAACTCATACCATGAGACTTCTTTATCTCCACAGAAATGATATATCCCGCATGATGTTTTTATTTTAATCATTTCGATGATCGCTTGAGCGATATCGCCTGCATAGGTAGGACAACCGCGCTGATCATTTATAATCGACAGTTCTTTTTTTTCGCGACCAAGCCTAAGCATTGTTTTGACAAAATTACCCCCATATTCACTAAAAACCCAAGCCGTTCTGATTATAATCGCCGTTGGACTATTTTTAATTACAGCCTTCTCACCATCAAGTTTGGTTTTTCCATATATACCGAGTGGATTAGTCAGATCATTTTCAAGATACGGTATCGTTGAACTTCCATCAAATACATAATCCGTCGAAATATGGAATAAAATTGCACCATATCGATTTGCCGCTATGGCTAAATTCCTTGGTCCGTCTTCATTTACACTTTTTGCAATATCAATTTCAGTTTCGGCTTTATCAACTGCGGTATAAGCCGCAGCATTTACAATAATATCTGGTTTAAATGTTTCAACTGCCTTCAAAACCCTTTTATTATTTGTAATATCAAGTTCAGAAGTATCAGTCGCCCAAACATCCCAATCATCGGGAACCCGATCCTGAAAACACTGACCTAATTGACCATTTGCACCAGTTAACAATATCTTCATGCAAATAGCTCCTTAAGAGTTTTCCCTTGCTTATCTTTTTCGGAAAGTAAAGGATTTTTCTCAGGCCATTCGATGCCAATATCCACATCATTCCATAAAATACATCCCTCAAATCCTGGATTATAGTAATCTGTGCATTTATATTCAAAATCAGCTATGTCGGATAGCACAACAAAACCATGAGCCAAGCCTGGTGGTATCCAGAATTGAGTTTTGTTTTCTTCTGAAAGAATTACCCCTTCCCATTGGCCAAAAGTAGGTGATTCAGGTCTAATATCAACTGCAACATCGAAAACTTCACCACGAACCACCCGAACTAATTTACCCTGCGCATGCTGCGTTTGAAAATGAAGTCCGCGAAGGACTCCTTTCGTTGAACGAGAGTGATTGTCTTGAACGAAATCAAATTCTATATTTAACATTTCCTGATAGCGTTTTTTCTCAAAAGTTTCCACAAAGAAACCCCGAGCATCACCAAAAACTTTAGGCTGAATAATTTTAACATCAGCAATTTTAGTATCAATAACCTGCATAATTATTTCTCCTCTACCAACATTTGGAGATATTGCCCATATTGTGTTTTCGACAGTATTTTAGCTTGTGCTAATACTTCATCTTTAGTGAGCCAACCTTTGCGATATGCAATCTCTTCCAGGCATGCCACTTTAAATCCCTGTCGCTGTTCAATTGTATGGATGAACTGAGAGGCCTCAAGTAAACTCTCATGAGTACCGGTGTCTAGCCATGCAAATCCTCGGCCTAGCTTTTCAACGTGCAAATTGCCTAGTTCCAGATACATTTCATTTAGCGTAGTAATCTCTAACTCACCACGTGCAGACGGTTTAACTCTTTTTGCCATTTCTACAACATTGTTATCGTAAAAATACAGCCCCGTAACTGCCCAGTTCGATTTTGGTTCGGAAGGTTTTTCTTCGAGAGACACAGCGCGACTGTTTTCATCAAACTCGACAACACCGAAACGTTCTGGATCCATTACCTGATAGCCAAACACTGTAGCTCCGTCTGTTCGTTGCACAACAGTTTCTAACTTACGTCCAAAGCTTTCACCAAAATAAATGTTATCCCCCAGAACCAACGCACAGCTGTCTCCATTGATAAATTCTTCACCAATCAAAAATGCCTGAGCAAGACCATCTGGGCTTGGTTGAATAGCATAACTAAATTTTACACCGAATTGACGACCATCACCCAGCAAACGCTTAAATCCAGGCATATCATCAGGAGTCGAAATGATTAATATATCTCGAATGCCAGCAAGCATCAAAACAGAGATTGGATAATAAACCATAGGTTTATCATATATGGGTAACAACTGCTTTGATGTCCCCTTGGTAATTGGATATAAGCGAGTACCTGAACCGCCAGCAAGAACAATACCTTTCATATTTTTTCCTTAGAATTATCGTGAGAGACCCAGACGTTTGTCAGTGTATGAGCCATCCTTAACGCGACTCCACCAAATCTCGTTAGCAAGGTACCATTCAACCGTTTTACGAATACCACTTTCAAAGGTTTCTTGTGGCTTCCATCCAAGTTCATTTAGGATTTTTGTAGCATCGATAGCATATCGAACATCATGACCAGGACGATCTTTTACATAGGTAATAAGATCGCAATAATTATTTAAACCTTTAGGCTTGGTGGGCACATACTCTTCCAATAACAGACAAATTGTTTTTACAACATCAATATTTTTTCGTTCATTATGTCCTCCAATATTATAGGTTTCACCTACAATACCCTCAGTCACAACTTTATATAGGGCTCGGGCATGATCTTCTACATACAACCAATCTCGGATTTGCCCGCCATCACCATACACAGGAAGAGGTTTCCCCTCTAATGCGTTTAAAATAATTAGGGGAATTAGCTTTTCTGGGAAATGGAATGGTCCATAATTATTTGAGCAGTTCGTAACGATTGTGGGTAAACCATATGTTCTTAACCATGCACGGACTAAATGGTCACTAGACGCTTTTGAAGCAGAATATGGGCTGCTAGGCGAATAAGATGTCTTTTCAGTAAAAAGATCGTCTGTTCCATGCAGATCACCATAGACCTCATCAGTTGATATATGATGAAAACGGAAATTACTTTTGAATTGCTCTTCTAGTTGATTCCAATAAGCACGTGCAACTTCTAAGAGAGTATAAGTTCCAACAATATTTGTTTCAATAAAAGCCGCGGGCCCATCTATTGAACGATCAACATGACTTTCTGCAGCTAAATGCATTACTGCATCAGGTTTGTGATAATGAAAAATACGATTCAATTCATCTTTATCACAAATATTCACTTTTTCAAAACTAAAACGGTCGCTAACTGATACTTGTGTTAATGATTCTAAATTTCCTGCATACGTCAAGCAATCCACAACCACTACTTCATCAGTAGTGTCATTTATTATATGACGCACCACTGCTGAACCAATAAATCCCGCACCGCCAGTGACTAAAATTTTCATCTTACCCTCATGTATTGAAATATATTGTTAACAAATTTTAAATTCACATTCGTTTGATGCCTAAAGTGTTTATAATTTCCAATACCTTTTATGCATACTAAATAGCTTAATAAGTTTCATTGGCATAATTTTATATTTTTGGCCTAATTTATAACCGGTAATTTTCATAAAATTGCTAATGCAGGCGTATGGAATCCAGAGTGGAGCTTTCTGAAGAAGGAATTTGAACTCAGAAATCATATATTTCTTGCCTTCACCTGCCGCTCCTCCACTATTTTCACGTATCCATGGTTCGTCCGTGTGAAAAACACCTATGTCAAAATAACGTTTAAACTCTTCGATTGGAGTGTAGTTATGTGAATGTTTCACAATTGCATCCGAGACATATGCAACCTTGAATCCTGCAAGTACAGATTTCGCAGTAAAAAACATATCTTCACAGAGTATTGTATTTTCCGGAAACCCTTTTAATTCTTTAAATGCAGATAACCTGTATGCTGAAAAAGAATTAGACATAAAAAATGTTTTCAACCCCATATTAGGGATTTTGCATTTATCCGCTATATATCCCTTCTCGGGATAACTGAACGAGCGAGCATGAATCGCTAAAGGATTTGCATCTGTATGAGGAAGTTGGCGTCCATACGCGCAAACAACATCTTCATTTTCGAAAGCAGAAAGGATATTCTCAACAAAATTTGGTTGTGGTATTGCATCCTGTGTTAGGAAAATTACCACATCATAATCATCGAAATCTTTAACCGCAAGGTTTCTAGTGCCTCCATGATTAAACTCATTTCCAGGTATTGTAAGCACATTGAATCCATTGGAAATAGCAACCGATACTGTATTATCGCTGCTACTCGAGTCTATCACTTGGACGACTGTATTAAGTGGGGCGTGTTTTTTAATTTCTGAAGCAGCTGTCTGCCAGATTTCCCCACCGTTATATGTAGGAATTGCTATGTAAAATTTCATGTTAAAACCAACGTTTGAATTATAAGAACGCGAACATTAATAGGCGCCATCTTTTTTCAATACAACACCAATAGTTTTAAATAAAATTGCTATATCATTCCACATAGACCAATTTTTAACATACCAAGCATCCAAATATACCCTAGTCTCATAATCGACATCACTTCGACCACTTACCTGCCAAAGACCAGTCATTCCAGGCTTACTCAACAAGTAATAATCCACTTCATCATTATATCTCTCTAGTTCTGCAGTAATAATTGGCCTTGGTCCAACTAAACTCATTTCACCCTTCAACACATTAAATAATTGAGGTAACTCATCAAGACTTGTACGTCGCAGGAAGCCACCAATTTTTGTAATTCTAGGATCATTTTTAAGTTTAAAAGTTGCTTCCCATTCTTTTCGTGCCTCTTGATCAGAGTCAAGTAGGTTATCTAAAACTTCCTTAGAATTAATTACCATCGATCTAAACTTGAGACATTTAAAAGGCTTACCACCTTTTCCTATACGCTCATGCCCATAGATAGCTGGTCCACCATCTTCTTTTACTTTACGACTTATATAATAAAGAACTGGTGATAATACGAAAATTATTGATAGTGACCCTGCTATATCAAAAATTCTTTTAAGAACTCTTGACGACCATTTCGCTAAATTTTGCTGTACACGAAAAATCATCACTTCATGACTAAATATAAATGACATATCTGTACTATCTAATGGCATTCCACGTAAAGTAGGGATCACTGATACATAACGATACCCTTTAATCATAAAGTTTCTTAACCATGTATTTCTTATGTCACTTTGATGAGCTTCTACTGCGACTATAAATTGTGTTTTATTATCTTTACTTAATAACCAATTCAAATCATTAGGCAAGACTGGAATTCCATTAATTTCATTTCCATCTGAGGTTCCACCTTCGCTACTAATAAAGCCAACAATGTTTAAGCCTAGATTACGCTCGCTATCAATAGCTTTATATGCTTCATGTGCGTTTAACCCACTTCCAATAATCCATGTATCACGTTGCCATAATCCCAATATATCTAAAATTCTCTTTGTGAACATACGCGAGGCAGGAACCAGAAATAGTATAAAAATCCAAGTTAGAATCCACAAAAAACGAGAAAATGACCAAGTTGTGAATGCCATTACAGCTATTTCAATTATGGCGAATATCACCAAGGTCCGTAATATTTCTTTTAATTCAAACCAAAATGTTTTACGATAAAAGTAATGCCTTAATCGCATTGAATACCAAGCTACGCAACACCCCCCTAATAACCAATGAAGTGCAATCCATCCTTCAATCTGGTATCCATAAATTTGCGTATTAGTTTCATTTAAAAATAAGCTTAATAAGCCTAATGCTAAATAAATTGAAACTGTAAAACTTATAAAGTCAGATAGTGCTAGCGCTACACTGACAATAAAATTCCTTCCGAGAAGCGTCATAATACCCTCTCAATTTTGTAATATATTTTGATAATGCTAACTGACTTTAGGAAAAGAGATAATAATAAGAGAGGCATGCCTTTAAATATATTGGACCAATAATGGCCCAATATATTATTCACTTTTATTTATCGTCAGTATATGTATATCCATAATGGCTATACCCATAGCCATAATAGCTGCTAGCTTTTTTGACAACACCATTAAGGATACAACCTTTTACGACTACTCCGCTTTGCTCAAATCTCTTGAAACTTACTTCAAGTTCTTTAGCTGTATTTTGCTCGAAACGAGCCACAAGCAATGTAGTCCCGGCATAATGTCCTATAATTGCGGCATCTGTTACTGCTAAAATTGGAGGCGTATCCAAAATAACGATATCATAATTCTGACTTGCCCACGAAATTAACTCACCGAATCTGCGATGCATAAGCAGCTCTGCCGGATTTGGAGGTACTGCGCCTCTTGATATAAAATCAAATCCTACATTTGATATATTTTTTACTGCTTTGTTGATTTCAATTTTACCTGATAATATATCTGATAAACCATTATCATTACTTACGCTAAATAGTTTATGGGTATACCCCTTTCTCATATCCGTATCAATAAGCAAAACTTTTTTACCAGTCTGAGAAATAATAGCAGAAAGATTTGTACTTACAAATGTTTTACCTGCATTTGGACTAGCACCTGAAATCATCAATACATTATTTCGAGCTTCCATCATAGCAAAATGTAAACTAGTCCGTAACCCACGAATAGCCTCGATAGCTAAATCGGCTGGGTTTTCTACTGCAAGAAATCCCTGATACTCGCTTTTCTCTTTTTTTCTCCACCCGGGTGTCTGCACCATTTTTTTAGCAAAAGCTTCTGATACAGGGATGCTTGCGTAAACGTTAATCCCAATTTCTTCTAATTGCTCTGGGCTTTCAATCCCACGCCTGAAAAAAACACGCAGCAACACCAATCCTATTGAAACAAATAATCCAAAAACTATTCCAGCTAGTAGAACAATTATCTTCTTGGGTTTAACTGGCTTTGGCTGTGTAACGGCATTATCTATTATGCGGACATTCCCAATAGCACTTGATTTTGAAATACTTAATTCTTGCTGACGATTTAAAAGCTGCATATAAACTGCTTGACCGGAATCAACATCGCGACTCAGTCTTAGGATCTCTTGCTGCGTTTTCGGCATTGATGAAACCCGTTGATTCAACTTTGCTTTTTCATCTTGCAGTGTCTTTCTTTTTTCCATTAATGCTTTATAAGTAGGATGTTCCTTCGTGTAAAGTTGTGAAATTTCTGACTCACGAAAAGTTAACTCATTTAATTGATTATCAACATTAACTATTTGTTCAAGAACTGACTTAGCTTCCAACGACAAATCAACAGAGTCATTTTGCCGACGATACTGATTAAGTTTATCTTCTGCAATATCAAGATCACCTCTAACTTTTGGTAATTGAAGATTTAGGAAATCTAAACTCTTTGCATCTTGTGCTGCTTGTCGGGCAATATTTTGTGCTAAATAATTATTACTAATACTATCAACAATCTTTGCTATCAGTTCCGAATCATCACCAACTAACGATAGTGTCAACATACCAGTATCTTTACCTTGGTCAACAACTGTGAACACATTTTGCAGATCAGTAATAGCTTTAAGTTTATCGACAAATAATATTGTAAATTCTGTTCCAGGTTCGGATTCAATAGAGTTTACTTTTAATGATAAATCTTTATCATCCAAGAGTTCGCCAACAGTACCTTTTATTGTTCTGTCGTTATATTTTACGAGATAGTGCTTGTCATCTTGCACTGTTAATTTAATTTCTGGCGGCTCATCATTATTTACCGGTAAATATAATCTTGTAATAGATATCCGACCAGGTTTATCTCCCATTAGTCGAGCCCAACCCTTTCCAAAAACAGGGAAATAATTTTGCACCGCTTTAGCCTGCAAGTTTAGATCACTTACAGTCTTACCCAAAATCATTCTGGACTGCAGCAAAGTAATCTCGGGAGCCGAACTTGGCTGACTATTAGGAAGCATTTGACTTAAATTGCTTAGTATTGCATTTCCTTGCTTTTGCTCTACTTGGATCAAAGCATCTGCTTGATAAATTGGTGTTGCAAAAAGTGCATAAATTAAAGCAATTAATGTAAATAATGCAGTAACAGAAATGATTAACTTTCTATGATCAATTAATTCACCAACTAATCGACCTAAATCGATTTCATCTGTTTCTTTCGCGGCAGTCTTATTTGTTATTGATGACATGCAATAATTCCTAATAATTATGCGCCTAACTTTTCAACCCAGCGTAAGCCAGCTTGCTCGATCAATTGATACACAGATGCAAATGCCTCTTCGCTTTTACGATAAGGATCTGGTATGTCCCTTTGGCCTAGCCATTGGCCAAAAAGCATGGTCTTTCCTCTTGCTTCAGGTGCTATATGACCAATTTGCTCAATATGTGCTTTTTCCATCACTAAGATAAGATCATAGCGTCGACTTAAAGATGAAGTAAACTGTTTACCTTTGTGACCGTCTAAAGACAGTCCATGAAGTTCTGCGATTTTTATTGCACTTTCGTCTGCAGAATGATCAACTAGTGCACCGGTTCCTGCCGAGTCTATTTTCTTATGTGGCAATGCTCGCCGCAGAAAACGTTCTCCTATAGGAGAGCGACATATGTTACCTGTGCACACAACTAAAATTGAATCAAACATTAGTTAGGCCATCTCTTAATATATCTAACGGTTTCAGTCATATCATGTACACCAGATATTGTTGGTACCAGTTGTGAGATTACGCGATTCCAACGTACTAGTGGCGCAGTCGTCACATACACAATGTCATAAGGCTGTAGCTGAAATTCTGTACCTAAAACCATTGCAGAAGCATCTTGAGCATTTAATTGATAGATATTAGCGATTTTGCCTTTATTATCACCTTTCAATTGACGAACCACGAAGATACCAGTTGCATCGCTCATCGATTGAGAAATCCCTTCGGAATTACCTAATGCCTCTGCAAGTGTCATCCCACTACGATCCATCTTGAGCGTGCTCTGCTTACCGACTTCGCCCATGACAAACACTTTCAGGTCATCGTTCCTAGGAACAAAAAGTATGTCACCAGGGAATAAGAGGTGATTCTGTGTAAGGTCGCCTTTCTGCATAAGTGCATACAGTGAAATCTTCGTATCCTTACCATTATGAGTCAGGACGACATTTCTCCAGTCGGCATCAGCCGCAAGACCACCCGCAGCGTTAATTGCATCCATTACAGTCAGAGGAATGTTTGTAATGGCTTGCTTACCGGAATTTGTTACTTCACCAGTTACATAGACTTTCTGTGAACGGAAAGCAGCAATACTGACATCAACTTGTGGACTTTCAATATACGTAGTCAGGCGATTCGCTATCTCTTGTCTCACTTGCGTTAACGTTTTACCTGCGACCTGAACTTTGCCAATATATGGATAGAAAATAGTCCCATCAGAGTTTACCCAGTTGCCCGTATCACTTGCGCTACGATATTGACCCGCAGGGGTTGTCAACTCAGGGTGATCCCATACAGTAACCATAAGCACATCGCCAACGCCAATACGATACTCATAGCTTTTTAACAGGCTATCTAATTGAGGATTCGAACGAGCAATGACGGGTTCGGGGCGGAGTTTATCTATCAGACCCGGCGTCATAGGATAAACATTAACCAGTTTATCCAGATCGTAATCGCTATCAGGCAGCTCAACCACATTCTTACGAAGGCTATTCAATCCCTGACCCGGCATGATTGTACAACCCGATAAAAACCCTATCGCTAATGCCAATGCCGAAAATCTAACAATTTTTTTCTTCATAATGTCACATCATCAGTAAACTAAAAGTGTCTAATTCCCAAACTACCGCGCGTTTTTTAGCTCTTCACAGACTGCTGAACCAGCGGTCGCATACCAGCCTGCTGACATTCTAAAGTTGCTGTAGCTAGGCTATAAATTAAATGGTATTTCAATCCCGGCACTGGCACCAACGTCGTCGCTATCACTGTTATCAGCATCGGTGTACCAGAGGGAAGTATTTAAACGCACTGATTTATACACATCCCCGCTCCAACCCAACTGTACTCCTTTCAGAGTATCCGATTGCGGGAAGGCTTTATTTATCGACTGACTTCTTGGATTGACCTTGGCATAGGCCAGGCGTGCGCTCCAGCGTTGATTATCTTCCGTCACTAATTCAACCTTGCCGGCGTATAATTGGCCATCGCCGCCCATTGCGTCACCCAGCGGATATCCTTGTTGATAATACCCGTCGGTATAAATATGGTGGTTGTAGCTGTAGTTCAGGCGGTCCATGTTCGAGCGAGTATCATGAGCTTCCACATACCAGTTGATGGCATCTTTACCCCAACCGTGGTGCCCTTCAACTCCTCCCAAGAACATATTTGCAGAGGGAAGATAGCCGGCCTCATCTTCACCAATCAGTTGACCATAGAAACTAATCGGCCAACCAAGCGTAGGCTCCAACTTAAATTTGAAATCAAAACCGGCTAGCTGGTTACCCGGTTCATTGGCCGTGCCGGTGTTATCTTTGCCCGCCAGACCATCCCAGAAGCTGCTAAACGACTCCGGTCTCCCTTCTCCGCCCCACTGCATAATGCGCGATGCGCCAAGCTCAAGGGACTGGAAAGGAGAAAACGTCAGACGACCGCCGATAATTTTGGTATGCGGTACGGCGGTATATTGATTCATCTGGCTGGCGGAAATCTGATACTGCCACGGGCCAATCCAGCGCAGCCACCAGGTTTCCGGTGCGGCCTGTTCAGCACGCTGCATTAAAACGCCGGTCATCGGGCGCATCGCATCACCGCGGATCAAGCTGCCCTCGTAACCCGGTCCCCACCACTGCGGCATCTGGCCGAACGAGAGCCACTGGTTCCAGAATTTGACCGCGCCGTAGGCGCCATTAGCATTAAAACGGGAACCGTTGCTGATGCGTTCGTCACCTTCAACGTTGCCCTGTAGATGCACATCCCACCATTCGCCGCTGTTATTAAAGGCCAATGATAAAGAACTATCCGCAGGCTGATTCTGGCCAAATCCCTGCGGCGTTCCGGGTTTATCCGTTGAGGTATAGCCACTCACGCGGAAATCAGCTTTTAAAGAATCGAGACGTTGGTTTATTCGAGCGAGAACAACCTGTTCAGAAGAGTAAGAGGGTTTTGCTTTCTTAAGTGCCCGATTAATCTCTTCCTGGCTCAGAGGCCAGGTCGACAGGCTGAGATGAATAACGCCGCGATCGGAAAGCCACGCCAGATCGTTGCGCAGTTCGTTATCATTCATCACTAACCCGGAGGCATAGGCAAGTGAGCTGGCTGAAGTTAGCAGCCCTAATGCGAGTGCGATTCGCGCAATTTTTATCATTGTACAAGATCCATTTAAAGCCCCGTTTCCGCAAGCTGGCGCGACAAGGGGAACACAGATAGATGCAGCGCCCTCTGACGCCAACCTTTGCTATTTTTGGTCTGCAGGTTTGAGCAAAGAAAACGAAAGCATGTTATCGGATTCTCAGGTCAACGCCCGCTTTTGATTCACAGGCTATCTGCAATACACAATGTATGCGAAATTGTTATTGAAGGCCATTCCTTACGCTTTACACCCGCAGTTTCTCCTGCCCGCCCCCAAACGGAACGCTCTGAGCTGGCGCCAACACGCAAGTATATACAGGTTGTGAAGATAATCACCTGTATGAAGTCCACTTTAGGAATTTCGGTCGCATGAAATGAGATGTGATATAGAGAAAACGTCCGTCCGCAGGTACGCTACCGCCCTTGGCTTAACAGCTACCAATGCACTGCACTTCTTTCCCTTTAAATTCAATCGCAGATTTCGATAAATCGGCGATTAATCCATCAAAACAAACAATTTCGCGGCCATAAGTTTACGAGATTCTGTCCTCAATTGGGAGCGTAATCTTAAATTATCAGATACGCTGGCAGCGCTATGAACTTCTCGTCGATAAGGTTATTGTTTTCCGTTCACCACTTACAAATGACAGCAGTACAGAACAACTGAATAATTTCAACTTCATGATTTTATTACTTTTTCACCACAAAAAATGTGTTGACTTAGTTTCAAATTAATTATAGTTAGTCAACTACAAAAATTAATAGTGAAAAGAATTATGCCAGCATGGTGTTATCATTATTAAATTCGATATTTAGCCAGAAAACTTATTTAGGAAACATCCTGGCGACTTATCATTAAGCTAATTATTGTGCAGAATGGCCCATCACAGATTTATTTCATGGATATGAAATATCGCAGCGGCAGGCCATTTCACCTTAAATTTCATCTTGCATACAATGTGAACAGCACATGAATCACTCTGAATCCTTCATCTCGCCCACGCTCACCTGAGTCAGTAAAATCCCTTGTGCAGATCAACTCGGGTAAAAGGTTTTTCCAGTGGGCCAAGCTTCACCGCTATCTCGCCCAACAGCGATTGGGTTGGCGCCTTCGCCCCGGTATTCAGCAGAAGCGCCGGGATAATGAGCATGCTTGCCAGGCTGCCAAACGATAACTGCGCAGTATAAGTATCGCGAACACGCGACTGCAGCAGCAGAAAGGCTGCACTCCCTGCGGCGCCCAGCAGCAAGCCGGCAATAACTTCCGAAGTTGAATGTGCATGAACCATCAAACGGGAATAGCCTACCAGCCCGGCTAGTGCATATCCGAATACGACGGCAGTAAAACGAAGAGCTGGTGTGGCACGCGCGCACAGCAGCCATAAGAGGATTGGCCAGAAAGCGGAAGAGAGTGCGGTGTGCCCGCTAAAGCCGGTGAAGTCCAGCTCGCGAATCCCGATACCCCAGCCCATAAATGCCAGTTTTGATGCGCAGACAATTGCGCCAGTTATACCGAACAGCAGAGCCCAGTGCCAGGCCAGCTGCTTTGAATCTTTTCGCAGAAAAAGAACGATAAACAGTACCGCCGCACTGGGTAACAGTACGGTGCTATCGCCAAAAAAAGTGACAACCTGCCAGTTCATTTCTTTTTCATCCTTTGACGATCTCTCCAGTCCGTAACGTCTTTTCCGCGACATTGGTGTGGGCATACACAATCAGTAACTTCACATTATTATGCATGCGTTACCGTTGTTTAATGCGCAAACATGATCTCAGTCAAGTTTTATTTTCGTCTCACGCCTTGACTAAGGGCCACTTACTTAAGAAAAGTCTTAGTAAGTAATTATCAGCAAAGAGTAAATTTAGCTAGTCCGACCATTTCAGCATGATACGTGTTCTTCTACTACCAGAAGTCTCCGAACATTGCCTCATGTTCGCAAACGCTACAATATAACAAGAAAACCGCTAACTCATTGTATTAAAATGGATACTAATCAGTGATACCTGCTGTACTTAACGGTGTGAACGGTCACGAATTGTCTGTTCTTCATCAGAAAACTCGGACCGCTCACTCTCATCCGCTAAAAAACTATGCGCTTAAACTATGCCAGCAGCTTCTTAATGCTCTCGCGGAATTTTGCCCCTTCTTTATGGTTACGCAGACCGTAGCTTACAAAAGCCTGCATGTAGCCCATTTTTTTACCGCAGTCATAGCTATCGCCAGTCATTAACATCGCATCGACCGACTGCTTTTTCGCCAGCTCGGCGATGGCATCGGTTAACTGGATGCGTCCCCAGGCGCCCGGCTCGGTACGCTCCAGTTCGGACCATACATCGGCAGAGAGCACATAACGCCCCACCGCCATCAGGTCAGAATCCAGGGTTTGCGGTTCATCAGGTTTTTCGATGAATTCAACGATTCGGGCCACCTGCCCTGCCGATTCCAGAGGATCTTTAGTCTGAATAACAGAGTACTCGGAGAGGTCGCCTTCCATTCGTTTGGCCAGAACCTGGCTACGGCCCGTTTCATTGAAACGCGCTACCATCGCGGCAAGGTTATAGCGCAGAGGATCGGCGCTGGCGTCGTCCAGAATGATATCCGGGAGCACAACCACAAAGGGGTTATCGCCAATCAGCGGGCGCGCGCAAAGAATGGAGTGGCCTAACCCCAACTGCTGGCCCTGACGTACGTTCATAATGGTTACGCCAGGAGGACAGATAGCCTGCACCTCCGCCAGAAGCTGACGTTTTACGCGTTGTTCGAGCAATGCTTCCAGTTCATAGGAGGTGTCGAAATGGTTTTCTACCGCATTCTTGGATGAATGCGTTACCAGCACGATTTCCTTGATTCCCGCAGCTACAATTTCATCAACAATATACTGCACCATAGGCTTGTCGACGATCGGCAACATCTCTTTCGGAATGGCCTTAGTGGCGGGCAACATATGCATCCCTAATCCTGCTACCGGTATAACTGCTTTCAAACTCACCATTTTCATATCCACCCGTATGGTTATAAACCTTTTGATCCTGTCAGTTTGTATCTATCACTGGCATTTATCAGTGATGATACACGGTTGATCCCTGCCATACTGTCCGTCAAATTCTGAAATTACACGTATAATTTAAGAATACACGTAAAGTCTACATACCAATAGACAGATTTAAGAAAATTCTTATACGCAATATTTCGAAGTAAATATCTAATATTTACAATATGTTAGGCAAAAAAACCGTTCCATTCAATTCATAAGATTGAGTAATGACGTTCATCGTTCCTCCATCATTCCTCTTTTAATACCTTGTTATCTTTCACAATGAGTTGATACAGAACAAGTGACTGCAAAAAAATAAAAATCCAGACCATATAATCGATTATAGTGTTAATAAAATTATTTAACGCACAAAACCGTCTGAACGGCAGCAAATTACTCGTCACAACGGGTTTCAGCAGCAGCGACGTCTTCCCCGCTAACCCCTGGTGCCTTTTACTGGCAACAAATTATTCCCACTGCTGTTTTTGCCGCTCTGCGTCCCCCGATAACGCGCATCACATCCTCCGGCAAAAATTGATCTCCGACAAGCCACGACATTAAGTAGTATAAATATCTAAATTCCAGGAAATTGTTGTTATATACATCAAATCTATTGATAGACTTTACCGTTTGCCGGAGACCGCCCTGGTATAGCCATTCAGCGCCTGCGCGGAATCCGGCATAAAATCAGGCGGGCCATTTCAGCCTATATCGATGAAAATTCGCACGATGACAAATAATAACCAGCCGATATGCTTGTGGTTGAATACGGTTATATCCTGTGCAAGTGGCTATTTTATTTACAGGTATTACGAGGCCCCGTTTGGCGCCCGAGGTAATTAACAGCAGAAAATATTGCATTTTATCTATGGCTTATCCATGATCGGTACATGGCACTCTTAGGTTGTAAAGGTTTTAACTGAATATGGAATGGATTGCCGACCCTTCGATCTGGGCCGGGCTCATCACGCTTGTCGTTATTGAGCTGGTACTCGGTATTGATAATCTGGTCTTTATCGCCATTCTCGCGGAAAAACTCCCTCCCGCGCAGCGCGACAGGGCGCGCGTGACCGGTCTGCTGCTCGCAATGGTGATGCGCCTGCTGCTGCTGGCGTCGATCTCATGGCTGGTTACTCTCACCAGGCCGCTGATTACGTGGCACGATCTGAGCTTTAGCGCTCGCGATCTCATTATGCTGTTTGGCGGGTTGTTCCTTCTCTTTAAAGCCACCGTTGAGCTCAACGAACGGCTGGAAGGCAAAGATAGCGATAACCCGACCCAGCGCAAAGGCGCCAGGTTCTGGGGAGTGGTTGCGCAAATCGTGGTGCTTGATGCCATCTTCTCTCTCGATTCGGTGATAACCGCGGTCGGCATGGTTGACCACCTGGCGGTAATGATGGCTGCGGTGATTATTGCCATTAGCCTGATGCTGATGGCCAGCAAGGCCCTGACCCGCTTTGTTAACAGTCATCCGACAATCGTTATTCTCTGCCTGAGCTTCCTGTTGATGATCGGTTTTAGCCTGATTGCCGAAGGCTTTGGCTTCCCTATTCCCAAAGGATACCTGTACGCCGCCATCGGCTTCTCGGTCATGATTGAATCCTTCAATCAGCTGGCGATCTTTAACCGTCATCGCTTTCTCTCGGCCAACCTGACGTTACGCCAGCGAACCACTGAAGCGGTAATGAATCTGTTGAGCGGCCACAAGGAGAATAACGAGCTGGATAGCGATACCGCTTCGCTGGTTGCCGATCGCGACGATAACCCGCTGTTTAATCCACAGGAACGGCGGATGATTGAGCGGGTACTGAATCTCAATCAGCGCACCGTCAGCAGCATCATGACCTCGCGTCATGATATTGAATATATTGATCTCAGCGCTCCGGAAGAGGAGATCCGCGCCTTACTCGACAAGAATCAGCATACCCGCCTGGTGGTTACCGGCGTCGATGATGACGAAGATATGCTTGGCGTCGTGCATGTGATCGATCTGCTGCAGCAATCGTTACGACATGAACCGCTCAACCTGCAGGCCCTGATTCGTCAGCCGCTGGTGTTCCCGGAGACGCTACCGCTGCTTCCGGCGCTGGAGCAGTTCCGCAAAGCCAGAACCCACTTTGCCTTTGTGGTTGATGAGTTTGGCTCCGTCGAGGGCATTGTCACGCTCAGCGACGTTATGGAAACTATCGCCGGTAATTTGCCTAATGAAGTAGAAGAGATTGACGCTCGCCACGATATTCACAAAAACGGCGACGGTAGCTGGACGGTCAACGGGCATATGCCGCTGGAAGACCTGGTCCAGTATGTCCCCCTGCCGCTGGATGAGAAACGTGAATACCATACGGTCGCCGGTCTGCTGATGGAGTACCTGCAGCATGTGCCGCAGGAAGGTGAAGAAGTGAACCTTGACGGCTACGTTCTGCGCACGCTGCAGGTGGAGAGCCATCGGGTGCAAAAAGTACAAATAGTGCCGCCGGCGCATAATGAAGATGAACTGGACTATGAAGTGTAATGCTCACTTCAATGAATATTCTAAAGCCGCACGAACAATGGCAAACCGGTTTTTGAGGAGCCGTTGACATTACTGCCGGGCGGCGGCTGACGCCTTACCCGGCCTAAAAATCCACGCCCGCAACACATAACGCCTTCCCCGTAGGCCCGCGCAAGCAAAGCGCCGCCGGGCAATGCCACATGTCGCACTTTGTCAGCAAAGACGCCGGCCATGGATTATCATCCGCCGACAACAACCGCCAGACTCACAGCTTATCCAGCAGCTTCTTCACATCCTTGCCATCCTGAGTGTTTTTATTGCGTTCGGCCCATTCACTAAGCCGTTTTTTCGCTTCATCCTGCAGCTGCTTGCGGAGTATCTGGTCCACCTGCAGACTGTAGCTCAGCGTCTGCCAGTTGCCATAAATTCGCAATGGGATCGCCGTCTGCTTGAGCCTATCGATGAGTTTGCTCTCGCCCTTCCAGCCGCCCAGTACCCGGACGTTGAAGCGCATATCGCAGTCTTCTTTCAGCAGATTGAGTTCACCCTGCCCGGTTAACGCCATCAGTTCAGATTGCCCCTGCATACCCTTTAAGGTCACCTGTCCATTATCCAGCGCAAACTCGGTGCTGACGGAGTCCAGCCTGGTCGCATTATCGTAGTTTTCCTGCGCCTGAACGTTGGTGCTGCGCTCGACGGCCTGCTGGACTAGCTGCTGGAAATTAAGCCCTTCAGTGCGCGTATCCGTCATCTGAATTTGCGCCTGCCCCTGCCAGCTGCGGCGGAACTCGTCGGCATCAATCTTGCCGCCGGAGAACTCGCCGGTCAGCGAGAGCTTGCCGGTCAGGTTTATCGAATAATTGAACGCTTTCAGAATCGAGCCGATCTCAACGTTGTCGAGCTGCGGCTCGAAGGAGGCTCGCGGCGTTTCACCTCGCGCGTCCAGCGAGCCGGGGAGCGAGAGTCGCCCGCCGTCCAGGTTCCCCTGCATCTGATGAATCGTCAGCAGCCCCTGCTGGTTGCTGATATCGCTTTTCACTTGGGTAAAATGCATGCCACGCCACTGCAGCTGCTCAGCCGTGATGCTCAGCCGGGCGTTAAAACCGCGCAGCGAGTTGTAATCCTGCTGAATACCGTTATCCGCAATAACCGGGCGTAGCTGCCTGGCCTGGCTTTGCCCCTGCTGGTTAACGCCATTATTGTCAGATGCTGAGGGATGAGACAGCAGGCTATCGAGGTTGAGCGTGCCCGCCTGAAGATTCAGCGTCCAGTCAGGCTGTTGGCCCAGCACCACGCTACCGTTGCCGGCAACGGTACTGCCGTTAGCCGTTAAGTTCAGCTTATCGAAGCTGAGCTTTTTCGCATCCTCGAACCAGCTGGCCTGCATGCTGGCCTGACCGCTAATCCCTTCAGGGGGAAGCTCCGCGCCGCGAAGCTGCCAGTTCAGTTGTGAAATATCCGCCTTCAGAGAATGAGGATAATCACCGCCCTGCACCTGGGCGGTGAAGGAAAGCGCCAGATCGCGCTGATCGCGGTTCACCCGGCCAGAGAAATCGACCGTTGCGCGATGGCTGCTGTCCTGCTCCATCTGCAGGCGGATATCGCGCACCGTCACCTGCTCGCCATCTTCATGCTGAAAAAACAGCACGCTATCGGCTATCTGCAGCTTCTGGACATCATACGACCAGCCGCGATCCTCCGGAACCTGAGGCAACGTGTTGTCGTGCGGAACGACCGGCGCTCCTTTGCTGCGCACGGCTTCGGTTTTGGGAGTCAGTTGGATCACCGCCCCCTTCAACATCACCTGCTTAACCTGCAGCTGATGCGAGATCAGCGGCAGCAGCCCGACGTCAAGGCGCATATTATCCGCGCGAATGACCGGTTCTGCCGCGCCGGGCGCGGTCAGGGTCATGCGGCCTGAGAGAATGCTGAGCTGCGGCCAGACGTGCCAGCGCAACGGCCCATTGAGTTCAAGCTGATAGCCGCTACGATCCGCCACCTCTTTAACCATATAGGCGCGAAAATCGTTGGGGTTGACCAGCAATACCAGCGCGGTAAGACCGGCGACAACTACCGCCAGTAAGATCATCAGCGTGGTCAGAATTCGTCTCATGGCATCCTCAGCAAACCGCTAAAATTATCAATCCTTGTCGATTCGACTCGCTACCGCGCCCTGCTGGTCGCGATATTTCGCATCTTCGCGGCGGTTATAAGGACGCACCGCCGGGCCGGATAAGGGTTCAAAACTTAACGCGCCGATCAGCATCCCTGGACGCAGCGCCAGCGGCAGCTTACCCGAATTATAGAATTCCAGAACGATACAGCCGGACCAGCCCGGATCGATGCGGTGCGCGGTAACGTGCACCATCAAGCCCAGACGCGCCAGCGAGGAACGGCCATCCAGCCAGCCGACGAGATCCGGCGGCAGGGTAACCGATTCAAAGGTCACCGCCAGCGCCAGCTCGCCCGGATGCAGGAAGAACGCCTCACCATCTGGCAGAACAATCTCTTCGCTCATCACCCGATCCAGCGCCGCGCTGACTTCCGCCTTCGGCCCGCTCAGGTCAATAAAGCCCGCCGTGTGCCCGCGGAAAGTCCGAAACTTATTCCCCAGCCGAACATCGACCGTCGCGCCGTTAATGCGCTCAACGGGCGGGCGCGGATTAATGGCCAGTCGCCCCTCATCCAACCAGGTTTCTATATCTCGGTCGCACAGACGCATGAACGTTCTCCTTTAAGGCATTGCGCCCCTACGCCTTCCGGGGATAAGGGCAAATTGGCTTCTCTTTGCACGTTACACAATTCGTTCGTGTTATTCAAAGAACTGACTGATTTTGGCCTTCAGAATATCGATGGCGATACGGTTCTTACCGCCGCGAGGCACAATAATATCGGCATACTGCTTGGAAGGGTCGATAAACTGCAGGAACATCGGGCGCACCGTTTTCTGGTACTGCGCCATCACTGAATCCATCGAACGTCCGCGCTCGTTGACGTCTCGCTTGATGCGGCGCATCAGGCAAATGTCCAGCGGGGTGTCGACAAAAATGGAGAAGCTGAGTTCGTTGCGAAGGCGAGCGTCGGTCAGCAGCAGAATCCCTTCAAGAATGATGACTTTCTTCGGTTCGATATGGATAGTTTCCGGCATACGGGTATGTTCAACGTAGCTGTATACCGGCAACTCTATCGGCTGGCCGCTTCTCAGCATCTGCAGATGCTGAAACAGCAGACTATGATCCATGGAGCTTGGATGGTCATAGTTGGTTTTTACACGCTCTTCCATCGACAGATGACCTTGATCCTTGTAATAGCTGTCTTCCGGAATAACGCCGATATGTTCATCGCCGACCTGTTCACGTAATTCACGATATAGCGTACTGGCGATAAGGCTTTTGCCCGAAGCCGATGCGCCGGCGATGCCTATAATGACGCACTGATGAGACGTATCAGTCATAAATTTTTGCGACCTGATTAACCTGGGAATGTAGGAAGGGTGGCGGTTGACCGCCAAACGCCGCAATTATAGGGATTTCAGCGCGTCGATACCAGTGCTAAGCGCCTCTCGGGTCTATTCCTCCTCCGGCGACCAGCCTTGCGTATACCAGATATGCAATAAAGCGTACGAGCGCCAGGGGTGCCAGCGGCTGGCGTAGCGCGCAATCCGGCTCGGCGTCATGCCGGGAAAACGCTGTTTAATCAGATAATCATCCGCCAGAAAGATATCCGGCGCCTGCCAGCCGCGCAGCGCGAAATAGTTCGCCGTCCAGCGGCCAATGCCGGGCAGCGTCTGCAGCTGCTTTATTCCAGCGTCGATATTATCCGGCGCCCGGAGGGGAAGTTCGCCGCTGATGGCCGCCCGCGCCAGGTGAATCAGCGCCTCCGCCCGCCGCAGGGGCATACCCAGCGCCTTCAGCGCCAGCGGATCGGCCTGCGCCAGCCGCTGCGCGCTCGGGAACAGATAAAAGCCCGGCGCATCGGTCAACGGTTCCCCGAAGGCAGCCACCACTTTCCCGGTCAGCTTTGCCGCCATGGCCACGCTCACCAGTTGGCCGAGCACCGCGCGTACCGCTTGTTCAAACGCATCCAGGGATCCCGGCAGGCGCAGCCCCGGCCTTGGCAGCGCGAGGTTTCCCAGCGTCAGGGCGATCCGCTGCGGGTCGCAGGACAAATCAAATAAGCGCGCAACCCGCGCCAGGCACTCTTCCGCGACCGGCTGTAGCCCGGCGGAAAGCGTCACCCGCATGCCCTGCGCGGCGTCATCCGGCGTCACCGCGATCAGCCCGGCGTGGCCATTGAGGGCAAAGCTGCGGCAGTAGCTGTTGTCGACAAAAGTTTCAATCCCCTGCACGGTACGCGCCTCAAGAAAATGAAACATCCATTGCCAGTCGTAGGGGGGATGCCAGGGTAGCAGCGTCATCATTTCTCCTTTTTTAGCGCTTCAATCATAGCGGCTCTGCGCCGCGGGCGCCTTGCTTTTAAATTCCAGTTGTCGCAGTGCCGTCAATCCGCTAAAGTCGCCCCCCTTCTTCACCGGCATGGGGATTTTGCAGGCTATGTTTATTGGTTTTGACTACGGTACCGCTAACTGTTCGGTGGCGGTAATGCGCGAGAATACGCCGCAGCTGTTAACGCTGGAAAACGGCAGTTCACTGCTGCCATCCATGCTTTGCGCGCCGACCCGCGAAGCGGTCAGCGAGTGGCTCTACCGCCATCACGATGTCCCGCCCAACGGGGATGAAAACCAGGCGCTGCTGCGTCGCGCCATTAGCTTCAACCGCGAGGAAGATATCGACGTACTCGGCAACAGCGTGCAGTTTGGTCTCGCTTCGCTGCATCAATACGTTGAAGATCCAGAAGAAGTCTACTTCGTGAAGTCGCCGAAATCCTTTCTCGGCGCCAGCGGGCTCAAGCCGCAGCAGGTGGCGCTGTTTGAAGACTTAGTGTGCGCCATGATGCTGCATATCAAACTCCAGGCGCAAACGCAGCTGCCAGAAACCATCGACCAGGCGGTTATCGGCCGGCCGATTAACTTCCAGGGACTGGGCGGCGATGACGCCAACGCCCAGGCGCAGGGCATTCTCGAACGTGCGGCAAAGCGCGCGGGCTTCCGCGACGTGGTGTTTCAGTTTGAACCGGTCGCCGCCGGTCTGGATTTCGAAGCGACGCTGAGCGAGGAAAAACGCGTGCTGGTCGTCGATATCGGCGGCGGTACCACCGACTGTTCACTGCTATTGATGGGGCCGCAGTGGCGGGAAAAAGCCGATCGCCAGCAAAGCCTGCTTGGCCACAGCGGCTGCCGGGTCGGCGGTAACGACCTTGATATCGCCCTGGCCTTTAAATGCCTGATGCCGCTGCTGGGTATGGGCGGCGATACCGAAAAAGGCATCGCGCTGCCGATTCTGCCGTGGTGGAATGCGGTGGCGATTAACGACGTCCCGGCGCAAACCGATTTTTACAGCGCCGCCAACGGTCGCCTGCTTAACGATTTGCTGCGCAGCGCCCGCGATAGCGAAAAAGTCGCGCTGCTGCTGAAGGTCTGGCGTCAGCGTCTGAGCTATCGCCTGGTGCGGAGCGCGGAAGAGAGCAAAATCGCCCTGTCCGCGCAGCCGAGCGTCACCGCCGGGCTGCCGTTTATCAGCGACGAGCTGGCGACAGCCATCAGCCAGCAGGGTCTGGAAGCGGCGCTGGATCAGCCGCTGGCCCGCATCATGGAGCAGGTTCAGCTGGCGCTGGATAACAGCAATGACAAGCCGGATGTGATTTACCTGACCGGCGGCAGCGCTCGCTCGCCGTTGATCAAAAAAGCGCTGGCGGCACACCTGCCGGGCATTCCGGTGGCCGGCGGCGATGATTTTGGCTCGGTCACCGCCGGGCTGGCCCGCTGGGCGCAGGTGGTGTTTCGTTAATCAAACGGTACGATCCCGGATTGCGGCTGACGCCTTATCCGGGCTACCGACCAGGGTTTGGTAGGCCGGGCAAGGCGACAGCCGCTGCCCGGCAACAATACGAACACAATATCAAAACCGCGCTCTGTTATTTCCCTTCACGCCGTGAAACATAATCCCGCCGCTGTTCGCCGGTATAAATCTGCCGCGGACGATAAATCGTCAGCGGCGCTTCGTGCATTTCGTTCCAGTGCGCCACCCAGCCAAGCGTTCTGCCCACGGCGGTAATCACCACAAACATCGATGAAGGCAGTCCCATCGCCTTGAGGATCACTGCGGTATAGAAATCCACGCTCGGCGACAGGCCATTTTCAACAAAGTACGGGTCGGTCAGCGCCACCTCTTCGAGGGCCATCGCCACCTGCAACGGCATGTCGGACATCCCCAGCTCTTCCAGAACCCGATGACAAGTCTCGCGCAAAATAGCGGCGCGCGGGTCAAGATGACGGTAGCGAGAGTTACCGAATCCCAGACGACGGAACGTCTGCGGGTCGCGTTTCGCTTTGCTCAGGAACGCCGGAATTTGATCAACGGTGTTGATCTCCTCCAGCATCCGCATACTGGCTTCGTTCGCCCCACCGTGGGCCGGTCCCCACAGAGACGCGAGCCCGGCGGCGACGCAGGCAAAGAGATTCGCCCCGGAGGAGCCCGCCGCCCGGACGGTGGTCGTCGATGCGCACTGGCCGTGGTCGGCGTGCAGCACCAGGATCTGGTTCATCGCCTGCTCAATCACCGGATTCAGCTGATACTGTTCCGCCGGAATAGCAAACAGCATATGCAGGAAATTCCCCGCATAGGAAAGATCGTTGCGCGGATACTGCGCCGGTTGCTCAATTGAAAACTTATAGCTCATCGCCGCGAGCGTTGGCATTTTCGACAGCAGGCGGGTGGCGGCCAGCGCGCGGTGCTCAGGATTTTCAACGTCCAGCACATCGTGATAGAACGCCGCCAGGGTGCCTACCAGGGCGCACATTAAGGCCATCGGATGCGAGTCGCGACGAAAGCTGCTGCACATGCGGGCAATCTGCTCATGCACCAGGCTATGGCGGGTAATCGTGTTTTTGAAGTCCTGATAGCTGGCTTCGTCAGGCGCATCGCCGCGCAGCAGAATCCATGCCACTTCCAGGAAGTCGCACTGGCGCGCCAGCTGATCGACCGGATAGCCGCGGTGCAGCAGAATGCTCTTTTCGGTATCGATCCACGAGATGGCCGACTTACAGCCTGCGGTGTTAGCAAAGCCGGGGTCGAAACTGCATATCCCCGCGGAAGCCAGCGGACGAATATCCATGCCGAGGTAGCCCAGGGTCCCCGAGACCGTACTCAAAGGAATTGACTGTTGTTCATCCAAAGAAAGCGTTAGCGATTTCGTCGTCATCCTGTCAGGTCCCCTTCCACAACGAGTGATGAATTAACCCGGGCGTTTCTCCGGGCGCAACGGCCAACATAACCAGAGTCGTCCGGCGATTCTTTGATATGGATAACCAAAACATTCATAAAACAGCGTTATTATCAGCGGTTTTATGTTGATTACCCTCTAATAATTACCGATAAAAATAGCGCGTAATCGCTTGTTCACCTTGCGGTTTACCTGCCATTACGCGCGCTCGCTACGATAATATCCGCTGCATGGCAGCAAATTTATCGTATTTGTTTTATCAATCCTTCGTCCGTTTCGCTTTCACTTCACGGTACCAGCGCGGGTGATGCTTCTTCGCCCAGGTCTTCGTCACCCAGCCTTCCACCATCGCGGTAATGGTGCCCTTCACCCACAGCGCGGCGTAAATATGCACCATGATCACCACGATCAGCGCGACCGCCGAGAAGGAGTGCAGCATCAGCGCGACGCGGATAACCGGGATGGAGAACGCCGGCGCAAAGTACGGACGCCAGATAATCACCCCGCTCACCAGCAGCAGCACCAGGAAGATAATCGCCGCCCAGAACACGCACTTCTGGCCGAAGTTATAGCGCCCGGTGTCGCCCACTTCCTCGTTGACCACAATCTTGCGAATGTTCTTCGCCCAGAAAATATCGTCCCGGTTGATCAGGTTATGGTGCCAGTAGCGGAAGAACATGATGATGAACGAGGCAAACATAATCACGCCCACGAACGGGTGCAGAATACGCGCCAGCTGCGGGGTGCCCATGATGTGCATCAGCCAGTTGAAGGACGGGAAGAAAAAGCCCAGCCCGCTCACCGCCGCCAGCACGAAGCAGAAGGCGGTGACCCAGTGGTTGATGCGTTCCGGCGCGGTGTAGCGCACGATGGTGTCACGTCTTTTCATTTGCGCACCTCGTCTTTCTCTTCATCCAGATTGTCCTCTTCCTCTTCCGCGCGGTTCGGACCGACGCCGACGTAGTGGAAGATGCTGGCGGCGAAGGTGGCCGCAAAGCCGACCGCCGCGAGAGGCTTCCAGATCCCTTTCCAGAACTTAACCGTGGCGCTGATTTCCGGGTTCTCCGGCAGGCCGTGGTACAGGTTCGGCTTGTCGGCGTGGTGTAGCACGTACATCACGTGCGTGCCGCCAACGCCTGCCGGATCGTACAGCCCCGCGTTGTCGTAACCGCGGGTTTTCAGCTCGGCGACGCGCTCGCCAGCCAGCGTTTTCATCTCCTCTTTGGAGCCGAAGTGGATAGCGCCGGTCGGGCAGGTTTTCACGCACGCCGGCTCCTGGCCAACGTTAACGCGGTCGACGCACAGCGTACATTTGTAGACGCGGTTATCTTCCGGGTTCAGACGCGGCACGTTGAACGGGCAGCCGGCGATGCAGTAGCCGCAGCCGATGCACTGCTCGGACCGGAAGTCGACGATGCCGTTGGCGTACTGAATGATCGCCCCTTCCGCCGGGCAGGCCTTCAGGCAGCCCGGGTCGGCGCAGTGCATACAGCCATCCTTGCGGATGAGCCACTCCAGTTTGTCGTTCTGCTCCACTTCCGAGAAGCGCATCACGGTCCAGGATTTGGCGGTCAGGTCGGCGGGGTTATCGTACACCCCGACGTTGTGACCGACTTCATCCCGGATGTCGTTCCACTCGGAACAGGCCACCTGACAGGCTTTACAGCCGATACAGGTGGTGACGTCGATAAGCTTCGCCACCTCTTCCTGGTGGTCCCGCGCGCGGGGCGCGGGGGTGAAGCCGTTAGTCGCGGAACGACGGATAATGTCTTGCGATTGATAAGCCATAATTCGTCTCCGTTACGCCTTTTCCACGTTCACGAGGAAAGCTTTATATTCAGGCGTCTGCGAGTTCGCGTCCCCCACCGATGGCGTCAGCGTATTGGCCAGGAATCCTTTCCGCGTCGCCCCCTCAAAACCCCAGTGGCACGGAATACCGATGGTATTCACCGTACGGCCATCAATAGTCAGCGCCTGTATTCGCTTAGTCACTACCGCTTTGGCTTTAATAAACCCGCGCTTCGACATCACTTTTACCGTGTCCCCCGCGACGATGCCCTTCTCCTTCGCCAACGCCTCGCCAATTTCAACAAACTGCTCGGGCTGAACGATGGCGTTCAGCCGCGCATGCTTGGTCCAGTGACGGAACAGTTCGGTGATCGAGTAGGTTGTCGCCACGTAGGGGAACTCATCCGCTTTGCCCATATTCGCCAGGTCATCGTGATAGATGCGCGCTACCGGGCTGGAGACCACCTTCGGGTGCAGTGGGTTGGTGCCAATCGGCGATTCGACAGGCTCATAGTGTTCCGGGAACGGGCCATCGTTTAGTTTGTCCAGCGAGAACAGGCGCGCCACGCCTTCCGGATTCATGATAAACGGCCCGACGTTGGTGTTCGGCGCCGCCTGGCTATAGTCGGCGACGTCCATACCGGTCCAGCGTTTGCCGTCCCAGTTCAACAGCGAGCGCTGCGGATCCCAGGGTTTACCCGCCGGGTCCGCGGAGGCGCGGTTGTAGAGGATGCGGCGGTTCGCTGGCCAGGACCATGCCCAGCCGGGCGTACAGCCTAAACCATACGGGTCGCTATTATCGCGGTTCGCCATCTGATTGCCCTGCTCGGTCCAGCAGCCGCAGTAAACCCAGCAGTAGCTGCTGGTTGAACCGTCATCTTTTAGCTGCGCGAAGCTGCTCAGCTGCTGGCCTTTTTTGACAACTACCCGGCCCTGCTCGTCAACGATATCGCGCAGCGCCTTGCCGTTGGCCTCCCTGGCGACCTCTTCCGGCTGCGGGTCGAGGGGATCGTGATAATCCCAGGACATATTCAGCACCGGCGCCGGGTTTGCGCCGCCCTCTTGCCGATACAGATCGCGCAGGCGCATAAACAGGCGTCCGAGAATTTTGCCGTCGTGGAGCGCTTCGCCCGGCGGTTCGGCCGCCGCCCAGTGCCACTGTAGCCAGCGGCCCGAGTTGGCGATCGAACCGTTCTCTTCGGCGAAGCAGGAGGAAGGCAGGCGGAAGACTTCGGTCTGGATATCTGCAGGACGCACGTCGTTCATTTCGCCGTGGTTCTGCCAGAAATTCGACGACTCGGTCACCAGCGGATCGATCACCACCAGATATTTGAGCTTCGCCAGCGCGCGGGCGGATTTGTTTTTATCCGGGAACGCCGCCAGCGGGTTAAATCCCTGTACCACGTAGCCGTTGATTTTGCCCTGGGCCATTAGCTCGGCCTGGGTCATGACATCGTATAAACGATCCCATTTCGGCAGCCAGTCATAGCCCCAGCTGTTTTCCGCGGTTGCGGCATCGCCCCAGAAGCTTTTCATCATGCTGACGAAAAACTTCGGCGTATTTTGCCAGTAGTTCACTTCGTTCACGCCCAGCGCCGCGGGGGTGATTTGTGAAATATAGCTCTGATAATCAACCTGTTTTTCCGACGGTAGCGGCATATATCCCGGCAGATTGGTCGAAAGCAGTCCCAGGTCGGTATAGCCCTGAATATTGGAGTGCCCGCGCAGCGCGTTAACGCCGCCGCCGGCCATGCCGATATTGCCCAGCAGCAGCTGCAGCATCGCGGCCGCGCGGATGGTCTGCGCTCCGGTGGTGTGGTGGGTCCAGCCGAGGGCATACAGGATTGTCGCGGTTCGATTCGCAGCGCTGGTGCTGGCTAACAGTTCGCAAATGCGCTGAAAATCGTGTAACGAGGTGCCGCAAAGGCGGTTGACCAGCTCTGGCGTATAGCGCTCAACGTGCTGCTTCAATAGATTCCAGACGCAGCGCGGATGGTTCCACGTATCATCGCGCCTGGCGAGGCCGTTCGCGTCGAGTTCATAGTTCCAGCTGGTTTTATCGTACTGACGCTTCTGCGGATCAAAACCGCTAAACAGCCCCTCGTCGAAATCATAATCTTCCCGCACGATCATGCTGGCGTTGGTGTAGTGACGCACGTACTCATGCTGTATCCGATCGTGTTCGATAAGATAGCGGATCGCGCCGAGCAGGAAAGCGCTGTCGGAGCCGGCGCGAATGGGCGCGTACAGGTCAGCCACCGCCGCACTGCGGTTAAAGCGCGGATCAACGACGATCACCGTCGCATTATTTTTAATTTTGGCTTCGATAACCCATTTGAACCCTACCGGATGCGCTTCCGCCGCGTTGCCGCCCATAATCAGCACCACGTTGGCGTTTTTAATATCCACCCAGTTGTTGGTCATCGCCCCACGACCAAAGGTTGGCGCCAGCGCCGATACCGTCGGGCCGTGGCAAAGGCGCGCCTGGCAGTCAATCGATACCATCCCCAGCGCGCGGGTAAATTTACCGTCAAGGATCCCGGTTTCATTGCTCGCCGCCGAAGAGCACAGCATGCTGGTTGAGGTCCAGCGGTTGACGGTGACGCCCAGGGCATTCTTTTCGATAAAGTTGGCGTCGCGATCATCTTTCATCAATCGCGCGATACGATCGATGGCCTCATCCCAGCTCATACGCGTCCACTTGTCCGAGCCCGGCGCGCGGTACTCCGGATAGCGTAAACGGTTATCGCTGTGAATATAGTCCAGTACGCCTGCGCCTTTTGGGCACAGCGATCCGCGGCTCACGGGATGATCGGGGTCGCCTTCGACGTGATAAATGCGTTCACGCACGTTTTTGGCGTTATCTCCGAAGCTGTACATGAGGATCCCGCAGCCGACTGAACAGTAGGTGCAGTTATTACGGGTTTCTTTAGCTTTTAAGAGTTTATATTGACGCGTCTCTGCGTGAGCGGAAAACGAGGGAAGAAAACCAAGCGATGCTACGGTCGTCCCTGCCATACCACCCGCGCAGATGCGAAAGAACTGCCTGCGACTGAGCTCCATTGTGCCTCCAGCTTAAACTTAAGACAGGAAAAGGGACAATGATTATACGGGTATTTTTGGCTTTTGCATCTGCTGTTAACATTTACGACAAAAAACAAACAATTAATCCATTTCATTTCAACTAGTTAAAATCCATCGCCTTAAAACAGGGGGCCGGGAATGTTAACGCCATGCTAATCATTGTCATCCCCTGCCGTCTACAAACCTTCGGACCGTACCCAACTTCGTTTGACGAGGTAGGCGATGTGCCGCCGTTATCCGGCCATCAATAACAACGGTAATTAACGTTTAATATAACTATCGGGTTTTATATGCGCTGATTAAATAATTTATTGCCACTTTTTATATAACTATCGCGTGAATTCATGGCATAACATCGTAAATCCGTATGTCGTGACTGAACTTTCCGCTTGCTTATTATGCATCTCCCCCATACGTTAACTTTGATTAAGGATCTTCTTACAGCAGGTCTGGCCAGTTCCCCGGCGCGTAGATAACGCTGGAATAATATCTTCGGCACCAGCAGAATGCTGCGTTGTCCAGCCCTACACGTATATTTCCCGAATGGCGGAGGGTTATCTGTGCCAGTAGCAGAGTCCCTGTTCGTTTATACCGTACTGATTTATTAATCCATGCCGCAAGGGGGCGTGATTGAATCGTTCGTGCGCTTTTTTTGATCTTATTCGCAGGAGCCACAGCGCGTATTTCTGGGCAATGTGCGGCGTCATTATTTCCCTGCAGTGGTGGGCGCCGGCGCGCGCGGAAGTCCGCCAGTTGGGTATCGATATCCCGGTCTACTGGTACGCCGACGCCAGCGACACGATGCCCCTCGACGCCTTTCTTTCGCTGCCACAGGAGGCGCTAAAAACGGCGCCGCTTATCCCGTCGTTCGGTTATTCGTCAAAGACCTACTGGCTACGTACTTCGCTCCCGGCGGCCTGGTTTGCAGGCGAGCAGCGCTGGCTGCAGCTCGGTCCGTCGTTTGTCGATCGCTTGAGCGTATTTTATCGCCCCTGCGGCAGCGATGCCCCCTGGAAACAAAAAGAGTTTGGCGACCACGCTTCCGCCCGCGATAACGATCTCGACTACCGCGAAAGCGTGCTGATTTTACCGCCCCCGCCCACGGCGGCTGGCTACGAGATGGTCTTCCGTCTCCAGAGCACCAGCACCCTGATCCTGCTGGCGACGCTCTCGTCGCCGCAGGAGTTCGTGCGTTCGGCAACCCTCGATACCGCCTTCTGGAGTTTCTATTTTGGCCTGGCGGTGATTGCCAGCGGTATCGCCCTGTGGCTTGCCGTCGCGCTGCGCCGACGCCTGCTGTGGGGGATCTGCCTGTTCTCGCTCAACTATCCGCTCGTCGCGGCCCTTCATGGCTACCCGGAATGGCTCTTTGGCGATGCCCTGCTGCCGGTGCAGGATTACATGATTAGCTGCCTGTCGCTGGTGAGCTACGCCACCGCGCTGTGGTTGCATAGCGAAGTTTTCGATTTGAAGAAAAACATGCCGCGGCTGCATCAACTGCTGCTGGCGGCGATCGCCTTAAACATTGTTCTGCAGATCAGTATCCCGCTAGGGTTTTACGGCCAGGCGATGCAGATTGAAGCGGGGATATTCTTCATCGCCGCGCCGATTCTGTTGATCACCTCATGGATGCTGTGGCGGCGCAAAGCGGTTGATATCAACACCCTGCTGTTGGGGCTGCTGCCGCCGGTATACGTCGTCTCCGCCGGGCTGGCGCTGCTCTCTATTCACGGCGTCATTCCGTTTCATAACATGGTTTATTCCACCTGGCAGTACGCGCTGATTATCCATATCGTCACCGTCCTGATCATCGCGGTACTGCGGGTGCGGGCGGAAAACCGTACCCTGGTGCGCAAGCAGCAGCTGGCGCGGGAACTGCAGATTGAACGCGAGGCCAGCTTCCACCAGCGCCAGTTTATGGGAATGGTGGCGCATGAGTTCAGAACGCCGCTGGCGATCCTCCAGGCGGCGCTGGAAAACCAGCGCCTGAGTCCCGCAACCGTCACCCAGAGCTTGCGCCTCGACCGCATGCAGCGCGCGACAACCCGCCTGGTGCAGCTTACCGATAATTGCCTGGCCGACGCCCGCCTCTCCTCCCGAGACCTGCACGCCGACAAGCAGGATGCCGAACTGCTGCCGGTCATCCATATGGCGGCGACCGTCGTGGATCTTTCGCTTAATCATTATTTGAATGTCACCCTTGAGGGGCAAACTGTCGGCCCGCAATCCCCTTCGCCGGTGCTGTTTATTGATAGCGGGCTGCTGTGTATTGCGATCGCCAACCTGCTCGATAACGCGGTTAAATATGCTGCAGCAGGCGAAATAAGAATCGAGATTTATCAGCAGGAAAAGCACGTTGAATTACGCATTGGCGATCGCGGTCCCGGCATCCCGCCGGAACAGGTCGAGCATATTTACGAGCGCTACCGACGCGGCGAAACGCACACCACAACGCCGGCCGGGACCGGTCTTGGGCTGTATGTCGCCCGACAAATCATCCAGGCCCACGGCGGGGACCTGTGGCTGGCAGAAAATAGCTCAGCCGGATGCGAATTTGCGCTCACTCTCCCGCTGACGGGACAGCAGAAGGACAAACCATGACACTACGCGTAGCTATCATTGAAGATAGCGCAGATCTACTCGACGAGCTGCTGGCTTTTCTGCGCCATCGCGGCTTTGACGCCTGGGGCGTCGGCAGCGCCGAGGCCTTCTGGCGGCAGCTGCATCGCGATCCGGTTGATATCGTTCTTATCGATATTGGCCTGCCGGGCGAAGACGGGTTTAGCGTGCTGGACTATCTGCACGAGATTGGCCAGTTCGGCCTGGTCGTCATTACCGCCAGAGGGCATGAGCAGGATCGGCTCCAGGCCTTAAACGCCGGCGCCGACCTCTATCTCATCAAGCCGGTCAACTTTTCCGACCTCGCGGAGAGTATCCACGCGCTGGGCTCCCGGCTTCGCCAGCAACAACCGGCGGAAGGCGTCAATCCGGCGCCATCAGCGGAGCGGTCAGCCCCTTCTCACTGGATTCTCCAGAGCGAGCGCCTGGTGGCGCCATCGGGGCGGATCCTGCCGCTAACGCAGCAAGAGTACCGGCTGCTGGAAGTCTTAATGCGTAATCGCAATGAAGTGTGCAGCAAAGTTGACCTGCACACTTCGCTGTTTACCGATGAGGGCGAGCCGGAACTGCACCGCATCGACGTGGTGATCAGCCGCCTGCGCCACAAGGCCCGCCTACAGGGCATCACCCTGCCGATTCGCGCGATTTTTGGCAAAGGGCTGGCGTTTCTCTCCTGACCTTTCCCCAGCCGGCAGCGGCGACGCCGCCGGCCACCGTTCCGCCATCCGCGCGGGGTCATGGCGAATATGTTTTCAGCCTGGCGTTTCTTGTTAATTTTTTTCAGTTTTTGAGAGGAATGAGAGAAATGAGACTGACAGCACATTAAGAATTTTCTTACATTGACCGGGCGTCGTGAGTGTTTCGACCCAAAGCGACCTGAGCTATCAGGCTATTGCTGAATTCAGCGCGAGCCGAATGCAGGCCGCTTGTCATGCGCATTTCGTCCGCGCATGACAAGCACGGTTTAACGAAGAGTATAAAAATATTCACGTGCCTGCGAGGTACATTTTTAACACCAAAAATTAAGTTAAAGGATCTCAATTATGGCCATGCAAACATGGTTAGCCTTATTGCTGTGCATATTTTGCCTTTGCGTATCTGTTTATAGTCTTGTGTCGTATATCCGCGACAGGCGAAAACAGAAATTTCCGTTTTCAGCAAAGAACTCTACGCGCAGAAAATAACTAAAGTCACATTAATAATAACGAAATCTGCATAGCAACAATCACCGCATACGCCCGGAGGATTGATCACAACATGGCGTTATGTTGATATATCAGGGAAATAACGCCATGAAAAAAGTAAACATCGCCATCAACACCAGAAATACCTTTCTCAGAGAATCATTGGTTTCCGTCGTCAATGAGCTCATCAGCCGCAGCGGGAATCTTAAAGTCGCTTTTTCTTATAAGCATAATGATTTTTTAGATAAAGATATCATCATCGCTGAAGTTCTCCCCGGCGAGATCTATCTGTGCAATACCAGCATAAAGAACCGTAAAAAAAACAGTTCGGTGATTATCCTGCACAGCTATGACAAGCTGCCGGAAAAAGAGCTGATCGTTAACTGTCTCAAGGGCGTTATCTTTGTTTCTATCAAATCGGTCAATATCGATGAGATATTCGAAATTATTGCCCATGAGCTAAAAAGGAGCGAAATTCTCCCCGACGCGCAGAGCAGCAACTCCACGCTCGTTTGCACCCATTGCCCGCATAAAATGCTCTCCAAATCGCAGGCTGCCGTCGCCACCGGCATCATCGATGGCTTTGATATCATTAAAATTTCCGCCCTCAACAAAGTCACCCCCAAAACCATCACCTGGCACAAAAGCAAAATCATGGAAAAATACCGTCTTAATAACAATCATGACTTTTTTCAGTTCATTAACTTGTTAAAAGAGCGCTGGTAAACTCGCGCCCGCGCCCGCCGGTGAGCGCATTTTGTACGTTAAAATTAGGATTTTGACGGCTTGTTAGCGACGGGATTCCGAAAAAGATCGGTAACCTCAAAAACATCTACTCAGGGGTAACGGGCTGCGGGTACCATTACCCGGTTCCTCAATGTGAAAATACCGGAGCGTATTTTTATATAATAAGAACAACGTCTTTATCGAGGAATCTGTTACTTCGTCACATTGCCCCTTGCGTGCCTGTTAGGGGCCTCTTTTTCTCTGCGGAACGCGCCCCCGTCAGAGAGGGCGCGCGACGATCAGGCTTCGGCCTGCTGAGGCGCGGCTTCAGCCTCCAGGACCTCTTCCTGCAGTTGACCTTCATTTTTTGACAGCATCGCCGTCGCAATCCCGTTACCCAGCACGTTAATCGCTGAGCGCCCCATATCGAGGAAATGGTCAATGCCCATCAGCAGCAAAATACCCGCCACCGGAATATTGAAGCTCGGGATGGTCGCGGCCAGCACCACCAGCGCCGAACGCGGTACCCCGGCAATCCCTTTCGAGGCCAGCATCAGCGTCAGCATCATCACGGTAATTTCGCTAAAGCTCAGCTGAACATTATAGGCCTGAGCGATGAACATGGCGGCAAAAGAGCAGTACACCATTGAGCCGACCAGGTTAAAGGAGTAGCCGATGGGCAGCACAAACGACGCGATATTTCGCGAACAGCCAAATTCCACCAGGCGCTCCAGGGTCTTCGGATAGGCCGCTTCGGAACTGCTGGTGGTGAACGCCACCAGCACCGGGTCTTTCAGCATATTCAGCAGGCGAAAAACCTCTTTTTTGAGCACCATATACCCCACCGCCAGCAGCACCGCGCTGGTCAGCAGGATCGCGACATAGTATCCGCCGATAAACGAGGCGTAGTTAAGCAGGATCCCCAGCCCCTGCGAGGCGATAACCGAAGAGATAGCGGCGAAAATCGCCAGCGGCGCGACGTACATCACGTACCCGGTCACCTTCAGCATAATGTGGGAAACCACGTTGAGCGCCGCCACCAGCGGAGCATTGAATTTCTCCCCCAGCGACGCCCCGGCAATACCGAAGAACATCGAGAACACCACGATTTGCAGAATCTCGTTGCTGGCCATCGCTTCGGTAATGCTGGTCGGGATGGTATGGGTCAGAAAGCCTTTCAGGCTCATCCCGCTCACCGCCAGCCCGGTATCCACGGACTCTTTCGGGATCGCCAGGTTCAGACCGGCGCCGGGATGCTCAAGGGTGACGATCACCAGCCCGACCAGAATGGAGAGAATTGACGAGGTAATAAACCACACCATGGCTTTACCGCCGACCCGGCCAATAGTCGCCGTTTCGCCAAGGCGCATAATGCCGACCGTCAGGGTACTGAAGACTAATGGCGCTATCACCATTTTAATCAGGCGCAGGAACACATCGGTTAGCAGCGTAATGTTTTCCGACCATGCGGTAATGGTCGTTTGCCCGGCGTAAGCGTGGATGGCCGCGCCGGAGAGGATCCCCAGCAGCATGAAGATGACGATGAACAGCGTGAGTTTGTTTGCACTTGCCACAAAAATTAACCCCTGATTTATTTAACGTGTTGTTTTTTAATGTATATATGCTTTATTTATTGGAATACATTAAACATTCACCACATAAATTGAATAAAAGCACGCGGGGTTACAACTCTTTTTTAGTTTTTATAGTAAAAGTTAATGTGCTCGTTGATATGCATCAAACCGCGTCGCGCCGCCGGTAAGATGAAAAAGGCGCCGGCGTCAGAGGACAACCGGCGCAAAGAGGCACTAGCGTTTTACGGTATCCTCCAGGAAGAAACGTCCCAGCGGATTCTGATAAAAACCGTCGATATTTTTGCGGCTGACGTTGCGGTACGGGCTGTAATACAGATCGACCCAGTTCACATCGGCCTTGGCCATTTTTTGCAGGTCGATATACATCTGCTCGCGCTTTTTACCGTCCATTTCGACGCGCGCGGCAGCCACCAGCGCTTTTACCTGCTCGTTATGATAGCGGGTCATATAGTTCATATTGGCATCGTGACCCAGCACGAAAGTGGTTTTCTGATCGGGGTCGAGAATATCGTTAGTCCAGTACATCACCGAAATATCGTACTCTCCGGCCACCAGCATATCCCAGCTCTGGCTCGGGTCGACTTTTTGCAAATTCACCGTCACCCCGGCTTTCGCCAGCTGCTGTTGCAGCAAAATGGCAATCTGCTCATCGACTTCATCCCCGGCGTTGACCACGTAGTTCAGCTTCAGATCGGCAGCGCCCGCCGCTTTCAGCATCGCTTTGGCCTTTTGCGGATCGTATGGCCGACGAAGATTATCCTGGTAGTGGTAAAGCGCCCCGGCGGGAATATAGGAGTTGGCCACCTGGCCGTAGCCAAAGGTCACGGTCTTCACGATCGCGTCTTTATCAATCGCGAAGTCCAGCGCCTGGCGCACCTCCACCTTGCCCAGCGCGCCGTGAGAATGGTTGATCAGCAGATGGTCCTCGCGCGTGGAGGGGTCCAGTTCCACCTTCAGATTGGCATCCTTTTGTAACGATGCAATGCGCGAGAAAGGCACGGTCAGCGCGGCGTCGAGCTCGCCGGCCTGCACCTTCAGCATGCGGGTATTATCGTCCGGAATGGTTAACCACTCCACGCCATCGAGGCTGACGTTTTTCGCCTGCCAGAAGTGCGGGTTCTTCACCAGCACGATCTTTTCCCCGCGCAGCCACTCTTTCACGCTAAACGCGCCGGAGCCCACGGGTTTTTCGGCAAACGCCTCTTCGCCTTCCGCTTTCATCGCCTTCTGCAAAATCACCGAGGCGTTCGGCAGGGCCAGCTGCGACAAGAACGGCGCTGACGGCGATTTCAGCGTCACTACCAGCGTGCGCGGGTCCGGGGCTTCCGCTTTGGCAATAATGCTATAGGAGTCGCGCCACAGCGAGCCTTCATCATCGCGGATACGCATCAAGCTAAACGCCGCATCGCTGGCGGTTAGCGGTGTGCCGTCAGAGAAGGTCGTGTCGCGAATTTTAAAAGTGTAGACCTTGCCATCCGGAGAAATCGTCCAGCTCTCAGCCACGCCCGGCTCCAGCTTCGTCCCGCTCTTATCCACCCGCACCAACGGGTCAAAGACGTTGGAAAAGACCCAGTTATCCGCGTTTTGCGCCGATTTTATCGGGTCAAACGTGGTGCTGTCCTCCCGGCGGCCAATGGTCAATACCCCCGCCGCCTGGGCCATTTCGCTCACCACGCTAAGCGCCAGAAAAACGCTCGCCGCCAGTAATTTAACTTGCCTGTGCTTCATCAAAAGATCCCCCTGTTAAAGGAAAAACGGTCTCATCGCCCGCGAGGTTGAGCACGCAGGCATAAGCGCGATCGGCAATCTGCCGGGTTGGTGGTGGTGCGCCGGTGCGGCACTGCACCTGCGCATAAGGGCAGCGCGGATGAAATGCACAGCCTTGTGGAACGGCAACGGGACTGGGCGGCTCGCCCCCCAGCAAATTTTTCGGTAGGGGTTTATCCGGGTCGATTTCCGGGATCGCCGAGACCAGCGCGGCGGTATAGGGATGCAGCGGACGGGTGAAGACCGCCTCTGCCGGCCCCTCTTCCACAATCCGCCCAAGGTACATTACCGCCACCCGATCGCAGAGCCGCCGCACAATCGCCAGATCGTGAGCGATAAACAGAATCGCCAGCCCCATCTTCTCCCGCAGATCCATCAGCAGGTTGACGATCTGTCCCTGAATAGAGACGTCCAGCGCCGCGACGCACTCATCGGCCACGATCAGCCGCGGCTCCATGGCCAGCGCTCTGGCAATACCGACGCGCTGGCACTGGCCGCCGCTAAGCTGGGCCGGTTTCGCGCTGGCCTGCTGCGGGCGCAGGCCCACCAGGGTGAGCAGTTCCGCTACCCGCAGCGCCTCCTGCCCGCGGGGCACTTTTTGATGCACGCGCAGCACCTCGGCGATGCTCTCTCCCACGCTCTGCCGCGGGTTCAACGAGGCAAAGGGATCCTGGAAAATCATCGCGCTTTGCTGGCGCAGACGGGCGATATCGCTGGTTAAGCCATGGGTAATACGCTGCCCCTCGAACCGCACCTCGCCATCGGCTACCCGTTCAAGCTGTAACAACGCTCGGCCAAGCGTGCTCTTGCCGCTGCCGGATTCGCCGACCAGACCGAGCGTTTCGCCGGGAAAGATCTGCATCGTGACCTGGTTCACCGCGTGCACGACCCGCTTCGGCTGCCAAAGACCACCCGACACCGGGAAGGTGACGCAAAGATTATCGGCCTCAAGCAGCGGCCAGTGAGCGTTAGCCATTATCCCTCCTGTCGGGTCAGCGTGGGTAAGCGGTGATGACAAGCCACCGCGTGGCTATGGCGATCCTGCCCGTAATGCAGCGGCGGCGGCTGCAGGCACGCCTCATCGGCGCGGCGGCAGCGCGGATGAAAGCGACAGCCTGATGGAAAGTGGTCGGCGCTCGGCGGCTGGCCGTCGATGATTGTCAGCCTCCCCCGTCCGCCTTCGCTGGCCGGCTGACAATCAATAAGCCCGCGGGTATAGGGGTGCAGCGGCCCGGCGAGCACTTCGCGTTTGTCGCCCACCTCGCAGAGCCTGCCGCCGTACATCACCGCGATCCGGTCGCAGGTTTGCGCCACCACCCCGAGATCGTGGGTGATCATAATGACCGCCAGCCCCAGCTCGGCACGCAGGTCGCTGAGCAGGCGCAAAATCTGCATCTGCACGGTGACGTCCAGCGCGGTCGTCGGTTCGTCGGCAATCAGCAGCCGCGGTTCCGACGCGAGGGCGACGGCGATCATCGCCCGCTGGCGCATACCGCCGGAAAATTCGTGCGGATAGCTATTGAGCCGATTCTGCGGGTCCGGGATGCCGACCTGGCGCAGCAGGGCCAGCGCATCTTCCCGCGCCTGACGGCGGTTTGCCGCAAAATGGAGGCGCCGGCTTTCCGCGATCTGCTCCCCAATGGTCATCACCGGATTGAGATGGCTGGTCGGGTTCTGGAAAATCATACCGATTTCCCGCCCGCGCACCGCCGACATTTGCCCTTCGCTGAGGGGTAAGATATCCCGGCCGTCGAGCACAACCTCACCGCCGCTAATCCGCAGTCCGTCCCCCGGCAGCAGGCGCATCAGCGCCCGGCAGGTCACGGTTTTTCCCGACCCGCTTTCGCCAACCAGCCCCAGCATCTCCCCGGCTTCAAGCGTGAATGAGACGTTATCGACCAGCGCGATATCCTCGCCGCCCGTGACCGCCAGGCGATTCACCTTCAGCAAACTCATCCCCGTCCTCCTAACTTGTCACCGAGCCCATCGGCCAGCAGGCTAAAGCCCATCGCCAGCAGCACGATGGCGAGCCCTGGAAAGGTGGTTATCCACCACGCGGTAGTGATAAAGCTCTGCCCTTCGGCCACCATAACGCCCCATTCGGCGGTTGGCGGCTGCACGCCGAGCCCGAGATAGCTCACCGCGGCTCCGTTCAGCAGCACCAGTACGCAGTCGGACATCGAAAAAAACGATCGCTCCGGTTAGCGCGTTCGGCAGCAGATGACGGAACAAAATCCGCGGATGGCCGTAGCCCAGACTGCGGGCCGCCAGAATAAAATCGCGCTGTTTCAGCGTCAGTACCTGAGCGCGTACCAGCCGGGCGTAGGAGACCCAGCCCACCATCGCCATGGCGATGTAAAAGCTGCTCAGTCCCGGCCCGAGAATGGCGATGATTGCCAGCATCAGCACCAGAAACGGAAAGGCCAGCACGATATCAATAACCCGCATCACCAGCGCATCGACCACGCCGCCAGAATAGCCGGCAAGCGCCCCCAGCGCGGTACCGAGCATAAAGGGGAACAGCACCCCCAGCAGGCAGATTTGGAGATCGACCCGCGCGCCCCACAGCACGCGGGAAAAAACGTCGCGGCCAAAGTTGTCGGTACCGAAGAGATGCGCGCCGCCCGGCGGCAGCAGGCTGGAAGAGGCGTCCTGGGCAATCGGATCGAACGGCGCGATCCACGGCGCCAGACAGGCGACCAGCAGCCATAGTCCGACGATCGCCAGCCCGGCGTAGAGCGCCTGCTGACGCGGGATAGCCCGCTGACGCAGACGGGAAAACGTCGCTATCGCCTTCATAGTTTTATCCTCGGGTCGAGGGCCACGGTCAGAATATCCGCCAGCAGGCTGACCGCTACGGTAGCAAGGGCAAAGACCATCACCACGCCCTGCACCACCATGTAGTCGCGGCTAAAAATCGCCTTAACCAACAGCTGTCCGAGGCCGGGGATGGCAAACACGCTTTCGATAACCACCGTACTGCCGATGAACCAGCCAATATTCACCGCCAGCAGATTGATGGTCGGCACCAGAGAATTCGGCAGCACGTGCCGCCAGAAGATACGTCTTTCCTGCTGTCCCCGCGCCCGGGCCGCCACCACATAGTCGCTATTCATCTCCATCAGCAGGCTGGCGCGCAGGTTGCGAATCAATACCGCCGACAGCGCCAGCGCCACGGTCAGGCACGGCAGAACCATATGGTGCAGCTGGTCTACAAAATCGCTGCCGTAGCCGGAGACCGGAAACCAGCCGAGCACGATACTGAACAGCAGAATCAACATGATGCCGAGCCAGAACGCCGGAAACCCGAGCCCGGCGGTCGTAAACAGACGAATCAGCCGATCGGCGAGGCGCCCGCGCTGGCGGGCGGCCATCGCCGCCAGCGGTACCGTCAACGCTATCGCCAGCAGAACGCTGCCGAGCACCAGCCACAGCGTCGGTTCCAGACGCGAAGCAATCAGCTTCAGGGTATCGACCCGGTAAACAATTGACTTACCCAGCTCGCCCTGCAGCAGATTGCGCAGAAAATAGCCGTACTGAACCCACAGCGGTTCGTCGAGGCCAAACTGCGCGCGGATGCGGGCCAGCGCCGCCGGCGTGCTGCGCACCCCGAGCAGAATACGCGCCGGATCGCCGGGGATGGCGCGCACCATCATGAAGGTGATCAGGCTGATACCCAGCAGAACCGGCAGCAGCTGTAGCGGGCGAAGAAGCAGAAAGCGGTAACGGTGCATCAACAGCCTCCCGCGTCGCGCTG
The DNA here is from genome assembly GCF_002090195.1 of Klebsiella sp. M5al. Taxonomy (NCBI): domain Bacteria; kingdom Pseudomonadati; phylum Pseudomonadota; class Gammaproteobacteria; order Enterobacterales; family Enterobacteriaceae; genus Klebsiella; species Klebsiella sp. M5al. The sequence goes on from NZ_CP020657.1 coordinate 3,997,265, forward strand.
GCGCGCCAGAAAATCGAGCAGCACCGGGTAGTAAGCCTGCGGCTCTTCGTAAAATGGCATATGGCTGCTGTTGGCAAAAATGGCTATTTCGGCGTTCGCCAGGCCCTGCTTCATTTTCAGGGCGCAGGCGGGCGTCAGCTCATCGTGCTGGCCGCTGGTGATCAGACAGGGCGCGCGGATTGACGCCAGCTCAGCGCTGCGGTTCCAGTTTTTTAAATTGCCGGTATAGAGGAATTCGTTCGGCCCCTGCATGGTGGTATACGGCCCCATATTCCAGTCGCCGAGCGAGCGGGTAACCGGCTCCGGCCAGACGTCGAGACGGCACACGTGGCGATAATTCAGCAGAGTAATCGCCGCCTGATAGGCCGGATGATCCAACCAGCCGAGCGCTTCGTAGCGCTGCATCATCGCGACGGTTTCTGGCCCCAGCGCCCCGCGCAGACGGTTCAGCTCCTGCACCAGATGCGGCATATCGGCGACGGTGTTTTCCAGAATCAGCGAGCGAATTGCGCCAGGATGGTGCAACGCCACTTCAATCGCCAGCCATCCGCCCCATGAGTGACCAAGCAGATGCACCTGACCGAGCCCCAGCGCCTGACGCACGGTCTCCACTTCACGCACGTAGCGTGCCATCGTCCACAGGCTGGCATCATCCGGCCGGTCGGACTTGCCGGTACCCAGCTGGTCAAAAGCGATCACCCGATAACCGTGCTGCTTCAGGCAGGAGTGGGCTTCGCGCAGATAATCGCAGGGCAGCCCCGGCCCGCCGTTGAGGCAGAGAACGGTCTCCTCGCCGTCGCCAAACTGATAGGCCACGACGTTATATCCCTCCACCGCAATGTTATGGTACTGATCGGGCGCTATTTCGCTCCACATGGTGTACTCCTCATCGTCGATGGCCCGGTTCTGGCGTTGCGTTAACGCTAACGGCAACGCCGGAGGCTGAACAGTTAGCAAAAATACTAGTTTTGCGCGGCGCCGGTGCGGCACCGGAATTGCATGCCTTTTGCGCTAACTATTGACGGATTTGCACAAATCGTGCCCGTCGCAGGTCTCGTTTTAGATGAAGGGGGTTATATGCGACTGGAATTTGAACGCCCCGGCAGCGCGCGGGCGGCTAGCCTGGATGAGGCATTCAGCGGACTTTTTCAGGCCACCCGGAAGTTAGGATTTGACGCGGTCATTTACGACTACACGCCGGTCCCGCGTTCTCTGGAAGGGGAGCTGATTACGCCTTCGCTGCTGAAAACGTGCAATGTGCCGGAAGATATGCGCCAGCTATGGTGCGAGCGCGGATATTACCAGCTTGATCCGGTGCAGCACTGCGCGCTCGAAAGCTGCGCGCCTTTTGTCTGGTCCTATCAACGACCGGACAACAGCATGCTGCGCGGGAGGCTGAACAATCACGCCACCGCGGTCACCGACTATATGCGCGAACATAATATGCCCTGCGGGGCGACGGTTCCCCTGCATCTCCCCAACGGCAGTTTCGTCACTCTCACCGGCATCCATACCGGCCAGCGTCAGGAACGGGAAATCAGCGCCACCCTGGCGCAGCTGATGCTGCTCGCCCACCAGTTTCAGGAGTCGGCGTTTCCGCTGTTTGACAGCACCCTGCTTACCTGCCGCCATGTGAAGCTAAGCAACCGCGAGCGCGAATGCCTGGCGTGGTCCGCCGAAGGACTTACCGCTAAAGAGATCGCCCGCAAGCTGCACCGCTCGGTGGCGACGGTGACGCTGCATCTTAATACCGCGGCCAAAAAGCTCGGCGCCAGCAACCGCGTACAGGCGGTAGTCCGCGCCCTGCACTACCGCCTGCTCGACAGCTAAGAACTAGCATTTTTGCTAGTGTTCAGCCGCGGTTGCCACCCTTTACCCTGAAAGCCGGTCCACTTAGCAGGGTAAAGATGATTCATGTATACCATCAGCGAAGGTTACGCCCCGTTTCGGCGCTATCAAACCTGGTTTCGCGTTTGCGGCGATATCGATAGCGGGCTCACGCCGCTGGTCATCGCCCACGGCGGGCCGGGGTGCACGCATGATTATGTTGATGCGTTCCGCGATATCGCCCTCAGCGGGCGGGCGGTGATCCACTACGATCAGTTAGGCAACGGACGCTCAACCCATCTCCCGCAGCAGCCCGCCGATTTCTGGCAACCGGCGCTGTTCCTCGACGAACTGGCCAACCTGCTGCAGCATCTCAATATTGCCGATCATTACGCCCTGCTCGGCCAATCGTGGGGAGGTATGCTCGGCGCGGAGCACGCCGTGACGCGGCCAAAGGGGTTAAAGGCGCTGATTATCGCCAACTCCCCGGCGTCGATGGCGCTGTGGCTACAGGGAGCGGCCAGGCTGCGGGCGCAGTTGCCCGCCGACGTCCAGCAGACGCTGCTGGCCCATGAGGCGGCGGGAATGCTGGACAGCGCGGAATATAAGGCGGCAAGCCAGGTATTTTATCAACGCCACGTCTGTCGCCTCGATCCCTGGCCAGCGGAAGTGCGGCGTACCTTCGACGCCATGGATGCCGACCCGACGGTTTATCACGCCATGAATGGCCCCACCGAATTCCACGTCATCGGCAGCATGAAAGCGTGGACGATTATCGACCGCCTCGCGCGCATTGACGTTCCGGTCCTGCTGATTTCCGGGCGCTACGATGAAGCCACCCCGGAGGTGGTACAACCCTTTATGGACAACATCCCCGACGCGCGGTGGGTCATTTTCGAAGCCTCAAGCCATATGCCGCACGTCGAAGAGCGCGAGCTGTGCATGAAGACGGTAAACGACTTTTTAAGCCGCGCGATAAACGAAAAGCCGCTTACAGCGCCAGCCCGCCTCCGCCGCTGAACGGCCGCTCGCCGGCGATTTTCATCACTTCGGCCCCCAGGGTGACAAACGGCGCCCGACGGCTGGCATAAATCAGCCCGCCCGATGTCGGGCGCACCGCTTTGACCATATCGGTCAGCGGATCGATGATTTCCGCGACCACATCGTCGGCGCTGACCCACTCGCCGGGCTGTTTTAACAGCACCAGGATGCCGGTCGCCGGGGCGGTAACAATCTCCCCGGCGGCAAACGGCAGCATTACCGTTTCCTGCTGCGGAATCTCAGGCTTCGCGCCGGCCAGTACGCCGCGGTACTGCAGATAGCGATAAAGACGTTCGGCATCGTCGCAGGCGGTGGCGTGATCCACCTCCTGCTGGCCGCGCAGTTCGACGGTCACCGCCATACAGCCGGGCTGCTGCTGCGAGCGCGATGAATCACGCGCCGCCAGGCGCTGCCACGGCAGGCCGCAGGCCTCATCAAACGAATGACCGCCGCTCTCCTGCGACAGCAGCACGGCGCCAATACCGAGGAAAGCCGCCAGAACTTTCGCCTCGCGTTGCCAGGCCGGGTCGGCGTAGAGATGCAAAATCGCCTGGTCATCGCAGTGCAGATCGAGTACCAAATCGGCATCGCAGGCGAGGCCCAGCAGATGATGGCGCAGGGCCTGAACTTCGCTGACCACGGGCAGCGCCGCCAGCGCCTCCCGCATCGCCGCGCGCACCTGCTGCAGGTATTCGCGGCGCGAGCCGGGCGATGGCGCACGCAGATAGGGCTGCGCCAGGGCAGCCAGATCGGGGAAGTCGCGGTTAAAATTACGCCCGCTTGCCAGATCGAAACGACCTATGCCGCCGCTGAGCAGCACCTGGGCCAGCCCCGGCGGGTTGGCCACCGGCACGAGAATGATTTCGCCGCGCAGCTCGCCGCGCCGTTCCGCCTGACTGAGTAATCTTTTAAGATAATGCAGAACCAGCATGCCCGGAATTTCATCGGCGTGCAGCCCCGCCTGCAGATAGACCTTCTCTCCTGTGCCGGGCGCGCCGAAATGAAAATGGCTTAATTGCCGCTGCCCACCGAGTGCATGTTCAGGTAATGTATAGTGTTTAATTTTCATTGGACGTCCTGGTTGTGGAAAAGAAAATCCGGCTTGACCGTATCGATCACAAGATCCTTGAAATCCTGCGCCGGGATGGCCGCATTTCTTATCAAAAGCTCTCGGAGCAGGTAAACCTTACCGCCCGTCCGTGCCTGGAACGGGTGCGCAGCCTCGAGCGCGACGGCATTATTCGCGGCTACAGCGCCATTGTAGAACTGCCCGAGCCGGAGCACGCGTTTGTGGTGCAGGCGCAAATCGCGCTGGCCGACCACGGGCGATCGCAGCCAGTGTTTGAACAGGAGATGCGCCAGACGCCCGAAGTGCTGGACTGCTGGCTGGTCAGCGGCAGCTTCGACTTTCTGGTGCGTATCGGCTGCCGCAGCATGGCGCACTACTGCCAGCTGGCGGATAGCTGGCTGACCAGTAAAAAGTTTCACGTCGATAAAATCGTCACCCTCACCGAACTGCAGGCCATTAAGCGCTCCTGATTAGCCACGACGGATAAACGCCAGCCAGCGCCGCTCGGCGCGCGCGAAGGTGAAAATCAGCAAAAAGGTGCAGAGCAGATACAGCGCCGCGGCCATCAGAAACGGAATAAACGGCGAATAGGTCATGGCGTAGAACGCGCGGGCCACGCCGGTAATATCCAGCAGGGTCACGGTGCTGGCCAGCGACGTGGCGTGCAGCAAAAAGACCATTTCATTATTCAGCGCCGGGATCCCGCGCCTCAGGGTCGCGGGCAGAACCAGACGGCGAATAATTTGCCATTTCCCCATCCCGTAGGCTTCTCCGGCGATCCACTCCTGGCGCGGGAAAGTCACCATCATCCCCGCCAGCAGCTCCGCAACATACGCGGCAGTGTTGAGAACCAGCGCCAGGGTGGCGCAGAAGGTCGCATCGCGAAACAGCAGCCAGAACGGCTGGTCGTTCATCCAGCCCGTTTGTACGATATCGAACTGCGACAGGCCGTAGTAAATCAGCATCAGCTGGAGATAGAGCGGCGTGCTGCGAAAAAAATATGTAAACGCGCGAATGGGCAGCGCCAGCCCGCGCGGACCGTACACCTGCCCCACCGCCATCGCTATCGCCAGCGCCATTCCGGGAACGATGGAGAGTAAAAACAGCTCCGCCGTGACCGCCAGTCCGCTGGCGGCGCCGTTGCCGTCGCTCCACAAAAAGCTCGGAATCGCATCGATAAAGGTTTGCAGATTCATAAGGCCACCCCCGCCGTGGAAGAGCGCAGCGCGTAACGCTTCGCCAGGCGGCTGAACAGCCAGCTGGAGAGCGCGGTAATCACCATGTAAATCAGCGAGACCAGAAAATAGAAGAGGAACGGCTTTTGCGTGGCGCGCCCAGCCTGTTCGGCCAGCCAGACCATATCCTCAAGGCCGAGGATCGACACCAGCGCTGACGCTTTCATCAGCCCCAGCCAGTTGTTGTTGATGCCCGGGATCGCGAAGCTCAGCATCTGCGGCAGCATCACCCGGCGGAATACCGTCCAGGGTCGCATCCCGTAGGCCTGCGCGGCTTCGGTTTGCCCGCTATCGACGGTCAGAAACGCGCCGCGAAAAGTCTCGGTGTAATAGGCGCCGAAAACAAAGCCAATCGCCAGCACGCCGGAGATAAAAGTATTGAAGCGCACCGGCCCCAGCCCCACCAGACCCAGCAGCAGGTTAACCAGCATCTCGCCGCCGAAAAACAGCAGCAGCATAATCACCAGCTCCGGGATCCCGCGTACCAGCGTAGTGTAGGCGGTGGAAAACAGGCGCAGCCACGGCGGGCCGAAGAGCTTAATCAGCGAGTTAATCAGCCCCAGCAGCAGAGCGACCAGTAATGAAGAGAGCATCACGCACAGCGAAAGCGCCGCGCCGCGTAACAACAGGGGTAAATAGTCTGCGACCATATTCAGCCTTCCGCGGAGGTCGTAAAGGGGCGCAGGCCAGCGCCCACGCCCGCACCTTTACGACTTATTTGCCATAAATATCAAAGCTAAAGTATTTTTTCTGAATGGCGTCATAGGTCCCGTCGGCGCGGATTGCCTTAATGGCCCCGTTCAGCGCATCGCGCAGCGCCGGATTGTCTTTATTGACCGCAATCCCGACGTCGGAGGAGATGCCGCCGTCCTGGATAACCGGGCCGGCAAAGGCGAATTTCTGCCCGCGCGGGGTATCAATAAAGCCGGTCGCCGCCTGGATATTATCCTGCAACGCGGCGTCGATGCGCCCGGAGAGCAGGTCGAGGTAGACGTTATCCTGGTTAGCGTAACCGACAATCTTCACGCCATGATTGGCCCAGTTGGCCTTCGCAAACGCTTCATGGGTAGAGCCGGTCTGGACGCCGACGGTTTTGCCTTTCAGGCTGGCGGCATCCGGCAGCAGCGGGCTGCCTTTGCGCGCCACCAGCTGCGCCGCGCTGCGGTAGTAGCGGTCGGTGAAATCCACTTCCTTTTTACGTTCATCGGTAATATTGAGCGAGGCAATAATAGCATCGAACTTATGCGCGTTAAGCGCGGCGATCATGCTCTCAAACGGCTGCTTCACGAAAACGCATTTGGCTTTTAGCTGGGTGCACAGCGCGTTGGCGATATCAATATCAAAGCCGGTGATTTCGCCGCTGGGCGCCAGCACGTCAAAAGGCGGATAGCCGCCATCGACGCCAAAGCTGATGGTGTCAAACTGCTGGGCGGCCAGCGGCGCGCTCAGCGCCATACAGGCCAGTAATGCGGCAAGGCGTATTTTCATTTTGATTCCCCGGTGTTGGCGCGATGATTAAAAACGCAGTGAGAGGCAGGTCAGGCCGCCATCCATTTTCTTAAATTCGCTGGTGTCGAGCTGCACGATAGGCATTCCCAGCTTGCTGATTTCGCCGAGGGTATGGGGATAGCCCTGCGGCGTAATTAAGGTATCGTTGATCCACAGCGTATTTCCGGCGTAGGCCTCCTCCTCCGGGATCACGATGCTGTTGAAACCGCTAAACGCCGGATGGTTAACGTAGCCTTCCGTCAGCAGCAGCGTATTGCGGCCCACGTAGTTGACGATTGATTTCAGATGCAGACCGGCGCTGACTTCGATCGCCGCGACCTGATAGCCGTGCGGCTCAACGGCGGCGGCAAACTCGCGGATCCCCTGCTCATCGGTGCGCGCCGTCAGGCCGATAAAAAACTGCTTATCCACTAACAGCACGTCGCCGCCGTCCATATGCCCGCGCTCGCTCATCCGCGCCAGCGGACGAAACCCCGCCAGCACCGGCGCAATGGTATCAACTTCGCCCTGACGGCTCGGCGCGCCCGGATGGGTAATCACCGCCAGTTCCGGCATGACCACGGCGGTATCTTCAACAAAGTGCGCATCAGGATAATCCGCCGCCGGGGGCAGCACCGTGACCTTCAGGCCAAGCTGCAGCAGGGTTTCCACATAGGCGAGAAACTGGCGGGTGGTGGCGGCGATATCCGGCGCGCCCAGTTGGGCGGTAGTTTGTCCCGCGCCGCAGGTGGCGGCCGGTAGGCGGGCGATAGCCTGGGTAAAATGCATAAAGAACCCTCTGGTATTGGTCGCATTGTTTAAGGCAAAACGGTGAGTGAATTTGATTATTAATCAGATGCCGCCGCCAATCAGGCTGAATCACTTCCCCGGGCCGCTTATTCACGCTGTATATCAGTTCAGGTTCGACGTATTCCGCTGTTGGCCCCCTGAAAGCGCCGAATGAGGGTAATAAGCAGCCCTGTTCGCCAGGCCGGTAGTCGAAAATGACTAAGCGTAAATTGCGCGTAAATATTCACCGTAAACGGCTCAGCGAAAAGCCTTTTTTACAGACATATCTGGACAGTCTTTTCATAATTCCTCCATTTTTAAGCAGCGTTCGCTGGCTAAACTAGTATCATTCCGTGAAACGTTTCAGGATGAGATAGCAAATTAATGAAAGGTAGCAATAAAAGCCGTTGGGCAGCCGTGCTGGTGGTGGCAATCATCGCGGGTGCCGCGTACTGGTTTTGGCAGGGTCGCGAAGCGGCAAACGCGCCGTCGGCAACGGCGGCAGGTCCGGGGCCCGGCGGCGGGCGTGCTGGCCGTTTTGGCGCCGCCCTCGCGCCGGTGCAGGCGGCAACCGCCGCCAGCGAAGCGGTGCCCCGCTATCTTTCCGGCCTCGGTACGGTAACGGCGGCGAATACCGTCACCGTTCGCAGCCGCGTCGACGGTCAGCTGCTGGCTATCCACTTTACCGAAGGCCAGCAGGTTAAAGCGGGCGATCTGCTCGCGGAAATCGACCCCAGCCAGTTTAAGGTCGCCCTCGCCCAGGCCGAAGGCCAGCTGGCGAAAGATCGGGCAACCCTGGCCAACGCCCGCCGCGATCTGGCGCGCTACCAGCAGTTGGTGAAAACCAATCTGGTTTCCCGTCAGGAGCTGGATACCCAGCAGTCGCTGGTCAGCGAAACCCAGGGCACGATCAAAGCGGACGAAGCCGCCGTCGCCAGCGCCCAGCTGCAGCTGAACTGGAGCCGCATCACCGCGCCGATCGACGGCCGGGTCGGCTTAAAGCAGGTGGATATCGGCAACCAAATCTCCAGCGGCGATACCACCGGGATCGTGGTGCTGACGCAAACGCACCCGATCGACGTCGTGTTTACGCTGCCGGAAAACCAAATCGCCACGGTGGTACAGGCGCAAAAGGCGGGGAAAAAGCTGGTCGTCGAAGCCTGGGACCGCACCAATAAACAGAAAATCAGCGAAGGCTCACTGCTGAGCCTCGATAATCAGATTGACGCCACCACCGGCACCATCAAACTGAAAGCGCGCTTTACTAACCTGGACGATGCCCTGTTCCCGAATCAGTTCGTTAACGCCCGGATGCTGGTCGATACCGAGCAGAACGCGGTGGTGATCCCAACCGCCGCGCTGCAAATGGGTAACGAAGGCCATTTTGTCTGGGTTCTGAACGATGAGAACAAAGTCAGCAAGCACACCGTCACGCCGGGTATTCAGGACAGCCTGAAAGTGGTGATTAACGCCGGGCTTTCCGCCGGCGATCGCGTAGTGACCGACGGTATCGACCGTCTGACCGAAGGCGCGAAGGTTGAAGTGGTGGAAGCCCAGAATGCGGCTAGCGCCGCCGAACCGGCGAAAGCCACCAGCCGCGAATATGGTAAAAAAGGAGCGCGCTCCTGATGCAAGTGCTACCGCCGAGCAGTACGGGCGGCCCATCCCGTCTGTTTATCATGCGCCCGGTCGCCACCACGCTGTTAATGGTGGCCATTATGCTGGCCGGGATTATCGGCTATCGTTTCCTACCGGTTTCGGCGCTGCCGGAAGTGGACTACCCGACGATTCAGGTGGTAACGCTCTATCCCGGCGCCAGCCCGGACGTGATGACCTCGTCGGTGACCGCCCCGCTGGAGCGGCAGTTTGGCCAGATGTCCGGCCTTAAGCAGATGTCCTCCCAGAGCTCCGGCGGCGCGTCGGTGGTCACGCTCCAGTTCCAGCTCACGCTGCCGCTGGACGTCGCTGAGCAGGAAGTGCAGGCGGCGATCAACGCCGCCACCAACCTGCTGCCTTCGGACCTGCCTAACCCGCCGGTCTACAGCAAAGTGAACCCTGCCGATCCGCCAATTATGACCCTCGCGGTCACCTCTTCCGCCGTGCCGATGACCCAGGTCGAAGATATGGTCGAGACCCGCGTGGCGCAAAAAATCTCCCAGGTTTCCGGCGTCGGACTGGTGACTCTGGCGGGCGGGCAGCGCCCGGCGGTACGCGTCAAGCTCAACGCCCAGGCCATCGCCGCCCTCGGCTTGACCAGCGAAACGGTACGCACCGCGATTACCAGCGCTAACGTCAATTCGGCGAAGGGTAGCCTCGACGGCCCGTCGCGGGCGGTTACCCTCTCCGCCAACGATCAGATGCAGTCGGCGGAGGATTACCGCCGGCTGATTATCGCCTGGCAGAACGGCGCGCCGATTCGCCTCGGCGACGTCGCTACCGTGGAACAGGGCGCGGAAAACAGCTGGCTCGGAGCATGGGCCAACAATCAGCGGGCGATCGTCATGAACGTCCAGCGCCAGCCGGGGGCGAATATTATCTCGACCGCCGACAGCATCCGCCAGATGCTGCCGCAGCTGACCGAAAGCCTGCCGAAATCAGTCAAAGTACAGGTGCTTTCCGACCGCACTACCAACATCCGGGCGTCGGTTAGCGACACCCAGTTCGAGCTGATGCTGGCTATCGCCCTGGTGGTGATGATTATTTACGTCTTTCTGCGCAACGTCCCGGCGACAATTATTCCCGGCATCGCCGTGCCGCTATCGCTGGTCGGCACCTTTGCGGTAATGGTGTTTCTCGATTTCTCGATTAACAACCTGACGCTGATGGCCCTGACCATCGCCACCGGCTTTGTGGTCGATGACGCCATCGTGGTGATCGAAAACATCTCGCGCTATATCGAGAAAGGCGAAAAGCCGCTGGCCGCCGCCCTGAAAGGGGCCGGAGAGATTGGCTTTACCATTATCTCGTTGACCTTCTCGCTGATTGCGGTGCTGATCCCGCTGCTGTTTATGGGCGATATCGTGGGCCGCCTGTTCCGCGAGTTCGCCATTACCCTGGCGGTGGCGATCCTGATCTCCGCGGTGGTGTCGCTGACCCTGACGCCGATGATGTGCGCCCGCATGCTCAGCCATGAATCGCTGCGCAAGCAGAACCGCTTCTCGCGCGCCAGCGAACGCTTTTTTGAGCGGGTGATTGCCGTCTACGGCCGCTGGCTGAGCCGGGTGCTGAATCATCCGTGGCTGACCCTGAGCGTAGCCCTCAGCACCTTGGCGCTGTCGATTATGCTGTGGGTGTTTATTCCGAAAGGCTTCTTCCCGATTCAGGACAACGGTATTATCCAGGGCACGCTACAGGCGCCGCAGTCGGCGTCGTTCGCCAATATGGCCGAGCGCCAGCAGCAGGTGTCGGCGGCGATACTCAAAGATCCGGCGGTGGAAAGCCTGACCTCTTTCGTCGGCGTCGACGGCACCAACCCGGCGCTGAACAGCGCCCGCCTGCAGATTAACCTCAAGCCGCTGGATGAACGCGACGATCGTGTGCAGACGGTGATCGGCCGTCTGCAAAACGCGGTGAGCGGCATCCCCGGCGTCGAGCTCTATCTCCAGCCGACCCAGGATCTGACCATTGACACCACCGTCAGCCGGACCCAGTACCAGTTCACCCTGCAGGCGAATTCGCTGGACGCGCTGAGCAACTGGGTCCCGCAGCTGCTGGCCCGGCTGCAGGCGCTGCCGCAGCTCTCCGACGTCAGCAGCGACTGGCAGGATAAGGGGCTGGCGGCGTATATCAACGTTGATCGCGACAGCGCCAGCCGCCTCGGCATCAGCATGGCGGACGTCGATAACGCCCTGTATAACGCCTTTGGTCAGCGTCTGATTTCCACCATCTATACCCAGGCGAACCAGTACCGCGTGGTGCTGGAGCATGATACCCAGGCCACGCCGGGGCTGGCGGCGCTGGACAATATCCGCCTCACCAGCAGCGACGGCGGGATCGTGCCGCTCACCGCGATCGCCAAAGTCGAGCAGCGCTTTGCTCCGCTGTCGATTAACCACCTCGATCAATTCCCGGTCACCACCATTTCGTTTAACGTGCCGGACAACTATTCGCTGGGCGATGCGGTCGAGGCGATTCTTAGCGCCGAGCAGGCGCTGGACTTCCCGAGCGACATCCGCACCCAGTTCCAGGGCAGCTCGCTGGCCTTCCAGTCGGCGCTCGGCAGTACCGTCTGGCTGGTGGTCGCCGCGGTGGTGGCGATGTATATCGTCCTCGGCGTGCTGTATGAGAGCTTTATTCACCCGATCACCATTCTCTCCACCCTGCCGACGGCGGGCGTCGGCGCGCTGCTGGCGCTATGGCTGGCCGGGAGCGAGCTGGACGTTATCGCCATTATCGGCATCATCTTGCTGATCGGCATCGTCAAGAAAAACGCCATCATGATGATCGACTTCGCGCTGGCCGCCGAACGCGAACAGGGTATGCCGCCGCGCGAGGCGATTTATCAGGCCTGTCTGCTGCGTTTTCGCCCGATCCTGATGACCACCCTCGCCGCCCTGTTCGGCGCGCTGCCGCTGATGCTCAGTACCGGCGTCGGCGCGGAGCTGCGGCGACCGCTGGGGATTGGTATGGTCGGCGGCCTGATGCTCAGCCAGGTGCTAACGCTGTTCACCACGCCGGTTATCTATCTGCTGTTCGACCGCCTGTCGCTGTATATGAAGAGCCGCTTCCCGCGGCGTGAGGAGGAGGCGTAGGTGAAGTTTTTCGCCCTCTTCATTTATCGTCCGGTGGCGACGATTCTGCTTTCGCTCGCCATTACGCTGTGCGGCATCCTCGGCTTCCGCCTGCTGCCGGTGGCGCCGCTGCCGCAGGTGGATTTCCCGGTGATCATGATCAGCGCCTCGCTGCCCGGCGCGTCGCCGGAGACCATGGCCTCGTCGGTGGCGACCCCGCTGGAGCGCTCTTTGGGGCGGATTGCCGGGGTCAATGAGATGACCTCCTCCAGCTCGCTCGGCAGTACGCGAATCATTCTCGAATTCAACTTTGACCGCGATATCAACGGCGCGGCCCGTGACGTGCAGGCGGCGATTAACGCCGCGCAAAGCCTGCTGCCGAGCGGCATGCCGAGCCGTCCGACCTACCGCAAAGCCAACCCGTCCGACGCGCCGATCATGATCCTCACCCTCACCTCGGATACCTGGTCCCAGGGTGAGCTGTACGACTTCGCCTCTACCCAGCTGGCGCAGACCCTTGCCCAGATTGACGGCGTCGGCGACGTTGACGTCGGCGGCAGTTCGCTGCCCGCGGTGCGCGTCGACCTCAACCCGCAGGCGCTGTTTAACCAGGGCGTGTCGCTGGACGCGGTGCGAACCGCCATCAGCAACGCCAACGTGCGTAGACCGCAGGGGGCGCTGGAAGACGCGACCCACCGCTGGCAGGTAGCGACCAACGACGAGCTGAAGACCGCCGCCGAATACCAGCCGCTGATCGTGCACTACAATAACGGCGCGGCGGTGCGCCTCGGCGACGTCGCCAACGTCACCGATTCGGTGCAGGACGTGCGCAACGCCGGGATGACTAACGCCAAACCGGCGATTTTGCTGATGATCCGCAAGCTGCCGGAAGCCAATATCATTGAGACGGTGGACAGCATTCGCGCCCGCCTGCCGGAGCTGCAGCGCACCATCCCGGCCTCAGTCGATCTGCAGATCGCCCAGGACCGTTCGCCGACCATCCGCGCCTCGCTGGAGGAAGTCGAGCAAACGCTGGTGATTTCGGTGGCGCTGGTGATCCTCGTGGTCTTCCTGTTCCTGCGCTCAGGGCGCGCGACGCTGATCCCGGCGGTGGCCGTTCCGGTATCGCTGATCGGCACCTTCGCCGCTATGTACCTGTGCGGTTTCAGCCTCAACAACCTGTCGCTGATGGCGCTGACCATCGCCACCGGCTTCGTGGTCGATGACGCCATCGTGGTGCTGGAGAATATTTCCCGCCATCTCGAAGCCGGCATGAAGCCGCTGCAGGCCGCGCTGCAGGGGAGCCGGGAAGTCGGCTTTACCGTCCTGTCGATGAGCCTGTCGCTGGTGGCGGTGTTCCTGCCGCTGCTGCTGATGGGCGGCCTGCCGGGAAGGCTGCTGCGCGAATTCGCCGTCACCCTGTCGGTGGCGATCGGCATCTCGCTGGCGGTCTCTCTGACCCTGACGCCGATGATGTGCGGCTGGCTGCTGAAAAGCGGCAAGCCCCACCAGCCGACGCGCAAGCGCGGGTTTGGCCGCCTGCTGGTGGCGATTCAGGGCGGCTACGGTAAGTCGCTGAAGTGGGTGCTGAAGCACAGCCGCTTAACCGGCCTGGTGCTGCTCGGCACCATCGCGCTAAGCGTCTGGCTCTATATCTCGATTCCCAAAACCTTCTTCCCCGAGCAGGACACCGGGGTGCTGATGGGCGGCATCCAGGCGGACCAGAGCATCTCGTTCCAGGCGATGCGCGGCAAGCTGGAGGACTTTATGAAGATCATTCGTGAAGATCCGGCGGTAGACAACGTCACCGGTTTTACCGGCGGCTCGCGGGTCAACAGCGGGATGATGTTTATCACCCTGAAGCCGCGCGATGAGCGCCATGAGACGGCGCAGCAGATTATCGATCGACTGCGCAAAAAGCTGGCGAAGGAGCCGGGGGCCAACCTGTTCCTGATGGCGGTACAGGATATCCGCGTCGGCGGTCGTCAGGCCAACGCCAGCTATCAGTACACCCTGCTGTCAGACGACCTCGCGGCGCTGCGGGAATGGGAGCCGAAAATCCGCAAAACGCTGGCGGCGCTGCCGGAGCTGGCGGACGTTAACTCCGACAGTCAGAATAACGGCGCGGAGATGGACCTGATCTACGATCGCGATACCATGTCGCGGCTCGGCATCAGCGTGCAGGACGCCAACAATCTGCTGAACAACGCCTTCGGCCAGCGGCAGATCTCCACCATCTACCAGCCGCTGAACCAGTATAAAGTGGTGATGCAGGTCGACCCGGTCTACACCCAGGACGTCAGCGCCCTCGATAAGATGTTTGTGATCAACAGCGAAGACAAGCCGATTCCGCTTGCTTATTTCGCGAAATGGCAGCCGGCCAACGCGCCGCTGTCGGTGAATCACCAGGGACTCTCGGCGGCATCGACCATCTCCTTTAACCTGCCTACCGGCAAGTCGCTGTCGGAAGCCAGTGACGCCATCAACCGGGCGATGACCCAGATTGGCGTGCCGTCCAGCGTACGCGGGTCGTTCGCCGGGACCGCGCAGGTGTTCCAGGAGACCATGAACTCGCAGGTGATCCTGATCCTGGCGGCCATCGCCACGGTCTATATCGTGCTGGGGATCCTCTATGAGAGCTACGTTCATCCGCTGACCATTCTGTCGACCATTCCGTCCGCCGGCGTCGGCGCGCTGCTGGCGCTGGAGCTTTTCGATGCCCCGTTCAGCCTAATCGCGCTCATCGGGATTATGCTATTAATTGGTATCGTGAAGAAAAACGCCATCATGATGGTCGATTTCGCCCTTGAGGCGCAGCGCAACGGCAACCTGCCGCCGGAAGAGGCCATCTTCCAGGCCTGTCTGCTGCGTTTCCGGCCGATAATGATGACCACCCTGGCGGCGCTGTTCGGCGCGCTGCCGCTGGTGCTCTCCGGCGGCAATGGATCCGAGCTGCGCCAGCCGCTGGGGATTACCATTGTCGGCGGTCTGGTGATGAGTCAGCTGTTGACCCTGTACACCACGCCGGTGGTCTATCTGTTCTTCGATCGTCTGCGGCTGCGTTTTTCGCGAAAAGTCCATCAACCGGTAAGCGAATAACATGACAGACCTCCCCTCCAGCGTGCGCTGGCAGCTATGGATAGTGGCCTTCGGCTTCTTTATGCAGGCGCTGGATACCACTATCGTTAACACCGCTCTCCCCTCGATGGCGAAAAGCCTTGGGGAGAGCCCGCTGCATATGCATATGGTTATCGTCTCCTATGTCCTGACGGTAGCGGTGATGCTGCCCGCCAGCGGCTGGCTGGCGGACCGCGTTGGGGTACGCAATATCTTTTTCTGCGCCATCGTGCTGTTTACCGCCGGCTCCCTGTTCTGCGCCCAGGCCGCTACCCTCGATGGGTTAATACTCGCCCGCGTGCTGCAGGGCGTCGGCGGCGCGATGATGGTTCCCGTGGGCCGCCTGACGGTGATGAAAATCGTCCCGCGCAGCCAATATATGGCGGCGATGACCTTCGTCACCCTACCCGGCCAGGTGGGCCCGCTGCTCGGCCCGGCTCTCGGCGGAATGCTGGTGGAGTACGCCTCGTGGCACTGGATCTTTCTGATCAACATTCCGGTCGGTATTGTCGGCGCCATCGCCACGCTGTGCCTGATGCCCAACTACACCCTGCAAACCCGCCGCTTCGATCTCTTCGGCTTTGTTTTGCTGGCCGCCGGGATGGCGACGCTGACCCTGGCGCTGGACGGCAACAAAGGGCTCGGGATTTCTCCCCTGTGGCTGGCGGGGCTGGTGGCGGTCGGCGTGGCGTCCATTCTGTACTATTTACGGCACGCGCGCGGCAACCGCAACGCGCTGTTTAGCCTTAAGTTATTCAACAACCGCACCTTTTCGCTCGGCCTTGGCGGCAGCTTCGCCGGGCGCATCGGCAGCGGTATGCTGCCGTTTATGACCCCGGTGTTTTTACAGATTGGCCTCGGCTTTACGCCGTTCCACGCCGGTCTGATGATGATCCCGATGGTGCTCGGCAGCATGGGGATGAAGCGCATCGTAGTCCAGGTGGTCAACCGCTTCGGCTACCGTCGGGTGCTGGTGGCCTCGACGATCGGCCTCGCGCTGGTCAGCCTGCTGTTCATGGCCGTCGCCCTCGCGGGCTGGTACTGGCTACTGCCGGTGGTGCTGTTTATGCAGGGGATGATCAACGCCAGCCGCTTTTCCTCTATGAATACGCTGACCCTGAAAGACCTGCCCGACGATCTGGCCAGCAGCGGCAACAGCCTGCTGTCGATGGTCATGCAGCTGTCGATGAGTATCGGCGTGACCGTCGCCGGCATGCTGCTGGGTTTCTACGGCCAGCAGCATATCAGCGCCGATGCGCCGACCACGCACCAGGTCTTTCTCTATACCTACTTAAGCATGGCGGTGGTTATCGCGCTGCCCGCGCTGATTTTTGCCCGCGTACCGGACGACACCACGGTCAATACCGTGATTCGTCGCCGTAAAAGGAGTGAGTCTTGAAGTTCTGGCGTCCCGGCATTACCGGCAAGCTGTTTATCGCGATCCTCGCCACCTGCATCGTGCTGCTGATCAGCATGCACTGGGCGGTGCGCATCAGCTTTGAACGCGGGTTTATCGACTATATCAAACGCGGCAATGAACAGCGGCTGACGATGCTCGGCGATGCCCTGAGCGAGCAGTATGCCCAGCACGGCAGCTGGACGTTCCTGCGCAACAACGATCGCTTTATTTTCCAGCTGCTGAAAACCTTTGAACGCGACAACGACGACCGCTCGCCGCCGGGCCGCGGTATGGGTCATGGTCCGAGAGATGAGCCGCACGGTGGCCCCGGCCCCGAAGAGATGCCGCCGGATGCCGCGCCGGACCGGCCGCTCGACGGTCCGCGCGGCGATCGTGGCGATCGCGGTCCCGGCCCCGATATGCCTCCCCACGGCTGGCGCACCATGTTCTGGGTGGTCGATCAAAAAGGGCGCGTGCTGGTGGGCCCGCGCGAGCGCGTGCCGCAGGACGGGACCCGGCGCAGTATTATGGTCGACGGCGTTGAGGTTGGCGCGGTCATCGCCTCGCCGGTTGAACGCCTGACGCGCAATACCGATATCAACTTCGACCGCCAGCAGAAGCGCACCAGCTGGCTGATTGTCGCCCTCGCCACGCTGCTGGCGGCGCTGGCCACCTTCCCGCTGGCGCGCGGCCTGCTCGCGCCGGTCAAACGACTGGTTGATGGGACGCACCGTCTGGCGGCCGGGGATTTTTCCACCCGCGTCGCCGCCACCAGCAGCGATGAGCTAGGGCGTCTGGCCAAAGATTTTAACCAGCTGGCCAGCACCCTTGAGCGCAACCAGCAGATGCGCCGGGACCTGATGGCCGATATCTCCCACGAGCTGCGCACGCCGCTGGCGGTGCTGCGCGGCGAGCTGGAGGCGATTCAGGATGGGATCAGGAAATTCACCCCGGATTCCATCGCCTCCCTGCAGGCGGAGGTCGCCACCCTGACCAAACTGGTCGATGATTTGCACCAGCTGTCGATGTCCGATGAAGGCGCCCTCTCCTATCAGAAAAGCGCGGTGGATATCATCAACCTGCTGGAGGTCGCCGCCGGCGCGTTTCGCGAACGCTTCGCCAGCCGCGGACTGTCGATCGGCGTTTCGCTGCCGGAAAGCGCGACGGTTTTCGGCGACCGGGATCGCCTGATGCAGCTTTTTAATAACCTGCTGGAAAACAGCCTGCGCTATACCGATAGCGGCGGCGGCCTGCAGATTAGCGCCAGCCAGAGCGGCGATAGGCTAATTCTCGATTTCGCCGATAGCGCCCCCGGCGTCACCGATGAACAGCTGGAGCGGCTGGTTGAGCGTTTTTACCGTACTGAGGGGTCGCGCAATCGTGCCAGCGGCGGCTCTGGTTTAGGACTGGCGATTTGCCTTAACATCGTCGCGGCCCACGGCGGCACTTTACGTGTCGGCCATTCGCCTTTGGGCGGGGTTAGCATTAAAGTAGAGCTACCTCTGGAACGTAATTTATCGAGAGACGTATGACTGAATTACCTGTTGATGAAAACACGCCACGCATTCTTATCGTGGAAGATGAGCCCAAGCTGGGTCAGCTGCTGATTGATTATCTTCAGGCGGCGGGCTATGCGCCGACGCTGATTAATCACGGCGATCGGGTTCTGCCGTACGTTCGCCAGACGCCGCCGCACCTGATCCTGCTGGATCTGATGCTGCCCGGCACCGACGGGCTCACCCTGTGCCGGGAAATCCGCCGTTTTTCTGAGGTTCCGGTGGTGATGGTGACCGCCAAAATCGAAGAGATCGACCGCCTGCTGGGGTTAGAGATCGGCGCCGATGACTATATCTGTAAGCCCTACAGCCCGCGCGAGGTGGTGGCCCGCGTGAAGACCATTCTTCGCCGCTGCAAACCGCAGCGCGATCTGCAGGCGCTGGATGCGCAAAGCCCGCTGATTGTCGACGAGGGGCGCTTCCAGGCCTCCTGGCGCGATAAGCTGCTGGACCTCACTCCCGCCGAGTTCCGCCTGCTGAAAACCCTCTCCCAGGAGCCGGGTAAAGTCTTCTCGCGCGAACAGCTGCTGAATCATCTGTACGATGATTACCGCGTGGTCACCGACCGAACGATCGACAGCCATATCAAGAACCTGCGGCGTAAGCTGGAGTCGCTGGACGCCGATCAGTCGTTTATCCGCGCGGTGTACGGCGTTGGATACCGCTGGGAAGCCGACGCCTGCCGGCTGGCGTAGTTAGCCCCGGCTCGCGCTGCGCTTACAGGTTCACCGCCGTCCGCGGGCCGGGTAGCCCGGACAGGCGCGTCAAGCGCCGCCTCCGGGGAAAAGCAGCGGCTGAAACCAGCAGAGAGCGGCCGCGCGATTCATGCCCTGTAAAGATTTGCCGCCCGCTGATCGCCAAAGATACCCGGCTGATATTTACTCCCCTCCCCCACGGCGCTACAATGCCCGCCCTTAATGTGGGGGCACTCCCCAACTCGCCGCACCGGGTGCGGCGAATCTGACCTGTCATCAGAACGAGAAAATCATGTTTAAACCGGAACTCCTTTCCCCGGCGGGAACGCTGAAAAATATGCGTTACGCTTTCGCTTATGGCGCAGACGCCGTGTATGCGGGCCAACCGCGCTACTCGCTGCGCGTGCGTAATAACGAATTCAATCACGAAAATCTGCAGCTCGGCATCAACGAAGCCCACGCGTTGGGTAAAAAGTTCTATGTGGTAGTCAATATCGCGCCGCATAACGCCAAGCTGAAAACGTTTATTCGCGATCTGAAGCCGGTAGTGGAAATGGGGCCGGATGCGCTGATCATGTCCGATCCGGGGTTAATTATGCTGGTGCGCGAGAATTTCCCCGACATGGATATTCACCTCTCGGTACAGGCTAACGCCGTCAACTGGGCGACGGTCAAGTTCTGGCAGCAAATGGGGCTGACCCGCGTGATTCTCTCCCGCGAGCTGTCGCTGGATGAGATCGCCGAAATTCGCAGCCAGGTGCCGGAGATGGAAATTGAAATCTTCGTTCACGGCGCGCTGTGCATGGCCTACTCTGGCCGCTGCCTGCTCTCGGGCTATATCAACAAACGCGATCCCAACCAGGGCACCTGCACCAACGCCTGCCGCTGGGAGTACAACGTTCAGGAAGGCAAAGAAGACGACGTCGGCAATATCGTTCACAAGCACGAACCGATCCCGGTGCAGAACGTCGAGCCGACGCTGGGCATCGGCGCGCCCACGGACCAGGTGTTTATGATTGAAGAAGCCAAGCGTCCGGGCGAATATATGACCGCGTTCGAAGATGAACACGGCACCTACATCATGAACTCGAAAGACCTGCGCGCGATTGCCCACGTTGAGCGCCTGACCCAGATGGGCGTCCACTCGCTGAAAATCGAAGGCCGCACCAAATCACATTACTACTGCGCCCGTACCGCTCAGGTCTACCGCAAGGCCATTGACGACGCTGCCGCAGGCAAACCGTTCGACGCCAGCCTGCTGGATACTCTGGAAAACCTCGCTCACCGTGGCTACACCGAAGGCTTTCTGCGCCGCCATACCCACGATGACTACCAGAACTACGAGCACGGCTACTCCGTGTCCGAACGCCAGCAGTTCGTCGGCGAATTTACCGGCGAGCGCAAAGGCCAGCTGGCCGCGGTGGCGGTGAAAAACAAATTTTCCGTCGGTGACAGCCTGGAGCTGATGACCCCGCAGGGCAACGTCAACTTTACCCTTGAGCATATGGAAAACGGCAAAGGCGAAATCATGCCGGTCGCGCCAGGCGATGGCCACACGGTATGGCTGCCCGTTCCGGAAGATATGGCGCTGCAGTATGCGCTGCTGATGCGCAATTTTGCGGGTCAGACGACCAGAAACCCACACGGAAACTAGTTAATCGGGGTTATTTTTTCACGATGTAAAGATATTAGAAACGGATCACATACCGTTTCGTTCAAAGCAGATATCATCCATTTCGCTGAAAAACATAACCCATAAATGCTAGCTGTACCAGGAACCACCTCCTTAGCCTGCGTAATCTCCCTTACGCGGGCTTATTTTTTTATCTCTCCCCCATCCTTCCCTTTCTTCATGCGGTACACTTTATGCATTACTGAGCAACAAAGGTCCCCTGATAATGTCCACGTTTCCAGCCAGCTTACTGATTCTGAATGGCAAAGGCGCCAATGAACCGTCGCTACGAGAGGCGGTTAAATTGTTACGCGACGAAGGAATTGATATTCACGTCCGCGTGACCTGGGAAAAAGGCGATGCCGCTCGGTTTATCGATGAGGCCCTGAAGCTGAATGTCGAAACGGTGATTGCCGGCGGCGGCGATGGCACCATCAATGAGGTGGCGACGGCGCTGGTCGAGCGCGACGGCGATATGGCGCTGGGAATTTTACCGCTGGGCACGGCGAACGACTTCGCTACCAGCGTCGGTATCCCCCAGGAATTGGCCAGCGCCCTGAAGCTGGCCATTGTTGGCCGCGACGTGGCGATAGATATTGCGCGGGTTAATGATAAGACCGGTTTTATTAATATGGCCACCGGCGGCTTTGGCACCCGAATCACGACCGAAACCCCGGAGAAACTCAAGGCCGCGCTCGGCGGCGTCTCTTATTTAATCCACGGCCTGATGCGTATGGACGCGCTCAAACCGGACCGCTGCGAAATCCGCGGCGAGAACTTTCACTGGCACGGCGATGCGCTGGTCATCGGCATCGGCAACGGACGCCAGGCCGGAGGCGGCCAGCAGCTGTGCCCGGAAGCGTTAATTAACGACGGCCTGCTGCACCTGCGCATCTTCACCGGCGAAGAGCTGATCCCTACGCTGTTCAGCACCCTCGCCAATCCGGAAAACTCACCGAATATTATCGACGGCGTCTCATCGTGGTTTGAGATAACCGCTCCCCATGAGATGACGTTTAACCTCGACGGCGAACCGCTAACCGGCAAAACCTTCCGGATGGAGCTCTTACCGGCCGCGCTGCGCTGCCGACTGCCGCCCGACTGCCCGCTGTTACGCTAATCAGGCTTCGCAAAGTAAAGACGGCGCCCGGCTGGTATACAGCAGCCGGGTACGCTCGTTAAGCCGCTGGATGTTCAGGTAAAACGGCACCTGCGGCTGCAGGAAAAACGAGGGCAGGATGCGCTTTATGTGCTCCTCCTGCTCGGTCTCGCCGATGCTGGCCGAGACGGTTTCTGAACGCAGGAAGTAGTGCCGGCCGTCGCGGGTAAAGCTAAACCAGATGTTCTGATTAATAGTAAACGAATCGCCCTGCGGCGGCGTAATTTCCCCGCGAACAATCACCAGCCCGCGGCTGCTATCAAATACATAGCGTAACGAAATATCGCCCTGGTAACCCGCGCTAAATAGCCGCAGCTCCCCGCTACACTGAAAATGGTTGCGCTGCCAGTATTGCCAGGATTTTATTGCTACCCCAGTTAATATGCCGATAAATACGATAGTGATTAACCAGTTAATTTCACGCCGGCGCATTGACTACCTCCTTAATGTAATATTTGGTGAGGCATTGATTATCACGCCATTGACTAAATTTTTGCTGACAGCTAATCACCGAAACGCGGGCTCCCCCAGGATAAAGCGTCAAATAAACCCACGAATATTTTTCACAATCAAATTTGCTACGATTGATAAAAGTCGTATGCCGAACGTGATCTACCACATCATTATTGGCAAAAAAATGACATTGTTGCGAAAATTTAGCATTAATGGGCACATAACTTTGCAAATAAGAGTCGAATTCTGTGTACCACGCAACAAAACCGCCCACCAGACAGCTCAACAGCGCCGCAAGCCCCCACAGAAGAGAGCTTCGCGGCCTTAACCGCTTTTTTCCCGGCACACTCGCAGCAGCGACCTCCTTATGCCCAGGCTCGTCAACGTGCGGGCGTTGTTCCTCCGCGACCGGCGTCTTTTCCGCCTCGTCCGGCTGAAATTCCGTCATCGTTAATGTCGCCTCCAGCCTGACGCCCACTCTCGGCACCGTAATAATAATATCTTCCTCGACGCCCAGTTCCTTAAATGCGCGGCGCAGCAGGGAAATATTCTGATAGAAACCGTTGCTGGTCACCTGGGCACCATGCTTTATCCACACTTCCTCGAAAAAGGTTTCACGGGCTACGTTTTTGCCATCCTGCTGAATAAGCAGCAACAGGCAGCGGCTGGCCGGCATATTTAATGATACCGCTTTCGTCTCGTCAGCAATGAGTATTAAAACGCTACGTTGCGGAGTAAATTCCACTATTCCATTAATCGTATATTTTTCCATCCTGTTCCCTGAGCGTGGTAATCATGTGGATGAGCGGCATGGGTACCGTATTTTAAATACGATAATCCTCCATGACGGAGATGACAGCTTAAGATTTTTCGCAAGCGAGTTTACTCTATTACTCAGCGGATCTGGAGGCACAATACGCAGTTTTTCCTTGCTATTAACAAGGTTTAAGCGAATTTACAGAAGGGATGATTTTGCACTTTAAACAGAAAATGGTCGTTTATGTCATTAAAAACCATAAATATAAATTATAGTTTCATATAATTTCATTTATACGAAAGATATAATCATTTTAGATCTAAACACCACTTTTACATTAATATACGATATTTATAACTATAAATACATATAATTTCAATCTTTTATCTAAAAAATGGCGCACACTCCGGTAGAGAATGCGCCATATTGCCTAATAGGCAGCCACCGCCCGCGCCATTTCGCGCGTATATTGCTGGCTGGCGTTAACCAGCATCTGCGTATAGGCCGTTTGCGCTTCGCCGTTGACCAGCGCGTCCACCGTCAAAGTTTCGAGGATCTTGCCGTACTGCATCACCGCTACTTTCTGGCATAAGTGGGCAATAACGCCCAGATCGTGGGTCACCATCAGGTAAGTGAGCTTCGCCTCCTGCTGCAGCTCCGCCAGCAGGTTGAGGATCTCGGCCTGCACCGACACATCCAGGGCCGATGTCGGCTCATCCAACAGCAGCACACGTGGCTCAAGGATCAGCGCTCTGGCAATCGCCACGCGCTGCCGCTGGCCGCCGGAGAGCTGGTGCGGATAGCGTTCGCGAAAGGCGCGATTGAGGCCCACTTTGTCCAGCAGCGCATTGATCCGCCGGTCGCGATCGCGAATGCGATGAATCTGTAACGGCTCTTCGAGGATGTCGCCAATGGTGTGACGAGGATGCAGCGAACCGTACGGATCCTGAAAAACCATCTGCACCTGCCGGCAGCGCTCGCGGTTAATCTCGTGGCCTAAACGCTGACCATCGATTGCCAGCTCCCCCTGCCAGTGGGTAAACAGCCCCGCCAGACACTTCAGTACCGTGGTTTTACCGGAGCCGGACTCGCCCACCAGACCGTAGATCTCGCCGGGCTTAACGTGGAAACTGACCTCATACAGCACCTGATTGCGCTTCTCCCCTTCGCCGAACGCGAGGTTGAGATGTTGAACTTCAATCATCATCCGCTCCTTATTCCGTTAACCAGCTGGCCTGACGCTGCAGCACCGGCAGTATCGGGCGACGATGCTGCATATCCGGCAGCGAGTTAATCAATCCCTGAGTATAGGGATGGCGGGCGTTATCGAGATCCTTAGCGGCGATGGACTCCACCACCCGTCCGGCGTACATCACCAGCACGCGGTCGCAGAAGCTGCGCACCAGGTTGATATCGTGGCTAATAAAAATCAGCCCCAGCCCGCGCGACTGAACCAGGTCATCCAGCAGGCCCAGCACCTGCAGGCGCACCGACACGTCCAGCGCGGAAGTGGGTTCATCGGCGATCACCAGCTCCGGGTCGGTAATCAGCATCATGGCGATCATGATGCGCTGCCCCTGCCCGCCGGATATTTCATGCGGATAAAGCTGATAAACACGCTCCGGCTGGCGAATACGCACCACCTCCAGCATCTCCAGCGCCTTTGCTTTGGCCTCATCTTTACGCCCCGGATGATGGGTAAGCCAGGCCTCGGCGATTTGCTTGCCGACGCAGACCACCGGATTGAGCGAATATTTCGGGTCCTGCATAATCATGGAGATACGCTTACCGCGTACGCCGCGCATCTGCGCTTCGCTAAGATGCCGCAGGTCGAGGTCGGCAAACTGCATCCGGGCGGCGGTGACGCGGGCTTTTTTCGGATGCAGCTGCAGCAGCGCGCGCCCAACGGTGGACTTACCCGAACCGGACTCGCCGACAATCGCCAGCTTTTCGCGCCCCAGCTGGAAGGAGACGCCGCGCACGGCATGGGTCACCGCGCTGCCGTTAACAAAGTCGACGCACAGATCGCGTACGTCGAGCAGCGGAGCATTACTCGCTGCGAGGATCGAGGATGTCACGTAGGCCATCTCCTAAAAAGTTGAACGCTAAGCTGTTGATCAGAATCGCCAGCCCCGGAATCGTAACCACCCACCAGCACTCCATCATATAAGTGCGCCCGCTGGAGATCATCGCCCCCCACTCCGGCTCCGGCGGCTGGGCGCCGAGGCCGAGAAAGCCCAGACCGGCCGCGGTCAGAATGATCCCCGCCATATTCATGGTGATGCGGATAATCACCGACGGCAGACACAGCGGCACGATATGTCGCCAGAGGACGCGGGCCGATGACGCGCCCTGCAGACGTACGGCGGAGATAAAATCGGCCTGGCGCAGAGAGAGGGTTTCGGCGCGCGCCAGACGGGCAATCGGCGGCCAGGCGGTAAGCGTGATGGCAATAACCACGTGCTCCAGCCCCGGACCTAAGGCGGCGACGAACGCCAGCGCCAGAACCAGACTCGGGAAGGAGATGAAAATATCGGTAACGCGCATCAGCACCATATCGACTTTGCCGCCGAAATAGCCGGCGCTGACGCCGAGCAGCAGCCCGAGCGGACCGACGGTCACCGAGACCAGCAGCACGATGTAAAGCGTGATGCGCGAGCCGTACACCAGGCGGCTAAAGATATCCCGGCCAAACTCATCGGTGCCGAACCAGTGCTGCGCGTTCGGCGCGACCAGCGCGCTGTTCAGGTCCTGCACCAGCGGGTTATAAGGCGCAATCAGCGGCGCGAAAATCGCCACCACCAGCAGAAGAAAGATAATTCCGCCGCCGATCGCCGTTAGCGGGTTGCGCGCCATTTTGCCGATAAACCCGGCCGTCCGCGACGCCGCGCGCCGCAGCCGCTGGCGGCCTTCACCCGTGCCGTCGGAAAGCGGCGAATCCAGAGAAACGGTCATGATTTTGTCCTCGGGTCAAAGAATTGATACAGCATGTCGGAGAGCAGGTTGAGCATCACGAAAATTACCCCCACCAGCAGCACGCAGCCCATCACCGCATTCATATCGCCCAGCAGCAGGCTGCCGGTGAGATAGGAGCCAAAGCCCGGCCAGGAGAAGACGGTTTCAATCAGTACCGCGCCTTCCAGCAGCGCGCCGTAGGCCAGCGCCACCACCGTCAGCAGCTGTACGAGGATATTGCGAAACGCGTGGTTCCAGATGACCTGACGCTCGGTCAGCCCCTTCACCCGCGCGGTAATAATGAACTCCTGCGACAGCTGGGCTAGCATAAAGCTGCGGGTCATGCGGCTGATGTAGGCCAGCGAGTGAAAGCCGAGCAGCGAGGCGGGGAGAATCAGGTGGTTAATCGCGTTCCAGAACACCTGCCCGTTGCCCGCCAGCAGCGCATCGACGGTCATTAAACCGGTACGCCGCGGTACGATACCGTCCAGCCCGAGGTCTACCCGACCGGCGCCGCCCACCCAGCCAAGCCAGGCGTAGAACAGCAGCAGCCCCATCATCCCCACCCAGAAGATCGGCGTTGAGTAGCCCGCCAGGCTGATAATGCGTACCACATAGTCGGAAATACTGTTGCGTCGCGCCGCCGCCAGCACGCCCAGCGGGATGCCCAGCCCGGCGCCGACGAGAATCGCCATCGTCGCCAGCTCCATGGTGGCCGGGAACACGCGGATAATATCGTCCACCACCGGTTTCCCGGTCAGCAGCGCGTTGCCCAGATCGCCGTGCAGCAGGTTGACGAAATAGATCCCAAACTGGGTGGTCAGCGATTTATCAAACCCCAGCTGCTGGTAAACCTGCTGATAGGTACTCTGATCAGCGTCCGGGCCGACAATCGCCAGCACCGGGTCGATGGGCATAACGCGGCCGATGGTGAAGGTCAGCAGCAGCAGGCCGAACAGGGTAATCACCACCTGCAGCAGCCGTTTTGATAAGCGCCGGCCGCGTGAGCCGGGCGCAAGGATTGCGGTGCTCATCCTTTCTCTCCTTCGCGGGTTTTGTAGACGTCACGCAGAAAAGTGGTGGCGGAGGGGTGCGGCTGATACTCCCGCACCTCGTTGCGCACCACCACCGAATCGACCATCTGCGAAAGCGGAATTAACGCCGGGATCAGCTGGTCGTAGCGCGCCTGAATGGCCTGGTAATCGGCGACCTGCTTTTGCGCATCGCGCTCCAGCAGGGCGTGGTCAATCATTGAATTGAGCTGCGGGTCGTAAAAGCCGGTGCGCCAGCCCTGGAAGTTGGTCAGGCGCGCCTCATCGCTGTTATCCGGGTTATAGACCAGCGCGCGCAGGCTGGAGTGCGGATGCGGCTCCATGCCGCTGCCGCCGCGCCCCACCAGCAGGTCAAATTTACGCTCGCGCATCGCGCCGTAAATCTGGTTACCGGTGCCGGTGATGATTTTGGCGTTAATCCCCGCCTGCATCAGCGTCGACTGCACGGCGATGGCGATATTGAGAAACGGCTGATCCGCGAGCACCCGCAGCGTGGTATTAAACCCGTTGGGATAGCCCGCTTCCGCCAGCAGCTTTTTCGCCCGCGCCACGTCCAGCCTGTAGCCAGGATCGGGCAGCGTTGACGGCATACCCGCCTTAATCGGCCGCTGATGCAGCACCCCATAGCCCGGCATCAGCGCTTTATTGATGCCCTGATAATCAATCAGATAGCGCACCGCTTCGCGCACTTTCGGGTTAGCGAAGTGCGCCTCTTTCATGCTCATCGCCACGTAGTACATGGTGCCGCGCTGCACCGCGTCGACGGTCAGTTGAGGGTCGCCGCGCAGGGCGTTGATGTCGGAAACCGCCATATTGTTGGCAATATCGAGGTCTCCTTTTTCGATCATCAGGCGCAGGGTTTGCGACTCCTGGAAGTGGCGCAGCACCACGCGGCTCATTTTCGCCTCGCCGCGCCAGTAGTCAGGATTGCGCTTCATGCGCAGCACATCTTTTGCCTGCCAGGTTTCCAGCGTGAACGGCCCGGAACCGGCTTCATGGGTGGTCAGCCAGCGGTTGCCCCAGTCATTATCCTGCTGGTGGCTTTGCACCGTTTTGCTGTCCAGCACCCCGAGGTTGCCCAGCGCCGCCAGCGAGTAGATAACCAGCTGCGGGTCGTTATCTTTCGGCAGCACGATCTGCACCGTGAAGCTGTCCGGCGCGCTGACCTGGCCGTCGATATTTTTCTTACTAAAGCCGTAAGACTTCCACACCGAGGCCTGCGCGAGGTTGAGATGCAAAATACGCCGCATCGACCACACCACGTCGGCGGCGGTCAGCGGGTTGCCGGAGTGAAACTTCACGTCGTCGCGCAGATGAAAGGTCAGGGTTTTACCGTCCGGGCTGATGTCCCAGGATTTCGCCAGCGCGGGCCTGACGTTGGTGAGCTGCTCAGGATCAAGCTCCACCAGCGAGTCGTAGAGGTTAACCACGATCCCCACCACTTCGTTCCCGGTCATCGCCGCCGGGTCAAGGGTGAGCAGGTTATTCATATTCATGCCGATGATGAGCTGATCCGGCGGCGTTTTCGCCAACGCCGCCCCGCTCCCCATCGACACGGCGAGCGCGAGTAAGCACGCTGCCAGTAAGGAGTTTTTTTTCATATCTATCGCCTGTAGGGTACTCAGGCGTCGCGACTCAGCACGCGCCTGTTTTTTTAGTTATTCATCAGTCGTGGCTAACGGTATTGGCTTCGATCCAGGCAAAATTAATGTCTTCGCCGAGACCCGGACGCTGGGACAAATGCACAAAGCCCTGGTCATCCATAGGATCGACAATGCTGTTGAGATAGGCCGCCGGCTCATCGTAGTCGAGGAATGGATGCAGCAGTCCGCGCTCGTACCAGCGGCAGTTGCGGATCGCGCCGACCACCGCCAGGCTTGCCGCGCCGTTGCCGTGGACTTCGCAGTCCATACCGAAGGATTCCGCCAGCGCCGCCACCTTCATGGTGGGGGTAATGCCGCCCACGCCGTTGGCCCCGGCGCGCAGGATGTCGCAGGCTCCGGCTTTCACCCACTCGGCGCGCATATGGTGCTTGCCGCCGAAGCTCTCCGGTCCGACGATGGGAATCGACAGGTTTTCCGCCAACCACGCGTAGGAGGACATCGAATCCTCCTCCATCGGCTCTTCAAACCAGGCGAAGTTGAGTTTTTCCAGTTCTTTGCCAATCCACAGCGCCTCGGCGCGGCTGTACCAGTGATAGCCGTCAATCATCAGGTCGATATCCGGCCCTACCGCTTCGCGCACCGCCGCGCAGGCTTTAATGTCCATCTTCGGATTGGGCGCAAAAGCGATCGGCGGCATCCAGGTGTGCAGCTTGATGGCCTTATAGCCGCGGGCGACCAGCTTTTCGGCAAAGGCGGCATACTCCTCCGGGGTCGACAGACCGCCCGGCAGATCGTCGCCGCACATGGTGCTGCCGTAGGCGGGGACGGTATCGCGATAGCCGCCGAGCAGTTTGTACACCGGCATATTAAGCTTGCGGCCAATCAGGTCCCACAGCGCCTGTTCAACAAACGACAGCGCGCGCTCGGTCAGCTGATGGGCGCTGCCGCGCTGCCAGTGGTTAAGATCCTGCCAGATACGCTCGCGGTTAAACGGGTCCTGCCCCACCATCACCTTGCGAAAAAAGGTGTTCACCACGAACGGGCGTACCACTTCCGGCGGTGCAAACGAAAAACCCCGGGTGCCATCATCGGCGGTAATGGTCAGCATCGCCATTTTCGCCATGCTTTCCGCTCCCGGATGGGAGTGCCCGGCGCTGTCGGAAACCCGACGCGTGGGATACTGGAAAACGGTGACATTTACAGATTCAATTTTCATGCTCGGTCCTTATCACGGCCAAATCCGATCTATAGAGGTAAATCGGTAAAGTGGTTTCACATTATTGAAAAAACGTTTCAATATCTAATCTAAGCACAATTACGTAGCAGTGCCTCGGACAAACACCGCTAAGCAAGGCAATAAATTTGGGCATTGGCACAACAGGACGTGACTGTTTTCACAAAAGATGGGCGATATGTGAGAAGGATCGTCATGGTGAAAAAGGGGGCGTGAGCGCAGAAAAGAGAGTGACCGACCGGGTACATCCCGAGATGTTCTGCGCCCACGAAAGAGTCAGTTATTCGACCGCTTCCGCCGCTGCGGTGAGGGTTTCCAGCAGCTCAGGTAAAGCCTGATAGCGGCCAGCGGCGGCCTGGAAGCGCGCATGCTGGCTATCTTCGGCAATAATCACCGTGGCGATCCCTGCGGCCCGGGCCGCGCTAAAGCCGTTGAAACTATCTTCAATCACCAGGCACCGGCTGGCGTCGAGATTGAGCTTACGCAACGTCGTCAGATACACCGCCGGATGCGGCTTGCCCTGCGCTTCATCATCCGCGCTGGAGATAACGTCAAAATAGTGCCAGAGCGAGAGCTTGTTCAGCACCGCGGAGATAACCTGCCGGGATGAAGACGTGGCGAGCGCAATCTTATAGCCCGCGTGGCGAAAATAGCGTAACGCCTCATGCACCCCGCGCATCGCCTCGCCTTCGGCGGCGATCAGGCCGGTGATACGCTGCAGTATGGCCTCTTCAAGCCGCTGCGGGGCGAGGTCAAGCTGGCAATACTGACACCAGGTGCGGGCAATGTCGTCGAGGCGTTTACCTTTGGTCAGCCTTTCGCACTCCTCATCGCTCGCCGTTGCCCCCCAGCGGGCGAGGGCTTCGATTTGCGCCCGTCGCCACAGGGATTCGGAATCAATAATGACGCCATCCATGTCAAAAATTACTGCCTGAATACTCATCATCCACCTCGTTAAGGCTGGCATGCCGGGCATGCCAGCCGCATTACCTTAAGAGAACTCCACCTGCTCGCCGGCCGGCGCTTCCTTGCGGGTAAAACCCGGCTGCTCGACGCGAATAAACGCGCAGAGGAAAAAGGCCGCCACATACAGCGCGGTATAGGCGATCACCACCCCGATAGTGCTGAAGAACGGCAGTAAAATCACCGCAATGGCCGGCGCGAGAAAGTTCGACATCCCCGCCGACAGGTTGTAAACCGAAATGGCCGCCCCTTTGTGCTTCGGCTCCAGCGCCGGGAAGACCGCCGCCAGCGGTACGAACGCGGCGACAAAGATCCCGAGGGCAATGGCCGGAATCATCGCCATCGCGAAGTTATGTCCGAAATGCTGCGGAATGTAGTAAAACGCCAGGCTGGAGAGCGCCATGCCGATGCAGCCAAACCAGCGCACCACCTTCATCCAGCCCAGTTTTTCCCCGAGAATGCCCCACAGCACGTTAGAGAAAATGGTGGTGAAGAAGAACACCGCCCACACCTGCAACCACTCGGAGGTGGTAAAGCCCAGCTCATCGACAAACATCATCGGCATAATCACCGCGAAGCCGAACAGCGAGAGGGTATTGATAATCCGCACCATGCTCGACAGCAGAATATTGCGGTTGGTATAGAGCAGCGTCGCCGCGCGCCCCAGTTCGGAAAACTTCTCGCGGGTGGTCAGGTTCTGCATATGGCGCGGCGTTTGAATATGGCGCAGGGAAGCCAGCGCGATGATGCCGCCGGTGACGCAAAAAGCCAGCGCCAGCCATAGCGTCCCCAGCTCGCCGATATGCGGAATGGTAAAGCTCGGAATATAGCTGCCGAAAACGCCGATGCCGATCGAGTAAACCGCCCAGAACCAGCCGATCGCCGAGCTGGCGTTATCGCTTTTCACGTTGTGGATAATGGCCACGATAAACGAGTAGAGGAACAGCGGATACGCGAAGCCGCGAATACCGTAAAAAACGAGGATCAGCGCATAGTTCGCATGGCCGAGGCCGAAGACGAGAAACAGCACGTGGAACACGCACCACAGCACGAAGCCAATCATCATGGTTTTCAGCGGGGTAATAATTTCCGCCACCACGCCGGAGATCCACGCCGACAGCGCCGCGGCCAGGCCGTAGAGGGTAAAGGCAAATGAAGCCTGCGCCGGAGAGAAGCCGAGCTCTTTGATGTAATGCGAGAGAAATGCCAGTTCAAAACCGTCGCCGGTCATGAATACGGCAATGGCGATGTATCCCCAGAGCAGGTTCAGGGGTAAGCCGAGCCACTGTTTATTATTGATAGACATAATGACCTCGTTTTAGGGTACAGGAGGCCGTTCCGGTCAGTTCACCGGAACGGTTATCGTGATAAAAATTAGTGCTGCCGATAGTTCAGATCGTTTAAATACAAGGCGTTAAACTGCGCGTAGCGGCGCATCAGGGTCTGATGGCGTACCGGGTCAGCGCGCCAGGTCTGCCAGACCTCCGGTTTTTCACACACGGCGGCAAGCGGTTTGCCCGCCGCCAGGCAGGCCAGCCGCGCTGCGCCCAACGCGCCGCCGGTTTCTCCCCCTTTGTGGGTCACCACCGGCATATCGAGAATATCGGCCAACAGCTGCGCCCAGAACGGGCTGCGGGCGCCGCCGCCAACCAGTGAACATTGTTCGATCCGCGTCCCGCTCTCTTTCAGCACCCGCAGGCCGTCGTTGATGCCGAAGCTCACGCCTTCCAGCACCGCATAGCCGAGCTGGGCGCGCAGGCTGGAGTGGGTCATGCCCCAGAACATGCCGCGCGCGTCAGGATCGTTGTGCGGAGTACGTTCGCCGGAGAGATAGGGTAAGAAGAACGGCGCATGGGCCTTCTCCTCCTCGCTAAGTTGGGCAATCTCCTCCAGCAGCGCCACCTCCGTGGTGCCGGTCAGGCGGCAGAACCACTGCAAACAGCTGGCGGCGCTGAGCATGACGCTCATCTGATGCCACAGATTCGGCAGAACGTGACAAAAGGCGTGTACCGCCGACTGCGGCGCCGGACGATAGGCGTCGGTCACCACAAACAGCACCCCGGAGGTGCCAAGCGAAATAAACGCGTCTCCCGGCGAGACCGCGCCGACGCCGATGGCGCTGACCGCGTTATCGCCGCCGCCTCCGGCAACCGCTACCGAGGCGTTCAGCCCCCAGCGCTCGGCCACCTGCGGGTCAAGCGTGGCGGACACCTCGCAGCCTTCGACCAGGGTCGGCATCTGGCTGCGCGACAGGCCGCACTTATCCAGCAGAGAATCGGACCAGTCGCGCTTCGCCACGTCCAGCCACAGCGTCCCGGCGGCGTCCGACATATCGGAGACTTTCTTACCCGTCATCCGGTAGCGCAGATAGTCTTTCGGCAGCAGCACCGTGGCGGTGCGCTGAAAGTATTGCGGCTCGTGGCGGCGTACCCACAGCAGCTTCGGCGCGGTAAAGCCCGGCATCGCCAGGTTTCCCGCCACCTGATGCAGCTCCGGCGCCATCTCTTCCAGCTCCGCGCACTCCGCGGCGCAGCGGGTGTCGTTCCACAGAATGGCCGGGCGAATCACCTCCCCCTCGGCATCCAGCAGGACCGCGCCGTGCATCTGCCCGGAAAGGCCGATCGCTTTAATGGCCGGCCAGTGCTGGGCGCATTTTTCCCGCAGCGTGGCCATCAAATACTCCGTCGCCTCCCACCATGACTGCGGCGACTGTTCTGACCAGTGCGGATGGGGACGCTGAATACTCAGCGGCGCGCTATGGCTGGCGATAACCTCATTGTTCTCATCAATGACCAGCGCTTTGACTTCCGATGTGCCGAGATCGATACCCAGATACATAGCCACCTCTTATTTAATCAGCGTATAAACGGCGGCGATCTTCTCGCGCATCAGCGCCAGGAAATCGGCATTGTCGGCAAGCGTGCCAAACAGCGCTGTATTGCGGGCGTACAGGGCCACCGGATCCTGAGCTTCAAACATTTCATGTACCGCCTGAGCGTCGAGGATACCGTCCTGGTACTGATACGGCAGGGTTCCTTTATGCCACTGTTCCATAAAGACGAAGAACAGCGCGGGCAGCATGGCGGTCGCTTCCGGGCGGACGCCGCGCTGGTAGCACTCCTGTAGGGTTGGCGCGATCATCGCCGGAATTTTCGAGAAGCCATCGGCGGCGACGCGCTGGTTGGTGTCCTGGATATACGGGTTGGTAAAGCGCTTGAGCACCACGTCACGATAGGTCGGCAGGTCAATGCCGTTATCGCCGAGGCACGGAATCACATCCTCGGTGACGTAGCGGTCGGCAATGGCGTAGATGAAGTCGGTCAGCGTACTTTCATGAATATACTGCTGGCCGATTAACGTCCCCGCCCACGCGATGCAGCTATGCGAAGCGTTGAGAATGCGGATTTTCGCCTCTTCATAAGGGATCACCGACGCAACCATCTCCACGCCGACTGCTTCCAGCTTCGGGCGCTCATCGCGGAAGTTGTTTTCCACTACCCACTGGATAAAGGTCTCGCCCATCACCGGCGCTTTATCGTCAATACCGGTTTGCGCTTTGATGCGCGCGGGCAGGTCCGCCGCCGGACGCGGTGTAATGCGGTCGACCATGGTATTCGGACAGGTGGTGTTGACGGCCATCCAGTCAATCACCGCCTGCTTGCCGGTTAGCTGCAGAAACTCAACCATACCGTCGTGGAAGCGTTCGCCGTTATGGCGCACGTTATCGCAGTTCAGCAGGGTCAGCGGCCCGGCGTTGTCGGCCATGCGCTTTTCCAGAATCCGCGCGAGGGTGCCGTAAATGGTTTTGCACTCCCCTGCCAGATCGGCCTGCAAATCGGGGTTGCTGGTTTCCAGCTGATGGCGGGTATTCAGGTAGTAGCCCCCCTCCGTCACGGTAAAGGCGATAACTTTGGTC
This sequence comes from Klebsiella sp. M5al, assembly GCF_002090195.1. NCBI lineage: Bacteria > Pseudomonadati > Pseudomonadota > Gammaproteobacteria > Enterobacterales > Enterobacteriaceae > Klebsiella > Klebsiella sp. M5al. The sequence goes on from NZ_CP020657.1 coordinate 4,031,976, forward strand.
TGCGGGTTTGCCCCTTCGTTAATCAGCGGCTGCAGCCCGGCCTGCCACGGCAGCAGTTTTTGAATGGAGGTGATTTCTTCATATTCGCGCTCCCCTTCCGGGCTGACGGTTTCCAGCACGTAACGCCCCCCCTGCGCCGCCAGCGCCTGGACCACCTGCTCGGCGTCGTTGCGGATATTCCCCGCCGCGATATGCCAGCGCTTATCTCCGGAAGCGATCAAACGATGCAGATACCACGCCTGGTGAGCGCGATGAAAAGAACCCAGACCAATGTGAAGCCATGTGAATTGATTGTTCATGTTCTGCTCTCCTTGAGTTGATGGGCTCACTGTAATTGATCATTTGACCGAAATAAGAGCCACGGATCACAAAAGAACAATTACCCAATCAAATTACAAATGACCAGAAAAGAGCAAAAGCTTGCCAGTTATCCCGACCACGGCCAGAATGCGGGTATTCGCCGGGTGAAATTATCGCCGCGGCCAGCAACTTAGGGCGGGAAACCATGAGCAAAGAAGACGATATCCGGCTGGATCAGAAGGTCCGCGCCGCGTGGATGTACTACATCGCCGGGCAGAATCAGAGCGAAATCGCCAGCCAGCTTGGCACCTCGAGGCCGGTGGTGCAGCGGCTGATCGCCGCCGCGAAAGAAGAAGGGATCGTGTCGATTAGCCTGCACCATCCGGTGGCTAACTGCCTCGATTACGCGCAGCTGCTGCAGGAGAAGTACCGGCTTATCGAGTGCAATATCGTGCCCGCCTTTAACGAAGAAAGCACCCTCGATAGCGTGTCGTTCGGCTGCTATCAGCTGATGGCCCGCTATCTACAGGATGATAAAGAGAAAATCATCGGCCTGGGTTCCGGCCTGACCCTGAAAAAAGCGCTGCAGCGCATCGATTTCGATAGCCAGAATACCCGCTGCGTGGCGCTGATCAGCGCCATGGACGCCGACGGCCAGTGCAACTATTACGATGACGTCCCGCTGCTGCTGACCAGCAAAATTAAGGCCAAGTACTATCAGTGGCCCGCGCCGCGCTACGCGCAGACCCAGGAGGAGTACGACATGTGGTGCACCAGCCGGCTGTTTTGCAGCGTTTCCACCGTCGCCCGCCGGGCGGACGTTATTTTTGTCGGCATTGGGCCATTAGGTACCCAAAGCCCGATTTTCAAAGACGGCTTTATCAATCAGGCGCAGATGGATGAGCTGACCGCCCGCGGCGGCATCGGCGAGATCATGGGGCGCTTTATCGATGCCGAAGGCGGCGTGGTTGACAGCGAAATCAACAGAATGATTACCAGCTATGACATTCGCCAGAACCAGTGTCCGCGTATCGCGGTGGCGTGCGGCGAGTACAAACGTCCGGCGATTCTGGCGGCGCTTAAAGGCGGCTGGATCAATGGCCTGGTGACCGATGAACATACCGCCCGCTGGCTGCTGACGCGCTAACGTCAACCGCCAGCAAGCGGCTCAGCGGCTGCTCATCAACAGCGGCGGGATTTCAATCCGCTGCTGGCTGGCATCGCCGGAATCGATAATCTGAAACACCGCTTCCAGCATCGCCGGCACGTCCTGCTGCACCATGTCGATATCGTGCCCCAGCAGATAGACAAACGGGTCCCAGTCAAAGCAGCCCATCGGCGGCTGCTCGCTGCCGGTCAGTCCCGCCTGCGATAGCCAACGCACCACTCCTTCCAGCGATATCGTCGAGTTGACAAATATCCCCGGCAATGAGGTGTTCGCGGCGCCAAACCGCGCTTGCAGGCAGGCCTCGACTTTACCTTTCGAATAACCGGGCGCCAGGATGTTCTCCTGCGGCACGCTCAGCCCCCGCTCCCGGTGCGCATCGTGAAAGCCGCGTAAACGCTCGCTGGTATTATGGTCGCCGCTGCGTCCGCCGATAAAGGTCAGCGGCGCCAGCGTCCCACGACGCCCGGCGCTGTTGGCGAGGATCTTATGCGTCAGCGCCTTCGCGCCGCCGTAGTTATCCGAAATCACCGATGGCGCAAGAGAACCCGGCAGGTCGAGATTAACCACCGGAACCCCCGCCTGCTGGCATAAGGCGGTAATTTTATCCGGGTTGGTCGCCCCGGTCGCCACCACCCAGTCAACCTGCCAGGAGAGCATCGCTTTTACCGCTTCAATTTCCAGCTCCGGGCTACGGCGCGTACAGGTAATGATCGGCAGCAGGCTGCGCTCGCGGGCCATCTCCTCAAAACGCTCGGCGACTGAACCGAAATAGCGGTTATCGTATTTGGGGACAATCATGCCAATGACGTGCGATTTTTTACTGCGCAGCATGCTGGCCTGGCGGTTGATGGCATATCCCTGCTCTTCGGCAATCCGCGTGACCTTTTCGGCAAGCTTCGCGCTGATGCGGCGCTTTTTCCAGTTGCCGTTAAGAATGGCGCTGACCGCGCTCGCCGAAACGCCGGAGAGTTCCGCCAGGTCGTAAATCGTGATTTTCTTCATTTTTCCAACTTGCGTCACAAAATCATTTCGCTGTTAATTTCCCCACTTGCTCAATCGATGAAGCTGGAGCAACATGAGCTTCATCGATTGAGCTTGCATTTTACCCGCCGGAGCCTTCACGCATTGAGCGTTAATATTCCAGCGAACATCAAATAATGAGGCTCATATTCAATACCTTAACAAGTTTTCGCCCCTGGCGTCGAACGTGATGCCCTCGTGTTCGTTAGCGCCAACTGACTCTGTAAAGGATTATAAAATGAACCACTCTGTCTCCTCTATGAATACTTCCCTCAGCGGTAAAGTCGCCGCTATCACCGGCGCGGCATCCGGTATCGGCCTCGAATGCGCGAAAACCCTGCTCGGGTCTGGCGCTAAAGTGGTGCTTATCGACCGCGAAGGCGAGAAGCTCAACAAAATCGTCGCTGAACTAGGCGAAAACGCCTTCGCCCTGCAGGTTGACCTGATGCAGGCGGAACAGGTTGATAACCTGCTGCAGGGCATTTTACGCCTTGCCGGACGTCTCGATATTTTCCACGCCAACGCCGGAGCCTATATCGGCGGGCCGGTGGCTGAAGGCGACCCGGACGTATGGGACCGCGTGCTGCATCTCAACATCAACGCCGCCTTCCGCTGCGTGCGCAGCGTCCTGCCGCATCTTATCGCGCAAAAATCCGGCGATATTATCTTCACCAGCTCTATCGCGGGCGTGGTGCCGGTGATCTGGGAACCTATCTATACCGCGTCGAAATTTGCCGTCCAGGCGTTTGTGCATACCACCCGTCGCCAGGTTTCCCAGTACGGCGTGCGCGTCGGCGCCGTGCTGCCGGGTCCGGTGGTCACCGCCCTGCTGGACGACTGGCCAAAAGCAAAAATGGACGAAGCGCTGGCCAACGGCAGCCTGATGCAGCCGATTGAAGTGGCCGAGTCGGTACTGTTTATGGTCACGCGCTCGAAAAACGTCACCGTACGCGACATCGTGATTCTGCCTAACAGCGTCGATCTCTGACCGTTCAACCAGCCTGTGTGAGAGGATTTTATGCAAAGCGATACGCAACATATTATTGGCGTCGATGTCGGTTCGGGCAGCGTTCGCGCTGGGGTGTTCAATCTGCGGGGCGACCTTCTCGCCCACGCGACCCGGGAAATTACCCTGTTTCGCAGTGCCGGAAATGTGGTGGAACAGTCGAGCCGCGAGATCTGGCAGGCGGTGTGCTACTGCATTAAAACGGCGGTGGCCAGCGCCGGGGTCGCTCCATCGTCAATTGCCGGTATCGGCTTCGATGCCACCTGCTCGCTGGTGGTGATCGGCGAAAACGACGCGCCGCTGGCGGTCGGGCCTTCGGAAGATGCGGACCGTAACATTATCGTCTGGATGGATCATCGCGCCACTGGCCAGGCGGAAAAAATTAACGCCACGGGCCACCCGGTGCTGCAGTACGTTGGCGGCAAAATCTCGCCGGAGATGGAAACGCCGAAAATTCTCTGGCTGAAGGAGAACCGCCCGCACATTTACCAGCAGGCGCGCCACTTTTTCGATCTGGCGGATTATCTGACCTGGCGCTCAAGCGGCGATTTAGCCCGCTCGGCGTGTACCGTGACCTGTAAATGGACCTACCTGGCGCATGAACAACGCTGGGACGCCGGGTACTTCCGCCAGATTGGCCTCGAAGAGCTGGCGGATGAAGATTTTGTCCGCATCGGCCAGCGGATTGTCGATCCGGGAACCCCCTGCGGCGACGGCCTCTGCGCCACGGCGGCAGAAGAGATGGGCCTGCCGGTCGGTACCCCGGTGGCGGTCGGTATGATCGACGCCCACGCGGGCGGCATCGGCACCGTCGGCGTGCTGAACGGCGCGGTCAATAACATGGCCTACGTTTTCGGCACCTCTTCCTGCACCATGACCACCACTCAGGAAGCGGTGTTCGTGCCCGGCGTCTGGGGACCATATTACTCGGCGATGGTGCCAGGGTTCTGGCTGAGCGAAGGCGGACAGAGCGCGGCCGGAGCGGCCATCGACCAGTTGCTGAGCTTCCATCCCGCCGCCGCCGAGGCTAAGGCGCTGGCCAAGGCGCGCGGCGTCCCGCTACCGGTTTATCTTGCCGATAGCGTGCTGGCGAAAGTGGAAAGTTCTTCTGCGGCGGTTAACCTCGCCGCCGGGCTGCACGTGGTGCCTGAATTTTTAGGTAATCGGGCGCCGCTGGCCGACCCGCATGCGAAAGCGATTATCGCCGGACTGGGGATGGAACGGGATTTGGACAACCTGATGGCGCTCTACGTCGCCGGGCTGTGCGGGATCGGTTACGGCCTGCGGCAGATTATTGACGCGCAGAAGACGTGCGGCATCCGCAGCGAGAATATCATCATCAGCGGCGGAGCCGGGCAGCATCCGCTGGTGCGCCAGCTACTCGCCGATGCCTGCGGCGTTACCGTAGTTAGCACCGCCAGCAGCGAGCCGGTGCTGTTAGGTTCGGCCATCCTCGGCGCGGTAGCAGGTAAAGTCGCCCCTTCACTGCCGGAAGCGATGAAGCAGTTTACGCGGGTGGATAAAACCTATCGCTGCGTTGCGCAGTATAGCGCCGAGCATCAGCGGCGCTATGAAGCGTATAAAACGCTACAGCACACGGCGCGGCTGATTCGCGAATAAGCGGGATCCCAGAGGCGGCGCTTGACGCGCCTGTCCGGGCTACCGGCCCGCAGAGGGCGGTGAACCGGTCACCCTGCTCTGCATAGCTTCCCGGAGGCGGCGCTTGACGCGCCTGTCCGGGCTCCGATCCTCAGATGGCAGTGAACCCGTCGCCTGCTCTGCATGGCTTCCCGGAGGCGGCGCTTGACGCGCCTGTCCGGGCTCCGATCCTCAGACGGCAGTGAACCCGTCGCCCTGCTCTGCATAGCTTCCCGGAGGCGGCGCTTGACGCGCCTATCCGGGCTACCGGCCCGCAGACGGCGGTGAACCGGTCACCCTGCTCTGCATATTCCCGGAGGCGGCGCTGACGCGCCTGTCCGGGCTCCGATCCTCAGACGGCGGTGAACCGGTAGCCCGGCCAAGCGCAGCGCCGCCGGGGAAGGCAGACGACGCGAGTGCTTAAGCGATAGTGACTTTGCCGTCCAGATAGACATCCTGCACGGCATTGATCAGCTTCACGCCGTCGGCCATCGATTTTTTAAACGCCTTACGTCCCAAGATCAGCCCCATGCCGCCCGCGCGCTTATTGATAACCGCCGTGCGCACCGCGTCGGAGAGATCGGTTTCGCCACCCGCCGCGCCGCCGGAGTTAATCAGCCCGGCGCGGCCCATATAGCAGTTCGCCAGTTGGTAACGCACCAGATCGATCGGATTATCGCTGGTGAGCTTGCTGTAAACCCGGTCATCGGTATAGCCAAAGTTCACCGCTTTATAGCCGCCGTTATTTTCCGCCATTTTCTGCTTCACGATATCCGCGCCGATGGTCGCCGCCAGGTGGTTGGCCTGGCCGGTTAAGTCAGCGGAAACATGGTAGTCGACGCCATCTTTCTTAAATGCCGAATTACGCAGATAGGCCCACAGCACGGTCACCAGGCCCAGCTCGTGCGCGCGTTCAAACGCAGCGGAGATTTCTTCGATTTGCCGACGAGACTGCTCGGAACCGAAATAGATCGTCGCCCCGACCGCCACGGCGCCCATATTGAATGCCTGCTCAACGCTGGCGTACAGCGTCTGATCGTATTCGGTCGGGTAGCTCAGCGTCTCGTTATGGTTCAGTTTGACCAGGAAGGGGATGCGGTGCGCATAGCGGCGCGACACCGAGGCCAGCACGCCATAGGTGGAGGCCACGCAGTTACAACCGGCCTCAATGGCCAGTTCGACGATATTTTTCGGATCAAAGTACAGCGGGTTGGCGGCAAAAGAGGCGCCAGCAGAATGCTCTACGCCCTGGTCGACCGGCAGGATCGACAGATATCCGGTTCCCGCCAGGCGGCCGGTGTTATACAGGGTTTGCATATTACGCAGCACCGCCGGCGGACGATTGTTATCCACCATCACCCGATCGACATAATCCGCCCCCGGTAAATAGAGCTGGTCGGCTGGAATCGTCATACAGCGGTGCTGTAAAAGCGTGTCGGCATCTTTGCCAAGCAACTGCGTAATATCAGTCATAGCTATCTCCCGTAAGTGCCGGTCGAAACCGGCATGCGTTTTCCCAACCCAATTATTTTGGGCAGGTTAAGCCTGGTACCGACTCAGCATATTTTCCAGCCGGGAGCCTATTTTTTCAGCATAGTCTGCTGACACGTTGTCTTGCCGGTTACCACCAGGCGTGGAAATGGTGGACCGGACCGATGCCGTGCCCCACTTCCAGCGAATCGGCCTGCGCCAGCGCCGCAGAGAGCCAGCCCTTGGCTTCCTCCACGGTTCGCCCCCAATCATCGTAACGCGGACGCAGCGCCGCCAGCGCCGCCGACAGCGTACAGCCGGTACCGTGGGTGTTTTTGGTCTGGACTCTCGGCGCGGTAAAGCGCTGCTCCCCGTCGCGGGTAAAGAGCCAGTCAGGGCTTTCCGCATCATCAAGATGGCCGCCCTTCATTAATACCGCTCCGCAGCCCATTCCCAGCAGCGCTCTGCCCTGCTCCAGCATCTCCTTTTCCGTTCGGGCATGTGGCGCATCCAGCAGCGCCGCCGCCTCCGGCAGGTTCGGGGTGATCAGCGACACCTGCGGCAGCAGGCGCTGGCGCAGCGTCTCCACCGCCGAGGCTGAGAGCAGCGGATCGCCGCTTTTTGCCAGCATGACGGTATCCAGCACCACGTTGGTTATCCGGTAGCGCGCCAGCCGTTCCGCCACCGCCTCGACGATATCGGTTTCCGCCAGCATCCCGATTTTGGTGGTATCGATGCGCACATCGCTGAAGACCGAATCGAGCTGCGCGGCGACAAAATCAGGCTCTATACGGTACACCGACTGGACGCCGCGGGTGTTTTGCGCCACCAGCGCGGTGATGACCGAGCAGCCGTAAGCGCCCAGCGCCGAGAAGGTTTTGAGATCCGCCTGGATCCCAGCGCCGCCGCTCGGGTCGGTGCCGGCGATGGTTAACGCGTTAATTCGTTTCACAGGTCACCTCCCGCGTAGAGCGCATCGAGAAAGGCGGGAGTAAAGCTGCCGGGGCCGCCTTGCCGCGCCGCTTTTCCCCCCGCCAGCTTCATCAGACCGCAGGCCGCGGCCACGTTCTCCAGCCGATCGCCGGGCATCGCCGCAGCGGCGGCAACCACCGCCGATAGCGCGCAGCCGGTGCCGACTACCCGGGTCATTAGCGGATCGCCGCCGGTGACCGCGCGCGTGCGCTGGCCATCGGTGATGTAATCGACCTCGCCGGTGACCGCGACCACGGTATTCAACTGGCGGGCCAGCGCCTGCGCCGCGGGCAGCGCTGCGGCGGCGGTATCGGTGGTATCGACACCGCGCCCGCCGCCGCTCATTCCGGCCAGGGCCATAATTTCCGAGGCATTACCGCGAACAGCGGCAGGCTGCAGCGCCAGCAGCTCCCGGCAAAATTCTGTCCGTAAGGTCAGCGCGCCGACCGCCACCGGGTCCAGCGCCCAGGGCTTGCCCGCCTGCGTTGCGCTATGCGCCGCCGCACGCATCGCCGCCGCGCGTTCGACGGTCAGCGTACCGACATTAATCAGCAGCGCATCGGCAATAGCGGCAAACTGGCTGGCTTCGTCCGGGTCGATAACCATCGCCGGGGATGCGCCAATCGCTAACAGGACGTTGGCGGTAAAGGTCTGCACCACGTCGTTCGTCATGCAGTGCACAAGAGGGGAATGACGGTGAAAAAGGTGCCGCAGATGGGCGATATGCGCGGGGTTCAGCAGGTCAGACATCGTTTGCTCCCGCCAGGCGATGAAGAAGCGACGACCCTGCGGTCTCTGACTTCCCTACGCTGGCATTATCCAGATCAGGTGGTACGGGTTTTTCTCAGCCTTCACAAAGAAGGGCACCCCGAGTCATTGAGAGATAAAAACGTTCTCAGCGGGCAGGTTACGGTAAGTCGCGGGACAACGCAAGCTGGCCTGGCGCGGTTAGAGGAGCGCACGCCGATCTGAATTTAACAATAAGAAATCAAATAATTAACAAAATAAACACTTTTTCAGATACGTGTTTATAGTTTAGGAGGCGTTACAGGATGTAACCCGGCGTCATATCGAAATTAACGAGTGAATCAGCGTAAACCCATGAGGATTCCGATGAAATTAACACCGATTATGAAAAGTCTGGCTCTGGCAGGAATCATTTCGACCCTCCCCATGACCAGTTGGGCCGAAACGTCTCCCAAAGCAGCCGCCGCGGCAACCAAACAGGCAAACGACGCGCTGTACAAACAGCTTCCCTTCTCCGATAACACCGACTTTACCAACGCGCATAAAGGCTTTATCGCCGCGCTCCCTACGGAGGTGATTAAAGGCGAACAGGGCAACGTTATCTGGAACCCGCAGCAGTACAACTTTGTTAAAGAGGGTGAAAAGGCGCCGGATACGGTCAACCCCAGCCTCTGGCGTCAATCCCAGTTGATCAATATTAGCGGCCTGTTTGAAGTGACCGAAGGCGTTTACCAGATCCGCAACCTCGATCTCTCCAACATGACCATTATCGAAGGCAAAGAAGGCATCACCGTTGTCGATCCGCTGGTATCGGCGGAGACCGCAAAGGTCGGAATGGATCTGTATTACAAAAATCGCGGCAATAAGCCGGTCGTTGCGGTGATCTACACCCACAGCCACGTCGATCATTACGGCGGCGTTCGCGGCGTGGTCGATGAAGCCGATGTGAAATCCGGTAAAGTCAAAATCTACGCGCCTTCCGGTTTTATGGAAGCCGCCGTTGCTGAAAACATTATGGCCGGGAACGTAATGAGCCGCCGCGCCAGCTATATGTACGGCAACCTGCTGAAACCGGATGCCACCGGCCAGGTTGGCGCAGGCCTCGGCACCACGACCTCCGCCGGCACCGTCACGTTGATTGCTCCCACCAATATCATCGAGAAAGATGGTCAGAAAGAGACCATCGACGGGCTGACCTACGATTTTATGCTGGCGCCGGGTTCAGAAGCACCGTCGGAAATGCTGTGGTATATCGAAGAGAAGAAGCTGATTGAATCCGCAGAAGACGTCACCCACACCCTGCATAACACCTACTCGCTGCGCGGAGCGAAAATTCGTGAACCGCTGCCGTGGTCGAAATATATCAACGCCGCCATCGTACGCTGGGGCGACAAGGCCGAAATCATTATGGCCCAGCACCACTGGCCGACCTGGGGCAATGAGAACGTGGTTAACCTGCTGAAGAGCCAGCGCGATCTGTATCGATACATCAATGACCAGACCCTGCGCATGGCCAACGAGGGCCTGACCCGCGATGAGATCGCCGCCAAATTCAAGCTGCCGGACAGCCTGGCCAACACCTGGGCCAACCGCGGCTACTACGGTTCCGTCAGCCATGACGTAAAAGCGACTTACGTCCTCTACCTCGGCTGGTTCGACGGCAACCCGGCTACGCTGGATGAACTGCCGCCGGAAGAAGCGGCGAAGAAATTCGTTGATTATATGGGCGGCGCCGACGCTATCCTCAAGAAAGCCAAAGAGGACTACAACCAGGGCAACTATCGCTGGGTAGCGCAGGTCGTGAGTAAAATTGTCTTCGCCGATCCTGGTAATCTGGAGGCGCGCAATCTGGAAGCCGATGCCCTGGAGCAGCTGGGCTATCAGGCGGAATCAGGACCGTGGCGTAATTTCTACCTGACCGGCGCTCAGGAGCTACGCAACGGCGTAGTGAAAGGCCCGACGCCGAACACCGCCAGCCCGGATACCGTACGGGCGATGACCCCGGAAATGTTCTTCGATTACCTTGCGGTGCATATTAATGGTGAGAAAGCCGGAACCGCCAAAGCGGTGTTCAATATCGACCTGGGTAACGATGGCGGTAAATATAAGCTGGAGCTGGAAAACGGCGTGCTCAACCACACCGCCGATGCCGAAGCCAAGGACGCGGATGCTACCATTGCGTTGGAACGCGCCACGCTGAACAAAATCATCCTGAAAGAGGAAACGCTAAAACAGGCGCAAGATAAGGGTGAAGTGAAAGTGACCGGCGATGGCGCGAAGCTGGATGAGATGCTGGGCTATATGGATAAATTTGAGTTCTGGTTCAATATCGTGACGCCGTAAATCAGCCCCCGCGGCGGCCAGCTGCGGGGGAACACTCTTTAGAACCATGTTCGGGAAACATTGACTGTGGTTTATCCCCGCTAGCGCGGGGAACACTCACCCTGCCCACTTGCAACTGAGTTCACCGCCGGTTTATCCCCGCTGGCGCGGGGAACACGCGGACCCGTCCGAGGTTGCTGACTTCATAGGCGGTTTATCCCCGCTGGCGCGGGGAACACCCATCTTCAGTATTTGACGTGCGCGGTACCGGCGGTTTATCCCCGCTGGCGCGGGGAACACTTATTCAGCCACAGCGCCAGGCTGTTCACTGGCCGGTTTATCCCCGCTGGCGCGGGGAACACGGCATCAATGTGTTCATCCGCGGGTTGATCTTCGGTTTATCCCCGCTGGCGCGGGGAACACATTTGAACGCAAGTGCATCAGATCTCCAGTAACGGTTTATCCCCGCTGGCGTGGGGAACACGCTACGTGGACCTATGGATATCTGCGCCCGTTCGGTTTATCCCCGCTGGCGCGGGGAACACCTTAAGGAATGCGCGAAGAGACAGAAACAAACCGGTTTATCCCCGCTGGCGCGGGGAACACTTTTTTGCTGTTCTACTCATATCCTGAGATAACGGTTTATCCCCGCTGGCGCGGGGAACACATCAGAGCAGTGGAAGCAGGCAAGAAGGGAGTCGGTTTATCCCCGCTGGCGCGGGGAACACGCTAACTGGCAAAGCTCCTCGTGTGTCAGTGCCGGTTTATCCCCGCTGGCGCGGGGAACACTTCAACAGTCGGTCAGCGGAAGCCTGGTCAATCGGTTTATCCCCGCTGGCGCGGGGAACACCTTCCGAATACCTCACGAACAGGATCGCCAAGCGGTTTATCCCCGCTGGCGCGGGGAACACCAACTATCGGCCAGATCCTGAATCACTGGAACCGGTTTATCCCCGCTGGCGCGGGGAACACACTAACCATATCTTATTGTTTTATAATAAATTTATCCACCAAGAACAATCTACCGACATTTTTGCAACAAATTGATGTTTTTAAAGAGCCATAACTATTTGATTTTAAAAGGCACAACAAACTATTCCGTTACCTCTCTCGCATTTCACCACAACAAGCTGAGAGAGCAACGGCCTCTACAGATTCACTTCCCGCAGCGAACTCAGTAATAATGTAAAACACGCTTCTATCAGCGGCGGCAGAGGCTGCGGCCCGCGCATCAGCGCCACGGTTCGCGTCAGCGCCGGCTGCTGAAGTTGCGCCACCTTTAACGCCGGATCCTGAAGGTGGGTGGTATAAAGCTCAGGCAGAATCGCCACCGCCAGCCGGGAACGCACCAGGCCGTAAAGCGTTTCAATATAGTCAACCTGATAACGCGTTTGCAGCGTGAGGCGATGGCTCTCCGCCAGCGCGCCGACCAGGCGCTGAATATTGCCCTTTGAGAACACCGCGATATCGCGCCCCGCGAGCAGCTTCCACGGCAGATGCGGCTGCCCGGCCAGCGGATCGTCGCAGTGCAGCACCGCCACAAACGGATCTTCGCGCAGAGGATAAACCTGCAGCTCAGGCGGTAACGAACGGTCTATTGCGCCTACGGCAAAATCTATCTTTCCCGACTGCAGCTCGCAAAACAGGGCGTCGTTAGTCTGATCGTGAAACTCCACTCTCAGGCGCGGAAACGCCTGAGCCAGCGTTTGCGGCAGCAGAGGAAATAGCAGCGAGCTCACCGAGGGCACCAGACCGATACGCACCGTACCGTCGCCGCCGGCCTCGACTATCTGCTGCATATCCTGAAACGCCAGCTGCGCCACGCTCAGCACCCGCCGGGCGTGGGGCAAAATCGCCGCCCCCAGTTCGGTTAAGGTGACCGCCGAGGCGGTGCGGTTGACCAGCTTACCACCCAGCACCGTCTCGATTTGCCGCAGCGCGCTGCTTAGCGCCGGCTGACTGATAGCCAACCGGTTAGCGGTGTCGGTGAAGTGACGCAGCTGGGCCAGGGTCACAAAGTACTGAATCTGCTTGAGAGAGAGCGCGGGCAGACGTTGCCAGGGTTCGGTCATCATGTTTTCGTCAACGGTGAGCATGCAGAATAACCCGAGGTTATCGGGCGATAAATTTATTCATCTGGGCAAACGTTTGCTCTGCCCCTAGAGTATCCCCATTATCCTTGTGCCGGAGTTGTTATGTCCAGCAGTGCTGAAACTCGCCGCCGCGCCGTGCAGGCCGCGCGCGGAGAATCCCCTTTCGATCTCTTATTAACCGACGCGCAGATTGTCGACATGGCCACCGGCGAAATTCGCGAGGCCGATGTCGGGATCGTCGGCGATAGGATCGCCAGCGTGCACCCGCGCGGCAGCCGCTCCGATGCCCGCGAACGCCGCTCGCTGGCGGGGTGTTTCCTGTCTCCGGGGCTGATGGATACCCACGTCCATCTTGAAAGCTCTCACCTGCCGCCTGAACGCTATGCCGAAATCGTCCTGGCTCAGGGCACGACGGCGGTATTCTGGGACCCGCACGAGCTGGCCAACGTGCTGGGCGTTGAGGGCGTGCGCTACGCCGTCGCCGCCAGCCGCCATCTGCCGCTACAGGTGATGGTCGCCGCCCCCTCCAGCGTGCCGTCCACGCCGGGGCTGGAGATGTCCGGTGCCGATTTCGCCGGCGCGGAAATGGCCACCATGCTGGCCTGGCCGGAAGTTTGCGGCGTCGCCGAAGTGATGGACATGCATGGCGTGCTGCACGGCAGCGAGAGGATGCAGGAGATTATCCAGGCCGGCCTGGACAGCGGCAAGCTGATTGAAGGCCACGCGCGCGGCCTGAGCGGCGCGGATCTGCAGGCCTATCTCGCCGCCGGGGTCACCTCCGATCACGAACTCACCTCGGCGGAAGATGCGCTGGAAAAACTGCGCGCCGGGCTGACGGTAGAGATCCGCGGTTCGCACCCTTACCTGCTGCCGGATATCGTTAACGCATTGAAATCGTTGCCGCATCTCTCCTCGCAAATCACCGTCTGCACCGACGATGTGCCGCCGGATATGCTGCTGGAAAAAGGCGGCATTATCGCCCTGCTCAACCTCCTGATTGAGCACGGATTGCCGGCAACAGACGTCCTGCGTTTCGCCACCTTAAACGCGGCGATCCGGCTGCAACGTAACGATCTGGGGCTGATTGCCGCCGGACGCCGTGCCGATCTGGTAGTTTTCGATTCATTAGAAAAGCTCGCCGCGCGGGAAGTTTACGTCGCCGGTAAGCTGATTGCCCGCGCGGGCGCCCTGCTGGAGCCGATTCCGTCGGCGAGCGGCGTGACCCCGCCGCGCGATACCCTACAGATGCCGCCGCTCAGCCCAGCCGATTTTATCCTTCGCGTCGGCGCTATTCGCCACGGCGTCGCCCGCCTGCGGCATATCCGCGGCGCACGCTTCACCCAGTGGGGAGAGGTTGAGGTACAGGTCCGCGATGGCAAAGTGCAAATCCCGGACGGATTTAGCCTGATTTGGGTTAAGCATCGCCACGGCCGCCACGAAGCAAAACCGCAAATTGCGCTATTAGAGGGCTGGGGCGAACTGCGCGGCGCTATCGCCACCAGCTACTCCCACGATTCCCACAACCTGGTGGTGCTCGGCCGCGATCCTGACGATATGGCGCTGGCGGCAAACCGGCTGATCGAATCCGGCGGCGGCATGGCGCTGTCGCAGCAGGGAAAAATCCTCGCCCACGTAGCGATGCCGATTGCCGGGATGCTCTCCGACTTACCCGCCACGGAGCTGGCGCGGCAGTTCCGCGAGCTTCGCGACCTGAGCGCGGAAATCGCCGACTGGGAGCCGCCCTACCGCGTATTTAAGGCGATTGAGGGTACCTGCCTGGCCTGTAATGCCGGTCCGCATTTGACGGATTTAGGTTTGACCGATGGCGGCACTCGCCAGATAGTCGAGCCGCTGATAGAGAGCCGGGAAATCCCGGAACGCCCAGAACACAACAATAATCATCAGGGAGCCTGAGCATGGCCGACAATACCCTTAACTCATCCGCGCAAGGTAGCTGGCTGGAGCGCCGTTTTGCCTTGTATTCCCGCGGCAGTACGCTGCGCACCGAATGCCTCGCGGGCATCACCGGCTTTCTCGCCGCCGCCTATCTGCTGGTGGTTATCCCCGGCCTGCTGGCGGTTGGCGGGATGGATAAAGGCGCGGCAACCACCGGCACGATCCTGGTGTTCGTCGGCGGTACGCTGCTGATGGCGTTTTATGCCAACCTGCCGTTTATCGTCGGGCCGGGCATCGGCGGCTCGGTGCTGGTCGGCGTCACGCTGGCGGGCAGCGAAGGCATTGGCTGGCAGGTCGGTCTCGGTATCGCCTGCTGGTCGGGGATTCTGTTTTTCCTGCTAACGAAGTTCGGCCTGCGTGAAGTGGTGACCCGTTCGGTGCCGCAGTCGATCAAGCTCGGCCTGACGGCGTCCATCGGGCTGTTCGTCGCGGTGCTGGGCTTCCGTAACGCCGGGCTGGTGCTGGCCAACGCCAAAACCAACGCCCTGATGCTCGGCGATTTTCTCTCGCCGGGGGCGCTGGTGGCGCTCTGCGGGCTGTTTCTGGCCATCGCCCTGCAGGCGAGAAAAATTCCTGGGTCGATTCTGTGGGCGATTCTCTTTGCCACCCTGGTCGGGATTCCGATGGGCGTTACCAGGCTGCCGGGCAGCTTTATCGATATGCCGCATTCGCTGACGCCGGTGCTGGGGCAAATCGATATGCTGGGCGCGCTGAATATCGCCTTCCTGCCGTTCCTGTTTGTGTTCTTCGCTTCAGAGTTCTTTTCCACCATGGGCACTACCCTGGCTGTGGGCGGCGAAGCGGGTCTGCTGGATGAAGAAGGCAATATGCCGCATATCAATCGCCCGTTTATGGTTGACTCGATCGCCGCGGCCGTTGGCCCCTGGCTGGGCATTCCGGCGGCGACCGCGCTGATTGAATCCTCGGCGGCCGCGGAAGCCGGCGGCAAAACCGGGTTAACCGCGCTATCGGCGGCGGTGATGTTCCTGCTGATGCTGCTGTTTACTCCGGTGGCGCTGATGATTCCGAAAGAGGCGACCGCGCCGGCGCTGATCCTGATCGGCCTGAATATGTTCAGCGGCCTGCGCAAAGTGGATCTGGCAAACTTCACCGACGGCCTGCCGGTGCTGATGATGGTGATGATTACGCTGATTGCCAATAGCTTCGGCACCGGAATTGCCGGCGGGCTGCTGTTTTATGTGGTGATCAAAACCATCGCCGGGAAGTGGCGAGAAATCCCGATTGGCCTGTGGATCCTGGCAATTCCGCTGGTGTACTACTTTGCCACGCTGGTGAAGCATTAAGGTTAGTGCCAATCGTGTTCCCGGAGGCGGCGCTGGCGCGCCTTATCCGGGCTCCCGGCCCGCAGACAGCTGTGAACCCGTAGCCCGGTCAGCGCAGCGCCACCGGGAAAAAGCCACGCCGATTTATCACCCCGACACCGTTCCCGCAGGCGGTGCTACCGGCCCGCAGAGGGCGCGCGGGAATTAACCGCTTCGCACGCTTCTTTCACTGCGTCATACAGCAGCCGTACCGCGGGAGAAAGCTGTTTACGGTGCGGGCAAATCATATTCAGCGGCACCACGTCTCCTTGATAGTGCGGCAACAGCACCCGCAGCCGCCCTTCGCGGATATCATCGCCGACGTCGAGTTCAGACTTGAAGGCGATGCCCTCCCCGGCAACCGCCAGGCGGCGTATCACCTCGGCGTCATCGCTCACGATAGTGCCGGAAACCTGCACGTGATGGACTTTCCCCTCCAGGCTCAACGGCCAGCGGTCGAACGCTCTGCCGCGCAGCACGTAGGTCAGCGCGTTGTGTCGGGCCAAATCTTCCAGCGTCTGCGGTTCGCCGTTTTCGGCTATCCAGCCGGGCGAGGCTACCAGCACCCGGCGATTATCCGGCGCAACGGGCAGAGAAATAAACGAGGCATCGTCGTTATCGCCGTAGCGAAACGCGACGTCCACCGGGTCTTTAAACACGTCGGTCCGATGATCGGAAAACAGTATCCGCAGGCGCAGCGCAGGATGCCGCTGGCGAAAATCGCGAAACACGCGCAGAAGCAAATTGCGCCCAAGGTCAGACGGCACGGCGATTTGTAACGTTCCGCGGACTTCGTCATCCGGCGTGTGGATTTTTTGCAGCCCGGCGTGCAGCGTATCGATCATCTGCGTGGCATAAGGCAGCCAGGTTTCGCCCTCCGGCGTCAGGCGTAAGCTTCGCGTCGAACGAGCGAAAAGACGGATATTCAGCGTCGTTTCAAGACGCTTTATCGCCGCGCTGACCTGCGAGGGCTGCAGCCCGGCCTCCCGCGCCGCATCGCTGAAGCTGCTTAACGCCGCTGCGCGGACAAACAATGCCAGATCTTCCAGCCTGAACATACCCACTCCCCACCCCGGATTATTCTCAAAACAGACGCGCCCCGATGAAAAACGTCGCCGTATCACCGTTTGCTTACACTTTTAACCAAACCAATGCTTGCCATTTCCTTGACCTATCAGGAATCATACGAGGCTGCGATTTTGTGTCCAGGATAATAATGGGGAAATTATGCGTAAAACAAAAATGATGCTTCTGGGCGTACTGTTGGCCTGCTCCAGCGGAGCGTGGGCGGCGTCCGGCGAAGGTATACAGAAATATGAGCTGGATGGGGTGACCGCAGACTTCAAACAATTCCACATCGGCGACACCGTACCGCCGCTGTACCTCACGCCAGAATACAACATCAAGCAGTGGCAGCAGCGCAATTTGCCTGCCCCGGATGCCGGGACCCGCTGGACCTATATGGGCGGAAGCTACGTTCTGATTACCGAAACCGAGGGAAAAATCCTCAAAATCTATGATGGCGAGATTTTCTACCATCGCTAAAAGCCGAACGCCAGCGCGCTATCCCTGCCGCTGGCGTTTTGTTTTTCGATGCGATAACGCTATCCGTTAAAGCGGTTTTGTTTATGCATAAATTCCTCGACGGCAATACCGGAAGCCACGTGCTCATAGAGCATTAAAATACTTAATATCAAATCGCCGCCGCTACGCAATAAATCATCCGGGGCAGTACGACTCTTTTCATCCGATAAAAAAACAAGCTGTTCAAAAATATCACTGTATTCACCATAAGCACCAATCGGAATTTCAGCCATCGGGAGATGCTCCTGGCAATAGCGTAACGCGTCTGCGGCTTTCTCCGGCAGCGTGCGCGTATGCATAGAAATAACCAGCAGTTCTCGTAACTTAACGATTAGAGCAATATTGTTCATCATGCACTCCGGAAATGTATTACGGCTATACTTTCCTTCCATCGTTTTTATTGACGTAGTACTGATAACTTCCACGTTTCGCCAAATCACACAGCCAAAATTAAACATCGTCACGGCGAATTAAAATACTTCACTTCTATGCTAATCAAGCTCGCACAACCGCCAGAGGAAAACAATGTTAACAATATGTTTTATTGACAAATCTCAACATCGCTAAATGTGAATAAAAACAAGTAATATTTAACGCTTATATCATTCACGCGGTGATTATTTTGGAAAGAGAAAACGGGGCGGATACGATAACAAACCGTACGGCGCAACGTGCCGTACGGTTCAGAAGAGAGGGAAAATCAGACCGCGCGGAAAGCTATTTCACCGGGGATAACTTCGCCCTGCCAGTACAACTGCGCCGCGACGCGGTCTGCCAGCTGGCGGTAGGTTTCGGTAAACTCGCTTTCCGGGCGCGCCACCACCGTCGGCGTTCCCTTGTCGAGGTCTTCGCGCAGGGTGATATGCAGCGGCAGCTGGCCCAGCAGCTGGGTATGGTATTTCTCGGCCAGCTTTTGCGCGCCGCCGGTACCGAAGATAGGCTCGTGGTGTCCGCAGTTGCTGCAAATATGCATGCTCATGTTTTCCACAATCCCCAGCACCGGCACTTCGACTTTCTCAAACATCACGATACCTTTTTTGGCGTCGATCAGGGCGATATCCTGCGGCGTAGTCACCACCACCGCGCCGGTGACCGGAATGTTTTGCGCCAGCGTCAGCTGAATATCACCGGTGCCCGGCGGCATATCCAGCACCAGGTAATCGAGATCCGGCCACAGGGTTTCCTGCAGCATCTGCATTAACGCTTTGCTGGCCATCGGGCCGCGCCAGACCATGGCGTTGTCGTCGGTGACCAGATAGCCGATGGAGTTGGTGGCGAGACCAAATTTCATAATCGGCGCCATATGGGTGCCGTCCGGCGAAGTGGGACGCTGATCTTCCGCGCCGAGCATGGTCGGAATCGACGGGCCGTAAATATCGGCATCCAGAATGCCGACTTTCGCCCCTTCCGCCGCCAGCGCCAGCGCGAGGTTGACCGCGGTAGACGATTTACCCACCCCGCCCTTGCCGGAGCTGATGGCGATGATGTTTTTCACGCCGTTGATGCCGGGCTGATTTTTTACCCGCTGCAGCGTGGCGATGCTGTGCGTCAGCTTCCAGTCAATAGCTTTAGCGCCGGTAATGCGCAGCAGCTCGGCGCTGCACTGCTCCTTGAGCACCTCAAACGCGCTATGCCAGACGAACGGCATCTGAATTTCAATGTGCACGGTCTCGTCCAGCCAGGCGACGTGATGCAGCGCCTTCAGCGTAGTGAGGTTATGTTTCAGGGTTGGGTGCTGGAAATTAGCCAGGGTCCCGGCGACCATCGCGCGCAGACGCTCGGGGGATTTGGCCTGGGATTGCGAACTCATCCCGACTCCTTTGTTATTGTGAGTTGAATCTTGTGCGTTAAGTTTACCTTAAAGGGAATAATTCCCCCACAATAAGCTTTGGGCTTACCAAATTATTGCCTTTGCGGTAACATCGAAACCCCTTTTTACAATAGAAGATGTAATGCCCACTATGACTCAAGTCGCGAAGAAAATTCTGGTAACGTGCGCGCTGCCGTACGCAAACGGCTCAATCCACCTCGGCCACATGCTGGAGCACATCCAGGCTGATGTCTGGGTCCGTTACCAGCGAATGCGCGGCCACGAGGTCAACTTCATCTGCGCCGACGACGCCCACGGCACCCCGATCATGCTGAAAGCGCAGCAGCTCGGTATCACCCCGGAACAGATGATTGGCGAAATGAGTCAGGAGCATCAGACCGATTTTGCTGGCTTCGACATCAGCTATGACAACTATCACTCCACGCACAGCGACGAGAACCGCGAGCTGTCGGAGCTTATCTATACGCGTCTGAAAGAGAACGGTTTTATCAAAAACCGCACCATCTCTCAGCTCTACGATCCGGAAAAAGGCATGTTCCTGCCGGACCGTTTTGTAAAAGGCACCTGTCCGAAGTGCAAATCACCGGATCAGTACGGCGATAACTGCGAAGTGTGCGGCGCGACCTACAGCCCGACCGAGCTTATCGAGCCGAAATCGGTCGTCTCCGGCGCGACGCCAGTGATGCGCGAGTCCGAGCACTTCTTCTTCGACCTGCCGTCGTTCAGCGAAATGCTGCAGGCGTGGACCCGCAGCGGCGCGCTGCAGGAGCAGGTGGCGAATAAAATGCAGGAGTGGTTCGAGTCCGGACTGCAGCAGTGGGATATCTCCCGCGATGCGCCGTACTTCGGCTTCGAAATCCCGAACGCGCCGGGCAAATACTTCTACGTCTGGCTGGACGCGCCGATCGGCTACATGGGCTCCTTCAAGAACCTGTGCGACAAGCGCGGCGATACCACCAGCTTCGACGAATACTGGAAGAAAGACTCCACCGCCGAGCTGTATCACTTTATCGGTAAAGATATCGTCTACTTCCACAGCCTGTTCTGGCCGGCGATGCTGGAAGGCAGCAGCTTCCGCAAACCGACCAACCTGTTCGTTCACGGCTACGTGACGGTCAACGGCGCCAAGATGTCCAAGTCGCGCGGCACCTTTATTAAGGCCAGCACCTGGCTGAATCATTTTGACGCAGACAGCCTGCGCTACTACTACACCGCCAAGCTCTCGTCGCGTATCGATGACATCGACCTGAACCTGGAAGACTTCGTGCAGCGCGTTAACGCCGATATCGTCAACAAGGTGGTTAACCTCGCCTCGCGCAACGCCGGTTTCATCAACAAGCGTTTCGACGGCATGCTGTCCGCCGAACTGGCCGATCCTCAGCTGTATAAAACCTTTACCGATGCGGCAACAAGCATTGGCGAAGCGTGGGACAGCCGGGAGTTCGGTAAAGCTATCCGCGAAATCATGGCGCTGGCCGACGTGGCGAACCGCTACGTTGACGAGCAGGCGCCGTGGGTGGTGGCTAAACAGGAAGGGCGCGACGCCGACCTGCAGGCCATCTGCACCATGGGCCTGAATATGTTCCGCGTGCTGATGACCTGGCTGAAGCCGGTCCTGCCGCAGCTGGCCGCCCGCGCCGAAGCGTTCCTCAACGGCGAACTGAGCTGGGATGCTATCCAGCAGCCGCTGCTCGGTCACAAGGTTAACGCTTTCAAAGCGCTCTACAACCGCATTGAGATGAAGCAGGTTGACGCGCTGGTCGAAGCGTCGAAAGAAGAAGTCAAAGCGCTGTCAGCGCCGGTCACCGGCCCGCTGGCGGACGATCCGATTCAGGAAACCATTACTTTTGACGATTTCGCCAAAGTCGATATGCGCATCGCGCTGATTGAAAACGCCGAGTTCGTGGACGGTTCCGACAAGCTGCTGCGCCTGACGCTGGATCTCGGCGGCGAGAAGCGCAACGTCTTCTCCGGCATCCGTTCCGCCTACCCGGACCCGCAGGTGCTGATTGGCCGCCTGACGGTGATGGTCGCCAACCTGGCGCCGCGCAAAATGCGCTTCGGCGTTTCTGAAGGCATGGTGATGGCCGCGGGTCCTGGCGGGAAAGATATCTTCCTGCTCAGCCCGGACAGCGGCGCCCAGCCGGGCCAGCAGGTCAAGTAATGACGCATAAAGCGCTGCTCCGGCAGCGCTTTTTTTATTTTATAAATTCTGAAAATTGTATTCTTGCTACCCCCACCCTCGGTGTTCCTGTCAATAGCTGTTAGCATCAACGCCAGGCTGGATAAAAACACAGGGACGTTGATGAAAACCTTTATTTATCAGGACGAAAAATCACATAAATTCTGGGCGATTGAGCAGCAGGGCCACGAGCTGCATCTACGCTGGGGCAAGGTTGGCACACACGGGCAGAGCCAGATCAAAACCTTTGCCGACGCGGCGGCCAGCAAGGCTGAAGTCAAATTGATTAACGAAAAAACCCGCAAAGGCTACGTTGAAGTTACTCGCACCGAGCAGCCTGCCTTACCCGCATCGCCACCAGCCGCCCCACAGCCCGAATACGCCTCAACGCCCTCAGACATCACCCGTCCGTGGCTGGCGGACGATGGCGAACTGCTTTTATCGGATGAGCTGCTTGAAGAGGTGCTCCCTTCTCGCCTCTTTCCCGGTAAACCGATCGCCGCGCCTGAAAATAGCAAACTGATGGACCTCGGCAACGAGATCCACAAACAATCAGGGAATATCGTCACCTTTAACTCTGCCGACTGCTCCGCGTACTGGCAGCAAATCATCAACCAGGCCCTGACCGATGGCCCGCTTTCACCCGCGGCGCTGGCGGTTCAGGTGGCGGTAGCCACGCGCCGCGGCTGGCGCAGCGCTGATAATGCCGGTCTGATGGACGAGATTGTTTACGTTTACGGTCTGGAATATGCCATCGAGATGTTTATCGCCCTGCAGCACATTGAGTTTGATTATAATTATCAAACCCTTCAGGTGACTTTCCGCGCCGAGCCCACCCGCGCGCGCGGGCCGGCGCTGCTCGACGTGCGCCTGCGCGCCCATCTGGCTCATGCGGATGAGGCGCTCTGGCGGCGCTGCGTGGATAAACTGATCGCCGCGTTGCCGGATATGCCCATCGGGCAACAGCCGCTGGTGGCGCTCTTGCTGCCGGAACGCCAGGATATCGTGAACGATATCGCCCGTCGGGTACTGGCGCACAAAAATGTGAAGACGGCGGAATGGCTGAAGGTCGTCGCCCGCGACCCGCAGGTGGTCAAAGCGCTGGAGCCTTACCAGACGGAAAATCTGTTTAACGATTATTACCACGGCAGCGTCTGGAACGCGACGGTGATGCGCGAACAGGGCGTCGCCGGTATCGCCCGCTTTGCGCCCTACGTTCACGATGACCTGTGCGGAGAGCGGGTAAGCGGCGTGAACCATCCCCAGGCGCTGATGCAGCTGATCCGGGTGAGCGAACAAGGCAAACGCTGCCACGAGCGGATGGCCCGCGCCAGCGCCCGCTTCCCGCACGCGGCGCTGGCGGCGCTGGCCGAACTGCTGGCGCAGAAAGAAGAGAAGCGCTGGCGCATTATGCTGATGACCCTGCTGAGCGCGCAGCCGGAGCTGGCGGCGCAAATTTCGCCGTGGCTCTCGTCGCAGGCCGCAACGCTGCTGGCAGCCTGCCAACGGCAGTTAAGCCAGCGGGTCGACTGCGCCGGGGCCGATATTCTGCCGCCGGTGCTGGTTTCGCCCCCGTGGACGGCGAAAAAGAAAAAATCACCGATCCCTCAGCTAAGCTTAACGCCGCTGGCTTTAGAACCGGCCTGTATGCTGACGGAAGAGGCGGCCAACGCGCTTCTCGCCCAGCGGAACTGGTACGCGCAGCAGGTGGAGATGAGCCAACAGGAGAGTGAGAAAGCGTACCTTACGCGCCTGGGTTTCAGGGTCTGGAGCCGTCAAAACAATCGCTATGAACACGCCTCCGACGCCGCAGCAGATGCCTGGCGGCGGCAGAATTATCCCGCGCTGATCGCCGAATTCCACGCTTACCACGCCCCTTATCCGGGGGAGTGGAATCTTTATATGCTCACCGCGCTGCCCGCCGGCCGGGCAGCCGATGCCTGGAGCTCGCTGAGTAAAGAGCCCCATACCGGCGGGGAATATGTGATGGCCTATCTGCGTCTTGCCGGGCTACCGGGTTTTATTCACGCCCTGTCCCGCTATCCGCAGGAGAATTTACCGGTCGCTATCTGGTTTGCCGCCAGCGAACTGGCCCCCATCGTCGCCCGCGCCTTTCACAAGCTGAAAACGCTGCGCGAAGAGGCGCGCGAGTGGCTGCTGGCCTATCCGGAGCACGCCATTGCCGGCCTGCTGCCCGCCGCTCTCGGCAAAGCGGGCGAAGCGCAGGACAGTGCGCGCCTGGCCATACGCATGCTGATGGATAACGGTCATCAGCCGCTGCTTGAACAGGTTGCCCGCCGCTACGATCGGCCGGAGGTGATGGCGGCGGTCGGCGCGCTACTGGCGCTCGATCCGCTGGATAACCATCCGACGAAAATTCCGCCGCTGCCCGCGTTTTATCAGCCCGCGCTGTGGGCGCGACCGCTGCTGCGGGAAAATGGCCTTGCCTTGCCGGACGACGCATTAAAAACGCTCGGCGAAATGCTGCGCTTCCCGTCAGAGGAAGGTATTTACCCCGGCCTGCAGCAGGTAAAAGATCTCTGTACCGTGGCATCACTCGCCGCCTTCGCCTGGGATCTGTTCAGCGCCTGGCAAACCGCCGGCGCGCCGTCGAAAGAGAGCTGGGCCTTTACCGCGCTCGGCATCTTCGGTAACGACGATACCGCCCGCGCGCTCACCCCGCTGATCCGCGCCTGGCCGGGAGAATCCCAACATAAACGCGCTACCGTCGGGCTGGATATTCTCGCCGCCATCGGCACCGATATCGCCCTGATGCAGCTGAACGGCATCGCCGGGAAACTCAAGTTCAAAGCCCTGCAGGAGCGCGCCAGAGAGAAAATCGGCCATATCGCCGCAAGCCGCGCGCTGACCGTGGAAGAGCTGGAGGACCGCCTCGCGCCGGATCTGGGACTCAACGCCGACGGAACCTTGACCCTCGATTTCGGCCCGCGGCGCTTTATCATTAGCTTTGGTGAAGCCCTCAGGCCGTACGTGCGCGATGAAAACGGCAGCCGCCTTAAGGACCTGCCGAAGCCGAATAAAAGCGATGATAAGGCGCTGGCTACCGAGGCCGTTAATCGCTACAAAGCCCTGAAAAAAGACGCCCGCACGATTGCCGCCCAGCAAATCGCGCGCATGGAGTCCGCCATGTGCCAGCGTCGCCGCTGGACGGCGGAAAACTTCCGGCAGTTTCTGGTTAATCATCCCCTGGTCTGCCACCTCACCCGCCGCCTGGTATGGGGAGTCTACGACGCCGAAAACAGGCTGCTGGCCTGCTTCCGCGTGGCGGAAGACAACAGCTACGGTAACGCCGATGACGATCTGTTCACCCTGCCGCAAGGCGCGGTCCAAATCGGTCTTCCGCATCTGCTGGAAATGCCCGCGGAAGACGCCGCCGCCTTCGGTCAGCTGTTCGCCGATTATGAGCTGCTGCCGCCGTTCCGCCAGCTTGACCGCAGCTGCTACACCCTGACGACCGCCGAACTGGCGGCCACCGAGCTGACCCGCTGGGCCGGGCGCAAATGCCCGAGCGGGCGGGTAATAGGGCTGGCGAATAAAGGCTGGCTGCGCGGCGAACCGCAGGATGCAGGCTGGATTGGCTGGATGCTTAAACCGCTGGGCCAGTGGACGCTGGTGATGGAAATCGACGAAGGCTTTGCCGTCGGGTTGCTGCCGGATGAACTCAGCGCCGAGCAGCTGCTGAGCAAAATATGGCTGTGTGCCGAAAATGCGCACCAGTACGGCTGGGGCGGCAACGGCAAACAGCAGGCCACGTTTTCGGTGCTGGATAACGTCACCCTCAGCGAATTGATTAACGATATCGACGGGCTGTTTGAGTAACACAAGGAACGTTTATGCACAACACAGCACTCCCGCCATGGCTGGCGGATGACGCGCAGCTGGAGCTATCCTTTAAAAAGGGCAAACAACCGTTAAGCCATCGCCGCTGGCCTGGCGACCCGGTACCGCCGATCGAAGAGGGACGCCTGCAACGACTGGCGAACGATATTCCCTCGCGCTATCAGCATATTCAGGCCCTTACGTGGGACTATGAAACATGCACTGCCGAATGGCGGCAGGCTATTGCGCAGGCGGTCGGCTATGTGGGCGAAGCCAAACCGGCAATGCCCCCCCGCGCGCTGGCGGCGCTTACCCGGCTGGCAGAAGATGACAGTCCCGAGCTACTCGATGAAATCGTCCAGCTAAGGGGCGTGGAATATGCCACCGAAGTGGTGATTGAACGGCAATTTATCACCGTGACCCACAGCAATCTTCAGCCACCCAGCATCGTTTTTTCTCATCCGAAAAAAGCGTACCAGTACGGTTTTCGCTGCGATACTTACCACGAATTCGATCTGCGTCTGCGAAAACACCTTTCGCTGGCTGAAGAGGCGATCTGGCTACGCTGCGCTGACAAACTTATCCGCGCGCTCCCTGATATCGAGCTTAATCGTAAACCGTTTATTGCCCTGCTGTTGCCGGAACGACCGGACGTTGCGAATAGCCTGCTCGACGCTGATAAATACGCCAGCCGTTCATCAAGCGAGTGGTTGAAAGCGGTAGCGACCGATCCTGCTAAGCTGGCAGTACTGGAGCAATCCTGCTGGCTTGATGTCTTTACCGATTGTCAGGCCAGCGAGATGTGCGACGAAAACCGCTACGGTTACTCCGCCTGCGCGGCCCTGCTGCGCGAGCAGGGGCTGGCGGCGATCCCCAGGCTGGCGATATATGCGCACCGGGATGACTGCGGCAGCCTGCTGGCGCAAATTAACCATCCGCAGGCTATCCGGCTGCTGCTGCTGGTGGCGGATAAAAACAAACCCAGCCAGCAGCGCGTGTCAACATTCGCCAAAAAATATCCCCATGCAGCTCTGGCCGCTGTAGCGGAATTGCTGGCGCTGCCGGAACCGCCCGCTCGTCCGGGCTATCCTGAGATCGCAGAGAAAAAGCGTCCGCAGCAGCAGAAAAAGCGTGAAGAAAGCTGGAGAATGCTGCTGCGGACGCTGCTCAATACGCATCCTCAGCTGGCTGAGCAGGTTACTCCCTGGCTAAGCACGAAGGCACAGGAACTTCTGGCGGCCAGCCGACCATCGATGCCTTCAGACGTTACGCTGGCAGCCGATCGCTCCTGCCTGCCGGAGATCCTGCGCTCGCCGCCGTGGCGCGGCAAAAAGAAAAAAGTCGCGCCCCCGCGTTTTGCGCTAACGTCGCTGACCGTTGCGCCTCAGGAGCACTGGCAGCCAGGAGAGCGGGAAGCGCTGGCTGCCAGCAAACCCGCCTGTTTCTTTAATAACCTTCCGCTCGATGAACGTCTCGCCAGCATAGGTTGCACCATCGTCATGCAGGAGCTGGGCTTTCAGAGTATTGAATACCTGTTCCACCAGTACACGTTATGCGGCAAGCGGGACCATTTCGATACGGAGAAATATTTTCATCGCTATGTCTGGTGGGGCAACGCCTGCCACGCACTGCAAAACTTCGATATCGCTACGCTACTGGAGGCATGGGGGGATTACCTGGTAAAGGCCTACAACCCCAACGACTGCTGGAATCTTTATCTGCTTATGCAGCTGCCTCGCGAGCGGGCGCTGGTGGCCTGGCAGGGCATCAATGCCGCTAACTTTAGATTTGTCGGCGCCGAATATGCGCTGAGCATTCTCGGGACCGATGCCCTACCCGGCCTGCTGCTGGCGCTGCAGCATCGGCCAAAGGAGATCTTCCCCCTGCTGACGCATCTCGGCGCAACGGAGCTGGCGCTACCGATGGCCCGCGTCTGGCGACGCTTGCAGGCGCACAGCCAACTGGCTCGTCAGTGGCTCCTGCAGTGGCCGGAGCACGCAGCCGCCGCGTTAATCCCACTGGCGTTCGATAAAGCGGGCGATAGCCGCGAGGCGGCTATTAACGCGCTGCGTCTGCTGTACCAGGAAGGCCACCATGAACGGCTGAAAGCGGTAGCACAACGCTGGAACGAACCGGCACTGTGGACGAAGCTGGAACAGCTGCTGACGCAGGATCCGCTGGACAACTACCCTGTCCGCATTCCAAAAGTGCCTGACTTCTGGCAACCGACGCTCTGGCGCAGGCCGCGGCTTATCGGCACCGACCAGCCGTTGACTGACGATGCGCTGGAGATCTTCGGCGAAATGCTGCGCTTCGCCCAGGGCGGCCATCATTACGGCGGGCTGGATTTAGCCAAAGCCGCCTGCCAGCCCCAATCGCTGGCCGCTTTCGTCTGGGATTTATTTAACGCATGGCAGACTGCCGGAGCCCCAGCCAAAGATAACTGGGCGTTTCAGGCGCTGGGGATTTTTGGCGATGAAGCGACAGTGCGTGATTTAACCCAGCTTATCCTGGCCTGGCCGCAGGAAGGGAAATCCGCCCGCGCCGCCAGCGGGCTGCATCTTCTCACCCGCATCGGCAGCGATATGGCGCTGCTGCAGCTGCACCACATCGCGCAGGGCGCCAAATCCCGCCCGCTGCGCGAAAGCGCCAGGCAGTCTCTTAAAGAGGTCGCCGAAGCCCGCGATCTCAGCGAAGAGCAGCTGCAGGATCGGCTAACGCCTACGCTGGGGCTGGACGATCCCCAAACGCTGGCTTTTGATTTTGGTTCCCGCGGCTTTTATGTCCGTTTTGATGAAAATCTGCTGCCGGTGATTTACGACCAGCAGGGAGCGCGGCAAAAGAGCCTGCCGCGCCTGCGCGCCGAAGATGACCAGGTAAAAGCCGCGGAAGCGCTGGCCAGGCTGAAAGGCCTGAAAAAAGACGCAGCCCAGGTGGCCAAACGCCTGCTGCCGCATCTGGAAAACGCCCTGCGGCTGGCACGGCGCTGGACGCGAACGGAGTTTCAATCGCTGTTTGTCGATCATCCGCTGACCAACAATCTTACCCGGCGCCTGGTATGGGGA
Source organism: Klebsiella sp. M5al (assembly GCF_002090195.1). Lineage (NCBI taxonomy): Bacteria > Pseudomonadati > Pseudomonadota > Gammaproteobacteria > Enterobacterales > Enterobacteriaceae > Klebsiella > Klebsiella sp. M5al. The sequence goes on from NZ_CP020657.1 coordinate 4,060,492, forward strand.
ATCTACGCCGCCAGTGAACCCCGTCGCCTGCTCAACGCCTTTCGCGTCGCCGCGGAAGAGGAATTCTGCGATGGCCAGGATGACCCTATCGCTCTACCGGAAGAGGCGCTGTTCGGCCTTGCTCATCCGCTGGAAATGGATGACGCGACGCGGGCAGCATTTAGCCAAATTTTTGCCGATTATCAGCTATTGCCACCGTTCCGCCAGCTAACGCGCCAGACGGTGCAGCTGCTGGCGGAAGAAACCGCCCGCAGCGAGCTTACGCGCTGGCAGGGAAAATCAACAACCTGCGGGCAATTATTGGGCATCCGCAGTCGCGGCTGGTGGCAGGGCGCTGAAAACCGTTTCTGCTACGATGTCGGGCGGCATCGACTGATTCTGGAAATCACGCCAGGGTTCGTGCACTACAACATGGATGCGAAGGCTCCTCAGCGGTTTGCCGCCATCAGACTCTATGATGGCGAACGGCCCGCTGCGTTCTCACAGCTCGATCCACAGGATCTCAGCGAGGCGCTAAGCACGATTGAGGTCATTTTCCGTGGATAAGCAAAGCGCGTTTACGCTATTCGCTGCACATAGGATAAAAACGCTCCCATTACCGCGGTCTCTTTAAGGAAGAAACGATGATACAACAGGAACCACATCTTCAGCGCCCCCCTGCCGCCATACTTTACGCCGATGAGCTCGCCCGGCTGCAGCAGAACGACTGTTTCCCCTGCCCGCCCGGCTGGCAGCTAAGCCTGCCTGCGGCGCGCGCGTTTATCCTTGGCGATAGCGCTCGCGACATCAGCCGCAAGGTGGTCATGAGTCCGGCCGCCGTCGAGCGGATGCTGGTCACGCTGGCGACCGGGCGCGGCCTGATGCTGGTCGGCGAGCCGGGCACGGCTAAATCGCTGCTCTCGGAGCTGCTGGCCACCGCCATCTGCGGCGACGCCGGGCTCACCATTCAGGGCGGCGCGGCGATTACCGAAGATCAAATCAAATATGCCTGGAACTATGCGCTGCTGATAAACCAGGGCCCGTCGACGCAGGCGCTGGTGCCCGCCCCGCTGTATCAGGGCATGCGTGACGGTAAAATCGTCCGCTTTGAAGAGATTACCCGTACGCCGCTGGAGGTTCAGGACTGCCTGCTGGGGATGCTATCCGACCGCGTCATGGCGATCCCGGAGCTAACCGGCGACGATAGCCAGCTCTATGCCCGCGCCGGATTTAATATTATTGCCACCGCCAATACCCGCGATCGCGGGGTTAACGAAATGAGCGCGGCGCTAAAACGCCGCTTCGACTTCGAAACCGTCTTTCCGATTATGGATTTTCAGCAGGAGCTGGAACTGGTGGCTAACGCGTCGGCCCGCCTGCTGGAGCATAGCGGCATCCCGCATAAAGTCCCCGATGTCGTACTGGAACTGCTGATCCAGACCTTCCGCGATCTGCGCGCCGACGGGGGTAAGAAAACCGCGATGGATACCCTCAGCGCGGTGATGTCCACCGCCGAAGCGGTCAACGTCGCCCACGCCGTCGGCGTGCGGGCATGGTTCCTCGCCGGTCGCGCCGGCGAACCCGCCGACCTGGTAGACTGCATCGCCGGTACCATCGTGAAAGACAATGAAGATGACCGCGCCCGCCTGCGCCGCTATTTTGAACAACGCGTCGGCACGCATAAAGAAGCCCACTGGCAGGCCTATTATCAGGCCCGCCACCGCCTGCCGTGAGGGAACACGCATGCCAGAACAGCCGTTAATCATCGGCGTTCGTCACCACAGCCCGGCCTGCGCCAGGCTGGTGAAAGAACGAATAGAACGCGTGTGCCCGCGCTACGTTCTGATTGAAGGTCCGGCGGATTTTAACCATCGCCTGGACGAGCTTTTTTTACCCCACCAACAGCCCATCGCCGTCTACAGCTACTGCCAGCAGCAGCATGGCGGCGCGGCAGGACGCAGCGCCTGGACGCCGTTCGCCGAATTCTCGCCGGAGTGGCAGGCGCTGCTGGCCGCGCGGGCAACGGGGGCGCATATCCGCTTTATCGATTTACCCGTCTGGGCGCAGGACGACAACGACAGCGATCCCTCTGACGCCCGCCGCGCCGATGACCATCAGCGCCTGCTCGAGGTCAGCGGCATGGAGAATACCGACGCGCTGTGGGACCATCTGTTCGAAGATGAAAACCAGCGCGCCGGGCTGAAACAGGCGCTGGAGACCTGGTTTGTCCAGCTACGCGGCGACAGCGGCGGTGGCGAAAACAGCCGGCGACGGGAAGCTTATATGGCCCGCTGGCTGGCATGGGCGATGCGGCAAAATAACGGCCCGGTGGTGGTGGTCTGCGGCGGCTGGCACGCTCCGGCGCTGGCTACCCTGTGGCGGAACTGCCCGGCGCAGGAGCAGGAGCCGGCATTACCGCCTCCGCCGACGCCCGATGCCGTCACCGGCTGCTATCTGACGCCGTACAGCGAAAAGCGGCTGGACGTACTGGCGGGCTATCTTTCCGGGATGCCGGCGCCGGTCTGGCAGCGCTGGTGCTGGCAGCTCGGTCAGCGGCAGGCCGGGGAACAGCTGCTGAAAACCCTGCTCGCCCGCCTGCGTCAGCATCGCCTTCCGGCCTCAACCGCCGATTTGGCAGCCGCCCATCTGCGCGCCATGGCGCTGGCCCGGATGCGCGGCCATACCCAGCCCCTGCGCTGCGACTGGCTTGACGCGCTGGCGGGCTCGTTAATCAAAGAAGCGCTAAACGCCCCGCTGCCGTGGAGCTATCGCGGCGCCATCCATCCGCAAACCGATCCTATTCTGCTGACCATCGTGGATGCGCTGGCGGGGGCGGATTTCGGCAAGCTCGCGCCGGGAACGCCGCTGCCGCCGCTGCCGCAGGACGTCGAACGCGAGCTGGCGCGCGTCGGGATTGCCCCGCCGGCGAATCTGAACCTCAACCGCTTTGCGCCCGACGGATTAGCGAAAAGTCAGGTATTACACCGGCTGGCCATTCTTGAGATCCCCGGGTTCCAGCAGCGAACCGGCAGCGCGGTAGCCCTTTCCGGCGATGGCGAAGAGCGCTGGGGAGTGTTTCGCACCATGGAACAGCATGCCGTCCTGATTGAATCCGCCCGCTACGGCGCCTCCCTCGCGGATGCCGCGCGACGGCGGCTGGAAGGGAATATTCTCTCCTCCTTTGGCATCAAAAGCCTCGCCGCCAGCCTCAATCAGGCGGCGCTGGCGGGGCTCGCCACCTTTAGCCAGCAGATGCTGGAACAGCTGGCGCAACTGATTGCCGAAGAGAGCCAGTTTGCCGAAATGGGGCCGGCGCTGGAGGTGCTGTATGCCCTCTGGCAGCGGGATGACATCGGCGGCATGCAGAACGCCGCCGTGCTGGAAATCACGCTCAGCGCGGCGCTTGACCGGACGCTGTGGCTCTGCGAATCCAGCGGCGTCGCCGACGAGAAGCAGTTTCACGCCCATCTGCATAGCTGGCAGACCCTGTGCCACATCCTGCGCGATCTCCACAGCGGCAGCGTTTTACCGGGCGTTTCGCTCAGCGCCGCTCTCGCGCTGCTTGAACGGCGAATTCACGCAGCCGATGCCGCACCGCTCGACCGCGGCGCGGCGCTTGGCGCGCTGATGCGTCTCGAGCACCCCGCCGCTACCGCTGAAACGGCGCTGGCCCTGCTGACGCGGCTGCCCGCGCAGCGTCTGGGAGAGGCGGTACATGGCATGCTGGCGCTGGCCCGCCATCAGCTTGCCTGTCAGCCCGCCTTTATCGCTGGCTTCAGCGAGCGTCTCGCCCGTCTGGCGGAAGAGGAGTTTATTCTCGCGCTGCCGGATTTACGCGCGGCGATGGCCTGGCTGCCGCCCCGCGAACGCGGCGCGCTGGCCCGCCAGGTGCTCGATCACTATCACATGACCATGCTGCCGACCCATGCGCTACAGGCGCCGGTTTCCTGCTCGCCGCAGCGGTTAATCCATCACCAGCTGTTGGAGCAGCAGGCGCTGGCGGCGCTTCGCCACTGGGGAGGACGCTAATGCATCCGCTATCCGATATTTTGACAACCCGTGAACTCCAGCGCTGGCGGCTGATTCTGGGCCCGGCCGCCGACAATAGCCTCGGCGGTCTCGACGAGCGTGCCCGCCAGGTAGACCGGGCCCTGGAGTGGCTTTACGGCCGCGATCCGCAACGGCTGCAGCGGGGCGAACGGCTGGGCGGGCTGGAAGAGTCCGACCTGACGACGCCGGAGTGGATCAACGCCATTCATACGCTGTTTCCGCAGCCGGTTATCGAGCGGCTGGAGAGCGATGCGGTGCTGCGCTACGGCATTGACGAGGTGGTGACGAATCTGGAAGTGCTGGAACGAATTCAACCCTCCGAAAGCCTGCTGCGCGCGGTGCTGCATACCAAACATCTGATGAATCCTGACGTGCTGAACGCCGCCCGACAGCTGGTGCGCCAGGTGGTGGAGCAAATTATGGCCCGGCTGGCAAAAGAGGTTCGTCAGGCGTTTTCCGGCGCGCGCGACCGGCAGCGGCCTTCGCGCATCCCGCTGGCGCGCAACTTTGATTTCAAAGGCACCCTGCGCGCCAACCTCCAGCACTGGGACCCGCAGCGCGGCAAGCTGTACATTGAATCGCCAAAGTTTATCAGCCGCGTGAAGCGCCACAGCGAAAAATGGCAGCTGATTTTGCTGGTCGATCAGAGCGGTTCAATGGTGGATTCCGTGATTCATTCCGCGGTCATGGCGGCCTGCTTATGGCAGTTGCCCGGCATTCGCACGCACCTCGTGGCGTTCGACACCAGCGTGGTGGATCTCACGGCGGATGTCGCCGACCCGGTCGAGCTGCTGATGAAAGTTCAGCTCGGCGGCGGCACCCATATCGCCCAGGCCGTAGAGTATGCGCGGCAGCTGATTGAGCAACCGCACAAGAGCGTGATTGTGCTGGTGAGCGACTTTTTTGAAGGCGGAGCGAACTCGCTGTTGATTAACCAGGTCAAGCAGAGCGTACAAAGCGGCATCAAAGTCCTCGGCCTGGCGGCGCTGGACGACGCGGCGTCCCCCTGTTATGACCATGAAATGGCCCAGTCGCTGGTCAACGTCGGGGCGCAAATCGCCGCCATGACGCCCGGCGAGCTCGCCTCCTGGCTGGCGGAGAATTTACAATCATGATGCCTTTACGCCCTGAATTACTGGAGCTCACGCCGCAGGCGCTCACCGCGCTGAGCAACGCCGGGTTTGTGAAACGCGCTCAAAAAGAGCTGGATAACGGCAATATCCCCGCGCTGGAGCAGGATGAGGCCGGTACGCTGACCGCCGTTTTTCGCGATGGTACCCGTACCCGGCTGGAAAAAGATCGGGCACTCAAAGAGTCTAGCTGTACCTGCGGCGCTAGCGGCATGTGCCGCCATCGCGTGATGCTGATCCTGAGCTATCAGCGCGCCAACGCCGGTCACGCGGCTCCTGAAGGGGAGCCAAACGCTGACGAGCGCTGGCATCCCGGCCTGTGGCAGGAGGAGCTGGCCACCCTGCCCGAGTCGATTCTCAAGCGGGCGCAGCAGCTGGCGGATAAAGGGCTGACGGTGGAATTGTTCTGCCGACCCAACGAAACGCCGTCGGCAAAGCTGCCGATGAGCGATGTGCGTTTTTATTCCCGCAGCAGTATCCGCTTTGCCCGCTGCGACTGCATCGAAGGCTCCCTGTGCGAGCATATCGCGCTGGCGGTGCAGGCCTTTACCGACGCCGAAGCCCAACAGCCGGGCTTTACGCATCTGGTCTGGCAAACCCGCAGCCGCAGGGTCGCCGCCCGCGGCGGACCTTTTGCTACGCCCGAGGGCGAAGCCTGTCGACAAAGCCTCCGTCAGCTAAGCCAACTGCTGTGGCAAAACGGCGTCAGCCAGCCGCCAATCAGCTTCGAAGCCGCGTTCACCCGCGCGCAGCGCGCAGCGCATGCGGCCAACTGGCGCTGGGTCATCGGCGCGCTTGCCGAGCTGCGCGAAGGCGTCGATGCCTGCCAGCAGCGCGCCAGCCACTACGTGCCTGAGCAGCTGCTGGCCCAGCTCGCGGGCCTTAATGCCCGTCTTGAGAGCGCCGACCGAATGGCGCAGCTTGCCGATGCCGGCCAGACGCCGCCCCTGCCGTGGCGCACCGTCGTCGGTCAGGGTATTGCCGGTGAAGCGCAGCTCGATCATCTGCGGCTGATTTCCCTTGGCATGCGCGGCTGGCAGGATAACCAGCAGTACGGCTTACGTCTCTGGTTTAGCGATCCGGATACCGGCAGCATTTTGCATCTGTCGCACCGCTGGCCGCTGGCTGAACGGGCGCAAAACCCGCTATGGCAGCGCCGCCTGTTTACCTTTCAGGCCGGCATACTGGCGGGCGGGCAAATCATTACCCGGTCAGCGCGCCGCACTGCCGGCGGCGAGCTGCTGCTGGGCGCCCGTCAGCGCCTGAGCAGCAGCCTTCCGCTCACCGAAGATGCCTGGCTTTTGCTCAGCGCGCCGCTGCGGCAGCCGGGCGCCGCGGCCCTGCGTGAGTATCTGCGCCAGCGCCCCCCGGCCTGGGTGCGCCCGCTCAATCAGGTTGATAACCTGTTTATTCTGCCGGTGGAGGCCTGCCTCGCCGTCGGATGGGACGCCGCCCGGCAAACGTTGGATGCGCAGGTCCTCAGCGGCGTGGGAGAAAACAACGTTTTGTACTTGTCCCTTCCCGCCTCCGCCAGCGCGCCGTATGCCGTTGAGCGGATGGCGGCGCTGCTCAGACAAGAGGACGATCCGGTGGTGATGGTTTCCGGGTTGGTCAGCTTTCATCACGGGCAGCTTAGCCTGGAGCCGCTGGTCATGATGACCCGTACCCGCGCCTGGGCGCTGAACGCCGAGCCGCTTCCCGTCGCGCCGTTGCCTGTTGGCGATGTACTGCCGCCGCGCTCGCCGGCCCTGAGCCTGTTGCAGCGCGCCCGGACGCTACTGATCCAGATAGCGCACAACGGCCTGCGCTATCAGCAAAAGAGCCTGTTTCGCGAGGCCGCCACGCTGGGCGGCGAGTTGACGAACCAGGGTTTTAGCCATCTTGCGCGTCTGCTTCAGCAACTGGGCGAGAGCGAAACGGCCACCGCCGAGGATACGCTCAGCGCCATCGCGCAACTCTGTATACAATTAGAGATGATGATTGATTAACAAGGAATGATAATGAAATTTAACCGCAGGATCACCGTCGCTCTGGGCGCAACGCTATTGATGGCCACGCTTGTCGGCTGCGATAACAACAAAGATGAGGTCAAAACGTTCAACAACACGATCAACGGCGTTGACCTGACCTACACCTATCACTACAAAGACGATGTCGTTACCCGCCAGGACGCGGATAACACTATCCCCTATAAATCGCTCGGCGTGAGCAACGAAGAGCAGGCGCGCAAGGTCATCGACCCCATCGGCGCGGCCTACAGCAAAATCAAAGGCGTCACCCACAGCGTCGACTATAAAGAGAACGTCGCGCAGGAACACCTCTCCATCGACTTTAATCAGGCTAAAATCAGCGAGCTATGTCACCTGCCGGGGGCCAGCTTTTCCGACTGTTCACAAAAGTTTATTTCGCTGAGCGAGTCGGAGAAATTGCTGAAATCGCAGGGTTTTAAAGAAGTGAAATAGCCTTGCCTGGTCTGGAGAATTCCCGGCTGGCGCTACGCAAGCCGGGTTACGGGGCCGTGCCTTCGGGTAGCCCGGTTCAGGCGTTTACGCCGCAAGCCGGGGGAGGCATATCAGGATTTCGCGTGTTCGCGCTCGGTCAGCCCGCGCAGGAAGTAGCGCAGGAACTGATCGCCGCATTCGCGGAAGTTTTTATGCTCCGGGGCGCGCATCATGGCGGTGATTTCCGGCATGGAGACGCGGAATTTCTGCTGGGTGAGGATAGCGAGAATATCATCCGTCTTCAGGGAGAAGGCGATTCGCAGCTTTTTCAGCACGATGTTGTTGTTGACCCGGCGCTCGACAGCGAGCGGCGGCGCGGATTCATCTTTACCGCGCTTCGCGTAAATCAGGCCGTTAAGGAAATTGGACAGCACAATATCCGGGCAACGCGCAAACCCCTCTTCGTCTTCTTTTTTCAGCCAGGGAACCAGCTGTTCCGCGCTCACCGGCGCATCCGCCAGCGCAAAAATACTTACCAGGCCGTTGTTGTTGGTTTTCAGGGTGTAGCGCAGGCTACGTAAGATATCGTTACTGATCATATTGCCTTCATGATGAAAAATTCTGCCGCTCAGTCTATCACGATTCCGCCATTTTACAGCCCAATCGCCTCTTTCAGGCTCTTCAGATAGCGGCGGCTGACCGGTACCGTTTGCCCGGCGCGCATCAGCAGCTCCGCCTGGCCGTTCTCCTCAAAGCGGATCTCCTTGAGATGGGACATGTTGACCAGGTACTGGCGATGGCAGCGCAGCAGCGGCGTGCGGCTCTCCAGGGTGCGCAGGGTCAGCTCGGTAAAGCCCTCCTTTCCTTCGCAGTCGGTGACGTAAATCCCGCTCATCCGGCTGCTGACGAAGGCCACGTCTTCCATCTGCAGCAGCCAGATCCGGCTGTGTCCGGTGCAGGGAATGTACTTCAGCGCCTGCTGAGTATCGTCGAGGACGGTCATATCCTGCAGGCTGCGCTCCTGGCGCAGACGAACCAGCGTTTTTTCCAGCCGGGCGGATTCAATCGGCTTCAGTAAATAATCAAACGCGTGCTCTTCAAAGGCCTTCACCGCGTACTCGTCAAACGCGGTGAGGAAGACGATATAGGGGCGATGCTCGGGATCGAGCATGCCGACCATCTCCAGGCCGCTGATGCGCGGCATCTGGATATCCAGAAACAGCACGTCCGGGCGCAGCTTGTGCACCGCGCCAATCGCTTCGACGGCATTCCCGCATTCGCCGACGATCTCAATATCAGGCTGGGTCTCCAGCAAAATACGCAGGTTTTCACGCGCCAGCGGCTCGTCGTCGACAATTAATACTTTTAACATGCGTTGTCCTCCACAGGCAGTCTCAGCGTGACGCGGGTAAAACATTCCGGTTCGCAGGTTACGGTGATCCCGCAGTCGGCGCCGAAGCGCGCCCGCAGCCGGCGGTCGACCAGGTTCATGCCCAGCCCGCTGGCGCTGGGTTTGTCCTGGTACAGCCCGGCATTATCTTCAATATCCAGCTGCAGCCAGCGTTCGTGTTGACTGGCGCGGATGGTGATCTCGCCCACCCCGAGGTGCTGCGAAGTCCCGTGTTTAATGGCGTTTTCGACGATTGGCTGCAGGGTAAACGCCGGAAGCTGATGCTGTCCCAGCGCTTCGGGCACCAGCATCTGAATCTGTAAATTGGCCTGAAAACGCGCTTTCTCAATCTGCAGATAGGCGTTCACATGCTCAATTTCATCCGCCAGGGTGACGATTTCCGCAGGCCGCTTCAGGTTTTTGCGAAAAAAGGTCGACAGATACTGCACCAGCTGTCCGGCCTGGTCGCTATCGCGGCGAATCACCGCTTTTAGCGTATTCAGCGCGTTGAACAGGAAATGCGGGTTCACCTGGGCGTGCAGCAGTTTGATTTCCGATTGCGTCAGCAGCGCTTTTTGCCGTTCATACTGACCGGCCAGGATCTGCGCCGACAGCAGCTGCGCAATCCCCTCTCCCAGCGTACGGTTGATCGAGCTGAACAGGCGGTTCTTCGCTTCATAGAGCTTAATGGTGCCGATCACCCGCTGATTTTCGCCGCGCAGCGGGATAACCAGCGTCGATCCCAGCTTACAGTTGGGATGAATCGAGCAGCGGTAAGGCACTTCGTTGCCGTCGGCGTAAACGACTTCGCCGGAATCTATCGCCTTTTGGGTATACAGCGAAGAGATGGGTTTACCGGGAAGGTGGTGATCGTCGCCGATCCCGGTAAACGCCAGCAGCTTATCGCGATCGGTTATCGCCACCGCGCCGATATCCAGCTCCTGGATCAGCACCTGCGCGACCTTCATGCTGTTCTCTTCGTTAAATCCCTGACGCAGGATCCCTTCCGTCGACGCGGCAACCTTCAGCGCCGTGGCTGAGAAAGCCGAGGTATATTTTTCAAACATCGCCCGCTTATCCAGCAGGATGCGCATAAACAGCGCCGCCCCGACGGTGTTGGTAACCATCATGGGCGCGGCTATGCTCTGTACCAGATGCAGCGCATCTTCGAACGGGCGAGCGATAAGTAGAATAATCAGCATCTGCACCATTTCGGCGAAAAAGGTGATCGCGCCGGCGGTAAGCGGGCTAAAGACTTTATCCGGCCGCCCGCGTTTGACCAGAATGCTGTGCACCAGGCCGCCGAGTAGACCCTCGACGATGGTGGACACCATGCAGCTCAGCGCCGTCATGCCGCCCAGCGAGTAGCGGTGAAGGCCGCCGGTCAGCCCCACCAGACCGCCGACTACCGGGCCGCCCAGCAGGCCGCCCATTACCGCGCCGATGGCCCGCGTATTGGCGATCGAGTCTTCGATATGCAGGCCGAAGTAGGTGCCGAGGATGCAGAAAATGGAAAAGGTCACGTAGCATAGCAGCTTGTGCGGTAATCGGACGGTGACCTGCATTAACGGGATGAACAGCCGCGTTTTGCTCATCAGCCACGCGATGACCAAAAACACGCACATCTGCTGAAGCAGCAGCAACACCAGATCGAACTCGTACATACCCGCAGACCACACTTCATTTGAAAGCGCGTAACATACACTGCTTGCTTATAACTTTCTTTGAAGCAATACATGAAAATGATAATTCATGGTTAAGATCACACTTCTCCGCGTCTCGACGGTCCTTTTTTGTACAAAAAACAGACAAAAATTCCCGCTTCGGCAAACAGCTTCTACAGTTAATGGAGGAGAACACAGCGGGAGGAGAAAATGGCGCTTTATACAATCGGCGAAGTTGCCCAGCTTTGCGATATCAATCCCGTGACGTTACGCGCCTGGCAGCGGCGCTACGGATTACTGAAACCCCAGCGTACCGACGGCGGTCATCGCCTGTTCAACGAATATGAAATAGACCGCATTCGCGAAATTAAGCGCTGGATTGACTCCGGCGTGCAGGTCGGGAAAGTGAAAACGCTGCTGATGGATAACGAGCAGGAGGTGGCCGACGGCTGGCGCGCTCAGCAGGAGATCCTGCTCGGCTATTTGCAAACCGGTAGCTATCATCGCCTGCGCATGTGGCTTAAGGAGCGCAACCACAGCGACTCTGCGCAAATTCTGGTCAAGCACCTGATTAATCCTTTGCGCCAGCGCCTGCTTAGCCCGCAGCCGACGTTGCTGGCGCTGCGTGGCATCCTTGACGGTATTCTGATTAATCATATCGCCCGCAGTCTGTCATCCACGGCAAAATATCCCGGCAACCATGCGCTGGTTGTGGGCTGGAACGTTAGCGATATTACCCGGCTATGGCTGGAGGGATGGATAGCCAGTGAGCAGGGCTGGCGGGTGGATATTCTCGCCCATTCGCTAAACCAGCTCCGGCCGGAACTTTTCCCCGAGAGTACGTTGATGGTCTGGTGCGGAGAGACGCCCTGCAGCGCCCAGGTCAACCAAATGCGTCTCTGGGAGCAGCAGGGGCAGATTATCTGGCTCAATCACGCCACCGCCGCGTCTCCCGGAGGCGGCGCCTGAGGCGCCTGTCCGGGCTACCGGATCGCAGATTGCTGTGGGTCCGTAGCCCGGCTAAGCGCAGCGCGAGCCGGGGATATTGTCGTCGCTAAAAAGCAATTAATGTTTTATTAACACCTGCGCTTCACCGTATAATCCCTGCGTTAACATCAGGAGCCTATTATGAAGCCAGCAAAAATTGCGGTGATTACCCTGTTCTTATTTATGGCCATCAGCGGCATCGGCGGCGTGATGCTGGCCGGTTATTCATTTATTGTTCGCGGCGGTGTCGGCTGATCCGCCGGTTCAGCCGTTCAAAACCGCGGTCGACGATAATCGCCGCCAGCGCCACCAGAAGCGCCCCCTGAATGACATAAGCGGTATTAAATCCGCTGAGGCCGATAACAATCGGCGTACCGAGCGTATTCGCGCCAACGGTTGAAGCAATGGTCGCCGTACCGATATTGACGATAGTCGAGGTACGAATTCCGGCGAGCATCACCGGCGCCGCCAGCGGCAGCTCAACCTTCATCAGTCTCTGCCAGCCGCTCATCCCCATCCCCTGAGCGATGGTTAATACCCCGGACGGTACCGCCCCAATTCCGGCCAGCGTGCCCTGCAAAACCGGTAATATGCCATACAGCGCCAGCGCGATCAGCGCGGGCTGCCAGCCAAATCCCATCACCGGAACCGCAATCGCCAGCACCGCGACCGGCGGAAACGTCTGCCCCATTGCGGCGATGGTCTCTACCAGCGGACGAAACTCATGTCCTCCTGGACGGGTGACCGAAATCCCGGCCCCGACGCCCACGATCGTCGCCGCCAGGCTGGAGAGCGCCACCAGCCAAAAGTGCGCCAGGGTGAGAGAGACAAAACTCTCCTGCTGATAAACCGGACGCGGCAGCTCGGGAAACAGTGCGCTGAACAGCGGCGCGCTGTAGGGCAACGCCAGCAGCAGCGCGATAAACATGGCGCTGAGCCACAGCAGCGGATCACGCAGCGCCTTCACGCCGGGCCTCCTCGCGCAGCAGGTCGGCAAAATGCAGCGTCCCGCAGGCCTCTCCCTGCTCATCGACCACCGGCAGCACCTCGCGGCGATGGGCAACGAACTGCGACAGCGCCTCGCGCAGGGTCATCGCCACGTTTAACGCATCCCCCGCCAGGCGCTCGTCGCGGCGCAGATAATCGCCGACGCCGCGCAGCGATAGCAGGCGCACGCCCAGTTCGCTGCGGCCAAAGAAGGTCTGCACAAACGCATTTTTCGGCTCAAGCAGCATCTGCAGCGGCTCCCCCTGCTGTACCACTTCGCCGCCATTCATCAACACCAGATGGTCCGCCAGCCGCAGCGCCTCATCGATATCGTGGGTTACCAGCACTATCGTGCGACCCAGCAGGCGATGAATGCGGATCATCTCCTGCTGCAAGGCTTCGCGCGTCACCGGATCGAGCGCGCCGAAGGGCTCATCCATCAGCAGCACTTCCGGGTTGGCCGCCAGCGCGCGCGCCACGCCGACGCGCTGCTGCTGCCCGCCGGAAAGCTGATGCGGGTAGCGTTCGCGCAGGCCGGGCTCCAGCCCCAGCAAGGCCATCAGTTCATCGATTCGCGCCTGGGTTTTCTGTCGCGACCACTTCAGCAGCTGCGGGACGGTGGCAATGTTCTGCGCCACCGTCCAGTGGGGAAACAGGCCGATGGACTGGATGGCGTAGCCCATTTTGCGGCGCAGTTCGAGCACCGGCTGCTGGCGGATATCCTGCCCGGCGAAACGGATCGTCCCGCTATCGTGCTCCACCAGACGATTAATCATCTTCAGCGTGGTCGACTTCCCCGAACCGGAGGTGCCGATCAGCACCGAAAATGCCCCCTCGCGCAGATGCAGATTGAGGTCTTTCACCGCAGGCTGTCCGGCAAAGGCTTTGTTGACGCCGTCAAACTCAATCACCGGCCTCTCCTTTCAGTAATGCGCCCCACAGCGCGAATAACGCATCCACCACCACCGCCAGCGCGATGGTCGGGATTACCCCCAGCAGCACCAGATCCAGCGCGCTGCTGAGCAGCCCCTGGAAAACCAGCGCGCCGAAACCGCCCGCGCCGATCAGAGCCGCCACCACCGCCATACCGACGGTTTGCACGCTAACCACCCGCAGGCTGCGCAACAGTACGGGCAAGGCCAGCGGTAGCTGTATCTGGCGAAAGCGCTGCCCGCCGCTCATCCCCATCGCCGCCGCGCTCTCCAGCGCTTCACGCGGCACCTGCTGCAGGCCGGTCGTCACCCCGCGCACCAGCGGCAATAGCGCATACAGCACTAGCGCGATCAGCGCTGGCGTCATGCCGGTCCCGGAAACGCCGATCTGCGCCAGCGAGGGAAACTCCCGCGCCAGCCCGGCCAGCGGCGCGATAAGCAGGCCAAATAACGCGACGGAGGGAACGGTCTGAATCACGTTGAGAACCGCAAAAACCGGCGATTGCCAGCGGGGATACCGCCAGAGCCAAACGCCAACGGGTAGCCCAATCAGCAGCCCCGGCAGCAGGGTGCCGAACAGCAGGAGCAGATGCTGAGACAGGGCATCGTCAAAAACATCGCGGCGATTGAAATACTCTTTCAGCAAAGAGAGGTCATTGAGCGCGCCGAGTCCCAGCAGCAGCGCGGGCAGCAGCCAGATTTGCGCATTTAGCAGCCAGCGCCACAGGGCGCGGGAGGTCAGGCGACGAACCGCATCGCTGGCGATAAGCAGGCAAAGCGCCAGCGCCAGCCACAGACCGCTGCCCGGCGAGGTGCGGGCTAAAGGAGAACCGCTCTGGGCCAGCTGCACCGCCGCCCTGCCGGCCCCCCACAGCAATAAAGGCAGCAGCAGATCCGCTAGCAGGAAGATAAGCAGCAGCGGGAGGCGCCCTGAACGCCAGCTCAGCAGCGCTATCAGCAGCGCGACCGCCGCCTGCCCCCCCGCCAGCCACGGCCAGACCTGCCATAGCCAACGCCCCTCGCCGGATAACAGCCGGTTAGGGGCATAATTGATAAACGGCAGCGCCATCGCCAGCAGTAATAGCCATGCCAGCAGCAGCGCAACCCGGTTACCGCAACGAATCGTCACGCGCGCGCTACTTCAGCAGCCCTTTTTGTTGCAGATAGTCGGCGGCGACTTTCTTCGCATCCAGCCCCTCTACCGCAATGCTGGCGTTCAGCTTTTGCAGCGTCTTTTCATCCAGGCTGGCAAATACCGGCTGTAGCCAGTCGGCTATCTGCGGATAGGCTTTTAACACCGCTTCACGCACTACCGGGGTGGGCGCATAAATCGGCTGCACGCCCTTCGGGTCGCTCAGGGTTTGCAGACCCAGCGCGGCGACCGGGCCATCGGTACCGTAGGCCATCGCCGCATTCACGCCGGAGGTTTGCTGCGCCGCCGCTTTGATGGTGACCGCCGTATCGCCGCCCGCCAGCGACAGCAGTTGATCTTGCTTGAGCGTAAAGCCGTAGGCTTTTTCAAACGCCGGCAGCGCGTCCGGGCGTTCAATAAACTCCGCCGAGGCGGCCAGCTTAAAGTCGCCGCCCTTTTGCAGATAGCCGGCGAGGTCGCTTAATGAGGCGAGGTGGTTTTTCTCCGCCAGATCCTGACGGACGGCGATAGTCCAGGTATTGTTGGCCGGAGCCGGGGTGAGCCAGATGAGCTTATTCTTTTCCGCGTCCAGCTTTTTGACTTTTTCGTATCCCTGCTGCGCGTTTTTCCACGCCGGGTCGTTCTCCTCTTTGAAGAAGAACGCGCCGTTGCCGGTATATTCCGGGTAAATATCCAGCTCACCGGCGGTTATCGCCCCGCGCACCACCGGGGTGGTGCCGAGCTGGATTTTATTGACGGTTTTCACCCCATGACTTTCCAGCACCTGCAAAATAATATTGCCGAGCAGCGCCCCTTCGGTGTCAATTTTTGAGCCGACCTTAACCGGCTCGGCCGCCTGCAGCGGCAGGCTAATCAGGGCCGCCAGCGCCAGCGCGCCTGACCAAACACTTGCCTTTATCATCCTCGCGTCCCTCTTTAATTTGCGCTCCATTAACAGGAGCTTAAGAGAAAAGCGTAGTTCATTTAGGGCGGAGCGGAAAAAGAAAAGGCCGATTAATCGGCCTTTAGGATAACGGAAAGCGTGTTCCCGGGCTGCGACTGGCGCCTTACCCGGGCGACAAATCGCCATTACAGCAGTTCAAACTCGCTCTGCTTCACGCGGGCGGAATCGACGCCGATAAAGACGTTGAATTTACCCGGCTCGGCGTCGTACTTCATCTGCTGGTTCCAGAACTTCAGCGCCTCAACGTCAATCGGGAAGCTGACGGTTTGCGTCTCGCCCGGCTTAAGGGTCACCTTTTTAAAGCCGCGCAGCATTTTCACCGGACGGCTCATGGAAGCGGTAACGTCCTGCAGATAAAGCTGAATCACCGTCGCCCCTTCGCGCTTGCCGGTATTGGTCACCTGCACGCTGGCGGTCACTTTGCCGTCACGTTGCAGGGTCGGCGCCGACATTTTCACGTCGGAAACGCTAAAGGTGGTGTAGCTGAGGCCGTAGCCAAACGGATAGAGCGGACCGTTGGCCTCGTCAAAGTAGCGCGAGGTGTACTTGTTCGGCTTATCCGCATTGTACGGACGACCGGTGTTGAGATGGCTGTAGTAGGTGGGGATCTGCCCAACCGAGCGCGGGAAGGACATCGGCAGCTTGCCCGACGGGTTGTAGTCGCCGAACAGCACATCGGCAATCGCGTTACCGCCTTCGGTACCGGCAAACCAGGTTTCGAGGATCGCATCGGCCTGCTGATCTTCTTTCACCAGCGCCAGCGGACGGCCGTTCATCAGCACCAGCACCAACGGCTTGCCGGTCGCCTTCAGCGCGCTAATCAGGGCGCGCTGGCTCGGCGGCAGGGTGATGTCGGTGCGGCTGGAGGCTTCGTGGGCCATGCCCTGCGCCTCGCCCACCACGGCAACCACCACGTCAGACTGCTTCGCCGCCGCCACCGCTTCGTCAATCATCTCCTGCGGCGAGCGCGAGTCAACCTGCACCGCTTTCTCATACAGATTGAGGAAGTCGACGATGCCTTTATCGTCGGTCACGTTGGCGCCTTTGGCAAAGATAATCTTGCCTTTGTCGCCCAGCGCGTTCTGCATACCGGTCAGCACGGTCACCGACTGACCGGCAACGCCCGCCGCCGACCAGCTGCCCATCATGTCGCGCTTGCTGTCGGCCAGGGCGCCGATCACCGCGATAGTGCCCGATTTTTTCAGCGGCAGCGTATCGAGACGGTTTTTCAGCAGCACCAGGCTTTCGCGCGCCACTTCGCGCGCTTCTTTGCGATGCAGGCGGCTTTCGGCGTTGGTATCCTGCGGATCGGAATCTTTCGGCCCCAGGTGGCTGTAGGGGTCGTTAAACAGGCCCATATCGTATTTGACGTTCAGCACGTGGCGGGTCGCGTCATCCAGCTCCGCCATCGTCACCTTCCCGGACTTCACCAGCCCGGGCAGATACTTGCTGTAGTACTCGTCGCTCATGCTCATGTTGATGCCGGACTTCAGCGCCACGCGTACCGCGTCTTCCGGGTCCGACGCCACGCCGTGTTTAATCAGCTCCTTGATGGCCCCATGGTCGGAGACGGTGATGCCTTTAAAGCCCCACTGGTCGCGCAGCACGTCCTTGAGCAGCCAGGCGTCGGAGGTCGCCGGGGTGCCGTTAAGCGAGTTAAGGGCCACCATGACCGCGCCGCTGCCCGCATCCAGCCCCGCTTTGTACGGCGGCATATAGTCGTTGAACAGGCGCTGCGGACTCATATCAACGGTGTTGTACTCTTTGCCGCCTTCGACCGCGCCGTAGGCCGCAAAGTGCTTGACGCTGGTCATCACCGAGTAGCGATCGGCCGGGCTTTTCCCCTGCATCGACTCCACCATCGCCCTGCCCATCTCGGTAGTCAGGTAGGTATCTTCCCCGAATCCTTCCGAGGCGCGGCCCCAGCGCGGGTCACGGGAGACGTCGACCATCGGCGCCCAGGTCATGTTCAGGCCATCATCGGCCGCTTCATACGCCGATACTCGCCCGACGGTATTCACCGCGTCGAGGTTAAAAGAGGAGGCCAGACCAAGGCTAATCGGGAAAACGGTGCGCTGACCGTGGAGCACGTCATAGGCGAAAAACAGCGGAATTTTCAGGCGGCTGAGTTCCATCACCTGATCCTGCATAGTGCGGATATCATGGCGGGTCACGGTGTTAAAAATCGCCCCCACCTGACCTTCTTTGATCATTTCGCGGATGGCCTCTTTCGGGTTATCCGGGCCGACGCTAATTAAGCGCAGCTGACCGATTTTTTCATCCACCGTCATTTTCGTCAGCAGTTCCGTCACAAACGCATCCCGCGCCTGCGGCGTTAGAGGATGATTGCCGAACAATTCATCCGCCAGCGCGGGTTGCAGCGCCAGGCTCACAGCGACGCCTACAGTACAAAGCCATTTCATTTTTATCCCTCATTGTTCCAGTCGACCAGATCGGCGAAAAGATAGCAAAAGTCGAAGTCTGCCATAAACATAAACGAGACGCCTGAATAAAGCGCGCGTTGTTCTCTGATTTTTCGAAACATTGATGCATCAAATTGTCATACAAAGCGCTATTCTTATTTTTGATAATTTTGTACCACCACAAGGAGTGGAACATGTCATCTGCAACAACCAATAACAACGCTTTTCTGGCTGAACTCACCCGTCTGGTCGGCTCGTCCCATCTGCTCACCGACCCGGCTAAAACCCAGCGCTACCGTAAAGGCTTTCGCTCCGGCCAGGGCGACGCGCTGGCGGTGGTCTTTCCCGGTACGCTGCTGGAGCTGTGGCGCGTGCTGAACGCCTGCGTCAACGCCGACAAAATCATTCTGATGCAGGCGGCCAACACCGGCCTGACCGAAGGCTCAACGCCGAACGGCAACGATTATGACCGCGATATCGTGATTATCAGCACTCTGCGCCTGGATAAACTGCATCTGCTGGATAAAGGCGAGCAGGTGCTGGCTTATCCCGGCACGACGCTCTATTCGCTGGAAAAAGCGCTGAAGCCGCTGGGCCGCGAGCCGCACTCGGTCATTGGTTCATCCTGCATCGGGGCATCGGTGGTCGGCGGGATCTGCAACAACTCCGGCGGCTCGCTGGTCCAGCGCGGCCCGGCGTACACCGAAATGTCGCTGTATGCGCAAATCGATGAAAACGGCAAGCTCAGCCTGGTGAACCACCTCGGCATCGACCTCGGCACGACGCCGGAGCAAATTCTTAGCCGCCTCGACGACGAGCGGGTTAAAGATGAAGATGTCCGCCACGACGGTCGCCACGCCCACGATCATGATTACGTCACCCGCGTGCGCGACGTGAATGCCGATACCCCAGCGCGCTACAACGCCGACCCGGACCGCCTGTTTGAATCCTCGGGCTGCGCCGGCAAGCTGGCGGTGTTCGCCGTGCGCCTCGATACCTTCCCGGCGGCAAAACGCCAGCAGGTCTTCTACATCGGCACCAACCGCCCGGAAGTGCTGACCGAAATTCGCCGCCATATTCTCGCCGAATTCAACCATCTGCCGGTGGCGGGCGAGTACATGCATCGCGATATTTACGATATCGCCGAGCAGTACGGGAAAGATACCTTCCTGATGATCGACAAGCTCGGCACCGATAAAATGCCGTTCTTCTTTACCATGAAGGGCCGCACCGACGCGATGCTGGAGAAAGTGTCGCTGTTTAAGCCGCACTTCACCGACCGCTTTATGCAAAAGCTGGGTCACGTCTTCCCGGCGCATCTGCCGGAGCGAATGAAAACCTGGCGCGATAAATACGAACACCATCTGCTGCTGAAGATGGCGGGCGACGGCATTGAAGAAGCCCAGGCCTGGCTCGGGGAGTATTTTAAGAACGCCGAAGGCGATTTCTTCGTCTGCACCGCGGAAGAAGGCAGCAAAGCCTTTCTGCACCGCTTTGCCGCCGCGGGCGCGGCGATCCGCTACCAGGCGGTTCACGCCGATGAAGTGGAAGATATTCTGGCGCTGGACATCGCCCTGCGCCGTAACGATACCGACTGGTTTGAGCATCTTCCCGCCGATATCGATAGCCAGCTGGTGCATAAGCTCTATTACGGCCACTTTATGTGCCACGTTTTCCATCAGGATTACATCGTGAAAAAAGGCGTCGATGCCCACGAACTGAAAGAGAAAATGCTGGTGCTGCTGAAGGAGCGCGGCGCTCAGTATCCGGCCGAGCATAACGTCGGCCATCTGTATGAAGCGCCGGAAAGCTTAAAACGCTTTTATCGCGAAAACGATCCCACCAACAGCATGAATCCGGGGATCGGTAAAACCAGTAAGCAAAAATACTGGGGCGAAGCGCCGGATAAAACGACAAGCGCCGCCGACCCGCAATAATCCGCACGGGGGACTGTTCAGCCCCGGGGCTTCTGTATTACGCTGCACGCCGGAGAATTCTCCTCTCCGGCAAACCCGTTTAAGGAACCCACCCATCATGTCCGCAGTGGATAAGCTACATGACGCTGACTTAGAGATCCGCGAAGCGCTGCCCGATGACGCCCACGCCATCGCTGCGCTGTACGTCTGGCACGTGCTCAATGGACGCGCCTCGTTTGAAGAGATCCCGCCAACCGTCGATGAGATGCGTAAACGTATCAAAACCGTGCGCGATAGCGGTCTGCCGTGGCTGGTTGCCCTGTGGCGCGGCACCATCGTCGGCTACTGCTACGCCACCTTTTACCGCCCGCGTCCGGCCTATCGCTACACGCTTGAAGAGTCGATTTACGTTGAGGCGGGAATGGGCGGACGCGGTATTGGCAGCGCCCTGCTCTCGCGGCTAATTGAGAAATGCGAACAGGGACCGTGGCGGCAGATGCTGGCGATTATCGGCGACGGGCATAGCAACGCCGGGTCGATTGCGATTCATAAAAAGTTCGGTTTTAGCGTGGCGGGACAGCTGCGCAGCGTCGGCTATAAGATGGGCGACTGGCGGGATACCCTGATTATGCAGCGCCCGCTCGGCGATGGCGACTGGACGCTGCCGGAGTAGCCTCTCGGCGTAGTGGGTAAGCGGTAGCCCGGACAGGCGCGCCGGCGCCGCCTCCGGGAAAATCCCCCGGCTCGCGCTGCGCTTAGCCGGGCTACAGGTATCCAGCGTTCTGCGCGCCGCAATCCGGGGAAATGGGGGTTAATCGTTCTGCGCGGTCTGCGCGCCGCCTTTCAGCATCGCATCGGCCATCTGCGCTTCACGCTGCTTTTTATAGCTGAGCGCGGAAGCCGGAACCGGCATCACTTTTCCCGTTTCAATCCACGTTCTCAGACGGCTGGCGTCGGCAAAGTGGGTATATTTGCCAAACGCATCCATCACCACCAGCGCCACCGGGCGCTGATTAATCACCGTCCGCATAATCAGGCAGTGGCCCGCCGCGTTAGTAAAGCCGGTCTTGGTCAGCTGAATATTCCAGTTGTCGCGGTAGACCAGATGGTTGGTATTGCGGAACGGCAGCGTATAGGCCGGATGGGCGAACGTCGCCATATCCTCTTTGGTGGTGCTCAGTTGGCCAATCAGCGGATACTGTTCGCTGGCGATCAGCAGCTTAGTCAGATCGCGGGCGGTAGAGACGTTATGAATCGACAGGCCGGTAGGCTCGACGTAACGGGTACGGGTCATCCCCAGCGCCTGCGCCTTGGCGTTCATCGCGCGGATAAACGCGTCGTAGCCGCCCGGATAATGGTGCGCCAGGCTGGCGGCGGCGCGGTTTTCCGACGACATCAGCGCCAGCAGCAGCATATTGCGGCGGCTGATTTGGCTGTTCAGGCGCACGCGCGAATAGATCCCTTTCATCTCAGGCGTCTGGCTGATATCAACGGTCAGCATTTCATCAAGAGGCAGATGGGCGTCAAGCACCACCATCGCGGTCATCACCTTAGTGATCGACGCCATCGGGCGAACCAGATCCGGCTGGCTGGCATAGATGATTTTTTTGCTGGCAAGATCGACGATCATCGCGCTGCCGGAAGCGATATCCGGCTGGGAGGCGGTCACCGCCGTGGAAGTTTTAGCCATCGCCTGGGGCGCAAAAGGCACAGCCAGCAGCAACGTCAGGCTGAGCAAAGAAACTCGAAATTTGGTCATCGTGAACATTCTGAAAAGTATTTTTGCACGTTATAAACGTACGCCGCGGCGCTGGGGATAACACCGCTGGCAAAAATCATCATACCCTGTCAGAACGCGAGCTGGCTAATAAGAATCGTGAACAAATGCTGCATTGCCGACATAAAAATCTATTTATGCCGGCAATGAGTTAAATCAGAAGAGTCGGTAGCCGTATCCCCAGAGAATGACGGTGATAGCCAGCAGCACTTCCAGCACCAGCACCCCGATCGCCAGGGTCGAGCTGGCGAAGCTCAGCCCCTCTTCTTTATTGATGCCAAGGAAAGTCGGAATACCGAGATACAGCAGATAGCCGGTATAAAGCAGCGCAACGGTTCCCACCAGCGCGCACAGCCACACCA
The DNA here is from genome assembly GCF_002090195.1 of Klebsiella sp. M5al. NCBI lineage: Bacteria > Pseudomonadati > Pseudomonadota > Gammaproteobacteria > Enterobacterales > Enterobacteriaceae > Klebsiella > Klebsiella sp. M5al. The sequence continues at coordinate 4,082,626 of NZ_CP020657.1, forward strand.
GCGGATAGAGCGCCACGAGCCCGCTAAGGAAAAGCGGCGTGGCGACATAGCCGGCGAAAACCATACAGCGCTTAAGCGATGGCCGCTGCGGATAGCTTCGTGCCATCCACCAGATAACCCGCCCCATCACCGCCACCCCGGCGAGCATCACGGCATAAAACAGCACCGCCAGGGCCAGCCCGGTCATCAGCGACAGTTTTACCACCGTGCCGTCGCCGAAATTCCAGCCCAGCTGCGTGGTGCCAATAAAGGCGCAGATAACCGGAACCGCCGCCATGACCAGCACATGGTGCGTATAGTGATGCGAAACGGTTTCGTTTTCGCTTTTAATAACGCTCATCTCTTGATTAGGATGAGAGAAGAGCCCCCAGACATGGTTCATAGCGTCCCCCTTGTCACGGCGTGGTACAGCACTGATCCAAGTATAATTCACCTTGTAGATTATTTTGTGTACAGCGATAAAAATGCGCTTCCCCCGCATTTTTAGCATCAGGGTGTATGATTAAGGGACTGACGTTTTATGGAGTTAATCTTTATATGGATATCAATAACCTGATTTCCCAGTACGGCTACGCGGCGCTGGTCATTGGCAGCATGGCGGAAGGCGAAACCATCACGCTGCTCGGCGGCGTGGCGGCACATCAGGGATTATTGAAGTTCTGGCTGGTGGTTATTTCGGTCGCCCTCGGGGGCATGATTGGCGATCAGCTGCTTTATTTGCTCGGCAGGCGCTTTGGCGGACGGATCCTGCGGCGGTTTGCGCGCCAGAAAAAACGGATCCAGAAGGCCCAGCGGATGATCCAACGGCGTCCTTATCTGTTCGTCATCGGTACCCGCTTTATGTACGGCTTTCGGGTTATCGGCCCGCTGTTAATTGGCGCCAGCCGCCTGCCGCCGAAGGTGTTTCTGCCGCTGAATATTGTCGGCGCGATTATCTGGGCGTTAATTTTTACCACGCTCGGCTATCTCGGCGGCGAAGCGATCGGCCCGTGGCTGCATCATCTGGACGCGCATCTGAAACACTGGATCTGGCTGATTCTGGCGGTGGCGCTGGTGGTTGCGGCGCACTGGTGGCTAAAACACCGCGAGGCAAAGAAGAAAGAGTGACGAGAGTTCCCGGATGGCGGCGTAAACGCCATATCCGGGCTACAAACTCCACAGACCACGTAATCTGTAGCCCGGCTAAGCGCAGCGCGAGCCGGGGAAACAGGACTACTTCGCCGCCTGATGATACCCGCCGCCCAGCGCGGAGGTCAGCTGAATGCTGGCATCAAGCCACTGGCCGCGCAGGCGCAGCGCGGTGACGCGCTCCTGCAGCGCCGGCAGCTTCGCCAGGCTGACGCGCGAGCCGGAAATAATCCCGGCATTCATCCGCGCCTGGGCCAGCGCGACCATCCGCTGAGCATCTTTTTCAACCTGCTGCTGCTGCTGCTGATTTTTCGCCATCAGCGTTTCCATCTGGCTGGCGGTTTTCGCCACCTGATTCACCGCATCGACCACCGCTTTGTTGTACTTCGCTATCGACAGGGCATTTTGCGCGCTGGCGATATCCAGATTCGCGTTCAGGCGGCCGCTATCAAAGATCGGCAGGGTCAGCCCGGCGGTGACGCCCATCTGCTGGGCAGAGTGGCGGAACAGATCGCTGAGATGCAGGGCATCCTGCTGCAAGAAGGCCATCAAGTTGATATCCGGATAAAACGCGGCTTTCGCGGCATCCACTTCGCTTAATGAAGCTTCGATATACCAGTGCGCGACCTGCAGGTCCGGGCGTCGCGCCAGCAGCTCATAGCCCAGTTGGTTGGGCATTTGCGCGCTGACGGCGGGTAAATCCGCCGGATGAAGATTCAGCGCCTGGCTCTGGCTGTTGGTCAGCGCCATCAGCCGCGCTTCGATCTCTTTCATATTGCCCGCTACGTCGGCGAGCTGCTGATCGGTTTTACTGACGTTAATATCGTTCTCTGCCCCTTCGGCCGAGTTGGTGATCCCGCGCTGGTACAGCGCAGTATCCACGGTAACGACATTATTCTGTTCGCGCTTCACCTGCGTCAGCACGTTTTTAATGGCCGCTTCGGTCTGCCACTGCCAGTAAAGGCGAGCGACGCTGCCGGCCAGCAGTTCGCGGGTCTGGGCTTCTTCGGCGACCTGGGCTTTGACTTCACCGATGCGCGCTTTCAGCAGCGCGCGGTTTTTACCCCACAGGTCCAGATCCCATCCGGCGGTCAGTCCGAAGGTGCCGTTGGTGTACCACGGCCCGGTGTTGCCGTCGGTATCGGTGGCAAACGGCCCCATCAGCCCCTCGGAGGACATTTTCTGTCGTTCGATATCGGCGGAAAAATCCAGGTTCGGCCCCAGGCTGGATTGCGACATCCGCGCCTGCGCTTCCGCCAGCCTGATGCGTTGTTCGGCAATCTGCATGTCCGGCGCATTGGCTAAGGCACGCTGAATCAGGCTATTGAGCTGCGGGTCATGGTAATCCTGCCACCAGTTGCTCTGCGGCCAGCCGTTTTTTACGGCGGCGGGCAATTCCATTGCGACGTGGGATGCCGGGGTCTGCTGCTGGAGCGGCTTGCCAGTATCGTGCGATGGCGCGCAGCCCGCCAGCGCGATAACCAGTGGCAGGCCAGCCAACGCGCGTTTGCTCAAAGTCAGGTTCATGAAATCGGTCAGGTGATTAAATAAGGTCGGGTATATTAAGCTACTTGCATCATTGCCGTTTAGTAAAGCGTGTGCCGTAACTATTAGCAGGCTAAAAATAAACTTCTCATGGAGTGATAATGAGTCAGAACATCTATGACGATCCCGCTTTTTTTGCCGGATACGCCACCCTCGATCGTTCGGTAAAAGGGCTGGAGGGTGCGCCGGAGTGGCCAACCCTTCAGCAAATGCTTCCACCGTTATCCGGTTTACGCGTCGTCGATCTTGGCTGCGGCTACGGCTGGTTTTGCCGCTGGGCCCGGGATCAGGGCGCCGCGCAGGTGGACGGGCTGGATCTCTCCAGCCGAATGCTGGAGCGCGCCCGCGAAATGACGGAGGGCGAAGGTATTCGCTATCGCTGCGAAGATCTCCAGACGCTTACCCTGCCCGCCGATAGCTGCGAGCTGGTCTATAGCTCGCTGGCGCTGCACTATCTGCCCGACGTCGCGCCCCTGTTCGCCACCGTTTACCGGGCGCTGACGCCTGGCGGCACGCTGCTGTTCTCCGCCGAACATCCCATCTACACCGCCCCGCCTCAGCAGGGCTGGCAGGTGGATGAGAACGGGCAGAAAAGTTGGCCGGTGAGCCACTACCAGCAGGAGGGCGAGCGCATCAGCAACTGGTTTGCCGACGGAGTGAAAAAACAGCACCGCAAGCTGTCCAGCTGGATAAACCTGCTGGTGGCCGCCGGTTTTATCATTGAGCATCTGGATGAGTGGGGACCGACGGCGGAGCAGATTGCCGCTCAGCCGGCGCTGGATGAAGAAAAAGAGCGGCCGATGATTTTTCTGCTGCGCGCGCGTAAGCCGGCGTAATACGCAAAATGGCCCGGAGGTTATCCGGGCCGAGGGTTTTAGCTACTGTCGCGCATTTCTGCCGGGTGGCGGTTAGCCGACGCAACCTCCAGACGATTACTCTTTTAAGCTGCCGCCGTTAGTGGCAATGACCTCTTTATACCACCAGAAGCTCTTCTTGCGACTGCGCGCCAGGGTGCCGTTGCCGTCATCGTCGCGATCGACATAGATAAAGCCATAGCGTTTGGACATCTCCGCCTTCGACGCGCTCACCAGGTCAATAGGCCCCCAGCTGGTGTAGCCCATCAGCTCAACGCCGTCCTCGATTGCCTCACGAACCTGCACCAGATGGTCGTTAAGATAGCTGATCCGGTAATCGTCGTTGATGCTGCCGTCGGCTTCCACCTTATCCTTGGCGCCCAGGCCGTTTTCCACGATAAACAGCGGCTTCTGATAGCGATCCCACAGCACGTTCAGCAGCGTGCGCAGACCGAGCGGGTCAATCTGCCAGCCCCATTCCGAGCTTGCCAGGTGCGGGTTCGGCACCATGCTGAGAATATTGCCGCGCGCTTTTTTGTTCAGCTCTTCGTCGGCGGTCACGCAGCCGGTCATATAGTAGCTGAAGGAGATAAAGTCGACGGTCTCTTTCAGGGCGGCGCGGTCGGCATCGGTGATGTCGAGGTTAATGCCGTTGTCGCGGAAATAGCGCAGCATATAGCCCGGGTAAGCGCCGCGGCACTGGACATCGCCAAAGAACTGCCAGCTACGGTTCTGCTGCAGGGTTTCAAAAATATCGTCCGGTTTGCAGCTGAGCGGATACATCAGGCCGCCGAGCAGCATATTGCCGATTTTGCCCTCAGGCACGATGTCATGGCAGGCCTTAGCCGCCAGCGCGCTCGCCACCAGCTGATGGTGAATAGCCTGGTAGACTTCCGCTTTGCTGCTGTCAGCCGGCAGACCGACGCCGGTCATCGGCGCGTGCAGGGACATATTGATTTCATTGAAGGTCAGCCACAGTTTGACCTTCGCCTGGTAGCGCTCGAACACCGTACGGGCGTAGCGCTCGAAGAAGCCAATCACTTTGCGATTGCCCCAGCCGCCGTAGTTTTTCACCAGCGCCCACGGCATCTCATAGTGGGACAGGGTTACCAGCGGAGTAATATTGTGCTTCGCCATTTCATCAAACAGCTTATCGTAGAAGGCCAGCCCGGCTTCGTTTGGCTGCGCCTCATCGCCGTGGGGGAAAATACGCGCCCAGGCAATCGATACGCGCAGGCAGTTAAAGCCCATCTCGGCAAAGAGGCTGATATCTTCCGGATAACGGTGGTAAAAATCGATGGCGATATCCTTAATGCCGCTATCGCCGGGCACGCGTTCTACCACATCGCCAAATACGCCGCGCGGCTGGACGTCAGAAGTGGTTAATCCCTTCCCGTCTTCCAGATAAGCGCCTTCAACCTGGTTTGCCGCGGTCGCGCCGCCCCATAAAAACGCCTGTGGGAATGTCTTCATTCATCTCTCTCCTGTGATTAACGGCTTACGGACAACAGCGGCTGACCGGCATCCACCGCGCTGGCGGAGACCATGTCGAGAGTACGAAAATCGTCGCTGTTGCTGATAATAATGGGCGTCGCCAGATCATAGCCGGCGTCCAGAATCGCCTGGCGGTCAAACTCCAGCAGCAGGTCGCCCGCTTTGATTTTGTCACCCTCTTTTACATGGGCGGTGAACGGCGCGCCATCGAGCTTAACGGTGTCGATGCCAACGTGGATGAGCAGCTCAATGCCGCTGTCGCTCAGCAGACCGATGGCGTGTTTGGTTTGAAAAATGGAGGCGACTTCGCCCGAGAACGGCGCGATAACCTTGCCCACTGAGGGAATAATCGCCACGCCCTGGCCCAACAGGCCGCTGGCGAAGGTACTGTCAGGCACCTGATCCAGCGCCAGCACGCTGCCGGTCATCGGCGCCAGGATGTCGTTTTCCGAGGCCGGCGCCACGACAACCGCAGCCTGCTCAGCGCTGCTGCGCGGCAGCCCGGCGACGAGGGTAAGCACGCAGGCGATGATTAACGAGGCAAACATCCCCGCCGCGCCGCCCCACACCGTAGCGTCAATGCCCTCCGGCGGGATCATTTGCGCCAGGGTGAAAATGTTACCGAAACCAAAAGAGTAGACGTGGCTGTCGCTAAAACCAACCATCGCGCCGCCGATGGCGCCAGCAACGCAGCCGAAGATAAAGGGACGGCGTAAAGGCAGGTTCAGACCATAAATCGCCGGCTCGGTCACGCCAAAGATCCCGGCGGAAACCGCAGAACCCGCCAGCACTTTTTGCCGCGCATCGCGAGTGCGCAGGAAAATCCCCAGCGCGGCGCCCACCTGGCCCATCACCGCAGGCAGCAGCATCGGCATCATCGAATCATGGCCCAGCACGGCGAGGTTGTTAATCATTAACGGTATCAGGCCCCAGTGCAGCCCGAAGATAACGCATACCTGCCACAGCGCTCCCATCGCCGCTCCGGCAAGCCAGGGCGCAACCTGATAGATAAGCTGATAACCATTGGCCAGCAGCTGGCTCAGCCAGGTGGCTACGGGGCCGATAATCAGAAACGTGAGCGGTACGACGACGGCCAGGCAAATCGCCGGCGTGAAGAAGTTCTTCATCGAGGAAGGCAGTATCGCGTTGCTGCGTTTTTCAATCCAGCAGCTGACCCACGAGGCGAGGATAATCGGAATGACCGAGGAGCTGTAATTGATAAAGGTCACCGGAATACCGAGGAAATACTCCGTCGCGGCGCCGGGAGCCATGCTGGCGTCAAACGCTTGAATCATCAGCGGATGAGTTAACGCGCCGCCGATCACCATGGTAATAAAGGGGTTGCCGCCAAATTTCTTGCCTGCGGTATAGCCGAGAAACAGCGGGAAAAAGAAGAACAGCGCATCGCTGGCGGCAAACCAGATTTTATAGGTCGCCTGCTGCGTCGTTAACCAGCCGCAAACCACCGCCAGCGCCAGCAAGCCTTTGAGGATCCCCGAGGCCGCCAGGACGCCGATAAACGGGGTGAAAATACCGGAAACAATGTCGATAAGCTGGCCGATAAGCGACACTTTTTCGCCTTTTACCGCCACCGGCTCACTGTCATCCGTCAGGCCGGCTTCGCTGCGCACCGCCAGCCAGACATCGTGCACGTGATTACCGATAACCACCTGAAACTGGCCGCCGCTTTCGACGACCATAATGACGCCAGGGTTCGCCTTCAGTCCTTCGGCATCCGCCTTCTTGCTATCTTTGAGCTTAAAACGCAGCCGTGTAGCGCAGTGAACCAGACTCACAATATTCTCTCTGCCGCCTACCCGAGTGAGAATATCCTGCGCGAGTGCTTTATATTCCATGCTGTTTTTCCTTACTTCCGCTGCCCGCAGGCATCGTTAACTGAGTATTAAAAATAAAAAAACCCGAGAACAACGCCGTGTAGGCGTTGCGCTCAGGTTTTGCCTGCGTAATGCAGTAACAATCCAGTTGTAGCGCGGGAGCTATGCGCCAGGCCCTATCGGCGCTTAGCGTCCCTCTTTTCTCACCCGCTCAATATGAATGGCGAGAAACATAATCTCTTCCGTCGTCAGTGGCCGCTGGTAGCTCTTTTGCAGGTGCCGGGCGACGGTTTCCGCACACTTCCACGCTTTAGGGTAGTTATCCTTTACCGCGCTGTGCAGCGTCACATCATCATCTTCGACCACCGTTCGCGTCAGCATGCGCTGGGCGAAAAACTTGAGGTGGGTGACAAAGCGCTGGTAGCTCAGCGACTCTTCGTCGTAGTTCAGCGTCAGCTGATACTTCACCAGTTGCAGGATCTCCTGCATGACCCGGGTCACGTGCATCACTTCCGGCATTTCGCTGTTGAGCTGCGCCGTGACCAGATGCAGGGCGATAAAACCCGCTTCATCTTCGGCCAGTTCAACCCCGAGCCTTTTGCTGACGATCGCCCGCGCCTCCTGCCCTAACTCAAACTCCTTCGGATACAGCCGCTTTATTTCCCACAGCAGCACATTCCGAATGGCGATGCCCTTCTTCTGCCGCTCAATCGCAAAGTGGCAGTGGTCGGTCAGGGTAATGTACAAACTATCCTGTAACTTACCGAGACGACCGCGCGCCAGATCGATGATCCGATCGCAGGTGGTCATCACTTCTAACGGTATCTGACTGAGTAATTCACCTAAACGGCCAACCAGTTCATCGCTCTGCAGCGCGAAGACCTTTTCAATTTTACTTTCATCAAGAGAGTCACCAACGCGTTTTTGAAAGGCAAGTCCTCGGCCCATGACTACCTGTTCACGCTGCTGCTCATCAACAACCACCACTACATTATTATTAAGGACTTTGGCGATTTGCATATGAACCCCAAAAACAAAAAAACCTGACCCCGACGGATGCCAGGAAATCAGGTTTTGCCTGCCGGAGCAGTAACAATCGGTAGTGAGTATTTCACTGTCCGCCGGGTAATCTCAATGGGACAAGCCAAAAATTGTGATGTAGGTCAGATAGTTTAGCTACGCCAGTCGTTAATCGTGCGCGCAATGCTGGTTGAATCCTGTAGGGTGCGCACCGCGCTGAACAGCTCAGCAGCCTCAAGGTATTCTTTACGCAAATAGCTCAGCCACTGTTTGATACGCGCGACGTGATAAAGACCGGTGTCGCCCTGCTTTTCCAGGCGGGTATATTTTTGCAGCAGTTCGACCACCTGCGGCCAGGGCATACGTGGTTCGTTATATTTTATCACCCGGCTCAGGTTTGGAACGTTCAGGGCGCCGCGGCCAATCATCACCGAGTCGCAGCCGGTCGCGGCCAGGCAATCCTGGGCGCTTTGCCAGTCCCAGATTTCACCGTTGGCCACCACCGGAATAGTCAGGCGCTGACGGATTTCGCCGATGGCCTGCCAGTCGATGCGCTCCGCTTTATAGCCGTCCTCTTTGGTGCGGCCGTGCACCACCAGCTCGCTGGCGCCCGCCTGCTGGACCGCATCGGCAATTTCAAATCGCCGCTCGCCGCTGTCCCAGCCAAGCCGTACTTTTACCGTGACCGGCAGATGGGTGGGAACCGCCTCGCGCATCGCTTTCGCGCCGCGATAGATAAGCTCAGGGTCTTTCAGCAGCGTCGCCCCGCCGCCGCTGCCGTTCACCAGCTTTGACGGGCAGCCGCAGTTGAGGTCAACGCCCCAGGAACCGAGCTCGACCGCGCGAGCGGCGTTTTCCGCCAGCCACTGCGGATACTGCCCGAGCAGCTGCACGCGCACGCGGGTGCCGGACGGCGTCAGGCTGTTGTTATGCAGTTCCGGACACAGCCTGTAGAACGATTTTACCGGCAGGAGCTGATCCACCACGCGCAAGAATTCGGTGATGCAGAGATCGTAATCATTCACTTCGGTCAGCAGCTCGCGCACCAGCGAATCGAGCACGCCTTCCATCGGCGCCAGTAATACACGCATATTGTTTATCATTGCCCGGAAAAAAGAGGCGCTATGTTAGCGCCTCTGGATGCGGGTTGAAAGGGGCCAATATCGGTTTTCCCGGCGGCGGCGCTGCTTCCCGGCTGGCGCTGCGTTTAGCCAGGCTACGCGACCACCGCTATCTGCGGGCCGGTAGCCCGGGTAAGGCGCCAGCCGCGCCCCGGGAAGTGCGCAGCCGCTTAACGCGCTTCCAGGCAGTTATCCTCTTTCCAGCCGTACAGCCACTCGATGCCGCGATAAAACTCGCTCTGGGTTTTGCCTTTCCACAGCAGATTGCGCACCTGACGCTCAACGCCGGCGGCGTGATAGACCCGCCCCATTTCCCGCGTCGACCAGACGATGCGCGCGGTACGCGGAATACGTACCGATTCATACAGCGCGAAAGCGCGGGCGGCGTCGCCGTCGCATTGCGCCAGCGCTTTACCCAGCGTCACCGCATCTTCCAGCGCCATACAGGCGCCCTGGGCCATATACTGCGCCACCGGATGCGCGGCATCGCCAACCAGCGTGATGCGGTCGTTGCCCCACTTCTCTACCGGCTCGCGGTCGGCGGTGGACCAGCGACGCCAGGAGGTCGGTTTGTCCAGCATCTGCCGGGGACGCGGGTGGATGCCTTTAAAGTAGGAGAGCACCTCTTCTTTACTGCCGTCGCGCACGCCCCACTCTTCCTGCTGCCGACTATGGAAGGTCACCACCAGGTTGTACTGCTTGCCGCCGCGCAGCGGATAATGCACCAGGTGGCAGTGCGGACCGGCCCACAGCACCGGCGCGTTGATGCGTAAATCGTCCGGCATATCGGCGGCGTCAACCACCGCGCGATAAACGACATGGCCGGTTACCCGCGGCGAATCGCCCAGCAGACTTTGGCGCACCACCGACTTACCGCCGTCGCAGCCGATCAGAATATCCGCCGTCCAGCTGTTGCCTTTATCATCAAACACCGTCACGTCATCGGCGGTCTGGCGGATATCCACTACCTGCGTCGAAGTACGGTACTCGACGGCCGGATGGGTCAGCGCCGCCTCCCAGACGGTGGCGTGGATATCCACCCGATGGATCACCGCATAGGGTCCGCCAAAATGGTCGCGGAAGGCCTGTCCGGTCTCAATATGCACCACCTCTTCGCCGTTGACCGCATCCATCATGGTGATATGGTCGGTAAACACCGCGCGCTGGCGGGCGACTTCGCCGACGCCGAGGCTGTCGAGCGCCGAGAATGCGTTTGGACCCAACTGGATCCCGGCGCCGATTTCGCCGATTTCATGCGCCTTTTCCAGCAGCATCACTTTGATGCCCTGGCGCGCCAGAGAGAGCGCCGTGGCCGCTCCGCCAATACCGCCGCCGACAATAATTGCTCGCATCACTTTTGCCATGTTGCCTCCTAAGCCGGGATCTTATCTTGTTGGTTTTCCGGCGCGGCGGCGATAAATGCCGGCAGCCGGGTACAGGCGTCATAAACCGCCTGGCAGCGCGGATAGTGGCTGAGATCGCAGCCCATCCTCAGGGCGTTGGCCCACTGCGGCACCAGGCAGCAGTCCGCCAGGGTAGGCGCATCGCCCACGCAAAAATCGCCGGATTTCGCGTGGCGCAATAGCTGCTCGACGGCGCTGAATCCCTGCTGGATCCAGTGCGCATACCAGCGTTTTTTCTCCTCTTCGCTTACCTTTAGCTCGTCGCCAAGGTAGCGTAAAACGCGCATGTTATTAATGGGATGAATATCGCAGGCGATGGCGTAAACGATCTCCAGTACCCGCATCCGCGCGCTGTCCGCCTGGGGCAGCAGCAGCGGCTGCGGATAGTGCCGGTCCAGCCAGTCGGCAATCGCCAGCGACTGGCCGAGAGATTCGCCTTTGTCGGTAATGAGCGTCGGCACCAGACCGACCGGGTTCAGCCGCCGGTACTCCAGCGCGTTCTGCTGGCCGATGCGGATGTTAACGCCGACGCTCTGGTAGTCGATGCCTTTCAGCGCCAGCGCAATCCGCACGCGGTAGGACGCTGAGCTATTAAAAAAACTGTACAGCTTCATCATTCACCTCACACCACGCGCACGGCGATTGGCGTCAGTCCATCGACGTTGCCGGTGATGACATCGCCTTTCACCACCGCGCCGACGCCTTCCGGCGTGCCGGTGAAAATCAGATCGCCGGGCTGCAGCTCAAAGAAACCGGAAAGATAGCTGATGGTTTCGTTAACCGACCAGATCAGGTGGCGAATATCGCTGCGCTGATGATCTTCCCCGTTTACCTGCAGCCAGATTCCGGCCTGGCTCACGTCCGCCGTATCCGCTTTATGCAGCGGCGCAATCGGCGCGGAAAGGTCAAAAGCTTTACCAATCTCCCACGGACGGCCCATCTGGCGCATCTCCATCTGGCGATCGCGGCGGGTCATATCCAGCCCCGTGGCATAGCCCCAGATATACTCATGGGCCTGCTCCAGCGGGATATCGCTTCCCCGCTTGCCAATCGCCACCACCAGCTCAATTTCGTAGTGATAGTTATCGGTTTGCGTCGGATACGGCAGGTTCAGCGTTTCTCCCGCGGCGACGGGCACCACCGCATCGGCAGGCTTGCAGAAGAAGAACGGCGGTTCGCGATCCGGGTCAAAGCCCATTTCACGCGCGTGAGCGGCGTAGTTGCGGCCCACGCAGTAAACGCGGCGCACCGGGAACTGCTCATCGCTGCCGACAACCGGAACGCTAATCGGAGCCTGGGGTGCAAAAACGTATTGAGTCATGATTCGATTCCTTATTCTTAATTTTTAATAACGCGCTTCGCGGAACAGGCCGAGCGCTTCCTGCACGGGACGGTCCGAAAAGCTGAATAACACGCTATCTTCGGCGGAGATAAAAGAGACGGCGTGCCAGGTCGGCACCACGAAGATATCTTTTGCCTGAAAAGCGAAGGTCTGTTCGCCAATGGTGACCTGGCCGCTGCCTTCCACCACGTGATAGACGGTACTGTCGGTGGTTTTCGCCGCTCGCGAGGTAAACCCTTTCGGTAACAGCTGCAGGAAGGCGCCCATCGACGGCATCGGGTAGCCGCCGGTGACCGGGTTGACGTAGCGCATCTTATAGCCATCCCACTCGTCGGCATCGCCCATCCGCGTCAGATCGTGCAGCGCTTCGCGGCTGCGGTCGTAGCGATAGTTAAAGATGGGCGAAGAGTTACCGGACTGATGGCGCAGCGGCAGCATGTTGGCGGCGTAGCGCGGCAGATAATCCCCCTCTTTGCGGGTCACCGGCTGCTGATCTTGCGGATAGTCCTCCGCGAAGCCGCAGCCCAGATAGTTCACCAGCGGCAGATCGAGGCCGTCGAGCCAGATAACCGGTTCGTTGCCGGGGTTGCCGTGATCGTGCCAGCGCCACTGCGGCGTCAGAATAAAGTCGCCGGCGCGCATGGCGGTCCGTTCGCCGTCAACGGCGGTAAACGCCCCTTCGCCTTCCACGACAAAGCGCAGCGCCGACTGGTTGTGCCGATGGCTCGGCGCCACTTCGCCGGGCATAATCAGCTGCAAACCCGCGTACAGCGAGGAGGTAATCGACGACTGCCCGCGCAGCGCCGGGTTTTCCAGCACCAGCACGCGGCGTATCGCCTCTTTCGCGCCAATCAGCTTGCCGCTTTCCAGCAGCAGCGGGCGAATCTCCTGATAATTCCAGTAAGCCGGCGCGCAGGTGGCGTTCGGCGTTTTCGGCACCAGATGGTGCAGCGATTCCCAAAGCGGCGTCAGGTTTTGCCCGGAAATATGCTGGTAAAACTGCTGACGGCCGTTATTTGCTTCCGTGGTGGACTGGGACATAAGCGTTCTCCTTATTTATTCACAATGCCTGCGGAAGGCAGCGCGGCGGGTACAGAAGTCGGGTTGCGGACGGCAAGCGTCAGCAGGATAAGCATCACGGCGCTCACAACGGCCGGGACGGCGATAACAAAAAACAGGGTATCGAATGAGAAATTCATCGCCATCATCACACCGCCGGAAAGGGAGCCAACGATGGCCCCGCAGCGGCCAACCGCGTTTGACCAGCTCACGCCAGTCGCGCGGCTTTGCGTGGGATACAGCGTTGCGGTTAGCGCATTCAGCCCCACCTGCGAGCCGCTGATGCCGATGCCGGTGCCGAAAATCGCCAGCGCCATCAGCCACAGGCCGTTCTCGCTCAGGCCAATCATGACGATACACACCGCCCCGAGGCCGTAGCTCAGCGCCAGCACCCGATAGGGATTGAAGCGATCCATCAGCACGCCGAGCAGCAGCGCGCCAAAGGTGCCGCCAATCTGGAAGGCGGCGGTGACCCACGAAGCGTGCTGTAAATCAATGCCCCGATGGTTTAGCAACGTCGGCATCCAGCTGGAGAGCAGATAGATAATCAGCAGGCTCATAAAGAACACCACCCATAGCATTAAGGTGATGGCCAACTGACGCCCGGCGAACAGCTGGCTGATACTGCCCTTCGCCCCTGCGGCAGGTTCATCAAGCCAGAAATGCGTGTCGTTATAGCGCTCGCCGGTAATGGCGCCGACGGTTCTGGCGATCGTCGCCTGCGGCAGCTGGCGACGGATCTGCCAGCGCGGAGACTCGGGAAGCAGAGGCACCAGCGCCACCGCCAGTATCAACGGTAAAACGCCGCCGAGCACCAGAATGCCGTGCCAGCCGATCAGCGGCACCAGCTGTGCGCTGACCACGCCGCCGAAGGCGGAACCGAGGGTGAACCCGCAAAACATCAGGGTTACCAGCGCCCCGCGCCGCCGGGCAGGCAAATATTCCGAGGTCATGGTGATGGTATTAGGCATTGCGCCGCCGAGGCCGAGGCCGGTCAGAAAACGCAGGAACACCAGCATTTGCAGATCGGGGGCAAACGCGGAAAGCAGGCTGAACAGGCCGAACAGGGCGACGCAAAACTCAATCACCCGTTTGCGGCCAAAGCGGTCGGAGAGCGGGCCGCAGAGCAGCGCCCCGGCGGTCAGGCCCAGCAATCCCGCGCCAAATAACGGCGCGAGGTCGCCGGCGGTGAGCTGCCAGTGGCTGCGGATATCCGGCGCGATAAAACCAATCGCGGCGGTATCAAAGCCATCGAGCATCACCACCAGGAAACAGCAGATAATCACGCGCCACTGTCGGGCGCCGACCGGCGCGGCGTTGAGCAGCTTCTGTAATTCAAGTCGTTGAGTCATCGTTATGCCTCAGTGCAGGTAGGGGTAGGTGTTGTATTTATTTCTTTTATGTTGCGAGTTTGTAACTCAGGCAATGAAATGTACAATGGTATTTCGGGCATAGACATAACCTGGAGGTTATCGCTAATGGCGGACTGGACGCAGAAAGTGAAGCTGCACCATTTACAGATGCTGGTGGCGCTGGGGGAGCAAGGCAATCTCACGCAGGTGGCGAAAATGATGAACATTACTCAGCCCGCGCTCTCCAAATGGCTCAGCCAGTTTGAAGACGAAGTCGGCATGGTTTTGTTCGAACGCCATAGCAAAGGCCTGCGCCCGACCGAAGGCGGGAAGCTGCTGCTTCAGCACGCCCAGCGGCTGATTAACGATATGTCGCGTTCGCAGTATGAGATCGAGCGTTTTAAGCAGGGCGGACAGGTGGGCAGCCTGATGATTGGCTGTTCGCCGGTGGCGACCGACTGCGTCTCGCAGGCGATCCTCGAACTGCTCAAAGAGATGCCGACCCTGCACCTGAATATCGAAGAGAAGGTCATGACGCCGCTGCTTAACGATCTGCTCGCCGGCGTGGTGGATGTGGTTGTCGGACGCGTCGGCGGACGGGCGCTGGAGCTGCCGCTGAGCTACCGGGTGCTCTACACCGAACCGGTCTGCTTTGTCGCCCGTCCCGATCACCCGCTGGCCCAAAAATCGCGGTTAAGCTGGGCCGATCTCTCCCCCTGGCGCTGGATCGTCTGGCCCACCGGCACGCCAATTCGCCTGAGCATCGACAACGCGCTGGTGGATAACGGCGTGATGCTGCCGGAAAACACCATTGAGTCCGCCTCGATGAACGTCACCAGCAACCTGCTGCAGAGCAGCGATATGGTCTCAATTCTCTCCTTGCGTCTGGCGCAGCGCTACGCCGCCCAGCACCAGCTGGCGATTCTTAATTTGCCGCGCATTGAACAAAAAGGTAGCGTTGGGGTGTTCTGGCGAAAAAGTGAAACGCCCTCGCTGGCGCTGAGCCGGTTTCTGCACTGCCTGTCGCTGCAATCTACGCTCTGATAGCCGTCCGTTTTGCTGTTCCCCCTCTCTATTGCAGGTATGCGTAGAATTCATGATGTGATCGGTAGCACATTTTTGGCTTTAATTGTATGATGAATGCGGTTCATCAAGGGTTATTACCATGAGTAAATCACTGATTATTGTCTGGCAGTATCTGCGCGCTTTCGTGCTCATCTACGCCTGCTTGTATGCGGGCATTTTTCTCTCTTCGCTCCTGCCGATCGCCATTCCCGGCAGCATTATTGGCATGCTGATTCTGTTTTTTCTGCTGGCGCTGCAGATCATGCCGCCACAGTGGGTTAACCCCGGCTGCAACATCCTGATTCGCTATATGGCGCTGCTGTTTGTGCCTATCGGCGTCGGCGTCATGCAGTACTGGGATTTACTGCGCGCGCAGTTTGGCCCGGTGGTGGTGTCCTGCGCGATAAGCACGCTGGTGGTCTTTTTAGTGGTCAGCTGGAGTTCACACCTGGTTCACGGTGAGCGCAAAGTGGTTGGACAAAAAGGAAGTGAAGAATGATCCATGAAATCTGGTGGTCGCTGCCGCTCACTCTTGTCGTCTTTTTCCTTGCCCGCAGGCTGGCGGCGCGGTTTAAATTTCCGCTGCTTAACCCGCTGCTGGTGGCGATGGTGGTGCTCATTCCTTTTCTGCTGATAACCGGCATCTCCTACGAGCGCTATTTCCTCGGCAGCAAAATTCTTAACGATCTGCTGCAGCCGGCGGTGGTGGCGTTGGCCTTTCCTTTGTATGAGCAGTTGCACCAAATCCGCGCCCGCTGGAAGTCAATCATCACCATCTGCTTTATCGGCAGCGTGGTGGCGATGGTCACCGGTACCACCGTTGCCCTGTTGATGGGCGCAACCCCGCAGATTGCCGCCTCTATTTTGCCGAAATCGGTGACGACGCCGATTGCCATGGCGGTGAGCAGCAGCATTGGCGGGATTCCGGCGATCAGCGCGGTGTGCGTGATTTTCGTCGGCATTCTCGGCGCGGTCTTTGGTCACACCCTGCTGAATGTGATGCGCATCCGCACCAAGGCCTCGCGCGGCCTGTCGATGGGGACCGCATCCCACGCCCTGGGGACCGCCCGTTGCGCTGAGCTCGACTATCAGGAAGGGGCGTTCAGCTCGCTGGCGCTGGTGCTTTGCGGGATAATTACCTCGCTGGTCGCGCCGTTCTTATTTCCGCTTATTTTAGCGGTGGTTGGATAAATGTGATTTTAATCACATTTTTAAATGCAACACGAATTAGTTGCAGTGACAATGAGATGTTTATCACATATACAGGCTGTCACCCCCCGTACACTAGATTTCCATTACATTGTTATGAGGCAACGCCATGCACCCACGTTTTCAAGCTGCTCTTCCCCAACTGGCGGCGGACCTGCAAGCGGCCATCGCCCCGATGCTGACCGATCGGCATTTCCCGGCCCTGCTGAATGCAGACCAGGTTGCGGCGCTGCAAAGCGCAACGGGACTGGATGAAGACGCGCTGGCCTTTGCTTTGCTGCCGCTGGCGGCGGCCTGCGCGCGGGCCGATCTTTCCCATTTTAACGTCGGCGCGATTGCCCGCGGCATCAGCGGTACCTGGTACTTCGGCGGCAATATGGAATTTCTCGGCGCCACTATGCAGCAAACCGTGCACGCCGAACAAAGCGCCATCAGCCATGCCTGGCTGCGCGGCGAAAAATCCCTGCGGGCGATTACCGTTAACTATACTCCCTGCGGCCACTGCCGACAGTTTATGAACGAGCTGAACAGCGGCCTGGCGCTGCGCATCCACCTCCCCGGTCGCGAGGCGCATTCGCTGCAGCACTATTTGCCGGACGCTTTCGGCCCGAAAGATCTGGACATTAAAACCCTGCTGATGGACGAGCAGGACCACGGCTTCCCGCTCAGCGGCGACGCGCTGGCTCAGGCGGCGATTCAGGCGGCCAACCGTTGCCATACGCCTTACAGCAATTCGCCCTCCGGCGTAGCGCTGGAGCTGAAAGACGGCACCCTTTTCACCGGCAGCTATGCCGAGAACGCCGCCTTTAACCCGACGCTGCCTCCGCTGCAGGGCGCGCTGAATCTGCTGAGCCTCAACGGATACGATTACCCGGATATCCAGCGCGCAATTCTGGCCGAAAAGGCCGATGCAGCGCTTATCCAGTGGGACGCCACCGCGGCGACGCTGAAGGCGCTGGGCTGCCATAATATCGATCGCGTACTGTTAGGTTAGTCACATTCTGCGGGCCAAACGGCCCGCACTGTTGAAAATCCCCGCAATTAAACGACGGTTTCTTGCGCTTGCCCGACGGGTAAAGTAGCCTGAAGCTTCCCTCATCCACTATTGAGCCAGGTTCATGTTAAAGCGTGTGTTATACAGCCTGTTAGTCCTGTTCGGCTTGCTGCTGTTAACCGTGCTGGGTCTTGACCGCTGGATGAGCTGGAAAACCTCTCCCTATATTTACGACGAGCTGCAGGACCTGCCCTATCGCCAGGTCGGCGTCGTGCTCGGTACCGCTAAGTACTACCGTACCGGGGTTATCAACCAATATTATCGTTACCGGATTCAGGGCGCGCTGAACGCCTACAACAGCGGCAAGGTGAACTATCTGCTGCTCAGCGGCGATAACGCGCTGCAAAGCTATAACGAGCCGATGACCATGCGCCGCGATTTGATTAAAGCCGGCGTCGATCCGGCGGATATCGTGCTGGACTATGCGGGTTTTCGTACGCTCGATTCGATTGTTCGCACCCGTAAGGTCTTCGATACGAACGATTTTATTATCATTACCCAACGCTTCCACTGCGAGCGGGCGCTGTTTATTGCCCTGCATATGGGGATTCAGGCGCAGTGCTACGCGGTACCATCGCCAAAGGATATGTGGAGCGTTCGCCTGCGCGAGTTCGGCGCCCGCTTCGGCGCGCTGGCGGATCTCTATATTTTTAAACGCGAGCCGCGCTTTTTAGGCCCGCTGATCCCCATCCCCGCGCAGCAGGAAGTTCCCGACGGCGCGCAGTCCTATCCGGCGGTCACGCCCCAGCAGCTGCTGGAGCTGCAGAAAAAAGAGAAGTAGCCTCGTTATCTGGCAAAGAGGGGTTCATGATAAGCAATAAATGGCCGATGCAAAGGCGCGCATCGGCCATCTATTGAGGACGCTATTGCAAATCTTTACCGTATTTAGGAGAGCGAGGGCCGTACAGCATCCCTGCTGGCGCGGCAGGCGTGAGCAGTCGCGCATCGGCAATACCCGCGACCTTATAGCTTCTGTCGGTCATGGTGTTGACTATCTGGTCAACGGCCGCCTGGATAAGCATGCCTAAAAGCGAACCGCCGCTACCGTCACTTTCGCTGCTGGAAGCCACCGCGCTGCCTTTCCATAATAGTTTTCCGTTACGAATATCCACCAGCTCACCGGAAACGGCGACGCGGGTATCGCTGTTGATAACCTGATACGATGTCCCATATTCCGTGACCTTAAGATAGAGCACAGCGTCAGCGCCAAAAATTTCTCTTAGCTTTTGATGGCTGACACCGTGCATTTCTTCACCATTCACGACGCCATTTTGTTTAAAGGTGTTATCAACGACGGCAACAGGGAAAACATAATATCCCGCCTCGGCAAGCGGCAGCGTGACCTGCGAAAGGACCCCATAGCCCGCTTTAACGTCCGGTGATTCGTTTTTCGGCAGCAGGACCAGAATACTCTTCGGTTTACTCTGCCTGAATGCCGTGTAGTCATAGGATTTTTTCGGCGCGCAACCGCTCAACAGTAGGGTCAGTAATAAACCCGCGCATATTACATATAACTTTTTCATGCTTTGCCTCCCTGCATTTTCTTCAACAGAAAATCCATAAACTGGCTGGATTCAGGAAACAGCCGTTTCTCCTGTTCAAATTCTGTTTTTGCCAGCTCCGGATGACCGGTATCGATATATAACATCCCAAGATGCGCATGCAGTCCCGGAGGAACAGGAAGCGCCTGCGCCCGCGCTTTTTCAATATCTTTTTTTAATGTTTCGATTTGCTCTTGTGGCCCCATATCCAGCGCGTAATACTCATAAACCACAGGCTGATATTCATTCCAGCTATAGAGGGGTTTAGGGCTTGTCGCACAACCGCTTATCACCGCCACGGCGAGCAGAATTAAAACAGAACGGATAATATTCATTTTTAACATCCATATTATGATTTAAAGCGACATTTCACCGTACGTACACGGGAAATGTCGAAATCAGAACGATTATTTAGCCGGTGTCCACGCACCGCTTTCGATACCTGCAACCAGATTATTTACGGCTTCGCGGATAGCGAGATCCAACACTTTTCCGTTTAGCGTGGAGTCATAGCTGGCGGTACCGCCGAATCCGATCACTTCGCGGTTAGAAAGCTCAAATTCCCCGGCACCCTGCGACGAAAAAACGACTTCGGATGTCTGGACATTCACGATATTAAGATTCACTTTGGCATAGGCAATTTGGCTCTTCCCTCTTCCCAGGATGCCAAATAATTGATGGTCGCCGACTTCCTTGCGCCCAAATTCGGTCACGTCCCCCGTCACCACGTAGTCAGCGCCCTTCAGCGTCTGGCGGGTCCCTTTTATACTGGCTTCATTCTGCAACTCGGCCATATTACTCCGATCGAGAACATTGAATCGCCCGGTTTGTTGCAAATGTGTTATGAGAATTGTTTTTGACTGATTACCCAAACGATCGACGCCATCAGAGAATACGCCATTCATATAGCTGGAGCGGTTATCAAACTTACCCACTGAAATTGGGCTGCGAGCGCCGTGGTAAGGCGTATTCCAGGTCGTCACCTTAGCGACTTCGAGTGAGCGGGATGATTCTTTTGCACAACCGCTTAATAATACGAGGCTTCCGAAGCCTATCACAGCTATCATTTTCTTTAACATTCGAGGGTTCCTTTCCATTATCAAAACAGCAAATGAGCATAATATCCTTAGTTTGCGGAAAAATACATAAACACATGTTTACATTTTGCCAAAAATAGTAACGTATTCCAGATATGAAAAAACCAACGGCTATTGGCACCGCAATATTAATTTTCGTGATCCCGTCCCGCGCAAATAAAAAAAGCTGCCCGCAGGCAGCTTTTTCCGAGAGAGAAACTTACTTCTTCCGCGCGTACTTCAGCGAATCCAATGCTACAGCGAAGATAATAATCGCCCCTTTGATAATGTACTGCCAGTACGGGTTCACGCCGATATAGGTCAGACCGTAGTTGATGACGGTGAAGATAATCACCCCGGTCACCACGCCGAACACGGTGCCGACCCCGCCGCTGAACGATACGCCGCCGACCACGCAGGCGGCAATCGCATCCAGTTCATACATAAAGCCAAGGTTGTTGGTCGCCGAACCGATGCGTCCGGCTTCCAGCAGGCCGCCGAAGGCGTAGAACACGCCGGAGAGCGCATAAATCATCAGCAGGTTCAGAGCGACGTTGACGCCGGAAACCTTCGCCGCTTCCGGGTTGCCGCCGATAGCAAAAATGTTTTTGCCAAAGCGGGTCTTGTTCCACAGGATCCATACGAAGAACACGGCAATCAGTGCATAGAAGGTGATATACGACAGGCGGAATGAACCCAGCGCCACAAACCCCTGGGCAAACTGCGAGAAGTGGCTATCGAAGCCGGAGATCGGCGACGCGCCCACAAAGTCGTAATACAGGGAGTTGATACCGTAAACGATGATCATCGTGCCGAGGGTGGTGATAAACGGCGTCACGTTCAGGTAAGCAATGATAATGCCGTTGATAAGGCCAATCACCGCGCCGATCGCGCACACCAGCAGGATAACCAGCGGAATCGGCATCGTGGCCATTTCCGGGAAGACCTTATTGGCGTTGTCCACCGCCTGCAGCATGGTGGCGGCGATAACCGCCGCGAGGCCGACCTGACGTCCGGCTGAAAGGTCGGTACCCTGAGTGACAATCAGCCCGGCCACGCCGAGCGCGATAATAATACGCACCGAAGACTGGGTCAGAATATTACTTAAGTTCAGCAAGCTTAAGAAAGTCGGATCCTGGAAAATAATAATAGCCAGTAATACTAAAAGAACCACGTAAATCCCACCTTCTTTCAAATAGGTGAGAAAACTCTTTTTATTTAACGCACTCATGAGGAGCCCCTGATCTTAAAGGTGCAACGACGCAAGACGGAGAATTTCGTTTTGCGTGGTGGTTTTAGTCTCAACAATTCCGGCAACGAGACCATTGCTCATTACCAGAATACGGTCAGTAATACCCAGTAGCTCCGGCATCTCGGAGGAAATAATAATGATCCCTTTGTCTTTTTTTGCCAGCTCGGCGATCAGCTGGTAAATTTCGAACTTCGCCCCAACGTCAATCCCACGCGTGGGTTCATCGAGCATCAGTATTTCCGGCTGGGTTAATAGCCAGCGACCGATAATAACTTTCTGCTGGTTGCCACCGGACAACGAACCAATTTGCGTGTGCTGCCCCGGGGTTTTCACGCGCATCGAATCAATCACCCATTGGGTATCGCTTTTCATGCGTGAATTATCCAGCAATCCGACCTTATTCTTGTATTTTTTAATATTGGAGATCAGCGAGTTAAAACCGATATCCAGGTAGGCATAAATTCCCGTCGAGCGGCGCTCTTCGGTCACCAGCGCAAAGCCGTGGTTGATGGCTTCATTGGCGCTATGGTTGTTAATCTTCTTACCGTGCAGCCTGATCGTCCCGCCGGCCTTCTCGCGAATGCCGAATAACGTCTCGACGATATCGGTACGTTTCGCTCCGACCAGCCCGGCAATCCCCAGAATTTCGCCTTTGTGCAGATCGAAAGAGATATCGCGAATCGACGGCTGGCGCAGCGAGGTTAAATTGCGCACCTCAAGAATCACCTCGCCCGGCTTATTTTCCTTGTTCGGGAAGCGCTGATTGAGGGAGCGGCCTACCATCATCGCGATGATCTTATCCATATCCAGCCCTTCCAGCGGCTGGGTGGCGATCCACTGGCCGTCGCGCAGGATAGTAATTTCATCGCACAGCTGGAAGATCTCTTCCATTTTGTGGGAAATATAGACAATGCCGCAGCCGCGCTCTTTCAGCTTGCGGATAATTTTAAACAGATGATTGACCTCTTTTTCAGTTAACGAAGAGGTCGGCTCATCCATAATGACAATTTTGGCGTTATAGGAAAATGCCTTCGCAATTTCAATCATCTGCATTTGCGATACCGATAGCGTACCGACGCGAGCGCGCGGGTCGATATCAATATCCAGCTCATCGAAAATCGCTTTGGTATCACGATACATTTTGTCCTGATCGACAAACACGCCTTTGGTGGGATAACGTCCCAGCCACATGTTATCCATCACCGAACGCTGTAAGACCAGGTTTAATTCCTGATGAACCATTGAAATACCGTTTTCCAGGGCTTCTTTAGCCGAATGGAAATCGATCTCTTGTCCCTGAAAAAGAATACTGCCGGAATCTTTTTGATAGATCCCAAATAGGCATTTTAATAATGTTGATTTGCCCGCGCCGTTCTCCCCCATTAAGGCATGAATAGAGTGGGGACGAACCTTGAGGTTCACATTATCGAGAGCCTTGACGCCAGGAAACGATTTGTTGATGTTGGTCATTTCCAACAAATATTCGCCTGACCGTTCGCTATTATTGCTGACCATAGTTATACCTGGCTGCGTGCGTGCATACCCCTGCCGACGAATTAACGACGAACAGGGACGGGTTCTGTATCAGGAATAATCGGGCGTACAGCGCGCACGCCCGCAGCTTATTAAGCTATTACTTACCGATAAATTCGCTCAGATTGTCTTTATCAACGCCCACGTACGGTACGCGGACAATCTTATTTTCAATTTTCCAGTTAGTGCCGGCAGCCGGTTCTTTCCCATCGGCGAGATTTTTCGCCAGATCGAAGGTGGCTTTCGCCTGGTTGTTGGCATCGTTCAGCACGGTACCCGCCATAGCGCCGGATTTAACCAACGCTAACGCTTCCGGCAACGCATCGACGCCGAACACCGGGATGCTGCTCTTATTGTGGGCCTTCAGCGCTTCTACCGCGCCCATGGCCATTGCATCGTTGTTGGCGATCACGACTTCAATTTTGTTGGCGTTCGGGCCAGACAGCCAGGCATCCATCTTATCTTTCGCCTGTGCGGTGTCCCACATGGCAGTGTCTAAGGCCAGCTGCTGGGTTTTGAAGCCCTTGTCGTTCAGCTCTTTAATCACGTAGGTGGTACGCGCTTCCGCATCCGGATGACCCGGTTCGCCTTTCAGCAGGACAAACTGAATCTGGCCGTCTTTATTCAGATCCCAGTTCGGGTTCGCTTTCCAGTGTTTGGCAATCAGGTCACCCTGAATCACGCCGGACTCTTTTGAATCGGTACCGACATAGTACGCTTTATCGTAGCTATCCAGCGCCTTACGGGATGGCTCTTTGTTAAAGAACACCACCGGTACGTTCTGGCCACGGGCTTTATCGATGACCGTCCCCGCCGCCGCCGGGTCAACCAGGTTAATCGCCAGCGCCTTCACGCCTTTTGCCAACAGGACGTCAATCTGATCGTTCTGCTTGGACTGGTCGTTTTGCGAGTCATTCATGAGCAGCTGAACATCCGGCGCCGATTTGCCGTCTTTCTCAATTGCCTTGCGCACCACCGACATAAAGTTGTCGTCGTATTTATAAATCGTCACGCCGATACGCGTATCTGCTGCGTGCGCCGCGGCGCCGAATAACATGCTGGCCATTACAGCAGACAGGGTTAACACCTTCTTATTCATGGAATCTCCGGTTTTATTATGCAGGGTCTTTGGTGTGAAAATGGCTGGCGAGCGTTACATTAATGTTACTGCACAGCGACATTCACGACTGTAATTCTGTCTTCCGTGTAGGGTAACGCTCCTGAAAAACGGCTTTATTCATCGTTTAACGCCGATTACTGCTGTAAAAGTGATTAATCACCGTGACATAGTATGTTCAGACTTGTAAACGCAGCAATCATAGTCAGCTTAATGTTAACAAACTGTGAAATCACTCACATATTGAAAGCGGTTACATCAGGCAGATAATTAGTTAGTGATCGGCCCCACAATTTGCCTCTGCGCCACCGAATGTCGGCGCACCAGCGTCGGCATAAAACAGTGGCTGGCCTCACGATCCAGCTTCCCCGCCGCCCCCTGTAGCGCCAGCTCGGTCGCCAGTTTCGCCATCGACATAATCGGGTAGCGCACCGTCGTCAGCTGCGGATCGGTGTAACGGGAAATGGGGATATCATCAAAACCGATCAGCGAAAGATGCTGCGGTACGGCAATGCCGTTATCTTTAAGCGTCGTGAGCGCGCCGGCCGCCATGCTGTCGTTATAGGCGAAGACCGCGGTCAGACCGAGGTTGCGCCCCAGCAGCTCGACCATCGCCGCCTCGCCGCCCTGCATATCAGGCGACCCGGAACCCACCCAGCTTTCGGGAGCGACAATGCCGTGCTCATGTAACGCTCTGAACCACCCTTCCCGCCGTAAATCATCATCTTCGATACCGTGATTGGAAGAGAGATAGCCGATGCGCTGGTGGCCATGATTGAGCAGCATGCGGGTCGCCATCAGCGCGCCGCTGACGTTATCCAGCCCAACGCAGCGGTGGGCGTACCCCGGCACGATGCGGTTAATCAGCACCATTCCCGGCATATGCTCCATAAAATCCCCCAGCTCCGCGTCGCTCAGCGCTTTAGAGTGGACGATCAGCGCCGAACAGCGCTGGCGAATAAGCACCTCGATGGCGTTGCGCTCTTTTTCCGCTTCATGATAGCTATTGCCGATAAGCACATATTTATGATGCTGCTGGGCGACGGTATCAACCGCTTTCACCAGCGCGCCAAAAAAGGCGTCCGACACGTCCATCACCACCACGCCGATGGTATCGCTGACCTGCGTCGCCAGCGCCTGCGCGTTGGCGTTCGGCCGATAGCCCAGCAGCGACACCGCCTTCATTACCGCTTCTCGCGTATCCGGGCTCACCAGCGCGCTGTTATTCAGCACGCGCGAAACCGTCGCGACGGAAACACCCGCCTGGCGGGCGACATCACGAATGGTGATCATACTCACCGACCTGTAGAGCATTGCAGTACGTCACACTCACCTCCTGTGTTCAGCAAGGAGGCTATTCTGGCAGCGACGTGCCGCACGCTACGTGAGTGAGGTCACAGGGATGGAAACGGTTACATCCATTTTGTTAATGATTGTGATCCAGATCGTTATCTGGATGTATCTTTTAATGATGTCCCCGATGCACGCAGGGTTAATTGACGCCATAGCCACTCAACGGGGCCTTGACGGAAATGACGTAGCCAAAACCACGAGAAGAGGAGATTGACCGCCCATACGGGCGGCACGAAGGCTAACAGCTGTAAGCGGTCATATTTCATAAACAGGCCGAAGCGGTAAAACAGGGTGGTGCAAATCAGAGTCTGCAGCAGATAGTTGGTCAGCGCCATACGCCCGACGCAGGCAATCGCCCCTACCAGACGAAACTTACACAGCTGCGGCCAGAAGCCCCAGGCCAGCGCCGCGTAGCCGATGGTTTGCAGCGGCGCGCTCAGCTCGCGCGGCGCCTGTAGCAAAAATGCGCACCAGCGATAGTCCCAGCCGAGATGCCACTGGGCGACGATAGAGGGCAAATTGACCGCCATTCCGGCGGCAATCAACAGCCCGCCGGTACGCCGGTAGTGGCGAAGGCTGAACTGCCCTTTGAGCCAGCCGCTGCGCATCAGCGCGGCGCCCATCAGCATCATACCGGCCAGCTGCCAGCCGTACTGCGCGCCCAGCGCCAGCAGATTATCCGACAACATATCTGCGCAATTGCTTACCGCCTCAAAGCCGCCTTTTAGCTTCCAGTACTGCTCGTACTGCAAATTTGCCGCGTCCGGCAGCCACGAACGATTGGGCGCATTGCCGGAAATCAATCCCAGCAATAGCAGGACCGCCACGCCGATGATGTATAGCACCACGCCGGTATTAAACAGCGATTTGACATCGTGGGCGTCGCGCACCATTCGCCAGCCCACCAGCCCTACCAGCGCATAGGCCAGCAGAATATCGCCGTCCCAGAAAAACAGACCGTGAACAAAGCCAAGCAGCGCCAGCAGCGTCAGGCGCGACTGGATCCAGCGCTTGCCGCGCGGCAGCAGCAGCTGAAGTCCGGCGCCAAACAGCAGGGCGAAGAGGGTCAGGAATTTGACCTGCGCCAGCAGATCGAGAATCGCCCAGGTCCAGGCGTCGCTGGCGGAAATGTTCCCGGACCACGCGGGGTTGAGGTAAGCAGCCTTCGGTAAACCGAAGGCGCTGATATTCAGTAGCAGGATACCGAGGATGGCGACGCCGCGGACAAAGTCCAGCGTGACATTTCTCTCCATGTACCCTGCTCCGTTTTAGTTGTGGTGACGTACGGCGCGCAGGAACTCCTGGCGGGTATTCTGGCTGGATTTAAACAGGCCGCCCAACGACGTGGTGGTGGTGGCGCTGGTCGCATCGCGAATGCCGCGCGCTTTCACGCAGTAGTGTACCGCATCGATGGAAACCGCGACGTTGCTGGTTCCCAGCAGCGTTTGCAGCGCGGTTAGGATCTGCTGCGTCAGTCGCTCCTGCACCTGAGGGCGCTGGGAGAAGAACTGCACGATGCGGTTAATTTTCGACAGGCCAATCACCGAATCTTTCGGGATATAGGCCACCGTCGCTTTGCCGTCGATCGTGACGAAATGGTGTTCGCAGGTGCTGGTCAGGGTGATATCGCGCACGGTCACCATTTCATCAACCTGCATCTTATTTTCGATGACGGTGATTTTAGGGAACCGGGCGTAGTCCAGGCCGGAGAAAATCTCATCGACGTACATTTTGGCGATGCGATGCGGAGTCTCCATCAGGCTGTCATCACTTAGATCAAGGTTTAACAGCTGCATAATCTCGGTCATGTGTCCGGCGATCAGACGCTTGCGAGTTTCATTATCAATTTCTTGTACTGGCGGACGCAGCGGCGTCTCCAGCCCACGAGCGACCAGCGCTTCATGAACGAGTATGGCTTCTTTACTCAGTGATGACATTTTTGTTCTCCTGCAGGTGTGGCGCTCTTTGCTCTTCTGAGGGCAAAGTTTGTATTCATTGTGCGTGAGGTGACGCACAGAATCCAGTAGCCGCATCGATAATTGTTGAAATTGGCGTCACCTCTCGTTCCACGCCGCCAGACCAGCGCACTACGATGCGTCACGCAACGCCCTGCTCACCTTGCCGCAACCAACCCAATCGCCGGCCGATAGCGCGATTCCAGCGCTACGACAACGTCAGCATGTTGGTTAAAAGTTGCATTAATGATGCAATACGTTCCGAAAAGGAGGAAGTGAAAGTTACTCACGAGGCCATGAAATATCTGTATTATGGAAAATTACGTCTGAGACATTTAAGGAGCCCTGCATGGAACTGCTCGAAGAGCACCGCTGTTTTGAAGGTCGGCAGCAACGCTGGCGGCACGACTCCGCAACGCTGAACTGCGCAATGACCTTCAGCATCTTTTTACCGCCCGCCAACGCGGACGCGCCGCCGCCGGTTCTCTACTGGCTCTCCGGCCTGACCTGCAATGATGAAAACTTCACTACCAAAGCGGGCGCTCAGCGCGTCGCCGCCGAACTGGGCATTGCGCTGGTGATGCCGGACACCAGCCCGCGCGGTGATAATGTTGCCGACGATAGCGCTTACGATCTGGGTAAAGGCGCGGGCTTTTACCTCAATGCCACCCAGGCGCCGTGGTCCGCGCATTTCCGCATGTACGATTACCTTCGCGACGAGCTGCCGCAGCTGATTGCCCGCGAGTTTACTCTCAGCGGTCGCTGCGCCATCAGCGGACACTCCATGGGCGGCCACGGCGCGCTGGTGATGGCGCTGAAGAATCCGGGCCGCTTCGTCAGCGTTTCCGCGTTCGCGCCTATCGTTAACCCGACCCAGGTTCCCTGGGGTCAAAAAGCGTTTACCGCCTATCTGGGAGCGGATGAAGCGGCCTGGCAGGCCTGGGACAGCTGCGCGTTAATGCAGGCCAGCAGCGAATCTGACGCGATTCCAACCCTGATTGATCAGGGTGACAGCGATGCATTTCTTGCCGAGCAGCTGCAGCCGGCGGTACTGGCGGAAACCGCGCGTCAGAAAAGCTGGCCGTTAACCCTGCGCATTCAGCCCGGTTACGATCACAGCTACTACTTTATCGCCTCATTTATTGAGGACCACCTGCGCTTCCACGCCCGGTACCTCCTCGCCTGATCATCTCAATGCGTCGTGAAGCCCCTTCCCGGCGCATTGATACGCAAAATACCTCACCAACAAATAGTCATAAAAACTAATACATACAGCGAGATAGTGTATTTTCCGTCATCGGGGGTATGATTTTTGGCGGCGCTTGAGGCTTTCGTCTCAAGGCAGGATTGAGTTTTACCGTTGTGCTGAGGCAGAAAGAAGAGGGCTGGCAGGTTTCCCCGCCAGCCCTCTTTTATTGCCCGGTTAGAAGCGGTAATCGACGGCCATAAAGTAGCGGCGACCTTCTTCTGTATAGCTATAGTCGTCGCGGCTCAGATCCTTATCGCCGACGTTAAGCACCCCGGAGCGCAGCTTGACATTTTTGGTAACGTTCCAGGCCGCGCCGATATCAAACATGGTGTAGCCGCCGGGCGTTTTGCCCGTCGCGCTGACCGATCGCTGTTCGCCGGTATAGTTGGCGGTGACGTAGAAGGACCAGTCGTCCAGCGGTTTCCAGTCGAGGGTACCGTTAGCGGTATGGAACGGCAGCGTTTGCAGCGGTTTATCGCCGCCGTTGCTCAGGTCACGGCCATCGTTATAGGTGTAATTAACCGTCAGCTTCCATTCGTCGCCGAACGGCACCTTCAATTCCGTTTCTACCCCTTTGATACGCGCTTTATTGACGTTGAAGTAGCGGAAGATCGGCACGCGTTTCCCGTTCACCGTTTTCCAGCCGACAAAGTTCGGGTAGCCCGGCGCTTCGCTGGCGCTGGAGGTACGCAGGATATCAATCATATCGTCAACGTTGTTCTGGAAGGTGGTGACGCTTCCTTCCACGCCTTCAAGCCAGCCTTCTTCGCCGCGGTAGTAAAGGCCCAGCTCGAAGCTTTCGCTGGTTTCCGGTTTCAGATCCGGGTTACCGATAATGCTGCACGAGCCGCGGCAGGAGTTGGTGGTCCAGTCCGGGTTCAGCTGCAGCAGGGATGGCGCTTTAAATGCCGTCGCCCAGCCGCCCTTCACGGTCACGGTATCGGTGGCGTTATACACCAGATAAGCGCGCGGGCTCCAGTGATCGCCATAGGTCTGGTGATCGTCCATGCGAATGCCGGTGGTCAAGGCCAGAGGTTCGATGATCCGCCATTCATCTTCAAGGAACAGCGCGTACTGGCTGGCGGAGGTGGATTGACTGCCGCTGCTCAGATTGACCGGGTCTTTCAGCTTATCGTGACGCCATTCGCCGCCGAAGGTCAGCAGCTGGTTAATCATTCCCAACGGCAGAACGTATTTGCCGTCCACCGAGTTACTCTCAGAAGTGATGGTCCCGGCCTGACCCGGATTTTTATTATCCACTTTCTCGCCGTAGAATTTCAGCTCGCTATTGCCGACATCCCAGCGGCCGTTGTGGCTCAGGGAGTAGTTCTGGCGCTCGAGGCGGTTGCGATCAAGCGAGTCGGAATCCCGATCCTGGCGATCAAACCCGTAGCCTGCGGTCATGTCCTGATTATCGGTTGGCGTCCAGGCGAATTCGACGTTGCCGTCGCGGCTGGTGAAACCTTCAATACGCGGCGTTTCGCCCGCTGCGTTGCTGGAAGCCTGCTGATCGTCCTTGGCGCGCTTTGCCAGGCTACCGTAGGCCTTCATCCCCAGCACGCCGTCAATCAGCGGGCCGCTGGTAAAGAACTGACCGTTGTACGTATCGCCGCGATCGCGATGTTCCTGAATGGTGGTGTCCGCGCTGAGGGTGCCGGTCCACTGCTGGCCGACTTTTTTGGTGATGATATTCACCACGCCGCCGAGGGCGTCGGAACCATAGAGTGAGGACATCGGCCCGCGCACGACTTCGATACGCTCAATGGCATCAACCGGGATCCAGTTAAGGTCAAAATCGTTGTGGCGAAAAACGGCGTTGCGCGAGTTAACGCGTTTACCGTCAACGAGGATCAGCGTATAGCCGCTGCTGAGGCCGCGAATGCTCACCCCTTTGCGGTTATCCCCTTCGTTGGTGAGCTGCACGCCCGGCACTTCCCGCAGGACATCCTTCAGGTTTTGTACCGGTCTACGCTGCAGATCCTGCTGGGTGATAACGCTAATACTGGCGGGCGCATCTTTGACGCTCTGTTCAGTTGCCGCCGCGGTGACGACCAGCGTTTCTTCGTTAACGTCGGCGAGCGCCGGAAACGCCAGGGATACGACGGACGCGCATAATCCGGCCCGGACAAAAGGGTTTAGCCTGAACATTCCATATCTCCATGAGGTGTACAACAAAACAAACAAAAAAGGTCCTGCTCACAGGTACTGTCGGCATAGCGCTCTAACGGCGTATGCACGCAATTTTTTACAGTAGATGTGGCTGGTCACCCCTTGTCAGTCTGACCCTCTGCAAGATATGGGGATTGGCTTCATCCTGAATTTGATGGAAATGATAAAGATAATGATTACAATTATCAATAAAATTGTGGAGAAATGTGTCAATTTGTAAGGGCTGGGGGCATAAAAAAACCCTCTGCGTGAGAGGGTTTTATCTGACTGCGCCAGCGCGGTTTAGCCTTTAAAGCGCTCCGGGAACTTCATTTCGCTGTAGCGTACAAAACGCGTCCCTTTCGCCAGCTTGTAACCAAACCAGATAACCAGGAATAGCGGAATACCGATATAGGTTGCCGCCACGCCGCCCCAGTCGATGGTATCTTTGAGGAACGCTTCGTAGTTCTGGCCCAGGGTAATGATCAGGCACAGCACGAAAGCGAAGATCGGCCCCAGCGGGAAGAAGCCTGAACGATACGGCAGGTCGTTGAGATCGTTCCCTTGCAGCACGTAGCCGCGACGGAAGCGATAGTGGCTGATGGCAATCCCCAGCCAGGCGATAAAGCCGGTCATGCCGGAGGTGTTCAGCAGCCACAGGTAAACGGTCTGATTACCGAACATCGAGCTCAGGAAGCACAGCCCTGCAATCACCGTGGTGGCATACAGCGCATTCCGCGGCACGCCGCCTTTGGACAGCTTAGAGAAAATACGCGGCGCTTTGCCATCGCAGGCCAGGGTGTAGAGCATGCGGGTGGACGCGTACATCCCGGAGTTACCCGCCGACAGCACCGCGGTCAGGATAACCGCGTTCATAATCGCCGCCGCCGACAGCAGCCCCGCGTGCTGGAAGACCAGCGTGAACGGGCTAACGGAAATATCTTTTACGTCGTTACGCAGCAGGCTCGGATCGGTATACGGAATGATCAGGCTGATAATCAGAATCGCGAACACATAGAACAGCAGGATACGCCAGAACACCTGCCGTACGGCGCGCGGAATATTCTTTTCCGGGTTTTCCGACTCGCCGGCCGCGATGCCGATAAGCTCGGTTCCCTGGAACGAGAAGCCGACAATCATCGCTACGCCAATCATTGCCGCAAAACCGCCGGCAAACGGCGCATCGTCGATAACCCAGTTGCTCCAGCCCGCAGGCTGCGCGCCTTTAAAGATACCGAAGATCATCATCACGCCGACAATAATAAAGATGATGACGGTGGCAACTTTGATCAGCGAGAACCAGTACTCCGCTTCGCCAAAGCCTTTTACCGAGATCCAGTTCAGCAGGAACATGATGCCGAGGAACAGCGCGCTCCAGACCCAACCGGGCGCATCGGGGAACCAGTAGGTCATCACCAGCTGAGCGGCAACGAGGTCAACGGCGATGGTTACCGCCCAGTTGTACCAGTAGTTCCAGCCCAGCGCGAAACCAAAGCCTTCCTCAACGTAATTTTGCCCATAGGTTGCAAAAGAGCCGGATACCGGCATAAACGCCGCCAGCTCGCCGAGGCTGGTCATCAGGAAATAAACCATCAGGCCGATGAGAATATAAGAGAGCAGGGCCCCGCCAGGGCCCGCCTGAGAAATTGTTGCGCCAGAGGCAACAAAAAGACCTGTACCTATGGAACCGCCAATCGCGATCATGGTCAAGTGGCGCGCCTTCAGTTCACGACGTAAACCGGGTGCTTCTGTGGTTTTAGTATCCGAAACCATGTGAAAATGCTATCCATCCAAAAAACGAGGCGAGATTGTACCAGAGTGTCTGTGATCCATCCGATACAATTGCAAAGTTATAAGAGAGCTTCATGATCGAGCATGGATTATTAGTAAAGCATGAAATCCCGGAAACGCCAGCGCGCATTGCGTCGCTTTTACACGTCGCAATAATGCAGAAATCGCTGTAATGCCTTGGAAATATGCTTCTGCCGGTGATGAATGCGCCACAAGGTGCGGGTTAAACGCGGCAGCGGAATCGTCAGCTCTACCAGCGACCCCACTTCAAGCTGCTCCGCCACCACGCGTCGCGACAGGCAGCTAATGCCTAAACCATGGCGCACCGCGTGCTTGATGGCTTCCGAGTTGCCCAGCTCCATCCCCAGATGAAACGCCGGTAAATGTGAGAGTAATAAATAGTCGACGATTTCCCGGGTCCCGGAGCCGTGCTCGCGTAAAATCCACGGCGCTTCCGCCAGCCGTTGCAGCGTCACCTCCCCTTCAAGGAGCGGCGAATCCGGCGCGGCAAAGACAACCAGTTCATCTTCCAGCCAGGGTTCGGCGATAATATCCGCGGCGTGACAGGGGCCTTCAATCAGCCCGATATCCACGCGCAGATCGGCCACCGCATTGATCACGTCCTGGCTATTGCCTACGCTCAGCTCCAGCGGTAAATCCGGCAGATCGCGTCGATAGCGCGCAATGATTTCCGGCAGAATATAGTTACCGATGGTGCTGCTGGCGTAGACGCGGATCGCGCCGTTGTCGCCGCGAAACAGCTGTTCTATCTCCAGCGCCCGCTCCAGCAGCGCCAGCGCCCGCGGATAAAGCAGTCTGCCGTGCTCGTTGACCACCAGCCTTTTCCCTACGCGGTCAAATAGCTGCACGCCCAGCTGCCCTTCGAGATCGGTCAGCGCCGCGCTAACCGCCGATTGGGAAAGCGCCAGCATTTGCGATGCCTGCGTCGTCGAACCGCTTTTTAATACTTCAGCAAACACTTCCAGCTGCCGTAGCGTGATATGCATGATTTTTCCTGCCTATATAGACGACTCGCGATCCGCGGCATAAGACTGATGCCCGTCGTTGTCAAACCGCGAAACCGCGTATTTACCACTTATTTCGATTAATTATAAATATATAATCAATTTTATATTTAAGCCAGCGGGTCGTATGCTTTTCCCAGACAAAGGAGAAGGTTATGACAGCACTCACTTTACCGACTAAACATCGCCCATTGCGGCACTTTGCACCTGGACTGGCGCTGACCGCCGTGCTCACCGGCGCAGCGCTATGGGCCGGTAGTTTTCCGGCTATCGCCGGCGCGGGCTTCAGCGCCCTCACGCTGGCCATTTTATTCGGCATGGTTATCGGGAACACGGTTTACCCGAAAATCTGGCAGCCCTGCGACGGCGGCGTGATTTTTGCCAAGCAGCACCTGCTGCGTCTCGGCATCATTTTATACGGCTTTCGCCTGACGTTCGCCCAGATTGCCGACGTCGGCGTAGGCGGTATCGTCATTGACGTGCTGACGCTTTCCAGCACCTTTTTTATCGCCTGCTTTCTTGGGCAAAAGGTTTTCGGCCTGGATAAACATACCAGCTGGCTGATTGGCGCCGGCAGCAGCATCTGCGGCGCGGCAGCGGTACTGGCGACCGAACCGGTCGTCAAAGCGGAAGCCAGCAAAGTGACGGTCGCCGTCGCCACGGTGGTCATTTTCGGCACCATTGCCATCTTCCTGTACCCGGCGATTTACCCCTTCCTGGCGCACTGGTTTACGCCGGAAGCCTACGGCATTTATATGGGGTCGACGATGCATGAGGTTGCTCAGGTTGTCGCGGCAGGCCACGCGGTGGGTCCGGACGCGGAAAACGCGGCGGTGATTGCAAAAATGCTGCGCGTGATGATGCTGGCGCCGTTCCTGCTGTTCCTCGCCGCGCGCGTGAAGCAATTATCCCCGGCCAACGGCGGGGAAAAAAGTAAAATCACCATTCCATGGTTTGCGATCCTGTTTATTCTGGTGGCGGTGTTTAACTCCTTCCACCTGCTGCCGAAAGCGGTTGTCGAAATGCTGGTCACGCTGGATACCGTACTGCTGGCGATGGCGATGGCCGCCCTCGGCCTGACCACCCACGTCAGCGCGCTGAAAAAAGCCGGCGCCAAACCGCTGCTGATGGCGCTGATGCTCTTCGTCTGGCTGATTGTCGGCGGCGGCGCGATTAACCTGGCCATTCATAGCCTGATGGCCTGAAGCCCCTCGCGACTCAGGTTGTATTAAGGATGATGTAACTCTCCGGCTAAGCCGCTATCATTACCCTCCCCCAGCGGCTTATCTGGAGTTTTTTTATGAAATATATTGGAGCGCACGTCAGCGCCTCCGGCGGTGTAGCCAATGCCGCCATTCGCGCAGCCGAAATCGGCGCGACCGCATTTGCCCTCTTTACCAAAAACCAGCGCCAGTGGCGCGCCGCGCCTCTGAGCGACGAAACCATTGCTGAATTTAAAGCCGCCTGCGAAAAGCACCATTTCGGTCCGGGGCAAATTCTGCCGCACGACAGCTATCTGATAAACCTCGGCCATCCGGTTGAGGACGCGCTGGAAAAATCCCGCGATGCGTTTATTGATGAACTTTCCCGCTGCCAGCAGCTCGGCCTGACGCTGCTGAATTTCCATCCGGGTAGCCATCTGCAGCAAATCCCGGAAGACGAATGTCTGGCGCGTATCGCCGAATCGATCAATATCGCGCTGGCAAAAACCGAAGGCGTTACGGCGGTGATTGAAAACACTGCCGGCCAGGGCAGTAACCTGGGCTTTAAGTTTGAGCATCTGGCGGCCATCATCGACGGCGTAGAAGATAAATCACGCGTCGGCGTATGCATTGATACCTGCCATGCCTTCGCCGCAGGCTACGATCTGCGCAGCGCCGAAGAGTGTGAAAAAACCTTCGCTGATTTCGAACGGATTGTCGGTTTTCAGTATCTGCGCGGTATGCACCTGAACGATGCGAAAAGCGCGTTCGCCAGCCGCGTTGACCGTCACCACAGCCTGGGTGAAGGCAATATCGGCCATGACGCTTTCCGCTGGATTATGCAGGACAGCCGCTTTGACGGTATCCCGCTGATTCTGGAAACGATCAATCCTGATATCTGGGCGGAAGAGATCGCCTGGCTGCGGGCTCAGCAAACGGAAGAGGCTAGGGTCTGATATGAACGACAGGGAAAAGCAGATCCTCAAAATTTTGCGGCGCAACCCGCTGATTCAGCAGCATGAGATTGCCGATATTCTGCAGATTAGCCGCTCCCGCGTAGCCGCGCATATTATGGACCTCACGCGTAAGGGGGCCATCAAGGGCAAAGGCTACATCCTTACCGAGCAGGAGTATTGCGTCTCGCTGGGCGCGGTGAATATGGATATCCGCGGAATTGCCGATATCCATTATCCTCAACCGGTGTCAAACCCGGGTAATATCCAGTGCTCCGCGGGCGGCGTGGCGCGAAATATCGCGCATAACCTGGCGCTGCTGGGCCGCGATGTGCATTTGATTTCCGCCGTCGGCAGCGATTTTTACGGCGAAACGCTGCTGGAGCAAACCCGCCAGGCCGGCGTAAACGTACAGAGCTGTATCCGCCTGCACGGCCATAATACCGCCACCTACCTCTCCATCGCCAATCCGCAGGAAGAGACGGTACTGGCGATTAACGATACGCATATTTTACAGTCGCTCACGCCGCAGCTGCTGAATCAGTATCGGGATCTGCTGACGCATGCAGGCGTCGTTCTGGTCGATTGTAATTTAACGGAACAGTCGCTGGAGTGGGTGTTTACCCTGACCAACGCCATTCCGGTGTTTGTTGATACCGTGTCCGAGTTTAAAGCGCACCGCATTCGCCCGTGGCTGGGAAAGATCCACACGCTGAAACCCACGCTGCGCGAACTGCAGATCCTCTGGGGCGAGCCCATTGAAAACGAGGCCGATCGCGATCGGGCGTTAGCATGGCTGCACGAAAGAGGCACCCAGCGGGTGGTGATTTACCTGGAAGATGACACGATTTTCTGTAGCGAAGCCGGTGGTGAACGCTTCCGGATGAGCCTGCCGGGCCATACGACGATAGACAGCTTTGGTGCCGACGATGCGCTGATGGCCGGGCTGCTTTATAGCTATCTCGACGGCAGCGACTTTAAAGAGAGCGCCGCTTTCGCCATGGCCTGTACCGCCATCACCCGCGCCAGCCACAGCATCAACAACCCCTCGTTGTCCGTTGATAACGCGCTCAATTTACTTGCCAACGGATAGCAGCGCACCGCTGACGCGGCGCGCGCATCACGTTATGCCAGCCCAATAAAGAACCCGGCGATGGTAGCGCTCATCAGGTTAGAGAGCGTGGCCGCCGCCAGGGCACGCAGCCCAAGCTGGGCAATTTCCGGCGCGCGCTGCGGTGAAATAGCCGAAAACGCCCCGACAACCACGCCGATCGAGCCAAAGTTGGCGAAACCGCACAGCGCAAACGAGATAATCGCAACGGTTTTCACGTCCAGGTTCCCGCCGCTTTGCAGGTAGGGCGAGAAGTTGAGATAGGCAACGAATTCGTTGATCGCCAGCTTTTGTCCAATCAGGCTGCCCGCCAGCGTCGCATCGCTCCAGTCAACGCCCATGATCCACGCCAGCGGCGCGAGCAGAAAGCCGAAAATCCCCTCCAGCGTGGCGTGACCGAAGCCAAACCAGCCGCCAATGCCGCCGATAATACCGTTCAGCAGCGCGATAATCGCCACAAACGCCATCACCACGGTTGCCACCCCGGCGGCAATTTTCAGGCCGGTCATCGCCCCTGACGCCGCCGCCTCGATCACGCTTTTCGGCGGCGTCTCGCTGAAAGAGAGATTGTCGAAAGTAACCTGGGATGCTTCAGTTGCCGGGCTCAGCATACGGGCAAACAGAATCCCGCCAGGAATAGCCATAAGCGAAGCGGCCAGCAGATAATCAATCGGCACGCCCATACCGGCATAGCCGATCATCATCGACCCGGCGATCGACGCCATCCCGCTGCAAATCGCGGTAAACAGCTCATTGCGGTTGAGCTTGTTGATAAACGGTTTGACGATCGCCGGGATCTCGTTTTGCCCAAGGAAAATGGTGGTCACGGCGACGAAAGACTCAATCTTGCTGATATTCAGCGCTTTCTGGAAGATCCCGCCGAGGATACGGATCAGCAGCCCCATCACGCCGAGGTAGTAAAGCAGACTGATCAACGCGGTAACAAAAATGATGGCGGGCAAAACGCGGAAGGCGAAGATAAAGCCGGCGCCGTCAAACAGCACATCCATCTTCGGACCGACCAGTGAACCAAAAATAAACGCGCTTCCGGCGTCGCTATAGGACATGACTTTGTGTACCCCAAGCGCGGCCTGCTCGACCAGCCACTTGCCCGGCGGAAAATAGAGCATCACCCCGCCAATCACGATTTGCAGCAGCAGCGCTGCCCCTACCGTTCTGATGCTGATGCGTTTTTTATTAACTGACAGCGCAAAGGCAATGGCCAGCAACACCACCATCCCCAGAAGACTTCTCATGATGTCCATAATGATATCCTTACCTGGTGGAAAACCCGGCGCAGGCCAGGCTTTCGGTATCGTTGATATCGGGGCGGGCAACCGCAAACGGCCCGCGACTGTCGTCAGGCGATCTGCTGATACTCTTTGGCAATCTCGCAGGCCAGAATGGCGTTGTTGAAGACCAGCTGAATGTTGGATTTCAGGCTATCGCCGCCGGTCAGCTCCGCAACGCGCGCCAGCAGGAACGGCGTGCTCGCTTTACCCACTACGCCCTGCTCTTCCGCCTCCTTCACCGCCTGATTGATGGCGGCATTGATTTTCTCTTCCGGCATCGCGAACGCTTCAGGAATAGGATTTGCTACCACCATGCCGCCATTCAGACCCGACTGCCATTTCACCGCCATCGCTTTGGCGATGTCTTTGGCGCTATTGAGGCGAATGCTGACGTCAAACGGGCTGGTTCGGCAGAAGAATGCCGGCAGCGCCGAAGTTTGATAACCAATAAGCGGAACGCCAAACGTTTCTAAATACTCGGTGGTTAAACCGAGATCGAGAATAGATTTCGCACCGGCACAGACCACGGTAACGTTGGTATTAGCGAGCTCCTGTAAATCGGCGGAAATATCAAACGTGTGCTCGGCGCCACGATGTACGCCGCCGATACCGCCGGTCGCAAAGACTTTAATTCCGGCCATCGCCGCAATAATCATGGTAGACGCCACGGTAGTCGCGCCATTTAATCCTGCGGCGACAACAAAGGGTAAATCACGACGACTGACTTTGGCGACGTTATGTCCTTCGCGGCCCAAAAGTTCAATTTCTTCGCGGCTTAAGCCCACTTTCATTACGCCATGAATAATCGCAATGGTTGCCGGCACCGCTCCCTGGCGACGAATAGTTTCTTCTACTTCCAGCGCCGTTTGCGCATTTTCCGGAAACGGCATGCCGTGAGAAATAATGGTCGATTCCAACGCCACTATCGGCTGATTGTTTTTTAATGCCTGCTGAACTTCCGCAGAGACCTGTAATAATTCAGAGGAAATATTTAATTCAGACATATTCTTTCTCCACTACCTTTTTTACGTTGGCGTAAGATAATTCAGGGTTATTGGTGAATTCCGATGAAAGCGCCAAAGAAGAGCATCCCTGAGCAAACTTCACCGCTTGCGAAAATGAGCAGCCGTCGAGCCAGCAGCAGGCAAGACCGGCCATCATCGCGTCACCGGCGCCGGTGACATTGACAACCTGGGTTTTCAGCGGCGCGGACCAGCCGCGTTCCCCATCTCTCTCGCTGTAGTAAACGCCATCGCCGCCCATGCTCAGCACCAGGCGTTTCAGGCCATGATGGTGAAACCAGTCGGCTACGCGAGCCACATCGTCAGTGCCGGACAGCGCGATGCCGCTCAGCGTTTCTGCCTCAATCCGGTTCGGTTTCAGGGTGTGAATACGCCCCAGGTGCTGGCTGATTTTCACGCATTTCCAGGCTGAAACCGGGTCAACAAAAATGGGCGTTGAGCCGCTATTTTCCATCAACCAGGCCAGCGCCGACTCGCTAATATTACAGTCAACGACAATCACCGCGGCACCGCAGATAAAATCTTGATGCTGCCTTAAAAAGGCCGGCGTAATATGCTCAGTGATGCTCATATCATTAATCGCCACCAGCATTTCACCGGTATTATCAAGCAGCGACAAATAGCTTGATGTGCCTTCACCCGGGATTATCTGACATTTATCGACGTGAACCCCGGACTGGGCCGTTTGTTTTAATAATGAATGACCATAAAAATCGTCACCAACAACGGATAATAGCCACGCCGTTTTATTCAACAAGGCAATATTTTGCGCAATGTTGCGCCCCACGCCGCCGGGAGTATATTTTATTTTCCCAGGATTAGAATCAGCGTAGTTTAGCGACACATTGGAATAGCCAGCCACATCCATGTTTGCCGATCCAATAATCACAACGTAATCATTTTCAGGCATAAAAATACCCTCCAGCATAAAAAACGCTATGGCAGTAGAATTATTTAATATCAGGAAATAAACACCTCACGATTCACAGCCCCTCATTTAAACACATGTTTGAATGTGAACATGTGTTTATGGTAAGCGGAATAATTTTAAAGTAAAGAGAGGCAAAATAGGATTTTCATATGAACATGAACACAATCACAAAATTTGGCCAGTATGGTTTTTAAACAGTTTAAAAATGCGAAGGAGAGCACATACGGCGGGATAGGCGGAGGAGGGATACGGCATAAAAAAAGGGCAGAGAAGACTCTGCCCTTGAGAAGCGTTTGCTACGTCGATCAGGCGGCTTGAACTTCAGGACGTTTCAGCACCGCGTAGGAGAGACCTGCGACCAGCGTACCGACCACAATCGCCATCAGGTAGCCAAGCACCGGCGTAATCGCACCAGGGATCAGCAGGACGAACAGACCGCCGTGCGGCGCCATCAGCTTCGCGCCAACCCACATGGACATCGCGCCGGTCACCGCGCCGCCAACGATACAGCAAGGCAGGACGCGCATCGGGTCACGGGCGGCGAATGGAATCGCCCCTTCGGTGATAAAGCACAGACCGAGAACCAGCGCGGCCTTTCCGCCTTCCTGCTGCGCTTTGTCGAACTTTTTACGCGCAATCAGCGTCGCCAGGCCCAGGGCCAGCGGTGGAACCATACCCGCCGCCATGATGGCCGCCATCGGCGCATAAGTCTGGGTACTCAGCAGGCCAACACCAAACGCGTAGGCCGCTTTGTTCACCGGACCGCCCATATCGGTACACATCATACCGCCGAGGATCGCACCGAGCAGAACCGCGTTCGCCGTGCCCATAGTTTGCAGCCAGTGGGTCAGACCTTCGAGGATCCCGGCAACGGGTTTACCAATCAGGTAAATCATCGCCAGACCGACGATCAGGCTGGAAACCAGCGGAATGATCAGGATCGGTTTCAGCGCTTCCATACTTTGCGGCAGCTTCAGCTTCGTACTGATCGCTTTCGCCACATAACCGGCAAGGAAACCGGCGATAATACCGCCGATAAAGCCAGAACCGGTGCTCACCGCCAGCATACCGCCGATAAGACCCGGCGTCAGGCCAGGACGGTCAGCGATAGAGAAGGCAATAAAGCCCGCCAGAACCGGTACCATCAGCGCGAAGGCTGAGCCACCGCCGATTTGCATCAGCGCCGCGGCCAGGGTGTCTTTCACCTCAAAGGCTTTAATACCAAAAGCGAAGGAGAGCGCGATACACAGACCGCCCGCCACCACCATCGGCAGCATGTACGACACGCCGGTCAGCAGGTGGCGATAGGCGCCCGCAGACTCTTTTTTGCCTTCCGCCGCGGCCTGGGATTTACCCGCAGGCTGATACGGTTTCGCTTCAACCACGGCTTTATCCAGCTCCTGCGCGGTTTTCTTCAGCGCCAGACCGGTGGTGGTGCGATACATCGGCTTACCGGCGAATTTCGCCAGATCCACTTCGATATCGGCAGCGACGACTACCAGATCCGCCTGTTCAACCTCTTCCGGGGTGATTGCATTGCCCGCGCCTACGGAGCCGCGCGTTTCAACCTTCACCCACCAGCCGCGTTTTTTAGCTTCAGTTTCAATCGCTTCCGCCGCCATAAAGGTGTGCGCGACGCCGGTCGGGCAAGCGGTGACCGCCACAATGCGTTTTGGGCCGTTAGCCGCAGTCGGCAACGCAGCAGCGGTCGGAGCGGCGTAAGGCGTCGCGTGGCTTTTGGCTTCCCCGAGGAACAGCTCCGGGTGAGCCACGGCGCGGTTGATATCGCCGAGATACACCTTTTTGCCGTTCAGCGCGCTGTCGGCCGGCAGCGCCGTGCCCAGCACAATCGCCAGCTCAGCGTCGTTTGGGTTATCAATCAGTTCGAGTTGCGCTTTTTGCGCCGCGGTGCTTAACAGGGTCTTCGCCATATAGGCGCGGGCCTGTCCAAGCCCGGCATCAATAATCAGCAGCGTTTTCATTATGCCTCTCCTGCTGTTAATTAAAGGGTTGTAAGTCGACGCGCGCCATCATTGCGGCCAACTGGGTACGATCGGTAATACCGACATTGCTCTGACTCACCGCCAGCGCGGCGACTGCCGTTGCCAGGCGCAGCGTATGTTCGCTGGACTCACGCATCAGCAGGCCATAAATCAGGCCGCCAACCATAGAGTCGCCGGCGCCAACGGTGCTAACCACTTCAACGGAAGGCGGTTTGGCAATCCATTCTCCGGATGCGTTGACCCACAGGGCGCCTTCTTCGCCAAGAGAGATAACCACGTGGGCGATCCCCTGCTCACGCAGCGCATGAGCGGCTTCAATGACATCTTTCATCTCAGGCAGCTTGCGGCCAGCCCAGATTTCCAGCTCGCGACGGTTAGGTTTCACCAACCACGGCGCCGCTTTCAGCCCCGCAACCAGCGCTTCTCGGCTGCTATCAAAAATGATGCACGGGCACTGGCTACGCAGACGGGTCATCCAGTCGGTGAACGCTTCCGGGCTCACGCCGGACGGCAGGCTGCCGCTTACGCAGACCATATCGAACTGGCCCAGCCAGCTCAGAGAATCGTTAACAAAACGCTCCCAGTCGCCCGGCGTCACTTCAAAGCCGGAGAAGTTAAAGTCGGTGACTTCGCCATCTTTCTCAGTCAGCTTGACGTTGATACGGGTACGGCCCTGAACGACCTGAAAACGGTTTGCGATGCCCAATTCACTGAACAGCTGCTGAAAACCATCCTGATTGTCTTTACCGAGGAAACCGCCA
The DNA here is from genome assembly GCF_002090195.1 of Klebsiella sp. M5al. Taxonomy (NCBI): domain Bacteria; kingdom Pseudomonadati; phylum Pseudomonadota; class Gammaproteobacteria; order Enterobacterales; family Enterobacteriaceae; genus Klebsiella; species Klebsiella sp. M5al. The sequence continues at coordinate 4,125,422 of NZ_CP020657.1, forward strand.
ACGGTGACGTCGATACCGAGATCTTTCAGCACTTTTGCAACGTTGATCCCCTTCCCTGCGGCGTGCAAACCGGTGGTGCGAACGAGGTTAACCTCGCCGCGTTCAATTTCCGGGGTAAAACCCACCAGGTCATAGGCCGGGTTTAAAGTAATCGTTGCGACACGTCTGCTCATTTATGCGCCCTCCCCAAGGCCTGCGGCGATCGCTTCGCCAATCGCATCCAGCGCCTGCTGCGCATCTTCACCCTGCGCGGTAAAGCGCAAGCGGTGACCTTTCTTCACGCCCAGCGCCACGACTTTCATCAGGCTGCGGCCGTTTGCCGGTTTGCCCGAACCATCAAGGTTGGTGACGGTAATGTCGCTGGAGAATTGTTTAATGGTATTAACCAGCATCGTGCCGGGACGCGCGTGCAGCCCGTGCTCATTGCGGATAACGTATTCCGCGCTGAGAACATCTTCGGCAATCGCATCGTCGCTGGTCAGGAGAGCCAGCAGCGTGGCGCCATCAGCCTTCAGCAAGCGGTCAGCTTTTTTATCCAGGAGCAGATTGCTCAGGCGATTAAGCACCGCCGTCGGCTGGTCATCGGCCATCGCGACGGTGATCAGCAGAGAAACCGGCTGCTCATCGCTGGTGAAGGCGTTGGCCGCGCGGCTGACGGCAACGGCGCTGCGCAGGTTGCCTTCGGTGCTGTCGTTCAGCCAGATGCCCTGACCAAGGTTCAGCGGTTTATCATTAATCGTACGGCTAACAAAGGAAGCATCGACGGCGCCGGCTTCTTTCAGCCGCGCGGCGTTCAGCGCCTGCAGGGTCAGCAAATCGCTGGCCGCAACGTCCAGGGTCAGCGTCTCGTTATCCAGCTTCAGCGCTTCGCTCTGCTTTTCGCCCATCAGCAGGGCGCGCAGCTCTTCGGCGGTCGTCGCGGACTTAAGCTGTTCAGCCACGGAGTCGTCGCTCAGCACGTGGGTCAGCTGACGCAGCAGCCCAAGGTGTTCATCCGAGCTGGCGGCGATACCGATGGCGACGTAGGCGGTTTGCCCTTCGCCCCAGGTCACGCCCTGAGGGAACTGGTAAACCTGAACGCCGGTTTTCAGCACCTGGTCGCGGGTGTCGGTGGTACCGTGCGGAATCGCAATACCGTTCCCCAGAAAAGTGGAGGTTTGCTGCTCGCGAGCCAGCATCCCGTTGACGTAGCCGTCTGCCACGTTGCCCGCGCTGACCAGCGCGGAGGCAACCTGACGAATAGCCTCTTCTTTATTACCGGCCTGCTGACCGGGATGAATATCCTGTACAGATAACTGGAACATGGTTCTCCTCTCCTGCTGAATTGAATCGTTTCAGCTACTTTGAGAAAAAATGCGTCATCTACCTGCCGGAGAATCTCCCGATGACGCTGAAACGTTTCAAGAAGTCTGTACCTTTATTAGCCATCAGGCAAGGAAAGTTGGAATCCTGATAACAGAAGTTAGAGATACAGCACACTTTTGCTGAAGCGGGAGCGCCGAGACCGGCAAAACTTCAGCTTTCTGCTGAAGTTTGATTTTGAAACGTCTTTTTGATTTATTCGTGCCCTGGTACTGTTCATTTTCTGAGTGACGGCGTAAACTCCGCGACTCCTGAAAACCGATGAACGCCGACATGCAAAACAGTAGCGCCGCCCTGCCACGACGCGGGTTTGATCTCACCTCTTCCGCCTTTCTGATCGTCGCCTTCCTGACGGGTATCGCCGGGGCACTCCAGACGCCGACGTTGAGCCTGTTTCTGACTAACGAGGTTCACGTCCGACCGGCGATGGTCGGCTTCTTTTTTACCGGCAGCGCGGTGATCGGCATTCTGGTAAGCCAGTTCCTCGCCGGGCGTTCGGATCGCAAAGGCGACCGCAAGCGGCTGATCGTCTTCTGCTGCCTGATGGGCGTGCTAGCCTGCGTGCTCTTCGCCTGGAACCGTAACTACTTTATTTTGCTGTTCGTCGGCGTATTTCTCAGCAGCTTCGGCTCCACCGCGAACCCACAGATGTTTGCCCTCGCCCGCGAGCATGCGGACAAAACGGGCCGCGAGGCGGTCATGTTTAGCTCGATTCTGCGCGCTCAGGTGTCGCTGGCATGGGTTATTGGGCCGCCGCTGGCCTACGCGCTGGCGATGGGTTTCGGCTTTACCGTGATGTATCTCAGCGCGGCGGTCGCCTTTGTGGTCTGCGGCGCGATGGTCTGGTTTTTTCTTCCCAGCATGCGTAAAGAGCCGAAGATCGCTACGGGCCATCTCGAAGCGCCGCGCACCAACCGCCGCGACGCGCTGCTGCTGTTTATCATCTGTACGCTGATGTGGGGAATCAACAGCCTGTACATCATTAATATGCCGCTGTTTATCATCAATGAGCTGCATTTATCGGAAAAGCTGGCGGGAGTCATGATGGGCACCGCCGCCGGGCTGGAGATCCCGACCATGCTGATTGCGGGCTACTATGCCAAACGCTTCGGCAAACGCTTCCTGATGCGCATTTCGGCGGTGGCCGGCGTGCTGTTTTACGTTGGCATGCTAACCGTGCATACCCCCGGACTGCTGCTGGCCCTGCAGGCGCTGAACGCCATTTTCATCGGCATTCTCGCCGGTATCGGCATGCTCTATTTTCAGGATCTGATGCCCGGACAGGCGGGTGCGGCCACTACGCTTTATACCAATACCACGCGCGTTGGCTGGATTATCGCCGGTTCGCTGGCGGGCGTCGTCGCGGAAATCTGGAGCTATCACGCCGTCTTCTGGATTGCGCTGGTGATGGGCATCGCCACTCAGGCCTGCCTGTGGCGTATTAAAGACGTTTAAAGGATGTTCGCGCCGGCTTGCGTCGTCACGATGAAGTGCTCAGTTCAAGATGAAGCAGCCAGATCATGGCGTCATCGCGATTGGTGGCACACATTTCCGCTTCCGGCTTCAGGCTGGCGCATACTTTCGGCCTTAACGGCGAGCCAAAAATATGACACAGGTTATTTTCCGATAGCTGTACGCAGCGGGTGTTTGCCGGCTTGCCCTGCGGCATGCCCGGGATAGGGCTGGAGATAGAAGGAGCGATACAGCAAGCTCCGCATTCAGGGCGGCATTCCATAATCGACTCTTCCGATAACGCGTTTAGCAGCCCAGCCTAAACGTTTTGCCTGAAGATAGCAAAACAGGCGAATTCCACTTGCCTGAAAGGCCCGGCGCGAGTAGTTTTACGCGATATTTTCGACCCTTTAAGTGACAGGATGACTGCAATGCCAAGAGCGAATGAAATTAAAAAAGGTATGGTGCTGAATTACAACGGCAAACTGCTGATTGTTAAAAATATTGATATTCAGTCACCGAGCGCCCGCGGCGCAGCGACGCTGTACAAAATGCGTTTCTCCGATGTGCGCACCGGCCTGAAAGTGGAAGAACGCTTTAAAGGCGACGACATCGTCGATACCGTCACCCTGACCCGCCGCTTCGTTGACTTCTCCTATATCGATGGCTACGAATACGTCTTTATGGATAAAGAAGATTACACCCCGTATATCTTCACCAAAGAGCAGATCGAAGAAGAGCTGCTGTTTATGCCGGAAGGCGGCATGCCGGATATGCAGGTTCTGACCTGGGACGGCCAGCTGCTGGCGCTGGAGCTGCCGCAGACCGTGGATCTGGAAATCGTAGAGACGGCGCCGGGTATCAAAGGCGCATCCGCAAGCGCCCGTAACAAACCGGCGACGCTGAGCACCGGCCTGGTCGTTCAGGTGCCTGAATACCTGAGCGCGGGCGAGCGCATTCGTATCCATATCGAAGAGAGCCGCTACATGGGCCGCGCGGACTAAACTCTGCGTTTGCAACATCATAAAGGGCAGCCAGCGGCTGTCCTTTTTTTCGCACCTTATCCGCAGCGCCTGGCCCTCTCTCTGCTGGCAACGTTGCTCTCCCTTCACACGCCGCAAAGTTGTTATACCAAAAATAATTAAACTGTCGCTCCTTTCCGCCATTAAGCGCGCCCGCTTTTCAAGCCAGCCGGGTAGCCAGCCAAAAAATGATGACCGAGCTCACATTAAGCGGATAAACAAGGCTCACCAATTTAATTTGTTGTCATATAACTTTACACTGGGAATGTTAATTATCCGTTAATCAGGTGTGTTAAGAATGACTACCATAGCTACGGCTACGCTGCCGGAAGGCGTACAGCTCCCTCAATATGACCGCAGCCAGCTGCGTTCGCGTATTGTGCATTTTGGTTTCGGCGCGTTTCATCGCGCGCACCAGGCGCTCCTCACCGATCGGGTGCTTAACGCCGGCGGCGGGGACTGGGGAATTTGTGAGATCAGCCTGTTCAGCGGCGATCGGCTGATGAGCCAGCTTCGCCAGCAGGACCACCTGTTTACCGTGCTGGAAAAAGGCGCCGAGGGCAATCAGCCAATCGTGGTCGGCGCCGTCCATGAATGCCTGAACGCAAAACTGGATTCGCTGGCCGCGATTATTGAGAAATTTTGCGAACCGCAGGTCGCCATCGTCTCTCTGACCATCACCGAAAAAGGCTACTGCATCGATCCGGCCAGCGGCCTGCTGGACATGACGCAGCCGCGCATTATCCACGATCTGCAAAACCCGACGCTGCCGCAATCGGTTCCCGGCATTCTGGTCGAAGCCTTATCGCGCCGCCGTCAGCGTGAACTACCGCCGTTTACCGTCCTCTCCTGCGATAACATCCCCAACAACGGGCATGTGGTGAAAAACGCCGTGCTGGGAATGGCCGAAAAACGGAGCCCGGAGCTGGCGCAGTGGATCGCCGAGCGCGTCAGCTTTCCCGGCACCATGGTTGACCGCATTGTGCCAGCCGCCACCGATGAATCGCTGGCGGAAATTAGCGCCGCGTTGGGCGTAGAAGACCCCTGCGCTATCAGCTGCGAACCCTTTATTCAGTGGGTTATCGAAGATAACTTCGTTGCCGGACGCCCGGCGTGGGAAACCGCGGGCGTTCAGATGACCGATGACGTACTGCCGTGGGAACAGATGAAGCTGCGGATGCTCAACGGCAGCCACTCGTTCCTCGCCTGGCTTGGCTATCTGGCGGGTCATGCGCATATTAGCGACTGCATGCAGGATCCGATTTTCCGCAGCGCCGCCTACCGCCTGATGCTTGACGAACAGGCGCCGACCTTATCTATCCAGGGCGTGGATCTGACGGCGTATGCTGACAGCCTGATCGAACGCTTCAGCAATCCGGCGCTGAAGCATCGCACCTGGCAAATCGCCATGGACGGCAGCCAGAAGCTGCCGCAACGTATGCTTGACGGTATTCGCGTCCACCTTGCGCAAGGCAGCCACTGGCCGCTGCTGGCGCTCGGCGTCGCGGGCTGGATGCGCTACGTCAGCGGTATTGACGATGGCGGAAATGCGATTGATATTCGCGATCCGCTGGCCGATAAGATACAGAAACTGGTCTCCGCCAGCGATGAACACCAGCGCGTGGCGGCCCTGCTTACGCTTGAGGAGATCTTCGGCCGCGACCTGCCGCAGGATCCGCAGTTTGTCGCTTACATCACCGCCGCATGGCATCAGCTTGCCGCCTTTGGCGCGCGTCAGGCGATTGCCGGCACGCTGAACGCTTAACAATAACTGCCTTTTAGCGGACAGAATCCCCTTCTGTCCGCGCTAAGTCTTCTCTTTCTCCCTTTTTTTCGTCAGGATAGGCGTAACTGTTACAACATTACATTTATCCTGGAGAAAAAGTGACCAAAACCAACTTGATCACGGGGTTTCTCGGCAGCGGCAAAACCACGACGATTCTGCATCTGCTGGCCAATAAGCCCGCGGATGAAAAATGGGCCGTGCTGGTCAACGAGTTTGGTGAAGTGGGTATTGACGGCGCGCTGCTGGCGGAAAGCGGCGCGCTGCTCAAAGAGATCCCCGGCGGCTGTATGTGCTGCGTAAACGGCCTGCCGATGCAGGTCGGGCTCAATACCCTGCTACGCCAGGGCAAACCCGATCGCCTGCTGATAGAACCCACCGGGCTGGGCCATCCTAAACAGATCCTCGATATGCTGACCGCCGCGGTATACGAGCCGTGGATCGACCTGCGCGCTACCCTGTGCGTGCTGGACCCGCGCCAGCTGCTGGACGAAAAAGCGGTGACCAACGACAACTTTCGTGACCAGCTGGCGGCCGCTGACGTTATTATCAGCAATAAAGCCGACCGCTCGACGGAGGAGAGTCAACGCGCCTTTGCCGCATGGTGGCAAGCCTACGCAGGCGATCGCCGATTCGTCAGCGCCACGCGGGGTAATATCGACCCGGCGCTGCTTGATTTACCGCGCCGCAACCTTGCGCCGCTCCCCGCCAGCGCCGAACACGCCCACGGCCACGAGCAGAAACAAGGCCTTGCGGCACTGAGCCTCCCCGCCCATCAGCGCTGGCGCCGCAGCCTCAATAGCGGTCAGGGCTATCACGCCTGCGGCTGGATTTTTGACGCTGAAACCGTTTTCGACACCGTTGCCCTGCTCGAATGGGCGCGCCTGGCGCCGGTCGGGCGCGTCAAAGGCGTTATGCGCATTGCGGAGGGGCTGGTACGGATCAATCGTCAACAGCTTGATCTGCATATTGAGACGCAGAACGTCTCCCCACCCGACAGCCGCATCGAGCTGATTGCCGATACTGAGACGGACTGGAACGCACTGCAGGCCTCCTTGTTGAGGATTCGTTTAAGTTAAGACGGCTATGGTTGCCGTCGTTTACCCAATACATGATAGTTATGATTAAAAATCGAATTCCCCTTATCCTGCTGCTGAACGCGGCGGGTATAGCGCTTTTTTGTTCATGGTACCTTCCCGTTAACCATGGTTTCTGGAATCCGCTGGACTCAGCGATCTTCTATTTCTTTAATCACCTGGTTGGCGTGAGCACCGCCTATACCTGGCTGCTGGCGATTATCAATAACCGCGCCTTTGACGCCTGCTCGCTACTGGCGATGGGCAGCCTGATGCTGAGCTTCTGGTTCAAAGAGCAGAGCGCCGGACGCCGCCGGGTGATTATCATCGGCCTGGTGATGCTGCTGGCTGCCGTCATTATCAATCAGCTGGCCCAGCACCTGATGCCGGTTAAGCGCGCCAGCCCTTCGCTCTCTTTTACCGACATCACCAAAGTGAGCGATGTGATCTCATTCCCCACCAAAGACGCTTCAAAAGATAGCTTCCCGGGCGATCACGGGATGATGCTGCTGATATTTGCGTCATTTATGTGGCGTTATTTTGGTCGCCGGGCGTTTGCTATCGCGCTGGTGATATTCGTGGTGTTCGCTTTCCCACGCGTGATGATTGGCGCCCACTGGTTTACCGATATTGCAGTCGGCTCATTAACGGCGGTGCTCATTGGCGCCCCCTGGGTATTGATGACCTCATTGAGCGATAAGGTTATTGCCTTATTTGAGCGCCACCTTCCGGGTAGAAAAGCAAAAAATTAAATCTATCTTTACAATTAATTAATATCATTCATAAGGGATCGTTCTGGGTCCCTTTTTTTGCCCGCGCCTGTTTTCTCATCACGTATCATCTTCCTGTCATATTAATCATCTTAAAAATGAGTAAATTGCGTATTTTTTACCCACCACTGCCGCTATTTTGTCCTTTGCCGATGATTCACTTTTTGTCGCAAAAATACTTATAAGAAAATGCGTAAAACCGCTCGCCATCCCCCGGTTGATCGGGTAACCTCAATCTCGTTTTGCCTCGTCAGCAACATCAATTCATAGAATGAATAAATTTGTGCGTGACTCCACAGTTTTATGCTTACGGAATTGTCTCATTGCGACCAGGTAATTAGGCTCTAACACGTTTGGCATTTTTTATAACGACATTGTCGTTAAGGACAACAAGGGATAACACACAGCATGGTCAAATCTCAGCCGATTTTGAGATATATCTTGCGGGTCGCCCCCGCGATTGCAGTTGCGGTTCTGCTTTCCGCGTGTAGTTCAAATAGTACCGCCAGAAATATGCATTCTGAGACGCTTGCTGTGGGTAGTGGCGATTTATCATCACTGCAAGCCTCTCAGGATGAATTTGAAACGATGGTCCGCAACCTGGACGTGAAGTCCCGCTTGATGGATCAGTATGCCAGCTGGAAGGGCGTGCGTTACCGCCTCGGCGGCAGCACCCGTAAAGGCATCGATTGTTCCGCCTTTGTGCAACGGACTTTCCGTGAACAGTTTGGCCTGGAACTGCCGCGCTCCACTTCAGAGCAGCAGGATTCCGGAAAATCGATCAGCCGCGCCCAGCTGCGTACCGGTGATTTAGTTCTGTTCCGCGCCGGCTCCACGGGCCGCCACGTTGGTATCTATATCGGCAACAATCAGTTTGTTCATGCATCCACCAGCAGCGGTGTGACCATTTCAAGCATGGATGAGCCATACTGGAAAAAGCGCTATAACGAAGCGCGACGCGTTCTGAGCCGTTCGTAATCGTCTTCTGCCGTTGGTTAATCCCTTGGCCAACGGAAGAAACAAAAAAACACTGCCGAGGCGGTGTTTTTTTTTGCTCGCCAGCCAATAAACTTCGTAAAATAAGCTATGTCTTTAAGCAGGGATAGAAAAAGCGTTTTTCTATCAGCCCTTTGGCGCACATCAACAATACGGACTGACTATATAGCCTATGCCTACCCGTCACCTCGCTCCCCGGCGAAAAAACTGGCTGACCAGTATATGTATTGGAATAGCCGTCGCCCTGCTGGCCGGTAGCATCCAGTTTATGGTGATTTATCACAACCGGGCGGAGCGTTTCGACGCCATTATTAACAACGTCCATACCTATCTGCAGGACTATTTTCACGATTTAAATCAGACTATCCACGGCCTGCAGCCGCTGGTCGATGAGCCATGTGAGAACGTTGCCTCAGGCTTAACCGCCCATGCGGCCTTCAGCCCAAACGTACGCGCCGTCCTGCTGGTCAAAAATGGCCTCGCGTTTTGTTCCTCCGCTACAGGCGCGATGAGTACGCCCTTAACCCAGCTCATACCGCAGCTTGATGTTACTCAAGCGGTCGATATGGCGATTCTGCCCGGGACGCCAATGATGCCCAAAAGCGCCGCGCTGGCGTTGTGGGTTCGTAGCCCCCACGGCGGGAAAGACGGTATTTTTGTCTCGATTAATGCCAACCTGACGCCCTATATCCTCTATTCAGCGCGACAGAATGATTTCAGCGGCCTGGCGCTGGCCATTAAGGACGTCGCCATTTCCACCTTCAGTAACCAGCTCATCGACCCGCAGACCCTGCTCTCGCCGCCTATTCGCCAGACGCAAATTGACGGCCTGCCGCTGAAAGTCTATCTCTACGCCAACAGCTGGCTGGCGGAGAATACGCAGTTCGCTCTGCTGCTGGGCGTCGTGTGCGGACTGCTGGCCGGACTTTTAAGCTACTACGTTCTCACCATTAAGTCGGACCCGCGTAAAGAGCTTCTGCTGGCCATCAAAAACGATCAGTTTTACGTGGTCTATCAACCGGTGGTGAGGTCAGAGACGCTACAAATCAGCGGCGTTGAGGTGCTGATGCGCTGGCGGCATCCGGTGGCCGGCGAGATCCCTCCCGATGTCTTTATCAACCTTGCAGAAACCCAGCAGATCATCGTTCCGCTTACCCGCCATCTCTTAACGTTGATTGCGCAGGATGCGCCTGTTCTGCAAACGCTCCTGCCCGCCGGAAGCAAGCTGGGGATCAATATTTCCCCCATTCACCTACACGCCGGGAGCTTTCAGCAGGATCTGCAGCGATTTACCGCCGCTATGCCGACCGACCATTTTAGCGTGGTGCTGGAAATCACCGAGCGCGCGATGATCGATAAAAATCGTTCCTTAGAAAACTTCGACTGGCTGCACGAGCAGGGTTTTGAAATTGCGATTGATGATTTCGGTACCGGCCATAGCGCGCTAATTTATCTGGAACGCTATAACTTTGATTACCTGAAGATAGACCGCGGCTTCGTACAGGCTATCGGCACGGAGACCGTGACCTCGCCGGTGCTGGACGCGGTTATCACCCTAAGCCGCCGGCTGAAGCTCACCACCGTCGCCGAAGGCGTGGAAACGCAGGAGCAGGCGGAATGGCTGCGCGATCATGGGGTAAATTATTTGCAGGGATACTGGCTAAGCCGGCCGCTGACGCTGGAAGCGCTGATCGCCGCCCATGATGAACCGGCGAAATATTTCCCAACCCGCTAAGTGTCCTTTATTATTTGCTATCAGAGGCCGGGCCGTTTCAGGCCCGGCATGGGAGGACGAGATCCTGGTTATTTTTGCGCGCATCAGCCTGATACTGCTGACCTTATTTAGCCTGCAGAGCCAGGCGCAAACCATTAAAGAGAGCGACAGGTTCGCGATTATCGGCGAGCCGAAATACGCCGCAGGCTTTACCCATTACGATTATGCCAATCCCGCCGCGCCTAAGGGCGGCGCAATTACCCTCGCCGCCATCGGTACCTTTGATAATTTCAACCGCTACGCCATGCGCGGCAACCCGGGTATTCGTACCGAAAGCTTATACGATACGCTCTTCACCACCTCTGACGATGAGCCCGGCAGCTACTATCCGCTGATTGCCGAGCATGCGCGCTACGCCGATGATTTTTCGTGGATGGAGATTACGCTCAATCCGCGCGCCCGCTACCACGACGGCAGCCCCATCACCGCCAGCGATGTCGCGTTTACCTTCCAGAAGTTTATGACCGAAGGGGTACCGCAGTTTCGCCTCTATTATAAAGGCACCCGCGTAAAAGCCATCGCTCCGCTCACCGTGCGCATTGATTTAGCCGCCCCGGGCAAAGAGAACATGCTTAGCCTGATGACGCTGCCCGTTATGCCGGAAAAATACTGGAAGAATCATAAGCTCAGCGACCCGCTCTCTGCGCCGCCGCTGGCCAGCGGCCCGTATCGCATCACCGCCTGGCGCATGGGCCAGTACATTACCTACTCGCGGGTAAAGGACTACTGGGCTGCCGATTTGCCGGTCAACCGCGGGCGCTGGAATTTCGACTCGCTGCGCTACGACTATTACCTGGATGACAACGTTGCTTTCGAAGCCTTTAAGGCCGGCGCCGTCGACCGCCGCGAAGAGAACGTTGCCAAAAACTGGGCGACCCGCTACGTTGGACGAAACTTTACCCACGGCTATATCGTCAAAGACGAATACACCAACACCTCGGCGCAGAACACGCAGTGGCTGGCGTTTAATATTCAGCGCCCGGTATTTTCCGATCGCCGGGTGCGCGAAGCCATCACCCTCGCCTTTGATTTTGAATGGATGAATAAGGCGCTGTTCTATGGCTCCTACAGCCGCGCCAACAGCTTCTTTCAGAATACCGAATACGCGGCGCGCGATTATCCGGATGCCGACGAGCTGGCGCTGCTGACGCCGCTGAAAAAAGAGATCCCGGCCGAAGTCTTCACGCAGATATACCGGCCGCCAATTTCCAGCGGCGATGGTTTCGCTCGCGCAAACCTGCTGAAAGCGGATGCCATCCTTAACCAGGCGGGGTGGATAGTGAAAAACCAGCGCCGGGTGAATGCGAAGAGCGGCAAACCGTTACGCTTTGAGCTGCTGCTTCCCTCCGGCAGCAGCGATCGCTGGGTCCTGCCCTTTCAGCACAATCTTCAGCGGCTCGGCATCGTTATGGATATCCGCCAGGTCGACAACTCCCAGTACAGCAACCGCAAGCGCAGTCGGGATTACGACATGATGCCAAACGTCTGGCGCGCCACGCCCTGGCCCGACACCGGCCTGCAAGTCTCCTGGGACTCCCAATATATTAACTCCAGCTACAACGCCTCTGGGGTCCAAAGCCCGGCCGTCGACCAGCTCATCGCGCAGATTATTCGCTGGCAGGGTAATAAAGAAAAGCTGCTGCCGCTGGGCCGGGCTCTCGACCGCGTGCTGACGTGGAACTATTACATGCTGCCGATGTGGTATATGGCCCAGGACCGAACCGCATACTGGGACAAATTCTCCTTCCCGCAGACCCGCGCGATCTACTCCTCCGGTTTCGAAAACGGGTGGTACGACGCAAGCAAAGCGGCCAGACTCCCCGCGGACAGACGCTAAGGAATTAAGATGGGTGCATATCTGCTCCGCCGACTACTGCTCATCATCCCCACCCTGTGGGCGATTATCACCATTAACTTTTTTATTGTGCAGATTGCGCCCGGCGGCCCGGTCGATCAGGCGATTGCGGCGATTGAGTTCGGCGATCGCGGCGGCTTGCCCGGCGCCGGTGACGGCGGGATGGCCGCCAGCCATGCGCGTACCGGCGTCAGCAACATCAGCGATGGGCACTATCGCGGCGGGCGCGGGCTGGACCCGGAAGTGATTGCCGAGATAACCCACCGCTACGGCTTTGATAAGCCTCTGTACGAGCGCTATTTTAAAATGCTCGGAGATTACCTGCGCTTTGATTTTGGCGATAGCCTGTTTCGTAGCTCATCGGTGCTGCAGCTGATTAAAGACAGCCTGCCGGTCTCTATCACCCTGGGCTTATGGAGTACGCTCATTATCTATCTGGTGTCGATTCCGCTGGGGATCCGTAAAGCGGTCAGCAACGGCAGCCATTTTGACGTCTGGAGCAGTACGCTGATTATTATCGGCTATGCGATCCCAGCGTTCCTGTTCGCCATTTTGCTGATCGTTATCTTTGCCGGCGGCAGCTATTTCGATCTCTTTCCGCTACGCGGGCTGGTGTCCGCCAACTTCGACAGCCTGCCGTGGTACCAAAAAATCCTCGACTATCTCTGGCATATCACCCTACCGGTGCTGGCAACGGTGATCGGCGGTTTTGCCGCCCTCACGATGCTGACCAAAAACAGCTTTCTTGATGAGATCCGCAAGCAGTACGTGGTTACCGCCCGCGCCAAGGGGGTAAGCGAAAAGCAGATCCTCTGGGGACACGTGTTTCGCAACGCGATGCTGCTGGTGATCGCCGGTTTCCCGGCTACCTTTATCAGCATGTTTTTTACCGGCTCGCTGCTGATTGAAGTGATGTTCTCGCTTAACGGACTGGGGCTGCTGGGCTATGAAGCCACCGTATCTCGCGATTACCCGGTCATGTTCGGCACGCTGTATATTTTTACCCTGATTGGCCTGCTGCTGAATATCATCAGCGATATCAGCTATACGCTGGTCGATCCGCGTATCGATTTTGAGGGCCGCTAATGTCATTTTTTAGTCCCGTCAATCAGGCTCGCTGGGCGCGTTTTCGCCACAACCGCCGCGGCTACTGGTCGCTATGGATCTTTTTAGCGCTTTTCGCCTGTAGCCTGTGCGCCGAGCTGATTGCTAACGATAAGCCGCTACTCGTCCAGTACCGCGGCAGCCTCTACGTCCCGCTCCTGAAAAACTACAGCGAGACCACCTTCGGCGGCAGCTTTGCCACCGCCGCCGACTATCAGGACCCGTGGCTGCAAAAGCGGCTGGACGATAACGGCTGGGCCCTGTGGGCGCCGGTTCGGTTCGGCGCGACGACCATAAATTTCGCCACCGATGCGCCCTTCCCTTCGCCGCCGTCAGCCCAGAACTGGCTTGGCACCGATGCCAACGGCGGGGACGTGCTGGCGCGAATTCTGTACGGTACGCGCATTTCCATTCTCTTTGGTCTGCTGCTGACCTTCTTCTCCAGCGTGCTGGGCGTGATGGCCGGCGCCGTTCAGGGCTATTACGGTGGAAAGATTGACCTCTGGGGACAGCGGTTTATCGAGGTATGGTCGGGAATGCCGACGCTGTTTCTGATTATCCTGCTCTCAAGCGTTGTGCAGGCCAACTTCTGGTGGCTGCTGGCCATTACCGTGCTGTTCGGCTGGATGACGCTGGTCGGCGTCGTCCGCGCCGAGTTCCTGCGCACCCGTAACTATGATTATATCCGCGCCGCGCAGGCGCTTGGCGTCAGCGATCGCGCGATTATTCTGCGCCATATGCTGCCTAACGCCATGGTCGCCACCCTGACCTTCCTGCCGTTCATTCTGTGCAGTTCGATAACCACCCTGACCTCGCTCGATTTTCTCGGCTTTGGCCTGCCGCTGGGCTCTCCTTCGCTGGGTGAACTGCTGTTGCAGGGTAAAAACAACCTTCAGGCGCCCTGGCTGGGCATCGCCGCCTTTCTGTCGGTGGCGGTGCTGCTGACGTTATTGATTTTTATTGGTGAGGCGGTTCGCGATGCCTTTGACCCAAGCAAGGCGGTGTAGCATGACGCAACCTCTGTTAGATATCGATAACCTCTCCATCGCCTTTCGCCAGCAGGGAGAAACCACCTCCGTCGTCAGCGAACTGTCGCTGCAGATTGCCGTCGGCGAGACCCTGGCGCTGGTCGGCGAGTCCGGCTCCGGTAAGAGCGTAACCGCGCTATCGGTGCTGCGGCTGCTCCCGTCGCCGCCGGTCAGCTATCCCACCGGCGATATCCGCTTTCACGGTCAGTCGCTGCTGCACGCGGATGAGCGCACCCTGCGCGGCGTGCGCGGTAACCGCATCGCGATGATCTTCCAGGAGCCGATGGTTTCGCTTAATCCGCTGCATACCCTGGAAAAACAGCTGTACGAAGTGCTCTCCTTGCATCGCGGGATGCGTAAAGAAGCGGCGCGCGGAGAAATCCTCGACTGCCTGGAGCGCGTCGGGATCCGCAATGCGCCCCGGCGGCTGGCTGACTATCCGCATCAGCTGTCCGGCGGCGAGCGCCAGCGGGTGATGATCGCCATGGCGCTATTGACCCGCCCGGAGCTGCTTATCGCCGACGAACCCACTACCGCGCTGGACGTCTCGGTGCAGGCGCAAATCCTCACGCTACTGCGCGAGCTGAAGCAAGAGTTAAATATGGGGCTGCTGTTTATCACCCATAACCTGAGCATCGTTCGTCAGCTCGCCGATCGCGTCGCGGTGATGCAGAACGGCCGCTGCGTCGAACAAAACGGCTGCCAGGCGCTGTTTTTCGCCCCCGAACACCCTTATACCCGCCGCCTGCTGGACAGCGAGCCGTCGGGCGATCCCGTCCCGCTCGCGCCCGATGCCCCGGTATTACTGCGGGCGGAAAACTTGAGTATCGCCTTTCCGATACGTAAAGGTCTGCTGCGACGGGTTGTCGATCATAACCGCGTCGTTAATGCCGTCAGCTTTCATTTGCGCGCGGGAGAAACGCTGGGGCTGGTCGGCGAGTCAGGATCGGGCAAAAGCACCACCGGGCTGGCGCTTCTGCGTCTGATTCATTCCGCTGGCGCGATCGCCTTTGACGGTGAGGCGCTTCAGGGACGCAACCGTCAGCAAATGCTGCCGCTGCGTCGCCGCATGCAGGTGGTGTTTCAGGACCCTAACTCATCGTTAAACCCGCGGCTCAACGTGCTGCAAATTATTGAAGAGGGACTGCGCGTTCATCAGCCGACGCTCACGCCCGCCGAACGGGAACAGGCGGTGATTCAGGCGATGCAGGAGGTAGGTCTCGATCCGCAATCCCGGCATCGCTACCCTGCCGCCTTCTCCGGCGGCCAGCGTCAGCGCATCGCTATCGCCAGGGCGCTGGTCGTCAAACCGCAGCTTATTGTGCTGGATGAGCCCACCTCATCGCTGGATAAAACCGTGCAGGCGCAAATCCTCGCGCTGCTGAAGACGTTACAGCAAAAGCATCAGCTGGCCTATATTTTTATCAGCCATGATTTACGCGTCGTGCGGGCGCTGTGTCATCAGGTGATGGTGCTGCGGCAGGGAGAAGTCGTCGAGCAGGGTGAGTGCGAGCGCGTATTTACCGCTCCGCAGCAGGAGTATACCCGTCAGCTGCTGGCGTTGAGCTGACGGTCAGAAGGGGTTGTTGCCGGAGAAGGGTTCAGCAATCGCCACGCCGAAATTTTTCAGGCGACAGGTCGCGGCAAATTCGTCCTGACGGTTAACAAACAGGCACGGTTCCCCTTCGCATTCCACGACAGAACTGTCGACCTCAATGTCGCTAAGGGCCTGGCTGAGTTTATGCATGACCGGCCACGCGCTTTCGCCATCGGGGCTGAGTAGTTTCAACGCCACGAGGCTGTTTTCACTCTGCGAGCCGTTTTGCGGAATCGGTTCAACTCTTGAACCTGCAAAACCGGCCAGCCAGCGATAGCTCTGCGGCAGACGGTGTACGATAGAGAGTTGCAGTGTATTCACGTGTTTACCCCGGAAGCAAAATACTTCACAATAATTTTACATCAATACTAACACATTATTGACAACTAGTCCTGATCCTGCACAGAAAACGCTTACACCAGTGGCATAGCCGTGTTATTGGTTTGTAATGTAAAAGTTTATAATTGTGCAGGTGGAACATCTTCGGGCTATATGTACCCGTTTCTGTGATCTAAAACAACTTTTTTATCGCAATCATGCGACTTTTAGAGCGATTTGATTTTACATAAAATAAACAAATTACTGAACTGAGAAGCCGGCTTCGGTTGATATGCATCAAAAAAAGGGGCGATATCGCCCCCTGAAAGTCGCTTAGCGCGCGGCTTTGCGCCGTCGGCTGGCGTAGAGATAAAAGAGGATGGAGCTGCTGGCGCAGAAGGCGATGGAAATCAGCATTGGCCAGGCGGTGGTAAACGTTGCCATCGATAGCAGCGCGCCGACAATGGCGCCAATGCCGAAACGGAAAGTGCCTGCCAGCGAGGACGCGGTCCCCGCCATATGCGGAAACTCATCAAGAATCACCGCCATCGCGTTGGAAGAGACCATCGAAACGCAGCCGATGAACGCCGCTACGCCAAACACCAGCGCCCAAAAACCCACGTCAAACAGCGCGCACACCACCATCCATACCGCCATGGCAAACTGGATCCACAGCCCGGCGCGGAACATATTCAGCGCCCCAACCCGCCGCACAAACCGGCTGTTGATCATGGTCATGACAAACAGGAAGACGACGTTCAGCGCAAAATAGTAGCCAAAGTGCTGCGGCGAAACGTGGTTAATATTGATATACACAAACGGGCCGGCGCTCAGAAACGAGAACATCCCGGCGAAGCTAAAGCCGCTTGCCAGCATATAGCTGAGCACCCGCTTATGGCGAAACAGGGTCGCGAAGTTGCCTAGCGTAGTACGAATGTGAAACTTCTGCCGGCGTTCCGGCGGCAGGGTCTCGCTAATAAAGAACGCGATCATCGCCGAGGCTAAAAGAGCAGCCAGCGCGAGGATCCAGAAGATCGCATGCCAGCTAAACCACACCAGTACAGCGCCGCCGACCATCGGCGCCACCAGCGGCGCGACGGTCGTCACCAGCATGACGAACGACATCATCCGCGAGAACTCTTCTTTGGGATAGATATCGCGCATCAGGGCGTTAATCACCACGCTCGCCGCCGCGGCCGCCAGACCGTGGAAAAAGCGCATGGTAATCAGCATATCGATAGTCTGCGACAGCGCGCAGGCCACCGCCGCCGCGGCAAAAACCAGCGTACCGCCAAGAATAACTGGCTTACGCCCTAAGCTGTCCGCCATCGGGCCATACAACAGCTGGCCGAGGGCAAAGCCCAGAATATAGGTGCTCAGCGTCATCTGCGCGCTGCCGTCCGGCACGTTAAACTGCGCCGCGATCACCGGCAGCGCCGGAAGATACATATCAATCGACAGCGGCATTAACATCGCCAGCAGGCCAAGAATAAACACAATCCCTAATGAAGAATTCTGCTTTGCCGTCACGTTTTACTCCGCGCATGTTGGCCGCCGACGCTGGCAATTTCAGCTTCCGTCAGCGGACGATACTCACCGGGCGCCAGCGCCGCATCAAGCGCAATGTCGCCAATACGTTCGCGATGCAGGCCCACTACATGGTTACCCACCGCGGCAAACATTCGCTTAACCTGATGATAGCGCCCTTCGCTAATGGTCAGGCGGACCTCGGTCGGGGTCACGACTTCCAGCACCGCCGGTTTGGTCAGCTCTTTCTCATTATGCAGCTGAACGCCTTTGGCAAACTGCTCGGCGGTCGTCTCGTCAACCGGGTTTTCCAGCGTCACCAGATAGGTTTTTTCACAATGATGGCGAGGAGAAGTAATGCGGTGAGACCACTGACCGTCGTCGGTCATCAGCACCAGCCCGGTCGTGTCGATATCCAGGCGACCCGCGGCATGCAGCTTGTGCGCCACCGGCACGTCGAGGAAATAAAGCACCGTCGGATGATCCGGATCGTCGGTGGAACACACGTAACCCTGCGGCTTGTTAAGCATAAAGTAGCGCGGGCCGTTCTGCTGAACCAGCGTATTGCCGTCGTACTCGACGTCGTGCTCCGGCAGAAGCTTGAAGGAAGTGTCTTTTACAATGTCGCCGTCCACGGTAACGCGGCTGCCGCGGATTTCACGCCCGGCAATAGCCCGGCTAACGCCAAGTTGCTGAGCGATAAACTTATCAAGTCGCATGAGATTTTTTTAGCCTGTAAGAGTGCTGGAGCGGGCAACGCGCCCGAAAAAGAAGAATTTCATAGGTAGTATAACGAGCTATTAACACCACTCAAGGGAAAAGATTCGTGGCATACTATTCGCGAGTTAATTAACCGCTATAAATTCATGACCTTTACACTACGTCCCTACCAAAAAGAAGCGGTCGACGCCACGCTCGCCTGGTTTCGCCGCCACCATGAACCCGCTGCGATTGTCCTGCCGACCGGCGCAGGTAAAAGCCTGGTCATCGCCGAACTGGCGCGCCTGGCGCGCGGTCGGGTACTGGTGCTGGCGCACGTTAAAGAGCTGGTGGCGCAGAACCACGCCAAGTATTGCGCGCTCGGCCTGGAGGCGGATATTTTCGCCGCGGGCCTTAAGCGCAAAGAGAGCCACGGTAAAGTGGTCTTTGGCAGCGTGCAGTCGGTCGCCCGCAACCTTGACCAGTTTCAGGGGGAGTTTTCGCTGCTGATTGTCGACGAGTGCCACCGCATCAGCGACGATGATGACAGCCAGTACCAGCAGATCATCAGCCACCTTCAGCAGGTCAATCCGCATCTGCGCCTGCTGGGGCTGACCGCCACGCCTTTTCGCCTCGGTAAGGGATGGATTTACCAGTTCCACTACCACGGTATGGTGCGCGGCGATGAAAACGCGCTGTTTCGCGACTGCATCTACGAGCTGCCGCTGCGCTATATGATTAAGAACGGCTACCTGACGCCGCCGGAGCGGCTGGATATGCCGGTGGTTCAGTATGACTTCAGCCGTCTCCAGGCGCAAAGCAATGGCCTGTTCAGCGAGGCCGACCTGAACCATGAGCTGAAAAAACAGCAGCGCGTCACGCCGCATATCGTTAGCCAAATCGTCGAGTTCGCTCAAACGCGTAAAGGGGTGATGATTTTCGCCGCCACCGTTGAACATGCCCGTGAAGTGACCGGGTTACTTCCGCAGGGCGAAGCGGCTTTAATTACCGGTGAAACGCCGGGGCCGGAGCGCGATCGCATCATTGAAGCGTTTAAAGCCCAGCAGTATCGCTATCTGGTCAACGTCGCGGTACTGACCACCGGATTTGATGCGCCGCATGTCGATCTGATCGCCATCCTGCGCCCGACCGAGTCGGTGAGTCTTTACCAACAGATCGTCGGCCGCGGCCTGCGCCTGGCGCCGGGTAAAACCGACTGCCTGATCCTTGATTACGCCGGGAATCCGCACGATCTCTATGCTCCGGAAGTGGGGACGCCGAAAGGAAAAAGCGACAACGTGCCGGTCCAGGTGTTTTGCCCGGCATGCGGTTTCGCCAATACGTTCTGGGGGAAAACCACCGCCGACGGCACGCTGATTGAACACTTTGGCCGCCGCTGCCAGGGCTGGTTTGAAGATGACGAAGGCCATCGCGAGCAGTGTGATTTTCGCTTTCGCTTCAAAAACTGCCCGCAGTGCAACGCGGAAAACGATATCGCCGCCCGCCGCTGCCGCGAGTGCGATACCATTCTGGTCGACCCCGATGACATGCTGAAAGCCGCGCTGAAGCTAAAAGACGCGCTGGTGCTGCGCTGTAGCGGAATGGATCTGCAGCACGGCGCGGATGATAAAGGCAGCTGGCTGAAAATCACCTATTACGATGAAGATGGCGCGGACGTCAGCGAGCGCTTCCGCCTGCATACCCCCGCCCAGCGCACCGCCTTTGAGCAGCTCTTTATCCGCCCGCACACCCGAACGCCGGGCGTGCCGCTGCGCTGGATAACGCCCGCCGATATCATCGCCCAGCAGGCGCTGCTGCGCCATCCGGACTTTGTCGTGGCGCGCATGAAGGGGCAATACTGGCAGGTGCGGGAGAAAGTATTTGATTATCAGGGCCGATTTCGCCGGGCCAATGAATTGCGCTAATCCTCCGCGCGCCTGAGGTTTTGGTTGCCGCAAAAACGTATGGCAGCTATAATGCCGCCCGCTTTTGCATTCGCAAAGCAGATAATCTGCCTGCTGCTGGGTCGCCTGTAGCAGGATTTATATATAGAGAGACATCAATGTTTACTATCAATGCAGAATTACGTAAAGAGCAGGGTAAGGGTGCGAGCCGCCGCCTGCGTGCAGCTAACAAATTCCCGGCCATCATCTATGGCGGCGAAGCTGCGCCAGTAGCAATCGAACTGGATCACGACAAAGTGTGGAACATGCAGAACAACGCTGAGTTCTACAACGAAGTTCTGACCCTCGTTGTTGATGGCAAAGAAGAGAAAGTTAAAGCTCAGGCTGTTCAGCGCCACCCGTTCAAGCCGAAGCTGACTCACATCGACTTCGTTCGCGCTTAATCGCCGACTGAAAGTTGTATGGCAAACGCCCCGCTCCGCAAGGTTCGGGGCGTTTTGTTTATCAGGCTAACAGCGTTGCCGCATTCAGCGCCAGATGCTGCAGCAGCATAATCGTTTTCGCATCGACGATTTCCCCTTCGCCAATAGCCCGCAGCGCTTTTTCCAGCGGCCACTCCAGCACCTCGATATCTTCCCCTTCCGTCGCCAGGCCGCCACCGTCGCCGCGCCGATCGTCGGCAGAGTATTCGGCGATGAAAAAGTAAAGCTTCTCCGTCACCGAACCGGGGCTCATGTAAGCGGTGAATACCGGCTCAATCCGCGTGACGCGAAAACCGGTCTCCTCTTCGGCTTCGGCAACGATGCGCGCCTCCGGCGAAGCGTTATCCAGCAGTCCGGCGGCGGCTTCGATCAAAAATCCATCATGACCGTTAATCCACACCGGAAAGCGAAACTGGCGAACCAGCACTACCGTTTGCTTTTCGCGGTTGTAGAGTAAAATCACCGCGCCGTTGCCGCGGTCGTAAGCTTCCCGACTCTGCTCCTGCCAGCGTCCGTCCCGGCGCAATAGTTCGAAAGTATATTTCTTGAGCGTATACCAGTTGTCCGATAACAGCGTTTCGCGGATATGGCGAACGCGCGGTGCGTCAGCGTGCATGTTTTTCCCCTTTTAGGTGACAGAGAGCAACATAACATGCATAATCGTGCACAAACAAGATCAATCATGAAGGTGTTTTGATGCTCGCCAGCCAGAGAAAACAGCAAATTTTGCAGATCCTCGCCGAGGAAAAACAGGTGATGTCAGGGGATCTCAGCCAGCGCTTTAGCGTCTCAGAAGACTCCATTCGCCGGGATCTGCGGGAGCTGGCCGCGGAAGGCAAACTGCAGCGCGTCCACGGCGGCGCGCTGCCGGTTTCCGAAGCCATCGCGCCCATTGAAACAAGAAAGAGCGTGCAAATGGCCTCAAAGCAGACCATTGCCCAGCGCGCGGTAGAGCTCATTCAACCCGGCCAGGTGGTGATTATCGACGGCGGCACCACCACCGGAGAGATGGTGCGCCTGCTGCCGGCTACCCTCGCGTGTACGGTGGTCACCCACAGTCCGGGGATCGCCGTCGCGCTGGTGGATAAACCGTTGATCGAGGTGATTTTGATTGGCGGCCGGTTGTTTAAACATTCGGTGGTCAGCGTCGGGTCCGCAGCCCTGGAAAGTATTTCCCGCATCAATGCCGATCTGTTTTTTATGGGCGTCACCGGCGTTCACCCACGGGCGGGATTCACCACCGGCGATTATGAAGAAGCGGGGATCAAGCGCGCGCTGGCGACGCGGGCTGCCGAAACGGTGGTGATGGCGTCACAAGAGAAGCTGAACTCCGCGTCGGCTTTTGCTATCGGCGGGCTGGGTCTGGTCAGTACGCTGATCGTGGATACGACGTTAGACGAGACGCTGCGCCAGCAGTTAGCCATCGATGGCGTAGAGATCGTCTGCGCCGGATAGCTCAGGCCCAAGGCTAAAAAAATCCCGACCCGGCGTCGGGATTTTGCGTTTTAATTCCCGCCCGAGGTGCGGCGCTGCAGCTGATCGCGCAGGTTAGGCGGCGTGCCTTTAATGGTTAAGGTATCCGTGGCCGGATCCCAGAATACCCTCTCGCCCAGCAGCATCGCGTCAAAGTTAATGGTTAACCCGCCGCCGCTGCCGGCAAACTTGGTTAACTGACGCAAAGTGCTGCGATCCGCCGGGAAGCTCTCTTCCAGCTCGTAGCCCTGTTCGGCGGTAAATTCCTGAAACGTCTTCTCGCTGACGCCCGCCAGCTCTTTTGACAGCGACTCCAGCTCGATTTCCTCACCGGCCTGCAGCTGTTCATTGCAGTAGCTGTATACCTGCTGGCGCACGTTTTGACGCTCAGATTTATCCAGCTGCGCATCGGCGGCGAAATCATCCAGCGCCTGCAGCAGGCCGCGGTTCTGCGCTTTCGCGTTCAGCCCTTCGCTGGCGCCGAGGAAATCCATAAAGAAATCCGCCACCTTGCGCCCTACCCGGCCTTTCAGGAAGGTCAGATAGCGCGTTGACTCCGGGTTGGTTTCCCATTCGGTTAAATCAATACGGGCGACGATATCCGCGTGATTGATATCCAGATAATGGGTGGAGCTGATATCCAGCTCTTCGTTGACGCGCATGCTGCTTAAATTGTTCAGCACCGCCACCATCAGATATTCCACCGCCAGATAGCGATACTGGCAAAACAGCACGATTCCGCCTTCAGCAAAGGGATATTTTGCCAGTTCGTCGCGCAGGCGACCGGTAGCGGCGCGGCTGAACGGCAGGAACGCTTCTTCGCCCTTACGCTGCCCGCGCAGCGCCTGCGCCAGCTCGCTCTCTTCATTAAACAGGCCGTAGGCTTTATTTTTCGCGCTGTAGACACGATGCAGTTCGGCCATCATCTCCACCACCGTCGCCGTCGGCTCCAACAGTGACTCGCGCAGCACCAGCTCCAGATTTTGTTCATCACGTTTGATTAACTGATGCAGGGCAATCTGGTCGATATCCAGACTCATGTTAAACTCTCCTTTTAGACCGGGCGGTATTCAACCACCGGCGGGGCGACGACGCAACCGCCGCGTGACTCTTTGCGAGCGAAGCCGCGCGCTTTTGCGTCGCGGCGAAAAAAATGCGGAAAAAAAGCTGCTGCTACGGTAATATGTTGCCCTTTCACGAACAAACAGATTTTGAGTTTATGCCGCAATTATCCCGCTATAGCGATGAACACGTCGAACAGCTGCTCAGCGAGCTGACGAGCGTTCTGGAAACACATAAAGCGCCCGTTGACCTGTCACTGATGGTACTGGGCAATATGGTGACTAACCTGATCAATAGTAGCGTCGCGCCGGCGCAGCGTCAGGCCATCGCCCGTTCTTTTGCCCAGGCGCTGCAGTCGTCTATCAACGACGATCCGGCGCACTAAGGATAACGAACAACAGTATATGGTGACTCTTCGTCAGCCCTACCGAGAAAAAGTCTCCCAGATGGTCAGCTGGGGACACTGGTTCGCCCTTTTCAACATGTTGTTGGCTATGGTGCTCGGCAGTCGCTATCTGTTTGTCGCCGACTGGCCAACGACGCTTGCCGGACGTCTTTTTTCGTACGTCAGCCTCGTTGGTCACTTCAGCTTTCTGGTCTTTACCAGCTATGTGCTGATCCTCTTTCCGCTGACGTTTGTCGTCATATCCCAGCGCTTAATGCGCTTTATCTCGGTGGTTCTGGCGACCGTGGGCATGACGCTGCTGCTGATCGACAGCGAAGTTTTCACCCGTTTCCACCTGCACCTTAATCCCTTTGTCTGGGAACTGGTGATTAACCCCGATCAGAACGAGATGGCGCGCGACTGGCAGCTGATGTTTATCAGCGTGCCGATCATTTTTCTGCTGGAGATGCTGTTTGCGACCTGGAGCTGGCAGAAGCTGCGCAGCCTGACGCGTCGCCGCCACTATGCGCGTCCCGTTGCCTGGTTCTTCTTTATTTCTTTTATCAGTAGCCACCTGGTCTATATCTGGGCGGACGCCAATTTCTATCGCCCGATAACCATGCAGCGGGCCAACCTGCCGCTTTCCTATCCGATGACGGCGCGCCGTTTTCTGGAAAAACACGGCCTGCTCGACGCGCAGGACTACCAGCGCCGCCTGGTGGAGCAAGGCGCGCCGGAAGCCGTGTCGGTGCAATACCCGCTGAGCGATCTGCGTTATCGCGATCTCGGTACCGGCTATAACGTGCTGCTGATTACCGTTGATAATCTCAATTATTCGCGCTTTGAGAAAAACATGCCGGCGCTGGCCGGGTTCGCGAAAGAGAACGTTAACTTTACCCAGCATATGAGCTCCGGCAATACCGCTGACAGCGGCATGTTTGGCCTGTTCTACGGTATTTCGCCGAGCTATATGGACGGCGTCCTCTCCGCGCGTATTCCCGCGGCGCTGATTACTTCGCTGAACCAACAGGGCTATCAGCTGGGCCTGTTCTCGTCCGACGGCTTTAGCAGCCCACTTTACCGCCAGGCGCTGCTGTCCGATTTTTCACTACCAGCCGCGAAAGCGCAAAGCGATGAGCAGACGGCCAACCAGTGGATTAACTGGCTGGACCGCTACGCCCAGGATGAAAACCGCTGGTTCTCATGGGTTTCGCTCAACGGCACCACCCTTGACGACGGGCAGCAGCAAAACTTTGTCCGTCGCTACAGCAGCGCTGCCGGTGCGGTCGATACGCAAATTGGTCGTGTGCTGAACGCGCTGCGCGAAGCGGGCAAGCTGGACAACACGGTGGTGATCGTGACGGCGGGCCGCGGAATGCCGCTAAACCCGCAGCATGAGCAGTTTGGCTGGTCGCGCGAGCAGCTGCAGGTTCCCCTGGTGATCCATTGGCCAGGCACGCCGGCGCAGGAGATCGCGACGCTGACGGATAACAAAGACGTGATGACGACGCTGATGCAGCGTTTGCTCCACGTCTCCACCCCAGCAAACGAGTATTCGCAAGGTGAAGACCTGTTTAGCGCCGCCCGTCGCCGAGCCTGGGTCACCGCAGCGAATAGCGATACGCTGGCCATTACCACGCCGAAAGTCACCGTCGTGCTTAATCACAACGGCACTTACCGAACATGGAACAGCGACGGCGAGAAAATTAACGATCAAAAACCGCAGCTCAGCTTGCTGCTGCAGGTGCTGACCGATGAAAAACGCTTTATCGCTAACTGATTGATTATTTATAAATCAATCAGGCATTTCCCGGCTTGCATTCGCTTGGGGAACGGGTAATATTGTTCCCCACGAATCGGCACGTAGCGCAGCCTGGTAGCGCACCGTCATGGGGTGTCGGGGGTCGGAGGTTCAAATCCTCTCGTGCCGACCAAATTATTCACCGATTAAATCGGTAACCCCTTAAGAACCCGCACTCTTACAGAGACTGCGGGTTTTTTAATGTCATATTTCCTCCCTGTTCTCAGCAAAACGAACCAGTCACTTTGATTGTAAATCATGGAAAAGCTTCTATTATTTGATGGTACACGTCATTTTTCTGAAGGATTCACATGAGAGTTAATGGACTTACGAAGGGATTTTTCATCCTGATCGTGCTGATCGTCACCCTGGCTTTTTTCGACGTTCTCTCCCCCTATTATTCAGCCATTTTATGGGCAGCAATTCTGGCGGTCATCTTCCACCCGGTGAAGAACAAACTGCGCGATCGGATCGGCGAGCGCAACGGCCTGGCGGCGTTTCTGACGATAGTGATTATCTGTCTGATCGTGTTTACCCCGCTGGCGATCATTCTCTCGTCGCTGGCCTTCGAGTTAAACGTGGTTTACACCAAACTGCAGCATAACGATACCCAGTTCCCGACCGTGGTAGCCAGCCTGTTTGCGCACCTGCCGGAATGGGCCAGGAGCTTCCTCTCAGAGCATGACCTTGATAGCGCGGAACAAATTCAGCGCCAGCTTTCGGACGTTGCGCTTAAAGGAGGCCAGTACCTGGCCGGTAGCGCATTCCTGATTGGTAAAGGCACCTTCGGTTTTACCATTAGCTTCGGCATCATGCTTTATCTGCTGTTTTTCCTGCTCAAAGATGGTCCGTACCTGGTCAGGCTGATCCTTGAATCCCTGCCGCTATCGAATCACGTGAAGCAGCATCTTTTCGCCAAATTTGCCGCCGTCGCCAGGGCAACCGTCAAAGGTACCGTGGCGGTCGCCCTCGCGCAGGGCGCGCTTGGCGGACTGGCGTTCTGGATCGTGGGTCTTGATGGCAGCATCCTGTGGGGCGCGCTGATGGCGTTTCTGTCGCTGATTCCGGCGGTGGGCTCGGCGATCATCTGGGTTCCTGCGGCAGTCTATCTCTTCGCGACCGGTCAGCTATGGCAGGGGGCGTTTATCGTTGGCTTTTTTGTGATCATCGTCGGCCTGGTCGATAATATTCTTCGCCCTCTACTGGTTGGCAAAGATACCAAAATGCCGGACTACCTGATCCTGATCACCACCATCGGCGGTATGGAAATCTACGGCATCAACGGCTTTGTTATCGGCCCGCTGATCGCCGCCCTGTTTATCGCCTGCTGGAACCTGCTGTCCGGACGCGATCACGCCGGAAATATCGACGAGCTTGATGAGGATTTCTTAGAAGAGGGTAAAAATCACGAGGAGTAACGCGTTCCTTTTGGACCGCGCAGGTATACAGGGGGAGCCTATCCCCCCGATCGGCGCTTTTATTTGGCGTAGCCTTTAAACACGCCGTCCTGAGTGACGGCTATTTTGCCGTTGGCGTAAACGATAAAGTTGTAAAGCCCCTGCTGGTAAACGGTCGCGTCTTTATTTTTCTCAATCACCGCCGCCGCTTTACCATCAATACTTAAGCCGGTACTGGTGCCTTTAATCTCCATGCCGTTAAAGTGCCGGGTTTTCACCTTCGCGCTCTGACTATGCTGAACGGCAGCGGCGGCGTTTTCTAACGCCTGCTTCTCATAAGCTGCATTCATCGAGGCCTGACGATTTTGCTCCGCTAAGTAGCAGGTATCGCGGGAAATCCCTCTGGCCTCGCAGTTCGCCAAACGCTGTGACTCGGAAGTACAACCTGCCAATAGCGAAGAAACCGCCAGCGACGCAACCAGTAAAACCTTTTTCACTTTCATCTACCATCACTCATATCAATTATTTAAATGAACAATTCCCTTTCAATTAATTTCCCTTATGAATCATTCTAAATGACGGAAGATAAATATAACGAATGAAATAATCTCATATGTAAATTAATTCTTTTATTGATCATAATCATTTTAAAAATTCACCTATTCAATAATAGGCGGCAGCGGAAAAACGCGGGCTGCCGCAGGTGATGAATAACTGCCTCCTACCGCAATAGCAGAACTTATAACTAGAAACTATGAAAACTTTGGTAAACACCACTACTCATAACGCAAACTAATGCTAACATTGTGCTGTTTATGATTGATAACAAAGGATTACTCACGTGAAAAAAATCACTACGTTTGCCGCCTCCCTGCTGGCCATTGCCTGCGTTTCCGCGAGCGCCGTTGCAGCTGAGCAGCCGCTGGAAAAAATCGCTCCGTATCCTAAGGCGGAACAAGGGATGAAGCGTCAGGTGATTCAGCTGCCGCAGCAGCAGGATGAGTCCGCATTAAAAGTAGAGCTGTTAATTGGCCAGACGCTGGAAGTCGACTGCAATCGCCACCGCCTTGGCGGCCAGCTGGAAAGCAGAACCCTGGAAGGCTGGGGCTACGACTACTACGTGTTTGATAAAGTGACGTCACCCGTCTCAACCATGATGGCCTGCCCGGACGGTAAAAAAGAGAAGCAGTTTGTGATGGCTGGCCTGGGCGATGCGGGCATGCTGCGTTACAACAGCAGGTTACCTATCGTGGTTTATACCCCGGCGAACATCGACGTGAAATATCGTATCTGGCGAGCGGACGAAACCATCGGCGCTGCCGTTGAGCGTTAATGGCTAAGACAGATTCCGGCGGCCTGAGCCGCCGGAAAGCATTTACAGCGCGATATCCGCGATAGATTTGCCTTCAGGCAGCGGCTTCAGCGTCGCCTGCGGCACATCATCAGCAGCGGTAAGCGGCTCATAGTGCAGTTCCAGCACTTCGCTGGTCCACGCCAGCGCCCTTTCAATTTCCGCCGCGTTGCCATCCAGACGCGTACCGTAGCTCGGTATAATCGCTTTCAGTTTCGCCTGCCAGTCCGCGGAGTTGATCTTCTCTTTGAACACTTTCTCCATCAGCTGCAGCATGATTGGCGCGGCGGTGGAAGCCCCCGGCGAGGCGCCCAGCAGCGCGGCAACGGTACCTTCATCATCGCTGACGACTTCGGTACCCAGACGCAGAACGCCGCCCTTCTTCTCATCACGCTTGATAATCTGCACGCGCTGGCCGGCCTGCCATAAGCGCCAGTCTTCTTTGCGCGCTTCCGGGTAGTACTCGCACAGCGCTGCGTGACGATCTTTGTCCTTTTGCAGCACCTGGCTAATCAGGTATTTTACCAGATCGAAGTTATCCAGCCCAACGTTGAGCATCGGCATGATGTTTGATGTGTTGGTGGAAGCCAGCAGATCCCAAAGCGAACCATTTTTCAGGAAGCGGGTTGAGAAGGTCGCGAACGGCCCAAACAGCACCACGCGTTTGCCATCGATAATACGGGTATCGATGTGCGGAACCGACATCGGCGGCGCACCCACTTCCGCCTGGCCATAGACTTTAGCCAGATGGTGGTTAACCACTTCCGGGTTTTCACAGACCAGGAACTGCCCGCCGACCGGGAAGCCCGCGTACTCCTTCGCCTGCGGAATACCGGTTTCCTGCAGCAGGGTCAGCGCGGCGCCGCCGGCGCCGATAAAGATAAACTTAGCCTTGATAACCCGTTTCTGGTGGCGATTGTTCGCATCCGCCAGCGTGACGCTCCAGCTCTTATCGGCATTGCGCTTAAAGCGGCGTACCACGGTACCCAGCTGAAGCGAGAAATTGTCATGGGTTTGCAGCCCGGCGATCAGCTGACGGGTGATTTCACCGTAGTTTACGTCGGTGCCGACTTCCGAGCGGGTTGCGGCCACCTTCTGCTGCGGATCGCGTCCTTCCATCACCAGCGGAGCCCACTCTTTAATTTGTTGATGATCTTCGGAGTAGCGGATACCGCGGAACAGCTCGCTTTGTTGTAAAGCCGCATAGCGGGCGCGCAGGAAGTTAACGTTGTCTTCGCCCCACACGAAGCTCATGTGCGGCACGCTGTTAATAAAGGATTTCGGCTTTTTCAGAATGCCCCGGGTCACCTGGTGGGCCCAAAATTGACGAGAAATCTGGAAAGATTCGTTGATATCGACCGCTTTATCGATATTGATACCGTTAGCGGTTTGCGGCGTATAGTTCAGCTCCATCAGCGCCGCGTGGCCGGTGCCCGCGTTGTTCCATCCGTTCGAGCTCTCTTCCGCGACGCTGGACATCTGCTCGACCATGGTAATAGACCAGTCCGGCTCCAGTTCCTGCAGCCAGGTTCCCAACGTGGCGCTCATGATGCCGCCGCCAATCAACAATACATCCGTCTCTTGCTCATGGCGGGTGTTGGTCCGAGTGTTATTGGAACCAACCGCCTGTGAGCTGGGTACGGCCATCTTTTTCTTCATCGGATTTGAGCCTTACTTTACTCGCTTTTTTATTTAGCGCAGGTGAAACGATTCTCGGCTTCAAAGGTAACACTGAAGAAAAAAAATTTAAATATTGTTTAAATTTTAAGTTGAGTTTTGAGATCTGTTATAAAAATGTTTAATAAATGTGTATCACAAATCACATTTTGTACTGGTGTCAGCGGCGCTTACGCGCTATTATCCTCGGTTTTGTGACCGACCGCACGTAAGCAGCGATCGATCCTGCCGCCAAATTTTTAAAATCTGCGAACTTTTTTTATGCCTCCAGTTTCTGATTCCGCTACCTCCGGTAACGCTGGCGCATTAGGCCAGATACTGCGTTCGCCCGCGCTGCTGACGCGTGAAACGTTGGCTGGCGTACTCACCGCACTGGCCCTGATCCCCGAAGTCATCTCCTTCTCCGTCATCGCTGGGGTCGATCCGAAAGTTAGCCTGATTGCCTCCGTGGTGCTGTGCCTGGCGATGTCGCTCTTGGGCGGACGGCCTGCGATGGTCACCGCGGCCGCCGGGTCGGTGGCGCTGGTTATCGGTCCAATGGTGCATCAATACGGCGTCGGCTACATTCTGCCGGCGGTCGTTCTGGCGGGGGTTATTCAAATTTTGTTTGGCGTTTGTGGCATGGCGCGCCTGATGCGCTTTATCCCGCAGGCGGTGATGACCGGTTTTGTTAACGCGCTGGGTATTCTCATCTTTTTTGCTCAGGTACCGCATTTCTGGAGCAAGCAGCCGCTGATTATCGGCCTGTTCGTGTTAACGCTGCTGATTGTGCTGTGGGCGCCGCGCTTTATTAAGGCGATCCCTTCTCCGCTGATCGCTATCGTTCTGTTGACCCTGTTTACCGTTTTCAGCGGCCAGCTGC
Source organism: Klebsiella sp. M5al (assembly GCF_002090195.1). NCBI lineage: Bacteria > Pseudomonadati > Pseudomonadota > Gammaproteobacteria > Enterobacterales > Enterobacteriaceae > Klebsiella > Klebsiella sp. M5al. The sequence goes on from NZ_CP020657.1 coordinate 4,156,179, forward strand.
TGCCGACCGTCGGCGACGAAGGCTCCATGAGCGGCGGACTGCCGGGATTCACCAGCCTGATGGTGCCTCTGGACTTAACCACGCTGAGCATTATCTGGCCCTGCGCGCTGAGCATCGCTTTTGTCGGCCTGATGGAGTCGCTTCTCACGGCGAAGCTGGTCGATGATTTGACCCATACCCCTTCCAGTAAAGCGCGCGAGAGCGCCGGTCTGGGCATCGCCAATATCCTAGCCGGGTTTTATGGCGGCATCGCCGGATGCGCAATGATCGGTCAGACTATCGTTAACGTTGAAATGGGCAAAGCACGTAGCCGCGTCTCGACCATTGTCGCAGGCCTGGTGCTGCTCCTGCTGGTGACCGCGCTCAGCGAAGTGATGGCGAAAATCCCGATGGCCGTTCTCGCCGGCGTGATGGTGATTGTGGCGGTAAAAACCTTTAGCTGGCACAGCGTTCGTCCGGCGGAGCTGGCGCGCAACCCGTGGCCGGAAACGCTGGTGATGCTGGTTACCGTCGGCGCGACCGTCAGCACCAGCAATCTGGCCATTGGCGTCCTGGCAGGCCTAGTTTCAATGGCGCTGATCCCTCGCCGCCTGCGTAATCAAGCGCGGGCTACATCAGAAAAATCGTCGCCAGCCCAAGAAAAATAAAGAATCCGCCGGTGTCGGTAATCGCGGTAATCATCACGCTGGAGCCGACCGCCGGATCGCGTCCCAGCTTAACCATCACCATCGGGATAATCACGCCCATCATCGCCGCCATCAGCAGGTTGAGCATCATCGCCAGGGTCATTACGCCGCCAAGCTGCGGATCGTCATACAGCCACCAGGTAATCGCCCCCATAATCCCGCCCCAGACGATCCCATTGATCAGCGCGACGCCCATCTCGCGCAGGATCAGGAACGAAAAGCTTCCCGGCTGAATATGCTGTAACGCCATCGCCCGCACGATCATGGTGATCGTCTGATTGCCGGTGTTGCCGCCGATCCCGGCAACAATCGGCATCAGCGACGCCAGCGCCACCAGCTGGGAGATAGTGTGTTCGAAACCGTCGATAACGCGGGAGGCGATAAACGCGGTGCACAGATTCACCGCCAGCCAGGCCCAGCGAGTCTTCACCGCCTTGCTGACCGGGGCAAAAACGTCGTCATCGTTGCTCAGGCCGCCCATCCGGCGTAAATCGTTGTCCGTCTCTTCATAGACCACGTCGACGATCTCGTCGATGGTTAAACGCCCCATCAGCTTGCCGTCGGCATCAATCACCGCGGCGCTAAGTAAGTCATCACGTTCAAAAGTACGCGCCACTTTTTCCGCGTCCTCGTGCGGCTGGAAGGTCACCGGATCGCCTTCCATCACTTCCCCCACCCGCTTCTGCGCATCGTTAAGCAGAATGGTTTGTAGCTCGAGTTCGCCGAGTAGCAGCTTATTGCGGGTGGTCACAAACAGTTTGTCGGTGTTCTCCGGCATTTTCCCTAATCGCCGCAGATAGCGCTGTACCGCCGCGAGAGTGGCTTCCGGACGAACGGTAATGACCTCAAACTCCATGATCGCACCGACGGTATTGTCGGCGTAGCGCATCATCTGGCGAATACGCGCGCGCTTATCCGCAGGCAGGGTTGCCAGCAAACGTCCGGTCAGATCGCGCGGCAGGTGCTGCAACAGGTAGACCTGTTCATCAATATCGAGATTTTGCAGCGCGAACAGCAGGTCGTGATCGCTCATCTCCTCGATGAGGTCGCCCCAGACGCTTTCCGATGCCTCCAGCAGCACTTCACCGCGCTTATCGTCAGCGACCAGCCGCCAGAGCGCGTTGCGCGCATCATAAGGCAGCGCCTCAAGCGCATCGGCAAGGTCCGGTGGCGGCAGGTGTGAAACCAGCATCTCCACTTCCGCCAGATCGTCGGCAAGCGTGTTGTCATCGTAACGTTCAGCGAGGGTTAATTTTCCCAGCAGCGAAGATGTGACGGCTTTATCGGTGCTCAGGAGCCAAATGAGGCGGGCGCGCTCTTCGTCACGCAATCTGGCGCTTTTTTTATGCAAAACGGACATCGGTCAGGCAATCCTTGTAAAAATATCTGTCAGACCAGCAGGCCGGAAGCCTTAAGCATAGCGCGAGGAGGCGGAAATAATAACCGCTATGAATTCAGTCGACGGAAAAAACAGCAGCCTGCGGGAAGCCCGGAGGTCGGCTGGCGCCTCCGGGATGAGCCTGCGCTATCAGGCGGTACGGGCGACCGCGTCGCGCGTCGCCAGCTCGCGCTCTTTTCCGCTCAGCTCCGATAGCTGGCCGCCGCGCATTTCCAGCAGCCTGTCGGCGTGCTGAAAGTAGTGATCGTCATGGCTAATAGCAAAGAGGGTTTTACCCATCTCCTTCATCAGCGGCAGCAGCACCTGATAGAACTCACGGCGGAAATGGGGGTCCTGATCCGCCGCCCATTCATCCAGCATGATGATATCTCTGTCTTCTGCTAACGCCAGCAGCAGCGCCACGCGCTTTTTCTGCCCTTTTGACAGCTTCAGGTCGAGGATTTTGCCGTCATCCAGCCGTAACTTATGGTTCATCTGCAGATAACCCAGCCACTTCTCCACCAACGCCGGGTCAGCCGCCTTCCCTTCCGGCCCCAGCAGCCTGTCGAACAGCCAGACGTCGGTAAACACCGCCGAGAACAGCTTACGATAATCTTCCGGTTTATCCGCCGCTATCGGCTGTCCATCGAGCAGGATCTGTCCGGATACTGGCTGATACAAGCCGGTCAGCAGCATAGCCAGCGTCGATTTCCCGCTACCGTTGCCGCCAATCAGAAAGACCAGCTCACCGCGCTTGAGGGTCATATTAATCGGCCCGACCGCAAAGGTGTTGTCAGGATAATGAAAGGTGATATCGCGCAGCTCGAGGGTCTGCCAGTGGGGATGCGCCTGCGGCTGCGGAAATTCAGCGCGATACGGCGCGAGCGAAAATTTATTCAGCTTGTTGAACGCCACCTGCGCGCTGAGCAGAGTGGGCAGCGCGCCAACCGCGGAAAGCAGCGGCGTGCGCAGGAATAATAGGGTCAACGAGTAGGTCGCCGCTACCGCCGTATTGGCCCAGCCCAGGCTGTTGGCCATCCAGAAGACCAGGCCAATCGCGCCCAGCATCATAATATTCGACCAGTTGACCGCGCTCAGATGGAAAGTATCGGCGCGAACAATATGGTGCCGATATTCTTGCGCATCGGGGAGATAGAGCTGGTTAAACACATACTCAGCTCGCTCGCGGTTGAGGGTCAGCTCTTTGCGCCCCTCGAGAACCGTCTGGTAATCGTGATACAGCTTATCTTCGCTTTCGCGCAGCGAGGCCATGTGTTTATACACCCGCGATACCAGTATAAAACCGCCCCAGATGGTCAACGCCAGCCACAGCGCGGTAACCAGCATCATTTTTCCCGACAGCCAGGCCAGATAGGCGGCGGAACCGAAGGTGAGAATAATCCCCTGCACCAGCTCCGGCAGACGCACGAAGGCAATGGTGATATTACGGATATCGCTGGTTAACCCGGCCAGCAGCGACGCGCTGCCGATTTTCTCGATCTTCTCGATTTGCGTGTCGAGAATGCGCTTAATAAATTCGCCGCGCAGGCGGTAGACGAAATGGTGGCCAAGCGTGGTCAGCGCCAGCTGCGAACCGAGCGTGACCGCCATCAATAGCAGTAGCAGCCCGAGGAACTCCGGCAGGACCGTCAGGGAAGTGTCGACAAGGGTAATCAGACGCAGATTAATAAAGGCGATAAGCCCAATACCCAGCGCCGCGCTCAGCAGGCTCAGGGCAATGACGGAGATAAACGGCCAGCGATACTGACGCCAGACAAGAAGAAGAAGTTCCATAACGCATAATCCGGGCAAGCAAAAACAGCCAGCAGTTTAAACTGCTCGACGATGACAGCAAGAATAATTCTTATTTTTATTCTTTATTACCCGCCAGGCGGAAAGTGAGATTGTAACGACAGGCGCCGGTCTCCGGATGGATGCCCTCTTTGAGCGGCTGAATACCATGGTAAAAAAGCCGCGATTCGCCGCCCCAGACCACCACGTCGCCGTGCTCCAGCAGCACCCGCTGTAGCGGATCGTTACGCCGCAGCCCGCCGAACTGAAATATTGCCGGCAGCCCCAGCGAGACGGAGACAATCGGCGCCCGCAGGTTATGCTCGTCTTTATCCTGATGCAGCGACAGCTTCGCGCCGGGCTGGTAGCGGTTGATAAGACAAGCATCCGGGGTAAAGCGCGCATAGCCGGCCGCCGCCGCGGCCTCTGCGGCCAGCTCGCGAAAAAGCGGCGGCATCTGCGGCCAGCGCTTGCCGGTCAGCGGATCGTCGGCAGCATAAAGATAGCCGTGCTGGTTCGTGGTCCAGCCCAGCTCGCCGCAGTTGGTCATCGCTACCGACATCGTGTAACCACCGGGGGTGACCATCTGGCGAAAAGGCGAACGACCGGCAATCCCGGCGATTGCCTGCAACAGCGCCGGGGCGCGTTCTCGGGCGTAGCGGCGCAAAATTATCGCCCCCGGAGCCAACGGCTCCTGCCAGGGCGGCGTATCGGCAAAAAGATCGAACATTATTTCTCCTCGGATGACGCTTCTCGTGCCAACAGCAGCGCCTTGCGCGCCGTCCCCCAACGATAGCCGGATAGCGCCCCATCTTCGCGAACGACCCGGTGGCAGGGAATAACCAGCGCCAGCTTATTAGCGGCGCAGGCGCTTGCCACCGCTCTCACCGCGCGGGGGCGGCCAATACTTTGCGCGACCTGGCGATAGCTGCGGGTCTCCCCCGCCGGGATCTGACGCAGCGCCTGCCAGACCTGAAGCTGAAAAGCCGTGCCGCGCAAATCCAACGGCAGGGAAAACGGCTGCCGGTGGTCATCAAGATGGGAAAATACCTGCGCCACCCGCTGACGAAAAGCCTCGTCGCCCGGATGCAGCCGCGCATTGGGAAACAGGCTGGCTAATTCAGCACAGAGCAAGGCATCGCTCTCTCCCGGTAGCACGGCGCACACGCCCCGTTCACTCTCAGCCACCAGACAGCGTCCCAGCGGACCATCGCCGCATACCCAGGTAATATCGAGATCCTCGCCGCCGCGGCGAAACTGGCGGGCGGTCATCCCCAGCGCGGCATCTGCCTGCTGATAGTAGCTGCTATTGTCCGGGAAGCCGGCCGACAGCGCCGCATCGGTAATTTTCGCCCCCTGCCCCAGCGCTTCGCGTAAACGGCGAGCGCGCCACGCCTGTTGCCAGGCTTTAGGGGTCATTCCGGTGACGGATTTAAAGAGGCGGTGAAAATGAAAGGGACTGAGCGCGGCCTGGCGCGCCAGTGCCTCCAGCGTCATCGGCGTTTCCTGCTCCAGCAGACGGCACGCGGCGGCCACTTTCTCTACCTTCTGCTGCTGCGGGTCGCTTTTTTCCGGCTGGCAGCGTTTGCACGGGCGAAAACCTTCCGCCTGCGCGGTTGCAACGTCAGGGTAAAAGCGAACATTTTCCCGCAGCGCGCGACGCGAACGGCAGGTCGGACGGCAGCAAACGCCAGTGGTCAGCACGGCAAAAACAAACTGACCATCGGCGCGGGCATCACGTTCGCATACCGCCTGCCAGCGGCGCTCATCGGTATCAATCATTATCGGTTTCATCACGGACTCCTGCGGTAAGTGTATCTGCAGTCTGGGCCGAAGTCCGTTAACAAAAACCCGAAATCTTGCGCTTTAATTTTTCTCGCCGACGAGGAACGCGCGGAACTGCGGCGACATCCAGGTTTTAAACCCGTCCCCCTCTTTGACAATCATATACACCGCCAGCTCCTGTTCGCGAACCACGTCCTGCGCTTTTTCCGGCCCCAGCACCATCAGCCCGGTATCCCAGCCGTCGGCCTCCAGCGCCGTCGGAGCGATAACGGTCACTGAAACCAGTTTATGATCGATAGGTCGCCCGGTCTGCGGATCGATAACGTGCGAGATGCGCTTACCGTCAAGCTCATAGTAGTTGCGGTAGCTACCGGAGGTACTGATGCCATGTCCGTTGATATCAACGATCGCCTGCACCGCGTTTTCACGATCGGTCGGCTTCTGGATAGCCACCCGCCACGGCTGCCCTTCCGCATTCATCCCCCGGCTCACCAGCGCGCCGCCCACCGAGACCAGATAGCGCGAGATCCCTTCCTGCTCCATCAGGCGCGCCAGATGATCGGCGGCGTAGCCTTCACCTACGGTAGAGAGATCGACGAACAGATCCGGAATGTCTTTTTGCAGATACTGTTGGCCGGCCTGGTTGATCACCGTCAGATGCTGTAGTCCACTGCGCGCTTTTGCCGCGGCGATCTGCTGCGGATCCGGCGTTTTGACCGGCTGTTTATCCGGGCCAAAGCCCCATAAATTGACCAGCGGCCCGACGGTGATATCCATTGCGCCATGGGTTTTTGCGCCAATTCGCAGCGACATCGTCACGATATCCGCCATCGCCTCGTTGACCGGCCACGGCGATGTACCCGGCGAATGGTTAAAGCGCATCAACGCTGAATCGTTCTTCCAGGTGGAAAGCAGACGATCGTCGGCATCGAGCTGAGCCTGCACTTTCTGGCGCAGCGCCTCGCCCTTCGCCTCATCAAGGTTGATGACGCTGAGCCGCCAGAATGTGCCCATGGTTTTACCCTCCAGCACGGTGGCGGCGGATTTTGGCGTCTGGGGAGCGGTGGCTGAATCACAGCCTGAAAGTAATACGCAGGCGCCGAACAGGGCGGCGCGAAAAAAAGTGATATCCATAAAATTGGCTTCCTCTGGCTAAGGCGCAAAGAGTACACCAGCAAGGTTAAACCGGGCATAAAAAAAGGCGCCATCGGCGCCTTTTTTCAAACTTCAGCGTGCTTAGAACTGGTAAACCAGGCCCAGAGCAACGATGTCGTCGGTAGAGATACCGGCAGCACGGGTGAAGTTGTTTTCGTCCAGCAGGTTGATTTTGTAGTCAACGTAGGTGGACATGTTTTTGTTGAAGTAGTAGGTCGCGCCTACATCAACATATTTCAGGATATCCTGATCGCCGTAGCTACGGTTAGTTCCGTTGATGTACAGGTCCTTACCTTTAGACTGCAGGTAAGCTACGGACGGACGCAGACCGAAGTCGAACTGGTACTGAGCGACTACTTCAAAGTTCTGCGCTTTGTTAGCAAAGCCCAGGGAACCTACGCGAGTTGCGTTGTAGGTCTGGGTGTACTGAGACGCCAGGTAGATGTTGTTGGCGTCATATTTCAGACCACCGGTGTAGGTTTCAGCGTTGTCGCCCTGACCCAGAGCCAGCTGGCTGTTCTGATCGCCATTACGTTTAGAGTTGGCGTACGCGAAACCAGCGCTGATACCGTCGTAGATATCATAGGTCAGAGAGGTGCCGTAGCCGTCACCGTTCTGTTTCAGAGCGCCACGACCGTTGTTGGTCGGGGAAGTACCTTCACCGCTTACGCTGCCGTTTTTACCCTGATACTGCAGAGCAAAGTTCAGGCCGTCAACCAGACCGAAGAAGTCAGAGTTACGGTAGGTTGCCACGCCGTTAGCGCGAGACTGCAGGAAGTTGTCAGAACCGTAGGTGTCGCCGCCGAATTCCGGCAGAACGTCAGTCCAGGAAGTTACGTCGTAAACAACGCCGTAGTTACGACCGTAGTCGAAAGAACCCGCGTCGCCGAATTTCAGACCCGCAAACGCCAGACGAGTCCACGCCTGATCGCTGGAGCTCTCGGTGTTGTTAGCCTGGACGTTGTATTCCCACTGGCCGTAACCGGTCAGCTGGTCATTGATCTGGGTTTCGCCTTTGATGCCCAGACGCATGTAGGTCTGGTCGCCATCTTGGCCTTTGTCGTCAGAGAAATAGTGCAGACCGTCGATTTTACCGTACAGGTCTAATTTGTTGCCATCTTTGTTATAGACTTCAGCCGCATTCGCTGCGCCCGCTACCAGCAGTGCCGGTACCAGGAGGGACAGTACTTTAACTTTCATGTTATTAACCCTCTGTTTGTTATATGCCTTTTATTATTGCCACTGCTTACTGATTACCCTTCTAATCAGTCGGCTATTTCATTGTGCTGCAAAATGCAGAATAATCCAACAAGAATATGATACTAAAACTTCTAAGATGTTTCAAAATACCCACAAGATGTTTCAATTTGTAAATACAAGGGAACTTTTTTTCCGCACAAAAAGCTCATAAAAATAAGCACTAATAATCAAAAAATAAAAATTATCAATAAACGTCAACGAGTTACACAGTTACACACCTATAGCACTGAATGGTAAAACAAAATTCTCATCTGGGACTAAAATTAATCCCGCTATCATCATTAACTTTATTTATTACCGTCATTCAGTTCTGAATGTCTGTTTACCCCTATTTCAACCGGATGCCTCGCATCCGGTTTTTTTTACCCTTCTTTACACATCTTTAATTATTCACTGCTAGCCGCGAAAAAAATAACGGTTATTAATCAAACAACTTACGGCTAAACCCAGGGTCATTTATATAATTTCTTGTTATTTAGTGCTATTTACATTCTCGAATCCGTAAATAATTGTACAAAAACCACCGGGGCGTACATCTTTGTACGCCTTATTGGTTTGAGATAAATCTCAAGGCAATAAAGTCATTGTAGGGTATTCAGATGTATGGATTTTGCACGTTAACCTTTATACTGTTCGTAGCATCTGCGCTGCCCCCGGTTAACTTGGTGCAACAGTCCGTTTACACACACTGATGAGTCGTACTCTCACACGATGACCCCGAAAAAATTTTCCCTGATACCCGGCAACATTACTCGCTTCTTTATTCTCATGGTCATCGTCCTGCTGGCGACGATGGGGGTCATGATCCAAAGCGCCGTTAACACCTGGCTAAAAGACAAAAGCTACCAGGTGGTCGATGTCAGCTACGACTTACATAAACGCATCGATACCTGGCGCTACGCCACCTGGCAGATTTATGACAATATCGCCGCGACCTCATCCAGTTCAGCCTCAGAGACAGGGCTCCAGGAAACGCGATTAAAACAGGATGTTTATTACCTCGAGAAACCCCGGCGCAAAACGGAAGCGCTGATTTTTGGCTCGCATGACGGCTCAACGCTGGAAATGACGCAAAAAATCTCCAACTATCTCGATATCCTGTGGGGTGCCGAGACGATTCCCTGGTCGATGTATTACCTGAATGGGCTTGATAACAGCCTGATTCTGGTTTCAACGCTGCCCTTAAAAGATCTCTCTTCCAGCTTCAAAGAGTCGACCATCAGCAGCGTCGTCGAATCACGACGGGCAGAAATGCTGCTTCAGGCCAACACCTTAGATGAACGCGAGACCTTTTCGTCGCTGCGCCACCTTGCCTGGCAAAACGGCTACTACTTTACTTTACGCACGACATTCAACCAGCCCGGTCACCTGGCGACCGTTGTCGCCTTCGATCTGCCCATTAACGATCTCATTCCTCCCAGTATGTCGCTGGAGAGCTTCCGGCTGGAACCCGATCCGTCGCAAAGCGTCAACAGCAATCCGGATAAAGAAACCGCCGACATCGTCAGCATTAACTTTAACGGCCCGCAGATTGAAATTCTCACCACCATTAATACCACCGGTATGCGTCTGGTCTGGATGGTCCCTTTTAGCGAGCTGATTCTGGAGTCCTTGCAGAGTATCTTACTGCCGCTGTTGCTGAACATTGGTCTGCTGGCGCTGGCGCTGTTCGGATTTACCACCTTCCGTCACTACAGCGGCCGCAAAAGCATCGTGGGAACGGCGGTCTCTTCGGTAGCCAATAATGAGCTGCGCGCCCAGCGCGCCATTCACGAAGAGATTGTTTCCCTGCTGCCGCTAGGGCTGCTGGTGCACGATCAGGACGCTAACCGTACGGTGATAAGCAATCCGATTGCCGATCATCTGCTGCCGCATCTGAACCTGCAAAACATCATTAACATGGCCGATCAGCATCAGGGCGTGATTCAGGCGACGGTGAACAATGAACTGTATGAAATCCGTCAGTTCCGCAGTCAGGTTTCGCCGCGTACGCAAATCTTTATTATTCGCGATCAGGACCGTGAAGTGCTGGTGAATAAGAAGCTCAAGCAGGCCCAGCGCCTGTATGAGAAAAACCAGCTGGGCCGCACTGCTTTTATGCAGCATATCGGTACGGCGCTGAAGCAGCCGGCGCAAACGCTGGCGGAAGAAGCCGCGGCGCTCGGCATAGCCGAAAGCCGCAAGCTGGCCCAGCATGCGGATGAACTGGTCCAGCTGGTCGATGAAATACAGCTGGCAAACCTGCTGGAGAGCGATAGCTGGAAGAGCGCACAGGGTCTGTTCTCCATTCAGGAATTGATAGATGAAGTGGTGCCTGAAGTCCTGCCCATCATCAAACGTAAAGGTCTTCAACTGCTGATTAACAACGCGCTGCCGGCCAATGAGCAACGCTACGGCGATCGCGACGCCCTGCGCCGCACCCTTTTACTGCTCATCCAATACTCGGTTACCACCACGCCTATTGGCAAAATCACCCTGGAAGTGAGTAAAGATGAATCAGCGGATGACCGCCTGACCTTCCGTATTCTGGATACCGGCAACGGCGTTTCGGCGAACGAAATCGACAATATGCACTTCCCGTTCCTCAACGAGACGCAGGCAGACCTTTACGGTAAAGCCAACGCCCTCACCTTCTGGCTCTGCGATCGCCTGACCCGCAAGCTAGGCGGGCAGCTCAATATCAAAGCGCGCGAGTCGCTGGGCACCCGCTACTCCCTGCATCTAAAAATGGCCGCCAGCGCAGAGGAGAGTGATTCAGGGGAACATCTGCTCGATGAGGTCGTGATACTGCTTGATGTGACGGCCAATGAAGTCCGCCGTATCGTCACCCGCCAGCTTGAAAGCTGGGGGGCCACCTGCATCACGCCGGATGACAGAATCACAAGTCAACAATATGATCTCTTTTTAACGGATAATCCGTCTAATCTTACTGCTTCGGGCTTGCTTTTAAGCGATGATGAGGTCCGGGTTCATAAGATTGGTCCTGGTCAGCTCCGCGTGAATTTTAATATCAGCGCTGCGATGCAGGAAGCTATCCTCCAGCTGATTGAGCAGCAGCTTGCAGAGGAAGAGGAGCACCCTTCCTCTGCCGGTAGCGAAAGTAACGCCGAACTGCATGCCAGCGGCTATTACACGCTGTTTGCTGACACGGTACCAGATGATGTTAAGAGGCTGTATAATGAACGGGCAACAGGCGATTTCGCCGCGCTGGCGCAGACCGCTCACCGCCTCAAAGGGGCGTTTGCTATGCTAAATCTGGTACCCGGCAAGCAGTTATGTGAAACGCTTGAGCATCTGATTCGTGAAAAAGATGCGCAAGGCATAGAAAAATATATCAGCGACATTGACGTTTACGTCAAGAGCTTGCTGTAGCAAGGTAGCCTAATACATGAACAATATGAACGTAATTATTGCCGATGACCATCCGATCGTACTGTTCGGTATTCGTAAGTCACTTGAACAAATTGAGTGGGTGAACGTTGTTGGCGAGTTTGAAGACTCCACGGCCTTAATCAACAATCTGCCAAAGCTGGACGCACACGTCCTGATTACCGATTTATCCATGCCCGGTGATAAATACGGCGATGGCATTACGCTTATCAAATACATCAAGCGTCATTTCCCGGATCTGTCCATCATTGTCCTGACAATGAATAACAACCCGGCGATCCTGAGCGCGGTACTGGATCTGGACATCGAAGGGATCGTCCTGAAACAGGGTGCGCCAACCGATCTGCCTAAAGCGCTGGCCGCGCTGCAAAAAGGCAAAAAATTCACCCCGGAAAGCGTTTCGCGCCTGCTGGAAAAAATCAGCGCCGGCGGTTACGGCGACAAACGTTTGTCGCCTAAAGAGAGTGAAGTACTGCGTCTGTTCGCCGAAGGCTTCCTGGTCACCGAGATTGCCAAAAAGCTCAACCGCAGTATCAAAACCATCAGTAGCCAGAAAAAATCGGCAATGATGAAGCTCGGCGTGGAAAACGACATTGCCCTGCTGAACTACCTCTCTTCCGTTTCCCTGAGCTCCACGGACAAAGACTAACGTCTTCCTTCCCGGATAGCGCTGCGCTATCCGGGAAACTGCCTTACTCCCTTCCCTTACGTACCCGTGCGGCGTAGACCGTCAGGGTTTGCTTGATAATATCCAGAGTCACCGGCTTAGAAAGGCAGCTGTCCATCCCCGACTCCAGGCAGCGCTGCTTCTCTTCCGCCAGGGCGTTGGCGGTGACCCCGATCACCGGCAGCGTGAGTCCCAGCTGGCGTATGCGCTGGGTCAGGCGATAGCCATCCATATTCGGCATGTTGACGTCGCTAAGCACGATATCAATATGCTGCTTGCTCAGAACATTCAGCGCATCGACCCCATCATTTGCCGTTACGCACTGATAGCCCAGCGATCCCAGCTGATCGGCCAGCAGACGTCGGTTAATGGGATGATCGTCCACCACCAGGATCATCATGTCATCATTGCTGGTGGTTTGCGCATCCGCCGCGGATAGCGCGGGCCCGTTTTCCGCGCTGGCCACGGCGATATGGAAGATGCGTCCCAGCAGCGGCAGCAGTTCATGCGGCGTAGCCACGCTATGCAGCCATTCGCCGGGCGCCCGCTCCTGCGGAATACCGATATGGCGTCGACAGAAGATCACCATCGCGCCGCCGGGCCAGGCTTCACGCGCTTCGCTATCGGTCAATAAAATATCTTCCGCTCCCGGCGCTTGCCCCGCATAGCGGCGGACCGGGATACCATGGTAATTCAGCAGCTGCTCGACGAACAGCGCCAGCGAGCTATTATCAATCGCCAGCCAGCAGCATTTTTCAGCCAGGCCGTCAATCAGCAGCGGCGGCGTATTTTGTACGCCATACAGTGGGATACGAATGGTAAACCGGCTGCCCATCCCGGGCTCGGTTTCAACGGCAATATCGCCATCCATCATGCTGATAAGCTTTTCACAGATCGCCAGACCGAGTCCCGTCCCCTGGAAGTTGCGCTGCACGCCGGTGCCGACCTGGAAGAACGGATCGAACAGGCGTACCACCTCTTTCGCCGGGATCCCCTCCCCAGTGTCTCTGACGCTGATTTGCAGATAGTCGCCCGCCCGTTCCACGTGCAGAATAATGCAGCCGGTATCGGTAAACTTAATCGCATTACTTAGCAGGTTGGAAATAACCTGCTGCAGGCGCATGGGATCGCCGGACATCAGCTGCGGTACGTCAGGCTCAATAAAGCAGTACAGCCCCAGCTGCTTACGCACCACCAGCGGCAGATAGTTGGCGGAAATATGGTTCATGACCTCGCGCGGCGAAAACTCCCGCGGCTCAATTTTGAGCTGCTCGGACTCAATTTTTGAGAAGTCGAGGATATCGCTAATAATTTTCAGCAGCAGGCTGGAAGAGTTGTTCATCGCCGTCACCAGGCGATCGACGCCCTTCGGCAGCTCTTTGGTCTGCAATAAATCAAGGTTACCGATAATTCCGTACAGCGGCGTGCGCAGTTCGTGACTAACGGTGGCGAGGAACATTGATTTCGACTGGCTGGCCTGCTCTGCGGCCTGGGCCATCTCCTGCAGCGACTCCTCCATTTTGACGCGCGCCGAGACATCCACCAGCACGCAAATCGCCACATTCTCATTACGGTAGCGCGAGTGGACAAAGCTGATTTGCAGGTTGGTGTTATTGCTGGTCAGCACATCGACAAAGTTCACCTGCTGGCCGCAGATAATTTGCGTCAGCCGCTGCCTGTCCTCGTGGGTTAGCATGTTGAGATAGTTATGCGCCAGCTCGTTACTCAGGATGTTGGTGCCGTCGAGCGTACGTAAAATACAGATCCCCACCGGCGCGGAGGCAACAATTTTTCGATTGAACTGCTCATGCTCTTCCAGCCGCTGGGCGTCATTTTCTGCCGGAATAAAAATCCGCCGTTCATACATGCGGGCGAGGACAAAAAGGAGGACGCCGGTCAGCAGATTGAGCACCACGGCGTTCAGTATCAGCATCCGGATGCGTTCCAGCACCTGATCCACCGGCACCGAATAGACAATGCTCAGGGATGATGGCGGCAGGTTTTTTTTCATCGCCAGCTCGCGAAAACCGGCGGTATAGCCGAACCACAGACGCTCCTGCATCCACTTCGCATCCGGTTTAATATTGCTGTCCGACCCGGCAAGCGAAATCAGCGACTGACCGTTATCGTCGAGGATAGTGACGTTCATCGGCAGACTGCCGGGGGTAAAGAAGCTTTCCATACGGATGGTTTGCTCAACGCCGAGCATCGCCTGCAGGCGATTCGCCACATAGATTGGGGTCAGCGCATAGAAATAGCCCACGCCCGGACGCACGCCCTGGCTTATCCAGAACAGATTGTTACCGCGCTCATTTTGCGGAGCGTCGCGATACTGCTCAATCCGCTGATGCAGTACTTTTAACGCATGGTCCCGCTCCAGCGGAATATCACGCAGGCCGAAGTTGGCCATACACAGATTGTCGCTGCCAATCAAAAAAATACGATTGAGGTCGTAGGCCGTTGAGAAATTGTCGCGCCAGTAGCGCATAAACCACGCCAGTGACTGTAGCGAATTACGCCAGGTCGTACTCATCAGCGCGCAGTCGGAATCCGGGTAGAGCGGTTCAAAATTAGGTATCGCGATATCGCCGCGCTGAACCGGCGTATCGCCGCCTTCGCCGCCGTCCATCGGCCGGTTGCCCGCAACGTACTTCAGCTCTTTGATCACGTCGGCCGTACGTTGGATATAGCGCTGCGCCTGATCGGCATTGAGGTTAAATTCCTGGCGAATTTCCGATTCACGATCGTGCAAAGCGTTGACGATGTAAAACACCGACACAAAAGCGACCAGCACCCACAGCAGTACCGCCAGCGCTCTGAACAGATAGCGTGAAACCTTTAACGTGTTATGGAAAGAAGCTAGATATTTCAATGTGGCGATGCTCGGCCGTCAGGGGCTCAACAGAATGGCGTTAAGGTAACGATAAAACAACGGTCCCGCAACGGGAAAACAAAAAGGGTCGGGGATAGCCCCGACCCTTTCAGAACAATTACCGCAGAGAATTACTCTTCGTCTTCGGCAATATCATCGTCGGTATCCGCTTCCGGCGCGATATCCTCATCGCCTTCCGCCGCGCTGCCGTCGATGGCATCCAGCTCTTCGTCATCAACCGGCTCAGCAACGCGCTGCAGGCCAACCACATTTTCATCTTCCGCGGTGCGGATCAGAATCACGCCCTGAGTGTTACGACCGACAATGCTCACTTCAGAAACGCGGGTTCGTACCAGCGTGCCCGCATCGGTGATCATCATAATCTGGTCGCAGTCATCTACCTGCACCGCGCCCACAACGGAACCGTTGCGTTCGGTGACTTTGATAGAGATAACGCCCTGGGTCGCACGCGACTTGGTGGGATACTCTTCCGCCGCGGTACGTTTACCGTAGCCGTTCTGCGTGACGGTCAGGATGGCGCCTTCGCCGCGCGGAACGATCAGCGAGACCACCTTGTCCTCGCCGGCCAGCTTGATGCCGCGCACGCCGGTGGCGGTACGGCCCATCGCGCGGACGGCGTCCTCTTTAAAGCGCACCACTTTACCGGCGGCGGAGAACAGCATGACTTCGTCCTGACCGGAGGTCAGATCGACGCCTATTAGTTCGTCGCCTTCGTTAAGGTTAACCGCGATAATACCGGCGGAACGCGGACGGCTGAATTCGGTCAGCGCCGTTTTCTTCACGGTACCGCTGGCGGTGGCCATAAAGACGTTCACGCCCTCTTCGTATTCGCGGACCGGCAGGATCGCGGTGATGCGCTCGTTGGCTTCCAGCGGCAGCAGGTTGACGATCGGACGACCGCGCGCGCCGCGGCTGGCTTCCGGCAGCTGATACACTTTCATCCAGTAGAGACGACCGCGGCTGGAGAAGCAGAGGATCGTGTCGTGGGTGTTGGCCACCAGCAGACGGTCGATAAAGTCTTCTTCTTTGATACGCGCCGCAGATTTGCCTTTACCGCCGCGACGCTGCGCTTCGTAGTCGGTTAACGGCTGATACTTCACGTAGCCCTGATGCGAAAGGGTCACGACAACATCTTCCTGGTTGATCAGGTCTTCGATGTTGATATCGGCGCTGTTAGCGGTGATCTCGGTACGGCGCGCGTCGCCGAACTGTTCACGGACCAGCTCCAGCTCTTCGCGGATAACTTCCATCAGGCGATCGGCGCTGCCCAGAATATGCAGCAGTTCCGCAATCTGTTCCAGCAGCTCTTTGTATTCGTCGAGCAGTTTTTCATGCTCAAGGCCGGTCAGTTTCTGCAAACGCAGATCCAGAATCGCCTGTGCCTGCTGTTCGGTCAGGTAGTACTGGCCGTCGCGCACGCCGAATTCAGGTTCCAGCCATTCCGGACGCGCGGCGTCATCGCCCGCGCGTTCCAGCATCGCGGAAACGTTGCCCAGATCCCATGAACGGGCGATTAAGCCAGCTTTCGCTTCCGCCGGCGTCGGCGCGCGGCGAATCAGCTCAATAATCGGATCGATGTTGGCCAGGGCAATCGCCAGCGCTTCAAGGATGTGCGCGCGATCGCGGGCTTTACGCAGTTCGAAAATCGTACGGCGGGTCACCACTTCGCGGCGGTGGCGCACGAACGCGGCAATAATTTCTTTCAGATTCATGATCTTCGGCTGACCATGGTGCAGGGCAACCATGTTGATACCGAAGGAGACCTGCAGCTGAGTCTGCGAATAGAGGTTGTTAAGCACCACCTCACCCACCGCATCGCGCTTCACTTCAATCACGATACGCATGCCGTCTTTATCAGACTCGTCGCGCAGCGCGCTGATGCCTTCGACGCGTTTGTCTTTGACCAGCTCAGCGATTTTCTCAATCAGGCGCGCTTTGTTCACCTGATACGGAATTTCATGCACGATGATGGTTTCGCGACCGGTTTTCGCGTCAGCTTCCACTTCCGCGCGGGCGCGAATGTACACTTTACCGCGACCGGTACGATAGGCCTCTTCAATGCCGCGGCGACCGTTGATGATCGCGGCGGTCGGGAAGTCCGGGCCCGGAATATGTTCCATCAGCCCTTCAATGCTGATGTCTTCGTTTTCAACGTAGGCCAGACAGCCGTTGATCACTTCGGTCAGGTTGTGCGGCGGAATGTTGGTCGCCATACCTACCGCGATACCGGACGAACCGTTGACTAACAGGTTCGGGATTTTGGTCGGCATAACGTCAGGGATCTTTTCCGTGCCGTCATAGTTATCGACGAAATCCACCGTCTCTTTTTCCAGGTCGGCCATCAGTTCATGGGCGATCTTCGACATACGGATTTCCGTATAACGCATCGCTGCGGCGGAGTCGCCGTCGACAGAACCGAAGTTACCCTGGCCATCTACCAGCATGTAACGCAGGGAGAATGGCTGCGCCATACGTACAATGGTGTCATACACGGCAGTATCACCATGAGGGTGGTATTTACCGATTACGTCACCAACGACACGGGCAGATTTTTTATAGGCTTTGTTCCAGTCATTGCCCAATACGTTCATGGCGTATAGTACGCGACGGTGTACCGGCTTCAGGCCATCTCGGACATCCGGCAGCGCACGGCCAACAATGACCGACATCGCGTAATCCAGATACGAGCTCTTCAGCTCTTCCTCAATGTTGACCGGTGTAATTTCTCTCGCAAGGTCGCTCATCTAACCGCTATCCCTCTACTGTATCCCGGATTCAAAGGTCGCAAATTATAACACACCCGTAGTGATACGGGTAAACCTATACCCAATGATTTTCGCGCGGCGGAAGGCGACAGGGATAGACGGTTTATTCATCCCTGAGGCCTGATATACTCGCGGGTCTGAACTGAACAGGAGTAAAAGCGCCCATGAATGCCGAAAAACCGTCGGTGGCCCACAATGTTGATCATAATGAAATCGCTAAATTTGAAGCCGTCGCCTCGCGCTGGTGGGATTTAGAAGGCGAATTCAAGCCGTTACATCGCATCAACCCTCTACGTCTTGGCTATATCGCGGAGCGCTCCGGCGGCCTGTTTGGCAAAAAGGTGCTCGATGTCGGCTGCGGCGGCGGCATTCTGGCTGAAAGCATGGCTCGAGAAGGCGCAACGGTGACCGGTCTGGATATGGGTTTCGAACCGCTACAGGTGGCCAGGCTGCATGCCCTGGAGAGCGGTATTCAGGTCGAATACGTCCAGGAAACCGTTGAAGAGCACGCGGCGAAGCATGCTCAGCAGTATGACGTCGTCACCTGCATGGAGATGCTGGAGCACGTCCCGGACCCGCAGTCGGTGGTCCACGCCTGCGCGCGGCTGGTCAAACCCGGCGGCCAGGTCTTCTTCTCAACTATTAACCGTAACGGTAAAGCGTGGCTGATGGCGGTCGTGGGCGCCGAATACGTTATGAAGATGGTGCCAAAAGGTACCCATGACGCGAAGAAATTCATTAAACCGGCGGAGCTGATCGGCTGGGTTGATGAGACTATTCTGAAAGAGCAGCATATTACCGGTCTCCACTACAATCCGTTGACCAATACCTTCAAGCTGGCGCCAGGCGTTGATGTTAACTATATGTTGCATACAACGGCGAAAAAAGCATAACGTCAGCTGTATTTCCTATGATGATTGCGCGGCATCAAGCCGCGTGATTTTTTCTTCCGATGAAGAAATCAGCACTCGATCAAATTTTCATTTTTTTTTCTGATTTATTGACATCTTCTCCAGGCCTTATGTGGCGTGGACTTGGCGATTATTACCCTTCCGCAACCTCAATTTAACCTCAAAATCAACTCTTGTACTCAAAAGAATCCTTACTAGAATACTCACCATATAGCGTTTCTTTTATCGACAACCCCCTACATATAGTATTTATCCACAGAGTTAGTCACAACGGCGATCTGTGGATAAGTGGGGGATATTTTCTTTCACGGACAGGTATAATCCACATGAATCAGAGTCTGCTGGTGACAAAGCGCGACGGTAGCACCGAGCGCATCAATCTCGATAAAATCCACCGCGTGCTGGATTGGGCGGCAGAAGGACTGAATAACGTTTCCATCTCCCAGGTAGAACTGCGTTCCCACATTCAGTTCTATGACGGCATCAAAACCGCCGACATTCACGAAACCATTATCAAAGCCGCCGCGGACCTTATTTCCCGCGACGCCCCGGATTACCAGTATCTTGCCGCCCGCCTGGCGATTTTCCACCTGCGTAAAAAAGCCTACGGCCAGTTTGAGCCGCCAGCGCTGTTCGACCACGTGTCGAAAATGGTGAAAAACGGCAAATACGATACTCATCTGCTGGAAGACTACACGGAAGAAGAGTTCAAGCAGATGGATTCGTTCATCGAGCACGATCGCGATATGACCTTCTCCTACGCGGCGGTTAAGCAGCTCGAAGGCAAATATCTGGTGCAGAACCGCGTCACCGGCGAGATCTACGAAAGCGCCCAGTTCCTGTACATTCTGGTCGCCGCGTGCCTGTTCTCCAACTACCCGCGCGAGACGCGTCTCGACTACATCAAGCGTTTCTATGACGCGGTGTCGACGTTTAAAATCTCCCTGCCGACGCCGATTATGTCCGGCGTGCGCACCCCGACCCGCCAGTTCAGCTCCTGCGTGCTGATCGAGTGCGGCGACAGCCTGGATTCGATTAACGCCACCTCCAGCGCCATTGTTAAATACGTCTCTCAGCGCGCCGGTATCGGCATCAACGCCGGTCGCATCCGCGCGCTGGGTAGCCCGATTCGCGGCGGTGAAGCGTTCCACACCGGCTGTATTCCGTTCTATAAGCACTTCCAGACCGCAGTGAAATCCTGCTCGCAGGGCGGCGTGCGCGGCGGTGCGGCGACCCTCTTCTACCCGATGTGGCATCTGGAAGTCGAAAGCCTGCTGGTGCTGAAAAATAACCGTGGCACCGATGCCAACCGCGTTCGTCACATGGACTACGGCGTACAGATCAACAAGCTGATGTACACCCGTCTGCTGAAAGGCGGCGATATCACCCTGTTCAGCCCGTCAGACGTCCCGGGCCTGTACGATGCGTTCTTCGCCGATCAGGACGAGTTTGAGCGCCTGTACACCAAATACGAGCAGGACGACAGCATTCGCAAGCAGCGCATTAAAGCGGTAGAGCTGTTCTCGCTGATGATGCAGGAGCGCGCCTCCACCGGCCGTATCTACATCCAGAACGTCGACCACTGCAACACCCACAGCCCGTTTGACCCGGTGGTCGCGCCGGTGCGCCAGTCCAACCTGTGCCTGGAAATCGCCCTGCCGACCAAGCCGCTGGAAGATGTGAACGACGAAAACGGTGAAATTGCGCTGTGCACCCTCTCCGCTTTCAACCTCGGCGTTATCGATAGCCTTGATGAGCTGGAAGAACTGGCGGTGCTGGCGGTTCGCGCGCTGGATGCCCTGCTGGATTATCAGGACTACCCGATCCCGGCAGCCAAACGCGGCGCCATGGGCCGTCGTACGCTGGGCATTGGCGTAATCAACTTTGCCTACTATCTGGCGAAGCACGGTAAACGCTACTCCGACGGCAGCGCCAACAACCTGACGCATAAAACGTTCGAAGCGATTCAGTACTACCTGCTGAAAGCCTCTAACGAACTGGCTATCGAGCAGGGCGCGTGCCCGTGGTTTAACGAAACCACCTATGCCAAAGGCATTCTGCCGATCGATACCTATAAAAAAGACCTGGATGCGATCGTCAATGAATCCCTGCATTACGACTGGGAAGCGTTGCGCGAATCGATCAAAACGCACGGCCTGCGTAACTCCACGCTCTCCGCGCTGATGCCGTCCGAGACCTCTTCGCAGATCTCCAACGCCACCAACGGCATTGAGCCGCCGCGCGGCCACGTCAGCATCAAAGCGTCGAAAGACGGGATCCTGCGCCAGGTGGTGCCGGATTACGAAAAACTGCAGAACGGCTACGAGCTGCTGTGGGAAATGCCGAACAACGACGGTTACTTGCAGCTGGTCGGTATTATGCAGAAGTTTATCGACCAGTCGATTTCCGCCAACACCAACTACGACCCGACCCGCTTCCCGTCAGGTAAAGTGCCGATGCAGCAATTGCTGAAAGACTTGCTCAACGCCTATAAGTTCGGCGTCAAAACGCTGTACTATCACAACACTCGCGATGGCGCGGAAGATGCCCAGGACGATCTGGCGCCGTCCATCCAGGACGACGGCTGCGAAAGCGGCGCATGTAAGATTTGATAATATTGCCCGGCGGCGCGTCGCTTGCCGGGCCTACGGTATATTGTAGGCCGGGTTAGCGAAGCGCCACCCGGCTTGTAATTCCAGGACAGGATCCCCACTCATGGCATATACCACTTTTTCTCAGACCAAAAACGATCAGCTGCTTGAGCCGATGTTTTTTGGTCAGCCGGTGAACGTCGCCCGCTACGATCAGCAAAAATATGACATCTTCGAAAAGCTGATTGAAAAACAGCTCTCCTTCTTCTGGCGTCCGGAAGAAGTTGACGTTTCCCGCGACCGCATCGACTACCAGGCGCTGCCGGAACACGAAAAACACATTTTTATCAGCAACCTGAAATATCAGACGCTGCTCGACTCGATCCAGGGACGCAGCCCGAACGTCGCCCTGCTGCCGCTGATTTCAATTCCGGAGCTGGAAACCTGGGTTGAAACCTGGGCGTTCTCAGAGACCATTCACTCGCGCTCCTACACCCATATCATCCGCAATATCGTTAACGATCCGGCGATGGTGTTTGACGATATCGTCACCAACGAGCAGATTCAGAAACGCGCGGAAGGGATTTCCAGCTATTACGATGAATTGATTGAGCTGACCAGCTACTGGCATCTGCTGGGCGAAGGCACCCACAGCGTGAACGGTAAAACCATCACCGTGAACCTGCGCGAGCTGAAAAAGAAACTCTACCTGTGCCTGATGAGCGTGAACGCGCTGGAAGCCATCCGTTTTTACGTCAGCTTCGCCTGCTCCTTCGCCTTTGCCGAGCGCAAGCTGATGGAAGGTAACGCCAAGATTATCCGTCTGATCGCCCGCGATGAAGCACTGCACCTGACCGGTACTCAGCACATGCTGAACCTGCTGCGTTCCGGCGTCGACGATCCGGAGATGGCTTCAATCGCCGAAGAGTGCAAACAGGCGTGCTACGACCTGTTCGTGCAGGCGGCGCAGCAGGAAAAAGAGTGGGCGGATTATCTGTTCCGCGACGGCTCGATGATCGGCCTGAACAAAGATATTCTCTGCCAGTACGTTGAGTACATTACCAACATCCGCATGCAGGCGGTGGGTCTCGATCTGCCGTTCCAGACCCGCTCCAACCCGATCCCGTGGATCAACACCTGGCTGGTGTCCGATAACGTGCAGGTCGCGCCGCAGGAAGTGGAAGTCAGTTCTTACCTCGTCGGACAGATCGATTCCGAAGTCGACGCCGACGATCTGAGCAACTTCCAGCTCTGATGAAACGCATTTTTTTGAAGATTTCTGACACTCGCCTTGAGTGTCAGGATGAACATCCCTCCCTGCTGGCGGCTCTGGAATCGCACAATATCGACGTGGAGTATCAGTGCCGCGAAGGCTACTGCGGCTCCTGCCGTCTACGGCTGGTTTCGGGCCAGGTTGACTGGCTCACCGAGCCGCTGGCGTTTGTCCAGCCGGGAGAGATTTTGCCCTGCTGCTGCCGGGCGAAAGGCGATATCGAAATCGAGATGTAAGTTTTGTCGGCCGGCGTAACGCTTACCCGACCGACAAAACTGCCGTTCACAGGCCGGGTAAGCCCGGCTTTTTACTGCTTCGCGTTCAGGAACTGCACCGCTTTATCCGGGAAATCGGTAAACAGGCCGTCGACGTCCGCCTGGCGATACAGCACGTTGTAGAGCTGATTGACATCGGTTGCGTACTCCGGCAATTGATCGGCACGGACCGTATACGGATGGACCTGCATATGGCTGGCGTGAGCTTCTTTCACCATAGCCGTCAGCTTCACATCACCCGACTTCGAGCCTTCGGCCACCAGCATATGGTAGTCCGGGCCAATGCCGTCAGCGTACTGCGCGATCTGCGCCATCGCCCCCGGTTTGAACATCCAGTCATAGCTGTAGTTCACCCATTTGCCGTCGGCCTGCCGTTGCTGGGTTTCATTCCAGTCGGTATAGGCGATAAGCTGCACCAGATTGAGATCCATCCCCATCTTCGGCTCCAGCTCGTGTTTAATACGTTTGAGCTCGTCCGCGTCAAAGCACTGCAGATAGACCTTATCCTGCTTGCGGGTATAACCATACTCTTTCAGCACTTTCAGCGTACTGGCGGCAATATCCTTACCTTCCTGATGATGGAACCACGGCGCTTTGATTTCCGGGTAGATACCGATGTTTTTGCCGGTTGAGTGATTCAACCCCTGCACAAACTCAATCTCCTCTTCAAAGGTATGAATACGGAAATCAGACTTCCCCATCGGGAAACGGCCCGGATAAGTTTGCACGTTCTTGCCATCTTTCGGCTCAAACCCTTCGGTAAACTTCAGCGACTTTATCTCGGCGAGCGTAAAGTCGATGGCGTAGAAGCGGCCATCCTTACGTGCCCGCTGCGGGAAACGCTGCGCCACGTCGGTCACCCGGTCCAGATAGTGGTCATGCAGCACCACCAGCCGGTCGTCTTTAGTCATCACCAGATCTTGCTCAAGGTAATCGGCCCCCTGAGCATACGCCATCGCTTTCGCCGGGAGGGTATGTTCCGGCAGATAGCCGCTGGCGCCGCGGTGGGCGATAACGATTTTCTCCCCCGCGACGGCGCTGAAAGAGAGCGCGGTAGCGGCCAGCATCATGCCGCTCATCAGAGCGGTTAATTGACTTTTCATCGCCGCTCCTTAGCCTTGTTTCATCTGCTGGTGATGACGTCGTTCACCCAGCATCACGATAATCAACAGCAGGACAGCCAGCACGCTGCCGCCGATCATCACCATAAAGCCGCCGTCCCAGCCGAAGAAATCGACGGTGTAGCCAACGATAGCGCTTGCGGCTACCGAGCCGCCGAGATAGCCGAACAGGCCGGTGAAGCCCGCGGCGGTGCCGGCGGCTTTTTTCGGCGCCAGCTCCAGCGCATGGAGGCCAATCAGCATCACCGGACCATAAATCAGGAAGCCGATGATGATCATGCAGGCCATATCCACGCCCGGATTACCCGGCGGGTTCAGCCAGTAAACGACGGTGGCGATGGTGACCAGGGTCATAAAGAAGACGCCGGTCGCGCCGCGGTTGCCTTTAAACACTTTATCCGACATCCAGCCGCACAGCAGGGTGCCCGGGATCCCCGCGTATTCATAAAGGAAGTAGGCCCAGGATGATTTATCCAGCGCGAAGTGCTTAACCTCCTTCAGATAGGTCGGCGACCAGTCGAGGATGCCGTAGCGCAGCAGATAGACAAATACGTTGGCGACGGCGATGTACCACAGCAGCTTGTTCGGCAGGATGTACTGCATAAAGATCTGCTTTGCGGTCAGCTCTTCTTCGTGCTTCTCGCTATAGTCGTCAGGATAATCGTTTTTGTACTCTTCGATCGGCGGCAGGCCGCAGGACTGCGGGGTATCGCGCATCATCGCGAAGGCGAAAATCGCCAGCAGGATCGCACCGAAAGCTGGCATATACAGCGCCGCGTGCCAGTCGTTAAACCACGCCATCCCCAGCAGAAACAGCAGCGGCGGGATCCCGCCGCCGACGTTATGCGCGCAGTTCCATACCGACACAATACCGCCGCGCTCTTTTTGCGACCACCAGTGCACCATCGTGCGCCCGCACGGCGGCCAGCCCATCCCCTGGAACCAGCCGCACAGGAACAGCAGCACGAACATCACCATAATGCTGGAGGTCGCCCAGGGGACGAAGCCCATGACCAGCATCACCAGCGCGGCCAGGATCAGCCCTGCCGGTAAAAAAATGCGCGGATTCGAACGATCTGAGACCGAGCCCATGATGAATTTCGAAAATCCGTAGGCGATGGAGATACCGGAAAGCGCAAAGCCGAGATCGCCGCGGGAGAATCCCTGTTCGATAAGATAAGGCATAGCCAAAGCAAAGTTCTTACGAACCAGATAGTAAGCGGCATATCCGAAGAAGATACCAATAAAGATCTGCCAACGTAATCGACGATATAACGGATCGATTTCCGCCGTTGGCAAACGCGCCTTATGCGCTGCGGGTTTAAATATACTTAACATATCAGCCTCCGTGGCCATTGCTGTTTTTCTGACGTCGACGCAAAAAAACGTAATTTATTCACTGACTTCTAATTTGGTCGCGATAGTAGGCAAAGCGTAAATCTAATACTGTGAAATGTCGCACACTTTGTTACAGAAATATGACAATGCTTTCCAATATGCGCGCAAAGTCACAACAAATGCTCGAATTACGCGCAAATATGCTCGAAATCAAACATTAAACGCTATCGATATGGCTAAATGATGTAAAACGAACACAGAGGACAGGGAGATGGCCGATAGTCGTGAATATGACGTCATTATTATTGGCGGCGGCGCAACCGGCGCCGGGATCGCGCGCGACTGCGCGCTGCGCGGGCTGAAGGCTGCGCTGGTTGAGCGCTACGATATCGCCACCGGCGCGACCGGGCGTAACCACGGCCTGCTGCACAGCGGCGCGCGCTATGCGGTAACCGATAGCGAATCGGCGCGCGAGTGCATCAGCGAAAACCGCATCTTACGCCGTATCGCCCGCCACTGCATTGAGCCCACCAGCGGACTCTTTATTACCCTGCCGGAAGATGACCCGGCGTATCAGCACACCTTTATCACCGCCTGCCAGCAGGCGGGTATTGAAGCCCAGCCTCTGACGCCCGCCGAAACGCTGCGCCTGGAGCCTGCCGTGAATCCCGCGCTGCTTGGCGCCGTGCAGGTACCGGACGGCACCGTCGATCCGTTCCGCCTCACCGCCGCGAATATGCTCGATGCCCGCGAACATGGCGCCACGATCCTCACCGGCTGCGAAGTCACCGGCCTGCTGCGCGAGGGCGATCGCGTCCAGGGGGTAGCGCTCTACGATCGTCAGCGCCGTGAACCGCTCAGCCTGCGCGCGCAGGTGGTGGTCAACGCCGCCGGGATCTGGGGGCAGCGTATCGCAGAGTATGCCGACCTGCGCATCGCGATGTTTCCGGCAAAAGGATCGCTGCTGATCCTCGACCACCGCATTAACCGTCAGGTTATCAACCGCTGCCGCAAACCGGCTGACGCCGATATCCTGGTACCCGGCGATACCATTTCGTTGATTGGCACCACCTCGATGCACATTCCCTATGACGAAATTGACGACAACCGGGTGACGGCCGGGGAAGTCGATACGCTACTACGCGAGGGGGAAAAGCTGGCGCCGATCATGGGGCGGACCCGGATACTGCGCGCCTACTCCGGCGTACGTCCGCTGGTCGCCAGCGATGACGATCCCAGTGGACGCAGCGTCAGCCGCGGCATCGTGCTGCTCGACCACGCCCAGCGCGACGGCATGGAAGGTTTTATCACCATCACCGGCGGTAAGCTGATGACCTACCGCCTGATGGCGGAATGGGCTACGGATGCGGTATGCCGCAAGCTCGGCAATACCGCCCCCTGTACAACCGCCGATGCGCCGCTTCCCGGCTCGCAGGAGCCGACGGAAACCACGTTACGCAAAATCATCGCTTTACCAGCATCGCTGCGCGGGTCGGCCATTTATCGCCACGGCGATCGTACCCCCGCCTGGCTTGGCGATAGCCGCCAGCACCGCAGCCTGGTCTGCGAATGCGAAGCGGTCACCGCCGGCGAGGTTCAGTACGCGGTCGAAAATCTGGCGGTGAAAAACCTGCTCGACCTGCGCCGGCGCACCCGCGTCGGCATGGGCACCTGTCAGGGCGAGCTGTGCGCCTGCCGGGCCGCCGGGCTGCTCGCGCGTTTTAACGTCACCACCTCCGCGCGCTCCCTTACCCAGCTGTCTGAATTTCTGAACGAGCGCTGGAAAGGCGTCCAGCCGGTGGCCTGGGGAGACGCGCTGCGCGAAAGCGAGTTCACCCGCTGGGTCTATCTCGGCCTGTGCGGATTACAAAAGGAGCATCAGGATGAAGTTTGATTGCGCCATTATCGGCGGCGGCCTTGCCGGGCTGCTCTGCGGGCTGGCGCTCAATCAGCGCGGCCTGCGCAGCGTGATTATCAGCCGCGGCCAAAGCGCCCTGCACTTCTCTTCCGCCTCGCTGGATCTGCTCTCGACGTTGCCGAATGGCGAAACCGTCACCGATGTTGCTCACGGCATCGGCCAGCTGGCCCGCCAGCTTTCCGAGCATCCTTATGCCAGACTCGGCGCCGAACGGGTAATGGGTTACGCCAGCCAGGCGCAGGCTCTGTTTGCCGACTGCGGTATCGCCATGCAGGGTGAGGCCAGCCAGCCGCATCTGCGCGTGACGCCGCTGGGAACCTTACGCGCGGCCTGGCTTTCGCCGCAGGAGATTGCCACCGCGCCGCTGCCCGCCAACGGCGTCTGCGTGGTCGGCATCAGCGGATTCGGCGACTTCCAGCCGCATCTTGCCGCCGCCTCGCTGAACCAGCATGGCGTTCACGCCGAAGCGCAGGAGATAGATTTACCGCTCCTTGATGTTCTGCGCGATAGCCCATCCGAATTTCGCGCCGCCAATATCGCCCGCCGTCTGGACGATGAAACGCAGTGGCCAGCGCTGCTGGCGGCGCTGCGTCCGCTGGCGCAGCGGCACCGTTTCATTATCATGCCCGCCTGCTTCGGCCTCGCCGACGATCGTCTGTATCAGTGGCTACAGCAGCGCCTTCCCTGCCCGCTGCGCCTGCTGCCTACGCTGCCGCCGTCGGTGCCGGGGATGCGCCTGCACGCCCAGCTCCAGCGGCATTTTATCCGCGGCGGCGGCACCTGGCTTACCGGCGACGAAGTCATCAATATTAGCCAGCAGAACGGTATCGTTAACGCTATCTGGACGCGCAACCACGGCGATATCCCGCTGCGCCCGCGCTTCGCGGTGCTGGCCAGCGGCAGCTTTTTCAGCAATGGGCTGGTCGCCGAACGCAGCGGCGTGCGCGAGCCTATTCTTGGCCTTGATCTGCAGCAGACGCTACCGCGCGAGCGCTGGTATCAGCAGGACTTTTTTGCTTCCCAGCCCTGGCAGCGTTTCGGCCTGAAAACCGATGCGGCCCTGCGTCCGCAGCTTCAGGGGCAGACGCTGGAGAATCTGTTCGCCGTAGGTTCTATTCTCGGCGGTTTTGATGCCATCGCGCTGGGATGCGGCGGCGGCGTCTGCGCGGTCACCGCGCTGCACGCCGCAAGGTTAATCGGCGAGCTTGCCGGAGGTGAGTCATGAACGACACGCGTTTTGAACACTGCATTAAATGCACCGTTTGCACCACCGCCTGCCCGGTCAGCCGGGTTAACCCGCGCTACCCTGGGCCAAAACAGGCCGGGCCGGACGGCGAGCGCCTGCGCCTGAAAGACGGCACGCTCTACGACGAGGCGTTAAAATACTGCATTAACTGCAAACGCTGTGAAGTCGCCTGCCCCTCAGACGTCAAAATCGGCGATATTATCCAGCGCGCGCGCATGGAGTATGGTCGGCAAAAGCCCACCCTGCGCGATGCGATCCTCAGCCATACCGACCTGATGGGCACCCTCTCCACGCCGTTTGCCCCGCTGGTGAACGCCACCACCGGGCTGAAGCCGGTACGGCGACTCCTCGACGCCGCGCTTAAAATCGATCACCGCCGTACGCTGCCGAAATATGGCTTTGGCACCTTTCGCCGCGCGTATCGTCAGCTGTCTGCTCAGCAGGCGCAATACGCCGAACAGGTGGCGTTTTTTCACGGCTGCTATGTCAACTACAACCACCCACAGCTGGGCAAAGATCTTATCCGGGTGCTGAACGCCATGGGCATCGGCGTGCAGTTATTCAGTAAGGAGCAGTGCTGCGGCGTGCCGCTGATTGCCAACGGTTTTTTTTGCCAGGGCGCGCAAGCAGGCGCAGAGCAACGTCACCGCGATGCGGGAAAATAGCCTCCCTGTTATTGCGACCTCATCAACCTGCACCTTTACCCTACGCGATGAATACCCGCACGTACTCGATATTGAGAACCGCGACGTTCGCGATCGTATTGAGCTGGCAACCCGCTGGATCTGGCGTCAGTTGGATGATGGGCGGCCTTTGCAGCTAAAACCGCTGCCGCTGAAGGTGGTCTATCACACCCCCTGTCATATGGAGAAAATGGGCTGGTCGCTGTATACCCTTGAGCTATTGCGGCTGATCCCCGGCTTGCAGCTGGAGGTGCTCGACTCTCAATGCTGCGGCATTGCCGGCACCTATGGGTTTAAGTCGGAGAACTATGACTCATCGCAGGCCATTGGCGCGCCGCTGTTCCGGCAAATTGAGGAGAGCGGCGCCGACCTGGTGGTGACCGATTGTGAAACCTGCAAATGGCAGATTGAGATGTCCACCAGCAAACGCTGCGAACATCCCATCTCTCTGCTGGCGCAGGCGCTGGCCTGATACCAGCACCGGCTGCGGGGGGACTAATAGCTCCCCTTTCCCTCCGCCTGTTCGGCTATCGGCTTGAACATCGCCAGCCGTTTATCCAGCGCGCGGGTATAGAGGTTGGTATCAACGCCCACGGCGACAAAATTGGCCCCCCACGCCAGCGCTTTGTGCGCCATCTCCGGGTCAACGGCGAGGAAACCGGCGGCTTTTCCCGCCGCGCGAATGCGGCGGATGCTCTGTTCGATAATGCGCTGAACGTCCGGATGCCCGGCGTTGTCCGGGTAGCCCAGCGAAGCCGATAGGTCAGCCGGGCCGATAAAGACGCCGTCAATCCCCTCCACTTCGAGGATCGCATCCAGATTATCGAGGGCGGTTTTGCTCTCCACCTGAATCAGCAGGCACAGTTCATCGTTGGCCTGCGCCATATAGTTCTCTACCCGCCCCCAGCGCGCGGCGCGGGCCACCCCGGCCCCGACGCCGCGGGTGCCCACCGGCGGATAGCGGGTAGCCGAGACGATCTCCCGCGCCTGTTCAGCGGTATCGACCATCGGGATCAGCAGCGTTCTGGCGCCGATATCCAGTACCTGTTTAATCAGGCTACGATTGCCCTCCACCGGGCGAATCACCGGCTGGCTGACGTAGGGCGCGATGGCCTGCAGCTGATGATACAGGTCCTGAATGGTATTGGGCGCATGTTCGCCGTCAATCAGCAGCCAGTCGTAACCCGAGGTGGCGGCAATCTCAGCCATATACGAAGAGGTCGAGCTCAGCCACAAGCCAATTTGCGCTTCCCCTTGCAACAATCCCGCTTTAAATGGGTTCGATAAAATTGCGTTCATAGTTCTCCCTTACATTAATGCTGTACGCTGTCAGCCTGCGGCACCGTACGATTGACGCGCAGTGAAAAGATAATAACAACTCCGACAATCGCCACGCAGGCGAGCGTCACTAATCCGGCAGAATCACTCGCGAACATTGTTTCAGCCTGGACGCGGATAATCGGCGCCAGAAAACCGCCGATGGCGCCAAACAGGTTGACGAAACCGATGCCCGCGGCCAGCGCCGTGCCGGACAACAGCTGCGTCGGCATGGTCCAGAACACCGGCTGTACGGCAATGACGCCCACGGCGGCAACGCACAGCGCGATAATCGCCAGCACTGGCGACACCAGCCCGGAGACCGCAATGCCAATCGCCGCCGCCAGCAGGGTGAATGCGGCAATATTACGCCGCTCGCCGGTACGGTCGGAGTAGCGCGGAATCAGCCAGGTCCCGAACAGCGCCGCTACCCACGGAATAGCGGTCACCACCGAAGCCACAAACCCCACCTTGGTGCCGAGCAGCGCGGCAACCTGGGTCGGCAGGAAGAAGATCAGACCGTAAACCGCTACCTGAATGGTCAGATAAATAATGGCCAGCTGCCAGACGCGGCCGTTGCGCAGCGCATCGGACAAACGCGAAGTCACCTTTTTCTGCTCTTCGCTGGCCAGCTCGCTGATTAACGCCTGTTTTTCGGCAGCGCTCAGGAAACGCGCCTTTTGCGGCGTATCGTCAAGCCAGAAGAAGGTGAAGAACCCGGCGCCGACCGCCAGCAGCCCCTCAATGATAAACATCCAGAACCAGCCGGGATGTCCCATAAAGCCGTGCATTTCCAGCAGCGCGCCGGAGAGCGGCGACCCGAGGGTCAGCGCCAGCGGCGCGCCCATATAAAACAGCCCCATAATGCTGGCGCGGTTCTGCTGCGGGAACCACTGGGAAGTCAGGTAGATCATACCCGGGAAGAAGCCCGCCTCGGCGGCGCCCAGCAGGGTACGCACCAGCAGAAACTTCGCTTCGGTGTCCGCCCACGCCATCGCCGCGGAGAGAAGCCCCCACAGCAAGGTGGTGCAGCCGATCCATTTTCTTGCGCCGAATTTGCGCATCAGCAGGTTGGCGGGCACCCCGAGAAAGGCGTACACCACAAAGAAAATCCCCGCCCCCAGCGCATAGGCCTCGTTGCTCAGGCCGGTATCCAGCTGATAGGTCTCTTTGGCAAAGCCGATATTCGAACGGTCAAGAAACGCCAGCACGTACAGCGCCAGCATAAAAGGGATCAAACGGGCGCGGTTTTTCTTCACCACGCTTTCAAGCAAGGTGTTGCTCATCGTAATATCCTCAACAATGGGCCGCACATCTGCGCTGTGCGGCACGACGGGATCAGTGGCTATAAGGACGTTTCAGGTTGCAGTCGCGGTTCAGCTCGACGCCGAAGCCCGGTTTATCCAGCACGCTTTTATGAATGCGCCCGTTTACCGGCACCGGCTCGTCAACCAGAATCGGGTCAAACTGCGGACGCATCGTTGAGCAATCCGGGCTGGTCATCAGGAACTCGCTGAACGGCGTATTGGTAAAGGTAATGACCGCGTGGTGCGAATAGACCGACGAGCCGTGCGGCACCACCAGCTGGCCGCGCGATTTGGCGATCGCCGCAATCTCCACCAGCGTGGTCAGACCGCCGCACCAGCCCACATCAGGCTGCATAATATCGATGCCGGTTTCCGACAGCGTGCGGAAAGATTGCAGCGTGCCGTGGTGCTCGCCGCTGGTGACCATCATTCCGGCTGGCGCATTGCGTTTCAGCTCGCGGTAGCCTTCGTACTGCTGCGGCGGCAGGCACTCTTCGATCCACTTAAGGTTAGAGGGCGCGCAGGCGTGGGCCAGTTTAGTGGCGTAATTCACGTCCTGGCTCATCCAGCAGTCCAGCATCAGCCAGAAGTCCGGCCCGCATTTTTCGCGCATATCGGCCACCATCGCGGCATCTTTGCGGATCCCCGCGTCGCCATCGTGCGGCCCCCAGTGGGTCGGCATCTTGCCGCCAATAAAGCCCATCTCCTTCGCCAGATCCGGGCGCGCCCCGGTGGCGTAGAACTGAATTTCATCGCGCACCGCGCCGCCCAGCAGTTTATAAACCGGCAGCCCAACCACTTTGCCGAACAGATCCCACAGCGCCAGGTCGATACAGGAGATAGTATTCATCACCAGACCGCCGGATCCGGAGTAATACATGGTAGCGTTGAGCATCTGGTCATGGATCAGTTTGATATCGCTGACGCACTTACCTTCAATAAAGCGGTTCAGATGTTTTTCCACGATAAAGCAACCCATCTCGCCCGCGGTCGACACCGCAAAGCCGGTCTGCCCGTTTTCGGCTTCCACTTCAACGATCAGCGTACCGAGAACGTTGATGCCAAACGACTGGCGAGACTGTTCATACTGTTTATATTTGCTCATCGGCGTGGCGATATGATCGTCAATCCAGTGATTTGCCCCCTGGTCATGATAATCGCCGCCGCCAGCGCCTTTCTCTGCGGTAGCGCCGCCGATAAACCAGGCGCGGACGTGTTTAATTTTCGGTAGGGTCATGATCTTCTCCTTATTATGAGGCTTGTTGTTCGAAGGGGCTCTTCCACCCCAGCAGACGGGAAATATCTTTGGCGCAGGCAATCGCCCTACCGGCGAGGTAATCGCGATTGTCTTCATTGATTTGCAGACGGGTACCCACCACGGAAATGGCGGCGGTCAGCTCGTTATTGGCGTTAAACACCGGGGCGGCCACGCAGCGAACGTCGGGATAGTCTTCGCCGTTATCGAAGCTCCAGCCGCGGGCGCGAATACGCCCCAGCTCATCGCGAAGCTGCTGGGCGCTGGTGATAGTGGTTGGCGTCGCCCGTTCCCACCGCAGCTCGCTGATAATCGACTCCTGAACCCGCTCGGGCTGCCAGGCCAGCAGGCATTTACCGATACCGGAGCGATACAGCGACAGGCTCTTCCCCTCATGCGAGCGCACGCTGATGGTGGCCGGGGACTCAATCTTCAGAATGTAGTAGGCGTTGCCGCTGTCGATAATGCCCAGGTGGCAGAGCAGCCCACACTGATCCATCAGCTGCGTCAGGCGCGGACGCGCCAGCTCGCGCAGGTCCATTTTGCTCAGCGCCTGCCCGGCCAGCTCAACCAGCTTGGTCCACAGGCAGTAGTTATCCTGATTATCCATGCTGAGGAAGCGCTGTTTTTTCAGCTCTCCCAACAGCAGATAGGCGGTACTTTTCGGAATACCCAGTTCGTCAATAATGGTCGCCGCGCTGCAGGGACCGATGCGGGCGATCAAATTGAGAATATCAATGGCGCGGGTCAGCGCCGGGACTTTGCTTGATTCCAACATACTGGACTCCAATCCTGAATACTGGAATCAGTGTTGCGGTTGTCAGGCGGATAAATTGTGAGCGGCTTCAAATGACGACGCTATTCCAGCAGGGTGGACGTTCGGAAGGATAAAAATGCGAGGTAGTACACAGAATATTTAAAAGCAAGTACAGCTGGCTGGACTCATCGCGCGTCGGGAAAGACTCCCGACGCGGAGGTTTGTTTACACCGTGAGAGATTCGACGACGTTAATCCAGCCGTGTTCGCCGGCCACCGGCTGGCCGTTCAGCCAGCGGCGCAGCATGTTCAGTGCCATCATCGCGCACACCTCCTGACGCACCTGCACGCTGTGGCGGCTGGTGGTGAATTTCACCCGCAGCGCGTGGGTGCCGTCCGGCGTAGAAAGCGCAAAATTCAGGTGATCGCTCTCCTGGCCGCTGACCGCCAGCGCCAGGCCGGCAAAATGTTTCTCGCGCCGCTCAGCCGCCCAGCGCGCGGACTGCGCCAGAGTCTCTTCCTGCGACGGAATGACTTCACTGGCCAACAGCGGCGCATTGACGCGTGAAAGCTGTAGCGCCAGCAGGCCGCCGGTAAACTGCTCGCTCAGCGTCAGGCTTAGCTGACGCTCCTGCAGACGACGGGCGATCTGCGCGGGCAGGCCTTCTGTGCCTTCGAAAATCATGCTCTCTCCGGCCACTTTCCGCACTTCCAGCCACAGCGCCAGCATCGCCTCGCGCTGTTCAGCGGGCCCGGTCAGCTTCAGTTCGATAATCGGCATCGAGGAGCGATAGCCCATCACCACGCCCGGCGGCAGCTGCAGATGATCGAGGCTCTGCGCCAGTTCGCTTTCGGAACGGCCGAAGGTGGTCAGACGCAGGCACAGCGG
Source organism: Klebsiella sp. M5al (assembly GCF_002090195.1). Lineage (NCBI taxonomy): Bacteria > Pseudomonadati > Pseudomonadota > Gammaproteobacteria > Enterobacterales > Enterobacteriaceae > Klebsiella > Klebsiella sp. M5al. The sequence continues at coordinate 4,190,829 of NZ_CP020657.1, forward strand.
CGCAGCAGGCAGCGGGAAACGCTCGCGCAGGCGCGGTAAGATTTCCTGCTCGACCATCACCTTAAATTCGGAAGGCACGCCGGGGGTAAAAAACATCAGGCAGCGGTTTAGCTGCACGGCAAAACCGCAGGCGGTTCCAACCGGGTTATCGATCATCTCGGCGCTTTGCGGAATTTCCGCCTGTTTACGATTGCTGGCGGCCATGGGCCTGCCGCGCTCGGCAAAGAAACGGGTCATGGTTTCCAGCCACGCTTCGTGCAAAATCAACCCTTCGCCTTTGGCCGTCGCGGCGGCCAGCGCGCTCAGGTCGTCGCTGGTCGGCCCCAGACCGCCGTTGACGATCAGCACATCGGCATGCTCGCTGCGCTCGCGTAAAATCGCCACCAGGGAGTCGAGATCGTCACCAACGGTATGGCGACGCTTTAAGGGTAATCCTTGATTAAAAAAGAAATCCGCCAGCCACGCGGCATTGGTATCGATGATTTGCCCATGCAGTACTTCATCGCCGGTGGACAGCATTTCCACGTTTAACATTATGAACTCCAGCCTGATAAGTAGAAATACTATATCGCAAAGCGGCTGGCGAAAAAGCCTGAAAATCAGGCGCGGCGGAATACCGCGCCGGAGAGATTAGAAGCTGGCGTTGACGCCGACGTACGGACCGTCAGCGACCGCGTTATCGCGGTTGCCGTCTTTACCCGCCAGGTTGAGGTAGCGGTAGCCGGCTTCGATGCTCAGAGGACGCATAATGGTAAAGCGCGCGCCAGCATTGGCTTCCTGATAGCTGTCGATGCCGCTGGAGAGTGAATCCGGAGAGTAATAGTATTCGCCGAACAGACGGAAGCTGTCGCCGATTTTCCACTGCAGACCGCCGCCGACCGCCGCCGCGTAGCCCTCATCGCCGTTGTTCGGATTGGTGTAAACGCCTTTGCCGCCCACGGTGGCCAGGAATGGCCCAAGGGGGATGTTCAGGCCCAATCCCAGACCCGCCGCATCGCCGTCATCATCATTGTGCAGCCAGTTGCCGGTTACCGCCAGGCCGGTCGATTCGGTGCCGAATCCGACGCCGAGATTGGTGTAGTGCTCACCGGCCTGCCCGCTGACGCTGATCGCATTTGCCGCCGTCGAGACGAACATCATGCCAGCGAGGGCCATAAATATGCTTTTTTTCATTTTTATCTATCCAGAAAATAATAATAAGAAAATCCCAAAAAACCGCGAAATTGTACTGCCGAATGCTAAGGAATCAATGAACTAAAGCGACGTTTGCCATTGTGATTGTAACCAGTTGCTACCGGAATTTTGCCAACGGCTCCGGGTATCAATTCGATAGCCAGAGCCAGATTGTCCGTGCTGGCTATTTATTCTACAAAGTGTGCTCAGCTTATTTTTTTCCTTCAGGGAGATGAATAAGTTACATAAAACTTTGTCAGGAGATAAAGATGAGCAAGAAAGGACTAACCACCGGTGCCGGCGCGCCGGTTGTCGATAATAATAATGTCGTGACTGCAGGTCCTCGCGGCCCGATGCTGCTGCAGGATGTCTGGTTTCTGGAAAAACTGGCCCACTTTGACCGTGAGGTTATCCCGGAACGCCGAATGCACGCTAAAGGCTCCGGGGCATACGGCAAACTGACCGTTACCCACGATATCACCCGCTATACCCGAGCAAAGCTTTTTTCCGAAGTCGGTAAAACCACCGACCTGTTCCTGCGTTTCTCAACCGTCGCCGGAGAACGCGGCGCCGCTGACGCCGAGCGCGATATTCGCGGCTTTTCTATCAAGTTCTATACCGAAGAGGGCAACTGGGATCTGGTGGGCAACAATACGCCGATTTTCTACCTTCGCGACCCGCTGAAATTTCCCGACCTTAACCACGTTGTCAAACGCGACCCGCGCACCAACCTGCGTAATCCAACCTGGAAATGGGATTTTTTCTCCCTGCTTCCCGAAACGCTGCATCAGTTAACCATCGACTTTAGCGACCGCGGCATCCCGCGCTCATATCGCCATATGCACGGTTTCGGCAGCCACGCGTTCAGCTTTATTAACGCTGAAAATGAACGTTTTTGGGTGAAATTCCACTTCAAATCCCAGCAGGGGATCGCCAACCTGATGGATGATGAAGCGAAACGCCTGGTAGCAGAAGATCGCGAGAGTTCGCAGCGCGATCTCTATGAGTCGATTGAAAGAGGCGATTTCCCGCGCTGGACCTTCTACGTGCAGATAATGCCGGAAGCGGAAGCCAGCCGGGTCCCTTACAACCCCTTCGATCTGACCAAAATCTGGCCGCACGGCGATTATCCGCTGATTGAAGTCGGGGTACTGGAGCTTAACCGCAACCCGGATAACTACTTCGCTGAGGTTGAGCAGGTCGCGATGAATCCGGCGAACGTGGTGCCTGGCGTGGGCTTCTCTCCGGACCGGATGCTGCAGGGACGGCTGTTTTCCTACGGCGATACCCAGCGCTATCGTCTGGGCGTTAACCATCATCAAATTCCGGTCAATGCTCCGCGCTGCCCGTTCCATAACTATCACCGCGACGGCGCGATGCGCGTTGACGGCAATAGCGGCAACGGCGTCACTTATGAGCCCAACAGCTTTGGCGTGTTTCAGGAACAACCGGACTTTAGCGAGCCGCCTTTAAGCCTTGAAGGCGCGGCGGCGCACTGGGATCACCGGGAAGATAGCGACTACTTTAGCCAGCCGCGCAGACTGTTTGAGCTATTAGGCGAAGATGAGCATCAGCGAATGTTCCAGCGTATCGCCAATGATATGCGGGATATTCCTGAGTTTATTCAGCAGCGACAAATTGGCCTGTTCAGCGAAGTCCACCCCGACTACGGCGCGGGTGTTGCAGCGGCGTTACAGGCCTTAAAGCACGGGGAATAAGTACTGATGGCAGCCCTTAAGGCTGCCATTTTGCGCTTTTTAAACGATTTTAGTGCCGGAGCTTAGCGAGCTGCTGCTGCGATAAACCGGTCAGCTTTGCGACCTGAGAAGGCTCAAGCCCCTCATCCAGCATCGCCAGGGCAATGCGTTGCGTCGCCTCCTGCAGACCTTGATGTCGGCCTTCATTTCGGCCTTCATTGCGACCTTCACGTCGGCCTTCATTGCGACCTTCACGTCGGCCCTTTTGTAAGCCCTTTTCTATCCCCGCCTTCATTCCCTGAAGGATCCCCTCTTTACGGCCACGCTCTTCCAGAAAATGAGCAATATTCATCAGCGTCTCCTTATGCGGCTTGAGCGGCGTCTTTTGCGCGAGCTTGCGTAAAAAGGCCACCGGATCGGCGGCGTTACCCGCCTGAAGCATATAATTCAGCAACGTTTTAAACTGCCGACGCGTAGTGTATCCCAAGGATAATATTCTGACCAGTTGCTCAGAGATGTCCATCAGGTCCCGCTGGCGGATATGTTTTTGCAGTAGCTCAAGCATAGCGACCCGGCGGTGCTGTACAAGCCGATCGTCAGGGATCTCAGTGACGTCTATCAGAGGAAAACTCCGGCTATACAGCCGCTCGGCCATCTCTGGCTGTGGAAAGCCATCCAGCCAGCGCGTTGAATACGGGTAGGGGCTGGTCCTGCCGTGATAAAAGAGCAGAGGAATCACCAGCGGCAGCTGATGATGCCCTTTATCAAGATGACGCTGCATCGCCGCGATGGCGTATCGCATCAGGCGAAACGCCATATGCCTGTCGGGAGAGCTTTGATGCTCAATAAGAATGTAGATATACCCCTCTCCGCCATGGGTTTTTAGCGAATAAAGGATATCCGAATGGCTGGCGCGTAAGTCCTCTTCAATAAAACTGCCGGACTCCAGCTGCAGCGTCCGCAGATCGCACTGTTCCCGCAAATGCTTCGGCAAATGAATATGCAAAAAATCGCGCGCCGTTGCCCGTTGGGACAAAAGATGTTTAAAGACCGCATCGTGCGGCGAGTGGCTTGCTATCTGTTCCATGATGGCCCCTGACCAATTAACTTGCGCTCACCCTACCACCACTCGCATTCACCGCGCGTTTTCGCTTGCGGTTTGCCGAGGCGGCTCGCAAACTGGGCCATTACAATTTTTATCCGCATCATCATTAAGGAGAAATCATGCGTCAAAGGACTATCGTCTGCCCGCTCATTCAACATGAAGGCCACTATCTGCTGTGTAAAATGGCCGACGATCGCGGCGTGTTTCCCGGCCAGTGGGCGCTCTCCGGCGGCGGCGTCGAGCCAGGCGAGCGCATTGAAGAGGCGCTGCGGCGAGAAATTCGTGAAGAGCTGGGCGAAAAACTGCAGCTGACCAACGTCACCCCGTGGACCTTTCGCGACGACGTCCGGGTTAAAACCTACGCCGATGGCCGCCGGGAAGAAATTTATATGATTTACCTGATCTTCGACTGCATCAGCGCCAATCGCGACGTGACGATCAACGAAGAGTTTCAGGACTACGCCTGGGTGAAAGCCGAGGATCTTCCTCACTATGATTTGAACGTGGCGACCCGCCGGACCCTCACCCTGAAAGGCTTACTCTGAACGCGCGCGCAAAAAGCGCAGCCTGACCTTCAGCCCGCCCAGCGTTTCGCTCCGCAGCAGCTGCGGATGGCTGCGGTGCAGGCGCGCAATATCGCTAACCAGCGCCAGGCCAAGCCCGGCGCCGGGGTTATCCCCCACGTTTTCCAGACGATGGAACGGCATGAGCGCCTGCTGAATCTGCGCATCATCGATCCCCGGCCCGCTATCTTCGACATCCAGCAGCACCGCCTCTCCGTCACGATGCAGGCTGACGGTGACGATCCCCCCCTGCGGCGTATAGCGAATCGCGTTATCCAGCAGATTCGCGCACAGCTCGCTCAACAAAACGCCGTCTCCGGCGATGGTCACCGTCGAGGTTTCCCCCTCATAACCGAGATCGATAGCTTTGCTCCGCGCCTGCTGAAGACGGGAAAAGCAGCTATGGTGAACGATCTCCTGAAGGTCTACCGGCGGGAACGCCTGTTCCCCCTGCTCTTTCCGTTTGATGGTAGCCAGCTGCAGCAGGCGCTCGGTGAGCAGGATCGTGCTATTAAGCGTGCCGCTCATCGCCTCCAGGCTCTCGCGCCACAGTCGGGGATCGCCGCTCGCCAGGGCCACCGAAGCCTGAGTTTTCAACACCGCTAGCGGCGTTTTGAGCTGATGAGACGCGTCGGCGCTAAACCGCTCCTGGCGGGAAATCATCACCCGCAGCCGGTCGATATAGCGGTTAAAGGCGACGATCAGCAGCCGGGTTTCCGACCACGGCAGCAGCTCCGGCAGCGGCGTCAACAGGCCGGGTTCGCGCCGTACCATCAGCGCCGAAAGCTGGCGCATTGGCCGCAGCACGCGGCGCAGCAGCCAGCCGGCGAGCACCAGCGTCAGCAGCACTAATAGCCCCTGCGAGATCCATGATGAAAACAGCAGCTGTCCCGCCAGCCAGCGCCGCGACCGCAGCGTTTCGGCGATATAGATTTCCGCCATGCCGACAACGCCGCCTTCGTTAACCGGCTGCAGCAGCCGCGCCACGCGAATAGCCTGGCCGCGATATTCGGTATGATAAAACCACGCCAGCGCCGGATAGAGATCGGTACGAGAGGTTGATGGCGGCATTGGCGGCAGGTCGTCAAAACCGGAAATCACCCGCCTCTCGGGATCGAGAACTTTATAGTACAGGCGATCGTTCATATTCAGCTCGAAGCTATCGAGCACCACCCAGGGAACATTCACTTCCAGCCTGCCGTGGCGTACCACCAGACGCTCCGCCACCGTGCGGGCGGAGGAGAGCAGCGTACGATCGTAAGCCTGGGTCGCCGCCTGCAGGGCGCTGACGTAGCTATTGAACGCCGACAGCCCCCACAGCAAAACCAGCGGCAGGCCGAGAAACAGCAGCAGCTGGGCGAATAACGACTGCGGTTTACCCCACCTCATGAGCGAGCTCCAGCACGTAGCCCAGGCCGCGCAGGGTCACGATACGCACGTTGCTCTCCTGAAGTTTCTTACGCAGACGATGAATATACAGCTCAATGCTTTCCGGGCTGACGTCATCGCTGAGGCTGAAAACCTGTTCAAACAGCTGCTGGCGCGACACCGGCCGCGTACGGCGGAACATCAGCACCGTCAGCAGCGCCTGCTCGCGCGGCGTCAACGACAGCGTCTGCCCGCGCAGTAAAAAATAGCCTTCATCGCGATATTCCAGCGCGCCGATCTGTTGCACCTCATGCACCTGGCCTTCGCTACGCCGCAGCAGCGCGCGCAGCCTGGCATCCAGCTCTTCGAGCTCAAAAGGTTTTGGCAAATAGTCATCGGCGCCGACGTTCAGCCCTTTAACCCGATCCGCCACCGCGCTGCGGGCGGTTAACAGCAGGACGGGAAGAGTCTGCCCGCGCTTTCGCAGGCGCTGCACCACCTCCAGACCGTCGAGTCCCGGCATGCCGATATCCAGCACCGCCAGCGCATATTTTTCGCTTTGCAGCAGATGATCGGCCGCCCGGCCATCAAATACGCAGTCCACGGCAAACCCGCCCTGTACCAGCGCTTTCTCCAGCCAGTGAGCCAGCTCACGGTTATCTTCTGCCAGTAAGAGACGCATATCACATCCTGAAAAGTTGCTGCCGCGTTGAAAGGGAAATGAAAGGTAATTGTTTTAACAATCATGCAACCGAATAGCCACATGCCGGTTCACATAATCAAAAAAACGTACCCTGTAACTGACTGAGGAAGCCTATGAATATTCCATTCCTGCGCCATCTTAGCGCCCTCGCGCTATGCCTTTGTACCGCCTCCGCCTGGGCCGTCGAGGCGCCTTCCCGTACCGAATGTATCGCGCCCGCCAAGCCCGGCGGCGGCTTCGATCTCACCTGCAAACTGATTCAGGTCAGCCTGATGGAAACCGGCGCCATCAAAAAACCGATGCGCGTCACCTACATGCCCGGCGGCGTAGGGGCAGTGGCCTACAATGCGATCGTCGCCCAGCGTCCCGGCGAACCCGGTACCGTGGTCGCCTTTTCCGGCGGCTCGCTGCTCAACCTGGCGCAGGGCAAGTTTGGCCGCTACGGCGTGGATGATGTCCGCTGGCTGGCCAGCGTCGGCACCGATTACGGCATGATCGCGGTACGCACCGACTCGCCGTGGAAAAACCTGCCGTCGTTCATGGCGGCGATGGAAAAAAATCCCGCCAGTATCGTCATCGGCGCCGGCGCCTCAATCGGTAGCCAGGACTGGATGAAAGCGGCGCTGCTGGCGCAAAAAGCGAACGTCGATCCGCACAAAATGCGTTACGTGGCCTTTGAGGGCGGCGGCGAACCGGTCACCGCGCTGCTGGGCAATCACGTGCAGGCAGTCTCCGGCGATCTCAGCGAAATGGTGCCTTATCTACAGGGCAATAAAATCCGCGTGCTGGCGGTCTTCGCTAACGAAAGGCTACCGGGCGCGCTCGCCAATGTCCCCACCGCCAAAGAGCAGGGCTATGACCTGGTATGGCCGATTATTCGCGGCTTCTTCGTGGGCCCGAAAGTCAGCGACGCCGACTATCAGTGGTGGGTGGATGAGTTCACTAAATTGCAGCAGACCGACGCGTTCAAAAAGCAGCGCGAGCTGCGCGGCCTGTTTGAATTCAACATGAACGGCAAGGAACTGGACGCCTATGTCAAAAAGCAGGTGGAAGCGTATCGCCAGCAGGCGAAATCCTTTGGCCTGGCAAAATAATTAACGGAGGTTGCGATGAGCGATCGTATTTTTGCCGGTGTGTGGCTGCTGCTCTGCGCGGGGGGAATGTTTATCGCCTGGCAAATCCACAGCGAATACGCCTATGAACCCGTCGGCCCGCGCCCTTTCCCGGTAGGCATTATCGGCCTGATGCTGCTGTGCTCTGTTTTACTGCTTCTGCGTCGGCCCGATGCCATCACCTGGCCTGGGCGTCTGGTTTTACAACGTTTATTGACGATGGTGGTGGCGCTGGTGGTCTACGCGTGGGGTTTTGAATGGCTGGGTTTTCCTCTGGCCACCGCGCTGCTGACCGCCGTTTTTGGCCTGCTGTTTGGCGCCACCCTGCCCGCTGCCGGGGTAGCCGGCGTGGCGATGGGCATCGCGCTGTGGTACGTCTTTGACGCCCTGCTCGATGTCACCCTGCCGCTCGGCGTCTGGTTGAGTTAACGGAGGAGTTTATGGATATCTGGATTTATCTGTCGCAGGGCTTCGCCGTCGCCATGACGCCGACCAACCTGCTGATCGCGCTGATTGGCTGCTTCGTTGGCACCATCGTCGGCCTGCTGCCGGGCCTGGGCCCAATTAACGGCGTGGCGATCCTACTGCCGCTGGCCTTTGCCCTGCATCTGCCCGCTGAATCGGCGCTCATTCTGCTGGCCACGGTCTATATAGGTTGTGAATACGGCGGACGTATTTCATCGATCTTGCTTAACGTGCCCGGCGATGCCGCCGCCATTATGACCGCCATCGACGGTTATCCTATGGCGCAGCAGGGGCGCGGCGGCGTGGCCCTGTCGATCTCCGCCGTCAGCTCCTTCGTCGGTTCAATGATCGCTATCGGCGGGATGATTCTGTTCGCCCCCATACTGGCGCAGTGGTCGCTGGCGTTCGGCCCGGCGGAATATTTCGCCCTGATGGTTTTCGCCATCGCCTGCCTCGGCAGCATGATGGCGCAAAAACCGCTCAAGTCGTTCCTCGCCGCGTTGATCGGTTTGGGGTTGGCGACGGTGGGCGTTGATGCCAATACCGGGGTGTATCGTTTCACTTTCGACAGCGTTCATCTCTCCGACGGCGTGCAGTTTATCGTGGTGGTGATTGGCCTCTTTTCGGTTTCGGAGATCTTGCTGATGCTGGAGAGCACCAGCGGCGGGCAGAAGCTGGTGCGCAAAACCGGCCGTATGCTGTTTAACGCTAAAGAGGCGGGACAGTGCGTCGGCGCGACCCTGCGCTCATCGGTGGTGGGTTTTTTTGTCGGCATTCTGCCGGGCGCGGGGGCGACCATTGCCAGCGCCATCACCTATATGACCGAGAAAAAGCTCAGCGGCAACAGCGACACCTTCGGGAAAGGCGATATTCGCGGCGTCGCGGCGCCGGAAGCGGCGAATAACGCTTCCGCCTGCGGCTCGTTTATTCCGATGCTCACGCTCGGCGTCCCCGGTTCCGGGACCACCGCGGTGATGATGGGCGCGCTGACCCTCTACAATATTACCCCGGGGCCGGCGATGTTTACCGAACAGCCGGATATCGTCTGGGGGTTAATCGCCGCGCTGCTCATCGCCAACGTGATGCTGCTGATTATGAACATTCCGCTGATCGGTCTGTTCACCCGCATGCTGACCATCCCGCTGTGGTTTCTGGTCCCGGCTATCGCCGCCGTGTCCGCGGTCGGCGTCTACGCGGTGCACAGCACCACCTTCGACCTGCTATTAATGGTTGGGTTGGGCGTGCTCGGCTACATCATGCGTAAGATGCACTTCCCGATGTCGCCGCTGATCTTAGGCTTCGTGCTGGGGGAGATGCTGGAGCAGAACCTGCGCCGCGCGCTCTCCATCAGCAACGGCAACGTGGCGATTCTGTGGCAAAGCGGCGTGACCAAAACGCTCCTGCTGCTGGCCATCGCGGTGATTGTTGTGCCCCCGCTGCTGCGATATATGCGTAAACGTCAGCAAAAAACGCCCGGCGATATTCCCTCCTCCTGATAGACAACGTCATTGGCGGTCGTCAACCGCCGCCAATGACGGTATCGATTGAATTTCTCCTGCATCTGCCTGATAGTTATCGTTTTAACTTTCTGGTGATCCGTTATGACCGTCGCAGCATCCCGTTCGGGGTTAACATTCGCCGCGCTGGCGCTGGCCCTGATCCTCGCTTACACCGGTATCAGCGCAGGGGACAAACTCACCTGGCTGATGGAAGTCACGCCGGTCATTATCCTCGTTCCGCTTTTGCTGGCCACGCGCTCGCGTTATCCGTTGACGCCGCTGCTTTACACGCTGGTTTTCTTCCATGCCATCATTTTGATGGTCGGCGGTATGTACACCTACGCCAAAGTGCCCATCGGCTTTGACGTACAGGAATGGCTGGGGCTGAGCCGCAACCCCTACGATAAGCTGGGACACTTTTTCCAGGGGCTGGTCCCGGCGCTGGCGGCGCGGGAGATTTTGCTGCGCGGCGGCTACGTTCACGGGCGTAAAATGCTCGGTTTCGTGGTCTGCTGCATTGCGCTAGCGATTAGCGCCGTCTACGAGCTGATCGAATGGTGGGCGGCGCTGGCGCTGGGACAGGGCGCCGATGAATTTCTCGGCACCCAGGGCGATCCCTGGGATACTCAGTCCGATATGTTCTGCGCCCTGCTCGGTGCGCTGACCACCGTTTTTGCGCTGGGCCGCTGGCATACGCAGCAGCTACTGCACGTCCAGCGCTTCTGAGGCGGAGCTCTCCTGCTGGTTGACCCAGTCGCGTAGCGCCCGGCGGGAAATTTTAATTCCGCCGGTTTTCAGCGATTCAGGCAGCCGCAGCCAGCGCACCGGCTGCTGAAACCGCGCCAGCTTATCGGCGCACCAGCCTGCCAGCTCGCACGGTTCGCAATGCGCGCTGCATTCCACCACCGCCACCGGCCGCTGGCCAAACTCCGCGTCATCCTGCGGCACGATAAAAACTTGCCCAATCAATGGGTGTGCGCCGATAACCCGCTCCACCTCTTCCGGCTGAATACCTTCTCCGCCGCTAAAAAAGAGGTTATCCACTCTTCCGAGGATAGTCAGCCTGCCGTGCTCCAGCTGTCCCCGATCGCGGGTGGCGAACCAGCCGTCGGCATCAGCGATGGGGACCGTTTGCCCATCGCGCCAGTAGCCTTCCGCCATGCTGTCCGAGCGCAGCCAGACCTCGCCATCGACAATCCGCACTTCGCGCCCCGGCAGCGGCCGCCCGACATCCGCCAGGCCGTCCGCCTCCTTGGCGCATACCGTGGAGGCAAACTCGGTTAGCCCGTAGCCGCACCAGCAGCGGATACCGCGCCTGCGGGCCTGTTCGGTGAGCGCCACCGGAATCGCCGCGCCGCCGAGCAGAACCGCTTTTAACGACACCCCGGCGTCGCCGTTAAGCAGGCGCCATAGCTGAGTCGGCACCAGGGAGGCGTGGGTACAGCCGCGTAACGCCTGTTCCAGCGGCTGCTTGTCGCGTACCGTCAGGCCTGCGCCAGCAAATAGCCAGCGCCAGAGAATGCCCTGACCGGAAACGTGAAACAGCGGCAGCGACAGCAGCCAGTCATCGTGTGGCGCAAAGGGTATCATCGCCAGCACGCCCTCTGCGCTGGCAAGATGGGCGCGAAAAGCGTGCACCGCCGCTTTCGGCAGCCCCGTCGACCCCGAGGTGAGCGTCATGGAAGCGATACGATCTTCTCGCCAGGCCGCCGCGTACGCGCCGTCGCCAACGCGCAAAACTAAGGCATTAAGCGCTACCGGAAGGTCGCCGCCGTTCAGCGCCAGCGCGTGGCGCAGGCCAAGGGACGGCAGCAGTTCCGCCAACAGAGGAGCCGGCAGCTGCGGATTCAGCGGCAGAACGCGCGCGCCGCACTGCAGCAGGGCCAGCAATGCCAGCAAAGCATCGGGCTGGTTGTAAGCGCGAAGCAGCACGCCATCGCCGTCGCTGACCCCCTGGGCGTGAAATCCCGCCGCCAGCGCATCAATGCGCGCGCACAGTTCTCGCCAGCTTAGCCGCCGCTCATTCAAGCGCAGCGCCCGGGCCTCTTCCCGCCGTTGCCGCCAGTGACGCCAGGGCCAGTCGCTAAAGGTCACAGCAGCGGCTCCAGCTCATCAACGCTCAGACACGGCAGCTCGCTATCCGGCCAACGGCGCACCAGCTGGCCGCGCATCAGGCTCAGGGTGTCCAGACCGGGTATCGTGTCCGGGGTAAGCCAGGCGGCGATTCGCGCCAGCTGCGTCAGTCCAAGGCTCGACTCAATGGATGAGCTGATCACCGCCGTCAGCCCCAGCGCATGCGCATGCGCCACCTGCTGGCGTACCTTTTGCAGGCTGCCGGTCAAGGTCGGTTTAATCACCACCGCCCGCAGCCCCGGCTCGGCGGCAAAGCTAAAGTCCGCCTCGCGCAGGCTCTCATCCCAGGCGATAGCGATACCCGTTTCTTTCGTAAAAGCGCGCGAATCGTCGCGATTTTTACAAGGCTCTTCGAGAAAGGCGATGCGGCTGCGATAGTGCGGATTAACATATTTAGCGAACTGCTGGGCTTTCAGCGGCGTCCAGGCGCGGTTAGCGTCGAGGCGCAGCGTCAGATCGGGAATCGCCTCCAGCAGCAGATTGACCACCATACCGTCGCGCACCGCCTCATACAGGCCAACTTTGACCTTGGCGACCTTCTCGCCGGGCATCAGCGAAAGCCTGGCGAACAGCTCGTCCGGGTCGCCGGAACAGAGCGGCGCCGCACGATAATCCGCCGCCTGCGGCAGCTCGCCGCACAGTTCCGCCAGTGCGCAGCTCGCCCCGAAAGCCGCCGACGGCGGGGCCGGCAGCGCGCCGTCTTCGCCATCTCGCCAGGCGCTCGCCCACGCCAGCAGCGCCGTCCGCGCGTCATCCAGCGTTTCCAGGCTGAATCCCGGCAGGGGAGAGATTTCCCCCCAGCCTTCGCGCTCGCCGTCGCGCAGGCGCAGAAGCAAACCATCGCGGGTTTTTAACCGCCGTTCACGCAGCACCACACCCGCGTCCATCGGTAGCTGCCAGCGGTAGACCTGCGCCTGCCGCATTACGGATTCCGTTTAAATTTGCTGAAGTCCGGCTGGCGCTTCTGGTTGAAAGCATTGCGCCCTTCCTGACCCTCTTCGGTCATGTAGAACAGCATGGTGGCGTTACCCGCCAGCTCCTGCAGTCCCGCCTGGCCGTCGCAGTCGGCGTTCAGCGCCGCCTTCAGGCAGCGCAGCGCCATCGGGCTGTTTTGCAGCATTTCCCGGCACCAGCGCACGGTCTCTTTTTCCAGATCCGCCAGCGGCACCACGGTATTGACCAGGCCCATATCCAGCGCCTGCTGCGCGTCGTACTGGCGGCACAGGAACCAGATCTCACGGGCTTTTTTCTGCCCGACGATGCGCGCCATATACGAGGCGCCCCAGCCGCCGTCGAAGGAGCCGACTTTCGGACCGGTCTGGCCAAAGATAGCGTTTTCCGCCGCGATGGTCAGATCGCACATCATATGCAGGACATGGCCGCCGCCAATGGAATAACCCGCCACCATCGCCAGCACCGGTTTCGGGCAGGTGCGGATCTGCCGCTGGAAATCGAGAACGTTGAGGTGATGAACGCCGGAATCATCCTGATAGCCGCCGTAGTCGCCGCGGACCTTCTGATCGCCGCCGGCGCAAAACGCTTTGTCGCCTTCACCGGTCAGCACGATGACGCCGATATTGTCGTCATAGCGGGCATCCGCCAGCGCCTGAATCATCTCTTTGACGGTCAGCGGACGAAATGCGTTGCGTACCTGCGGGCGGTTGATGGTGATTTTGGCAATCCCATCCGCCGATTTTTGGTAACGAATGTCGGTGTAGCCTTCGGAGCAGTCCTGCCATTCAATCGGGGCGTAAAGCATTGCTTCATCAAGAGAGATCATAAAGTGTCCTTCAGTTAATTCGCTAAAAACTGCGCCAGACAAGCCACGACAGCATCGGGGTTTTCCCGATGCGCGTTGTGTCCGGCATGATTAATCACGTGCGTGGTGGCCGATAGCTCATCGGCGATGGCGCGAAACTTGCCGTCGCGTTCGCCGCAAAGGTAATGAAAAGGGAACTCGCGAGCCCGTAACGGTTCGCGGAGATCGGGCTGTTCCGCCAGCGAGCTGGCCTGCAGCATTGCCGCCAGCGCACCGCCGTTATTGCGGCTGCGTAGCGCAATCAGCGCCGCCCGCTGCGCGGCATCAAGGGAAGCAAAGACCGGCTGCTGATACCAGTCGGCAAACACCTGGGTCAGCGGCTCGCGGCGAAAGCGTTCAGCCCAGGCGGCATCGCCGTGGCGGCGCAGCAAACGTTGGTTTTCATCCGTTAACCCCGGATGCCCCCCCTCCACCACCAGCCCGCAGAGCCCTTCGCGCGGCTGGCAGGCAAAGTACATGGCCACCCGTCCGCCAAGGGAGTAACCCACCAGCCAGTACTTAAGTATGTTGTAACTATTAAGCGTTTTCTCAACAAGATGACCAACCTCGGCCAGGCTGTTTGCCGCAATATTCGCTGAACCGCCATGGCCCGGCAGATCAATATAGAGACGCGAATACGCGCCAAACGCCTGGCCGACCGTCAGCCATTCGCGACAATCGCCGGAAAAACCGTGCAAAAAGACCAGCCAGGGATGGCCCGGCTGGCCGCGTTCGGCCAGCGCGTGGAGGATCATAGCTGACTCACCTGCGCCAGCAGCCGCTGCAAAGTTTGCGTACCGTCGGTTTCGTTGACCACCAGCTCAATCAGCGTCGCGCCGGGCGCTCGCCAGGCAACGTCCAGCGCCTGTTCCAGTTCATTCCAGTCCGCAGGGCGATGATAGGTCAGATCGAACATCGCCGCCGCATGGGCGAAATGGATATTCTGCGGCATCAGATAGAACTGGCTTCGCTGCGCCTGCGGCGTGGGCAGCAGGGAAAAAATCTGCCCGCCGTTATTGTTGACGACAATCAGCACCATCGGCGCTGAAGCCTGACGCAGCAGCGCCAGCGAGTTGAGATCGTAAAGCGCCGACAGATCGCCGACGATAGCCAGCGTAGGGCGCGCGCTGGCGCGCTGCACCCCGGCCGCCGTCGCCAGCAGGCCGTCGATTCCGCTGGCCCCGCGATTGCTGTAGACCGGGTAACCCGCCGGTAGCTGCGACAGCGCGTCAATTAAACGTACCGCCAGGCTGTTGCCGACAAACAGCTGCCCTTGATCCGGCAGATAGCGCCGGATTCGCTGCGCCAGCTGGGCCTCGCCGAACGCCTCGCTGCTGGCGACCGCCGCCTGCCAGGCCTGGCGCGCCAGTTCAGGAATAACGACGGCCCACGGCTGGCGTTTTTCCGCCGGGTGCTGCTCAAGCCAGCGGTCAATGGCGCAGACCAGGCGACGACCGCGATGCTGGGCAGGATCCAGACGCCCCGGCAGGTTGTCCACCAGCCAGTACTCTTCGGGTTCGCAGTTAGCCTGCCACTGCAAAACGCGTTTGCTGGTCAGGCTGCTGCCCAGTTGAACAATGATTTGCGCCTGCGCCAGTTCGCTGACCGCTTTTGCGTTGCCGAGCCACAGATCGGCGCAGGGAAGCGGCTGCCCGGTTTGCGAGAGCACATCGCCAATCAGCGGCCAACCGAGCGTTTTCGCCCACTCGGCAACCTTCTGGCCCTCTTCCGCGCTCATCCGTCCGGCGACCACTACGCCGCGTTTTTGGCGCCAGAAAAACCAGTCACGCTGCTTTTCGCTTGAGGTCTGCAGAGACTGACGCAGCCAGGGCTTATCGCTCTGCCACCAGTCGCCGAGCTGCTGCTGCCATTCGGCGCCGGTGTCGTCCATATCGCCATACAGCGGTTCGGCAAACGGGCAGTTAATATGAACGCCGCCGACGTGCAGCGCGCCGAGCGCCTGGTCGAGGGTCGAGACCAGCCAGCGGGAGGAGATATCCTGCGACGGGCGCGGAAGGGATATTGTGTGCGACGGATGCGAGGCGAACATGCCCGGCTGGCGTATAGCCTGATTCGCGCCGCAGTCGATCAGCTCCGGCGGCCGGTCGGCGGTCAGCAAAATGAGTTTTTCGCCGGTCAACCCGGCTTCAATCAGCGCCGGATAGAGGTTAGCCGCCGCGGTACCGGAGGTCACAATTACCGCCACCGGCTGGCCGCTGGCTTTCGCCAGCCCTAACGCCAGATGGCCAAGACCGCGTTCATCAAAGTGGGTATGGTGAATAAACGCGTGGTTTTCCGCCGCCGCCAGGGTTAAAGGCGTCGAACGCGATCCGGGCGCAATGCAGATGTGCTGCACGCCGTGGCGGGTCAAAGCTTCAAGGATCACCGCCGCCCAGCGTCGGTTAAATGCGCTTACTGACATGAATTTGTCCAGTATCAAATATTGAGGCTAAGTATAGATAAAGCAGACTGTTGCCGTTTTGATATGCATCGTTTTATCTATGTTTCTGTAAGCAGTAACGAACGCAAACCCGCGGCTTTATTTTCAATTTCCTGCCACTCCTGCTCAGGGTCAGAGCCGCTGACGATCCCCGCCCCGGCATACAGTCTGAGCGTATGGTTTTCGACTTTCGCCGAACGCAGAGAGACGCAAAATTCGCTTTGCGCCAGCGACAGATAGCCAGCGGAGCCTGCATACCAGCCGCGGGTAAAAAGCTCATTACGGGTGATAAAATCCAGCGCCACCTGACGCGGCAAACCTGCGACCGCCGCCGTGGGCTGAAGCAGATGAAGACAGCGGGCATCATCGGGTTTATCCAGCTCGGCCCATATACAGCGCCGCAAATGCTGAACTTTCCGCAAACGAACAATCTGCGGCGGCAGCACTTCCAGCGCGCGCGTCTCCCCTTGCAGCCGCTGGCAGATATCCTCCACCACCAGCATATTTTCGCGCTGATTTTTATCGTCGCCCATCAACCAGTTGCCCAAACGCTGGGCCTGACGATCGTCCGCATGGCTGGCGACGGTTCCCGCCAGCGCTTCGGTACGCAATAGCGCGCCGCGCCGCCGCCACAGCCGTTCCGGCGTTGAACCCACGAATGCCTCTCGCGGGGTAAAGGCCATCAGGAAGTGGAAGCAGTTAAGATTGCTGCGACGGCTGGCGGCCATAATCGATCCGGCGTTTAACGGCGCGGCGAAATGCAAATCGGTGGCGCGAGCCAGCACTACTTTATCCATCTCCCCCGCCGCTATCGCCTGCGTCGCCTGCGTAATCAGCGCTCGCCACTGCGGATAAGCCGGGAAATGCTGTTCGCTAAGCAGAGAGGGCATCGCGGTGGCCTGCGCCTGTTTCGCCGTCAGCGAATCGAGAAATTCACGCGCCGCGCGGGCATCGTCGCGGAGCGAGCTCTCGCTGGACAGCACCAGACGTAGCGTGGCGCTGCCGCCCAGGCGACGCCACTCCAGCCTCGGCAATAGCAACAGGCCCTGCTGAGGATCAAAGGCGTTAAGGCCGCAAATTCGCAGGTCATCACGCCCCTGCTGGCGCAAAAAATCGTGCGCCTGCGTCAGGGAAGCAAAGGTTTTTACCGCTCCCAGCGCCGCCAGCTCTTCATCGCCGCTGCGCTGCTGCCAGTAAAACTGCGGCCACTGCCGCTGATGGTTGCACCACAGCAGCGGATCAAAAGCGTCATTCAGCGCAAAGGAGATATCGTAAATTCGCGTGCCGGGCGATGGCGGGAACGCTTCATCCAGGCAGCGGTATAGGCTTTCCAGCGCGGTGGAAACAGACAGCACGCGAACCTCCACGGAGTAAAAACCCCACATTATACGGGGTACTACTGAGGAATAGCAGTACCCACGATGAGGGAGCGGCTTTTAATTCGCGCGACGGTCAGTGGGTGGCGATTTCGTACGCCATGCCGATATGGTCGATGCCGTCCTCGTCGTAAACTTCGGTCACCGGCACAAAACCGAAGCTGGCGTAGAATTTTTGCAGGTGCGCCTGGGCGCCAAGATAGATGGCCTTTTGCGGCCAGTGTTGACGACAGCTGGCCAGCGCCTGTTCCATCAACTGATAACCCAGCTTCTCGCCGCGCGCCGCCGGGCTGATAATCACCCGGCCAATCACTACCGGTTCAAACTCGTCATCGCTCTTGAGAATGCGCGCGTAGGCCACCAGTTCATCGCCGCGCCAGCCGAGAAGATGGCGGTTCTCTCCCACCAGATCGTCGCCGTCGATGTCCTGATAGACGCAGGATTGTTCGACAACAAACACCGCACAGCGTAATTTCAGCACGGCATATAGCTGGGGGACGGTCAGTTCGGCGTGGTGAAGATCCTGCCATGTCATCATCTGCGGTTCCTTAGTTGGTATACTTTGTTTTTTTGACCCACGCCCTGAGGATATTGGACGATGGAATTACTCTTTTTGGGGACATCCGCTGGCGTGCCGACCCGTACGCGTAATATGACGTCGATAGTGCTGAATTTGCAACAGCCAACAATGGCGGAGATGTGGCTGTTCGACTGCGGAGAGGGAACTCAGCATCAGTTTCTGCGCACCGCCTGTCACCCCGGCAAACTGAACAAGATTTTTATCACCCATTTACATGGCGATCACCTTTTCGGCCTCCCCGGCCTGCTGTGCAGCCGCTCGATGCAGGGCAATACTCTGCCGCTGACGCTGTACGGGCCAAAGGGGCTTAAAGAGTTTGTGGAAACCGCGCTGCGCCTGAGCGGCTCCTGGACCGATTATCCGCTCACTATCGTCGAAGTCGAACCGGGGCTGGTGTTTGATGAAGCCGGCTTCCGGGTCACCGCCTGGCCGTTAAACCATCCGGTCGAGTGCTATGGCTATCGTATCGAACAGCATGATAAGCCGGGCACCCTCGATGCCGCCCGGCTTATCGCCGAAGGCGTGCCTCCCGGCCCGCTGTTCCACCGTTTAAAGCAGGGGCTGACGGTTGAGCTGGATGGTCGGATGATTGACGGCAGCCGCTACCTCGGCCCGGCAACGCCGGGTAAGAAGCTGGCGATTTTCGGCGATACCGCCCCCTGCCCGGCGGCGCTGGAACTGGCCCGCGGCGTGGATGTTATGGTCCATGAGGTGACCCTCGAACAGGCGATGGCGGAAAAAGCGAATAGCCGTGGCCATTCAACCAGCCAGCAAACCGCCGCGCTGGCGCACGACGCCGACGTCGGTACGCTTATCGCCACGCATTTTAGTTCTCGCTATGACGCTGAAGGCTGCCAGCGCCTGCTGGCAGAGTGCCGAGAGATATTCCCGTCTACCGTGCTGGCGGAAGATTTCATGGTCTATACCGTAGAATAAAAAAGAGGCGTAACGCGGCAGAGACAAAAGCCGCGAATACGCCGCCAGCTACTCTTCAACGTAGCTGTTATAACGCAGGATAGATTTCAAATTCCGATAACCCAGGTAATCCTGGATAGAGTCGTCATCAATGCCTTTTTTTCCCAGTTCATAGCCGCAGGCATGGCGCAGCATCCGCGGGTGAATATTTTGCTTCAATTTTGCCAGCTCGCAGCATTCACGAATAATCTGGTAAAAACGCTGACGGGTCATTTTATTACCGCGAGAGGAGATAAATAATAAATCATTTTGCGCCGGATAACACTCTCTGGCTAGCAACCAGCGCTGCAGTGAGAGAACCTCTTTCGGTTGTAATGGATGATACCCAGAAATACCGTGACGCGCCCGGCGAATATAAACTCGTTTTCCCGGCAGGTCGATATCTCGCAAAGTTAATGCGGTAATTTCGTTAATCCGGCAGCCGTGCAAAAAGCACATTTGAATCATGCAGCTATTTCTTTCCGGGTGAGCACAATAGTTTGCGGCAAGTACCAGTCGCTCAACATCCTTTACGCTCAGATATTCCGTATCTTCCTGCATACGCCATTCCTTTTCATCCAGTTAGCTCATCAGGTCATTGATAGGTAAATGTTAACTGCACCACCGATTCAAAGTTACCCGCCGTCGCTCCGCCCTGAGTTGAATATAAACGGGCAGCCAGCGGAAAAACGCCCTTTTGCGTACTGCTGTTAATCGCAACCGTCATCTTGTCCTGATTTTTATAGGTCGTGGAATGGTCGCTATTGGTTATTTGCAGCGCAATACGCTGCGCCGCATCGCTGGCCGCCACATTGGCGAAATGCGTGGCGTCATCGCCGTCCGTCACGCCGTCAAACTTCACCGTCGCTTTAGTGGTTCCTGCCGGGCAGTTTTCGACATTTAAAGTAAAGGTTTTCCACTCCGAAGCGGAGCCGGCCGCCTGAAAATTTGTTTTCACCAGCGTACCGAAATTCACCTCTTGATACTTTGTATCAGTGCTCACATCGCAGGGATAATAATAAATCGTGCCTTTTATATTTAAGGGTATTCCGCCCCAGGATGAAAAAACAGGCAGCAACAATGCCAACCATAGCGCCTTTTTCATTATTGACTCCTGCTATTCAATTTCAGCCTGAATGGTTGCCGTGGCGGTAAACCCACCGCCAGCGGGTAAATTACCGGTGGTATTTATCGGATAGACTTTCATAGTGGTATCCCCGGTCTGGGTCGAATAGTTCAGATCGACCGGCAGCAGCCCTGAAATCACTGGAATTTTGGTTCCGGTAATACTTTCAATCCGCACCGCAATATCGCTATTGGTCGTCACCAGCGCAGTGTTGTCATGGGAGTCAGCCGTGCCCTGGAATGAGAGAGCAATTTTAACCCCTGCCGAAATATTGGTGCAGGCCACGGTCATATTTACCTCGTAAGGAGTGAAGCCCGTCGGCATCTGGTTGGCCGTTTTGAAGTTATTGCCAGCAATATCGCCAAAATCAATGTTAATTGGCTGACCGGTATTTATTTCGCAGGACTGCGGTACCGTAACCGAGCCGCTCATTGAGATCTGCGTTAATGGATTTGCACCGTAGCTTCCAGAGATTCTTGTTCCATAGACATTAAGGATAACCGTCGGAGGGATAGTCACCTGACCAACAAATGGTCGAGTAAAATAGAGCGAAACGTATCCCACTGAACCACTCTGAAAAGTTGAACCGCCCGCATTGCAAGCAAAGCCCTGGTTATTGTTATTGCTTTTATTGTCGATAGGTGTTGGGAAATAGTCATTCACGCCCCCGGCAATATATAGCTCGCTGGCAATTTCCAGATATTTATTAAGCTGATAATAATTTACCCCGCCTCGACTTTGCGTCGCAGCCATCCCAGGGACCGTGGCTTTAAAATATGTAGGCCCAGTGATATAGCTGCCACAATCACATTTTGCATTATAATTTCCCCCGGTATTCCAACGGTACAGGCGAGGAAACGTCATCCCAGCCTGGTTTTGCGAGGGATTAGTAAAGGTTTCAATAAATGAGAATGTATTGCGAAATGGAGCGTGACCAGCCGAAGTCGTCTCACACCACCCGGTTGCCGCCATCGCCTGCGGCGATAGCGCCAGCGCCGACAGGCCTGCTAATATTGCCCATAAAAATCGTTTCATTATTTCTGCATCCTTTCGATTAGCGGCATAGCCCCGGGGCTACAATAATGCCGGTGAGCGTTTTACCTGACGGCAGCGCGTACTGAATCCGGCAGCGCTCCTGTGCGGCAGCTCCCCATTTCACGTTAAGCGCTCCATTAGACTCCAGCCCGGTCAGATAAACTTGTCCGCCCTCGCCAACGATAAATGCCTGCTCTGACGCCGCGGCTCCGGGTACGCTGACCATCGCGCCGAAAGGTACCGGCTGACCATTCGCCCGACGAACCGTCATCAGAACCCGGCTACCGACGCTGGTGGAGTAGTTTGCGCGAACCACCGCCCCGCGGGTTGGCACCACCGTTTGAGTAGTTAGCTCGAGATCGACATCGTCCGGCATCGTGCTGGTGTCAAGGGTCAAGATATTCTTGCGATACGGCGAGGCGTAAGGCACCACGGCGTAGCCCCGCCAGTCGGTTCTGACGCCGGTCTGGTTATTGATCCCAACCCCGGAAGCGCCGGGCGCTTTAACTAAAGCGAGGGTTTCGCCAAAAGGCTGCCCCAGCGTCAGGCCATTTTCATGCGCCAGGACTCCACCGCGCAGGGCGTAGTTCAGGCGATGGCTGTATTTATCATGGCTGTAGCCGCCGGTAAGCTCGCCATAGGTCGCGCGCCAGTCGGCATTAATGCTGCCGCTCTCCCCTCGTCCCTGGCTGGTGTATCCTTCCTGTACGCTCCAGCTCAGGTTATCACGCTCAAGCAAAGTGCCGGAAAGGCCCAGGTTGTTGCTGGTGGAGCCATTCTTACTGCTGTTCAGGGAGTAGCTGGCATAAACTGGTTTCGGCAGCCATTCCCCCAGCGGCACGCTGATGCTCAGAGCGAAAAGGTGGTCTTCATCATTGCGCGTTCCGGTATTCTGGTCGGTGGTATTACGGTTATAGCTGTAGTTCATGCTGTAGCTGACGCCGCGCCAGCTATTGTTGTATCCCACGCCGACGGACTCCATCGTGCGCCCGGTGTTCCAGTAATCTTCGCGGATATAGTTTAGCGAGAGAGACCCCATTTCTTCGCCAAGGCTCTGGCTGAGCGTCACTTCCCCGCGATTGCGCCGCCGTTCGATTGAAGGGGTATAATTATCGTCCCGATAGGTATCCAGCACCTCCTGCATATCCCAGTAGCCGCTGGTAGCATAGCGATATCCGGCCAGGGAAATGTTAGTCCCTAAGCCTGGAAGATCTTTGCTATAACGAATACGCACCGACTGCCCGCTCTCTTTGTCTTGATCCTGTCGGTTCGACCAGGCCTGGGTGACATCGGTCGATACGGCGCCAAGATCGCCAAGGTTTTTCCCCACCCCCAGCGCCAGGGACTGATATTTGCTGCTAAACTGACCGCCGCCGTACAGGGTTATCCCCAACGGTAGACCGTAAATAGCCGTCCCCTGAGTAAGGGGCGTTTCATCAATGCTATTGTCGTAGGCCCGGTATACGCCGGAGGTCACGCTATATTTGAGGCGGCCCTCGCGCTGCAGGACAGGCAGTGAAGCATAAGGCACGATCAGGTTTTGCTCGCTGCCATCGGATTCTTTAATAGTGACCGATAAATCGCCCGAGCCACCGGTCGGATACATATCGGTGATTTCGAACGCGCCGGGGGAGACATAGGTCTGGTAAATCTCATAGCCGTTCTGGCGAATAATGACCTGGGCATTGGTACGCGCAATCCCGCGTACCACCGGCGCATAGCCGCGCAGGCTTTCCGGCAGCATATCGTCATCGGAAGCCAGCATCGCCCCGCGAAAAGGAATGCCTTCGAAAATGTCGGCGTCGGTGCTGCTATCGCCCAACGTCATCACCCCTTGCAGGGCATTAATATTACGCTGGGCATAGGTATAAACCGTATCCCAGCTGTTACTGGACTCGCCTTCGCTGCTGTTACGTGACCAGGTAGTGTAGTTGCGCAAACGCCACGGACCCATGTTGATACCGGGACGCAAGTTAACGTATTGGTTGTCACTATCCGGCATGTCATTCTTGCGCGACCAGTTATTCGCCCCGCTTACGGAGTAGTTCAGCAGAAGGGCCGCTATGCCGTCATCCCACTGCTTCGGGTCGACCCAGCCCCGCGCCGCGCTGGTAACCGCCGCCTGAGGGAAACTTAATAACAGGCGTTGCTGACTAAAACGAAAGTCAGCCGTTGCCTGTGGTATAACGCCCAAGTCCGCGCAGTCCGCCGATTTACGGCCTAATTCAGGGAATTGCTTAACGCGCACGCCCCATTCGGCAAGCTCTTCAACGTTCAGACACGGCTGCAGGGCCGTTTCCCCCGGGATCCGGCTTTGCTGAAAAGTGACATCCCGGGTTTCCATAAAGATATTGTTGAGGTAAATATCGACCCGATAGGTTCCCGGCTGCTGCCCTCCAGCGTGTTCGTAAGCCGATAAATCCCTGACCCCCGTCTGCGGGCCATCCATTTCCAATAACGCCGGGTTAAACACATCCCGCGCCAGCGCAGTATCACACCACGGTATCAAGGCAACGGCCAGAGCTCCGGCTATCCGGTTAAGCCGCCATTTGTTATGATTATTGTTCATTGTCTCTGGAACTCCCTGGCCTGATAGCCTTTACAAATTAGCGCTGTGCTGCGCGCCAATACCGCCGTAATCATTAATCAGTTTCCACTGCAAAGAGCCTGTACTGCCGCGCGGCAAATCAAAACGCGCCGTCGCGCCAGGCGCCACCCAGTTGGCTTCTTTGACTTCCGCGCCACCGATTTTCACCTCGGCGAAATTCATATAAAACGCGGTGGGATTAGTGACCTGTAGCGTATTGCCGCTGCGCGTCCAGCGAAGCTGACCCGTCACTGTTTCCGGCGTTCCCTCGACGGATTTCGGCCGATAAATTAATTTGATACGGGTTTTAATAGCGATCTGTAATGTGTTGGCGCCAGCTTTGGCCTGTGAGGATGGAATCGCTTTGATATTCATCCAGAACATACTTTCTTTGTTTTCGGGCAATCCGCCGCTATAAATCACCCGCAGGCGGGTCTGCTGCTCACCGTCCAGGCGAAATAACGGCGGCGTTAACAGAAAGGGCGCGGCCCCTTTATCATTCTCCACCCAGCTCTGAATAAGATAGGGTGTAGCATCATTGTTGGTTACGCTCAGCGTGGCCTCTTTTTTACCGCCCGGATAAATCAGGCGAGTACCGCCGGTCACGACGCCCGCATGTGCCGTAGCGCCCACCAACAGCCATCCAGCCATCAACACTTTCAGGTATCGTTTCATCTCCAGCTCCCTGGAAAAGCGAGCCGATTTCGGCTCGCTAGCACGGTCTAATAGACGGAGGATCAGTTGTAGCTGATAGTGAAGTTAGCGCTACCGTTAGCTTTACCAGCAACAACAGTTGTGTCGGTCTGGATATAACGAACGCGGAACGGCAGATCGATATCACCGGTAGATGGGATGGTCAGGCTGGTAGAACGGGTGAACAGCGGCAGGGTACTGTTAGTGCTGCCATAAACCAGCTGCAGAGCCACGCCTGTAGCGACATTAGGTTCTGCGGTCAGCTGCAGTTTGCTATTGTCGCCGCCGACGTTAGTGCCGGAGAACAGTACCGATGCTTTAGTAACCGTAGTCGGGCAGTTTTTCAGTTGGATATCAAAACCTTGCTCAGCCGCAGTAGAACCGGTACCGGTAAACGCCGTCTTGGCGATCTGTCCCATTTGGACTTCCAGCGGGTTAGACAGGTCGTTGACCACGTCGCAACCAGCATCAATGATGTCGCCAATAAACTTCACCTGACCGTCATCTGCCAGCGCAGCACCAGAGATCGTCGCGCAGGCGGCAACAACAGCAGCAAGTAATGTTTTTTTCATGATTTGTCCTTTTCAATGCAGTCAATGCATTAACTTAAAAGCGCAATACCGTGCGCATCCTTTTATTTACGTTTGATATTAATAACACAACAAAACATTGACCCATGAAATGGATATAATATTCTGAAGTGGTCATTTTGTATCAATTTGACCACTTCAATTAATTGAAATATATATTGCCAGGGAGGGCATTTTTTATTTCGTATTTACCAGGGAAAAGCCTAATAAACACGATAAAAAACTAAAGAGTGGGAAGAGGTACAAACCATACGTGAAGCTAATTAAAAAAACCGAAAAATAAATGACGCCTATATTTAATGTAACCACATGAAAATAATAACAAAAAACATTGTTAATCATAAATTGACATTGTTACCACCTGTGGATAGCATAGGAGTCAGTTTGATACAAAATGACTATTTCATTTACCAAACCTCTCTAAATCTTGCATCATTACTTGCCGTATAAATAACCGTATGCTGAATATTCCGGTGCCCAAGAAAATCCTGAATTAATCGCGTATCCACACCGTTATTCGCCAGCGCGAAACCACACGCGTGGCGCAGCATATGCGGATGCGCATTAATTTCCAACTGGGCAACAAGGCTCAGATTTTTCATCATTTGATATATTCTCTGGCGGGATAAAGGCTGGCCATTACGTGATAAAAAGAGCCAACCAGAATTATTCCCGGGGTAATTATTACGCACGCGCAGCCACTCGTTGAGTACCTTTACCTCTTGTTTATAAATAGGATGCGTGGTTGAAAAGCCATTTTTCAGCCGACGAATATAAATGACCCCGCTTTGAATATCGATATCAGAGAGTTTCCAGTGACGAATTTCGCTCACCCGACACCCATGATTAAAACACATCCACAGTAAACAGACATCGCGTTCCGGATTTGCCCCCCGCCTGGCCGCTTCAACCAAACGCTGAACCTCCCCGATGGTCAAATGCTTACGCCTTGTTTTCATTCACTTTCTCCATCTACAAAACACAACAGTGTGCGTAGTAATAATAGTACGGAAAATAAGAGGATGAGTGGAAATGTAAAGTGAGATTAATATGATAAAAAGCATGAATATTACAAAAAATATTAAAGCAAAGGTCCCACCGCTTTCGCGTAGATAAAAAAAGGACCGCCGAAGCGATCCTTTTTACCCACGACGGATATGATTACATCAGCGGCGTAGCCAACTGTACGATGCTGATTAACGGCTGCGGCCATACGCCCAGTACCAGCACCAGCAGCGCGGAGATCAGCACCACGATGCCCCCGGCGCTGTACTGCCAGTTAGACGGCGCATCGCGATTCAGTTTCTCTGGCGCGCTCAGATAGAGGCTCACCGCCACGCGCAGATAGTAGTAGAGGCCAATCGCTGAACCCAGCACTACCGCCCCGACCAGCCACCACAGGTGCGCGTGCACGCCTACCGCCAGCACGTAAAACTTACCGATAAAGCCCAGCGTCATTGGGATACCGGCAAGAGACAGCATCATCACCGTCATCACCGCCGACAGAATCGGACGATGCCAGAACAGGCCTCGGTAGGAGTAGAGCGAATCGGCATCAGGGCCGCGGTACGGGCTGGACATCAGGCTCACCACGCCGAACGCGCCGAGGCTGCTGAACAGGTAACCCGCCAGGTAAACCCCCACCGCTTCCATCGACATCTCGCCGCTCTGCAGGGCAATCAGCGCCACCAGCAGGTAGCCAAGATGAGAAATGGATGAGTAGCCGAGCAGACGTTTGATATTGGTCTGGCTCAGCGCCATCAGGTTACCGAAGATAATCGACGCAAAGGCGATAAGACCCAGCACCACGCGTACCGCCTCACTGCCGCCAACCGGCATATAGAGGAACAGACGCATCACCACGCCGAAGATGGCGATCTTACTGGCGGTCGCCAGGAAGGTGGAGACCGGCGCAGGCGCCCCCTGGTAAACGTCCGGCGTCCACAGGTGGAACGGCACCAGCGACAGCTTAAAGCCGAGGCCGACAATCATCAAACCGAGACCGGCCAGCAGCAGCGGCTCGTGCAGCATGCCATCCGTCAGGCTCTTACCGAGCGCCAGGAACGAAAGGTTGCCGGAATTGGCATATACCAGCGCCATACCGAACAGCAGGAACGAAGAGGCAACGGCGGACAGAATCGTGTACTTGATGCTGGCTTCCAGCGAGCGTTTCTGGCGGAAGGCGTAGCCGACCAGGCCGAACAGCGGCAGCGAAATCAGTTCGATACCGAGGAACAGCGCCGCCAGATGGTTAGCGCCCGCCAGCAGAATGCCGCCCAGCGCGGCGATCAGCACCAGCAGATAGAACTCTTCTTTATTGTCCTTGTAACCCTCAAGCCATGGGTAGGCGAAAGTACAGGTGGCGAGGCTCGCCAGCAGCACCAGCCCGGTGTAGAGCATCGAATAGCCGTCTACGCGAATCATCGGCGTGACGTCCATCGCTCCGTTCTGACCCACGAACCAGAGTGATATCAACGCGGCGTTCAGGCCGAGAACCGACAGCGTGGCATTGAGGAAATGATTGCGTCGCCACGCAATGGAGAGCATCACAACCACCACCGTCAAGCCGACGATCAGCAGCGGTAGCAGTGCGATCAGTTGTTGTGGAGTTATTGTCATGGCGAATTACGGCCTTGTAGTAGAAACAGAATTAACAAACCACTGCTGAATGTTGCTCATCGCAGAGTGCGAGGTGTCCAGAATCGGCTGTGGGAAGAAGCCCAGCAGCACCAGCAGAACAACCAGCAGCAGGATGATCGACAGTTCACGCAGGGACATTCCCGGCAATGCTTTCGCGGCGATTTCGCTTTTTGCTTTACCAAAGTACGCGCGATGCAGCATCGACAGCGAGTACACGGAAGCGAACACCAGACCGAAGGTAGAAATAATCGTAATCACCGGTACGGTTTTATAGCTGCCGAACAGAATCATAAATTCGCCGACGAAGTTACCGGTACCCGGCATCCCGAGGGTCGCGACCGCAAAGAACATCGACAGCGCCGGCAGCCACTTGATTTTGCTCCACAGACCGCCCATCTGACGCATATCGCGCGTATGCAGGCGCTCGTACAGCTGGCCGCAAAGGATAAACAGGCCGGCAGCGGACAGGCCGTGGGCAATCATCTGAATCACCGCGCCCTGGTAAGCCAGCTGGCTGCCGGTATAGATAGCAATCAGCACAAAGCCCATGTGGGAAACGGAGGTGTAAGCAATCAGACGCTTGATATCGTACTGGCTGAAGGCCATCCACGCGCCGTAGAAAATACCGATGACGCCCAGCCACATGGCGATAGGGGCAAATTCGGCGGAAGCGTTCGGGAACAGCGGCAGCGCAAAGCGCAGCAGGCCGTAGGCCGCGGTTTTCAACAGAATCCCCGCGAGGTCAACGGAACCGGCGGTCGGCGCCTGAGAGTGCGCGTCCGGCAGCCAGCCGTGCAGCGGAACCACCGGCATTTTTACCGCGAAAGCGATAAAGAAGCCCAGCATTAGCATGTATTCCACGCCGTGGGACATTGGGGTTTTCAGCAGTTCTTCATAGTTGAAGGTCCACACGCCGGTAGCGTTGAAGTGGACAAACGCCAGCGCCAGGATGGCAATCAGCATCACCAGCCCGCTCGCCTGGGTATAAATGAAGAACTTGGTTGCCGCCGTGATACGCGTTTTACCGTCGGAGGCTTTATGGCCCCACAGCGCGATCAGGAAGTACATCGGCACCAGCATCATTTCCCAGAAGAAGAAGAACAGGAACAGGTCGATAGCCAGGAATACGCCGATCACGCCGCCGAGGATCCACATCAGGTTAAGATGGAAAAAGCCCTGATATTTCTCGATTTCGCGCCATGAACAGAGCACCGCCAGCACGCCGAGCAGCCCGGTCAGCACCACCATTAGCAGCGACAGGCCGTCGATAGCCAGATGGATGCTGATACCGAATCGCGGGATCCACGGCATCACGAATTCCGACTGCCACTGCGGAATACCGGTTGATTGCGTGAGAGAATAGCCGCCCTGCATCCACAACTGCAGGCCAAGCAGAAACGTCAATCCCATAGTGATCAGCGCGATCCAGCGCGGCATCTTCACGCCAAAGCGTTCAGTCTGCCAGCACAGGAAGCCGCCGATAAAGGGAATTAATATTAGCCAGGGTAATAACATGGCGATCTTTATTCCTTGTTAAAGTCCCGTTCAGGACCGATTTTCAACGAATTCTCACAGAAAATTCACTTCGAATTGCGGGTTTTGTTGCCCGGCGGCGCTCTGCCCGCCGGGCCTACGGGTAAGCGCTACCCGACAACGCCCGCCCTCCGCAAACTCAACGCAATACCATCAGCAGCGCCAGCACCACGACCGCGCCGATGCCCATTGAAGCCACATACCAGCGCAGATAGCCGTTCTCGCTCACCACCAGGCCTTTGCCTGCGAAGCGGGAAAGGATTGCCGGAATGTTCATCAGCGCATTCAGCGGATCGCTCTTCAGCAGCCACGCCACGCCGAGGAACGGCTTGACGAATACTTTGTCATACAGCCAGTCAAAGCCCCAGGCGTTGTACCACCAGGTACCGAGCAGACGACCCGGCGCGCTGTTGGCAATCGACGTCACCAGCGTGCGTTTACCCAGCCACAGCCAGGCGGCAATCAGAATGCCCGCGATGGCAATCACCCCGGAGGCGATTTCCAGCGTCATGACGCGTCCGTGTTCAAGCTCGGTGGTCTGCGGCAGCACGCCTTCCAGCGGCGGCACAATCAGCGCGCCAACGAAGGTCGAGAGCACCAGCAGCACAATCAGCGGCAGATGATGGGTAATCCCCTTCCCTGCGTGAGCGTGAATTTGTTCTTTACCGTGGAACACGATGAAAATCATACGGAAGGTGTACAGGGAGGTCATAAACGCCCCGACCAGACCGGCGACCATCAGATTAAGATGACCGTTCGCCATCGCGCCCGCCAGAATCTCATCCTTACTGAAGAAGCCAGCAGTCACCAGCGGCAGCGCGGACAGCGCCGCGCCCCCGACCAGGAAGCAGACGTATACCAGCGGAATTGATTTGCGCAGGCCGCCCATCTTGAAGATGTTCTGTTCGTGGTGGCAGGCAAGGATCACCGAGCCGGACGCCAGGAACAGCAACGCTTTAAAGAACGCATGGGTCATCAGATGGAAAATCGCCGCATCCCACGCCTGCACGCCGAGCGCGAGGAACATATAGCCAATCTGGCTCATGGTGGAGTAAGCGAGCACGCGTTTGATATCGGTCTGCACCAGCGCGGCGAAGCCTGCCAGCACCAGCGTTACCGCCCCGACGATCCCCACCAGATGCAGGACTTCCGGGGTCATCAGGAACAGGCCATGCGTGCGCGCAATCAGATAGACACCGGCGGTGACCATGGTCGCGGCGTGGATTAGCGCGGAAACCGGCGTTGGGCCCGCCATCGCGTCCGCAAGCCAGGTCTGCAACGGCAGCTGCGCGGATTTACCCACCGCGCCGCCCAGCAGCATCAGGGTAGCCCACATCAGCATGTTGTTGCCGGCCTCAAAGTGCGCAGGCGCCAGTTCGACCATTTCGCGGAAGTTCAGGGTGCCCAGTTCGTTGTAGAGAATGAACAGCGCGAACGCCAGGAACACATCGCCGACGCGGGTCACCACAAACGCTTTCATCGCCGCCGCGCCGTTCTTCGGATCGGTGTAGTAGAAGCCGATCAGCAGATAGGAGCACAGGCCCACGCCTTCCCAGCCGAGGTACATCAGCAGCAGGTTATCCGCGAGCACCAGAACGACCATGCTGGCGATAAACAGGTTGGTATAGGCGAAGAAGCGGGAGTAGCCCTCTTCACCGCGCATATACCAGGAGGCGAACATGTGGATCAGGAAACCGACGCCGGTGACCACGGAGAGCATGGTCAGAGAGAGGCCGTCCAGCACCAGGTTGAAGCCGATGTTGAAGTCGCCGACCGACATCCAGGTCCACAGCGGAACGCTGAGCGCCTGTTTGCCGTTGGCAAAGAAGTCGACGCCGACAAACGCCGTCACCAGCGCCGCCAGGCCTACCGAGCCCACCCCCACGGTGGCGGATAGATTTTCCGACCAGCGGCCGCGGGAGAAGGCCAGCAAAACAAAGCCAATCAATGGCAAAAGAATGGTTAAGGCAAGCATGTTCATCCGCGCAACTCACTTACTGAATCGATGTTCAGGTTCTGGCGACGACGATGGAGCTGCAGCAGCAGCGCCAGGCCGATACTCGCTTCCGCGGCGGCGAGGGTGATGGCGAGGATATACATTATCTGGCCATCGGTCTGGCCCCAGTAGCTCCCTGCAACCACGAAAGCCAGCGCGGCGGCATTGATCATGATCTCCAGGCTAATCAGCATAAACAGCAGATTGCGGCGGATAACCAGCCCCGTCAGGCCGAGGACAAACAGGACAGAGGCGAGGATCAGTCCATGTGTTAAGGGGATCATGCGTGTTCCTCCGTTTTTCTTTTATCGCTGTCGTTCGGACGATTGCTCAGCACTTCCCCGGCGCGTTCTTCGCGACCGATATGGAAGGCGACAACCAGACCCGCGAGCAGCAGCATGGAGGCCAGCTCCACCGCCAGAACGTACGGCCCAAACAGCGCGATACCCACCTCTTTGGCGTTAATCGCCGCGCCGTCGATACCCTGATCGTTAACGCCGAGAATGGCGTAAACGATCACCACCAGCAGCACCGCGGAAAGAATGGCCGGACCAATCCAGATCCCGGGTTTCAGCCACTGACGTTCCTGTTCGATTTCGCTGCCGCCCAGGTTGAGCATCATCACCACGAACACGAACAGCACCATAATGGCGCCCGCATAAACGATAATTTCCAGCGCGCCGGCGAAGTAAGCCCCCAGCGAGAAGAACACCCCGGCAATCGCCAACAGCGAAATGATCAGGTACAGCAGCGCGTGCACCGGATTTGTGTGGGTGATCACCCGCAGGGTTGCGAGGATGGCTATCAGGCCACAGATATAAAAAGCGAATTCCATTGCCCTCTCCTTACGGTAACAGGCTCTTGACGTCGATAGGCTTGGCTTCGTTCTCTGCTTCGCCCTTATCTTTGCCGTCGATTGCCATACCCGCCATCCGGTAGAAGTTATATTCCGGGTATTTACCCGGACCGGAAATCAGCAGATCCTCTTTTTCGTACACCAGATCCTGACGTTTGTATTCGCCCAGCTCAAAGTCCGGGGTCAACTGAATCGCCGTGGTCGGGCACGCTTCTTCGCACAGGCCGCAGAAAATACAGCGTGAAAAGTTGATGCGGAAAAACTCCGGGTACCAGCGGCCGTCTTTGGTCTCCGCTTTTTGCAGAGAGATACAGCCTACCGGACAGGCTACCGCACACAGGTTACAGGCAACGCAGCGCTCTTCGCCGTCCGGATCGCGCGTCAGCACGATACGGCCACGGTAGCGCGGCGGCAGATATACCGGCTCTTCCGGGTACATCCGAGTTTCTCGTTTGGCAAAGGCGTGCATCCCGATCATGCAGATACTGCGGACCTGGGTGCCAAACCCTACCAATAATTCTTTTAAGGTCATGGTCAATTCACCCCTTATTGCGCCTGCCAGAGAATGACAGCCGCCGTTACCAACAGGTTGATCAGCGTTAACGGCAGGCATACCTTCCAGCCAAAGGACATTACCTGGTCATAGCGCGGACGCGGTAATGATGCGCGGATCAAAATGAACATCATCATAAAGAACGCGGTTTTCAGCGCGAACCAGATGAAAGGAGGTAACCATGGGCCATTCCAGCCACCGAAGAACAGCGTCACGATCAGCGCCGATACGGTAACAATGCCGATATATTCACCGACGAAGAACAGACCGAACTTCATGCCGGAATATTCGATGTGGTAACCGTCGGCCAGCTCCTGCTCCGCTTCCGGTTGGTCAAACGGGTGACGGTGACATACCGCCACGCCCGCAATCGCAAAGGTCACGAAACCAAAGAACTGCGGGATGACGTTCCACAGATGCGCCTGGTTGTTGACGATATCGGTCATGTTGAACGAACCGGCCTGCGCCACTACGCCCATCAGGGAAAGCCCGAGGAACACTTCGTAGCTCAGGGTCTGGGCGGAAGCACGCATCGCGCCAAGCAGCGAGTATTTGTTGTTGCTCGACCAACCGGCGAACAGCACCGCATAGACCGCCAGGCCTGCCATCATCAGAAAGAACAGAATCCCGATGTTTAAATCGGCCACTACCCACGTCGGGCTGACCGGCACAATGGCGAAGGCCAGCAGCAGCGAAGTAAAGGCGATAACCGGCGCCAGGGTAAAGATCACGCGATCCGAGAAGCGCGGAACCCAGTCCTCTTTAAAGAACATTTTGATCATGTCGGCGACGAGCTGCAGCGAACCGCCCCAGCCCACGCGGTTAGGTCCATAACGGTTCTGGAACAGGCCCAGCAGACGACGTTCGCCGAAGCTCATAAACGCGCCGCAGGTCACCACGACCAGCAGAATCACCACCGCTTTAAGGATGCTTAACAGAATGTCGATGAGATCGGGAGTTAACCAACTCATGCTTTCGCCTCCTGCAGAGTATCAATACGCGCTCCGGTCAGTACCGGCGCAATCCCTGGCATGCCCATCGGTAAGCCAACCTGCCCTGCCGTCAGCCCCGCCGAAATCACCAGCGGCAGGCTAAGCGCCTGGCCATCAACGCGCAAAGAGACCATTGCGCCTTCGTTCACCCCAAGCTTCGCGGCATCTGCCGGGTTCAGCTTAACGTACGGCTGCGGCATGCGGCTCTGGAATACCGGAGAACGCTGCGACAGCTCGTCGCTGCCGAACAGGTGATAGTAAGGCGCGATACGCCATTTCCCGTCCTCTGCCTGGAAGCTTGCCGGTACTGCGGTAAAGTACTCAAGACCGCTAGCGGAAGCTTCAAACAGACGCACGCCCGGATCGCCGTGGCGCAGTTTACCGCCCACTTCATCCTGGAACTTGTTCCACGCCTGCGGGGAGTTCCAGCCCGGAGCCCAGGCAAACGGAATTTGCGAGCGCGGCGCGGACGGCTGGTTGTTCCCTTCCATGGAGAAGGCGAACATGGTGTCTTTATCCTGCGGCTGACGCGGTTCATGCACGCTGATGTTGGCGCGCATCGCCGTACGACCGCTGTAGCGGTGCGGTTCACGGGCCAGCTTCTGGCCGCGAATGCGGAAGGTCGCATCCGGCGCGGCGTCTTTGATACCGGCCAGCTGCGGCAGTGCGGCAACGGCAGCGTCAATCACGTGGTCCAGCTGGGTCCAGTCAACCTGACGATTGTTCACGGTGCTGTGCAATGAGTGCAGCCAGCGCCAGCTCTCCAGCATTACGGTTTTCGCGTCGTAGTAGGCCGGGTCGTAAACCTGGAAGAAGCGCTGGGCGCGACCTTCGTTGTTGACCACGGTACCGTCGCTTTCCGCAAAGCTTGCCGCGGAGAGCACCAGATGCGCTTTTTCCATAATCGCCGTACGCTGATGGTCAACCACCATCACCAGCGGCGCTTTCGCCAGCGCCGCATCAACGCGGGCGGCTGAAGCGTGGCGGTGCAGGTCGTTTTCCAGCACGATAACCGCATCGGCTGCGCCGGTTTCCAGTTCGCTCAGCGCCTCTTCAAGCGAGCCGCCGCCGATCATGCCGAGGCCAACGCTGTTGACCGCGCGGGCGACCATCGTCACGCCGACATCGGCGCCGCGGCCTTTCAGGGCTTTCGCCACGTTGGCCGCCGCCTGAATCACTTCAATGCTGCCGGCGTTGGTTCCGGAGACAATCAGCGGTTTTTTCGCTCCGGCTAACGCCTGAACGATCACGTCGATTTTGCCTTTCAGCTCGCCGCTCAGCCCTTCGACCGCCGGGGCGCTTTCATCCAGCGCATGGGCGATGGCAAAGCCGAGGCGCGCCTGATCTTCCACCGGCGCGCGGTAGGTCCATGCGGCGATGTCATCGAGGCGGGTGTCATCAATATTGGTGACAAACAGCGGATGCTTCGCGCGCTGGCCGATGTTAAGGATCGCGGCGATCTGCCAGTCGGCGACTTTCTGCGCCGCCGCCATTTCGCGCGCTTTGCCTTTCACCGCCTGACGCACCGCCAGCGCGATACGCGCGCCGGTCTGGGTGATGTCTTCGCCGAGGATCAGCACCGCATCGTAGGATTCGATTTCGCGCAGCGCCGGGGTATGGATACCGCCTTCGCGCAGCACTTTCAGCATCATCTGCAGGCGCTCTTGTTCGCCCTTCGCGATGCCGGTATAGAAGTTCCCGACGCCGACCAGTTCGCGCAGCGCGAAGTTGCTTTCGAGGCTGGCGCGCGGGGAGCCGATACCGATCACTTTCTTCGACTGGCGCAGAATATCCGCCGCCCCCTGCATCGCCTGCTCGGCGTTAAGGGTAATCAGATCGTCACCGCGGCGTTGAACCGGCTGACGCGGACGGTCTTTGAGATTCACATAGCCGTAGCCGAAACGACCGCGGTCGCAGAGGAAGTAGCGGTTAACGGTACCGTTATAGCGGTTTTCGATACGACGCAGTTCGCCATAGCGTTCGCCGGGGCTGATGTTACAGCCGATGGAACACTGCTGACAGATGCTTGGCGCAAACTGCATGTCCCATTTACGGTTATAGCGCTCGGAGTGCGTTTTATCGGTAAACACGCCGGTCGGACAGACTTCCACCAGGTTGCCGGAGAACTCGCTTTCCAGCGTGCCGTCTTCCGGGCGCCCAAAGTAGACGTTGTCGTGCGCGCCGTAAACGCCAAGGTCGGTGCCGTCGGCATAATCTTTGTAGTAGCGGACGCAGCGGTAGCAGGCGATGCAGCGGTTCATTTCGTGCGAGATGAACGGCCCCAGATCCTGGTTGCGGTGGGTACGCTTGGTAAAGCGGTAGCGACGGAAGCTATGACCGGTCATCACGGTCATATCCTGCAAGTGACAGTTGCCGCCCTCTTCGCACACCGGACAGTCATGCGGGTGGTTGGTCATCAGCCACTCAACTACGCTTTCGCGGAACTGCTTCGCTTCTGCGTCGTCGATGGAAATAAAAGTGCCGTCGGATGCCGGAGTCATACAGGACATCACCAGGCGGCCACGCGTGTCTTCCGCGTTCTGATATTGCTTCACCGCACACTGGCGGCAAGCACCGACGCTCCCTAGCGCCGGATGCCAGCAAAAGTATGGAATATCAAGGCCCAGAGAGAGACAAGCTTCTAGCAGGTTGTCCGCTCCGTTGACCTCGTATTCTTTGCCGTCTACATGAATCGTAGCCATTTGCGTGCTTCCAAAAATAAAAAACCTTTAGATTACCAGCGCGTCTTAAGCAGGTTCGGCTGAATACCGTTAATTGCATGGGTATTGCTGAACTGCTGCTTAATGCCAGCCTCGAATTCTTCGCGGAAATATTTGATCGCGCTCTGCAGCGGTTCAACCGCGCCCGGCGCGTGCGCGCAGAAGGTTTTACCCGGACCGAGGAATCGACACAGTTGCTCAAGCGTCTCGATATCCCCCGGCTGGCCTTCGCCGCGCTCCAGGGCGCGCAGGATCTTCACGCTCCACGGCAGGCCGTCGCGGCAGGGCGTACACCAGCCGCAGGATTCGCGGGCAAAAAATTCTTCGAGGTTGCGCACCAGCGGAACCATGCCGATCTCGTGGTCGACGGCCATCGCCAGCGCGGTACCCAAACGGCTACCCGCTTTACCAATGCTTTCGAACTCCATCGGCAAATCGAGGTGCGCTTCGGTCAGGAAGTCGGTGCCCGCGCCGCCCGGCTGCCAGGCTTTAAACTTCAGACCATCGCGCATGCCGCCCGCGTAATCTTCGAGGATCTCGCGCGCGGTGGTGCCGAACGGCAGTTCCCAGACGCCCGGGTTCTTCACCCGTCCAGAGAAGCCCATCAGCTTGGTGCCGGCGTCTTTACTGGTAGAAATGTTCTGATACCACTCGACGCCGTTGGCCAGAATCGCCGGAACGTTGCACAGGGTTTCAACGTTGTTCACGCAGGTCGGTTTCCCCCATACGCCGGAGCTGGCCGGGAACGGCGGCTTCGAACGTGGATTGGCGCGGCGGCCTTCGAGGGAGTTAATCAGCGCGGTTTCTTCGCCGCAGATATAGCGCCCTGCCCCAGTGTGCACAAACAGTTCGAAGTCAAAACCGGTGCCAAGGATATTTTTCCCCAACAGGCCCGCTTCGGTCGCTTCGGCGATTGCCCGGCGCAGGTGCTGTGCCGCTTCGATATATTCGCCGCGCAGGAAGATATAGCCGCGGTAGGCTTTCAGCGCGAACGCGGAGATCAGCATGCCTTCCACCAGCAGGTGCGGCAGCTGTTCCATCAGCAGGCGGTCTTTATAGGTGCCCGGCTCCATTTCATCGGCGTTACACAGCAGGTAACGGATGTTCATGGACTCGTCTTTCGGCATCAGGCTCCACTTCAGACCGGTGGAAAAGCCCGCGCCGCCGCGCCCTTTCAGGCCGGCGTCTTTTACCGCAGTGACGATTTCATCCGGCGCCATGCCGGAGAGCGCTTTACGCGCCCCGGCGTAGCCGTTTTTACTCTGGTATTCATCCAGCCATACCGGCTGTTTGTCGTCGCGCAGACGCCAGGTTAACGGATGGGTTTCGGCAGTACGAATAATGGTTTTCATTTATACCGCTCCAGGAGGTCAGGAATCGCTTCCGGCGTCAGATAACTGTGAGTGTCCTCATCAATCATCATGGTCGGCCCCTTGTCGCAGTTGCCCAGGCAGCAGGTCGGCAGCAGAGTGAAACGGCCATCAAAGGTGGTTTGACCCGGTTTGATATCCAGCTTCTTCTCGATCGCCGACTGAATGCCCTGGAACCCGGTGATATGGCACACCACGCTGTCGCAGTAGCGAATCACGTGACGACCCACCGGCTGGCGGAAAATCTGGCTGTAGAAGGTCGCCACGCCTTCTACGTCGCTGGCCGGGATCCCCAGCACATCGGCGATAGCGTAGATTGCGCCGTCCGGCACCCAACCGCGCTGCTTCTGAACGATTTTCAGCGCTTCAATGGACGCCGCACGCGGGTCTTCGTAGTGGTGCTTTTCGTGCTCAATCGCCTCACGCTCTGCCGCACTCAGCTCAAAAGCCTCGGTTTGTGGTTGTTGATTCTCGTGCATAATTAGCGGTCCACGTCTGACATAACAAAATCGATACTACCCAGATAGACAATCAGGTCGGAGACCAGA
Organism: Klebsiella sp. M5al; assembly: GCF_002090195.1. Lineage (NCBI taxonomy): Bacteria > Pseudomonadati > Pseudomonadota > Gammaproteobacteria > Enterobacterales > Enterobacteriaceae > Klebsiella > Klebsiella sp. M5al. Next base: position 4,229,034 of record NZ_CP020657.1, read on the forward strand.
CTGCCGCGAATAGCGGCCGGGATCTGCTGCAGGTGCGCGAAGCTTGGCGTGCGCACGCGGGTACGGTAGCTCATAGTGCTGCCGTCGCTGGTCAGGTAGTAACTGTTAATACCCTTGGTCGCTTCAATCATCTGGAAGGATTCTTGCGCCGGCATGACCGGCCCCCAGGAAACCTGCAGGAAGTGCGTAATCAGGGTTTCGATATGCTGCAGCGTGCGCTCTTTCGGCGGCGGCGTCGTCAGCGGGTGATCCGCCTTGAACGGGCCTTCCGGCATGTTATCGAGGCACTGCTGAAGAATGCGCAGGCTCTGGCGCAGCTCTTCCACTTTCAGCATCACGCGGGTGTAGCAGTCGGAGACGCCACCGCCGGTCGGGATTTCAAAGTCGAAGTTTTCATAGCCAGAATAAGGACGCCATTTACGTACGTCGAAGCCGATGCCGGTCGCGCGCAGGCCCGCGCCGGTGGTGCCCCACTCCAGCGCTTCTTTGGCGTTGTAGGCGGCAACCCCTTTCGAACGACCGATCAGGATGGTGTTGCGCAGCGCGGCCTTTTCATAGGAATCCAGACGCTTCGGCATCCACTCGAGGAATTCACGCAGCAGGCGATCCCAACCGCGGGGCAGGTCGTGCGCGACGCCGCCGATACGGAACCAGGCCGGGTGCATACGGAAGCCGGTAATTGCTTCCACCAGATCGTAGATCTTTTGGCGGTCGGTAAAGGCAAAGAACACCGGCGTCATCGCCCCGACGTCCTGGATAAAGGTGGAGATGTACAGCAGATGGCTGTTGATACGGAACAGCTCGGAGAGCATTACGCGGATGACGTTGACGCGATCCGGCACGGTTATTCCCGCCAGTTTCTCCACCGCCAGCACGTACGGCATCTCATTAACGCAGCCGCCGAGGTACTCAATACGGTCGGTATACGGAATGTAGCTGTGCCAGGACTGGCGCTCGCCCATCTTCTCAGCGCCGCGGTGGTGGTAGCCGATATCAGGAACGCAGTCGATGATCTCTTCGCCATCAAGCTGCAAAATAATACGGAACGCACCGTGCGCGGAGGGGTGGTTAGGGCCGAGGTTAAGGAACATAAAGTCCTCGTTTTCGGTCCCGCGCTTCATGCCCCACTCTTCCGGTTTGAAGGTCAGCGCTTCCATTTCCAGATCCTGTTTGGCTTTGGTCAGCTCAAACGGGTCAAATTCGGTTGCGCGCGCCGGGTAGTCTTTACGCAGCGGGTGGCCTTCCCAGGTCGGCGGCATCATGATGCGGCGCAGATTCGGGTGACCATCGAAGGTCACGCCAAACATCTCCCAGGTTTCACGCTCATACCAGTTGGCGTTCGGGAACAGTTTGGTGAAGGTCGGCAGATGCAGATCGTTTTCAGACAATGCGACCTTGAGCATGATGTCGCGATTGCGGTCGATTGAAATCAGGTGATAGAAAACGGAAAAATCCGCGGCAGGTAAACCGTCGCGGTGCGTGCGCAGACGTTCGTCCATGCCGTGCAGGTCAAACAGCATCACGTAAGGCTTCGGCAACTTCTTCAGGAAATCACCCACCTCAAGCAGCTGTTCACGCTTCACCCAAACCACCGGAACGCCGGTGCGGGTTGGCTGAACGGTAAAGGCATCCGGCCCAAAACGGTTGCGCAGTTCGCCGATCACCGGGTCATCAAGGTGATCGCGGGTTTGCCAGGCTGGTGCGGCGTCATGCGCGGTTAAATCGGTCATATTGTTCACCATTGCAAAAGGTCCGTGGTGACTGCCGGCGAGACTTCGCGCTGTAGTAGATTGATTTGCGAAGTTTTCATCCCGCCCGCAGGCGCAAGTTAAATCTCGTCCGGAGTCCGCAGATTGGTCACTGCAATACGTTCGCCGCGTTTACGCTCGCGTTCCGACTGCATATTGGCGCGATAAACGCCCTGATCGCCTACCACCCAAGAGAGCGGACGACGTTCTTTACCAATGGATTCCTGCAGCAGCATCAGCGCCTGCATATACGCTTCCGGACGCGGCGGACAGCCCGGGATGTAAACATCAACCGGAATAAACTTATCCACGCCCTGCACGACAGAGTAAATATCGTACATACCGCCGGAGTTGGCGCATGCGCCCATCGAGATAACCCACTTCGGCTCCAGCATCTGGTCATAAAGACGCTGAATGACCGGCGCCATTTTGGTAAAGCAGGTGCCCGCGACCACCATCAGGTCAGCCTGACGCGGGGAGGCACGCAATACTTCTGCACCAAAACGCGCAACGTCATGCACCGCAGTGAATGACGTCACCATTTCCACGTAGCAGCAAGAAAGGCCAAAGTTGTAAGGCCAGATTGAGTTCTTACGGCCCCAGTTCACCATGTCATGCAAAGCGTGTTCGAGTTTCCCCATATACACGCTTTTGTTGACTTCTTGCTCCAGGGGGTCGGTTACGATCTCCTGTTTTTGCAGGGGGTAACGGTCGTTCTCACCGTTAGGATCGATGCGGGTGAGCGTATAATCCATCTTATTGCCTCGCTTTTACTGCGTATGACGGTTAGTGGGACTGTCTGTTTCCGGGTTAACCAGCGTGCGACGGGAGCGCGCAGGCGTCCAGTCCAGAGCGCCAATACGAACGAGGTAAACCAGACCAGCCAGTAGCACTAAAATGAAAATTGCGGCTTCCACAAAGCCGACCCAGCCGCTTTCACGGATAGAAGTCGACCATGCGTAGAGATACAGGGCTTCCACGTCGAAGATAACGAAGAACATGGCAACCAGATAAAACTTCGCAGAAAGACGTAAGCGAGCCGAACCGACGGAGTCGATCCCGGATTCAAACGGCGTGTTCTTGCTACGCGCGCGCGCGCGTCCGCCAAGGTACCAACCGCCGATAAGCATCAGGCAGCACAGGCCGATAGCGATGATGAGAAATATAGCGAATGCCCAATGATGAGCGATGACTTCAGTGGATGTTGACATACGCATTGCTTAACCAAAAAAGTGTAGCGCTAAAACCCTCTGCTCTTACTGGCAGATGAACGCCACAGCGTTTCACGGGGAGGAATAAAAAAATAGCCGTGCAAAAAAGCGTCCCTGGGTGATGTGGAAGGCCAGTTGCGGTGGCTTTTTACTCCTTTCATTAACCTTTTGTCAACTTTAACAAAAGTTTTCACAACATTAATTTACATTGGATTTTTTTCATTAACATTAAATGCCCTTTTATGCGGAATAACCTTGCATACTCTTCGGATTTAGTGCTGTTGAATCGTGTCCGTTTCCGCCGTAAATCAAAATTACCCGCCTATTTTGACAGGATTTAGCCACGATTCCTCCCCCTAAAGAGGGGTATTTTCTTGATCTGTGACACGCTTTTGTTAATTCAACCAAGAAAACGGCAACAAACTATCCGGTTTTTTAACATTAGCAGGAAGTATTGAAAGTGCAGAGAAAAGTCGAGAAATGAGAGGAAGAGCAGATCTAACTCACTGATTTACATCAAAACAAATCAACAAAACATTCTATTAATCAATAAAATTTGAAAAAAACGAACCGCAGCGGCGATTTCACACGTCGGGGGTTCGTTTTTACACTTACATTTTGTTACCAGTTTTTGTGATGTTTGTTAGCTTTTCCCACTCAGGAAATAAGGGAATTATCTCCCCCTTCGGGGGTATAAACACGTTGCGTGGACCACGGCTGGTACTCCGCGCTCAGCGACTGAAAAATAGCCTGCGTCAGTTCGCTTGCCTGCTGAGAATCGCAGTTCAGCATATAGTGGGTATCCGGCAGCACGGGTAAGCCGTCACACCGCCCCGGAACGCGGAATTCAGGGCTCATCATCTCTACCGGCTGCGCGGTCACCCCGAGCCCGGCCTTCACCGCCGCCTTCACCCCGGCCATTGAGGTTGCCGCGTGGGAAAGATGCCAGGGGACGCGAGCGGCGTTGAGTACCGCAACGATCTCTTCCCGAAACGGATCCGGGGCATCCAGCAGAACAAGCGGGACAGACTCGCCCTGAGGGAGGACGTAGTCCGCTGCGCAGTACCACAACGTTGGCGAAGCGCGTAGCGTCAGCATGTCAAAACCCTTCGTGGGTCGGGTGGTCAGCGCAAGATCGATAGCTCCCTTCTTCAGCCGATCGACGATATCAATATGATTGAGAACTTTGATTTCAAGCGTCAGCCGCGGATAAAAACTGCCAATCCGATTTAATAAACACGGTAAAATAGTATCCGCTGTCTCATCTGACGCACCAACGGTCAGCGTTCCCTGCAGGCTACCGAACATGAGCGACATGCAGGCTTCATCATTAAAACGCAGAATTTTCCGCGCGTAGCCCAACAGCTGAATGCCCTGCTCGGTCAGAAGTTTATTGCGTCCTTGGCGAGCAAAAAGTTCTTTGCCGACCAGCTGCTCCAGCCGCTGCATCTGCTGACTTACCGCTGACTGAGTCCGGCATACCGCAACGGCGGCAGCGGCAAATGTATTGAGATCGGCGACGGCAACAAAGGTTCTCAAGAGGTCGAGGTCTAAATTTAGTATCGAACGATTTTCATTTATCATATTTGCTTCACATTCAGGCGGCTAATGCTGACCTGCCTTGTTGATGCTGTGCTCCAGGTTTCCGGCTATTCCTTAAGCTTCGCGTGACCCGCCACGGGCAGACGGATGAACAACTGGACGAACGTTATTGCATTAGAAAGCACTCATCCACAGCAAATGCGCGGAATTTCAGAGTAATATTTTGCTCGTATGCCTGAGCGCTTTTAATTACGGCGCTTTGTTTTTTTGTGATGAGACGCAAAAAATAGCCGTCAATGACCATTGCCCGCATCCGCACCAGCGACAAACTTTGCCATCGCGTCAGGAAGATAACAAAAACCTGCAATAACAATGTATTAATAAAGAAACAGGCTACCTGGCATAGCCTTATATCGGTATTAACGACGTTATTCTAACCGAAAACCACAATATTTATAAGCGTTAATCAGTATTATCTCAGGCAATTTTAAATGCTGACCCGCGCTTTAATTAAATTACAAATCTAAGAATATTCCTTGCATAAAATAAAACTCATTTATCAATTAAATGCTTTTCATTAAAAATATCTGGCAAAGTTGTTAAAACATTCTGTGTATTGTGAATTAAACGTACATATGAAAGCGACGCGGTTTTTGCGCAAAAAATAAGCACTTATTTCCGTTAAATCAACAAGCCAGATAAACGTTTACAGAATCAGTAGATAACGCAATATATGACCACCAATGAAAGTATTAAAGGTTTATTGTATAAACAAAACACCCACCCACCAGAGAAATCAATTAAACCAAAAAAACATGAATAGCAAAATCTTCTCCTGTTAACCCTTCAAAACAGCGGGGATGCGGAGTACATTATTCCGTGCTGACTTCCACGGCAGGGAGTGGCGATAACAGCTAAAAGGTCAAGGTTCATGTCCCCCATCGAAAAATCCAGCAAGTTAGATAACGTCTGTTACGACATCCGCGGCCCGGTTCTGAAAGAGGCGAAACGCCTTGAAGAAGAAGGCAACAAAGTCCTGAAGCTGAACATCGGCAACCCAGCGCCGTTTGGCTTTGACGCGCCTGACGAAATCCTCGTTGACGTCATCCGCAACCTCCCGACTTCCCAGGGCTATAGCGATTCAAAGGGCCTCTATTCCGCACGTAAGGCCATCATGCAGCATTACCAGGCTCGCGGCATGCGTGATGTGACGGTCGAAGATATTTATATCGGCAACGGCGTTTCCGAACTTATCGTTCAGGCCATGCAGGCGCTGCTGAATAGCGGCGATGAAATGCTGGTTCCGGCGCCGGATTATCCGCTCTGGACCGCCGCGGTCTCGCTTTCCAGCGGTAAAGCGGTGCATTATCTCTGCGATGAGTCGTCCGACTGGTTCCCGGACCTCGACGATATCCGCGCGAAAATCACCCCGCGTACCCGCGGCATCGTGATTATCAACCCGAATAACCCAACCGGCGCGGTGTACTCAAAAGAGCTGCTGATGGAGATCGTCGAGATCGCCCGCCAGCATAATCTGATTATTTTCGCCGATGAGATCTACGACAAAATCCTCTACGATGAGGCGCAGCACCACTCTATTGCGCCGCTGGCCCCGGATCTCCTCACGATCACCTTCAACGGTCTGTCAAAAACCTACCGCGTTGCCGGCTTCCGCCAGGGCTGGATGGTGCTTAACGGGCCGAAGAAACACGCAAAAGGCTATATCGAAGGTCTGGAGATGCTGGCCTCTATGCGCCTGTGCGCCAACGTCCCGGCCCAGCATGCGATCCAAACCGCTCTCGGTGGCTATCAGAGCATCAGCGAATTTATTGTTCCCGGCGGGCGCTTATATGAGCAGCGCAATCGCGCCTGGGAGCTGATTAACGACATTCCGGGCGTATCGTGCACCAAGCCGAAAGGCGCGCTATATATGTTCCCGAAAATCGACGCTAAGCGCTTTAATATTCACGATGACCAGAAGATGGTGCTCGATTTTCTGCTGCAGGAAAAAGTCCTGCTGGTTCAGGGTACCGCCTTTAACTGGCCGTGGCCGGATCACGTGCGTATCGTGACCCTTCCGCGCGAAGACGATCTTGAAATGGCGATTACCCGTTTCGGGCGTTTCCTTTCCGGCTACCACCAGCTCTGACTTCATCTGTCCAGCCGCCGGGATTTGCATCCGGCGGCAATCCCTGCGCACAATGTCACCCGACGTCGTAACTGATTAAGGGTTCCTATGAGTCAGAGTCATTTCTTTGCCCACCTCTCCCGCCTGAAACTGATCAACCGCTGGCCGCTGATGCGTAATGTGCGCACCGAAAACGTCTCCGAACACAGCTTACAGGTCGCGATGGTGGCCCATGCGCTGGCGGCGATCAAAAATCGTAAATTTGGCGGTCAGGTTAACGCCGAGCGCATTGCCCTGCTGGCGATGTATCACGATGCCTCGGAAGTTCTGACCGGCGACCTGCCGACGCCGGTAAAATATTTCAACTCGCAGATCGCGCAAGAATACAAGGCCATCGAGAAAATCGCCCAGCAGAAACTGGTCGATATGGTTCCTGATGAACTGCGCGATATTTTTGAGCCGCTCATCGACGAACAGCACTACAGCGACGAGGAAAAATTCCTTGTCAAGCAGGCAGATGCGCTTTGCGCCTACCTGAAGTGTCTGGAAGAGCTATCGGCGGGGAATAATGAATTTCTGCTGGCCAAAGGCCGCCTTGAGAAAACGCTGGAATCGCGCCGCAGCGCAGAGATGGACTACTTTATGCAGGTTTTCGTGCCGAGTTTCCACCTTTCGCTTGATGAAATCAGCCAGGATTCGCCTTTATAAAATAACCGCTCCCCGGCCAGCCGCAGCCTGACCGGGGAAAGAACGCTGCTGAATCAGAACGGAAACAGCACCGGGATCAGCAGAACGCACACCACCATCACCAGGATAGTAAACGGCACGCCGATTTTGACAAAATCGCTGAATGAGTATTTACCCGGCCCCAGTACCAGGGTGTTCACCGGCGACGATACCGGCGTCATAAACGCCGCCGAGGCCGCCATGGCGACCACCATCGCAAAAGGATAAGGCGAAACGCCCATCGACTTTGCCGCGGCCAGCGCAATGGGCGCCATCAGTACCGCGGTGGCCGTATTGGATATAAACAGGCCGATAGCCGCGCACATCACAAACAGGCAGCCAAGCATCAGGTACGGTCCTTTACTTCCCGCCACGTCCATTAATCCCTGCACCACCAGATCCACGCCGCCGGTTTTCTGCAGCGCCAGAGCAAAAGGCATCATCCCGACGATCAAAATAATGCTCGGCCAGTGAATGGCTTTATAGGCGCTTTCGGCGTTAATACAGCGGAATTTCCCCATCAGCAGGCAGGCAACGATCGCCGCTATGGGGTTCGGAATTTCGTCAGTCAGCATCAGTGCGACCATCAACACCAGACAGAAAATTGCGTGCGGCGCCTGGCTGTGCGCCGGCGAGGCGTCATTAACCTCAATGGGCATATTCAGCACCACAAAGTCACGACCCCGCTTGGCCAGCAGCGCTATCTGCCGCCAGTTCCCCACCACCAGCATGATATCGCCAAGCTGCAAAGCTTCATCGGTGACCGCGCCGTCAAGAGCTTTGCCATCGCGTTTCAGACCCACGATGTTCAAATCGAAACGGGTACGAAAGGCGATTTCGCGCACCGTCTTGCCAATCAGTTCGGAATCCGGGATCAGGGAGACTTCCGCCATCCCTACGTCCAGCGCCTGATCGGAAAAGTATTCGCCGCGCAGCACCATGGGCTCCAGCATTTGCTCGCCGCAGAACTGACGTAAATCCACATCGGAGGCCGACATATCGATCAGCAAAACGTCGCGGGCGCGGAACTCCGATACGCCGTTAACGTTAACGATAACCCGCCGGAAGCGCCGCCAGCGCTCAACGCCGATGACGTTCGCCCCATAGCGCTCGCGCAGTTTCAGGTCGTCCAGGCGCTGGCCAATCATCGGCGAGCCAGGCCGAATGGCCAGGCGGCGCGCGCGCCCTGTGAGGTGATAATCTTTGATAAGATCGCGGAAGGTGCTTCGCTTACGGCCATCGCGGACCTGTTCGCCTTCGTCTCCCTTAAGCATAAAGCGCATCACCAGCATATAGAAAACGCCCAGGACCAGCACCACCAGGCCTATCGGCGTGACGCTAAAAAAGCTGAATCCTTGCAGCCCTTCGCGTAACAGCTCGCTATTGACGACCAGATTGGGCGGTGTGGCCACCAGAGTCATCATTCCGCTAATAAGTCCGGCAAAACTGAGCGGCATCATCAACCGCGAAGGTGACGTGTTCATGCGCATTGACACGCTGAGCACCACGGGAATAAAAATGGCCACCACGCCGGTCGAGCTCATAAAAGCGCCTAGTCCGGCAACGGTTAGCATTAAATAGACCAGCATTTTGGTTTCGCTGTTACCGGCAACCTTCACCAGCCAGGAGCCCATTTTGGTGGCGACCCCGGTGCGCACCAGCCCATCGCCAATAATGAAAAGCGCGGCGATAAGGATAACGTTGGGATCGCTAAATCCCGAGAAGGCCTCGCTGAGCGTTAAGGTGCCGCTAAGGACAAAAGCGACAATCACCAGCAATGCGATAGCATCCATGCGCACTTTTCCGGTGGCAAAGAGTACGACGGCTACGGCAAGAAGAGATAACACCCAAATCAGTTCACCGTTCACAACTTATCCTTGTCAGAAGATGGAGTTGGAAGTTTGGCATAAAAAAGCCCCGCCGGCGCGGGGCTAAATCATGAGATTAATCTTTAAGGCTAACATTCACATTGCCGTCAGGCAGGCGCTCAACCAGCAGATTTTCAAGCGTTGTTAACACCAAATCAGCTTCATCAAGACGCGGCGCATCGGCGGGCACATTGACCGCGATGGTCCGACAACCGGCATTCAGCCCAGAGAGCAACCCGGCAGGGGCATCCTCCACCACGGCGCAATCTCCCGGCGCCAGCCCTAACAGCTCGGCCCCAAGCAGATAGGCATCCGGAGCGGGTTTCCCGTGCTTTACGCGCTCGGCGGTGACGAAAACCTTCGCCTCAGGCAGCCCCGCGACGCGGTGACGGGCGTGGGCGACGGGAATCGAACCTGACGTCACGATCGCCCAAGGGATCCCCGCGTCATCAAGCGTCCTGAGCAGCGCCACCGCTCCCGGCAGCGCCGTTACGCCATCCGTATCCGCTGCTTCGACCTTTTCCAGCCAGACGAACTCGGACTGAATCTCTTCTTCGCTGCGGCCGGGAAGAAAATGACGTAATGAGGTTATCGCCTGTTTGCCATGAATAAAGTTCAACACTTCATCATGAGGGATACTGAATCGATCCGCCCATTTGCACCACGAACGCTCCACAACCGGCAACGAATCGACCAATGTCCCGTCAAGATCAAACAGGAAACCTTTACACTGCACGGGAACCTCCATCAGGCGTTGATAATTTGATTAATTTCGTTACTGCTTAAATGATACTGGCGCGGGCAGGAGTGCCAGGTGCTCAGCATGCGCTGGTATTTTTCCCACATTGGGGTCTGGGAGTTAAAGCCGTGAGTCCCGGCGTCAAAGTGGCTGTAGCGCCCTTCAACGTTAACCATAAAGCGGACATAGCCGAGGTAGCGGGCCTCGGTCGCCACGTCAAATCCGAGGAAGGTGACCCGACGCTCGTCAATCCCGCTGGCGTCCTTCAGGTTCGTCCAGGAGACATGCAGCGCGTGATACATCTCCATGATATCAATGATGGTGCGACACGTTTCTTCGGTAAGCTGGCCAAACTCGCGGTCCAGCTCGCGCATCTGCAGCCCGTATCCACGCTCAATGATGGTCTGCAGGCGGCGGTAGCGTTCAGCGTTGTCCGGATCGAGCATCGTCATCATTTTGTATTGATTCGACAGAATCAGACGCTGCGCATTGGTCATTTCCATTTTTGACTCCTGTTGCACTTTTACGGCGTGAAAAAAGAAGGCGCATGAATTATGCGCCTTCTTTTATATGCGTTTTCCCGATGCAATTACAAATCATCAAGGAAAGTTTTATCCAGTTGTTTGAAGGCGCGCTTAAGCGTGTCAGCTAAAGCCTGATAATCAGGCTTTCCGTCTACCGGCGTTAACGCCTGCCCGGCCTCCTGCAGTTTACCGCGCACTTCATAAAACCAGCTCAGTATCGACGGCGGCAGCGGCGTCACTGAACGCTTGCCCAACCACCATAAACCCTGCATCGGCAGGCTCAGCGCAAACAGCGCGGTGGCGACGGCCGGGCCCAGCTGGCCACCGAGGGCGATTTGCCAACACAGCGTGAAAATCGCCACCGGCGGCATGATACGAATCGCATAACGCGTGGCGCGAATAATGCGGTTTTCAATAAACACCGGAGCAAGGCGCTTATCCAGAGGCCAGGTCTTTGCATAATGCTGCCCGTGGCGAAACAAGCCAAAAAAACTCACAGAGCGATTCTCGGGACCGGACATGGCTTACCTCAACTTTACATATAAAACTTAAAAAATTTGTGCAAAACACCAACTGTGCATGACAACGTTCAAAAGATTTTGGCAATGGCGCACTCAATCAGGTATTCTGTGCGCACCTGAGGGGCGGTTAGACCCTTTTACCAGGTTAGTCAAATTATCGCATATTCTGCCACTGGCTGAAAATTATGCAAAATGACATAAAATCAAATGTACTTCTCTCATCGTGCCCGAAAACAGTACAAGGCATGATGTTAATCATAAATGTCAATGTCATCCTGCGCTACGCTTTGTGACACACTGACGTTTTTTTAGCCACGTATCATAAAAGGTACTTCCATGTCGAGTAAGTTAGTACTGGTTCTGAACTGCGGTAGCTCCTCTCTGAAATTCGCTATCCTTGATGCCGTCAACGGTGACGAATACCTGTCTGGTTTAGCAGAATGTTTCCATCTTCCTGAAGCCCGTATCAAATGGAAAATGGATGGCAGCAAGCAAGAAGCCGAATTAGGCGCTGGCGCTGCTCACAGTGAAGCGCTGAACTTTATCGTTAACACTATTCTGGCACAAAAACCAGAACTGTCTGCTCAGTTGACCGCAATCGGCCACCGCATCGTTCACGGTGGTGAAAAATACACCAGCTCCGTCGTTATCGATGACTCCGTTATTCAGGGAATTAAAGACTCCGCGTCTTTCGCCCCGCTGCACAACCCGGCGCACCTGATCGGTATCGCAGAAGCCCTGAAATCCTTCCCTAATCTGAAAGACAAGAACGTTGCCGTGTTCGACACCGCGTTCCATCAGACCATGCCGGAAGAATCTTACCTCTATGCCCTGCCGTACAGCCTGTACAAAGAACACGGCGTACGTCGCTACGGCGCGCACGGCACCAGCCACTTCTATGTGACTCAGGAAGCCGCGAAAGTTCTGAACAAACCGGTTGAAGAGCTGAACATCATCACCTGCCATCTGGGCAACGGTGGTTCCGTTTCCGCTATCCGCAACGGTAAATGCGTTGACACTTCCATGGGTCTGACTCCGCTGGAAGGCCTGGTGATGGGTACGCGTTCTGGCGATATCGACCCGGCAATCATTTTCCATCTGCACGATGCCCTGGGCATGAGCGTAGACGCCATCAACAAAATGCTGACTAAAGAGTCCGGCCTGCTCGGTTTGACCGAAGTGACCAGCGACTGCCGCTATGTTGAAGACAACTACCAGGAAAAAGCTGACGCTAAACGTGCAATGGATGTTTACTGCCACCGCCTGGCAAAATACATCGGCTCCTACACCGCGCTGATGGACGGTCGTCTGGACGCCGTTGTGTTCACCGGTGGTATCGGTGAAAACGCCGCGATGGTTCGCGAACTGTCTCTGGGCAAACTGGGCGTACTGGGCTTTGAAGTTGATCACGAGCGTAACCTGGCTGCCCGTTTTGGCAAGTCTGGCTTCATCAACAAAGAAGGCACTCGCCCGGCTATCGTCATTCCGACCAACGAAGAGCTGGTCATCGCGCAGGACGCCAACCGTCTGACCGCCTGATTCCACACCGCCAGCCTAGCTGGCGGTGCTGTTTTGTATCCCGCCTGATACTGGCGGTAACGAAAGAGGATATATCGTGTCCCGTACAATCATGCTGATCCCTACCGGAACCAGCGTAGGCCTGACCAGCGTCAGCCTCGGTGTTATCCGTGCTATGGAACGTAAAGGCGTTCGCCTGAGCGTCTTTAAACCTATCGCTCAACCGCGTGCCGGTGGCGATGCGCCAGACCAGACCACCACCATCATTCGCGCGAACTCCGACCTTCCGGCCGCAGAGCCGTTGAAAATGAGCCACGTTGAGTCGCTGCTCTCCAGCAACCAGAAAGACGTGCTGATGGAAGAGATCATCGCCAACTACCACGCCAACACGCAGGATGCTGAAGTGGTGCTGGTTGAAGGTCTGGTCCCGACCCGCAAACATCAGTTTGCCCAGTCTCTGAACTACGAAATCGCGAAAACGCTGAACGCTGAAATCGTCTTTGTGATGTCCCAGGGTACCGATACCCCGGAACAGCTGAAAGAGCGCATTGAGCTCACCCGCAGCAGCTTCGGCGGCGCGAAAAACACCAGCATCACCGGCGTCATCGTCAACAAGCTGAATGCGCCGGTTGACGAACAGGGCCGTACTCGCCCGGACCTGTCGGAAATCTTCGACGACTCTTCCAAAGCAAAAGTCGTGAAGATCGATCCGGCTCAGCTGCAGGACGGTAGCCCATTACCGGTTCTGGGCGCGGTGCCGTGGAGCTTCGATCTGATCGCCACCCGCGCGATTGATATGGCGCATCACCTGAACGCCACCATCATCAACGAAGGCGACATCAATACCCGCCGCGTGAAGTCCGTCACCTTCTGTGCGCGTAGCATTCCGCACATGCTGGAACACTTCCGCGCAGGTTCTCTGCTGGTCACTTCCGCGGACCGTCCTGACGTACTGGTCGCCGCCTGCCTGGCCGCGATGAACGGCGTGGAAATCGGCGCCATCCTGCTGACCGGGGCCTATGAAATGGACCCGCGCGTCAGCAAGCTGTGCGAACGCGCGTTTGCTACCGGCCTGCCGGTATTCATGGTTAACACCAACACCTGGCAGACCTCTCTGAGCCTGCAGAGCTTCAACCTGGAAGTGCCGGTTGACGATCACGAGCGCATCGAGAAAGTTCAGGAATACGTGGCTAACTATATCAACGCCGACTGGATTGAATCCCTGACCGCGACTTCCGAGCGCAGCCGTCGTCTCTCTCCGCCAGCCTTCCGCTATCAGCTCACCGAGCTGGCGCGTAAAGCAGGCAAGCGTGTTGTGCTGCCGGAAGGCAACGAACCGCGTACCGTTAAAGCCGCGGCTATCTGCGCCGAGCGCGGTATCGCGACCTGCGTACTGCTGGGTAACCCGGATGAAATCACCCGCGTTGCCGCTTCTCAGGGCGTAGAGCTGGGCGCCGGTATTGAAATCGTTGACCCGGAAGTGGTTCGCGAAAGCTACGTTGCTCGCCTGGTCGAGCTGCGTAAGAGCAAAGGCATGACCGAAGCGGTTGCCCGCGAGCAGCTGGAAGACAACGTGGTTCTCGGCACCCTGATGCTGGAACAAGACGAAGTCGACGGCCTGGTATCCGGCGCGGTTCACACCACCGCCAACACCATCCGTCCGCCGCTGCAGCTGATCAAAACTGCGCCGGGTAGCTCTCTGGTCTCTTCCGTATTCTTCATGCTGCTGCCGGAACAGGTGTACGTTTACGGCGACTGCGCGATCAACCCGGATCCGACCGCTGAACAGCTGGCTGAAATCGCTATCCAGTCCGCAGACTCCGCGATTGCCTTCGGCATCGAACCACGCGTAGCCATGCTCTCCTACTCCACCGGTACCTCTGGCGCCGGCAGCGATGTAGAGAAAGTACGCGAAGCGACGCGTCTGGCGCAGGAAAAACGTCCTGACCTGATGATCGACGGCCCGCTGCAGTACGATGCTGCGGTCATGGCTGACGTAGCGAAATCCAAAGCGCCGAACTCTCCGGTTGCCGGCCGCGCTACCGTGTTCATCTTCCCGGACCTGAACACCGGTAACACCACTTACAAAGCCGTACAGCGTTCTGCCGACCTGATCTCTATCGGGCCGATGCTGCAGGGGATGCGTAAGCCGGTGAACGACCTGTCCCGTGGCGCGCTGGTTGACGATATCGTCTATACCATCGCCCTGACCGCGATTCAGTCGTCCCAGCAGCAAGCATAATCTGCCCGCTGGATGAAAAAAGGCGACCTCACGGTCGCCTTTTTATTTACAGCAGCTCTCGCGCCGCCGAGACAATATCATGCGCCGTCAGGCCATACTCCTTCTGCAGAAAGTCCTGCGTTCCCACCTGGCCATAGCGCTCCTTCACCCCCACACGACGCATCGGAACCGGGCAGGTCTCCACCAGCACTTCCGCCACCGCCGATCCCAGCCCGTTATGAATACTGTGATTTTCACAGGTCACGATACGCCCGGTTTTTTCGGCGTAATTTTTCACCAGCATGCGGTCGATGGGCTTCAGGGTAAACATATCAATCACCGCCGCGCTGACCCCTTCCTGCTCAAGCTGACGCGCTGCCTCAAGGGCTTCCGCCACCATGATCCCGTTGGCTATCAGGGTGATGTCGTCACCTTCGCGCAGCACATTACCTTTGCCAATCGTGAACGTCGAACCCGGCGCATAGACGCTCGGCGCCTGTTTGCGGATCGTGCGTACCCAGTAAAAACCGTCGAGATCGATAAGCTGCCGCAGGATATCCTCGAACATCACCGCATCGGTCACTTCCAGCACCACCGAATGCGCGAGGCCGCGCACAATCCCCATATCTTCAAATGACATATGGGTTCCGCCGTTATGACAGGCGGTCACCCCCGCGTCAGAGGCAATCACTTTGACGTTATTCCGCTGATAGTCCAGCGCCATAAACAGCTGGTCGAAGCAGCGGCGGCTGGCGAAAGCGGTAAAGGTATGGACAAACGGCTTGCGCCCGGTCAACGATAGCCCGGCGGCGGTGCCGATCACGTTCGCTTCCATAATGCCGCAATTGATGACGTGCTGTGGATGCTGCCGCGCAACGCCGTCCATCGCCATAGAGCTCATCAGATCCGCTTCCAGGGCGATAATCGGGCTATGGGCTTCAATCTGCTGCGCGACAAACCCGGCATAGACTTTACGCATCTCTACGGCATCTTTTTGTCCTGCAGGTGCAACTTTAATCATGTTCGGCCTCCAGCTGGCGAATCGTCTCGTTTAGCGTCTCTTTCATCTCGTCCGTCAGGCGCAAGTGATGGTTGTTACTGAGATTCTCGAGATACGGCACGCCCTGGCCTTTCACGCTATCGAGAATGACTACCCGCGGGCGCGCATCGACGGGAGGAACGGGCTGAACCGCCGCCAGCAGTCCGGGGATGTCATCGCCTTTGACGGTAACGACGTCAAAACCAAAGGCGCGGAATTTATCTTCCAGATTGAAGGCGCGAATGATCTCGTCTAGCCTGCCGTCAAGCTGTAGCTTGTTCCAGTCAACAAACACGGTCAGATTATTCAGGCGATGATGGGCAATAAACTGGAACGCTTCCCAGCACTGGCCTTCATTCAGCTCGCCGTCGCCAACGATGCAGAACACCCGATTCGCCCGCCCCGCCAGCTTATGCGACAGCGCCATTCCGCCGGCGATGGAAATCCCCTGCCCCAGCGAGCCGGTAGTGGCGTCCACCCCGCGCGTTTTCAGCCGGTCCGGGTGGCTTGGCAGCCGCGTACCGTTCTGGTTTAGCGTACTCAGCTCCTCTAGCGGAAAATATCCCTTAATCGCTAACGTGCTGTATAGCGCCGGGCCGGCATGACCTTTCGACAGCACAAAGTAGTCGCGCTCGGGCCAGTCCGGATCGGCGGGGTCGATTTTCATCACCGCGCCGTACAGTACCGCCAGCGTCTCCACAACCGACATACTGCCGCCGTAGTGGCCGAAACCGAGATCCGTCAGCGATTTAAGGGTGGCGACGCGAATATCCCGCGCCAGTTGGGTCACTTCTTTCACATTCATGATTTAGCTCCGCTGTTCTCCTGCGCGCCGCCGCCCGCAGATCTCTTTTTCGCAAAAACGTTGTACACCACCAGCAGTACGAACAACGCCACCACAAGTCCGGTAATTGCAAACGGCGACAAATAGCGGGCCAGGTTACCCAGCACGATACCGACGGCGCCGAAATCCGCATCCGAGAAAGTGGTGTTGGCAAAGCCAATCGCGCCCAGCACCGGCAGCAGCAGTACCGGCAGGAAGGTGATCAGCAGGCCGTTGGCAAACGCCCCGATCATCGCCCCGCGCCGCCCACCGGTGGCGTTGCCAAATACGCCGGCGGTCGCGCCGGTAAAGAAATGCGGCACCACGCCGGGCAGAATCAGCACCCACTTGAACTGCCCGCAGAGGAATAGCCCGACCAGACCGCCGAGGAAGCTGAACAGGAAGCCAATCAGTACCGCATTGGGCGCATAGGGATAGACCACCGGGCAGTCCAGCGCCGGACGGGCATTAGGCACCAGCTTCTCCGAAAATCCGGTAAAGGCCGGGACGATTTCCGCCAGGATCAGACGTACCCCTTGCAGGATGATGAACACCCCGGCGGCGAAGGTAATCGCCATGATGATGGCGTATACCAGGTAGTTCTGGCCGCCGCTGAAGGTGCTTTCAACATATTCACGCCCCGCGCTCACGGCCATAATCAAATAGATAATCATCATGGTCAGCGAAATGGAGATGGAGCTGTCGCGCAGGAAGCTCAGGTTTTTCGGTAGGTTCATCTCTTCGGTTGAACGCGAGCCTTTACCGCAGACGCTACCGATCCATCCCGAAAGGACATAGCCCAGGGTGCCGAAGTGGCCGAAAGCGATGTCATCCGTGCCGGTAATACGCTTCATATAGCGCTGGGCCAGCGCCGGGAAGAACGCCATCACCAGGCCGAGGATCAGGGAACCGGTAAAGACCAGCCCGATACCTTCAAAACCCGCCACGGTAAGAATCACGCCGATCATACAGGCCATATAGAAGGTGTGGTGGCCGGTCAGGAAGATATACTTCAGACGCGTAAACCGGGCGACTACAATATTCGCTACCATCCCGAACGCCATTATAAGCGCGGTTGAAGCACCGTATTTTTCCAGCGCAATAGAAACAATCGCCTCGTTATTAGGAATAATGCCCTGAATATTAAATGCGTGTTCAAACATCCCCCCCAGCGGATTCAGCGAACCGACTAATACCGTCGCGCCGCCGCCGAGAACAATAAAACCCAGAATAGTTTTAATGGTTCCCTTGACGACATCGGAGAAAGATTTCTTTTGCGCTACCAGACCAATTAAGGCAATTAAACCGACCAGTACCGAGGGTACTTTGAGTATATCAACAACAAAATTCAGCGTTTCAAGGATAAACATATCCACCTCGCTATAAATAGTTATTGTCTGGCGAACCACGCGCGCAGCTGCGCTTCGAGTTCGTTAATATCGATGATGTTGGTAATCACCACCAGCTGGCTTTCCGGGACGCTGGCGCTGGCGGCAATATCTTTTGCCATCACGAATAAATCTGCCGCGCCCGGCGTTGCCGACGACAGATCGGAGTGCTCCACCTCAGCCTCGATATCGAGCTTTTTCAGCACCTTTTTAATATTCATCTCAACCATAAAACTACTGCCCAGGCCAGAACCGCAAATTGCCATAATTTTCATTGTTATCACCTTTTTTGGGTAGAGTACGTCCGCATCACGCAGGTGCGTAATGGGTTATAAGTCGGATAATAAAATTAAATCAGAAACGCGCGATGATAGTTTTTATCTCCTCCAGGTTGGTTGCCTGATGTAATTTATTCATATCTTCATCGCTGGAAAATAATTCCGCCAGCGCAGAGATTGTTTCGATATGGCTATGCTTATCCGGGGCCGCAAGCATAATGACAATATCAACCGGGTCGAACTCTTCCGAGCCAAAGGACACGCCCTGCCCCAGCTTCAGCAGCGACAGCCCTAAGCCTTTCGCTCCCTCCTCCGGTCGCGCGTGCGGCATCGCCAGACCCGGAGCCAGTACATAGTAGGGCCCCAACCTTTGATGCTGCTCCACGATGGCCTTTACGTACGCAGGTTCTATCACACCGGCCTTGAGCAGCGGTTGGGCACAGATGTCCAGCGCCTGTGGCCAGGTTTCCACGCTCTGCCGCAGCATGATGGTGGCATCCGAGAGCCATGTTTTGAGCATTTTGTCACCCCCACTTTTAGCAAAAGATGGGCAAACTTTATGCAAGCCGCCAAGAGTTATCTGCGAGAGCGATCACAAAGATAGCGCTACCAACGTTGAACATTCAGATTTGTGATAGCGCTATCAATTCGCAATCATCCCATCAAAACGCAGCAAAAAGGCCGGTTTAAGGCGTATACTCCTGACACGTGAAGTAATGGATGATAATAAAAAACGTCTGTTTAGCAGGAATGTGTATGTCTCTAACCCGAAAACGGCGTAGTACCGGAAAAGTCACGATCGCCGACGTTGCGCAACTGGCTGGCGTAGGAACGATGACCGTGTCCCGCGCCCTTCGCACGCCGGAGCAAGTTTCCGATAAGCTACGTGAAAAAATCGAAGCGGCGGTGCAGGAGCTGGGGTACATGCCTAATCTTGCCGCCAGCGCGCTGGCGTCAGCCTCCTCACGAACCATCGCCATGGTGGTGCCAAATCTTGCGGAAGCGGGCTGCTCGGCGATGTTTGCCGGGCTTCAGCAGATATTACAGCCGGCAGGATATCAAATCATGCTGGCGGAATCGCAGCACCGTCTGGAGCAGGAAGAGAAACTACTGGAAACGCTGCTGGCTTCTAATATCGCCGCCGCCATTCTACTGAGCGTTGAGCACAGCGATACCGTACGCCACTGGCTGCAGAACGCCTCGATTCCGGTGGTGGAGATGGGCGCAATGCGCGCCGATCCTATCGACATGAATATCGGCATTGATAACGTGGCGGCGATGTTCGAGCTGACGGAGATGCTTATCCACCGCGGCTATCAGAATATCGGTCTGCTGTGCGCCAATCAGGAACAGTGGATTTTTCAGCAGCATTTACAGGGATGGTATAAAGCCATGCTGCGCCATCACATGTCGCCAAACCGGGTGATTAACGCCGCGCTGCCCGCCAACTTTTCCACCGGCGCTTCACAGCTGCCGGAGTTTTTGCTGGCATGGCCGGAACTCGATGCGCTGGTCTGCGTTTCCGATGAGCTGGCATGCGGAGCGCTGTATGAATGCCAGCGTCGGCGCATCAAAGTTCCTGATGATTTAGCCGTCGTCGGCTTTGGGGATAGTGACGTAAGTCGGGTCTGCCAGCCGCCGTTAACGACGATGGCGGTACCGCATCACAAGATTGGCATCGAAGCCGGCCGTGCTCTTCTGGAGCGGCTTAGCGAGGGAAACTGGAGCGACAGAAGACCCATCGCATCCAGTTTATGCATGAGGGATAGCTGTTAAAACTACTCGGCCTCTTCCTGCTTTTCGCTTTTTGCTGACTCATTATTGGCATTGCGGGTCATCCACAGCGCCAGCGCTTTTAATGAATCCGGGGTGAACTCATCGCAGCGGGCGGTGATCTCTTCCGGCGTCAGCCAGCACACTTCGCTCACTTCTTCTTCCTGCAGGGCGAACGGCCCGTGCGAGACGCAGCTAAACAGGCCGCCCCAGACGCGGCAGTGTTTATCTTCGTAGTAAAACTGCCCGTGGTCAGCAAAAGGCACGCCGGCAATACCGAGCTCTTCTTCCGCCTCCCGGCGCGCGGACTCCAGCATTTGCTCGTCAGCCTGCACCACGCCGCCGGCGGTAGCGTCCAGCATGCCAGGCTGGAAATCTTTTGTTTCGGTACGGCGCTGTACCAGGATTTTGCCCATCCCATCATGAACAACAATGTAGGTCGCACGATGACGCAAACACTCCGCACGCATTTGTTCGCGGCTGGACTGTGCTATCACCTCATTGTTTTCATTAACAATATCGACCCATTCTGTGCTTGCCAAATGATTCTGTTCCGCCATCAGGAAACCTTACTTTTTAAAGCGCTCTTGCGGCGCGTCTATACGGTTGAGGGGTAAATTACGGGTAAATTGCGACCTCTGCAATAACCTGATTATCATCGAGTGCTAAAACCTGCAATTGCCCCTCGTTCAGCAGACCGTAGCTGGCGGTAAATCCCCCTTTAGGGATGCTGACCGAGCCGGGGTTGAAGAGGAAAATCTCACCGCGTTTCTCGGCAACCGGAATATGAGTATGACCATAAGCCAGCACATCGCCAGCGGCGAGGGGAGGCAAATTATCGGGGCTATACAGATGTCCGTGGGTCAGAAACAGGCGGGTTCGCTCGCTCAAAACCTGCTGCCAGGGGGCGGTAATGGGGAAATGGAGCAGCATCTGATCGACTTCGCTGTCGCAGTTGCCGCGTACGGCAATCACCCGCTCCGCCACGCGATTGAGCGCCTCCGCGACCTGGGCCGGGGCATAGCCTTCTGGAAGAGCGTTACGCGGCCCGTGATTAAGCACATCGCCGAGGATAACCAGCCACTGCGCACCACTGCGCGCGAACAGCTCAAGCACGCGTTCAGCGGCAGGCAAAGAGCCGTGGATATCCGAGGCAAACATCAGCTTCATACAATTTATCTCCACGCATGACGATGCGTCTATGATAACGGAACCGCTGAAGCTTATCAGCCCGCGCGTTTGGCTGAGAGTGCGACGTAGCGCTGTACCGACGCCCGCTGCCACTGGAAGACGGCGTAATCCGCCAGCGCGGCGGGGACCTCATCGCCGTTAAGGACCAGTCGATTGAGCATCAGCGCCAGGTCGGTATCGGCAATGGACCACTCGCCAAATAGATTCTGCCCGCCGTGGGACAGCAGTACGCCAGCCGTTTCAAACAGCTTAGCGGCGCTTTTTTGCCCGGCGTCGCTGAGCGGAGGCTTCTTTGCGCCGCCAAAGACCACGTCCGTTGAGCGTTCTTCACGGATCGGCATTAAATCGCTGCGCAGCCAGGCCTGTACCTGACGCGCCCGCGCGCGCTTTTGCAGGTCATGCGGATAAAGCCGCTCCCATTCCGGGGGCGCAAAGCGCTCGTCCAGATATTCGGTAATCGCGGAGGATTCGCTCAGAAAAAACTCGCCGATCTCCAGCAGCGGTACGCGTCGCGTCGCGCTGTAGCCTTTCCAGCCGCTTTGCAGATGCTCGCCGCTGTCGAGGTTGACGGTTTTTAGGGTAAAAGGCAGGCTCTTTTCCTGCAGGGCAACGTAGACGGACATCACATATGGCGAGAAAAAATCGGCGTCGGACCACAGGGTAATCGCGGGCTGGCTCATAGCATCCTCAATGGCTAATGTAATGGGGCGATACGCCAACATATCCTGTCTTTCAGAGGATGTCACTGACCGCTAGCCTCAGGATCTTACATACTTCTCTGAGGTGTACGCTATCGGCGAAAGTCATCCAGAATGAGGCAAACCTGCCGGATGATGCCAGTTCACCTATACTCGAAAAGTTTGCGACCTGTGACGGCGAGGGACTCTCATGATCGATCTTTACTACGCACCCACCCCTAATGGCCACAAAATCACGCTCTTCCTTGAAGAAGCGCAGCTGCCTTACCGCCTGATCCGGGTGGATATCAGTAAGGGGGAGCAGTTTCAACCGTCGTTTCTGGCGATTTCACCGAACAACAAGATCCCGGCGATCGTTGACGATGCTCCCGCCGACGGCGGCGCCCCGTTAAGCCTGTTTGAGTCCGGCGAGATCCTGCTTTATCTGGCTGAAAAAACCGGCAAATTACTGAGCGGCGAACTCCGCGAACGCCACGTTACGCTACAGTGGTTATTCTGGCAGGTCGGTGGGTTAGGGCCGATGCTCGGGCAAAATCATCATTTCAACCACTTTGCTCCGCAGGCGGTGCCCTACGCCATTGAACGGTATCAGGTGGAAACGCAGCGTCTGTATGGCGTGCTCAATCGGCGCCTTGGCGAGAGCCCCTGGCTTGGCGGCAATCACTACAGCATCGCCGATATCGCCTGCTGGCCGTGGGTGAATGCCCATCAGCGCCAGCGTATCGACCTCGCCAGTTTTCCGGCTGTGCATAACTGGTTCGAGCGCATTCGCCAGCGCCCGGCCACCGTTGAAGCGCTGCTGAAAACAGAAGCCCATTAACCCCCTGCTCGCCCGGGAAGCTTTGATGTATGATGGCGGAAATTACTACACGGAGGAAGCCTGCAATGTCTCAACCAGACGCCATTATTCGAATTAAGAACCTGCGCCTGCGTACTTTTATCGGAATTAAAGAGGAAGAGATCGCCAACCGCCAGGACGTGGTGGTTAACGTCGCTATCCATTATCCGGCGGAGAAATCACGCAACAGCGAAGACATTAACGATGCGCTGAACTACCGCACCATCACCAAGCGCATTATTAGCCATATTGAGAATAACCGCTTCTCTCTGCTGGAAAAATTAACTCAGGATGTGCTCGATATCGCACGCGAACATCACTGGGTCACTTATGCTGAAGTAGAGATCGATAAACTGCATGCGCTGCGCTACGCCGATTCGGTATCCATGACGATGAGCTGGCGGCGTTAGGCGCATCATCTTAGGGAGGCGCTATGAACGTTCTGCTTACTGGCGGTACCGGCCTGATAGGCCGACATCTGATCCCCCGGCTACTGGAGCTGGGGCATCACGTAACGGTTTCAACGCGCAGCCCGGAAAAGGCCAAAAGCCGCCTCGACCCACGCGTCACCCTGTGGCGCGATTTCGAGCATCAGGCGAACCTCAACGGCATTGATGCCGTCATTAATCTGGCAGGCGAGCCGATCGCCGATAAACGCTGGACGGCGGAGCAGAAACAACGTCTCTGCCACAGCCGCTGGGATATCACGCAAAAGCTGGTCAAGCTGTGCAACGCCAGCGATACGCCACCCACGGTGCTGATAAGCGGTTCCGCCACCGGTTACTATGGCGACCTCGGTGAAGTCGTGGTTACCGAAGAAGAGCCGCCGCACAACGAGTTTACCCATAAGCTTTGCGCCCGCTGGGAGCAAATCGCCTGTGAAGCACAGAGCGATCGCACCCGCGTCTGCCTGCTGCGTACCGGCGTGGTGCTGGCGCCGCGCGGCGGCATTCTGGCCAAAATGACGCCGGCTTTTAAACTTGGCCTCGGCGGCCCTATCGGTAGCGGAAGGCAATATCTGGCGTGGATCCACATTGACGACATGGTCAACGGTATCCTCTGGCTGCTGGATAACGACCTGCGGGGGCCGTTTAATATGGTTTCCCCTTACCCGGTGCGTAACGAGCAGTTCGCCCACGCGCTGGGCCATGCGTTGAATCGGCCCGCCATTTTCCGCGTCCCGGCGGCGGCGATTCGCCTGCTGATGGGAGAATCTTCCGTTCTGGTACTCGGCGGCCAGCGCGCGCTGCCAAAACGCCTGGAAGCCGCCGGATTTGGCTTTCGTTGGTACGATCTGGAAGAGGCCCTTGCCGATGTCCTGAAATAGTTCAGGGGCCTTCAGGGAGGTCTCGGCGATCTCCCTGCTCTGTTATTTGTGGAACCCTCCTCGCAACGCGTAAAAACCACCGCGTCTGTCGCGTCTTAACTGTGAATCTCATTCCAGCGATCTCCCCTTCACTCTGTCATAACCCCTGCGTGTGATTTAACTTTACCCAACCGTTGACATCCGTCAACATTATATTCAGTATTAGCAGGACACATTGATGAAGGAACATCCGGATAAACATATCAGATCCGCTATTGACTACGCGCTGGCGCGCGGCTGGATTTTTCTCCCTGGCGGCAAAAGCGCGCACTGTTTTGGGCGACTGATGTGCGGAACAGCCCACCATCGGGAACACATGATGAGCATCTGGTCAACGCCGGCGGCGCCCATGCACCATGCCAGGCAAATCATCCGCATGGTCGATCGCTGTCTGGTACCCGTATCGGGTCAGATTAACCACAAGAAGGATTAAACCATGGCGCTGTATAACTTTACGCTCACCCTCTCCGGCGTCACCGCGCATACCGTGGGACTAGAGGATGCGCTGCATGCGGCAGGCTGCGCTGATGCCCTGGTCTGCTTTTACGGAACGGCGGTCTATCTGGAGTTCGACCGCGAATGCGATTCTCTCGAACAGGCCATTTTGTCAGCGATTGCCAATATCGAATCCGCCCCGCCCCTGAATGCGCGGGTCGAATCCGTCGATTCCGCGCTGGTTGGATTAAGCGATATTGCTGAACTCACCGGCCTGACGCGACAGGCCATCGCCTTATTGAAAGATGGCGCACGAGGCTCAGGCCAGTTTCCAGGGCCGGTACAGCGGGTGAAAGGCAATTCGCCGCTGTGGCGCTGGAAAACCGTCGTCGGCTGGCTGGTGATGGAGGGACGGCTTGCCGGGGATTCACCGCTGATCGCCCACGCCGAGGTGCTGGACAACCTCAACCTGGCGCTGCAGTTGAGGGCGACGCAAGAGAGCAACACCGTGCTGCGCTATCTCGGCGGCCTCGAAAATCAGCGCCGGGCTTCACCGAGGGTCGGTTAGACTCAGCGCTTTATGATGTTAAGGTGGCGGAATAATCCACCTCTATGGACTGCATGATGATAATACTCACTACGCCGCGCCTGCGCCTCTCGCCGTTTCACGCATCCGACTGGCCATTTTTCCTGCGCTTACGGCGAGACCCGGAAGTGATGCGCTATATGGGCGAGGTTCTTGAAGAGCCAGCGCTGCGGACGCTGTTTGAATCCCGCTGCGCTGACCCTGGCGTATTCGTACTGCGCGACGCCAGCGGCGCGGCGGTTGGCGATATCGGCCTGCGCATCAGCGGTAAAAATCCGCACGAAGCGGATATCGGATACGCTCTCCTGCCCGATGCTCAGGGAAAGGGATACGCCAGCGAAGCGTTAAAAGCAATTTGCGACTACGGCTTTAACCAGCTCGGCGTTCACGCGATAAATGCCTGGGTTCTGGGCAATAACGCTGGCTCTTCCCGCCTGCTGGAAAAACACGGTTTTATCCGCATTCAGGTGCTCGAAAAAGCGTATCATTTGAACGGAATGGACTACGATGACTGGGTGTATCGGCTGGAGCGCTAGCCGTCCCGGCGGAGGGGATTCCGCCGGAGGCATAGGCAGTATTACTTTAACGAGCCCTTCAGGAACTGCTGCAGGCGCTGGCTTTTCGGATTACCGAAAACATCGTCAGGGTGCCCTTCTTCTTCAATCTTGCCCTGATGCAGGAAAATCACGTGCGAAGAGACATGGCGCGCAAAGCCCATTTCATGCGTTACCACGACCATGGTTTTCCCCTCTTCCGCCAGCTGCTGCATAATACGCAGTACTTCGCCCACCAGTTCAGGGTCAAGCGCCGACGTCGGTTCATCAAACAGCAGTACGTCGGGCTCCATCGCCAGCGCGCGGGCAATGGAAACGCGCTGCTGCTGGCCGCCGGAAAGGTGCACCGGATATTTAATCTGCTGGCGTTCGTCAATACCGACTTTTGCCAGATATTTGACCGCCCGATCGCGGGCTTCCTGTTTGCTCAGGCCCAGCACCTGAATCGGCGCTTCCATCACGTTTTCCAGCACCGTCATATGGCTCCACAGGTTGAAGTGCTGGAACACCATCGTCAGGCGGGTACGCAGCAGGCGCAGCTGGTTCTTATCCGAAACCTTTAACTGACCGTCTTTATCGCGAACCAGGCCAATGTTTTGCCCGTTAACGACGATCGTCCCTTCGCTGGGCTTTTCAAGAAAGTTAATGCAGCGCAAAAAGGTACTTTTACCGGAACCGGATGAGCCAATAATACTGATCACGTCTCCGGCTTTCGCCCGCAGTGAGACGCCTTTCAGTACCTCATGCTCGCCGTAACGTTTATGCAGATCGATTACATTTAATTTATTGTCGGACATGGCGTTCTCAGTGCGTCGAAGAAGGTTTGATGTGCTGGAGCCAGCGCTTTTCCGCTCTGCGAAACAGGCTAATCAGCACATACGAGATAATTAAGTACAGTACTGCGGCAATACCAAAGGCGGTAAACGGCTGGTAGGTTGCCGAGTTAATATCGCGGGCAATTTTCAGCAGATCCGGCACCGTGGCGGTAAAAGCCAGCGCGGTGGAATGCAGCATCAGAATCACTTCGTTGCTGTACGCAGGCAGAGCGATACGCAGCGCGGAAGGCAGGATAATGCAGCGATACATTTTAACCGAGGAAAAACCGTACGCCCGGGCGGCCTCTATCTCGCCTGCCGGCACTGAACGAATCGCCCCGGCGAAAATCTCCGTGGTATAGGCGCAGGTGTTCAGCGTCAGCGCCAGCACCGTACAGTTCAGCCCGCTGCGAAAGAAGGCGTTCAGCAGTTCAGTGCCTTTGACGATTTCCAGCGTATACATCCCGGAATAGAACACCAGCAGTTGAACGTACAGCGGCGTGCCGCGAAAGATATAGGTGAATAGCCAGATAGGGAACTGGATAAATTTGTTGCTCGACACTCGGCCTATTGCGAGGAAAACCGCCAGGATGCCGCCCATCACCACGGAAGAGATCAGCAGCCAGAGCGTAATCGCGACGCCGGTAAAGCGGTAGCCGTCGGTCCACAGCAGGGATTTCCAGTACTCCTGAATAATGTCAATCACAGGTCAGCCCTCTTCACGCCCACAGAGTAACGGCGTTCGAGCATCAGCAGCACACCATTGGAAACCGTTGTAAATACGAGATAAATCAGGCCGCAGACGATGGCGAAGTAGAACGGCTCCCAGGTGCTTTTACCCGCCAGCTGGGTTGCCTTGACCACATCCTCCAGCCCCAGCAGCGAGACCAGCGCGGTCGCTTTGAGGATCACCTGCCAGTTGTTGCCTATTCCAGGCAGCGCATAGCGCATCATTGCCGGGAACAGAATGCGACGAAAGGTTTGCCCGCCGCTAAAGCCGAAAGCCGTCGCCGCTTCAATATGCCCCGTCGGCACCGCCAGGAAGGCGCCGCGAAAAGTTTCGGTGAAGTAGGCGCCGTAAATAAAGCCCAGCGTGATGATACCCGCCACCATTGGGTCAATATCAAACTGCGCCAGGCCAAGCGCATCGGTCACGCTGTTAAGCGCGATCTGCAGCCCGTAGAAAATCAGCAGCATCAGCACCAGATCGGGGACACCACGGATTAAAGTGGTATAGCCTTCAAAAATCAGCGCTAATGGACGATTGTTAGAAAGTTTCGCCCCAGCGCCCGCCAGGCCGATAAGCACCGCCAGAACGACCGAGCTTAACGCCAGCTCAAGGGTGACCAGCGCGCCCTGAAATATAACCTGTGAAAACCCGTACAGCATGCTGTCTGCCCTGTCTGTCATCAACCATCGCGCGTGAAATCACGCGCGATGGGGTACGCGGGATGATTAGTCGCCGTACACGTTAAAATCGAAATATTTCTTCGCCAGCTTGTCGTAGGTGCCGTCCTGGCGCATCTCGGCAAAGGCTTTATTCAATGCTTCACGCAGTTCGTTGTCCTCTTTACGCAGCCCCATACCGGTGCCGACGCCGAACAGCTTCTCGTCTTTAATCGACGGGCCGCCGAACTGATAATCCTTGCCGATAGGCTGTTTGAGGAAGCCTTCGCTGGCGGCGACTTCATCCTGGAACGCAGCATCGATACGTCCAGCGGTCAGGTCAGAATAAATATTGTCCTGCCCCTGGTAGGAAACGATTTCAATACCCTTCGGCGCCCAGTGCTCGTTGCCGTAGGTTTCCTGAGTGGTACCCTGCAGAACGCCAACGCGTTTACCTTTCAGCTTCGCGAGGTCTGGCGTAATATCGCTGCCTTTTTTCACGACCAGGCGCGAATCCGCCGCGTAAAGCTTGTCGGTGAAGGCAATTTCCTGCTGACGTTTTTCGGTGATTGAAAGCGAAGACATAATGGCATCGATTTTCTTCGCTTTTAAAGACGGGATCAGCGCGTCCAGCGGGTTCTCAATGAAGGTACATTGCGTATTGATGCGCTTACAGAGCTCTTTTGCCAGATCGATGTCAAAACCAACCAATTCACCCTGTGCATTCTTGGATTCGAACGGGGCATAAGTAGGATCGGTGCCGATGCGGACTTTTTGCGGAATGGCTGCGAATACAGTGGAAACGCTGGAAAGGGCCAGCGCTAAAGAGAGAGACAACGCCAGTTTTTTCATAACTATCCTCAACAGACTGTCATTCTAACGGATTTATTAGAAGTACTTACGGCAGTTATCGTGCCATTATTCGCCCCGGTAAGGCAAAACATTCCGCGCCGGGAAGCAAATTTTTTCGCATCAGAAACGCTTAACTATGCACTTATTAACATCCCGTGCGGAATTCTTTGCACCAAAGCGATCCGCAAAAAGCGCAGTTGCACCAATAATGGGCAGAAATAGATACGCGTGGCCCGGAGTCCGGGCCAGCGGGCGTCTTACTCACCGTAAACGTTGAAGTCGAAGTACTTCTTCGCCATTTTGTCGTAGGTACCGTCTTTACGCATGTCAGCCAGCGCTTTATCAAACGCGGCCTTCAGCTCGCTATCGTCCTTACGCAGGCCGATGCCGGTACCATCACCGAAGAATTTTTTGTCTTTAACGGAAGGACCAGCAAACGCGAAATCTTTACCGGCGGGTTGCTTGAGGAAACCTTCGCTCGCGGCCACTTCATCCTGCAATGCGGCGTCAAGGCGGCCAGCGGAGAGGTCTGAGTAAATCAAATCCTGGTTCTGATAAGCCACGACATCGACGCCGTGGCTGCGCCAGCGTTCATTACCATAGGCCTCCTGGGTAGAGCCCTGAAGCACGCCGACATGCTTGCCTTTCAGCGATTCCAGCGTCGGCTGAATCGGCGAGCCTTTGGCGGCAATCAGGCGCGAGTCGGCGGCGTAGAGCTTGTCAGAGAAGGCGATTTCCTGTTGGCGTTTTTCCGTAATCGACAACGAAGAGATGATAGCGTCGATTTTCTTGGCCTTCAGCGACGGGATCAGGGAGTCGAAATCGCTGCCAACCCAGGTACATTTTACTTTGATACGCGAACAGAGCTCATTGCCCAAATCAATGTCAAAACCCACGAAATCCCCTTTCGCATCCTTAGAAGAGAAAGGCGCGTAGGTGGCATCGGTGCCAATGCGAATACTCTGCGGCAGCGCGGCGAACGCGCTGGAGGCGCTGCAAATGCCCATCATTAAAGAGAGAGCCAGGACCGTCTTCTTCATAGGTTACCCTTAAGTGTCGTGATGTTGTTATGCGATGCGTTATTTTGTTATTTGTGCTGCCGACAAAATCTTGCACGTTTTATGCCATTTTCTCAGTGCGTGCTGGAAATGGCGTTAAATTTGTTAAATAAAGGTTGCAAGTTTGTCTTAAAAGGGAAGATACCAGCAATAACGGATAAACCGCAGTGTCACAGCGCAAAAAAACAAATTAAATGTTGAGGATTTGATCGAGGCGACAAAATTGCACTGCGGCAATGCAGATGTGAATAAAGCGCACTATCTTAGTGCGCTTTACGCTCCCTGCCAGCGGGTAAAGAGGTCTTCAGGAAGAGAAATATCAAACTGATCGATAACGCGGTTGACCGTTTGGTTTATCACGTCATCAAGGGTCTTTGGCCGATGATAAAACGCGGGAACCGGCGGCATAATCACCGCGCCCATTTCCGCCGCCTGGACCAGCAGACGCAGGTGGCCAAGGTGGAATGGCGTTTCCCTTACGCACAGCACCAGCGGGCGACGCTCTTTGAGCACCACGTCTGCCGCCCTGGTCAATAGCCCATCGGTATAGCTATGAACAATGCCGGAAAGGGTCTTTATCGAACACGGCAAAATGACCATTCCCGCGGTTTTAAAAGAGCCGGAAGAGATGCTGGCGGCGATATCGCGGGCATCGTGCACCACATCGGCTAACGCCTGCACCTCCCGCAGGGAGAAATCCGTCTCCAGCGCCAGCGTCTGCCGCGCCGCCTGGCTTAAAATAAGATGGGTTTCGACATCAGGCACCTCGCGCAAAACCTGGAGCAAACGCACGCCGTAGATTGCGCCGCTGGCGCCAGATATACCGATAATGAGTCGCTTCACGATGATTGCCCCTTTCACACGATGGCGCAGACTTTGCCGGATTATAGCCCCCGACGCAACCGCGGACCCGCAATTGGCGCGAGAAAATAAAAAAGCCCGCAGTCTCCGGACCGCGGGCTTTCAGCAAATCAAAGGATTACCCTTCGTTATGCATCTCTAAGTTTTCAACTTCGTTTTGCAGCTGAACCGCTTTCGCATCGTCGTTACGCAGGGAATCGAGATAGTCCAGATATTGCTGATCGACATCTTTGGTGACGTAGATACCGTTGAACACCGAGCATTCGAACTGCTGAATATCCGGATTCTCAGCGCGCACCGCGTCAATCAGATCGTCCAGATCCTGGAAAATCAGGCCATCGGCGCCGATGATCTGGCGAATCTCATCCACTTCACGCCCGTGTGCGATCAGCTCATTGGCGGTCGGCATATCGATGCCATACACGTTCGGGAAGCGAATTTCCGGCGCCGCGGAGGCCAGATACACTTTCTTCGCCCCGGCTTCCCGCGCCATCTCGATAATCTGCTCTGAGGTAGTGCCGCGCACGATGGAGTCATCCACCAGCAGCACGTTCTTATCGCGGAACTCGGCGCGGTTGGCGTTAAGCTTACGGCGCACGGACTTACGGCGCAGCTGCTGGCCCGGCATGATAAAGGTGCGGCCAACGTAGCGGTTTTTAACAAACCCCTGGCGGTAAGGTTTGTCGAGAATACGGGCAATTTCCAGCGCGATATCGCAGGAGGTTTCCGGGATAGGAATGACCACGTCGATATCCAGATCTTCCCACTCGCGGGCAATTTTCTCGCCCAGCTTCGTGCCCATATTAACGCGCGCGCTGTAGACGGAGATTTTATCGATGAAGGAGTCCGGACGCGCAAAGTAGACGTATTCGAACAGGCACGGGTTGCTGACCGGGTTCTCCGCGCATTGACGAGTGAACAGCTGACCTTTTTCGGTGATGTACACCGCTTCGCCAGGCGCCACGTCGCGCAGGAACTCAAAGCCCAGCGTATCCAGCGCCACGCTTTCCGAAGCCACCATATACTCGGTGCGGCCATCGCCGATATCGCGCTTGCCCAGCACCAGCGGACGGATGCCGTTCGGGTCGCGGAAGGCGACCATGCCGTGGCCGATAATCATCGCCACGCAGGCGTAAGCGCCTCGAATCTGGCGGTTGGTGGCAGCGATCGCCGCAAAAATGTTGTCTGCTTCCAGCGGATAGTGGCGGTAATTGTCCAGCTCGCTGGCGAAGATATTGAGCAGAATTTCGGAATCAGAGGTGGTATTGATGTGGCGGCGTTTTTCTTCAAACAGCTTTTTACGCAGCTCGTGAGCGTTAGTCAGGTTACCGTTGTGCGCCAACGTAATGCCGTACGGCGAGTTGACGTAGAAAGGCTGTGCCTCGGAGGCGCTGGAGCTGCCCGCCGTCGGGTAACGAACGTGACCAATCCCCATATTGCCCTGCATACGCTGCATATGGCGAGCTTCAAAAACGTCGCTCACCAGTCCGTTCGCCTTACGCAAACGGAAACAGTTGTTCGCATCAATAGTGATGATGCCTGCGGCATCCTGGCCACGATGCTGAAGCACCGTTAACGCGTCATAAATCGACTGGTTTACCGGCATAACACCGGCGATACCGACAATACCGCACATACGTCTTTTCCTCGTTAAGCTACATCCCAACGCTTATGCTTTGGGCAAGAAACTTGACGAGCTCTGCAGATAGTCAAAAAACCATCTGATAACGAAACTGAACTGCGGGATAAGCTCAGACTTTTGCCAGTCTTCGCTTTTCGCCATACCGGTAAAGCTATCGAGAAAGAACAGAATCGCTGAGACGATTAACACCCCGCGCAGGGCGCCAAAGCAGATCCCTAACACCCTGTCGGTTCCCGACAGGCCGGTTTTTTCCACCAGCTGACCTATCACAAAGTTAACGATAGCGCCGACGATAAGCGTTGCGATAAACAGTATCGCGATAGCAATCCCATTTCGGACCAGTTCGTCTTCAAAGCCCGTGAACCAGACAGCCAGGTAAGTGTAGTAATGACTGGCAACAAAGAAAGCGCATCCCCAGGTTACCAGCGATAAAGCTTCACGAACAAAGCCGCGGATCAGGCTAACCAGTGAGGAAAAACCAATCACCGCAATTATGGCGTAATCAATCCAGACCATATACGTCCCACGATTTTACGCCCTGTCGTCCGGTTCGGGGCGCATTCTAACAGAAAAAGAAAACGTTTGCGTAGGGATTTCCATGCCCTACAGAAATAAAAATGGCGCTGAAAAAACATTCAACGCCATACTGCCTTTCGCCTCTTCAGGGCGCGTCAGACAGGGGTTCCGGCCCTCTACTCCTTTAAAAAAGAGAGAGTTAGTTCGGGCTGTAGCCCATGACCACGCCGCTAAGTCCTGAAATCTGCTTCAGCTCGCCAAGCTGGCCTTTCAGCTTATCCTTTGAAGTATCCGGCCCCACGAGGATACGGGTGATTTTACCCTGCACCGGCGTCGAAGGCGACGTGTAAACTTTAAAGCCGGAAGCGCGCAGCTTACCAACAATTTCGTTGACCTTATCGGCGTTCTTCAGCGCGCCCAGCTGCACAACATAAGCTTTGCCGGTCGGCGCCGGAATTTCAGCCTGCTGCTGCGGTTTAGGCGGCGGCGTCTGCGCCGTAACCTGCTGCGTCTGCGGTTTCTCTACCGGCTTAGGCTGAGGCTTCGGCTGAGGTTTCGGCTGCGGCTTCGGCGTCACAACCGGCTCCTGGACCACATCAAAACTGTTGTTGTTCACCGGTATTCGCGACGGATCCAGCGATGGCGCAGCGGCATCGCCTGCTCGCACCTCTTCCGCCGCCCCTTCCGGAGGCTGCGAAGGCAGCGCCTGAGTCGCTGCAGGTAACATATCCGGCTCATCGCGATCCCCCGGCTTTGGCACCAGCGGGATCGCGGCAAACTCATCCTGATAATGTTTTTTCTGACCATCCAGCAGCCCTGGCAGGATAATCACCCCCAGCGCCACCAGCACAATCGTCCCGACTAAACGGTTCTGAAACTTACTCGCCACCGATTCTCCCCGCGTCTATTTCTTCCATTACATGCGCCACCGTGTGGAATGAACCACATACCAGCACCGTATCTTCAGGTCTGGCGTCCGCCATCGCGGCATGCCACGCCTGCGCGACGCTAATATAGACTTTGCCTGTGCGCAAATGTTCCAGCAGCTGCTCCGCCGTGGCTCCACGCGGCCCTTCCAGCGGCGCGCAGTACCAGTCGTCAACTTCCGTCTGCAGATTTGCCAGCGTACCTGCGATATCCTTGTCATGCAGCATACCAATAACCGCCAGCACGCGCCCCGTTTTCGATAAGGTTCTGAGACGCCCCGCGAGATATGCCGCCGCATGCGGGTTATGGGCAACATCAAGGATCGTCCGGGGAGCCTCGCTGATTATCTGGAATCGCCCCGGCAGCATCGCGCGTTGTACGCCGTCGCGAATCGCCTGCTCGCTAACCTTAAGCCCGCTGGCGCGCAAGGCCGCAATCGCCGTAGCCGCATTCGGCATCGGAACCTGCGGCAGCGGCAGGTCGGTCAACGCCCCCTGCCGATCGTAGAAAGACCAGCCTTGTTCCCCGGCCTCGTACCGCCAGTCAACGTCACGGCGCAGGAGCCGCGCCCCTTTTTCATCCGCCACCTGAGCAATGGTCAACGGCATATCGGGTTCACCGACGATGGCCGCTTTGCCGGCGCGGAAAATACCCGCCTTTTCGCGGCCGATGCTTTCGCGATCCGGCCCCAGCCAGTCAGTATGATCGAGGGCGATACTGGTCACAACCGCCACGTCGGCATCGACGATATTGGTCGCATCCAGGCGGCCGCCCAGGCCCACCTCAAGAATCACCACATCCAGCCGCGCCTGCTGAAACAGCCACAGCGCGGAAAGCGTGCCGAACTCAAAATAGCTCAGGGAAATCTCACCGCGCGCGGCTTCAATTTCGGCAAAAGAGGTAGTGTGCGCCAGCTCCGTCAGCTCCTCGCCCTGCACGCGCACCCGCTCGGTGTAGCGTACCAGATGCGGCGAACTGTAAACTCCAACCTTGTAGCCCGCCGCCATCAGCGCCGACTCCAGGGTACGGCAGGTAGTGCCTTTACCATTGGTTCCCGCCACCGTGAAGACAAACGGCGCCGGTTTTAATACCGCCATCTGCTTCGCGACCTCGCTGACGCGCGCCAGGCCGAGATCGATAGTTTTGCTGTGCAGATGCTCCAGATAAGAAAGCCACGTAGCCAGGGGCGACGCGGCCTGAGGAATAGGTTGTTTTTCCATGATGTCCGGCAAGAGTTAAGATCGCTACGCGTATAAAAAAGGGCAGCGCCGTCAGGCCTGCCCTCTCCATTATCAGGCCTCTGGTTCCTGATCCGGTACCGGCGGCACCACCTCGCCTTCGTGAGCGGGTTCCGGATTTGGCGCCGGAAGGTTCATCAGCTTCGCCAGGATACTGGCCAGCTTCAGACGCATTTCCGGGCGGCGTACGATCATGTCGATCGCCCCTTTCTCAATCAGGAACTCGCTGCGCTGGAACCCCGGCGGCAGCTTCTCGCGAACGGTCTGCTCGATAACGCGGGGACCGGCAAAGCCGATCAGCGCTTTTGGCTCAGCGATGTTGAGATCGCCCAGCATTGCAAAACTCGCCGAGACGCCGCCCATGGTTGGGTCGGTCAGCACGGAGATATACGGCAAGCCGCGCTCCTGCATTTTCGCCAGCGCAGCGGAGGTTTTCGCCATCTGCATCAGCGACATCAGCGCTTCCTGCATACGCGCGCCGCCGGATGCGGAGAAGCAAATCAGCGGGCAGTTGTCTTCCAGAGCCTGCTCAACCGCGCGAACAAAGCGCGCGCCGACCACGGAGCCCATTGACCCGCCCATAAAGGAGAATTCGAAAGCGGCGGCAACAACCGGCATATCGTGCAGGGTGCCTTTCATGACCACCAGCGCGTCTTTTTCGCCGGTCTCTTTCTGGGCGGACGCCAGACGGTCTTTATACTTTTTCGAATCGCGGAACTTCAGCACATCTTTCGGCTCGAGCTCGCTACCCAGCTCCACGAGGGAACCTTCGTCCAGCAGACTATGCAGGCGGTTGCGCGCCGACATACGCATGTGGTGATCGCACTTAGGGCAAACCTCCAGGTTGCGCTCCAGCTCTGCGCGGTACAATACCTGTCCGCAGCTGTCGCACTTGGTCCATACACCTTCAGGAATACTTGCCTTACGGGTGGGGGTTATATTGCTTTTAATTCGTTCAATCCAGCTCATTGATAACCTTTCTACCTGAACCTGGTCGATGCCAGTTTTGTCGCAAGGGGCGCATAATGCCATTTTTGCCCCTTACAGACCATGAATGTTGCACATTAAATCATAACATCCCGTAACATGGGATAAAAAAGTGGTCGAACCGCTCACACTTCACTCTTCGGACGGCGGCATACCGCCCGAAGATCGTCGCCGCGTTATTTCGCCTGTTTCGCCGCCGCCCGCTTGTGGCGGATGACTTCAATCACGCCAGGCAATACGGAGAGGACGATAATCGCCACAATCAGCAGCTTAAGGTTTTCCTGTACGATCGGCAAATCGCCGAACAGATAACCCGCATAGGTAAATAACAGCACCCACAGCAGCGCGCCAACAACGTTATACATCGCAAAATGACGATAGGACATATGCCCCATTCCCGCCACAAACGGCGCAAACGTTCGGACGATCGGCACGAAACGCGCCAGAATGATAGTTTTACCGCCGTGGCGTTCGTAGAAGCTATGGGTCTTATCCAGGTAGCTGCGGCGGAAAATTTTCGAATTGGGATTGCTGAAAAGCTTTTCACCAAACAGCCGGCCAATCGTGTAGTTCAGCGCATCGCCAACAATCGCGGCAATGACCATCAGCAGCACCATTAAATGCACGTTGAGATCGTTGGTCGGCAGCGCGGAGAGCGCGCCCGCCACAAACAGCAGAGAATCCCCCGGCAGGAACGGCGTGACCACCAGACCGGTTTCGCAGAACAGAATCAAAAATAAAAT
This sequence comes from Klebsiella sp. M5al, assembly GCF_002090195.1. Lineage (NCBI taxonomy): Bacteria > Pseudomonadati > Pseudomonadota > Gammaproteobacteria > Enterobacterales > Enterobacteriaceae > Klebsiella > Klebsiella sp. M5al. The sequence goes on from NZ_CP020657.1 coordinate 4,265,774, forward strand.
CGCGTATACCCAAATACCGTACTCTGCGACCAGCTCAGCCAGATGCACATCAATATGCAGAATAAAATCAATTAAAAAGTGAATCAGGTCCATAGTTTGCGTTAGCCCTTAATAACCCGGTTAGTCCGCCAGAAACAGCGGGCCCATCGGCATGACCGGGAGGTCGTAGCGGGCCGGGTAGTCCACCGACACCAGATACAATCCTTCCGCCTTTGCCGTTGCGGCGGCAAGCGTCCTGTCTTTTGCCGCCAGAAGTTCTGCAATCCAGCTCTCAGGCTGGTTACCGGCACCTACTTCCATCAGACTGCCGACAATGTTCCTTACCATATGATGTACAAAGGCATTCGCTTTGATGTCCACCACCACATATGCACCATAACGGGTGACGTTGATGTGCATCACGTTGCGCCACGGCGTGCGCGACTGGCACTGTACCGCACGAAACGAGGTGAAATCATTCTCTCCCAGCAGACACTGAGCGGCGCGCTGCATCCGCTCCGCATCCAGCGGCAGATAATAATGGGTTACGCCGCGGCTCAATACCGCCGGCCGCAGACGATGATTATAGATAACATAACGATAGCGACGCGCCGTGGCGCTGAAGCGGGCGTGAAAATCTTGCGGAACCGGCTTCACCCAGCGCACCGCAATGTCGCCGGGTAAATTGGCATTAACGCCCAGCGTCCATGCGGCATCCTGACGCTGCGCGCGCGTTTCAAAATGCACCACCTGACCGGTGCCGTGAACGCCGGCGTCCGTACGGCCGGCGCAAAAAACGTTAACAGGCTCGTTCGCCACCTGCGAAAGCGCCTTTTCCAGCTTCTCCTGCACGCTGCGAACTTCATTCTGCCGCTGCCAGCCGTAGTACTTGCTGCCATCATATTCGATGCCCAGCGCAATTTTGTAGACCGGCGGCTGCTCCATCTCAGACATCAGTACAGATACTCCTGAACCAGCTTCTCAGCGATTTTCACTGCCATCAGCGCGCCGCCAAAACGGACGTTATCGGCAACGGACCAGAACTGCACCTGCTCCGGCATCCCGTAATCGTTATGCACGCAGCCGACGGAAAGGCGGCCATTACCGGAAGCATCGCCGACCTGCGTCGGGAACTCGCCCTCTTCTGACAGCTCGATATCTTCGCCGCGGCTAAGGGCATCGCGCGCCTCTTCCGCCGCCAGCGGGCGCTGCGCTTCAAAGCTGACCATCTGTGCATGACCGTAGAATACCGGCGACTGAACGACGCTTGCGGAGATCATCAGGCCGTCATCCTGCAGAATTTTGCGGACTTCATCGACGATACGACGCTCTTCGCGCACGCTTCCTTCCCGATCGGGCAGCAGCGGCAGCATATTGAACGCCAGCTGGCGGCCGAAGAAGTCGTCCTCATCGATCGGAACACCGTTAAGCAATTTGGCGCTCTGCCCCGCCAGCGCATCGACCGCTTTTTTACCGTGGGCGGAGGCGGACAGCAGGTTGGTCACGCTGATGCGCGACAGGCCGCCCTGATCGATCAGCGGTTTTAACGCCGACAGCAGCTGGCTGGTCAGGCTATTCGGTACCGCAATAACGTTACGATTGCGGTAATCCGCCAGCACGAACGGGTTGACATCCGGCACCACCAGCGGCACGTCCGGCTCCAGCGCAAACAGACCGCTTAAATCAATCACCAGGCAGCCCGCGTTTGTGGCGTCGTCGATATACGCCGCGGTCGCTTCGACGCCGGCGGCAAAAAAGGCCAGCTGGACCTGGGTCCAGTCGAATTCGGCCGCATCCTGTACGACAACCGACTTGCCCGAAAAGCGCAGATGTTCCCCAGCGCTATCGCTTCGAGCCAGGGCATAAATATCCCCCACCGAGAACTGACGATCGGCAAGCGTTTCGAACAGGGCTTCGCCTACGGCGCCCGTTGCGCCCAGTACGGCAATATTCCAGCCTTCAGACATGGTGGTGTACTCCAGAAAAAAGCGGCCCTGCCGGATTATCCAGCAGGAGCATTAAGATGATATTAACGAACAGGATGATGTACGGCGTTGAAGCCCAGCTGGCGCAACAGCGTCGCCGCCTGCGCATCGCTGCACTGCACGTACAGCGAAGACCATTCACGGCGTTCCTGATAATTTTTACGCAGTTTGTCGAATTCGCCCGCAACGCCCGCGACTTTTCGCAGCGGCGCATCATCGCGGCGCACATCATACACCAAATGCGCCAGCCGTTTTAGCGTTGCCTGATCGAGCGGCCCGTGCAGCGTAATGCGGCCAAACTCCGGCGCCGGCAGCAATGTGTCCAGCGCCACCTGCTGCGGATGACCAATAAACGCGCTGTAAGCCTCAAAAACCTGCGTCGTGCCGCGCGCTTTTCCTTCAAGGGTATAACCGGCAATATGCGGCGTACCAATATCCACCCGCTTGAGCAATTCGGTATTCAGGTCCGGCTCCGGCTCCCAGACATCCAGTACCACGCTTAACGACTGATTGGCCTGCAGCCGCTGCAGCAGCGCGGCGTTATCCACCACTGGCCCACGGCAGGCGTTGATTAAAATCGTCCCCGGCTTCAGGCGGCGAATCAGCGCCTCATCCGCCAGGTGCAACGTTTTGTACTGCCCTTCCTTATAGAGCGGCGTATGGAAAGTCAGAATGTCCGCTTCCTGCACCAGCTCGTCGAGGGTGTGAAAATCGCCCTCATCGCCACGATCGGCGCGCGGCGGATCGCAAAGCAGGGTTTTTATTCCCAGCGCCTCAAGACGCTTTTGCAGGCGCCCGCCCACGTTACCGACGCCCACGATCCCGACGGTACGGTCGCTAAGCGCAAAACCATCGCGCTCGGCCAGTATTAACAGCGCCGAAAACACATATTCCACCACCGCGATAGCGTTGCAGCCCGGGGCAGCGGAAAAGCCGATTCCCGCCTGCTGCAGCCACGCTTGATCGACATGATCGGTACCCGCCGTCGCGGTGCCAACAAATTTGATCGCCTTGCCGGAAAGCAGCGCTTCGTTAACTTTGGTGACGGATCGCACCATCAGCGCATCGGCGTCATTCAACGCATCGACCGGGACAGGGCGGCCAGCAACGGCCTTGACTTCCCCCAGGCGGCTAAAAAGCTCGCGCGCATAGGGCATATTTTCATCAACGAGGATTTTCACGGTTCAGTACCTGTCTGAGAGCGAGAGTAAACCGGGGAAGTGTGCCATAATCTGGCCGCCAGGAACATCATCACCCGGCCCTTAGTACAGCAATACGCAAAGGATTAATCATGACGCAACCCGTTTCAGGTATGTCCGAACGCCCTCCGGGATCGGGCGAACCTCCGCTCACCACTCAGCAGCGTACCGCGCTTGAGCGGCTCATTACGCGCCTGGTGGCCTTAACCTCGCAGCAAAATGCGGAAGTGTGGGCCTGCGTAAAACACGATCTTAGCCTGAAAAACGATGCGCCGCTGCTGGCAAGCCATTTTGCCGCCGCCGAGCACAGCCTGAACCAGCGCTTAATCCTCGCCCAGCAAAATCATCACCGTCGGCAAATCCTGGCGCAGCTGAGCGAACTGCTGAACCAGGGCAACAATCGCCAGGCGGTCAGCGATTATATTCGTCAGCATGACGGTCAAACCGCGCTGCATGCATTGACCCAGCCGCAGCTGGAGAATGTTCTGCAGCTCCTGCAAAGCGGCCAGCTGTCGATTCCTCAGCCGCAGCAGCGCCCGCCAACGCATCGTCCGCTGCTGCCAGCGGAGCACAACACGCTCAATCAGCAGGTGACCAAACTCGCCGCGGCCACCGGCGAGTCCAGCAAGCTTATCTGGCAATCCATGCTGGAGCTAAGCGGCGTCAAGAGCGGAGAGCTGATCCCGGCGACCCACTTTACGCCCCTCTCCTACTGGCTCCACGCGCGGCAAACGCTCAGTTCTCAGGCTGCGCCGACGCTGACCTCGCTGCAGGCCGCATTAAAACAGCCGCTTGAAGCCGCGGAATGGCAAAGAGTGATGGATTTTGCCCAAACCCACTGGCACGCGACGGCGCAAACGCCGCTCAGCGCGGCTCAGCTGCTGACGCTGCTTAACAAAATTTTCGTGCTCAGGGTCGCCAGAGCCCAGGAGACGCTGGCGATCCCGCCGGTTCAGGCGCCTTCCGCCTCACCGTGGCTGGCATTGAAAAAACCGTGGGTTATCGCGCTGGCAGCTATCGTGGCGCTTGGCCTGCTGTGGCTGGTGATTTAAAGACATCTCATCGGCCCGCATGGCGGGCCGAATGAAAGCGCTACTTACGCAGCGACACCAGGGTAACCAGGATCCCCAGCACGGCGCATATTGCCGCGGCCAGGAAGACCGAAGAGTAGCCCAACGAAGTCGCGAGCAGCCCGGTAAGCGGGCCGGTGACGCCGTAGGAGATATCCTGAAACGCGGCATAGCCGCCAAGCGCCGTTCCCCGTACCTGCGGCGGTACCCGCTTCACGACCTCGACGCCCAGCGCCGGGAAGATAAGCGAGCATCCGCAGCCGGTTAGCGCCGCGCCCGCCAGCGCGATCCAGGCATCGGGCGCCTGCCAAAGCAGCGCCAGGCCTATCGCTTCAATCAGCAGCGAAACGATGGCCACTTTTACCCCGCCGAAGCGATCCGGCATCCAGCCAAACAGCACGCGCATCAGCACGAATGCCCCGCCAAACGCGGTCAGCGTAAAGCCGGCCATCGCCCAGCCGTTGCTGGCGAAATACAAAGAGACAAAGGTGCCAATTACCGCGAAGCCAACGCCCTGAAGGCCAAGACCGATACCGGGCCGCCAGATCATCCCAACCACGCTCCACAGCGACGGGCGCTCGCCGCCGTGAGCAGGAATTTTACGCACCGTGCCGTTAATCGCCCAGGCCACTAACGGCAGTACCATGGTGACGCAGGCCAGCGCCGCGACGCCGTAATGGCTGTAGATTAGCAGCCCCAGCGGGGCCCCGGCCGCCAGCGAGCCGTAGATCGCCATGCCGTTCCATGACATGACTTTACCGGATCGCATGGGCCCCACCAGCCCCATCCCCCAGCTTAAATTCCCGGTGAGCAGCTGGCTTTCCCCAAACCCCAGGATCAGGCGACCAAGCACCAGCAGGCCAAACTTCGCCATCACCGGCACTGGCAGCAGCGCGGCGCACAGCCAGGCGCCCCCCGCCAGCGCGCAGGCCAGCATCCCCTGCAGGACAGAGCGTTTGGCGCCGTACTGGTCGGCAAGGCGGCCGGCATAGCCGCGGGTTAATACGGTCGCCAGAAACTGAATACCGACAGCGATGCCAACCATGGTGTTGCCGAATCCCAGCTCCTGATGGACAAACAAGGGGATAACCGGTAGCGGCAGGCCGACGGTCATATAGGTCAGAAAAACGGCGAAAGTGATGCGAAACAGCGAACCATTCGCTGAAGGGGTATGTTTTGTTTCAGTGACTGCGGACATGCTTTACTCCAGTTCGCAGAGTAAGGCGAGGTGATAGCCACGCCCCCTCCACCTGATTATCAGGGTTAAGGCGCGTTGGATGACGTTAAACGCTTACGCATTATCTGAGAGACTAATGTTGTGGCAGGAGTTTGCCTTTTCGCGCAGGGGTCTGTCAAGAATACAAAAAAGGGGAGCCAACGGGCTCCCCTGGTAAAGCGTGCTCGTTATGCGCTGTATTTGCGCATCACCAGCGTGGCGTTAGTCCCGCCAAAGCCGAAGCTGTTAGACATCACGGTCTTCAGCGCGCGTTCAGTCGGCTCGGTCACGATATTCAGGCCAGCCGCCTGCTCATCCATCTCTTCAATGTTGATGCTCGGGGCAATAAAGGCGTGTTCCAGCATCAGCAGGGAGTAGATAGCTTCCTGTACGCCAGCGGCGCCCAGGGAGTGGCCGGTCATCGCTTTGGTCGCGGAGATAGCCGGGCTGTTATCGCCAAAGACTTCACGAATCGCCCCCAGCTCCTTCACATCGCCTACCGGGGTAGAGGTGCCGTGGGAGTTCAGGTAGTCAATCGGCGTATCAACGCCGTCCATCGCCATCTTCATGCAGCGAACCGCGCCTTCACCGGACGGGGCAACCATGTCTGCGCCATCGGACGTTGCGCCGTAGCCAACGATTTCAGCATAGATGTGCGCGCCGCGCGCCAGGGCATGTTCCAGCTCTTCAACCACAACCATGCCGCCGCCGCCCGCGATAACGAAACCATCACGGTGGGTGTCATAGGTACGAGACGCTTTTTCCGGCGTTTCGTTGTATTTGGTGGACAGCGCGCCCATCGCGTCGAATTCACACGCCATTTCCCAGCACAGCTCTTCGCCGCCGCCGGCAAACACGATATCCTGTTTGCCCAGCTGGATTTGTTCAACGGCGTTACCGATGCAGTGGGCGGAAGTCGCGCAGGCGGAGCTGATGGAGTAGTTCACGCCGTAGATTTTGAACGGTGTTGCGAGGCAAGCGGATACCGCTGACGCCATCGCTTTGGTCACCACGTAAGGGCCAACCGCTTTCAGGCCGCGCGGGCTACGCATGGCGTCAGCGCCGAAAACCTGAGATTTAGAAGAACCGCCGGAACCGGCGATCAGACCCACGCGCGGGTTTTGCTGATAGACTTCATCTTTCAGGCCAGCATCTTCAATAGCCTGCTGCATAGAGAGATAGGAATAGATTGAGGCATCGTTCATGAAACGAACCACTTTACGGTCGATCAAGCCGGTGGTGTCCAGTTTGACGTTGCCCCATACGTGGCTGCGCATTCCCGAATCTTTAAACTCTTCAGAGAAAGTGATCCCGGAGCGTCCTTCACGCAGAGATGCCAGGACTTCCTGCTGGTTATTACCAATACTGGAAACGATGCCCAGGCCAGTAATCACTGCACGTTTCATTCAATACCTCTGTAAGTCGCACTATAGTAAGTTTCGAGTCGCACAATAGCGTACACTTGTACGCCGAACAAGTCCGATCAGCCAATTTGTGTATAAATTTGCGCCCTCAGGCACACATCGTTAAGATCGTTCTACGCCTTGTGATTCGAGTAACTTACGTGAAACAAAACGCCATACAACCTGCCAACCTGGAATTCAACGCTGAGGGTACACCTGTTTCCCGAGATTTTGATGATGTGTACTTTTCCAATGACAACGGTCTGGAAGAGACGCGCTACGTCTTCCTCGGCGGCAATCGGCTCAATGAACGCTTTCCAGGGCATCCCCGCCCGTTTTTTGTGGTTGCCGAAAGCGGGTTCGGTACCGGCCTCAATTTCCTCACGCTGTGGCAGGCGTTTGACGTTTTTCACCGCGAGAATCCACAAGCTACCCTGCAAAGATTACATTTCATCAGTTTCGAAAAATTTCCGCTGAAAGCGGACGACCTGCGCCTCGCTCACCAGCGCTGGCCGGAGCTTGCAAGCTGGGCCGAGCAGCTGCAGGCGCAGTGGCCTCTGCCCATCGCGGGCTGCCATCGTCTGCTGCTGGACGAGGGCCGGGTCACGCTGGACTTGTGGTTTGGCGATATTAATGAGCTGACCAACGAGCTCGATGATTCGCTTAATCGGCAGGTGGATGCCTGGTTTCTCGACGGCTTTGCCCCCGCAAAAAACCCGGACATGTGGACGGCGGAGCTGTTTGCGGCGATGGCCCGTCTGGCCAGACCCGGCGGCACCCTGGCGACCTTCACCTCCGCCGGTTTTGTGCGCCGCGGGCTGCAGGAAGCCGGCTTCAGCATGCACAAGCGCAAGGGTTTTGGCCGCAAGCGCGAAATGCTCACCGGTGAAATGCTTCAGACGCTGGAGATCCCCGCACGCGCGCCGTGGTTTGCCCGCAGCGGTACGGAACAGCGCGATGCGGCAATCATCGGCGGGGGGATCGCCAGCGCCCTGCTCGCGCTGGCGCTGCTGCGCCGCGGATGGCAGGTGACGTTATACTGCGCCGACAGCGCGCCGGCCGATGGCGCCTCCGGAAACCGCCAGGGCGCGCTCTATCCGCTGCTCAGCCAGCACGATCCCGCCCTGGCCCGCTTCTTCCCGGCGGCGTTTACTTTCGCCCGCCGTCTGTACGACACGCTGCCGGTGATGTTCGATCATGAATGGTGCGGCGTGACGCAGCTGGGCTGGGATGTCAAAAGCGCGCAGAAAATCGCTCAGATGATTGAGCTTAATCTGCCGCCGGAAATCGCCGTCGCCGTGGACGCCGAGGCCGCAGAGCAACAAACCGGTGTCGAAACCGGCTGCGGGGGCATCGCCTATCCGGCAGGCGGCTGGCTTTGTCCGCAGCAGTTAACCGCTGAGCTGCTGGCCCTCGCCGCGACTCGCGGACTCCGCGTTCACTACGATTACCCGGTAGAGGCTCTCAGCGCAGACAATAGCGGCTGGCAGTTAAACCAGCGCCAGTACCACGAGGTCGTGATACTGGCCAACGGCCATCGGTTGACCCACTTCATCCAGACGGAGCATCTTCCCATGTACCCGGTTGCCGGTCAGGTCAGCCATATTCCGACAACGCCAGGGCTATCGAAATTGCGCCAGGTCCTGTGCTACAACGGCTACCTGACGCCGCAAAACCCGCATAATCAGCAGCACTGCATTGGCGCAAGCTACCACCGAGGACAGGCAGATGCCGCGTTTAGCGCCGACGATCAGCAGCAGAATCGGCAGCGCCTGATTGACTGCTTCCCGCAGGCGGAATGGACGCGGGAGGTAGACGTGAGCGCGAATCAGTCACGCAGCGGCGTGCGCTGCGCAACCCGCGATCATTTGCCGATGGTCGGCAACGTGCCTGATTATGACGCTACCTTAAGCGCATATGCCTCGCTGGCTGAACGCCAGGAGCAGGCCGGAGAAGCGCCGGTTTACCGCAACCTGTATATGTTGGGCGCGCTGGGTTCACGCGGCCTGTGCTCCGCGCCGCTGGCGGCTGAAATTCTGGCGTCGCAAATGAGCAATGAGCCATTACCGATGGATAAAGAAACGCTGGCGGCGCTGAACCCTAACCGGCTATGGGTCAGAAAGCTGCTGAAAGGGAAAGCGGTGAAATAATCGAGGGAAAATCGGGCCCGGCGGAGCGATCGCCGGGCTTTGGCAGAAAGCAGAACTATTTCTGCATCGCCTTCTGATACAGACTGTTCCACATTTCCTGCACCAGAATCTGATCCGGCGGCGACAGTTCGCCCGCGCTGATGGCTTTTTCAAGGCTCTGGGCGACTTTGTCATGCACCGCTTGCGCAGTATGCTCGCCCTCTCCTTCCAGCTCGGCCACCGCCAGCGTCAGGTGGCCGCGCAGATAACCGCCGGCAAACAGTTCGTCATCACTGGCGTGGTCGACCATATTATCAATTAACGCCAGAATGCGTGATTCAAACTCCGCGATCATCTTCTTTCCTCATAGTATGTAAAGCGTGGCCTTAATGCAGGTCTTCCGGCCACGGGAACTGTTCTGCCGTCAAGGGCGGCGTTTGGTAATATTCTTGCAGCGCCTTAATGAAACGCGCGGGACGCTCGGGGATCCCCTGCTCCAGATAGGTCATCACCTGGGCATGCACACGCCGCTGAAAAGCGATGCGGTCGGGTTCAAAATCCCCCTCCAGGTTGTCGCAGCTGACGTTAAATGGATATCCCGCCGCCACGCAAAACAGCCAATCGAATGCCTGAGGCTTCACCTCGACGTCTTCAAATTTAGACTGAGTCATCGCGTCGCGACCGTCCGGGCAGTACCAGTAACCGAAATCAACCTGCTCGCGGCGCGCCTTTCCGGCAATGCACCAGTGCGATATCTCGTGCAGTCCGCTGGCATAAAAGCCGTGGGCAAAGACAATGCGATTGTAAGGCACGTCATCATCTGCCGGAAGATAGATCGGTTCGTCATCGCCTTTAATCAGACGGGTATTAAAATCGTCAGCAAAACAGCCGTCGAAGATCGCGATCAGCTGTTCGTATTTATGCGTGCTGTTCATTAGTTCATCCCCAGCCAGTGGAGGATCTCCTGTCCATGGCTGTCATAAAGCAGTTTTGCACTCATCACCGCCGACACCACGACGATCATCGGTCGAATCAGTGACTGTCCTTTGCTCAGCACTAGCCGCGATCCCGCGCGAGCGCCGATAAATTGCCCGGCCATCATCACAAAGCCGGTAGCCCAAATGACCTTGCCGCCGATGATGAACAGCAGCAGGCCGCCAACGTTAGACGTCGCGTTCAGCAATTTCGCATGTGCGGTCGATTTCGCCAGGTTGAACCCGGCCAGCGTGACGAACGCCAGCGCGTAAAAAGATCCGGCGCCCGGGCCAAAGAAACCGTCGTAAAAGCCAACGCAGCCGCCGGCGATCAGGGCAAACGGCAGGCCATACAGACGGCGCTGCCGGTCCTCTTCACCGAGCTTCGGCATCAACAGAAAATAGAGGCCGATACCGATAACCAGAATGGGCAGTATTTGCTTAAGAACGTCGGACTGAACGTGCTGAACCAGCAGCGCGCCGCCGGTCGAGCCGAGAAAGGTCATCAGAATATTCAGCTTCTGATCGGCCAGATTCACCACCTTGCGGCGAATGAAATACAGCGAAGCGGACAGCGACCCGCCGCAGGCCTGCAGCTTGTTGGTGGCCAGCGCCTGCGCAGGGGGAAGACCCGCCGCCATCAGGGCCGGAACGGTCAATAATCCGCCGCCGCCCGCCAGAGAATCGATGAAACCCGCCAGAATGGCCACGAAGAACAGTACGACCAGTACCGTCGGTGACACCATAAAAACGTCGATAAAACTATCCATTAAAGAATATGCTCATCCAGTAGCGCCTGGCAGGAAGGCGGCAGCGGAGGCGGCGTCTTCTTCACAGGAGGGGTTGATCCGGGTTTAGGGGGTTCAAACCAGCTTTGCAATTCCGCGCCGCAGCCATCGCCAGCCGGAGGCGGGGCCTGATCTTCACACTCGAGGCTGCCGGCCGGGCAGCGCAAGCGTACGTGCATATGCGCGCGGTGCTGGAACCACGGGCGGACCTTGCGTAGCCAGTCGCGATCGTTACCGGCATCCAGGCACAGTTGCTGCTTAATCGCCGGGTTGACGAAAATACGCGTGACTTCGCTATCTTCCGCCGCCATCTTAATCAGCTGGCTGATTTGCGGGCTCCATAGCGACGGTACCACGCGCTTGCCGTCGCGGGCCACCAGATCCAGAGCCTGCGGTTTCAGCAGCTGAGCTGAACTCCAGCGCGCCTGCGGCAGCTGAAGAAAAATATCGACGTCCAGCCCGGACTGATGGCTGGCGTGGCCGCCGTTAAAGCGTCCCCCGGCCGGCATACCCATGTCGCCAATCAGCACCGTCCCCATGCCTTTATTGTGCGCCTGATTGCTCAGACGTTGAATAAACTGCACGAGGTCCGGATGGCCGAAGTAGCGGTTCTGATCGGTACGCATCACCTGATAGCCGGTGGCGTTTAACGGCAGCGCCTGGGCGCCAACGATACAGCCATTGGCAAAGGCGCCAATGGACTGCGGGCTGCCGCTAACGGGCTGCGTGATTTTCTGCCACGGCGTTGCCGCCAGGCTGGTAGCGCTGGCGAGGAGCGCCAGCAGTGCGATAACGGTTTTTTTCATCTATTACCAGCGTGGAATTGATGTCGTCACGTCGCCGTTTTGCGCGCGCTGACGCATAAAGTGATCCATTAACACGATCGCCAGCATCGCTTCGGCAATAGGTACCGCACGAATACCGACGCATGGATCGTGACGCCCTTTGGTGATCATCTCGACTTCTTCGCCAAAGCGATTGATCGTGTGTCCAGGTACGGTGATGCTTGAGGTCGGCTTCAGCGCGATATTCGCCACGATCTGCTGACCGCTGCTGATGCCGCCGAGAATGCCGCCCGCGTGGTTGCTCTGGAAGCCCGCTTTGGTAATTTCATCGCGGTTTTCGCTGCCGCGCAGTTTCACCACCTCAAAACCATCGCCAATTTCCACGCCCTTCACCGCATTGATGCTCATCAGCGCGTGCGCGATATCGGCATCCAGGCGGTCGAATACCGGCTCGCCCAGCCCCGGCGGTACGCCATCGGCCACCACGGTAACCTTCGCCCCGATGGAGTCGCCCTCTTTTTTCAGGCCGCGCATCAGTTCATCAAGCGCTTCGATTTTGTCCGGATCCGGGCAGAAGAACGGGTTCTGCTCTACCTGATCCCACGCTTTTATCGCCAGCGGGATATCGCCCATCTGGGTCAGGCAACCGCGAATCACAATACCGAATTTCGCGGCGAGGAATTTCTTGGCAATCGCCCCGGCGGCCACGCGCATGGCGGTTTCACGCGCAGAGGAACGACCGCCGCCGCGATAGTCGCGCAGACCATATTTCTGCTCGTAGGTGTAGTCAGCGTGTCCCGGACGGAAAACGTCCTTAATGGCGCCGTAGTCCTGAGAACGCTGGTCGGTATTCTCAATCAGCAGGCCAATGCTGGTCCCGGTGGTCACGCCCTCGAATACGCCGGAGAGGATCTTCACCTGGTCCGGCTCGCGGCGCTGGGTGGTATAGCGCGAGGTTCCCGGACGACGGCGATCGAGATCGTGCTGGAGATCGGCTTCGGTAAGCGGAATGCCTGGCGGCACGCCGTCAACGATGCAGCCCAGCGCCAGGCCATGCGATTCGCCGAACGTCGTGACGCGAAAGAGTTGTCCAATTGTGTTTCCTGCCATCACGGCTCCGTTTTTGTCGTTATGTTTGCGTGTTGTTTTAGTCTTTATAGATGCCGAAATGCGCGCGGGCGGCAATCAGCTGCGGTTTGGTCAGCATAAAGACGCCATCGCCGCCATTTTCAAACTCCAGCCAGGTAAACGGCACGTCAGGATATTGCTCCATCAGATGTACCATGCTGTTACCGACTTCACAAATCAGGATACCGTCATCGCTGAGATAATCCGGCGCGCAGGCCAGGATCCGGCGGGTCAACTTCAGGCCATCGCTGCCGGAAGCCAGTCCCAGAACCGGTTCATGGCGATATTCGCCCGGCAGGTCGGACATATCTTCTTCATCAACGTACGGTGGATTGGTCACGATCAGATCGTATTGCACCTTCGGCAGATCGCGGAATAGATCGGAGCGAATCGGCGTCACGTTATGAATTAAGCCGTGATCTTCCACGTTCTGCTCGGTCACGGCCAGCGCGTCAAGAGAAATATCCACCGCATCGACTTCCGCTTCCGGGAAAGCGTATGCGCAGGCGATGGCGATACAGCCGCTGCCGGTGCACATATCGAGGATGTGCTGCGGATAGTGGTCAATCAGGCCGGAAAAATGGTTATTAATGAGTTCGCCAATCGGCGAGCGCGGCACCAGCACGCGCTCATCAACGTAAAACTCATGGCCGCAGAACCAGGCTTTGTTGGTCAGATAAGCGACCGGAATGCGCTCGTTAATACGGCGAATGACGCGCTCAACGATGCGATGTTTTTCGCTGGAAGTCAGACGCGCGGTACGCATATCTACCGGAATATCAAGCGGCAGATACAGCGACGGCATCACCAGCTGTACGGCTTCATCCCACGGGTTATCAGTGCCGTGTCCGTACCAGATATTTGCAGCGCTGAAGCGGCTTACCGCCCAACGCAGCATGTCCTGAATGGTATGAAGCTCATTAACGGCTTCATCAACAAAAATTTTATCCACGCTATCCCCCAGGGCACGCTCTGCTATAAATTCGGCGGCTAGTTTGCCACGAAGACGGGGATAAATCAGCATTCTTAGGTCAGACTGAAGGGGAAAAATAGGTTTTCCTTGCCTGGATGCGTGGCGAGTCGGGTAAACTACCGACAAAGAAAAAATGAGATCAGGTAATGAAAAAGAAAACATCGCTAAGCGAGGAGGATCAGGCATTGTTCCGGCAGCTGATGACCGGCACGCGTCAGATTAAGCAGGACACTATCGTTCATCGCCCGCTACGCAAAAAAATCGCTGAGGTCCCACCCAAGCGGCTGCTTCAGGAACAGGCTGACAATAGCCACTACTTTTCCGATGAGTTTCAGCCGCTGCTGAATACTGAAGGCTCGGTGAAGTACGTGCGCTCGGACGTCAGCCACTTTGAGCTGAAGAAGCTGCGTCGGGGTGATTATTCGCCGGAGCTGTTTCTCGACCTGCACGGGTTAACCCAGCAGCAGGCCAAGCAGGAGCTGGGAGCCTTGATTGCCGCCTGTCGTCGCGAGCATGTATTCTGCGCTTGCGTGATGCACGGGCACGGGAAGCATATTCTCAAACAGCAGACGCCGCTGTGGCTGGCTCAGCACCCGCATATTATGGCGTTTCATCAGGCACCAAAAGAGTACGGCGGCGACGCCGCACTGCTGGTACTGATTGAAGTTGAAGAGTGGCAACCGCCGGAGCTTCCGTAAAACGTCAGCCCCGGAGGGGATCAGATAGCTTTCGCCATCTTCAAATTGCAGGGGCTCATTTGCCAGTTGAATTCGCCTTTGCCGCTGGCATCAAGCGTAACGCAGGCAATCGCCGAAGTGGTGAACATCGGGGGCGTTTCCCCCGGGCACAGCTCTGAGACGAGGTACCCCACCAGAGGGAGGTGGGACACGACCAGCGCCGTCGCCACACCTTCATTCGCCAGCGCCTGCAGATAAGCGCTAACCATGCCAACATCGCCGCACGGCGTGAGTTCCGGCATCACGTCGACATCTTTTGGCAGATTCATGCACTCCCCAACAATTTCCAGGGTCTGTTCTGCACGCAGGAAGGGACTCACAAGAACCCGCTCAATATCCACTTTTTGACCTTTCAGCCAGGTTGCCATCTGACGAGACTCATCGCAACCGCAGACGGTTAATGGACGAACCGAGTCACTGGCTGCATCGAGGGCAGCGTCGCCGTGACGCATGATAAAAACTTGCATATTGCACCGCTTTTGTTAACCAGAAGCACCGCGGTCTTACCGACGTAGATGATACGCAGGTGACCCGGTGGCCGGGCATTGTGCCTGATCCATTCAACGAATGAAACGCTGTTTTTTACCTCAATGGCGTAAGTATAGTCAACTATTGCTTACAAAATCGCCAAAGCGCAGCGCCGTACGTTGCCGGATTTACCTTCTTTGACCATAACTTAGGTCCTACGTTCCTCAGCGGGCCAAAAGGTCGCCCCCTGCTCGGCCATGTGTAACAAAGTGTCACATGGTGTAAAACGCGGGCCGTACTGAGCGGCCAGGCGCTGCAGTATCGCCGCGACCTCCCCCGCTCCCAGGGTATCCATATAGCGGAACGGGCCGCCAAGAAATGGCGGAAAACCAATGCCAAACACGGCGCCGATGTCGCCATCGCGGGCGCTGCGAACCACTCGCTCATCGAAGCAGCGCGCCGCTTCGTTAAGCATCATCATCACGCAACGTTCCGCCACCTGCTGTTCTGACAAGCGCGCCTGCGGAGAGGAAATACCCAGTAAAGAGTAGATAGCCGGGTCGGGCCGTTTTTTGCTTTTACGCCCTTTTGCCGCATAAAGATAGAAACCCCGGTTATTTTTTCTCCCTTTGCGATCGTCATTCAGAATCGAGCTAATGATGTTTGCAGGCGGGCTGAAACGTTCTCCCCACGCAGCTTCCAGCACCGGGATAATTTTGGTACCGGTATCGATCCCCACTTCATCAAGGAGCTGAATCGGGCCAACCGGAAAACCGAATTTAACCAAAGCGTTATCAATATGCTCTACCGGCTCGCCTTCCATCAACAGGCGCATGGCTTCATTTATGTAGGGGGCCAGAATGCGGTTAACATAAAAGCCCGCTTTATCGGCGACGACAATCGGCGTTTTCCCCTGCAGTTTCGCCAGCTTAACCGCTGTCGCAATTGTCTGCCGATCCGTACCGATATGGGGAATCACCTCCACCAGCGGCATTTTGTCTACCGGACTAAAGAAGTGAAGCCCGATGACCCGCTGCGGCCTGCTTGCCTGCGCCGCGATCTCGCCGATCGGTAAAGACGATGTATTAGAAGCAAAGATCGTCTCCGGACGACAGTGCTGTTCAACTTCGCTGACCATTTTTTGCTTGAGCGCAAGATCTTCAAATACCGCCTCGATCACCACATCGCGATGTGCGAATCCCTGGTAATCTAACGAGCCGGAAATTAATCCTATCTGGCGATCGCGCTCACTGGCGCGCAGATAGCGGCGACGCACCTGTTTGTCGAGCAGATCCCAGCTGTACTTCAGCGCGTGATTTATCCCGCGCGGCTGAATGTCCTTAATGCGTACCGGTAATCCGCCTTTGCATGCGGTGACGTAAGCGATACCGCCCCCCATCAGTCCTCCGCCAAGGATGCCCACGCTGCGCAGCGCGACGGGCTCAGCATCCGCGCCACGATCTTTTTTCAGATCGGTGCTGGCGAAAAAAATCGACCGTAGCGCCTGCGATTGCGGCGTCATCGCCAGTTCGCCAAAAGCGCGAGCCTCCTCTGCATAGCCGCTGCTGCAGCCCTGCGCCAGCCCGGTTTCCATCACCTGCAGAATGCGCTCAGTTGCCGGGTAGTTTCCCTGGGTTTTGTGATGCGTCTTTTTCGCTACCAGACGAAACAGCAGGCTGCGGCCAAGCGGGCCTGCGAGAATACGTTCGCGCGCCGGAACAGCGCGGCTTGCCGGGCGACCTTTGAGCGCCAGTTCAACCGCGGTTTGCAGAAGGATAGTCTGCGCCACCACCTCATCGACCAGCCCCGCCTTCAGGGCCTGACGCGGGCGAAGCTGCTTACCGGTGAGGATCATCTCCAGCGCGCCGCTGACGCCAATTAATCGCGGTAGGCGCTGAGTTCCTCCGGAGCCGGGCAGCAGCCCTAGCTGAACCTCCGGCAGACCAAGCCGGGTTTTATCGTCATCGCTACATACCCGCCCGTGGCAGGCCAGCGCCAGCTCAAGCCCGCCGCCCAGACATGCGCCGTGGATAGCGGCAATCACCGGAATCGACAGCCCGTGGATCTCGGCCATGATTTGCTGACCCTGGCGGGCCAGCGCTTCGGCTTCCTGAGCGGAATGGCAGCGGGCAATCATATTGATATCCGCCCCGGCGATAAAATTATCCGGTTTTGCCGAGATAAACACCGCGCCGCGCAGTTCTTTATTGTCACGGATCTGACGGATGATCCCCCGAACCTCGCTGGCGAACTCAGCTTTCAGGGTATTCATTTTTTCGCCGGGCGCGTCAATGGTGATGACGGCGATATTGTCCGGGCGAACCTCAAGCGTAAATGCCGATACGGTTTCCATTATTCGGCCTCCAGAACCATCGCTGAACCCAATCCACCCGCCGCACAGGCGGTGACCAGCCCAAATCCTCCGCCGCGACGGCGCAGCTCATGCAGCGTTTGGGTAATCATCCGCGCGCCGGTGGCGGCAAACGGATGACCGTAGGCAATCGAGCCGCCTAGCACGTTAAATTTACTCTCGTCCACTTCCCCGATCGCCTGAGAGCGGCCAAGCACTTCGCGGGCAAAGCGATCGCTGGCCATACAGTGCAGGTTAGCCAGCGTTTGCGCGGCAAAAGCTTCGTGCATATCAATCAGGGTCAAATCAGCCAGCGTCAGCCCCGCTCTTTCCAGCGCCAGCGGCGTCGACCAGGCCGGGCCCAGCAGCATATCCTGGCGAACATCAATCGCGGTAAAAGCGTAGCTTCGCAGATAGCCCAACGGGACAAGACCCAGCTCTTTCGCCCGGGACTCGGTCATCAGAATCACCGCCGCTGCCCCATCGGTCAACGGCGTACTGTTAGCGGCGGTCACGCTCCCGTGTTGGCGATCGAAGGCCGGGCGTAACTTTTGGTAATCCGCCAGGGTTGAATTTTTACGAATATTATTATCCTGTTCCAGCGGCTCACGGAACGGCGGCGTATACGCCGTCATCACTTCTGCCGATAGCTTCCCTTCCTCCCAGGCTTTGGCGGCAAGCTGGTGCGAACGAAGCGCCAGCGCATCCTGCCGTTCGCGGGTGATACCCCAGGTTTTCGCCATTTGTTCGGCGGTATCCCCCATTCGCAGGCCGGTTGAGTATTCGGCAACGGCTGGCGGTACGGGCAAAAGGTCGCGAAAACGCAGACGGGAAAATAGCTTAAGGCGCTGCCCCAGCGTACGGGCTTTATTGGCATCCACCAGCGTTCGGGCAAGTTTTTTGCTGACACCAATGGGTAATACGGAAGAGGAGTCGGCCCCGCCGGCGATACCCGCGCGAATAGTGCCTGCCATCAGGCTTTCCGCGACGTTGGCCACCGCCTGAAAGCTGGTCGCGCAGGCGCGGCTGACGCTGTAGGCATCAGTATGCACGCTCATACCGGTCCCCAGTACAATTTCCCGGGCAATATTCGGCGCTTCCGGCATCTGCACCACCTGACCAAATACCAGCTGTTCTATTATGTCCGCGGGGATAGTACTGCGAGCCAGCATTTCGCCGACCACCAGTTTACCTAAATCAACGGCCGGCACGCCGTGGAAAGCCGTCGCCTGTCGGGCAAACGGAGTACGTAAACCGCTGACTATCGCGATACGATCGCCCTGGCGGGTGACTAGCGGTAATGCCTGACTCATAACGCTCCCCTGTTAACCGATAAAACAAAGTGGTCTGACCTGATAACAGTTTTAACTAATATTTTACATTAAGCCAATCGGGGAAGCGAAAAAGTGGGAGCCAAAACACATTGATTAGAAAAGGTAACGCCCCTGCCATGAGGGGCGTCCGGGGAAAGGATTAGCGCAGGCCGAGCTGGAAAATCAGGGTTTCAGCTTCACAGCTGAACACGAAATCGATATCCAGCTTCACGCCACCCTCTACGTCTGTAAAGGTCGGGGTGATTTTGCACGGCTCAGATTCAACGTTACGCGCTCTTTCGCTTAATGCGGCGAGCGTTTCTTCTGCCTCGGCACGGTTCGCAAACACGCGGCTATAGGATGCGGTGCAATCGGTGTTGTCCATAATGGTGCCAACATCCATACAGCAGCAAACCGGGGTTTCATCAGCACTGCATTTACTCATCGTAGATTTCCTCTGTATATGCACTCAAAGTGCCAGACAAACAATGTGCTTATTTTACGCCCAGGGCATGCCAGCCTCCAGTCGTTAATGGCGACAAACGGGATAAGTGACCGAAATCACACTTAAAAATGATCCAAAACAAAAACCGCCCACTTTGGGTATCAGCTGCCCCAGCAAAATTGCCAACTGGATCGCGTTTCTTAGATCACAATTGAAAAAACTTATAAACAAACTTGCAACATATCATCTGGTCAGACCTATACTCAGCGCACTGGTCTGATTTCTCTGTTGTAAAGCAGACCCTACACTTCGCGCTCCTGTTACAGCATGTAACATTGTTTAAATAAAAAATAACTCTATGAGGTTATGGGCATGAGCCAGAAAACCCGCCTTACCCAATCTGCCCTTGCAGTGGCTGTAGCAATGGTTTCAACCCAGGCCTGGTCAGCAGGCTTTCAGCTTAACGAATTCTCTTCATCGGGCCTTGGTCGCGCCTATTCAGGTGAAGGCGCTATTGCTGATGATGCGGGCAACGCCAGCCGTAACCCGGCGTTAATTATGATGTTCGACCGTCCAACCTTCTCGGGCGGCGCCATTTTCGTCGATCCTGATGTCAACGTCACCGGCAGTTCAGTTATCGGTAATGATGCCAGCCAGGACAATATCGCGCCAACCGCATGGGTGCCGAATCTGCACTTCGTGGCGCCGATTAACGACCAGTTCGGTTGGGGGGCCTCCCTCACGTCGAACTATGGTTTAGCCACCGAGTTCAACAACGATTTTGCCGCAGGCTCGATGGGCGGTACGACCGATCTCGAAACGCTCAACCTGAACCTGAGCGGCGCATATCGCCTCAACGACCACTGGAGTTTTGGTTTGGGCTTTGACGCCGTCTACGCGCGGGCGAAATTAGAGCGCTATGCGGGCGATTTACCGGATATCATCGGCGCTCAGCTACCGGGAATGGTGAAAGCAGGCAAACTCTCCCCGGCTCAGGCGGCGGCAATTGGTCAACAGGCCGGCGGTATCAGCCGCGACACCCAAATTGCTCGTCTGAAGGGGGATGAATGGGGCTTCGGCTGGAATGCCGGTATTTTATATGAAGTCGATAAAAACAACCGCTACGGTTTGACCTATCGCTCTGAAATTAAAGTTGATTTTGATGGGGATTATAAGAGCAGCCTGCCGTCTTCCCTCAACCCCATCAACTCTGCTCTGGGCCTGGGCCTGCCGTACGGCACCGGCGGCTCCACGATTGGCGGTTCTCTGACGTTGAATCTGCCAGAAATGTGGGAAATTTCAGGGTATAACCGCGTGGCGCCAAAATGGGCCGTTCACTACAGTCTGGCTTACACCAGTTGGAGCCAGTTCCAGGAGCTGAAAGCAACCAAAACCAGCGGTGGCGAAACACTGTTCTATAAAGACGAAGGTTTTAAAGATTCCTACCGTATCGCGCTGGGTACCACCTATTATCATGACGATAACTGGACCTTCCGTACCGGTATCGCCTTTGATGATAGCCCGGTACCGGCTTCCAATCGCTCTATCTCTATTCCGGACCAGGATCGCCTGTGGCTCAGCGCCGGTACGACTTACGCCTTTAATAAAGATGCCTCAGTCGACGTCGGTGTGTCCTATATGCACGGTCAGCACGTTGAATTTACAGAAGGGCCATATACCTTTAAATCAGAAGGTAAAGCCTGGCTCTACGGCGCGAACTTCAACTACCGTTTCTGATCCTCAGCAGCAACAAAAAAGGGTGAACATCATGTTCACCCTTTTTACTTTCAACCCGTCGGTTACTGTGAATCGATATCTTTAAGATCGCCCTCAATCGCCTGGGCGTTGGGGTTCTCATTCGGAGAAAGTTTACCGCCGTTGGCGATAAAGTCGTGACGCTGGAAGTAGGCTTCACGCATTAAGATATACGGATCGGAGGACTGACGAAGCAAGCCGTCTGAATCCAGCAGCTGCGCGCGCGTTTCAACGCCCTCAACCATCCATTTACCGATAGACATCGGCCATGTCAGCCAGGAAAGAACCGGATACAAGTCATCCGCCATATCCCCCCCCTCATCACGCAGGGTGAAGCTGCCGTAGAAAGGCAATTGCACATATGGACCATAACCGACGCCATAGTGACCCAGCGTGCTACCGAAGCGCGCAGGCTCAACGCGCTGCAGTTTCGGATTCGCCATCCCGGCCACATCAACCAGGCCCCCCATCCCAAGGATGGTGTTCAGGAAGAAACGCGTAAAGTGCACCATTCCTTTATAGGGATCGCCTTTCAGGAAGGAGTTCACCATTACCGCCGGCTCTTCAAGGTTGCTGGTAAAATTACTCAGACCATTACGCGCAGGCTGCGGAACATAATCACGCCACGCCACCGCGACCGGGCGAAGGACATAGGGATCGACAACATTAAAGTTGAAGTTGAACATGGTACGGTTAAAGCCTTCAAGCGGATCTGAACGCCCCTGCGGTTGATCGCCAGAACTAGAACTGGCGCATCCCACCAGCAATGTGGCGCCAAGCGCAAGCGCCGACAGGCGAAAATTCATAGGTGTCTCCCTGTTAATTTTAGCTATCGCTGGGGGTTATCGGGGGACAGCTGCCTCCATTAAGATATCGCCCGTAAGCATGTGCCTGCTTTCAGCATAGCCTTTTTTAGCATCATTGTTGATGTCCCGATTCTATACACATTTTGCAATTTCCGTATTGCTAATCTTGTCATTGTGAAGAATTTAGGAGCTTATCCGACCCGAACAGCCGAAACCGCTCTACGATTATAATAAAGACCCATCGTTGAGGAAAAGTGATGAAACCGCAAACTCACCATGATAGTGAAGATGTTGAGGTAGAAAGTGATGAAAAACAGAATGGTGAAGAAATTGAGGTTGATGAAGAACGGCTGCCTTCACAGGCAATGGCTACCCATGAAGTGATTCGCCAGGAAGGTGAGAAAGAGCTTGAGCGCGATGCTATGGCGCTACTATGGTCAGCGATTGCCGCCGGACTTTCAATGGGGGCTTCGCTGGTCGCCAAAGGTATCTTCCATGTCCATCTTAGCGAACTTCCCGGTGGTTTTTTGCTGGAAAATCTCGGCTACACCTTTGGTTTTGTAATCGTCATCCTCGCTCGCCAACAACTGTTTACCGAGAACACCGTGACCGCCGTCCTGCCGATTATGCATAAGCCCACGCTCGGCAATATCGGCCTGCTGTTGCGTCTATGGGGAGTCGTACTGGCGGGTAACTTAATCGGAACCGCTATCGCAGCATGGGCGTTCGATGTCATGCCTGTTTTTGATGAGCCCACTCGCGAGGCTTTTCTCAAAATTAGCCTGAAGGTGATGCAAAATCCGCCGCTGGAGATGTTTGCCAATGCGATTATCTCCGGATGGCTGGTCGCGACCATGGTATGGATGTTTCCTGCCGCGGGTTCCGCAAAGATTATCGTCATCATCCTGATGACGTGGCTTATCGCCCTGGCAGACACCACTCATATCGTGGTTGGCAGTGTCGAAATTTTCTATCTGGTGTTCAACGGAGCGCTGCCGTGGCAGGAATTTATCTGGCCTTTCGCTCTGCCAACGCTTGCCGGCAACATATGCGGCGGGACCTTTATTTTCGCTTTATTAAGCCATGCGCAGATCCGCAATGACATGAGCCATGAGAAGAAAGCGCGTGCCGCTGAAGAGAGAAATAAACGCTAAGTGGCTATAGATTAAGCAGTTGGCCCGCACAAGCTTAACGCGCGCCGAAAATAACGCTATAATGCGGCGCGTCGTCCCCTTAGTTAAATGGATATAACGAGCCCCTCCTAAGGGCTAGTTGCAGGTTCGATTCCTGCAGGGGACATTCTCATCAGTTTTTCCAGACCAACAGTTAACGCCCTTCAGGTAACGCCCTTCATTTTTCGCTTTCAGCGCACCAGCAAAGCCTGGCCGGTGGTGATTTAAGAAACCGATCTACAAATTCTTGCAGACCTGATGCTTCAGGGCAGATGAATATTATCATGCCACAGGCCGTAAGAGCGGTTAGTGGAAATAAACATCTAATATTGAGTTGTTCCAGCAAGGAACGCGCTATTGATGAGATTTAAATGCCCTCAACAAATAAATAACAAACAAATCATTCATAATAAAAATATATAATATGAATTATAATAAGTATATAGCTCATATCAAATTATAGGACTTCGAATTAATGTGAATTCAAGCTAAAAATCATATGAATCGTGCTAATTCATC
Source organism: Klebsiella sp. M5al (assembly GCF_002090195.1). Classification (NCBI taxonomy): domain Bacteria; kingdom Pseudomonadati; phylum Pseudomonadota; class Gammaproteobacteria; order Enterobacterales; family Enterobacteriaceae; genus Klebsiella; species Klebsiella sp. M5al. Next base: position 4,288,968 of record NZ_CP020657.1, read on the forward strand.
AAAGCATTACTAACAAATACCGTATAAGATATTTTCACTGCCAAATTAACATCAACAACACAAAAGTAACCATCTCGTAAGAAGAAAGTAATTATGATTAGTAAAACCGAAAGAAATATATGGAAACAAAACAATATCCCGCCGTTAGAATATTGTTCCATTTCCCGCGCGCAAAAGCTGCTAGATTGTGAGATTGAAGATTTACTCCACTGGCATGATATCGGTGCAATAAACCTGTGCGTAAAATTAACTAGCATCACAGGAACGTTAAATATTGCTCTGACTCAGAATAAAGAAAGCATAAACAAACGCTCTCTTTATAGTGTGAATCAAAGCGATACTTTAAAAAAAAACGAAGCGACATGGTCGTATTATTCCAGGGTAGATCGAGTTTTAGAGCTGAAAGATAGCGTTTCGGCTATAGAGACGCAGCAAGGTAACCATGCAATACAAATCCAGCTTAAAGCGATTGTTTCTGGGCTTTGGTATGTTACCTCAAAAAATCTTGGAGAACTGCTAGAATGCCCCGAACACAACCATTTAGCAAAAGAGGTTAGTGCAATAAATCCTGCTAACAACACTCTTTTTTGCCATTTTTCTCCAGATAATAGTAGTAATCTGCCAATATCGATCAATAAAATTTACATTATCAGCAAGGATGTAGAGAAGATTTATGAGCATACCATAAGCAGTCGCCCCCTTGAGCTCGCCAGGGAGCCCACGATTATTTTAAATAAAAAGATCATTAATGAACCTCAATTCACTTTACAAAATAAAACCCTTACTGACTTCATTGATGAATTCATGAAATTAAACCCAGAGCTCGATAAGAAATCCCTCTACGTTAATGAGAATCTTGATGTGTAATATGAGGTTTGCGAAAAGAGTAAAAATGAGATAGATAGTGTTAACGCGGCGCTGAAAAATACAATAAATGATCCATAGCCGCCCTCTGATATTACAAAAATGTCAATTAGAATAGTCCGTGCTCTGCTGCCGAAGATAAGGTAATTTATAGCTAAAAATGCGGACAGGAGTATCTTTTCATCTGCTCGCTGGCTTTATACTTCACTCCCCTGTTTTACTATGATCTTTAGCTACTTCAGTTAAATTATCTCGTATCAACTAGCATAGCGCTTTGCCTGGCGATAGCGGCAAATTCGTGCATACCAGCATGGCCTCCGACTCCCTGAACGTTGTATCAACCAGACGGATCTTTCCAGTCGCTCAGAAGCCGTCAAATCTTCAGTTGGCGTACGCTTATTGCGGGAAGAAGCAAGCATTGCCTGTTTCATCGTCATACTCCGCAGACGAAGCGAAGGGGTATTGGTCAGCGGCATCCTGCTGGTACAGAGGGCAGCGGCCAAACTAACGGAGCGCTTCAGTTACCTATCCTGGCCAGGCTTAAAGGCACTGGCCTAATCGCTTATCGGCTCTACGGTTTTATTTCGCGCTTGTGTCTTAGCATTACTTTTCACCCTCGCACGCTCTTCGTACGAATAGCGCCTTTCGAAATGATTAACTTCCTGAATCCGCCCGCTATCCCTCCCCCGCTTTCAGGCAGAAAAAAGCCCAAAATCAAACAACTATATCAATACGAAAATCATCGTTGATGGCCGTCGCCAGAATAAAATTTAATACCGAATGAAATTAATGTGTCGTCGAATCACGACACTCGTAAGTAACTAAAAATTAATAAAAAAATGGCTCTTGTTTCCCTCATTTTTTAGGCGTACATTAGCGCCATCTGGAGCAGTTTGAGCTCAGAATTTACAGCTATCGCCATCGGAAAAAGTGAATTTTTTGTGAGCGATAGTTGAACAAACAACGAAGGTCAAATTCATTTAAGGCGTCTCGCCGAGATCGCGGAGTGATGAGTCGTGAAATATTTTTTAATGGGCATTTCTTTTATGGTCATCGTTTGGGCCGGGACTTTCGCCCTGATGATCTAGCTGTAACGGTGTTAAAAAAAGGAGCCTCTCGGCTCCTTTTTTTATTCGTTGCTTTCGCTGGTTAGCTTCGTCGATGCGGGCAGCAGTCCGTCTGCACGGAACATGGATTTAATACCGCGCACCGCCTGGCGGATACGATCGCGATTCTCAATTAAAGCGAAGCGTACGTGGGTATCGCCATAATCCCCGAAGCCGATACCCGGCGAAACGCAGACTTTAGCATCCTGCAGCAGCTTTTTAGCGAACTCCAGCGAGCCCATCGCCGCATACTGTTCAGGGATCTTCGCCCATACATACATTGACGCCTTCGGACATTCCACCATCCATCCGGCCTCATGCAGCCCTTTCACCAGCACATCGCGACGGCGCTTATACTGCTCGGCAATGTCGCGAACGCACTGCTGATCGCCTTCAAGCGCCGCAATGGCTGCAACCTGTAGAGGGGTGAAGGTGCCGTAGTCGTGGTAGCTTTTAATACGCGCCAGCGCATTAACCAACGTTTTGTTGCCAACCATAAAGCCGATACGCCAGCCCGCCATATTGTAGCTTTTCGATAGCGTAAAGAATTCGACGGCGACATCTCGCGCACCGGGAACCTGCATAATAGAGGGCGCTTTCCAGCCATCATAAACAATATCGGCGTAGGCCAGATCGTGCACAACCAGTACGTCATAACGCTTCGCCAGCGCCACGACCTTCTCAAAGAACTCCAGTTCGACGCACTGCGCGGTCGGGTTGGAAGGGAAACCGAGGATCATCATTTTCGGCTTCGGGTAACTCTCACGAATGGCGCGCTCAAGCTCGTTAAAGAAATCTACGCCTTCAACCAGAGGTACCGAGCGCACCTGGGCTCCGGCGATCACCGCACCGTAAATGTGAATAGGATAGCTGGGATTGGGCACCAGTACGGTGTCGCCATGGTCAAGCGTCGCCAGCATCAGATGCGCCAGGCCCTCTTTTGAACCAATGGTCACTATCGCTTCTGATTCCGGATCGATCTCAACGTTATAACGCTCTTGATACCAACGTGAAATCGCCCGGCGCAGGCGCGGAATTCCGCGAGAGGTGGAATAGCCGTGCGTATCGGGACGCTGGGCAACGGTGCATAGCTTCTCGACGATATGCGGCGGGGTCGCGCCATCGGGGTTACCCATGCTGAAATCAATAATATCTTCGCCGCGGCGTCGCGCAGCCATTTTCAGTTCAGCGGTGATATTAAAAACGTACGGGGGGAGACGATCGATACGCGTAAAACGGCGTTCAGGACTGAATTCAGCCATAGATTCCTCGGATTAACGTTAGCGCCCGGACCGTCCGAGCGACGCTGCTGCATGTGCAGCACGTTTAGAAAATAACCCGAAAAAATTCCCGCTGTCGAGGGGAAAGGCAAAAAAAAATTCTGGCGTTAAAAACGGGCATCAATTCAGCAAAATAGGGCAGCAATGTTCTTTACCCACCTCGCTTAACTCATTAAAATTAACATATTGATATCTATAATTTTACTTGAATCATTTCTCATCGGTAGACGCTGTTGAATCTCAGGCCTTTATCATTAATCCCCTTTTATTTGTAATACTTTTCCCTATTCATCCCTTCAGCTGGCCTTCTGCCGCGAGGTTTTCTATCATATTGCTTTCTCGCGATTAACACGGCGCACACATGCACGAAATATTTACTATGCTGCTGGCGGTTTTTGACCGTGCGGCATTAATGCTGATTTGTCTCTTTTTCCTCATTCGCCTGCGCCTGTTTCGTGAACTTCTGCATAAATCCGCGCATACGCCAAAAGAGCTGCTGGCCGTTACCGCGATCTTCTCTCTCTTTGCCCTGTTCAGTACCTGGTCAGGCGTACCGGTCGAAGGATCGCTGGTCAACGTGCGTATTATCGCAGTCATGTCCGGCGGGATCCTATTCGGTCCCTGGGTTGGGGCGATTGTCGGCGCGATCGCCGGGATACATCGCTACCTGATCGATATCGATGGCGTCACCGCCGTCCCCTGTTTTATTACCAGCATCGTCGCCGGTCTGCTCTCCGGTTTTATCAGTCGTAAAGTACCGAAAGCGCAGCGCTGGAAAGCGGGGATCCTCGCCGGGATGCTATGTGAGACGTTAACCATGATCCTCGTGGTCGTATGGGCGCCTTCGTTGGCGTTGGGGATCGATATCGTGTCAAAAATCGGTATTCCGATGATCCTCGGCAGCGTATGTATCGGCTTTATCGTTTTGCTGGTGCAGAGCGTTGAGGGAGAAAAGGAAGCCAGCGCCGCCCGCCAGGCAAAACTGGCGCTCGACATCGCCAACAAAACGCTACCGCTGTTTCGCCACGTCAATAGCGAGTCCCTGCGTCAGGTATGCGATATTATCCGCCGCGATATCAATGCCGATGCTGTCGCCATTACCAATACCCAGCAGGTGATGGCCTACGTCGGTGTCGGGGAAATCAACTACCGCGATAACGACGACGTTATCAGCCCGACGACGCAGCAGGCGATCCGCTATGGAAAAATCATTATCAAAAACAATGATGAAGCTCATCGGACGCCGGAAATACACTCCATGCTGGTCATTCCGCTGTGGGAAAAAGGCGTCGTCACCGGTACGCTAAAAATCTATTACTGCCACGCGCACCGCATCACCTCTTCATTGCAGGAAATGGCGATTGGCCTGTCGCAAATCATCTCCACGCAGCTGGAGGTCTCCCGCGCTGAACAGCTCCGAGAAATGGCCAATAAAGCCGAACTGCGCGCGCTGCAGAGTAAAATTAATCCCCATTTCTTATTTAATGCCCTGAACGCCATTTCGTCGTCGATTCGCATGAATCCAGACACCGCGCGTCAGCTAATTTTTAATTTGTCGCGCTATTTACGCTACAACATTGAATTAAAAGATGATGAACAAATAGATATCAAAAGGGAGCTGTATCAAATCAAGGATTATATTGCGATTGAACAGGCTCGCTTCGGCGATAAGCTGACGGTGATTTATGATATTGATGATGAAGTCAGTTTTATGATCCCCAGCCTGCTTATTCAGCCGCTGGTGGAGAATGCTATCGTCCACGGAATTCAGCCCTGCAAAGGAAAAGGCGTGGTGACCATCGGCATTAATGAGTGCGGGAATCGAGTACGGATTAGCGTTCGCGATACGGGGAACGGTATCGACCCCGCGGTGGTAGCAAGGGTAGAAGCTGACGAAATGCCGGGAAATAAAATCGGTTTACTCAACGTTCATCACCGGGTCAAGCTACTGTACGGAGAAGGCCTGCATATCCGACGCCTGACGCCGGGGACCGAAATCGCTTTCTATGTGCCAACCCAATACGCGCCTCAGGTGGCTACGGAGTCGCTGCTGTCATGAGCGGAGATAAAATGAAAGTCATCATTGTGGAAGATGAGTTCCTCGCGCAGCAAGAGCTCACCTGGTTGATTAATACCCATAGCGAAATGGAGATTGTCGGTACCTTTGACGACGGACTCGATGTGCTGAAGTTTTTACAGCACAACAAAGTCGACGCTATTTTTCTCGATATCAACATCCCGTCGCTGGATGGCGTACTGCTGGCGCAAAACATCAGCCAGTTCGCGCATAAGCCCTTTATCGTTTTTATTACCGCGTGGAAAGAGCATGCGGTGGAAGCCTTTGAGCTGGAGGCGTTCGATTACATCCTTAAACCCTACCAGGAATCGCGCATTATCAACATGCTGCAAAAGCTGACCGGCGCCTGGCTGCAACAGCAGCAGGCTAGCACAGCTACCGGAGCAGCGCCCAATCCGACCCGGGAAAACGACACGATTAATCTGATTAAAGATGAGCGGATTATCGTCACCAGCATCCACGATATTTACTACGCGGAAGCACATGAAAAGATGACGTTTGTTTATACCCGGAAGGAATCGTTCGTGATGCCGATGAATATCACAGAATTCTGCAACAAGCTGCCGCCCGCACACTTTTTTCGCTGTCACCGCTCGTACTGCGTCAATCTGAACAAAATTCGCGAAATCGAACCCTGGTTCAACAACACCTATATTCTGCGGCTTCGTGACCTTGAGTTTCAGGTTCCGGTGAGCCGCAGCAAGGTGAAAGAGTTTCGCCAGCTCATGCATCTGTAGGATTTCTTACCCAAATAAACGTTTTATTCGGGTAAGATTCGGCGCTTACAGAACCTGCCCGAGCGTCTGACGCAGGTGCGCGCCGGAGCCCAGCAGTCCCGGATTGTCGTGAACGATCAGATACACCGGAATATCCTGGACGAAGGCTTTAAACCGGCCTTTATCTTCAAATCCGCCGCGAAAACCGGACGCTTTAAAGAATTCGAGGAAACGCGGCACAATGCCGCCAGCAATATACACGCCGCCAAAGGTACCGAGCGTCAGCGCCAGGTTACCGCCAAATCGCCCCATAATGACGCAAAACAGCGACAGGGCGCGACGACAATCGATGCAGGTATCGGCCAGCGCGCGTTCGGTGACATCTTTAGGCTGCAGGTTTTCCGGCAGACGCCCATCAGACTTAACGATCGCATGATAAAGATTGACCAACCCGGGCCCAGATAATACGCGTTCGGCGGAGACGTGCCCCAGCTCGGTACGCAGCTCTTCCAGAATAATGCCTTCTTCTTCGCTATTGGGCGCGAAATCCACATGGCCGCCCTCGCCCGGCAGACTCACCCAGCGTTTATCAACATGTACCAGATGAGCAACGCCCAGCCCGGTACCTGCGCCATAGACGGCAATCGGCTTACCTTCCACCGGCTTCGCGCCGCCAAACTGAATCAGATGTTCAGCTTTCAGCATGGGGATTGCCATCGACACCGCAGTAAAATCGTTAATGATTTCCAGATGCGAGAAACCCAGGTTCTTTTTCATCTCAGCGATAGAAAATGCCCAGGTGTGGTTGGTCATCGCCACCCAGTCGCCGGTAATCGGACAGGCGATGGCAATACAGCCGTCTTCTACCTGGACGTTATGCTCTTCCAGATAGACCTGAACAACGGCTTCAAGACTGGGATAATCGAGCCCGGAATAGGTCTTGGCACGGGATATTTCCCCGCTTGTAAGATCGCATAACGCCAGACGGGCATTCGTTCCGCCAACGTCCCCTACTAAAGCAAATTTTGTCATTCCGTTACGGCTCCGCTAAAGTCAAAATGATTCTTTGGCACACTCTAAATTCATGACGACCTAACAACAACGACCAACGTATAAGTGCCCTTTGTTTAGCGACCTATGTCACAGTTAGGCTGTAATTTATGAAAATATTGTGCGGCACGATCGTCAGGCTACCTCGTTACTTTATCGTTTCAGCACCATTTGCGCCAACGTCCTAAACGCGTACGGGCAAAGTAGTGCTTCGAAATTTTCAGAAGGATATTTTCATGCTGCACCCGCGCGCCAGAACGATGCTGTTATTATCGATACCCGCAATCGTGATCGGTATTGCTGCCAGCCTGGTATTGATTGTGGCGATGAAAACGGCAGCCATGTTGCAGAAGATTCTCTGGAGTAACCTGCCAGGAGCTCTGGGCATGAACGCCAGCGGCCCTTTCTGGACGATCGCTATTCTCACCTGCACCGGCATTGCCGTAGGTCTGGTCGTACGTTTTAGCCCAGGGCACGCCGGACCCGATCCGGCCACCGAGTCGCTCATTGGCGCCCCGGTGAGCCCCAGCGCGCTGCCCGGCCTGCTCGCGGCGCTGATAATTGGCCTGGCAGGCGGCGTTAGCCTGGGGCCGGAACATCCTATTATGGTAATTAATATCGCTCTGACGGTGGCCCTTGGTTCACGCATTTTCCCCCGCGTCAGCGCGCTCGACTGGACGATCCTCGCCTCTTCCGGCACCATCGGAGCGCTATTCGGTACGCCTGTTGCTGCGGCGCTGATCTTTTCGCAAACGCTGAACAGCAGTAACGATGTCCCGCTCTGGGACCGGCTCTTCGCACCATTGCTTGCCGCGGCGGCGGGCTCTTTGACCACCGGGCTATTTTTCCACCCCAATTTTTCGTTACCTATCGCGCAGTACAATCAGTGGCAGCTTGTCGATATCTTTAGCGGGGCTATCGTTACGCTTATTGCTATTGCCGTCGGCATGGTTGGCGTTTGGTGCTTACCGCGTTTACACGCGCTGATGCAACGGCTGAAAAATCCGATCTTAACCCTCGGTATTGGTGGATTTTTATTGGGGATCCTGGGCGTCATCGGTGGACATATTACCCTGTTCAAAGGCCTCGAAGAAATGCAGCAATTAGCCTTTAGCCAGACATTGACCGCCAGCGATTTCATGCTTATTGCTTTGGTGAAGATGGCGGCGCTGGTGCTGGCTGCCGCCTGCGGCTTTCGCGGCGGGCGGATTTTCCCGGCGGTGTTCGTCGGCGTCGCGCTCGGACTGATGCTTCACGCGCACGTGGATGCCGTCCCGGCCGCTATCACCGTTTCCTGCGCGATCCTCGGACTGACGCTGGTGGTGACGCGCGATGGCTGGTTGAGCCTGTTTATGGCAGCGGTCGTGGTGCCAGACTCCACGTTACTTCCGCTGCTGTGCATCGTTATGCTTCCCGCCTGGCTATTACTTGCCGGGAAACCGCTGATGATCGCCAAACGCCCCAACGATTAAACGCGGCTGTTTCTCTCTTCCAGTGCCTGAGTGACCGTACGCAGAAAATCGGGGATATCCATTTTTGGCAGCATCACCTCCACCAGCGTCAGCCTGTCTGAGGCGACGCTGCTATTCATCGCTTCCTGTAGTTCCTGCGTGCGCGTCACTCGCCAGCAGCGGGAGGGGACGTCGGGAGCGAAAGCATCAGGCAGACGATTCCAGTCCCAGAGCGCAATATCGTTGTAGCGTTGCTCGGGACCGTGAATCGCGCGCTCGACCGTATAGCCTTCGTTGTTGAGCAACAAAATCAGCGGACGCTGCTTATCTCTGAGCATCGATCCCAGCTCCTGAATAGTTAACTGCGCAGCGCCATCGCCAACAATCAGCACCACCCTTCTCTCCGCTGCCGCGATTTGCGCCCCGTAGGCCGCAGGAAGGGTAAAGCCTATCGATCCCCATAACGGCTGGACGATCAGCGTCGCGTCGACCGGAAGCTTAAGCGCAGCGGCGCCAAAAGCGGCGGTACCCTGATCGGCAAGGATAATATCTCCAGGACGGAGCTGTTTCTGCACCGTATTCCAGAAGTTTTTCTGCGTCAGGCTCCCCTCTGGCGCGCCACTCACGCCGGGCGCCTGAATATTCGGCGAAACCCATTCTGCCGCCAGGCTGGCAGAGAGCTCGATTAAAATGGCGAGCGCCTTTTCCATGGGAATCCGGCTGAACCAGCGATCGGCAACCCGAACGGCAAAGGGCTGTATTTCTATCGTTTTTTCCAGTGGAAGGTGCTGGGTAAAACCGGCGGTAATAGTGTCGGTAAAACGCGTACCGATACAAATAATGGTATCCGCGTTTTCGATAGCATCGCGAGTCTCCTCCGCACTGGCTATCCCGCTATACGTCCCGACAAAACCGCTCTGTTGCTCATCAAAAAGACCTTTGCCCATGAGCATCGTGGCGTAAGCAACGGGTACCTTCGCCACCCACTCTCGAAGAGCGTTTTGTAACCCATAGCGCTGGGCGAGAAAATCGGCCAGCAGCGATACGCGACGGCTGCTTCTTAGCATCCGTCCGGCGTGCTCGCGGAAACCCGCCAGCTGGTTCTCATCGGCGGGCAGCCCCTGAATAAGCAAACGATGAGCAGGCGGCGTGGTCTTTGCCTTCGCCACATCGGCCGGCAGCATCAGATAACCAGGACGATGATGGGTGAGCATTTCGCTCAGAACCCGGTCTATTTCATGGCAGGCATTTCCCGCCGCCAGCACCGCCTGAGAGCAGGTAATTTGTTCACTCATACGCGAAAAATGGCTGAAATCGCCATCGCCAAGCGTATGGTGCAGCAGCTCGCCGCGCTGCTGGGCGCCGGTACAGGGAGCACCGACGATATGCAGGACCGGTACATGTTCAGCGTAGCTCCCGGCGATGCCGTTCAGCGCGCTCAGCTCGCCGACGCCATAGGTGGTCAACAGCGCGCCTGCGCCCTTGATACGCGCATAGCCATCAGCGGCATAGGCCGCGTTTAGCTCATTTGCACAACCCACCCACCCTAAATTCCGATGCGCAATAACGCTGTCGAGAAACTGTAAATTGTAATCACCAGGTACGCCAAACAAGCGGTCTATACCGCAGTCTACGAGACGATCCAGCAGATAATCGCCAATGGTGTAAGTCGGTTGCATATCCCCACTCTCCTCTCATGCAGATAAGTTGAGTATTGAATAAGCAGTTGCGCTGTCCACATTGCACCCAACAAATGCGGTGGCAAGTAAAATTTACGCGTTCAGGGAGTATACTCGGCGCCAAAGATTCTTTAGTGTAAACGTATACACAACCCTGTTTTATCTGCGGAGGAAGTATGGTTTACCAGGCAAACGCCACGCGATATCAAACGATGGAATACCGCCGCTGCGGTCATAGCGGACTAAAGCTACCGGCAGTTTCTCTGGGGCTTTGGCATAATTTTGGCGATGAAACGCGGGTGGAAACCAGCCGTCAGCTTCTGCGTCACGCATTCGATCTCGGCATAACCCATTTCGATTTAGCCAATAACTACGGGCCACCGCCGGGATCGGCGGAGAGCAATTTTGGCCGTATTCTGAAAGAGGATTTTTTGCCCTATCGCGATGAGCTGATCATCTCCAGCAAAGCCGGTTACACCATGTGGGACGGCCCCTATGGCGACTGGGGATCGCGCAAGTACCTGATCGCCAGCCTCGATCAAAGCCTTAAACGAATGGGCCTGGACTATATCGACATTTTCTACCACCACCGCCCTGACCCCGAAACGCCGCTGCTGGAAACCATGCGCGCGCTGGACCACATCGTCCGCCAGGGCAAGGCGCTGTACGTCGGCTTGTCTAATTATCCGCTCGAACAGGCCCGGCAAGCCGTCAACATCCTTAACGATCTCGGCACGCCGTGCCTGATTCATCAGCCAAAATATTCGATGTTTGAACGCTGGGTCGAAGAGGGATTACTGGATTTCCTGCACACCTCGGGGGTGGGAAGTATAGCGTTTTCACCGCTGGCGGGCGGCCAGTTAACCAACCGTTACCTGCACGGCATTCCGGCTGACTCCCGCGCCGCCAGCGGTAGCCGGTTCCTGCAACCGGATCAGCTTACCGAAAGCAAACTGGAAAAAGTTCGCCAGCTGGACGCGCTGGCCGAATCCCGCGGACAGAAGCTTTCGCAGATGGCGCTGGCCTGGGTGCTGCGCGATGAGAAAGTCACTTCGGTACTGATTGGCGCCAGTAAAACCTCGCAGCTCGACGATGCGGTTGGCATGCTGGAAAATCGCCATTTCAGCGCCGAAGAGCGGGCAACCATCGACGCGATCCTTGCGGTGTAAATTCATTGTTACTTTAGCAAAAAGTGCTCTCACTGGCGATTTAGGAGTTCCTCCGATACGACGGGGCTTTACCGCCCCGTAATATCAGGTTAACAGGCCGACAACGGCCCCGATCGTGAAGGAGAAGAGTATGTTCAGGTCACTGATTTTGGCTGCAGTGCTTCTGGCTTCAGCGCCATTGGTCGCTAATGCTGGTGAAATCACCCTGTTGCCATCAATAAAATTACAAATTGGCGATCGCGACAATTATGGTAACTACTGGGACGGTGGCGGCTGGCGCGACCGTGATTATTGGCGTAGACACTATGAATGGCGCGATAACCGCTGGCGTCGTCACGATAACGGCTGGCATCGCGGCTGGGATAAACGTAAAGCCTACGAGCGCGGCTATCGTGAAGGCTGGAATGATCGTGATGACCGACGCGGCGGTTGGGGTCGTGGACCAGGCGGTCGCGGACATGGCCACGGCCACGGCCACGGTCATCATTAATATTTATTGTAAAAGGGAGCCATCCGGCTCCCTTTCTCGTTGTCGCGTTTAACTAAATATCGTCCCAACAATCAGCCAGCCGTTAAGCGCCACAACGACTGCGACAATCGCCCACCCCAGCAGTTTTACCCACCGGGAATTGACCAGATCGCCCATCAGGCGCGAGTCGCTGGTGAATATCAGCAGCGGCACCAGCGCGAGGGCAATACCGAAACTCAGCAATACCTGGCTCATCACCAGAATACGCGTGGGATCCAGGCCCATTAAAATCACGATAAACGACGGCAGCATGGTGATCGCCCGACGAAACCACAGCGGGATATGAAAGCGGATAAAGCCCTGCATCACCACCTGCCCCGCCAGGGTCCCAACAACCGTAGAAGATAAACCCGCCGCAATCAGACTCAGGCCAAAGATGGTGGCTGCCGCGTGGCTCAGCAAGGGTTCAAGCGTCAGATAGGCCTGATCGAGGTCGGCAACTCCGGTGTGGCCGTTGAAATGGAAGGCCGCGGCGGCGGTCGCCATCATTGCCAGGTTGACAAAACCAGCAATGGTCATGGCAATCGCCACATCCCAGCGCGTGGCGTTATAGCGATCTTTGCGCGTGCCTCCATGCAGGTGCTGAGTGAGCGACGAGTGTAAATAGATGACATGCGGCATAATGGTCGCTCCCAGCACCCCGGCGGCAAGAAACACCGCCTCGCTGGTCGGCAGAGATGGAACGAGCATCCCTTTCGCTAACGGCGCCAGCGCGGGCTGAGAGAAGATAAGCTCTACGACATACGCCGCCGCGACGAACAGCAGTAGCCCGCCAATCACTTTTTCCAGCGGCTTTTGACCGCGACGCTGGAGCATCAGAATCAGAAACGTCGCAATCCCCGTCAGCACCGCGCCCTGCAGCAATGACACGCCGAGAACCAGCTTAAATCCGATAGCCGCGCCAATAAACTCGGCAAGATCGGTCGCCATCGCGATAATTTCGGCCTGCACCCAGTAAAACCACACCACAGGACGCGGATAATGGTCGCGAATTTGCTCCGCCAGATTTTTTCCGGTGGCGATGCCCAGCTTCGCCGACATCACCTGAATCAGCATCGCCATCAGGTTAGCCCATACCACCACCCACAGCAGCTGGTAGCCAAAGCTGGCACCGGCCTGGATGTTGGTGGCGAAGTTACCCGGATCGATATAGCCGATGGCAGCAATGAACGCCGGCCCCATCAGGGCGAGCTTAATCTTGCGCGCTGCGCGACCGCTGCTATTCTCAACGCGACTGTTTGTCATTTTCTGCCTCTGGAAATATAGCCTTTGCTATGTTTCATGCTATCAAAATGCGAATGATTATCAAGTTCATTTGGAATGGTGATAATGATTGCTATGATAGGAGGGAACGATAGCGGGTCGGCAACTGAAAAACCGGGGGAACTGATAAACGCTTTTAATTAATCACCAGAATAGTACAAGAGAGCAACTTTTAAAACCTTTACGTAACATAACAAAAATGCATGGTTGATCACTATTTTTGCCATTAGTCACATATCCTTGCAATAGTGTGTGCTAGCTCTCGTTTTCTTTGCGCTTGTTACATAGAATGTGCACAGAAATTTAACCTGCCTCATATTTGGAGCAAATATGGACCGCGTCCTGCACTTTATTCTCGCGATCGTAGTGGTGGCCATTCTGGCCCTGTTGGTCAGCCACAACCGTAAGCAGATTCGTATTCGTTATGTCATTCAGCTGCTGGTCATTGAAGTGCTGTTGGCCTGGTTCTTCCTGAACTCTGACATTGGCCTGGGTTTTGTGAAGGGCTTCTCCGAGATGTTTGAAAAACTCCTCGGTTTCGCTAATGAAGGGACAAATTTCGTCTTCGGCAACATGAACGACAAAGGTCTGGCGTTCTTCTTCCTGAAAGTTTTGTGCCCGATCGTCTTTATTTCCGCGCTGATCGGTATTTTGCAGCATATTCGCATTCTGCCTATCGTCATTCGCGCTATCGGTACCGTACTGTCCAAAATCAACGGCATGGGCAAGCTGGAATCCTTTAACGCTGTCAGCTCCCTGATTCTGGGCCAGTCCGAAAACTTCATCGCTTATAAAGATATTCTTGGCAAGATGTCCCGCAACCGCATGTACACCATGGCGGCGACCGCGATGTCTACCGTCTCCATGTCTATCGTGGGCGCGTACATGACCATGCTGCAGCCGAAATATGTGGTCGCGGCGCTGGTACTGAACATGTTCAGCACCTTTATCGTTCTGTCGCTGATTAACCCGTACCGCGTCGACGAAAGCGAAGAAAACCTGCAGATGTCCAACCTGCATGAAGGCCAAAGCTTCTTCGAGATGCTGGGTGAATACATCCTGGCGGGCTTTAAAGTGGCGATTATCGTTGCCGCCATGCTGATTGGCTTCATCGCGCTGATTTCCGCGCTGAACGCCCTGTTCGCCACCGTCACCGGCTGGTTCGGCTATAGCATCTCCTTCCAGGGGATCCTCGGCTATATCTTCTATCCGGTAGCCTGGGTTATGGGCGTACCGGCGGGTGAAGCGCTGCAGGTAGGGAGTATTATGGCCACCAAACTGGTTTCTAATGAATTCGTCGCCATGATGGATCTGCAGAAAGTTGCCGCCACGCTCTCTCCGCGTGCGGAAGGCATCATCTCTATCTTCCTGGTCTCCTTCGCTAACTTCTCCTCTATCGGTATTATCGCCGGGGCAATTAAAGGATTGAATGAAGAGCAAGGTAACGTGGTTTCCCGCTTCGGCCTGAAGCTGGTGTACGGTTCTACGCTGGTGAGCGTGCTCTCTGCGTCTATCGCCGCGCTGGTACTGTAATTAGCGAAAGCCGGGCAAGTCCCGGCTTTTTCATGTCCGCAGTTCGCTCAACGGCAGCGGCTTACCGATCAGATACCCCTGCAAATAATCAACGCCTAACTCAAGAAGCTTTTCCCGCTGCTCAGGCGTTTCAACATATTCCGCCACCACCTTCATTTTCTTAACCTTGGCCATTTCAATAATAGATTTGACCATAATGGCATCCAGCGGATCGGTCTCGATATCACGCACGAAGCAGCCGTCAATTTTCAGGATATCGGCCTGCAGGCTTTTCAGGCGCTCGTAGTTAGCGTAGCCGGTACCAAAGTCATCAATCGCGATGCCGCAGCCGAAATCTCGCAGCAGCTGGATGTTATGCATGCTGGTCTCAACATCGGAAAATGCCTGCTCCTCGGTAACCTCAATCGTTATCGCCTCTGCCGACAGGTTATGGCGTTTAAACAGAGCGATGATTTGCGCCGCGCTATCCTTTTGCATCAGCGTATAGGGCAGCAGGTTAACGGAGAAATGCCGACCGTGGTGGTTTTTGAGCGAACTAAACAGCGTTTCCAGTACCTGCATATCAAAACGCTGGCTCAGGTTAAATTGCGCAATCAGTGGAATAAACCTATCGGGCGTAATGATGGTATTACCACAGCGCATACGGCTAAGTATCTCATAGTACCCTTCTCCGCAGGCATTCCGGATAGGCTGGGCGTACAGCACCACTCCACGCTCGCTAAGCGCCTGTTTAATTTTCGCCAGCAGCCGTACCTGTTCGCTTGTTTGATCGGATATCTGCTCTTGCGCCGCGTCCAGCGCTAATACGCGCCGCCCCGCCCCGGCCTGCTCCGATAACCAGCTAAGCTGACCGAGCATCGGATGAAGCTCGGATTCTTTACCGCCGTAGCCGCCCCATGATGCGCCAAATTCCAGATCCAACGCCTGGTTGTTCCAGCTAAACTTTTTATGGTTAAGCGTGGAAACAATATGATTTAAACGCGCCTCTGGCTCCGGGCCATTAAGCACCAGCAACAGCTCGCTGCCGGGGAGCTGATATATGCGCTCTCCCTGAGCCAATAGCGGCTGTAGTTTGCGGGCAATCTGCCTTTTGCTCTCTACTCTCATCATCATGCCGTAATGACGACTCAGAAAATCCAGATTCTGAATACGCAGGCTGCTGATGGCAACAGCAGGGTTTCGCTGCAGGTGGCTCTCCAGCGCGCGTAGATTCGGTAAACCGGTTAGCGGATCTTCTTCCGCCTGATCTCGCCACCTGAGCTTCATTCTTTCACTGCGAGCATAGATATCCGCCATATAAAACAGGCAGATAGTGAAACAAATTAGTACTGAAAGAACAAATGATAGTGAATATTCAGTTTGTACCCCATGTAAAAAATTCTGGTTATACGCCACGAGTAAAAAGGCGGAAACGGACCATGAAATGCGAATCTGCGTATGTCCCAGGCGGCTAATACCAATGAAGTATAAAATGAAAATAAGCGGGACTAAATAACCGGCAATAAAAACAGAATCATAAGGCGTACACAGCACCAGTAATATTGCCGCCAGGGCCACAAACCAATACAACGTAAATACCCGCTGCTCGCGCGTCCGCCACGCGTGACAAAGATTGCGCCAGAATGCTCGCGCATAATGCGGACTGATAATCATCCGCAACGGATAATAAAAGAATGTCGTAAAAATTAATGCGGCGCTAATCAGGCTTTGTATATCGATAATAGTGTAAATAACTGACATATTGCCGAAATAGCTGGAGATCGCCAGCGGAAACGAAAAAAAACGCCCCGCCATGTACATAGTGACCTTCAACAGGAGGGGAGCGAAAAAGCCTCCCCAAAAAATCCTCGCGCCCATATGTTTTGCCGTCAGCCCGGCGCGCCAGCGCCTTCCAAGCTGAAAGCGGACAATAGCGCAGGAGACGAAAACCGAAAAGAGCTGGCAGAATAGCAGGATCAGCGCCTGGGCTAGCGTCAGATCGATTATCCAGGCGTTGGTGATCGCAAACGCGATTATCAATGGCGCAACGGCGTAGCGGCCAAAAATAAAAAGCACCGAATACATTAAGCTCAGCGGTAACCATGCCAAATAAATTTGATTTCCGTCAATAATGGTTTGCGGCGAAATAAATCGGGACAGCGGAATTGCGATAAGGCAGACCAGGAAAGCCAGCAGAGTTTTTTTGATCTTAATGTTAAGATGATCAATCATTATTGTTAATTAAAACTCCGGCTGCAATAAATATATTTAGGCAACAGATATTATGTTGCTTAATAAAGGCAGGCAAGATTTTAAATAGTGAAAAAATCTGAAATTACTTAACGCAGAGGTTTGCTGACTTATTCAAAGAATGCTTTACATTTCCTCCAGCAGACAAACAAAAAAACCCCCGCCGCAGCGAGGGTTCCGAATTTGGTGGAGCTAAGCGGGATCGAACCGCTGACCTCTTGCATGCCATGCAAGCGCTCTCCCAGCTGAGCTATAGCCCCACAGGACCTCTTTACGAACCAAACCTGATGGGTGCAGGTTTTGGTGGAGCTAAGCGGGATCGAACCGCTGACCTCTTGCATGCCATGCAAGCGCTCTCCCAGCTGAGCTATAGCCCCGTAACGTAAAGCGTGTCGTGTTGACGGGCGGCATAATATGAATTCCTTCGCCAGGTGTCAACGGCAAAATCAATCCCAGCTATTTGATCGCTGAAAAAGCAGGCAAACGGCTGACATTGCGAGCCTTATCGCAGCCAGAAGCTAAACATGTCACGCTTTCCTTTAAAAGGATGCTATAACATGTGCAACTAATTCCCACATATTTACTCAGGAAATAGTATGCTCAAGGAACGAATGACACCTGAAGAAATAGCGCATCTGACTGGCTTCAGTCGGCAAACGATTAACAAATGGGTACGCAAAGAGGGATGGCAAACTTCCCCGCGACCCGGCGTACAGGGCGGTAAAGCGCGCCTCGTACATGTTAATGAGCAGGTTCGCGAGTTTATCCGCAGCGCACAGCGCGTGGCCGAAAACCCCGTCCCCTATTCCGCAACGGATAACGATCTGGAATCTCTGCTGCTTACGCTATGTAAAGAGATGACGCCGGGTGAGCAAAAGCTGTTTATGTCGCTGTTGCTACGCGAGGGGATCACCGGGCTACTCAACCGACTGGGTATCCGCGATCGGTGAAATCATGATGAAACTCAAAGAAAAAATGACGCCAGCGGAGCTCGCCGAGTGCCTTAATCTCGCCCGGCAAACCATTAACCGTTGGGCCAGAGAGCAAAGCTGGCGGACGGAAGCCATACCCGGTGTGAAAGGCGGGCGCGCTCGCGTGATTGTCATCGACAAAGCGGTAATCGATTTCCTGGCAAATATCCCGGCGCTGCGCCATTTAACCCTTGATAACCAGCTGGCGGAACCAGTCGTTAAATACTTTGTGAATGATGCTGATACGATCTGGCGCCAGATTGTTGAGACCATGCACCTGATGACCCCCGCAGAGCAGTTGCACCTGCGCGATTTTCTTGCCCGCGAAGGGATCAGCGGGTTTCTATCCCGGCTGGGTATTGCTGATGCTAAAAAATAGGCAAAAAAAACGGCGGGGTTAGCTTGCCCCACCGTTTTATAAATCCCGATATTACTATCAGGATTGTTGACTTTCCCGTTCAGCAATAAAGGCCAGCGCTTTATTGATTCGTTCTACGCTACGTGACTTACCGATTGCATGCACGGTGACATCAAGCGCCGGAGACTGGCCTGCACCGGTCACCGCGACGCGCAGCGGCATCCCCACTTTTCCCATTCCCACTTCCAGCTCATCGGCCGTCGCCTGAATCGCGTGGTGGACGTTTTCGGCCGTCCAGTCACTCATGGCGGCTAATTTGTCGCGCACCATTTCCAGCGGCTGGCGGGCAACCGGACGCAGATGTTTTTTCGCCGCATCGGCATCAAACTCGGCGAAATCTTCATAGAAATAGCGGCAGCTCGCCGCCATCTCTTTAAGCGTTTTGCAACGTTCGCCCAGCAGTTTCACCAGATCAGCCAGCTGAGGCCCATTACGGGTGTCGATATTTTCCTGCTCAATGTGCCACTGTAAATGCGTTGCCACATATTCCGGGGCCAGCGAATTGATATAGTGGTGGTTCAGCCACTGCAGCTTTTCCGTGTTGAACGCGCTGGCAGATTTGCTCACCGCTCCCAGACTGAACAGTTTAATCATCTCTTCGCGAGAGAAAATCTCCTGGTCGCCGCTGGACCATCCCAGACGCACCAGATAGTTCAGCAGCGCTTCCGGCAGGTAGCCGTCGTCGCGATACTGCATAACGCTGACCGCGCCGTGACGCTTGGAGAGTTTTTTACCATCGTCGCCGTTAATCATCGAGACGTGGGCGTAAACCGGCACCGGCGCATTCAGCGCTTTCAGGATGTTAATCTGGCGCGGGGTGTTGTTGATATGGTCTTCGCCACGGATAACGTGGGTGATCTCCATATCCCAGTCGTCAACCACCACGCAAAAGTTGTAGGTCGGGGAACCGTCGGTACGACGGATAATCAGATCGTCCAGCTCATGGTTGCTGAATTCGATCGGACCGCGGATCTGGTCGTCAAAAACAACGGAACCCTCTTCCGGGTTGGCAAAACGGACAACGCAAGGTTCGTCGTCAGCATGATGCTCGTGGCCATGGCGGCAGCGACCGTCGTAGCGCGGCTTTTCACCTTTCGCCATCTGTTCTTCACGCAGCGCTTCCAGGCGCTCTTTGGAGCAGTAGCATTTATAGGCCGTGCCCGCCTGCAGCATTTCATCAATGACGGCGTTGTAGCGATCAAAACGCTTGGTCTGGAAGTACGGACCCTCATCCCATTCCAGGCTCAGCCAGTTCATACCATCCATGATGGCTTCAATGGCCTCCGGCGTTGAGCGCTCGAGATCGGTGTCTTCAATACGCAGCACAAACTCACCGCCGTGGTTACGTGCAAAAAGCCAGGAATAGAGAGCAGTACGCGCGCCGCCAACGTGCAGATAGCCTGTCGGGCTGGGCGCGAAGCGAGTTTTGATTTTCATGAAGTGGCCTTACGTTTGATAAAGGTGCCGACACGCGGCAGCGTTCGTTAGATTTTATGGGGGAATATTCTAACACCGTGGGCTGATTCCTCAATGTTGTTACCGTTTCAACGTCACGCTTTCCCCTTTTTGTTTATAAATCATGCGCCACAGATGACATTGCGATCGTTTTGTTTAATTTTACGACGAACAAACAAATTATTTAGAAAAGGCGTTGACTCATTTCCAACTCTCCCTATAATGCGACTCCACACAGCGGGGGTGATTAGCTCAGCTGGGAGAGCACCTCCCTTACAAGGAGGGGGTCGGCGGTTCGAACCCGTCATCACCCACCAACTACTTTACGTAGTCTCCGCCGTGTAGCAAGAAATTGAGAAGTGGGTGATTAGCTCAGCTGGGAGAGCACCTCCCTTACAAGGAGGGGGTCGGCGGTTCGATCCCGTCATCACCCACCACTTTCTCGCCAGCTGGATTTCTTGCCGTAAAATGAAGTACCGAAGTGGGTGATTAGCTCAGCTGGGAGAGCACCTCCCTTACAAGGAGGGGGTCGGCGGTTCGATCCCGTCATCACCCACCACTTCGGGTCGTTAGCTCAGTTGGTAGAGCAGTTGACTTTTAATCAATTGGTCGCAGGTTCGAATCCTGCACGACCCACCAATGTAAAAAAGCGCCCTAAAGGCGCTTTTTTGCTATCTGCGATACACAAAGCCGGAGCAGCCTTTTACCTTGCCATCCGGCAATGACGCTTAATTCACTAGCGCCGCAACCAGTTTCTCCAGCGCAGGCGTCGCCTGATGCTGGTCATAGACGATATACAAATCAGCGGATATCCGCTCTTCCAGCGGACGAAACGCAACCCCCGGCCATGCCATCTGCGCGTAGCTATCGGCGATGAGCGTAATGCCGATCCCCATACTGACCATCGCCAGCACCGTTTGCGGCTCCATTACCTCACGGATAATCATCGGCGAGAATCCGGCACTCTGGCACACGCGTTGTAAAAACGTCCAGTCGGTATGTATTGAGGGCATAGTGACAAAATATTCGTTACGCAACGTCGCAAGCGGGATCGCCTTACGCGCGGCTAGCGGATGCTCTTCCGGCATGGCCACCAGAAAAGAGGACTCATGCAAGCGCAGGCTGGTAAAGCCAGGAGAAGGCGCCGTTGCCATTCGCCAGACGCCGGCGTCCAGCTCGCGTCGTTCCAGCATCGCCATCTGCATCGCGGGCATATTCTCTCTGAAAAGCACTTCCACGTTAGGATGCTCTTTCAAAAAACGACGCATCACCGGACGCATTTTTCCCCACATTGCCGTGCCTATCACGCCCAACTCCACCCGCCCGGCCTCACCCCGCCCAATCTGTTCCACGCGCGCCAGAGCCTGATTCGCGCTGGAAAGCAGACGACGGGACTCCTCCATCAGGATTTTTCCTGCGTGGGTCAAGGCCACGCTGCGGGAGTGACGAACAAACAATAGCGTGCCGAGCTGCTGCTCCAGATCTTTGATGTGAATGCTGAGCGGAGGCTGCGACATATTCAGCCGCGCCGCCGCACGGCCAAAATGCAGCTCTTCTGCGACAGCCAGAAAATAGCGCAATAACTTCAGATCGATACGATGCGTGCGTTCCATGGCTCATGCGCTCCTGGGGCGAAGGATAATGCGCAAAGTTACCACATTACATCAGAGAAAATGAAACGGCGGGACATGCCCCGCCGCTGAAGAGGATTAATGGGCCAGCTCTTTCTCCATTCGCTGCTCAGGTTCATGTTTATAGCGGAAGAACAGGGCAAAAATGACCGCCAGCATTAATGAATAGGCTGCGAACACCAGCCAGATGGTTTGCCAGTCCTTTACGCCGTCCAGAGAAAAGTAGTCCACGGCCAAGCCGCTGAGAACCGAACCAACCCACGCGCCGACACCGTTCACCATGGTCATAAACAGCCCCTGCGCGCTGGCGCGAATATTCGCTCCCACCTGTTGCTCAACGAATACCGACCCTGAAATATTAAAGAAGTCGAATGCGCAGCCGTAAACAATCATCGACATCAACAGCAGTACAAAACCGAACGGAGACGGATCGCCAAAGGCAAAAAAGCCAAAGCGCAGCGTCCACGCCAGCATACTCATCAACATGACCGTTTTAATGCCAAAGCGTTTCAGAAAGAACGGAATAGTGAGAATAAAGGCGACTTCCGCCATCTGCGAAACAGAAAGCAAAATAGAGGGATAGCGCACGACAAAGCTGTCGGCAAACGCCGGGTTGCGGGCGAAATCATGCAGGAAGGGGTTACCGAAGACGTTGGTGATTTGCAGTACCGCCCCGAGCATCATTGCGAAGAAAAAGAAAATGGCCATCCGCGGATTTTTAAACAATACGAATGCATCCAGCCCCAGTCTCGCGGCCAATGTGGTGCTGGCTTTCTTCTCGGTCACGGGAATTTTCGGTAGCGTAAACGCGTAGAGCGCCAGCAATAACGACGCGGCAGAGGCGATATACAGCTGCGCGCTGCTCAGCTCCAGACCCATCAGGCTCACCATCCACATGGCGACAATAAAGCCGAGCGTGCCAAACACGCGAACAGGCGGAAACGCGGTCGCCGGATCCTGACCGGACTGCGCCAGGCAGGAGTAGGAGACGCTATTAGACAAGGAGATGGTCGGCATGTAGGCCATCGCGTTAATCAGCATTACCCAGAACATGGTATCCGGGTCGGTAACGGTCGTCGCATAAAGAAGCACTCCTGCGCAGACCAGATGGCAGAGCATGTAGGCCCGTTCTGCACGTAGCCATTTATCGGCAATAATTCCCATAACGCCGGGCATGATAATAGCCGCCAGCCCTTTGGAGCTATAGACCATACCGACGTTTGCGCCGGTGAAATGCAACGTGTTTATCATGTAAGAACCCAGGGTGACCAGCCAGCTTCCCCAGATAAAATATTGCAAAAACGACATGAGCTTTAAGCGAGAGGCGATACCCATTTTTCCGTTCCTTGCCATTAAAGTAAAACCCCGCAAGCGGGGTCATATTTATTATTTTTTTCAGGCCAGTTTGCGCAAGAAGCCGCAGATCAGGTTGATAAAGTTCTGCCGGGAGAGTTCGGCCGCCGCCAGGGTTTGCGCGTGAGATAATTTCACATCGCCCAGCCCTTCAGCCAGATTGGTAATCGCTGAGACTGCCACCACTTTTAACCCGCAATGACGGGCGGTAATCACTTCCGGCACCACGGACATCCCCACCACATCGCCGCCGATAATCTGCATCATGCGAATCTCTGCCGCCGTCTCAAAATTCGGCCCGGGATAGGAAACAAATACGCCTTCGGTCAGCGGAAACCCTTCTTCCGCCGCCACGCTCTGCAGAACGGCGCGATAATCCGCATCATAGGCGTTGGCCAGAGAGAAAAAGCGCTCGCCGAAACGTTCATCATTCGGGCCAACCATTGGCGTGCCCGGCATCGTATTAATGTGATCGCTGAGCGCCACCAGGCTACCCGGCCCGACCTCCGGGCGCAACGAACCGGCCGCGTTAGTACAAAACAGTAGTTCACACCCCAGCAGCTTTAGCGTGCGGATAGCATCGGTCATCACCGGCATGCCCCGTCCTTCATAGAAGTGCCCGCGCCCTTTCATGCAGGCAACAGGTACGCCGGCCAGATTTCCCAGCACCAGCTCGCCGGCATGGCCGTGAACCGTACTCACCGGGAAGCCGGGCAGCTTCTCGTAAGATATCGCCACCGCATCTTCAATTTGTTCCGCCAGCGCCCCTAGACCAGAACCAAGAATAAAAGCCACGCGCGGCGTAAAATCCGGCTTATATCCGCGAATAATATCGGCGCTATACCAGGGGTTCTGTGAGAAAAGCGTGTCGCTCATAAGCTGTCCTTAAAAACTGAAGAATGGATAAAATGATTGGCTACCATCTTGTTATAACGATGCGACGCAATCGATTACCAATACAGTTTTCCCGGACGTTTGATATCAAAAAGCTATTGATTTCATTTCTGATACAAGGGATCGTTTTCGCGTAAGGCGGTAAGCCGGGCCGCCTGCAGCCGCACCACCTCCCACAGCGCCTCTGCGGCTGTCGATAGGGAGCGGTTTTTACGCCGCGCCAGCATCAGCTGGCGTTCCACTACCGGCGTCAGCCGCTTCACCTGCAAACGGCTCCCCTGCGGGAGCGGCAGCGCTAATGCGGGTAATATACTGATGCCTATCCCCGACTCAACCATCGGAAATAGCGTGGCCGGATGCCCGATTTCCTGCACGATGTTCGCGGTAACGGCGAATCCTGAAAGCGCAGCATCAATCAGCGGACGGCTGCCAGAAGCATAATCCTGCAAAACCAGCCGCTGGTGCTGTAGGTCCTGCCAGCTCACCGCGTCCCGTCCGGCAAAAGGGTGATCGCTGCGGCAAAGCAGCAGGAATGGTTCAGCGAGAACCGTCTCGCACTGTAAATCGGTCGCGGCGCCGGGATCGATAACGATACCAAAATCCACTTCTCCCTGCCGAATGCTCTCCAGCACCCACTGCTGGGGGCGATCGTGCAGAACGAAATCTATCTCCGGATAGCGCCGGTTGCTGTAGGCAATGCACTGCGGGATCAGATGGGCGGAAATGGTCTGGCTGGCCGCCACCCGGACGGTGCCCATCAGCTGCTGCCCGACGCGACCGGCCTCACGCAGCGTGCTATTGAGTTCATCCAGCAAGCGCTCAAGCCGGGCCGCCAGCTGCTGTCCTGCCTCCGTGAGCACCACTTCACGCGTCGTTCGGTCAAGCAGGCGTACGCCGGTCTGGTGCTCCAGCTCTTTTACGCTATGGCTGACCGCAGACTGGCTAAGACCAATGCTCTCCCCTGCCCGGCTAAAGCTTTTAACGCGGGCAACGGTCACAAAAACTTTTAACTGACGCAGCGAATAATTCATCTCTTTTTTTCATGAATAGATGCAATAAATCGATTTTATTTCTCAAACTAAAGAAAGCACAATAGCGACATCGATTTTCAGGAGCGTTTATGAAATTTTTCCGCATTCTTGATCCATTCACCCTAACGTTAGTCACCGTCGTCCTGCTGGCCTCCTTTTTTCCTGCGCGCGGCGGATTTGTCCCCTTCTTTGAACATTTAACCACCGCCGCCATCGCGCTGCTGTTCTTTATGCACGGCGCCAAGCTCTCCCGTGAGGCGATCGTTGCCGGGGGCAGCCACTGGCGTCTGCATCTCTGGGTTATGTGCAGCACGTTTATCGTTTTTCCCGTGCTTGGCGTGCTGTTCGCCTGGTGGGCGCCCGTTAACGTCGATCCGGCGCTCTATACCGGGTTTATTTATCTCTGCATTCTTCCCGCCACCGTCCAGTCGGCCATTGCGTTTACCTCTCTGGCGGGCGGCAACGTGGCGGCTGCGGTATGCTCGGCTTCGGCCTCAAGCCTGCTGGGGATCTTCATTTCGCCACTGCTGGTCGGCCTGTTGATGAATCTGCACGGCGCGGGCGGGAGTCTGGAGCAGGTCGGCAAGATTATGCTGCAGCTGTTGCTGCCGTTTGTGCTGGGACATCTCTCGCGTCCATGGATTGGCAACTGGGTGGCAAAACATAAAAAGTGGATCTCGAAAACCGACCAGACCTCCATCCTGCTGGTGGTCTATTCGGCGTTCAGCGAGGCGGTGGTTAACGGTATCTGGCACAAAGTCGGCGT
The DNA here is from genome assembly GCF_002090195.1 of Klebsiella sp. M5al. Taxonomy (NCBI): domain Bacteria; kingdom Pseudomonadati; phylum Pseudomonadota; class Gammaproteobacteria; order Enterobacterales; family Enterobacteriaceae; genus Klebsiella; species Klebsiella sp. M5al. Next base: position 4,314,433 of record NZ_CP020657.1, read on the forward strand.
TGGTTCGCTGCTGTTTATCGTTATTGTCAGCATCGTGCTGCTGGCGATTGTCATTGCTATCAACGTGTTTGTGGCGCGCCGGTGCGGGTTCAATAAAGCGGATGAAATTACGATTGTCTTCTGCGGGTCGAAGAAGAGCCTGGCGAACGGCATTCCGATGGCCAATATTCTCTTCCCGACCTCAATTCTGGGAATAATGGTGCTGCCACTGATGATCTTCCATCAGATTCAGCTTATGGTCTGTGCGGTGCTGGCGCGGCGCTATAAGCGCCAGGCCGAAGCGTTACAGGCGCAGGAGAAAAATCGCGCCTCCGAAGCCTAACGCGGACGCTTAAGGGGCTCGACCAGGCTGGTCAGCCCCTCCGTTTTAATCAATAGCGTTAATGCCATCAGCTCGCCAAGATGCCCGGCGGGAAATTGATCCTTACGGGCAAACCACAGCAAATACTCTTCCGGCACATCGATTAAGCGCCGCCCTTTGTATTTACCAAACGGCATTTCCGTATTGGCAATCTCAATAAGCTGCTCTTTATCCACGCGACTCTCCGAGCAGACGCAGCATTTCGTCTTCATCGATCACCGCAATCCCTAGCTCCTGCGCTTTGGCGAGCTTAGAGCCCGCCGCCTCCCCGGCGATAACCAGGTCGGTCTTCTTCGACACGCTGCCCGCCACCTTCGCGCCGAGCGCAACCAGCCGGGCTTTCGCATCATCACGGGAGAGCTGACTCAGGCTACCGGTCAGAACCACCGTTTTGCCGGCAAAGGGGCTATCGATCTCTTCCGCATTGACCACCACCGGCGCCGGCCAGCGGACGCCTTCTTTACGCAGCTGAGCAATCACTTCGCGATTGCTCTCTTCGGCAAAGAAATTACGCACGTGCGTGGCGACCACAATCCCGACATCGGGCACTTTTTGCAGATCGTCAATTGAAGCCTGCTCCAGCGCCTCAATGGTGCCAAAGTGGGCCGCTAAACCGGCTGCCGTCGCCTCACCCACTTCGCGGATCCCCAGCGCGTAAAGGAAACGAGCAAAGGTGGTCTCTTTTGACTTCTCCAGCGCATCCACCACGTTTTGCGCTGATTTTGGCCCCATGCGATCGAGCCCGGTAAGCTTACCCGGCGTCAGTTGAAAGAGATCGGCAGGCGTATGCACGTACTCTTTTTCAACCAGCTGATCGATGATTTTATCGCCCATTCCCTCCACGTCCAGGGCGCGACGGGAGACAAAATGCTTGAGCGCTTCTTTACGCTGGGCGCCGCAGATCAGACCGCCGGTACAGCGGGTCACCACTTCGCCTTCTACGCGTTCAACGTCGGAATGACATACCGGGCAATGGGTGGGAAACACGATTTCACGCGTCTCCTCCGGGCGTTCTGAGAGAACGACGTTCACGACCTGAGGGATAACATCACCGGCGCGGCGAATAACCACCTTATCGCCGATGCGCAGCCCCAGACGCTCGATTTCATCAGCATTATGCAGCGTCGCGTTGCTGACCAGGACGCCGGCGACCTGTACCGGCTCCAGACGCGCTACCGGCGTGATGGCGCCGGTACGCCCGACCTGAAACTCGACATCGCGCACGAAAGTCATCTGCTCCTGGGCCGGAAACTTAAACGCCACCGCCCAGCGCGGCGCGCGGGCCACGAAGCCAAGCTGTTCCTGAAGCGCAAGCGAATCCACTTTGATAACCACACCGTCAATATCAAACCCCAGATTCGGCCGATCTTCTTCAACCTTGCGATAGTAAGTAAGCACTTCCTCTGGAGAATGGCAGAGCTTTACGCGCTCGCTGACCGGCAGTCCCCAGAACTTAAACTGCTGCAAGCGCGCTGAGTGGCTTCGCGGCAGCTCGCCGCCTTCCAGCACGCCCACGCCGTAGCAAAAGAAAGTGAGTGGACGCTTCGCGGTAATCCGCGGATCGAGCTGGCGTAAAGAACCTGCAGCGGCGTTTCGCGGGTTAGCAAATACCTTCCCGCCGGTTCGCCGCGCCTCTTCATTGATTTTTTCGAACCCCGCCTGCGGCAGGAAAACCTCTCCACGAACCTCAAGCCGCTGCGGAATATTGTCGCCGCGAAGCTTCAGAGGGATAGCGCGAATGGTGCGTACGTTGGAGGTGATATCTTCACCGGTCGTTCCATCGCCGCGGGTCGCCGCCTGTACCAGCAAGCCGTTTTCATACAGGATACTGACCGCCAGGCCATCCAGCTTGAGCTCACAGCAGTAGGTCAGATCATCGGTATTTTTCAACCGATCCTGAACGCGCTTATTAAACGCAAGGAAGCTCTCTTCATCGAAAACGTTATCCAGCGACAGCATCGGCACTTCATGGCGAATCTGGCTGAATGCGGCTAGCGGTGCGGCGCCGACGCGCTGGGTAGGTGAATCGGGCGTAATCAATTCAGGATGTTGAGCTTCCAGTTCACGTAGTTCACGCATCAGCCGATCGTATTCAGCATCAGGAATTTCCGGCGTATCCATGACGTGGTACAGGTATTCATGATGGCGAAGCGTGGTTCGCAGTTCAGTCAGTTTTTGTTCGTTCGATTCCATATCACACCATCAATGATAAAAAACCCCCGACGGGCGGGGGTTCAGGATGAGTAGATGAAACGCAAGAAGATGAATCAGGCGTTAGCCTCTTTCACTTCACGAATACGGTCTTGATATTCGCGCAGTTTTTGCGGCGTCATCATCCGACGCTGATCGTCTAGCACTACGCCGCCGACTTCATCGGCAATGTACTGCGCGGACTGCAGCATCAGCTTAAAGTTTTGCAGTTCATCGCCAAAGGACGGAACCTGCATAAAGATAGTTACCCCAGGCGTCATCATATCCGCCATGCTGTCCGGATTGAAGGTGCCGGGCTTAACCATATTGGCCAGGCTGAAGAGCACCTGACCGCTGCCGTCAGGGCTGAGGTGGCGATGGAAGATATTCATATCGCCAAATTTGAAACCCGCCTGCTGGATGCTGTTGATTAACAGCTCGCCGTTAAGCTGCGAACCGTGGTGCGCGGCGACGTTCATCACGATGACCGTCTCCTTACGCTCTTTAGGCTGCGGCGCGGCCTGCTGCGGCTCAGGGGCCTGAGGTTCTGGCGTCGGCTGAAGCTCTGGAGCGATGGCGGGTTGTTGAACCGGCTGCTGCACATGCTGAACGGGTTGCTGTGGCTGCGGAGGCTGTACCGGCTGCATTACCGGCTGCTGAGGCGGCACGGCGTGATGCGGTTGCTGAACCGGGGCCTGCGGGCGAACAGGCTGTTGTTGCGGCGGCTGCGCTGCACGGACAGGCTCTTCCGGGCGCACAGGTGGCTGCTGCGCCTGACGCTCATAAGGAGGCTGATACTGGTGCTGCGGCTGACGAGGTGCTTCATGCTCCCCATGAACGCCATTCGGCGCATGACTGGCCCGATGAACCCGGACTTCACCAACGCCTTCAACATCGTCATTAAAGTCGTCGCTTTCCGACTCTTCATCGTCGCGTGACTTCATACGTTTCAGTGGGCGATCGCGAAACATCGAGGAGCGCTCTTTACGGCTGGTCCAAAAACCGTGCACCAGTAAAGCGATTATGGCGATCGCGCCAACAATGATTAATATCAGACGCAAATCCTGCATCATTATATTCTCTGTTGTTCTAACACCTTGCCACCACGGCAAACATTTACTCACTAAGAGTATTTGCCGATTACATCAAGTGCAAGTGCGTCTGGGGCTTTCACTACATAAAGATGAACTAAATCGTGCTTTTTGCTGTTTTTTCGAACATTTCCTAACTGGTTATTGTCTGCTAACCCGATAAAATAGCCCGGCATTCAGCCTGGATGTCAAAAAAGGAGCATTACCTGACTATGGTTTCATCATCCGTAACGACCCCGCGCAGTGGCGTCTACTACTTTTCGCAGGGTTGGAAGCTGATCGGGCTGCCGGGGATCCGTCGATACGTATTCCTCCCTTTGCTCGTCAACATTATTCTGATGGGCGGCGCATTCTGGTGGTTGTTCACGCGTCTGGGCAGTTGGATCCCCTCTTTGATGAGCCATGTTCCTGAATGGCTGCAATGGCTTAACTATCTGCTGTGGCCCATGGTGGTCATTTCTATACTGCTTGTCTTCGGCTACTTCTTCTCGACAATCGCCAACTGGATTGCCGCCCCCTTTAGCGGCCTGCTGGCCGAGCAGCTTGAAGCGCGCCTGACGGGCGCGACGCCGCCGGACGTCGGGATTTTCGGCATCATGAAAGATGTGCCGCGCATCATGAAGCGTGAGTGGCAGAAGTTCGCCTGGTATCTCCCGCGGGCCATCGTTCTGCTGATCCTTTACTTCATTCCCGGTATCGGCCAGACCATAGCTCCCGTGCTGTGGTTCCTGTTCAGCGCCTGGATGCTGGCGATTCAGTACTGCGATTATCCTTTTGATAACCATAAGGTGCCGTTTAAAACGATGCGCCAGGCGCTGCGCACGCGTAAAGTGACCAATATGCAGTTTGGCGCCTTAACCAGCCTGTTTACCATGATCCCGATACTGAACCTGGTGATACTGCCCGTCGCTATTTGCGGCGCGACGGCAATGTGGGTCGACTGCTACCGCGACAAACACGCGATGTGGAAGTAGCGCTATCGCTTTCGGAGCGGCTTATGCCGCTCCTTATTACTTCTGGCTTGTCATTATTTCTCTTCCGAATATAGATATGCTAAATCCTTACTTCCGCATATTCTTTAAGCGGGTATGCTGAAGCCGTACTCCCAAATTTCATACAGTTAAGGACGGGCCATGAGTAAGATTTTTGAAGACAACTCCCTGACTATCGGCCATACGCCGCTGGTACGACTGAACCGCATCGGTAACGGGCGCATCCTGGCAAAGGTAGAATCTCGTAACCCGAGCTTTAGCGTAAAATGCCGTATCGGTGCCAATATGATTTGGGATGCCGAAAAACGCGGCGTGCTGAAACCCGGCGTTGAGCTGGTGGAACCGACCAGCGGTAATACCGGTATCGCTCTGGCCTACGTGGCTGCGGCGCGCGGTTATAAACTGACGCTGACGATGCCGGAGACCATGAGCATCGAACGCCGCAAGCTGCTGAAGGCCCTGGGCGCCAATCTGGTGCTGACCGAAGGCGCTAAAGGCATGAAAGGCGCCATCCAGAAAGCCGAAGAGATTGTCGCCAGCAATCCGGAGAAATTCCTGCTGCTGCAGCAGTTCAGCAACCCGGCCAACCCGGAAATTCATGAAAAAACCACCGGCCCGGAAATCTGGGAAGATACCGATGGTCAGGTTGACGTCTTCATCTCCGGCGTCGGTACTGGCGGTACGCTGACCGGCGTGAGCCGCTATATCAAAGGCACCAAGGGTAAAAAAGATCTGATTACCGTTGCCGTTGAACCCACCGATTCCCCGGTTATCGCCCAGGCGCTGGCAGGCGTTGAGCTGAAGCCCGGCCCGCATAAAATTCAGGGTATTGGCGCAGGCTTTATCCCAGGCAACCTGGATTTGAAGCTGGTGGATAAAGTGGTTGCGATCACCAACGAAGAAGCCATTTCCACCGCGCGCCGCCTGATGGAAGAGGAAGGCATTCTGGCCGGGATCTCTTCTGGCGCCGCCGTTGCCGCTGCGCTGAAGCTGCAGCAGGATGAATCCTTTACCAATAAGAATATTGTGGTTATCCTACCTTCTTCAGGTGAGCGCTATTTAAGCACCGCATTGTTTGCCGATCTTTTCACTGAGAAAGAACTGCAACAGTAATGCCAGCTTGTTAATATCGTGTAAAAAAGCACCTTTTCAGGTGCTTTTTTGTGGCGCACATCAAACTTTTACCCCTCCTGGCATTGATTCACTTCGTTGGGTCTGGTATTTAACCAGCACATTTATTTCGATGCGCGAAATTATTCCGATTTGGATTTCCATAAGCTGAATCGATTTTATGATTTGGTTCAAGTCTTCCTTTAGCGGCATAATGTTTAATGACGTGGTAGACGTTAACGGCCTGAAGGTTTCCACAGCGATTCGCTGCTGCTGGTGCCGGAGCCGGATACGTGATGCCGGCGCTAACGATACAGGCTAAAGTTTGGCCGTTAGGCTAAACTTTAGGTCCACAACACTAAACCTATAAGTTGGGGAAATATAATGTTCCAGCAAGAAGTTACTATTACCGCTCCGAACGGTCTGCACACCCGCCCTGCTGCTCAGTTTGTTAAAGAAGCAAAAGGCTTCACTTCTGAGATCACTGTAACCTCCAACGGCAAAAGCGCCAGCGCCAAAAGCCTGTTCAAACTGCAGACTCTGGGCCTGACCCAGGGCACCGTTGTGACTCTCTCTGCCGAAGGCGAAGATGAGCAGAAAGCAGTTGAGCATCTGGTTAAACTGATGGCTGAACTCGAGTAAGTTCACGGGTTCTTTTTAATATCAGTCACAAGTAAGGTAGGGTTATGATTTCAGGCATTTTAGCATCCCCGGGTATCGCTTTCGGCAAAGCTCTTCTGCTGAAAGAAGACGAAATTGTCATCGACCGGAAGAAAATTTCTGCCGATAAGGTTGATCAGGAAGTTGAACGTTTTCTGAACGGCCGCACCAAGGCCTCCGCCCAGCTGGAGGTCATCAAAACCAAAGCTGGTGAAACTTTCGGTGAAGAAAAAGAAGCCATCTTCGAAGGGCACATCATGCTGCTGGAAGATGAGGAGCTTGAGCAGGAAATCATAGCCCTGATTAAAGATAAGCATATGACTGCCGATGCGGCAGCCAATGAAGTTATCGAAGGTCAGGCTACTGCCCTGGAAGAACTGGATGACGAATACCTGAAAGAGCGTGCGGCTGACGTACGCGACATCGGTAAGCGCCTGCTGCGCAACATCCTCGGTCTGGCCATCATCGATCTGAGCGCGATTCAGGATGAAGTTATTCTGGTTGCCGCTGACCTCACTCCGTCTGAAACCGCGCAGCTGAACCTGAACAAGGTGCTGGGTTTCATTACCGACGCGGGCGGTCGTACTTCCCACACCTCCATCATGGCGCGTTCCCTTGAACTGCCGGCCATCGTGGGCACCGGCAGCGTGACCAGCCAGGTGAAAAACGGCGACTATCTGGTTCTCGACGCGGTGAATAATCAGGTTCTGGTTAACCCGAGCGACCAACAAATCGAAGAACTGCGCAACCTGCAGGCTCAGGTCGCTGAAGAAAAAGCGGAACTGGCTAAGCTGAAAGACCTGCCGGCCATCACGCTGGACGGCCATCAGGTTGAAGTCTGCGCCAACATCGGTACCGTACGCGACGTTGAAGGTGCCGAGCGTAACGGTGCAGAAGGCGTTGGCTTATATCGTACAGAATTCCTGTTCATGGACCGCGACTCGCTGCCAACTGAAGAAGAACAGTTCGCCGCTTACAAAGCCGTTGCCGAAGCGTGCGGCTCGCAGGCGGTTATCGTTCGCACCATGGACATCGGCGGCGACAAAGAGCTGCCGTACATGAACTTCCCGAAAGAAGAGAACCCGTTCCTCGGCTGGCGCGCGGTGCGCATCGCCATGGATCGCAAAGAGATTCTGCGTGACCAGGTTCGTGCAATCCTGCGTGCTTCCGCTTTCGGTAAACTGCGCATCATGTTCCCGATGATCATCTCTGTTGAAGAAGTGCGTGCACTGAAAAAAGAGATCGAAATCTACAAACAGGAACTGCGCGACGAAGGTAAAGCTTTTGATGAGTCCATTGAGATTGGCGTGATGGTGGAAACCCCAGCCGCTGCGACAATTGCTCGTCACTTAGCCAAAGAAGTTGATTTCTTTAGTATCGGTACCAATGATTTAACGCAGTATACTCTGGCAGTTGACCGTGGTAATGATATGATTTCACATCTTTACCAGCCAATGTCCCCGTCCGTGCTGACGCTGATTAAGCAAGTTATTGATGCTTCTCATGCTGAAGGCAAATGGACTGGCATGTGCGGTGAGCTTGCGGGCGATGAACGTGCTACACTTCTGTTGCTGGGTATGGGTCTGGACGAGTTCTCTATGAGCGCCATTTCCATCCCGCGCATCAAGAAGATTATCCGTAACACGAACTTCGAAGATGCGAAAGTATTAGCAGAGCAGGCTCTTGCTCAACCGACAACGGACGAGTTAATGACGCTGGTTAACAAGTTCATTGAAGAAAAAACAATCTGCTAATTCACGAGATGCGCGGCCCAAATTACTGCTTAGGAGAAGATCATGGGTTTGTTCGATAAATTGAAATCTCTGGTTTCTGATGACAAAAAAGACACCGGAACTATTGAGATTGTTGCCCCGCTCTCTGGCGAGATCGTCAACATTGAAGACGTGCCGGATGTAGTTTTCGCGGAAAAAATTGTGGGTGATGGCATTGCTATCAAACCTACTGGCAACAAAATGGTTGCGCCGGTAGATGGTACCATCGGTAAAATTTTTGAAACCAACCATGCTTTTTCAATCGAATCTGATAGCGGCATCGAGCTGTTCGTTCACTTCGGTATTGATACCGTTGAACTGAAAGGCGAAGGCTTCAAACGTATCGCTGAAGAAGGCCAGCGTGTGAAAGTCGGCGACCCGGTTATCGAATTCGATCTGCCGCTGCTGGAAGAGAAAGCCAAGTCTACCCTGACTCCGGTTGTTATCTCCAACATGGACGAGATCAAAGAGCTGATCAAACTGTCCGGTAGCGTAACCGTGGGTGAAACGCCGGTTATCCGCATCAAGAAGTAATTCTTGCCGCAGAAGAATGGCGCCTCTCAGGGCGCCATTTTTTTATCTCGCCGCTTTAAACGGCCGATAGCACTTCTCCCGCGAAAGTATTTTCATCCCCTCAGGGCCGCTTTCCAGAATCCGCTTCTCGCTGTCAGAAACCTGTAAATCACACTGATATCCGCCCACGGCGCCAAATAGCGACCCCACTTCGCAAACATCTTCCAGCGCTTCGCTGCCGGTCGTCTCAAAATGACCGACGACTCTTCCCTGCTGGCGCACCACTAAGCGATAGCTCTTCATACTCCCTCCCCTCGCGGCGGCAGAATGAGCTCATCGCAGCCCTGTTCCTCGGTCCATGTCATGACCGCCAGCACCCGCTGCGCGGCGGCTTTAGCGGCATCGCCCAGCGGTATCCCGCAAACCAGGCCGCTCGCCAGTTCGGCGCAAAAAAGGTCGCCCGTTCCCTTAAGGTCGGTTTCTACACGCGGATGTTCGATCACCTCGACCGACTCTGCGCTAACCACCAGCACGTTGATCGTGGCGCTATCCGCTCCCGGCGCGCTGGTAATAACCACCCATTGCAGTGAATCAGAGAGCAGACTACGGGCGGCAATAATCGCCTCCTGCTGATGATGACAAGGCAGGCCGCTTAGCGTCTCCAGCTCAAACAGATTGGGCGTGATCCCCTGAGCCAGCGGGAGCAAATGCGTACGATAGGCTTCAGGGATCTCGGCCTTGACGTAGATACCGCTATCCACATCGCCAATGACGGGATCAACGAGAATACACAGTTCAGGACGCTGCTCGCGAATGCGCTGCAGCCATTGCGCCAGACGCTTAATCTGCACGGCGCTGCCCATATAGCCGGTCGTTACCGCCCGCAGCTCGCGGAGCGCGTCACGCTCCTCCAGCGCCTTTAAATAACCGGCAAACCACTCTTCCGGGATCACCCCGCCGTAGTAGGTATCGTAATGCGGCGTATTGCTAAACAGCACCGTCGGCACCGCCATCACCCGCAGGCCGTGCTGCTTTATCGCCGGTATCGCAATACTGTTGCCTACGCTGCCGTAAACCACCTGCGACTGCACGGCCACAATATCGACCTGCAGCGCACGGCTTTTATCGCTAAAGAGCACCGATTGTATTTCATCTTGCTGATCCATCCTTTCTCCTCCCGCTGGACAGCGAGTCAGACTCTGATTATCATTCGTCCTATGCTAAAATTCATTTTGTCATAGGTCAATAATGATCGTTGGAAAAACTGCCAGTGAGATCTTCGATAATATCCGCCATCTGGTACAAAGCGGCGCGCTCAAGCCTGGCGATATTTTGCCGCCGGTCCGCGAGCTGGCGGGCAAGCTGGCGGTTAACCGCAATACCGTCGCTGCCGCCTATAAGCGCCTGGTAACCTCCGGTCTGGCCGTCAGTCAGGGGCGTAATGGCACCGCCATTAAAACGCATAATACTCTTCCCGCCCTTGAAGGGGGCGATCCCTCTTCCCCGCTGAAGGATATTTCCAGCGGCAATCCCGATCCCGCTCGCCTGGCGAACCTCAAGCACTCCCTCGGCGCGATTGCTTTAGCGCCACGTCTGTACGGCGATGCGGCGGTTGAGCCCCGGCTGGCCGCGTGGGCCAGTCGCTGGGTTAACCCGGATCTGGAGATGGACGCCGAGATTAACCTCGCCAGCGGCGCCGTCGATGCGCTTGAGCGCCTGCTATGCGCCCTGTTGCTGCCCGGCGATAGCGTGGCCATTGAAGATCCCTGCTTTCTCAGCAGCATCAATATGCTGCGCTATGCCGGTTTTCACCCTTCGCCGGTGCCGGTCGACGGGGAAGGCATGCAGCCTGAGCCCCTTGAAGAGGCGCTGCGCAACGGCGCCCGGGCGGTCATTATCACCCCGCGCGCGCACAATCCGACCGGCTGTAGCCTCAGCGAATCCCGCGCCCGGGCAATACGCGAAATACTGGCCCGCTATCCGCAGGTTCTGGTGATTGTTGACGATCATTTCGCGCTGCTCTCCGCCACGCCCTGGTACTCCCCTATCGCCGCGGAAAGCCAGCGTTGGGCGCTGGTACGCTCCCTGTCAAAAACCCTGGGGCCGGATATACGTCTGGCCATCGTCGCCAGCGACGCCGACACGTCGGCGGCGCTGCGCCTCAGGCTTAATTCCGGTAGCCAGTGGGTCAGCCATCTGTTGCAGGATCTGGTCATCGCCTGCCTTAACGACAACGCCTTTATGGCCTCTCTGGCGGAAACCCGGCGCCACTATCGTCAACAGCATGAAAAGCTGATTGCCGCCCTCGCCAGCCGCGGAATCACCCACCTGACGCCAGGAGACGGGCTTAATTTTTGGTTCCCGCTGGAGGAGCCGAGTCAGCCGGTGGCGCTTCGTCTGGCGCACGCCGGCTGGCTGGTTCGCGAAGGCGAAACGTTCGGTATCCGCGAACCAGCGCACGGGCTACGGCTGTCGCTTGCGACGCTAAGCGAGAATGAAATTAATAAGCTCGCCAATGACTTATACCAGATATTACAACAACAGTGACGGGAGTTAACGCTATGCAGATCCACTTTATCGTCCATGAAGTCTTTGAAGCGCCGGGAGCTTACCTGCGCTGGGCGCAGGCGCGCGGCTACGGTATCAGCTGGTCTCGGGTATATGCGGGAGATGCGCTCCCGGAAAACGCCAACGCCTTTGATATGCTGGTTGTGCTCGGCGGCCCGCAGTCGCCGCGCACCACATTAACTGAGTGCCCCTGGTTTGATAGCCACGCCGAGCAGCGTTTGATTGCGCAGGCCATTGCCGCAGGACGGATCGTGGTGGGGATTTGCCTCGGCTCGCAGCTTATCGGTGAAGCGCTGGGCGCGCCGGTCATGCAGAGCCCGGAAAAAGAGGTCGGCCACTATCCCATCACGCTCACCACCGCGGGCCTGCAGGATGACAAACTGGCCCATTTTGGCCCCTCGCTGGTCGTCGGCCACTGGCATAACGATATGCCGGGCCTGACGCCAGAGGCGGAAGTGATGGCCTCCAGCGAAGGCTGCCCGCGGCAAATTGTGAAATACAGCGACCGGGTCTATGGCTTCCAGTGCCACATGGAGTTTGACGCTGAGGTCATCGAGCTGCTTATCGCCCATTCACAGCAGGAGCTTAGCGCCGCCAGAGGCAGGCGTTTCATTCGTAGTGAACAGGAGATGCGCGCCTGGGATTATCGCGAAATGAATGAGAAGCTATGGGTGTTCCTTGATAAGCTGACGGCAAAGTAAGCAAAACGCTTTTATTCAAGCCCGACAATGCGAGAATCGCCACAAATGCACAATCCCAACCCACAGCTTAAAGCCGCCATCGAAGCCTGCGATCGCGCTATCTCCCAGGAAGATTACGCGACACTGATGGAGTATTACGCTGAAGACGCCGCGCTGGTCGTCAAACCAGGCATGGTGGCCAGAGGCAAAGAAAATATCCGCAACGCGTTTATCGCCATTGCCGACTATTTTCAGCACCGGCTGGTGGTGACGCAGGGAAAAATGGAGATCATCGAAGGCGGCGGCAATGCGCTGGTGATTATGGAAACCCGGCTGGATATCCCGACGGAAGCCGGGATAACACAGGTCACGCGGCGCGCAACCTATGTCTTTCGTCAGCAGGGCGAACGCTGGCTCTGCACCGTGGATAACTCCTACGGTACCGACCTGCTCGACGCGCCCGAGGTTTAAATTCCCGCGCCCTGGGTAAAATGCTCTTCGCCAAATACACCGGTAGAAAGGTAGCGATCGCCGCGATCGCAAACGATCGCCACCACTACCGCGCCGGGATTTTCGCGGGCAACGCGCAATGCGCCCACCACCGCGCCGCCGGAACTGACGCCGCAGAAAATCCCTTCCTTCACCGCCAGCATCCGCATGGTGTTTTCGGCATCCTGTTGATGGATATCGAGCACCACGTCCACCAGCTGCGCGTTAAAAATGCCCGGCATATATTCGGCAGGCCAGCGGCGAATGCCGGGAATACTGCTCCCCTCTTCCGGCTGCAGTCCGACGATGCTCACCGCTTTATCCTGCTCGCGCAGAAAACGCGATACGCCGGTAATGGTGCCGGTGGTGCCCATGCTGGAGACAAAATGGGTGATCCGCCCGTCAGTCTGCCGCCAGATTTCCGGCCCGGTGGTGGTGTAGTGCGCGTACGGGTTATCAGGATTGTTGAACTGATCCAATAGCTTGCCTTCGCCGCGCTGGGCCATTGCTAACGCTAAGTCACGCGCGCCTTCCATTCCCTGCTCTTTCGTCACCAGAATCAGCTCCGCGCCGTAGGCGCGCATGGCGGCACGGCGCTCCTGGCTCATGTTGTCCGGCATCAGCAGCTTCATCTGATAGCCTTTAAGCGCGGCGATCATCGCCAGCGCAATGCCGGTGTTGCCGCTGGTCGCTTCAATCAGCACATCACCGGGCTTAATCTCTCCGCGCTTTTCAGCCTCGACAATCATCGACAGCGCCGCTCTGTCTTTCACCGAGCCCGCGGGATTGTTGCCTTCGAGTTTGACCCATATTTCGCTGCCGTTGTCCGGCCCCATGCGCTGCAGTTTGACCAGAGGAGTATTGCCGATGGTGTATTCGAGTGTATTCACGATTTCTACTCAATAAAAAAGCCGGGTGGCGCTTCGCTTACCCGGCCTACAAGACGCAGTGATTACTGTAGGCCCGATAGGCGAAGCGCCACCGGGCGATAAACTACGCAATAAGCTATCAGGCCGATTCAGCCAGAGCAAGCTCCTCGCGCGGCTCAATACGTTCATTGCCGTTGTACAGACGCGCGTTCTGCAGGCCAACAAACAGGCGTTCCCCGCGATGCGGCGCGTCTTCACCCTGATGCACCACGGTTAGCGGTTCGTCATACCACCCGAGAGGCTGCACAACTAATTGGGTGTAGTGGCCTTTCGGGCTCGCTTCCAGCACCTGTACCGGCAGCGGCGAATCCAGGCTGGTGCGACGGCTGATGTCCACTTCCCACGGACGCAGGAACAGATCGACCGGCCCCTGGTACGCCGGGGTATAGCCCAACGGCCAGCGATGCGCGCCGACGTGGAACTGACCGCCGCGAAGGGTTCCCTTCAGGCGGTTAACTTCGCCCATGAACTCCAGCACAAAACGCGTGGCCGGCTCGCGCCATACCCGATCGGGCGCATCGGCCTGTTCGATATTGCCCTGGCTCATGACCACCACGCGATCGGCCACTTCGGTCGCCTCTTCCTGATCGTGCGTAACAAATACGCTGGTAAACTTCAGCTCTTCGTGCAGCTGACGCAGCCAGCGTCTCAGTTCTTTACGGACCTGGGCGTCCAGCGCGCCAAAAGGTTCATCCAGCAGCAGAATCTGCGGTTCAACCGCCAGCGCGCGCGCTAACGCGACGCGCTGCTTCTGCCCGCCGGAAAGCTGGGCCGGATAGCGATCCGCCAGATGCGCCAGCTGGACCATCTCCAGCAGCTTGGTGACTTTTGCCTTGATGCCGGCAGCATTCGGTCGTTCACGACGCGGCAGTACCGTCAGGCCGAAGGCGATATTGTCGAACACCGTCATATGGCGAAACAGCGCGTAGTGCTGGAACACGAAGCCGACTTTACGGTCACGCGCATGCACGCGGCTGACGTCGGTACCGTGAAAACGGATATGGCCGCTGGACTGATTTTCCAGCCCGGCGATGATACGCAGCAGCGTGGTTTTCCCGGAGCCTGACGGCCCCAGCAGCGCGACCATCTGTCCGGAGGGGATATCCAGCGAGATATCATTCAGCACCTGCGTGCGACCAAAAGACTTCTTAATATTGGCAATCTCAATGCTCATGATTTCCCTCCAGTTGCGCGCGTTTTTCCTGATTGGCCAAACGCCATTGCACCATACTCTTCAAAAACAGGGTCAAAATAGCCATTAACGTCAGCAGTGCGGCGGCGGTAAACGAACCGACGGAATTGTAATCCTGCTCCAGTAGTTCAATTTGTAGCGGCAGCGATAAGGTTTCGCCGCGGATTGAGCCGGAAACCACCGACACGGCGCCGAATTCACCGATCGCGCGGGCGTTAGTCAGCACCACGCCGTAGAGCAGCGCCCAGCGAATATTGGGCAGCGTAACCCGGCGGAACATCTGCCAGCCCGACGCGCCGAGCAGAATCGCCGCCTCATCTTCATTGCTGCCCTGGCTCATCATCACCGGCACCAGTTCGCGGACCACAAACGGACAGGTCACAAAAATGGTCGCCAGGACCATGCCCGGCCAGGCAAACATAATCTGCAGGTTATGCTCATCGAGCCAGCCGCCCAGCGGACCGTTAGAACCGTAAAACAGCAAATAAACCAGGCCCGCCACCACCGGCGAGACGGCAAACGGTATATCCAACAGCGTCAGCAGCAGCTGACGGCCTGGAAAGGTAAAGCGCGTCACCAGCCACGCCAGCAGCGTACCGAAAACCAGGTTTACCGGTACGGTAATCAAGGCAATCATGACCGTTAGCCAAATGGCGTGCAGCATGTCCGGGTCTGCAAGGTTTTGCAGTACCGGCATCAGGCCTTTGCTAAAGGCCTGCACGAAGATATAGACCATCGGCACAATCAGGATGAAGGCAGAAACCAGCACCCCAACACCTATCAGAAACCATTTTCCCCAGTTAATGCGGGGAGCGTCATAACGCTTCAATTGAGCAACGATCGCCATTAATGACCTACCACGCGTCGACCAAAGCGACTTTGCAGAGTGTTAATCGAGTACAGCAGCAGCAGCGAGGCCGCGAGGATCACCGAAGCAATCGCGCTCGCCGCCGGGTAATCAAACTCCTGCAAACGGATAAAAATCATCAGCGAGGTCACTTCCGTTTTCCACGCAATGTTGCCGGCGATAAAAATCACCGCGCCAAACTCACCGAGGCTGCGGGTAAAGGACAGCGCAACGCCCGCCATCAGCGCCGGGGAGAGCTCCGGCAGCACCACCTTGCGAAAGCTCTGCCAGCGCGTGGCGCCCAGGGTTTCCGCCGCTTCTTCATATTCCGGGCCCAACTCTTCCAGCACCGGCTGCACGGTACGCACCACAAACGGGATGCTGGTAAAGGCCATCGCCACCGCGATACCGAGCCACGTATAGGTGACTTTAATATCAAATTTCGCCAGCCACTCGCCGTACAGCCCGTTCACGGAGAAGAGCGACGCGAGGGTTAAGCCGGCAACGGCCGTCGGCAGCGCAAACGGCAAATCCATCAGAGCATCCAGCAGCGTGCGGCCCGGGAAGCGGTAGCGGGTTAAGATCCACGCCATCAGCAGGCCGAAGACGCCGTTAAAAATCGACGCCACAAACGCCGAGAGTAGCGTCACTTTATAGGCCGCCACCACCTGCGGGTTGGTGACCACATCCCAGTACTGCGCCCAGCTCATCTGGGCAAGCTGCATCACCAGCGCGCTGAGCGGCAACAACAGGATCAGGCAGACGAACAGCAGGCTGGTCCCGAGGCTTAAGGTAAAGCCCGGCAGCACGCGTTTAGTCGATACTGCAAACATTACTTACGCCCCGCCGCCAGCAGTTTGTCCAGCTCGCCGCCGCTGGTAAAGTGGGTTTTCATCACTTCCGGCCAGGAACCAAATTTATCTTCCACGCGGAACAGATCGGTCTGCGGGAATTTATCTTTCAGTTTGTTCATCACGTCCGGGTTATTCACGCGATAGGAGTAATCGGTGATGATGGTCTGCGCCTGCGGGCTATAGAGCCAGTTCAGGTAGGCTTTCGCCGCTTTCTCTGTTCCGTTGGCCTGCACGTTTTTATCCACCCAGGCGACCGGGAATTCCGCGAGGATATTGGTTTTAGGAATGACTACCTCAAAGCCCTGATCTTCGTACTGTTTCCGAATGTTATTTACTTCAGATTCAAAGCTAATCAGCACATCGCCAAGCCCACGCTCGGCAAAGGTGGTGGTTGCGCCGCGCCCGCCGGTATCAAACACTTCGACGTTTTTCAGAAACTGGGTCATAAACTGCTCGGTTTTCGCTTTATCACCGCCGTCAGCTTTGTCCGCCGCGCCCCACGCCGCCAGGTAGGTGTAACGGGCATTGCCGGAGGTTTTCGGGTTCGGGAAAATGAGCTTCACATCGGAACGCACTAAATCATTCCAGTCGTGGATATTTTTCGGGTTACCTTTACGCACCAGGAATCCCATCGTCGAGTAAAACGGCGAGCTGTTATTCGGCAGACGGCTTTGCCAGTCCGCCGGGATCAGTTTGCCTTTGTCGTGCAGAATCTGGACGTCGGTCACCTGATTGTAGGTCACCACGTCGGCCTTAAGCCCCTGCAGAATCGCCAGCGCCTGTTTTGATGACCCGGCATGAGATTGTTTAATCGTCAGCTTATCGCCGCCGTTATCTTTCGCCCACTGCTGTTCAAACTGCGGGTTAAGGGCGGCAAACAGCTCGCGGGAAACATCGTAAGAACTGTTCAGCAGTTCCGTCGCCTGCGCCTGCGCGACCAGCAGCACAGAAGCAGCCAGCGCCAGATATCCTTTTGTTAATGATTTAACGGCCATTGCGCACCCTTATCAATATGATGATTTTCTGCTGATCATCATATTTATAACGGCTATGAAAGGAGTAACGGTTTTATATACCGTTTGGCGATTTGGAAGTCGAAAAGAGAATAAGGAAATGGCAAAGCTTATCTGAATCACGCATCCAGAACCGGAAACCGTTCGACGCTTGCCTGCCGCGCCGAACGGTTTCCTCCCCTTGTGGGGAGAGGGGAAATCTTACAGCGCCAGCAGTCTATCCAGCGAAGGCGCGAAGTAGTATCCGCCGGTCACCGGTTTGGTAAAACGCAGCATCGCATCGCGCTTACCGTCGGTATCGCCGAACATGCTCAGCAGCTGCTGCTCAATGTTGTACAGACGGGCGCAGTAGGCGCAAAAGTAGAGGCCGTGGGTACCGCTGGCGGTGCCGTACGGCAGGCTCTGACGGACAATCTTCAGCCCTTTTCCCTCTTCTTTCAGATCCACGCGGCTCAGGTGAGAGGTGTCCGGACGATCGTCGCCGTCAATCTCTTCGTTGGCTTCTTTGGTGCGGCCAATCATCATCTCCTGGTCAGGAACGCTCATGCGATTAAGCTGCTTGAGGTTGTGCTCCCAGCGCTGCACGAATACGTAGCTGCCGCCCGCATCGACGCCATCCTGAATCACCGCCACTTCACGGCGCGTCTCTTCGCCGGCCGGGTTTTCAGTACCGTCGACAAAGCCGCTCAGATCGCGCTCTTCAATCCAGCGAAAACCATGAATCTCTTCTTTAACATCAACTACTGCGCCAAAAGCGGACATAGCCGCCTGCGCCACAGAGAAGTTCAGTTCATGCTGCGCGGAGAGAATGTGGATCAGCACATCGTACTGGGTCGACGGCGCCAGACCTTTGCCGTAGGCCGGAAAGTCTTTTAGCTCTTCGGCCCCAACGCCGCCGCTCAGCTGACGCCAGACGTTATGACCAAAAGCCACCACCGCCCCCAGCTTCGCTTGCGGGTATTTCGCCTGAAAGGTGGCTAACTTATCGACAAACACTTTGCTGGCTTCACGCAGGGCGTCAACATCGCCTTTGACATTTGCTTCAATCCAAATCGCCGCACGGCAATGTTCCGGCAAAATGCCGCTCTGAACCTGAGACATCGCTCCTCCTGAAAAATAGGACAGCCACCACGCTGTGGCTTTTTTAAGGCGCTATTGTACCCGCTTTTTCAGGACCTCGAATCACTTCAGATCAAATTAGCGGCGCCAGATAATCTTGCTCACTTTCCAGTTCTTCAGCGTGTCGTCGGAAGGCATTAACTCTTCAGGACCGTTCCAGTTGCCGGTAAAAGCATAGCTAATATGCTGGCTGCCCTCGGCCTTGCATTCCACCACGGCACCGTTGTCATTGCTGCCTTTTTGGCAGTTGCCAAACGCCTTGCTGTAGATATCGCTGAACGGGGTACCGATTTTCACGCCGCTGGCGGCTTTGATATTGCTATCGCGCACGTCGATGCGGCTGATAGTCCCGCTCTCGCCGTTGATGGTCAGCGCGACCTTGTCATCTTTTAACGCTTCGAAGTAGCGCACAATATTACCGTTAGCCGTTTTCATGCCGCTGCGCAGGCGGTAGCTGCTGCCGAGCGCATCGCCGATCGCCTGTTCGCTCAGCGGCGTTGACGCCGTCAGGTTGCCTACGCCCTGTTCGGTCACTTCCGTGGAGGAGCCAAACCAGTTCCACGGATAGGCCGCCGACCAGTTCACCGAGCTCATCGTCGAGCAGCCGGTTAAAGCCAGCGGTAGTGCGCAGAGAAGTAAACGTAGCGATTTCATGACTGAGTGTCCTTTCTGATTTATTCAACGCATGTTGGAGTGCGCGATCGGCAAAAAGTGCCGTTAAACCTGTTCTTCGCGAAAACAGGCCTTCAGCCGACGGCTGCTCAACAGCCACCAGAGCGCGTAAAGATCCGCCGCCAGCAGGCCGATGGTCACCGCCGAGGGCGATTCGCCGCTCATCCACAGCAGCGGTTGCCAGACCAACAGCAATAGCTGGGAAAGCGCCAGCAGCCAGCGCATCAGGGGCCAGAGCCGGGGAAAGCGCTGACGATGCCCGCTAATGATAAACGCCAGCACCGCCGGGATGCCGGGAAGCAACCCCAGCCAAAAATTATCGTGGTCCGGATAAAACAGATTCAGCAGCGCGTCGCCCTGCTGGCGCGACGCGCCGGCCATCAGAAATAGCACCCACGTCCGCGCCTGAAGCAGCAGCACGCACCAAAAAAGAAACGGTAAACGCAGGCGGCCGTGGGTATCAAAATCGGCGGGGATAAACTCAGTATTCTTCATCTTCAATTAGGCGCTTGCCGAGGCACAGCACGTCTGAATGCTCATAGCCAAGGCGTTCGTACATTCCCTGCACCACATCATTATCTTCGCGTACCATAATGTTTATTTTCGGGCAGCCGCGGGCAATCAGCTTTTTCTCCAGCCGATTAAGCAGCGCGTTAGCAATACCGCGTCCGCGATATTCAGGATGCACCCCCAGATAATAAGCAGACCCGCGATGACCGTCATAACCGCCCATCACCGTGCCGACCACTTCCCCGTTAACCTCGGCGACCAGGAACAGGCTGGCATCGTGATTCAGCTTACGTTCAATATCCATTTCCGGATCGTTCCATGGGCGCAGGAGATCGCAACGCTCCCACAGGGTAATGACCTCTTCGAAATCTTGCTGGCGAAAAACGCGTATCTCCATGGTATTCCCCACCATTGACGGTTAAAAACAGAGATTATGGCGCGATTGTGCCCGATAGCCAATATCAGGCGCAATGAGCCGCAAAAAATGGCATAATATGACTTTGTCATGTATTGAAATGAAAAGTAAAACAATTCTTATTTTGAATGGTCGTATCAGAAAACACGATACGATATAACATTGGTTACCACTTGTTTGCAATTCAGGCCGAATGAGCACTTTTAAACCTTTAAAAATACTTGCTTCGCGCCGCCAGGTGCTGAAAGCCGGGCTGGCAGCAATCACGCTTTCAGGGATCGCCTCACAGGCCAGCGCGAAAGAACAACAGCCATTGAAGACATCCAATGGGCACAGCAAACCCGCAGCGAAGAAAAAAGGCGCCAAACGCGTCGTGATGCTCGACCCGGGCCATGGCGGTATCGACACCGGTGCTATCGGCCATAACGGTTCAAAAGAGAAGCACGTGGTGCTGGCGATCGCCAAAAACGTACGCAGCATCCTGCGCAGCAACGGTATCGATGCGCGCCTGACGCGCAGCGGCGACACCTTTATTCCGCTCTATGACCGCGTGGAGATCGCCCACCAGCACGGCGCCGATCTCTTTATGTCAATTCACGCTGACGGCTTCACCAACCCGAGCGCGGCCGGCGCCTCCGTTTTCGCCCTTTCCAACCGCGGCGCCAGTAGCGCCATGGCAAAATATCTCTCGGATCGAGAAAACCGGGCAGATGAAGTGGCCGGCAAGAAAACGACGGATAAAGACCATCTATTGCAGCAAGTGCTGTTCGACCTGGTACAAACTGATACCATTAAAAACAGCCTGACGCTCGGCTCGCATATCCTGAAAAAGATTAAGCCGGTGCATAAGCTGCACAGCCGCAATACCGAACAGGCGGCGTTCGTGGTGCTGAAATCGCCGTCGATTCCGTCGGTACTGGTGGAGACATCGTTTATTACCAATCCGAACGAAGAAAAACTGCTCGGCACCACCGCGTTCCGGCAGAAAATCGCCACGGCGATTGCCAACGGCATTATCAGCTATTTCCACTGGTTCGATAACCAGAAAGCCCACTCGAAGAGACGTTAATGAGACCCGATGCGCACCAGGTAAAAGCCTTCCTTCTTCAGCTCCAGGATGCTATCTGCCAACAGCTCAGCGCCGTTGACGGCGACGAATTTGTCGAAGATAGCTGGCGGCGGGAAGGCGGCGGCGGCGGGCGCAGCCGGGTGCTGCGCGATGGCGGGATCTTTGAGCAGGCTGGCGTGAATTTTTCGCACGTGCACGGCGATGCGATGCCGGCTTCCGCTACCGCTCACCGTCCTGAGCTGGCTGGCCGCAGCTTTGAAGCGATGGGCGTATCGCTGGTCGTGCATCCGCGCAGCCCCTATATCCCCACCAGCCATGCCAACGTGCGTTTCTTTATCGCGGAAAAACCGGGCGCCGATCCGGTATGGTGGTTCGGCGGCGGCTTCGATTTAACCCCCTACTACGGCTTTGAAGAAGATGCCGTTCACTGGCATCGTACCGCCCGCGATCTGTGCCAGCCCTTTGGCGAAGACGTTTATCCGCGTTATAAAAAGTGGTGCGATGACTACTTCTTTCTCAAACACCGTAACGAGCAGCGCGGCATCGGCGGCCTGTTTTTCGATGATTTGAATGCCCCCAGCTTCGACCATTGCTTCAACTTTATGCAGGCGGTGGGTAACGGCTATACCGAGGCGTATTTGCCGATTGTCGAGCGACGCAGGGAAATAGCCTGGGGTGAACGCGAGCGGGATTTTCAGCTCTACCGTCGCGGGCGCTACGTGGAGTTTAACCTGGTATGGGATCGCGGCACCCTGTTCGGCCTGCAAACCGGCGGCCGCACCGAATCCATCCTGATGTCGATGCCGCCGCTGGTACGCTGGGAATATAACTACCAGCCGGCAGCGGATAGCCCGGAAGCGGCGCTAGGCGAGTTCATTCAGGTGCGCGACTGGGTATAAAATTGCCTGATGGCGCGGTTCATAGGCCGGATAAGGGGTTTACGCCGCCATCCGGCGCTGTTTTTCCCGATGGCGCTACGCTTATCAGGCCTACGATAACGGCACGAAACGCCATCCGGTAAATCAATCGCCATCACGCCCACTGCCGCATCCGCTGATGCAGCGTCAGCGACGGTTTCTCGGCGAACAGCTGCTGATAATCGGTGGCGAACTGGCCCAAATGCCAGAATCCCCACTGCATTGCGGCATCCTTAACCGTGGCGCTCTGCGACCACGGGCTGATCAGCTCCCGGCGCACCGCGTTTAACCGTATACGCTTCAGCCACGCGTTCGGCCCTATTCCGAGAATCGCGTGAAACGCGTTTTGCAGCGTGCGGCGGCTAACGTACAGCTGATTACACAGGTCGAGAACGGTCAGCGGCTCCGACATATTCTCCAGTACATACTCCCGCGCCCGGGACAGCAGCCGCCGGTAGCTCTGATGGCTGATGCTCTCGGCGGTGACGATCGGTTGGGCCTCCTCCAGCATCGCCCCCATCGCCAGCAGCAGATTATCGCCCAACACTTTGCGCACCGCGGGCTGATGCAGGTTTTCCGGATTCTCGCTGAACGTCGCCAGCGCCTGCTGCACGAAGCCCCACAGCGCCGCTTTATGCTGCTCTTTAACTTCCAGCGCCGACTGGTTACGCAGCATATGCAGCACTCTTTCCGGGTGATGCAGGAAGCCCGCGTGGCGGGTAATCACGTCCTCTGAAATGACCACCCCAAGGATGGTGTAATCGTCCGGGGTACTGAGTTCGAACTCCGTGCCGCCGGGCCGGGTAGCGATTTCGGCGCTGCCGAGGCACTGCGAGCCAATAAATCCCTGCTCGCCGCGGGTGGCCGGAATACCGAACCAGAACGAGTTAGGCCACACCAGGCAGGACTGGCGCAGCGCCAGACCGGTATATTCACGAAAGACCTGAATATCATCGAGCAGGATTTCAGTAAATTCACCGTGGAATTTCCCCGGATGAAGCTGATCGTAAATCTGCTGCCAGGCGGTAATCGTCAGGGCATGTTCATAGACATCGGTGGTTCGCCGCTGGTGGACGTTGTCCACCTCGACCATCGGCGTTAGCTTAACGTCTTCGGGTAATGCTTCATGATAAAGATGGTGCAGGTTGACCGGTGTTTTCTTTTTCATGATCTTTTAAACCGGGAGCGTTTTCACGCTCCCGGCACCTCCGACAGGTTAATTTTTTAAGCGATAGCGGCTACTGCGTTTACGCAACGCTCCGGTAGAAAACAGCTGCTCCAGCGCCTTCCTGGCTTTCTCAAGCGACCAGTCGAAATGCGCGGCCACTTCCCCGGCCGTCATTCCCTGACGCGCCGACGCCAGCAGCGTCAGTAAGGGCGCGGAGGATTCCGCTTCCTCGGACCGCTCAGGCGGCTCGGGCGCTTTCGGCGGTCGTTGAAAGCCGCCGATCAGCCACTGGGTATCCTCTTCCGGGCGACCGATCTCCCGACGGCTAATAACGCGCCCCGTACGCTGCGCCGCAGCGCTGCCGGCATCCAACGCCGCCCGGCATGCCGCCAGGTCGCCTTCCACCACCAGCGTCAGCCTGCCGGGGTCGAGGACCTCATGGCTGAGCAGCCGCACGTTGGCCGCCTTCAGCATCGCATCCGCCGCGTCAACGGCGGCGACCATACCGTCCACTTCCAGTAATCCCAGGGCGTTGATCATCGCTTCCCCCTTACGCGCGCTGGATTGGATGACGGGCAATATCCAGAACGGCATCGGTAAAGGCATTGCAGGCGGCTTTACAGGCGGCCTGACTACCCGTCAAAAACGCGGCGGAATAGTTGGTTTCCGACGGCGGCGGCACGTAGGTCACCAGTTGAACGTCGGCCGATTTCATTGCCGCATCGATGCCGAAGGTCGCCTCCAGCGGCGGCGCTACCAGGTAAGCGATCGGATCGCCCAGCGCGATACCGGAGGTAGACGAGAGATAAGAGCCGGTTCGCGACACCACGTGCGCCAGAAACGCCGTATCTTCGGCATCGTTGGCCCACTGGAACGCAGCCCCATTTTCGATATGCGCCACCATCGCATCCAGACCGGCGCGAACTTCCGCCGGGTTCGGGCCGCCCAGCATAATCAGCACTTCACCTGCGGTTGGCGAAGGACCGTGAGCCGCGCCGGCGTAGAGCGAGCGGCCATATACCACTTCGACCATCGCCTGTTTTGTCGCTTCGTCAGCGGCAATATAAGTCACATCATCTGAATCCGCCGTGATGAGTCCGAGGCTACGTATATGCGGCGGTAATTTAAGCTCGCGGGCAAAGCCGTCATTCACTGAAGCAATCACGCGCATGGCCGTCACCGAAGGGCGAATTAAATCTAATGCAGGCATGATGCCTCCTTACCGAGTCATGTTGATGCCGGAAGCCTTCTGCTCCAGCATGCGTTTGGCCAAATCGACGATCACCGCGGCGGCTTCTACCGGCGGCGTGCCGCCCTGGTGGATATTTGAAATACAGGTCCGGTCCGCTTCGACGGTGGTGGCCACGCGCGGCGAATAAACGGCGTAACAGGAGAGGCTTTCCGACTGCCCCAGCCCCGGACGTTCGCCCACCAGCAGGATCACCACTTTCGCGCCGAGGATTTCGCCAATCTGATCTTCAATTTTGACCCGCCCGTAGCGGACGAAGAACGGCGTACCGACCTTCAGCCCGGCCTGCTTCAGCCCCGACAGCAGCGGCGGCAGGATCTCTTCATAGTTGACGGTGATCGCGTCGGTAGAGAGGCCATCGGACACCACCACCTGAACGTCAGGATTCGCCACGCACTGCGCCTTCAGCGCCTCAATCGCCTCCGGACTCAGCCGACGGCCCATATCCGGGCGCGTCAGGTAGAGGTTTTTGTCGCTAATTTCGGAGCGTACCTCCAGCAATCCCTGGGTTTTCACCCACTCTTCCGGAACCTCTTTCAGCACCGTATCCTTGGAGCGCGAGTGGTCGGCGAGAAAGCGCAGCAGCGCGAGGGTGCGCGGACGCGGGCCGGCGCGGCCGGTACACACGCGCGCCGCGGTGCTGCGCTTCAGTTCGGCCAGCACTTCCGCGCGATGCGGCTGCTGCACGCCAATCCAGCCTTTCGCCTCTGGCGAACCTAAATCCAGCGTGCAGCTCTCCGCCGCCACCTCACACTGGCTGGCGCATTTCGCCACCGTCGCCTCAGGCGCTTGCGTAGCCGTTTGCGGTTGTCCCATTGACGCCATCACGCTACGTACAATTTCTTCAATCTGCTTTTGATCCATCATGTGTCATCCCCGCGTCATCAAAAGAACAGTGACGGATCGCCCGCCCGTTTGGTCAGACGACCGTTTGCCATAATGCCCATGGTTTCCAGCCAGCGTTCGAACTCCGGCGACGGCCGTAAATTCAGCAGCTGACGGACGGTGGCGGTATCGTGAAACGCGGTGGTCTGATAGTTGAGCATGATGTCGTCGCCGAGCGGCATGCCCATGATGTAGTTGCAGCCGGCGGTGGCGAGCAGAATCATCAGGTTTTCATTGAGGTTCTGGTCGGCGTCGGCATGGTTGGTGTAGCAGCAGTCGCAGCCCATCGAGATGCCGCTCAGCTTGCCCATAAAGTGGTCTTCCAGACCGGCGCGAATAATCTGCCGATCGTTATAGAGATATTCCGGCCCGATAAAGCCCACCACGGTATTGACGAGGAACGGATCGTAGTGCCGCGCCAGGCCGTAGTTACGCGCCTCCATCGTCACCTGATCGGCGCCGAAGTTGGCACCAGCCGACAGCGCCGAGCCCTGCCCGGTTTCAAAGTACAGGCAGTTCTCCCCGGCGATACGGTTGAACTCGGCGCCGACCGCCCGCGCCTCATCGAGCATCGCCAGCTCCACGCCAAACTCTTTTAGCCCCTTTTCGCTGCCGCAGATGCTCTGGAAGATCAGGCCGCCCGGGGCGCCGCGGCGGATCGCTTCAATCTGGGTGGTGACGTGCGCCAGCACGCAGCCCTGGGTGGGGATATTGAATTTATCGATAACGCCATAGACGGTATCGAGGACGCGGGTCAGGTTCTCCACGTCATCGGTCACCGGGTTGACGCCGATCACCGCATCGCCCGCACCGAAAGAGAGCCCTTCGTAGATTTGCGCGGCAATGCTCTGCACGTCATCGCGGGTATCGTTCGGCTGCAGGCGGCAGCTAAAGGTGCCAGGCAGGCCGATGGTGGTGTTGGCTTTTTTAATCACCGGCATTTTCTTCGCGCCGTAGATCAGGTCGGCGTTGGAACAGACCTTCGCCACCGCCGCCACCACTTCTGAGGTCAGCCCTTTGCGCACAAACGCAATATCGTCGCTGGTGACTTCATCGTTGAGTACGTATTCGCGCAGGTCGCTGATGGTCCAGTTTTTAATCCGCTGATAGGCGGTTTCGTTGACGTCGTCCTGGATCAGGCGCGTCACGCAATCCTCTTCATACGGAATCACCGGGTTGTTACGAATATCGGCGACCGTCATATCGGAGAGCACCTGCTTCGCCGCCACGCGCTGCTGCGAACTTTCCGCCGCCACGCCCGCCAGCACATCCCCCGAACGCAATTCGTTGGCTTTAGCCAGCACCTCTTTTACATCCTTAAACTGATAAACATTGCCGAACAATGTGGTCTTTAGTTTCATAAGTCGTTCCCTCAGGAAGGAAATGCGAGTGATTTCACCGTCACCGGCACAACCGATCCGCCAAAAAGAGGCGTACCAATGTCGATATAGTCCCCCGCCCGGACGCTCACCTCATCGATGACCGCCAGCGGGAGTTGTTGTAATTGCGGGCGCAGCAGCATGCCCAGCGCTTTGCCAAAGTCCTGTTCCGCCACCACCAGCAGTGGATGCGGGTTGGGAAAGCGCGCGACAAAAGCCAGTAGCGCGTCAATCACCACCAGCAGGGTGGCGTAGCGCACCGGTAGCGATGCGGGAAGCGCCAGCACGTAAGCATCCGTTTTAGGATCCAGATCGAGCTGCATCAGCGCCTGCTGCCAGGCGCTCAGCAGATCGGCGTCATCAAGCGGGATCGCCACCGGCAGGTTGCGCAGCGGTAGCTGAACCCCCTCCAGCCAGATGGTGCTACCAGAGAGCGAAAGCGTGTGCGCGCCGGCGCCAATCACCGTGGCGCGCACGGTTTGCGCCGGGAACTGCACGTTCATCTCACGCAGGCGCGGATGCTCGTGCAGCGCCGTGGCCAGCAGCGGTCCAATGTCAGAAAAACAGAACGGGTCGGCGGGCTGGTGGCGATAGCACTCGCCCACTCCACCGGAAAGGGTAATCACCTCAGGCTTAACGCCTGCGGGCAGCAGGCCGGTTTGCATCAGCCGTTGCGCCAGCGGGGAGAGCGCGCCGTCGATGACTTCGACGATCAGCTCCGCCATCCGCCGCGCCACCTGGGTAAGCTGCCCGGCGCTCAGCGAGCGGGCGCAGGTTCCGGGGCCGAAAACCGCATCGGCAATCATCTGTCCAGGCTGATGCGCGTGGACCACGCGCCCCTGGCCGTCGGTCTCCAGCAGGCGACCGCCGACGTTGAGGCAGGCGGTGCCGCTGACTTTGCCGGCGTCAAACAGGGCATAGTTTGACGTGCCGCCGCCGATATCGATGTTGAGAACCCGGCACAGGCGCTGTGCCGACAGGGCTTGCGCCCCGGCGCCGTGACCGGCAATCACCGACTCCAGGTGCGGCCCGGCGCTGGCCACCACGAAATCGCCCAGCGACTGCGAGAGCGCCATCACCGCCGGCCTGGCGTTACGGGTTTTCGCGCTTTCGCCGGTAATAATGATCGCCCCGGAATCCACCGATTCGGGGGCAATGCCGGCGGCCTGATACTGCGCCAGAATCAGCGTCTTGAGTTCGGCCTCCTTCAGACCGCCCTGCTTATCGACAGGCGTGAAGAAGACCGGGCTTTGCCAGCTAATTTCGCGTTTGATGAATTCGTAGCGCGGCACCTGCGACACCGCCGCACGGTTAACCAGCTCAAGGCGGGAGAAGATCACCTGAGTGGTGGTGGTGCCGATATCGATACCTACGCTCAGCAGCTGGCGAGTTTTCACGATTGCGCCTCCGCTTCGGTTTTCGCTGCCGCGGGTACGTTTTCATCTTTTGGCACCAGCAGCATCGCCACGCCGATAGCGGTAACGCCGCCGATCAGCTTGCCGACGATCATCGGGAAGATCATGGCGTTCATGTTAGCGGCGGCGAAGCCCAGGTGGTCGCCCAGCGCGAATGCGGCGGAGACGGAGAACGCGCAGTTGATCACTTTGCCGCGGGTATCCATCTGCTTCATCATGCCGAACATCGGGATGTTGTTAGCCAGCGTCGCCACCATCCCGCCAGCGGCCATATTATTGATTTTCAGCAGATTACCGACGCGCATCAGCGGCTTTTCAAACCAGCGGGTCAGCAACAACACCATCGGGTAAGCGCCGAGCAGCACGCAAGAGATCGAACCAATAACTTCGATAGCGCGCATCACCTCGCCGGGCTGGTCGCCGGGAGCCATAAAGATCGGGTCAAGCCCTGGGATCAGATCCCAGCCAAGCAGGAACTTGATGACCGCCGCCGCCAGGCCGATGGTGATCAGCGCCACCAGAAATTTGGCGAAGATCTGGAAGCCGTTGATCATTTTTTCCGGAATAAACTTCAGCCCCAGCGCGACCAGCACCGCGACGATAAGCACCGGGATCATATTCATCAGGATCAGCGCGAAGGTGAACTCTACCGGCTGTCCGTTAATCTCCACGCCGGAGTACATGGCCACCAGACCGCCGGCGATACAGCCGATCGGAATCGTGACGATCCCGGCCAGCACGCCCAGCGCCAGGTAGCGGCGATCGGAGGGTTCGATGATGCCGAGCGCGACCGGAATGGAGAACACCAGCGTCGGCCCCATCATCGCCCCGAGGATCAGGCCGGAATAGAGCCACGCCGCCACGTCACCGCCCGCCAGCTCTTTGGCGAGGAAGAAGCCGCCCATATCGCAGGCCAGCAGCGTTCCGGCGAACATCGACGGGTTGGCGCCGAGCATTTCATACAGCGGAATAATCACCGGACCGAGCAGGTGCGCCAGTACCGGCGCCAGCGCGGTCATCCCGACCATCGCCAGGCCCAGCGCGCCCATCGCCATAAAGCCCTCTTCGAACTGGCCGCCGGATCCCTCGATGCTTTTGCCAAACTTGCCGAGAAAGCGCGCCGAACCGCCAAACTGCGACAGGATCCTGTCCACGGCGGCAATCAGCATAAAGAACATCATGATGTACATGATGATTTCGTTAATTCCCATAGCCTTTACTCCCTGTCATTTAAGATTTGTATTAACACTCTGCGGTCTTCCCCCGGGGGCGGCGCAAAGCGCCTTGCCCGGGCTACCGGTTCAGCGCGGCTTGCCAGGCTTGTAGCCCGGACAGATGCGCAGCATCGCCTCCGGGAAAATTCGCCGGTGTTAAGGCCGCATCAGTGCGCCGCCGCGTACAGATCGATAATCTGCTCCCGGGTGGCGGTGCGTGGATTGGCGCGCAGACAAATGTCTTCCTGCGCCGCCTGCGCCCATGCGCTGAAATGTTCGGGCTTCGCCCCGGCATCAGAGAGTCGTTTGCTCAGGCCGACTTCAGCGATCAGCGCCTCAACGGCGGCGATTGCCTCGTGGTCATCGGTTTTTTTAGCGATGAGCGCCCGGCCGATTTGCCTGAACCGCTCGCGGCATACCATGCGGTTAAACGCCATCACCGTTGGCAGCAGCATGGCGTTAGCCTGCCCGTGTGGAATATGCAGCGCCGCGCCGGGCTGATGCGCCATCGCATGGCATAAGCCCAGACCGGCGCTGGAAAAAGCCATTCCCGCCATGCAGGAAGCCAGCAGCATACTTTCGCGGGCGGCGAGGTCGTGGCCGTAACCCACGGCTTTCGGCAGCGCCTGGCCGATCATCGCTATCGCGCCAAGCGCCAGACTATCGGTGAAGGGCGTCGCGTTGAGCGCGCTGTACGCCTCAACGGCGTGGGTCAGCGCGTCTATCCCGGTCATCGCCGTCACCTGGGGCGGAACGCCTTCGGTCAGGGCGGCGTCGAGAATCGCCACGTCCGGCATGAGCGAGGCGTGGGCCAGCACCTGCTTGCGCCCGCTGACCGCATCGATAATCACCGTCACGTTGGTGGTTTCTGAGCCGGTTCCGGCGGTGGTCGGCACCGCAATCAGCGGCAGACGCGGGCGCAGTACGCTGCTTTCCGTCATCTCACTTAGCGTCTGCTCTGGGTTGGTGACCAACAGCGCCACCGCTTTCGCCGCGTCCAGCACCGAACCGCCGCCAAAGGCCACCACGCCGTCGCACTTCGCTTCGCGCAGCTGCGCCACCGCCGCGCAGACGTCGGTAACGCACGGCTCCCCTGGCGGACAGGGCCAGACGGTCATCGCCACGCCTTTCACCGCCAGGCTGCGCGCAAGCCCCGCGGTCAGTCCCGCCTGATGCAGGAAGCTGTCGACCATCACAAACAGATGGTTTACGCCTCGCGCTTGCGCTTCCTGGCCACAGGCGCTGAGCGCGCCGAGGCCGCACAGCGTCACCGGCGGCACGCTGAAGGTTTTCACCCGCTGCAAATTCAGGGTGTCGAATGCCTGAAAGAGCGCCGTCTGCAGTTCAGCTTGCATTGATTCCCTCCGCTTTCTCTCTCCCGCTGCTGGCTATCGCCAGCGGGGTCATAAACAGGCTGTGCTGCGGTAAATGCACCTGTAATTCCGGGAAGCGCTTACGAAACAGCGCATCCACGCCCGGCTGCATGCAGGAGCCGCCCGCCAGCCACAAATCGGCTATTCCCTGACCCTCAATATGACGAGCGACGATCTCCGCCATCTTTTCGTACACCGGCTTCACCACCGGCCAAATCTCCTGCGCGTTGCTGCGCTTGTACTGCTCCGCCTCTTCCAGCGGGATGCGGCGGTTACCGGCAAGGGTCAGGGAGATATGGTGGCCGCCGGTCGCTTCATCGGCGGAGTAGGTCACCTTGCCGCGCTTCACGATGGCGATCCCGGTGGTGCCGCCGCCGATATCCACCACGCCGGCGTTATCGAGCTGCAGCAGGTCCGCCACCGCGGTCGGTTCATCGAGTACGTGACTCACCTCTAACCCTGCGGACTCCAGCACGTTGATCGAAATACGCGGGTCGGTGCCCGGCGGAAATGAGGTCGCCGCATGAGTGAAGCGGCAGCCAAGCTGCCGTTCCAGCGCGTCGAGATGGCGGCGCACGATGGTGACGGCGCCGAAGAAATCCCAGACGATGCCGTCGCGCACCACGTCCGCCCAGTCGAGGCACACCGCAACCGGCTGCCCGTCGCCGTCGACCACCATCGACACCACATCGCAGGTGCCTAAATCCACGCCCAGCCACAGCGGCGAACCGCTGAGCGCAGGCGTCTGGTTACACAGGACCGCCGCTTTTTGCAGCCGGGGCGTGAGCCAACGTTGTTCGTCGTGTGCCATCGGTCATCCCTTATACAATTCGGAAGGCGTCTACCAGCACGCAGCGGCGCAGGCGGACAAAGGTGCGCGCGCTGGTCACCCCCTCCCCGGTTGGCGTGGTGATGGTCATGGTGGTCCAGCCCTCCCCGCCCAGGCCGAGTCCGGCGATGCACGGCCCGTTTTTGACGAAAATGCTGGTATCAATGGCGTTCGCCATCTGGTTCATGTTGTCGATATTGCGCGAGTGCATCGCCGCCGTATGGTGGCAGCCGCCTTCCAGCTGAACCGCCAGCGCGATGGCTTCGTCGACGTTGGCCACCCGTACCACCGGGAGCACCGGCATCATCAGTTCGGTGACGGCAAACGGATGGCTGGCCGGGGTTTCAACGAACAGCAGACGCGTCTGCGGCGGAACGTTCAGGCCGATGGCTGCGGCAATCTTGCCGGCGTCGCGGCCAACCCAGTCGCGGCTGACGGTGCCTTTGCCGCGCTCGTCGATATTTTTGAGCAGCACCGGCTGAAGCTGCTCGGCCTGAGCGGCGGTGAGCTTCACCGCCTGCTGGCCTTCCATCAGGCGCATCAATTCGTCGGCAACGCTATCGACCACAATCAGCACCTTTTCGTCGGCGCAGATGATGTTGTTATCAAACGAGGCGCCTTTGACGATGGACTGCGCGGCGCGCGCCAGGTCGGCGGTTTCGTCGACCACCACCGGCGGGTTACCGGCCCCGGCGGCGATCAGACGTTTATTGGTATGTTTTCGCGCGGACTCCACCACCGCTTCGCCGCCGGTGACCACCAGCAGACCAATGCCGGGGTACTTAAACAGCCGCTGGGCCGTTTCAATATCCGGGTTCGCCACGGTGACCAGCAGATTGGCCGGGCCGCCCGCGGCAATCACCGCCTGGTTGAGCAGCATAATCGCCCGCTGAGAGACCTTTTTCGCCGCCGGATGCGGGGCGAACACCACGCTGTTGCCCGCGGCAATCAGGCTGATGGCGTTATTAATCACCGTCGCCGCCGGGTTGGTGGATGGGGTGACCGAGGCCACCACGCCCCACGGCGCGTTTTCAATCAGCGTCAGGCCGTTATCGCCGGTCAGCACCTGCGGAGAGAGGCACTCCACGCCCGGCGTACCGCGCGCCTGCGCCACGTTTTTGGCAAATTTATCCTCCACCCGGCCCATGCCGGTTTCGCTCACCGCCAGCTCCGCTAATTCCCTGGCGTATTTTTCGCCCGCCTCGCGAATGGCGTGAATCGCCAGCTGACGCATCGCCACGCTTTTCAGCCCCTGCTGAGCCACTTTTGCTGCCGCGACGGCGTCATCAAGGGAGGCGAAGACGCCCATTTCATGAACGGTGCTGTCCGGCTTGCTGCTGTCCGTCATTTTCAGCAGTACCGCTTTCACCACCTGTTCAATATCCTGTTGATTCATGATGTTCAGTCCTATTTATGGAAAATCACCTGACCGCCGGCCACCGCTTCATCGACGATACCGATGACGCACAAATCGACAGGAGACGCCTCGCTGCGGTGCGCCTGTCGCGCCGAGCTGCCGCTCACCAGCAGTACCCATTCCCCGGCCCCCGCGCCGATGCTATCGGTGGCGACGGCGCACTGCCCGTCAGGCTTCCCTGCGGCATCAATCATCTCCACCATCAGCAGCTTGTCGTGCGCCAGCCCCTGATGGCGGACGGTGCAGACAATGTGTCCCGTGACGACTGCCAGTTTCATACCCGCCTCCCTGGATTACGTGGTGAGTCGTAGGCCTGATAAGCGCAGCGCCATCAGGCAATAGCGCGCGTTAATGCCGGATAGCGGCGCTTGCGCGGCTTATCCGGCCGTGAGTCAAATGTTGCTGTCGCCTTTGAAACTGATGGGGAACACCTCTTCCAGATCGCCATGCGGGCGCGGAATAACGTGCACTGAGACCAGCTCGCCAATGCGCTGCGCCGCCGCGGCACCCGCATCCGTCGCCGCTTTGCACGCCGCCACATCGCCGCGCACCATCGCGGTCACCAGACCGCCGCCAATCTGCTTGACGCCAACCAGCTTCACGCGCGCGGCTTTTACCATCGCGTCAGAGGCCTCAATCAGCGCAACCAGGCCCCGGGTTTCAATCATTCCTAATGCTTCCATTGTGTTTTCCTCTCATGGGGTCCAGAACGGGACCGTTTATACAACCCGTGTTTGCGAGCGGTTTACCCGGCTCGCGTCAGTCTGGCGCGGCACTGCTGCCACCAACGCCAGTTCGATAATTTCCTGCACGCTACAGCCTCGGGAGAGGTCGTGAAGCGGCGCGGCAAGTCCCTGAATCAGCGGCCCGACCGCGCGGTAGCCGCCCAGGCGCTGGGCGATTTTGTAGCCAATGTTGCCCGCCTCCAGCGAGGGAAAAACCATCACGTTGGCCCGGCCCTGTAGCGGACTGGCGGGCGCTTTTTGCGCGGCGACCTCCGGAACGAAGGCGGCGTCAAACTGCAGTTCGCCATCAACCATCAGCTGCGGGGCGCGCTGGCGTACGATCCCGGTGGCCTGCTGTACGTTGGCGACGTTGGGATGACGGGCGCTGCCGTTGCTGGAAAACGACAGCATCGCCACGCGCGGCTCTTCGCCGGTGATGGCCTGCCATGTTTCCGCGCTGGCGATGGCGATATCCGCCAGCTGCGCCGCCGTCGGCTGCGGCACCACGCTGCAGTCGGCGAACCCTAATGCCGGTCCGGCGTACTGCGGAAGCATCAGAAAAATCGACGACAGCGTTTTGCAGCCAGGCTGAAGGCCAATAATGCGTAATCCGGCACGCAGCACGTTCGCCGTCGAGGAGAGATTGCCGGCAATACACACGTCGGCCTGACCGGCGCCGACCATGGCGGCGGCGAACATCAGCGGGTCGTTGAGTTTTTCCTCGGCGTCCGGCGGCGTTTTTTCCCCGGCGCGGTCCAGCCAGCGCCGGGCAAACGCTGCGCGTATTTGCCGGTTGCTGAGCGGGTCGACGATCTGCATACCGTCCATCGGCAGGCGATGGTTGAGGGCGAACTGGCGCAGGGCAAAAGGGCTGGCGATCAAAATCGGCTTTGCCAGCCTCTGCTGCTGGAGATAGTGCGCCGCTTTGAGGACGCGAATATCCAGCGCGTCCGCAAACACCACCCGGGCGGGTGAACGCAAAGCGAGCTGACGGGCGCGTTCAATAATCATTGCTCCCCTCCCAGACGCTGTTGGATTTGGCTGACGGTCAGCGGATGTTTCGCCACGCTTAAAATCATCATCACGTAGACGGTGCTGGAGAGGCGGTTCAGCGCCTGCAGAAGGTCCGGGCGCAATACCTCAAAACTGCGGGTAATAAAGACCTGCGCGGCGACCGTTTCCGTTTCACGAATTTTACAGCGCAGCAGATTGAGCAGCGCGGCATCGCGGCCGTGGCTGGCTTCCGGCACCAGATGATCGTGGTCGAGATAGCGCAGCGGCTGGTGGGAAAGCCGGTGCAGCGCATCCTCGTTCAGCCCGACGATGGACTGCGCCGCCAGCGGTTCATCCAGGGCGTCGGCGCGCATAATGTTGCCGAGGCGCGAGCGGATATCCGCCAGCCACGGCTGCCAGGGCTCCGCCAGTTCGATTTGCAGCCAGACTGCCAGGGCGATAGTGGCGTCGAGGGCGGCGCGAAAGCCCAGCCGCGGGTCGCTTTTGGCGACCATTTTTTCCGCCGTCAGGTGGGTCAGGGTGTCCGGCTTTTTCTTCACCGCCTGGCGGCACAGTTCGCAACAGGCCTGCGGGTGCGTGTCGCTGCTGGTCAAACCGTGTACCGGCTGCGGCTGCTGCGCGTCGTCATCAACGAACAGGCTGCCCTGCTCGTCGATAAACTTGATGCGCAGACGGCGGCTTTCCAGCAGCTCCCGGGCCGATGGCGTCAGGCGGGCGTCGGCGGGCAGATGAATTTCTGCCCCTTCGCTGAGCGTATGATTCGCTCTGAGCCAGGCTTCGGTGATGAAATCTTTCATAGCGATTGCCAGTTCGCAGGCCAGGCGACATACATGAAGCGCACCGTCGACGGCGTGCCGAATTCAATGCTGGAGCCTTTCGGGATAAACATCACGTCCCCGGCTTTGGCCACCATGGTTTCGCCTTCATGGCGCACGTGGAGTTCGCCCTCCAGCACCATATCGACCTCGTCATAGTTCAGCGTCCACGGGAAAAAGGCGTTTTCCCACTGCATAAACCCGGCGGCCATGCTGCTGCCGTCCTGCTCGGTAATTAAATCCGTCAGGCCGACCCGGTGCGGCTCCGCGCCGTCGAAGCGGCCGAACTTCACGCTGCCGCCGTCAATAACCTTCACGCCGCCTTTACCGGTAACCGCCTTAAAGCTGGGCTGCATCGCGTCCATCCCCAGCGACTGCTTCTCCTTCATCACTTTTTCCATTAGCTGCGCCACCAGGCTTTCGGTAAACTGCCCTTCCGGCAGCTGCGCGATAATGGTTTCGCGAATGCGCTGGCTTTCGGTTTTATCCTCTGCCGCCGGTGCCGCCGGCTCTGGCGCAGATTCATCGCACTCCCGGATGGCGACGCCCAGCAGCTCCGCGACTTCGCGGGCTTCCGGGGTGATGATGCTGGCGCGCAGCACAACCGATATTTCCGCTTCGCCTCGTGCGTGGGCCGCACGAATATCGTTAGCTGTGATAAGTTTCTTCACCTGCCCCTTCCTCCTTTTGGCTGAGCTCACTCAGGTAATTCACCAGATGCTTTACGCTTTGCGGATCGTGACCGTTGAGTTCGAAAATCGGTTCCTGAAACCCCATCTCGTAGAGCAGTTGCCGCACCGCGGCGACGTCGGCGTCCGGCACGTCCGTTTTGCTAATCGCGGCGATGTGTCGTTTATTCGCGCCAATATCCAGTAGCCCAGCGGGTAAGCGACTTTCGGTATCGTTGGCCGCGTGGACATAAATCAGCGTATCGACATCC
Source organism: Klebsiella sp. M5al (assembly GCF_002090195.1). Taxonomy (NCBI): domain Bacteria; kingdom Pseudomonadati; phylum Pseudomonadota; class Gammaproteobacteria; order Enterobacterales; family Enterobacteriaceae; genus Klebsiella; species Klebsiella sp. M5al. The sequence goes on from NZ_CP020657.1 coordinate 4,350,819, forward strand.
TGCAGCGTGGTAATTAATGCGTGGTACCAGCGCGGATGGTTGAAATATTCTCCCGGGGTGTCGATATCGCCTTCTTCATTAAATTCCACGGCCTGCGTTTTTCTCGCGAGGGAATAATTTCCCTGCAGCGCATTAAATAGCGTTGTTTTTCCCGCGCCCACCGTACCGACAAATGCAATACGTTTCATCGCCGCACCTAATTAGCTTTTGGTTAACTCGCAGAGGGTATAATTTAATAATCGACCGAGCCCGCTTACCGTCTGTAGCAGCGCCTCTTCTACCGCGCCGACCGAGCCGTAGATCACCAGCGCGCCGCTAAACCGGTCGAGAAAACCGATATGCACATCGGCGGCCTTCATCGCTAAATCACCGGCGATCATCGCGGTTTCTCCAGGGGTTAAGGTCATAATGCCGATAGCGCCAGATTCGGGAACGCCGATCTTTTTCGCCAGTTCTGCCCCCGGATGCGCGATCAGATGCGCCAGCGTCACCTGCTTACCGGGTACAAATTCCTGAATGATGCGTTCTTTATCCATGGCTCACCGCTCCGCTAAAACTTGCGCTTATCGTGACAAGTTTCCGCGGGAGTAAATAACAAAATTCGGCAAGTTGATTTGAAAGGTGAGATAGATCACTTATAAACAGAAATAAAAAAGCGCGGGATAATTCCCGCGCCTGAAATAATTAAATGAAAATTACAGTGGCTGAGTTTGCGCTTCGACAACGGCCAGCGCGACCATATTTACGATACGCCGTACCGAAGCAATTGGCGTCAGAATATGCACCGGCTTCGCGACGCCCATCAGCACCGGTCCGACGGTGACGCCTTCGGAGCTGGAGACGCGAAGTAAGTTGTAACTAATACGCGCCGCTTCCATATTCGGCATCACCAGAATATTAGCCGAGCCTTTCAGCGGGCTATCCGGCATCCGCTCATTACGAATGCTTTCCACCAGCGCGGCATCACCGTGCATTTCGCCATCGATCATCAGCTCCGGCGCCTGCGCCTTCACCAGCTCCAGCGCCTGGCGCATTTTGCTGGCGGACGGGCAGTCAGAGGAGCCAAAGTTCGAGTGCGACAGCAGCGCCACCCGCGGTTCAATACCGAAACGACGAACGGTTTCCGCCGCCATCAGGGTGATTTCGGCAATTTGCTCCGGCGACGGATCGTGATTGACATAGGTGTCGGCGATAAAGGTGTTGCCGCTCGGCAGCAGCAGCGCGTTCATCGCCCCGGCCGCATGGACTCCTTCGCGGTAGCCGAACAGCGGCTGTATGACGCTGTAATGCTCGTGATAGTCACCGATGGTGCCGCAGATCATCGCATCGGCTTCGCCGCGCTGCACCATGATTGCGCCGATCACCGTGGTATTGCTGATCACCGCCCGCTGCGCCTGCTCCTGAGTGATCCCGCGGCGCTTCATCAGGCTGTAATATTCGTTCCAGTACTCTTTAAAGCGCGGGTCGGATTCGTTATTCACGATCTCAAAGTCAACCCCGGCTTTAATCTGCAGCCCTAGCTTCTGGATTCGCATCTCAATGACGCCCGGGCGACCGATTAAAATCGGTTTCGCCAGCCCAAGAGAGACCAGTTCCTGGGTCGCGTGCAGGACGCGGGAATCTTCCCCTTCCGCCAGCACTACCCGCTTCGGCTCTTTACGCGCCTGGGAGAAAATCGGCTTCATAAACAGGTTCGTTTTGTAGACGAACTCGCTGAGCTTCTCAATGTAGGCGTCAAAATCGGCGATCGGGCGGGTCGCCACGCCGGAGTCCATCGCCGCTTTCGCCACTGCCGGGGCGATCTTAACGATCAGCCGCGGGTCGAACGGTTTCGGAATGATATATTCCGCGCCGAAGCTCAGGTCCTGATCGCCGTAGGCGGAGGCCACCACTTCGCTCTGTTCGGCGTGCGCCAGCTCGGCAATCGCGTGTACTGCCGCCAGCTTCATCTCTTCGTTAATCGCCGTTGCGCCGACGTCCAGCGCCCCGCGGAAGATGAACGGGAAGCACAGAACGTTGTTTACCTGGTTCGGATAGTCAGAACGTCCGGTACAGATAATGGCGTCGGAGCGTACCTCTTTCGCCAGCGGCGGCAGAATCTCCGGCTCCGGGTTGGCCAGCGCCAGAATCATCGGCGCGCGGGCCATTTTTTTCACCATCTCCGGAGTCAGCACTTTCGGGCCTGAGCAGCCAAGGAAAATGTCCGCCCCGTCAATCACGTCATCCAGCGTGCGTTTGCCGCTGTCTTCTACCGCATAGGCCGCCTTCGTCTCCGCCATATTCGGCTCACGGCCCTTATAGATAACGCCTTTCGAGTCGCAGACCACGATGTTGTGTTTCTGCATTCCCAGCGCCACCAGCAGGTTCATACAGGCGATCGCCGCCGCGCCCGCGCCGGAGACCACCATCCGCACGTCGGAAATGTTTTTCTCCACCACCCGCAGCCCGTTGAGAATCGCTGCGGTACTGATAATCGCCGTCCCGTGCTGATCGTCATGGAAGACCGGAATATTCATGCGCTCGCGCAGCTTTTGCTCGATGTAGAAGCACTCCGGCGCTTTGATATCTTCGAGGTTGATACCGCCGAAGGTCGGCTCCAGCGCCGCAACGACGTTGATAAATTTGTCCGGGTCCAGCTCATCGACTTCAATATCGAACACATCGATGCCGGCGAACTTTTTAAACAGAACGCCTTTGCCTTCCATCACCGGCTTACCGGCCAGCGCGCCGATATTGCCCAGCCCCAGTACGGCCGTGCCGTTGGAGACCACCGCGACGAGGTTGCCGCGCGCGGTATATTTATAGGCTGCCAGCGGGTCCTTCTCGATTTCCAGACAGGGCGCGGCAACGCCCGGCGAGTAGGCCAGGGCCAGATCGCGTTGGGTAGCCAGCGGTTTTGTCGGGGAGACCTGGATTTTTCCGGGGACCGGGAATTCGTGGAAATCAAGGGCGCTTTGTTTTAACTGCTCATCCATTTTATCGTTCCTTTCACGTATCGATCGTAGGGGGTGAAGCGTAATGGCCTACCTGGTGTTCACCCTAAAGGGTCACCTAGTATCTCGCCTGACGGCTTCGTAAACTTTGAACACCGCCAAACTCTCGCCATAACAAAGTTATATTTGTTATCGATTTATAATGTTTATGTAACTTAGTTTCAGAAGCAATGATAGCCCCGTCTGCTATGCTTTTTAGTTATGCAACTCATCATCCTCTCTATCCTAAACCAATAAAAACTCATACAACCTATTGTTTCAGGAGCACATTATGTCCCGTAGAGAACTCGCTAACGCCATCCGCGCCCTGAGTATGGATGCAGTCCAGAAAGCCAACTCCGGCCACCCCGGCGCGCCGATGGGCATGGCCGATATCGCAGAGGTGCTGTGGAACGATTTCCTTAAGCACAATCCTGAAAACCCGCAATGGTACGATCGCGACCGCTTTATTCTCTCCAACGGCCACGCGTCGATGCTGCTCTACAGCCTGCTGCATCTGACGGGCTATGATTTGCCCATCGAAGAGATAAAAAACTTCCGTCAGCTGCATTCCAAAACGCCGGGCCACCCGGAAATCGGCTATACCCCGGGGGTTGAAACCACCACCGGGCCGCTGGGGCAAGGGCTGGCGAACGCGGTGGGGCTGGCTATCGCCGAGCGCACGCTGGCGGCGCAGTTTAATCAGCCAGACCATGAGATCGTCGACCACTTTACCTACGTGTTTATGGGCGATGGCTGTCTGATGGAGGGGATTTCTCACGAAGTCTGCTCTCTGGCGGGTACGCTAGGACTGGGCAAGCTTATCGGCTTCTACGACCACAACGGCATTTCCATTGATGGCGAAACCAAAGGCTGGTTTACCGATGACACGGCAAAACGCTTTGAGGCCTATCACTGGCATGTGGTGCATGAAATTGACGGCCACGATCCCGAAGCCGTGAAGAAAGCGATTCTGGAAGCCCAGAGCGTGAAGGACAAACCCTCGCTAATTATCTGCCGTACGGTGATAGGCTTTGGTTCACCGAATAAAGCCGGCAAAGAAGAGGCTCACGGCGCCGCGCTGGGAGAACAGGAAGTAGCGCTGGCGCGCCAGCAGTTGGGCTGGCATCACCCGGCGTTTGAGATCCCAAAAGAGATTTACCGGGCCTGGGACGCGCGTGAAAAGGGACAAAAAGCGCAGAAAAGCTGGGAGGAGAAGTTTGCCGCCTATCAGCAGGCCCATCCTCAGCTGGCAGCGGAGTTTACGCGGCGTATGAGCGGCGGACTGCCTGAGTCGTGGGATGAAACGACGCGGAAATATATCGCTGAACTGCAGGCCAATCCGGCGAAAATCGCCACTCGTAAGGCTTCGCAAAATGCCCTCGATGCCTACGGCCCACATCTACCGGAACTGTTGGGCGGCTCCGCGGATCTCGCGCCGAGTAACCTGACCATCTGGAAAGGTTCGACTTCGCTGAAAGACGATCCGGCGGGTAACTATATTCACTACGGCGTACGTGAATTCGGGATGACGGCCATCGCCAACGGCATCGCCCACCACGGCGGGTTTGTACCTTATACCGCCACCTTCCTGATGTTCGTCGAATATGCCCGCAACGCGGCGCGTATGGCGGCGCTGATGAAAGCGCGGCAAATAATGGTCTATACCCACGACTCCATCGGTCTCGGCGAAGACGGCCCGACGCACCAGGCGGTAGAACAGCTGGCCAGCCTGCGCCTGACGCCAAACTTCAGCACCTGGCGACCGTGCGATCAGGTCGAGGCCGCGGTGGCGTGGAAACTGGCGGTAGAGCGTCATAGCGGGCCGACGGCGCTGATCCTCTCCCGGCAAAATCTGACCCAGATGGCGCGCACGCCGGAGCAGGTACAGAATATCGCCCGCGGCGGCTACGTACTGAAGGACGCCGGCGGCAAGCCGGACCTGATCCTGATAGCCACCGGTTCAGAGGTCGAGATCACCGTTCTGGCCGCGGAGAAGCTGCTGGCCAAAGGGGTGAACGTGCGCGTAGTCTCCCTGCCATCGACCGACGTGTTTGATGCCCAGGATGAAGCCTATCGGGAGTCCGTGCTGCCATCGGACGTCAGCGCCCGCGTCGCCGTGGAGGCCGGGATCGCCGACTACTGGTATAAATATGTGGGACTAAAAGGAAAAATTGTCGGCATGACCGGCTACGGTGAATCGGCCCCGGCCGATAAGCTCTTCCCTTACTTCGGCTTTACCGTTGAGCATATCGTCAGCGTAGGGGACGAGGTACAGAACGGGTAACCCATAGCGTGGGCCAGGCGTCTGGCCCCTGCCAGTTATCACACTGCGGCTGCTGCGCGTAGCGTACCAGGCTAAAGCGCTGGCCGTCATAGCGCCAGCGCGTTTGCGTCCCGCAGTCGCCGGGCGCGCGCCCTTTATCCAGCGTCACCAGCTCCTGGCGTCGATCGTCGTAGCGGGCGTTCACCAGCTCGACGTCACGCGGCACATCGCCGGGCGGCTGGAAAGGCAGCGTAAGCCGTAGCGGATGAGCAATATACGGTCGCTGACGCGACACCAGCCAGGCCAGCCAAATCGTGTTGTAGGCGCCCGCTTCACAGCTGGTCATCAGCAAAACCTTATCGTCGGTTAGCGCGGCAACCCGCACCTCGCGGCGAAACGGATCCAGCGAACAGGCGCTGCTGTTCATGCGCTCGTTGCCGTAATCCATTAAATCGTTAAGTTCATCGCGGCTGAGAGGCGATTGCGCGACGTCGATTCTCGCTACCGACCGCAGCGCCGGCGCAGGCGGAACGCTGAGCGGCGGCTCTTCCCCCTTCCCCACCCACGCGGTTTCGCTCCCCACGCGCTTCTGCCGGTTATCGATAAACAGCAGAGCAGCTTTCAGCCCCTGTAGAGAGATACTCTGTAGGCCATTTTCAAGCGTCATCGTCTGCGCGTCCTGCACCTGCTGCAGGAAAGCATCAATGGTGACGCTATCGTCGGTTTTAAGCAGTTTGTCGGCGATCTGCCAATGTTTATCGCCCAGGGACAGGGGTTTACCATCGAGGCGAAGGCGCGGCGCAATGGGCGCCAGCGCCGCGACCGGGTTGCCCACGCCGCCGAGCTCAATACGCAGGCTGGCGCTGGTGGCCGCCCCGGCGCTGCGGGTGAGGGTCATGACCAGGCCGTGATGCAGCCCGACGTTGCGGGCCACGCAGAAGTTCTGATTGTTGCAGGTTACCTGCCAGTCATTGAAGAGCTGTTGCGCCGGCGCCGCCCGCACCAGCGACGTCGGCAGTAAACCGAAAAGCAGAAATAAAATAACCCGATGCAACATGAGCGGCACAACCCCGGAGAAAACGCCATACACAGCGGCTATGTTCACCAGCGGCGAGGTTTTACTCAATCGGATTTATCAGAGATCCCCGTTCATCAGCCCGGAGGTTTGCAAATATTGCAGCAGGATCACCGCTTTGCCATCGCGGATCTCCCCGTTCGCCATCATCTCCAGCGCCCGATGATAAGGGAGCTCCAGCACCTCAATATCTTCATCATCAACGCCGCCGCCATCGTTGGCCCGCTGAGTATCGTCATATTCGGCAATAAAGAAATAGATAAGCTCGGTGACGCCGCCGGGCGACATAAACAGTTCAAACAGTTTGCGCACTTCACCGACTTCGAAGCCGGTCTCTTCAATGGCTTCTTTACGCACGCACTCCTCCGGCTCGTCGCTGTCCAGCAGCCCGGCGCAGGTTTCGATCAGCATCCCGTCTTCGTTGCCGTTTATCCAGGTCGCGATGCGGAACTGGCGAACCAGCACGACGGTCTGCTTATGGCGGTTATACAGCAAGATGGTAGCGCCGTTGCCGCGATCGTAGACTTCGCGTCTATGGCGAACCACGCTGCCGTCGCTGCGCGTCAGTTCATAGGTCATGTTGCGCAGAACGAACCAGTTTTCGGAGAGGATTTTATCTTTGATAACGTTGATATTGAGTGACATACGGGCCCCACAGCGTGAAATAACGATATCATACTACGCTGCGGAACCCGCTTTGTCGTCAGTGAAGCGGAATCGATTTAACGCCGAGGAAATCCATGATCCCCTGCGCCGCGTGGCGGCCTTCCGCCATGGCGGTCACCACCAGATCGGCGCCGCGCACCGCATCGCCGCCGGCAAACACTTTACGATGGGTGGTCTGATAGCGATAGCGGCTTTCCACATTGGCTTTAATCCGCCCGCGGCTGTCGAGCTTAACGCCGACGGATTCCAGCCACGGCATACCGTGCGGATGGAAACCGAAGGCCATGATCACCGCGTCGGCGGGCATGACAAACTCGCTTCCGGGGATCGGCGACGGGCTGCGGCGCCCCTGAGCGTCAGGCGCGCCCAGCCGGGTGCGCAGAAAGCGTACGCCGTTGACGTGCCCCTCTTCGTTCAGCTCCAGGGTCACCGGTTGGACGTTAAATTCAAACTGCGCCCCCTCTTCGCGCGCGTTTTTCACCTCTTTCTTCGAACCGGGCATGTTGGCTTCATCGCGACGATAGGCGCAGGTCACCTGCTTCGCGCCGTGGCGCAGCGCGGTACGCACGCAGTCCATCGCCGTATCGCCGCCGCCGAGCACCACAACGTTCAGCCCTTCGGTGTTGACGTAAGGCTCTTCCGGCAGCTCCAGCAGCCCCATCACCTGTTTGGTGTTAGCGATCAGGAACGGCAGCGCGTCATATACGCCGGGCGCGTCTTCATTCGGCAGATCCGCTTTCATCGAGCGATAGGTTCCGGCGCCAATAAATACCGCGTCATAGTCATCAAGCAGCGTCGTCAGCGGGATATCTTTGCCTATCTCACAGTTCAGCTCAAAGCGCACGCCCATCTGGGTAAAGATTTCCCGCCGCCGGGCCAGCAGAGATTTATCCAGCTTAAAGGCCGGAATACCAAAGGTCAGCAGGCCGCCGATTTCCGGATGGCGGTCAAAGACCACCGGACTCACGCCATTGCGCACCAGCCGGTCGGCGCAGGCAAGCCCGGCAGGACCCGCGCCGATAATCGCCACCCGCTTGCCGCTTTCAACGACCTGAGAAAGATCCGGCCGCCAGCCGTTGGCCAGCGCCTGGTCGGAGATATAGCGTTCAATATTGCCGATGGTCACCGAACCATGCTCATCGCGCAGCGTGCAGGCTCCTTCGCACAGGCGATCCTGCGGGCAGACGCGGCCGGTAATTTCCGGCAGGCAGTTAGTCTGGTGAGAGAGCTCAACGGCGGCGGAGATATCCCCTTCTTTTACGCGCTCGATCCACTGGGGGATGTGGTTATGCAGCGGGCAGGTCCATTCACAAATGCTGTGCTCGCCGCACTTCAGGCAGCGTTCCGCCTCGCGGTTGGCCTGACCAGCGCTGAATGGCAGATAAATTTCGTCAAAGTTCGCCTTACGGGTCTCGGCGGATAGCTTGTCGGGCTCGCCGCGCGGCGGCGTCGCCTCCATCTGCGCGACTTTTCCGGCGGAACACGCCAATACCGCCGCGCCGGGATGACCCAGACGCGCCGCGCGCTGACGCCGCTGCTTCGCCAGATTCAGCAGCGTGCTGTCCGTCGCCAGCTGCAGCGCCTCGGCCGGACAGTTTTGCACGCAGGCGGGCCCCTCTTCGCGACCATCGCACAAATCGCATTTATGCGCCGTCGCTTTGACTCTGCCCTCCTCTACCGGCGTCAGGACGATCTGCATCACGCCAAACGGGCAGGCAACCATACAGGATTTACAGCCGATACATTTCTCCTGATTCACCAGGACGCTGTCGTTAAACTGGCTGATAGCGCCATTCGGACAACTGCGGGCGCACGGTGCCCCTTCACAATGGTGACAGGTTACGGCGTTACGTTTTTGCTCGCGCTTGATAACCGTAATACGCGGCAGAAAACGCTGCGGGGTCAATACATGCTGCTCATCGTTATGCGCCATGACGCAGGCAACCTCACAAGCCTTGCATCCGATGCATTTATGACTATCGCTTAAAATAAAGTGGTTCATGACATCCTTCAGTCTTCGTGGTGAATAACCCCTCAATTCGCATGACTATCTATTACCCGACAAAACGGTGCCGGAACAATGTGCATTTGCACAGGTTGCCGATTTTTTGGTAATAACCCGAGGTGGATCAATTTTTTTGACTTAAATGAAATTACGTTTTATTTAGCTAAGTAATAATGGTCACGTTTGCGGCGGCGCGCAGAGAAGCAGGCGCTGATAGAGATAGAAGGAGAGTTCTTTACGCTGCCATAAAAGGCACACGATAAATTACACTATCTCCTTATTTTCTCCACGATTGCCTGAGGGCTTGCCGCTAGAGTGTCACAGGCTGTGCAATAACAAAAAAATGTGCAAAATGAGGTCCTAATTCTGATGGCGAATTTTTTTATCGATCGCCCCATTTTTGCGTGGGTTCTGGCAATCCTTTTATGCCTGACCGGTATCCTCGCAATTTTGTCGCTTCCCGTTGAGCAATATCCTGAACTTGCCCCACCCAACGTGCGGATCACAGCAAACTATCCCGGCGCTTCGGCACAGACGCTGGAAAATACCGTCACTCAGGTTATCGAGCAGAATATGACCGGCCTCGACAACCTGATGTATATGTCATCCCAGAGCAGCGGCACCGGACAGGCCACCGTGACGCTGAGCTTTACCGCCGGAACCGACCCGGATGAAGCCGTCCAGCAGGTGCAGAACCAGCTGCAATCGGCGATGCGTAAGCTCCCACAGGCCGTCCAGAACCAGGGCGTAACGGTACGCAAAACCGGGGATACCAATATCCTGACGATCGCCTTCGTCTCCACCGACGGCAGCATGGATAAACAGGATATCGCCGACTACGTCGCCAGTAATATTCAGGACCCGCTCAGCCGGGTGAATGGCGTCGGCGACATTGACGCTTATGGTTCCCAGTATTCGATGCGCATCTGGCTCGATCCGGCCAAGCTCAACAGCTTTCAAATGACGGCAAAAGACGTCACCGATGCCATCTCTTCGCAGAACGCGCAGATCGCCGTCGGCCAGTTGGGCGGCACGCCATCGGTGGACAAACAGGCGCTCAACGCGACGATTAATTCACAATCGCTGTTACAAACGCCGGAACAGTTCCGTGATATTACCCTGCGGGTTAATCAGGACGGTTCGGAGGTCACCCTCGGTGACGTCGCCACCGTCGAGATGGGAGCGGAAAAATACGATTACCTCAGCCGCTACAACCGCCAGGCGGCGTCCGGGCTGGGGGTTAAGCTGGCCTCTGGCGCAAACGAAATGGCGACCGCCGAACGCGTGATCGACCGCCTGAACGAACTCTCCCAGTACTTCCCGCACGGCCTGGAATATAAAGTCGCTTACGAAACTACCTCATTTGTGAAGGCATCGATTACCGACGTGGTGAAAACGCTGCTTGAGGCCATCGCGCTGGTGTTCCTCGTGATGTATCTGTTCCTGCAAAATTTCCGCGCCACGCTGATCCCGACCATCGCCGTTCCGGTAGTGCTGATGGGGACCTTTGCCGTCCTCTACGCCTGCGGCTACAGCATTAACACTTTAACCATGTTCGCGGTGGTGCTGGCGATAGGCCTGCTGGTGGACGATGCCATCGTAGTGGTGGAGAACGTCGAGCGTATCATGAGCGAGGAGGGCCTCTCGCCGCGGGAAGCGACGCGAAAATCCATGGGTCAGATCCAGGGCGCGCTGGTCGGTATCGCCATGGTGCTATCGGCGGTATTTGTGCCGATGGCCTTCTTCGGCGGCACCACCGGCGCGATCTACCGCCAGTTCTCGATTACCATTGTCTCGGCGATGGTGCTGTCGGTTCTGGTGGCGATGATCCTGACGCCAGCGCTGTGCGCCACGCTGTTAAAACCGGTTCACAAAGGCGAAACCCACGGACAGCGGGGCTTCTTCGGCTGGTTTAACCGCACCTTTAACCGTAACGCCAGCCGCTACGAAACCGCGGTCGGCAAAATTCTTCATCGTTCGCTACGCTGGATAATGATCTACGTCCTGCTGCTGGGCGGAATGGTCTTTCTGTTTCTGCATCTGCCTACGTCGTTCCTGCCGCTGGAAGACCGCGGCATGTTTACCACCTCGGTGCAGTTGCCAAGCGGTTCGACCCAGCAGCAAACCCTGAAGGTGGTGCAGCAGGCGGAAGACTACTTCCTGAACAATGAAAAGCAAAATGTTGAATCGGTGTTCGCAACCATCGGTTCCGGCCCCGGCGGCAACGGCCAGAACGTGGCGCGTATGTTCGTACGCCTGAAAGACTGGGACCAACGCGATCCCACCACCGGCTCCTCTTTCGCCATCATCGAACGCGCAACCAAAGCGTTTAACAAAATTAAAGAAGCGCGCGTCTTTGCCAGCAGCCCGCCGGCCATCAGCGGTCTGGGCAGCTCCGCCGGTTTCGATATGGAACTGGAGGATCACGCGGGCAACGGGCACGAAGCGCTGATGGCCGCCCGCGATACCCTGCTGGAGCTGGCCGCTAAAAATAACCAGCTCACCCGCGTGCGCCACAACGGCCTCGACGATAGCCCGCAGCTGCAGGTGGATATCGATCAGCGTAAAGCGCAGGCGCTGGGCGTCTCTATTGACGATATCAACGACACGCTGCAGACCGCGTGGGGATCAAGCTACGTCAACGATTTTATGGACCGCGGCCGCGTGAAGAAGGTCTACGTTCAGGCGGCGGCGCCGTATCGCATGCTGCCGGACGATATCAATCTGTGGTACGTACGCAACAGCAGCGGCACGATGGTGCCCTTCTCCGCCTTCGCCACCTCGCGCTGGGAGACCGGTTCACCGCGTCTGGAGCGCTACAACGGCTACTCGGCGGTAGAAATCGTCGGTGAAGCCGCGCCGGGCGTCAGTACCGGTACCGCCATGACGCTTATGGAGGAGCTGGCCCAGCAGCTGCCGAACGGCTTTGGCCTCGAATGGACGGCGATGTCCTATCAGGAACGCCTCTCCGGGGCGCAGGCGCCAGCGCTTTACGCCATCTCGCTACTGGTGGTGTTCCTGTGCCTGGCGGCGCTGTACGAAAGCTGGTCGGTGCCGTTCTCGGTGATGCTGGTGGTGCCGCTGGGGGTTATCGGCGCGCTGCTGGCGACCTGGATGCGCGGTCTGGAAAACGATGTCTATTTCCAGGTGGGCCTGCTGACGGTAATCGGCCTGTCGGCGAAAAACGCCATTCTGATCGTCGAATTTGCCAATGAACTGAATCAGAAAGGCGAAGATCTGCTTACCGCCACGCTCTCCGCCTGCCGCCAGCGTCTGCGGCCAATCCTGATGACCTCGCTGGCGTTTATCTTCGGCGTACTGCCGATGGCCACCAGTACCGGGGCGGGCTCCGGCAGCCAGCATGCCGTCGGCACCGGGGTAATGGGCGGGATGATCTCCGCCACGGTGCTGGCTATCTTCTTCGTGCCGCTGTTCTTCGTGCTGGTGCGCCGCCGCTTCCCGCTCAAGGAGCGGCCGCAATAATCGGGACGCGCCCTGACGATATTTTCGCCGGGGCCAAATAACAGAAAAGGCGACCGGACAGGTCGCCTTTTTCATGTGGTCGCTTCAACTGCATTATTATTCTGCCTGTGAAATCGCCATGCTTTTATTGCGGAAAACTATTTACGAAGCATGCCTTCGATAAAGTCTTTCCAGTTCCCCAGTTCGTGTTCAATCATAATAGCCTCTCTTATTATTATGGGTGATTTTATGCAAATTCATTGATGGTTAAAAGATGGTTTGCGCTATCGCTCTGATGACTATCATTACCCCCCTGCTGAATACCCCTTTCATTCGTAAGTACTATGAGCCTAATTTGAGCAATTTAATGTGACCAACAGCAACATTTAGCAACATTTGCACATCAGCCTATCGTGCCAGGATCGCCCTGCCGCTAGCAGTAGCCGCCGTTCGGCGCGCAAAAAATGTTCAGAGTGTAAACCTGGATATATATCAGGGGGAAAAAATGATATTTATTAAAACAATTCACGTATTATTTATTGAAGGCTTATATATTCGGAAGAATCTTAGCTAATCATTTAATTCAACGGGAAAGGTTTAATCATGCTCACCATGTACGGGATAAAAAACTGCGACACCATAAAAAAGGCCCGCCGCTGGCTGGAAGCCCAGCAGATAGAATATCGTTTTCATGATTATCGTGTCGACGGTCTGGATCGCAGTTTATTAGACACCTTTATCGCTGAACTCGGCTGGGAAGCGCTGCTTAACACCCGAGGGACAACGTGGCGCAAGCTGGACGAAACGGTCCGCGCCGGTATCAATAACGCCGACGCAGCGGCGAAACTGATGCTGGAAATGCCGGCAATCATTAAACGCCCATTGCTCTGCGCGCCCGGTCAGCCTATGCTGCTGGGTTTCAGTGAATCAAGTTATCAGCAGTTTAACGAGGTGTAGTCTATGTCTTGCCCGGTCATTGAGCTGGCTCAGCAGCTTATTCGCCGCCCTTCCCTCAGCCCCGATGATGCGGGATGCCAGGCGTTAATGATTGAACGTCTGCGTGCGATTGGCTTTACCGTTGAACCGATGGATTTCGGGGATACCCAAAACTTCTGGGCCTGGCGCGGGCGCGGGGAAACGCTGGCGTTCGCCGGTCATACCGATGTCGTCCCGTCGGGCGATGCCGATCGCTGGATTAACCCCCCTTTTGAGCCGACTATTCGCGACGGCATGCTGTTTGGCCGCGGCGCGGCCGATATGAAAGGCTCGCTTGCGGCGATGGTGGTTGCCGCCGAGCGCTTTGTCGCCCAGTATCCGGACCATAAAGGCCGTCTGGCCTTTCTGATCACCTCGGATGAAGAGGCCAGCGCCAAAAACGGCACCGTTAAGGTTGTGGAAGCGCTGATGGCGCGCAACGAGCGTCTGGACTACTGCCTGGTCGGTGAACCCTCAAGCACCGAAGTCGTCGGCGATGTGGTGAAAAACGGCCGTCGCGGCTCGCTGACCTGCAACCTGACCATTCACGGCGTGCAGGGGCACGTGGCCTATCCGCACCTCGCCGATAACCCGGTTCACCGCGCCGCGCCGATGCTGGCGGAGCTGGTGACTATCGAGTGGGATAAGGGCAACGAATTTTTTCCGCCGACCAGTATGCAAATCGCCAACGTGCAGTCCGGGACCGGCAGCAACAACGTGATTCCCGGCGATATGTTCGTCCAGTTCAACTTCCGCTTTAGTACCGAGCTGACCGACGAAATGATTAAAGCGCGCGTCGTGGCGCTGCTGGAGAAATACGCGCTGCGCTACAGCGTTGACTGGTGGCTCTCGGGTCAGCCGTTCCTGACCAGCCGCGGTAAGCTGGTTGATGCGGTGGTTAACGCCATTGAGCACTATAATGAAATAAAACCGCAGCTGCTGACTAACGGCGGCACCTCCGATGGGCGTTTTATCGCGCGTATGGGGGCGCAGGTGGTTGAACTGGGGCCAGTGAACGCCACCATTCATAAAATAAACGAGTGTGTGAATGCCGCCGACCTCCAGCTGCTAGCGCGGATGTACCAGCGCATCATGGAACAGCTGGTCGCCTGACGGCATCAATAGAGAAGAGGTAAGCGCATGGATTGGCTAACGAAATACTGGTGGGTTCTGGTGTTGGTATTTTTGGTGGGCGTGATGATTAACGTGATTAAAGATCTGACCCGCGTTGACCACAAAAAATTCCTCAACAATAAGCCGGACCTGCCGCCGCATCGCGACTTCAACGACAAGTGGGACGATGACGACGACTGGCCGAAGAACGACCCGTCGAAGAAGAAGTAAGCAATTTATTTCAGATTGCAGCAAAGACATCGCCCGGTCCACGCAACGCTTCCGCCTGCGGGACCGGTAGCCTGGACAGATGCATAGCATCGCCTCCTGGAATGCGCGGTTCCCCTGCGCGCTTTGTTCCCGGGGGCGGCGCTCGACGCGCCTTGCCCGGGCTACGAGTTCACTGCCGTCTGTAGGTCCAGTAGCCCGGACAGATGCGCAGCATCGCCTCCGGGATTTTTATTTACAGCAGTTCAATAATATCGCTGTCTTTTGGCGTGCTACCGCTGAGCGCTTCGTCGAAATAGTGCTTCGGTACGGTAAAGCGCAGATGATCGAGGGCAAACTGCATACTGCGATCGTCAATCGCGTGCCCCAAATCTTCAACAATATCCAGCGTCACGTCACCGCCGGCCTGCTGCAGCGCCTCCTGCCCCGCCACCGCCCACGCCAGATCGATCACCCGATCTTCGCCGCCGTGGATCAGGTGCACGGTGGTCGCGGTCGTCGCCGTCTCCGGCAGCGTCGCATAGCGGCCGTTAAAGGCGATCACCCGCGATGCCAAACCCGGCTCGGCTTTAATGCTCTCCAGCGACATAATCGCCCCCTGCGAGAAGCCGATCAGCGCCGTCGCCTGCGGGCTGACGCCGCTCTTCTGTTGCCAGTAGCGAACCGTTTCAATGAAGGTCGGCATGATCGCATCCACGCGCTGCTGGCGGTTTTCTTCGCTGACGCCCTGCACGGAGAACCACTGGCGCCCCGGAGGCGGGCCGCACGGCTCCGCGCCGCCGATGCTGACGATCAGCGCTTCGGGAAAGAGCGGCGCAAACCAGCTGCCGATTTGCCCCATTGCCACCGGGTTATCGCCGACGCCATGAAACAGCAGCAGCAGTTGCTGTGCAGGTGTCGCGGGACTTTGAACAATAAAATGATCGTGTTTCATGGCTGTCTCCTTAATGTCTGCAAGGAAGTTTACGCCGCAGGCGAAATATGACCATGCCATTTAGCTGAAGGAGTTAGTTAAAAAAATTGCAGCATTTGAACCTGCTGGCGCAGGTCGTTGGCACGATCCGCATTCACGCCTGATAGCGCCTGCGCCGCTTCTTCGCGCAGCCTGACCAGAAGCGCTTTCCGTCCGGATAAACCTAGCGTTCGGCAAACCGTGGTCTCATCCTGCTGCTGCAGGCGGGCCCGCAGCGCCGGAAGCGGCAGATCCACCCGTATAAGCAGGCGATTGAGGCTACCCGCCGAGGTCAGCAGCGGACGATGGGCAAAAGCAAAACCCGCCACTTCCAGCCAGTCCTCTTCACTAAGAATAGTCGCTTTCCGCTCCGGCAACGGCGAAGGCTCATCTCGCCAGTCGCGCAGCCAGAACTCATCGCGCAGCAGACGCGCGGACTCTTCGCTTGCCAGCCGCTGGCCCGCTTCGCTGAGAGGATAGAGCGCCATCGCGGTATAACAGCCGCTGCTGGCTTCCCGATGGGTGCCCAGCCGCACCAGCGTAAAACCGCAGCGTTGCCAGAAGCGCCACAGCTCAGGCGTGTAGCCGAAACTCACCGACAGATAATCCCGCTCCGCACCCTGCGACGCCGCCTGGGCCACCAGCCGCTGCCCCAGCCCTTCGCGCTGGCGAGCCGGATGCACGGCAATACGGCTGATACGCAGCCCTGTCAGCGTGGCCGCTAGCGGGCTGCCGCCGTGCGCCGCCAGCGACTGCGCCACCAGATTACCGCGCGGACGGCGGTAGCCGGCCCACACCGCCTGGCTAAGGGATGGCTCAAGACCGCCCTCCTCCACCAGCCACAGCGCCCCGGCGATGCGGTTGCCGCTGCGGGCGCAGGTAAAATGCTGCCCCGGCGCATCCATCATGCGCCGCAGATCCAGCGGCGACGTGCGATAGTGGGCGCCGGAGAGCAGCTGATACATCGCTTCTGGTAACGCAGGCTGTCGCCGCCAGCTCTGCTGGCTGACGCTTTCCAGCGCGATATCGCCGCCTGGCGCGTGCTGAAAGGTCTCGTCGTTGAACAGCAGCAGCCGCGCAATCGCCGCCTCCAGCGGACAGCCGCTCGCCCAACGGATGGGCGCCGTCAGGCTAAACTGCCGCAGATGCGCAAAGCTGGCGCAAAACTTAAGCAAAAAGCCGCGCCCGGTCCCTTCGTACCCCTGCACGGTGGTGGTCAATAGCGTCCTTGGGAAGCGGGAGACAAGCTGGCGCAGCAGCGGCCCGGGGATAGCGGCGGCCTCGTCAACAATCAGCCATCCGGCGGTGCAGTCGGAAGCCAGCAATGCGTCGGGGGCCATAAAGCGGAAAGCCTCACCGGCGAAAGCCGCCATGACCTCCGTCGCCGCGCGCGCCGGTGCCGTGACGATGGCATCGCCTGCCAACTGGCGAATAAGCATTCCCGCGAGAGCGGACTTTCCTCGTCCGCGTTCGGCGGTCAGCGCCGCAATACCAGGAGGGGAACCGGACAGTTCGGCAAGCACGGCGGCCTGCTCCGCCAGCGGATGACCATCGGCGGGACGCCATCGCGGACGCGCGGCAAACGCCGGCACTACGCACTCCTCGCCCTGCCGCCAGAGAATGGACGCGTTATCCGCACTACTCTGTTGGCAAAAACGATAAACAAAATTCGGCGTGGAGATGGGGTCGGGAGCATCGCTCCAGCGCAGAGAATCCGCATCAGGACGAGCCGGCCATTGCGCGAAGTCGGGCGTGAGTAATACCAGCCAGCTCCCGGCGCGCAGCGTACCGGCTAACGCGGCAAACGCCGCGACGTCAAAACCCTCGCGGGCATCGAAAAAGGCGTGCTGAAATTCGCGGCCCAGTAGCGATTTCAGGGCAGCAGGCGAGGCGTACGGTTCAGGCATCGGCCGCGGACCGACCCACAGTCCGTCTGAGGCCAGCTCAGTACGTACTGTTTGCGCCTGACGCAGGGTCCAGGCATCGTCGCCGCTGAGAACCAGCAGACGACGAATACCTTCGCGCGCCATCTGCGCCGTCAGGTGACGCAGTTCATCCATGGCCGGAGAGCATTACAGCGCGTTGCCGAAGGTGTTGCACTGCGCCGGGTCGCCGCTATCAAAGCCGCGTTTAAACCAGGTATAGCGCTGCTGCGACGTTCCGTGGGTAAAGCTGTCCGGCACCACGCGCCCCTGGCTCTGCTGCTGCAGGCGATCGTCGCCAATCGCCTCTGCGGCGTTCAGCGCTTCCTGCAGATCGCCGGTCTCCATGTAGTCCTGCTTCTGCATATTGTAGCCCCAGACGCCCGCGAAGCAGTCCGCCTGTAGCTCCATTTTCACCGACAGGCGATTCGCTTCCGCCTGCGAAGCGTTTTGCTGCAGCTGGCGCACTTTCGATTCAATACCCAGCAGCTTTTGAACGTGATGGCCAACCTCGTGGGCGATAACGTAGCCCTGCGCGAAGTCGCCGCCGGCGCCGAGCTTGCTTTGCATCTCATCGTAGAATGACAGGTCGATATACACCGTGCTGTCCGCAGGGCAGTAAAAAGGCCCCATCACCGATTGGCCGGTGCCGCAGGCGGTCCGCGTCGCGCCGCGATACATCACCAGCTTCGGCTGCGCGTACTGGCGGCCCATATCTTTAAAAATCGCGCCCCAGGTATCTTCCGTGTCCGCCAGAATCACCTTCGTGAATTTCGCGGCCTCTTCATCCTGCGGGCTGATGGAGCGTTGAGTGGTGGTTTGCTGTTGTGTTACCGGTTCGCCGGTCAGCATGCCGGTTAAATCTACGCCGTAATAGCCCGCCACCAGGACAATAATCAGCAGCACGATGCCGCCTTTGCCGCTGGGGAGACGAAAACCGCCTCCGCCGCCCATCGGTGAACCTGATTGACCACGACGATCTTCCACATTGTCGCTTTCGCGACGTCCTTGCCAGCGCATAAGCACCTCAATTCATCATATTAACCAATGAATAAGATCGTAGGCGGTTCAGCGAAGGATTACCACAGGAAACAGCAAGAAGAGCGCCAGAAGAAGAAAACTTCTTCTGGCGTCGGGGGATTAGTCGAGCTTCACGCCCAGGCGATGGGCGACTTCTTCGTAGGCTTCAATCAGGCCGCCGAGGCTCTGGCGGAAGCGGTCTTTGTCCATTTTATCCAGGGTATTTTTATCCCACAGACGACTGCCGTCCGGAGAGAATTCGTCTCCCAGCACCACTTCGCCTTTGAACAGACCAAACTCCAGCTTGAAGTCCACAAGGATCAGGCCCGCGTCGTCAAACAGCTTTTTCAGCACATCGTTAGCTTTGAAGGTCAGCTCCTGCATCCGCGCCAGGTTCTCTTTGCTCACCCAGCCAAAGGTTTCGCAATAGGATTCGTTGACCATCGGATCGTGCATGGCGTCGTTCTTCAGGAACAGATCGAACAGCGGCGGGTTCAGCTCAATGCCTTCTTCAATCCCTAAGCGTTTCACCAGCGACCCGGCGGCGCGGTTGCGCACCACGCACTCCACCGGCACCATATCCAGCTTTTTAACCAGACACTCGGTATCGGACAACAGCGCTTCCATCTGGGTCGGGATACCCGCTTCCGCCAGCTTGCTCATAATGAAATGGTTAAACTTGTTGTTCACCATGCCTTTACGATCGAACTGCTCAATGCGAGCGCCGTCCCCTGCTGACGTATCGTTACGGAATTCGAGTATCAACAGATCCGGGTTTTCGGTGCTGTATACCGTCTTCGCTTTACCACGATACAACTCAGCTTGCTTTTGCATCTTTGTCACTCCAGTGATGATTAACGATAAAAATTTGTGCTTTTCTGCCGACGCACACGTTTGCGTCACTATACATTAAAAAGGGCCGGATTGCTCCAGCCCTGTTAATTACTTACTTAATGCGGCCTGGAATACGGCAACCAGGGCATCATTTTGCGACTGCGTCAGAGTATGACCTTTCGGGTCGATGAACTGCAGACTGCTGCGGTTATCGAGGTCCCCGACCTGCAGTTTATAATCGCCGGACACCAGCTGCGGGTCGCGAGCGCCCAGATCGGTCCAGCCGCTGTCGGAAAGGGGTTTATAGGTCACGGACAAGTTACCCTGAGAGCGAGAACTATCAGTTACCTTCATACCCACTTTTTCCAGCGCGCCCGGCAGGCGTTGCCATACCAGATTAAACGGTGCGCGAACGATCAGCATCGGCAGGCCGGTATCATCAGCCCCGCTCTGCACGTCGAAGGTTGCCCCGGCATTTTTCTGCGCGGCGTTCTGCGCGCTGGTGGCGTTCAGATCCAGACCTTCGGAAATGACGTTCAGCATGGCGGTACTGTAGCGCTGCAGCGAAGCCGGATCGGCAACAGGTTTACCCGCCTGCTCCAGATTCACCAGCTTCACGATCACCGCCTGCTGATAGCCCTGCTGCTTAACTGAGATTTGATAGCGACCACGGTACTGCTGGTCTTCATCGAGGCGATTCCATTCGACCCAGTCGGTATTCAGCGTCTGGCTGGCATCGTCGCGTTTAGCGATAGTGTAGTTTTTCGACTGCACGATGCTTGCCACCTGCGCCCACAGCGAACCGCTGCGACCGTTTTCCACCATCAGCGTTGCGGTATCACCGTTAAACTGCGTACGCGCGCCGCTGACCAGCGCCAGAGGCTGGGCCGGCGGACGGATGTCCAGGGCTTTGCCTGTGTTACCGGTGCTGGTTGCAACCGGAATATTATAATCACCCACCTGAACCGGCAGGATCATCCCTGCTGGCGCGTGAAGTTCACTAAGCGGCGTAGCCTGCAAATAGGCCTCGTCGCCGCTCACCTGACGCTTATAGCGCGAGTCAGAACTACAGGCCGCGAGGAGTAGAACCAGCGAAACACCCGCAACCTTCGCCAGGCGCGACTTCTGTACTGAGTAAGCCATCAAATCTCCCTAAACTTTACAGCAAACCGGCATGCTTCAGCGCTGCGGTAACGACCTTAGTACCGTTTTCGGTAATCGGGGTCATCGGCAGGCGTAACGTATCGGTCGCCACAAGACCCAACGCCTTACAGGCCCATTTGACCGGGATAGGGTTGGGTTCGACAAATAATTTGGTATGCAATGGCATCAGACGCTGGTTAATCGCACGAGCTTCGGCAAATTGACCTGCTAGCGCCAGTCGGCACATCTCGGCCATTTCGCGCGCCGCAACGTTTGTCGTTACGGAAATCACGCCGTGACCGCCAAGCTGCATAAAGTCCATTCCGGTCGCGTCATCGCCGCTCAGCAGAATAAAGTCATCTGAAACCAGCTCTTTGATCTGATGAACGCGGCTTAAGTTCCCCGTCGCTTCCTTAATACCGATAATATTTTTAATTTCCGCCAGACGGCCAACGGTTTCAGGCAGCATATCGCAACCGGTACGGGACGGCACATTATACAGGATTTGCGGCAGGTCAGTATGCTCTGCGATAGCTTTAAAGTGTTGGAACAGCCCTTCCTGGGTCGGACGGTTGTAATACGGCGTGACCGTCAGGCAGCCAACCACGCCGCTATCGTTAAATCGTTTGGTCAGGCTAATCGCCTCTGCGGTTGCATTTGCACCGGTGCCGGCAATAACCGGAATACGCCCGTCGGCCAGTTCCAGCGTCTGCATGACCACGTCACCATGCTCTTCATGGCTCAATGTTGCGGACTCTCCGGTAGTTCCTACCGAAACAATCGCCGAGGTGCCGCTGGCGACATGATAATCAATCAGTTTTTTCAGGCTTGACCGGCAGACGTTGCCGTTTTCATCCATCGGCGTGACAAGCGCTACAATACTTCCCGTAAACATGGGCCATCCTCAGAGCATAAGTGGGACAAGATTCTCAATGTTACGTTTGGAGTCGCAATAAAAGCAAGAGACCCGATGCCATCAGGGATGTTGTATGCCGGTTTTTTTTATGCTTTCCTAACGTTACCTCACCTTTTTAAAGGAAGAACAGGTTTGACAGCCTCATTACAACACTATCTGGTTATTACCGCGTTGGGTGCTGACCGCCCAGGCATCGTGAATACGATCACTCGTCACGTCAGCAGCTGCGGCTGTAATATCGAAGACAGTCGGCTGGCCATGCTTGGCGATGAGTTTACGTTTATCATGCTGCTTTCCGGCTCGTGGAATGCAATTAACCTGATTGAGTCAACTCTGCCGCTGAAAGGCGCCGAGCTGGATCTGCTTATCGTGATGAAGCGTACAACCGCGAGGCCGCCTCAGGCGATGCAGAACACCGTCTGGGTTCAGGTTGAGGTGCCGGATTCGCCGCATATCATTGAGCGATTTACGGCGCTGTGCGATACGTGGAAAATGAACATTGCCGAGCTGGTTTCCCGCACTCAGCCCGGTGCAAACGACGAGTCAGCACAGCTTTTTATCCAGATCACCGCCCACAGCCCGACTACGCAAAATGCATCAAATATCGAACAAGCGTTCAAAGCCCTATGTACAGAACTGAATGCACAAGGCAGTATTAACATTGTTAATTATTCACAGCATGATGAACAGGATGGAGTTTGAGTGATGAACCCACTGAAAGCCGGTGATATTGCACCGAAATTTAGCTTACCGGACCAGGACGGCGAGGAAGTAAATTTGACCGACTTCCAGGGACAGCGTGTTCTGGTTTATTTTTATCCGAAAGCCATGACCCCGGGCTGCACCGTACAGGCGTGCGGTTTACGCGATAATATGGACGACCTGAAAAAAGCAGGCGTTGAAGTACTGGGTATCAGTACGGATAAACCAGAAAAACTCTCCCGTTTCGCCGAAAAAGAGCTGCTGAACTTCACTCTCCTGTCTGATGAAGATCATCAGGTATGCGAGCAGTTTGGTATCTGGGGTGAAAAAACCTTTATGGGGAAAACCTACGACGGTATCCATCGTATTAGCTTCCTCATCGACGCCAACGGCAAAATCGAACATGTGTTTGATGATTTCAAAACCAGCAATCACCACGACGTGGTGCTGAACTGGCTGAAAGAAAACGCCTGACGCTAAGACAAACGCAAGACGCCGGGTCGTTCTCAACCACCCGGCGTCTTTTTTTAGGGCATTCCTTGCGGCTTCGCGCTAATGCTCGTCTTCCACGATCAGGCCATCCGGCCAGGCGTGCACCACCGCTTTGATGAGCGTCGCCAGCGGAATCGCGAAGAATACGCCCCAGAATCCCCACAGACCGCCAAAAATCACCACCGACAGAATAATCACCAGCGGATGCAGGTTAACCGCTTCCGAGAACAGTACCGGTACCAGCAGGTTGCCATCCAGCGCCTGAATAATCAGGTACACCGCAAACAGGCTCCAGAACTCGGTTCCTGCGCCAAACTGGAACAGCGCCACGCCCACCACCGGAATGGTGACCACAAACGCGCCGATATAGGGGATTAATACCGAGAACCCCACCAGTACCGCCAGCAGCAGCGAATAGTTGAGGCCAAATAGGATAAAGCCAATCCACGTCGCCACGCCGACGACGATCATCTCCAGCACCTTGCCGCGGATATAGTTGGTAATTTGCTGGTTCATCTCTTTCCACACCTGCCCGGCCAGCCCGCGGTTGCGCGGCAGCACCCGGCGTACGGCGTTAAGCATCTGCTCTTTATCCTTCAGCAGAAAGAAAACCATCAGCGGCACCAGCACCAGATAGACCGCCAGGGTCAGCAGCCCGACCAGCGAGGCCAGCGAATACTTCACTACCGAATCGCCTACGGTTAACATGCGGCTGCGCATATTCTCCGCCATCGCGTCGATAATGCCGGCATCCATTAAGGCCGGATAACGGCGCGGCACCGTCGCGGCGAAATCGGAAAGTTTATTCAGCATTCCCGGCATATCGCGGATCAGATAAATGCCCTGCTGCCAGGCAACCGGCATCACCACAAACGCCATCAACAGCAGGATGCCAACGAACAAAATCAGAACGACCGAGGTGGCCCAGGTACGTGAAAAACCGATACGCTCCAGCCTGACGGTGGGCCACTCCAGCAAATAGGCCAGAACAATAGATACCAGTAGAGGTGCCAGCAGGCCGCTGAAGAAAAACATAATGCCGAACCCAGCCAGCAAAATGACCAGCAGCGCTATCGCCTCCGGATCGCTGAACCGACGACGGTACCACTGCATTAACATCTGAAGCATAAAACCCTTCCCTGAAGAGCGGAGCTGTAACAATCTCGGGAATTGTATCGAAATGTCACAAAAAAGACTTCGCTTTTTATGGGTAAAACCACAAACATTAATGACCGGGTGAATATCATATTTGCAACGCCGCGAACGACGGCTAAACTCGCTGAACCTGCTTGCGGTCAGGGAACATTACGCCGCACAATCGGTCAAACTGGCACACCTACATTACAGGACAGAGGTTATGTTCAGGCAGTTGAAGAAAACGCTGGTGGCGACCGTCATAGCGTCGCTGACGCTGGGTTCAATATTACCTGCTTTTGCCGATACCGCAGACACTCTGCCGGACATGGGCACCTCCGCAGGAAGCACGCTCTCCATTGGCCAGGAAATGCAGATGGGAGATTATTACGTGCGCCAGCTGCGCGGCAGCGCGCCGTTAATTAACGATCCGCTGCTGGTGCAATATATCAACGGTTTAGGCATGCGCCTGGTGGCGCACGCCAATTCGGTGCGCACTCCGTTCCACTTTTATCTGATTAACAACGATCAAATAAACGCCTTTGCTTTCTTCGGCGGTAACGTCGTACTGCACTCGGCGCTGTTCCGCTACTCGGATAATGAAAGCGAGCTGGCGTCGGTCATGGCGCACGAAATTTCTCACGTCACCCAGCGCCACCTTGCCCGCGCGATGGAAGACCAAAAGCGCAACGCTCCGCTGACCTGGGTTGGCGCGCTGGGGTCGATTCTGCTGGCGATGGCCAGCCCGCAGGCCGGCATGGCCGCGCTGACCGGCACCCTGGCGGGCAGCCAGCAGGGGCTGATCAGCTTTACCCGCCAAAACGAGGAAGAGGCCGACCGCATTGGTATTCAGGTCCTTCAACGTTCAGGTTTCGATCCGCAGGCGATGCCGGCGTTTATGGGCAAGCTGCTTGACGAGTCGCGTTACTCGACCCGGCCGCCGGAAATGCTGCTGACCCACCCCTTACCGGAAAGCCGTCTCGCCGACGCCCGCAACCGTGCGAACCAGATGCGCCCGGTGGTCGTGCAATCCTCGCCTGACTTCTACCTGGCGAAAGCCAGAACGCTCGGAATGTACACCTCCGGCGACAATAAGCTGGGCAACGACCTGCTGAGCAACTGGGAAAAAGGCAATATTCGCGAACAGCACGCCGCCCAGTACGGCCGCGCGCTGCTGGCGATGGGCAGCAACAATTACGATCTGGCGCGCAAAACGCTACAGCCGCTGCTGAGCGCCGAACCGCAAAATGCCTGGTACCTTGACCTGGCGACCGATATCGATCTCGGACAAAAGCGAGCCACAGACGCGATTAACCGCCTGAAGGGCGCCCGGGAACTGCGTACTAACCCGGTACTACAGCTCAACCTCGCCAACGCCCTGCTGGAAGGCGGGCAGCCGGGGGAAGCGGCGACGATCCTTAACCGCTATACCTTTAACAATAAAGATGACGTCAATGGTTGGGATTTGCTGGCGCAAGCGGAAGCTAAGCTGGGAAATCGCGATCAGGAGCTGGCAGCGCGCGCGGAAGGCATGGCGCTGGTAGGCCGACTCGATCAGGCCATTACCCTGCTCAGCAGCGCCAGCTCACAGGTGAAATTAGGCAGCCTGCAGCAGGCCCGCTACGATGCGCGTATCGATCAGCTGCGTCAGCTGCAGGAACGCTTCAAACCGTACCAGAAAATGTAAGGAGATCTCATGTCCGATACGGTCAAAATCTATCACAATCCGCGCTGCTCCAAGAGTCGCGACACCCTGAGCCTGCTGAAGGCTAACGGCATCGACCCTGAAGTGGTGCTCTATCTGGAGACGCCGCCGGATGCCGCCACGCTGCGCCAGCTGCTGAAGATGCTGGGAATGGCCAGCGCGCGCGACTTAATGCGCCAGAAAGAAGATCTCTATAAATCCCTCGATCTCGCTAATCCGCAGCTCAGCGAAGAGGCGCTGATCCAGGCAATGATCGATAATCCAAAGCTGATTGAGCGGCCTATCGTCGTCAGCCACGGCGAGGCCCGTATCGGTCGTCCGCCGGAGCAGGTACTGGAGATCGTCAACTAAACAGGAGGAGCCTCAAGCCGCAGCTCTGCTAAAGCTTGAGGATCTCTTTTACAAAAGGAATGGTCAGCTTGCGCTGGGCGGTAATCGAAGCGCGATCGAGCTGATCGAGGGTCATAAATAGCGAACGCATTTCGCGATCCAGGCGCTTGAGCAGGAAGCGGCAGACGTCTTCCGGCATTTCGAAACCGCGCAGCCTGGCGCGCAGCTGAAGCGCCTGGAGCTTATCTTCATCCGACAGCGGCTGCAGCTTGTAGATTTGCCCCCAGTCGAGACGCGAGGCCAGATCCGGCAACCCGAGATTAAGCTGGCGCGGCGGTCGATCGCCGGTGATCAGCAGCCGGGTTTTACCAGACTCGAGGATGCGGTTGTAGAGGTCGAAAATCGCCATTTCCCACAGTTCATCGCCCGCCACGCATTCAATATTATCGATGCAAACCAGCGACAGCTGTTCCATTCCATCCAGCACTTCAGGAACGAACCACGTCCGTTTATCCAGCGGAACGTAGCCCACCGCATCGCCGCGCTGGGAGAGTTCCGCGCAGGCCGCGTGCAGGAGATGGCTGCGCCCCGCCCCTTCCCGTGACCAGATATAGATGTATCCGCTATGATCCTGCCGCAGCACGTTCTGAAGGGCAGCAAGAAGAGAAGGGTTATCACCCGGCCAGAAACTCGCGAAAGTTTCATCATCGGGAAGATACAGTGGCAAAGAGAGCTGTGCCGGTGCGTTCAGATGGACCTCAACATAGGCTTGCAGAAAAACGCGGAGAGTTTAGCACAGAAATAGGCAAGGAGAGAACCGGGCGGGATCGCCGCCCGGTATAGGGATCAATGTTTTGCTTCTTCGCTATCCACAGCGTCGAGGACCACCTCTTCCGGACGCAGCACGCTTATCAGCTTGAAGATCAGGCTCAGGCCGATGCCGACAATGGTCGCCAGCGCCATGCCTTTCAGCTCAGCGGCGCCGATATGCACTTTCGCGCCGCTGACGCCGATGATCAGGATAACGGAGGTCAGAATCAGGTTCTGCGCCTTGTTGTAATCGACTTTAGATTCGATCAGCACGCGAATCCCGGATGCGCCGATGACCCCGTACAGCAGCAGCGAAACGCCGCCCATTACCGGCAGCGGGATAATCTGGATCGCCGCCGCCAGCTTGCCGACGCAGGAGAGCAGAATCGCGATGATCGCCGCGCCGCCGATAACCCAGGTGCTGTAGACGCGGGTGATCGCCATCACGCCAATGTTCTCACCGTAGGTGGTGTTTGGCGTTGAGCCAAAGAAGCCGGAGATCACCGTAGACAGGCCGTTGGCAAACATTGAACGATGCAGGCCCGGATCGCGGATCAGATCTTTTTTGACGATATTGGCCGTCACCACCAGATGTCCAACGTGTTCGGCGATCACCACCAGCGCGGCGGGCAGAATGGTGAAAATCGCAAACCATTCAAAGCGCGGGGTGTAGAAGGTCGGCAGCGCGAACCAGTGGGCATCGGCGATGGGCGTGGTATCGACGACGCCCATCACGAAGGAGAGCGCGTAGCCGACCAGCACGCCGATTAAAATCGGGATAATCGCCAGGAAACCGCGGAACAGCACCGAACCGAAAACCGTCACCGCCAGCGTCACCATCGAAATAATGATGGTTTTGCTGTCCGGCGATTGCCCGTCAGCGGGCAGCAAACCGGCCATGTTCGCCGCGACGCCCGCCAGCTCCAGGCCGATAACCGCGACAATCGCCCCCATCGCCGCCGGCGGGAACATCACGTCCAGCCAGCCGGTTCCAGCTTTTTTGACGATAAAGGAGACGATGCAAAACAGCACGCCGCACATGATGAATCCGCCGAGAGCGACTTCGTAACCTAGCGGCAGCAAAAGCAGCACCGGAGAGATAAACGCAAAGCTCGATCCAAGATAAGCCGGAATTTTGCCTTTGCAGATGAAAAGATATAACAGCGTTCCGATGCCGTTAAACAGCAGTACCGTAGCCGGGTTGATATGGAACAGAACGGGCACCAGTACCGTTGCGCCAAACATGGCGAACAGATGTTGCAAACTAAGCGGGATTGTCTGTAAAAGCGGCGGTCTTTCACTCACCCCGATAGCACGGCGCGTCATGGCATTTTCCTCTGAGAGTCGTTTGTTGATTGCTGTTGGTGTGTTTTATTCAAAAAAAAGCCGACTCTCAAAGTCGGCTTTTTCTACTTCATCAATTATTTCGTACCAAAAATCTTATCGCCGGCGTCGCCGAGCCCCGGAATAATGTATCCGTGCTCGTTCAGGCCCTGGTCAATGGACGCGGTGTACAGCTCAACGTCCGGATGCGCTTTTTCCAGCGCGGCGATGCCTTCCGGGGCCGCCACCAGAACCAGCACCTTAATGCTGCTGCAGCCCGCTTTTTTCAGCAGGTCGATGGTGGCGATCATTGAACCGCCGGTTGCCAGCATCGGGTCAACCACCAGCGCCATGCGTTCGTCGATATTAGATACCAGCTTCTGGAAGTAAGGAACCGGCTCAAGGGTCTCTTCGTTACGGTAGATGCCCACCACGCTGATGCGCGCGCTGGGTACGTGCTCAAGCACGCCTTCCATCATTCCCAGACCCGCGCGCAGAATCGGCACAACGGTAATTTTCTTGCCTTTGATCTGCTCAATTTCTACCGGGCCGTTCCAGCCTTCGATGGTGACTTTTTCAGTCGCCAGATCGGAAGTTGCTTCATAAGTCAGTAAGCTGCCAACTTCTGAGGCGAGTTCACGGAAGCGTTTGGTGCTGATGTCGTGCTCACGCATCAGGCCCAGCTTGTGTTTGACGAGTGGGTGTTTCACTTCCACGATCTTCATTCTCTTTCTCCTCTGAGGGGCAGCCACAAAAAAATCGCCGGATTATACCGCCTTTTACCTTTTACGCCATAGCCGATATGTTTGACCGGGATCAACCAAAATGCTTTACGCTGCCTGAGCCAGTATAAGACAAAATAAAAAAACCCCGCGAAGGCGGGGCTGGATGGGGCTTTACGGCAGTTTTATAGCTTGTCGCCGTTGCTGCCGATAACCTGCTGATACCAGGCAAAAGATTTCTTGCGGCTACGCGCCAGCGTGCCGTTGCCCTCATTGTCCTTATCTACATAGATAAAGCCGTAGCGTTTTTTCATCTCACCGGTTCCCGCGGAGACCAGGTCGATACAGCCCCATGGGGTGTAGCCCATCAGGTCCACGCCATCCTCAACGACCGCTTTTTTCATCTCGGCGATATGGGCAGAGAGATAGTCGATTCGATACTGGTCATCCACCGAACCGTCCGCTTCGCGAACATCAATGGCGCCGAAGCCGTTCTCGACGATAAACAGCGGCAGCTGATAGTGATCCCAGAACCAGTTCAGGGAGTAGCGCAGCCCGACCGGATCAATCTGCCAGCCCCAATCTGACTTCTGCACGTACGGGTTAGAGACCAGGCTCTTGCTTTCATCATAATCCAGCTGCGGGTTGTCATCCGTTGCTTTCGTGGCGAACGACATATAGTAGCTAAAGCCGATATAGTCGACGCAGCCCTGGGTCAGCGCCACGCGGTCTTCTTCGGTGATATCCAGCGCAAATCCGCGGCGCTCGAAGTAGTTCAGCAGATGCTGCGGGTAGCGGCCGCGGACGTGAACATCGGTAAACCAGTAGCGGCGGTGCATGGCGTTCATCGCCATCATCATGTCGTTGGGCGCGCAGCTCAGCGGGTAAATCGGGCACATGGCGATCATGCAGCCAACCCACAATGACGGGTTAATTTCGCGAGCGGCTTTAACCGCCAGCGCGCTGGCGACCAGTTCATAGTGCGCCGCCTGATACATAACCGGCTCGCGGTCCTCTCCCGGCAGATATTTCAGTCCGGAGTTGGTAAACGGCGCAAAATCCTCGTGGAAGTTGGCCTGGTTATTGATCTCATTGAAGGTCATCCAGTACTTCACTTTATGCTGGTAGCGGGTAAACACCACCTGGGCAAAGCGGACGAAGAAATCAATCAGTTTACGGTTACGCCAGCCGCCGTACTCCGTCACCAGATGGTACGGCATTTCGAAGTGGGAGAGCGTAATCACCGGCTCGATGCCGTGCTTGCGGCACTCATCGAACAGGTCGTCGTAAAACTGCAGCCCGGCTTCGTTAGGCTCTTGCTCATCGCCCAGCGGAAAGATGCGCGTCCAGGCGATAGAGGTACGGAAGCACTTGAAGCCCATTTCGGCAAACAGCTGAATGTCGTCTTTATAGCGATGATAAAAATCGATCGCCTCGTGGTTGGGGTAGTTTTTCCCCGGCAACACGCCATCGGTGATTTCGCGCGGTACGCCGTGCGCGCCTGCGGTCATCACGTCGGCGACGCTAACCCCTTTACCGCCCTCTTTCCAGCCGCCTTCCAGCTGATGCGCCGCCACCGCGCCGCCCCACAGAAAACCTTCTTTAAATCCAGACATGTTCTCTCCCTATGCGCAGTCGCCGCTATGCGACCGGTATTGCTGATTGAAATGGTAAACCGCGCCTACCAGCCCGGCATCGTTGCCGTGGCTAACGGTGTCGATATATTCCGCAATGCCAAACCAGGCCAGATGTTCGCGCAGCAGCGCCAGAAAGCCCGGCCGTTCCACAATCCCGCCGCCGATCAAAATCGTTTGCGGGTCGAATAAGTTAACGAGGTTATATAGTCCGGTGCCCAGGCCGTTAAAGAATTCCGCGACCAGACGTCGACAGATGGCGTCGCCCGCATCGTAGCGGTCAAAAATCTCTTCGCCAGTGACGTCATCCAGCGCCTTACCGATATGCTCAGCGTAGCGATGGCGCAGCACGCGCAGCGTGCAGTTTTCATTCATCGAATAGCGCCGCACATCGCGGGTACCCGGACGCGCGGTTTGCATATAGCCGAACTCGCCGGCGCGGAAGCGCGCGCCGTGGACCAGCTGGTTATTACAGAAAATCGCCCCGCCGATGCCGGTGCCGATGGTCAGGACCAGAAAGTTGCTCATGTCGGCGGCTTTACCCCGCCAGCGCTCGGCCAGCAGTACGCAGTTAGCATCGTTCTCAATGGCCACGGGCAGGCGCACCTGCTGCTCAAGCCAGTCCTTGATGGCGAAGTTATCGAATTTACGGATGGCGCCGCCCATTTCGATAAAGCCGGTATGCGGGTTAACGTAGCCGGGCGCGCTGATGGCCACCCCTTCGCACGCCGGGTGCGCGGCGATCCACACCAGCATCGCCTGCAGGATCTGGTCGCCGTCGCTGTCGATGATGGTCTGCTTTCCTTTCTCCAGCAGCGTGCCTTCGCGCGTCATTACCCCCATTTTTAACGCCGTGCCACCGATATCAAATGCGGCAATTTTCATCCTCAGCTTTCCTCCAGAATCCATCAAATTCACGGTTTCTCTCTGCTTGCAGCACAAAAGAAACCGGTTTCAGTGGCATGATGATTATTCCCGGCAACGCTGGCAAGCAGAAGACTGTACCCGGTTTCATTTTCGTGAACAGTATCAAATTTGCGCACTTAACGGCCGTTTTACGTCGACTGCAAAGCAGGCTCGCAAACGTTTGCTATCCCTGTTAGAATTGCGCCGTTTTTTATTGCTACCGCAAACGCGTGGAGACTTCGCAGTGACCGATAAAACCTCTCTCAGCTATAAAGATGCCGGCGTGGATATTGATGCAGGCAACGCTCTCGTCGACCGTATTAAGGGCGTGGTGAAGAAAACCCGTCGCCCGGAAGTGATGGGTGGACTGGGCGGATTCGGCGCGCTGTGCGCGCTGCCGCAGAAGTATCGCGAACCGGTTCTGGTCTCCGGCACCGACGGCGTCGGCACCAAGCTGCGTCTGGCGATGGACCTGAAGCGTCACGACACTATCGGTATCGACCTGGTCGCCATGTGCGTAAACGACCTTGTGGTTCAGGGCGCAGAGCCGCTGTTCTTCCTGGATTACTACGCCACCGGCAAACTGGATGTCGATACCGCGGCGAGCGTAATCAGCGGCATCGCTGAAGGCTGCCTGCAGTCAGGCTGCGCGCTGGTGGGCGGCGAGACGGCGGAAATGCCGGGCATGTACCACGGCGAAGACTATGATGTGGCTGGTTTCTGCGTCGGCGTAGTAGAAAAATCAGAAATTATCGACGGTAGCAAAGTGGCCGACGGCGACGTGCTGGTGGCGCTGGCTTCCAGCGGCCCGCACTCGAACGGCTACTCTCTGGTGCGCAAAATTATCGAAGTCAGCGGCGTTGACCCGCAAACCACCGATCTCAACGGTAAGCCACTGGCCGACCATCTGCTGGCGCCGACCCGCATTTATGTGAAATCCGTACTCGACCTGATTGCCAACGTCGACGTGCACGCCATCGCCCACCTGACCGGCGGCGGCTTCTGGGAAAACATCCCGCGCGTCCTGCCGGACAACACTCAGGCAGTCATCGATGAATCCTCCTGGCAGTGGCCGGACGTGTTCAACTGGCTGCAAACCGCCGGTAACGTCAGCAGCCACGAAATGTATCGCACCTTTAACTGCGGCGTTGGCATGGTTATCGCGCTGCCGGCGGAAGCGGCGGATAAAGCCGTTGCCTTCCTGAACGACAAAGGTGAAAGCGCGTGGAAAATAGGGTATATCAAAGCCTCTGATTCCGAACAGCGTGTGGTCATTGAATGAAAAACATCGTGGTGCTGATTTCCGGTAACGGTAGCAACCTGCAGGCGATCATTGACGCCTGCGCCCGGAAGAAAATCAACGGCACCCTGCGTGCAGTCTTCAGCAACAAGGCCGACGCGTTCGGCCTTGAGCGCGCGCGCGTGGCCAATATTCCGGCTCACGCGCTCGCCGCCAGCCAGTTTGCCAACCGGGAAGCCTTTGACCGCGAGCTGATGCACGAGATCGATGCTTACGCGCCGGATCTGGTGGTGCTGGCCGGCTACATGCGGATTCTTAGCCCGGCTTTTGTCGCCCACTATCAGGGGCGTATGCTGAATATCCACCCTTCCCTGCTGCCAAAGTATCCGGGGCTGCACACCCATCGCCAGGCGCTGGAAAATGGTGATGAAGAGCACGGAACATCGGTGCATTTCGTCACTGACGAACTGGACGGAGGCCCGGTGGTTCTGCAGGCTAAGGTACCGGTGTTCGCTGAAGATACCGAAGACGACATCACCGCCCGCGTACAAGCTCAGGAACACGATATCTACCCCCTGGCTATCAGCTGGTTTGTCGACGGCCGCCTGCGCGCGGAGGGCAACGAAGCCTGGCTTGACAATGTTCCTCTTCCGCCGCAGGGATACGCGGCAGAAGAGTAAACTTTCCCGCCTCTGGCGTCCGCTGGAGGCGTTTTTCATTGGCTCAGGCTTCCCGCACCGATGACCGCTCGCACTTTTCCAGACACAGCGCTTGCGTGTTCCAGCCTGCCGGTAGGGGGACTGGACGCTGCCAATCAAGTCCTCTGACGACCAAATCGGAAACCCCTTGCGCAAACAGGACGGGTAGCCCTCCAGGATAGGGTTCGACTCCCCAGGCCTTTCCCGTCTCTGGATTGAGGCACCAGGCGTTATCGATACCCATTCCTGTTGGCGAAAGAGGATTACAAGGCGGACGAATATCATAATTCCCCTGCCCGCCGTGGCGATGCAGCCGCTGGGTAAGCTGAATATTCTCAAGTCGTATTCGATTGATCGTGGCTGGGGTTTCACTGTGCATATTGATGGCGCCTTCACATTCTCCGCTAAGCCCGCGAAACTGGATTTGCGTAATCTCACCGGGCTCGATCTGCGGATGCCTGCGACGCGCGGAGAGGAAAATCGGGTCCGCCTCCCCCCAGTGACAGGCTGGCGCCGCCACACACGCAAAAGTCATGCTGGTAAAGAGCATTCTTCGTAGCCGGCCACCATCGCGTGAAATCAGGCCAATACCGCGATTCGAATCAAAGATAGTGCAATTGCTGACCACAATATCTTCAATATCTTGCCAGGTTTCCGTGCCGATTTTAAAAGCGCAGCTTTTTGAGTGCAGGGTACAATTGACGATTGTCACTTGACGTAAAGGTCGTTGGATAGCCGCCGGTTTATCGGTGGTTTTCAGACAAATTGCATCGTCCGCCGCACTAAAAAAACTATTAGCAATATGTACCTGCTGACAGCTATCGATATCCAGCGCATCAGTATTCGCCATGGTCAGATCGTTATCAACGCTAATGCCATCAATCACCACCTGTGAACACGAAACAAGATGAATGGTCCACATCGGCGCATGGTGTACACGGATATTTTCCAGCCTGACCCGCTGGCAATTTTCCAGAAGAATGATGCGCGGTCGCTGTTCGGCGGGCGTGCGATAGCCCATATCGTCAACCGATGAGGAGAACCAACCATCGGCATTACCGTAAATAGTACCGCCCCCACAAATCGAGATATTTTCGGCATCCCGGGCATAGAGAAAAGCCCGGTCGGAGCACTCTGCACGGCTTAAGGCCACCGCCTGGGTGAAGTCAGCATAATTATCGCTGACGATGAGTTCCGCACCGGGTGACAACCACAGACAGGTATTTGACCCCATGCGTAACCCGCCAAGGTAATATTTTCCACTTTCCACCACCAGCGTACCGCCGCCCGCTTGCGATAAGGTATCCAGCGCTTTTTGAAAAATCTCAGTGTCGCGAGTCATACCATCTGCGTGCGGGTGCCAGTTTGAAAGAAAAATGTTCATAAGTTTTCCTGAGATGAAACGGGAAAGCTATCTGAACACAGTCATTATCGATCGCCGTAGGGCAAAACAGCCCTGACATAGGTAATCTGTCGGCATTCTCACAACTCCCTTTTTTCCCGCCGTTCATCTGTGATTAAGCACACATTTCTTCTCCCATCTTCCGCAGAAATAGCGATAGACATCACATTTCATTTTTTCGCCCGTGCGAATACTGCTGGCCATATCACGCTATTTATTTCATTTAATCCGCTTTCAACGCCTCGCTCTCAGTTCTTAACAAAAGCGACTTGATGACGATTCCGCAAAATTTTCACCTCTTTTACTGTGCTACTTCCTCTTTACTGACAGAAGAGACAGGAAAAATGACGAGGACAGTAACGGCACCACGGGAAGTAAAAACACGCAATATTCTCTGCTGGGGGATGGGCGATATCTTCGGCAGCGGCGCAATGACGATCACCGGGCTTTGGCTGCTTTATTTTTATATTGAAGTGGCGGGTCTTTCTCCCGCCGCCGCCGCATCCATCTTTGCGATCGCCAAAATTTGGGATGGCATCACCGACCCGATCATGGGTTATATCACCGACAATATTCGCACGCGCTGGGGGCGACGCCGACTATTCTTTATTATCGGCGCGCCGCTCTCTTTTTGCTTTGCCCTGATGTGGGTAAGCGGTTTTGGCTATGCCTGGTATCTTGGCACTTATTTGTTATTCAGCACCGTTTTTACTCTCTTGATGGTGCCCTACGATACGCTGCCCGCGGAGATGACATCGCGTTACGATCTGCGTTCAAAAATGTCTGGCGCGCGGATGCTATTTGCCCAGGCGACAGCGTTTTTATCTGCACTTATCCCAGGACAAATTTTGGCGCACGTCGCCGATAAATCGCAGGCATTTTTATATATCGGCCTGGTCTTTTCCGTACTCTTCGCCCTACCGTGGATCTTCGTTTGGCGGGGAACCTGGGAGCGGGAGAATCTGCCGCCGCCTTCGGCTCAGCGCGGGATGGGAAAAACACTTATCTCGCTGTATCGAGAGATGGCTTCAACTTTCCGTTTACGTACTTTTCGCATTCACATCATGATGTACGTGGGCGGAGCCGTCGCCCTGGATATTTTCGGCTCGCTGTTTATGCACTATCTCACCTACGTACTTCAGGTCGGCGCATCCTTAGCTTCCCAGGCAATGAGCCTGATGACGC
Source organism: Klebsiella sp. M5al (assembly GCF_002090195.1). Taxonomy (NCBI): domain Bacteria; kingdom Pseudomonadati; phylum Pseudomonadota; class Gammaproteobacteria; order Enterobacterales; family Enterobacteriaceae; genus Klebsiella; species Klebsiella sp. M5al. The sequence goes on from NZ_CP020657.1 coordinate 4,386,651, forward strand.
TATTTCAATTTTTTGCCATCCCTTTCTTTACCTGGCTTTGTATTCGCATCGGCAACGGCAACGCCTACAAATTGGCGATTGGATTGATTATGTGCGCCTTATTGTGGTTCAGCCAGCTTTCCGCCTCCATAAGTCATTTGTCATGGCTCTTATTGGGTGGAGCCATCGTGATGGGTATCGCACGCGGCGGAACCTATCTTATCCCATGGAACGTCTACAACTTTTTACCTGATGTGGATGAAGCTTATACCGGCGTCAGACGTGAAGGCATTTACGCGGGCGTCATGATGCTAACGCGCAAATTTTCCCAGGCGCTAGCCCTGTTTATTGTCGGACTGGCGCTGGAGGCGTTTGGCTTTACCAAAGGCGCTGAATCGCAAGATGCCGCCGCGCTAAACGGCATCTGGTGGGTATTCCTTATCGGACCGGGTTTACTCACTCTGCTGGCGATGTACGGTGCGTTTCGCTTTCGTCTAAGCCAGGAGTGTCATCAGACGCTGACCTGCGAGCTAGAGCGTCTGCGGTCTGGCGGTAAACCAGAAGATGCATCAACGCAGGTACGACAAACCGTAGAGCTGCTTACCGGACATCCGCATATGAATACCCACTGGCAGCACATTGCTGAAACGACAACACAAGGGAATCACTATGTCGCAGAAAATAAGCCATCCTGAACTCATCCTTCTTATCGAAAAACTGATCGATAGCCTCACCGCTATTCAGGATGACAGCGGTCAATTCCTGCAGCGCCTGCCTGACGGGCGCGTGATTGACACAAAAGGCTGGGCGGGATGGGAATGGACACATGGCATCGGCTTGTTTGGTCTCTACCGCTACCATGAACTTACCGGATCGTCTCGCGCCAGGCAGATTATTGACGACTGGTTCAGCGCCCGCTTCGCCGAAGGAACGCCGGAGAAAAATATTAACACCGCGATCCCTTTTTTGACGCTTGCCGGTCGCTACCAGCAGGACGCTCGTCACGAATGGCGCGCGTATCTGGAAGTCTGGGGAGATGCGCTTTATCGTCAGATTCCACGTACTGATGAAGGCTGCATGCAGCATGTCACCTACGAAAACGCGCATTATCAGCAAATCTGGGATGACACCTTGATGATGGCGATTCTGCCTCTGGCCAGGCTTGGGCTTTTATTACAAAAACCTTACTGGGTAGAAGAAGCAAAATTTCAATTTCTACAGCACCTTCACTACCTTACGGACAGAAAAAGCGGTTTATGGTTTCACGGCTGGAACTTCAACGGCAGGCACCATTTTGCCGGGGCGCTATGGGCTCGCGGTAATAGCTGGATAACATTGGCGATTCCTGAACTGCTGGAAATGCTCAATCTTGATGAGCATGACGCCTTCTATCGCCAGCTCTGTAACATCCTGCAGGGCCAGGTATCCGCCCTCGCCCGCTGTCAATGTGAAAACGGGCTATGGCCGACGCTATTAGATGATGCCACAAGCTACGCTGAAGCCTCAGCAACGGGGGGATTCGCAGCCGGTATCCTGAAAGCGATACGTCTCGGCTACCTCGACGACCGCTATCTGCCCGTTGCCGAACGAGCAATTGCAGGCATTATTAAGCATATCTCGCCGGAGGGGGAATTAACCCAGGTCTCATTTGGCACGGCAATGGGACACGATCTTGACCATTACCGGCGGATCCCCCTGACCGCGATGCCATATGGCCAGGCGCTGGCGATACTCAGCCTGGTCGAGGCTTTATACCGCACGCGGTAATACCTAATGCCTGAGCGCCGACAGTTCGCTGCTCAGGCTATCAGCCAGGCTACGAACCCGACCCGCATCGAACATAATATGAAACCCAGGCGATGCTTCGCGCATCTGCTGGCAAAGCATCTCCATTTCGGATGCCCCCTGATACAACGCCTGCACGTTGATATGGCAGATTTCTCTCATACTCCAGCTATTCTCCACCTCACGAGCAAAATGCAGCGTAAAAAAAGCCTTCTGCGCATGCGTGAACAGCTGACAGTAGAGCGCTAGCCCACGCCATTCATTCTGCCAGAGCCGATAGAGCGCCGCGGGAAACGCGGCATTCTCGGCAAACTCCAGCGCCTGCGCGCATAGTTTCAGGGCATCTGCCGCGACCTCATCCTTCTCTTGCGCAATTCGCGTGAGGTTTTCCATCGATTTTTGCGGATCGTCACGCGTGAAGTGGATGTCCTGGGCCGACCCCGGCAGCCAGTGATCGCGCGCCAGCTGGCTGTACAAACTCCATACGGCCTGACCATAGCTTTCCGGTAGCTGACTATGGCGGTGAAAAACGTGATCGCGGACGTAAATCGCCTGGTAAAGCAGCTCCGTTGCCTGCTCCAGTAGCTGCTGAAAACGGCGGGCGACTGAAACATCGGGGCACCAGCCGTAACGCTCAGCCAGCCAGAGATCCAACAGCTGCTCCTGGGTCTTTCCCGCGCCATGACCTAACAGCTGGCTACAGGCAAACAAATTGCATTCGCTTAACGTTTCCGGTATCCAGTGGTTATCAACGCTCTCCCAACTGGTTTTGCATATCGCACCGGTGATTCTGGGATTCGCGCTTTGGCACCACAGCAGTCGGCCTTTTAACTCATCGATGCGCAAGAAAGGCATAACGCCCCAACCCACCTCTTCGCCGGCTAAATCAATATCAACCCAGACGTCGCGCAGAGTGACCTGAAGCAGCGCGGGATTATTTGGAAATGCTGGCCAGAAACGTTCTGGCGTTAACTTGATCGATACCGAAACGGTTGGCGGAAGCGGCTCGATAGCATCGAGAACGGTGCCAAGATCATCATTACTTGCAGGGAAAACCCGTAAAACCAGATGTTTATTTTGCGCGCTAACCACCTGGCTCAGCGCCTGAAAACAACGGCGATAGAGCACAAAGCTTTGCGACGGTTGCCGGGCATTTTCAGGCTCATCCCTGGCGTTTATATCCCATTTAGGACGCGTAATCGGCAATAAACCATCGGTGCTGGAAAGCGCAATAATTAACCCCGTTAACGCTGGAATTCCCTGACAAACGCCGCGAATTTTGTCTGTCAGCCAGCGGCTCCAGAAATCGACATCAAAAAGGATCCCTTGCTGGTTATCCAGCAGATACTTATGCGACAACAGCAATTCCGTTGGGAACCCCAGCTCTTTCGCCTGTAAATAAAATCGCAGCCCCTGCTCGCGGCAATACATGGCGAGACGATTAAGGTAGACACAGCGCGCTCGCTGCTGACTGGAAACGCTATCGTTATAGTGAAAAGGCGTATATCCCTTCGGGGACACCAGCTTACCGAAGAGATCTGCCTGCCCCACCACGATAGTATTAAAGCCGTGCTGAGAGGCATACCTGACCAGATTGCATACCGATGACCAGTTCCATATATCCTGATTATTCAGTTCTAACGCCCGCGTCTCCCACATGGTTTTGCTCCTGAATCTCACCTTGCCTTGACCATAACGTATGTCGTGAAAATCGTCTGTTTTTCTTCGCTATATACTGCAAGAAAACAGTCATACTTCTTTGACATAATTGGACATTCAGTGGCAAAGCTCGCCATAATGAAAAAGCAACATACATCAACCGGAGTGTGAGCTGTAATGGGCCAGGAAAAGCTATACATCGAAAAAGAACTCAGCTGGTTGTCCTTTAACGAACGCGTACTTCAGGAAGCGGCGGACAAAAGCAACCCGCTGATTGAGCGCATGCGCTTTTTGGGAATTTACTCCAACAACCTCGATGAATTCTATAAAGTGCGGTTCGCCGAACTTAAGCGCCGCATCATCATTAGCGAAGAACAAGGCAGTACCGCCCACTCTCGTCACCTGCTAGGCAAAATCCAGGCTCGCGTGCTTAAGGCCGATCAGGAATTTGACGGCTTATACAACGAGCTGCTGCTGGAAATGGCGCGTAACCAGATTTTCCTGATCAACGAACGCCAGCTCTCCGTCAACCAGCAGTCCTGGCTGCGTAACTACTTCAAGCTGTATCTTCGTCAGCACATCACGCCAATTCTGATTAATCGCGAAACGGATCTGGTGCAGTTTCTGAAGGATGATTACACCTACCTGGCCGTCGAAATTATTCGCGGGGATACCATCAATTACGCGCTGCTGGAGATTCCGTCTGACAAGGTGCCGCGTTTTGTGAACCTGCCGCCGGAAGCGCCTCGCCGGCGCAAGCCAATGATTTTGCTAGATAATATCCTGCGATACTGCCTGGATGATATCTTCAAGGGCTTTTTCGATTACGACGCGCTGAACGCCTACTCGATGAAAATGACCCGTGACGCCGAATACGATCTGGTGCACGAGATGGAATCGAGCCTGATGGAGCTGATGTCCTCCAGCCTGAAACAGCGTCTGACCGCCGAGCCGGTGCGCTTCGTTTATCAGCGCGACATGCCGGACGCAATGGTCGAAATGCTGCGCGATAAGCTCTCCATCTCCAACTACGATTCGATGCTGCCGGGCGGTCGTTACCACAACTTTAAAGACTTTATCGGCTTCCCGAACGTCGGCAAAGCTAATCTGGTCAATAAACCGATGCCGCGTCTGCGCCATCTGTGGTTCGATAAATTCCGTAACGGCTTTGACGCGATTCGCGAACGCGACGTGCTGCTGTACTACCCGTACCATACGTTTGAACACGTCCTTGAGCTGCTGCGCCAGGCCTCTTTCGACCCAAGCGTGCTGGCTATCAAAATCAACATCTACCGCGTCGCGAAAGATTCACGGATTATCGATTCGATGATTCATGCCGCCCACAACGGTAAGAAAGTGACGGTGGTCGTGGAGCTGCAGGCGCGTTTCGATGAAGAAGCCAATATTCATTGGGCTAAGCGCCTGACCGAAGCCGGCGTGCACGTTATCTTCTCCGCGCCGGGCCTCAAGATCCACGCCAAGCTGTTCCTGGTTTCGCGAAAAGAGGGCGATGAAGTCGTTCGCTATGCGCATATCGGTACCGGAAACTTCAACGAAAAAACCGCGCGGCTTTACACCGACTACTCGCTGCTGACCGCCGATGCGCGCATCACCAATGAAGTCCGCCGGGTATTTAACTTTATTGAAAACCCCTACCGCCCGGTCAGCTTCGATTATCTGCTGGTGTCGCCACAAAACTCGCGTCGCCTGCTTTATGAGATGATCGATCGCGAAATAGCCAACGCGCAGAATGGCCAGCCGTCGGGGATCATGCTGAAGCTGAACAACCTCGTCGATAAAGGCCTGGTAGACCGTCTCTATGCCGCGTCTAGCTCCGGCGTGCCGGTTAATTTACTTATTCGCGGCATGTGCTCGCTGATCCCCGGCCTCGAAGGCATCAGCGAAAACATTCGCGTGACCAGCATTGTTGACCGTTTCCTTGAGCATGACCGAGTTTATTGCTTTGAAAACGGCGGCGATAAGCAGGTTTGGCTATCGTCGGCGGACTGGATGACGCGCAATATTGACTATCGTATCGAAGTTGCCGCGCCGCTGCTGGATCCGCGGCTGAAACAGCGGGTGCTGGATATTTTCGATCTCCTCTTCAACGATACGGTGAAAGCGCGCTATCTTGATAAAGAACTGAGCAATCGCTACGTGCCGCGCGGCAATCGCCGTAAAGTCCGTGCACAGATGGCGATATACGACTACCTCAAATCACTTGAACAGCCCGACTAACCTATGCCAATAAACGATAATGCCCCTCGGCCGCAGGAGTTCGCTGCGGTCGACCTCGGTTCGAACAGTTTTCATATGGTGATCGCCCGCGTCGTTGACGGGGCAATGCAGATCATCGGTCGTCTGAAACAGCGCGTACATCTGGCCGACGGTCTGGATGAAAACTCTGTACTGAGCGAAGAGGCTATGACGCGCGGGCTGAACTGCCTGTCGCTGTTCGCCGAGCGCCTGCAGGGTTTTGACCCGTCCAGCGTGTGCATCGTCGGCACGCACACGCTGCGCCAGGCGACAAACGCCGCAGAGTTCCTCAAGCGCGCGGAGCAGGTCATCCCCTACCCCATTGAAATCATCCCCGGCAACGAGGAAGCGCGTCTGATTTTTATGGGCGTGGAGCATACGCAGCCGGAGCGAGGCCGTAAGCTGGTCATCGATATCGGCGGCGGCTCTACCGAGCTGGTGATCGGCGAGGATTTCGAGCCTCGCCTGGTGGAAAGCCGCCGTATGGGCTGCGTGAGCTTCTCTCAGGCCTACTTTGCTGGCGGCGTCATCAACAAAGAGAATTTCCAGCGCGCGCGTCTGTCGGCCGTGCAAAAGCTGGAAACCCTGGCGTGGCAGTTCCGCATCCAGGGGTGGAACGTCGCCCTCGGCGCGTCGGGCACCATTAAAGCCGCCCACGAAGTGCTGGTGGCCATGGGCGAGAAAGACGGGTTCATCACTCCCGAGCGCCTCGAGATGCTGGTCGAAGAGCTGCTGAAGTATAAAAACTTCGACTCGCTGAGCCTGCCCGGGCTCTCGGAAGATCGTAAAGCCGTTTTTGCGCCCGGCCTGGCGATTCTCTGCGGGGTGTTTGACGCGCTGGCGATTAAAGAGCTGCGCTTATCCGACGGCGCGCTGCGCGAAGGCGTACTGTACGAGATGGAAGGACGTTTCCGTCACCAGGATATCCGTAGCCGCACCGCGCAAAGCCTGGCGAACCAGTACAATATCGACCGCGAGCAGGCGCGTCGGGTACTGGAGACCACCACGCATATTTTTGAGCAATGGCAGGAGCAGAACCCTAAGCTTGCGAACCCTCATCTGGCGGCGCTGCTGAAATGGGCGACGATGCTGCATGAAGTCGGCTTAAATATTAACCACAGCGGCATGCACCGTCATTCGGCTTATATCCTGCAAAACAGCGATCTGCCGGGCTTTAATCAGGAACAGCAGATGCTGATGGCCACCTTAGTTCGCTATCACCGTAAAGCGATTAAGCTGGATGATTTACCGCGTTTCACGCTGTTTAAGAAAAAGCAGTTTCTGCCGTTAATACAGCTGCTGCGCCTTGGGGTGCTGCTGAATAACCAGCGACAGGCGACGACCACGCCGCCAACCCTTACGCTGAAAACCGAGGCGAACCACTGGACGCTGACCTTCCCGCATGACTGGTTTAGCCAGAATGCGCTGGTATTGCTCGATCTGGAAAAAGAGCAGGAGTACTGGGAAGGCGTGCCTGACTGGTGGCTGAAAATCAGCGAAGAAGAGAAGCCTGACGCGACAAGCTAGCTTCACTCATATGGGCCGGACTTTCCGGCCCATTCGTTTATTCATCCTCAACCAACGCCTCAAGCGGGGCCGGTTTGCCGATATCATAGCCCTGCATGTAATCAATCCCCAGTGAAACCACGGCCTGACGAATCTCTGGCGTTTCGACATATTCAGCCACCACCTGCATATTTTTCATTCTCGCAAGAAGGCAAATAGAGGCAACGGCCTGATAGTCCAGACTACTGGTCACCAGATTACGAATAAAACTGCCGTCAATTTTCAGCAGATCCGCATTCATCGTTTTCAGCCGCGCGTAGCTGGCATAGCCGGTGCCAAAATCATCAATCGCGACCCGACAGCCCAGGTCCTGAAGCTGCGCGAGGGTTTTCCGCGCTTGTTCGGGATTGGTCAGCGAATGGTTCTCCGTCAGCTCAAAAATAATCTGCCAGGGTTCGATGTCATAATGCTCCAGCAGCGTTTTTACCTGCTGATGGAAATGGCTGTTACTCACAGAAAAAGGTGAGATATTTATCGCCAGACGCATTCCCGGAAGCTTTTTGCGCCGCTTGTCCATAAAGATGAGCGTATGTTCAAGGACCCAGCTATCAATACGCGCCGACAGTCCAAACTCGTGCGCCACCGGTAAAAAGGTATCCGGCATGATGACTTCATCATCGTCGTTCAGCATCCTGAGCAGAACTTCGTGGTAGCTATCCCCCCGGATGCCGACAATGGGTTGCGCCATCAGCATGAAGCGATCCTGCTCCAGCGCCTTCACCAGCTGATTCATTATAGTGACTTTGTCTTTCAGCTCCTGTTGCGTATTGATGGCTCCGCGACGCTGTAAATTTTCAGGACTGCCGGTGGCGAGGGAAAGGTCGGCCGCGCTGCTGAGTTCACCCAGCAGTAAATGCAGATGAATCACCGGAGAGCGAACGTTGCAATAGCTGAACCCCACGGGTGGCTGCAAAGGCATGCCATTCCAGACAAAACGAAACTTTTTGAGATGCTCATAAAGCAGGGGGATTCGCTGCTGATGCTCTTCGCTGTTCAGATGGACTACCAGCTCATGCCCGGCCATCTGATAGATATCCTCCCCACTCTGCAATAGCTCGCTGAGTGACTCGGCCAGCAGCTGCTTGTACTGGATACGCAACAGAACGCCGTAATGGCGGCCTAATATTTCCAGCTCAGGAATGCGTAAGAAGCACAACACTGACCAGGAGGATTTATTTAACGCCCGGCTCAGCGCCCGAATATTGGGCAAGCGTACAACCGGATCCATGAAGGCCATCCTGCGCATGCGCGCATAAAAAATTCTCTGCTGCGTCGCCAGCATCGCCATATAGGCGATAATAAATGAAAACACCAGATAGCTGGAGGAGGTAATAGCCAGCTGATTGTTGTAAATCGGTGAATGTGGGAGATATTGATTATGAAAGTGAATTATAACAATTAAAACAGGAGACCAGACCAATGAAATGAAGCGATAACCAAAGCGCATAGCGCCCCAAAGCATCACTGGCATAAGTAAAGACAAGGTATAATTTGTGCTAAAAATAGTGCTCGTACTATTCAACGGCATTAATAGCAGCACCAATAAAATGATCAGCACTGCCGCCCATAAAATAAATTCTAAGCGTTTTATTTTTGGATCGATCTGCAGGCGAATCTGAGAAACAAACCCTCGAATATAGAGAGGGTTGCGGATAATTCGAATAAGAAAATAGCATAACGGCACGCCGGTCAAGCACCCAGCCATAAGGGCCTGAAAGGTGATAAGCGAACGCAAGCTTAAGGGATTAACACCAATCAACCCAGTAGCTCGGGGATGAATTCCAAGGTACTCAGCGAGTTGGGAAAGAACAAGAAAGATCAGCGATGGCAGCAGCATCTGCCAGACCAATCTCTGAGGCATCAGTCTCACATTGCCATGCGAGATTTGCTGCCTGCGCGGGACAAAAACGCGATACCCGCCCCAGGAAAGAACCGTCGGAATAAGAAAATGAAAAATCACGCCGATGGAATCTTCCAGCGTCATGCCGCGCGTAATGGTAAGCAACAAACCGAGAACGATTCCCGGCAAAGCGGTCCAGCCGAAAAACAGCATCAGGCTCAGTACTAACGCCAGGGGTAAATAGTAAAGATAAACTTCATTACCATCGAGTAATGCATCGGTGTTAGCCCATCTTGCCAGAGGGAGTAAAAGAACAGGCAAGATCAGCGGCAACGCCCACCATTTATCCCGATATTGCCTGTACAGTTTAATTATTTTCATAGATGCTCTACGGATAACCCTAAATCCTGCAGGGTATATTCAGGCGGGCATCCAACCAACCTTCATTATCGCGCAAGGAATAACAACGCGGAACTGGCTGGTGATTTTAGTTGTCGGAAAAAATAGACGATTGATATAAATCAAGAAATCTCGAGGCTAATATTAATAATGCCTTTTTTTTAACATCAATCTGCGATAAGCAGAAAGCATGTAAATACGAGGATTATCTTATATAACATTAATTAATGTTTTATCCCTGGGATTTTTACATCCTCATCAATTGACCCTTCCGCTTTACTGTGCCTTAATACGCACATCGCCCATCTTTTGGGTATACTTTAAGGAACCTTTTGTGAGTCAGGCACCCAGTATGCGTAAACGACATCGATTTAACCGTCGCATGACCCGTATCGTACTGCTTATCAGCTTTATCTTCTTCTTTGGACGCTTTGTCTACTCCTCCATCGGCGCCTGGTATCATCATCAGGATAAAAAGCAGTCGCAACAATCCACCATCACCGTTGATCCTTCCGACTCGCTGAAAACGCCTGTGCAAAAGTAAGCGCTGCGTACCGCGTTCAGCAACCGATTTGAGGTAGCAAACGCAGCACTTCAGCAATGCCTTTGCTGATGATTTTATCCTGGCGCATGACGACGCCTAGCTGGCGATACAGCAGCGGAGTCAACGATTGCACATTCAGGCCGATGCGATCCTGCGGATGCTCTACCGCCATACGCGGCACAATGCTGTACCCCAGTCCCGCGCGCACCATACGCTTAATTGCCTCAATGCTGCCTAACTGCATGACGGGCACAACCATCAGTCCATCATGACGAAACCAGCCATCAATCAGATCCCGGGTTCCACTTCCCGCTTCAAAGGCAATTAACGGCAAGGATTGCAGTATTTCTGGCGTCAGCGGCAAGGGCGGCTCGTCCTGTCCATCGCTAAAAATACAGACAAACTCTTCATCTAATACCGGCGTTACCGCCAGGCTGCGTCCGTTCGCCGGCAGCGTACAAAGCCCGAGATCGAGCCGATTCTCTTCGATAGCCCGAACCACTTCCAGCGTATTGCCGACCGTGACCTTCACCGTCAGCAGAGGATGATCCTGATGCAGCTTCTGCAACAGCGAAGGTAACAGATGGATACAGGCGGTTGCCCCGCTCCCCAGCGTCACCGAACCGCTAATTTCCCGGTTGAATTCGCTAACCGATTGCACCGCTGCGCTCACCGCCTGCTCAATTCGATCGCTATGCGCCAGCAAGGCGATTCCGGCCGCCGTCGCCTTAATGCCCCGCCCGGTGCGCTCCAGCAGTCTGGTTTGCAGAAATTGTTCCAGCTGACGTACCTGTAGGCTTACCGCTGGCTGCGACAGCCCTAGCAGGTCAGCTGCGGCTGAGAAGCTTCCGCGCTGTACCACCAGGCGGAACGTCGCCAGATTTCCCAGATTGAGCGTCGTCATCACAAAGTTTCTCTTATAAGGGTCATAAATGGACCGGCCTGCCTCCACAATAGCGTGCAGGGTATGCTGCGACAACAGCGTAACAAAATGGACGATCATGGATACACCTACAAAATCACTCTCCGCGCCGGGCTTTGTCACGCTTGCCGCCGGGTGCAACCAACTGATTAATTGGGGCATATCGTTTTATATGCCCGGCACTTTCGCCAGGGCTATAGCCCATGAAACCGGCTGGGCCGCAACGGAAATCTACTTTGGCCTGACTATCGCCATGCTGATGATGGCGATGCTCTCCCCGTTTGTCGCCCGGCTACTGGCCCACTTTGGCGGCCAACGGATAGTGGTCACAGGTACGCTGATGATTTCAGCAGGCTGCCTGATCATGGCTTACGTTCATAGCCTGTCGGCCTGGTTTGCCGCCTGGGCCCTGACCGGAGTCGGCATGCGCCTGGCGCTCTATGACGCGCTGTTCGCCGCGCTGGTGAATAGTTATGGGCAAAGCGCCAGACTCACCATCTCGCGCGTGACGCTGGCCGGAGGGCTGGCTTCGGCTCTGTTCTGGCCGCTCGGGGCAGGGTTGCTGACGCAGATGAACTGGCGGCATGCGCTGCTGATCTATGCCCTGTTCGGCCTGCTTAGCGCTATGCTGCTGTGGAAAATGCCAAATCATAAATTGCCCTCCCCCCGGCGGACAATTAAACGCCAGCGGCTCTCCGGCCGCGATAAGCGCTCCGCCCTGCTCTACGCGTCGCTGATTGCGCTGGTGACCTTCGTTTCCAACGGTACCTCGACGCATCTCCCGGAGTTTATCGCCAGCGTCGGGCTGCCTGTCGCAGTGGGAATGCTGTGGGGGATTGGGCAAACCGGCGCGCGCTTTCTCGAAGTAGCGTCCGGTTCCGCCCTTACGCCGTTAAGGTTAACGCTATTGACCACCCTGGTGATGCCGCTCTGCTTTGCGCTCGGTCTGAGCGGGTCTTATCTCTCCTGGGCGGCCGGCGGATTTGTACTGGGTTACGGCGCGATCAACGGCCTGACGACCGTATTTAAAGCCACCCTGCCGCTGCAGCTTTTCGCCGCGAAGGATTATGCCCGGCGAACCGGCATTCTGTTGATTCCCGCGCAGCTGCTGGCCGCCGCCTCGCCGTTTGTCTACGCGTGGCTGAATCATCATCTTGGGATGAGGGGCAGTTTAGCGGTTTCCGCCGCGCTGGCGCTGGTGGTTTTCGGCCTGGCGATGTCAATTGCATGGGATCACCGTGAGAAGACGCCCGCGGAGATTGAAGAACGGGGCTAACAGTATGAATCCGGTGACTTTGATTTATCGGTAAGACAAACCGTATTCATCGTTTTAGAGGATGCCGTAAGTTACGGTAATTCTTATAAAAAATGCCATTAATGACGTCAATCACTAATGGCATTATTTTATTCAATTAACACAAAGAATAAATTTTATTCCCATTCAATGGTCGCCGGCGGCTTACCGCTGATGTCATACACCACGCGGGAAATACCGTTGACTTCATTGATGATGCGGTTGGACACGCGGCCTAAGAAATCATACGGCAGGTGCGCCCAGTGCGCGGTCATAAAGTCGATGGTTTCGACGGCACGCAGGGAGACCACCCAGTCGTACTTACGGCCATCGCCCATGACGCCGACGGAGCGAACCGGCAGGAACACGGTGAACGCCTGGCTCACTTTGTTGTACAGGTCAGCTTTGTGCAGCTCTTCGATGAAAATTGCGTCCGCGCGACGCAGCAGGTCGCAGTACTCTTTCTTCACTTCGCCCAGCACGCGCACGCCCAGACCCGGGCCCGGGAACGGGTGACGGTACAGCATGTCGTACGGCAGACCCAGCTCGAGGCCAATCTTACGCACTTCATCTTTGAACAGCTCGCGCAGCGGCTCAACGAGGCCCATCTTCATCTCTTTCGGCAGGCCGCCCACGTTGTGGTGAGATTTGATGACGTGCGCCTTACCGGTTGCGGAAGCGGCGGATTCGATGACGTCAGGGTAGATCGTGCCCTGCGCCAGCCATTTAACGTCTTCCAGCTTCAGCGCTTCTTCGTCAAACACTTCCACGAACACGCGACCGATGATTTTACGCTTCGCTTCCGGATCGTTTTCCCCCGCCAGCGCAGACAGGAAACGCGCCTCGCCTTCAACGTGAACGATATTCAGGCCGAAACGGTCGCCGAACATGTCCATAACCTGCTGGGCTTCGTTCAGACGCAGCAGACCGTTATCCACGAAGACGCAGGTCAGGTTTTTGCCGATAGCGCGATGCAGCAGCATTGCGGTAACAGACGAGTCCACGCCGCCGGAGAGGCCGAGAATGACTTTATCGTCGCCAACCTGCTGACGAATGCGCTCAATAGCATCGTCGATAATTTTGGCTGGCGTCCATAGCGCCTCACACTGGCAGATATCGCGTACGAAACGCTCCAGCATGCGCAGACCCTGACGGGTGTGGGTCACTTCCGGGTGGAACTGCACGCCGTAGAAGCGCTTCTCTTCGTTAGCCATAATGGCGAACGGGCAGGTTTCGGTGCTGGCAACGGTGACGAAGTCAGACGGGATGGCGGTGACTTTGTCGCCGTGGCTCATCCAGACGTCCAGCATCGGCTTACCATCCGCGCTCAGCGCATCTTCAATACCGTGGATCAGGGCGCTATCGGTTTGAACCTCAACCTGGGCATAGCCAAACTCACGCTCATTAGACGCTTCAACGTGTCCGCCCAGCTGCATCGCCATGGTCTGCATGCCGTAGCATACGCCAAAAACCGGCACGCCGGCTTCGAAGACATACTGCGGCGCGCGCGGGCTGTTATCTTCGGTGGTGCTTTCCGGGCCGCCGGAAAGAATAATGCCGTTAGGATTAAACTCACGAATTTGAGCTTCAGTCACGTCCCATGCCCACAGTTCGCAATAGACACCTAATTCACGAACGCGACGCGCAACCAGCTGGGTGTACTGAGAACCGAAGTCCAGGATAAGAATACGATGTTTATGAATGTTATCCGTCATTGACGATAATTCCGAGGCAAGTGATACAGGTTAAATAAATCGCCCGGCGCGTGGCCGGGCGATGAAAATCAGGAGCCCATGCGGTAGTTCGGGGATTCCTTAGTGATGGTCACGTCGTGAACGTGGCTCTCCTGGATACCGGCGCCGCTGATGCGCACGAATTCCGCTTTGGTCCGCAGGGTGTCGATGGTACCACAACCGGTCAGACCCATACAGGAGCGCAGGCCGCCCATCTGCTGGTGAATAATCTCTTTCAGACGCCCTTTATAGGCGACGCGACCTTCGATACCTTCCGGCACCAGTTTGTCGGCGGCGTTATCGGTCTGGAAGTAGCGATCGGAGGAACCTTTAGACATCGCGCCCAGGGAACCCATACCGCGGTAAGACTTGTAAGAACGGCCCTGATAGAGTTCGATTTCGCCCGGAGACTCTTCGGTACCCGCCAGCATCGAACCGACCATGACGGCGGCCGCGCCCGCGGCAATCGCTTTCGCGATATCGCCGGAGAAACGGATACCGCCGTCGGCGATAACCGGGATACCCGTGCCTTCCAGCGCTTCAACCGCGTCGGAAACGGCGGTGATCTGCGGAACGCCCACGCCGGTCACGATACGGGTCGTACAGATGGAGCCAGGGCCGATACCCACTTTCACCGCGCTGCAGCCGGCTTCCGCCAGCGCGCGAGCGCCCGCACCGGTCGCCACGTTGCCGCCGATGATTTGCAGGTCAGGGTATTTAGCGCGAGTATCGCGAATACGCTGCAATACGCCTTCAGAGTGGCCGTGAGAGGAGTCGATCAGCAGAATATCTACGCCCGCGGCAACCAGCGCATCAACGCGCTCTTCGTTGCCCGCACCCGCGCCAACCGCCGCGCCAACGCGCAGGCGACCCTGCTCATCTTTACAGGCGTTCGGTTTACGTTCTGCTTTCTGGAAATCTTTAACGGTGATCATGCCGAGAAGATGGAAGCTGTCATCCACAACCAGCGCTTTCTCAACGCGTTTCTCATGCATTTTGGCAAAGACCACTTCGCGGCTTTCGCCTTCGCGAACGGTCACCAGACGCTCTTTAGGCGTCATATAAACGCTAACCGGCTGATTCAGGTCGGTGACGAAACGCACATCGCGACCGGTGATAATGCCGACCAGCTCGTTGTCTTCGGTCACCACCGGATAGCCAGCAAAACCGTTGCGTTCGGTCAGTACTTTGACTTCGCGCAGGGTGGTGGTTGGCAGGACGGTCTGCGGGTCGGTCACCACGCCGGATTCATGCTTTTTCACGCGCCTTACTTCTTCAGCCTGGCGTTCAATAGACATGTTTTTATGAATAAAGCCGATGCCGCCTTCCTGTGCCAGGGCAATTGCCAGACGCGCTTCAGTCACGGTATCCATTGCAGCGGAAAGCATAGGAATATTCAGACGAATGGTTTTCGTCAGCTGAGTGCTGAGATCGGCGGTATTTGGCAGAACGGTTGAGTGAGCGGGAACGAGGAGGACGTCGTCAAACGTCAGGGCTTCTTTAGCGATACGTAGCATGGGCAATATCTCGACCAGGGTGGATAAATATTGCCGTGGCATTATACAGAGCGTAACCGATTGCATCTACCCTTTTTTGCAAATAATACTTGCGATCCCCTCCCAGCAGGTTACTATCGACTGAATAACCTGCTGATTTAAAATTTGATCTTGCTCACATGTTGCCATCTCAATCCCCCTCAATTTACACGGTTAGCCGCCTCAATCAGTCGGTTCGACTGCTGCTGGAACGTGAAATGGGCCAGGTGTGGATTAGCGGCGAGATTTCAAACTTCAACCAACCCTCTTCTGGTCACTGGTACTTCACCTTAAAGGACGATAACGCCCAGGTGCGCTGCGCGATGTTCCGCAACAGCAACCGCCGCGTGACCTTCCGCCCGCAGCACGGGCAGCAGGTGCTGGTACGCGCCAATATCACGCTTTACGAGCCGCGCGGCGATTATCAAATTATCGTCGAAAGCATGCAGCCGGCGGGCGAAGGTCTGCTGCAGCAGAAGTATGAACAGCTCAAGGCAGCGCTGGCCGCGGAAGGCTTGTTCGATCAGCAGCATAAAAAAGCGCTCCCCTCCCCCGCGCACTGCATTGGCGTTATTACCTCTAAAACCGGCGCTGCGCTGCACGATATTTTGCACGTACTCAAGCGCCGCGATCCTTCCCTGCCGGTCGTTATCTACCCGACCGCCGTACAGGGTGAAGATGCGCCGGGGCAGATCGTTCGCGCCATTGAACTGGCCAACGCGCGCCATGAGTGCGATGTGCTGATTGTCGGGCGCGGCGGCGGTTCGCTGGAAGATCTATGGAGCTTTAACGACGAGCGGGTGGCGCGGGCGATTTTCGCCAGCCCTATTCCCATCGTCAGCGCCGTAGGCCATGAGACCGACGTCACTATCGCCGACTTTGTTGCCGACCTGCGCGCGCCAACGCCTTCCGCCGCGGCAGAAATTGTCAGCCGCAACCAGCAGGAGCTGCTGCGCCAGCTCCAGTCCGGGCAGCAGCGTCTCGAAATGGCGATGGACTACTTCCTTGCCAACCGCCATCGCCGATTTACCCAAATTTTTCACCGCCTGCAGCAGCAGCATCCCCAGCTGCGGCTGGCCCGTCAGCAAACGGAACTCGAAAGATTGCGCCAACGCATGCGTTTCGCTCTTGAGACGCAGATGAAGCGCGCCGACCAGCGCCAACAGCGCGCCGCGCAGCGCCTGAATCAACAAAATCCGCAGCCGCGCATTCACCGCGCCCAGAGCCGTATTCAACAGCTGGAATACCGGCTGGCGGAAAACATCCGCGCGCGTCTTGGCGATCAACGTGAACGCTTCGGTAATATGGTCACGCATCTGGAAGCCGTCAGCCCGCTGGCGACGCTCGCCCGCGGCTATAGCGTCACTTCCGTCAGCGACGGCAAAGTGCTGAAACAAACGACGCAGGTGCGCGAGGGTGACCTTCTCACGACCCGCCTGAACGATGGTTGGGTAGAGAGCGAAGTGAAGAACATCACGCCGGTGAAGAAAACCCGTACCCGCAAAAAAGCCTGATTATCCTGCCATTTCGACCGGTGATAACTATACTGCAGTCATGCCCTTTTAAAACGGTTTTACCCGGCTAAGGAGCGTGACATGCCAGAAGCTTATCCCCGTTATGTGATCCCGCCCTACATCTTACGTCGTATTGTCGATCGTGGTTCTCTTCAGCAGCAGCGCTGCGCGCAGAATACCCTCAGCCATGTTCAGACCCTGATGGCGCACGTTCCGGGCCGCCCCGCCGCCGCCCACGTCACGACGCCGGGCCTGCTTGAGCGTGACATTTATGATGCCGGGCAGACCCAGGATCTGCCGGGTACCCAGGTCCGTTTTGAGGGACAGCCCTCTAACGGCGACGTAGCCGTTGATGAAGCCTATGACTATCTCGGCATCACCCATGATTTTTTCTGGAAGAGCTACCAGCGAGATTCGCTGGATAACCGCGGGTTGAAGCTCACCGGCAGCGTGCACTATGGTCACGAATATCAAAACGCGTTCTGGAACGGCCAACAAATGGTATTCGGCGACGGCGATGGCGAGATTTTTAATCGTTTTACTATCGCTATTGACGTGGTGGCGCACGAGCTAAGCCACGGCGTGACGGAGAGCGAAGCCGGTCTCATCTATTTCGAACAATCCGGCGCGCTCAACGAATCGCTATCGGATGTCTTTGGATCGCTGGTCAAACAATATCAGCGCCAGCAGACGGCTGACAAAGCGGACTGGATCATTGGCGAGGGGCTACTCGCGAAAGGCATCCACGGCAAAGGTCTGCGCTCTATGTCGCAGCCTGGCACCGCTTATGATGACCCTATCCTTGGCAAAGACCCGCAACCCGCGCATATGAAAGATTTTGTTCATACCCAGCAGGATAACGGCGGCGTTCATATTAACTCCGGTATTCCTAATCACGCCTTTTATCTCGCCGCCAGCGCAATCGGCGGTTTTGCATGGGAAAAAGCGGGATATGCCTGGTACGACGCGGTGTGCGATCACTCTCTGGCAAAAGACGCCGACTTCTCCGCCTTTGCCAGACTGACGATTCACCATGGCGAGAAACGCTCTGGCAAAGAGGCCGCTGATGCGATTACTCAGGCCTGGGAGCGGGTCGGAGTCGCGCTATGAAACTCCCCGATCTCAGCGATGACGCGGTCATTGAGCTGGCGCGCGAGGGTGGCGTCGCCTGGATCCCGGCGCTCAGCGGGATGCGGAAGATTGTCGTTGCCCGGCTTAACGAGCAACAAAGGCAGCGGATCGCGACGATTCTCCAACAGTCGCTACCGCTGGGCAAACCGCCAGGTCAGCCCGACTCGCCGGGGAGCGGCGACCAGCGTTTCTTCCGCATTCAGATAATTAGCGAACAGCATTATCACAGCCTGATTATCCTCATTCCCGAGGAGCGTGCGCCAAATTCACTGATTGAACTCTGGCGCGACGGTGAAGGCTGCGTCAGCGATAAAGATTAAATAGGCACAAACTCGACGCGTTTTTTTGAAATCAGCCCGTGGCCGTGCTGGCAGAAGTAATCCACCGCGCCGCAGGCTTTTAATACTTCTAGCGGCTGGTGGCAATCCGGGCAGCGGGCTTCAACAGCATAATCTTTCGCACAACGCTCGCAATGGGCGCTATTGCCCTGCACAGCAAGCTGCGCATGGCACACGGGGCAATCAAATTCCATGGTGACTCCTGACAATGGGTATATAGCTTTATTTTATCACGGTTGCATAATCTGTGGCTGCTGCCGCTCATTAACCCTCCGCAGGCTATTCGCCCCCTGCCTGGCCGCCGCGTTTAATTTTATTCACCCTGCATACTGAATCGGGACTGAGCAAAAGCGTCATAGACCTGCTTATCGGTGAACGGCGGAAAAGTGGCCCGTTTAGCGGCATCAACCAGCGCGGCACAATATGCTTTATTACCTTCGCTCGTTGTCACGCTATTCAGTTTACCCTCATCGCTAAAACTCAGATGTATCGTGCATTTTTTACCCGTCCAGCCGTAGCGATTGGATAACCGGGAATCAATAGACTCTTTTATCGCTCTCGCCTGCCTGCCATATTCATCGTCATCGCTGAATCGTCCGGAGCTACAGCTCCCAAGCGCTGATGTTTTATGGCAGTCAGCAGGATGAAACGGCGCACAGCTGCTGGCTAAAATAACCAAACCGACCATCACTATTGTTTTTTTCATATCCCTGTTCCCGGCGTTTATTACGATTGTCCCTACGTTATTTCACGTGCGTTCAACTTTAGCGAAAAGGGACGCCCCTGCTTTGAATACTGCCGGGCTGGTTTGGCGCTGGCACCTCTACGCAAGACGGCCCGGGCGTGAAATGAATGGTAATGATGTTATTGCTGGAAGGCTTCCCTTTGACGTATCGCCATTTTTCCATTGCGGCCCTGACTTCATTATCAAACATTCCTGAAGGATCGGAGCTTAATAACTGAACGTTAATCACCCGCCCGTTCTCATCAACGTCAAATTGCGCTTTAACCTGACCTGGTATTCCTTTTTTTTCAGCTTTCGCGGGATAAGCAGGCTTAACGCGCGGTTCAATCGCTTGTGATTCAGCAGCACAGGCTATGGGAATAAGACACAGCATCAGGAGAGTTAAAAGGCTTTTCATTCTGACCTCATTGTCACAAAAATATCTATCCTCCTTGGTTTTTCTCACATTTATAACGCGGCCTCAAGCGAGTTTATTATTATTCTGCGCATGAACAATAGCGATAATAAAAAAGCCCGACGGGTGCGGGCTTTAGATTTTTGAGGCTGGCGGCTAACTTACTTGCTTTTCTTAATATGCTTGATCAAGCGCTTACGCTTACGCATCTGGTTCGGCGTCAGGGTATTACGTTTGTTGGCAAACGGGTTTTCCCCTTCCTTGAACTGAATACGAATCGGCGTACCCATCACTTCCAGCGATTTACGGAAGTAGTTCATCAGATAGCGTTTGTACGAATCCGGCAGGTCTTTAACCTGGTTACCGTGAATCACCACGATCGGTGGGTTATAACCACCGGCGTGGGCATATTTCAGCTTCACGCGACGGCCGCGCACCAGCGGCGGCTGATGGTCTTCGGCAGCCATAGTCATAATGCGGGTCAGCATAGCGGTGCCCACGCGACGGGTGGCGCTGTCGTACGCCTCGCGTACGGATTCGAACAGGTTGCCAACGCCGCTGCCGTGCAGCGCGGAGATAAAGTGCACGCGGGCAAAGTCGATAAAGCCCAGACGGAAGTCGAGGGTCTCTTTCACCTGCTCTTTCACTTCCTGGCTCAGGCCGTCCCATTTATTGACGACAATCACCAGCGAGCGGCCGCTGTTGAGAATAAAGCCCAGCAGGGAGAGATCCTGATCGGAAATCCCTTCGCGCGCATCAATGACCAACAGCACCACGTTGGCATCTTCAATCGCCTGCAGCGTTTTGATCACCGAGAATTTTTCGACGACATCGGTAATTTTCCCGCGCTTACGCACGCCTGCGGTATCAATAAGAACGTATTCCCGCTCATCGCGCTGCATCGGGATGTAGATGCTGTCGCGAGTGGTTCCCGGCATATCGTAAACCACCACACGATCTTCGCCCAGAATACGGTTGGTGAGCGTTGACTTACCCACGTTCGGGCGGCCCACAATCGCCAGCTTAATCGGCAGATCCTGCGGGTTAAAATCATCTTCCGGCTCTTCAACTTCTGCGCCGTTCTGCTCCGCTTCAAACTGCGCCCAGTATGCCGCGTCCTCGTCCACTTCTTCCGGCGGGTTCACCTCGTCAACCCACGGTAGCAGCACATGCTCCAGCAGGCTGGTGACGCCGCGACCGTGTGAAGCGGCGATGGGATAAATCTCGCCTAAACCCAGCGACCAAAAATCGGCAATCGCCTGATCGGCATCGATGCCGTCAGTTTTGTTTGCCACCAGGAAGGTCGGTTTTTCACGAGAGCGCAGATGTTTCGCAATTGCCGAATCCGCCGGCATCAGGCCCGCACGCGCATCGACCATAAACAGCACGACGTCCGCTTCTTCGATTGCCAGCAGCGACTGTTCCGCCATCCGCGTTTCTACGCCATCTTCGGTACCGTCGATCCCGCCGGTATCGATACAGATAAATTCGCGGCCTTCCACTTCAGCACGACCGTACTTACGGTCACGAGTCAGCCCCGGAAAATCCGCGACCAACGCATCGCGAGTGCGCGTTAAGCGGTTAAAAAGCGTGGATTTTCCAACGTTAGGGCGCCCGACAAGCGCGACCACAGGTATCATGTTAAATGCCTCATACTAAAATCGATACAACGCCATTTTCACGGCGTTTTTAAAAAAGCCAAAACGGCCCCTGTCTGCCAGGGGCCGTTTCTCAAAAATAGACTACCGCTGTTGTTAACGCGTAATCGCGTACAGCGTGCCGTCTTTCGCCTGAATCAGCAGCTTGCCGTCAGCCACAACCGGATCGGTCAGGAAGCCTGAGCTGTCTACCTTTTGCTGAGCCACAAAGTGACCATCTTCCGGGTTGACCCAGTGCATATAGCCTTCGCTATCGCCAACCACCAGGTTGCCATTATACAGCACAGGCGCCGTCAGCAGACGGTGCAGCAGATCGCTTTGCGTCCACAGCGTCACGCCGCCGTCGGTAGTAAGCGCCAGCAGACGGTCGTTTTGATCAACCAGGTATATACGGTTGCCGTCGACGATGAAATCGTTCACTGAACCCAGCTCGCGTTTCCACATAATCTGGCCGCTGCGCAGATCCAGCGCCGTCAGGTTGCCGTTATAGGCCAGCGCATAAATCACGCCGTTCACGATAACCGGCGTCGTGTCGACGTCGTTAAGACGGTCGATTTCAGTCGGACCGGTGGCGGTAGAGATACGCTGTTGCCAAATCATCTGGCCCTGCTGCATCAGCACCGCGCTGACGCGACCGTTATCGCCGCCCACAATCGCTGCGCCGTACGCGGTAGCCGGAGCGGATTCGCCGCGCAGAGAGAGCGCTGGCATATCCAGGTTAACGGTCCATTTCACCGCGCCGTCAGCTTCGTTCAGCGCCTGCAGCTGACCGTTAGTAGTATGAATCAGCACCATACCGTCGCTGACGACCGGACGGGAAATCGCTTCACCCGCCACGCTCGCTTCCCATGCAACGGTACCGTCGCTGGTGTTCAGCGCGTAAACTTTCGCTTTTTCGCTACCGATATAAACATGGCCGCCGGAGACGGTCACGCCGCCGGAGAGCAGCGCAGGCGCGCGGGAGAACCAGCCGTCTTTCTCGGCCAGGTTAACCGACCACACCTCTTTGCCGTCGCCTGAATTCAGGGCTTTAACGGTGCCTTTACGATCGGCGGCATACACAACGCCATCAGCAAACGCCGGGTGCAGGTTAGAGTAGAATTCGCCAATACCGCCGCCAACGGAGGTGCTCCAGGACGTGGACGGCGTAAACTGGTTTTCCACCGTCGGCAGTGGCGACATTTTCACCACATCTTCTTCGCTGTTAAACAGCGAACAACCGCTCAATAAGGTAACGGAAAGCAGCCCTGGCAAAAGTAATTTACGCAATTGCATCGAGTCCCTCTCAGATGGACAAATTATTTATTTTCATACGCATCATTTCGCTGAGCGCCGGTGAAGCATCGCTTTTCGCGCCCGCTTCCCATGCCGCTTTCGCCCCTTGCTTATCGCCTTTGCTCAGCAGGATCTCGCCGCGCAGGTCGGCGACAATCGCGGTCCAGCCTTCGCCTTTCACGGCATCCAGGGTTTTCAGCGCGGCATCAGGCTGCTTAAGCTGCAGCTGTACGCGAGCAAGACGCATATTGATAACCGATTTCAGGTTATCATCAGAAGCGGCTGCCAGCCCCTGCTGAAGCTGCTTTTCAGCGTTCTGCAGGTCGTTTTTATCGACAAACTGCTGCGCCAGCTCAAGAGACGCAAACGCACCATAGGTGTTTTTGCTGTCGGCGGCAAATTTCTGCGCCGCGTTCAGCGCTTCGGGTTTATCCGATTTGAGCGCGGAAATCGCATTTTCATATGCCAGAGACGAGCCCCTGGCGGTGTCCAGCTGATGGGAGGTCCAGTAGCGCCAGCCAACCAGCGCGCCAACGCCCAAAATCACCCCGACGGCCAGCGCCTTGCCATTTTCAGCAAAGAAACGCTTTAACGCATCGACCTGATCGTTTTCGTTATTGTAAAGTTCCACGCAGTCCTTCTCCTGACTAATGATTCCCGGGAGATTAACCCAGAAGTGTGCGCAAATGCGCAGCAACGCTATCCTGCGTTACGGTAGTTTGCTCACCTGAGCGTAAATCTTTCACTACCACGTTTCCGTCGGCGATTTCTGATTCGCCCAGCACCAGCGCAACGCGAGCGCCCCATTTATCAGCGCGCGCAAACTGCTTCTTAAAGTTGCCGCCGCCGTGGTTGGTCATCAGCTTAACGCCGGGTAACGCATCGCGTACCTGTTCAGCCAGACGCATTGCTGCGGACTGGGTGTCAGTTCCGGAGGCTACCAGGTATATATCGACAACAGGATCGGCTTTAAATTCCGGATTCACTGCCTGAACCAGTAAAACAAGACGTTCCAGCCCCATCGCAAAGCCGACGCCAGGGGTAGCGCGACCGCCAAGCTGCTCAACCAGACCATCGTAACGGCCTCCGGCGCAGACGGTGCCCTGGGAACCGAGGCTGGTGGTGACCCACTCAAACACGGTGCGGTTGTAGTAGTCGAGACCGCGTACCAGACGCTGATTCACGGTATAGCGAATACCGGCATCATCCAGCAGCGCGCACAGCCCGGCAAAATGCGTTTTGGACTCTTCATCAAGATAGTCGCCCAGCGTCGGGGCGTCGTTCAGCAGCGCCTGGACGTCCGGGTTTTTAGAATCCAGCACGCGCAGCGGGTTGGTGTACATGCGGCGTTTGCAGTCTTCGTCCAGCTTATCTTTAAACTGCTCAAGATAGGCCACCAGCGCGTCGCGATAGTTAGCGCGAGCCTCCAGCGAACCGATAGAGTTCAGCTCCAGCGCAACGTGGCCGGAGATGCCCAGCTCGCGCCACCAGCGGGCGGTCAGCATAATCAGCTCGGCATCGATATCCGGCCCCTGCAGGCCAAACGCTTCGGCGCCAATCTGGTGGAACTGACGGTAGCGGCCTTTTTGCGGACGTTCGTGGCGGAACATCGGCCCAATGTACCACAGGCGCTGTTCTTGATTGTACAGGAGACCATGTTCGATACCGGCGCGTACGCAGCCAGCCGTGCCTTCCGGACGCAGAGTCAGGCTATCGCCGTTACGGTCCTCAAAGGTGTACATCTCTTTTTCAACCACGTCGGTCACTTCGCCGATAGCGCGTTTGAATAACGGGGTCTGCTCTACAATCGGCAAACGGATTTCGCTGTAACCGTAGCTACCAAGCACCTGCTTCAGTGAGCCTTCAATGCGCTGCCAGAGAGCGGTTTCGCCCGGCAGATAATCGTTCATGCCACGGATGGCTTGAATGTTCTTTGCCACGTTTATTCTCTTTATATATACAAAAATGAACCCCGGCGCCTCGCGCCCGCAGGTTCAATCATACACGGGAAGCGTATCGCTTCCCAACACGTTATTTCGCTTCAACCTGCTGGATATCGATACGACGCGCCTCATCCAGCATCGATGCTTTAGCGCGAATACGCGCTTCCAGCTGATCGATCATATCGTCGTTATCCAGCCTGTCTTTACGTACGCCGTCTTCGTACAGGCCGCTTTTCTTATTGCCGCCGGTTACGCCGAGGGTGGAAACCAGCGCCTCGCCGGGACCGTTTACCACGCAGCCAATGATCGAAATATCCATCGGCGTAATGATATCTTCCAGGCGCTGCTCCAGCGCGTTAACGGTACCGATAACGTCAAACTCCTGACGTGAACAGGTCGGGCAGGCAATAAAGTTGATCCCGCGAGAGCGAATACGCAGCGACTTGAGAATATCGAAGCCCACTTTGATCTCTTCAACGGGATCCGCCGCCAGAGAGACGCGCAGCGTATCGCCGATCCCTTCAGACAGCAGCAGGCCGAGGCCGATCGCGGACTTCACCGCGCCGCTGCGCGCGCCGCCCGCTTCGGTGATCCCGAGGTGCAGAGGCTGATCGATCTGTTTCGCCAACAGGCGATAGGATTCAACCGCGAGGAACACATCGGAGGCTTTTACGCTGACTTTAAACTGATCGAAGTTGAGACGATCGAGATGATCGACATGGCGCATTGCCGATTCCAGCAGCGCCTGCGGGGTCGGTTCGCCGTATTTTTCCTGGAGATCTTTTTCCAGAGAACCGGCGTTTACCCCGATACGGATAGGAATATTTTTATCGCGAGCGCAGTCCACCACCATGCGGATACGCTCTTCGTTGCCGATATTGCCCGGGTTAATACGCAGGCAATCAACGCCGTATTCCGCTACCTTCAGCGCAATGCGGTAATCGAAGTGGATATCGGCAACCAGCGGGACGTTAACCTGCTGTTTGATAAGTTTGAACGCTTCCGCCGCATCCATCGTCGGCACCGAAACGCGCACGATATCCGCGCCAACGCGCTCGAGGGCTTTAATTTGATTTACCGTCGCCGCCACATCGGTGGTGCGCGTGTTTGTCATCGACTGTACGGCGATGGGGGCGCCATCGCCAATCGGCACATTCCCAACGTAAATTCGTTTTGATTTTCTACGTTGAATCGGAGCCTGGTTATGCATGAAAAATCTCCCGCGTTACCCGTCTGTTACTGCGCCGGTGATTGTTCGGCATTAAGGGTCAGACGTGCAACCTGGTTAGTTCTGATAAAACGACTTAAATCGACAGGTTTACCCAAATACTGAATCTGTACCGCTGCCGGGGCGCCGATTTTCAGTTTATAAGGTGCCTGGCCGCTCAGGTTGAGGTTACCGCCTTTACGCTGCAAACCGCTGAACAGCTTTTTACCGGTCGCATCGCTCACTTCCAGCCAGCAGTCGGCGGTGAAGTTCAGCACCAGATCCTGCGCGGAGGCCGCCGCAGCGGTCACGTTTGCCTGATCGGTCGGTAACGGCGAAGTTGCCGCCGTATCAACGTTTGCCTGCGAAGGCGCGACCACGGCGTTATTCTCGACCGGAGCCGGGGCCGGTGCTGGAGTCGGCGCCGGAGAGGTCTCGACAGGCGCGCTATTGGCAGCGGTATCCGGTGCGGAATTCGCCGATTGATTATCCAGCGGGATGCTTTGGCTGTTGTTATCGCCAGAATTCAGTTCGGCGGAGGATTGATCGGCCATCGTGGAGATCTCATCCTGCTGCGCTTTGTGGTCCTGCCACCACCAGGCGCCGCTGAGGCCGATCACCACGAACAGCACCAGCCAGGTAAAGCTCATCAGCCAACCGTCGCGCTTTTTGCGACGTTTACCCAGCGAGAAGGTCTGCATGGGGGCAACTTTCGCCGCCCGAATCGGAGCCTGCTTGGCCATCATCGGCAGCAGCTCTTCTTCTGGAATGTGCACAAGGCGAGCATAAGAGCGGATATAGCCGCGCAGGAAGGTTGAAGCAAGATCGGCGGGTGCCTTATCGTCTTCAATATCACGAACCGTGGAAACCTTCAGGCATAAGCGTTCAGCCACCGCCTGCTGGCTGAGCCCGAGTTGTTCGCGGGCATTACGCAGACGCGCGCCCGTAGTGTTTGCTTCTTGATGGTCTTGAGTGGCTTCAGTATTCATTCGCTACAACTACTGGTACGTGAAATTTAAAATTCAGCGCCGGTTACCCCGCGCCGCGAGACATCTGCTCAACGTCAGACAAACAGTATAAGTCCGTATGACCTGGTATCACAGAGACTTATCAAAATTGAATGCTAAGCGGTTGTTGTACCGCTACATACTGCCTCAAAGTCGACAAAAACGCACCGTAATTATTAACCACAACAGCGTATTTCGCCCGGCTATTCCACAAATATGCAACGCACCGCCCAGGCTGTGCGCTGCATCATTTATGATCAGACCGCCTTCACGTCGATCGCTTCGCCCTGCATACGTTTACGCAGCGTACGCTTGGTACGGTCGATAACGTCGCCGGCCAGCTGACCGCAGGCGGCGTCGATATCGTCGCCGCGGGTTTTACGCACGATCGTGGTGAAACCATACTCCATTAACACCTTGGAGAAACGGTCGATACGGCTGTTGGAGCTACGGCCATACGGCGCGCCAGGGAAGGGGTTCCATGGGATCAGGTTGATCTTGCACGGCGTATCTTTCAGCAGCGCGGCCAGCTCATGCGCATGCTCGGTGCCGTCGTTGACGTGATCCAGCATGACGTATTCGATAGTGACGCGGCCCTGGTTGGCGTTGGACTTCGAAATATAGCCGCGCACCGAGTTCAGGAAGGTCTCGATGTTGTATTTCTTGTTGATCGGCACGATTTCGTCGCGAATGGTATCGTTCGGCGCGTGCAGAGAGATGGCCAGCGCGACGTCAATCATATCGCCAAGCTTATCAAGCGCTGGCACCACGCCGGAGGTGGAGAGCGTGACGCGACGCTTAGAAAGACCAAAGCCGAAGTCGTCAAGCATGATTTCCATGGCCGGAACCACGTTAGTCAGGTTCAGCAGCGGCTCGCCCATCCCCATCATCACTACGTTGGTAATCGGACGTACGCCGGTGGTCTTCACCGCGCCGACGATTTTCGCCGCGCGCCAGACCTGGCCGATAATTTCCGAAACCCGCAGGTTGCGGTTAAAACCCTGCTGGGCCGTAGAACAGAATTTACACTCCAGCGCGCAGCCCACCTGGGAAGAAACGCACAGGGTGGCGCGATCGTCTTCCGGGATGTACACGGTTTCGACGCGCTGATCGCCAACGGCAATCGCCCACTTGATGGTGCCGTCGCTCGAGCGCTGCTCTTCCACGACTTCCGGCGCGCGGATCTCCGCGACTTCCTTTAATTTTCCGCGCAGAACCTTGTTGATGTCGGTCATCTCATCAAAGTTATCGCAGCAGTAGTGATACATCCATTTCATCACCTGATCGGCGCGAAAAGGCTTTTCGCCCATGTTTTTGAAAAACTCGCGCAGCTGCTGACGGTTCAAATCCAGCAGGTTGATTTTGGCATCTTTGTTCGGCACCGTCAGAGCGGCGCTATCAGGCGTGACTATTTGTTCAGACATAATTGATTCCGGCCTCGTTATTACACGTTATGGCCCCTGGAGGGTTGAAAAAAGAAACGCCCCGGGAGCGACTGCTCATCCGGGGCGCTGTATTCTACAAATTCTGGCTCATCAATACCACGTTTGCACGCTGCAATGATGAAAAAATCTGTAACTGCCTGGCAGATCCTATAAGGATTTTCGATTGTCGCAAGGCGGCAAGCAAGTGAAGCCCCGGGAGCATAGATAACTATGTGACCGGGTGAACGCGCGCAGCCAATACCGCGACGGTCGAAAAGCCGACGAAGATTAGCGGGTGCGCGGACAAACCTCGCCTTCAGCAAAGAAAAACGCGATTTCGCGCGCGGCGGATTCAACAGAATCGGAACCGTGGGTGCCGTTCTCGGTGAAGCTGTCAGCGTAGTCTGCGCGCAGGGTACCCGCCAGCGCGTTCGCCGGGTTGGTTGCGCCCAGCAGGTCACGATGACGCTGAACCGCATTTTCGCCTTCCAGCACGGAAACCACGATCGGACCGGAAGTCATAAATTCAACCAGACCGTCAAAGAACGGGCGACCTTCGTGCTCAGCATAGAAGCCGCGAGCCTGCTCAACGGTCAGATGCAGCATTTTGGTGCCAACAATTTTGAACCCTGCAGCTTCAAAGCGAGAAAAGATGCCGCCAATAACGTTTTTTGCCACCGCGTTTGGTTTGATGATGGAAAAAGTACGTTCAATAGCCATGATAACCTCTTTATATATGTTGTTCTGTTTCGCAGATGAGACCGATAAATACGGCGCGAATTATAATCATCATCTAAGGCGGTTGCCTATGTGTTTAGGTAACATTTTTTTAAAAAAAAGCGACCTTAAACAACAAATCCGGCTAATTCAGGCAAGTTCTGTTTATTGCACGGTGAAGTTAGCGGCAACAATCTGCCCCGCCTCATCCATCACCACTAGCTGATAACTATCGGGGCGCTCAAGGTTAAGGATGGCGCTGGCGCCTTCCGCGGTCAGCGGTTCGCCGTTCAGAAACCACCAGCGCCGCCCTTCCCCGCCGGTCGTTTGCAGCGGCAGCATCACCTTCAGCTCGCCGGGCAGACGTTTAACCACCGCGCCTTCACGGATGCCGGATAGCACCAGCGGGGCGGCATCGACGGTTTGCACCGGCGGGCAGTCCGCCGAAACCGCCGGCAACCTGGCGCGACGCCGTTCGCCCGCGGGCAGCCAGGGTTCAAGCGGCAGCGGCCAGACGTCGAGGCTTTTCGCCACCGCGCCTGGGCAATCTGCCGCCACCCGCTCCCCTTTCTCATTCAGCCATACCGGAAAACGAATCCCGCGAATCCCCTCCTGACCAGGCAGCAGCAGGGTCGGCGGCTGGCTCTCGTCGAGCAGCCAGGTTGCCAGCCGTCGGCGGCAGTTCGCGTCGCCCGCCGCTAAATTCTGCCCGCCGGGCCAGCACACGGTCCCGGCGCTGACCGACGACGGGCGAGGATCGGCCGGTAATCCGCCGCGGCTCATAGCCGGTCGCGCCAGCAGCAGATTATTGACCTGATTCAGCAGCGGCACCGCGCTGACGAAGCCAAACTGTCCGACGACCGGCGTGCCGTCGGGCCGTCCGGTCCAGATACCAATCAGATAGCGGGCATTCACGCCGATCGCCCAGGCGTCGCGATAGCCGTAGCTGGTGCCGGTTTTCCACGCCAGCGGCACCACCTTCACCAGCGACGCATCGGGCACCGGCTGCGCTTCGCCGGCCAGTATGCGCCGCACGATCCACGCGGCCCCCGGCGACAGCAGCGGCCTCTCAACCAGCGGCGAGTCCGGCGTGATGCGCAATTGTCCCGCCTTGCCGTGGCGGGCGAACGCGCTGTACGCCGCCACGATATCCGCCAGACGCGCGCCGGCGCCGCCGAGGATCAGCGATAAATTCGGCTCCGCGCCAGCGGGCAGCATCAGCGGCAATCCGGCATTGCGTAGCCTGGCGGCAAAACGCTTCGGTCCGTAGGCCTCCAGCACCTGCACTGCCGGAAGGTTCAGCGAGCGAACCAGCGCGTCGCTGGCGCTCACCGGCCCGTGAAACCCGCTGTCAAAGTTGCCCGGTCGGTAGTCGCTAAAGCGTCGCGGCACGTCCTGCAGTAATGAGGCCGGATGGATCAGCCCCTCATCCAGCGCCATACCATAGACAAACGGCTTCAGTACCGAGCCGGGGGAGCGGATCGCCGAGACCATATCAATATGACCAAAGCGGCTATCATCGCCAATATCCACCGATCCTACCCAGCCGCGCACCTTCATATTGGTATGGTCGACCACGATCATCGCTAAAGAACTGCGCGGCGGCAGGCGCGATTTCCAGTTCAGCGCCAGATCTTCCAGCTGCCGCTGTAGCCCGGCATCCAGCGTCGTGACCACCTTCTCTGCGCGACTGCTCGCCAGCGCGCGGCGGGCAAAAAGCGGCGCCAGCTGCGGCATCTGCCGCGGAAACAGCCAGACGGGCTCTTCGAGAGCTTCTCCCACCGGCTGCGACGGCCACACGCCCTGGCTTTCCATTCGCAGCAGGACTTTATCGCGCGCCGCCTGCGCCCGCTCGGGCCAGCGGTCCGGACGTAAGCGGCTCGGCGCCTGCGGCAATACCGCCAGCAGCGCCGCTTCGCCGTAGCTTAGCTGCGCGGGGGGTTTACCCAGATAGGCCCAGCTGGCCGCGCCGATCCCCTGCAGCGTACCGCCGAACGGCGCGCGGTTGAGGTAGAGCGTGAGGATCTCGCTTTTTGACAGATGCCACTCCAGCTGCAGCGCTCGCCATAGCTGCCGCAGCTTGCCGCCAAAGGTGCGGGGATGAGGATCGAGCAGGCGCGCCACCTGCATGGTGAGGGTGCTGCCCCCGGAGATCACTCTGCCGGAAGTGAGATCCTGCCAGGCGGCGCGAGCGATCGAGAGCGGATTGACGCCGGGATGATCCCAGAACCAGCGATCTTCATAGTGGATCAGCGCCTGTAAATAGCGCGGCGAAACGTCGGCCAGCGTCACCGGATAGCGCCAGACGCCCTGCGCATCGGCAAAGCGCCACAGCGGCGTGCCGTCTTCCGCCACCACCACTCTGGCAGGCGTAACCTCATGCAGCGGCAGCGGCCATAGCCGATCGGCCGCCAGCAGCAATAGCCACAGCAAAAAAATAAACGCCGCCAGCCCGCGCCAGCGGCGTTTTATACGCTTCAATACCCGCATTTAGGGCGCAACGGTTAGCGGTCCGCTGGCCGCGCCGGTTGCCCGCCACTGCGGCACGTACATTGACTCGACCTGCGGCTGCGGTACCTGATAAGTGCCCGGCGTCACCGCGCGCGCCAGATAAACCAGCGTCACCGGCTGGCCTTCATTGATAGCCACCGCGGCGACGAAGCGATCGTCGCGAAACTCAATGTGCTGGATATCCGCCTGCTGCATCTGGTTAAGCAGATTCTGCACCGCTTCGCCATTTTCCTGCAGGCTGGCGCTGCTGTTAGCCAGATTCTGGTTTTCCAGCTCCAGCCCCGCCGGGAGTAAATCCACTACCAGCGCGTCCGGCACGTTGCGTTTGGCCGTGACTTCCAGCTTCACCAGCACCAGTTCGCCGCTGCGCAGCGAAGCGAGCGATTTCTGCTGGCCCTGGGTATCGAAAATTTGCCGCTCGATTCCCAGCACGTTGCCTCCCGGCTGCGGAGCGCTCTGCGGATATCCGCTGCTGTCGAGGCGAAGCCACAGCGCCTGCTGGCCGGTGTTGGTGACCTGCAGCGCCGCCAGCTGGTCGCCGGTCAGGTTGCGGGTTTGCGCTTTATCGCCGGAGAGCGGTTCGGCCTGCACGGAGGTTTGCGCCTGCCAGCTGCCGGGACGGTCCTGCAACGTACGCCCGGCCAGGAACAGAGCATTACTCTCCTGCGTCGAAAGCCAGCGCTGGCCGTATGCCTCTTCCGCCAGATTGCTGAGCAGCGTATTTTGCGCTTCCGGCAGCAGTTTATTCTCCTCCAGCAGCGCCAGCTTCAGCGCATCGTCGCGCAGCTCGCTGCCGTAATCGCCGAGCCAGCGTTTCGCATCCTGGCGCGGCGTGGCCATCGCCAGCTTCAGGGCCTCGTCGCCGCGCGGCGCATCGCCCATCAATTTCAACGCTACGCCCAACTGCAGCAGCGGCAGACCGGAACGCGCCTGGTCGTGACGACTCCAGATCTCGCGCAGCGCGCCGAGCGGTGCTTTCTGCTGCCGGGCCAGCACCAGCGCGGCATAGGCCTGAGCGGCAAAGCGGCTGGCCTGGGCATCATCGCTATAGCGGACGGTCATCAGCCCCGGCTCCTGTAAATAACGCAGCAGACGCTGGTTACCGCTGTTGACGGCGTTAGTCGGGACACTGTAGCCCTGCTCGCCCGCCCGGACGAGGAAGTCCATCGCGTAGGCCGTTAGCCAGTACTCCTCCGGACCCTCTTTATCCCACAGGGCGAAACCGCCATCATCGCGCTGCATCTGCAGCAGGCGAGAAATGCCGATATCCACCGCCGCGCGTCGTTTTTCATCGCTATCGCCGCTGATACCCAACGCTTTAAGCTGGACGGCGTTGGTATAGAGCGACGGGAACAGCCCGCTGGTGGTCTGCTCCAGGCAACCATAGGGATAGGCTTTCAGGTCGCGAATATAGCGCGCCAGGTTCAGCGGCGGCTTGCCGCTGAACACCAGCTGTCCCTGCAGCGTCGCCGGCGAGAAGCCCTCGCTTTGCGCCGCCGGAGCCTGCCAGCTTTCGCCTGGTTGCAGGACGGCGCCCGAATTGACAGTTTGCGCCGGGAAAGCCGGACGCACGCCGAGCTTCCACTGTTTTTGCATTGGCGTGAACGTTTCACCTGGCAGGTTCACGCCGCTGATGATGGCATTCACCTGACCATCGCCGAAACCTTCATGCGCGCGGACGGGTACAAACAGGGTGCTGCGCGCGCCGGGCGCCAGCTGCACCGACGGTATTTCTCCCCCTTCAAGCTGCAGCAGACCGCTGGCGGCCAGCGCAACGTTGAGGGTTTGCGGCTTATCGGTCAGGTTACTGAGATCCAGCGCCAGCCGCGTGGTATCCCCGCTGGCGAGGAAGCGCGGCATGTTCAGCTCGGCAATGACCGGCGCAGCCACGATCGTTTTCCCTTCGCTGCTGCCAAAATCGTCAGCGGTCCACGCCTGGGCCATCACCCGCAGTTCGCCGTTAAAGTCGCCAATCGGCAGAGTCACCGTCCCTTCGCCTTTCTCATCCAGCACCACCGGCTGCGCCTGCTGGGCGATAATCGTCACGTGGTTAACCGGCGGTTTGCCGCCGCGCTTAAGTTCATCACCGTCGCCGCCGAAGCGCAGGCTGGCGAGTCTCCCCTGCCCTTCAATCACCTGACCATAGATATCGTAAATATCGGCCCCGTAGCGTTTCTGGCCGAAGAAAGCGTTCCACGGGTCCGGCGTCGCGTAGTCGGTAATATTCAGTACCCCGCTATCCACGGCGGAGAGCAGCACGTTAACCTGTTTCGGCATCTCGCCTTCTTTGACGCTGGCCTTAACCTTCACCGTCAGCGGCTGGTTCGGGCGCATTTTAGCCGGCGCCTCCAGCGCCATATTCAGACGACGATTTTCGTCGCCGAGCGGCAGGTGCAGCAGGCCCACCGCCCGTTTTGGCGTCGCGGAGCGGGATTTATCCCCCGGACGAATAACCAGCGCGCTGAGGTACAGGTCGTGACGATTCCACGCTTTATCCACCGGGATCGATAAGTCCATCCCTTCCGCCGGGACGTCAATCTCCTGCCACCACAGCGGCCCTTCGCTTGATTCCACCAGCGCATAGCCTTTACCGGCTGCCGGCGCGGCGATATGCAGCTTGATGGTATCGCCCGGTTTATAGGCCGGTTTATCCAGCTTCATGGTGACGCGGTCCGGACGCGCCGCCCCCTGGCCGTCGCTGTTATCCTGCCAGCTGTATCCGGCCCAGAAGCGCACGCTGCTGACCACATCATCTGGCCCTTTGACTTCCAGGCGATAAGAACCCCACTCGACCGGGAAGCTCACTTTCGCCGTTTGTCCGGCTGAAATATCCAGCGACTCCTCGCCTTCCTGAAGATCTTTTTGATCGAACTGCGACTGCCAGCCTTCGCTATCGGACCAGTTCCAGTAGTAGTCGCGGCGTTCGCGAATTAACCGCACCTGTAGCCCGGAGACCGCCTTCTTCTCACCTTTCGCATCGGCATACACAATCTCAAACGCGGCGGCGCCGTTTTCATCCACCACCGGCTGCTTGACGGTGCTGTCGGTGCGATAGTCATAAACCTCTTTCAGGGCAAATTCTGGCCGGATACCCGGTAGCGTATCGGCAGGCCAGATTGGCTGTCTGACGGTGCGCGTGACCGGACGTCCGCCGGACTCCAGCAGGCTGGCCTGCAGGATCACCTGCAGCGGAGAGCGGCTCTCCTGCCACTGGCTGGCGGCGGTGACTTCCGCATGGCCCCGATCGTCCAGCGTGGTCTGTACTTCATCCAGGCTGCGGGAAAGGTTCTCTTCGGCAATGTCGCCAAACTGGAAGCCCGGCAGCGCGGGCACGGCGTCGCGCAGCGGACGCAGGAACAGTTTGCCCTGCAGCGAGTTGCCGCTGGCCGGCGCGCCGTACAGATAAGCACCGGTCACCGCAAAGCTAACATCCGCAGCCGGAGAGACGGGCGCATTTTGCGGCGTGAGATTTAGCGCCATACGCTCAGGCATAAAATCTTCGACGTGAAAATCCCACTCGCGCGGCTGGTTGTCGCCGGTGCTGGCGCGAATGTGCCACATCCCGGTCGCCGCGCCGCTATCAAGGGGATAAGTAAACTGGTACAGGCCGTTAACCGGTTTGCTGACCGTCGAACGAATGACCTGGCCGTTCGGCTGCACCACTTCCAGCTTCACCGGCTGCTCGGGGAGCGGTTTACCGTCGCTATCGCGCAGTAAAGCATTGAGGATCACCGTTTCGCCCGGACGATAGAGATCCCGCGGACCAAACATAAATAGCTGCTTGCTGAACCCCGGCGCGCCGGCAATGGAAAATTCAGCCAGGTCCAGCGCCGGGAGTTTGAGATCCAGCAGGGTGGTTTGCCCGTCCTTACGCGCCAGCAGCAGCGCCGCTTCTTTGTCCGTTTGCAGCGTCACATGGCCCTGGCCGTCGCTCTTCGCCTGCGCCAGCGTCTGCCCTTTGGCGTTCAAGAGCTGAACATCGATATCGGACTGCGCCGCGCCGTTGTCCAGACTTTGGGTAAAGACATCCAGCCGGTTGTGGTAACGGTGCGCGGATACGCCGATATCGCTGAGGGTGAACAGCGTCGCGGCGTTGCTGTAGCTGTAGCGGCCCGCCTGGTTCATCACCGCGATATACACGCCCGGCTCCTGCAGCGGTTTGATATCCGCCAGCGGCAGCAGCAGTTTTTCACGCGTATTACGCGCGGGGTTGAGGTCAAAACGGCCGGTATAGACCAGATCGGCCATCTTCAGCAGCTCGTCCGACTCCCAATTGCTCAATGAATTACGGTATTCCCATTGGCTGACGAAGGCCGAAAGTGATTCCGGTTTAATACGGAAAAAATTGACGTCGACGTTATCGACATTCAGCGCCATCACCGGCAATCCGGCCACTACTTTCCCCGGCAGCAGCGAGCCGCGGCTGGCAAAGCCGATGCTCGGGGCAAT
Source organism: Klebsiella sp. M5al (assembly GCF_002090195.1). Classification (NCBI taxonomy): domain Bacteria; kingdom Pseudomonadati; phylum Pseudomonadota; class Gammaproteobacteria; order Enterobacterales; family Enterobacteriaceae; genus Klebsiella; species Klebsiella sp. M5al. Next base: position 4,422,476 of record NZ_CP020657.1, read on the forward strand.
ATCGCGGGTGGTAATGGTTTTTTCAAAGCTGCTGTCAAAGGTCGCTTTATTCAGCGCCGCCAGGGTTGGATCTACCGATACAATCAGCTCGCGTTTTGGCTCAAGATGGCGAAGCCGCAGCTCTTTCAGGTTAGGCGCCAGCTCCCAGGCCCCATCAACTTTGCCGCTTTTTTTATCGACCAGATGTACGCTACGGGAGAAATCCTGGTCCGGCTGCAGAGGGATTGAGAAGGTCAGCACCATCGTCGACGCGCCGTCGAGCTGTACTTCCGAGGCATCCAGCAGCGTTAGCGCTTTGCCTTTGCTTTTTTCCGCCAGCGCCGCCAGCTGGCTGGCATCCGGCTTCGCGCTAGCTTTATCCGTCGCCGCAGACGCCGCGGGCGTAGCTGCCTGCGGTTTGCCGCTGTCGTCGCAGCCGGTCAACGATAGCGCGGTGAGCAGCGCCAGAGATAGTGCCGCCAAACGAAATGGTTTCATCCTTCTAACCCCTCGGCCCGCAGGCCGGATACATTAAGTGAACACATTATTATGCGTTAACAATATCATTACCAACAGCGACGAGAATAGAATCAAACTCCCGAGAGTGAATCATCCGTGATACGGTCGCCACTCTGGGATCCATAACTTGTCACTCTCCCGGAAAACGTCGACAATTCACTCTTGAACAATAAAAAAGGAGACGCCGATGTCTACCTCGTTTTTTGTCGCTGCCGACTGGCTGGCGGAACATATTGATGACCCGGAAATCCAGATTATTGACGCCCGTATGGCTCCGCCGGGACAGGAACAGCGCGATCTTAACGCTGAGTATCAGGCGGGCCATATTCCCGGCGCCGTTTTTTTCGATATCGAAGCCCTCTCCGACCATACCAGCCCGCTGCCGCACATGATGCCGCGCGCGGAGGCGTTTGCCGTCGCCATGCGCGAACTGGGCGTCAGCAGCGATAAGCATCTGGTGGTATACGATGAAGGCAATCTCTTCTCCGCGCCGCGCGCCTGGTGGATGCTGCGCACCTTCGGCGTTGAAAAAGTGTCTATTGTTGCCGGCGGCCTCGAAGGCTGGCGTCGCGATGAGCTGCCGCTGGAGCAGGGCCTCCCTGAACTGCCGGAAGGTGATTTTGACGCTCGTCTCGATCCGCAGGCGATCAAGCGTCTGACCGATGTGCTGCTGGTCAGCCATGAAGGATCGGCGCAGATCGTCGATGCTCGCCCGGCCGGGCGTTTTAATGGTCAGGTGGCCGAGCCGCGCCCGGGTTTGCGCAGCGGGCATATTCCCGGCGCGCTAAACGTCCCCTGGAGCGAACTGGTGATTAACGGCGAACTCAAAACCACCGATGAACTGAACGAGATTTTCGCTCGCCAGGGCGTCGACTTTGAGCAGCCGATTATTGCCAGCTGCGGATCCGGCGTGACGGCGGCGGTCGTGGTGCTGGCGCTAACCACGCTGGGCGTTAACGGCGTCAGCCTGTATGACGGCTCATGGAGCGAATGGGGCGCGCGGACGGATTTGCCGATTGAACCGGCGCAGTAGACAAAGCAACGGGGGCGTAAGCCCCCGTTCGGTTAGATAATGCGATTGTGCTTAAAGTCACGCAGGAAGCTGCCCCAGCGTTTTTCATAGAACGGCGTAATGTGGGCAATCATAAAGTGGCTAATCCCCTTTTCACCCTCCACCACCTGGCAGATATCAATCGGCTCGTCGCCGGGAAGCGTATCGGTCGCAACGCTGCCGGTGGCCTGAATCACCGCCTCAATATCGCCTTCCGCTTCAATACCAATCAGCAGGTTGGCCGGGGCATCGGCGCTGTCTTTAATAGAGCATAAAAACGCGCGCTTCACCGTTTTCAGCGTCTTGAACAGCGTGGTCAGCGAGTCCACCATCTGCGCGGGCGGTTCGGCAACCTCAGACAGCAGCAGCGACTCGCCGCCCTCAAGCACGGTCTGGGTACTGAGCGGGCTGCCCTCTTCCCCCAGCAGATGGCTAATTTCTCGCGGCGCAAACTCTTTGCCAGTAGGGAGTTTGGCATTGAGATAGAGCGTTTCGCCCAGGGTCATCGCGAACAGCGTGCGCACCGGCATCACCACGAAAGACTGTTCGTCCTCAACGGCCTGCTGCAGCGCTTCCAGCGAGGTGAAAAAAGGAATAACCGATGTGCCATCATCTTTTTCCCAGTGCAGCAGGTCCAGTACGCTATCTTCCACAACCTGCTCGCCCTGAGCGGCGGCTCCCGGCACCCAAACGGTGGCTTCGAGCAAAGTACGGAAAAACGCCGGACGGTGGCCTGGCTCGGTCGCCGCCTTCTCCAGCAGGGTTTCTAGCTCATTTTTAGTTTCGGACATAGTTTCGCTACTTCAAAATCGCCCGGCGGCGCTGCGCTCGCACGGGCCCACGAGTTTTGTCGGTCGGGTAAGCGCAGCGCCACCCGGCAAAATCCATTACTCTGCCGTCAGCAGGTTGGCAATGGTGCGCACGCCGAGGCCGGTCGCGCCCGCCGACCACTGCTCAACGGCAGATTTACGGTAGGTCGCCGAACAGTCGATATGCAGCCAGCCCTGGTGATAGTTCTCCACGAAGTGGGACAGGAAGCCCGCTGCGGTGCTGGCGCCCGCAGGATAGGCCGCGCTGCCGGTATTGTTCAGCTCGGCGAAGTTCGACGGCAACTGGCCGCGGTGGAACTCAGCCAGCGGCAGACGCCAGAAGGCCTCGTTTTCAGCCTGCGCGCTCGCCAGCAGGCGATTCGCCAGACCATCGTCAAAGCTGAACAGCGCGTGATAATCATTACCCAGCGCGGTTTTCGCGGCGCCGGTCAGCGTGGCGGCATCGATAATCAGCTCAGGCTTTTGCGCAGAAGCATCGATCAGGCCGTCAGCCAGCACCAGGCGACCTTCCGCATCGGTATTCATGATTTCCACGGTTTTACCGTTGCGATAGTGAATAATATCGCCAAGTTTAAAGGCGTTGCCGCTAATCAGGTTATCGGCGCAGCACAGATACAGCTTCACGCGCTTATTGAGGCCGCGAGTGATGGCAAACGCCAGCGCGCCGGTCACCGTTGCCGCGCCGCCCATGTCGGACTTCATCGAGTCCATAAAGGCGCTCTGCTTGATGCTGTATCCGCCGGAGTCAAAGGTGATGCCTTTACCGACCAGGCAGGCGTACACCGGGGCTTCTTTATCGCCGGTTGGGTTATAGTCCAGCGCCAGCAGGACCGGCGGGCGCTCGGAGCCGCGACCGACCGTGTGCAGGCCCAGGTAGCTCTGCTCGCGCAGGTCTTCACCCTTGGTGATACGATAAGAGACGTTATCGCAGGCCACGCTGCACAGCAGGTCTACCGCACGCTGCGCCAGCTGTTCCGGCCCCAGCTCTTCCGCCGGGGCGTTAATGGTGTCACGGACCCAGTCAATAATGGTCAAGCGGTTATCCAGTTCGCTTTTCTGCGCATCGTCGAGGGCCGGCCACTCCACTTTGCGGCTGCCTTTCGGCCCCTTATAACCCGCCCAGAACGCCCATGCGCGGTCGGTGTCCCAGCCTTCGCCATCAAGCGCAACGTGTTTGATGCCCATGCCGTCAATTTTTCGCGCCGCGCGCTGAATCAAACCCAGGTCGTCTTTGCCGTTCAGGTGCAGGGCGATGCCGTCGTTATTAATGCTGTAAGACGCTTTTTCTCCCCAGCGCGCATCGGCTGGCTGAGCGGTAAGCGTAATTTTCATAGCTTCGGTCATTATCATTATCCTTCTTAGCAAACGGGCCGCCGTATGGCAGCCCGTAAAGTTCTTTCGCCCGTTGATTTATCCGGCTTATAACCACCGGGTAAATCATAACGCGAAAATTATTCGGCTTCGTCTAACCAGACTAGCAGAATCGCCTCAAGAATTTTTTCATTGGATGCGTTTGGATCGTCATCAAACTCTTCCAGGTCGCATATCCACTGATGCAGATCGGTGAAGCGAACGGTTTTCGGGTCGAGATCCGGGAAGGCGTCGTACAGCGCTTCGCCGATTTCGCGACTATCGGTCCATTTCAGTCCCATATTAATGCTCGCGTGCGTGGTTGATGGTGTAACGCGGAATTTCGATGACCAAATCTTCGTCAGTCACCCGCGCCTGGCAGCTCAAACGGCTGTCGGGCTCAAGCCCCCAGGCCTTATCCAGCATGTCGTCTTCATCTTCGGTACTTTCCGCCAGCGAGTCAAAGCCTTCACGCACGATGCAGTGGCAAGTGGTGCAGGCACAGGATTTTTCGCAGGCGTGTTCAATCTCAATACCGCTACGCAGCGCAGCATCAAGAATGGTCTCACCGGTCTCAGCTTCCACAACTACGCCATCCGGACACAGGTCCTGGTGGGGCAGAAAAACAATTTTTGGCATTTTAAACCTCGTCCACGGATTGGCCTTTCAGCGCGATACGGACCGATTGATCCATACGACGTGCGGCGAATTCCTGGGTTTGTGTGTCGATATTTTTAATCGCTTCTTTGATTGCATCGGCATCATCGCCTGCCGCAGCGGCGCGCACTTGCTCCGCGGCGTCATCGATAGCCTGACGCTCTGCGGCGCTTAACAGCGCGGCATCGGCGGCCAGCGCGCTGACCAGACTTTCCAGTACGCGCGCGGCTTCAACTTTTTGCTCGGCCAGCATGCGCGCCTGGACGTCCTGTTCGGCGTAGCTCATCGAATCTTTAATCATGCTGGCGATCTCGCCATCGGTCAGACCGTAGGACGGTTTCACCTGGATAGAGGCCTCGACGCCGGTCGATTTCTCCATCGCCGTCACGCTCAGCAGGCCGTCGGCATCCACCTGGAAGGTGACGCGAATATGCGCCCCGCCCGCCGGCAATGCCGGAATGCCGCGCAGCGCAAAACGCGCCAGGGAGCGACAGTCCTGCACCAGCTCGCGCTCGCCCTGCATGACGTGGATAGACATCGCCGTCTGACCATCTTTGAAAGTGGTGAACTCCTGCGCGCGCGCCACCGGAATGGTGGTGTTGCGCGGGATAACCTTCTCCACCAGACCGCCCATGGTTTCCAGCCCCAGGGAGAGCGGGATCACATCGAGCAGCAGCAGTTCGCTGTCCGGCTTGTTGCCCACCAGAATATCCGCCTGAATCGCCGCGCCGATGGCGACGACTTTATCCGGGTCGATAGAGGTCAGCGGCGTACGGCCAAAGAATTCGCCGACGCGCTCGCGCACCAGCGGCACGCGGGTCGAGCCGCCCACCATCACCACTTCCAGCACCTCTTGCGCCTCAACGCCGGCGTCTTTCAGCGCGCGACGGCAGGCCAGCAGAGTGCGTTTGACCAGCGGTGCGATCAGATCGTTAAACTGGCTGCGGGTGATTTCCCCCTGCCAGCCGCCGACATTCACCCGCGCCGTCTCGGCATCGCTGAGGGCGATTTTCGCCGCGATCGCCGCATCGAGCAGCTCGCGCTGCAGGCGGTTGTCGCTGCGATCGCTCAGGCCAGCCTGCTCGCGCAGATAATCGGCCAGCAGGTGGTCGAAATCGTCGCCGCCGAGTGCGGAATCGCCGCCGGTAGCCAGGACTTCAAACACGCCGCGGCTTAAGCGCAGCACGGAGATATCAAAGGTGCCGCCGCCGAGATCGTAAACCGCGATGACCCCTTCCTGACCGGAGTCCAGGCCGTAAGCAATCGCCGCCGCGGTGGGTTCGTTCAGCAGACGCAGCACGTGCAGGCCCGCCAGACGCGCCGCGTCTTTGGTTCCCTGACGCTGAGCATCATCGAAGTAGGCCGGCACGGTAATCACCACCCCGTCGAGCTCGCCCGCCAGCGCTTCGGTAGCGCGCTCGGCCAGCGCCTTGAGGATATCGGCAGAAACGCGAATCGGGTTGAGCAGACCGCCTGGCGTCTGAATCATCGGCAGGCCGTTTTCGCTTGCCTGCAGTTGATAAGGCAGATGCGGGTAGCGGGCCTCGATATCGGCCAGAGAACGCCCCATCATGCGCTTGACCGAGCTGATGGTATTGACCGGATCCTGAGCGGCGTTTTGCCGCGCGTCATAGCCCACCGTCAAACCCGAAGCCTGATAGTTCACCACCGACGGCAGCAAATAGCGCCCTTGACGGTCGGGCAGAGTTTCGGCCTGGCCGCTACGCACGGTAGCCACCAGTGAATTGGTGGTGCCCAGGTCGATACCCGCCGCCAGACGTCGCTGGTGCGGCGCGGCGCTCAGTCCGGGCTCACTAATTTGTAATAAGGCCATAATTGCTTCCGAAAATTAAAAATCGAGCAGTTTTTCTTCGAGTTGTTCCGCACTGCTTCGCAGTTTATCGAGAAAACGCAGCTTGCGCACGGTATCCGCCGCCGCCTCCCACGTCTCGTTATTCAGTTGTTCAACCATCAGCTGATGCCGGGTATCAAATTGCGCTTTGACCCGCTTGATAAAGCTTTCCAGCCGCGCTTCATCCTTCGCTTTGCCTATTTCATCCAGCTCTTCGCGCAGCTCCAGCTGTTCCATCAGGAACGCGGTATCGCGCACGGTGTGCTGCTCGCTGGCGAGATCGAAACCATGAAGCGAAAGGAGATATTCGGCGCGGGTCAGCGGGTGGCGAAGGGTTTGCCACGCCTGATTAATGGTGGCGGACTGCTGCACCGCGGCGAGCTGTTCGGCCGCGCTGCCGCTGGCGAACTTATCGGGGTGATACTGGCGCTGTAGTTCCTGGTACCGGGCAGCCAGGGGTTCTAACGAAAGGGTATAGCTGGCCGGTAACCCGAAGAGGGTAAAATAGTCCATAGCAACCTCAGGGTTAACGAGATAAAGCAAACCCCACGCGCAGCGAGACTACGGTGGGGTCAGGGATAACCGATTACACGTTAAAGCTTTCGCCGCAGCCGCACTCGTCCTTCACGTTCGGGTTGGTGAACTTAAACCCTTCGTTAAGGCCTTCTTTGACGAAGTCAAGCTGCGTACCGTCGAGGAACTGCAAACTTTTGCCGTCGATCACGACCTTCACGCCTTTGTCTTCAAACACGGTGTCTTCTGCCGCTGGTTCGTCAACAAACTCCAGTACATAAGCCATACCTGAACAGCCGGAAGTTCTGACTCCCAGGCGCAGGCCAAACCCTTTACCGCGGTTGGCCAGAAAGGCGTTGACTCGCGCTGCTGCACTGTCGCTTAAAGTAATCGACATAACAAACCTCAACTCTTAATTATTTTGCTTCACGTTTGCTTTTGTAATCCGCAATCGCGGCTTTAATCGCGTCTTCCGCCAGAATAGAGCAGTGAATTTTGACCGGCGGCAGCTCGAGCTCGTCAGCGATATCGGTGTTTTTAATCGCCTGAGCTTCGTCCAGCGATTTCCCTTTTACCCATTCGGTCACCAGGGAGCTGGAAGCAATAGCGGAACCGCAGCCGTAGGTCTTGAAACGCGCGTCTTCAATGATACCTTCATTGTTGACTTTAATCTGCAACTTCATCACGTCGCCGCACGCCGGCGCGCCAACCATACCGCTGCCGACGTTTTCGTCGCTATTGTCGAAAGAGCCGACGTTGCGCGGATTCTCGTAATGATCGATAACTTTTTCGCTGTAAGCCATGATGAATTCTCCTTATTGGTGCCGAATTAGTGATGTGACCATTCAATGCTGTTCAGATCCACGCCCTGCTTGAACATTTCCCACAGCGGTGAGAGTTCGCGCAGACGGCCGATGGAGTTGCGGACCAGATTGATGGTGTAGTCAATCTCTTCTTCGGTAGTAAAACGACCTAAAGAGAAACGAATAGAGCTATGCGCCAGCTCGTCGGTCATCCCCAGCGCGCGCAGCACGTAGGACGGCTCGAGGCTTGCGGAAGTACAGGCTGAACCGGAGGAAACCGCCAGGTCTTTCAGCGCCATAATCAGCGACTCGCCTTCAACGTAGTTAAAGCTGACGTTGAGGATATTCGGCGCGCCCTGCTCAAGGTCACCGTTGAGATAAACCTCTTCCATATCTTTCACGCCGTCCCACAGACGGTTACGCAGGCCGCGCAGGCGGGCCATTTCGCTTTCCATCTCTTCTTTCGCGATACGGTAAGCTTCACCCATACCGACGATCTGGTGGACAGGCAGCGTACCGGAACGCATGCCGCGCTCGTGACCGCCGCCGTGCATCTGCGCTTCGATACGAATACGCGGTTTACGACGCACGTACAGCGCGCCGATACCTTTCGGGCCATAGATTTTGTGGCCGGAGAAGGACATCAGGTCAACTTTCAGCTGGCTCAGGTCGATAGGCAGTTTGCCCACGCTCTGGGTCGCGTCAACGTGGTAAATGATACCGCGGGCGCGGCACATCTCGCCGATGGTAGCGATATCCTGCACCACGCCGATTTCGTTATTCACGTGCATAATGGAAACAAGGATGGTGTCATCACGCATCGCGGCTTCCAGTTCTTTTAAATCGATAATGCCGTTACGCTGCGGGGCGAGGTAGGTGACTTCAAACCCTTCGCGCTCCAGCTGACGGCAGGTGTCCAGCACGGCTTTGTGTTCGGTTTTGCTGGTGATGATGTGCTTGCCTTTTTTCTGATAAAAGTTGGCTGCACCTTTAATCGCCAGGTTATCGGATTCCGTCGCGCCGGAGGTAAAGACAATTTCGCGCGGGTCGGCACCGACCAGCTCGGCAATCTGATTACGGGCGATATCTACCGCCTCTTCAGCCTGCCAGCCAAAACGGTGGGAACGGGAGGCCGGGTTACCAAAGGTCCCGTCCAGAGTCAGGAACTGCATCATTTTCTCGGCAACACGCGGGTCCACCGGCGTGGTTGCGGAGTAATCGAGATAGATCGGTAATTTCATTGCTCTATAAACTCCGTACATCGCTTCAATGCAAGGAATCAGGCAACCGGCTGGATGTACGACCGAGTACACAGGATGGCGGAGCATCCCGGCCTGATTCGAAAATCTTTTTTATCTTTTTGGCTCAGCTCGTTTCATCTTGCAGCCGAATAGCTGCAAGATGAAACTGAACGAGAACTACGCGCGCAGTTTGACGTCAATAGCGTCCTGAGCACGGGTATTACGCTGGGATTCATGGTTGTGCTGACGACCGGAGACATCAAGGATTTCCTGGTTATTCACCAGTTCGCCCAGCGTGATGTTATTCAGAAAACCGGTCAGTCGCTCGCTCAGATCGCGCCACAGCGCGTGAGTAAGACACTTATCGCCGCCCTGGCAGCCGCCTTTGCCCTGACAACGGGTGGCGTCAACGGATTCGTCTACTGCGCTGATAACTTCGCCAACCGCGATGCTACCCGCTTCTTTACCTAACAGATAACCGCCGCCTGGACCACGTACGCTGGAAACCAGACCATTTTTGCGCAGGCGAGAGAACAGCTGTTCCAGATAGGAAAGCGAAATTCCCTGACGCTCTGAAATATCAGCCAACGGAACCGGACCCGATTCAGAGTTGAGCGCAACGTCAAGCATCGCGGTCACGGCATAACGCCCTTTAGATGTCAGTCTCATGTCTTACTTAACCTCAAACTCGCCCCTGCCCGGGCTTTTTATTAATATGGGTATTGCATAGCAAGGCAAGTCTGACATTCCCGAGTAAATTGGTCAACTATTTACTTGACTGTTTTAGTCAGGTATTTGGCTTTCCGTGCCGTTTTACTTAAGCGCGATCTGATGCCCTCCCCCATCGGGGGAGGCGATCGGTAGGCCGGGTAAGCGCAGCGCCCCCCGGCAAACAGACAGCGCTATTCTTTATTCTTCTGCTCAATTGACGCCAGCATACCGCGCAGGATGTTCAGCTCCTGGCTTTCCGGGCGGGCGCGGGTAAACAAACGGCGCAGCTTGTTCATCACCTGGCCCGGATGACTGGCGCGGATAAACCCGGTTGCCAGCAGCGTCTGCTCCAGATGGCCGTAGAAACGCTCTAAATCATCCACCAGTGGATAAGGCGTTTCTTCATGCTCGACGACGGGCTCATTTTGCTCCTGCGCCGCCAGCCATGCCATACGCACTTCATAGGCGATGACCTGCACCGCCATCGCCAGGTTCAGCGAGCTGTATTCCGGGTTAGCGGCAATCGCCACGTGATAGTGACACTTCTGTAGCTCGTCGTTAGTCAGGCCAACGCGTTCGCGGCCAAATACCAGCGCAACCGGCGCATGCTGCGCTTCGGCGACGCTTTTCAGGCCGCATTCGCGCGGATCGAGCATCGGCCACGGCAGCGTGCGGGAGCGGGCGCTGGTTCCGACAACCAGGCTACAGCCCGCCAGCGCTTCATCGAGGGTGTCGACGATGTTGGCATTGCCAATCACGTCGCTGGCGCCGGCCGCCAGAGCGATGGCCTGAGAATCGGGTTTCACCAGCGGATTGACCAGCCAGAGGTTGGTTAACCCCATGGTTTTCATTGCGCGGGCGACAGAGCCCATATTGCCGGTGTGTGAGGTTTCTACCAGTACGATTCGAATATTTTGCAGCATTATGGTTCTTCGGCTAAAGATTATTCGTGCATGCTATCATAAAACGGAGACATAGGCAGATTTCACTGTTACTATATGCGCCGTTTTTTCCCGTTCTTTAACATCCAGTGAGAGAGACCGATGCATCCGATGCTGAACATCGCCGTGCGCGCAGCGCGCAAGGCGGGTAATTTAATTGCCAAGCACTACGAAACCCCTGACTCCGTAGAAACCAGCCAGAAAGGCAGCAATGATTTTGTGACTAACGTCGATAAAGCCGCCGAGGCAATGATTATCGAAACCATTCGCAAATCTTACCCGCAGCACACCATCATCACCGAAGAAAGCGGTGAACACGCAGGTGAAGATCAGGATGTTCAATGGGTTATCGATCCACTGGATGGCACCACCAACTTCGTAAAACGTCTGCCGCACTTCTCCGTGTCCATCGCCGTACGCATTAAAGGCCGTACTGAAGTCGCCGTGGTTTACGATCCGATGCGTAACGAACTGTTCACCGCGACCCGCGGCCAGGGCGCGCAGCTGAACGGCTACCGTCTGCGCGGCAGCAGCGCTCGCGATCTGGATGGCACGATTATCGCCACCGGCTTCCCGTTCAAAGCAAAACAGCACGCGACCTCTTACATGAATATCCTCGGCAACATGTATACCGAATGCGCGGATTTCCGCCGCACCGGTTCCGCGGCCCTGGATCTGGCCTACGTTGCCGCTGGCCGCGTTGACGGCTACTTTGAAATCGCGCTGAAACCGTGGGATTTCGCGGCAGGCGAGCTGATCGCCCGTGAAGCAGGCGCTATCGTCTGCGACTTTACCGGCGGCCATAACTACCTGCTGACCGGCAACATCGTTGCAGGCAACCCGCGCGTTGTAAAAGCCATGCTGGCCAATATGCGCGAGCATCTGAGCGAAGCGCTGAAGCGTTAATCTCTCACTGAATGAAAAGCAAAAAGGAAGCCGCGGCTTCCTTTTTTTATCCCGTTAAAACGGACGCAGGCCGCCGCCCGGAGGTATCGCACTACTCCACATCACGATAGCCGCCGCCAGCAAAATCACGCCGCCGGCCAGCGCCAGCGTCGCCCAGCCTACCTGCTTCCATGGCGCCGGCGCCCGGTTCGCGCTCAGCCTGACCGCCAGTTGACGGAATCCGTGAACCAGCAGCGCCAGCGCGCTAATGGTGAGCGAGGTTCCCGCCGCCATCGCCATCGCGGCCGCCATCCCCCAGCCAAATACGCCGATAACCTTACTGAACAGCAGCACCATAATGGCTCCGGAGCAGGGCCGCATCCCCATCGACAGCACAATCGCCAGCCGCGCCCGCCAGTCATCGCCGCTTTGCAGCTGTTCCGGCGCCGGTAGATGCTTATGCCCGCAGCCGCAGTGAGCGTCATGCACGTGATGCGGGGTAAAAGCGGTAAATTTCGGTCGCCGCAGCAGCATCCGCAGCTTTTTCAGCGCCCGCCAGCACAGCAACAGGCCCAGCGCGCCGACCAGCAGATAGCTTCCCTTTTCCAGCCAGAAGCTGCTCAGGTGCAGCGCTCTTGCCGGAAGACGTAGCAGGGTAAGCACGACCACCACTAAAGCGATGGCCACCAACCCCTGCAGCAGCGAGGCGGCCAGGGTCAGGCCAATGCTGGATTTCAGCTTCGAAGGATGGGTCGCCAGCCAGGTGGTAATCACCACTTTACCGTGCCCCGGCCCCAGCGCGTGCAGGACGCCGTAGACGAAGCTAAACCCCAGCAGCGACAGCCCGGCGGCGGAGGGATTTTCCGCTACCGCCTGCAGAAGCCGGCTTAGTTCAAGATTCAGCGCGCGCTGCCAGACCGCGCTTTGCAGCAGCACCTGCGGCCAGGCCCGCCATAGCCAGAAGCCAGCCCCTGCCGCCAGCAGCAAAAAGAGCGCCAGCGGCCAAAGCTGACGCCAGCGCGGAGAACGGCTGTTTTGAGTAAAAATCAGCGACATTGCAGCGTCACCTTTTGCGCGAAGTAATTCCCCAGTTCCATATCCTCCGGCGGCGCATCCGCTTTATCCAGCGACTGCGCATAGGACAACATTTTTTCATTCGGTTTCGGCGTCATCATGTTTGCCGCGCAGATCGTTTTCATCGCCGCCGGCAGAGCGAAATCAGCGTCTTTGTCATAATACATATCAACGTAATAGGTCGGGTCGTAGGTTGAAAAGGTAAAGGTTTGCCCGGCCAGAGGCTGCGGCTTCGCCAGCGGTAGGGTAAAGGTGAGCACCGCCTGATGGCCGCTGCGCTCCAGGCCATAGCCGTCGGGTCGATTATCAAACTTTACCCGCTGGCCGTTATGCCATAGCTCGCTGAAATAGTGCTGGCCCAGCACGTTCGCCATCACTTCCGCCGCCAGCTTTTTCCAGATTTCGCTACCGGGTTTAGCGTTGCCCGCATCATAGAGCAGATCGGCGGAGGTGATTTCATCCATCGTCCAGCGCATTTTAAAGCCGGTGAGCAGGCCATTTTCCGCCACGGCCTCCGTTTGCAAACTGATGAAACTGTGCGGATGCGCCGCCGCGGATAGCGATAAAAACATGAAAAACGCTGCGCTGACGCATTGTTTCACTCTCTTCATCTGTTCCTCACGTGAAAAATTCTGTGAACCGCGCCAGCAATCCTGATGTAAAAACGCGGGCGTGCCCTGCTCACCCTGAATACATTAACTACGCTTAACGAAAACCCTAACTGGAACTAACCGGATGATGACAGTGATTGAACCACCATCTGTGCTTTCCAGTCCACAGCGCCGTAGCCAGGTGCTCCTGATGTTTTATCTGCCCGGGCAATCCGTGACGCCCGAATGGCTGGGTAGCCTCACTCAGGTTGATGAGGATACCGCCAGGCAGGACATCGCGGAGACGGGACGCGAAATTCAGCGTTATCACCGCTTGACCCTGACTTCACAAGCGGACGGCAGCTATCGGATGGAAGGCGCCGCGCTCGATCAACGCTTGTGCCTGCTGCACGCTCTGCGCCGCGGGCTGCGTCTGTGCCCGCATTTTGTCAGCCACCATTTTACCCCGGCATTAAAAACGCAGCTTAAACAGCAGGGTATCGCGCGCACGCTGTATGACGACACCAATCTCCAGGCCCTGGTGAACCGCTGCGCCCGGACCCTGAACCGGCAGTTTGACTGCCGCGACGTGCATTTTCTGCGTCTTTATTTACAGTATTGTTTACTGCAGCACCACCTTGGGCAGAGCCCCTCTTTCACCCACGAGCAGCAGCGCTGGGCGCAGGCCGCCGCCGAGTTTACCCTCGCGGAGGAGATTGTTCGTCACTGGCAGCGTCGGGTGGCGACGACGCCCCATGCCGGAGAACAGCTGTTTCTGACCCTGCTGTTTATGCTGCTGAAAACCCCCGATCCCATCCGCGACGGGCACCAGCAGGACCGGCGTCTGCATCTGGCCATCTCCGGGCTGATTCACCGCTTTCAGAACCTGGCGGGGCGTCCGTTCAGCGATGAGCAGGGTCTAAGCGATCAGCTCTATATACACCTCTCGCAGGCGCTACACCGCAGCGTTTTCGCTATCGGTATCGATAACGCGTTGCCGGAGGAGATTGGCCGTCTGTATCCCCGTTTGATGCGCACCACTCAGGCGGCGCTGGAGGAGTTCGAAGCCAGCTGGCAGGTCCGCTTTAGCCAGGAGGAAGTCAGTTTAATCGCGGTGATTTTCGGCGCGTGGTTGATGCAAAAAAACGATCTGCAGGAGAAGCAGGTGGTTCTGCTTACCGATGATAATCCTGACCTTGAGCAGTCGCTGGAGCAGCAGCTGCGCGAGTTAACCCTGCTGCCGCTCAATATCAAGTATTTGAGCGTAAGCACCTTTCAGAAAGAGGGCGCGCCGAAGGAAGTGACGCTGATCGTCACTCCCTATACCACGGCGCTACCGCTGTTTTCACCGCCGCTGTTTCATGCCGACGAGACGTTCAGCGCTCATCAGCAGCAGCAGATTTGCAAGATGCTCGAGGCCTAAGCCACCGCTTTTGGCCGCACCACCAGCGCCGGTAAGGCCACCAGCGCCATCACCCAGAAAACGCCCTGGTGCAGATGCTGGTAGAGAAAGCCGGCAAATACCGTCATTACCGCAATGCTGCCGCCCATCGCTACTGCGGAGTAGACAGCCTGCAGGCGGATCACTTCGCTTCCCTGGCGAGCCGCGATATAGCGCATCGCCGCCAGATGGCACACCGTAAAGGTGCCGCAGTGGAGGATCTGCGCGACGATAAGCCAGGGTAGCGCCGTCGTCCAGCCCATTAGCGTCCAGCGAATCACTCCGCACGCCGCGGACAGCAGCAGCAGATCGCGGGCACTAAAACGGCGGAAGACTTTTTTGCTCAGCGCGAAAATCACCACCTCCGCCACCACGCCCAGCGACCACAAATAGCCCACGGCGGAGGCGGAATACCCCGCCTCCTGCCAGTAGATTGCGCTGAACCCATAGTAGGCGGCGTGCGCCCCCTGCAGCAAACAGACGCAGGCGAGGAAGCGCCAGCTTTGCCGCACCAGCGTAAGCCAGGCCGACAGCCCGGCCGCTTCCTGGTGGCGGGATTCCCCCTGCGGCTGCACCGACGGTTTCAGCAGCATGCCGATCAGCATTGACGCGATACCGATGCTGAGCATCACCAGAATCATCCGGTAGTCATACAGGCTGACCAGCTTCCCGGTCAGTGCCGAGCCAATCACGAAAGCGATCGATCCCCACAGGCGCACGCGCCCGTAGTCCATGGTGATCTGCTTTTGCCAGGTATTCGCCAGCGCGTCGGTCAGCGGCACCAGCGGCGAGAAAAAGAGGTTAAAGCCGACGATAATCACCATTAGCCAGGCGACCTGGTGGCCGATCCAAAATGCGAGCGCGAAGAGCAGCGTCAGCAGCGCCAGAATGCGCAGAGAAGAGATAAGACGGGACGGGTCGCTGACCCGCGGGGCAATCAGCAGGCTGCCAAGAAATCGCGACACCAGCCCGGCGCCGAGCAGCATGCCGATCGTTTCCGGCGTCAGGCCAAGTCCGGAAAGCCAGACGCTCCAGAAAGGCAGGAAGATGCCGTAGCTAAAGAAGTAGGTGAAATAACTTAGCGCCAGCCAGCGCGTGGAGTGCAAGACCATAATTCCCTCCCGAATGGAGGCGACAGTCTGGCGATAAAGCGGGGCGGGTGCAAGATGCCCTCGCCCATAAATGGCGCTACTCGCGCCCCTGAACGTCTATTTTTAGCGAAAAATTCAGCGTATCTCCGGCGCCCAAAACCCGCAGCCCCGGCTGGCCGTCCATGTTATGGGCGTTTACCGGGTGAGTTTGCGGCTCGAGGCAAAGGAACGGTTCACCCTGCATTCTGAAGAGCATCAACCACGAAGTTTGCGAAAGAATTGTGATAGTCATCACATCACTTACTATCCTCGCTCGTCCACTCCAGCCGGAATAGCCGACGTTCAGCCAGCGATCCTCACCGTACTGCGGGTGGCTGAAATCGGCATAGCCGGGAAGATGGCTTTGCCAGTCCAGCGGAAGGTGTTGTTCCCCTTCCGGCCAGTAGCCACCGGCAGTAAACTGCACCGTGCTGCGCTTATCAAAGGAGAAAAAGGGATGAAAACCGCAGCCGTAGGGGATAGGCGTGCTACCGCAGTGGGTAAGCGTCAGCGATGCTATCAGTTGGTTACGCAGCAGCTGGTAGCGGATCTGCGCCAGGTAATCGAAACCGCAGGCATGTTGCCGACGCAGCTGTAACACGCAAAAGTCGCCGTCGCGCGCAATGATATCCCAGCGCTGTAGCCACCCGTCGCCGTGGAGAAAAAAATGCGCGTCGGCGTGGTGACGAGGCAGGACTATCTCGCGTCCCTGAAAAATAAAGCGGTTTCCGGCGACGCGATTGGCCATCGGCAGCATCGGAAACATACCGCCGGCGGGATTTTCATATAGCACCGGCGCCTGGTATTGCCGCGAGAATAAACTTTGCACTTTGCCGCCCAGAGAAGAGACGCACATCCGCAGATGCGCGTTCTCCAGAATCCACTCTTCCGCCATTAGCGCGTCTGCTCCTGCTTCGCCGCATTAACGCCCGTATGGCGTTGCGCCAGCTGTTCTTCCAGGGCTTCGAGAGTTACCCCTTTCGTTTCCGGCACGTTGCGCAGAATATAGAGATAGCCGGCAGCGCAAATGACGCCATACAGCAGGAAGCTGCCCGCCGCGCCCAGCCCGGCATTAAGCAGCGGGAAAGTGTAGGTTAACAAGAAACAGGCAATCCATAGCGCCAGGGTGCCTAAAGACATCGCGAGTCCGCGAACGCGGTTGGGGAAGATTTCCGCCAGTAGCACCCAGGTGACCGGCGCCAGGGTCAAGGCGTAAATAGCAATAGCCGCCAGCACCAGCAACAGTACCGGCCAGCCCATAATTCCCATGGCGTAAGCGCCGGCAATCAGCACATAGATCAGCGTTAAGCCTGAAGCGCCAAGCAGCATCAGTTTACGGCGGCCGATTTTATCCACCAGCGGCAGCGCGGCGAGGGTAAATACCAGGTTTACAACCCCCGTCGCGACGATCGATTTAAGCGTGCTGTTAATATCGAAGCCCGCTGAGGCAAAAATCTCCTGTGCGTAGTTAAAGATGACGTTAATTCCGCACCACTGCTGGAAGACGGCGAGAACCATGCCAATGATAACGATCGGTTTAACCTGCGGAGCCAGCAGTGCGCCATAGGATACTTTATGGTTATCTTTTTCCAGCGTGTGCGCGATGTCGCGTAATATTCTGTCGGCATAGTCGGCGGAACCAATGCGTTCCAGCGCGGCTCGGGCACGCTCCGGCTTACCGGCCTTCATGAGCCAGCGCGGCGATTCGGGAACAAAAAACATCAGGACCAGAAACGCCAGCGCCGGAACCAGTTCCGCACCGAACATCCAGCGCCAGCCCATCTGTCCGTTCCAGGTTTCCACAATCATCTGCTGCGTTGCCCCCGTCGCCACCGGCTCCGCAATCATCAGGTTGATAAGCTGAGCGGCCAGCACGCCAATCACGATAGTGAGCTGGTTGACCGCAACAAAGCGCC
Source organism: Klebsiella sp. M5al (assembly GCF_002090195.1). Classification (NCBI taxonomy): domain Bacteria; kingdom Pseudomonadati; phylum Pseudomonadota; class Gammaproteobacteria; order Enterobacterales; family Enterobacteriaceae; genus Klebsiella; species Klebsiella sp. M5al. Next base: position 4,439,959 of record NZ_CP020657.1, read on the forward strand.
CTCTTTTTTCTGCCGGACTGACTTCGGCAATGTAAAGCGGGCTGAGAGCGGATGCCAGACCAATCCCCACGCCGCCCACAATGCGATAAACCACAAACATGTCGAAACTACTGGCGACCGCCGTCCCCCACGCGGAAGCGCTGAACAGCACGGCGGAAAGTATTAATGGCAGCTTACGCCCGAGTTTATCGGCGCACCATCCCGAGATTAATGCGCCGAAAACGCAGCCCACCAGCGCCGAGCTCATTGCCCAACCGGACTGCGCCGGGTCGGTAATGGAAAACCAGGCTTCATAAAACGGCTTTGCGCCGCCAATGACTACCCAGTCATAGCCAAACAGTAAACCACCGCAGGCGGCGACCAGACAGATAGTCCAGACGTAGCCCATTTTCAGATGTGTCTGCGCGTTATTCATAATGATTCCTCTATAAGGGAAACGCAGGGAACAGTAGGGTTCAGGCGGGCCAGGCCCGCCCGTTTCAGGTTCAGGTTCAGGTTCAGGTTCAGGTTCAGGTTCAGGTTCAGGTTCAGGAAAACATGCCGCTTTGCAGGGCGTGACGAATCAAATGCGCCTTATCATGAGCCGGGTTCAGCTGCAGCAGTTGCTGCATCGCCTGCTGGCTGGCGGATAAGTTGCCCAGCCCCAGATGGCCCAGCGCTTCAATAAACAAACAGTGCTGCTGGTGCTGCTGCTGCGCTGAGACATCAAGCACCACCAAATCCGGGAGAGAGACGGCAAAAAAGTCGGCTTGCGGAACGTCATCCCGATGCTGCCCGGCCCAGGCGATAAAATTCTGGAAGTGCTGCTCGGCCTGCGCCGGGTTACCGCCCTTACGCAGCGCGATGCCCTGCCAGAAAAGGTAATCAGCGGGCTGATCGTTGTAGTAACGCCCGGCGTCCAGCGTTGAGCCTCCTTGTAGGGCAAGCTGGTAATATTCTGCTGCCTGCTGCGCATCCCCAGCCTGTTCCGCGCAGTAGCCCAGCAAATACCAGATATCGTTGTCCGTCTGCCCGGGCAGTCGCCCCTCCCCCAGATTATCGGGATAGCGTAATGCGTCTTTCAGACAGTGCGCGGCCTGCGTAAACGCCTCGCGTTCGATAAACTGCAAAGCCCGATGCAGCTGATTGAGCAAATACTGACCGGTGATTCTCCCTTCCCCGCCTTCCCAGGGATGAAACACGCGCGTACCGAGAATAGCGGCGGCATTGGCATAATGGCCGGCCGCGTTCCACAGGCTTAGCAGCTCAGCGGTCAGATCGTCCCGCTTCAGCACCACCGCTTTGCGCGCCGCCAGCGTTTCCAGTCGTTCGTTTACCGGCGTACCCAGCGATTTTTTCAGGAAATCAAGCTCAAAGAGGAAGCGCGCATTTTCGGGCTCAAGCTCTACGGCCCGCTGCAGATAAGCCAGCGCCTGCGCGGCATCCTGTTGTTTGTTCCAGGCGTAGACCCCGAGCAGGCGATGAGCGGGCGCGTAGTCGGGAGATTTTTCCAGCGTCTCGCGCCAGCAGCTGACCGCCTCTTCATAGCGACGTTTGCTGTACCAGAAACAACCGAGCAGATAGCGGGCAAAAGCGCTATCGCTCAGAGTTTGCAGCATCCGGACTTCATCGAGCGTATTGGGGAAACGCACTTTTTGCGGATGGCAGCGCTCGGCTTCGGCAATTAACTGTTGCCGTTTATTCGCGTCATCACTTAACGAGGCGCGCCACAGCATCGGCAGCGCTTCCTGGCAATCCAGAACCTCAAGCACCTCCTTCGCCGCCTGCTTCTGACCGATGGAGAGCAGCCAGCCCGCCAGCAGGCTGCCGTTGATCCCTCTGCGCCCCGTTACCCGCAGCAGGTTCTCTCGCGCTTCGTCGCCGGGCTCAATCATCCAGCGCACGCAGTGCAGCGGATAGCTCAACGGGTATGGTTTAAGGCAGGCGAAAATATACTCCTGCGCCGCTTTCGTCCGCCCGCTCTTCGCTAACGCCAGCGCTTTCAGCCCCATAGCCAGATGGTTGCTGGCGTTGAACTGCAGGCTGGTGTTGACCTTTTCCAGCGCGTCGACCGTATCACCGCGCTTCATCGCCAGCCGCGCCAGCGCCCACCATGCAGCATCGCGGCAGTTACCGCTCCAGGATGCTTTGTAATAGTGATCCCAGGCGCCTTGTTCATCTCCCTGCCTTTCCAGCGCGCTGGCAAGCAGCATACTGGCTTCGCCATCGCGCGGATTTTTATTCAGACGATGAGCGCGGAGTAGCGCGGCGCGGGCACATTGCTCCGCTAAAACCCAGTCGGCCTGGTTAAACGCCAGCGTCCCGAGAGCAACATTATTACGATAATCCTGCGGATCGAGGGCTATCGCCCGGCGATAGTAATCTGCGGCATAGCGGCTGGCGTGATTGTATTGTTCAAGATGCTGGCCGATAAAATAGAGCTCATCACCGTTGTGAATCTCTTCAGGCATCGCCGGCGCAGAGGCCGGTTCGGGCAGCGGCGTCTGCTGAGTAATATGTTCGTGATAATCCAGTAGCACTTGCTTGTCTGCACTTTTCACCTTAATGGTCAAACGACCGGCGTCATTTTGCGGCAGCGTATGCCGCCAGCTCTCTCCCGGCTTCAGCGTAAGCTGAGTCTCATACAGCGGCTGCTTTTCCGCGCTGAGTTCAACAACAATATTTTCCAGCGGCGCAATGGCGTAAACGCCGAGCTGCAGCTGCTCAGAATCGCGAACCAGCTTCAGCGCCAGCTGCGTATTGGCATTTTGCACCATCCCCAGCTCGCTATAGGGAAGGAAATTTTGCACAAACACCTTCTCTTCATAAGGCGCAAGCCAGGTAAAGTCAGGCTGGTTATCGGTGTAGACGCCGGTCATTAGCTCAATATAGGGGCCGTTTTCATCCGTCAGATTGCGGTCCCACGCCTGGCCAAAGTCGCCATAGCCCCAGCTCCACTGTTTTTTGCCCGGCGAAACGTGGTGGTCGGCGACATGCAGTAGCCCACCGCGCTCGTCGTGGTGATAAGCGCCGACAAAATCGTAGTCCGATTTCTCCGCCATATACGAGGTGGGTACAGGAACGTTTTTATAACGGGAGATATCGACGCCCGCAGAATAGTCGACTTTGTAGTAGGTGCCGGTGGCAATAGGGAAAGCGGAAACATCACGCTTGCCGTGATCGAACACGGCGGTGACGTCGGGCGGAAAAACGCTCTGATGAGCATCGCCGCCTTTTACCGCCGGGTTGGCCCACCACAGGAAATGACGCGGCGTGGCGTTACCGTTAAAGACCTTGCCGGTAATTTCAATCAGCGCGCGGTCAGGATAAAGTGTAAACCCGGTCATGACCTGCAAACCGCGCATGGGCTCCGCTTCCCCCATCCATACGGTCTGCACGCCGTTTTCCCCGCACTGGATCGAAAAGTCGACCGGCATAAAGGTCGTCGGGCGATGATGCTGCGGCCAGTTGAACTCGATACCGCCGGAAATCCAGGGCCCCAGCAGCCCCACCAGGGCGGGCTTCACCACTTCATTGTAATATACGAAATCGCGCTGTTTAACCTTGTCATACGCCCGATGTATACGGCCGCCGAGTTCCGGTAACAGCATAATTCGAATGAAATCATTCTCCATCCATACTGCCTGATAATCGCGCATCTCACGTTCGCCGGTCAGGGTGTCAATCACGCCGTAGGGATAAACGTTACCGGAAGAACCTTGATAAACGCGTTTTTCCAGAAACATAGGGTTCGGATCCTCCGCCCCCGTTGTCCACGTAGGTAATGTGATTATCTCCTGCCAGACCTTAACCGAACCGTACATGACGCCTCCACTAAACAAAGTAAGGTAAAATTCGCTATGAGAGGAGTTTATATCGTCACTTAGCTGCTAAAATGCGCAATGCTCACGCTATATAGTTAAGGGAGTTAAGTGTATGCAGCGTACCGGTTTAAATAACGCCCGGGTCAGACAGACCAATAAATCCATTTTTCTGGCTCATCTCTGGCGGGAGAAGCAGCTGAGTAAATCCCAGCTTTCTCAGCTCACCGGACTCTCTATTCCGGCGGTGAGCAATATTCTTGAAGAGCTGCTCAGCGAGGGACTGATCGACCATTCCACGGAAAAAATGAGCAAACGCGGAATGAACAGCGGAAGCTACCAGATCCCCGCGCGCGGAGCCTGGACGCTATGCATGAATATCACGCCAACCAGTATTGAGTATCAGCTTGCCGACGCCCGTCTACTGGCAGTTGACGGCTGCCAGCATGTGCCCATCGACGCGCCTACGCCGCAGGCCCTGCTGGAGAGCATTATTGCATGCTGGCGGCGTATCCACCGTCTCTACCCGCAGCACAGTATTCATCTGGCGCTTGGCGTCCATGGTCAGGTAGATCCGATAACCGGCGTTTCACAAACTATGCCCCAGGCGCGCTGGAAAACGCCGATTGAAATAAAGTATCTGCTGGAAGAACAGCTCGGCGTGCAGGTGCGGGTAGATAATGACTGCGTGATGCTGGCGCTGGCCGAGAAATGGCAGCATCAGGGCCCACAACCGGATTTTTGCGTGATCAACGTCGATTACGGTATTGGCTCATCGTTTGTGATTAACGATCAGATTTATCGAGGAAGCCTCTACGGCAGCGGGCAGATTGGACACACGATTGTGAATCCTGACGGCAAGGCCTGCGACTGCGGCAGATACGGCTGTCTTGAAACCGTAGCCTCCCTCAGCGCGTTGAAAAAACAGGCGCGAATGTGGCTCAAAACCCAGCCTGAGGCGCAGCGCTCCCCGGAGCAGTTAACCACGGCATCGCTCATTGAGGCCTGGGAAAAGGGGGACGTGCATATTCGCGCATGGGTTGACAGCGCGGCCAACGCCATTGGCTTAAGCCTTTATAATTTCTTGAATATTTTGAATATTAATCAGATCTGGCTATACGGTCGCAGCTGTGCCTTTGGCGAACAGTGGCTGGAAAGTATCGTTAAACAAACCGGCTTTAATCCCTTTGACCACGGCGATACGCCGCGAGCGCACGCCACTCAAATCGGCTTTGGCACACTGACCCGCGCCCAGCAGCTGATGGGGATCGGTTATCTGTATGTTGAGGAGCAATTGCAAACGCTGCGTTAATCGTCAGAGGACGTGGCGGAGCGCAAATTTGTGTAGTACGTTTAAATCACACGTCTCTCATAACGAGCTGATTATGAACACTCTACGCTACTTTGACTTTGGCTCCTCCCGCTCTCTGCTGCTGCTGATTGCGCGTATCGCGGTAGTGGTGCTGTTTATTCTTTTCGGTTATCCCAAGCTGCTCGGCTTTAGCGGCACGGTGCAGTACATGGCCTCCTCCGGCGCGCCGATGCCAACGCTTGCGGCCATCATTGCCATTATTATGGAAGTGCCGGCGGCCATTTTAATTGTGCTGGGCTTTTTCACCCGCCCTCTGGCGGTGATCTTTATTTTTTATACTCTTGGCACCGCGGTAATAGGCCATCACTACTGGGATATGTCTGGCGATGCGGTGCTGCCGAACATGATTAACTTCTGGAAAAACGTCAGCATTGCCGGCGCCTTCCTGCTGCTGGCAATAACCGGGCCCGGCGCTATTTCCCTCGATCGACGCTAATCTTCAGACGCAAAAAAGGCCGCGATTGCGGCCTTTTTAATTTTAACGACTACGATTACGCATAAACCGGGAAGCGGGAGCAGATGTCCAGCACTTTGCCCTTCACGCGCTCAATGACCGCTTCATCATTGATGTTGTCCAGCACGTCGCACATCCAGCCGGCCAGCTCTTTCACTTCCGCTTCTTTAAAGCCGCGACGGGTGACCGCCGGAGAACCGATACGGATACCGGAGGTCACAAACGGGCTCTTCGGATCGTTCGGTACGCTGTTTTTGTTGACCGTGATGTTGGCGCGACCCAGCGCAGCGTCAGCTTCTTTACCGGTCAGGTTTTTATCCACCAGATCCAGCAGGAACAGATGGTTTTCAGTGCCGCCAGAAACCACTTTGTAGCCGCGGTTCAGGAACACTTCCACCATCGCTTTGGCGTTTTTAGCAACCTGCTGCTGATAGACTTTGAACTCTGGCTCCATCGCTTCTTTCAGCGCAACCGCTTTGGCCGCGATAACGTGCATCAGCGGGCCGCCCTGGGCGCTCGGGAATACGGCAGAGTTCAGTTTTTTGTACAGTTCTTCGCTACCGCCTTTCGCCAGGATCAGGCCGCCGCGCGGACCCGCCAGGGTTTTATGGGTAGTGGTGGTCACCACGTGCGCATGCGGAACCGGGTTCGGGTACACGCCTGCGGCAATCAGGCCGGCAACGTGGGCCATGTCAACGAACAGGTATGCGCCAATGCTGTCAGCGATTTCGCGCATTTTTGCCCAGTCAACGATACCGGAGTAGGCAGAGAAACCACCGATAATCATCTTCGGTTTGTGTTCCTGAGCCTGCTTCGCCATATCTTCGTAGTCAATTTTGCCGGACTCATCAATGCCGTAAGGAATGATGTTATACAGTTTGCCTGAGAAGTTAACCGGAGAACCGTGAGTCAGGTGACCGCCTTGCGCCAGGTTCATACCCAGAACGGTGTCGCCCGGCTGCAGCAGAGCGGTATAGACCGCGAAGTTGGCCTGGGAACCGGAGTGCGGCTGCACGTTAGCGTAGTCAGCGCCAAACAGCTCTTTCGCGCGGTCGATAGCCAGTTGCTCCACGATATCGACGTATTCACAGCCGCCGTAGTAGCGCTTACCCGGATAGCCTTCAGCGTATTTGTTAGTCAGCTGAGAGCCCTGCGCCTGCATAACGCGTGGGCTGGTGTAGTTTTCGGAGGCGATCAGTTCGATGTGCTCTTCCTGACGTACTTTTTCTTGCTCCATAGCCTGCCACAGTTCGGCATCATAATCGGCAATGTTCATTTCACGCTTTAACATCCGCATCTCCTGACTCAGCTAACAATAGAATTTCGGCCTTAAAAGGCGGTCCGATTGGACAACGGCCCACAGTATAACTGAATCATTCTGTGATAACAGGTCTTGACAAAGGATTTTACGCAAACGATTGGCTCCGCGTAACACAAGGCTTTGAGCAATAAAGCTCCTGCAATTATCAACGGATTTGTTTTCAGGTTTGTGATGCGAATATTTCATGTTGTCACTGCCGTAGGGCAAAGCGTTAAAGAACCATTTACAAAGCAGGGGTATTTTTATAAGATGCATTCAAAATGCATCATTAAGATAACCTACAAAGGAAGCTGCTATGCTCGACGCGCAAACCATCGCTACGGTGAAAGCCACCATCCCCCTGCTGGTTGAAACCGGTCCGAAACTGACCGCCCATTTTTACGACCGGATGTTTGCTCATAATCCTGAACTCAAAGAAATCTTCAATATGAGCAATCAGCGCAACGGCGACCAGCGCGAGGCGCTGTTCAACGCTATTGCCGCCTATGCCAGCAATCTTGAGAACCTGCCTGCCCTGCTGCCGGCGGTGGAGAAAATCGCCCAGAAGCACACCAGCTTCCAGATCCAGCCCGAGCAGTACAACATTGTCGGTACCCACCTGCTGGCCACTCTTGACGAAATGTTCAGTCCGGGCCAGGAAGTACTGGATGCCTGGGGCAAGGCCTACGGCATACTGGCCAACGTCTTTATTAATCGTGAAGCGCAAATCTATAACGAAAGCGCCAGCAAAACCGGCGGCTGGGAAGGCACCCGCGCGTTCCGCATCGTCAAAAAAACGCCGCGCAGCGCGCTGATTACCAGCTTTGAATTTGAGCCGGTCGACGGCGGCGCGGTAGCGGAATATCATCCAGGCCAGTATCTGGCGGTCTGGCTGAAGCCGGAAGGTTTCCCACATCAGGAAATTCGTCAGTACTCCCTGACCCGCAAACCCGACGGCAAAGGCTATCGCATTGCGGTTAAGCGCGAAAACGGCGGGCAGGTGTCGAACTGGCTGCATGATTCCGCCAAAGAAGGCGATGTGGTTTATCTGGCGGCACCTGCAGGAGATTTCTTCCTCAACGTGGCGCCAGAAACGCCGGTCACGCTGCTCTCCGGCGGCGTGGGGCAGACGCCGATGCTGGCGATGCTTGACGTACTGGCGAAAGCGCAGCATCCGGCGCAGGTGAACTGGTTCCATGCGGCAGAGAACGGCGACGTGCACGCCTTCGCGGACGAAGTGAAAGCGCTGGGTGAAACGCTGCCGAAGTTTACTTCTCACGTCTGGTACCGCAGTCCGAGCGAAGCGGACCGTCAGGCGGACGCGTTTGATAGCGAAGGTTTGATGGATTTATCGGCCCTGGCCGACAAGATCGGCGACCCGCAGATGCAGTTCTATCTCTGCGGCCCGGTGGCGTTTATGCAATTTGCCGCGCAGCAGCTGGTTGAATTGGGAGTCAATAAGGACAACATCCATTACGAATGTTTCGGGCCGCATAAGGTGCTGTAACCCGGTATAATAACCCCGGTGGCGGTGCGCTTACCGGGGCTACAAATCTGGATGGAATTGAAGTTCTTAAGCCATCATCCGTTTTTTAAGCTTAAATCGCCGCGTCGTCTTCTTCGCCGGTGCGGATACGAATCACGCGCGCGACATCGAAGACAAAGATTTTACCGTCGCCGATTTTGCCGGTCTGCGCCGTACGGATGATGGTATCCACGCAGGTGTCGACGATATCATCGGTGACAACGATTTCGATTTTCACTTTCGGCAGAAAATCCACCATATACTCCGCGCCGCGATACAGCTCGGTATGCCCCTTCTGGCGGCCAAAGCCTTTCACTTCCGTTACCGTCATCCCGGTGATGCCGACTTCGGCCAGCGCTTCGCGCACGTCATCCAGTTTGAAAGGTTTAATAATCGCATCAATCTTTTTCATGGTGTTCCTGTCTTAGTCGCGTAACCGGTTGCTAACCGTATCATAACTTGCGTCATCCTACGGAGCTACTCTTTAAAGTCGTTAGCGTCGAGCTCGTGGCGCGACAGCAGCTTATAAAATTCGGTGCGGTTGCGCCCCGCCATCCGCGCCGCATGCGTGACGTTGCCTTTGGTAATTTGCAGCAGCTTGCGCAGGTAATTGAGCTCAAACTGGTTCCGCGCCTCGACAAACGTCGGCAGCGCGGTGTTTTCCCCTTCCAGCGCCTGTTCCACCAGCGCGTCGCTAATGACCGGCGAAGAGGTCAGCGCCACGCACTGCTCAATCACGTTCACCAGTTGGCGCACGTTGCCCGGCCATTTGGCGGCCATCAGCCGCTTCATCGCATCCGTGGAGAATGCGCGTACAAAGGGTTTATGGCGATCGGCAGACTGGCGCAGCAGATGGTTCGCCAGCAGCGGAATATCTTCCGTACGCTCGGCCAGCGGCGGGATTTTCAGATTCACCACGTTCAGGCGGTAAAACAGATCTTCGCGAAACTCGCCGCGCGCCATCGCTTTTGGCAGGTCGCGATGGGTCGCAGAAATAATCCGCACATCAATGTCGATATCGCGATTGCTGCCCAGCGGGCGGACTTTACGCTCTTGTAAAACGCGCAGCAGTTTTACCTGTAACGCCACCGGCATATCGCCGATCTCATCCAGAAACAGCGTGCCGCCTTCCGCGGCCTGAAATAGCCCCTCCCGGTTGCTGACCGCGCCGGTAAAGGCGCCGCGCGCGTGGCCGAATAGCTCCGACTCCAGCAGCTGTTCGGGGAGCGCGCCGCAGTTAATAGCGACAAAGGGTTTGTCCCGGCGCGGGCTGGCGTTATGGATGGCCTGGGCGATAATCTCCTTGCCGGTACCGCTCTGGCCGTTAATCAGCACGCTGACGTCCGACTGCGCCACCATCCCGGCCTGCTCCAGCAGGCGCTCCATCAGCGGGCTACGGGTCACAATCGCCTGGCGCCAGCGCTCATCGGTCGTCGGCGCGCTCTGCTCCAGCGCGTCATCAATGGCTTTATACAGGGCGTCTTTATCCACCGGCTTGGTCAGAAAGCTAAACACACCCTGCTGGGTCGCGGCGACGGCGTCCGGAATGGAACCGTGCGCGGTGAGAATAATCACCGGCATTCCCGGCTGCACCTTCTGGATTTCGCTGAACAGCTGAAGGCCGTCCATCTCGTCCATCCGCAGATCGCTGACCACCAGATCCACTTTGTCACGGCCCAGCATGCGCAGCGCCTCCGGCCCGCTCTCGGCGGTCAGCACGCTGTATCCTTCGCTGACAAGACGCATGCCCAGCAGCTTCAGCAGGCCCGGATCGTCGTCCACTAACAGCAGGCGGGCGGGTTTACGGATCGTCATGAATCACCTCCGGGACTTTATCGCTGCCGTGCCCGGCGTCTGAGCTAAAGTTCCCGCCGGGTTTACGGCTGGAGAGCTGACGCTCGATATCGGTGAGATTCTCCAGCTTGCGGGTCGTCAGCTCGAGCTGATTGCGTAATTCAATTTCCTGCTGACGCAGCGTCTCAAGCTCCGCATCGCTTGACTGCTGCAGTTTGGCGTAGCGGGAGCGCTCGTCAATCAGCTGAAGCTGCCGGCCCTGGGCATCGCGCCAGAGCTGATAGAGCGGGCGAACCTGGGCGGCAATTTGCGGGCTAAAGGTATCCAGGCTGGCCACCAGATCGCGACGCTCATTGGGCGTGATTTTGGCATCGGCCAGCAAAATGCCGCGCTTAAAGGCATCCTGCCAGCTGTTGGCATCGTGCTGCCGGGCTTCAGCCCGCGCCTGTACCGGAGCAAGGCGATCCGCGCAGTCAATTCCCCGCAGCCAGTACAGCGGGTTTTTATCGCTGGCGTCGCTCTGCAGGGTCCAGATGTCGGCGCACTCGACCGAAAGAAAATCGGCGACCTGGTGCTGCGGCAGCGCGGAGAGCGTTTTGCCATCCGCAGCGTGTGGTGATGTAGAGGCGGAACATCCCGCCAGCGCCAGGCACGAAATGCCTGACAGCAGCCATCCCCTGAGGGGACGGACAAGTGCGAAGAAGTGGGACATAATCACCCGATAGTTATACGTTATTTTTTCCAGACTCGGCGACGGGGAGCGTGATACGAAAACAGATTAGCCCGGATTTATCATCAACCAGGCTCAGCTCGCCCTGCATTTGCCGTACACAGTCGCGGGCAATGCTCAGCCCCAGACCGCTGCCTTTTACCGCCCCTTTACGCTGGTGGCTTCCCTGATAAAAAGGCTCAAAAATCATGTTTCTCTCTGCGGGCGGGATCGGCTCGCCGTTGTTAATGACGTCAATGCGCACCTGCTCGCCGTGCCGATAGCTATGGATTCGAATGTTACCGGATTCAGCACCATAGTGCACCGCATTGGAGTAGAGATTATCCAGTACGCTCACCAGCAGAGCAGGCTCCGCTTCGCAAAAACGCTCGCTGAGCGCCAGTTCGGTATGCATCATTTTAGCTCTTGCCGGCAGGCTGTGGGCGGAAACCACGTTTTCCACCAGTTCGGCCAGGTTGACCGTCTCGCGCGCAATCGGGCCATCGGCCTGTTTGCGGTTGTAGTCCAGCAGCTGCTCAATCAGCTTTTGCAGGTTGCGGCTGCTGTTATCCAGAATCTCCACGATCTCCTGCTGCTCGGGCGTCAGCGGCCCGGCCACCCGGTCGGCAAGCAGCTCTGTCCCTTCGCGCATGCTGGCCAGCGGCGTTTTCAGCTCATGGGAAAGATGGCGCAGGAACTGATGCCGCTGGGATTCCAGCCAGGCAAGGCGTTCGCTCAGCCAGATAATGCGTTTGCCGACGGAGCGCAACTCGCGCGGACCGGTAAACAGCGCGGCGTCATCCAGGGATTTTCCCTCCCCCAGCCGGTTAATCATTCTCTCAATGCCCTTCACCGGGCCGATAATCATGCGGGTAAAAAGCAGCACCAGCGCCAGGCTGAGCAGAAACAGCACCAGCGCCTGCCAGCCGAAGAACTGACCGCGCTCGGCGATTTCCTGCTGCAGCTGCTGCCCGCGCGAATAGACCACCGTTCGGGTCGCCTGAACCATGTCGCTATTGGCGGAGGCAAACGCTTCCAGGCTGGCGGCTGACTTCGCCGCCGGACCGCTATTTTTACACTGCAGCTCCGCCAGATCGTCGAGATCCTGACGCAACGCCCGCCAGATTTTCTCATCAGGCAGGACGCCCGCGTGAGCATCGAGCATTTCACTGTAGCGTTGGCGCTGATTCTGGTAGACCCGCGCCAGCGTCGGATCGTCCAGCACGCAGTACTGACGGTAGCTACGTTCCATCTCCAGCGATGCGTTAATCATCGCTTCGCTGCGGCGGGCATCGATAAGCGTGGTACGGTTGATATGCGCCGCCTGCGCGCTCAGCGCGTTGAGGCTTTGCCACGCCTGCCATGCCAGCACCAGCAGCGGAAGCAAGATCAGCACGAAGGATAGCGTGACCAGCTGGCGCAGCGAACGGGGAAAAAGGGAGAGTCGCTTCAAGGATAGTGTCTCAATCATTAGCTCATGACGATGCTAACTGAGGACGCAAGAAACATCTACGCCAGAAATAATAAAGCCAGGCTACGGGAGCCTGGCTTTATTAAGCAATGAGGCGGTGCCTTACTCGACGTTTCGCCCGATGACTGATAAAGCAGAGCTGTTATCAGGAGTTGGACGGCAGGCACCTGTTTGTGCGTCATTCGAAGTTTATGTAGCGCGTCCCGAAGGGGCTGACATAAGAAGGTGAATGAGCCACTGGTTATAATTATGCACGAACTATGCCACATCTCAAAACATTTTATTAACACAATGAAATATAATACCTTTTTACTATTCAAGCGTATAAATAATGATGATCGTTTTTTGCGCAAAGTGTCGCTGATTAGCAACACCGGATGAATGGTTTAGCAATGCTATTATAAATCAACAGGTTAAATGTCTCCTTTTGACGACATCTCTATAGCGCGTTTGTCGGCGATCCCCGACACCTTTTGCCGATGAGCTTCACAAATAAAAAAGCCTCCTGCGCGGGCAGGAGGCTTAATGCGATTCGCGAACGGTTTTTAGCCCAGCTGTTTACGCGCGTTGCGGAAAATACGCATCCACGGGCTGTCTTCGCCCCAGTTTTCCGGGTGCCAGGAGTTCGACACGGTACGGAACACGCGCTCCGGGTGCGGCATCATAATGGTCGCGCGCCCGCTTTCGCTGGTCACCGCGGTGATGCCGTTCGGCGACCCGTTCGGGTTAGCCGGATAGTTTTCCGTCACTTTACCGAAGTTATCGACGAAGCGCAGCGCCACCAGGCCTTTGCTTTCCAGATGCGCCAGATGCGCGCCATCGCGGACTTCAACCTGCCCTTCACCGTGGGATACGGCAATCGGCATCATCGATCCCACCATTCCCTGCAGCAGCAGCGACGGGCTCTGGGTCACCTCAACCAGGCTGAAGCGCGCTTCAAAGCGGTCTGACTGGTTACGCACAAAGCGCGGCCACAGGTCGCTGCCCGGGATCAGCTCGCGCAGGTTAGACATCATCTGGCAGCCGTTGCACACGCCCAGCGCCAGGGTTTGCGGACGATGGAAGAAAGTGGCAAATTCGTCGCGAACCCGCTCATTGAACAGGATTGATTTCGCCCAGCCCTCACCGGCGCCTAAAACGTCACCGTAGGAGAATCCGCCGCAGGCCACCAGCGCCTGGAAGTCAGCAAGACCGGTACGGCCCGCCAGCAGGTCGCTCATGTGCACGTCGATGGCATCAAAGCCGGCACGATGGAACGCTGCCGCCATTTCAACGTGGGAGTTTACGCCCTGCTCGCGCAGCACCGCGACCTTCGGACGCGCGCCGGTGGCAATATAAGGCGCCGCGATATCCTCATTGATATCGAAGGAGAGCTTCACGTTGAGGCCCGGATCGGCGTCGTTGGCTTTCGCCTCGTGCTCCTGGTCGGCGCACTCCGGGTTATCGCGCAGACGCTGCATTTGCCAGGTGGTTTCCGCCCACCACATGCGCAGCGTTGTGCGGCTTTCGCTGAATAGCGGATGACCGTCGGCCTCGATGACAAAGCGATCGCCCGCCGTAGCCTGGCCAAGATAGTGAACGCAATCCGCCAGACCATGAGCGGCCAGCAGCGCTTCCACCGCCTGGCGGTCGGCGGCACGCACCTGAATCACGCCGCCAAGCTCTTCGTTAAACAGCGCGGCCAGACGATCCTCGCCGAGCGCGGCGATATCAACCTTGACGCCGCAGTGGCCGGTAAAGGCCATCTCGGCCAGCGTGACCAGCAGGCCGCCGTCAGACCGGTCGTGCCACGCCAGCAGCTTACCTTCAGCCACCAGCGCCTGCATCGCATCCCAGAAGCCTTTCAGCTGCGCGACATCGCGAACGTCGGCAGTCACATCGCCAAGCTGACGGTAAACCTGCGCCAGCGCGGTCGCGCCCAGGGCATTGTTCCCCTTGCCTAAATCAATCAGCAGCAGGGCGTTATCAACGGTTGCGAGCTGCGGGGTGACGGTACGGCGTACGTCTTCCACGCGGGCAAAGGCGGAAATCACCAGCGACAGCGGAGAGGTCATCTCGCGCTGTTCGGTACCTTCCTGCCAGCGGGTTTTCATCGACATGGAGTCTTTACCCACCGGAATGGTCAGTCCCAGGGCCGGGCAAAGCTCTTCGCCAATCGCTTTTACCGCTTCATATAACCCGGCGTCTTCGCCCGGGTGACCGGCTGCGGCCATCCAGTTTGCCGACAACTTCACGCGATTGAGCGCGCCAATCTGCGTCGCCGCGATGTTGGTCAGCGCCTCGCCGACCGCCAGACGGGCGGAAGCGGCAAAGTCCAGCAGCGCCACCGGCGCGCGTTCGCCAATAGACATGGCTTCGCCGTAATAGCTGTCAAGGCTGGCGGTAGTCACCGCGCAGTTAGCCACCGGGATCTGCCACGGCCCCACCATCTGATCGCGCGCCACCATACCGGTGACGGTGCGGTCGCCGATGGTGACGAGGAAGGTTTTCTCCGCCACGGTCGGCAGGTGCAGCACGCGATTCACCGCGTCGGCAATAGTGATTTCCTGACGTACCAGACTCTGGCCCTGGGCTTTCAGCGTCTGCACGTCGCGGGTCATTTTCGGCGTTTTGCCCAGCAGCACGTCAAGCGGCAGGTCGATCGGGCGATCGTCAAAATGGCTATCGTCGAGGCTCAAATGCAGCGCTTCGGTGGCTTCGCCAATCACCGCGTACGGCGCGCGTTCGCGGCGGCACAGCTCATCAAACAGCGGCAGCTGCTCCGGCGCGACCGCCAGCACATAACGTTCCTGCGATTCGTTACACCAGATCTCCAGCGGGCTCATGCCCGGCTCATCGCTGAGGATATCGCGCAGTTGGAATTTACCGCCGCGTCCGCCGTCGCTGACCAGTTCCGGCATCGCGTTCGACAGACCGCCGGCGCCGACGTCGTGGATAAACAGAATCGGGTTGGCGTCGCCCAGCTGCCAACAGCGGTCGATAACTTCCTGGCAGCGACGTTCCATCTCCGGGTTATCGCGCTGTACGGAGGCAAAATCCAGATCGGCATCAGACTGGCCGGAGGCCATTGAAGAGGCCGCACCGCCGCCGAGGCCGATGTTCATCGCCGGGCCGCCGAGAACAATCAGCTTCGCGCCGACGACAACCTCGCCCTTCTGCACGTGTTCGCCGCGAATGTTGCCGATACCGCCCGCCAGCATAATGGGCTTGTGATAGCCGCGCAGCTCTTCGCCGTTGTGGCTGGCGACCTTCTCTTCATAGGTACGGAAGTAGCCGTTAAGCGCCGGACGACCGAATTCGTTGTTAAACGCCGCGCCGCCCAGCGGGCCTTCGGTCATGATATCCAGCGCGGTGACGATGCGATCCGGCTTGCCGAAATCCTCTTCCCACGGCTGTTCAAAACCGGGAATACGCAGGTTCGAAACAGAGAAGCCCACCAGGCCCGCCTTCGGTTTCGCGCCGCGCCCGGTCGCGCCTTCATCGCGAATTTCGCCGCCGGAACCGGTCGCCGCGCCCGGCCACGGAGAGATCGCCGTCGGGTGGTTATGGGTTTCGACCTTCATCAGAATATGCGCGTCTTCCTGGTGGAAGTCGTAGCGGCCGGTTTCGTGGTCGGCGAAGTAGCGACCCACGGCTGAACCTTCCATTACCGCGGCGTTGTCTTTATAAGCAGACAGCACGTAGTCCGGGGTTTTCTCAAAGGTGTTTTTGATCATTTTGAACAGCGACTTCGGCTGCTTTTCGCCATCAATGACCCAGTCGGCGTTAAAAATCTTGTGTCGGCAGTGCTCAGAGTTCGCCTGCGCGAACATATAAAGTTCGATATCGTTCGGGTTGCGGCCCAGCTTCTGGAAAGCATCCTGCAAATAGTCGATTTCATCCTCGGCCAGCGCCAGCCCCAGACGGAGGTTGGCGTCAATCAGCGCCTGACGGCCGAGGCCCAGCAGGTCAACGCTGGTGACCGGAGTGGGCTGATGGTGGGCGAAGAGTTTTTCACCCTCTTCCAGCGCCGTGAAGACGCTTTCCATCATGCGGTCATGCAGTTCGGCCGCCACCAGCGACCACTGTTCGTCATTCAGGCTGCCCGCTTCGACGTAATACGCCACGCCGCGTTCCAGACGCACCACCTGAGACAGGCCGCAGTTATGGGCGATGTCGGTAGCTTTAGAAGACCAGGGAGAGATGGTGCCGGGACGGGGGGTAACGAGCAGTAGCTTGCCGGTTGGAGTATGGCTGCTTAGGTTCGGGCCATATTTGAGCAACCTTGCCAGACTCTCGCGATCGTCGCCGCTGAGCGGGGCGCTAAGGTCGGCAAAATGAACGTACTCGGCATATATCGTGCTGACCGGAAGGTTGGCCGCCTGGAAACGTGCCAGCAGTTTATTGATACGGAATGCCGACAGTGCAGGTGAACCACGCAAAATTTCCATCATAAGTCTCTCGTCTTCGAAGCTTTCATGGTGAGCCAGGGGGGAAACGGGCGCCATTATAGTGAATCCTGCGCCCCGACGAAACCGTTTGCGTAGAAATAAAATGATTGCCGGGGTTTATCAATTAATGTGACTCATCTCGCGAATAAGTTGCCAACTGACGCATTCTTAAGCAAAATGCCGCTCAATCCAAGACAACCTTTTACTTTTTCTGGTCATAATCTGCTGAGGAACCCGAAGCTGCAGAAGATTAACTATCTGAAAAAACTAAAGATTAATTATCTGCTCATCGGCATTGTGACCCTCCTGCTGGCGGCCGCCCTGTGGCCGTCTCTCCCGTGGATGGGTAAACCAGAAAACCGCGTGGCGGGGATCATGGCGCGCGGAGAACTGCGCATCAGCACCATTAATTCGCCGATGACCTTCGCGACCCTCAATGATAAAACCTACGGTTTTGATTATGAGCTGGCGCAGCAGTTTGCCGACTACCTTGGCGTCGAGCTCAAAGTCACCGTCAGGCAGAATATCAGCCAGCTCTTCGACGATCTCGATGAAGGCAAAGCCGACATGCTGGCTGCCGGTCTGGTCTACAACTCCGAGCGGGTGAAAAACTATCAGGTCGGACCGACCTACTATTCCGTTTCGCAACAGCTGGTGTATCGCAAAGGCAACCTGCGCCCGCGCACCCTGGCAAATCTTACCGCCGCGCAGCTGGCGATCGCTCCCGGGCACGTGGCGATTAACGATCTCCAGGCATTGAAAGAGCAAAAATATCCCGACCTCGACTGGCGCGTGGACGATAAGCGCGGGACGACGGCGCTAATGCAGGCGGTCATCGATGGTAAGCTCGACTATACCGTGGCGGATTCGGTCGCCGTCAGCCTGTTCCAGCGCGTTCACCCGGAGCTGGCCGTCGCCCTCGATATCAGCGACGAGCAGCCGGTCACCTGGTTTAGCGAAAAAGGCGAAGACAATTCCCTGTCGGCGGCAATGCTCGATTTCTTCAATAATATTAATGAAGACGGCACCCTGGCGAGGCTGGAGGAGAAATACCTCGGCCACGGCAACGATTTTGATTATGTCGACACCCGCACCTTCCTGCGCGCCGTAGAAAGCGTTCTCCCGGACCTGCAGCCGATGTTTGAAAAATATGCCCGACAGATAGACTGGCGTCTGCTGGCGGCTATTTCGTGGCAGGAATCGCACTGGGATCCGCAGGCCACCTCTCCTACCGGCGTGCGCGGGATAATGATGCTTACCCGCAATACGGCCCAAAGCCTGGGGTTGACCGATCGCACCGACGCCGAACAAAGCATCGACGGCGGTATGCGTTATTTGCAGGATATGATGAATAAAGTGCCGGAGTCGGTGCCGCAGGACGAGCGCATTTGGTTTGCGCTGGCGGCTTACAATATGGGCTACGCGCACATGCTTGACGCGATGGCGCTGACGAAAAAGCAGAAAGGCGACCCGAATAGCTGGGCCGATGTCAAACAGCGTCTGCCGCTGTTAAGCCAGAAAAACTACTATAGCCGCCTGAAGTACGGCTTTGCACGCGGACACGAAGCCTACGCCTACGTCGAAAACATTCGCAAATATCATATTAGCCTTGTGGGCTATCTCTCTGAAAAAGAGAGAAAAGAGGCGCAGATGGCGGCCCTGGGCGAACACTATCCGGCGGTCATGCCGGATGAGCTGGATAAACCGGAACAGTACGCTTCGTCCTTTTTCAACTTTCGCGCCGAAACGCTGGTTGATAACGCAAAATTAAAAATCCCCGGCGCCGGGCATTAGTCCTGCACTTGCTGGCCAGCTCGCTTCAGCGCTTTTTTCTCTTCGCGCCGCCAGCGAAAGAAATCGCTCAGCATGCCGGAACAGGCCTCCGCCATAATCCCTTCCGTTATTTCTACCCGATGATTCATGCCTGGATGATGCAACACATCCATCAGCGACCCGGCGGCGCCGGTTTTCGCATCCCTGGCGCCAAATACCAGCCGGGAAATACGGCTGTGCACCATCGCTCCGGCGCACATCACGCAAGGCTCAAGGGTAACGTACAGCGTTGCGTCAATCAGGCGATAGTTTTGCAGCACCAGTCCGCCCTGACGCAGGGCCATAATCTCGGCGTGCGCGGTCGGATCGTGGCGGCCGATTGGCCGGTTCCAGCCCTCGCCGATGACCTGATGATTATGCACCAGCACGGCGCCGACCGGCACTTCGCCCTCTTCCCAGGCGCGTTTGGCCAGCGTCAGGGCGTGACGCATCCAGTATTCATCATTTAATTCATGGTCAGACAAAGCGGGCACTCCTGCAGAAAAGCGGGGCGCATTATACATGGGCGCTATGTATTACACACTATTCTAACTGCTGAAGATCGCCCTGCGGCGTCACCCGCCAGCGGTGCTGGCAAAAATTGAGCAGCGGGTTGTCCTGCTCGCTGTCGCTGTAGCCGCTATACAATCGCAGCGGAGCGCCTATTTTCTGTTCCAGTTGCGCCACCTTTTCATTGCCGAGGCAGCGAAGGGTTAACCCCCAGCCGCCGCAGCGCCGCTCCATCCGGCTGGCAATCAGATTGACCCGCGGTAGCCAGGCGGTATCAAAATAGACTTGCTCAACCAGCGACTGGGGCGAACCGGTAATCAGCCAGACATCGGCGTCCGTGCTGGACAGATAATGGTTAAGCCGCGACTGAACCACCGGGAAGGCCGTAACGTGCTGGCGAAACCAGCGAACAAAATCGGCCTCCAGGCGTTTAAGGTGATGCTCGCTGCGTCCGAAGGTTGAAGCCCACAGCAGCAGGCTCATCGGCCAGCGCGCGGCGCGACCGTACAACATCAGTCCGGCGGCAATAACAGGCAATAAAGGAAGCACCAGCAGCGCATTCAGCGGCTGATGGCGCAGGATATAGCGCAAAAAGCTGCCGAACATATCCTGCTGATGCAAGGTTCCATCCAGATCAAAAAAAACCACTCTCCGCGTGCTGCTATTCAAAACCTACTCCCATGTACGATCGCTCGATTACCAATAGCTTAACAGCCTTGCGTCGCCAATAGCGAAAACATACGCTGTCGTTGAATCCGGATTAAGAAAACACATTTGCAGAGAAATCTTAGGCATAGAATTTTTAATTCGCGATAATCCTCTTATAATCGAATACAAAATTCTTTCAGCCGAGGGTGAAGCTGTCCTCCGGAGCCGCTATGAACTGTTTGACCCGTATTCGCCAGCGCTACCCTACGTTGGCCGCAAGCGATAAAAAACTGGCCGATTTCATTCTGGCTCAACCGGATCAAACCCGCCACCTTAGCTCACAGCAGCTGGCGGGCGAAGCCGGCGTCAGTCAGTCAAGCGTAGTGAAATTTGCGCAGAAAATGGGCTTCAAAGGCTTCCCGGCGTTAAAGCTGGCGCTGAGCGAAGCCCTGGCAAGCGCCCCTACGCCGCAGTCCGTACCGGTGCATAATCAGATTCGCGGCGACGATCCTCTTCGGCTGGTTGGCGAAAAGCTGATTAAGGATAACATCGCGGCTATGCACGCCTCGCTGGACGTCAACACCGAAGAGAAGCTGCTGGAAGCCGTCACGCTGCTGCGCCACGCCCGACGGGTGATCATTACCGGTATCGGCGCATCGGGCCTGGTGGCGAGAAACTTTAGCTGGAAGCTAATGAAAATCGGCATTAACGCCGTCTCTGAACAGGATATGCACGCGCTGCTGGCCACGGTACAGGCGATGTCGCCGGACGATCTGCTGCTGGCCATCTCCTACTCCGGTGAACGACGCGAGATCAATATGGCGGCCGGTGAAGCGTTACGGGTAGGGAGCCAGATCCTGGCGCTCACCGGTTTTAACCCCAACGCGCTTCAGCAGCAGGCTACGCTGTGCCTGTACACCATTGCGGAGGAGCAGGCCACGCGCAGCGCCGCCATCTCTTCTACCAGCGCGCAGATGATGCTGACCGATCTCCTGTTTATGGGGCTGGTGCAGCAGGATCTTGAGCACGCTCCGGAGCGGATTCGCCACAGCGAAGCGCTGGTGAAAAAGCTGGTATAACGCCGAGTGCCACGCCAGCTGGCAGAAACTCACTCACTCTTATTGGCTCAAGCCGGGCAAAATTTCTCCGCTACGGATGGTCGCCCCACGGTTGAAAAGAGCTGGCCCGGGCGGAAAATGGGCGTATAATGCCCGCCCTGTTTGTGTTGTTTCTGAGAATTTCCTGATGGCGCTGTTAATCACCAAAAAATGTATCAACTGCGATATGTGCGAGCCTGAGT
Source organism: Klebsiella sp. M5al (assembly GCF_002090195.1). Lineage (NCBI taxonomy): Bacteria > Pseudomonadati > Pseudomonadota > Gammaproteobacteria > Enterobacterales > Enterobacteriaceae > Klebsiella > Klebsiella sp. M5al. Next base: position 4,461,084 of record NZ_CP020657.1, read on the forward strand.
GCCCGAATGAGGCGATATCCATGGGTGATAGCATTTATGAAATTAACAGCGACCGCTGCACCGAATGCGTTGGCCACTATGATACGCCGACCTGCCAAAAGGTGTGTCCGATCCCGAATACCATTCTGAAAGACCCGGCGCATAACGAAAATGAAGAGCAGCTGTGGGATAAATTTGTCCTGCTGCATCACGCGGACAAATTATGACATTACCGGATGGACTTATCCGGTCTGCCTGTAAATCTAACTTTCGATAATCACCGTGGCGCAGGCATAGTGGCGTTCATCGGCCAGCGTCACGTGAATGCTGCTGACGCCCAGCCGCTCGGCCAGACTCTTCGCCTCGCCCCACAACCGTAGCTTTGGCTTCCCCAGCTCGTCGTTGTAAACCTCAAACTGGTTAAACGCCAGGCCATTGCGGATGCCGGTGCCAAGCGCCTTGGCCGCCGCTTCTTTAACGGCGAAACGCTTAGCCAGAAAACGGACCGGCTGCTGATGCTGTTGCCATATCGCCCACTCGTGATCGCTCAGTACGCGACGGGCCAGACGGTCGCCGCTGCGGGCGATCACCGCTTCAATACGGGCGATTTCAACTATATCAGTACCCAGTCCGAGAATAGCCATCAGGCACGGGCTTCCAGCATCAGACGCTTCATTTCCGCAACCGCCTCTTTCAGGCCGCTCATCACCGCCCGGCCAATAATCGCATGGCCGATATTCAGCTCGTGCATTTCCGGCAGCGCCGCAATGGCTTTTACATTATGGTAGGTCAGGCCATGACCGGCATTGACCTTCAGCCCCAGACTGGCGGCATAGGTCGCCGCTTTGGCAATACGCTCCAGCTCTTTTGCCTGCTCAGCGTCGGTTTGCGCATCGGCGTAGCAGCCGGTGTGAATTTCGATATAGGGGGCGCCCACGTCCGCTGCGGCCTTAATTTGCGCGTTGTCCGCATCAATAAACAGAGAAACCAGGATACCGGCGTCGGCAAGACGTTTACAGGCATCGCGCATTTTGTCGAGCTGGCCCGCCACGTCCAGTCCGCCTTCGGTGGTCACTTCCTGGCGTTTTTCCGGTACCAAGCAGCAGAAATGGGGCTGAGTCTCACAGGCGATATTCAGCATCTCTTCCGTCACCGCCATCTCAAGGTTCATGCGGGTATCCAGCGTCTGGCGCAAAATACGGACATCGCGATCGGTAATATGGCGACGATCCTCGCGCAGATGGACGGTAATACCGTCAGCGCCGGCCTGCTCGGCGATAAAAGCCGCCTGTACCGGATCCGGATAAGCGGTACCGCGGGCGTTGCGTAATGTCGCAATGTGGTCAATGTTGACCCCTAACAGTAATTCAGCCATGACAATCCTCGTTAATCGTTATTTGTTTTATCGGCTCGCGCAGCCCGCGCGGGCAAAAACTGACGAAAAAGCTCGCGACTTTTTAGCGGCTTCCCGCCCAGATAGGGCTTCAGGGCGATACGTGTGAAACGTTTTGCCGCGCGCAGCGCATCGCTGTCGGGAAATTCACGGCTCGCCAACGCTTTAAGATGGTGCCCGGTAAAGGTGCTGTTATCAATAACCACGCTGGCGATAAAGCCTTTTTCTTCACGGTAGCGATAGGTCATCGCATCGTCAACCGCTTCTCCACTGCCGGCGCAATGCAGGAAATCCACGCCATACCCCAGGTGCCCAAGCAGCGCCAGTTCAAAACGCCGAAGCGCCGGTTCCGGCGAGCCGCTTGCGCCAGCCAGAGACTGGATACAGTGCAAATAATCGAAGAAGAGTTCGGAGAAGCGCGTTTCGTGCTCAAGCACGCGAGAGAGCAGTTCGTTGACGTAAAGGCCGCTGTAGAGCGTGATACCGCTAAGGGGGAGCGCCAGCGAGACGGCTTCCGCGCTGCGCAGCGTTTTGACTTCGCCGCGCCCGCCAAAGCGAAGCAGTAAGGGAGTAAAGGGCTGAAGCGCGCCTTTGAGGTTGGAGCGTTTAGAACGTGCGCCTTTAGCCACAAGGCGCACGCGGCCGGATTCTTCCGTGAAGACGTCCAGCATCAGGCTGGTTTCGCTCCAGGGACGACTATGCAGGACGAAAGCGCGCTGCCAGCCTTCCATCAAAATGGCTCTTAGAGATCGTCGCCGTAACCGAGACTGCGCAGCGCGCGTTCGTCATCAGCCCAGCCGGATTTCACTTTCACCCACAGTTCGAGGTGAACCGGCGCTTCAAACATATCTTGCATGTCTTTACGCGCTTCGATACCGATAGTTTTGATTTTGGCCCCTTTGTTGCCAATCACCATCTTCTTCTGCCCTTCACGCTCAACCAGAATCAGACCGTTAATATCGTAACCGCCGCGTTCATTGGTTACAAAACGCTCGATTTCGACGGTGACGGAATACGGCAGTTCGGCGCCAAGGAAACGCATCAGCTTTTCGCGAATGATCTCGGAAGCCATAAAGCGCTGAGAACGGTCGGTAATGTAATCTTCCGGGAAATGATGAATCGCCTCCGGCAGATGCTTACGCACAATACCGGCAATAGTATCAACGTTCAGCCCGGTTTCCGCGGAAATCGGCACGATATCGAGGAAGTTCATCTGGCTGCCGAGGAACTGCAGGTGCGGCAGCAGATCCCCTTTTTCCTGTACGTTGTCGACTTTGTTGACCGCCAGAATCACCGGCGCTTTGCCGTCGCGCAGCTTGTTGAGCACCATCTCATCGTCCGGCGTCCAGCGGGTACCTTCAACGACGAAAATAATCAGCTCAACGTCGCCAATAGAGCTGCTTGCCGCTTTGTTCATCAGGCGGTTTATCGCACGTTTTTCTTCCATATGCAGGCCCGGGGTATCGACGTAGATCGCCTGGTACGGGCCTTCAGTATGAATACCAACGATGCGGTGACGCGTCGTCTGCGCTTTTCGGGAAGTAATAGAGATCTTCTGCCCGAGTAGCTTGTTCAGCAATGTGGATTTGCCCACGTTTGGACGACCAACGATGGCAATAAATCCGCAGTAGTTTTTTTCTTCGCTCATTCCAGCTCCAGCTTTTTCAGCGCCTGTTCGGCGGCAGCCTGCTCCGCCTTACGACGGCTAGACCCCGTGCCAACCACCGGTTCACTCAGGCCGCTAACCTGGCAGTGGATAGTAAATTCCTGATCGTGCGCTTCTCCGCGTACCTGTACAACGAGGTACGACGGCAGCGGCAGATGACGCCCCTGCAGATATTCCTGCAAGCGGGTCTTCGGATCCTTTTGCTTGTCACCAGGGCTGATTTCATCCAGACGACTCTGGTACCAGGAGAGAATAAGGCGCTCAACGTTCTGAATATCGCTGTCGAGGAAAATCCCGCCGATTAAAGCTTCAACGGTGTCCGCCAGTATCGATTCACGGCGAAAGCCTCCGCTTTTCAATTCACCCGGCCCAAGACGCAGACATTCTCCTAATTCGAACTCGCGGGCAATTTCTGCCAACGTGTTACCTCGCACCAGCGTCGCGCGCATGCGGCTCATATCGCCTTCGTCTACCCGAGGGAAACGATGATAGAGCGCGTTTGCGATCACAAAGCTCAATATTGAGTCACCTAAAAACTCCAGGCGCTCATTGTGTTTGCTGCTGGCACTGCGATGAGTTAATGCCTGTTGCAACAGCTCCTGATGATGAAAAGTGTAGCCCAGCTTCCGTTGAAGCCGATTAATTACGATGGGGTTCATGCGTTACCAATAGATGAATGCGTCAAAAATGCAGCACACGAAACCGACCTGAGTAAAAACCAACGCGGTTTCGTGTGCTGTGTCAATCTTACGAGAGACAACCTAAAACTTCGGGGGGATATTCTATACGCAACGACAAGGGATGTCGTTAGTTTGAATAGATTTAAATCTTAAATAATTCACGCTGCCGTTATTGCGGCGGCAGCGTGAAGAGGGCAGGAAAATTACTGGATACCGCCGATACGCGATAAACGTACGCCGGTAGGCCATTCGCCTTCCTGTTTTTCGAAACTCATCCAGATTGCGGTCGCTTTACCCACCAGATTCGCCTCCGGCACAAAGCCCCAATAACGGCTGTCGGCGCTGTTATCGCGGTTGTCACCCATCATGAAATACTGTCCCGGCGGGACAATCCAGGTCGCCAGCGGCAGACCGGACTGGTGGTAATACATCCCCACCTGATCCTGAGCAATCGGTACGGTCAGAATACGGTGCGTCACTTCGCCCAGCGTCTCTTTACGTTCGGTCAGGCGGATACCATCGGCTTTGGTCTCGCCTTTCGGCAGCTGCCAGAAACCGCTGGTCGCTTCGCCGCCGTTGCTACGGGAGAAGGTCTGAACGAAATCGCTCGGCTCAACGTTGGAGTAAGTAACCGGCAGCGCGTTGCCGCAGGCCTGGCCAGAACTACAGCCCGGCTGGATAGTAACCTGTTTAGCTATGGGATCGTAGGTCACTTTATCGCCCGGCAAACCGACCGCGCGCTTAATATAATCCAGGCGCGGATCTTGCGGATATTTAAAGACGACAATATCGCCGCGTTTCGGATGCCCGGTTTCGATCAGCGTTTTCTGGTAAATCGGATCTTTAATACCGTAGGCAAACTTCTCAACCAGAATAAAATCGCCGATCAGCAGCGTCGGCATCATCGATCCGGATGGGATCTGGAAGGGCTCATAAATAAATGAGCGAACCACCAGCACAATCGCCAGAACCGGGAATACCGAAGCGCCGGTTTCCAGCCAGCCCGGTTTCGGGCCAACCTTTTTCAGCGTTTTCTTATCTAACTGGTCGCCGGTCGCCGCCTGGGCAGCGGCCTGACTTTCGCGACGTTTTGGCGCAAAGATAAACTTATCCAGGCACCACAACAGACCCGTCACCAAAGTAGCGATGACCAGGATCAGGGCAAACATGTTCGCCATGCCAACTCCTTAGGTTATTTGCCGTCTTTACCAACGTGCAGAATGGCGAGGAACGCTTCCTGCGGGAGCTCAACGTTGCCGACCTGCTTCATCCGTTTCTTACCGTCTTTCTGCTTCTGCAGCAGCTTTTTCTTACGGCTGACGTCGCCGCCATAGCATTTCGCGAGGACGTTTTTACGCAGCTGTTTCACGGTAGAACGGGCAATAATGTGGTTACCGATGGCAGCCTGGATAGCGATATCGAACTGCTGACGCGGGATCAGCTCTTTCATCTTCTCTACCAGTTCGCGGCCGCGGTACGGCGCATTGTCGTTATGCGTGATCAGCGCCAGCGCATCCACGCGCTCGCCGTTAATCAACACATCCACACGCACCATGTTGGAAGCCTGGAAGCGCTTGAAGTTGTAGTCCAGCGACGCATAGCCGCGGGAGGTGGACTTCAGACGGTCAAAGAAGTCGAGTACCACTTCCGCCATCGGAATTTCATAGGTCAGCGCCACCTGATTACCGTGGTAGACCATGTTAGTCTGCACGCCGCGTTTTTCGATACACAGGGTAATGACGTTGCCTAAAAACTCCTGCGGCAGCAGCATGTGACACTCAGCGATCGGCTCGCGCAGCTCCTGGATATTGTTCAGCGGCGGCAGCTTCGACGGGCTATCGACGTAGATAACTTCTTTCGAGGTGGTTTCTACTTCATAGACTACCGTCGGCGCCGTGGTGATCAGATCCAGATCGTATTCACGCTCCAGGCGCTCCTGGATGATCTCCATATGCAGAAGACCGAGGAAGCCGCAGCGGAAGCCGAAGCCCAGCGCGGTAGAGCTTTCCGGCTCATAGAACAGTGAAGCATCGTTGAGGCTCAGTTTGCCCAGCGCGTCACGGAAGTTCTCATAATCATCAGAGCTTACCGGGAACAGGCCGGCATACACCTGCGGTTTCACCTTTTTAAAGCCAGGCAGCGCTTTCTCCGCCGGGTTGCGCGCAAGCGTCAGCGTATCGCCGACCGGCGCGCCGAGAATGTCTTTAATGGCGCAAACCAGCCAGCCTACCTCGCCGCATTTCAGCTCGGTACGGTCAACCTGTTTCGGCGTGAAAATCCCCAGACGATCGGCGTTATACACCTGACCGGTGCTCATCACCTTAATTTTATCGCCTTTGCGCATGGTGCCGTTTTTAATACGCACCAAAGAAACGACGCCGAGGTAGTTATCAAACCAGGAGTCGATGATCAGCGCCTGCAGCGGCGCCTCCGGATCGCCTTCCGGCGGCGGAATATCGCGCACCAGGCGCTCCAGCACATCCGGTACGCCAACGCCGGTCTTCGCTGAACAGCGTACCGCATCGGTGGCATCAATACCGACAATGTCTTCAATCTCTTCCGCCACGCGTTCCGGATCGGCTGCGGGCAGGTCAATTTTGTTCAGGACCGGTACGACTTCAAGGTCCATTTCCATCGCCGTATAGCAGTTAGCCAGCGTCTGGGCTTCTACGCCCTGACCGGCATCAACCACCAGCAAAGCGCCTTCACAGGCGGCAAGCGAACGAGAAACTTCATAAGAGAAGTCGACGTGGCCGGGAGTATCGATAAAGTTCAGCTGATAGGTTTCGCCATCGGCCGCTTTGTAATCCAGGGTGACGCTCTGCGCCTTGATAGTGATACCGCGCTCACGTTCAAGATCCATGGAGTCCAGAACCTGGGCTGCCATTTCACGATCGGAAAGGCCACCGCAAATCTGGATAATACGGTCAGACAACGTCGACTTACCGTGGTCGATGTGAGCGATGATTGAAAAGTTACGTATATTCTTCATATTTAGAGTTAATTATGCCTTACGCGAATCATGAGGCCGCTGTTCTGTGCCTGACGTTTTTTAATCCGAAAACGCCGCATTCTACACTACATCCACGAAACCAGGAAATGCTCTTACCGCTAGCATAACCGGAGTAAATGACGAGTTCTTGCGGGAGTTATAAATAAAGATAAGGGCCAGTGAATCACTGACCCAGTTGGGAGGAAGGCGTCTCGATGCGGACTAAATCTGGCGGCAAGCCGACGCTGATAATAACCGGCTGCCACGACTGCCGGGAGGCTAAGCCCGGCGAAAGACCGCGCGCGACCAGAAACCCGCCCACGCCGCCCAAAATTGCCCCGCATAGTGAAGCGAAGTCGTTGGCAAACAGCACCTGGAATATCGATGCCATCACGAACAATCCGACTAACGGCGCCATATACACCAGTACTGCCGACCCGAGCAGGCTACTCTCAGCAATGCCCAGTTCCACTTTTTGCCCGACCGACAGCGGCTGCTCGCAGGGAACGCTAATGGTATGGCTGGTTTGCGGCCCAAGCTTATTCAGTACCCGGCTGCCGCAGCCGGCGCGGGAAGCGCAGCTGCTGCAGGATGCTTTAACATCGCAATGAACCAGCGCAATGCCATTATTCCAGGAGACGACCGTCGCCCACTCTTTAATCATTGAACTGCCCTGAATTTAATACTGTCGGAAATACGCTTTGCCGTTTGCGGCGGCAGCTCGCCAACAATGGTTATCTCTGCGTTATCACGCACGGTAGTCGCCACGGTACGACGCCCGGTACGCAGCAGCTGATCGCTGCTATTCGCGGTGGCGCGATTAATATTGATAGAGAAACTAAACAGCCCATCGGAATACAAACGGGACTCAACCGGACCATCAAAGGTAGGGAGACGACGCTGGCTGCTGGACACTTCGGCAACGCCCTGCGGCAGCCAGGTAGGCGCCCAGTTAAAGTTGGCCTTATTGCCCCCCTCCGGCACCGACAGCTGCGGAGGCAGATTCGCCTTAGATAAGGTTTCCATGCTGGCGCTCACGTTATCACCGACGTTGAACGAGACGACCCGGAACTGCTCAAGCGTTTCACCATCGCGGTCAAGCAGATCTACGCGCAGAGGCAGCTTAGTTTCAGCGTCTAGCCATGCGATATAGCTATAGCGGGTGCCATCGCGAGCCACGACGCGCACCACATCGCATAAACGATCGGCAATACGCGTTCGTCCAACGGAAATAAAGTCGTAATAGGACGCCAGACGTTTAAAGTCGGAGTAGACCAACGAAGGCAGGGAATCAACGATATAGTCGCCGTTCAGGGTAAAAGGATCGAGCCCAGGTTCAAAGTAGCTGATTTCCGTTCCGCGCAGCACGACTTCGCGACGAGGTCCGTCAAGTTGCAGGAGCTGAGCCAGGGTGCGATTATCCAGTTTAGCGTGTCGATAGCGCAGCGACTCAACGCCCTGCTTGTTGATGCTGACGAAAGAGAGCTCGTAGTTGAGGGACTGGCTGGCCAGGTTCATCTGCTGCAACAACGCCCCGGACGATGTATCAGCCGAGGCGTTGACGGAGAAGAACAGGCTGCCTGCCATGAGCGACATGGCACACCAAAGTTGCTTCATTACTGCGATTGCGTTCCTAAAGTTTGATAGCCCGGTACCTGAACGGCGGCTTGCTGAGTCTGGGCCTGACCAAACTGGAGCTGTTCCGCATGCAGGCGACGCTGCAATTCATAGTCCTGCAGCATAGCATTAATTCTGCGGCGCTGTTCCTGTACCTGAGCCTGCTGACCGCTACCCGCTGAAGCCTCAGCCGGTACGCCCAGGCTAACCGGGCTGGCCTTACCCATCATCGGCATGGTGTTAAACACCGGCGCCTCCGGCTGCTGGGATGAATCAGACTGGCCATTATACTGCTGGACGCCGACAATCACAGCGAGGGATACGCACGCGGCAACGCCCATCTGGGTGAGCGAACTGGCCCATGGGCGTACTTTTTGCCAGAAAGGCATCTGACGCCACTGGTGCGGTGCGGGCTGAGATTCAGGAATAAGAGGAACCGTCTGACGAACGGGCTCGTTTTCAATGGCGGCCATGACGCGAGCTGAGATATCAAAATGGAGCACCTCACTCGTATCGCCTCGCAGCGAATCGCGGATGAGATGGTAGCTCTCCCAGGTTTTTTGCATTTCAGATGAACGCTCCAGCTCGTTGAGCAGTTCGTTATCCAGCGTTTCACCATCCATTAAGGCCGAAAGTTTTTCTTTCTGCATGCCTGATACCCTTTTCCAGTATTCCGCTATCGTCAACGCCTGATTAGCGGTTGAACTTTATTATCAATAGCTTCTCGCGCCCGGAAGATGCGCGAACGCACTGTGCCCACCGGACAATCCATGATGGCGGCTATTTCTTCATAGCTCATGCCATCCAGCTCCCGCAAGGTGATTGCCATGCGTAAATCTTCCGGAAGCGATTCAATGGTACGAAAAACTATTTGTCTCAGCTCTTCTGACAACATTAAGTTCTCAGGGTTCGAAATTTCTTTCAATGCCCCGCCACTTTCGAAGTTTTCAGCATCATTCGCATCAACATCGCTGGACGGCGGACGGCGTCCCTGAGCAACCAGATAATTTTTCGCCGTGTTGACGGCGATGCGATATAACCAGGTGTAAAAAGCGCTATCCCCCCGGAAAGAATCCAGCGCACGCCATGCTTTGACGAACGATTCCTGAACAACGTCAGCGATATCGCCCGGCGGCACGTAGCGGGAGACCAGGCTTGCAACCTTATGCTGATAGCGCACCACCAGCAGGTTAAATGCTTTCTGATCTCCTTTCTGGACCCGTTCAACGAGGACCTGATCCGTTAACTGCTCGCTCATCCGAGGTAATGTCTCCCCAAACCCAATTCCCATGCGTATTCAAAAACACCACCCAATTACTGCATAAATGAGCAAGCAGAGGGTTGGAGTGTCTGAAAACAATAAAGTTCCGTTACGCCTTTGTTTTTCGTCCGGCACCGGCTGACGGATTGTTATCTCTCATTATATGTCCCGGTAGCTAAACGATATGTAAGATAATAAGAAAAAGCGCAAGACCCGCCAGAAGGGTAACGTAACCCGGCTTTTATTTCACTATAAAATCTGAAGCTAACGAGCCGCTTCGCAAAACCTTTTTTCGCTTCCCCGCCCGCCTCATTAAGCCGTAATGTTTAGCCCTCACAACAATGAGTAAAAAAATTGTACGATTTCTCGCGGGCTGGTGCTATTGTTCGCTTATTGTGTTTAGTAAATTAAACAAAGGCTATGAAAACAACTTCCGATTCCTCCTGTGATGTGCTGATTATTGGCAGCGGCGCTGCCGGATTATCCCTTGCCTTACGCCTGGCGGAGCGCTGCACGGTCACGGTTCTCAGCAAAGGCCCTATCAGTGAAGGTTCTACTTTTTACGCGCAGGGCGGAATTGCCGCCGTGTTTGATGAAACCGACAGCGTGGAATCCCACATCGAGGATACGTTGATCGCCGGGGCGGGTCTTTGCGATCGCCATGCGGTGTCGTTTGTGGCGAGCAACGCCAAACCCTGCGTTCAGTGGCTGATCGATCAGGGCGTCTTGTTCGATACCCAGGTACAGGCGAACGGTGAGGAGAGCTACCATCTGACCCGCGAGGGGGGGCACAGTCACCGCAGAATCCTCCATGCCGCCGATGCGACCGGTAAAGCCGTTGAAACCACCCTGGTGAGCCAGGCGCTGGCCCACCCCAACATCCGCGTGCTGGAGCGCAGCAACGCCGTTGACCTGATTATCTCCGATAAAATCGGCCTGCCCGGTACGCGCCGGGTGGTGGGCGCGTGGATCTGGAATCGTAATAAAGAAGCGGTTGAAACCTGTAGCGCAAAAGCCGTAGTGCTGGCAACCGGCGGCGCGGCGAAAGTTTACCAGTATACAACGAATCCTGACGTCTCTTCCGGCGATGGTATCGCGATGGCCTGGCGTGCCGGCTGTCGGGTCGCCAATCTCGAATTTAATCAGTTTCACCCAACCGCGCTGTACCATCCGCAAGCGCGCAACTTCCTGTTAACGGAAGCGCTGCGCGGCGAGGGCGCCCTGTTGAAACGCCCGGACGGCACGCGGTTTATGCCGGAGTTTGACGAGCGCGGCGAGCTGGCCCCGCGCGATATCGTCGCCAGAGCCATCGATCATGAGATGAAACGCCTGGGCGCTGACTGCATGTATCTTGATATCAGCCATAAACCCGCAGAATTTATTCGCCACCACTTCCCGATGATCTACGAGAAGCTTCTGGGGCTTGGCATCGATCTGACGAAAGAGCCGGTGCCCGTCGTTCCCGCAGCGCACTACACCTGCGGCGGCGTCATGGTTGATGATAACGGGCGTACAGACGTCGACGGACTGTATGCCATCGGCGAAGTGAGCTATACCGGATTACACGGCGCGAACCGCATGGCGTCAAACTCGCTGCTTGAGTGCCTTGTCTACGGATGGTCCGCCGCCGAGGATATTGTTAAGCGCATGCCTTTCGCGCAGGCGGTCAACGAACTGCCATCGTGGGACGAAAGTCAGGTCGAAATACCGGATGAACTGGTCGTGATTCAGCATAACTGGCATGAGTTGCGCTTGCTGATGTGGGACTATGTCGGCATCGTGCGCACCACCCGCCGCCTCGAGCGCGCCCTGCGCCGCATTAATATGCTGCAGCAGGAGCTGGACGAATACTACGCCCGCTTTCGCGTCTCCAATAATTTACTGGAGCTGCGTAACCTGGTACAGGTTGCCGAGCTGATTGTGCGCTGCGCCATGCTACGTAAAGAGAGCCGAGGGCTGCACTATACGCTCGACTATCCGGAACAGCTGCCGGATAGCGGGCCATCTGTGCTCTCGCCGCTGGCTCACATAAAAAGATAAAAATCCTGGGTCAAAGCAGTAAAACCTTCGGAATACTGCTGCTCCGGCCCACGGATAATCAACCTGTCGCTAAAGCACTCGTCTCCAGGCGTTGGAGAAAAAGCCAACAGAACCCGATGCGGCGGACGCATTTCCGTTTCCGCAACATCGGTACGCAGACGCAGATGCCAGCCCATATTCTGCGCCCGTTGCACAAAGGCGTTTCCAATGTCGACCGGAAGCACGACGCAGAAAAATCCCTCCTCCGTAATCAGCTCGGCGGCGCAGGTTAATAATGTCGCATGATCGAGTGAGGAAGTATAACGAGCCTGCTCGCGCTGCGAGGTTGCGCAAGGCACGCCGTCGGCAAAAAAGGGCGGATTGCTGACAATCAGCTCGTAGCGCCGGGTTTGCGGCGGCTGCCATTGCTGAATATCCGCCTGATGAATCTGCAGACGCCCGGCCCATGGAGAATCCGCAGCGTTTTCTTGCGCCTGCGCTGCCGCCTCTTCATCCAGCTCCACAGCATCTACGATAACCGTCTCCCCGGTTCGCTGCGCGAGCATCAGCGCTAACAGACCGCTGCCGGCGCCGATATCCAGCACGCGTTTAACCTGGGCGATCGGCGCCCATGCGCCAAGTAAAATACCGTCGGTACCCACTTTCATCGCGCATCGGTCGTGGGCGACAAAAAACTGCTTAAACGTAAAACCATTGCGCGGCAGCGCAAACTTCGACTGGGACATCCTCGATAACCTTGCGGGCAAAAAACTTCTGAGCTTAAGGCTATGCACAATACCGGAGAACAGATAGCCTTACAAACAGATGAACATTGCGTCCGTAACGTCTATAATCGGCGGTCCACTCAGAGGTAGATCATGACTGTAACGACTTTTTCCGAACTTGAACTCGACGAAAACCTGCTGGACGCACTCCAGGATAAAGGTTTCACACGCCCGACAGCCATTCAGGCCGCCGCTATTCCGCCTGCGCTTGATGGCCGTGATATTCTCGGTTCAGCCCCGACCGGCACCGGTAAAACGGCGGCGTATCTCCTGCCAGCGTTGCAGCATCTGCTCGATTTTCCGCGCAAGAAGTCTGGTCCGCCGCGCATCCTTATCCTGACCCCCACTCGCGAACTGGCGATGCAGGTTGCCGACCATGCGCGTGAACTGGCAAAACATACTCATCTGGATATCGCCACGATCACCGGCGGTGTCGCCTATATGAACCATGCCGAAGTGTTCAGCGAGAACCAGGACATCGTGGTCGCCACGACCGGTCGCCTGCTGCAATATATTAAAGAAGAAAACTTTGATTGCCGCGCCGTTGAAACGCTGATCCTTGATGAAGCTGACCGCATGCTGGACATGGGCTTCGCGCAGGATATCGAACATATCGCCGGTGAAACCCGCTGGCGTAAGCAGACCATGCTGTTCTCCGCCACCCTCGAAGGCGACGCCATTAAGGATTTTGCCGAGCGTCTGCTGGAAGAGCCGGCGGAAGTTTCGGCGACCCCATCCACTCGCGAACGTAAAAAGATCCATCAGTGGTATTACCGCGCGGATGACATCAAGCATAAAACCGCCCTCCTCGTGCATCTTCTGAAGCAGCCGGAAGCGACGCGTTCTATCGTCTTCGTACGCAAGCGCGAGCGCGTGCATGAACTGGCGGGCTGGCTGCGTGAAGCGGGTATCAATACCTGCTGGCTGGAAGGCGAGATGGTACAGGCGAAACGTAATGAAGCGATTAGCCGTCTCACCGATGGCCGTATTAATGTATTAATCGCTACCGACATTGCCGCCCGCGGTATCGATATCGCGGACGTGAGTCACGTATTCAATTTCGACTTGCCGCGCACGGCGGATATCTACCTGCACCGTATCGGTCGTACCGGGCGCGCGGGTAAAAAAGGAACCGCCATTTCTCTGGTTGAAGCCCACGACCACCTGCTGCTGGGTAAAATTGGCCGCTATATTGAAGAGCCGTTAAAAGCTCGCGTTATCGATGAACTGCGCCCGACAACCCGCGCGCCCAGCGAGAAGCAAACCGGTAAACCCTCCAAGAAGGTTTTAGCGAAGCGAGCAGAGAAGAAAGAGAAAGAAAAAGAGAAGCCGCGCGTCAAAAAACGCCACCGCGATACCAAAAATATTGGCAAGCGTCGTAAACCAAGCGCAGCGGATACACCGCAGCAGTCAAACGAAGAGTAAAAAAACGCCGGGATATCCCGGCGTTTTTATATCAAAACTTAAACTTACAGGCTTTCGGTAAAAGTACGGGCGATAACGTCGCGCTGCTGTTCCGGAGTCAGTGAGTTAAAACGTACCGCATAGCCAGATACGCGAATGGTCAGCTGCGGGTATTTTTCCGGATGTTCAACCGCATCCAGCAGAGTTTCGCGACGCAGAACGTTAACGTTCAGGTGCTGGCCGCCTTCAACGCGGACTTCAGGTTTCACGTCTACCGGAATTTCACGGTATTCGATCTCGCCCAGATTGCTCACCGCAACCACGTCATCTTCAGCAAAACCGGCCTTTGCGCACAGGCAGCGGGCTTCGCCTTTTTCGCTATCCAGCAGCCAGAAAGAGTTCAGCAGGTCGTCGTTTGCAGCTTTAGTAATTTGGATACCAGTAATCATTTTTTGCCTCCCAGGCAGGGTTTGTTCGATTATTGGCCTTCGCGGCCAATTGGTAAAACCATTGTTCTATGAGTGTATATATATCAGCCGGGCACCCGGCATTCTTTGATTTAAATCAACAAAAACCACATCGCAAAAGTGGTCATAGCTGGATATTATTGTTTTACATCAAGTTACGCCGTGCCAGACACCAAATAAATTTGTAAATTTTCAATTTTTTTTGCATGAAAAACGGCAATCGCGCGGAGCAAATTTTGTGATGTTGAAAGATGCAGTTAAGCTATGGCGATGACACTTTGCAGGAGAGCAAAATGACCACCCCATTAACCTGGCATGACGTGCTGGCAGAAGAGAAGCAGCAACCCTGGTTTGTTAATACCCTGAAAACCGTAGCTGAAGAACGCCAATCGGGAATCACCATCTATCCCCCGCAAAAAGATGTCTTTAACGCGTTTCGTTATACGGAGTTAAGCGACGTCAAAGTGGTGATCCTCGGCCAGGATCCTTATCACGGACCCGGGCAGGCGCACGGCCTGGCCTTCTCGGTTCTGCCAGGAATTCAGATACCGCCGTCGCTGCTGAATATGTACAAGGAGCTGGAAGGGACGATACCGGGCTTTCAGCGCCCGACTCACGGTTATCTCGAAAGCTGGGCGCGTCAGGGTGTTTTGCTGCTCAATACCGTATTAACGGTTCGTGCCGGGCAGGCGCACTCGCACGCCAGCCTCGGATGGGAGACCTTTACCGATAAAGTGATTTCATTGATTAACCAGCATCGGGAAGGCGTGGTATTTCTGCTATGGGGTTCGCATGCGCAGAAGAAAGGCGCGATAATCGATCGCCAGCGCCACTGCGTGCTCAAAGCGCCGCACCCGTCGCCGCTCTCCGCCCACCGCGGGTTCTTTGGCAGTAATCATTTCGTGCAGGCGAATCAGTGGCTGGCCGAACGCGGCGAAGCGCCGATTGACTGGGTACCCCGGCTGCCGGCTGAAAGCGAATAGCTCTGAAAATGAAAATGCCAGCATTACGCTGGCATTTTGACGCTGAGACAAGGTGTTACGCCTTGTTCTGACGCCACCATTCAGCCAGCAGCACGCCGGTGGCTACGGACACGTTCAGGCTTTCAACGTTACCGGTGCCTTCAATCGCGATGTTCAGATCGGCGCTGGAAATAGCGGCGTCGGAAAGACCGTCACTCTCCTGGCCTAACACCAGCACCATTTTCTTCGGCAGCTCGGCTTTAAACAGCGGAGTCCCGTTATGGCTGGAAGTAGAAACAATCGCGTAGCCCGCTTTACGGAAGCGCTCAAGCGTATCAATAAAGCTGTCGCCCGTAATCGGTTCAACGTGTTCCGCGCCGCCTTCCGCAGTACGAATCGCGGCGCCGGATTCCATAACGCCAGCATCCTGCACCACCACGCCCCTGACGCCAAAGTGCGCGCAGCTGCGCATAATCGCGCCGAGGTTATGCGGGTTACCGACATCTTCCAGCGCCAGAACACAATCTTCAGCATCGGCTTTAGCTACCCACTGCTCAACGGAAGTGCCATGGCGCTTTTTAATCAGGAAGCAAACCCCGCCATGGTGTTCAGTGCCGGACGCTTTCGCCAGCTCGGCTTCATCAACCACGTGATAGGCTTTACGATTCGCCGCCATCCAGCGCAGCGCTTCTTTGAAGCGCGGGGTCACGCTCTGGATAAACCAGGCGCGTACAATGGCGTCCGGACGGCTCTGGAAGAGCGCCTGGCAAGCGTTTTCACCATAGACGCGGGTTTCTTCCGCGCGCTGGCGACGCAGCACTTCAGGATCGATAAAGCTTTTTCCGCTGATCCCGCCGTGATCCGCTTTTACCGGCGCCTCATCACCCGGCGCACGGGATACGGTACGCCACGGAGAGGAACTCTCACCGCCAAAGCCTTCACGCTTGCGATCGTCACGTTTACGATCGCCACCGCGGCTCTCTTTTTCATCGCGCGCAGGGCGGTTACGACCGTCAACACGAGACTTTCCTGGACGTCCCCCGCCCTTCCCGGTACGCGGGTTATGGGTACGTCGGTCAGAATCATCATCACTGCGGACATACATCACTTTGACCTTGCCGCTTTTATTTTTCAGTTCGTCGTCGCTCATTCATTTTCTCCACCTGCGCTGCGCGAAGCGCGCAGATTACCCGATGTGTCATCACTTAGCCATTATTTCATTTAAAAGCCTGAGTCTATCGTATTCATTGAATAAAACTCATTGTCCTTTATTAGCTGTGCATCGATAATATGTAACATTACAGAAACAAATCGGCCACGTGCCGCGCTGCAACCCATAACCAGAGGTTAGTTATGAATACCGTTTGTGCCAGTTGTCAGGCTCTGAACCGCATCCCCGACGATCGTAGCGCCGATGGCGCGAAATGCGGGCGCTGCGGTCACGATCTTTTTGATGGCGATGTGATCAACGCGACCGGGGCAACGCTGGATAAACTGCTGAAGGACGATCTGCCCGTTGTTGTTGATTTCTGGGCGCCGTGGTGCGGCCCCTGCCGTAACTTTGCGCCAATCTTTGAAGATGTGGCTGAAGAACGCAGCGGTGAAATGCGTTTCGTGAAAGTGAATACCGAGATGGAACGCGAACTGAGCGCTCGCTTTCGCATTCGCAGCATCCCGACCATTATGATGTTTAAAAATGGCGAAGTCATCGACATGCTGAATGGCGCCGTCCCCAAAGCGCCTTTCGATAGCTGGCTAAATGAAGCAGGCCAGCAGTAAACCTCACGGGGCACCGCTTGTGCCCCGTTTTCACCTCTGCGACAATGGCGTTTTTTCTTAGCGATCCCCATGACTGATAACGCCGTCCTCCGCCTTCGCGCCGAACGCCTCGCGCGCGCTACCCGGCCTTTTCTTGCTCGCGGCAACCGCATCCACCGCTGCCAGCGCTGCTTGCTACCGTTGAAACAGTGCCTCTGCGCCACCCTCAACCCGGTTGCCGCTACCAGCCGTTTTTGCCTGGTCATGTTCGATACCGAGCCAATGAAGCCCAGCAATACCGGACGCCTGATTGCCGATATCCTGCCGGATACCGAAGCCTTTCAGTGGTCACGAACCGAACCACCGCAGGCGCTGCTGGATTTAGTCGCCGACCCGCAATATCAGCCGATGGTGGTTTTTCCTGCGTCTTATGCCGACGCAGAGCGTCAGGTTCTTGATTCCCCGCTCCCGGGTAAACCACCGCTGTTTATCATGCTTGATGGCACCTGGCCCGAAGCGCGAAAAATGTTCCGCAAAAGCCCCTGGCTTGACGCGCTGCCGATGATTTCCGTCGATCTGTCGCGCATCTCCGCTTATCACCTACGGGAAGCGCACGCAGAAGGTCAATACTGTACCGCCGAAGTCGCGATTGCGCTGCTGGATCTGGCGGGGGATAAAACCGCGGCCGCGGCTCTTGGCGATCACTTCAGCTTATTCAGAACGCGCTACCTGGCAGGAAAAACCCAGCATAAGGGCAGTATCACAGCACAACTGATAGAAAACGTTTAAAATCATTCGGTCACTGGGGATCAAAGGAGACCGGTATGAGCCAACGAGGCCTGGAAGCATTGCTGCGGCCAAAGTCGATCGCCGTTATTGGCGCGTCAATGAAACCACAGCGCGCCGGTTATCTGATGATGCGCAACCTGCTGGCTGGCGGGTTTAACGGCCCCGTCCTCCCCGTTACGCCAGCGTGGAAAGCGGTTCAGGGCGTACTGGCCTGGCCTGACGTCGATAGCCTGCCCTTCACGCCCGATCTCGCGGTGCTTTGCACCAACGCCCGCAGAAACCTTGAGCTGCTGGAAGCGCTGGGGCAAAAAGGGTGCAAAACCTGCATCATTCTCTCTTCCATACCCGAACAGTATCCCGCTCTGCTGGAATGTGCCGCTCGCTATCAGATGCGGCTGCTCGGCCCGAACAGTCTTGGCCTGCTTGCGCCGTGGCAGGGTCTTAACGCCAGCTTTTCGCCGGTGCCTATACATCGCGGTAAACTGGCGTTTATTTCGCAATCGGCGGCGGTCTCCAATACTATCCTCGACTGGGCTCAGCAGCGTGAGATGGGTTTTTCTTACTTTATTGCGCTGGGCGATAGCCTGGACATCGACGTTGATGACCTGCTTGATTTCCTCGCTCGCGACAGTAAAACCAGCGCGATTTTGCTCTATCTCGAACACCTCAGCGATGCCCGCCGCTTTGTCTCGGCGGCCCGTAGCGCATCGCGTAATAAGCCGATCCTGGTGATTAAAAGCGGACGCAGTCCGGCTGCGCAGAAGCTCCTGCACGTCAACTCCGGCATGGATCCGGCGTGGGACGCCGCTATTCAGCGCGCAGGCTTATTGCGGGTACAGGATACGCACGAGCTGTTCTCTGCGGTCGAAACCCTCAGCCACATGCGCCCGCTGCGCGGCGAGAAACTGATGATTATCAGCAACGGCGCCGCTCCGGCTGCGCTGGCGCTGGATGAGCTCTGGCTGCGCAACGGCAAACTCGCCGCTCTCAGCGAAGAGACCAGCAGCGCTCTCCGTCAGGCATTACCGGAAACTATCGCTATCGCCAACCCGCTGGATCTCCGCGATGACGCCAGCAGCGAGCATTACCTCAAAGCGCTGAACATATTGCTGGATAGCCATGACTACGATGCGCTACTGGTGATCCATTCCCCCAGCGCTGCCGCGCCGGGGACAGAGAGCGCGCTGGCGCTGATTGACGCTCTGAAGCGTCATCCGCGCGGCAAATACGTTACGGTTCTCACCAACTGGTGCGGTGAGTTCTCTTCACAAGAAGCGCGGCGTCTGTTTAGCGATGCGGGGCTGCCGACCTATCGAACGCCTGAGGGAACGATTACCGCTTTTATGCACATGGTGGAGTACCGGCGTAACCAGAAACAGCTCAGGGAAACTCCGGTCCTGTCAGATTCGTTAACCACTAACACTGCCGAAGCGCACAGCCTGCTGCAACGCGCAATGAATGAAGGCGCAACGTCGCTGGATACCCATGAAGTGAGCCCCGTGCTGCGCGCTTACGGTATTCATACTCTGCCAACGTGGATTGCCGCCGATAGCGCCGAGGCTGTACATATCGCCGAGCAGATTGGCTACCCCGTCGCTCTGAAGCTACGCTCGCCCGATATTCCGCATAAGTCGGAAGTTCAGGGGGTTATGCTTTATCTGCGCACGGCAACCGAGGTACAGCAGGCCGCGGATGCGATCTTCGATCGCGTCAAAATGACCTGGCCTCAGGCGCGTATTCACGGGCTGCTGGTGCAAAGCATGGCTAATCGCGCCGGGGCGCAAGAGCTGCGGGTTGTGGTTGAGCACGATCCGGTTTTTGGGCCGCTGATCATGCTGGGAGAAGGCGGCGTCGAATGGCGGGCTGAGGATCAGGCCGCCGTCGCGCTCCCGCCGCTGAATATGAACCTTGCGCGCTACCTCGTTATCCAGGCCATCAAAAGTAAAAAAGTGCGCGGGCGCAGCGCGCTGCGCCCGCTCGATATACCCGGCCTGAGCCAGCTACTGGTACAGGTATCGAATTTGATCGTCGACTGCCCGGAAATACAGCGCCTGGATATTCACCCTCTTCTGGCTTCCGGCCACGAGTTCACCGCGCTTGACGTCACGTTAACGCTCGCCCCTTTCACCGGCGACAGCGAAAGCCGCCTCGCCATACGCCCTTATCCACAGCAGCAGGAGGAGTGGGTGGTGATGAAGAATGGCGAACGCTGCCTTTTCCGTCCCATACTCCCGGAAGATGAGCCGCAGCTGATGGCCTTTATCGCTCAGGTCACAAAGGAAGATCTCTATTATCGTTACTTCAGCGAAATCAACGAATTTACCCATGATGATTTAGCCAATATGACGCAGATCGACTACGATCGAGAAATGGCCTTTGTTGCTGTGCGCACCACGGCCGAGGGGGATGAGATCCTCGGCGTGACGCGGGCGATCTCCGACCCGGATAATATCGATGCCGAGTTTGCCGTCCTGGTGCGCTCCGACCTGAAAGGTATGGGTTTAGGCCGCAAGCTCCTGGAAAAGCTGATTGCCTATACGCAAAACCACGGCCTGCAGCGGCTGAATGGTATTACCATGCCGAATAATAAAGGCATGATCGGCCTTGCCAGAAAGCTAGGATTCTCGGTTGATATTCAGCTTGAAGATGGGATTGTCAGTTTGTCTCTACAGCTTGTACCTGAGCAATTACAAACGGCTGGCCGCAATTGTTGACTACTTTAACGGGCAGTAATGGTATTATTGCCCGCTTACGTCGTCTGCATGGTACAGAAGACCCTTCAATAAACAGAGAAGAAACGCACTGTGATGTTGTCAAAATTTAAACGCAATAAACATCAACAACACCTTGCCCAACTCCCTAAGCTTTCTCAGTCAGTTGATGATATCGAGTTCTTTTACGCTCCGGCAGATTTTCGGCAAGCGTTACTGGCCAGGATAGCTCAAGCCACCCAGCGTATTTGTATCATTGCGCTTTATCTGGAACAGGATGATGGCGGCAAAGGAATTTTGCAGGCGCTATACGACGCTAAGCGTCAGCGTCCAGAATTAGATGTGCAGGTGCTGGTCGACTGGCATCGCGCCCAGCGCGGGCGTATTGGCGCCGCGGCGTCAAACACCAATGCCGACTGGTACTGCCGCATGGCTCAGGAAAACCCCGGTGTTGACATCCCGGTTTATGGCGTTCCGGTCAATACCCGGGAAGCGCTCGGCGTTCTCCATTTCAAAGGCTTTATCATTGATGACAGCGTGCTCTACAGCGGCGCCAGTCTGAATGACGTTTACCTGCATCAGCACGATAAGTATCGCTATGACCGCTACCAGTGCATTCGCAACGGTAAAATGGCCGATGTGATGTTCGACTGGGTTGAGAATAACCTGGTGCAAGGGCGTGGAGTTAACCGCCTTGACAGGGCCGATCGGCCAAAAAGTCCGGAAATCAAAAATGACATCCGTCAGTATCGCCAGGAACTCCGCGATAGCGGCTATCATTTTCTCGGCAATGCTGATGAAGATCAGCTGTCGGTTACCCCTTTAGTTGGTCTGGGGAAGACCAGCCTGCTGAATAAAACCATTTTCCATCTGATGCCCTGCGCTGAGCATAAGCTGACTATCTGTACCCCTTATTTCAACCTGCCCGCTCTGCTAGTGCGTAATATCATTCAACTGCTACGCAGCGGGAAGAAAGTTGAAATTATTGTTGGTGATAAAACCGCTAATGATTTCTATATACCGGAAGATCAGCCCTTTAAAATTATCGGCGCGCTGCCCTACCTTTATGAAATCAATCTGCGGCGCTTTCTGAGCCGACTACAGTATTATGTCAACACCGATCAGCTGATTGTCCGTTTATGGAAGGACGACGATAACAGCTACCACCTGAAAGGCATGTGGGTTGATGACGAATGGATGCTGCTGACCGGCAACAACTTGAACCCGCGCGCCTGGCGACTGGATTTAGAGAACGCGATTCTTATCCACGACCCTAAACATCAGCTTGGCGCAATGCGTGAAAAAGAGCTCAATCTCATCCGCAAACATACTACGATCGTTCAGCATTATCGCGATTTGCAAAGTATTGCCGATTACCCGATAAAGGTACGCAAACTGATCAGGCGTCTGCGACGTATTCGAATCGACCGTCTTATCAGCCGTATTCTCTGAATTCTCGCCCCGCCCAGCGGGGCTTTTTCTGGAATTAGTATGCGCGTCATCATGCTTATTGTCCCACTATTATTACTGACCGGCTGCAGCCATATGGCTAATGATGCATGGAGTGGCCAGGATAAAGCCCAACACTTCCTCGCCTCAGCCATGCTTTCCGCCGCAGGCAACGAATATGCCCAACATCAGGGCTATAGCCGCGACCGTAGTGCCGCCATTGGCTTTATGTTTTCCGTGAGTTTAGGGGCATCGAAGGAGCTATGGGACAGCCGCCCATCCGGGAGCGGCTGGAGCTGGAAGGATTTCGCCTGGGATGTGGCAGGTGCCACTACCGGCTATGCGGTATGGCAGCTGGCACATCAGTAAGCCTACAAACGTAGACCTTTGCCTTTACGATGTAGCGTCAGGGACACCAGGAATGCGATCGCTCCCATTACGGTCACGTACCAGTAAAAAGCGTGCTCAATTCCTGCCGATTTTAATGACAGCGCGACGTACTCGGCCGAGCCGCCAAATAGCGCATTCGCCACCGCATAAGATAGCCCAACCCCCAGGGCGCGTACCTGTGCCGGAAACATTTCAGCCTTCAGAATTCCGCTAATTGAGGTATAAAAGCTCACTATCAGCAGGGCACATATTACTAAAGCAAATGCTGCATACGGCGAACTCACGTTCTGTAATGCATTGAGAATCGGGACAGTAAAGACGGTAACAAGTACGCCAAAACAGAGCATTGAGGTCCGGCGGCCAATCTTATCCGAGAGCGCGCCGAAAAGCGGCTGAACCAGCATATAAACAAATAAAGCCGCGGTCATAATCATGCTGGCGGTACCCGCCGTCATGCCAGCGGTGTTGACCAGATATTTCTGCATATAGGTTGTAAAGGTATAAAAGCTTAATGAACCTGCGGCAGTGAATCCGAGCACCATGATAAATGCCTTGCGGTTACGCCATAATCCTTTAAACGATCCCGCTTCTTTTAACGCGCGAGTTTCCTGTTTTGAGGTTTCGTCCAACTGGCGGCGCAGCCACAGGGCAACGATGGCTAATACTGCGCCGAGAGCGAAGGGGATCCGCCATCCCCACGCATGCAGCGCCTCATCGCTGAGGATCTGTTGTAACGCAACAACAACAAGTACAGCCAGAAGTTGGCCGCCAATCAGCGTGACGTACTGAAATGAGGCATAGAAGCCTTTTTTACCTTCTACGGCAACTTCGCTCATATAGGTAGCGCTGGTACCGTATTCTCCGCCAACGGACAGACCCTGGAATAAACGAGCCAGCAATAGCAGAGCCGGAGCCCAGGTCCCTATCGTTGCATAACCCGGCAAGCAGGCAATCACCAGAGAACCAAAACACATCATGCAAACAGAGATAAGCATGGAGGTTTTACGTCCACGGCGATCGGCAATACGCCCGAATATCCAGCCCCCGATCGGACGCATCAGAAAACCAGCAGCGAAGACCCCTGCAGTTTGTAACAATTGCGTAGTGGTGTTGCCAGAAGGAAAGAAGATGTGCGCAAAGTAGAGTGAGCAAAATGAATAGACGTAGAAATCAAACCATTCAACCAAATTCCCTGATGATGCCCCTACGATTGCCCATATACGACGCCGGGTATCACCGTGATCCTGGGATTCACGTTCGCTAATACTGCTTTCTGTCATTGTAATTCTGCTCCAGCAAAGACTGCAATCTGCTGTGTTGGATGACCCAACTCACTCAGACAAATTAATTAGTAAACCAAATGTTATATAATTGTTATTATTTTATATGTGATAAATATCACATTTTATTTCTTACTGTGGCGATTCAAGATTAACGCGAACGGACAGGCTGGGATGAAGTGAAATATGAGGGTAAGTCCCTCTGGACAGGCTTTTATATTACAAGGAAGGAGGGGAACGCATGGCTGGCCGGGACGATTTTGCTTATCTGAAACGCAAAAAGCCCATCCGTCAGGATGGGCTCTTCACTTAATTGATGCCTGGCAGTTCCCTACTCTCACATGGGGAGACCCCACACTACCATCGGCGCTACGGCGTTTCACTTCTGAGTTCGGCATGGGGTCAGGTGGGACCACCGCGCTAGTGCCGCCAGGCAAATTCTGTTTAATCTGTATCAGGCTGAAAATCTTCTCTCAAATCCGCCAAAACATCTTCGGCGTTGTAAGGTTAAGCCTCACGGTTCATTAGTACCGGTTAGCTCAACGCATCGCTGCGCTTACACACCCGGCCTATCAACGTCGTCGTCTTCAACGTTCCTTCAGGACTCTCAAGGAGTCAGGGAGAACTCATCTCGGGGCAAGTTTCGTGCTTAGATGCTTTCAGCACTTATCTCTTCCGCATTTAGCTACCGGGCAATGCCATTGGCATGACAACCCGAACACCAGTGATGCGTCCACTCCGGTCCTCTCGTACTAGGAGCAGCCCCCCTCAATTCTCCAGCGCCCACGGCAGATAGGGACCGAACTGTCTCACGACGTTCTAAACCCAGCTCGCGTACCACTTTAAATGGCGAACAGCCATACCCTTGGGACCTACTTCAGCCCCAGGATGTGATGAGCCGACATCGAGGTGCCAAACACCGCCGTCGATATGAACTCTTGGGCGGTATCAGCCTGTTATCCCCGGAGTACCTTTTATCCGTTGAGCGATGGCCCTTCCATTCAGAACCACCGGATCACTATGACCTGCTTTCGCACCTGCTCGCGCCGTCACGCTCGCAGTCAAGCCAGCTTATGCCATTGCACTAACCTCCTGATGTCCGACCAGGATTAGCTGACCTTCGTGCTCCTCCGTTACTCTTTAGGAGGAGACCGCCCCAGTCAAACTACCCACCAGACACTGTCCGCAACCCGGATAACGGGCCCACGTTAGAACACCAGCCATTAAAGGGTGGTATTTCAAGGATGGCTCCACGCAGACTGGCGTCCACGCTTCAAAGCCTCCCACCTATCCTACACATCAAGGACCAGTGTTCAGTGTCAAGCTATAGTAAAGGTTCACGGGGTCTTTCCGTCTTGCCGCGGGTACACTGCATCTTCACAGCGAGTTCAATTTCACTGAGTCTCGGGTGGAGACAGCCTGGCCATCATTACGCCATTCGTGCAGGTCGGAACTTACCCGACAAGGAATTTCGCTACCTTAGGACCGTTATAGTTACGGCCGCCGTTTACCGGGGCTTCGATCAAGAGCTTCTCCTTACGGATAACCCCATCAATTAACCTTCCGGCACCGGGCAGGCGTCACACCGTATACGTCCACTTTCGTGTTTGCACAGTGCTGTGTTTTTAATAAACAGTTGCAGCCAGCTGGTATCTTCGACTGATTTCAGCTCCATGGGTAAACCACTTCACCTACATATCAGCGTGCCTTCTCCCGAAGTTACGGCACCATTTTGCCTAGTTCCTTCACCCGAGTTCTCTCAAGCGCCTTGGTATTCTCTACCTGACCACCTGTGTCGGTTTGGGGTACGATTTGATGTTACCTGATGCTTAGAGGCTTTTCCTGGAAGCAGGGCATTTGTCACTTCAGCACCGTAGTGCCTCGTCATCACACCTCAGCGTTGATAACGTTCCGGATTTACCTGGAACATCCGCCTACATGCTTAAACCGGGACAACCGTCGCCCGGCCAACATAGCCTTCTCCGTCCCCCCTTCGCAGTAACACCGAGTACAGGAATATTAACCTGTTTCCCATCGACTACGCCTTTCGGCCTCGCCTTAGGGGTCGACTCACCCTGCCCCGATTAACGTTGGACAGGAACCCTTGGTCTTCCGGCGTGCGGGTTTTTCACCCGCATTATCGTTACTTATGTCAGCATTCGCACTTCTGATACCTCCAGCAACCCTCACAGGCCACCTTCAACGGCTTACAGAACGCTCCCCTACCCAACAACACATAGTGTCGCTGCCGCAGCTTCGGTGCATGGTTTAGCCCCGTTACATCTTCCGCGCAGGCCGACTCGACCAGTGAGCTATTACGCTTTCTTTAAATGATGGCTGCTTCTAAGCCAACATCCTGGCTGTCTGGGCCTTCCCACATCGTTTCCCACTTAACCATGACTTTGGGACCTTAGCTGGCGGTCTGGGTTGTTTCCCTCTTCACGACGGACGTTAGCACCCGCCGTGTGTCTCCCGTGATAACATTCTTCGGTATTCGTAGTTTGCATCGGGTTGGTAAGTCGGGATGACCCCCTAGCCGAAACAGTGCTCTACCCCCGAAGATGAATTCACGAGGCGCTACCTAAATAGCTTTCGGGGAGAACCAGCTATCTCCCGGTTTGATTGGCCTTTCACCCCCAGCCACAAGTCATCCGCTAATTTTTCAACATTAGTCGGTTCGGTCCTCCAGTTAGTGTTACCCAACCTTCAACCTGCCCATGGCTAGATCACCGGGTTTCGGGTCTATACCCTGCAACTTAACGCCCAGTTAAGACTCGGTTTCCCTGCGGCTCCCCTATACGGTTAACCTTGCTACAGAATATAAGTCGCTGACCCATTATACAAAAGGTACGCAGTCACCCCATAAAGAGGCTCCTACTGCTTGTACGTACACGGTTTCAGGTTCTTTTTCACTCCCCTCGCCGGGGTTCTTTTCGCCTTTCCCTCACGGTACTGGTTCACTATCGGTCAGTCAGGAGTATTTAGCCTTGGAGGATGGTCCCCCCATATTCAGACAGGATACCACGTGTCCCGCCCTACTCTTCGAGTTCACAGCCTGTGTGCTTTAGTGTACGGGAGTATCACCCTGTACCCTGCGACTTTCCAGACGCTTCCACTAACACACAAGCTGATTCAGACTCCGGGCTGCTCCCCGTTCGCTCGCCGCTACTGGGGGAATCTCGGTTGATTTCTTTTCCTCGGGGTACTTAGATGTTTCAGTTCCCCCGGTTCGCCTCGTTTGACTATGTATTCATCAAACGATAGTGCAACGAATTGCACTGGGTTTCCCCATTCGGACATCGCCGGCTATAACGGTTCATATCACCTTACCGACGCTTTTCGCAGATTAGCACGTCCTTCATCGCCTCTGACTGCCAGGGCATCCACCGTGTACGCTTAGTCGCTTAACCTCACAACCCGAAGATGTTTCGTGAAACATCGTCGTGTCGCGAAAATTTGAGAGACTCGAACACACATTAGCTGTGTGTCGTTTCAATTTTCAGCTTGATCCAGATTTTTAAAGAGCAAATATCTCAAACGTCACCCGAAGATGAGTTTTGAGATATCGGTTGGTTGTGCCTTTCACTCACAGCCAGCAAGTGGCGTCCCCTAGGGGATTCGAACCCCTGTTGCCGCCGTGAAAGGGCGGAGTCCTAACCGCTAGACGAAGGGGACACGAGGTGTCGCGACTTCGCAGCCGTCTTGCTTCTTTACATCTATCAGACAATCTGTGTGAGCACTACAAAGGCAGGTTCTTTCAGGTAAGGAGGTGATCCAACCGCAGGTTCCCCTACGGTTACCTTGTTACGACTTCACCCCAGTCATGAATCACAAAGTGGTAAGCGCCCTCCCGAAGGTTAAGCTACCTACTTCTTTTGCAACCCACTCCCATGGTGTGACGGGCGGTGTGTACAAGGCCCGGGAACGTATTCACCGTGGCATTCTGATCCACGATTACTAGCGATTCCGACTTCATGGAGTCGAGTTGCAGACTCCAATCCGGACTACGACATACTTTATGAGGTCCGCTTGCTCTCGCGAGGTCGCTTCTCTTTGTATATGCCATTGTAGCACGTGTGTAGCCCTACTCGTAAGGGCCATGATGACTTGACGTCATCCCCACCTTCCTCCAGTTTATCACTGGCAGTCTCCTTTGAGTTCCCGGCCGGACCGCTGGCAACAAAGGATAAGGGTTGCGCTCGTTGCGGGACTTAACCCAACATTTCACAACACGAGCTGACGACAGCCATGCAGCACCTGTCTCAGAGTTCCCGAAGGCACCAAAGCATCTCTGCTAAGTTCTCTGGATGTCAAGAGTAGGTAAGGTTCTTCGCGTTGCATCGAATTAAACCACATGCTCCACCGCTTGTGCGGGCCCCCGTCAATTCATTTGAGTTTTAACCTTGCGGCCGTACTCCCCAGGCGGTCGACTTAACGCGTTAGCTCCGGAAGCCACTCCTCAAGGGAACAACCTCCAAGTCGACATCGTTTACAGCGTGGACTACCAGGGTATCTAATCCTGTTTGCTCCCCACGCTTTCGCACCTGAGCGTCAGTCTTTGTCCAGGGGGCCGCCTTCGCCACCGGTATTCCTCCAGATCTCTACGCATTTCACCGCTACACCTGGAATTCTACCCCCCTCTACAAGACTCCAGCCTGCCAGTTTCGAATGCAGTTCCCAGGTTGAGCCCGGGGATTTCACATCCGACTTGACAGACCGCCTGCGTGCGCTTTACGCCCAGTAATTCCGATTAACGCTTGCACCCTCCGTATTACCGCGGCTGCTGGCACGGAGTTAGCCGGTGCTTCTTCTGCGGGTAACGTCAATGAATAAGGTTATTAACCTTACTCCCTTCCTCCCCGCTGAAAGTACTTTACAACCCGAAGGCCTTCTTCATACACGCGGCATGGCTGCATCAGGCTTGCGCCCATTGTGCAATATTCCCCACTGCTGCCTCCCGTAGGAGTCTGGACCGTGTCTCAGTTCCAGTGTGGCTGGTCATCCTCTCAGACCAGCTAGGGATCGTCGCCTAGGTGAGCCGTTACCCCACCTACTAGCTAATCCCATCTGGGCACATCTGATGGCAAGAGGCCCGAAGGTCCCCCTCTTTGGTCTTGCGACGTTATGCGGTATTAGCTACCGTTTCCAGTAGTTATCCCCCTCCATCAGGCAGTTTCCCAGACATTACTCACCCGTCCGCCACTCGTCACCCGAGAGCAAGCTCTCTGTGCTACCGTTCGACTTGCATGTGTTAGGCCTGCCGCCAGCGTTCAATCTGAGCCATGATCAAACTCTTCAATTTAAGTTTGATGCTCGTAGAATTAAACTTCGTAATGAATTACGTGTTCACTCTTTGAGACTTGGTATTCATTTTTCGTCCGAAGACGTTAAGAATCCATGTCACTTTGAGTGCCCACACAGATTGTCTGATAAATTTTTAAAGAGCAGTGCAACGCGGCTTTCGCTCACCGTTGCGAGGTCCCGTATAATACGTTTTCCTCATTCAGAGTCAAGCGTTTAATTTCGCTTTTCTCTGCCGGTATTCATCGCTGAATCCCGCTGACCCGGCGGCTTGCGTGCCGTTGTTCCGTGTCAGTGGAGGCGCATTATAGGGAGTAATTCTGAAGTGGCAAGGGGAATTTTAAAAAAAAAACCTCACCTGCTTAATTTTCGGCCAAAATATCGGCTGAGATTAAATTATTGCCTGGTTTTTAAACAAAAACGAGCCCAGGGGGCCCGTTTTTGCTGTTTTGTGATTTACTGCACTGCCACTATCCGGTCATTTTTCACGACCAGCTGCACTTCTTTACCTGGTATCAGCTCACCGGAAAGAATCTGCTGTGCCAGGGGGTTTTCGATCTGCTGCTGAATAGCACGTTTCAGAGGACGTGCGCCATAAACCGGATCGTACCCATTTTCGCTCAGCAGCTTCAGCGCCTCATCAGAGAGGTGGACTTCGTAGCCGCGCTCCTCCAGTCGTTTATACAACCGCTGCAGCTGAATCTGCGCAATAGAAGCAATGTGTTTTTCACCTAACGGGTGGAAGACAACCACTTCATCAATACGGTTGATAAACTCCGGGCGGAAGCTTTGACTAACCACACCCAGCACCAGATCTTTCATGTGACTGTAATCCAGCGCACCAAAACGTTCCTGAATGAGATCCGAACCGAGGTTGGAGGTCATAATGACAACCGTATTGCGGAAGTCGACCGTTCTCCCCTGCCCGTCAGTCAAACGTCCATCGTCCAGTACCTGCAGCAGAATGTTAAAGACATCCGGATGCGCTTTTTCCACTTCATCCAGCAGGATGACGGAATAAGGACGACGGCGGACCGCCTCAGTGAGATAGCCACCTTCTTCATAACCGACGTATCCCGGAGGCGCCCCAACCAGACGTGAAACGGAATGTTTCTCCATAAACTCTGACATGTCGATACGTACCATTGCATCGTCGCTGTCAAACATAAAGTTAGCCAGCGCTTTACAGAGTTCTGTTTTACCTACCCCAGTAGGACCGAGGAACAGGAACGAGCCAATCGGACGGTTAGGATCGGATAACCCGGCACGACTACGGCGGATCGCATTCGATACCGCTTCAACCGCTTCGTTCTGACCAATAACGCGGCTATGCAGCTCCTGCTCCATACGCAGCAGCTTCTCACGTTCGCCTTCGAGCATTCTCGCAACCGGAATCCCCGTCCAACGAGCCAACACTTCCGCGATTTCCGCATCCGTGACTTTATTCCGCAGCAGGCGCATCGTCTTGCCTTCAGACTGCGTTGCCGCCGCCATCTGTTTTTCCAGTTCCGGGATCTTGCCGTACTGCAGCTCGGACATCCGCGCCAGATCGCCGACGCGACGCGCCTGCTCAATCGCGATTTTAGCCTGTTCCAGCTCGGCCTTAATCGTCTGGGTGCCGGAGAGCGACGCTTTTTCAGCCTTCCACTCTTCTTCTAAGACTGAATATTGACGCTCTTTATCCGCCAGTTCCTCATTCAGCATATCCAACCGCTTAATGCTGGCTTCATCAGACTCTTTCTTCAGCGCCTGCTGTTCCAGCTTGAGCTGAATGATGCGTCGATCGAGTCTGTCCAGCTCTTCCGGTTTTGAGTCAATCTGCATACGGATACTGGATGCAGCTTCATCGATCAGGTCAATAGCTTTGTCCGGCAGCTGTCGGTCAGCGATATAACGGTGGGACAGCGTAGCCGCCGCTACAATCGCCGGGTCAGTGATCTGCACGTGGTGGTGCAGTTCATAACGTTCTTTCAGACCACGCAAAATCGCAATGGTATCTTCAACCGTCGGTTCCGCAACGAACACTTTCTGGAAACGACGCTCCAGCGCGGCGTCTTTCTCAATGTACTGGCGATATTCATCCAGCGTCGTGGCGCCCACGCAGTGCAGCTCACCACGCGCCAGCGCCGGTTTCAGCATATTCCCGGCGTCCATGGCACCGTCTGCTTTACCTGCGCCCACCATCGTGTGCAGCTCATCGATAAACAGGATGACGTTGCCTTCCTGCTTGGCGAGATCGTTTAGCACGCCTTTTAAGCGTTCTTCAAACTCACCGCGATACTTGGCACCCGCCACTAGCGCGCCCATATCGAGCGCCAGGACCCGACGCCCCTTCAATCCTTCCGGTACTTCACCATTGACGATCCGCTGCGCCAGTCCTTCAACAATGGCCGTTTTACCTACGCCGGGTTCACCAATAAGCACCGGGTTATTTTTGGTACGACGCTGCAGAACCTGAATCGTTCGACGAATTTCTTCATCACGGCCAATCACCGGGTCAAGCTTACCCTGCTCGGCACGTTCGGTTAGATCGACGGTAAATTTTTTCAAAGCCTGACGTTGGTCTTCGGCTCCCTGATCGTTCACGCTTTCACCTCCGCGCATTTGTTCAATCGCCTGACTCACGTTAGCGGTTGTGGCTCCGGCGGATTTTAAAAGGTCGGTCAGCGTGCCGCGGGATTCAAGTACCGCCAGAACGAACAGTTCTGACGAAATAAAGTTGTCCTTTCTCTTTTGCGCCAGCTTGTCGCAAAGGTTAAGGATACGCACTAAATCCTGGGACGGTTGAACATCGCCACCGGTACCTTCCACCTGCGGCAATCGGCTCAACGCCTGTTCAATATTGGTGCGTAACTCTCCGGCGTTAATGCCAGCCGAAGTTAATAAAGGACGTACCGATCCCCCTTCCTGATTCAGCAAGGCGCTCATTAGATGAAGAGGTTCGATGAATTGGTTGTCGTGCCCAAGCGCAAGAGACTGGGCATCGGCAAGAGCAAGCTGGAATTTATTGGTAAGACGATCCAGACGCATAACTCCTCCCATAACAGGTCAAATTTGCTACTGGAGATTAAATGAGGTCATCCCTCAATTATTCAAGGTTAAAGACCTGAACTATGCAAAAATAAGTTTGCCTTCTGGATCGTCTTAGCTCGGCAGGTTATATCAGCCAGATGAAACTTGCCATACGACCCGTCGTCTTGTCGCGACGATAAGAGAAAAAATCATCTTTTTCGCTGAGGGTGCAGCGGTCGCCGCCAAAAATCTGCTCAACGCCAACGCCCGTCAGACGCTGACGAGCAAGCTGATAGATATCAGCAAAATACTTCTCACCCGCAGGGCGAAATGCGCGCTCCGCTTGAGCATCTTTTGTCACAAAGGCTTCGCGCACTTCCGGGCCGACCTCAAACGCATCCGGCCCGATGGCGGGGCCAAGCCAGGCCATAATGTTTTCCGGGCTATCGGCAAAACAGGCAACGGTTTCTTCCAGCACGCCTTCGCAAAGACCTCGCCAGCCGGCATGAGCAGCCGCAACTTCCGTACCCGCGCGGTTACAAAAAAGCACCGGCAGGCAATCTGCGGTCATTACCGCGCATACCGTACCCGGCACATTGCAGTATGACGCATCCGCGCGCTTTGAAGCGTACGGCCCGCCGTCGAGTTTCAACACTGCCGTACCGTGAACCTGTTCCAGCCACACCGGGTATGACGGCAGACCGCCGGCGGCGAACATGCGCCGACGATTCTCTTCTACGTGCTGCAGATTGTCTCCGCAATGAGCGCCGAGGTTAAGTGAATCGTATGGCGATAAACTCACCCCGCCAACGCGCGTGGAACTACAGGCAGCCACGCCTTCCGGCATCGGCCATTGCGGTACAATCACTTTAGTCATAACCAGTCGATATCGTCTTTATGAGTTTCAAAATCAGCGCGCATGGCATCGATCAAATCAACCATATCCTGCGGAATTGGCGCATGCCATTCCATCTCAATACCGCTGATCGGATGGTATAAGCGCAGCATCGTGGCGTGGAGAGCCTGGCGGTCGAACTTACGCAGAGCAGTGATGAACTCTTCCGACGCACCTTTAGGCGGACGCGGGCGTCCCCCATAAACCTGATCGCCCACCAGCGGATGGGTGATGTGCGCCATGTGCACGCGAATCTGGTGCGTACGACCGGTCTCGAGGCGCAAACGCAAACGAGTATGAATGCGAAAATGCTCCATGATCCGATAGTGCGTCACCGCCGGTTTCCCCATGGGATGTACCGCCATATGCGTACGCTTGGTCGGGTGACGGCTAATCGGTTCTTCAACCGTTCCGCCAGCCGTCATATGACCAATCGCCACCGCTTCATATTCACGGGTAATTTCACGCAGCTGCAGGGATTCCACCAGCCGGGTTTGCGCTGGGATAGTCTTTGCTACCACCATTAAACCGGTGGTGTCTTTATCAAGACGGTGCACGATCCCCGCCCGCGGCACGTCAGCAATGGCCGGATAGTAGTGCAACAGCGCATTCAGCACAGTACCGTCAGGGTTGCCCGCGCCGGGGTGCACAACTAAATCGCGCGGTTTATTAATTACGAGGATGTCATCATCTTCATAAACGATATTGAGCGGAATATCCTGCGGTTGGAAACGGACTTCTTCTTCGATTTCAACATCGATAGCAATCGTCTCTCCCCCCAGCACTTTCTCTTTCGGCTTGTCGCTGACGCAGCCGTTTACCAGCACTCTCTGGTCAAGGATCCATTCTTTTATGCGCGAACGCGAATAATCCGGGAACAATTCGGCCAAAGCCTGATCTAAGCGTTGTCCGAGTTGATTTTCGGACACCGTTGCGTTGAGTTGTACTCGTTGTGCCATATACAGCTTCTTCGTTTTAACGTTGGGTTTTACGGCTTTGCCGTTTAATATAGTGTGCTATTGTAGCTGGTCTTAATCGGGAGCAGGAACAGAGATTCTCCCGCATAAACATTTTGAGGAAGTCAAAACGTCATGACGCGCATGAAATACCTGGTGGCAGCAGCCACACTGAGCCTGGCTTTGGTGGGTTGCTCTGGCTCAAAGGAGGAGGTGCCCGATAATCCGCCGAATGAGATCTACGCGACCGCTCAGCAAAAGCTGCAGGACGGTAACTGGAAACAGGCAATAACGCAACTGGAAGCGTTGGATAACCGTTATCCCTTTGGACCTTATTCCCAACAGGTACAGTTGGACCTGATTTATGCGTACTACAAAAACGCCGATCTACCGCTGGCTCAGGCCGCTATCGATCGCTTTGTGCGCCTGAACCCGACCCATCCTAACATTGATTACGTTATTTATATGCGTGGTCTGACAAATATGGCGTTGGATGACAGTGCGCTGCAGGGCTTCTTCGGCGTCGACCGTTCTGACCGCGACCCGCAACACGCGCGCGATGCCTTTAACGACTTCTCCAAACTGGTTCGTGGCTATCCCAACAGCCAGTACTCTACTGACGCCTATAAACGTATGGTGTTCCTGAAGGATCGTCTGGCGAAGTACGAGCTGTCGGTAGTGGATTACTACACCGATCGTGGCGCATGGGTTGCGGTAGTTAACCGCGTAGACGGCATGCTGCGTAACTATCCGGATACGCAGGCCACCCGCGATGCGCTGCCGAAGATGGAAAACGCCTACCGTCAGATGCAGATGAACGCGCAGGCTGACAAGGTTGCGAAAATTATTGCGGCCAACAGCAAGAACACCTGATAGCCCTTAGATAAGCAAAACGGCAGCCAAATGGCTGCCGTTTTTTTATTCGTTAAATAGCTCAGCTGAAGCGGTTTAGCGCCGAGTTAACTCATCAAATATGGATCTCTTTCTTCCTTTCCACAAGTAAAATCTCACCTGTTCCTGTCCTGTCTCACAAAACAGATTTGTTGACAAAAAGTGACAATAAAATGTGATTTAAATCACGCATTTTGACATTGGGCGAGGTATGCTGAGTTCACCAAGACGGGAAAGACAAGAGGTAAAATTTATGACAATGAACATTACCAGTAAACAAATGGAAATTACTCCGGCAATCCGCCAGCACGTCGCAGACCGTCTCGCCAAACTGGATAAATGGCAAACCCACTTAATTAACCCGCACATCATCCTCTCTAAGGAGCCGCAGGGTTTTGTCGCTGACGCCACCATCAATACGCCAAACGGGCATCTGGTTGCCAGCGCGCGGCACGAAGACATGTATGCCGCAATCAACGAATTGATCAACAAGCTGGAACGGCAGCTCAATAAAGTGCAGCACAAAGGGGAAGCCCGCCGCGCCGCCACATCGGTGAAAGAGGCAGGCTTTGTGGAAGAAGAAGAGTAATCCTTAACTTAAGCTTGTGTCATGCCACGCGCCTCCGGGCGCGTTTTTTATTGACAGAGTGAAAACAGTACAGGTACTGTAATCCCCACTAACTCAAGGAATTCATCATGCAACCGAACCTGTTCTTCTTCGCATTCTTTTTTACCTTCCCCTGAATGGGAGGCAATTCGTCGTGTGATAAAGAATGCGAAGACGAACAACAAGGCCTCCCAAACGGGAGGCCTTTTTTATTGATAATCAATAACAAGAAAGGCAACACATATGACCGAGGAAAACCCATTACTGGCGCTACGCGATAAGATCAGCGCTCTGGATGAGAAGCTGCTGGCGCTGCTGGCGGAACGCCGCGGCCTGGCCGTAGAGGTAGGAAAAGCCAAGCTGGCATCGCATCGCCCGGTGCGGGATATCGACCGCGAGCGGGACCTGCTGGAACGCCTGATGACGTTGGGAAAAAAACATCATCTCGATGCCCACTACATCACGCGCCTGTTCCAGCTGATCATTGAAGACTCGGTCCTTACCCAACAAACGCTACTGCAGCAGCACCTCAATAAAATCAATCCGCACTCCGCCCGCGTGGCGTTTCTCGGACCGAAAGGTTCATATTCGCATCTTGCGGCCCGCCAGTATGCCGCCCGCCACTTTGAACAGTTTATCGAAAGCGGCTGTGCGAAATTCGCCGATATCTTTGAGCAAGTGGAGACGGGCCAGGCCGACTATGCCGTGGTCCCTATTGAAAATACCAGCTCCGGCGGCATCAATGATGTTTACGATCTTCTGCAGCACACTACTTTATCTATCGTCGGCGAGCTGACTCTGCCTATCGATCACTGCGTGCTGGTTTCAACATCCACCGACGCGCAACAGATTACGACGGTCTACAGCCATCCGCAGCCGTTCCAGCAGTGCAGCCAGTACCTCAGCCGCTATCCGCACTGGAATATTGAATATACCGATAGCACCTCCTCAGCGATGGAAAAAGTCGCTCAGGCTAAATCGCCGACCGTGGCCGCCCTGGGCAGCGAAGCAGGCGGAGCGCTGCACGGTTTGCAGGTACTGGAACATTGTCAGGCTAACCAAACGCAAAATATCACCCGCTTCCTGGTTCTGGCGCGTAAAGCGGTGGAAGTATCCGATCAGGTTCCCGCAAAAACCACGCTGTTGATGGCCACCGGCCAGCAAGCCGGGGCCCTGGTAGAAGCGCTGCTGGTGCTGCGAAACCATAACCTGATCATGACCAAGCTGGAGTCGCGTCCCATTCACGGTAATCCGTGGGAAGAGATGTTTTATCTGGATAT
This sequence comes from Klebsiella sp. M5al, assembly GCF_002090195.1. NCBI lineage: Bacteria > Pseudomonadati > Pseudomonadota > Gammaproteobacteria > Enterobacterales > Enterobacteriaceae > Klebsiella > Klebsiella sp. M5al. The sequence continues at coordinate 4,497,628 of NZ_CP020657.1, forward strand.
CCAGGCCAACCTGGAATCACTGCCAATGCGTAAAGCCTTAAAAGAGCTGGCCGAGATAACCCGTTCCATGAAGGTGCTGGGCTGTTATGCCAGCGAAAACGTGGTACCGGTCGATCCGGTTTAACGCTCTATAAACGGCAATTTCTTCATCCCTGCCACGCTAACCGGCAGGGTGAAGATGGCCCCGGAAAGCGGATATTTCGCCACTTCCTCAGCATCCATATTCTCCCGCGTGGTGGTGATATAGAGCGTCTTCATATCCGTTCCGCCAAAACAGACCATCGTCGGGCAACGCACCGGTAAACGATGCTCCTCCAGCTGCTCGCCCGTCGGTGAAAAGCGGGCAATACGCCAACCGTCAAACATCGCGCTCCAGTAGCAACCTTCAGCATCGATGGCCGCGCCATCAGGAATTCCCTCACCCGGATGAAAACGGCGAAAGACCTCGCGTTTCCCCGCCTCGCCCCGCTTATCGAGAGGTGTTCGATAGATAACGGCATTCGGCGTATCCGAGGTATACATCCAACGCTTGTCTTCGCTAAACGCCAGACCGTTAGCGCCGTGAATATCGCACTGGATAACCTGCGGGGAGAGATCGCTATCGATGCGCATCAAGAGCGCGCCGTTAAAATCGCCCGGCCCCCAGAAAGTTCCGGCATAAAAACGGCCGTCGCGATCGGTTCCACCATCGTTAAAGCGTGCTAATTGCGGATTGCTGGGGTTATCGCAGACTTTTCGCTGCAGCAGGCCATGCGCATCCGTGAGCCAGATACCGCTACGTAAAGCGACGATAAAACCGCCCTTCGCGCGCAGGGCAAAACAACCGGGCTCCTCGGGAAACTGTAGTACCTGATGTTCACCCGTCCGCACGTCGTAACGATGAATCTCGCACTCCATAATATCGGCCCAGTACAAGGCCTGTTCGGCTTCGCTCCAGGTCGGACACTCCGGTAAATGCCCGGTATAATCAAACAGCGGTTGTGGTTCAGCCATCGTTTTCATCCCTATAAAAAAAGCCAGCGGGTCACCCCTCTGGCTTTATTGTATACGCGTTTTACGCCTTACTGCCGATTATCATTCGCCTGGCGCAGCAACGTCCGGCTTTCGCTCTGGAAGCGCTGGGCATAGTCCCCGAACCAGTGTTCAACCTTACGGAAGCTATCGATAAACGCCTGTTTATCCCCCTGCTCCAGCAGGCCGATAGCTTCACCGAAACGCTGGTAGTATCGCTTAATCAGCGCCAGGTTATTTTCCGAGGACATAATAATGTCAGCGTAGAGCTGCGGATCCTGGGCAAACAGTCGGCCAACCATCGCCAGCTCCAGACGATAAATTGGCGACGAGAGCGCTAAAAGTTGCTCAAGACGCACGTTCTCTTCGGCCAGATGCAGGCCATAAGCGAAGGTAGCAAAGTGGCGCAACGCCTGAATAAAGGCCATGTTCTGGTCGTGTTCGACGGCGCTGATACGATGCAACCGAGCGCCCCAGACCTGAATTTGCTCAAGAAACCACTGGTAGGCCTCAGGCTGGCGGCCATCGCAATACACCACTACCTGCTTCGCCAGGCTGCCGCTATCAGGACCAAACATAGGATGCAGACCCAATACCGGACCTTTATGCGCAGCCAGCATCGCCTGCAGCGGTTCCGCTTTCACCGAAGCCAAATCGACCAGGATGCAGTCCGCCGGCAGCGGAGGCAGCTGAGCAATCGTCGCCGCCGTGATATGAATCGGCACGCTGACGATAACCATACCGGCATCGGCGACAATCTCGTCCGCCCGCGACCAGTCGTCTTTCTCCAGGATACGAACCTGATATCCGGAAAGCGTCAGCATTTTCTCAAACAGACGCCCCATTTGCCCGCCGCCACCGACAATAACGACCGGACGCAGGTTCGGATAAAGCGTTTTAAAACCTTTATCGTTTTCGCTGGAATAAGACTCACGCATGACGCGACGCAGGACATCTTCGATAAGATCCGGCGGAACCCCAAGCGCAGCAGCCTCCTCACGGCGGGAGGCCAGCATCGCCGATTCACGCTCAGGGACGTAAATCGGCAGGCCATAATGGCTTTTAACCTCTCCGACTTGCGCTACCAGCTCCAGGCGCTTCGCCAGCAGCTCCAGCAGCGCTTTATCGACTTCATCAATTTGATCGCGTAACGCGGTCAGTTCAGCAACCATACAATCCTCTTACGCCAGACGAGCCGCCAGATGGCCTCGCAGATCCTTATCAAGTTCGCGGAGCAGCGCATCGGTGGTTTCCCAACTAATGCAGGCATCGGTCACCGAGACGCCGTATTTCATATCGCAACGCGGCTGCTCAGAGGACTGATTACCTTCGTGGATATTGCTCTCAATCATCAGACCAATAATGGAACGGTTACCATCTTTGATCTGCGCGACCACGGATTCCGCAACCGCGGGCTGACGGCGGTAGTCTTTATTCGAATTCCCATGGCTGCAATCTACCATCAGGGAAGGCTTCAGTCCCGCCTGAGTCATCTCTTTTTCGCACTTCGCGACGTCTTCCGGGCCATAGTTTGGCGCTTTCCCACCGCGCAAAATGACGTGACCGTTCGGGTTGCCCTGGGTTTGCAGCAGGCACACCTGTCCAGCCTGGTTGATGCCGACGAAACGGTGCGGCATTGCGGCAGCGCGCATCGCGTTAATGGCGGTGGCAAGGCTACCGTCGGTGCCGTTTTTAAACCCAACCGGCATCGACAGGCCTGAAGCCATTTCGCGGTGAGTCTGGGATTCCGTCGTACGCGCGCCGATAGCGGACCAGCTAAACAGATCGCCGAGGTACTGAGGACTATTTGGATCCAACGCTTCCGTCGCCAACGGTAGCCCCATATTGACCAGTTCAACCAGCAGATGACGCGCAATCTTCAGGCCGCCTTCCACATCAAAAGAACCATCCATATGCGGATCGTTAATCAGCCCTTTCCAGCCAACGGTGGTACGGGGTTTTTCAAAATAGACGCGCATGACCAGATAGAGGCTATCGCTGACCTCTGCGGCAAGAGCTTTAAAACGACGAGCGTACTCAATGGCGGTTTCAGGATCGTGAATTGAGCAAGGACCACACACCACCAGCAAGCGCGGATCGCGACCGGCGATGATGTCAGAGATGGTCTGCCGAGAGTGCGCGATCTGCGCTTCCTGCTCAACGCTCAAAGGGAATTCAGCTTTTAACTGATCCGGAGTGATCAAAACCTGTTCATCGGTAATATGTACGTTGTTCAGCGCGTCTTTTTGCATGATTGCGATCCTGTATAGCTCGTTTGCGATAGTTATTGCCTCAGCGAGGATGACGTAACGATACCACACAAAGTAAAGATTTCAATCCATATTCCGTAAATTTTACTTTACACGTGGAAATTAAATCGCGCTAAACTCCCTTTTTATTGTACATTATTATTTACACATGGCGATTTAACGCCCGTTACTCCCTTTTTAAAAGCGATTCTTTTACGAAAAATCCTGGTGAGAATTATCTTAAAGCGGCGAGGCTGGCTAATGACGCTTTTCATCAATAATGCTATTCTTCGCCCGGGTTTCAGCAATCTGCATCCCCCACGCAATGACAACCTGACGGAACCGTAATGACTGTTCTTCACCGTCTCTTTTTGACTTTAGTACTATCACTCGTGGGTATCTCTGCTGTTGCCTCCGGACCGTCTGAAAATGTTCGGACGATCGTTTCGGGGATCGTGACTTATACACGCTGGCCGCAATTATCAGGTCCTCCAAGGCTATGTATTTTTTCGACATCACGTTATATCCATAGCCTGGCCGAAGAAGCACCGGAAATATTGCCTTATAAACCCGTGATTGTTCGTAATACAGAAGAAGCCTTACAGACGACCTGCGATGGTTTTTATTTTGGCAGTGAATCACCGATCCAACAGTCTGAATTTACGGCCAAATATGGAAACCGGCCCCTATTACTTATTGCGGAACAAAACACCGATTGCTCTATTGGCAGCGCTTTTTGCCTGCTTATAAACAATGAGAGAGTCAGATTTTCCGTAAATCTGGATGTACTGACGCACAGCGGCGTTCGGGTTAATCCCGAGGTGCTGATGCTTGCCCGGAAAACATCACATGAATAAGGATTTTTCTCAGGCCCCGCGCCCCACATTTAAAAGAGCGCTGCGCCGTATCAGCATGATAAGCGTGGTGATCTCTATGACACTGGTCTGGCTGTTACTCTGCGCCGCTTCCATATTCACACTTAAGCAATACGCACAAAAAAACCTGGAGCTTACCGCCGCTACCATGGGCCGCAGCCTGGAAGCCGCGCTCGTTTTTGGCGATAGCGCAGCGGCTGAAGATACGCTGGCCACGCTGGGAAGACAGGGGCAATTCTCCAAAGCCATTCTGGTCGATGGCCGACAAAAGCCCTTCGCCTCATGGCATAACGAGCGGCTGGTCAGGCAGGATAAAATCAGCGACGTTATCAGCAAATGGCTATTCCCTGACCCCACGGTACAGCCTATCTGGCACCAGGGGAAAATCATCGGTGAACTCCGTCTGACCGCGCTGGACCGGCTGATTAGCTATTTTCTTGGCATCTCAATTATTGTGCTCACCGGCAGTATTTTTCTTGCTTCCTGCATCGCCTTGCTCCTGACCCACTCGCTGCACCGCGGCATTGTGGCTGCGTTACAGAGCATTACCGAAGTGGTGCATGACATTCGCGAAAATCGCCATTTTTCTCGCCGGGTCCCCGAAGAACGCATTGAAGAATTCCACCTGTTTGCCCAGGACTTTAATAGCCTATTGGGCGAAATGGAGGACTGGCAGCGGCAGCTTCAGGCTAAAAATGCCCAGCTCCTGCGCAGTTCATTGCACGATCCGTTAACCGGTCTGGCTAACAGAGCGGCTTTCCGTAATGTCATTAATGAGCTGATGAAAGACGAAACAGTCCACAGTAGTTCCGCGCTGTTATTTCTTGATGGCGATAACTTCAAGCTTATTAACGATAACTGGGGCCACGCAGCTGGCGATAAAGTGTTAATTGAAGTCGCGAGCCGCCTGATGGCCTTTGTCGGCAAACAGCATCAGGCGTGGCGTCTCGGCGGCGATGAATTTGCCATTCTGCTACGCGATGTGCATTCAGAGACCGAAGTTCAGGCCCTGTGCCGTGCGTTGTCCGAACAGTTTATCCAGCCATTTAATCTCCACAATGGCCACACCACCAGTCTGTCACTGAGTATTGGATACGCTTTAACCTGGGAACATGCCTCCGCGGAAAATCTGCAAGAGCTTGCCGATCAAAATATGTATCGGATGAAACACCAGCGCTTGCAGCAAACGCAAAAATAAAAGGAATCACCATGATTGGGAAATATTTTGCACCTGCTTTACTTGCCGCAATTTTTCTTAGCGGCTGCCAGGCTCCGCAAGGAAAATTCTCTGCAGAACAAATTGCAGCAATGAAGTCATACGGCTTTACTGAAACCAACGGCGACTGGTCATTAGGAATATCTGATACCATCTTATTTGATAAAAATGATTACCACCTGCGTGCCGATAGCAAGCAGCAAATCCGCACGATGGCTTCACGCCTGGCCACCACCGGTATTACCCACAGCCGCCTCGAAGGCCATACTGATAATTACGGCGAAGATGGCTACAACGAAATGTTATCGCTTAAGCGCGCCAACAGCGTTGCGGATGCATGGGCCGAAGGGGCGAATATTCCGCGCGCCAATTTGACTACTCGCGGACTCGGGAAAAAGTATCCGATAGCCAGTAACGATACCGCGAAAGGACGCGCTGAAAACCGCCGCGTCACGGTGGTTATCAGCACGCCTTAAACAACCTATTCGACTGATTTAGCCTCTAACATCGCCGTTGCTGCGCGCCAGCGCAGATAATCAACGGCGAGACATAGCGCGAGACTGCCCCCCATTAACGGCAGCGCTACCCCCAACAACACCGCAATAACGGCAGTCAGCAGACGAGCGGGCCATGCTAATCCAAACCACGCCTGTATCAACGTATTGGCCGGGTTAGCCGCCGCGCGCGCCGGGCGGCGGATCCACCACAAGCGGTATCCCACCACTATCATCACGCAGAGTGCGGTTCCGAACGCGATAAGCAATAGCTGATTAACAAGGCCGAACAAAATTCCCATATGGAAATCAACCCCCCAGCGGGTCAGCTTGGCCATGAGCGGAAAGTCGGAAAAATGCGTACGGTCCACGATCCGCATCGTTGACCCCTCGATCGCGACAGCATCAACCTGGGTTGGCCAGCTTCTGTCGATTTCATTTACCGTCCACGCGCGCCCGGGACCCGACGGCGGTCGAATCTCCAGCTTGCCGGCATCCAACCCCGCAGCACGTGCGGCCAGCAGAATCTTGTCAAACTCCTCTACGCGCAGCGGAGATGCCGCCTCGCCCATCATCTTGCTTCCCATATGATGTTCCGCATGCGAATCGTGAACTGCCGGAACGGCACTTTCCAGCTGCGTATTCACCTGTGGCGTCAGCCAACCAAAGGCGGCGCGCATCTTATCGACGTTACCACCGGCCCATTGTGACCAGGTTAAACCGGTCGCAGAAAATATGAGCATACCAACCAGCAATGCCCATCCGAGAGAGACATGCAGGCGGCGGCTATTCTGCATCTTATTGTTAATGCGACGACGCGGGCGGGTCATCGACCACAGCGCGATCCCACCGAGAGCGGCAACCCACATCCAGGACGCAGCGAGCTCGCTGTACAGGCGGCCAACGCTCCCCAGGAGCAATGAGCGGTGGGCATAATCAATCCACTGACGCAGCGGCAAAATACCGCTGGTACCGTAAACCGGCAGATCTCCTTTCACGCTTAACGTCACCGGATCGACAAAAATTGCCCGCGTTTCCGACTCGCCAAGGTTCGGGTCAATAAACATCACTCGGGTAGTATCGCCAGCCAGTATCCCCGGGCGTACCGCATGCAGGCGCAGGTTTCCCTGTATAGCCTCTGTTGCTACGGTAATTTGCGCGCTGAGCGGCTGTTTTTCTCCACTGAGCGTACCGCGAAGCGCATTCTGATAGAGCCAGCTTTCCAGCTGTGGAGTGGCGACATATAGCGTACCGGTCAGAGCCGCCGCAAAAATAAACGGTCCGATAAACAGTCCGATATAGAAATGAAGACGCCGCAGCAGGTTCAGCCATGCCGCGCGCGAGGTGCAGGTAGTCATACTTTTCCTTTTTTAAAAGCAAAAGAGAACGTTGCGCAGTGCGCAGGTTATTTTTTATGTAAGGGGGAAAGCAGACGGACGCGGCGGCGCTCGGGTAAGAGGATAAAGCCAGGGAAAGTAATGCCAGTGTTTGTGTACCGGTCGGCTAACAGGGACTCGCTGGCGTCGAAGCACCATGACAAGCAGCAGCATCAGCGCGAAAATCAGGCCTGGCACGTGAGCTAACAGCACGCAGTAGCCACAGGCTTCAGCATGATCGAGCGGTACGCCGTGCGAGCGTTGCGGCATCGAAGCGTCGGCGTGCATCATCGCCATCTGATGTGATGGCGCATCTTCCGCCATCGTCATCATTGCGTGGTACATTCCGCTCATCGGATCTTTTTGCAAAGCGACTGAGATCAACGGCGCCACCACGATCAGCGCGATCGCAAACAGCGCCAGCCATGCGGCCCGCCGTTGAGATGCTGATTGATGAAGAATATCGCTGACCACCGCCCCTCCGAATAAGGGCCGTATTGTAAATGATTCACAATAAAATGGTTAAAATAAAGATAAAAAAAGGGCCAGCCCATCAGGCCAGCCCTCTCATTCAGGATGTCGCGAAAGCGAATCTTAGTTAAGACGCTCTTTGATACGAGCAGACTTACCGGTACGCTCACGCAGGTAGTACAGTTTAGCTTTACGTACAGCACCACGACGTTTGACAGAAATGCTGTCAACTACCGGAGAGTGAGTCTGGAAGACACGCTCAACGCCTTCGCCGTTGGAAATTTTACGAACAGTGAATGCAGAGTGCAGACCGCGGTTACGAATAGCGATAACCACGCCCTCGAATGCCTGCAGACGTTTTTTGGAACCTTCAACAACCCATACTTTCACTTCCACGGTATCACCCGGACGGAAGGAAGGTACGTCCTGCTTCATCTGTTCTTGTTCAAGTTGCTTAATAATGTTGCTCATAATTTAATCTCTTATCCTGGGTAAACTGATATTGGGGGCTTACGCCATCCCATCATGTTTATGCTGCTGTTGCGCGAGTTCCTTTTTGAACTCCGCCAGCAACCTTGCTTGCTCTTCAGTCAGAGCCAGGTTTTCCAAAAGTTCAGGTCTTCTAAGCCAGGTCCGGCCCAGCGACTGCTTCAGACGCCAGCGACGTATCTCAGCGTGGTTTCCCGACAGCAATACCGGCGGTACTTCCATACCTTCTAACACTTCAGGCCGCGTATAGTGCGGGCAATCCAGCAATCCTTCAGCAAAAGAGTCCTCGATTGCTGAAGCTTCATGACCCAGAACCCCCGGAATAAACCGGGAAACGGAGTCAATCAGCGTCATTGCCGGTAGCTCGCCACCGCTGAGAACGTAATCGCCGATTGACCATTCTTCATCAATCTCGGTCTGAATTACGCGCTCATCTACGCCTTCGTAGCGACCGCATACCAAAATCAGCTTCTGATTGGTTGCCAGTTCGCTGACGCCCGCTTGATCAAGCTTGCGTCCCTGAGGTGAAAGATAAATCACCTTTGCGCCTTCACCTGCCGCGGCTTTTGCTGCATGAATGGCATCCCGTAAAGGTTGCACCATCATTAACATCCCCGGTCCGCCGCCGTAAGGACGATCGTCCACGGTACGGTGCCGGTCATGAGCGAAATCACGAGGACTCCAGCTCTGGATGCTCAGCAGGCCATTTTTTACTGCCCGGCCAGTTACCCCGTAATCGGTAATTGCGCGGAACATTTCAGGAAACAGGCTAACGATACCTATAAACACAAGCCAATCCCCATAGCGCCGTTTTTTTACCGTTTATCCGGAGAATTTAAAAACCAGGATCCCAATCTACTTCGATAGTACGAGTAGCGAGATCGACTTTCTTGATAACCTGCCCATCGAGGAACGGAACCAGCCGCTCCTTGATACCAAATGCATCTTTCAGGTTTGCCTTGATGACGAGAACGTCATTAGATCCAGTTTCCATCATATCGATGACTTTACCGAGACCATAGCCTTCAGTGGTCACTACCTGGCAGCCCATCAGGTCTTTCCAGTAATAGTCACCCTCTTCAAGCGCAGGCAGCTGCGATGAATCCACGACAATTTCGCAATTAGTCAAAAGATTCGCTGCATCGCGATCGTCAATGCCTTTCAGCTTAATGACGATATCCTGATTGTGGTGGCGCCAGCTTTCCAGCTCAACAACCTGCCACTGACCCGCCTTCTGGATAAACCAGGGCTGATAGTCAAAAATGCTTTCGGCGTCTTCGGTGGAGGAAAACACTCTGAGCCAACCACGGATACCGTAGGAAGAACCCATCTTGCCTAATACAATCGGTTCAACAGGTGCTTGTGCGGTGTGTTGCTTGCTCATCATGACCACCGTGACAGATTAAGCTGCTTTGTTAGCGGCTTTGATCAGCGCAGCTACGCGATCGGAAACAGTAGCGCCCAGGCCAACCCAGTGAGCGATACGATCCAGATCCAGACGAGTTCCTTCTTCGGTCGCAGAAGCGATCGGGTTGAAGAAACCAACGCGCTCAATGAAGCGACCGTTGCGTGCATTACGGCTGTCGGTAACAACAACCTGGTAGAACGGACGCTTTTTCGCGCCGTGACGTGCTAAACGAATAGTAACCATAACATCCTCTTGTGTGAATAAAACACCGGGCCCCATCGAGGAACGGAGCCCGGTGTCATATTAAAAGCCCGAAAATTTTACTGATTTCTGGGGAAATTGCAATCAGCAGTTATAAACTCTGCCGTGGAAGGCCCCCTAAATGGGGTAACTGAGCCAGAGCGCGCCAACAATGGATAAAAAAAGAAGCGCGCCCCGACAGCAAAATAGCGACGATACTATCGCCCCCCGGGGAACCCAGGCGGCATCATACCTTTCATTCCGCGCATCATCTTCATCATGCCGCCTTTCGACTTCATCTTCTTCATCATGCGCTGCATATCGTCAAACTGTTTGAGCAGACGGTTCACATCCTGCACCTGCATTCCGCAGCCTGCGGCGATGCGGCGCTTGCGCGAACCTTTAATAATTTCCGGTTTCGCGCGCTCTTTCAGCGTCATCGAGTTGATGATGGCTTCCATACGCACCAGCACCTTATCGTCCATCTGCGATTTAACGTTGTCCGGTATCTGTCCCATGCCCGGCAGCTTGCCCATCAGGCTGGCCATACCGCCCATGTTTTTCATCTGCCGCAGCTGTTCAAGGAAATCGGTGAGATCAAAACCGTCGCCTTTTTTCAGTTTGGAAGCCAGCTTTTCAGCCTGCGCACGGTCAACCTTACTTTCGATATCTTCGATCAGCGACAGAACGTCGCCCATGCCGAGAATACGGGAAGCGATACGGTCCGGATGGAACGGCTCCAGCGCTTCGGTTTTCTCGCCAACGCCAAGGAATTTAATCGGCTTGCCGGTGATATGACGAATCGACAGCGCCGCACCGCCGCGGGCGTCGCCGTCCACTTTGGTCAGCACGACCCCGGTCAACGGCAGGGCCTCGTTAAACGCTTTCGCCGTGTTCGCCGCATCCTGGCCGGTCATCGCATCGACAACAAACAGGGTTTCTACTGGATTGAGAGACGCATGAACCTGCTTAATCTCATCCATCATCGCTTCATCAACGTGCAGACGACCGGCGGTATCCACCAGCAGCACGTCGTAGAATTTGAGCTTCGCTTCCTTCAGCGCGGCATTAACGATATCAACCGGCTTCTGACCTACGTCAGACGGGAAGAAATCAACGCTAACCTGCTCGGCCAGCGTTTCCAGCTGCTTGATCGCCGCAGGGCGATAGACGTCAGCGGAAACCACCAGCACTTTCTTCTTGTGCTTTTCACGCAGGAACTTACCCAGCTTCGCGACGCTGGTGGTTTTACCCGCACCCTGCAAACCGGCCATCAGCACCACGGCTGGCGGCTGCGCGGCTAAATCCAGCGCCTGGTTCTCTTCGCCCATCGCGGCAACCAGTTCGTTGCGCACGATTTTGACGAACTCCTGGCCCGGGGTCAGGCTTTTGTTGACTTCATGACCTACCGCGCTTTCTTTTACGCGGTTGATGAAGTCACGTACCACAGGCAGAGCAACGTCCGCCTCCAGCAGCGCCATACGCACTTCGCGCAGGGTATCTTTAATATTGTCTTCAGTAAGGCGTCCGCGGCCGCTAATGTTGCGCAGCGTACGCGACAAACGATCGGTTAAATTATCAAACATTGTCTCTCGCCTGAGGTGGAAACGGTCGGTCGCCGCAGCGACACAAAAACGGAATGGGCGCAGTATAACACGACATAAACGCGAATGTGCTGCAACGGTTGGAGCCAGAGTCGCGTGACGCTATACTGCTTCTCTTTACTATTTAGTCAACAGTCGACGCCCATATGCCTGTTTTTGCTCTACTCGCTCTTGTCGCCTACTCCATCAGCCTCGCGCTGATCGTCCCTGGCCTGCTGCAAAAAAACAGCAGCTGGCGGCGGATGGCGATTCTTTCCGCAACTATTGCGTTGATTTGTCACGCCTTCGCGCTAGAGTCACGCATTTTTCCCGGCGGCGAAAGCGGGCAGAACCTCAGTCTATTAAACGTGGGATCGCTGGTCAGCCTGATGATCTGTACGGTGATGACCATCGTCGCTTCGCGTAATCGCGGCTGGCTATTGCTGCCCATTGTCTACACCTTCGCCTTAATCAACCTCGCGTTCGCGACCTTTATGCCGAACGAGTACATCACGCATCTGGAAACCACGCCGGGGATGTTGGTCCATATCGGCCTGTCGCTCTTTTCTTATGCTACCCTGATTATCGCTGCGCTTTACGCGCTGCAGCTGGCGTGGATTGACTATCAGCTAAAGAATAAAAAGCTGACCTTCAGTAGCGAAATGCCGCCGCTGATGAGCATTGAACGTAAAATGTTCCACATCACCCAGATAGGCGTGGTGCTATTAACCCTGACGCTGTGCACCGGGTTGTTTTATATGCACAACCTGTTTAGCGCGGAAAACATTGATAAAGCAGTACTGTCTATTATTGCGTGGTTCGTTTATATCGTCCTGCTTTGGGGCCACTATCATGAAGGGTGGCGCGGACGCCGGGTCGTCTGGTTTAACGTGACTGGCGCAGGGCTGCTGACGCTGGCCTACTTTGGTAGCCGCGTATTGCAACAGTTCATGAGCTAAGTCTTTAAGGAAGCCCAAGTGGAACATATCTCCACCACCACGCTGATCGTGACGCTGATCGTCATGGTGGTTATCTCCGCCTATTTCTCCGGTTCAGAAACCGGCATGATGACGCTAAACCGCTATCGCCTGCGTCATATGGCCAAGCAGGGCAATCGTCAGGCAAAACGCGTCGAAAAGCTCCTGCGCAAGCCTGACCGTCTCATTAGCCTGGTTCTCATTGGCAATAACCTCGTCAACATTCTTGCCTCGGCGTTGGGCACCATTGTGGGTATGCGCCTGTATGGCGATGCCGGCGTCGCCATTGCCACCGGCGTCCTGACGTTTGTGGTGCTGGTGTTTGCCGAAGTGCTGCCAAAAACCATCGCGGCGCTCTATCCGGAAAAGGTCGCCTATCCCAGCAGCCTCCTGCTCGCGCCGCTGCAAATACTGATGATGCCGCTGGTCTGGTTGCTCAACACGATTACCCGCATTCTGATGCGCATGATGGGCATTAAAACCGACATCGTCATTAGCGGGGCATTAAGCAAAGATGAGCTGCGTACTATCGTTAATGAATCACGTTCGCAGATCTCCCGCCGCAATCAGGACATGCTGCTCTCCGTGCTGGACCTCGAGAAAGTCAGCGTTGACGACATCATGGTCCCGCGCAACGATATTGTCGGTATCAATATTAACGACGACTGGAAATCCATTGTCCGCCAGCTGACTCACTCTCCGCACGGGCGCATCGTGCTGTACCGCGACACGCTGGACGATGCCATCAGCATGCTGCGGGTACGCGAAGCTTATCGCCTGATGACCGAGAAAAAAGAGTTCACAAAAGAAGTCATGCTGCGCGCCGCCGATGAAATTTACTTCGTGCCGGAAGGAACGCCGCTCAGTACGCAGCTGGTGAAATTCCAGCGCAATAAAAAGAAAGTGGGTCTGGTCGTTGATGAATATGGCGACATTCAGGGACTGGTTACGGTTGAGGATATCCTCGAAGAGATCGTCGGCGATTTTACGACTTCAATGTCGCCTACGCTTGCTGAAGAGGTGACGCCGCTTAATGATGGCTCAGTGATTATCGATGGAACCGCCAACGTACGGGAAATCAACAAGGCATTTAACTGGCATCTCCCGGAAGATGAAGCGCGAACCATTAACGGTATCATCCTCGAAGCACTCGAAGAGATCCCCGCTCCGGGTACCCGCGTACGCATTGAACAGTATGATATCGATATTCTTGATGTTCAGGAGAATATGATTAAACGGGTGAAGGTGATGCCGGTTAAACCCATTCGCGAGAGCGTGGCTGAGTCATAGCCCCCCCTGCGGACTGGCAGAAGGGAATAGAAAAACGGCCACCTCGCGGTAGCCGTTTCGCTTATTTACTTCGCTTTCGCGACGGTGACCATCGCCGCGCGAATAGTACGACCGTTCAGGGTATAACCCTTTTGCATAACGCCCAGCACGTTGCCTGGCGCGACGTCTTCGGACTCAACCATCGCAATGGCCTGATGGACGTTCGGATCCAGCGGCACGTTCGTATCGCCAATCACTTCCACGCCGAACTTACGTACCACGTCGAGCATGGACTTCAGCGTCAGTTCGATGCCTTCAACCATCGGCGCCATATCCGGGTTAGCTTTATCAGCGACTTCCAGCGCGCGATCCAGGCTGTCGATGACCGGCAGCAGCTCGTTGACGAATTTCTCCAGCGCAAACTTATGCGCTTTTTCGATATCCAGCTCGGTACGGCGGCGCAGGTTATCTTCATCGGCTTTCGCACGCAGCAATACTTCACGTTCGCGCTTCTGCGCTTCAGCAAGCTGAGCTTCCAGATTCGCAATTTTTTCATCGCGCGGATCCACCTGCTCAGCCGAAACCTCAGGCTCTACCGCCTCAACGTCGTCGTGCTGCTCCGTGATAATTTCTTCCGGGGCTTGCCCCTCAGGCGTTTTCTGTTCTTTACTACTCATGAATTTCTCCGCGTTTTTTTCGCATTCATCTCGCTAACTTCGCTTATTATGGGGATCAGTTTCCTGGTTTCAAGGGAACGCGGCCAGATTGTCACTATTCATTTAACGCAAGGACATCCAGATCATGAAGAACCACTTCAAGTGTATAGGCATTGTGGGACACCCTCGTCACCCAACCGCGCTGACCACACATGAAATGCTCTGGCGCTGGCTGTCCAGCAAAGGTTATGAAGTGCTGGTTGAGCAGCAAATCGCGCATGAACTGCAGCTCAGCAATGTGAAGACCGGGACGCTGGCCGAAATTGGCCAACAGGCAGACCTGGCCGTCGTGGTTGGCGGCGATGGCAATATGCTCGGCGCAGCGCGTACGCTGGCGCGCTACGACATTAACGTTATTGGGATTAACCGCGGCAACCTCGGTTTTCTGACCGATCTCGACCCGGATAACGCGCTACAGCAGCTCGCCGATGTGCTCGAAGGCCACTATATCGCCGAAAAACGCTTTCTGCTGGAAGCTCAGGTGTGTCAGCAGGATTGCCAGAAGCGCATCAGCACGGCAATTAATGAAGTTGTCCTGCACCCCGGCAAAGTGGCGCATATGATTGAGTTTGAAGTTTACATTGATGAGGTGTTTGCTTTCTCTCAGCGCTCCGATGGCCTGATTATCTCCACGCCCACCGGCTCCACGGCTTATTCACTCTCTGCCGGAGGGCCGATTCTCACGCCTTCACTGGATGCTATCACCCTGGTCCCCATGTTCCCGCATACGCTCTCGGCACGCCCGCTGGTGATCAATGGTGACAGCACCATTCGCCTGCGCTTTTCTCAACGCTGTAGCGACCTCGAAATTAGCTGCGATAGCCAGATAGCGCTTCCAATTCAGGATGGTGAAGATGTGCTGATCCGCCGCTGTGATTATCACCTTAATCTCATCCATCCAAAAGATTACAGCTATTTCAATACATTAAGCACCAAGCTTGGCTGGTCGAAAAAATTGTTCTGATTTTATAGCCAGCCCCTTTACTGGATAAAAAACCAGATTATACTGTACGAAAACACAGTAATGGTTTTTCATACAGGAAGGCAGCTATGTTGGCACAACTCACTATTAGTAATTTTGCTATTGTTCGTGAGCTTGAAATCGATTTTCACAGCGGTATGACCGCCATTACCGGCGAGACCGGCGCCGGTAAATCGATCGCTATCGACGCGCTGGGGCTGTGCCTCGGTGGTCGGGCGGAAGCCGATATGGTGCGCAGAGGCGCCAACCGGGCTGATCTATGCGCCCGCTTCTCCCTGAAAGACACACCTGCCGCTCAGCGCTGGCTGGAACAGAACCAGCTGGAAAACGGGCGTGAGTGTTTACTTCGCCGCGTCATCAGCGCAGACGGCCGCTCTCGCGGTTTTATTAACGGCACGGCTGTCCCTTTATCCCAGCTTCGCGATCTGGGTCAACTGCTTATCCAGATCCACGGCCAGCATGCCCACCAGCTGCTGACTAAACCCGAACACCAGAAGACGCTGCTTGATGGCTATACCGGTGAGTATGCGCTTACTCAGATAATGGCAGAGCGCTATCGTCAGTGGCATAAAAGCTGTCGCGATCTGGCGCAGCATCAGCAGCAAAGCCAGGAGCGCGCAGCCCGTGCGGACCTGCTGCAATATCAATTAAAAGAGCTAAACGAGTTCAACCCGCAGTCGGGTGAATTCGAACAAATTGACGAAGAGTACAAACGTCTGGCTAACAGCGGTCAGCTGCTGACGACCTGCCAGCATGCGCTGACGGTACTGGCGGACGGCGAAGAATCCAACCTGCAGAGTCAACTGTACGCCGCGAAGCAGCTGGTCAGCGAGCTGGCAGGTATGGACAGTAACCTCTCCGGGGTACTCGATATGCTTGAAGAGGCGTCTATCCAGCTTAGCGAAGCAACGGACGAACTGCGCCATTATCACGATCGCCTCGATCTCGATCCGAACCGCCTGTTTGAGCTGGAGCAGCGTATCTCCCGACAGATCGCCCTGGCGCGGAAGCACCAAATCACGCCCGAAGAGCTTCCTGACCTTTACCAATCACTACTGGAAGAGCAGCGTATGCTGGATGATAGCGCCGGTTCTCTGGAATCTCTTAGCCAACTGGTCGTTGAGCATCATCAGCTGGCGCTGGATACGGCAAAGCAGCTGCATACCCTGCGCCAAAATAGCGCCGATGAATTGACTCGGCTAATTACGGAGAGTATGCACTCACTCTCGATGCCGCACGGTGTGTTCGCCATTGATGTCGCGTTTGATGAACGCCACCTTACGGCTGAAGGCGCGGACCATATCGAATTCCGCGTCACCACTAACCCGGGTCAGCCGCTGCAGCCGATTGCTAAAGTTGCCTCCGGAGGCGAGCTGTCACGTATTGCGCTGGCGATTCAGGTCATCACCGCGCGTAAGATGGAAACTCCGGCGTTGATTTTCGATGAAGTGGATGTCGGCATCAGCGGCCCTACGGCGGCGGTCGTCGGTAAACTGCTGCGTCAATTAGGCGAAT
The DNA here is from genome assembly GCF_002090195.1 of Klebsiella sp. M5al. NCBI lineage: Bacteria > Pseudomonadati > Pseudomonadota > Gammaproteobacteria > Enterobacterales > Enterobacteriaceae > Klebsiella > Klebsiella sp. M5al. Next base: position 4,514,499 of record NZ_CP020657.1, read on the forward strand.
CAACCCAGGTGATGTGCGTCACCCACTTACCGCAGGTTGCCGGTTGTGGACATCACCATTTCTTCGTCTGCAAGGAAACGGACGGTGAAATGACCGAGACGCACATGCACCCTCTGGATAAACGCGCTCGTTTGCAGGAACTGGCCCGCCTGCTGGGCGGTAGTGAAGTCACTCGTAATACCCTGGCAAACGCGAAAGAGTTGCTTGCCGCCTAAACTTTTTGATTTTCACAGAGTCATAGTGAACAGCAAATTGCCGATAGACCTGCAGCCGAAGGTTCCCAACCGGGCAAAGGTCTATTATCATCGGCATATTACAGATGAGCCACGTACTGCTCGGGCCCAAAAAGGAATCAAATCACTATGCGCTGTAAAATGCTGACTGCTGCCGCAGCGGTTCTTCTTATGTTGACCGCAGGCTGTTCCACTCTGGAACGAGTGGTTTACCGTCCTGACATTAACCAGGGTAACTATCTGGCACCAACCGACGTAGCAAAAATTCGTGTCGGCATGACGCAACAACAGGTTGCCTATGCTCTTGGTACCCCGATGATGTCGGATCCGTTTGGCACCAATACCTGGTTCTACGTTTTCCGTCAGCAGCCTGGGCATGAAAAAGTTACCCAACAGACGCTTACCCTGACCTTCAACAGCAGCGGTGTGCTGACCAACATTGATAACAAACCTGCCCTGACGGCGGAGTAAGGCTATCAATATGCAAAAAGCGCTCAATGAGCGCTTTTTTTATCTCTGAGCTTTGCGCGAAACGGTTACTTTCCCGCGCTCTTCTCAGCCCGCTGGCGACGCAGTTCTTTCGGGTCTGCAATCAGCGGCCGATAGATCTCTACCCGATCGCCATCGTGGACCCGATCCTGAAGCTTCGCCGGGCGGCTATAAATACCCACCTTGTTCTTCGCCAGATCGATATCATCACGCAGCGCCAGAAGACCGCTGGCCACGATCGCCTGCTCGACCGTCGCGCCCTCTTCCAGCTTAACGCTTTGCAGATACTGCTTTTCCGGCAGCGCGTAGGCTACTTCAACGACGATGTTAGCCAGCACTGTAGACCTCTTTTGCCCGCGTCGTGAACGCCTGCACCATATTCATGGCCAGCTCTTTGAAAATGCGACCAAACGCCATTTCAATCAGCTTATTGGTGAATTCAAAATCGAGATGAAACTCAATTTTGCACGCTTCCGGGCTTAGGGGGATAAATTTCCAACCGCCAATCAGCTTCTTAAACGGACCATCGACCAGACTCATGAGAATACTTTGGTTACTGGTCAGCGTATTTCGCGTTGTGAAGGTCTTGCTGATACCCGCTTTGGATACGTCAACCGCCGCGGTCATCTGCGTCGGCCCGAGCTCCAAAACCCGGCTACCGGTACAGCCCGGCAGAAAATCAGGGTAGGACTTCACATCATTTACCAGTTGATACATCTGTTCCGCACTGAACGGCACCAGGGCGGTACGGCTAATCTGAGGCATAGCAGGTTCCACATATAAACACGGTGCAAATAATATCATTTATCTGCTGCTAAAAAAAACGCTGTACCGCAACTCGTGCTAAGATAGCCCATTACGCCTCGCGGGAAGATTGAGGTACGACTGTTTTAAGACGATGACTTCAGGATATTATGACTAAGAAAAAAGCCCACAAACCTGGATCAGCCACCATAGCGCTGAATAAACGCGCCCGTCATGAATACTTTATCGAAGATGAATACGAGGCTGGTCTTGCCCTGCAGGGATGGGAAGTAAAATCTCTCCGCGCAGGTAAAGCCAACATAGGTGATAGCTATGTCATTTTGAAAGATGGCGAAGCCTATCTGTTTGGCGCCAACTTTACGCCAATGGCCGTTGCTTCCACTCACTACGTCTGCGACCCGACGCGTACCCGCAAGCTCCTGCTCAACCAGCGTGAACTGGATACCCTGTACGGGCGTATCAACCGCGAAGGTTACACTGTGGTCGCTCTTTCGCTGTACTGGAAGAACGCCTGGTGCAAAGTCAAAATCGGCGTAGCGAAAGGTAAAAAGCAGCACGACAAGCGTACCGATATCAAAGACCGCGAGTGGGCGGTAGATAAAGCCCGAATTATGAAGCACGCGGGTCGTTAATTCCCCTTTCCATCAGGGTCAGTTTTGCTGACCCTGACGCTATATCATTGTTGATGCTGATTTTTCACCCAACCTGACGCCATAATCCTCGAAACGAGGGCTGGTAAGCGCATTCATAAATCTGTTATACTCAACGTACACATTGGGGCTGATTCTGGATTCGACGGGATTTGCGAAACCCAAGGTGCATGCCGAGGGGCGGTTGGCCTCGTAAAAAGCCGCAAAAAAATAGTCGCAAACGACGAAAACTACGCTTTAGCAGCTTAATAACCTGCTCTGAGCCCTCTCTCCCTAGCTTCCGCTCTTAAGACGGGGATCAAAGAGAGGTCAAACCCAAAAGAGATCGCGTGGAGGCCCTGCCTGGGGTTGAAGCGTTAAAACTAATCAGGCTAGTCTGGTAGTGGCGTGTCTGTCCGCAGGTGCCAGGCGAATGTAAAGACTGACTAAGCATGTAGTACCGAGGATGTAGGAATTTCGGACGCGGGTTCAACTCCCGCCAGCTCCACCAAAATTCTCCATCGGTGATTACCAGAGTCATCCGATGAAGTCCTAAGAGCCCGCACGGCGCAAGCCCTGCGGGCTTTTTTGTGCCTTGAATTTGTCCCGCGAAGTCTGATGCCAACTAATTAAATCCGAACCTTTTAGGCACCTTGTTAGGCACCTCATAAAGCTATATTGTTTTTGAGGTGCCTAAAACTATGGAAACCCGGCAATGGCAAGACAAACCAAACCTCTATCCGTTAAGGAAATCGAATCTGCTAAACCCAAAGAAGCGGACTACGTTCTCTATGATGGCGATGGCCTTGAGCTACTCATCAAAACCAGCGGAAGTAAAATCTGGCAGTTTCGCTACATTCGCCCTGTCACTAAGAAACGAGCGAAGAAGAGTATTGGTCCCTACCCGTCAGTTACCCTTGCCGATGCCAGAAACTACAGAGCAGAGTCTCGCTCTCTCCTGGCGAAACAAATCGATCCACAGGAACATCAGCAAGAACAACTTCGCAGTTCGCTGGAAGCCAAAACCAATACTTTCCAGCTCGTAGCTGAACGTTGGTGGAATGTGAAGAAAGCTAGTGTGACAGAGGACTATGCGGAAGATATCTGGCGCTCTCTTGAAAGAGATGTCTTTCCTGCGATTGGCGACGTTAGCGTTACAGATATTAAAGCTCACACACTGGTTCAGGCCGTCCAACCGGTTCAGGCCAGAGGAGCACTGGAAACCGTTCGTCGCCTGTGCCAGCGCATTAATGAGGTCATGATCTATGCCCAAAACACAGGGCTGATTGATGCTGTTCCCAGCGTTAATATAGGTAAAGCCTTCGAGAAGCCTCAGAAAAAGAACATGCCCAGCATTCGACCGGATCAGCTACCTCAATTGATGCAGACAATGCGAACAGCCAGCATTAGCCTTTCCACACGCTGCCTGTTCATGTGGCAACTTCTTACTATTTCCCGCCCTGCCGAAGCGGCTGAAGCCCGTTGGGAAGAAGTAGACATGGAAGCGCGAGAATGGAAAATCCCTGCGTCACGGATGAAAATGAACCGTGACCATACTGTTCCTTTATCAGATGAAGCCATGGCTGTTCTGGAAATGATGAAACCAGTAAGCGGCAACCGAGAATTTATCTTTCCCAGCCGTATCAAGCCCAACCAGCCAATGAACAGTCAGACTGTAAACGCCTCACTAAAACGTGCAGGTTTTGGCGGAGTGCTCGTCTCACACGGTCTGCGATCTATTGCCAGTACGGCCCTTAATGAACAAAACTTTCCACCTGATGTTATTGAGGCTGCATTGGCCCATGTAGATAAGAATGAAGTACGTCGAGCATACAACCGCACTGATTATCTGGAGCAACGTCGTCCAATGATGCAGTGGTGGGCTGATTTTGTTATGGCTGCTGATCGCGGAAGTATGATTGAGGGAGGTATGAAAGGAGTGCGTTTAGCAGGGTGACGGATAATTAATGACGGTTCCCACTTTAATAGTGGGCCGAATGAGACTTTATATTTCAAGCCGAAGTTAATAGTTTTAGAAATCAAGCTAATTAGCATAATATGCTCGTAACTGAAGGGATATGGAGCCGCAGAAATAAATGAAGACACGGCAGCATGCGCAAAAATCAATCTTCAGTCTGGAAGCAATCTTCGAACAGTCCCGCAACAATGTTAGTGAACTTGAACAGCTGTTGAGCGAGCTGACCTTTCGCAACACTGCCAGGGCGCGGACGCTAACGTATAAAATCGAGCAATCTCTAACTATACTTAGCGACCGCAACGTGGTCGCCATGTCGGCTTCCAGCCCATCAAAACGTCATCCTTATTCGGCGTCCATACAATCTTCTCAAGTTGTGCCCCACAATGCGCCTGCAGATGTAGAGCAACTGCAACCGAAGGTTTTACCAGTGAAGTGGATATTTTTAAACTGGGTATGTCTGTAAAGGAGAACAAGTCACTGGCAGTGGCAGTGGCAGTGGCAGTGGCAGTGGCAGTGGCAGTGGTGTAAGTATCCCGGCAAAACGAACCATTCACTTTTAGAGATCTTCCGACATACTGATAATGTCCCCTGAGGAGATCGCTATGCGTAAGATCCGATTCACTGAACACCAGATCATCGCCGTTCTGAAGTCCGTCGAAGCCGGACGTACCGTCAAGGATGTGTGCCGTGAGGCCGCTATTTCGGAAGCCAGCTATTACAACTGGAAGGCGAAATATGGTGGGATGGAAGCGGCCGATATTAAAAAAATCAAAGATCTTGAGGATGAGAATCGACGTTTAAAACAGATGTTTGCTGATCTCAGCCTTGAGTGCCGGGCACTTAAAGACGTCATCGAAAAAAAGCTTTAAAACCAGCGATAAAGCGTGAACTCGTCAGCTATCTGACGGTGCAATTTGCCATGAGTTTACGCCAGGCCTGCAGGACGTTATCGCTGAGCAGGACGGTGTATTTTTATCAGCCCGATACCCGGCGTGATGAACCTGTGATCCACGCGCTGACTGAGCTGGCAGAACGCTATCCGCGCTACGGTTTTAAGAAACTGTTCCAGCTGCTGCGCAGGCAGGGTAATACCTGGAACCATAAACGTGTTCACCGGATTTACTGCCTGCTGAAACTGAATTTTCGCCGCAAGGGAAAACAGCGGCTGCCTGTGCGTAATCCCGCACCACTGGCGACACCGCAAGCGTTAAACCAGAGCTGGTCCATCGATTTTATGCACGACGCGCTGGTCTGCGGCAGACGCTTCCGAACCTTTAATGTGGTGGATGATTTTAACCGTGAAGCACTGGCGATAGAAATCGACCTGAATATCCCGGCTCAGCGAGTCATCCGGGTGCTGGACAGGATCGTGGCAAACCGCGGCTACCCGCTGAAAATGCGGATGGACAACGGGCCAGAGCTGGTCTCGCTGGCGCTGGCACAATGGGCCGAAGAACATGGCGTACAGCTCGAATTTATCAAGCCGGGTAAGCCGACACAAAATGCTTTTATCGAACGGTTCAACCGAACATACCGGACAGAAATCCTGGATTTTTACCTGTTCAGAACACTGAATGAAGCACGGGAAATTACCGAGCGCTGGCTGATGGAATATAACAACGAGCGGCCTCATGAATCCCTGAATAACCTGACACCGGAAGAGTACCGGCTGATGGCTGAAAAACCGGAACTCTCAAAAAGTGCATGGAACTGAAGCAGGGGTGCTTACACCCTCAGTTGAACTCACAGCTCAAAGCGGAACTTAAAACCTGTCTTTCTTTCCGATCCTTACCAAGAGCAGACGTTGCTAACATCAACCGGCCTCTATCTATTGGGAGCAAGACCCCCTTTATTGCGTAGCCAGTTTACTGAAGGTGCTGCTTCAACCAAATACGAGTACATTCAATGTCATACGCTTTTTCCCCAAATCCTTTCGCAAGCAGGGACTCTGGTAAATACTCGTCGTATTTATCCAAGAACTTTTCTGGAACATCTTCGGCAAGATCAAATGCAGATGGTAAGCCTGACAACAGCATTTTTTTAAGGGCTTGTTGAACGGTTGCTACACTTGCATCATCAATCTCTATAACACCTACGAATGAATTGGCTTTAAAACCACAACGTATGAGCAAGGCTGTAATCGTATTCACAACTTTATCCCCCATCCAGGGAATTACGTAACAGTGTTGCCCACTCGTAATAAAATACTCATTTTGCAGGTTATAACGCTGAAAGTTACTACAGCCTTCCGCAAATAGGTTTCTGGCGGCAGTATCGGCATAATCTACTTTCTTGCTACCTATTGCTATGCGGTAATCACCTTCCCTATAGATAGCGAGCATTTCCTGACGAACGGCATCATGAACAGACATACCTCCCCCACTAAATTGTGGTGGCTGACCGCCTTTGGTCGCCTCTACATAGATAACTTTTTTCTCTGTCTCGATCTCTGTCACTTTCCAGCGCCGCCCACCGAAGATGATGTGTTGGTCTGGTAGCAGTGGGGAGTCCACAGGCACTGTTCCAAGGGTTCTGTTTCCGGTGACAATGCGGAACTCTTCTGGTGTATTGAACACGGCATAAAACGTGTAATGGTTAGTCAGTTTCTCCCCCTCTGCCCCAACAACCATTTCGCCGCTAGCAAATTGAGTGAGTAGGCCACATGCTCCCATATGTTTAAGCAGGCTTTTGAAATCGTTTAAATCTACATTTCTAAATGGTCCTGTCTGGCATAGTTGCGACCAGAGCTGGTCGGCACGAACTCCGCCCCATTGTGCCGTAATAGCAAGAATCTGGTGCAACAGCGTGGAATAATGCATCTGTCGAGCATCTGCTGGTTCAAACCATTGTTTAGAGATCATCAATCTGATCATTGCCATCGACTGGACCAACTGTAGCCGTAGGAGGTCAACGATACTGCTAGTTCCAGTAAGCTCATTTTCTGTAATTAGGATTCTTAGAACTGATGGGGAGTCGCGTCGCCCAGAACGTCCCATACGCTGACGTAGACTGGAAACAGAATGCGGAGGCGTAACTTGTATAACCGACTTAACCTTACCTATATCAATTCCCAACTCGAGCGTCATTGTACAAACAGCTGTTGTGGGCAAATTTCCTTTCTGAAGACGAGATTCAAGCGCCTCACGTAATTCCTTGGCAAGGGAACCATGGTGGGGAAAGAATTCATTCGGAACAATTTGTTCCTCACACATGTCGCTCAGCGTGGCAGCAATGCTTTCAGTCCGCTTTCGACTGTTTGCAAAGACCAAATGAGAGTCGCCACGGCAAAGTCTAAAAATGTCAGAGCAAACCTCATGTTCAGCTGAACTCTGAAGTTCTTCTCCTTTTTGGAGCACTCGCTCCAGATAACCTTTGACCTGTACCTGAAGAGTGGCCTCGCTCTTACTATCTGTAACAGTTACGCAGGGTAGTCGTTTGTCCGGGCGCAAAAGTTCGGGCACTTTCTCCAGTTCCCCCAGCGTGGCACTCAACGCAACGCGGGGAATTGGATTTACCTGGCGTCCAAGCACATGGTCAATTCTATTGAGCAGAGAAAGCAGCTGTACACCACGCTCTGAGCCAATGAAAGCATGAAACTCATCAATAACGATGTATGCGACTGACGAAAACGCCTGTTTGAGCCAGCCCATTGAATTTATGAGCAAAGACTCAAGTGACTCAGGTGTAATCAGTAAAATGCCAGAAGGATTCGTCCGAGCCTTCTTCTTTTTGCTTTGTGGTACATCCCCGTGCCAAGGAGTCACTGGCATTTCCAATGCATCTCCAAGGCTCTCAAGACGACGGTACTGATCGTTAATCAATGCCTTCAACGGGCTGATATAGATGATGCCAAATCCATTAGTGAGATCTGCAACCGCCGAACAGGCAGGAAGAAAGAAAGCCTCTGTTTTACCCGCTGCTGTGCCTGCACTGATTAGCACGTCTCGATCACGGGCTAAAATTGCCGGGATAGAACTCTCCTGCAAGGGCCTTAATGTAGACCACCCCTGCTTGTAAACCCACTTACGGACGCGGGGATCGAGACTATCATAGACACTGCTCATAATTTGAAGTTCGCCAGTCCGTCGTCGTCATCGCTTTCTTCTATAATAGCGTCATCCATTTCGCTGGGCCTGTCCTCTTCAATCGCCACACCCTCGATTAGTGTTTGCCAGTTCATCGTTCTGTTTTGTTCCAGCACGGCCAGCATGTCCAGGAAACCTTTTATGGTATTACGGGGGGTACGGAAGTAAGCGTCTCCAATGGTTTTACTACAGTGATGCAGAAATCCAGTCAGCGCCTCATCTGGAACCAGATAATTCTCTGGATCTCCGCCTGCATAAACATGGCGAAGATTTCTCAGTAAAATATACAGTTCCTCAGGGGTGAGGCTGGCAAGATGCAAAGTGGGAGACGAGTAGTCAATCACTCCTGCTTTTTGCGCGAACCGATTTTCCGCCAGACGTGATTGGAGCGCCTCATAGCTGTAAAGACCTTTGCGCGGATCGAAAAGGAACTCTGGCGTCCCCCCGAGGATAAAACCAATATTCTCGGCTGAGCCTTGCAGGCAGTCATTCAGGATCCGCAAAATCTGTTCGTAGTTCGCTGTTCTTGCTTGCGTATTATTCAGTTTAAAGAGGTTCACCATTTCGTCTAGGCTGACCAAAAGACCGGCATAGCCTGCCTGGCGGACAAAAAGGCTCATCAGCTTCAAAAAGTCATAGAATGAAGCGTCTGAGATAATAGTCCGAACGTCGAGATCGTTACGGGCATCAGTTTTAGTAGTGTACTCTCCCCGCAACCAGCGAATGGCATTGGATTTTAGCGTTTCGTTATCCTGCTCATGCCCCCGCCAGAATGAATCAATGACCTTCGCAAAGTCATATCCGCCGACCATATCTGATAGTGCTGCCAGGCGTTTATGAATAACTGATGAAACCTCGGAGCCGTCCTTGTCAGCTTCCTTCCTTGCCTCCGTAACGAATCTTTCAACAACGCTAAGTAACGCATTACCATCCGGCTTGTTTCTGGTGGACATGTTTTTCATAAGCTCAGAATAGAGATTACGAGCCTGACCTCCCGATGAGTGAATGCGTCTGTCAGGAGAAAGGTCTGCACTGATTGACACCAGCTTCTTCTCTAGCGCAATAGAGCGCACAACACTCAGAAAGAACGTTTTACCAGAACCATATTCACCGATGATAAGTCTGAAGCTTGCACCACCGTCAGCAATCCTCTCAATATCTTGGTGGAGAGCGGTGATCTCATTCACGCGGCCAACCTGGATATGCTGAATGCCTATCCTTGGCGTTACACCTGACTTAAGTGACTGAATAATAGCGTCGCGTTCTTTCACTCTTATACGTGTTACAGACATTCACTATCCCTCTAATTCTTTAGCAATTTCCAGGTCAACCCAGATATCATCATCGGCATCGTCCAGTACCGGAGCATCAACCACCGCATAGGACCAGTCATTAATCACCTCAAGCGCACCGCCGAGCATCAAATTCAAATTTCCGCACAATTCTGTCGCCTCTTTTCGGGACCACTGTTCTTTCTCCAGCAAACTGCGATAAAGCTGGCTATGTGCGGAGTCAAGCCCCCCCGTTTCCGTTAATGAGGCTGGAGCGCTTTCTAGCTCTTCCGGTTCTTCTTCGGTGAAAATTGTGTTCAGCAATTTACGAACATCATCCGTGGCAGATTCGTGGCGGGCAAGTACATTAGCATCCAGTCTGAACCCTACTGCTGGCTGATCAGTTGGTACAGACGAGACGAGATCATGTTCAGTTGCGGAATGCTGATGGATATTGCTCGAGACAGATGAGGGATCCAGCCCCAAACTTGAATAAATCTTCTCAAGCTGTTTGATTTCGGCAGGCGCTATTGTCCCATCCGAACAGGCAACACTAACGATAACTTTGCCCACAGCAGCTTTTTCCGCGGCCCCCATCAACTCAATCCTGCTTTTCATTCCTGTCATATTGGCTGGGGTATGAAGTTGCCACGTTAAATACGCATGTAGAGAGCGTTTTTCATCATCGGTGAAGCCAGTATTGTTGTTGATGGCATTCTCAAGCACTTTCTGTTCAGCTTGATCAAGAGAATCGTCAATCAAGGCGACCATCGCCCCTAATCTGAGCGTCATTACTGCTGAGATAAATTCAGGAGAAGGTGAGAAGCGTCCACCTTCGGCGGCAGGGAATAGAACAAGTGTCCCATCAACATCCGCCTTCACATGGTGATAATACGGGTCAGGTGCCAGACCGTAACCCATCTTCAGAGCAAAGGCATGCATCAAATCGGCCTCTTTTTTATTGATCTTATTGGGGCAACTGGCATTCATATGTGCCCAAAAGTCAGCAACTGAGACTAACCCCTCCTTGACGAGGATCGCCTCATCAGCCCAGCGTTTGAATGAGCTTAATATTTTTTCTGCACTTTCATTAACGATCTCTGAAGGGAGCAACATAATTGCAGCCGTATCATTGACTGACGTACCTTTCCTACCAAGGTAGCGACTATAAGCATCAAGTTCATCCGTACATATGTCGGCAAGAGCCATAATTTTCTGGACAGGGCTCTTCAACGCACTTGGATCAGGCAGGTCGGGAACAGGAAGTCGAACACCTCGCAAACTAGGACTTGCTGGTGTGTAATCTAACCTTAGCCGCGTTTTATTCGCCTTAACGACCATCCCTTCACCATATTTGAGGGTGTAACGCCGTTTGAAAAGTGCAGCAAACTCTTTAGCACAGCGGCGAGCCGGGGTACGCAGCGAATACTCGGTGTGGTTTATTACCCAGTTCAACGCCAGTTCAGCTGATACAGGAACTCCTTCATGTACAGTTTTTGCCAGAGCCAGCTTAAATTGCATGCTGTTGCTGAAACCTGAATTGCTATCGAGCTCAGTGGCTAAGCCCATGTTCGGGCGCAGAAAAGACATGGCTTCGAGTAACTGGGCCGAATATCCACGGAATGAGCGGTTCTCAATGAATACGGATCTTAACCGAGCGACTTCTTTGAACAGATTACGGAACTCAGCATCAGGGAATTTTGGGTCAGTGGAATCTATGAGCGCTTTTCTTTCCAGACCGTAGAGGTAGATAAAAACATAGCCGATAGGACACGATGGATCAGACCTATCGCTGGCGAGCCAACTGACATACGCACCGCGTGCTTCTGGGGAAAGAGAGGAAAAACTGGGCCAGTATCCTAATGAACTGTCCTCGTAAAGATAAGAAGTAGGTTTTATCTTACATGTGTCATCAATTAATGATGCCTCATTTCCATCGTCATAATAGCCGCCTGATTCCTGACCGGAGGGCTTCATACGTTGCCCCAAGTAAATGTGGCCACCGCTAATTGCTACACCAGCTACAGTTATCATCTCACCCGGAAGTACCCATCGAGCTAGTGCACCTGCTGACTTTGAGGTGTTCCGGTAATGATTGGTTGTCACCCGAAGTTCAACACCCCGGCCACCGCTCAATGTAAAAGTTGCAAGGTTATCGTCTTCACTATCATCGTTTCGCACAACCGCCTCTTTTTTCTTGATGTCAGCGAGCCATTCTTTTGGCGGTGCTTTCACGGGGCTTGAAGCATAAGACTTTGGAGATTTACGTTTTTTCTTTCTAAAAAACAACAAGTAAATTACTAAAATCGCCGCCAGAAACTTCAATAACTCCATGATATATAACCTTAAAATAATTCTCCATTCACATTTAAAATGTGGTAGGGAATGCATGGCAAGTGGATTAATCTCAAAATAATACGTCTAAATCGCTAGGGTTAAAAGCAAATCGCAATTAAAATTAACCAATTGATTTAAATGACAAAAATCATTGAATAATTTACTTAACCAGAAGTGAATTTTTAAGGAGTAAAAAGCCTGCTGGGCCATTCGCCTAAGAATGATGTTGTACTAATGCTAGGTTAACATACGAGCAAATATAGTGGGGATGCAGAACTGACCGCTGTATGATGACATTTACCTAGTCGTTGAGAATTTCGGTAACTATTGGAAAGCTGATCCTACCCACGCTGATTTTTATCAACTAATTAAGCTATGAGCTGAGTTGTGCCGAAGTTAAGATATCCTCATCACCTACGTTGATGAGCTGAAGAGCATCTCTGACGCCATTAATGCAGTTTATCCGGAGAGCGGATTAAGTTCTGTATCATTCACATGGTGCGTAATAGCCTGCGGCTCGTATCTTAGAAGGACTACAAAGCATTAACCCATGACCTGGGGTACCAGCGGCAGAGGCGGTTTTACACGACGAATACCATTGCCAGATTGGACAGTGTGATCCGGCATACCATTAAAAAGTGCAAGGTACTCCCGACAGATTACTCATTAAAAAGTTGTATCGCTATCAACCCTGTCAGTATCGCTAAAAAGACGATGATGTTCAGGGGAGCTCGTATCGTCTTTTTATCAGCTCTATGCTCTTCTGCACAGCCACATCTGAGAAAAGGCAGTCACATTGAATCACGTACGCACTCTCAAGGTACCGGACTATCGATTTTGCGACACCCCGATACGTTTTTGTACTGCCTTCGCGAACGCCGCCTTCACTCTTTTGTCTTTGACTGACCATTCAGCCAACAACTTGCTCTGGCTTGCCTCCACCATTGCCGCGTCCCGTGAGTCGTTTTTATCCTGTGCGGAAGGCCATCCATGCTCCTCAATATAGGGCCTTAACGCTTTAATAATTGCGTTGATGGCATCGGTTTTAGTTTCCCAGCCCTCAGGTTGCGCTTCCAGGTGTTTTATCACTTCGTCTTTAACGCCATCAAAACGTGTCGCTTTGACCTTTCCGCCATAAGCAGAATTGAGTTTATGCCGTTCCTTGATTCTTTTACCTGCTGCGGATTCACTGCGTTTCAGACCGCGATCCAACAACGCGATAGCCTTCAGCATTAATTGTACCGCATGATCTGGATCAGATTCGAGAGCCGATGTTCCCTGCTCCCAGTATTGTTCAGCCTCAGACATATCGTTCCTGATCCCCTTTATCATCCATTCTGAAAGACTGAAAATTTTCAGATAACGCCGCCATTTTTTCTCTCCGTGCTCATCAGCAAGTCGCCGCGCTAAATCTTCATCCTTCGTTTGTCTCCCTGTTTGTAGCACGATAACAATTTCAGTATCTTTATTCAGCCATTGCCTGGCGATATGTTTCTGTCTGACCCCGAGATGAAAACGTAACGCTTTCCTCTTTTTACGAAATACGATGAGTAACTCATCAGGGGTAAAATCCCTGTCTAAATCAGCCATGAAGTCCCTCTTTTCGAATGACAATTTCTATACTCCAGTAAATTTCCTTGCCTGACACCTTGAACGACTCATTCTTGCCCTTAGCCAGACGCTTCCGACACCATTTTCGAAAAAAAAACATTCTGTCACCAACAAAAAACGGGAAAAAACCCTAAAAAAAACCCTATCTCGTTGTTATAAAATGCTTTTTTGCTACAGCCACCAGGCGGGTGCCATTACCTGTTCCGGCACCATACAATTGCGTCCATATCGAAAGAACAGGGGGAATTAACAGATATGTCTGTACAAGGTATCAGGATACTGCGCATACGCGCCGTTGTTAACAAAACGGGCATCGCCCGCTCAACCATCTATGACTGGATCAACCCGAAGTCACCGCGTTACGACCCGACCTTCCCGAAACAGCGCAGGCTGGGTATGCAGTCCGTCGGCTGGCTTGAGTCAGAGCTAGATGCATGGCTGCTGGAACGCCAGCAGGCATCATAAGCGATGAGATAGTATTGGTAAAAATTAAAGGAGGATACGCAGGTTATATAACAACGTCTCTGATTTAAATATGCGCTCGCTGCGACATATTTTTGCCAGTTGCAAGGAAACAGAATGCGATTATTTATTGGTAAGATTATTACTTTAAATAAATTTTGACGCTTGGCTATTTTATTATATTCACAACTAACCCGTTACTGAAAACAGTAACCAAGGAGAATATTACATGCAGAATTTACTGCCATACACTGTCATTCCGAAAATGCCGGAGCCTTATATTCCCGTACAAAACAGAACCCCGGAGGGTTACCCTGTCTGCGCGTTCCCGCCGGTGATGCGGGATGTCATTGATGCTCTTTATAACGAGACGGGTATCCCGGCGGAACTGATAGCGGGGGCCGTACTGGCAGCTGCTTCCCTCGCCTGTCAGGCTCATATTGAGGTGGTACCACCACACTCATCGGATCCGATGCACTGTGCACTGTATCTACTGACGTTGGCGGTCTCCGGTGAAGGTAAGACCAGTATCAGCAAAAAAGTGATGAAGCCTTTTTACCGATTCGCTGAGCAAATGAAGCAGCAGCACGACGGTCTGATGAAGGCACACCTGCGTGCTGACAATATCTGGAAAATACACCAGAAAGCATTGACCAGTAATCTGTACACTGCCATCAAAAGCGGTTCTGAGGGGACGGAGGAAGAACGGCTGTTAGATGAACATGCAGAAACCCGGCAGCAGCCTCCGACCCGCCTGGCGATGCTTTATGATGACACCACCGCAAAGGCGCTCCTGGAAGGTCTGAGCCGGTACTCTGAAGCCGGGGTGGTCTCAGATGAGGCAATTACCTTTTTTAAAGGGTATCTGAAAAACAACCTCGGTTTACTGAATAAAGCCTGGGACGGGGAGACCTATGAATACCACCGCCCGGGCGGCGAAGAGTACGATATCAATGCCTGTCTGACCCTGGCATTAATGGTTCAGCCTCCGGTCTTTGAAAATTACTGCCGCAACCACGGTGAACTCAGCAAGGGGAGTGGTTTTCTGTCACGGTTTCTTTACATCAATACCATCAGCACACTGGGTCGTCGCCACACCAATACAGGTCACGCTCAGTCTGATGAAGCATTAAATGTATTCCACCAGAAAATTAACCAGTTACTTGATAAGCAGAAGGTACGTTTTTATAGTAACGACTCGCAGAAACAAACGCTCAGGTTATCTGATGATGCGACCGCTTACTGGGCAGAAAAACAGTCAGATCTCAGCCGTAAAGCAGCCCCCGGACAGCAGATGGAGCATATCAGTGAAATTGCAGCCAAAGCGGGGGCGAATGCCCTCAGGGTTGCGGCCATTCTGACATATATGTATTCACCTGAGAGTTTATGTATTTCGCGGGGGGTCATCCAGGCCGCCTTCAAAATTGTGGAATGGCATCTTGAAGAAGCGGAAAGGCTGTTTTTCCCTTCTTCTGAACGGAATGCATTTATGGAGGACGTTTACGAGATGTTCAGGTGGCTTAAGGAGAAATTTCTCGATAATGAGGGATATCCACTCAGGAAAAATGAGGTAAACCGGAACGGCCCGAACCGGCTGCGTGACGCCAGTAAATCACAATCTGTTCTTGAGCAGTTAATCGCACTGGGTCTGATTTGTTTTATTCGTCCCGGCCGTCATTCTGCGGTGTATATTGCCATGCCCTCCCTGGAATGTCGCCACTCATGGTGTATTCCACCGGCATTCCTGGAGAACGGACATAATCCGATTATTGCATCGCCAGAGAATGTCACTGGCAGGTATGGTTTTGAATACTTTGACTTTAACAGGCTGGAATATTAATCGGAACACTTCACTACAGAGACCCGAATGGCCAGAGCGTAAACCGGTTAAATGTCTTCGAAAAACAGCCACAGAGGCAAAAACCCCGCGCCAGTCGCGACTGGTCGCAATCCGCGCGGGGTTTTCTCAGAATACAGTGCTAAAAAACAGATAATGACGACTGGTGGAAAGCTCTGTGGATATGAACCATTAATAGCCATCAAAACATGTAATTTAACACAATGTGTTTTGCTAGTGTATTTCTTACTCATTTGAGACAAATACATTAACATTTAATTAATGTTGATTAATAAATATATTTAATGACATATAAAAATAGCATCGTTGTTATTAACAACAAAAGCAAATACATTATCACATTAAATAAGAGTTTAATTATGGCCGTATGTAAAAGAAATAACTGCATGGCACAGATCGGCCATTCACCCGCCGAACGGATATTACGGCTATGCCCGGTACATTATCAGGGCAGACAGTTAAATGCAGCCAGACGAACGGAAAGAGCAGCATTAATATGCCAGTATCCCGCCTGTGGCATCAGTATATCTGAAACCCGCAATCAGTTTTATTGTTGTAAGGAACATCGGGATAAAGCCCGGAGGTTAATCGATGACGATGCCATTATAAGACTGGTTAAGCACTCTTACTGGATTAACGTAGAATCAATGCTAAAAAATAATTCCCTTGGACTGGGGAGTATCACCGGTCCGACGGATATTGCAGACCTCATTCGGTTATATCAGCGCAAAGCTGTCCACCAAAAAACGTATAATATGCTGAACGGGCACAGAGTTGCTGATACGACAAAAAGGTTAATCCCCTGGCTGGATCTTGAGCTATGCCACATTTACCCTAACTCTAAGGGCGGTGCAAATATCGCCAGAAACATTATCATCGCACCTGCTGCTATAAACCGGATGATGAAGGATGTTATCCCCTGCTGTCAGTCAGGAGTGCTGAGTGGCATAAAAGCAATGGAAACACCTCAACCGGTTAAATCGACCTTACTGAAAGCGTTAACGGATAAATACGGTTCAGATGCTGTACAGGAAGCATTGTACGGAGTTAAGCATCTTGCCTTTGCTGATTTAAATCTGTCACGCAGGCTATTTGACACTGATATTTACGCATTCCCTCCACTAACCCGTCTGTTAAAAGAGGAAGCCTTACGCCTGAATTTGATGTCACTATGGGAAACGCTGGTTTGTACCGAAGTCAGCGTCTGGCTTAATGCCGGGCCTGCGAATGAATTATTTGCCGTTGCCGCGTTTCATGCGTTGCTGAACGGCGACGCCGACCACCTGCTGGAGCAATGTTATCGTTTAGTCGATGAAATCAGGGTGAAGCACAAGCGGGGGTCTCAACAAATCTACGACGAATTTCAGCATATACTCAGCCAGTACATGGCAAAATATTTTCACATTGACACCAGCGATCACAGAGCCTGTAATCTCTTCTATAACCGCTTTTTTAGTGTTCCTCCTGTCACAGAGGACGGTGTCTGCGCCATACCGCCTCAGTGATGCATTTCCTCAGCCTGTGTTCAATAAAATCTCAGATATATATCACCCTTCCGAAGTGAAACCGGACCATCGATAAACTCGGGCGAGGTTTACGGTAAATATATTTACTGAACCACGATCAATTTTGTCGATCGGTTCGATCGAATTTCATCGTTATCCCCTCCTTTTTTGCAGCTATAAAATCCCAACGGGATGCTTATGACTGTCTGTCTTCTACTAAAAAACATGCAGATACCCTTTCCGGGTAGCGTTTTACGAAAACCAGAGGTGCACAAAAATGAACAGAAAAATGATTCACCCTTTACTACTGACCTGTGCGCTGGTACCGGCAGTGGCAATGGCCTTCGGTAATCAAACCACCTGGACCCGGGGCTGGGGCCAGGGAGTATCAGAGTTTGTTATCAATGGGGAAAGTCAATCGCAACTGTCTCTGACCTGTGAGGATTACGGCTCGCAACCGGCCACGGTCATATTCACTGACGCCAGCGGGCATCAGGTCAGTATGGATGAAGATAAAAACCTTCAGGTCAGTATCGACGGTGGAGCCCCCATCGACATCAGCGAATCTGGCAGTCGAGTGGGCGGTAATAACCTGGCGCTGGCCTGGGGTCAGCTACGTAATGGCAAACAGGTCTCAGTAACCGGAGACGGTGTTAAGGATGCCACATTCACGCTGGCTGGGGCAGCAAAGGTATTGCCAGTATTCGGGACCCACGGCTGCGTGGGTAAAGATGCACTCTAGCCTGCATCTGAATTTAATACCTGTTGATTACGTTATTTTTAAAAGGAACAGTTTATGAAATTTAAACACATGCTGGTGCCCGCACTGTTTGCACTGTCAGCCTTGGCGCTGGCAGAGCCAACGCCATCCATCAAAGTGGAGACCAGTAATCAGGTTCACCCTGCCGGAACACGCTACGTCACGGTCGTGGTCACTGCACTGGATAACACCGTGAAAGTCGAAAATATTGACGTGAACCGGGGAAACTGTCGCATTGCCAACCAGAAATATCTGTACTCCAGCAATAAAGAAACTATTTTGCCTGCTACCCTGCGTTACGGGCAGTCCGTCAGCGTGAGTTTTTACAATAACTGCGTGGCTTCAGAAGTCGTCGTCACTACTGATAAGGGGGGATGGCGTTACACTTACCACTGAGTCCCCCGCCCCTGATTAACGTTTCCCAACCTAAAAAATTCCACATGACCAATGGGCTGCCGCTGCGCAGTCCAGAGTAAATCCTATGACCTTTCTGAAAATGCTGGTGACGACCCTGGCCCAGGCACTGACCTGGTGCGGCGGGCATCAGGCCCGTCAATTTATTGAAATTCGTCTGCGTCAGGCAGGCTACGATGACAGCAGCATTGATACAGCCCGGGAAGCGGTCACGTTGCTGGTCACTGCACTTATCACCGCCCTGATGGCGCAGATACTGAAGATTCTGGATACGCTGTAATCCCGCCCTATCCGTTCATTGAGAACAACACATCCAGCCCCTGCCTCCTCACGGAGCAGGGGCTTTTGCTTTTACGCCTTCAGATTAATCAGATGAGGAATCAACTATGCGATTAGCCAGCCGTTTTGGTCGGGTGAACCAGATTCGCCGTGACCGTCCCTTAACCCACGAAGAACTGATGCAACATGTCCCCAGCGTCTTCGGGGAAGACAAGCACGACTCCAGAAGCGAAAAGTACACCTACATACCCACTATTACCCTGCTGGAGAACCTTAAACGTGAAGGGTTCCAGCCATTCTTTGCCTGTCAGTCACGAGTGCGCGACCAGAGCCGACGGGAACATACAAAGCATATGCTGCGCCTGCGTCGTGCCGGTCAGATAAACGGTCAGCAGGTACCGGAAATCATCATTCTGAATTCGCACGATGGCGCATCAAGTTTTCAGTTACTGCCGGGAATATTCCGAAGCGTCTGCACCAATTCGCTCGTTTGCGGACAGTCGTTCGGCGAGATCCGCGTGCCACACAGGGGCGACGTTGTCGGGAAGGTGATTGAGGGGGCCTATGAGGTTCTCAGCGTCTTTGACCGGGTGGAAGAGAAACGTGACGCCATGCAGTCCCTGCAACTCCCGTCACCCGCACAACATGCACTGGCTACAGCGGCGCTGACATACCGTTTTGGGGAAGAGTACCAGCCAGTAACCGAAGCGCAAATTCTTGCACCCCGCCGCTGGCAGGACGAGAGCGATGACCTGTGGACCACTTACCAGCGCATTCAGGAAAACCTGCTGAAAGGCGGGCTAAGTGGCCGTACCGCGCAGGGTAAACGTACCCACACCCGCGCAGTAAACGGGATTGATAGCGACGTTAAGTTAAACCGTGCGCTCTGGGTGATGGCGGAAAACATGATGGAGCTGTTGGGCAGGTAATCACCTGCACCCTGCCACCGAAATCAATCCCTGGCCTGAGACCTCCATTTGACATATCCATGCATAAGGAAAATTAACATGACAGATATTATCAATATTAACAATAAGTTAGCTGTTCTGGTTGGCAATGACGGTTCTGAACCAACGCTGACAGCCACGCCCGTACCGGACGAACAGCGTGTGGAGTTCTGGCCGCAGCACTTTGGTAACATCCCGCAGTGGATAACCCTTGAACCGCAGGTCTTTGCGTGGATGGACCGATTCTGCGCTGACTACAGCGGTGGTATCTGGAATTTTTATACTCTCAGCAACGGCGGGGCCTTCATGGTTCCGGAAACGGACAGTGATGCCTTCTGGTCGCTGTTCAACGCCATGAATGGCAACGCCGCAGACATGAGTGCCGAAGCCGCAGGGATTGCCGTCTGTCTGATGACTTACAGTCATCACGCTTGTCGCACGGAATGCGACGCCATGACGGAACATTACTGGCGTCTGCGTGACTATGCGCTGCATCAGCCGGAATGTAACGCCATCATGCGCATTATCGACTGAGCGTCCCGCCATGCTGTATGAACTGTCTCACCTTGATGCCCTGTGGGATGCTCTGGGGAAAACAACGGTCAGAGATGAGGACTGAGAGGTTGTGACCGACGAACCCCTCCTGCATGTCCCGACGGGTCCCCCTCTCTTCCATATCTGGGCATGGTTCGAATCCTTACACAACGAGTTCGTTGTTGCCAGGAAACTGTACAAGACATCCGTCCCGGATACGTCAACAGACAGGAAAAGCAAATGAATACCACCACAAGTCCCCCCGACAGTGGGGGAATATCTCCCACTGCACAGCGCACCATCAGACGCGCTCTGACCCTGCTGGAACGCCAGTTACGTGAGCCCGGAGAGGCATTTACCTCCAGCCATGCAGTTCGCGACTGGCTTCGCCTGCAGCTCACCACACTGGAGCGTGAAGTATTCATGGCGCTCTTCCTTGATAACCAGCATCGTCTTATTACCCATGAAACGCTCTTCACCGGCACCATCAACCATACGCAGGTACATCCCCGTGAAGTGATAAAGGCAGCACTGAAATACAACGCGGCTGCCATCGTGCTTTCACACAATCATCCGTCAGGTTATTCCGAACCCAGCCATGCCGACAGATTGCTCACTGACCATCTGAAGCAGGCACTTAAACTCGTGGATATCTGCCTGCTGGACCACCTGGTCGTGGGAGGCATGGACATCGTCTCATTTGCCGAGCGTGGCTGGCTTTAGGGAGAGAATAACGATCAGAATCATCAGTAAACGTCAGGCAATGGCGATATACCGCCAGCATTCTGAGTCCCGGCTGTTTCGCTTCTGTACCGGGAAAAATAAGTGGTCCGGCAGTATCTGCCATTATCACGGCAGGGAAGTGCAGGATATCCCGGGTGTGCTGGCCGTGTTTGCTGAACGCCGACAGGACCGCAACAGTCCGTATGTGATTCTGCGCAGCGTCACCCTGAACTGACTCACCGTTAAGGAGTACTTACATGCAGAAAGCAACCCGTGTAATCAACCATAACATCGCGGAACCCTGGCGGGGCCTCAGACGCAACATCACACCGTGTTTTGGTGCACGGCTGGTACAGGAGGGTAACCACCTGCATTACCTTGCTGACCGCGCCAGCATTGCCGGGACATTTAATGAAGCAGATTTACGCTATCTGGACCAGGCATTTCCGGTACTGATGAAGCAAATGGAGCTTATGCTGGCCAGCAGCGAACTCACTCCCCACATTCAGCGCTGCATCACGCTCCACGCAAAAGGGCTGATATGTGAGGCCGATACCCTCGGCTCCTGTGGCTATTTGTTCATCGTAATTTATCCGACATCTGCAATAAGCGCATAAATCCCAAACGCTTTTCCTTAGTCAAACCAGCCAACAAAGAGCTCAAACCATGCAAATACAATCCCTGTCCCCTCAAAGGGCGGCCTCGTCACGTCTGTCGTCAGTCGAAAGCTGGCGAAAATTGCTGGAGTATCTGCTGAAACAACACTACGGTCTGATGATGAACGACACACCGTTTGGCGACGACAGTGTGATCCAGAAGAACATTGATGCGGGAATCTCACTGTGTGATGCGGTGAATTTTATCGTGGAAAAGTACGGTCTGGTGCGTACTGACCGTCACGGCTTCAGTGTGACAGAGCAGTCTCCGTTCATCGACAGCATCGATATGCTCCGCGCCCGGAAGGCTACCGGGCTGATGACCCGCAAGGGCTATCAAACCGTTACTGACATCACCAGCGGCAGATCCAGAGGAGGGAAATAATGACGTTAGCCCTGATCGTTGACGCCGACACCGTCAGCGATCAGCCCCTCAGGCACCAGCACAACGACTGGTGCTTTTATCAGATATCCATCAGTTGATACAGATGTTCGCTCAGACAGCGGGTATGGCGGTAACACCTTAGCGGAGATATCTGTCTGCAGTAGAAGAGGGTGCGGCAGGACGCCACCAGAACATCAGGGGCCGTATCGTCTGCCAGAAGGGAGCTTAATTCCGGGGCGTTCAGTAAAATGAAACATTTCTCCGGGAGCATACCACCGGCATTCCCTTTCGGAAAATAACCGCCCAGATACAGTAACACGGTCAGCAGCCGGAACTGTCGGGTGAGTACCGCTTCGGTACCCTGGTAATGTACGGCTATCCACAGGCATTCCCGCAGCATAAATCGCCGGGTTAGTCGGGTGAGGTCACCGCCTTTGTCATACCAGCGTTCGACGATATCCCTGGCAGAGCGAACTGAGCCATCACCCGTTGTCGCAGTTTGCCACGACCGTGCCAGAAGCGTTGAGATATCCATGGATTAACGCCGCAACTGCGAAACGGCTGCGGGAGTATTGCGGACACCTGGCAGATAAATATTGCGAACCAGCTTCAGGAGGAAAAAGACATCGCTCAGGTTGCTCACGCCGGGTACCAGATGGCGAAAGGCTATCCGCACACGAAAACGCGCCCGGACCGCATGCCGGTCATTCACCCTGCGCCGGTACAGGCCCAGAAAATGACGGCTTTCCACCAGCGCATGCCTGACCAGCGCTCGTCTGACAGACCGGTACTGCATCTGTGCGCTGAGTGCCAGAATATCTGCAATCACGTCGCTATAGCTGAACGCGCGGATATCGTAATAATCCGAGCGGTGGGTAATTGACGCCGGGTTATTCACCCACAGGTAATCCTGTATGTCAGAGAAATAAAACCGGCCATCTGCGGCGGCAAGCTGTATCGTCCAGAGAATGTCCTTGTGGCTTTTCCCTTCCTGGAATCGCAGGTCATGCTCGCGAATATACGCTGAACGGATTATCTGCAGCCACAGATAATGCGGCCATTCCCTCTGGCTGACGCAATGGCGTATCCACTGCTGACCCGTCAGCGTCTGGCCGTAAGGCTGTCTGCGGTGAACGGGATGCCGCAGATGTCCGACGCTGTCTGTATGCCGGGCATTGAAAAGGACGACATCGGCCTGTGCTTCGCGTGCTGTGCGCAGCCGCTCCTGCAGAAAATCTGCCGCAACCCGGTCATCCGCATCCAGGAACACCACCCATTCGCCACGGTAAATCGCCAGTGCAGCATTACGGGCAGCATACACACCCTGATTTTCCTGACGAATGAGAATAAGCCGTTCATCTGTAATGGCGCTGAGTACCGTCCATGTTTCGTCGGTGGAGCCATCATCCACAACAATGATTTCAGTACTGAGTGTTGTTTCGCCAAGCAGTGTATGGACCAGAACCCCGATGCTGTCAGCCGCATTGAAGGCAGGAATGATGACGCTGATATCGATGTTGATTTTCATTGAGCAAAGGGAATGTAAACAGGGGGAAGCTTCAGAGTTGTCACCCCATCAGGGGGCAATAACCTGCCGGGTAAAAAACATTATCAGGAAGAGCGTTCCGGTGATTTTTGTACAGGTGTGGTTATCACTCTTTTTTCTCTGATTTCCTGGTTAACCACCATCAGACAGTCATCGCAGAACTCTTTATCCAGCCCGAAAATCCGGTCCAGAACACCTCTTTTCTTGTTACATCGGGCACATCTTTTCATTCCATCACCTGCTGTCGCATTCCCATGCCGTGCCCGCAAGACAAAAGAAAGCCGACCGCCAGAAGACAGGAAATAAATTAATAAACAATACGTTAAATGATTTTTTGGGAATTTAGCACAGACACTACCGAGCCGGATAATTCATTTTGTAGATCAATTTTTACCAATCGATCGGTTTTATCGATCATCTTTTCACTCTGCATTACACGCCATACGTGTACCTGCATACCCTATCGGAGCGTTCAGTTTGTTAATCTGAAAAGAATGCTATACCTGCTGGATAGTCAAACCATTCCCGACAACTGACATCATGTGGAATAGAAAACATACAAAAATTATTAGCGCTTTGAATGTCAGCTATGAGCGAAAAGCGGACGCTGGTGTTATTTAGATAAATTCGACTTCTGTGCTTGTGCACTAATCCAGGGAAGAGAAATATTGCGTCGGTGATTTACCCAGCGCTTTTCTGAACATCGTAATAAACGCACTTACCGAATCATACCCTAGAGTTCCGGCTACGCGCTGCACGGGCTGACCTTCAGACAGATGGCTTAGTGCAATCATCAAATGCAGCTGCTGACGCCAGCGGCCAAAGCTCATTCCTGTCGCCTCTTTTATCAGCCTGGCCAGAGATCGCTCGCTGATGGCCAGATGAGCAGCCCATTGCTTTAACGTTCGCCGGTCATCTGGCTCATTAAAGAGTGCCTCAGCCATAATCCGGATTTTAGGATGATCTGATACAGGAAGATGGAGTGCTTCGACCGGCACATCCGGAATATGCTCCAGCAGCACCGCTGCAAGCCTGGCGGTTTTACTGTCAGGAGAATAAGTATGTTCCTGCTCTGCAAGATACAGAACAAGCTCGCGGACCAGAGGTGTAACCGCTATGGTACAGCAAATTTCCGGCATCGCTGCTGCGCCGGGCTCGATGAATAAAAAGCACGTATCTGCATTCTTCGTGATCCGGCAACGGTGCGGGATCTCTCCCGGAACCCAGACGGCATGCCCCGGTGGAACAAGCCACAGCGCATCGTCAACCTCACAGCGCACTGCACCGCGCATAGAGAGAATAAGTTGCCCCTTGCGATGAGCGTGCGGACGCTGCCCGGCATACTCGCCTGACGATGATACATGCAGGGCGATAGCGGCCTGACTGAAATCATCGGCATTAAACTCTTCCGGTGAGGTCACCGGTTTTTTATTAACTGGCATGATTTAGCTATATGTTGTCAGATTATCTATATTCTGTAACTCATGCGTCCTTTAAAGTCTTTCTTTTTTTCAGAGAAAGCAAAACTTATGTCCCACACGACGAACAAGTGGTCTTCAATCATACTTGTGATCGGCATTCTTTTTATTGCCATTAACCTGCGTGTTCCTTTTACCGCTATCGCACCCGTTTTAGAGTCCATTCGCCATGATTTTGGGCTGAGTATCACAGCCGTTGGGTTGCTTAACTCGCTGCCTTTACTGGCCTTTGCCGCCTTTTCTCCACTGAGCGCATCGATTTCCCGCAAGTATGGCCTGGAACGCACCCTTTTTGGTGCCCTGGTCGTGATTTCAGCGGGGATTGTGCTTCGCTCAACAGACAGCGTCTGGGCGCTTTATGGCGGAACAGTATTAATTGGTATCGGGATTGCCCTGGGCAATGTCCTGCTGCCTGGCCTGATTAAACGTGACTTTTCCGGAAACGTGGCTTCCGTGACGGGAGCATATTCCATCACCATGGGCACCGCTGGCGCCATCGGCTCTACCATTGTCATTCCTCTGACGCAGAGCTGGGGCTGGAACATCGCGTTAGCCATGTTGGTTATTGCACCGCTCCTTGCGATGCTTTTATGGTTGCCGCAGTTGAAGAAAAAGCATCAATTGCCAGTAGCAGGTGAGAAAAAAGCAGCGACCGTTGCGGTCTGGCGCTCGTCTCTGGCGTGGCAGGTCACCATGTTTATGGGCTTGAATGCGATGCCCTTTTATGTTGCGGTCGGCTGGCTGCCAGTCATTCTGACAGGCAGTGGGCTATCCTCAGCTCAGGCTGGTGAGGTACATGGCATCCTTCAGCTCACCACCGCTATTCCCGGCTTAATTCTGGCAGCCACGCTGCGTCGTCTTAACGATCAGAAATTAGCCGCTGCTGGTGTCAGCCTTTTAACCGCAGTATCCTTTATTGGCATCCTTTATTTGCCAAATCTGGCGATGCTGTGGGCTGCACTCCTCGGCTTCGGCTCGGGTGCCAGCATGATGCTGGGTCTGACCTTCATCGGGTTGCGCACTACAAACGCTGGTGATGCTGCCGCGCTGTCAGGCATGGCGCAGAGTATCGGTTATCTGATGGCGGCGATGGGACCGCTATTGCTGGGAAAAGTACAGGAGTTGTCCGGAGGCTGGACCGTACCATTACTGATGACCACAGCAATCTCAGTTGCAGGAGCCTGCACCGGAATGGCTGCCGGACGAGATGTACACCTGGAACCTTTACAGCAGCCGGGCTGAATGGGCTTACACAGGAGGGTACCAGCTGAACTTCTAAAGCGGATGCTTTCCATTGAGGTTCTGAAGCGTCTTAATAGTACCGGAGCCATCTGTACTATCCCGATGAGCGGATTTTTCGGTGAAAAGGCCGTTCAGGGCGAGCGCTGTCAGTAATAATATAATAAGCAAGCCTCAGGACTGTTTGGCAACGATGAATCGCTTTTCATCACCCATAAAGGCTTTTTCACTGGCGGGTGAAAGGATAGCACCGAAATTCATGTGCGCGCGGAGTTTCAATGATGGAGGAACATTCCACTCAGTGCGAATATCTTCATCGATCAGAGGATTATAATGCTGCAGATTGGCACCAATTCCTTTTTCAGCCAGCGCCAGCCAGACCGCATACTGAGCGATAGCTGTGCTGTGCCGGGAAAATGTCCGCATAGGCCGCAAACTGCTCCTGTAGTGACTTGACAACATACTGATCCTCGAAAAAAGTATTGAGCCGGCAGCCGCTGCAAACCCGTCTATTTTATCTGAGGTGCCGGAGAAACGTTCTAAAGGAACTTGAAAGCAGGCATCTTGTTACGCGCACTGTCTTTCGTGAAGTACCGCCCAAAGTCGAATATGCACTCACGGAGCTGGGAACGTCCCTCTGGCAGGCAGCAAATGAACTCAACCGGTGGGTAGAACAAAACTGTCACTTTCTGGTTAAAGACACAGATCCTTCTCTTTGATATGCCATTGTTCATTGATGAGTGCTGCGGGCTGACAGGAGCATATAGGAAGGCAGGCTGCAGGCGTCGAAAAGCGGCTTCCCCTTCTGGCTCAGAGGCAACATCGCCTGCTGCTGGTCATGAGAGAAAAGAAAAGCATTTTAACAACCAGCCCCTGCAGTTTGTTGTACCAGTACAAAAAGCACTCGTGTATCAGTCTTTGCCCGGACCATGGTCAAAGCGGGTTCCTTTGCCGATGGCATAAAACTGCCCCCCGGCGACATAGTGTATGGTTCGTAATTCGTCTGGTGCTTCATCAAATATCCAGTGCCCATTGCGAAAAACCCGATCGTCACTCCACGCCCCGGCAATTTCTCCCATGAACAGATTATGTTCCAGCTCGTATTCCGCATTTGGCATTACCTTACATACAAGCCAGCCAGCACAGCCCTCTACCAGCGGAATATCGAACTCTTTCATGTAGAACATCGGTATTTTATGATTCTTTTCAGGCCTGTCACGGTAGCTGTGCTCACCTGCGTACAAAACGGTTTCCATCTGGCTGACTACGGGTATCTGTACGGCAAACAGACCACTTTCTTCCACCAATCCACGGGTGTAAGCCTGCGGACTGATATACGCCATGACTTTATTGATCCCCACCAGACTCACCCATGCGGCGGCCATTACATTGGCATTACCATTATGTTTAGCGGAAATCATTGTAGTTGGGCCGACTTGCAATAATCGGTATGCTTTATTCAGTTCAACTGGCTGTAAAGACACAGGATTTCTCCTTCCCATAGATAAAAATGTGCCGTTAACGGCAACGGCACATTTGAGGGCGTTTTAAAACACTGATGGTCGCCCGAAAGTAATCAGGCTAATACCGTTTTATATTGTTCGACCTGAGCTGCGATTTCTTCGTCAGTTATCGTCGCGCTTCCGCCTGTAATAAACGGCTTGATGTAGTTCATACCCAGATACCCGGAGATGGTTTCAAAAGACAGCAGGTACTCGCCTACCGTATGTCCGGCAGCGCCATCAGGCTGATAGGCAGACTCTGCACCACCCAGCGAAACGGCCAGCATGAGTTGCTTATCGCGCAGCGCCTGTGTTTCTCCACCATGTGACCAGCCATACGTCAGTACATCGTCAAGCCACTGTTTGAGAAGTGGCGGCGTGCTGTACCACTGCATCGGGAACTGCAGAACGATACGATCCGTTTTCTCCAGTGCAGCCTGTTCAGCGACCACGTCGATTTTGCCATCCGGATACAGGTCATACAGATAACGCACCTCAACGCCGGTCAGTGATGCTGCACCTTTTGCCAGGGCTGAGTTAACCCGGGACTGATTAATATTGGGGTGGGTAACAAATACAGTTGTTTTCATTTAAATCTCTTTTTTCAGAAGAATGTTTCGTCAATTTCAAGCCGGGATAAGGCTTCGTTGATATCATTTAATTCGGCGTCACTGAGCTGAACATTTGCGGCGTGAAAATTCTCTTCCAGCCGGTGTAGTTTTGTTGTTCCCGGGATCGGTACGATGTAAGGCTTCTGAGCCAGCTCCCAGGCAAGAACAATCTGTGCTGAAGTTGCGTTGCTTTTTTCCGCTATTTGAGCAATCAAATCCAGTAGCGCCTGGTTATTTTCCATTACTTCAGGTTTAAAGCGCCCCATCATGCCCCGGTAATCGCCTTCCCCGTAGGTTGTATCAGCGGTCACCTGACCACTCAGGAATCCATTACCCAGCGGGCTGTAGGCCATAAAGCCAATATCAAGTTCATCGCAGACTTTGAACAAATCCTGCTCAGGTTTACGCCACATCATTGAATACTGGTCTTCAACCGCGGTGACCGGGCAGATGGCATGAGCCCGTCGTATGTAAGAGACGGGCGCATTGGATAAGCCCCAGTGCTTTATTTTTCCCTCCGCGATCAGCTCTTTCATTAATCCCGCCACCACTTCCGGCTCAACTTTTGGATCGACACGATGCTGATAAAACAGGTCGATATGGTCGGTCTTCAGGCGCCTGAGAGAACCTTCCAGTTGCTCTCTGACAGACGCCGGACGGCTGTCTAATACCGGCACCAGCTGTCCATCACTATTTTCCATTCCGGTCACGCCAAACTTAGTCGCGATGACGACGTTGTCCCTGTGTTTGCTGAGCGCAACACCCAGCAGTTCTTCGTTTTCAAAACCGTAAATGGGGGCAGTGTCGAAAAGGTTGCAGCCCAGTTCTACAGCCTTGTCTATCAGCTTTGTTCGCTCACGGATTTCAACTGAATAGCCATAGCCATGGTCCATGCCCATGCACCCCAGCCCAATTTCCGAGACATGAAGCCCCTGGCTACCTAACCTTCTCATTTTCATGATTATTTCACCCTTCTTTAAGGCATTAACTATTCTTAGATGCTAAGTATACGGCTGGGTTTATTGCTGAAAAATTGTTAATTTAGAAAATCAGAATTGCTAAAAACACAATTATTATGAATAAACTCGATGCCCTGAGATTTTTTGTTACTGCTGCAGAAACAATGAATTTTCGCGAAGCGGCAGTCAGGCTGGCCATTTCTCCATCAGTGGTGACACGAACGATTGCTGAGCTGGAACATCAGTTGGGGGAACCGCTTTTTAACCGCAACACCCGATCCATTGTGCTGACCAGCTTTGGTGAGATTTTCTTGCCCCGAGCCATGCGGCTGCTTGAAGACTCAGAGGCCCTTTTTCAGACGGCCAGAGATGACAATGAGATGAGGGGAGTTGTGAGGATCACGCTATTCCGGTTTCCCGGCCACGAGCAGGTGTTATATGAGCTTCTTACCTCCCTCGATCCTTATCCTGAGCTGTTTATAGACTGGCGGTTAGACATGATGAAGCTGGATACTGTTCAGAACCGCATTGACATGGGGATCCGTATAGAGCGGGAGCCAAACCCGAATTTTATCGTCAGGCCCATTACGCTGGTTCATCACGCGCTGATGACATCACCCGGGCTCATTGAGAAGCTGGGCGCGCCGAAAAATTTCGACGATCTGCGCCAGCGCTACCCTTTCAGTGGCCTGCTGAATCCTGAAACCGGAAAAGTATTCGAATATATGCTCGATGGCGTTGATACTTTTGTACCGCGCCACCTGGAGTTTTTTACCACCGACTCCCAGTCTGAGATCCAGGCTGCGTTAGCCGGTAAAGCTGTCATTCAGTCGAGTAATCTGGCCTGCAGGGAATACCTTGAAGACGGCAGGCTGGTCAATGTCCTGCCGGAACTGAAACTGGAAACCTGGCAGCTTTATCTTTACCGGCCCTATCAGACCCTGGTACCGCAGCGCATCAGGACCGTTTTTCACATCCTTGAAAGTATTTTACTCAGACACTTCAGTTGAAAGCGGGCCCGGATGCGGCTGGCGCTCTTAGCCGGCGTCCCCCATAAACCGGACTGGGTACAGCCTTTCTCCGAGAAGTAGCTGCTCCGGGATGCCTGGATCCGCAGAAACAAAGTCTGCCGTTCTTTCAGGCTCTCTGAATACGGGCGACTTTTGATGTGCAACGGGGAGCGGTGACAGACGTATCAACTGAATATTTCATCTATCCAGTCTGCAAATGCACGTACAGCTGGGGAAAGAAATCGCTGATGGGGATAAAGCAGTGTGACCGGAACAGACGACGGCTGCCAGTCTGCCAGGACTTCAACCAGCGTTCCTTTCTGCAGGTGTTCTGCTACAACATTTTCAGCAAGCTGCGCCAGTCCGAACCCTTCTAGGCACATTTTTATATAGAGTCCCGTCTCGTTGACGGCTGCCTGCCCCCTGACGGGTACGGACAGCGTTTCTTTTCCCTTTACAAAACGCAATTCGTCTGTACGCCGGCTTTGTCCGGAAAAATAATGAATAGCCCGGTGATGAGATAAATCTTCAGGTGACTGCGGAATACCGTACTCCCTGAGATAATCGGGAGAGGCGCAGGTGATCCAGCGAAATTTTCTGAGCGGACGGGCTACAAGCGTGGAGTTAAGTAACTCTCCGGTTCTGATCACGCAGTCCACGCCCTCCTGAACCAGGTCAACCTGCCGGTCGCTGACGCCGATCATCAGGTAAATATCAGGATAACGGCTGTAGAACTCTTTCAGGTTTGGCATCACGAGGAAGTGCGCTATACCGCCGGGCATATCAACGCGTAAACGGCCACGGGGGCGCCTGTTCGAATCGGCCAGACTGGCTTCCGTATGTTCAATTAAGGCCAGAATTTCCCGGCACTGCGCCAGATACTGCATACCTTCCGGAGTAAGGCTGACCCGTCTTGTGGTCCGGTTCAGCAGACGCACCTGCAGATATTTCTCCAGGTTTTTGATGGTGCTGGTAACAGTAGAAGAAGGCAGGGACAGTATTTCCGCTGCCCGGACAAAGCTTCCGGCCTCAGCCACCCTTATAAAAACCTGCATAGCCTGAATTCGATCCACTGATTGCGCTCCTGAATAGCATGTGACGGTGATAATTATCATTATTCGCAAATTCTGAATGATGAAAACACGTTAGTCATCTTTTTCAGCTTAAACAGGAGGCGTATTGTTTTCCTTCTGAACCTGAAAGAGACAATTCAAATGACCGATTACAGCAGAAATATTGTTAATAATCAGACGGAAAATCCGCCAGCAACACTGATTCGTAGAGCAACCATACTGAGCATGGATGAGAATGTCGGTAACATTGAGCGTGGCGATATCCTTGTCACAGGCTCAACCATTACCGCCATCGGTAAGGACCTGAACGCCGAAGGTGTTCACGTTATTGATGCCACAAATATGATTGCCATGCCGGGGATGGTCGATTCTCATCGTCACGCATGGGAAGGCCAGCTGCGCCGCATCAACCCCAACGCCACCTGTCTGGACGACTATAGCAATGCCACGCATTTCTCGTTTGCGAAATACTACCGGCCCGCAGATATCTATGTCGGTAATCTCCTGACGGCGCTGGGCGCGATTGATGCGGGTATCACTACCATGATTGATAACTCGCACAACAGCCGTACCGCAGCACATGCAGACGCCGCCGTTGAAGCCCTGCTTGATGCCGGAATTCGCGCTATTCATGCTTCCGGCGCGCCGGTAGCAGGCGAATGGGATAAAGCTCACTGGCCGGATAACTGGCAGCGTCTGCAGGAAAAATATTTCAAAGACAATCCTGAGGGACTGGTTTCTCTGGGCGTCATGGCCCAGCTGGAGCCGGAATTGTGGGCCGAGGCCCGCCGGCTCGGGCTGCCAATCGTGACCGAATTCTTTGGCGCTGAAATGGCTTCAGAGCTTAAATCACTGCATCAGCAGGGCCTGCTGGGCCCGGACAATATCTTCAACCACTGCACTGCACTGCCTGATGAGGGCTGGGAAATCCTGCGTGAAGCCGGCGTACGGGTGAACGTTTGTCCGCGCTCAGATTCGCACTATGGCATTGAAAACGGGATGTTTGCCATTGAGGCCGCGCAGCGCCATGGCATCAATCCTGGCCTGAGCGTGGATAACGAAACGTCTTACAGCACAGATATGTTTATGGAAATGCGCGTGGCGTTCTACCTGCAGCGAGTAATGGGTATGCATAAGCAGCACTGCTGTGATTCAGGGCATTCACTGACAACGCTCCCCGCAGCGCAACTGCTTAAATCGGCAACGGTCGATGGTGCGACCTGTGCCGGACTACAGGATAAAGTGGGTAGCCTGACGCCAGGCAAACAGGCCGACCTCATCCTGATTAACGCTGCTGATCTCAATCTCTATCCGAACGGGAATGCCTTCGGGACGGTGGTGCATGCAACTGAACGCAGCAACATCGATACTGTCATGATTGGCGGGCGCATCGTCAAGCAGAACGGCAAAGTTCTGGGCGTGGACAGCGAGCGTCTTCGTGCTGCCATCGATGAATCACGCGAACACCTTTTTGCCGCCGCCGGGTATGAGCCGGACATCTTTGCGGAGAAATTCCTGCCGCTGGTACAGGCAAACTGACAGGGAATAACAGCATGAGCGCGATTTATTACGTAATAGCTTTTGCAGCGGGTCTTGGTATTACCCTGCAGACGACCCTGAACAGTCAGCTCGCAAAAGGACTCGGGGGCGATTCGGTCACCGCCGCGTTCTTTTCCTTTACGGCCGGGGCGTTGAGCCTCGGGATTTACTCGCTGCTACGTGGAGGGTTATTTAGCTCTCTCGCCGCTATTCCTTCTCAGCCAGCATGGAGTCTGGCGGGCGGCCTGATCGGTGCCTGTGCGTTGTTCAGCTACGTGGTGCTGGCACCGAAAATCGGTTTTTCAGCCCTGCTCGGGCTGGCAATCGTTGGGCAGTTACTCTCGTCGCAGATGATTGACCATTTCGGTCTGCTGGGTGCTGTACGGCGACCGGTTTCGTTGCTCAAACTGGGGGGCATGCTGGTCATGCTGGCAGGACTCGCCATCATGCTTTTTGGTGACAAACTTTCAGCGCGTTTTTTGCCCTGACGGGGTGGGAATTGCTCCTTACGGCCATCTGCCATAGTGCAAATGGCCGTAAGCTTTTGGTCAGGCGCGATGCGAAACTTTTATATGCGGGAGAAATAACATGTTTTCAGTGGCTGCTGATGCCAGAAATTTGCTGGGAGAGTGCCCAATCTGGTGCGAGAGGACACGCAGGATTTACTGGACTGACATTGAAGGCTGCGAGCTGCTTGCCCTTGAAGAAGACAGCAGTGTTGTGATGCGCTGGTCCCTGCCTGAGCGCCTCGGATCGTTTGCACTTACTGAAAATTCTGACGTTTTACTGATGGGACTGGCGTCCCGATTCGCCTTCTGCGATCTGAATACGGGTATCTTTACGCCGGTAGTGGCGTCACCGGGAGGACCGGGAACACGGACAGGGGATGGTCGGTGCGACCGCGAGGGTAATTTCGTCTTCGGGACCATGGATGACGGGTACCCCGCGAAAGTCATAGGAAGATTTCACAGGCTAAATGCAGCGACACTCAGCATTGAGACGCTACCCCTGCCTGAGGTGGCTATCCCGAACAGCATCTGTTTCAGTCCGGACGGCAGCACGATGTATTACTGTGATTCGATGCAGGGCCGTATAATGTGCTGTGATTACCCCTCTATGAATAACCAGCGCGTGTTCACTGCAACAGAAGGAAATGGGGCGCCTGACGGCTCCTGCGTGGACGCACTGGGCTATGTCTGGAATGCCGAATGGGGAGGAAGCCGTGTTGTACGTTATCGTCCGGACGGAACGACGGAGAGTATCCTGCCCTCTCCAGGAGTTCAGAGCACTTGCCCGACACTCGCGGGAGAAGCATTCACAACGCTGTATTGTACCAGTGCCAGCGTGGGTCTTTCTGTGCCGTCAAGGCATGATGGAGCGTTGCTAAGAGCGGAATCAGCCGTATTCCCCGGTTTACCGGAGAGCCGGTTTTCAGCTCACACAGCGTAACCCCTTTGCTATCAGTGCCTACAGGGGGAACAGAGTCTTTCTCTTCACCATATTCGGGTAGGCAGGAGAAAGACTCTGGTATTTATTACAGCAGCTTTAATACGTTTATAATGAGCTGCCCGGGGTCAGGTTTGCATTTATCCAGGCTGCCACGTCGGTAACCGGAATGTCATGGCGTTCATTGAATGTCTGCTTTTTATCCCATGCAACTCCCCGCCCCTGTGCAAAAACAGCACGATACTTAGACATCATGTCTTGCGGGTTGAGCACGAGTTTATCCATCAGATATTGTTCGCTCCATTCCGTGCAGCTGAAAGGACGGCCAAGCGCTGATTGCAGCTTATCTGCTACCTCTGCGTAGGTCAGTGTATCACCGGCGATATACACAATTTCATTCCGGATGCGAGGAGTTGTAAATACGATCGCTGCCGTCAGCATCCCGATATCATCAGGTGTTGTCAGTGTTATGGTGTTGTCAATACTGCCGAGTGCGTGAACAGTATCGTTCTGCAGATCGACCACACCGAAGTCTGGTTCGAACAAATAGCTCATGAAGATGCCGGTCGAAATGATGACCCACTCAGTTTCATGCTGGCTGCGTAGTAAATCACGCACGTCAATCTGCGCGTCGAAGATGTCTTGTGGACTGCCGCGTCCGATGGCATCAAAATCAGCTCCAAACTGCCATGGAAAATATCGTGGAATCCGCGCCTGCAGGGCCGCCTGCGCCAGTTTCATCGGTGTATTTATTCCGGCCGCGTACCCCGTGCAGCCAACGACTGTGTCAAATTGCGCAAAGAGGCTGGCCAAATCGTCGACAGAACTCATGACGAGATCGCCCGTGACTATATTAATACCGAGGTTTCTGATTTCCGTGATAACGAATTGTTTTCCAGGTTCATCTGACGTTACGGTACTTTCGCGCAGCAGCACGCTGATTTTCGTTCCCTCCACATCTTTTGCCCGAACGGCAAGATTTCGCAGAACGGGGAGGCCCAGCTCACCGGCACCGAGAACGAGGATATTTTCAGACGTAGTGTTAAGATCAGTTTTGTTCATAATCTGTCCTTACATGAATTGTTGCGCCACTCTAGCAATTCATAACAGGCTAAAAAAGAAGGTACATGTATGATACCGGGGGTCAGTGAAATGGATCGGGAAGAGATTCTTCAGTATTCGCAGGCTGTTTGTAAGGGGCTGAGAGATGATGATGATGGCTTGCGACGGGAGGTGCTGGCTCATGCAGGAAGTCGCTGGTCGCTGGGTATTGTCAACACGCTTGGCGTTTATGGCAGACTACGTCACGCCGAAATTGGCAGGCGTATGCATGGAGTGACTCAGCGCATGCTGACGCGTACATTACGACAGCTTGAGCGTGACGGACTGGTTATCCGCCATGATTTCAGTGAAATACCGCCGCGAGTCGAATACGAGCTGTCTGATACAGGTATGGAGTTACTTGTACGGATGATCCCGCTGTGGACCTGGATTGTCGATAATGCTGATCGCTTTCGTGAAGACCGGTTGAGATATGAAAAAAATAACAATAACCCGGGGACGTAACTGACTATGAATATAAATATCACTTTTCGTGGTTTGTAGATAACACAAGCATTTGAATTGATGAGCCTTCTGATATGTATGTATACAGTAGTCATCAGGAGACAGAACCGATTTCACCAGACTCGGTCGGAATGGTGTAATTATAGAGGATTAGATTTTAAGTATGTCTATTATCAATATCAGTCTGTACATATTCCAAATGGGTATTATAGCGAATTTAATTTCCGTCACCATTAATTCGGCCTTAAAAATTATCTGACAGGATGGCCTACCCTTTCAGAATTATAGGTGAACTGGCGAAAAAATATTTTAAAAAAAAGGTATTTTTTATGATTTCTAAAAAAAATAATGAAATTTCTCCTGGTTATCATGATCTTCCTGGTTATGTTCATGGGGCGAAAATTATCAAAGTCGCCTTGACTAAAACCCCTATAGATAATATCAGTGATGTAGTTTAAGAGACAGTAAAAAAAACTCGTTCTGTCAGACAATTGCATATGTCTTTTCTGGTTCCTCGTACCAACATTTTGAAACCAGCCATCATCTATTTTCCTGGGGGAGGGTTTATGACAGCTGAACACAACAAATTTGTGGAAATGCGCATGGCTTTAGCGAAGGCTGGCTTTGTAGTTGCAGCGGCAGAATACAGGTCAATTCCGGATATTTTCCCTGCGCCAGTGATAGACGCCAAAGCAGCAGTAAGGTACCTTCGTCAACATGCCCCGATTATGGAATTGACCCCTCACGAATTGGTGTATTTGGCGATTCTGCTGGAGGATGGCTGGCGCAGATGCTTGGTACCACTAATGGCGATAAATCATTCGATCACGGCGATTTTCTCAGCCAGTCCGCTGATGTGCAGGCTGTTGTTACGCTTTACGGAATATCAGATCTGCGTAACATAGGTGACGGTTTTCCGGATCACCGGCAAAAAGTGCATCTGTCTCCTGCAGTCACGGAATCACTGCTAATTAATGGTGTAGCATTCAAGAATTTTGCAGGTGCTTCCATCAGTACTACACCTGAAAAAGCGATAAATGCAAGCCCCATAGGACATCTCAAGGGATGTAAACCTCCGTTCCTAATAATGCATGGAAGTAAGGATACATTAGTATCACCTAAGCAGAGCACAACGCTTTACAAAGCCCTTTTGAAATCGGGAAACAAAGCGGACTATGTACTTATTGAAAGTGCAGAACACGGTGATGATCACTGGTATCAACCCGTTGTCATAAATAGGGTTGTTGACTGGTTCTGCGAGCATCTTGGTCCTGAAAATACATGATGGTCGATTCTCCGTGGAATCACTCAGACTGTTGGTAGCAACGTCCACATCTGGCTGTGAGTTCAACCGAGGGATGCAACACATTGATTGAACCGCTCTGCGGGAGATTCATAGTCTAGCGTTTTTCTCGATCTCTCGTTGAGCTGTCTGGCGACACTGTTTAGTCTTTGTTGGCTGTTAACTGATTTTGAGTTGCCATAAAGAGCGCTCCTATATCAGTACTAAAAAGGTGGTAATGTTTCATAAAAATCTTTTAGCCCTTGCAGGAATGGCTTTGAAATGAAAGGATCTTATTTGTGTGGAACAGTTGAATTTGAACTTACTCATAAACCCGAAGTATTTTATCGTTGTCATTGCTCGCTTTGCAGAAAACAGAGCGGCGTGGGTTACAATCTGGCTCTGTCGCATTAAGAAGCCGTCAGATAACATGCTGTGTTTTTGCGATGTTACCTGACTATGCATGATCCTAAAAGCCTTCAAACGTCTGCACTATCCTGTCGATATTATTGCTCAGTGTGTTCGCTGGTATCTGGCTTACTCACTAAGCCTCCGAAATCTGGAGGAGATAATGGCTGAACGCGGTATCACCGTCGACCATTTCACTCTTCACTGCTGGATTATACGGCTGGTACCTCTGCTGGATAGGGCATTTCGACGGCATAAACCTGCCGTGGGGCCCTGGTGGCGAATGGATGAAACTTACATCAGAGTCAGGGGACAGTGGAAATATCTGTAACGGGCAGTCGATACCGAAGGTCAGACCATCGACTTTTTGTTGACGGCAAAACGGGATGCCGCAGCGGCCCTGCGCTTCTTTCGCAAAGCCAATCGCCAGCATGGCGAACCTAAGGTGGTGACCATCGATAAAAGTGGCGCCAATACAGCGGTACTGGCCACAGTCAATGCCAACAAATCAGAAGAAGAAATCATCACCATCAGGCAAAGTAAGTATCTGAATAACCTGATTGAGCAGGAGCACCGAAATATCAAACGACGAATACGTCTGATGCTGGGATTTAAGTCATTCCGTCGGGCACAGACGTTGCGGACATGCATGCGCTAATGCGATAGAGCCAGCTGAGCCATCATCCGCGCAGCCAATGACTGGCCTCGACCACAGGTCGATAATCACGGGCAGATTGTATCCAGCTTTTAAGCATGTCGTCTGAAATAAACAGCGACAGGGTGTTTTGAATATGACAAAGTTTTTCAGCTCAGCATAAATCACTAAGTATGACCATTATCACAGGGTTCTGCGGCAGTCAGTTTCGACCGCAGGTGGTTGATTTACGCCTACACTTGCGTGGATCCCCGGTAGCCACCGGAAATTTTCTTCATAAGAATACGGTAAGAAAACCTCGGGATCCGAGACTTGTGTTCAAAGTACCCGCGTCATTATATTATTTAGTTATTTTCTACCATGTAATTATTGCTCTTTTCCAAACCACCTTCCCTTTTTTTTCTTCTTTTATAATCAATATTTTTTTCATAATAAAATAAACAGCAAGAGAACACGTGATTACAGAGATATATGCTCCGATACTTTTAGAAACCATAAACACAATCAAGGCCCCAAATAGAACTACCAGTACAGAGATGCTGATAGATACAAAATTAACTCTTTTGCGTGCTTCTCTTGACACATATCCTTTAATCTGGAATGCATGACAACTTTGACAACGGTCCTCGTTAATTAAATGTAAGCCACAAAATGGACATTTTTCATGTATTTTTATCATTGACTTTAACTCTCGACATAGTAATAATTCTCCATCCATAATCGTCCCTGACAAGCGCTATTAACAACAGAATGTACTTTATTTCTTTGTTCTATCGTCTCAACACCTTCAACAATTAAAAAATTGCAGTATGATTTCACTTCATTTATTTTTTTAAAAAAGCCACTCTCATTTTGTATTTCCCAGAAATAATCCTTATCGATTTTTATACATTCAAAATTAAACATCTCAATAATTGTTAAACTGGTTAAACCTCTACCAAAATCATCCAGCCATACTGGACATAATTTTGAAAGACACTTCAAGTCAGCCATAGGACATTTAGTATTGAACTCATGAAAATACTCGTTAATTTCAAAAGCTATGCTTTTTTGATTTTTTAAGTAATCAGAAATATATATATCGTTTAGAATATAATCGCTAATGATACTGTCGACGTTCAATGAAACTGGCTTAAAGTTCAATTTGAATGCATCAATTCCTTCAATTATCAATATCTGTTTGTTAAACACATCGATGATTTCTTTGTCGTTCAGGGAACTGAAACAGAAGACGCCTTCATTAGCATGAAAATTATTAGCGTTCTTTTTTTTTACACTTTTTGTAAGAATTTCCCATGAATGAATAGAACCATCTTTTTTGTAGGATGGTTCTAAAACAAAGCTACAGGATTCTATTTCCACACTGTTCTTTATCATAAAAAAACACCGGAACTAAGAATAATCCTAATCGTGTCATAAATAAAAATGAAAGAGAAATAGTTTAAAATGATCGATAACGATCTAACAATAGGCTAAACCTATCACATTCCATAAATCGATCGATCATTCAAATCAAATGAACTTGAATAAGAAAATAAAAACATGATTTCATTATTAAAATAATATAAATAATAGGTTTGAGACGTGTTGAGTGCCTAGGGTAAGTGTTAAAGTTTAGATGTAAATTTCACTAATACTCAAAAAGATAACATTCTAGAAAATTTTTTATTAAAATATTAAACATGTATATGTCAATAATCACGATAAATAAAACCATAACACTTTTAATTATTCTGCATGCAATAGCCATTCTTCCCGTTACGTTTAACTTGATATAACATTTCATCAGCCTCTTTGATCCACTCAATGATTGAATTTTTATTTTCTGCACAAGAAATACCGATACTGATAGTACAGTAAATATCCTTGTGAGAAGGCAATGAAAGATCTTTAACTTTTTTCTGAATTATATTAACCATGGATAAAACTTGCTGACTAGTACTGTTGTTAACAATAATGGCTAACTCATCGCCACCAAATCTTGCTGGTACGTCCTTCTCCCCCGCGCACTCTCGTAGTATTGATGATATACGTGATAACACCGCATCACCAACTTCATGACCATATGTATCGTTGATATTTTTAAAATTATCAACGTCAATTAGCATAAGATATGAATGGATTCTTTTATTTCGAGTAGCCCGAAAAGCGCTTTCCATTTTCTGTTCAAAAAAACGTCGATTTGGTAGATCTAACCCCGGATCCATTAAAGCCTGCATTTCCAGTAACTCCCTTCTTTTCCTCAGCTTAATAGATAAATTTCGTGAAACCACACTCAATACTATGGGATAACAGGTAGCCAAGGGTAAAGAAAGCAATACAGTTTGAATACTGAAATCCATCGTATATCTGAAATCATTTGCTAACCAAACTATCAGGAAACTAAGCATCATCCACGTTAATGCTGGCTTTAATATTTTCCACCCACCCGCAGCATAGCGATCAGCTATTTGAACTGAAACAATGAATAATGATGGAATTGGGCTGGCTTGCATCACTGCAATCCAAATACCCGCAAAAAATGAATCGAGTATCATATTCTTTTTTTCTGTATACAGCATATCCGTTGACATTATACTTGCAAGATAAGCAACTGTTGGCCAAGTAAGCGCATTCAGAGTCAATAGGGCAATCGTTATTTTTTGGTGTGATTGCTCTTGAAGAACTGAATATATTGGGATAAAGCATAGAATGACTCCAACCTGACGTAAAAAAAACACTCGTTTAATAAAAGATGAATTCCGATCAGATATATATTTCTCATCAGGGAAATTTTTTAACATACAAATCCTATTATAAAACTCTAAGAGACAGAATCAATTTAACCCACTTAAAACTAAGATAGAAAACATCGTACATTACAAAATTATAACACGTTAGTGCAAATTACAAGATCGTACTTAAATTAATTATGAACGATTCATAATAACATTTGCATCAGTTTTCTCACTTACCAGCTTCATTCTAGTCTGATTCAAATAGACACTTTAGTATTATCGGCTTAAGAATGATAATCTATCAGCATTAAAATCTATTGCATTATTAATTCTGGTAGGCTGTTAAAAACACACTACATCTGACCAGTAAAAAGTTACTTGAACTTACTTATCGTTTACTACAGATTATTTTGTGATGTACACAGCAATTAATGTCGTTTCAGTTGCCCCCGGCAAGTGCCTCCGGGGGATTTTTTATGCCCCTCAACTTGATCTCTTCCCTGAAAACAGTGCCAGGCTAAACTGAAGTCTCCGGTCTTTCTTCCATCTCACAGAGAGGCACATCGCCATGAAGGGGTCAGTTTGGATCTCGAAAATTATTGTACGTTAAGAACTTTTTTAATCAGCGTAGGGGATGTTCACGAAACGTTATCTATCTGATATCAAGACATCCATGCGGTTACCTTGACCACCGACAGTCATATTCTGTTGCTTAAACTGCCTGTATGGGGCCTTTGCATTGATCGTGTTGTATTTTCGTTTATAGTAGTAAGACTCTACATCAAGCAGAGCATGTGGTCAGCGCAAAAGTACATTGCGCTGGCTTATTCTGTTCACTAAGGGCTGAGTGCCTGATTTCGAGGATTTACCTGCTGACCATGCGCATTACGCCACCCTGAGTTTTTCCTTCCTCCGCTGTACTGAGCGAGCCTCAGCACGCACGCAATAACATCCCGTCTGCGGATGTGCTTTATCGTATTTAAAACTTATGTCCTCCGGGGCTAACTACATCTGAAAACTGAGAAATTACTATGTTGCTGTCCTCGACGCGTAAGGACTGGCTGGGTAACGTCCGTGGTGACGTGCTGGCTGGTATTGTTGTCGCGCTCGCACTCATTCCAGAAGCGATCGCCTTTTCCATTATTGCCGGTGTTGACCCTCAGGTGGGGCTTTACTCCGCCTTTTGTATCCCGCTGATTATGGCCTTCTTTGGTGGTCGCCCGGCGATGATATCTTCCTCAACGGGGGCAATGGCGCTCCTGATGGTGACCCTGGTGAAGGATCATGGACTGCAGTACTTACTGGCTGCCTCCGTGCTGACCGGCATATTCCAGCTGATAGCTGGCTATCTTAAGCTCGGCAGCCTCATGCGCTTCGTCTCACGCTCCGTGGTCACCGGATTCGTTAATGCACTCGCGATCCTGATTTTCATGGCGCAGTTACCTGAGCTCACCAATGTGACCTGGCATGTTTATGCCATGACGGCAGGGGGGCTCGCCATTATTTACCTCTTCCCGTATCTGAATAAAACAATCCCTTCCCCCCTTGTCTGTATCGTGGTACTGACGGCTATTGCCATGTGGCTGCATCTGGATGTGCGTACTGTCGGGGATATGGGGAAACTGCCTGACAGCCTCCCGGTCTTCCTGGTGCCGGACATCCCGCTGAATCTTGATACGCTCCTGATTATTCTCCCGTACTCCGCAGGGCTCGCTGTTGTAGGACTCCTGGAATCAATGATGACGGCCACGATTGTGGACGATATGACGGATACTCCCAGTGATAAAAACAGGGAGTGCAAGGCCCAGGGCATCGCCAATATCTGCACCTCCTTTATCGGGGGGATGGCGGGCTGTGCAATGATTGGCCAGTCCGTTATCAACGTCAAGTCCGGCGGCCGGGGCCGTCTGTCCACCCTCACTGCCGGTGTGGTCCTGCTGTGTATGGTAGTCTTCCTCAGGGACCTGGTCTCGCAAATCCCTATGGCCGCGCTGGTCGCCGTGATGATTATGGTTTCAATTGGTACCTTTTCATGGCGTTCAGTTGTAGATCTTAAAAGCCATCCTGTTTCAACCAGCGTGGTGATGCTGGCAACGGTGGTGGTGGTGGTGGCCACTCATAATCTGGCATTCGGGGTACTCACTGGTGTGCTGATCGCTTCCCTGAATTTTGCCACTAAAGTGGCGCGTTTTCTGGCTGTCTCTTCAGAACTCAGGGAAGAAACCCGGATCTATAAGGTCACCGGGCAGGTGTTCTTTGCCTCTGCCGACCGCTTTATGGCGTATTTTGATTTTCGCGAGGCCGTAGAGAAAGTGGTCATTGATGTGACGCATGCTCATTTCTGGGACATTACGTCAGTCAGCGCTCTGGATAAGGTGGTTATTAAATTCCGCAGAGAAGGAACAGACGTTGAGATCCGAGGGATGAACGAAGCAACCCGTACAATCGTTGATCGCTTTGGTGTTCACGATAAACCCGAAGAAGTCGAAAAACTGATGGGAGGTCATTAATGTCAGAAATTAATGATATGGAAAACACCGTTATTGCCTGCGTGGATGGTTCGTCATCAACACGCTCCGTGTGTGAGTATGCGGCCTGGGTTGCAGGGAAGCTTGACGCGCCTCTTGCCCTGCTGCATGT
Source organism: Klebsiella sp. M5al (assembly GCF_002090195.1). Taxonomy (NCBI): domain Bacteria; kingdom Pseudomonadati; phylum Pseudomonadota; class Gammaproteobacteria; order Enterobacterales; family Enterobacteriaceae; genus Klebsiella; species Klebsiella sp. M5al. Next base: position 4,558,091 of record NZ_CP020657.1, read on the forward strand.
GCTTGAAAAAAATGAACAACCGTCATTTTCTGACCTGACGGGGGCTATCGGTATTGACAGCCGGGAGCAACTGACGCAGGAACTTGTCCGGATACCAGCCCCAGAGCGCCCAGTTGCTCCTCCTGCCCGTCCTAATTCATCTGCAAACCCTGTATGCGCATTAATTTCAAGATGATTTCACCCAGCCGGTGTAGGAATACCGCCCGCGCCAGCGCGTTACGGGCTTCCCCTTTATTCAGTCCCGCCTGTACTCGCCGACGTAGTGCAGGATCGCGGAACCAGTCGAGCATAAACAGCGTCCGCTCAATGCGGCCAATTTCTCTCAGCGCCTTTGCCAGACCATTCTGTTTTGGGTACGCTTGTTGCCTGAAGACAAGGCTCATTTTGCTGAGCTTGCCGACGTAGCTGGCCTGTCACTTAGCGCATGGGTTTTGGACGCTATGAGGGAAAAAGCAAAGAGGCAAGGCAAAAAAGAGGGAGAATAAGTAATAACGTTTAAGAATTGGTCTTAATACCTTTATAAGAGCTAAGCCCTTGATTCGACACGGCTATCCATTATCCCCTCATCCAGCCCTGCCCGGCTTCCCCACGTCTCCTGTTGCTTACGCCAGTTCAGCCTCACGGCTTTCAGCAGGCGGCACCGGAACCGGCGTGCTGTTGCCGGTATGCGATGGCACACCAGGTCCGACCGGCACAGGGTTAATCAGAATTAGCCAACCCGAGAGGTTGGCTATCAACTAATTGCACAACGGTTGAAGGTCAAAGAAGATGAAATTTTTCAAGAGTGGCCTTAACCTCATTTCTTAATCCAGTCTCATCAAGTTCATAACTTTCTCTGTCTGGTTCAGGATTAAAACAATCGGCAATAATAAATAGCTCTCCTGCACAATGATCTATATCTTTATTTGCTTCTTCGCTTCCATAGGATTCCCTTCTGGCTATTACTATGTTAGAGACAAATTCGTTCACGCTGATTTTTCTATTTAAAGAATCCCGCCCTAACTCAATTAGTTTTAATCTGCTCATAAAATCCCCGTATTTAGATATATTTTACCATTCTCTTCATTTGGATCAATTTTCCATCCAGATAAAAAGGCTCATGACATCCTCCGTTTCTGGTATCCGCTCACCGTGCTAGCTTCACGCTTACAAAAAAACCGCCCATGATCAGGCGGCTTAAAAAAGGGAAAAACTATTCGATCTCGTATTTTCAGACGGAGGCAGTTTGGTACTGTCCAGTCATCATAAATTGAATAGCATTTTCTAACCTTTAACTGCAATTTCAATTGCTTCTCTGATTGATTGTAACAATACAGATTTATCACGAAGCCCTATAGTTTTTCTGTATACAGGATTATCCCAGTCACTTCCACGTATAACGTTAACACTTAAATCGTTCGAACCTTCATGAAATGAGACATCTACTGAAAAATCATTTGCATATTCTACCAGCAAGATATCTTCATCAATATAGTCTACTGGTCCATCAAAATCCGTTATAAATAATGTATCATCTGTTACTGTCCCACCATTGAAGTCGATTTCTGTACGATTTATTCTCATTTCATGTACTCCTTAGCTTTTTGTTCTGATACTGGATGAGAGTGAATAACCCCCTGAGATTCTTTTACAACAACCCACTGAGTTTCTTTTCCAGCATAAGCTCCTATTACACGATCATACTTTTTGACCTTCCATGTGGGATGTTTTGCTGTTGTTTGTCCATTTTCCCATGCATCTACATCAATTTCAGGAATATTTACATCTGGTTTAAATTTAGCACTCCCTCCATTAGCAGTTTTATTAACAATATCCTTCCAGGATACTCCTTTAGGCGGATAATGCTTGTGTTTATGAGTAACTGATTTTGGAGGACTATTCAGCATCACATAAATCGGCTCAACGCCAGTACCGGTCGCATCCGGCTGCCAGTAGATAAAGTCCTGCAACGCAGGAATATCCGCCACCGGCAATGTTGTGGTGACGATGCTTTCCGCCTGCTTAACATCGGTACCAGTGTGCACCGGCGTCACCGGAACCGGCGTACTGTTGCCGGTATGTGATGGTGCCGCAGGACCGACCGGTACAGGGTTAATCAGGATGGTCCGCGACGGGGCGCCCGCGACGGCTGGTACCGTGATTTTATCCAGACCGGTGGCCTTGTCGCGCACGGCACTCAGTACCGGTACCGTGGCAGGTACACCGCCGGAGCCAGTTTTCACCATCATCACCGACTGCCGTCCATTACTGTCCGTGGAGATAAAGCCGCGTACCGGCAGATCAACTGTTTTCATCCCGGGTTCGATTTTCACCTTACCCGTATTAAAAAGACTGACCTGAGCCGCCATCATATTAATATCGCGTCCCGGAACCTTGTCACTGCCCCCCCCTGCAGGCCGCGAGAAAAATATCGTCGATGCGGCAGCAACCATGGGACCCGCGGTGCTGGCAGCCGCCGTTCCGACCGCCCCTCGCCATAACGCGCCGGCAATCGAGCCTGCCCATTCACCCACAGCAGTCATTACTCCCGTGCCCGTTGCAGATAGTTGTATCCCGGCAGGTGCCCGGTTAAGCATCATCGCCGCCGGTGCCGTCAGCAGGGCGCTGGCTGATTTCACCATTTCCGGAGTGAACGCCGGCGTCTCCTGAATACCTGCTTTGCCAAACAGGTATTTACGGTTTTCCTCGGTTTTGATCGCCGCATCTATTCTGTTCCTGATATCTGTCTCAGCCAGTTGACGCTGATGTAGTGACACAGGATTTAATACCTCTACAGAGGATATATACAGCGGGCTGGCTCCACTCCCTGCCGGGAATCTCACAATGACATCGTCATTTCTGGTAGAGGAGGTATAGCCGGCTGTACCATAAACCCCCTGTCCGCTAATAATTCCTCTGGCGTTTGGAACATAATTCTTGGGAAACATCCTGGAATCATTAATATAATCAGTAGTGAAAATAAGAGGTGGAAGCCCGGGCGCAATGGTTGCCTGATAAGTATTCTTCAGGAATCGGTCTGATTGTGGTGTCTTGTCCTTCACGAGACTGGCATCAACCACACGAACAGACATGGGTTTTCCTCCTGTCACCACCAGGTACTGATTCCCCCCGGATACCAGATCGGTCAGACGCCGCTGAACGTTCACTGTTCCTCCTGGTGCGGGTAACGCATTTACCGGCACATCTGTGACGGCATTTAAGGGCTGGATTGTCATTACGCGGGAAATTTTTTCCGGGTTCGGGGATTCTGGCTCCAGCCGGGCATAAGGTACAACGGCAGGCCTGGAGGGGTCAGGTAACCCCGAAATCAGTCCCCGGTCGAGAGTGGCCATGGCGGCAGACACGGGCTCCTGTTCCCGATAAGCTTCATAGAGACCGATGGTCCAGCCGGGCCAGTCACCCTCTTCTGTCAGTATATCCAGAACGACCCTTACCGGAACACCATATAAAAGGTAGCCCTGGTCAGAAGCCACGCCTGCCATATCGTAATCAGCCCAGCCGGGCCCTAAGGTTGATGGTGGCAGATAAGAAGTATCAGGAGGGGTATATCCGTTTGACGGCCATACAGTCAGAATATCACCAGTCTGACTTCCCGTAGTGGGCGCGGCCCAACGCCCAGGACCGTCTTCATCAGCAGGAAACCATACATTACCCGGTAATGGTGGTACCCCACCGTTGAAATCATACTCATCCATGAATCAGCCCTCCCGACCCACACGTTCTTCCAGCGATGCCAGACGTTGTTCAAGCGACAGTCTGGCCTCCTTCTCATGAACCAGCGCCTGACGTTCTTCCTTCAGTGCTTCAACCAGCAGGGCGACCACACCGTTGATATTGATACTACGCGCATCCGGCAGCACACTGCCGTCATTGAGCGTCAGCGTTGTCTGCGTCACGGCCTGCGGTAGCACGGCCTCCACTTCCTGGGCAATCACCCCGGCTTCGGGTTTCCCCTGTTTGAGGTAGGTGTACCCGCCGATACGGTGGAGTCTGTCCAGCGCATTATCGATTTTTTCGATGTCCGTTTTCATGCGGGAATCAGAGCTGCTGCTCCAGGCGCCGTTGGTGTAGGCATGGCCGTCGTTACGGAATTCGTACCAGCCCTGAGCGCCGCCATTGGCCACATGCAGCCCCAGAAAATGATGCTGTCCGATACGCTCCTGGTGATAAAAGTCGGCGGCTAAATCGCTCGCGCCCTGCAAATGAACACCGTTGGTTACTCTCTCAGTGCTGCTGATATTTTTGTTTCCCCCTGCCCAGAACCAGCCATCCGGATTACGTTTAATAAACTGTCCGGCATCCAGTTCGGCATTGGGGCGAAGACGCAACTCATGCCATTTACCGTGCCAGTCGCGGTAGGAAAGTATGCCGAAATCGTCACGACCGGCATTCACCCTGGCGCCCATCATCATTCTTGTGGTGACTTTACCTGTAGTGAAATCCGTGTACACGGGCGCGGCATCATAGGTCTGGCCGTTAATGAGCGGGTCAGGCCCGGTCAGGGAGGTGGAAATGCCGGCATTATGGGAAACGACAGCTCCGCCGGAGATATCCACGCCGTTTCGCAGTGAGACGCGACCGGTGGAGAGACTGAATGAAAAGGGGCGCAGGGTGTTCCACTGCCCGTCCTGAGACTGACCGGCAGCCGTGGTCAGGGCATAAAAGTCCCGGCCGTCATTACGCAGGATGACGCCGGTACTGCCGTTTGAGAGCCGGAACCCGTTCGCGGATTTCGATACTATTTCTCCATCGCTGACGACCCGCTTCCGCAGTGTGGTCAGGGATTTTAATTCGGTGATGTCGTCGTTGATGCCATTCAGTACCTGAGCATTTTTCTGTTGTTCAGCCATGGTGAATTCCTTTTATGCTGATGAAAGTGTGCGATAATTTTTACGTATACTGTATATACATACAGTATTCATTCACCGTACACGCTGCCCTGTGACATGTCAACAGATGAGACGCATTCTTATTTGTTAATGATTTGGGCATGCGCGTCAGCGCATGGGAGGCGCAAAGCGCCGGAGACCCTCGCAGCGAAGCGAGGACGAAAAAAGCATTACGGCTTCAGCCGTAATAATCCCCCACCCTTGTATCTAACAGTTTGTGGTGATTAGCTACCACCACTGAAGCAGAGTGAGCCGCCCCCTTCCCTTAAGGTCAGAAAAGTCTGCACCGCTGAACCTTGTTTAGCAGCATATGGCCCTCCGCTTCACCTTTCACGCCAGCACATCAGGTTGAACGGTTACCGGGAGCTCGACTCCGTATGTACAAGGCGAACAGGCGTGACGGTTTATGTGAGAGGAGTTTAACCATGTTTCCAGTCGGCATTGACGTAAGTAAAAACACCCTGGATCTTTGCATGCTTTATGACGGTATCAAAGGACGCATAAAAACCCGTAACATCCAAAATAACAGACATTCAGTTGAAAATATTCTTCGCTGGCTCAGGCTCCAGCACTGCGGTCCGGAAGATGTTCATGTGGTGATGGAGGCTACCGGGGTTTATCACGAACGGCTGGCTACTGAGTTACATGATGCTGGTTTCTATGTCTCTCTGGCCAACCCTCACCGTAGCAGAGAGTTTGCACGCGGCATGGGAATAATGACAAAAACGGATAAGGTGGATGCGTATATGCTGGCCTGCTACGCATTCCTTAAGAACCCTCACCGCTGGGAGCCGCCGGCCCCCGAAATCAGATATCTCGGTGCACTCCTGCGACGGCGGGATGTTCTACTGGGTGATGCCCTGCGTGAGGAGAACAGGCTGGAAAAATACCTGTCCACAGACACACCTGCAGATATTATCAGTTCCTGCATGCATATGGCGCAGCTGCTGCGCGAGGAGGTAAGCAATATCGAGCGGCAGATTAAAGCGCATATCAAAGCCAGCCCTGCACTGAGGCGTGATTATACACTTCTGACCTCAATTAAATCTGTTGGCCCCCAGCTGGGAATGCATATGCTGGTCGTGCTTCGCAGCCATGACTTTTCATCAGCTGAGCAGGCTGCCGCATTTCTGGGTGTGGTGCCGATCGAGAAACGTTCAGGCACATCGGTTCGGAGCCGGCCCCGGATGTCGAAAATCGGTCCGCCTCAGTTGAGAGCGAAGCTTTACATGTCTGCGCTGTGCGGAAAAATCTACAATAAGCGGATGCGTAATATTTACGACGAGATGTGCCTGCGGGGTAAACCTAAAATGGTGGCCATTGGTGCGCTGATGCGGAAACTGGTGCACTGGTGTTATGGCGTCCTGAAGACCGGAATCGTTTTTAATGATGAAGGCCTGAAACAAGTACTGTCTACCTGACTGTACCAGGCTGGCACTAAACTCAAAATAACGCTCGCTGCAGTGAGTGAGCGCAGTCTGCTATGAGCGAGGAGCGGAAGTTGATTTCACCGCAAGCCTGGAAGCCTGAAAGTAAAAAGGCTGAACTGCAAGGGCATCAGCATGATGCCCGAGCGAAATGAGCGCTTGTGCGACCAGCCATAATCCATTATCCAGTATGCTCTCTGTCTCAGCAGCTGATCAGCCATCCGTTGAACGTGTTATTTCTTCCCATTGTTCTATTTCCTTACCTAATGCCTCGAGCTTTTGCCGCACTAAACTTAATGCATCACTGCCTAACAATAAATGCGTTGGAGGGTTCTGACTCTCAATCATTGCCAGCATGGCATGTGCGGCCTTAACGGGATCGCCGAGTTGCTTACCGCTTTTTTCTTCACGTGCCTGACGAATCGGATCAAATAAAGCGTCGTAGTCCGGGATGCTGCGAGCGCTGCGTACCATCGATCGTCCGGCCCAGTCGGTGCGAAACGAGCCAGGTGCCACGGCGGTTACGTGTATGTTGAACGGAGCCAGCTCTTTACTTAACGTTTCTGATATTCCTTCCAGCGCAAATTTGCTGCCGCAGTAATAGCTGATGCCGGGCAGGGTAATGAAACTGCCCATCGAGGTGATATTAATAATATGGCCATGACGACGCTGGCGCATGCCCGGTAGCATGGCTTTGATCATTGCCACTGCGCCAAACACATTGACTTCAAACTGGCGGCGCATCTCTGCGAGCGAGGATTCTTCCATTATGCCTTCATGACCGTAACCGGCATTGTTTACCAGCACATCAACCGGACCGACGGTAGACTCAATCTCCGCAACCACCTCATCAATATGCTCAAAGTCCGTGATATCGAGCAGACGGCCGAAAGCCCGCTGCGAATGAAGCGCCTCGAAATCGTGCTGTGCTTCGCGGCTGCGCACGGTACCGATGACCCGATGGCCTGTGGCGAGGGCTTCCTGCGCCAGTGCACGGCCAAAGCCACTGCTGACGCCGGTGATTAAAATCGTTTTTGCAGATGTCATAAAAGAACTCCCATGAACAATGAAGGTTGCATGGTATTCTACGTCCTGCCGCATTTTTAGGCCGTATCTTCTATTTTTCTTGCCTGATTTTATGAGGTGCTGTGATGCCCGGGATGATTACCTTAGTTAAAGCACTTGCGGTGCAGGAGGGATATAACCTTACCGCATTGCCTGATGTGCGAATATTGCGTGCCGATCGTCCACTTGCCAGAACGCCAGTGCTTTACGATCCGGGGATCGTGATTGTCTGCCAGGGGAGCAAACGCGGCTATTTTGGTCAGCAGACCTATTTATATGATGAACAGCACTACCTGGCGGTTTCGGTGCCGGTGCCGTTTGTGATGGAAACCGACGCGTCCGCTGAACATCCGTTGCTGGCGATTTATATGCATCTGGATTTTCATTTGGCCGCTGAACTGATGTTGCAGATTGAACAGCATGACGCCCGATATCCTCTCGCCGCGCCGCAAAGCATGATGTCGAGCCCAATGGACGACGCGGTAAAAACGGCCGTGCGGCACTTGCTCGAAGTCCTTAACAATCCGCTTGAAGCGGCGATCCTCGGTCCTGCACGGGTACGTGAGCTCTATTTCCGCGTATTAACAGGCGCACAGGGAAATGCCATGCGCGCCGCGCTGACCTTGCAAGGGCAATTTGGCAAAATCGGTAAAGTGCTACAGCGCATCCATGCTACCTACGCTGAGCCGTTAACGCTGACGCAACTGGCGATGGAAGCCGGAATGAGTGTGCCGACGTTTCACAGCCATTTTAAAGCGATAACCCGGATGCCGCCGATGCAATATGTTAAATCGGTACGCCTGCACCAGGCGCGGATGTTGATGGTGCGTCAGCAAATAACTGCTGCTGCAGCGAGTTACGCCGTCGGTTATGAAAGTCCGTCGCAATTTAATCGCGAGTTTAAACGCCTGTTTGGTCTGCCACCCGCAGAGGAGATTAAACGTATGCAGCGATACTTCGCCGTTCCGCCTGTACAGCAAGCGTCGATATTTGTTTCATCGCATTAAGGCTTATTCGCCTGAATATACCAAGAAGTATGAAAGGTCCGCTTCACGCCCTGAGACATTCGACAAGCTTTTTATGGCTTCAGTAAGGGCGACTTTCGCGCTTCCAGTGCCAGCAAATATTTCGCTTCGTCGTACCGGGTTCTGGTCTTCCAGCAGCGGTAAATGATCCTTATCCATTTAAATGCCAGAGCCCGGAGCGCTGACTGATGAGATTTCCCTTTTTCTCGCTGGCCCTGGTAATAAAGTCTGGCCCAGTACGATGAGTTAACCGTCTTCGCAGTCCATTCCACGAATGTCTGTCGGACGAACTTCGCGCACTGCCAACGCCAGTGTACCCAGGATTTTTGACCACTTCGCTCGGTTACTGGTGCGATGCCAGCGTAGTTTTGAATTTCTTCGGCGCTGTTGAAGCGGTCGCGGTTATCACCCAGTGCTGCAAGCATCCGTGGGCCCATACACGGTCCCATTCCAGGAAGTGATTTGAACAGTTCTGCATCCGGAAGCGTATCGAATAAGGATTCAATACGTTCATCGTAGGTTCTGATTAGGTCGCCTGTCAGTTTGATTTGGGATGCTAGTGCTATTGCCATCAAGGCATTTGCCTCGATGACAGTTTTATCTGTGGTCAGGGGAATAGCGCTGGCAATACTTGCAACCCGCTGTTCGGTATATGCAACAGCAGGACCACCTTTAGCATTCATAAAATTACGGACAGTATCGCTGCGAGCCCGTTTGAGTTGTTGCAGACTCGGCCAGCGAATGATTAGCTCGCAGAACAGTGAGCTGTCCCGATGGGAGAACCATTCCAGGGGCTGAGGGTAATACTGCTTAAGCGTATTGATGAGCCGATTAACAAAACGACGCTTGTCTTCGACCAGCAGTCGGCGCTGCTCAACTAATTGCTGGAGTAATCGGATATCCGGATTGTCGGCTTCAATGGCTTTTATCTTGTGGGGATAACGTAGCATCAGGTCTAATGCCAGCTCAGCATCCTGCGGATCATCCTTCGCACCGCTGGGCCAGAAAGCCTGTCGGTAGCGGGCCAGTGACAACGCGTGTACTGGAAAAACAGTGACAAATGGGTACTTCTGGAGTGCATACACCACCGGGCCTTTCTTCAGCTCAACGGCAATAGCAATCCTGCCTTTCGCCCTCTGGTGTAACTCATTGAGCCAGATATCAAGTGCCTCAGGCGTATGTTCAATCACATGGAATATGCGATCACCGTTTTTAAACTGAACGCAGACATCGTGTTTTTTATCCGCCCAGTCCAAACCAACATGAGCAGCAAACTGATCTTTCGCAGTCATCACCAACTCCTTTTTATCGGGGATTGGTATGCATTCCACGCTCTTCGAAAGAAATATAGTCAGCAGTTTTTCTGCATGCCCTGAGTATTCGTTAGCGAACGTGGAGCACTTACTGGCTCGAAAGCAAAGCGGAAATCATCAAATCACATGATTCTGGCACAATATTCGTAACCAATAAGCGCATACCCTGAATCACTTAAAAGTGTAACTCTCAGGGTGTGAATGACTATATTTGGCACATAGCGGCCAGCGTTGGGGTGGGCTGGTCCAGTCCACTCTAAGCGAGGAGAGGAAATCACAGCCGTTGTCACAACAGTTGAGGGTCAACTTAAGTTGTGGTCTGTTACTCAACGGTGAGCAGGTCAAGTCTGTTTTTCAGCGTGACGACTCAACTAGAAATCACCACGCACAGTACCTATCTCGTCTCATTTTTCTCATCAAAGGGAGAAAAAATTTTTAGGCACCTAAATAGGCACCAGCGAAAAGTCAAACTACTAGTTACCAAAGTGAATTCAATGGATTACACAAGCAATTCAGACTCCGCCAGCCCAAAATTCTCCATCGGTGATTACCAGAGTCATCCGATGAAGTCCTAAGAGCCCGCACGGCGCAAGCCCTGCGGGCTTTTTTGTGCCTTGAATTTGTCCCGCGAAGTCTGATGCCAACTAATTAAATCTGAACCTTTTAATCCCATTGGTAGGCCCAACGCAAAGCTCTATTGTTTTCGTTGGGCCTAAACGCATGGAGACTCCCCATGGCAAGAAAAACCAAGCCGTTAACTGATACGGAAACCAAAGCCGCCAAACCTAAATATGATGATTAGCAGCAGTATGATGGTGACGGAGTTACCCTACTAATCAAGTCCAGCGGTAGTAAGCTCTGGCAGTTCCGCTACTACCGACTTCTGACCAAACAACAAACCAAACAGAGCTTCGGTGCCTACCCTAACGCCTTTGACTCAAACCTCATATATCTGATGGATTTACTGCAGTTGGAAGCGACCGGTTAAATGCGCGCTGGGTAATAATCTGCCCGCCAGGCGATTGTTACAGAAGCAATATCCGTCCCAGGCGCGTTACTGCAAACATTTCGTATACGGGCAATGACTTTGCGGATACGCAAATCCGGCCGGAACTTGCTATTTATCGCTTAGGGCATTAACTCGAAGGTGATGGAGATTAAAGTATCAGGATTCACGTCAGCCGGTGTGGTGCTATATAATGAGCCGGCCTGACCATACAGCGTCACCGTTCCGCCTTTAAAACCGGATGATAATACCTTAGCCAGCAGCGGATCGGTTTGTTTATCGTACACCATCGTTGAATTCATCGTATTAAGTATCGGCGTACCATCCATCTTTTTCTCCAGAATATTCAAGGATAAAGTCTCATTCTGCTTGTACGGAGCTTTCCCCTTTTTATCAATCACAAAATAGACGCCATTAGGCAAAACCTCATATTTTTTGTTTTTGATTTTAGCCATGATTCTTTTTTCAATATCAATGTACTTAGACGATAGTTTTTCGTTAAGCATGTTGACGATGCTTTCAATTTCGTTTTCCTGCATTCTAAGCTTTTTATTATAGGCATCGTTAAACCCGGAAACCAACGCTGAAGGCGCTAGCTTGACATTATTGTCGGCCATTTTATTCACATCGGATAGCGCCTGAGTCAGGTAGAAAACACCCAGCGCATAGGCATTTTTGTTGCTTTTATCCGCCAGGTTTACATCGCTTTGCTTGATGGCCAGGCTATCGAGCGTTGACTGTAATTCTTTATTTTTATCATTCAACGCAGCGACTGAAGCATCATATTTTTTCTGCGCCGTTTCAGCCGCCGCGATGAGCTCAGCGTTCTTTTTCGACAGCGCGTCAAGAGCGGTTTTTTGCTGGCTTTCGCCCTGCGTGTTCTCAGTTTTCAGCGCGGCAATCTGCGCCGATAGCGTGCGGGTGGTCTCATCCAGCTTTTTCTGCGCCGCTGTTGCTGCTGCGCGAAGTTCCAGATTCTTTCCCGTCAGCGTATCAATGGTGGTTTTTTGCAGGCTCTCCCCCTGCTCCTTCTGGGTTTGCAGCGCGGCGATTTGCACCGACATCGTGCGGGTCGTGTCATCGAGCTTTTTCTGCGCGGCGGCAGCAGCGGCGGCCAGCTCGACATTCTTTTTCGTTAGCGCATCAAGCGCGGTTTTCTGCCCACTTTCGCGCTGCGCATGCTGAGCCTTCAATGTGCTAATTTGCGCCGACAGGTCGCGGGTCGTGTCATCCAGCTTTTTTTGCGCCGCGTCGGCGGCGGCGGTCAGCTCGGCGTTTTTCTTCATTAGCGCGCTAGCGGCGGCAGGAGCGCCGCTCTCTTGCTGCCCACGCTGCGCTTTCAGCGCGGCAATCTGCGCCGACAGCTGGCGCGTCGTTTCATCGAGCTTTTTCTCCGCCGCTTTGGCCGCAGCGCTCAGCTCCGCATTTTGTTTGCGCAAAGCGCTAAGCGTACTTTCAGTTTTCGTCTGATTCACTTTCTTTCTGACGACGTCCTGCTTTTGCGGTGCTTTTTTATCACGGCTATCGTTATGTTGTTTAGCCGACGCCGAATCCCCGCTGGCGGCGTCTGAGGCCGGCGGATTGTTGATTTCGAGTTTCGATATATTATCAAGGAAATCTCCTCTCTCAGCACGAGCGGGAGACATCATAATAAGGGTAAAGAGAGACAATAAAATCGCAAGACCGCGAAGATTATATATATTCAATTCCCCCTTATGGTACATCATCTGGCCAGCCCATTCTTAAGTTCGGCTTTTCTTGCCCGGATTTCGAACTCTTTAATTAATTTCTGCGAAATACTATTACACTTATCATTTATCTTGTATTCAAAAAGTGGAGTAATCGTTGACTTTACGCTGGCCGACGTTTGGCTTGAAACAGAAGCATAAAACTTAGCGTCGTTGATTAAACCATACAGCTCGTTTGAATCCTGCTGAAACTTTTTATCGAGCTTAACTAAAGCATCAACATCCTGGATACACTGCTGTAAGGCAGGAATCTGAGCCGGCTGTTCATTTTGAATCACATCTTTTTTTATTAGCGCGCTCTGTGGTTTTTTAACATTAGCGCACCCCTGTAATAAACCGACAGAAATGCACACCAATGCTAATAATCTATTTCTTATCATTTTCCCATCCATTAGAAAAAAAAGTTCAAAAAATATATTTGTCGATTCCAGCAGAAAAAATTTTAACAAACAACGCCAGGCGTTAGATTTGCCATTAATTCAGAAAAAACACACAAAAAGGCTATTTTTTAACCAATTAATAGATGGGAATTATCCTGGTACCTAGCGATATTTTTATCTGAGATTTTACTCAAATCCATATTTTTAATAGCAAACCGCAGTTTATATGCCTGATATTCAACGGGCGTTTGCCAAATCAAATCAGGCATAAGTTTTTTCTAAATCCAGACCAAAAGATCACTCACTCCACTTCGGTCTGGCCACCGTATTCTTCTTCAGAAGATTGCGAAACTCCTTCAGGTAAGGTTCATTGCTGCGCCCGCGTTTGCATATCGCTGAGAAGGGAGATTGAAAGCCAAACTCATTGGGCAGCAGCACGCGCAGGCGATTCTCCTTAATCCAAGGCCAGGCGTAGTGCTCGGGAAGGTAGCCGATATATTTCCCGGACAGGATCAACAGCAGCTGCGCATCGACGGTTTCAACGGTCGCGCTGCCCTTGCTGAAGCCGCGCCGCCGCAGATCGCTGGTATTCCAGTAGCTGCGCGTCACCAGCGGACACTGGCTGATCAGCTCTTTATCGAGCTGTCGGCTAAAGAACATAGGATGCAGGTCGCTGCAGTAGAGCCAGTGCTGCTCGCGGTAGAGCGGTTCGCTAATGATGTTATGCACCCGCGAGTTGTAGCTGCCGATAGCGAGATCGATATGGTTATTCAGTACGCCGTTTAGCTGTTCCGCCGGGGTACGGATAATCAGCTTGATATGCACATTGGGAAACTTATCGCTAAAGCTGCGCAGCACCACCGGCAGCGACAGCGCGGTTTCCGTTTCGATGGAATCAAGCGTTGAGATACAAATCGTACCGCTATGCTCGCCTTTCAGCAGCGCCGACTGGCGCTCCAGCTCGTTCAGTTCACTCAGCACGCGGATCGCCTGCTGTAAAAAATGCTGCCCTTTTTCGGTCAGCGCAAAGCCGCCGCGCCCGCGCTGGCACAAGCTAAAGCCAAGCTGGCCTTCCAACTGCGACATCGCATTGCTGATTGCGGAAACGGAAATCCCCAGCTCCTGCTGGGCCCGGCCATAGCTCTCAAGACGGGCCACCGCCTCAAAAACCTGGAGCTGTCGAATGTTAAGCGTCGCGTCGTTAAGCATGGCGTTTTAGTTCACTAATAAATGAACTAAGTATTTGCGGCAGACGATTTAAAGTCCAGCGCATCTTTCGCACTATTCCAGTTGTTGAGTTTTGTTGGTCAGATTCAGGAGCTGAAATGGATAACGTCTTTCATCAACCGCAGGGTGGCAACGAAATGCCGCGTTTTGGCGGCCGCGCCACAATGATGCGTCTGCCATTTATTGATAACTTACAGGGACTTGATGCAGCATTTGTCGGCATCCCGCTGGATATTGGGACCTCACAACGTTCCGGAACGCGCTACGGGCCGCGCTACATTCGTACCGAATCGGTGATGATTCGTCCGTACAATATGGCCACCGGCGCCGCGCCTTTTGATTCTCTGTCGGTAGCGGATATCGGCGACGTACCGATTAACACCTACAATCTGCTCAAATCGGTGCAAATCATCGAAGATTACTACACCGGTTTGAATAGTTTTCCGCTTATCCCCCTGACTCTCGGGGGCGATCACACCATTACCCTGCCCATACTGCGCGCGCTAACCAAAAAGCACGGTCCGGTTGGGCTGATTCACATCGATGCCCACACCGATACCAACGATGAAATGTTCGGCGAAAAGATCGCCCACGGCACCACCTTCCGCCGCGCCGTCGAAGAGGGGCTGCTGGACCTCAAACGCGTCGTTCAGATAGGCCAACGCGCGCAGGGCTACGCCGCCGGCGACTTCCAGTGGGGCGTCGATCGCGGCTTTCGTCTGGTCCAGGCGGAGCAGTGCTGGCACAAATCCCTGGCCCCGCTGATGGCCGAGGTTCGCCAGCAGATGGGAGATGGCCCGGTTTATCTCAGCTTTGATATCGATAGCCTCGACCCCATCTGGGCACCCGGCACCGGCACTCCGGAAGTCGGCGGCCTGACATCGATTCAGGCGCTGGAAATCGTGCGCGGCTGCCGCGGCCTGAACCTGATAGGCTGCGACCTGGTCGAGGTCTCGCCTCCCTACGACGTCAGCGGCAACACATCCCAGCTGGCCGCCAACCTGCTGTATGAAATGCTCTGCGTTCTCCCCGGCGTGAAATACCCATAGAGGAAAAACCATGCAGCTTAACGTCTTTCGTACGCTGTGGGGCGTCACCACCCCGTGGCAGCAAACGGTCAACGAACTCAAAAGCGTCGGCTGCTGCGGCATTGAAGCGCGGGTTCCGCTGACGGTGGAAGAGCAGCGGACGCTGGCCCAACGCATCGACGCGTCCGCGCTGGAGTATATCGCCATTGTCTTCAGCGGCGGCGGCGTCATTCCGGCTCAGAGCGAAACGCCCGCGCAGCACCTGGAGCGCTTAAAAGAACGTTTTGCGGCGGCAAAAGCGCTTAATCCGCGCTTCGTAAACCTGCTGGCCGGTAACGACCGCTGGCCGCTGGCGCAGCAGGTGGATTTTCTCGGCAGGGCGCATGAGCTCGCCGCCGAATATGAGCTGTTCTGCAGCTTTGAAACCCATCGCGCCACGTCGCTGTATAGCCCGTGGCTGACGCTGGAGATCGTTCAACAGCTGCCGCAGCTGCGCTTTACCGCCGATATCAGCCACTGGATCGTGGTAAGCGAGCGCCTGCTGGATGACCCCTGCGATGACTTCAGCGCTTTTATCGAACGGGTTCACCATATTCAGGCCCGCGTCGGCTACGACCAGGGACCGCAGGTGCCGCACCCCGCCGCGCCGGAATATCAGTCGGCCCTGCAGTTTCAACAGCGCTTCTGGGAACAGATCTGGCAATCGCAGAACCGGCGCGGCTACCAGCAAACCACCCTTACGCCGGAGTTTGGCCCCGATGGCTACCTGCATCACCTGCCGTTTACTAACGTTCCGGTCGCCGACCTGTGGTCGCTGAATGCCTGGATGGCCCAGCGTGAACAGCGGCATTTTGTTGAATCCACCTCGCTAACTGAATAAGGAACTGAAGAAATGACCGCTGCAAAAAGTTCTTTTACTGAATTACCGACCATCGATATCAGCGACCTGACCTGCGACGATCTCGCCCGACGCCAGGCGGTGGCCGACGCTATCGGCCAGGCGGCCCGCGAAGTCGGCTTTTTCTACATTACCGGCCACGGCATCGCGCCTGAACTGATTGCCGGGGTCCGCGCGGCGGCCAAAGAGATTTTCGCCCTGCCGATGGAGCGCAAGATGGCGTACTACATCGGACAGTCGAAAAGCCATAAAGGCTACGTTCCGGAAGGCGAAGAGATTTACGGCTCCGGCAAGCCGGATCACAAAGAAGCGTTCGATATCGGCTTTCAGGCCACTGACGACCACCCGTACGTCATGGCGAAAACGCCGCTGATTGGCGCCAACGAGTGGCCGGACGTGCCGGCGTTTAAATCCCGGGTGCTGGCCTACTATGAGGCGGTCTTCGCCCTTGGACATCGCCTGTTTGACGCCTTCGCTCTCGCCCTTGGCCTGCCGGAAGGCTATTTCAGGTCGATGGTCACCTGCCCGCCGTCGAAGCTGCGCCTGATCCACTACCCCTTTGACGCCAGCGCCGAAGACGTTCCCGGTATTGGTGCACATACCGACTATGAGTGCTTCACTCTGCTGCTCGCCGACCAGCCGGGTCTTGAAGTGCTGAATGAAGATAGCGACTGGATCGACGCCCCGCCGCTGAAGAACGCGACCGGAGAAGAGGCTTTCGTGATTAATATCGGCGACATGCTCGAAGTCCTGAGCGCTGGCACATTTGTTGCAACTGCACACCGCGTACGCAAGGTGCCGCAGGAGCGCTACTCCTTCCCGCTGTTCTTCGCCTGCGACTACCACACGCTGATCCGCCCGCTGCCGGGCTTCCTTGAGGCAGGCGAAGCCAGCGAGTATCAAGAACTGAGCATTGGTGAGCATATGTGGAGCCAGGCGTTACAGACCTATCGCTACCTGCGCGAGAAAGTCACCCGAGGCGAGCTCCAGCTCCCTGAACGCGCCCGCGGCACTAACACCTTTGGTCATCTGAAAAAACAAGCACAGCAAAAAACCGTAAATAACCCGTGAGGATAAATGATGAACAAAACGCTAAAAAAACTCTCGCGCCGTGTGGCTTTATCCATCGCCGTCACCGCTTGTTTTTCACCGCTGGCTCAGGCCGCAGAGCTGCTGACCGAGGGCGTATTTAAAGTGGGGATGGAGGTGACCTATCCGCCCTTTGAGTCCTACGACAGCAATAACAACATTGTCGGTATCGACCCGGAGTTCGCGGCGCTGATCGCCGAGCATCTGAAGGCCAAACCGCAGCTTATCGACACGAAGTTCACCAGTCTGATCTTAGGCATCGGTAAAAAATACGATGCGGTGATCTCCGGTATGTACGTGACGCCCGAGCGCCAGAAGCAGGCGGACGCTATCCCTTATGCCCTGTCCGGCGCGTCAATCATTGCGCTAAAAAACAGCACTATTCAGCCGAAAACGGAAGACGAACTGTGCGGCGTGAAGGTGGGACTGCAGGCGGGTACCGCCTGGGTTTCGAGCCTGAAAACGCACTCCGACGAGTACTGTCTGAAAAACGGCAAACCGGCCATTAGTATTCAGGAATTCCCGACCGCGCCGGAAGCCTCCCAGGCCCTGCTGTCGAAAAATATCAACGCCCAGTTAGAAATCGCCCCGGCGGCGCAAATTATCGTCGAAAAAAGCCGCGGTCGCCTGGCCATTAGCTCAAACCGCCTGGTCTATCCGCTGCCGCTGGGAATTTACGTCGCCAAAGGCAATACCGAGTTGGCCGAGGCCATTAAATCAACGTTAGCCACCCTTAAAGCCAATGACAAATACGACGCCATCATCAAGAAATACAACTTAGAAAGCATCAACTAATACAATAATGAAACGGGAGTCGGTATGGAGTTCGATTGGGGATACTTTTTCTCATTATTTAGCGTTGGGGCATTCTGGCAGGCGTGTGTCACCGTAGTTGTCGTCAGTTCATTGTCCTGGTTTATTGGCCTGATATTAGGTTTTCTTTTAGCCTGCGCTAAGCTCTCCGGCCCGCGCTGGCTGAAGGTTCCCGTCGAACTCTATATTTGGTTTTTTCGCAGCGTGCCGCTGATGGTCCTGCTGGTCTTTGTCTATAACCTGCCGCAGCTGTTTCCGGCCACCCAACCGCTGCTCGGCATTCCGTTTATTGCCGGGCTGGTATCAATGACGGTGACCGAAGCGGCCTATATGGCGGAAATCCATCGCGGCGGACTGCTTTCGGTCGCCAAAGGGCAAAGCGAAGCCGGCCATGCCTTAAGCTTTAGTTTTATCGGCGTTCAGCGCTTAATTATTATCCCGCAGGCGTTTCGTATTTCCCTGCCCACCCTGATTAACGAATACATCACCATCATCAAACTCAGCTCGATTCTGTCGGTGATTTCGCTGCCGGAACTGCTGCTGACCGGCCAGCGCCTGTATGCGCAGAATTTCCTCGTCATGGAGACGCTGCTGGCGGTCGCCGTTTATTACGTCATGGTGGTGACGGTGTTTACCTGGCTGTTCAGGGGGCTGGAAAACCTGCTGGATATTCAACGTAAGCGTCCGCAAACGCTCAATGAGAGTGAATGCGCAACCCTGCGCCAGAACCTGAAGCCGCCGGTACAGATGCAAAAAGCGCAGGCCGCCAGCGGCAACCCGCCGGCGCTGGATCTCCATGCCATCGAAAAATCCTGGGGCCAGCACCACGTGCTGAAAGGCATCGACCTGAAAGTGGAAAACGGCGAGGTGATCAGCATCATCGGCCCGTCCGGCTCCGGCAAGACCACCCTGATCCGCACGATTAACGCCCTTGAGAGCATCGACGGCGGCGAGATCATTCTTTACGGCGAGGATTATCTGAAAGGCGCATCCGTTGTCGATAAACAGCAAATGCGCGCGGGCGTACGCCGCATCGGCATGGTGTTCCAGGGCTTCAACCTGTTTCCCCACCGCACGGTGCTGGATAACGTGATGCTCGCCCCGCTCTATCACAAGCTGCTTGACCGCGCCGCCGCCAGGGAGCAGGCGCTGTGGCTGCTGGATCGCGTCGGTCTGCTGGCGCACGCCGAAAAGTACCCGTACCAGCTCTCCGGCGGCCAGCAGCAGCGCGTAGCCATTGCCCGCGCCCTGGCGCTGAAACCGGACATCATGCTGTTTGATGAACCCACGTCGGCGCTGGACCCTGAACTGGTTGGCGAAGTGCTGAAGGTCATTCAGTCCCTCGCCCGCGAAGGCATGACGATGATTATCGTGACCCACGAGATGGACTTCGCCTTATCAATTTCTGACCGGGTGGTGATGATGGAAAACGGCGTCGTGCAGAGCGATATGCCGCCGCAGCGCATTCGTAACGATGTCGCCGATCCGTCGCTGACCCGCATTCGTGAATTTATGGGAGTGCAATAAATGGCAACTGAACGGGAACTACGCCAGCAGCTGGCCGCCGCCTATCGTCTGGCGGCGCTCTTCGGATGGGAAGACACGCTGTATACCCACTTTTCCGTACGCCTGCCCGGCGACGGCGAGCCGCGGTTTTTGATTAACCCCTTCGGCATGATGTTTGACGAAGTCACCGCCAGCAATTTAATCGTGGTCGATATGCAGGGTAAGGTCGTCGAAGGCAGCGCCCCGGCGAACTCGGCGGGCTTTACGATTCATAGCGCGGTCCATATGGCCCGCGAAGACGCCCACTGCGTGATCCACACCCATACGCTGCCGGGGATGGCGGTTGCCGCCTGCGCAGACGGGCTGCTGCAGCTTAACCAAATCAGCACCGAATTTTATCAACGCGTCGGCTACCATCCTTATGAAGGCGTGGCGTTCGATCTCGATGAACGGGTGCGGATCCAACGCTCGCTCGGCGAGAACATCGCCATGATCCTGCAAAGCCACGGCCTGCTGTCGGTCGGGCGCACCGTCGCCGATGCGTTTTATATCATGTACTACCTGAACCGCGCCTGCGAGATCCAGATGGCCGCCGCGCAGCTGGCACCGCTCAGCCCCATTCATACGATACCTGAGCCGCTGAGCCGACACGCCTGCGAGCAGCTGATGGGGGTTGAACATGAACGCCAGCTGGTGTGGCAGGCGTGGCTACGCCGCCTCGATCGTCTTGATACTTCTTATAAAAGCTAATGCCTATGACTCAGTTAACCATCGTCGTGGATTGTAACGATCCTCAGTACAGCGAGGAAATTTGCGCCGCGTTCGCGCTGTTTCCGCAAGTGAAAGCGGTTCTGCCAGAGGACCCCGCCGCCCGCGAGGCGCAATGCGCCTGCTGCTGGTTTCCCGACCCGCAGCTGCTGGCGCGCTCGCCTCAGCTGAAGCTGATCCAGGCCGCGTCCGCCGGCGTCGACCATTTGCCCGCCAGCGTTTTCGCCAGCGACGTTCCGCTCTGTCGGGTGGTGGATGAAGATTTTCGTCACGGTATGTTTGAATACGCGCTGTGGGGCGTGCTGTGGTTTCAGCGGCGCTTTGACCGGGCGCTGGCCCACCAGCGCGAGCGCGTCTGGAAAATGTATCCGCAGCGAGCGGCAGCCGATTATCACGTTGGCGTCATGGGCCTCGGCGAAATTGGCGGCTATATCGCCTCGCAGCTGGCCGGGCTGGGGTATCGGGTTTCCGGCTGGGCGCGTAGCGAAAAAGCCCTTACCGACGTGCGCTGCTACCACGGGGAGGCGCAGGCCGGCGAATTCCTTGGCCAACTGGATGCGCTGATCAACGTCCTGCCGTTAACCGAGCAGACGCGAGGCATCCTCGCCCATCCTTTACTGCAGCAGTTGCCCGACGGTGCGGCGCTGATTAACTGCGGCCGCGGCGAGCATATGGTGAATCGGGACGTGCTCGAGGCGCTGGATAGCGGCAAGCTCTCCGGCGCGCTGCTTGACGTCTTCCCCGTCGAGCCGCTGCCCCAGCAAGACCCGCTATGGCAACATCCGCAGGTGGTTATCACTCCGCATATGGCCTCCATCGCGCAGACGGAGGTGATTGCCCGCCAGCTGCTGGACAACATCCAGCGGCTGCGGCAGGCGCTGCCGCTGAAAAACCTGGTGAACAAACAGAGCGGTTATTAAGCCCGAAAACGTCAATAGTCTCATATCCGCTGCTACGCTTAATGGTCTGTCCGACAAAAAATAAGGCTGTCAGCATGAATATTGATTTATCGGGGAAAGTCGCACTGGTCACCGCCTCTACCGGCGGTATTGGTTTCGCCATCGCCAAAGGTCTGGCGGCCAGCGGCGCGGAAGTGATAATTAATGGTCGCAGCGAGCGTAGCGTGAGCGCGGCCCTCGCCCGTTTGCAAAATGCGGTTCCCGGCGCAACAACGCGTCCGGCGATCGCCGACTTAAGCAGCGCTGAGGGCGTCAATTTGCTGGTGCAGGCGGTGAGCGGGGTCGACATTCTGGTGAATAACGCCGGTATTTACGGCCCGCAGGATTTCTATGAAACCGATGATGCAACCTGGGAAAACTACTGGCAAACCAACGTGATGTCCGGAGTGCGTCTTTCCCGTGCCCTGCTACCGGCTATGGTGCAGCAAGGCTGGGGTCGGGTGGTGTTTATCTCTTCGGAATCGGCACGTAATATTCCGGCGGATATGATTCATTACGGCGTGACTAAAACCGCTCAGCTGTCGCTGGCCCGCGGGCTGGCGAAGTTTGTCGCCGGAAGCGGCGTCACGGTCAATAGCGTGCTGCCGGGGCCAACTATCTCTGATGGCTTTGCTGAGATGATGAAAGATGAAGTCGCGAAAACCGGGAAATCGCTGGAACAGCTGGCAAAAGAGTTCGTGATGGCGAACCGCCCAAGCTCGGTGATTCAGCGCGCGGCCACGGTGGAAGAAGTTGCCAATATGGTGGTTTACGTCTGCTCGACACAGGCTTCAGCGACGTCAGGTGCGGCGCTACGCGTTGATGGCGGCGTGGTGGATGATATTGTCTGATAAGCTGCGCACCATAATATTGGCCCCGGTTTTGGCATAGGGGATCGCATCCGCCTGCCGGGTACGCTCCGGTGTGATATAGCGCGCCGAGGATTAAGCTGCTGAATTTGGTATCCGCCAGCTGTAGCGTCAGGGTGGCGTCCGCCGCATTGGCCGCCGGGACAAGTCCCGATGCCAGAACCAGCGTAGTGGCGAGATAGCGCAATGAGAGATTTCTTTTCATCATAAGGCTCCCTCGTTATTTATAGAGAAATGCGCCAATGATGGGCGTCGGCAAGCTGGCACAAGAGTTCAAACATCATGGTCGCGCCGGTCAGGCTGGTGAGATTGCCCTGATCAAAGGGCGGCGAGACTTCCACTACGTCGGCACCAATCAGATTCAATCCCGCAAGCTGACGAACGCAGCGCTGCGCCTGCAGCGTGGTCATACCGCCAATTTCCGGCGTTCCGGTACCTGGCGCATAGACCGGATCCAGGACATCGATATCGAAGCTGATATAGGTAGGCTGCTCGCCGACAATCGCGCGCGCCCGCTGCATCACCTTGTCAATACCCAGCTCGTCCACCTGCTCCATGCGAATGATGGTGATGCCGTTTTCCTCCGCCCAGCAGTGTTCATCTGCGGAAAACAGCGCGCCGCGAATACCAATTTGTACCGTACGCCGTGGATCGAGAACCCCCTCTTCTACCGCACGACGAAACGGGGTACCGTGGGTAAAGCGCTCGCCGCCGAAATAACTGTCGTTGGTATCCGAGTGGGCATCAAAATGGATCATTCCCAGCGGTTTATCCCGTCCGAGCGCGCGTAAAATCGGCAACGTGGTGAGATGGTCGCCGCCAGCGGTTAAAGGCATCACCTGCTGTTCAGCCAGGGCGCGATACCAGGCCTCAATGCGCGCCAGGCTATCCTGCATATCAACCGGATTGATACGCACATCCCCCAGGTCACCAACGCGGGCGTAATCATAGGGAGAACGGCGGGTAGTCTGGTGGATCCGACGCACCAGGCTTGAGGCATTGCGTAGCTCGCGTGGCCCGTGGCGAGTTCCCGCACGGTTTGTTGTTCCGCCGTCCCACGGCACGCCTACGATGCCGATATCCAGCTCAGCGGCCTGCGGTGCGAAAGGGAGGCGGAAAAAAGTCGGCAATCCGCTAAAGCGCGGGATTTCACCGTCCTGCGGCTGCGGATAGTTTTTTTCTGTTGCGGTAGTCATTGCGGTGTCTCCATGGCTTATTGGGCGATGAAGACATACTGCTGAACGGGGAATAGAGAAAAAATAGTCAAAGCCAAAAAATTAGTTTAGAAAAATAACAACAAAACCGGAGCTTACAGCGGAGTATCCCCTTTATGTCAGTTGGAAAATTTCCCAATCTGCGGCTGTTACACGTGTTTATTACCGTAGCGAAATACCAGGGCTACGCCAATGCGCAGCAGGAGCTCAACCTGACAGTTTCGGCTATCAGCAACTATATGAGCGAACTGGAAGAGAAACTTGGGATCATCCTCTGCCGTCGCGGCAGGGGCGGTTTTTCTCTGACCGAAAAAGGGGAAACCGTACTCCAGCAAAGCATCGACCTGCTGAATTCAATGGAGGATTTTGAGCGCAATACGGCGACGCTACGCGGCGAACAAACCGGGATCTTTAACTTTGGAGTGATCGATTCAACAATTACCGACCCGATGCTGCCGATGAGCGACATCATCGCCACATTTAGCGAACGTTTCCCGCGGGTGCATATCAATTTACAGGTCAAAAGCCCGAACGCGCTTTTGCAGGGCGTACTGAACAATGAACTGGATATTGCCATCGGTACCTTCTCGTTGCAGGCCAATAGCGTGGTGTCCCATCCGCTCTATCGCGAACAAAACTGGCTCTATTGCGGCGACAAACACTCGCTATTTACCCTTAAACATCCGACGGAAGCACTGATTTCCGAGATGCGAATGGTCACCCGCAGCTACTGGAGCAGCAGCGATTTAGGGCGTAAGGGCTTTAAGCGGAGCGTCGCAAGCGCGGAAAGTATGGAAGCGCAGCTGATGCTGATTCTGTCCGGCAAATACGTCGGCTATCTGCCGGAACACTACGCTTTGCCATGGGTGCAATCGCATAAGCTGCGCGCACTGCTGCCGACGGAATATGGCTATCAAGCGCCTTTTTCGCTGATTTTCCGCCGCGGCCGCAGCAAAGAACCCCTGATTCGCGCCATGCGCGATATCGTGCGCTTGCGCGTTAAATCACGCAAAAGTTAGACCCTCTGGGCTGCCCTTCCCCCCACCAGTAGCGCCGCCAGCGCAACCACAACCGGCGCCAGCGAACCCCACAGCACGGCATTCCAGCCGAAGAGATTCATCAATGCGCCGGAGGAAAACGAGCCAATCATCATGACCCCGAAGACAATAAAATCGTTCAGCGATTGCACCTGAGTTTTCTCTTCCGGGCGGTGAAAATCCATAATCTGCGCCGACGCGCCGGTAAAGCCGAAGTTCCAGCCAATGCCGAGCAGGATGAGCGACAGCCAGTAGTGCATAACGTCGATACCGGCGAGGCCAACCATCACCGACAGCACCAGCAGAATCAACCCTGCGGCGTTAATACGCCGGGCGCCAAAGCGATTAATCAACTTGCCGGTAAAAAATCCGGGGCCGTACATGGCGATCACGTGCCACTGAATGCCCAGATTCGACGCCTGCTGCGGGATACCGTGCATGTGCATGGAAAGCGGCGCGGCGGTCATCAGAAAGTTCATCACCATATAGGAGATTGCGCCGCTGAAGACCGTCCGGGAAAACCCCGGCTGGCGTACGATTTCGCCCAGTGGACGCCCGCCAGATTGGGTCTGCGCCACCGGCGCGGCGGTTTTTACCCCCAGCAAGACCAGCGCCGATAGCGCCGCCACCAGTCCCTGAGCGATAAAGGTCATTGCGAAGGTGTGCGATGGCCACAGATTCATGGTGCCGGTCACCAGCATCGGGCCGATAACCCCCGCCGCCACGCCGCCCCCCATGACCAGGGAGAGCGCCCGGGCGCGCCGCTCGCCGCTGACGCCGTCGGTGGCGGCAAAGCGGAAAGAAACCGCCACCGCCGCATAGGCGCCGCCGAAAAAGGCCGCGATACAGAATAGCCAGAACGAACCGAGCACCACCGCCAGCGCAGCCAGTACTCCCGTCAACACGCCGGCCCCGGTGCCGGTCATAAAGACCGTTTTGCGTCCGCGCCTTCTGGCCAGTGCGCCAAACGGCAGTATGCAGGCGGCCATACCCAGCACAAAAATGGTCACAGGCAGCGTTGCCAGCGTCGGAGAGGGCGCGATGGCGTTGCCAACAATCGCGCCGGTGGCGTAAAACACCACCGAGTTTGCCCCCGCCAGCGCCTGTGCCGTCGCCAGGCGAATAATATTCTGGTTTTGCTGCCCGACGGGCAGCGTTATCTCAGCGCTCATGGACTCTTTTTATCCTGAATTCGTTTTGGTTATGCCAATACCCTGACTGACATAATGAACGTAATCAGGCATTCCGACCAGCCATCACGCCGCCATCAATATCCCAAACCGCGCCGGTCACCCAGCGGGTGCTCTCGCTGAGGAGAAAAGCGACGGTCTGCGCGATATCATCAGGCGTGCCGACGCGGCCAATGGGATGGAAGCCGTCAAAGCTATTCATCACCGCCTTCACATCCTCTTCAGGAATAAAGCCTTCATAGATTGGCGTATGCACCACCGCCGGGGATACCGCATTGACGCGAATACCGCTGCCGCCCAGCTCAATCGCCAGGTTTTTCGTCAGCGCATGCAGCCCCGCCTTCGCCATGGAGTATGCCGAGGACGGCGTCGCGCCGATGGCCTGCTGCGCCCACATCGACCCGATATTCACAATCGAGCCTTTGATGCCGTTGGCCAGCATATTGCGCACCACCTCGCGGGTGATAAAAAACGTCGCGCGGTTGAGATGCATATACCGATCGTAATCGGCCATTTCATGTTCGATAAACGGCTTCGGGAAGAAGACGCCGGCGGCGTTGACCAGCAGGCTGATATCCTGATGCTCTGCATTGATGTTCGCCATAACCTGCTGCATACCGGCCTCGCTCGTCAGGTCAGCGACGATAACATCTACCTTCCCCGCTGCCGCCAGCGCCTGGCGCGCCCGTTCGGCCTTTTCCCGGCGATTGCCCACCAGCACCACGCTGCCGCCATTCTCCACCACCCGTTTGGCCGTCGCCAGCCCCATACCGCTGGTTCCGCCAACCACGAGCAGTTTTTTTCCCATAAACGTCGTATTCATCATTCACCTCTTCACGTTTGCTTGTATGGCCTCAGCATGCCTGTCCACAACCGCGCTGACGAATGAGAAGAAATAGTCCTGCAGCAAAGAAAATCTATCTTGATAGCCTATACTGGGGCGAAATTTGACTGAGGGATATCCAGCATGCGATCGCTTAACCGACTGAAATGGCTTCACGCTTTTGAAGCCGCCGCCCGCCACGGCAGCTTTACCGGCGCGGCGCGCGAGCTGGGGGTCACCCCCGCCGCCGTCGGGCAACTGGTCAGGGCGCTGGAAGAGTGGGTCGGCCATCCGCTGCTGCACCGCACCCGTGCCGGTAAAGCGCGTCTGACCCTGGTGAGCGAGGCCCAGGAAGCGCTGCAGGATATTACGCAGGGACTGGATAAGCTGGAGAGCGGGCTGAATAAGCTTCGCGGCCGCCGGGCGCGTTCGGTGGTGGTGATCACCGCCTCGCAGGTGCTGATGATGAACTGGCTGATGGAGCGCTTAAATCGCTTCTCCGCCGCCCATGAAAATATCGACCTGCGCCTCAACGTTACGGAAAAGCTGATGGATGTGGCCCACGGCGAAGCGGATTTAGGCATTCGCTGCGGCCGCGGCGACTGGCCCGGGGTCGATAAAACCTGGCTGATGGATGAGGAGGCGGTGCTGGTGTACAGCCCGCTTATCGTCCCGGCAGAAAAAATCGCCTGCGGCGACTGGCTGGCGGCGCAAAAGCTAATTCATGATGATACGCCGCATCCCGGCGCCAGCTTTCCCTCATGGGAGGATGTGCTGGCCGCGGCTCAGGCCCCGACGGCGCGCGATAGCGGAATGCATATCGACTCAACGTCGGCGGTTATCCTTGCCGCCCTCAGCGGGCGCGGCGTCGCCCTCGTCCGCCGGGCGCTGGTAAAACAGCTCCTCGCCACGGGGCAGCTCGTCCAGCTACAGCCCGCCCGCCGCTGGCCGCTCACCTGGTCCTACTACATCGTGACGCCGCAGCATGCGGTCATGCGTCCGGAAGTGACGGTGTTTTATGACTGGCTGCTTCACGATGTGCTGGCGGAAAACCCGATGCGCTGATTATCTTCCGCCAAACCCGCATAGAAAACCTTTATTGCACTATGGTTTTACCTGGTCATGAATGCGCCACTTCTGCTTAAGCACATTTTTATCCTGGCTGGCCAGCCACTGGTTTACCTTCTCGAGCAGCTGCGGGTTATCTTTATTCATCATGTAGACTTTAAAGCTGGCGGTGCCCGGGAACGGCGTCTCGTTAGCCACGCAGAATACGCCCGGTTCATTGCTCTGGTAATAGACGCCTTCAATCAGGTCGGTCACCATCATATCCGCCGTTTTCTGCCGCAGCGCTTCAAGGTTATCGATATTGTTTTTCACCCGGATAATTTGCGCATGCTTGATATGTTCATCGACAAAGCTTTGGTTGGTTCCCCCCGGATTCACTACCACCTTCACGTTCGGCTGGTCGATTTTTTCCAGGCTACCGAGGGCTGGCGCCGACGCGCAGTTAGCCAGCGCAATCTTGCCGTTCGGCACCACCGGCTGGCTTAACGCGAAATCCTTCGCCCGCGCCGCGGTTTCCGTCACCCCGCCCATGGCGATATCAAACTTATCGGCCTGCAGATCGGCGGAGAGCGTTGGCCAACTGGTCGGCACGAAGCGCACCTTCAGGCCAAGCCGCTTGCCGAGATCTTTCGCCATATCCACATCGTAGCCCAGCAGTTCTCCGGCTTTATTGTGAAACGCCAGCGGCGCGTAGTCTCCCGGCACACCGACTTTAAGTTCGCCGCTTTGTTGGATGCTGTTCATGTCGCGCGCCTGGGCGCCAAAGGCGATGGCGGCAATGATGAAAGCAAGACCTGACTTCAACTTCATCTTTATATCCTTGTCCTAATGTGAACCGCTTTTGATTAAACCGCGCTGCGCAGCGGGTTCTGTTTATTCGCCATAAAATCTTTAATCATGGTCGCCGTCAATACCGGCGGCGAAAAAGCGGACAGCGTCCCTTCGGCGGCGCGCCCGGCGAGCAGCTCGCAAAAGCGTTCAACCTGATTAACCGGACAAGCGGCAATATCCTGGGCAGAGTAACGCCACCAGCGTAGCGCCAGCAGCTGCGCGATAATCGCCTCGCTAAAGCGCATGCGGATGACCTTCGCCGGATTACCACCGACGATAGCGTACGGCGCGACGTCTTTGACCACCAGCGCGTTGGCGGCAATAACGGCCCCATCGCCAATCGTGATGCCCTGCGCCAGGGTGACATTCTGACCAATCCACACATCGTTGCCGATGGTGATTGGCCGGGGTGTTTTCTCAAAAGGGTAAAACTGGTTGGGCCTGCCGCTGTCGGCCGCCAGCGTCGCCATCACGCCGGAGTGATGGGCATAAAAAACCGGGCTGGCGCTGGCCCACTCCAGCGGATGCCGGTCGCCCAGCACCTGGAGCCGATCGGCAATCGAGGTGTAGCGCCCTACCCTGATGAGCGCCGGCAGCAGGGTTCGCGTATAGCTAAAAGCGCCCAGTGAGGCCAGCCGTTCGCCGCAGCGCCCCCAGTAGGTGGTATAGGCCTCGGTAGCTAAATTTTCCGGTACGTCGATCGGCAGATCATCACGGTAAAAGGCGTGGGCGCAGACCAGCTTCTGCCCGCCGACAAAAACGCGCTGCGCCTGCAATAGAGGCTTAAGATCACCAAAGGCGATTTTCATTTTCGATTTTCCCGCACAAAAGTACTCCCGGCCAGCCGCTTAATCTCTCGATCATTGATAGCGTACCGATCCGCTCACCGTGCGAAAAATCGTTATGACATCTCTTTTTTGTGAGCCACAGCGCGAAAGCGACGGTCAGTTATACTCCAGCGCAAACGTCACCATGCTATTGGCGGTGCCGGCGGTTACCGCGTCATCCGTCTGTACGTACTGGGCGTTGAAGTTGATATTTTCCGCCGCGCCGGCGCTGCTGGCGGTAATCCGCTTGAGCACAGGTAAGTTGCTGGCCTCGTTAATTTTGACGCCGGTTCCGGCTGCCGGCGCCGGGGCGCTGTTATTGCCGTAGGTGAGCCTGACGCCCACCCCGCTCGCGGAGGCATTGTCTTTGCTGAGCGCCAGGGTATCCGTTCCCCCGGTTTGCGTCGTCACGCCAAAAAAACCAATACGGATATCGGTCGGCGTGGAGCAGAAGACCGGAATGGAGAAGCTCCTGGCGCTGCCGCCGACGGTATTTTTGCCTTTAAACTCCGCTTTATTTACCGCGCCGAGGCTGACGTGAATATTCGCGGTTGAGACCTGACAGCTGCCGCTGCTGCCGATATCGACATTCAGCGCGGCCATATCGAGAGTGACCGGCGGGCTGGCGACAAAAGCGGCACTGCTGTCGGCCTGCTGCTGAATAGTCAGTTCGCCAATCTGCGGCTGCGCCGGAACGTTAGCGTGGTTACCGCTGGCCAGGGCGACCTCGCCGGTCTTATAAAACGTCACGAAGACTTTCACCACAATCTGCTGCTGCGTCAGCAGGTTAGCTATTTCATTGCTGTCGCAAACCGTCACGGACTCCGCGCTACCGGCCGCATGGCTGCCATCAATCACGCGAATGGCGCCGCCGCTGCACTGAAAACCCAACGTGTAGCCCATGCCGTCCAGCGCGGAGGGAAAAACGTGCTGGCCGCCGATCGACAGGGGCGATGAGGCGGTTTTAAGCTGCCGATACACCAGACGTTTAGCCGCCGCTTTCGGCAGCTGAAGATCGCAGGTGAAATGAATTCCGCTGCCGTTATCCGCCATCACGCTGGTCATCTGCGTATTCAGCGGCAGCGTAGGCAGGTACTTGATATTCTGGACGTTAACGGTCATCTGACCGATATCCACTTTGCAGGTTTCCGCCCACCCGCCGTGGCTATAAATCCCGGCCATTAGCAGCAATAAAAACGATACTATGCGCAAAATCACCTCTGTGCTGACCTACTGGCAGACGCCAGAGACGGTTTTTACCGGACTCTGCCCCTGCTGTACGGTATCGGTAAGATGGAAATGCAGCGCGCATTTCCGCGAGATATTGTCGGCGTTCCAGGCGACATCAAGCGTCCCTTCTTGCGGGATACCGCTCAGATAGACCTGCCCGCCATCGGCCACCATGCCGCCCGGAGCCGCGCCTTGCTCGTCTTCAGCCTTACGCAGGCGAACGCTGGCACCAAACGGCAGCGGGCCGCGGCTGTCGCTGAGCGTAAACAGTACGCGGTTGCCGATATGGGTCTGATAGTTTGCCTGCACCACCGCCCCGCCGCCGGGGATCACCGTCTGTCCTTCCAGCTCAACATCGGCATCGTCGGCCAGCGATTCGGTATCGAGCGTAATGGTGTTTTTGCGATACGCCGTCAGCGAGGGCACCACCGCATACCCCCGCCAGTCGGTGTGCACGTTGCTGCCGTTTTGAATCGCCACATCGGCGGCTCCCGGCGCGCGTACGATGGCAAAGCTTTCGCCGACGGTCTGCCCCAGCGTCACGCCATGAGGATGGGCGACGATGGAGCCCGATGCGCCCCAGGTCAGCTGATGGCTTGCGCTATCCTGGCGATAGCCGAGCTGCGCGGTTCCGTAGCCGCCATGGTAATCTAGCGATGCGCTGCTGTTACTCCCCTGGCCGCCGTTAGCGTAGCCCTGCTGCAGGGAATAATAGAGATTGGGATTACGCGGAATCGAACCATACAGCGACGCCTGCTGCGAGGTGCGTCCGTTATTGCCGGAGGTGGTGCTGTAGCTAATCGCGCTCTCGGCAAGCGGGCCGCCAAGCGGAATGCTCAGGTTGAAGGACCACGAGCGATCGGCTTTTTGGCGATCGGAAGACTGGGTGTAGTAATAACCCACGCCCCACGAAACGCCTCGCCAGGCGCTGTAGAATCCGAGATGGATTGTTTCATCGCGGCTTTGGCGGTGCCAGTATTCCTGCGACCAGGCGGAAATCGCCAGGCTGCTCATACCGCCAAACGCCTGCGATACAGAGATTTCCTCGCGGCTGCGCTTGTTGTCCACGAGACCATTGCGGCTCTCAAGCGCGTTGGCCTCGCTAAAGTCGTAATAACCGCCAGAAGAGTAGCGATAGCTGGCGAGGCTAAATGAGGTGCCGGTTCCGGCAAAATCCTTCTGGTACTGCACGCGCAGCGAGTGGCCCGCCGAGCGCTTTCCCGACGGCGTCGTGGTGTTGGCCCATGTCGCATCGCCCCCAAGCGAGCCCAGCTCGCCAAAGCCGCGTCCGACGCCGAGCGCCCAGGACTGGTAATCCTGCGCCAGCTGGCTACCGCCGTAGAGCGTGAACTCAGCCGGCAGCCCATAAAATAGCGTCCCCTGTAAAAACGTCGGCGATGGCGTCCGGCTCTGCCCCGAATGGTAGCGCCCGGCGCTCAGGCTGAATTTCACCCGTCCTTCGCGCAGCATAAACGGTACGGCTGAAAAGGGTTGGGTAAAGGTCCGCACCGAACCGTCGCTCTCTTTTACCTGGACTTCGAGGTCGCCGCTTTGCGCCGTCGGATAGAGATCGCTTATGGCGAACGCCCCCGGCGAAACGAACGTTTCATAGATAACGTAGCCATGCTGGGAGATGGTGACTTTCGCATTGCTGTGCGCCATCCCGCGGATCGTCGGGGCGAAGCCGCGCTGGCTATCCGGCAGCATTTCATCATCGGACATCAGCTGGACGCCGCGAAACTGCACGCTGTCGAAAACGTCGCCGCTCGTAAAGGTATCGCCCATCCGCAGCAGGCTTTTGAGTGACTTCAGGTCGCGCTGCAGCCAGGTGCTCTGTGAATTCCAGCGCCGGGTCCGGTCATACTCCATCGACGAGACGTTACGCAGTCGCCAGGCGCCAAAGTTCACTCCGCTGCGTAAATTCAGGTAGCTGGAGCGGCTGTTGTCATCCGACTGCCGGGTTTGCGACCCGGTCAGGTTGTAGTTAACAAACGCCGCCGGAATCCCCTCATCCCAGCGCGCCGGATCGACGTACCCGCGGCTTTGCACGTTCATTGCCGCCTGGGGAATGCTTAAGTTCAGGCGCTGAGTGGCAAAGTCAAAACGGCTGCTGGCATCGGGGATATAGCGTTCGATGTGGGTGAACGGCTCTCCCTCATGCAGGGTATTAAACGCCGGGAAAGCGCTGACGTTGACGCCATATTCCGCCAGCTGCGCCGGGGTTAACTGCGGCTGCAGCGCGCCGTTGCTGTCGACAAATGTCACCTCGCTCTGGGCTATTTCCTGGTTATTTACCCAGATGCTGACCGGATATGTCCCGGGCTGCTGGCCGCCTGATTTAGCAAAATAGTGTAAATCAGCGGTCTTTTGCTGCGGATTGGCAAATTCTAATGCCGCTGGATCAAAGTAGTCCTCCGCCCGCGCGATACCGCTTTGGCACAGCAGAAAAATCGCCGTCGGCAATAAGAAAATCCCGCCGGTTGGCGCCGCGATCGCCGAATAAACGGAAGTCATATCAGAAGTGTTATTTTTCACAATATCCCGACCAGGCGAAGCAAAATAATTACTGTTGCGCGTAATCCGTAATACCACCGAAGTCATTAATAGCGCGCCATTTAACTACCCCGGAATGAGTAATCGGCCACTCTTTATGGTCAAGGGGGCCAATCATGCCGGGTTCAGGAATGTCTGTCGCGCCAACCGAAATAACAAAAAAGGAGACAAAATAGGGCGTCGGGTTTTGGGCAACCAGTCTGGAACCTTCGATTTTAAACGTCACCTTGCGCCATGCATCGGCAGGCTCCCCCGGGAGACCATTCGGACGATAGAAAATCTTAAATTTTGATTTAATATTAACCTGAAGCTTATTCACTTCATCTTTTTTCGTGGGCGCAATGCTTTTTACGTTGAGCCAAAAAACGGATTCGCGATCGGTGGGCAGCGTTCCGCCAATATAGTTAATACGCAATACGTTCTGCTGTTCGGGATCGAGACGGAAAAGCGGCGGCGTCACAATAAAAGGCACGCGGCTTTTATTGTTTTCCGCATAGTTTTCCACCCACGATTGCACCAGATAAGGTGAATGAGTATCCGCGTTGGTGACCGATATTGCGGCTTCACGTTTCCCTTCCTGATAAACAACACGGGTTCCTCCCATGACAATACCGGCCTGTGCCGCAGTTGATAGCAATAAAAAGGCTATCGCGGCGATCGTTCGTTTCATAATGACTACCGTCCGGGAATAATAAAAGCGGGTATCACGACCTGAAGCTGATAAAAAATTTGCAGTAATGCTGCAGCCCGTATTTCAGCCAGGCGGCGGCTCGGTCTGGGAAGCCATGAATAACCGCAGCTTTACCCGCTTTTAGGGTATTAGTTGTAAACCATATTGAAGTTGGCCGTACCGTTGGCAGAACCGGCGGAAACCGCGCTGGTTGAGACATAGTCGGCAAAGAATTCCAGATCGGCGGTACCTGTCGCCGCCCCGCTCGCGCCAGCGGTAACGCTGTGGCCGCGTGACACGGCGCCGAGATCAACCGGCGTTGACTTGTCGTCTTCGTAAAGCTTTATCGCCACCCCGCTTGCGGTACCGTTAATCGCCAGCAGATCGCTATTGTTGGTATCGCGGGTACCGTCAAACAGTACCGAGACGGTGGTAACGGTGGAAGGACAATCTTTTACTTTGATGTGGAAGGCGGTTTTCGTCGTTTCAGAACCAGCGCCGGTAAAATAGCTGCTCGCCCATTTCCCCAGATCGACGCTTTGGTTCGCGCTGGTGCTATCGACATTACAGGAGGAGTCAGTAATGGAGCCGGTAAATTCTACCTGGCCGCCCGTGCCCTGGGTTCCCGCATTAGAACCGGGGTTAACGGTCATTGCTGAACTGGCCGGTTGTGAAGGACTGGATAATGCGCTAGCGGAAACCAGAGCACCGACAAACATTGCCATAATACGAAATTGCGTTTTCATTATTCATCTCATCTCTAACTTATATTTTCGACAGATTGAGCGCGAGGGCTTAAGCCTCGTACAAATCTGCGTACAGATCCTCCATGTTAATAATATTCGCGTTCCGTCCGCAGGATAGCAGGCAGCAAAAAATCTGAGCTGCTTATTTGACTCTTTTATTAAAAAGAAAGTTACTTCGGCGTAATTGATAAACCATTCATTAAGGGAACAAATAAATAATATCCTTACCCATTACAATTCGCAATATTTTGTTATGTTAATGAAATGCTGTTTTATTTTACATATGAAAATAATATTCAAAACATTGCTCTGTTTGTTAATTAACGCAACCAAAAATCACGAGACAACAACATTAAAAATCAACATCAGACAGTGTAATTTAACAATCACACTTAAATTTACCGCGATTTTTCGGCAATCATTCTGTGAGCGGACCGTGAATTTACACAATATTAGGATAAATCCTAGATTGGTTTTAATCTTATTTTCGTAACCAAATAAACAATAATCACCTGAGTAATTATATATAGGGGATATCAATGGCAAGGGTATTTCATGTGAAAGTAAGGAAGGCAAAACGAATAACAGCACTTTCTTTGTGGAATAATAAACCCGCAATCCGTGCTGAAGATTGCGGGTTTTACTAAAATAAATAGCTGAGGGCGCCGATCAGAACAGACCCAGCGGCGCCGTGCCGTAGCTCACCAGCAGGTTCTTCGTCTGCTGATAGGCGTTAAGCGCCATCTTATGGGTTTCGCGCCCTACGCCGGACTGTTTGTAACCGCCGAACGCGGCGTGCGCAGGGTAAATATGATAGCAGTTGGTCCACACTCGGCCGGCCTTAATGCCGCGCCCCATGCGATAGGCCAGATTGGTATCCCGCGTCCACACCCCGGCCCCAAGGCCAAACTGGGTCTGGTTAGCAATAGACAGCGCCTCGGCTTCATCTTTAAAGGTGGTGACGCCGATAACCGGGCCAAAGATCTCCTCCTGGAAGCTGCGCATATCGTTGCGCCCCTGAATCAGCGTCGGCTGAATATAGAAACCGTTATCCAGTTCGGCAGAGATACTGGCGCGTTCGCCGCCGGTCAGGATCTTACCGCCTTCATCGCGGGCGATCTTAATATAGGAAAGGATCTTATCGAACTGCTGACGCGACGCCTGCGCGCCGATCATCGTGTCGGTATCAAAGGGGTCGCCGCGGCGAATTTGCGCTACCTTATCCATGACCCGCGCCATAAAGGGCTCGTAGATAGACTCCTGAATCAGCGCGCGGGACGGGCAGGTGCAGACCTCGCCCTGGTTAAAGAAGCCCAGCACCAGGCCCTCTACCGCCTTCTCGATATACTCTTCTTCGCCTTCCATCACGTCGGCAAAATAGATATTCGGCGACTTCCCGCCCAGCTCAACGGTACAGGGGATAATATTTTCCGCCGCGCAGGCCATAATATGCCGGCCTACCGGCGTGGAGCCGGTAAAGGCGATTTTGGCGATGCGTTTACTGGTTGCCAGCGCTTCGCCCGCCTCTTTGCCAAAACCCTGCACCACGTTAAGTACGCCCGCCGGGAACAGATCGCCAATAATCTCCAGCAGCAGCGTAATGCTAAGCGGCGTCTGCTCCGCCGGTTTAAGTACCACGCAGTTGCCAGCCGCCAGCGCCGGAGCCAGCTTCCAGGCGGCCATCAGCAGCGGGAAGTTCCACGGAATTATTTGCCCGACCACGCCGAGAGGCT
This sequence comes from Klebsiella sp. M5al, assembly GCF_002090195.1. Classification (NCBI taxonomy): domain Bacteria; kingdom Pseudomonadati; phylum Pseudomonadota; class Gammaproteobacteria; order Enterobacterales; family Enterobacteriaceae; genus Klebsiella; species Klebsiella sp. M5al. The sequence goes on from NZ_CP020657.1 coordinate 4,594,002, forward strand.
CATGGAAATGGTAAGCCACCGTCGTTTCATCAATCTCCGCCGTGCTTCCCTCCTGCGCGCGCAGGCAGCCGGCGAAATAGCGGAAGTGATCGACCGCCAGCGGCAGATCGGCGTTAAGGGTTTCGCGGATCGGCTTGCCGTTATCCCAGCTCTCCGCCACCGCCAGATATTCCAGATTGGCTTCAATACGGTCGGCAACCTGCAGCAGCAGATTCGCGCGATGCTGAGCCGACGTTTTACCCCAGGCGTCGGCGGCCCGGTGCGCCGCATCAAGGGCGAAGTCGATATCTTTGGCATCAGAACGCGGAAACTGCCCGATGTTGCTACCGTCGACCGGGGAGGTATTCATAAAGAATTCACCGCCGATCGGTTCGACAAATTTACCGTCAATAAAGTTACCGTAGGCTGACTTCAGTGCAACCAAAGCGCCCGGCGTGCCAGGATGTGCATAACGCATCGCGAATCTCCTTCATGTAGGGTTGAAGCGCAGCGGCGTATTAGTTTTGTACGGCTGCTCGCTGCGCCTCTCCTCCATTGCAGGGGTTATGCCATTTTTCCAGGTTTAAAATAATTATTTATTTTCAATTATTTAATAAATTCACTTTTCGTTCTGTCGCACGGAATGTCTCTTATGTGTCGCAAATCGCAACACTACAAAAACCTTATAGCTACAATATTGCAACACAAATAAAACCACGAGGTGTCCCGTGCCAGGAAATCCGTTTGCCCTGACGCCAGAGATCGAAGCGAGTCCGCTGCTGAGCGACTCCTGGTGCCGCAGCCAGCGCTATGGCCTCGACCCCGCCACGGATGACTTCCCTCGCCTGCACGCCAGCGAACTGGCCGAGAGGCTCGCCAGCCACAGCCGCCTGCAAACGCTGGCCCAGCCGGTCGTCAATGCGCTTTCCCGCAAAGTCAACGACCTGCAATCCGTCGTGGTTCTCTCCGACGCCAGCGGTCTGGTTTTGCAAACCTTTGGCGATACGCACGCCATGCAGAAAGCGCAGCGCTTCGCTTTAGCGCCGGGCAATCTGTGGAGCGAAAGCGGACGCGGAACCAACGCCATTGGCACCGCGCTGGCGATTGACGACAGCTGCGAAATCGATGGCCGCCAGCATTTCCTGACCAGCAACCGGGGACTTTATTGCGCCGCCGTGCCGCTGCAAAGCCCCGATGGCAATATCGCCGGGGTGCTGGATATCTCCGGCCCGGCGCACTATCCGCACGCGCGAACGCTGTCGTGGGTGAAAGGCGCCGCGAAGCAAATAGAATATCTGTGGTTTAAGCAGAGTCTGCATCCGCAGCAGTGGCTGATGAGCCTGCATCCTCAGCCGGAGAAACTCGACGGCGTCGACGAACTGCTGCTGGTGTTTACGGATGCGGTTCTGACGGCCGCCAACCGGCTGGCGATGCGCGAATTCTCGCTCAACGCAGAACAGTTCGGCCATCTCACCTTCCAGCAGCTTTTTCCACGGCTGCGGCAAACCGCCGTCAGCATACCGCTGCCGCTCGCCGCCGGGGATCGGCACTACTATTACCGTCTGCGCGCGCCCGCTACCGCAAGCGTCGCGGTGACCCCACGCCCAGGTATCGATCTGCTCTTCTCCAGCCAGCGCGAAGGGGAGAAGCTGCTGCGTCTGCTTAACGCCGGGATCGGTTTGTGTATCGAAGGCGAAACCGGCTGCGGCAAAGAGTACGTCAGCCGCACCCTGCACCGGCACAGCCGCTGGAGCGGCGGCAAGTTCGTCGCCATCAACTGCGCCGCCATTCCGGAATCGCTGATTGAATCCGAGCTGTTTGGCTACCAGCCCGGGGCGTTTACCGGCGCAAACAAAAACGGCTATATCGGCAAAATTCGCGAGGCCGACGGCGGCGTGCTGTTTCTTGACGAGATCGGCGATATGCCGTTAACGCTGCAGACCCGGCTGCTGAGGATCTTACAGGAGAAAGAGGTCACGCCGCTTGGCGCCAGCCGGAGCTCGCCGGTTAACTTCGCTGTGATTTGCGCCACCCACCGCAACCTGGCGCAGCGCGTCGCCGAAGGTACCTTCCGCGAAGATCTGCTCTACCGCCTGCGCGAGTTTGCTCTGACGCTGCCGCCGCTGCGCGAGTGGCCTGAACTCCCGGCGTTTATCCAGCGATTGTGGCGCGATCTTGGCGGAGAAAAGCGTCGCGTCGCGCTGGGCCCGGCGCTTGTGCAACACCTGGCGACTCAGCCCTGGCCAGGCAACGTCCGCCAGCTGCAAAGCCTGATGAGGGTACTGCTGGCGCTCGCCGAAGAGGGTGAAACGCTGGCAGTGGGTGATTTGCCCCAGGAATACCGAAGTTCGCCCGCCCCCCGCCCGCCGCGTGGGCTTCAGCAGCACGATGCGCAGCTGATTGCCGATACGCTGGCAAGCTATAACGGCAATATCAGTAAGGCCGCGCAGGCTTTAGGCGTCGCGCGCAGCACGCTGTATCGCCGCGCCGCTCGTCGCGGAAGCCGCTTCTGATTCGCTCGCGGCGTGAAGCGCAGCGGCCATATTACCGTCATTACCGTTACCAGGTTTCAGCCGCGCCATTTTGTCACTGCAGCATTCAGTGCTGGCGCACTGCGGCTTTTTATTTTAGACTTTACTAAATTTAGAAAAGACTAAAATAAATGAATACACCCGAACAGCTACAGGCCAGCGCCGGGGAAGCCGCCGCGCTGCTGAAAGCCATGAGCCACCCCAGTAGGCTATTGATTCTGTGCATGCTATGCGATGCGCCGGGCACCAGCGCCGGCGAACTGGCGCGCATCACCGGGCTGAGCCCCTCCGCAACCTCCCAGCATCTGGCGCGAATGCGCGATGAAGGCCTGATCGGCTGCGAACGTCAGGCACAGCGCATCCACTACTTCATTACCCGGCCAGCGGTTCGGCACATCGTCACCACGCTGAAGTCAATCTATTGCCCTTAAGGAGCGTTTATGACTATTGCTACTCTTTCTCCTGCCGAAGCCCGGGCCCTCATCAACCACGGCGCGCGGCTGATCGATATCCGCGATGCCGATGAATACGCCCGCGAGCATATTCCCGGCGCGGAACTCGTGCCGCTGGCAACCCTGACGAATGGCGCGGCGCTGCGCGCCAGCCCTGAAGAGACGATCGTTTTTCACTGTCAGGCGGGTTCGCGCACGCAGAATAATGCCGCCCGTCTGGCGCAGGCCGCCGCACCGGCGCAGGCAAAGCTGCTGGCTGGCGGAATTCAGGCGTGGAAAGCGGCGGGTCTGCCGGTGAAAGAGGATAAATCTCAGCCGCTGCCGCTGATGCGCCAGGTCCAGATCGTCGCCGGGGTTCTGATCTTGCTTGGCGTCGCTTTAGGTTACGCTTTTAACAGCGGCTTTTTTCTGCTTAGCGCCTTCGTCGGCGCCGGATTAACCTTCGCCGGGATCACCGGTTTTTGCGGTATGGCGCGTCTTTTGGCTTTGATGCCGTGGAACCGCCGCTAGCCTCTACCTCTTTTGCTCAGTTGTTGGTAACGCTTTTGCTGAGCTATGGTTATTGTCAGCGAAAGATTTATCAGCACACAGGAGAAGCAGTATGTTTTCAGTCGGTGACCTGGTACAACCGCGCGCGGGTGGGCCAAAACTTAAAGTCGTTGAAGTCGAGGACGATCGCATTATTGCCGTTCAGGCAAACAACGAGCAGGGCGAGAAATATACGCTGAAGGCAGCCGATGTGACGGCATATAAAGAAGACGGCGATTTTGGCGTATGCTGATTAAGCCGGGTAACGATAACGGTGGGTTTCCCCACCGTTTTAACGATTAGATCAGGAAACTATCAAGGGATTTTCCCTCAGCCACCGCTTTCGCAAGCGGCTTCGGCATACGTCCCTGCCCGGTCCACGTTTTCTCGGCGCCGGTATGATCGGTAAAACGATATTTAGGCGGACGCGGCTGGCGCTTTTTGTTGCCTTTCGAGGAAGCGCTATTGTGGCCCACTAATTGTTCAGGCGTAATACCATCAGCAATCATTAATTCCAGCCAGGTATTTAGTTTCTCCTGATGTTCTGCCCGCAGTGCCTGAGCAGCCTGCTCTTCAGCACGTTTTTCTTCAGTGACGGTCCTTAGCTTTGCCAGCATATCTTCAAGCACGTCAATGGAGAATTCACGGGACATGGCGCGGAGTGAACGGATATTATTCAATTTCTCTAATAGTAATGACATATAATTCAAAAAATTCCCAAATAGCAAATGAAACAAAGATTACGGCGCTAGTTTAATTGATACGATTATTTATTTCCAGCCTTTCAATAATTGCGGATATACCATCAGCTATATTTGGCAATAAATAAGATAAACAAATCGATAAAAGCGAAATTTCACGTAGTGAATAAACCCGGGCGAAAAGAAAAATATCAACCAGCCAATACCTTTAGCTTATTTCCTGCATGCTCAGCAGGTTATCCGTATATCCACGCCAGGCCATCACAAGGCGGCACTGACGCTGGCGGAATAGTCATGCAAAAAATCTGAATGCTCACCCAGCGAATAAATCAGCATATCATGCTGACATTTTGCTTTTTGACGAGTAAAAAATGCCAAAAGTGACGCCACGCCCACCGCGACGCGATTCTGTCGCGCAATCGCCCTCTCTCGCTCCGGCCTCCCGCCGATCCCTACAGCGCACAAATCAACTATCTATTTGAAATGTATTATAAAAATAAACAATGGCAACAAAAGTAGCGTAACGAACAAAAAACAGCCTGAAGCAGAGTATTTTATCGACCAAAAGCCTTTAAATAAAAATTTATAGCTAGTTGCCTCTTTTAATGCAGAGATATAATCTACGCACATCAAAACAGGCACCCAAAAACGCTGATTTCCCGCCAATCTTCTGGCATTATCGACTTCATTTTCGAGGAGCACACCGATGTTCTCTGCGCAGTCCCGCTTGCGTCATGCGGTAGCAGACACCTTTGCGATGGTGGTTTACTGCACCGTTGTAAACATGATGATCGAAATTTTTCTCTCCGGAATGACTTTTCAGCAGTCGTTATCTTCGCGACTGGTGGCGATTCCGGTGAACATTATTATTGCGGTGCCTTACGGCTTTTATCGCGATTTCGCGATGCGCCAGGCGCGTCGCATCAGCGCGTCCGGCTGGATGAAGAACATTGCCGATGTGGTGGCCTATGTGACGTTCCAGTCACCGGTATACGTGGCGATTCTGCTGGTTGTCGGCGCCGACTGGCATCAGATAGCCGCGGCGGTGAGTTCCAATATCGTGGTATCAATGATGATGGGCGCCGCGTACGGCTATTTCCTCGACTACTGCCGTCGCCTGTTCCGCGTCAGCCCCCTGCCCGCAGGCCAAAGCCTGAGTTGATGCAAAAAAGCGACTGGTTCCGCCAGCCGCTTTTTGTCAGCTATACTGCGTTTCGCCAAACAGGCCGCTCAGAAAACGCTCAAGCGCCATTCGCGAACTGAACCCGTGTGGAATACCATAATGCTGTTGAGCATCCCCCGCTAAATAGAGCGGGAACTGCTCATAATGATCGCAGGTTTTGATATCCGACGCGGGCTCCGCAAGCGTTGTGCTGCGCTCTTTTAAAGCCGGATGAATAATTAACGCGGTACGCCCCATACGAGCTTCACGGTTCACATAAACATAATTATCGCCACGGCGATAGCCGTACGCTTTTTGCGTCACAACATCCATGGTGAAGCCGGCTTTTTCAAGAACACGCGCCACCTCATCGGGTCTTAAATACATACTCATTCCTCATTATCTTTTACCGCACGTTAACCTTACCTTATTCATTAAAGGCAACGCTTTCGGAATATTCCATAAAGGGCTATTTACAGCATAATTCAAAATCTTGTCCTACACTTATAGACTCAATGGAATTAAGGGAGAAACCAATGGCCAACCGAGCAAACCGCAACAACGTAGAAGAGAGCGCTGAAGATATCCATAACGATGTCAGCCAATTAGCGGATACGCTGGAAGAGGTGCTGAAATCGTGGGGCAGCGACGCCAAAGACGAAGCGGAGGCCGCGCGCAAAAAAGCGCAGGCGCTGCTGAAAGAGACCCGCGCCCGGCTTAACGGCAACAACCGCGTCCAGCAGGCGGCGTGCGACGCCATGGGCTGCGCTGACAGCTACGTGCGCGACAAACCGTGGCAAAGCGTCGGCGCCGCAGCAGCCGTTGGGGTATTTATTGGCGTATTACTGAATTTACGTCGATAATAAAACTGCCAGACCCATGAAGATAACAAATACGCGTCGACCCCTGCTCTGCAGGGGTTTTTGTTATCTCTTCGCGTAAAGCGCGGCATCAAGCTTACGCACGGCCTCGTTGGCCATTTCCGCCGACGTCAGATTAGTGAAGCTCATGATCAGCCCCCCATCTCCCCGACTCTCCATCCGCCAGTCGCTCAGCGCCTGGACGGCCAGACCGGCCCGCCTGGCGCGCTGCGCCAGAAGGCGATCGTCACCGGCCACCCTGACCACCATCTGGATCCCCCCCGCTTGAGGCACCACGGTAAAGCCCTGCGCGCGCAGCGCCGACTCAAGCCACAGGCGGCGCTGGGCATAGCTGGCGCGCATTTTCTTCAGATGTCGCCAGAAGTGGCCTTCGCGAATAAAATCCGCCAGCGTCTGCTGCCACAGCGTCGGCACGCTACAGCTCATTAGCGCGGCCTGTTCACGAAACTGCGCCACCAGCGGTTCAGGCACCACCAGCCAGGCAGCGCGCAATGCCGGAAACAAAGACTTGCTGAACGCCCCGGCATAGATGACCCGCTGCGGGGCGTCGAGGCTTTTCAGCGGCGGCAGCGGCTTACCGTGATAGCGGAATTCGCTATCGTAATCATCTTCGATAATCCACGCGGTATTCTGCGCCGCCCATAGCAGGAGCTGTCTGCGCCTGGACAGCGAGAGCGCCACGCCGAGCGGGCTCTGATGAGCCGGGGTCAGCAGCGCGAAATGGGCAGTCGGGTAATGCCGCTGCGCCCAGGCAATATCCATCCCGTCGTCGTCGACCGGAACGGGGTTGATCGCTACCCCCTCGTCGTTCACTACCGGGCGGATCAGCGGAAACCCCGGATCTTCCATCCACATTTGCTGGCCAGGCCGCGCCAGCGTGCGCAATATAAGGCGCATCGAGGCCGCGTAGCTACCGGTGATCAAGACCTGCTCAGGCCGACATTCAATGCTGCGCGACAGGCGCAAATAATCGGCGATCGCCCGGCGAAGCGTCAGTTCTCCGCAGGGATCGCCTGGCGCAAGGTCAAAACGCGTTTGCGTACGCAGACGCCGCCCCATCACGCGCGCCCACAGGCCGCGTGGAAACAGATCCAGCGCGGGCAGCCCCAGCTGAAACGGCAGCGGCGCCGCGGGCTCATCGCCCGCGACGGGCTGAACGGGCGCGTTTTGCTGCGGAATAAGCCGCTCGCTAACAAAGGTCCCCGCCTGTCCGCGCCGCTCCAGCCACCCCTGCGCCACCAGCTCGCCCCAGGCGTTCTCAACCGTCGCCCGCGATACGCCAAGCTCCTGAGCATATACCCGGCTCGCAGGCAGCCTGCTGCCGGGAGCCAGCTCGCCGCGTTCAATCGCCTGCTTAAGCTGCCTGGCAATGCGTCGGTAGTGGGGGATTTTTTGGGCGTCCATCATGGTCTGCTTTTTTCATCACAATATGGCTATCTTATGCAGTCCATTATAGTGCTATTTTCCTCGCGTCTTAATGAGGAGAGTAAAATGAACACACTACGTCAGCCGTACAATGAACTGAGCCCGGAAGTCTATAACGCCCTGGTTCAGGCCAAAATTGCGCTGGAAAAAAGCGAGCTGGATGGCGCGCTGATCGAACTGGTGTATTTGCGGGTGTCGCAAATCAACGGCTGCGCCTTCTGCCTGGAGATGCACAGCAAAGCCCTGCGTAAATCCGGTGTGGCGCAGAACAAGCTGGACGCGCTGGCAGGCTGGCGGGTGAGCGCCCATTTCAGCGATGCCGAACGCGCGGCGCTGGCGTGGGCGGAATCGGTCACCCATATCGCCGAAAGCCATGCGCAAGACGATGTTTATCTGCCGCTGCTGGACCATTTTAGCGCCCGCCAGATTAGCGATCTGACCTTCGCCATCAGCCTGATGAACGCCTTTAACCGCCTGGCGGTAAGCATGCGCCTGTAATCTCACGTTACAAAGTCCCGCCCCCCGCAGAATCCTTTTGCGGGGGCTAATCTTTACAAAAACCATATATATTGCGTTGTTGAACTTTTAAATAACTACATCTAGTATTTCCTTTATCGGTAACCCATAGCACGCGACGTCAGTTTTAGCGCCGTACTGCTATTTTAAATGGAAATACGAATCATGCGCATTACTATTTACACTAAAAACGACTGCGTACAGTGCCATGCCACTAAGCGGGCCATGGAAACCCGCGGGTTTGAATTCGACACGATCAATATCGACCACCATCCTGAAGCCGTCGATCTGCTGCGCGAGCAAGGTTTCCGCCAGCTGCCGGTGGTCATTGCCGGAGAGACCCGCTGGTCCGGCTTTCGTCCCGACATGATCAACCGCCTGCGCCCGACAGTTACAGCGGCCAGCGTATGAGCCTGATCGTCTACTTCTCCAGCAGTTCGGAAAACACGCACCGGTTTGTCCAGCGTCTGGGGCTGCCCGCCGTGCGTATTCCGCTTAACGAGCGCGAGCGCATCCAGGTAGACGAACCCTACATTCTCATCGTCCCCAGCTATGGCGGCGGCGGCACGGCGGGCGCGGTCCCTCGACAGGCGATCCGCTTTCTTAACGATCCGCACAACCGCCAGCTCATTCGCGGCGTCATCGCCGCGGGCAACCGCAATTTTGGCGAGGCCTATGGCCGGGCTGGCGACGTCATCAAGCTGAAATGCGGCGTACCGTATCTCTATCGTTTTGAACTGATGGGCACCCCGCAAGATGTCGACAACGTGCGTAAAGGAGTAAGCGAATTTTGGCAACGACAACCGCAGAACGTATAACCAGCGAGGCGCCGGATTTCCACGCCCTCAACGCGATGCTGAATCTCTACGACAGCAACGGCCGCATCCCGTTTGACAAAGACCATCAGGCGGTGGCGGCGTTTATGGCCAGCCACGTCGCGCCCAATACCGTGCCCTTCGCCAGCCAGGACGACAAGCTGACGTGGCTGGTCGCCGAAGGCTATTACGATGCCAGGGTGCTGGCACGCTACGATCGCCAGTTTATTCTCGAGCTATTTGCCCATGCCCGGGACGGCGGTTTTCGCTTCCAGACGTTTCTCGGCGCATGGAAGTTCTATACCAGCTACGCGCTGAAAACCTTCGATGGAAAGCGCTACCTGGAAGACTTTGCCGACCGCACCTGCATGGTGGCCCTGGCCCTGGCGCAGGGTAACGAGACGCTGGCCCATCAACTGACCGATGAGATCCTCTCCGGGCGCTTTCAGCCCGCCACGCCGACGTTCCTCAACGCCGGTAAACAGCAGCGCGGCGAACTGGTCTCCTGCTTTCTGCTGCGTATCGAAGATAATATGGAATCCATTGGCCGGGCGGTGAACTCGGCGCTGCAGCTATCCAAGCGCGGCGGCGGCGTGGCGTTTCTGCTCTCCAACCTTCGCGAAGCCGGGGCGCCAATCAAGCGCATCGAGAATCAGTCCTCCGGCGTGGTACCGGTGATGAAAATGCTGGAAGACGCCTTCTCCTACGCCAACCAGCTCGGCGCGCGCCAGGGGGCCGGCGCGGTCTATCTGCACGCCCATCATCCCGATATCCTGCGGTTCCTGGATACCAAACGCGAGAACGCCGATGAAAAAATCCGCATTAAAACGCTCTCTCTCGGCGTCGTGATTCCGGATATCACCTTTCAGCTAGCGAAAGAAGATGCGCAGATGGCGCTGTTCTCCCCCTACGACGTCGAGCGCCTGTACGGTAAAGCGTTCGGCGATATCGCGGTAAGCGAAATGTATGCGCAACTGGTGGCCGACGAGCGGGTCAGCAAACGCTGGATCCGCGCCCGCGACCTGTTCCAGCGGCTGGCGGAAATTCAGTTTGAGTCCGGCTATCCGTACATCATGTTTGAAGACACGGTGAATCGCGCGAACCCGATTGCCGGGCGCATCAATATGAGCAACCTGTGCTCGGAGATCCTGCAGGTCAACTCGCCTTCTACCTTTGACGAAAACCTGGATTACGCCAGCATCGGCCAGGATATCTCCTGCAACCTCGGCTCGCTGAATATCGCCCACACCATGGACTCTCCTGATTTCGCCCGCACGGTCGAGGTCGCGGTGCGCGGCCTGACGGCGGTTTCCGAGATGAGCGACATCCGTTCGGTACCGTCGGTAGCGGCGGGCAATGCCGCTTCGCACGCCATCGGCCTTGGGCAGATGAATCTGCACGGCTATCTGGCGCGCGAAGGTATTGCCTACGGTAGCGAAGCGGGCCTGGATTTCACCAATTTCTATTTCTATACCATCACCTGGCACGCGCTGCGCACCTCGATGCTGATAGCGCGGGAAAAAGGGACGCGTTTTGCCGGATTCGAGCAGTCGCGGTACGCCAGCGGCGACTATTTCCGCCCCTACCTGGAAGGCGACTGGCAGCCGAAAACGGCGACAGTCCGCGCGCTGTTCGCCCGTGCCGGTATTGTTCTGCCCGACCGCGATATGTGGCGGCAGCTGCGCGATGACGTGATGCGCTACGGTATTTATAACCGCAACCTGCAGGCGGTGCCGCCGACGGGCTCGATTTCCTACATCAACCACGCGACCTCCAGCATCCATCCGATCGTGTCGAAGATTGAGATCCGCAAGGAGGGGAAAACCGGACGGGTTTACTATCCGGCGCCGTTTATGACCAACGACAACCTGGCGCTGTATCAGGATGCTTACGAAATCGGCCCGCAGAAGATCATCGACACCTACGCCGAGGCGACGCGTCACGTCGATCAGGGGCTGTCGCTAACCCTGTTCTTCCCCGATACCGCCACCACGCGCGACATCAACAAAGCGCAAATCTACGCGTGGAAGAAGGGCATCAAAACGCTGTATTACATCCGTCTGCGCCAGCTGGCGCTGGAAGGTACCGAAATTGAAGGCTGCGTGTCCTGCGCGCTATAAGGAGAACAGGATGACCCATTTATCGCGCATCAGCGCCATCAACTGGAACAAGATTGAAGATGATAAGGATCTGGAGGTCTGGAATCGGCTGACCAGCAACTTCTGGCTGCCGGAGAAGGTGCCGCTGTCCAACGATATCCCCGCCTGGCAAACCCTCACCCCGGCGGAGCAGCAGCTGACGATTCGCGTCTTCACCGGGCTGACCCTGCTCGATACCATCCAGAATACCGTCGGCGCGCCGGCGCTGATGGCCGACGCCCTCACCCCGCACGAGGAAGCGGTACTGTCGAACGTCAGCTTTATGGAGGCGGTGCACGCCCGCTCCTACAGCTCAATCTTTTCGACGCTCTGCCAGACCAAAGACGTCGATGCCGCCTATGCCTGGAGCGAACAAAACGCGCCGCTGCAGCGCAAAGCGCAGCTGATGCTGGAGTACTATCAGGCAGATGAACCGTTGAAGAAAAAAATCGCCAGCGTCTTTCTCGAATCCTTCCTCTTCTACTCCGGTTTCTGGCTGCCGATGTACTTCTCCAGCCGGGGGAAAATGACCAACACCGCCGATCTGATTCGCCTGATTATCCGCGATGAAGCGGTACACGGTTATTACATTGGCTACAAATTCCAGAAAGGACTGGAAATAGTCAGCGCCGAGAAGCGCGAAGAGATGAAAAACTTCGCCCTCGACCTGCTGATGGATCTGTATGACAACGAACTGGCCTACACCCGTGAACTGTACGCCGATAGCGGCTGGATTGAGGAGGTCAACGCCTTTCTCTGCTACAACGCCAACAAGGCGCTGATGAACCTCGGCTACGACGCGCTGTTCCCGGCGGAAATGGCCGCCGTCAATCCGGCGATCCTCGCCGCGCTCTCGCCGAATGCCGACGAAAACCACGACTTCTTTTCCGGTTCAGGTTCATCGTATGTGATGGGAAAAGCGGAAGAAACCGTCGACGCCGATTGGGACTTTTAGCCTTACTTTCACCAGGAATATATCAGCATATTTCCTGGTGATTTATTTCACATTATTTGTTTTCACCTCACTCAATATCTTTCGGTCATCACCGTGTCATATTCAACAACATGCCCTCGATTTTCACCTGAATTAAGGCAACATAACTAAAAAATATCGACCACAAGTCATTCGCGCTCAGCCCTTATATCACGGGGGATGTACCGGAATTCTCTCCCGCGCATTTCCCTGGCAACGCCACATAAAGGGTTGTCACAGATTCTCAGTATGTTAGGGTGTAAAAAAGCAATTATCACCACCGGGTACCATATCGATATTAATAAATAACAGGAAACACTCTCTTGCATGGCAATTAAATTAGAAATCAAGAATCTCTATAAGATATTTGGCGAGCACCCGCAGCGGGCTTTCAAATATATCGACAAAGGACTATCGAAAGAACAAATACTGGAAAAGACGGGGTTATCGCTTGGCGTAAAGAACGCCAGTCTGACCATTGAAGAAGGCGAGATATTCGTCATCATGGGGCTCTCCGGTTCGGGGAAATCCACCATGGTTCGCCTTCTCAATCGCCTGATTGAACCCACCCGCGGCCAGGTCCTGATCGACGGCGTCGATATCGCTAAAATCTCTGACGCCGAGCTCCGCGAGGTGCGCAGAAAAAAGATTGCGATGGTTTTTCAATCCTTTGCGCTTATGCCGCATATGACCGTGCTCGACAACGCCGGTTTCGGCATGGAGCTGGCCGGCGTGCCGACTCAGGAACGCCAGGAAAAAGCGCTGGAGGCGCTGCGTCAGGTCGGCCTGGAAAATTATGCTCATGCGTACCCGGACGAACTCTCCGGCGGCATGCGCCAGCGCGTTGGTCTCGCCCGCGCGCTGGCGATTAACCCCGATATTCTGTTAATGGATGAAGCCTTCTCAGCGCTCGACCCATTAATTCGTACCGAAATGCAGGATGAGCTCACTAAATTACAGGCCCGGCATCAGCGTACCGTGGTATTTATTTCCCACGATCTCGATGAAGCCATGCGGATTGGCGATCGTATTGCCATTATGCAAAATGGTGAAGTGGTTCAGGTCGGCACGCCGGATGAAATACTCAATAATCCGGCCAATGATTATGTCCGAACCTTCTTCCGCGGCGTCGATATTAGCCAGGTGTTCAGCGCTAAAGATATTGCCCGCCGCAGCCCGGTGGGGCTGATTCGTAAAACGCCTGGTTTCGGCCCGCGCTCCGCGCTGAAATTATTGCAGGATGAAGACCGCGAATATGGCTACGTCATTGAACGCGGGAATAAGTTTGTTGGCATTATCTCCATTGATTCTCTGAAAGCCGCGCTGAGCGAAGGCCAGGGAATCGATGCGGCGTTAATCGACTCCCCGCAGGCGGTGGATGCGCAAACGCCGCTCAGCGAGCTGCTCTCTCACGTCGGCCATGCACCGTGTGCGGTGCCGGTTATCGATGAAGGGCAACAGTACGTCGGCATCATTTCCAAACGCATGCTGCTGCAGGCTTTAGATCGCGAGGGGGCAAACAATGGCTGATCAATCTAATCCGTGGGACACCGCGCCGGCGGCGGATAGCGCAGCGCAATCCGCCGATGCCTGGGGCACCTCTACGCCAGCGCCGACCAACGGCGGCAGCGCCGACTGGCTGAGCAGCGCGCCCGCGCCGCAGCCGGAACACTTCAATATTATGGACCCGTTCCATAACACGCTGATCCCGCTCGATAGCTGGGTCACGCACGGCATCGACTGGGTGGTGATGCATTTCCGTCCGCTATTCCAGGGAATACGCGTACCGGTGGATTACATCCTGAGCGCCTTCCAGCAGCTGCTGCTGGGCATGCCGGCGCCGGTGGCGATTATTATTTTCTCGCTGATTGCCTGGCAGATTTCCAGCGTCGGCATGGGCGCGGCGACGCTGATTTCGCTGATCGCCATCGGCGCTATCGGCGCCTGGTCGCAGGCGATGGTAACCCTGGCGCTGGTGCTGACCGCACTGCTGTTTTGTATGCTGATCGGCCTGCCGCTTGGGATATGGCTGGCGCGCAGCCCGCGGGCGGCGAAAATCATCCGTCCGCTGCTCGACGCGATGCAGACCACGCCGGCATTTGTTTACCTGGTGCCCATCGTGATGCTGTTCGGTATCGGCAACGTTCCGGGCGTGGTGGTCACCATTATCTTCGCCCTGCCGCCGATTGTCCGCCTGACCATTCTGGGGATTAACCAGGTGCCGGCGGATCTGATTGAAGCATCGCGCTCCTTCGGCGCCAGCCCGCGTCAGCTGCTGTTTAAGGTTCAGCTACCGCTGGCCATGCCGACTATTATGGCCGGGGTCAACCAGACGCTGATGCTGGCCCTGTCGATGGTGGTCATCGCCTCGATGATTGCCGTTGGCGGTCTCGGCCAGATGGTACTGCGCGGCATCGGTCGCCTTGATATGGGCCTGGCCACCGTTGGCGGCGTCGGGATTGTTATCCTCGCCATTATTCTTGACCGTCTGACTCAGGCCGTAGGACGGGACTCGCGCAGTCGCGGCAACCGCCGCTGGTATGCAACCGGCCCACTGGGGCTGATAACTCGCCCTTTCTGTAAATAAGAGCCCATCCCCCCGGCAATCGGGGGGATAGACTCCCCTTCTGATAAGTAAAAGGAACAACGATGCGACATACAGCGATCCTTGCCACAGCGTTAACCGCCCTCATTTCCACCACCGCCTTCGCGGCGGATCTGCCTGGCAAAGGCATTACCGTTAAGCCGATTCAGAGCACTATTTCGGAAGAGACCTTCCAGACCCTGCTGGTCAGCCGCGCGCTGGAGAAGCTCGGTTATACCGTCGATAAGCCGAGCGAAGTGGATTACAACGTCGGCTATACCTCGCTCGCCTCCGGCGACGCCACCTTTACCGCAGTCAACTGGCAGCCGCTGCACGACGATATGTACGCTGCCGCCGGCGGCGATAAAAAGTTCTACCGCCAAGGCGTATTTGTGAACGGCGCGGCGCAGGGCTACCTGATTGATAAGAAAACCGCCGAGCAGTACCACATCAAATCTATCGACCAGCTAAAAGATCCGAAAATCGCCAAACTGTTCGACACCAACGGCGACGGCAAAGCCGACCTGACCGGCTGTACGCCTGGCTGGGGCTGTGAAGCGGTAATTAACCATCAGCTTGATGCCTATGGTCTGAATAACACCGTCACCCACAATCAGGGGAACTATGCCGCCATGATGGCCGACACCATTGCCCGCTATAAAGAGGGCAAGCCGGTCATCTACTACACCTGGACGCCTTACTGGGTCAGCGATGTGCTGAAACCGGGTAAAGACGTCGTCTGGCTGCAGGTACCGTTCTCCTCCCTGCCGGGCGTGCAAAAAAATATCGACACGAAGCTCTCTAATGGCGCCAACTACGGCTTCCCGGTCAGCACCATGCATATCGTCGCCAACAAAGCCTGGGCCGAGAAAAACCCGGCGGCGGCGAAGCTGTTTAGCATCATGAAGCTGCCGATTGCCGATATCAACGCCGAGAATGCCATGATGCACGAGGGGCATGGTTCGGAAGCGGATATTCAGGGCCACGTCGACGGCTGGATCAAAGCCCACCAGCAGCAGTTTGACGGCTGGGTGAACGAAGCGCTGGCCGCGCAGAAATAATCTCCCGCTTTTATCGCGTTTCCCCGGAAAGGCTCCCGCCTTTCCGGGCCATCAGAACATACAGACTCCACCTTCGCTATCATCGCCCCGCCTTACCCGCCCGATGGGTTTATATGCAAAAAATGTGCATAACTTTAACCATCAGCCTCTTAGCGGCTGTTAAGCCGCACGGCTCTCTGCTAAGGTAAATCTACCTGTTTAATCATGTGATTTTCACGTGAGTGATTAATAAGCAATTCCTATGGAAAATTCTGACGCATTGACGCATACCCCTCCCGCCGCTGAGGCCACGCTGGCTGAAGGCCTGAAAGACAGCCTGCCTATCGTCATTAGCTATATTCCCGTGGCCTTCGCCTTCGGCCTCAACGCCACGAAGCTCGGCTTCACTCCCCTGGAAAGCCTGTTCTTCTCCTGCATTATTTACGCGGGTGCTAGCCAGTTCGTGATCGTCGCGATGCTGGCGGCGGGAAGCTCGCTGTGGGTCGCCGCGCTCACCGTCATGGCGATGGACGTTCGTCACGTTCTCTACGGCCCTTCCCTGCGCAGCCGCATCCCGCGCGCGCTGAGCAACAAAAAAACCGCGATCTGGGCGTTCGGCCTGACTGATGAGGTGTTTGCCGCCGCCACCGCTAAACTGGTACGCGACGGTCGACGCTGGAGCGAAAGCTGGATGATCGGTATCGCTTTTCTGTCCTGGGCGTCGTGGGTCTTCGGCACGCTGATCGGCGCGTATTCAGGCAGCGGCCTGCTGACCGACTTTCCGGCAGTGGAGGCGGCGCTGGGCTTTATGCTTCCCGCGCTGTTTATGAGTTTTTTACTGGCTTCTTTCCAGCGCAAGCAGTCGCTTAGCGTGACCGCCGCGCTGGCAGGGGCGCTGGGGGGAATGATTCTGTTTTCCATACCCGCCGCCATCCTGGCCGGGATTGTCTGCGGCTGCCTGACCGCTCTGGTACAGGCCAGCCTACAGGGGATGCCCGATGAACAGTGATGTCCTGACGATCGGCGTTGTGGTCGGCTGCGTAAACTATCTGTTTCGCTATCTGCCGTTGCGCCTGCGCGCCGACAACGCGCGTCCGACGCGTCGCGGTCCGATCGGCGTGCTGCTCGATACCATCGGCATCGCCTCTATTTGCGCGCTGCTGGTGGTCTCCAGCGTGCCGGAAATTCTCCACGACGCCCGCCGCCTGCTGCCTACACTGGCTGGCTTCGCCGTGCTGGGCCTGGCCTTCTGGAAAACGCGCAGCATTATTTTGCCTACGCTTCTAAGCGCCCTAACCTACGGTGTTGTCTGGAAAATCGGCCTATGGCTATAAGCCTAAAGTATCAATTTTTGTCAATAATTCATTTGATTTATTTGTCACAATAGTTATTATATCGACTGTAATTAATGAGGTCATAACCAAAATGGATAGTTCGTTTACTCCCATTGAGCAAATGCTCAAGTTCCGCGCCAGCCGTCACGAAGACTTTCCTTTTCAGGAAATTCTGCTCACCCGCCTTTGCATGCATATGCAGGGAAAGCTGCTGGAAAACCGTAACAAGATGCTGAAAGCGCAAGGGATTAACGAGACATTGTTTATGGCGCTGATCACGCTTGAGTCTCAGGAAAACCACAGCATTCAGCCTTCTGAGCTGAGCTGCGCGCTGGGCTCTTCCCGTACCAACGCCACGCGCATTGCCGACGAGCTGGAAAAACGCGGCTGGATTGAGCGCCGCGAAAGCGATAACGATCGTCGCTGCCTGCATTTACAGCTCACCGAAAAGGGGCATCAGTTCCTGCGCGAAGTGTTACCGCCGCAGCACAACTGCCTGCATCAGCTCTGGTCTTCTTTAAGCACCAGCGAAAAAGATCAGCTCGAGCACATCACCCGTAAACTGCTTGGTCGCCTCGACCAAATGGAAGAGGATGGCGTGCTTGCGGAGTCTCTGCGCTAAGCGCGGAACCAACCGCTCAACGCTTTTTCTGGATTGACAAAGAAACGAACAGGCCAGCAGATCTTCTGCTGGCCTTTCTGATAAACAGGTCGGCTCAGCCGATGTGAAATAATAAGATCGTGGAGAATAACATGAGCGCAAATGCGGAGAGCCAAACCCCGCAGCAACCGGGCAGCAAAAAAGGGAAGCGTAAAGGCGCCCTGCTGCTGCTGACCTTGCTCTTTATTATTGTTGCCGTGGCATACGGGATTTATTGGTTTTTAGTACTGCGTCACTTCGAAGAGACCGATGACGCGTATGTGGCAGGGAATCAGGTGCAAATTATGGCGCAGGTGTCCGGCAGCGTGACGAAAGTCTGGGCCGACAACACCGACTACGTGCAAAAAGGCGATCCGCTGGTCACCCTCGACCAGACCGATGCCCAGCAGGCGTTTGAAAAAGCGCAAACCCAGCTGGCCGCCAGCGTGCGTCAAACGCGCCAGCAGATGATCAACAGCAAGCAGCTGCAGGCCAGCATTGAGGTTAAAAAAACCGCGCTTTCCCAGGCGCAGACCGACCTTAACCGCCGTATTCCGCTGGGGGCCGCCAACCTGATTGGCCGCGAAGAGCTGCAGCACGCCCGCGACACGGTTGCCAGCGCCCAGGCCGAACTGGACGTGGCGATTCAGCAGTACAACGCCAACCAGGCAATCGTGCTGGGTACGAAGCTGGAACAGCAGCCTGCTGTGCTGCAGGCGGCCACCGAAGTGCGTAACGCCTGGCTGGCCCTGCAGCGGACAAAAATCGTCAGCCCGATTAGCGGCTACGTATCGCGTCGCTCCGTACAGCCCGGCGCGCAAATCAGCAGCACCACGCCGCTGATGGCCGTCGTTCCGGCGACCAACCTGTGGATTGACGCCAACTTTAAAGAAACGCAGCTGGCGCATATGCGTATCGGTCAGCCGGCCACCGTGATCAGCGATATTTACGGCGACGATGTGAAATACACCGGTAAAGTGGTCGGCCTCGATATGGGTACCGGTAGCGCCTTCTCGCTGCTGCCCGCGCAGAACGCCACCGGCAACTGGATCAAAGTGGTTCAGCGCCTGCCGGTACGTATTGAGCTGGATGAAAAACAGCTGGCGGAGCACCCGCTGCGCATCGGCCTGTCGACCCTCGTTGAGGTGAACACCACCGACCGCGGCGGCGAGATGCTGGCAAGTCAGGTGCGTAGCTCCCCGGTTTACGAAAGTAATGCCCGCGAAATCGGCCTCGAGCCGGTCAATAAGCTGATAAACGACATCATCCAGGCCAACGCCGGATAATTCGGGGTGAGCGTAATGCAACAGCAAAAACCGCTGGAAGGCGCGCAGCTGGTCATTATGACCATTGCGCTGTCGCTCGCGACCTTTATGCAGGTGCTGGACTCCACCATCGCCAACGTGGCCATCCCCACCATCGCCGGTAACCTTGGCTCATCGTTGAGCCAGGGCACCTGGGTTATCACCTCGTTTGGGGTAGCGAACGCTATCTCCATTCCGATTACCGGCTGGCTGGCAAAGCGCGTTGGCGAAGTGAAGCTGTTCCTCTGGTCGACGGTGGCGTTCGCCATCGCCTCCTGGGCCTGCGGCATGTCAAACAGCCTGACGATGCTGATTTTCTTCCGCGTGATTCAGGGGATCGTCGCCGGTCCGCTGATCCCGCTGTCGCAAAGTCTGCTGCTCAGCAACTACCCGCCCGCCAAGCGCTCTATCGCGCTGGCGCTGTGGTCAATGACGGTGATCGTCGCGCCGATTTGCGGCCCTATCCTCGGCGGCTATATCAGCGACAACTACCACTGGGGCTGGATCTTCTTTATCAACGTGCCGATTGGTATCGCCGTGGTGGTGATGACGCTACAGACCCTGCGCAACCGCGAAACCCGCACCGAGCAGCGGCGGATCGACGGCGTCGGCCTGGCGCTGCTGATCATCGGTATCGGCAGCCTGCAGGTGATGCTCGACCGGGGTAAAGAGCTGGACTGGTTCGCCTCGAACGAGATCATCATCCTGACCATTGTCGCAGTGGTGGCGATAAGCTTCCTTATCGTCTGGGAGCTAACCGACGACAACCCGATAGTCGACCTGTCGCTCTTTAAGTCGCGAAACTTCACCATCGGCTGCCTGTGTATCAGCCTCGCCTATATGCTCTACTTTGGCGCTATCGTGCTGTTGCCGCAGCTATTGCAGGAGGTATACGGCTATACCGCCACCTGGGCCGGTCTGGCCTCGGCGCCGGTCGGGGTGATCCCGGTTATCCTGTCGCCGATTATCGGCCGCTTCGCGCATAAGCTGGATATGCGTCGGCTGGTCACCTTCAGCTTTATCATGTACGCGGTCTGTTTTTACTGGCGCGCGTGGACCTTCGAACCGGGTATGGACTTCGGCGCCTCGGCGTGGCCGCAGTTTATCCAGGGCTTTGCGGTGGCCTGCTTCTTTATGCCGCTGACGACCATTACGCTTTCCGGTCTGCCGCCGGAAAGGCTGGCGGCGGCATCGAGCCTGTCGAACTTCACGCGTACCCTGGCGGGCTCCATCGGCACCTCGATTACCACCACCATGTGGACGAACCGCGAGGCGCTGCACCATGCTCAGCTTACCGAGTCGGTGACGCCGTATAATCCCAACGCCCAGCAGATGTATGACCAGCTGCAGGGATTAGGGATGACGCAGCAGCAGGCGTCCGGCTGGATCGCGCAGCAGATAACCAACCAGGGGCTGATTATCTCCGCCAACGAAATTTTCTGGTTCTCGGCGGCGATATTTATCCTTCTGCTCGGGCTGGTGTGGTTTGCCAGACCGCCGTTCAGCGCCGGCGGCGGCGGTGGCGGCGCGCACTAAGGTTTGACCTGAAGGGATCTGCGGATCCCTTTTTTATGGCCGCCGCGCAGGTTGTCCAGTTTGCGCTAGTTTATGTCCAGTTCGCTGGAGATGCCTTTTCGCCTTGTCATGCACGATAAAGACTCGCTTAGAAGGAGAAAATCATGCTGACTCAACCTGGTGAAAAATACCGTCCCTATCCGCCGATTGCCCTGCCCGACCGCCGCTGGCCGGAGCAGCAAATTACCCGTGCCCCGCGCTGGCTCTCCACCGACCTGCGCGACGGCAACCAGGCGCTGGCCGAGCCGATGGACAGCGCGCGCAAACTGCAGTTCTGGGACTTGCTGCTAGAGTGCGGATTTAAAGAGATCGAGGTGGCCTTTCCCTCGGCTTCGCAAACCGATTTCAACTTTGTGCGTCAACTTATTGAAGAACGGCGCATCCCGCAGGACGTGACGATTCAGGTGCTGACCCAGGCGCGGGAAGATTTAATCCTCAGGACCTTCGAATCGCTGCGCGACGCCCACCGCGCCACCGTTCACCTCTATAACGCCACCGCTCCGCTGTTCCGCGAGCGGGTTTTTGGAATGAACAAAGCGCAGGTCGTCGAGCTGGCGACCCGCGCTACCCGGCTTATCCGCCAACGGTGCGAACAGCAGCCGCAGACCCGCTGGCAATACGAGTACTCCCCGGAAACTTTTTGTTTTACCGAGCCGGAATTCGCGCTGGAGATTTGCGAAGCGGTGGCGGAAATCTGGCAGCCCTGCGCCGAACGGCCGATGATTATCAACCTGCCCGCGACGGTAGAAGTGAACACGCCTAACGTTTATGCCGATCAAATTGAGTATTTTTGTCGTCACTTCTCGCGCCGCGCCGATGTGTGCATTAGCGTTCATCCGCATAACGACCGGGGAACCGGCGTCGCCAGCGCGGAGCTGGCGGTGATGGCTGGCGCCGACCGCGTCGAAGGCTGCCTGTTCGGCAACGGCGAGCGCACCGGTAACGTCTGTCTGGTGACGCTGGCGATGAATCTCTACAGCCAGGGCGTCGATCCCCGGCTCAGGTTCGCTGAGATGAACCGGGTGGTCGAAATCGTCGAAAGCTGCAACCAGATCCCGGTTCATCCGCGCCACCCGTGGGCGGGAAGCCTGGCCTATACCGCCTTTTCCGGCTCGCATCAGGATGCGATCAAAAAAGGGTTCGACGCCCGCCGGCCCGGCGATCGCTGGGAAATGCCCTACCTGCCTATCGACCCGCAGGATATCGGCTGTAGCTACGAGGCGGTGATCCGCGTTAACAGCCAGTCCGGCAAAAGCGGCAGCGCGTGGCTGATTGAACAGAATCATGGCCTGAAGCTGCCGCGCGCGCTGCAGCAGGATTTTAGCCTGCACGTCCAGCGCGAAACCGATACGCATGGTAAGGAGATGACCCACAACGCGCTGTGGCAACTGTTTCGCGCACGCTACGGGCTGGTCCCCCAGCCGCCGCTGGCGCTGCTGGATTACCAAAGCGATAGCCAGCAGGACGGCCAGCTTTCTCTGCAGGCTTCCCTGCGCATCGCCGGCGAAACGCGACGTTTGCAGAGCCGCGGCAACGGCCTGCTGTCCGCAGCCGCCAGCGGGCTGAGCGGCCTGTTAAAGCAAAACATCGTGATTAAGGATTATCACGAGCATACCCTCGGCGAACGTAGCGACAGCCGTTCAGTCGCCTATATTCGCTGCGTCTTCCCGAATGGCGACAGCCGCTGGGGGGTGGGAATTGATAACGACGTGGCGCGCGCCTCGCTGCAGGCGCTGTGCAATGCGATGAGCGCAGGCCATTACTCCGGCGAACGGAAGTAGTCGCTGGGGGCGACGCCTGTTACCCGGCGAAACATAGCGCTAAAAGCGCTGTGGCTACCGTAGCCGAGATCCAGCGCCACCCGCAGTACCGACTGCCCCTGCGCCAGGCGAACCAGCGCTTCCATCAGCTTCGCCCGGCGCACCCATTCACTCCAGGTGAGCGTGGTCTGCTGCTGAAAATGACGATTCAGCGTGCGCTCGCTCATGCTGCTCTCTTTCGCCGCCTCGGCGCTGCTCCACGAGTCGCCGGGCGCTTCTCTTACCTTCTGGCATAAACGGCGCAGCGCTTCGCTTTGCGGCTCCGGCAGGCCAAACGGCAGCACCGCCATGACGCGAATTTCATCAAGGATCAGTTCGTAGATGCGTTCATCGCGGCTGCCCGGCGCGTAGGATTCCGCCAGCGTCAGCGACGCGACAATCAGTTCACGCAGCAGCGGAGTCACCTGCACTATCTGGCAGGCAGCGGGAAGATCGGCGCGCGCGAGGGGATCGATAAACAGGGTTCGCGCAGCCGCAGCGCCGGTAACCCGTAGGGTGTGCGGGGTACCGGCGGGCAGCCAGACGCCTCGCCCCGGCGGCACGACCCAGTAGCCATGCGCAGTTTCCACCCGCACCACGCCGCTGAGAATATGCAGCAGTTGGGCGCAATCGTGCTGATGCCAGGGTTCGCTATCGCCATGAGCGTAATCATGGGCAAAAGGCACCAGCGAACGGTGTTGAAAATTGAAGGTTAAAGTCGTCGACATCGCCGCGGCGTCAGGGAATAGCGGCCCGACGGGGTTCGCCGGGCCGTGGCAGAAGCACTAGATGTGCAGTTCTTGCAGTTTTTCTTTCGGCAGCGCCAGCTCATCGTTGCTATTGACGCGGACATCGCGCTCGATGATATGGCGAGCGATTTCCTGAGCTTCTTCCAGCGAGTGCATGGTGTAGGTTCCGCACTGGTAAACGTTCAGCTCCGGGATCTGGTTCTGATCTTTCACCTTCAGCACGTCGGCCATCGCCGCTTTCCAGGCATCCGCGACGCGCTGCTCGTCCGGCGTACCGATCAGGCTCATATAAAACCCGGTGCGGCAACCCATCGGAGAGATATCGATAATTTCCACACCATTGCCGTTCAGGTGATCGCGCATGAAGCCGGCAAACAGGTGCTCGAGGGTATGAATGCCTCTTTCCGGCATCACTTCCTGGTTTGGCACGCAGAATCGCAGATCGAAAACGGTGATTTCATCGCCGTGAGGCGTGTTCATTTTCTTCGCGACACGCACCGCAGGCGCTTCCATTCGGGTATGGTCGACTGTGAAACTATCTAACAACGGCATTCTTCACCTCCGATAGTGATTTTTTTAAAAATAAAATGAACTCTTTTTGAGGCAGCGAGTCTGAGTATATGAAAGACGCGCATTTATTATCATCATCATCCCTGAATCAGAGATGAAAGTTTGGCCACAGTGATGTGGCCGTTTTCTTTTTTACGGCCCGGAAAGCTACGCGTGCCTTGCCAGCAGCGCTTCAAACGGCTCGCTATCCGCCGCTTCCACCTTCTCCTGACGCTGTAGCGATGCTTCACGCTCGGCAACAAAATCCGCCTCGCTTAAAATTTCCAGCGGCTCTTCGCGCAGCATCGTCCGATAGCGATCGGCCAGCTCTCTGCCGGTACCGCCAATCCCCTCTTCAAGCATAGAACGCAGAATGCGCGCCGAGAAGGTTAATTCGGGATTGTCGAAGCAGGCGACCAGCTCATCGCAGGCCTGCTGATAGGCCTGGCATCCGTGGATGCTATCCAGCGTTTGCGCCACGCGGCGTAAATCGCGGAACAGATCTTTACCGACCTGAGCCAGCGGGAACTGCGCGGTTTCGCAGCCAATACCCAGCGTCAGGCCCGGCTTACGGCCTTCCAGAATCACCCGATTCCAGTTGGTGCGCGTGCACAGCAGCTCGTCGCTGCTCATCTCCGGCGCATCAGCCAGCACGCACCAGACCATAAACAGATCGAGGAAACGCACCTGCTGCTCGTCAACGCCAATCGGTGAGAACGGATTGATATCCAGGGAGCGCACTTCAATGTATTCAATACCGCCGCGCAGCAGCGCGTCGGAAGGCGTTTCGCCGCTGCGGGTCACGCGTTTCGGGCGAATCGGCGCGTACAGCTCGTTTTCGATCTGCAGCACGTTGCTGTTGATTTGCAGACGCTTCCCGTCTTTCTCCAGCCCGATATTTTCATACTCTTCGGAAGGCGTTTTAATCGCCCGCTTCAATCCTGACACATACTCGTAGAGATCGTTAAACGTAATTCCGAGATTGCTTTGCGATTTATTGGTATAGCCCAGATCGCTCAGACGCAACGAGGTCGCGTAAGGCAGGTAGTACATGCCGTTGCTGGCTTCCTGAAAAGGCAGCGACGTCGGTTTGCCCTGCAGGAACGACGAGCAGATCGCCGGGGAAGCGCCGAACAGGTATGGGATCACCCAACCAAAACGGTAGTAGTTGCGAATGGAGCGGAAATAGCCCGCTGAGATCGCTTCTTTACCGCTTTCGGCATCCTCCACGCCGCACTTAGCCTGCCAGAAAGCCATCGGCAGCGAGAAGTTATAGTGCACGCCGGAGATAGTTTGCATCAGCGCGCCGTAGCGATTTTTCAGCCCTTCGCGATACAGCGTTTTCAGGCGGCCAATATTAGAGGTACCGTACTGCGCCAGTTCAATATCCTGGCCGGGCGCGATATAGCAAGGCATGCTCAGCGGCCACATGCGCTCGTCGCCAATATGACGTGCGGTATAGCGATGAACATCGCGCATAAAGGTGAGCATATGCTGGATATCACCATCAACCGGCGTAATAAATTCCAGCAAAGCTTCGGCAAAATCGGTGGTAATCCATTTATGAGTCAGCGCTGAACCCAGTGCCTGCGGATGACCGGTAGTGGCCAGCGTGCCGTCAGCATTGACGCGCAGCGTTTCGCGCTCAAGACCACGTTGAATACCCTGCAGCGCCTGCGGATTTTTTTCCAGCCAGGCCAGCGCCTGTGATACGTCCGGGATCAATTTGACCTCCCGCCTGTCGAAATCGTTTGAATTAGCATAATTGTAATGGTTGAACAATCAGTCCAATTAGTGCCACCACGTCATGCCCTGAAGCGTTATCGCCGCAACGACGATATAGCGTATTGCTTTGCCAAGGCATAAAAAAAAGAGCACTGGTCCCCAGGAAATGCGCATCCATCCCGCCAGTAAACACAGCAAATCGCCTATAACAGGCGCCCAGCTTAATAATAGCGCGGCCGCGCCGTAGCGCCTCAGCCAGCCGGACGCCTTCTCCTGCCAGCGCGATGTTTTGCGCAGCGGAAACAGGCGCCCCAGAATAACGTTAGTTACCCCTCCAAGGCTATTACCGATTATTGCTATTAAAACCAGTAACCAGGGCTGGCTCACCCCCGCCAGCAGCATGGCAATCAACACCACTTCCGAATTGCCGGGAAGCAGCGTGGCGCTCAAAAAGCTGCTGGCAAACAGCGATATCAGCGACAGCGAGTCGCTCACAGCAACCGCACGTCCACGGCATCCATTCCGGCGCGCTTCGCCGCCTGCAGACCAAAGTCCGCATCTTCAAAGACCACGCATTTCTCCGCCGCAACGCCCATGCGCTCAGCGCAGAGTAAGAAAGTATCAGGCGCGGGTTTATGGTTGGCGACATGATCGGCGGCAACTACCGCCGAGAAGTAGTGACGCAGGCCCAGATGGGCCAGCAGCGCTTCAGCAACGGCGCTCTCGCTGCCGGTACCGACCGACATCGGACGACGACCGTGCCACTCCTTAACCACCTCAATCAGCGGTAAGGGGCGGACGCTATCAAGCAGCATCGCTTTCACGGCGTCCGTTTTTTCCTGCGCCAGAGAGTGAGGATCTAAATCAGCCTGATTTAATTCGATAATGGCCTGAGCGATCCGCCAGGTAGGAGAACCGTTAAGCGCGACCATGGCCTGCATATCAAAACGCATACCGTAACGTCCCAGAACCTCGTTCCATGCCTTACGATGCGTCGGCTCGGTATCGAGGATCGTGCCATCCATATCAAAAATCAGTCCTGCGTAACGTTCGTACATCGTCTTCTCACCAACCGGTTAAGGAGGAGTTACTGTAACGCAAAAGGTCTGCTTTGTCGCTGCCAGCGGTAGATGCAACAAGGGCACTCGATGGCGCCCTTGTTGATACAGATGCAGTGTGGTGCGTTTATTTGATTCTTAAATCGTTCTCAACCATACGAACGCCCTGCACTTTTCGCGTCACTTCTACCGCTCGTTTAGCGCTATCGGCGGATGAGACAAAGCCGCTGAGCTGTACACGACCTTTAAAGGTCTGGACGCTAATTTCCGAAGACTTAATCTCTTTGTCATTGAAGAGCGCGGTTTTGACTTTGGTGGTCACGACGGTATCGTCAATATACCCACCGGTACTTTCCTTTGTGGACGAACCTGCGCAGCCCGCAAGCGTGGCGGCGACCAGAAGCGTCGCGCAACACGCAGATATTGCTTTGAACCATTTCATGGATTTCTCTCCTTGCACTTATCCCACCCAGGATCAGGTCGGTTAACAGGAATAAATTATAGTGGAAAGAGGGAGTTGCCAATGAAAAAAGTGCTGAAGGACAAGGTGAATTATTGCGTTTAAGAGGTTTTGAGACAAAGAGAGTGGCTGGAGATTATCTCGCAGACCATGAAACAACAGCGTGGCTGCTATCTCGGAGAAGATGGTGCATCCGGGAGGATTCGAACCTCCGACCGCTCGGTTCGTAGCCGAGTACTCTATCCAGCTGAGCTACGGATGCATCGGGAAACTTGCTTTACTGCCGATATTGATACCGCTGCTGAAGCCGTATCAAGTAAGAGATGGTGCATCCGGGAGGATGACTCACTCGGTTCGCCCTTCGGGCCGTTGCTGAAGCAACGTTATCCTCCCCGGTGCTGGCGATTATCTCGCAGACCATGAAACAACAGCGTGGCTGCTATCTCGGAGAATATGGTGCATCCGGGAGGATTCGAACCTCCGACCGCTCGGTTCGTAGCCGAGTACTCTATCCAGCTGAGCTACGGATGCATCGGGAAACTTGCTTTACTGCCGATATTGATACCGCTACTAAAGCCGTATCAAGTAAGAGATGGTGCATCCGGGAGGATGACTCGCCTTGCGGCTCGCCCTTCGGGCCGTTGCTAAAGCAACGTTATCCTCCCTGGTGCTTGCGGCTAATACCGCCACCTCATCCACATCTTCGTTGCTGAAGGTACGGAGAATATGGTGCATCCGGGAGGATTCGAACCTCCGACCGCTCGGTTCGTAGCCGAGTACTCTATCCAGCTGAGCTACGGATGCATCGGGAAACTTACTTTACTGCAGATTTTGATACTGCTGCTAAAGCCGTATCAAGTAAGATGGTGCATCCGGGAGGATTCGAACCTCCGACCGCTCGGTTCGTAGCCGAGTACTCTATCCAGCTGAGCTACGGATGCAAAATGGCGGTGAGGCGGGGATTCGAACCCCGGATGCAGCTTTTGACCGCATACTCCCTTAGCAGGGGAGCGCCTTCAGCCTCTCGGCCACCTCACCACACGCCTCTTACGAGTGCTTCGAAGAACTTGTTTCTGCTCTTCGTCGCTGCGATGGCGCACATATTACTTTCTGGTACTTATAAGTCAAACCTTTTTTCGAGACCTTTTTTTCGTTTGCACACTTCCCGCGCAATTAGCCTGTGAAAACGGCAAAAAGAGTATTTTATCAACAAGAAATTGGCGATTACGCCGCTGCTAACACAAAAGATAATTGTCGCGGACGAGGAGAAAGAGACAAAAAAGAGGGGCTATCGGAGAGGAAAAGTGGCAAAAACGGGGGATGGAAGGAGGCGCCTCACCGAATAGCGAGGCGCGAAAACCTTAGTAACTGGACTGCTGGGATTTTTCAGCCTGGATACGCTGGTAGATCTCTTCACGATGCACGGAGACTTCTTTAGGGGCATTAACGCCAATACGTACCTGGTTACCCTTCACCCCTAAAACTGTCACAGTGACCTCATCTCCAATCATGAGGGTCTCACCAACTCGACGAGTCAGAATCAGCATTCTTTGCTCCTTGAAAGATTAAAAGAGTCGGGTCTCTCGTATCCCGGCATTATCCATCATATAACGCCAAAAAGTAAGCGATGACAAACACCCTACGGTGTAAGCAGTCACGGCATCACATTCTGTTAAACCTAAGTTTAGCCGATATACACAACTTCAACCCGACTTTATCGTTATCAGTGCTTCTCGCGCAAGATGCTGTAATCCGAGAATCACAGCATCTATGCAATTATAGTTATTACAGTTTTGCGCTTACCCAGCCTTTCACACTGGCCAACGCAGCAGGGAGAGCAGACGCATCGGTACCGCCGGCTTGCGCCATATCCGGACGACCGCCCCCTTTACCGCCCACCTGCTGGGCGACCATACCAATCAGTTCCCCTGCCTTCACGCGGTCTGTCACATCCTTAGACACACCTGCAATCAGAGAAACCTTACCCTCTGCGACCGTGGCCAACACAACAACCGTTGAACCCAGCTGATTTTTCAGATCGTCAACCATAGTACGCAGCATTTTCGGCTCAACGCCAGCCAGTTCGCTGACCAGCAGCTTAACGCCGTTAATCTCTTCCGCTTTGCTGGAGAGATTTGCGCTCTCCTGCACAGCAGCCTGCTCTTTCAACTGCTGCAGCTCTTTTTCCAGCTGACGGCTGCGTTCTAACGCGGCACGTACTTTGTCGCCGAGGCTGTGGGTGTCCCCTTTCAGCAGCTGCGCGATATCGCTCAGCTGATCGCTTTGCGCATGCAGCATCGCCATCGCACCTTCGCCGGTGACCGCTTCGATACGGCGCACGCCCGCGGCGGTGCCGGATTCAGAGGTAATGCGGAACAGGCCGATATCACCGGTGCGCGAGGCGTGCGTACCGCCGCACAGCTCGGTGGAGAAATCACCCATGCTCAGCACGCGAACGCGATCGTCATACTTCTCGCCAAACAGCGCCATCGCGCCGGATTCACGCGCAGCGTCAATATCCATGATATTGGTTTCGATCGGCAGGTTGCGGCGAATTTGCGCGTTCACCAGATCTTCTACCGCGCGGATCTCCTCCGGCTTCATCGCTTCAAAATGCGAGAAGTCAAAGCGCAGCGCTTTGTCGTTAACCAGAGAACCCTTCTGCGCAACGTGCGTACCAAGAACCTGGCGCAGCGCCGCGTGCATCAGGTGCGTTGCGGAGTGGTTGAGGCGGATGCGCTGACGGCGAGCCTCATCAACATCGGCCTGCACGGCGTCGCCGACTTTCAGCGAGCCGCCGGTGACTTTACCGATATGACCAATGGCCTGACCGTATTTCTGCGCGTCGTTGACCTGGAAGGAAAAACCGGCGCCCTTAAGTTCGCCTTTGTCGCCCACCTGGCCGCCAGATTCCGCGTAGAACGGCGTCTGATCGAGAATGACCACCGCTTCCTGGCCCGCGTTAACCGCATCAACCGCTTTGCCATCGATAAACAGCGCGGTGACTTTGCCGTTCAGCTCCAGGCTGTCATAGCCCTTAAACTCAGAGACGCCGTCGACGCGGATCATCGCATTGTAGTCCGCGCCAAAGCCGCTGGATTCGCGCGCGCGACGGCGCTGCTCTTCCATTGCCGCTTCAAAACCCGCTTCATCAACTTTGATGTTGCGCTCGCGGCAAACGTCCGCGGTCAGGTCAACCGGGAAGCCGTAGGTATCGTACAGGCGGAAAGCGGTTTCGCCGTCCAGCGTGTCGCCCTGCAGTTTAGCCAGCTCTTCATCCAGCAGCGCCAGTCCGCGCTCCAGAGTACGGGCAAACTGCTCTTCTTCGGTCTTCAGCACCTGCTCAACCTGAGCCTGCTGCTGTTTCAGCTCTTCGCCGGCGGAACCCATCACGTCAATCAGCGGGGCAACCAGTTTCCAGAAGAAGGTCTCCTTCGCGCCCAGCATATTGCCATGGCGAATTGCGCGGCGAATGATGCGGCGCAGCACGTAGCCGCGGTTTTCATTCGACGGGATAACGCCATCGGCTATCAGGAACGCGCAGGAACGAATGTGGTCAGCGATAACGCGCAGCGACTTGTTAGAGAGATCGGTCGCGCCGGTAACCTTCGCCACGCTCTTAATCAGATCGCGGAACAGATCGATATCGTAGTTGGAGTTGACGTGCTGCAGCACGGCGGCAATACGCTCGAGGCCCATACCGGTATCTACGGACGGCTTCGGCAGCGGCTCCATGGTTCCGTCAGCCTGACGGTTGAACTGCATGAAGACGATATTCCAGATCTCAATATAGCGATCGCCGTCTTCTTCCGGCGTTCCCGGAGGGCCGCCCCAGATATGGTCGCCATGGTCGAAGAAGATTTCGGTGCAGGGGCCGCACGGCCCGGTGTCGCCCATCTGCCAGAAGTTATCGGAAGCAAACGGCGCGCCTTTGTTGTCGCCGATGCGGATAATACGCTCGCGCGGTACGCCAACTTCATTTGCCCAGATATCGAACGCTTCATCGTCGGTTTCGTAAACGGTCACCCACAGTTTTTCTTTCGGCAGGGCGAACCAGCTTTCACCGGTCAGCAGTTCCCATGCGTATTTGATGGCGTCCTGTTTGAAATAATCGCCGAAGCTAAAGTTGCCCAGCATTTCAAAGAAGGTGTGGTGACGCGCGGTGTAGCCGACGTTTTCCAGATCGTTGTGTTTACCACCCGCACGAACGCAACGCTGCGCGGTGGTCGCGCGCGAATAATTACGTTTGTCGAGACCAAGGAAGACATCCTTGAACTGGTTCATCCCGGCGTTGGTAAACAGCAGGGTCGGGTCGTTATGCGGCACCAGGGAGCTGCTCGCAACTACCTGATGTCCTTTACTATGGAAAAAGTCGAGAAACGCCTGACGGATCTCAGCGGTGCTCTTGCTCATAATTATCCTGAAATCAAGCTAACGAAATGTCGCTGGCAGCCACTACCCAGTATTGACCGGCAGGCTACTCACGAAAATAAAGTGGGAATAAGATAAGTTTTCTTCACGGGGAAGTAAAATCCCGGATGGGTCAATCTGCAAAATTTCGCCAGATTTCCTGAATATCTTCCATCAGATAACCGCGATAGAGCAAAAAGCGCTGAATTTTGACTTTTTCGGCAAATACGGTGGGCAGGGGTTCGCCATATTTTCGCTGCGCCTGCTCTTTGGCAAGCTGCGCCCAGTCGATTTCGCACTCGCGCATGGCTGCCTCTATCGTCTCGCGGGAAATCCCCTTCTGCTTTAGCTCCTGGCGGACGCGCGCCGGGCCGTATCCCTTGCGGCTGCGGCTGGCAATAAACTGACGAACAAAGCGTTCGTCGTCCAGATAGCGGTTCTCAATACACCATTCAACGACGTTATCGACCTCTTCCGGCGTCACGTTTAACGCTTCCGGGCCGTTTTTACTCATAACCGGCGCGGCCAGTTTGCTCCTTAGCTCCTGTTCGCTGTGGTCGCGCATTGCCAGAATGCGAATCGCGCGATCCAGCAGCCTGGCGTAGTCAGAGCGGCGGGATGAAGTTTCAGTCACGGGCAGCCTCGCTAATCAAAAAAGCAAAAGGGCCGCGTAAGCGGCCCCTTGTTAGTCTGTTCAGACGATATCAGAAATCCTGTTCGGTTTCCGCTTCGCTGTTGCCATCAACCGCGAAGTCCGGCGTGGCGTCCTGATTGCTCAGCAGCAGTTCACGAACTTTCTTCTCAATCTCTTTTGCCGCAGCCGGGTTCTCTTTCAGCCAGGAGATTGCGTTCGCTTTACCCTGACCAATTTTATCGCCGCTGTAGCTGTACCAGGCGCCGGCTTTCTCGATCAGCTTCTCTTTCACGCCGAGATCGACCAGCTCGCCGTAGAAGTTAATACCTTCACCGTAGAGGATCTGGAATTCAGCCTGTTTAAACGGCGCGGCGATTTTGTTTTTCACCACTTTAACGCGGGTTTCGCTGCCGACGACGTTGTCGCCCTCTTTCACCGCGCCGATACGACGGATGTCCAGACGCACGGAGGCGTAGAACTTCAGCGCGTTACCGCCGGTGGTGGTTTCCGGGTTACCGAACATCACGCCAATTTTCATACGAATCTGGTTGATGAAGATCAGCAGCGTGTTGGACTGCTTCAGGTTGCCCGCCAGTTTACGCATCGCCTGGCTCATCATACGCGCCGCGAGGCCCATATGAGAGTCGCCGATTTCGCCTTCGATTTCCGCTTTCGGCGTCAGCGCCGCAACGGAGTCGACGACGATAACGTCTACCGCGCCGGAACGCGCCAGCGCGTCACAGATTTCCAGAGCCTGTTCGCCGGTATCCGGCTGGGAGCACAGCAGGTTGTCGATATCGACGCCCAGCTTGCGTGCGTAAACCGGGTCCAGCGCGTGTTCCGCATCGATAAACGCACAGGTTTTACCTTCGCGCTGCGCGGCGGCGATAACCTGCAGCGTCAGCGTGGTTTTACCGGAAGATTCAGGTCCGTAGATCTCGACGATACGGCCCATCGGCAGGCCGCCTGCGCCCAGGGCGATATCAAGGGAAAGCGAGCCGGTGGAGATAGTTTCCACATCCATGGAACGGTCTTCACCCAGGCGCATGATGGAGCCTTTACCGAATTGTTTTTCGATCTGGCCCAGTGCTGCCGCCAACGCTTTCTGTTTGTTTTCGTCGATAGCCATTATTACTCCTCTCATGCCGGGTGTAACCGGGTAGTGAATTCTGTTCTGTTGAAGCAATTATACTGTATAGTCATACAGTATCAAGTATTTTGTAGAAATTGTTGCCAGAGGAGATTTAGCGCATAGGCCGTGGCCTGGCGGCGTACCGACTCGCGGTCTCCAGCGAAGCATTCGCGCCGGGTCACGCCCTGTCCGCTGGCGCTGGCGACGCCAAACCAGACGGTTCCCACCGGCTTTTCCGCGCTGCCGCCATCCGGTCCGGCAATGCCGCTGACCGAAATCGCATAGTCCGCGCGGGCCGCGCGCAGGGCGCCAATCGCCATCTCCACGACCACCGGTTCACTCACCGCGCCATGCTCAAGCAGCGTCGCTTCGCTGACGCCAATCATCTGCGATTTCGCTTCATTGCTGTAGGTCACAAAACCGCGCTCAAACCATGCCGAACTACCGGCGATATCGGTAAGGGTTTTGGCGACCCAGCCGCCGGTGCAGGACTCCGCCGTGGTCACCGTCGCGCCGCGCGCTTTCAGCGCCTGCCCCACCTGCTCGCTCAGCTGCATTAATTCGGAATCTGTCATTCGTCGCCCCACGTAAGCTGTACAACCAGGCCATCAAAGATAGCACTTTCAGCAGAGATATGGGGATGAGGTAACGAATTTACGAGTCGGCTTCCGAAAAACATCGACCGCGCCCGACGGCGTATTTTCGGATAGCCGCCAGGGGGCGCCGGTATACAATTCATCGCACGTATAAGGAAGAGTGAAATACGAGGTTACCAGGAATGGCCAAAGCAGCGATGACCTCCGAGCAGAACGTGAATACGCCTGCGTCTGTTTATCTGCGGCGTCGTGTCACTGTTTACCGCGCTACTGCCTATGTTTACCCGCTCATTTAACTCGCTGTACCAAGGCGTACAGATCCTGCTGGGGGTGAGCTGTATTGTCTGTGGATTGACATTAATTAAAAAAATTCAAACAGATACTTGCAGAATAATAAGGTCAGTTAACCGGCCCGCGGCGGGCCGGCTTCATTTATTTCATACTCGCCGCAATCAGCTCCACGTTGTGGCGCAGCATTTTCACGTAGCTGTCCGCCACGCCGCCCGGTTTAGAGAGCGCTTCAGGGTAGAGCTCTCCTCCCGGCTGCGCGCCCGTTGCGCTGGCAATCTGTTTAACCAGTCTTGGATCAAGCTGATTTTCCATAAACCAGGTATGCACATCGTCGGCT
This sequence comes from Klebsiella sp. M5al, assembly GCF_002090195.1. Taxonomy (NCBI): domain Bacteria; kingdom Pseudomonadati; phylum Pseudomonadota; class Gammaproteobacteria; order Enterobacterales; family Enterobacteriaceae; genus Klebsiella; species Klebsiella sp. M5al. The sequence goes on from NZ_CP020657.1 coordinate 4,628,320, forward strand.
TTAATTTGCTTGATTAAGGCCGCCACCTGCGCCGCGCTGGCTTCACTTTCCGAAGACAATCCCTGCGGCGCGAGGAAGGTCACGCCATAAGCGCGGCCAAAATAGCCGAACGCGTCATGGCTGGTCAGCACCTTACGCTTTGCCTGCGGAATGGCGCTGAACCGATCTTTTGCCCAGCGATCGATCTCATTGAGCTGGCTGATATAGCGCTGACCGGAGGCCTCCAGCGCCGACTTATCCTCCGGGTCGGCTTTCACCAGGCCGTTGAGGATATTCTGCGCATACAGCGCACCGTTCGCGGCGCTGTTCCACGCGTGCGGATCGGTTACCGTTGCGCCATCTTCTTCCAGCGTATGGGTTTTTACGCCGCCGGAAGCCACCACCAGCTCGCCTTTAAACCCCGATGCCTTAATCAGCCTGTCCAGCCAGCCTTCCAGTCCCAGGCCGTTCACCACCACCACATCGGCTTTGCTCAGCAGCGCGCTGTCTTTCGGCGAGGGTTCAAAGGTGTGCGGGTCGCCGTCCGGCCCCACCAGCGTATCTACATGCACATGTTCGCCGCCAATCTGCTGCGCCATATCGCCTAATACGGAAAAACTACTCACCACGTTTAGCGTTTTCGCCATCACCCCGTGCGATGCCAGACCCAATGCCAGCGCCAGCCATATCCCGGTACGTTTCATCATGTTCCTTACCCCATTAATTTACGCCAGCCGACAACCAGCCGGCTGCGCGTGCCAAAAAACACCGATATAAAAAAGATACCGCTGGCGGTCAGCACAATAGCGGGCCCGGCTGGCAGGTTTGCCGCCCACGACAGGCTCAGCCCCATCCATGCGCAAAAGCCGCCGATGAGCGCCGCCAGCAGCAGAATGCCCGGCAGCGTCCGCGCCCAGCAGCGAGCCGCGATCGCGGGCAGCATCATGACTCCCACCGCCATCAGTGTGCCGAGCACCTGAAACCCGGCCACCAGATTGAGCACCAGCAGGGCGAGAAACAGGCCGTGCAGCAGCGCAGGCAATCTTCGCGCGTTTACCTGAAGCCAGACGCTGTCGAAGGCTTCGCTGACCAGGCCGCGATAAAACAGGGCGATGCCGATCAGCGTCAGGCTGGCGACGCCGCTCACAAACACCGCCGAATCGCTGTCCACCGCCAGAATCGAGCCGAACAGCAGATGCAGCAGGTCGACGTTAGAGCCGCGTAGCGAGACCAGCGTGACGCCCAGCGCCAGGGAGCCGAGATAAAATCCGGCAAAGCTGGCATCCTCTTTTAAAGGCGTGCGTCGGCTGACCCACCCCGCCACCAGCGCGACCGCGATGCCGGCGATAAAACCGCCGACGGTCATCGCCAGCAGCGACATCCCGTTGAGCAGATAGCCCGCGGCCACGCCGGGCAAAATTGCATGCGAGAGCGCATCGCCCATCAGGCTCATGCGGCGTAAAAGTAAGAAGACGCCGAGCATGGTGGTGCTCAGGGACAACGCCAGGCACACCAGCAGCGCGCGGCGCATAAAGCCAAATTCGATAAAGGGCTGAATGAACGTATGCCAGATCATGCCAGCCTCGCGCCGTGAAAGGCGGGAAGCACATCAGGCGTACTGCCCCAGCGGGCGCGCTGCGGCGTCAGCAGCATCGTTTCCGGGAAATAGTCGGCGACCCGCTGGTTATCGTGCAGCACCGCCAGAATCGTCTGCCCCTGCTGATACATTTCCAGGATCAGCGCCATCAGCTCGCGGCAGGTGGCTTCATCGATGCCGGTAAACGGTTCGTCGAGCATCACCAGCGGCGCGCGCTGCACCATCACCCGTGCGAAGAGCATGCGCTGAAACTGGCCGCCGGAGAGCTCCTCAATCGGCGTTTTCGCCAGCGTTAACAGCCCCACCCGCTCTATGGCTGCTACGATGCGCTGACGCACCTCTCCGCCGAGCCCACGCAGCAGCGATACGCGCGGCCAGGCGCCCTGGCTGACGACATCCTGCACCGTGAGCGGAAACTGCGACTCCAGCGCGTGCCGCTGCGCCAGCCAGCCGATAACCGGCCGTCCCTCGCGCCAGTTCAGGCGGCCGCTGACCGGCGGAATAAACCCGGCCAGCGTCTTTAACAGCGTCGATTTCCCGCAGCCGTTCAGGCCGACGATAGCGGTCATACTCCCCGTTGCAAGCGTGCCGCTAAGCGACGGCGTAATCGCCAGGCCCTCATAGCCCGCCACCAGGTGATCGAGCTCAATCATGGCAGCGATACCGCCCACCAGGTTGCCAGCCACAGAGCGGCCAGCAGCACGCAGGCCATCCCCAACCGGGCGATGCCTGAAGTCATCAATAAGGAAGTCAATGTTTACGCCTCAATAAAACGTTATAACATAACAATATTAAAAGAGGCGCGAAATGTAAATTGGCGTCAACAAAAGGAAATGCTGCAAAATGTTACAGACTCCTCTCCGGACGGAGAGGAGCGCAGAAGGCGGGATTACTGCATGCGGGCCTGAGAAACCGCCAGACCCAGCTGCCAGACGGCCATCGCGTAATGGGTGCTGTGGTTATAGCGGGTAATGGTGTAGAAGTTCGGCAGGCCGTACCAGTACTGGTAGCCAGTGCCGACGTCCAGACGCAGCAGGCTCGCCTGCTGATGGTTACCCAGCGGCTGAGTCGGGGTAAGTCCTGCCGCCGCCAGCTGCGAGACGCTGTATTTGGTTTTGAACCCATTGTTCAGCCCAGGCGCCTGGCCTAGCGCCTGTACCGCCACGAGATCGCCGCTCACCCAGCCGTGCTGCTTGAAGTAGTTCGCCACGCTGCCGATCGCATCGACCGGATCCCACAGGTTGATATGCCCGTCGCCGTTAAAGTCCACGGCGTACTGCTTATAAGAAGAGGGCATAAACTGACCGTAGCCCATCGCGCCGGCGAAGGAGCCTTTCAGATCGAGCGGGTCGTCCTGTTCGCTGCGCGCCATCAGCAGGAACGTTTCCAGCTCGCTGGAGAAGTACTCGGCGCGGCGCGGATAGTTAAACGACAGCGTCGCCAGCGCATCAAGGATGCGGGTTTTCCCCATCACCCGGCCCCAGCGGGTCTCGACGCCAATAATCCCGACGATAATCTCCGGCGGCACGCCGTATACCTGGTACGCGCGGTTGAGCGCATCCTGATACTGGTTCCAGAACGCCACGCCGTTCTGCACGTTATCCGGGGTAATAAACTGCTTTTTGTAGCGCAGCCAGGCGCCGTTTGGCCCTGACGGCGGCAGCCCGGTGGGCGCCTGACGGTCCATCAGACGCAGCACGTAATCCAGGCGTTTGGCCTGGGAGAGGATTTGATGCAACTGCTGTCGGTCGAAGCCGTGCTTGCTCACCATTTTATCAATGAACTGTTCCGCCGCCGGGTTATTGGCGAAATCGCCGCTCATCTCCATCACATTATGCTGCGGCTCGAGTAAAAAACCGCCCGTACCGCCCGCCATTTCCTTTTCAGCAGGAGTTTGAGGTTTGCTGCTGCAGGCAGCGAGGAGAACGCACAGGGGGAGTAAAGCCAGGGAACGACGCTTCAACATGGGACATCCATTTAACAAATCGGCAAGGGGTAATTATGGTAAAGCATGCGCCCGCTCACAAGGAAGCGGCGGCAATGTAAATTCTTTTTTATCGCTCTTTTTCCTCCCACCCCGCCGGATCCTTCGCTCACTTCAGCCACAATCTTTCAAAATAAAATATTTATCTTTCATTTTGCGATCAATATAACAATTTAAAACCTTTTAAAATGATTAAAATCAGCTGCCAGTTAGCAAGAAAAATAACACGCTGAAGGAGAGAACAATGATTGAAGTCGTTACCCACGGCGCCGAATGGTTTATCGGCCTGTTTCAGAAGGGAGGCGAGGTGTTCACCGGTATGGTCACCGGGATCCTGCCTTTGCTGATCAGTCTGCTGGTGATCATGAACGCGCTGATCAACTTTATTGGTCAGCAGCGGATCGAAAAGCTGGCGCAACGCTGCGCCGGTAATCCGATCTCCCGCTACCTGCTGCTGCCCTGCATCGGCACCTTCGTTTTCTGTAACCCGATGACCCTGAGCCTTGGGCGCTTTATGCCCGAGAAATACAAACCGAGCTACTACGCGGCGGCCTCCTACAGCTGCCACTCAATGAACGGCCTGTTTCCGCACATCAACCCCGGCGAACTGTTCGTCTATCTGGGGATCGCCAATGGACTCACCACCCTCGGTCTGCCGTTAGGGCCGCTGGCGGTGAGCTATCTGCTGGTGGGCCTGGTGACGAACTTCTTCCGCGGCTGGGTGACCGACCTGACCACGTCGATTTTTGAGAAAAAAATGGCCATCCAGCTTGAGCAGAAAGTGCATCTGTCAGGAGCGACATCATGACCCGTATTCGCATTGAAAAAGGCGCCGGCGGCTGGGGCGGCCCGCTCGAACTCGACGCCGTTGCCGATAAAAAGATTGTCTATATCACCGCGGGCACCCGCCCGGCGATCGTCGATAAAATTGCCCGCCTCACCGGCTGGCAGGCGGTCGATGGCTTCAAAGAGGGCGAGCCGCCGGAAGCGGAAATCGGCGTGGCGATTATCGACTGCGGCGGCACCCTGCGCTGCGGTATCTACCCGAAGCGCCGCATCCCGACCATTAATATCCACGCGACCGGCAAATCGGGTCCGCTGGCGCAGTATATCGTCGAAGACATTTACGTTTCCGGCGTCAAAGAGGAGAACATTTTCGCCCTGGAAGAGGGGCACTCCCCGGCCCCGCAGGCCGCGCCTGCCCAGCCGGCGGCCCGCGACTATGACACCAGCAAAAAGATCACCGAGCAGAGCGACGGCCTGCTGGCCAAAGTTGGTATGGGAATGGGCTCCGTCGTGGCGGTGCTGTTCCAGGCCGGGCGCGACACCATCGATACGGTGCTAAAAACCATTCTGCCGTTTATGGCCTTCGTCTCGGCGCTGATTGGCATCATCATGGCCTCCGGCATCGGCGACTGGATTGCCCACGGTCTGGCGCCGCTCGCCAGCCATCCGCTGGGCCTCGTCACCCTGGCGCTGATCTGCTCCTTCCCGCTGCTGTCGCCGTTTCTCGGCCCCGGCGCGGTCATCGCCCAGGTTATCGGCGTGCTGATTGGCGTGCAGATTGGCCTTGGCAATATTCCGCCGCATCTCGCCCTGCCCGCGCTGTTCGCCATCAACGCCCAGGCCGCCTGCGATTTTATCCCGGTTGGCCTGTCGCTGGCGGAAGCGCGCCAGGACACCGTGCGCGTCGGCGTACCGTCGGTTCTGGTGAGCCGCTTCCTGACCGGCGCGCCAACGGTGCTGATCGCCTGGTTCGTTTCCGGATTTATTTACCAATAAGAGGTGCCTGAAGATGACCGTGATTTACCAGACCACCATTACCCATATCGGCGCCAGCGCGGCGATGGCGCTGGACGAGCAGATGCTGATCACCTTCCGCGAAGGCGCCCCGGCCGATATCGAAGAGTACTGCTTTATTCACAACCACGGCGAGCTCTCCGGCGCGCTGGTGCCGGGCGCTGAGCTCCAGCTTGGCGAGCTGCGCTACCCGGTCACCGCCGTCGGCGACGTCGCCGAGCAGAACCTGCGCGAGCTGGGCCATATCACGCTGCGCTTTGACGGTCACCGCGAAGCGGAATTCCCCGGAACCGTACACGTGGCGGGCCCGGTGCCGGAAGGCATCGCCGCCGGCTGCGTACTGAAATTTGTTGCTTAAGCTGTAAGGAGAAAAGTATGAATCAGGTTGCTGTTGTCATTGGTGGGGGACAAACCTTAGGGGAGTTTCTGTGTCGCGGGCTTGCTGCAGAAGGCTATCGCGTGGCGGTGGTCGATATTCAGAGCGATAAAGCGACCCGCGTCGCACAGTCGATTAACGCGGAATATGGCGAAGGAACGGCGTGGGGCTTCGGCGCGGACGCCACCAGCGAAGCCAGCGTCGTCGCCCTCGCCCGCGGGGTGGACGACATTTTTTCCCGCGTCGACCTGCTGGTCTATAGCGCCGGGATCGCTAAAGCGGCGTTTATCAGCGATTTCGCGCTGGGGGATTTCGACCGCTCGCTGCAGGTGAATCTGGTGGGCTACTTCCTTTGCGCCCGCGAGTTTTCGCGGCTGATGATCCGCGACGGTATAAAAGGACGCATCATCCAGATCAACTCGAAATCCGGCAAAGTGGGCAGCAAGCACAACTCCGGCTACAGCGCGGCGAAATTTGGCGGCGTGGGGCTGACGCAGTCTCTGGCATTAGATCTCGCGGAGTACGGTATCACCGTCCATTCGTTGATGCTGGGTAACCTGCTGAAGTCGCCGATGTTCCAGTCGCTACTGCCGCAGTACGCCACCAAGCTGGGGATCCCGGAGGAGCAGGTCGAGCAGTATTACATCGACAAAGTCCCGCTGAAGCGCGGCTGCGATTACCAGGACGTACTTAACGTGTTGATGTTTTACGCCAGCCCGCAGGCTTCCTACTGCACCGGCCAGTCCATTAACGTCACCGGCGGGCAGGTGATGTTTTAAAACGTTGCGCACTGTTTTCCCGGAGGCGATGCTGCGCATCTGTCCGGGCTACCGATTATGCGGCTTTCTGGTAGCCCGGACAGGCGCAACGCGCCGCCTCCGGGGGAATTTTCCCACACTTTAAGGAGATTTTATGGTTACCGCGCTCATCACCGTCGCCGCCATCGCCTGGATAACCCAGCTTGCCTTTGGCGGCTGGCAAATCCGCCAGTTCAATCGCGCGTTCGATCGGCTGTGCCAGCAGGGCCGCGTCGGCGTGGGCCGCTCCTCGGGGCGGTTCAAGCCGCGGGCCGTCGTCGCCATCGCCGTCGACGAAGACGACCGCATCCGCGATACGCTGTTAATGAAAGGCCTCACCGTCTTCGCCAGGCCGCGAAAAATCCCCGCTCTCCACGGCAAACATCTTAAGGAATTGCAGCCTGATGTGATCTTTCCCAATGATCCGCTCTGTCAGAATGCACTATCATTAGCGCTTAATCCGAAACATGGATAATTTCGTTGTGAACGTTAATATCTTGCGAAATTATCATTTCGAAACTTTAAACGCAGGATACAACGCCTATGAAACCACGTCAGCGCCAGGCAGCCATTCTCGAGCACCTGCAATCGCAGGGCAAATGCTCGGTCGAAGAGCTGGCGCAACACTTCGACACCACCGGCACGACCATCCGTAAGGATCTGGTGATCCTTGAGAATGCCGGTACCGTTATCCGCACCTACGGCGGCGTGGTGTTAAATAAAGACGAGGCCGACCCGCCCATCGACCACAAAACGCTGATCAACACCCATAAAAAAGAGCGGATTGCCGAAGCCGCGGTCAGCTTTATTCACGATGGCGACTCGATCATTCTTGATGCCGGCAGCACCGTACTGCAAATGGTGCCGATGCTCAGCCGCTTCAACAACATCACCGTGATGACCAACAGCCTGCATATCGTCAACGCCCTCTCCGAACTGGATAATGAGCAAACCATCCTGATGCCGGGCGGCACATTCCGCAAGAAATCGGCCTCTTTTCACGGCCAGCTGGCGGAAAACGCCTTCGAACAATTCAGCTTCGACCGCCTGTTTATGGGCACCGACGGGATTGATTTAATCGCCGGCGTCACCACCTTTAATGAGGTTTATACGGTCAGCAAAGCGATGTGCAATGCCGCCCGCGAAGTTATCCTGATGGCCGACTCGTCAAAGTTTGGCCGTAAAAGTCCCAATATCGTCTGCGGCCTCGAGAGCGTGGACAAACTGATTACCGATGCCGATATCAGCCCGGAATTTAAGCAGGCGCTGGAAGACAAAGGCATCGAAGTCATTATTACTGGAGAACATCATGAGTAACTTTCTGTTAGAAGCCGGACGCCAGACCCTAATGCTGGAGCTTCAGGAGGCGAGCCGCCTGCCTGAACGCCTGGGCGACGACTTCATCCGCGCGGCGGAAACCATCATCCACTGCGAGGGCAAACTGGTGGTCTCCGGTATCGGCAAATCGGGCCATATTGGTAAAAAGCTGGCCGCCACCTTCGCCAGTACCGGCACCCCGGCATTTTTCGTCCACCCGGCGGAAGCGCTGCACGGCGATCTCGGGATGCTCGACAGCCGCGACGTGATGCTGTTTATCTCCTACTCCGGCAGCGCCAAAGAGCTGGATCTTATCGTCCCGCGCCTGGAGGAAAAGTCGATTCCGCTGCTGGCGATGACCGGTAAATCCACGTCGCCGCTGGCGCTGGCGGCGAAAGCGGTGCTCGATATCGCGGTGGAACGCGAAGCCTGCCCGATGCACCTCGCCCCAACCTCCAGCACCGTCAATACCCTGATGCTCGGCGACGCGCTGGCGATGGCGGTGATGCAGGCCCGCGGCTTTAACGAAGAAGATTTTGCCCGTTCGCACCCGGCTGGGGCGCTGGGCGCGCGGCTGCTGAACAAGGTTCACCATCTGATGCGCCGTGACGGCGACGTGCCGCGCGTAGACGTCGACACCAGCGTGATGGACGCGATGCTCGAACTCAGCCGCACCGGCCTGGGGCTGGTGGCGGTCTGCGATGAGCGCAATCACGTGCAGGGCGTGTTTACCGACGGCGACCTGCGCCGCTGGCTGGTGGGCGGCGGCAGCCTGCAGGATATCGTCAGCCAGGCGATGACCCGCAACGGCGTCACCCTGCAGGCGGAAAGCCGCGCGATAGAAGCCAAAGAGCGCCTGATGAAGCACAAAATCAGCGCCGCTCCGGTGGTGGATGAAAACGGCCAGCTGGTCGGCGCGATTAACCTGCAGAACTTTTATCAGGCCGGGATCCTTTAAGGCCCAGACGCTTCGCCAGCCGGTGCAGGTTGGCGACGTCGAGCCCCAGCGCGCGGGCGGCGGCGGCCCAGCTGCGGCCGTTAGCCGCCAGCGCGCTGGCTATCGCTTCGCGCTGGAACGCCTCCGTCGCCTCACGCAGGCTCACCGCTTCCGCCGCCGGCTGCGGGCTGACGCCCGGCAAGGCAGGCGCTTCCCCGGCCAGCTGAAAATGCTGCGGCTCCAGCACGATGTCATTACCCGCCTGCGTCGCCCGCGCCAGCACCACCGCCCGATGAATCGCGTGCTCCAGCTCGCGCACGTTGCCCGGCCACGGCCAGGCCAGCAGTCTGGCCCGCGTCGCCTCGCTTAAAATCACCTGCGCCAGCCCCATGCGCAAACGGCACTGTTCGCAGAAATAGCCGGCCAGCAGCACCACGTCATTTTCCCGCTCGCGCAGCGCCGGAACCGATAGCGGAAACACGCTCAGACGATGATACAGATCGGCGCGAAAACGCCCCTCCACCACCTCCTGACGCAGGTCGCGGTTGGTGGCCGCCAGCACCCGCACATCAACCCGCAGGCTGCGATCGTCGCCGACGCGCTGAATATCGCCATACTGCAGCACCCGCAGCAGCTTGGCCTGCAGCGCCAGCGACAGCTCGCCGATTTCATCGAGGAACAGCGTCCCGTTGTCCGCCATTTCAAATTTACCGCTGCGGTTGCTGATCGCCCCGGTAAACGCCCCTTTAACGTGACCAAACAGCTCGCTCTCCGCCACGCTCTCCGGCAGGGCCGCGCAGTTAAGGTACACCAGCGGATTGACCGCCCGCGGCGATCCCTGATGGACCGCTTTCGCCACCAGCTCTTTGCCGGTCCCGGTCTCGCCGCTAATCAGCACGTTTAAGTCGGAAGCCGCGACGATGTCGATCTCCTTCTTCAGCTGCAGCATCGGCGCCGACAGGCCAATGATCTCCTGACGTTCGGCTGGCGGATATACGATAGCCTGCTCCGGCAGCACGTTTTGGCTCTCCAGCCGGGCGATCAGCAGCGCGTTATTCAGCGCCCCGGCCACCAGCGCGGCAATCAAGCGCAGCTCCTCGTCGCTGAAGCTGTCAAAACGGTCCGCATCCATGCCGTCGAGGGTCAGCGCGCCGATCAGGGTTTGCCCGGCAAACAGCGGCAGGCCGACGCAGGCGTGCACCTTCAGGCTCTCCTGACCGGGGATCAGCCCATCATAGGGGTCCGGCAGGCTGCTATCCGCCGGGAAACGCACCACGTCCCCCGCGCGGGCAATCGCCTCCAGCCGCGGGTGGCCTTCAAGGGCAAAGCGCCGGCCAAGCACGTCCTGGGCCAGGCCATCAATCGCCAGCGGCACAAACTGGTGCGCTTCGTAACGCAGCAGCGCCGAAGCATCGCAGCCGAGTATCTGCCGCAGGGTGGTAATCAGTCGGGAAAAACGGTCGGCGTGGCCGAGATCGCTTTGTAAATCAATGGCGATTTTCGCCAGGGCCTCGACGGAGAAACTCATTGTCGCCTCATAGTCATTCTGACAATCCACATAGTCATATCGACTATTTTAACCATTGTCATTTTGACATCAACAGATTTATCGGAAAATAAAAAACACATTAAATTCAATAAATTAAAAACATGGCACGCATCTTGATATAAGCAAAATATCTTTTTTGAACAACGCTGAATTAATTGAGGTTGCTATGTCTATTCTGGTTAAAAATAACATTCATTGGGTTGGCCAACGCGACTGGGAAGTGCGTGATTTCCACGGGACTGAATACAAAACGCTGCGCGGCAGCAGCTACAACAGCTATCTCATCCGGGAAGAAAAAAATGTGCTGATCGATACCGTCGATCATAAATTCAGTCGCGAATTCGTGCAGAACCTGCGCGGTGAAATCGACCTCGCCGATATCGATTACATCATTATCAACCATGCGGAAGAGGACCATGCCGGCGCGCTGACCGAACTGATGACGCAAATCCCGGATACCCCGATCTACTGCACCGCCAACGCTATCGACTCCATTACCGGCCACCACCATCACCCGGAGTGGAACTTTAAGGTGGTGAAAACCGGCGACAGCCTGGATATCGGCAACGGCAAACAGCTGATTTTCGTCGAAACCCCGATGCTGCACTGGCCGGATAGCATGATGACTTATATGACCGGCGACGCGGTGCTGTTCAGCAACGACGCCTTCGGCCAGCACTACTGCGATGAGCATCTGTTTAATGATGAAGTTGACCAGGTTGAGCTTTATGAACAGTGCCAGCGCTACTACGCCAACATTCTGACCCCGTTCAGCCGCCTGGTGACGCCGAAAATTAGTGAAATCCTCGACTTCAACCTGCCGGTAGATATGATTGCTACCTCCCACGGCGTGGTCTGGCGCGATAACCCGACGCAGATCGTCGAAAAATATCTCGAGTGGGCGGCGGATTATCAGGAAGACCGCATCACCATTTTCTACGACACCATGTCCAACAACACCCGCATGATGGCCGACGCGATCGCCCAGGGCATTACCGACGTGGACCCCCGCGTGGCGGTGAAAATTTTCAACGTCGCCCGCAGCGATAAAAACGACATTCTGACCAACGTGTTCCGCTCGAAGGGCGTGCTGGTCGGCACCTCCACCATGAACAACGTGATGATGCCGAAAATAGCAGGGCTGGTGGAAGAGATGACCGGCCTGCGTTTTCGTAACAAGCGCGCCAGCGCCTTTGGCTCCCACGGTTGGAGCGGCGGCGCGGTTGATCGCCTGTCCACGCGTTTACAGGATGCAGGCTTTGAAATGTCCCTGAGCCTGAAGGCCAAATGGCGCCCGGACCTTGACGCGCTGGAATTGTGCCGCGAACACGGTCGTCAGATCGCCCGCCAGTGGGCCCTCTCCCCGCTGCCGGCGAGCGAGGCGCAACCAGCCGCGCCTGAGGCAACGCCCTACGCCGCGCCCGCGGTAGCCGATCTCGGCCCGAAAATGCAGTGCAGCGTTTGCCAGTGGATTTACGACCCCGAACAGGGCGAACCGAACCAGGACGTTCAGCCGGGTACACCCTGGAGCGAAGTCCCGGATAACTTCCTCTGCCCTGAATGTTCGCTGGGTAAAGATGTGTTTGATGTGCTGGCGTCGGAGGCAAAATGAGTGATGGCATCGTCATCATCGGCTCGGGCTTCGCGGCCCGTCAGTTGGTGAAAAATATTCGCAAGCAGGACCCGAACATCCCGCTGACCCTGATCGCCGCCGACAGCATGGATGAGTACAACAAACCGGATCTCAGCCATGTGGTCAGCCGCGGGCAGAACGCCGACGATCTGACCCTGCAAACGGCGGGCGAGTTTGCCGAGCAGTACAATCTGCGCCTGTTTCCGCATACCTGGGTCAGCGATATCGACGCCGATAATCAGGTTGTGAAGAGCCAGGACCGCGAGTGGCGCTATGACAAACTGGTGCTGGCCACCGGCGCGACGCCGTTTATCCCGCTGGTGCCGGGCCGCGAGCTGATGCTGACCCTCAACAGCCAGCGGGAATACGGCGCGGCGCAAAGCCAGCTGCGCGATGCAAAAAGGGTGCTGATCGTCGGCGGCGGGCTGATTGGCTGCGAGCTGGCGATGGATTTCTGCCGCGCCGGCAAAGCGGTGACGGTGGTGGATAACTCCGCCAGCGTGCTGTCGGCGCTGATGCCGCCGGAAGCCAGCAGCCGACTGCAGCATCGTCTGACCGACATGGGCGTGGATCTGATGCTGAAGTCGCAGCTGCAAAGCCTGGCGCAGAACGCCGACGGAATTCGCGTCACTCTTGACCGCCAGCGTACGCTGACGGTGGATGCGGTGGTCGCCGCCGCCGGTTTGCGCCCGGAAACGGCGCTGGCGCGGCATGCGGGTCTGCAGACGCACCGCGGCGTGGTGGTGAACAGCCAGCTACAAACCAGCCATCCGGCAATTTACGCCCTCGGCGATTGCGCGGAAATCAACGGCATGGTCCTGCCGTTCCTGCAGCCGATTCTGCTGAGCGCCATGTGCCTGGGGAAAAATCTGCTGACTCAGCAGGGAGAACTGAAGCTGCCGCCGATGCTGGTGAAGGTTAAAACGCCGGATTTACCGCTGCACCTGGCGGGCGATACCCGGCGCGAGGATCTGACGTGGCATATCGTTGCCGCCAAAGACGGCCTGGTCGCGAAAGGCGTTGACGCCGAAAACCAGCTGCGCGCTTTTGTGGTCAGCGAGGATCGTATGAAAGACGCCTTTGCGCTGCTCAAGCAGTTGGTGAGTTAGCCTGTATGAACTGACGTTATTCCCGGGTCGCGGCGTAAACGCCTTACCCGGGCTACCCAGCCGCGCATACAGATTCACAGCAGCCTGCGGTCCTGTAGCCCGGGCAGGCGCTTTGCGCCGCCCCCGGGAGCAGCGCGCAGAGTGGCATAATTTCCCGGAGGCGATGCTTGCGCATCTGTCCGGGCTACCGGCCAGCAGATGGCCATTAACCTGTAGCCCGGCTAAGCGCAGCGCGAGCCGGGGAAATGCCCAACCTACCGCGCCAGGTTATCGTATCCGCGCCAGCGGTAGTTGAGCACCGACAGCACCCAGCAGGCCGCGAACAGCCCGACCACCACAAAACCGGCGTCGCCGAGATGGTCATTCAATGCGCCGATCCAGCGCCAGACGCCGCCGCTGAGGGAAAACTTATCCATCACCAGTCCCAGCGCTTCCAGGCCGCCGATAAACAGCGCCACCACCACCGAGGTGCCGGTAATGGTCATATTGTAATAGAGCTTACGCTGCGGCTTACTGAACGCCCAGCCGTAGGCGCCGACCATCAGCACGTTATCAAGCGTATCCACCAGCGCCATCCCGCTGGCGAACAGCGCCGGAAAAACCATAATCGACCAAATCGACATCCCGCTCGACGCGCTGGCCGCAGAAATCCCCAGCACGCCGATTTCCGTCGCCGTATCAAAGCCGAGGCCAAACAGAAAGCCCACCAGATACATCTGCCAGCTGCGGTTAATCAGGCGGAAGGTTTTCCCGAACACCCAGCTCATCATGCCGCCGCCGGTCATGACCTCATCGCTCACCTTTTCGCCCTGCTTCCACGCCCGAAAGCTGCGCCAGACGCTGCGCAAAATGACCAGATTGATAAACGCCATAGCCAGCAGGAACAGCGCCGACACGGCAGTGCCGATAACGCTGCCGGTCTCGTGAAACCAGCTCATCTGCTGGCCAAACGCGGTGGCGGTCGCGGCAATCGCCGCCGACGCCAGCACCACAATCGACGAATGTCCGAGCGAGAACCACGCGCCAACGGCAAAAGGCCGCTTCCCCTGCTGCATCATTTTGCGGGTCACGTTGTCGATCGCCGCGATATGGTCGGCGTCCACCGCGTGGCGCAGACCGTAACCCCAGGCCAGCAGGCTGGCGGCCATCAGCGCGCCGCTGCCGCCGAACGCCGCAAACGCCCAGCCCCAGGCCAGCAAATTGGCGGCAATTAATGCCAGCACCAGCGCCGCTGCGCGCGGCTGCTGACGCAAAATCGTCACTATCATATGGGTATCCTTTAAGCCTGCAGGCGGGCCGCAGCGACGATCGCCTGACCGAGGGCAATGGCGCCATCGCCGGCGGGCAGCTGCTGCGGAAAGAGCAGAGTAAAATCGGCCAGATAAAAGGTCAATCGCGCCGTCAGCAGCCGGTTGTGCAGCACCCCGCCGCCGAAGGCCAGCGTGTGAATGTTCCGCGCGTTCGCGCAATCGCGCATCATCGCCGCCAGCCCGCGGGCCAGCGCATCATGAAAGGCCCACGCTTTTTGCGCCGGGCCCGCCTGCCAGCTCAGCCACTGCCGCCAGAACGTCGCCAGGTCCAGTTTACCTTCGCGCCACGGCAGGGTCACCGGATGATCCACGCCTTCGCAGGTCGCCGCCAGCGCTTCCAAACGGCATGCCGCCTCCCCCTCATAGCTCAGGGCTAGCGGCGCACAGCCCAGCGCGCAGGCGACGGCGTCAAACAGACGGCCGCACGACGATGCCTGCGGCGCATTAATACCACGCTCGATTGCTCGCGCCAGCAGCGGCCAGTTTTGCTGGCGCAGCGCGGCGGTGTCGGCATAATTCTGCCATTCAGGGACAAACGCCAGGCAGTGGGCGAGCAGATTGCGCCACGGCTGACGCGCCGCGAGGTCGCCGCCGGGCAGCGCCACCGACGGCAGACCGCCAAGATACTCACACTCGCGATAGTTGACCCGCAGGCACTCGCCGCCCCACAGTTCGCCATTTTCCCCCATCCCGATGCCGTCGAGCGTCAGGGCAATCACGTCGCCGCCCTCCAGCGGCCAGCGATGCTCGGCCAGGCACGCGGCAGCGTGGGCATGATGATGCAACACCCGCTCCACCGGCAGCATAAGCGACGCCGCCCACCGCGAAGCGCGGTAGCCGGGATGGGCGTCGGCAACCACCCGCTGCGGCGTAAAAGCGTAGATCTCCTGCATCAGGCGCAGCGCCTGCCGCCACTGCGCCTCAACGCCCTCCTCGTCGAGATCGCCAAAATGCTGGCTGAGCACCGCTTCGTCGCCGCGCAGCAGGCAGAACGTATTTTTCATCTCCGCGCCGAGGGCCAGCAGCGGCGGCGCGTCGCAAAAGCCCGGCGGCAGCGCCAGCGCGTCCGGCACGTAGCCGCGGGCGCGGCGCAGCATCTCACCGCTTTGCCGCACCACCGAATCATCCATCCGCTGCACAATCTCGCGGTTATGCAGCAGAAAACCGTCGGCAATCGCGGCTAAATCCGCCAGCGCGTCTTCATTAGTCAGCGCTGGCTGGCGGCCGCTAAGATTGCCGGAGGTCATCACTAATGGGCGCGCCAGCGCCTGCGAAAGTAAATGCTGCAGTGGATTAGACGGCAGCATCCCCCCTACTTCCGCAAGCCCTGGCGCAATCAGGTCGCACAGGCCAGCCACCTGCGCTTTGTCCAGCAGCACGATCGGCGCGGCGGGAGAAGCCAGCAGCTTTATGGCCCGTTCGGGTAGTCCCGCAGTATTCGCCAGCATCACCGCCAGCGGTTTCGCCGGGCGATGCTTGCGCGCCCGCAGCGTCGCCACGGCAGCGCGATTTCCGGCATCGCACACTAGATGAAAACCGCCCAGCCCCTTCACCGCCACGATATCACCCGCCCGCAGGCGAGTAATCGCCGCGTCTAAAGCGGCCTCACCAAATAAATGCCCCTTCGGGCCGCGCCACTCCAGCAGCGGGCCGCACTCGGCGCAGGCCACCGGCTGCGCGTGAAAGCGGCGATCGGCGGGATGGCGATACTCCGCCGCGCAGGCGGGGCAAAGAGGAAACGGCGACATAGCGGTCAGCGGGCGGTCGTAGGGCATGGCGCGAATAATGGTAAAGCGCGGCCCGCAGTGGGTGCAGTTGATAAACGGATAGCGGTAGCGGCGATCCTGCGGGTTGTTCATCTCCGCCAGGCATGCCGGGCAGGTGGCGGCATCGGGCACGATCTGCGTGCGCATGCTCCCGGCCCCGCTCTGGCGGATGGTGAAATTCAGCGGCGCGACGGCCCAGACAAACGGCTGAGTTTCTGTGCTATCGATACGTGCCAGCGGCGGGCAGCGGCGGGTTAACGCGCTGAGAAAGGCCGCATCATCGCCGACAAGGCGCACCAGCACGCCGTCGCCGTCGTTGCACACGTCGCCGCGCACTCCCAGCTGCTGCGCCAACTGCCAGACGAAGGGGCGGAATCCCACCCCCTGCACTTTACCGCGAATGCGGATCTGCACCCCGTTCATTGCGCGGCCGGATTACCAGGCCAGCGCGGTGCGGCGGCGTTTTTCGATATTCATCTGTTCGAGCCTGTTGCGGTCGACGCAAATCAGCGCGTGGGTCGGACAGGCGTCCATACAGGCCGGGCCTTCCTCACGGTGATAGCACAGGTCGCATTTGTTGGCTTCGGCTTTTTCCGCTATCACGTTCAGCCCCGCGCCGCTGTGGCGAATAACCGGGCGCACCACCACTTCCATGGCGCCGTACGGGCAGGCCACCACGCAGGTTTTGCAGCCGATGCAGCGCTCCTGCATCACGTGGACGAAGCCCTGGTCGCGGCTGATGGCGCCGTTCGGGCAGACGTTGGCGCACGGGGCGTCCTCACACTGACGACAGGCGGTGGCCGTCGACACGTTGACGCCTTTGATCACGTGAATACGCGGTAAAAAGTTTTTTGGCGTCAGCGCGGCGCAGTCCTGATTTTCCTGATGAGAGACCACGCAGGCCACTTCACAGGTGCGGCAGCCGATGCATTTGCTCGCGTCGGCGATAATGAAACGGTTCATCCATTTCTCCAGCTGTAAGAAGGTTACGCGCCGGAGTATGCATAATGCGTTCCAACTTTTATCATACTGATATTAAAGGGGGTAATTACGGGAGAGACTGTCATCGTCAGTTGTGACGATGACAGCTGACGACGTCAGGCGTGCGGGCCGGGCACCATTGAGTCGCGTTCGATCAGCTCGCCGGGGAAGGTTTGCTGAAATTTTAAATCGCCGCCGTCGAGCATAAAGATCAGCCGGTTGATGCTCTCTTTGATCATCTCCGTCACCGGCACTTTGACGCTGGAGAGCGCCGGCACCATATACGGCGCCAGCACGATATCGTCAAAACCCACCACCGAGACCTGCTCCGGCACCTTAACGCCGAGCTGATGCAGCTGTTTCATCGCGCCAACCGCCATATCGTCGTTGCTCGCCACCAGCGCGCTGTAGCCGACGCGGCGCTGGCGCAGCGTTTCGACCCCCGCCGCGCCGGTTTCCGGCGTCCAGCGCCCTTCGACGATCAGATCGTTATTCACCGCAATGCTGTGGCGGGCCAGCGCGTCTTTATAGCCCGAGAGCCGCTCAACGCCGGTTGGCGAATCCAGCGAACCGGTAATAAACGCGATATCGCGATGGCCGAGCGCGATAAGCTTTTCCACCGCCATCGTCGCCGAGGCCTTTTGATCGGACCAGACGCAGTGGCTGGCGTTGCGGCGCAGGCGGCGGTTGAGCACCATGATCGGCCGCTCATGATTTTCGATAATCTCGTCCATCTCATCAACGCTGAGAAAGCGCGGATAGATAATAATCGCATCGCAGCGCAGATCGAGCAGATACTGAATCGCCTCGCGCTCCTCCTCCGCGCTGTGCTTGCCGTCGGCGAGGATCAGCTGCCGCCCTTTGTCTTCTGTCATCCGCGCCACGTGGTAAAGCAGTTCGCTGAAATAGACGCCGTGATAAAGGGTGTTGGTCACCACCAGCCCGAGGGTCTGCGTCTTTTTCGTCGCCAGGTTGCGCGCCAGCAGATTCGGCCGGTAGCCGCTTTCGGCCACCGCCTGGAAGACGCGATCTTTGGTCTCCTGGCTGACATAGCCGTTCCCCGACAGCACCCGCGAAACGGTGGCCTTCGACACCCCCGCGCGCTTCGCGACCTCCAGCATTGTTGCCATGTGGTTATTCCTGTTGCCAATGTTGCCCGCAGTGTACTGCACGCGCGGCGCTTTTTCAGCATTTGCGCGTATCCCGCGCTGACGCACACTCCGCGATCAAAATCACAAAATCGAGATCTTATTTTTTTATTTCTTGTATGCATTCATGAAACTAATCATGATTTTGTGGAACCGGTTTCCTATATATGCATCATGCCGCTCCGCTTTCCGGCGCGGTGACAAGCCAGTACCCCATTGATAAACAGGATAAAATCCGATGTCTAAAAATTATGCAGCTCTGGCGCAGCAGGTTGTGGCGGCAATTGGCGGCGCAGATAACGTGGCCGCCGTCACCCACTGCATGACCCGCCTGCGTTTTGTGGTCAAAGACAACGAGCGGGTCGACAGCGCCACCCTCAAAGGGCTGAAAGGCGTACTCGGCGTCGTGCGTAGCGATAACCAGTGTCAGGTCATCATCGGCAATACCGTCTCCCAGGCCTACCGCGAGGTGGTCGCCCTGCTGCCGGGGGATCTGCGCCCTGTCGAACCGCAGGGGAAACCGCCGATCACCCTGAAGCGCATCGGCGCCGGGATCCTCGACGCGCTGATCGGCACCATGTCGCCGCTGATCCCGGCGATTATCGGCGGATCGATGGTCAAGCTGCTGGCGATGATCTTAGAGATGACCGGCGCGCTGCCGAAAGGCGCGCCAACGCTGACCATCCTGACGGTTATCGGCGACGGCGCGTTCTTCTTCCTGCCGCTGATGGTCGCGGCCTCCGCGGCGGTGAAATTTAAAACCAATATGTCGCTGGCGATTGCGATTGCCGGGGTGCTGGTGCACCCGAGCTTTATCGAGCTGATGGCCAAAGCCGCCCAGGGCGAGCACGTGGAGTTCGCCTTTATTCCGGTGACGGCGGTGAAATATACCTATACCGTGATCCCGGCGCTGGTGATGACCTGGTGCCTCTCTTATATCGAACGCTGGGTCGACCGTATCACCCCGGCGGTGACGAAAAACTTCCTTAAACCGATGCTGATCGTGCTGATTGCCGCCCCGCTGTCGATTCTGCTGATTGGCCCGCTCGGTATCTGGATCGGTAGCGCCATTTCCGCGCTGGTCTATACGATCCACAGCTACCTCGGCTGGCTGTCGGTGGCGATTATGGGCGCCCTGTGGCCGCTGCTGGTGATGACCGGGATGCACCGCGTCTTCACGCCGACTATCATTCAGACCATCGCCGAAACCGGCAAAGAGGGCATGGTGATGCCGTCGGAAATCGGCGCCAACCTGTCGCTGGGCGGCTCATCGCTGGCGGTGGCATGGAAAACCAAAAACCCTGAGCTGCGCCAGACGGCGCTGGCGGCCGCGGCTTCCGCGATTCTGGCGGGGATTTCCGAACCGGCGCTGTACGGCGTGGCGGTGCGGCTGAAGCGACCGCTTATCGCCAGCCTGATCAGCGGCTTTATCTGCGGCGCAGTGGCCGGGATTGCCGGGCTCGCCAGCCACTCGATGGCGGCGCCGGGCCTGTTTACCAGCGTCCAGTTTTTCGACCCGGCCAATCCGATGACCATCGTCTGGGTCTTTGGCGTCATGGCGCTGGCGGTCGTGCTGTCGTTTGTTCTGACGCTGATGCTCGGCTTTGAAGATATACCGGTTGAAGAAGCCGCCGCCGACGCCAGACAGCGTCAGGCCGGCGCCCAGGCTTCTCACGCCTGAACACCATTTTATTAACGAGGTAACGCATGGCGACTTTTCCACAGGGATTTTTATGGGGCGGCGCACTGGCCGCCAACCAGTCCGAAGGGGCCTGGCTGGAGGGCGGCAAAGGGCCGACCACCGTCGATATGATTCCCCACGGCGCGCACCGCCTGGCGGTCAAGCTGGGGCAAGAGAAACGCTTCGCGCCGCGCGACGATGAGTTCTACCCGAGCCACGAGGCGATCGATTTTTATCATCGTTATAAAGAAGATATCGCCCTGATGGCCGAGATGGGCTTTAGCGTTTTCCGCACCTCTATCGCCTGGAGCCGCCTGTTTCCAAAAGGTGATGAACAAGAGCCGAACCCGGAAGGGATCGCCTTCTACCGCTCGCTGTTCGAGGAGTGTAAAAAGCATAATATCGAGCCGCTGGTGACGCTGTGCCATTTCGACGTGCCGATGCACCTGGTCACCGAGTACGGCTCCTGGCGCAATCGTAAAATGGTGGAATTTTTCACCCGCTACGCCCGTACCTGTTTTGAAGCCTTTGATGGGTTAGTGAAATACTGGCTTACCTTCAATGAAATCAACATCATGCTGCATAGCCCATTCTCCGGCGCCGGTCTGGTGTTTGAAGAGGGGGAAAATCAGGAGCAGGTGAAATACCAGGCCGCCCATCATGAACTGGTCGCCAGCGCCTTAGCGACCAAAATCGCCCACGAGGTGAATCCGCAAAATCAGGTCGGCTGTATGCTGGCGGGCGGCAATTTCTACCCTTACTCCTGTAAGCCGGAAGACGTGTGGATGGCGCTGGAGAAAGATCGCGAGAACCTGTTCTTTATCGATGTCCAGGCGCGCGGCGCGTACCCGGTGTGGGCGGCGCGGGTATTCCGCGAGAAAGGCGTGACCATCGCCAAAGAAGCGGGCGATGATGAAATCCTGCGCCATACCGTCGATTTCGTCTCCTTCAGCTACTACGCTTCGCGCTGCGCGTCGGCGGAGATGAACGCCGGCAACACCAGCGCCGCCAATATCGTTAAGTCGCTGAAAAACCCGTACATCAAAGCCAGCGAATGGGGCTGGGGCATCGACCCGCTCGGCCTGCGTATCACCATGAATATGATGTATGACCGCTACCAGAAACCGCTGTTCCTCGTGGAGAACGGTCTCGGCGCGCGCGATGAGATTGACGCTAACGGCGAGATCAACGACGACTACCGTATCAGCTATCTGCGCGAGCATATTCAGGCGATGGGCGACGCCATCGAAGATGGCATCCCGGTGATGGGCTATACCAGCTGGGGCTGTATCGATCTGGTGTCCGCCTCCACCGGCGAGATGAGCAAGCGCTACGGCTTTGTCTACGTTGACCGCGACGATGCCGGTCACGGCACGCTGGCGCGCAGGCGCAAGAAGTCGTTCTGGTGGTATAAGAAAGTGATTGCCAGCAACGGGGAAGATTTGGTGTAGCAATTTTCCCGGCTTGCGCTGCGCTTAGCCGGGCTACAGGTCATCAACGCCCGCGGACCGGTAGCCCGGACAGATGCGCAGCATCGCCTCCGGGAATGGCAAACGCTACGGGTGACAAAAGTAGCCGTAGCCCGGGTAAGGCGTTTACGCCGCGCCCCGGGAAAAAAAGTACACTTGCTCCCTCCTGGCCGAACTCCCGGCTTGCGCTGCGCTTAGCCGGGGAACTCCGGTTCCTCAGCGGCTTCCAGCGCCGCGAAACCGCCCTGCCCCTGCCAGCCATCAAGCCGCGCGTACACCGTCGCGACCGCGTCCTTGATCGGCTGGGTCATCGGATAATAAAAGCCGACGATATCCGGCTGAATGCCTAAGAAAATCACCTCGCCGACATCCTCTTTTAGCTGATCGATCAGATAGTTGAGCGGCATATTGTGGGTGGTCATCATAAACATCTCGGCGATATCGTCCGGGTCGACGATACGGATCTCGCCGGGGTTCAGGCCCATATCGGTAGCATCGACGATCAGCAGGCGCTCGGGGCGCAGCTCGCGAATGGCGACGATGTCGTTTTCCGGCGCGCTGCCGCCGTCAATCACCACCCACTCGCCGGCGGGATTAGCCGCGCACATCTCCGCCAGCAGCGGGCCGGCGCCGTCGTCGCCCATCATACTGTTGCCGACACAGAGTAAAACGTCAGTCACGGAGTCTCCTCACCATCAGATAGATGGCGCTTTCCTGGTGAATATCATGCAGCATGCTGAGCAGGGTTTTGCTCCATGCCTGCTGCTCGGGGGTCTGCCGGGCCTGCGCTTTATCAAACGCGTTGGCCAGCATCGCCACATGATTGCTATCGATGACGATCTCGCCGTACTTCGGCACGCCTTCCATTTTGCGCCGCGCGACGCTGCCCTCTTCGAGGGTCGCAATCCACGCCAGATACGCCTGCCACGGGCAGCTCAGCGCCGCCTCCAGGCAGTCGATCACGCCGAGGTGGTGGCCAATCGCCAGGCTGTAATAGACCACCTGCTGCGCCTGGTCGGGCGTGGCGTCGTTCTCATCAATAAATTTACGGCTCAGTTGACTGAACACCACCGTCTCGCTCATCGGATACGCGCTCCCTCGACCACCTGGTTCAGATGGGTGACGATCTCGGTCAGACGCGGATCTTTTTCCGCCTCCAGCCAGCGCACCACCTGGCTATCGCCCTGCGCCAGCAGGCGCATATAGTCGTCGGCAATCTGGCGACCATAGCGATAGCCCGCCAGGCGACGCGCTTCGCGGTCAATGCGCACCCGCAGCGGCTGTACCATATCCGGGTGCAGAAGCTCGGTCGGCCGTGCATCCTGTTCCCCCGGCAGACGGGCGTGGATTTTCTGCTCCAGCAGGCCCAGCGCCATCGCGAAGCCATACAGCGTCGCGGCAGGCGTCGGCGGGCAGCCGGGAATATAGACGTCTACCGGCACGATTTTATCGGTCCCGCCCCACACGCAGTAGAGGTCGTGGAAGATGCCGCCGCTGTTGCCGCAGGCGCCGTAGGAGATACAGATTTTCGGGTCCGGCGCGGACTGCCACGCGCGTAGCGCGGGAGAACGCATCGCCCGGGTCACCGCCCCGGTAAACAGCAGAATATCGGCGTGACGCGGCGACGGCACCACTTTGATACCAAAACGCTCGGCGTCGAACAGCGGCGACAGGGTAGCGAAAATCTCGATTTCGCAGCCGTTGCAGCCGCCGCAGTCCACCCGATAGACGTAGGCGGAACGCTTAATTTTTTTCAGCAGCGAGGCCTTCATGCTGGCGATGGATTCATCCACCGTCATCGGCAGCGGAATGCCGTTTTCATCGCGCGGGCCTAATAAATTGCTCATCAGCTGGCCTCTCTCATATGGCGAGTCAGTTCAATACGGTCGGACGGCACCAGGCACTTCTGGCGTTTACACTCCGGGCAGGTCTCAAAGCTTTCGCGATGCAGCTCGGCGCGGCTGTCGCCGTTGTGTTTGAGCAGCGCGATGGCGTAGTCGATCTCTTTCTGTACGGCGAATGGCCGTTCGCATACCCGACAGTGGCAGATGGCAAAACGCGACTGCTGGAGGAAATCCTCTTTTTTCCACACCGCCAGCTCGTACTCCTGAGAGAGCCTAATCGCCGCCGTCGGGCAGACCTCTTCGCAGCGCCCGCAAAAGATGCAGCGCCCGAGGTTGAACTGCCACCCCAGCTGGTTGGCGGCCAGATCGGTCTCCACCGTCAGGGCGTTCGACGGGCAGGCGTTAACGCAGGCGGCGCAGCCGATGCACTGCTGCGGATTATGCTCCGGTTTGCCGCGGAAGTTTTTATCCACCGGCATCGGCTCCAGCGGGTATGAGTGCGTCGCGGTGCCGGTTTTGATGACTTTTTTAATAAAGGTAAACATGGCGATTCCTTATTTCAGCGGCGAGTTCTTACGCTCGATGCTGTAGCGCTCCAGCTCTTTGTACGGCACCACTTTGCTTTTCTTCTTGCGCACGTCGACCACGGTCATGCGGTCGGTACAGGAGTAGCACGGGTCGAGGCTGCCGATAATCAGCGGCGCGTCGGAAACGGTATTGCCGCGCAGCATATAGCGCAGGGTCGGCCAGTTGGCGTAGGTCGCCGCCCGGCAGCGCCAGCGGTACAGCTTCTGGTTGTCGCCGGTCATGCTCCAGTGGATATCATCCCCGCGCGGCGCTTCCGAGAAGCCGAGCGCGAAGCGGTGCGGAATATAGGTGAAGCCCTCCACCATCAGCGGGCCGCCCGGCAGGTTATCAAGGCCGAAGTCGATCATATTCAGCGCGGTATAGACTTCGTTGATACGCACCTTGAGGCGCGAAATCACGTCGCAGCCCTGCTCGCTGTGCACGGTCATCGGCAGCAGGCCGTAGCCGACAAACGGGTGATCGGCGCGGGTATCGCGGGCGTGGCCGCTAGCGCGCACCATCGGGCCGACGTTGCTGAAGTCGCGGGCGATTTGCGGGTCAAGACGACCGATGCCGACCGTGCGCTGCTCCATATTCGGCGTGCTGAGCAGCATATCCACCAGCTCCTGCACGTCGCGGCGCATCTGCTGCGCCAGTTGGCGGGTCTGGATCATGTCCTCTTTCAGCAGGTCGCGACGAATGCCGCCAATCAGGTTCAGGCCGTAGGTTTTACGCGCCCCGGTGAGAATTTCCGCCATCTTCATTGAGGTTTCGCGCACGCGGAAAAACTGCATAAACCCGGAGTCGAAGCCGGTAAAGTGGCAGGCGAGGCCGAGGTTCAGCAGGTGCGAGTGCAGGCGTTCCACTTCCAGCAGAATGGCGCGGATCATCTGCGCGCGTTCCGGCACCACGATCCCCATCGCATTCTCAACGGAGGTGGTGTAGGCGGTGCTGTGGGCGAAGCCGCAGATGCCGCACACGCGGTCCGACAGGAACGTCACTTCGTTGTAGCCCATGCGGGTTTCCGCCAGCTTTTCCATGCCGCGATGGACATAGAACAGGCGGTAGTCGGCATCGATAATGTTCTCGCCGTCAACGAACAGGCGGAAGTGGCCCGGTTCATCGGAAGTGACGTGCAACGGGCCAATCGGCACTACGTTGTTCTTTTTCGTGCCCAGTTCATTGATGAATTCATAGGTTTCAGCGTCGGTGGTCGGCGCCGGGCGCTGGCGATAATCCATGCTGTCTTTACGCAGCGGATACAGCTCGTCCGGCCAGTCGTCCGGCAGCACCAGGCGACGTTCGTCCGGTAGCCCTACCGGCACCAGGCCGTACATATCGCGCACTTCGCGCTCGCCCCACACGGCGGCAGGCACGCGCGGCGTCACCGACGGGTATTCCGGTTTGTTGGCGTCCACTTCCACGCGCACGGTGATCCAGCACTTCGTGCCCTGCTCCATCGACAGCACGTAGTAGACGGCGTAATGGCCGTTGAGCTTGCGTTCGTCGTTGCCGAACAGCACCGACAGCCAGCCGCCCTGTTTGTAGTACAGGAACTCGACCACTTCCGGCAGATAGTTGACCTTCACCGTCACGGTAAGCTGGTCTTTGGTCTGCCAGGCTTCATCCAGCACCACGCCCGGAAAGGCCTGATGCAGCGCGGCGAGATAGTGTTGACCGATTTTTTCTTCAGACATGCTCAAACTCTCTTAAATCACGCCACCAGCAAGGAGACGAAGGCTAAAAAGGCGAAACCAAACCCGGCCCAGGTGACGCGGGAGGTGGCGCAAAAGCGCAAACGCGCCATGCTGTTTTCGAACAGCGCAATCACCAGCACGCCAAGCACCAGCTTGACGACGGCAACCACCAGCGCCAGCAGCAGCCCGCCGACGCTAAAGCTGGTCATCTGGCCCCACGGGATAAACACGCCGACGAACATCTGCAACACCACCAGCTGTTTGAGGCTGATGCCCCACTTCAGCACCGCAAAACCGCTACCGCTGTACTCAGTGAGCGGCCCTTCCTGGAGCTCCTGCTCCGCTTCCGCCAGGTCGAACGGCAGCTTGCCCATTTCGATAAAGGTGGCGAAAGCGCAGGCGCACAGCGCCAGCCCCAGCGGAATGCTGCGGGCGGCGGGCCAGTGGTAAATGGTGTCGGTGATGCTGCTGATATGCGTCGAACCCGCCACCTGCGCCGCGACCCACAGGCCGAGCAGCAGGATCGGTTCGACCAGCACGCCGAGCATCGCTTCGCGGCTCGCCCCGATAGCGGTAAACGGGCTACCGGTATCGAGGCCGGAAATGGCGAAGAAGAAGCGGGCGATAGCGAACAGGTAGATCAGGGTGATCAGGTCCCCCAGCCCCGCCATCGGCGAATCGACGGTCACCACCGGCAGCGCGGTGGCGATGGTCAGCATCACGCCGACCATCACGTATGGCGTCAGGCGGAACACCCAGCCGGAAGCGTCCGGGCCGACGCTCTGGCGGCCCAGCAGTTTGATGATGTCGCGATACTCCTGCAACACGCCCGGACCACGGCGGTTGTGCAGACGCGCGCGGGCGACGCGAGTTACCCCGGATAACAGCGGCGCGACGGCAAACAGCGCCAGCGCCTGCAACAATGCAATTAATACGCTCATTCTCAGGCTCCTCGGGAAATCACAATCACCACCAGTACCGCCAGCTCCACCAGCGCCACGCCGCGAAACAGCGCGGGCGCGGAAGCGTTCTGCCAGCCGGGCACCAGGCGTACCGGGTTCAGCCAGTGGCGCAGCTTGAGAATCGGCGCAAAGGCTTCTTTCACCGGCATGGCGAAACCGTGGGCGGTCACCACCATGGATTTTTCATGGTCGTAACCGCAGACCCAGGCCGCGCCGCGGGAGCGCGCAGGCAGACGGTCGCCCTTGAAGAAGATCATCATCAGCAGCGGCAGCAGCGGGCAGGCAATCAGCAGAATGGCGATCAGCGGCTGGGAGACAACGCTGGAGACTTCCGCCTGCACCGGAAACGCCCCGCTCACCAGCGGCAGCAACCACGGCGCGGCAACCCCGCCAATCACGCAGCAAACGGCAGAAAGCACCACGCTAAAAGTCATCAGCCCCGGCGCGCAGGTAGCGTTTTCCGCCTCTTTACTGCGCGGCGCGCCGAGGAAGGTGACGCCGTAGACTTTCGCCATACACATCACCGCCAGGGCGCCGGTAATCGCCAGGCCCACCGCCAGCAGCGGCCCCAGCAGGCGGCCAACAAACGCGTCGCCGGTGCTCAGCTTGAAGAAGGACTGATAGATCACCCACTCCCCGGCAAAACCGTTCAGCGGCGGCAGCGCGGCCATCGCCATCAGGCCCACCAGCATGGAGAGCGAAATCAGCGGCATTTTCTTGCCGATGCCGCCGAGCTTTTCGATATCGCGATGACCGGTGCGGAACCACACTGCCCCCGCGCCGAGGAACAGGGTGGTTTTAAACAGGCTGTGGTTGATCAGGTGATACATGCCGCCGATAAAACCCAGCACCATCAGGGTCGGGTTATGGGTCGCCACGCCGGTGACGAACGCCCCGAGGCCGAGCAGGATAATGCCGATATTTTCCAGGGTGTGGTACGCCAGCAGGCGCTGAATATTGTGCTCCATCAGGGCGTACAGTCCGCCGACGAAGGCGGTGATCATCCCCAGCACCAGCAGCATCACGCCCCACCACAGCGGCGGTACGCTACCGGCCAGCGACACCGTCAGGATGCCGTAGAGACCGACCTTCATCACCACCGTGGAAAACAGCGCGGCGGCCGGCGCGCTGGCGCCGGCGTGAGCCTGCGGCGCCCAGCCGTGCAGCGGAATGACCCCGGCCAGCAGCGCAAAGCCGATCAGGCCTGGCAGCCACAGCAGCGCGTTTTGCGGTACCGCCAGCGCCAGCTGGTTAATCTGCGCCAGCTCAAGGGTGCCGTAGGACGACCACACCAGCCAGCAGCTCCACGCCATCAGCAGCGTACCCAGACGCCCCAACGCAAACCACAGCTTGCCGGACTGCGCGCAGCCGGTAAGAAACGCGGCGCACAGGGCCATAATCTCCGCCATCACCACCAGCGCGCCGAAGTTCGTCACCACCACCGCGCAGACGGCGGCGGCCAGCAGCAGATTCACCAGCAGGCCGTTGGCTTTGACCTGCGAGTGGCGATGCCAGGCGATATTGAACAGCGAAATCGGCAGCGCCGACAGGCCGATCGCCAGCAGCCACAGCGCGTTGACGCCGCCCACGCGCAGGGTCAGGTGCAGCATCTGCAGCATACCGCCGCTGACGCGCTCCGGCATCAGCAGCGCCGTTCCGCCCGCCAACACCAGCATCGCGCTGGCAACCGCGCCGCCGATCCCGGCGATCGCCCCGCTCAGCGGTTTGCGCAGGGCGAACAGAAATGCCAGCACCGCGCTGGCGGCGTACCAGGCCACCGCCTGATTCACTAAGGAAATCACACTCATTTCACGTCCCCTTGTTGCGCCTGGAACAGCGACAGATCGCCGAGGTCGGTATTAAAAGTCAGCTGCCGCTTACGCTTGCTGGCCTGGGCGATATCGCGGATATCCACCAGCAGCAGCGCGTTAGTCGGGCAGGTGCGAACGCACGCCGGGCCCTGCTCGTCGAAGTGGCACAGGTCGCATTTAACGGCGATAGCGCGCACGCCCGGCACCCAGTCGAGCAGCGTGCTGACGCGGGCCGGCGCCGGCGGCGCGGCGGGGGCCATGGGGGTATTGGCGTTAGCCGGTATATCCAGCGGACGGCTGCCGGAAAACTCAATGGCGCCGAACGGACAGGCGATGCCGCACAGCTTGCAGCTTACGCACAGGCTCTCATTAAGCTGCACCGCGCCATCGACGCGATTAATGGCGCTAACCGGGCAGACGGCGGCGCAAGGCGCATCTTCACAGTGGTGGCACATCTGCGGCGCGGATTCTTTTTCATTGCGCATTAAATGCAGCCGGGGCATGGCTTGCAGGCCATGCTGGCGGTGAGTCTCAGCGCAGGCGGCTTCGCAGGTGCGACAGCCGATACAGACGGTGGAGTCAGCAATTACAAAACGGTTCACCGGGTCATCCTCGGGTGAAAGTCATTTTTGACGAAAACAGGTTGCGCAGGTGTCAGCTTCGACACTTGTCGACACCTGACGATTAACGGGCCAGCGTCAGGTGGCTTAAATCCACCGGCTGGTCTTGTTCGATAGCCTCATAGAGACGGTCGTAAACGCTGGCGATAGTCGCCAGATAGTGCTCGAGAACCTGCTCGCGGTCGCGGTTGCTGATCCGGCCATCGATAGTGCCATCCGAGCCCAGCGTGGCCTGGGCGATCAGACGCCTGTCGTCGCCGTTTTTGGTTTCCACGTAATACTCGATGGTGTGGCTGTTAAACCCTTCCGCCAGCGCGACGTAGACCTGAAAATGGCCAAACAGGACGAAGCACAGTTCTTTATCCGGCGCGCAGCTCATGGCGTGATGCAGACGCGCTTTCGACAGGGTTATTCCCTGTACCAGGGAGTTGCAATAGGTGTGCCACTGCTCCTGATGCTGGCGGTGACGATCGGCGATGTAGTCCGCCTTTTCACTTAATTCCCAAATAGTCATCCCGGATCCCCCGTTGTATGAGATGCACCGGTTAAGCATTTTCCATGCCAAAAATTAATTTATTGATTTTAAATGAATTTATTAAATACCGGACGGCAGAAAGACATGTCGATGACGATATCTGACGCGCGTCATCGACATTTCCGTGACATTACCTGTGACCTGGCATCGTTATTGCATTAAAGGGCCATCGCGATACGGAGGCACCATGCACGAAATCACCCTTAGCCAGCGGGCGCTGGAAATTATCGAACAGCAGGCGCAGCAGGCCGGCGCGCGTCGGGTCACCGGCGTGTGGCTGAAGGTCGGGGCGTTTTCCTGCGTGGAGGCCAGCGCGCTGACCTTCTGCTTTGAGCTGGTGTGCCGCGGCACGCTGGCGGAAGGCTGCGAGCTGCATATCGCCGAGCAACAGGCTGAATGCTGGTGTGAAACCTGCCAGCAGTACGTGCATCTCATCTCGCAGCACGTGCGCCGCTGCCCGCAGTGTCAGAGCGACCGGCTGCAAATTGTGGCGGATGACGGCTTACAGATTCAGCGAATAGAAGTAACTCAGGAGTGACATATGTGTACAACCTGCGGCTGCGGTGAAGGCAACCTTTATATAGAAGGCGATGAGCATAACCCGCATTCGGCGTTTCGCAGCGCCCCCTTCGCGCCTGCCCCGCGCCAGATGATGAACATTACCGGCGTGAAAACCGATAACTTTTCCCCCACCCGCTCGGCAGCGGGCGACCTGCACTACGGTCACGGCGAGGCGGGTACCCACGCGCCGGGCCAAAGCCAGCGGCGGATGCTGGAAGTGGAAATCGACGTGCTGGATAAAAACAACCGTCTGGCCGCCCGCAACCGCGCGCGCTTCGCCGCTAAAAACCAGCTGGTGCTGAACCTGGTCTCCAGCCCGGGCTCCGGCAAAACCACCCTGCTGACGGAAACCCTGCTGCGGCTGAAAGCGAAAACCGCCTGCGCGGTGATTGAAGGCGATCAGCAAACGGTGAACGACGCCGCGCGCATCCGCGCCACCGGCACCCCGGCGATTCAGGTCAACACCGGCAAAGGCTGCCATCTCGACGCGCAGATGATCGCCGACGCCGCGCCGCGCCTGCCGCTGGATGACCGCGGGATCCTGTTTATCGAAAACGTCGGCAACCTGGTGTGCCCGGCGAGCTTCGACCTCGGCGAACGCCATAAAGTGGCGGTGCTGTCGGTCACCGAAGGCGAAGACAAACCGCTGAAGTATCCGCATATGTTCGCCGCCGCCAGCCTGATGCTGCTCAACAAGGTCGACCTGCTGCCGTATCTCAACTTTGACGTGGAGAAATGTCTGGCCTGCGCTCGCGAGGTGAACCCGGATATTGACATCATCCTGCTCTCCGCCACCAGCGGCGAAGGCATGGACCAGTGGCTCAGCTGGCTGGAGGCGCAGCAATGTGCATAGGCATTCCCGGACAAATCTGCGCCATTGACGGCAATCTGGCGAAGGTCGAAGTGTGCGGCATTCAGCGCGAAGTCGATCTCACCTTAGTCGGCGCGGTCGACGACCGCGGTCAGCCGCGTCTCGGCCAGTGGGTGCTGGTCCACGTGGGTTTCGCCATGAGCGTAATCAACGAAGCCGAAGCCCGCGACACCCTCGAAGCGCTGCAAAATATGTTTGAAGTCGAGCCGGACGTCGGCGCGCTGCTGTACGGCGAGGAGCGGTAAATGCGTTATGTCGATGAATACCGCGCGCCGGAACAGGTGATGCAGCTGGTGGAGCATCTCCGGCAGCGGGCGCGCCTGCTGCCGCATACCGCCGACCGTCCGCTGCGCATTATGGAAGTGTGCGGCGGCCATACCCACGCCATTTTTAAATTCGGCCTCGACCAGCTGCTGCCGGAAAATATCGAGTTTATTCACGGCCCCGGCTGCCCGGTGTGCGTGCTGCCGATGGGACGCATCGACGCCTGTATCGATATCGCCAGCCGTCCGGGGGTGATTTTCTGCACCTTTGGCGACGCCATGCGCGTGCCGGGAAAAAACGGCTCCCTGCTGCAGGCGAAATCGCGCGGCGCCGACGTCCGCATCGTCTATTCGCCGATGGACGCCCTGAAGCTGGCGCAGCAGAACCCCGAACGTGAAGTGGTGTTCTTCG
Organism: Klebsiella sp. M5al; assembly: GCF_002090195.1. Lineage (NCBI taxonomy): Bacteria > Pseudomonadati > Pseudomonadota > Gammaproteobacteria > Enterobacterales > Enterobacteriaceae > Klebsiella > Klebsiella sp. M5al. The sequence continues at coordinate 4,659,896 of NZ_CP020657.1, forward strand.
GCCTTGGTTTTGAAACGACGATGCCCGCCACCGCCCTGACCCTGCGCCAGGCCCGCGAGCGCGGCGTCGCCAACTTCTACTTTTTCTGCCAGCACATCACCCTGCTGCCGACCCTGCGCAGCCTGCTCGACCAGCCGGATAACGGTATCGACGCTTTTCTCGCCCCCGGTCACGTCAGCATGGTGATTGGCACCGACGCCTACGGCTTTATCGCCAGCGACTATCATCGTCCTTTAGTGGTGGCCGGATTCGAACCGCTTGATCTACTGCAAGGCGCGGTGATGCTGGTTGAGCAGACAATAGCGCGGCACAGCGACGTGGAGAACCAGTATCGCCGGGTGGTGCCCGATGAGGGCAATCCGCTGGCGCAGTCGGCCATCGCCGAGGTGTTTTGCCTTAGCGGCGATAGCGAGTGGCGCGGGCTGGGGGTGATTAGCGACTCCGGCGTGCATCTGACGGCGGCATACCAGCGCTTCGACGCCGAGGCGCATTTCCGCCCGGCGCCGCAGCGGGTCAGCGACGACCCGCGCGCCCGCTGCGGCGAGGTGCTGACCGGCCGCTGTAAGCCGCACCAGTGCCCGCTGTTCGGCAAGACCTGCAACCCGCAGAGCGCGTTCGGCGCGCTGATGGTCTCATCGGAAGGCGCCTGCGCCGCCTGGTATCAATATCGCAGTCAGGAAATCGAAGCATGAAAAGCGTTCAGTTAGCCCACGGTAGCGGCGGTCAGGCGATGCAGCAGCTGATCGGCGACCTGTTTATGCAAGCTTTCGCCAACCCCTGGCTGGCGGAGCAGGAGGATCAGGCGCGTCTCGATCTCACCCAGCTTAGCGCGCAGGGCGACAGGCTCGCCTTCTCCACCGACAGCTACGTCATCGATCCGCTGTTTTTTCCCGGCGGCAATATCGGCAAGCTGGCGGTGTGCGGTACGGCCAACGATGTGGCGGTGAGCGGCGCGCTGCCGCGCTATCTCTCCTGCGGGTTTATTCTCGAAGAGGGGCTGGAGATGGCCACCCTCGAAGCGGTGGTGAACAGCATGGCGCAGACCGCCCGGGAGGCCGGTATCGCCATTGTCACCGGCGATACCAAAGTGGTGCCGCGCGGGGCGGCGGATAAGCTGTTTATCAATACCGCCGGGATCGGCGTGATCCCCACCGGTATTCGCTGGGGGGCGCAGCAGATTAGCGCCGGCGACGTGCTGCTGGTCAGCGGTACGCTTGGCGATCACGGGGCGACTATCCTCAACCTGCGCGAGCAAATGGGGCTGGACGGCGCGCTGTCCAGCGACTGCGCGGTGCTGACGCCCTTGATTCAGACGCTGCGCGACGTCGCTGGCGTGAAAGCCCTGCGCGATGCCACCCGCGGCGGGGTTAACGCGGTGGCCCACGAGTTCGCCGCCGCCAGCGGCTGCGGGATTGAGCTGTATGAGAATAAGCTGCCGGTGAACGAGACCGTGCGCGGCGTGTGCGAGCTGCTGGGGCTGGACGCGCTGAATTTTGCCAACGAAGGCAAGCTGTTGATCGCCGTCGCCCGCGAAGCGGCGGAAAGCGTACTTGCGCATTTACGGTCTCATCCGTTAGGCCGCGATGCGGCGATAATCGGCGACGTTGTGGCGCGCGCGGGCGTGCGCTCCATCGGCCTGTACGGCGTCAAACGTACGCTGGATCTTCCTCACGCCGAGCCGCTGCCGAGAATTTGTTAACGAGATTCAGGAGCTTTCCCGGAGGCGGCGCGATGCGCCTGTCCGGGCTACCCTAACCCGGATCGCACGAACCTGTAGCCCGGACAGATGCGCAGCATCGCCTCCGGGGAAAAATTAGGATCTCTGCATGATTATCCCGCCCAAACCCGCGGGCAACTGCGGATGGGTGGACGGCGGTCACAACCGCTTTATAAACAGACTATTATTTGTGTCATCACTTTCTTCTGCGCCGCTTTGCGGCGCTTTTGGACTTAAGCAATGTCGTATACACCGATGGGCGATCTTGGGCAGCAGGGTCTGTTTGATATCACCCGCATTTTATTACAGCAGCCGGATCTGGCCGCGCTGAGCGAGACGCTGACCGGCCTGGTGCAGCAGTCCGCGCTCGCCGACCGGGCGGCGATTATTCTGTGGCATTCCGGCAACCATCGCGCGACAAGGCACGCCTGCGACGATGCCGGGCATCCGGTGAGCTATGAAGATGAAACCGTCCTCGCCAACGGCCCGGTTCGTCGTCTGCTGTCCCGACCGGATGCGCTGCATTGCGATAGCGCCACCTTTGCCGAGACCTGGCCGCAGCTGGCCCGAAGCGGACTCTATCCCACCTTTGGCTATTACTGCCTGCTGCCGCTGGCGGCGGAAGGCCGCATCTTCGGCGGCTGCGAATTCATCCGCGATGACAACCGGCCATGGACTGAAAAAGAGTACCAGCGGCTGCACACTTTTACGCAAATCGTCGCCGTGGTGACCGAGCAGATCCAGAGCCGGGTCAGCAATAACGTCGATTACGACCTGCTGTGCCACGAGCGCGATAACTTCCGCATCCTCGTGGCGATCACCAACGCCGTGCTCTCGCGGCTGGATATCGACGAGCTGGTCAGCGAAGTGGCCAAAGAGATCCACCGCTACTTCCGCATCGATGCCATTAGCGTAGTGCTGCGCAGCAACCGCAAAGGCAAGCTCAACATCTACTCCACCCACTACCTCGACGCCAGCCATCCGGTGCACGACCAGAGCGAAGTGGATGAAGCCGGTACCCTGACCGAGCGGGTCTTCAAAAGTAAAGAGATGCTGCTGCTCAATCTGCACGAGCATGACCCGCTGGCGCCGTACGAAAAAATGCTTTTCGAGATGTGGGATAACAAAATTCAGACCCTGTGCCTGCTGCCGTTGATGTCCGGCAATACCCTGCTCGGGGTGCTGAAGCTGGCGCAGTGCGATGAGAAAGTGTTCACCACCACCAATCTTAAGCTGCTGCGGCAAATCGCCGAGCGCGTCTCGATCGCCATCGACAACGCCCTCGCCTACCGCGAAATTCAGCGCCTGAAGGAGCGGCTGGTCGATGAGAACCTCGCCCTGACCGAACAGCTCAACAACGTGGAGAGCGAGTTTGGCGAAATCATTGGCCGCAGCGAGGCGATGAACAGCGTGCTCAAGCAGGTGGAGATGGTGGCGCACAGCGACAGCACGGTGCTGATCCTCGGCGAAACCGGCACCGGTAAGGAGCTGATTGCCCGCGCTATTCATAATCTGAGCGGCCGCAATAGCCGGCGGATGGTCAAAATGAACTGCGCGGCGATGCCCGCCGGGCTGCTGGAAAGCGACCTGTTTGGCCACGAGCGCGGCGCCTTCACCGGTGCCAGCGCGCAGCGTATCGGCCGTTTCGAACTGGCGGACAAAAGCTCGCTGTTTCTCGATGAAGTGGGCGATATGCCGGTGGAGCTGCAGCCGAAGCTGCTGCGCGTCCTGCAGGAGCAGGAGTTCGAGCGTCTCGGCAGCAATAAGCTGATTCACACCGACGTGCGCCTGATCGCCGCGACCAACCGCGATCTTAAGCAGATGGTCGCCGATCGCGAATTTCGCAGCGATCTCTACTATCGGCTGAACGTCTTCCCGATCCACCTGCCGCCGCTGCGCGAGCGGCCGGACGATATTCCGCTGCTGGTGAAGGCCTTCACCTTTAAAATCGCCCGCCGTCTGGGACGCAATATCGACAGCATTCCGGCGGAAACGCTGCGCCTTCTCAGCCGCATGGAGTGGCCGGGCAACGTGCGTGAGCTGGAAAACGTCATTGAGCGCGCGGTGCTGCTGACCCGCGGCAGCGTGCTGCAGCTCTCCTTGCCGGAAATGAACATCGAGCCGCAGCCGCTGGCGGCAGAAGTGCTGCCGGAGGAAGGCGAAGATGAATACCAGCTGATTGTCCGGGTGCTGAAAGAGAGCAACGGCGTGGTCGCCGGACCGAAGGGCGCGGCCCAGCGTCTGGGATTAAAGCGCACCACTTTGCTTTCGCGCATGAAACGGTTGGGCATTCATAAAGACCAGCTGCAGTAGGCGTATCTTCAGAACGCTGTTTCATTTTGATTTTAATGAAACAGCGTTCTGTGAAGCAACTCGCGTTACCCGCCGCTCATCGATGATAAATAAGCCTTTTCCTTAATGGAGATGCTTATGACGCGTTTACCTCTGGCCGCCGCCATCGCTTTGCTGTTCTCTTCTCAGGCGGCATTTTCCTCTCTGCCCACTTTTTCTGTCTGGCCCGGCGGTGAAGCGCCCGGCGCGAAAAACAGCCCGGCGAGTGAATCGCTGGTGGAGCGCAGCAAAGACCCCTCGCTGCCCGATCGCGCGGTCACCGGCGTTCGCGCTCCGACAATTACCATTTACGCGCCGGAGAAGCCCAACGGTATCGCGCTGCTGGTGACGCCGGGCGGCTCTTATCAGCGGGTGGTGCTGGATAAAGAGGGCAGCGATCTCGCCCCGGTGTTTAACGCCCGGGGCTATACCCTGTTTGTGATGACCTACCGGATGCCCGCGGACGGTCATGCGGAGGGCAGCGATGCGCCGCTGGCCGATGCGCAGCGCGCGCTGCGTACCCTGCGGGCGCGGGCCGCCGAGTGGCATATCGACCCGCATAAAATCGGCATTATGGGCTTTTCCGCCGGGGGGCACGTGGCGGCCAGCCTGGAGATCCGCTATAGCGAACCGGCTTACGCCGCCGTGGATGCCATCGACCAGCAGAGCGCGCGGCCGGACTTCGCGGTGCTCGGCTATCCGGTGATTTCGATGGATCCGGCGATTGCCCATCCCGGATCGCGCAAGGCGTTGATTGGCGAAACGCCGACGGCGGAGCGGCAGCATCGTTATTCACCGGAGCAGAACGTCACGCCGCAGACGCCGCCGACCTTTATTTTCCACGCGGTAGACGATCCTTCGGTGCCGGTGGATAACGCGCTGGTGATGTTTAACGCCCTGCGCGCGCATCAGGTGCCGACCGAGCTGCATCTGTTCGCCGAGGGGAAACACGGATTTGGCATTCGCGGGACCCGGGGCCTGCCCGCCGCCGAGTGGCCGCAACTGGCGATGAACTGGATAGCTTCGCTGGCGGAAATGAACAAATAGCGCCGATAATCCCCGGCTCGCGGCTGACGCCTTAGCCGGGCTACCTGTCCGCAGACGGCGGGGACCTCGTAGCACCGGTGGGTACGGCTTCCCGGAGGCGATGCTGCGCATCTGTCCGGGCTACAAGTTCGTGCGGTTTGGTAGCCCGGACAGGCGCGTCAAGCGCCGCCTCCGGGGGATTTTGCAGAGCTATTTATCAGAACTAAAACCGTTGCTGGTCGCCAGCTCGGCAAACCACAGCGCGTTGCGCTTTATCTGCCGCTCTCCGGTTTGCAGATTAAGCCGCCAAAAACCGTAGCGCCGCTTGAACGAATTAATCCACGACCAGTTATCGATAAACGTCCACTGATGCACGCCAAAACAATTCGCGCCGTCGGCTATCGCGCGATGCAGCTGCACCAGATGCTCTTCCATCAGGCCGATGCGGAACGAATCGTCAATCACCCCGTCTTCGCCCGGTTCGCCTTCCGAATCAATATCCATCGCGATGCCGATTTCCGCGAGGAACCACTTTTTATTGCCGTAGTTATCGCGAATATTGGCGGCAATGTCATAAATCGCCTGCGGCAGAATCTCATTATTATCGCGATAAGGATTAAAGCGCCCTTCTGGATTCACGTAGTTTTCGAAATAGAACTCCGGGGTGAAATAGTCCAGCGTATAGTCGCTTTCGCGTGCCTTGACCCGCCGCGGAACGTAATAGTTAACGCCGAGAAAATCGACGCGCGATCCGCTAATCAGCTCCACGTCGGCTTTTGTCACCTCCGGCAGGCAGTCGTGCGCGGCCAGAATTTCGCACAGCTCTTTCGGGAACTGATGCTTCACCAGCGGATCGAGAAAGCTGCGGTTGAAAAACAGATCCGCATACCACGCCGCTTTTTTATCCTCAGCGCTGTCGTTACGGGTATAGGAGGGCGTCAGGTTCAGCACCACGCCAATCTCGCTCTCCAGCGCCAGCGTGCGAAACTCGCGCACCGCTTTGGCGTGGGCCAGCATAATGTTAAACGCCACCTGCGCCGCCAGCCTGCCGTCTTTCTTGCAGGGATAGTGGAAGTCGTACAGATAGCCGCCCTCAACCGGCACAATCGGCTCGTTGAAGGTGATCCAGTATTTCACTTTGTGACCAAACAGCTCGAAGGCGGTGCGGGCAAAACGCGCGAAGAGATCCGTCACGTGCGCCGACTCAAAGCCGCCGTACTGCTTTTGCAGCGCTTCCGGCATATCAAAGTGATAGAGGTTAATCATCGGCTCAATGCCGTTTTCGATCATCTCATCAAGGTAGGCATGATAGAAACGCACCGCGTCCGGATTGGGCGCGCCGGTTTCGAAATCGTCAATCAGCCGCGACCACTGAATCGAGGTGCGAAAGGAGTTGAATCCGGTCCGCTTCATCAACGCCACGTCCTGAGGATACTGATGATAGGTATCGCAAACGGTTTGCGGCCCAATCTGCTGATAAAAACGTTCCGGCTGTTCGGCAAACCAGCTGTCCCAAATAGAACGGTGCGGCTTGTTGCTGATGCCTTCCGTTTGCGGACCGGATGCCGCCGCGCCCCAAAAAAAGCCTTCCGGAAACTGATACCGGGTCATAACGCCTCCTGTAAGTTAAAAAAGGCCGCACCCGACGGGCGCAGCCAATAAGCACTACTCTGCAACCACTTCAATCGATTTGATAAACATATAGCCCCAGTCGCCGGCGAATTTACCGAAGTCGATGCGGTTATCGCCGGCCTTCAGCTCGACCGGCACCAGTTGCTGCTGGCCCTGTTCATCGGTCTGCGGGAACTCAACCGCGATTGGCGCGCCGCCGTTGACAATAAACGAGTTTTTCTTGCCGCCCCATTTGCCGCTGAACGTTACCCGCAGCAGATACTTGCCGGCCCACGGCGCGGAAACCTGCCAGCTCACCTTATCGCCGTCGTTGGCGAACGGCCCGAGGAAGCCGTCTTCGTCAATCGTCAGCGCGTCTTTCTCGCTTTTCGCCGCCTCAATCTTGCCCTCGGTCACGTGCAATACCCCACCGCCAAAACGGCAGTAGTCGGCGGGGACTTTACCGGCGGCTTCCGTCACCGTGACCTTTACGGTTTTGCTGCTTTTGAGCAGGCCGTCATCGGCGCTAAAGGTCAGCGCATATTCACCGGGGGCGCTGAACCAGGCGCGGGTTTCGGCTTTATCCGTCGTGCAGAAATGAGCCTGCGCGCTGCCGCCGTTGCTCCAGTTCACCTTTACGTCGCGGTCCGGGAGCCCGTCATCGCGCCAGCTCGCGCTCAGCTGCACGCCCTGATCCTGGCTGGTGGTGAGCGTCTCCGCCAGCGCGACTACCGGCGCCTGATTCGCCTGGGTGTGCTTCACGCTAATCACGTTCGAAGGCGCTGAGCTGCCGCTCTCGTTCTTAGCGATGACGCGGTAATAGTACGTATTCCCCAGTTGCAGACTGCGATAGTCATCGCGGAACAGATCCATCGTCTGCGGGTTCCACTCGTTAACGCCATCGGAAATATCGCGCCCCACCACTTTCCACGGCCCGGATGCCGAATCAGCGCGCTCGACATCATAAGCGCGCCCTACCGCCGCCCCCAGCCAGTTGATAGCAAACGGTGAATCCGTCGCCCGCAGCGTCGGCGCATCCGGTTTCGGCAGCGGCGGCGCGTTCTCCTGCCCGTTCATCTGCGCCGCGGCGGTCCGCACCAGGTCGACCACTTCCATTTCCTCATTGGCCTTACCTTCCATCGGGAAGCCCGGCAGATGGTAGCTGTAGTGGCCGGTGGACTCTTTATGCCAGTAGAAACCGCCATCGTGACGATGACCGCGGAAGCCCCAAATCAAGCCGCCCGCCGCCTGCGCGCCGTTGACTTCGCTATGCACGATCGACTGCATAATGGCGTTAAGCTGCTGCGCGTCCAGCAGGCCGAATTCGCCCACCATATAGACTTTTTTACCCGCTGCCGCCGTCAGGTCTTTTTTCACCTGATCGGGATGGTTGTTATCGGCATTGGTGTAGTAGTGGTTGCTGACGATATCGACATTAGGATCGTTGAGCGCAAACCCGTTAATTTTCTTGTAGGTGCCATCGACCACCAGCTGATGCGGCGCCCACTTTTTGATCCACGCGGCGGTCTGCTGAAGGAACGCCGCGTTGGTGTCTTCCAGTTCGTTGCCGGTCTCCCAGGCCATAATCGCTTTTTCGTCGAAATAAGGACGACCGGTCACGCTGTTGGTACGGGTGATAACCTGGCGAATCACGTCAAGATAGGCCTTGAAGGTTTTACTGTCGGTACGGTAAAAATCCTCCGGCTTTTCGTGGTAGAACGCCGCCAGCTGCTCGCGACCGCCCCACCACCACCAGTGATCGATAAACGGCAGGATCAGGCGCAGCCCCTGTTTGTCCGCCTCGGCGATCATGTTGTCGTATACCCGCATCGCCTTTTCGTTCAGGCGCGGCATGCCGTCGGTGGTTTCCGGGGCCAGAATATGGGTTTCGCGACCGCAGGCCTCGTCAAACGTCTGCTGCACCGAGAGCACGTATACCCGCTGCGCCCTGGCGCCGGTTTGCACCATCGCCTTAATCCAGTTTTCCTGCTCTTCCGCCGTCGGCCAGCGGAAGTATTGCCCCCAGCCGCGCGTGTCGGCCTTACAGGTACCGCGCGCATCGTCCTCGATACGGTGCAGCTCCGGCGCGTGGATGCCCGCAAAGCGGAAAACCTTGTCGCCGTCTTTTAGCGTCGCGCCGTCGCGGGTAATAAAGTGTTCAAAGTGCGAGCGCTCTGCGGCCATCGCGCCTGCGCTTCCCAGCGCCGAAAGCAGCGCGACGAGCATCAGTTTTGTCACCGGCTTAATCATCGTTATCTCTCCTTAGAACCAGACTTCGGCCTGCACGCCAAAGTTCAGCGTGTCGGTGTCGCCGCTGCGCGAGTAGCCGCCTGCGGAAATAGTATTGGTGTCCCAGTTATAGTTGCCGTCCAGCGCGTCGGACACGCCTTTGTCCCACTTCGCGTAAGTGACGAAGAAGCGCAGCTGCGGGCGAGTCCAGAAGCCGGAATCAAAGGTCAGGGTCGGCGCGATGGTCACTTTCGTCAGGCCGCCTTTGCCTTTGCCTTTACCGTCCACGCCTTTGTAGTTTTTATCGTTGAGATATTCGTAGCCCAGCTCGTACTGCATGGCGAAGTTTTTGGTGATCTGCTGGTACGGGCGGATCCCCGCCACCCAGCTGGTGCGTCCCCAGCCGTCGGCATCTTCCGTCCACCAGCGGTAGTTTTTGTCTTTCTGATAGTAGGCAAACGTGGAGATTTCCCAGTCGCCGAGCGAGGCCATGTTATCCAGCACCACGCGCCAGGACTGGGTATCGTCGAGGTTTGCCCAGCCCCAGCCGTTTTTACCCAGCGAGTCCCCCGCCGCCAGGCCGCGCCCGTACTGGAAGACCACGCGAGAGTAGCCGCCGGTCAGGCCGTAAAAACCGTCAAAGTTGTAGACGCCGGTTACGCCGTAGCCCTTTTCCGCCGAGGTCGGGTGCTTCTCATTGCGGTTCATGTGGTGGCCAATCAGCTCAAGGTCGAAGCCGGTGCCGCCGATCTTTTTCAGCCACAGGTTGAGCGAGTAGTCATCCGGATAGCCCTGATCGCCTTTGTCGACCGGGTAGGCTTTGGTTTCGTCGGTTGGCGAGAAGGCGTAAACCCCGGCATCGAAGCGCGCGAAGCCAAGATCCATATTGTCGAAGCCGCCGCCGGTACCGTTGTACTGAATGTACTCCCAGTCGAACTGGTGGCTGGAGGTGTTGGAGCTGCTGTAGCGCTTACCGGCCCAGAAGGTCATTTCCGGCGCGAAGTCGAGGTTTGACAGTTCGGCGAAACCTTCGCGGAACTGCACATCATGCCCGTCGTCATCCTGACAGTTCCAGTCGGAGGTGCATTTCGACTGATGGGTAATGTTGGCCTGGACTTTAGCCACCACGCCGCTGTCCGAGGTTAACGTCACCGTCGGGATCAGTTCGATCTTGGTATCCTCTTCGTTGCCCAGACGCCACTTGCCGTCCGGCATCAGGCCAACGGAGTCGGCGCGGTTGCCGTCGGCGTTGGCGAGGATCCCCGAACGGATGTAGCCGTGGAGCATAAAATCGTACTTCGGATCGGCGATGGCGCAGTCGCTCATCACCGCGAGGGCGAGTAAAGACAGAGGTATTGAATGATTTAGCCTGATCATTTTTATTCCTTGGTTATTTTTTTATTAACACTGCCTGAGAACGGGAGGAAATTTACGGATCAAAATTGGAAATGTACATCCATTAACGGAAAGCGCTTTCCGTAATTGCCGGATGAGTTCACAATTTTAACGAGAGCGGGCGAATATTCGTGATGAGGTTCACATAATCCGGCAGAAATAAAAAAGCCCGCGCGCGGCGGGCTGTGGCAGGCAGGCGAAAAGCTTAGCGTTCGGCGTCGGCGAGCTGGCGTTCGTAGACCTTGAAGAACGGACGATAGAGCATCCAGGCGTTAAAAATGGCAAACAGGCACATGCATAAGTTTTTCCAGCTGCCGTTGGCTGACCACGCCGCGCCGAGCGGCGCCGGCATCGACCACGGCAGCATCGCCACCGCCCGATCGAGAATCCCCAGTTGGGTTAAATACCAGGCGATACAGGCATTTATCAGCGGCACAAACAGAAACGGCAGCAGAAAGACCGGGTTCATGATAATCGGAAAACCAAACAGTATCGGCTCATTGATATTAAACAGCGAGGGGAGCAAGCCAATTTTCCCCACGCTTTTCAGCTGCCGCGAACGGCTGCGCATCGCCATAAACACCAGCGGCAGGGTGGAGCCGATGCCGCCGATCAGCAGGTAAAAATCCCAGAATCCCTGCAGGTAAATATGCGGCAGCGTGGCGGAACCGGCGGCCAGCGCCTGCTGGTTTTCAAACAGATAGGTCATCCAGAATGGGTTCATAATCCCGGTGATAATCAGCGCCCCGTGAATGCCGACAAACCAAAGCAGGTTACAGATAAACAAAGAGATTAATACCGCGGTTAAGGTGTCGGACGCCACCACCAGCGGCCGCACCGCTTCGCTAATCAGCTCCGGTAAAATGCGCCCGGTGCTCTGCAACAGCAGCGCGTTGATGACGCTGATAGAGAGCATCACCACCAGCAGCGGGATCAGCAGCTGAAAGCCGTTGCGGGTCATCACCGGCACCTCTTCCGGCAGGCGGATGCACCAGCCTTTTTTGTAGAAGAAGCGCACGATCTCAATGGAGTAAGTACTTGAAATCAGCGCGGTAAAAATCCCCATCCCGCCAAGATAAAGATTGGCCGCGCCGTTGCCGCGAAAGCCGATAAACAGCAAGAACGCCAGGCAGCCGGTCAGCCCGCAGAGCCGCTCCGGCAGCCGGTACTGCTTGGCAAGACTGGCGCTGGCGCCGAAGGCCACAATCAGCGCCACCAGCCCGATGGTCAGTTCGAAAGTCGGCAGCAGAATGGGACGCAGCTGGAAATAGAACTGGCCGAAAAACGATGCGCCGTCGATGGAAACGGGCGGAAACAAAATCGGCACCAGCAAACTTCCGACAATCACAAACGGCATCGCCAGCGCAAAGCTGTCGCGCATCGCCGTGATGTGGTTATTGCGTGTCAGAACGTTGGCCAGTGGCGCCAGACGCTGCTCGATGATGTCGACGGCAACATTCATCAACTGAATGTTCATAATCCTGCCTTTCAGAATAGGTTGGTCGCCAGGATGATCGCGCACTCCCGGGTAAAGTAAAAGCCCGTCATAGGTGATCGTGGTCACAATAAATAAATCCACAATTGGAAAGCGCTTTCCGTTTTATATCCGTTATGACTATAGTCGGCGCATCCATCTCATCAGGAGCGATATATGAAAAAGATAATGTTGTGCTGTTCCGCGGGCATGTCCACCAGCCTGCTGGTGAAAAAAATGATCGCCGAAGCCGAGCAGCGCGGTCTACCGGTGGAGATCAACGCCTTCGGCGTCGCGGAATTCGATCGGCAGGTCGGCCATTACCAGGTGGTCCTGCTGGGGCCGCAGGTGAAATACATGCAGAAAGATCTGCAAAAACAGGCGGATAAATACGGGATCCGCGTGGAGCCCATCAACATGATGGATTACGGCATGCAGAAAGGCGGCGCCGTGCTGGATTTCGCGCTTTCCCTTATCGATAACAAAAACTAAGGAAAGATCATGAGCTCTCTGTACGCGAAGCTGATCGCCGTGATTGAACAGAAGATCACCCCTATGGCGGGGGCGATCGGCCAGCAAAAATACGTCACCTCCATCCGCGACGGTTTTATTACCGCCCTGCCCTTTATGATCGTCGGCTCGTTTTTGCTGGTCTTTATTTTCCCGCCTTTTTCTCCGGATACGACGTGGGGTTTTGCCCGCGCCTGGCTGCAATTTTCCCTCGATCATCGCGATGCGCTGATGCTGCCATTTAACTTCAGCATGGGGGTGATGACGCTGTTTATCGCCGTCGGGATCGCCGCCAGCCTGGCGAAACACCACAATCTGGACTCGCTGACCGCCGGGATGCTGTCGCTGATGTCGTTTCTGCTGGTGGCCGCGCCGCTGAAGGATGGCCAGATCTCCACCGCCTACTTCTCGGGTCAGGGGATCTTTACCGCGATTCTGGTGGCGATTTACTCCACCGAACTGTACGCCTTCCTCAAGCGGCACAACATTACGATCCGTCTGCCGCCTGAAGTTCCGGCGGGCGTAGCGCGCTCGTTTGAAATTCTGATCCCGGTGCTGGCGATCGTGCTGACGCTGCATCCGCTGAATCTGTTTATCGAAGCGCAGCTGGGAATGATTATCCCGGAAGCGATCATGTCGCTGGTGAAACCGCTGGTGGCGGCTTCCGATACCCTACCGGCGATTCTGCTGTCGGTGCTGGTGTGCCAGGTGCTGTGGTTTGCCGGGATCCACGGGGCGCTGATCGTCACCGGGATCATGAATCCATTCTGGATGGCGAACCTGTCGATCAACCAGGCGGCGATGGCCGCAGGCACCGCGATCCCGCATATCTACGTCCAGGGCTTCTGGGATCACTACCTGCTGATCGGCGGCGTCGGATCCACCCTGCCGCTGGCGCTGATGCTGCTGCGCAGCAAGGCCGTGCATCTGCGAACGATTGGCCGGATGGGCGTGGTGCCGGGCGTATTTAACATCAACGAGCCGATTCTGTTTGGCGCGCCGATCATCATGAACCCGCTGTTCTTCCTGCCGTTCGTGCTGGTGCCGATGATCAACGCGACCCTGGCCTACTTTGCGCTGAAGCTGGACCTGGTGAGCCGCGTGGTGTCGATGACGCCGTGGACGACGCCTGCCCCTATCGGCGCCTCATGGGCGGCGAACTGGAGCTTTAGCCCGGTGATCATGTGCCTGATCTGTATGGCGACGGCGATGGTGATGTACCTGCCGTTCCTCAAAGCCTACGAAAAACAGCTGCTTGAGCAGGAGCACGCTAACGCGGCCGCCCAGGCCGAAAGCGCGCCGCAGTCCGCATAATTCATACTATTCAGAGGGTTGTCATGGAATTAGAAGAACAGGTGATGGGTATCATCATCAACGCCGGCCAGTCGCGTAGCCTGTGCTACGAAGCGTTGAGCTGCGCTAAAGCGGGGGATTTCACCGCCGCCGACGAAAAAATGAAAGAAGCGGCGCATTTCGCCCGCGAGGCGCATCGGGTGCAGACCCAGCTGATTGAGGCCGACGAGGGAGAGGGTAAAACCAAAATGACCCTGGTGATGGTTCACGCTCAGGATCATCTGATGACCTCAATTCTGGCGAAAGAGCTGATCGGCGAACTGATCGCCATTTACCGCTCGCGACCGCTGCACGCGTAGAGTTCCTCCTCTCCAGGGGAGAGGAGGTGACGTAGCCCGGGTAAGGCGTTTACGCCGCGACCCGGGAAAACGGTAAATTTTCATGTCATCTGGCTGACTTCCCGGCTCGCGCTGCGCTTAGCCGGGCTACCTGGACTGCACGCGTAGCCTCCTCCCGGAGAAAACCGGCTGGCCTCGGGAAACCGTCTACCACGATTAAGGACAACCATGCTACATCTCGGTTTAGACATCGGCGGCACCAAAATGGAAGCCGTCCTGCTCAACGCGGCGGGCGAATGCGTCTATCGCCAGCGCCGTCCGACACATAAAGAGAGCTACGACGCGTTTATGCAGCAGCTGCTCGGGCTGATTGAGAGCGTCCGCGCCTGGAGCGAGCGTCCGTTTACCCTCGGTATCGGCCTGCCGGGGGCTATCGACCCGCAAAGCGGCCTGATTAAAAACTGTAACTGTCTGGTGCTTAACGGCCACGACCTACGCCACGACCTGATGCGGGAGCTCGGTCAATCGGTATGGATGGCGAACGATGCCGACTGCTTCACCCTCTCTGAAGCGGTGGACGGCGCGGGTGCCGGGGCGACGACCGTATTCGGCGTCATCATCGGCACCGGCTGCGGCGGCGGCGTCGCGGTGAACCAACGGCTGCTCAGCGGGCCTAACGCCATCGCTGGCGAATGGGGACACAACCCCCTGCCGGGCTACCGCCCCGAGCGCGACGGCCCGGCGCAGCCCTGCTACTGCGGAAAAGAGAACTGCATCGAAAGCTTTATTTCCGGCACCGGCTTTGCCCGCCGCTACGGCGCGCAGGCGCGATCCGAAGCGATTATCGCCGCCGCGCAAAACGGCGCTCCCCTGGCGCTGGCCCACTGGCGGCATTTTATCGACGCTTTCGCCCGCAGCCTGGCGTCGGTAATCAATATCCTCGATCCGCAGGTGATTGTGCTGGGCGGCGGGCTCTCCAACGTCGGGCAAATCTATGAGCAGCTGCCGTCGGCAATCGTCCCGTATCTCTTCTCCGATAGCTGCCGGACGCAGATCAAACAGGCCCGCTTCGGCGACGCCAGCGGCGTGCGCGGCGCGGCCTGGCTACCGGTTCTGGACAGCGCTGAAGGCCGCCGGCGGTAGACACTTTTTTCAGCAGGTATGCTAAGCTAGGCGAAAATATTCAGACAGAAAATGCCATGCCAACCATTGATGATGTTTCAAGATTAGCGAATGTCTCCCGAGCGACGGTATCCCGCGTGCTGACCGGCACCAGGGGCGTGCGCGAAGAGAGCCGGGAAGCGGTTCTGCGCGCGGTAGAAGAACTTAACTACCGCCCGAGCTTTGCCGCGCAAAACCTCGCCAGTCAGACATCCAATCACGTGGGGCTGGTGATCCCGGCGAACGATGACAGCAGCGGCGCGCGCCTGCTGCCGATGCTCTCATTAGCGCTAAAGGGGCTAAATAAAAACCTGATTGTTCAGTACGTGACGGATGCGGCGGAACAGGCGGCGGTGGTTGACGATTTACAGCGCCAGTGCGTGGCGGTGGTGGTGCTCGGCGCCGTCCCGGCGGAGGCGCCGCGCAACGTGATCTCCTTTGACCGTTTCAGCATTGCCGGAGTCAATAATCAGGGCTACGACTACACTTTCGCCACCGAAAGCGCCTGCCGCTACGTGATCGGCAAGGGCCATCGCAATATCGCGCTGCTCGTTGATAACGACAGCGATGACGCCAGCCGCCAGATGCTCGAAGGTTATCGCAACGTTCTGCAAAACTACTCCATCCCTTTTAACCGGCAGCTGATGCTGGCGGCCAACGATAACGTTGAACAGGCGCTGCTGACGCTGATTAACAGCTTCAGCAAATACTCGGTGATTATCGTGAAACGGGACCGCTACGCCGCCGAAGCGATGCGCCTGCTGCGCGAGTTCAACGTTGCCGTACCGCAGGAGGTCTCGCTGCTGAGCCTGGAGGATTCCCCCCTCGCCTCGCTGCTCAATCCGCCGCTCACCTGTATTTCCTGGCCGCTGGAGCAGCTGATGGAGAACTGCCTGCAGCGTATTCGTAACCTGATTGACGAGCGCCCCACCTTCTCCGCCGAAGGCCGTACGCTGGCGGGGCGCCTGATCCCGCGCCAGTCGGTGGCCGATCTCTCCTGATTCTAGCGTCCGGCCTTCCGCGTGGCCGGGCCTTTCCTCTCGCGCCGCTGGTTCCCACGCTAATCATTCGCCTCACATCTAAATAAGAATTATTTTCATTTATAAATAGCGTGTGCTATATAACATAGCAATGGCTATAAATGATGATTAATTAATCGCAACGTTGTGAGGGACCTTATGCTGCACCTGCCACCCCTGAAGCATCTGATGTTTGCCGCCACGCTGGCGCTGTTGGCCGTCGCCCCCGTCCAGGCAAAAGAGAAATTTAAAGTGATCACCACCTTCACGGTAATCGCCGACATGGCGCAAAACGTCGCGGGCGACGCCGCCGACGTCAGCTCCATCACCAAACCGGGAGCCGAGATCCACGAATATCAGCCAACGCCCGGCGATATCAAACGCGCGCAGGGCGCGCAGCTGATCCTCGCCAACGGACTGAATCTTGAACTGTGGTTCGCCCGCTTTTATCAGCACCTGAACGGCGTGCCGGAAGTGGTGGTCAGCAACGGCATTCAGCCGATGGGCATCAGCGAGGGGCCGTATAACGGTAAGCCCAACCCGCACGCGTGGATGTCGGCGGACAACGCGCTGATCTATGTCGATAACATTCGCGACGCGCTGGTGAAGTACGATCCTGAAAATGCCGACGCCTATCGCCATAACGCTGAGACCTACAAAGAGAAGATTCGCCAGACCATGACGCCGCTGAAGGCGGAACTGGCGAAACTGCCGCAGGACAAGCGCTGGCTGGTAACCAGCGAGGGGGCGTTCTCCTATCTGGCCCGCGATAACGGCCTGCAGGAGCTCTATCTGTGGCCGATCAACGCCGACCAGCAGGGCACTCCGCAGCAGGTGCGGAAAACCATCGACACCATGAAGAAAGCGCATATCCCGACTATCTTTAGCGAAAGCACCATTTCCGATAAACCGGCGCGTCAGGTGGCAAGAGAAGCAGGCGCCCACTACGGCGGTGTCCTGTACGTCGACTCCCTGAGCGCCGCCGATGGCCCGGTGCCGACCTACCTCGACCTGCTGCGCGTCACCACCCAAACCATCGTCCAGGGCATCAACGACGGACTAAGGAAACAGGCATGAGTAACGAGCTGCCGGGCCTCGCGGTCAACAACGTCAGCGTGACCTATCGCAACGGTCATACCGCCCTGCGCGACGCCTCGTTCCGCGTGCCGCGCAGTTCCATCGCCGCGCTGGTTGGGGTGAACGGTTCGGGCAAATCAACGCTGTTTAAAGCGCTGATGGGCTTTGTGCGCGTCGGTAAGGGCGATATCGCGATCCTCGGCCAGCCGGTTAACCGCGCCCTGCGCCAGAACCTTGTCGCCTACGTTCCGCAGGCGGAAGAGGTGGACTGGTCTTTCCCGGTGCTGGTGGAAGATGTGGTGATGATGGGGCGCTACGGCCATATGGGCTGGCTGCGGCGGGCTAAAGCGCGCGACCATGAGATTGTCGATGCCGCCCTGGCGCGGGTCGGCATGAGCGAGTACCGGCAGCGCCAGATCGGCGAGCTCTCCGGCGGGCAGAAAAAGCGCGTGTTTCTGGCCCGCGCTATCGCTCAGCAGGGGAAAGTCATTCTGCTGGATGAGCCCTTCACCGGCGTCGACGTACAGACCGAAGCGCGCATCATCGAACTGCTGCGGGAGCTGCGCGACGAAGGCTGCACCATGCTGGTTTCCACCCATAACCTCGGCTCGGTGAGCGAGTTCTGCGACTACACGGTGATGGTCAAAGGCACCGTGCTGGCCAGCGGCCCGACGGAAAGCACTTTTACCGCCGAAAACCTCGAACTGGCGTTTAGCGGCGTGCTGCGCCACGTGGTGCTGAGCGGCGCGGAAGAGCGGATTATTACCGACGATGAGCGGCCGTTTATCAGCCGCCGGGCGGCGGGAGGCGAAAGATGAGCTGGCTGCTGGAGCCGTTTGGTTATCAATATATGCTGAACGCGATGTGGGTGTCGGCGCTGGTGGGCGGAGTGTGCGCGTTTCTCTCCTGCTACCTGATGCTCAAGGGCTGGTCGCTGATTGGCGACGCCCTCTCCCACTCTATCGTGCCGGGCGTGGCGGGCGCTTATATGCTCGGCCTGCCCTTCGCGCTGGGGGCGTTTCTTTCCGGCGGGCTGGCGGCGGGCAGCATGCTGTTTCTTAATCAGCGTTCGAAGCTGAAGGAAGACGCGATTATCGGCCTGATCTTCTCCTCTTTTTTCGGTATCGGCCTGTTTATGGTGTCGCTGAACCCGACCTCGGTGAATATCCAGACCATTATTCTCGGCAATATTCTGGCCATCGCCCCGGAGGATATTATCCAGCTGGCGGCCATTGGCTTTATTTCGATGGCGATTCTGCTGCTGAAGTGGAAAGACCTGATGGTGACCTTTTTCGATGAGAATCACGCCCGCTCGATTGGCCTCAATACCAGCGGGCTGAAGCTGCTGTTCTTTACCCTGCTGGCGGCCTGTACCGTGGCGGCGCTGCAAACCGTCGGCGCGTTTCTGGTGATTTGCCTGGTGGTGACGCCCGGCGCTACCGCCTGGCTGTTGACCGACCGCTTCCCGCGCCTGCTGGCCATCGCCGTGGCGATTGGCAGCCTGACCAGCTTTTTCGGCGCCTGGCTGAGCTACTATCTGGACGGGGCGACCGGCGGAATTATCGTCGTCGCCCAGACGCTACTGTTTTTAACCGCGTTCGTTTTCGCGCCGAAGCACGGCCTGCTCGCCAGCCGTCGTCGCGCCAGGGAGGCCTCATGCTGAGCGCGCTGCTTGAACCTTTCCAGTTCTCTTTTATGGTCAACGCCATGCTGGTGGCGGCGATCGTTGCCGTCCCCTGCGCGCTGCTGTCGGTGTTTTTGGTGCTAAAAGGCTGGGCGCTGATGGGCGACGCCATGAGCCACGCGGTTTTCCCGGGGGTGGTGGTGGCGTATATCCTCGGTATCCCCTTCGCCATCGGCGCGTTTATCGCCGGGTTGTTCTGCGCCATCGCCACCGGTTATCTCGACGATAACAGCCGTATTAAGCGCGATACGATCATGGGCATCGTGTTTTCCGGGATGTTTGGCGCGGGCCTGGTGCTGTACGTGTCGATTCAGTCGGAGGTGCATCTCGATCATATTCTGTTTGGCGATATGCTGGGTATTTCCGCCAGCGATATTGTACAAACGTCGCTGATCGCGCTGGCGATTGCGCTGATTATCGGCCTGAAGTGGCGCGATTTTCTGCTGCATGCCTTTGATCCGCAGCAGGCGAAGGCCAGCGGATTGCGCTGCGGGCTGCTGCATTATGGGCTGCTGTGCATGATTGCGCTGACCATCGTGGCGACGCTGAAAGCGGTGGGGATCATTTTGTCGATTTCGCTGCTGATAGCGCCGGGGGCTATTGCGCTGCTGCTGACGCGGCGTTTTGTCAGCGCCCTGCTGCTGGCGGTGGCGATAGCGTTAAGCTGTTCGCTGGGCGGCGTGTGGCTGTCGTTTTATCTCGACAGCGCCCCGGCGCCGACCATCGTGGTGCTGTTTACCGTTCTGTTCGTTATCGCGTTTATCTGGACCTCGGTTCGCGATAGCCAAACCACAGCCCATTCCGGCGAGGCCCCGGGTCGCGGCTGACGCCTTACCCGGGCTACCTTGACGGGCATTATTCCCGGAGGCGGCGCGTTGCGCCTGTCCGGGCTACCTCTCCCCCAGGACGTAGCCCGGACAGATGCGCAGCATCGCCTCCGGGGGAAATTCGCTATTTTTTGGGCCGGTACTTTTCCGGCAGTTCCGGCACCGGACGTTTGTCATCGATCAGATGGCGAATCGTCAGGATCGGGTGCCGCCAGAGCATCCGCGTCCCCGCCCAGCGCATAATCCGCTTCATCTCTTCGCGTTTCGCGGGCTGGTAGCAGTGCACCGGGCACTGCTTGCAGGCGGGCTTCTCTTCGCCAAAGACGCATTTATCCAGCCGCTTGTCGGCATAGTCGTTAAGCGCCTGATAGTGTTCGCCGTCGTCGCGGGCATCCGGGCAGCGGCGCTGGTAGAGCGTTATCATGCTGCTAATGGTCTTTTTTTCCCGCGCAATACGTTTGCCCGCCATCGCCTGTCCCCCCCGAAAAGATGCATTCATAATACACATTCATAGAGGGCGATGCAGCCCCATACTCCCTGAGGATTATGCCGGTTTATCCACGTGCCCCAGCGGTTTTTCCGGGAAGCATACGTCGCGCACCCGGCGCTTGAGTTCCGCCGCGTCGGGGAAACCGCCATCCTGCTTGCGCTCCCAGATTTGCACATCATCAACGGCCACCACGAAGATCCCGCCGGTTCCCGGAATCAGCGTGACCGAGGCGATGTCGGTGCTAAAGCTGTGCAGCAGTTCCTGGGCCATCCACGTGGCGCGCAGCATCCAGTTGCACTGCGAACAGTAGGTAATGGTAATCGCGGCTTTGTGGCTCATCGGCGTCTCGCTGTCGGTCAAAGGGCAAATTGTAAACAACTTGCAGATTAATTGAAGAATACATGATTATTTTGTTGCAAACGATAATACCTATCATTACCATTCGCAATCAATAAGCATGGAGAAAAAACGTCCAGTAACGGAATAACCGGACACACCTGCACTCTGGAAGTAACGCGTGAGCCAATACTAATAATGATTAAGGCGTGGCTACTATGTATAACTCCACTCAATCAACAGCATGGTTCAAGAAAAGCCTGCTGGTGACTTCTTTGCTTACAGCAATTTATCAAACTTCCGCCGGGGCGGCTGATACCACCGCGAAAACCACCAGCAGCGCATCTTCTGATGACAGCTCGGAACGGATGACCGTTACCGCGCCGGCGCCGTTGCTGAAAGCGGGCAGCGAACATTCGATCAGCGCTCAGGAGCTGCAGGATAAAGGGGCCAACGACTTTGGCTCCATCATGCGCTACGAGCCGCTCATTAGCGCCACCGGCGCCAGCGGCGGTTCCGGCAACGGCAAAAGCGGCTTCGACCGCGGCGGCTATACCGGCTACAACATACGCGGCATGGAGAGCAACCGCGTCGGGATCGACGTCGACGGCATCGCCCAGCCGAATGCCACCGGGCGCAGCTACGCCAGCCGCGCGGGCCTCAATACGTTCGGTATGGGCCGCGACTACATTGACCCCTACATGTACGGCAGCATCGATATTCAGTCCGGGGCGACCTCAACCGATACCGCCAACAGCGCCATCGGCGGCAACGTCTCTTTCCGTCCGAAGTCCGCGGATGACTACCTGCATCCGGGCAAAACCAGCGCCTTCGGCTACCGCAGCGGCTACGACTCATCCGATCGCAGCTGGCACAACGGCGTCACCGTTGCCGGCGGCGATGAAACCCTGCGCGGGATCTTCGTCTACAGCCGTCGCGACGGCCAGGAAACGGAAAACAACAGCGGGACCGTTGATTCATACCCGGCAAACTGGCACTCCAACGCCTTTATGGCCTCGGGGATCTGGCAGCCGAATGACGAACATAAGCTCACCAGCACCTTCGATTATTACCATAAAACGAACCACACGCATTATGACGCCTGGGACTCCAGCGGCAACAGCGTTATCGGCACGTCAAACCAGACCAGCCAGACCCGCCGCTGGGGCCTGAGCCTGAAAGACGACTGGACGCCGATGAACGACTATATCGACAGCGTATCGACCAAGGTCTACTACCAGCATACCGAGGCCCATGATTGGACATATATGCCGGACAGCGT
The DNA here is from genome assembly GCF_002090195.1 of Klebsiella sp. M5al. NCBI lineage: Bacteria > Pseudomonadati > Pseudomonadota > Gammaproteobacteria > Enterobacterales > Enterobacteriaceae > Klebsiella > Klebsiella sp. M5al. The sequence goes on from NZ_CP020657.1 coordinate 4,681,696, forward strand.
CACCCGCGCGATGCAAACGGTGAGCTCCGACTACGATACCGACACCTGGGGCATTCAGAGCGCGCTGGCGAAATCGATAGGCCGCCACGATTTGAGCGCCGGTTTTAACGCCAGCACGACGAAAACCCAGCGCCCGTTAACCCAGTCGCCAACCCCGAGCGCCTTTAGCCAGATCATGCAGCCGGACGCCGACAGCCGCGGCTATATCGTCGCCGGCTTCCTGCAGGACAAAATTAACTTCGACCTCGACGAGCATAACTTTGCGGTTATCCCGGGCATTCGCGTGATGCATCAGTCGACCAGGCCGGAGAACGTCTCCGATCTGGCCAACAACAGCAGCGTGCTGACCGGTTCCGACGTGTCAAATCTGTACGGTAAGAACGCTGATACCCAGGCGCTGCCGTCGCTGGTCTTGCAGTACGATATCACCCCGCGCCTGATGACTTATCTGCAGTATCAGCGCGGCGCGCAGTTCCCGAACGCCAGCCAGCTGTACGGTTCGTGGAACCTCGGCTCCAGCTACGCCGGACGCGCCCAGTATGCGCTGATCGGCAACACCGATCTGAAAACCGAAACCAGCGATAACGTTGAGTGGGGGATGAAGGGCGAAGTGGCGGAAGGCATCACTATGCGCACCGCGCTGTTCTACAACACCTATAAAAACTTTATCGCCTATACCCGCTACACCCGCGCCAATAATCCGGTGCAGTTCACTAACGTACCGTCGAACATCTACACCATTTACCAGGCGGAAAACCGCGATAAAGCGTACATCTACGGCGGCGAAATCAGCGCTAAATTCAACTTTGGCACCTGGTTTGAAGAGGTTAACGGCCTGAGCGCCACCCTCGCCTACGGCTATAGCGAAGGGCAATCGAAATCGAGCTACAGCGGCGATAAGTACGTCGACCTCGATAGCGTCGCGCCAATGAAGGCCATCGTCGGCGTGGCGTGGGACGATCCGGCAAAAGTGTACGGCACCGCGCTGACCGCCACCTTTGTTAAGGGCAAGCGCGCCACCGCCACCAGCCGTGAAAGCTATACCAACACCGGCTCCGCGATTACCGATTCGACCAGCGAATATATGCGCGTTCCGGGCTACGGCATGCTGGACTGGACCGCGTACTGGCAGGTCGCGAAGAACGTGCGCGTCAACGGCGGCGTATACAACATTACCGATCGTAAATACTGGGATTATCTGAGCAGCCGCAATATCGAAATGTCCACCAATCAGGACGCCAACGACCGGGCGCTGGCGGTGATGCCTGGCCGCACCTGGCAGCTGGGCGTTAACGTCGATTTCTGACCGGCTAATAATAAGAAACCTGCTCCCCGGCCGCGAGCCGGGGAAACTCATCGTAGAGAAGGATGTGAATTATGCACAACACCCAACCGCAACATACCCCGCTGTGGCAGCGCTATCTGGCCACGAAAGCGCAATCTTCCGCGAAATACGCCCGCGATATCGCCGCCGAAATGGGGATTAGCGAAGCCGAACTGACCGAAGCCCGCCAGGGCTACGATGCCGTACGTCTGCAGGACGACGCCCGCGCCATTCTGACGGCGCTGGAAGCCGTGGGGGAAACCAAATGCATCTGCCGCAACGAATATGCGGTGCATGAGCAGGTCGGCGAATTTACCCATCAGCATCTGAGCGGCCACGCCGGGCTGGTGCTCAATCCGCGCGCCCTCGACCTGCGCCTGTTTCTCAGCCAGTGGGCCAGCGCTTTTCACCTGAGCGACAACGGTCGCCAGAGCATTCAGTTCTTCGATCCGCACGGCGACGCGCTGCTCAAGGTTTACACCACCGGAAATACCGACATGGCGGCCTGGGATGCGCTGATTGCCGCGCATACGCAGCAATCGCCTGCCCCGCTGGCGATTCGCCCGGCCGATCCGCTGAAATATGCCGATGCCGCCGACGGCGAGGCGCTGGAAAACGAATGGCGCGCCATGACCGACGTTCACCAGTTCTTCGGCCTGCTGAGAAAATATAACCTGTCGCGCCAGCAGGCTTTCCGCCTGGTCAGCGACGATCTCGCCTGCCGCATTGACACCCAGACGCTGCCGGGGCTGCTGGAAACCATCCGCCAGGATGGCAACGAGATCATGATCTTCGTTGGCAACCGCGGCTGCGTACAGATCTTCACCGGCGCGCTGGAAAAGGTCGCCCCGATGCGCGGCTGGCTGAATATCTTCAACGCCGCGTTTACCCTGCATCTGCGCGAGGAGAGCGTGGATGAGATCTGGGTGACCCGCAAACCGACCTCCGACGGCCACGTCACCAGCGTCGAGCTGTTCGCCAAAGACGGCACGCAGATCGCGCAGCTGTACGGCCAACGCAGCGAAGGCCACCCGGAGCAGGCGCAGTGGCGTGCGCAGGTCGATGGTTTGACCACCGAAGGGCTACTGGCATGAAGCGCTGGCTGATATTACTTGCGGCGTTTCCACTGTTGGCCAGCGCCGCCGCCGAGCGGATTGTGTCGCTCGGCGGCGACGTCACGGAGGTGATTTGCGCCCTCGACGCCCAGCGGCAGCTGGTGGCGAAAGACAGCACCAGCACTTGGCCTGCCGCCGCGCAGAGCCTGCCGGATGTGGGCTATATCCGCCAGCTGAACGCCGAGGGGATCCTCTCCCTGCGCCCGACGCTGGTGCTGGCCAGCGCCCAGGCGCAGCCCTCGCTGGTGCTGAAAAAGGTTGAAGAGAATAAGGTTAAGGTGATCAACGTACCGGGCGGCTACGACCTGCCGGCAATCGAGGCAAAAATTGCCGTGATTGCCGACGCCCTTGGTAAGCAGAGCGAAGGTAACGCCCTGCGCCAGAAGGTTCATCAGCAGATCGCGCAAATTCCTTCGCAGCCGGTGAACAAGCGGGTGCTGTTTATTCTCAGCCACGGCGGCATGAATACCATGGTGGCCGGGAAACAAACCGCGGCGGATGGCGCAATCAGGGCGGCCGGGCTGCAGAATGCCATGCAGAGCTTCGACCATTATCGCAGCATGTCGCAGGAGGGCGTTATCGCCAGTAAACCGGACCTGGTGGTGATCTCCGCCGATGGGCTGAAAGGCATGGGCGGCGAAGCCGGGCTCTGGAAGCTGCCGGGGCTGGCGCAGACGCCTGCGGGACGCCATAAGCAGGTACTGGTGATCGATGATATGGCCCTGCTCGGCTTTGGCCCGCGCACCCCGCAGGAAGTGCTCGCGCTGCGGCAAAAAGCGGAGCAGTTGCCCTGATGCGCTCCCACCCTGCCCGTCATCTGTGGTTAATGACGCTGCTGCTGATTGTCCTGACGCTGCTCGCCACGACCCTGGGCGCGATGCGCCTGCCGTTGACCAGCCTGCTGCCCGCCGGCGATGAGATCCTGAGGAACATCTGGCTGACCATTCGCCTGCCGCGAGTGCTGCTGGCGCTGCTGGTCGGCGCCGCGCTGGCGCTCTCCGGCTGCGTGATGCAGGGGCTGTTTCGCAACCCCCTCGCCGATCCGGGACTGTTAGGGATCAGCGGCGGCGCGGCGCTGGCGGTGGCCTGCTGGCTGGTGCTGCCCCTGTCGCTGCCAGCGCTCGTGGCGCTGTACGCGCCGATGCTGGCGGCGTTTATCGGCAGCACGGCGGTGATGGTGGTGATTTTTATCCTCAGCCAGGCGGGAGACGCCTCGCTGTCGCGCCTGCTGCTGGTCGGCATCGCCATTAACGCCCTCTGCGGCGCGCTGGTCGGGGTACTGGCGTGGATCAGCAACGATACTCAGCTGCGCCAGCTTTCGCTGTGGGGTATGGGTAGCCTCGGGCAGGCGGAATGGTCGACGCTGCTGGTGGCGGCCACGTTGATGATCCCGGCCTCCCTCGTGGTGTGGGCGATGGCTTCGCGGCTTAACCTGCTGCAACTGGGTGATGAAGAGGCGCACTATCTCGGCGTCAACGTTCGCGCCCTGCAGCGTCTACTGCTGCTGTGCAGCGCATTGCTGGTAGCGTCGGCGGTGGCCATCAGCGGCATTATCGGCTTTATCGGCCTGGTCGTGCCGCATTTGATGCGGATGTGGCTGGGGCCGGACCATCGCGGCCTGGTTCCCGGTTCGCTGCTGTGCGGCGCGATTCTACTGCTGCTGGCCGACACGCTGGCGCGCACCGTTGCCGCTCCCGCGGAGATGCCGGTCGGGCTGTTGACCAGCGTGCTTGGCGCGCCGTGGTTTCTGTGGCTGATTTTTCGTCAGGAGAAAGAGACGCATGGATAATCGCTATAGCGCGCGTTCGCTGACGCTGCGTCTGGGTCACCGGCAGATCGTTAACGATGTTTCGCTCCAGCTCCGCGGCGGCGAGATGGCGGCGCTGATTGGCCCCAACGGCGCCGGTAAGTCGACCCTGCTGCGCCTGTTGACCGGTTTTTTAACCCCCGACGCCGGCGAACGACTGGTGGAAGGCCGCCCGCTGGAAAGCTGGTCAGCAGAAGCGCTTTCCCGCCGCCGGGCGGTGATGCTGCAGCGCACCCAGCTGCACGCCGACTGGCCGATCGAAACGGTTATCGCCATGGGCCGCGCGCCGTGGGGCGGCGCGCCAAACGAGGAGATAATCCGCCGGGTGATGAAGGAGACCGGCTGCGACCATCTGGCCGGGAGACGCTACCCCTCCCTCTCCGGCGGCGAACAGCAGCGGGTGCAGCTGGCCCGCTGTCTGGCGCAGCTGTGGCGCGATGGCGCGCCCAAGGGCTGGCTGTTTCTCGATGAGCCTACCTCGGCGCTGGATCTCTATTATCAGCAACATCTGCTGCGTCTGCTCAAACGCCTGACCCGCAGCAGCCGGCTGCACGTCTGCGTCGTACTGCACGACCTGAACCTCGCGGCGCTGTGGGCAGACCGGATTCTGCTGCTGCATCAGGGGAAACTGGTGGCGCAGGGCACGCCGCAGGAGGTGATTCAGCAGCCGATCGTCAGCCGCTGGTACGGCGCGGAGGTCAGCGTGGGCGAACATCCCGATACGTCCGTTCCGCAGGTCTATCTGGCGCCGTGAGTCGATGACATTATTCTGCCGGGCGGTGGCCTACCAAAACGTTACTTTCTGAACGGCGAAGCCGATATTGCTACCGGCTTCGCTGCGATTGCTAAATTAGAAGATCTGCCGATACAGCGTTTTAATCTCCTCCAGATTAGTGTCACGCGGGTTGCCGCCGGTGCACACGTCCGCCAGCGCCGCCGCCGCAAGCGCGTCAATATCCTCTTCTTTCATACCGACATCGCGCAGACGCGCCGGGATATTGACGTCGCGATTCAGCTGCGCCACCGCCTCTATCGCCGCCTGACGCGCTTCGGCAATCGGCATCGTTGCCGCCGACTTGTTACCAAGCGCAACCGCGATGTCGCGATACTTCTCGCCGGTATATTCGGCGTTATAGGCCATGATATGCGGCAACAGCACCGCGTTAGCCACGCCGTGCGGCGTACCGTAAAATGCGCCCAGCGGGTGGGCCATACCGTGGACCAGCCCCAGACCAACGTTAGAGAAGCCCATCCCGGCAATATATTGCCCCAGCGCCATGCCTTCCGCACCCTGCGCGTCGCCCTGTACCGAAGCACGCAGCGAGCGGCCAATCACCTCAATGGCCTTCAGATGCAGCATGTCGGTGAGTTCCCATGCGCCTTTGGTTATGTAACCTTCGATCGCATGGGTCAGCGCATCGACGCCGGTCGCCGCTTTCAGGCTGGCTGGCATGCTGGCCATCATTTCGGCGTCAATAATCGCCACCAGCGGGATATCGTGCGGGTCATAGCAAACAAATTTGCGGCGGTTCTGAACATCGGTAATCACGTAGTTGATGGTCACTTCCGCCGCCGTACCGGCGGTGGTTGGGATCGCGATCATCGGTACGGCGGCGTTTTTGGTATCGGCCCCGCCTTCGAGACTGCGAACGTCGGCGAACTCGGGGTTATTAATAATAATGCCTATCGCTTTACAGGTATCCTGCGGTGAACCGCCGCCGATGGCGATCAGGTAATCGGCGCCCGACTGCTTAAACGTCTCTACGCCCTGCTGCACAACCTCAATGGTGGGGTTCGGAACAACGTCATCAAAAATGCTGTAAGGCAGCCCGGCTCCGTCGAGAATAGCCAGGACTTTTGTCGCAACGTTAAAACGGATCAGATCCTTATCAGTGACCACCAGCGCTTTTTTGAAGCCGCGTTTTTTGACTTCATCGACAATACAGCTAATCGAGCCGGGGCCAAAATAAGAGGTTTCGTTTAAAATCATTCTGTAAGCCATGCGTGCTTCCCTCAATCTGAGTGTTTGATAACCATAATATTTAGCCCTACAGTAACGTGACTGACGTAGCCGTTTTATTATTTAATATCAAATAACGCCCTAATTGCCCTGCACGCAATCGCAGTTAATTAACCCATCGCACAGTTGTCATCAAGTTTGTCCAGCATACTGGACATCATCATCCGCAAATTTAATGAGATTGCTAAACCTCACCACAATATAAGCTGGCGAAGAACATTAACTCACGGTAAATATTATTGAAGTTGATCACATTATTTTTCTTCTACCGCCAGTATTCGTTCGTATAGCAAAAAAACCGTTTATGCCGGGACGAAAAATGAACAGGATAGCGTCGTACGGCCGAAGTCAATATTTCATGACCACACTCTGAGATTATTCTGCACATCTGTTGCTTACCACTCAGCCTTATCCGTACGCTCCCGACGTACGCCGTCGCAGATTGCATACCGCAAATTTAACGCTTAGTTAACAAAAAGGTCATTTACTCAACAAAAGCGGCTATCCCCGGTGCTGGCCACCGCTTAAAAACATCGCATAAGAATTATCTGTCATTATGGATAATTGCTTATCGCCCTACGGATAGCGCAAGGGATTTTTTAAGAGCTGGGAAATTTTCATTATTAAGAATATTCTCTGTTATTTGCGAGATATTAATTCTCAAAATTCATAAAAAATTAGAAAAAACGCCTAAGAGATCTATATTTATTGCAAACATCATAGCCTCTTGTTAGTATGACTATTAGTCAATATTTTTATTATAAAAATACCATTTATGATGCTTATTAACTTTTATTCTGTTCACCTGACCATACTTTTCCAACGGCAGTAGCAAATGTCTGACTTTATATATTGACATTTCGCACCTGTCCGCTAATTCCCGAGTAAGCAACCCCTCAGGTCCATGTTCTTTTAAAACATAAAGAATATACTCCTGCTCTGGTACAACGACCCCGGAGAATTTATTGATGCCCATTGAGCTCATCAATGAGCGCAAACTCTCAACTGCGGTTACAGAATTTTGATTTGAATGTGGGGTACAGGATGAAAATGAAATCTTCATGAGTCAGCTCCTTCTGTCATTCAGTACCCGGCAGTATGGATTGCCCCCACGAAAACGGCAACATTAGCTTTAAATTTCAACTTAAACAGTACATTTATCTGAAATTCACTTTTTTTTATGATAAAAACCCTGATATAAAGAGTGAATTTTTAATTCCGTGCGGAGATAAAAATGCGGTTCGATATAGAGGGATTTATTACATTTGATACTGAGGAAGCATCCCTGGTCAATCTGTTGACCGGTGATTGTATTGAACTCTCTGCGACTTCCACTCGCCTCCTAACCAATCTGTTACAATACCGAGGGGATATTATTTCTCGCGTTGATATTTTTCAGTCGGTGTTTGAAAAATATGGCGCCAGGCCCTCAAATAGCAATCTTAATCAATACATCTCAACGCTGCGGCGTAGTCTTGCCGATCTCGGCATTGAGAAAAATGTGATTATTACGGTACCGCGAATCGGCTTTAAGATTTCTGAGGAAGTCATTATCACCAGCGATAATGATTATTCATCCTCCTTCACTCTGCCGGTTCTTACCGCCGACCTTCCCCAGCGAAGTTTACTATGGCGGCACCGCAAAGCGGCCATTTTTTTTATCCTGCCGTTGATAGGTTTTCTGCTGCTTTTACCTTTTTTTATGTATAAAAAACAGCCTACTACGTTAGTTTTCACCCAGGATAAATGTACTATTTATGGCTCTGGCGCTCAGCGCGCGCGCGAAATCCTCAGCAATAAAAAGCTGTTCCCCTCTGGGCTTGATTGTTCGACGCCTAAGAAAATCTACCTTTTCAACCGACAATTAAATCAGCCACAAGGCTTAGGTATTTATATGGATATATTCATCCTCAAATGTGATATGAAGGACCAGCAGTGCCACAGTTACTACTATAAGGAAATAAAAAATGCGTAAATACGCTATAATATTCCTCGCCACTGCCCTGACGCTGGTAGTCGCTGCGTTCCTCTATATAGATATCCGCAGCCATGACACCTTTTCCTGTAAATCACAGTACGACCTCACAGAGGATATAAATGAGAATATTCTCCGCTCACAGGGTTTGCTATCCGCTCAGCTTGCTAATAACCGTCTTTTAATCAGTCTTGAGGGACTGCTCACCAGCAATGGCGATAAATACATTGTCTCCCGCACCATTGCTATCACATTAAAAAGAACCACTGCGACCAGTCATCTCTTTTATATCATTGATTCGCAAATCACTCGCCATCACGCTGACAATACGCCTGAAAATATCGCCCGGCAAAATCTCTTTGGCAACCAAAGTAATGATCGAATCATCTATATCAATCACGTTAATGATGATACTATTTTATTCGGTAATCAAACGTTCCCACAATATGGTTGCCAGCGTCAGAATACAATCATTGATTGAGATTCATCTCATTAATTTTAATTATGCTGATATCATGACGATACATTTACTACCGACCTTAGGCAGCATCGCGAATATCATTGATATGATTAACCCCCGGCTCAATCTGCACCATGTCAGAACGGCGTTTATCGCATCGCATCTGGCTAAGTTAGTCGATTTTTCTGCGGCCCAGCGGCGTAAAACCATTCTGGCGGCGCTCATCCATGATGTCGGAGGATTAAATGAAAAATCGCGTCTTGAACCGCTTAACTATATTGATAACGAACACAACCATCATGCGCTCATCGGCAGCGAATTACTTAGCCGCATTCCGCTGTTTCGTCCGCTCAACAAAATCGTTCGCTATCACCATACCCACTGGCGCAACGGTCTCGGGCATTATAGTGAAGGCGAGCGGGTGCCCGAAGAGAGCCATTTGTTATTCTTTGCGGACCGACTGGATGTTCTGTATTGCCAGCACCGTACCGAACATATCCCATTATTAAGCAAAAAGCTGGTCGACATCGCCGCCGCCGGCGCCCCCATTCTCTATAAGCAAGAGTATATTCAGGCCTTCCGAATCCTCTCCGCCGATGACCATTTCTGGTCGGTCATGGCGTCCACCGACTATCGCGATTACATTAAAGCGATCTCCGGCGTGCATAACGACACACTCTCTTTGCACAACCTTCGCGACATTGCCGAGCTGGTCTCTTTTATTATCGATCAGTTCAGCCAGCAGACGCCTTGGCACTCCGCGGCCGTCGGCCATATTGCCGGTTATCTGGCAACAAAAATGGAGATGAGCGCCACGCAAGCGCTAAAAGTAGAGATTGGCGGATTACTGCATAATATTTCCTGTCTGGATCACAGCCCGCCGCCAAAGCGCGTGGGTTTATCGGATAAAGCCCAGCGTTATTTTTATCCCATTGAAGGTATTGATGATATTTCTGAGTGGCTGGCCATGCAAAATGATCCCGCGTCGGCGCAATGGCATAATAAAACTCTGCAACCGGAAGCCATGCTTATCGCGGTAAGCCGACGGGTGGTCCATGCGCTCAATGGGCCAAAAGCGGAAGAGAAATCGCTGGCGCAGTTAATTAAAAATAATCCGGGAGAGGAAATTCCCCCGTTGATGCTGGCCCTGATTGCGCAATATTCTTCACAGATTATTCAGATCCACCGTGCTACCGCGGGCGAAATAAAAAAGTTAGTGAATCGCATTGCGCAACTCACTCACTCTGTTTAAAGGCTAACCCGGCCTGATCGCACGACTCAGGCGCTCAATCCGCCGTCCAGAACCAGGGTTTGCCCGGTCATATATTGACTCCCCTCACCGATTAAAAACGCCACCGCCTGCAGCACATCGTGGGTTTCGCCCAACCTGCGCAGCGGTATCGCCTGGCGCATCTCTTTTAATTTTTGCGCGGGTATCTCTTCGAGCATTTCGGTGCGAATCAGGCCCGGCGCCAGGCAGTTGACGCGAATGCCGAAGCGTCCAACCTCCAGCGCCAGCGAGCGCGCTATGCCGCTCATCGCCGCTTTACTCGCGGCATACGCCGTCTGGCCGACGTTGCCCTTTACCGCGCTGACCGACGACATCATCACGATGGAGCCGCGCCGCTGCATCAGCATCGCCGGCAGCAGCACCCGGTTCCAGTTAAGCATTGAGATCACATTGGTGTCCAAAACCTCGCGCCAGAGCGCGGCGTTCTGGCGAATATGCAGGCCGTCGCGAGCGATCCCGGCATTGTGGATAATCGCTTCCGGCGCCCCCCGCTCGGCCAGCAGCGTCTGCGCAAGCTGCGCCACCCGCGATTCGTCGTTGCCGTCGCAGGCGTATCCCCGCACCCGGTGGCTTGAATTTTCACACTCCGCCAGGGTGGCGTTCATCGCCTCCTCATCGCGTCCGGTAAATACCACGTTCCAGCTTTGCGCCAGACCTGTGACCAGCGCCCGACCGATGCCGCGGCTGCCTCCGGTAATCAGTATCCATTTTTGTGCCATATTAGCTGCCTGACTCTTTACTGATGTGCTGGCAGAGTTCGCCAAGAGTTATCCCTGGATTGTGAATAAACCAGTCCGCTTCCAGGGTAATGTTGAATTCACGCTTTGCCAGCACCATCAGTTCGACGTAGTCGAGGCTATCCAACTTCAGCCGAACCAGCGGCGTATTCTCCTCCACCTCATCGGGCTCAAGGTCTTTCGCGTCGCAAATCATTTCACATACTTTTTGCAGAACATCATCATAGGCAATCATAAATTATCCTTAATTATCAATTGGTCATTGGGCCAACTTTGAGCGTGACCACATTGGTCATTATCAGGTTATCCAGCTGCGCCGCCGCCGCGATGCGCACCAGCGCGCCCTGCTCAACCTGGCCGACCACCAGCGAGGGCAGCAGCCAGAGCGATAGCGATTCGGGCCAGATCGGCGTCGCTTTGCCCGCGAGATGAACATCAAACACCACCTCCTGGTGGGTTTGCAGCACCGGATAGCGGGTAAAAATTTGCTGCAACGAGGTTTCCCCCGCTCCGAGCAGAGTCACGATATTCGCCTGGCGCAGCAGCGCGGGATCGCTAATAAGCTGGCGGAACAGCAGCGCGTCAAGAAACTGCCACTGCGCCAGGTCGGGCCAGGCGCTATTGAAATGGGATTGCAGCGCAAGCAGCGTCTTTGGTGCAAGTTCGCTGGGCTGTTTTCCCGTTAGCGATTCCGGCCCGGCGGCGAGGCTCATCTGGCATGACAAACAGACTTCATCATCCTGAGAGCTGCTGACCGACGCGGCGGACAAGACGCGATTTTTCGCGGCGCCGGGAGTGAGCAGCCAGTCGCTATCGCACCATAGCGGCCTGCGCAGGCGAACCACGCATTTCAGGTAGCGTTCAGAACCGGTGAGCGGGTTCGTCAGCCGCGACTGGACGTCGCGCTTCACGTCGAGCAGCGCGCGCATCCCGTGGACGCTCAGCCGGCCGTCGCCCATCGCGCGCGCTGCCGCGAGGTCGAAGTGAATGGGGTTATCGTCGCCGGAAAACGCCGCCCACTGCCGGGCGTCCGCAAGGGTATAGCGCAGCCGCTTCACCCGTGCTTCTCCAGTACCAGCGCGGCGTTCGCGCCGCCGAAACCAAAACTCAGATTTAGCGCCCGGCGGATCTCTCCCTGACGATGCCCTTCGGCGATATAGTCGAGATCGCACTGCGGGTCTGGCTGCGTCAGATGCGCCGTCGCCGGCATGATCCCCGCCGCCATCGCCTGCAGGCAAACAATGGTCTCGAAGCTCCCCGCGGCGGCGATCAGATGCCCGGAGTAGGCTTTGGTGCTGGAGACCGGGATGCGATACGCCTCGTCGCCCAGCGCCTTTTTCAGCGACCGCGTTTCGTTAATATCGTTGAGCGGCGTGGAGGTACCGTGGGCGTTGATATAGTCGAGGTCGGCGGGCTGGAGATCCGCGGCGCGCAGCGCCCAGCGGATAGTTTGCTCGCGGGCCACGCAGTCTTCGGCCGGGGAGGTAAAATCCACCGCGTCGGAAAAATTGGCGTAGCCGGTGACCTCCGCGAGGATTGTCGCGCCCCGCGCCAGGGCGCTCTCGCGCTCTTCCAGACACAGCACCGCTCCGCCCTCTGAAAGTACAAATCCGCTGCGCTGCAGGCTGAACGGGCAGCTGGCCCGCTCCGGCGATGACGTTTCCCGGCTCAGCGCGCCAAGCACATCGATATTCCAGATAGCGCAAACGCTGTTTAACGACTCCCCGGCGCCGGCGAGCATCATGCTGGCGCGGCCAAAGCGAATCGCATCATAGGCCTCGCCAATGGCGATAGTGCCGGTGGCGCAGGCGGCGACCGGAGTGTTCTGGTAGCCGCGCAGATTCCACAGCTGGCTACAGGCCGCGGTGGTCACGTTCGGCATCGAAAAGAAGCAGCTGAAGGGCGAAGAGACGCCCGTTTTCTCAAACTCCGGTACCGCCAGATAGCTTTCATCCAACCCTGCCCAACCGGAGCCGATGATGGCGCCACACCTCAGCGGGTCATGAGAATCGGTGGGTGGTTCGCCAGCAAAGGCCATCGCCACCGCCTCCCGCGCGGCGGCCAGCGCCAGGCGAGCGTGACGCGGCAGACGCCGACGAATGGCGGCGGGAACCCCCTTGAGGCTGGGTTCATTCTCCACCTGACCGATAAAATGGGTGTGGATGCCGTTAGCGGAGAGATCCACATAGCGGTAACCGCGTCGATAATCCATAATCGCCTGCCAGCTTTCGGCAGCGCTATCGCCAAGGGGAGTCACCGCGCCATAGCCGGTTATCACCACGCGATAAGGGGGTTTACTGTGACTCATTCTGGGAAGTCCTCTGTTGCGGGTTATTGCCTCCCTGCGCCAGCCAAAGCTGCAAAGTGGCATAAAGATAGTCGTACTGGTTCTGCGCCAGGCTGTTCTGTACGTCGAGCAGCGCGTCCTGCGCGTTCAGCAGGGTCTGGTAGTCCACCGCGCCCGCCTGATAGCGGCTTTCGGTGAGCGCCAGGCGCTGCTCGCCCAGCAGCAGCGATTGCAGCAGGCGTTCGCGCTGCTCATCGGCGTTAAGCCGCTTCTCCATCGCGTTGTCCACCTCCGACAGCGCGGTATAGGCGGTGCGGCGAAAGTTAACCGCCTCCTGCTGCACCTTCACGCTGGCCTGTTCCACGGTGAGCTGTACCGTGTTCCACTGGATAAAGGGCGCGGAAACGCTGCTGCCCACGGTGCGCAGCGGGTCGTTAAACCACTGGTGAAAGAGCTGGCTCCCGGCGCTCAGCGTTCCCTGCAGCGACAGCGTGGGATAGAAGCTCAGCCGCGCCGCATCGGAACCCGCCAGCGCCGCGCGCAGCCGCGATTCCGCCGCCTGCAGGTCCGGCCGGCTGGCGAGCGCGGCCAGCGGCGTGGCGCTGGCAATGGCGATATGCTGACGCACATCCAGCGCGGCAGATTCATCGGTGTGCTGAGCTGGCGGTCTGTTGAGCAGCAGCGCCAGCGCGTTGCGGGAGATAGCCCGCTGCTGCTTGAGGCTCAGCAGCTGATTCTGACGGCTGATGACCGTCTGCCGCGCCTGCAGCACATCGAGCAGGCCCACTTTCCCCGCTCGCTGCCAGGACTCAATCTGCGCCAGCGTCTGCCTGGCGATATCGAGACTCGTTGCCTGGTAAGCCATTTGCTGATTCAACAGCGCAATGTTCCAGTAGAGCTGCGCGGTGGTATCAATCGTCGACAGGATCGTCGCCCGGTAATCCTGTTCGCTGGCTACCGCCTCCCATTCGCTCTGTTCGCGGATCCGCGCCAGCTTGCCCCACAGATCCAGCTCATAGCTCAGGGACAGTGAGGCGCTGTAGCTCTCCTGCGACCCGCCGCTGTTTAGCGGTTTTGAGTTATTGCCGGTGCCGCTCAGGGTCGCGTCGGGGCTGATATTGGTCTGGGTTAATCCGGCGGCAAGGCGCGCCTGTTTAAGCGTTAAGGCGGCAGCGGCCAGATCGTTGTTGCTTTCCAGCACCTGTCCCACCACCCGCGACAGGCGTTGGTCGCCGAAACGATCCCACCAGCGCGGCGCGTTCTCCGGCGCGAGCGCGTTGCTTTGCCCCTCCATTCGCTGCCAGCTTTCCGGCACCGACAGCAGCGGGCGCTGATAGTCGCTGCGGGTCAAATTGCCGCAGCCCGTTAGCAAGACAATGAACGGTAATAAAGTCAGCGGTCTCATTCGCGGGCCAGCGCCTCCGTCGGGTTTAGCCGCGCCGCACGACGCGCCGGGAAATAGCCAAACGTCAGGCCAATCAGGGCGGAAAAGCCGCAGGCCATCGCTACCGGCAGCCAGGTGAAGACCATAGAAAACTCCTGCGTCAGCAGGGCGAACAGGTTACCGGCGGCCCAGGATCCTAAAACGCCCGTTAGTCCGCCGAGGGCGCAGATCATCACCGCCTCAATTAAGAACTGATGCATGATGTCCGAGGGGCGCGCGCCGACCGAAAGCCGGATGCCAATCTCATGGGTACGTTCGGTTACCGAAACCAGCATGATGTTCATCACCCCGACGCCGCCGACCAGCAATGAAATAGCGGCAATCGCGGTGATCAGCAGCGACATGGAGTCGGAGGTTTTTTGCAGCGCTTTGGCCAGCTGCTCATCGGTCTGGACAAAGAAATCTTTTTTGCCGTGCTCGCGGATAAGGTGCCTTTCCGCACGGCGCGCCGCGTCCTGCGGCGACAGCGTTTCCTGAAAGCGCAGCGTCAGCGCCTCCAGCGGCTTATCGCCGGAAATCCGCTGCAGTAGCGAGGTATAGGGGATCCACGCCGACATAAATCCGCTGACCACCTTCGGTCCGGGCTTGCTGGCAATGCCGATTACCCGCCACGGCGCGCCGGCGATTTGCACAATTTTGCCTAGCGGATCTTCATTGCCGGGAAACAGCGTCTCCCTGCTGGTTTCATCCAGTACCAGCACCGGTTCGCGATCCTCGACATCGCGGTGGGTAAAACCGTTGCCCTGAATAAAACGCATCCCCTGCAGTGAGAAGTACTCAGCGGAAACGCCGGAGAGAATTATCGAGGAATCAAAGCCCTGACGTACCGCGGTGGTCATGCTGGAAACAATCGGCGATACCCCCTGTACCCAAGGCTGCCTGCCGAGGCTGGCGATATCATCCAGCGACAGCGCCCGCTCCATATCCGGACGCTTGCTGCCCCAGCCGGTACCCGGGCGGATTTCCAACGTGGTATTACCGAGCTTACCAATCTCGTTCATGATGCTCTGCCGGGCGCCTTCCCCCACCGCCATTGAAGAAACCACGGACGAGATACCGATGATGATCCCCAGCATCGACAGAAAGGCGCGCATCCGATGTCCCAGCAGTGAGCGCCAGGCCATGCGCACCGACTCGCCGATACTGCGCGATAGCGAAGCCCGGCCGTTATCCTGTACCGCGGGCAGCCGCTGGACGTCACGATTATCCCGCGCGCTATAGGCGTGGTCGGCGACTACCTGCCCATCGCTGATCTCGACGATCCGCTGCGCCTGCTGCGCCACCTCGCGATCGTGGGTCACGATGATCACCGTGTGCCCGTCGGCGTTCAGCTGGTGCAGAACGTCCGTCAGCGCCCGGCCGCTGACGCTATCCAGCGCTCCGGTGGGTTCATCGGCGAGAATAATTTGCGCGCCGTTGATCAGCGCTCGACAGACGCTGACCCGCTGCTGCTGGCCGCCGGAAAGCTGCGCGGGTTTATGCTGTAAGCGCCCATCAATGCCCAACTTTTCTGCCAGCAGCGCAATGCGCGCCTGGCGTTCAGCGGCGGGCATCGCGGTATAGAGCGCGGGGATGGCAATATTCTCTTCCGCGGTCAAATAAGGCATCAGGTGGTAGCGCTGAAAAATAAACCCCAGCCAGCGGCTGCGTAGCTCCGCCAGCGACGCGCTATCGGCCTGGTGAATGGCGATGTCGTTGATATACACCTCGCCGCTGCTGGGCTTATCCAGACAGCCGATAATGTTCATCAGCGTCGATTTACCCGAGCCGGAAGCGCCCATAATCGCCACCATCTCGCCGGGCATAATGGTCAGGGAGACGGATTTCAGCACCGGAATAATCTGCGTCCCGGCGGTAAAATGACGCGTGACGTTGTGCAGCACGATCAGCGGCTCAGCCATCAGACAGACCCCGCGTCCTGGGGGATCACCACCCGCTCGCCGGGCCGCAATCCTTCCAGCACCTGCGCATACTGACGATCGTTAATCCCGATGCGGACGGTACGCTCCTCGCTGCCGCTCGCCGTTTGTACCATCACAATGTAACGCTCATCGCCGAGCGAACGTCCCAGCGCGGCGACCGGCACGCGCAGCACGTCTTTTACCTGCGCGATGCGGATAAACACCTGAGCGGTCATCGAGGTTTTCAGCAATCGCTGGCGGTTATCCACTTCAAAGGTGCCGTTATAGTAAATGGCGCTACTCTGCTGATTGCCGGCAGAAGCGCCGGCGTTTTGCTCTTCCAGCGCCTCCTGCGGCGCGGGCTGGACATAGCCAAGCTCCCCTTCGTAACGCGTCTGCGGATCGGCAATAACGTAAAACCACAGCGGCTGTCCCGGATGGATTTTCTGGATATCGGCTTCGGAAATGCGGGTCTGGACCTGCATTTTATCGAGATCGGCGAGCACCAGAATGGTCGGCGCGATTTGCGAGGAGACGATGGTTTGCCCTTCACGGGTGACGATGCCCAGCACTTCGCCATCCATGGGCGCGAGAATGCGGGTATAGCCGAGGTTGGCGTTGGCGGTCTGCACACTCATTTCCGCCTGCACTATCTGCGCCTCATTGACCGCTATCTGCTGAACCTGTGCGGCATACTGCGCCTGGGCCTGCTCAAGATCGCTGCTCACCCCTGAGCCATCGCGATTCATCGCCCGCTCGCGCGCCAACGCTTTGCGGTACTGCACCAGCGTGGCCTCGGAGGCCAGCTTTTGCGCTCTGGCGCTGGCCAGCTGCGCGGTGGCGTTGCGTAAGTCGGAAAGCTGCAGCGTCGGGTCGATTTCGGCGAGCAGCTGCCCTTTGCGCACCCGCTCGCCCTGACGTACGTATAGCTTGCGTAGCTGGCCGCTGACCTGCGCGCCGACGCTCACCTGGACGGCGGGTTTGATAATCCCGCTCGCCAGCACCACTTTTTCGATATCCCCCCGTTCGAGCGCAACGGCGTAGAGCGACTCGGCCTGGGCCGGAAGCGAGCGCTGATAAAAAACGGCGGCGATAGTGGCCAGGATCGCGACTAGCGCAAGTAGCCACGCTTTACGGCGGCGTAAAAATTGTCGCCTCATTGGCCCAGCGCTCCTTGGGCGATATCGCGCAGCTCGCCTTCATCCAGACGATATACCCGCGTGAAGTGATGCAGAATGGGCGCACTGTGGGTCACCACGATCAGCGTTTTGCCTTGTTCGCGACAGTGCTGGCACAGCGCGGCGATCACCGTTTCCGCGGTTTCGTCATCAAGATTGGCAGTCGGTTCATCGCAGAGCAAAATAGGCCGGTTACTGTAGAGCGCCCGCGCCAGCATCAGCCGCTGACGCTGGCCTAACGAGAGCGCCGAATGGCTCTCGCGGATCAGCGCTTCCATCCCTCCCGGCAGCGCCTGAACCACCGGCCCCAGCGCCATTTTATCGACCAACGCCTCTACTCGCCCACGATCGCTGTCGCTATACCACGGATCAAACAGGGTGATGTTTTGCAGCACCGAGGCGTTAAACAGGATGTCTTCCTGGCTCTGCAGCCACACCTGCGAGGCCAGCTGTCGGGCGGTCGCCTCTTCGCCGTCCAGCAGAATGCGCCCATGCTGTGCGGAAAAAAGCCCGGCCATCAGCCGTAGCAGGGTACTTTTTCCGGCGCCGGAATCGCCGACAATCGCCACCCGATCGCCGGGTTCCAGCCGGAGATCAACGTCATTCAGCACCGGGCTTTGCGGAGCATAATGAAAGCTCACCGCCTCAAACGCCAGCTGTGGAACCGCCTCCCCACGCAGCGGAGATAACTGAGGAGTCGCAGGTTCCTCACGGGTAAACAGGCCCTGCGCGCGGGTATCAATCACGTGCAGCTGCGATTTACGGATCACGGCATAGAATATCCGCGTGACGTAGGAGGTAAAAATCTGCCGTAAAAAGCTATAGGCAAAAAAGTCGCCCAGCGAGATAAGCTTTGCGCTCACCAGCGGCAGCACCACCAGCATAAAGACCACCATCTCGAGGCTGCCGGTGAGCTGATACAGACCTTCTTTTACCTGCTGGTAAACTTTCTGCCGCTGAAGGCAGGTGAAAAGGTCGTGTGACAAACGGGCAAACTGCGCTTTACGCTGCGTTTCCAGCCCGGCGGTTTTAATGGTTAATACCCCCTGAAGGGTTTCCATGAAAAAGTCATTCAGCGTCGCGCTTTTTAGCTGCAGCTGCTGCGTATACCAGCGGTCGCGGAAGATGGCCCAGACGCTAATCAGCCCCATCGCCACAATGCCCACGGCGGAAATCAGCGCCAGCACCGGTGAGATCCAGAACATAATGCCGATAGCGATAACGCAGATGATCCAGTCCGAGCGGAGGCCGTTATCCAGCTCGATTTTTTGCAGCATCCCGCCCTGCCAGGCGATAAAGCGGCTGAACACATCCCCCGGCGCGCGTTTTTCAAAAAAACGCAGCGGATTATTCAGCAAGCGGGAAAAACCGATATCGCTCTTCAGCAGCACAAAGCGGCGGATAAAACGCTCGCTAATGACCCTCACGCCCAGCGCCAACAGCGTGGAAATGACAAAAGCGAGGATGAACCACAAATAGGGAAACGACGTATTCTGAACGTCAGAGAAAGCCTGATTGATCGCCCGGCTGACCATCGTCGGCATTAAAAACAGCGTGAGCGACACCAGGAAGGTCAAGAGCATCAGTTTATAAATGCCCGGCACCGCCGCGGTCTCCTTCAGGCTCATCGCCCGCGGCATCTCCTGCTGTGCGCCGGTAATAACAGGCGCCTGCTGGTCAATAACGCCGGGAGACTCTTCAAGGATCAGCGCGTAGCCGCTAATCTCTTTTTTCAACGCCGAGAAAGGCAGCCACTGCTGGCCAATCGCCGGATTCATCACGCAGACGTAATCCCCTTTGCGCCAGGCCAGCAGGACATAGTGGCTGGCGCCGTAGTGCAGAATGGACGGAAACGGCAGCGCATGGAGTTCTTCGTGATCGAACAGCACCGGCGCGGTGGCGATGCCAATCTGTTGCAGAATAAGAGATAAGTCGCTTAACGAAGTCCCGTGATCGGATGCCGGGAAAATTTCCCGCAATGCCGGAAGAGAACACTGAATATTCTGGGTTTGCGCCAGCATCGCAATACAGGAAAGGCCACACTCATTGGTCTCTTCCTGGAAAACCATATCAGGGATAATCTTTTTCATTATTATGCGTCAGTGATTAATAAAGTAGAGCGAATGGCTATGCCATAAAAGCCAATCCTGCGGATAATCACGCAGGGTGTTTTCAATCATCGACGGCAGATTCGCCGCGACCTCTTTTGGCGTCAGTGGGGAATAGATTTTTATTTTGATCCCCTGCTGATAATAGAGGTGATAAAAAACCACCTTTGCCGAGACAATGCGGGAAAAACGCTGTACGCCGCTATGTAATTTCGCCGGGCGGTCAAATAGCCGACAGCTTATTTTCCCGGACTGCGCCTCATGGGTCTGCACGGTATAGTCGGCAGGAATATCGGGGAAAATAATCATATTTTCCCGCCCTTCCGAGACGTTGCTCATTAGCGCCATCAGCTCGCTGGCAAGCGACGTATTATCCTGATGGATGGAGCAATAAGAGAGCGCGACGCCGCCCATTTTGCGGCTGGCGACGGTATAGCTTTCCGCGCTGGAAGAGACCACCACGCTGGCTTTACCCGGCGTTACCCTGGCTCCAACCATCGCTGCAAGGATATCCGACACGCAGTGCAGCGGTGCGAGAACAACCGGCGTTCTCTGCGCCGCCAGCGGAGCGACTACGGCATCAAGCGCTCGCGTGCACGCCTGCATCTGGGCCAAAGTGGCCGGATGCTGTCCCCAGGTCGCACCCATCTCCAGCAGCTGGCGGCGCATGGCTATCCATGCGGCGTCAATTCGCCCATCGGCGCCCGTCAGGCAGCGGTAGTTTTGCGTCGCCACGGCGGTGCGTCCGCGATATTGTCGCCCCAACAGCCGCAGCCGGCACAACGCCCGAGCCGCCGCCAACAGCAGCGGCATAGGGGTAAAACGCATAATCCCACGCACCGCCTTTTGACCGTAGCCAGTAAACGGGCGACTGCGCCAGCTCAGCTGCGCGGACCATTTTCTTACGCTGAAGACGCTCCAGACAATCAGAAAGCGCGTCACGCTTACTCCTTGTCCTGAGTTAACAGCTGGCGCATATAGTCAGCAAATTCAGGAAACTGGCGATCTTTCGCCACCACGTATTTTTTATTCACAATAAATAGCGGCGTGGCGTTTATGTCATAGAGTTCGGTAATTTTCGCCATATATTCAAGGCGTTCAGTAACGACTTTGCTTTGGCGTACCTGATGGTATTTTTCGACATCAATATTGTTCTTTTTCAGCCAGCCGTTGAGCGCTTCATCGTCGGCTAAATTGATACCGCGGGTCATTACCGCGTTAAAAGCCTGGTCGCGCATCTGGCGCTCAAGCCCCATGACTTCGAGGGTGGCAAAAACCGGCGCATAAATTGCCAGACCGTTTCTTTCGGCGGTGATATGGATAACTTCAAAGGTACTCTCCGCAGGCAATGTGCCGGCGAATTTCTCGATATCTTCCTCGTTCGACGCGCAGTAGTGACAGCCGTAGGACATCACTTCAATAATGCTGCTGTCATGTTTTATTGGGCTACTGGCAACGATTGCGCTGTCAATTTCCCGCAGGGCCGAAGGCTCGCTGCTGTTCGATGCAAACGTATTAAATACAAAAACGTGATAGCACAGCACGGTAATCAGCGACGAAATTAACGCCACCAGAAACGTATAGCCAACAGCGGTAATAGGTTTTATCTTCATTTGATACCAGGCTCGCGAATATGGCGGAGAAATATATGGAGGGTTTCCCCTCCATATACCGCAGCAGAAATTACTGACGGATGCTATTCGGTACAACACACATACCATCGGACGCATCTTTCATGGTCACGGTTGAGTTGCCGTGCTTATCCGTACAGGTAGTCACTTGTTTACAGGTTGAAACACCGCCCACCACCACGGTCTCGTAAGAGCTGGTGCAAGTTTCCTTGCAAGTTCCGCCAATAATAGCTGATGCTTCAATCATACTTAATTTTTGCATTTGTTAGATCCTTAACTATTTATATTGAAATATGTTTTTCTTGCACTTACCTACTGGCTAAGTAACCTGCCAGTAATTCTTTTGATGTCATATTTATCCGCTGTTATACGCAGGGGGTAGCTACGATGCACTTGAAAATATTAAACAGCTCAACGTTGTTTTTAGCGTTTAGCTTTTTCATCAGGCCTCGTTTACAGCGGCTCAGGCGACGAACATCAATTTTTTGTTCAGAGGAAATTTGCGATAAAGATTTTCCTTTGAATATTTCTTCCATTAACCACCAGTCATCACTGGAGATACTATTATTAAAATCCCTGGCTAACCATTTCTGCCGGGTATAATTAATCAAAGAGCGACTGAAAAATATTTTTTTCGCTGGCATAGAATCAGCACCTTCGATGAACTTAAAAAAGTTATCCAGGGACTCATTCTTCAAAAGCCAGCTTGCTTCCGGGAGAAGTGAATGCAGCGCAAAGAATAACGAAATATTATTCTCGCCTAACAAAATCACTAGCTGCTGATTTTCCCGGCAGTAATACTCTTTAATGGTGTACAGCGCATTAAACCGCTCATCCGGCAAGCTGTCGACATCGCAGAGGATCCAGCGTAGTTCATCTTTCTGCTTAGGCAGACGCAGGGTGTTGATCAGTTCAGAGAAATGGTCGAGCCTTGTGAACGCGCAGTCGCCTTCATGCATGGCAAGATCGTCAACCACAGAACGTACGCCTTCCGCGAAAAAGATGTTTTTATCGTAGAGAAAGAAACGACGGCTCATTTATCATCATCCTTGATCTATTCTACTGGTAATTAAGGGTGTAATTCGCTGTTGCCTGGAAGGCGCCGGTTTCCAGGGTTTTGTTACTCAAGGCGTCCGGTTCGCCTTCAACAAAAGCTTTAAAATTTAACTGCATGTTGGCATCGGAAATAGCGACGGCGGTGGTTGGCGTATTGAGTAAAATCGCCGTGCCGTTGCTCTCTTCAAAACCAATGCCAATACCGCTGGCGGTTTGAGGCGCGACCGGCGTAATCGCCAGACGGTCGCTCATATTGGCATTTTCCGTCCCGCTAAAGGTCACGGTGACGGAATTAAAAACATCGGTGCTGCAATCCTGGAGTTCAATAACAAACGCTTTGGGCTGCGATTTTCCCTCCGCATAAAGCGTGCGGGTTGAAATCTGGCCAAAATCCACGGTGATGTTTTTTGACGAAGGCACAATACTGCAGCCATGGGCAACGACGGTTCCCTTGAAGTTTAAATCGCCGCCGATCAGTTCCCCGATGGCATGCGCCGGAGCAGCTGCGGGTAGCGAACCTATGAGTATCATTGATGCGATGAGTTGACGCATGCTGTCCCCTTACTGAAACTCAGCGACCACGGTGGCCGATGCCTGGAAATCCCCTTCGAGAACGTTGGTTCCGGCATTGGCAATTGGCGCGGCGGTCAAATTCCAGGTTCCCTGATTGTTATTAAAACCCGGCACGTCATAAAACTTATTCGCGGCGACTAAATTGCCGCCGGAATCTTTCAGGATAATGCCAAGATTGGAGCGGTCGACGGCGCCGGTGGTGCCTAAATAGTCGCTGTTAAAACTGGCGGTATTGGCCTGCTGAATTCCCAGGCGAATATTTAAATTTCCGGTGGCGAAACTCCCCCCTTCGCACTTCACCTGAATCGGCACAGACTGGCTGTAATTATTGCCGTTAAGCAGCGAGCCCGCGCTGGGGATGGTATTAAAATCAACGACGATCGGCGATCCTGAGTTAACAATACATTTATCCGGAACGGTAATGACCCCGGAATTAATCGAGACAATCGACATGGGAGTGCTGCCCATCCCTGCGCTGTAATTCCCAAGGCGACCATAAAGCTTGGCGATTTCAGTACCCAGCAGGTTAACGCCGTTGACAATCGGCTTGGTGATCATAAACGTTACCCGCCCCTGAGCGCCGGACTCAAAGTTGTTAAACTGGGTGGTTGGCGGTACGCATTTATTTTGGTAAGCCTGGTTTGACTCATTATTAAAAGGCACCGGAAGATATTCCATGCGCTGGCCACGGATATATATCTCAATTTTCACATCCATATAATCATTAAGTTTTAAATACCCCGGCGTGCTTCCCTGCTGCAGCAGCGAAGCGGTCGCAGAGTAATAAATCGCCTCGTTTTCCATAGGAATAGTGCAGCTGGCGATACCAGAATATTGTCCGCCCAATGAAAAGACATAAGGGATCGTCGCCCCAATGCTATTGTTGGTAATATCCTGATTGGCGACGTCAATATTGTACATTTTAGGTCCGCCAACCGGCGTAATTTCCCCTTCCACCGCCGCGCTGGCGTCGAGAGTGAATACGCCGCCGCAGAGTAATAGCGTGATACAAGATTTCCGCCCGATAACTCTCGTCGCCATCAGAGATACTCCATTTTTAAACGCAGCAGGCCGCTAAAGTTTCCTGCGGTCACGTTTCGCCCGGTCGATTCCAGCACGGCAATAAACGTCAGGCTGCTGTCGCCGGTTTTCACGATAAACGGCGGCTGCGTTTGATTAATATCCAGCGCCCGCTCTTTGACATCCAGCAGGCGAATACCGGCTCCTGAGATGCTGCCGGTCAGGCGCAACAGCTGGCGATTATGCTCATCCGACTCGCCGATGAAGGTGAGCTGAACCGCCTGCTCGCCGGTGGTATAGAGATGCTTGCTGCTGCCCGTCGTCCGTGAGGCGATGCTGTCGCGCGCCTGCGACGCGCCTTTCAGGCAATCCCTGAGTTCAACGCGAACCAGCACCGGCTGGCTACGGTCGCCCGCCTGGTGAAAACGCCGGGCGCTGATTTCGCCCATCTCAATAATCTGCAGGCGGCTTTGCGGGGCAAGCACGCAAGGCGAGGCATACACAGAGCCATTGAATATCACGTTACCGCCATCCTCCCCCTGATGATCCCGGTTATAGTGCTGCGGCTGTAGAGGAATATCAGCGTCGGCCAGCGCTGGCATACTGATACCGAATACAAACAGTGCTAATAGCGATAGGCGCGTTTTCATCATCAGGTTCCTCTTTAATTACCCTTGCTGCGATGGCGGCAGCGCTTTACAGGTGTTTCCTTCACAGCGGTATTTCAGCTCTGGATGTCCGCCATAATCATTCACGTACATCATCGCAAACTCTCTAACGCCGCCATCGGTCACGCTGAATTCCAGACTGGACTTCGGCGCAATCATAATTCCCGGGAACTTAGTGATTTTTTCACCCTTAACGCGGGACAGGCTAATAATGGTGATGTAGTAAGGCGTCGGGTTTTGCGCGGTCATCTTATTGCCGCTCTTTTGAAAGACGACCTGGTCCTGCCATATTTCGCTTTTGCTTTTGGGAATAATGGCGGTCGGGCGGAAAAATAATTTAATCCGCGACTGCATGGCCAGCTGCAGGACGTTCGCTTTATCTGGCTTAGGCGGAATTTCCCGCACGCTTAAATAAAACAGGCTTTCGCGGTCCTGCGGCAGCTGGTTGATACCATCTGTTTTTGTGACCCGCGCCACCCCTTTTTGCCCGCCGTTAATCCGCTGCAAAGGCGGTAAAACCACCAGCGGAGAGGTGATCTTGTTGCCCTTGCTGTCTTCCACCCACGATTGCGCCAGGAACGGAATATCCGGGCTGGTATTGGTTAGATTGGCGCTCGCCGAGCTATCTTTACCGGTGATGATAAGACGCGTGCGATCCAGCGAAACCCCCGCCTGCGCGGTACCGCTTACCGCCGCCAGCATCAGAATGCCCATCCAGCAGAGTTTGTTGCTTGTTATGCTCATTTTTGGCCTTTTATTACTGTCACTGTCATTTACACGGCAATAGCGCGGCTGTCGAACGACGCTCTATGGTCGGCGGGATGGCAATCTGACACTGCTTTTTCCCGCTCCACACTACGCTTAGCAGCTCATGAGGATTCACCCCTGCCAGCCATCCCTGCCCACCTTCCATAATCATCGATACGCTCACGCCATCGCCGTTGATAACCTCGGCGCCGAACGGCGGATAGGTACCGTCAGCCAGGCGGATAATGCCCATCATTTTTTCGCCCTGCGCCATGCCAAAGGTCTGATAACCAATAGCGCCTTCGGTCAGCGTGGCGGTGCTGATGGCTTTTGCCGGTTCAATGGATTCCGACATCGCATCAACGTCAACCCGGGTATCAAAGCTGTTGTAGCTCACGATGTCCGGAATAACGGCAATGCCGAAATTATTGGTTCTTGATTTACCGTCATTGAGCGGCACGTCGCCGATGCCGTTGGTGTTCACCATTACGCGCGCCGTATTGAGCGTCGCGCCGCTGTTGTGGATCGCCGCCCCGTGCCGGGTCGCGGTAAAGCCGCCGCGCAGGGTGCTGCTCAGAGAGAGATAGTGATCCTGCTGATAGCTGGCGTTGCTGTTGATTTCAGCGTACTGGGAGCGGCGCTGATAGTAGCCGTCGACGTTGGCATAGCCGCTCTGGCTCGCTCCGGCACGCAGACGCCACAGGTTGTTGTAGTCGCTGCTGTCGGTATAGGAGAGCATCGGGCTGGTTTTGCCGTTATTGGTCTGCACGTCGAGGCCGCTCCATTTACTATCGCCAACCGGAATGGAAAGCGAGAAAGCAATAGAGTCGTCTTTCCGCCCTTCGTAATCCGAACGGTAGGCCGAAATATTAGTGGTGATCCCGCGAATATTACCGACGTTAAACGAGCGCCCTAGCGAGATGCCGTAGCGATCCTGGCTGCTTCGGTTCCAGTAATTCTGATGGGTGTAGGTCAAAAATACCGTGGTCGCTTTACCTGGCTCATTGGCCCAGAACGTTTTATTGCCGGTGATGGTATAAACTTCTTTTTCACGCCCAAGGCTGTCGTAACCCTCATAGCGCTCGTTGAGATATTGCGAGAAAGAGCGGAAGTCCTCCTGCGAGAAGCGATATCCGGCGAAGGTAATGGAACTATTATATTCGTCGAACGTTTTCGCATAGCTCAGCTTAAACGAGGTCCCTTTAAGCCGCTTCTGGTTTGACTGCTGACTGTAGGATTCCGTAGCGTCCAGCGAGAGGGCGCCAAGTACGCTGAGATCGCGGCCAATACCGGCGGAGACCGCGGTATATTCGGCCCCTGCGCTTTGTAAACCGCCGTACAGCGACCAGGCGTTGGTGATCCCCCAGGAGAAATCGCCGGAAGCGAAACCGGGTCCCTGAATTTTATGGCTATAGCGGGACGGCGCGCCGATCGCCACGTTGTAGCGCACGTAGCCGGGACGCGTAAGATAAGGAATATTGGCGGTGTTAACCTGGAAAGTCGAAATTGAGCCATCCTGCTCTTCCACCTGCACATCCAGCGTACCGCGCACCGAGCTGCGTAAATCCTGAATATTAAACGGCCCGGCGGGCACCGTCGTTTCATAAATGATGCGTCCGCTCTGCTTCACCGTCACTTTGGCGTTGGTCTTGGCCAGACCGCGAATTTCCGGCGCATACCCCTGCAGGTTTGGCGGCAGCTGGCGCTCATCGCTGGCGAGATTAAGCCCGGTAAAGCGCACGGTGTCGAAGACCTGAGAATCAAGATAGATCTCCCCCGCCGTCAGCTTTGCCGCCATCATCGGCAGCGGGCGGTAGGCGTAGATCTGATTCATATCGAAATCAAATTGATGCGTCGCGCTGTAATAACTGGTCTGATATTCGCCGCGCAGGCGCCAGCCGCCGAGGTTGACCCCAGTCTGACCGTATCCGCTCAGGGTGCTGTAATCTTCATGCATATCCAGCTGGCGGGTATATTGCCCGGTCAGGCTATAGTCGAGCAAAAATCCGCCGATCCCCTGGTCCCAGCGCTCCGGCGGCGTCCAGTTCGGATCGTTGTATTTCATCCACGCCTGCGGGACGGTGATGTCCAGCACCCCGGCGTAGTTACTGAGGGTGGCGCCAGGAAGGCTCAGCAGGTCATAGCAGTCGGCAAACGGCTGTGCGACCTTTTGCTGCGCGTCCTCTTTCAAAGCCAATCTGGCAAGAATTTCGCCGTTAATGCAGGCCTGGGTATGCTTCTGATCTTTAGAAGCCAGATAGCGAACCTTTTGCTGCCCGACCGCCTGGCCATTTATTTTAATATCTAATAAGTACTCGCCCGGCGGGACATAGTTGTCGGTGGCGAAACGGGTTAAATCGATATTGTCGCGATCGGCCGCATCCAGTACGTCGGTATTAAATTCCACGTCGGTTGAGGCGTAAGCCATAGAGGTACAGCAGAAAAAAAGCATCTGAGAGAGGATTATTTTTATTTTTTGTTCTGCTGACATGACTATTCATCCCGAATCATTCAGTAAAATATCGTGCGCGACAAACAAGCTCCAACAGCAATCGCTGGCTTGTTTCTAGTTGTAATCCATAAAAAAACGAGTGACGGCGTAAAAATCCCCGGCCTTAATATGCTGCTGAACCGGCACCAGCGTAGCGGTAAATTTCAGCGTATTATTCTCATCACTCAGGAGATATCCCGATGAGGGTTCTCCAAACGTTAAAATTTCCCCATGGCGATCGCGAATCTGGATACCAAATCCCTTTCCTTCACCATCCGGAATTAATACTGTTGGGTCCTGCGATGAAGCATTGCCGGTAAACGTAATGGTGGCATAAGCCCCTGGCGTTGATTGATTTACGCTGCCGAAAGAGGTGCAGCCAATTAAGCGTACTAAAAAAGGCCGGATCAGCTTACCTTCTTGATCGCTATTAATATCGCGAGCGGAAATGTTACCGAAATCTACCCATAGCTCCCGCGAATTAGGGTCAATATCGCATGCGGCAGCCACTAGCTCCCCCGAAAGCGCCAGCTGGCCAGGCGTAAAACTAGTACTCGAAGCATGTCCGGAAAAGAGTAATCCCGATACCAATAACGCCATCAGTCTCTTTTTCTCTGTATCCTTAACCATACTCAGAATTCCATATTATCTGGCACCTACTCCAATATCGCGGGGAGAGATCTCTCCCCGCGAGCGATAATTCAAAATCGATTACTGATAATCGATGGTGAAATTGATCGTTGACTGGAATGCACCTGCGGTTACGGTAGTGGTAGAACCGCTCGCTGCCGCTTCCGCTTTCAGGAACGCCACGAAAGGAATGGTGTTAGTACCATCAACCAGGGTGACCGGAGTGGTCTGCGCGCCCCAGGTTACAGTCTGGCTAGCGCTGTCTTTCAGGCCGATACCTGCACCGGATGCAGTACCAGAAGTAAATGCAGCCAGAGTAGGATCGTTCGGGTTAACCGAAGTCGGGGTATAGGAAACAACGGCGCTGCTGGCAATAGTGGTATCGCAATACTGCAGCTCGATGTTTTTGGTTTCAGTTGCCTGACCACCGCCTTGCAGCAGGGAAACTGGAACCTGACCAAAATCAACGGTTACCGGGCTGGACGACGGAGCTAAACCACAAGCGGTATTCACCAGCTCACCCTGAAGCTCAATCTGGCCATTCGTGGTATCAGCCAGTGCAGACATTGAGCCGAGAGCAGCAGTTAATGCCACAGCCATAGCAACTTTATTCAGTTTCATAGAAAATTCCTGCGTTATAAATTTTTATCCTAAAAGAGTAAGGAGCTATAAAATTGCCGAAGTCTACTCACCCAACAATTTCCAGCCCTCCGCATCACCGAAAAATCCGTTTCAATAATTAGACTATTAATTAATATTAATAATTTAATTAAAGCCAGATCCCCTGGTCGACAAAAATACTAACAAATCATTTTTTAGGTAAAAAGAGATACATTTACAGAGGAATTAAAAAAAGATTTAACCTCGCGAACAATGCCACCATAGGAAATTAACTCGCAGAGCGCTGAGATATATCCTAAAAACAAATTGCGTCAGGTAATTAATAAATGATAGTGGGCAGATATTCATAGTAAAATAATTGTAACATAGATCACATTTTA
Source organism: Klebsiella sp. M5al (assembly GCF_002090195.1). NCBI lineage: Bacteria > Pseudomonadati > Pseudomonadota > Gammaproteobacteria > Enterobacterales > Enterobacteriaceae > Klebsiella > Klebsiella sp. M5al. Next base: position 4,711,160 of record NZ_CP020657.1, read on the forward strand.
TTAACAAATAGCTTTTCCTGATATAAGGATAGTCAAAAGCAGCCCGAGCAATGGACATTACGCAGCGGCTAAGAGGAGGGGGAAGACGATTCATGGGCCCGCCGCGCCTTCTTGTTTTCCTGACCTGAAGACTCCGTTATCATGCGGCCTATGAGTCAATGAAAAGAAATGCACAATGTCACGGGAACCGATGAGCAATAGCGCGACGTCATGAAAACAATAAACTCCGCTAACGCGTTAAAACGTAAGAAAATGGACATCAAAAACAGATGAGTACATTAGAGAATCTCGACGCCCACACCCCCATGATGCAGCAGTATCTCAAGCTGAAAGCCCAGCATCCAGAGATTCTGCTGTTTTACCGGATGGGTGATTTCTACGAACTATTCTACGACGATGCGAAACGCGCGTCGCAGCTGCTGGATATCTCGCTGACGAAGCGCGGCGCTTCCGCGGGCGAACCGATTCCGATGGCCGGGATCCCGCACCACGCGGTGGAGAACTATCTGGCCAAACTGGTTAATCAGGGCGAGTCGGTGGCCATTTGCGAACAGATTGGCGATCCGGCTACCACCAAAGGGCCGGTGGAACGCAAAGTCGTCCGTATTGTGACGCCCGGCACTATCAGCGATGAAGCGCTGCTGCAGGAACGCCAGGACAATCTGCTGGCCGCCATCTGGCAGGACGGCAAAGGTTTTGGCTACGCCACCCTTGATATCAGCTCCGGACGTTTTCGCCTGAGCGAGCCCGCCGACCGCGAAACGATGGCCGCCGAGCTCCAGCGCACCAACCCCGCCGAGCTGCTGTATGCGGAGGATTTTGCCGAGTCGTCGCTTATTGAGGGGCGCCGCGGCCTGCGCCGTCGTCCGCTGTGGGAATTTGAAATCGACACCGCGCGCCAGCAGCTCAATCTTCAGTTCGGCACGCGCGATTTGGTTGGTTTCGGCGTTGAAAACGCCCCGCGCGGCCTGTGCGCCGCCGGCTGCTTGCTGCAGTACGTCAAAGACACCCAGCGCACGTCATTGCCGCATATCCGCTCCATCACGATGGAGCGTCAGCAGGACAGCATCATTATGGATGCGGCCACGCGTCGCAATCTGGAGATAACCCAGAACCTGGCCGGCGGCTTTGAAAATACGCTGGCCTCGGTGCTCGACTGCACCGTCACCCCGATGGGCAGCCGTATGCTGAAGCGCTGGCTGCATATGCCGGCGCGCGACACCGCCGTGCTGGTAGAGCGCCAGCAGACCATCGGCGCGCTGCAGGAACATTACACCGAGCTGCAGCCGGTGCTGCGTCAGGTCGGCGACCTCGAACGTATTCTGGCGCGCCTGGCGCTGCGCACCGCCCGCCCTCGCGATTTAGCGCGTATGCGTCACGCTTTCCAGCAGCTGCCGGCGCTGCGCGCCATGCTGGCCGACGTCGACTGCGCGCCGGTGCAGCGGCTCCGGGAAAAGATGGGGGAATTTAGCGAACTGCGCGAACTGCTGGAGCGGGCGATTATCGATGCGCCGCCGGTATTGGTTCGCGACGGCGGGGTTATCGCCCCCGGCTATCACGCGGAACTCGATGAGTGGCGCGGCCTGGCCGATGGCGCTACCGATTACCTCGACAGACTGGAAGTTCGCGAGCGCGAGCGTCTGGGGCTGGATACGCTGAAGGTGGGCTACAACGCCGTCCACGGCTACTACATCCAGATTAGCCGTGGTCAGAGCCAGCACGCGCCGATCCACTACGTCCGTCGCCAGACCCTCAAAAACGCCGAGCGCTATATTATTCCTGAGCTGAAGGAGTATGAAGACAAAGTCCTGACCTCCAAAGGGAAAGCGCTGGCGCTGGAAAAGCAGCTGTACGATGAGCTTTTCGATATGCTGCTGCCGCATCTTGGCGACCTGCAGCAGAGCGCCAGCGCGCTGGCGGAGCTCGATGTGCTGGTGAACCTCGCCGAGCGCGCGGAGACCCTCAACTACTGCTGCCCGACCTTTAGCGATAAGCCGGGTATTCGGATTAGCGAAGGCCGCCATCCGGTGGTTGAGCAGGTGCTGAAAGAGCCGTTTATCGCCAACCCGCTGCATCTCGCCCCGCAGCGGAGAATGCTGATTATCACCGGTCCGAATATGGGCGGTAAAAGTACCTATATGCGCCAAACCGCGCTGATCGCCCTGCTGGCGTATATCGGCAGCTACGTTCCGGCGGAAAAAGTCGACATCGGCCCTATCGATCGTATTTTCACCCGCGTCGGCGCGGCGGATGACCTGGCCAGCGGCCGCTCAACCTTTATGGTAGAGATGACCGAAACCGCTAATATTCTGCATAACGCCACCGAGCATAGCCTGGTGCTGATGGATGAAATTGGCCGCGGCACTTCGACCTACGATGGCCTGTCGCTGGCGTGGGCCTGCGCGGAAAATCTGGCGAATAAGATCAAAGCCCTGACCCTGTTTGCCACCCACTACTTCGAGCTGACCCAACTGCCGGAGAAAATGGAAGGCGTGGCCAACGTCCATCTTGATGCCCTGGAGCACGGCGATACCATCGCCTTTATGCACAGCGTGCAGGATGGCGCGGCCAGTAAGAGCTACGGCCTGGCGGTTGCCGCGCTGGCCGGGGTGCCGAAAGAGGTGATCAAGCGCGCGCGGCAGAAGCTGCGCGAGCTGGAAAGCATCGCGCCGAGCGCTGCCGCCACGCAGGTGGACGGTACCCAGATGTCGTTGCTTTCCGCGCCGGAAGAGACCTCGCCCGCGGTTGAAGCGCTGGAGAATCTCGATCCGGATTCGCTGACTCCGCGCCAGGCGCTGGAGTGGATCTATCGCCTGAAGAGCCTGGTGTAGTTCTCGTTTAACGTGAAAAACGGCAGCGCCCTGCGGTGCTGCCGTTTTAACAAATGCAAAATGGGTGCGAGAGAATGCATCCTGACAACCAATACGCGGGGTCGCCCCCGCGCTGATGCTATTTCTTCGATTCGTAAGCGAGAACAGCTTTAAACTCCATACTACGCTCTTTAATACTTAGCTCGCACAGCGAGCTGCACACCAAAAGCGTCAATCCCAGTACCGTAAAACACAGTACGATGATTGCCACAAGGGCATATTTTGTTAGCATGTCTTGCCTCCCTGCAAAGAAGAGACTAACATCTGAATTGTTCAGGTTCATTCGTCAGCCTCAGTTGATAGAAATATCTCCTGGGGCTTTCGTCTATCTGAATCCTTGTCAATGCTCAAAGCCAGATAGCCTCAAGCACCCGCCGCTATTCTATATTTTCCCGGCCGCGAAGCTTATCGGTAATTTATCAAACCCGTTGATTTTATTATAAACTGGAAGATGGCTCGCAAACGTATCTGCTCTATTAACCTTTTTTCATATTTAAAAATTTAATGGCTACAGATTTCTCATTGATTCATTAAATATAAAAAAGGCCCGACTGCGCGGGCCCGTTTATTTTATCGTTTATCCTCCGCCAGCAGCGGCGGAATATGCGGCACCATCGGCGCGTCATCAATATCCTTCTGGGTCATGCGGAACGCTTCAGGATAATGTTCGCGGCTGGTGCGGCGTAGCGGTTCCGTATCACGCCAGGTGTAGAAACAATGCTGGCACTGGAATACCGTCCAGACATCTTTTACCGGCGATGTTGCCAGCACTTCAATATGTTCATCGGCGCAGCGTGGACAAATCATCTTTTTCTCCTTATTTACGGTTAGCCAGCATGGCGGTCAATTTTTCAGCCCAGGCTTTCGTTTCAGGGAGATCCTGTACCGGCTGGCTGTAGTGGCCGCGAAGGTCCGGCGCAACCGGGGTGGTGGCGTCGATAATCAGTTTGTCGGTGATCCCCGCCGGGCTGGAGCCTGGATCGAGCTCCAGTACCGACATATTCGGCAGCTGCACCAGGTCCCCGGCCGGGTTAACCTTCGACGACAGCGCCCACATCACCTGCGGCAGGTTGAACGGGTCGACGTCCTCATCAACCATGATCACCATCTTCACGTAGCCCAGACCATGCGGCGTAGTCATCGCCCGCAGGCCTACCGCACGGGCAAAGCCGCCGTAGCGTTTTTTGGTGGAGATAATCGCCAACAGACCGTGGGTGTACATCGCGTTGACGGCCTGTACCTCGGGGAACTCGGCCTTCAGCTGCTGATACAGCGGCACGCAGGTGGCCGGGCCCATCAGATAGTCGATCTCGGTCCACGGCATGCCGAGATAGAGAGACTCGAAGATCGGTTTGCTGCGGTAAGAGACTTTATCGATTCGTACCACCGTCATATTACGGCCGCCGGAGTAGTGGCCGGTAAATTCGCCGAACGGGCCTTCGATTTCGCGCTTGCGGCTTTCAATCACCCCTTCGAGGATCACCTCTGAGCCCCACGGCACGTCAAAGCCGGTCAGCGGCGCGGTGGCGATAGGATACGGACTTTCGCGCAGCGCGCCGGCCATCTCATATTCCGACTGATCGTATTTCAGCGGCGTAGCGCCCATCAGGGTAATAATCGGATCGTTTCCCAGGGTAATGGCGATCGGCAGATCTTCACCGCGCTCTTCCGCTTTGTGCAGATGCAGAGCGATATCATGCATCGGTACCGGCTGCAGGCCGAGCTTACGTTTACCCTTCACCTCCATACGGTAAATGCCGACGTTTTGCTTGCCAAAATTGTCCGGGTCGAGAGGATCGCGAGAGACCACGCAGGCTTTGTCGAGATAAAAGCCGCCGTCGCCGTCGTTGAGACGGAACAGGGGCAGAATATCGAACAGATTAATCGCCTCGCCGTCGACGGTATTTTCCGCCCACGCCGGGTTTGCCCGCCGCTCCGGCGTCACCGGGAATTTATCCCAGCGACGAATAAATTCGTCGATCTGATTTTTCACCGGCGTATTCGGCGGCAGACCCAGCGAGATAGCGTGGTTCTGCCAGGAGCCGATGGTGTTCATTGCCACGCGCGCATCGGTAAAACCGCGAATATTGTCAAACCACAGCGCGGGAGCGCCATCGCCGATGCGCCCGGTGGCGTTTGCCGCCGCGGCCAGATCCGGCTCCGCGTTCACTTCTTCGCTAATTTTCAGCAGTTGCCCCTGGTCGTCCAGCGCCTGCAAAAAGCTGCGCAAATCATCAAAAGCCATTATTCATTCTCCTGTGAAATACTCTCTACCGCCCGTAACCCGCTCCAGCGGCGCGCTTTGTGATACTCCAGACCGAACTGATCCAGCACCCGCGTGACAACGTGGTCAGTGACGTCCTCAATGGTTTTGGGATGGTTGTAATAGGCGGGCATGGGCGGCACCATCGCCACGCCCATGCGCGACAGAGCCAGCATGTTTTCCAGATGGATAGTGCTCAACGGCATTTCGCGCGGTACCAGCACCAGCTTACGCCCCTCTTTCAGCACCACGTCCGCGGCCCGCCCCACCAGCCCCTCGGCATAACCGGCACGGATACCGGCCAGCGTTTTCATACTGCAGGGGATAACGATCATGCCGTCGGTACGAAATGAACCTGATGAGATGATGGCGGCCTGATCCGCCGGGCTATGCGAGAAATCGGCCAGCGCCGCCACTTCACGGGCGCTGTACGGCGTTTCCAGTTCAATGGTGGTTTTGGCCCACTTTGACATCACCAGATGCGTTTCCACTTCCGGCATCTCACGAAGCGCTTTCAGTAGCGCAACCCCCAGCGGAGCGCCCGTCGCTCCGGTCATCCCGACTATTAGCTTCATCATCGCCTCGCAAATCGTTCGTGTACGAACATTTTTATTAAAGCTACGCTTGATACGCTTTTCTTGCAAGTTCGTTCGTACACGGCCGCATTTTTCATCAAAACAGGAAAAATGCTCAAACGCCCTCCGAACGGCTATCATAGAACCGACGGTTTTTTTATGGAGTGGTCATGGAGTTAAAAAACGAGGCGTTCCACCTGCTGCGCCAGCTTTTTCAGCAGCACACCGCCCGCTGGCAGCTTGAGCTGCCGGACCTCACCAAACCGCAGTATGCGGTGATGCGTTCCATTGCCGAGCATCCCGGCATTGAACAGGTGACGTTAACGGAAGCGGCGGTCAGCACCAAAGCGACGCTGGCGGAGATGCTGAGCCGAATGGAGAGCCGCGGTCTGGTTCGTCGCGAACACGACCCGGCGGACAAACGCCGTCGGTTTGTCTATTTAACCGCAGAAGGCGAAGCGCTACTGGCAAGCTCAATGCCGCTGGGTCACGCCGTCGACGAAGAGTTTTTAGGTCGGCTGAGCGATGAGGAGCGCCAGCAGTTTTCGCAAATCATCCACAAGCTGATGGCGCAAGAACAGCAGCGTTAACCCACGCGTTCGCGTAAAAAAACAATAAACGCCCGCACTCTGGCAGGGATATGCTGCGCGTCCGGGTAAACCGCATATACCCCCTGGGGCGGAAAGCTAAACTCCGGCATCACCTTCACCAGTGCGCCGTCCGCCAGCGCAGCGGCCACCAGCCACTCGGGTAGCAGCGCGATGCCGCTGCCCGCCAGCGCAAAAGCCATCAGCGCGCTGGCGCTATCCGCCGACAGCCGCGGCGCCGGTTTAATCTCGAAGGCAATGCTCTCGTCATGGGGCCCGCTAAGCTGCCAGCGGAGCGGCGCGGTCAGACGTTCATGAATAATCCACGCCGATTGCGCCAGATCTTCAAGCGTCTTCACAGGATGCTGTGCCAGCCATGACGGGGCTGCAACCGGGACGATGGCAAAGCGTGATATCAGCGCCGCGCGGTAGCGCGAATCCGCCAGCGTGCCGAGACGAATCGCCACGTCAAACCGCTCGGAGATTAAATCCGCGTGGTGAGAAGAGGAAACATGGCGTACGCGGAGCGCAGGATGCCGCAGGCTGAACTCCGCCAATGCCGGAATAATCACCTGCGCGCCATATTCAGGCGTCGTCGTGATCCGCAGCTCGCCGCTCAACCCCACGTGGCTGCCCCGGACGTCGTCCTGCAGGTTTTCCGCCGCTTTCAGCAGCGCGACCCCGCGATGATAGAACAGCGAACCGGCTTCGGTAAGCGTCAGGCGACGGGTCGATCGCAATAGCAGCGTGACCCCCAGTTCGTTCTCCAGCTGGCGGACGTTGAAACTCACCACCGCCTTGGTCTGCCCCAGAGCCGCCGCCGCTGCGGTAAAACTCCCGCTATCGACTACCGCCACAAACATGTTCATCCGCTGCAGGTTCAGCATCGCGCCGCCCATTGTCAAAAAATTTCCGACAGTATATCTGCGAATGTCGTGTTTATTCGCCCTGATATTGAGGTTTACAGTAGCGGCCTTCACGGGGGATTTCATCAATGACGTATCGCAGCAAGGTCGCAACCGTTTTTCTGCTGGGTTTCTTTCTCGACTTAATCAATATGTTTATCGCCAGCGTCGCCTTTCCGGCGATGGGCCGGACGCTACACGCGTCGGTGGGCGAGCTGGCGTGGGTCAGCAATGGCTATATTGCCGGGCTCACCCTGGTGCTGCCGTTTAGCGCCTGGCTCAGCCAGCAGTTTGGGGCCCGGCGGGTATTCCTGCTTTCGCTTAGCTTGTTTAGCCTCGGGGCGCTGGCTGCCGGGATGGCCGACTCGTTGATAAGCCTCGTCATGTGGCGCGCCCTGCAGGGGATGGGCGGCGGGCTGCTGATCCCACCAGGACAGGCGTTAACCTGGCAACAGTTCAAGCCTCACGAACGGGCGAAACTTTCCGCCGCGGTGATGCTGGTTGGGCTGCTGGCGCCGGCGTGCTCTCCGGCGCTCGGCGGAGCGCTGGTGCAATCGCTGAGCTGGCGCTGGGTTTTCTTTGCCAGCCTGCCGATAGCGCTGCTGACTTTCGGGCTGGCCGCGCTGTGGCTCAGGGATGAGAAGAGCGTCGCGCGGTCGGGCGGCTTTTTACATCTCTCGTTACTGCGCGACCCGCTGCTGCGCTTTTCTATGCTGGTCTATCTCTGCGTGCCGGGGACCTTTATTGGCATCAATGTCGTCGGGATGTTTTATTTGCAAAGCGTGACGGGGATGGCGCCCTCCGCCATCGGCTCCCTGATGCTTCCGTGGTCGCTGGCCTCGTTTGTGGCGATCGCGACGACCGGCCGCTATTTCAATCGTCTCGGCCCCCGCCCCCTGATTGCGCTGGGCTGCCTTCTTCAGGCTGCCGGAATACTCATCCTGGCTGGCGTCAATGCGCATACCGCCAGCAGCGCGCTGATCGCGGCGTTTATCCTGATGGGCGCAGGCGGCAGCCTGTGCAGCAGTACGGCCCAGAGCAGCGCGTTTCTTAACGTGGCGAACCCCGATATGCCGGACGCCAGCGCGCTGTGGAACCTCAATCGCCAGCTCAGTTTCCTGATAGGATCTGCGCTACTGGCAGCTTTACTGAGCGCTTTTTTACTTTACTGGCCCACCCCGCTGGCGTGGCGCGGCGTATTTATCGCCGCCGCCGTTTTGACCCTGGTGCCGCTGCTGGGCTGCCTTAAATTCGATAACCGGGCGTTAATCATGCGCCTGCACGGTAAAATGGAGAACAAATGAATCGCTATATTGCGGAAGTTATTGCGGCCCACGTGGCTATAGAACACTGGCTGAATCAGGGGGAAGGGAGCGCCGAAGCGCTGCTGCATCGCTTTAGCCCGGAATTTAGCATGATCCCGATAAACGGTATGCGCATGGACCATCAGTCGGTCAGCGCTTTTTTTCACGGAGCTCGCGCCAGCCGCCCGGGCTTGAAGATTGTCATCGACAATACCGCCATACTTGCCGAATGGCACGATGGCGCAGCGGTGCTCTATCGGGAAACCCACGCTTTACCCGGCAAAGCGGACACCGCACGCTGGTCAACGGTTCTTTTCCGTCTGCAGGAAGAGAAAATCATCTGGCGGCACCTCCACGAGACGGCGCTCGCATAAGCGGCGGAGACACAAAAAAGAAAAAGGCCCAATCAAACGATTGAGCCTTTTTTAAGAAAGGTATCTTACTCGCGGAACAACGCTTCGATATTCAGCCCCTGGCTTTGCAGAATCTCCCGCAGGCGGCGGAGGCCTTCTACCTGGATCTGGCGCACGCGTTCGCGGGTCAGGCCAATTTCGCGGCCCACATCCTCAAGCGTCGCGGCTTCATAGCCCAGCAGGCCAAAGCGACGAGCCAGCACTTCACGCTGCTTGGCGTTCAGTTCGAACTGCCATTTGACGATGCTTTGTTTCATATCATCGTCCTGCGTGGTGTCTTCCGGGCCGTTGTCTTTTTCATCGGCCAGAATATCCAGCAGCGCTTTTTCCGAGTCGCCGCCCAGTGGGGTATCCACCGAGGTAATGCGCTCGTTCAGACGCAGCATCCGGCTCACGTCATCAACTGGCTTATCCAGCTGTTCGGCTATCTCTTCCGCGCTTGGCTCGTGGTCCAGCTTATGGGACAACTCGCGTGCGGTACGCAGATAGACGTTCAGCTCTTTGACGATATGAATTGGTAAACGGATCGTACGGGTTTGGTTCATGATCGCCCGTTCAATCGTTTGACGAATCCACCAGGTCGCGTAAGTCGAAAAACGGAACCCACGTTCCGGGTCAAACTTCTCAACTGCGCGAATCAGCCCCAGGTTACCTTCTTCAATCAGATCCAGCAGAGCCAGACCGCGATTGCCGTAACGGCGGGCTATCTTGACGACCAGACGCAGGTTGCTTTCGATCATCCGGCGGCGTGACGCAACGTCACCACGCAGCGCGCGACGCGCAAAATAAACCTCTTCTTCGGCCGTCAGCAGCGGGGAATAACCAATCTCTCCAAGATAAAGCTGCGTCGCATCGAGCACCCGTTGGGTTGCTCCCTGCGAAAGAAGCTCTTCCTCAGCCAGATCGCTATCACTGGGTTCCTCTTCAACTAAGGCTTTCTCATCAAAAACCTCGACTCCGTTCTCATCAAATTCCGCGTCTTCATTTAAATCATGAACTTTCAGCGTATTCTGACTCATAAAGATGGCTCCTACCCGTGATCCCTAAGCAAAGCACCTTCGCTAAACATCACTCAAAAGACGCCAGGACGATAACCTTTTCTGCCCCGGTGAAGAAGGCATCGCGGCCGCCCTGGCGCCTTTGTTAGCGATACTGAGCTTATCCGTACTTTGCCAAATTATCGCTGCGGTAAATACTGCAGCGGGTTGACGGATTTCCCCTTGTAACGAATTTCAAAATGCAAACGTGTAGAGCTAGTACCTGTGCTACCCATGGTAGCGATTTTCTGCCCCGCCTTGATATCTTGTTGCTCTTTTACGAGCATCGTATCGTTATGTGCGTAGGCGCTCAGGTAATCATCGTTGTGTTTGATGATAATAAGATTACCGTAACCGCGCAGTGCGTTACCGGCATAGACGACGCGCCCATCTGCGGTCGCGACAATAGCCTGTCCTTTACTGCCTGCGATATCAATACCTTTATTGCCGCCTTCGGCACCACTAAAGTTCTCGATAACCTTGCCATCAGTCGGCCAGCGCCATGAAGAGATCGGCGAACTGGTTGACGTACTGCTTGCAGTCGATTGGGTTGTGCTGACAGCTGGGGCCGTAACTGGCGCGACGGCAGTTGTCGTCGCAGGCTTGTTATTCGGCAACATCTTATTAGCACTCTGTTCACCTGAAGATTCAGAATACGTAATAGTTGGTTGGGACGCAACCACCGCGGTGGATTTTTGTGCAGAATTTGCGGTTAACATCCCGCCATTACTGGCCTTCACGCTGGCCTGGGCGACAGGGTTATCACCGGTGATTGGCTGGCCGGACGCGTTGCCAACCTGCAGCGTCTGACCGACGTTCAGACCGTACGGCGCCGGGATATTATTACGCTGCGCCAGGTCGCGGAAGTCGTTCCCGGTGACCCACGCAATATAGAATAGCGTGTCGCCGCGTTTAACAGTATAGGTACTGCCGCCGGTATAGCTACCTTTCGGAATATCCCCATATTTACGGTTGTAGACAATTTTGCCGTTTACCGTTTGCACCGGCTCCTGGGCCATCGGCTGAATCTGAGCGGGCTGCGTCTGCACCGGTTGCGTTTGTACCGGGCGCGCCTGCGGAACGTTATTTGACGGAGGCGTGATCAGCATTCCGGAATTCGTACTGGAAGACGAAGCCCCGCCAGCCGAGCTGACCGGCGCAGGCGGATTGTTGGAGCTGCTGCAGCCTGCCAGCCAGAGTGACACCAGTGACAAAGCCGCAATGCGGCTTAAGGTAAATTTTGGGCTTCCCGCGCTCATTTATCCCCCAGGAATATGTTAACTACCAATATCTTGCTCACCGGACGGCGCCCGGCCAGGACACGAAAAATGCGTCCACCCTATGCCTAAATGCAGGCAAAAAAACCTGGAATAATCCGGGTTCAGGCCAACTCCCCTTTCACGAGGGGTACAAAGCGCACGGCTTCGACAGTATCAATGACAAACTCGTTGCCGCGCCGACGGATTCGCTTCAGGAACTGGTGCTCTTCGCCTACCGGCAGCACCAGTACGCCGCCATCGTCCAGCTGCGCCAGCAGCGCGGCCGGAATTTCCGGCGGCGCGGCGGTAACGATGATCGCGTCGAACGGCGCGCGTGCCTGCCAACCCTGCCATCCATCGCCGTGACGGGTTGAAACATTATGTAAATCAAGTTGTTTAAGGCGACGGCGCGCGTGCCACTGCAAACTCTTAATGCGCTCAACCGAGCACACGTGATGCACCAGATGCGCCAGGATCGCCGTCTGATAGCCAGATCCGGTGCCAATTTCCAGCACCCTTGACTCCGGCGTTAGCGTCAGAAGCTCGGTCATCCGCGCCACCATGTAGGGTTGCGAGATGGTTTGCCCCTGGCCAATCGGCAGCGCCGTGTTTTCCCACGCCTTATGTTCAAAGGCTTCATCAACAAACTTTTCTCGCGGCACCAGCGCGATCGCGTTCAGCACGCGCTCGTCAACAATGCCCTGCGTGCGGAGCTGATTGAGAAGACTTTCAACACGTTTATTTACCATTGCGTATCAACCCCAACGCGATCCAGCCAGCCGCTCACCACCTCATGTGCGCCGTGGGCGGTTAAATCGACATGTAGCGGAGTGACCGACACATAGCCTTCATCCACGGCGGCAAAATCGGTATCCGGCCCGGCGTCGTACTTCTCGCCCGGAGGTCCAATCCAGTACAGCGTATTGCCGCGCGGATCTTTTTGCGGGATCACCTGATCGGAAGGATGCCGGCTGCCGCAGCGGGTCACGCGGATACCTTTAATCTGCTCAAGGGGCAGATCCGGCACGTTGATATTCAGAATGCGTCCGGTACGCAGCGGCTCGCGGCTTAAAGCCCGCAGAATCGAGCAGGTAACCGCGGCGGCGGTATCATAATGCTGATAGCCGTTTAGCGAGACGGCCAGCGCCGGAAAGCCGAGATGACGGCCCTCCATCGCGGCGGCAACGGTGCCGGAATAGATGACGTCGTCACCGAGGTTGGGGCCGGCGTTAATGCCGGAGACCACAATATCCGGACGCGGCCGCATCAGGGCGTTCACGCCGAGGTAAACACAGTCCGTCGGGGTGCCCATCTGTACGGCGATATCGCCGTTATCAAAAGTGAAAGTACGTAGCGAAGATTCCAGCGTCAGGGAATTCGACGCTCCGCTGCGGTTACGATCGGGTGCAACTATCTGAACCTCAGCGAATTCTCGTAAGGCCTTTGCCAGGGTCTGAATGCCCGGCGCATGAATCCCGTCATCGTTACTCAGCAATATTCGCATAGTCACCCGTTGTATTGATAAGCTCCCTTACTACGCTGGTGGCGAAGCTGCCTGCGGGCAGCCAGAAACGCAGTTCAACGGTAACGTCATCCCACCAGTTCCAGCTCATCTGCTGGGGATAAAGCAGCATCGCCCGGCGGGCGGCCTCTACTTTTTCACGCACCAGCAGCGCCTGTAGCTGCGTCTCTTCGACCACTGCCGCCTGTTCAGCGGCCAGCGCGCCCCGTTGGCTTCCCCAGTCGCCGCTGCCCACAAGCGCAGCGGTAATCATCAGCTCGCGGTTATCTACCCGCGCCTGGAGTGCCGTCAGTTCTTCAGAGTCCGCAACGAACCAGCTTCCGCGCCCCGCTAATTGTAGCGCATCGCCATCAACAACCTGATTAAATTCCGGTTTTTTTAATCTAATACCAACCTGTTGATTAAACAATGCGCTGCGGGCCGCCGACAACCAAAAACTGCGTTTATTGCGATCGCGCACCGGCGCGCCGCTCTCGGCCCAGCGCAGCGCCCCCTGCAGGTTACTGCCGCCGATACCGAAGCGCTGGGCGCCGAAATAGTTGGGCACGCCATGCTCGACGATCGCCTGTAAACGCTTTTCGACATCGTCGCGGGCGCTGACTTCGCGCAGTACCAGAGTAAACTGGTTCCCCTTCAGCGCCCCGAGGCGCAGCTTGCGCTTATGGCGCGCGTACTCCAGAACCTGGCAACCCTCGAGCTGAAATTTGCTCAGGTCGGGCATCTCTTTGCCCGGCACTCTGGCGCACAGCCACTGTTCAGTCACCGCGTGTTTGTCCTTCTGCCCGGCAAAGCTCACTTCACGCGCATGAATTTTAAGGAATTTTGCCAGCGAGTCAGCAACAAAACGGGTATTGCAGCCGTTTTTCAGAATTCTCACCAGCACATGCTCGCCTTCGCCATCGGGGGAAAAGCCGAGATCTTCCACCACCAAAAAGTCCTCCGGACTGGCTTTTAGCAGCCCCTGGCCCAGCGGTTTTCCATGCAGATAGGTGAGTTCGTCAAAAGCGATCATTTCTCCGCCTTACGCAGCAGCGCCACCGCTTCACAGGCGATGCCTTCGCCGCGGCCGGTAAAGCCCAGTTTTTCCGTGGTGGTGGCTTTGACGTTCACATCATCCATATGGCAACCGAGATCTTCGGCGATAAAGACGCGCATCTGGGGAATATGCGGCAGCATTTTCGGCGCCTGGGCGATGATGGTGACGTCTACGTTGCCAAGGGTATAGCCTTTCGCCTGAATCCGCCGCCACGCTTCGCGCAGCAGTTCGCGGCTGTCGGCGCCCTTAAAGGCCGGATCGGTATCCGGAAACAGCTTGCCGATGTCGCCCAGCGCCGCCGCGCCGAGCAGCGCATCGGTCAGCGCATGCAGCGCGACGTCGCCGTCGGAGTGCGCCAGCAGCCCTTTCTCGTAGGGCACGCGCACGCCGCCGATAATGATTGGGCCTTCACCGCCAAAAGCGTGTACGTCAAAACCGTGTCCAATTCGCATTAAGCCTTCTCCTGGTGTCGGGAACGGGTAAGGTAAAATTCGGCCAGCGCCAGGTCTTCCGGGCGCGTCACTTTTATATTATCAGCTCGTCCGGCGACCAGTTCAGGATGGAAGCCGCAGTACTCCAGCGCCGAGGCTTCGTCGGTGATAGTCGCGCCTTCATTAAGCGCCCGCGTCAGGCAATCAACAAGCAGTTCGCGAGGGAAAAATTGCGGCGTCAGCGCGTGCCATAAATCATTACGCTCAACGGTATGGGCGATGGCCGCCCTGCCCGGCTCCGCGCGCTTCATCGTGTCGCGAACCGGAGCGGCCAGAATGCCGCCCGTACGGCTGGTTTCGCATAATTGAAGCAGGCGGCTGAGGTCATCCTGGTGCAGGCAGGGGCGCGCGGCATCGTGCACCAGCACCCAATCAGCCTCGCCAAGCACCTTCAGGCCAGCGAGAACGGAATCCGCGCGTTCTGTCCCGCCATCAACGACGGTAATTTGAGGATGGTTCGCCAACGGCAGTTGGCTAAAGCGCACGTCGCCCGGGCTGACGGCGATGACCACCCGCCGTATACGCGGGTTTGCCAGCAGCGCGGCGACCGCGTGCTCGAGAATCGTTTTGTTACCGATTGAGAGATATTGTTTAGGGCATTCCGTTTGCATGCGGCGGCCAAAACCGGCTGCCGGCACCACGGCGCAAACGCCCGGAAAAGTGGCTGCCATGTTGTAATCCTGGGCCTGTTTATCGATTATTCTGCTGTTGCCCCGCGGCCTGGTTGCGTTTTGACGCATCCGGCACCAGACGATAAAACGTTTCGCCCGGGCGGGTCATACTGAGTTCATTGCGTGCGCGCTCTTCGATAGCTTCCTGACCGCCGTTGAGGTCGTCAATTTCGGCGAACAGCTGATCGTTGCGTGCTTTTAATTTAGCGTTAGTTGCCTGCTGCGCGGAGACATCGTCATCAACCCGGCTATAGTCGTGCAGGCCATTTTTGCCGAACCACAGCGAATACTGTAGCCAGACCAGCAAAGCCAATAACAGCAGCGTTAGTTTACCCATCCTGCCCCCTGAAAAACGGCATCATCATCCCATAACTCGCCCGAGTTCTCTACTCTGGCGCGCGGACGACGCCGCGTAACGCGGGGACTGTACCACATTTTTACCGTTGATACCCAGGCTAGATTCATTCGTAAAAAGACTACCCCAGTAGCCAGAGGAACAGCAGACCGAACATCAGTCCGACGGTCAAAATCGTCGCGCAGACGCTGTATTGAAGTTTTCCGTCCATCAGCGAATGCAGCGCGATGCCAACCACGACGGCAACCGGCATTAATGCCAGAAAGAACGGCCAGGTATAGAGGAGGACAAATAGCGTATTACTGCCATAGATCAGGAAGGGAATACCCAGCGCCAGCAGCCATGAAATAAAGCCAACGGCAGCGCCCGACAGAGACCAGGTGGTCTCGTCGCTGACTGTCGGCGGCGGTTCTGAACGAATAATACTGATGTTCTGGGTATTGCGCATATCGAATCCTGTTGACCTGGCGATCGGCATCCTGTGATGATGCCGCTGCCGTTTCAGGATCTGATAATATCGCTCTGTCGTAGCAGGTCTAATAATTGGTGCACCAAATTTGTTACCAATTGTTCACCGTCGAGGTGAATTTCAGCGCGCTCCGGGGATTCATACACTGAATCTATTCCGGTAAAGTTGCGCAGCTCTCCGGCCCGCGCTTTCTTATACAGGCCTTTCGGATCCCGCGCTTCGCAGATCGCCAGCGGCGTATCGACAAAGACTTCGATAAAACGTCCTTCGCCTAAACGCTCGCGTACCATCTGCCGTTCTGCGCGATGCGGAGAGATAAACGCGGTCAATACCACCAGTCCGGCATCCACCATCAGTTTCGCCACTTCACCCACCCGGCGAATGTTTTCTTTGCGGTCGTCGTCGCTGAAGCCAAGATCGCTGCACAGGCCGTGACGCACGTTATCGCCATCCAGCAAATAGGTGCTCACGCCGAGCCGATGCAGCGCCTCTTCCAGCGCGCCGGCAACGGTGGATTTCCCCGAGCCCGAAAGCCCGGTGAACCACAGCACCACGCCGCGATGGCCGTGATGCTGTTCGCGCTGCTCCTGAGTGACAGGATGCGCATGCCAGACAACGTTTTCGTCATGCCGGGCCATTACTTGCCTCCCAGCAGGTCGCGAGCGTCCCAGTGCGGGAAGTGCTTACGAATAAGCTGATTCAGCTCAAGCTCAAACGCGCTGTACTGGGAAGCGCCCGCCTGCGCCTGTTCGTTCGGCTCGCGTACCATGCCCGCGCCAACGGTAACGTTGGTTAAACGGTCAATAAAGATAAGCCCCCCGGTGACCGGGTTATCCTGGTATTTATCCAGCACCAGCGGCTCGTCGAAAGTCAGATCTACCAGTCCGATGCCGTTGAGCGGCAGCGATTCTACTTCGCGCTGGGTCAGATTGTTGATATCAACCTGGTAGCGTACGCCATCCACGCGGGCGCGGGTTTTCTTACCAGCGATTTTAATGTCGTAGCTCTGGCCGGGCGCCAGCGCCTGCTCCGCCATCCATACCACATCAACGCTGGCGCTTTGTACCGCAGGCAGAGAGACCGCCGCGTCCACCAGCAGGTCGCCGCGGCTGATATCAATTTCATCCTTCAGCACGAGCGTGATCGCCTCCCCGGCCGCCGCTTCCGGCAGGTCGCCGTCAAAGGTGACGATGCGCGCCACGGTGGATTCCACCCCCGACGGCAGCACTTTCAGACGCTGTCCTACGCTCACGCGGCCGGCGGCAACCGTCCCGGAAAACCCGCGGAAGTCGAGATTAGGGCGGTTAACGTACTGCACCGGAAAGCGCAGCGGCTGGCTTTCCACCACGCGCTGAATCTCAACGGTTTCCAGCACTTCCAGCAGCGTCGGGCCGCTGTACCACGGCATTTTCTCGCTCTGGCTGGCGACGTTGTCCCCTTCCAGCGCGGAGAGCGGGACAAAGCGAATGTCGAGATCGCCTGGCAGCTGTTCAGCAAAGGTCAGATACGCTTCACGAATAGTGTTAAAAGTCTCTTCGCTAAAATCGACGAGGTCCATTTTGTTCACCGCCACCACCAGGTGTTTGATCCCCAGCAGCGTCGAGATAAAGCTGTGGCGGCGAGTCTGATCGAGCACGCCTTTGCGGGCGTCGATCAGCAGGATCGCCAGGTCGCAGGTGGACGCGCCGGTCGCCATATTACGGGTGTACTGCTCGTGTCCCGGGGTGTCGGCGATAATAAATTTGCGCTTCTCAGTAGAGAAGTAACGGTAGGCGACGTCGATGGTAATCCCCTGCTCGCGCTCAGCCTGCAGACCGTCCACCAGCAGCGCCAGATCGAGTTTTTCGCCCTGCGTGCCGTGACGTTTGCTGTCATTATGCAGCGAGGAGAGCTGATCTTCATAAATCTGGCGGGTATCGTGCAGCAGCCGGCCAATCAGCGTACTTTTACCGTCATCGACGCTGCCGCAGGTCAGAAAGCGCAGCAAGCTTTTGTGCTGCTGGGCGTGCAGGTAGGCTTCTACGCCGCCTTCATTGGCAATTTGTTGTGCAATTGTGGTGTTCATGGCGGCTCCTTAGAAATAACCCTGACGTTTCTTCAGCTCCATGGAGCCTGCCTGGTCGCGGTCAATCACGCGCCCCTGTCGTTCGCTGGTGGTCGACACCAGCATCTCTTCGATAATCTCCGGCAGCGTTTGCGCGTTGGACTCCACCGCGCCGGTCAGCGGCCAGCAGCCGAGGGTGCGAAAGCGTACCATTTGTTTTTTGATCATCTCGCCGGGCTGTAAATTGATGCGATCGTCATCGATCATCATCAGCATCCCGTCGCGCTCCAGCACCGGACGTTCTGCCGCCAGGTACAGCGGAACAATTTCAATATTTTCCAGATAGATGTACTGCCAGATATCCAGCTCGGTCCAGTTGGAGAGCGGGAAGACGCGGATGCTTTCGCCCTTGTTAATCTGGCCGTTATAGTTGTGCCATAGCTCCGGGCGCTGGTTTTTCGGGTCCCAGCGGTGGAAGCGGTCGCGGAAGGAGTAAATACGCTCTTTGGCGCGGGATTTCTCTTCATCGCGACGCGCGCCGCCAAACGCGGCATCGAAGCCGTATTTGTTCAGCGCCTGCTTGAGACCTTCGGTTTTCATGATATCGGTATGCTTGGCGCTGCCGTGAACGAACGGGTTAATCCCCATCGCCACCCCTTCCGGGTTTTTATGCACCAGCAGCTCGCAGCCGTAGGCTTTAGCGGTACGGTCACGGAACTCATACATTTCGCGGAATTTCCAGCCGGTATCGACGTGCAGCAACGGGAACGGCAGGGTGCCCGGATAAAACGCTTTACGCGCCAGATGCAGCATCACGCTGGAGTCTTTACCGATGGAGTACATCATCACCGGGTTAGAGAATTCGGCGGCCACCTCACGAATGATATGGATGCTTTCAGCCTCCAGTTGCCGCAGGTGAGTGAGTCGTTTTTGGTCCATAACCGTTCCTTAAGCCAGATTTACTACAGAAGCCTTAAAGGCCTCTGAGGATGAGGTGTGTTGATACCAGGCGAGCTGTTGATGTAATTGCACCACGTCTCCTACCACGATCAGGGCGGGCATCGGGGCGTCTTTCGCCAGGCTTTCAAGCTGTTGTAATGTGCCGGTCTTCGTTTGCTGATCGGCGCGGGTGCCGCGCGAGATCACCGCTACCGGGGTATCGCCCTCGCGGCCGTTGGCAATCAGCTGCGCGCTGATTTCCGCCGCTTTCAGGCTGCCCATATAAATCGCCAGGGTCTGGCCGCTTTGCGCCAGCCGCGCCCAGTCGAGCGGCGAGTTTTCCGCGCCGAAGTGGCCAGTAATAAAGGTTGCGCTCTGGGCATAATCACGATGCGTCAACGGAATTCCGGCATAGGCCGTTGCGCCCGCCGCCGCCGTCACGCCCGGGACGACCTGAAACGGAATGCCCGCTTCGGCCGCGGCCTGCAGCTCTTCGCCGCCGCGGCCAAAAATAAACGGGTCACCGCCCTTCAGGCGAATCACCGTTTTGCCCTCTTTCGCTGCGTCCACCAGCAGACGGTTGATCTCCTGCTGCGGTACGGATATGCCGGAGGCGCTTTTACCGACGCAGATTGTCTCCGCGTCCCGGCGCACCAGTTCGCGCACCTCCGGGGTGACCAGGTTGTCGTAAAACACCACGTCCGCCTGCTGAAGGGCCTGCAGGCCGCGCAGAGTCAGCAATCCGGCATCGCCCGGCCCTGCTCCGACAAGAATAATTTCACCGGGGCGCTTTTCCGGCTGCCGAAGTTCATCTTCCAGCGCTTTTTCCGCTTCGGCTTTGTTGCCCGCCAGCATCAGGCTGGCAAAACGACCGGTAAACACGCGCTCCCAAAAGCGGCGGCGTTCGGCGGTGGTTTTCAGATGGGTTTTAATATGGTGACGCCAGTAGCTCGCCGTTTCAGCCAGCCGCCCCAGGTTGGTGGGCAGCAGGGCTTCGATTTTTTCGCGCAAAATCCGCGACAGCACCGGCGCTTTGCCGCTGGAAGAGATGGCCACCAGCAGCGGAGAGCGATCGACAATTGATGGAAAGACAAACGAGCACAGCGCTTGATTATCCACGACGTTGACCAGCCGATAACGCGCGTTCGCCGCGACGTAAACGCGTTGGTTCAGCTCGTCATCTTCGGTGGCGGCAATCACCAGAAATACGTCATCAAGCTGCTGCTCTTCAAAAACGGTTGCCCGCCACTGAATTTCCTCGCGCTCGACCTTTTCGGCAAGTTCCGGCATCAACGTTTCGGCGACAATGTGCACCTTCGCTTCAGCGCGCAGCAAAAACGTAATCTTACGCGCGGCTATCTCGCCGCCGCCGATCACCAGCACAGGTCTGTCTTTCACTTCGGCAAATATCGGCAAGTATTCCACTGCGCAACAACTCTCTTACAATCAGCAATAGAGCGACTATAGGGTGCGGTTTAGAGCAAATGAAATTACGAAATGGAATGAGTTGTTACTCAAAAGAATAACGACCTGGGAAAGCAAATATCAAAAAGTGCTTAACACGCGGTTTTTCCACCATTTAAGAGCGATTGAAATTGTTTAACCCCGGTCACAGTTTCATACTACGCGGGTGAAATTGTTTTAAGTGCTAAAGGACCCCCTATGTTTTCCGCATTGTGCCGTCGCCTGCTCCCCCTGGCGTTGGGCGCAGGATTTGTCTTCTCCGCCGCCCCGGCATTCAGCGCCCCGGGCGAAACCGCCAATGCCCAGGCTCGTCATATCGCCACCTTTTTTCCCGGAAGAATGACCGGTACGCCGGCCGAGATGCTATCAGCCGATTACCTCCGCCAGCAGTTCGCCCAGATGGGTTATCAGAGCGATGTGCGCAGCTTCAATACCCGCTACGTCTATACCGATAGCAGTCAGCGTAAAAACTGGCATAACGTCACCGGCAGTACGGTGATCGCCGCTCATGAAGGCCAATCTCGCCAGCAGATCATTATCATGGCGCACCTGGATACCTACGCGCCGCAGAGCGATAAAGATGTTGAAAATAACCTCGGCGGCCTGACCCTACAGGGGATCGACGATAACGCGATGGGGCTGGGCGTCATGCTGGAACTTGCTGAACAGTTAAAGAACGTTCCCACCCGTTACGGTATTCGCTTCGTTGCCACCAGCGGCGAAGAAGAAGGCCGGCTGGGGGCACAGAATCTGCTTAAGCGCATGAGCGATGCGGAAAAGAAAAACACCCTGCTGGTGATTAATCTCGATAATCTGGTCGTGGGCGATAAGCTGTACTTTAATAGCGGCCGCAGCACGCCAGCGTCGGTGCGCAAGCTCACCCGCGACCGGGCGCTGTTTATCGCCCGCAGCCACGGCATCGCGGCCTTCATCAATCCAGGGCTGAACCGGGACTTCCCGAAAGGCACCGGCTGCTGTAACGATGCCAGCGTTTTCGATAACGCCGGGATCCCGGTACTGTCGGTGGAAGCGACCAACTGGTCATTGGGCAAGAAAGACGGTTATCAGCAGCGGGGCAAATCACGCAGCTTTCCGGACGGCACCAGTTGGCACAACCTTCAGTTGGATAACCTGCAGTATATTGATAAAGCGCTGCCGGGGCGGATTGAGCATCGCGGACGCGATGTGATGAAAGTGATGCTGCCGCTGGTGAAAGAGCTGGCGAAGGCGGAGAAGAAGCCCACCTCAAAATAGACTAACGATAAAATCTGGCAACAAGGACTGTCGCCATGATGCGTTTTCGCTTTTTAATACCGTTGTTTCTACTACTGGCTGCCAGCGCGCGGTCCATCGCCGACAACCAGGTTTATATCTGGCAGCGCGTCTGGCACGACGGGTTGGATTTGGGCTCAGAACCCAGCATCGGTAAAACGTCTGTATAAGCGCTATGTTAAAAACGGCGCACTGTTCCCATGAGCCAAAAATTTTGGCAAGTATTGACTGGAACTGGACTTTGCCACACTAAATAATGACGTAAAAAAATAAAGTACAGGATAATAAGAATGGCGGCGCGGGGAACATTCCCTGAATGCGGAGCGCGTATGGGAAAAAACCGGTTAACCCCCGCTGACGCGGGCAACACATTCGCAGACATGTCGAAGCGTCCAGCGGGAGCTGGTTTATCCCCGCTAGCGCGGGGAACACGCTAGTGTCTGATGTCTGACGTCAACGGCAGGCGGTTTATCCCCGCTAGCGCGGGGAACACTTCTTTTTGCTCTGCGGTGAGAAAGTGGATCGCGGTTTATCCCCGCTAGCGCGGGGAACACCGTGCGCGGCGCTTGCCTTCGTCGGTTATAGGCGGTTTATCCCCGCTAGCGCGGGGAACACCATGAACTGTTGCGGGTTAACGCTGGAATCACCGGTTTATCCCCGCTAGCGCGGGGAACACCCAGGCGTGTTTAACAACGCCGCTGGCGGTCGCGGTTTATCCCCGCTAGCGCGGGGAACACATGGCGACCTATATGCTCAGGAAACGGAAGCGCGGTTTATCCCCGCTAGCGCGGGGAACACGAGACTGAGCCAGCGTCGGAAAAAATCAACGGCGGTTTATCCCCGCTAGCGCGGGGAACACACTAACTGCGTGCCGTGAATGATGAGAATGGTCGGTTTATCCCCGCTAGCGCGGGGAACACTAAGCCTGTTCAGTTTTACCCAGGCAAGCACCCGGTTTATCCCCGCTAGCGCGGGGAACACTAACCTCCTAATGGGGTTTTTTCTGAACAAGTCGGTTTATCCCCGCTAGCGCGGGGAACACCGCAATGGCATTTGCTGCGTATGCCTGGCCAACCGGTTTATCCCCGCTAGCGCGGGGAACACTCGGCTTTCCTGGCCACATTTTCATTCGTGGTCGGTTTATCCCCGCTAGCGCGGGGAACACTAACTTTTCGCTGTTCTGCCGCGGTGCGTTGTCGGTTTATCCCCGCTAGCGCGGGGAACACGCTGACCCTGAGGTTGATTTTGGTTCTATGGTCGGTTTATCCCCGCTAGCGCGGGGAACACATTCTGACACTACACGCCTCTGTCCTCAGTGCCGGTTTATCCCCGCTAGCGCGGGGAACACACGACCAGCGCGTCGGCAATCTCGAGCAGTCGCGGTTTATCCCCGCTAGCGCGGGGAACACTCACGATATGCCGGGATAAGCTCGGGGCGATGCGGTTTATCCCCGCTAGCGCGGGGAACACGGCATCACGATCCCGGTTTTGACTTTGATCGGCGGTTTATCCCCGCTAGCGCGGGGAACACCGTGATCAAGCTATGCGCCGCGTTTGCGGTAACGGTTTATCCCCGCTAGCGCGGGGAACACACGGCAGCGCCCCGACCTGGCGCAGGAGTCAACGGTTTATCCCCGCTAGCGCGGGGAACACCTGCGCTGCCTGCTGGCGCGTCTACCGTGCCCCGGTTTATCCCCGCTAGCGCGGGGAACACACGCGCTGACCGGCGCCAGCAATGCGCAGCTGCGGTTTATCCCCGCTAGCGCGGGGAACACTCTAAATATATATATTTGTTTTCTATTACAATTTTCAGAGAGCAACAATTTACCAACTTATGTTCTACAATTCCTTTTTATTAAAGAACTTATAACTTACTGATTTTCAATGGGAAGGAAAGAAACCAATCTCAGGCCGTCCAAATCTACCGGACTACGTCGATTTTCTCCCCAAGTTTGAAACTCAAAACCGGACTCTGTATTCGTCGCCCAGGCCATAACAACATTTCCAGCGCCGCCTAATTGCGTAATCTGTTGCCAAATCATCTCCCGCACACGTTTTGAAACATCGCCGACGTAGACGCCAGCCCTAATCTCTAACAACCATATGGCAAGCCGTCCTCGCAGGCGCGGCGGCACGTTTTCCGTAACAACAACTACCATACTCATCAGCCATGCCCCCGATGCCCGCCGTCGCCGAGTCGCTGTGGCTCTGGTATCGCCGGCGGCAACATATCTGGCGCTGGCTTAGGCGGCTCAATCTCACCAGCAGCTAGCACGTCCTCAATCAAAGGAATGAGTTTTCCAGTCAGCTTAGTACTACGGAAAATATCACGGCAGGCCAGTCTAACTTCTCGATCGGGTTCAGCCGGTGCGCGAGCGGCAATTTCAAATGCCTTAGGAACGACGGCTTCAAATTTGATGATGTCCGCGATGTCATAAACAAATGAAAGAGGTTTGCCGCTATGTATAAAACCAATCGCAGGCGCGTAGCCAGCCGCCAGCACCGCTGCTTCTGATATTCCGTAAAGACAAGAAGTCGCCGCGCTGATGCACCGGTTAACTACATCACCCTTTTCCCAGTCTTTAGGATCATAATTACGCCCATGCCACTTCACGCCGTACTGTTTAGCCAATAACAAGTAAGTCTGACGGACGCGGGCCCCTTCAATACCGCGCAGTTGCTCAACAGAACGTCGCGCTGGAGGGGGTTCCCGAAACCGCAGCTCATACATTTTTCTCACTACTTTCAGACGTAAATCATCATCCAACGCTAGCTTCGCCTGATAAAGAAGTTTATCAGCACGCGCCCCGCCGGGCTGGCCGGAAGAGTAAACGCGTACTCCCGCTTCCCCCACCCATACCAGTAACGTACCAACCGTCGATGCCAGGCGTACCGCCGCATGAGAAACCCGCGTTCCCGGTTCCAGCATTATGCAAGCTACAGACCCAACCGGAATATGAGTACGTATCCCCGTCTTATCGATCAACACAAACGCGCCATCGAGTACGTCTACCTGGCCATACTGGAGAAAAATCATCGACGTACGGTCTTTCAATGGGATTGGGCTTAGCGGAACAAATGTCACTCGTCATCTCCGGGTTTAATCAACATTAACCCACAGCCAAACGCCCGGCTTTTCCCGTATCCCTGAATCAAACGTTGCAGGAATAACGTGGGTTCGTTAACCACCAGCACGCCGGAGTAATCCACGCTACTGAACTGGATCATCTGGCGCGATTTCACCCGCACAACCTGCTGTTGCCGATAGGCATCAACATTCACTTCACGCAGTGAAAACCCATTTTGCTCCCCCTGACGCGCCAGCCAGCCCTGCGCCGCCTGCTGCTGATGCAGCCACATATCCGGGCCATTAACCTGCCCCCTTACCTGGCGCTTCGCCTCCATCAATAGATCGTGACGTTTACCGCCTTTACAAATCGTTGGGTTAGCACGCAGGCTAAAACACAGGGTCTGTCCTGCGATCAACGTTGGTGCAAATGGTCGATACTGAATATCAAAAATCTCACTTTCAGCGGGAGGCTCAAGGGAAAGAACAAAGAAACGAAACGCCCCCTGAAGCTCCTCCCGGCGATAAAGAAACTGCCGCTCCGGCCCTTCTGGAAATAACTCCCAGAGCCACTGGTGCATCGCATATTCACCGCGATCCACCAGTTGTAATAGCTGTGATGGTAATAGCTGGCTGGTATGCAGCGTTATTTTTGCAAGGTACACGGTTCCTCCTTGATGAGCAGCGGCCCTTGATTAACGGTACGCTCGCCAAACGTCCAGTGCTTGCGGCTCATCGGGCTGTCACGACGACGTAAGACTTTATTAGCATTCAGACCGACATGCTCGCCTTCCCACCAGCACTCAGGTTGCAGTTCTGCTAGTCGGATATTTATCTTGTTGAACTTCTCCCGATACTGTCGATACGCCTCGTTCAACACATCCGGTGCGGCACCCTCCAGCAACAACGGCGCAAGTGGCAAAGCCAGCGGGTGACTTTTTCGCCCCAGATACAGAGGAAAAACAGGGTGCTGTAATGCATCCCGCAGTTGTTCCAGCGAATAAGGCGCATCCGTCGTTTGCGTAAGCGCCACCATCCACCAGGCATCAGTGTAATAGTCCCGCCGCGAGATCAGCGCGCTGAGCAGTTCTGGATCGCTCAACTCTTCACGACGACAGAAATAACGGGCTTTACGCACTTCTTTCGGCATCTGGACCGTGTGATAGTCTCGCGCCCAGCGCGGTTCCTGACTGGCGCACAGCAGAAAAGAGTAATGCTGATTGAACGCGTTCAAGCGAGCTTCTTCATCGCGCCGGATACCCAGTGCTGCTGCCAGGAAACCTAGCAGTGCCGAACGCGAGGGTAGCTCGTGGCTATGGCGCACTTCGCCGGGCGCATCAACGCCCCAGGAGGCCATCGGCCCATGTAGCTGAAAAACCAAATATTGGCTCATAGCCGCCCCTTACGCGCAGATAAAGTCCAGTACGTCTTTGATACTTCCCTTCTTTTTCATAACGTCAAAATCGACACATGATGTCTGCTGTTCGTAAACGGTATTCATATTTTCACGCAGTTCAGTAATGCGTTTTACCGCAGCATCCAGCTGATTGGTGCCGTTGATCGGATTGTAAAATGCCGCGGCCAGCGAACGCGGTTGATCGGTGCCTTTTTCCGCCAGCGCCCAGGACGCATAGGCGCGGCTGGCGAAGCTGTTTTGCTTACCGGTTGGCGAGACTTTCAGCGCTGCCTCAGTAAAGGCACGTAGCGTTTTGTTCACCAGTTCCTCATTACCGTTCAGATTTTTCACCAGCAGATCTTTGTCGATGCAGATATAGGTATAAAACAGCGCCGAGCCAAATCCGGCTTCACCGAGGTGTCCGGCACCGGCATCCTCTAGCGAAGTCTTCCGGAGATCATCAACAGCGGTAAAGAAGTCATCTTCCACAATCGTTTCACTAACGCCGAAGGCGTGCGCAACCTGGCAGGCAGCTTCAACATTGAATTCCGGTTTATTGGCCAGCATGCGGCCAAACATGGCAATATCGACAGCCATACGATCGTGACGCAATAAATCCAGCTCGTCTTCGTTTGGCGCACGCTTTACTTCCGCCAGACGGTGCGTCAGGGCCATGACCGCATCAAACTCAGCCGGACTGATATGCACCAGTTGTTCGGTCTCGGTGTTGGTCAGCGGATCTTTTGCTTTTTTATCTGCTTTTGCCTTACCTAAGTAATCCGCAATTTTTGCCGCCCACTCGATGGTCTTTTTGTCATCAATACCTTTTTCAATAAGGATCTTCGCCGCTTCACGAGCAATACGTCCGCTACGGATACCGATATTTCCGGACAGCGCCTGTTCAAAAAGTTCGGAGGTCCGCCATGCGCGCTTCAGGCTTTGCGAAGAAACGCGCAGACGCGTCGCACCGCCAAGCACCACAGTTTTCGGTGAACCGGTGTCGTCGCGGTTCAGGTTGGCGGCTGGATAAGCGGTGAGTAAATGCAGCTGAATAAATGTGGTCATCTGATAGTCCCTTACTAATCGTCGTTGTTAGCTTCACCGGCCTGGTAATATTCCAGCGCCCAGCGGATACGGATAAATTCAGTCGGCCGCTGCTGGCGGCGGGTATGATTAAGCAGTTCGTCGTATTCACGACACCAGTGGAAGACATCGTCCGCCAGTGAGGGAAAGTTCACCGCGCCGTTAAGCAGCCGAACGGCACGGAGTAGCTGACGTAGTAGCTCATCAGGCGTTTTTACCGCAGACAGCCGGGAAAAACGCAGTTCGGACATGACCTGGTTATTGCCCGTCGTCTGGCCTAGCTGCGTGGCAAATTTCTGCCGTTCATCGATAGATTTAACGTGTGCGGCCAGCGACGCGGTTATCGCCAGCGCGGTAAAACGCCACTGTTGCCCTTCGACTTTCCATAACGTGTGAGTCTGCATCAGCAATGAACGAAATCCTTCCGACAGGCAGGCTTCATTGACCGTTTTGCTGCGCCGCAGGCTGGCACGCAGGCCGCGTTTTTCCTGTAAATCTTTGTGCCATCTGCGCAGCGTGGCCCTATGGTCGTCCTTCACAATACTCATTCAGCAGCCTCCTGCTTTTTCGCTTTGGCGGCTTTCGCGCTCTGCTTCTCCGCCGATTTGGTGAAATATTTTTTACGCGCCAGCATGATGCGTTTGAGATCGACGCCCTCATAAGGGTTGGTAAAAACATGGTCATCAAAGTAGCTGCGGGTAAACAGCCAGATATTCGTTTGCCACCGGTTCAGCCTTTCGTCTGCGTTCAGGCCGTTTTCAAGATCGCGAATAAGCTCAAGAAAGCGTTCCTGCGACAGATGCCAGAAGTCGATATCAATAAAGCTGAAGTCGCCGCGCGCGCCCTTGGCATCGGAATACCAGGCCTCTTTTAACGCGCTGCGCAGCAGGCTAAGGTTGCGCGATGCCGTTAGTGCCGCCGTGCGTAGTTCGGGGATAATATTTTCGGTTAATAGCAATGGGAAGTGATGTTCATACCAGCAGCGGGCTTTCATCTTTTCGAAATCGTAACCAAAACCCCACAGCCCAATCTTTACATCCTTCAGGCTACGCGCACCGGTTGTTTTGACGATCAGCGCCGGATATTCGGTGTTATTTTCCGAATCCTCTTCTTGATTCAACCCCAGCCAGTCGCGCCAGATAAGCCCGCCGGGCGGCGGTTTGACTGAAATGAAGCCACTACCCTCTTTACGGGGAAGACGGTAGGGTGTTAACGGGTGTCTCCAACCCACATAATTAACACCGTAGTTCTTCATGATCATCCAGCTAAGTAATTCATCGCTTTGCGTTTCACAGAGATCGCAGCGACCTGAATGGGTAGTATTAAAATCGAGGCGAATACGCCGCGGCATTCCCCAATAGGCTTGGAGAACATTCACTTGTTCTGGCGTCGTGTTTACACCTGTTGAAGGTTCACTAGAACGAGTGTTGGTCAGCCAAGGAAAAATAGCACCGTCATAATGGGCGGGCAGATACATCCCAGCAGTATCCTGTGGCATAACGTTCACCCATAATTTCCGCCACAGAGATGTTTGCCGGTTCTCCTGATACTCCAGTAACTCGATCAACGTAGTCATAGGACCACCGTCACGCAATCCAGTGCGATGTCCTTGGCCACCTGATGGAGCATTAAGCTGTAACGAGAATAACGCCAGCGCCGCGCAGTGCGGACAAAATCGCTCCGTGATGCCGCGCTTAACAAAGTGGTCTTTATTAAGTTTAATGGTTTGTGCGCCTGGGGTTTCCGGCAACAATGACGCAATAGAGACTTTTTCTCCGGTTAATGCTTCGAAATCCTGCATAAAAGAGGGCGTATCAGCGCCAAACTGGAACGCAGGCTCCAGCGGTTCCAGCGCTCGCTGAAGCACATCTGCGCTTAGCCCTTCGAACCAGACATCTTCCCAGCGAGAATGATTTTTCGGCGCCATGCTGCACTGCAATAAACCCAGCAGAAATTGCCAGGCCGCGCCCTGTAAATCCGCCCGCGCGGCGGCGATATCCACCACGTTTTCATCCGCCAGATTAACCGGCGCCAGCTTGCCCGTAGAACCGTCTTTTAAACGTACGGGGAGCCAGGGGGTAGTCAAAAGTGAGAAACTATCCATGCGAGTATCTGCTATACCTCCATCTTTCCAATCAACCCTTCATGCGCTGAATAGCCGCACGTTTCCAGATCCGATACTACAATTACTAAGGCAAACTCCTGATTCTGATGCTGCTCCGCGCACCACTGCTGGAGTCGCTTACCGTCAAGCAGAACGAAATCTCCACGGTGCTTATCCCACCAGCCCTGACGTACCCGCAGCGCACTCATTTCCCAGGCGTGCTCTCCTGGGGCATAAGGCATAACTGCTCCATCGACAATTTTCGCCAACCACAATGAAACCGACTCTTCGGCCAGACGCGTCGAAAGTTTCTCTGGCAGATAATCACTGCATTCAGGGCTGTAGCCCGGCGCAAAGTTGATAATGTTTTGCTTAGCAAATGCCCGGTCACAGTAGAATTTCCCCTCCTGCAACTGCTCCGTCTTCACGAACCCCGGTGGCATATCAACTTCTTCGCCATAGACAGACTCAATCAGCAATCGGGCTGACTGCGGCATTCGAATTTCCCCTTGTTCGCGCAGCACACGCTGGGTTAGCCACAGGCGCCCATGATCGGGGTAGACGTAGGCGCTGTTGCGCATAGCGTTTGAGAACCAATCCTCTTGCGGTTCGTCATCCCATTCTGGGGCGAAGATCAGCAGCTCTGGCGGGTTACGTTCGTCTCTTCCAGAAGCTTTCAATAAGCCATTACGATCGCGGATATGGCGCTGTAAACGACCGGCTCGCTGAATCAACAAATCCACTGGCGCTAAATCAGAGATCATTTCATCGACATCGATATCCAGACTTTGCTCAATGACCTGTGTGGCAATCAGAACCTGTCCGCAACGCTTCGCAACACCTTGTTTACCAAACTGCGCCAGCGCCCGGTTTTCAATGCGCTGACGATCGTAAAAGGCGAAACGGCTATGGAATAACAAGAGGCTTTCGGAAGGTACAACGCCTCGGGTTAGAAGCTGGCGATAAATACGAATTGCGTCATCAACGGAGTTGCGTATCCATGCAATACATTTTCCCTGGCCTATCGCTTGCTCAATGCGTTCAAGACACTCCTGTTCGCCGTGCGTCCAGTTAACTTTGACGCTGCGCTCAACTTCTTTACGGGTCTCCACATATTGAGAAACCACCTTCGAACCGGTCACCTGCGTGAGCCAGGGATAATCGTCATGGCCTAATAACGGTGCTTCTACCCGCCCCTGTGCGCCCTTAGCAAAAGCAGCAACCAGCCTGTCCCGTTGCTGCTGTGATAGCGTGGCGGAAAGCAGAATCGTGGTATTGCCATCGCTTGCCTGCTTCTCAACCAGGCACTCAAGGATCCGCGACATGTAGCTGTCATAGGCGTGAATTTCATCCGCCAACAGAATTTTATGGCTCAGCCCCAGCATCCGTAAATTACTGTGTTTAAACGGCATCACCGCCATCATTGCCTGATCAAGCGTACCAACGCCCACTTCAGCTAACAGCGCTTTTTTATTACTGTCGGCAAACCAGGCGGCACACCCCTGGCTGGAAGGCAGAAGATCGTCAGGCTCTTCTGAACCTGATAAATCTCCCGACCAGAGAGACTGCGTGAAACGATCCATTAATCCACGCGCGCTATGAGCCAGGACAAGACTTGGCCGAGAACCCGGTTGATACAGCCCCAGCCAGCTCTCCAACATACGATCGAACATGGCATTCGCCGTCGCCATCGTCGGCAGACCAAAATAGAGCCCCTGCGCCTTTCCAGTAGCCATCAGACGATGCGTCAAAATCAACGCGGCCTCCGTTTTTCCAGCGCCAGTCACATCTTCAAGAATAAATAATTGTGGACCTTCTTTATCAATATCCAGTTCAAGCGCTTTTTTCTGCAAAGGTGTTGGCTGTTGAATAAAAGGGAATAACGCTTTTATTCCGGAAAAAGGGGCAACGCCAGAGGAAGGAGGGAAAACGGTTATAGCTACTTTCGCTTTAACCAGCGCATGCTGCTGCCAGTATTCCTCGACGCCCATTGGTTTAGCGATTCGAGGGAAATACCGGATTGAAGAACCGACCCAGTCAGCCAGTACTATCGCAGCGGAAATAAACCATGAGAGATGTTTAAAAAGCGTAATACCGTCATCATCATCCCAAAAATCAGGAACCTCAATCAGTGGAAATAATGATTTAACCCTGATAAGAAAATCACGAGCCGCTTCTTTATCCTGCTGACGAAAATTTTTTAGTTCTGTTACTGAAGAAGGCGGTCGACCATGATGGCCTGTCGTAAGGGGCATCCAAAGCGCAATGGCGCGCTTTAACTTACGGGCAGAAAGAGAGGATTCAGGAAAAAGTTCAGAGCACTCGCTTAAAAAAGCATTCCAGAGCCAATATCCCAGAGTCGCATGCGGGATGGCTTCATAATGTTTTATATATTCGTCCTGCGCATTTAACTCTTCATGACGATAAAGCTGCTGAAAAGAGTGGGCAAACTTTCCAATATCATGCCAGCATAATAGCCATGCAAAAAATTGTGCCGCCTGTTCTCTATGATGAAGCCCCAGTTTATTAAGATAATCATTAATACTATGGATATTATCCTGCACCATCCAATAACCTACAGCGGCAACATCCAGAGAATGCCAACATAGCAAGTGATAATCATCACCGCCATCATCATCTCCGCGCAGGGATTTCCCCCAATAATTGAACATTCTCTATATTATTCCATTTAGCAGGCATATTTATTCAAGTATTATCACACTGCCAAATAAGAGATGTGATTTACATCAAAAATATTTTATCTTTGCGATGGAATTGATAATAATATCAATTATTAATAATTATAAAGACATCAATAATTAACAATTCAGGAAAAAATCCCGGCAGCGCCGGGACTCATCTCAACCTTCGTGCAGTCCGCACTCTCTTTTCAGGCCAAAGAAGCGCGTTTCTTCCTCCGCCATCCCCGGCTCCCATTTACGGGTGGTGTGGGTATCCCCTACCGACAAATAGCCCTGATCCCACAGCGGGTGATACTTCAGGCCGTGCTTTTGCAGATACTGATAGACGGTACGATTATCCCAGTCGATGATCGGCAGCACCTTAAACACGCCGCGCTGGATCGCCAGCACCGGTAAGTGGGCGCGGCTGCCGGACTGCTCGCGGCGCAGTCCCGCAAACCAGGTTTGCGCGTTCAGCTCCTGCAGCGCCCGGTTCATCGGCTCGACCTTGTTGATGTCATTATATTTTTCAATGCCCTCAACGCCCTGCTCCCACAGCTTACCGTAGCGCGCCTCCTGCCATGCAGCGCTCTCCTTCGCCCGATAGACCTTCAGGTTCAGATTGAGTTTGTCCGTTAACTCGTCGATAAACTGGTAGGTTTCCGGGAACAGATAGCCGGTATCGGTCAGGATGACCGGAATATCCGGGCGCACCTGATTGACCAGATGCAGGCTCACCGCCGCCTGGATACCAAAGCTCGAAGAGAGCACGTATTCGCCCGGCAGGTTTTCCAGCGCCCACGCGACGCGCGCTTCCGCGCTCAGCTTTTCCAACTGGCTATTGGTTTCCGCCAGCTGCAAAACACGATCGACCTTCGGTAATGCGTTCAGCGCGTTTAGATCGAGTATGGACATAAGGACCTCGTTTGTCTGTTTCGCCGGGCGGTACTGCGTTTGCCCGGCCTACAAAACCCACAGCCCCGGTAAGCGAAACGCCACCGGGCAGCTGGATGTTTATTCCCAGAAATCACGGGCTGGGTCGAGCACCGGGCGAATGATGCCCGCACGCACCGTAAAGTCGCCGAAGCCTTCACCCGCTTCGCGCTCTTTCGCCCAGCGCCCTACCAGTTCGTCGATCGAGTCGAGGATTTCCGACTCGGTAATATTTTCCCGATACATACGCGGAATACGCGTCCCGCTGCGGTTGCCGCCCAGGTGCAGGTTGTAGCGGCCCGGCGCCTTACCGACCAGCCCCACTTCCGCCAACATCGCCCGGCCGCAGCCGTTCGGGCAGCCGGTGACGCGGGTGACGATATGCTCGTCGCCAACGCCATGTTTGCTCATCACCGCCTCGACTTTATCGGTAAACGACGGCAGGAAACGCTCGGCCTCCGCCATCGCCAACGGACAGGTCGGGAACGACACGCAGGCCATCGAGTTTTCGCGCTGCGGCGTAACGGCGTTCATCAGACCATGATCGCGCGCCAGCTTCTCGATCTTCGCCTTCTGATCTTCCGGTACGCTGGCAACGATCAGGTTCTGATTCGCCGTAATGCGGAATTCGCCTTTGTGGATCTTCGCGATCTTCAGCAGGCCGGTTTTCAGCGGACGCCCCGGATAATCAAGAATACGACCATTTTCAATAAACAGCGTCAGGTGCCAGTTATTGTCGATACCCTTCACCCAGCCGATACGATCGCCGCGGCCGGTGAACTCGTACGGACGGATCGGCTCAAACTTGATGCCCGCCCGACGCTCCACTTCCGCCTTAAAGGTCTCAACCCCTACGCGTTCGAGGGTGTATTTGGTTTTCGCGTTTTTACGATCGGTACGGTTACCCCAGTCACGCTGGGTCGTCACCACCGCTTCTGCCACCGCCAGGGTGTGCTCCACCGGCAGATAGCCAAACTCGCTCGCCGTACGGGCGTAGGTTTTCTTATTGCCGTGCTCAATCGATAAACCGCCGCCAACCAGCAGGTTAAAGCCCACCAGCTTGCCGTTTTCAGCGATGGCCACGAAGTTCATATCGTTCGCGTGCAGATCGATATCGTTCTGCGGCGGGATCACCACGGTGGTTTTGAACTTACGCGGCAGGTAGGTCTGGCCGAGGATCGGTTCTTCATCAGTGGTGGCGACTTTCTTCTGATCCAGCCAAATTTCGGCATAAGCGCGCGTGCGCGGCAGCAGGTGCTCGGAGATCTTCTTCGCCCATTCGTAGGCTTCAGCATGCAGCTGAGACTCGTACGGGTTAGAAGTACACAGCACGTTACGGTTCATATCGTTGGCGGTCGCCAGCGCGTCCAGCCCCACCGAATGCAGCATCTGGTGCACCGGCTTGACGTTCTTCTTCAGAATGCCGTGGAACTGGAAGGTCTGACGGTTGGTCAGACGGATGCTGCCGTAAATGGTGTTATCGCCGGCGAATTTATCGATCGCCTGCCACTGTTTAGTGGTGATCACCCCGCCCGGCAGGCGGCAGCGCAGCAGCATCGCGTGACGCGGCTCCAGCTTCTGCGCCGCGCGCTCGGCGCGGATATCGCGGTCATCCTGCTGATACATACCGTGGAAACGGATCAGCAGAAAGTTATCGCCTTTAAAACCGCCGGTCAGGCCGTCGTTCAAATCTTCCGCAATGGTGCCGCGCAGGTAGTTGCTTTCGAGCTTCATGCGCTCGGCGTCAGTCAGTTTACCTTCGACCACCAGCGGGCCTGGATGTTTTTCGCTCATTAGTAGACATCTCGCTGATAACGGCGCTCAACGCGCAGCTCACTTAAAAATTCGTCCGCCGCTTCGGCGTCCATCGCGCCGTATTCGGCAATCACTTCCAGTAGGGTCTGCTCAACGTCTTTTGCCATACGATTGGCATCGCCGCAGACATAAATATGGGCGCCGTCGTTAATCCAGCGCCACAGTTCGGCCCCCTGCTCGCGCAGCTTGTCCTGAACGTAGACTTTTTGTTGTTGATCGCGGGACCAGGCCAGGTCGATGCGGCTCAGCACGCCTTCTTTGACGTAGCTCTGCCACTCCACCTGATAGAGGAAATCTTCGGTAAAGTGCGGGTTGCCGAAGAACAGCCAGTTCTTGCCTTCCGCGCCTTCCGCCGCGCGCTGCTGCATAAAGGCGCGGAACGGCGCGATGCCGGTGCCGGGGCCAATCATGATAACCGGCGTCTGAGGGTTAGCGGGCAGACGGAAGTTATCGTTATGCTCGATAAAGATGCGCACTTCGCCATCTTCTTCGACGCGGTCAGCCAGGAAGCTGGAGGCGCCGCCGGCGCGGGCGCGGCCTTCGATGTCATAACGCACCACGCCAACGGTGACGTGGACTTCGCTTTCCACTTCCGCCTGCGAAGAGGCGATAGAGTACAGGCGCGGCGTCAGCGGACGCAGCAGGTCGACCAGCGCCTGAGCATCCATCTGCGCCGGGGAGAAACGCACCATATCGACAATCGGCGTGGTCGCGGCGTAATGCTGGAGCTGCGCCTTATCGCCCACCAGCGGCAGCAGAGACTCGCTGCGGGTTAAGGTGGCGTAGTTCTCCACGATGTTGCCGGTGTTAACCGTCAGCTCGAAGTGCCACTCCAGCGCTTCGGCGAGCGGCAGCGTTTTGCCGTCAACCGTGACCGGTTCCGCGCCCGTCAGCCACAGCAGCTCCACCAGCTCTTTCACCAGAGCCGGATCGTTCTGGTACCAGACGCCCAGCGCATCGCCCGGCTGATAGCGCAGGCCAGAGTCGCCGAGGTCGATTTCAATATGGCGCACGTCTTTTTCAGAATCGCGGCCAGTGATTTTTTGATTCACCGCCAGCGTCGCGGTCAGCGGCGCTTCTTTGCTATAGGGGCTGGTGTGGATCTCGTTCACCGACCCGCTGGCGAGCAGCTGAGACGGCGCAGCGGCAGGCGCGCGCGCTTTCAGTACCTCAACCACCCGAGCGCGCCATTCGGCGGCGGCGGCCTGATACTCGACATCCGCGTCAACGCGGTCGAGCAGGCGTTCGCCGCCCAGTTCGGCCAGCTTGTTGTCAAAATCTTTGCCGGACTGGCAGAAGAATTCATAGGAGGTATCGCCGAGGCCAAACACGGCAAATGCGGTATCGGTCAGCTTCGGCGCTTTCTTCGAAAACAGGAACTTATGCAGCGCAACGGCTTCTTCCGGCGGCTCACCTTCGCCCTGCGTCGACGTCACCACGACCAGCAGCTTTTCGGAGGCAATTTGTTTGAATTTATAGTCGCCTGCGTTAACCAGCTTCACGTTCAGCTGCGCGGCCTGCAGATCGTCGCGCAGCGCTTCAGCCACGCGGCGGGCGTTGCCGGTTTGCGATGCCGAAATCAGGGTGATGGACGGAACTTCCGCCGCCTGGGCTGGCGCGACAGCCGCCGCGCCGGGCTGCTGATTCAGCGCGCCCCAGAAGTAACCAGAAACCCAGGCCAGCTGGGTGGGCGTGAAGTCGGTCGTGGCCGCCTGAAGGCGCGCCATTTGCTCCGGACTCAGCGGTAGCAAATTGGAAGGTGGGGCCTGTGTCGTCATGCGTCGTTATGTTCCAGTAAGCAAAGCTGTGATTCACGCCCTGTCAGCGCGATAAAACAGAAGAAAATGTATTTACTCTAAATAATTCGAGTTGCAGGCTGGCGGCGACACAGCGCATCCCCGGGAACTTACCGAAGTAAGTGGCCGAGTATTGCCAACGCACATGCGGCTCGAAGTATGACGAGTTGGTAGGTTAACGGTGCAAATAGTAACAACTAAATAAGGGATGGAAATAACAAATAACCAAATGAACTAACCTGTTTTAGTTATAGTTATTAACAACAAAATCGATTAAATAAGCACATGAAATATAAGCACTTAATTTGTATAAGTTGGATCAATACGTCTATTTTGTGTTCAGGGCCGTTTTAGTTAATGCGAAAAAAGGTGCTTTCCGGTACCCTACGGCGGTTTTTTGCCATATTGAGAATAAAAGATGTCCACCACGCTGTTTAAAGATTTCACCTTCGAAGCCGCTCACCACCTGCCGCACGTGCCGGAAGGCCATAAATGCGGTCGTCTGCACGGCCATTCATTTATGGTGCGCCTGGAGATTACCGGTGAAGTCGATCCCCATACCGGGTGGATCATGGATTTTGCCGAGCTGAAGGCCGCGTTTAAACCCACCTACGATCGCCTCGACCATTACTATCTGAACGATATTCCGGGGCTGTCCAATCCGACCAGCGAAGTGCTGGCCAAATGGATCTGGGAGCAGATGAAACCGCGGGTTCCGCTGCTGAGCGCGGTGATGATCAAAGAAACCTGCACCGCGGGCTGCGTCTATCGCGGCGAGTGAGAGCGCCTTTCGCTGAAGAAAACCCTGGTAGCCTTGCGCTATCAGGGTTTTTTATATCACGCGATATTGAGATATTTATGCGTCTGCATCGATAAGCGCCAGTTGCGGGCGATACAGGTTTCAATGCACAGGCGCGTCGCGTCATCTTTCTGGCTAATCGGCTGAAGGGCGATAATGCGCGGCTTTTCATCAGCCAGCGTTGCCAGCAGTTCATCCAGCGCTTCGATATCGCGCACGCGTCCAACCGGATGTTTAATTTCATCAGCCCGCTGTAGCGCCTGCGAGAGCACATCATAGCCGCCGCGCATGTTCACCTTTGGCGACACCGTCACCCAGGTATGAGGCGTGCAGCGAACTTCATGGGTGCCGCTGGTTTCTATCTGGCAGCTAAATCCGTTTTGCTCCAGTAAAGAAGTTAACGGCGTTAAATCATGAATACAGGGCTCGCCGCCGGTAATGACCACGTGGCGGGCCGTCCAGCCCTGACGCCCGATGATGGCCAGCAGATCTTCGCTGCTTGCCGGGCCCCATTTATCGCTCTCTTTAGTTTTCGCCAGTATGCTGAACAGCGACACTTCCCGATCGGCAAGCTTATCCCAGGTATGTTTGGTATCGCACCAGGCGCAACCAACCGGGCATCCCTGTAAACGAATAAAAATGGCGGGAACGCCGGTGAAGTAACCTTCGCCTTGCAAGGTCTGGAACATCTCGTTAATCGGGTACTGCATAATCATCTCTGCTTAAGGTTGTGAGCGCGCATTATCGCAGATTTGCCCGCGCAGATCTTGTCCCGCGCTGCGCCGAGTGATTGATTAAAAATACGCCAGGACGATACTCCTCTGGCGACGGACAGATAATATTATTCAGCGACGGTTTTTTAATTAGCCTGATAATCATCAGGCGACTATTAAGCGGCATGGCTAAAATTTTTGGTGTAACAAAACATGTATAACCCTGAACGCTAAAAATAAAAAAGCAAAATTAAAAATAATAAATTTCAACGATGTACAAATGGATACATGAAATAATGAATTTATGGGATGAGCTCGGGGTCAAATTCGATCCACTGCGACGCCTTTCCTTAAAATAACCTTAATAAACCGCACGTTATGTTCATCCCCCATTGAATATCCGTTTAATTTTCCGCGCCTAGAATCCAGTCAACCAATACTAATGAGACTGCATTCATGAATACATTATTAATTACTGGCGCGACCGGGTTTCTGGGTGGAGCAGTGTTAGAAAGCATTCTTAATAAAATGAATGCGCCTAATCTATTACTGTTAGTTCGTGCTGATAATAGTGTAGCCGCCGTAGAACGGATTAAGGATAACCTGCGAAAATTCAATATTAGTGAAGCGAGATTAACGGCCCTGACGCCCCACAACATCCTGCTGGGCGATCTGGCCAATCCGCAGCCTTTTCTCCAGGATCCGCGCCTGAATCAGGTCACCCACGTGCTCAACTGCGCCGCCGTCGCCTCATTTGGTAACAATCCGCTTATCTGGAAAGTCAACGTCGAAGGTACGCTGCAGTTTGCCCGGCGGATGGCTCAGGTCAGCGGCCTTCAGCGCTTTCTGCACGTGGGCACCGCGATGTCCTGCTCACCAGACCCCGATTCGCTGGTAGCGGAAAGCACGGCGTTCCGTGAACGCGCCGAGCATCTGGTCGAGTACACGCACTCTAAATCAACAATTGAACGTCTTATGCGGCAGGAATGCCCGACGCTACCGCTGGCGATCGCCCGCCCCTCGATTGTTGTTGGCCACACTCATCACGGCTGTCAGCCCTCCAGCAGCATCTTCTGGGTGTTCAGCATGGGGCTGATGCTGCAAAAATTTATGTGTTCAATGGAAGACCGCATCGACGTGATCCCCGTCGATTATTGCGCCGACGCCCTGATGATGCTGCTTATCAGCCCGCTGGCGCGCGGAGAGGTGGTGCATATTTCAGCGGGAGAGGAAAACAGCGTAAGGTTTGCGGATATCGATAACGCGATGGCCTCCGCCCTCGAACAGGCGCCGGTCGGCGATAAATACGCGCAGGTCAGCTATGAAACGCTGGTCAAAATGCGCCGTGAGCTGAAGACTATTTTTGGCCCCTGCAACGAGCGGCTGATGCTAAAGGCCATGCGTCTGTACGGCGCCTTCGCCACGCTCAACGTGCGGTTCAGCAACGACAAGCTGCTCAGCATGGGCATGCCGAAACCGCCGCGCTTTACCGATTACATTGACCGCTGCGTACAAACCACGCGCGGGCTTTCTATTCCGCAGCAAATGGCGGTAGATTTTAAGTAGTTACCGGTTTCGGGGCAAAAAAAAGCCAGCCCGAAGGCTGGCTTTTTCATATCAGAGAAAGACGGGCTTATGCCTGACCTTTGATCTCTTTACGACCGTTGTACGGTGCTTTTTCGCCCAGCGCTTCTTCGATACGAATCAGCTGGTTGTATTTAGCAACGCGGTCAGAACGGCTCATAGAACCGGTTTTGATCTGGCCTGCAGCGGTACCCACAGCCAGGTCAGCGATGGTAGCGTCTTCAGTTTCGCCTGAACGGTGAGAGATAACGGCAGTGTAGCCAGCGTCTTTCGCCATTTTGATCGCAGCCAGAGTTTCGGTCAGAGAACCGATCTGGTTAAATTTGATCAGGATGGAGTTAACGATGCCTTTCTCGATACCTTCTTTCAGGATCTTGGTGTTGGTTACGAACAGATCGTCACCAACCAGCTGGATTTTGTCGCCCAGTACTTTAGTCTGGTATGCGAAACCGTCCCAGTCAGATTCGTCCAGGCCATCTTCGATGGAGACGATCGGGTACTGTTTGGTCAGCTCTTCCAGGAAGTGGGTGAATTCTTCAGAGGTGAACGCTTTGTTGCCTTCGCCGGCCAGAACGTATTTACCGTCTTTGTAGAATTCAGAAGCCGCGCAGTCCATCGCCAGAGTGATGTCTTTGCCCAGCTCGTAGCCAGCAGCTTTAACCGCTTCAGCGATAACAGCCAGCGCTTCAGCGTTGGAGCCCAGGTTCGGCGCGTAGCCGCCTTCGTCGCCAACAGCGGTGTTCATACCTTTAGCTTTCAGAACTTTAGCCAGGTTGTGGAACACTTCAGAACCCATACGTACGGCTTCTTTCAGGGATTTAGCGCCAACCGGCTGAATCATAAATTCCTGGATGTCGACGTTGTTGTCAGCGTGCTCGCCGCCGTTGATGATGTTCATCATCGGAACCGGCATGGAGTATTTGCCAGGGGTGCCGTTCAGCTCAGCGATGTGCTCATACAGCGGCTGACCTTTAGAAGCAGCGGCAGCTTTGGCGTTAGCCAGAGAGACGGCCAGGATAGCGTTCGCACCGAAGTTAGATTTGTTTTCAGTACCGTCCAGGTCGATCATGATTTTGTCGATGCCAGCCTGATCTTTGGCGTCTTTGCCAAGGATTGCCTGAGCGATCGGGCCGTTAACAGCGCCAACGGCTTTCAGTACGCCTTTACCCATGAAACGGGATTTGTCGCCATCGCGCAGTTCCAGCGCTTCGCGGGAGCCAGTAGAAGCACCTGACGGAGCAGCTGCCATACCGACGAAACCACCTTCCAGGTGTACTTCGGCTTCAACAGTCGGGTTACCACGGGAGTCGATGATTTCACGACCGATGACTTTAACGATTTTGGACATTAGGTTTTCCTCAGTACAAGTTAAACTAAAACTCCAGACAAACAATGCACCCGGATGGGTGCATTGCCGTTCTAACTCTTTTACTTCGCCTGACGCTTCTGGTACTCGCTAGCGGCTTTCACAAAGCCTGCAAACAGCGGATGGCCATCACGCGGCGTCGAAGTAAACTCCGGATGGAACTGACAGGCGACGAACCACGGATGGTTAGGCACCTCGATGATCTCGACCAACTGATCATCCCCGGAACGGCCCGCAATACGCAGGCCCGCATTTTCAATCGGTTTCAACAGCATATTGTTGACTTCGTAGCGGTGGCGATGGCGTTCGGTAATGGTTGGCTCACCGTACAGCTGGCGCACCAGGCTATCTTCGCCCAGCTGGCACTGCTGTGCGCCAAGGCGCATCGTGCCGCCGAGGTCGCTCTTATCAGAGCGCACTTCGACATTACCGTCTTCATCACGCCATTCGGTAATCAGGGCCACAACCGGGTACTTACAGTCTGGCACAAATTCCGTTGAGTTGGCGTTTTCCATCCCGGCTACGTTGCGCGCGAACTCAATCAGCGCAACCTGCATACCCAGGCAAATACCCAGATAAGGAATGTTGTTTTCACGCGCATAGCGCGCGGTGGCAATCTTACCTTCAACGCCGCGATAGCCGAAGCCACCTGGGATCAGGATAGCGTCTAAATTCTTCAGAATTTCGACGCCGCGCGTTTCCACATCCTGCGAATCAATCAGCTTGATGTTGACGGTAACGCGATTTTTCAGACCGCCGTGTTTTAGCGCTTCAATCACCGATTTGTAGGCGTCCGGCAGTTCAATATACTTGCCGACCATACCAATGGTGACTTCGCCTGCCGGGTTCGCTTCTTCATAGATAACCTGTTCCCATTCGGCCAGGTTCGCTTCCGGACAGTTTAAGCTGAATCGTTTACAAATATAATCGTCCAGCCCCTGCGATTTCAACAGGCCCGGAATTTTATAAATGGAATCGACATCTTTCATCGAAATAACGGCTTTTTCTGGCACATTGCAGAACAATGCAATTTTGGCACGTTCGTTCGCCGGAATGGCGCGATCGGAGCGGCAGACCAGGATGTCAGGCTGAATACCGATGGAAAGCAGTTCTTTAACGGAGTGCTGGGTCGGCTTGGTTTTGACTTCACCCGCGGCGGCCATGTATGGCACCAGGGTCAGGTGCATAAACAGCGCGTTTTCACGACCGATATCCACCGCCAGCTGGCGAATCGCTTCAAGGAACGGCAGCGACTCGATATCGCCAACGGTGCCGCCGATTTC
Source organism: Klebsiella sp. M5al (assembly GCF_002090195.1). NCBI lineage: Bacteria > Pseudomonadati > Pseudomonadota > Gammaproteobacteria > Enterobacterales > Enterobacteriaceae > Klebsiella > Klebsiella sp. M5al. The sequence goes on from NZ_CP020657.1 coordinate 4,753,256, forward strand.
TACCAGCACCACATCATGGCCTTCGCCGCCCGCCAGCACGCGCTCTTTGATCGCGTTGGTGATGTGCGGAATAACCTGAACGGTGGCCCCCAGATAGTCGCCGCGACGCTCTTTGCGCAGGACATCAGAGTAAATACGGCCCGTGGTGAAGTTGTTGCGACGGGTCATCTTGGTGCGAATGAAACGCTCATAGTGACCCAGGTCCAGATCGGTTTCAGCGCCGTCTTCAGTAACGAACACTTCCCCGTGTTGGATTGGGCTCATGGTGCCCGGATCGACGTTGATGTACGGATCCAGTTTCATCATGGTCACGTTAAGCCCGCGGGCTTCGAGAATGGCTGCGAGGGAAGCTGCGGCAATGCCTTTACCCAGAGAGGATACGACCCCGCCGGTCACAAAAATATAGTTCGTTGTCATGCTGAACCTGAGAAGTTAGGTTTAAAAGACGATGGAATAACCAGGACGGGAAAGCAGTATACCCGATCATGACTGACGCCACAAACTTTCATTATCCCTCCTTTTCATCAGGCCCACACAAACGCAGGGAGTGAGAAAATAGCCGCTTTTGGCGAAATGTTTTTGACGTAAATCAAGCGCTTGTTATTTAAAAAATCACACAAATAGCGCTTGATCACGAAAACTCTTTAGAGATCAGTTTCCTGGCGTTTTACTTCCTGCCACACCAGCTCCATGGTATCGAGGTCAACGCCGGTCATTTCCAGGCCCCGCGCGGCGACAATCCGCTCTACTTCGCGGAATCTGCGCTCAAACTTCAGGTTGGCTTTTTGCAGGGCAACTTCAGCTTTTACCCCTAAATGGCGGGATAAATTGACCGTCGCAAACAGCAGATCGCCCACTTCCTCCTCCAGTTTAGCTTCATCCACCACCGCCTGCTGCGCTTCGTGCATGACTTCGTCTATTTCTTCGTGCACTTTGTCCAGCACCGGCCCCAGAGAAGTCCAGTCAAAGCCGACCGCCGAGCAGCGTTTCTGGATTTTATGCGCGCGCATCAGCGCCGGCAGACTATGCGGAATATCGTCCAGCGCTGAGTGCTGGGACTTTTCCGCTCGCTCTGCGCTTTTGATCTGCTCCCAGCGGGCCAGCACTTCGCTGCTGTTCCCGGCGGAGGCATCGCCGAAAATATGCGGATGGCGGCGCTCCAGCTTGTCGCCGATCGCGGCGCAGATATCGTTAAAATCAAAGCGCCCCTCTTCCTGCGCCATCTGAGCGTAGAAGACGACCTGGAACAGCAGGTCGCCTAATTCACCGCGCAGATCGTCAAAATCTTCGCGGGCAATCGCGTCGAGCACTTCATAGGTTTCTTCGAGGGTATACGGGGCGATGGTGGCAAAAGTCTGCTCTTTGTCCCACGGACAGCCGTTTTCCGGATCGCGCAGACGCTGCATAATGCCGAGCAGGCGGTCGATTTGGCTCATTGTCGTTTCCATTAAAGAATCAGGCCGGGGCGACCCCGGCCGACATAAAGAAAGTGAAGTTAACCGCCGTGCAGGCGACGGGCGTCGATGACATCCGGTACCTGATTCAGTTTACCCAGCACGCGGCCCAGCACCTGCAGGTTGTAGATCTCGATGGTCATATCGATCGTCGCCAACTGCTGTTTGGTATCGCTGCGGCTGGCCACGCCCAGCACGTTAACTTTCTCATTGGCGAGAATGGTGGTGATATCGCGCAGCAGGCCGCTGCGATCGTTGGCCTGCACGCGTACCACCAGCGAGTAGCCCGCCGAGTAGCTCTCTCCCCACACCGCGTCAACGATGCGCTCCGGGGCGTGAGACTGCAGTTCCGCGAGCTGATCGCAATCCGCGCGGTGCACCGAGATCCCGCGGCCCTGGGTGATAAAGCCCACAATTTCATCGCCGGGAATCGGCTGGCAGCAGCGCGCAATGTGATGCATCAGGTTGCCGACCCCTTCGACCACCACGCGACCATTGTCTTTGCTGCGATTCTGCGGAGCATGGGTTTTCTGCTGCAGCTGCTTTAACGCCGCCGCATCCTGCTCCGCCGCGCTGGGCTTATTAAACTGCGCCTGCAGGAAGTTGACCATCTGGTTGAGGCGAATATCGCCGCCGCCAATCGCCGCCAGCAGTTCGTCCTGCTCGTTGAAGTTGTAGCGCGGCAGCAGATGCTTTTCCGCGTCCTTCAGGCTAATGCCAAGGTGTTCAAGCTCGTCGTCAAGGATCTGCCGCCCGGCAAGAATATTCTTGTCGCGGTCCTGCTTGCGGAACCAGGCGTGTATTTTGGAACGCCCGCGGCTGGTGGTAACGTAGCCGAGGTTCGGGTTCAGCCAGTCGCGGCTTGGGTTGGGCTGCTTCTGGGTGATGATTTCAATCTGGTCGCCCATCTGCAGCTGATAGGTAAACGGCACAATACGCCCGCTGATTTTCGCCCCAATGCAGCGGTGGCCGACATCGCTGTGAATATGATAGGCAAAATCGAGCGGCGTCGAACCGGAAGGTAAGTCCACCACGTCGCCCTTCGGCGTAAAAACGTAAACCCGATCGTCAAAGACCTGGCTACGCACCTCATCCAGCATCTCGCCGGAATCAGCCATCTCTTCCTGCCAGGCAATCAGTTTACGCAGCCACGCAATGCGATCTTCATAGCCGCGCCCGCCGCTGGCCGCTGCGCTGGCGCCCTCTTTGTACTTCCAGTGCGCGGCCACGCCCAGTTCGGCATCTTCATGCATCTGGCGAGTACGGATCTGAATTTCAATCGTTTTGCCACCGGGGCCCAGCACGACGGTATGGATTGACTGATAGCCATTAGGCTTGGGATTGGCGACGTAATCATCAAACTCGTCCGGCAGGTGGCGGTAGTGAGTATGCACTATCCCCAGCGCGGCGTAGCAATCCTGCAGGCGCTCGGCGACGATACGCACCGCCCGCACGTCAAACAGCTCGTCGAAGGCAAGATGTTTTTTCTGCATTTTGCGCCAGATGCTGTAGATATGCTTGGGACGCCCGTAGACCTCGGCTTTGACGCCCTCGGTTTTCATCTCCGTGCGTAAATGCCCGACGAATTCGTCAATGTAATGCTCACGATCGATGCGCCGCTCGTGCAGTAATTTAGCAATCCGCTTATATTCCGCCGGGTGCAGATAGCGGAAGCAGTAATCCTCAAGCTCCCACTTGAGCTGGCCGATCCCCAGGCGGTTGGCCAGCGGCGCGTAGATATTGGTACACTCTTTCGCCGCCAGCACGCGCTCATCTTCCGGCGCATCTTTCACCTCGCGCAGATGGGCAATACGCTCGGCGATCTTAATCACCACGCAGCGGAAATCATCAACCATCGCCAGCAGCATGCGGCGGATGTTATCCACCTGTTCAGAGGAGACCGAATCGGTATGGGTGGCTTTAAGCTGGCGTATCGCGGCCATGTCCCGCACGCCGTGGATCAGGGTAACGACGGATTTGCCGACGCTCTCCTGCATAATTTCTTCGCTGACGACGTTGCCGTCCGCCAGAGGGAACAGCATCGCCGCCCGCAGCGTGTCGATATCCATGCTGAGCATGGAGAGAATTTCCACCATCTCCACGCCGCGCCACAGCAGGAGGTCGGCCTGCGGGTGCCCCTGCGTTTTCTCTCGACAATAATCCCAGGTTTCGGCTAAGCGTTCACACGACTGCTGGCTGGAAATTCCCAGACTCGCGATCCATTTCTTCGGGTCAAATTCACCAGCTTTATTTAAATGTGCACTTCTTACCGCAACCATTGTCCTCTCCTTAAGGGACCGCCTGCCGAAGTCGGCAAGCCTCAACTTTTACACTTCATCCTTCAAACCGCGTCAACGTTGGCTTTCGTCTTTTATCTCAGTCACCTGCTCCTGAGGATGCCGCTTCAATGCGATTTGAATAATTGTTGTGCTCAAACAACACCATTGATTCCAGATGTCCGGTATGCGGGAACATATCCAGCATCGCCAGGCGTTGAATGGTATATCCCGCCTGCAATAAAACGTCGCTATCGCGCGCCAGCGTCGCCGGGTTACAAGAAACATACACCACCCGACGCGGCGCTAATTTTATAATATGTAACATCACGCCCGCCGCGCCGGCGCGCGCCGGATCGAGCAGGACTTTATCAAAACCGTGCTTCGCCCACGCCTGGCGGGTAACGTCCTCTTCCAGGTTTTCATGAAAGAAAGTCACATTGTGTAACGCGTTTAATGCCGCGTTCTCTCTCGCCTTCACGACCAGCGCGGGAACCCCTTCCACGCCAACCACCTGCGCCGCGCGTTTTGCCAGCGGCAGGGTAAAATTGCCCATGCCGCAAAAGAGATCCAGCACGCGATCCTGAGGCTGGATATCCAGCCATTCCAGCGCCGTACGCACCATGAGCTGGTTTACGCCGTCGTTGACCTGAATAAAGTCGCGCGGACTGAACACTAAGCGTAGACCGTCGGACGTATACCAGGGCGCTTCCCCGCGAATATGTTCCAGTATCTCGCTTTGCGGGGCGAGATACAGGGAAAGACCGTGAGATTGCGAAAAACGTTCCAGCTTTTCTTTATCTGCTGCCGGAAGGGCCGCGGTATGGCGTAAAACCATCAGCGGGCCGTTGTCCGCCTGCACCAGCTCCACGTGGCCAAGCTGACGCAGCGATTGCAATCCGCTGAGACATTCTCGTACCGCGGGCAGTAGCGCACCAAAAGCGGGCACCAAAACGGGGCACTGCACCACATCAACAATTTCGCTGGAGTTGGCCTTCCGGAAGCCTATCTGTAATTGTTGGGTCTTTGGCTGATAATTCAAGCTCAGACGCGCCCGGCGACGATAGCCCCACGGCGAAGCGGCTATAATGTCATCAACATCGCGCTTCATTAACCGCGCGAGGGCGGCGCGTTTGCTCTGCTGCTGCAGCTCAACGCTGGCGTGCTGCTGCTGACATCCGCCGCAGATACCAAAATGCGGACAGCGCGGCGCCTGCCGCTGCGGGCTGTCGCTAAGACGACGTTTAACCTGCGCGCGGGCATACTGTTTTTTATCCTCGACCAGGACCACTTCGGCCTGCTCTTGCGGTAATAAACCGCTAACAAACAGCGCCTTACCCTGGTGATGCGCAACGCCCTGTCCAAAGGGATCAAGGTCATTTACTGTAACGGTTATGATCTGGCGCGTCGTCACACGCCGTTTTGCAGAGTAGAATTGCGCCATCGTAGAGATTTGTCTCAATTAAATATACTGACTCTATACACGAGTTCTTTCAGGGTGAGCCAGCGTAACCAATGCCTCAGCAGCCTGTAAGGATGATGTATATATTCTCCCATAATGGAACCGCATGACCAACTACAGCCTTCGTGCCCGCATGATGATTCTTATTCTGGCGCCCACCGTCCTGATCGGTCTGCTGCTCAGTATTTTCTTCGTCGCACACCGCTATAACGACCTACAGCGCCAGCTGGAGGATGCCGGAGCCAGTATTATCGAACCGCTGGCGGTCTCCAGTGAATATGGCATGAATTTGCAAAACCGCGAGTCAATCGGGCAGCTTATCAGCGTACTTCATCGCCGCCACTCCGATATTGTGCGCGCCATTTCCATCTACGACTCGCACAACAGGCTGTTTGTCACCTCTAATTTTCAGCTCGATCCCGGCGAATTGCAGCTGCCAAAAGGGGTCCCCTTTCCCCGCCGTTTAAGCGTGATTCGTCACGGCGATTTGATGATTTTGCGTACCCCCATCATCTCGGAAAGCTATTCACCGGATGAATCACCGGGAAGCGATGCCAAGATGCCGGGCAATATGCTCGGCTACGTGGCGCTGGAGCTGGATCTCAAATCGGTGCGGCTGCAGCAGTACAAAGAAATCTTTATCTCCAGCGTGATGATGCTGTTCTGTATCGGTATTGCGCTGATCTTCGGCTGGCGACTCATGCGCGACGTGACCGGGCCGATCCGCAACATGGTGAATACCGTTGACCGCATCCGCCGCGGCCAGCTTGATAGCCGCGTTGAAGGCTTTATGCTCGGCGAGTTGGATATGCTGAAAAACGGCATCAACTCCATGGCGATGTCGCTGGCGGCCTACCACGAAGAGATGCAACACAATGTCGATCAGGCCACTTCCGATCTGCGGGAAACGCTTGAGCAGATGGAAATCCAGAACGTCGAACTGGACCTGGCGAAAAAACGCGCGCAGGAAGCGGCGCGTATCAAATCCGAATTCCTCGCCAATATGTCACACGAGCTGCGCACGCCGCTCAACGGCGTCATTGGCTTTACGCGCCTGACGCTGAAAACTGATTTAAATACCACCCAGCGCGATCATCTGACCACCATCGAGCGTTCCGCTAACAATCTGCTGGCCATTATTAACGATGTTCTGGACTTCTCTAAGCTTGAAGCCGGTAAGCTCATTCTGGAGAGCATCCCGTTCCTGCTGCGCACCTCGCTGGACGAGGTGGTTACGCTGCTGGCGCACTCGGCGCACGACAAAGGGCTGGAGCTGACGCTGAATATCAAAAATGATGTGCCGGATAACGTCATTGGCGACCCGCTGCGCCTGCAGCAAATTATTACCAACCTGATGGGCAACGCCATCAAGTTCACCGAACACGGCAATATTGACGTGCTGGTGGAACAGCGCGCCATCAGCAACTCACGCGTCCAAATCGAAGTCCAGATCCACGATACCGGTATCGGCATTCCGGAACGCGATCAGTCGCGTTTGTTCCAGGCGTTCCGCCAGGCCGACGCCAGCATCTCCCGTCGCCACGGCGGAACCGGCCTCGGGCTGGTCATCACCCAGCGCCTGGTGAAGGAGATGGGCGGCGATATCTCCTTCCATAGCCAGCCTAACCGCGGCTCGACGTTCTGGTTCCATATCAGCCTCGACCTCAACCCCAACGCGGTTCCCGATAGCGTGCCAACGCAGTGCCTGGCGGGCAAAAAGCTGGCCTATATTGAAGCCAACGCGGCGGCGGCGCAGAGCACGATGGAGCTACTGGCGACAACGCCGCTGGAGGTGGTCTATAGTCCGACGATGACGGCCCTACCGGATGCCCACTACGATATCCTGCTGGCAGGGATTCCGGTATCCATACGCGACCTGAGCCAGCATCGCGATAAGCTGGCAAGGGCCAGCAAGCTTGCCGATCACCTGGTGCTGGCCCTACCGTGCCACGCTCAGGTCAGCGCCGAAACGTTGCGCCAGGACGGCATCGCCGCCTGTTTGCTTAAGCCATTAACCTCAACGCGCTTACTGCCGGCGCTGACGGCCTCCTGCCATGCGCAGCCGACGATTCTGCCGCCGCATGCCGATAGTAAGAAGCTACCGATGACGGTCATGGCCGTTGATGACAATCCGGCGAATCTCAAGCTCATCGGCGCGCTGCTGGAGGACTTAGTCCAGCATGTCATCCTCTGCGACAGCGGTCAGCAAGCCGTCGAACGAGCCAGAGAAACGCAGCAGGATCTGATTCTGATGGATATTCAAATGCCGGAAATGGACGGTATCCGCGCCTGCGAACTGATTCACCAGCTCCCCCATCAGCAGCAAACGCCGGTGATCGCCGTGACGGCCCACGCCCTCGAGGGGCAGCGTGAGAAATTACTCAAAGCGGGAATGAACGACTATCTGGCGAAACCCATTGAGGAAGATAAGCTCCACAGTCTGCTGCTGCGCTATCAGCCGGGAAAGGCGGCGCTCCCGCAGGCCGCCGCGGAGCCTGCGGAGCCGCCCATCAATCATAATGTCACCCTCGACTGGCAGCTGGCGCTGCGTCAGGCGGCGATGAAACCGGACCTGGCGCGGGAAATGCTGCAAATGCTGCTCGCCTTTATGCCTGAAGTGCGTAACAAGGTGGAAGAACAGCTGGTGGGAGAGCAGCCGGAAGGGGTGCTGGATTTAGTGCATAAGCTGCACGGCAGCTGTAGCTATAGCGGCGTACCGCGTCTGAAGAAACTGTGTCACACCATTGAGAGTCAGCTGCGCGCGGGCACCGCCGCCGAGGAGCTGGAACCGGAGTTTCTGGAGCTGCTGGATGAAATGGACAACGTCGCGCGGGAAGCCTGTAAGCTACTGGGAATTTAAAACGCATGCCCCGGTCCGCGCTTCGCGACCGGGGGATAACCTATAATAGCCGCCCTATTTTCAGCACGGCGGCAACGTTTCTCGCCGTCATACGCACGTTTTCGGCGGCATTTTCCAGCGCCTCATCCAGCGTACAGATTGAATAAATCACGCTAAATACCGCATCCAGGCCGTGCTGATGCACGACGCCGACGTCAGACGTCAGGCTTCCGGCAATGCCGATGACCGGCAGATTATAGCGTTTTGCCACCCTCGCCACGCCAACCGGCACCTTGCCGTGCACCGTCTGGCTATCGATACGCCCTTCGCCGGTAATCACCAGGTCCGCATCCGCCACGATATCAGCAAGGTGCAGAGCGTCGGTCACGATCTCAATGCCCGGCCGTAGTTTTGCGCCGCAGAAGGCGTACAGGCCCGCGCCCATTCCTCCCGCCGCGCCGCCGCCTTCAAGATGCAGCACATCCAGTTCTAAATCGCGATGGATAATCTCGGCAAAATGGGCCAGCGCGCTATCCAGACAGGGGATCATCTCCGCCGTCGCCCCTTTCTGCGGCCCAAATACCGCCGTCGCGCCCTCGGGCCCCGTCAGCGGATTGGTGACATCGCAAGCGACGTCGATACGACAGCCGGCCAGGCGCTTATCCAGTTCGCTAACGTCGATGCGCGCGAGGTTCTCTAGCGCGCGTCCGCCAGCGGCAATCTGCTGGTTATCTTTAGTCAGCAGCTTCGCCCCTAGCGCCTGTACCATTCCGGCCCCGCCGTCGTTCGTCGCGCTGCCGCCGATGCCGATAATAATTTGCGTCACGCCCGCATCCAGCGCGTGGCGAATCAGCTCGCCGGTCCCCCACGAAGTGGTCAGCAAAGGATTGCGCCGCGCCGGCGGCACGCTCTCCAGGCCGCTTGCCGCCGCCATTTCGATAAACGCGCATTGTTTATCGCCCGACAGGCCGTAAAAAGCGTCCACCGGCTCGCCGAGCGGACCGGTGACGGTGACCGCTATCCGGCATCCCTGCGTTGCGGCGACCATGGCTTCGACGGTCCCTTCGCCGCCGTCGGCGACCGGCAGTTTGACATATTCCGCATCGGCGTAAATTTCTCGAAAACCTTGCTCTATCGCGGTAGCAACATCCAGCGCACTCAGGCTCTCCTTGTATGAATCCGGTGCGATCACTATCTTCATAAGCTGTCCTTAAAATGAACGATGACCCGATGCCGTGCGGTCAATCGGCCCCCGAAGGGACCGATATTTCCTTAGCGCACCATGCAGGGACGCTTGTTATCAAACGTCCAGTTCGGGATTAAATACTGCATGCCCATAGCGTCATCGCGCGCGCCCAAGCCATGTTTCTGATACAGTTCATGGGCTTTCATCACCTGATCCATATCAAGCTCTACGCCCAGACCCGGTTTTGCCGGTACCTGTACCATCCCGCCTTTAATTTCAAACGGCTCTTTGGTCAGACGCTGATTGCCTTCCTGCCAGATCCAGTGAGTATCAATGGCGGTAATTTTCCCCGGCGCCGCCGCTGCAACATGGGTGAACATCGCCAGCGAGATATCAAAGTGGTTGTTAGAGTGCGAGCCCCAGGTCAGGCCAAACTCATGGCACATCTGCGCCACACGGACGGAACCCTGCATGGTCCAGAAGTGCGGATCCGCCAGCGGAATATCCACCGACTGCAGCGACAGCGTATGGCCCATCTGACGCCAGTCGGTCGCGATCATATTGGTCGCCGTCGGCAGACCGGTGGCGCGGCGGAACTCCGCCATCACTTCACGACCGGAGAAGCCCTGCTCAGCGCCGCATGGATCTTCCGCATAGGCCAGCGATCCCTTCAGATATTTACCAATCTTGATCGCTTCATTCAGCGACCACGCGCCGTTCGGATCCAGAGTTACGCGCGCCTGCGGGAAGCGCTTCGCCAGCGCGACGATAGATTCCGCCTCCTCCTCCCCGGCCAGCACGCCGCCTTTCAGTTTAAAGTCGTTAAAGCCATATTTCTCATACGCCGCTTCCGCCAGGCGCACCACCGCATCCGGGGTCATCGCTTCATCATGACGCAGGCGATACCAGTCGCATTTGTCATCCGGCTGGCTCTGATACGGCAGCGGCGTGGCTTTACGGTTGCCGACGAAGAACAGATAGCCGAGCATTTCCACTTCGCTGCGCTGCTGACCATCACCCAGAAGAGACGCCACGTTCACGCCAAGATGCTGGCCCAGCAGATCCAGCATCGCCGCTTCGATCCCGGTCACTACGTGTATTGTGGTACGCAGATCGAAGGTCTGCAAACCGCGCCCACCGGCGTCGCGGTCGGCGAAAGTATTGCGCACGGCGGTCAGCACGTTTTTATACTCACCCAGCGTCTTACCGACTACCAGCGGGATCGCATCTTCGAGAGTCTTGCGGATTTTCTCTCCGCCGGGGATTTCGCCGACGCCGGTATGGCCGGAATTATCTTTAATCACCACGATATTACGCGTGAAGAACGGGGCGTGCGCGCCGCTCAGGTTCATCAGCATGCTGTCGTGGCCCGCGACCGGAATGACCTGCATAGAAGAAACAACGGGGGTCGAAAATTGTGCGCTCATAGTTAAGTCCTTATTCAAATCAGTGGCGGCCGAAAACGGGGCGTTTACGGTCAAAAGTCCATCCAGGGATCAGGTACTGCATCGGGCCAGCGTCATTACGCGCGCCGCCGGGCAGCCTTGTATAGGCCTCATGCGCCTTCTGTACCTGCTCCCAGTCCAGCTCAACGCCAAGTCCTGGCGCGTCCGGAACCGCGATTTTTCCGTGCTTAATCTCCAGCGGATTTTTGGTCAGGCGGCAATCTCCCTCCTGCCAAATCCAGTGGGTATCGATGGCCGTGGGGTTACCCGGCGCCGCCGCGCCGACGTGGGTAAACATGGCCAGTGAAATATCAAAGTGGTTATTGGAGTGGCAGCCCCAGGTCAGGCCCCAGTCATCGCACAGCTGCGCCACGCGCACCGCGCCGGAAAGGGTCCAGAAGTGCGGATCGGCCAGCGGAATATCCACGGCGTTCAGCATCACCGCATGGCCCATTTCACGCCAGTTGGTGGCGATCATGTTAGTTGCCACCGGCAAACCGGTGGCGCGGCGAAACTCCGCCATCACTTCGCGGCCGGAAAAGCCCTGCTCGGCGCCGCAGGGGTCTTCGGCGTAAGTCAGCACATCGTTCAGCCCTTTACACAGGGCGATGGCTTCGTCCAATAGCCAGGCGCCATTAGGGTCGACCGTAATACGCGCATCCGGGAAACGCTTCTTCAGCGCGCGGGCGGTTTCGATCTCCTGCTCGCCGGGCAGCACGCCGCCTTTCAGTTTAAAATCTTTAAAGCCGTAGCGATCCTGCGCGGCTTCCGCCAGGCGCACCACCGCCTCGCTGTTCAGCGCTTGCTGATGACGCAGGCGATACCACGCGTGGCTGCCCGGCGTGCTTTCCAGATAGGGCAGATCGGTCTTCGTACGATCGCCTACGTAGAACAGATAGCCCAACACGGTCACCGCATCGCGCTGCTTGCCCGGCCCGAGCAGTTCGCAAACCGGCACGTTGAGCGCTTTGCCCAGCAGATCCAGCAGCGCTGCTTCCAGCGCCGCCACCGCGTTCACCCGCAGTTCGAACGTCCAGGCGCCTTTGCCAAAGGTGTCAAAATCCGCAGCCTGATTGCCTTTATGCACCTGCTGAACCACTTTGTTCAGGCGGGCGATTTCCTGGCCCAAAACCATCGGGATAGCATCCACCAGCGTCTGATAAATCACCTCGCCGCCGGGCGCTTCGCCGACGCCGGTATTGCCGGCGCTGTCAGTCAGCACCACGATATTACGGGTGAAATACGCGTTATGGGCGCCGCCGATATTGAGCAGCATACTGTCCTGCCCGGCCACCGGGATAACCTTCATGTCCGTGATTACGGGGCTCGATTGCGTCGTCATGATGATTGTCCTGCCACAGGTTTCAGTTCGATACGCTTAATATCGCCCACCAGCACCAGATAGCTCAGCACCGCCACCAGCGCATGGACCCCCACATAAATCAGCGCGCCGTTAAACGAACCGGTGGTGCCGACGATGTAGCCGATGGCAATTGGCGTCACGATGCCGGAGATATTGCCGAACATATTGAACAGTCCGCCGCTCAGGCCGCTGATCTCTTTCGGCGCCGTATCCGCCATCACCGCCCAGCCCAGCGCGCCAATGCCTTTACCGAAGAAGGCCAGCGCCATAAAGCCGATGATCATCCACTCCACGTTAACGTAGTTACAGAACACCATCACCATCGACAGCAGCATCCCCATCACGATCGGCGTCTTACGCGCGATGTTCAGCGAGCCGGTACGCCGCATCAGCCAGTCGGAAATAATCCCGCCGAGCACCCCGCCCGCGAAGCCGCAGATCGCCGGCACCGACGCGACAAAACCGGCTTTCAGAATCGACATCCCGCGCGCCTGCACCAGATAAACCGGGAACCAGGTGATAAAGAAATAGGTTAAAGCGTTGATGCAGTATTGGCCGATATAGACGCCAATCATCATGCGGGAACCCAACAGCTGCTTGATTTGCCCCCATTTTACGCTAAACGGCACTTTGGCTTTGGCCGCCGCCTGATCCATGTTGATCAGCGCGCCGCCTGCGGCGATGTAATCCAGCTCTTTTTGGTTCACGCCCGGATGCTGGTTCGGTTCATGAATCACCTTCAGCCAGACAAAACTGATGATAATCCCGAGGCCGCCCATAAAGAAGAACACGTGCGACCAGCCCACCTCATGGGTCAGCCAACCCATGATCGGCGCAAAAATAACCGTGGCAAAGTATTGCGCGGAGTTAAAGATAGCCACCGCCGTGCCCCTCTCCTGGGCCGGGAACCAGGCCGCGACGATACGGCTATTTCCGGGGAAAGATGGCGCTTCGGCCAGGCCGACAAGGAAACGCAGGGTAAACAGCGCGACGATAATGCCGAAGCCGCTAAAGATATCGACGAAGCCCTGCAGGAGGGTAAACATGGACCAGATAAAAATGGACCAGAAGTAGACGCGTTTTGAACCGAAGCGGTCAAGCAGCCAGCCGCCTGGGATCTGGCCGATAACGTAGGCCCATGAGAACGCGGAGAAAACATAACCCATGCCGACGGCGTCAAGACCAATATCTTTGGCCATCTCCGATCCGGCAATGGATAAGGTGGCGCGGTCGCCGTAGTTGAAGGATGTGACGATAAACAGCATCACCACTATCCAGTAGCGAGCATTGGTGCGCTTTTCAGCGCCGCTCGCCGCCTGACTTAATGAACTCATTGTTGCACTCCTGAATCATAGCGTTAGCTACGTTCATTCTGAACAGCACAACCTGTAGGGTACTCAGAATGACGTGTTAGTGTTTTTCATTGTTTTCGTTATATCTGGCACTGCATTGGGAACTGGCAGGGAAAGTATAAAAAGAGGGGCTGACGGGCTCACCGTGCAAATACACAGCTTTCACCGGCTGAGTAAATCTGATTTATGGCGTATGCCTAACGAGATGGGGGATGGTTCACGGAAATGAAAAACCGCGCCCGTTGAGAGGTGGAGAGGGCGGTACAAAAGACAGGAGTGTGAAACAACTCTCTTGACCCCGTGAAATAGCCCGGTAAAGACCCTGGCATGACACAGGTTTTAAGGCAAATGCCCGAAGCCAGGCGCACGGAGAATTGGTACGATCTTTTTGACCGTTAATCTGGCACTGGCATTGAACATCAGTAAAAAAGGGGCGCCCTCTATTGTAGGGAGAGGGCGAAACTTTTTAATCAAGCAGCGTCGCCCACTGCGTTACCCATGGGTTAGAGACGCTTTCAGGTTCCGGATCTTCGCTGGCGTCAATCATCAGCATATCGCCCACGCGCGAGCCGCCCTGCTCCTGCAATAACGCATCAAACTTCAAACCGCCGCCGCAGAAGTTGGCGTAGGTGCTATCGCCCAGGGCGATAATGCCATAGCGTAAATGCGGCTGATACATATCTTTGATGCCTTCGTACAAGGGCACAATGCTGTCCGGTAAATCGCCCTGCCCGGTGGTCGAAGTCACCACCAGCGCATATTTCCCGGTATAGGACTCCCAGTCTTTGACTTCAGGATCTTCAAAGACTTTCGCCCGATGACCCAGCCCGCTCAAAATAGCCTGCGCCTCTTCGGCGACCAGGAGCGAATTTCCATACATCGTACCGACAAAAATTCCGACTTCCGCCATGACTAGCTCCCTGAATTGACCTGTATCTCTTCATCCTGACCGCAGTCGTCGGCAAACTCAACCCTTTCATTTAGCGGGAGAAGGCCGCGCCAGCCAAACTGCGACAGCGCGCGCATCCAGACGTCGTCAAGACCGGCGCGAATGACCAGCGGTTCGCCGGTAAAGGGATGCGTTAACGAGAGCTGGCTGGCGTGCAGCATCAGCCGATCGCAGCCAAAATGCTCTGCCGCGCTGCGATTCTGCCGCAAATCGCCATGTTTGCTATCACCGATAATCGGATGGCGAAGATGGGCAAGATGGCGTCGCAGCTGATGTTTACGTCCGGTTTTCGGTTCCAGTTCCACCAGGCTATAGCGGGTCGTGGGGTAACGTCCGGTCGCCACCGCCATCTCTACCGTCGCCAGGCCGCGGTAATGGGTGACCGCCGGCTGCGGGTCTTTATTTTCGCGAGCGAACTTATCGGCGATTTTATCCAGCTCCTCAACCAGCGGGTAATCAAGCACCGCTTCGTCGTTCAACCAACCGCGAGCGATCGCATGGTAGCGTTTCTGCATTTGATGCTGCTCGAACTGCTGCGACAGCAATCTTCCCGCTTCGCTCGATAGCCCCATCAGCAGCACGCCGGACGTCGGCCTGTCGAGGCGGTGAGCGGTGAACACGTGCTGGCCTATCTGATCGCGCACGGTCTGCATCACCACGACCTTTTCATCACGATCCAGCCAGCTACGGTGCACCAGCCAGCCCGAAGGTTTGTTTACCGCGACCAGCCACTGGTCCTGATATAAAATCTCCAGCATCAGGCTTCGTCGCCGGCAAACAGCGCATCCAGCAGGAGCAGTTCGGCCAGCACCCTTTCGCGTACGGGATGAGCGTTATCGAGGGCCATCTCATAATAGGGGGCAACGGCGAAGTTCTGCGGCAGCGGCATTCCGCTTTCCAGCAGCTGGCGCATACGCGGAATCAATACCCACTGCAGCCATTCAAGCGGCTCCATGGTGTCGAGGCAAAACGGCTGTTCGCTGGCAAACGCGCGACTATCGGGGGCGCTATCCTGCCAGTGTTCCGTTTCGCGCAGCAGCGCTTCAATGGCGAGCAGGCGCTCGCGCACGCGATGATCAAGAGTCATGGGAAACCTCGGTGAGTTGAAAACCGGCGCAGAATAGCAAATTCAGACGAGAAATAAAAAAAGGGAGCACTGTATAAAACAGTGCTCCCGGTTCGTTTTGCAGCAATCCAGCTACATTGGTGCTCCCTGCTCGTCCTTGAAAACTTTTCCTGAGGTCTCCTGACCATGTTCATCCATAAACAGTTGCATCCTGCTTTCACACCACCCCGATGCGAAATAACTCATCCTTAAGTCTATCCTGATCTTCCTGATCCACCGAACATCCTGCTCGGCTCTCGTTCTCCTTCCTGGAGGTGTCCTTTTACGCAATCCTGCGTTATCCTGTGCTTCATCCTGAAGCCTGTCCTTGCAACGCCATCCTGGCGGGTCCTGTAGAAGCGTCATCATCCTGATGTTCACTTCGTTTATCAACTCCCTGTCGATGTACATAGAATCCCTGATTCCGCCCCGTCTTACAACCCTTGTTAAGACAATATCTTAAGATTAATCGTCAGTATGATTAATGAGAAAATAATTAACCAATTGAAAAATAATATATTTCTTAAAATACGGTCCCTGAAGGATCGGCTTAAATGATGACGATCTCTTACAGGTCTTGTAAGAGATCTCTCACAAAAGTTTGGGTAGTCTGGATTACAGAACAGGCTTAAGGGAATTGAGGAAACTCGCAAGCGAGGGGGAAAGGGTCGTGCGTTTGCGGGTGCCAAGGGTCTCTTTGATCACTTCACCACTCATATTACAGACCGAAATGACATCCAGTTCGCTGTCCAGCGTGGCGATAAACAGGGTCGGCGACAGCTTCAAACGCTTTTGCACCAGCAGATGACCGATCAGATTTTCCTGCACCCGCTGGAAATCGTCCGGGCTCCAGGTTTGCAGCAGCGTCATGGTTTCATCGGCGAAACGCGCCTGCATATCACCGGCAAACTGAGTGGTATAATAAGCATGAAGCGGTTGTTGTACCACAATCTCCAGCGCCCGTTCAACCGCGTGAATATTTTGTTCTAATGAAAACGGCTGCGGCTGCCAGAAAACGCCGTCATCATCCGTGCCGTTGACGCACGGCGACGGGATGCCGTAAAGCTCTTCGCTGCGCGGCAGGCTGGAACGCTGCTGCTGCCACGCCTCACAGTAACGTTGGGTAAATGCTTGTAGCGCTTCTGCGGTTTGCTGATCCACCGGTTTCTCTCTTCACGTTAGACAGGATACACTTGGCATATAGTGTAACCGCTTTAACTATGGTGAAACATGTCTTCTTACGATAATCATCAGGCGCTGGCCGGCCTGACGCTCGGAAAATCAACCGATTACCGCGATACCTACGATGCCAGCCTGCTTCAGGGCGTCCCGCGCAGCCTGAACCGCGACCCGCTGGATCTGCACGCCGATAACCTGCCGTTTCACGGCGCCGATATCTGGACGCTGTACGAGCTCTCCTGGCTGAACGCCAAAGGTCTGCCGCAGGTGGCCGTGGGCCACGTCGAGCTCAGCGACACCACCGTTAACCTGGTGGAATCAAAAAGCTTTAAGCTCTATCTCAACAGCTTTAACCAGACGCGCTTTGCTGACTGGCAGGCGGTCGAGGCGACGCTGGCGCGCGATCTCAGCGCCTGTGCGCAAGGAGAAGTGAAGGTGTCGCTGTATCGCCTCGATGAGCTCGAAGGCCAGCCGGTGGCCCATCTGCACGGCACCTGCATCGACGACCAGGATATTGAAATCGATAACTACCAGTTCAGCGCCGATTACCTGCAGGACGCCGCTTGCGGCAAAGTGGTCGAAGAGACCCTGGTCAGCCATCTGCTGAAGTCCAACTGCCTGATTACCCACCAGCCAGACTGGGGCTCGGTGCAGATTCAGTATCGCGGGGCGAAAATCGATCGCGAAAAGCTGCTGCGCTATCTGGTGTCATTCCGCCATCACAACGAATTCCACGAGCAGTGCGTAGAGCGCATCTTCAACGATATTCAGCGTTTCTGCCAGCCGGAAGCCCTTTCGGTTTACGCGCGCTACACGCGACGCGGCGGTCTCGACATCAACCCGTGGCGCAGCAACACCGATTTTGTGCCGGCCACCGGTCGCCTCGCCCGCCAATAATCAACATTTTCACAATTTGCGTGCGTTAACCCGCGCGCAAGGTTGTGAAAACGCCATCAGCAGGGCTATTGTAATCACAGGAAGACGATAATCGTCCTGTAAGGAGTTCACTTGATTACACACGTTAGCCCGCTTGGTTCAATGGATATGCTGTCGCAGCTGGAAGTGGATATGCTTAAACGCACCGCCAGCAGTGACCTGTATCAACTCTTTCGCAACTGCTCGCTTGCTGTGCTCAACTCGGGGAGCCTGACCGATAACAGCAAGGAGCTTCTGTCTCGTTTTGAAAACTTCGATATTAACGTGCTGCGTCGCGAACGCGGCGTGAAGCTGGAACTGATCAACCCGCCGGAAGACGCTTTCGTTGACGGGCGTATTATCCGTTCCCTGCAGGCCAACCTGTTTGCCGTACTGCGCGATATCCTGTTCGTCTACGGCCAGATCCACAACACCGTCCGCTTCCCGAATCTCGATCTTGAAAGCTCGGTGCATATCACCAACCTGGTCTTCTCCATTTTGCGTAACGCCCGCGCCCTGCACGTTGGCGAAGCGCCAAATATGATTGTCTGCTGGGGCGGCCACTCGATTAACGAAAACGAATATTTGTACGCCCGCCGCGTCGGCACCCAGCTGGGTCTGCGCGAGCTTAACATCTGCACCGGCTGTGGACCGGGCGCGATGGAAGCGCCGATGAAAGGCGCCGCCGTCGGCCACGCGCAGCAGCGTTACAGAGACAGCCGCTTTATCGGGATGACCGAGCCGTCGATTATCGCCGCCGAGCCGCCGAATCCGCTGGTGAATGAACTGATCATCATGCCGGATATCGAAAAACGTCTGGAGGCGTTCGTGCGTATCGCCCACGGCATCATCATCTTCCCGGGCGGCGTGGGCACGGCGGAAGAGCTGCTCTATCTGCTGGGCATTTTGATGCACCCGTCGAACAAGTCGCAAGTTCTGCCGCTGATCCTCACCGGGCCAAAAGAGAGCGCCGATTATTTCCGCGTGCTGGATGAGTTTATCGTCCATACGCTGGGCGAATCCGCCCGTCGTCACTATCGCATTATCATCGACGACGCCGCGGAAGTTGCCCGTCAGATGAAAAAAGCGATGCCGATGGTCAAAGAGAACCGCCGCGAAACCGGAGACGCCTACAGCTTCAACTGGTCGATGCGTATTGCGCCGGACCTGCAGATGCCGTTCGATCCCACCCACGACAATATGGCCAACCTTAAACTCTATCCGGACCAGCCGGTGGAAGTGCTGGCAGCGGATCTCCGCCGCGCCTTCTCCGGTATCGTTGCCGGTAACGTTAAAGAGGTGGGTATCCAGGCTATCGAGAAATTCGGCCCGTATAAGATTCACGGCGATCCGGCGATGATGCGCCGCATGGATGACCTGCTGCAGGGCTTCGTGGCGCAGCATCGTATGAAGCTGCCGGGCGGCACCGCCTACATCCCCTGCTACGAAATCTGTTCCTGAGTTATCTTCTGTTCTTCTCCCGGGCGGCG
This sequence comes from Klebsiella sp. M5al, assembly GCF_002090195.1. NCBI lineage: Bacteria > Pseudomonadati > Pseudomonadota > Gammaproteobacteria > Enterobacterales > Enterobacteriaceae > Klebsiella > Klebsiella sp. M5al. The sequence goes on from NZ_CP020657.1 coordinate 4,772,271, forward strand.
GCTTACGCCCCCGGGCTATTTTTCCCGCCCTGCCGCATTCCCCCTTTTCTCTTATCTATTCGCCCGTACGCTTTCCAGATAAATCATTCCTTTTATGAATTTTTAGCACCACTCTCACAAAAGCCAATCGTTTGCGTTTCCAAAAACAGCAATAAATATCACCAGGAAAGACGACTTTTAACGTAAAAACGTCGAGAACATCGCATTTTTACAGTAAAAACCTCGTTATTACGTCCCGCCACTATTCTCTCATATGCTGAAAATGATAGCCTCCGCGCCACAAATCTCTGGCTGATCCCCAGAAACAGGCTGTTGGACTAAAATTGCTTACATTTAAAGTGGATTATTGCATTTGAGATCGCGATCACTGATGCATTCACCATATAAATGTATCTTCCCGCACCAATTGTTACGGAGAAAATGCCTAAAAAACCGTAAACAAACGAATTTCATATTATTTAGTCTTTTTTATTCAATAGATTTTGTTGCTTCCTCCAGGAGATACAGATGGAAACCACTCAAACCAGCACCATCGTTTCGGATGCTACCCGTAGCGGTTGGCGCAAGACGGACACCATGTGGATGCTGGGCCTGTACGGCACGGCTATCGGCGCGGGCGTCCTGTTCCTGCCGATCAACGCCGGCGTCGGCGGTATGATCCCGCTGATCATCATGGCGATTCTGGCCTTCCCGATGACCTTCTTCGCCCACCGCGGGATGACCCGTTTCGTGCTGTCCGGTAAGAATCCGGGTGAGGACATCACCGAAGTGGTCGAAGAGCATTTCGGCGTCGGCGCAGGTAAGCTGATTACCCTGCTCTACTTCTTCGCCATCTACCCGATTCTGTTGGTTTACAGCGTGGCGATCACCAATACCGTCGAAAGCTTTATGCTGCACCAGCTGCACATCACGCCGCCGCCGCGCGCCATTCTTTCCCTGATTCTGATTGTCGGCATGATGACCATCGTGCGCTTCGGCGAGCAGATGATTGTGAAAGCGATGAGCGTACTGGTGTTCCCGTTCGTGGTCGCGCTGATGATCCTGGCCTTTTATCTGATCCCGCAGTGGAACGGCGCGGCGCTGGAGACCCTCTCCCTGAGCAGCGCGACCGCGACCGGCAACGGCCTGTGGATGACTCTGTGGCTGGCGATTCCGGTGATGGTGTTCTCCTTTAACCACTCGCCGATCATCTCCTCCTTCGCCGTCGCTAAACGCGAAGAGTACGGCCAGGGCGCGGAGAAAAAATGTTCCAGCATTCTGGCCCGCGCGCACATCATGATGGTGCTGACCGTGATGTTCTTCGTCTTCAGCTGCGTCCTGAGCCTCTCTCCGGCGGATCTGGCGGCGGCGAAAGATCAGAACATCTCGATTCTGTCTTATCTGGCGAACCACTTTAACGCGCCGGTCATCGCCTGGATGGCACCGATCATTGCGATGATCGCCATCACCAAATCCTTCCTCGGCCACTACCTTGGCGCTCGCGAAGGCTTTAACGGCATGGTGATTAAATCCCTGCGCGGTAAAGGCAAGTCCATCGAAATCAACAAACTGAACAAAATCACCGCCCTGTTCATGCTGGTCACCACCTGGATTGTGGCGACGCTGAACCCAAGCATCCTTGGGATGATCGAAACCCTGGGCGGCCCGATTATCGCCATGATTCTGTTCCTGATGCCGATGTACGCGATTCAGAAAGTCCCGGCGATGCGCAAATACAGCGGCCACGTCAGCAACGTATTCGTGGTGATTATGGGCCTGATTGCTATCTCCGCGATTTTCTATTCTCTGTTTAGCTAATATCCCCCGCGCCGCTTAACGGCGGCGCGCCTCCCGACAGCACTGGATGCATCATGATCAGCGTATTCGATATTTTTAAAATCGGCATTGGCCCTTCCAGCTCCCACACCGTTGGACCGATGAAAGCGGGCAAACAATTCACGGACGATCTTATTGAGCGCGGGCTGCTTCCCGAGGTAACCAAAGTCGTCGTCGATGTCTACGGATCCCTTTCCCTGACTGGTAAAGGCCACCATACCGACATCGCGATTATTATGGGCCTGGCGGGCAACCTGCCGGATACCGTCGATATCGACGCGATTCCCGGCTTTATCCAGGACGTCAACACCCATGGCCGCCTGATGCTAGCGAACGGCCAGCAGGAAGTGGCGTTCCCGGTCGATCGGTGCATGAATTTCCACGCCGACAACCTGTCGCGGCATGAGAACGGCATGCGTATTACCGCTCTCGGCGGCGAGAAGATTCTCTACAGCCAGACGTACTACTCCATCGGCGGCGGGTTTATCGTCGACGAAGACCATTTCGGCGTGACCGCCGAAGCGCCAGTCGCCGTCCCTTATCCGTATAAAAATGCCGCCGACCTGCAGCGCCACTGCCGCGAAAGCGGGCTATCGCTCTCCGGCCTGATGATGCAAAACGAGCTGGCGCTGCACAGTAAAGAAGCGCTGGAGCAGCATTTTGCTGCGGTCTGGGAGGTGATGAGCAGCGGAATTGAGCGCGGCATCACCACCGAAGGGGTTCTGCCGGGCAAGCTGCGGGTTCCCCGTCGCGCCGCCGCGCTGCGCCGGATGCTGGTAAGCCAGGACAACACCAACAGCGACCCGATGGCGGTCGTTGACTGGATTAACATGTTCGCCCTGGCGGTTAACGAAGAGAACGCCGCTGGCGGGCGCGTCGTGACCGCGCCGACCAACGGCGCCTGCGGTATCGTACCTGCGGTGCTGGCCTACTACGACAAGTTCATCCGCAAAGTGAACGCCAACTCGCTGGCGCGCTATATGCTGGTCACCAGCGCCATTGGCTCGCTCTATAAGATGAACGCCTCAATTTCCGGCGCCGAAGTGGGCTGCCAGGGTGAAGTCGGCGTAGCCTGTTCAATGGCGGCGGCCGGTCTGGCTGAACTGCTGGGCGGCAGTCCGGGTCAGGTATGCATCGCGGCGGAAATTGGTATGGAGCACAACCTCGGTCTCACCTGCGATCCGGTTGCCGGCCAGGTGCAGGTGCCGTGCATCGAACGTAACGCTATCGCAGCGGTCAAGGCGGTCAACGCCGCGCGTATGGCCCTGCGCCGCACCAGCGAGCCGCGGGTGTGCCTCGATAAAGTCATCGAGACCATGTACGAAACGGGCAAAGATATGAACGCCAAATATCGTGAAACCTCGCGCGGCGGCCTGGCAATGAAGATTGTCGCCTGCGATTAACGTTCCCCCTCCCGGTATGCTGCGGCATGCCGGGCTTTCTTCCCCCTGCCCTCTGCCTTCATTTATGTTATATAAATGATAATTTAGTTATTTATTAGTTATAAAGACGATTTGTTACCTTACGGAAAACCGCTCAAGGAGAACAAATCATGCTCAGATTATCCCGCCCGGCGCTGCTGCTCCTGCTGGCTGGCTTATCCACTTCCGCGCTGGCGAAAGCGCCGGAGACCGTGAATATTGGTTATCAGAAAGCCAATATCTTCGCGCTGCTGAAATATCGCGGCACCCTCGATGAAAGCTTCAAAAAGCAGGGTATCGCCGTACGCTGGATTGAATTCCCCGCCGGACCGCAGATGCTGGAAGGGCTGAACGTCGGCAGCATCGACCTCGCCGCCACCGGCGATGCGCCGCCGGCCTTTGCCCAGGCGGCGCAGGCGGATCTGGTCTATTTAGCCCACTCGCCGGCGAATCCTAAAACCGAAGCCATCGTGGTGGCGGAAAACTCGGCGATTAAGAGTGTCGCCGACCTTAAGGGCAAGCGCGTGGGGCTCAATAAAGGCTCCGACGTGAACTATCTGCTGGTGACCGCGCTGGAGAAAGCCGGGCTGAGTTATAAAGATATCACGCCGGTCTATCTGCCGCCTGCTGACGCCCGCGCCGCCTTCCAGCGCGGCGCCATTGACGCCTGGGTTATCTGGGATCCGTTCCTCGCCGAAGTGGAAACCAACGCCAAAGCGCGACAGATTCGCAATGCCGAAGGGCTAGTGCCGCACTACACCTTCTACCTGGCCAGCCGCAAATTTGCCGATACGTATCCGGATACCGCAAAGCAGGTGGTGGATGAGCTGGGTAAACTGAGCGAATGGGCCAACGGTCATCAGGACGATGCCGCCGGGATCCTCTCCACCTCAACCGGGCTGGATAAGGCTATCTGGCTGAAAACGCTGGCGCGTCTGCCCTACGGCGCCGAGCGCATGACCCCTGCGGTCTATAACGAACAGCAGGCGCTGGCGGATACCTTCACCCGCATCGGCCTGCTGCCGGTGAAAGTCGATGTGCGCAGCGCAACCTGGTCGCTGGATAAGCAGTAAGCCTTCTCTTCCCGGGTCGCGGCGCAGGCGCCTTACCCGGGCTACCGGCCCGCAGACGACGGTGGACCCGTAGCCCGGACAGGCGCGTCAAGCGCCGCCTCCGGGAAAAAACACCTCCCCGCACTCCCGCCCCCTCGCCCCCTCGCCCTTCGGGGAGAGGGAATTAACTCACCTTCTCTTCGCTCGCGACCGCGACCTGCTCGCCACGACGATAGCCTGCGCCCGGATGTGGCGCAGCCAGCCGCGCGCCAGCGCCAAACAGCTTCTCGCGCAGGGTTCCTTCGCGATACTCCTGCTTAAACACGCCGCGCTTTTGCAGCTCCGGGACCAGCAAATCCACCACGTCGCGGAAGGTTTCGTGGGTCACCGCATAGGCGAGGTTAAAGCCATCGACGTCGGTCTCCTCGACCCAGGACTGCAGCTCATCGGCGACCGTTTGCGGGCTGCCGACCGCCAGCGGGCCGAAGCCGCCGATTCCCGCCCAGTCCGCCAGCTTCTGCACGGTCCACTGGCTATTCGGATCGGCGGTGGAAAACGCCTCCACCATCGACTGAATCGCGTTGGTATGCAGATACTCCAGCACCTGATCCGGCTGATACTGACCAAGGTCGATGCCGGTCCAGCCGGAGAGCAGCGCCAGCGCCCCTTCGTAGCTAACGTACGGTTTATACTCCTGCCATTTCGCCTGGGCTTCACGGTCGGTTTCGCCGACGATGACCGTCTGCATATTGAAGATCAGGATGCTACGCGGATCGCGCCCGGCCTCCTCGGCGCGACGACGAATATCCGCCACCGTCTTTTTCAGCAGTACTTTCGATGGCGCGCCGACAAATACGCACTCGGCATGGCCGGCGGCGAACTGCTTGCCGCGGCTGGAGGCGCCCGCCTGATAGAGCACCGGCGTACGCTGCGGCGATGGCTCGCAGAGGTGGATCCCCGGCACCGAAAAGAAGTTGCCCTGATGGTTAATCGGATGAATTTTTCGCGGATCGCTGAAGATCTTACGTTCCCTGTCGCGCAGCACCGCGCCATCCTCCCAACTCCCTTCCAGCAATTTATAAACCACCTCCAGATACTCATCGGCGTAGTCGTAGCGGGCATCGTGGTCGGTCTGCGCTTTCTGGCCAATATTACGCGCCCCGCTCTCCAGATAGGAGGTCACGATATTCCAGCCCACTCGCCCCTTTGTCAGATGGTCGAGCGTCGACAGGCGGCGAGCGAACGGATAGGGATGTTCAAAGGAGAGCGAAGCGGTCAGGCCGAATCCGAGATGCTCCGTCACCAGCGCCATCGGCGTGATCAGCGCCAGCGGATCGTTGACCGGCACCTGCGCCGCCTGGCGGAGCGCCGCATCGCCGTTGCCGTTCAGCACGTCATAGACGCCCAGCACGTCGGCGATAAACAGCCCGTCAAACTTGCCGCGCTCCAGCAGACGCGCCAGGTCGACCCAATACTCAAGGTCTTTATACTGCCAGGAGCGGTCGCGCGGATGGGCCCACAGCCCCGGCGACTGATGGCCGACGCAGTTCATATCAAAAGCGTTCAGACGAATTTCACGTTGTGATGACATAGCGCTCTCCACGGCGCGCCCCGCTGTCGGGACGCGCGCATAATCATTAAGGGAATCAGGGGATAAAAGGCGTTCAGAACGCCGGACATCGGGCGGATTGTTTAATGCCCAGCGCCAGCAATGCTTCGGCGGCTACGGCGGCGGCATGGTCGGCCACCTGCGGTAGCCCCATCAGTTCACCGAAACGGGCCCGCGCGGCGGGTCCGGAGACCAGCAGATTGGGCGCGGCCCGCCCTTCCCGGCCAATCGCCCGCGAGCGGCGATCGACGTCCAGTCCGAGGCCAAACGCGTCGGCGCGAATCAGCCCCTCCTGGCTCAGCTGGCGCAGCAGCGGCTGGCTGTCGGTGAGGGCCCCGTGCGCCGGGCCGGTAGTTAAAATAAAATGGTCAACGCTCACCCACTGCGCTTCACCGCCCCGGGGCGAGAGGGTTAGCGTCAATTTTTGCGCGTCGTCTGCCAGCGCCGTCAGCCTGGCCGCCAGCACCCGCAGGCTGCCGTCGCGCTGGCGCTGCTCAAGAATCCCGGCGACCTGGGGAGCGATACGATAGCGGTGAACGTCCCAGTAGCTGCGTAAATGACGCAGGAAGCGCTGACGATCGGCCACCGACAGCGCCTGCCAGATCTCCTGCCCCTGATTACGTACCGCGTCCAGCACCACCTGCCAGGCCTGCCCCCGCTCCGCGGCGCGGTCGATATCCCGGCGGATTTGCCGCAGCCGCTGGCGCAGCGATCCGTGGGCATACTCGCCTTCCCAAGGGTCAGCGCTGCCGCTCAGGTTGCTGCGGGAGAGGAGCCCGCGGCGTGAAAATGCCGTTATCGGCCCCCGATGTCCCAGCCGCGTCAGCGTCGCGATGGTATCCGCCATCGTCAGGCCGGTGCCCATGACCGCGACGCTCGCCTGCGGCGCGATAGCGTCCAGCACGCCCGTTCGCCAGGGGTTAGCGATGAGCGCCGGATGGGTCGCGAACGGCGTCGCCAGCGACGGCAGCGAGGGCGGCGGATGGCTGATGGCCAGCACCAGCAGATCGGCCGGCAGCCGATGACCGCCATCGGTGATAATCTCACCATCTTTAAACCTTAGCGCCTGCTCGCGCAGATGCGTCAGCCGCCCGCCGCTGGCGCTCGCCTCCTCGGCGAAACGCTGGGCGACGTAGCGGCCAAACTGGCCGCGCTGCGGATAGACAGCGCCGTCTTCCAGCAGAGCCTGCGGATCATCAGCAAAAGCAGGCTGGCTGCGGTACCAGCGGTCGAACGCGCCCTCCTCTTCCCCGGCAAGCTGCATCCGCGCCGCGGGAACGTTAATCCGATGGCTCGGTTCGGTCGTGGAGTAGGCCACGCCCGCGCCGGGCACCTCGCGCGGCTCCAGCAGCGTGACCCGCACGCCAGCCGGCGCCAGGCGCAGGAGATGAATAGCCACCGCCGCGCCGCTAAATCCGCCGCCGACGATCGCCACGTGCGGTTCAGTTTGCATAGCCCACCGCCTTCAGAAACCGCAGTAACATACGCGCCTCCTCAGCTTGCGCTGACCTGTTTCACCGGACGCTTATCGCCGCCGATAGTTTCGCCGAACGGGCCGGTATTGACGCTACGCGCCTTCGGCTGATCGTGGCCTGCCAGCGGCAATAGCGGCATGACCAGGTCAGCGAAACGATGGGCTTCTTCCAGATGCGGGTAGCCGGAGAAGATAAAATTGGTGATACCGAGCGCCTGATATTCACGAATGCGCTCTGCCACCTGCTGCGGATTGCCGACCAGCGCCGTTCCCGCCCCGCCGCGCACCAGCCCTACGCCCGCCCACAGGTTCGGCGCAATGCGCAGATTGTCGCGCGATCCTTTATGCAGCGAGCTCATGCGCGCCTGGCCGGTGGAGTCCATACGGGCAAAAATTTTCTGCGCCTGGGCGATGGTCTCGTCATCAAGGTGAGAAATCAGCCGATCGGCGGCGGCCCACGCCTCCTCTTCGGTTTCGCGAACAATCACATGCAGACGAATCCCGTACTGCAACGTGCGGCCCCGGGCGGCGGCGCGCTCGCGCACTACAGCCAGCTTTTCGGCCACCAGCGCCGGCGGCTCTCCCCAGGTCAGATAGGTATCGATTTGATCGGCGGCAACGTCGATGGCTTCCTCAGAGGAGCCGCCAAAAAACAGCGGCGGACCGTTTTCCTGTACCGGCGGAAACAGCACTTCCGCGCCTTCCACGTGGATATGCTCGCCGTGATAGTCCACCTTTTCGCCTTTCAGCAGGCGCGAGTAGACGTCGAGAAATTCGCGGGTGACCTGATAGCGTTCGCCGTGGCTGAGGAAAATACCGTCGCCTTTGTTTTCCACCGGATCGCCGCCGGTGACGACGTTAATCAGCAGCCGACCGCCCGACAGACGGTCGAGCGTCGTCGCCATCCTCGCCGCCAGCGTCGGCGGCTGCAGGCCCGGACGAACGGCCACCAGATAGCGCAGGCGACGGGTCAGCGGCGCCAGCGCCGAGGCCACCAGCCAGGAGTCCTCGCAGCTTTTTCCCGTCGGGATCAGCACACCGTAGTAGCCCAGGCTGTCGGCCGCCAGCGCCACCTGCTGCAGGTAAGGCAAATCAACCGGTCGCCCGCCCTCCGCGGTGCCCAGGTAGCGGCCATCGCCGTGGGTGGGCAGAAACCAGAACACGTTGATTTTATCGTCGGCTTTTTGCGTCATTATCGATTTCCTATATAACCATATCCGATATTTATCGAAGAGTTGTTTTAATTTGGTTATATGAGTGTTAGCGATAATCGTGCCAATGGTGAACGAAAAATTAACAAAACAAAATCAGTCAGTTAGATAAAACAGAACCGTATACCGCTGTTGCAAATGCAGCAGACAATGCGTCCGGGCTGCGGCTTTTGCAACAGCGCGACGGGCTAGCCCTCTGGTTTCCAACCCCGGCACAGGATAAGTTCAGGGCATTAAAAGTCGGAGGTCAACCATGCTGAATCCTGAATTTCCATCCTCAACGCCCACGCTGATCGACCCGGCGTCAAAAGCGTTTCAGAGCCTGCTGGATAAACTGGCCCCCACCGAGGCGACCGTGCTGATCGTCGGCGAAACCGGCACCGGTAAAGAGGTTGTCGCCCGCTATCTGCATCACCATAGCCCGCGCCGCCAACGGCCGTTCCTGGCCGTCAACTGCGGCGCGCTCAGCGAGAGCCTGGCGGAAGCGGAGCTGTTCGGCCATGAAAAAGGGGCGTTTACCGGCGCGGTACAAAGCCATCCCGGCTGGTTCGAGGCGGCGGAAGGCGGCACGCTGCTGCTCGATGAAATCGGCGAGCTTAGCCTGGCGCTCCAGGTGAAACTGCTGCGCGTCCTGCAGGAGCGCGAAATCACCCGCGTCGGCTCACGCAAGGCCGTTAAGGTCGATGTGCGGGTAATCGCCGCCACCCACGTGGATCTGATGCAGGCCATCCGCGAGCGTCGTTTCCGCGAAGACCTCTACTACCGGCTGAATATCGCCATCGTGCCGCTGCCGCCGCTGCGCCAGCGTCGCCAGGATATTCCGGTGCTGGCGGACCATTTTCTCTCGCTCTACGCCCGCCGTCTGGGTCGTCCGATTCGCCGTCTGGCCCCGGAGACGCTGGCAAGGCTGATGGAGTACCCCTGGCCGGGCAATATTCGCGAGCTGGAGAACACTCTGCATAACGCGGTATTGCTGAGTAAAGAAGAGGAGATCGGCCCCGCCCAGCTGCGGCTGACGACGCTGAACAACGAGCCCTCGGCAGTTGGCGATAATGAACTCGACGATTTTATTCGTCGTCAGCTTTCCCTGCCGGGCGAACCGCTGTGGGAAAGGGTCACCGGGGCGTTGATACGCGGCGCGATGGCCCACAGTGACGATAATCAAAGCCAGGCCGCAGCGCTGCTCGGTATCAGCCGCCACGCGCTGCGCACGCAGTTGGCAAATTTGGGCATCATCAAAAGCCGCCGCCGTCAGGAGCCCCTCTACAGCGCGGCGGTCAAAAAGGTCTCTCGTGACCGGGAACTGCGCATCGGCTTCCAGCGCTTTGGCAATCTTGGCATCCTGAAAGCGCGGCAAAGTCTTGAGCAAGCCTTTGCCAGCCGCGGCGTCAGCGTACTGTGGAGCGAGTTCCCCGCCGGGCCGCAGCTGCTGCACGCGCTGGCCTGCGATGAAATCGATTTTGGCACCACCGGCGAAGCGCCGCCGGTTTTCGCGCAGGCCACTAACAGCGAGCTGGTCTACGTCGCCTGGGAACCGCCCGCGCCGCAAAGCGTGGCGATGGTCGTCCCGCAGCACAGCGATATTCGCACCCTTAGCGACCTGCGCGGCAAGCGTATCGCGCTGAATAAAGGCTCTAACGTGCACTGGCTGCTGCTACATATCCTGGAAGAGGCCGGGCTGGCGTTAAACGACGTCAAAGTGGTCTACATTCCGCCGAAGTACCCGCTGACCGCCAGCGATTACCTGGCGGTGGACGCCTGGATGATGTGGGATCCGCTGCTCAGCGACGCGGAATATAGCGGTGAACTACGGGTTGTCGCCAGCGGCGAGGGGCGCGTCAATAACCACCAGTTCTACCTGTCGCGCCGCGACTACGCCAGCCGCAATAGCGATATTATGCAGCGCCTGCTGGCCGAACTGACGCAAACCGGACAGTTTATCGACCAGCATCGGCAGGAAGCCGTCGGACTGCTCTCCGCCGAGCTGGGGCTTAACGCCGCTTCTCTGGCCCGAGCCCTGGCGCGCCGCAGCCATCGCCCGCGGCCGATGGATCTCAACGTGATTCGCGCCCAGCAAAGTATCGCCGATCGTTTTTACGCGCTGGGCCTTATCCACAAACCGGTATCGGTGCGCGAGGCGGTCTGGTACGGCGAGGCCACTCATAGCGATCCCCGCCCGCTGATGCACGTTGGTTAGCCGGAAACTGCGAGGCATCTTCCTGATTTCCCTGGCGCCAATAGCCTCATCCGCGCGGTGGTGTTACCCTAAAAGACGTTGAGAATAAGGGGGATCCGTGGCCGTTCATTTGCTAATCGTCGACGCACTTAATCTGATTCGCCGCATCCATGCGGTGCAGGGGTCACCCTGCGTCGATACCTGCCTGCATGCGCTCGAACAGCTGGTGGTTCATAGCCAGCCGACCCACGTGGTGGCGGTATTTGATGATGAAGACCGCGGCCACGGCTGGCGGCATCAGCGCCTGCCCGATTATAAAGCCGGGCGCGCGCCGATGCCGGAGACCCTCGAAGCGGAAATGCCGGCGCTGCGGGCGGCGTTTGAGCTGCGCGGGTTTCGCTGCTGGGCGCTCAGCGGCAGCGAAGCTGACGATCTCGCCGCGACCCTGGCGGTCAAAGTGGCGCAGGCCGGCCATCAGGCAACCATCGTTTCAACCGACAAAGGCTACTGCCAGCTGCTGTCGCCGACGATTCGCATCCGCGACTATTTCCAGAAGCGCTGGCTCGACGCGCCGTTTATCGCCAAAGAGTTCGGCGTGACGCCGGAACAGCTGCCTGACTACTGGGGGCTGGCTGGCATCAGCAGCTCAAAGGTTCCCGGCGTGGCGGGGATTGGCCCAAAAAGCGCCGCCCAGCTGTTAACCGATTTTCAGGATCTGGAAGGAATCTACGCGCGGCTGGCGGACGTGCCGGAGAAGTGGCGCAAGAAGCTGGAAGAACAGCAAGAGATGGCCTTCACCTGCCGGGAAATCGCGCGCCTGCAAACCGATTTACAGCTGGACGGCAATCTGCAGCAGCTGCGGCTGGCCCGGTAGCGTTGGGTCCAGAGAGCGCACGGCTTCCCGGAGGCGATGCTGCGCATCTGTCCGGGCTACCGCTCCGTAGACGGCGGTGAGCACGTAGTCCGGGCTACCGGATCGCAGCCGGCGGTAAACCCGTAGCCCGGGCAAGGCGCGTCAAGCGCCGCCCCCGGGAGCCGAGCGCAGAGTCGCTGAATTTCCCGCAAGCCGTCGGCAGAAACCTTCGCTTACGGCATCACTCTTCGATACGTAATCCGTAGGTTTTGAATTTCTCCAGCACAACAGCGATGGCCTCGTCATCAAGAACCGGCACCGGATCGATAATCGCCAGCGTGCTGAGATAGAGCTGCGCCAGCACCTCGACTTCATGCGCCAGCCACAGGGCTTTCTCCAGGTTCTCTTCGCAGGCGATTAGGCCATGGTGCTGCAGCAGCGTCGCTTTGCGGTTTTTTAGCGCCACGGCCACATGCTCAGACAGCTCGCGGGTACCAAACGTGGCGTAGGGCGCGCAGGGGATAGAGTTGCCCCCCGCCGCCGCAATCATATAGTGAATGGCGGGAATGGGACGGTTGAGAATCGACACCGCCGTGCAGTGAACCGCGTGATTATGCACCACCGCGTGAGCGTCAGGGCGGGTCTGATAGGCCGCCAGATGAAAACGCCACTCGCTGGACGGCAGTTTGCCCTGCTCATGCTGACCTTCGGCATCAATATACACAATGTGCGCCTCCGTCAGCTTCTCGTAAGGAATACCCGTCGGCGTGATCAGCATTCCCCCTTGATAACGCACGCTCACGTTGCCGGCGGTCCCCTGATTTAACCCCAGCCGGGTCATTTCCAGGCAGGTATCAATAATCTGCCGGGCCAGTCTATTTCGTTCCATTCTTTACCTCTCTTTATCATGCGCAATACGACAACAGACGGCTCGCCGGATAAGACGCGCGACGCTGTTGAATAACTCGAATAATTGCCCATCATCTTCATCCCGAATAATCAGAAAGGAATTTACATTCACCGGTTCTGTGATACCCCTCACTTATTTCAGGGTAAAAAAAAGCGCTCTCTCGTTTTTGCCCGATGAAAAATGCCCGTTCTTACTAATAGATTTAAAAACGGGCATTTTGCTGATAGTTTTAACAACTGACCGTTTTCCTTATTATAAATTAAATCGGGCATTCAACCTGTGGGTTTTAGAATTAACTTTCTCAAACGGTCATGTTTTTCTGATTATTAAAGTGATGATAATCACATAAAAGCACCGAGTGGATACTAAATGTGACCGCCATCATATTAAAAGGCGTTTTTAATTTGAAAATGCCTTCATGAGTTCATTCCGTGATGTTTATTTCACTGTTGACGTCGCCGCAAGAGCTCACCTGATTATTGTGGTCTGGTGGGTATAAACCGGCCGCTGAACACGCTTCTGAACCAATGAGGATGCTATGGGAAACACAACAATACAAACGCAGAGTTTTCGTGCGGTAGAGACAGGGAAAAGCAAGCGCTACATTATTCCCTTCGCCCTGCTGTGCTCGTTATTTTTTCTTTGGGCGGTCGCAAATAATCTCAACGATATTTTATTACCACAATTTCAACAAGCCTTTACGCTGACTAATTTTCAGGCCGGGCTGATTCAATCCGCCTTTTATTTCGGCTATTTCGTCATCCCTATTCCGGCCGGGATTTTGATGAAAAAGTTAAGTTATAAAGCCGGCATTATTACCGGACTGTTCTTATATGCTTTTGGCGCCGCGCTATTCTGGCCCGCCGCCGAGGTCATGAATTACACCTTATTTCTGATTGGCCTGTTTATTATTGCTGCGGGCTTAGGGTGTTTAGAAACCGCGGCAAACCCGTTTGTTACCGTTTTAGGCCCAGAAAGCGGCGGTCACTTCCGGCTTAATCTGGCACAGACCTTTAACTCCTTTGGCGCCATTATTGCAGTGGTTTTTGGGCAAAGTCTTATTTTGTCTAATGTGCCGCATCAATCGCAGGATGTGCTCGATAAAATGGCTCCGGAGCAGCTTAGCGCCTATAAGCACAGCCTGGTGCTCTCGGTGCAAACCCCCTATATGATCATCGTCGCGGTTGTCTTACTGGTCGCTCTGTTGATTATGTTAACCAAATTTCCAGCCCTGCAGAGCGACGACCATAGTGACGCCACCCAGAGTTCCTTCTCCGCTTCCCTTGCTCGCCTGGTCCGCGTTCGCCACTGGCGCTGGGCGGTGCTGGCGCAGTTCTGCTACGTCGGCGCGCAAACCGCCTGCTGGAGCTATCTGATTCGCTACGCTATCGAAGAGATCCCCGGCATGACGCCCGGTTTCGCCGCCAACTATCTGACCGGCACCATGGTGTGCTTCTTTATCGGTCGCTTCTCCGGTACCTGGCTCATCAGCCGCTTCGCGCCGCATAAAGTGCTGGCGGCCTACGCCCTGCTTTCCATGATCCTGTGCCTGATTTCCGCTTTCACCGGCGGCCACGTGGGTCTGCTGGCTCTGACGCTGTGCAGCGCTTTTATGTCCATTCAGTATCCGACCATCTTCTCGCTGGGCATCAAAAACCTGGGGCAGGACACCAAATACGGCTCCTCTTTTATCGTCATGACCATTATTGGCGGCGGGATCGTCACTCCAGTGATGGGCTTTGTCAGCGACGCCGCCGGCAACATTCCCACCGCCGAACTGGTCCCGGCGCTGTGCTTTGCCGTCATCTTCATCTTCGCCCGTTTCCGTTCGCAAACGGCAGCTAACTAAACATTTATCCGAATAACGTGAGGAATCTGTAATGAAAAAAATCAGCTTACCGAAAATTGGCATCCGCCCGGTGATCGATGGACGCCGCATGGGGGTACGCGAGTCGCTGGAAGAGCAAACCATGAACATGGCGAAAGCCACCGCCGCGCTGATCGCGGAAAAACTGCGTCACGCCTGCGGCGCGCAGATTGAGTGCGTCATCGCCGATAGCTGCATCGCGGGTATGGCGGAGTCCGCCGCCTGCGAAGAGAAATTCAGCAGCCAGAACGTCGGCGTCACCATTACCGTCACTCCGTGCTGGTGCTACGGCAGCGAAACTATCGATATGGATCCGCTGCGGCCAAAAGCCATCTGGGGCTTTAACGGCACTGAGCGCCCCGGTGCGGTTTACCTTGCGGCGGCGCTGGCGGCGCATAGCCAGAAGGGTATTCCGGCATTCTCCATTTATGGCCACGACGTACAGGACGCCGACGACACCACCATTCCGCCGGATGTCGAAGAAAAACTGCTGCGCTTTGCCCGCGCCGGCTTAGCGGTCGCCAGCATGAAGGGCAAAAGCTATCTTTCCGTCGGCGGCGTGTCGATGGGTATCGCCGGTTCTATCGTCGATCACAACTTCTTCGAGTCCTGGCTCGGCATGAAGGTGCAGGCGGTGGACATGACCGAACTGCGCCGCCGCATCGACCAGAAAATCTATGATGAAAGCGAGCTGGAAATGGCGCTGGCGTGGGCGGATAAAAACTTCCGCTACGGCGAAGACCAGAACGCGCAGCAGTATAAGCGCAACGCCGAACAGAGCCGCGCGGTGCTGAAAGAGAGCCTGCTGATGGCGATGTGCATCCGCGACATGATGCAGGGCAACAGCAAGCTGGCGGAAAAAGGGCTGGTCGAAGAGTCGCTGGGCTACAACGCCATTGCCGCGGGTTTTCAGGGCCAGCGCCACTGGACCGATCAATACCCCAACGGCGATACCGCCGAAGCGCTGCTCAATAGCTCGTTCGACTGGAATGGCGTACGCGAACCCTTTGTCGTCGCCACCGAAAACGACAGCCTCAACGGCGTGGCGATGCTGATGGGCCACCAGTTGACCGGCACCGCCCAGGTATTTGCCGACGTGCGCACCTACTGGTCGCCGGAAGCGGTAGAGCGCGTCACCGGCCAACCGCTCACCGGGCTGGCGGAGCACGGCATCATCCACCTGATCAACTCCGGTTCGGCGGCGCTCGACGGCGCCTGCAAACAGCGCGATGCTGATGGCAAGCCAACCATGAAACCGCACTGGGAAATCAGCCAGCAGGAGGCCGACGCCTGCCTGGCGGCCACCGAATGGTGCCCGGCGATTCATGAATATTTCCGCGGCGGCGGCTTCTCCTCCCGCTTCCTGACCGAAGGCGGCGTGCCGTTCACCATGACCCGCGTGAATATCATCAAAGGTCTTGGCCCGGTACTGCAAATCGCCGAAGGCTGGAGCGTAGAGCTGCCGAAAGCGATGCATGACCAGCTCGATGCCCGCACCAACTCCACCTGGCCAACCACCTGGTTTGCGCCGCGTCTGACCGGTAAAGGCCCGTTCTCCGACGTCTACTCGGTGATGGCGAACTGGGGCGCTAACCACGGCGTGCTGACCATCGGGCACGTCGGCGCCGACTTTATCACCCTGGCGTCGATGCTGCGGATCCCGGTCTGCATGCATAACGTAGAAGAGGCGAAAATCTACCGCCCCTCCAGCTGGTCTGCCCACGGGATGGATAGCGAAGGCCAGGATTACCGCGCCTGCCAGAACTACGGCCCGCTGTATAAGCGTTAATACGGCTTTGCCCGGTGGCGCAGGCTTACCGGGCCTACAGAACCGTAGGCCGGATAAGCGCGGCGCCATCCGGCGACGTTTATGGAGTTAACGATGAAAAAAGACGTCATCCTGGTCCTCGACTGCGGCGCCACCAACGTGCGGGCGATTGCGGTTGACCGCCGGGGGAACATTATCGCCCGCGCCGCAACGACCAACGCCAGCGATATCGCCGTGGAGAACAGCGCCTGGCACCAATGGTCGCTGGAGGCGATCCTGCAACGCTTCGCCGAGTGCTGCCGGCAGATTAGCGACCCGCTCTCATCCTGCACGGTTCGCGGCATCACGGTCACCACCTTCGGCGTCGACGGCGCGCTGGTGGATGAACAGGGCAAGCTGCTCTATCCGGTCATCAGCTGGAAATGTCCGCGCACCGCGGCGGTGATGGACAATATCAGCCGTTTTATGCCCGCGCAGCAGCTCCAGCAGATCTCTGGCGTCGGCGCATTTGCCTTCAACACCCTGTATAAGCTGATCTGGCTGAAAGAGAACCACCCGCAGCTGCTGGAGAAAGCCCGCGCCTGGCTGTTCATCTCCTCGCTTCTCAACCAGCGTCTGACCGGGGAATTCACAACCGATATCACCATGGCGGGCACCAGCCAGATGCTGGATATCCATCAGCGGGATTTCAGCACGCAGATCCTGCAGGCGACGGGGCTGCCGCGCCGCCTGTTTCCCCGGCTCGTTGAAGCGGGCCAGCAGATCGGCACGCTGCAAAGCGATGCCGCGAAGATGCTGGGTTTAGCCGTCGGCATTCCGGTCATCTCCGCCGGGCACGATACCCAGTTCGCGCTGTTTGGCGCGGGCGCGGAGCAGGATGAACCTGTGCTGTCGTCCGGCACCTGGGAAATCCTGATGGTGCGCAGCGCCCAGGTGAACACGCCGCTGCTCAGCCACTATGCGGGCTCCACCTGCGAGCTGGATAGCCAGCCGGGACGCTATAACCCGGGCATGCAGTGGCTGGCCTCCGGCGTGCTGGAATGGGTACGCCAGCTGCTGTGGACGCCTGAAACGCCGTGGCAAACGTTGATTGACGAGGCCCGTGCCCTCCCCGACGGCGCTCAGAAGGTGAAGATGCAGTGCGACCTGCTATCCAGCCCAAACGCGGGCTGGCAGGGCATCACGTTGAATACCACTCGCGGTCACTTCTACCTCGCCGCGCTGGAGGGATTAGCCGAACAGCTGGCGAACAACCTACAAACGCTGCAAAAAATCGGTCACTTTAACGCCAGCGAACTGCTGCTGGTCGGCGGCGGCAGCCGCAACGCGCTGTGGAATCAGATCAAAGCCAACAGGCTGGATATCCCGATTAAAGTACTGGATGACGCCGAAACCACCGTCGCCGGCGCCGCCATGTTTGGCTGGTATGGCGTCGGTGAATTCAGCAGCCCGGAGCAGGCCCGAGCGCAAGTGAGCTATCAGTATCGCTATTTTTACCCGCAAACCGAACCCGAACTGATTGAGGGAGTATGAGATGCTAAAAACGATTTCCCCGTTAATATCGCCGGAGCTACTGAAGGTGCTGGCGGAAATGGGGCACGGCGATGAGATTATTTTTTCCGATGCCCACTTCCCGGTGCACAGCATGGGGCCCCAGGTGATTCGCGCCGACGGCCTGCTGGTCAGCGACCTGCTGCAAGCGATTATTCCGCTGTTTGAGTTAGACAGCTACGCTCCGCCGCTGGTGATGATGGCCGCCGTGGCGGGCGACTCCCTCGACCCGCAGGTGGAAACGCGCTACCGCGAGGCGCTTTCCCGCCCCGCGCCCTGCCCGGAGATCGCCCGCATCGACCGCTTTGCTTTCTACGAGCGGGCGCAAAAAGCCTTTGCGATCGTTATCACAGGTGAGCGCGCTAAGTACGGGAATATTCTTTTAAAAAAAGGAGTAACGCCGTAATCTCATGCCGGAGCGCCCGTCTGATGCGGGCGCTCAGCGAACGCCAGGGTGAGAAAAATGAAAGCGGCACGACAGCAAGCGATACTAGACCTGCTCATTAACCATAACAGCCT
Organism: Klebsiella sp. M5al; assembly: GCF_002090195.1. Classification (NCBI taxonomy): domain Bacteria; kingdom Pseudomonadati; phylum Pseudomonadota; class Gammaproteobacteria; order Enterobacterales; family Enterobacteriaceae; genus Klebsiella; species Klebsiella sp. M5al. The sequence continues at coordinate 4,790,497 of NZ_CP020657.1, forward strand.
GACCACCGAAGCCTTATCGCTACAGCTCAACGTCAGCCGAGAAACCATCCGCCGCGATCTCAGCGAGCTCCAGTCCCAGGGGAAAGTGCTGCGTAACCACGGCCGGGCAAAAGTCATTCACCGGCAAAGCCGGGACAGCGGCGATCCTTTTCATATCCGTCTGAAAAGCCACTACGCGCACAAAGCGGATATCGCCCGCGAAGCCCTTGCGTGGATAGAAGCTGGAATGACGATCGCCCTCGACGCCAGCTCCACCTGCTGGTATCTGGCCCGCCAGCTGCCCGATATCGACCTTCACGTCTTTACCAACAGCCAGCCGATTTGCCAGGAGCTGAGCAAGCGCGAGAATATTCAGCTCACCTGCTCCGGCGGTACGCTCCAGCGAAAATATGGCTGCTACGTCAGCGCGTCGCTTATCTCGCAGCTCAAAGCGCTGGAGATCGACCTGTTCATTTTTTCCTGCGAAGGCATCGACAGCGAGGGCGCGCTCTGGGACTCAAACACGGTGAACGCCGAGTTCAAATCGCTGCTGCTTAAGCGGGCGTCGCAATCGTTATTGCTGATTGATAAGAGCAAGTTTAATCGCTCAGGAGAGGCGCGGATCGGCCATCTGGATGATGTGACGCATATTGTTTCGGACGTGTCGCAGTCATAACGGCTATTTGCAGCGCCGGATAGCGGCTTAACACCTTATCCGGCCTACAAAAGCGGGCAAACTAGCGTTCGTCGCGGCGACCGCCGACGGCAGCCCACAGGCGGCGAACGTGAACCGTTACCTCTTCGCGATCGTGATACAGCTGGCGTGCCTGGATCTGCGCGTTGATACCGTGCTCGTCGAGCTGTTCCTGGATATAGGCCAGGTTGCGCGATAGCTCTTCGTAGCGTTTTTTCATCGGCAGCTTCAGGTTAAAGATGGTTTCGCGGCACCAGCCGTTCACCAGCCACTGCGCCATCAGCGCCGCCACTTTCGCCGGCTTCTCCACCATATCGCACACCATCCACGAGATGTTGCTGCGCGTCGGGCGATACTTGAAGCCGTCTTCACGCAGCCAGGTCACCTGCCCGGTATCCATCAGGCTTTGCGCCATTGGACCGTTATCCACCGAGGAGACCCACATATTGCGTTTCACCAGCTGATAGGTCCAGCCGCCGGGGCAGGCGCCGAGATCCACCGCGTACATACCGTTCGCCAGGCGCTCATCCCACTCATCCGCCGGGATAAAGACGTGAAACGCCTCTTCCAGCTTGAGAGTCGAACGGCTTGGCGCATCGGACGGGAACTTGAGGCGCGGAATGCCCATATAGAACGGCGAGTTGTTGTTAGACAACGAATAGCCGGTGTAGCAGCAGCCCGGCGCGATAAAGAATACGTGGACCACCGGACGTTTTGGCGTTTCATAGTTGGTCAGCACGCCCGCCTCGCGCAGCGCCGCGCGCAGCGGTACCGTAAACTTGCGGCAGAACTTCATCAGCTCTTTGCTTTCGTTGGTATCGGCCACTTCCACGCGCAGCTCGCCGCCCTTCTCCACCACGCCCTGCAGCATACCGACGATCGGGGAAATCCGGTCTTCCGGCGGCAGGTCACGCAGCAGTTCGCCAACCACAAACATCTGGCGGGCAAACACCAGCGAGCTGAACGGCAGTTCGCGCACCAGCTTTTCGCCGTCTTCGGCCTGATAGCACTCAAAAATCACATAGCCGGAGTCGTCTTTGACTCGGGCAAAACCAAACACCTCAAGGCGCGAGGCCTTATCGGTAATTTCTGCTGCGCACTCTTTCTCAAACCCAGGGCGACAATAGAGGACAACTTTATTCATGAACAACGCCCTTACGTTTCAGACGAATTGCACCAATTAACATTAATACCCAACCGGCGAGGAAGCAGACGCCCCCGACCGGCGTAACGAACGCCCACAGGCGTAAATGCGAGAGCGCCAGACAGTAGAGGCTGCCGCTAAAAAGAACGGTACCGAGCGCCATAAAGACGCTGCTCCAGTAAAACCAGATGCTGATGCGGCGCTGCATCGCCACCGCCAGGCCAAAGATCGCCAGCGTATGGAATGCCTGATACTGCAGGCCGGTGTGGATCCAGCCCATTTCCGCAACGCCCATCGTTTTACTTAAAACGTGCGCGCCAAAAGCGCCCAAAGCCACAAAGATAAAACCGCTTATCGCGGCGAAAATCAGCATAAAACGGCTGGTCATGTGTTTACCCTACGATGATTTATTGTTCATAACGAAAGCGAAATTTTTCTTGTTCATTAGCCGCTTTTGCCAGAATCCACTGGCGGAAGGCGGCTATTTTACCCAGTTCTGCCTGACTGTCATGACAAACGAGATAAAACGCATTCTTACTGACCAGAACATCATTAAACGGACAGACCAAACGGCCTGCCTCAATCTCGGACTGCGCCATCACATTGTTGGCCAGCGCAACCCCCTGTCCATGGATTGCCGCCTGCAGCACCATTGCGCTGTGGCTAAAGATAGGTCCCTGTTGAACATTGATATGGTTTAGACCCAACTGACGGGTATAAGTTTGCCAGTCGCGGCGGGAAGCGTCGTGCAGCAGGGTATGTTGCGCCAGATCGGCAGGCGTTTTCAACGCTTTATCACCGGTGAGCAACAGCGGGGAACACACCGGGAGCAGATATTCGGCGTACAGTTTTTCCACCCGCAGCCCCGGCCAGTTGCCGCGGCCGTAAAAAATCGCCACGTCGACATCGTCGGCCAGCTTATCTTCCTGACGGTCCACGGCCTGGATTCTGACGTCGATTCCCGGATAAGCTGAGTTAAAGCTTGTGAGTCTCGGCACCAGCCACTGAATGGCAAAACTGGGGAGCATACTGACGGTTAAGGCCCCTTTTGCGCTTCGCGCCTGAAGCTTGCGGGTCGCCTCGGTGAGCTGCGAGAAAATCTCTTTAATATCCTGAAAATAGCTCTGCCCCTCCTCTGTCAAAAGAAGAGAACGATTGCGTCGACGGAACAGCTTGAGGCCGAGGAAATCCTCCAGGGACTTGATTTGGTGGCTGACTGCGGCCTGCGTCACAAAAAGCTCATCGGCGGCGCGAGTGAAGCTAAGATGACGGGCGGCAGCATCAAAAACACGTAATGCATTCAGAGGTGGCAAACGCTTGGACATAGTTATTCTGGCTTAGATGTTAAGGCAATTTAACAAACAGGAAACAATAGTTAACCTATTAGTTTTTTTTATCTGAGCTATTATAATTTGTCCGTTGAGCTTCTACCAGCAAATACCTATAGTGGCGGCACTTCCTGAGCCGGAACGAAGAGCTTTTTTTGGAATGCGTGTTCCAACAAGCTTTTGGCTTACGGTTGTGATGTTGTGTTGTTGTGTTTGCAATTGGTCCGGGTTTGCGGACCATGGTAGCGAAGCTACCCCTTTTCACTTCCTGTACATTTACCCTGTCTGTCCATAGTGATTTAATGTAGCACCGCACTGCGCGGTGCTTTTTTTTGCCTGCTAAAAACCAATTACTTATCCAGCTCTCCCAGCTGTTTTACATCAGAACGGTTGATCTGCTGCTTGTTACCCCAGGCATCTTTGTACGAAATCATGCCAGTATCATTATCCGTTTGCGGTTTGCCGTCGGTCACGATGGTGCGCCCATCGTTGGTATGCATCACGTAGTTAGAGGAGCAGGCGCTCAGGCCGAGGGTCAGCACACAGGCAGAAATAATTGCGGCAGTCTTATTCATTTTCATCTTTCTCTCCTTTCGACTATTTATACTGTTTATGATTCGTTCTGTACCAGGTTAAAACGCAAATCCAACACTATTCAGCATAACCATCTTTTACCCCCCCGAAGTCATATTCAGAAAATTCCAGTCGTTAGCACAAACCTTGTATCACCCGCCGATTTGCGCGACGATCCTGGTATCGATACGAGGAATCTCATGAACGCATTCAACCCCGTCCAATTTCGCGCCCAGTTCCCGGCGCTGGCCGACGCCGGCGTCTATCTTGATAGCGCCGCGACAACGCTCAAACCGCTGGCGGTCATTGAGGCCAGCGACCAGTTCTATCGCCTCAGCGCCGGCAACGTCCACCGCAGCCAGTTCGCCGCCGCCCGGCAGCTAACCGAACGCTATGAAAACGCGCGCGAACGCGTGGCGGCGCTGCTTAATGCCCCATCCGGCGAAGATATCGTCTGGACGCGCGGCACCACCGAAGCCATTAATATGGTGGCGCAGAGCTACGTGCGCCCGCGGCTGAAACCCGGCGATGAGATTATCGTCAGCGAAGCGGAGCATCACGCCAACCTGGTGCCGTGGTTAATGGTTGCAGAGCAAACCGGCGCGCGGGTGGTGAAGCTGCCGCTGGCGGGCAACCGTCTGCCGGACGTGGCGGCGCTTGGCGCGCTCATCACGCCGCGCAGCCGGGTGCTGGCGATTGGCCAGATGTCCAACGTCACCGGCGGCTGCCCGGACCTGGCGCTGGCGATTCGCCAGGCCCACGCTGCCGGGATGGTGGTGATGGTCGACGGCGCGCAGGGGGCGGTGCATTTCCCGGCGGACGTCCAGGCGCTGGATATCGACTTTTATGCTTTTTCCGGCCATAAGCTCTACGGGCCGACCGGCATCGGCGCGCTGTATGGCAAACGCGAACGGCTGGCGGAGATGTCGCCGTGGTTCGGCGGGGGAAAAATGATTACCGAAGTCACCTTCGACGGCTTCAAAACCCAGCCCGTCCCCTGGCGCTTCGAGGCCGGGACGCCAAATATCGCCGGGGTGATTGGCCTGAGCGCGGCGCTGGAGTGGCTGGAGGAGACGGATATCGCGCAGGCGGAAAACTGGTGCCGCGGCCTGGCCACGCTGGCGGAAGACGAGCTGGCGAAACGTCCGGGCTTTCGCTCGTTCCGCTGTCAGGATGCCAGCCTGCTGGCGTTTGATTTTGACGGCGTTCACCATAGCGATATGGTGACGCTGCTGGCGGAATCGGGTATCGCGCTGCGCGCCGGTCAGCACTGCGCTCAACCACTGCTGGCGGCGCTTGGCGTCAGCGGCACTCTGCGGGCCTCCTTCGCGCCTTATAATACGCAAGACGATGTTTACGCGCTGGTGCACGCCGTTGACCGCGCTCTGGAAATTCTGGTGGACTAATGACGACTTCTCACCCTTTTGGAACCCGCATCACCGAAGAGACTTTACGCCAGACGTTTACCCCGCTCAGCCAGTGGGAGGATAAATACCGTCAGCTGATTTTACTGGGCAAGCAGCTTCCCGCGCTGCCGGACGACCTGAAAGCGCGAGCCAAAGAGATTGCCGGGTGTGAAAACCGCGTCTGGCTGGGATATTCCGTTGATGCCGAGGGCAAGCTGCATTTCTTCGGCGATAGCGAAGGCCGTATCGTGCGCGGCATGCTGGCGGTGCTGTTGGCCGCCGTTGAAGGTAAAAGCGCCGCCGAGCTGCTGGCGCAGGATCCGCTGGCGCTGTTTGATGCGCTGGGGCTGCGCGGCCAGCTGAGCGCCTCGCGCAGTCAGGGACTCAACGCCCTGAGCGAAGCGGTGCTCGCCGCCGCCCGCGAGGTTTACGCTCTTTGAAGTAGCCCGGACAGGCGCAACGCGCCGCCTCCGGGGAAAGCGCCTGCTGCGGAAAGACATTTTTGCGATGGCGCCCGTGAACAATCCCGGAGGCGGTGCTGCGCACCTGTCCGGGCTACCGTCTTGCCGCAATGAGGGCCTACGCCGTCAGCCGCTCCGCCTTCGCCAGCATTTTCTTCAGCGCGTGGGAGACGGCGACAAAACCAAAGGTCGCGGTTACCATCGTCGCGGCGCCAAAGCCGGATGCGCAATCCATTCGCTTCGGCCCCTCAGCGGTGCTTTTCATCGCGCACACGCTGCCGTCCGCCTGCGGATAAACCAGCGCTTCGGTGGAAAACACGCAATCCACGCCGAGCTTACCTTTGCTGTTCTTCACCACCCCGAACTGGCTCTTCAAACGCTCGCGCAGCTTTGCCGCCAGCGGATCCTGGATGGTTTTCGCCAGATCGGCGACCTGAATTTGCGTCGGATCGATTTGCCCGCCCGCGCCGCCGGTGGTCACCAGCGGAACCTTATGGCGACGACAGTAAGCGATTAGCGCCGCTTTCGGGCGCACGCTGTCGATGGCGTCAATCACGTAGCTAAAGCCAACGCCAAGATACTCGGCGACGTTTTCCGGGGTGACGAAATCGTCCACCACCGTGACCCGGCACTCGGGGTTGATCAGGCGAATGCGCTCCGCCATCACCTCGGCTTTCGCCAGGCCAACGTTACCGCCAAGCGCGTGGATCTGACGGTTGGTGTTGGTCACGCAGACGTCATCCATATCGATAAGGGTAATCGCGCCAATCCCGGTTCTCGCCAGCGCTTCCGCCGCCCAGGAGCCCACGCCGCCGATGCCGACCACGCAGACGTGCGCGTCGGCAAAACATTGCAGCGCCTTTTCACCATATAAACGCGCCGTGCCGCCAAAACGCTGGCGCCAGGCATCGCTGATTACAACAGACATAAAACCTCAGAATAAGTGGATATTCCCGGGCCGCGGCGCAAGCGCCTTACCCGGGCTACCGTAGCCCCGGTAAGCGCAGCGCGACCGGGGAAAAGAACATGAGTACTAGCCGCTAAAGACGTTGCCCGCGCCCGGCGCGTTTTTCAGCACCCATACGCGGCCATAGTGGTTATACCAGCCGGCACGGTGTCCGGCATCCGGACCAATGCCCTGGTAAATATCGAAGTGCTGGCCTTTAATCGCGCCGCCAACGTCAAGGGCCACCATTAAACGCAGCTCGTACTGGCCGTTGAACTTACCGTTATTGTCCAGCAGCGGCACTTCCGCCAGCAGCGTGGTGCCAGCAGGAACAATGGAACGGTCGGAGGCCACCGACGCGCGGCCAATCAGCGGCACCGCGCTGGCGCCTTTCACCGGCGCGAAGGACTGCGGTTTAAAGAAGACGAACGACGGGTTCTGCTCCAGCAGTTCTCGGACTTCCGCCTCGCTGTGCTTTTCGCCCCATTCGCGGATCGCCTGCATCGACATATCTTCGCGCTTCACTTCGCCGCGGTCGATCAGCACTTTACCGATGCTGTAATAGGGCCAGCCGTTTTTCCCGGCATAGCTGAAGAAGTTCAGCGGCGAACCGTCGCCAAAGTCAATGTAGCCGCTGCCCTGCACGTCCATGATGAAGTTATCCATCAGCGAGTTGCTGTAGGCCAGGATGTAGTTGTCGCTCAGAGCGCCGGCGTAGATGCTGGCGCGGGACGGCAGCTTGCCGCGCTTCGGCGGCATCCGGTAAATCGGGTACTGGAACTCGCCCTGGCGAGTATGACGCGCCTGCACCACCGGCGTGTAGTAGCCGGTAAACTGAACGTTACCGTAGTTATCCGTCCCCTGCATCTGCCAGGCGTCGATACCAAACTGGCTCAGCGTGCGGGTGTCGCCGCCGGAACGCAGCCACTCCTGAATCGCATTGTAGACGTTGCTCTGGCTGGTATAGAGACGCGGAGAGGCGCTACGAATCTGCCTCACCTGCTCGGAGAAGTCGCCGGCGTTAATCGGCGAGCCGACCGCATCAGGTTGGTTAACCAGTGAAAACGGCTGGGTGAGTTTACCTTCATTATACTGCTGACCGCGATCGGTCGGTTTTGAGGAACAGGCGGCCAGCATTGCCAGCATCGCGCCTGTTACTGCATATTTTGCCCAACGTCCTTTCATGGTATCTCTTCTTTATGCTGCTAAGCCTGGGTGCGTGATGAAGATAACAAACCGCCAGGGCTAATGAAATGCGCTTAGGCACCGCAAAGGCAGTTTTGCGCAAAAAACAAGCGGGAAGTGCTTCTGTATGCACCATTTTTTACAAAATCGACGATTTCTGTCAAAAAGGGTTGCATCAAAACGTTAGCGGAGTATAGTGCGCTTCCACGGACGCGGGGTGGAGCAGCCTGGTAGCTCGTCGGGCTCATAACCCGAAGGTCGTCAGTTCAAATCTGGCCCCCGCAACCAATTAAAATCAGAGAAGTAACGTTACTCGATGGAAGAGTAATGACGGACGCGGGGTGGAGCAGCCTGGTAGCTCGTCGGGCTCATAACCCGAAGGTCGTCGGTTCAAATCCGGCCCCCGCAACCAATTAAAATCTGATGCAAGTTTACTCGATGAAGAGTAAAGACGGACGCGGGGTGGAGCAGCCTGGTAGCTCGTCGGGCTCATAACCCGAAGGTCGTCGGTTCAAATCCGGCCCCCGCAACCAACATCATAAACACCCTCAAGGGTGTTTTTTTGTTTCTGCGCTCCGCAAAATCTTATGCCTGATTCAGGGAACGGCGCAGCGCCGCTCCCTAATGCCTTTCTCAGCCCTTCGGCAAAACAATATTGCTCGCCGCCAGCATGCCCATCTCGTGGTACATCGCGCAGGCCGCTTCCACGATCGGCATCGCCAGCGCCGCGCCGCTGCCTTCGCCCAGACGCATCCCCATATTCAGGTAGGGCTCCAGTTCGAGATGCATCAGCGCCGTACGCGCGCCCTTCTCCGCCGAATAGTGGGACGGGATTAGATAGGGTTTCACTTCCGGCGCAATTCGGCACGCCGCCAGCGCCGCCGCGTAGGAGAGGAAGCCGTCGAGCACCACCGGCAGGCCGCAGGAGGCCGCGCCCAGCATCACGCCCGTCATCCCCAATAAATCAAAACCGCCCACTTTCGCCAGCACGTCCAGGCCATCATTCGGGTCGGGTCGATTGACGGCAATTGCCCGACGCACCACCTCCACTTTGTTAGCGACTTTCGCCAACGGCAGATTAGCGCCAATCCCCACCACCTCCTGGGCATCGCTGCCGGTCAGGACGCTGACAATCGCCGCCGCCGGGGTGGTATTCGCCATCCCGAGCTCCCCGACGCCGAACAGCGTCACGCCATCCTGCGCCAGCCCTCGGGTATAGCGCATCACCTCCAGCAGCAGCTCTTCCGCCTGGCCGCGGCGCATTGCCGGACCGACGGCGATATTGCCGCAGCCGCGCGCCACGCGCATGTTGATAACGCCCGGAATAAGCTCGGCATCGATCCCGACGTCAATGACGTGCACCTTCGCGCCCGCCTGCGCCGCCAGTACGCAAACGCCGGTTTTGCCTAGCGTCATATTCGCCGCCTGAATCGCGGTGACCGCTTTCGGCGAGATGGCGACCCCTTCGTCCCACACGCCGTGGTCGGCGCACATCACCAGCAGCGCCTTCTTTTTCACCTGCGGGACGCCGTCAAGGCCGGGCATGCCCGCCAGCTGTACGGCAAGATCTTCAAGGCGTCCAAGGCTTCCGGGCGGCTTCAGCAGGCCGTCAATATGAAGCCGGGCGCGCGCCATCGCGTTTTCATCAGGCGCAGGGATCGCACCCAGTAGAGAGGTTAAGCTTTGCATAGAGGTTCTCGTCATGTTGGCTGGCTCAGGGCAGAGCCAGCAGGAAGAATAACTCCCGGTACGGAGCGCCTGATTTACTTGATTTTCACACCGATGCCCGACACCACCAGCCAGACGTCGTCCGCCGCCGCCGCAAGACGCTGGTTGACGCGCCCGGCGATGTCGCGGAAATGGCGGGCCAGACGATTCTCCGGCACAATCCCCATCCCCACTTCGTTGGTCACCAGCACCACGCGGGCCGGACAGCGCTGGCAGGCGGCGATCAGGACGTCGATTTCGGCGTCGATCGCCCGTTCCATCGCCGCATAATCCCAGCCGTCCGGTGCGCTGTCGCCGCCCAGCGCAAACAGCAGGTTGGTCACCATGGTGGTGATGCATTCCAGCAAAATCGCCTCTTGCGGGGCGATATCCGGCGTTATCAGCTCATCAAGCTGCTGCCAGCGCTCGGCGGTGCACCAGTGTGCGGGCCTGCCGTCGCGGTGGTGCTGGATCCTCGCCGCCATCTCGTCATCAAAGATCTGCGAGGTGGCGATGTACAGTACCTGCGGGGCATGGGCAATCAGCGCTTCGGCATGACGGCTTTTACCGCTGCGCGCCCCGCCGGTGACTAAAGTCAGCATATGGGCTCCTGATGCTGGCGCATGATGGCGTAGATTTTTTCGATATCGATATGCTGGCGCATCGCGTCGGCCAGCAGATCGAACTGGCGGGATTTATACTGCGCATATTCGAAATCGCTATCCAGCGCCGCCAGCCCTTTACGCTGGCGCAGGCCGTTAACCAGCGCGCGGGTAAATTCATCGCTATCAAACAGGCCGTGCAGATAGGTGCCAAACGCCAGGCCGTCATCGCTGACCGCGCCGTCCGCTACGCTCAGCCCGTTTTTATGGAGTTGCATCAGCGAACGGCAGCCGTCGCGAAGCTCGGTTTCGCCCATATGGATCTCATAGCCGCGTACGGCCAGCCCCGCCGTTGCCGCCAGCCACGCCGGCAGCCCTGGGGCCAGGGTCGCCGTCACCTGGGTCGTGGTTTTGTGCTGCGCAAAGTGGGTGACGGTATTGAGCAACCCCAGCCCCGGCTGCGTGCCAAGCCCCGACTCCACCTCATCAATAATGGTTTCGCCGAGCATCTGGTAGCCGCCGCAGATCCCCTGCACCGGTACGCCATGACGCCGGGCCTGCAGTACCGCGTGCGCCATACCGCTTTCGCGCAGCCAGCGCAGATCGCCGAGCGTGTTTTTACTGCCCGGCAGGATAATCATATCCACGCCCGCCAGCTCCTGCGGCTGGCGAACGTAGCGGACGCGGACGTCCGGCTGCGCCGCCAGCGCGTTGAAATCGGTAAAATTGGCGATGTGCGGCAGCTGAACCACGGCAATCTCAATGTCGCGCCTGTCGGTGCGCAGATATTTACCTTTTTGCAGCGCCACGCCGTCCTCATCTTCGAGATCGACGTCCAGCCACGGCATCACGCCGAGCACCGGGACGCCGGTGAGCGCTTCTATCTGCTCGATCCCGGAGTAGAGCAGCGCCACGTCGCCGCGAAATTTGTTGATAATCACCCCCTTGACCCGCGCGCGCTCGTGGCCGTGCAGCAGCGCGAGGGTGCCGTAGATAGAGGCGAATACGCCGCCGCGATCGATATCCGCCACGAGGATCACCGGGCACTGCGCCATCTCGGCCATGCCCATATTGACGATGTCGCGATCGCGCAGGTTGATCTCTGCCGGGCTGCCCGCCCCTTCCAGCACCAGCACATCATGTTCGGCGGCCAGGCTGTTATAGACCGAGAGGATCTGTTCGCGCAGGCGCGGCTTATATTCGTGATAGCTCACCGCGTCCATATCGGTCGCCACCTTGCCCATCAGCACCACCTGCGCTTTGCGGTCGCTGGTCGGCTTGAGCAGCACCGGGTTCATGCGCACATCCGGCGTAATCCCCGCCGCTTCGGCCTGGAAAATCTGCGCCCGGCCCATCTCTTTGCCATCCGGCGTAATACCGGAATTGAGCGCCATATTCTGCGATTTAAACGGCGCGGTGCGCTGACCGTCCTGATAAAAAATACGGCACAGCCCCGCGACCAGCACGCTTTTACCGACGTCAGAAGCGGTGCCCTGTAACATAATTGCCAGCGTCATGACGCCTCCTTCATCGCGTTGCTTCGCATCCGCGTAAAAAATTCTTCTTCGGTTTTACACAGCGGCAGCCCGAGCTGCGCGTGCAGCTTCACCAGCCACGGCTGGGTAAGCCCGGCCTGGGCCATCAGTTCGCTGCGGGCAAACACCTCGCCGGGTTCGCCGTGCGCCAGCACTTCGCCGCGGCGTAACACGTAAACCGCATCGCTAACTTCATAGATCAGATCGATATCGTGGCTGGAGATCGCCACGTGGTTGCCCCGATCGGCAATGCGCTTAATGATGTCGATCATCTGCGCGCGCCCCGAGGGATCGAGCCCCGCCGTCGGCTCGTCGAGCAGTAAGTAGCGCGCCTGCAGCACCAGCGCCCCGGCTATCGCCACGCGCTTTTTCTGCCCGTGGCTCAGGCACTGAATCGGCTGGTGACGAAACCCCTGGGCATCGACGAGAGTCAGCGCATCGTCCACCCGCCGGGCGATTTCCTCTTCCGCAACCCCCAGGTTACGCAGGCTAAAGGCAATATCGCTGTCGATATCGGTATAGAAGATTTGCTGGTCCGGGTCCTGAAAAACGGTCGCCACCTGCTGGCGCAGCGCCAGCAGGCCGCGCTTGCTGTAGTCCAGCGGTTTTCCTTGCCACTGCACCGCCCCGCTCTGCGGGCGCAGCAGACCGCTCAGATTCATAAACAGCGTCGATTTTCCGCAGCCGTTCGCCCCCACCAGTCCGGTCACCGCGTGATGGGAAAAATCCAGCGTCAGCCCCTTCAGCACCGGCTCGTCCTGATAGCGAAACCAGAGATCGGTCGTGGCAAGCATACTTATCCTTAGAGGTGAAAATCACCCTGATACAGTTTGATATCCAGCGTGGTGCTCATCTGCTGGTAGCGGATCATCACCCGGGTAAACAGCAGTCCTACCAGCATGGCCAGCGAACGATAGCCCTTCGGCACGCTACGGTAGCCAAAACGTAATGTTTGCGCACGGTGAATCGCCAGCGCTTCGTCTAACAGAATAAAAATAAAGCGCCAGGTCAGCAGGATTTGCTCGGTCAGCAGCCGCGGCACCCGCCCACGCTTGAGCAGCACAATAAGCTGCGGGAACGGCAGATTCAGCACCAGCCAGAAGGTGGACGCCAGCGCCGCCAGGCTGCGCCAGAAGGTCTGATTGGCGGTCGTCAGCCCCTCCGATGTGATGCCCAGCCGGACGCCGCCCAGCGGCAGGCTCACCAGCAGATCCTGCGGATCGCGGCTGACGCTAAACAGAATGGTCAACACCCCGATCAGCAGGAAGCCAAACGGCAGCGCCATCCAGCGGCACCAGCGCCACGGCGAGACCCGCAGCAGCCAGCAGGTTAAGGCGGCAATCAGCGCCATTTCGATACCCTGCCCCAGCGGTGGCAGGGTAAAGGCCAGCCCCATCAGCAGCAGCCAGAACAGGAACTTGCGCTCCGGCGCGACGTGAAACCAGCGGCTCTGGTAGCTGAGTCGGTCAAACCCGGTCATCACGGCGCTGTCTGCCTTTGCTGTAGCCCAGAATATAGAATATCACCGCCGCGCCAAGAGAGCCCTGGAGCGTAAACAGCAGGCTCTCAATCTCCCCGCTTGCCGGTTCATACAGCGGCTGGAACCACGGCTCATAATGCGGCGCGACCACCTGAATCTGGCTCTCCGCCTCGCCGTCCGAGCCGCCAAACTCGCCGCCGTGATCGACAAAGAACGGCAGGATCACCAGCGCCACCACCATGGCTAACAATATCAGCGTCTTTTTCATGTTAATGCCCCTGTGCGGTAATTAGCTGACGTTTGGTCAACTGGTCGTAGATCATGACGGTTAACAGCCCTTCAGCAATGGCGATCGGGATCTGGGTCAGGCAGAAGATCCCCATAAACTTGACGATCGAGCCGGTCGCGCCGGCAGTCGGATCCGGGAAGGCCACGCCGAGCTGGACCGAGGTGACAAAGTAGGTCACCAGATCCGCCAGCATGGCGCAGAGAAACACCCCGACATCGCGACGAATGCCCGCGCGGCAGGCCATTTTCCATACCATATAGCCGACCACCGGCCCGATGACCGCCATCGACATGCCGTTCGCGCCGAGCGTCGTCAGCCCGCCGTGCGCCAGCAGCAGCGCCTGGAACAGCAGCACGATGGCCCCAAGGATCGCCACCACGCCCGGCCCGAAGAGAATCACCGCCAGGCCGACGCCGGTCGGGTGCGAACAGCTGCCGGTGACGGAAGGAATTTTCAGCGCCGAGAGGACAAAAATAAACGCCCCGCACAGCGCCAGCAGCACCTTCTGGTTATTATCTTCCTGCACGATACGGCGCAGGCGAACCAGCCCGTACCACAGGCAGGGTAAAAACAGCAGCCACCACGCCAGGGCCCACATCGGCGGTAAAAACCCCTCCATGATGTGCATCGCGAAAGCCTTTTCGGGCACCACTATCAGCAATAGCGCCGCAGCTAAGCCGCTGAAAGACAGCTGTTTTAGCTGTTGTTCAAGTTTCATTCTGCATACTCCCACTGTTTGTTGACCAGAATGGTCGAGAAATAGGGCAGCGGCTGGTCGTCGCTGACTTCAGTCAAATGACGCCAGCACTGCTCGCCCGGCAGCGTGGCTTCGGACATCATCAGCGCGGCATCCAGCAGGCCGTTTTTCGCCAGCAGCGCTTTGATGCGGGGAAAGCGCCCGTAGACTTTCATCAGCACCAGGCTTTCATGCTGGCGCAGCGCCTGCTCGATTTCCGTTTCCGGCGCGGTGCAGGAGATCACCGCCAGCGACTGCTGTTCCATGGCCAGCGGCGTTTTTGAACGCGCGGCAATGGCGGCGAAAGAGGTGACGCCGGGCACAATCTCCAGCCACTCCGGGCAGCCGATGCGCTGGAGTAAGAACACCCAGGTGCTAAACAGCATGGCGTCGCCAAGGGTAATAAACCCGACCTGCTTGCCCGCTTCCACTTCCTGAACCAGCGCGGCGGCGACCTCGTCCCACACCGCCTCTTTTTCCGCGCTGTCGGCGCTCATCGGGAAATGGCAGCAGCGCACTTCGGTCTGTTCGCCGATATATTCGCGCACGATGGAGAACGCGAGGCTGTCGCCGCCTTTACGTCCGGCGGGCGCGTAGAGAATGTCCAGCGTGCCCAGCACCCGCGCCGCGCGCACGGTGATCAGATCGGCGGCGCCGGGGCCGGTGCTCAGGGCGTACAGTTTGCCGCTCATGCCGCCTCCTCCATCGCCAGGCTCAGCGCCTGCCGCAGGTGGGCGACAAACATCGCGCGCACCGCCGGATTCTCTCCCAGTCCGTTCAGCCACGGCGTCGCCGTGATACCGGCGGCGTTGAACAGCGTTTTCCAGGAATCCTCTTCGTCCGAGGCCATATCGTTAATGGCGTGATCGCCGGCCACCAGCATCAGCGGCATCAGGTGCACGCCCTTCACCCCCTGCTGGCGCAGGCTGTCGATAAGAATATCGACCTCCGGATAGCTCTCGACCGCGCCGACCCGCGCCGGAAACCCCTTCGCCGTCATCATATGGTCCAGGCAGGCGTAGGCGGCGAAAGCGTGATGGCTGGCGCCGTGTCCCATAAAAACTACCGTTTCATCGGCGGCAAGCGGCGGCATCTGCTGGCGCAGCGCCTGCATCAGCTGGACGTAATCGTTATGGCTGCTCAGCAGCGGCGCCCCCAGCGTCAGGCGGAGGAACAGCGGGCGCAGGCTTTGCACTTCGCGGACGATCTTTTCATACTCATCGCCGTTGATAATGTGCAGCGACTGAATCGCCACATCCTGGTAGCCCTGCTCGGCCAGCTTCTGCAACGCCTGCAGCGGGGTATCAATCTCAATGCCGTCGCGCTGTTTGAGCTTGCGGATAATCATCCCGGAGGTAAAGGCGCGAAACGTGTCGCGGTCCGGGCAGCTGGCCGCCAGCTCGCGCTCGCAGGCGACGATGTTTTTTTCACAGGTGTCGGGATAGCTGGTGCCAAAACTGACCACCAGAAGCGCTTTTTTCATTTCTGACTCCTTAAGCAGCGGCCAGCCAGCGCGCTAAGCGCCGGGCAAAGGCAGCCTGACTTTCCAGTAATTCTTCACCGGTCACCAGCGGCGCCGGGCGCGTAATCACGATGCAGGGGATACCGGCATCCAGACAGGGTTGTACTTTTTCCTGATAGCCGCCCTCGGCGCCGGAGGCCTTGGTGATCACCACATCGGCCCGGCACTGGCGGTAGAAAGCGGCGTTGAACTCGGCGCTGAACGGCCCACACAGGGCGAAGATCTCGCCAACGCCGAACCCCAGCGCGGCGCACTGCGCGATGACATCGGCTACCGGCAACACCCGGGCCAGCAGCGTTTTTTCGCCTAATCCCGCCCGCCAGCGCGCCAGATCTTTGCTGCCCGTGGTGAGCAGCACGCGCGGACCGAAGCGCCGCGCGACCTCGCAGGCCTGTTCAATGCTCTCCACGGTATAGAGCAGCGGATGCGTCAGGCCGCTCAGCTGTTCAGGGCGCTGATAGCGGCTCAGCAGCACGCCGGCGGTTTCACAGGCCCGGACGATATTGCGGCTTACCGCTTCGGCGTAGGGGTGCGAAGCATCGATCACCCAGCGGGTCCGGTTGGCCTTCAGCCAGGCGATCATCTCCTCCGGCTCAAGACGCCCGCAGCGCACCCGCCCGCGAATATCGCCCGCCAGCTGCTGGCCGGTCGGTGTCGCCACCGACAGGGTGTAGCGAACCTGCGCCGCGTCAAGCTGCTGGCACAGCGCCCGCGCGTCGCTGGTTCCGCCGATCACCAGCACCTCACTCACAGCACGTAGCCCCGCGGGGTGATCATCAGGCCATCCTGGATATAGGTCGCTTTATTGCCGACGATCACCAGGCTGGTCATATCGACCGGTTCAAAATCCATTTCCCCTAAGGTGGTCAGCCATTTCTCCTGCTTTTTACGTCCGGCGGACTTCACTACCCCCACCGGGGTCTGCGCGCTTTTGCTGGCCGACAGCAGCTCAAAAGCGCGCGCCAGATGCCCTTCGCGGCCGCGGCTGCGCGGGTTGTAAAAACAGATCACGAAGTCGGCTTCCCCGGCGGCGACAATGCGCTTTTCAATCACCGGCCACGGGGTCAGCAGGTCGCTGAGGCTGATATGGCAGAAGTCGTGCATCAGCGGCGCGCCCAGCAGCGAGGCGGCGGCGATGCTGGCAGTCATCCCCGGGATCAGGCGAACTTCCACATCCAGCTTCTGCTTGCTGACCAGCTCAAGCACCAGTCCGGCCATGCCGTAAATACCGGCATCGCCGCTGCTGATCAGCGCCACGTTATGCCCGGCCTGCGCCAGCTCAATCGCCGCCTGGCAGCGTTCAATCTCTTTGCACATCCCGGTTTTGATCACCTGCTTATCGCCGGTAAAGGCTTTCACCAGGTGGGTGTAGGTTTTATAGCCAACGACGATTTCCGCCGCCTGCAGCGCCTCAATGGCCTCCATGGTCATCATTGACTGCGAGCCAGGGCCGATTCCGATTACGCTTAACATCAGTGTGAAACTCCCAAAGTAATAGTGACGCCCTGTTCGCGCAGGGTTTCGCCCAACAGTTGCCCATGGCTCAGCAGCCAGGCCGCCGGGCCGGATACGCTCCCCACGCCGACGGTGTTTCTGACGAACGATGAAGCGGGAAAGTGATGCTCATGCTCGCGCAGCGCATCAGCGGTAAAGGTTTCAAACGGCACGCGGCAGCAGGAGGCCAGCTGAATCAGCCCCTGCTCGTGCTTCTTCAGCGTGACGCTGCCGATGGCTTTCAGCGCCAGCGGATCGAGGCGCTGCGCCTCAAGCTGGCGCGCCAGTAGCGTCGCTAACAGCGGGAATGGCGTATCGCGACGGCAGCCAATTCCGGCGACCACCCGCTGCGGTACCAGCTTCCAGTGCGGCACGGCGATCGCCGGCAGTTCGTTGCGCAGGGTGACGCAGACCAGCGCGTCCAGCTCAGGAAGCTGGTGCAAATCGGTCACGGTGATAAATCCACGCCGGTCGCAGCGGCTGACGTCTTCATCCAGCTCGTCGTCCCACCACAGGCCGACGCGCTGATGGCTGACCAACATCTGGTTGACGGTTTTCACCGCCGCGCGGAAGTCGACCATTCGGGCATTAAGCTGGAACGCCAGGGTATCCAGCGCCGCCATCTCGTTGACGTCGGTGGCGGTGGTGATCACCGGATCGGCGCCGAGCATCCCGGCCAGATAGCGGCTCAGGGCATTTGCGCCCCCCGCGTGGCCGGAAAGCAGGCTAATAACGTGCTGGCCGCGCTCGTCAATCACCACCACCGCCGGGTCGCTGAACTTGTCATTCACCAGCGGGGCCAGCACGCGTACCGCGATCCCGGTGGCGCCGATGAAGATCAGCGCCGAATAGCTGCTGAAGGCCTCGCGCGCGGCGCTGGCAAAACCGTTTTCAAAGGGAAGAAACCCCTCCTCCAGCAGCTTCTCGCTGGTAAAACAGGTTAACGGCAGCATCGCCGCCAGCCGTTTCGCCAGCCGGACGCCGCCTGGGGTCAGGCAAAAAAGCGCGATTGATTCAGGCTTTACGGTATTCATGGCTAAAGTCCGCCGCGTAGAGTTTTGAGTAGTGATACTCAGAGCCCAGGAAATTCCCGACCAGAATGAGCGCCGTTTTGCGGATCCCCGCCTCGCGCACCTTGTCGCCGATATCCGCCAGGGTGCCGCGTACGGTCTGGCTTTCCGGCCAGGTCGCTTTATAGATCACCGCTACCGGCGTGGTTGCCGGGTAACCGCCTTCAATCAGGCGCTCCGCTACCCGATGAATACGCTGCACGGAGAGGTAAATCGCCATCGAGGTCTGGTGGCTGGCAAACGACTCAAGCTGCTCGCGCTCCGGCACCGGCGTGCGCCCTTCGAGGCGGGTAATAATCAGGCTCTGGGAGACTTCCGGGACGGTGTATTCGACGCCCAGCTCCGCCGCGGCGCCCAGAAACGCGCTGACGCCCGGCACCACCTGCCAGTCGATGCCGCGTTTAGTCAGCTCTTCGCCCTGCTCGCGTACCGAGCCGTACAGCGACACGTCTCCGGTCTGTAAACGCACCACCGTTTTCCCGGCGTTAACCCCGGCTTCCATCAGGTCGAGAATTTGCTCCAGATGCAGTTCGGCGCTGTCGTGGCACTCAGCGCCAGGCGGACAATACTCCAGCAGCTCGGTGTTTATCAGCGACCCGGCGTAGATCACCACCTGGGCCTGCTGGAGCAAGCGGTAGCCCTTGAGGGTAATCAGCTCACGGTCGCCCGGCCCTGCGCCAACGAACCACACACTACGGGGATCAAATGTCTCAGCCATGGTTTTCTTCCTTCTGACAGGCGATAACAAAAACGGGATTATTCGGTTTGAAATAGTGGCCGCTGCCAAGCGTTGTCAGCGCTGAAACGTTCAGCTGCAGGCAATCAACCTGTTCGATTCCCTTCAGCCGCAGATAGTCGAGAGCGGCGTTCAGGTTCTCCTGGAGGATAAAGGTCATCACCAGACGACCGCCGGGGTAGAGCTGCTGCCACGACCAGTCAATGAGCGCGTCGAGGCGGCCGCCGCTGCCGCCCATAAAAATGGCATCGGCGCGTTCGGTGATCACCATCGGCGCTTCGCCGGGCAGGATCTCAATGTTGCCGCAGGCGAAATGCTGGCGGTTTTCGTCCAGCAGCTGCAGGGCCGCGGGGTTGCGTTCGACCGCCGTCACCTGCAGCGAGGGATACTGCAGCGCCGCCTCAATTGACACGCTGCCGGTACCGGCGCCGATATCAATCAGGTGGCTTGCCCGGTGCAGTTCAAGTTTGGCCAGCGCCAGCGCGCGAACCGCCTCTTTGGTCATCGGCACCTTCTCGCCGCGCAGAAAAAGCTCATCTTTCATCGAGGATCACCACCGCGTTCATCTCATATTCACCGTCGACCTCACTGACCGGTAGCCAGCGGATCCGCTCGTTATCCATCGCCAGATTTTCGCCAATCACCATCCAGCGATACCCTTTTCCCCGCGCCGCCAGCTGGGCGGCGATTTCCCGCGGCCCGCAGCGCCCGTCGGTCACCATCGCCACCTTGCGCTGGCGCGCCAGCTCATCAAAACAGACGTCTCGCCCGTGGCTGCTGGTCAGCCAGATATCGTTCATATCGATACCGGCCTTCGCGCAGAGATACTGCACCGCGCTGATGCCGGGAATAATGCGCACGCGATCGATGCCAAAGTGGGCTATCAGCCGCGTACCGATGCCGTAAAAGAGCGGGTCGCCGGAGGCCAGCACCACCACCTTCTGCGCGTCACGCTCGCCGAGCCAGACCAGCAGTTCGGCGATATTGGCCCCCAGCGCAAACCGTTCGCCGTCAAACTCAGGGAACTGCTGCAGATGCCGCTTGCCGCCCACCAGCGCGTCCGCACTGGCGACCGCGTCCCGCGCCGCCGGCGTCATCAGATGCAGGCCCGACGGGCCCATGCCAACCACCGTTAACATGACATCTCCCGCGCAATCTCGGCGATCGGCCGATTGCTGCCGAGGACCTTGTTATCAAAGGAGAACATGATGGCGTCGCAGACGGGCGGCGCTTTGGTAAAGCGCAGCATCTGCATCACCCGCAGGCAGATGCGTTCGGCAAGATGGTGATAGATATGCTGAAAACCGTACGCGTCGATGTGCTCCATCGCCGCTTCGGTGGTATCGCATTCGCTCACCAACTGCAAAAGCGCCAGCGGCGCGCCCAGCAGCGCCAGATGCGCGACCAGGGTTTCCATCCGCGCATCGGCGATATGGCTGTGGGTGTGGAAGATCCCGGCGGCGACTTTAATCAGCTTGCCAGGGTGGCCGATCAGCACAATCTGGCGGAACCCGAGGCGCACGGCCTCTTCAATCATGTAGCCGACGAAGTTGCTCATGGTGACCACCACCTGCGAATCGATGCCCATCTGCTCGCGGACGAAGCGCTCGCCGTGGTTGCCCGGCACCAGCACCACTCGCTCCAGCCCCGCCGCGCGCTTAATTTCCAGCTCCAGCGACAGCGAACGCTTCCAGCTCTCCTCCGACATCGGCGTCACGATACCGGTGGTACCGATAATCGAGATGCCGCCCAGGATCCCGAGCCGCGAGTTATAGGTTTTCTGCGCCCGCGCCTCGCCTTCCGGGGCGAAAATCTCGACTTCGGCCCCGCGCGACGGGCCTATCGCTTCGCGCACCGCCGACTCAATGGTATGGCGCGGAGTGCGGTTAATCGCCGGGCTGCCGATGGGCAGGCCGATGCCTTTGCGGGTGACCGTGCCGACGCCTTCGCCGCCGCGCAGGGTAATCTCGCCGGAATCGTCGAGCGTCACGCGGGCAAAAATCAGCATCCCGTGGGTGGCGTCAACATCGTCGCCGCCGTCTTTACGAATGGCGGCGATCGCCTGCTGCCCTTCGACGTGCGGCGACTCGACGTTAAGGCACAGGGTGACGCCGGAAGGGGTAACAATGGAGACCTGATGAATCAGATGCTGGCGCATCACCATCAGCGCTGCGACCTTGGCTGCCGCCGTCGCGCAGGATCCGGTGGTATAGCCTTTGCGCAGCGCCTTGCCGTTATGCCACACCGGGGTGTCAAAGGATTGCTCGCTCATCGCGCCCCCTGTAAGTGGTACAAAATGGCGTTGACGATGGCGGCGGCGACGTTGCTGCCGCCTTTACGACCCAGCGCGGCGATACCCGGCAGGCCACTCTGCGTCAGGGCTTCTTTCGACTCCGCCGCGCCGACAAAACCGACCGGCACGCCAATCACGCCGTTGACCGCGACGTCATGCTCCAGCAAACGAAACAGCGCGGTGGGCGCATTGCCGAAAACAAACACCTTCTCGCCCTCTTCGGCGACCGCGATATCGACCGCCGCCATCGAGCGGGTCATCCCCTGCGCCTTGGCCTCCGCCACCACCCGCGGATCGCTGATATAGCAGCGGCACTCGCCGCCGAATTTCGCCAGCAGGGTTTTATTGATCCCGGAGAGCGCCATGGTGGTATCGGTATAAAGCGTGCAGGGCTGGCTCAGGGCGGCGCTCAAGCGCGGAAGAACGTCGGGCGAAAACCACAGAATATCCAGCCAGTCAAAATCGGCGGTGGTGTGGATCACCCGCTTGATAATGGCTTCGTGCAGCGGGCTGGCAAAGCGGTAGTCCGGGCGGGTCTGCGCAATAATGTCGCCAATAATGTCGAAGCTTTTCGCCTCAATCGCCTGCGGTTGCTGGATATAGTGCATTCATTTGTCCTCAGGCTGCGCCGACCAGCCAGTACCGGACCGCCATAAACAGCGCCAGCGCCAGGGTCGAAGACACCCACATCAGTCGAATCGTTCGGGGAATATCGTCTACGGAAATATCGCGCGTCGCGTCGCCGATCCACGGCTTCTCCACGCGCTGACCAAAATAATCGTTAGGGCCGCCAAGCCGGATGCCGAGCGCCCCGGCGACCGCCGCTTCCGACCAGCCGCAGTTCGGGCTGCTGTGGTTGTAGCGGTCGCGCCAGCCGATGCGCAGCGCGCGCCCGCCCGCTTCACCGCAGAGGAGAGCGGCGAGGCTAATAAGCAGCCAGCTCAGGCGCGCGGGGATAAAGTTGGCGACATCATCGAGGCGGGCGCTGACCATGCCGATCGCGCGATATTTTTCGTGCTTATAGCCAACCATCGAGTCCAGGGTATTGACCGCTTTATAGGCCATCGCCAGCGGCGCGCCGCCCAGCAGCAGAAAGAAGAGCGGCGCGATAATGCCGTCGACGGTGTTCTCCGCCACCGTCTCCACCACCGCGCGGTTAATCTGCCGCGCTTCAAGCTGCGACGTATCGCGCCCGACAATCCAGGAGAGTTTGATACGGCTCTCCGCCAGATCGCCCGCGCGCAGCGGATGCTCTACGTCCCGCGCCGACTGCGCCAGACAGCGTCCGGCCAGCACGGTGAAAATCATCCATACTTCAACCAGCCAGCCAAGCCACGGATGGACCGCCTGCGCCAGGGTCAGCACGCCCCAGGAGACGCCCCACGTCAGCCCGACCACCACCAGCCACATCACCGCGCCGCCGAGGCGCAGGGCCACATCGCTGTGACAGTAGCGGCGCACGCCGCGCTGAACGGCGGCGATCAGGTTACCAATCCAACGCACCGGGTGCGGCCAGCTCTGCGGATCGCCGATAATAAAATCAAGGAGCCAGGCAACGCCCCAGGCCAGCAGCGTCATAGCGCGCTCCTTGCCGCAGCCAGCCAGTGGTTAAGCATCATGGGACGCTGCGCAAAGTGCAGGTGCAGATAGCTGGCGAACGTGTTGCCCACCTGCCAGCCGCCCGACCACTGCTGAAGGGTGATGCCGTCGCGGACTTTGCGGCAGGCCAGGACCGCCGGGGACTCGGGGGTAAAATCCGAGTAGTGAAACTCGTGCCCGCGCAGGGTTTCGCCGGGCGCCGCCAGCAGAGTTTGCCGCATCGCCCGCGCCTCGCAGTAGCCAAAGCGGGTCAGCCGTTTGCCCATTTTGCTATGGCCGGGAATAAGGTTGGCCATCGGATAGATCTCACCGCTGGCATCTTCAAGGGTGCTGCCGATATACATCAGACCGCCGCATTCGGCGTAAATCGCCACGCCACGTCGGTGCGCCTCCTGCAGCTGCGCCAGCATCGGCGTATTGGCCGCCAGCGCGGCGGCGTGAATTTCCGGATAGCCGCCGCCGAGCCAAATCATCTGGCACGGAGGAAGCTCGCTATCGTGCAGCGGGCTGAAGCGCACGATATTCACCCCGCAGCGCTCCAGCAGCGTGAGGTTATCCGGGTAGTAAAAGTTGAAGGCTTCGTCGTCGGCCAGCGCCAGCGTCAGGCCTGCGCCAGCATCAGGGCGCGGCAGCGGCGGCCACTCCCCGGCGGGTAATGAACTGAGCTGGCTGAGGGTAAGAAGTCTTTCAATATCCAGGGTTTGCGCCAGCATGTGGGCAAAATCGCGCCACGGCTGCTGGTTCACCAGCGACTCGCGGGCGGTAACCAGCCCCAGATGGCGTTCGGGTAACGCCACCCCTTCCACTCGCGGTACGTAGCCGAGCACCGGCAGCCCGCAGTAGCGTTCAATGGCGCCTTTGAGAAGCTGATAATGGGTTTCGCTGTTGACGCGATTGACGATAACGCCCGCGATGTTCAGGCTGGGGTCGAAGTGCTGAAATCCCATCACCGTGGCGGCGATAGAGGTGGAAACCGCTTTGCCATCCACTAGCAGAATAACCGGACAGCCGAGCTGTTTGGCCATCGCGGCGGTGCTGCAGTAGCCGGGGTCGGCGCCGAAGCCGTCATACAGCCCCATTACGCCTTCAATAACCGCGATATCCGCCCGCTGCATCCGTTCGCAAAACAGCGCGTTAAGCACCGGTTCCGGGAGCATAAAGCCGTCGAGGTTGCATGAAGC
Source organism: Klebsiella sp. M5al (assembly GCF_002090195.1). Lineage (NCBI taxonomy): Bacteria > Pseudomonadati > Pseudomonadota > Gammaproteobacteria > Enterobacterales > Enterobacteriaceae > Klebsiella > Klebsiella sp. M5al. Next base: position 4,814,457 of record NZ_CP020657.1, read on the forward strand.
GACGCCGCTGACGGCGGTGTGCCAGCCGGTGTCGAGGTAGTCCGGGCCGACTTTGTACGGCTGCACCCGCATGCCGCGCTGCTTCAACAGGCTGAGCAGGCCAAGCGTAACGGTGGTTTTACCACAACCGCTGCCGGTACCTGCGAGAATAAATGCGTGCTGCCTGGCTGCCATACCCCGATCCTGTGCCGGGTGGTAGGGCTGCGTGCATTCCCAGTCTTTCGACTGTACGCATCTGAGCAACCCACTTCCCACCGAAGTTGTTGATTATTACCGACAGGCAGGTCTTCTGGCTTAGCGTCGTCCTCCCCCATCCTTCCCAATCCGGTAAGCGGATCAGTGGCTAAATATGGGTTCGTCAGCATCACAGCAGCGGGGGCTGCGGGGGATTCACACCCCCTTCCCTGGCGCCTGTCGGTTTAGTCCGTCGTGATTCGAGCGGGACTGCCCGGCTCGAATGCTTTCATGTACATCTTACGGAAGCTGGATGACTCCCGTCGTTTGCAAAGGATGCTTCATTACGCCGATGGCGCTCTGAAAATCGTTTCAGGTATCACTCTATCCCATCAAATAAATAAAAACTGGTGCAGCTTATCGCTCACTCATTATTATTTTGTTGCGCTATGACAATTTATTGCTCTGAATGAGATATTTTCATTTTATAATGAGCCAGATACGAGGACATATCAAAAATCGGCAATAACAAAATATTGTCATTTAAATTGACTCAGTTTGTGATCTGGCGTTAATTTGCTGGCGATAGGCCTGCGGAGTCACCTGATAAGCCTGGCGAAAAACTTTGCAAAAATAGCTGGTTTGCGAAAATCCTAAATTTCGCGCGATGCTGGCGATGCTCCAGTCGCTGTGGCAAAGCAGCTCTTTGGCGCTCACCATCCGCTGATGGTTCACCCACGCGTTAAAGCCGATTCCCTGATATTTTTTGAACAGCTTACTGAAATAGTAGGGGCTGAGATAAACGTGGGCGGCGACGTCTTCCAGGCGCAGCTCGTCGGATAAATGGGCGTCAATGTAGCGCAGCGCCTTCTTCATTTTACTGTCGTGAGGACTCACCGCCCGGCTGGCGCGCGCGGGTTCAGGCTGCTGCGGATTGTCTTTAATCACTACAAAATTAAGCTGCTTTTTCAGGCAGTTCTCGACGATCAGCTTCAGTAAATCCGCAGAGGCAATCACTCTTGAGTAGTCCATCTCCGGCACGTCGCGGAACGCTTTAAGCAGCTCGGGGTCAGCCTGCCAGCGGTCGTCGACGTTGAGGATATCCACCAGCTCAACGTCATTGCTTAAGCGCACCTGGCCACAAAGCACGAAGCCCACAAGGTGTCCGGCGATAACCAGCGGAATGGAAAAATCGGTTAACCCGGCGTGGCAGCGGTAGATACAGAGCGCATCGGTTTTCGAGGCCTCGAGGCCGCCGCAGCGGTCGCTCATTCGGCAGCGGGTGCTGTGCTGGGGATGCTGGCGCATCAGCTGGCAGAAAGGGGTGAAATTAAACAGTTCGGATATTTCATCACCGTGAATATTGACAACCACAACCGCCAGACTGGTGGCCTGCGCAAAATCCTGTGCGATTTTATTAATGAGTTCTGAGTTCAGTGTGCTCGCAGAAATCATGATAAAACCTCTCAGTTAATTTTTTGTTATAAATAAAACATTTCTTTAATATTCACTTCCTTTCATCATCATTTACCGCCAACGATAAAAGAATATTACGATAGCAAAAGTCTCCCATCCGTGGGAGACGTTTTTGGCCAGTTCGTGATACCGGTTCATGAAATTTTTTAGCTATTTCAGCCGATACATTAATCCTCTAATTTACAGGTATTACACGGTAAGTTATTCCCGATCAGATAACGATAGATCGCCGCGCCGAGGCAGGCGCCGATCAGCGGCGCAATAATCGGTACGATAAAATACGGAATATCCCTTCCGCCGGTCATCGCGATATCGCCCCAGCCCGCCATCCAAGTAAACAGCTTCGGTCCAAAATCACGCGCCGGATTCATCGCGAAGCCGGTCAGCGGCCCGGTTGAGGCGCCAATCACCGCCACCAGCAGGCCGATCAGCAGCGGGGCCAGCGGCCCTTTCGGTACGCCGTTGCCGTCGTCGGTCAGCGCCATAATCATCCCCATCAGCATGGAGGTGATCACCACTTCAACCAGCGCCGCGTGCCAGATGCTCAGCGACGCCGCCGGGTAGGTGCTGAAAATACTCGCCAGCTGCAGGCTCTCTACGCTGCCGCGAGCGATATGGTGGGCGGATTCAAACTCGGTAAACATAGTGCTGTACAGCACATAGGCCAGCACCGCGCCGCCAAAGGCGCCTGCGACCTGTGAAACGATATAGGGGAAAACTTTACGTCCGGGAAAGCAGGCAAATAGCCATAACGCCACGGTCACCGCCGGGTTGAGATGGCCGCCGGATATTCCCGACGTCAGATAGACGGCAAGCGAGATCCCCAGCCCCCAGATAATGCATATTTCCCATAGCCCGAGGCTCGCGCCCGCCACTTTCAACGCGCTCAGGCAGCCGATGCCGAAAAACAAAAATAGCCCGGTGCCCAGAAACTCGGCGGTACATTGCGCTTTTAACGAATCATTCATGGTGACACCTTCTTAGCAGAGTTCGTGTCCTGACCAGCCAACCTCCTGCTGGCAGTAGAGTACAACGAGCATCACTATATGAACTCCGCTCCACAAATTGTTGGCAACCTGCCGACGGCGGCCCCGGAAAATTCGGGCATCAATAACAAATTATTGTCATGGAATAAGCCGGGAAAGCTACGCTGACGCGTAGATTCTGTAATTAACCGGTCCCTTTGGCATGCAAAAATATTGCTAAAACCAACTCCTCTTTTTCCAACAAACATCACAAATTCGTTTTCCTCGCATAGCAGATAAAATTTAATCCGTCATAAACAAATTTGTAAATATGGAATATACAAAACAAGATAATCACATAAGATAAAATAAAAATAGATAATAAAATCATCATATTAAATTTATAAACGACAATTTTATATTATCCAACGCCCACTATTTTTTCATCATCAAATTCAAGTCAGCCATTCTTTTTCCTCGCATCTTCTTATAGTCCCAACTATCGGAACACTCCATGCGAGGTCTTTATGCAACAAGAAGCACTAGGAATGGTAGAAACCAAAGGCTTAACCGCAGCCATAGAGGCCGCTGATGCAATGGTGAAGTCAGCCAATGTGATGTTAGTGGGCTATGAAAAGATTGGCTCCGGGCTGGTCACCGTCATCGTGCGCGGCGACGTTGGCGCGGTAAAAGCGGCCACCGATGCCGGTGCCGCCGCCGCACGTAACGTGGGAGAAGTGAAAGCCGTACACGTCATCCCACGCCCTCACACCGATGTAGAAAAAATCTTACCGAAGGGAATTAGCCAATGAGCAGCAATGAGCTGGTTGAACAGATCATGGCTCAGGTGATTGCCCGTGTGGCAACGCCGGAACAACAGGCCATCCCTACTGAAAACCATCCAATACGAGAGACGGCTATGGCAGAAAAAAGCTGCAGTTTAACGGAATTTGTCGGGACCGCCATTGGCGACACCCTGGGCCTGGTGATCGCCAACGTCGATACCGCCCTGCTGGACGCGATGAAGCTGGAAAAACGCTATCGCTCCATCGGCATTCTCGGCGCCCGCACCGGCGCTGGCCCGCACATTATGGCGGCGGATGAAGCGGTGAAGGCCACCAACACCGAAGTGGTCAGCATTGAGCTTCCGCGCGATACCAAAGGCGGCGCGGGCCACGGTTCGCTGATTATTTTAGGCGGCAACGACGTTTCCGACGTTAAGCGCGGTATCGAAGTCGCGCTGAAAGAGCTCGACCGCACCTTCGGCGATGTTTACGGCAACGAAGCCGGGCATATCGAGCTGCAGTACACCGCTCGCGCCAGCTACGCCCTGGAAAAAGCGTTCGGCGCGCCGATTGGCCGCGCCTGCGGCATCATCGTTGGCGCTCCGGCCTCCGTTGGCGTGCTGATGGCCGATACCGCGCTGAAGTCAGCCAACGTTGAAGTCGTGGCCTATAGCTCCCCGGCGCACGGCACCAGCTTCAGTAACGAAGCCATTCTGGTGATTTCCGGCGACTCCGGCGCGGTCCGCCAGGCGGTCATCTCGGCGCGCGAAATCGGCAAAACCGTTCTTGCGACCCTCGGTGCTGAACCGAAAAACGATCGCCCGTCCTACATCTGATACCCACGAGGCTGATTCATGAGATCGAAAAGATTTGAAGCACTGGCGAAACGCCCTGTGAATCAGGACGGCTTCGTTAAGGAGTGGATCGAAGAAGGCTTTATCGCAATGGAAAGCCCGAACGACCCGAAACCGTCGATTAAAATCGTTAACGGCGCGGTAACCGAGCTGGACGGGAAACCGGTAAGCGAATTCGACCTGATCGACCACTTTATCGCCCGCTACGGCATCAATCTGAACCGCGCTGAAGAAGTGATGGCGATGGATTCGGTCAAGCTGGCCAATATGCTGTGCGATCCGAACGTCAAACGCAGCGAAATCGTCCCGCTGACCACCGCGATGACGCCGGCGAAAATCGTCGAAGTGGTTTCGCATATGAACGTGGTCGAGATGATGATGGCGATGCAGAAAATGCGCGCCCGCCGCACCCCGTCCCAGCAGGCCCACGTCACCAACGTCAAAGATAACCCGGTACAAATTGCCGCCGACGCCGCCGAAGGCGCATGGCGCGGATTTGACGAACAGGAAACCACCGTTGCGGTAGCGCGCTATGCGCCGTTCAACGCCATCGCGCTGCTGGTGGGCTCGCAGGTAGGCCGTCCGGGCGTGCTGACTCAGTGCTCGCTGGAAGAAGCCACCGAGCTGAAGCTTGGCATGCTGGGCCATACCTGCTACGCCGAAACCATCTCCGTCTACGGCACCGAGCCGGTCTTTACCGATGGCGACGACACGCCGTGGTCGAAGGGCTTCCTGGCCTCGTCCTACGCCTCTCGCGGCCTGAAAATGCGCTTCACCTCCGGCTCCGGCTCGGAAGTGCAGATGGGCTACGCCGAAGGCAAATCCATGCTTTATCTGGAAGCGCGCTGCATCTACATCACCAAAGCCGCCGGCGTTCAGGGGCTGCAAAACGGCTCGGTAAGCTGCATCGGCGTGCCGTCCGCGGTGCCGTCAGGCATTCGCGCGGTGCTGGCGGAAAACCTGATCTGCTCGTCGCTGGATCTGGAATGCGCCTCCAGTAACGACCAGACCTTTACCCACTCCGATATGCGTCGCACCGCGCGTCTGCTGATGCAGTTCCTGCCGGGAACCGACTTCATCTCTTCCGGTTATTCCGCGGTGCCGAACTACGACAACATGTTCGCTGGCTCCAACGAAGATGCCGAAGACTTTGACGACTACAACGTTATCCAGCGCGACCTGAAGGTGGACGGCGGTCTGCGTCCGGTGCGTGAAGAGGACGTCATCGCCATCCGTAACAAAGCCGCCCGCGCGCTGCAGGCCGTATTTGCCGGAATGGGGCTGCCGCCGATTACCGATGAAGAAGTTGAAGCCGCGACCTATGCCCACGGTTCGAAAGATATGCCGGAGCGCAATATCGTCGAAGACATCAAGTTCGCCCAGGAAATCATCAATCAAAACCGCAACGGTCTGGAAGTGGTGAAAGCGCTGGCGCAGGGCGGGTTTACCGACGTGGCCCAGGACATGCTCAACATCCAGAAGGCCAAGCTGACCGGGGACTATCTGCATACCTCCGCGATTATCGTCGGCGACGGACAGGTGCTGTCAGCCGTCAACGACGTTAACGATTATGCCGGTCCGGCAACGGGCTATCGCCTGCAGGGCGAACGCTGGGAAGAGATTAAAAACATCCCTGGCGCTCTTGATCCCAACGAGATTGATTAAGGGGTGAGAAATGGAAATTAATGAAAAATTGCTGCGCCAGATAATTGAAGACGTGCTTAGCGAAATGAAGGGCAGCGATAAACCGGTCTCGTTTAATGCGCCGGCGGCCTCCGCTGCGCCTGCTGGCGACGGTTTCCTGACCGAAGTGGGCGAAGCACGCCAGGGAACCCAGCAGGACGAAGTGATTATCGCCGTCGGCCCGGCGTTCGGCCTGGCGCAGACCGTCAATATCGTCGGCATCCCGCACAAAAGCATTCTGCGCGAAGTGATTGCTGGTATTGAAGAAGAAGGCATTAAAGCGCGCGTGATTCGCTGCTTTAAATCCTCCGACGTGGCCTTCGTCGCCGTTGAGGGCAATCGCCTGAGCGGCTCCGGCATCTCTATCGGCATCCAGTCGAAAGGCACAACGGTTATCCACCAGCAGGGGCTGCCGCCGCTCTCCAACCTGGAGCTGTTCCCACAGGCGCCGCTGCTGACCCTGGACACCTACCGTCAGATTGGTAAGAACGCCGCCCGCTATGCGAAACGCGAATCGCCGCAGCCGGTCCCGACGCTGAATGACCAGATGGCGCGGCCGAAGTACCAGGCGAAATCGGCCATTTTGCACATTAAAGAGACCAAGTACGTGGTGACGGGTAAAAACCCGCAGGAACTGCGCGTGGCGCTTTGATAAAGGATAACTCCATGAATACCGACGCAATTGAATCGATGGTTCGCGACGTATTGAGCCGCATGAACAGCCTGCAGGGCGAGGCGCCAGCGGCGGCTCCGGCGGCTGGCGGCGCATCCCGTAGCGCCAGGGTCAGCGACTACCCGCTGGCGAACAAGCACCCGGAATGGGTGAAAACCGCCACCAATAAAACGCTGGACGACTTTACGCTGGAAAACGTGCTGAGCAATAAAGTCACCGCTCAGGATATGCGTATTACCCCGGAAACCCTGCGCTTACAGGCGTCGATCGCCAAAGACGCGGGCCGCGACCGGCTGGCGATGAACTTCGAACGCGCCGCCGAGCTGACCGCGGTACCGGACGATCGCATTCTTGAAATCTACAACGCCCTTCGCCCCTACCGTTCAACGAAAGAGGAGCTGCTCGCTATCGCCGACGATCTCGAAAGCCGCTATCAGGCGAAGATTTGCGCAGCTTTCGTTCGCGAAGCGGCCACGCTGTACGTCGAGCGTAAAAAACTCAAAGGCGACGATTAACTACAGGGGGCGGTGATGCGATATATAGCTGGCATTGATATCGGCAACTCATCGACGGAAGTCGCCCTGGCGACTCTGGATGAGGCTGGCGCGCTGACGATTACGCATAGCGCGTTGGCGGAAACCACCGGGATCAAAGGCACGTTGCGTAACGTGTTCGGGATCCAGGAAGCGCTTGCCCTCGTGGCAAAGCGCGCCGGGATCGGCGTCGGCGATATTTCGCTCATTCGCATTAACGAAGCCACGCCGGTGATTGGCGATGTGGCGATGGAAACCATTACCGAAACCATCATCACCGAGTCGACCATGATCGGCCATAACCCGAAAACGCCCGGCGGCGTGGGGCTTGGCGTTGGCATCACTATTACGCCGCAGGAGCTGTTAACCCGCCCGGCGGAGGCCCCCTATATCCTGGTGGTGTCATCGGCCTTCGATTTTGCCGATATCGCGAACGTTATCAACGCCTCCCTGCGCGCCGGGTATCAGATTACCGGCGTCATTTTGCAACGCGACGATGGCGTGCTGGTCAGCAACCGGCTGGAAAAACCGCTGCCGATCGTTGACGAAGTGCTGTACATCGACCGCATTCCGCTGGGAATGCTGGCGGCTATTGAGGTCGCCGTCCCGGGGAAGGTTATCGAAACCCTCTCCAACCCTTACGGTATCGCCACCGTATTCAACCTCAACGCCGAGGAGACCAAAAACATCGTCCCGATGGCCCGGGCGCTGATTGGCAATCGTTCCGCCGTGGTGGTCAAAACGCCATCCGGCGACGTTAAAGCGCGGGCGATCCCCGCCGGTAACCTGGCGCTGCTGGCCCAGGGGCGCAGCGTGCGCGTGGATGTAGCCGCCGGCGCCGAGGCCATCATGAAAGCGGTCGACGGCTGCGGCAGGCTCGATAACGTCACCGGTGAGTCCGGCACCAATATCGGCGGCATGCTGGAGCACGTGCGCCAGACCATGGCCGAGCTGACCAACAAGCCGAGCAGCGAGATTTTCATTCAGGATCTGCTGGCCGTCGATACCTCGGTACCGGTGAGCGTCACCGGCGGACTGGCTGGGGAGTTCTCGCTGGAGCAGGCCGTCGGCATCGCCTCGATGGTGAAATCGGATCGCCTGCAGATGGCGATGATCGCCCGCGAGATTGAGCAGAAGCTCAATATCGACGTGCAGATCGGCGGCGCCGAGGCCGAAGCCGCCATCCTGGGCGCGCTGACCACGCCGGGCACCACCCGACCGCTGGCGATCCTCGACCTCGGCGCGGGCTCCACCGATGCCTCCATCATCAACCCTAAAGGCGAAATCATCGCCACCCACCTCGCCGGAGCAGGCGATATGGTGACGATGATTATTGCCCGCGAGCTGGGGCTGGAGGACCGCTATCTGGCGGAAGAGATCAAGAAGTTCCCGCTGGCTAAGGTGGAAAGCCTGTTCCATTTGCGCCACGAGGACGGCAGCGTGCAGTTTTTCTCTACGCCGCTGCCCCCGGCCGTCTTCGCCCGCGTCTGCGTGGTAAAGCCGGGCGAACTGGTGCCGCTGCCCGGCGACTTAGCGCTGGAAAAAGTGCGTGCCATTCGCCGTAGCGCCAAAGAGCGGGTCTTTGTCACCAACGCCCTGCGCGCGCTGCGTCAGGTCAGCCCCACCGGCAACATTCGCGATATTCCGTTCGTGGTGCTGGTGGGCGGTTCGTCGCTGGATTTCGAAGTCCCGCAGCTGGTCACTGATGCGCTGGCGCACTACCGCCTGGTTGCCGGGCGCGGAAATATTCGCGGCAGCGAAGGCCCGAGAAACGCGGTGGCCACCGGGCTGATTCTCTCCTGGCACAAGGAGTTCGCGCATGGACAGTAATCACAGCGCCCCGGCCATCGTCATTACCGCCATCGCCAGCTGCGACGGCCTGTGGCGCGAAGTGCTGCTGGGCATTGAAGAGGAAGGCATCCCTTTCCTGCTTCAGCATCATCCGGCCGGAGAAGTCGTGGACAGCGCCTGGCAGGCGGCGCGCAGCTCGCCGCTGCTGGTGGGCATCGCCTGCGACCGCCATACGCTGGTCGTGCACTACAAGAATTTACCCGCATCGGCGCCGCTTTTTACGCTGATGCATCATCAGGACAGTCAGGCCCATCGTAACACCGGAAATAACGCGGCACGGCTGGTCAAAGGGATCCCTTTCCGGGATCTGAATCGCTAAGCAACAGGAGAACGGCAGAATGAATAACGCACTGGGACTGGTTGAAACAAAAGGGTTGGTGGGCGCTATTGAAGCCGCCGACGCCATGGTGAAATCCGCCAACGTGCAGCTGGTTGGCTACGAAAAAATTGGCTCGGGTCTGGTGACCGTGATGGTTCGCGGCGACGTCGGCGCGGTTAAAGCGGCGGTGGACGCGGGCAGCGCGGCGGCAAGCGTGGTGGGTGAAGTGAAATCCTGCCACGTGATCCCGCGTCCGCACAGCGACGTTGAGGCCATTTTACCGAAATCAGCCTGATTGATGGCGAATAAGGAGCACCGCGTGAAGCAATCACTGGGATTACTTGAAGTTTGTGGTCTGGCACTGGCTATCAGCTGCGCCGATATCATGGCGAAATCCGCTTCTATCACGCTGGTCGCCCTCGAAAAGACCAATGGTTCAGGCTGGACGGTGATTAAAATTACCGGTGATGTGGCCTCCGTGCAGGCGGCTATCACCACCGGTGCGCAGTTTGCCGAACAGCGAAACGGCCTGGTGGCCCACAAAGTCATCGCCAGGCCAGGAGAAGGGATCCTGCGCGCGCAGACGCCCCCGCTCTCCGTCATGCAACCTGAGCCTGAAGAGTCAGAAACGGCGGATGTCGTTTCTGAAGCGCCAGCAGAAGAGCTCCCGCAGGAACAGGGGCTGGTTAGCTGCAACCTGTGTCTGGACCCGAAATGTCCGCGCCAGAAAGGCGAGCCGCGCTCGCTTTGCATTCATCCCGGCAAGCGAGGTGAGGCGTAATGGATAAACAGCTTCTGGAATCAACGGTCAGTAAAGTTCTCGACGAGATGCGCCTGCGGCCCATCCCGCTGGGGGTTTCAAATCGTCATATCCATCTGTCCGCGGCGGATTACGAACGCCTGTTCCCCGGCCATCCCATCAGCGAGAAAAAAGCGCTGCTGCAGCCGGGACAGTACGCCGCGGAGCAAACCGTCACTCTGGTGGGGCCGAAGGGGCAGCTGAAAAATGTACGCCTGCTCGGCCCACTGCGCTCGGTAAGCCAGGTGGAAATCTCGCGTACCGATGCCAGAACCCTGGGCGTTGCGGCGCCGCTGAGAATGTCCGGCAACCTGAAGGGCACGCCGGGCATCCGCCTGGTCAGCCCTTTTGGCGAGCTGGAGCTGACGTCAGGGGTTATCGTCGCACAACGGCATATTCATATGTCGCCGCTCGATGCGCTGATCCTGCGGGTCGCCCACGGCGACAGAGTGTCGGTGGCCATTGAAGGCGACGAGCGCGGGCTGATCTTCAACAACGTGGCGGTTCGCGTTTCGCCGGATATGCGCCTCGAAATGCACATTGATACCGATGAGGCTAACGCCGCTGGAGCCGATAGCCCGCAGGCCTTTGCCCGGCTGGTAGGCCCGCGATGAACGGCGAACTTCTGCAGCGCATTGTGGAGACGATCGTCTCCCGGCTGCAGCGGCGCGCCGAAAGCACGGCGACGTTGAGCGTGGCGCAGCTACGTGATGCCGACTGCCGGAGTCTGTTCTGCCAGCACGCGTCGCTGCGCGTTCTGCTCGTCGACCTGCCGCTGCTGAACCAGCTGGCGGAGGCGGACACCGACGATGCCGCCGTTCGTAATATTCACGACGCGCTGGCTTTCGGCATCCGCGTGCAGCTCACCCTGCACGGCCAGCTGCTGCCGGTTATCCCGGTTAAAAAACTGGCTCGCCTGCCGCTGACCTTTGCCGATGAACGCGGGCTGCCGCTGGTTCTGCACGCAGGTTCGGTGCTCAGCTATCGCGACGTCGCGCCGCTGGATCAGGGGCGTCTGGTTATTCAGCGCAAATGCCTCGTGACCGCCCTGGCGCGCGACGCGGCGCGCGCGCGGAATATTCAATTAATTAAGCAGGAGTAAATCATGCATCTGGCACGAGTCACGGGCGCGGTTGTCTCCACGCAAAAATCGCCTTCCCTGGTCGGGAAAAAGCTTCTGTTGGTGCGGCGGGTCAGCGCCGATGGCGAACTTCCCGCCTCGCCCACCTCCGGCGATGAAGTCGCCGTGGACTCCGTCGGCGCAGGCGTCGGCGAGCTGGTTCTGCTCAGCGGCGGCTCCAGCGCCAGGCACGTTTTTTCCGGGCCAAACGAGGCCATCGACCTCGCCGTTGTCGGCATTGTCGATACGCTTTCACGTTAAGGAGCGACTATGGCGATTTATACCCGAACGGGTGACGCTGGCACCACCTCACTCTTTACCGGCCAGCGGGTGAGCAAAACCCACCCGCGGGTTGAAGCCTACGGCACGCTGGACGAGCTGAACGCCGCGCTGAGCCTGTGCGCCTGCGCCGCCGCGGATGAAAACCACCGCGCCCTGCTCGAGGCCATCCAGCAGCAAATTTTCTGGTTTAGCGCCGAGCTGGCCAGCGACAGCGAACGGCCGTCGCCTAAACAGCGCTACATCAGCAGCGAAGAGATTTCCGCCCTGGAAGCCGCCATCGATCGGGCCATGGCCCGCGTTGAACCGCTGCACAGCTTTATTTTACCCGGCCGCTGCGAAGCCGCGAGCCGCCTGCATTTTGCCCGCACGCTGGCCCGCCGGGCCGAACGCCGCCTGGTGGAGCTGACGGCGGAAGTCAACGTGCGCCAGGTGCTGATGCGCTACATCAATCGCTTATCAGACTGCCTGTACGCCCTGGCCCGCGCCGAAGATAGCGACGCGCACCAGAACAACCTTATCCGTGAAATAAGCCGGCGCTATCTGGCCGCCAGCCAGCCGAGCCGCAGCAAGGAGACGACGCCCGTGGCCCTCTCATTCCACGATCTACACCAGCTCACCCGCGCCGCCGTCGAGCGCGCGCAGCAGCTACAGGTGCCGGTGGTGATCAGCATCGTTGACGCCCACGGCACCGAAACCGTGACCTGGCGGATGCCGGACGCCCTGCTGGTCAGCAGCGAACTGGCGCCGAAAAAGGCCTGGACCGCGGTGGCGATGAAAACGGCGACCCATGAGCTGAACGATGTGGTTCAGCCGGGCGCCGCGCTTTATGGCCTCGAAACGCATTTGCAGGGAAAAGTGGTCACCTTTGGCGGCGGTTACGCCCTGTGGCGCGACGGCTTATTAATCGGGGGTCTTGGCATCAGCGGCGGCAGCGTTGAGCAGGACATGGACATAGCACGGACCGCCATCGCGGCCATTAACGTGGGAACTCATCAATGAATACTTCTGAACTCGAAACCCTTATTCGCACCATTCTTAGCGAACAGTTAACCCCGGCGCAAACGCCGGAGCAGCCGCAGGGCAAAGGGATATTTCAGTCCGTCAGCGAGGCTATCGACGCTGCGCACCAGGCGTTCTTACGTTATCAGCAGTGCCCGCTGAAAACCCGCAGCGCCATAATCAGCGCAATGCGCCAGGAGCTGACGCCGCTGCTGGCCGCGCTGGCGGAAGAGAGCGCCAATGAAACGGGCATGGGCAACAAAGAAGACAAATACCTGAAAAACAAGGCTGCGCTGGACAACACCCCCGGCGTGGAAGATCTCACCACCACCGCGCTGACCGGCGACGGCGGTATGGTGCTGTTTGAATATTCGCCGTTTGGCGTAATCGGGTCGGTCGCGCCGAGCACCAACCCAACGGAGACCATCATCAACAACAGCATCAGCATGCTGGCGGCGGGCAACAGCGTCTACTTCAGCCCGCATCCGGGGGCGAAAAAGGTCTCACTCAAGCTCATCAGCCTGATTGAAGAGATTGCCTTCCGCTGCTGCGGCATTCGCAACCTGGTGGTCACCGTGGCGGAACCGACGTTTGAAGCCACCCAGCAGATGATGGCCCATCCGCGCATTGCGGTCCTCGCTATTACCGGCGGCCCCGGCATTGTGGCAATGGGCATGAAGAGCGGTAAAAAAGTGATTGGCGCCGGCGCGGGCAACCCGCCCTGCATCGTCGATGAAACGGCGGATCTGGTCAAAGCGGCGGAGGATATCATCAACGGCGCCTCGTTCGATTACAACCTGCCCTGCATTGCCGAGAAGAGCCTGATTGTGGTGGAGAGCGTCGCCGAACGTCTGGTGCAACAAATGCAAGCCTTCGGCGCGCTGCTGCTGAGCCCGGCCGATACCGATAAACTCCGCGCCGCCTGCCTGCCTGAAGGCCTGGCCAATAAGAAGCTGGTCGGCAAAAGCCCGTCGGCGATGCTGGAAGCCGCCGGGATCGCCGTTCCGGCGAAAGCGCCGCGCCTGCTGATCGCTATCGTCAACGCTGACGATCCGTGGGTCACCAGCGAACAGCTGATGCCGATGCTGCCGGTGGTCAAAGTCAGCGATTTCGATAGCGCGCTGGCGCTGGCGCTGAAGGTTGAAGAAGGCCTGCACCATACCGCCATTATGCACTCGCAAAACGTCTCGCGCCTGAACCTCGCGGCCCGCACTCTGCAAACCTCGATATTCGTTAAGAACGGCCCCTCTTATGCCGGGATCGGCGTCGGTGGAGAAGGCTTTACCACCTTTACTATTGCCACGCCAACCGGAGAAGGAACAACCTCGGCGCGCACGTTTGCACGTTCCCGTCGCTGCGTGCTGACCAACGGCTTTTCCATTCGCTAACCGAGGTCGCGATGAAGACTTTCTCACTACAAACGCGGTTGTACAGCGGTCAGGGTAGCCTGGCGGCGCTCAAGCGCTTTACCAACAAGCACATCTGGATTATCTGCGATGGCTTTCTTGCGCGCTCGCCGCTGCTGGAGACCCTGCGCAACGCGTTGCCCGCAGATAACCGCATTAGCGTCTTTAGCGAGATAACCCCGGACCCCACTATCCACACCGTGGTACAGGGCATTGCGCAAATGCAGGCCCTGCAACCGCAGGTGGTCATCGGCTTCGGCGGCGGATCGGCAATGGATGCGGCGAAAGCTATCGTCTGGTTCAGCCAGCAGAGCGGCATCAGCATCGAAACCTGCGTGGCGATACCGACCACCAGCGGTACCGGTTCAGAAGTGACCAGCGCCTGCGTGATTAGCGACCCGGATAAAGGCATCAAGTACCCGCTGTTCAACAACGCGCTGTACCCGGATATGGCGATCCTTGACCCGGAACTGGTGGTCAGCGTGCCGCCGCAGATTACGGCCAACACCGGCATGGACGTGTTAACACACGCGCTGGAGGCGTGGGTCTCTCCGCACGCCAGCGACTTTACCGACGCGCTGGCGGAAAAAGCCGCCAAACTGGTGTTTCAGTATCTGCCCACCGCGGTGGAAAAAGGCGACTGCGTGGCGACGCGCGGGAAAATGCACAACGCCTCGACGCTCGCCGGCATGGCGTTCAGCCAGGCGGGGCTGGGGCTTAACCACGCCATCGCCCACCAGCTTGGCGGACAGTTTCATCTGCCGCACGGCCTGGCCAACGCGCTGCTGTTAACCACGGTTATCCGCTTTAACGCCGCTGTTCCCCGTGCTGGCAAACGCTACGCGCGGTTGGCCAAAGCCTGTGGATTTTGCCCGGCAGAGGCCAACGACGTCACGGCGATCAATGCCCTGATCCAGCAAATCGAACGACTCAAGCAACGCTGCGCGCTGCCGTCACTGGCGATCGCGCTGAAAGAAGGACGCTCTGAGTTTTCCGCGCGTATTCCGGCCATGGTGCAGGCCGCGCTGGCTGACGTCACGCTACGCACCAATCCTCGCCCGGCCAGCGCCGAGGAGATTCGGGAACTGCTGGAGGAACTGCTATGAGTCGCGCCGTCAACGCTGTTGAAATGGCCCTGAGCGCCGATGACATCCGCGAGCGCGTTCGCGCGGCGGGCGTGGTCGGCGCGGGGGGCGCGGGATTTCCCGCCCACGTGAAGCTACAGGCGCAGGTAGAAATTTTCCTGGTCAACGCCGCCGAGTGCGAACCGATGCTCAAGGTCGACCAGCAGCTGATGTGGCAGCAGGCTTCGCGCCTTGTCCGCGGCGTGCAGTACGCAATGACGGCAACCGGCGCGCGCGAAGGGGTGATCGCCCTGAAAGAGAAGTACCGCCGGGCTATCGACGCCCTCACCCCGCTGCTGCCTGCCGGTATCCGCCTGCATATTCTGCCGGATGTCTATCCGGCGGGCGATGAGGTGCTGACTATCTGGCTAGCGACCGGCCGCCGGGTCGCGCCCGCCGCGCTGCCGGCCAGCGTTGGCGTGGTGGTCAATAACGTACAAACGGTCCTTAACATTGCCCGCGCGGTCGAACAGCAGTTTCCGGTCACCCGCCGAACGCTGACCGTTAACGGCGCAGTCGCCAGGCCGCTGACCGTCACCGTTCCTATCGGCATGCCGCTGCGCGAAGTGCTGGCATTGGCGGGCGGCGCGACGGTCGACGACCCCGGTTTTATTAACGGCGGCCCGATGATGGGCGGGCTGATTACCTCTCTCGATAATCCGGTGACCAAAACCACCGGCGGCCTGCTGGTGCTGCCGAAAAGCCATCCGCTTATTCAGCGGCGGATGCAGGATGAGCGCACGGTACTTTCCGTCGCCCGCACCGTCTGCGAGCAGTGCCGACTGTGTACCGATCTCTGCCCGCGACATCTGATCGGCCACGAACTCTCTCCGCACCTGCTGGTGCGGGCGGTGAACTTTCACCAGGCCGCCACGCCGCAGCTGCTGCTGAGCGCCCTCACCTGCTCGGAATGCAACGTCTGCGAAAGCGTGGCCTGCCCGGTGGGGATCTCGCCGATGCGCATCAACCGGATGCTGAAACGCGAGCTGCGGGCGCAAAACCAGCGCTACGAAGGGCCGCTCTATCCGGCCGATGAGATGGCGAAGTATCGCCTGGTGCCGGTGAAGCGGCTGATCGCCAAACTGGGGCTAAGCCCCTGGTATCAGGAGGCGCCGCTGGTGGAAGACGAACCGGCGGTCGAAACCGTAACGTTGCCGCTGCGCCAGCATATCGGCGCCAGCGCGGTAGCCAACGTTGCAGTGGGAGAAAGCGTCACACGCGGGCAATGCGTTGCCGATATCCCGGCAGGCGCGTTAGGCGCGCCGATTCACGCCAGCATCGACGGCGTGGTTGCGGCCATCAGCGAACAGGCCATCACGGTGGTAAGAGGTTAACCATGTCTCAGGCTATAGGAATTTTAGAACTCACCAGCATTGCCAAAGGAATGGAGCTCGGCGATGCGATGCTGAAAAGCGCCAACGTCAATCTGCTGGTCAGCAAGACTATCTGTCCGGGTAAGTTTTTGCTGATGCTCGGCGGGGATATCGGCGCTATCCAACAGGCCATTGAAACCGGCGCGTCGCAGGCCGGCGAAATGCTCGTCGACAGCCTGGTGCTGGCGAATATTCACCCCAGCGTACTGCCGGCCATCAGCGGCCTGAACAGCGTGGACAAGCGCCAGGCGGTCGGCATCGTTGAAACCTGGAGCGTTGCGGCCTGCATCAGCGCCGCCGATCGGGCGGTAAAAGGCTCAAACGTCACCCTGGTGCGGGTGCATATGGCCTTCGGCATCGGCGGTAAATGCTACATGGTGGTGGCGGGCGACGTTTCCGACGTCAATAACGCGGTTACGGTCGCCAGCGAAAGCGCGGGCGAAAAAGGGCTGCTGGTTTATCGTTCGGTGATCCCGCGCCCGCATGAAGCGATGTGGCGACAGATGGTGGAGGGATAATGGAAAGACAGCCGACAACGGATCGCATGATTCAGGAGTACGTGCCGGGGAAACAGGTCACCCTCGCGCACCTGATTGCCAATCCAGGGAAAGATCTCTTTAAGAAGCTCGGTCTGCAGGATGCGGTTTCCGCCATTGGCATCCTCACCATTACCCCCAGCGAGGCGTCGATTATCGCTTGCGATATCGCCACCAAATCCGGCGCGGTGGAGATCGGTTTTCTCGACCGTTTTACCGGCGCCGTGGTGCTGACCGGCGACGTTTCCGCCGTGGAATATGCCCTCAAGCAGGTGACGCGCACCCTGGGCGAGATGATGCAGTTTACTACCTGCTCAATAACCCGGACGTAGCGCGATGAAGCGTCTGATGTTTATCGGCCCGAGTCAGTGCGGCAAGACCTCGCTAACCCAGGGCCTGCGCGGCGAAGCGCTCCATTATAAGAAAACCCAGGCCATTGAATGGTCGCCGATGGCCATCGATACGCCGGGGGAATATCTGGAGAACCGCTGCCTGTATAGCGCCCTGCTGACCAGCGCCTGCGAGGCTGACGTTATCGCGCTGGTACTGAATGCCGACGCCCAGTGGTCGCCGTTTTCTCCGGGGTTTACCGCCCCGATGAATCGCCCGACGATTGGCCTGGTCACCAAAGCCGACCTCGCCGACCCTCAGCGGATATCGCTCATCGCGGAGTGGCTTACGCAGGCTGGCGCCGGGCAGATTTTTGTTACCAGCGCGTTGAACAATTCGGGTCTCGACGCGGTGCTGGATTTTCTGAATTCGAAGGAACCCTTATGTCTTACAAAATAATGGCCATTAACGCCGGCAGCTCATCGTTAAAATTCCAGCTGCTGGAGATGCCGCAGGGCGAGACGCTCTGCCAGGGATTGATTGAACGTATCGGCATGGCAAACGCTCAGGTGACCCTCAAAACGCCGGCGCAGAAATGGCAGGAGTCGGCGCCGATCGCCGATCATCGCGAAGCCGTCACGCTGCTGCTGGAAAAGCTCCTCGGCTACCGCATTATTGAGAGTTTGCAGGATATTGACGGCGTTGGCCACCGCGTGGCGCACGGCGGCGAGCGCTTTAAAGATTCGACGCCGGTAACCGATGAAAGCTTAGCGGAAATCGAGCGTCTGGCCGAACTGGCTCCGCTGCATAACCCGGTTAACGCCCTGGGAATCAAAGTCTTCCGCCAGCTGCTGCCCGATACGCCATCGGTAGCGGTGTTTGATACCGCTTTTCACCAGACGCTGGATGAGCGCGCGTTTATCTATCCGCTGCCGTGGCGCTACTACAGCGAGCTGGGCATTCGCCGCTACGGCTTCCACGGCACCAGCCATAAGTACGTCAGCGCGACGCTGGCGGAAAAGCTGGGCGTGCCGCTGAGCGCCCTGCGCGTGGTGTGCTGCCATCTCGGCAACGGCAGCAGCGTTTGCGCAATCAAAGGCGGGCGTTCGGTGAATACCTCAATGGGCTTTACGCCGCAGTCCGGGGTGATGATGGGCACCCGCAGCGGCGATATCGATCCGTCGATTTTACCGTGGCTGGCGCTGCATGAGGGGCAAACGCCGGAGCAGCTGAATCAGCTGCTGAATAACGAATCCGGCCTGTTGGGGGTTTCCGGCGTCTCGCACGATTATCGCGATGTCGAACAGGCGGCGGACGGCGGTAATCGTCGGGCGGCGCTGGCGCTGGCGCTGTTTGCCGAGCGCATTCGCGCTACCATCGGCAGCTATATCATGCAGATGGGCGGAATTGATGCGCTAATTTTTACCGGCGGCATCGGCGAAAACTCGGCCCGCGCCAGGAGCGCCATCTGCCATAACCTGAATTTCCTCGGGCTGTCGGTCGATGAAGAGAAAAACCAGCACAACGCCACCTTTATCCAGGCCGAGCATGCGCTGGTCAAAGTGGCGGTCATTAATACTAATGAAGAGCTGATGATTGCCCGCGACGTGATGCGCCTCGCGCTGCCCGCGGCGGAAACCTTAACCGTTTCAGCCTGATTTCGCCGCCCGGCAAGTTGCGGTGAATCATGGTAATAGCGGGATCGGCATGACACTATGCGCCCTGGAAACCTGAGCAATAGGTGAATATGTGGCCGTAGCGCAATGCCCCGCCTCCTGTGGGGAACTCATCCAGGGCTGGATCCTCGGCAGCGAGAAGCTGGTCTCCTGCCCCGTTGACTGGTACAGCACCGTCGAGGTGGACTACGGTTCGCCTCGCGCAGATGAACGCCCGCTGTCGCGGGCGATGGTCGACCGGCTGCTGGGCTACTGGCGCTATCCGGCGGAGCTAGGCAAAGAGATTCGGATCGATATTTGCTCCACGATTCCGGTCGCCAAAGGGATGGCCAGCAGCACCGCGGATATCGCCGCGACGGCGGTGGCCACCGCGCATCATCTCGGCCATCCGCTGGATGAAACCACCCTCGCCCGGCTCTGCGTTTCCCTGGAGCCCACCGACAGCACCCTGTTCCGCCAGTTGACGCTATTCGATCACAATACCGCCGCCACGCAAATTACCTGCGGCTGCCAGCCTCAGCTCGATCTGCTGGTGCTGGAAAGCCCCGCCACGCTGCTGACCACCGATTACCACCGCCTTCCCCGTCTTGAAAAGCTGCACGCCCATTCCGCCGCGCTGCATCAGGCCTGGGAGAAAGTTCAGCAGGCCTGTCAGACCAATGACCCCCGACGGATGGGCGAGGCGGCGACGCTTAGCGCCATCGCCAGCCAGCATCTGCTGCCGAAGCCGGGGTTTGATACGCTGCGGGCGCTGGTGGAAGAGTGCGATTTATACGGCATTAACGTGGCGCACAGCGGCAGCGTGGTCGGCCTGATGCTCGACCGCCAGCGTCACGATATTGAGTATTTGCAGCGGCGGCTGCAGGAAACGAGGCTTAGCGAGCTCTGGCCCCGGCAGCATCTGCTGCGCATGGTGCAGGGCGGCGTCGAACTGCGCTAACTCTGCCGCAGCCATACCTCCCCGGAGGCGATGCTTGCGCATCTGTCCGGGCTACCGGTCCGCAGACGACGGTGAACCCGTAGCCCGGTCAGCGCAGCGCCACCGGGAAGAACTGCAGACGAACAATGGCGGCAGACGCTCGGAACATCTACCCGTTAAAAACCCGCCTGAAAGCCGTCAGCAGCTGCGTATTCTCCTGCTGGCTGCGGATCGCGACGCGGAAGTAGCGCCCGTCAAGCCCCGGGTAGTTGGCGCAGCTGCGGATCAGGATGCGCTGTTGCAGCATCGCGTATTGCAGATCCAGATCCGGCACCTCGCAGCGCAGAAACAGATAATTTGCCTGCCCGGGATAGACCGTCAGACCGGGAACGTGGCGCAGCTGATGGTAAAAGCGCTGCCCCTCTTCCGCCAGCCACCGCCAGGTTTTCTGCTGATAGACGCTATCCTGGAGAATGATTTCCCCCGCCAGCGCGGCAAAGGCGTTGATTGACCACGGCATCTGGCGCTCGCGCATTCGCGCTACCGCCCGCGCATCGCCATTGACCAGATACCCAAGGCGCAGACCGGGAATAGCATAAAACTTAGTCAGCGAACGCAGCACCCACACGTGCGGGTTGTGGCTCAATAGCGGAATAAATCCCGTCTCATCGGGGATAAAATCGATAAACGCTTCATCGAGAATCAGGGCGATTCCCAGCGACTTACAGCGTTCAGCAATCAGTTCCAGCAGACGGCGCTCGGGCAGCAGACCGGTTGGGTTGTTCGGGGTGCAGAGAAACAAACAGTCCAGATCCGGCGTCAGAGCGTCGAGAATCGTCCCGGTGAGCTGCCAGCCATCCTCTTCACGCAGCAGAAACTCCCGCACCGTGCAGTCCACCGACTGCAGCGCCCGGCGGTATTCGGCAAAGCCGGGGGTGACGATCATCGCCTGGCGCGGCTTCAGGCCCTGAACCAGCGTAAAGATCGCTTCGGTTTCGCCGTTTCCGGCGAGGATCCACGAGGCGGGGATGTGATGGTGTTCCGCCAGCGCGAGGTGCAGTTGCTGATACTCAACGTCAGGATAGCGTTCGGCGCAGGCCATATTGTCGATGATGGCGCGCTTTAAGCTTTCCGGCATCCCCTGCGGATTGATATTGGCGCTAAAATCCAGCAGCTGTTCCGCACAGATGCCCAATAGCGCGGCGGCCTCGCGGATATTGCCGCCGTGGGCGCTCTTCAGTAGAGCCATGTACTTTTCCTGTTGCGTTACCCTCGCCTTGCCAGCGTCGCGCCGTCGGCGAAGTAGGCTTTAATCCCTGCCAGAATCGACTCTGCTACTTCCTGCTGGAATTTCGCCGTTTTCAATTTACGCTCTTCTTCGACATTACTGATAAACGCGGTTTCCACCAGAATCGATGGAATATCCGGCGCCTTCAGCACCGCGAAGCCCGCCTGCTCAACCCGATTCTTGTGCAGGTTATTAATGTTGCCCATCTTTTCCAGCACCGCCTTGCCGAACTTCAGGCTGTCGGCGATGGTCAGCGACTGCACCATGTCGAACATCGTGTGGTCGACGTAGCGGTCGCCGCTTTTGCTGACGCCGCCGATCAGATCCGAGGCGTTCTGGGTCTGCGCCAGATACTTAGCTGCGGTACTGGTGGCCCCTTTGGTTGACAGGGCAAACACCGACGATCCGCTGGGCTGACGGCTGGTAAAGGCATCAGCGTGAATAGAGACAAACAGGTCGGCGCGCTGCTTCTGCGCCTTGGCGACGCGCACCTTCAACGGGATAAAGACGTCCTCGTTGCGGGTCATATAGACCTTCATATTACCCTCTTTCTCGATCAGCGCGCGCAGCCGTCGGGCAATCTGCAGCACCACGTCTTTCTCGCGGGTGCGGTATTTCCCCACCGCGCCGGAGTCTTCGCCGCCGTGGCCGGGATCGAGCATGATAACAATGGGCCGATCGCGCCCGGCTTTACCCGGTTTCGGCCCGCTCTCCGCCGGCGGAACCTGCCGCTGAAGATCGCCTTTGTTGTAATCTTCAAGCAGCGCCAGCAGCGGATCCTGTACGTCGGTGGCGTTAGCGGGATAGAGGTCCATAACCAGACGCTCTTTAAACCCGGCGACCGGAGCCAGCGCGAACAGCTGCGGTTTCACGTTCTGTTTTAGCTCAAACACCATGCGTACGGTTTGCGGATCGAACTGCCCCACGCGGGCGGATTGAATATAGGGGTCGTCGCCGCGAATCTGCCCCCCCATGCCTTTAAGTACGGAATTGAGATTAACCCCTTCCAGATCCACCACCAGACGTTCAGGATTGCTGAGCGCAAACTGCCGATATTTCAGGATATGGTTGGACTCCACGGTCACGCGGGTGTAGGTCGACGATGGCCAGACGCGTACGGCAACCACCTGCGCCGCGGCAGCCAGGCCAACCGGGCTCACACTCATTAACCACATGGCGCCCGCCCCTTGTAAAAAACGGCGGCGGCTTAATCCTGACTTGTATCCCGACATGCCACTCCCAAGCAGTAAGAAATCATTCGTATTGAAAACAAACAGATTGACCGGAAACTTTAACGAAAGGCGTATAACCTGTCATCAATAAAAGGGTAAACAATCTTTGACACCCTGATTTGGCTCACACCTTTTTCCTGGCTCCGCCCAAAATTGGGGCTTGCGTTTGCCGGTAAAACAGAATAAAAATACAGTAATTACGAATAATCATGCATTGAGGTTGTGTCATGGTGAAGGAACGTCGCACCGAACTGGTAGAGGGATTCCGCCATTCTGTCCCCTATATTAACGCCCATCGGGGTAAAACGTTTGTCATCATGCTGGGCGGAGAAGCCATTGAGCATGATAATTTCTCTAGTATTGTCAACGACATTGGTCTTCTTCACAGTCTGGGCATTCGCCTGGTGGTGGTCTATGGCGCTCGTCCGCAGATTGACGCCAACCTGGCGGAGCATCGCCATGAGCCGGTTTATCACAAACAAACCCGAGTGACTGACGCCAAAACGCTTGAGCTGGTTAAGCAGGCGGCGGGTATGCTGCAGCTGGAAATTACCGCGCGCCTGTCGATGAGCCTCAACAATACGCCGCTGCAGGGCGCCCACATCAACGTGGTCAGCGGCAATTTCATTATCGCGCAGCCGTTAGGCGTGGATGACGGCGTGGATTACTGCCACAGCGGGCGCATTCGCCGCATTGATGAAGAAGCTATTCACCGCCAGTTGGATAACGGCGCGATCGTGCTGATGGGCCCGGTTGCGGTGTCGGTCACCGGCGAAAGCTTTAACCTGACCTCCGAAGAGATTGCCACCCAGCTGGCGATTAAGCTGAAAGCCGAAAAAATGATTGGCTTCTGTTCATCGCAGGGCGTTTACAACCAGGATGGCGAGATCGTCCCCGAGCTGTTCCCCAACGAAGCCCAGGCGCGGGTTGAAGAGATAGAAGCGGACGAAGACTACAGCTCCGGCACCGTGCGCTTCCTGCGCGGCGCGGTAAAAGCCTGCCGCAGCGGCGTGCGTCGCTGCCACCTGATCAGCTACCAGGAAAACGGCACCCTGCTGCAGGAGTTATTCTCACGCGACGGTATCGGCACCCAGATAGTGATGGAGAGCGCCGAGCAGATCCGCCGCGCCACCATTAACGATATCGGCGGCATCCTTGAGCTGATTAGCCCGCTGGAACAGCAGGGTATTCTGGTGCGGCGCTCGCGCGAGCAGCTGGAGATGGAAATCGATAAATTCACCATTATTCAGCGCGACAACACCACTATCGCCTGCGCCGCGCTCTATCCTTTCCCGGAAGAGAAGATCGGCGAAATGGCCTGCGTGGCGGTGCATCCGGATTACCGCAGCTCATCGCGCGGCGAAGTGCTGCTCGAGCGTATTGCCGCGCAGGCGAAGCAAATGGGCCTCAGCAAGCTGTTTGTGCTCACGACCCGCAGCATTCACTGGTTCCAGGAGCGCGGATTTACGCCGGTCGACGTCGACCTGCTGCCGGAAAGCAAAAAAGAGATGTACAACTATCAGCGCCGCTCCAAGGTGCTGATGGCCGACCTGGCCTGATTCTCTCCCCCGGAAAGCGCACGGCTGACCGGGGATAACATCACCGGGCGGAAAAGATATCCGCCAGGCCGCTGCGCCGTTCGGTACGTGCGACAACCGCCTGGGTCAGCACCTGCTCATCGGCATAGATCGACAGCTGCCGTTTGGCACGCGTAATAGCGGTATAAACCAGCTCGCGGGTCACCAGCGGCACGCTGCGCGATGGCAGAATCAGCGCCGCGTGATCGAACTCCGACCCCTGCGATTTATGCACCGTCATCGCCCAGGCGGTATCGTGCTCCGGCAGACGGCTTGGCTGTACCGACTTGATGCTGCCATCGGGCATCGGGAACCAAACGCGCAGGCCATCGTCTCTTTCCAGCGCGATACCGATATCGCCGTTAAACAGCCCCAGCGCGCTGTCGTTGCGGGAAATCATCACCGGACGGCCTTCATACCAGCGCGAATGGCGCGGCAGAGCAATCGCCCGCTTGCGGTTCAGCATCTGCTCCAGCTGTTCGTTCACGCCGCTGACGCCATAAGGGCCATCGCGCAGCGCGCACAGTAGCTGAAACTCGCTAAAGGCGGCAATCAGCTCTGCGGGCTCGGCCCGTTCACGCAGCAGCTGCAGAAAACGGCCGTAGCCCGCCTGCGCCTGAACGAGCATCGCTTCATACTCCTCGGTGGAGCTCAGCGGATGCAGGGCGATATCGTCGAACGACTGACGCAGCGTCTCCCTGACCGCGCGGCGTTCACCGCTGTTCACCGCCCAGGCCAGATGGCCGATACCGGAGTGGCGGCCAAAACGGTAGCTTTTTTGCAGCAGGCACAGGCTGTCGCGCAGGGCGCCGGCAATCTCGCTTTCGCCTGCCGGCACCGGCTGACCGGTCAAGCGGCCAAGCTGCGCCGCCCGCGCCGGGGTGAACCCTGCATTAACCCACGCGCAAATATCTCCCAGCACCGCGCCGGCCTCTACCGAAGCCAGCTGATCGCGGTCGCCAAGGAAAATCACCCGCCCGTGTTCAGGCAGCGCGTCGATCAGACGCGACATCATCGGCAGGTCGATCATTGAGGCTTCATCCACCACCAGTACGTCAAGATGCAGCGGGTTCCCGGCATGATAGCGCATCCGCTGGCTCCC
Organism: Klebsiella sp. M5al; assembly: GCF_002090195.1. Lineage (NCBI taxonomy): Bacteria > Pseudomonadati > Pseudomonadota > Gammaproteobacteria > Enterobacterales > Enterobacteriaceae > Klebsiella > Klebsiella sp. M5al. Next base: position 4,839,533 of record NZ_CP020657.1, read on the forward strand.
CGGCTGCGCGCCCAACAGGCGATGGAGGGTACTGGCTTCGGTCGGCACCAGCGCCTTTTGTTCGTCGGTAAGAGGGAGGCGGCGCAGCGCCGCGCCGAGGGATTCGGTCAGGCGCGCGGCGGCTTTACCGGTCGGCGCCGCCAGACGAATACGGCAGCGCGGGCTGGCGTTGGTTTGAATCAGCGCCGCCAGCAGTTTGGCGACGGTGGTGGTTTTACCGGTCCCGGGGCCGCCGGAGATCACCGAAATCCGTCGGGTCAGGGCAACCGCGGCAGCGACCTTTTGCCAGTCGATTTCATCCCCTGGCGGAAACAGCGCGTCGAGCGTCGAGGCCAGCCGGGCTTCATCTACCTCCAGCACCTGATTGGCTTCGTTAAAGAAGCGCGCGACGGTTAATTCGTTGCGCCACATGCGGTTGAGATAGAGCCGTTCGCCGCAGAGGATCATCGGCGTCGGCCGCTCACCGCGGCTCACCGCTTCCGAATCGAGCAGCAGCGGCAACCAGCTCTCCGCAGCGCCGGTTAGTTCAAGGATTTGCTCGCTCAGAGCCGTTGTCTTTGCGCTCAGGAGCTCATCGTCGGCAAGACGTGAAATCGGCAGGCAGACGTGCCCCTCTCCGGCATCGCGGCTGAGAATGGCGGCGGTCAGCTTCACCGCCGGGTGCGCCTCCTGCGCCACCATGAGCGCAAACTGAACGTCCAGCGGGCGCAGCAGGCGCTGCTCAACCGCCTGCAGCAACAGTTCATCCATGGTCATAGCACAACCTCCTGGGTTTCCCCGGCAAACAGCGCATCGAGGCCATCAATCAGCGGCAGCGCCGGTCGGGTGGTGAAGATCCCCTGCCCGCCGTCCTGCCCGTCCATGCCGCGCAAAAAGAGATAAATAACGCCGCCGAAATGGCGTTCGTAATCATAATCGGCAATACGGTGGCGTAAATAGCGGTGCAGCGCCAGGCTATAGAGCTGATACTGCAAATCGTAACGATGCGAACGCATTGCCTGCCTCATCGCTTCCTGGGTATAGGCCTCGCGGTTTTCCCCAAGCCAGTTGGATTTGTAATCCAGCAGGTAGTAGCGGCCGTTGTGGCGAAACACCAGGTCGATAAAGCCTTTCAGCATACCGCGCACCTGGCGAAAATCGAGCGTGGGGGTATCGACGGAGAGCGGATCGTACTGCCGAATCAGCGCATCCAGACGCAGGGGATCCAGCGGCTGTTCGATGGGCAGATAAAACGCCATCTCCACCTGTTTATCACGCGCGCTAAGCTGATTGAGGGCGATCTCCGCGCCAGGCAGAGGGGTTCGCAGCACGCCGTCGAGCCATGCGGTTAGCACCGGCGTCCACTTTTCCTCGAAGCCGCTCAGCTGGAGTTTTCCCGCCATCCAGTCGGCGGGAACCGGCTGGGTAAAATCGAGATCTTCGAACAAACTGTGCAGAAACGTCCCCGGCGACGCACCGCGCGGGAACTGGTGCGGCGTAAGCTGCGGCTCCTCCACGACCTCACCGACGCCGGCGGCATCGACGTCCAGTCGCGGCAGAAGGTCCTGCGCCGCGCTGTGTCCATTCTGCTGCAGGCCGGAGTAACTGGTGACCCGCCAGTCATCGGTCACCGACCGCTCGAGCATACGGGCTGAAAGCGGCGGCAGCGCCGCCTGCGGAGCCTGCCACGGCGTCTGCGCCGCCATATCCGGCAGCTGCAGGGCAATGTCCCCGCTGCAGAACGCCTGCAGGCGCGCCATCAGCCCCGCGGCATCCATCGCTTCCCCATCCTGCAGTAGGCGGCCCAGCGCGCTGTGATGAAAATCGCTGGCGCCGGGTTTGTCGCTGCGTCGGGTGCTGAGCGGCGCCACGCCAAGGCTACAGTGCCAGACCGCGCGGGTCAGCGCGACGTAAAGCAGACGTAGGTCTTCGGCCAGACGCTCGGCCTCCGCCAGCGCCATGCTGCCCTCATCCTGGCCCAGGTCAAGAACGGCGGCAAAGGAGCTTCTGTCGTGATAAAACGCCTGATCCTGCTTACGGAACCGCGCGATAAACGGCAGCCAGACCAGCGGATACTCCAGCCCTTTCGATTTATGGATGGTGACGATCTGCACCAGATGCTTGTCGCTTTCCAGCCGCATCTGCTGGCTGGAGGCGTTGCTGTCCGGTTCGGCGATATGCTGCGCCAGCCAGCGCACCAGCGCATGTTCGCTCTCCAGCTGGTTCGCCGCCTCCTGCAGGAGCTCGCTGATATGCAGAATATCGGTCAGGCGTCGCTCGCCGCCGTTGGTCGCCAGCAGATTTTCAGCGATGCGCCGCGCGCTCATCAGCGCGCGCAGCATCGGCATGACGCCCCGCTGCCGCCAGAGTTGCCGGTAGCGGCTAAACTCCTCAACCAGCTCATCCCACGCCCGTTCGTCGTGATTGAGATTTTCGATATCCAGCGCGTTAAGACCAAACATCGACGTCGCCAGCGCGCTGCGCAGCGTATTTTCGCGCTCGGGAGCCAGCACCGCCTGTAGCAGCCACAGCAGCTCCTGCGCCTCCGGCGTTTCAAACACGCTATCGCGATTGGAGAGGTACACGGAAGGAATCGACAGCAGCTGGAGGGCATCGCGGATTAAAGACGCTTCCTGGCGATTACGCACCAGCACCGTGATGTCTGAAGCCCGAACCGGCTCGGCTTTTTCACCGCGCCACAGCAGCGCCTTGCCCTGTTGGCCGGCGCTGAGCCAGTCGCGGATTTGCGCCGCGCAGAGCTGAGCCATAAACGTCTGGTAATCCCCCGCGCCCACGGCCTCGCCCGACATCAGCCAGATATTCATCGCCGGTATCGCAGCATCATCGACGGTAAAGCGCAGCCCCTGGTTTTTATCGGCCGACTTCACCGGCATAAACGGGATTTCGCGGAACATAAAGGGGTTATCGCTGAGACTAAACAGGCGATTGACGCTGTCAACCATCCCCGGCGCGGATCGCCAGTTGGTGTCGAGCGTATAATGGGCAGTGACGTCCCCGCGCGCCTTCATATAGGTGAAAATATCCGCGCCGCGGAAGGCATAGATAGCCTGTTTGGGGTCGCCAATCAGCAGCAGCGCGGTGTCCGCCTGACGCCGCCAGATGCGGCGAAAGATGCGGTACTGCTGCGGGTCGGTATCCTGAAATTCGTCGATCATCGCCACCGGAAAGCGCTGGCGAATCGCGCTGGCCAGCGCTTCGCCGCTCTCCCCGCGCAGAGCGTCATCCAGGCGGCTGAGCATATCGTCAAAGCCCAGCTCGCCGCGGCGGCGCTTCTCCCGCGCGACCGCTTCGCGGATTTCAACCATCGCCCTGGCGATCACCAGATCGGTCAAGGTTAACGGTGACGCCAGCAGCGCTTCTACCGCGCTGAACAGCGGGTGTACCGGCGGCGCGCCGTCGGCTTTGGTACGCTCAAGCAAGAAGGCCTGGGAGAACTTTTCCAGCGCATCCGGAAGCTGGTAGCTCAGGGTCTCTTCCTCGGCCCAGGCGGTCACTTTCTCCAGCCATTTCCCCTGGTTGCCGCGATTGAATTTGCGCCGGTCGAGGCCCGAGTTTTCCAGCACTGCCTCAACCTCGCCCACCTGCGCCAGCCACTGCTGCTTCAGCGCGTTGATACGCTCGATAATTTGCTGATGGCGTTCGGCCAGCGTTTCATCAGCCGACGGTGGAGATTTAAGCTGCGGCGCTTCCCCCTGCAGCCAGCGGTCGATGGATTTCAGCAGGTCGCGCGGTCCTTTCCACGCTTCGTGGATAACCGCCGCGATTTCGCGCGGCAGCGGGTAGCAGTGGCGACGCCAGAAGTCGGCGCAGGCCTGATAGCGCAGGCGGGATTCGTCTTCAATCAGCTGCTGTTCGAACAGCATGCCGGACTCAAAGGCATTGAGGCTCAGCATTCGCTGGCAGAAGCCGTGAATGGTAAACACCGCAGCTTCGTCCATCTGGCGTTCGGCCAGCAGCAGCGTTTGCGCGGCCTGGGTTTTATCGGCAATTTCCGCCAGCAGCCCGGCGTAAAGCGAGTTGTCGGCGCTGTCGCGCAGGCAGGCGATACGCAGCTCATGGATGTTACTGCGAATACGCCCGCGCAGCTCTTCGGTCGCCGCTTCGGTAAAGGTCACCACCAGCAGCTCTTCCACGCTGACCTGCCGGGGAAAAGCGGATTCACCGCCCAGCCCCAGCAGCAGCCGCAGATAGAGCGCGGCGATGGTAAAGGTTTTTCCGGTGCCCGCAGAGGCTTCTATCAGACGCTCGCCGGTCAGGGGCAAGCGCAGGGGGTCAAGAGACTCAGCGGTGTCGGTCATTCATTCTCTCGCATCAGGGGTAAGGATTTCTGCAATGCGCTGACGTTCTCCCAGACTTTGCCATCCTGAGGATGCGCGTACTCCGCCTTGCCATTCTGGCTACCGGAAACCTGGGAGAGAATTGCCATGCCCTGCGGATCCACCACCGTCTGATGGAAGAAGTCGGCAAGCTTTTGCGGCGTCAGCAGTTTAATCTGAGCCACTACTTTATCACGTGAATCGAAGCGCATATTACCGCGATCGAAATCTTTGCTCAGCTTCGATGCTTCATCGCCGAGAGTCTGCGGCGCCTCCAGCATCTGGCCAATCACCGCCTGCTGAATCTGCGCAAACTCTTCCGGCTTCATCGCCCGCAGTTTGGCTTCCGCCGTGGGGAAGAAGGCCTGGAAACGCTGCCAGAGGTAAGCCGGCTGCTTATCGTTGCTTTGCAGCAGGAAGCCCATCCCCCACTGGCGGCCAACGTTCATCGAGAAGGCGAAGACCGCGTAGCCCAGCTGTTCTTCCGTACGCAGCTGGTTATAGAACCACGGCTGGACGATTTGCCCGAGAAGCGAGCTGGCTGCGGAGCTGGCGTATTCGTCAACGTTCGGCGGCGCGAAGACGGCGGCCAGCGCGGAATCGGTGCTGTTGCCCGCTTTTTCAAAAATCGCCAGCTGTTTGCGGTCGACCAGCACATCTTTGTTGCGGCACCACTCGTTGCCGTCGGCGCCCAGCTGTTTTTGGATCTGCCGCGCCATGGCGGTGGATTGATCGGCGGTGAGATTACCGATGACCATCAGCTCCGGTCGCCCCTTCGCTTTGAGATTAGCGCGGTACTCCAGCACCTCTTTCAGGGCGATCGACGGCAGCAGCGCCCGCCGCTCTTCACGCTGGAAGTACGGTACCTGCGAAACCATCTGAATCGGCATGATCGCCTGATCGTAGGCTTTGCCTTTATCCGCCGAATCCATCATCTGGGCGTACCAGGATTTGGCCTGCTCCAGCTGTTCTTCGGTTGGCGTATAGCTGAAGTAGCCGTCGAGCAGGGCGTTAAACAGCTCCGGCAGATGCTGGGTATAGCCGTTGGCGTTAACCATCAGGCCGTTATTCGCGCCGGTAGAGAAGCTGATGCCGCCGACCGCCGCCTGGTTGCTGAGCTGGTCGAGCGCGATACCCGCCAGGTAATCATTGAGCGCAAATATCACCTGGCGGCGGGCGCTGTCCATCGCCTGCGGGTTGCGCAGCACCAGCGAGATATCCGCTTTCGGTTCGCTGGCGAAATACTGGCTCGGCGCGTAAATCACCCGCAGCGTCGGTTCATCAACGATCAGCTGCGGATGCGGGTAAGCCTTGTCGCTTTTGATTAAGCTGAAATCATCCGGAATATAGGGGTTCAGCACCGGCAGCTTGAGGTCGATGGCGCTGGACTTCTGCTGCCAGTCGGCAAAGGTCTGCTCGCTGATTTTATCCACCTGATAGGGCGCATTGACAAAGTAGGCGGTCTTGTTATGCGGCTCTTTCGGGCTGATGTACCAGATGCGGGCGTTTTGCGGCGTCATCATCGCCAGGCGGTCTTTTATCGCCTGCGGATCGTAGCGATCGGCAATGTTGACCACGTCCAGGGTATGTTCGACCGGCACGCGGATCATGGTGTCCGCCAGCCATTCGACGTAATCCATATTGCGGTTGATGGACGGGTAGCGGAAGTCGAGCGCCAGCACGTGGGCCAGTTCATCAAAATAGCGTTTATCAATCCCCTGGCTGCGCAGCAGATTGAGGTAGCTGAAGATGGCCGCGGTAACTTCATCGCGGTGCGCCAGCCCTTTGTCCGTCAGGGTCGCGGATATAGCCAGCACCCCGCTGTTGCCGTTGACCACCGGGTCGGAGTCCGCGCGAATGCCTTCAACCAGCCCCTGCTTTTGCAGCCAGTCGGAGAGCGTGCCGGGGCTGCGGTTACCGATCATGTAGGTCACCAGCTCATCGGTTTTGCTGCGGAACTTGTCGCTATTGTTATCAATGCGGAATTCCACGCGCAGCACTTTGCGCGGCATCGCCGGGACGTAGTGAATGATGATGCCCTTTTGCGCATCGGTCACCACCGGAACGGTAATCTCCGGTTTGCTGATATCGTGGTTCGGTACGCGACCGTAGGTGGCCGCCGCGATGCTCGCCAGCTCCGGCAAAGGCTTGTTGCTGTAGATCACCGCTTTCATCAGGTTTGCGGAATACCAGCTATCGCGGAAAGCGTGCAGGGCATCAAGCACCGGTTTGCCGGGCTTGTCGCTCAGCGTTTCAAGGTTACCGCCGGAAAACTGCGAGCCGGGGTGCGCCGGGTTGATGGTTTCCGCGCTAACCTGCGCCATCCGCATCCCGTCCCGGGTACGCGCCATCGTGAGCTCGGCGTTGACCGCATTACGCTCGCGGTCGGCATATTTTTTATCCAGCAGCGGCGCGGCGATGGCGTCGGCCAGGCGATCGACCGCGCCGTCGAGGGCATCGTTTTCCACTTCAAGATAGAAGGCGGTGCGATACGGCGCGGTGCTGGCGTTGTGGCTGCCGCCGTGCATTTTGAGAAACTCGGCGAGGCTGTCAGGCTGGGGATACTTTTTCGACCCCATCAGCGTCATATGCTCCAGGAAGTGGGCCAGCCCCTGATGCTCGGCGGGATCCTGCAGCGATCCCACGGGAACGACCAGCGCCGACAGCGATTTTACCGCCTGGGGATCGGAAACCAACAAAACCACCATGCCGTTATCGAGGCGAATCGCCTGATATTGACGGGTATCTTTGTCGCTTTTACGGATGGTTTCCTGGATCGGTTGCCATCCGGTGTCTGCCTGACTTAACGGCGCCCAGAGGGCGGCCAGTAAAACAATAACCTTGAACCATAAACTGCGGGGCATTCACGGACCTCATCATTAACAAACCTGGCGCTGCACAATAGGCAGCCTTTATAAAACATCAGTCCGTGATTCGTTGCGCATCATAAATGAACAGCCGTCCAGTGCGCAATTTTTATACTATTACAATGTTATTCGGACTGATGGAAACGAAACACCGGTAACAAATAACGCTGCGTTTGCGTCAGGATCTCTTCATAGTATTCTGGTTCCAGGGTGCGCCACAGGCGCTGATACCAGACGTCGGCGCCTTCACCGCTGACCACCATGTTCCCTTCATAAGCCTGAAGAAATTTACTGCGCGCTTTTTGCTGCGTCTCTTCGTCCATTAACATGACATCCTTTTCGGCGTCATAACAGACTTTTAGCCATGCGCCGCCGCTTTCCGGCAGCAGCAGCAGCGGTTTGGACATTCCCTGCAGGTAGCCGTCAACCAGATCGTTGAGGTAGCCCTGGGCCTGCTCCTGCGCCAGCGGAGGAAAACGCCACTCGCCCTCTTTACGCACAAACAGCCGACTTTCGCCGGTACCGCCGCTAGCACAATAGACAAGATGCTCCAGCCAAAGTTGCATCCCTTGGGCCACGCTTAATAGCGAAGGCCGCCAGCGCAGCAAACCGTCGGATTGTACCTGCTGCAGCCAGCCAGTTATGTTGACTCCGTTGCATTGCAGATCGATTTCCATGCTTTGCCCCGGCTGGCGGCAGGCGATTACCCGTTCGGCCAGGTTTTGCATCTCCTGACGCTGGGTTTCCCAGGCCAGCTCGCCGAAAGCGCCGTAGGGTAGCTCGCCGGCGGCGCGGAAACGGCGATACATCACCGAGGCGTCCTGCTCTTCAATCAGGGTGTTGAGCAGCTGCTGGTTCAGCTGATAGCGGCTCAGCCCTTCGAGGATAAAAGGTTCATCGTCGGGGATCTCGCTCTCCTCCGAGCGGAAATTCACCCGCAGCCGCTGCTGAAAGAAGGCGCGAACGGGGTGCTGCCAGAAGCGCAGCAGCTGTTCGAAAGGTAAGTGATCGATGTCCGGCGTCGGCAGCGGCTGGATGAACGCGCCGTGCGCTTCCCCCTGCTGGCTTGCGGCCGCCAGCCATTCCCGGGCATAGCTTTGATCTTCATTGGCCAGAAAATTAGCGGCATCGAAAGGCATGCGTGTATGCAGATGCGTGATGTGCTCTTTGACCCGCCGTTCGCTGGCATCGCAGTCCAGCTCTTCGTCCCCTTCCAGGCAGTGGCTCTGGCCGATGTAGTCCGCCAGCTCCTGGACCAGAACGGAGGGATAGCGTTCACTGTTATCCTGAATAGAACGGCCGATATAGCTGATGTACAGTTTCTGCTCGGCCGACATCAGGGCTTCAAGAAACAGATAGCGGTCGTCATCGCGACGGCTACGGTCCCCGCGCTGCGGCTTCTGGCTCATTAAATCGAAGCCCAGCGGCGCCAGGGTGCGCGGATAAACGCCGTCGTTCATCCCCAGCAGGCAGACCACCTTGAAAGGAATCGAACGCATCGGCATCAGGGTACAAATATTGACCGGGCCGGCAAGAAAGCGCTGGCTGATACGCTGCTGATCGAGCCTCTGGGACAGCTCATCGCGGAGTAGCGACAGCGGTACCGTTTCGCCATACTGCGCGTCGACGCCGCCGTCAATCACCGCCTGCCACTGCTGTTCTATCAGCGCCAACGCGGCCTCCGTTTCGCTGTCCGGAAGGAAGAAGTCGTTTAGCAGGTCGCGGCATACCGGCAGCCACTCGGCTAATGGGCGATCCTGGGCCAGCCCGCGACGCCAGAGATTGAGCTGCATCAGCAGCGACGCCAGGTTGCCCACCAGCTCGGCGATAAGCCCGCTCGACTCATCATAAGGCAGAACCGAGCGCCACTCCCCTTCGCTGCTGTCCATGGCGTAGCCCAATAGCATACGCGTCAGACCAAAGCGCCAGGTATGCTGGCCGGTCGCCGGGAGGTCGAGCTCACGCACGTTGTCGTCATCCATTCCCCAGCGTACGCCGGATTCGTTAACCCACTGGCGCAGGTAGCGCAGCCCCTCTTCGTCGATGTTAAAGCGCGCGGCCAGTACCGGAACGTCGAGCAGCGCCAGCACGTCTTCGCTGGCGAAGCGGCTGTCGGGTAGCGAAAGGAGAGTGATAAACGCCTGCAGCGCCGGATGCGATTCGCGGGCGCGCCGGTCGGATATCGCCCACGGCAGCCAGCGCTCGCCGCTGGCGCTGCCGAAGACCGCCTGGATATAGGGGCTGTAGCTATCGATATCCGCCACCATGACGATAATATCGCGCGGGGTGAGTTCGGGATTCTCTTCCAGCATCGCCAGCAGCCGATCGTGCAGCACCTCAACCTCGCGCTGCGGGCTGTGACAGACATGAATCGTCAGGCTGCGGTCGTCCGCGGCCAGCAGCCGCTTGCTGCCGCTGTTGGCAAACTCCTCGGCGCTGCGACCGGCCACCGCCGCATTGCGCAGCTCAAGAATATCCGCCTGCAGATTATGCAGCAGGTTATCCGGCGCGATATCGACAAAGGCGTCCAGCTCTTCATAGCGCTCAAGACCCGCCAGCAGATAAATATAGTCGCGCCCCAGCTTGCCCCAGGAGGCCAGCAGCGGATTACCCACATCCTGCTCCCCGGCGTCGTTGAACAGCCCCGGAGCCTGTTCCGTATCGCGAAACAGCGGCAGCGCCCGCGTCGTTTCGCGGTGGTGGCGCCGCTGGCGGGACAGCAGCTTCGCGAGAAATGCCGGGTCTTTAATGTCGCCCCAGTAATAGCGACACGGGTTGGTGAAGAGGACATAGACGTCGACATGCTTACCCAACGCCTGTAGCGCCTGCAGGTATACCGGCGGCAGCGCCGAAATCCCGCAGATAAAGACTCGCGACGGCAGCCCGGCAGGCGGCTCTTCGGCCGCTTCAAGCGCGCTGATAAAGCGTTGGTACAAATTGGCGCGATGCCACAGCGGCTGGCCCAGCTCGGCGGTATATTCCACCAGCGCTTTCCACAGCGGCGCCTGCCACTCCTGCGCATCGCCCAGGCCGTCCACGCGCTGGTCGGCCTCCCAGCGCATCAGCCACTCGGGGCGATAAACCAGATACTGGTCATAGAGATCGGCGACTCTGGCGGCCAGTTGGAACAGCTTACGCTTGTCGCTATCGTCGTGCAGGTAGTGGCGCAGTAGCGTAAAGGATTCATCATCAAGCCGCTGCGGTAGCAGGGTCATCAGTTTCCAGCTCATACTTTGCTTGCTGAACGCGCTTTCTCCGGGAATATCTTTCAGTACCCGCACGAACATATCCCAGATAAAGCTGGCGGGCAGCGGGAACTCAATGTTGGCCGCGATGCCGAAGCGCTGCGCCAGCGTCATCTGCAGCCACTGCGCCATCCCGGTACTCTGCACCAGCACCATTTCCGGCATAAAAGGGTCATCCAGCCGCTGGCGCTCGACGATAAACTCCATCAACGCTTCAAGCACATCCAGACGGTTTGAGTGGTACACCCTTAACATATTCGCTCCTGGCTACTGACTGACCGGGCAATGCAGCCGGGTCATCTGCGCCCGCCTGGCTGCGGGCATGGTGATCGTTACCGTGATGCTGACACATCTTTGCACCGATGTCTGCATACGGGATATCTGGCGATTCGCGGGAATCACCGGTGGGCTAAGCTGAGCGAATCGCCACGCATCGCGCCACAGCTGACGGTACTGGTTGAGCTGCATAAAGCCGTTGGCCAGCCCGCGCTGATAGCCCGCCAGCGCGGTCACGGTCACGATCAGCAGCACCAGCGCCAGCAGCGTTTCCGGCAGGCTAAACCCTCTCTGCCGCCTCAGGGCATCTGACATAAGCTCGCCTCCTTTAACGGACAAAAATCGCTCCAGCCGTGAGGCGAAAAGCGGACCCGGTTTTGTTCAACCGCGCCGGTTTGCCACAGCAGCATGTCGCCGCTGCCGCCGATCAGCAACACCGAGGCGTCGCTGAAGATCCGCAGGCAGGCGCGCCAGCCGAGCGCGACCTCCTGCTGACAGCTCACCGCTTCCCGCAGCGGCCAGGAGAGCCCCTTCCCCCACTGCAGCGCGGATTGCGCGCCGGCGGCATCGCGAAGCGCCTGCGTTTCGCTGGCCGTCTGCGCTAACAGCGAACGCTGCTGCTGGTTCAGCCCCTGGAGTAATAAACTGCCGAGCGCTAACAGCAGCAGCACCATCAGTAGCGAAGAGAGCCCGCGCTGGCGATTCACAGGTTATATCCCGTCACGGCGTATTCCGCCCGCGCGCGGATTTGCGGGTCGGCGACCGAGTGCGCCGCCAGCGTAATCGATAATTCCGGCGAGAAGCCCGCCCTCTCCAGGCGCGTCACCTGAAACGCGGTGACCTGAATCGCCGCCGGGTTGGTCATTTTCTCCCAGCCCTTACCGCTACAGGCGCTAGCTCCGCGCAGGGTTTCCAGCGCGCCGTCGCGCAGGCGGAACCCGGTGGTATCCGCTTCCGACGGCGGCGCGCTATTCCAGACGCCATCGCTGTTGCCGTCCCAACTCACCAGCAGGCAATCACCGCCGCCTGCGATATATAGCGCCTGCCCGCGACAGAAGCCACGGCAATAGCCGGCGCGCTGCAGATGCTTCGCTACGGTGTAGATTCGCTGCCAGAGCTCGTTTTCCAGCGACTGCTGGCGGGTCTGGCGAAGCGTAGCCCACTGCAGCGCCGGGAGAAAACGCGCGCTGCCGAGCAGCAGCACGGAGCTGATAGCCATCGCGATCAGCGTTTCCGGTAGCGAAAAACCGCGGCATGTTACAGGCATGATGCCGTCTCCTCGCCGCGACAGAGGCGGATTCGTCCCCAATTTGAAACGATTATGTTCCAGCCGCCGGCCGCGCTTTGCAGGCGGATATGTCCGGCCCAGGCGGTATTACGCAGGCCATAAAATCCCAGCCCCGGCGTCATCGCGCTGAGCGAAACCTCCGGCCAGAGCGGCTGCAGCGTGAAGGCGTTCCTGACGCTACAGTCGGCCATCGGCACGCTGGCGCTCAGGCACCAGCCCGCCGCGCCCTGGCCGATGCTTAACACTCTATCGCGGTTGTGCCAGTTGGCGTCATCGCGTAGCAGCACCAGGTAGTCGCGGACCTGACAGGCGGTTTGCCACAGGCGCTGCTGCCGTTGCCAGCTCTGCCAGCCGTACAGCCCGCTGGCGCCAAGAATGACGACCACGACCATCGTGACCAGGGTTTCAATCAGGGTGTAGCCATGTTCTCTGTTCATGGCCCGAGTATGCGCAGCATTGAGGCTTTATTCGAACGGTAAAATACGGGTTTGCGTCGCGCTTCGGAGAGTATTTATGGTATTGCAACGGGTTGCAGAGACGCAGGAAACCTGCTCGCAAAAACGCCGTCTGGCAGTGGGTTACCGCACCGTTTGGCCTGGCTGGCGCATAAAAAAACCGGCGCTCGCAGGCGCCGGTTTTCGTCGTCACTTCCGGGTTAAATCGCCACTGGCGCTTTAATCCCCGGGTGCGGGTCGTAGCCTTCGATTTCGAAGTCTTCAAAACGGTAGTCGAAAATCGAAGCCGGCTTGCGTTTGATGACCAGCTTCGGCAGCGCGCGCGGTTCGCGGCTCAGCTGCAGGTGCGTCTGCTCCATGTGGTTGCTGTACAGGTGCGTGTCGCCGCCGGTCCAGACAAAGTCGCCCACTTCGAGGTCGCACTGCTGCGCCACCATATGCACCAGCAGCGCGTAGCTGGCGATATTAAACGGCAGGCCGAGGAACACGTCGCACGAGCGCTGATAGAGCTGGCAGGAGAGCTTGCCGTCGGCGACGTAGAACTGGAAGAACGCGTGGCACGGGGCCAGCGCCATTTTGTTCAGCTCGCCGACGTTCCATGCCGAGACGATAATCCGACGCGAATCCGGGTCGTTTTTCAGCTGTTCCATCACCGTGCTAATCTGGTCGATATGACGGCCGTCCGGCGCGGGCCAGGAACGCCACTGCTTGCCGTAGACCGGCCCCAGATCGCCGTTTTCATCCGCCCACTCGTCCCAGATGGTGACGTTGTTTTCGTGCAGATACGCCACGTTGGTGTCACCCTGCAGGAACCACAGCAGTTCATGGATGATGGAGCGTAAATGACAGCGCTTGGTCGTCACCAACGGGAATCCTTCCTGCAGGTTAAAACGCATCTGGTGGCCGAAGATAGAGACGGTGCCGGTACCGGTGCGGTCATTTTTTTGCGTGCCCTCGTCGAGCACTTTCTGCATCAAATCAAGATACTGTTTCATGGTTCCTCAAGAATTTTGTTGCTGCGGACGACAACGGTACGCCCAGACCATCATGATGATACCCGCAAGCACCATCGGGATCGAAAGAATCTGCCCCATGCTGATGTACTGTACCCAGCCGCCGGTGAACTGCGCATCGGGCTGGCGGAAGAACTCCACGATGATGCGGAACAAACCGTAGCCAATCAGGAACAGACCGGAAACCGAACCGGCCGGACGCGGCTTGCGGATAAACAGGTTCAGGATCAGGAACAGCACGACGCCTTCCAGCGCCAGCTCATAGAGCTGCGAAGCGTGACGCGGCAGCGCGCCGTAGGTATCGAACAGCGATTGCCACTCAGGATGCGACGGCAGCAGCGCCAGATCTTCCGCCCGAGAGCCGGGGAAAATCATGGTGTAGTGGAAGTTCGGATCGACGCGGCCCCACAGTTCGCCGTTAATAAAGTTGCCCAGACGCCCGGCGCCGAGGCCAAACGGAATCAGCGGCGCAATGAAGTCGGAAACCTGGAAGAAGGTGCGCTTGGTGCGTTTGGCGAAAATGATCATCACCAGAATCACGCCGATCAGGCCGCCGTGGAAGGACATACCGCCGTCCCAGACGCGGAACAGATAGAGCGGATCGTCGAGGAACACCGGCAGGTTGTAGAAGAAGACATAGCCAAGACGCCCGCCGAGGAAAACCCCGAGGAAGCCGGCGTACAGCAGGTTTTCCACTTCGTTTTTTGTCCAGCCGCTGCCCGGACGATTGGCCCGACGGGTGGCCAGCCACATCGCAAAAATAAACCCGACCAGGTACATCAGGCCGTACCAGTGGAGGGAGACCGGTCCAATGGAAAAAATTACCGGATCAAACTCCGGAAAATGCAGGTAGCCACTATTCATCTGTCACCATAAACACTTGTTATTCCGCCGAAAGTGGACAGCGGGGATCGTTCGCGCGCGTTTGAAACGGGCGCTCCAAAGGCTGCGAATGATAGCATAAGCGCGAAGGGCGATCCGCGCCGGACATGTAAAAGATATGTATACGAATGCGAATACGCGGCTGAGCATTCCCGGAGGCGGCGCGCTGCGCCTGTCCGGGCTACCCAACCCGCAAACTGTAGACTCCGCTACCGGCCGCCGCGAATCAGGCCGCCGAGTCCGCGTCGCTCCATAAAAGCCGCGACCTGATGGCGCACTTCGGCGGTCATCTGCGCGTCCAGGCTACGTTGGGAAAGCTCCTGAGCCTCATTAATATCGATACGCCGCAGCAGATATTTCACCCTCGCCACCGAACGACCGTTCATCGACAGATGGCGATAGCCCATCCCGATCAGGATCGTCACGCACATCGGATCGCCCGCCATTTCGCCGCACAGGCGCAGGTCGATACCAAAACGCTCGGCGTCGCGGGCAATCATCGCCAGCGCCCGCAAAACGCCCGGATGCAGGCTGTCGTACATACTGGCGACCCGGGTATTGTTGCGATCCACCGCCAGAATGTACTGGGTCAGGTCGTTGGTGCCAACGGAGATAAAATCGACGCGATTCGCCAGCTGCGGCAGCATAAACACCATCGACGGCACTTCCAGCATCACGCCGAGACGCGGACGGGGAATGGCGTAGCCGATCATCTCTTCCACTTCGCGGCTGGCGCGATCGATCAGGCGACGGGCCTCATCCACTTCATCGAGACTGGTGACCATCGGCAGCAGGATACTGAGGTTTCCGGTCGCCGCGTTGGCGCGCAGCATCGCGCGGACCTGCACCAGAAAGATCTCCGGCTGATCGAGCGTGATCCGAATTCCGCGCCAGCCAAGGCACGGATTCTCTTCGCTGATCGGCATATACGGCAGCTGTTTATCCGCCCCGATATCCAGCGTGCGCAGGGTGACCGATTTCTCGTTGAACATCTGCAGCATGCCCTGATACTGGGCAACCTGCTCCTCTTCAGACGGGAAGCCGCTTTGCAGCATAAAGGGGATTTCGGTACGGTAAAGGCCGATACCGTCGACGAAATTGCCGAGCTTTTCTTCGTGCTCAGGGCTGAGGCCCGCGTTGAGCATCACTTTTACCCGCTCGCCGCTTTTCAGTTCAGAAGCGCGTTCAAGATCGTCCTCAGCCAGGCGACTAAGCTCGTTCTCTTCGCTGATCAGGCGCTGATACTCTTGCAGCAGCACCGGCTCCGGGTCGACCAATAGCTCGCCGCGATAGCCGTCGACAATCAGGGTATGCCCGTGCAGCAGCGAAGGCTGAATATCCGCGCCCATTACCGTCGGGATCCCCAGCGCGCGCACCATAATCGCGGCATGCGAGTTGGCCGCGCCATCGCGCACCACCACGCCGGCTAAACGATCCTGAGGAACCTCCGCTAAGGTGGTGGCCGACAGTTCATCCGCCACCAGTACGATACGCTCCGGCCAGGTGTTTGGCCCCTGAATACTATCATCAAGATGGAAAAGCAGCCGCTGGCCCAGCGTGCGCAGATCGCCCGCGCGCTCTTTCAGATAGCCGTCGCTGAGCGCGGCAAACTGTTCGGCAAACTTCTCGATAATCTTCTTCACCGCCCATTCGGCCACCGCGCCTTTATCGACTTCGGCGAACAGTTCGCGGCGCAGACGCGCGTCGGAAAGCAGGTGCGAATAGAGGTCAAAGATGGCCGCCGTCTCTTTTTGCGCGCCGGCAGCGTAGCGCTTGCTGTAGCGGCGAAATTCGTTCGCCGCCTCTTCCAGCGCGCCAGTCAGCCGCTCGCGCTCGGAAGCGGTATCGAGCGTCGAGGCTTCATACACCTGCTCCATCAGCGGCAGGCTGACGTCCATCCAGCCTTCGGCAATCGCCACGCCTGACGAAGCGGGCAGCGCGCGGATGCGGGTCTGACGATATTGACCAAACAGCGCGTTTAGCTGGGACTGAGAGAGAATGCCGGCGATTTGCGTAGCCAGGGTGACCAGAAATGACTCTTCGCTTTCATCAAACTGGCGCAGTTCGCGCTGCTGTACGACCAGCACGCCGAGCAGCTGACGCCGCTGGATAATCGGCACGCCGAGGAAGGCGCGAAAACGGCCCTCTTTTACTGCGGGAATGTATTTAAAGCTGGGGTGCTTTTGCGCGTCGGCGAGGTTAATGGGTTCCGCCAGGCGGCCCACCAGGCCCACCAGACCTTCGTCAAAAGCGAGCGCAACGATGCGCCCGCGGGGCTTTTTCAACCCGCGCGTCGCCATCAGGTAATAACAGCGTCGGTCATTGTCAGCCAGATAAACCGAACAGACTTCCGTCTCCATCGCGGCGCAGATATCGGTGACCAGGATATCCAGCGCCTCGTTTAAACGCGGCGCACTCGCGACCTTCTCGACTATTTCTCGCAACCGAGTGAGCATAATGTGCGTGGCTTAACCTCTTTTACGTCGATATGCAGGCGCGCTTTGCGGCTTAGGCGTGCTTTCCGCCAGCGCCATTGTGACGCTGGCGAACTCTTTCATCACCCTGCGGTATACGTCGCGCTTAAACGACACCACCTGGCGCACCGGGTACCAGTAGCTTACCCATCGCCAGCCATCAAACTCAGGTGTACTGCTGGTTTGCATATTGACATCCGCATCGCTGCCGATCAATTGCAGGAGAAACCACTTCTGTTTCTGGCCGATACATACCGGCTTTGTGTCCCAACGCACCAAACGTTTAGGCAATTTGTAACGCAACCAGTTACGGGTTGAAGCAAGGATCCGCACATCTTTACGGCTTAACCCCACTTCTTCGAACAATTCCCGATACATCGCCTGCTCTGCTGATTCTCCTGGATTTATGCCCCCTTGCGGGAACTGCCACGAGTGCTGACCATAGCGCCTGGCCCACATAACCTGGCCCTGGCGATTACAGATTACAATACCGACATTTGGGCGGTAGCCATCGTCATCAATCACCGGACTACCTCAAAATAAGCTTCAATGTGAATGATTGTTTCACACTCGCTGGAAACGGTAAACCACTCTGTGAGAGCGATGAGTTCGAATAACATTTGAATAACTCACAGTAATACCCAGAGTTATAAACAGCGAAAGCCATACCCGGACGATTTTATTCACTTTTTCTGTGGATAGAGTTGTGAAGAAGTATGGAATTAACCAGGGAAAACCCGGAATCATCCGAACGGCGTAGTCATAACCCTTAATAATAATGACCTAATTTTCATTATGTTAGCATGTTTAAATTTCATAATTCACAGTATAACGTGATGATCATCACATAAGCGATCCTGGAACTGATGAAAGATCGAGCAATGTTGGTTTTATCCACAGATTACGCAAGCGAGCTGGGCATATTTTGTCTAAAAACTCGATTTTCCTCTCACGTCAAGGCTGTAAATGGAAACAGTAGTGGGGCTTTTCCCCAGTTATCCCATTTTTCTGTGGATAACAGGGTGTAAGATCCTGTTCATTGTCGGTGACCAGTTCTGGAAAACCCCGTTTCACCATTTTCACCGCGGCAAAAAAACGAAAAAAAAGTCATACGAATCATCAAATTGTCATACTTACTCAAGAAAAGGTAAACTCTATCCACAACGGATGAAATTACTGCTCACTTTTTAGTCAGAGGTTTTACGTTATGCCGACCATCGCGCCGCTCTTATCCCCTCCGCAAAGCCAGGAGCAGCTTCTGGCTCAGGCGCAGCAGCTGGCAGGCTATTCGCTGGGTGAACTGGCCCAGCTTGCCGGGATTCCGATTCCGCGCGATTTAAAACGCGATAAAGGCTGGATCGGCATTCTGCTGGAGATATGGCTGGGCGCCAGCGCAGGCAGCAAGCCGGAGCAGGATTTCGCCGCCCTCGGCGTCGAGCTGAAAACGATCCCCATCGATTCTTCAGGCCGCCCGCTGGAAACCACCTTCGTCTGCGTCGCGCCGCTCACCGGCAACAGCGGCGTGACCTGGGAGAGCAGCCACGTGCGCCATAAGCTCAAGCGCGTGCTGTGGGTGCCGGTAGAGGGCGAGCGTACGATCCCTTTGGCCGATCGCCGCGTCGGCGCTCCGCTGCTGTGGAGCCCCAGCGAAGAAGAAGATCGCCAACTGCGGATGGACTGGGAAGAGCTGATGGATCTGATCGTGCTTGGCCAGGTCGAACGCATTACCGCCCGCCACGGCGAAGTGCTGCAGCTGCGCCCGAAAGCGGCAAACAGCAAAGCGCTGACCGAGGCCGTAGGCGCCCGCGGCGAGCCGATCCTCACCTTACCGCGCGGTTTCTACCTGAAGAAAAACTTTACCGCCGCCCTGCTGGCCCGCCATTTTCTTCTCTCCTCCTAAATAACGGCCTGCAGATGATTATTTTTTTGTTCTGTCGTGACGGTTGCATATAATCGCATCTTTCTATTTTGCAGGACTTTGAACGATGTTATTTGCATGGGTAACCGATCCTAACGCCTGGCTGGCGCTTGGTACGCTGACGCTGCTGGAGATAGTGCTCGGGATCGATAATATTATTTTCCTCTCTCTGGTGGTCGCTAAGCTGCCCACGGCGCAACGGGCTCACGCTCGCCGCATTGGGCTAATGGGTGCGATGATCATGCGTCTGGCGCTGCTGGCGTCAATCGCGTGGGTCGTCAAGCTCACCAATCCGCTCTTTACCGTGCTAGGCCAGGAGATCTCGTTTCGCGATCTGATCCTCCTGCTGGGCGGGCTGTTCCTGATCTGGAAGGCGAGTAAAGAGATTCACGAATCGATCGAAGGTGAAGAAGAAGGGCTGAAAACCAACGTCCATTCCTTTATGGGCGCCATCGTGCAGATTATGCTGCTGGATATTATTTTCAGTCTTGATTCGGTGATCACAGCCGTCGGGCTGTCAGACCATCTGTTTATCATGATGGCTGCAGTGGTCATCGCGGTGCTGGTGATGATGGTCGCCGCCCGTCCGATAGGCGATTTTGTTGACCGCCATCCTTCGGTGAAAATGCTGGCGCTGTCGTTTTTGATCCTCGTCGGCTTCACGCTGATGCTCGAAAGTTTCGACGTGCACGTACCGAAAGGCTACATCTACTTCGCGATGTTCTTTTCGATTGCGGTTGAAAGCCTCAACCTGCTGCGCAATAAAAAAAATCCGCTGTAGCCCGCTAAAATGCAGCCCTGAAACGGGCTGCAATCCTTTTTTAAGACTTAACTGCTTTTTATGTCTCATAAATCAGGCTATTAATATACTGGTGCGAGGTGCGGCTATAATAGGGGTGATAACGATGAAAAAATGGGCAGTATTGATTTCCGCCGTAGGACTGGCGTTCTCGGTTTCCGGTTGCAGCAGCGATTACGTCATGGCAACCAAAGATGGTCGCATGATTCTGACCGACGGTAAGCCCGCCATAGATGACGATACCGGCCTTATCAGCTACGAAGATCAGCAGGGTAATAAAATGCAGATCAATCGTGACGACGTTTCGCAGATTATTAAACGTTAAGACCCGCCGACAGGCAGCGATGTCTCCTTTATCGCCGGGTTGAGCAGCTTTCATTATTCTTCAGATTTAAGAAAAGAGTCGGGACATACCGGATCTGCCCGCCAGGATTAAGCGGGCCGGAGCGCGTCAACCCGGCTTTTTTGATTTTTTACTTCCCCTTTTTCTCCCCCTCTGCCATTTTTATATTCCTTTGTCGGGGAACGCCTGACCTTGTTGATAAAAAAAGGAAGCCGGCTATGCAGTATCACCGTATCCCACACAGTTCTCTTGAGATCAGCACGCTGGGGCTGGGCACAATGACGTTTGGTGAGCAGAATAGCGAGGCAGACGCGCACGAGCAGCTCGATTACGCGGTTAGTCAGGGCATTAACCTGATTGATGTCGCTGAAATGTATCCCGTCCCGCCGCGCCCGGAAACCCAGGGCCTGACGGAAACCTACGTCGGCAACTGGCTGGCGAAGCGCGGCAATCGCGAAAAGCTGGTTGTCGCCTCTAAAGTCAGCGGCCCTGCCCGCAATAACGACAGCAGCATTCGTCCTGACCACAAGCTGGATCGCAAAAACATCCGCGATGCGCTGCACGACAGCCTGAAGCGTCTGCAGACCGATTATCTCGACCTCTATCAGGTCCACTGGCCGCAGCGCCCGACCAACTGTTTCGGCAAGCTGGGCTACACCTGGGCCGATTCCGCGCCGGTCGTCACCCTGCTGGATACGCTGGACGCGCTGGCCGAATTCCAGCGCGCCGGTAAGATTCGCTATATTGGCGTCTCCAACGAAACGGCGTTTGGCGTGATGCGCTATCTCCATCTGGCGGATAAGCACGATCTGCCGCGCATCGTGACGATTCAGAACCCGTACAGCCTGGTGAACCGCAGCTATGAAGTGGGGCTGGCGGAAGTCAGCCAGTATGAGGGCGTTGAGCTGCTGGCCTATTCCTGTCTGGCGTTCGGTACGCTGACCGGGAAATACCTCAACGGCGCGAAACCGGCGGGCGCGCGCAATACGCTGTTCAGCCGTTTTACGCGCTACAGCGGCGAGCAAACGCAAAACGCAGTGGCGGCCTATGTCGATATCGCCAGGCGGCACAATCTTGATCCGGCGCAGATGGCGCTGGCCTTCGTGCGTCGTCAGCCTTTTGTCGCCAGCACCCTGCTCGGCGCAACGACCATGGAGCAGCTTAAGACCAATGTCGAAAGCCTGCATCTGGATCTGAGCGCAGAGGTTTTAGCCGAGATTGAAGCGGTGCATCAGGTTTATACCTACCCGGCGCCGTAAGGCCGTAAAAGCGCCCGGATTGCGGCTAACGCCTTATACGGGCTACTCCCTCTGCGCTTAGCCGGGGATATTTCCCGTACCCGGGCGACGAAATTGCGCAACCGCGCTGGCCGCTTTCCCGGAGGCGATGCTGCGCATCTGTCCGGGCTACACGTTCGTGCGGTTTTGTAGCCCGGGCAGGCGCAACGCGCCGCCTCCGGGAGATTATTTACGCCGTCCCCAAATCCACAGGGCGGCGATCGCCAGAGCAAACACCGTACCAAAGCCAATCCCCACGCCGACGACAGGAATGCCGATGCTCACCGCCAGCGAATAGAGGCCCAGCATCAGCAGCATCGCCACGTTTTCACCGAGGTTTTGCACCGCGATAGCGTTGCCCGCACCAACCGTATGTTTGCCGCGCTCCTGAAGCAGCGCGTTCAGCGGCACGATAAAGAAGCCCCCGAACGCCCCGAGCAGCAGCAGCAGAGCAAACGCCGGCAGCAGCGCCTGCTGGATGGCGAAAAAGATAACCGCCACGCCAATCAATATCCCGGCAGGCATACAGCGCGACACCGTTTCCAGCGTCACCAGCTTCGCCGCCGCGCCGGCCCCCAGTACGATCCCCACCGCCACCATCGCGTTAAGGTAAGTCGGCATGGCGTTGCTGGTAATGCCCAGCGCCACCGGGACCCACAGCACCAGCAGAAAGCGCAGCGTCACGCCCGCCCCCCAGAACAGGCTGGTGCCGACTAACGAAAAGCGCGTCTCACCGTTGCGCCATAGCGTCGTACAGGCGCTAAAGAAGCTGTGGGTCATCGGCCTGAAGCGCCACGACTGTCCGGGACGAGCCGCCGGCAGCTTCGGGATCCACAGGTTGGCGACCACCGCCCCGGCGTACACCACCGCGCAGACGCTGAGCGCCGCCACGACGTGCCAGTCGGCGAGGATACCGCCCGCCATTGAGCCGAGCAGGATCGCCGCAATGGTCGATGACTCCATCAGGCCGTTCGCTTTCACTAACTTATCGCCGGTGGTCAGCTCGCCGAGAATGCCGTATTTAGCCGGAGAATAGGCGGCGGCGCCGATACCCACCAGCGTATAGCCAATAAACGGATTCACGCCGAAGCAGATACAGCCCGCGCCGACCAGCTTCAGGCCGTTAGCCGCCATCATTACCCGCCCTTTGGCAAAGCTATCGGCAAACTGTCCGACAAACGGCGCGAAGAGAATGTAAGCGCCCACAAACAACATCTGTAATACCGGCTGGCTCCACTCCGGATAGAACAGCTGCTTCATCAGCGCCAGGGTAGCGAACAGCAGCGCGTTATCGCCAAACGCCGAAAGAAACTGGGCGCAGATAACCGCCATCATCCCTTTCGAATACAGCGAACCGTTAGTGTGTACTGACTCACTCATCCGAATCTTCCGTCTGTTCAACCATGCCTTTAAGGGTGACAAAGTCCGGCTTGCCGCTGCCCAGAACCGGGAGCTGCTTGAGCCAGCGAATGTCGCGCGGTACCGCCAGCTCCGGTACGCCGTGTTCACGGGCATAGCGCAGCAGTTTTTCACGATTCAGTTCATTATCGGTAGTAAACAGCACCAGCGCCTCGCCTTTGCTGGCATCCTGTTTAATCGCCGTAGCGTGCATTTTGTCCGGCGAAACCGCCAGCGCCACCTGTTCGACCATCTCCAGCGACACCATCTCACCGGCGATTTTGGCAAAGCGCTTCGCGCGGCCCTGAATCCGCACGTAGCCCTGCTCGTCAAAGCTGACGATATCTCCGGTGTCGTACCAGCCGGCCTCAACTTCGCCGTGCTGATTTTCCGCCGCTGGCGCTTCCAGTACCCCAGGATTTTCCACCCGCAGATAGCCGTTCATAATGTTTGGCCCTTTAAGCTGCAAACGGCCCCCTTCTTCAATTCCCGGCATCGCCAGCAGACGCGCATCCATCCCCGGCAGAATTCGGCCAACGGTGCCCACTTTCGCCGCCATCGGCACGTTGATCGAGACTACCGGCGCGCATTCGGTGACGCCGTAGCCTTCAAGAATGCGCAGACCAAACTTGTCCTGCCAGATCTGCTTCGTGCTCTCCTGCAGCTTCTCCGCCCCGGCGACAACGTAGCGCAGGCGGTAAAAATCATACGGATTTGCGAAGCGGGCGTAGTTGGCAAGGAAGGTGGAGGTGCCGAACAGCACGGTACAGTTTCGGTCGTACACCAGCTCCGGCACCACGCGATAATGCAGCGGGCTGGGATAGAGGAACACTTCCGCGCCGGTAAACAGCGGCGTCAGTAGGCCAACCGTCAGGCCAAAGGAGTGAAACAGCGGCAGCGCCGACATAAAGCGGTCATTCGCGGTAAAGTCGGCAATGGTTTTAATTTGTTCGACGTTGGCCAGCAGGCTTTTATGGCTATGCACCACCCCTTTCGGATTGCCTTCCGAGCCGGAGGTAAAGAGGATCATCGCCGCGTCTTCCGGCTGCTGCTTAACCTGAGCCAGCTTCGGCATCATCAGGTGAGCAAAAATCCACAGCTTATCGACGGCGGTGACGTCGCCTTTTAAATCTTCGAGGAACACCCAGCGCACCTGGGTCAGCTGCTCCGGCAGGTGCCAGAGTTTGCCTTTATCGAGGAAGGTGCGTGAGGTAAAGATGGTTTTGATTTCCGCGGCGGTAATGGCGCTGCTCAGGCCTTTGACCCCGGCGGTATAGTTCATCATCGCTGGGATCCGCCCGCGGGCAATCGCGCCGAAAATCACCGCCGCGCTAATTCCGGCGTTCGGCAACATCAGGCCGATTTTTTCGCCCTGGGCGCTGTATTTTTCCAGAATGCGCGCCACGAAGAGGGTTTTGGTCAGCAGCTTACGGTAGGTGTCCGGCTGAAAATTGATATCTTCCACGCAGTTTTTGCGCGCGCCGAAGCGGTCCTGGGCCGCCAGCAGCGACTCATACAGCGTTTCGCGCGGGCGCACCGCCATCCGCGCTTCCATCATGATCTGATGCAGCATTTCACCGGCAATTTTACGCCGCTCGCGGGCGCGAGGCGCATCGGGCATTGGCAGATGCGTCGGCGGCAGCAGGTGCAGCTGAATGCGCGGGAACATACGGCGTTTGACCAGCCCTTTCAGGCGGCTGAAGGGAGTTAATTCAGCGCCTTCGATTCTCAGCGGCACAATAGTCGCCTGTGACTTCGCCGCCACAAAGGCGGCGCCGTCGTAAATTTTCATCAGTGAACCGCTCACCGAGATTCGCCCTTCCGGGAAAATCACCACCGGACGCCCCTGCTCAATCAGGCGGACCAGATGCTTTATCGACATCGGTTTGGTCGGGTCCAGCGGCACAAAATCAATAATCGGCTTTAGCGCGCGCATAAACCAGCGATCGCTGATTGAGGAATAGACCGCGAAGACCGGGCGCACCGGCAGGAAAAGCGCCAGCAGTACGCCGTCAATAAAAGAGACATGGTTTGGGGTGATCAGTACCTTTTGCTGGTACAACGCCTGCGTGTCACCGGTAAGCCTTACCCGATACAATCCTTTGAAAAGCAGTCTAAAAAATCCCAAAAGCATAACAACTCCGTTTGACCGGTTAATCAGTCAAAGCAGGTTACATGAGAAGGGGCGGAAAATGCACCAGGAGGAGCGGAATTCAGGACAAAAAAAACCTGCGCATCCGCGCAGGTCGGTGCAAGATAATCAGTACGAAAAGCGTACTTAAAAAACTCACCAATCAATACCTCTGGGATCCTGATTGTCTCGTTTTTTCCGCCGCTGGCGCCAGCCATAAAACGCAAGTGAATGAGCCTAAGTGCAACCAGTTATTACTTTTTTCGCGAACTGTAACAATGGCCAACGGCGGGCAAAAAAAAACCTGCGCATCTGCGCAGGCTGGTGTAATTAAGTGGTCAACCTGAAGTTGACTCCACCTATCAATACCTCTGGGATAGCCAGAGTATCAATGCAATGAATGGGTAAACCAGCGAACATTCGCAACAGCCAATCGCAAAGTGTAAGCAAAGGTGTGAATTGTCGTTTCCCGGAATCATTCTCCGCTCGCCTGTGGGTAACTATTTCACCCGCAACGCTAATCTGCGTCACAATTGCATGAACCCAAAAGTCGCAAGCCTTGAATCTGCCGCGCTTTCCCGTAACATAAACGTTATGTAAACGCTTACCCTAAAAAAGGCCTGGTATGGCGACTATTAAGGATGTAGCCCGGCTCGCAGGAGTTTCCGTCGCTACCGTCTCCCGCGTTATCAACAATTCACCGAAAGCCAGCGAAGCGTCGCGCCAGTCGGTAGGCGCCGCGATGGAAACGCTAAATTATCATCCCAACGCCAACGCCCGCGCGCTGGCGCAGCAGTCAACGGAAACCGTCGGCCTGGTGGTAGGTGATGTCTCCGACCCCTTCTTCGGCGCGATGGTGAAAGCCGTCGAGCAGGTCGCCTACAATACCGGTAATTTTTTGCTGATCGGTAACGGCTATCACAACCTCCATAAAGAGCGCCAGGCGATCGAACAGCTGATTCGCCACCGCTGCGCCGCGCTGGTGGTCCACGCCAAAATCATCCCCGATGACGAACTGGCCTCGCTGATGAAGCAAATTCCCGGCATGGTGCTGATTAACCGCATCCTCCCCGGCTTCGAGCAGCGCTGCGTTGCGCTGGATGACCGCTACGGCGCATGGCTCGCGACCCGCCACCTGATTCAGCAGGGGCACACCCGCATCGGCTATCTCTGCTCAAACCACGCTATTTCCGATGCCGAAGACCGCCTGCAGGGCTACTACGCGGCGTTAAAAGAGAGCGATCTGCCGTGTAACGATCGCCTGGTGACCTTTGCCGAACCCGATGAGAGCGGTGGAGAACAGGCCATAACCGAGCTGCTGGGCCGCGGCAGAAACTTCAGCGCCGTCGCCTGCTATAACGACTCAATGGCCGCCGGCGCAATGGGCGTATTAAACGATAACGGGATTGATGTGCCGCGCGAGATTTCGCTGATTGGCTTTGATGATGTGCTGATTTCGCGCTACGTGCGCCCGCGTTTGACCACCGTACGCTATCCGATTGTCACCATGGCGACGCAGGCCGCGGAGCTGGCGTTAGCGCTGGCGGAACATCGCCCGCCGCCGGAGATTACCCATCTTTTCAGCCCCACGCTGGTCCGCCGTCACTCGGTGATTGCGCCTCTCGATAGCGATAAATCGTAGCGGTATAAACTGACGGCGACGGCCGGATAATCCAGGCCTTCGCCGATATACTGCCAGCCGAAACGTTCATAAAAATCGCGGCAGGCGGAGTAGAGAAACAGCTCGCTATAGCCCTGCGTTCGGGCATAGCCGATAACGTGCTGCTGTAGTTTCCCCGCCAGCCCCCGCCCGCGCGCTTCAGGAGCCACGTAGAGCGCCGCCATCCACGGATAGAGATCCTGACGGCTGATTAAATCGCAGCGCCACAGGCCGACGGTGCCCAGCAGCATCTCCCCTTCAGCGGCAATAAAGGTTATCGGCAGCGCCCCCGGGGTCTGGCTATGCCCGACAATGCTGGCGAAGAACGCCTGCGGCAGCGTTTCACCGCCAAAAACCTGCCATAGCCATTCCGTCACCCGTGAAGCGTGCTGCGGCGCGGCGTGGAGGGGCTGAATGATCACACCAGCTTCCCCTGAAAAATTGGGACCGATTCAAACAGATAGCCGTCAAAGTCCGGCGCGTCTTCATCGGAGAGCTCCAGCAGGCTGTTTTTGACGTTTTCAAGATGCTGCCACATTGCCTGCCAGGCCCCCATCACATCGCGTCGGCGCAGAGCGGCGAGGAGCGTTTGCCGGTCGCCGAGCCACTTCAGCCGGTACGCCCGGCTGGCGATATGCACGTTGAACTGCTGCCACAGCGGGCTGCTGTCCATCTGCAGCCAGATACGCTCGACCGTCGCCAGCAGCATCTGATTTTGCGTCGCCCCGGCCAGCACCAGGTGAAACAGACGGGCGTTATCCTGGCTGGTATCGTTGGCGGCAATGGCCCGCTGCTCCTGCTCGATAATGCGCTTCAGGTTATCGATATCGGCGCGGGTCGCCATTTTGGCAGCAAAGGCGGCGATATTGCTCTCCAGCAGCTGGCGGGCCTGCAGGATTTCGAACGGCCCGACGTCGCTGCTCAGCATCTGTTCTTCCTCGCTATCGTCCTCGTGCGGGATGCGCATGACGTACACCCCGGAGCCCTGGCGAATATCGACCGTCCCCTGCAGCTCCAGCATCAGCAGCGCTTCGCGGACGATGGTCCGGCTCACGCCGTAGGTCTCGGCGATATTGCGTTCCGGCGGCAGGCGCGACCCGATGGGGTAGCGCCCCTGCGCAATCTGTGCGCGTAAATCATCACCTATTTCCTGGTAGGGTTTCTTTTCCGGCGGAATGATAGCCTTCTCCACAATATCACCTGTGCGTTATGAACCTGCGAGTCAATATCGGCCGCTATCTTAGCAAAATTTCCGTCCGCCTAGCGCCACTCATCGTCAATATCCAGCGTCAATTCGCGACTCTCGCCTAGCTTACGGAACCAGCTGGCGGAAGCCTTGGGCCGCCGGGCACGATTATTTTGTAAATCGATTTCAATCAGCCCGTAGCGATTTTTAAACGCGTTCATCGGCGAAACGTTGTCGGTAAAGGCCCACAGCATGTAGCCGTGACAGTTGGCCCCCGCTTCCCTCGCGCGCAGCGTTTGCCACAGATGCTCGCTGATAAAACGGATCCGGTAGTCGTCGGCGATGGCGCCTTCGCGATTGCGAAACTGCCCTTCGTTTTCCACGCCCATGCCGCTTTCCGCCACAAACCACGGAATATTGCGATAGTCCTGCTTGATCCGCATCGCCATATCAAAAACGATTTGCGGATAAATTTCCCAGCCGCGAGAGCTATTCATCCGCCGCCCCGGTAGCTCAAAGGGCTCATAATAGTAAGCCGGGTGGAACGGCGTCTGCGGATGCCAGGCGCGCGAGGGGGCTTTGACGCGATGCGGGTAGTAAAGGTTAATCCCCAGCTCATCGACGGTGTTTTCGCGGATAAGCGCCAGCTCTTGCGCGTCATAATCCCATGAGACGTGGTGCTGTTCGAGCAGGTTCAACAGCTCGGGCGGGTAGACGCCGTGGACCAGCGGATCGAGGAAAACCCGGTTATAAAACAGATCGTAGCGTTCGGCGGCGCGCACGTCGTGCGGCGCGTTTGAACGCGGGTAGGTGACCTCCGGGTTAAGAATGCAGCCGACCGTGCCGCGATAGCCTTTCTCGCGAAACAGCCGGACCACTTTTGCCGTCGCCAGCACCTTGTGGTGATTCCACTGCATCCAGGTGCCGGTGTTCTGCTCGTAAGGCCAGCGCAGCGCATCCAGATAAACGCGGGTCTGCACGACGATCGGTTCATTGAAGGTAAACCAGCGCGTGACTTGGTGGTGATAGCGGGCGAACACTTTCTCCGCGTACTGCACAAACAGCTCAACCACCTTTTTCGACGCCCAGCCGCCGTACTGCTCCAGCAAATAGCCGGGAAGTTCATAATGCTCAAGGCAGATCATCGGCTCGATGCCGTTGGCCAGCAGTTCATCGAAGAGCTGGTCGTAGTACGCCGCATAGTCTTCATCGACCGTGACGTTTTCATAATCGGTGAGAAAGCGCGACCAGTTAATCGACGTGCGGTAGTGGGTCAGCCCCGCCAGCTTCATCAGCTGCACGTCTTCGCGAAAGCGGTTGATAAAATCGGTCGCCACCGCCGGGCCGTAGCCGTTATGCCAGACGTGGCGGTCGTTTTTGTACCACAGATCCGGCCAGGAGTCCTGGCCCTCTTTTTTGCCGCTCCAGCCCTCGGTTTGCCACGCCGAAGCGGCGGCACCGAGGATAAAGTCGTGGGGGATCGCCATCCTTACTGTCGTCATCGTGTCCTCATATCTGTTGGCTAGTGGGTGTGTTTTCCGCCTGGCGCTGGGCGTTTTCCGCGCGGCGGGAGGCAATTTTGACGAACGGCAGATAGATCAGCACCGCGGTCAGGATGCAGATAAGCTGCGTCACCACCGCCCCCATCGAACCCGCCGTGGAGAGCCAGGCGTTGATCAGCGGCGGCGTGGTCCACGGCACCATCACCACCGCTTTACCGGCAAAACCGGCGGCGGTCGCGAAGTAGCCGATGCTGCCGGTCACCAGCGGTGTGATAATAAAGGGGATCGCGAGGATCGGATTGAGCATGATCGGCATGCCGAAAATCACCGGTTCGTTGATGTTGAACAGGCCCGGTCCAATCGACAGCTTGGCGATCTCTTTCATCTCTTTGCGTTTGGTGGCGATCATGACCGCGATCAGCAGGCCAATCGTCAGCCCCGATCCGCCGATGCTCATATAAACATCCCAGAACGGCATGGTGATGATATTCGGCACCTCTTTGCCCTGCTCAAAGGCGCTCATATTGACGGCGATCGCTCCCAGCAGCAGCGGTTCGCGGATCGGTTTGATCATCTGGTTGCCGTGGATGCCGATAACCCAGAACAGCTGCGCGACAAACATCAGCAGCAGGATCCCCGGCAGGCTTTGCACCACGCGTTCCAGCGGCTGCTGCACCACCTGATAGACCGCGTCATACAGGTACATGCCGGTGGCCTGATGGAAAATAAAGCCAAAGGTGGCAATCACCGTGGTGGTGATAATGGCCGGGATCAGCGCGGAAAATGACGCCGAGACGTTGGGCGGCACGGTATCCGGCATCTTGATCTTCAGCCCCTTGCGGCCCTCCAGCCAGCAGTAGATCTCCACCGACAGAATGGCGATAAACATACCGAGGAACAGGCTGCGGGTATCGGAGAACTGGCGCAGCAGCACATCTTTCACTTCATGCATTTGGCCGTCGACCATCATCTCGACGGTGGTTGGCGTGACGCAGATAAAGCAGATCACCGCCAGAAGACCGGGGAACAGGCTCTTGATGCCGTTAATCCGCCCCAGTTCGATGCCGATAAGAAAGACCGCGCCAATATTGAGAAAGTTAAGGGTGGCGTAATTGATGGCGCTGGTAATGGGTTTCAGCGCCGCCAGAAACGAGAGCGCCTGAAAGCTGGCGAGCCCGTTTTTCGGATCCAGCACCATATTGGAAATCAGCACCGAAAAGGCGCCAACGATGATCACCGGCATCAGGGTAATAAAAGCGGATTTTATCGCCATGATATAGCGGTAGCTGTTGAATTTCGTGGCGAAACTCCCCAGTGAGTCGATCAGTTTGTCCTGCAATGCCATAGAGGATACCTCAGGTTTAAGGGCTTATAGCGCACCAGGTGTACAGCCAAACACCTATTGGCATACCAAAAAATAGCGACTGGTGAAAATAAGTTCTGTGATTAAGCTCCCAACCCGCTCATTGGTATTCCAGAAAGGTGATAATTGGCATACCGCATTGGCGGTTTTACTTTCCACCCGATCAATTCCTGTAAAAGCGTGATCGCGATGGTTTTTTTGCCGCGCCATGAGGCCATATCCCCCTGAATGTCTGTGATAAACTGCGGGTTACCACGTGATATCAGGAATCGGATGAATGGCTACAATGCTGGATGTCTCAATTCGCGCAGGCGTCTCTAAAGCGACGGTTTCCCGCGTGTTGAACGGCACGGGTCAGGTGAAAGAGAGCACCCGCCAACAGGTTTTTAAGGCGATGGAAGAGCTGGGCTATCGGCCTAACTTTCTCGCCCGCTCGCTGGCGAACCGCACCAGCAACAGCATCGGTCTGGTGGTTTCCACCTTTGACGGCTTCTATTTTGGTCGCCTGCTGCAGCAGGCCTCCCGCCAGACGGAAGCCTGGGGCAAACAGCTGATCGTCACCGACGGCCACGATGCGCCGGAGCGTGAAGAAGAGGCGGTGCAGATGCTGGCCGATCGCCAGTGCGACGCCATCGTGCTCTACACCCGCCATATGAGCGAAAAGAAGATCATGTCGCTGATTGAGTCCATCGCCATGCCGCTGGTGGTGATTAACCGCGACGTTAGCCAGGCGCGGGAGCGCTGCGTGTTCTTCGAACAGCAGGATGCGGCGTTCCAGGCGGTGGAGTACCTGATTACCCAGGGCCATCGCGATATTGCCTGTTTAACCGTGCCGATGCACACGCCGACGGGCAAAGCCCGCCTGGAAGGGTATCGTAACGCGCTGAAAAAGCACGGCATCAAGTGGGATCCGGCGAAAGTGAAATACGGTGACTCCACCATGAGCCGCGGCTATGAGCTGTGCTGCGAGCTGCTGGAAGAGAAGACGCCGTTTAGCGCGCTGTTTTCCTGTAACGATGATATGGCGCTGGGCGCGTCGAAAGCGCTGCATCAGGCAGGGCTGCGGATCCCGCAGGATATTTCGCTGTTTGGTTTTGATGACGCGCCGAGCGCGAAATGGCTGGAGCCGGGGCTATCGACGGTCTATTTGCCGATCGACAACATGATCACCACCGCTATCGATCAGGCCATTAAGCTTGCCAACGGTCAGCCGATCGAGACCATACCGCCGTTTACCGGCAAGCTGGTGCTGCGCGAGTCGGTGACAACCGGCCCGTATTACAAATAATTAGCTGGAATCGCCCGGTGGCGGCTAACGCCTTACCGGGCCTACAAAAATCCGCAATCCCCTGTAGGGCGGGTAAGGCGCCAGCCGCCACCCGACAGAAACGCAAAAGGCCTTCGGGTACCACTTTACAGCAGCTCAAGCGCCAACAGCTCTTCAATGGTCTGGCGACGACGAATCAGCCGCGCTTTGCCGTTGTCGAACAGCACCTCCGGCAGCAGCGGACGGCTGTTGTAGTTAGAAGACATCGACGCGCCGTAAGCGCCGGTATCGTGCAGCACCAGATAATCCCCCGGCGCCACCGCAGGCAGCAGGCGGGTTTCCACTTTCCCCCCTTCCTGCTGGGTAAAGACATCGCCCGATTCGCACAGCGGCCCGGCCACCACGGTTTCAATCTGCGCCGCGGCGCGCAGATCGCGGCCATCCGCAGCGAGAGCGGTAATATGGTGATAGCTGCCGTACATCGCCGGGCGCATCAAATCATTAAACCCGGCGTCAATCAGCACGAAGTGGCGGCTGCCCATCTCCTTCACGCTGCGAACCTGAGAAACCAGCACCCCGGATTCCGCCACCAGGAAACGACCCGGCTCGATCTCAAGCTTCACCGGATGACCCAGATGTTTAGCGATCTGCTCGCGCGCGGCGTTCCATAAGCCGAAGTAGTGATCGGTGTCGATCGCCTCTTCATCTTCGTGATACGGGATCGACAGCCCGCCGCCGGCGGAGATCGCCTGCAGATCCTGGCCGAATTCAACCACCTGTCGCACCATCGCGCCGCAAACTTGTTCCAGGTGGCCATAGTCGACCCCAGAACCGATATGCATATGAATACCCACCAGCTGGAGCTGGTAACGGCGCATCACTTCCAGCGCCGCCGTTAAATGGCTGTGCCAGATCCCGTGCTTGCTGTTTTCGCCGCCGGTATTGGTTTTTTGGCTATGGCCGTGGCCGAAGCCCGGGTTAACGCGCAGCCAGACGCGATGGCCAGGAGAAACTTCGCCCAGCTGGCTCAGCATATCGATAGATCCGGCGTTGACCGGGATCTGCAGTTCTTTAACCCGCGCCAGCGTCGCGTCGTCGATCAGGTCAGCGGTAAAGACGACATCGTCCGGATGCTGATGCGGATCGTACCCCGCCGCCAGCGCGCGCTCGATCTCGCCCAGCGACACCGAATCGACCTTCACGCCCTGCTCGCGCATCAGGCGCAGAATGTGGATATTGGAGCAGGCCTTCTGCGCAAAACGCACCACGTCGAACTTGCTCAACTGGGCAATCTGGCGGCGGATAATCTGCGCATCATAAACCCAAACCGGGCAGCCGAACTCGGCAGGCAGACGCAGCAGGTTTTCTGCGCTCAGGTCGGTATCGGTGGCGTAAAGCGAGTGTGGCATAAAGAACTCCGGTGCTGTGTGTGTGCGTTATCTCTGTTTTTTACGATTACGCCACAGCGCGTACGTAATAAAAAATATCGTTTTATTGCCAGTCTATGCAAAAATGATATGGCTTGCGCCACTTAAGGAACACCCATGCCCGCCGTCAACCTGCGCCATATTGAAATCTTCCATGCGGTGATGACCACCGGCAATCTGACCGAGGCCGCACGCATGCTGCATACCTCGCAGCCCACCGTTAGCCGCGAGCTGGCGCGTTTTGAAAAGGTGCTGGGGTTGACGCTATTCTCCCGTACCCGCGGGCGCCTGCAGCCTACGGTTCAGGGATTACGTCTGTTTGAAGAGGTCCAGCGCTCCTGGTATGGCCTGGACAGAATCGTCAGCGCCGCGGAAAGCCTGCGCGAGTTCCGCCAGGGGGAGCTGTCGATAGCCTGTCTGCCGGTCTTCTCCCAATCGCTATTGCCGCTACTGCTGGCGCCGTTTTTAGCCCGCTACCCTGACGTCAGCCTGCAAATCGTCCCTCAGGAGTCACCGCTGCTGGAGGAGTGGCTATCGGCCCAGCGCCACGATCTGGGATTAACGGAAACCCTGCATACCCCCGCCGGAACCGAGCGTACGCCGCTGCTGACCCTCAATGAAGTGTGCGTACTGCCGCAGGGCCATTCGCTGGCGGCAAAGCCAGCGCTGACGCCGGTGGATTTTCACGGCGAAAACTATATTAGCCTGTCGCGCACCGATAGCTATCGCCAGCTGCTCGATGCCCTGTTTGTCGAACATCAGGTCAAACGGCGGATGGTGGTGGAGACGCACAGCGCCGCCTCCATTTGCGCGATGGTGCGGGCCGGGGTCGGCATTTCGGTGGTTAACCCGCTCACCGCCCTCGATTATGCCGGGAACGGTGTGGTGGTACGCCGTTTTAGCGTTGAAGTGCCTTTTACCGTTAGCCTGGTGCGCCCGCTGCACCGTCCCGGCTCCGCGCTGGTCGATGCTTTCGCTCGCCATCTGCAAGAGAGCATGCCGCGCATCCTCACCCCGCTCGAAGCGGTACTTACGACAGCATAAATTCCACCGCGTCCGCCGCATGAATCGCGGCCGTATCAAATACCGGCAGCGGGCTGCTCTCTTCCGGCACCAGCAGGCCGATTTCGGTACAGCCGAAAATCACCCCTTCCGCCCCCTGCTCCGCCAGCAGCTCAATAACCTGAAGATAGTAGTCGCGCGAGTCTGCGCTAAAGGTTCCCAGACACAGTTCGTCGAAGATGATCTGGTTGATACGTTCACGATCTTCCGCCTCTGGAATCAGCGTGTCGATAGCGAACTGCTGCTGCAGGCGGCCGCGATAAAAATCCTGCTCCATGGTATAGCGCGTCCCCAGCAGAGCCACGCGGCGCTGGCCCTTCGCGGTAATCGCCCGACCGGTCGCATCGGCAATATGCAGGAACGGCACATCGCAGCGCGTTTCAATGGCCTGCGCGACCTTATGCATGGTGTTGGTGCACAGGACAATCCCCTCGGCGCCCGCCTGCTGTAGCCCGAGCGCCGCCCGGGCGAGGATCTCGCCCGCCCGCTCCCAGTCGCCGCTGGACTGGCAGACTTCAATTTCGTGGAAATCCACGCTATGCAGCAGCAGGCTGGCGGAGTGCAGCCCGCCGAGGCGCGTTTTAATCCCTTCGTTAATAAGACGATAGTAAGGAATCGTCGATTCCCAGCTCATGCCGCCTAACAGACCAATCGTTTTCATCATCCCTCCGTGCGTGAAGTTTCAGTAAAACAAAGTTGTGATCGACTTTCCACTTCTCCAGGCGATCGTTTCCTTTTAGAAGATTATGCGATAGATTAAATGAAACATTGTTTCATTTAATTACAGGACCAGCGGATGTTTATTTTTCATAAAGAGACCACCCTTGAAGATCTGGGCAATGGCGTCACCCGCCGTATTCTTGCGCACGATGGCAAGATGATGGCGGTTGAAGTGAACTTTGAAGCAGGCGCTATCGGGCCGATGCACAATCACCCGCACGAGCAGCTCACCTATGTGCTCTCCGGCGAATTTGAGTTCACCATCGGTGATGAAAAGCACGTGGTCAGCGCCGGCGATACGCTCTACAAGAAACCGAACATTATGCACGGCTGCGTGTGCCTGAAGTCGGGTACGCTGCTTGATACCTTTACCCCCGTTCGTCAGGATTTTCTGCAACAGTAATCTCTCCTCCCCGGGGCATGCCGCGCATGCCCACCATTTTCTGAACTTTTCCGCTACAAATAATTGTCATAAAGTATGTCGCACCGCAATGATTAGCAGCGCAAGCAATCTCGCCTGACTAGCCTCTCTCCGTCGGACTCTCATCCGTATCTCTGACTTCTCATCTCTGCAAAATGCGCGCTCCAGCACCTTTTTGAAACATCGTTTCGACTTTGATCACATTTCCGCGATCAACCGAATGACTCCGTAATAAATAGCAATAAAATAAAATTAAAACGGCGTTTTACAAAATCAGGACGCCGGGTAAGACAAAATCAAAAAACACATGTTCTTCAGGGATAAGAAGAAAGAAAAGTTTCAACCAATCAACCATCGCCAGGGAAGGATTTACCGCTGACATACCAGGAACGCATTAACTTTCCGGCGGCACGGGCCGCGGGAAAGGCAGTAACCCCGAATCCGTATTACAAACTCGCAAGCCAGGTAGGTATGTATGAATGAAAACAAAATGCTGGGATTGGCATGGATATCGCCCTATATCATAGGGCTGATAGTCTTTACCGCCTTTCCCTTTGTTTCATCTTTCTTCCTCAGTTTCACTGAGTACGATTTGATGAGTCCACCGGTGTTTAACGGCATCGAAAACTATCGCTACATGCTGACCGAAGATGGCCTCTTCTGGAAATCCATGGGCGTGACGTTCGCGTATGTCTTTTTAACCATCCCGTTAAAACTGGCTTTCGCCCTGGGGATCGCTTTTGTCCTCAACTTTAAGCTGCGCGGCATCGGTTTTTTCCGTACCGCCTACTATATCCCGTCCATCCTCGGTAGCTCGGTGGCGATTGCCGTTCTGTGGCGAGCGCTGTTTGCTATCGATGGCCTGCTGAACAGCTTTATTGGCGTGCTCGGCTTCGATCCGGTCAACTGGCTCGGCGAGCCCTCGCTGGCGCTGATGTCCGTTACCCTGCTGCGCGTTTGGCAGTTCGGTTCGGCCATGGTTATCTTCCTCGCGGCGCTGCAGAACGTTCCGCAATCACAATATGAAGCGGCGATGATCGATGGCGCGTCAAAATGGCAGATGTTTATGAAGGTCACGGTGCCGCTGATCACGCCGGTGATTTTCTTCAACTTCATCATGCAGACCACTCAGGCGTTCCAGGAGTTTACCGGCCCGTACGTCATTACCGGCGGCGGCCCGACCTACTCCACCTATCTGTTCTCGCTCTATATCTACGACACCGCCTTTAAGTACTTCGATATGGGCTACGGCGCGGCGCTGGCGTGGGTGCTGTTCCTGGTGGTCGCAGTTTTTGCCGCCATCGCGTTTAAGTCTTCGAAATATTGGGTGTTCTACTCCGCCGATAAGGGAGGCAAAAATGGCTGATATCCAACACATGTCTGAAGCAAGGGACATCGCCGAACGCGAAGTCGCGCGGACGCTGCGTCGTGAGAAAATCAACGCCAGTATCCGCTATGTGATCCTGCTGTTCGTCGGCCTGCTGATGCTCTACCCGCTGGTCTGGATGTTCTCGGCGTCGTTCAAACCGAACCACGAGATCTTCACCACCCTGAGCCTGTGGCCTGCCCACGCGACCTGGGATGGCTTTATCAACGGCTGGAAAACCGGCACCGAGTACAACTTCGGCCACTACATGCTGAACACCTTCAAGTATGTGATCCCGAAAGTGCTGCTGACCATTATCTCCTCTACCATCGTGGCCTACGGCTTTGCCCGCTTCGAAATTCCGTGGAAGAAATTCTGGTTCGCCACGCTGATCACCACCATGCTCCTGCCGAGCACCGTACTGCTGATCCCGCAGTACCTGATGTTCCGTGAAATGGGCATGCTGAATAGCTATCTGCCGCTGTACCTGCCGCTGGCCTTCGCCACCCAGGGGTTCTTCGTCTTCATGCTGATTCAGTTCCTGCGCGGCGTTCCGCGCGACATGGAAGAAGCGGCGCAGATCGACGGCTGTAACTCCATTCAGGTGCTGTGGTACGTGGTGGTGCCGATTCTGAAACCGGCGATTATCTCGGTGGCGCTGTTCCAGTTCATGTGGTCGATGAACGACTTTATCGGTCCGCTGATTTACGTCTACAGCGTGGATAAATATCCGATCGCGCTGGCGCTGAAAATGTCCATCGACGTCACGGAAGGCGCTCCGTGGAACGAAATTCTGGCAATGGCGAGCATCTCCATTCTGCCGTCCATCATCGTGTTCTTCCTGGCACAACGCTACTTCGTACAGGGCGTTACCAGCAGCGGAATTAAAGGTTAAGAGGGAAATATCATGGCTGAAGTTATTTTCAACAAACTGGAAAAGGTCTACTCCAACGGCTTCAAGGCGGTACATGGTATCGATCTGAAAATCGCGGACGGCGAGTTTATGGTTATCGTTGGGCCGTCCGGCTGCGCCAAATCCACCACCCTGCGCATGCTGGCCGGTCTGGAAACCATCAGCGGCGGCGAAGTGCGGATCGGCGAGAAAATCGTGAACAACCTCGCGCCAAAAGCGCGCGGTATCGCGATGGTGTTCCAGAACTACGCGCTCTATCCGCATATGACGGTGCGCGAGAACCTCGCCTTCGGCCTCAAGCTGAGCAAGCTGCCGAAGGATCAAATTGAAGCCCAGGTTAACGAAGCGGCGAAAATCCTTGAGCTGGAAGAGCTGCTGGACCGCCTGCCGCGCCAGCTTTCCGGCGGCCAGGCCCAGCGCGTGGCGGTTGGCCGCGCAATTGTGAAGAAGCCGGATGTGTTCCTGTTCGATGAACCGTTGTCCAACCTCGACGCCAAGCTGCGCGCTTCGATGCGTATCCGTATTTCCGACCTGCACAAGCAGCTGAAGAAATCCGGTAAACCGGCGACCACCGTTTACGTTACCCACGATCAGACCGAAGCGATGACCATGGGCGACCGCATCTGCGTGATGAAGCTGGGCCATATCATGCAGGTGGATACCCCGGACAACCTCTACCACAAGCCGAAAAACATGTTTGTGGCCGGGTTTATCGGCGCGCCGGAGATGAATATTCGTCCCAGCCAGCTGGTTGAGCAAGCGGGACGCCTGCATCTGACCGTTGGCGATGGCCTGCTGCCGCTCAACGACAGGCTGCAGAGCAAGGTCGACACCCACAAGAACCAGCAGGTGTTCTTCGGCGTGCGCCCGGAGTTTGTCTCCATCTCCGATGAACCGTTCGCCGAAGGTTCATGCACCGGCGAAATGGTACGCGTGGAAAACATGGGCCATGAATTCTTCGTCTATCTGAAGGTCGCCGATTATGAACTGACCGCCCGCGTGCCGTCAGATGAAGCGAAGCCCATGATTGAGAAAGGGCTGCATCGCAAGGTGCATTTCAAATTCGATCTCAACAAGTGTCATATCTTTGACGCCAAAACTGAACAGAACATCTCTCTGTGAACCCTGGAGTATTAAAATGAAAAAAGTGCTTTTAAGCGCCGCAATCTCCGCAACTTTGGCCCTTACCGCGTTACCTTCCATGGCGAAGGATGTCGACCTGCGTATGTCATGGTGGGGCGGCAACGGCCGCCACCAGGTGACCCTGAAGGCGCTGGAAGAGTTCCATAAACTCAATCCGGATATCAACGTGAAGGCGGAATATACCGGCTGGGACGGTCACCTTTCGCGTCTGACCACGCAAATCGCCGGCGGCACCGAGCCGGACGTGATGCAAACCAACTGGAACTGGCTGCCGATCTTCTCGAAAAACGGCGAAGGCTTCTACGATCTGAATAAGATGAAGGACGTGATCGACCTGAGCCAGTTTGACGCCAAAGAGCTGCAATCCACTACGGTGGACGGCAAGCTTAACGGTATTCCGATCTCCGTCACCGCGCGCGTGTTCTACTTCAACGACGAGACCTGGAAAAAAGCGGGCGTCGAGTACCCGAAAACCTGGGACGAGCTGATGGCGGCGGGTAAAACCTTCGAGAGCAAGCTGGGTAAACAGTATTACCCGGTCGTGCTGGAGCACCAGGATACCCTGGCGCTGCTGAATTCATATATGATTCAGAAGTACAACCAGCCGGCTATCGATGAAAAAACCAAAAAATTCTCCTACAGCAAAGAGCAGTGGGTCGAATTTTTCCAGATGTATAAAAAGCTTATCGACAGCCACGTCATGCCGGACACCAAGTACTATGCCTCGTTCGGTAAGAGCAACATGTATGAAATGAAGCCGTGGATTCAGGGTGAGTGGGCGGGGACCTATATGTGGAACTCCACTATTAACAAATACTCCGACAACCTGAAGCCGCCGGCGAAGCTGGAACTGGGCAGCTATCCGATGCTGCCGGGCGCCACCGACGCGGGTCTGTTCTTTAAACCTGCGCAAATGCTCTCGATTGGTAAATCGACTAAAAACCCGGAAGCGGCGGCGAAGGTGATCAACTTCCTGCTGAACAGCAAAGAAGGGGTTGAGACGCTGGGCCTGGAGCGCGGCGTGCCGTTGAGCAAAGTCGCGGTGCAGTACCTGACCGAAAACGGCGCGATCAAAGAGGACGATCCGGCGGTATCTGGCCTGCGTCTGGCGCAGTCCCTGCCAGCCAAACTCTCGGTGTCGCCGTACTTTGACGACCCGCAGATCGTCGCCCAGTTCGGCACCTCTCTGCAGTACATCGACTACGGGCAGAAAACCGTGGAAGAGACGGCAATTGACTTCCAGCGTCAGTCTGACCGCATCCTGCGCCGCGCGATGCGCTAATTGACCGCTATCCGTATCTACCCCGCAGCTCCGGCTGCGGGGTATTTTTTTAGCAAGGAGTGAAGTGAATCATGAAAGGCAAAATCATCCCGCTGAGCTTTCTGCACACGCAGGACAGCGAAACCGGTCACCAGGTGATCCGGATGACGCCACCGCATGTTATCTGCCATCGCAACTATTTCTATCAAAAATGCTTTACCCAGGATGGCGGCAAGCTGATTTTCGGCGGCGCGTTTGAAGGCCACTGGAACTACTATTTACTCGATATCGCCGGCCAGCAGGCGACCCAGCTCACCGACGGGCCGGGCGATAACACCTTTGGCGGTTTCCTTTCCGCCGACGACCGGTCGCTGTGGTATGTGAAAAACAACCAGCAGCTGCGCCGCGTGGATCTGGCCTCGCTGGAGGAACAGGTCGTATATCAGGTGGATGACCAATGGGTAGCCTACGGAACCTGGGTCGCCAATAGCGATTGCAGTCAGATGGTCGGAATCGAAATCAAAAAAAGCGACTGGCAGCCGTTGACCGACTGGGGCAAGTTCCGCGCATTCTACTTCACCGAGCCGGAGTGCCGGTTGATTAATATCGATCTGCGCAGCGGCGAACAGCGCGTGGTATTGCAGGAAAAACGCTGGCTCGGCCACCCGATTTACCGCCCGTTTGACGACAGCACCATCGCCTTCTGCCATGAAGGTCCGCGCGATGCTATCGATGCCAGAATGTGGCTTATCAACGCTGACGGCAGCAACATGCGCAAGGTGCGCCAGCACCAGCCGGGTGAGAGCTTTACGCACGAATTCTGGGTACCGGATGGCTCCGCGCTTTACTATGTCGCGCATCAGGAAAACGATCCGCATCGCTATCTGTATCGCGCCGACCCGGCAACCCTGGAGAACCGCCAGCTGATGGCCATTCCTCCCTGTTCACATTTGATGAGCAATCACGATGGCTCGCTGGTGGTCGGTGACGGCGCGCCGCACAGCACCGGCGATATCCAGCTTAACGATCCGTTTATCTGGATGTTTGATATTGCCGCCGATAAGCAGACCGCGGTGTGCCGCCACGACTCCACCTGGAAAGTGATTGAGGGCGAGCGCCAGGCGACGCATCCGCATCCGTCATTTTCACCGGACAACCGCTGGGTGCTGTTTACCTCCGATAAAGATGGCATGCCCGCGCTGTATCTGGCGGAGGTGTAGTGATTCGGCAACGTCCCGGCTCGCGCGGTGCTTAGCCGGGCTACCGCCGTGTGCGATCCCCTAGCCCCTGACAAATACGCGGCATCGCCTCCGGGAATTCCCCCCCGGCTTCCCCGGGTCGCGGCGTAAACGCCTGCCCGGGCTACGAGTTCACCGCAGTCTGCGATCCCGTAGCCCGGACAGATGCGCGGCATCGCCTCCGGGACTTATCCCCCGGCTTCCCCGGGGGCGGCGCAAAGCGCCTGCCCGGGCTACGAGTTCACCACAGCCTGCGATCCCGTAGCCCGGGTAAGGCGTTTACGCCGCGACCCGGGAAAAATCGTCAGAAGAAATATTTAAACCGCACCCGCGCGCCGTAGCGTTCATCGGTATTGCCGCTTTTCGCCGCCGATGAATCGAGCCATGACGCATAGGCCCCGAGATAGATATTAAAGTTCGGCATATCCATAATATTCGGCAGATGCCATGAGGTATGAAGGGTGTGAATGTCGTAGCGCCCCGGCGCCAGAATGGCGCAGTCGCCATCGCACTCCGCGTTGACGCCGGACATATTAAACTGGTCGATTTTGTTATGCGCGTAGATATAGCCCAGCTCCACGCGATGCCATAACGCATTGATACCGGCGCTGAAATCCTTTTCGTCCGCCGCATCCAGATACGCGGTGCTTACGTTCACCACCGCCCCGTCCTCGGCATCAGTTTTCAGCGTATTCCAGCTCATTGTCATACCGTAGCCGGTACGGCTGGACTGATCGACCCAGCGACCGTTCTGAGTCTCATAGCCATAAGCGTTATTGACGAGGTTGCTCTCCATCGCCGCGGCCACCGACCAGGGACCGGATTGCCAGGCAGCGACCGGGCGCACATAAACCACGTTTTTGCTGTTATCCAGCGCGTTGCCGTGATAGCGCTGATCCACGAACAGCGAACTGCCGTCCTCCACCAGCGTATTGACCTCAAAGTACCAGTTATCAAGATTTTTACTGAGCAGGAAGTTGCCGCCGCTGCTGCTGCGTCCGCGCCCCTCTTTCATCATATAAATATAGCCGTAGCCGTCACTATACAGGTCGTTCGCCGTATTACCGGAATATTCAATAAACGTATCCTGATTAAGCGGGAACATATCGTAGGCTTCGAAGCGACCGATTTTAATTTTCCAGTCATCCTGCTGACCAAAGAAAAAGGCCGCGTCATCAAGATTCATTTTGCCATTCATATCCGCCAGCGGCTGCACGCTGAATCCGGCATATTTACCGTTAGCCCCTTTGCGTAATCCATCAAAGCCGAGAAGAATACGTCCGTTAATATCCCAGCGCTCTTTATCCCCCGGCGCCCAGTTTTTATTGGCGCTGGTTTTTACCGACGTCAGGCTACCGGTACGGCTGGCGCCGTCCATATTAAACTCAACGTCGCCATAGAATTTTAACTCACCATAATCATTAAGCTGCAAAGCGGGCTTAGCCGGCGCGACGCTCGCCACCGTCCCCGGCGCCTCCTGGTTTTTCAACGCGCGAATCTCCGCCTCCGCGCTGGCCGCCCGCTGTTCGGTCGCCTTCAGGCGTTGTTCCATTTGTGCCAGCCGCTCCTCAAGGGATAACGGCGCCTGAGCATTAGCCAGAGGGGTAAATAAAGACGTCAGAACACAACCGACCCAGATTTTATTCATCGGAAAACCCTTTATTATTTAGTTAAATAGTATTTTTTATTTATGGGTAAAGCTCGACAATAATAACCCGTCCACCGTCGAAGACGGGTTATTAACAACTATTCAGTAAAACTTATTCCAGCTGCCAGGCTCCTGCTTCTTTTAAATATGCAGAGCCGCTCCAGGAAAATAACGCTAATTCACGGCGAGCGGCGTCAGGATATATACGACTGCTGAGACAGGCCTCGCCATCATTCACAAACACCTCTACCGAAGAGCTATCGAAGAATATCCTCAGCTTCAGATCGGCGCCTTCGGTCAACGGGACGCTGCGGGTGCCGCAGAGGCCATACTGCGGATAGTGTCGCTCAAGCACCAGGCGCTGCATCTGCGCATCCACGTAAACGCGCAGACCATCGCCTAAGCTCAGGCCATACTGTTCAGCGCTGCTGCTGGCGCAGTCCCAGTGCAGGATCACCTCCATCGCCTCGCAGTTTTCCACCGTCGTGGTCTGCTGGTTCTTCAGCGTCGTGACCGGCCACGGGAAGCTGGCGCCGCGCATACTCTCAACCTCTTTCGCCGGACGCATCTGCAGACGGTTATCGGCGCTCAGGCTCAGCTCCCGCGGCAGCGAAAGCATGCCCGCCCAGCCGTCCTGCTGCTCCGGCAGCGGCGATTCCCACATATCCAGCCAGCCGATGACAATGCGGCGACCATCGGGCGTGAGGAAGCTCTGCGGAGCGTAGAAATCGTGCCCGTGATCCATTTCGACAAACTCCCCCTCGCGTACAAACGCCTGCCCCGGCTGCCACTCACCGAGCAGATAGCCGCTCTGGAACAGGTTGCGGTTGCGATA
Organism: Klebsiella sp. M5al; assembly: GCF_002090195.1. Taxonomy (NCBI): domain Bacteria; kingdom Pseudomonadati; phylum Pseudomonadota; class Gammaproteobacteria; order Enterobacterales; family Enterobacteriaceae; genus Klebsiella; species Klebsiella sp. M5al. The sequence goes on from NZ_CP020657.1 coordinate 4,883,227, forward strand.
GCCTTTCGCCGCCAGCCCCTGAGGGGAGAACATCAGGATATGTTTGCCGTTGAGGGCGAAGAAATCCGGGCATTCCCACATATAGCCCATCTCTTTTTCCGCTTCATCAAGCACGCCCGCGTCCTGCCACTGGCGCAGATCGGCTGAGCGATACAGCCGCACCTGGCCGGTATCGCCATCGCGAGCGCCGACGATCATGTACCAGCTGTCCCCTTCTCGCCACACTTTCGGGTCGCGGAAATGGTGCATGCCCGGCGGGGTGTCGACCACGATCCCCTGGCGCTCGAAGTGAATCCCGTCGCGACTGGTCGCCAGACACTGCACCTGATACAGGTTGGCTTCATCGCTGGGATCGCCATGGAATTTATGCCCGGTATAAATCAGCGCCAGCGTATCGCCATCCACCACCGCGGAGCCGGAGAAGCAGCCGTCTTTATCCTCCGGGCCTTCCGGGGCCAGCGCTACCGGCAGATGCTCCCAGTGCACCAGATCCTTACTGCGCGCGTGACCCCAGTGCATCGGTCCCCATTGGGTGGAGTACGGATGGTGCTGGTAAAAAGCGTGATACCAGCCGTCGAACCAGACCAGGCCATTGGGATCGTTGATCCAACCCGCGCGGGCGGCCAGGTGATAGCGCGGATACCAGCGCAGGTTCAGCTCTTCATGTTTGGCCTGCAGTTCTTGCTCGGCCCGGGGAATGGAATACGTCATATTGATTACTCTTTTGATTCAGATAGCGGAAGTTTGCGGCATCAGCGGGTCCGAAGAGGACTTACTGGAACGCAACAAGAAGATGGAGATAAAGGTGGTGCAGAACACCAGCAGTCCCATAATCAGATAGGACTGGGCGAAGCCGTATTTCTCATAGCTATAGCCAGCCAGCGGCGACAGCACCGTCGCGATAACCGAGCTGGTGCAGGCAAAGCCCACCAGATACAGCGTTGAGGAGAGACGTTTGTCGAAGTTCAGGCTGTTGTATTTAAAGATGGAGACCAGCAGCACCGGCAGCTCGACCGCGTGCAGCAGTTTAGTAATGGAGATAAGCAGCGGCCCTTCCACCAGCCCGGACGCCACCATCCGCATCGCCATCACCATCCCGGCGAAGATCAGACCGTTTTTCGCGCCAATACGGTTAACCAGCCACGGCGCGCAGAACATACCGGCGGCTTCCAGGAACACCTGGAACGAGTTCAGGTAGCCGTACATCTCGTTGCCTTCCTGTAAGGTCGGGAACTGGGAAGAGAAGTAGACCGGGAACTGCTGATCGTAAACGCCGTAGATACAGGTGCCGATGACGAAGAACACCAGCGCCCAAAAGCGCGGCAGGGTCAGCAGACGCAGAGCATCCTCCAGCGTCACTTTACCGCCCGATACCGCCTCCTGCATGGCGTGCGGCGCGGAAGAGACCCGCAGTCGCGCCAGTAGTATAAAAAAGACCAGTCCGGAGCAGCTGGCCACCGCGAAGTTTAAATGCGGGTTAATATTGAACAGCAAACCGGCGAAGAATGTCGCCACCGCCCAGCCCAGCGAGCCCCACATCCGCGCTTTGCCGAATTCAAACTGGCTCTGGCGCGCGACGCGCTCGGTGTAGGACTCCAGTACGCCGATACCGCCGTTGAAGGTCAGTCCGATATAAATCCCGCCGAAGATGCTGCCGAGCAAGACGTTAATTTTGAGCAGATAGCCAAACAGCATATAGGCCGGGCCGGAGAGGATCAGCAGAACGGTAATGTACCAGAGCAGATTTTTACGCAGGCCGAGTTTGTCCTGTATAAAGCCATAACACACCTGCGCGAAAAGCGCCGAGACGGAAAGCACCGAGAAGATAATCCCGGTATCCCCCGGTTTAAGGCCCACTTCCTGGTGCAGCCAGATCGAGAGCAGAGAACCTGAAGAGGACCAGGTCACGAAAAAGAAAAACAGTAACGCGCTGAGTAACGGATAGCTTTGTGAGGGGTGCGCTTTCATCATGACATTCTCATGTAGGAGTAATGCTGATATGGTAACGTTAACAAAAAACGAATCTCATGTCGTTTTGCTGAGATTCATGATGTTAATCACAAAAGTTAACGTTAACATAACGAGAGTGCGATCGCGATCAAATATTCCTCGTCTGCATCGGCACCGGGTGTACGATAGAATATCGTATGATCCTTTTACATCAGTAACTTAGTAAAACCCGTTGCCGACGGCAGGGGTGGAGCACTTAATATGGCATCTCTGAAAGATGTGGCAAAGCTGGCGAATGTGTCGCTGATGACGGTCTCCCGGGCGCTAAACAGCCCGGAAAGACTCAAGCCGGAAACCCTGGCTCGGGTCCAGGCGGCTATCGAAGAGACTAACTACGTCCCCGACCTGTCGGCGAAGAAAATTCGCGGCGCCCACGCGACGCCAAACACCATCGGGGTGCTGGCGCTGGATACCGTCACCACGCCGTTCTCGGTGGAGATTACGCTCTCCATCGAAGAGACCGCGCGGGCGCACGGCTGGAACAGCTTCGTGGTCAACATGTTCTCTGACGATAGCCCGGAAACCATTGTCGACCTGCTGCTCTCCCACCGTCCGGACGGGATTATTTATACCACGATGGGCCTGCGCCAGGTGCCGCTTCCGGCCAAGCTGTTAACCCTCCCCTGCGTGCTGGCCAACTGCGAAAGCCTGCACGATCCGGTGGCCAGCTATATCCCGGACGACGAACAGGGTCAGTATACGGCGGTGCAGGCCCTGCTGGCCGCGGGCTACCGCCGTCCGCTGTGCCTGCATCTGCCGGCGAATCATCTGGCGACCGTCCGCCGCCGGCAGGGACTGGAACGCGCCTGCCGGGAAGCGGGGATTGACCCGGATACGCTCGACCACAGCTATATGGCCTATGGCGATGAGCACTATCGCGATATTCCCGCTGTCGTGCTGGCGCATATTCAGCAACCCACGCTGCCATTCGACTCGGTGATTTGCGGCAACGACCGCATCGCGTTTATGGTCTATCAGACGCTACTGGCGCAGGGGCTGCGCATTCCGCAGGATGTGGCGGTGGTGGGTTACGACAATATGGTGGGGATCGGCGATCTGTTTTTTCCGCCGCTCTCAACGGTGCAGCTCCCGCACTATGATATTGGGCGCCTGAGCGCCCTGCACATTATTAACGGCGACAGCCACCGGGAGACGGTACGGGTTGCCAGCCCGTGGCTGCCGCGCGAGTCCTTATAGTTAATTGCCGATATTGCGCAGCTTCTCGCCGGACATCAGCTTGCGTTCAATATGCTCAAGGGTGACGTTTTTGGTTTCCGGGATCAGCCAGAAAGTCACGCCGATAAAGGCGACGTTCAGCGCGGTATATAGCCAGAAGGTTCCCGCCGCGCCGATAGCGTCCAGCAGCGTCAGGAAGGTCGCGCCGATAATCATGTTCGACACCCAGTTGGTGGTGGTTGAGCAGGTGATACCGAAATCGCGGCACTTCAGCGGCTGAATTTCCGAACACAGGATCCACACCACCGGCGCGGCGCTCATCGCATAGCCGGCGATACACATCATGGTCATCCCCACCGACAGCCAGGAGAGACCGCTGGAGGCGGTGCCGTTATCAAACTGCATCAGGCAGTAGCCCAGCACCAGCGTGCCGATGGCCATCACGCTAAAGCCGATTTTCAGCGCCGGTTTACGCCCGGCCTTATCGACGGTAAAGACGGCGATAAAGGTGGCGAACATAAAGGTTAACCCGACCACCAGGGTCGCCACCATCTGCTGCTCGGTAGTGGTGAAGCCGGCCATTTTGAAGATGCGCGGCGCGTAGTACATGATGATATTCATCCCGGTAAATTGCTGCATCGCCTGCAGCAGCATGCCAAGGAATACCGCCCGCCGCACGTTGCGGTTGACCTTAAACAGCGCCCAGCCGCCCTGCTTCAGCTTGAGGCTTTCACGGATCTCATTCAGCTCGTCGCGGGCTTTTTCGGACGTGTCGCGCAGCATCCGCAGCACCTCTTCCGCTTCCACGTGACGCCCTTTTTCCGCCAGCCAGCGCGGGCTGTTCGGCAGGAAGATCACCAGAATAATCAGCACCAGCGCCGGCAGCGCCAGTACGCCAAGCATCGCTCGCCAGTTGCCACTGTAGCTGAACGCGGTATCGGAGAGAAACGCCATCACGATCCCCAACGTCACCATCAGCTGATACATGCTGATCATCTTGCCGCGTACGTTTTCGCTCGCCATTTCCGACAGATACAGCGGCGCGGTATAAGAGGCGATCCCCACCGCGACCCCGAGAACGATCCTCGCCGCCAGCAGCATTTCGACGCTGCCGGCAAAAGCGGAGCCCACGGAACCGGCCACGAACAGCACTGCACCCACCATCAGGCTGTATTTGCGCCCGAGGCGAAAAGAGAGCCAGCCGTTAAATAACGCGCCGATAGCGGCTCCCAGCATCATGCTGCTCACCACCCACTCCTGCAGGCGGCTGGATAAAACGAAATGATCGGTAATAAAGGGCAGCGCCCCGGCAATTACGCCGATATCAAGGCCAAACAGCAATCCTGCCACCGCGGCGGCAACCGAGACAAACTGATTCATGCGCCGGGTATCGCGCTGCGTACGCGGCATGGTTGTAGAGTCGTGACTGATTGAGGTCATTTTTTTCCCGCCAGACGAAGTAAGAGATACGATGAAACTACGGGATCGGCGGCGCAAGGTGTCAGGCGTGACAAGCCAAAGATATGGATTAAGTTGCTACAGGCAATGGTTTTGTGATGGACATTCAACTTTCCAAAGAACAGAAAATAAGCATTTCAACTTCATCGGCCCTTGCTAAACATAGATACTCTGCCAGGAAACAAGTAAACCATATGGACTATTTCAATTTCATCATATGGACAATTGATATTGAGCCATAAAAAAACCCTGCCGCAGCAGGGTTCCATTTTGCGCTGATAACGCGGCAAACGTTAGCGCGCCAGCCAGCCGCCATCCACCGCCACGGTGTAGCCATTGATGTAGTCAGAAGCGCTGGAGGCCAGGAAGACTACCGGCCCCATCAGGTCGCTCGGCAGACCCCAGCGTCCCGCCGGGATACGGTCGAGGATCTCGCTGCTGCGCTGTTCGTCGGCGCGCAGCTGCTGGGTATTGTTGGTCGCCATATAGCCCGGCGCCAGCGCGTTGACGTTGATGCCGTGCTTCGCCCACTCGTTCGCCAGCAGGCGGGTCACGCCCATCACCGCGCTTTTAGACGCCGTGTAGGACGGTACGCGGATCCCGCCCTGGAAAGAGAGCATCGAGGCGATATTGATAATCTTGCCGCCGGTACCCTGAGCGATAAAGTGCTTCGCCGCCGCCTGAGACATAAAGAACACGCTCTTAATATTCAGGTTCATCACGTCGTCCCAGTTTTTCTCGCTGAATTCAATCGCGTCTTCGCGACGGATCAGACCGGCGTTGTTAACCAGGATATCGATATGCCCGAACTCCGCTACCGCACGCTCCAGCAGCTGTGGAATGCCGTCAATCTGGCGCAGATCGGCGGTCAGGCTGAGAAAACGGCGGCCCAGCGCCGTGACGCGCTCAATGGTTTCCGTCGGTTCAACAATATTGATACCCACGATATCGCAGCCGGCTTCCGCCAGGCCCACCGCCATACCCTGGCCCAGACCCGTATCACAGCCGCTGACCACGGCCACTTTGCCCTGCAGGGAGAATGCGTCGAGAATCATACTTGGTTCCTTAATCTTTCAGAGCCTGTGTAGGTACAGGCAAGGTTCTGATAGTCCAGCCTGCTGCTTGTGCAGACCCTTATGGTTTGAAGAACTCTCAGGGATTGACCCTTCTAAAAATAAAACAGAGTTCCGTTTTACTATGAGCACATCTTAGCCCCGGCTAAAGTCATTTTCAATTATTATTAAAACATCGTTTCAATTTTAAGACTGATAAATGTTAAAAATGCAAAACAGATCACGAAGCGCCGGAGGATTAATCCGGAAATATTGATTTAATTCATTAAAATACAGTCAGTTATAGTTAACTTTAAAAAAAGACCATAGATTGAAGAAAATCGACAAGAAATCAAAGACCGCCGGGATGCGTGCCGCACGTCGCGCAAAAAACGCGATCTGCAGCAAGAAGTTGTTGCGAATTGCGTCCGCCATCACAAATAATGAAACGATGTTTTGATAAATTAACACCCATCTTTTAATTCTACTTCCACTGGCCGGTCAACGCAGGCGAGCGGCATCTCAGGAAGGCAAAGGAGTACATCATGGCTAAAGGCATGCGGGTTAAACTGAATTATGAAGTCAGCCGCGATCCGGACACCGGCGCGGAGATCACCCGTTTAACCCCACCGGAAGTGACCTGTCATCGTAACTATTTCTATCAGAAGTGTTTTTTTAACGATGGCAGCCATTTGCTGTTCGCCGGCGAGTTCGACGGCAACTGGAACTATTATCTGTTGGACCTCGCAAAAGCCGAGGCGGTGCAGCTAACGGAAGGCGCCGGTGATAACACGTTTGGCGGTTTCCTTTCCCCGGATGATAAATCCCTTTATTACGTGAAGAACGACCGGACGCTGCTGGAAGTTAACCTCACGACGCTGCAAGAGCGCGAAGTGTATCGCGTCGCCGATGACTGGGTTGGCTACGGCACCTGGGTGGCCAACAGCGATTGCACCAAGCTGGTCGGCATCGAGATTGCCAAAAGCGACTGGACGCCGCTTAACGACTGGCAGATTTTCCACGATTTCTTCCACAAAGGCCCCCGCTGCCGCCTGCTGCGCGTCGATCTGCAAACCGGCGAAAGCCGCGTGATCCACGAAGAGAAAAAATGGCTGGGCCACCCGATCTATCGTCCGTTCGATGACAATACCGTCGCCTTCTGCCATGAAGGCCCGCACGACCTGGTCGATGCGCGGATGTGGATGGTGAATGAAGACGGCAGCAACGTGCGTAAAGTCAAAGCGCATGCTGAGGGCGAAAGCTGCACCCACGAATTCTGGGTCCCGAACGGCTCCGCGCTGGTGTACGTCTCTTATCTGAAGGGCCAGCAGGGGCGAACTATCTATAGCTTCAACCCCGATACCGGCGTCAATGAAGCGGTGATGCAGATGCCGGCCTGTTCGCATCTGATGAGTAACTTTGACGGCACGATGCTGGTTGGCGATGGCTCCGGTACCCCGGTGGACGTCAAAGACACCAGCGGCTACACCATTGATAACGACCCGTATCTGTACGCTTTCGATGTCGCGAAGCAGGCCTATTTCCGCGTCGCGCGTCACGATACCTCCTGGGCAACGGTAGCCAATAGTCGCCAGGTGACCCACCCGCACCCGTCCTTTACGCCGGACGATAGCGCCATTTTGTTCAGTTCCGATAAAGACGGTAAACCTGCCGTGTATATCGCGAAGCTGCCGTCACAGCCTGAGATGCTGAAGGCATAGCGTTAGCCACTGTTTGAGTTAGTGTTTCTGTAACTGGCCTTGCCCTCCTTTTGGAGGGCTTTTTTGTGCCCGCCGTTTTCCCCGGATTGCGCTGCGCTTATCCGGGCTACATGACGTGCATAGGGGGTAGCCCGGAGAGGCGCATTGCGCCGCCTCCGGGAAGAGGGATTCATACCAACAGAAAACCCCGGCTGACCGCTCCGGGGGAAAACGATGAGGATATTTTTTAAGTTAGAACGAGTAGGCGACACCTACGCGGAAACGGGTCTGGCGGTCGCTGCGATCGTTGACGCCAACGTTGCCGAGCTCGCCGTACGGCGCCCAGTTTTTATCCAGCTTATAGGCAACCTTAAGGTTGTACTCCTGCGAGTACGGTTTATTGTCGTTACGATTAACCCCTTCCGAACTACGCGCATAAACATAGTTCAGCTCGGTACGCCAGTCGCCTAAAACAAAACCGGCCCAGGCATCACCACGGTTAACCTTATCGTCATCTTTTCCTGCACTCGCCGGATAGCGCGTGTATTCATAACGATAGCGGGCGGCAACGTAGAAACCATTATCGAAACTGTACTGCACATGCAGATTAGGCTTATAGATTGAACGGCTATCGTTACTTTCAATAACAAATCCCGGCGTTACCGCGAAGTTCTTATCCGCCTTCCAGCGCCAGCTAATGGTCTCTTCATGACCATTACCGACAACATCCGAATAAGGCTGACTGGCGTTATCGCCACCCGATTTCCACTTCGCTTCAACGGAGAAGCCAAAGCCGTTATCAAAACGATGGGAGACGGAAACGCGGTCGGCGTTGCTCTTGTCCGACTTCCCCCCATCGATGAATTCGTGACGTAAATCTACCGTGACAGCTGAAGCCGCGAAAGACATGCCGCAGAGTGCAGCAAGGGCCAGAGATCTTGCGAACATAAATTACCCCTCATAATTAAAATATCGTTTCGTTTTTATAAAACCGTATTTTATTTTTTAGGCAATAATGTTTTAGTGATCGCGATCGTAATTATTTGTTTCAAAAAAGGTGGCACAGAAAGACGTGACAACGCTCAACAAAATAGCGCGCCAGGGAGGGATTTTGTGAGGGAAAAAGGCCAGGCGACAAAAACAAAAAAGCCTCCGCGCGGAGGCTCACTAAACTGATATCAGAAAGGGCTTATTAACGTTCAACCGCCAGCGCCACGCCCTGGCCGCCGCCGATACACAGCGTGGCCAGCCCTTTGCGGGCGTCGCGTTTGATCATCTCATGCACCAGGGAAACCAGGATCCGGCAGCCGGAAGCGCCGATCGGGTGGCCCAGCGCAATGGCGCCGCCGTTGACGTTCACCCGCCGCTCGTCCCATTCCAGCACCCTACCCACCGAAATGGCCTGGGCGGCAAAGGCTTCGTTGGCTTCGATAAGATCGACTTCATCCAGCTTCCAGCCCGCGCGCTCAAGGCAGCGGCGGGTAGCATGGACCGGGGCGATGCCCATCAGCGCCGGATCGACGCCCACGCTGGCAAAGGCGCGGATCCGCGCCAGAATCGGCAGCCCCAGCGCCTCGGCTTTGGTCTCGCTCATCATCATCACCGCCGCCGCGCCATCGTTAATGCTTGAGGCATTGCCCGCGGTGACCGAGCCCTGCTGGTCAAAAGTCGGCAGCAGGCTGGCCAGCGCTTCAGCGCTGGGGTCGACGCGCGGCTGCTCATCGGTATCCACCAGCCGCGGAATACCGTTGAGTTCGCTGGTCACCGGAACGATTTCATCGCGAAAACGGCCGGAGTCAATCGCCCGCCGCGCTTTGTGCTGCGAGCTAAGCGCCCACGCGTCCTGCAATTCACGGCTAATACCGTACTCGCGCGCCAGGTTCTCCGCCGTCACGCCCATATGGTAGTCATTAAACGCATCCCACAGGCCATCGTGGACCAGGCTGTCGATAAGCTGGCTATTGCCCAGCTGCGCGCCGGTCCGGCTATCGGTCAGCACATGCGGGGCGCGGCTCATATTCTCCTGCCCTCCGGCGATCACCACGTCCGCTTCGCCGCACTGAATCGCCTGAGTCGCCAGGTGCAGCGCTTTCAGCCCGGAACCGCAGACGTCGTTGATGGTAATGGCAGAAACGGTATTAGGCAGCCCGCCGCGTATCGCCGACTGACGCGCCGGATTCTGTCCGGTTCCTGCCGTCAGAACCTGGCCGAGGATCACCTCATCAATACTCTGCGGATCGACGCCGCTGCGCTCCACTAACGCCTTTACCACCACGCTGCCCAGCTCCACCGCAGAATGACGCGATAGCGTGCCCTGAAAACAGCCGATTGGCGTTCGCAACGCGCCGACGATTACGACATCTTTCATCCTCTACCTCTGCTCCGCCTCTGCGCAAAGAAACAGCATCATAGTAGTGAATTGTTATCAAAAAATTTCGCAATTGTTTAAAAAAAGTGAGGGAAATCACAAAGATCGTCGGCGATGGCAAAAATGGCCCCTATTTGCGCCCATGCCCCTGCAGATGCTGACGCAGCCAGCTTCCGGCTTCGCCCGGCGGCGCTTTTTTATTCCACAGCAAATCGGTAGAGATCGTCCGCGGCCAGCCGGCAATATCCAGCGCCACCAGGCTTCCGCTGCCGGCAAACTCCTCCACCAGCGCGCTGGGCAAAATACACCATCCCAGCCCCTGAGCCGCCATGCTGAACAGCAGCAGATAGTTTGGCGCTGACCAGACCAGGCCGCGCGCCGGTTCAGCCGAATTGTCCAGATAGGTGCTCAGGCGCAGTTCGCGCCAGCTGAACAGCTCGTCACGGGTGACTCTACCCTGAGCCGCCAGCGGGTGCCGGGGCGCCACGAAAATAGCCATTTCGGTTTGCATCGGCAGGCGGATGCTGCCTATTTCTGTCGGGTAGCTCTCCCTGGCCTCAATCAGCCCTACCTGCGCCCGCTCCTTTTGCAGCAGGTCGATAACGTCGTCATCTTCGCCAATCAGGCACTCAAATTCGGTATGCGGAAAACGGCGATCGAACTGCGCCAGCAGATCTTCTAGCACATCGGGATGCAGCGTATCGGAGAGCACAAAGGTCAGGCGCGCTTCGGTGTTGCCAGACAGCGAAATGGCCAGTTCATCCAGCCTGTCGCTGGCCGCCAGAATCGCCTTCACATAGCTCAACACCTGTTCGCCCTGCGGCGTCAGCGTCGGTTGCCTGGAGGTGCGATCGAACAGCGTCACGCCAAGATCGGCTTCCAGGTTGGCGATTGCGGTGCTGATGGTGGACTGGCTTTTACGCAGCCGCCGCGCCGCGCCAGAGAACGAACCGCAGGCCACGGATTCGACAAAAGCGGTTAAAGCTTCGGGAGAATAGCGCATGAACTATCTACTTTATCGATGGATACTATCTTTTGTTTATCATATTTATCCATAAAATGCCGGGTAATTTCTTATAAAGTCCGGAGGCAACAAGCCATGCAACAAGTCAACGCCCAGCGCAAAACGCTGACGGAACGGGTCATTCACGCTATCAGCTTTGAAGGTCTGGCGACGCTGATCCTCGCCCCGACCGCCGCATGGCTAATGCAGCGTTCGGTGGTCGAAATGGGCGGGCTCAGTATCCTGCTCGCGACGCTGGCGATGGTCTGGAACATTATCTATAACGCCCTGTTTGACCGCCTGTGGCCGGTTTCCCGTGTCGTCCGCAACCTGCGGGTCCGCGCGCTGCACGCGATCGGCTTTGAGTCAGGCTTTATTCTTATTGGCGTCACCATGGTCGCGCTGGTGCTGGGCGTCTCGCTGATGCAGGCGTTTATGCTGGAAATCGGCTTTATGCTGTTCTTCCTGCCCTACACCATGGCCTTCAACTGGGCGTGGGATACGCTGCGCGAGCGCGTGATGAAGGTTCGCCAGCAGCGAATCGCCGCCCGCCGCTCATCCTGCACGGATCGCCCGATTGATTGACGGGCGCCCCGCCGCTTCACTTATTAGCCAGAAACTATCGCCGCAGCCCATTCATAAATGTGATAAATTGCACTCCTTTTTGTTCGTTTTCTGGTTGATAAAGTCGCATAATGTCTAAAATTTGGTCTAAAGAAGAAACTCTCTGGAGTTTCGCCTTATATGGCACTGCTGTAGGCGCTGGCACGTTATTCTTGCCGATCCAACTGGGATCCGCGGGCGCCATTGTTCTTTTCATCACCGCGCTGGTCGCCTGGCCGTTGACCTACTGGCCGCATAAAGCACTGAGCCAGTTTATTCTCTCCGCCAACATCGCCCCGGGCGAGGGGATTACCGGCGCCGTTAACCACTACTACGGTAAAAAGATCGGCAGCCTGATTACCGGTCTCTATTTCCTCGCCTTTTTCGTGGTCGTGCTGATCTACGCGGTCGCCATTACTAACTCGCTCGCGGAGCAGCTATCCCGGCATGTCCCCATCACCTCGCAGGTACGGGCGCTGCTCAGCCTGGCCGTCGTGCTGGTGCTGAATCTGATCTTTTTAATGGGCCGCCGCGTCACCATCAAGGTGATGGGCTTTTTAGTCTTCCCGCTGATCGCCTGTTTCCTGTTCCTCTCCATCTATTTAATGGGTAGCTGGCAGCCGGCTTACCTGACCAGCCAGATGCAGCTGACCCCGCACACGTTCCACCAAATCTGGATCTCCATTCCCGTGATGGTTTTCGCCTTTAGCCATACGCCGATCATCTCGACTTTTGCTATCGATCAGCAGGAAAAATACGGCGAGCAGGCCATGGGTAAATGCAAAAAAATCATGAAGGTGGCCTACACCCTCATCTGCGCCAGCGTGCTGTTTTTCGTCTTCAGCTGCCTGCTGTCGATACCGGCGGGCTATATCGAAACCGCGCGCAATCAGGGGGTCACCATTCTTTCCGCCCTGTCGATGATGCCGGGGTCGCCGGCGTGGCTGGCGGTCACCGGAATTATTGTAGCGGTGGTGGCGATGTCGAAATCGTTCCTCGGTACCTATTTTGGCGTGATTGAAGGGGCCAGCGAAATCGTCAAAACTTCGCTCGCCCAGGCGGGTATTCGTAAAAGCCGCGCGTTCAACCGGGCGATGTCGATCCTGCTGGTATCGACGCTGACCTTCGCGGTGTGCTTTATCAATCCCAATGCCATTTCAATGATTTACGCCATTAGCGGCCCGCTTATTGCGATGATCCTGTTCATCATGCCGACCCTCTCCACGTACCTTATTCCGACGCTGAAGCCCTACCGCTCGGTGGGTAACTTCATTACCCTGGTTGTCGGTTTGCTCTGCGTATCGGTGATGTTTTTTAGCTGATCCTTTCTCTGCGGCGAGTGTCTTGCTCGCCGCACGTTCTGCCAACATTCTCATCCCCCCAATCTCCCTGACGGACATACACTGATCCCTTGCATACCATTAGAGCAGGGGTTTATATGTCCAGCGTAAAATTATCCGGTACCGCAACGTTAGGCGATCGTCAGGTTTATCGTCTGGGATACGGGGCGATGCAGCTTGCGGGGCCCGGCGTCTTCGGCCCGCCAAAAGATCCGCAAACCGCTATCCGCGTCCTGCAGGAAGCGGTCGAGTCGGGCGTCAATCATATCGATACCTCCGATTTTTATGGCCCGCACGTCACGAATCAGCTCATTCGCCAGGCGCTGCATCCCTATGCCGACAATCTGTGCATCGTGACCAAAGTCAGCGCTCGCCGCGATGAAAAAGGCAACTGGCTCCCCGCGATGTCTCCCGCGGAGCTCACTCAGGCGGTGGAAGATAATCTGCGCAATCTGGGCCTTGACGTGCTCGAGGTGGTGAATCTACGCAGTATGCTCGGCACTCACGGCCCGGCAGAAGGGTCGCTGGAGGAGCCTTTATCCACCCTGCTGGAGCTTAAAGAGCGCGGGTTGATTCGCCATATCGGGCTGAGCAACGTTACCGCCAGACAGGTGAGCGATGCGCAAAAAATGACGCCCATCGTCTGCGTTCAGAACCAATACAACGTGGCGAACCGTCAGGATGACCCGCTTATCGACGAGCTGGCGGCGCAGCATATCGCCTGGGTGCCCTTTTTCCCGCTCGGCGGCTTTACGCCGCTACAGGCCCGGGAGCTTAACGATGTCGCCGCTTCGCTGGACGCGACCCCGATGCAGGTGGCGCTGGCATGGTTGCTTCAGCGCTCGCCGAATATCCTGCTCATTCCGGGCACCTCTTCGCTAGCGCATCTGCATGAAAATCTCGCCGCCGCGCAATTAACGCTTCCGCCTGAAGCGCTGGCCACCCTCGATAATCTCCAGCCCCACGCCTGATTTCAGGCTTCTGCGGATGGATATTCGCAGAAGCCTTCATCTCAATATTTGCCTGGAATTACCTTAACGCCGCTGGCACTATACATCCTACAAATTAGGCGTTATCTGCTTTATTCTCTTGCGGATAACCCTATGCAAAGCATAGCTTTATACTTTTCCGACTGGCCTCCTAATTGGAGGCTTCTGTCGTTTTTGTCTCGCCAAAATTTTCGGAGTCTTGATTACAGGAAAAACAATATCTCATTCAAAGATTATACAAATCAATTTAGCTGCAAAGATAGCTAACAACATCAAACGCTCATAAAAACATCTGGTTAACACAATCAGAATGTTTGCATTGCTATATAAAAAATCAACCACACACAATAACAATTTACAAGGATTGCACATGACAGAGGGAACGATAAAGACCAGTAAGTATGAAATCATTGCTATTTTCAGGGAAGAGCTCCGAAAGCAGGCGGAGATAGAAGTTTTTGTTAATAACAAAAGCACTATTACCCAGCTAGCGCGGGTGGATTTTGCCGAGTTTCATATCTTAACTACCAGCAAAATCCCCACCGGGCATAAAGTTAAATTTATTCTGCATAGCGATTCAGGAAAAATCGAGTTTTGCTCCACGCTAAAGAAAAGCTACGCCGGCGGCGAAGGAAAATGCCGCAAGGTCGCTTTTACCTTGCCGGAATGTATCCAGGTGGTACAACGTCGGCGCGATCCCCGATTCCGTTTGCGCCACGAGCACGAATTCTTCTGTCACGGTCGACATAAAAATGGAGAAAACTATCTATTCGAAATCAAAGACATTTCGGATGGCGGTTGTGCTCTGATGACCAAGAGCCCCAATCTGAAATTCCTCAGCCATAACGCCATCCTTAAGAACGCCATTCTGGCCCTCGCTGAATATGGCGAAGTGACCGTAGATTTAGTTATAAAAAACGTTGTCATGGTGACGTTAGATGATAACGAGGAGTCGGATAGCTACTACCAAATTTCCTGCCAGTTTAAATTTCGTCATCTTGATAACAAGAAGAGAATAGAGAAAGTGCTGCTCGACTTGATTATGGAAGCCAAGAGAAAAAAGAGAGTCTGAACCATTGGACAGTATATTGCTTTACACTGATGATAATATCATCGGACAATCAGTTCATGATTACTTGATCGATCACGCCACGGACATCACGACCCTGAACTTTCAGGATATAGTGAAAGGAGTCTGCGCTCCCCCGACAGCGACCGTTATTATCAATATCATCCATAAAGATATCTCAGCGGCCACAACGGTTGCCTTACTGAACACTTTGCGCAATCGCCTCGCGCATTGCGCCATGCTGGTTCTGATAGTCAAAAGCGAGCTTTCCAGCCTGTTCCGGGAACTGCTTGATCTGGAAAACCTATTGATTCTCACAGAAAAATCCTCTTTGTCAGCGTATTCAGCCATCCTCAGCAGGCCCTTAACCGCCGAGGGCTGCCAGGGTCTGTGCACCCGCAGAAAGCTAACCGCCAGGGAGCTTCAGGTGCTGGAGTTAATAATTGCCTGCAACAACAATAAAAGGATTGCAGTGCTTCTCGACATCGATCATAAAACGGTCCACAGCCATAAGGTACATATTATGAAAAAACTAGGAATGAATAGTTCGCGGATAATGAACAAAAGCATAGTCAATATGTATCAGTGTTAAAACTAAAAATATGTGGGTGACCAATCAAAGCCGATAATTTATTGGCAACAAGCCATTAATAATCATTCCCATCGGCAGAAAGGTCACCTATAATATCCCCCTCTCTTTACCTCTGACCATATTTTTGACGAGAGATAATGAACGCCACTCTGTTTTCCGACCATAATTTATCACGTAGCGATATATCCGTTCGTTATGTCTTTCAAAAAATGTTTTCCCCAGAAGGTACGCTCGTCGCCGTGGAGTGCCTGAGCCGTTTTGACCGCATGTCCATATCGCCGGAAAACTTCTTTCGCTACGCCAATACCGGATTACGTGAAAGCATTTTTATGGAACAGCTGGCACTCATTGAAAAACATAAACAGTGGTTTAAGCAAAATCGCATCTCGGCGACTATCAACGTTGATGACCATATACTTAACGTATTGCTACGCCCGGAGATTAAAGCGCTCGTCAACCATATCGGCTGCGTCCATTTTGAAGTTACCGAGAACTCCAATAAATTATTAAATAATGCACTCGCCGCCTGGAGCAATCCGCAAAGCACCACGCTCTGGCTTGATGATTTCGGTTCTGGCAACGCCGGTATTAGCGCCATTCGCGACTATCATTTCGATTATGTCAAAATCGATAAAGACTTCTTCTGGCTTTTAATGCAAAAAGATTCCGGCCGACCGTTAATGGATGCGCTGGTCACCTTTCTTGCCCGCAACCACCATAACGTAATTATTGAAGGCGTAGAAAGCGAAGCGCATAAGGCGTGGTTACAGGGGATGGAGTGGTTTGCTATTCAGGGACACTACTGGAAAGAAGTCAGCATTGAACAACTGGTTAAAGAAGGTCTCACCGTTTAAATAAATGCCGGATGATTCCGGCATTTATTGTAACATTTGCGCAAGACCATCAACCCTTCAATTATAAACAAGTTCCCAGGTCGCCCAGCTGGTCAACGGACCGCTGGTTGCTTTTTCCGGCGCTGGCGTAACGTAGCCAATGTAATAGGTAAATACGCCGCCATCCACCGCTTTTTCTACCAGCGGCACCCGGTTTTGTAAGGGGTCGGCGGGAACAATTTTATTGCTTTTATCCAGCGTATTATTGTCATTAGTCGACAGCGCGAGGAAAATATGGCTGGCGCCGTCCGCCCGCGTATTCCTCAGATAACCAGCATTTTCATTGCTGACCGCATTGACCGTAAATCCGTCAACCCAGCGCACGTTAACCAGGTGGATCGCGTTTTTATCCGCCGCGCCGCCGCCGTGTCGCAGCTGGCAGTTCGAGATCTCCAGCGTGAAGGGCTGCGGTTTCATAAATGCCCCGGCGCCCCGTTCGTGGACTTCCGCCAGGCTGACCGGCGCCAGCCAGACGCTGCCGCTCCCGGCGTTGTTGCCGCCGTTAAGGGCCACGCTGCATGAGATATCGGTAACCCGTCCGGCAAAATCCACCCGTCCCCGATCGTAGTTGGTCTCAAAAGCCGACGCCGGGGAGGCAATCAGCATCCCGCTTATCAGGGCCAGTTGAATGAGTCGTTTGCTATTTTTCAATTGTGCTGAATCACGCATACCCGCCTCCCGAATTAATCGTACGTCAGGTTAAAGATCATATGCGACTCCACCTCACCGGTACTGGTGGTCGGCGCATATTGATAGAAGCGCGCGTGCAGAGGCAGGGTGATATAGCGCGTTTCTTGCGTGCGCAGCGTCCCGGCGCTGTATTTCTTATTGAACTCCAGCGGTACGCCATCCTTCAGAACCTGAATACCAATCCCTTTCGCCAGCGAGGAGCCGGCTTTTTCGTTCAGTAGCGCGCCCCGGCTCACCGTAGTGCCGCTCGCCAGCGTACCGGAGAAAGAGGTCTGGATATTGGCGTATCCCGACTCGCTTAGCCCGCCGCTGCACTGCAGCTCAATATTAAAATCCTTCCCGCCCGCGGTGGTGCCGACGCCGTTAAGATCGCTGCGCTTGATGGTGCCGACATCGACGTTCATATTTTTGCCGCTCAGGATGGTACATGAGGGCGATACCACGGTGATGGCGTTGGCGCTCAGGCGGGTTTCGAGGATCGGGTTATTGCCGTTCTCCCAGTCATAAGAGGTGTACTTACCTGCCGCCAGGGTACCGCTGCCGGTCACGCTCGCGGTTTTAATCACCTCCAGCGTAAAGCGGGAGCCTTCCAGCGAATAATTCGTGGTCCTGCTAACGTAGCTCGAGTAAGCGCCAGGATAGATGATATTGACCGTCGCCCCGCCGCGGCTAAACCGCAGGCCGATACCTGGCACGTTGGTGGAATAAATTTTATTGCCCAGATCGGTCGCCCCGGGGGCGACGATTTTGGCCACAAAGCGGTTAGTGCCGCTGCTACAGCTATAGCTGGCCCCGCCCGGCGCCGACATTGTCCAGTCGCGGGAAACGATCACCGACCCTACCGGCAGATCCGGTGGAACCACCACCCGGCCCACTACCATGTCGAGGCTTACCGTCGGCTGCGACAGGCGCGTACAGTACGCCCATGCCGACGTGATCCCCATCGCCATTAAGCCAATAAAAAGCGTCATTTTTTTCATTAGCGACATAGCGTTTCCTTTGTTTTTTCCTGACTTAATTCCACCGAGCACTGTCCGCCGCTCCACTTAACCGTGGCCTTCGGCGCGCTGGCGTCGCTGATAAACATCATGCTGCCCTGCCCCACCACGCCGATCTCTTTCCCGGACGGGTTGTAAATCGTCGCGGCGAACGGTAGCGGCAGGCCGTTTGCCTGGCGCGCCTGCAGAGTGATGTTGTTCTGCAGCGTAGTATCGAAGGAGACCTTGACCACGCTGCCTTCCCACGGCACAACCTGCGCCACGGTACTGCCGAAGGCGACATCGTCGTTGCTGCCTTTCGGGTCAATCTCAACGGCGTTAATCCGGTAAGGCCGCAGATACGGCAGAATGGCGTAGCCGTTGCTATCGATACGGGTCCCCGGCGAACCAGGCAGCATCGCGCCCGCGGCGTCTTTCGCTTCGATCAGCGCCATGGTGGTGCCGCTTTCCGGCGAGAATACGACGCCGTGCTGATGCGCGATCAGCGTCCCGCTGGCGCCCACGCCGCTCTGGCGATAGCCTTCACCCTGGCTATAGCTGCCGTTCAGCGTCGTCCATGGGGTACGGTAGCTGCCGTTCAGCGCCACATCGTGCTGGCCGCCGGTGGAGGTGGTCGTCGACACGCCGTAGTTGAGGTTGTTTTCGCTATCCAGCGAACCGTTGACGCCAATCTGCGAACTGGCGAAACGCGAATTATTAAACGAGGTATTCGACGTCAGGTTAGCGGTGCGGTTTTCACCGAACCACAGCGGGTAGCTAAAGTTGAGAGAAACGCGATCGTCGCGGCGGTGGCCGGAACTATCCGGGGTATAGACGCGCTGGGCGCTGACCGACCACGAGAGCCGACCGTACATGTTGTTGTAACTAAACTGATACTGCTTTTCCGTCCCCGAACGGTTCCAGTAATCCGCTACCCGACCGCTCAGGTAAAAGCCGCCCCAGCCGTCCGGCAGGTTCTGGTTGACGGTAAACGTCATCCCGTTTTTCTGCCGCCATACGGTGTAGTTGCTGCTGTAGTTCTTCTCCTGATCGACGGCGTACAGAGCGTCGTTCAGGTTGTAGTAGCCTTTGGTGGAGTAGCGATACGCCGCCAGCACGATGCTGGTCTGGGTTTCGGTAAACATGCGGTTAAAGGTGGCGCGATAGCTCTGGCCGTGCTCGTCGAGGGTATCGCTCTTCAGCCGCGAATGGGTGACGTCGAATGACAACGCGCCGATGCCGGTATTCATCCCGGTCCCCAGCAGGAACGCCTGATAGTCATCAAATCCGGTGACGCCGGTATAGCCGGTGAACAAGTTATTGATACCGTGCTGCCAGGTTCCCTGGTAGAGCATCGGTTTATTACGCAGCGAACTATCGTCGACTTTACCGGCAGAGAGCGCATAGCGGGTCATCCCCGGACGCAGCAGCTGCGCCACCGAGGCGTAAGGCACGCTGAATACCTCGACCGAGCCATCGGCCTCTTTAACCGACACTTCAAGGTCGCTACCGTAGCCGGAAGGATACACATCCTGCAGGGTAAACGGCCCCGGCGGCACCGTGGTCTGATAGATAATATTGCTGCCCTGGCGCACCGTCACCAGGGCGTTGCTTTGCGCCACGCCGCGAATTTCAGGGGCGTAGGAGCGCATCCCGTCCGGGAACATATTGTCATCGGTCGCCAGATTGATCCCGCGCAGGCCGATGGTGTCAAAGAATTCGCCGTTGGTAAAAATCTGCCCGCCGCTGACTATCGAGTTAATCTGCGGAATCGGCCGCTGCAGATAGGTCTGGTTGCTATTCCAGTGCGCTTTCCCCTGCTGCTGCTGCCAGTTCAGGTTACCGATATGCTTGAGCAGCCAGCCGTCCCACGACAGGCCCGCGTTAACGCCAAGATACGCGCTGCTGTTATCGGAGCCGTTGGCCGAGGAGATATGGCTGTTCCAGGCGTTGGCCATCCAGCCTAAATTCAGCGCCGCAACGCCTTTATCCCAGAATTCCGGGCTGACAAAGTTTTTCAGGCGCTGATCTTCGTAGATTTGCGGTACGGCAATATCCAGTCTCAGGGAGGACTGAATCAGCGTGTCTTTGACGTTGGCCTCGTTGCGCCACTCCTGCAGGCGTCCGCAGAAGCCCGCTTTTTCGCTGAGCTGCGGGTTAAACTTTTCCGGCGAGATCCCATATTGCATCAGCATCGCTTTGGTGTAGCAGATGCCCATTTTGCCATCTTTACCGGCGGTGATTTTCAGATCGTAGCGCCCTTTCCACTCGCCGTTGGTATACACATCAAGGGAGTAGACGCCTTCGCTAATCGCGCTGGTCGAGAAACGCGACAGGTCGACCTTTTCGCGACTGCCGACGATAAAACCATCGTTAAACTGATAGATCGTTCCCGGGTTTTCCTGTCCGCTGGAAAATGGCGGAAAGCAGCACAGCGCAACCGCGATAGCCGTGCTTAATCTTCCCGGGCAGATTGACCTCTGCTTCATGATCGTTTCCCTTATTTGACGGTAACTTTCACTGCGACATCTGCGCCATAATCATTAATGTTGTTAACGGTCAGGATCTCGCCTTTGCTCACTGCGGAAGAGAGGGCGATGGTCTGGCTGGACTGTGGGGCAAACATGACCGTTTTGCTGTTGAGCGCTTTGCCGCCGTTACGGGAGATACGGCTTACGGTGATATAAAAGGGCGTCGGGTTACTGACGGACAGGCTGCTGCCGTTAGCGGAGAGCGCTAATTTCTCTGCCGCGGCGTCGCGATTGCCTAATCCGCTGGGACGATAGATAAACTTAAAGCGCGAACGAATCGCCAGCTGCAGAATATTTTGCCCTTCATTCTTCTGGCTGGCCTCAACCGGCGGTATTTCCAGAAGGTTCAGCCACCACAGCGTCTCTTTATCTTTCGCGAGACCCGCGCTGCTGCCGAGTTTAATACGCAGAGTCTGACCGCTTTTCGCATCTACGCGGGAAATAGGCGGCGTGATAATAAATGGCGTGGTAATGGTATCCGGCGTCGCGTCGGCATTACCGTTGTCCAGCCAGGCTTGCGCCAGCGCCGGACGGTCGGCGGTGTTAGAGAGCTGCACCGTTATTTCTTTTTCATTTCCTGGATAAATAAAGCGGGTGCCGTTGACAATAATATTATTGGCGTGGGCCGCAAAACTAAAAATGAAACAGAAAAAAAGGGCAATACGCTTCATGCTGACCTCAGAATAAAAAATAAGCGGCAGCAGTGGCCGCTTTATTATTGTTGTATACCCTGAATAATTTGAATGACGGGTATAAACCGCCCCGGCGCGAGGCGGCTTTATCTCTCAGTCGATATTACTGGTAGGTAATTTCGTAAGTCGCATAGCTGTTAACCACACCGGTGGTAACAGTCGTCGGGGTGCTGGTCGCGTAGCCGACGTAGTAAGTGAAGCGCGCGCCATCCTGAACGGCAGATGCGTCGCCGACCGCTTTAGGCTGAGTGCTGTCGCCCGGGATGATTTTTTTGGTCAGCGCGGTCGCGTTGTCGGTAGACAGAACCAGCTGGATATTCTTCGCGCCAGCGGCTTCAGTGTTAGCCAGGTAGCCCTGCTGTTTAGCGGTTGCGCCAGCCAGCAGGTTACCGCCGGTCCAGTTCACGCCCAGTTTGCTCACATCATCCTGTTTAGTACCATCAGCAGCCTGGCAGTCAGAAACATCGATGGTGAAAGATTTCGGTTTCAGATAGGTATCCGCCGCGGCAGCTTTAACTTCAGTTAAAGTAACCGGAGACAGGTATACGTTCGCATCGCTGCCCTGGCCGTTTACGGAAACAGTACAAGATACGTCGGTAACTTTACCGAAGAAATTAACCTGACCGCCGCCTACATTGGTATCAGCAGCATTTGCAGCCATACCAAAAAACGCAGTCGCCATTGCAGCAGAGAGAAGAACCTTTTTCATTGCCATTTCCTTGTCAGAGTGAATTAAGTATCAATGAGCAAACAGTTAATTCGCACAAAAGTCAGAAGCGATTTGCGATGCTCACTTGTGCAACTGTTAATAGAAACTTCGACTGACCGGAAGCCGCAATATTTAAGGCGTCAGGAACGAATTCAATGAAAGAATTCGTCGAGGCTGTCGGCGTCAAAGAATGCTATTTTTCGCTGACAAATATACATATGTTCACGAGCTGTTAATCAATATAACAGATAGCTCACAACTATTAATTGTGGGGGATTGATAGCAAGAAACAAAGGCATTGTTATTTACATTGAACGGAGAAAGGCGATATGGAATTAACAAAACAGCAACTTATCTTGCCATAAAAGGCTATTTCTCCCCATAGAGAACACGCTTAATTAATCATCCGCGACGATCTTTCCGCCAGCTGAAAATGCAGATGCAACGCGCGCCACCCTGCCGGCGTAATCGTCACTTCGCGAAATCCCGCGGTGGTGGTAAACCAGCCTTTCTGCAGACCGTGCTGCAGCAGCGCCGCCCCAGCCGCCCCGCCAAGGTGAAAGCGGCGTTCGCTCCAGTCCAGACAGCCGCAGCACGCTTTACGCCGCGAGGTGCGCTTCACCGTCACCCCCAGGCGGGCAAAATGCGTTTCTCCGGCGGGCGTCAGGGCCGTACCGTCAGGCGCTATCCACGCTTCGCGCAGCATAAAATCATATAGCGATACCGCCACTTCTCCGGCCAGATGATCGTAACAGGTGCGCGCAACGCGCAAATTCACCGGCGTGCTGGTTGAGAGCGTCACCGCGCGCTTGCCGGCCATGGTCATCATATTCTCCAGCAAATCGGCGACGTCGCTACCGGCCAGACGGTAGTAGCGATGGCGGCCCTGGGCCAGGCAAATCAATAAATCGCTGTTGACCAGGCGGCTAAGATGCGCGCTGGCGGTCGAGGGGGAAATATCCGCCACGGCGGAAAGCTCGGTGGCCGTCCACGCCCGGCCATCCATTAAGGCGCAAAGGATCTTTAGCCGCGAGGCATCGGCCATCGCCGACGCCACTGTCGCCATCGCCTCGGCCAGCGACTCGTCGTCTTCAATCAGCTCAACAGGTTTTAACATAGCGCCTCGCTTATTTTCCCCCCGCAAACCGTAGCCATATTACAGGGGATCGGAATGGGAAGAACGGTATTCGCGCAGCATCTGAGCCACCCGAATGTGATAACAGGCGAAAATACTCTCCCGCCCCTCTTTCTGCGCAGCCTGATGGCAAAGGTTGCGTTTCCATGCCAGCACCGCGTCCTCATCCCGCCACCAGGAGAGCGACAGAATTTTCCCCGCCGTGCTCAGACTTTGAAAACGCTCAATGGCGATAAAGCCGTCAATGTTGCTCAGCAGCGGCTTCAGCTCTGCCGCCAGCGCCAGGTAACGCTCCTGGCTCGTCGGAGTGACCTCGGCTTCAAAGAGTACTGCAATCATTTCGTCGTCCTCACGCAATCAGTGTGAGAGTCACAGTAGCTTTTTACCCGAGCCCAATGCTTCGTTGACGGGCGAAATATAGCCGCCCTATTCGCTCAAAAAGCGCCCATTGCATTCACAAAAACAATGATTAATGAGCCGAAGCAGGAAAATTGCGTTTCTGGTCAGATTATTTTCCGTGACGAAAAACACGTTCACGCTAACTCATCCATTTGTTTTTATTGAAAATAAAAAACAAAAATTTAGTCACCCGTCATCCTGTCGTCATAAAAATGTGATCTTAATCGCACTTTTTGCAACGCACGTTATAGTTAGCAGCCTTATTATAAGTCCATCGAAAGCAAACACGCTTTCCACCATAAAAGTTAAAAGGATAAACACCATGAAAAACGTAAAATTACTTGCCGCTGCCGGTATGCTGTCTCTGGTCTCTTTCGCTAGCTTCGCTCAGCCTGTTAGCGTAACCGCAGACACTCTGGACAACGCCGAAGCCAAAATCGCCGCCATTGCTAAAGATCAGGGCCAGTCATACCACATTACCGAAGCGTATACCGGTAATCAGGTTCATATGACCGCCGAGCTGTCTAAATAACCGAATGGTTGCAGAGGGAGCTGCCGGACAGGTCGCCTGACGGCGGCTGGTCTGGCTCCCGCCACATAATAAGCACGCAGCAATGTCGAGCCCCTTAATGGGGCTTTTTTTGTTGCTGGCGAACAGTGAACCCACAGCCCGGGCGGCGAGTTCGCCGCCGTCTGCAGTCCGGTAGCCCGGACAGATGCGCAGCATCGCCTCCGGGAAATTCAGCGACTCTGCGCTCTGCTCCCGGGGGCGGCGCTTGACGCGCCTTGCCCGGGCTACAGGTTTATTACCGTCTGCAGTCCGGTAGCCCGGACAGATGCGCAGCATCGCCTCCGGGAAATTCAGCGACTCTGCGCTTTGAACCCGGGGGCGGCGCTTGACGCGCCTTGCCCGGGCTACAGGTTCATTACCGTCTGCGATCCACTACGGCTCTCTTATTCGATAACGCACGCTGAATCGACAGCACGCTGAGCAGCACAATCACCAACCCTACCAGCGCCATTCCCTCAATTTTTTGTCCAAGGAAGATCCAGCCTAATAGCACCGCCGTCACCGGACTCAGCAGGCTCATCGCCGACACCGCCACCGGGGAAAGGCGGCCGATGCCGCGAAACCACAGGCCGTATGCCAGCATCGCCCCGGCAACGCACAGCCAGAGATAGCCCGCCGCCTGAGTCAGCGTCACATGGTGCAGCGGCGGATCGACCAGAAACGCCATCGGCGCCAGTACGATACCGCCAATCAGCAGCTGCCAGCCGGTTAGCGCGACGACCGGCAAAGCGATCGCCCAGCGGCGCGATAGCCAGGTTCCCAGCGCCATACTCATCGCCCCCAGAAATGCGGCGGTAATCCCCAGCGGTTCAAGGGTGGTTTGCGGTGACAGCAGGAGCATCGCCATCCCTGCGATCCCCATCAATGCCGAGAGCACCGCCAGCCAGGGCGATCGCTGACGATCGACGCACCAGGCCAGCAGCATCACCAGCAGCGGCTGAATGGCGCCGATCACCGCCGCCAGACCGCCCGGCAGCCGATAGGCGGCAATAAACAGCAGCGCCTGAAACGCGCCGATATTGAGGATCCCGGTGACGATCAGCTTCCACCACTCGGCGCGCAGCGGGAGACGGCGGCTCCAGATCAGCAGAGCGATCCCGGCCGGCAGAACCCGCAGCAGCGCGGCGATAAACGGCCGATCGGGCGGCAGAAACTGCGAGGTCACAATATAGGTGCTGCCCCAGATGACGGGCGCCAGCGCGGTCAGCAGTAAATCAACGATCAAATTACGTGAAACAAAGGCCATGATTTTATCTTCACATCAAGGTAAATTGTGGCCTAAGTATGTACCGACAATTATCTTGATATCAAGACAAGTGAGCATTAATGGACAAATCACCGCAGACCGACGCCGTGGATCGCATTCTTGAACAGTGGAAACGGGAGCGCCCCGATCTCGATTGCAGCCCGATGGGGCCGATCGGCCGCCTGAAACGCTGCACGATGCTGCTGGAGCCGCGCATCGAAGCGGCCTTTGTGCGCCACGATCTGGTGCGCTGGGAGTTTGATATGCTGGCGACGTTACGCCGGGCGGGCGATCCGTTCATGCTGTCGCCAACCCAGCTCTTTTCAACGTTAATGATCACCTCCGGCACCATGACCCATCGTCTGAAGGCGCTGGAAAAACGGGGCTTGATAAGCCGCCAGCCGAACCCGGAAGATGCCCGCAGTATGCTGGTGGCGCTAACGCCAGCGGGACGAGAGCTTATCGATAAGGCGGTGGAAAGCCACGTGGAGAATGAGCGGCAGCTGCTGAGCGGGCTTTCCGCAACGCAGCGCCAGCAGCTGGATGAAGCGCTGACGGTTTTTATGCGCCTGCTGGAAAAGGGTTAACCCACGCCGGCCTGGAATAAGTCGCTGACATTGTTGCCATTATTTTCCCGGAGGCGATGCTGCATCTGTCCTCCGTGTTACGCTCACCCCTTACCGAGCGGAAATGGGCGATCCTGCACAACCGTCTTCATCACCAGCGTAGAGCGCAGGTGCTGCACGCCCGGCATCGCCGAGAGCTTGTCATCATACAGTTTCTGGAACGCCGGGAGATCGCGCGTCACCACGTGCATCAGGTAGTCCGGATCGCCAAACAGGCGCTGCGCCAGCACGATCTGCGGGATCTCTTCTACCGCGTCCTCAAACGCGCTCACCGCTTTCTTATCGCCTTCTTTTAACGTCGCGAAGACAATCGCCAGGAAGTTGAAGCCCATTTTGGCCGGATCCAGATTGGCCCGGTAGCCGGTAATGACGCCTTCCTGCTCCAGCGTCCGCAGCCGTCGATGACAGGGCGAAAGGCTGAGATTCACCCGCTCGGCCAGCTCGGTTATCGACAGTCGCCCGTCGGCCTGGAGCTCAGCAAGAATTTTTCGATCGATGCTATCCATTTGGAATATTTTCCCTCAGAAGACCGCTTAAGAGCATAACATTGAAAGCTCATTGCGCAATAAACTCGATATTCTTTCCCTCAAACAACCGCCGCTTAACGAGGGAAAATGATGAGAAACTGCCGTTACCACGCAGAGGTGCGCTGACCATGGAAATGAGCTTTATCGCCAGCTTTTGGCTGGTCTCCTTTCTGCTGATCATCACGCCGGGCGCTGACTGGGCCTATACCATCAGCGCGGGAATCAACGGACGCCGCGTGATACCCGCCGTCGCGGGACTCATGTCTGGCCACCTGCTGGCCACGCTGATCGTCGTCGCCGGAATCGGCGTGTTAATCGCCGGCCACCCGCTGGCGCTGTCGACGATTACCCTGCTGGGCGCAGGCTATCTGATGTGGCTGGGGATCGCTGTTTTGCGCCATCCGCCAACGCCAGGCAGCCAGCAATACAGCGCGGATAGCTGGAATCGCTGGGCGATTAAGGGGCTATGCATTAGCGGTCTGAACCCAAAAGTCTTTCTTCTGTTTCTGGCCCTGCTGCCGCAGTTTACCGACCCCCAGGGGAGCTGGTCTCTGGCCCAGCAGATGTCGGCGCTGGGCGGTATACATCTGGTGACCTGCACGCTGGTCTATTTACTGGTCGGCTACGGCGCCAGAGCGCTGTTGGCGACCCGGCCTCAAATCGCACGAAAGGTCAGTATGGCTTCCGGCGTGATGATGGTCGCCGTAGCCACCCTGCTGTTCGTGGAGCAGTTGAGGTAGGGGGAAGTATAAGGCGTGAGCGGCCGGTCTGCTCTCGCCACTGCGTTATTAAAAAAACGCCCCGCTTCACGGCTATTTTTTCATCAGCCATAACCTCACTTTAAATTAGCCCACACGCGACTCCGGGATCCTTATCAGCCTCATTTTTGATTATGCGCCCTTCCGATATAATCCTCTTAGCAGCAGCTAAGGTTTATCTCACTTTAAATAAAATAACTCTTACCATCCGCCAGAATTCTTGTGCTTCCTGTTCCCCCTATTCATAAGAAGATTTTTGCAGTATGGTTAACAATATTAGAAGTTATATACTGCTGTATACCCACTTAAGGAGAAAACAATGAGCAGGATATGGGCCCTATCCCAAAGAGTAACGCCAAACAAAAATATAAATATAAAAACTGCCTATCCAAAAGAAGTCACATCGCTTAAATATTGCCCGCAGCAGCAATAAATAATGCACATGCAGACGAGCTTAATCATTACCTGATAACGGCCAAAAAATGCGTTAGCCGACTGCATAATAAAGGGAACTCAATGAAAAGCAATGCTATTTTAAAAAAAAGGAACTTCCTGACTCACAACGAAATTGAGTCATTACTCAAAGCGGCCAACAGTGGCGCACATGCCACGCGTAATTATTGTTTGACATTATTGTGTTTTATTCACGGATTACGCGCAAGTGAAATATGCCGCCTGCAAATTTCCGATATCGACCTCAGTTCTAAATGCATCTATATTCACCGCCTCAAAAATGGATTTTCGACAACGCATCCTTTGTTGAATAAAGAAATCCGTGCATTAAAAAACTGGCTACAGGTCCGCGCCGCATACCCGCAATCCGACAGTGAATGGCTATTTCTTTCGCGAAAAGGTAATCCTCTGTCTCGCCAGCAGTTTTATCAGATTATTTCCGCATCTGGCGATAATGCCGGGCTATCGCTCGAAATTCACCCGCATATGCTCCGCCATTCATGTGGCTTCGCCCTGGCCAATATGGGCATTGATACTCGTCTTATCCAGGACTACCTGGGTCACCGCAACATCCGCCATACCGTATGGTATACCGCCAGCAACGCTGGCCGTTTCTATGGTATCTGGGACGAAAGCAGAGACAGACAGCGGAGCCCTGTTCTGCCGTAGCACTCGATGCCAAGGATGGCGTCAAAATAACCAACTGGCAGCGGCAAACATTAAAAAGATAACCATACGCTGTTTATGATTATTGTTCCGGCAAGTTCACAGTTCAGTGATGATTTATCTTATTAACACCCCACGCATAACCCTGGATATAAATGCATCAACACTCATCCGTTTAAAATACTCGCAACCATATTTTTTCCTTTCATTTTTATACACCTGAAAGAGAACCACGACGCCGATGTTGTGGCTATCAATAAAATCTATAAGAATAAGATTTACTATCTGACAATATTCTGCGCCGCAGCCGCTATATAATGTCATTATTCAACTATGATAATCCCCTTCATATAATACGTGATTAACCTTACGGATTATTTGTGAGCGCCCCCAGCGGTCAGCTGGGTCGTGTTAATTTTCAAGATCATATCAGGAGTTATTTATTGTGAACCGACGTCGTTTTCTTACCGGTAAAGAAGTACAGGCGATGATGCAGGCAGCCCGTCATGGGCAAACGGGAGAGAGGGATTACTGTCTTATCCTGCTCGCTTTTCGTCATGGTATGCGGATTAGTGAATTACTCGATCTGCACTATCGCGACCTCGATCTGGTCGAAGGCCGCATCAATATTCGACGGCTGAAGAATGGATTCTCCACCGTACATCCCCTGATGATCGATGAATGTGACGCCATCAGGTGCTGGAGCCAGTTACGCGCCGCCTGGAAAGGCGCGCAAAAAACCGATGCGCTGTTTATATCGCGACGCGGTACCCCGCTTTCCCGTCAACAAGCCTACCGAATTATCCGAACCGCCGGCATAGACGCAGGGACGGCAACGCATACTCACCCGCATATGCTGCGCCATGCCTGCGGTTACGAGCTGGCGGAGAGAGGAGCGGATACCCGCCTTATCCAGGACTACCTCGGCCATCGAAACATTCGCCATACCGTACGCTATACGGCCAGCAACGCCGCGCGATTTGCCGGACTCTGGGAACGCCATAACCTGATGGAGTTGAATTTACAAAATCAGAAAGTTGAAAATAAGAATTTGATAAATAAGGGAAA
Organism: Klebsiella sp. M5al; assembly: GCF_002090195.1. Taxonomy (NCBI): domain Bacteria; kingdom Pseudomonadati; phylum Pseudomonadota; class Gammaproteobacteria; order Enterobacterales; family Enterobacteriaceae; genus Klebsiella; species Klebsiella sp. M5al. Next base: position 4,912,528 of record NZ_CP020657.1, read on the forward strand.
ATAACTTACCGAACAGGTCAATTGGGGCCAAACTGTGTGCATCATAAAAATATTCAGTAACCTTTTGCAACCACCGAATGTATCAAACAGAGCATGAAAATCAATATCACATTGATTAATCATGACTTTTTATTTTAATTCTTTTTCAGAATCTCTCTTCTCTTCGCTGGCCATCCTTTCTGACGATGCGTTGCCGATAGCCATCCATGGCTCGTTCATGCCTTATTATTTCAACTTATTATATCGGTAAAATTTAAAAAATAAGCTTAAAACTCTAAATACGTAACCTCAATATCAAAATTTAAGTCAAATTCACCAATGAGTCAAAATGGCCCCAAATGTCTCATTGTTTGGGTGAAAAACATGCAGAACCGCAGCCGAAAACTTCGGCTGATACATGAAATACCTGGAGGTCATGATGACGGCCAGATCGGTTCGTAATCCCGATATTGTACAAAGGAAAACAACATGAAGATCAAAACACTGGCAATGGTTGTTCTGTCAGCCCTGTCTCTGAGCTCCGCGGCGGCGCTGGCCGACACCACGGTTAATGGCGGCACGGTGCATTTTAAAGGGGAAGTCGTCAACGCAGCCTGCGCCATTGACGCGGGTTCAATCGATCAGACCGTTCCAATGGGCCAGGTTCGTTCGGCAAAACTCGCTACTCCAGGCAGCACCAGTACGGCTGTCGGTTTCAATATTCAGCTGAACGATTGTGATACCACCGTGGCCACCAAGGCCGCCGTCGCTTTCACCGGTACCGCAATTGACAGCACCAACACCACCGTACTGGCGCTGCAAAGCTCCGCGGCAGGCAGCGCGAATAACGTCGGCGTGCAGATTTTGGACCGTACCGGTACGCCGCTGGTGCTGGATGGCGCGACCTTCAGCGCAGCTTCCACCCTGAACGATGGCACCAACGTCATCCCGTTCCAGGCGCGCTACTATGCGACCGCTGCAGCCACTGCCGGTACCGCTAACGCTGACGCGACCTTCAAAGTGCAATACCAGTAATTCATTCATCAGGCAGGGAAGCATATCGGGCCAGGAAGGCCCGTTATCCATAACGGAACTCGGGTGATAACGATGCAAAGGATGAAGTCAGGTCTGTTGATATTTTTGCTCCCATCGCTGGCGCTGGCCGGTAATCAATGGAACGTCACGCTGCCCGGCGGAAATATGCGCTTTCAGGGCATCATCATTGCCGAGTCCTGCCGCGTTGAAGCTGGCGACCAGCAGATGACGGTCAATATGGGACAGATCGGCAGTAATCGGCTTCATTCAGCCGGGGAAGATACGAATCCGGTTCCCTTCGATATCCACCTGCAGGAGTGCAGCACCGCAGTCAGCGAGCGCGTTGGCGTGGCGTTTCACGGCATCGCCGATGGTAAAAACCCGGACGTGCTCTCGGTCGGTGAAGGACCAGGAATCGCAACCGGCGTGGGCGTTGCTCTGTTTGATAAAGATGACCATCTGATCCCACTAAATAGCCCTCCCGCCGCGTGGACAAAATTGTATACCGGGCTAACCACGCTGCACTTCGTGGCGAAATACAGGGCAACAGGGCATCAGGTCACCGGAGGCGCAGCCAACGCTCAGGCCTGGTTCTCCCTGACCTACCAGTAATGAATCAGCAGACGAACCGAAAACAGGAAAAGACGGTGACGATAAAAGGGGTAAACGTGAGAACAACACGGGCGATAACGCGCGGTTTACTGGCGGGGGCGCTGATGATAGCCACCATGGGATTTACCGCTCGCGCCGAGGCTGGCGTGGCGCTGGGGGCGACCCGCGTCATCTATCCTGCCGGACAAAAACAGGTTCAGCTGGCGGTCACCAACAACGACGGAAAGAGCACTTATTTAATCCAGTCATGGGTGGAGAATGCCGACGGCGCGAAGGATGGCCGCTTTGTCATCACCCCGCCGCTGTTCGCCATGCAGGGGAAAAAAGAGAACACCCTGCGCATCATTGATGCCACCAACAACCAGCTGCCGCAGGATCGGGAAACGCTGTTCTGGATGAACGTCAAGGCGATCCCGTCGATGGACAAATCAAAGCTCAGCGACAACACCCTACAGCTGGCGATCATCAGCCGCATCAAGCTCTATTACCGCCCGGCAAAGCTGGCGCTGCCGCCGGATCAGGCTGCGGAAAAGCTGAGGTTTCGCCGCGGCGCAGGCACGCTTACGCTGATCAATCCCACCCCCTACTACCTGACGGTCACCGAACTCAACGCCGGTACCCGAGTGCTGGAAAATGCGCTGGTTCCGCCGATGGGTGAAGCCAGCGTTAAATTGCCCGCCGATGCCGGTCGCGAAATTACATACCGGACGATTAACGACTACGGCGCGCTGACCCCGCGGATACAGGGCGCCACGCAATAACTGACGGGAGGCCACGTCCTCCCGGAAATAAAAATAAGAACTGACAGCCGGGCGACTTTGGACCGGAGGGACTATGTCACATCTGAAATATGGACTCGACGACCTGGACTCCGAGCGTAAAAGCAGCCACGGGCCGGGGAATACGCGCGCTTTCGCTCAAATCACGCTGGCTCTGTTACTTGCCGCACCGATCTTTTCTGTGCAGGCGGAGCTCTATTTTAATCCGCGTTTTTTAGCGGATGACCCTGCCGCCGTGGCGGATTTATCAGGATTCGCCAGCGGCCAGGAGGTCCCTCCGGGAACCTATCGCGTCGATATTTACCTCAATGACGGGTTTATGACCACCCGCGATGTCACTTTTAATAGCGGAGAAAACGATCGCTCGCTGGTCCCCTGCCTGACGCGCGGACAGCTGGCCAGCATGGGCGTCAACACGTTATCCATTGAAGGGATCGGCGCTCTGGCATCCGATGCCTGCGTACCGTTAACCAAAACCATCAAGGACGCCACTACCCGCTTCGATGTCGGCTTGCAGCGGCTGTATCTGACCGTACCCCAGGCGTTTATGGGCAACCGCGCCCGCGGCTATATTCCGCCCGAGCTCTGGGACCACGGGATTAACGCCGGCCTGCTGAACTACAACTTCACCGGCAACAACGTGCACAACGACGTTGGCGGCAGCAGCAATTACGCGTACCTGAACCTGCAGAGCGGGCTGAACCTTGGCGCCTGGCGCCTGCGCGACAACACCACCTGGAGCTACAGCAGCGGCGGCAGCTCGTCGACCAGTGAAAACAAGTGGCAGCACATCAATACCTGGCTTGAACGTGATATTACGCTGCTGCGCTCGCGCCTGACCCTCGGCGACAGCTACACCAACGGCGACGTCTTCGACGGCATCAACTTCCGCGGCGCGCAGCTTGCCTCCGACGACAATATGCTGCCGGACAGCCAGAAGGGGTTTGCCCCGGTGATCCACGGCATTGCCCGCGGCACCGCTCAGGTATCGGTGAAGCAGAACGGCTATGAGATTTACCAGAGCACGGTGCCGCCCGGCCCGTTCACCATCAACGATCTCTACTCCGCCGGCAATGGCGGCGATCTGCAGGTGACCATCAAAGAGGCCGACGGCAGCAGCCAGGTCTTCACCGTCCCTTACTCGTCCGTTCCGGTGCTCCAGCGCGAGGGCCATACCCGCTATGCCGTCACCGCCGGGGAGTACCGCAGCGGTAACGATCGGCAGGACAAACCAAAGTTCTTCCAAAGCACCGTAATGCGTGGTCTCCCGGGGGGCTGGACGCTGTACGGCGGCACCCAGCTGGCGGACCGCTACCGCGCCTTTAACCTCGGCGTCGGCAAAAATATGGGGGAGCTGGGGGCGCTGTCGCTGGATATCACCCAGGCCAACGCCACCCTGCCCGATGACAGCGAGCGTCAGGGGCAGTCGGTACGTTTCCTCTATAACAAGTCGCTGACGGATACCGGCACCAATATTCAACTGGTGGGCTACCGCTACTCGACGCGCGGCTATTTCAGCTTCGCCGACACCACCTACAGCCGGATGAGCGGCTACAACGTCGAGACCCAGGACGGTGTGATGCAGATGAAGCCGAAGTTCACCGATTACTACAACCTCGCGTACAACAAGCGCGGCAAAGTACAGCTCAGCGTTACCCAGCAGTTGGGGCGTACCGCCACGCTTTACCTGAGCGGCAGCCACCAGACCTACTGGGGAACCAACAGCGCCGACCAGCAGCTCCAGGCCGGGCTTAACGCCGCCGTCGACGATATCAACTGGACCCTGAGCTACAGCCTGACCAAAAACGCCTGGCAGCAGGGTCGTGACCAGATGCTGGCGCTCAACATCAGTATCCCGTTCAGCCACTGGATGCGCTCCGACAGCACCTCCGCCTGGAGAAACGGAAACGCCAGCTACAGCATGTCCAACGATCTGAACGGCAGGACCACCAGCCTGGCGGGGCTGTACGGCACACTGCTGGAGGACAACAACCTGAGCTACAGCGTACAGACCGGCTACGCCGGCGGCGGCGATGGCAACAGCGGCGGCACCGGATACGCGGCGCTGAATTACCGCGGCGGCTACGGTAACGCCAACGTCGGCTACAGCCGCAGCGACGGTATCAAACAGCTCTACTACGGCCTGAGCGGCGGCGTGCTGGCCCACGCTGATGGCATCACCCTGAGCCAGCCGATGAACGACACGGTGGTGCTGATCAAAGCCCCCGGAGCGGATGGCGTGAAGGTAGAAAACCAGACCGGGGTACGGACCGACTGGCGCGGCTACGCCGTTCTGCCCTACGCCACCGAATACCGGGAAAACCGGGTGGCGCTGAACACCAATACGCTGGCCAACAACGTCGACCTTGATGATGCGGTGGTCAGTATTGTGCCCACCCACGGGGCGATTGCGCGCGCTGAATTTAAGGCCAGCGTCGGCATGAAACTGCTGATGACGCTGACCCACAACGGTAAACCGGTTCCTTTTGGCGCCATAGCCGCCGCTGTCGATAGCCAGAATAGCAGCATCGTCGCCGATAACGGTCAGGTCTATCTGAGCGGAATGCCGATGGCGGGCAAGGTGCGCGCGAAGTGGGGAGACGGGCCCGATGCCAGCTGTGAAGCCGACTACCGTCTGCCGCCGGAAAGCCAGAACCAGGCGTTAAGCCAGCTGTCGGCAGCGTGCCGCTAAGGAAACCATGATGATGAGAAAAAACCTGTATCTGCTGGGCGCCATACTCTCTCTGGTCTCCTTCAGCACTCCTGCCGCCGATAGCACCATCACGATTAGCGGATATGTCAGGGATAACACCTGCGCCGTCGCAGGTGAGTCAAAAGATTTTACCGTCGATCTGATGAATAACGCCGCCAAACAGTTTAATGCCGTCGGCACGACCACGCCGCTGGTGCCGTTTCGCATCGTGCTGTCGCCCTGCGGCGGCTCCGTCACCGCGGTTAAAGTCGGCTTTACCGGCATAGCGGATAGCGACAACACCAGCCTGCTTAAGCTGGACAGCGGCGTATCGGCAGCGTCCGGCATCGGCGTGCAGATCCTTAACGGCAGCCGGGCCCCCCTGCTGCTCAACGCCCCCTCGTCAAACATCGCGTGGACCACGCTGAAACCCGGGCAGACCAACACCCTGAACTTTTACGCCCGGCTGATGGCCGCGCGCGTCCCGATTACGGCAGGACACGTTAATGCCACCGCAACCTTCACGCTTGAATTTCAGTAACCGGAGGCTGAAATGAAATGGACTCATGCACCCTGGCTGCTAGCGGTAATCATGACTTTCGCCAGCGCCCCCCAAGCCGCCGATGTGACCATTACCGTTAACGGCAAAGTGGTGGCCAAACCCTGCACCATCGCCACCCCGAAGGCCACCGTCGACCTCGGTGATTTATACACCTTTAATATGCTTTCACCCGGCTCGGCATCAGGCTGGCATGACGTCACCCTCGATCTCAGCAACTGTCCGGTCGGCACCTCGCGGGTCACCGCCACCTTCAACGGAACGGCGGACAGCACGGGCTACTACAAAAATCAGGGAACGGCGGGCAACCTCCAGCTGGAGTTGCAGGACACCAGCGGAGCCCGGTTTAACAACGGCACAAGCAAAACGGTGGCCATCAACGATGCCACGCAATCCACCCGCTTTCCATTGCGCGTCAGAGCGCTGACGGTTAACGGCGGGCCAACGCAAGGAACAATCCAGGCGGTGATTAACGTCACCTACACCTGGCTATAAGGCAGGAGAACGTTATGAATCAGCGGATTACCGCCCCCCTTAGATGTCGTATGGCGCTGGTCAAGGCGCTGTGGCTGGCGCTTGTGTTAGCGGGCTTTTCCACCAGCGTCAGAGCTTATACCTGCTACGACTCCACCGGCACCATATTAAATAGCGATTCCGGCGGAAAAGTATCCAACGTCTACGTTAACCTGCAGCCAAGCCTCGGGGCCGGGCAGAACCTGGTCGTCGACTTATCCAGTTCGATTTATTGTAAAAATGACGCACCGGACAGGCGCAACGACATGGTAAGCATGCTACAGGGATCGGCCTATAGCGGCCTGCTTACCAACTTCACGGGCTCTTTAAAATATTACGGGGTTAGCTACAGTTTCCCGCTAAATTCCCCAACTGCCAGCCACAACTTTACTTCCGGTAACTACACGAGCTGGAATACCCAGCTCTACCTGACGCCAATATCCACCGCCTCCGGACTGGCGATAAGCGCCGGCTCGCATATCGCTACGCTGGTGATGTATCAGGTGGGCTCCGATATCAACGGCGGCGGTAACGTTCGTACCTCAAAATTTACCTGGAACATCTATGCCAACAATAGCGTGATCATCCCGACGGGCGGCTGCGATGTTTCCGCTCGCAACGTCACGGTAACGCTGCCTGAGTACCCGGGTTCGACCGCTGTTCCGCTCACGGTACGCTGCGGGCAAAATCAAAAGATAGGTTTTTACCTCTCCGGCACCACGGCGGATAGCGCCAACACCGTTTTCACCAATACCTCCTCCGCCTCACCGGCTCAGGGCATTGGCGTTCAGCTACTGCGCAATGGCACCATCCTGCGTTCAAACAGTACCGTCTCCATGGGAACCGTGGGCACCTCCGCGGTCAACCTGGGACTCACCGCAACCTATGCGCGTACCAGCGGCCAGGTCACCGCGGGCAACGTGCAATCCATTATTGGGGTGACCTTTGTTTACCAGTAACGCGCCAGCGGCGCGTGATAGAACGGGAATGGACTATATTCTTTCGCCCTGCTCGCTGGTCGCCGATGGATTAGTCAAAGTGATGATGGCCAACAGCATGCAGCCCGTTGTGCTGCCGTCGGATGCGACGACGCTTCCCGGCGACGCGGACATTCGCCGCATCATCGTTTTTCTGCCGGAAACCCCGGCCAGGCTGCTCGCCACCCTACAGCAAGCCGCTGCGTTTCTCGAACATTCGGCAACGCCGCTGCCGATGCTGATCCTTAGCCGCAGCCCGGCCAGTTGGCTGTGGCATACGCTGCTGCATCAGGTCATCGATCACCATTTACTTTCTGAAGTGCGATCCGCCGCCTCGGACCTGCCCGTCCCCAGCCTGACCGCAGTGCTCCAGGACTACATTCTGCAAAGATATCCTTCGCTTAAGCAGCTTGCCGACGAAGAGATACGCCTCGGCGGAAAGCGCCCTGGCGGGCTCACCCGGCCGGAGCTCAATGCCATTCTCGGTCTACTCAGCGGATACAGCGTCAACGCCCAGGCAAAGCGCCGCGGCATTAGTCACAAAACGCTTTATAACCAGCGAACCGCAGGACTGAAAAAAATGGTGGAACATTATCCTCAGCTGGCAACCCGTTTCCCCGGGAGCCAGACAAAAGGGCAGAAGAGCCAGCCGGATGCCGCGCTTTCCGCCTTTGAGCGCGAATTTGTCCACGCGATTCACTGTCGGCAAATTTTCCCGGTTTTCCAGCCCATCACTGACGATCGGATGCGGCTAAAAGGGTTAGAGATCCTCTCTCGCTGGCGGCAAAAAGGACAGGTTCTGCTTCCCGGCGAGTTTTTACCGCAGATACGTTCCGCGTACGCCTGGCTGGTGTTGACGGCCTTTGTGCTTCGCGAGGCCGTGGAGAATATCAATTTACATCCAGGTGAGTTTTATTTCTCAGTCAATATTCCCGCCGCTATCGCCAGCAATGACAACCTGATCCGCATGCTGGAGACCGCGCGCCAGCAGCTGCGCGAGCCCCATCTGTCCTCGAGGCTGGTACTGGAATTTGCTGAAACCCTGGACCTCAACCTGCAGAGTAAAATTGCCGACAATATTTCCCGGCTACGCAAGCAGGGCTTTGCCATTATGCTCGATGACTGCTTTTCACAAAGTAGCGTCATGTTTCCGGTGAGATCGGTCAGCTTCAGCGCCTATAAGCTGGATATGAGCATCGTCAACGATATGCAGCGCGATCCTCACGCCCTGGCTCTGATCAAAAGCCTGCTTTACTACTGCCAGCTAACCGGTAGCCGCTGTGTTGCCGAAGGCGTGGACAGCCTGGATAAATTCAACCGACTGAAAGCGCTGGGAATCGATCGTTTTCAGGGTTATCTCATCTCGCCGCCGGTGGAGCGGGAAAACGTCAGTGACCTTATCCACCAGCTTTTATCCGGTCGCAATCTGAGCCTTATCGACGGATGAAAAATCGCCAGAATACGTCGCCAGCCGCACCAGGCTAAAATAGTTGCGCCAGCGCGCTGGCGCATTTATTTCAGGCGCGGATATCATCGTACTCGCGGGTATTATCAAATTCATGTTTGGCAAACGGGCATAGTGGAATAATTTTACGCTGCTCGCCGCGCATTTTTTCCACCACTTTCGCCACCAGCTTTTTCCCTACTCCCTGGCCTTTCAGGCTGGGGTCGACATCGGTATGCTCAATAATGCTGAGGTGCTCGCCCGTGGGCACAAAAACAATTTCCGCCACCTGATTCCCGTCGGCGTCATTGACGTAAAACTTATTATGACCTTCCAGTATTTCCATCGTTTCCTCGCTTATTTTTGGCGATACTTCAGTGCGCCGCTCGGGCAGGTATCAATAACCTTAACCACCGTGGCCACGTCCACTTCATCGGGGACGATCCACGGTTTGCGTTTCAGGTTGAAAAGCTTCGCGCTGCCGCGCACGCAGTTGCCCGAGTGCTGACAGATATCGGTGTTAAAGTAGACATCGATCTTCTCGCCGGTATAGGCGCGATAGCCCGCTTCCAGTAGTTCTTTATCCATGACATTGCCTCAGTTCTGACTATTTTTTATAGCTTTGTCTTTAAGCATAGCCCTGCCAACAACCGCTGACTATCGGCGACGGGTGAAATTTTATTTCGGTAGCCGCACGCCGTTAATGCAGAATGAATGATTTTCTATGCACTCTTTAGCCAAAGAAAATGTTCTGATTGCCGATAAAATACGGACACTTCTGTTATATCCATCTTTAATTTCCCCGGCAGTGAGATTAAACTCATTCCATCCTAACCCGAGCACTCAGGTATTTAGTCTTGAATCGCATTGTAAAGCTGGCGCGCCCTTCGCTCTTATTCTCGCTATTTACGCTCACCGGCTGCTCATTATCCCCGGCGATTCCGGTATTAGGCGCCGCCTTTCCAGGCTGGTTCTTCTGCTTATTAGGCGCCTCGCTATTACTTATTCCCTGCCATATCCTGATTGTGCGTCAAGGATGGCAGTCGCGATTTTCTCCGCTGGTCTTCAGCTATCTGGCGCTGATGTTCCTGTTCGCCACGATTCTGTGGTTCCTGTTCTTCGTAAACTAGATACCTATGACTCAATCCCGCTCAAGCGTTATCCGCAAAAAATGGCCCCTGCTGGCGCTCGTTCTCGCCGCTATCGTGGCGCTGATTGTGGTTATCTGGCAGCTGCAAACCTCGCCGGAAACCAACGATGCCTACGTGTATGCCGACACCATCGACGTGGTGCCGGAAGTGAGCGGGCGGATCGTCGAGATGCCGATTCGCGACAATCAGCGGGTGAAAAAAGGCGATCTACTGTTCCGCATCGACCCGCGTCCCTACCAGGCGATGCTTGATGATGCCAAGGCGCGGCTGACCACGCTTGATGCGCAGATTATGCTGACCCAGCGCACGATCAAAGCGCAGGAGTACAACGCGCAGTCGGTCAGCGCCGCCGTTGAACGCGCTAAAGCGCTGGTTAAGCAGACCACCTCTTCACGCATTCGTCTTGAACCGCTGGTGCCGCAAGGGTTTGCCTCACAAGAAGATCTTGATCAGGCGCGAACGGCCGAAAAAGCGGCGCGCGCCGAACTGGAGGCCACCCTGTTGCAGGCGAAACAGGCTTCCGCCGCCGTGACCGGCGTTGATGCCATGGTGGCGCAGCGGGCGGGGATCCTCGCGCAGATTGCGCTGGCCGAGCTGCATCTCGAATTTACCGAAGTCCGCGCGCCCTTTAACGGCGTGGTGGTAGCGCTGAAAACGACGATCGGCCAGTACGCCTCCGCCCTTAAGCCGGTCTTTACCCTGCTGGATGACGACCACTGGTACGTGGTGGCGAACTTCCGCGAAACCGACTTGCAGAACGTGCGGCCCGGCGTTCCGGCCAGAATCACCGTCATGACCAACCACGGCCGCACCTTCGAGGGCGTGGTCGACTCGGTCGGCACCGGCGTTCTGCCCGACGGCGGCAGCGTCATCGAGGGCCTGCCGGTCATCCAGAAGAGTATCAACTGGGTCCACGTCTCCCAGCGCTTCCCGGTCAAAATCGCCGTCAAAGACCCCGACCCGGCCCTGTTCCGTATGGGCGCCTCCGCCAGCGCCGTTCTCCAGCCGCAATAAGGAGACGGGATGCAGAGCCTGTGGCCGTTTCTCACCCGTGAACTCCGCGATGCGCCGGGGCGGGCGAACTACACCCTGCGCCTGACGCTCAGCTGCGCGGTGCTGATCGTGCTGTTTATGACGCTGCATATTCCCTTCCTCGCCGTCGCGCTGATCGTGGTGTTTTACGTCAGCCAGCCTAACGTGCTGATGATTAAGCTGGTCAGCGTGGTTTTCGTGCTCACCGTCAGCGTCGCGCTCGGCGGCGTGCTGCTGATTATCAAGTGGACCTATGACTATCCGCTAATTCGCCTGGTCGCCTCGGTGATCCTGTTCTTCTGCGCCATTTACCTGATGCGGGTGCTCGGCAAGCTGGGGCTGGCGTTTTTCGTGGTGGCGCTGGCGGTCATCTACGCCCAAACCTTCCCGTCGATGACCAGCCAGAGCGAAATTCTGGTACGCCTGCTGCTGTGGCTATGGGTGGCGATTAATACCGCCATTCTGGTGACGCTGCTGGTCAATGCCTGTTTCCAGCAGGCCTTTCCCGGCTATCAGTTTAAAGCCCGGCTGGTGGTGATGCTGCGCCAGACGGCGAAGGTGCTTAGCCAACCGGATGAAGGAGAGCCGCAGCCTACCTTTACCGAGATCGCCGGGCAGTTTAACCAGCTGCAGTCCTTGTATCAGCAGGCCGCGCGCGCCACGCCGGAGATCGCCGCCAGCCCGCAGGCCTGGCAATCGCTGATGGCCGCCGCGCTGCGCTGCTACCATTTGACGGCGCTGCTCCAGCCGGGCGACGACCATCCCGATGCGCGTCGGCGGATAGCCCGCGAACTTAACGCGCTGGCGGACAATCTGCCCGCGACGGCAGCGGCGGATATTCAGACGTTGGTGGTCCCACGCGATAGTGATAACAGCGCCATTTTGCAGGAAATCGCCGAGGTGCTGGCGCGGCTGGCGCGCGGCGAAGCCGTTCCGCTGCCGCGGGGCGAAGTGGAAAAAGCGCCGCTGCTTTTGCCGGACGCGTGGTCCAACCCGGCCTATCTGCACTTTGCCCTGAAAACGCTGCTGGCGACGCTGCTGTGCTACGTCTTTTACACCGCCGCAGACTGGCAGGGCATCCACACCATCATGCTGAGCTGCGTGATCGTCGCCCAGCCGGGCCTGGGCGCCACCATGCAGAAAACGTGGCTACGCATCGGCGGCGCGCTGTTGGCCACGCTGATTGCGCTACTGCTGATCGTCTTTGTGCAGCCCTGGACCGACTCGCTGAGCGGCCTGCTGGCGATGACCCTGCCGGTTTTCGCGCTGGCGGCGTGGATTGCGGCAGGCTCAGAGCGCATCGCCTACGCCGGCATTCAGATAGGCTTTACCTTCGCGCTGGCGTTCCTCAGCTGGTTTGGCCCGCTTAGCAACCTTACCGAACTGCGCGACCGGGTTATCGGTATCCTGCTCGGCGTGCTGGTCTCCTCGATTGTTCATCTCTATTTATGGCCCGATAGCGAAGCGCCGCGGCTTAAGGCGCGTCTGGCGCAGCTCTATCGCCAGCTGGCGCAGACCCTCGCCGCCCGCGACGATGAGGTTCAACTGGTACCGCTCTTTGCCGCGCTGACCGAGAGCGAAACCTTAATCAACCGGGTGTCCACCGAGCCGCTGGGAACCTACGCCCACCCGTGGCCGGAAGCCAAAAACTGGCCGACGCGGGCGAGTTTTCGTCAGGCAGAAGAGATCCTGCGCCTCAGTGAAGGCTATCGCCTGTACGCGGCGCCGGGGGATACCTTTTTAGCCCGCTGCGCCCCGCGGCTTGAGGACTACGCCGCCGGTCTCGACGCGCAGCAAATCGCCGCAGAACGCTCTCAGGCGCTTCTCCCGGACCCGGCGAATCCGTTTGGCGCGCCGCTGGTCAACGCGTTGGCAGCGCTGCCAACGTGGCCCTTTGCATCCTCCGTTATTCCGCGACAGGCAACCCGCTCATGATAAAAATCACTCCTCCTCCGCGCATCTGGCGTACCTCGGCGCTTGCCTTCGCCCTGACGCTGTTAACCGGGTGCGCGTTAATCCAGGACGATCCCGGCCAGGTGCCGCTGGTCAACCCGCAGCAGGCCGAGCTGGCGCAGGTGATCCACCTCGCGAACAGCGGCTGGCCGACGGCGCGATGGTGGGAAGGCTATCAGGATCCCCAGCTCAATATGCTGGTCAACCGCGCGTTGCAGAATTCACCCACTATGCAGGCTGCGCGGCTGCGTATTTCACAATCGCAGTCCACGGTGGAGCTGGCGCAGTCGGCAATGGGCGTTCAGGCTACCGCCGTGGCGGCGCAAAACCGCCTGCGGGTGACCAATAAACAGTTCACCTGGCCCTACTCCTTCTCCCTGCCGGTGGATAAAAACGGCCCCTGGTACACGTTGAATACGGTCGGCGTCGGGGCAACGCTGAATATCGATTTATGGGGCGCCGACCGCGCCCGCGTCGCCGCCGCGATTGGCGAAAAGAACGCCCGCCAGGCGGAGACCGCCGGTATCGAGCTGGATCTCGCCAGCAGCGTCGCCCAGCTCTATTTCGCGATGCAGGCAACCTTCCAGAAAATCGAATTACTCAACCAACTGGAGGCCATCGCCAGTCTCTCGGTGCAGGCCCATGAGCATCGTACCGCGCGCGGCGTCGAGGATAGCGTCGATGTCGCCAACGCCCAGGATGAACTGCTGGCGGCGCAGCAGCAGGTGATTACGGCGCAGGGAACGATAACGCAGTATCGGGAAACCCTGCGGGCGCTGATCGGCGCTGATGCGCATAGCATGCCGGAGATCCACCCGGTGGCGCTGCCGGCGCTGCAGGAAACGCTCCCGGACTCGCTCTCGTTTGAGCTGCTGGCCCGCCGCCCGGATCTCCAGGCTCTGCGCGGCTACGTCAGCGCCTCGATGAGCCAGGTGGACGCGGCAAAAGCGGCCTTTTACCCGCACTTTGATATCAAGGCCTTCTGGGGCTACAACGCGCTGAGCGTCGGCGACCTGTTTAAGTCCTCCTTCCAGCAGATCAACATACTGCCGGGGCTCTATTTACCGCTGTTTGACGGCGGGCGCTTAAACGCCACCCTGAAATCGACGCGTACGGCGAGCAATATCCTGATTAAGCAGTACAACCAGGCGGTGCTGGACGCAGTGCGCGACGTGGCGATTAGCTCCAGCCAGCTGAACGATTTGAACCAGCAGGCCGCGCTGCAGCAGCAGAAAGTGACGGCGGCGATGGTGACCACCCGCAGCGCCAGCGCGCACCATCAGCGCGGGCTGGTCAGCTACTATGCGGCGCAGGAGGCGCGTCGCCCGGCTATCGCGCAGCAGCTTTTGCTGCTGGATATCCAGGTCCAACGGCTCAGCACCGATATCACCCTGATTAAAGCGCTGGGCGGCGATTACCGCGGCCCGGCGCTGAGCGAGAACGCCCCATTGCGCTAGCCTAACAGGCGCCATTCGCGCGCCTGGTTTACCGCCTGGATGCGCCCCTTCACCTGCAGCTTTTCATACAGCTGCTTAAGGTGCCACTTGACGGTTTCCGCCGAAATACCCAGCTCGCGCGCGACGCCCTTATTGGAATAGCCGTCGGCAATCAAACTCAGGGTCTGCTGCTCCCGTTCGGTCAACCGCAGGGCGAGCGGCTGCGGGCGGGCGCTATCAATCACGATCCCGGCGGCGGCGAAGCGCGACAGCAAAACGGCGATATCGGCGGTCAGCGCATCATCCGCCGCGCCGCGCTTGTGTATTTCAGCCAGCAACGCAGCCATCTCTTCCCTCCCCTCCAGCAGGCTGCGCCATAGCCCCTGATGCAGCGCGCGCGCAAGCGCCGGTCGGCAGATAGCCATCGCCAGCTCCCGCTCGCCGGCACGCCAGAGGGCCAGCGCCTGCCTGAGCCGCAAACGCACGGCGAACAGCCGCTCGCCGCTGCTTTCCCGCACGCCGGCCAGCGTATCCAGCAGCCGCGCGGCGGCAAGCGGTTCGCCGGCGGCAATAAGGAGGCGGCTCTGGCCGATGGTGATATATCCGCCGACGGATTCCGTCTGGCTGAGGCTCTGCAGACGAAGCAGCAGCGCCTCAGCGGCCTGTTTGTCGCCCGCGTGAAGCGCGACGGCGATCCGCTCCGCCAGCAGCGGCGCCTGCGCCCGCAGCCAGCCGCGTTGGGCCGCCAGTCCTTCGGCATGCAGTAATAGTGATTCGGCCTCCGCCAGCCGCCCCGTTTCCCGGGCCTGGCGGGCCAGAACGATGTAGCTGCGGCTAAGGCCATCGGGCGGACAAAAGCTGTCGATGGTCTCCAGACGCGGAACCAGCAGGCTTTGCGCTTGCTCTCCCTTCCCCTGCTCCCAGGCGATCTCCGCCAGGATGGGCGCAAGGGTTGCGCCGCTGCTGGCGTTCTCGCCGGCGTGCCGCTCCGCGTAGCGCAGCGCCCGTGCCGCCTGGCGTTCCGCTTCGGCGAGATTTCCCTGACGCAGATAGCTCTGCGCCATGACGAACGCCCGGTAAACCGTCACGAACAGGTTGCGGTTAGCGAGGCTAACGCCGGATACCCGCTGCTGCACCTCCAGCGCCTGTTGCGGCCGGGAGTCCGCCAGATGGCAGTAGCTGAGGATATTGCACACCAGACCATCGACCCAGATATCGCCGCAGGGCACCTCGCGCAGCAGCGGTTCGACAATGGCGATACTGCGGTCGATATTGTCGGCAAAGGCTTCGCAGATCGCGCGAACCACCCGCAGCTTAACCCACGCGCTGTGGGCCAGCGCCTCGCCATGCGCCGCCGATTGCATCTCGATGGCGTCCAGCAGCTGGCGGGCTTCGCTGAACCGGAAGCGGTGGGCTAGCGCCCAGGCCAGGTTCAGCTGCAGCGCAATGCGGGACGGGTCAGGATTCGCAGGCAGATAGCGGATCCACTGCACCAGGGTATCGATATCCCCCTCTTCCGCCAGCGACTGCGCGCCGGCTTCCGCATCCTTCGCCGCCGACTTCCCGGCGGCCAGCGCATGGCGTATCGCCTCGGCCCACAGCTGCTGTGAGGCGAACCAGCCGCTGGCGCGGTCGTGCAGCTGGCGAATATCAATCTCACCGCTGTGCCGCAGGCGGTGCAGCAGCGCGTCGCGCATCAGCGGGTGATAGCGAAACCAAAGGCCGCTTTCATCCAGCGCGGAAAGAAACAGGTTATGCCGCTCTATCCACGCCAGCATCGCCCTGGCGTTATTGCGGCCGCAAACGACGTCGCACAGGTCCGGATGCAGGCGATTAAGCATCGAGGTCTGCAGAAGGAAGTCGAACACCTCGGGCGGCAGCGGCGCGAAAATGACTTCATCCAGATAGCGGGTGATTGACCGTGAGCCGGCGCTGAGGCCCATCACCGCGGAAGCGTCCGCAGAGAGCGCGGCCATTTTCATTCCCGCGATCCACCCTTCCGTGAGCGCGATAAGCCGGGGGATCGCCTGCGGATCCAGCCCCGACGCGCCGGCGAACCAGGCGCGGGCTTCGCTGGGGCTAAAGCGCAGTTCGGGGTCGTACACCTCCAGCAGCTGATCCTGCATATGCAGACGGCTCAGGGCTAAAGGCGGCTGACTGCGGCTGCCGATAATCAGGTGCAGCGCCGGCGGCGCATGGTGCAGCAGCCAGCTCATTCCCTGATGAATCGCCGGGTCGCTGATACATTGATAGTCGTCGAGGATCAGGTACAGCGGATGCGGGCACTGATTAAGCTGATTAACGAGTTCAGCAAAGAACAGGGGGAGGTCGGCCGGAAGCTCGCCTTGCAGCAGCTGCAGAAACGACGGGCTCCACCCCTGCCACAATGGCCGCAGCGCCTCCTGCAGATAGCGTATAAACAGCAGCGGCGCGTTGTCATCCTCTTCAAGGCTCAGCCAGGCCAGCGCATCCCCTTGTCGAAGGCGGTGCCGGTACCACTGCGCCAGCAGGGTGGTTTTGCCAAATCCGGCGGGCGCGCGCACCAGGGTTAAACGGCGGGAGACGGCGGCGTCGAGGCGCAGCAGCAGGCGCTCCCGCGACAGCAGGCTTTCCGGCGTACGGGGCGGCGTAAAGCGCGTGGAGATAAGCGGCAGCGTCCCCGTGAAGCGTAAAGGTTCCTGATGAACAAGCGCTGTCAGCGCATCATCCGCCGAGGATAAAAAAGCCATACCGCGATTACTCCTTAATCCAGTCCGTACGCTCATCATCCCCCCCATCAGGGGGGTAGGCCACGCTTATCGCGCCCGATAGAGTAGTGCCATTCGCCGCAGCGGCTACGACGACATCGGCCGCGGGCCTCCCTAGTTTATTAATCAGTACAAGGTGAGTACAGACATGGCTATCGAAAATAAAGTTGCGCTGGTAACCGGCGCCGGTCAGGGCATTGGCCGCGGTATTGCGTTGCGTCTGGCCAAAGACGGCGCGTCGCTGATGCTGGTCGACGTGAACCCTGAAGGGATTGCCGCCGTCGCCGCCGAAGTGGAAGCGCTGGGACGTAAAGCGGCCACCTTCGTCGCTAACATCGCCGATCGCGCGCAGGTGTACGCCGCCATTGATGAAGCGGAAAAACAGCTCGGCGGCTTTGATATTATCGTGAACAACGCCGGGATCGCCCAGGTTCAGGCGCTGGCCGATGTGACGCCTGAAGAAGTAGACCGCATCATGCGCATCAACGTTCAGGGTACCCTGTGGGGCATTCAGGCGGCGGCGAAAAAATTCATCGACCGTCAGCAGAAAGGGAAAATCATCAACGCCTGCTCTATCGCCGGTCACGATGGTTTCGCGCTGCTGGGCGTTTATTCCGCCACCAAATTTGCCGTACGCGCCCTGACGCAGGCAGCGGCGAAAGAGTATGCCAGCCGCGGCATTACGGTTAACGCCTACTGTCCGGGGATTGTGGGAACCGGGATGTGGACCGAAATCGATAAGCGCTTCGCGGAAATTACCGGTGCGCCGGTGGGTGAAACCTATAAAAAATACGTTGAAGGTATCGCCCTTGGCCGCGCCGAAACGCCGGACGATGTGGCAAGCCTGGTCTCTTATCTGGCAGGCCCGGATTCCGATTATGTTACCGGTCAGTCGATTCTGATCGATGGCGGTATTGTTTATCGTTAAGGGATAAACCCGGCGCAGAACGCGCCGGGTTTTTGCGGGATTACGCGTTAGCCGCGGGCTCCTGCGGCTTGTCGCTACGGGTGTTTTCCAGCATCCGGCGAACCGGAACAATCAGCAGGCACAGCACCGCGGCGCAGATCAGCAGCGCAATGGAGCAGCGTGCGAACAGATCGGGCAGCATATCCAGCTGATCGGCCTTCACGTGACCGCCAATCAGGCCCGCCGCCAGGTTGCCCAGGGCGCTGGCGCAGAACCACAGCCCCATCATCTGGCCGCGCATTCTTTCCGGCGCCAGCAGCGTCATGGTCGCCAGGCCAATCGGGCTGAGGCACAGCTCGCCCAGCGTCAGCATCAGAATACTGCCCACCAGCCACATCGGCGAGACGCCCGCGCCGTTGTTGCTCAGGACGTTTTGCGCCGCCAGCATCATCAGGCCAAAGCCCGCCGCCGCGCATAAAATACCGATAACAAACTTGGTGATGCTGCTCGGACGCACGTTTTTGCGCGCCAGCGCAGGCCACGCCCAGCTAAATACCGGCGCCAGCAGAATAATAAACAGGGCGTTAATCGACTGGAACCACACCGCCGGGATCTCGAAGGAGCCGATCATACGGTTGGTATAGTCGTTAGCGAACAGGTTAAACGAGGTCGGTTTCTGCTCAAACGCCGACCAGAAAAAGGCGGCGGAGATCAGCAGGATAAAGCATACCAGCAGGCGGGCGCGCTCTTTGCGGCTCAGTCCGGCGAAGACGAACAGGTAGATAAAATAGAGCACCACCGACGCCGCAATCACGTAGACCAGCACGCTGGCGACCGCCACCGGGTTAATCACGATAACGCCCTGGGCAATCAGCGCGATGATAACCGCCACGCCCACCGTTAGCGCCAGCAGCCATGCGCCGACGCCGTTTCGTTTCACTACCGGACTGTTCCAGGTGGAATCGAGGCCGACTTCACTGTCATAGCGTTTCATCGCCGGAACGGCAAAGACGCGGAAGATAATCAGCGCGACCAGCATCCCGATGCCGCCGATGCCGAAACCCCAGTGCCAGCCGTGAGATTTAATCAGCCAGCCGGAGATCAGCGGGGCGATAAACGACCCCATGTTAATGCCCATATAAAACAGCGAGAAGCCGCCGTCGCGGCGCGCATCGCCTTTTTTGTACAGGGTACCGACCATCACCGAAATACAGGTTTTGAACAGGCCGGAACCGAGCACAATAAACATCAGGCCGATAAAGAACAGGCTATCGCCCATCACCGCCGACAGGGCGATGGAGAGATGGCCCAGCGCGATCAGAATTGAGCCGTACCAGACTGCCTTTCGTTGTCCGAGCCAGTTGTCCGCTAGCCAGCCGCCCGGCAGCGCGGCAAGATACATGGTCCCGGCAAAGATCCCGACGATGGCCGACGCGTTCTCGCGCGCCAGCCCCATCCCTCCGTCATAAACGGTGGCTGCCATAAACAGGATCAGTAACGGACGAATGCCGTAAAACGAGAACCGTTCCCACATTTCGGTGAAAAACAGCGAACCAAGCGGGTACGGATGACCAAAAAAGGTCCGAGTTTCATTTTTATTAACAGAGGAATGCATAACTTCTCCCAGGATGTCCGCCGCGCTTTAACGCAGCGGAAAGCGTGTTGGCCTTTTATACATAAGGTCAATCATTCACATTTAATATGACGTTATTTAACCATTTGATAACCTAAAAATGGTCCTGTCTAGTCCCTTCCCCCAACTTTTTAGATGAAAAGTCGACAAACGTCTACTTTTACAGATTTAAAGTTGGCTGAAGTCAAAATGTGATTGACATCATAAAACCGAGCACGTTATGTAAAATTTATCTTAATAAACAGATAGTTAATAATAGTTATTTTTATCATTAGCGGGCGAAACCCGAGGGGGTGGTAACCTATCTATAACCTTAATAAATCCATGTCTGATAGGCACAATGCCAGGAAAGACCGATAAATCTAACAATTGAAGTTGTGAAGAAAGGGTGAGCAGAGAGCAACGGCAAGCCAGTATCAGCTGCCTCTAAGCCTCAAGGGGCTTTGTATTATCCGTGCAAGGTGAGTACCGGGGACATTCGCCCCGGTTTTTCAGTCAATTACTTTTGCTTTTCCAGCGCTTCCCACAGACCCATCAGGTAGGTAACGCCCAATGCGCGGTCATACAGACCGTATCCCGGACGCCCGGTTTCTCCCCAAATAAAGCGACCATGGTCCGGACGAATATAACCATCAAAACCATTATCATGGAGAGCCTGCATTATGCGGTACATATCCAGAGAGCCGTACGCGGAAGGGTGCGCCGACTCATAAAAATCCTTGTCTTTAATAAGTTTAATATTGCGTACGTGCGCAAAGTGAAGACGCTTACGCCGGGTAAATTCAGCCAGAATTTCATAGACATTATTGTCAGGATCTTCGGCAATCGACCCTGTACAAAGGGTGATACCGTTCGCGGGTGAATCAACCGTATCGCAAATCAACGCCAGATCGGCATGATTTTTTACCACACGCGGCAGGCCAAAAATAGAATACGGCGGATCGTCCGGGTGGATCGCCATTTTGACGCCCACTTCTTCACATACCGGAATGACTTCACGTAAAAAATAGAACAGATTTTCCCGAAGCCTGGTATCATCGACATCGCGATAGCGCGCGAACAGCTCCTGAACCTTCGCCAGACGCTCAGGTTCCCAACCCGGCAAAGCAAAACCGTTCGCGTTCTCCAGTACCTCTTTAACGACGTCTTCCAGAGACTTATCAATACCGCGCTTTTCAAAGGCCATGGTTAATGAGCCATCCGGAAGCACATAATTCATATCGGTTTTCATCCAGTCGAAGACCGGCATGAAATTATAACAAATGACTTTTACGCCAAACCCCGCCAGGTTACGGATAGTTTGCTTGTAGTTGTCAATATAGCGATCGCGTTCCGCTGAACCAATTTTGATGTCATCGTGAATGTTTACGCTTTCGATGACTTCCATCTTCAGGCCTGCGGCGTGGGCCTGCTCAATCAACGCCTTAATTTTTTCTACCGGCCAGACTTCGCCGGGGGCAACATCGTAAAGCGCCCCGACGACGCCTTCTACCCCCGGCACCTGTCGAATATACTCCAGTGGGATTTTATCTTCCTGCGGCCCGAACCAGCGCATTGTCATCTGCATTTTAACTTCTGCCTTCATCATTGAGATAGTTACCATACTAGTAGTAAAAAGAGTATTCAGTAAGTTTTATTAGATCAATAGTTATTTTAAAAAAAATAAATCTCTCTGACGTCCCACACGTTTTAGGCATCATCTTAATAAGCGAACCACTATTAAAACTTGTTATTTATATGTGAAATAAAATGCGCATGGCGCCTATTTTAATTCATTTACGCCCCTCTTTTTTACCATCAGTTATAAATTAGCCCTCCCCCTTACCGTTATCACAATGGCCCGACATTAAATAATATGAGTTGAGTCACATATTTCCCATTTGCACTTGTATGGTAGTAGACTAAAATTATACGCAGGGTTTAATGTCGGCGCTCACAGGCACTATCAGAAAGCAATATCCATTTAAATCAGACAGCGCTTTAGGCTAAAAAAACCGTGTTCAGCGTCTACTGGAGAACTTATGCCATTGATAAATGATAGTTTTATGATCAGCAATCCGACAGGAAAAAAACTCTATCTTGAGATAGCGAGAGAGCAACCTATTATCGATTACCATTGCCATCTTGAGGCGAAGGCTATTTGGGAAAATGAACCTTTCGCCGACATTACGCAGTTATGGCTGGAAGGCGATCATTATAAATGGCGCGCGATGCGGGCAAATGGTATTCCCGAGGAAAAAATCACCGGTAACGCTACCGCTGAAGAAAAATTTGCGGCATGGGCGCAAACCGTTGAGGCCTGCTTCGGTAATCCTCTCTATCACTGGACCCATCTGGAACTTAAATACTATTTTAACATTGATGACACGTTAAATAGCCGTAACTGGCATGAAATAATGACGCGGTGTAATGAGCAATTACGCCGCAAAGAATTCTTACCTCAGGCGTTAATACGCCGTTCAAATGTCGAGGCCCTGTGCACAACGGATGGGCCGCTGGATAATCTGGAATATCATCAGCGGCTGGCGGCAAATAGTGATTTTTCTCCGCTTGTTCTACCGACTTTCCGCCCTGACGAACTCTTTGATACCGATCCAGAAAGCTTTCAGACGTTTATTTCCCGTCTGGCGGAGAAAACCCAAATTCGTATCGCTTCTTTGCAAGACTTTCTGGCCGCTCTGGAATCACGTAT
This sequence comes from Klebsiella sp. M5al, assembly GCF_002090195.1. Taxonomy (NCBI): domain Bacteria; kingdom Pseudomonadati; phylum Pseudomonadota; class Gammaproteobacteria; order Enterobacterales; family Enterobacteriaceae; genus Klebsiella; species Klebsiella sp. M5al. Next base: position 4,934,669 of record NZ_CP020657.1, read on the forward strand.
CGATTTTTTCCACACTGTAGGGTGCCGCATATCCGATCACGGTCCTCTGGAAATCGTTTACAACCCTCTGGATGAAGCCGCTCTGGCCGCGCTTTTCCAGCGCCGTCTGAAGAACGAGGCCCTGACAAAAGACGAACAGCAGGCGTGGGATAGCGCAATTTTTATCGCACTCGCCAAAATGTATAAGCAGCGCGAGTGGGCTATGCAGATTCACTTTGGCGCAATTCGCAACAATAACAAACCGATGTTTAAGAAGGTGGGCATCAACTGCGGCTTTGATTCCGTTGGCGATCAAACGCTCCTCGCCGGAAGCCTGAATGCGCTCCTCAACGCCATGGGCGAGAACAATGGCCTGCCCAAAACCATCCTTTATAACCTCAATGCCGGCTATAACGATGTGGTGGCCTCTGCGATCGCTAACTTCCAGAGCGGCGAAGATGGCGTGAAATCCCCGCTGCAGTTTGGATCCGGCTGGTGGTTTAACGATACTCGCCGCGGCATGGTCAATCAGCTCAATACGCTCGCCGATCAGGGTTTACTGGCCAACTTCGTCGGTATGCTCACCGATTCCCGCAGCTTCGTCTCCTATACCCGACACGATTACTTCCGCCGGATCCTCTGCGATCTGATTGGAGGATGGGTGGAAAATGGAGAAGTTCCTGACGATAAAAACATTCTTACCTCAATGATTCGGGATATTTGCGTAGAAAACGCACGCCGCTATTTCCGTTTTTCACAAGCCTGAGACAGGTATAAACCATGACCCTTAAAAACAGAAAAGTAACCATTCCTGTCAGTATCGGCTACGGTCTGACGGATATTATGGGCGGCGGCGCCTTTACCGTCATTGGCGCGTGGCTTCTCTTTTTTTATACCACTTTTGTCGGTCTGTCGCCGATTGAAGCGGCTTCAATCGTGGCGATTGCCCGTATTGTTGATGCTATCGTTAGCCTGTTTATGGGCAGCTTCACCGATCATTTCTATAAAAATTATCTGGGTAAAAAATTTGGCCGTCGTCGCTTCTTCCTACTGATTGGCGCGCCGCTCATGCTGGTTTATATCCTGCTGTGGATGAACGGTATGAATTTCTGGTTCTATCTCGCGGTCTACCTGGCCTTTGAAGTTATCGCGGCAATGGTGCTTATCCCATGGGAAACGCTGCCCTCTGAGATGACCAAAGATTTTAACGATCGTACCAAACTCTCCACTTGCCGAATGTTCCTGTCGGCCTCCGGCACCTTTCTCGCCACCTTTATTCCAGGCCTGTTGATCGGCTGGCTGGGCGAGAACAACGCCGATGCCTATTTAATCAACGGGGTAGTCTTTGCCGTTATGTTTACCCTCTGCGTATTCATTTCCTGGAAAGTCACCTGGGAGCGTGAGTTAACGCCGGAAATGCAGGCAGAAATCGAGAAAGAGACGCAGCCTACGACCTTCGGAGAGAAAATCACAGCCTTCGGTAACTTGTTTAAAGAGTACGCCTCTACCCTGAAGGTGCGCGCATTCCGTAAACACCTGGCTATCTATCTCTTTTCCTTCACCGCGAAGGATATCTACAACACGGTGTTTGTCTTTTTCTGCGTCTACTGCCTGAATGTGTCATCCTCTCTGGCGGGAACGCTGCTGTCGATGAGTATCGTTGGATTGCCGGTCACGCTGGCGGCGGGCGTCGCGATCATTAAATACGGCCCCTCCCGGCTTTATGTTTTCGCCTATACCCTGATGATGCTGTGTCTCGGCGGATTCTTCCTGGTCTATCAGTTCCCGACGGATAACAAAGTAATGCTGCTAGTGATCCTCGCGGGCGTTTATCAGGTCGGCCGCTGCGTACTGGAATTTACCCCGTGGAACGTATTCCCGTTTATTCCGGATATTGATGAAATGATAACCCGCCAACGCCGCGAAGGTCTGTTTGCTGCGGTGATGACCTTCTCCCGTAAAACAACGGTTGCCATTGCGACCTTTGCGGTAGGCCTGCTGTTACAGAGCGGTGGTTTCATGAAAGGTAGCCAGGTTCAGCCTCAGGAAGCCATCACCACGATTGCTATGCTGCTATTTGTCGGCACCGCCGGGCTGTTGATCATCGCGCTATGGCAAGCGCTGACTTTCCATCTGAACAAGCGTACGCACAAAATTTTAGTCGACGAGATCGAACGCCTGAAAGCGCATGGTCGCAAGCAGGATGTGACGCCTGAAGCCCGCCATGTTGTGGAAGATCTTACCGGTTACGCTTATGACAAACTGTGGTGTCAGGATGCAACTGCGCCAGCGACCTCCAATAACCCGGGGGCTGCCCTGAACGGATAGATACGGTCGGCTCCCTGCTGCGTAACGATGCCAAAAATGGGAGCCAATCTATCGCTTCTTTCTGATATCTTGCCTCCGTCTGTACAGCAGGTGGAGGCAAAATCAAATCCCGCTACCGAGGCGCCTCTTCATCCAACGAGATCACCTGAATGCCGGCGTTGCGATACGCCTGAACGTCATCGGGCAGACGATCGATCACCACGGTATCAATCCGATCCGCGGCGGTAAATTGGGCAAGGGAGGTGTTATTCAGCTTGCTGTAGTCGCAGACGATAATCACCTGGCTGGCGTGTTCAACCATGCCGCGTTTCGTTTCTGCCAGCATGATATCGGCCACGCAGGCGCCGTGTTTCAGCGACAGCGAATTGGCGCCCATAAACGCTTTATCGACGTTCAGCGTATCGAGAATGGAGCGTCCATTGATCGCCACCACGCAGTGGTACCCCTTCTTGACGATCCCGCCCAGCAGAATGGTTTGAATAGAGGGGCTGGCTTCCAGCTCGCGGGCGATTTGGTAATCGTTGGTCACCACCGTGACGTTTTGTCTGTCGCGAATATTGCGCGCGATATGCAGGGTCGTGGTGCCGGTATCCAGCACGATAATGTCACCATCCTCAACCAGCGCCGCCGCGCGCTGACCGATGCGCTCTTTCGCGCTGAGATTAACGATTTCGCGCGCGTCAGAGGCCTGTTCAAAGCTCGCCCGCGTGCGAAGAACGGCGCCGCCGTGGGTACGGGTCAGCAGCCCCTCCTCTTCCAGCTGGCGGAGATCGGCACGAATGGTGGCGCCAGATACATTAAAGACGTCACACATCTCAGAAACAGCCACTTTGCGTTTTTCCCTGAGAATACTGAGCAACTTCTCCTGTCTTTCTTCTGCAAACATTCTGCCTCTCTCTATATTTACGGCGCTCTCCGCGCGATAGCATACCTTCAGTCTGGCCCCGCGCTCAGCGCATCCAGCCTGTCGTATAAGGTGGCGGATTGCTGGTAGAGCGTATCAAAAAGCTCGCTGCAGGCCTGGTAATAATCCCGCAGACGGGGATCCGGCGAAATCAGCTTGTCGAACTGCACCGTCTGCCGCACGCCGCTGGCAAAATCCGCGTACAGCCCCGCGCCAACCCCGGCGATAATACCGCATCCGGTGACGCCATTCTCCTGATTGCGCGTCGATAATATCGGAAGATTGTACGCCGCCGCTTTGATTTCAAGCCACAGCGGGCTGCGCGCGCCGCCGCCGGAAGCGATCATTTGCTGCGGATATTGCCCGCACGCCTGCAGCTGGCGAAGGTTGCGCCAGGACGCAAAGGCCACCCCTTCCAGGACCGCGCGGAATAAATGGCCGCGGCGATGCTTGCGCTGCAGGCCGAAGAACTGCGCCCGCGAGTTCGTGTGCTCGGCCAGGCGCTCTCCCGTCAGATAGGGAAGAAAGAGTAGCCCTTCCGCGCCGGCCGGCACCGCGGCTGCTTCCTGCAAAAGCTGCGGGTGCGTTATCTGGTTATCGGCCAGCGCCAGCCGCGCCCAGCGGACGGCATCGCCCCCAGCATCCAGAATCGTAAATCCGCCCCAGGCCGCGTTGGCGAGATGGAGGTTATTGACCAGCGGATGGCGTAACGGCCGCTGCGATACCACCGTTATCAGCGTCGACGTGCCGGTGGAGTCGGACGCCATACCCGGCTCATACACGCCCGAACCGAGCAGAGAGGCCGCCATATCCGACGTACCCGCCACCACCGGGATACCGACAGGCAGCCCCGTGGTATCGGATGCGCGCGGCGTCACCTGGCCGATAATGTCGCTGGAAAGTTTAAGCTCCGGTAGCTGATCGACCCGCAGGCCAAACGTTTCGCAGGCTTGCGAAGACCAGGCGCGGGTTTCGCTGTCCATCAGAAAATAGCAGGACGCCTCGCTATAGTCGGTCGCCAGGGCGCCGGTGAGCATGAAATTAATATAGTCCTTCGGCATTAACACTTTGGCGAGCTTTGGCCAACGTTCTGGATGATGTTCACGCCACCAGGCTAATTTGAAAGCCGGCCACGCCGCCGCGGGGGGATTATTTAAATGCGCCAGCCACTTTTCCCGCCCTTCGCGCGCGGCAAAGGCATCCACCTGCGGCTGGCTACGCTTGTCATTCCACAGCAGCGCCCGGTCCTCCACCAGCTCGCCGCAGTCGTCCAGCAGGACGGTGCCGTGCATCTGTCCGCAGGCGCCAATGACCGCAATCTGCGTAACCGTTTCAGGATAGCGGTAGAGCACCTCGCGTATGCATTCGCAGGCGGCCCGCCACCATAGAGAAGGGGCCTGTTCTGACCAGCCCGCACGCGGCGTGGTCTGCTCATACTCCCTTTGCGCAAAACCGACCATCGTGCCATCAACGCGCAAAATAGCGGCGCGGGTACTGCCAGTGCCAACATCAATCGTGAGTATTTTATCTTTCATCACTGACTCCGGTGACGTTTTATGGCGGGCCATCAGGCCCGCGGTCTCTCAGTTTAATCGGCGTTCAGCTCGGGAAAGCGTTCCGGGTGCTGCTCCAGTTCAGTCAGCACTTTGCTGACCGCGCCGTGACTCATGCCAAAGCGGCGGATGCCAAGCTGGTAAAGCGCGCGCACCGTTGCCAGATCGCGAATGCCTCCTGCGCCTTTGATATCGATTCGGCCTTTAAGCTGGTCGGCAATGATGCTGACTTTTTCCACCGTCGCGCCGGTGGGCGCCCAGCCGGTGGAGGTTTTGACCCACTTCATCCCCACCTCTACGGCGATATCGCACACGCGGCGAATCTGCTCCTCATTGAGATAGTGCGTTTCGAGGATCACCTTCGCCGGTACCGGCGCGGCGGCGTCCACCACGCGGCGTAAATCTTCGCGCACATAGTCATAATCGCCGGATAACACTTTGCCGATGTTCACCACCATATCGACTTCGCGGGCGCCATCGGCAATCAGCTGCCGCACTTCCTGAACCTTGGTATCAGTAGCATGCCCGCCGCCGGGAAAGCCGACCGGCCCGCCGATCATCACCTCTCCCGTACCCTGCTGCGGCAGCAACGTACTGAGAAACCGCGTCCAGCAGGGCAGCACGTGGACGGAAATAATGTTGTAGCGGGCGGCCAGCTCAGCGCAGGCGCGAACGTCCGCTTCGGTACTGGTGGCCTGGACTGCGCTCAGGTCGACTAAACGTGCAAAACGACGGGTTGTTTCATTCATGGTTTCATCCTGCTCTTTGTTTTTAATTACTTTCATTTAATGCTGTTAATCGGCTTAAATCCATTTAAAAACGCATCAAATGAAAATAACGTGATCAAATTAGCATTTTTTTATTTTCATTTGTTTTTAATTAGCAGGCAAGAAATGAACAGTGCCCTCGCAGAGCGGGCGTAAACGGTCATAAACGGGCGCAAAGGCAATGTTGCATTTATTTTTGTTTGTTTTTGTTTATGCCTGAATAGCGGGCGAGATAGCAAAAACGCTGGCGGCAGTGCAGCCGAAATGCGTGCGCTATCACACTGTCCGGCAGCGAAAAGCTCGCCTTCGTCGGACATTCCCGAGGTCTCAACGCCCTGCGCAAGGGAAAGGTAATCTGATCATGTACTTCAGGAGAGAGCTATGTTGCCGCTGGAACGTCATCGTTTGATTGTTGAACTGCTGGGCCAACGCGGCGTGATGCGGGTGAATGAGATTGCGCAAGCGACTCGGGTCTCAAGGGAAACGATTCGCCGCGATCTGAGCGAGCTGGAACGGAAAGGGATCTTAAATCGGAGCCACGGCGGAGCGCTGGCGGCGGAAAACCCGCTGCCGACGACCCGAGCGGCAGCGTCCGCCCTGCCGGTCGAAGATAGCCAGGGAAGCTTTCAGCAGAGAACGCTGCTGCACAGCGAAGGAAAAATGCGCGTTGCCCGTAAAGCGCTGCAGTTTCTGCAGCCGGGACAGACCATCGTCCTGGACGGCAGCAGCACCAGCTGGTTTTTGGCCCGGCAGATGCCGGAGATGGCGCTAACGGTAATTACGCCCTCCATCCGCATCTTGCAAACGCTGATGAGCAGACGCTCGTTGCATCTCGTAGGACTGGGGGGCGATTTTTCCCCGACCGAGGAGTCGTTCTTCGGTGAAACCGCCTCACGAACGCTGCGCGAGTACGCCATCGATACGCTCTTTTTCTCCTGCCAGGGTCTGGAGCGCGATAGCGGCTTATATGCGGGTACGGAAGCCCACGCCGCCCTGCTGAAACAGATGATGCTGGCCGCCCGTCAGACGGTGGCATTAGTCGACGGCAGCAAGCTGGGGCGAACAGGCGTCGCGCGCATCGGCGGCTTAGGCGAACTGGACTGTTTAATTACCGAAAAGTTTGCCGATCCGCTGCTGGAAAAAGAGATGACCTGGCATAACGTCGGCCTACAAATCGCCTGAGTACGCCGTCATGACGTGACGGTCAATACGCGCAATGTCGAAACGCCGCTTCATGCGGCAGGGCCAGACTTTGCCTGAAATCAGCCACTACCGGAATAAATGAGGCCTTATGCGTTATTACCTTTCTCCCTCGCTCATGTGCATGGACATGATGAAAGTGACGGAACAGCTGCGCTTTTTAAACGGCAAAGCCGACAGGCTGCATGTCGACATAATGGACGGCCACTATGTCAAAAATCTGGCGCTATCGGCCAGCTTTGTGACGCAGATTCGTCCCTACACATCGCTTCCCATCGATGTCCACCTGATGGTCGAAGAGCCCGCCTCGTTTATCCCGGCGCTAATAGAAGCCGGCGCTGACGCTATTTCACTGCATCCGGAAACCATCTGCCGCGAAGCCTTCCGGCTCATCAATATGCTTCGCCAGGCGGGGAAAGCGGTGGGCATGGTGCTCAATCCCGCCACGCCGGTTGAGAGCATCCAGCACTATCTGCATCTGCTCGATAAGGTCACGGTGATGACCGTCGATCCGGGCTATGCCGGTCAGCCGTTTATTCCCGAAATGACCGCCAAAATCGCGCAGCTTCATCAGCTAAAAGAGACCCGCGACCTCCACTTCTTGCTGGAAGTCGACGGCTCATGCAACCGCACCACCTACCGTGAGCTGCTGGGCGCCGGAGCGCAGGTATTGGTGATGGGCAGCAGCGGCTTATTCCGCCCGGATATGCCGCTCGAGCAGGCCTGGGAAAAAATGTCCCGCGATCTGTCCGCCGCGCTGCACTCCCCCGAGCGCGTATAAAGGAGCGAATGATGTCAGGAAAAGTCTGCGTTTTTGGTTCATTCAATTTCGACATGGTGGCCAGAGTGGAGCGCTTTCCCGTACCGGGCGAGTCGTTAGTGGCCTGCGGGAGTATGACCAGCGCCGGCGGAAAAGGGGCGAACCAGGCCACCGCTGCGCTAAAAGCGGGAGCGAATGTCCACTACATCGGCAAGATTGGCAATGATACCTTCGGCCATTTTGCCCGCCGCCATCTGAAAGGCGTGGGGTTTAACGCCGTGACGCTGCTGGTCGCCGAAGATATCCCCACCGGCAATGCGCTGATTTATGTGGCCGGCAACGATGCTGAAAACATGATCGCCGTCGATCCCGGCGCGAATATGACGGTGAGCGATGATGAAATCGCCGGCTGCGTCCCCGCTATCGGCTGCGCGGATGTGGTTCTGGTTCAGTTGGAGAACAATCTTTCCGCGATTGAACGGGTCGTTGACGCCGCTAAAGCAGCCGGGGCCTTCGTGGTGCTCAATCCCGCCCCCTGGCAGCCCGTTGATAACGCATTTCTGAGTAAAGTGGATTTGCTTACCCCGAACGCGACGGAGGCCGGGTTAATGACCGGGTGTCAGGTCGATAGTCTCGCGGCCGCGGCCGAGGCCGCCGATGCGCTGCATGCCCAGGGCGCGCGCAACGTCATTATCACCCTTGGCGCAAAGGGCGCCCTGCTGAGCGAGCAGGGCGTGAAATCCCCTATCCCGTGCTTCCCTTCTCATCCCCGCGATACCACCGGCGCGGGCGATGCCTTCAACGGCGCGCTGGCGGCGCGGCTGGCCTGCGGCGAACCGCTGCATACCGCGGCCCGATTTGCGGCGGCCTATGCCGCCGTCAGCGTCGAAAAGCAGGGCGCGTCATCCTTACCTGACTACGAAGAGGCACGAGAACGGCTTTTGCGTGCCGCCTCTGATTATGAAATGGCATAAACCCTACTGTATAAAAACCATTAAGAGGATAGCTCAATGAGTACGCTAATAACGGATAAGGTCGATAAAGCGGCGGTCCACAATGAAAAACTGGATACCAGCGCGTATTTACCGCACACCCCCTGGCTGCAATTTTTACTGGTCTGTTGCCTGTTTGCGCTATGGGGCATGGCGGGCAACCTGAATGATATTTTGATCGCCCAGTTTAAAAAGGGCTTCGATTTAACGGATACCCAGACGGCGCTGGTGCAGTCGATTTTTTTCCTCGGCTACTTTTTTGTCGCCCTGCCTGCGGCGGCGCTGATTAAGCGTTATTCCTATAAAGCGGCGATTATTATTGGGCTGTGCCTGTACGCCCTCGGCTGTTTCCTGTTCGTTCCGGCCGCGCAGATCATGACCTACGGCGCGTTCCTCGCCTGCCTGGGGGTGATCGCCTGCGGACTCTCTTTTCTGGAAACGTCGGCAAACACCTACTCAAGCCTGCTGGGCCCGATTCAATCCTCCACCCAGCGCATTAACTTTTCGCAGATCTTCAACTCGCTGGGGGTGATTTCCGGCGTGCTGATTGGCCAGGTGATGGTCTTTGGCGAGAACGATCCGAGCCATGAACAGCTGCTGGCGATGCCCGCCGCCGCCGCGGACGCCGCGCGCCATCAAATGGTCGGCCAGGTGGTCGGGCCCTATCTGATTATCGGCTCCGTGCTGGTGGTGCTGGCGCTGGTGTTCGTGTTTATTAAATTCCCGTCGTGCAAGGGCACGCCGTCACAACAGCAGCAGATCCCGACAGAAAGCATGGGGTCAACGCTGAAACGCCTGTTTGCTATCCCGCGCTTTCGCCTCGGCATCCTGTCGCAGTTTTTGTACGTCGGCGCCCAGGTTGGCGTATGGAGCTTCACGATCCGCTTTGTGCAGCTCGTGCAGCAGGGCACCAGCGAGCACTCCGCGACCTACTGGCTGCTGGCTTCTCTGGTGATTTACGCCGTGGGTAAAACCGTCGCCACCTGGCTGATGAACCGCCTCAATCCGGCGCTGCTGCTCGGCACCTTTGCCCTGGCCGCCACCGTCCTTTTATTGATTGCCGTATTCAGCAGTTCAATGCTGGCGGTCTATGCGCTCATTCTGGTCAGCTTCTGTATGGCGCCATGCTGGCCGACCAACTTTGGCCTGGTCATTAAGGGCATGGGGAAAGATACCCAGACCGCAGGCTCGATCGTAGTGATGTCGATTATCGGCGGGGCCGTTATTCCACTGGTGATGGGCATTATCTCGGATATGAACGGCGGCAATATGCAAATCGCCTTTATCGCTCCGCTCCTGTGCTTTGTGTATGTCGCTTTCTACGGTTTCTGGTGCGTGCGTAAGGGGGTATAACATGCGCGAACTTATCAACACGATTGCTCATATTGGCTATCAGGTCAGCGACTTAACGCGTTCGCTTGCCTTCTATGAACCGCTGGGCTTTCAGCGCCAGCAGCGGTTTAGCAAGCCGTCGCCGCAGGGCACTATTGAAGTCGCGTTCCTGGAAATGGCGGGCGCCGTCCTCGAGCTGTATCAGCTTCCCGCAGGAACGCCCTTTGACGCTCCTCGCTGCGGTATCGATCATCTGGCGCTGGAAGTCCGCGACCTGGATGCGGTGCAGCAGCGGCTGGCGGCGCTCGGCTATCCGCTCGATGAAGGGCCGATTGAGGAAGAAAATGTGCGCTTCCTGCTTATTCGCGGCCCCGACGGCGAACGGCTCGAGTTCGATGCCTTTAAACGCTAAGCGGCAGGGCTGATCCCCTTCTTCCTTTTAGGCCCGGTTAATACGGGTCTAAAAGCGGGCTTCCTCAGGCTTTACAAAAGCCTGCCTGATTCCAGTATTTCTCCCCCCTACCCGGCCTCTCCTGCCTATTGTGCAATGTTACAAAATTGCTTCCGTTTTGTTGATTTTCTATTGTGAGCCATTCGGCAATTTCCTCTCCTGAATTTCCCCAGACTACTTCCAGTCAATACGCAATATCAGGAGAGACAAATGAGCAGCACCTCCGCCGACTTCCAGAATCTTTACCAGGCCCTGAGCCGCAGCGCCGCCCGCAGCCCGGATGCCCTGGCGCTGGCGTTTGAGGATCGGCGCTATCTGTACCGCGATTTTCACCTGCGGGTACAGCGAGCGATGGCGCAGCTTGACCGCATCTGGTCGCTGCGCAAAGGCGACCGAATCCTGCTGGCCTGGGGGAATCATCCCGCTTTTTGCGAAGTCCTATTTGCCGCGCTGGGTCTGGGCATTGAAGTGGTGCCTTTCAGCACTAAGCTTAAGCAGGCCGAAAGCGAGGAGCTGGTGGGCCATATCGCCCCGCGGGCCGTGCTGTTCGATGCGACCGTGCAGGACTGGCTGAAACAGACTCCCGACGCCCTCTGCGTTTCGCTCAGCGAATGGCAGGCGCTCTCTCTTCCCGATCCGCTAACCCGCCTGCCGACCCCGGTTAACCGCGATGATACGGCGGTGATGATGTTTACCTCCGGTACCACCGGAGAGCCGAAAGGGGCGATTATCACGCACCACAACCTGCTCTGCGCGATTGACGCTTACGCGCAAAAACTGAATCTCACCGCCGCGGATAGCACCATTCTGGCGGTGCCTATCTATCACATCACCGGCCTGTCGGCGCTGCTGGCGCTGTTTATTAGCCTCGGCGCGAGCCTCTGGCTACAGCACCGGTTTAACGCCCCGCAGGTAATCAACACCCTGCGCGAGCAGAACATTACCTTTCTGCACGGCTCGCCAACCATTTTTATCCTGCTGTGCCAGGCTGCGCGCGAGCAGAGCGCCAGCCATCCAGGCGATTTCCCCGCGCTACGCACGATTGCCTGCGGCGCGGGCCACCTGAGCGACGGACTGATCGCTGAGCTAAAAACCCTGTTTCCGCATACGGCGATTCAGCCGATCTACGGTCTCACCGAAACGACCTCGCCCGCCACCATCTTTCCAGGCGATGTCTGGGGCAGCGATAAATGCGGCAGCTCGGGGCAGGCGATCCCCGGCCTCGCCATTGCGATCCGCAACGATCGCCAGCAGCCCCTCCCCGCCGGGCAAATCGGGCATATCTGGCTCAAAGGCGATGTGGTGATCCGCGAATACTGGCAGCACAGCGAACGACGCCCGAGCTGCGATGCGCAGGGCTGGTTTTGTACCGGCGATCTGGGCTATCTCGACGACGAAGGCTGGCTGTACATCAAAGATCGCAGCAAGGACATGATCAATCGCGGCGGAGAGAAGATTTACTCGCTGGAGCTGGAAAACATCCTCTCTACCTATCGGGGCGTACGGGAAGTTGCCGTGATCCCGACCCCCAGCCCGGTCTATGGCGAAGAGCCGGTGGCGTTTATCGTGCCGGACGGTCAGCACCACCTGACCAGCGAAGAGATCCTCGGCTGGCTGAAGGTCAAAATCGCCCGCTTTAAGCTGCCGGCGCGCATTATTTTCACCCGCGTTTTACCGCGTACCCATAACGGAAAAGTGAGCAAGCAGCAGCTCAAAGCGCGCCTCGCGGAATCCATCATCACGCTATCAACGGAGGATAAAAAGTGAGCAGCAAATTTATCGACGCCCATCAAGCGGCGCAGTGGGTCGCCAGCGGCGACACCGTCTGTACCGTCGGGATGACGCTTATCGGCGCGGCGGAGTCCATTTTAAGCGCTATCGAAGCGCGCTTTCTGACCGCGGGCGAACCGCGCGATCTGACGCTGCTGCATGCCGCTGGGCAAAGCGATCGCCAGCGCGGTATCCAGCACTTCGCCCATCCGGGTATGGTGACGCGCCTTATCGGCTCGCACTGGGGCCTGGCGCCGCGCTGGATGGCGATGATCAACAACAACGAAGTGGAAGCCTGGTGTCTGCCGCAGGGGCAGATCGTTCATCTCTATAGCGCGATGGCCGCCGGACTTGCGGGGAGGCTTTCCCCCGTCGGGCTCGGTACCTTTGTCGATCCGCGCATGGAAGGCGGGCGGATGAACGCCCGCACCCGCGAACGGCCCGATCTGATCGAGCACGTGACGTTTCGCGGCGCCGAATATCTGTTTTACCCGGCCATTCCCCTGGACGTGGTCATTGTGCGCGGCACCCATGCTGATGAAGACGGCAACCTCACGACCGATGAAGAGGTGATGAAGCTGGAAGTTCTGCACGCGGTTCTCGCCGCCAGACGCTATGGGGCGAAGGTGCTGGCGCAGGTGAAATATCGCGTGGCGAAAGGCTCGCTGCATCCGAAAAGCGTCACCGTTCCCGGCAACCTGATTGACGCCATTGTGGTGTGCGAAGAGCCGCAGATGGATCACCGCCAGACCTCCAGTTGGGACTTCGATCCGGCGCTGTGCGGCGATATCCAACTGCCCGCCGCGCAGAGCGCGCCGCTGCCGCTCGACCTGCGCAAACTTATCGGGCGGATAGCCTGCCGCTATCTGACGCCCGGCTGCGTCATCAATCTCGGCACCGGCATTCCCAACGACGTTATTGGCGCCATCATTCACGAAGAACGGCTCGGCGAGCAGGTCACCATCACCGTGGAGTCGGGGATCTACGGCGGCCAGCAGGCGGGCGGCGTTGATTTCGGCATCGGTCGTAATCTGAGCGCGATGATAGGCCACCAGGATCAAATGCTCTATTACAACGGCGCGGGAGTCGATATCACCTTTATGGGCGCCGGCGAGATGGACCCGCACGGCCACGTCAACGCTACGCGGCTCGGCGCATCCTGCCCCGGCGCGGGCGGTTTTATCGACATCACCCAGAATGCCCGCCACGTCGTGTTCTGCTCCTCTTTTACCGCCAAAGGGCTGGAGATCGCCTGTGAACAAGGGGCGCTGCATATCCGCCGCGAAGGCGAGGTACGTAAATTCGTCGCCGGGGTTAATCAGATTTCTTACAACGGCGAGCTGGCCCGCGCCAAAGGACAAACCATGCATTACGTCACCGAACGGGCGGTTTTCGAACTACGCCCGGAGGGGCCGGTGCTGACGGAAATCGCCCCCGGTATCGATCTTGAGCGCGACATCCTGGCGCATATGGATTTTCGTCCGACGATCGCCGCGGATCTTCAGGTTATGGACAGCCGCTTGTTCACCCCGCAGCCCTGCGGCCTCGCGGAACATCTGTCCCGGAATTCATCCTCTGACTCACAAGGAAATTAGCTATGAAACTTGCCAGTAAAACCGCCATTGTCACCGGCGCCGCGCGCGGTATCGGCTTTGGCATTGCTCAGGTGCTTGCGCGGGAAGGCGCGCGCGTGATCATCGCCGATCGCGACGCGCACGGCGAAGCCGCCGCCGCGTCCCTGCGCGAATCGGGCGCACAGGCGCTGTTTATCAGCTGCAATATCGGTGACAAAGCGCAGGTCGAAGCGCTGTTTTCCCAGGCCGAAGAGGCGTTTGGCGCGGTGGATATTGTGGTGAATAACGCCGGAATCAACCGCGACGCCATGCTGCACAAACTCTCCGAAGCGGACTGGGATACGGTGATCGATGTCAATCTGAAGGGCACTTTTCTCTGTATGCAGCAGGCCGCCATCCGTATGCGCGAGCGCGGCGCGGGCCGCATTATCAATATCGCTTCCGCCAGCTGGCTTGGCAACGTCGGACAAACCAACTATTCGGCGTCAAAAGCCGGCGTGGTGGGGATGACCAAAACCGCCTGCCGCGAACTGGCGAAGAAAGGCGTCACGGTCAACGCCATCTGCCCGGGCTTTATCGATACCGATATGACCCGCGGCGTCCCGGAAAACGTCTGGCAAATCATGATCAATAAAATACCCGCGGGTTACGCCGGGGAGGCGAAAGACGTTGGCGAGTGCGTGGCGTTTCTGGCGTCTGACGGCGCGCGCTATATCAACGGTGAAGTGATTAACGTCGGCGGCGGCATGGTGCTGTAAGGAGAAAAACGATGACACAGGCTAATGATATTGTGGTTGTCAGCGGCGTCCGTACCGCTATTGGCACGTTTAACGGCAGTCTTAAGCATACCCACCAGCATGACCTCGGGGCGGCGGTTATTCGCGAAGCGGTCAACCGCGCCGGACTTGCGCCGCAGGATATCGACGAAACGATCGTCGGCAACGTCGGGCAAATCGCCGAAAGCGGTTTTATCGCCCGCATCTGCCAACTGCGGGCGGGGATCCCACAGGAGAGCACCGCGTATTCGGTTAACCGCCAGTGCGGATCCGGGCTCCAGGCCCTCGCGGACGGCATGATGCAGCTGCAAAGCGGCCAGGCCGAGGTGGTCGTCGCCTGCGGAACGGAAAATATGACCCAGCTCCCCTACTACCTGCGTAAAGCGCGCGATGGCTATCGCATGGGCCACGGCGAGCTGGAAGATGGGCTGATCTCCATTCTCACCTGGCCGGAAGGGCCTTATCACAACGGCATCACGGCGGAAAACGTTGCGCAACGTTTCGGTATCACCCGCGAAGCGATGGACGATTTCGCCTGGTCGAGCCAGCAGAAGGCGCTGAAGGCGATCGCTGAGGAGCGCTTCCGCGAGCAGATTCTGGCTCTTGAGGTGCCGGACGGCAAAAAAGCGACCCGCCTGTTCGCGACCGATGAACACCCGCGCGACACCCCGCGCGAAAAGCTTGCCGCGCTGCGTCCGGCATTTAAAGCCGACGGCGTGGTGACGGCGGCCAACTCCTCCGGCATTAACGACGGCGCGGCCGCGCTGGTGATGATGACCCGCCAGCAGGCGGAAAAGCGCGGCCTCACCCCGCGTATGCGAATTCGCGGCTGGGCGGTTGCCGGCTGCGGCGCGGAGATTATGGGGTTTGGTCCCTCTCCCGCTACCCGACGCCTGATGGACCGTCTCAATATGGATGTTCACGCCATCGATTTAATTGAACTCAATGAGGCCTTCGCCGCCCAGGCGCTGGCGGTGATGAACGATCTGCGTCTCGATCCGGCCCGCGTCAACGTCAACGGCGGCGCGATCGCTCTCGGCCATCCGGTGGGCGCCAGCGGTGCGATCCTGCCGGTCAAACTGATGTATGAAATGGCGCGCAGCGGCGCGCGCACCGGTCTGGTCACCATGTGCATCGGCGGCGGCCAGGGGATTTCTATGCTGTTCGAGCGCGAAGGCGCTTAGGAAAAGACGGCCCGAAGTGGGGCTTCGGGCCGGGCGTCGTTCGGGTCAGCACCCGGCGACAACCTGTGAGCTGACGAACGGGATCGACGCGATCCCGGCAAGGCTTCTGACCACGAATACGGGGAAATAATAACCATGTCCGCAATAAATGAAAAGGCGGTAAACGGGACGCAGCTACAGCGCACCCATAAAAAGATCTACCGCCATTTGATGCCGCTACTTATCGTGGCGTACATCATCAGCTTTATTGATCGTACCAATATTGGCATGGCGAAAGCGACCATGTCGGTGGATATCGGCCTTTCCGCAACCGCATTCGGCCTCGGGGCCGGGTTGTTTTTTCTCACCTACGCGGTGCTGGAGATCCCCAGCAACCTGTTTTTAACCCGGATTGGCGCGCGGCGCTGGATCGCCCGCATCATGATCACCTGGGGGATCATCTCCTGCGGTATGGCGTTCGTCACCGGGCCTACGTCCTTTTACGTGATGCGCCTTTTGCTCGGCGCCGCCGAAGCGGGGCTGTATCCGGGCATTATTTACTACCTGACCCTCTGGTTTGGCCGTGAAGAGCGCGCTAAAGCCACCGGCCTGTTCCTGCTGGGGGTCTGCCTGGCCAATATTATCGGTGCGCCGCTGGGCGGATTGTTATTAAGCCTTGATGGAATGTCCGGCTGGCACGGCTGGCAGTGGATGTTCTTTATCGAAGGGCTGCCCGCGATAGCGCTGGCGTTCGTCGTCTGGCGCAGGCTGCCGGATAAACCCGCCGACGCCCGCTGGCTGGACAGCCACGACGTACAGGCAATCACTGCGGTGCTGGAGAAAGAAGCCGAGGAGACGCGCCATACGCCAAGCCGCTTTTCCCTGAAAACCGCGCTCACCACCCGCGTATTTTTGTTGCTGGTGCTGATTTACTTTACCCACCAGTTCTCGGTTTACGGCCTGAGTTATTTCCTGCCGGGGATCATCGGAAGCTGGGGCCAGCTTACCCCGCTGCAGATCGGTCTGCTGACCGCCATCCCATGGATCGCCGCCGCCGCTGGCGGGATCCTGCTGCCGCGTTTCGCCCGGACGGAACAGCGTTCGCGCAGCATGCTGATGGCCGGGTATCTGGTCATGGCGACCGGCATGGCGATTGGCGCGATTGCCGGCCACGGCGTGGCGTTGCTTGGCTTCTCGCTGGCCGCCTTCATGTTCTTCGCCATGCAATCCATCATCTTTAACTGGCTCCCCTCGATCATGAGCGGGCATATGCTGGCGGGCAGCTTCGGCCTGCTTAACTGCCTCGGATTGTGCGGCGGCTTTCTCGGGCCGTTTATCCTCGGCGCGTTTGAGGACCGCACCGGCGCGGCGACGTCCGGCTTATGGTTCGCCGTCGCGCTACTGATTGTCGGCGCGCTGGCATCTCTGTTGATTAAAAGTTCGTCATCCTCTACCCCCGCCTCGGCAAAACAGGCCCGCGGCGAAAACGCTTAATCAGGAGCGCCTTATGCGTATCGAAGTGTTACTGGATTTAAAAACTCGCCTCGGCGAGAGCCCTGTATGGGATATCGAGCAGCAACGTCTTTGGTGGGTAGATAGCCTCGACGGGCGCCTGTTCGCCTGTAACGCGCAGGGCGGCGCTATTAAGAGCTGGGACGTGCGGCAGAAAATTGGCTCTTTCGCCCTGCGCCAGAACGGCGAAGGCGCGGTGGTAGCGCTACAGAATGGCGTTCATCTGCTCGACTTCGCCAGCGGCGGGCTGACGCTGCTGCACCATCCGGAAGCGGACCGGCCCTTTAACCGGCTCAACGACGGTAAAGTCGATCGTCAGGGACGCTTTCTGTTCGGGTCGATGGATATGCGCGAAGAGGAGCCAAGCGGCGCGCTATATCGCCTGGACGCCGATCTGTCACTGCACGTGCTGAAGAAAAATATCATCGTCTCTAACGCCCCCTGCTGGAGCCCCTCCGGCGAAACGTTCTACTTTGCCGATACCTGGACGGGCGAAATCTGTGCCTGGGACTACAACACCGCGACCGGCGATCTCTCTGGCGAACGTGTCTTTTGCCACGTCGATCGCAGCGAAGGCGGCGCGGCGGATGGCGCCACCGTGGACAGCGAAGGCTATCTGTGGAACGCGCTGGTCTATGCGGGCAAGCTGGTGCGCTACACGCCGGAGGGCGAGGTCGATCGCATCATTGAGATGCCGGTGAAAAAAGTCACCAGCGTGATGTTCGGCGGCGAAAACCTCGACGTGCTGTACGTCACCTCAATGGCGCAGCCGCCGCTACCGCGCTTCCCGGAAGATAATCAGCTACGCGGCAGCCTGTTCGCCATTTACGACCTGGGCGTCACCGGCGTAGCGGAACGGCGCTTTGCCGGTTAAACGAATATCCGGCTCGCCGCGATAACAATAATACCCGGCGAACCCACTCTGACCCTGATACCTGGCGGCGCGCGCCATGCTGTCGCGACGCCGCGGAGTAAACACGACTATGACAACAATCAATCAAACACCTGCCGGCGAACAAGGCGCAAAAAAGCGGCTGATACATCGTTTCTCCTGGGTTTCGCTGCTGGTTTGCTGGCTAATCTGGGTGCTTAACGCCTACGACCGCGAGATGATCCTGCGCCTTGGCCCGGTCATCTCTAAGGAGTTCTCGCTCTCGCCGGAACAGTGGGGCAACGTCGTCGCGCTGATTATGGTTGCCCTGGCGGTGCTGGATATCCCCGGCTCCATCTGGAGCGATCGCTACGGTTCAGGCTGGAAGCGGGCGCGCTTTCAGGTACCGCTGGTGCTGGGCTATACCGCCCTCTCTTTTATTTCCGGGATTAAAGCGATCAGCCACGGGCTGACGGCGTTTGTGCTGCTGCGCGTTGGCGTCAACCTCGGGGCCGGCTGGGGCGAGCCCGTCGGCGTCAGCAACACCGCGGAGTGGTGGCCGAAAGAGAAGCGCGGCTTCGCGCTGGGGGTGCATCATACCGGCTATCCGATTGGCGCGCTGCTGAGCGGCGTGGTGGCAAGTCTGGTGCTTTCCGCATTTGGCGAAGGCAGCTGGCGCTACTGCTTCCTGCTGGCGCTGATCGTCGCCATCCCGCTGATGATTTTCTGGGCGAAATATTCCACCGCCGATCGCATCAACACGCTTTATCAGCATATCGATAGCCAGGGGATGACGCGCCCGGCGACCCAGGAAAGCAGCCATGTTGCCAAAGGCGAAGGGATGAAGACCTTTTTACGTACCCTGCGCAACCGCAATATTTCGCTAACGGCGGGCAATACCCTGCTGACGCAAATTGTCTATATGGGCATTAACGTTGTGCTGCCGCCGTATCTTTATCACGTCTCCGGCCTGTCGCTGGCGGCATCCGCCGGGCTAAGTATTATCTTCACGCTGACCGGTACTCTGGGCCAGATAATCTGGCCCTGGCTATCCGATAGCTTTGGTCGTAAACGTACTCTGATCGTCTGCGGTCTGTGGATGAGTATCGGCATTGCGCTGTTCTATTTCGCCACCAATATGCCGCGTCTTATCGCCATTCAGCTCTTTTTTGGCCTGGTGGCCAACGCCGTGTGGCCTATCTACTACGCAATGGCCTCGGATTCCGCCGAAGAACGCGCCACCTCTACCGCCAACGGAATTATCACCACGGCGATGTTTATCGGCGGCGGCCTTTCGCCATTGCTTATGGGCTGGCTCATCCAGTTCGGTGGGGGATGGGAAAATCCGGCGGGTTATATCTACGCCTTCTTTACCATGGCGGGATGCGCGCTGCTGGGGATGTTGTTGCAGCTGATGACCACCGATAAAACGCCGCGCAAAGCGCATTAACGCAGGAGAACGCATGAAGATTGTTATCGCGCTGGATTCGTTTAAGGGCAGCTGTAGCGCGCAGGCCGCTTGCGCAGCGGTCGCACGGGGATTGCGCCGGGTTGACGAGGCGCTGGAGCTGGTCGAAATGCCCGTGTCGGACGGCGGAGAGGGACTGCTTTCGACCCTTGCGGAAAGTCCGCAGCTGAAAGGCGCGAGGTGGCAGCAGCAGCGCTGTACCTCGCCTTACGGCCTCGCCGTACAGGCCGCGTTTCTGATCCTGCCCGGCGAGCGGGCCATTATTGAGATGGCGCAAAGCTGTGGGCTGGAGCTTACGCCGAAAGCGCAGCGGGATGTGCGTCTGGCCAGCAGTTTTGGGCTGGGCGAACAGGTAAAAGCGGCGCTGGATGCCGGTTGCCGGCGTCTGATTATCGGGCTGGGCGGCAGCGCGACCAACGATGGCGGCATCGGTTTCGCCCAGGCGCTTGGCGCACGATTCTTGCGCAAGGACGGCACGCTGCTGCCGGTTCCCGCCGCGGGCCAGGATCTTGCGCATATCCAGCGCATCGATTTAAGCGAACTGGACCCGCGTTTACGACAGGCCGAAATTCAGGCCTCCTGCGACGTCACCAACCCTCTGCTTGGAACCGATGGCGCCACCTGGGTTTATGGCGCGCAGAAAGGGGCGGATGAGGCGGCGCTGAGCGAGCTGGAGGCGGGTATGGCGCACTACAGCCGGCAGCTTACGCAAACGCTCGGCTACGACGTCAGCGAAGCGCCAGGCGCCGGGGCCGCGGGCGGTATGGGAGCTGCGCTGATCGCCTATGCGGGCGGCACGCTGCGTCCGGGCATTGACCTGGTGCTGGAACTGCTTAATGCCGACCGCCATCTTAGCGATGCCGCGCTGACCATCGTCGGGGAAGGCTGGCTCGATCGTCAGAGCGCCTTTGGTAAAGCCCCGGTGGGCGTGGCGGGCAAAGCGGCGCGCCACGGCGTACCGGTTGTGGCCCTTTGCGGCGGACGCGATGAGAGCAGTCGGCAATTGTATCAACACCATATTGACGCGATGTGGTCTATCTGCCAGCGCCCTATGCCGCTGGCGGAGTCGATGAACACATGCGAACAGCTCCTCGCCGACGCAGCGGAGAATGTTCTACGAACCTTTCTGAGCGGACGGCGCGGAGAGGCACATAAGCGGATAACTGTATGATTATTACGACGGCGCTGGCTAATGAAATTGTCGCCCGGGCAATGGCGATAATTCATCATAACGTGAACGTGATTGACCATCATGGACAGATTATTGCCTCAGGTGAACGTCATCGTATCGGCGAGCAGCATGAAATCGCCCGCGAGGTGATACGCACCGGTAAACGTATTTGTATTAATAACACCGCGGAAGCCGCGCGTTTTCAGAATGTGCATCCCGGGATTAATCATCCCATTATGTATGACGATCGCGTGGTGATGGTGGTGGGCATCAGCGGCGACCCGGCGGCAATAAGCCGCTATGCTGAACTGGCGGTGCTTACCGCCGAACTACTGGTCCGCCAGGCCATAGAGATGCGGGAAACCAACTGGCGACAGCGTCTGCGCGACACCCTGTTTTGTCAGTACCTTGAGCAGGGAGCCGCGCCCGCCGGACAGGAAGCGCTTCATCGCCTGGTGGAGCTTGGCTTTAATTTTAATGCCCCGCTGATGCCGGTTGTGGTGACCGTGCAGGTCGAACAGCACCAGCTAAGCGAAGTATTGAGTACGCTGCTGCGGGAATTCTCGCAGCTGTCCGGGGTAAGAGACGTCATTTTGCTGGGCAGCAATGAAATACTTATCCTCAATACGCTATGCGAACCTCAGGAGACGATGCTGCGGGGCATCGAGTTTGTTCTCAGCAATCAGATCAGCCATTACCATATCGGGATTGGCGTGCAGGCGGACAACGCCCCGGATATTCGCGAGGCTATCCGATTCGCCCGTTCGGTGATTGAGGTGGGGAGCAAAGTGCAGCCGCAGCGACAAATCTACTACTTTCGCGAGATGGCGATGCTCTGCCTGTTCCGGGTGCTGGAAGACAGCTATATGGTGAATTTTTTTATCAATAACGTACGCCAGCTGCTTGAGCATGATTCCGGCGAGGTGCTGCTGGATACCCTGAGCAGCTTTATTGCCAATAACGCCGAGCCGGGCAAAACGTCGCTGCTGTTGGGGATTCATCGCAATACGCTCACCTACCGGCTGCAGCAGATTAAAAAGCATATTCAGCTCGATCCGATGGTCTTCACCGACCTGACGCAGCTGGCGGTGTCGGTACACTGCTATCGTCGGCAGAACCCGCGCCAGAGCGAATGGATTGATACCTTAAGCTAGAGAGCGGCGGGTGCTCTCGCCCGCCCTGCAGGGGAAATACCCCACAGCCATGTCCGGGAGGAAGCGGCCCGAACGTTACCGGTCGCGGTGTATCACTCTGAGATCGACGTTTATCAAAATAATAGCGCGCCCGGCGTTTTTATCGCGAGCGGGGCGCCCGTCGCCGATGGCGGGCTTTTCGCCTCATCCCTTCGGCGAAGCTTGCTCGCTTCAGTCGCCATTTCTGTACATAATTTAATCAAATGGCACCTTTCTTGCCTTTTATCTACGTTCCCCGACGGCGGCGTTCGTCGGTCAATATAGATAAAAAGGACAGGAAAATGGCGCAAATGAATGAAAACGTCGCGACCGCACCGGTCTCTCCCTTACGCGATTTTTTCGCGAAACCACGCATCATCGCCAGGCCCGGTTTTAACCGCTGGCTGGTGCCCCCGGCCGCGCTGGCCGTTCATCTCTGCATAGGTATGGCCTACGGATTTTCGGTTTACTGGCTGCCTATGTCGCAGCTAATAGGAGGAAGCGAGTCCTTACAATGCCCCGTCACGATGTCGTTCTGGCAGCAGCTGTTTACCCGCGATTGCGACTGGAAGATCTCCATGCTGGGATGGACCTACACGCTGTTTTTTGTTTTTCTCGGCTGTTCGGCGGCGCTGTGGGGCAGCTGGCTTGAGAAGGTTGGACCACGGCTGGTGAGCTTTATTGCCACCTTGTGCTGGTGCGGCGGCCTGTTGCTATCTAGCGTCGCTATCTATTTCCACCAGCTTTGGTTGCTGTGGCTGGGAGCCGGGGTCATCGGCGGAATCGGTCTCGGACTGGGCTATATCTCACCGGTTTCGACGCTGTTGCGCTGGTTTCCGGATAAGCGCGGAATGGCGGCCGGGATGGCGATCATGGGTTTTGGCGGAGGCGCGCTGGTGGGGGCGCCGCTGGCAAACGGACTGATGAATTACTTTGCCGGTCCGGCCGGCAACGGGGTATGGCAAAGCATTCTGGCGCTGGCGGCGATTTATGCGCTGTTTATGCTCGCCGGAACCTTTGGCTATCGTCTGCCGCCCATGGGCTGGCACCCTTCGGGCGAGAAGGCGCAAAAAACGATGCGCAATAATCCCACGATCCAGGTGCACGTCCGCGTCGCCTGCCGTACCCCGCAGTTCTGGCTGCTGTGGATGGTGCTGTGGCTCAACGTCACCGCGGGGATCGGCATTCTCGGTATGGCCTCGCCGATGCTGCAGGAGATCTTTGCCGGTAAACTGCTGTCGCTCGATCTGAGCTGGCATGAGCTGAACGGCGAGCAGCTGAAACGCATTGCTACCATGGCCGCAGGATTTACCGGCCTGCTAAGCCTGTTTAACATCCTGGGACGTTTTTTCTGGGCATCGGTATCCGACCTGTGCGGGCGCAAAATGACCTTTGCGATTATTTTCTGCCTGGGCGCCGCGCTGTACGGGACGTTGCCGCTGGTGAATCACGGCGGCTATATCGCGCTGTATGTCTGCGCGATGTGCATTATCATTTCGATGTACGGCGGAGGCTTTGCCAGTATTCCCGCCTATCTGGCCGACGTCTTTGGCTCACAAATGGTCGGCGCGATTCACGGGCGTTTGTTAACCGCCTGGTCTGCGGCAGGGATCAGCGGCCCGGTGCTGGTCAACTATCTACGCGAGTATCAGCTGACGCACGGGGTCCCGCCCGAGCGCGTCTATGATATTACGCTGATGGTGCTGACCGGCCTGCTGGTGATGGGTTTTATCTGTAATCAGCTGGTGCGTCCGCTGACGGAAGAGCATGCGATGACCGCGGAACAGCAGCAGCAGGCGAAAGGTCTGTACACCATCAACAAGAATGCTCAGCTCACGTGGGAGGCCCGTCCTTCCACGCTGCTGCTAACCGTAAGCTGGGTGGCGGTGAGCGTGCCGCTGTTATGGGGCGTCGGCACCACGTTACAGCAGGCCGTGAAGTTTTTTATGTAGGTTCTTGCAGCCGATGCCGCCCGTGATTCCCTGGCGGCTCTTTATGCGCTTACCGGCGTGCCTGACTGGATATGTTGAAGGATCCTCTCGACCGCCTCTTCGGCGGTCAGTACGGAGGTATCCAGAGTCAGGCTGGCGGCCAGCAGGCGAGCAAGGGTTGATTTCCCGGTACCGGGCAGGCCACCAAAGATCAGTAACATAGAGACGACAGCGTCATGTTGTTTCCGCTGGTGATGATTATTGATGATTTTCCAGCTTACCTGAACACGGATCTTATTCAGTCAGGTATGATTAATATTCAATACTGGCTGAAGCGGCATCAGGAGGCGTCTGCAGATAATCGTCGCGTCCAGGGCAACGTTCAGTGATAGTGATACCGTCCCGCAGGCAATTTACATAAGCCTTTTGCCCTCATCATCCACCACTTTCTCGCCATCTTCCTTTGCAAACGCGCCCTTTTGCGCGTCAGGAAGGATATCCAGTACCACCTCCGATGGGCGGCACAGGCGCGTTCCCAGCGGCGTCACCACAATCGGGCGGTTAATCAGGATTGGATGCTGCAGCATGAAATCGATTAACTGGTCATCGGTAAATTTATCTTCCGCCAGGCCCAGTTCTTCATAGGGCTCAACATTTTTACGCAGCAGCACTCGTACCGCGATCCCCATATCGGCAATGAGTTTGACCAGCTCATCGCGTGGCGGTGGATTTTCAAGGTAATGAATAACGGTGGGTTCAGTACCGCTGTTGCGGATCATCTCCAGCGTATTACGCGACGTGCCGCAGGCCGGGTTATGATAAATGGTAACGTTGGTCATTTGTGTATCTCATGACAAAGTGAAAGAGAGACGTAGCGCCAGCGCGGCCAGCGTTACAAACAGTACAGGCAGAGTCATGACGATCCCGGTGCGGAAGTAGTAGCCCCAGGAGATGGTCATGTTCTTCTGTGAAAGTACGTGCAGCCAGAGCAGCGTTGCCAGGCTACCAATAGGTGTAATTTTCGGCCCCAGATCGCAGCCAATCACGTTGGCATAGATCATCGCCTCTTTGATCACGCCGGTTGCGGTGCTTCCATCGATAGACAGTGCCCCCACCAGCACGGAAGGCATGTTGTTCATGATGGAAGACAGGAAAGCCGTCAGAAAGCCAGTACCCAGCGTCGCGGCCCAAAGTCCTTTATCCGCCAGCACGTTCAATACCCCTGAAAGGTATTCGGTTAGCCCGGCGTTGCGCAGACCGTAGACCACCAGGTACATCCCCAATGAGAAGATGACGATCTGCCAGGGTGCGCCACGCAGCACTTTGCCGGTATTGATGGCATGACCGCGCTTAGCGACCGCAAGCAGAATGATCGCCCCTGCCGCGGCAATCGCGCTGACCGGAATGCCAAGCGGCTCGAGGACGAAAAAACCGACCAGCAGAAGAATCAAAACTATCCAGCCGGTGCGGAACGTAGCCGGATCTTTAATGGCGTTTGCCGGCGATTTAAGCAGGACCAAATCGTAGGCCGGCGGGATATCTTTGCGAAAGAACAGGTGCAGCGTCACCAGCGTAGCGCCTATGGCGGCAATATCGACCGGCACCATTACCGAGGCATATCCAGTGAATCCCAGCCCGAAGAGATCTGCCGATACGATGTTCACCAGATTCGACACAATAAGCGGCAGGCTGGCAGTATCAGCAATAAACCCGGCAGCCATCACGAAGGCCAGCGTCGTGCCCTTGCTGAATCCTAATGCCAGCAGCATGGCAATCACGATGGGCGTCAATATTAATGCCGCGCCATCGTTGGCAAACAACGCCGCCACCGCTGCGCCGAGCAGAACAATATACGTAAACAGCAAACGGCCACGACCGTTTCCCCAACGAGCTACGTGCAGCGCAGCCCATTCAAAAAAGCCGGACTCATCGAGCAGCAGGCTGATAATAATTACCGCAATAAAGGTCGCCGTCGCGTTCCAGACGATATTCCACACCACCGGGATATCATCGACATGTACAACGCCAGCAATCAAAGCCAGTACCGCGCCCAGCGACGCGCTCCAGCCGATGCCTAACCCCTTCGGCTGCCAGATAACCAGAAAAATGGTCAGGACAAAAATAGCACTTGCCAGTAGCATACCCCCTCCCTGAAGATCACATTCGAAAAAACATATATATTACGGCAAATTTTTAAAGGCAGAACGCTTTACCGCTTCCAGAACAGTTTGCTGATGCCAGCTTGCGGGCGATGGCCTGTACGATCTCCTGTTGGCTTAACCAGGCCTGCGCTATTACCTGTGCCGCCCATGCAGGCATATGCGGTGATAAGCGATAGTGCACCCACTTACCCTGCTTGCGATCCAGCAATAATCCGCTTTCCCGCAGCATAGCCAGATGGCGGGAGATCTTTGGCTGCGACTGATCCAACGCCGCGCAGAGATCGCACACGCACAGCTCCCCCATCTCTTTAAGCAGCAGCACAATACCCAGGCGGGTTTCATCGGACAGATTTTTGAAAAGCTGTAAGGGTGTTAATGACATCATTCCTCCCGATCGTCGACGGACAGGATACTCCACAGAGATATAAGTTCAACACCACATATGAAAAATCATATGTGTTAAGTAACAAAAAACAAGAGGCAAGTATGCCAGGCGGGTTAACCAGATCAATTTATAGGGGAAGAGCAGAATTCAGAAGTCTGGAGCGGGCGAAGGGAATCGAACCCTCGTATAGAGCTTGGGAAGCTCTCGTTCTACCATTGAACTACGCCCGCAAGGAGGTGCGTGGGTCATTATAGACCTTACGCACCCGCTGACAAGCCCAAACCGGGCTAACTGCCGATAAAATAACCTTTTAGCACTTAGGCTTACTGCCCTGTGGCGGCAAATAGCGCAGCGGGTCGATCGCCGTCGCCCGGTAGCGGATCTGGAAGTGCAGGCGCACGGAATCCGCGTCCGAACTGCCCATGGTGGCGATCTGCTGGCCAATCTTCACGCTCTGGCCGTTGTTCACCATCAGCTTGTCGTTGTGCGCATAGGCGCTGATATAGTCCTCATTATGTTTAATCATAATCAGGTTGCCGTAGCCGCGCAGCTGGTTGCCCACGTACACCACTTTGCCCGCCCCTGCCGCATACACCGGCTGGCCGCGCTTACCGGCGATATCGATACCTTTATTGCCGCCATCGCTGGTGGAGTATGGCAGCACGACTTTACCGCTGGTTGGCCAGCGCCAGCAGCGTTGCCCGACCGGCGGCCAGGAGGACTGCGGCACCGCCGAAGAGGGCGTCACGGCGGCGGTACGTTTCACTGACGATTTCTTGCCGGATGCCCCCGCCTTCGCCGTGGTTCCTGAACCGCTGTTCAGCTTCAGCTTTTGCCCGACTTCGATGGTATAGGGAGGTGAAATATTATTGAGACGGGCAAGATCCCTGACGCTGGTGCCAGTGGAACGTGAAATAGCGTACAGCGTGTCGCCGCGCTTCACGGTATAGGTGGAACCGGAATCGGATGAGCTGGAACACCCCGCGACGATCAGGCTGCTCAGCAACATTATTGCGATAACAAAGCGTTTTCTCATCAGGCGTCCTGCGCTTAACACAAACATTCACCTCAAAACCAGGGGCGATTATCATACCAGCCCGTAAGGCAATCCCCAATCGCTACCCTTCATACAGAAGTATTAAACGGATAGCCATGCGTAATAATATCCATCAGCGCGGGCAGATAAGGCATAGACGGCAATTTTACCAGCGCCGGGTAGAATATTTGCGGCGAGGGAAAAACATCGACCACGTAGCAGTGGCTAAGTTTATCGGCATCCACTTCTGAAGACGGTAGTAACGTCGCAGCCTCAAGGCCGGAGTCCAGCCAATCGAGGATAACCCCTGGCTGCGTGATATGCATGATAACCTTCGCATTGACCCCAGATTTACGAAACAGATCCATCAGCATCTCGTAAGTCCCTGAATCTTTTGCACGATGCAACAACACTAATGGCAGCGCCGCCAGCGACGTGTAGCTATAGGGATTAGACGGCGGCTCCGGCAAGCATTTTTTATTGATCACCGCGACCAGCTTAATCGGATCAAAAGAGACATAATCAAAACCTTCGCTACGGTAGGGGCGCTGGATTAAGGCTAAATCAATTGCGCCCTCGGTTAATAACGTCTCGAGGTGGCTGGAGTCGGTAACGGAAATATTTATGGAAGTGTCGGGATGACGTCGATATACCTCCATCAGCAATGCTTTAAAATAATTCTGATAGAGATGAGTTAAGCCGATTCTCAATTCAGTTCTGTTTTTGTGCGCAATATCCGTCGTTTCCCGCGCCGTATCCTCTACCTGGCGTAATATTTCACACGCTTTTCGATAGAGAAAAAAACCGGCTTCCGTAGGCTCAATGCGGTTTCCCCGGCGAACAAAAAGCGATACCTGAAGCTCCTCTTCCAGCTCCTGAATTCGCTTGCTGAGCGGCGGCTGCGCCATGTTCAGAGACTTCGCCGCCTGGCTAACCGAACCTTGTTCCACCACCCGACAAAAATAGCGTAAGCGCTTTAAATCCATCATCATTATCCGCAGTGTAATTTATCACCAGTATCACACTTAGACGGAGAAATAAAAAGCCGCAGCGTTGCTCCTCATATTAATTAATTATTATTTAACACCTTGTTAAAATAAACTTTTTTGATCTACTGACCATCCGGTAAACGGTATTTGTTTATCCGCCGCAGTAAAAATATTGTGCTGGGAGCAAAACTTCTTTTCCGAAGGAACATCCCATGGCAAATAGTGATAACAAAACACCCTCATCGGTACATGATTTACGCTCCGCGCTGGAACTACTGAAAACCCTACCCGGCGAGTATGTTGAAACCGATACCGAAGTCGACCCGCACGCCGAACTCTCCGGCGTCTATCGTTACGTAGGCGCCGGCGGCACCTGCCAGCGTCCAACCCGCAAGAATGGCCCGGTTATGGTCTTCAATAAAATCAAAGGCTTTGAAAATATCAGCGTGGCGATTGGCCTGAATGGCTCCCGTCAGCGCGTCAGCCATTTTCTCCAGTGTGAACCGGCAAAACTGGGGCACCTGCTGAAGGATTCAGTGGAGAAGGCGATAGCCCCGGTGATGACCCAGGGCACAGCGGTTTGCCAGGAAGTGATTCATCTGGCGAGCGATGCCGATTTCGATCTGCGCAAGCTGCTGCCGGCGCCGACGAATACCGAAGAAGACGCCGGCCCCTATATTACGATGGGCCTGTGCTACGCCTCCGATCCAGAAACCCATGAGTCCGATATCACCATTCATCGCCTGTGCGTCCAGAGCCGCGACGAACTCTCCATGTGGCTTACGCCCGGCCGCCATATCGACGCCTTCCGCATGAAGGCGGAAGCCGCAGGCCAGCCGCTGCCGATTTCAATCAGCATCGGCGTCGATCCGGCGATTGAAATTGCCGCCTGCTTTGAGCCGCCGACCACCCCGCTGGGCTTCAACGAGTTAAGTATCGCCGGCGCGCTGCGCGGCAAAGCGGTGGAGATGACGCAGTGTAAAACCATCAACGAGAAAGCGATCGCCCACGCTGAGATCGTGATTGAAGGCGAACTGCTGCCCCACGCCCGCGTACGCGAAGACCAGAACACCGATACAGGGCGCGCGATGCCGGAATTCCCCGGCTATACCGGCGAAGCGAAAGAAGCTATTCCGGTGATCAAGGTGAAAGCCGTCACCCATCGCATTAACCCTATCTGGCGCACCACCGTAGGGCCAGGCGAAGAACACGTCAATATGGCCGGTATCCCGACCGAAGCCAGCATCCTGGATATGGTCGAACGCGCGATGCCGGGCAAGCTGCTGAACGTCTTTGCCCATTCGGCGGGCGGCGGCAAGCTGCTGGCGGTGCTGCAGTTCAAAAAGTCCTCCCCGGCGGACGAAGGGCGTCAGCGTCAGGCTGCTCTGCTGGCGTTCTCAGCCTTCCCGGAACTGAAGCATGTGATTCTGGTCGATGAAGACGTCGATATTTTCGACAGCGACGACGTGCTTTGGGCCATGCAAACCCGCTACCAGGGCGATGTCGATACAATCACTATTCCCGGCGTTCGCTGCCATCCGCTCGATCCGTCGCAGGTACCGGAATACAGCCCGAGCATCCTGCAGCAGGGAATGTCCTGCAAAACGATATTCGACTGCACGGTGCCGTTCCATCTGAAGCACAACTTCCAGCGATCCAGATTTAAAGAAGTGGACGTGAAGCGCTTCCTGGCAGATTTCGAATAAAAGGAGAACCTCATGACGGCACGCATCATCATTGGTATCAGCGGCGCATCCGGGTTTCAGTACGGCGTTAAGGCGCTGGAGCTACTGCGCCCGCATCCCGTTGAAGTCCACCTGGTCGTCTCTAAAGGCGCGGAAAAAACCTGCGAGCTGGAGACGGATTACCGCCTGGACGAGGTGATGGCGCTGGCCGACGTGGTGCATTCCATCGCCAATCTTGGCGCAGCTATCTCCAGCGGTTCATTTAAAACGCTGGGGATGCTGGTCGCGCCGTGTTCAATGCGTTCTTTGGGCGCCATCGCCCACTGCCTGACCGACAACCTGCTCACCCGCGCGGCGGACGTGGTGCTGAAAGAACGTCGTCGCCTGGTGCTGCTGGCCCGGGAAACGCCGCTGAACCTCGGCCACATCCGCAATATGGCCGCTGTAACCGAAATGGGCGGGATTATCTTTCCGCCGGTCCCGGCGCTTTACCAGCGTCCGCAAACGGCGGACGACATCGTTACCCATAGCGTCAATCGCGCGCTCGATCTGTTTGACCTGCAGGTCAACAACATCCCCCGCTGGGGTGAAGGCGAGCTACGTTTTAATTAACCGGAAATCATTCAATGTTAATCGGCCCATATGTAAACGGAGCCGCCGTGATTATCGGCGGACTCATCGGCGCTGCGGCGGGCGGCAAGCTCCCCGAGCGCGTCAAAACGGCGCTGCCGATGACCTTCGGCCTGTGCTCCGTTGGTCTTGGTATTACGCTGGTGCTCAAAGTGAAATATATGCCCGCCGTCGTGCTGGCAATGGTGATTGGCGCCATCCTCGGCGAACTGCTGCATCTGGAAAAGGGCATCGGTAAAGCCGCAGGCTCCACGCGCGGTTTGATCAACAAAGTGCTGCCGCCGGTCAATGGCCTTGGCCATGAAGAGTTTACCGAGAAATTTGTCGCCATCCTGGTTCTGTTTTGCGCCAGCGGCACCGGTATTTTCGGCGCGATGACCGAAGGCATGAGCGGCGATCCGTCAATTCTGTATATCAAAACGATTCTCGATCTGTTTACCGCCGGGATTTTCGCGACGCTGCTGGGCTACGCGGTGATGACCATTGCTATCCCGCAGGTCATTATTCAGATTGCGCTGGCGATGCTGGCGGTGGTTATTCTGCCGTCGATCTCGCCTGATATGATGGCGGATTTCTCCTGCGCCGGCGGACTGCTGATGGTGGCGACCGGGCTGCGCATCTGTAACATTAAGCTCTTTCCAGTGGCCAACATGTTGCCAGGGCTTGTTTTGGTAATGCCTTTGTCCCATTTATGGGCTACCCTAGTGGCCTGAGTACATGACCCGGCGGGTTTGTGCCGGGTCATTTTTCATTTCAGGAGTTGTCATGGCCGGGGAACATGTCATTTTGCTGGACAAGCAAGATAAGCCTTCAGGTATGCTGGAGAAGTATGCCGCTCACACCCTCGATACCCCTTTGCATCTCGCGTTTTCCTGCTGGTTGTTCAATGAACAAGGCCAACTGCTGGTCACGCGCCGCTCGTTGGGCAAAAAAGCCTGGCCTGGCGTGTGGACGAACTCAGTCTGCGGGCATCCGCAAACCGGCGAAACCTTCGAACAGGCCGTTGAGCGCCGCTGCCGCTTTGAGCTTGGCGTTGAGATTACCCGCATCGCCCCAGTCTTTCCGGCATTTCGCTATCGGGCCGTCGCGCCGAATGGCATCGTCGAAAACGAGGTCTGTCCGGTCTATGCGGCACGAATAGCCAGCGCGTTACGGATAAATCCTGACGAAGTGATGGATGTTCAGTGGAGCAATCTTGCGGATGTTCTGAGCGGGATTCGCGCGACGCCGTGGGCGTTTAGCCCGTGGATGGTGATGCAGGCAGCGGACGACAATGCGCGTAATGCGTTGATAAACTTTAGCCGTCAGGCATAAAAAACCCCAGCAGCGCTGGGGTTTCGTTTATTCGCGTAATGCTTATTTTACCGGACGCATCGCCGGGAACAGGATCACGTCGCGGATGGTGTGGCTGTTGGTAAAGAGCATCACCATACGATCGATACCGATACCGAGGCCCGCGGTCGGCGGCAGGCCGTGCTCCAGCGCGGTAACGTAGTCTTCGTCATAGAACATCGCTTCGTCATCACCGGCGGCTTTCGCGTTAACCTGATCGAGGAAGCGCTGCGCCTGGTCTTCCGCATCGTTCAGCTCGCTAAAGCCGTTACCGATTTCACGCCCGCCGATGAAGAATTCAAAACGGTCGGTGATTTCCGGGTTTTCGTCGTTACGACGCGCCAGCGGAGAGACTTCTGCCGGATATTCGGTGATAAAGGTTGGCTGAATCAGATGCGCTTCCGCCACTTCTTCGAAGATCTCGGTCACGATGCGGCCCAGACCCCAGCTCTTCTCAACGTGAATGCCGATGCTTTCCGCAATGGCTTTTGCAGAATCGAAGTTATCCAGATCGGCCATCTCGGTTTCCGGACGGTACTTCTTGATCGCTTCGCGCATGGTCAGCTTTTCAAACGGCTTGCCGAAATCGAAGGTCTGATCGCCGTAAGGCACTTCAGTGTGGCCCAGAACGTCCTGCGCCAGGGTGCGGAACAGGGATTCGGTCAGCTCAATCAGATCTTTATAGTCCGCATAGGCCATATAGAGTTCCATCATGGTGAACTCTGGGTTATGGCGAACGGAGATGCCTTCGTTACGGAAGTTACGGTTGATTTCGAACACGCGCTCGAAGCCGCCGACTACCAGACGCTTCAGGTACAGCTCCGGCGCGATACGCAGGTACATGTCCAGATCGAGCGCGTTGTGATGGGTGATGAAAGGCCGCGCGGAAGCACCGCCGGGGATCACCTGCATCATCGGGGTTTCAACTTCCATAAAGCCGCGGCCGACCATGAACTGACGGATGCCCGCCAGGATCTGCGAACGCACTTTAAAGGTGTTGCGCGATTCATCATTGGAGATCAGGTCCAGATAGCGCTGACGATAGCGCGCTTCCTGATCCTGCAGGCCGTGGAATTTGTCCGGCAGCGGGCGCAGGGCTTTGGTCAGCAGACGCAGTTCGGTGCAGTGGATAGAGAGCTCGCCGGTCTTGGTTTTGAACAGCTTACCGCGCGCGGCAATGATGTCGCCAAGGTCCCACTTTTTGAACTGCTCGTTGTAGACGCCTTCCGCCAGATCGTCGCGGGCGACGTACAGCTGAATGCGGCCGCCAACGTCCTGCAGCGTAACGAAGGAGGCTTTACCCATGATACGACGGGTCATCATGCGGCCAGCGACGGCGACTTCAACGTTCAGTGCTTCCAGCTCTTCGTTTTCTTTGCCATCGAAGTCAGCGTGCAGTTGGTCAGAGGTGTGGTCACGACGGAAATCATTCGGGAACGGGATACCCTGCTCACGCAGCGCGGCCAGCTTCTCACGACGGGCTTTCAGTTCATTATTAAGGTCAATTGCCGCGTCAGCGCCCTGTGCTTGTTGTTCAGACATGTTGGTTCCTCATAACCCTGCTTTCAAACTTGCTTCGATAAATTGATCCAGGCTGCCGTCCAGCACCGCCTGAGTGTTGCGGGTTTCTACCCCGGTGCGCAGATCTTTAATGCGGGAGTCATCCAGCACGTAAGAACGGATCTGGCTGCCCCAGCCGATGTCGGATTTGGTATCTTCCATCGCCTGCTTCTCGGCATTTTTCTTCTGCATTTCCAGCTCATAAAGCTTCGCTTTCATCTGCTTCATGGCCTGGTCTTTGTTCTTGTGCTGCGAACGGTCGTTCTGGCACTGGGTCACTAAGCCGGTCGGAATGTGGGTGATACGCACCGCGGATTCCGTACGGTTAACGTGCTGGCCGCCCGCGCCGGATGCGCGGTAAACGTCAATGCGCAGATCCGCCGGGTTGATGTCGATATCGATATCGTCATCCACTTCCGGGTAAACGAACGCGGAGCTGAAAGAGGTGTGGCGGCGGCCGCCGGAATCGAACGGGCTCTTACGCACCAGGCGATGAACGCCGGTTTCAGTACGCAGCCAGCCGTAGGCGTAGTCGCCGATAATCTTGATGGTCACGGACTTAATGCCCGCCACTTCGCCTTCAGACTCTTCAATGATCTCGGTCTTGAAGCCGCGCGCTTCAGCCCAGCGCAGATACATGCGCGTCAGCATGCTGGCCCAGTCCTGCGCTTCCGTACCGCCGGAACCGGCCTGGATATCGAGGTAGCAATCGGCGCTGTCGTATTCACCGGAGAACATGCGGCGGAATTCCAGCTGTGCCAGCTTCTCTTCCAGCACATCGAGCTCAGCGACGGCTTCGTTGAAGGTCTCTTCGTCGTCGGCTTCAACGGCCAGCTCCAGCAGGCCGGATACGTCCTCCAGCCCCTGAGACATCTGATCCAGCGTATCAACGATGGCTTCCAGCGAGGAACGCTCTTTGCCCAGCGCCTGTGCGCGCTCGGGTTCGTTCCAGACGTCCGGCTGCTCCAGCTCGGCGTTTACTTCTTCGAGACGCTCTTTCTTAGCATCGTAGTCAAAGATACCCCCTAAGAACGCCCGAGCGCTCCGTGAGGTCCTGAATGCGGTTTTTTACCGGATTTATTTCAAACATGGTCGGTTTCTTTTAATGGATTCGTCAAAATGCGGTGATAAGAGCGGAATTCTACCGGATTCGCGCTCTCATTAATATACTGTTGTCAATTTGGCCAGAGGTGGTCAATGATCAGCTGCAGGCTGCGGTTGCCGCGGAACTCATTGATATCCAGCTTATAGGCAAGCTGAACTTCGCGAACGCCGTTATCCGGCCAAAGGGAAGTATCAACATTGAACGCGATACCGTCCAGCAGTGGGCCGCCGCCGACCGGTTCAACCATCACCTTCAAATGACGCTCACCGACCAGCCGCTGCTGCAGCAGACGAAAACGCCCGTCAAACAGCGGCTCGGGGAACATCTGCCCCCACGGCCCGGCGTCGCGCAGCATCTGCGCGACCTCCATGCTCATTTCTGCCGCCGTCAGCGGACCGTCGGAGACCACTTCGCCCTGCAGCAGCGCCGGATCGAGCCACTCGGTCACCAGCTCGCCAAAGCGCTGCTGGAACTCTTCAAAGCGCGCCTCTTCCAGCGATAGCCCTGCCGCCATGGCATGGCCGCCAAACTTCATAATCAGCCCCGGATAGAGCGTGTCCAGACGCTCCAGCGCATCGCGCATATGCAGCCCCTGAATCGACCGACCTGAGCCTTTGAGCGTACCGTCGCCGGTGGGCGCAAAGGCGATAACCGGGCGATGGAAGCGCTCTTTGATACGCGAGGCCAGAATGCCGACGACGCCCTGATGCCACTGCGGGTGGTACATCGCCAGGCCGCCGGGCAGCGTCTCGCCGCTGCGTTCCAGCTTTTCACACAGGGTCAGCGCTTCCGCCTGCATCCCCTGTTCTATCTCTTTACGCGTCTGGTTCAGCGCGTCCAGCTCATTGGCCAGCACCCGGGCTTCGCCGGTGTTGTCGCACAGCAGCAGCGCCACGCCGACGGACATATCGTCCAGCCGCCCCGCCGCGTTCAGACGCGGGCCGAGCGCAAAGCCGAGATCGCTTGCCGCCAGCTTTTGCGGATCGCGGTTGGCGATTTCCAGCAGCGCTTTAATGCCCGGACGGCATTTCCCCGCCCGAATGCGGCTCAGCCCCTGCCAGGTCAGGATCCGGTTGTTGGCATCCAGCGGTACGACGTCCGCCACGGTGCCAAGCGCCACCAGATCGAGTAAATCAGCCAGATTCGGCGGCGCGATGCCGCGCTCCTCAAACCAGCCTTTATCGCGCAGAAAAGTGCGCAGCGCCAGCATCAGATAAAAAGCTACGCCCACCCCGGCCAGCGATTTCGACGGGAACTCACAGTCGCGCAGGTTCGGGTTAATAATCGCTTCCGCCGCGGGCAGCGAATCCCCCGGCAGGTGGTGATCGGTTACCAGCACCGGAATACCCAGCGCGTGGGCATGATCGACGCCAGCGTGCGAAGAAATGCCGTTGTCGACGGTCATAATCAGCTGCGCGCCGCGGGCGTGAGCCTGATCGACTACTTCCGGACTCAGGCCGTAGCCATCTTCAAAACGGTTTGGCACCAGGTACGAAACGTTGCCGTAACCCAGCGCGCGCAGAGCCAGCACGCTCAGCGCGGTGCTGGTGGCACCGTCAGCGTCAAAGTCGCCGACCACCACGATATGCAGCCCCTGCTTAAATGCGCCGTAAAGTATCTCTACCGCTTTTTCGACGCCGGTCAGCTGCGACCACGGCAGCATGCCTTTCACCCCGCGCTCCAGCTCCTGCGCGCTGCGCACGCCGCGGCTGGCGTACAGCCGCTGCAGCAGCGGCGGGAGATCGGCAGGTAAATCGACGCCGTCAACCGCCTCGCGGCGGCGTAGTTGTATCTGTTGTTTCACGCGAATCAGTTACCGCTTGTCTGTTTTTGATGCTCATCGAGGAGCGCTTTCAGGTCTTTCGGATCGCGATAGCCGGGCATAAGGGTGCCGTCGCTCAGCACCATCGCCGGCGTGCCGTTAACGCCAAGCTGCACGCCCAGCGTGTAGTGTTTAGCGATATCAACATCGCAGCTGGCCGGCTGCACGCCTTTGCCGCTCATCGCGTTATCCAGGGCTTTGTTGCGATCTTTGGCGCACCAGATAGCCTTCATGTTCTGCTCGGCTTCGCTTTGCAGCCCCTGGCGCGGGAAGGCCAGATAGCGCACGGTAATCCCCAGCGCGTTGTAGTCGCTCATCTGTTCGTGCAGTTTATGGCAGTAGCCGCAGGTAATATCGGTGAAGACGGTGATGACGTGTTTTTCCTGCGGCGCCTTATAGACGATCATCTCTTTTTCCAGCGCGTTCAGCTTACCGGCCAGCAGCGTATTGGTGACGTTTACCGGCTGCGCGCCGCTGACGTCGTACATCGGCCCCTGGATAATGTGCTTACCGTCATCGGTAACGTATATCACGCCGCTGTCCGTCAATGCGGTGCTGATGCCTTTGATCGGCGAAGGTTGCACGTCCGAACTCTGCACACCCAGCTTCGCCAGCAGTTGCTTAATCGCCGCGCTATCCGCATGCGCCGCACCGGATAAGGTGGTCGCCAGCAGAGTGAACATCAGTAAACCTTTTTTCATACTCAGTCCTTTTTTTCAGCACTCACGCACGCGGGTGATGCTGTTGATGGAGTTGTCGCAGACGCTCGGTCGCCACGTGGGTGTAGATCTGCGTCGTGGAGAGATCGCTGTGTCCTAACAGCATCTGCACCACGCGTAAGTCGGCGCCATGGTTAAGTAAATGTGTAGCAAACGCATGGCGTAACACGTGCGGGGAGAGCTTTTCGCTATCAATCCCCGCCAGTACGGCATAGTGCTTAATTCGATGCCAGAAGGTCTGGCGCGTCATCTGCTGCGCGCGCTGGCTGGGGAAAAGCACATCGGACGCCACGCCGTTCAGCAGCCAGGGGCGGCCGTATTCAAGGTAATTCTCAACCCACAGCACCGCCTCTTCGCCTAACGGTACCAGACGTTCTTTATTTCCTTTACCAATCACGCGCAGCACGCCCTGGCGCAGGCTAATGTCGCTCATGGTCAGGCCCACCAGCTCGGAAACGCGCAGACCGGTGGCGTACAGCACTTCCAGCATCGCTTTATCGCGCAGCTCCAGCGGCTGTTCAACCAGCGGAGCCTGGAGTAGCCGCTCCACCTGCGCCTCACTCAGATCCTTCGGCAGCCGCTGCGGCAGCTTTGGCGAGGCCAGCAGCGCGCTGGGATCGTCCGGACGAATTTTCTCCCGGTAAAGATGCTGGAAGAAGCGTCGCACGGCGCTTAGGAGGCGCGCGGTGCTGGTGGCCTTGTAGCCGCCGGTTTGCCGCTCCGCCAGCAGCGACTGGAGATCTTCGCCGCTGACGCTGGCAAGCGACAGGCCACGATGATGCAGCCATTCCACCACCATCGTCAGGTCCCGGCGGTAGGCGCTTAGCGTGTTCTCCGCCAGATTACGCTCCAGCCATAAGGCATCAAGAAACTGCTCGATTCGTGCGAGATCCTGTTCCACTCCGGCCTCTTTGCTTATTAAAACGGCGCCATTATACCCTAAATAATTCGAGTTGCAGGCGGGCGCGGCCTTTCTGGTACACTAAGCGCAAAGTCACAGCAAGAATTGAGACGTTTCCGCGATGAACATAGGTCTTTTTTACGGTTCCAGCACCTGCTACACCGAAATGGCGGCGGAAAAAATCCGCGATATTATCGGCCCTGAACTGGTCACGCTGCACAACCTGAAAGATGATTCCCCTGCCCTGATGACGCAGTATGACGTGCTGATCCTCGGCATTCCGACCTGGGATTTCGGCGAGATCCAGGAAGATTGGGAAACCGTCTGGCAGCAGCTTGATACGCTGGATCTGCAGGATAAAATCGTCGCGCTGTACGGCATGGGCGACCAGCTCGGCTACGGCGAATGGTTCCTCGACGCGCTCGGTATGCTGCACGATAAGCTGGCGACCAAAGGGGTTAAGTTCATTGGCTACTGGCCTACCGAAGGCTATGAATTCACCAGCCCGAAACCGGTCATCGCCGACGGCCAGCTGTTCGTTGGCCTGGCGCTTGATGAAACGAACCAGTACGATCTGAGCGATGAGCGCATTCAGAACTGGTGCGAGCAAATCCTCGGTGAAATGGCTGAGCAGTTCTCCTGAGCCTTTGCCTACTCTTGCGTCGGTTTCTGTAACACCAGCCGACGCAGGTCGCGCCATTCTCCCGCGTCCATGCTATCCGCCGCGACCCATAAATGCTGGGTACGTTGGTTTTCCGTATTCCGCAGACGCAGCAGCATTCCGCTATTGATTACCCACGGGGTGCCGACGATATCCCACTCCGCTTTTTGCCAGCGCAGGCGAGAGTCAATCAGCAGCTTTATTTCCCCCTGTCTGGCATGGATCCGCCGCTGGCTGCGCACGCAGTCGAACACCACCAGCGACAGCAGTATCAGCCACAGCGGGGTATAGCTCAGCGGCCAGGGCAACACCAGCACCAGCGCCGCCACCACGCCGTGCATCAACAGTGAGAACCATTGCGCTCGCCACGAGATGCGTAAATCAGATTGCCACAGGACCACGTTCCCGATTCCGTGTCTGAATTAATTTTACCATCCGCTGCAGTTCTGCATCAGCCGGTTCGCCATGGTTCATCAACCAGTTGAACAGGTCCGGATCGTCATTTTCCAGCAGGCGGATGAACAACCGCTTATCGTCATCACTGAGCGTATCGTACTCATGCTCAAAAAACGGCATGATGGAGATATCGAGTTCACGCATTCCCCGGCGGCATGCCCAGTGGATGCGAGCTTTATTGTTAATATCCATGTTTTACTTCCTGCTTATAAATATTGCTTAGTTTAACCCGTTTTCGCCGCTGACTTCACTGGAATATCAAGATTCACGAGCGCTATTCCATGAAATCTCTAAAATAATCAGGTTATTGATAATTTCGTTCGCGTTAGCGCCCAGTTTTGAGGGCACGAATGGCCTGGCAAAAGCGCTTGCATTGCACCATAGCTCTTTTACCATTAGTCACACACTCTGCGTTAAGCTATTCAGGATATGACTATGGCTTTTACACCTTTTCCTCCGCGTCAGCCCTCCTCTTCCGCTCGTCTGCCGTTAACGCTGATGACGCTGGATGACTGGGCGCTGGCGACGATTACCGGGCCGGATGGCGAGAAATATCTGCAGGGGCAGATCACCGCTGACGTCAGCCACCTGACCGACGAGCAGCATCTGCTTGCCGCGCACTGTGACGCCAAGGGCAAGATGTGGAGCAATCTGCGCGTTTTCCGTCGCAACGAGGGTTTTGCGTGGATTGAGCGCCGCAGCCTGCGCGATGCGCAGCTGACTGAACTGAAAAAGTATGCGGTGTTCTCTAAAGTGACCATCGCCGCCGACGATGAATCCGTGCTGCTGGGCGTTGCCGGGTTCCAGGCACGCGCTGCGCTGACGCCGCTGTTTAACGAGCTGCCGAATGCCGATAAACAGGTTGTCAGCGAAGGTGCCACCAGCGTGCTGTGGTTTGAGCATCCCGCCGAGCGCTTCCTGCTGGTGACCGATGTGGCAACCGCCACCCGCATCACCGACGCGCTGCGCGGCGAAGCACAGCTAAACAATAGCCAGCAGTGGCTGGCGCTGAATATTGAAGCCGGTCTGCCGGTCATCGACAGCGCCAACAGCGCGCAGTTTATTCCGCAGGCCACCAACCTGCAGGCGCTGGGCGGCATCAGCTTCAAAAAAGGCTGCTATACCGGTCAGGAGATGGTTGCCCGCGCTAAATTCCGCGGTGCCAACAAGCGCGCCCTGTGGTATCTGGCCGGGACCGCCAGCCGCGTGCCTGAAGCCGGGGAAGACCTGGAAATGAAGATGGGTGACAACTGGCGCCGTACCGGCACCGTTTTAGCCGCCGTACAGCTGGACGACGGCCGTCTGCTGGTGCAGGTGGTGATGAATAATGATATGGAACCGGACAGCGTGTTCCGCGTGCGCGACGATGCCGGTAGCCTGAGCATCGAGCCGCTGCCGTATACGCTGGAAGAGCGTTAAAGCGATATTCCCGCCCGCCTTCTCCCCGGAGGCGGCGCGACTCGCCTGTCCGGGCTACCAGCCCGCAGACGACGGTGAACCTGTAGCCCGGCTAAGCGTAGCGCGAGCCGGGAGATTTCTCAAAATTTAAACCTGCCCGACGTACAAATAAATGGCCAGGAAGTGGCACACGCTGCCGCCCAGGACAAAACCGTGCCAGATAGCGTGGTTGTATGGAATACGTTTGCAGACGTAGAAAATAACCCCCAGCGAATAAATAATCCCGCCAACGGCTAACAGCGTTACGCCGCCCACCGCCAGCTTAATCGCCAGTTGATAAACCACAATCAGCGACAGCCAGCCCATCGTCAAGTAGGTCACTAAAGAGAGGATCTTAAAACGATGCGCAATCGTCAGCTTAAACAGGATCCCCAGCAGCGCCAGGCTCCAGATGACGATCATCAACCCGCGCGACAGCGGCGAATTTAGCCCTACCAGCAGAAACGGCGTATAGGTCCCGGCAATCAGCAGGTAGATCGCGCAGTGGTCGAATTTTTTCAGCCACAGCTTTGCCCGCTGATGCGGAATGGCGTGATAGAGCGTAGAGGCGAGGAACAGCAGAATCATGCTCCCGCCGTACAGGCTGTAGCTGGTGATGGCCGTTGCGCCGGCGTTACTATCCACCGCCTGTACTAGCAACAGCACCAGACCGACAATACCGAACACCAGCCCAATCCCGTGGCTGATGCTGTTGGCAATTTCCTCTGCCAGAGAATATCCCTGCGTGATTAACGATTTGCGAACCATATTTGACTCCGAAAACAAGTACGCTTTCAATAGCACACTTAGGTTAACTGAGAATGATTCCAGTGAACACATGTTAGCTAAAATAAAAGGATGAATATTTATGAATATAATAAAATCAATAAGTTAAATTAAAATTTCAACTTACAGTCGTTCATTATTTTATTAAAGCCTTTCGAATTCAATAACATAAAAGAGCTTTTCTTCAGGGTAGATTTCCGCTATCACTTCGCGCAGCTGCGGCAGGGTCATATTCTCCTGCTGCGCGTGCCGTTCGTTCAGCGTATCCAGCGTCACCGTCGAGGTTGCGACTACGCGAATGGTGCAAAAATAGCCGTCATCTTCATAGCGACCAACGCGCAGTACATCGCCGGCTTTAAAGTGCGATTCCGCAGCATCGCGGATGGTAATGGTTTTGCGTCCGGCGAGGATGTCGTCCTGAAAACGCTGAAAAAAGGTTATGTTATTTGGCTGCATGATATCATTCCGTCCTGGTCATTATGAATTGTGAGTTTGCCACTGTGAGTATCTTCTCCCACGCCGCTATCGCCAGTCTCAATAATCTTGAGATGATGGTCTATCACTATGTCATTAAAAATCGCGACAAAGTGATGTACATGACCATCCGCGAGCTGGCGGAAGCGGCCGGAGTCTCCACGACCACCGTCCTGCGCTTCTGCCGCAAGCTGCAGTGCGAAGGCTACTCGGAGTTTCGCGTACGCTTTAAATTATATCTGGAGCAGAATGAGCCTCAACAGGCAAATATCGGCGCCAGCGAAATAATGAGCTTTTTTAAAAGCGTTAATAACGATGAATTTGACCAACTGCTCGAGCAGGCGGTCGATATTATTCTGTCGTCAGAACGTATTATTTTCGTCGGCGCCGGCACCTCCGGCGCGCTGGCAAAA
The DNA here is from genome assembly GCF_002090195.1 of Klebsiella sp. M5al. Lineage (NCBI taxonomy): Bacteria > Pseudomonadati > Pseudomonadota > Gammaproteobacteria > Enterobacterales > Enterobacteriaceae > Klebsiella > Klebsiella sp. M5al. The sequence goes on from NZ_CP020657.1 coordinate 4,976,896, forward strand.
TATGGCGCACGCTTCTTTTCTAACGTCGGAAAATTCAGCAACCATATCGACGATCCTTATTTCCCGGTGACCAATGATATGGCGCGTAATGCGCTGGCTATTGTACTGTCGGTCTCCGGAGAAACGGAAGAGATCCTGCGCTTTGCCAGCCAGTTCAGCCTGCATCGCTGTAAAGTGATGTCCATTACCAGCCACGAGCACTCGCGGCTGGCAAAGCTTGCCGACTTTAATCTCTCCTGGCATGTTCCGCAAACGCGTATCGGCGGCGTCTACGACATTACCACTCAGATCCCGGTCATTTATATTCTGGAAACGCTGGGGCGTAAATTAGCGCGCAAACTCCGCTGAAAATAACAGGATGTTTTTTCGATGTAACAAATTCCATCCAGGACAAATTGTTATATCGTGACATTTATATCGCCTTTGTTAGACTCGAAACCAACAAGTAATTATGACGAGATGAGCAAAGATGAAGAAAATTCCTTTACCAAAAGACTTTTTATGGGGCGGCGCCGTCGCCGCGCACCAGGTTGAAGGCGGCTGGAATAAAGACGGTAAAGGTCCGAGCATCTGCGACGTGCTTACCGGCGGCGCGCACGGCGTGCCGCGCGAGATAACCCAGCAGGTAGAGCCGGGCAAGTACTATCCAAACCACGAAGCCATCGACTTTCATGGCCGCTACAAAGAAGACATCAAGCTGTTCGCCGAGATGGGCTTCAAGTGCTTTCGCACCTCCATCGCCTGGACGCGCATTTTCCCGCTGGGCGACGAAAGCCAGCCGAATGAAGAGGGGCTGAAATTCTACGATGATATGTTCGATGAACTGCTGAAGTACAACATCGAGCCGGTAATCACCCTCTCCCACTTTGAGATGCCGCTGCATCTGGTTCAGCAGTACGGCGGCTGGACCAACCGCAAAGTGGTCGATTTCTTTGTGCGCTTCGCCGAAGTGGTCTTCGAGCGCTATAAGCACAAAGTGAAATACTGGATGACCTTTAACGAGATCAATAACCAGCGTAACTGGCGCGCGCCGCTGTTTGGCTACTGCTGCTCCGGCGTGGTCTATACCGAGCATGAAAACCCGGAAGAGACCATGTACCAGGTGCTGCATCATCAGTTTGTCGCCAGCGCGCTGGCGGTGAAGGCGGCACGTCAAATCAATCCGCAGATGCAGGTTGGCTGCATGCTGGCAATGGTCCCTCTCTATCCGTACTCCTGTAAGCCGGAAGACGTGATGTTTGCCCAGGAATCGATGCGTGAACGCTACGTCTTTACCGACGTCCAGCTGCGCGGCTACTACCCGAGCTACGTCCTGAACGAGTGGGAGCGCCGCGGCTTCAGTATCAAAATGGAGGATGGCGATGCGCAAATCCTGCGCGAAGGCACCTGCGCGTATCTCGGCTTCAGCTACTACATGACCAACGCGGTGAAAGCGGAAGGCGGCAGCGGCGACGCAATTTCCGGCTTCGAGGGCAGCGTGCCCAACCCGCACGTTAAAGCGTCCGATTGGGGTTGGCAGATTGACTCGGTGGGCCTGCGCTATGCGCTGTGCGAACTGTATGAGCGCTATCAGAAACCGCTGTTTATCGTCGAAAACGGCTTCGGCGCGTACGATAAAGTCGAAGAAGACGGCAGCATCAACGACGACTACCGCATCGACTATCTGCGCGCTCACGTCGAAGAGATGATCAAAGCGGTGACTTACGACGGCGTTGAGCTAATGGGCTATACCCCGTGGGGCTGCATCGACTGCGTCTCCTTCACCACCGGTCAATACAGCAAGCGCTACGGCTTTATCTACGTCAACAAACATGACGATGGTACCGGCGATATGTCCCGCTCGCGCAAGAAGAGCTTTAACTGGTACAAAGACGTTATCGCCAGCAACGGCGAGAAATTGTAAGCATCTTGCCCCTTTCCAGTCGGAAGGGGGTAAAACTTCCCACAAAACAGACACTTCTTTACAGCGTTAGCGTTGCTAACGCGCGCTCAGCCGATAAGATAAACCCCATCAATCGTTGAGTCGCTGACGCTTACTCCGCGAATCAACGCCGCACGCTGCCGGCTTTTCCGGCGCATCACCATGTAGAAAAATGATGCTAAACGTCTTTAGACTGATCCTGACATGGCTGCTGATCGTTGCCGCCGTCAGCCTGGCGGTGGATTATCTGCGCAAACCGGCGCTGCCGCAGAATTTCTCCAGCACGCCGCTGCAAACGCTTGATGGCCGAACGGTCGATCTGGCGGCCATGAGCCACGAACGCCCCTTGCTGCTGTACGTCTGGGCCACCTGGTGCAGCGTATGTCGTTACACCACGCCATCGGTGGCCGCGTTGGCTGACGATGGCGGTAATGTTATGACGGTAGCGTTACGTTCGGGCGATAACGCCACCCTGACGCGCTGGCTGGCGCATAAAAAAACGGCGCTGCCGACGATTAATGACGCCAGCGGTCAGCTATCCCAACGGTGGGAGGTACAGGTCACGCCGACCCTTATCGTTATCTCACGCGGCGAGGTGAAGTCAGTCACCACCGGCTGGACCAGCGGCTGGGGGATGCGCCTGCGGCTGTGGATGGCGTCGTAGGGAATTTCCCTGCTTGCTGAGCTACGGGTCGATGCGGTCTGAAGGTCTGGTAACCCGGAAATCCACAGTGTAATGGATCACAAAACTCCCGGTGGCGCTGCGCTGACCGGGCTACAAGTTCACAGTTGTCTGCGGGCTGGTAGCCCGGACAGGTGCGCAGCGCCGCCTCCGGGAAAGATTTACGGATTACTTCCCGCCCGCCAGCTCGAGGAAGCTGCCGGTAACGTAGGAAGCCTTATCGCTTAGCAGCCAGACGATGGCCTGAGCCACCTCCTCCGGCTGCCCGCCGCGCCGCATCGGCAGCATCGACTTGACGCGATCCACGCGCCCGGGCTCACCGCCGCTGGCGTGCATATCGGTATAGATTAAGCCGGGGCGCACGCCGTTGACCCGAATCCCCTGCGCCGCCACTTCCAGCGACAGGCCGGTGGTCAGGGTATCAACCGCGCCTTTCGACGCGGCGTAATCCACATACTCCCCCGGCGCCCCGAGGCGCGATGCCGCGGACGACACATTCACAATCGCCCCACCCTTACCGCCGTGCTTGTGCGACATCCGCTTTACCGCCTCCCGGCAGCAGAGGAAGTAACCGGTCACATTGGTGGCCAGCACCCGGTTAATCCGGTCGGCGCTAAGGCTTTCAATCGTCCCCTGAGTAAATAAAATCCCGGCGTTATTGACCAGCGCGGAGAGCGGTTCGCCGAGACGGTCGATCGAGGCAAACATCGCCATCACCTGCGCTTCATCGCTGACGTCCGCCCGTAACGCAACGGCTTTGCCGCCGCTGGCGATAATCTCGTTCACCACGCCGGTCGCCGCGGCGCTATTCTGGTGGTAATTCACCGCCACGGTATAGCCTTCCTGCGCCAGCAGCAGCGCCGTCGCTTTACCTATTCCCCGGCTGCCGCCCGTCACCAATGCTATCGTCATACCATTCTCCCAAAATATAAAGGCGCCGCAGCGCCTTTAAAAGATAGTCTAATCAGCAGATTACTGGTATTCGCTCATCGGTACGCAGGAGCAGAACAGGTTACGGTCGCCGTAAACATCGTCCAGACGCTTAACGGTCGGCCAGTATTTGTTGTTCAGCCCTGCCGGGAAGACCGCCAGTTCGCGGGCGTACGGATGGTTCCACGCGCTCACCAGTTCACCCTGGGTATGCGGCGCGTTCACCAGCGGGTTATCCTCCAGCGGCCACTCGCCGGCTTTCACGCGGTCGATCTCGCCGCGAATCGCCAGCATCGCATCGATAAAGCGGTCCAGCTCCACTTTGCTTTCCGATTCGGTCGGTTCAACCATCAGCGTACCGGCGACCGGGAAGGACATGGTTGGAGCATGGAAACCAAAATCAATCAGTCGCTTAGCAATATCCAGCTCGCTGATGCCGGTCTCTTCTTTCAGCGGACGAATATCCAGAATGCATTCGTGCGCCACGCGACCGTCGCGGCCGGTATACAGCACCGGAAACGCGTCTTTCAAACGGGTAGCGATGTAGTTGGCGTTCAGAATCGCCATCTGGCTCGCCTGTTTCAGCCCTTCTGCGCCCATCATTCGGATATACATCCAGCTGATTGGCAGGATGGAGGCGCTGCCGAACGGCGCGGCGGAAACCGCGCCCTGGCGGGTCAGCATGCCTTCAATTTGCACCACGCTGTGGCCCGGCACAAACTGCGCCAGGTGCGATTTCACGCCAATCGGCCCCATACCCGGGCCGCCGCCGCCGTGCGGAATACAGAAGGTCTTATGCAGGTTAAGGTGCGAGACGTCCGCGCCGATAAAGCCCGGAGAGGTAATGCCGACCTGGGCGTTCATGTTCGCGCCATCGAGGTAAACCTGGCCGCCAAACTGATGCACCACTTCGCACACTTCGCGAATGGTCTCTTCGTAAACGCCGTGGGTGGACGGATAGGTCACCATGATGCAGGAGAGGTTCGCCGCATGCTGCTCGGCTTTCGCCCGCAGGTCAGCAAGATCGATATTGCCGTTTTTATCGCAGGCCACCACCACCACCTGCATTCCCGCCATCTGCGCGGAAGCCGGGTTGGTGCCGTGAGCGGAGCTTGGGATCAGGCAGATATCGCGATGCCCCTCGTTGCGGCTTTCGTGGTAATGACGAATCGCCAGCAGGCCCGCGTATTCGCCCTGCGCGCCGGAGTTCGGCTGCATGCAGACCGCATCGTAGCCGGTCAGCTTAACCAGCCAGTCGGAGAGCTGAGCGATCATCTGATGATAGCCTTCAGCCTGATCGACCGGACAGAACGGATGCAGTTCGGCGAATTCCGGCCAGGTGATCGGGATCATCTCGGCGGCGGCATTCAGCTTCATGGTGCAGGAGCCCAGCGGGATCATCGCCTGGTTCAACGCCAGATCCTTACGCTCCAGCGCGTGCATATAGCGCATCATCTCGGTTTCGCTGTGGTAGCGGTTAAACACCGGATGAGTAAGGATCGCATCGTCGCGCAGCATGCTGGCAGGGATCGAGCGGCTATCGAGGGCCACGTCTTTATCCAGGGTGTCGATATCCAGGCCATGATCGTCGCCAAGGATGGCGCGGAACAGGTTCAGGACGTCTTCACGCGTGGTGGCTTCGTCAAGGGTGATCCCGACGGCATGATGAATATCGCTGCGCAGGTTAATGCGCAGCGCTTCCGCCCGCGCCAGCACAGCGGCTTTATCGGCAACCTCAACGCACAGGGTATCGAAGTAGTGCGCATGGCGGAGCTTAAGGCCTTTTTTCTGCAGACCATCGGCCAGAATATCGGTCAGACGGTGAATACGGCTGGCGATACGCTTCAGGCCAGCCGGACCGTGGAATACCGCGTACAGGCTGGCAATGTTGGCCAGCAGCACCTGAGAAGTACAGATATTGGAGTTCGCTTTCTCGCGGCGAATATGCTGCTCGCGCGTCTGCATCGCCATGCGCAGCGCGGTATTGCCCGCCGCATCTTTCGATACGCCGATAATACGGCCCGGCATGGAGCGTTTGAATTCATCTTTGGCGGCAAAGAAAGCCGCGTGCGGGCCGCCGTAGCCCATCGGTACGCCAAAGCGCTGGGCGGAGCCAAAAACGATGTCCGCGCCCTGCTTACCCGGTGCGGTCAGCAGAACCAGCGCCATAAAATCGGCGGCGACGCTGACAATCACTTTGCGCGCTTTCAGGTCAGCAATCAGTTTGCTGTAATCATGAACCTCGCCGGTGGTGCCCACCTGCTGCAGCAGTACGCCGAAGACGTCCTGATGGTCGAGCGCTTTTTCCGCATCATCGACAATCACATCGAAACCGAAGGTCTCCGCGCGAGTGCGCACTACGTCCAGGGTCTGCGGGTGAACGTCGGCGGCGACGAAGAAACGGTTGGCGTTTTTCAGTTTGCTTACGCGTTTGGCCATCGCCATCGCTTCCGCGGCGGCGGTAGCTTCGTCCAGCAGCGAGGCTGAGGCGATATCGAGACCGGTCAGGTCGAGGGTCACCTGCTGGAAGTTCAGCAGCGATTCCAGACGGCCCTGAGAAACCTCCGGCTGATAAGGCGTATAGGCGGTATACCAGCCCGGATTTTCCAGCATGTTGCGCTGAATCACCGGCGGCAGCTGCACGGCGGTGTAGCCCATGCCAATGTACGACTTGAAGCGCTTGTTACGACCGGCGATCGCTTTCAGTTCCGCCAGCGCGGCGAATTCCGTGGTTGCCTCGCCCACCTGCGGCGGCGTCGCCAGCTGGATATCCTGCGGCACAATCTGGCCAATCAGGGCGTTAAGCGAATCGGCGCCAACGGTTTTCAGCATCTCCTGCTGCTGCAGGGCGTCCGGGCCGATGTGACGTTCAATAAAGGCGTCACGGTTTTCAAGCTGGCCTAAAGTCTGGGTCATGAGCGATGGTTCCTGAACGTGCGGTGAATCGTGATTGTCTGACTGGTTTGCCCGGCGAGCGCTGATGCTTGCCGGGCCAGAATACGCAAAATCATTGGCGTTGCAGGAAGCCAACGCCCCTGCAGCGTGAAGGATGAAGCGTATTTATTCGTCTTCTAACAGAGCTTCATATGCGGTCGCATCCAGCAGCGCGTCAATCTGAGCTTCGTCGCTGGCTTTGATTTTAAAGATCCAGCCGCCGGCGTACGGCTCGCTGTTGACCAGCTCAGGGGAGTCGTTCAGCTCGTCATTGACGGCAACGATTTCGCCGCTGATCGGCGCGTAGATATCGGAAGCCGCTTTGACGGATTCGGCAACCGCGCAGTCTGCGCCCGCTTCAACGGCGGCGCCCACTTCCGGCAGGTCGACGAAAACCATATCGCCAAGCAGCTCTTGCGCGTGCTCGGTGATACCAACGGTATAAGTGCCGTCCGCTTCTTTACGCAGCCATTCGTGTTCTTTGCTGTATTTCAGTTCTGCTGGTACGTTGCTCATCAATTCATCTCCAAAAGGGAAATCACACCACGGCTTTGCCGTTGCGTACAAAAACAGGTTTAGTCACTTTGACCGGCATTTCGCGGTTGCGAATCTGCACTACGGCGGTTTCACCGATGCCTTCCGGTACGCGCGCTAACGCAATACTGTAGCCCAGCGTCGGGGAGAAGGTGCCGCTGGTGATAATGCCTTCTTTCTGATTGCCGTCGGCATCGCTAAAGCGCACCGGCAGGCCGCCACGCAGAACGCCTTTCTCGGTCATGACCAGGCCCACCAGCTGCTCGGTGCCCTTTTCGCGCTGCATTTCCAGCGCTTCACGCCCGATGAAGTCACGGTCAGTCGGTTCCCAGGCAATGGTCCAGCCCATATTAGCCGCCAGCGGAGAGACGCCTTCGTCCATCTCCTGGCCGTAAAGGTTCATGCCCGCTTCCAGGCGCAGCGTATCGCGCGCGCCGAGGCCGCATGGCTTAACGCCCGCATCGAGCAGGCCGCGCCAGAAATCTACCGCCTGCTCGTTCGGCAGCGCGATTTCATAACCCGCTTCGCCGGTATAGCCGGTGGTCGCAATAAACAGATCGCCCGCCTGCACGCCAAAGAAAGGCTTCATGCCTTCCACGGCCTGACGCTGCGCGTCGGTAAACAGCGTCGCCGCTTTCTCTTTCGCCCTGGGACCCTGGACTGCGATCAGGGAAAGATCGTCGCGCACGGTTATTTCAAGACCATAAGATTCAGACTGCTGGGCGATCCAGGCGAGATCTTTTTCACGGGTGGCGGAGTTAACAACGAGGCGGAAATAGTCTTCAGAAAGGAAATAAACAATCAGGTCATCAATGACGCCGCCGGAGGCGGTCAGCATGCCGCTATAGAGCGCTTTGCCTGGCACGGTGAGCTTCGCTACGTCGTTAGCCAGCAAATAGCGCAGAAACTCGCGGATTCGGCTGCCGTGGAAATCGACGATGGTCATGTGCGACACATCGAACATTCCGGCATCGCCGCGCACCGCATGATGCTCATCAATCTGGGATCCGTAATGCAGCGGCATCATCCAGCCATGGAAATCCACCATGCGCGCGCCGCATAGCGTGTGTTGTTCAAACAACGGAGTCTGTTGAGCCATCTTTTCCTCATCGAATAAAACGGAACCAGCCACTATTTTTGGCGTTTTTGCGCCGCGAAAAACGCCGCCGGCATCGCTAACGGACGCCGACGCAAACGTTCTCTTTGGCCTGAACTTACCACCGATATCCGCACTAAACCATAAGCCCGGTCAGGACATCACATTAGCTTATGACTAAAATCAGCCGAAGAGCCTATAGAGTTTTTAGCTACAATAAAGCGAGTTAAGCCGCATAAAATTAAACAAATAAGGTAAAAAAGCAGCGCATGATGATATTTTATGCGAAATGACGAGCCTAATTTCTATAACAAAAAAAAGGTAACATTAATAAAACTAATGCGAAAAACGAGGTGAAATTAGATTATTTCAAATGAGAGGAGAAAACCCGGCGCGAGGCCGGGTGAGAGAAGTGTGATGGACTTAACGTAACCAGGCAGGCAGGTCGTGGAACCCCATCGCCTGACGAATAAGCTGCGGCTTCACGCCGGGCAATGTATCCGCCAGCTTAAGGCCGATATCGCGCAGCAGTTTTTTCGCAGGATGGCTGCCGGAGAACATGTCGCGAAAGCCCTGCATCCCCGCCAGCATCACCGCGGCGCTATGCTTGCGGCTGCGCTCATAGCGACGCAGATACAGATGCTGACCGATATCCTTGCCCTGCGCATGCAGGCGTTTGAGCTCCTCGATCAGCTCAGCAGCATCCATAAAGCCAAGATTGACGCCCTGCCCGGCCAGCGGATGAATGGTATGGGCGGCATCGCCAACCAGCGCCAGACGATGGGCGGCAAACTGCCGCGCGTAGCGGCCAGTCAGCGGGAAAACCTGACGCTCGCTCTCCACGGCGCACAAACCCAGGCGGTTATCGAAAGCAATATTCAGCGCCTGGTTGAAAGCGGCATCGTCCGCCGCCCGCATCCGCTCCGCCTCTTCAGGAGAGAGCGACCAGACGATAGAGCAAAGGTGCGGATCGCTCAGCGGCAGGAACGCGAGGATCCCTTCGCCGTGGAACGCCTGACGCGCCACCGCTTCGTGCGGCTCTTCGGTGCGAATAGTGGCAACCAGCGCATGATGGTGATAATCCCAATAGGTCAGCGGAATATCGGCTTTGTTGCGCAGCCACGAATTGGCCCCATCGGCGCCAACCACCAGCCGGGCGGTTAACATGCCGCCGTCCTGCAGGCTAAGAAAGGCCTCATTCTCTCCCCACGCGACCTGCTGCAGCTGCGCCGGAGCCAGCAGGGTGACGTCCGCGCAGCGCTGCGCTTTTTGCCACAGAGCATGATGCACCACGGCGTTTTCAATAATGTGCCCAAGGTGGCTAAAGCCCATGCTCTGGTCATCAAAGCTGATGCGGCCAAAACTGTCTTTGTCCCACACCTCCATACCGTGGTAGCAGCTGGCGCGCTGGGCGATAATATCCTGCCAGACGCCCAGTTTGTTCAGCAGCTTCTCGCTGGCGGCGTTAATCGCCGACACCCGCAGCGCCGGCGGCGCATCCTCGCTCAAAGGCTGAGGCGCGGCCTGTTCCAGCACCGCAACGCGCAGCCCGCTGCCCTGTAAACCGCAGGCAACCGCCAGCCCCACCATTCCACCGCCAACAATAGCGACATCAACACTTTGCACGTTTCACTCCTTAACGGGGAACCCAACCGAGGGTACGCTGCGCCAGCGCATCGCGCGCCGGGGTAAATAATTCCATCGCCATCAGGCCCAGGTTGCGCCCCGCCACCAGCGGCGCCCAGCGATTGGCAAACAGATGCACCAGCCCGTCGGTGACGCCGATAGTGGCGGCCTTATCTTCGGCGCGCCTGGCCTGATAGCGACTTAAAAGCGAATAGCTACCCGGATCCTCTTCGTCAGCATGCGCCTGCGCCAGCATTTCCGCCAGGCTCATCACGTCCCGCAGACCGAGGTTAAACCCCTGTCCGGCGATAGGATGCAGCGTTTGCGCCGCGTTGCCGACCAATGCCAGCCGATGCGCAACCGTGCGGGCAGCCGAGGTCAGCGACAGCGGATAGACGCTGCGCTTTCCGGCCTGGACGATCCGGCCAAGACGCCAGCCAAACGCCTGCTGAAGTTCATGACAGAAGCGTTCATCCGACCAGCTCAGAACCTCTTCGTGCCGCGACTGCGAATGACACCACACCAGCGAGCAGCGGCCCTGCGACATGGGCAGCATCGCCAGCGGGCCGTGTGGGGTAAAGCGTTCAAATGCGCGCCCGTTATGCGGCTGAGCGGTACTAACGTTAGCGATAATCGCCAGCTGTTCATAGGGTTGCTGCTGCCAGCTGATACCGCAGCGGGCTCCCAGAGTGGAGCGCGAACCGTCGGCGGCAACCAGCAGCTTACCGCGGAGCGTTTCGCCGTTATCCAGCTGCAGGCTCACGCTCTCTTCGCTGCGGCTGACATTTTCTACCCTAGCCGGGCAGTGCAGCGTCACGCCCGGCGCTTTACGCAGTTGCGCAAACAGGCGCTGGCCGACATCGTGCAGCTCAACCACCTGACCCAGCGCCGCCAGCCCATAGTCCTCAGCCTCGAGGGTGACAAACCCCGCATGGCCGCGATCGCTAACGTGCACGCGCCGAATGGCCGTGGCGCAGTCGGCTATCTCTTGCCAGATATCCACGCGCGCCAGCTGCTGGCAGGTACCGGCGGCCAGGGCGATGGCGCGCGCGTCGAAGCCCGGATGCTGCGCGGACTCCGGCGCGGATGCTTCAACCAGATGCACCGGCAGCTTACCGCCGGTTAAGCGAGATATCGCTAACGCCAGCGTCGCGCCGGTCATTCCGCCGCCAACGATCAGGACGCTCATAGCTGGCGCGCCGCCGCCATCAGCGCCTCAATATCATCAGCCTTTTTCACTACCCCGGCGGTGAGGTTCTCGTTGCCGTCCTCGGTAATGACAATGTCGTCTTCAATACGAATGCCAATGCCGCGGTACTGGGCCGGAACGTCAGCATCCGTGGCGATATACAGCCCGGGCTCAACGGTCAGCACCATTCCCGGTTCGAGAATACGCGAACGTTCAACGTCATAGCTGCCGACATCATGCACGTCGAGCCCCAGCCAGTGGCTCAGGCCATGCATAAAGAAAGGACGATGGGCGTTATTAGCAATCAGCTCATCAATTTCGCCTTTCAGGATCCCCAGGCGCACGAGGCCGGTAATCATAATCCGCACCACCTGCTGGTTAACCTCGTTGATCGAGGTTCCGGGGCGATAGAGCTTCAGTGAGGTTTCCAGAGATTCAAGGACGATGTCGTAAATATCGCGCTGCGCCGGGCTGAACTTGCCGTTAACCGGGAAGGTTCGGGTGATATCGCCCGCGTAGCCGCGGTATTCGCAGCCTGCGTCAATCAACACCAGATCGCCGTCGCGCAGCTCGCATTCGTTTTCGGTGTAGTGCAGGATGCAGCCATTTTCGCCGCCGCCCACGATAGTGTTATAAGAAGGGAAGCGCGCGCCGTGACGGTTGAACTCATGGAGGATCTCGCCTTCCAGATGATATTCGAACATTCCAGGACGGCATTTTTCCATAGCGCGGGTGTGGGCCAGCGCGGAAATCTCACCTGCGCGGCGCATCACCGCCAGCTCTTCTGGCGACTTAAACAGGCGCATCTCATGCACCATCGGCCGCCAGTCAATGACCGAGTTCGGCGCCTGCAGATTCTGCCGCACGCCTTTGCGCAGTTTTTCCAGCGCGTTAAACACAATTTCGTCGGCGTAGGCATATTCGCCTTGCGCAAAGTAGATAGCGTCGAGGCCGTTAAGGAGCTGGAACAGCTGCTGATTAATTTCACTAAACGCCAGCGCGCGATCGACGCCCAGCTTCGCGGGGGCAGCTTCCTGCCCAAGGCGGCGGCCAAACCAGATTTCAGCGGTCAGATCGCGCACGCGGTTAAACAACACGCTGTGGTTATGCGTCTCATCGCTTTTAATCAATACCAGCAGCGCTTCGGGCTCATTAAAGCCGGTGAAGTACCAAAAGTCGCTGCTCTGGCGGTAGGGATATTCCGAATCTGCGCTGCGTACCGCTTCCGGCGCGGCGAAAATAAGCGCTGCGCTGCCCGGCTGCATCTGCGCCAGTAGAGCCTGGCGACGAGAGAGAAATTCCTGCTGAGTCATGACGCCCCCTGAACGATTTAATGAATAATTAATGTAGCGTCGGCTTTTGCACTTCCGGCGCAGTGGGTTTCTGAAGAGAGAAGGTGTCGTGACACAGTAGCGCGGCAACGCGTACGTATTCGATAATCTCCTCCAGAGACATTTCGAGCTCTTCCTGATCCTCGTCTTCGTCATACCCAAGCTGAGCAATATTGCGCAGGTCGTCGATAGCTTCGCCGGTTTCGTCTTTGACTTTATCCAGCTTGGGCTGCGTCACGCCCAGCCCCAGCAGGAAATGGTTTACCCAACCCGCCAGCGCATCGGCGCGATCGAACACGCTCACCTCGTCGCCATCCGGCAGGTAGAGCTGGAATAAGAAACCGTCATCCTCCAGCGAATCGCTAGTGGCGGAATGCATGTTACGCAGCGCCTGCGCCAGCTCGTGACCAAAGGCCAGACCTTCGTTGGTCAGATCGTGCACCAACGGCTGCCAGCTGCTGTCTTTGTTGCCGCCGCACAGGATCCCGCTGATCAAACCGTGCATTTCGGCAGGGGTTAATCCCACCCCTTGTTGGTTCAGTAACTGGTCTACAGCGTTGTAGCCAGGCATTTCGTTCTGTATAGACATGCGCATTCGTCATCGTTGGGAGGAATATTCATGATATGCTACCACTTTGGACCCTGGTGAACCAGAATAGGGCTTGTATCTTAAAACCAGGGTAGCTATAGTGTCGCCCCTTCGCAGACCCTCCCAGGGCGTGAAGGCCGCGCAGTCAATCAGCAGGAAGGTGGCATGTCTGCACAACCCGTAGATCTCCAAATTTTTGGCCGTTCACTACGAGTGAATTGCCCGCCTGAACAAAGGGATGCCTTAAACCAGGCAGCTGACGACCTGAATCAGCGGTTGCAAGATTTAAAAGAACGCACTAGAGTCACAAATACTGAGCAGCTGGTCTTCATCGCCGCGTTGAACATCAGCTATGAGTTGACTCAGGAAAAAGCGAAAACCCGCGACTACGCCGCCAGCATGGAGCAGCGTATTCGGATGCTTCAGCAGACCATCGAACAAGCGTTGCTTGAGCAAGGTCGCATAAGCGAAAGACCCGGGCAGAAGTTTGAATAACACTTTGCATTTAACTGTGTTAGAGTAATCGCAAGAACAAAATTTCTCTGAGATGTTTGCAAGCGGGCCAGTCCCCTGAGCCGATATTTCATACCACAAGAATGTGGCGCTCCACGGTTGGTGAGCATGCTCGGCCCGTCCGAGAAGCCTTAAAACTGTGACGACACATTCACCTTGAACCAAGGGTTCAAGGGTTACAGCCTGCGGCGGCATCTCGGAGATTCCCTTCCTTTTTCGTTTCATCCCCTCTAAGTTAATTTTCGGCTTTTGCCGTCGTGTATTAAACTACGCCTGTTTGTATCGTTTGCTTACCGATGAGACTCAGGTATGACTCTACTGTCAGATCCCCCCTATACCAGACAGCAAATTCGCCAGCAGATCCGCCTGCGCCGACGCGCGTTAACGCCGGAGCAGCAAACGCAGTTCGCCCTCCTGGCGGCGGACAGAATGATGGCGTACCCGCCGGTTCTGCTCGCGCATACGGTCGCGGTATTTCTGTCGTTTGATGGCGAGCTGGATACGCGGCCGCTGATTGATCAGCTCTGGCGGGCGGGCAAACGGGTGTATCTCCCCGTGCTGCATCCGTTCAGCCCCGGCAATCTTCTGTTTCTCCACTACCACCCGAGCAGCGTTCTGGTGGTGAATCGCCTGAAAATCCGCGAACCGAAGCTCGACGTGCGCGATGTTCTCCCGCTTAGCCAGCTGGATGTACTGGTTACGCCGCTGGTCGCGTTTGATGCCGCCGGACAGCGTCTGGGAATGGGCGGCGGATTTTACGACCGGACGCTGCAAAACTGGCGGCAGCATCGCCTGCAGCCGGTCGGCTACGCCCATGATTGCCAGCAGGTCGACGCGCTGCCGACGGAGCAGTGGGATATCCCGCTGCCTGCGGTCATCACGCCGTCAAAAACCTGGCTCTGGTAGAATGTCCGAACAATTGACATTGCTGTTTTTTTCACCTAAATTTGGGTAAAGGGTGAGGGAGGCGAACCTCCCTCCTGCTTCCTCTCTGTTAATATGCTGGGTAGGCGATGATTAACAGGATAAGCAGCATGATGAAGAGTCTCATCATCGTCCCTTTCCTTTTTAAAGCCCCTGCTTCGGTAGGGGCTTTCCCGTTTCAGCCCCACGCTGAGTCTTTATCGTAAATCCCTTTCTTTCAGGCACAACGACATCTGACGGTTTTAATCACCGTTTGCGGCAAGACTCGCAAAGCATCTGGAGGACAACGGAAAGTTGCAGGGAGGGGCAATCAGGAGAAAAGGGGCAGGTCGATGACCTGCCCGCTGGTAAAAAAGGCGTTAGAACAGCAGACGGGCGCGGATGGTGCCAGGAATAGCCTTCATCGCCTGCAGCGCAGCCTGCGCCACATCTTCTTCGGCTTCGATATCAATCACCACGTAGCCCATCTGCGGAGTGGTCTGCAGATACTGCGCCGCGATGTTAATGCCCTGGGCCGCGAAAATCTGGTTAAGCGCGGTCAGTACGCCCGGACGGTTTTCATGGATATGCAGCAGACGGCGCCCACCGTGCAGCGGCAGAGACACTTCCGGGAAGTTAACCGCGGAGAGCGTTGAACCGTTATCCGAGTATTTCGCCAGCTTGCCCGCCACTTCCAGGCCGATGTTCTCCTGCGCTTCCTGAGTTGAGCCGCCAATGTGCGGGGTCAGGATAACGTTGTCGAACTCGCACAGCGGAGAGTTGAACGGATCGCTGTTGGTGGCCGGCTCGGTCGGGAATACGTCGATCGCCGCGCCCGCCAGGTGTTTGCTCGCCAGCGCATCGCACAGCGCCGGGATATCCACCACGGTGCCGCGAGAGGCGTTGATCAGCAGAGCGCCGGGCTTCATCAGCGCCAGCTCTTCCGCGCCGATCATGTTCTTCGTCGAGGCGTTTTCCGGCACGTGCAGACTCACCACATCGCTCATGTTCAACAAATCAGAAAGATGCTGAACCTGAGTGGCGTTACCTAACGGTAGCTTGCTTTCAATATCGTAGAAATAGACGTGCATCCCCAGCGATTCAGCCAGAATCCCCAGCTGCGTGCCGATATGACCATAGCCGATGATACCCAGCTTTTTACCGCGCGCTTCAAAGCTGCCGACCGCCAGCTTGTTCCATACGCCGCGGTGCGCTTTAGCGTTTGCCGCCGGTACGCCGCGCAGCATAAGCAGCAGCTCGCCGATTACCAGTTCAGCAACGGAACGGGTATTGGAGAACGGGGCGTTAAACACCGGGATACCGCGTTTTGCCGCCGCGTTTAAATCAACCTGGTTGGTGCCGATACAGAAGCAGCCGACCGCGACCAGCTTCTCCGCCGCCGCGAAGATCTCTTCCGTCAGATGAGTACGGGAACGCAGGCCGATGAAATGGGCATCACGGATGGACGCTTTCAGCTCTTCGCTATCCAGCGCGCCTTTATGAAATTCGATATTGGTGTAGCCCGCTGCGCGGAGGCTGTCCACCGCTTTTTGGTGCACACCTTCAACCAGCAGAAATTTAATCTTGTCTTTTTCCAGTGATACCTTAGCCATTTCCCCGTCCTGTTTTTGTCTTAACTGATGTCGTGCGGAACGAAAGTTCTTCCCAGCAACATATCAAAAAAAACTATTGCGGCAATATGAACGTTTGCGTCGGCATCCTGAAGAAATATCAATCAGCGGGAAATAGCAGGACAAAACACCAGAAAGTAAAAGAAAGGTAGATTGTTACTGAGACAAGGCGCATAAATGTGACAGAAGTCACCAAAATAGGCCTGGAGAAAAAATATTTGCGAGGGAGCGATTCGCTCCCTCGGATCAGACTATTTAGTGATAGTTTTTACACCATCAGCGGTACCAATCAGCGCGACGTCCGCACCGCGATTCGCAAACAGGCCGACGGTCACGACGCCCGGAATACCGTTAATGGTATTTTCCAGCGCAATAGCGTCCAGAATTTCCAGACCAAACACATCGAGGATCACGTTACCGTTATCGGTCACGACGCCCTGGCGATACTCCGGACGGCCGCCCAGCTTAACCAGCTGACGCGCTACGGCGCTGCGCGCCATCGGAATCACCTCTACCGGCAGCGGGAATTTACCTAAAATATCCACCTGCTTGGAAGCATCGGCGATGCAGATAAATTTATCGGCGACCGAGGCGATAATTTTCTCGCGCGTCAGCGCGGCGCCGCCGCCCTTGATCATCTGCATATGGCCGTTGATTTCATCAGCGCCGTCCACATAAATACCAAGACGGTCAACGCTGTTCAGATCAAAAACCGTAATACCGAGGCTTTTCAGTTTTTCAGTAGAGGCGTCAGAGCTGGAAACCGCTCCTTCAATCTGCCCTTTCATGGTACCCAGCGCATCAATAAAGTGCGCCGCCGTCGAGCCCGTGCCGACCCCAACGATGGTGCCCGGTTGTACATACTGCAATGCCGCCCAGCCTACTGCTTTTTTCAGTTCATCTTGCGTCATGATTATGGTCCGAGATGTGAATTCCTGTGGCGCATTATAGAACATCCGGGGTGCCATTGTCCCTGCGACGGCGATCACACAACGCAGTCGCCAATTTTTCATCTTCATCAAAAACAAATTTATGTCATAGTGCGAGTTAACGAAAAGTATTAGGGGGCACGCCAGAGCAATGAAACGACCGGACTACAGAACACTACAGGCGCTGGACGCGGTAATCAGGGAACGAGGGTTTGAGCGCGCCGCGCAGAAGCTTTGTATTACGCAGTCCGCCGTCTCTCAGCGCATCAAACAGCTGGAAAACATGTTTGGACAGCCGCTGCTGGTGCGAACCGTACCGCCGCGTCCCACCGAACAGGGGCAAAAGCTGCTGGCCCTGCTGCGTCAGGTTGAGCTGCTGGAAGAGGAGTGGCTGGGCGATGAGCAAACCGGCTCCACGCCGCTGCTGCTATCGCTGGCGGTCAACGCCGACAGTCTGGCCACCTGGCTGCTGCCCGCGCTCTCAAGCGTGCTTTCCGACTCCCCGATTCGCCTGAACCTGCAGGTGGAAGACGAGACCCGGACTCAGGAACGCCTGCGCCGCGGTGAAGTGGTCGGTGCGGTCAGTATCCAGCCGCAGGCATTGCCAAGCTGCCTGGTCGATCAGCTCGGCGCCCTCGACTATCTGTTCGTCGCCTCGAAGGAGTTTGCCCAACGCTATTTCCCTAATGGGGTGACCCGCTCGGCGCTGTTGAAAGCGCCGGTGGTGGCATTCGATCATCTCGATGATATGCATCAGGCCTTTTTGCAGCAGAACTTCGATTTGCCGCCGGGCAGCGTGCCCTGCCATATCGTCAACTCGTCTGAAGCCTTCGTGCAGCTGGCCCGCCAGGGAACGACCTGCTGTATGATCCCGCATCTGCAAATTGAAAGAGAGCTGAACAGCGGCGAGCTTATCAACCTCACGCCGGGCCTGTTCCAGCGCCGGATGCTCTACTGGCACCGTTTTGCGCCGGAAAGCCGCATGATGCGCCGGGTGACCGATGCGCTGATCGATTACGGCCACAAGGTGTTGAGGCAAGATTAACCCCCGCAAGCAGGCCGGAGTCATCCGGCCCGTGTGACCCACTATCCTCTTCTCATATCTTTGAAATACATCACAAAATAAAACATTCTATCCGGCAAAAAACGACGCATCGATGGCTGTTTTTTGCTGGCGACAGGGCCGATGAAAAAGCTCACCGTATTCGCAACACCCCATTTTATTGCGAATACGGAGCACAACATGTCTGAGTTGCAGGAGTGGCAAACGCTCGCCAACAAAGAGCTTAGCCGGCGAGAAAAAACCGTCGACGACCTGGTCAAACAGACGGCAGAGGGCATTGCCGTTAAGCCGCTGTATACCGAAGCCGATCTTGATAATCTGGAAGTGACCGGCACCCTGCCCGGCCTGCCGCCTTACGTTCGCGGCCCGCGCGCCACCATGTACACCGCACAGCCGTGGACCATCCGCCAGTACGCCGGTTTCTCTACCGCCAAAGAGTCCAACGCCTTCTATCGCCGCAACCTCGCCGCCGGGCAGAAAGGGCTTTCCGTCGCCTTCGACCTCGCGACCCATCGGGGCTATGACTCCGATAACCCGCGCGTGGCGGGCGACGTCGGTAAAGCGGGCGTGGCGATCGATACCGTCGAAGATATGAAAATTCTGTTCGATCGGATCCCGCTGGATAAGATGTCCGTGTCGATGACCATGAACGGCGCGGTGCTACCGGTGATGGCGTTTTATATCGTCGCGGCGGAAGAACAAGGGGTTGCGTCGGAGCAGCTCACCGGGACAATCCAGAACGATATTCTGAAAGAGTACCTGTGCCGTAACACCTACATTTATCCGCCGAAGCCCTCCATGCGCATTATCGCCGACATCATTGCCTGGTGTTCGGACTACATGCCGCGCTTTAACACCATCAGCATCAGCGGCTACCACATGGGTGAGGCGGGGGCTAACTGCGTGCAGCAGGTCGCCTTTACGCTGGCGGACGGTATCGAATATATCAAGGCCGCGCTCTGCGCCGGGCTGAAAATTGACGACTTCGCTCCGCGCCTGTCGTTTTTCTTCGGCATCGGCATGGATCTGTTTATGAACGTTGCGATGCTGCGCGCCGCACGCTACCTGTGGAGCGAAGCGGTGAGCGGCTTCGGCGCCACCAATCCGAAATCCTTAGCCCTGCGCACCCACTGCCAGACCTCCGGCTGGAGCCTCACCGAGCAGGATCCGTATAACAACGTGATCCGTACCACCATCGAAGCCCTCGGCGCCACGCTTGGCGGCACCCAGTCGCTGCACACCAACGCCTTTGACGAGGCGCTCGGCTTGCCCACCGACTTTTCCGCCCGCATCGCGCGTAATACGCAGATCATCATTCAGGAGGAGTCGGAGATCTGCCGCACCGTGGATCCGCTGGCCGGATCGTATTATGTGGAGTCGCTGACCGATCAAATCGTCAAGCAGGCGCGGGCCATTATTCAACAGATCGCCGAGGCGGGCGGAATGGCTAAGGCGATCGAGGCCGGGCTGCCGAAACGGATGATCGAAGAGGCCTCCGCCCGCGAACAGTCGCTGATCGATCAGGGCAAGCGCGTCATCGTCGGCGTTAATAAGTACAAGCTGGAAAAAGAGGATGAAACGGCGGTGCTGGAGATCGACAACGTCAAGGTGCGCAACGAGCAGATCGCCTCGCTGGAAAAAATCCGCGCTCAGCGTGACGATGTGACGGTAAAAGCCGCGCTGAACGCCCTCACCCACGCCGCGCAGCATCATGAAAATCTGCTGGCCGCCGCGATCAACGCCGCTCGCGTTCGCGCCACCCTGGGGGAAATCTCCGACGCGCTGGAGGCGGCGTTTGACCGCTATCTGGTACCCAGCCAGTGCGTCACCGGCGTGATTGCGCAAAGCTACCATCAGTCGGACACAGCCGCCGGCGAATTTGACGCCATCGTTGCGCAAACCGAACGGTTCCTGATGGATAACGGCCGCCGCCCGCGCATTCTGATCGCCAAAATGGGCCAGGATGGCCACGATCGCGGCGCCAAGGTGATCGCCAGCGCCTATTCCGATCTCGGCTTCGACGTTGACCTGAGCCCGATGTTTTCCACGCCGGAAGAGATTGCTCGTCTGGCGATAGAAAACGACGTGCACGTGGTTGGCGCCTCATCGCTGGCGGCAGGCCACAAAACCCTGATCCCCGAGCTGGTCGCCGCGCTGAAAAAATGGGGGCGGGAAGATATCTGCGTCATCGCCGGCGGCGTCATCCCGCCGCAGGATTACGCCTTTCTGCAGGCGCGCGGCGTGGCCGCCATTTACGGCCCCGGCACACCGATGCTGGAGAGCGTGCGCGACGTCCTGACGAGGATTAGCCAGCATCATGATTAACCCATCCACCCTGAGCGACGCCATCCGACGATTACGTTTGGGCGAGCGGGCCACGCTCGCCCAGGCCATGACGCTGGTAGAGAGTCAGCATCCTCGCCACCAGGCGCTGAGCGCCCAGCTGCTGGATGCGATTATGCCCTTCACCGGCAACGCCCTGCGCCTCGGCGTCACCGGCACGCCGGGAGCCGGAAAGAGTACCTTTCTGGAAGCCTTCGGCATGCTGCTGATTCGCCATGGCCTGCGGGTTGCGGTGATCGCGGTCGATCCGAGCAGCCCGGTCAGCGGCGGCAGCATCCTTGGCGACAAAACTCGCATGATCGACCTGGCGCGATCGGATTCGGCCTTTATCCGCCCGGTGCCCTCCAGCGGCCATCTCGGCGGCACCAGCCTGCGCGCGCGGGAGCTGATACTGCTGTGCGAAGCGGCGGGCTACGACGTGGTGATTGTCGAAACCGTCGGCGTCGGCCAGTCGGAAACGGAGGTCTCCCGCCTGGTGGACTGCTTTATCTCGCTGCAGATCGCCGGCGGCGGTGACGATCTGCAGGGCATCAAGAAAGGGATCATGGAGATGGCGGATATCGTCGTCATCAATAAGGATGATGGCGAGAACCGCGCCAGCGTCGCCATCACCCGGCATATGTATGAATCCGCCCTGCATATTCTGCGCCGCAAGCACGCCGCGTGGCAGCCGCGCGTTTTGAGCTGTAGCGCGCTGGAGCGGCGCGGCATCGAAGCCATCTGGCTCGCTGTTCTGGATTTCAAAACAACCCTGACTGACAGCGGCGATCTTGAAAAACTGCGCCAGCGCCAGGCGCTGGAGTGGCTGCAAAAGCAGACCGAAACCGAGGCGCTGCACCTGCTGTTTGCCCGAACCGACTTCGAGCGCTACTTCCAGCAAACGCTACAGGCGGTGAAAAACAACGGCCTCTCGCCGCGCACCGGCCTGCGGCAGATTAGCGAATTCCTTCAGAATCATTACTTTGCGTAAAAGGATATTTATGTCTTATCAATATGTTAATGTCGAAATTATCCGGAAGGTTGCGGTCATTGAGTTCAACTATAGCCGCAAGCTCAACGCCTTAAGCAAGGTGTTCATCGACGATCTGATGCAGGCGCTGAGCGACCTCAACCGGCCGGAAATACGCTGCGTTATTTTACGCGCGCCCGGGGGCGCAAAAGTCTTCTCCGCCGGCCATGATATCCATGAACTGCCCGGTGGGCGCCGCGATCCTCTCTCCTATGACGATCCGCTGCGTCAGATCACCCGCATGATCCAAAAATATCCGAAACCGGTGATCTCCATGGTCGAAGGAAGCGTCTGGGGCGGCGCGTTTGAGATGATCATGAGTTCCGATCTGATCATCGCCGCCAGCACGTCCACTTTCTCCATGACGCCGGTGAATCTCGGCGTGCCCTACAATCTGGTCGGCATTCACAACCTGACCCGCGACGCCGGTTTTCACATCGTCAAAGAGCTGATTTTCACCGCCCTGCCGATTACCGCCCAGCGCGCGCTGGCGGTCGGTATTCTCAATCATGTGGTGGACGCCGACGAACTGGAGGATTTTACCTTACAGATGGCGCACCACATCTCCGAGAAGGCGCCGCTGGCGATTGCGGTCATTAAGGAAGAGCTGCGCGTGCTTGGCGAAGCGCACACCATGAATTCCGATGAATTCGAACGTATTCAGGGGATGCGCCGCGCCGTCTACGACAGCGAGGATTATCAGGAAGGCATGAGCGCGTTTATGGAAAAACGTAAACCTGAGTTCGTCGGCCATTAATCACGCCGGGTTAAGGAGTGCAAAATGAAACGGATGAGCGCCGATGAAGCGGCGGAGATTATCCAGCATGACCAGATGGTGGCGTTCAGCGGGTTCACGCCCGCCGGTTCGCCTAAAGCGCTGCCCGCGGCCATCGCTCGCCGCGCCGGTGAATTACATCAGGCGCAGCAGCCATTCCAGATCCGCCTGCTGACCGGCGCCTCCATCAGCGCTGCCGCCGATGATGCGCTCTCGGCGGCCGATGCCGTCTCGTGGCGCGCGCCGTATCAGACCGCCTCCGGCCTGCGGCAAAAAATCAACCAGGGGAAGGTGAATTTTGTCGACCTGCACCTGAGCGAAGTGGCGCAAATGGTCAACTACGGCTTCTTTGGCGAGATTGATGTCGCGGTGATCGAAGCCTCGGCGCTCGCGCCGGATGGACGGGTCTGGCTCACCAGCGGCATCGGCAACGCCCCAACCTGGCTGCTGCGGGCGAAGAAAGTGATCATCGAGCTGAATCACTACCACAATCCGCGCGTCGCCGAGCTGGCTGATATCGTGATCCCCGGCGCGCCGCCGCGGCGCAACAGCATCGCCATCTTTCATACCATGGATCGCGTGGGCAGCCGGTACGTGCAAATCGATCCACAAAAGATTGTCGCGGTCGTGGAGACCGAACTGCCCGACGCCGGCAACGCGCTTGATAAAATCAATCCCGTGTGCCAGCAAATCGCCGATAACGTGGTCACCTTTCTGCTGGATGAGATGGCTCGCGGGCGCATCCCGCCTGAATTTCTGCCGCTGCAAAGCGGCGTGGGCAATATCAATAACGCGGTCATGGCGCGGCTGGGTGAGAATCCGGATATTCCCGCTTTTATGATGTATTCGGAGGTATTGCAGGAGTCGGTGGTCCATCTGCTGGAAAGCGGGAAAATTACCGGCGTCAGCGCCTCCAGCCTGACGGTATCCGCCGATGCTTTGCGCAAGATTTACGACAATATGGATTTCTTCGCCAGCCGTATTGTCCTGCGCCCGCAGGAGATCTCCAATAATCCAGAAATTATCCGCCGCCTCGGGGTTATCGCCCTCAACGTGGGGCTGGAGTTTGATATCTACGGCCACGCCAATTCCACCCACGTGGCCGGGGTGAATCTGATGAACGGTATCGGCGGCAGCGGCGATTTTGAGCGCAACGCCTGGCTCTCCATCTTTATGGCCCCCTCCATCGCCAAAGAGGGGAAAATCTCCACCATCGTGCCGATGTGCAGCCACGTCGATCACAGCGAGCACAGCGTGAAGGTGATCGTGACCGAGCAGGGGATCGCCGACCTGCGCGGGCTATCGCCGCTGCAACGCGCCCGCGTCATCATTGATAACTGCGCGCACCCGCTCTATCGGGACTATTTACACCGCTACCTGGATAACGCGCCCGGCGGGCATATTCATCACGACCTCACCCACGCGTTCGACCTGCATCGTAATCTGCTTGAGCACGGCTCCATGCTCGGCTAGCCCTCCGTACCGTCGCGATCTTCCGTAATGTGCTGAAGCATCGTGGCGGTATAGCGATGGTTTTTCAGCGAATAGAGATACTCCTGCATATACATCGCGCTGCCGGGCGCATCGAAGTACTTCAGCTTCGCAGGGTTGACCAGACGCCAGGCGAAGTAGGGAATAACCGTCAAAAACTGCCCCCGCTCTACGGCGCTAATTTTGGCCATAAAGCTGTAGGGACGATAGATAATCGTCGGGTTGATCCCGCTGGGGCGCATATACGCGTCCAGCATCGCCTCAAAATTGGCCCGGTTCTGGAAGCGCATCTGCAGCCAGGGCAGCTCACGTAAAAGTTCCTGCGGCGGCCTATCTTCATAACGGCGGGAAACCAGAAACCCAAGCCGCAGCGGCGCGAGTTCGCTAATGGTCAAATTTTCCAGCTCCTGCACGCGGGCCGAAACGTGCTGCGGCGAGATAATAAAATCGAGCTGACGGTCGAACAGATTATCAATCACCCCGTTCTCGCTGAACTCCACGGCCTGGGTGGTCACCCCATCGTATTTATCGCCCAGGCTGATGAGCTGATCGAAAATTATCGTCGGATAGGTATTGTCGATGCCGATAACAACGTTGCGCGAGCGGCGCGCGGAAAAGTGAATTTCGTTATCGATGGCCGATAAGCGCTGATAAATGGGAAACAGCTTCTGATAGAGCTCCTGCCCCGCTTTATTGAGGCTGATGCTGTTATCTTTGCGGGTAAATAGCGTATAGCCTATCCGATCCTCGAGCGCAGCAATGCTTTTGCCGAAGGGAGACGCGGTCATATGAATTTTTTCCGCCGCTCTGGCGATGTTGTTAGTCTGCGCCAACAAAATGAAATTGCGCATCTTTTTCGAAATAAAGATATCCATGCTCACCTCATAGTAGAACAGGGATATATCCTTACCTCATTCAGGGAAAAGACTTGTGTCGCGCTCTCACTTTTACAGATAGTCACAGAAAAAAGCCCGGCGCGAAGGCCGGGCGATAGGATTACTGCGCCGCTTTGGGTTGTTCGGCGGGTTTCGCCGGCTCCGCAGCTGCTGGCGCAGGCTGGGTCGACTGCAGCTCAAACACCACGTCCACCTGGTCATCAAACTGAATGGTCGCCTGCTCGTAGGTTTCCTGGGCAGAAACCGGCGCCGCATCGGCCTTCATCATCCGCACCATCGGGCTTGGCTGGTAGTTGGAGACATGATAGCGAACGCTATAGACGGGCCCCAGTTTGCCGTGGAAGCCGGTAGCCAGCTCCTGAGCCTGGTGAATGGCATCATCAATCGCCGCTTTACGCGCTTTATCTTTATAAGCGTCCGGCTGCGCCACGCCCAGTGAGACGGAACGGATCTCATTCAGACCGGCTTTAAGCGCGCCATCTAACAGACCGTTGAGCTTATCCAGCTGGCGCAGCGTCACTTCAACGCTACGCACCGCGCGGTAGCCCTTAAGAATGCTTTTGCCGTTCTGATAGTCGTAATCAGGCTGGGTACGCAGGTTGGCAGAGTTAATGTCTTTCTTCGCAATACCGCTCTTCTCCAGGAAGGAGAGATACTGGGCCACGCGCTCATCGGCCTGTTTTTTAGCGGATGCTGCGTCTTTCGCGGAGACGTTAACTTCAATCGCCAGCGTAGCGATATCAGGAACCGCCGCAACGCTGGCGGTACCTGAAGTGACAATATGTGGGCCGTTCGGCAACTCATTTGCCTGAGCTGCCATTGCGCTAAATCCGAGTGCCGCCGCCAGGGCCATGACTTTTAACTTCACTGTCGTTTCTCCATATTACATTGGTCGTCTATACACAGACGCATGCTAGCAAGCTTAGCGCTTACGCGGAGAAAGTCCATCGGACAAGGCTTAGTTAAGCAGCGCCTGCACGTGGGCCAGGCCATCTTTCGCCAGTTGCAGAGCAATGATCCACATCACCAGACCCACCAGCATGTTAATTATTCGCTGCGCCTTCGCCGTACGCAGGCGCGGGGCCAGCCAGGCGGCCAGCAGGGCCAGGCCAAAGAACCACAAGAACGACGCGCTGATGGTGCCTAACGCAAACCAGCGCTTTGGCTCCATCGCCAGCTGGCCGCCGAGACTACCAAGAACCACAAACGTATCCAGATAGACGTGGGGATTCAGCCAGGTCACCGCCAGCATGGTGACGATAATTTTCCAGCGCCCCTGCTTCATCACTTCCGCGCTGGCCAGCTCCAGATTGCTGCTAAAAGCCGTTTTCAGCGCGCCAAAACCGTACCACAATAAAAAAGCGACGCCGCCCCAGGTCACCAGCGCCAGCAGCCACGGCGACTGCATCAGCAGCGCGCTGCCGCCAAAAATCCCGGCGCAGATCAGCAGCAGATCGCTGATGGCGCACAGCAGCGCGATCATCAGATGGTACTGACGGCGAATGCCCTGATTCATCACAAAGGCGTTTTGCGGGCCGAGCGGCAAAATCATGGCCGCTCCCAGAGCAAGGCCCTGAAAGTAATACGATAACATGGGGAGTGATTTCCACTGAAAGAGTCAATGCCGGGGAATATAACGCGCAAATACCATTAGATGAAATTGAAAATATTAATCATTAATAAGTAAATCTAATGATCAGATTCGAATAAAAGGCCGGGCGTACCGGCCTTTTAGAGGGGAAAACTACTCTGCTTTTTCCTGCGGACGAATCACATGCACATCCATCTGCGGATACGGGAAGCCGATGCCGTTGGCGTCAAAGTCGCGCTTAATGCGCTCCAGAACGTCCCAGTAAACGCTTTGCAGATCGCTGCTTTTACTCCATACGCGTACCACGTAGTTCACCGATGACGCGCCCAGTTCATTCAGACGCACGGTCATTTCACGATCTTTGAGGATGCGTTCATCCGATTCGATAATATTGGTGAGCAGCTGCTTCACTTTATCGATATCAGCATCGTAGGCCACGCCGATGATAAACTCGTTGCGGCGCACTGGCTCGCGGGAGAAGTTGATGATATTCCCGGCGATGATTTTGCCGTTCGGCACCACCACGATTTTGCCATCCGCGCTGCGCAGGGTCGTGGAGAATATCTGCACGTTCAGCACGGTTCCCGCGATGCCGCCAAGGTCAACGTATTCACCGGCGCGGAACGGGCGGAAGACCACCAGCAGAACGCCAGCGGCAAGGTTAGACAGCGAGCCCTGCAGCGCCAGACCAACGGCTAAACCCGCGGCGCCGAGGACGGCAATGACCGAGGCGGTTTGCACGCCCACGCGGCCCAGAGCGGCTATCAGCGTAAAAGCAATAACGGCATAGCGCACCAGCGCAGAAAGAAAATCGGCAACGGTGGCATCAATATGCCGCGCCCGCATCAGGCGATTCACAGTATTGGAAACAATGCGCGCCACGATCAAACCGACAATAATAATCGCGAGAGCCGCGACGAT
Source organism: Klebsiella sp. M5al (assembly GCF_002090195.1). Taxonomy (NCBI): domain Bacteria; kingdom Pseudomonadati; phylum Pseudomonadota; class Gammaproteobacteria; order Enterobacterales; family Enterobacteriaceae; genus Klebsiella; species Klebsiella sp. M5al. Next base: position 5,003,793 of record NZ_CP020657.1, read on the forward strand.
GTTGACGGCATAGCTCAGCAGTAATGCCTGATTGCGCACCAGCCATGAACCGGCGTTATTTATGCTATCGACAACGTTCAAATCTTCCATTCAACTTTCCTTATGGATACCCGGACGGGAAATAAAATAACCAAACCTGTAATGTCAGCCTGGTTAAGGGTAAACAATAACAGTGCGTTTTGCCAAATTGATCACATTTATTTAGCAACATTTCATATTGTTCAGATAATAAAAAAGCCCGCATTTCTGCGGGCTTCCGGGTAAGAAACGAAATTTTCTTACAGAACGTCGATCGCGTTCAGCTCTTTAAATGCCTGCTCCAGACGCGTCACCATGGAAGTCTGTGCAGCGCGCAGCCATACGCGCGGATCGTAGTATTTCTTGTTCGGCTGGTCTTCGCCTTTCGGGTTGCCCAGCTGGCCCTGCAGGTAAGCTTCGTTAGTTTTGTAGTACTGCAGGATACCGTCCCAGGTTGCCCATTGGGTATCGGTATCGATGTTCATTTTGATCACGCCGTAGCTTACGGAGTCTTTGATTTCCTGAGCGGAAGAACCGGAACCACCGTGGAATACGAAGTTCAGGCTGTTGTGCGGCAGGTTGTGTTTCTTAGAAACGTATTCCTGAGAGTCGCGCAGGATAGTCGGGGTCAGTACTACGTTGCCCGGCTTGTAAACGCCGTGTACGTTACCGAAGGAAGCGGCGATGGTGAAACGCGGGCTGATTTTGCTCAGCTCGGTGTACGCGTAATCAACGTCTTCCGGCTGAGTGTACAGCGCTGAAGCGTCCATGTGGCTGTTGTCCACGCCGTCTTCTTCGCCGCCGGTGCAGCCCAGTTCGATTTCCAGAGTCATGTCCATTTTGGCCATACGCGCCAGGTACTTAGAACAGATCTCGATGTTTTCGTGCAGGGACTCTTCAGACAGGTCGATCATGTGAGAAGAGAACAGCGGTTTGCCGGTTGCAGCGAAGTGTTTTTCACCGGCGTCCAGCAGACCATCGATCCACGGCAGCAGTTTCTTCGCGCAGTGGTCGGTGTGCAGGATAACCGGAACACCGTAGTGCTCAGCCATCTGATGAACGTGATGCGCGCCAGAGATAGCGCCCAGGATGGCTGCGCCCTGAGGAACGTCAGTTTTCACGCCTTTACCCGCGATGAACGCAGCGCCGCCATTAGAGAACTGAACGATAACCGGAGAACGAACTTTTGCAGCTGCTTCCAGAACGGCGTTGATGGAATCAGTACCCACGCAGTTTACCGCTGGCAGAGCAAATTGGTTTTCTTTAGCGACCTGGAACACTTTCTGAACGTCGTCGCCAGTGATGACGCCCGGTTTTACGAAATCAAAAATTTTAGACATGTTACGTAGTCCTGTATCTGTATCTTCGACCGTTGAAGAAGGTTCGCGAGCTTTTACGCGCGCTGAAAAACAGGCGGGTCTCCCCGCCTGAACTGAATTACTGCTTAGCGCGCTCTTCGAGCATAGCTACTGCCGGCAGAACTTTACCTTCCACGAATTCGAGGAATGCGCCGCCGCCGGTGGAGATGTAGGAGATTTTGTCAGCAATGCCGAACAGGTCGATTGCTGCCAGAGTGTCGCCGCCGCCGGCGATAGAGAACGCTTCGCTGTCTGCGATGGCGTTAGCCACGATTTCAGTCCCTTTGCGGAAGTTCGGGAATTCGAACACGCCGACCGGGCCGTTCCACAGGATGGTTTTCGCATTTTTCAGGATTTCAGCCAGTTTCTCTGCGGAAGCATCGCCCAGGTCCAGAATCTGCTCTTCATCTTTGATGTCGTTAACAGATTTCAGGGTCGCGGTTGCGGTTTCAGAGAACTCGGTTGCCACGCGAACGTCAGTCGGAACCGGGATATCGCAGGTCGTCAGCAGACGTTTCGCTTCGTCAACCAGATCGGCTTCGTACAGGGATTTACCCACGTTGTGGCCCTGAGCGGCAACAAAGGTGTTGGCGATGCCGCCGCCGACGATCAGCTGGTCAGCGATTTTAGACAGGGAATCCAGAACGGTCAGCTTAGTGGAAACTTTAGAACCGCCCACGATAGCGACCATCGGACGGGCCGGTTCTTTCAGCGCTTTACCCAGGGCGTCCAGCTCAGCGGCCAGCAGCGGACCTGCGCAAGCGACGTCAGCGAATTTGCCGATACCGTGAGTAGAAGCCTGCGCGCGGTGAGCGGTACCGAACGCGTCCATGACGAATACATCGCACAGCGCAGCGTATTTTTTCGACAGCGCTTCGTCGTCTTTCTTCTCGCCTTTGTTAAAGCGAACGTTTTCCAGAACCACCAGCTCACCGGCAGCGACTTCTACGCCGTCCAGGTAATCTTTAACCAGACGTACCGGGTTAGACAGTTTGTCTTTCAGGTAGTTAACAACCGGCAGCAGAGAGAATTCTTCGTTGTACTCGCCTTCGGTAGGACGACCCAGGTGGGAAGTGACCATCACTTTCGCACCCTGCTTCAGGGCCAGTTCGATGGTCGGCAGAGAAGCGCGGATACGCGCGTCGCTGGTTACTTTCCCTTCTTTAACCGGTACGTTCAGATCCGCACGGATAAAAACGCGTTTACCAGCCAGATCCAGATCGGTCATCTTAATTACAGACATGGTGAATCCTCTCGTTGATTCTTGATAAAGTTTTGCAGGCGCCTGCGCGCCTTACCTGAAACCTTGTGCGGCCATCGCTAACGTGGTGTCGAGCATCCGGTTAGCAAAGCCCCATTCGTTATCGCACCAGACCAGCGTTTTGATCAAATGCGCGCCACTTACCCGCGTTTGCGTGCCATCGACGATGGCGCTATGGGGATCGTGGTTGAAATCTATCGAGACTAACGGCAATTCCGTATAGTCAACTATACCATGAAATACACCCTGCGCTGCTTTTTGCAGCAACTGGTTGACTTCACTTGCTTTTACCGGTTTTTTCACCGTGACGCTAAGGTCGATTGCCGTCACATTAATCGTCGGTACCCGGACCGCAATCGCTTCAAAACGATCGTTAAACTGAGGGAAAATACGCGTGATCCCCGCAGCAAGCTTAGTATCAACCGGGATGATCGACTGGCTGGCCGCTCGCGTCCGGCGTAAATCCGGATGCCAGGAATCAATGACCTGCTGATCGTTCATTGATGAGTGGATCGTCGTTACCGTACCCGACTCAATGCCATAGGCATCATCTAACAGCTTAATGACCGGAATAATGCAGTTGGTGGTGCAGGAGGCGTTGGAGACGATACGGTGCTCGGTTCTTAATTCGTCATGGTTTACGCCAAAAACGATCGTCGCGTCGAGATCGCTGCCGCCAGGATGTGAAAAAAGCACTTTCCTGGCGCCGGCCTGAAGATGGGCTTCGCCATGTTCGCGGCTGCCGTAAACGCCGGTACAGTCAAGTACCACATCAACCGCCAGTTCCCGCCAGGGCAACGCCTCAAGGGAAGGTTCATGCAGCAGACGGATGGCATCATCGCCAACAAACAGCTGCTCTCTCTCCTGACGCACATCCCAGGCAAAGCGCCCATGGCTGGTGTCATATTTCAATAAATGCGCGATGCCGGCAGCATCCGCCAGTTCATTGATTGCCACCACGGTAATTTCCGCACGACGCCCGGATTCATACAAAGCACGAACCACGTTACGCCCGATGCGACCGAAGCCATTAATCGCAATGCGTATGGTCATAGGTCTCCTGCAAGGCTGTCCATGATAAGAGGTGGCTGACAGAGTAATGCAGCAACGCTCTAAGGGAAACCTTACCTGTCGCAAACTGCGACTGATTGATTAATTGTCGAACATTTAGACGACTGAAACGCTTCAGCTAGAATAAGCCAAACAAGGAATAAAAGGAATGATTGTCCAGCTGGAGAAAGCATTTATCTGACTTACATCACACTTTCACGCTATCTGCTGGGGAATTTATTCCATATTCCAGAATGACGAATAAGCGTAGCAATATCTTTTCGTTGCCGGACCGCTAATACTGATTTATATCAGAAACTATACTGAAGAGCGGCGATATTATTACCGTTACGTCCGAGTTTCGGAGTCCCTCTAAAATCATGACAATTCCCCACATTCAGCCCTCTGCGGCACGTTACTATGCGCTTCGCTTACTTCCGGGCGAGGAGGTTTTTTCCCGCCTGCGCGCGTTTGTGCAGCAACACCATATTCAGGCCGGCTGGATAGCTGGCTGCACCGGCAGCCTAAGCAACGTAGCGTTACGCTTTGCCGGTCAGGATCAAACCGCCTTATTGAACGGAATATATGAGGTGATTTCTCTGAATGGCACGCTGGAATTAGCCGGAGAACATCTCCATTTATCCCTATCCGATCCGCAAGGCGCCATGCTCGGCGGCCATATGATGCCCGGCTGTACCGTCCGCACCACCCTTGAGCTGGTGATCGGCGAACTGACCTCCGTGGCGTTTAGCCGTCAGCCGTGTGCGGTGTCCGGCTATGACGAACTGGTCATTTCATCCCGCTAACGTTTCACTTAAACGAGGTCTTCTATGGCGCGTCGCCAATTTTCCAGCCAGTCTCTGGTCCTGATTGTCATTGCTATCGCCATCAATATGGTCGGCGGCCAGCTGATCAGCATGCTGAAATTACCGATTTTTCTCGACTCTATTGGCACCTTAATCAGCGCGGTGCTGTTAGGCCCGGTGGTCGGAATGCTGACTGGCCTACTCACTAACCTGCTGTGGGGGTTATTGACCGATCCTATCGCCGCCGCCTTCGCTCCGGTGGCGATGGTTATCGGGCTGGTGGCTGGATGGCTGGCGCGGGCGGGATGGTTTCGCACCTTACCGAAAGTGGTGGCCAGCGGTGTCATCATTACTCTCGCCGTCACGCTTGTCGCCGTGCCTATTCGCACTACGTTGTTTGGCGGCGTCACCGGCAGCGGTGCCGATCTCTTTGTCGCCTGGATGCACTCGGTCGGCCAGAATCTGGTGGAGTCCGTCGCGATCACCGTGCTGGGCGCGAACCTGGTCGATAAAATCCTGACGGCGGCCATCGTCTGGGTCCTGTTGCGCCAGCTTCCGCTACGCACAACGCGCCATTTCCCAACCATGTCTGCTGTACGCTAAATGCATCCCTTTACCTCATTAAGCCTGTGGGCGCTCGCCGCCTGCTCCACGCTCCTCCTACCCGCGGGTGCGCCCTTAAGCCTTTACAGCGCGCTGACTTTCATCTGTTTACTGGGAATCAAGGCCACGCGGCCACGGGCAAAATACGTACTCTGGCTGATGATCCCTTTAGGGTTAGGCCTGTGGCTGGTGCACGGCGGCTGGTTGAGCGAATGGATCGCTGGACAAGCGCGTGAACCTGAACGTTGGGCCAATGCCGTCACGCTCTGGCTGCGGATCCTGGCCATCGTATCAACATCGCAGCTGTGGATGCACTACGTGCCGGTTTCGCGGTTTATGCGCGCCCTGTTTGCCTCCCGCTTGCCGCCGGGTCTCGCCTATCTGTTTGCCGGCCCGTTGCTGGTTGTCGAGCAGCTCAAACGCCAGCTGGCGATTATTCATGAGGCCCAGTGCGCACGGGGCGTCCCGCTGGATGAGGCCTGGTATCATCGTTTACGCGCGATGCCTGCATTGATTGTGCCGCTTACCCATAATGCGCTCAACGATTTAGCCGTACGCGGTGCGGCGTTGGATATGCGAGGATTTCGCCTGCATCGGACACGCACCACGCTGTGGGCACCACCGGACAGCACCTTACAGCGTTGGGCACGCTACGCCATGGTGGCGCTGATAGTCACCGAGACCGGAGTCTGGATATGGTTACATTAGAACAGTTTCGCTATCTTCCAACCCATGCCACGCGCCCACCTGCCTGCTTCGATTTTCACTACGCCGAGCCCGGTATGGTGGCGATTTTTGGCGATAACGGCAGCGGAAAAAGTACGCTTGCGCAGTTGATGGCGGGCTGGTATCCGGATTTCCTCCCCGGAGAAATTGAAGGTAAAGGAACGTTACTCGGGAACCCTATCGGACAGTTGTCGCTCGTCGAACAGGCGAGCACCGTCCAGCTGGTTCAACAATCCCCCTATCTCCAGCTTTCCGGCTGTACATTCAGCGTCGAAGAAGAGGTCGCTTTTGGTCCTGAAAATCTCTGCCTCAGCGAAGACGAGATTATGCGTCGTATTGATGAAGCGCTGACGCTGACGGCATGCCAGGCGTTACGTCATCGCCACCCGGCCACTCTCTCCGGCGGAGAAACCCAGCGGGTAGTCATTGCCAGCGCGCTTGCCATGCAGCCCAGGATATTGATACTGGATGAAGCGTTTAGCCGTTTGACGGCGCAGGCTAGCGCCATGCTTCTGGAGCGCTTGCGGCACTGGGCGCAGGCGCAGCGTTCCTTGATTATCCTTTTTGAACGAACTCCCTCGCCTTTTCTTGCCTGGTGTCAGCAGGGATGGCGACTGCATGATGGAGCGCTTTCCCCGCTATGCTGACGTTGAATCAGGTGACTTATCGCTGGCCCGGCGCGGCGGCAGACTGTTTGCAAAACATCTCGCTAAACCTCGGTGAAAACGAATGGCTGGCGCTCACCGGCGATAACGGCGCGGGGAAATCCACCCTGCTGCGGGTGATGGCCGGACTGCTACCCGCCACGTCCGGTACCGTCAATTTGCTGGATAAGCCGATGGCGCATTATAAAAATCGCCATCGCGCCGGTATGCTCGGCGTCCTGTTTCAGGAAGCTGAAAATCAAATCTTTCACAGCAAGGTGGCTGAAGAAGTCGCCTTCGGGCTGCGGCTACAGAAACGGTCTGCCGCAGAGGTTGCGCAACGCACCGCGGCAGCGCTGCAGCTTTGCCAGTTAGAGGACGTCGCCGATGCGCATCCGCTGGATTTGCATACCGCCCAGCGCCGCATGGTGGCCGTCGCCTGTCTGGAAGCGATGGCGCCAGCAGTTCTGCTGCTCGACGAACCCAGCCGCGATTTTGACCAGCACTGGCTGACGATATTTGAGGAGTGGCTTGCGGTTTGCCGCAAAAGGGGGACCAGCGTAGTGGCTATCAGCCATGACCCGGCTTTTATACAGCGCCACTTTTCCCGCATGGTGCGCCTGGAAAAGGGAAGGCTACTGAGTATTTCCTGAAAAAGAAACGGGCCGCCTGAGCGACCCGTTTTTTACGGTGACAACTAAAGTCTTTACCCGGAGGCGGTGCTGCGCACCTGCCCGGGCTACCCGACCGCACTGGCCCCGTAGCTCGGACAAGGCGCGGCTTTACCGCGCCGGAAGAGTGAAAGGACTACAGCAGCGCTTTCGCTTTCGCGACCACGTTGTCCACGGTGAAGCCAAACTCTTCAAACAGCAGCTCCGCCGGCGCAGACTCACCGAAGGTGGTCATGCCGACGATCGCGCCGTTCAGGCCCACATATTTGAACCAGTAGTCAGCGATACCCGCTTCGATAGCCACGCGCGCAGAGACGGCTTTCGGCAGCACGGCTTCACGGTAAGCGGCATCCTGCTTGTCGAACGCGTCAGTGGACGGCATGGAAACCACGCGCGCCTTCACGCCTTCGGCAGTCAGTTTTTCGTAAGCGGCGACCGCCAGCTCAACTTCAGAGCCGGTGGCGATGAAGATCAGTTCCGGCTGACCGGCACAATCCTTCAGCACGTAGCCGCCGCGGGCAACGTTCGCCAGCTGCTCTTCGGTACGCTCCTGCTGCGCCAGGTTCTGACGGGACAGAATCAGCGCGGTCGGGCCGTCCTGACGCTCTACGCCGTATTTCCACGCGATGGCGGATTCCACCTGGTCGCACGGACGCCATGTGGACATGTTCGGGGTGACGCGCAGGGAAGCCACCTGCTCTACCGGCTGGTGAGTCGGGCCGTCTTCGCCCAGACCGATGGAGTCGTGGGTGTAGACCATCACCTGACGCTGTTTCATCAGCGCCGCCATACGTACCGCGTTACGCGCGTACTCGACGAACATCAGGAAGGTGGAGGTATACGGCAGGAAACCGCCGTGCAGGGCGATGCCGTTGGCAATCGCGGTCATACCGAATTCGCGCACGCCGTAGTGAATGTAGTTACCGGCAGTGTCTTCGTTGATCGCTTTAGAACCGGACCACAGGGTCAGGTTACTTGGCGCCAGGTCAGCGGAGCCGCCGAGGAATTCCGGCAGCAGCGGGCCGAAGGCTTCAATGGCGTTCTGGGACGCTTTACGGCTGGCGATTTTCGCCGGGTTAGCCTGCAGCTTAGCGATGAACTCGTTCGCTTTCGCGTCGAAGTCAGCCGGCATGTCGCCTTTCATACGACGAGTAAACTCAGCGGCTTCCTGCGGGAAGGCTTTGGCGTAGGCGGCAAATTTCTCGTTCCACGCAGACTCTTTCGCCTGGCCGGCTTCTTTGGCATCCCACTGGGCATAGATTTCAGACGGGATTTCAAACGCCGGGTGTTTCCAGCCGAGCGCTTCGCGGGTCAGCGCGATTTCCGCGTCGCCCAGCGGCGCGCCGTGGGAGTCGTGGGTACCGGCTTTGTTCGGCGAACCGAAACCGATAATGGTTTTGCACATCAGCAGGGACGGCTTGTCGGTGACCGCACGCGCTTCTTCTACCACGCGTTTAATCGAGTCAGCATCATGGCCGTCAACGCCGCGCACCACGTGCCAGCCGTAGGCTTCAAAGCGCTTCGCGGTGTCATCGGTGAACCAGCCTTCTACATGACCGTCGATGGAGATGCCGTTGTCGTCATAGAACGCAACAAGCTTGCCCAGCTTCAGGGTACCGGCCAGGGAGCATACCTCGTGGGAGATACCTTCCATCATGCAGCCGTCGCCCATGAACGCGTAGGTGAAGTGGTCAACAATGTCGTGGCCCGGACGGTTGAACTGCGCCGCCAGAGTTTTCTCCGCAATGGCCATACCGACCGCATTCGCAATACCCTGACCCAGCGGGCCGGTGGTGGTTTCCACGCCCGCGGTGTAGCCGACTTCCGGGTGACCCGGCGTTTTAGAGTGCAGTTGACGGAAGTTCTTCAGCTCTTCAATCGGCAGATCATAACCGGTGAGGTGCAGCAGGCTGTAAATCAGCATGGAGCCGTGACCGTTGGACAGCACGAAGCGGTCGCGGTCGGCCCAGGACGGGTTCTGCGGGTTATGATTCAGGAAATCACGCCACAGGACTTCGGCAATGTCAGCCATACCCATCGGGGCACCCGGGTGGCCGGATTTGGCTTTCTGTACTGCGTCCATGCTCAGCGCACGAATAGCGTTAGCAAGCTCTTTACGTGAGGACATTTTGACTCCAGATCGGATAATGAAGGCCATGCCCGCAACGACTTGACGACAGCGCGTTTTGGGCTACGCCGGAAAAAAGTGTGAACAATGTAACCTAAGCGGCAAAGCATGTACATGGAGCATCCTTTTGCCGTTTAAGAAATCTCTGGAACACGTTGTGCTACGGCGTAATCCTCTCGCCCGCATTCTCATATAGTATTTATAATTTGCACAGGATACGGCAGGCAGCCATCGCCGTTTTTTCGGATAAATAACCATAAGATTGTGGAAGATAAAAAATGAAATTTCGTTCAGCTATTCTTGCCCTTGGGATCGCAGCAACGCTAACCGGATGCCAGAACATGGATTCCAACGGCCTGCTTAGCTCCGGCGCGGAGGCCTTCCAGGCTTACTCGCTCAGCGACGAGCAGGTGAAAGCCTTAAGCGACAAAGCCTGTCAGGAGATGGATGCGAAGGCGACTATCGCGCCTGCCAGCAGTGAATACAGCAAACGTCTGGGTAAAATCGCCGCCGCGCTGGGGGACAACATCAACGGCCAGCCGGTGAACTATAAGGTATACCAGACCAAAGACGTTAACGCCTTCGCCATGGCTAACGGCTGCATCCGCGTTTACAGCGGGCTGATGGATTTAATGAATGATAATGAAGTTGAAGCGGTCATCGGCCACGAAATGGGTCACGTCGCGCTGGGCCACGTGAAGAAAGGGATGCAGGTAGCGCTGGGCACTAACGCGGTACGCGCGGCGGCGGCCTCCGCAGGCGGCATCGTCGGTAGTCTGTCGCAATCGCAGCTGGGCGATCTGGGCGAGAAGCTGGTGAACTCGCAGTTCTCCCAGCGTCAGGAATCGGAAGCGGACGACTACTCGTACGATCTGCTGCGCAAGCGCGGAATCAATCCGGCGGGTCTCGCCACCAGCTTCGAGAAACTGGCGAAGCTGGAAGCCGGACGCCAAAGCTCAATGTTTGACGATCATCCGGCATCGGAAGCACGCGCTCAGCATATCCGCGATCGCATGGCGGCGGACGGCATCAAATAATTCTCGCCCCGGTTTGTAACAAATCGGACGTTATGGGCGGGCTCCGGACAGCGCACCGCCACCGGAGCGTACACGTCGTACGTGAGGATAGCGAGCGCTGCCCGGCTGCAAAATGGCGAGTAAAATAGTCCGCTTACTCGCCTTTTTTCGCCGCCTGGATATACAGCATTTCCAGCGCCAGGGTCGCCGCCGCCAGGGCGGTGATTTCAGACTGGTCGTAGGCCGGAGCGACTTCCACCACGTCCATGCCGACGATGTTCAGATCCTTGAGGCCACGCACCAGCTTGATCGCCCGATCGGAGGTCAGCCCGCCGATCACCGGCGTACCGGTACCCGGGGCAAACGCCGGATCCAGACAGTCAATATCAAAGGTCAGATACACCGGCATATCGCCGACGATCTGTTTCACCTGAGCGATCACGTCGTCAACGCTGCGATCGTTGACCTGGCCCGCATCCAGCACCGTGAAGCCGTTGTCCTTATCAAACTCGGTACGGATACCGATCTGCACCGAATGATGCGGATCGATCAGGCCTTCGTTCGGCGCGGTGTAGAACATGGTGCCATGGTCAAATTCGCAGCCGTTAGCGTAGGTATCGGTGTGGGCATCGAAATGTACCAGCGCCATTTTGCCGAAGTGTTTAGCATGCGCGCGCAGCAGCGGTAGCGTCACAAAATGGTCGCCGCCGAAGGAGAGCATGCGTTTACCTGCCGCCAGCAGTTTTTCCGCGTGGGCCTGCAGCTTTTCACTCATTTCACGCGCGTCGCCGAAGGCATAAACCAGATCGCCGCAGTCCACAACGTTCAGGCGCTCGCGCATGTCAAAATTCCACGGGAAGCGGTTGTGCTCCCACGCAAGGTTCGTCGACACCTGACGGATCGCCGCCGGGCCATGACGGCCGCCCGCGCGTCCGGAGGTCGCCATATCAAACGGTACGCCGGTGATGACCCAGTCCGCATCGCTGTCATACGGCATGAAATTCATCGGTAGACGCAGAAAACCAAATGCGTTGGATACCAGGGAGTTATCGTATTGATGACCTAAGGTGCTCATGGATATGACCTCTTTTACCGTCGTTGTATTGAAATACAAATATAAAAAAACCCCTCCGCGTCGTTAGGCCCGACGAGGAAGGGTTTTGAATGAGTTTATTGCTTAATTGGGCGAATTATCGCCGCAAATTTCTACGGGTTCAAGCAAGTTTGGCGAATGGCGCAATCGGCTTCGCCTTCCTCTTCCCTCTCCATTACGGAGAGGGCGTATATCACTCGTCTTCCAGATAAGTGTAGCCGTATAAACCCGCTTCGAACTCTTCAAGGAACTGCTGCTGCAGGGCGGCGTCCAGGTCCGTATTTTTCACCTGATCGCGGAATTGGGTCAACAGCGTGTTCGGATCGAGCTGCACGTACTGCAGCATGTCCGCAACGGTATCCCCTTCATCAGACAGCTCAACTTCCACGCTGCCGTCAGGGAAGACAAACACGTCTACGGCTTCCGTATCGCCGAACAGGTTGTGCATATTGCCGAGGATCTCCTGGTAGGCGCCCACCATAAAGAAGCCCAGCATAGGCGGATTCTCCGGATCGTATTCCGGCATCGGCATGGTGGTCGCAATACCGTCGCCATCCACATAGTGGTCAATCGCGCCATCGGAATCACAGGTGATATCCAGCAGCACCGCGCGGCGTTCCGGCACCATGTTCAGCCCTTCCAGCGGCATCACCGGGAACAGCTGATCGATACCCCATGCATCCGGCATCGACTGGAACAGGGAAAAGTTGACGTAAATCTTATCCGCCATGCGCTCCTGCAGCTCATCGATAATCGGACGATGCGCGCGGTTGCTGGGGTCGAGCTGTTTCTGCACTTCATGGCACATATTCAGATACAGCTGCTCGGCCCAGGCGCGCTCCTGAAGATTAAAGGTGCCGGAGGAGTAGCCGATGTGGATATCGTGCAGATCCATCTGGCTGTCGTGCAGCCATTCGCGCAGCGAGCGGCGGTTGCCGGTTTCCTGCATCTCCAGCCAGGTTTCCCACATGCTTTGCAGCGGACGCGCGGCGTCTTCCGCAGGCGGAGTCGCCTCGGTATATTCGTTACGCTCAACGCCGATAATGTTCGATACCAGCACGGTGTGGTGCGCCGTGACCGCACGACCGGATTCGGTGATCACCGTCGGATGCGGCAGACCGTTCTCTTCGCAGGCATCGCCAATCGCCCAGATGATGTTGTTGGCATATTCGTTCAGGCCGTAGTTCACCGAACAGTCGGACTGGGAGCGGGTGCCTTCATAATCAACGCCGAGACCACCGCCAACGTCGAAGCACTGAATATTCACGCCCAGCTTATGCAGCTCCACGTAGAAGCGCGACGATTCACGCACGCCGGTGGCGATATCGCGAATATTGGCCATCTGCGAGCCAAGGTGGAAGTGCAGCAGCTGCAGGCTGTCCAGATGCCCGGCTGAGCGCAGAATTTCAACCAGTTGCAGAACCTGGGTCGCCGCGAGACCGAATTTGGATTTTTCGCCGCCGGAGGACTGCCATTTGCCAGAGCCCTGCGAAGCCAGACGCGCACGCACGCCAAGACGCGGCACCACGTTCAGCCGCTCGGCTTCTTCGAGCACGATGGCGATTTCCGACATCTTCTCGATGACCAGATAGACCTTGTGGCCCATTTTTTCGCCCACCAGCGCCAGGCGGATATATTCACGGTCTTTATAACCGTTACAAACAATCACGCTGCGGGTCATACCGGCGTGCGCCAGTACCGCCATCAGCTCGGCCTTCGAGCCGGCTTCCAGACCCAGCGGTTCGCCGGAGTGGATCAGCGATTCAATCACGCGGCGATGCTGGTTAACCTTGATCGGATAAACCAGGAAGTAGTCGCCGTTATAGCCATAAGATTCGCGCGCCCGTTTAAAGGCGGCGTTAATCGAACGCAGGCGGTGCTGCAAAATCTGCGGGAAGCAGAACAGTGCAGGCAGGCGCTGCCCCTGAGCTTCACGCGCTTTCACCAGCTCGGCAAGGTCAACGCGCGCTTCCGGGACGTCAGGATCCGGGCAGACGCTAATATGGCCCAGTTCGTTAACGTCGTAGTAGTTATTACCCCACCAGGCAATATTGTAAGTACGTAGCATCTTGCTGGCTTCCTGGGAGCTCATCGCAACCTCCTGCATGGAACGTAGTACACCGTGATCGCCTGCTGACGAAGGCGAAGATAAAGACATGTCGTCAGACATAGCGAACCTCAAATTTTAGTAACAAGTGTAAAACAGTTGACTACTATCGCAATCCGAAGAAGCGATAACAACCCATAAACAGTCCGAAATCCCAGTAGATAGTGCTGGTCTTGCGGCTGAGCGACCGGTTTCTTATTCATATCATCGTAAAACACGTACCCGAACGGAGTATGACAGTCCGGAGAAACCACGAGAAAACCCTTGCTATCGCAAGAGCGCCCTTGTTCAGTGTTCCAGCAGCCTGCCGGCCCGGGAATCCTGAGAAGCGCCGAGATGGGTAGAACATCGGCTGGTTTGCATGAGAGAGATGCGGGTTGCGGGATAGTGACGCGCGACGGAACGACGCGACGAATCAGGCGAAAAACGTGGGTTCATTATCTGGTATCACCTCCACACTGCCCCGAGACGGGCCAGCGACAAGCCAAAGCTATACGTTCCAGACAGCCAGCGAAAACGCCGCCGCGGGACTCTGTCAATACAGACTGCTTAACCCGGCTGGAAGTGGCGTCACGAAGCAAATGCTCGTGCGCTGTTTTAATGAGCCGCGCGCGGCGTTTTATACCGAGAAGCGGGGTAAAAAGCAAAATAAAAATATGCGCGTTGCCGGGGATTGTCAGGAAAAATTGCCACCGCCCTTTTTCTATAAATGCGACGAATATCAAAAAAGGCTGGAAATGGGGTCAAGAACTGCCCTAAAATAGCCGTCCAGAAGTTAATCCATCTATACTGATTAACACTCAGACTGCTCGTGTCGCTACCTGCAAGCTTTGGTAGAGTCATCCGTCAAAGCCATTCTACACAACAGTATGAGCTACCCGAATCGTCCACAGGTGAAATAAAACATGGCAAAACACCTCTTTACGTCAGAGTCCGTATCAGAAGGGCATCCCGACAAAATTGCTGACCAAATCTCCGACGCCGTGCTGGATGCGATCCTCGAACAGGATCCGAAGGCGCGCGTAGCTTGTGAAACCTACGTCAAAACCGGCATGGTTCTGGTCGGTGGCGAGATCACCACCAGCGCATGGGTTGATATTGAAGAGATCACCCGCAACACGGTCCGTGAAATTGGCTACGTGCATTCCGACATGGGCTTTGACGCCAACTCCTGCGCGGTCCTGAGCGCTATCGGTAAACAGTCTCCGGACATCAACCAGGGCGTTGACCGCGCCGATCCGCTGGAACAGGGCGCGGGCGACCAGGGCCTGATGTTTGGCTATGCCACCAACGAAACCGACGTGCTGATGCCGGCGCCGATCACCTATGCCCACCGTCTGGTGCAGCGTCAGGCCGAAGTACGCAAAAACGGCACCCTGCCGTGGCTGCGCCCGGATGCGAAAAGCCAGGTCACCTTCCAGTACGACGACGGTAAAATCGTCGGGATTGACGCGGTAGTCCTGTCGACCCAGCACGCGGAAGATATCGACCAGAAATCGCTGCAGGAAGCAGTGATGGAAGAGATCATCAAACCGGTCTTGCCGACCGAGTGGCTGAACAGCGCCACAAAATTCTTTATCAACCCAACCGGCCGTTTTGTTATCGGCGGACCAATGGGCGACTGCGGCCTGACCGGGCGTAAAATCATCGTTGACACCTACGGCGGCATGGCTCGTCACGGCGGCGGCGCGTTCTCCGGTAAAGATCCATCTAAAGTGGACCGTTCCGCGGCCTACGCGGCGCGCTATGTAGCGAAAAATATCGTTGCCGCTGGCCTGGCCGATCGTTGTGAAATTCAGGTTTCCTACGCCATCGGCGTGGCAGAGCCGACTTCAATCATGGTTGAAACCTTCGGTACCGAAAAAGTGCCTTCTGAGCAGCTGACCCTGCTGGTGCGTGAGTTCTTTGACCTGCGTCCGTACGGCCTGATTCAGATGCTGGATCTGCTGCACCCGATCTACAAAGAGACGGCGGCATACGGTCACTTCGGTCGCGAACATTTCCCATGGGAAAAAACCGACAAGGCAGCCCAGCTGCGCGAAGCGTCCGGTCTGAAATAATCTCCGCACTCCCTCGATTTCAAGGCCAGACCCGCGCTGGCCTTTTTACTTTAGCTCCCCTTCGCTGACGCCGAATCCTGCCTACGCCCGCTCAAAATGGAAGCGATTACATCATATACAGAGCAAATATTTCCCTTAAATACGTGCGAAATGTAATAACGCTTCACTTTGTTACACAATATTTCAGCAAAGTCTGATTAGCGCTTTTAATTTCTTAAGCTAAACTCAATTAATGTACTGATTTAAATACATTTATAGTAATTACGTTTCTTTACTCTAGTGTAACCGATTACACAGCCGTGATTACTATCACATTTTTTTACTACGTATTTACCTACCCTACGCATCGACAGGATCAATAACTCAACCGGAGGGCGTTATGCCTGACAACAAAAAACAAGGGCGTTCGAACAAGACGATGACGTTCTTTGTCTGCTTCCTCGCCGCACTGGCTGGCCTGCTGTTCGGCCTTGATATCGGTGTTATTGCGGGTGCCTTACCCTTTATTGCCAATGAGTTCCAGATAAGCGCCCACACTCAGGAATGGGTGGTCAGCTCTATGATGTTCGGCGCCGCCGTCGGCGCGGTGGGCAGCGGCTGGCTCTCCTTCAAACTCGGGCGTAAAAAAAGCCTGATGATTGGCGCCATCCTGTTCGTTGCCGGCTCGCTGTTCTCCGCCGCCGCGCCGAACGTAGAAGTGCTGCTGATCTCCCGCGTGCTGCTCGGCCTGGCCGTGGGCGTCGCCTCCTACACCGCCCCGCTGTATCTGTCTGAAATCGCACCGGAAAAAATCCGCGGCAGCATGATTTCGATGTACCAGCTGATGATTACCATTGGTATTCTCGGCGCCTATCTTTCCGATACGGCATTCAGCTACAGCGGCGCCTGGCGCTGGATGCTCGGGGTGATTATTATCCCGGCGGTGCTGCTGCTGATTGGCGTGGTTTTCCTGCCGGACAGCCCGCGCTGGTTTGCCGCCAAGCGCCGCTTTGTCGATGCTGAACGCGTTCTGCTGCGCCTGCGCGACACCAGCGCTGAAGCGAAACGCGAGCTGGATGAGATCCGCGAAAGCCTGAAGGTAAAACAGTCCGGCTGGTCGCTGTTTAAAGAAAACAGCAACTTCCGCCGCGCGGTATTCCTCGGCGTTCTGCTGCAGGTGATGCAACAGTTCACCGGTATGAACGTCATCATGTACTACGCGCCGAAGATTTTTGAACTGGCAGGCTATGCCAATACCACCGAACAGATGTGGGGCACCGTCATCGTCGGTCTGACCAATGTGCTGGCGACCTTTATCGCCATCGGGCTGGTCGACCGCTGGGGTCGCAAGCCGACGCTGATCCTTGGCTTTATCGTCATGGCGCTCGGCATGGGCATTCTGGGCAGCATGATGCATATCGGCATCCACTCCGCCACGGCGCAGTACTTTGCCGTCCTGATGCTGCTGATGTTTATCGTTGGCTTTGCCATGAGCGCCGGCCCGCTGATTTGGGTGCTGTGTTCCGAAATCCAGCCGCTGAAAGGGCGTGATTTCGGTATCACCTGTTCGACGGCCACCAACTGGATTGCCAACATGATCGTCGGCGCGACGTTCCTCACCATGCTGAACTCGCTGGGCAGCGCCAACACCTTCTGGGTCTATGGCGGCCTGAACATCCTGTTCATCTTCCTGACCTTGTGGCTGATCCCGGAAACCAAAAACGTTTCGCTGGAGCATATCGAACGTAACCTGATGAAAGGCCGCAAGCTGCGCGAAATCGGCGCGCGCGACTAGCCTGATACGCTTCCTCCCGCCCGGGAGGAAGCTTCTTCTTGCTCTCCTCACCCCGCCGCACTATCCTCTGGCGCTATGAAAACACCCCGAATTCCCATTGCCCTTCAACAGGCCGTTATGCGCAGCCTGCGGGAGAATCTGGCCAAAGCGAACCTCAAGCTGGGACGCCATTACCCTGAACCGGCGCTGGTTTATCAGCAGCGGGGAACCTCCGCCGGTACCGCCTGGCTGGAGAAAAACGAAATCCGCCTTAACCCGGTGCTGCTGCTGGAAAACCAGCAGGCGTTTATTGATGAAGTCGTGCCGCACGAGCTGGCCCACCTGCTGGTGTGGAAACACTTTGGCCGCGTCGCGCCGCATGGTAAAGAGTGGAAATGGATGATGGAAAGCGTGCTGGGCGTTCCGGCTCTGCGCACCCATCGTTTCGAACTCGATTCAGTCCGTAAAAATACCTTCCCCTACCGCTGCCAATGCCAGCAGCACCAGCTTACCGTCCGCCGCCACAATCGCGTGATGCGCGGGGAGGCCACCTATCGCTGCGTGCGCTGCGGAGATGTTCTGGTGGCGGAAAAGTAATCTCCGGAAATAATTGGAAATTTTCTGATCTGACTGATTGCGTCTGGCAATCACATTCGTTACGTTGCGGGCTCGTTTTGACACGGAGTTAACGATGTCCCGTATTCATACTTTTGCTGCCGCGTTTCTTAGCGTGGCGGTATGCGCCCCGCTTGCAGCGGAAGGAATCAACAGTTTTTCTCAGGCCAAGACCGCTGGGGTCAAGGTCAATGCCGACGCCCCCGGCGATTTCTACTGCGGCTGTAAAATCAACTGGCAGGGAAAAAAGGGGGTTATCGACCTGGAATCTTGTGGCTATAAAGTGCGTAAAAATGAGAATCGCGCCAGCCGGGTCGAGTGGGAGCATGTGGTTCCCGCATGGCAGTTTGGCCATCAGCGGCAGTGCTGGCAGGACGGCGGGCGCAAAAACTGCGCCAAAGATCCGGAATACCGCAAGATGGAAAGCGACATGCATAACCTGCAGCCGGCGGTCGGCGAGGTCAACGGCGACCGCGCCAACTTTATGTACAGCCAGTGGAACGGCGGCGAAGGCCAGTACGGCCAGTGCGCAATGAAGGTTGATTTTAAAGATAAAGTTGCCGAGCCGCCGGCGCGCGCGCGTGGCGCCATCGCCCGTACCTACTTCTATATGCGCGACCGCTACCAGCTCAATCTTTCCCGCCAGCAAACCCAGCTGTTTACCGCCTGGGATAAGATGTACCCGGTCACGACCTGGGAGTGCGAACGCGATGCGCGTATTGCCAAAGTTCAGGGCAACCATAATCCTTATGTCCTGCAGGCTTGCCAGGCGCAAAAGAGCTAACCTACACTAGCGGCAATTGTTAATTTGCAGCTTCACTCTTCCCCCTTGACTGGGGGAAGAGATATCTGCGCTAAGAACGGAACATCAAGCATGCGCATTCCTCGCATCCATCACCCGGAACGTATTACCACGGGTAGCCAGATAGCGCTTTCCGACGACGCGGCCAACCATGTCGGTCGCGTTTTACGGATGGGTAAAGGCCAGGCAATAGAGCTTTTTGACGGCAGCAATCAGATCTTCGAGGCGGTCATTGTCGAGGCCGGTAAGAAAAATGTTCTGGTTGAAGTACAGAGCAGCAAAGTTGATAACCGTGAATCCCCGCTGCATATCCATTTGGGCCAGGTGATGTCCCGCGGCGAAAAAATGGAATTCACCATCCAGAAATCGATCGAACTTGGTGTAAGCCTCATAACGCCACTGTTTTCCGAGCGTTGTGGCGTTAAACTGGACGCCGAACGTTTGCAGAAAAAGATCCAGCAGTGGCAGAAAATCGCCATTGCCGCCTGCGAGCAAAGCGGCCGCAACGTGGTGCCGGAGATCCGCCCGGCCATGCAGCTTGAAGCCTGGTGTGCGGAGCAGGACGAGGGTCTGAAGCTTAATTTGCACCCTCGCGCCAGCGCCAGCATTAACACGCTGCCCCTGCCGGTCGAACGCATCCGGCTGCTGATTGGCCCGGAAGGCGGCCTGTCGGCAGAAGAGATAGCGATGACCGCTCGCTACCAGTTTACTGATATCCTGTTGGGACCGCGCGTTCTGCGTACAGAGACAACTGCGCTCACTGCCATAACCGCCCTGCAGGTGCGTTTTGGCGACTTAGGTTGAAGCGTTAACGGAGAAGAACAATGATTAAGCTCGGCATCGTGATGGACCCCATCGCAACCATCAACATCAAGAAAGACACCAGCTTCGCCATGTTGCTGGAAGCGCAGCGTCGCGGCTATGAACTCCATTATATGGAGATGAACGATCTGTACTTAATCAACGGCGAAGCCCGCGCCCGTACGCGCAAGCTGAGCGTCGAGCAGAACTACGACAAATGGTACGCGTTCAACGGCGAGCAGGATCTGCCTCTCGCGGACCTTGACGTCATTCTGATGCGTAAAGATCCGCCATTCGATACCGAGTTTATCTACGCGACCTACATCCTCGAACGCGCCGAAGAACAAGGCACGCTTATCGTCAATAAGCCGCAGAGCCTGCGCGACTGTAACGAAAAGCTGTTTACCGCCTGGTTCTCCGAGCTGACCCCGGAAACGCTGGTCACCCGTAATAAGGCGCAGCTGAAAGCCTTCTGGGAAAAACACGGCGATATCATCCTCAAACCGCTGGACGGTATGGGCGGCACCTCCATTTTCCGCGTTAAAGAGGGTGACCCTAACCTCGGCGTCATCACCGAGACGCTGACCGAGCTGGGCAACCGCTACTGCATGGCGCAGAACTATCTACCCGCCATTAAAGATGGCGATAAGCGCGTGCTGGTGGTTGACGGCGAGCCGGTTCCTTACTGCCTGGCCCGTATCCCGCAGGGCGGCGAAACCCGCGGTAACCTTGCGGCCGGTGGTCGTGGCGAAGCGCGCCCGCTGACCGAAAGCGACTGGGCCATCGCCCGCCGCGTTGGCCCCACGCTGAAGGCCAAAGGCTTAATCTTCGTCGGCCTGGATATCATCGGCGATCGCCTGACGGAAATTAACGTCACCAGCCCCACCTGCGTTCGTGAAATCGAAGCCGCCTTCCCGATTTCCATTACCGGGATGCTGATGGACGCCATTGAGCAGCGCCTCAATAAATAAAGCGCTTATTCCGGCTGCAGGCCTGCGCCTGTAGCCTGGAGCCAGCGCAGACGATTCGCTATCAGGTTCAGGCAGGCAATGCGCCTTGAGCCTGAAAGATAAAGTGAATCGACACTCCCTTGCTTTACCCGCATACTGGGTGCTGCTTTTTTGAACCAGGAACAGAACCTCTGACAATGAATTTACAGCATCACTTTCTAATTGCCATGCCTGCTCTCCAGGACCCGATGTTCCGTCGCTCCGTAGTCTATATCTGCGAGTATAACGATGACGGTGCCATGGGCATCATCATCAATAAGCCGATGGAAAATCTGCAGGTTGAAGGGATCCTGGAGAAATTAAAAATCACGCCTGAACCGCGCAATCCCGAGATCCGCCTGGATAAACCGGTGATGGTTGGCGGTCCGCTGGCCGAGGATCGGGGTTTTATACTGCATTCGCCGCCCTCCGATTTTTCCTCCAGCATCCGTATTTCCGATAACACGGTGATTACCACCTCCCGCGACGTGCTCGAAACGCTGGGTACGGATAAACAGCCAGAGAACGTACTGGTTGCGCTGGGCTATGCTTCCTGGGAGAAAGGCCAGCTGGAGCAAGAGATACTGGATAACGCCTGGCTCACCGCGCCGGCCGATCGGAATATTTTGTTCAGCACGCCGATAGCCGACCGCTGGCGCGAGGCTGCGAAGCTGATTGGCATTGATATCGTGACCATGCCAGCCGATGCGGGGCACGCGTAATGAGCGGCACTTTTTTAGGCTTTGATTTTGGTACCAAAAGCATTGGCGTCGCCGTAGGGCAGCGCATCACCGGCACCGCCCGCCCTCTCCCCGCGTTGAAAGCGCAGGACGGTAAGCCTGACTGGAACGTTATTGAGAAACTGCTGAAAGAGTGGCAGCCTGAAGCCGTGATTGTCGGCCTGCCGCTGAATATGGACGGCACGGAACAGCCCCTGACCGCCCGTGCGCGCAACTTCGCGAATAAAATTCATGGCCGCTTCGGCGTGCAGATAACCCTGCATGATGAACGTCTGAGCACGGTTGAAGCCAGAGCTGGGCTATTCGAACAGGGTGGATTCCGGGCGCTCAATAAAGGCAGCGTGGATTCCGCTTCCGCCGTTATTATTCTGGAAAGCTACTTCGAGCAGGGTTACTGAAGCTGAATGATGGCGCCCCATACCAGCGGCAGGCGCCATCATCCTGATTTCATGTTTAGTGGCGCAGATGTTCATTCGCCCAGCTGACCGCCTGAGTGCGGTTCTTCACGCTAAGCTTACGGAACACGTTGTACAGATGGGTACGCACCGTGTTTTCACTGATAAACAGCGCGCGGGCAATATCCAGATTGGTCGCCCCGCAGCGCAGTTCATTGAGGATTTCACATTCACGCTCGGTCAGCGGTGAATTTTCCGCAGGCGCCGATACATGATCCGCCGCATACATCGCCGGGTGCATCACGCTCAATTCAGCCGTCTGTTCGCCGTTCAGCACAGCCTTAACGCCCTCAATTAAGCGCGATTCATCATCGTCATGACGGAAAACACCATACAGCGCTGGCCACTGCGCCATTTCGTAGAGCTCATACTTTTGTGCGCTATTGATAATCAATAAACGAGGGTTATCTGCCTGCATGCGAATAATATCGCGCCATACGCTATTCAACTTTTTATTTGAAACCGCAATATCAAATAATATTACAGAATCTTTCAAAAGGCGTTGCGCGAGGGGTTTGTTAATATTTTGCAGAATGACCGATGCGGATAACCTTTCGGCCAGCCAGGTCGCAAATGCTTTGCTTTGAATGGAGGGGTGAGTAATAAAAGTAACCTGGTGAGAAAAAGCCGAATTCTCAGATAAATTAATCACTTAAAACTCTCCTTAGTTGATTTCCGCCTTCATAGCGGTTAAATGAATTAACAAGAATACGATCGCCTGTGTATTTATAAAAACAAATCATTTTTACACATTGAAACAATATTCCATGGGAATCTTCCTATCCCTGAAAACAGCATAAATCGAATGCCTTAAGAGAGTCAAAAGATTATCAAACTTTTTTCCTGGTTATGAGAGGTTTATGTCAATTCTTTTTTCATGGAATAGATTACTCGGCTTAATCTTAGGTGTTTATTTGTAATATCAAATAAAGGTACCAAACATTAATAAAACATTATTATAACAAGCTATTGGTAGGATCTCTGAATATAAAAAGCGCAGCTATAAAAGCCCCGCGGCCGTACGTTGCTGAAAGCTTTGCGTAAATGTTTGCATGCCCGATTGCTGCCCGGTTTGCATCACGCCGGGCAACTGATGCGTTTTCCCCTCTCGGATCAAATTAGCCACCGCCGGGGTGTTAACCAAAAGCTCGTATAACGCAACTCTGCCGCCAGCAGCATCTGGAAACAGTTTTTGTGCCAGCACCGCGCATAAGCTCCCCGCCAGTTGGCTGCGAACCTGCTCTTTCTCCTGCGCCGGGAAGACGTCCACCAGCCTCTCAACCGCCTGCGCTGCGCCGCGCGTATGCAGCGTTGCCATCACCAGATGTCCGGTCTCCGCTGCGGTTAATGCCAGGCGGATCGTTTCGCTGTCACGCAGCTCCCCTAACAGAATGACATCCGGGTCCTGACGCAGCGCGGCGCGTAGGGCAGCGGCAAATGAGGGGCAGTGGCGGCCGATTTCCCGCTGCTGGATCAGACAGCGCTCGCTGCGGTGAATAAACTCAACCGGATCTTCCAGCGTCAGGATATGGCCGCTGAGGCGCTGGTTAAGATAGCCCACCATCGCCGCCAGGGTGGTTGATTTTCCGCTACCGGTAGCCCCCGTGACCAGGATAAGCCCGCTCTCTTCATTGAGCAGCTCCGTCAAGGCGGCCGGCGCGCCGAGATCCGCCAGCTGAGGGCAGGTTTCCGCCAGCAGACGCAGCGCCAGCGACAGACCGCGATTGTGCGCAAATGCGCTGGCGCGCAGGCGCGGCCCGTCCGCCGGAGTCAGCGCGAAATCGACCTGCCCGCAGGCCTGCCACTGCGCGAGCTGCTCGGCGTTGAGCCAATCAGTGAGTATCTTGCCAATATCGGGAGAGGTAAACGGCGCGGGCTCCAGCTTGCCCTGGCGACGCCAGCGCGGCGCTGAAGCATTGCACAGGTGTAGATCGGAGACGTTATGCTTTACACTAAGGGCCACTATTTCTTCCAGTTCCATAACTCATCCTCGGTATATGAACGATATTGCGCATAACCTGGCACAGGTCCGGGACAAAATCTCAGCCGCTGCCGCACGCTGCGGCCGTGCTCCAGAAGAAGTTACGTTGCTTGCAGTCAGTAAAACGAAACCTGCGAGCGCTATCGAAGAAGCGATGGCCGCCGGCCAGCTCGCGTTTGGCGAAAACTATGTTCAGGAAGGCGTGGATAAAATCCGCTACTTTCAGGAAACGGGCGCCACCGGGCTACAGTGGCACTTTATTGGTCCGCTGCAGTCCAATAAAAGCCGTCTGGTGGCCGAACATTTTGACTGGTGCCATACCGTCGATCGTCTCAAAATCGCCGTCCGCCTGAGCGAACAGCGCCCGGCTCAACTGCCGCCGCTCAACGTGCTGATTCAAATCAACATTAGCGATGAGCAGAGCAAGTCGGGTATTCCGCCTGAAGAGCTGGACGCGCTGGCGGCAGAAATCGCTAAACTCCCTAATCTGCAGCTACGCGGTTTAATGGCCATTCCCGCGCCAGAGTCAGAATATGTAAGGCAGTTTGCCGTCGCCCAACAAATGGCGGTAGCATTTGCGCGGCTAAAAACGCACTACCCTACCGTCGATACGCTGTCGCTGGGAATGTCGGATGATATGGAAGCCGCCATCGCGGCGGGAAGCACTATGGTGCGCATCGGAACCGCAATTTTCGGCGCGCGCGACTACAGCAAAAAACAAGGAATCTGAGGAACGCCATGAAGACGTTGACTTTCCTGCTCTCAACGGTCATTGAGCTTTACACAATGGTCGTGTTATTACGCGTCTGGATGCAGTGGGCGCGCTGCGACTTTTATAACCCGTTTTCGCAGTTCGTAGTCAAGGCTACGCAGCCTGTCGTTGGGCCGCTGCGCCGCATTATTCCGGCGATGGGGCCTCTCGATAGCGCTTCCCTGCTGGTCGCCTTTATTCTCTGCGTCGTGAAAGCTATCGTGCTGTTTATGGTCGTGACCTTCCAGCCGATTATCTGGATTTCCGCGCTGCTGATCCTCATTAAAACCGTCGGCTCGCTGATCTTCTGGGTTCTTCTGTTAATGGCGATTATGAGCTGGGTAAGCCAGGGCCGCAGTCCGGTGGAATTTGTTCTGATGCAGCTGGCCGATCCGCTGCTGCGCCCGATCCGCAGATTGCTGCCATCGATGGGCGGCATTGATTTCTCGCCGATGGTGCTGGTTCTGCTGCTGTACGTGATCAACATGGGTATCGCCGAACTGTTGCAGGCTACCGGCAACGTTCTGCTTCCGGGGCTGTGGATGGCGCTATGAGTGCCGTCGAAGCCTGCGCTGACGGGTTGGTCTTACGGCTGTATATTCAGCCCAAGGCCAGCCGCGACAGCATCGTTGGTTTACATGGCGACGAGCTCAAAGTCGCCATTACCGCGCCACCCGTTGACGGCCAGGCCAACGCCCATCTGGTAAAATTCCTCGCCAAACAGTTTCGCGTAGCGAAAAGCCAGGTGCTTATTGAGAAAGGCGAACTGGGTCGCCACAAACAGATAAAAATCATTCATCCGCAGCAGATCCCGGACGGGGTCGCCGCGCTGACGGAATAAACAGGATCTCTTATGCAAAAAGTTGTTCTCGCTACCGGCAACCCCGGAAAAGTGCGCGAGCTGGCCTCGCTGCTGGCAGATTTTGGCCTTGATATCGTTGCGCAAACCGAGCTGGGCGTGGATTCCGCAGAGGAAACCGGCCTGACGTTTATCGAAAACGCCATTCTGAAGGCGCGCCATGCCGCGCAGCTGACCGGGCTCCCGGCCATCGCCGATGACTCAGGTCTGGCCGTCGATGCGTTAGGCGGCGCGCCGGGCATCTACTCCGCCCGTTATTCCGGTGAAGGTGCGACCGACCAGCGGAATCTGGAAAAGCTGCTCGACGCGCTTCGCGACGTGCCGGACGATAAGCGTCAGGCGCAATTCCACTGCGTGTTGGTCTATCTGCGCCATGCGGAAGATCCGACGCCGCTGGTTTGCCACGGCAGCTGGCCGGGCATCATCGCTCGCGAAGCCGCAGGCAGCGGCGGCTTTGGTTACGATCCGATTTTCTTTGTTCCGACGGAAGGTAAAACCGCAGCGGAGCTAAGCCGTGAAGAAAAGAGCGCCATTTCCCACCGCGGACGCGCGCTTAAACTGTTACTGGAAGCCTTACGTAATGGCTAATTTGCCGCCCCTGAGCCTCTATATTCACATCCCGTGGTGCGTGCAGAAATGCCCGTACTGCGATTTCAATTCGCATGCGTTGAAAGGCGAGGTGCCGCATGACGACTACGTTCAGCATCTGCTGAACGATCTGCGAGCCGACGCTCACTATGCGCAGGGACGTGAAATCGGGACTATTTTCATTGGCGGCGGTACGCCGAGCCTGCTCTCCGGCCCGGCGATGCAAACCCTGCTCGACGGCGTGCGCGAGTCTCTTCCGCTGGCGTCCAACGCGGAAATCACCATGGAAGCCAACCCCGGCACCGTGGAAGCGGATCGCTTTGTCGAGTACCAGCGCGCGGGCATTAATCGTATCTCCATCGGCGTACAGAGCTTTAGCGAACAGAAGCTGCAGCGGCTCGGGCGCATCCATGGGCCACAGGAAGCCAAACGCGCGGCAAACCTGGCAAGCGGCCTGGGGCTACGCAGTTTTAACCTCGATTTAATGCATGGCCTGCCGGACCAGTCTCTGGAAGAGGCGCTGGACGACCTGCGCCAGGCGATTGCGCTCAATCCGCCGCATCTCTCCTGGTATCAGCTGACCATTGAGCCAAACACCCTGTTTGGTTCGCGGCCGCCGACCCTGCCCGATGACGACGCGCTGTGGGACATTTATGAACAGGGGCATAGCCTGCTCAGCGCGGCGGGCTATCAGCAATATGAAACCTCCGCCTACGCTAAGCCGGGCTATCAGTGCCAGCATAACCTGAACTACTGGCGCTTTGGCGACTACCTCGGGATTGGCTGCGGCGCGCACGGCAAAGTGACGTTCCCGGACGGGCGCATACTGCGGACGGCGAAAACCCGGCATCCACGCGGTTACATGGAAGGCCGCTATCTGGAGCGCCAGCATGATGTGGAAGATGCGGATAAACCGTTTGAGTTCTTTATGAACCGTTTCCGCCTGCTGGAAGCCGCCCCGCGCGATGAATTCAGCCGCTACACCGGCCTTGATGAGCGTACGATCCGTCCGCAAATCGATGCCGCCATCGCCGAAGGCTACCTGACGGAAGATGAGCGCTACTGGCAAATTACCGAGCACGGTAAGCTATTTTTGAATTCCCTTCTCGAACTCTTCCTCAGCGAATAACGCCCTCTCCGCCTATCCCGTTATAAAAATAACGGGATAATTAATTACTCGACATTCTCGAAATATCAATAGCGCTATTTCCGAACTATTTCAATTCAACATTCATAATGAAAATATATTCACATTCATTTATTGAAAATAAATATAACCAACCGCACAAAAATACCTATTTGATCGATTCATTGAGAAAAAGTGTGAGTCAGACGGCTTAAAGATGTCAGACAACAAGGATAATATGTCATACAGAAACAAAGAATGACTCTTAAGATATTGACCAATTACCCCAAGTGCATGGAGCCGACTCATGAAAAAACTCTCTTTTTCTCGTTCTCTGGTGTGTGTATCTTTACTTGCCCTGCTCTCTTCAGGCGCCAGCGCGGCTGAAAAAGTCACGTTAAAACTGGCACATAACCTTGAACGCAGCCATGTTGTTCATCAGGCCTTTGAGGAGATGTCCAAAGAGGTTAACCAACTTTCCAATGGGTCTATGAAGATCCGTATTTATCCCAGTAGCCAAATGGGCAGCGCGCGAGAAACGCTGGAGTTATTACAAAATGGCGCGCTGGATATGACCAAAGGTTCCGCCAGCGATCTGGAGTCATTCGATAACGTCTACGCGATATATAATTTACCGTTCCTTTTTAAGGACCAGAATCACTTCAATAAAGTCGTTTTCGGTGAAGTAGGCAAAGAAATAATGGAGTCCACGAAAGATAAAGGCTTCTTTGCGCTTTCCGTTTATGTTGCCGGAACCCGCAGCTTTTACGCCAAAAAGCCCATCACTAAACCGGAAGATTTAAAAGGATTGAAGATCCGCGTCCAGGCCAGCCCGACAACCTTAAAAATGGTCGAATTAATGGGCGGTTCGCCAACGCCCATTTCCTTTGGAGAAGTTTATACCGCCATGCAGCAGGGCGTGGTGGACGGCGCGGAAAATAACGTGCCTTCCTGGGTGCAAACGCGCCATATCGAAATCGCTAAAGTGTTCTCTGAAGATGAACATGCCTCCATCCCGGATTTCCTCGTTATCTCCAGTAAAACCTGGGACAAACTGACGCCGGATCAGCAGCAAATCCTGATCAAGGCGGCGAAAGCTTCCGAAGTTTATCAGCAAAAACTGTGGGACAAGATCGACGCCGACACCCGCGCGCAGGCCAAAGCCATGGGCGGCGAAATCGTCAAAGTGGATAAAGCGCCGTTCCGCGCCGCCGTGCAGCCGCTGTTTGATGACTTCAAAAAAGATCCGAAGCAGGCTGCCCTGCTGGCCAAATTTGAAGCCGCTGCTGAATAACACTTAGCGGGCCAGCCGCTGGCCCGCTTTCACCGGGAAAACAATGATGATACTTAACCGCATAAAGCTCGCGGTAGACCGCGCGATCGCCGCATTCTCCGTCGCCGTTATGATTGCGCTGGTGGTCTGCGTCGTCTGGCAGGTGTTCAGCCGCTACGTGCTAAACCAGCCAAGCACCCTGACCGACGAGCTGGCGCGCTTTTTGATGATCTGGGTCGGGCTGCTGGGTGCGGCATATACCGTCGGCGCCCAGCGTCATCTGGCGATCGATTTACTCGCCATGACGCTTCCTCCCCGCAGGCAGGCGCTGCTCAGCGTCATTATTAATCTGCTGATCTTTATTTTTGCCGGGTCAGTGATTGTCACCGGCGGCGTGAAGCTGATTGAAAAAACGCTATCGACGTCGCAGGTCTCGGCCGCGATGCAGATCCCCATGGGCTATGTGTATCTGATCCTGCCGCTAACCGGCATCATTATGATGTTTTACACGCTCTGTTTTATCAGCAACGGGCTGAAAAATATGAAGAACGAAGAAGCGGGGGCAAATTGATGGACAGCTATATCGCACTGATGCTATTTGGCTCTTTCTTTATTCTGGTTTTTATTGGCGTCCCCATCTCCTTCTCCATTGGCATCGCCACCGTCGGTTCAATGCTGCTGATGTTCCCGTGGGATATTGCCGTGATTACCGTTTCTCAGCGCCTGGCGAACGGCCTCGACAACTTCGCCCTGCTGGCGATTCCATTCTTTATCTTTGCCGGTACCCTGATGAACAGCGGCGGGATTGCCATCCGCTTAATCAACCTGGCGCAGGTGATGGTTGGCCGCGTACCAGGCTCATTGGGCCACGTTAACGTACTGGCGAACATGATGTTCGGCTCGATTTCAGGTTCGGCGGTCGCCGCGGCGGCGGCGGTAGGGGGAACGCTTAACCCCATTCAGACCCGGAAAGGTTACGATCCGGCTTTCTCCACGGCGGTTAACGTCTCGTCGTGCATCACGGGCCTGCTCATCCCGCCGTCAAACGTCCTGATCGTCTTCTCTCTGACGGCTGGGGGCGTCTCCGTCGCGTCGCTGTTTATGGCCGGTTATCTGCCGGGCATCCTGATGGGCCTGGCCATTATGGTGGTCTGCGCCATCATCGCTAAGCGTCGCGGCTACCCGGTTTCAGAACGTCCCACCTGCGCCCAGGCGGCAAAAGCGTTTTTCGACGCCCTGCCCAGCCTGCTGCTGGTGATCATTGTGATGGGCGGGATCCTCGGCGGCATTTTCACCGCGACCGAAGCATCGGCTATCGCCGTGGTTTACACCTTTATTCTGTCGGTGCTGATTTACCGGGAAGTGAAGTGGCGCGATCTGCCGAAGCTGATCCTTGAGTCGGTGGTGATGACCTCCATCGTGCTACTGCTGATCGGCTTTTCCGTCGGCATGTCGTGGGCGATGACCAACGCCGATATCCCCTACATGATAAGCGATGCGCTAATGGGGATTTCTGAAAACCCGGTGGTGATTCTGCTGCTGATTAATATCGTGCTGTTAATCGTCGGGATCTTTATGGATATGACCCCGGCGGTACTGATTTTCACGCCGATATTCCTGCCCATCGCGCAGGATTTGGGGATGGATCCGGTGCATTTCGGCATCATGATGGTCGCTAACCTGTGCATCGGTCTGCTGACGCCGCCGGTAGGCAGCGCGCTGTTTGTAGGCTGCTCTATTTCCGGCGTTAAAATTCAGCAGCTCATCAAACCGCTGCTGCCGTTCTACGCCGCCCTGCTGATCGCGCTGATGATGATTGTGTATATCCCGCAGATCTCGCTGTTTATTCCGCAGCTGCTGGGGCTGATGTGACCGACTGACCATAATCGCTACCTGCGCCCGCAGGTAGCGAATTAAAACTTACTTTAACGACCCCACCAGCGCTTTGCGGCTCTCCTCAAGGGAGACCACGCGGCCGCAGACGTCCTTACCAAACTGCTGGAAATCTGCCTCCTGGTTTTTCCATTCGTCCTGAATGGCCGTTTGCAGGCCGCCGAGGCTACCGAGGATCCCCTGCAGCGGGTTACCGCCGCCTTTGAGAACCGCCTTCGCGCCCATCTCGTTGATGCTGTCCTGCAGAATACCGCCCATCGCCTGGTTTACCAGCTGCTGGCCGTCGGCGCGCACCTGATCGATGGCTTTATAGTGGAAGGTCAGCCCATCGTTGCGATGTTCAATAATGCGGCCCATTTGCGCTTTCAGCTGCGCATCAAGCTTGGTCAGGCGGCTATGCATGCTGCTGCTGGCCCCCACCTGTTCGGTAATGATTTTATCCAGCGCGGCGCGGCCTTTTTCTACCCGCGTGCGGGCACCTTCATCAATCCACGGCAGGCTGCTGCGCAGTCCAGCCTGATAGTCCTGCGCCTGCTCGCGCTGAGCGGCGTTCAGCGCATAGGCTTTCCCGTTAAAGGTCAGATTGCCGTCCGGCTTAATCACCAGATCGCCGTTTTCGCCTTTCACCTGCACCTGCTGCGGGCTGAGGATGACATCGTCACGCGGCGTGACGCTACACTGGTAGTCCGCATGCGCGGACAAAGCGGTGACGGAAAGCGCCACTGCCAACAGCGTTTTGCGCATCATTTAACTCCCTTCAGACAAAACGGGCCGGCAGCTGCCGACCCTTGTCAAACTTAGTCCCACCAGATATCAAAAAGTTCGCTGGTGCGCACATCGGCAAGCCCGCGCTCTTCCAGCCACTTACGCACGATGGCCTGGTGTTCTTCGGTGCATTTGCCGATTTCCTGCAGGCAGATCAGCCCTTCCCAGGAAAGATAGCCGCTGCCGTCAAAGGCTAGCTTATTAGGCTCAATCACTTCCTCAATCAGATCGTTAACGGTCTGGTCGATCTGCTCTTCGCTGGTTCCTTCCGCGAAGCGCCACGCGACGGAGAAACCTACTTCCTGAAACTCGTCGATATGCATTTTTTTACGCAGACGACGGCTACGATTCGTTGCCATTATTTCACCCTCTCGAACATTAAGTCCCATACGCCGTGGCCAAGACGATGACCACGCTGTTCAAATTTGGTTACCGGGCGCGATTCCGGGCGCGGCACATAGTCGTTGCTTTCTGACCGGTTACGATACCCTTCAAGCGAGGACATCACTTCCAGCATATGCTCGGCATATTGCTCCCAGTCGGTCGCCATATGGAAGACGCCGCCCAGCTTCAGTTTACTTTTCACCAGTTCGGCAAAAGGCGGCTGAACGATACGGCGCTTATTATGA
Source organism: Klebsiella sp. M5al (assembly GCF_002090195.1). NCBI lineage: Bacteria > Pseudomonadati > Pseudomonadota > Gammaproteobacteria > Enterobacterales > Enterobacteriaceae > Klebsiella > Klebsiella sp. M5al. The sequence goes on from NZ_CP020657.1 coordinate 5,035,354, forward strand.
CGCGCTTTGTGCCACGGGTCAGGGAAAAACAGCTGCACCATGCTCAGGGAGTTATCCGGAATCATGGTATGCAGCACTTCCACCGCATCGTGGCACATGACGCGCAGGTTTTGCACGCCCTCTTCTTCGGCGGACGCCAGACAAGCGCCGACGCCCGGCGAGTGCACTTCAATGCCGAGGAAATTCTGCTGCGGCTTCTCTTTCGCCATCGCCACCAGCGACGCCCCCATACCAAAACCAATCTCCAGCGTGACCGGCGCTTCACGGCCAAACAGGGCGGCGAAATCGAGCGGCGCTTCGTTGAATTCAACGCCCATCACCGGCCAAATAGTGTCCAGCGCGTGCTGCTGACCTTTGGTCAGGCGGCCCTGACGACGGACGAAGCTGCGAATACGGCGCAGCGGGCGGCCGTTTTCATCGAATTCCGGAGATATGACGTCGTTTTTCATAAAAGTTAAGTCTGCTTGTGAGATGTGTTCGGAAAACGGGCATTATCCAAAGTTACCCGGCGGATGCAAGGGTTTACAGCCCCTCGCCCTTGTGCTGCAATCTGCCACCTTATAATCGCTTTCCCGGAGCCGTAGCTTTGACTTTTCTCGCCGCGCAATTTTCAGCCCAGGTACTGGACTGGTACGACAAATACGGGCGTAAAACCCTGCCCTGGCAAATCGGCAAGACGCCTTACAAAGTATGGCTCTCCGAGGTGATGTTGCAACAAACGCAAGTGGCGACGGTTATCCCCTATTTTGAACGCTTTATGGCGCGTTTCCCAACAATTACCGATCTGGCGAACGCGCCCCTCGATGAAGTCCTGCATCTGTGGACCGGACTCGGCTATTACGCCCGCGCGCGCAATCTGCATAAAGCGGCGCAGCAGGTGGCCACCCTGCACGACGGAAAATTCCCGCAGACCTTCGATGAAGTCGCCGCGCTGCCGGGCGTAGGCCGCTCCACCGCCGGCGCGATTTTGTCCCTTTCTCTCGGTCAGCATTATCCGATTCTCGACGGCAACGTGAAGCGCGTGCTCGCGCGCTGCTATGCTGTCAGCGGTTGGCCGGGGAAAAAAGAGGTTGAGAAACGCCTGTGGGATATCAGCGAAGACGTCACGCCAGCCAATGGGGTCGAGCGTTTTAACCAGGCCATGATGGACCTTGGAGCGATGGTATGTACCCGCTCAAAGCCGAAATGCGAGCTTTGTCCGCTGAATAACGGCTGCGTGGCCTACGCAAATCATTCATGGGATCAATATCCAGGCAAAAAACCGAAACAGACGATCCCCGAGCGTACCGGCTATTTCCTGCTGATGCAGCACGGCGACAAGGTGTTTCTCTCCCAGCGCCCGCCGGTGGGATTATGGGGGGGATTGTTCTGCTTCCCGCAGTTTGAAGATGAAGATGCGCTGCGGGAGTGGTTGGCCCAGCGGCAGATCGGGGCCGAGAATCTGACGCAATTAACCGCGTTCCGCCACACTTTCAGCCATTTCCATCTGGATATTGTGCCGATGTGGCTTACAGTGCACTCATCCGGCGCATGCATGGATGAAGGGGGCGCACTCTGGTATAACTTAGCGCAGCCGCCGTCCGTCGGTCTGGCGGCCCCCGTGGAGCGCTTGTTGCAACAGTTAAAAGCCGGAGCACCGGTTTAGCTTTCTGGCGATTAAAGAGGATTAAGAATGAGCAGAACGATTTTTTGTACTTTCCTGCAGCGTGAAGCCGATGGCCAGGATTTTCAGCTATATCCGGGCGAGCTGGGCAAACGCATCTATAACGAAATCTCCAAAGAAGCCTGGGCCCAGTGGCAGCATAAGCAGACGATGCTGATCAACGAGAAAAAACTCAGCATGATGAACCCTGAGCATCGCAAACTGCTGGAGCAGGAGATGGTTCAGTTCCTGTTTGAAGGCAAAGACGTGCACATCGAAGGCTATACGCCGCCAGAAAAACAGTAAGGGCCTGACGGCCCTTTACAACAATAAACACAACACGCACTCCCGGAATGATGAAAAAATACTTAGCGCTAGCGCTGATTGCGCCTTTGCTCGTTTCGTGTTCCAGCTCAACCAAAAAAGGCGCCGAGTATAACGAGGCGTGGGTGAAGGACACCAACGGCTTTGATATCCTGATGGGCCAGTTCGCCCATAACATCGAGAATATTTGGGGTTATAACGAAGTTCTGCTCGCCGGGCCGAAGGACTACGTCAAATACACCGACCAGTATCAAACCCGCAGCCACATCAACTTTGATGCGGGGACGATTACCGTTGAAACCATCGCCGGCACCGACCCGGCCGGGCGCCTGCGCCAGGCGATTATAAAAACCCTGCTAATGGGCGACGACCCTAACTCCATCGACCTCTATTCCGACGTCGATGATATTCAGATTTCAAAAGAGCCGTTCCTGTATGGCCAGGTGGTGGATAACACCGGCGAGGCGATTCGCTGGGAGTGGCGCGCCTCGCGCTTCGCCGACTATCTGCTGCAAACCCGCCTGAAAAGCCGCAGCAACGGCCCGCGCATGATCTACAGCATCACCATTAACCTGGTGCCGAACCACCTCGACAAACGCGCGCATAAATACATTGGCATGGTCCGTCAGGCGTCGCGCAAATACGGCGTTGATGAATCGCTGATCCTGGCGATTATGCAAACCGAATCCTCCTTTAACCCCTATGCGGTCAGCCACGCCGACGCCCTGGGGCTGATGCAGGTGGTGCAGCACAGCGCCGGGAAGGACGTGTTCCGTTCACAGGGGAAATCAGGCCTGCCGAGCCGCAGCTACCTGTTCGACCCGGTCAATAACATCGACACCGGTACCGCCTATCTGGCGATGCTGAACAACGTCTATCTGTCCGGTATCACCAACCCTACCTCGCGTCGCTATGCGGTTATCACCGCCTATAACGGCGGCGCGGGCAGCGTACTGCGGGTCTTCTCCAGCGATAAGGTTCAGGCGGCGAATATCATCAACAACATGACGCCGGGCGATGTTTATCAAACCATCACCAGCCGTCACCCCTCCGCCGAGTCGCGTCGTTATCTGTACAAGGTTAACTCTGCGCAGAAAGGCTACCGCCGCAGGTAATCTCCCTCCAGCGCCCTTGTTTCCTCAAGGGCGCATTCCTTCTGCTATACCCAATAGAGTTGCGCAACTCTTTTACGATTTTCTGCGGCAGTTAACAAAAGCATCCACCGCATAAATGATAGAATCCAACCAAAATAACGCTATAAATGTTATTTAAAACACAAAACAATTCTATATCCGTGAGGATCAAAACATGAATCTTAAGCTGCAGCTCAAAGTACTGTCGTTCCTGCAGTTCTGCCTCTGGGGAAGCTGGCTCACCACGCTCGGCTCGTATATGTTCGTCACCCTCAAGTTCGACGGAGCGGCCATCGGGGCGGTGTATAGCTCGCTCGGTATCGCCGCGGTGTTTATGCCGACGCTGCTCGGTATCGTTGCCGATAAATGGATCAGCGCCAAGTGGGTTTATGCCATTTGCCATCTGGTCGGCGCGCTGACGCTGTGGCTCGCCGCCCAGGTCACCACGCCGGGCGAGATGTTCCTCGTCATCCTGCTCAACTCGCTGGCCTATATGCCAACGCTGGGGCTGATTAACACCATTTCGTACTACCGCCTGCAGTCTGCGGATATGGATATCGTGACCGATTTCCCGCCGATTCGTATCTGGGGCACCATCGGCTTTATCCTCGCCATGTGGGCCGTCAGCTTCTCCGGCTTTGAGCTGAGCCATATGCAGCTTTATATCGGCGCGGCGCTCTCCTTACTGCTGGTGCTCTTCACCCTGACGCTGCCGCATATTCCGGTGGCTAATCAGCAGAAAAACCAGAGCTGGACCGCCATGCTGGGCCTCGATGCCTTCGCGCTGTTTAAAAACAAACGCATGGCGATCTTCTTTATTTTCTCGATGATGCTGGGCGCCGAGCTGCAGATCACCAATATGTTCGGCAACACCTTCCTGCACAGCTTTGATAAAGATCCGCTGTTCGCCAGCAGCTTTATCGTGCAGCACGCCTCGGTGATGATGTCGATTTCGCAGATCTCGGAAACCCTGTTCATCCTGACCATTCCGTTCTTCCTCAGCCGCTACGGCATCAAGAACGTGATGCTGATCAGTATCGTGGCGTGGATGCTGCGCTTCGGCCTGTTCGCTTACGGCGATCCGACCCCGTTCGGCACCGTGCTGCTGGTGCTGTCGATGATCGTTTATGGCTGCGCCTTCGACTTTTTCAACATCTCGGGTTCGGTGTTTGTGGAAAAAGAGGTTCGCCCGGAAATCCGCGCCAGCGCGCAGGGGATGTTCCTGATGATGACCAACGGGTTTGGCTGCATACTTGGTGGGATGGTGAGCGGCAAAGTCGTAGAGCACTTTACCGTCGAAGGGATCACCGACTGGCAAACCGTGTGGCTGATTTTCGCCGGCTATTCGCTGGTGCTGGCGTTTGCCTTTGTGGCGCTGTTTAAGTACAAGCACGTCCGCGTACCAACCGGGGCGCAGACCGTCGCACATTAAATAAACGGCTTACCCCAGATTTACGAATAAAAAAACGCGCCCCGGTGTTATCAACGGGGCGCGTTTTTTATGCTTTCAGCACATAGCCATATAGCCGCTTAATGCCGTCAGGGTCCGTTTCGCTGTAGACCCCCTGGAGCTCCGGCGAGAAGCCCGGCAGCATATTGACGCCTTCCTCCAGCGCCAGGAAATAGCGCAGCACCGCCCCGCCCCAGATCTCTCCGGGCACGACGCACAGCACGCCCGGTGGATACGGCAGCGCGCCTTCCGCCGCAATCCGCCCTTCGGCTGCGCTTAAGCGCACCAGCTCAACGTTACCGCGAATAAACTCGCGGTTGGCGTCCTGCGGGTTCATCACCGCCCGCGGGAAGCTCTTCTTGCGGAACATCTCTTTTTGCAAATCCTTCACGTCAAAGCTGACGTACAGGTTATGCATCTCCTGGCACAGCTCGCGGATGGTGTAATCCCGATAGCGCACCGGATATTTGTTAAAGATGGTCGGCAGAACGTCGGCCAGCGGGGTATCGGATTCAATATGCTGCTCAAACCGGGCGAGCATCGCCACCAGCTGCGCCAGCTTCTCCGCGCTCTCTGCGGGCGTCAGCAGGAACAGAATGGAGTTCAGATCGCACTTCTCCGGCACGATGCCGTTTTCGCGCAGATAGTGCGCGAGGATGGTCGCCGGAATGCCAAAATCGGTATATTTCCCGCTCTCGGCGTCGATCCCCGGCGTCGTCAGCAGCAGTTTGCAGGGGTCAACGAAGTACTGATCGCTGGCATAACCTTCAAAGCCGTGCCAGCGCGCGCCCGGCTCAAAGCTAAAGAAACGCCGTTCGCGGGCGATGGCTTCGGTAGGATGATCCTGCCACGGACGCCCCGCCACCACCGGCGGAATAAACGGCTGGATCATTTTGCAGTTGGCGATAATCGCCTTGCGCGCTTCGATACCCAGCGCCACGCACTCCGCCCACAGGCGGCGCCCGCTCTCGCCTTCGTGAATTTTGGCATTCACGTCCAGGGCGGCGAACAGCGGATAAAACGGGCTGGTCGAGGCGTGCAACATAAAGGCGTTGTTCAGCCGCTTATGCGGGCAAAAACGTTCCTGTCCGCGCAGATGATTGTCTTTTTTGTGGATCTGCGACGTTTGCGAAAAACCGGCCTGCTGTTTATGCACCGACTGCGTAACAAAAATGCCCGGGTCATCCGGCGTCAGGTCCAGCAGCAGCGGCGAACAGTCGGCCATCATCGGGATAAACTGCTCGTAGCCGACCCAGGCCGAGTCAAACAGGATGTAGTCGCACAGGCTGCCGATTTTATCGACCACCTGGCGGGCGTTGTATACCGTCCCATCATAAGTCCCGAGCTGGATCACCGCGAGGCGGAACGGGCGCGGCATATCAGCTTTTTCCGGCGCCGTCTCGCGAATCAGATCGCGCAGGTATTTTTCATCGAAGCAGCGATCGTCAATCCCGCCGATAAAACCGAACGGGTTGCGCGATGCTTCGAGATAGACCGGCGTCGCGCCTGCCTGAATCAGCGCCCCATGATGATTGGATTTATGGTTATTGCGATCAAACAGCACCAGATCGCCGCGCGTCAGCAGCGCGTTGGTGACGACTTTGTTCGCCGCCGAGGTGCCGTTAAGGACAAAATAGGTTTTATCGGCGTTGAACACTTTCGCCGCGAACTTTTGCGCGTGTTTGGCAGACCCTTCATGAATCAGCAGATCGCCAAGCTTAACGTCGGCGTTGCACATGTCGGCGCGAAAGACGTTTTCGCCAAAGAAGTCAAAGAACTGCCGTCCCGCCGGATGCTTCTTAAAGAAGGCGCCGTGCTGATGGCCCGGACACGCGAAGGTGCTGTTATCCATCTCAACGTATTGGGTCAGCGTATCGAAGAACGGCGGCAGCAGATTCTCTTCGTAGCCGCAGGCGGCGGCTTCCAGTTCGAGCCACTCCTGCTCTTTGCCGCTAACGATCGCCATGACGCCCTGCGGTTTTTCGTGGTCAGCTTCACTGAACAGATAAACCGGCAGGTTGAACCCGGTGCGTTTCAGCAACGCAAGGATGCCGCTGCGGCTGTCCGCTACGGTAATGACGACTGCCGCCACATCGGTAAAATCGGTACTGTCCAGGGCCACCACGCGACGATGGGTAGACAGGCGGGATACCAGCTCGCGGCTGGCGGCAATGTGCATTGATTTCATGAGCGCGAATACCCGTTTCCGGAGAGTAAAAGGCTTAGGCCAGGGCATCTGTGCTCTGGCCAACGAACTGTCAGGGTCTGGCTGGATCCCAGCTCCGACCGCCAGACATCAGTAAAAGCAGACCGCGTCCGATCTTACTGTTGTCCTGCAGTGAGCCTGCGTTACGCTCACCGCATGGCGGGCAGAAGTTGCAGAGTAAGGGTAGCAAGACGAGGCTGCCTGCGCATCTGTACGCAACGGCAACGGCGATGTAGCGGCGATGTCGTCATCACGGCGGCCTCATTCAGGAGAGGAGAAAATTCGCGCAATCATGTCACCTTTAAATCTACCGCGCAAGATGAATTACGTATGCAGCCACACCACGGATGCGCAAGCCTTTTTGCCCGTTTGGCGTCATAATAATGCAGTCATTAGGGATAATTAACAGGAGTCATGCTGTGGTTACAGGGCCATTTATTAACGCCGGCGCGGTCCTTTTGGGCGGCGTGCTCGGCGCGCTTTTAAGTCAAAGATTGCCGGAACGGATTCGGACATCAATGACCTCTATTTTTGGCCTGGCGTCGTTAGGCATCGGCATTCTGCTGGTGATCAAATGCGCCAACCTGCCGGTGATGGTGCTTTCAACGCTGGTGGGCGCGCTGCTCGGCGAAGTGTGCAACATGGAGAAAGGCATTAATACGCTGGTCAGTAAGCTCCAGCAGCTGCTTTCGCCCAAAAAGGGGCAGAAAAAGGTCTCAGCGCATGAGTCCTATATTCAAAGCTACGTCGCGATTATCGTGCTGTTCTGCGCCAGCGGAACCGGGATTTTCGGCGCGATGCGCGAAGGGATGACCGGCGACGCCAGCATTCTTATCGCCAAAGCGTTTCTCGACTTCTTTACCGCCACCATCTTCGCCTGCACCCTGGGGCTGGCGGTCTCGGCCATTTGCGTACCGATGCTGGCCATCCAGCTGGCGCTGGCGGCCTGCGCGTCGCTGATTATGCCGTTAACCACGCCGATGATGATGGCGGATTTCACCGCCGTCGGCGGCATGTTGCTGGTCGCAACTGGTCTGCGCATTTGCGGAATTAAAATGTTCGCAGTGGTGAATATGCTACCGGCCCTGGTGCTGGCGATGCCGATTTCAGTGGCCTGGACGGCGTTTTTCGCCTGAAGATGCGTGCTTTTGACGCAATCTGGTGATAGATTGTTCAGTCTGCTGCGAAACAGATAAATTTCGTTGACGAGGTGCGGTGAATCAGGTTTAATGCGCCCCGTTGCCCGGATAGCTCAGTCGGTAGAGCAGGGGATTGAAAATCCCCGTGTCCTTGGTTCGATTCCGAGTCCGGGCACCACTATTTAAAGAACCCGCCCACAAGGCGGGTTTTTGCTTTTCTGCGACCGGACTCTCCATCGAACTGCATTCGATTATTCGCCGCAAGGTAGTCTTCATTTGCAATGATATTGGGTGGAAACTCGCTTATTAAAAGTTATACCCAAAACAACATGCTAAATCCGGTCAAAACGATAATACAAGCGATATTCAAAAACAGGCCGGCGCGCATCATCTCCTGCTGCTTGATATGACCGGTGGCGAAAACGATAGCGTTTGGCGGCGTCGCCACGGGCAGCATAAAAGCGCATGAAGCCGCAATGGCAATCAATACCGACAGAATCACAGGAGACATGCCGAACGCTTCGGCCACCGAGGCAAATACGGGAATGAGCAACGCAGCGCTGGCCGTATTACTGGCAAACTCGGTTAGAAACACCACGAATGTTGCAATCACCAGGATAATAATAAATATCCCCATATGAGCCACCATCCCGCTAATCTGGTTTGCCAGGAACAAGCTGGTGCCCGTCTCTTTCAACACATTACTTAAGCAAATACCACCGCCGAATAATAGCAGCACGCCCCAGTCAGCCGTTTTCTCTATATCCTTCCAGTGAACCACCCGGGCGAAATTGACCAATATAATGGCGCCTAAAGCCACGATGGTATCGAAGGATTTAAAACCGCCCAGCAGATCGTTAATGGGTCCGCTGAAAATCCAGAAGAATACGGTAAGCGCAAAAATAGCCAGGGTGACTATTTTGCCTTTATCCCAATCGACCCGTTCACTATTCGTTTCGAAGGTCCCCTTAAGTTCCGGCCTGAACACGAGGTAAAGAATCGCAATAGCGACAGGCAGTAAGACGATCATTGCCGGGAAACCGAACTTCATCCAGTCAAAGAAGGAGAGCCCCACCTCGGCGGCGGCAATCGCATTCGGTGGACTGCCGACGATAGTCGCCATCCCGCCAATGCTGGCGCTATAGGCAATCCCCAGGAGCACAAACACATAGGTCGAATGGCTGTTTTTGCTATCGACTTTGCTCAGGATCCCCAATACCAGCGGCATCATCATTGCGGCCGTCGCCGTATTACTGATCCACATTGACAGCAGCGCCGTCACGCCAAACAGCATAAAGACCGCGAGGCTCATTTTACCCCTCGCCATCGCTAATACCTTATCAGCAATGACTTTATCCAGCCCCTGCACATGCATCGCCGCCGCCAGAGCAAAGCCGCCGAGGAAAAGAAATATCGTAGAGTTGGCAAAACTGTTTAGCGCCGCCTGGGTATTAAATACCCCCAGCAGCACGGCCATGACGGGAACCATTATTGCCGTAACGGTCACATGCAGCGCTTCCGTTAACCATAATACGGCGATAAAAGCGAGCATACTCAGTCCCATGACCACCTTCGGCTCATAGGGTAGCGTGTTGTAGAGAACGATAAACAGAACAATATCGAGCAAAATGATGATGCTGTTACGATTAAAAAACCACTCGTGGGTATTGGTGGGTAAAGGACTCATGTCGTTTTTATTCATAGTAGCTTCCTTGTAACTGGTTACGACTGAATCATTACATGTATATGTCTTGCAGGTATAAATTATGTTCCTGTTCTGTTAACTGGATCGTACCAGACAATTTTCCGACTGATTAACTACTGGGCAGGATATTTTTGGAAATAGGGTTCCTGATATAGGTTATTTATTGAAGCGAGCAGGAACATCTTATCAGGATTAATTCACTCACCTGAATTTCCGTCGTTGAACAATGCCCCGGTATACCGGGTACTGATATTTTCGCTGGCACCTGAAAGTTGCCGCTGGGAACTATCGATTATTTTCAGCAATCCTTTTCTGAAATAGAGATAAAGCAGCGCGTAAAAACGGATAATTCGGTGAAAAACCCGGCAAAAAAGCTATTTTCTGGAAATCGACACGCCCAGGCGGCTAACAACCTTTCCCTCCGGATGGCTAAAAAGCATCTTATATTCCTTTTTGCTCTTAACGGCAGACAAAAGTTCTTTAAAATGCCAATTTTGCAGCCCTACCATTCAAATCATCTCGATACGAATGGGCAAAATGTTATGTCAGTTTTTCATTCCGTTAGCGACCTGATTGGTCATACTCCCCTGCTGCAGCTGCATAAGCTGGATACCGGCCCCTGCAACCTGTTTCTAAAACTGGAAAATCAAAATCCCGGCGGCTCGATAAAAGACCGCGTCGCGCTATCCATGATTACCCAGGCAGAGCGCGAAGGAAAATTAAAGCCCGGGGGCACGATTATCGAAGCCACCGCCGGCAATACCGGCCTCGGGCTGGCGCTGATCGCCGCGCAGAAAAATTATCGCCTGATCCTGGTGGTGCCGGACAAAATGAGCCGCGAGAAGATTTTCCATCTGCGCGCGCTGGGAGCGCAGGTGCAGCTTACCCGCTCGGACGTTAACAAAGGCCATCCCGCCTACTATCAGGACTACGCCCGGCGTCTTGCCGACGAAACGCCAGGCGCCTTTTATATCGACCAGTTTAATAACGAGGCCAATCCGCTGGCGCATGCCACCACCACTGCCCCGGAAATCTTCCAGCAGCTGGAAGGCGATATCGACGCGATCGTCGTCGGCGTCGGCTCCGGCGGAACGCTCGGCGGGCTACAGGCCTGGTTTGCTGAACACTCCCCTAAAACGGAATTTATCCTTGCCGATCCGGCGGGCTCCATTCTGGCGGACCAGGTCGAAACCGGGCGCTACGGTGAAACCGGCTCCTGGCTGGTTGAAGGGATCGGCGAAGACTTTATTCCGCCGCTGGCCCATCTTGAAGGCGTCCGCAGCGCTTACCGCGTCACCGATAGCGAAGCTTTCGCCACCGCCCGCCAGCTGCTGCAGGTTGAAGGTATTCTGGCAGGCTCCTCTACCGGAACATTGCTCACCGCCGCCCTGCGCTACTGCCGGTCGCAGACATCCCCTAAACGCGTGGTGACCTTCGCCTGCGACAGCGGCAATAAATATTTATCAAAGATGTTTAACGATGACTGGATGCGCCAGCAGGGCTTTTTAAGCCGCCCATCGCGCGGCGATCTCAGCGATTTTATCGCTCTGCGCCACGACGAAGGGGCAACCGTCACCGCCGCGCCGGACGATACCCTGGCGGCCATCCTCGCGCGTATGCGCCTCTACGACATCTCACAGCTGCCGGTGCTGGAAAACGGCCGCGTCGTCGGCATCGTCGACGAATGGGATCTGATTAGCCACGTCCAGGGCGACAGCCAGCGCTTTGCTCTGCCGGTCAGGGAAGCGATGACCCGTAACGTGGAAACCCTGGATAAGCACGCGCCGGAAAGCGCGCTGAAAGCCATTTTCGATCGCGGCCTGGTAGCCGTTATCGCCGACAACGATCGTTTTCTTGGCCTCATTACCCGCAGCGATGTGCTGACCACCTGGCGTAACCGACTCGAACAGTAAGGACTTTTCAATGACAAATTTGCATACTCTGAGCGTACATAGCGGCACATTTACCGATGAACACGGCGCGGTGATGCCGCCTATTTATGCCACCTCTACCTTTGCCCAGCCCGCGCCGGGCCAGCATACCGGGTACGAATATTCGCGCAGCGGCAACCCGACCCGCCACGCGCTGGAAACGGCAATTGCCGACCTGGAAAGCGGCACGCGCGGCTACGCCTTTGCTTCCGGCCTTGCGGCCATCTCAACCGTGCTGGAGCTGCTGGATAAAGATAGCCACCTGGTCGCCGTCGACGATGTCTACGGCGGCACATACCGGCTGATTGAAAACGTTCGCCGCCGCAGCGCCGGCCTGCGGGTGAGCTGGGTGAAGCCCGACGATCTGGCGGCCATCGAAGCGGCCATTCGGCCCGATACGCGCATGATCTGGGTCGAAACGCCGACCAACCCGCTGCTTAAGCTGGCAGACCTCAGCGCTATCGCCGCCATTGCCCGGCGGCACAATATTATCAGCGTCACCGACAACACCTTCGCCTCGCCGGCTATCCATCGTCCGCTGGAGCTGGGCTTCGATATCGTGGTGCACTCGGCGACCAAATACCTCAACGGCCACTCCGATGTGGTCGCCGGGCTGGCGGTGGTCGGCGACAACGCCGCGCTGGCGGAAAAGCTGGGCTATCTGCAAAACGCGGTTGGCGGCGTTCTCGATCCGTTCAGCAGCTTCCTGACGCTGCGCGGTATTCGTACCCTGGCGCTGCGTATGGAGCGCCACAGCAGCAATGCGCTGCTGCTCGCCGAGTGGCTGGAGCAGCAGCCGCAGGTCGAAAAGGTCTGGTTCCCGTGGCTGGCCTCGCATCCGCATCATCAGCTGGCGCGCAGGCAGATGGCGCTTCCCGGCGGGATGATCTCCGTGGTGGTCAAAGGCGACGATAGCTACGCCGAGCGGATCATTCGTAAACTGAAGCTGTTTACCCTCGCGGAGAGCCTCGGCGGCGTGGAAAGCCTGGTGAGCCAGCCGTTTAGCATGACCCACGCGTCGATCCCGCTGGAGCAGCGGTTAGCCAACGGGATTACTCCGCAGCTGATTCGTCTGTCGGTAGGGATTGAAGATCCGCAGGATCTGATCGCCGACTGGCGCCATGCGCTGCGCGACTAAGCAGATTGCCCGGCAGCAGCTAACGCTTTGCCGGGCCGACAAGCCCCCCATCACATCAGGCCCGCCGCCCGGCAGAGAATTAAGCGGTCAGCCCGTTCTGGCGCTGCCCCTGCAAAAGATGCTCAACAAACCGCGTCAGCTTCGGCAGCGGGCGCAGGTCCTGCCGCCAGAGTAGATGAACCGGCCTCGGCTGTGGAGTATAAGCCTCCAGCACGCGCACCAGTTGGCCGCACTCGAGCGCATCTGCCAGCAGCACTTCCGGCTGCAGCAGCAGTCCGGCGCCGGCGATCGCCGCCGTTCGCAGCGCGTAGCCATCATTACAGCGCAGAACAGCATCGCGCTTCCAGCGGACGCCCTCCTCCGCGCCCGGCAGCTTCCACTCATTGCGCGCGGTCCACACCGTATGCGACAAACAGAGGTGATCGGCCAGGTCCGCAGGCGTTGTCGGCGTACCGTGGCGGGCTAAATACCCGGGCGCGGCGCAGATCGTCATCCGGTAGGGCGCGAGATACTTTGCCACCAGATCGTTATTGCGGATCTCGCCGATACGGATCGCCAGATCGATACCTTCATCCACCAGATCGACCATCCGGTTGGTCAGATCCAGCTCCACGCGCACGTCGGGCCAGGCCTGGAGAAAAGTGGCGGCCAGCGGTGCGATCACGCAGGCGCCAAACGACGTCGGCGCGCTTACCCGCAGCGTCCCCGCGGGCGCGATCCGCAGCCTCTCCACCGCGCTTTCGGCGATGGAAACCTGCTCAAGGACGCGTTTCGCCTCGTCAAAATAGACCCGCCCGGCGTCGGTGAGGCTCTGGCGGCGGGTATTGCGCTCAAGAAGACGGGTATTAAGCTGCCGCTCGATCAGCGCGATATATTTCCCGACCATCACCGCCGACATATCGAGCCGCGATGCGGCTTCGGTAAAGCTTCCGCATTCCACCACCGCAATAAAGGTCTCCATCGCCCGCAGCTTATCCATATTGCAAACCTCAGGTTAGTAATCATTTAACTTTTAGCCAGTTTATCCGATATCTGTTTTATTAAAGAATAGCCTCTCACCCGAGAGAGGAACCTGCTATGAAAATCATCGTTATTGGCGCCAGCGGTACCGTTGGCCGCGCGGTTGCGCAAGAGTTAAGTCAGCGTCATGAGGTTATTCACGTCGGCCGCACTCAGGGCGACTATCAAGTGGATATCACCTCACAGCAAAGCGTAGAGAGCCTGTTTGAGAAAACCGGCCGGGTAGACGCGATTGTTTCCGCCACCGGTAATCTGTTCTTTGGCCCACTGGCAACCATGACCGACGGCGATTTCAACCAGGGCTTACAGGATAAGCTATTGGGGCAGATTCGCCTGGCGTTGACCGGCCAGCATTATCTGAACGATGGCGGATCTATTACGCTGATTAGCGGGATCGTCGCCCATGAGCCCATCGCTCAGGGCGTCAATGCCACCACCGTCAACGCCGGGCTGGAAGGATTCGTTCGCGCCGCCGCCTGCGAACTGCCGCGCGGAATACGCATTAACCTGATTAGCCCGACCGTATTAACGGAATCGGCGGCAGCCTACGACGGTTTCTTCCCCGGTTTTGCCAGCGTCCCCGCCGCCAGCGTGGCTCAGGCCTACCGCCGCAGCGTAGAAGGCATCCAGAACGGACGGATCTATAAGGTCGGCTACTAACCGGCCGCTGCGGGCTGGAATCCCCCTTCCGGCCCGCGACGGCGCTTACATCCTGTTCCATCAACAGTTACACTGGCCCTTCAATTTGCCTTTTTGAACCACTCATGTTGAAAAAACTCGCTTTTATTGCCCCGCTTTTGGCGCTTATCGCCCTGCTTATCTGGTGGTTCACGCCCCGCTACGCCGAAGAGGATGTCGCGTACTACCGCTCCGTCTTCTGCGCGATCGACCATCAGGACAGCCGCGCGTTTCTCCGCGATATGGAAAATATGATTGAAGGCGGCAATTCGGACTATGCGCTACATAAGACCCATTACGTGCCCGCCCTGGGCCAACGGATGCTGGACACCTGGCAGCAGCTCACGCCGGAAGAACAGAAAAGTATCAGCAAGGACCAGCAGCGCTGTCGCCAGCTGATGAGCGAAAAACAGCGTTCGCGCTAAGAATTCGCGCTGAGCAAAACGAAACGCTGGCAGGAAAGGTTAAACAGAAATTATGTTTCAATTGGCTATTGGCGGCGGCAATCATCAATCTGACGCCGGATTGCCCTTATCATAAAAAGTAGTTGATCTGGTATCGACAAGCTCTTATTTTGCTTCTCAGTTTTTCAACGAGATGAAACTGATGCCTACTATTACAGCCAGTAGTATGAAAGAAGCAAAAGAGTTAATGAATTGCGGGAAGTACAAAGAAATCGTCCTCAATTTCGATATCGATGCTGACGATTTTTTCACCCTCGCCACATCCCAGTCAGCAACCAAAGTCACCATCACAGACAGAAATAATCGCTCATCGGTCAACGCAGAAAAATAATAAAAACCCCTGAGGCTCTTCTTATGCTGTTAGCTATTGGTACCGTCGCTGTTGCTTTTCTTTCCGCATTGATGCTGATCTGGCTTGACGATCGCATTGCCGACCAGGATTAACGACCCGGGCCGACGATAAGTCGCAGAAGGCCCGCCTCTGTGTTTCTCTCGCCCGTAGCCAAAGGCTACGGGCGATTCAAAAACCCCGCCCAAGCCATTTTCACGTTACTCATTGCTGTTTTTCGCTCAACGGGCAGACCATGCATTCGCATGAAGATGGGGGGCTTAGAGAAGAGAACGGCAAGGAAGCCCCGCGCCGCCAACGGCGCAGAGCAGGGCGATTACAGCGACTTCGCCAGACGCTCGACGGCGGTCATCAGACCGTCCGCCGACACCGTAGAGTAGGAGAGACGCAGCGTGCGGGTATCCGGGTTATCGTTATAGAACGCTTCCCCAGGCACGTAGACTACGCCGTTTTCCAGCGTTTTCTTCATCCATTCCATGGTATCGAACGGATAACGGAAGCGAGCCCACAGGAACATACCACCTTTAGGACGGCTGAACTCCAGATGCTCGCCAAGCTGCGATTCCAGCGCGTCGGCCAGGGCCACGCACTTCTTACGATAATCTTCGCGAATCAGGGCAATCTGGCTTTCCAGACGGTTCATGCTCAGGTATTCCGCGGTGATCACCTGCGAGAGCATGTTAGTGTGCAGATCCGCCGCCTGTTTGACGATCACCGTCTGCTGCGCCAGCCAGTCCGGCATGACGATCCAGCCAATACGCATCCCCGGCGCGAGGATCTTGGAGAAGGTGGAGGTATAAACCACCTGATCTTCACAGCCCAGCTCAACCGCGTACTGATACAGCGGGCGGCGTACTTCGTCAGTGAAGCTGATTTCACCGTACGGATCGTCTTCAATGATGACGAAGTCATGCTTTTTCGCCAGCTCTACCAGGCGGCGACGGCGCGCTTCGCTCAGGGTTTTCCCACCGGGGTTGCCAAACGTCGGCACCAGGTAAACGGCTTTCACCCGGGTGGTTTCCAGCAGGTCGGCCAGTTGCTCCACCAGCATACCGTCATCATCGGTATCGACGCTGAGAATGTTCGCCTGCGCCAGCTGGAAGACCTGCAGCGCCGCCAGATAGGTCGGGCGCTCAACGACGATGGCATCGCCCGGATCGAGCAGCGTGCGGGCGACGATATCCAGCGACTGCTGCGAACCGGAGGTGATATAGACATGGCTTGCCGGGCAGGCAACGCCGCGCGCCTGACACAGTTCGCTAACGGCCTGACGCAGCGGCGGATAACCTTCGGTCAACCCGTACTGAAACGCATCGTTAAAGCGCCCGTTCATCACCTGCTGCACCGCCAGGTTCAGGCCTTCGGTATCAAAAAGCTCCGGGGCCGGAATACCTCCGCCCAGGGAGATCACGCCGGGCAGTTTACTGTGCTTGAGGAGTTCGCGGACGGCGGAGGGCTTAAGTTCACCCGCGCGGGCGGCGAGTCGCCGATCGTGCATACTATTTTCCTTTTCTGTCTTGTTGTTGTGATGTTTTATCTATTTTTTACCGATAATTCTCCCGGTCGCACTATGCTCACTGGGGCTACGGGTTCGTATGTTCGGTAGCCCGGACAGATGCGCAGCATCGCCTCCGGGATATTCTTCAGCATCCTGCGGCCTTCCCCCGGGGGCGGCGCGATGCGCCTTGCCCGGGCTACAAATGCCGCAGGTGACGAGAACCGCAGCCCGAATAAGGCGCTCATCGCCGCAATCCGGGCCAAACTTAACGGCTATCTGTGTCTTTTAGCACGATTAACGGCTCAATATCGCTCTCTTTTTTAACCACCAGAGAATCATCTCCGCGCAGGCAGGTCCCGCCGTAGTTACCGCCGACGGTGAAGGTGCAAACCTGGATGTATTTGCCATCCACTTTTGGCAGGCACCACAGCTGCTGGTAGATATTTTTGCGGTCGAAAAACTGGCCGCTGGTTTTATCCAGCACTTCGTCCTGCGGGCCAATCAGGTCGATATTGTTGCCGCAGCGGCCTGAGATAGGCTTAACCGCATAGCCGCTTTCCGCCAGCTGCTCGTTGACCACAAAATCGGTATCCAGAAGATAGCGATGGTTGGGGAACAGCGACCACAGCACCGGCAAAATCGCCTTATTGCCGGGGATGACCGTCCACAGCGGCTCGAAGACTAATACTTCCGGGCGCAGCAGAACGTCTATCAGGCGAACTTCATTATTCGGGTGTCCGGTACGGATCGGCACCGCCGCGTACTCATCGGCGCTGACTTCCCGCACCTGCTCAATGGCGGTTTCCCATGCCCAGGTTTTCCAGACGCAGTTAACCAGACGACCGTCGGCGTCGATCAGCTGCCCGGCGGCATCCCAGCGCAGCTCATCAAGGCCAAACAGAATTTTGCTCTCAAAACCGGCCTGGGTCAGCGAACGCTGGATAAACTGCGCGTGGTAGTTCTCCTCCAGATCCTTATCCTGCATGATGTGCACGAAAGGACGCGCCCGGCTGTGCTTCCACGCCCCAGCCAGCTCATCCAGCAGGTTTTCCGCCGGGTTGTGGCCGGTGCCGTAGTAGCCCTGTTTCAGCCACTGTTCGAGGATCAGCCCGCCTTCGGTATGGCAGGACGCGGAGTCGGCGTTGTACTCATATACCTTCAGCCCGCGCTCATCCATACAGAAATCCATGCGGCCGGTAATCATATGATGGCGACGCCGCTGCCACGAGAGGCGCAGGCGCGGCCAGAGAATTTTCGGAATATCGAACAGCGCCAGCAGGCTGTCATCCTTCATCACCTTGTCGGTGGCGTGCAGGTACATCAGATGCAGCTCGTTGGTGGCCTTGATAAGCTCCTGCTCGGCGCTTTCGGTGATGGTGAAATACTGGTAAGGGTCTTTATTGATGACGTGGCCGTTGGCTTCCACGTAGGCTTTTTGCAGCGAATCTTTCTCGTTGAGCCAGTTGCCGCGGTATTGGCCTTTATTCGGCAGCCGCGCGCCTTTGATGGCCATCGCCTCACCCGGCAGCACCGGCTGCGGCAGGCTGTGCTCGGTATCGGCGGTTTGGATCATCCAGCCGAGGATTTCGGTATCGGCAAAGGTGTCTTTAATCGTGTAGATGCCGTTTTTCACTTCCAGCGTCAGCTCTCGGGTCCACTGCTGGCCCTGCGGCAGCGGCGAGTGAATCACGTTCTGCTCGGCAATCCTGACCTTATTGCCTACCAGTTGCGTAATCACCGCCACGTGGCCAGTGTGCTTAAACTCGCCGCCTTTCTGCCAGATCAGCAGTGAGCCGGCGATCGGCGGACGGCGGGAGCCGTTGGCGAACGCCTGCAGCGGCAGAATATTGTCGTTGACCACCTCGCGTAAAAAACGCAGGGAGAAGATTTCGTAGGCCATGCCGACATCGGTGAAAACAAAACCGTAGGTGAGGAACAGAAAGCGGCGCGCGAACTCCACGCACTGCCATTTGTGCCCCATATACTCATTACCGATATAGCTGCGGAACGTGGCGTCATCCGGGTAATCTTGCGGATTTAAGCTACTGTAATTCGAAGAATAAATCGCCACGCCGCCCGGTGCGTAGCCTAAGAGTGTACCAAACGGGGCGTCACTGCTTGTCGAACCTTTGCTCATTTAGCCTGACCTCAAATTAATGCAGCCCGGGCAGTTGGCGAAACAAAACTCCCTCTTCTTATCCTGCCGCAGGCACTTACCAGACAGAGGTGGAGTGATGATACCACTCATTCGATTCGCTAATCGTGCCCTTAAGGAAAATAAGCCTGCGCCGCCGGGCAAAAGTGATATCGTTATTTGAGATAAAAAAAACAGGAGTCGACAATGAGCACACCTTCGCATCTGACTGCCCAACCGCTGGTCTGGGGGCATGGCCCACGCACCTTTGAGGTGTTCCTCGAACCCACCTGCCCTTTCTCCGTGCGCGCCTTTAATAAGCTGGATGATCTGCTGGATGAAGTTGGCGCGGATAACGTGACGATCAAAATTCGTCTCCAGTCCCAGCCCTGGCATCTGTTTTCCGGCGTCATCGTGCGCTGCATTCTCGCCGCTTCCACCTTGCCGCACGGCCGGGAGCAGGCGCATAAGGTGCTTAAAGCCGTCGCCGACCACCGCGAAGAGTTTGAGTTTACCGACCACTGCAGCGGGCCAAACATGGACGCCACGCCGCAGCAGATTATCGAGCGTATCGAACGCTATAGCCACGTTTCGCTGGCCGCGGCGTTTGCCCGCCCGGAGCTGCAAAACGAGATCAAATGGCACAGCAAGTATGCCCGCCAGAACGGCATCCACGTGTCGCCGACCTTTATGGTTAACGGCCTGGTGCAGGCGGATCTCGGCAGCGGCGACGACGTCAGCGTATGGGCCGCGCGGATTCTGGCTTAGACCGGCGCACCGAAAGTTTAGCGCCACGACTTCAACACCTCACTAAAAAGGCAGATCAGCATGTCAGAGAATAACTACCAGCCACCTAAAGTGTGGGAATGGAAGCAAAACAACGGCGGCGCATTCGCCAATATCAACCGTCCCGTTTCCGGCGCAACGCACGATCGGGTGCTGCCGGTGGGCGCGCACCCGCTTCAGCTCTATTCGCTGGGGACGCCTAACGGGCAGAAGGTGACCATTATGCTGGAAGAACTGCTGGCATTAGGCGTCAGCGGCGCGGAATACGACGCCTGGCTGATTCGCATCGGCGAAGGCGACCAGTTCTCCAGCGGCTTTGTCGAGGTTAACCCGAACTCGAAAATCCCCGCGCTCCGCGACCACTCCACCACGCCGCCGACCCGCGTTTTTGAATCCGGCAGCATCCTGCTCTATCTGGCGGAAAAGTTCGGCTTCTTCCTGCCTAAAGATCCGGCAGGCCGCACTGAAACTCTCAACTGGCTGTTCTGGCTGCAGGGCTCGGCCCCGTTCCTCGGCGGCGGTTTTGGCCATTTCTTCAGCTATGCGCCGGTGAAAATCGAATACGCGATCGACCGCTTTACGATGGAAGCCAAACGCCAGCTTGACGTGCTCGACAAGCAGCTTGCCCGCGGCCGTTTTGTGGCAGGAGAGGAGTACACCATCGCCGACATGGCTATCTGGCCGTGGTACGGCAACGTGGTGCTGGGGAATGTCTATAATGCCGCCGAATTCCTTGATGCCGGAAGCTATAAAAACGTGCTGCGTTGGGCGCAGGATGTTGGCAATCGCCCCGCCGTACAGCGTGGACGCATGGTTAACCGTACCTCTGGCCCGCTCAATGAGCAGCTTCATGAGCGCCATGCCGCCAGCGACTTCGAAACGCAAACCGAAGATAAGCGCCAGGCGTAACGCTCTGGCCCACCGGAGGCGCCCGCCTCCGGTTTTTAGCTTTCCAGCCGATAGCCCGCCATAAAGTAGCGCATCGCGGTCGAAGAACCGCCCTCTTTGAAGAAGTCCATCACCATGTCTCTTTCCAGGCCATAGCGACGAGTGAGGATCCCCGCTTCCCAGGCGCTGAGCTGGCGGTCGCCGGTTTTTTCAAACATGCGGTGCGAGTAGCCGAGCACAAACCCGCGTTTATAGTCGGTGCAAAAATTCGCCGCATGCGCGGCGGTGTCAGCATGGGATGCCTGTAGCCCCGCCATTAAGCCTTTTCCAAAATGATTTTCCATCGCGCTCTCCCAATCGTTATATAATAAATTATATAGCGATTTTTTGAGCGAGCGGTAGCGCTATTTATGGCGTTTGCGCTAGCGTAAATACTTTTCAAACCACGCCAGCGTACGTTGCCAGGCCAGGTCAGCCGCAGCCCGATCGTAGCGCGGCGTGGAATCATTATGAAAGCCGTGATTCACGCCCTGATAGAGATAGGCCTCGTAGACTTTATTATGCGCCTTCAGCGCCTGTTCATAGGCGGGCCAGCCTTCATTAATGCCGCTATCAAGGCCGGCATAGTGCAGCAGCAGCGGCGCTTTAATTTTATCGACCTCCTTCAACGGCGGCTGGCGGCCGTAAAACGGCACCGCGCAGGCCAGCTCCGGGATCGCCACCGCCGCCGCGTTGCTGACGCCGCCGCCGTAGCAAAAACCGGTGATACCGACCTTCCCCGTCGCCTGCGGATGCTTCGCCATAAATTCGACCGCCGCAAAAAAGTCATTCATCAGCTTCACGGGATCGACTTTCTGCTGTAGCGCGCGGCCTTCATCATCATTCCCCGGATAGCCGCCGACGGAGCTCAGGCCATCCGGCGCCAGCGCGATATACCCCGCTTTCGCTACCCGCCGGGCTACGTCTTCAATATAGGGGTTCAGGCCGCGGTTCTCATGAACCACCACCACGGCGGGCGCTTTGTCGGCTATTTTCGTCGGCGTCACCAGGTAAGCCCGCACTTCGCCGTGGCCGTCAGGGGAGGGATAATGAATATACTCCGGGCGGATATCCGGGTCGGTGAACGGTACTTGCTCTGCCAGGGCATAGTCGGGCTTCAGCAGATTAAACAGCGCCAGCGCGGTCATTCCGCCGACGGTATATTTTCCCGCCAGCTGGAGAAACTCGCGTTTGCTGATTTTGCCGTGGGCATAGTAGTCATAATACTCGAGCAGCTGCTGCGGGAAATCTTTGGCCGTTAATCGCGTCATCACCCTGCCTCCGTTGTTAAGCGCCCTTTAAGCAAAGCAGAAGCCCGGACATACGCCAGCGCAGAAAAGCAGAAACGGGGAGAAAAAAGCCCAGCGGCTAACGCCGCCGGGAGAGAAGGGATCAGTGTTTCACTTTGGTCAGACGATCGAGGTAGCCCATAACAAAGGCCGAGAGCACAAAGGTCAGGTGGATGATGACGTACCACATCAGCTTATTGTCCGGGACGTTTTTCGCATCCATAAACACCCGCAGCAGGTGAATAGAGGAGATCGCCACGATGGAGGCGGCAACCTTATTTTTCAGCGACGTCGCGTCCATTTTGCCCAGCCAGCTGAGTTTTTCTTTACCCTCGTTAATATCCAGCTGCGAGACAAAATTTTCATAGCCGGAGAACATCACCATCACCAGCAGACCGCCCACCAGGGTCATATCCACCAGCGACAGCAGGGTCAGAATCATATCCGACTCACTGACGCTGAAAATATGCGGCAGTATGTGGAAGATCTCCTGAAAAAATTTGATCGTCAGCGCAATCAAACCGAGCGAAAGGCCAAAATAAACCGGCGCCAGCAGCCAGCGCGAGGCGTACATAGCATTTTCCAGAAAGCGTTCCATAAGATCCTGTCAGTTAACATAAACGACCGCCATTATACCGCAACAGGGTAACGTTATAGCAACAGTCGTCCAACAGGAGAGCGATTCGAGGAGATAAAAAAGGCTGGCGCAAGGCCAGCCTGGGAGATGAGTCGGTAAGGGGTTACTTGGCTTTGACGGTCTCTTCGCCCACCAGGCCAATCTTCAGATAGCCCGCCTGGTGCAGGGTATCCATGACCTTCATCATCGTCTCGTAGTCCACGGTTTTATCCGCGCGGAAGAAGACGGTGGTATCTTTCTTGCCTTCGGTCAGGGCATCCAGGGACGCAATCATGCTCTCTTCGGTGATGGGGTCATTACCGAGGAACATGGTTTTATCCGCCTTCACCGACAGGTAGATCGGTTTTTCCGGGCGCGGCTGCGGCTGGCTGGAAGAAGCCGGAAGATTCACCTTCACGTCTACGGTGGCCAGCGGCGCCGCCACCATAAAGATGATCAGCAGCACCAGCATGACGTCGATAAACGGCGTCACGTTGATGTCGTGCATTTCACCGTTATCATCGAGGTTTTCGTTAAAATGCATGGCCATAAAGCATCAACCTACGCGGAGTTTCTGGGCGGTACGCACCGGCTTAACGCCGCTGGCGCTCAGGTCCAGGTCACGGCTTTGCAGCAGCAGAACCTGGGCGGCGACATCGCCAAGTGAAGCTTTGTAGCTGGCAATCATACGGGCGAAAATGTTGTAGATGACCACCGCCGGAATCGCAGCGAACAGGCCAATTGCCGTAGCCAGCAGCGCTTCCGCGATGCCTGGCGCCACGACCGCCAGGTTAGTGGTCTGGGTCTGGGCAATACCGATAAAGCTGTTCATGATGCCCCAGACGGTACCAAACAAACCGACGAACGGGGAAATCGCGCCGATGGTTGCCAGATAACCGTTGCCGCGCCCCATGTAACGACCCACCGCCGCCACGCGACGCTCCAGTCGAAAACCGGTACGCTCTTTAATGCCTTCGTTATCTTCAGAACCTGCGGACAGCTCCAGCTCGTTCTGCGCTTCGTTGATCAGTTGGGAAGTCAGGCTTTTCGCCTCGAACGCGTTAGCGATATCGCTGGCCTGGTCGAGAGAGCGTGCTTCGGCAACCAGCTGCTGTTCACGCTTGAGGCGACGCTTGCTGGCCAGGATCTCTGCGCCTTTGCCGAAAAAGATAGCCCATGTGACCACCGACGCCAGAATCAGGCCGATCATCACTACCTTAACGACAATATCGGCATGATGATACATACCCCAAACGGAGAGATCCGCCTGCATCAAATTATTACCCACACTGTATCTCCAGGACGTAAATCACAAAAACTGCGCACAATAATATCAAAACGGCATCGAATTGATAGTGGTTCTCATTAGTATTTACACTGTGCAGTAAATCACGATTATTTTCCTTGCGCTTACGCAGTAAAAAAGTTGCTGACCCCGCCGTTGGTAAAATTTTTACCTGTATCCGTCGCGACCCGGTACATCAACGGGTATTCATGTTAGTTTAGACGTCCAGACGTATAAAAACAGGTTATCTGAACATGGCTGATAAACATCTTGATACTGCGCTGGTTCATGCCGGGCGCAGCAAAAAATACACCCAGGGCTCGGTAAACAGCGTCATTCAGCGCGCCTCATCGCTGGTTTTCGACACCGTCGAAGCGAAAAAACACGCCACCCGCAACCGCGCCAAAGGCGAGCTGTTCTACGGGCGTCGCGGGACGCTGACCCACTTTTCTCTCCAGGAAGCGATGTGCGAGCTGGAAGGCGGCGCCGGCTGCGCGCTCTTTCCCTGCGGCGCGGCGGCGGTCGCCAATACCATTCTGGCGTTTGTCGAGCAGGGCGACCATATTCTGGTGACCAACACCGCCTATGAACCTACCCAGGATTTCTGCACCAAAATCCTCGCCAAACTCGGCGTCACCACCGGCTGGTTCGACCCGCTCATCGGCGGCGATATCGCCCGTCTGGTACAGCCGAACACCCGCGTGGTGTTCCTCGAATCCCCCGGTTCCATCACCATGGAAGTTCATGATGTTCCGGCGATCGTTGCGGCGGTGCGCCGCGTCGCTCCAGAAGCCATCATTATGATCGACAACACCTGGGCGGCGGGGGTGCTGTTCAAAGCGCTGGAGTTTGGTATCGATATCTCCATTCAGGCCGGCACCAAATACCTGATCGGCCATTCCGACGCCATGGTCGGTACCGCCGTGTCCAATGAGCGCTGCTGGGCGCAACTGCGCGAAAACGCCTATCTGATGGGGCAAATGGTGGATGCCGATACCGCCTATATGACCAGCCGCGGTCTGCGCACCCTGGCGGTGCGCCTGCGTCAGCACCATGAAAGCAGCCTGCAGATTGCCGAATGGCTGGCGCAGCATCCGCAGGTGGCCCGCGTGAACCACCCCGCTCTGCCCGGCAGCAAAGGCCATGAGTTCTGGCAGCGCGACTTCACCGGCAGCAGCGGCCTGTTCTCTTTCGTGCTCAATAAACGCCTGACCGACGCCGAATTGTCCGCTTATCTGGACCACTTCAGCTTGTTCAGCATGGCCTACTCCTGGGGCGGCTTTGAATCGCTGATTTTAGCCAACCAGCCGGAACACATTGCCGCAATCCGACCGGATGCTGAAGTTGATTTCAGCGGCACGCTGATCCGCCTGCATATCGGGTTAGAAAATGTTACCGATCTGCAGGATGATTTAGCGGCGGGCTTCGCGCGTATCGTGTAAAGTGACACTCAGTGGCAACAATAGCGGACGTTTTTTAGAAAAACGGCCGCTTTAGTTGCGCCCGGGATCAAGGTGCCCGAGCCTCTTCAGGAGTACACTAGACAAAAAACACGGTACCACTTAGGAAAGTCCATGGTTGTCATTCAAGAAATTGTCGCCGCGCTGTGGCAGCATGATTTTGCCGCGTTGGCAAACCCCCACGTTGTGGGCGTTGTATATCTGGTCATGTTCGCAACCCTGTTTCTGGAAAACGGTCTGCTGCCCGCCTCATTTTTACCGGGCGATAGCCTGCTGCTGCTCGCCGGGGCGCTGATCGCCAAAGGCGTAATGGACTTTGTACCCACGGTCGCCATTTTAACCGCCGCGGCCAGCCTCGGCTGCTGGCTGAGCTATATCCAGGGGCGCTGGCTGGGTAACACCGTCACGGTTAAGCGCTGGCTTGGGCATCTGCCGCATAAGTACCATCAGCGGGCAACCTGCATGTTTGACAAACACGGCCTGCTGGCGCTGCTGGCCGGGCGTTTTCTGGCGTTTGTTCGCACCCTGCTGCCCACCATGGCGGGCATTTCCGGGCTGCCAAACCGCCGCTTCCAGTTCTTCAACTGGCTGAGCGCGCTGCTGTGGGTTGGCGTGGTTACCGGCCTGGGCTATGCGCTGAGCATGATTCCCTTCGTTAAGCGTCATGAAGATCAGGTCATGACCTGCCTGATGATTTTGCCTATCGCGCTGCTGATCGCCGGGCTGCTCGGTACGGTTATCGTGGTGATTAAAAAGAAATACTGTAACGCCTGAGCGTTTCCAGGGCGGCGCGGATTCGCCGCCCTCACATCCCCTGAATCGTTCTGATTCGCGCCGCATCTTCCCCCGGCGTCATGCCGAAATAACGCTTAAACTCGCGGCTGAACTGCGACGCGCTTTCATACCCTACCCGCATCGCCGCCGCGCTGGCCTTCATACCATCGTGGATCATCAGCATGCGCGCTTTGTGCAGACGGTAGGTTTTCAGATACTGCAGCGGGGAGGTGCTGGTGACCGATTTAAAGTTATGATGGAACGCCGAGACGCTCATATTGGCTTCCGCCGCCAGCTGATCGACGCTGAGGTTTTCCGTGTACTGGCTTTCAATACGCTTCAGCACGCGGCTGATCAGGCTGAAGTGGGTCTGCCGGCTGACCAGCGCCAGCAGCGCCCCGCCGCACGGCCCGGTCAGCACGTGATAAAGGATTTCGCGGATAATCTGTTTGCCCAGAATGCGCGCGTCCAGTGGGCGCTCCATCACGTCCAGCAGGCGCTCCGCCGCGCACAGAATCTCTTCGGACAGCACCGCGGAGTTGATCCCGCTCGACGCCATGGACGGCTGAAACTGCTCATCTTCACCGATATCCATCAGCAGCTCTTGCAGCTGCAGAATATCGACGTTCAGCCGAATCCCCGCCAGCGGCACTTCCGGGGTGGCGAAGGTTTCGCATTCAAACGGCAGCGGTACCGTCAGCAGCAGATACTCATTGGTGTCATAGCGAAAGGTACGCTCGTTAATGTAGCCAATTTTATGCCCGGAAAAGAGAAAAACGATCCCCGGCTGATACATGACCGGCGTCCGCGTCCCCGGCTGGGTACCGTACAGCAGGCGAATATCCGGCAGCAGACCATTAAGCATTTCTTCTTTATCTTTCAGCTGATTAACTTTATGCGTTAATAGCTGGCATATCTCAGCGCGGTTCATTTTTCGGGCCTCTGCGAACGTTTTTATACCTCCGTATTGTGCGCACTTGCGGCGCATTTCTCCAGCCCCAAGGAGAAATGGGCAAGACAACGGCAGGAATGTGCATTGAGGGGAACGGGCGACGGGAACACAATGTCCGTCATCTGACAGAGGGATTGTCTCTGTTGGCGGTTTTATCTATTTGAGGGCACCAGCCATGAATAATTTCGACCTACATACCCCAACCCGCATTCTGTTCGGTAAAGGCGCGATTGAAAATCTGCGCGATCAAATCCCGGCGGATGCTCGCGTGCTTGTCACCTACGGCGGCGGTAGCGTGAAGAAAACCGGCGTGCTTGATCAGGTTCTTAGCGCGCTGAACGGCATTGACGTCCGGGAATTTGGCGGCATCGAGCCCAACCCATCCTACGAAACGCTGATGAACGCGGTGAAAATCGCCCGTGATGAAAAGATCACGTTCCTGCTGGCGGTGGGCGGCGGTTCCGTTCTCGACGGTACCAAATTTATCGCCGCAGCGGCCCACTACAATGCCGACAGCGATCCGTGGGAAATCCTCGAAACTTACGGTAGCAAAGTGGCCAGCGCCATCCCGATGGGCTCCGTGTTGACGCTGCCGGCGACCGGTTCCGAATCCAATAAAGGCGCGGTCATCTCGCGCAAAACCACCGGCGACAAACGCGCGTTTATGTCCAGCCACGTCCAGCCGGTGTTCGCTATCCTGGATCCGGTTTACACCTACACCCTGCCGCCGCGCCAGGTGGCTAACGGCGTAGTCGACGCATTTGTCCATACCGTTGAGCAGTACGTCACCTATCCGGTCGACGGCAAAATTCAGGACCGCTTCGCCGAAGGCATTCTGCTGACCCTGGTGGAAGATGGCCCGAAAGCGCTGAAAGAGCCAGAAAACTACGACGTACGCGCCAATATTATGTGGGCGGCCACCCAGGCGCTGAACGGCCTGATTGGCGCAGGCGTGCCGCAGGACTGGGCGACCCATATGCTCGGCCACGAGCTGACCGCCATGCACGGTCTCGATCACGCCCAGACCCTGGCTATCGTCCTGCCTGCGCTGTGGAATGAAAAACGCGACGTTAAACGCGCCAAGCTGCTGCAGTACGCCGCTCGCGTCTGGAACATCACCGAAGGTTCTGAAGAACAGCGTATCGATGCCGCCATCGCCGCAACGCGTGATTTCTTCGAACAGATGGGCGTCCCGACGCGCCTTTCCGCCTACGGTCTGGATGGCAGCTCTATCCCGGCGCTACTGGCGAAGCTGGAAGAGCACGGCATGACCCAACTGGGCGAAAACCAGGATATTACGCTGGACGTCAGCCGCCGTATTTACGAGGCTGCGCGCTAATCAACCTCCTCTCCGACGCGTAAACTCGCGCAAAGGAGAGGAGTTTAACTACCGTTTTTAGCTATTTCGTCCAGACTTAATGCTACCCCTCGGCGGATTTTATTCCGCTGAGTTCATTAACAGGAGGAAGGCATGACACATCCAACCGTTATAAAACTACACGACGGCAACCTGATGCCGCAGCTGGGGCTCGGCGTGTGGAAAGCAGGCAACGAGGAAGTCGTCTCCGCCATTCATAAGGCGCTGGAAGTCGGTTATCGCTCGTTTGACACCGCCGCCGTGTACCAGAATGAAACCGGCGTCGGCAACGCATTGAGCAGCGCAGGCGTCCCCCGCGATGAGCTGTTCGTCACCACGAAACTGTGGAATGACGATCAAAAGCAGCCCAAAGAAGCGCTGCAGGAAAGCCTGAAAAAACTGAAGCTCGACTATGTCGATTTATATTTAATTCACTGGCCGGTTCCGGCAACGAACCACTTCGTCGACGCCTGGAAAAGCTTAATTGAGCTGCAGCAGCAGGGGCTGGCAAAAAGCATCGGCGTGTGTAATTTCCAGGTTCATCATCTGCAAAAAATCATCGATGAAACCGGCGTCGCGCCGGTGATAAACCAGATTGAACTTCACCCGCTGATGCAGCAGCGTCAGCTTCACGCCTGGAATGCGACGCATAAAATTCAGACCGAGTCCTGGAGCCCGCTGGCGCAGGGCGGCGAAGGGGTATTCGATCAGAAAATTATTCGTCAACTGGCGGATAAATACGGTAAAACCCCGGCGCAGATCGTTATTCGCTGGCATCTGGACAGCGGCCTGGTGGTGATCCCGAAATCGGTGACGCCATCGCGCATTGCCGAGAATTTTAACGTCTGGGACTTCCGTCTTGATAAAGATGAATTAAGTGAAATCACTAAACTGGACCAGAACAAACGTCTGGGGCCAGACCCGGATCAGTTTGGCGGCTAAACCGTAAAAAAGCCGGATAGCGCTGGCGCTTATCCGGCCTGGAGATGTTTTGTAAGCCCGGCAGACGCTAGCGCCGCCGGGCAATGCAGCCGAATTAACGACCGGCGACCTTACCGCGTTTTACGGGCTTCTTCGCCGTCGCCCCGCCGTTCGAGCGCTGGTGCACAATCGGCGTATGCTTGGTCAGCGCCGGACGGGTATGGCGGTTCTGGCGACGCGCTTCGCGCATTTCGTCGATCGTCGGCGCCGGTACCAGACAATCGCGACGGCTGCCGATCAGGTGCTTTTTACCCATGGTTTCCAGCGCCTGGCGGATCAGCGGCCAGTTGGCCGGATCGTGATAGCGCAGCAGCGCTTTGTGCAGGCGGCGCTGTTTGTCGCCCTTCGGCACCACCACATCTTCACTCTTATAGCCAATCTTACCCAGCGGGTTCTTACCGGTGTAATACATGGTGGTTGAGTTCGCCAGCGGCGACGGATAGAAGTTCTGCACCTGATCCAGACGGAAACGATGCTGCTTCAGCCACAGCGCCAGGTTCACCATATCTTCATCGCGCGTCCCCGGGTGTGCGGAGATAAAGTAAGGAATCAGATACTGCTCTTTACCGGCCTGTTTCGAATAGGTATCAAACAGCTCTTTAAAACGATCGTAGCTGCCCATTCCCGGCTTCATCATCTTCGACAGCGGCCCCTCTTCCGTATGCTCCGGGGCAATCTTCAGATAGCCGCCGACGTGATGGGTGGCCAGCTCTTTGATATAGCGCGGGTCTTCAACGGCGATATCGTAACGCACGCCGGACGCGATAAGGATCTTTTTGATGCCTTTCAGGTCACGGGCGCGGCGATAAAGATTAATCGTCGGTTCATGGTTAGTGTCCATATGCGGACAGATATCCGGGTAAACGCATGACAGGCGGCGGCAGGTCTGCTCGGCGCGCGGCGACTTGCAGCGCAGCATATACATGTTAGCCGTCGGACCGCCAAGATCGGAAATAATGCCGGTAAAGCCGGGGACCGTGTCGCGAATCGCTTCGATTTCATTGATGATCGAATCTTCGGAGCGGCTCTGAATGATACGGCCCTCATGCTCGGTAATTGAGCAGAAGGAACAGCCGCCAAAACAGCCGCGCATAATGTTAATCGAGAAGCGGATCATCTCGTAGGCCGGAATGCGGGCATCGCCGTATGAGGGATGCGGAACGCGCTTATACGGCAGGGCAAACACGCTATCCATCTCTTCGGTGGAAAGCGGAATAGCGGGCGGGTTAACCCAGATATAGCGCTCGCCGTGTTTCTGCATCAGCGCGCGGGCGCAGCCGGGGTTGGTTTCATGGTGCAGGATCCGCGACGCATGGGCGTAGAGCACCTTGTCGCCCTTCACCTTTTCAAAGGAAGGCAGCAGGACGTAGGTCTTCTCCCACGGCTTCGGACGCGGCGGCTGCACGGTGACGCGCTTCGCTTCCTGTTTTGGCGGTGCGACGGTTTTGTTATCCGCGCACGGCAGATCTTCACCGTACGGATGCGGGATTGGGTCGATTTTCCCCGGCGTATCCAGACGCGTGGAATCGACTCCGCTCCAGCCCGGCAGCGCCTCTTTCACCATGATGGCGGTGTTGCGAACGTCGCGAATTTGCCCGATAGGCTCGCCGGCGGCCAGACGGTGCGCCACTTCCACCAGCGGACGCTCGCCGTTGCCGAACATCAGCATATCGGCCTTAGAGTCCACCAGCACCGAGCGGCGCACGGTATCGGACCAGTAGTCATAGTGCGCGGTACGGCGCAGGCTGGCTTCGATGCCCCCGAGGATCACCGGCACATCTTTCCACGCCTCTTTGCAGCGCTGAGTGTAGACCAGCGTGGCGCGATCCGGGCGCTTGCCGGCCACGTTACCCGCCGTGTAGGCATCGTCATGGCGCAGCTTACGGTCAGCGGTGTAGCGGTTGATCATCGAGTCCATGTTACCGGCGGTGACGCCGAAGAACAGGTTCGGTTTACCCAGACGCATAAAGTCATCTTTGTTGTTCCAGTCCGGCTGGGAAATAATCCCCACGCGGAACCCCTGGGATTCCAGCATGCGTCCGCAGATCGCCATGCCGAAGCTCGGGTGATCGACATAGGCATCGCCGGTAACCAGAATAATGTCGCAGCTATCCCAGCCAAGTTGATCCATCTCTTCTCGCGACATCGGCAAGAACGGCGCGGGGCCAAAGCAGGCGGCCCAGTACTGCGGCCAGGAGAAAAGGTCACGATCCGGTTGGATCAGGGATATTGCGCTCATATTGCTTCCGGGGAAATGATAAAAAAATAATCAAAAAGGGCGGCGATTATAAGCCGGAACGATGGAAGAAATGAAGGAGGTTTTTCCGATCCCGGCCAGCAGGGGCCGGGACAGAACACATTACGGCGCCGGATTCACCAGAATCTGGCCAATAGAGCCCCGGTCGGCAAGCTCCAGCGTCTGACTTAAGTACTGGAACGGGAAGTGCGGCCAGGAGGGCTGATTGTAATAGACCAGCAGCTCAACCTGGCCATCGATCCAGACGGTATCCTTCCAGCCGCGATCTTCCGGGAACGGCGCGGAGCCGTTGACGTTACGCACCTGGAACATGACGCCTTCAATATGGAACGACTGCGGCCGGTCGGCGCGCACCGTCCAGCGCTCCCAGGTTCCCTGCTGCGCCGTAATATCGATACGCTGCGGATCCCACAGCTGACCGTTAATACCCGGATCGTCGCCAAGCGTGATATCGCGGCTGCGAATCGCCGCGCCGGCCAGAATTTCCGTCGGCAGCAAACGCACGGGCAGGCTATCGGTCACCAGCGGCAGCAGGCCCGTCGGGCGCAGCGTCAGAATCAGCGTGGAAATCAGGATGCTCGACGGTTCGAAAAAGCCGCGAATACGATCGACGATGCTGGCCGCTTCCCCGCAGGTGATCGACACTTCATCGCCGTTGGTCATATCGACCAGAATTTCACGACGCTCGCCCGGCGCCAGCGACAGCTGCTTCAGCGAAACCGGCGCCGGCAGCAGCCCCTGATCGCCGGAAATCACGTGCAGCAATCGACCATCGCTCATCTGCAGCTGATAGCGACGG
The DNA here is from genome assembly GCF_002090195.1 of Klebsiella sp. M5al. NCBI lineage: Bacteria > Pseudomonadati > Pseudomonadota > Gammaproteobacteria > Enterobacterales > Enterobacteriaceae > Klebsiella > Klebsiella sp. M5al. Next base: position 5,067,648 of record NZ_CP020657.1, read on the forward strand.
GAGTTGGACGCATTCAGCAGGCGCAGGCGCACCCAGCCGCGCGACACTTCCACGAAAGGCCCCTGAACGCCGTTCACCAGCAGCGTATCGCCAACGAATCCTCCGCTACCGGGCTCGCTATACTCAGGCGTACCGAAGTTATCCAGACGCTTGTCCTGAATAATCACCGGGAAATCATCCACGCCGTAGTGATTGGGGATCGGCAGATTTTTACTGACATCATCTTCAACCAGCCACATCCCGGCCAGGCCGTTATAGACCTGTTTTGCCATATGGTTTGGCGTGTTGGCCTGATACCACAGCGTCGCCGCGCTTTGGCGGATTGGTAGTACCGGAGCCCAGTCGGCGTTGGCGGACATCATGCGCGCGGCGCCGCCAATCAGCGGACCGGGAACCTGCAGACCGCGGATGGTCATCGCGACGTTTTCCGTCAGGCGGTTGCTGTAAATCAGCTTCACATCGTCGCCGTTCCAGACACGAATAGTTGGCCCCATATAGCGGCCGTTAATCCCCCACACCGATGCGCGGGTTCCGGGCGTAAATGACCAGTGCGCTCGCTGTAGCGTCAAAAATAGCGGCTGCCCGCGGCGGGACTCCAGCAGAGGAGGGATCGGCAGCGCAGGCTGCTGACCAGCGGCCTGTGCCTTCAGCGGCGCGGCGCCTGCGCACAGCGCTACGCCTGAAGCCTTAATGAACTGACGCCGACTGAGTGACATATTTACTCCATGAAATACTGACTAATTAACAAGGGAATTCGTTTCCCGCCAGCAATACGCGCGCGGTTCGCGGCGTTTCCTGTGTTATTTCTTTGCGGCCGCTTCGCGTTCGGCAACTTCTTTATCCAGCTCAGCGATTTTAGCGGACATCAGCTCGCGACAGTGCGTCGCCAGCGCGCGAACGCCCTCTTTTCCATACTGGCTGGTGTCTACCGGCGGCAGCATTTCTACAATCACCAGACCGTTATTCAGGCGATTGAGATTAATTTTATTCGATGTATTAGACACGCACACCGGAATAATGGGCACGCCAGCCGCGACAGCCGCATGAAAAGCGCCGGTTTTAAAAGGCAGCAGACCGCGACCGCGGCTGCGGGTCCCTTCCGGAAACATCCAAAAAGAGATATTGCGCTTTTTAAACGCGTTCACGACTTCGGCAATAGTGCCGTGCGCTTTTGCCCGGTTATTGCGGTCAATCAGCAGGTTCCCCGTGAGCCAGTAGAGCTGGCCGAAAAATGGGATCCACGCCAGGCTCTTTTTACCCACGGTAACGGTCGGCGGCTGCACGATATTTGATGCCGTCACCATATCATAGTTATTCTGGTGGTTAGCGATATAGATGGCGTTGCCGTAGCTTTCCGCATCGGCCGGCTTGCGCAGCTCGACTTTCAGGCCGAAAACCGGCGACAGTTTGCCAAACAGGTGACCGAAGGTGGCGACGTGCTTAGGATTACGCGGACTGAACAGACAATAAATACAGCCGAAGATGCAGACCAGAATACAATAGATGACAACGATAATTAGTCGAAAAATAAATAGCATAGCTACCTCTAAAACCCAAACCGCTTAGAATTATACTCGCTGTTTCGCAGATTGCAGGCATCGGGCATCATTGCAAAGCGCGTTAAGCACCCGAACGATGCTGGCGGATATTGTTAATCGCAATGCCTGAATAAACAACGATTTTGCGGTAAATATTAACCTCCCCCGCCGAACTGCGAGGGAGGGTCATCCTACTCTTCGCTATCGCCCGCGGAGGCGCGACGCGGTGAATCAATCTCCACCCGGTCGATCTTCTGCAGTCCGCGCATCAGAGAGCCGCGGCGGCCGCGCTCGCCGGTGACTTTTTGCAGCTCTTCCGGACGGAGTTTGATTTTCCGTTTGCCGACGTGAATCGTCAGCGTACTTTGCGGCGGCAGGACAAACAGATGCGCCAGGCCATCCTGGCCCGCAGCCGCTTCCGCCGACGGGATGTTGATAATCTTGTTGCCTTTGCCTTTCGACAGCTGCGGCAGGTCGCTGACCGGGAACATCAGCATGCGGCCGGCGGCGGTAATGGCCAGCAGCATATCGGACTCGTCCTCAATCACCAGCGGCGGCATCACGTGGGCGTTATCCGGAAGGCTAATCAACGTCTTACCGGCGCGATTGCGCGCAACCAGATCGTTGAAAGTACAAATAAACCCGTAGCCTGCGTCGGAAGCCAGCAGCAGTTTTTGATCATCGGCCTCCATCAGCATATGTTCCACCGTCGCCCCCGGCGGCAGCGTCAGCTTACCGGTGAGCGGCTCGCCCTGCCCGCGTGCGGACGGCAGGGTGATCGGGTCAATCGCGTAGCTGCGCCCGGTGGTGTCAATGAAGACCACCGGCTGATTGCTCTTCCCTTTCACTGCGGCTTTAAAACTGTCGCCCGCTTTATAGTTCAGCCCCGGCGCGTCGATATCATGACCTTTGGCGCTACGAACCCAGCCGCTCTGCGACAGAACGATAGTGACCGGCTCGGACGGCAGCATATCGTGCTCGCTCATCGCTTTCGCTTCTTCACGCTCGCGCAGCGGCGAACGGCGATCGTCGCCGTAGGCGTCAGCGTCGGCCTGCAGCTCTTTCTTCAGCAGGTTATTCATCTTGCGTTCTGAAGCCAGAATGGCCTGCAGATGGTCGCGTTCTTTTTCCAGCTCGCTTTGTTCACCGCGGATCTTCATCTCTTCCAGTCGGGCGAGATGGCGCAGTTTTAACTCCAGAATCGCTTCCGCCTGGGTTTCGCTGATGCCGAAGCGCGACATCAGGGCCGGTTTCGGCTCATCTTCGTGGCGGATAATTTCGATAACTTCATCGATATTCAGAAACGCTACCAGCAAACCTTCCAGGATATGCAGGCGCTTGAGGACTTTTTCCAGACGGTAGCTGAGACGACGGCGTACGGTATCGCGACGGAAAGTCAGCCATTCCGAGAGGATTTCCAGCAGGTTTTTTACCGCCGGACGGTTATCGAGACCGATCATATTCAGGTTGATACGGTAGCTCTTTTCCAGATCGGTCGTCGCGAACAGGTGGTTCATCACCTGCTCCATATCCACGCGGTTAGAACGCGGGACAATCACCAGGCGAGTCGGGTTTTCGTGATCCGATTCGTCGCGCAGGTCATCCACCATCGGCAGCTTTTTATTGCGCATCTGGGCGGCGATCTGCTCCAGCACGCGGGCGCCGGAAACCTGATGCGGCAGGGCGCTGATCACCACCGCGCCGTCTTCTTTCGTCCACACCGCGCGCATACGCACCGAACCGCGGCCATTCTGGTAGATTTTACGGATCTCGGCGCGGGGGGTAATGATTTCCGCTTCGGTCGGATAATCCGGCCCCTGTACGATATCCAGCAGATCGTCGAGCGACGTCTGCGGTTTTTCAATCAGGGTAATGGCCGCCTGAGCGACTTCACGCAGGTTGTGCGGCGGAATATCCGTCGCCATGCCGACGGCGATGCCGGTAGTGCCGTTGAGCAGAATATTGGGCAGGCGCGCAGGCAGCATTTTCGGCTCCTGCAGGGTGCCGTCAAAGTTCGGTACCCAGTCAACGGTGCCCTGCCCCAGTTCGCTCAGCAGCAGTTCAGCATACTTCGACAAACGGGATTCGGTATAACGCATCGCGGCGAAGGATTTAGGATCGTCCGGCGCCCCCCAGTTCCCCTGACCGTCGACCAGCGGATAGCGGTAAGAGAAGGGTTGCGCCATCAGCACCATGGCTTCATAACACGCGCTATCGCCGTGCGGATGGTATTTACCCAGCACGTCGCCGACGGTGCGGGCGGACTTTTTGAATTTGGCGCTGGCGTTCAGACCCAGTTCAGACATCGCATAGACGATGCGACGCTGGACCGGCTTCAGGCCATCGCCAATAAACGGCAGCGCCCTGTCCATGATGACGTACATGGAGTAGTTAAGGTAGGCGTTTTCCGTAAATTCATGCAGCGCGAGGCGCTCTGCCATATCACTCATTAATCGTGAATCCTCAATCTGCGTACCGGCCGTTCGGACGGCAAAACTACCGGCGATAATACCCTATCTGACGCCCTGAGTCACAGGGCGTTAGGCCGGTTGAGGATCCCTGATTCACGGGTTATGCCCCGACATGAGATCGGGGCCAAATATTATTGCGCGATTTTACGAATCTGCTTTACGTCGATTTCCACAGAGTTCCAGTCTTTATCGACTTCACCCTGAATCTCTACCGTGTCCTGCGGGGTTACGGTCACGCCGTTCCAGCGCTTATGATCGATATCGACGTTCACGATGCCGGAGCTGTCCTGGAATTTATACAGGTCGTCGGAAATACGCTCCACGATTTTACCGCGCAGGGTCACCCAGGTATCGTCACGCAGGGTTTTCGCATTGGCGACCGTTGTTACGCTCCCGTTCGGGCCAATGAACCCGCCGTTTTGCGTGGTTGTCTGGCTGGTTGGCGCGGATCCAGGTCCGGAAAATCCGCCCTGCTCAGCGGCCAGTACCGGCATGGAAACTAAGGCGATGATAGCGGTCATTGCGGCGATTTTCTTCATGATGTGTTCTCCCTTTGTGTTTATATCGTCACTATTACACCGGGCAAAACTTAACAACTTCTTAAGCGGAAAAAATAATTTTTTTTCCTGTACAGCGCGCGCCGCGACGCGCTTTACTGCTGGAATAGCCGAGGGACACAGGAGCAGAAGAATGCGCATTTTACTGGTGGAAGACGACAAACTGATCGGTGACGGCCTCAAAACCGGACTGGCCAAACTGGGCTTCAGCGTCGACTGGTTTACCCGCGGCGAGGAAGGCAAAGCCGCGCTGTACAACGCCCCGTACGACGCCATTGTCCTGGACCTGACGCTCCCCGGTATCGATGGGCTGGATATTCTGCGCGAATGGCGCGACAAAGGCCGCCACGAACCGGTACTGATCCTGACCGCCCGCGACGCGCTCAGCCAGCGTGTCGAAGGGCTTCGGCTCGGCGCCGATGACTATCTTTGCAAACCTTTCGCGCTGGTTGAAGTTGCCGCGCGCCTGGAAGCGCTGATGCGCCGCGCCCACGGCCAAAGCAGCAGCGAACTGCGGCACGGCAATGTGGTCCTCGATCCAGGCCGACTCACAACCACCCTGAACGGCGAGAGCCTGGCGCTCAAGCCAAAGGAGTTTGCTCTGCTGGAGCTGCTGATGCGCAATGCCGGACGCGTGCTGCCGCGTAAGCTTATTGAAGAAAAGCTCTATAGCTGGGATGACGACGTCTCCAGCAACGCCATAGAAGTGCACGTCCATCATCTGCGCCGTAAGCTCGGCAGCGCTTTCATTCGTACCGTACACGGCATCGGCTATACCCTGGGGGACGCATGAAGCGGCTGGGAAAACTGAGCCTGCGGGTCCGCCTGACGCTGCTTTTTTTGCTGCTGACCAGCGCCGCCTGGGGCATGGCCAGCTTTGTGGCCTGGCAACAGACAACCGACAAGCTGGATAAGCTGTTCGATACCCAGCAGCTGCTTTTCGCCCGCCGCCTAAGCGCGATGAATTTCGACGAGCTGCATACTCTCGCGCCGCAGGTGCGGACGAAGAAAAAGGTCAAGCACGGCCATCTCGACGACGATGCGCTGGCTTTCGCTATCTTTACCACCGACGGCAAAATGGTGCTTAACGATGGCGAAAATGGCCAGGATATCCTGTGGGGTAACGACCGGGAGGGGTTCAGCGACGGCTATCTGCGCGGCGACGATGACGAGTGGCGCTTTCTGTGGCTCACCACCCGCGACGGGCGCCATCGTATCGTCGTCGGCCAGGAGTGGGATTACCGCCGCGAGATGGCGCTGGATATCGTCACCTCACAGCTTACGCCCTGGCTGGTGGCGCTGCCGCTGATGTTTTTACTGCTCATCGTGCTGTTAAGCCGGGAACTGGCGCCGCTGAAAAAGCTGGCCACCACGCTGCGCACCCGGGCGCCGGATTCCGCCGAAACGCTAAATAGCGACAACGTGCCTAATGAGGTCCGTCCGCTGGTCGACGCGCTAAATCAGCTCTTTACCCGGACGCACGACACCATGATCCGCGAGCGTCGCTTCACCTCCGATGCCGCCCACGAACTGCGCAGCCCGCTGGCGGCGCTGAAGGTGCAGACCGAAGTGGCCCAGCTCTCGCTGGACGATCCGCAAGGGCTGGATAAAGCGCTGGAGCAGCTCCATCAGGGTATCGATCGCGCAACCCGCCTGGTCGACCAGCTACTGACCCTATCGCGCCTGGATTCGCTGGCGCAGCTGGATGATGTTCAAACGATCGCTCTTGATGAACTGCTCCAGTCGGCGGTCATGGAGATGTACCACCCGGCGCAGCTGGCCGGAGTTGAGCTGCGCCTGCACCTGAACGCAAAGAGCATCATGCGCACCGGGCAGCCGCTGCTGCTAAGCCTGCTGGTGCGCAATCTTTTAGATAACGCCGTGCGCTACAGCCCCGCCGGAAGCCAGGTCGACATCACCCTGGATGCCGGTGAATTCCGCGTACGCGACAACGGCCCGGGCATCAGCGCCGAGGCCCTGGCGCGCGTCGGCGAGCGCTTTTATCGTCCTCCTGGCCAGGAGCAGCCCGGCAGCGGCCTCGGGCTCTCCATCGTCAAACGTATCGCCGCGCTGCACGGGATGACGGCAAGTTTCGGCAACGCCCGGGACGGCGGATTCGAGGCGCGCATTCGCTGGTAGCGGCATTATTGCTATAAAAGCAAAAGACTTTGCACATTTTGCTCATTTTACCGCTCTGCCCGACGGGGTAAAATTAACCACAAAATTGAAAAGTTGAGGATAAAAAATGAGCAACATCCTGATTATTAATGGCGCAAAAAAGTTCGGCCACTCTAACGGCCAGCTGAACGACACCCTGACTGAAGTCGCGGAAACCTATCTGCGCGACCTCGGGCATGATGTTAAAGTGGTCCGCGCCGATAGCGACTACGACGTGAAAACCGAAGTGCAAAACTTCCTGTGGGCCGATTCCGTTATCTGGCAAATGCCGGGCTGGTGGATGGGCGCGCCGTGGACGGTGAAAAAGTACATCGATGACGTCTTTACCGAAGGTCACGGCGCGCTGTATGCCAGCGATGGCCGCACCCGCTCCGATGCCAGTAAGAAATATGGCTCCGGCGGCCTGATTCAGGGCAAAAAATATATGCTGTCCCTGACCTGGAACGCGCCGATGGAAGCCTTCACCGAGAAAGATCAGTTCTTCCACGGCGTTGGCGTCGATGGCGTTTACCTTCCGTTCCATAAGGCCAACCAGTTCCTCGGGATGAGCGCCCTGCCGACCTTCATCGCCAACGATGTGATCAAAATGCCCGATGTTCCGCGTTATACGGCAGAATATCGCAAGCATCTGGCTGAAATTTTTGGTTAACTGTAATGAGTTATGAAAAGACGACAAGCGCGGCTAACCGAGCGGCGGCTTGAAGTATGATGAGAATAGACAGAAGGAGTTGAGTTAACCATGTTGACAGTGATCGCTGAAATTCGCACTCGTCCGGGCCAACACCACCGCCAGGCGGTGCTGGATCAGTTCGCAAAAATTACCCCGACCGTTCTCCAGGAAGAGGGCTGCCACGGCTATGCGCCGCTGGTGGATCACGCCGCTGGCGTCAGTTTTCAGACCACCTCGCCGGACTCAATTGTGATGGTCGAGCAGTGGGAAAGCGTCGCGCATCTTGAAGCGCACCTGCAGACCCCGCACATGAAAGCCTACAGCGAAGCCGTGAAAGGCGACGTGCTGGAGATGAGCATTCGTATTCTGGAAGCGGGCATTTAAGCAACGCTGGCCGCCCGGTAAGCGCACGCTACCGGGCAATAGCGTTACCAGTACAGTTTCCAGCTCTGCGTCATGCGCATCAGCGCTTCAACGTAAAAATAGTCCCCCCAGCTACAGCACTCATCGACGCCTTTATTACTCGCCAGATGGTAGACCGAGTGCTTGAGTAAACCATTACCCTTGTCACTTTTTGCCATCAGATAGCCCTTCGTTAGCGAGGCCATTATCGCCATCGCCCACTGTTGATAGCGTTCGCGATCCGGGTCGGTCGTTGGCAACTGCTTAACCAACTCCAGCAGACCGCATACGGCGATAGCAGCCGAAGAAGAGTCTCGCAGCGCATCGGTGTTTATCAGCGCCAGATCCCAATGACAGACATAGTCCTCTGGCAGGCGGTTGAGGAAATAGTTGGCCAGTTTTTTTGCCAGGCCGACCAGCGCCCTGTCGCCGGTATAGATATAGCTGAGCAGAAAACCATAAATTCCCCACGCCTGGCCGCGGGACCAGCAGGAATCATCGGCATAACCCTGCTGAGTATTCCCATAGCGCGGCTTCCCGCTGACAACATCCATATAATAGGTGTGCCAGGTCGAAGCATCTTCACGTACCAGAAAAGCCGCCGATTGCCTGACGTGCGCCAGAGCCGCATCCCTGAAGCGCGGGTCGCCCGTTTGCTCGCTTGCCCAATAAAGCAGCGGCAGATTCATCGTGCAGTCAATAATCATCCGCCCGGCCTGGGCGGGATCGTTGAGATCGCCCCAGGCCTGAATAATCTGCGCCTTCGCGTGAAAGCGCTCCAACAGAGCCTCCGCCGCCATCAGCGAGAACCCGCGCGCGTCGCGATTACCGGTTAAACGCCAGGCCGCCACGCAGGAAAGCGTGTAGAGAAAGCCCAAATCATGTGTATTGGTGTCGTGACGCCCTGCAATACGCAGACCGAAAGTCCGCACGTTTTTCTCCGCCATCTGGCGAAACTTATCTTCACCGCTCATCTCCCACGCCAGCCATAGCTGTCCGGTCCAAAAACTGGTCGTCCACTCGACGTTTTCAGTCAACGGATAATAACCTTCGACGCAGGTCTCAGCGGGAAATTGTTCACCGAATTCCGTTAAATGACGGCCAATCAGTTCAAGGACATCTTCACGCGCCCGCTTCATTTCTTCCCGGAAGCAATCCATTGAGATCGGCTCGCCGGGGAAATCGCGCAATGGTTCCTCTACGATATTATTTAACATATTTCGGTTCCTTATCGCTTAGCTTATTTTGATGCGTTATTTTCTGAAACATTGAGGGTGGCAGAGCTGCGCCGTTTACTCTGGCATGACGATAAGGTAAATGCCGATATCACGGTAAAAACCAGCGCAATCATGCCCATAATAATATACGTTTTCTCAAACCCGATACGATCGTACATAAACCCGGCAGGTGACGAGACGACCACATTACCAACATATAACATCGCCTGATAACCTAACAAATACATCGTTGCATTAACGCGTTTGTCAAAGTGCTCGGCGATATACTTAAATACTGAAACCAACAGCAGGCATATTTCCAGGCCATACAATGGTTTTAATAGCGAAATCAACAGATGGGAATCACACAGGCCAGAAATCACCAACCTGGCGCCTACCAGCAGGCCAACAATTAATAATCCACGTTTTGCGCCAATGTAGTTAACAAAGAATGGAATGACCATATACATAATAAATTCCATCCCGGACTGTACCGTTCCCAGATAACCAAAAATGGCGTTGCCTTTATGGACATCGGCAAAGAACGTGACAAAATAGCGCGAAAACTGCTGCTCCGCGATAAACATCATCCACGCCACCCCGGCCACGTACAGGCAGAATGCCCAGAATTTACGGTTACGCAGAAGGGTATAAACATCCGCCGGAGAAATTTTATCTTTGACCAGCACCTGCGCGGCATTCTCCGCATTTTCGTTGACTTTCAGGCTTAATAAAACGGCCAGCATCACTATCGACGTGACGCTTCCCAGGATAAAGTTATACGCTGGCGAGAGGTTAAACAGCAGGCCAGAGAAAGAAGACGCTACCGCCCATCCGAGCGATCCCCACATGCGAATTTGCCCAAACTCCATATTGTTCAGACGGCTGTAACGGTCGGTATAGGATTCACAGGCCGCGACGCCCGCATACCAGGCGAAGCTTAAATAAATCGCACCGACAATAATACCCAGCATCGTCTTGGTTAACAGTAGCGGCTGATAAACATAAATAAAAAAAGGCGCCATTAATGCCGACATCAACACCACAAAATAGAGCAGATACTTACTCATCCCTATTTTATCAAGTATATAGCCATAAATGGGTTTAAGAATAACTGAAAATACGCCATTCACGGCAAAGACGGTGCCAATAACCGCGCCGCTTAGATTGGCTTTTTGCCCTAACCATATGGCGAGCAGGCCAATACTGGCAGACCAGGTGAAAAAATACAGAAAAATGAAGGCGCTTATTTTGTAATACTCAACTTTGTTATTCGTATAGGTACTTTCCATACTATCCTCAGCGAAAGCATGTAAAAAAATCGAATAATGAGTTGCCGGGCGTTAGCCCGACCGCGTTTAAAAATAAATAGTTTGCTGGGTTTCTTTTTGGCTATCCATAATAATAAAGCGGCGATCTTGTCGAATGAGTAACGGCATATCGGCAAAAACTTTATTTATCTCAGCGCTGGCGATAACCGCACAGGCCAACCAATGTTCGCCAGGAGCCAGCTCGGTGGTTAAAGTGGGAATGGCCGCGCAGGGCGCAAACATGATACTGCTATTGGGCGGCGTGATAACGGACTCGCCCTGCCTGGCGATGCCGGGAGCAAGATTGGCTATCATGCTGCTCCCATTGCTGGCCAGAATCAGGCTGCTGCCGGCCTCCAGGCAGGGCTCCGCCTTCAGTACCGCAAAGCCCCCCTCCACGGACTGTAGCCGTCGAGCGCTGGCAATGTGGTGTACCCGAACGTGCCAGTCGCCGCAGGGGATAAGCCAGGTGCGGATATGTACGTCTGACCACGGCGACCAGCGGCAGAAAATCGCGTTCTCCGCTACCGTCACTTCCTCGCATTCGCGCCGTCCGCGCCAGTAATTATCGTTGTCAGATAGCAGGAGCATCGAGTCGCAGGCGGCATGCTTAAGGCCATACCGCCCCCGCTCAAGGGTAAAACCAAAGCGGCTGGAGTAGGCAAACCGGGTATATTTGGCTTCGGTATTGACGTAATTATTTAACTCCAGCTGGCCCGACGTCAGCATCGTTACATGGCGAGAATGGCGATCGTGCTGCAAAATTTGCGCCGCTTGGGGTATCACGCGCACCTTAGCCAGCGGCGGCAGCGGTAACTCTTCCGCTAGCCAAAAATCATGATCTGCCGGTAACGCCAGAATCAGGAAAACCTTCAGCGCCCAGTAAGGGGACCCGGGCGAATTATAGTCCTCGCACATCGCCAGATTGGGATAGGCAAAACCCAGCGTCAGAATACCGTCGCGATCGAAAATCGGCTGCTGCTGCCACCAGCGTAAATGGCGTAGGATCAGTCCTTTCACCACGCCAGGAGAAAATTCGTCCACCCCGGAAAACGCCATCGCGCTCCAGAAGGCAATCATGGCGAAACGATAGGTCAGGCTGCGCCCAAAAGGTACGGATGAACCATCCGCCGCCGACATATAGATAAAATCCCGGGCAAACAAACGGGAGCGTTCGCGTAACGTGGCGGCCCGCTCTGCATCATCCGGACTCAGGGTGGCGTACAGTAGGCCGTAAAAATGAAAAGCCATAGAGATGTAGTAATCTTTTGGCCGCCCCGGCCCATCGGAGTACCATCCTTCGCCCAAATAGTAGGCTTCCATCATCGCAAACCGGCGATCGATGGCATCCTGATCGAAGGCTAATCCCGCGCGCTTAAACCCAAGCTGAACGATAATAGCGAAATAGTTCCAGTTGCTGTCAGGCATCTGCGCATCGGTGATTTGATTCAGCCAGCGGTGGAAATTCGCCAGTTCCTTTTGGCTGAATACATCCGTCAGGCGCGTCTGCAGTAACGCCAGGCCCAAGCCGTAGGCTGCCATCTCCACCAGCCGCTGATCGTATGGCCCCGTATCGCCCCAATACTGTGGGCTATCGGGATCGGTACCTAGCTTAATCGCCTGGATATATTTCTCAGCAAAAGGCGTCTCTTCACCGCCCGCCCACAGCGGAAATAGCCCCCATAGCGCTCTGGATAACCCCTCCATACCGGCAATATTCGTATCATAATGCGCGCAGGTATCGCCGAGCGTGAACTGCGCCTGACCGGCCGGAAATTGGGCGTCGAGCGCGCTCAGCATCGTTGTAACAGCGCGAATAACGTCGTCACGCGATGACAATGGATTTGATTTTTCTTTCGTTGCCGACCACATAGCTCCCCCCTGATTTAATGGGCAAAGCATAGTGAATCGCCGGGGATGAGAAATGTTACCTCAGTCACACCGGCAGGATAAAAATAAAACAGCAACTGATAAAATTTAAAAAGGTAGTTTATAAAACGAATAATCCCTGCAAAAGTTTAAATTTATTGCACTATGGCGCAGACCTTAAATGAAGAACGTCTGGAACTGATAACCCTCAATGACGCAACGGCGTCGTTTAGCCGGTTATTCGCCAATACGGTCCGCTATCATCACTGGCATCAGTGTCTTGAAGTACTGTACGTAGAGGAGGGGTTCGGCGTGGTGATTGTCGATCATAAGCAATACACCATGCGCCCGGGGAGGATGTTTTTCTTCCCTCCCTTTACGCTGCATAAAATCATCGTGGATGAGCAGGCGCAGGATCGTTACCGGCGAACCATCATTCATCTCGACCAGTATGCCCTGCTGAAAGGATTACGTGATTTCCCCTACTCCCGCCAGCGGCTCCATAATCTGACCCAGCGAGCGGGCCAATCCTGGGTAGTGGACGTCGCCGATATTCACCCCCACATCGATTTTTTATTCAGCCGCTATGAAAAGCTAGCCGGAGACTCGCCGCTAAATAGCGAGCAGGTTTCCTGTCTGCTGCTCTCTTTACTCAGCATGCTGAGCGAAGATCATCCCAGCATGTCGGGAATAACCGATGGTACCGCAAGCCAGGTGATGTTCTGGCTTGACGAGAATTACATGCGAAAGTTTAGCCTGAGCAGGCTGGCGGAAGAGTTGGGTAAATCGAAGAGCTATATTTCGCGCCGCTTTCATCAGGAAACAGGCGAAAGTATTGTCAATTATCTCAATACGATACGACTAAGAAAAGCGTGCGAGGCGCTATTGCATAGCCAGCAGAGCGTGCGCGAGATCGCCCGAATGGTCGGGTTTTCAGATGTCACCTATTTTATCAGCGCGTTCGGCAAGGGCATTGGCGAAACGCCGCTGCAGTACCGGAAAAGACATAAAATTTAAAACTGTATCCCGGACGGGGCACGCGAGCCGCCGTCCGGCATTCGCCTGCGTTACCCTTCGATATCCGCCAGATCGCCCTTCTCCTGCAGCCAGTTACGCCGATCTTCAGAGCGCTTCTTCGCTAACAGCATATCCATCATAGCGGTTGTCTGCTGTTCATCTTCATCGTTGATAATCAGCTGTACCAGACGGCGGGTATTCGGATCCAGGGTAGTTTCACGCAGCTGCAACGGGTTCATCTCGCCCAGCCCTTTAAAGCGCTGTACGTTCGGTTTGCCTTTCTTACGCTTGAGCTGCTCGAGCACGCCCGCTTTTTCTTCTTCCGTCAGCGCGTAGTAAACCTCTTTGCCGAGGTCGATACGGTACAAAGGCGGCAGCGCCACGTAAACGTGGCCGTGTTTAACCAAAGTGCGGAAGTGCCTGACGAACAGCGCGCACAGCAGCGTCGCGATGTGCAGACCATCGGAGTCGGCGTCAGCCAGAATACAAATCTTGCCGTATCGCAGCTGGCTCAGGTCATCGCTATCCGGATCGATACCAATCGCGACGGAAATATCATGCACTTCCTGGGAAGCGAGCACTTCATCGGAAGAGACTTCCCAGGTGTTCAGGATTTTGCCTTTCAGCGGCATGATCGCCTGATATTCGCGATCGCGCGCCTGCTTGGCAGAGCCGCCCGCGGAATCCCCTTCCACAAGAAACAGTTCGGTCCGATTCAAATCCTGAGCGGTGCAATCCGCCAGCTTGCCGGGAAGGGCAGGACCGCTAGTGAGCTTTTTACGCACCACTTTTTTCGCCGCGCGCAGACGACGCTGGGCGCTGGAAATCGCCATTTCCGCCAACAGCTCCGCCGACTGGACGTTCTGGTTTAGCCACAGGCTGAACGCGTCCTTAACGACGCCGGAAACAAACGCGGCGCACTGACGTGAAGAGAGGCGCTCTTTGGTTTGCCCGGCAAACTGCGGATCCTGCATCTTCACGGAAAGCACGTAAGCGCAGCGCTCCCAGATATCTTCCGCCGATAGCTTCACGCCGCGCGGCAGGATGTTCCGGTATTCGCAGAACTCGCGCATAGCGTCCAGTAAACCCTGACGCAGACCGTTAACGTGGGTGCCGCCCTGCATGGTAGGGATCAGGTTGACGTAGCTTTCGGTCAGCAGCTCGCCGCCTTCCGGCAGCCACAGCAACGCCCAGTCGACCGCTTCGGTATCGCCAGAGAAGGTGCCGACGAACGGTTTTTCCGGCAGCAGAGGCAGGCCGTTAACCGCTTCGCTAAGATAGTCGGTCAATCCATCGGCGTAGCACCAGCGTTGTTCACTGTCGTTGACCAGATCGCGGAAAACAATCTCTACGCCCGGGCAAAGAACGGCCTTGGCTTTTAACAAATGCGAGAGGCGTGAGACGGAAAAACGCGGGCTGTCAAAAAAGCTTTCATCCGGCCAGAAGTGCACGCTGGTACCGGTATTGCGCTTACCGCAGGTGCCGGTCACATGGAGATCTTCTACTTTATCGCCATTTTCAAAGGCGATGCTGTAGATCTGACCGTCGCGGCGCACGTTCACTTCAACGCGTTTCGATAGGGCGTTGACCACTGAAATCCCTACGCCGTGCAGGCCGCCGGAGAACTGGTAGTTCTTATTGGAGAATTTCCCCCCCGCGTGCAGGCGGCAAAGAATCAGTTCAACTGCCGGAACCCCTTCTTCAGGATGGATATCCACCGGCATTCCGCGGCCATCATCGATAACTTCCAGCGACTGGTCGGCATGGAGAATGACCTCCACGCGTTTCGCGTGACCGGCCAGGGCCTCATCCACGCTGTTATCAATAACTTCCTGACCAAGATGATTTGGACGTGTGGTATCAGTGTACATTCCCGGACGGCGGCGAACCGGCTCTAGCCCGGTGAGTACCTCAATGGCATCAGCGTTATATGAAGATTGCGTCATGGTGTGTATTCGTAGGTCGTTCCGAACCGCTCAGCGCAGGCCCAGAAAATCGATAATCTGAGTGAAATGATCTTCAAAGCCAACAAATGCGTGATTACCGCCCTCCTCTACCGTCTGTCGGCAGGAGGCGAAATAATCAACGGCCTGGCGGTAATCAAGCACTTCATCGCCCGTTTGCTGCAATAACCAGATTAAATCCGGCGCTTCCAGCGGGTCAATTTGCATGACTTTGAGATCGTAAATATGGCGAGACTCTAGCACATATTGCTGCCCCGTGTATGGATTCTCATTGGGGCCAAGGAAATTGTTCAATAGCTCAAACGGGCGCACCGCAGGGTTCACGACCACCGCCGGCAGCATAAAGCACTGCGATAGCCAGGTCGCGTAATATCCCCCCAGCGAGGAACCGACAACGCCTAGCGGTTCGCCGCCGTGCTCCAGCACGATGGCCTCCAGATATTCCGCCGCTTGCGCGGGGTAAACCGGGAGCTCCGGTATCACCATTGAGATGTCAGGATAGGTCCGCGCCAGCCACTCTTTCAGCGTAGTCGCTTTTGCCGAGCGCGGCGAGCTGTTAAAACCATGCAGATAGAGAAGCGTAGACATCAGTATCCTTCTGAAGCGATATCCGGGTGAAATTTCACGCCTTCAAGGCGGCAAACTTCAGTGGTCAACGTGCCATCAGGATGCAGATCCAGCCAGCGCCAGCCCGGAGAGACGGTATCCAGCGTGAAGTTAGCGCAGTGCGGCTTAAACTGCACGCAGGTGGATGGCGTGGCCATCATGCGCCGACCGTTCCAGTCAAGATCCAGTTCCTGATGAATATGGCCGCACAGCAGATGCTTAACGCGAGGAAACGCGGCCAGCGCGCAATCAAGCGCCCCGGCATTGCGCAGGCTATGCTGATCCAGCCAGCTGCAGCCTGACGGCATAGGATGGTGGTGCAACAGCAGCAGCGTATACCGCTCCGGGACTTCCGCCAGCTTCTGCTCAAGCCATTCCAGTTGGAAATCGCTCAGCTCGCCGTGCGGCACGCCGAACACCTGGCTATCCATGAGCAATATTTGCCAATGGTCGCCCAGCAATACGCGTTTAGCGGGGGAGATGCCTGATTCCTGCAGCGTGCTATACATCGCCGGTTGAAAATCATGATTACCCGGCAGCCAGACGCAAGGTGCAGCAAAACTCGCGATGCCCTCAGCAAAATGCTGATAGGCCGCGGCAGAGTGATCTTGCGCCAGATCGCCTGTAGCAACAATCAGGTCGCATTCTCGCTGTGAGGCGTGGATAGCATCCAGTACGGCCTGATAGCTTTCCCAGGTATTGATGCCTAACAGCGTTTCGTGTTTTTCAGCAAACAGGTGAGTATCGGTAATTTGTAATATCCTGACTCTGGCCTCACCAGCCAAAGGTAGGTTTAACAGGCTTTCCAAATGGTGTCCTTAGGTTTCACGACGCTAACAAACCGGAATCGCCATCGCTCCATGTGCTAAACAGTATCGCAGCCAATCGGCCAAAAACTGATTAATTTGATGCTTTTCGTCGCGTTGATGCAACTTTTTATTAGGATAATCATACCGCGCTTTAAAGCGAAAGATCTGCTGGCTTGAACACACTTCAGCGACCATTGCATCGTGATAGAGCCGTACCGTCATTGACGGCAGACTCCAGTAGCTCACCGACGGAGCCGTCTGCTCAATCGCCACTAACGTAGTGTAGCGGGTCGATTCGACGATGGTTAATCGGTATTGCGCGTTGCCCACCTGGTAACTCACCTTTTCTCCCGCTGCATCCGTTCGCGGCAACAGGCGGCGCAACTGGGCAAAGTTGGTTTCACACAGGCGCATCATTTCAGGAAAGTCAGGCGTATAACGCTTCATTTTGTCCACTCGTTGCGTAAATTGTGATAATGCAGTTGCAGCCATTGCAGCGCGATGACAGAGGCTGCGTTGTCGATTTTCCCCTCTTCCACCCATCTGTAAGCCTGTTCCCGGCTCACCACGTGGACGCGAATATCCTCATTTTCGTCGGCCAATCCATGAATCCCTTTTGCCGTCGTGGCATCGACTTCCCCCACCATAATAGACAGTCTTTCACTGGTGCCGCCGGGGCTGGCCAGGTAGCTCAGGACCGGTTTAATCCGGCCAACATTAAGCCCGGCTTCTTCCACCGCTTCACGACGGGCGACATCTTCAGGAGATTCGCCTTCTTCTATCATACCGGCGACCATTTCAAGCAGCCACGGGCTCGCGCTGGTATCGTACGCCGCAATACGGATCTGCTCGACGAGCACAACTTCATCGCGCACCGGGTCAAAGGGTAGCAAGACTGCGGCGTGCCCGCGCTCAAAAATTTCACGCGTCACTTCATCACTCATGCCGCCGTTAAACAGGCGATGGCGAAAACGATATAAATCGAGCGAAAAAAAACCGCGATAAAGCGTTTCGCGTGCAATAATTTCTACATCGTTTTTAGAGAAGGTAATCCCCTGCTGATTGACGTCGCTCATTTCGATATCCTGTAGAACATGAAGTTATGAATTTATAGGCGGTGTGGCTACCGTTTTACGGTTCGTATGTTAGATTGGTGCAAATTACCGCCCCATGGCACATTACGCCAACTTTTTACGGTAACAGACTCTATACAATCAGTGATTATTTTTAGAATTTGAGTAGCGCTAAATGCTTCACAACAAGGAATGCAAATGAAGAAACTCTTTCCCATCCTTATCGGCCTGGGCCTGACTGGCTTCAGCGCCATGAGCCAGGCAGAAAACCTGCTGCAGGTTTATCAGCAGGCGCGTATCAGCAACCCTGATCTGCGTAAGTCAGCAGCCGATCGTGATGCCGCATTCGAGAAGATCAACGAAGCGCGTAGCCCATTACTACCACAGCTCGGTCTGGGTGCTGATTATACCTATACCAGCGGCTTCCGTGATTATAAAGACCAGAATTCAAACGTCACCAGCGGCTCGCTGCAGCTCACGCAGGTTCTGTTCGATATGTCGAAATGGCGCGCGCTGACGCTGCAGGAAAAGAACGCTGGCATTCAGGACGTCACTTACCAGACGGACCAGCAAACGCTGATCCTGAACACCGCGACCGCCTATTTTAAAGTGCTGGCCGCTATCGATACGCTCTCCTATACCGAAGCGCAGAAACAGGCTATTTATCGCCAGTTAGATCAGACCACCCAGCGCTTTAACGTTGGCCTGGTAGCCATCACCGACGTGCAGAACGCCCGTTCACAGTACGATGCCGTACTGGCGAATGAAGTGACCGCGCGCAACAGCCTCGATAACGCGGTTGAAGAGCTGCGCCAGGTGACCGGTAACTACTATCCGGAGCTGGCCTCGTTGAACGTGGATGGCTTTAAAACGACTAAACCTTCAGCGGTTAACGCGCTGCTGAAAGAAGCGGAAAACCGCAACCTGTCGCTGCTGCAGGCCCGCCTGAGCCAGGATCTGGCGCGCGAGCAAATTCGCCAGGCGCAGGATGGTCATCTGCCAACCCTGAATTTAAACGCGTCCAGCGGAGTGTCAAATAACCGCTACAGCGGGTCTAAAAGCCTTGCGCAAGATGCTGACGTAGGGCAGAACAAAATCGGCCTGAGCTTCTCCCTGCCGCTGTATCAGGGCGGGATGGTGAACTCCCAGGTTAAACAAGCGCAGTACAACTTCGTCGGCGCCAGCGAGCAGCTGGAAAGCGCGCACCGTAGCGTCGTGCAAACCGTCCGCTCCTCGTTTAACAACGTGAACGCGTCCATCAGCAGCATTAATGCCTACAAACAGGCCGTGGTCTCTGCCCAGAGCTCTCTGGATGCCATGGAAGCCGGTTATTCGGTGGGTACGCGTACCATCGTCGATGTCCTGGACGCGACGACCACGCTGTATAACGCCAAACAGCAATTGTCCAACGCCCGTTATAACTACCTGATTAACGAGCTGAATATCAAGTCTGCGCTCGGTACGCTGAACGAGCAGGATCTGGTTGCGCTGAACAATACGCTGGGTAAAGCGATTCCGACCTCACCGGACAGCGTCGCGCCGGAGAACCCGCAGCAGGATGCCAGCGCTGACGGCTACAGCAACACCGCCGCGGCAAAACCGACATCAGCGCGCAGCACCAGCGGCAGCAATCCGTTCCGCCAGTAATCAAGTTTGCGCAGTCCGCGCTTCGCTTACCCGCCGGGTAAGCGAAGCGTTAAACGTAAGGCAACGTAAAGATCCCCCGCTTTCCGCCCCTATTCGCTTCATTTTCCACCACTCATCCTCTATCCTGAGCGTTAACAAAACGCATACCACTGGGTCCAGGAAGACAAATATGAAACGGACAAAAAATATTAAACACGCCTCCTTCCGCAAAAGCTGGAGCGCTCGACATTTAACTCCCGTCGCGCTTGCCGTGACGGCGGTATTTATGCTCGCCGGTTGTGAACAAAGCGATGAAACGGTTTCTCTGTATCAAAACGCCGATGACTGCTCTGCCGCTAACCCGAGCAAATCCGCAGAGTGCACCACTGCTTACAATAACGCGCTTAAAGAAGCGGAACGTACCGCGCCGAAATACGCCTCTCGTGAAGATTGCGTCGCCGAATTCGGTGAAGGTCAGTGCCAGCAGGCGCCGGCTCAGGCTGGCATGGCTCCGGAAAACCAGGCCCAGGCGCAAAGCAGCGGCAGCTTCTGGATGCCGCTGATGGCTGGCTACATGATGGGCCGGATGATGGGTGGCGGAATGGGCGCTCAGCAACCGCTGTTCAGCTCAAAAAATCCGGCCAGTCCGGCGTATGGTAAATATACCGACGCAGGCGGTAAGAGCTACGGCGCAGCGCAGCCGGGCCGTACCATGAACGTGCCGAAAACCGCGATGGCGCCAAAACCAGCCACCACCAGCACCGTGACGCGCGGCGGGTTTGGCGACTCAGTCGCTAAGCAATCAACTATGCAGCGTAGCTCAGCAAGCTCCTCTTCTTCACGCTCGATGGGCGGCTAAGCGACATGGAAAGAATCAGCATTACCGAGCGCCCGGACTGGCGTGAAAAAGCGACAGAATATGGTTTTAACTTTCACACCATGTACGGTGAGCCGTACTGGAGTGAAGAAGCCTATTATAAGCTGACGCTGGCGCAGGTTGAGAAGCTCGAAGACGTCACCGCTGAGCTGCATCAGATGTGTCTGCAGGCGGTAGAGAAAGTCGTCGCCAGCGATGAATTAATGGCCAAATTTCGCATCCCCAAACATACATGGGGTTTCGTGCGCCAGTCGTGGAAAACCCATCAGCCTTCGCTGTATTCGCGTCTCGATCTCGCGTGGGACGGCGTGGGTGAGCCGAAGCTGCTGGAGAACAACGCCGATACGCCGACGTCTCTGTATGAAGCGGCATTCTTCCAGTGGATCTGGATGGAAGATCAGCTCAACGCCGGTCAACTTCCGGCGGGCAGCGATCAGTTCAACAGCCTGCAGGAGAAGCTGATCGATCGCTTCGGCGAACTGCGCGAGCAGTTCGGTTTTCAGCTGCTACATATGGCCTGCTGCCGCGATACCATTGAAGACCGCGGTACCGTGCAATACTTGCAGGACTGCGCCGCAGAAGCGGGCGTGGCGACCGAATTCCTTTACATCGAAGATATCGGTCTTGGCGAAAAAGGTCAGTTTACCGACCTGCAGGACCAGGTGATTGGTAATCTGTTCAAGCTCTATCCGTGGGAGTACATGCTGCGCGAGGTGTTCTCCACCAAGCTGGAAGATGCCGGCGTGCGCTGGCTGGAGCCGGCATGGAAGAGCATTATCTCCAATAAAGCGCTGCTGCCGCTGCTGTGGGAGATGTTCCCCAACCATCCGAACCTGCTGGCCGCTTATTTCAGCGAAGATGCGCATCCGGAGATGGACAAGTACGTTATCAAGCCTATCTTCTCCCGCGAAGGCGCGAACGTCTCTATCATGGAGAACGGTAAGGTGCTGGAAGCTGTAGAAGGGCCGTACGGCGAAGAAGGCACCATTGTACAGGAGTTCTATCCTTTGCCGAAGTTTGGCGATAGCTACACGCTCATCGGCAGCTGGCTAATTAACGATCAGCCTGCGGGGATTGGCATTCGCGAAGACCGGGCGCTGATCACGCAGGACCTGTCGCGCTTTTATCCGCACATTTTCGTCGAGTAACATTGAACCCCGGCAGCACCGCTTACTGCCGGGGTTTTGTTTTTTCTCAAGCGCCAATCACTACTGACAGCATACTCAACGACCCCATCTCTATTCCTTCAACCGGAATAGTTATCGGCTCCTCGCCGTCCCAGGCGCCAAGAACATACAGCAGCGGCAGAAAGTGCTCGGCCGTCGGGTTAGATAACGATCCGCCTTCATGCGCCAGGTAATTCACCAGCGGATGCTCGGCTACGGGACCTTTCCAGGCGAGGTTCGCCTTCACGTAGTCATTAAACGACTCAGCCCAAGGATAGGGCGTATTTTCGCCGTGCCAGCGCGCAGTACGCAGGTTATGCACCACGTTGCCGCTGGCCACCAGCATAATGCCTTCATCGCGCAGCTGAGCCAGCTTACGCCCCATTTCTAAATGCCATGCGGCGGGTTTCGTACTATCAATACTCAGCTGCACCATCGGAATATCGGCATCGGGATACATTTTAATCAACACGCCCCATGAACCGTGGTCAAAGCCCCAGGCTTCTTTATCCAGCGTCACCGGCACCGGCGCCAGCAGCTCAACCAGGCGTTGGGCCAGCTCAGGTGAACCCGGCGCCGGATAATGCGTATCGTAAAGCGCCTGTGGAAAACCGCCAAAATCATGGATTGTTTTCGGCGCCTCCATCGCGGTCACTCCCGTACCGCGTGTAAACCAGTGCGCGGATATCACCACAATAGCTTTAGGCCGCGGCAGCGTCTCGCCCAGATGCCGCCAGGCGCGGGTATAGATGTTATCTTCCAGCACGTTCATCGGACTACCGTGGCCTAAAAACAGTGCCGGCATGCGGATACGTGACATAGTAATATCCTTGGTTGAGAATAGTGGATGCATTTACCTTACGCGCTTTTTATTCAGGATAAACTCAGATAAGCATGATGATGATCGTCAGAAAATTTGAATATCAATAAAATTGGATTGCAACCAGAATAGAAATTTAAATTTTCATTTAAATTCAACAAATTACCATGATTACACGCTATTTATTTTCCGCATCTTAAACGTTTTGCAAAATCAGTCCACGGGCAACGTGAGTCACAGAAAGAGGCTTACTGGCAAAAACTTTCAATACTGACTGAGCCGATAAGCATTCTCTGTTATTTGTCGACAAAGAGGGAGCATCTTGTAGACACTCTATATCGCGTATTCGCATGTAGATGACAAGATCAACTCTGCATGGCGCACCCGCTCTATTTTTAATCAGCTCGTAATCATTACCTATCAGGAAAAGCTCACTAACGCTATATTTCTGCAGGATATTTTATTCATAACCATTCATTAAAAGAGAATAACCAACTATATACTCTGACAATGAGTATCGAGTTTTCCATATACATAGATTATACTAATAAATTGGTGTTAGCCGCCAACTGAATAAAGTCATGTTCTCCAATAACGTAGTCCAGACCATACTAATTTATGAGATTAATGGGTTAAAAGACCTACATATTAAGAACCGTGTCGCCATAAGACATAGTCTATGGTTGATTGGCAGATAAAATCATTTTATGTCAGGATCGGCATAGTCAATTCATCTCGTGAATCCATAACAAATAAGAAATAAGTTCAAATTATCCAATTTAACATTAAGTAATAAAAATAGTCAGCCGCATATTCTATAGTAAAGGACAATTTTAAGTTAACAGCTATTATGGTGATAAAAATCCGATAGCAAAAAGAAGAAGTTACATTCACATAAAATATATTAAAAGTTAAAAATCGCGCTAAACATGCTTAGCAATTCAGACTATAGTCTAAGAAACGCAATAATAACATATATATTAACTTAAACTAAAGATAAATGTTAACTATAAATAACGAGTGTAACAGATGGTGACATGATAATTTCGCGCCGTAAGTTAATATTAACCCCCAGGTTCTAATATTTAACTTTCAGGATTTTGTTTATATTCGCTAGATATGATTAATCTATAAAGGATTATATTCCATGTTAAAGAAAACACTGCTCGCTGTTGCCACCACTACCCTTTTATCTACAGCTGCTTTTAATGCAAGCGCAATCGATCAGGGTCACGGTATCGTTAATTTTTCCGGCACAGTAATTACTGCACCTTGCTCTGTTGCTCCGGAAAGCTCTCAGATTGACGTAAATCTGGGTCAGGTTGCTGACACCGTGCTGAATGGCGGCCAGTATTCTCAGTCTGCTGACTTCACTATTCAACTGCGTGATTGCGTACTGACCAGCACTGATACTGAAGGCAAAACCACTACTATTAACAAAGTTAATGTGACTTTTACCTCTGCTAACGTTGATGTTTCCGACACTAGCCTGATGTCCAATACCAAAGAAAACAACTACGGCGGCGCAACTAACGTTGGCGTGCGTATCCTGGATGCAGGTTACAACACCGTTACTCTGGGCACCGCAGTTCCGGTCATGTTTACCGATACCAACCCGACTCAGGATCTGAACTTCCACGCACGTATGGAATCTCCGACCAAAAAAGCTACCGAAGGTGATGTTTACGCTCAGGCAAACTACGTCCTGGCTTATCAATAATCACTATTTGTTGTCTTGCTTGATTAATCCAGGCCGGTGAAAACTCACCGGCTTTGTTGGCCTACTTTATTAAAAGAAACGGATTTTATGCGTAATCTCATTTATTCCGATTTAACGCCCAAAGGATTATCTCTTTTAATAAAGCGGGCCCTCTATTCTGTATGTATGGTATTTTCTTTATCAACGTCGATTTATGCCATTGAATTTAATACAGATATGATCGATGCCGAAGATCGGGAAAACGTCGATCTCTCGCAATTTGAAAAGAAAGGCTACATCCCTGTTGGTACCTATTTAGTACGCGTACAAATAAACAAAAATACGCTTCCGCGCGCCTATAATCTCGAATGGATAAAATCGGATAATGAAAATGGGTCTCTGCTTTGCCTGACTCAAGAACATCTAACAGAATTTGGTTTTGCGGATGCGTTTATCTTGTCTCTACAGCCGCTGAACCCGCAAGGTTGCCTCGATCTGAGCCATAAATCGGACCTGGTCACTCGCCTGGACAAAGCGAATATGATACTGACCTTAACGGTTCCCCAGGCGTGGATGAAGTATCGGGCCAAAAACTGGACCCCGCCGGAGTTCTGGGACGTGGGGGTTACTGGTTTTATCATGGATTATAACCTCTACGCCAGCCAGTATGTTCCCAGCCATGGCGACAGCAACCAAAACGTAAATACCTACGGCACGCTGGGTTTCAACTTAGGCGCATGGCGTCTACGCAGCGATTATCAGTACGATCAGTCGTTTACTGAAAATAACTCCAACGGCAGCAACAGCAGTCTGCCGCGAACCTATCTGTTCCGCCCTATTCCATCCCTGGCGTCGAAACTCACCATGGGGCAGTATGATCTCAGTTCCGATCTCTACGATACGTTCCATTTTACCGGCGCTTCACTGGAGAGCGACGAACAGATGCTACCGCCGGACCTGCGCGGATACGCGCCGCAAATAAGCGGCATCGCTCAAACAAACGCCAGGGTCACCGTTTCACAGAACGGCCGTACTTTGTATCAAACTTCCGTTTCCCCCGGACCGTTTACAATTACCGATCTGGGGACCACGTTGCAGGGGCAACTGGATGTCACCATTGAAGAAGAAGATGGGCGTAAAAGCACGTTTCAGGTCGGTTCAGCCTCTATCCCGTTTCTGACGCGTCAGGGCCAGATACGTTATAAAAGCTCCGTGGGCAAGCCTACATCAACCACCCACAACGACATTAACAACCCACTCTTCTGGACGGGAGAGATTTCATGGGGCTGGCTGAGCGATATCTCTTTATACGGCGGCGCGATCGTTACCGCCGACGACTACCAGGCGGCGACCAGCGGAATCGGCTTTAACCTGAATAGCTTTGGCTCCCTCTCCTTTGATGTCACGCGGGCAGAGGCCAATTTACGCGATGACAATGAAGGCAAGCAGCGCGGCTTCAGCTATCGCGCAAACTATTCTAAGCGCTTCGAGGAAACGGGCAGTCAGATAACCTTCGCGGGTTATCGTTTTTCGGATAAAGAATATGTCACGATGAGTGAATATATCAATTCGCGTGATGGTAACAATACCAACAATAATGAAAAAGAGAGCTATGTCCTCTCATTTAACCAATATATCGAACCGTTGGCGCTAAACAGCTATCTGAGCATTACGCGCAATACCTACTGGAATAGTGATACCAATACCAACTATTCATTCTCCGTTAGCCGAAACTTTGATATTGGCGATTTCAAGAATATGTCCGCCTCTCTGGCAATGAGCCGCGTGAGCTGGGGCGATGATGAAGAAAATCAATACTATTTCTCTATTTCAGTACCATTTGAAAACAACCGCAATGTTACCTACAGTTTGCAACGCTACGGCGACGACGCCGCTACACAAACTGCAACATACTATGACAGTTCGGACCGCAACAACACCTGGAATTTATCCGTATCTGGCAGCGATAAAGACTATAGCGATGGCGAAGCGGCCTTGCGTGGTTATTACCAACACTACTCTCCCTGGGGCCGGCTAAATGTTAACGGCAGCGTGCAGCCCAGCAACTATCGCACATTAAGCGCGGGCTGGAACGGTTCGTTTACGGCAACGCGTTATGGGGCGGCATTCCATGATTATAGCCCCGGTAATAGTTCCCGCGTCATGGTGGATGCGGATAGCATCTCTGGCGTTGAAGTGAATAACAATCGCAGTAAGACTAATATATTTGGTATTTCCGTGGTCCCATCGGTGGGTAACTATACTACCGCCACGGTAATGGTAAATAATAACAACCTACCTGAAGGTGTCGATGTCACTAACTCGGTTATTCGCACCACGCTAACCGAGGGAGCCATTGGTTATATGCCGCTCAGCGCGACCAAAGGCTATCAAATTATTGGCGTCATCCGCCTGGAAGATGGACGCTATCCGCCGTTGGGCGTTACCGTGACAGATAAATCGACCGGTCGTGATATCGGACTGGTGGCCGATGATGGCTTCGTGTACCTCAGCGGCGTGCAGGAAAATAGTATCCTGACGCTCAAATGGAACGATAAAGCCTGCGACATTACACCACCTAACCACAGTAATGCTGATGGTCAGGCCGTTATTTTACCGTGTAAGTCTCAACATTAATTCAGGATGAAGACAATGAAGATAAACGTAATGACAAAAGGAATTTTATGCCTGGCGGGCGCCAGTTTTGCGGCCAATGCCGCCGTATCTCCTGACAGAACACGCATCATTTATAACCAATCGGATAAAAGCGTCTCGGTGCGTCTGACCAACCAGAGTCCCGACACGCCTTTCCTTGCCCAATCATGGATAGAGGACAAGGATAATAAAAAATCTCGTACTTATATCACCGCAATACCGCCAATGTTGCGCCTTGAAGCCGGCGAGCAGGCGCAGGTGCGCCTGATGGGGCAAGCAACGCTGGCGCAGCTTCCTGCCGACAGAGAATCGCTATTTTATTACAATATTCGGGAAATTCCGCCGCGTTCAGAACAGAAAAACGTTATGCAGATTGCCATGCAGAGCCGGATTAAGCTTTTCTGGCGACCAAAGGCTATCGAAATACCTGATGGACAGGTAAATCTGGTCGGCAAAGTCGACATTAGCCGAACCGCCAGTGGATTGACGCTGAAGAACAAGTCTCCCTACTTTATTACTGTCGGTTATATCGGCGTTAACGGCAAAACATTGCTACCGAAAACCGCCAGCATGATGGCCGAACCCTTTGGCCAGGCGGTCCAGGAAATTAAAAATTTACCGGCGAATTTCCAGGTCGGCTATATTGGCGATTACGGTGGCCTGCATATGTTTAAGATCAGCTGCAACTCTGTTCAGGCAACATGCCAGTCCGAACCGGTGAAAAAGGAATAATAATGAAAAAAGCAATCAGTTTTTTAGCATTATTAGCCTGCCTGTTTTCATTCCCTGCGTGGGCGGTTGACTGCTATCAAAATACCTATGGCGGCCCGGTGAGCGCAACGCTAACTCTCCCCCCATTCACCATCCCTAACGACATCCAGCTAGGGAAAAAGATATGGGAAAGCTCGGACATTAACATTACGGTTTACTGCGATAAAGCGAGCGAATGGTCTCCATCGAATCCCACAGAAAATATCTATGCGTGGATAAAGTTATCAGCTTTTAATAGCGGCGATGTGCTCAACAATCCCTATTTTACTTTTGGCGTAACATATGCCGGTGTCGATTATGAAGGCATTAATCAAGGGATCAACACCGGCGCCTGTCTTGATAGGATAGATCAGGCTCCAATCCCAAATGTCTATCATGATCCTGTATGTAATGGTTCGTCACTGCAAAAAAATATAACCTTTAACGCCCGCTTCCGCCTGTACGTTAAAATTGCAGCGATTCCTCCCGATAGTTCAACGGTCTATAATTTTGGCGATATTAACGTACTGCAATTTGATGGCCAAGGGGGAGCGAACCTGCTTAGCGACGCTAACAATTTACGTTACTATATTTCAGGGCTGGATAATATCCATATTCTGACCTGCACAGCATCAGTTAAGCTATATCCAGAAAATCAAACTGTTGATTTCGGAGCTATTTATAACTACGAAAAAAACATGCCGGTCCTGAAAAAAAACTTTAGTCTTTCAACTATTCGAGATCAAACTGCAGGCTGCACTGAACGATTTGATATTACTACCAGTTTCTATATTAATGAAAATCTCTACGATTCCACACATCTGGATATAGGGAACGGGCTATTATTAAATATCGTAGATGACACGGCTAATACTGATGTTCTTTTCAACCAATATATGCCTTTTACAACATATATACCCGGTGAACCTTCAACAGTAACGCATAACTATACCGCCGAACTCACTAAAAAACCGTCTGAATCTGTGGCCGATGGGCCATTCAGTAAAGATGTCATCATCAAGATAAATTATCAATAGTCATTAAAAATTTCATGACTGACAATAATAAAGCCGGGATAACCCGGCTTTATTATTTGGCGCAATGTCAGCGATCAGCTGGCTTTACGTTCGTGCTCACGACGGTAAGCCGCTAAATCTTCGATAGTGACCACAGCCATATTATGCTGCTGAGCAAACTCGATGCACTGCGGCGCGCGGGCCATAGAGCCATCATCGTTGGTCAGTTCGCACAGTACGCCAGCCGGTTTGAAACCTGCTAACGTCACCAGGTCGATAGTCGCTTCGGTATGGCCGCCGCGGGTCAACACGCCGCCCGGCTGCGCGCGCAGCGGGAAAACGTGGCCAGGACGGTTCAGGTCGGACGGCTTCGCGCCATCGGCAATCGCCGCACGCACGGTGGTCACGCGGTCAGCGGCGGAAACGCCGGTGGTCACGCCTTCAGCGGCTTCGATGGTCACGGTAAAACCGGTACCGTAGGCGCTGGTGTTGTTCTCAACCATCATTGGCAGGTCGAGCTGTTTACGGCGATCTTCCGTCAGGCACAGGCAAACAATACCGCTGCCGTGACGAATAGTCAGGGCCATTTGCTCAACGGTCATGGTTTCAGCGGCGAAAATCATATCGCCTTCGTTTTCACGATCTTCATCGTCAAGTACCATCACACCGCGGCCTTCGCGCAGTGCATCTAAAGCGTGTTCCACACGTTCAAAAGCGGTACCAAAAGAGGAAAGTAGCGTCTGATTCATGGTAAAAAAAACCTCATTAATTGTATGGTTACCAGAATCAGGGCAGTCTTAGGAGCGCCGGTTTAGCGGCAAAAGTCAACGCAAGCGGGCAGAAACCCGACTGAGCCGTTACTCTCTCCCATCCGGACTCTAACCGTCGGCCCCGGAATTACACCGGATCTGCTGACCTTTCTGCATTCACAGAAAGCGCTCGCGGGCTTTCAACGCTATGGTTGATTTACCGCCGGTGGGGAATTTCGCCCCGCCCTGAGAATAAGCAAAGTCACTATAACGCTATTGACTATCGTCGGCAATGCATAAGCTTCAAACATTTATGGTTTATAGGCACCGACGATCGCACTACAATGAGCCCATAACCGACCAGAGCAGGATACCACCATGATTGACCCGAAAAAAATTGAACAAATCGCCCGTCAGGTTCATGAATCGATGCCGAAAGGGCTCCGCGATCTGGGGGAAGACGTGGAGAAAAAAATTCGTCAGGTGCTCCAGTCGCAGTTAACTCGCCTGGACCTGGTAAGCCGCGAAGAGTTCGACGTGCAGACGCAGGTGCTGCTGCGCACGCGTGAAAAGCTGGCGCTGCTGGAGCAGCGTCTTAACGATCTGGAAAGCCGTTCGCTGAGCGCGTCGGCGACGCCTGACGCAGAAGAGAAGCAGTAAAAACAAGCAACGGGCCGCAAGGCCCGTTGTCATATCGGTAAGGTGGAAAGTTGATTAGTGCTCCAGCTCCGCTTCTGGCGTCATCGCGCTGTTCGCCTGCCGGCAGTAAAGCTCATAGCGTTGACAGAACCATTCACGATGCGCTTCATCCATATTGCCAACAATGGCCTGAAGATCGACGGGCTGACCTTGTGCGTTCATTCTGGCGAAACTCTGGGCCAGGAAATCAAAATTCTTCATTAAATACATATCGTTATTCTTCATACGCATACTCCTTCAGCCGTTGGTGTTCTGATTGGTCATATGCTTTTTACTTACTTCAGTATTTATCCTTACCTTAACGTTTTTTGTACGAAAAATGCGCCCAACATGGTGATTTATTGCGCCAAATCATTTATGCCGTCATTAAATAAAAAGAGGCCCGCGATTAGGCGATCGCGGGCCTCTTTTGCACTACTTTGTAGCGGAATCGTCGGTTACGCGGCGTTTAGCGCGATAATCCCGGATATACCGCCGCTACGGTGGGGAGAGAAAACATTACTGTTTGTTATCTTTCTGGATCTTCTTAATGATGTTGGTCGTCGAACAGCCGTCTTCGAAGTTGAGCACCAGCACCTCGCCGCCGTTTGCCCATACCTCTTCACTACCGGCAATCTGTTCCGGCTTATAGTCGCCGCCTTTCACCAGCAGATCCGGCAGAATGCCGGCAATCAGCCGCTGCGGTGTGTCCTCTTCAAAAGAGACCACCCAGTCGACGGCTTCCAGCGCGCCCAGCACGATCATACGCTGATCCAGCGGGTTGACCGGACGAGACTCGCCTTTCAGACGCTTCGTTGATGCGTCGCTGTTCACCGCCACAATCAGCCTGTCGCCCAGCTTGCGAGCGTTCGCCAGGTAGGAAACGTGGCCCGCGTGTAAAATGTCGAACACGCCGTTGGTCATCACCACTTTCTCGCCGCGCTTGCGCGCCGCGGCGACCGCCAGCTTCAGCTCCTCTTCGCCCATCACGCCAAAACCGGTCTCTGAGCGCCCGCGCACCGCGTTCTCCAGTTCGATAGGCGAAACGGTAGAGGTACCGAGTTTACCCACCACGACGCCCGCCGCCGCGTTGGCAAAATAGCAGGCCTCTTCCAGCGTGTTGCCGGAAGCCAGCGTCGCCGCCAGCACGCCGATGACCGTGTCGCCCGCGCCGGTAACATCATAAACTTCCTGCGCCTGAGTAGGCATATGCAGCGGCGGCCGCCCAGGCTGCAGCAGCGTCATCCCCTGCTCGGAACGGGTCACCAGCAGCGCGGAGAGATCGAAATCGGCAATGATTTTCATCCCGCGCTCAACGATCTCTTCTTCATCCTTACATTTACCCGCTACCGCTTCAAACTCTGAGAGGTTAGGCGTCAGCAGGGTGGCGCCACGATAGCGTTCAAAATCCGTGCCTTTCGGGTCAATGAGCACCGGAACGCCCGCGTCGCGAGCCAGCTTAATCATGGTCTGAACGCTGGTCAGCGCGCCTTTGGCGTAATCAGAGAGTACCAGCGCGCCAATGGAGCCCAGCGCCTGCTGAATACGTTCGTGCATCGGCTGCGGGTCGACGCCGGAGAACCCTTCTTCAAAATCGAGACGAATCAGCTGCTGGTTACGCGACAGCACGCGCAGTTTGGTAATCGTCGGGTGCGTCGGGACGGAGACAAAATCGCACTTCACGTTAACGTCGGCCAGCGCCTTACTCAACGCGCGGGCGGCATCGTCAATCCCGGTCAGGCCAACGAGGCGAGAGGTCGCGCCGAGGGACGCAATGTTCATCGCCACGTTTGCCGCGCCGCCAGGACGTTCTTCGATATTTTCCACCTTCACCACCGGCACCGGCGCTTCCGGCGAAATGCGGCTGGTGGGTCCATACCAATAGCGGTCCAGCATCACATCGCCAACCACCAACACTCCTGCACGTTCAAACTCTGGCAGCGTTACTTTCATTCCTCTCTCCTGCGAGACGCAAACTTTGCGCGCGATAATAGCACACCCGGTTTTTTAGTTAAGCCATCAACCACTTCTGCCAGCTGGCGCTGACCTGTTCACGCTCCTCGCTAAACGCCTCTGGCGCCACGTGCCCCGGCTGTTCCTGCAGCGCCAGGTGATGTAGCGCATCGCGCAGCGTAGTGTAAGCGTGAGTTAACGCCCTCGCCTCTCCCTCGTCCATAATGTCATTCTGCGCCAGCAGTTCCAGAATACGGACGTTATCGGACCAGCGCGTGAGCTTCGGTTTATCACTGGCATAGCGTAGGACCAGATACTGGGTAATAAATTCAATATCCGTGATCCCCCCGGCATCGGCTTTAATATCAAAGCGATCGGGATGCTTATTCCCCAGATGAGCGCGCATTTTTTCACGCATTTCCCGCACTTCGGTTTGCAGTTTTTCGCCTTCCCGCGGGGCGGTGAGAATATCCCGACGAATCGCGTCAAAGCGCGCCTGTAGCTCAGGATCGCCGTACACCACGCGGGCGCGAACCAGCGCCTGATGCTCCCAGGTCCATGCCTCGTTTTGTTGATAATCAGCAAAGGAATCGGCGGTAGTCACCAGCATGCCCGCCGCGCCAGAAGGACGTAAGCGAGCGTCCACTTCGTACAGAATGCCCGACGAGGTGCGGGTGCTGAAAAGATGCATGATGCGCTGCGCCAGGCGCAGATAAAACTGCCGACCGTCGATTTCGCGCTCGCCGTCGGTCATCACCTCCATCGGACAATCGTGGAGGAATACCAGGTCGAGATCGGAACTGTAGCCCAGCTCCCAGCCTCCCAACTTGCCGTAGCCGACCACCGCAAAACCGCGCCCCTGGCGCTCGTGAAGGTGCGTCGGCTGCCCGTAGCGGGCCACCATCTGCAGCCAGGCCTGCTGGACGACCGCATCAATCATCGCCTCCGCCAGCCAGGTCAAGTGATCGCTCACTTTCATCACCGGCAGGGTTCCGGCGATATCCGCCGCGGCAATATGCAGCAGCTGCGCCTGCTTAAACTGGCGAAGCGCCTCCAGCTGCTGCTCTTCATCCTCTTCCGGTACGCGCAGCAGATACTGCCGAAGCTCGTCGCGATAGGCATCGGTGGCCGTCGGCTGATAAAGCGTATTCGGGTCCAGCAGCTCGTCCAGCAGCAGCGGGTGACGGGCCAGCTGGCTGGCGACCATCGGCGATGCGGCGCACAGGCTAATCAGGTGCTTTAACGCGCCGGGGAACTCGCTCAGCAGCTCCAGGTAGGTTGTACGGGTGACAATTCCGGTCAGCAGCGGCGTGATGCGCGCCAGCGGCACCGGGGCATCGGCGCGCGAACAGATTTCGCTGAGCAGATGCGGCATGAGCTGGTCGAGCACCTGACGGCCGCGCGGACCAATCGTGCGCCGATCCAGCTCTTTACGAAAATCGGCGATCAGCGCCAGCACGCTGCGGCGATCGCTATCAGCCAGATGCGCCAGCGCCGGGCTGGTATCGTCCTCCTGCAGCGCGTCCTGCCACAGTTCGCGCCAGTACTCTTCAAGCTGTTCATCCGGCGACTGCGTTTCATCGTCGCCGATCAGTTCATTAAACACGCGCCGCACGTTGGCCATCTGCTCCGCCAGCCGCGCGCTGAGCGTCTCCCAGTCGGCAGCGCCCATCCCCCAAGCCAGCCGGGCGCGATTAAGCTCATCCTGCGGCAGAGTTTGCGTCTGCTCATCGTTGATACTCTGCAGCAGGTTTTCGAGGCGTCGCAAAAACAGATAGGCTTCGCGCAGCCTCTGCGCATCGCCTTCCGGCAGCAGGTGCAGCTCCTCGATGGCGGCCAGCGTCGGCAGCAGGGCCCGCTGTTGCAGCATCGGCTCGCGACCGCCGCGAATCAGTTGAAAAACCTGGACGATAAACTCCACTTCGCGGATACCGCCCGCGCCGAGCTTGATATTATCCTTCAGACCCCGGCGGCGCACCTCGCGGGCAATCATTCCCTTCATATTACGCAGGGACTGAATCACGCTGAAATCAATATAACGGCGGAAGACAAATGGCCGCAGCATAGCGCGCAGCTCGCCGGCATAAACACCATCGTTATCGCCCATGATGCGCGCTTTCACCATCGCATAGCGCTCCCAGTCGCGCCCCTGCTCCTGGTAATAATCTTCCAGCGCGGCAAAGCTCAGCACCAGCGGGCCGCTGTCGCCAAACGGGCGCAGGCGCATATCCACGCGGTAGACAAAGCCATCCTGGGTGGGCTGATCCAGCACCTTAATCAGGCGCTGTCCGAGACGGGTAAAAAACTGCGCGTTATCCAGCTCGCGACGGCCGCCGCGGGTGGAGCCGTGCTCCGGCCAGGCGAAAATCAGATCGATGTCGGAGGAGAAATTCAGCTCGCCGCCGCCGAGCTTGCCCATGCCGAGGATCAGCAGCGGCTGAGCTGAACCTTCCGCATTACACGGCGTCCCCCATTCGCGGCAGCAGGCGGCGTAAAGCCAGTCGCGCGCGGCGACGATTAAGGTCTCCGCCAGCGCGCTGAGCTGCTGTAGACTGCTCTCTTCGCTGACCAGCGATAGCGCCTGGGCCCAGGCGATGCGCACCATAATCCAGCGGCGAAACTGCCGCAGCTCGCGCATCAGCGCGGCCTCATCATTGACCTCGGCCAGGCGAACCTGCAGCCACTCGGCATAGTGATGCCACTCCAGCGCCTCGGGAGGCGCACTTTCAAGCTCCGCCAGCCACTGCGGCTGCGCGATCAGACTCTGCGCGACAAAATCGCTGAAGGCCATAACCGATTGCGCCCGTTCGCTCAACGTCGATACGGGAAAATCCGCTGGCAGTCGGTCTATGACCGTCTGCCAGTGCTGCTGTAACTGCGAAGAAAGCGGCATCTTAGGGGCTCCCTGGCCTGAAATTATCGTTTTCCACTATGCAGCCAGAACGGCTCCGCTGCCAGCGCCTGGCGACGAAAATATTCGATAACGCTACTGTCGTTATGCGCAATCGCCCGGCGGGTCTCTTGCCAGTTTTCCAGCCACGGCCCGGCGACGTCGAGATAGGCTCCGGATAACAGTTGAACGGTGTCAATTTCGCGGGTCAGGCGCGGAAGCTGATCGACATAACCGTCAGCGGACGGCTGGCGGAAGGCGTTTTTCAGCTCCGCCGCCGCTCTGGAGAGCTGAATATCCGCGAAGCGTTTAAACGATCCGGCAATCTTCTGTTCCCCGGCGGCGTTCAGGAAAGGACGCCAGCCGCGGTTTACCAGCAGATCGGTGAGCGTCAGCTTCGCTCTGACGGTCGCCACGCTGAAAAGCGCCGCCTGGGCCGTTTCGGCCTCCGCCAGCGCCGTTTCGGCTTCGTTCAGACGCTCACGCAGCAGCGTGGTGGCCTTGCGCGGGACAATGCCGCCAAACAGCACCAGCGCATGCCGCACGCGGGCGATGGCGTGCAGAATCTCCGCTTTCGCTTTCGCATTGCCGCGATTGAGGAGTTCATCATGATACAGCCAGTGCGCGAGCGCGCTTTCCAGCGCCGCTTCCAGTGCCTGTTCGACGCTGGCCTTCGGCGCGACGCGAAGGATAGACAACGCGGTGAGCGGACGTTCTTCATTGCCCTGCGCCAGATGATAACCGCGCGCCGCCTTGCTCAGACTACCCTGGCGCAGTACGCCGGTATCCAGCAGGCGACGGGCAAGGGTCAGAATGTCCTGCGTTTTACCGGACAGCAGTTCCAGCTCCAGTTCACAAATCGGCTCCTGGTGTTCACCGGCTTTGACTGCGCCGCGGTCGAGCGCGATTTCAATTTCGCTATCGCCTTCCTTTACAACCCATCTTTCACGCGCAAAATCAGTGCTGAAAAGCGGCTGTACGTTCTGTGCGAGCTCCGCCGGCAGTTCTCCCTGCGGCCAGACCTCAGCCGGCAGTTTCTCCAGCGCCAGCTCCGGCGTGTCCAGCGGAATGTTGTATTCCGGACGCTGATGCAGGCCGCCGACGACGCGCCCGGCGATTTTCAGCGTCATTTCATAGCGTCCCTGGTCGCCGCGAATGCGCAGCCCCATGTCGTGGCGGCGCAGCCAGTTATCCGCCGTTTCATAGTAAATATTCAGCAATTGACCCGCGGGCGTATGCTTTGCCTCCAGCGTGTTGAGGTGCTGACGCAGCGCGTCAACGCCATCCTGAGCGACGATAAACTTTAATTCGATTTCTTGAGCCATGACTGAATTCTTCCGCTTATATGCTGTGCCGGGAAATTGCGGCGAACTAACAACGATATTTCTTGTCAGTAAATAGTATTTTGCGGCGAATCGCCATGCAATGCGCATTTTGCCGGGCCACCTCCTGGATGATTCCGATTGTGGCGGAAAACTTTGCGTCGCTTCGGCGATGCCACTACTATCGTTCAACTTTTTATGACCAAACGATGACCTGATGCCTAAATTACGCCTTATTACATTGACTTTGCTGGCGCTGAGCGCCGCCACGGCGGTTCACGCGGAAGAAAAACGTTACGTTTCAGATGAACTGAATACCTGGGTGCGCAGCGGTCCGGGCGATAACTATCGTCTCGTGGGCACCATCAACGCCGGTGAGGAAGTCGCGGTGCTGCAAACCAACGACAGCACGAACTATGCTCAGGTACGCGACGGCAGCGGCCGTACAGCCTGGATCCCCCTGAAAGAGCTGAGCAACGAGCCCAGCCTGCGCACCCGCGTGCCGGATCTGGAAAACCAGGTCAAAACCCTGACCGACAAACTGAACAATATCGACACCACCTGGAACCAGCGCACGGCGGACATGCAGAAGAAAGTCGCCGGTAGCGACGCCGTTATCAACGGCCTGAAAGAAGAGAACCAAAAGCTGAAAAATGAGCTGGTTGTCGCGCAGAAAAAGGTAAACGCCGCGAATCTGCAGCTTGATGACAAACAGCGCACCATTATCATGCAGTGGTTTATGTACGGCGGCGGCGTGCTGGGCGTCGGCCTGATCCTCGGACTGGTGTTGCCGCACCTGGTACCGAGCCGCAAACGCAAAGACCGTTGGATGAACTAATTCGTCTTCTCTGCCAGACTTACGTATCATCGTAAGAAAATGAAGACGGGAGAGTAAGGCGTGAAGGTTTATCTGGTCGGTGGTGCAGTACGAGATGCGTTATTAAGGCTACCGGTTAAAGACAAAGATTGGGTCGTGGTTGGCGCCACGCCTCAGCAACTTCTCGACGCGGGCTACCAGCAGGTAGGCCGTGATTTTCCCGTGTTCCTTCATCCGCAAAGCCGCGAAGAGTATGCCCTGGCGCGTACCGAGCGCAAGTCAGGTTCCGGTTACACCGGCTTTACCTGCTATGCCGCAGCCGACGTTACCCTTGAACAAGATCTGCTGCGCCGCGATCTGACGATCAATGCGCTGGCCCAGGACGCCAACGGCCAGATTATCGATCCCTACGGCGGCCAGACTGACTTACGCCAGCGCCTGTTGCGCCACGTCTCGCCCGCTTTTAGCGAGGATCCGCTACGCGTCCTGCGCGTGGCGCGCTTTGCCGCCCGCTACGCGCACCTGGGTTTCCGCATCGCCGATGAAACCATGGCGCTGATGCGCGCGATGGCCGATGCCGGCGAGCTGGCGCACCTCACGCCTGAGCGGGTGTGGAAAGAGACGGAAAGCGCCCTTGCCACCCGCAACCCGCAGGTCTTCTTCCAGACACTACACGACTGCCGGGCGCTCAAGGTGCTGTTCCCGGAAGTCGACGCCCTTTATGGCGTACCGGCTCCGGCGAAATGGCACCCGGAAATCGACACTGGTCTGCACACGCTGATGACCGTCACCATGGCGGCGATGCTCTCTCCGGAAGTGGATGTCCGTTTTGCCACGCTATGCCACGACCTGGGGAAAGGGCTAACGCCGAAAGCGCTCTGGCCCCGCCATCATGGTCACGGCCCGGCGGGGGTTAAGCTGGTCGAGCAGCTCTGCGCCCGTCTGCGAGTACCGAACGACATTCGCGACCTGGCTAAGCTGGTCGCCGAATTTCACGATCTGATTCATACGCTCCCCATCCTGCAGCCGAAAACGCTGGTCAAGCTGTTCGATAATATCGACGCCTGGCGCAAGCCGCATCGTGTCAGGCAAATCGCCTTAACCAGCGAGGCCGACGTGCGCGGGCGCACGGGCTTTGAAGCCTGCGATTATCCGCAGGGACGCCTGCTGCTGGAAGCCTGGGAAGTTGCCCGGTCGGTTTCAACAAAAGAGGTGTTGGCGGAAGGTTTTCAGGGCGTTGAGATTCGTGAAGAGCTAACGCGTCGGCGAATTCAGGCCGTCGCCCGCTGGAAAGAAAAGCGTTGCCCTCAGCCGCGCGACTGAGGGCGGGCGCTTAGAAGAAGACCACGTAGACCGCTGCCGCGACGATAAAGCGGTAAATGGCGAACGGGATAAACGAAATACGTTTAATCAGCTGCAGGAAGGTTTTAATCGCAATCAGCGCAACGATAAACGCCGTGACAAAACCGACGGCAAACATCGGAATATCGCTGGCGTTGAGGAACCCAATGCTCTTGTACATATCCAGTACGGTTGCGCCCATCATCATCGGCACCGCCAGCAGGAACGAGAACTCAGAGGCCGCATAGCGGCTTACACCCATCAGCATCCCGCCGGAAATCGTCGCTCCGGAACGCGAGAAGCCCGGCCATAGCGCCAGACACTGGAAGCAGCCGATGACGAACGCCTGACGATAAGTCATATCATCAATGCCCACCGCCCGCGGCTGTTTTGGCTTCAGCACTTCCGCCGCGATCAGCAGCACGCCGCCCACAATCAGCGCATACATCACGTTAATCGGGTTAAACAGCGACTTGATGGTATCGTGGAAAATTAGCCCCAGCACCACCGCCGGGACCATCCCCAAGAGAATATGAATAAGCGACAGGCGACCGCTGCCCTGGCCTTCATGTTCGGGCTTTTTACCAAAATGAATGCCGATAAGGCCAAACAGACGGCGCCAGAACATCACCACAACGGCCAGAATGGAACCAAGCTGAATCACTACTTCAAAAGTATTTGCGGTATCGCCTTCAAAACCCAGCAGATGACCGACAATAATCATATGACCAGTACTGGAGACAGGTAAAAACTCTGTCAAACCCTCAACCACACCCAATATTGCCGCTATCAGCAGCGAGTGTATATCGCTCATCCAATTAAACCCTTTAAAAAGTAAAATGAAAAAAACCAGGAACGAAGAACCGAGCTATCAGGCGTGCTTATTTGGCCACAGACAGCGCGCAGAAAACTGAGCGTACAGGTTGTACGCAAGGATTTCGAGCGCTGTTCTGGAACAAAACGGCAAATAGCATAGCCTGATAGCCGGATTCTATGACCGGTATAAACACGCTTTGTTTAACGAGTATGACCTGAAAAGTTTTGTTTCAGATTAAGGCCACGTTCAATAATGACGCCAACGTTGGCCGCTCGCGCTACCGCGCCGGGCTTGCTGACTTTAATACGTACCCATGGCGATTGAAACTTTTCCAGCAGCAGGTCGGCGATCTCTTCCGCCACGCGCTCCACCAGCGCAAAGCGCGCTCCCTCAACGTGGTTGATCACCAGCTCGCTGATATCAGCATAGCTGAGGCAATCGCTGACATCATCGCTGGCCGCCGCTTTGCGGTTATCCCACGCCATTTCGATATCGAACACCAGCTTCTGTTCGATGGTTTGTTCCCAGTCGTAAACACCAATTGTGGTGATTACCGAAAGTTGCTCTATAAATACAATATCCATCACGACCCGCCTGCTTTTTGACTAAACCGGATACCACTTCTGACCAATTATGCGTATTATCCACAGATGCAAAGACATCCCCTAAATAATTTGCGTTGCAGTAAGACCGCGACGCGGCAAGGCTCCAGGCGCACGGCGTTGCGATGCGTCCGGGCGGGCCAACGCGCCGACAGCGCTGGGGATAAACCAACTCTTTCTAAATGGAACAGCTGATGAGTGCAATCGCGCCTGGACTGGTTATCCTCGCCTACCTCTGCGGCTCAATCTCCAGCGCCATTCTCGTTTGCCGCCTCGCTGGCCTTCCTGACCCTCGCGACAGCGGCTCCGGCAATCCTGGGGCGACGAACGTCCTGCGAATTGGCGGCAAAGGCGCAGCCGTAGCGGTACTGATTTTTGATGTGCTGAAAGGCATGCTGCCGGTCTGGGGCGCGTGGGCGCTAGGCCTGACCCCGTTCTGGCTCGGTCTGGTGGCGATTGCCGCCTGCGTGGGCCATATCTGGCCGGTATTTTTTAACTTCCGCGGTGGTAAAGGCGTGGCGACCGCCTTCGGCGCCATTGCCCCAATCGGCTGGGATCTTACCGGCGTAATGGCCGGAACCTGGCTGCTGACGATTCTGCTCAGCGGCTACTCCTCTCTTGGGGCCATCGTGAGCGCGCTGATTGCGCCCTTCTATGTCTGGTGGTTCAAACCGCAGTACACTTTCCCCGTTTCGATGCTGTCGTGCCTGATCCTGCTGCGCCATCATGACAACATTCAGCGTTTGTGGCGTCGTCAGGAAACCCGAATCTGGTCTCGTTTCAAAAAGAAGAAAAAAGCGCCGGAGCAGAAATAACCTTTGCTTCGCCGCAAGGCGGCAATGAGCTTACTCCAGTCAGTGATTCGGGCGAGCGACAAATCTGCCGGGAGCAGATTTGAACGTCGCTTGCGACGGCCCGCCAGGGCGAGGCCCATGGATGGGCCGAGTAGCCCGTAGCCAACGCCGCTGCGGCTCGAAGTATGACGGGCATAAGCTTTTCATATGATCGGGATGGTTCCCCCCCGATCAATACTCTTCGCTGCTGTTTTATCTTGATTTTGCAGGGGCGCGACATTGCACGGCACCGTGTTAGCACAGAATAAAAAAGGCTGGCAGGCCACGCTGGACCTCCAGTTTCAATTTCTCGGCGGGAAAACCACGCTCGCCTCCCGTCGCCATGTCGGTCCCCTCACCGTTCAGCGCCCGTTTTATCCCGAAGCAGAGACCTGCCACCTCTATCTGCTTCATCCGCCCGGCGGCATCGTCGGCGGCGATGAGCTCACCATTAGCGCGACCATTGATGCCGATTGCCATACCCTGATCACCATGCCCGGCGCCAGCAAGTTTTATCGCAGCAGCGGCGCGCAGGCGCGGCTTCAGCAAACCCTGACGCTGGCCGAAAACTCGACGCTCGAGTGGCTGCCGCAGGACGCGATCTTCTTTCCCGGCGCCAACGCCGCTTTGTCTACCGCCTTTCATCTCGCCGCCTCCAGCACGCTGCTGGCCTGGGACCTGCTGTGCCTTGGCCGACCGGTTATCGGCGAAGCTTTTAGCCACGGCGCGCTCGCCAATCGGCTGGAAGTGTGGGTCGACGGCTCTCCGCTGCTGATTGAGCGCCTGAGCCTGGCCGATGGACAGCTGGCCTGCGTCGCACAGCAGCCGTGGGTGGGAACGATGCTGTTCTACCCGGCGAACGAAACGCTGCTGGAAGGCGTACGCGAAAAGCTTACGCCGCTGGCAAATTACGCCGGCGCTACGCTCACCGACGGCCTGCTAACGGTACGTTTTTTAAGCGATGATAATCTGCTTTGCCAGCGGGCGATGCGCGATATCTGGCAATTCATGCGCCCGCATCTGACCGGCAAATCTCCGGTACTTCCCCGAATCTGGCTGACTTAAGAGAACGCTATGGAACTGACACCCAGAGAAAAAGACAAGCTGTTGCTGTTTACCGCCGCACTGGTGGCGGAGCGTCGCCTGGCCCGCGGCCTGAAGCTCAACTATCCCGAATCCGTGGCCCTGATTAGCGCCTTTATTATGGAAGGCGCGCGCGATGGCAAAAGCGTCGCCGAGCTGATGGAAGAGGGACGCCACGTCCTGAGCCGTGACCAGGTCATGGAAGGCGTGCCGGAAATGATCCCCGATATCCAGGTCGAAGCCACCTTCCCGGACGGCTCGAAGCTGGTCACCGTTCATAATCCGATAATCTGAGGTAGCGTGATGATCCCTGGAGAATATCAGATAAAGCCCGGACAGATAGCCCTCAACGCTGGCCGCGCAACCTGCAGCATTATTGTTGAAAATCACGGCGACCGGCCGATTCAGGTCGGCTCGCATTACCACTTCGCCGAGGTCAACCCGGCGCTGAAGTTCGATCGCCAGCAGGCGACCGGCTATCGGCTGAATATCGCTGCCGGCACCGCAGTGCGCTTCGAGCCGGGTCAAAAACGCGAGGTGGAGCTGGTGGCGCTGGCCGGAACCCGTGCGGTGTACGGTTTTCGCGGCGAGGTGATGGGCGCGCTGGAGGCAAACGATGAGTGAAATTTCACGTCAGGCCTATGCCGACATGTTCGGCCCTACCACCGGCGATAAAGTTCGCCTGGCGGACACCGAGCTATGGATCGAGGTCGAAGATGATTTGACCACCTACGGCGAAGAGGTCAAATTTGGCGGCGGTAAAGTGATCCGCGACGGAATGGGGCAGGGACAGATGCTTTCCGCCGGGTGCGTGGATCTGGTGCTGACCAACGCCCTGATCGTCGATTACTGGGGGATCGTCAAAGCCGATATTGGCGTCAAAGACGGACGGATCTTCGCGATCGGCAAAGCCGGCAATCCGGATATTCAGCCCAACGTCACGATCCCGATCGGCGCGGCCACGGAAATTATTGCGGCGGAAGGTAAGATCGTCACCGCCGGCGGCGTCGATACGCATATTCACTGGATCTGCCCGCAGCAGGCGGAAGAGGCGCTGGTCTCCGGCGTCACCACCATGATCGGCGGCGGGACCGGCCCGGCGGCGGGCACCAACGCCACGACCTGTACGCCAGGGCCGTGGTATATCTCGCGGATGCTGCAGGCCGCCGACAGCCTGCCGGTCAATATCGGCCTACTGGGTAAAGGCAACGGCTCGAATCCCGACGCGCTGCGTGAGCAGGTCGCGGCCGGGGTTATCGGCCTGAAAATTCACGAAGACTGGGGCGCGACCCCGGCGGCAATCGACTGCGCGCTGACCGTGGCCGACGAAATGGACGTGCAGGTCGCGCTGCACAGCGACACCCTCAATGAGTCCGGATTCGTTGAGGATACCCTGGCGGCCATCGGCGGGCGCACTATCCATACTTTCCATACCGAAGGCGCGGGCGGCGGCCATGCGCCGGATATTATTACCGCCTGCGCGCACCCCAATATTTTACCGTCGTCGACCAACCCGACGCTGCCCTATACCGTCAACACCATTGACGAACATCTGGATATGCTGATGGTTTGCCATCACCTCGATCCGGATATCGCCGAGGACGTGGCGTTTGCCGAATCGCGCATTCGGCGGGAAACCATCGCCGCGGAAGACGTCCTACACGACCTCGGCGCCTTCTCCCTTACCTCGTCAGATTCGCAGGCGATGGGGCGCGTCGGCGAAGTGGTGTTACGTACCTGGCAGGTAGCGCACCGGATGAAAGTTCAGCGCGGCCCGCTGGCGGAAGAGAGCGGCGATAACGACAACTTCCGCGTAAAGCGCTATATCGCCAAATACACGATTAATCCGGCGTTGACCCACGGTATCGCCCACGAAGTCGGCTCGATTGAAGCCGGTAAACTGGCGGATCTGGTGCTGTGGTCCCCGGCGTTCTTCGGCGTGAAACCGGCGACAATCGTTAAAGGCGGCATGATCGCCATGGCGCCGATGGGCGACATCAACGCCTCTATCCCAACGCCGCAGCCGGTGCACTATCGCCCGATGTTCGGCGCGCTGGGCAGCGCCCGTCACCGCTGCCGTTTGACCTTCCTGTCGCAGGCGGCGGCGGAAAACGGCGTCGCTGAACGGCTGAACCTGCACAGCGCGACGGCGGTGGTGAAAGGCTGCCGCGAGGTACAAAAAGCTGATATGCACCACAACGGCCTGCTGCCCAATATTACCGTGAATTCGCAAACCTACGAGGTGCGCATCGACGGCGAACTGATTACCAGCGAACCGGCGGACGTGCTACCGATGGCGCAACGTTATTTCCTGTTTTAAGGAGCGCACATGCTTTATTTAACCCAACGGGTGGAGACCCCGGCGCAGGCCACGGCCAGCGTTACCCTGCCGATTGACGTGCGGGTAAAAAGCCGCATAAAAGTCACGCTTAACGATGGTCGTCAGGCGGGCCTGCTGCTGCCGCGCGGCCTGCTGCTGCGCGGCGGCGATATTCTCAGCAACGAAAACGGCAGCGAGTTCATCGAAGTGATCGCCGCCGATGAAGCCGTTTCGGTCGTACGCTGCGATGACCCCTTTGTGCTGGCGAAGGCCTGCTATCACCTTGGCAATCGCCACGTGCCGCTGCAAATTATGCCCGGCGAGCTGCGCTATCATCACGATCACGTCCTGGACGATATGCTGCGCCAGTTTGGTCTGGCCGTGGATTTCGCGCATCTGCCGTTTGAACCGGAAGCCGGCGCCTACGCCAGCGAATCACACGGCCATCACCATCATCACCATCATGAGCACAGCCACTAAATGCCGACGCCGGAAAAACGTCTGCGCTTAATGCAGCTTGCCAGCAGCAGCCTCCCGGTTGGCGGCTACAGCTGGTCCCAGGGGCTGGAGTGGGCGGTGGAAGCGGGCTGGGTAGCGGATACCGCCGCTTTTGAGCGCTGGCAGCTGCGGCAGATGGAGCAGAGCTTTTTTACCGTCGATCTGCCGCTGTTCGCCCGGCTTTACCGGGCCTGCGAAGCGGGCGATCTGGCCTGCGCCCGGCGCT
The DNA here is from genome assembly GCF_002090195.1 of Klebsiella sp. M5al. Lineage (NCBI taxonomy): Bacteria > Pseudomonadati > Pseudomonadota > Gammaproteobacteria > Enterobacterales > Enterobacteriaceae > Klebsiella > Klebsiella sp. M5al. The sequence continues at coordinate 5,112,067 of NZ_CP020657.1, forward strand.
GGACCGCTTACCTGCTCGCCTGCCGGGAAACCCGCGAGCTGCGCGATGAAGAGCGCAACCGCGGCGCGGCCTTCACCCGGCTGCTGGCCGACTGGCAGCCGGACTGCCCGCCCGAGTGGCGCAAGCTGTGCCAGCAAAGTCAGCTAACCGGCATGGCGTGGCTCGGCGTACGCTGGCAAATCGCCATTCCTGACCTAGCCCTGAGCCTTGGCTATAGCTGGATTGAAAGCGCGGTGATGGCGGGCGTCAAGCTGGTGCCCTTTGGCCAGCAGGCGGCCCAGCAGTTGATTCTACGCCTGTGCGACCGCTACGCGGCGGACATGGACAGCGCCCTCGCCGCCCCGGACGACGCCCTCGGTTCGGCGACGCCGCTGGCGGCTATCGCTTCCGCCCGGCACGAAACCCAGTATTCCCGATTATTCCGTTCTTAGGAGAAGGTATGAACATGATTAAGCAACCGCTGCGCGTCGGCGTCGGCGGCCCGGTCGGCTCCGGAAAAACGGCGCTGCTGGAAGCCCTCTGCAAAGCCATGCGCGACACCTGGCAGCTGGCGGTGGTGACCAACGATATCTACACCAAAGAAGATCAGCGCATTCTCACCGAAGCCGGTGCCCTGGAGCCTGAACGAATTGTCGGTGTCGAAACCGGCGGCTGCCCGCATACCGCCATTCGGGAAGACGCGTCAATGAACCTTGCCGCGGTGGAAGCGCTGAGCGAGAAATTCGGCAATCTCGATCTCATCTTTGTGGAAAGCGGCGGCGATAATCTGAGCGCCACCTTCAGCCCGGAGCTGGCGGATCTCACCATCTACGTCATCGACGTGGCGGAAGGGGAAAAAATCCCGCGCAAAGGCGGACCGGGGATCACCAAATCCGACTTCCTGGTGATCAATAAAACCGATCTTGCACCGTACGTGGGCGCGTCTCTGGAAGTGATGGAGCGCGATACCCTGCGCATGCGCGGCGAACGCCCGTGGAGCTTCACCAACTTGAAAAGCGGCGACGGCCTGCAAAATATCATCGCCTTTATCGAAGACAAAGGCATGCTCGGCAAGTAACCCCTGCACCATCCCGGCGCAGAGGTGTCGGGATGGTGCATGCCCTGCCCTCTCTTTAGCCATCCCCTTCATGAAGCCCTGATAGCGCCTGCCCTGCGATGTGGCATAAGGTTTGCTAATTCCAGTCATGCCTAACCATTAAGGAATGACTATGTCATCACTGGATATAAAAACTGATTTACCTGCGCAAACCAGTGCCTCCGGCTCAAAAGAAACGCTGGAAGATTATACCCTTCGCTATGCTCCGCTGAGCTTTCGCCGCTGGGGACCGGGGGTTGTGGCGGTGACCGCCTTAGGCGGCATCGCCTATCTGGCTGACTTTTCTATCGGCGCCAGCATCGGCATGGCGTGGGGCACCACCAATGCGATTTACGCGATCCTGCTGGCGGCGCTGGTTATTTTTCTTACCGGTATCCCGCTGGCGATTACCGCCGCGCGCTATAACATCGACCTCGACCTGATCACCCGCAGCGCCGGTTTCGGCTACTTTGGCTCGGTGATCACCAGCATTATCTTCGCCGGATTTACCTTTATCTTCTTCGCGCTTGAAGGCTCGATCATGGCGCAGGGGCTGCTGGTGGGCCTGGGGATCCCGCTGTGGATGGGCTACCTCATCGCCACGCTGATGGTATTGCCGCTGGTGGTCTACGGCATGAAGGCGCTGACTCGCCTTCAGGTCTGGACAACGCCGCTGTGGCTGGTCCTGATGGTGGTTCCGGTGGCCTGGCTTATCGCCAAAGACCCGGATCTGGTGGATGGGTTTATGAACTTCGCCGGTAAAAACAACGCCGCAACGGTAGACTTGACCGCCATTATGCTCGGCGCGGGGGTGTGCCTGTCGCTGATCATGCAAATTGGCGAGCAGATCGACTATCTGCGCTTTATGCCGCCGAAGACCGCGGAAAACAGCAAAAGCTGGTGGCTGGCGGTGTTCTCCGCCGGTCCGGGCTGGGTCGTGTTAGGCGCGATTAAACAGATTATCGGCGCTTTCCTCGGCTTCTATCTGCTGACCCGCTTCCCGGCAGTGCATAACACCGAGCCGGTACAGCAGTTCGTCAGCGTCTTCGATAACCTGGTCCCCGGCTGGCTGGCGCTTACCCTCGCGGTGGTACTGGTGGTTATCTCGCAGATTAAAATTAACGTCACCAACGCCTATTCCGGCTCGCTGGCGTGGACCAGCGCCTGGACGCGCACCACCAAGCGCTACCCGGGGCGGATTATTTTCGTCATCGTCAACCTGACCATTGCCCTTGCCCTGATGGAAGGCGACATGTTCAGCGCTCTGGCGTGGATCCTCGGCTTCTATTCCAACTTTGCCATCGCCTGGGTGGTGGTGGTCGCCACCGATATCACCGTCAACAAAGGCCTGCTGAAGCTGGCCCCGGCGCAGCCGGAGTATCGTCGCGGGATGATCTATAACGTCAACCCGGTGGGCGTGGTGGCTTTTGCCCTCGCAGCAGGCCTGTCGATTAGCGCCTTCTTCGGCCTGTTGGGCGAAACGCTGGCACCGTTCTCGCCGCTGATCGCGCTGGCGGTGGCTTTCGTAATGACGCCGGTCATGGGGATCGCCACCCGCGGGCGCTATTACATTAAACAGCGCGATGACGGGATCGCCGAGCCGCGCTACGATACGCAGGGCAACGCGTCGATCACCGTTTACCGCTGCCTGAGCTGCCGGGAGGAGTACGAACGTCCGGACGTAATGCATTCGCACAAGCATCAGGGCGCGATTTGCTCGCTGTGTAAGAGTATGGAATAAGTAGGAAGGCAGGCCGACAGGACGTCGGCCTGTGAAACAGAAGACGTTATGCCGCCGGGAGTTCAGCCAGCGGCCAGCGCGGACGAACGGTCACGCCGAGCTCCGCTTTCGCCCCGGAGCGCAGACGAACCATCCCGGCATAGGCAATCATCGCGCCGTTATCGGTGCAAAATTCAGGACGGGCATAGAAGACTTCCCCGCCGCGCTTTTGCATCATTTCCGCCAGCTTCGCGCGCAGCGTACGGTTAGCGCTGACGCCCCCCGCCATCACCAGCCGTTTAAAGCCGGTTTGCTCCAGTGCGCGGCGGCACTTAATCATCAGCGTATCCACGACCGCGTCTTCAAACGCGCGGGCGATATCGGCGCGGGTCTGGTCGTCATCGCCGTTGTTGCGGATGGTGTTCGCGGCAAAGGTTTTCAGACCAGAGAAGCTGAAATCCAGGCCGGGGCGGTCGGTCATCGGTCGCGGGAAGACAAAGCGCCCTTCGGTGCCCTGAGAAGCCATCTTCGACAGCATCGGGCCGCCGGGATAATCCAGCCCCAGCAGTTTAGCCGTCTTATCGAAGGCTTCGCCCGCCGCGTCGTCAATAGACTCGCCTAACAGCTCGTACTGGCCAATGCCGGTGACGCTGATCAGCTGGGTATGACCGCCGGAAACCAGCAGCGCGACAAAAGGATACTGCGGCGGATTATCTTCCAGCATCGGCGCCAGCAGGTGCCCTTCCATATGGTGTACCGGGATCGCCGGAACGTTCCAGGCGAACGCCAGCGATCGGCCAACCGTGGCGCCGACCAGCAGCGCGCCAACCAGACCCGGGCCCGCCGTATACGCAACGGCATCAATATCCTTTGCCGTCAGCCCGGCTTCCTTGAGCGCCGCCTGAATCAGGGGGACAGTTTTACGCACGTGGTCGCGCGAGGCCAGCTCAGGCACCACGCCGCCGTAGTCAGCGTGCAGTTTCACCTGACTATACAGCTGGTTGGCTAACAGACCTTTTTCGTCGTCATAAATGGCGATGCCGGTTTCATCGCAGGATGTTTCAATTCCCAGTACACGCATGGCTAGTTTTACCTCGTTTCAATACCGCGCAGTGTAGGACCAATGCGGGTTGATGTAAAACTTTCCTCACCCCTGGCGTTCACTTCGTGTATACTCCCTGTCCTTATAAAAGTCCCTTTCAAAAATCGCGTCGGTGCTTTACAAAGCAGCAGCAATTGCAGTAAAATTCCGCACCATTTTGAAATAAGCTGGCGCTGATGCCAGCGGCAAACCGAATTTATCAAAGGTGAGAGTTACATGCCGGTAATTAAAGTACGTGAAAACGAGCCGTTCGACGTAGCGCTGCGTCGCTTCAAACGTTCATGCGAAAAAGCAGGTGTTCTGGCGGAAGTTCGTCGTCGTGAGTTCTATGAAAAACCGACTACCGAACGTAAACGCGCTAAAGCTTCAGCAGTGAAACGTCACGCGAAGAAACTGGCTCGCGAAAACGCACGCCGCACTCGTCTGTACTAATCTGTTGGGAGCATAGCTCTCAATTCAGACCGAGTTGTAGTTGTAAGGCCGTGCTTCCGAAAGGAATGCGCGGCTTATTTTCGTTTATGCATTAGCATATACACGACATCATTCAGGATGCACTCAGGCAGCAAGGGAGTGAGTCCCGGCGCTTACTCAAGTAAGTGGCAGGGGTGAACGAATTTAGCCAACGCAGAGGCAATCTGAAGGCTCAAGTGTATAAAACGGGGCATATGGCTGGACGAATCCCACGAGTATTTATCAATGACCTGCTGGCGCGCACCGACATCGTCGATCTGATCGATGCCCGGGTAAAGCTGAAAAAGCAGGGCAAGAATTATCACGCGTGCTGTCCGTTCCATAACGAAAAAACCCCCTCTTTCACCGTCAATGGTGAAAAACAGTTTTACCACTGCTTTGGCTGCGGTGCGCACGGCAACGCTATCGACTTCCTGATGAACTACGACAAGCTCGAGTTCGTGGAAACCGTCGAAGAGCTGGCCGCCATGCATAATCTTGACGTGCCGTATGAAGCAGGTAGCGGGCCCAGCCAGATTGAGCGCCATCAGCGGCAAAATCTTTATCAGCTGATGGATGGTCTGAACACGTTTTATCAACAGTCTCTGATGCAACCCGCCGCCGACCCCGCGCGCCAGTATCTGGAAAAACGCGGCTTAAGCAGTGAGGTCATTACGCGCTTTGCGATTGGCTACGCCCCTCCCGGCTGGGACAACGTTTTAAAACGTTTTGGCGGTAATCAAGAAAATCGCCAGTCGCTGATTGATGCAGGCATGCTGGTCACGAACGATCAGGGGCGCAGTTACGACCGCTTCCGCGAACGGGTGATGTTCCCCATCCGCGATAAGCGAGGCCGGGTGATTGGTTTTGGTGGTCGCGTGCTGGGTGATGCTCTGCCGAAGTACCTGAACTCCCCGGAGACCGATATTTTCCATAAAGGCCGCCAGCTGTACGGTCTTTATGAAGCGCAGCAGGACAACGCTGAACCGTCCCGCCTGCTGGTGGTCGAAGGCTATATGGACGTGGTGGCGCTGGCGCAATTCGGCATCAACTATGCCGTTGCGTCGTTAGGAACGTCGACGACCGCTGACCATATTCAGCTGTTGTTCCGGGTCACCAATCAGGTGGTTTGCTGCTACGACGGCGACCGGGCTGGCCGCGATGCCGCCTGGCGCGCGCTGGAAACGGCGCTGCCGTATATGACCGACGGGCGTCAGCTACGCTTTATGTTTCTGCCGGATGGCGAAGATCCGGATACGCTGGTGCGCAAAGAGGGGAAAGCCGCATTTGAAGCGCGGATGGAGCAGGCTCAGCCGCTCTCCACGTTTTTGTTCAACAGCCTGCTACCGCAGGTGGATTTGAGCACCCCGGACGGACGCGCGCAGCTGAGTACGTTAGCCTTGCCGCTAATAACTCAGGTACCGGGCGAAACGCTGCGCATTTATCTGCGTCAGGAGTTAGGCAATAAGCTGGGGATTTTAGACGATGCGCAGCTTGAACGTTTAATGCCAAAACAGTCTGAAAATGGCATCCAGCGCCCTGCTCCGCAGCTAAAACGCACGACCATGCGTATACTGATAGGACTACTGGTACAAAACCCGGACCTGGCCCCGCTGGTACCGCCTCTCGAAGGGCTGGACCCGCGTAAAATGCCCGGGCTTGGTTTGTTCAACGAACTGGTTAAAACCTGTTTAGCACAGCCGGGCCTGACTACCGGACTGCTTTTAGAGCAGTATCGCGGCACAAATGAAGCCGCAACCCTTGAAAAACTGTCGATGTGGGACGATATAGCAGATAAGGATATTGCTGAAAAAACCTTCACCGACTCGCTCAACCATATGTTTGATTCACTGCTGGAACTGCGGCAAGAAGAGTTGATAGCTCGCGACCGCACGCACGGTTTAAGCAGTGAAGAACGCCGGGAGCTCTGGACTATCAGCCAGGAACTGGCCAAAAAATAAGCGAAAGATTAAATCATTCAAGTTGTATCAAGGCAGCAAGAGAACGAACTCCTGGAAGGAAACATAAATCCATGACCAGGATGAAGGAACGCAGCTAACGCTAAGACAACTTGAAGGATGACGTATTTAACGGCTTAACTGCCGAATATCGTTCGGGAAGACCCCGACAGCCGCTCGAGGCGCAGCGGCAATAATATAAGTACGCCCTCGCTTTAAATGTTGGCAGTTCGCCTGCTTACACCAATCAAACGAATTAAGTGTGGATACCGTCTTATGGAGCAAAACCCGCAGTCACAGCTGAAGCTTCTTGTCCAACGTGGTAAGGAGCAAGGCTATCTGACCTATGCCGAGGTCAATGACCATCTGCCGGAAGATATCGTCGACTCCGACCAGATCGAAGACATCATCCAAATGATCAACGACATGGGCATTCAGGTGATGGAAGAAGCACCGGATGCCGATGATCTCTTGCTTGCTGAAACGAACAACAATACCGACGAAGATGCGGAAGAAGCTGCCGCGCAGGTTCTCTCCAGCGTTGAGTCTGAAATCGGACGCACAACCGACCCGGTGCGTATGTACATGCGCGAAATGGGTACCGTCGAACTGCTGACGCGCGAAGGCGAAATTGACATCGCTAAACGCATCGAAGACGGGATTAACCAGGTCCAGTGCTCGGTTGCGGAATACCCGGAAGCGATCACCTATCTGCTGGAGCAGTACGATCGCGTTGAAGCGGAAGAAGCGCGCCTGTCCGATCTGATCACCGGCTTTGTCGACCCGAACGCTGAAGAAGATCTGGCGCCAACCGCCACTCACGTCGGTTCTGAACTCTCTCAGGAAGAGATGGATGACGACGAAGACGAAGATGAAGAAGAAGACGACGACAGCAGCGATGACGACAACAGCATCGACCCTGAGCTGGCGCGCGAGAAATTCGCCGAACTGCGTACGCAGTACGAACTGACCCGCGACACCATCAAAGCGAAAGGTCGTAGCCACGCCGCAGCGCAGGAAGAGATCCTCAAGCTGTCTGAAGTGTTCAAACAGTTCCGTCTGGTGCCGAAGCAGTTTGATTACCTGGTTAACAGCATGCGTGTCATGATGGATCGCGTTCGTACTCAAGAACGTATTATCATGAAGCTGTGCGTTGAACAGTGCAAAATGCCGAAGAAAAACTTCATCACTCTGTTCACTGGCAACGAAACCAGCGAAACCTGGTTCAACGCGGCCATCGCCATGAACAAGCCGTGGTCAGAGAAGCTGCTTGACGTAAAAGAAGACGTCCAGCGCGGCCTGATGAAGCTGCAGCAGATTGAGCAAGAGACCGGCCTGACCATTGAGCAGGTAAAAGATATCAACCGTCGCATGTCCATCGGTGAAGCGAAAGCCCGCCGTGCGAAGAAAGAGATGGTTGAAGCGAACCTGCGTCTGGTTATCTCGATCGCCAAGAAATACACCAACCGCGGTCTGCAGTTCCTCGACCTGATCCAGGAAGGCAACATCGGTCTGATGAAAGCGGTTGATAAGTTTGAATACCGCCGCGGCTATAAGTTTTCCACCTACGCAACCTGGTGGATCCGTCAGGCGATCACCCGCTCTATCGCAGACCAGGCGCGCACCATCCGTATTCCGGTGCATATGATTGAGACGATCAACAAGCTCAACCGTATTTCCCGCCAGATGCTGCAGGAGATGGGCCGCGAGCCGACGCCGGAAGAGCTGGCCGAGCGTATGCTGATGCCGGAAGATAAAATTCGTAAGGTGCTGAAAATCGCCAAAGAGCCGATCTCCATGGAAACGCCGATTGGCGACGATGAAGATTCGCATCTGGGAGATTTCATCGAGGATAACACCCTCGAGCTGCCGCTGGACTCTGCCACCACCGAGAGCCTGCGCGCCGCCACCCATGACGTTCTGGCTGGCCTGACCGCCCGAGAAGCGAAAGTCCTGCGTATGCGCTTCGGTATCGACATGAATACCGATCACACGCTGGAAGAAGTGGGTAAACAGTTCGACGTTACCCGCGAACGTATCCGTCAGATCGAAGCGAAGGCGCTGCGTAAACTGCGTCATCCGAGCCGCTCTGAAGTGCTGCGTAGCTTCCTCGACGATTAATTATCGCCGCGTACCGCAAAAAGCCAGTCAAATGACTGGCTTTTTTTATGCCTGAACGGTAATCATTTATTTAAGAAATATTAAAATCAAAATATAAAACCCTTAAAAATATATTCAGGCCATATTCTTAATTACTTCTTTATAGGCAGATAAACAACTGGACTCACCGTTTTACGTTTGTACTATGGGTTTATGGATAGCCCATAGGGCCTAAAACGGAAGATAAATCATAGGGAAATGGAATGAATAGCAAGCGTAAAATTCAGCTGGCTGATTTTAATAGAACGGTTATTTTAACCACATCTAATACCTTATTTCTCAGTCGCGGAATAGAAAATACCACCATGGATGTGATCGCCCATGAAACGGGTTTTAGCAAAACAACGCTTTATACCTATTTTGAAAATAAAAAAGATATTCTGGATCATCTTATCCTTCAGGGAATGGAGCATTTCCATCAGGAGGTGCTAAAAATAGCCAATCGGCAAAATTCATTTCGCGACTTTTATCGCGAGCTATGCCATGCGCTGATCGCTCTCCACGAAGCGAGCATTGCCTATTTTCCCGCTATTACAGGCAAAATCGCGAGTTCTGAAAAAATCACTAAAAACAATAAAGCGTTGAAAAGTATCTCTATGATTGGTGAGCAGATAAACCATATTATCGCCGCGCAAATTACCGACGCCGCCGAAAAAAAAGAGATCGCGCTGAATGCTCCCGCCGCGGACGTCACGATGCTGTTCTGGCTCTGCCTGACCGGACTCGTAGAAAAATCCTCACATAGAGAATCCTATCTTTTACGTCACCTTGAAAAAGACCGTAAATCCTTTCTCGACTTCGCTTTTAACTCAGTACTATTAATGATAGAAAAAGGGAATATTAGCGATAACGCAAAAGCTGGCTAAAGCCTCAGGCTTTAGCCAGCGCAGAGTCGTCCGCAGTGCCTTAAAGCCCTCGCGTTGCCAGCGCCTCGTCAAGCTCCCGGTAGGCCTCCACCAGCTTATCCAGCGTCGCCCGGTTGAGCCCGCTGGGATTTGGCAACACCCATACTTCCGTCGCGCCTATGGTCACCTGCTGTTTACCCCATTTTACGCCGCGTACCTGAAACGCTTTCTCGAAGGCCTGTTTACCGAGAATCGCCAGCGCATACGGCTGATACTCTTCCATTTTTCTGACCAGCTCCCGGCCACCGTCACGGAGCTCCAGCAGCTCGACCTCGCTGGCCTGCACCGTTGGGCGCTCGACGAGCATGGTGATCCCGCAGCGAGTATCCAGCAGCTGAAGTTCCTCCTCGGGCTTCAGCAGACGGTCGGTAAACCCGGCCTGGTGAATCACCTTCCAGAAGCGATTTCCCGGATGGGCGAAATGAAAACCGGTATGGGCGGAAGACTTCCCCGGATTGATACCGCAAAAGACGACCCTCAGGTTCGGCGCCAGAATATCGTTAATCATATTTTCCCCAGCTCAATACCTAAAAGGTCATTATAAAGGATTGAAAATGCGTTGTTTATAAAAACAGCAGGCGTGCGTTTTAGGCTGGATTGCGGGGAACAGTTACTTTATAATCCTTCGCCACGGCCCCTTAGCTCAGTGGTTAGAGCAGGCGACTCATAATCGCTTGGTCGCTGGTTCAAGTCCAGCAGGGGCCACCAGATACAGCAAGGGCTGACGAGAAATCGTCAGCCCTTTTTTGCATTATGCAGCCCCATCCGGCGCCGCCGCTTAAAATGAGGTCAGGTTACACCAGCGCCTGCAGCTGTTCGCGCATATAGACGGTGAAGAATTCCGGGTTTTTAATGACGATCCGCTTACCGGAGGCAATTTTGTCCGCCCATCCGGCGACTTTTTCCGTGAACCCGGCATCCCATCCCTCCTTTTCACCCCGGGCCGTGACGTCGGCAGGGTTCGCCGGTACGCCTAATTCATGCAAATACTTCAAAATTCCCTTCGCGGTACTTTCATCCATAGTATTCGGCACCGACAACGAGGTGTTCATACCACCAATAAAATCCAGGGCTTTATCGATTGCTGTTGGCATGCTCTTATCCTTAAAATTAACCACGTAATGAACATGCTTACACTATGGACCCATCTTTGCCGGGATATCAAAGAGATCGTTGCCTTTCTTTGATTCAGACCGCAGCTAAACGCTTGCGTGCTGCTTTTCTACTCGACTATTCCGCACCAGTCACCAGGAAACTACTCCATACGTCCGCGCTTAAACTGACCGGCATCGATATCGTAGTGCTTCATTTTTCGCCACAGCGTGGTACGGCCAATATTCAGCAGCTGCGCCATCTCCTGTACCCGACCGCTGGTCACCCGGGCGGCGTGGATAATCGCCTCTTTCTCAATGGCGCTAAAGGTCAGGCTGGCGGGCAGCAGCGATGACCCCGCGTCGGCGCCCGGCCGCTCGGCAAACAGATATTCCGGCAAATTACTCAGACGGATATGGCCGTTATCGCTGCTAATGGCGATATTCTCGATAACGCTATTCAGCTCAAAATCATTGCCCGGCCAGGAGTAGGCCACCAGCTGCGCCAGCGCATCGTCATCCATCTTCAGCCGCGAGGAAAAGCGTTTTTCCAGGCTCTTAAGGCGATTGTGCACCAGCGAGGGGATACTGTTGCGCCGCGCCCGCAGCGGGGGAATAACGATTTCAAAAGAGTGCAGCGCGTAGTAAAGCTGGCGGCTAAAGCGGTTTTGCTCCACCAGATTGGCAAGATCGACGGTAGTGGTGGCGATCACTTTGACGTCCACCGGGATCAAGCGACGGGCGTCCAGACGGGTTAATACCCCCTGCTTGATCACCTGCAGCAGCGCGGACTGCAGCTCCGGCGCCAGATATTCAATTTTTTCCAGAAACAGCGTCCCGCCGTTGGCCAGCTCAAGACGGCTAAGGCGACCGTTTTCATCGTCCGTCGGCGCGCTGCCCATAAAATCCTGGCCCAGGACGCTGTCGGCATACAGCTGGCAGTTGACCGCGATATACGGCCCGCCGCCCCGCTCGCTCTCATTGTGAATCGCCTGGCTGAGCAGCTCTTTACCCACCCCTTCTTCACCGCACAGCAGCACCGGGAAAGCGCCGCGCGCCGCCTGGCGGCCAAAGTGAATCAGCCGCCGGGTTTCCGGGTCGTCCGCCGACATCTGCTCAAAGGTATGGCTCACTTTGCCAAGCTGGCTGGTCATCAGCTGGCGCATCTGCTCGACCGGATGCAGCAGCAGAATAAAGCTGTTGCCCTGCTCTTCGACGATCGGCTTGAGCGTAATCACGGCGTCGACAAACTGATGCTGGCTCTCAAAGGTCACTTCGACATGGTTCAGCCCGCGCGCGTGCTTAATGGCCCGGCGCAGCAGGGCCGGGAGCGTCACCAGTTCATTGATGTTTTTCCCCTGGCTGGCCTGGGCATCAAGATGCAGCAGCCTCGCGGCCTGCACGTTAAGAAACTGCAAAACTCCCTGCTCATTCCACGCCATCACCCCGTCATCCATACTCTCCAGCAGACCGTACATCTGATTAAGATGGCGATTCGACTCTGACAACAGGCTGTCGGTCAGCAGCGAGTTACCGACTTCCCGCGCGATAGCCAGGGTCAGGGAGAGATCCGGCGAAGCCTGCTCTTCGATCAGGCAGCACAGGGAAATGGAACCGAACAGGCGCCCGTGGTTATCAAACACCGGCGTGGAGCTAAACGACCATCCGTGCAGCGCATGTTTAAAATGCTGCTCGCCCGTCGTTTTGACCGGCTGCCCGAGCATTGAGGCCAGCGAGAGCGCGCAGCTGCCGATAATGCTTTCCGCGCAGTAGCTGCCGTCACGAAATCCCAGCGCCGCCAGCTGGTCGAGGGTCTGCGGATCGCCGCAGCGGCTGAGAATACAGGCGGACTCATCAAGGATAAACAGCGCGCAGGGGCGGTTATCCATAAACTCCCAGGCATCTTCCAGCGCCGCCTGACCAATCGTCAACAGCGCGGTCTTGCGCCGGCAAATCGATTCAAAGGTCAGCCCCTGCGCCTGATGCGGCGTCTGCCAGGTTTCCCGCTGCATAAACTTGCTGCAGCGATGCCATGACTGGGTTATCACCAAAGGAAAGCTCTGAGTCTGCGCAGTCATATCCATTTCCGCTGTTTCATAAACGACAACCCCTCCGGCGGCTACCGCAAGAGGGGGGAAAAAAACGCCCCATCGTTTAAATGAGGCGGGGCTGGACCACGATAAATTAGCGCGCCAGCCACTGCTGTCCGAGCAGGTCAGCGGTCAGAATCGCCGCATGCGCGCTCTGCGCGCTGACCGGGAAGGGCATATTATGAATGGTTTCACCTTCCGCGCAGGTCGCTTTAGCGACTGCCTGAATTTTCTCATCGATGCCCTCTTTAACGCCCATTTGCGCCAGCGTGACCGGCAGGCCGACGGTATGGCAGAAGTTCAGCACCGTTTCGATCTCTTCCATCGGGCTATTTTGCAGCACCAGCTGCGCCAGGGTACCAAAGGCCACTTTCTCGCCATGGTACAGATGGTGACACTCTTCGAGGATGGTGAAACCGTTGTGAATGGCGTGCGCGGCGGCCAGACCGCTACTTTCAAAGCCGATACCGCTGAGGTAGGTATTCGCTTCAACGATGCGTTCCAGCGCATCGGTCACCACCCCGGCCTGGGCGGCGAGGCGGGCTTTTTCGCCTTCCGCCAGCAGCGTATCATAGCACAGGTGCGCCAGGCTCAGCGCCGCCGCCGTCGACTGGCCGCCCGCCATGCTGGTGGCTCTGGCGTCGTAGCAGGCCTTGGCTTCAAACCAGGTTGACAGCGCATCCCCCATCCCGGCCACCAGCAGGCGCACCGGCGCTTTGGCGATAATCGCCGTATCCATCACCACCATATCCGGGTTTTTCGGGTAGATCAGATACTCTTCAAACTCACCGGCTTCGGTGTAGATAACCGACAGCGCGCTGGTTGGCGCATCGGTGGAGGCGATCGTCGGGATCACCACCACCGGCAGCTTCTGGTAGTAGCCGATGGCTTTCGCCGTATCGAGCGTCTTACCGCCGCCGATACCCACCACGCCGCGGCAGCCGTGCTGCTTCAGAATGGCGATCAGGCGATTGATCTCAACGTGGCTGCACTCGCCGTTGAAACGCTCCGCATGGCAGCTAATGTTGTGGCTGTGCAAACCTTCCAGCACTTTCTCTCCCGCCAGCTTCATTACGAAGTCATCGGCAATCACGAAAAAGCTGTCCGCCAGGTTTTTGGCGTATTGCCCAAACAGCGTGGATGCATCTGGTCCCTGGAGATATTTGGCTGGAGATTGAATAACTTTTAGCATTCCGTTCACCCTCAAATAAGTGCATGTTTTGACATGATGGGCCCCGGTATTTCCTCGTCCGGCCATGTATTCAAGGCGGGAACGAAAGCGCTACCTGAGCGATGCCATCACTGTAGGGCGAGCCGCGGGCAAAAAAATCTTTCCGGTTTTTGTCTCAATATGAAACAGCACATAAATTTTATTGTTCCATATTGGAACATGAATTCACATGAAACGGTGGGATTGCGATCTCGATCCGCCCCTTCGACGCAAAAGAAGGCCACTAACCGGACGATCGTCGGCCTTTTTCAGCGTCATGGGCGGCAAGAACGGGCAAATTTATTTCTTTACGCAGACCTTGCAGCCAGGTGAAGCGAGATGAAATAGTCGCTTTAGCTCGCATTTTTTCATTTCCTCGCGCAAAAGCGTTTCATTTCGGAACAAAAATGAATAATTACGTTTCGTAATGAAACTCCTTTTATCACAATTTTTTTTCCCGGTAACTCAGCCAGAATCATTACATCGCCCGATATCGCACCTCGTCAGGCGGTACCCCTACACGATGACCGCCTCCATCAGCAGAGAGGCCGCATCGAAACTCCGACGGAGAATAAACAATGAAAAAACTGATTAACCGTGTCGAAGATGTCCTGAGTGAACAACTGGCGGGTCTGGCAAAAGCGCACCCTGAACTGAGGCTGCACCAGGACCCGGTCTACGTGACCCGCGCCGATGCGCCGGTGGCCGGAAAAGTGGCGCTGCTCTCCGGCGGCGGCAGCGGTCACGAGCCGATGCACTGCGGATATATTGGCCAGGGCATGCTTTCCGGGGCATGTCCGGGGGAAATTTTCACCTCCCCGACGCCGGATAAAATGTTTGAGTGCGCCATGAACATCGACGGCGGCGAAGGCGTGCTGCTGATTATCAAAAACTACACCGGCGATATTCTTAACTTCGAAACCGCCACCGAGCTGCTGCACGAAAGCGGCGTTAAGGTCACCACCGTGGTGGTCGATGACGACGTGGCGGTGAAAGATAGCCTCTACACCGCCGGACGGCGCGGAGTGGCCAATACCGTCCTGATTGAAAAACTGGTAGGCGCGGCTGCCGAACGCGGCGACTCGCTGGAATCCTGCGCCGAACTGGGGCGCAAGCTCAACAACCTCGGCCACTCTATCGGTATCGCGCTCGGCGCCTGCACCGTGCCGGCCGCCGGGCAGCCCTCATTCGAACTGCAGGACGATGAGATGGAGTTCGGCGTCGGCATTCACGGCGAACCGGGCATCGACCGCCGCCGCTTCACCTCCCTCGATCGCACCGTTGACGAAATGTTCGATACCCTGCTGGAAAACGGCGCCTATAGCCGCACGCTGCGCCACTGGGACAACGTGAAAGGCGCGTGGCAGGAGGTAGCGCAGACCAAGCAGGCGCTGCAAAAAGGCGATCGGGTTATCGCGCTGGTCAACAACCTCGGCGCCACGCCGCTGTCCGAACTCTACGGCGTCTATAACCGTCTGACGCAGCGCTGCGAGGAAACCGGCATCGTTATCGAGCGCAATCTTATCGGCAGCTACTGTACCTCTCTGGATATGGTGGGTTTTTCCATCACCCTGTTAAAAGTCGATGACGAGACGCTGGCATTATGGGACGCCCCGGTTCACACCCCGGCGCTGAACTGGGGAAAATAAGGAACACGACATGTCATTAAGCAGAACGCAAATCGTAGACTGGCTCTATCGCTGCGGCGATATCTTCACGAAAGAGAGCGATTTTTTGACCGGTCTGGACCGGGAAATCGGCGATGCCGACCACGGCCTGAATATGCATCGTGGTTTCAGCAAGGTAGTGGAAAAACTGCCGTCAATTGCCGATAAAGACATTGGTTTCATTCTTAAAAATACCGGTATGACGCTGCTCTCCAACGTCGGCGGGGCCAGCGGCCCGCTGTTCGGCACCTTCTTTATTCGCGCCGCCCAGGTGACCCAGGCCCATCAGAGCCTGACGCTGGAAGAGCTTTATCAGACCTTCCGCGAAGGCGCGGAAGGGGTGGTGAATCGCGGCAAAGCCGAGCCCGGGGATAAAACCATGTGCGACGTCTGGCTGCCGGTGGTGGAATCGCTGCGCCAGTCCAGCGAACAGCACCTGTCGATACCAGGCGCCCTTGATGCTGCCTGCGAACAGGCGCAAGCCGCCGTCAACGCCACCATCGCCATGCAGGCCCGTAAAGGGCGGGCTAGCTATCTGGGCGAACGCAGCATCGGGCATCAGGATCCTGGCGCAACCTCGGTGATGTTTATGGTTCAGATGCTGGCCGCAGCAGCTAAAGAGTAAGGAAAACGCGATGGTAAACCTGGTTATTGTTTCTCATAGCGCCCGTCTGGGCGAAGGTGTCGGAGAACTGGCCCGGCAGATGTTAATGAACGATGGCTGTAAGCTGGCGATCGCCGCCGGCATTGACGATCCCGCCAGCCCGATCGGCACAGATCCGATTAAGGTGATGGAGGCCATTGAATCCGTCGCCGACGCCGATCATGTACTGGTAATGATGGATATTGGCAGCGCCCTGCTGAGCGCCGAAACCGCGCTGGATCTGCTCGATCCGGCGATTGCGGCGAAGGTCCGCCTGTGCGCGGCGCCGCTGGTTGAAGGGACGCTGGCGGCGACGGTGAGCGCCGCCGCCGGGGCCGACATCGACAAGGTGATTGAGGACGCCATGAATGCGCTGGAGGCAAAGCGCGTACAGCTCGGGTTACCATCGCAACCGCAACCCCCTTCGCTTACCGCCGAGCTGGCCGATGACCGCGACGCGCGCTCGGTTTCCGTAGTGATTCAAAATCCTAACGGCCTGCACGTTCGCCCGGCGTCAAAGCTGGTCGCCGCGCTGGCGGGATTCAACGCCGACCTGGTGCTGGAGAAAGAGGGAAAGTGCGTCACGCCGGATAGCCTCAACCAAATCGCCCTGCTTCAGGTGCGCCGTAACGATACCTTAAGGCTGCTGGCCCGCGGCCCGGACGCCGACGCCGCGCTGGCGGCATTCCAGGCGCTGGCGGCGGAGAACTTTGGCGAGCAAACGGAGGCGACCCCCGCTTTGCAGCCCACCCATGCCGCCCGCATTCAGGGCCAGGTCGTGCTCTACCCTCGGCCTCAGAACAGCGTTACGCGGGAAAAGAGCGCCGCCATCGGTCAGCAGCAGCTGCGCCTGAAACGGGCTATTGATCGGACGCTGGACGATCTTAGCGCGCTGACGGCCCTGGCGGAGGAGAAGTATTCCGCCGACATCGCGGCGATCTTCTCCGGGCATCATACTCTGCTTGATGATCCTGATTTATATACGGCAGCGTGCGATATCGTGCGCGACGAGCAGTGCAGCGCGGAGTGGGCGTGGCATCAGGTGCTGAGCGATTTAAGCCAACAATATCGCCATCTCGACGATGCCTACCTTCAGGCACGCTATATTGATATTGAAGATATTTTGCACCGCACGCTGCGTCACCTTAACGAGAGCAGCGAAGCACTGCCGCAGTTTAGCACGCCTTCGATCCTCGTAGCCGACGATATCTTTCCTTCTACCGTCGTGCAGCTCGACGGCCGTCAGGTGAAGGGAATCTGTCTGCAGGAGAGCAGCGAGCACGCTCACGGCGCGATTATCGCCCGCCAGGCGGGCATTGCGATGCTTTGCCAGCAGCGCGATGTGCTGACGACGCTGCAAAACGGCGAGACCGTCACCCTTGATATTCCCGGCAAACGCGTGATTCGCGGCTAACCTGCCCCATCTTTCCACCCCGGAGGCTGTCCCCTCCGGGAACTCGCTTAACTTTCAGGATCCGTTATGTCTCAATTCTTTTTTAATCAACGCGCCAACCTCGTCAACGACGTGATTGAAGGAACCATTATCGCCAGCCCGTGGAATAACCTGGCGCGGCTGGAGAGCGATCCCGCCATTCGCGTGGTGGTGCGTCGCGATCTCGACAAAAACAACGTGGCGGTGATCTCCGGTGGCGGTTCCGGTCACGAGCCGGCCCACGCGGGCTTTGTCGGCAAAGGCATGCTGACCGCCGCCGTCTGCGGCGATCTGTTTGCCTCGCCGAGCGTCGATGCGGTGCTGACCGCCATCCAGGCGGTAACCGGCGACGCGGGCTGTCTGCTGATCGTCAAGAACTATACCGGCGATCGCCTGAACTTCGGCCTCGCGGCGGAGAAGGCGCGCCGCATGGGCTATAACGTTGAAATGCTGATCGTTGGCGATGATATTTCGCTGCCGGACAACAAACATCCGCGCGGCATCGCCGGGACGATTCTGGTGCATAAAGTGGCAGGCTACTTCGCCGAACGCGGACACAATCTGGCGACCGTGCTGCGCGAAGCGCAGTATGCCGCCGGACATACCTTCAGCCTCGGGCTGGCCCTTGCCAGCTGTCATCTGCCGCAGGATGCGGAAACGGCCCCGCGCCATCACGCGGACCAGGCCGAGCTGGGCATGGGGATCCACGGCGAACCGGGCGCATCGGTCATCGCGACCCAGAACAGCGCGGAAATCGTTACGCTGATGGCGGAGAAGCTCAGCGCCGCCCTGCCGGAAACCGGTCGTCTGGCGGTGATGATCAATAATCTCGGCGGCGTATCGATTGCCGAAATGGCGATTTTGACCCGCGAGCTGGCGCATACGCCGCTGCAACAGCGTATCGACTGGCTGATTGGCCCGGCTTCGCTGGTGACCGCGCTGGATATGAAAGGCTTCTCCCTCACCGCCATCGTGCTGGAAGAGAGTATTGAGAAGGCGCTGCTTTCCGCGGTAGAAACCGCCGGCTGGCAGACGCCGGTGCAGCCGCGCGAAATCAGCGTGATGCCGTCGTCGCTGCGCAGCACCCGGGTAGAGTTTGAGCCCTCGGAGAATAGCGTGGTTGCGGACTACGTCGAGCGGGTGACCGGCACGCTGTCCGATCTTGAAGCAGATCTCAACGCGCTGGATGCCAAAGTCGGCGACGGCGATACCGGCTCCACCTTCGCCGCCGGCGCGCGCGACATCGCCGACTTGCTACAGCGTCGCCAGCTGCCGTTGGCTAACCTCGCTACGCTATTGGCGCTGATTGGCGAGCGTCTGACGGTGGTGATGGGCGGCTCCAGCGGCGTGCTGATGTCAATTTTCTTTACCGCCGCCGGGCAGAAGCTGGAACAGGGGGCAAGCGTCGCCGAAGCGCTAAACGCCGGGCTGGCGCAGATGAAGTTTTACGGCGGCGCCGATGAAGGCGATCGGACCATGATTGATGCCCTGCAGCCGGCACTGGCGGCGCTGGCGGCCGAGCCGGAAAATCTGCAGGCCGCTTTCGCGGCGGCACAGGCGGGCGCGGATCGTACGCTTCACGCCAGCAAAGCCAACGCCGGGCGCGCGTCGTATCTCAACAGCGATAGCCTGCGCGGCAATATGGACCCCGGCGCCCATGCGGTGGCGATGGTGTTTAAAGCGCTGGCGCAGAAATAATTCCCCTGCTCGCGCTGCGCTTAGCAGGGCTACGGGTTCACCGCCGTCTTTGGACCTGGTAACCGAACAGATGCGCAGCATCGCCTGCGGGAAATGATGCCTCTGCGCACTCTGCTCCCGGGGGCGGCGCTTGACGCGCCTTGCCCGGGCTACGGGCGCACCGCCGTCTGTGGAGCGGTAGCCCGGACAGATGCGCAGCATCGCCTGCGGGAAAATCACCGCGCAGTTCTCTTTCGTAGCCCGGGTAAGGCGTCAGCCGCAACCCGGGTTTTCTCCGCGCTTACTTGCTGTGCCAGTAGGCCTGCGAACGCACCAGCTGCGGGTCAATCTCTTCGCCTTCAAAGCGCGCCAGCAGCGACTTCACCGCCGCGCCTTCCCCGGTCAGCCAGATAAAATAATCGTCCGCCGGAATCACCACCTGCGCCAGACGTTCGGCCACGGCGGCTGGGTTATGCCCTACCACCCACTCGATATTAAAGCCATCAAGATCGGCCAGGTAATCTTGATAAGACGCATCGCCAATAGTCACAATCGCCGTCACCTGCGGCGGCGTCGGAAGCTGCTGCAACCCGAGCAAACGGCGGCGCAGCGCGGGCATTCCGGACTCATCGGTCACGTACAGCTGCCAGGCGTAATCTTCCGGCACCACCAGCGAACCGCGCGGGCCGCCGATCACCAGCTTATCGCCCGCTTGCGCCGTCAGCGCCCAGCGGCTGGCAATGCCGCCGTCGTGAATAAAAAAGTCGTACGCCAGCTCATGACGCCCGGCGTCGTACAGCGGCGTATAGTCGCGAGTCGCCGGACGCACGCCTTCGCCCCAGTTAATGCCTTCATCCGTCACCACCGGCGGCGTGAATGCGGCGCCCGCTTCGGGGAAAAAGAGCTTGGTGTGGTCGTCAAAACCCTGAGAAACAAAACCGTCCAGCGCCTCTCCGCCCAGCACAATACGCTGGAAAGCGTGACCGATACGCTCGACGCGCTGCACGGTCAACTCGCGAAAACGCAGCTCGTTACGCACGCGCTGCGGGTATTTGGGGTTATTTGCCTTTGTCATTTTTCATCGCCTTCGTGAACTGAATAGATATATCTAAAAATCTTGCAAATGATAATGATTGCCATTAAAAAAGAATGCAAGTCTTTTTTGATATAGCCAAAGCAAAACGGCACAAAAGTCAAAAATGAAAAATAAACCATTTAAAATCATTAAGTTAAAAAATAAACAAAATCCTTCATTGCTACTTTGTATTTTTTAGATATAAATTAGATATATCAAAAACAGAGGGGCAAAACATGAGACATCATCACGAAGAAGGGCGTGGGCCACGCGGACGCCACGATGAGCATGGCGAACACGGCGAGCATGGCCGCAGGGGCGGCGGACGTCGGCAGCGCTTCTTTGGCCACGGCGAGCTGCGCCTGGTGATTCTGGATATCCTCACCCGTAACGCCAGCCACGGCTACGAGCTTATCAAAGAGATCGAAACCATGACCCAGGGCAACTACAGCCCGAGCCCCGGCGTCATCTACCCGACGCTCGACTTGCTCCAGGATCAGGGCTTAATCAGCGTGGCTGACGAAAACGGTCGTAAAAAAATCGCCATTACCGCCGACGGCAGCCAGCTGCACACGGAAAACCAGCAACAGCTGGAGCAGATTCAGGCCAAACTGCACGCGCGTATGGTGGGTTGTGAACTGCGTAAAAATCCGCAGATGAAGCGCGCGCTGGAGAATTTTAAGGCGGTACTGGATTTAAAAGTTAACCAGCAGGCCATTACTGAAGCTCAGCTAAAGCAGATCGTCGGCGTGATTGACCGCGCGGCAATGGAGATTTCCCAGCTCGACTAACCCTCTGCCCCATCGCTGGGCAGCCTGCACCGCCGCGACGCGCGCGGCGGAAGCCCTTATTCACGGGGTTTTACGCCTTCAGGAGTAAAACATGCCAATAATAGCGCCGTAAGATTAAATTTTGCTCAATCGCAATTTCACGTTGCGTTTATCCCGATTTTCCTGGCCCGCGCCGAAGTGGCGTAATCCCTGCAATACTTAATTCAGTATCATGTGATACGCCCCGCCCAGGAGCATATTTTGAACAGGTTACCTTCCAGCGCATCGGCTCTGGCCTGCAGCGCACACGCATTGAATCTCATTGAGAAGCGAACGCTCGATCATGAGGAGATGAAATCACTTAACCAGGAGGTCAGAGAATACTTTAAAGAGCATGTGAACCCAGGATTTTTAGCGTATCGAAAATCGGTCACTGCTGGCGGGGATTACGGAGCCGTAGAGTGGCAAGCGGGAGGGTTAAATACGCTTGTCGACACTCAGGGACAGGAGTTTATCGACTGCCTGGGTGGGTTTGGGATTTTTAATGTAGGGCACCGTAATCCAGTTGTCGTTTCCGCCGTCGAAAATCAACTCGCTAAACAACCTCTTCATAGTCAGGAACTGCTGGACCCGCTGCGGGCCATGCTGGCAAAAACCCTCGCGGCCTTAACGCCCGGCAAACTGAAATACAGCTTCTTTAGCAATAGCGGCACCGAATCGGTCGAAGCGGCGTTAAAGCTGGCGAAAGCTTACCAGTCTCCGCGCGGCAAATTTACCTTCGTCGCCACCAGCGGCGCGTTTCACGGTAAGTCGTTGGGCGCGCTTTCCGCCACCGCGAAATCCACTTTCCGTAAGCCTTTTATGCCGCTGCTGCCGGGATTCCGGCACGTACCGTTCGGCGATATTAACGCCATGCGCACGTTGCTGAGCGAGTGCAAAAAGACCGGCGATGACGTCGCGGCGGTGATCCTTGAGCCCATCCAGGGCGAAGGCGGGGTGATTCTGCCGCCGCCGGGCTATCTGCCCGCGGTGCGCAAGCTGTGCGACGAGTTTGGCGCGCTGCTGATCCTCGATGAAGTACAAACCGGCATGGGGCGCACCGGCAAGATGTTTGCCTGCGAGCATGAAAACGTCCAGCCGGATATTCTGTGCCTTGCCAAAGCGCTGGGCGGCGGGGTGATGCCGATTGGCGCCACGATCGCCACCGAAGAGGTGTTCTCGGTGCTGTTCGACAACCCGTTCCTGCATACCACCACGTTCGGCGGCAATCCGCTGGCCTGCGCGGCGGCGCTGGCGACCATCAACGTGCTGCTGACGCAAAACCTGCCCGCGCAGGCGGAGCAGAAAGGCGACATGCTGCTGGATGGCTTCCGTCAGTTGGCCCGCGAATATCCGGATCTGGTGAATGAAGTTCGCGGCAAAGGCATGCTGATGGCGATTGAGTTTGTCGATAACGAAATCGGCTATGACTTTGCCAGCGAGATGTTCCGCCAGCGGGTACTGGTGGCCGGAACGCTGAACAACGCCAGGACGATCCGCGTTGAGCCGCCGCTGACGCTGACGCTGGAGCAGTGTGAACAGGTGCTAAAAGCGGCCCGCCTGGCCCTGGCGGCGCTACGGGTTTCGGTAGAAGAGGCGTAGTGGCTTGCCCCTATGTCCGCAATATATGTCCCCTCACGCTATCCCATAGCAAAGGTTAGCGTGAGGGGACAGTCTTACACCTCCGGCAGCAGGCCGATAAAGCTGCGCTTCTGCCGCGGCTTCGACATCAGCGCCTCCAGCTTCTCTACGCAGGCCAGATAGTGCGGGGTTTTCTTGTGCGCCAGCACCGCCTCATCGTCGATATAGGCTTCATAGATAAAAAAGCGCGTCTTCACCTCCGGGTCCTGCAGCACGTCAAAGCGCAGATTGCCCGGCTCCTGCAGCGCCCCTTCGTGGTTGGCACGGAACACCTCAAGAAACTCGTCGACCCGTTCCGGTTTGATATTGATTTCCACCAGCGTTACGTTCATTGCAGCTCTCCCTGTTTTTCCTCCTGCCAGAACTGATACGCCTCGCGGGCGCTCAGGTTCTCATGCACCACTTTTTTCACCGCCTTCAGCATCGCGCGCGGCGCGCTGGACTGGAAGATATTCCGCCCCATATCCACGCCGGATGCGCCCTGGTCGATCGCCCGCCAGCACATCTCCAGCGCCTCCTGCTCCGGCAGCTTTTTGCCCCCGGCGATGACGATCGGCACCGGGCAGCTGGCGGTGACTTTCTCAAAGCCTTCCTCAACAAAATAGGTTTTCACGAACTGCGCCCCCATTTCGGCGGCAATGCGGCTGGCCAGCGAGAAGTAGCGGGCGTCGCGGGTCATCTCTTTGCCCACGCCGGTTACCGCCAGCACCGGCATACCGTAGCGGTTGCCGGCGTCCACCAGCTTGATGATGTTGTTGATCGACTGATGCTCGTGCTCGCTGCCGATATAGACCTGCGCCGCCACCGCGCAGACGTTCAGGCGCAACGCGTCCTCCATCGCCACCGCCACGCACTCGTTGGAAAGTTCGCTGAGGATCGAGTTGCCGCCGGAAGCACGCAGCACCACCGGTTTGTTGGTCGCCGCCGGCACCTGACTGCGCAGCACGCCGCGGGTACACATCAGCACGTCGGTCTCTTCGAACAGCGGCGCGATAGAGAGATCGATCCGCTCCAGCCCGGTGGTCGGCCCCTGAAAATAGCCGTGGTCGAACGCCAGCATCACCGTACGGTTGCTCTGCGGATTGAAGATACGCGCCAGCCGCGACTGCATCCCCCACTCCAGCGACCCGCAGCCCTTCAGCGTATAGAGGGTGTTCTGCTGCGGACGGTCTAAGCCGAAGTTTTTTCCCTCTTTGATATCGTCTAAATCAGCCATCTCATCCTCCATCAGAAATCGTAGTTATTGATATTCTCTTTGGTGAACACCACCCGCTCCGGCAGCAGCACGATGCCGTTGCCTTTCGCTTCATACTGGTAGCCCTGCACGCTGTTCGGCTCGACTTTCAGGGCGCCGAGATCTTTCACATCGACGCTGTCGCCAACGTTAAGATCGCCCTTTTTCAGCAGACGATCGGCGACGTTAACCGCGATCTTGCCCTGCTGCACCACGTCCCACAGGCCGAAGGCTTTTACCGTGCCGCGATCTACGTAGGGGCGCATCACGTTCGGCGTGCTAAAACCAACGATCGCCACGCCCTGGCGCTTGAGGTTTTCCGCCGCCTGGGCGGCCGCCGGGAGCGCGTTGGCGTCAGGAGCGATAATAGCGTCGAGATCCGGGTACGCTTTTAAGATCCCCTCGGCGGTTTGCAGCGATTTAGTGGCGTCGTTATAGCCAAACTGGGTGGTCACCACTTCCCACTGCGGATGTTCTTTTTCAATTTTGGCCTTCGCCTCTTTCACCCACTGGTTCTGGTCGGTCACCGTCGGGCTGGAGTAGAAAAACGCCACTTTGGCGGTGGGTTTCGTCACCTGTTTTTCCGCCATCTCCACCAGCAGGCCGCCGAGCTGCTGCGGCGTCCCCTGGTTGATATAGATGCTGCGGCACTCCGGTTTGGTATCGGAGTCCCAGGTCAGGACCTTGACCCCGCGCTGCATCGCCCGCTTCAGCGCCGGGCACAGGCCGTCCGGCGATACGGCGGAGACGATAATCGCGTTGTAGCCCTGGTTGACAAAGTTGTTGATCAGCTGTACCTGGCCGGAGACGCTCGGTTCAGTCGGGCCGTCGTAGGTGACGTCCACGCCGAGCGCTTTGCCCGCCTCTTTCGCGCCGTTGCCGCCGCTGGTAAAGAAACCGACACCGACCAGTTTTGGAATAAAGGCGATGCGGTCCGCCGCCTGGGCCGATGCCATACCCAGCGCCATCGCCAGCACCATCAGTTTTGTTTTCATTTTATGCTCCGATTGTTTTACGCGAGAAAAGACGCCGCCAGCTCATCCGCACCCATTCAC
Organism: Klebsiella sp. M5al; assembly: GCF_002090195.1. NCBI lineage: Bacteria > Pseudomonadati > Pseudomonadota > Gammaproteobacteria > Enterobacterales > Enterobacteriaceae > Klebsiella > Klebsiella sp. M5al. Next base: position 5,137,061 of record NZ_CP020657.1, read on the forward strand.
GGTGCAGGCTCAGCGAACGCCCCATCACCACCACAACCAACAGCGCCCCTGACAGCGCGCTCGACACCTGGTTGGGGATGCCGACCATTTGCAAACCTTGTTGTAAATAGCCCACCAGCAGCGCGGCCAGCGCCGTGCCGACGATCGAGCCGGAACCGCCGTAGATATTGGCCCCGCCGAGCACCGCGGCGGTCAGCGCCGGCATCAGCAGGTCGCGGCCTAAGTCCGAGCGCGCCGAGCCGAAATAGGAGACCATCACCAGCGCCGCCACCGCCGACGCCACGCCCACCAGGCCATACAGCGCGTAGGGCATCCCGTTAACGGAAAGCGCGGCGTAGCGCGCGGCGCGCGGGTTCTGCCCGAGCAGAAAAAGGTGGCGGCCAAAGCGCCCGCGGTGGGCCAGCAGCCAGAAGAAAAAGGTGATAACGGCGAACAGCACCAGCGGGATCGGCAGGCCGAACAGGGTCAGGTTGGCGAAGGCGGTAAAGCTGTCCGGGAATCCGCCGATGCCTTCGTAGCCGGTGGCCCCGGCCATGCCCGAAAGCAGCAGCGCGCCGCCGCCGTAGAGGTACAGGGTGCCGAGGGTTATCACCAGCGGGCTAATGCCGGTGTAGTGAATCAGCGCCGCGTTCAGCAGCCCGCACAGCAGGCCGAGCAGCAGCGTCAGGGGGATCGCGAGGCTCATCGGCCAGCCCGCCTGCATCATCACCCCCAGCGCGATAGCGCACAGGCCGATGGTCGAACCGAGCGAAATATCAATCCCGCCGCTGATGATCACCAGCGTCAGCGGCAGCGCCACGATGCCAATGCAGATAAAGTCGCTGGTGCTGAACAGCAGCATATTGAGATCCAGCATGCGCGGATTGAGGGCGCCAAACAGCAGGATCTCCAGCACCAGCAACGCCAGCAGCGCGCTTTCCCAGCTGAGCTTCATTTACGCCACCTCTTTGTTTTTGCGTTCGGGAAACGGGGCCACGCGCTTGCCCCCTTTGTTGCCGGGCTGAAAGCGGCTGTACTTCAGCGCCCGCTGATGGCGGGCCAGCGCCTGGCGCAGCCGCCCGTCGAGCACCAGCACGCCGAGCAGCACCAGGCCGGCGATAAAGTCGTTCCACCACGCCGGGAGGCGGAACAGCACCAGCACGGTGTCGATTTGGGTGAGAAAGAAAGCACCGAGAAAAGCGCCGAGCAGCGTGCCGGTACCGCCCAGCAGCGAGATCCCGCCGAGCACGCAGGCGGCGATGGCCTTCATCTCCAGGCCGCTGCCGGTCTGATTGGGCACAAAGCCGATCTGCGCGGCGAACACAATGCCGGCGCAGGCGGCCAGCATGCCGTTAAGGGTGAATGCCAGCATCCGCGTGCGGTTCACCGCCACCCCAAGCTGGCGGGCAGCGGCGAGGTTATCGCCGACGGCGTAAAAATCGCGGCCAAAGGCGGTGCGCGACAGTATCCCGCCGCCCGCCAGCAGCAGCGCCAGCACCAGCCAGCCCAGCGGCGAAATGCCGATGAACGCCGGTTCCGACAGCGCTTTCAGGCTGTTCGGCAAGCCTTCAATCCACTTACCGCCGGTCCACAGCAGCATCACTCCGCGATAAAGCCCGAGAGTGCCGAGGGTGGCGACAATCGCCGGGATACGCAGCCCCACCACCAGCAGGCCGTTAAAGGCGCCGGCCAGCGCGCCGATCGCCAGCGCGAAGGCGATGGCGGTCATCAGGCCATAGCCGCTATTGAGCGCCACGCCCACCGCGATAGCGCTCAGGCCGACGGTGGAACCCACCGAAACGTCGATATTGCGGGTCAGCATCACCAGGGTCGCCCCCAGCGCCAGCAGGCAAAGGATTTGCGAGCTGGCGAAAATCATGCCCAGGGTTTGTAAGCTGAAATAGGCCGGGTTGAGCGCCACCAGCCCGGCAAACAGCACCACGATAGCGAGAAAGGCGCTCAGTTCGCGATTTTTCAGTAACGTTTTCATGCCTGCCCTCCGAAGGCCAGGGTCATCATCCGGTCAACGCTGACCGCCTGCTGCGCCAGCTCGCCGCTCTGCCTGCCCTGATGCATCACCAGTACCCGGTCGGCCAGGCCGACGAACTCGTCGAGATCGCTGGAGATCATCAGCACCGCCACGTTCTGCGCGGCGACGCTTTTCAGCAGCTGATAGATATCGGCGCGGGCGGAAACGTCCACGCCGCGCGTGGGCTCATCAACGATCAGCAGCAGCGGGTTAGCCTCCAGGCAACGCGCCAACAGCACCTTCTGCTGATTGCCGCCGGAGAGCGTACGCACCGGGCGATCGCCATCGGCCATTTTGATCCCCAGCGCCCGGTGATAGCGCTCCACCACCGCCGCTTCGCGCCGGTTCTGCTGCCACAGCGACGGCTGGTTAAACATCACCGTGTTCCAGCGCACCGGCGCATCGAGAAACAATCCGGAAACCTGCCTGTCCTCCGGCAAATAGACCAGCCCGCTGGCGAGCCTGGCGCGCGTGCTATCGCGGCTGATATCGCGGTTCTCCAGCCACACCCGCCCGGCGCGAGCCGGGCGCAGACCGTAGAGCGTTTCGGCGAATTCGGTACGCCCGGATCCCACCAGCCCGGCGAGGCCGACGATCTCCCCGGCACGGATCTCGAGGTTGAGATCGATAAAACCTTCCCCGGTCAGATCTTCTACCCGCAGCACCGGGAAATCCTGCGCCTGGGTACGGCGATTGCCCGGCAGCGCCAGCCACAGCTTTTGCGTGTCGCTCAGGGCTCGATCGCGACTGACGGGCGTCATCGCGCCGATCAGCTGATTGTCGCCGTACTGCGCGGTTTCCCCGCTCAGCACCACCGCGCCGTCGCGCATCACCGAAACGTGGCTGGCGACCTGGCGGATCTCCGGCAGTTTGTGCGAGATAAACACGATCCCGACGCCGAGGGCCTGTAAAGAGCGGATCTGGCGAAACAGGCGTTCGGTTTCCCCCGGCGTCAGCGAGGCGGTGGGCTCATCGAGGATCAGGATCTGCGCGTCGCGCATCAGCCCGCGCAGGATCTCCACCATTTGCTGATCGGCCACTTCCAGAGTGCTGGCCGCCGCCTCAAGGTTGAGCTGGCAGTTAAGCTGCTGAAGCTTTTCCCGCAGGCGGGTCTCGTTATCCGCCCGCTTCGGCAGACGAAAAAGAATATTTTCCCGCACCGTCAGATTGGGGAATAACATCGGTTCCTGCGGCACCAGATACACGCCCTGCTGATGGGCCTGGGCGGGAGTGAGGCGCGCAAACGCGCGTTCGCCGAAGACAAGCTCACCGCTGTCGGGCGTTTCCACGCCGGCGATAATCTTCATCAGCGTCGATTTCCCGGCGCCGTTGCCGCCCATCAGCGCGTGTACCTGGCCGGAAAGCAGCGTGAAATCAATCTGCTTCAGCACGGTGACGCCGGAGAACTGTTTGCAGATTTGGCGAGCTTCAAGCAGTGGCTTCATCATCGCGCCTCATTTTGAACAAAAGATTTTTTAAATTAATAATGTTCAAAAGCGTAGACGGTGAACTATATTTACAACCGTGCAGCGATCACAGTTTTATGCTTTCGATCGTTTGAATAAAACCAGCGAACAACGAAAGATCGGTTTTGCCAGTCGGCTCACATTTTCCGACCGCGCAACAACGAACATATGATCTAAATTTTTATAAGAGTTCACTTTATGAGCGAAAAACGCATTACGGAAGAGAGCCGCTACGCCGGGCTGGCGTTAGCCGAGGAGGAGCTGGTGGCGCGGGTGGCGTGGTGTTACTACCACGACGGCCTGACGCAGAACGACATCGGCGAGCGTTTAGGACTGCCGCGGTTAAAGATCTCCCGCCTGCTGGAGAAGGGCCGCCAGTCGGGGGTGATCCGCGTCCAGATTAACTCGCGCTATGAAGGCTGCCTGGCGCTGGAAACCGAACTTCAGCAGCGCTTCGGCCTGAAAATCGCCCGCGTGCTGCCGGCGCTGAATACGCCCCCGATGAACACCCGCCTGGGGATTGGCGCGGCGCAATCGTTAATGGGCGTGCTGGAGCCGGGACAGCTGCTGGCGGTGGGCTTTGGCGAGGCGACCATGAGCTGCCTGCAGCACCTGAGCGGGTTTATCGGCTCCCAGCAGGTTCGGCTGGTGACGCTTTCCGGCGGCGTGGGCCCGTATATGACCGGCATTGGCCAGCTGGATGCCGCCTGTAGCGTCAGCATGATCCCCGCGCCGCTCAGGGTGTCATCGGCAGATGTAGCGGAGATACTGCGCCGGGAAGCGAGCGTACGCGACGTGATCCTCGCCGCCACGGCGGCGGATGCGGCGGTGGTGGGCATCGGCGCCATCGATCAGCGCCGCGACGCCACCATCCTGCGCTCCGGCTATATCAGCGAGGGTGAACAACTGATGTACGCCCGCAAAGGCGCGGTAGGCGACATTTTAGGTTATTTCCTGCAGGCCGACGGCAAACCGGTCGAAGGGCTGGAGATCCATCGGGAACTGCTCGGCGTCACCCTTGATGAACTGGCGCAGCTGCCAACCATCGTTGGCGTCGCCGGGGGAGAAGAAAAAGCGCAGGCGATTTACGCGGCCCTGATCGGCAAGCGGATTAATGGCCTGGTAACGGAAGAGACAACAGCACGCGCGGTGCTTACGCTGGCCTCATAACGGCCTTGCGCCGCGCAACACGAGCGAGGCGCATGTCATGAGTTACCTGTTAGCGTTAGATGCCGGGACCGGCAGCATCCGGGCGGTGATTTTCGATCTCAACGGCCGCCAGATTGCGGTCGGCCAGGCCGAATGGAAACACCTGAGCGTGGACAATGTCCCCGGCTCGATGGAATTCGATCTCACCACCAACTGGCAGCTGGCCTGCCAGTGTATCCGTCAGGCGCTGGCCGCCGCCCATCTCTCTGCGGCGGATATTCAGTCCGTCGCCTGCTGCTCCATGCGCGAAGGCATCGTGCTTTACGACCGCAACGGCGAGGCCATCTGGGCCTGCGCCAACGTTGACGCCCGCGCCAGCCGCGAGGTGGCAGAGCTCAAAGAGATCCACGACGACCGTTTTGAATCGGAAGTGTACGGCGTGTCGGGGCAGACCCTGGCGCTAAGCGCCATGCCGCGCCTGCTGTGGCTGGCCCATCATCGCCCGGATATTTACCGCAGCGCGGCGACCATCACCATGATCAGCGACTGGCTGGCGGCGAAGCTTTCCGGCGAGCTGGCGGTCGACCCCTCTAACGCCGGGACCACCGGCATGCTCGACCTGTTCAGCCGCGACTGGCGTCCGGCGCTGCTGGATATGGCCGGACTGCGGGCCGATATTCTCTCGCCGGTAAAAGAGACCGGCACCGTACTCGGCGCAGTCACCGACGCGGCGGCGGCGCAGAGCGGTTTGCGGGCGGGAACGCCGGTGGTGATGGGCGGCGGCGACGTCCAGCTCGGCTGCCTGGGACTCGGCGTGGTGCGCGCCGGGCAGACGGCGGTGCTCGGCGGCACCTTCTGGCAGCAGGTGGTCAACCTGCCGGAAGTGCGTACCGACCCGGAGATGAATATTCGCGTTAACCCACACGTCATTCCCGGTATGGCGCAGGCGGAGTCCATCAGCTTCTTCACCGGCCTGACCATGCGCTGGTTCCGCGATGCCTTCTGCGCGGAGGAGAAGCTGATTGCCGAACGCCTCGGCGTCGACGCCTACAGCCTGCTGGAAGAGATGGCCAGCCGCGTGCCGGCGGGTTCCCACGGGGTGATGCCGATCTTCTCTGACGCCATGCACTTTAAGCAGTGGTACCACGCCGCGCCGTCGTTTATTAACCTCTCCATCGACCCGGAAAAATGCAATAAAGCCACCCTTTTCCGCGCGCTGGAAGAGAACGCGGCGATTGTCTCCGCCTGTAACCTGGCGCAAATTTCACAGTTTTCCGGCGTGAAGTTTGACGGCCTGGTTTTCGCCGGCGGCGGCTCGAAAGGGGCGCTGTGGAGCCAGATCCTCAGCGACGTCACCGGCCTGCCGGTACGGGTGCCGGAGGTGCGCGAGGCGACGGCGCTGGGCTGCGCGATCGCTGCCGGGGCTGGCGCCGGGTTGTACAGCGATATGGCGGCGACCGGCGAGAAGCTGGTGAGCTGGCATCGGGAATTTACGCCCAATCCGGCGCACCGCGAGCTGTATCAGGAGATGATGGCCAAATGGCAGTCGGTGTACGCCGAGCAGCTCGGTCTGGTGGATAGCGGATTAACGACCTCAATGTGGCAGGCGCCGGGGCTGGCGCGCCGTGCTCCTGTTGTCCCCTCGCCCTAACCCTCTCCCCAAAAGAAGAGGAGAACAGTCCGGACTTATCTGGCCACCGGCGCCATTCCGCCCTTCCTCCTCTTCCTGTGGGAGAGGAGGAAGGGGAACCTTTCGCCGTTCTTTGAATCCCATCACAATCGCCGCACTCCCCTTTTCCCTTTTTGCCCGCGACGGCTAAATTAGTAACTCATCCGACCACATAACAATAATTTTACACTGGAAGAAATTATGAGCCGCTACCCGTCGCTTTTCGCCCCGCTTGACCTGGGGTTCACAACGCTCAAAAACCGCGTGTTGATGGGCTCGATGCATACTGGCCTGGAGGAGCTCCCGGACGGCGCGCAGCGGCTGGCGGCTTTTTACGCCGAGCGCGCCCGCCACGGGGTGGCGCTGATCGTCACCGGCGGAATTGCCCCCGCCCCTTCCGGCGTCACCATGGCGGGCGGCGCGGTGCTGAACGACGCCAGCCATCTCTCCCACCATCGCCATATTACCGATGCGGTACACGAGGAGGGCGGTAAAATTGCGCTGCAGATCCTGCATACCGGGCGCTACAGCTACCAGCCGAAGCTGGTGGCTCCTTCCGCGCTGCAGGCGCCGATCAACCCCTTTACGCCTCACGCGCTGAGCCACGAAGAGATCCTGCAGCTGATCGATGATTTTGCCCGCTGCGCCCAGCTGGCGCGGGAAGCCGGGTACGACGGCGTCGAAGTGATGGGTTCGGAAGGCTACCTGATTAACGAATTCCTTGCCGCGCGCACCAACCTGCGCGACGACCGGTGGGGCGGCGACTACGCCCGACGCATGCGTTTTGCCATCGAGGTGGTCAGAGCCGTGCGGGAACGCGCAGGCAGCGACTTTATTATTATCTACCGCTTGTCGATGCTCGATCTGGTCAGCGGCGGCAGCACCCTGGCGGAAGTCACCGAGCTGGCAAAAGCCATTGAGGCCGCCGGGGCAACGATTATCAATACCGGTATCGGCTGGCACGAGGCGCGCATTCCCACCATCGCCACCCCGGTACCGCGCGGCGCGTTTAGCTGGGTCACCCGCAAGCTGAAGGGCGCGGTGTCGATCCCGCTGGTCACCACCAACCGGATTAACGATCCCGCCGTGGCGGAAGCGATCCTGGCCCGCGGAGACGCCGACATGGTCTCGATGGCCCGCCCTTTTCTCGCCGATAGCGAATTTCTCTCTAAAGCGCAGAGCGGACGGGCGGATGAGATCAATACCTGCATCGGCTGTAATCAGGCCTGTCTTGATCGGATCTTCGCCGGTAAAGTCACCTCGTGCCTGGTCAATCCGCGCGCCTGCCATGAAACCCTGATGCCGATAGCGCCTGCGACCACACCGAAGCGGTTGGCGGTAGTCGGCGCCGGTCCTGCCGGGCTGGCCTTTGCCGTTAACGCCGCCTCGCGCGGGCATCAGGTTACCCTGTTTGATGGTCACCGCGAGATTGGCGGCCAGTTTAATATCGCCAAACAGATCCCCGGCAAAGAGGAGTTCTACGAAACCCTGCGCTATTACCGCCGAATGCTGGATCTTACCGGCGTCGCGCTGCGGCTGGAAACTCTGGCGACCGCGGACGATCTGCTGGCATTTGATGAGGTCATCCTCGCCACCGGGATCGCCCCGCGGATGCCGAATATCGAGGGAATCGAACATCCTAAGGTGCTGAGCTATCTCGATGTCCTGCGCGATAAAGCGCCGGTCGGCGAGAAGGTGGCGATTATCGGCTGCGGCGGGATCGGCTTTGATACCGCCATGTACCTCAGCCAGTCTGGTATCGCCACCAGCCAGAATATCGGCGAGTTCTGCGCCGAATGGGGGATTGATACCACCCTGCAGACCGCGGGCGGACTGCGCCCGGAAGGGATGCAATTAGCGAAAAGTCCACGCCAGATAGTGATGCTCCAGCGCAAAGCCAGCAAACCCGGCGACGGGCTGGGGAAAACCACCGGCTGGATCCACCGCGCCACCCTGCTGGCCCGCGGCGTCAAAATGATCCCCGGCGTCGGCTATCAACGGATCGATGATGCCGGCTTACATGTGACGATCGGCGGCGAATCTCAGGTGCTTAACGTTGATCATGTGATTATCTGCGCCGGTCAGGATCCCCGCCGCGAGCTGGCCGATCCGCTACAGGCGGCGGGTAAAACGGTGCATTTGATTGGCGGCTGCGACGTGGCGATGGAGCTGGACGCCCGACGGGCAATCGCCCAGGGCACCCGGCTGGCGCTGTCAATTTAGGGAAAGAAAACCCGACCGGTAGCCCGGCTAAGGCGTCAGCCGCAAGCCGGGGAAACCGGGGAAGCCGATAAGGCTTAGCGCTGCTTGCGCACCTTTGTCGCTTTCAACACCACAAATTTATTATTGGTGGCGATCGTCGTGCAGTTACCGAACGCGCGCTTCAGCTTGCGGAAATAATCGAGGTGGCGGTTGCCGACAACGTACAATTCGCCGCCGTACTTCAGGCTGCGGCGGGCGTCGTTAAACATCTGCCAGGCAATATGATCGGTGATCGCATGCTGCTGGTGGAACGGCGGGTTACAGAGGATCGCGGCGAAACGGTCCGGCTCAATATCGGACAACGCGTTATTCACCACAAACTCGCAGCGCTCGATGTCATCCGGCAGGTTGGTTTCAACGTTCAGCCGGCTGGAGGCCACCGCCATATAGGACTCATCGGTGAACATCACCCGGGCGTCCGGGTTTAAGGCCAGCGCTTTCAGGCCAATCACGCCGTTGCCGCAGCCGAGATCGGCGATCTCGCCTTCAATATTTGCCGGCAGATGTTCCAGGAAGAAGCGCGCGCCAATATCCAGGCCGCTGCGGGCGAACACGTTGGCGTGGTTGTGGATCGTCCACGGCGTACCGTCCAGTTGCCAGCTATAGGTCTGCGGCGCATCGGCCACCTCAGGCGCGGTAAAGGTACAGAAAATCAGCCGCGCCTTTTTCCATGCCAGCGATGTGGTGGTGGTGCCGAGGATCTTCTCAAACAGCGCCAGGGTGGAATTGTGGACATCCCGCGCTTTCGCGGCGGCAACAATGCGGGTTTCCGGCGTGACAACTTCGCGCAGAGCGCGCAGCTGCTGCTCCAGCAGCGCCAGCTGTTTCGGCACCTTAATGAGCACCAGCGCCGGTGCCGCAGGCAGTTCGCTCAGGGGATCCTGAAAACGTACGCTCTCTTCATCAATACCGTTCATCCGCAGGTTGTAGCGGGTCGCCAGCTCAGATATGTAGGAATCGTTGATGCTGACCGGGTTGCGTTCCGCGAGCGCACAGCCCAGCGCGCCGAAGCTGTCATTGAAAATGAGCGTCAGGCCGTCGACGTCATTCACCTGTTGCAGCAGATATTCATCCGCCGCTTCCCACGCCTGAAGCGCTTCCTCTTCAGCATTTGGCGGGAACCGCTCTAATGTGAATAACTCACCGTTTAACTCTACCTGGCTCATCGCCTCTGTGCCTCCGGAACACTAAAACCCGCGAGTTTATACGCAAACTTCGCCCAGTAGAATAGAGATGCGCCGATTATCTCCTTCTTCCGGGCCACAGTCCGTTACGCCGGGAGGTCGTCCTGCGCCAGGCGTGACAGGCGCTTATCGTCCAGGCTGTACTTGCTCATGATGACCACCAGCAGCGCCACCAGCACGCCGGGGAAGACGGTGAACAGCAGCTTGATCATCTGCAGCGCGGAGTCGGTTTGCTGCGCTGCGCCGCCAACGTAATCGCCCCATGCCAGCATATAGCCCACCAGCGCGCCGCCGATGGCGATCCCCAGCTTGATGGCAAACAGGTTTGTTGAAAAAACGATCCCGCTGAGCTTTTTACCGCTGCGTTTTTCTTCCGCATCGATAATATCGGACAGCATGCTCCACTGCAGCGGCGTAGCGGCCAGCTGAATAATATTGATGATAATCACCAGCGCAAAGATAGCGGCCACGTTCCCCGCCGGGACGAAGTACATGCCTATCAGCAGCGCCGCCTCGATGGCCATCGAGATTTTAAACCCTCTCACTTTATCAATATTTTTAAAGATAAACGGAGAGAGCATCGCCCCCAGCACGCCGGAAGCCAGGGTGGTGGTCAGCAGCAGGCTGCCCAGATCCGCCCGCCCCATAATGTTATTGACGTAATAGAGCGTGGTCCCGCCTTTAAACAGCACCGCAATCAGGTTAACGACGTTGAGCGCGAACAGAATGCGCCAGTCCTTGTTGGCGATCAGGGTTTTCAGATCATCAAGAATGCTGCTTTGGTTATTGACCGCGATATCCTTGGTGTAGCGCTCTTTCGTCAGGCCGAAGCAGATAAAGAACAGGATGATGCTCAGGCACCCCATCACAATCATGGTGTAAAAATAGCCGTTTTGCACGTTACCCTGACCCAGCCAGGCCACCAGCGGCAGCGCGGTGAGCGAGACAATCAAACCGCCGAGCGTACTGAGCGCAAAGCGCCACGACTGGAGCGAAACGCGCTCGCGGGAATCGTTAGAGATATTATTGATCATCGCGCAATACGGAACGTTAATCGCCGTATACACCAGAGATAACAATGTATAAGAAACATAGGCATAAATTAGCTTGCCGGTATAGCCAAAATCCGGCGTATAAAACGTTAAGCAGCAAAGTACGCCAAAAGGAATCGCGAACCATAAAATATAGGGACGGAATTGCCCATATTTAGTCCGGGTACGATCCGCCACCGCCCCCATTAATACATCGGTCACCGCGTCTAATACCCTTACCGCCAGAAACATGGTCCCCATATGCGCCGGACTTAAACCAAATACGTCGGTATAAAACCAGGCCATAAACAACATGACCGTTTGCCAGACTAAATTACAGCCGGTATCCCCTAACCCATAGCTAAATTTTTCTTTAATACTGATACGGACAGTGTTCATCGCGCCTCCGCCAGAAGATCGTTAATATTTGTCCTCTGTACGTTATTGCTTAGGGCTTACCGATTATGTATAAATCATCCTGTTAAATATAAGAAGAGTGTACCCGATGAGTGACGAATCTCCCGTTTTCGAAAAGATCCCCGTGGGCGCCGGTGAGCTATTTACCCTGCGGGTAGATAACATAAATGATTTCAACGGCATAAACGTAGTCCCTCATTTTCATATGATGGACGAGCTGATGTGGTTCAGAGAGTCAGAGGGCAGCTATTCGATTGGTGACGAGAAATTTACGGTAAAAAACAATACCCTGATTTTCGTCCCCGCCTTAGTGATCCATGAAATGACGCTCCCGGCCGCCGCCAGCCACAAGCGTTATCTTATGCAATTCGAAAAAGAGTGGCTCGAGGGATACGACCTGTCGCTCCCCGCCGCCCACTGCGGCGCGGTCGCTTACCTTTCCGGCGAGGAAGCCGAGCGCCTGGAGCTGCTGCTAAGCTGGTGCGGTGAGTTCAGCGACTTCTCCGATTCGCTGTTTCGCTCCCTGATGCAAAGCGTGCTGCTGCATGCTTTTAATAGCCTTAAAGATTCTGTCCCCATTACCGAACGAACCAACCATCGCTACCTCAGCGAGCTTATTGAACTGCTTCAATCCATTGATGAAAATGAAAATTTTGAAATGACGACCGAAGAAGCCGCCTGCCGCTGCCGGTGGTCAAAATCCTGGTTTTCCCGCACCTTTAAATCCGCCTTTGGAATCAGCTTCAAGAAATTTATGCTGCTGCGCAAACTCAATATCGCTATCAACCTGCTGACCAATACCGACCTGAAGATCAGCGATATCTCGCAAAGCGCCGGCTTCACCGACAGCGCCTACTTCTGCCTCAAGTTTAAAGAGATGATGAACGATACCCCGCAATCTTTCCGGCACAAAGTCAGAAGTACTGCTGCCGTGGGCAATCGGGCGGACAAATAACTCTTTTTTGTGAGCAACATCACCGGATAAGTAGACGTTTATTATATAAACAGAAACAATCTATATATCTCCTGGGCTGTCGTCTATTTACAATTATCGCTATATTTTGCGCATTAAGGGTAAATACGATGATTCAGAATCCTGTGTTTAGAGGTTTTAATCCTGACCCCAGTATATGTCGGCGCGGCGATGATTATTATGTAGCGGTCTCTTCCTTTGAATGGTTTCCCGGCCTGCCGATTTACCATTCGAGAGATCTTAAACATTGGCAATTACTCACCCACGTTCTTACCGATGATAATAATCCGGATTTAAAAAAGCTGCCCTCCGCCAAAGGTATTTGGGCACCGAGCCTGACCTGGTGTGAAGAGGAAAAATTATTCTACGTTATTTATGGCGTGATGAATTCCATGAATTCGCGATATTTCGATGTAGATAACTATCTTATTACCGCCAGTGAAATCACCGGCCCGTGGAGTGAGCCGGTTTATCTCCACTCTGCCGGGTTCGATGCTTCTATCCTGCACGACAGCGACGGTAAAAAATGGATCGTTTCACTGGAGTGGGAAACCCGCGAAGGTTACGAAAAACCGGGCGCCATTTGCCTGGTGGAGTATTCGCCGCAAAGGCAACGCGTTGTCGGCTATCCGCAGCGAATCTGGCGCGGCGGTACCGATCGCGGCTGTATTGAAGCACCGCATTTGACGCGCCGCGGCGATTATTACTACCTGATGGTCGCCGAAGGCGGCACCGGCTATGGCCATGCGGTCACCATGGCGCGCGCAACGCAGGTCGCCGGCCCCTATGAAGGCGATCCGCAAAACCCCATCGTCACCGCCTGGCCGGAGAATTTTAACGAGCGCCACGACGCAGGCCATCTCAAACCACACTACTTCAATCCGCAAACCTATCTGCAAAAAGCCGGGCACGGCAGCTACGTCGAGACCCCGACGGGCGAAGTCTGGTTAACCCACCTTTGCAGCAGACCCTTCCGCCAGGAGCTGCGCTGCCCGCTAGGCCGCGAGACGGCGATACAAAAGATGATATGGAGCGATGATGGCTGGCTGCGGCTGGCGGCCGGGGGAAACCTCGCTCAGCACCAGGTGGAAGAGTCGAATCTGCCTTCTCAGCCGTTTCCGGCTAAACCAGACAGGGATGATTTTGATGGGCAAACGCTGGATAACGCCTTCTATGCGCCGCGGATCCGCTTTCAGCGCTTTACCAGCCTTGAACGTAAAGCGGGCTACCTTGCCTTACGCGGTCAGGAGTCGCTGAGCTCGCTGAATAAAGTTAGCCTGCTGGCGAAAAAGCTCACCTCGGTATACGCCACTATCGTCACGAAGATGGATTTCAGCCCGGAGATTTATCAGCACAGCGCTGGCCTGGTGCTCTATTACGACAACATGAACTATCTGTTTTTGCATAAAACCTGGGATGAAGCTTCCGGCGCAGCGCAGCTGGCCATCATTTATATGGATAACGGCGAGCGTCACGACGACCCGCAGAAAATCCTCCTTGCGACGGGGGAAGTCTATCTGGCGATGGCTATTAACGGCCGGGAGATACGGTGCTCGTGGTCCGTCGATGGCGAAAAATACCAACACATCGGCGCGGTCTACGACACCTCACGTTTTTCCGATGAATATAGCCGCTACGGCGAGTTTACCGGCGCGTTTGTCGGCATGGCCTGCGTGGATAGCATGCTGCATCGTAAAGAGGCGCTGTTTGACTTCTTTAGCTACCGGGCGGTAGAAGACGCGATAATCGAGTAACGCTGCCTTCTGGCATCCTGCCCGCGCGGGGTGCTAGAATCCCCGGCTGTTGTCGCTGAATGACCCAAACAGGCCGCATGAGCACTTTAACCTATCTCCAGGGCTACCCTGAATCCCTGCTGGCGCAGGTCACCGCGTTAATCAAACAGAACCGTCTCGGCGAAGTGCTGAAAAAGCGCTATCCGCAGGGTCACGATATCAACAACGATAAAGCGCTGTATCAGTACACCCAGGATCTGAAGTCACGCTATCTGCGCGGCGCGGCGCCGATCAACAAGGTGATGTACGACAACAAGATCCACGTGCTCAACAACGCGCTCGGCCTGCATACCGCCATCTCCCGCGTTCAGGGCGGCAAGCTGAAGGCTAAAGCCGAAATTCGCGTCGCCACCGTCTTTCGCGATGCGCCGGAGGATTTTCTGCGGATGATCGTGGTGCACGAGCTGGCGCACCTGAAGGAAAAAGAGCACAACAAGGCGTTCTATCAGCTGTGCTGCCATATGGAGCCGCAGTACCATCAGCTGGAGTTTGATACCCGCCTGTGGCTGACCCAGCTTTCGTTAGAGCGTTCTGCGCCATAGCGCACTGGTTTTGTCATGATGGCGTGCTACAGTGACGAAAGGTCCCTTTTACGGAGTTCGTCAACGTTTATGATACGTTTCGCAGTTGTTGGCACAAACTGGATAACCAAGCAGTTTGTCGATGCCGCCCATGAAACCGGCAAATATAAACTCACCGCCATCTACTCCCGCAGCCTTGAGCAAGCTCAGGCCTTCGCCAGCGATTATCCCGTCGAACACCTGTTTACTTCGCTGGAAGATTTAGCGCAGAGCCCTGACGTTGACGCGGTCTATATCGCCAGCCCTAACTCGCTGCACTTTCCGCAAACCCGCCTGTTTCTACGCCATAAAAAGCACGTCATTTGCGAAAAACCGCTGGCCTCGAACCTGCAGGAAGTCGAAGCCGCGATGAAAACGGCGCGGGAAAATAACGTGGTCCTCTTCGAAGCGTTCAAAACCGCCAGCCTGCCAAACTTCCTGCTGCTTAAACAGTCGTTTGACAAGATCGGCAAGCTGCGCAAAGCCTTTATTAACTACTGCCAGTACTCTTCCCGCTATCAGCGCTATCTCGATGGCGAAAATCCCAATACTTTCAATCCGGCCTTCTCTAACGGCTCGATCATGGACATCGGCTTTTACTGCCTGGCCTCCGCGGTGGCTCTGTGGGGCGAGCCTCGCGCGGTGCACGCCAGCGCCAGCCTGCTGGAAAGCGGCGTCGATGGTCAGGGCACGGTCGTTCTGAGCTACGGTGATTTTGATGTCACCCTGCACCACTCGAAGGTAAGCGATTCCGCCATCCCGAGCGAAATCCAGGGTGAAGCCGGCGCGCTGGTGATCGAAAAAATCTCCGAATGCCAGAAAGTCTGCTTCGTGCCGCGCGGCGGCAAATCTCAGGATCTCACCCAGCCGCAGCATATCAATACTATGCTGTATGAAGCGGAGGAGTTCGCTCGTCTGGTCGAAGCCAACGAGGTGGCTCATCCGGGTCTGGAAGTGAGCCGCATCACGGCGAAGCTGCTGAGCGAAATTCGTCGCCAGACCGGCGTGGTCTTCCCGGCGGATAGTCAACCCGTGGCGTAAAGCTGTGTAAATGGTCCGTCGGCCTCCATTGACGCCATTTATAACCTGTAATACTTTGTTACGCGCAAAGGGGAGTAACTTCCTTGCCGGCCGATCGTCATTACGATGCGTGAAAAACCGCATCCGGTCGCCGGGCAACAGATTCTTGTTGTAAGTGAGACCTTGCCGGAAGGCGAGGTCTATGCATAAAAGCGCAGCGGCTGCCGTCTTCCGACGTCAGCCGTTTTGTTTTTATGTAAGGAATATCGTAATGAATACTGTCGGCACACCGTTGTTATGGGGCGGATTCGCAGTGGTCGTGGTCATCATGTTGGCTATCGATCTGCTGCTGCAGGGACGGCGTGGTGCGCATAGCATGACCATGAGGCAGGCCGCTGGCTGGTCCATTCTCTGGGTTACCCTCTCGCTGTTGTTTAACGCCGCTTTCTGGTGGTATCTGGTGCAGACCGAAGGTCGCGCCGTGGCCGACCCGCAAGCGCTGGCGTTCCTCACCGGCTATCTGATCGAGAAAGCGCTGGCGGTGGATAACGTCTTCGTCTGGCTGATGCTGTTCAGCTACTTTGCCGTTCCGCCTGCGCTACAGCGCAGAGTGCTGGTTTACGGCGTACTGGGCGCGATCGTACTGCGAACGATCATGATCTTCGCCGGCAGTTGGCTGATTTCCCAGTTCGAGTGGCTGCTCTACGTCTTCGGCGCGTTCCTGCTGTTTACCGGCGTGAAGATGGCGCTGGCGAAAGAGGATGATTCCGGCATCGGCGACAAACCGCTGGTGCGCTGGATCCGTAATCATCTGCGCATGACGGATAAAATCGAGGGTGAGCGCTTCTTTACCCGCCAAAACGGCGTGCTCTACGCGACGCCGCTGCTGCTGGTGCTGATCCTGGTTGAGCTGAGCGACGTTATCTTTGCCGTGGACAGTATTCCCGCCATCTTCGCCGTGACCACCGATCCGTTTATCGTGCTGACCTCGAACCTGTTCGCGATTCTCGGCCTGCGCGCCATGTATTTCCTGCTGGCGGGCGTCGCGGAGCGCTTCTCAATGCTGAAGTATGGCCTGTCGGTGATTCTGGTATTTATCGGCATCAAAATGCTGATCGTCGATTTTTACCATATTCCCATCGGCATTTCGCTGGGCGTGGTTGGCGGAATTCTGACGTTGACGCTGCTTATCAATGCCTGGGTTAATAAGCAGCACGATAAGAAAAAGCAGCTGCAGTAAGGCCTGAACGGCCGGGTGAAGACCCTTTTCATCCGGCCAGCAACTTTCTCCGCGTATTATTCTTACTCATGTCACAAAATAGTTAATATACAGTTAAAAAATAAGATCTCAGCGCAGGTAACAGCATTTTACCCTTCCCCAATAGCGTTCTTTCCGTATACTCAACCAGGCAAACATTTATTTACATCCGGACATAAACGTGACCAATAATACGTCGCCGGGACGGACAGCAACATCACTGGAAGGAATGAAGCATGGCAACACAATCACCCCGCTCGACCCTGCTGCGGCGGCTGGCTCAGGGTAGCCTGGTCAAACAAATTTTAATCGGTCTGGTGCTCGGCGTACTGCTGGCGACGGTCTCAAAACCGGCCGCCGTGGCGGTTGGGCTGCTGGGCACGCTGTTTGTCGGCGCGCTGAAAGCGGTAGCGCCGGTGCTGGTGCTGATGCTGGTCATGGCCTCCATCGCCAACCACCAGCAGGGGCAAAAAACCAGTATTCGCCCGATCCTGTTCCTCTATCTACTGGGGACATTCGCCGCCGCGTTAACCGCGGTAGTGTTTAGCTTTATCTTCCCGTCTACGCTGCACCTGAACGCCGCGGCAGAGAGCATCACTCCGCCATCGGGTATCGTCGAAGTCCTGCGCGGGCTGCTGATGAGCATGGTTTCCAACCCGATAGACGCGCTGCTGAACGCCAACTATATCGGGATTCTGGTGTGGGCCGTCGGTTTAGGATTCGCGCTGCGCCACGGTAATGAAACCACCAAAAACCTGATTAATGACGTTTCTCACGCGGTGACCTTTATCGTTAAAGTGGTAATTCGCTTCGCGCCGCTGGGCATCTTCGGCCTCGTCGCCTCGACGCTGGCGACCACCGGTTTTGAGACCCTCTGGGGTTATGCCCAACTGCTGCTGGTACTGGTTGGCTGCATGCTGCTGGTGGCGCTGGTGATTAACCCGCTGCTGGTGTTCTGGAAAATCCGCCGTAACCCCTACCCGCTAGTGCTGCTCTGCCTGCGCGAAAGCGGCGTTTACGCCTTCTTCACCCGTAGCTCCGCCGCCAATATCCCGGTGAATATGGCGCTGAGTGAAAAGCTGAACCTGGACCGCGATACCTACTCGGTTTCCATTCCGCTGGGCGCCACCATCAACATGGCCGGCGCGGCGATTACCATTACGGTACTCACCCTGGCGGCCGTGCATACGCTGAATGTTCCGGTAGATCTGCCGACCGCGCTGCTGTTGAGCGTCGTCGCTTCGCTGTGCGCCTGCGGCGCTTCCGGCGTGGCGGGCGGTTCGCTGCTGCTGATCCCGCTGGCCTGTAACATGTTCGGCATTCCGAACGATGTGGCCATGCAGGTGGTCGCCGTGGGCTTTATTATCGGCGTATTGCAGGACTCCTGCGAAACCGCGCTGAACTCCTCCACCGACGTTCTGTTTACCGCCGCCGCCTGTATCGCCGAAGACGAACAGATTGCCAAAAACGCCCTGCGCAACTGATTCCTTCCCCCTCCGCTAACGCGCGGAGGGGGTCTCTCCCTGTACCGCCTTTTCGACTTTAAACGGGTCGATTCCCCGCTTTTGCATCCGCCGGAAACGGATGATGTTCATACCGTTCATCAACAGGAAGCTGCCTTCAATCAGGGTGCCGCCGATCGAGCCCAGCCAGAAGTTGTGGATTACCCAGCAGGCGGTCGCGCACCACATGACGCAGCGGACGGTTAACCCCGAGCAGCGAAAGAGCGCCCAGGTGCTGGCCAGCGTGCCAATAATCGGCAGCAGCTCCATAGCATGCTGCAGCTTCGCCAGCCCCAGTACCAGCGTGAGTACGATAAACAGGGCCATCACCCACATCCTGCGGGTACGCATGGAGACCAGGGTGCGGACGGTATTCAGCTCGGCGCTCATTCCCGCCGGCCACGCGCCCATTAAAAAGAAATGCACGCCAATGGTGGCGCTATAGACAGCCAGCTGCAGCTTAAAGCGGCGCTCATCGCGGTTGAAAAAAGTCGTAATCCCGATCAGAAAGGCGATAACGCCGACGCCCTGGGCAAGCCAATACGCGGTCATGAAAAGTCCTTATAAAACAAAACGGCGCATCATTATCTGAAACGCCGCTTTTAAAAACGAGTGTCACGCTATTACCTGTGCCTGTTTATCAGGTCTACAACGTCACGCCGCTTTTAAATATCGCCAGCTCGCGGAAATCATTCCGCTCATTACAGGTCTGCTTACCGTTAGCGAAGTCCACAATGGTATCGACGAACTCCTCCAGCAGCTGCGGCATCGCTTTACCGTGAATCAGCTGACCGGCATCGAAGTCGATCCAGTGCTTTTTCTTCGTCGCCAGTTCGCTGTTGGTGGCAATTTTCACCGTCGGCACGAAACCGCCGTACGGCGTGCCGCGCCCGGTACTGAAGAGCACCATATGGCAGCCCGCGCCGGCCAGCGCGCTGGTCGCTACCGCGTCGTTGCCCGGGGCGCTCAGCAGGTTAAGACCGTGAACTTTCAGCCGCTCGCCGTAGCGCAGGACGTCAACCACCTGGCTGGAGCCCGCTTTCTGCGTGCAGCCCAACGATTTATCCTCAAGCGTAGTGATACCGCCCGCCTTGTTGCCCGGCGACGGATTCTCGTAAATCGGCTGGTCATGGGCGAGAAAGTACTGCTTGAAATCATTGACCATCGTCACCAGCTTGCCGAAGGTCTCTTCGTCGCGACAGTGGCTCATCAGCAGCTGCTCGGCGCCGAACATTTCCGGCACTTCGGTCAGGACGGTGGTGCCGCCGTTGGCAATCAGATAATCCGAGAAGCGGCCCAGCATCGGATTAGCGGTGATGCCGGACAGACCGTCAGAACCGCCGCACTCGAGACCAAACTTCAGTTCGCTCAGCTTACCCGACTCGCGCTTGTCATGGCGCATCACGTCATATAGCTGACGTAGATGCTCCAGCCCGGCTTCTACTTCATCATCCTGGTGCTGACAGATCATAAAGTGAACGCGCTCAGGGTCGAATTCACCCAGCGTTTCGCGGAAGGCGTCGACCTGATTGTTTTCGCAGCCCAGACCGACTACCAGTACCGCCCCGGCGTTCGGGTGACGCACCATGTTTTGCAGCATAGTGCGGGTGTTAATGTGATCGTCCCCGAGCTGCGAGCAGCCGTAGGTGTGGCTGAAAAGGTGAACGCCGTCGATACCTTCCGCGTCGTTGGTTTCCTTCAGAAAACGGTTCTGCATCTGGCGCGCCATGGCGTTGACGCAGCCGACGGTCGGCAGGATCCACAGCTCGTTGCGCACCCCGACTTCGCCGTTAGCGCGACGATAAATCTGGATGTCGCGATCCGCCGGCTGTGCGGCGGGCTCGCTAAGATCCGGTTGATAGCTATACGCGTCGAGATCGCTCAGGTTAGTACGCGTATTGTGGGAGTGAATATGTTCCCCCGGCGCAATATCCGCCAGCGCATGTCCTATCGGCAGACCATACTTAATGACGTTGTCTCCTTTCGCAATCCCGCGCAGCGTAAACTTATGCCCGCGCGCAATATCCTGAGCCAACGTGACCGTATCGCCGTCAATGGTGACTACCGTGCCTGCCGCCATATCCGCCAACGCTACCGCGACGTTATCGTGCGAATGGATTTTAATGTATTGCATATCAACCGACCTCTGGTCTTAGTTCAGTTCAATGGCGAAGTAGTCACGCGCATTGTTAAAGCAAATGTTTTTCACCATCTCGCCCAGCAGCTGAATGTCCGCCGGGGCTTCTCCCGCTTCAACCCAGCGGCCAATCATCTGGCACAGGATGCGGCGGAAGTATTCATGACGGGTGTAGGAGAGGAAGCTGCGGCTATCGGTCAGCATGCCGACAAAGCGGCTCAGCAGGCCAAGCTGCGCCAGTTGGGTCATCTGACGTTCCATACCGTCTTTCTGATCGTTAAACCACCAGCCGGAACCGAACTGCATCTTGCCCGGCATGCCTTCGCCCTGGAAGTTGCCGATCATGGTGCCCAGCACTTCGTTATCGCGCGGATTCAGGCAGTAGAGGATGGTTTTTGGCAGCAGGTTTTCTTCGTTCTGCTTGCTGAGCAGTTTGGACAGCTCTTCCGCCATCGGACGGTCGTTGATGGAGTCAAAACCCACATCCGGCCCTAACAGCTTGAACTGACGCAGGTTGTTATTGCGCAGCGCGCCGATGTGATACTGCTGTACCCATCCGCGGCGGGCATATTCCGCGCCGAGGAACACCAGAACCGCGGTTTTGAACTGCGCGACTTCATGCTCGCTGAGAGCTTCACCGGCCAGACGGCGCGCCAGGATGCTATCCAGTTCGCTTTCGTTGGCTTCCGCGAACAGCACCACGTCCAGCGCGTGGTCAGAAACTTTACAGCCGTGAGCGGCAAAGTGATCCAGACGTTTGGTCAGCGCGGACTGGAGATCGGCAAAGCGGCGGATATCGGTGTCAGACACGTCGCCCAGCTTCGCCATGTAGTCGTTGAAAGTTGCCTGCTCAATGTTGAACGCTTTGTCCGGGCGCCAGCTCGGCAGCACCTTGACGGAGAATGAGCTGTCTTTCGCGACGGAGGCGTGATGCTCCAGCGAATCGACCGGATCGTCGGTGGTGCCGACCATTTTCACGTTCATCTGCTGCATGATGCCGCGAGCGGAGAAGCTCTCCTGCGCCAGCAGATCGTTGCACTGATTCCAGATTTCATCCGCCGTTGCCGGCGAGAGCACCTTACCTGTAATACCAAAAGGGCGGCGCAGCTCAAGATGGGTCCAGTGGTATAACGGGTTGCCGATGGTATGCGGTACGGTGGCCGCCCAGGCGTCAAATTTCTCGCGATCGGAGGCGTCGCCGGTACACAGACGCTCGGCTACGCCGTTGGTGCGCATCGCGCGCCACTTGTAGTGATCGCCTTTCAGCCAGATGTCATACAGATTTTTGAAGCGATAATTCTCCGCGATCTGCTGCGGCGGCAGGTGGCAGTGATAGTCGAAAATCGGCTGGTCTTTCGCGTAATCGTGGTACAGGCGGCGGGCAAACTCGGTATCAAGCAGGAAATCTTCGGTCATAAACGGTGTCATTTTCGTGTCCTCTTCGCCCCCGGAGGAGCCCATCAGATGATTGACTATAATGCTGACAAAGTTATCACACCAATTTCTACAGACCGAAGTATTTTTCGTGAGTTAGATCAATAAACGACGACAAAAAAAGTACCATCAAAGGAGTAAAATCCCCGCTAAAGCGCGCCAGCTCTGGCCTTTGTCGCAAGAATGAATGCCCACACAAACTTTCCCACTTTTGTGACGTCACTCAACTTTTGAAGTTGTATGACAAGTTATCTTGCTGCCGTCGAAACATATAAACCGACGGAATGCATTACCGACGAACAATCACGTCGGATTTACCGGTATGGACACCGAATTTAGACACAACAGTTGATGGCAAGGTTCGGGCCATACGAGGTTTCCTCTCCTGAACCCTCCGTTTCACCTTCTTCGCCTCAGTGACTGGGCTGGAAGATAGCCGCACCCGCTGCGGATATATAACAAACGATGAGGTTTACATGCGTAAAATTAAAGGGTTACGTTGGTACATGATCGCGCTGGTGACGTTAGGCACCGTGCTGGGGTACCTGACGCGTAACACTGTGGCGGCAGCTGCGCCGACTCTGATGGAAGAGTTACACATCTCCACCCAACAGTATTCCTATATCATCGCGGCCTATTCCGCTGCCTATACCGTTATGCAGCCCGTCGCCGGCTACGTGCTGGACGTGTTAGGCACTAAAATCGGCTATGCCTTCTTTGCTATCGCCTGGGCGGTGTTCTGCGGCTCTACGGCGCTGGCGGGAAGCTGGGGCGGACTGGCGCTGGCGCGCGGCGCGGTGGGTGCCGCCGAAGCGGCCATGATCCCTGCGGGTCTGAAAGCCAGCTCCGAATGGTTCCCGGCAAAAGAGCGTTCTATCGCTGTGGGTTACTTCAACGTCGGCTCCTCCATCGGCGCCATGATTGCCCCGCCGCTGGTGGTTTGGGCTATCGTGATGCACAGCTGGCAAATGGCGTTTATCATCTCCGGCGTTCTGAGCTTTGCCTGGGCGATGGCGTGGCTGGTTTTCTACAAACACCCGCGCGATCAGAAAAAATTAACGGAAGAAGAACGCAACTATATTATCGGTGGCCAGGAATCCCATCATCAGACCAACAACGGTAAGAAAATGTCTCCGTGGCAGATTCTGCGCAACCGTCAGTTCTGGGGTATCGCCCTGCCGCGTTTCCTTGCCGAGCCGGCGTGGGGGACCTTCAACGCCTGGATCCCGCTGTTCATGTTTAAAGTCTACGGCTTTAACCTGAAAGAGATTGCGATGTTTGCGTGGATGCCGATGCTGTTTGCCGACCTCGGCTGCATCGTTGGGGGCTATCTGCCGCCGCTGTTCCAGCGCTGGTTTGGCGTTAACCTGATCGTTTCGCGTAAAATGGTGGTGACCATGGGCGCGCTGCTGATGATTGGCCCAGGGATGATCGGTCTGTTCACCAGCCCGTTTGTCGCCATCGCCCTGCTGTGCGTCGGCGGCTTTGCTCACCAGGCGCTGTCCGGCGCGTTAATTACCCTCTCTTCCGACGTATTTGGGCGTAACGAAGTGGCGACGGCGAACGGCATGACCGGCATGGCCGCATGGCTGGCGAGCACCATGTTCGCCCTGGTGGTCGGCGCGCTGGCGGATACAATCGGCTTTAGCCCGCTGTTCGCCGTGTTGGCGGTTTTCGATGTGCTGGGCGCCGTAGTTATCTGGACGGTGCTGAAAAATAAATCAGCGGATGACGACAGTACGCCGCTGGAAACGAGTAAACCCGCCACGCAAAGCTAAACGCAGGCGAGTTGCCCCCATCCGAAGCCGCCTTGATACAGGCGGCTTTTTCGTCTGTTTTTATGGTGAGAAGCGCGTAAAAGTGGTATAACAAATCCAATATTGTCGCCATCTCCCGGGAGCGAATATGGAAATCACTGAATCGCGTCGTCTGTATCAGCAGCTTGCCGCTGAGCTTAAGTCGCGCATTGAACAAGGCGTCTACCTTGTGGGCGATAAGCTACCCGCAGAGCGGTTTATCGCTGACGAAAAAAGCGTGAGTCGTACCGTGGTTCGCGAAGCCATCATTATGCTGGAAGTTGAAGGCTACGTTGAGGTTCGCAAAGGCTCCGGCATCCACGTCATCTCCAATCATCCAAAACATCAGCAAATTGCCGATGAATCGCTGGAATTCGCCAATTATGGTCCTTTTGAGCTGTTGCAGGCCCGCCAGCTGATAGAAAGCAATATTGCCGAATTCGCGGCGACTCAGGTGACCAAGCAGGACATCATGAAGCTGATGGAGATCCAGGAAAATGCGCGTAAAGAGAAGTGCTTTCGCGATTCCGAATGGGATCTTCAGTTCCATGTCCAGGTGGCACTGGCGACGCAAAACACCGCGTTAGCCGCCATCGTAGAAAAAATGTGGACCCAGCGCGTGCATAACCCGTACTGGAAAAAACTGCACGATCATATCGACTCGCGTACCGTCGATAACTGGTGCGACGATCATGACCAAATTCTTAAGGCGCTGATTCGCAAAGATCCGCATGCGGCGAAGCTGGCCATGTGGCAGCATCTGGAAAATACCAAGCTGATGTTGTTCAACGAAACCAGCGATGACTTTGAATTTAACGCCGATCGCTACCTGTTTGCCGATAATCCGGTGGTTCACCTCGATACGGCCGCCAACGGCGTAAAATAGACGCTTATCCCCATACCGGGCAGCGATTCCTTCACTGCCCGCAACGCCCTCAGGGTAAGCAAAGCATATATAGTGTCAGCCTGTGTAAATACACTCGCCACCCTCCTTCGCAATCAGCAAAATCAGAATGCAACAAACTGCAATTTCTCTGACGTAAAGTCAGCGGGTTTGTTACAATTAGATGCATTTTGTCGTTCTGAGAGTTAGCTTTGGCTTACTTCACTTTTAAACAGGGAACCGTTCAGAGCGCAGCAGCGACCCTAATCTAATAAAAAGCTATGTCGCCGTGCATATACCGCGTTCAGACGTGCCGTTAACCGATGTACCAGGAATCGTGAATGGAACTATTAACCCAATTATTGAATGCCTTGTGGGCTCAGGATTACGAAACTCTCGCTAATCCATCCATGATTGGCATGTTGTACTTTGTCTTATTTATGATTTTGTTCCTTGAGAACGGTTTACTGCCTGCCGCCTTTTTGCCCGGCGATAGCCTGCTGGTGCTGGTCGGCGTCCTGATCGCTAAAGGCGCGATGGGCTTTCCGGAAACGCTGCTGCTGCTTACCGCTGCGGCAAGTCTCGGCTGCTGGCTAAGCTATATTCAGGGCCGCTGGCTGGGTAATACGCGAATCGTACAAAACTGGCTATCGCACCTTCCCTCACACTACCACCAGCGCGCGCATCATCTGTTCCATAAGCACGGGCTTTCCGCGCTGCTGATTGGCCGCTTTATCGCCTTCGTTCGTACGCTGCTGCCGACCATCGCCGGGCTATCCGGCCTGAGCAGCGCACGCTTCCAGTTTTTTAACTGGATGAGCGGTCTGCTGTGGGTCCTGATTCTGACCTCCCTGGGGTACCTGCTGGGAAAAACACCGGTATTCCTGAAGTATGAAGATCAGCTGATGTCCTGCCTGATGCTGCTGCCCGTCGCGCTGCTGGTATTTGGCCTGATTGGTTCGCTGATTGTCCTGTGGAAGAAAAAATACAGAAGCCGGGGCTAACAATGGCGATGCAACGATCCTCTCTGCGTCAGATAAGCTGGGTGCTGGGCGGTTCGCTACTCCTGTGCGGCCTGTTCTGGCTCTGGCTCACCGTGCAACAGCAGGAGTCGACCCTGGCTATTCGTCCCGTCAGCCAGGGTATCAGCATGCCGGACGGGTTTTCCGTCTGGCATCATCTCGACGCTAACGGCATCCGCTTTAAAAGCATTACGCCGCAGAATGACGGCTTGATCATCAAGTTTGACTCCAGCGCTCAGGGCGCCGCGGCAAAAGAAGTTTTGGGCCGCGCCCTGCCGCATGGCTATATTATCGCTTTACTGGAAGATGATGATTCGCCTACCGCCTGGATTTCGCGCCTGCGCGATACCCCGCACAGATTCGGATAATGCACGAAAATTCCGAATATTTTCACCCTGTTTGGTGATTTCCCGTTTTACTTACTATCATTAAGTCTGCGGGAGTCACCAGGCTCACGTTAATCAACTGGATAGGGTATATCCTTCAGATATTCCCTCACACAATGGAAGGTCGTATCCATGAAACACCGCATTGCTTTGATCCTGGTTCTGTCTTCACTGAGCGCCAGCGCCTTTGCCATCTCCCCTTGTCAGGAAAAAGAACAAGATATTCAACGGGAGATAAGCTACGCCGAAAAACATCATAACCAGCACCGTATTGATGGTCTGAAACGGGCGCTTAGCGAAGTGCAGGCAAACTGTAGCGACAGCCAGCTCAAAGCCGATCACCAGAAAAAAATCGCCAAACAGCAGGCAGAAATAAGCGAACGCCAGAATGACCTGCGCGAAGCCGAACAGAAAGGCGATGCTGATAAAATCAGCAAGCGTCAACGTAAACTTGATGAAGCGCAGCAAGAGCTGAAAGCGCTACAGTCTCGCGAGTACTAATCGATTAAGCAAGACCAATATGGACCACTTTCACAGGAGATAAAACATGGCTAAAGATAACGTTGCAGAAGACCTGCGTGCGGAACTGAAAACGCTGGCTGATACCCTGGAAGAAGTGCTGAACTCCTCCACGGATAAGTCGAAAGAAGAGATTGGTAAACTGCGTAGTAAAGCCGAAAGCGCGCTGAAAGAGAGCCGCGTTCGCCTGGGTGAAACCAGCGACGCCATTGTGAAGCAAACGCGCGAAACCGCTGCGCGTGCGGATGAATACGTCCGTGAAAACCCGTGGACCGGCGTAGGAATTGGTGCTGCCGTCGGGCTGGTGCTGGGTGTCCTGCTGACGCGTCGTTGATTATGGCGAATTCTCAAAGCACGCAAGGGCCGGGGCAAAGCGTTTTCGGCATTGGCCAGCGGATAGTCACCCTGCTGGTCGAAATGGTCGAAACGCGTCTGCGCCTCGTCGTCGTGGAGCTGGAAGAGGAGAAAGCCAATCTCTTCCAGCTATTCCTGATGCTCGGGCTGACGCTGCTGTTCGCCGCGTTCGGCCTGATGAGCCTGTTAGTCCTCATCATCTGGGCCGTCGATGCGCAATATCGGTTAAACGTGATGATCGCCACCACCGTGATTCTGCTGCTGGCGGCGCTCATTGGCGGGATCTGGACGTTACGCAAAGCGCGTCGTTCGACGTTCCTGCGCCTGACGCGCCAGGAGCTGGCTAATGACCGGGCATTGCTGGAGGATGACAAGTCATGAGCCGCGACCAGCAGGAACGCGAACGGCAAAAGGCGCTTTTGCTACGTCAAATCCAACAGCAGCGGCTGGATCTCAACGCCAGCCGCCGCCGCTGGCTTGAGGCGACCGCGCCAATCGACCGTGGCTGGAACACCCTGCTCAACCTGCGTTCATGGGCAATGGTCGGCAGCGGCCTCGTCGCGGTATGGTCCGTTCGCCATCCGCGCTTTTTGCTCCGCTGGACAAAACGCAGCCTCGGTATCTGGAGCACCTGGCGTATGGCCCGCAAGCTGTTGCAGCAGACCGCATCGCGCTAAGGCTGATTTCTCACGTCTGGGTTATGTCAGCCGGGTCAGGCGCCAGCCGCCGCCCGGCATCAATATCGTCGTACTGTCCCATCAGATTTGCCCTTCTGCTCGCCGCCCTAATCACTCTCCCGCTGCGCCGCTATATCACCCTTTCTATTCATTTCGTTTATCAATAATTGCTCAGAAACTTTGAAAAAGAACTACAGTTTTCCTTGCTAACAATCACATCTCATCCTCGCTAATATCCTCTCCATCGACAGCAAGCCCGCGTAACTACGCAGGATTGCACCAAAAAACGAAATCGCCGCCCTTTGGGTTTCCTGGAGTTAGAAATGAAAAAATTAGAAGATGTTGGTGTATTGGTAGCGCGCATTCTGATGCCCATTCTGTTCATTACCGCAGGTTGGGGAAAAATTACCGGGTATGCGGGTACACAACAATATATGGAAGCCATGGGGGTCCCTGGGTTTATGCTGCCGCTGGTTATCCTGCTTGAGTTCGGCGGCGGTCTGGCAATCCTGTTCGGTTTCCTGACCCGTACCACCGCGCTGTTCACCGCGGGCTTCACCGTACTGACCGCGTTTCTGTTCCACAGCAACTTTGCTGAGGGCGTGAACTCGCTGATGTTCATGAAGAACCTGAGCATCGCAGGCGGCTTCCTGCTGCTGGCTATCACCGGTCCAGGCGCGTTTAGTATTGACCGCGTCCTGAATAAAAAGTGGTAAGCACACTATACTGAGTGAAAATCTAAAAAAGCGAGGGGATATCTCCTCGCTTTTGCTATCTGAAGGAGGCAACAATGGGACAATTAGTTGACGGCGTCTGGCACGATACCTGGTATGACACCAAATCCACCGGGGGGCGATTCAAGCGTTCTGTTTCCGCCTTCCGCAACTGGCTAACCGCCGATGGCGCGCCGGGCCCAAGCGGCCAAGCCGGATTCGCTGCGGAAAAAGACCGTTACCATCTGTACGTTTCTCTTGCCTGTCCATGGGCGCATCGCACCTTGATTCTGCGCAGCCTGAAAGGGCTTGAGCCGTTTATTTCCGTCTCCGTGGTCAACCCCCTGATGTTTGAAAACGGCTGGACTTTCGACGATAGCTTCCCGGCAGCCACGGGCGATACCCTCTACCAGCACGAATTTCTCTATCAGCTCTATCTGCATGCCGATCCGCACTACAGCGGGCGCGTTACGGTGCCGGTATTGTGGGACAAGAAGCAGCAAACCATTGTCAGCAATGAGTCGGCGGAAATCATCCGCATGTTGAATACCGCCTTTGACGGACTGGGCGCCCGCGCAGGAGATTACTACCCGCCGGCGCTGCGCGCGCAAATTGATGAGCTGAACGGCTGGATCTATGACAACGTCAACAACGGGGTCTATAAAGCCGGATTCGCCACCAGCCAGCAGGCCTATGACGAAGCGGTCGATGGGGTATTTACCTCGCTGGAACGTCTGGAGCAAATCCTCGGCCAACACCGCTTCCTGACCGGTAATCAGCTGACGGAGGCTGATATTCGTCTGTGGACCACCCTGGTTCGTTTCGACCCGGTGTATGTGACCCACTTTAAATGCGACAAACGCCGCATCAGCGATTATCTCAATCTTTACGGTTTCCTGCGCGACATCTACCAGATGCCGGGCATCGCTGAAACGGTGGACTTCGCCCATATTCGCAACCATTACTACCGAAGCCATAAGACGATCAACCCGACCGGGATCATCTCCGTCGGCCCGCAGCAGGATCTTAACGAGCCGCACGGCCGCGATCTTCTCTTCCGCTAAGCGATTGGGCGCGATTTACCGCGCCCAATAATTCACAAAACAAATATTTACCGCCATTTCATTCACGTCTATTCTTATTTCGATCGCTTTAAAAACAAGTGATTGACGGTTAATCGAGGCGTAGAAATGGACTGGTATCTTAAAGTATTAAAAAATTACATTGGATTTGGCGGCCGCGCCCGGCGCAAAGAGTACTGGATGTTTATTCTGGTCAACATCATCCTGACCGGCGTACTCAGCATCATTGATAAAATGCTTGGATGGCAGCGCGCAGGAGGAGAGGGCATTCTGACGACCATCTATGGCGTGCTGATCTTCTTACCGTGGTGGGCGGTGCAGTTTCGTCGATTGCACGACACCGACCGCTCGGCCTGGTGGCTGTTATTACTGCTGATCCCCATTATCGGCTGGCTGGTGATCCTGGTCTTCAATTGCCAGAACGGCACTCCCGGCAATAACCGCTTCGGGCCGGATCCCAAACCGACTTCCTACTGAACAATGCGCCCCTCGTTAAAAAGGGGCGCATTTTGTTTTATCTGGCCATAAATAGCTTCGGAATTTCCCGCAGACACCATGATTTCGCCTCCCCCATGCTGTCCCGGCGCCAGGCCATAATAATGTCGATCTCGTTGCTGTACTCCGGGCTGACCACCCGAAGACGCCCCTCGGCAATATCCTGCTCAACCAGCGGATACGGCATCGTGGCGACGCCCAGTCCTGCCAGCAGGGCCTGGCGTTTATCTTCGATCGAGCTCACGGTTAATCGCGGCTGTTTGTCGAGCAGCTGCACCGTCAGCACCGGACGCTCGCGGGCGGTATCCGCCACCGCCACGCCGCGGTACTTAACGCGCGTCACTTCAGAGAGCGGCTCCGGTTCCTGGTGAATGGGATGATCCGGCGCGGCAACGTAGACGCTCATTACCGAATAGAGCTTCCGGGAGTTAATTTCCGAGGAAGAGCGAAAATGCATATCCGGCGCGACGACAATATCCGCCCTCCCCTGCTCAAGGCGCTCCCATGCCCCGGCCAGCACTTCGGTAATAATCGACAGCTGAGTGTTCGATTTGGTTGCCAGCTTTTCAATTAACGGGAACAGGCCGGTGGTGGGCACCAGCGCCTCGGTGACGATGGTCAGGTGCGTTTCCCAGCCGCGCGATAGCGCTTCGGCATCGGTTGTCAGTTTATCCGCCGCCTCCAGCAAAACGCGCCCGCGCTCGAGCAGCATTCGGCCAACGTTGGTGAATTTTGTTCGATGACCTGAACGGTCGAACAGAACGACATCCAGCTCCTCTTCCAGCTTTTGCATGGTATAGCTGAGCGCAGAAGGCACTCGACCCAGTTCATCGGCCGCCGCCGCAAAGCTTCCGCGCCGGTCAATCGCATCCATTACGCGTAACGCTTCCAGCGTTAATGCTCTCTCTTTAGCCATCGCACTCTCATTCAGGAAATTTGAACATACCGGGCAGAATATCTGGCTAACAATACAGCGTCCATACCTTTACCATTGATTTAGTGTAAAGAGAGGTCAAGAAGATGATTACAACCCGAACAGCCAAACAGTGCGGTCAAGCTGACTTCGGCTGGCTGCAGGCCCGCTACACCTTTTCCTTTGGCCACTACTTCGACCCGAAATTGCTAGGTTACGCGTCGCTGCGCGTGCTCAACCAGGAAGTTCTGGCGCCCGGCGCGTCGTTTCAGCCGCGCACCTATCCGAAAGTCGACATTCTGAACCTGATTCTGGAAGGTGAAGCGGAATACCGCGACAGCGATGGCAACCATATCCAGGCGAAAGCTGGCGAAGCGCTGCTGATCTCTACCCAGCCCGGCGTGAGCTACAGCGAGCACAACCTGAGCAAAGAGCGCTCGCTGACGCGAATGCAGCTGTGGCTGGATGCCTGCCCGCAGCATGAAAACCCGCTGGTGCAAAAAATCGCTATCGCCGAGGGAGCTCAGCAGCTGCTGGCTTCGCCGGACGGCAGCCAGAAGAGTCTCCAGCTGCGCCAGCAGGTATGGATCCACCATATCAATCTGGCGAAAGGCGAGCAGCTTAGCGTGCAGCTCCACGGCCCACGGGCCTACCTGCAGTCGATTCATGGCACGGTGCATGCACGGGTACAGGAAGAAGAGAAACAGGCACTGACCTGCGGCGATGGCGCGTTTATTCGTGACGAAGCTAACATTACCCTCGTCGCCGATACGCCGCTGCGCGCTTTGCTGATAGATTTACCAGTGTAACAACGGCAGTAAGGGAGTGTGTCAGTGGGCAAGAAGAAAACCAAAAAAGTGGCGCTAGCAGTGCCGCAGCCGCAACCAGAAACCATGACAACGGTGGGTTTTGGTTATGAAGAGATGTTAAGCGAGCTGGAGGCGATCGTCGCAGAAGCGGAGATACGGCTCCAGGATGAAGAAAGCGTTGCCTGACGTCAATATCGGCCCCAGCCGGGGCCGATAGATTTACTCACTCAGTGCCTGAGCTAAATCTTTTTGTACCTGCTTACGCTGTTCTGGCGTCAGGACCTGATTGACATCAAAATAGTACTTCACGCGATAATAGCGAACCTGCTGTTCGACTTTGCTAAACGCCGCCAGCTGATCTTTGACCGCTTTTTCATTCCATTTTCCGGAATCAATTACATCAAATAATACGCCGTCTTTAATATCTTTCTGCGAGATCTGCTGAACGCTTTTCTCCAGCTGCTGATGCAGGCTTTTAATTTTCGTTACCTGATCGTTGGTCAGTTTTAAGTGCTGGACGATCGGATCCTGCGCCGGGGCTGGCGCAGCGTTAACATCCGCAGCCTGTGCCGCCATTGAGAAGCCAGTGGCGAGGACGGTTGTCACTGCAATGCGGGTCATTAATTTCATTTTTTCTTTTATCCTGATTAATTATCACCGATGTGGCTGGCTATTATTTTTCAGAAGCAGATGAAGAAATGTAAAAAATAGTGCATATAAATGTAGTTAAAAAAAGAAAACACATAATAAATATGAATAATAAAACCAAATGCATTTATTTAAAATATATAATAAATAAGAAAGGAAAATTAATGGCCGTATGATTCATCCTGCGGTTGATGGCAGACCTGCCTTGCGCGTTGTCTCCGCTTTATTGCCAGGTGGTGGCTGACGCCTTAACTGATCGACTACACCCGCGCCCTATGCCCGCTAGCGTCGTGGACAGGCATTCATCTGTCCTGTGTTTCAACCTGCCGTATGAAGCAAAAACCCCCGCCATTGCTGACGAGGGTTTTCTTTGAATGAGGAAGCTGACCGTTAAGCCGCTTTCTTTTGGGTATAGCGTCGTGGACAGGTATTCATCTGCCCTGTGTTTCAACCTGCCGTATGAAGCAAAAACCCCGCCATTGCTGACGAGGGTTTTCTTTGAATGAGGAAGCTGACCGTTAAGCCGCTTTCTTTTGGGTATAGCGTCGTGGACAGGCATTCATCTGTCCTGTGTTTCAACCTGCCGTATGAAGCAAAAACCCCCGCCATTGCTGACGAGGGTTTTCTTTGAATGAGGAAGCTGACCGTTAAGCCGCTTTCTTTTGGGTATAGCGTCGTGGACAGGCATTCATCTGTCCTGTGTTTCAACCTGCCGTATGAAGCAAAAACCCCGCCATTGCTGACGAGGGTTTTCTTTGAATGAGGAAGCTGACCGTTAAGCCGCTTTCTTTTGGGTATAGCGTCGTGGACAGGCATTCATCTGTCCTGTGTTTCAACCTGCCGTATGAAGCAAAAACCCCCGCCATTGCTGACGAGGGTTTTCTTTGAATGAGGAAGCTGACCGTTAAGCCGCTTTCTTTTGGGTATAGCGTCGTGGACAGGCATTCATCTGTCCTGTGTTTCAACCTGCCGTATGAAGCAAAAACCCCGCCATTGCTGACGAGGGTTTTCTTTGAATGAGGAAGCTGACCGTTAAGCCGCTTTCTTTTGGGTATAGCGTCGTGGACAGCCATTCATCTGCCCTGTATTTCAACCTGCCATATGAAGCAAAAACCCCCGCCATTGCTGACGAGGGTTTTCTTTGAATGAGGAAGCTGACCGTTAAGCCGCTTTCTTTTGGGTATAGCGTCGTGGACAGGCATTCATCTGCCCTGTGTTTCAACCTGCCGTATGAAGCAAAAACCCCCGCCATTGCTGACGAGGGTTTTCTTTGAATGAGGAAGCTGACCGTTAAGCCGCTTTCTTTTGGGTATAGCGTCGTGGACAGCCATTCATCTGCCCTGTATTTCAACCTGCCATATGAAGCAAAAACCCCCGCCATTGCTGACGAGGGTTTTCTTTGAATGAGGAAGCTGACCGTTAAGCCGCTTTCTTTTGGGTATAGCGTCGTGGACAGGCATTCATCTGTCCTGTGTTTCAACCTGCCGTATGAAGCAAAAACCCCCGCCATTGCTGACGATGGTTTTCTTTGAATGAGGAAGCTGACCGTTAAGCCGCTTTCTTTTGGGTATAGCGTCGTGGACAGCCATTCATCTGCCCTGTGTTTCAACCTGCCATATGAAGCAAAAACCCCCGCCATTTCTGACGAGGGTTTTCTTTGAATGAGGAAGCTGACCGTTAAGCCGCTTTCTTTTGGGTATAGCGTCGTGGACAGCCATTCATCTGCCCTGTGTTTCAACCTGCCATATGAAGCAAAAACCCCCGCCATTTCTGACGAGGGTTTTCTTTGAATGAGGAAGCTGACCGTTAAGCCGGGTTCTGTCGTGGACAGTCATTCATCTAGGCCAGCAATCGCTCACTGGCTCAAGCAGCCTACCCGGGTTCAGTACGGGCCGTACCTTGTGAACCCCTATTTGGCCTTGCTCCGGGTGGAGTTTACCGTGCCGCGAACTGTTACCAGACGCGCGGTGCGCTCTTACCGCACCCTTTCACCCTTACCTGATCCCACTTGCGTGGGCCATCGGCGGTTTGCTCTCTGTTGCACTGGTCGTAGGCTTGCGCCTCCCAGGCGTTACCTGGCACCCTGCCCTATGGAGCCCGGACTTTCCTCCCCTCCGCCCGTCTCCCCCGAAGAGGACGACGACGAAGCGGCGACTGTCTGGTCAGCTTCGGCGCGAAGTATAGAGGGTTTGCCGGCGGTTGTCATCCTTCCGTCGCCATCCCGACCTGCAATGTCGCCGCAATATTACGCGACGCACGATAAATATTGTCCGCCGCGCCGCGAAACGCCTCTTCCAGCGTCGTTACGCTGGTCAGCACGCTAAATACCGCATCAATCCCATACTGATGAACCACGCCCACGTCGCGGGTCAGGCTGCCGGCGATACCAATCACCGGCTTATGGTACTTTTTCGCCACGCTCGCCACGCCAACCGGCACTTTACCGTTAATGCTCTGGCTATCCAGCCGGCCTTCGCCGGTCACCACCAGCGAGCAATCGAGAATATGCTCTTCCAGATTCAGCGCCTGGGTCACGATTTCAATCCCGCTGCGTAATTCAGCATTGAGAAACGCCATCAGCGCAGCGCCCATACCGCCCGCGGCGCCCGCGCCAGCAACCTGCTTCACATCGACATGCAGATCGGCCTTAATAACGTCCGCATAGTGCGCCAGGTTGCTGTCCAGCTCGCGGATCATCGCTTCGGTAGCCCCTTTCTGCGGGCCAAATATCCTTGATGCGCCGGTATCGCCGATCAGCGGATTGGTGACATCGCAGGCGACCCGAATGGCGCAATCATGCAGCCTCGCATCGAGGCCGGTGATATCTATCGAATTCAGACCACCCAGGCTACCGCCGCCGTGGCCGATCTCCGCGCCATTGGCATCGCAAAGACGCGCGCCCAGCGCCTGCACCATCCCCGCGCCCCCGTCGTTGGTGGCGCTGCCGCCAATGCCAATAATGATGTTTTTCGCTCCGTGATCCAGCGCGTGCAGAATCAGCTCGCCGGTACCGCGCGATGTCGTCAGTAGCGGATTACGCTGAGCGGGCGGCACCAGCCCCAGCCCGCTGGCCGCCGCCATTTCGATAAACGCGGTTTTGCCATCGCCGGAAAGCCCCCAGCAGGCATCCACCGGGACGCCCAGCGGCCCCGTCACGCAGGCGCTCATTTCGGTTCCCTGCGTCGCGGCAATCATCGCCTCAACGGTCCCCTCTCCGCCATCGGCGAGAGGAACCTTCACGTAGAGCGCATCGGGGAAAATTTCCCGAAAACCTTTTTCTATAGCCTGAGCAACCTCGGTGGCCGAGAGGCTTTCTTTATAAGAGTCTGGGGCGATTACGATTTTCATAGTTATGTAGCCTGACAGTGCCGCGCAAGGCAAGAATTACAGGGCGCGCATCCGCGCCCTTCTTGTTAGCGAGTGACTTCCACTTTCGCCAGTTTTTCGTAGTAACATGCAAGCGCGCTATGGTCGGCGGTACCCAAACCGTCGGCGCGCAGCGCCTGCATCATCTCCATCACCGCGGCGGTCAGCGGCAGCTGGGCGCCCACGCCGTGGGAGGTGTCCAGCGCATTCGCCAGATCTTTAATATGCAGATCGATACGGAAGCCCGGCTTGAAGTTGCGGTCCATCACCATTGGCGCTTTGGCATCCAGCACGGTGCTCCCGGCCAGCCCGCCGCGAATGGCCTGATACACCAGATCCGGGTTTACGCCCGCTTTGGTCGCCAGCGTCAGCGCTTCGGACATCGCCGCAATGTTCAGCGCCACGATCACCTGGTTGGCCAGCTTGGTCACGTTGCCCGCGCCGATCTCGCCGGTATGCACCACGGAACCCGCCATCGCTTTCAGCAGCTCGTAATATTTGTCGAAAATCGCTTTATCACCGCCCACCATCACCGACAGCGTACCGTCGATGGCCTTCGGTTCGCCGCCGCTGACCGGCGCATCCAGCATATCGACGCCTTTCGCTTTCAGCGCTTCGCTGATTTCGCGGCTCGCCAGCGGCGCAATGGAGCTCATATCGATAAGCACGGTGCCCGGCTTCGCGCCTTCGATAATGCCGCCTTCGCCCAGCGCCACTTCTTTCACATGCGGCGAGTTCGGCAGCATGGTGATGATCACATCGCATTGCTCGGCAATCGCTTTCGCTGACGCGGCGGTTTCTGCGCCTGCGGCAATCACTTCGGCAATCGCTTCCGGATTACGGTCAGCAACCACCAACGAGTAACCTGCCTTGAGGAGGTTTTTACTCATTGGTTTACCCATGATACCGAGGCCAATAAAACCAACTTTCATTGTCATGTCTTTATCTCTCTAGTTTCGGTGGTGGTTATTTCTTAAAGGAGTCAGCCAGTTTCTGCGTGGCAGAGCGGAATACGCCCAGGTCGCTGCCGACGGCGACAAAGGTCGCGCCCCATTCCAGATAGCGGCGCGCGTCGGCTTCAACCGGCGCCAGAATACCGCTCGGCTTACCGTGCTTCTTCGCGCTGGCAAAAATGTGCTGAATCGCTTCCTGCACTTCCGGATGGGAAGCATTGCCCAGATGGCCCAGCGCAGCGGCCAGATCGCTTGGGCCGACAAAAATACCGTCCACGCCCGGCGTGGCGGCTATCGCATCAACGTTATCCACGCCCTGCTGGCTCTCGATTTGCACGAGAATGGTGATATTTTTGTTCGACTGCGCGAAGTAATCCGGCACGGTGCCAAACATATTGGCGCGGTGCGATACAGATACGCCGCGAATGCCTTCAGGCGGATAGCGGGTTGAGGCGACGGCGTTAACCGCCTGCTCTTCCGTTTCGA
Organism: Klebsiella sp. M5al; assembly: GCF_002090195.1. Classification (NCBI taxonomy): domain Bacteria; kingdom Pseudomonadati; phylum Pseudomonadota; class Gammaproteobacteria; order Enterobacterales; family Enterobacteriaceae; genus Klebsiella; species Klebsiella sp. M5al. The sequence continues at coordinate 5,174,026 of NZ_CP020657.1, forward strand.
CAAACGGAATCAGGAAGTTATAAAAACCGATATCCAGCAGACGCTTAATGATCACCGGCTCATTGGTCGGTACGCGGACGACCGGCGCGCTGGCGCTGCCTTTCAGCGCCATCAGCTGCGGGATAAAGGTGGAGATATCGTTCGGCGCATGTTCGCCGTCCAGTACCAGCCAGTCGAAACCTGCCAGACCTAAAACTTCGGTGCTAATTGGGCTCGCCAGCGCGGACCAGCAGCCAATCTGAACCTGATGCGCCGCCAGGGCCGCCTTAAATTTGTTCGGGAAGATATCGTTATTCATCACTTATACCTTGTCACTTAACCGTTAATTATTTCTGCAGTTCCATACGTTTGATGTCGCCGACCACAAACAGATAGCAAACCATCGCCATCAGGGCCGAGCATCCGACGAAGACCAGCGCTGCGTTGAATGAGTGCAGCTCGCTCACCAGGTAACCGATAACCAGCGGGGTTACGATGGAAGCGACGTTACCAAATACGTTAAAGACGCCGCCGCACAGGCCGACAATCTCTTTCGGCGCGGTATCGGAAATCACCGGCCAGCCCAGCGCGCCGAACCCTTTACCGAAGAAAGCCAGCGCCATCAGGGTCACCACCAGCGCGGTGTTATCGGTGTAGTTACACAGAATGATGGTGGACGCCAGCAGCATTCCGAGGACGATCGGCAGTTTACGCGCCACGGTGATGGAAAAGCCGCGTTTAATCAGATAGTCAGAGAACACGCCGCCCAGCACGCCGCCGGCAAAACCGCACAGCGCCGGAATCGATGCGACCAGACCCACTTTCAGAATCGACATACCCTTTTCCTGCACCAGATAAATCGGGAACCAGGTGAGGAAGAACCAGGTAATGGTATTGATAAAATATTGACCGAAGAATACGCCCAGCATCATGCGGTTGGTCAGCAGCTGCTTGATATAGTGAAGCTTCGGGCCGCTGGCCGCCGCGCTGCCGGGCTTTTTATGGTCCATATCAACCACTGCGCCATTCTCGGAGATAAACTTCAGCTCCTCTTGCGTCATGCGCGGATGGTCGGTGGGATTATGGATCAGTTTTATCCACAGGCCGGTCAGCACAAAACCAATCACACCCATCACGGTGAAAACGTGCTCCCAGCCCCAGGCGAAGGTCAGCCAGCCCAGCAGCGGCGAGAACAGCGCCAGGGAGAAATATTGTGCGGAGTTAAAGATCGCCGATGCGGTGCCGCGCTCTTTCGTCGGAAACCAGGCCGCGACGATACGGGCGTTTGCCGGGAAAGAAGGCGCTTCTGAAAAGCCCAGCATAAAGCGCATAAAAAACATTGAGATGCCCGCCCACGCCAGCGGAAACATATCCACAAAGCCTTGCAGGAAGGTGAACAGCGACCAGAAGAACAGGCTGTAAGAGTAGACCTTTTTCGATCCAAATTTATCGAGCAGCCAGCCGCCGGGGATCTGCATCAGCAGGTAGGCCCAGCCGAAAGCGGAGAAAATATAGCCCATTGATACCGCGCTCAGCTGCAGCTCTTTCGCCACCTCTGTACCGGCGATCGACAGCGTCGCCCGGTCGGCATAGTTAACGGCGGTAACAATGAAAATGATCAAAAGAATTAAATATCGGGTTGGCACTTCCTTTTTCTGTTCTATCGTTGCATCCAGACTCATTTAATATTCCTCAGGTACAACACACCTTCCATTATTTATTTTGGTGTGACTCTTCATTATTCAGAAATCAATATCATAAGGTATCGATTTACTTATCCGGCGTATTGCAAGCATGACTCAGTATAATCAGCTTACGAGCGTTAAACACTGTGCACATAACCTGTAAATGGCGTTTAATTATCGTTATTGTTGTGCAAATGCAGTAATGAGTGGGCGCTGATCCACAGTTCCAGCGATTTCCCACTTTAGCGAATTGGCGCTCACAGCAATGGGTGATATAGATCACATTTTCAGATTCAAACACCTGACATTCTCTATTTCACAAATCTGCACATCAGAAATTGAATAAACGTTTTATTTATTATTCGCACCTTGCTGGAGAATACTGGACAATGGCTGACATTGAAATTAGGCAAGAATCGCCAACGGCGTTTTATATAAAAGTACACGAAACGGATAACGTGGCGATTATTGTTAACGATCGAGGTTTAACGGCCGGAACGCGTTTCCCTGACGGGCTCACGCTGGTTGAACATATCCCGCAGGGCCATAAAGTCGCGCTGGTCGATATTCCTGTACACGGTGAAATCATCCGCTATGGCGAAGTGATTGGCTACGCGGTACGCGATATCCCGCAGGGCAGCTGGATTGACGAATCGCTGGTCGAACTGCCGAAAGCGCCGCCGCTGCATACTTTGCCGCTGGCGACCAAAGTCCCGGCGCCGCTGCCGCCGCTGGAAGGCTATACCTTCGAAGGCTATCGCAACGCCGACGGGAGCGTGGGCACCAAAAACCTGCTCGGCATTAGCACCAGCGTGCACTGCGTGGCGGGCGTCGTCGATTACGTGGTGAAAATTATCGAACGCGATCTGCTGCCGAAGTATCCCAACGTCGATGGCGTCGTGGGTCTGAACCACCTGTATGGCTGCGGCGTGGCGATTAACGCCCCGGCGGCGGTCGTGCCCATCCGCACCATTCACAACCTGGCGCTTAATCCAAACTTCGGCGGCGAAGTGATGGTCATTGGCCTCGGCTGCGAAAAACTGCAGCCGGAGCGCCTGCTGGAAGGCACCGATGATGTGAAAGGCATCCCGGTGGATAGCGCCAGCATCGTCAGCCTGCAGGATGAGAAGCACGTCGGTTTTAAATCAATGGTGGATGACATCTTGCAGGTCGCCGAGCGCCATCTGGAGAAACTGAACCAGCGCCAGCGTGAAACCTGCCCTGCCTCCGAGCTGGTTGTCGGTATGCAGTGCGGCGGCAGCGATGCGTTTTCTGGCGTCACCGCCAACCCGGCGGTGGGCTACGCGTCCGATCTGCTGGTGCGCTGCGGAGCGACGGTGATGTTTTCCGAAGTCACCGAGGTGCGCGATGCGATCCATCTTCTGACGCCGCGCGCCATCAACGAGGAAGTCGGTAAACGCCTGCTGGAGGAGATGGCCTGGTATGATAACTATCTCGATATGGGCAAAACCGACCGCAGCGCCAACCCCTCCCCGGGCAACAAGAAAGGCGGCCTGGCGAACGTTGTAGAGAAAGCGCTGGGCTCTATCGCCAAGTCCGGGAAGAGCGCGATTGCCGAAGTGCTCTCTCCGGGGCAACGCCCAACCAAACGCGGTCTGATTTACGCCGCGACGCCGGCGAGCGACTTTGTCTGCGGTACTCAGCAGGTGGCGTCCGGGATCACCGTGCAGGTGTTTACTACCGGTCGCGGTACGCCGTATGGCCTGGTCGCCGTGCCGGTGATTAAAATGGCGACGCGTACCGAGCTGGCAAACCGCTGGTACGACTTAATGGATATCAACGCGGGAACCATCGCCACCGGCGAAGAAACCATCGAAGAGGTAGGGCTGAAGCTGTTTGAGTTTATTCTTGATGTCGCCAGCGGCCGCAAGAAAACCTTCTCGGATCAATGGGGATTGCACAATCAGCTGGCGGTGTTTAACCCGGCGCCGGTGACCTGATCGAATCAGCGATTTATCCCGCTCGTGATGCTTCGGGCGGGATACCTCCGCTATTGATGCGCGTTAAGAAAGGCCTCTATCTGCGCCTTCGTGGAAGTTCCCTCCATCGGGCCACGGCGGGAAATCGCCAGAGAGCCGCTGGCATTAGCCCATCTCAGTGCCTCCTGCGGCGATGCGCCGGACAGGAACAGGCTGACAAAGGTCGCGCCGAAGCAGTCGCCAGCTCCCGTTGGATCCACAACCGGGACATGAAACCCGGTAACATGATGCGTTTCCCGGGCGCTGAAATAGCTCGCTCCGCGCGGGCCGCGTTTAATCACCACGTGCTTTACGCCGCGCTTTAAAAGCTTATCCACCAGCACCTGTTCATCGCGCCCCGGGTTGAGGCCAAAGTAATCCAGTTCGCCGTCGCTTGGCAGGAAGATATCGGTATAATCAAGAATATATTCAAAGGCCTGCGACATTTCCGGGATATTGAGCATCTCTTTACGGATATTGGGATCGAACGAAACCGTGCCGTCGCGCGCTTTAATATTTTCAATCGCTTTACGCATCGCGTCGATCATGCGAAACGAAAACAGCGAAGAGCCCATAATGTGGAAATGGTTGCACTGGTTAAGCAGGCGGTCATCGATATGGTCGGCGGTTAGCAGACCACAGGCGCTGTTTGGCATATTGAAAATAAAATCGCGCTGCGCCTGGCTGCGGTAGCTCACAAAAGCGCTGCCTGTAGTCGCCTTTTGCAGCATCGCGATCCCGTTAACGTTGACGCCATCGCTTTCCAGCCGCGCAATATTCATTTCCCCAAAAGCATCGTTGCCGACGCAGCTGAAAAGCACCGAACCTAGCCCCAGCTTCGCCACCTGATCGGCGAAAATTGCTGGCGCGCCGCTGGGATATGGCCCCCAAAACTCTCCCGGACGAGAAAAACCCTGGCTCTCTTCTTTTGCCAGAAACTCCACCAGTAGTTCGCCAATGGTGCAAATGGTCACGTTCATCATCGCTCCTTTACTTTGCCTTTTGCAAAGCAGGGTTGAGCCATGTCAGGCACTCGTTATTGGTATAGCTATTCGTCAGTCCGGCAGCAAGAAGGCGGGCGTGATACTCCGCGGCAACCACCTGCGGCGTAACGATGCCGCTAAGTTGCTGCAACTCGCCAATCGCGTAACGCTTATCGCCATAGACCGGACGATGTGCGGCTACCGCGATCACCCTCTCGCTTTGCGACACCGCTTCGCTCAACAGGCGGGCGCTGGCTTCCTGCCTGACGCTTAAAGTGCCATCCTCAGCAATATGATCGACAGCTATCAGCGCTCGCGAGGGGCGATAATGACCCAGCGCGCTTAACGCCAGATCGCCTTCGACTATTTTGCCGCTGCTCCCTAGTACGCCGCCGAGCAGCACGGTTTCGCCATTCAGAAACTCCTGCGCCAGCGGCACATGCGCCAGGTCGTTCAACAGTAGACACAGCTCGTCATAACCGGCAAGGAAGGGGATCACTTTACGTAATATCGAGCCCTGACCCAGGAATAGCGTTTCACTATCTTCGATCTGCGCGGCGATCTGGCGAGCCATTTCGGTCTCCAGCGCTTTATCGGTGACAACCGGCGCCTCCTGAACCAGGGCAACCGGCGTCCCTGCCTGGGAAGTGTATATTGCGCCGCCAAAAGAGCGCTTCAGGTAGCCCTGCTGTTCAAGGTAGTTAAGATCGTTACGAATCGTTACCCCGGAAACAGCCAGCATTTCAGCCAGATCGTCGACTTTGATCTCTCCGTTCTTACGCACGATCTCCGCGATGTCCAGGCGCCTTTTCAGCAGACTTGTTGACGGTTTTGCCACAGTGTTGTGCCTTCTTATTTTCTCCCAGAATAACTTTCATTTTTAAATTTCCCCGCCACATTGTCAAACGTAAGGCCGTCCATATGGGTTTGATACCAAATTAAAATCATTTAATTCAGAAACTTACAATCAACCTCACTTCTTAATATAATTTTAAAAAAGAAAACAAACAAGACAGAATAACTTTCATTTATAAAAAAATATCGCTGATGTGTGCGGTTGATCACAACAAAAACGCGGGTCGATCGCTACATTACTTTCAAAACGAAGGTTATATGCGAAAACAAACTTACAATATAAAAGTAAAGGAGTAAGAATGTTCATTATCTCCAGTAAAAATATGCTGTTGAAAGCTCAACGCCTCGGCTATGCCGTTCCTGCCTTTAATATCCACAACCTGGAAACGATGCAGGTGGTGGTAGAGACGGCTGCCGAGCTGCGTTCTCCCCTGATTCTTGCCGGCACCCCGGGAACTTACAGCTATGCAGGAACCGGTAACGTAGTAGCGATCGCTCGCGATCTGGCTAAGATCTGGGATCTTCCTTTAGCAGTCCACCTCGATCACCATGAAGATCTGGCCGATATCACGCGCAAAGTACAGGCCGGTATCCGCTCGGTCATGATCGACGGATCGCATTCGCCTTTTGAAGAAAACGTCGCGTTAGTCAAGAGTGTGGTTGAACTGAGCCACCGCTATGATGCCAGCGTCGAAGCCGAGCTTGGCCGCCTGGGCGGTGTGGAAGATGATTTGGTGGTTGATGCAAAAGATGCGCTGTATACCAACCCGGAACAGGCGCGCGAATTTGTCGCCCGCACCGGCATCGACTCCCTGGCGGTGGCTATCGGTACAGCGCACGGCTTGTACGCTGCGGAACCTAAACTCGATTTTGACCGCCTTGCCGCCATTCGCGATCGCGTTGACGTTCCTCTGGTTCTTCATGGCGCGTCAGGCCTGCCCGATAGCGACATCCGTCGGGCAATTTCGCTGGGCGTGTGCAAGGTCAACGTCGCCACCGAACTGAAAATCGCTTTCTCCGATGCCCTGAAGCACTATTTCGAGGAAAATCCGGACGCTAACGATCCGCGTCATTACATGAAACCGGCCAAAGCGGCGATGAAGGATGTCGTACGCAAAGTCATTCACGTTTGCGGCTGTGAAGGACAACTGTAATTTTCGGATCGAAGGAGCAATGTCGTGATCCATACCCTGACACTCAATACGGCAATCGATATGAATATCTTTTGCGATCCGCTGAAGCCGTCGGCAGTGAACCGAACCCGACACACGGAATATTGCCCAAATGGTAAAGGAGTGAACGTATCGCTGATATTAAATCATTATCAGCAGCCCACTCACATTATAGGTATTTTCGGTGGTTTCACTGGCCGTTATATTGTGGAAGAGTTACGTCAGAAAAAAATTAAAGTGACGCCGGCATGGGTCTCTGAGCCAACCAGAATTAATATTTTTATTAATGACGGCGCTGAGGAATATAAGCTCGTTAATCCTGGAGCAAAAATTGATGATGAGTGTAAACAGCAGGTTATTCATCATCTGCAATGCGTCGCCTCTGGTGATTATTTAGCGATCAGCGGCAGCCTGCCCCCGGGGATTGAAAGCCGATTTTATGCTGAAATTATTGAATTATGCCAGCAGAAAAGGTGTGAAGTTATCCTCGATATCAGCCATCCGGTCCTGCGCCAGCTGCTTGAATTACGGCCTTTGTTGATCAAACCCAATGATGACGAGCTGCGGGAAATCTTTGGTCTCGACGTCAGCAACCACCAGCAGGTACGCGAGGCAATGCGTACCCTGCATCAGCTGGGCGCTCGCAACGTGCTGCTGACGATGGGGGCGGAAGGACTCTACTTTTCTGATGGCGAAGGCGTGTGGTTTTGCTCCGCACCGAAAATTGCGCTGGTCAGCTCCGCCTGCGCCGGTGATGCCGCCCTGGGCGCTTTTCTTAGTAAATGGCTTAATAAAGAAGATGTTGCTCACGCCCTGGCACTAGCCAGTGCGACCGGCGCCGACGTCGCCGGCTCCGCCGGATTAGGAAAATTACAACGCACAGAAGAATTATTACAGCAAATTCAGGTCGTCCAATTATAAAGGTCCGATTATGAAAAAAATCATTGCAGTTACCGGTTGCCCTACGGGTATTGCGCATACTTTTATGGCTGAAGAGGCCTTAAAAACCGCAGCAAAGAAATTAAATATTGAAATTAAAGTCGAAACCAACGGCGCTTCAGGTGTTGAAAATGCGATTACGCCCGCGGATTTAAAAGATATTTATGGCGTTATTATTGCCGCTGATAAAGACGTTAACGCCGAGCGATTTAATGGTCTGCCGGTCATTGAAGTTCCGGTTAAAGAAGCCATTCACCATCCGGCCGACTTAATTAATAAATTTATCAGCGGCCAGGCGGCGCGTCGTCAGGGTATTTCTGCCTCCGACGATTCAACGGAGAAATACGAGCGGGAGTCTTTCGGGCGCCAGGTATATAAGCACCTGATGAGCGGCGTCTCTAACATGCTGCCGTTTGTTGTCGCCGGAGGGATTTTGATTGCCATCTCCTTCCTGTGGGGCATCTACTCCGCCGATCCAAACTCGCCGCAATATAACGTTATCGCCGCCACGCTAATGAAAGTGGGTCAACAGGCTTTCTCAATCATGGTGCCGATTTTCACCGCTTATATTGCCTGGTCTATTTCCGGGCGTCCCGGTATGGTCGCGGGCTTTGTCGGTGGGCTATTAGCCAACGCAACCGGCGCAGGCTTTCTCGGCGGGATTATCGCCGGTTTCGCCGCCGGTTATTTTATGCTGCTGATCCGCAATATGCTCAACGGCCTGCCGCGCCAGTATGAAGGGCTGAAATCGATCTTCATTATGCCGCTCGTTGGCGTACTGGTGATTGGCGTGATGATGGTGCTGCTGGGTCAACCCGTCGCCGCTATCAACAACGCGATGATGAACTGGCTGAGCTCATTGCAGGAAGCAAACCCAATTCTGCTGGGTATTGTGGTAGGCGCGATGTGCTCCTTCGACTTTGGCGGCCCGGTGAATAAAGCCGCCTACGTCACCGGTACGCTGCTGCTTGGCCAGGGTAACTACTTCTTTATGGCCGGGGTTTCCGCCGCCTGCATCACGCCGCCGCTGGTTATCGCGCTGGCGACTACCTTCTTCCCGAAAGGCTTCAGTGAAGAAGAGCGCGCCGCCGGAATGGTTAACTATATCCTCGGCTGTACCCATATTACTGAAGGCGCTATTCCGTTCGCCGCGAAAGATCCTTTACGCGTCATCCCTATGATGATGATCGCCTCTTCCATCTCTGCGGTTCTCAGCTATAGCCTGCAAATCCAGGTTCCTGCTCCGCACGGCGGCTTCCTGATCCTGCCGCTGGTAAGCAAACCGCTGATGTGGGTACTGTGTATTCTCGCCGGTTCCGCCTGCGGCGCGGTCATGCTGGGATGCTGGAGGCTATGGCAAAAACGGAACCAGGAAGCGACAACGCTTGCCGGTGCCATTAAATAAGGAGCTATTTATGCAACTGAGTTGCGCAGATATCCATTTCGATCGCGAGATTAAAACGAAAGATGAAGCGCTGCAACGCGTCGTTGGCAGATTAACCGAAGCCGGGCATACCACGGCCGCTTATCTGAACGGTATGCGCGATCGCGAAGGGCAAATCAGCACGTACCTTGGCAACGGTATCGCCATTCCTCACGGCACGCCGCAGAGTCGCGATGCGGTACTGAAAACCGGAGTGAAAGTGCTGGCCTGCCCGCAGGGGGTAGATTGGGGAGAGCAACAAACGGCTTATCTGATTGTGGGTATCGCCGCACAGGATAGCGAACACCTCGATATTCTACGCCAGCTTACCCATGCCATGAGCGACGAGCGCGTACCTGAAGCGCTCTCGCGCACCGAGAGTCCGCAGGCGGTGCTGGAGATTCTGGCCGGAAATATCTTTCCTGCCGAAGGGGAAGATATGGAACCGCCTCCGGTGTTCGATGAAGAGGCGACGTTTACCCTACGCAATCCCCACGGACTGCACGCGCGGCCAAGCGCGGTCCTGGTGAAAGCGGTGAAGCAGTGGCGATCGCAAATTCGGGTGGAAAATCTCGACACCCGTTCCGCTATTGTTGACGCCAAAAATCTGATGCGGGTCGTTTCTCTCGGCGCAAAGCAGGGGCATCGGCTGCATTTTATGGCCAGCGGGGAAGATGCCCATCAGGCGCTGGAGGCTATCGGTACGGCCTTTAATGCCGGATTAGGCGAAATTGCCGCACAGCCGCAGCAGGTCGTTCAGCCAGCAGAAAAGCCTAAACGGAGCTGGCTTTCAAGAATATTTAGTTAAATTTCAATAAATTAAAAACGCTCTGCCGTTATCGCCAGAGCGTTTTTTTATCTTTAATTTTCGAAACATTACGTTTTATCTTTCTTTTTTTCGAGATTAATCACAAATCAAAACAAAGGAGCTTGCGAGCAAAACAAAACATAACGAATATATTCGAAAGAAAACGGAGGATTGAAATGAAAGATATTATTTCCCGCCACAAAGCTGGCGAACACATCGGCATCTGCTCAGTTTGTTCCGCGCATCCGCTGGTTATCGAAGCCGCGCTACGTTTCGATCTGCATACCAACAACAAGGTTCTTATCGAAGCAACCTCTAATCAGGTTAACCAGTTTGGCGGCTACACCGGAATGCAGCCTGCGGACTTTCGTGATTTCGTGAATAAAATTGCCCGCGAAGTCGGTTTCCCGTCAGAGCGTATTATTCTCGGCGGCGACCATCTCGGGCCGAACTGCTGGCAGGGCGAACCCGCCGCCGAAGCGATGGAGAAATCGGTCGATCTGATTAAAGCCTACGTCGCCGCGGGCTTCAGCAAAATCCATCTCGATGCCTCCATGTCCTGCGCTGACGATCCGGTACCGCTGGACCCGGCCATCGTCGCCGAACGTGCCGCTCGCCTGTGCCAGGCCGCGGAAGAGACGGCAACCGACGAACAGAAACGCCATCTGACCTATGTCATCGGCACCGAGGTTCCGGTTCCCGGCGGCGAAGCCAGCACCATCGGCAGCGTCCACGTGACCCGCGCCCAGGATGCGGCGGCAACGCTGGAAACCCATGAAGCCGCCTTCCGCAAACTGGGTCTTAACGCAGCGCTGGAGCGCGTCATTGCTATCGTGGTGCAGCCCGGCGTTGAGTTCGACCATACGCAAATTATTCATTACCAGCCGGAGGCCGCCAAAGCGCTCTCCGCGTGGATCGAAGGCACGCCGATGGTCTACGAAGCGCACTCAACTGATTACCAGTCTCGTCAGGCCTACCGGGCACTGGTGCGCGACCATTACGCCATCCTGAAAGTGGGCCCGGCGCTGACCTTCGCGCTGCGTGAAGCCATTTTTGCCCTCGCGCAAATGGAAAATGAGCTGGTCGCTCCGGAGTCCCGCAGCCGCGTAATGGAAGTGATTGATGAAGTGATGCTTAACGAGCCGGGCTACTGGAAAAAGTACTACCGCCCGACCTGGAGCCAGGCAATGGTGGATATTCACTTCAGCCTGTCCGACCGCATTCGCTACTACTGGCCGCATCCACGTATTCGCCAGAGCGTGGAAAAGTTAATTGCAAACCTGACCGAAACTAAGCTACCGCTGGGCCTTATCAGCCAGTATATGCCCGTGCAGTTTGAACGACTGTCGTTAAACGAACTTGCCGCCGTGCCGCACGACCTCATCCTCGACAAGATTCAGGATGTGCTGCGAGCTTACCGTTACGGCTGTTCATCTGAAATCGCCTGAGTAAAGAGGATTTATGAGTCAATTGTTTGTTCGTACCGGCATTCATTTTAGCTCCAGCCAGCAGGCGTTGGAGCATATTGGCGAAGAGATGCTGGCGCGCGGCGTCGTGCACGATAGCTACCCACTGGCGCTGCTCGAACGAGAAGCAACTTTCCCAACCGGCATTGCGCTGGAGCAGCACGCGGTCGCTATTCCCCACTGCGAGGCAGTACATGCAAAGTCTCCGGCTATCTATCTGATTCGCCCGGACAATCCGGTCCCTTTTCAACGCGCTGACGACGACGGAGAAATCGACGTTTCGTTAATCATCGCGCTGATTGTAGAAAATCCGACCGCACAGCTGCAGCTGCTGCGCCGGTTATTTAGTGAGCTACAGAATCCGACCACGCTTGAAGCATTATTGGCTGCCTCGCAAGAGCAGCTGCCCGAGCTGTTTCGGCACTCTATCCTTGAGTCAGAACCCAGCGTTCAGGCTTTATAACAGACTGATAATAAAAGGGGTACACTATGAAACGTAAAGTAATTGTCGCCTGTGGAGGCGCTGTCGCCACCTCGACCATGGCCGCAGAAGAGATCAAAGATCTGTGCACGGACCATAGCATTGAACTGGACCTGGTGCAGTGTCGGGTGAATGAAATCGAAACCTATATGGACGGCGCGCACCTCATCTGCACCACCGCCCGGGTCGACAGAACCTTTGGCGATATTCCAGTGGTTCACGGTATGCCTTTCATATCCGGCGTAGGTATTGAAGAGCTGCAGCAAAAAATCCTGAACATCCTGACGGAGTAACGCTCATGTTTAGCGAAATCATGCGTTATATCCTCGATCTTGGTCCAACGGTGATGCTGCCGATCGTGATCATCATCTTCTCCAAAATACTGGGGATGAAGCTCGGGGACTGTTTTAAATCAGGCCTTCATATCGGGATTGGTTTCGTCGGTATCGGCCTGGTCATCGGACTGATGCTCGACTCTATCGGCCCGGCGGCGAAAGCGATGGCGGAGCATTTCCAGATTAACCTGCACGTGATTGATATTGGTTGGCCAGGGTCGTCGCCGATGACCTGGGCATCGCAAATCGCACTGGTGGCGATTCCTATCGCTATCGCAGTCAACATCTTCATGCTGGTGACCCGGATGACTCGCGTTGTGAACGTCGATATCTGGAACATTTGGCATATGACCTTTACCGGCGCAATGCTGCATATCGCCACCGGCTCTTACTGGATCGGTATTCTCGGCGTGGTGGTACATGCGGCTTTCGTCTACAAGCTCGGCGACTGGTTTGCGAAGGATACCCGCGACTTTTTCGGCCTTGAGGGTATCGCTATTCCGCACGGTAGCTCGGCGTATCTAGGGCCAATAGCCGTGCTGGTCGATACGATTATTGAGAAAATCCCCGGCCTGAACCGCATTCACTTCAGCGCTGACGATATCCAGAAGCGCTTCGGCCCGTTCGGCGAGCCGGTCACCGTTGGTTTCGTGATGGGTCTGGTCATCGGCGCGCTGGCGGGCTACGACCTGAAGGGTATCCTCCAGCTGGCGGTGAAAACCGCCGCCGTAATGCTGCTGATGCCGCGCGTTATCAAACCTATCATGGACGGCCTGAACCCGATTGCCAAACAGGCGCGTAAACGCCTTCAGGCAAAATTCGGCGGCCAGGATTTCCTGATTGGCCTCGATCCTGCGCTGCTGCTTGGCCATACCTCGGTCGTGTCCGCCAGTCTGATCTTTATTCCGCTCAGTATTCTGATCGCGGTCTTGGTGCCAGGCAACCAGGTCCTGCCGTTCGGCGACCTCGCAACCATTGGATTCTTCGTCGCCATGGCGGTTGCAGTGCACCAGGGGAACCTGTTCCGTACGCTAATTTCCGGGATCATCCTGATGGGGATCACGCTATGGATTGCGACGCAAACCATCGGCCTGCATACCCAACTGGCGGCTAACGCTGGCGCTCTGAAGGCGGGAGGCCTTGTGGCCTCCATGGACCAGGGTGGTTCGCCGATTACCTGGCTACTCATTCAGCTCTTCACCTGGCAAAACGTGGTGGGTTTTGCGGTTATCGGTGTCATCTATGTTGCCGGCGTGCTGCTGACGTGGCGCCGGGCTCGCAACTTTGCCGCCGCAGAGAAAGCGGCCACCGCGCAACAAAGCCCAAGCATTTCTTAACCTCAAGGGGAGCATCCGCTCCCCCGGACATTTCTGGAGAATTATATGCAATCAGTGGTAATCCATGCTGAGGGGACAGTGCGTGTTGAAGAACGCCCGATACCGACTCTGCAAACGGAAAACGATGTCCTGGTCAAAGTCGTCAGCTCCGGATTGTGCGGTTCTGATATTCCGCGCATCTTCGCCAAAGGCGCACACTACTACCCCATCACCCTGGGTCATGAGTTCAGCGGTTACGTTGAATCTTACGGCTCCGCGGTGACCGATCTGCAGCCTGGCGACGCAGTGGCCTGCGTGCCTCTGCTTCCCTGCTTTAACTGCCCGCAGTGCCAGCGTGAATATTTCTCTCTTTGCAAGCAGTACCAGTTTGTCGGTTCGCGTAGCGAAGGCGGCAATGCGGAGTATGTGGTGGTTAAGCGCGCCAATCTGTTCCGTCTGCCGGATCGGATGCCGATTGATGACGGCGCGTTTATTGAACCGATGACCGTCGGCCTGCACGCCTTCCATCTGGCTCAGGGCTGCGAAGGAAAAAACGTCATTATTATTGGCGCAGGCACGATTGGTCTGCTGGCGCTGCAGTGCGCCCGCGAACTGGGCGCCAAAAGCATTACGGCAATCGATATCAATCCGCAGAGGCTGGCGCTGGCAAAAACGCTCGGCGCAACGTACGTCTTTAACAGTAAAGAGATGAGCAGCAAAGAGATTCAAACGGCGCTGGAAGAGATTCAGTTCGACCAATTGGTGCTGGAAACCGCCGGTACGCCGCAAACCGTGGCGCTGGGTATTGAGGTCGCCGGACCGCGAGCGCAGCTGGCGCTGGTGGGCACGCTGCACCACGATTTGACGCTGCTCTCCGCCACCTTTGGCCAGATTCTGCGTAAAGAGCTGACTATCGTCGGCAGTTGGATGAACTACTCAGGTCCGTGGCCGGGAGAAGAGTGGCAAACGGCGGTTCGCCTGCTGACGGAAAAACGCATTCAGCTTGTTCCGCTTATCGCCCATATCGGCAATGCAGAAAGCTTTGCCCGCGAAGTTCAGGCGCTGAACGGCGCGCCGATGCAGGGGAAAATTCTGCTAAAACTTTCCTGATCGACTGAGCCAGCAATCAGAGCTGGCTCACATAACCTTTCGAAAATTATCGTTCAACTTTCATTACCCTTCGATTACACTAAGATCAGTTAATTATCAGGCAAATTAATATGAACTCATTTGAGCGAAGGAACAAAATCGTCGAAATGGTTAATGCGCAGGGTAGCGTATTGGTACTGGACCTTTCGAATCTCTTTGGCATCTCCGAAGTGACTATTCGGGCCGATCTCCGTTTGCTGGAGGAAAAGGGGTTACTCACCCGCTTTCATGGCGGCGCCGCAAGGCCTGGCAGTAATTTGACCGAAGGAGATAATCTGGAAGTGGTACTTGAAGACCGTTATCAGCTGGCCAGCGATCCGAAAAAGCGGATCGCTCAGGCGGCGGTAGCGATGATTAGCGAAGGCATGACGGTGATCCTGGATAGCGGCAGCACTACTCTGCTGATTGCCGAGGCGCTGGTACGTATGACCAATATTACGGTAATTACCAACAGTCTGCCCGCGGCGTTTACGCTATCAGAAAACAAAGATATCACGCTGGTCGTGTGCGGTGGCACCGTGCGCCATAAAACGCACTCGATGCACGGCACCATCGCTGAACGCTCGCTTCAGGGTATCAGTGCCGATTTGATGTTCGTCGGCGCGGACGGTATCGACACCACCAACGGCATCACGACCTTCAACGAAGGCTACTCCATCAGCGGCGTCATGGCCGCCGCGGCGCATAAGGTGGTAGCAGTGCTGGATGCCAGCAAATTTAATCGTCGCGGGTTCAACCAGGTTCTGCCGATGGAGAAAATAAACTGCGTCATTACCGACAGCGGAATAAACGATGAGTATCGGAAGGCATTAAAAAGTACCCGGATTGAGTTACACATCGTATAGAAAATAAGGCAGATGCGGTGACATCTGCCCTATTGACCATCACGTTTTGTACGCTGATAACCCGCTAAAGAATGCGCCAGGCTCCCCTTTTTTTTGCGCCGGTCCGCTGTAATCTTCCCTTTTGCTGCAGCGTCTTCAGATACCGCTCAACGGTTCTGGCAGAAACATCCATTTCCTGAGCCATGTCTTTCGCGGTACGCGTGGGTTCTTTGGACAAAAGCTTGAGGATCCGTTCCTCAACGGCAGCCAGCATTTCCACTTTTTCTTCCGACATTTTTTCCGACATTTCTTCCGACAGAGAAGCGGTTTGTCCCATGCCATCTTTCAACGCGATAACCATATTTTCCAGCATAAATTCAATAAACGGCGTGCTGTCACTCTGGCTATCACACATCCCTAAAACCTGGTAATAGCGCTCCTGCTGATAATGCATCAACGTTTCAACTGGTAGCCAGGCAAGCTCCGCGCGCCACTGGCTAAGAATTAAGGTTTGCCACAGGCGTCCCATTCGGCCATTACCATCGGCAAATGGATGGATAAACTCAAATTCGTAGTGGAAGACAGCTCCAGCGATAAGCGGATGAATGTCAGTGACTTTCAGCCATAGCAGCAACTCGTTTATCAAACGCTCGACCTGAGAGGCGGGGGGAGCCATATGAACCAGTCGGGTATCCCGGTAGATCCCTACATCTCCGTCACGCAGCTGGCCAGGGTTATCAACCAGCCCTATCATCAGCGTCCGGTGGGCGGTCAAAAGATCGGTTAACCGGTGGCTTTTCCATGCAGGCATTTTTTCATATGCCAGAATAGCGTTTCTCACTTCCTGAATATCTTTTGCTGGCGCAAGAACACGTTTACCCTCCACTAGCGCAGTGACCTGATCGGTACTCAGGCTGTTATGCTCTATCGCCAGCGACGCCTGAATCGTACGAATACGATTCTCTTTTCGCAGAAGGGGGGAGGCTCGTCCCGTTTGAGCCGACCAGTGCCCTAACAGCTCACCAATCTCAACAACCAGATTGAGAATGGCAGGAGTAATGCTAAACGGCGGCTGGTAATGACTCATGAGGTTAGTCTCCCTGCTGCTCCAGAGCATACTTATACAGCGCATTTTTCTTCACGCCGTGGATTTCCGCGGCCAGCGCGGCGGCTTTTTTCAGCGGCAGCTCGGCCTGCAGCAGGGCCAGCGTACGCAGCGCTACCGCCGGCAGCGCCTCTTCCTGCGCTTTAAAACCTTCTACGATCAGCACCATCTCGCCTTTACGGCGATTTTCGTCCTCTTTCACCCACGCCAGCAGCTCGCCGATCGGCGCTCCGTGAATCGATTCCCAGGTTTTGGTCAGCTCGCGCGCCAGCACCACGTAGCGGGACTCGCCCAGCACGGTACAAATATCTTCCAGGCTTTCCAGCAGGCGGTGGGTGGATTCATAAAAAATAATCGTCCGCGGCTCTTCTTCCAGCGCCTTCAGCGTATCGCGACGGCCTTTGGATTTGGCGGGTAAAAAGCCTTCATAGCAAAAACGATCCGAAGGCAGGCCGGCTGCGCTCAGCGCCGCAATCGCCGCACAGGGTCCGGGCAGCGGCACCACGCGGATATTGGCCTCGCGGCAGGTGCGCACCAGATGATAGCCGGGGTCGTTAATCAGCGGCGTTCCGGCGTCGGAAACCAGCGCGATGTTTTGCCCCGCTTTAAGCTTCGCGACCAGCGTTTCCGCCTTTTGCTGCTCGTTGTGGTCGTGAAGCGCGAATAAACGGGCATTGATCGCAAAATGCTGCAGCAGCAAACCGGTATGGCGGGTATCTTCCGCCGCAACTAAATCAACGGCTTGCAGCACTTCCAGCGCGCGCTGCGTGATATCAGACAGATTCCCTATCGGAGTGGGCACAATAAAGAGCTGTCCCTGAGAATTATCTGCTGATTCGTGTTGTTTCATTGTCTCGTCCGTATTGCCGAATTAATATTGAGCATTGAGCCAAAAAAATATCACTGGACACATATGGTACCGTCAACATTTCTTCGTTCTAAACCCGTGCGTTGTCTGCCCGTACTGCTGGCCGCTCTGATCTTTGCCGGCTGCGGTACCCATACCCCGGACCAAAGCACGGCGTATTTGCAGGGTACGGCCCAGGCAGACTCCAGTTACTATCTGCAACAGATGCAGCAAAGCGCGAATGATAGCAAGACCAACTGGCAATTACTCGCCATTCGTGCACTGCTGAAGGAAGGTAAGAAACCGCAGGCGGTCGATCTGTTCAATCAGTTGCCGTCTAACCTCAACGCCGCGCAAAGTCGCGAAAGGTCGCTGCTGGCGGTTGAAGTGAAGCTGGCGCAGAACGATTTCCAGGGCGCGCAGACGCTGCTCAGCAAGCTCGACCCGGCAAGCCTTGAGCAGAATCAGCAGCCCCGCTACTGGCAGGCGCAAATTGACGCCAGCCAGGGTCAACCCTCGCTGAACCTGCTGCGGGCCCTGATTGCCCAGCAGCCGCTGTTAAGCCTGCCTGCGCAAAAGCAGAAAAACATCGACGCGACCTGGAAAGCGCTCACCGCCATGACCAAAGATCAGGCCAACGCGCTGGTCATTAACGCCGACGAGAACGTCCTGCAGGGCTGGCTGGATCTGCAGCGCATGTGGTTTGATAACCGCAACGACCCGACGATGCTCAAGGCGGGGGTGAAAGACTGGCAGACCCGCTACCCGCAAAACCCGGGGGCGAAAATGCTGCCGACGCAGTTAGTGAATATGCAGAACTACCAGGCCGCATCGACCAATAAAATCGCCCTGCTGCTGCCGTTAAACGGCCAGGCGGCGATTTTTGGCCGCACCATCCAGCAGGGCTTTGAAGCGGCGAAGAACGGCGCGCCTGCCGTTGCAGGAAGCGCGGTGCCCGCCCAGGTCGCCCAGGCGGCGAATGTTGCCGAAAGCGCGGTGGTCAGCCCATCGCAGGCGGAGGTCACCGATCTGACGACGACCAATAACGCCCAGCCCCCGGTACAGACGCCAGCGGCCGACCAGGCGCAACCCGCGGCGCCGGTCACCGCGCCGGCGGCAGTACAAGCCCCGACGCCGGAGGCCACCAGCCAGCCGGCGGAAGCGCCACAGGCTCAGGCGGTCGCCGCAACGCCAGCCAACCCTTCGGCAGAACTGAAAATCTACGACACGACCACTCAGCCAATGAGCCAGCTGCTGGCCCAGGTGCAGCAGGACGGCGCAACCATCGTCGTCGGCCCGCTGCTGAAAGATAACGTCGAACAAGTCATCAAGAGCAATACCTCGCTGAACGTGCTGGCGCTCAACCAGCCGGAGAAAATCGAAAGCCGGGCCAATATCTGCTATTTCGCCCTCTCTCCGGAAGACGAAGCTCGCGACGCGGCGCACCACATACACGATCAGGGTAAACAGACTCCGCTGCTGCTGGTGCCGCGCGGCGCGCTGGGCGATCGGGTAGTTACCGCCTTCGCCAACGAGTGGCTGAAGCTGGGTGGCGGTACGGTGCTGCAACAGCGCCTGGGCTCCACCGCCGAGCTGCGCGGCAGCGTTAACAGCGGTATTTCATTAAGCGGTACGCCGGTCTCAACCCTGCCGTCAGGTCAGGACAGCGCCCTGGGCAGCCCGAGCGATGTGCCGGTCAGCAGCACCGGCGGCGTCGACGCCGCGTATATCCTGGCCACGCCAGAACAAATTGCCTACATCAAGCCGATGATCGCACTGCGTAACGGTAGCCAGAGCGGTGTGACGTTGTACGCCAGCTCCCGCAGCGCCCAGGGGACTTCCGGCCCGGACTTCCGCCTGGAAATGGAAGGCCTGCAATATAGCGAGATCCCGATGCTGGCGGGAAGTAACCCTGCCCTGCAGCAGCAGGCGCTGGCGGCCGTTCGTAACGATTACTCGCTGGCGCGTCTGTACGCCATGGGCGCCGACGCCTGGTCACTGGCCAACCATTTCTCGCAGATGCGCCAGGTTCCCGGCTTTGAGCTGAACGGCAATACCGGCGATCTTACGGCCACGCAGGATTGCGTGATCAACAGGAAACTGTCATGGCTCAAATACCAGGGTGGGCAAATCGTCGCGGCCAACTAAGTAAACAGACCGGCGACGCCTGGGAAATCCAGGCGCGCCGCTGGCTGGAGAGCCAGGGTCTGCATTTTATCGCCGCCAACGTCCGCGAGCGCGGCGGCGAGATTGACCTCATTATGCGCGACGGCAGCGTTACCGTGTTTGTCGAAGTGCGCTATCGTCGCACCGTAAACTACGGCGATGCCGCCTCCAGCGTCACGCCGCAAAAGCAACAACGACTGCTCAAAGCCGCGCGTCTGTGGCTCTGCCGACAGAATGGGAGCTTTGAGACTGTGGATTGCCGTTTCGATGTGGTAGCCTTCACCGGAAACGACATCCAGTGGCTAAAAAACGCCTTTGGCGAATAGCGTAAATGAATTAAGGGATCCCGTGCTCGACAGAATCAAAGCCTGCTTCACCGAAAGCATTCAAACCCAAATTGCAGCAGCGGAAGCACTCCCGGACGCCATCTCCCGTGCGGCGATGACGCTCGTTCAGTCGCTGCTGAACGGCAACAAAATCCTCTGTTGTGGTAATGGCACTTCCGCCGCCAACGCACAGCATTTTGCTGCCAGTATGATTAATCGTTTTGAAACAGAGCGTCCTGGTTTACCCGCCATTGCACTAAATACCGATAATGTGGTCTTAACCGCAATTGCCAACGATCGCCTGCATGACGAAATCTATGCTAAGCAGGTGCGTGCGTTGGGACACGCCGGCGACGTGCTGCTGGCGATTTCTACGCGCGGCAACAGCCGGGACATTGTGAAAGCCGTGGAAGCGGCGGTCACCCGCGATATGACTATCGTGGCGTTAACCGGTTATGACGGCGGTGAACTGGCTGGCCTGTTAGGGCAGCAGGACGTCGAAATCCGCATTCCCTCACATCGCAGCGCGCGAATTCAGGAAATGCACATGCTCACCGTCAACTGTCTGTGCGATTTGATCGATAACACGCTTTTTCCACACCAGGACGATTAAGGAGAACACATGAAGGCTCTCTCGCCCCTCGCCATTCTGCTGTCTGCGCTACTGCTTCAGGGATGCGTTGCTGCCGCGGTAGTCGGAACGGCAGCAGTCGGCACTAAAGCCGCGACGGACCCGCGTACGGTAGGTACTCAGGTGGACGACAGCACGCTGGAGCTGCGCGTCAACAGCGCGCTGTCGAAAGATGAACAAATCAAGAAACAGGCCCGTATCAACGTGACCGCCTACCAGGGTAAAGTCCTGCTGACCGGGCAGTCTCCAACCTCCGATCTCTCCGCGCGCGCGAAGCAAATCGCTATGGGCGTAGAAGGGACAACGGAAGTGTTTAACGAAGTGCGTCAGGGCCAGCCGATCGGCTTAGGCACCGCGTCTTCGGATACCTGGATCACCACCAAAGTCCGCTCTCAGCTGCTGGGTACCGACCAGGTGAAATCCTCCAACGTGAAGGTGACAACCGAAAACGGCGAAGTGTTCCTGATGGGTCTGGTCACCGACCGTGAAGGACGCGCGGCGGCGGATATCGCCAGCCGGGTGAGCGGCGTGTCTCGCGTGACCACCGCCTTTACCTATATCAAGTAAGCGTTCTGCCTCCCGGCTTGCGCTACGCTGAGCCGGGCGACAAAGCCACGCGGTCTGCATTTGTAGATCCCGCAACTCTTTTAGCTGACGCCGCCCTCTGCCCCTTTATCCCGGAGGCGGCGCTGCTCGCCTGTCCGGGCTACCGGCCCACAGCCGACGGCGAACCCGTAGCCTGGGTAAGGCGTTTACGCTGCAACCCGGGAAATATCAGATTAAAGCCAACCCGCCTGCTACCGCGCCGCACAGCGCCACCAGCCCGCCGGTCAGCCACAGCGCCTTCGCCGGGAACGCTTTACGCAGCATAATCAGTGACGGTACGCTAACGGCAGGCAGCGTAATCAGCAGCGCCAGCGCGGGCGCCACGCCCATTCCAGCCAGCATCATGGTCTGCACAATCGGGATCTCCGCCGCCGTCGGTATGACAAACAGGCAGCCGGCAATCGCCATGGCAATCACCCAGAACAGCGTATTATCCACCACGCCATCGGCGTGAGGGAATAGCCACACCCGCGCGGCGCCCAGCACCAGAACCGCCAGAATATAAACCGGGATGGTATTCCAGAACAGCGTCCACAGCGCGCGTAGCCAGCGGCTGAAGAAGCCGCCCTGCGCGGTTTCCGCCGGCAATTCAGGCACATCTGCGGGCTGCGTCGCCGCTTCTTTCACCCATTTCTGCACCAGCGTGGCGACCACCAGTACGGTCGCCAGTCCGGCCAGCAGGCGAATCAGCGCGAACTGCCAGCCCAGCACAAAGCCCATGAATACCAGCGTCGCCGGGTTGAGCAGCGGATTGCCCAGCCAGAATGCCAGCGCGCCGCCCATGGAGACCTGCTGTTTACGCATGCCCGCCGCCACCGGCGCGGCGCAGCAGGTACACATCATCCCCGGCAGAGAGAACGCGGCCCCCAGCAGCGTGCCGCGAAAGCGCGACTGCCCCAACGTGCGCAGCAGCCAGTCACGCGGGATCAGCACCTGAATAAGCGATCCCAGCAGCACGCCTAATACCGCCGCTTTCCATACCGCCAGGAAATAGACCAGCGCGTAATCCCAGGCCGCGGCTAAAGGGTTCGCGTCACCGTTAGCGAGGATAGATTTACCGATACTGTGCGTCTCGGCGGCGGTAAAAGCTTTGCCGTAGTAGGGCTGCCATTTGACGAACCACAGGCCGACGATAACAACGAGAAAAAAGAGCGCGGGCTTCCACCATTGAAACGGTGCTGCCGCCTGAGATGAAGACTGACCAGCCATAGCATTCCCCAGGGAGTGTCATGTTAAATTGAGGCCATGAATACTACGCTTTCAGGGAAATTTTGGAAATTATTAATCCCCTGACCGCGCCGCTCTCTCACGAAGCTGCGATGACGAGAGAATCTGTACGCCTTCATGTGTTGGCGATAGCGACTCCGCGAGCAGTGCGCTCGCTACGTCCCGCGCGTCTATCGATTTCAGGTTCCCCGGCAGGAGGCGGAAGAGCGGCGCAAACAGGGTCTCACTGGTCCGCTGCTTTTCCCGTTCGCCTATCAGCATGGACGGGCGAGCAATGGTCAACCGCGGCCACTGCTGCGCAATCAGCGCCTCTTCCATCTCGCCTTTTACCCGATTGTAGAAAAAGGGCGAATGAGCGTTCGCCCCCATCGCGCTGACCACCAGCATATGCTGCGCGCCCAGCCTTTTCCCCACCAGCGCGGTATCAATGACCAGCGTATAATCGGCATGCACAAACGCCTCTTTGCTCCCCGCTTCCCGGCGGGTAGTTCCCAGGCAGCAGAAAACGATATCGATCGGATCGACCACCTGCGCCAGGGCATCCGTAAGCTGCGGATCGTGCGGGTTAAATACGCCGGCGATATCGGCCAGCGGCCGACGCGTGGGCGCGGCAATGGATTTAATCGCCGGCGCGTTAAGCAGCATTCGTAGTAAGTGACCGCCAACTAACCCGGTCGCCCCCGTTAACAGTACCTGACTCATCGAAACTCCTTTGCAGACTTTTCTGCCTTGCGATCCCCGGCTCATGTTCCAGACTTAATACTCTACGAGGTAATTATCCATCATCATCAGGGAAATGCCTCATTCCACACCGAAACACTGGAGGAAGAATGAGTAAGAAGATAGCCGTATTAATTACCAACGACTTTGAAGATTCAGAATTTACCTCACCGGCTGACGCCTACCGTCTTGCCGGCCACGAGGTGGTCACGATTGAAAAACAGGCGGGGAAGAAGGTAAAAGGGAAAAAAGGGGAAGCCGAAGTCGTTATCGATAAAGCCATTGATGACGTCAGCCCTGCGGACTTTGACGCCTTACTGCTGCCGGGCGGATATTCACCGGACTCGCTGCGCGGCGACGAACGCTTTGTCACCTTCACCCGCGATTTTGTCAACAGCGGCAAACCGGTCTTCGCCATCTGCCACGGTCCGCAGCTGTTGATTAGCGCCGATGTGATTCGCGGGCGTAAGCTGACGGCCGTGAAACCTATCATTATCGACGTGAAAAACGCCGGCGGCGAATTCTATGACCAGGAAGTGGTTATCGACAACGAGCAGCTGGTGACCAGCCGAACCCCGGACGACCTGCCGGCGTTTAATCGTGAAGCCTTACGCCTGCTCGGCGCCTGACTCACGCAGCCAGTGCAGCTTTTTACCAAAGCCCAGCGTGTTATCGGTGAACTTGATCTCATCGGGTCGAATCTCCCAGACGGGCGCCGATAGCATGCGGGCCACCGGAAAACGGCTAACGTAGCGCTTACGCATCGCCGCCTCTTCTTCCCCGGCCAGGCGGCGAATTTTGCCTTTAAACTGCACGCCGCGGATCAGCGCGACGGTTTTCGGCTGCCCGTTGACCGTCCCGGCTACGTTGGCGCCTTCCCCGGTCATTTGGCCGTGGCGCGTTTTTTCATCGCTGAGCAGATAAAATGCGACCTGCTGCGGGTCATAGACGTAAAAGGCGTTGGCGCACCATAGCTCGTCATCGCGGGCGACGCACCAGGTGACGACGTGCTGTTTGCCCAGCCAGCGGCTGATAGCAGCGAGCGTATCCATCTTTACTCTCCAGTATGTTATGGTGCTCACACCTTAACATAGCGATCTCTGTACCGTGTGCTGGTTTCTCTATCTGATTCGTACCGCCGATAATCGCCTCTATACCGGGATTACCACCGATGTCGCACGCCGCTTTTGCCAGCACCAGGACGGCAGGGGCGCGAAAGCGCTGCGTGGCAAAGGAGAGCTTCAACTGGCCTTTAGCAAGGAAGTTGGTGAACGCTCACTAGCGTTGCGTCTTGAATATCGTATCAAGCAGCTAACGAAGCGCCAGAAAGAGCGCCTCGTTGCCGGGGACGGTTCATTTGAGGCGCTGCTGGAAAGCCTCAGAAGCGATTAAAGTGGTCGCTATATTCGACCAGCCCGCTCACGCCGTTCAGCGCGTCATCGGCCAGACGATGAACCTGGAAAGCCTCGGCGCTATTGGGCCAGCGGCAGCGCAGATCGAAACGCGCCGCCGGTTCAAAGCCCAGACGGCCATAGAGCGCCGGATCGCCAAGCGTCACGACGGCGGCATAGCCAAACTCGTTCAGGGAATCAAGCCCTTCATAGACCAGCTGACGCCCGATGCCCTGACCGCGGTAGCTTTCATCGACCGCCAGCGGAGCTAGTCCGACCCACTGCAGCTCTTCGCCTTCGACGGCGACCGGGCTAAAGGCCACGTAGCCTACGACCTGACCTTCGTCATCCGTCGCCACCACGCCCAGCGTGATCAGGCCATCTTCACGTAGACTGTGCACCAGCTGCGCTTCCACGTCGCCGCCAAAGGTACGACGCAATAAAGCATCGATTCCCGGCGCATCAATCCCAATCTCTACTCGAATCAGCATGCCTCACCTACCGATGTCTGTTCAGGTTTCTGCGGGCCTTTCAGGCCAGCTTCAACAAAGTCCGCCAGCTGCAGCAGCATGATGCGCAGCGCCTTCGGCATCTGCTCCAGCTCAATGGCATCCATCAGGTTTTTTACATACAGTCCCAGCTCGGTATCGCCTTCGATAACCAGGCGACGCTGGAAGAACAGCGTATCCGGATCCTGCTTACGCGCCGCAATCATCAGCAGGTCGCTGGCGTCGGCGCTGAAGCTGACGTCCGCTTCGGCCGCAGGACTGACCACCAGACGCCCATCAACCACCGAGGTATACCACAGCAGACCGATGTCGCGCACATGAATACTTAACCAGCGCCCCTCGAGAAAATCCAGTTCCCCATCCGCCAGCGCCTGGCGAAATTGCCAGCTTAATACTTGTTCCAGCACCTGGCGCTTGAGGGCAAATGGCGCCAGCTTAACCGGCACGCTCATCATCGACGGGCCAAAGTGAACCAGTTTGGAACGCAGTTTATCCAACACAAGCTTTACTCCATGAATGCAATAGTTCCTCTATTGTGCCATATCAAATAAACGACATAGCGGCGTAAATCAACAAAATCACGATGCCGGGCCGCTGGTATTGATTCCGCCAATACGCTTTTAACTGCCTCAAATCAAAAATTGTCACCAGAAGGTTAACTAAAATCCCAGCTCATTAACCATCCAGCGTCCCTGACGGGCCGCATTTTTCAGGAAAAATTATGGAGCTGCTCTGCCCAGCCGGTAACCTTCCGGCGCTTAAGGCGGCCATCGAAAACGGCGCCGATGCCGTCTATATCGGGCTGAAAGATGACACCAACGCCCGCCACTTTGCCGGCCTTAATTTCACCGAAAAGAAACTGCAGGAAGCCGTCAGCTTTGTGCATCAGCATCGTCGCAAACTGCATATTGCCATCAACACCTTCGCCCATCCTGATGGTTATGCCCGCTGGCAACGCGCGGTCGACATGGCGGCGCAGCTGGGCGCCGATGCGCTAATCCTCGCCGATATCGCGATGCTGGAATACGCCGCCGAGCGTTACCCGCATATTGAGCGTCACGTTTCCGTTCAGGCTTCGGCCACCAACGAAGAGGCGGTGAAGTTTTATCATCGCAATTTCGACATCGCCCGCGTGGTGCTGCCGCGCGTGCTGTCGATTCACCAGGTCAAACAGCTGGCGCGCAACACGCCTGTGCCGCTGGAGGTTTTCGCCTTCGGCAGCCTGTGCATTATGGCGGAAGGACGCTGCTACCTTTCCTCCTACCTCACCGGCGAATCGCCGAATACCGTTGGCGCCTGTTCGCCAGCGCGCTTCGTGCGCTGGCAGCAAACGCCGCAGGGCCTGGAATCACGCCTTAACGAAGTGTTGATCGACCGCTACCGGGATGGTGAAAACGCCGGTTATCCCACCCTCTGCAAGGGGCGTTATCTGGTCGACGGCGAGCGCTACCACGCGCTGGAAGAGCCCACCAGCCTGAACACCCTGGAGCTGCTGCCGGAACTGATGGCGGCAAATATTGCCTCGGTGAAAATTGAAGGCCGCCAGCGCAGCCCGGCCTACGTCACCCAGGTGGCGAAGGTCTGGCGTCAGGCGATCGATCGCTGCAAAGCCGATCCGCAAAACTTCGTGCCGCAGTCCGCGTGGATGGAAACCCTCGGTTCCATGTCCGAAGGGACGCAAACCACCCTTGGCGCTTATCACCGTAAATGGCAGTGAGAACAGCAATGAAATATTCATTAGGGCCGGTGCTTTATTACTGGCCAAAAGAGACGCTGGAAGATTTTTACCAGAAGGCGGCAAACTGCAGCGCGGATACGATTTACCTCGGCGAAGCGGTATGCAGCAAACGCCGCGCCACCAAAGTCGGCGACTGGATCGAGATGGCGAAAGCGCTGGCGGGAAGCGGTAAACAGGTGGTGCTTTCCACCCTCGCGCTGGTGCAGGCCTCCTCTGAGCTGGGCGAACTTAAACGCTATGTCGATAACGGCGAGTTTCTGATTGAAGCCAGCGATCTCGGGGTCGTCAACCTGTGCGCGGAACGTAAGCTGCCGTTCGTCGCCGGCCATGCGCTCAACTGCTACAACGCCGTCACCCTGCGCCTGCTGCTCAAGCAAGGCATGGTGCGCTGGTGTATGCCAGTTGAGCTTTCCCGCGACTGGCTGGCGAACTTGCTGACCCAGTGTGACGACCTGGGCATCCGCCATCAGTTTGAAGTGGAGGTGCTCAGCTACGGCCACCTGCCGCTGGCTTACTCCGCCCGCTGCTTTACCGCCCGCTCGGAAGACCGGCCAAAAGATGAGTGTGAAACCTGCTGCATTAAATACCCTAACGGGCGCGACGTGCTCTCACAGGAGAACCAGCAGGTGTTCGTCCTCAACGGCATTCAGACCATGAGCGGCTACGTCTATAACCTCGGGAATGAGCTCAACACCATGAACGGGCTGGTGGATATGGTTCGCCTGTCGCCGTTGGGCAGCGAGACCTTTGCGATGCTGGACGCCTTCCGCGCCAATGAAAACGGCGCAGCGCCGCTGTCGCTGACGGCGAACAGCGACTGCAACGGCTACTGGCGACGGCTGGCCGGACTGGAATTGCAGAGCTGATTAACCGCTCACTTTGTTAATGGCTATCGCTGCTTTTTAATGCACTATTAAAGATGCAGCTTTTCTGGCAGGCGTATCCTGGATACGCCAGGCTGGAAGAAGACCTTCAATCTGATGACGATGCTGTAGCAAAGTGAGCCTTTATGACTGACAAACCTGTTTCGTTCTCGGTGCTCGATCTGGCGCCGATCCCGCAGGGGTCTTCCGCAAAGGAAGCCTTCTCCCACTCTTTAGACCTGGCGCAGCTGGCGGAAAAGCGCGGCTATCACCGCTACTGGCTGGCCGAGCACCATAATATGGTCGGTATCGCCAGCGCCGCGACTTCGGTGCTGATTGGCTACCTTGCCGCGAATACCACCACTCTGCATCTTGGCTCCGGCGGCGTGATGCTGCCAAACCATTCGCCGCTGGTGATTGCCGAGCAGTTCGGCACGCTCAATACGCTGTACCCAGGACGTATCGATCTCGGCCTTGGCCGCGCGCCGGGCAGCGATCAGCCGACCATGCGCGCGCTGCGTCGCCATATGAGCGGCGATGTCGATAACTTCCCGCGCGATGTCGCGGAGCTGGTGGACTGGTTCGACGCCCGCGATCCTAATCCGCACGTGCGCCCGGTTCCCGGCTATGGCGAGAAGATCCCGGTCTGGCTGCTCGGCTCAAGCCTGTACAGCGCCCAGCTGGCGGCGCAGCTTGGGCTGCCGTTCGCCTTTGCCTCGCACTTCGCCCCGGATATGCTTTTCCAGGCCCTGCACCTCTACCGCACCCACTTCCAGCCGTCAGAACGGTTAGAGAAGCCGTACGCGATGGTGTGCATTAATATTATTGCCGCCGACAGCGACAGAGATGCGGAATTTCTGTTTACCTCCGTGCAGCAGGCGTTCGTCAAACTGCGCCGCGGCGAAACCGGGCAGCTGCCGCCGCCGGTGCAAAATATGCATCAGCTGTGGTCCGCTTCAGAGCAGTACGGCGTGCAAAAGGCGCTGAGCATGTCGCTGGTCGGCGATAAAACCAAAATCCGCCACGGGCTGGAATCGATCCTGCGGGAAACCCAGGCCGATGAAATCATGGTTAACGGTCAAATCTTCGATCATCAGGCCCGCCTGCATTCATTTGATTTGGCGATGCAGGTGAAAGAAGCGCTTCTCGGATAGTGAGCAATGCGGCATTTTTGCCGCATTTTTTTCCGCCTGAATGACAATCTGTGACCCACCTCATTCTTCTCACGCCTTTTCCCTCATCTGGTTACGTTAAGCGTAATTACGTTACCCCGAGCGTAATTGTTCTCTAAAAAAAGCGATGTTACTTTCTCTCTTGTTTTACTTTTCATAAATGCACGCGTCAAAGAGAATCGCCATGAGCCAACCAACCGCCAATGCAATAAGGATCGGTGAGTGTTTATTAAAAGCGCTATTAATGGAAGTTTGCGCCTGGCCGAAACCCGGCCTGGTGACGCCGCACTCGCAGGGCGCGCATGACGATATGGATATATGGCTTTTTATTACCAGTAGCTCTGCCATAGCGCCCTGTTTTTATGCTTGCGCGCAGGCCGGTGAATATCATCAGGGCGAGCTGGCAGATTTATTTCCCAAAATACGTCTTATCGGTATTGAATACGAATCCAGGCTGCTGCAATCCACCCGCGAGATAAATACTCAGCGCGGCATACTCTTTGCCGGAGCCGTTCTGGCCGCCGCCGCCGGCTGGCTAAAAGGTCGGAGACAGCCGCTTTCCAGCGAGTCATTAAGCCAGTGCGTCGCCGGGCTGTGCCTCGATCTCTGCCGCAACGATTTCGCCGCGCTCGCCCATCGTTCCGCGCAAACCCACGGTGAAAAACTGTATCTGCAATTTGGTATCACCGGCGTGCGCGGCGAGGCGGAACAAGGCTTCCCGCTGGTCTGCCATATTGGGCTTCCGGCCCTGCGACAGGCGCTCTCTCTGGGATTTAGCTGGCGTGAGGCGCTGATCCACACGCTACTCGCGCTGATGGCGCGCTGCGATGATACGACGGTACTTTCGCGCGCAGGTCCCCCTGCGCTGCACGAAATGAAACAGCGCGCGCAGCGCCTGGTCAACCTGGGAGGAATGAGCCACCCCGGCATAGAACATGAGCTCAACGAATTTAATGCCTGGTGCGTGGACAAATGGGTCAGTCCGGGCGGGTCGGCAGATTTATTAGCGCTGACCCTGGCGATGTACTTTCTTTGCCATCAATTGCAAGAGGACCCTAACGAGGAAGAGATATGAGTATCTATTTATATACATTATTAACTTATGCCATGACGATTGTTATTTCTTTTGCCGTGGTCGGAGTCATTGTTGGCGTTAATAGAGTCATGAATAAGCTGAATATTACCGACGACTAATACGCCTCTTTTTATGCGTTATCAGGAATATATTTTATGGATATCTTTATTAAGCTCTTTTCGGGCATTGGTAGCTTTTTTATTGAAGATCCCACAATAGCCATTGCGCGAATATTATTAATTATTCTGGGTTTTGTCCTGGCGTGGATGGGTTTTCGCCGCACCCTCGAACCGCTGATTATGGTGCCGATGGGCTTAGGCATGATTGCCGTTAACGCCGGGGTGCTCTTTCTCGCGGGCGGGCAAACCGGCACCTTAATTCTCGACCCGATGATCAGCGACCCTACCGAGCTGGTTAACATTATGCAGATAAACTTCCTGCAGCCGGTTTATAACCTGACCTTCAGTAACGGCCTGATAGCCTGTATCGTTTTCTTCGGCATCGGCGCGATGAGCGATATCAGCTTTATTCTGCTCCGCCCCTGGGCCAGCATCATCGTTGCGCTGTTCGCCGAAGCGGGTACCTTCGCCGCGCTGCTGCTGGGAATAGAAGTATTTGGCCTCCCGGCTAACGAAGCGGCTTCTATTGCGACCATCGGCGGCGCCGACGGCCCGATGGTGCTCTTCGCCTCCTTGATTCTGGCGCCGAATCTGTTTGTCCCCATCGCCATTATCGCCTACCTGTATCTGAGCCTGACCTACGCCGGCTATCCGTATCTGGTGCGCCTGCTGGTACCGAAAAAGTACCGCGGGATGGAAGTGGATATCGAATATCCCACCGTATCAAAAAAAGCGAAGTTCATCTTCACCATCTGCGCCTGCCTGCTGCTGTGCCTGCTGTTGCCGGTCGCCGCGCCGCTGATCCTCTCATTCTTCCTCGGGATCGCGATTAAAGAAGCGGAGATCGAACCGTTCCAGAAGCTGCTGGAGACCACCCTGACTTATACCGCGACGCTGTTTCTCGGCCTGCTGCTCGGCACGCTGTGCGAAGCGCAAACCATTCTTGACCCGAAAGTCGGCATCATTCTGATTCTCGGTATTGGCGCGCTGGCTATCTCGGCAATCGGCGCCCTGCTCGGCGGCTGGTTTATCTGGCTTATCTCGAAAGGACGCTACAACCCGGCCATTGGCATCGCCGGGGTTTCGTGCCTGCCGACCACCGCCAAAATCGCGCAGAAAGAAGTCAGCCATGAAAACCCCTACGCCGTCATTCTGCCGCTGGCCATGGGCGCTGGCGTCAGTGGCCTGATCGTTTCGGCCATCGCCACCGGGGTCTTTATCTCCACGCTATTCCTGCTGAAATAAGGGAGTAAAAACATGCTTAAAGAGCACAACTGGCATCAACTTAAGGATGATACGGCGCAGCGCCTGAAGCTGCTGGCGCCGTATTTCCGCGATGGCAAGATTATTGATGCTAAAGATACCGTCGCGGTGCTGGAGGCAGCGATCCGCCGCTTTGATCGCGTCAATATTGAGGGCAACAACCAGAAGCAGGCGGATTTTCTCGCCGAATGCCTGTGCAAAGTGGACCCGGAAAAAATTTCCGGCCTGCATATGGTGCAGTCTTCCGTGCCGCTCAGTACGCACCTCGATCTGTTCGAGAAGGGCATTGCCGAAAAGCTCGACTTCGCCTACGCCGGGCCGCAGGATGGCCGCCTCGCGCAGCTTATTCAGCAGGGTAAGATCAAGCTCGGGGCGATCCATACCTACCTTGAGCTGTTCAGCCGCTACTTTGTCGATCTCACTCCGCGAGTCTCGCTGATCACCGCCTTTGCCGCCGACAAAGACGGCAACCTCTACACCGGCTTTAACACCGAAGACACGCCGGTAATCGCTGAAGCGACCCACTTCCGCCAGGGGATCGTGATAGCCCAGGTGAACAAGATCGTCGATAAAGTGCCGCGCGTCGATATTCCCGGCGACTGGGTGAACGCGGTTATTGAAGCGCCGCGCCCGTTCTACGTTGAACCCCTGTTCACTCGCGATCCGGCGCTGATCACCGATACCCACGTGCTGATGGCGATGATGGCGCTCAAAGGGATCTACGCCGAATACGGCGTCGAGCGCATTAACCACGGCATCGGCTTCTTCACCGCCGCCATTGAACTGCTGCTGCCCACCTACGGCGAAGAGCTGGGGCTGAAAGGCAAAGTGTGTACCCACATGGTGCTGAACCCGCATCCGACGCTGATCCCGGCGATCGAGAGCGGATGGATCCAGTCCGTTCACTGCTTCGGCGGCGAGCTGGGAATGGAAAAATACGTCGCCGAGCGCCCGGATGTGTTTTACATCGGCCAGGACGGCACTCTGCGCTCAAACCGCGCCTTCGCCCAGGCCGCCGGACACTATGCGCTGGATATGTTTATCGGCGGCACGCTGCAAATCGATAAGTACGGCAACAGCAGCACCGCTACCGCCAGCCGCGTTTCCGGTTTTGGCGGCGCGCCGAATATGGGCTGCGATGCCAAAGGCCGCCGCCACGTCACTCAATCCTGGCTCAAATGCGGCGAAGAGTTCAATGCGACTCAGCAGCAGTTAATCGGCGATATGCCGCGCGGCAAACGCCTGGTGGTCCAGATGCAGGAGACCTTCCGCGAGAAGCGCCAGCCCGCCTTCGTCGACAAACTGGACGCCTGGGAACTGGCGGAAAAAGCCGGTCTCGCCCTGCCGCCGGTAATGGTTTACGCCGATGACGTCACCCACGTGCTCACCGAAGAAGGTATTGCCCACCTGCACCGCTGCGAAGGGCTGGAGCAGCGGATGGCGGCCATTCGCGCCGTGGCGGGCTACACCGATATCGGCCTCGCCGCCGACCCGGCGCAAACGCAAGCGCTACGCGATGCGGGCATTGTGCAGACGCCGGAAGATTTAGGCATCGACAGACGCCGCGCCAACCGCCAGATGCTGGCGGCGAAGAGTATTCGCGATTTGGTCGAGTGGTCCGGCGGACTGTACAACCCTCCTGCTCGATTCCGTAACTGGTAAGGGAATAGCAAATGGCTCTACATCAAATATCACATCATTTCAGCGGTAAAAGCGACCGTCCGTCTCTGCCGCAAACCGTGCACTGCGGCATCGTAGGCTCTGGCGATCTGGAAGTGTTGCTGGAACCTAAAGCCCTGGCAGGCGGAATCGACATCAGCATTTGTACGCCGGTCACCGGGTTCGACGACATCTGGAAAATCGTCCTCACCCGCTTTTTAGACAACGGTCCGCTGGGCGATATGCAGGTCAGCATCAATGATAACAACGCGACGCCTGCCGTGGTGGCGTTACGCCTTCAGCAAGCATTACAACAGGCAATTCCGGGGGAAAACCATCATGAGTGATCTGCGTTTTCTGGAAGCCAGCGCCCGCGTTCGCGCCGAAGGGTTGGTGGATAAAGGCTCGTTTACCGAACTGATCGGCCCGGCGGCAAAATGGATTAGTCCGCATCTGCCGGTACTGGGCGAAGCGGTAGAGTTTGATGACGGCGTGGTGACCGGTATTGGCCTGCTCAGCCAGCATCCGACCATCGTTATCTCGCAGGAAGGACGTTTTATCGGCGGCTCCGTTGGTGAGGTTGGCGGCGCAAAGATGGTCGGCGCGCTGATGCTGGCCGACGAGCTGGCGGCGCAAACTAACGATCCGGCCCGCCGTCCCATCGTGCTCATCTCGTTTGAAACCGGCGGCGTGCGCCTGCACGAGGCCAACGCCGGGCTGCTGGCGCACGCCGAGTGCATGGATATGCTGCAAATCCTGCGCGGCCGCGTACCGGTGGTGGCGCTGATCGGCAGCAAGATCGGCTGCTTCGGCGGTATGGGCTTTGTCGCCGCCGCCACCGATCTGATCGTCATGAGCGAGTCGGGCCGTCTCGGACTCACCGGCCCGGAAGTCATTGAGCAGGAGATGGGTCGTAGCGAATTTGACGCCTCGGATCGCGCCCTGGTGTTCCGCACTACCGGCGGCAAGCACAAATATATCGTCGGCGACTGCAACTACCTGATTGCCGATTCGCTGGCTGCCTTCCACCAGCAGGCTTCACTGATTGCCGACCTGCCGTGGCCTGAGATTGAAGCGATGCGCCGGATCGGCAGCGAGGCGAAAGTCCGCGCACAGATGGCGCTGACGCAAAAAATCAACGAACTTGCGCCAACCGACGCGCGCGATGTCTGGGCTGCGGCGGGAAATTCAGTGCCGCAATCGCTGGTTGATATGAGCCTGGAGACCTTTCTGAGCAATGTCCAACGCCTGTCCGTGGAGGAAGCATGATGGAAAATTTACTCGGTCAGGGGCGCGCAGCCATCGACCTGATTGTCGATGAAGGCAGTTTTGCCGAAAACGCCCTTGAGCAACTTAACCTCCCCTGCGACGACTACGGCCCCGGCGCGGTCGTCGGCAGCGCGCGGATCAACGGCGAAACCTGCACGGTGATCGCCAACGACGCCATGACCTTCAACCCACGTTTTCCGGTGGTTTACGCCGGGATAATCGGTCTCGAAGAGGGCTATAAAATGGCGCTGGCGGTCTACCGCACGCTGGCGATGGATAAAGACAAACCTGCGAGCGAGAAGCGTCCGCTGGTGCTGATTGTCGACACGCCGGGGAACGGGCCGGGCAAGCTGGAAGAGATTATCGGTATGAATAAAGCGACCGGCGCATACCAGCTGGCGCTGGCCGAAGCGCGCCATGCCGGGCACCCGATTATCGCCATGGTGATTGGCCGCGCCATCAGCGGCGCGTTCCTGTGCCACGGACTGCAGGCCGACCATATCCTCAGTCTGACCTCGGAATTCGGCACCATGATCCACGTGATGCCGCTGAGCAGCATCGCGCGTATTACCCGTCAGGACGTCGAGCGGCTGAGCGAACTCTCCCGTAGCAACCCGGTCTTTGCGGCAGGTCCGGAGTTTTTCTGGCAGCTGGGCGGTGTGGAAGAGTTAATCAAAACCATCCCGGCGATGAAAGAGGCGATCGTTCGACATATCGCTGAAGTACGCCAGCAGAAACAGGCTGCGGGTATTCAGGCCACCGGTCCGCAGGGGCGCGGCATCTCTGGCGAGGAACGCGGCGGCAGGAAAGCCCGCGGCGTGATTCTGGCGCAGATGCGCGAAGAGTATCAGCACGTCGCGGCGCGTTATCAGCCCGGCTGATCCAGGGGAAAAGTGAGATGAACGATCCCATCGCCACGCTCGAATGGTTGGCCCAGGCGCAGCCCGGAATTCCCTTATTTGAGGAAATGCCGCGCCGGACGCTGGAGGACAAAGGTATTGCTGGCCCTACGGCGGCGCACGTTATTGAAGAGATCCATACGCCGCTTAACCTGGCGCTGGTCACCTTCACCACCGGCAGCAGCGCGTTTCAGAATATCGTCGGCGTCACCCACAGCGAGTTAGCGCTGCGTACCGCCGCCGGAAAGCGCGCGCTGGCGATATGCGGCGTCAGCGCAGGGCAAAATATCCTGGTGACCTATGCGCCGCTGGTCAACGTGTTTACTCGCCAGGCGCTGGACGAGAGCGGCCTTCGCTGGTCGTTTTTACCCCGCTCCTGCCGGGACGCGCTGTTGATCGCTCTGTGCCGACAGTCGCCGGACGTGGTGGTGGGAGAATCCTCTTTTTTACGCGCCACCCTGGAGCAGGCGCTGAAGATGGAGCTGGCGGACAGGCTGCCGAAAAAGCTGACGCTAATAACGGCGGGGACGCCGCTGGACGAAGAGCTGGTTCCGCTGGCGGCTTCGCTGGGCTATGCGCTGCACGATATTTATGGCTGTCAGGAGTTCGGCTGGCTGGCGCTCGATGGCGTTGTGCTACGCGAGGATATTTCGCTGATTCCCGCCCCGCAGGGCGGCGACTGGCGGGAGGTGGTCGTGGGCGGCCTGCCGACCGGAGACAGTTTTCCCGTCGCTGCGGGCGGGCATCTTTGCAATCCGCAGGGGAAAATCCAGACCTGGAAGCGCCAGCGCACCACGCCGGAGTATGACATGGTGGTGATGGCCACCACCGCGCAAAGTCGGGAGATCGTTGAACGCACGGCGCGGACAATCCTGCGGATTAAAGGGCGAATTTGCCACGTGTCAACGCAGCTGAAAACCGAAGCCAGCGCGACGCACATTCAGCTCTGGCCGAAGGCGATCCCCGGAGAATGTACGGCAGGGCTTGCGCCTGTCGACATCATCGGTCCGCAGGCCACGGCCCAGTTTGACGCGCTGCTTCAGGCCCAGCGGGATTTGCAGCAGCAGGCGAAAAACGATCCGGCATGGTGTAAGGCGCGATGAGCCTCCGGCAACGGCATACCCTGTGCTGGCTGGCGCTCCCGGCGCTGGCTGACATCGCGGAACAACTGGAGCCTCTGCCCGCTGCGCTGCGGCAACAGGCGCGGGGATTTCTGCTCAGCGGATCGCTGCCGGGGATTGTGCGCCGCGGCGGACGGAATAATGGCGCGATCCCGCTTGGGTTTTGTTTTCCGCTGCGCTGGCAGGGGCAGCGTTTACGCCTGGCCGCAGAGGCGCCGCTATCGGCAATAACGCGTCATTTAACGCCGGAACAAACGGCATGTCTTCCCATTGCCGGAGGTTCCCATGCGATACGCGCTTTCAATGCATTGCGTCAGGAATGGCGCTGGCCGGAAATCCAGCTTGGCGTATGGGGTTCGGTGGCGCAGGAAATCGTCACGCCGTGGCAGTGGACTGACGCCGATTCCGATCTGGATATTCGTCTTATCCCCGGCGCGCTTGCCGGACTCAGCGAATGTCAGGAAAGGTTATGCAATATAGAACGGCAATTTCAGTTACGTATTGATGGCGAGATTGGTTTAGCTGACGGATACGCAATCAATATCAAAGAGTGGTTCAGCGGAAGCGCAACTCTGCTGGCTAAAGGAGAGGATGATGTTCAATTAAGATCGCGACAGCAGGTCACGGCAGCAATGAGAACATATCTCTGTTAAATACATCAAAAAGGAATCTAATATGTCTGAAGTTAAATCAAAAGTCCCGGGTGTGGTCGATGAAGTAAAAGCCGCTGCCGGGGATAAAATCGAAAAAGGCCAGGTGGTGATTGTGCTCGAAGCCATGAAAATGAAAATGCCGGTCGCCTCGCCGGAGACGGGTATATTAAAAACGCTGTCACTCAATACCGGAGACCGCGTCAACCCAGGCATGGTGTTATTTGAAATTATTGCAGAGTAAAGTGAGTTAACACGCATTTAATTAAAAAAACAATGCGACATTCTATTGTGAGATTATTTCTATGTTAATGTCATATCAGTAAGCATTTTGCTTGCTGATATGATAAATCATAGTGACTGAGCAAACCTGTGTTCTTACGAATGTCCGCAAATAAAAACGCGCTATGCTAAAAGCCGCTGATTAATTTTTTGTCATTTCTCCAACGCGGGCATTATCAACCCGCGTTGTGTAATTCGCTTTTAGTATGGATAGACAAAGAGAAACATCATGATTATTTACGGATTGATGTTAATGGGACTGTGCATGTTCGCCGGGCTAATCGTGGGCGATCTTCTTGGCCTGGTCTTGGGTATTTCCGCCAATATCGGCGGCATCGGCTTCGCGATGCTGTTTTTAGTTATCGTGTCACAAAAATTAGTGGATAAAGGATTGCTCTCCAAGCCTGCGGAACAGGGGGTAGGTTTCTGGAATGCAATGTATATCCCGATTGTCGTCGCTATGTCGGCAAACCAGAACGTTATCGCCGCCCTTAAAGGCGGTCCGGTTGCCTTGATTGCCGGCGTTGGCGCCGTTTTTATTGGTTTTCTGCTGATTAAGCCTTTGAGCAAAATCGGCGGTCGCGGCCATCAGGAAAGCTCCGCCGTTAGCGAGGAGTGTAAATAATGGAACAGCTGACAAAGATTCTAACCGGTAGCTTCACCAGCAACGGTTTGATTACCGCTTTTGTCGTGGTGGGTATCGTATGCTGGGCCGCAAGCTGGATCTCAACGCATCTGCTTCGCGGCAAGATCCACAGCTCAGCTATTGCCATCGTCGCCGGATTGCTGCTGGCCTGGCTTGGCGGGGAACTGACCGGCGGTAAAAAAGGTCTGGCCGATATCAGCTTGTTTAGCGGTATTGCGCTGATGGGCGGCGGTATGTTCCGCGATTTCGCCATCATTTCCACCGCCTTCGGCGTTAAGCTTGAAGAACTGAAAAAAGCCGGCATGGCTGGCGCGCTGGCGCTGGTTATCTCGACGGTGCTCTCTTTTTATCTCGGGGCGATTGTCGCCTGGGCTTTTGGCTATACCGACGCCATCAGCATGGCGACCATTGGCGCGGGGGCCGTAACCTTCATCGTCGGCCCGGTAACCGGCGCAGCGCTTGGCGCAAGCTCGGATGTTATCGCGCTGAGCATCGCCGCCGGCGTGATTAAGTCTATTGCCGTCATGATCTTAACGCCGCTGGTAGCGAAAGCCGCGGGCCTGAACTCGCCTGCCGCCGCTATCGTCTACGGCGGGCTAATGGGCTCCACCAGCGGAGTCGCCGCGGGTCTGGCGGCCACGGACCCGAAACTCGTTCCCTATGGCGCAATGACGGCAACCTTTTATACCGGCCTTGGCTGTCTGCTGGCCCCTTCGGCCCTCTATCTCTCTTTAACCCCCTTCTTTTAATGACGGACGCCTGCTGTGATGCAGCAGGCGCAAGGGATGTTCAATGTACTCATTTCAGCGCATGAAACCTGGGCAAATCGCGCTTCTGGCCTCACTTTGTACGCAAGAAGACGAAGATAATTTTCGCCAGAAGCTATTAGCGGATAAGCCCGAACATAAGGTGGGTTTTGTTTTTATGACCGGGACGTCGGATGAAATAAAAAATAAACTACAGCGCTGTATCATCGGCTGCGCGTTTAAGCATCAGATAATTACGCGCCAGGAATCGGCCATTTTTACGTTATGTCAGGTCAGCCATCAGGCGCTGACCCATGCTTTAGCGAACAGCATCAATGGCGATCGGATGAGAATAAAAATAGCCTTAGTCAGTAATCCAAAGTGGCTTGCCGTCGCTATCTACGGCGAAAGCGTGGTCTATCAGCGATTGAGTCATGAGCTTACGGGGTTTTCTCTGTCTCGCTTTTCTCCATCATAAGCTGTCTGGCGTACATACGGCACTCGGCTAGTAAGGACAGCAGACCCGGCTGATTTTCCTGGCTACGCGGGAAGACCAGCGAAATTTCCTGTTCCATTCGATAGGGCTCCTGCAGCGGCAGCAGGCGAATGCCGTTACTGAACAGGCCGCGCATCCGCCCCGGAATTAAGGTATAGCCCATGCCGGCATTCACCATACTCATCAGTGAAAAAATATCATGTACCCGGACGGTAATGTCGGGCGTAAATCCAGCAATCTG
This sequence comes from Klebsiella sp. M5al, assembly GCF_002090195.1. Lineage (NCBI taxonomy): Bacteria > Pseudomonadati > Pseudomonadota > Gammaproteobacteria > Enterobacterales > Enterobacteriaceae > Klebsiella > Klebsiella sp. M5al. Next base: position 5,213,187 of record NZ_CP020657.1, read on the forward strand.
AAAGGCCTCCTGAAATCCTCGCCAGGTCGCGAAGCCTTCGCTCAAGGCAATAAACTTTTTATTTTGCAGATGCCGTAAATCTACGGGGGTTGATAAGCTATCCGCTTCGGTTACCGGAACTGCAAGGTAGATGGAATCAGAGAATATGGTCCATGTCTCAAATAACTGGGCGTTATAATCATCAGGAGTCGATATCAGAACCGCATCAATCTTCTCTTCATTAAGCGCTTCTAATAATTTCTTATTAGAGTTCATGATAAATTCAATGGTCAGTTCCGGGCAGCGTTTTTTCAATCCCTGAACAATTTGCGGTGCGGTTTTTAACACTAGCGAATAAAGTAGCCCTAAACGTAAAACCTGAGAATGATACCCCGAAGCCTTGCGGGTAAGATAAATACAGCGTTCCAGTGCATTAATGACTTCCCGCGCTTCCTTTTGCATAACCCATGCGCCAGGTAAAGGATAAAGATTGCGGCCATTATGGGTAAACAAAGGACAGCGTAAATTATCTTCCAGCGAATGAAGCGCGCGATGAACGCTAACGGATGAAATGTTCATTAGCTCTGCAGTTTTTGATATATTCATCGACTCCATATAGCTAAGGAAAATCTCGAGCTTCCGCAGAGTAATATCGTTATTCAGCATATAAATATTCCCTTATTCAAGACAATATTCATAGTAAGAGAAATAAAGAAAATATTTTTTGAGCCAGATCGTTAAATCTGGCTCAGCGGAAAATTCAATTATTGATAGGTGGGTAATACATTAAAGCTCGACAGGAAATGCACAATCACGTTGCCCAGACCAAACAGCAGGACCAAAGCAATCATCGGCTTTCCGCCCCAAACGCGAAACAATGGGCTGCCAAAGCGTTTACGCGATGCGCGAGCCAGCAGCGCCGGTACGATTGCCGCCCAGATGGTCGCCGCCAGACCCGCATAGCCGATCGCGTAGAGGAACCCGTTCGGCCACAGCAGGCCGCCCACCATTGGCGGGACAAAGGTGAAAATCGCGGTTTTAAAGCGTCCCAGCGCGGAGTCGTCGAAACCGAAAAGATCCGCCAGATAATCAAACAGGCCGAGAGTGACGCCAAGGAATGAGCTGGCTACGGCAAAGTTTGAGAAGATCACTAACAGCAGATCCAGACTCCGGCTATTCAGTACCCCGCTGAGCGCCTGGACCAGGACATCAATATTGCCCCCCTTCTGCGCGATACCGATAAACTCCGGACGAGGGATATTGCCCATCGTCACCAGCAGCCACACCACGTACAGACCCAGCGCCAGCAGCGTACCGTAAACCAGGCACTTAACGATTGTGCGCGGATCTTTGCCGTAGTACTTCATCAGGCTCGGCACATTGCCGTGATAGCCGAAGGACGCGAGGCAGAACGGCAGCGTCATCAGCAGGTAGGGCAGATACGAGGCATTCTTTTCAGCAACGTTAAACAGGGTGGTCGGCTGAACGTGTCCCAACAGGCTGCCAAAGGTCAGAAAGAAAGTAATAACCTTCGCCCCGAGCACAATGGCCGTCATGCGGCTCACCGCTTTGGTACTCAGCCAGACGATAAACGCCACCAGCAGGGCAAAACCAAAACCTGCTGCCCTTGCCGGGACGTTCAGCGACATTTCGCTAAACGTATGGTGCAGGATCGAGCCGCTGGCGGAGATATAGGCGTAAGTCAGAATATAAAGCACAAAGGCGATCGACACGCCGTTAAGCAGATTCCAGCCCTTACCGAGCAAATCTTTGGTAATGGTATCGAAGCTGGAGCCAATGCGATAATTCAGGTTCGCTTCGAGGATCATTAACCCGGAGTGAAGCATACAAAACCAGGTAAAAACCAGCGCCGCCAGAGACCAGAAGAACCACGCGCCGGACATCACAACCGGCAGTGAGAACATCCCCGCCCCAATAATCGTCCCGCCAATAATCACTACGCCGCCAAACAGGGACGGTCGGGTTGCCGTAGTGGTAAGTGTCGCCATTTGCCGAAATCTCCAGTCGAAAATACTTTTGTTGTTATCAACGTGACGCACTGTACCAGTACACGAGTACAAAGGAAATAAAAAAAGCCCCAATCGTTAAGATCGGGGCTGTATCGTTTACTTTACGTTAGCGGAAAGCGCTAATTATGCATCGCCACCGAAACGACGACGACCTGCGGAGTCATCGCGACGCGGAGCTGAAGCATCATCGCGGCGCGGCGCGCGGCCGCCTTCACGACGTTCGCCGCTGAAACGACGACCTTCACTACGGCCGCCTTCGCGACGCTCGCCGCCGAAACCACGACCTTCACGACGTTCACCGCCGCCGAAGCTACGACCGCCTTCACGACGCTCACCGCCGCCACGACGTTCGCCGCTGCGCTCAGGACGCGGCTGAGCATCACCCAGCAGCTGCATGTTCATCGGCTTGTTCAGGATGCGGGTACGCGTAAAGTGCTGCAGCACTTCGCCCGGCATGCCTTTCGGCAGTTCGATAGTGGAGTGAGAACCAAACAGCTTGATGTTACCAATGTAACGGCTGCTGATGTCGCCTTCGTTGGCGATTGCGCCAACGATATGACGTACTTCAACGCCGTCATCACGGCCCACTTCAATGCGGTACAGTTCCATATCGCCAACGTCACGACGTTCACGCTTAGGACGATCTTCGCCGCTGCGTTCAGGACGGTCGCCGCGCGGGCCACGGTCGTTACGGTCGCCACGACGCTCAAAACGATCGTCACGGTCGCGGAACTCGCGCTTAGGACGCATTGGCGCATCCGGCGGCAGGATCAGCGGACGTTCGCCCTGAGCCATTTTCAGCAGCGCGGCGGCCAGCGTTTCCACATCCAGCTCTTCGCCTTCGGCAGACGGCTGGATTTTCGCCAGCAGCGCGCGGTACTGATCCAGATCGCTGCTTTCCAGCTGCTGCTGAACTTTCGCGGCAAATTTTTCCAGGCGACGTTTGCCCAGCAGTTCTGCGTTCGGCAGTTCAACTTCCGGAATGGTCAGCTTCATCGTACGTTCGATGTTGCGCAGCAGACGACGCTCGCGGTTCTCAACGAACAGCAGCGCGCGACCAGCACGACCCGCACGACCGGTACGGCCGATACGGTGAACATAAGACTCGGAATCCATCGGAATATCGTAGTTAACTACCAGGCTGATACGCTCAACGTCCAGGCCACGGGCCGCAACATCGGTTGCAATCAGGATATCCAGACGACCGTCTTTCAGACGCTCCAGAGTCTGCTCACGCAGGGACTGGTTCATATCGCCGTTCAGCGCAGCGCTGCTATAGCCGCTACGCTCCAGCGCTTCGGCCACTTCCAGGGTCGCGTTTTTGGTACGAACGAAGATAATCGCCGCATCAAAATCTTCCGCTTCCAGGAAACGCACCAGCGCTTCGTTTTTACGCATACCGTAAGCAGTCCAGTAGCTCTGGCTGATGTCCGGACGAGTCGTTACGCTCGACTGGATGCGCACTTCCTGCGGCTCTTTCATAAAGCGGCGGGTAATACGACGAATCGCTTCCGGCATGGTGGCGGAGAACAGAGCGGTCTGATGACCTTCCGGGATCTGCGCCATAATTGTTTCTACGTCTTCAATGAAGCCCATGCGCAGCATTTCGTCAGCTTCATCCAGAACCAGACCGCTCAGCTTAGAGAGATCCAGCGTACCGCGTTTCAGGTGGTCCAGCAGACGACCCGGGGTACCAACAACAATTTGCGGTCCCTGACGCAGCGCGCGCAGCTGCACGTCATAACGCTGGCCGCCGTAGAGGGCAACCACGTTTACGCCGCGCATATGTTTAGAGAAATCCGTCATTGCTTCAGCTACCTGTACCGCCAGTTCGCGGGTCGGCGCCAGCACCAGAATCTGCGGTGCTCTCAGCTCAGGATCAAGGTTGTTCAGCAGCGGTAAAGAGAACGCTGCGGTTTTACCGCTACCCGTCTGGGCCATACCCAGAACGTCGCGGCCGCCCAGCAGATGCGGAATGCACTCAGCCTGGATCGGAGATGGTTTTTCGTAACCCAGATCGTTAAGCGCTTCAAGGATGGGAGCCTTCAGGCCCAGATCTGCAAAAGTGGTTTCGAATTCAGCCATGTAGTACGTGTGCCTCAAAATTAATGGCGGCCAGTCTACATAACTCATCGTGAAAATTTACGGTAATTTTCATTGAAAAGTGTGAACCGGCTCAAAGTAGGTGTATTAACGAACAACAACGCCCTCACCCGCAAAGGTGATGGCAATCAAAAAAGGGCTGATGTGTTCGTCAGCTATTGCTGGTCCGATTCTGCCAGGTCATCTTGCTCCTGGCCCAAGAGCGATAATTCCAACAATGCGTATCGGTGCTCAACGTAGTTATGAACGTTGTTTGCGACCGCCAGTTTGAACAGTGCCGTAGCGCTGTCCTTGTCCCCCAGACTTAGGTAGTACTTACCTAAATAGAAGTTGGTTTCACTGAGATGCTCAGCGAGCGAGGTGTTATCCGTTGCGTCTGCCTTCAGACGGGTCATTAGCTCTTTTTCGCTAATGTCGCCAAGGTAGAACCCGACAATGTTCCATCCCCATTGTTCTTTATCCGACTTGTCTAAGCGCTGTCTCAGTGCTTCAAGCGCCTGCTTCTCATCGAGCTGACGCTCGGCGAGATAAAGCCACAGGCTTCGGAAAGGATCATTGGGATCGTCTTGATAAAACGCCAGCAGATCATCTTGCGCTAACTTAGCACGACCGCCGTAATACAGGGCGATGCCGCGATTTAAGTGCGCGTAGTTGTAAGTTGGATCAAGCTCAAGTACAGAATCAAACGCTTCATAGGCAGCATCAAAATTGCCTGCCTGCGTTAAATAAATGCCTAAGTAATTGAATACTTCAGGCATATCCGGTCGGATTGCCAGCGCTTGTGAAAAATCATTTCGCGCTAATGCCCTCAGACCGAGACTATCATACAACACTCCGCGCTCATATAAAAGCTGTGCGCGTTCGTCATCGGTTAAAGCCCGACTGGCAAGAATTTGTTCCATGCGCGCCAGAATCACTTCTTGCTGCAAAGTCGGTTGCAATGGCACCGCGAGGACTGCGTCCTTACGCCAGGCAGAGTTGCTGCATCCTGCCAGCGTGAGAGCTGTCGCCACGAAACACCAGCGCAAAAAAGGCTTCATTTCCCACTCCCGAAGACAACGATTGGATGAACGTCCAGTTCCCCGGCTGCAAACAGGGCGTCCTGCCCGTAATGCGCCCTCCGCTATGCGGAGGGCAAACGGCAACCTTACTCGCCCTGCTGTTCGGCAGCCGGAGCTTCCGGCGCAGCCGCAGGCTGAGTTTGTTCAGTTGCTTCTTTGATGCTCAGACGGACACGGCCCTGACGGTCAACTTCCAGAACCTTAACCGGCACTTCCTGACCCATCTGCAGATAGTCGGTCACTTTCTCAACGCGCTTGTCGGCGATCTGAGAGATGTGAACCAGGCCTTCTTTACCGCCGCCAATGGCAACAAACGCGCCAAAGTCAACGATGCGGGTCACTTTACCGTTATAGATACGGCCAACTTCGATCTCAGCGGTGATCTCTTCGATACGACGAATCGCGTGCTGCGCTTTGTCGCCATCGGTTGCTGCGATTTTAACGGTACCGTCATCTTCGATTTCGATAGTGGTGCCGGTCTCTTCGGTCAGCGCGCGGATAACGGAGCCACCCTTACCGATAACGTCTTTAATTTTGTCCGGGCTGATTTTGATCGTGTGGATACGCGGTGCGAATTCGGAGATATCGCCGCGCGGCGCGTTAATCGCCTGTTCCATCACGCCCAGGATGTGCAGACGCGCACCTTTAGCCTGGTTCAGAGCAACCTGCATGATCTCTTTGGTGATACCTTCAATTTTGATATCCATCTGCAGCGCAGAGATACCTTCGCGGGAACCCGCTACTTTGAAGTCCATATCGCCCAAGTGATCTTCATCGCCCAGAATGTCAGACAGTACGACGAAGTTGTCGCCTTCCTTCACCAGACCCATTGCGATACCCGCAACGGCGGCTTTCACCGGCACGCCTGCGTCCATCAGCGCCAGAGAAGCGCCACAGACGGAAGCCATGGAGGAGGAACCGTTAGATTCGGTGATTTCAGAAACCACGCGAACGGTGTACGGGAACTCTTCGATAGTCGGCATAACGGCCAGGACGCCGCGCTTGGCCAGACGACCGTGACCGATTTCACGACGCTTCGGAGAACCGACCATTCCCGTTTCGCCTACGGAGTACGGAGGGAAGTTATAGTGGAACAGGAAGGAATCCGTGCGCTCGCCCATCAGCTCATCGATGTTCTGCGCGTCGCGTGCGGTACCCAGGGTCGCGGTAACCAGCGCCTGAGTTTCGCCACGAGTAAAGAGTGCGGAACCGTGGGTACGCGGCAGAACGCCGGTACGAACGTCCAGACCACGAATCATATCTTTTTCACGACCATCGATACGCGGCTCACCGGCCAGTACGCGGCTACGCACCACGTTTTTCTCGATTGCGTGCAGGATTTCACCCAGTTCGTTAGCGTCCAGGGATTCATCTTCCGCAACCAGGGTGGCGATAGTTTCAGATTTGATCGCGTCAACCTGAGCATAACGCTCCTGTTTGTCGGTGATACGGTAAGCATCGCTCAGGCGAGATTCAGCCAGCGCGGCAACGCGCGCGTTCAGCGCCGCATCAACCACTTCCGGCTGCCAGTCCCAACGCGGTTTACCGGCTTCTTTCACCAGGTCGTTGATGTTCTGAATAACAATCTGCTGCTGGTCGTGACCAAACACGACCGCGCCCAGCATCTGGTCTTCGCTCAGCAGTTCAGCTTCGGATTCAACCATCAGTACTGCGGCTTCGGTACCTGCAACAACCAGATCCAGTTTGCTGGACTTCAGCTCTTCCTGGGTCGGGTTCAGCACGTACTGGTCATTAATATAACCGACGCGAGCGGCGCCAATTGGGCCGTTGAACGGAATACCGGACAGGGACAGGGCTGCGGAAGCGCCAATCATCGCGACGATATCCGGGTTAACCTGCGGGTTAACGGAAACCACGGTCGCAATAACCTGAACTTCGTTGACAAAACCTTCCGGGAACAGCGGGCGAACCGGGCGGTCAATCAGACGCGCGATCAGGGTTTCGCCTTCACTCGGACGGCCTTCACGACGGAAGAAACCACCCGGGATTTTACCTGCAGCGTAGGTACGCTCTTGATAGTTAACGGTCAGCGGGAAGAAATCCTGGCCTGGTTTCGCTTTTTTCTGGCCCACAACGGTAACGAATACCGCGGTGTCATCCATGCTAACCATAACGGCGGCAGTTGCCTGGCGCGCCATCATGCCGGTCTCCAGGGTTACGGTATGTTGGCCGTACTGGAATTTACGAACGATCGGATTAAGCAAAATTCTATCCTTATATCTATAGATGATGTCAAATCCACGATAAGACATCGTATGACCCGATCTTCTGCATCCTCGCGACTAATGACAACCTTTACCCGCCCCTGCGAGTCAAGCCTCTCATTAGCCGCGCGAACCTCTGCATGAAGATCATTAATAGCAACAATACATGAGTTTTTAATGAATTGCTGCCGCCCGGTCGAAAAAAGGGGCCGTGAGGCCCCTTCTTCTGAAACTCGCAGAATTAGCGACGCAGACCCAGACGCTCGATCAGCGCAGAGTAACGTGCAACATCTTTACGTTTCAGGTAGTCGAGCAGTTTACGACGCTGAGAAACCATGCGCAGCAGACCACGACGGCTGTGGTGATCTTTTTTGTGCTCTGCAAAGTGACCCTGCAGGTGGTTGATCTGTGCAGTCAGCAGTGCAACCTGAACTTCAGTAGAACCGCTGTCGTTTTCGCCACGACCGAACTCAGAAACGATTTTTGCTTTAGCTTCAACGCTTAGAGACATTTTCGAACTCCAAAATTAAAAGAAAGAAAGGGTGCCGATCTCTAATTCAGCAACCCCTGATATAACGCTCGCAAATGTTAAATCACTTTGGCGAGCGTTAAGCGGCGATATTCTACTCGCAGCAGCCTTTTATCGCAAGGAAAGCGCTCAGGCAGGGTATTCAACCACCAGACGACGAGGCGCAACGCGGCCTTCATCATCAATTTCACCCATACCAAGAAACTTCTCTTCCGCGCCTTCCGTGACGCGAACCAGCCCCTGTAGCGGCGCGCCCGATGTACGAACCGGGTTACCGTTTTTAAAGTAGACGGCTGAGGTTTCCGGAATATTAATCAACGGGTAATCCGAAGCCGGACTGTCCATCGGCATCAGCAGCGGGTCCAGCAGCTGAGCGGCGGGAATATCCTGCGCATTGGCCTGCTCGACCAACGCCTGCAGCTGCTCCAGCGTCACCATTCGTTCGACAGGATATTTACTGACCGCCAGGCGACGGAGAAAAGTGACGTGCGCGCCGCATCCTAATTTCTCGCCTAAATCATCAATAATCGTGCGAATGTAGGTGCCTTTCGAGCAGTGGATTTCCAGCTCAAGCTCGCTACCCTCATGACGAATAAATAACAATTCGTATACCGTAATCGGCCGGGATTCACGCGGTACTTCAATGCCCTGGCGGGCATATTCGTACAGCTTTTTGCCCTGGTATTTCAGCGCCGAATACATCGACGGTATCTGCTGAGTTTCGCCGCGGAAGCCGTCAAGCGCGGCTGCCAGCTGCTCCGGGCTAAAAGCCAGCGGACGCTCTTCCACCACCTGGCCATCGGCATCAGAGGTATCGGTGCGCTGGCCGAGCTTTGCAATCACGCGGTAGCGCTTGTCAGAATCGAGCAGATACTGGGAAAACTTTGTCGCTTCCCCGAGGCAAATCGGCAGCATACCGGTCGCCAGCGGATCCAGCGCGCCCGTGTGCCCTGCCCGGTTGGCGTTATAAAGCCGTTTGACTTTCTGCAACACGTCGTTGCTGGATGCGCCTTGCGGTTTATCCAGCAACAGAACGCCGTGCACATCGCGGCCGCGACGACGAGGACGACTCATTAGTCCTCCTTGCTGTCGTCCGGGTTCACACGACGCTCATCGTCATGTTTCACCACGCTGGTCACCAGATTCGACATGCGCATCCCTTCGACTAACGAATTATCGTAGAAAAACGTCAGTTCAGGCACGATACGCAGGCGCATCGCTTTGCCCAGCAGCGAGCGAATAAAACCAGACGCTTCCTGCAAAGCCTTGATGCCCGCTTTCACGGCGGCTTCGTCTTTATCGTTCAGGAAGGTCACAAACACTTTGGCATAGGCCAGATCGCGGGACATTTCGACACCTGAAACCGTGGTCATCATGCCCAGACGCGGGTCTTTAATTTCGCGCTGCAGGATGATTGCGATCTCTTTTTGCATCTCCTGGGCCACACGCTGCGGGCGACCAAATTCTTTCGCCATAATAAATTCTCCAGACAAATAAGGGGGCCACGCGGCCCCCTTTAATTTTGTATAACCGGGTGGCGCTGCGCTTCCCCGGCCTACTAAACGATTAATCGATGGTACGTTGAATCTCGATGATTTCGAACACTTCGATCATATCGCCGACGCGAACGTCGTTGTAGTTCTTAACGCCGATACCACATTCCATGCCGTTACGGACTTCGTTAACGTCATCTTTAAAGCGGCGCAGGGATTCCAGCTCGCCTTCATAGATAACCACGTTGTCGCGCAGAACGCGGATTGGGTTGTGACGCTTAATCGTACCTTCGGTGACCATACAGCCCGCGATGGCGCCGAATTTCGGCGATTTGAACACATCACGCACTTCAGCCAGACCGATGATCTGCTGTTTCAGTTCCGGAGACAGCATGCCGCTCATCGCTGCTTTCACTTCGTCGATCAAATGGTAGATGACGGAGTAGTAGCGCAGATCCAGGCTTTCCGCGTCGATAACTTTACGCGCAGATGCGTCAGCACGAACGTTAAAGCCAACCAGAATCGCGTTGGATGCGGCCGCCAGGGTTGCGTCGGTTTCGGTGATACCACCTACGCCGGAACCAATGATCTTCACTTTCACTTCGTCGGTAGACAGTTTCAGCAAGGAGTCGGAGATCGCTTCCACAGAACCCTGAACGTCCGCTTTGAGGACGATGTTCACTTCGTGAACTTCGCCTTCAGTCATGTTGGCGAACATGTTCTCCAGCTTAGATTTCTGCTGACGAGCCAGTTTAACTTCACGGAATTTGCCCTGACGATACAGCGCAACTTCACGCGCTTTCTTCTCGTCACGCACGACGGTCACTTCGTCGCCGGCAGCCGGTACGCCAGACAGGCCGAGGATTTCCACCGGAATGGATGGACCCGCTTCCAGCACTTCCAGACCCAGTTCGTTACGCATCGCACGAACGCGACCGTATTCGAAACCGCACAGGACGATGTCGCCTTTATGCAGCGTACCTTCGCGTACCAGAACGGTTGCAACCGGACCACGACCTTTATCGAGGAAGGATTCGATCACCGCGCCGCTCGCCATACCGTTGCGAACCGCTTTCAGCTCCAGAACTTCCGCCTGCAGCAGAATAGCATTCAGCAGATCGTCAATACCGGTACCGGCTTTAGCGGATACAGGGATGAACTGCGCTTCGCCGCCCCACTCTTCCGGCATAACGCCGTACTGAGACAGTTCGTTTTTAACGCGATCCAGGTCAGCTTCCGGCTTATCGATTTTGTTCACCGCAACGACCAGAGGTACCTGCGCCGCTTTCGCGTGCTGGATAGCTTCGATGGTCTGCGGCATCACGCCGTCGTCTGCCGCCACAACCAGAACCACGATATCCGTCGCCTGCGCACCACGAGCACGCATAGAGGTAAACGCGGCGTGGCCCGGGGTATCCAGGAAGGTGATCATACCGTTGTCGGTTTCAACATGGTACGCACCGATGTGCTGGGTGATGCCGCCCGCTTCGCCAGAGGCCACTTTCGTTGAACGAATGTAGTCCAGCAGAGAGGTTTTACCGTGGTCAACGTGACCCATGATGGTCACTACCGGTGCGCGCGGTTCAGCCGCTGCGCCGGTGTCACGGTCGCTCATTACCGCTTCTTCCAGCTCGTTTTCACGACGCAGGATAACCTTGTGGCCCATCTCTTCGGCAACCAGCTGCGCGGTTTCCTGGTCGATGACCTGGTTGATGGTCGCCATCGCGCCCAGTTTCATCATCGCTTTGATGACCTGAGAACCTTTGACGGCCATCTTGTTGGCCAGATCGCCAACGGTGATGGTTTCGCCGATGATGACATCACGGTTAACCGCCTGAGCCGGCTTCTGGAAACCTTGCTGCAGAGCAGAACCTTTACGATGCTTACCGCCTTTACCGCCGCGAACGGCCGCACGGGCTTCTTCACGATCGGCTTTCGATTCAGCGTGTTTATTGCCTTTCTTCGCCGGGCGCGCTGCTTTCGCATTACGTCCGCGGCCGCGACCGCCTTCAACTTCACGATCGTTGTCGTCTTCAGCCTGACGAGCATGCTGAGAAGTCGTTACGTGATAGTCAGTGGTCTCTTCAGGCGTTTCTGGCGCTTCAGTCCAGTTCTTTTCATTTTCTTGAGCCATACGGCGTGCTTCTTCCGCTACACGGCGCGCTTCTTCTTCAAGTTTGCGGCGTGCTTCTTCTTCCGATTTGCGCTTGAGCTCCGCTGCTTCATTTTCGCGGCGTTGCTTTTCAGCCTGGGCGGTTTTGGTCATATCGTCGGTTTGTTGATTGCTCACTTTGTCTTTTTCCGCGGCTTCACGTTTCGCTTTATCGGCGAGTTCACGTTTCGCTTGTTCTGCGGCCTCACGTTCAGCTTTTAATTGCGCCTCGCGTTTGGCTGATTCTTCAGCTTCACGACGGGCTTGCTCTTCCGCTTCACGCTGCGCCTGCTCTTCCGCGGCAAGGCGTTCGGCCTCTTGCGGATCGCGTTTCACAAAGGTGCGTTTCTTGCGGACTTCGATTTGTACCGATTTGCTCTTTCCACCGGTACCCGGAATATTTAACGTGCTGCGCGTTTTGCGCTGCAGCGTCAGCTTGTCGGGCGCCGAGCCGTGTTCACGGTTCAGGTGCGTCAACAAGGTTTGCTTCTCTTGCGCGGTCACAGAATCATCAGCCGATTTGCGGATCCCTGCATCAGCAAACTGCTGTATCAGGCGATCCACAGAGGTCTGAATCTCTGAGGCCAGCGCTTTAATGGTCACATCTGTCATGCTGTTCCTTCCTGCTACAGTTTATTACGCTTCGTCGCCGAACCAACAAATATTACGAGCGGCCATGATAAGTTCTCCGGCTTTCTCGTCGGTCAAGCCTTCGATATCAGCCAGATCATCAATGCCCTGCTCGGCGAGATCTTCCAGCGTACAAACACCACGGGCGGCCAGGGTGAATGCCAGAGCGCGATCCATACCTTCGAGATTCAAAAGATCGTCGGCAGGTTTGCTGTCTCCCAGGCTCTCTTCTTTGGCCAGCGCCAGCGTGGTCAGCGCGTTTTTCGCCCGCTCACGAAGTGCTTCAACGGTTGCTTCATCCAGACCGTCGATTTCCAGCAGTTCCTTCATTGGCACATAGGCCAGTTCTTCCAGAGTGGCGAAACCTTCTTCAACCAGCAGCGTGGCGAAATCTTCATCAATATCAAGATATTTAGTGAAGGTATCAATCGCTGCATGGGCTTCGGCCTGATGCTTAGCCTGGAGGTCGTCAACGGTCATGACGTTGAGTTCCCAGCCGCTGAGCTGAGATGCCAGACGTACGTTCTGACCGTTACGGCCAATGGCCTGCGCCAGGTTGCCCGCTTCGACTGCGATATCCATGGTGTGCTTGTCTTCATCTACCACGATAGATGCGACGTCAGCCGGAGCCATGGCGTTAATCACGAACTGCGCCGGGTTATCGTCCCACAGCACGATATCGATACGCTCGCCGCCCAGTTCAGTCGAGACAGCCTGAACGCGCGCGCCGCGCATGCCGACGCAGGCGCCAACCGGATCGATACGCTTGTCGTTAGTTTTAACGGCGATTTTGGCACGAGAGCCAGGATCGCGAGCCGCCGCTTTAATTTCGAGAACTTCTTCACCAATTTCCGGTACTTCAATGCGGAACAGTTCAACCAGCATTTCCGGCTTGGAGCGAGTCACGAACAGCTGCGCGCCGCGCGCTTCCGGACGAACTGCGTACAGTACGCCACGGATACGGTCACCCGGACGGAAGTTCTCACGCGGCAGCATATCTTCACGCAGGATCACGGCTTCAGCGTTGTTGCCCAGATCCAGCGTAATGTTGTCGCGGTTCACTTTCTTCACTACGCCCGTGATGATTTCACCTTCGTGCTCACGGAACTGATCGACGACCATCGCACGTTCGGCTTCACGTACTTTTTGTACGATAACCTGCTTGGCGGTCTGCGTAGTGATACGGTCAAAGGTGACAGATTCAATCTGGTCTTCGACGTAATCGCCAGGATTCATGCTTTCATCTTCGTAGCGCGCAGCTTCCAGCGTGATTTCGCGCGTCGGCTGAGTGACTTCTTCAACTACCAACCAGCGACGGAAAGTATCGAAATCACCGCTTTTGCGATCGATTTCTACGCGCACGTCGATCTCTTGCTCATATTTTTTCTTGGTAGCCGTCGCTAACGCACTTTCCAACGCTTCGAAAATTTTCTCACGCGGCAGCGCCTTTTCGTTGGAAACGGCTTCAACAACAGCCAAAATTTCTTTGTTCATCGGGGCCTTTCACCTCAATCCAGACTGTTAAAAGTGGGGAACCAGGTTCGCCTTCTGGATGTTACTCAGCGCGAACACTTCATCTTTGCCTTCGACGGTTACCGTGATCATCTCACCGTCTACCGCTTTGATAAGGCCCTGCCATTTGCGTCGGTTCTGTACCGCCATGCGCAAAACCAGCGAAACTTCTTCACCAATGAAACGCTCATAGTGCTCGGCGGTGAACATGGGACGATCGAGACCAGGGGAAGAGACTTCCAGGTTATAAGCGACTGTAATCGGGTCTTCGACGTCCATGACAGCACTGACCTGGTGGCTCACATCAGCACAATCATCAACATTGATGCCATCGTCACTATCAATATAGATGCGCAGTGTGGACGTGCGACCGCGAATAAATTCGATGCCGACCAGCTCAAAGCCAAGCGCTTCAACTGGCGCAGTGAGCATCTCTGTTAATTTTTGCTCTAATGTGGACAAACCCACCCCCAAGACATAAAAAAAGGGCGTATAGCCCAGTTATTCTGAAGTCAGATAACAAAAAACCCCGATAAATCGGGGCTTTAGATAACTGAACCCTGAGATCGCAACTGCGATCTGGAACACTTTCCAGAAGAATTCTTTCAAATTCGTCTACGAAGGACCCGGTCCTCACAGTATATTTGAAAAAGTACTTAATGGGAAAGTGGTTGCGGGGGCCGGATTTGAACCGACGACCTTCGGGTTATGAGCCCGACGAGCTACCAGGCTGCTCCACCCCGCGCCTGAAACGTGGCATATTTTACTCGTTTTGAGCAAAAGACGCAAATACTGCTGGGATTTGGTACCGAGAGACGGGACATAAAATCGTAGTGAATTGTATTGATACTTCATATATTTTGTCAACATGAATTTCACATTGCAGGTTTCGGTTCATGCTGGTATTTCAGGCTTTTTTGGCAAAAATAGGCTCTGCCTCTTCCTGTCGCCAGCAAAAGATGATTAAATGAAAACTCACAATTAATGCATAAACATGCAATAAAGATTGTTGAGTTGAACTCACCACAGTCTATCTAGCAGGGTTTTATTTTATGACGACGATTCTCAAGCATCTCCCGGTAGGCCAACGTATTGGTATTGCTTTTTCTGGTGGGCTGGATACCAGCGCCGCGCTGCTGTGGATGCGTAAAAAGGGTGCAGTCCCTTATGCATATACTGCAAACCTGGGACAGCCAGACGAAGACGATTACGATGCCATTCCTCGTCGTGCCAAAGAATATGGTGCTGAAGGGGCTCGTTTGATCGATTGCCGTAAACAGCTGGTTGCCGAAGGCATTGCCGCGATTCAGTGCGGAGCATTTCATAACACCACCGGCGGATTAACCTACTTTAACACCACCCCGCTGGGCCGCGCGGTGACCGGTACCATGCTGGTCGCTGCCATGAAGGA
Organism: Klebsiella sp. M5al; assembly: GCF_002090195.1. Classification (NCBI taxonomy): domain Bacteria; kingdom Pseudomonadati; phylum Pseudomonadota; class Gammaproteobacteria; order Enterobacterales; family Enterobacteriaceae; genus Klebsiella; species Klebsiella sp. M5al. The sequence goes on from NZ_CP020657.1 coordinate 5,228,312, forward strand.
AGACGGCGTCAATATCTGGGGCGATGGCAGTACCTATAAAGGTAACGATATTGAACGTTTCTATCGCTACGGCCTGCTGACCAATGCTGAGCTGAAAATTTACAAACCGTGGCTGGATAGCGACTTTATCGACGAGCTGGGCGGCCGTCAGGAGATGTCAGAGTTTATGATTTCCTGCGGATTTGACTATAAAATGTCCGTAGAAAAAGCCTACTCAACCGACTCCAATATGCTGGGCGCCACACACGAAGCGAAAGATCTCGAGTTCCTGAACTCCAGCGTCAAGATTGTGAACCCGATTATGGGCGTCAAGTTCTGGGACGAAAGCGTCAAAATCCCGGCGGAAGAAGTCACCGTTCGCTTTGAACAGGGCCACCCGGTTGCGCTGAACGGACAAACCTTTAGCGATGACGTTGAACTGATGCTGGAAGCTAACCGCATCGGCGGCCGCCATGGTCTGGGTATGAGCGATCAGATCGAAAACCGTATTATCGAAGCGAAGAGCCGCGGCATTTATGAAGCCCCGGGCATGGCGCTGCTGCATATCGCCTACGAGCGTCTGCTGACCGGTATTCACAATGAAGATACCATCGAGCAATATCATGCGCACGGTCGTCAGCTGGGTCGTCTGCTGTATCAGGGGCGCTGGTTCGATTCCCAGGCGCTGATGCTGCGCGACGGACTGCAGCGCTGGGTGGCTAGCCAAATCACCGGCGAAGTGACGCTTGAACTGCGTCGCGGCAACGACTACTCCATCCTCAATACCGTCTCTGATAATCTGACCTATAAAGCAGAGCGTCTGACGATGGAAAAAGGTGACTCGATGTTCTCCGCCGAGGACCGTATCGGCCAGCTGACGATGCGCAACCTGGATATCACCGATACCCGCGATAAGCTATTTGGCTACGCGCAGTCCGGACTGCTGACCGCCTCTTCCGCCACCGGCTTGCCGCAGGTAGAAAATCTGGAAAGTAAATCTAAGTAACGTTCCAGAGAAAATAGTGAAGGCCGCGCGAGCGGCCTTTTTTATGCAGAAATATCCGCGCCAAAGCGACGTGGAATATCCGGCACTGATGCTGCCGTTCACCTTTCTCTGGACGAAAAAAAAGACGCTTTTCAGCGTCTTTTTTCAAGAAATTGGTACCGAGGATGGGACTCGAACCCACAAGCCCGTTAGGGCACTACCACCTCAAGGTAGCGTGTCTACCAATTCCACCACCTCGGTACGGATACTACTTATCAGTGCGGGATATCGCTGCTCGGCTGCGCCGGAGCTGTCGGCTGAGTTTGCTCAGTTTTCGGAGCGCTCAGATTATCCCACTCACTTCCTTTATTGGTCTTGTTGCTGTTGATATTGCCCAGCGCCAGACTGATGATGAAGAACAGCGCAGCCAGGATACCAGTCATGCGGGTCATGAAATTACCTGAACCGCTGGATCCAAACAGAGTGCCGGAAGCGCCTGCTCCGAAGGAGGCTCCCATATCAGCGCCTTTACCTTGCTGCAGCATAATCAGACCAACAAGGCCAATCGCCACAATAAGGAAAACAACTAAAAGAGCTTCGTACATAATCAACCTGTTCCTTGCGGATTTGCCGCATACCAAGTGCTTCGACCAATAAAGCGGGACGTTTCAACGTTTCCCACTGAAGCGGGTGTGAATACTAACCAAAGCGAATGACCTTCGCAAGGGCAATTTCAGCGCATTGTATCAAGTGCGGAAAAAAACAGCAAAAAGCGATTTATTGTCGACTAAAAAGGCGGCAAGCGTCGCCTTTTTAGTCACTTAGCAAGAGAGATTAAACGCTTTTCACCGCATCAGCGATACGGTGAGCAAATTCGTGCACCTGTTCTTCATGCTCGCCTTCCACCATAACGCGAATCAGCGGCTCAGTGCCTGATTTACGCAGCAGTACGCGGCCTCGATTCCCCAGCGCCGCTTCCACTTCTGCCGTTACCGCTTTGACGTGCTCATGTTCCAGCGGGTTACCGCTACCTTCCGTAAAGCGAACGTTAACCAGAAGCTGCGGGAACATTTTCATTCCGCTGCACAGGTCGTGCAGGCTCAAATGGTTACGCACCATTGCCGCCACAACCTGCAGGCTGGCGACAATCCCATCACCCGTAGTGGTTTTATCCAGTAAGATCACATGACCGGAGTTTTCCGCGCCAATGCGCCAGCCCTTCTCCTGCAGCTTCTCCAGCACATAGCGGTCGCCCACTTTGGCGCGAACAAAAGGAATACCCAGCTGTTTGAGCGCCAGTTCGAGACCCATATTGCTCATCAGCGTCCCGACAGCGCCGCCCCGCAGCTGCCCCTGACGCAGGCCCTCACGGGCAATGATATAGAGGATCTGGTCACCGTCGACTTTGTTGCCTTCATGGTCCACCATAATGACCCGATCGCCATCGCCATCGTAAGCAATGCCCAGATCGGCCTTTTCCGCCAGCACGCGCGCCTGCAGAGCACGAACGTCCGTCGCCCCGACTTCTTCATTGATGTTGAGACCATCAGGCTCACAGCCCATCGCAATGACCTGAGCGCCCAACTCGCGGAAAACGTTCGGCGCAATGTGATATGTCGCCCCGTGAGCGCAATCGACCACCACTTTTAAAGAGTTGAGGCTCAGCTCGTTCGGGAAAGTGCCTTTGCAAAACTCGATATAACGACCGGCAGCGTCGACGATACGGCTGGCTTTACCCAGCTCGGCGGAATCCACGCAGGTGAGTTCTTTTTCCATTTCAGCTTCAATGGCTTCCTCTACCTCATCAGGAAGCTTCGTGCCCTCGATAGAGAAGAATTTGATGCCGTTGTCATAGAACGGATTATGCGAAGCGGAAATCACAATCCCGGCTTCCGCGCGGAAGGTGCGCGTCAGATAGGCAATTGCCGGCGTTGGCATCGGGCCGGTAAAAGAAGCGGATAATCCCGCGGCGGCCAGGCCAGCCTCCAGCGCGGACTCCAGCATATAGCCTGAAATACGGGTATCTTTACCAATAATAATCTTCCGTGAGCCGTGCCTTGCCAGTACCTTACCTGCCGCCCAGCCCAGCTTTAACACAAATTCTGGCGTTATTGGCGCATCGCCTACGCGGCCACGAATACCATCAGTACCAAAATATTTGCGGTTACTCATAACGTTTATTTTCCTTAGCGGCCAGGGTAGCTTCCACCACGCGCAGCGCTTCTACCGTTTCTTTGACATCATGGACGCGAATTATCTGCGCGCCCTGCATTGCAGCAATGACAGCACAGGCCAGGCTGCCACTCAGGCGCTCCGTCGGCCCGACATTAAGCAACTGACCTACCATCGACTTACGCGACATACCTACCAGCAGCGGAAGACCAAAATGATGGAACTCTCCAAGTCGGGCAAGCAGTTCATAATTATGAGAAAGATTTTTACCGAAACCGAATCCCGGGTCGAGCAACAATTTATCTTTTGCGATACCGGCCCGTTCGCAGCGCACAATATGTTCGACAAAAAAGCGCTCAACGTCAGCAAACACGTCCGCGTACTTCGGCGCGTCCTGCATTGTCTTCGGCTGACCCTGCATATGCATCAGACATACCGGCAAGCCCGTTTCAGCCGCAGCCTCCAGCGCTCCCGGTTCGGTCAGCGAACGGATATCATTGATGATATGCGCGCCAACACGCGCCGACTCGCGAATCACTTCCGGTTTTGAGGTATCAACGGAGATCCAGACCTCAAAGCGCTGGGCAATCGCCTCCACCGTCGGAATGACTCGCGCCAGTTCTTCCTCGACGCTGACATCCGCAGCCCCCGGACGCGTCGACTCCCCACCGATATCAATGATAGTCGCCCCGGCATTGATCATCAGATTGGCGTGTTTAACGGCTTCGACCAGCGTGTTGTGAGTCCCGCCGTCAGAGAAAGAATCAGGAGTAACGTTAAGAATACCCATCACATGTGGATGAGAGAGATCGAGGGTTGAGCCCTGGGCTACAAGTTTCATCGCTAAATCCCTGAGTCAGAGAAAGGTTGAAAAAGAAAAACCCCGGAGCATACGCTCAGGGGTTTTAAAAAGTACAACAGCGTCAATAACGGCTAACTTATTTGTCGCCCAGCTGTTCTGACATGGTATTGCCCGGGTTTGGCGTACGCGGTTCATCGACCGGACGCGGAGCACGAGGGGTGCCATTGTTGTCAGAATTGTTGGATGAACCCGGTTCTTCCCAGCCAGCTGGGGGGCGAACATCGCGGCGAGCCATCAGGTCATCAATCTGCGGGGCGTCGATGGTTTCATATTTCATGAGCGCATCTTTCATCGCGTGCAGGATGTCCATGTTATCGTTCAGAAGCTGGCGTGCACGATTGTAGTTACGCTCAATCAGTGACTTCACTTCCTGGTCGATAATACGCGCCGTTTCATCGGACATATGCTTCGCTTTCGCGACGCTGCGGCCAAGGAAAACTTCACCTTCTTCTTCGGCATACAGCAGCGGGCCGAGTTTGTCAGAGAAGCCCCACTGGGTGACCATGTTACGCGCCAGGTTAGTCGCGACTTTAATGTCGTTCGACGCGCCGGTAGAAACATGCTCTACGCCGTAGATAATCTCTTCCGCCAGACGACCGCCGTACAGGGTTGAAATCTGGCTTTCCAGCTTCTGACGGCTGGCGCTGATCGCGTCGCCTTCAGGCAGGAAGAAGGTGACACCCAGTGCGCGACCGCGCGGGATAATCGTCACTTTGTGCACCGGATCGTGTTCCGGCACCAGGCGGCCAATAATCGCATGGCCCGCTTCGTGATATGCGGTGGACTCTTTCTGCGCTTCCGTCATCACCATGGAGCGACGTTCCGCACCCATCATGATTTTGTCTTTCGCTTTCTCGAATTCAACCATCGATACAACGCGCTTGTTGCCACGAGCCGCAAACAGCGCCGCTTCGTTCACCAGGTTTGCCAGGTCAGCACCGGAGAAGCCCGGCGTACCGCGGGCAATAATTGCCGCGTCGATATCCGGCGCCAGCGGTACGCGGCGCATATGCACTTTCAGAATCTGTTCGCGACCGCGAACGTCCGGCAGACCTACCACAACCTGACGGTCAAAGCGGCCTGGACGCAGCAGCGCAGGGTCAAGAACGTCCGGGCGGTTGGTTGCCGCGATAACGATGATACCTTCGTTACCCTCGAAGCCGTCCATCTCAACCAGCATCTGGTTCAGGGTCTGTTCACGTTCATCGTGACCGCCACCTAAGCCCGCACCACGCTGGCGGCCCACGGCGTCGATTTCATCGATAAAGATGATGCACGGAGCCGCTTTCTTGGCCTGTTCGAACATGTCACGCACGCGGGATGCACCGACACCAACGAACATTTCAACGAAGTCAGAACCGGAAATCGTAAAAAATGGAACCTTAGCTTCACCCGCGATGGCTTTTGCCAGCAAGGTTTTACCGGTACCCGGAGGGCCGACCATCAGGACGCCTTTCGGGATTTTACCGCCCAGCTTCTGGAAACGGCTCGGCTCGCGCAGGTATTCAACCAGTTCAGCCACTTCTTCTTTCGCTTCGTCACAACCGGCGACGTCGGCAAAAGTGGTTTTGATCTGGTCTTCCGTCAGCATACGCGCCTTGCTCTTACCGAACGACATGGCACCTTTGCCACCGCCGCCCTGCATCTGGCGCATAAAGAAGATCCAGACGCCGATAAGAAGCAGCATCGGGAACCAGGAGATGAAGATAGAAGCCAGCAGGCTCGGCTCTTCTGGCGGCTCACCAACCACCTTGACGTTTTTAGTCAGAAGGTTATCAAGCAGCTTAGGATCGTTCACCGGGATGTAGGTCGTGTAACGGTTACTATCTTTCTTGGTAACGTTTATCTCACGTCCGTTGATACGCGCTTCGCGAACCTGGTCCTGATTGACCTCCTGCAGGAAGGTAGAATAATCCACCTTGCGGCCATTCGACTCGCTGGGCCCAAAGCTCTGGAATACTGACATCAGCACAACGGCAATGACCAGCCAGAGTATTAGGTTTTTCGCCATGTCACTCAAGGGATTAACCTCATATTACAACTGTGTTAAAAACAGCGTCAGGATACTCTATATCCAGCGTCTTTCAAACTTTCGTTTGAAATCTGCCGGTTATGGTTTACGCCCGGTCGCTACAATATACACTTCACGCGAACGGGCGCGAGAAGAGTCCGGCTTACGAACTTTGACCTTCGTAAACAGGGAGCGAATCTCTCTTAGATACTCATCGAAGCCTTCGCCCTGGAACACCTTCACTACAAAACTACCACCTGGCGCTAAGACATCACGAGCCATTCCAAGCGCCAGTTCCACCAGATACATGGCCCGGGGAATATCCACCGCCGGTGTTCCACACATATTTGGCGCCATATCGGACATGACAACTTGTACTTTACTGTCACCTACACGCTCAAGTAACGCTTTCAGGACTAATTCATCACGAAAGTCGCCCTGAAGGAAGTCCACACCAACGATTGGATCCATAGGTAGAAGATCGCAAGCAATGATGCGGCCGCTGTTACCGATCTGCGTAACCGCGTATTGCGACCAGCCACCGGGTGCAGCGCCGAGGTCAACTATCGTCATCCCCGGTTTAAAAATCTTGTCACTTTGCTGTATTTCATCAAGTTTAAACCAGGCACGGGAACGTAACCCCTTTTTCTGTGCCTGCTGAACATATTTATCGCTAAAGTGTTCCTGAAGCCAACGACTTGAGCTGGCAGAACGCTTTTTACCTGTCATTTAACATTCCCATTTCGGGTTCATCGTACTTCGCGACGTAAAAATCGACGCGGTAGTTTGGCGATATATGGGAGATGGCGGTAGAATGAACCGTTTTCAATCCCAACGTAAGCAAAAAAATACGATGAATCTGAGTACTAAACAAAAACAGCACCTGAAAGGTCTGGCACATCCGCTCAAGCCGGTAGTTATGCTTGGCAACAATGGTTTGACCGAAGGGGTACTGGCCGAGATTGAACAAGCGTTAGAGCACCATGAACTTATCAAGGTGAAGATCGCCTCGGAAGATCGCGAAACTAAAACCTTGATCGTGGAAGCTATCGTGCGCGAAACCGGCGCCTGTAATGTACAGGTCATCGGTAAAACGCTGGTTCTGTACCGCCCGACTAAAGAGCGTAAAATCTCGCTGCCACGCTAAGAATATCCTGGTTATCGACACAACTTTGTGTAAATCGAGGGTTTTCTGCGGGTAGACGAGCAAAATGCCATGCTCCGGACGCTGATAAAAGGCCGCTACGCGGCCTTTTTCCTTTCTTTACAATCCATCAACATCGTAGCGTTAAATTCGGATTAAAGGTACTCAACCTTCAGAATTTCGAATTCGACTTCACCGCCCGGTGTACGGATTACCACAACATCATCCTGCTCTTTACCGATTAAACCACGTGCAATCGGTGAGTTAACAGAGATCAGATTTTGCTTAAAATCGGCCTCATCATCGCCGACGATACGATAAGTTTGCTCTTCATCCGTATCGAGATTCAGAACGCTGACCGTCGAACCAAAAATCACCCGGCCATTGTTAGGCATTTTAGTGATGTCGATAACCTGCGCGTTCGACAGCTTTGCTTCAATATCCTTAATGCGGCCTTCACAGAAGCCCTGCTGTTCGCGGGCAGCATGATACTCAGCATTTTCTTTCAGATCGCCGTGCTCGCGCGCATCAGCGATGGCCGCGATGATTTCAGGACGACGTACGGACTTCAGGAAATCTAGTTCTTCGCGCAGTTTTTCAGCGCCACGTAAGGTCATCGGAATAGCTTGCATTTGTTATACCTCTTTTCATTCCTTCATGGAGCAGACAACACCGCTCCGCAGCCGGTCAAGACTTGAGCAGGGCCGGAGCAAAAGAAAACCGACCCGGAAAGTCATCCCCAGGTCAGCAGCAATTTTCAATTTGATACGTATTTTACCCTGAAGTTCACTATGGGTCATCGTTTACTTTACAGGGCGATGCACCGTAGTATGACGGACTGGTTTCAGGCTGTTAGCGCGAGATTATGCGATTTCCCAGATTTATCATCGGATTGACCGCCGGTATAGCGCTTAGCGCTCAGGCGGCGAATATTGACGAGTACATCAACCAGCTTCCTGCGGGCGCAAACCTTGCCTTTATGGCGCAGAAGGTGGGATCCCCAACGCCGGAGATAGACTATCATAGCCAGCAGATGGCGCTTCCGGCCAGCACCCAAAAGGTGATAACCGCACTTGCTGCGCTGCTGCAGCTGGGTCCGGACTTCCGCTTCACCACCACGCTGGAAACGAAAGGCAGTCTCGATGGCGGTGTCCTGAAAGGCGACCTTATTGCGCGCTTTGGCGGCGATCCCACCCTTCGGCGTCAGGATATTCGTAATATGGTGGCCACGCTGAAGAAAGCCGGCGTCCAGCGAATTGAAGGTAATGTCCTGATCGATACCTCCATCTTCGCCAGCCATGACAAAGCGCCGGGCTGGCCCTGGAATGATATGACGCAGTGCTTTAGCGCCCCGCCAGCGGCAGCTATTGTCGATCGAAACTGTTTCTCCATCTCGCTCTATAGCGCGCAAAAACCGGGCGATCTGGCGTTTATCCGCGTGGCGTCTTACTACCCGGTGACCATGTTCAGCCAGGTACGAACGCTGGCGCGCGGCTCTTCTGAAGCACAGTACTGTGAGCTTGACGTGGTTCCCGGCGATCTGAACCGATACACCCTGACCGGCTGTCTGCCGCAGCGCAGCGAACCGCTGCCGCTGGCTTTCGCCATCCAGGATGGTGCCAGCTACGCCGGTGCGATTCTGAAAGCGGAGCTGACCGATGCCGACATCACCTGGAGCGGCACGCTGCTGCGTCAGACGCTGGCGAACGATCCGGGTACCGTCCTGGCGAGCACCCAATCTGCACCGCTGCACGATCTGCTGCGTATTATGTTGAAAAAATCGGACAACATGATCGCCGATACGGTATTCCGCACCATTGGGCATGCCCGCTTCAGCGTACCGGGTACCTGGCGAGCCGGATCCGATGCCGTACGGCAGATCCTGCGCCAGCAGGCCGGTGTCGATCTCGGCAATACCATTATTGCCGATGGCTCAGGTCTATCGCGCCATAACCTCATCGCGCCAGCCACGATGATGCAGGTGCTGCAGTACATCGCCCAGCACGATAACGAGCTCAACTTTATCTCGATGCTGCCTCTGGCCGGCCACGACGGTTCTCTGCAATACCGTGCGGGTCTGCATCAGGCTGGCGTTGATGGCAAAGTTTCGGCGAAAACGGGTTCACTGCAAGGGGTGTATAACCTGGCCGGTTTCATCACTACCGCCAGCGGCCAGAAGATTGCGTTCGTGCAATATTTGTCTGGCTACGCCGTGCCTCCGGCCGACCAGCGTAATCGCCGCATTCCGCTGGTGCGCTTCGAAAGCCGATTGTACAAGGACCTGTACCAGAACAACTAAAAGCAAAAGGGCCGCATCATATGCGGCCCTTTTTGTGTACCCGGAATTAACGCTTGTAGATGAATTCGACGCCTTCTTCGTCGTCTTCGTCCCAATCGTCATCCCAGTCTTCATCATCTTCCACTTCAGCTTCTTCAAGCTGCTGACGATGATAGTCGTCCCACATAAACTCGACTTTTTCGGCCGGCTTCGCTTCTTCCGCATGGACAATCGGGTTTTCGATGATAAAGGTCATCACGTCCCAGCACAGGTCTTTTACGCCCTGCTGACTGGCCGCCGAAATCAGATAGAATTTATCTTCCCAGCCCAGCGCCTGCGCGATAGCTTTCGCTTTCGCTTCCGCCTCAGCTTTATCCATCAGGTCAATCTTGTTAAAGACCAGCCAGCGCGGCTTAGAAGCCAGCTTCTCACTGTATTTTTCCAGCTCACCGATAATAATCCGCGCGTTCTCAACCGGATCGGAGCCGTCAATCGGCTCGATATCGATGAGATGCAGCAGCACGCGGCAGCGCTCCAGGTGCTTCAGGAAGCGAATACCGAGGCCTGCGCCTTCCGCTGCGCCTTCAATCAGCCCAGGGATATCCGCCACCACAAAGCTCTTCTCGTTATCCATACGCACCACGCCGAGGCTTGGCACCAGCGTCGTAAACGGATAGTCAGCGACTTTAGGCTTGGCAGCGGAAACGGCACGAATAAAGGTCGATTTACCCGCATTCGGCATCCCCAGCATCCCGACGTCCGCCAGCAGCATCAGCTCCAGTTGGAGATCGCGCTTATCGCCCGGCGTCCCCATCGTCTTTTGACGCGGAGTACGGTTTACGGACGATTTGAAACGGGTGTTACCCAGACCGTGCCAGCCGCCTTTGGCGACCATCAGACGCTGACCGTGCTTGGTCATATCGCCCATCGTCTCGCCGGTCCCCTGGTCGATTACACGGGTTCCTACCGGCACTTTCACCGTCACGTCTTTACCGCGTTTACCGGTACAGTCGCGGCTCTGGCCGTTTTGCCCGCGCTCGGCGCGGAAAGACTTCTCAAAACGATAGTCGATCAGGGTGTTCAGGTTTTCGTCCGCTTCAAGCCAGACGTCGCCGCCATCACCACCGTCACCGCCGTCCGGGCCGCCTCTCGGGATATATTTTTCGCGGCGGAAGCTAACGCAACCATTGCCGCCATCGCCTGCTACGACCAGGATCGTTGCTTCATCAACAAACTTCATTTTACTCTCCGTAAATCATTCGCCTGAGCGGGGGAGCGGCACAACCGCTTCTCGCTTACGCCATCGTCCCCAAAGACGATGACCGACGGCGGAATACATCGCGCCCGCAACCACGACAAACGCACCGAGATAACCCATCAGGTTCAACAGCGGTCTGGCGAAAACGTCGGGCCAGGCCAGTGATAATAAATCTGAAAACAGCAGCGTAAACAGCGGCGTTAAGGTAATCAACGCGCTCACCTGCGCCGCCTGCCAGCGCGCCATCGCTTCCGCCAGCGCGCCGTAGCCGACCAGGGTGTTCAGGCCGCAAAAAACCAGGCAGGCCAGCTGCCAGTCGCTTAATGCCAGTACCTGCGAAGGCTTCGCTAATGGCAATAGCGATATCGTACATAAAGTGTACAGCAAAAAAAGGATTTGCTGTGACGCCAGACGCCGCAATAACACCTTTTGCGCGACACCGTAGCACACCCACACCGTCGCCGCCCCGACGCCGAAAATTACCCCCCACGTGTAGTCCGTCAGGCGAGTAAAAATCTCAATCAGGCTGGTGTTAAAAAACATGACCAGACCGCTCACCAGCATCAGCGCTCCCACAACCTGAGTGCCGCGCATTTTTTCTTTAAGGACAAAAACGCTGGCCACCATCATGCCGACCGGGGACAGCTGGCCAATCACCTGGGAAGCGGTGGGGCTGAGATATTGCAAGGAAGAACTAAACAGAATGAAGTTACCGAACAAACCACCCGTCGCAATCACCAGCAGTATCAACCACCGCGGCTTACGAAAAATACGCAGCGGAGGCAGTTTTCTTTTCATGGCCAGAATGGCGCCAAGACCAAAACTTGCCATCAAAAAGCGATAAAAAACCACCGTCGGCGGCTCCATCACTTCAAGAACCTGCTTCATTGCGATCGGCAGGGCCCCCCAACACATCGCCGTGGTGAGCGCTAAAATAATGCCGATGCCGGCCTGCTGCTTCATGCCCGTTTTCCCTGCAGAAAATTTTCCGGGTTTTCAATGTAAAAAGCCCCGCAACACGTTGCGGGGCTTTAATCCGTTACCGGACCACGAAAAACTTACTCAGCAACGATGCTGATGTATTTACGGTTGTTCGGGCCTTTAACTTCGAATTTCACTTTACCGTCTGCTTTAGCAAACAGAGTGTGGTCACGACCGCAACCTACGTTAGTGCCAGCGTGGAATTTGGTACCACGTTGACGAACGATGATGCTACCCGCCAGAACGGATTCGCCACCGAAACGCTTAACGCCCAGGCGTTTAGCTTCTGAATCGCGACCGTTACGAGTTGAGCCGCCAGCCTTTTTATGTGCCATTTAAATCTCTCCTCAGGTCTTAGGCGCTGATGCCAGTAATTTTCACATCAGTGAACCACTGACGATGGCCCTGCTGCTTACGGTAGTGTTTACGACGACGAAACTTAACGATTTTAACTTTCTCGCCACGACCGTGTGCAACAACTTCAGCTTTGATTACGCCGCCCTCAACGAAAGGAACGCCGATTTTAATTTCTTCACCGTTTGCGATCATCAGCACTTCTGCGAACTCAACAGCTTCGCCAGTTGCGATGTCCAGCTTTTCCAGGCGAATGGTTTGACCTTCGCTTACTCGGTGTTGTTTACCACCACTTTGGAAAACCGCGTACATATAGAACTCCGCTTCCGCGCACCTCTTCGTATGATTCAGAGTGCGCTATAAATATTCACAATAGGGCGCGAATATTACGCAAAACGCGAGCCTTTGACAAGAGCGATCAGCGATCAACGCAGAAAAAAAACACAACTTTCACTCCAGCGTTTATCTGCGGCAATTTTTCAGTACAATCACATCTTCTTTTAATTCTATCTTAATCCTTCTGTGATCCTATTGGATACGCGGGAACAGGACATTTGGCCCGGCTTTTGCGATGAATTTAGAAAAAATCAATGAGTTAACCGCGCAGGATATGGCGGGCGTCAATGCGACAATTCTTGAGCAACTCGACTCGGATGTTCAGCTTATCAATCAGTTAGGCTACTACATCGTTAGCGGAGGCGGTAAACGCATTCGCCCGATGATCGCCGTGCTGGCCGCGCGTGCCGTGGGATATCAGGGAAACGCTCACGTCGCCATTGCTGCGCTGATCGAATTTATCCATACCGCCACCCTGCTGCATGATGACGTCGTCGATGAGTCTGATATGCGCCGGGGCAAAGCCACCGCAAACGCCGCTTTTGGCAATGCCGCTAGCGTGCTGGTTGGCGATTTCATCTACACCCGCGCCTTTCAGATGATGACCAGCCTCGGCTCATTGAGAGTTCTGGAAGTGATGTCGGAAGCCGTGAACGTCATTGCTGAAGGCGAAGTTCTGCAGTTGATGAACGTGAACGACCCGGATATCACCGAAGAAAACTATATGCGGGTCATTTATAGCAAGACCGCTCGTTTGTTTGAAGCCGCAGCCCAGTGCTCCGGGATCCTGGCCGACTGCACCGCGGAACAAGAGAAAGCGTTACAGGACTACGGGCGCTATCTGGGCACCGCTTTCCAGCTGATTGACGATCTGCTTGACTACAGTTCAGACGGTGAGCGGCTGGGTAAAAACGTCGGTGACGATCTAAATGAAGGCAAACCCACTCTTCCGCTGCTGCACGCTATGCAACACGGCAGCGCAGAACAGTCCGCCATGATCCGCGGAGCGATCGAGCAGGGTAACGGCCGCCATCTACTCGAAGCCGTACTGGAAACCATGGCAGCCTGCGGCTCGCTGGAATGGACCCAAAAACGCGCGGAGGAAGAGGCTGATAAAGCGATTGCCGCCCTTCAGGTCCTCCCCGATTCCCCGTGGCGTGAAGCGCTAATTGGTCTTGCCCACATCGCCGTGCAGCGCGACCATTAACCCCTCCCCTCACTTTCCCGCGTAAAATCGCGGGAAAGTTCCAGTAAACACCAATAAAGCCAATTTCAGCCTTATTTCTTGATATATTCCTAATATCAAAGCCATTAAAAGAACTTGTTAGAACATTACCGGAACTCAAGGTATAGTCATTTTGTCGCCCATTAAGGACGAACGGAATGTTTATTACCAGGAGAATTTATGGATAAGTTCATCGACTGGCATCCAGCGGATATTATTGCCGGATTACGCAAAAAAGGGACGTCGCTGGCAGCTGAATCGCGGCGTAATGGTTTAAGTTCTTCAACGCTCGCCAATGCGCTGACTCGGCCCTGGCCCAAGGGCGAGCTGATTATCGCTCACGCGCTGGAAACCGATCCGTGGGTAATATGGCCATCGCGCTATCACGATCCCCATACCCACCAGTTTATCGACAGAACGCAGATGATGCGTCAGAGGAAGAATAACAAGTAAAGCGAGGTTGCAGACAACAGCCCCCGGACCTACGTCAGAGGGCTGCTGTAATGGGCTTATTCGGCTTTGACGCGTTCGATATTCGCGCCAAGCGCCTGAAGTTTGTCTTCGATACGTTCGTAGCCGCGGTCAATGTGGTAAATACGATCGACAATCGTCGTCCCTTCCGCAATGCAGCCTGCCAGCACCAGGCTAGCTGACGCACGCAGATCCGTCGCCATGACCTGGGCGCCAGAAAGTTGCTTCACGCCGTGGCAAATCGCCGTATTGCTCTCGATTTCCGCATGCGCGCCCATACGGATCAGCTCCGGGATATGCATGAAACGGTTTTCGAAGATCGTTTCGGTGATCACGCCGGTTCCCTCGGCAACCAGATTCAGCAAGGTGAACTGGGCCTGCATATCGGTCGGGAAACCCGGATGCGGAGCAGTACGAACGTTGACAGCTTTCGGACGGTTGCCGTGCATATCGAGGCTAATCCAGTCCTCGCCCGTTTCGATGTCCGCGCCGGCATCGCGTAGCTTCGCCAGAACCGCATCAAGCGTATCAGGTTGAGCATTGCGGCACAGGATCTTACCGCCAGAAATCGCCGCCGCCACCAGGAAGGTCCCGGTTTCAATACGATCCGGCAGAACGCGGTAGACGCCGCCGCCGAGGCGCGCTACGCCTTCGATGGTGATACGATCGGTACCCTGACCTTTGATCTTCGCGCCCAGCGCGTTGAGAAAGTTGGCGGTATCGACAATTTCCGGCTCGCGCGCGGCGTTTTCGATAACGGTGGTGCCTTCCGCCAGCGTCGCAGCGCTCATGATGGTTACGGTAGCGCCAACGCTGACCTTATCCATCACAATATGCGCGCCTTTCAGGCGTCCATTAACCGACGCCTTGACATAACCTTCTTCCAGTTTGATTTCCGCACCCAGTTGCTCAAGACCGGTAATGTGTAAATCAACCGGGCGCGCGCCGATGGCGCAGCCGCCGGGAAGTGATACCTGTCCCTGACCAAAACGGGCCACCAGCGGACCCAGCGCCCAAATCGAAGCACGCATGGTTTTGACGAGGTCATACGGGGCACAGAAAACGTCAACCGGGCCGGCATCGATCCATACGGAGCCGTTGCGCTTAACGTTCGCGCCCAGCTGGCTCAGCAGTTTCATGGTGGTATCGATGTCTTTCAGCTTCGGTACGTTCTGGATCTCAATCGGCTCTTCGGCTAATAGCGCGGAAAAGAGGATTGGCAGGGCGGCGTTTTTCGCGCCGGAAATAGTGACCTCGCCCTGCAGACGAGTAGGCCCCTGAACACGGAATTTATCCATTGATTCTGTTCTCTGTTAAGAATTCACATACGCTGCGGGGAACATCCCCACAGCTTATAAGCCATTTAGTTTGCGGTCTCGCGCCCACT
Organism: Klebsiella sp. M5al; assembly: GCF_002090195.1. Taxonomy (NCBI): domain Bacteria; kingdom Pseudomonadati; phylum Pseudomonadota; class Gammaproteobacteria; order Enterobacterales; family Enterobacteriaceae; genus Klebsiella; species Klebsiella sp. M5al. The sequence continues at coordinate 5,243,755 of NZ_CP020657.1, forward strand.
CCTGCGGGGTAAACGCTTTTATCGACAGAGCATGGATGCGGTTATCGGCAATATATTCCATCAGCGGGGCATAGATAGCCTGTTGCTTCTTGACCCGACTCATGCCGTCGAACATCTCACCCACAGCAATAACCTGAAAGTGGCTGCCATCGCCAGAGACGTGGACTTCCTGAAGGGAGAGTGCGTTCATCAGCACGGTCTGAATTTCATGATTTTCCATGGGCTACATTTATCTGATAGTGAAAACAGCCCAACATCTTAGAGGAAAGTGGCGCTGTCTTAAACAAGCAAAAAGCCCCATCGAAAAGTTTGATGGGGCTTTCAGAATAGCTTCAGCAGTAAGGCACTGAAAAAGTTATGGGATCATATCGGCAGGAAGGTTATACAACCTGACCAGGGTTTGCAGATTTTCACTCTTCCCGGTCAACTTCGCTTCCCCGCCCTGCCGACGAACCAGTGCGATAAAATGCACTAATAGCGCCAGCCCGGCGGTGTCCACGCGGGTCACGGCGCTCAGGTCGATTGCGGACACGCCATCCGTCGCCTGAGCGCGTGCTTCCCACAGCGGGACCAGAAGATCCTGGTCCAGCTCTCCGCGCAGCGCCAGCGTCTCACCATCGCGAGTCCAGCTCAGCTGCCCGGTCATTATTTTTTCTGTTCCAGAGTAATCGGCTGCGCGGAGCTTGCCTTCAGCTGCGCCGTCAGACCATCAACGCCTTTAGTACGCAGCAGGTCGCTCCACTCGTTTTGTTTAGTGGTGATCATGCTCACCCCTTCCGCAATCATGTCGTACGCCTGCCAGTTACCGGTCTGGGTATTTTTACGCCACTGGAAATCCAGGCGAACCGGCGGACGGCCATTCGGATCGAGGATGGTGACGCGAATAGGAACAATGGTCGCGCTGCCCAGAGGCTGCTCAGGCGCAATCTGATAGGTCTGACCGTGATACATCGCCAGCGCCTGGCCGTAGGCCTGTTTCAGATATTCGCGGAAGGCGGCGAAATAGGCTTCACGCTGCGCCGGGGTCGCTTCTTTGTAATAACGACCTAATACCAGCGCGCCGGCGTATTTCACCTGAACATAGGGCAGCAGTTCCTGATCGACGATGTCGCGCAGGTAGTTCGGGTTAGCCTGAATCTTAGGCTGCTCGTTCTTCAGGCGATCGAAGGTTTTCTGCGCCGCTTCGTCCATCAGCTTATAGGGATTGGATTGGTCCGCGGCGGTGGCCGCAGTCAAAGGGGCAATCACCAGCATGGCGACCATTAGTAAGCGTTTAAACATGTCTTATCTCTCCTGAAATTAGTGCGTCGTGCCGGCTGGCGGCGTAGCGTCAGTATGACTCTCCCCGGCAGACTGTTCATCGCCAGAATTCTTATTGTCGCTACCTTTACTGTTATAAAGGAACTGGCCTATCAAATCTTCCAGCACCATGGCGGATTTGGTGTCCTGAATGGTGCCGCCATCTTTAAGGATAGCCGTTCCCAACTCCGGGTCTTCAAACCCGATGTTCATCGCCAGGTACTGTTCGCCCAGCAGACCGGAAGTTCTAATCGCCAGCGAGCTGGTATCCGGGATATGGTTGTAGCGCTCATCAATATCGAGAGCGACGCGAGGCAGGTAGGTTTTAGGGTCGAGCGTGATATCCGCCACGCGTCCGACGACAACGCCGCCAATCCGTACCGGAGAGCGCGCTTTCAGACCGCCGATATTGTCAAAAGTGGCATAGAGCCGATAAGTCGGTTCGGTACGTAAAGAGGTTACGTTTGCCGCCTTCAGGCAGACAAACAGCGCAGCCAGCAGCGCAACCAGTAAAAATACCCCTACCCAGATTTCATTTTTTCTCGTTTGCATGAACTCAATTCCCAAACATCAGCGCAGTCAGCACAAAATCCAGCCCCAGAACCGCCAGCGACGCATGTACCACGGTACGCGTCGTCGCCCGGCTAATCCCGGCGGAAGTGGGGATAGCGTCATAACCGTTAAATAACGCGATCCATGTTACCGTAATGGCGAAAACCAGACTCTTAATCAGGCAGTTAACCAGATCCATCCGCCAGTCAACGGCGTTTTGCATCGCGCTCCAGAAGAATCCGCCATCGATGCCCTTCCAACTGACACCGACCAGCGAGCCGCCCCAAACGCCGACCGCCACAAAAATAATCGTTAACAACGGCAGTGAAATCACCCCCGCCCAGAAGCGCGGAGAGATCACGCGGCGAAGCGGGTCGACCGCCATCATCTCCATGCTGGAGAGCTGCTCGGTTGCGCGCATCAGGCCAATTTCGGCAGTCAGCGCCGAACCGGCACGCCCGGCAAACAACAGCGCGGCGACCACCGGCCCCAGTTCACGCAGCAGCGACAGCGCCACCAGCATGCCCAGACTGGTTTCGGCGCTATAGGTGGTTAACACCAGATAGCCCTGCAGACCAAGCACCATACCGATAAACAGCCCCGAGACAATGATGATCAGCATCGACAGCACGCCAACGTTATACAGCTGACGCACCAGCAGCGGCGCATGCTTGCGAAACTCAGGCTTGCCGACAACCGCGTTGAAGAGCATTAATCCAGCACGCCCGAACGTCGCGATAGTTTTAATACCGCGATGCCCAAGCGCGGCTAGCGCATTTAACAACATGAGTCGCTTAACTCCCTTTGCCCAATAAATCATGATGATAATCACCCGCCGGATAGCGGAACGGCACCGGACCGTCGGCGATACCATCAATGAACTGACGAACCCGAGGATCGGCATTTTCGCGCAGCGACTGCGCACTCCCGTGCGCCACCACTTTTTTGTCCGCCACGATATATGCGAAGTCCGCGATGCTGAGCACCTCCGGCACATCATGCGAAACCACGATACAGGTGACACCCAGGGTGCTATTGAGTTCAGAAATCAGCTTCACCAGCACCCCCATCGTAATGGGGTCCTGCCCGACAAAGGGCTCATCGAACATGATTAAATCAGGTTCCAGCGCAATCGCCCTCGCCAGCGCGGCACGGCGCGCCATGCCGCCGGAGAGCTCAGAAGGCATCAGCTTCGCGGCTCCGCGTAGCCCGACGGCCTCCAGCTTCATCATCACCGTGGTGTGCAGCAGCGCTTCCGGCAAACGCGTATGCTCGCGCAGCGGATAAGCGACGTTATCAAACACGTTCAGGTCGGTGAACAGCGCGCCGGACTGAAACAGCATGCTCATGCGCTTGCGGACGGTATACAGGCGCGAGCGCGACATCTGCGGTACGTTTTCACCATCAAACAGGATCTCGCCTTTATCGGGCGGGATCTGACCGCCGATCAGACGTAACAGGGTGGTTTTGCCGATCCCTGATGGCCCCATTATCGCGGTGATCTTGCCGCGGGGTACCGATAGCGAGATATCATCGAAGATCACGCGATCGCCCCTCGAGAAGCGAATACCGCGCACTTCGACTAGATTCGCCGAACTCTGGCTCATAAAATCATCCTTACTAGACACCCGTCGGGCTAAGCATGGCGCTTTCTTTCACCACAAACCCAACATTTTTACAGAATCTTACCCGCCCGGGTTAGCGAAAGCTGGCATTTGTTTTACTTTTGGCACACATAAAGTCAAAATTAAGAATTCGTTACGCTGCCTACGGACGGCCAGCGAGGCGACGATTATACCTGAAGAAAGGACTTTAGATGCTCTTAGCGACGGCTCTGTTAATTATTGGTTTATTGCTGGTTGTCTACAGCGCCGATCGTCTGGTCTACGCCGCTTCAATACTCTGCCGTATGCTGGGAATCCCCCCCCTTATTATAGGGATGACGGTGGTCAGCATCGGTACCAGTTTACCGGAAGTCATTGTTTCCGCCGCCGCTTCCCTGCATGGGCAAACCGATCTGGCGATCGGCACAGCTCTGGGATCGAATATCACCAATATCCTGCTGATCCTCGGCCTCACCGCTCTGTTTCAACCTTTTACCGTGCATTCTGATATCCTGCGCCGCGAATTGCCGCTAATGTTGCTGGTCAGTTTACTGGCAGGATTTGTGCTGTACGACGGGCAGATTACGCGGATAGATGGCCTTTTTTTGCTGGCGCTGGCGGTACTGTGGCTGTTGTTTACCCTTAAGATTGCCCGCCTTGCGGAACGCCAGGGGAACGACAGCCTGACCCGTGAACAGCTGGCGGAGCTGCCGCGGGAGGGCTCGCTTCCCGTCGCGCTGCTCTGGTTGGGCGTCGCGATGATAGTGATGCCGATGGCCACGCGGATGGTGGTGGATAACGCCACGGTGCTGGCAAACTTTTTTGCCATCAGCGAACTGACCGTCGGCTTAACGGTCGTTGCCATCGGCACCAGCCTGCCCGAGCTGGCCACCGCCATCGCCGGAGCGCGAAAAGGCGAAAATGACATCGCCATCGGCAATATCATTGGCGCTAATATTCTGAATATCGTACTGGTTCTCGGGCTCCCCGCGCTGATTGCGCCTGGCGCCTTTGCCGCCGAGGCCTTTACCCGCGACTATGGCGTCATGCTGCTGGTCAGCCTGATCTTCGCGGTGCTGTGCTGGCGTCGTAAACAACAGCCCGGTCGCCTTGCCGGCGCCCTGCTGCTGGGTGGTTTTGTGCTTTGGTTAGCGATGCTGTACTGGACAGCGCCGCTCTTCGTTGAATGATTCGGGATAACATTATGTCGCAAATAGATTTGCCAGCGGATTTTGACTTTCAACGGGCAGGCCGTGAGGTGCTGGACATTGAACGTGAAGGTCTGGCCCAGCTCGATCAATATATTAATGAAGATTTTACCCGTGCCTGTGAGACCATTTTTCGCTGTACCGGTAAAGTTGTGGTGATGGGAATGGGTAAATCCGGCCATATCGGGCGAAAGATGGCCGCAACGTTCGCCAGCACCGGGACATCATCATTCTTCGTCCATCCCGGCGAGGCCGCGCACGGCGATTTGGGCATGGTCACCCCCTGCGACGTAGTGATCGCGCTATCTAATTCCGGGGAATCAAATGAAATTCTCGCCCTGATCCCGGTGCTTAAGCGCCAGCAGGTGTCGCTTATCTGTATCACCAGCCGACCGGAAAGCAGCATGGCGCGCGCGGCGGATATTCATCTGTGCGTGAAGGTGCCCAAAGAGGCTTGCCCGTTAGGGCTGGCCCCCACATCAAGCACCACCGCCGCGCTGGTGATGGGCGATGCCCTTGCCGTCGCGCTGCTGGAAGCCCGCGGTTTTACCGCTGAAGATTTTGCGCTATCGCATCCCGGCGGCGCGCTGGGCCGTAAGCTACTGCTGCGGGTCAATGATATCATGCACACCGGCGATGAAATTCCGCATGTTGGCCTGGAGGCCACGCTGCGCGATGCGCTGCTGGAAATCACGCGCAAAAATTTAGGCATGACCGCTATTTGCGACGATGAAATGAATATCATCGGCATTTTCACCGATGGCGATCTGCGCCGCGTCTTTGATACCGGCATTGATATGCGTAACGCCAGCATCGCCGAAGTCATGACGCGAGGCGGCATCCGCATCCGTCCCGGTACGCTGGCCGTTGATGCGCTGAACCTGATGCAGTCCCGTCATATCACCTGCGTACTGGTTGCCGATGGCGACCGTCTGGTAGGTGTGATACATATGCACGATCTCCTGCGCGCGGGCGTAGTGTAAGTAAGGAAAAAATAATGAATAATGCTGATGCCCTGATAACGACCTGCTATGGTCCGGTAAGTCAGGGCTTTATTGACCGGGCGGCGAAGATCCGTTTACTGATACTTGATGTGGACGGCGTTCTGTCCGACGGTCTTATCTATATGGGCAACAACGGCGAAGAGCTGAAAGCGTTTAACGTGCGCGACGGCTACGGTATCCGCTGCGCCCTGACTTCAGAGATTGAAGTAGCGATAATTACCGGGCGAAACGCTAAACTGGTGGAAGATCGCTGCCAGACGCTCGGCATCACCCATCTCTACCAGGGGCAGTCTGATAAGCTGCTGGCGTTTCATGAGCTACTCAATAAACTGGCCGTTAGCGCGGATGAAGTGGCCTATATTGGCGACGATCTGATCGACTGGCCGGTGATGGCTGAAGTGGGTTTAAGCATAGCGGTAGCCGATGCGCATCCGTTGCTGCTCCCGCGCGCGGATTACGTCACTCGTATCAACGGCGGTCGCGGAGCGGTACGCGAAGTGTGCGATTTGCTACTATTGGCGCAGGGCAAGCTGGATGAGGCCAAAGGGCAATCTATATGAGTAAAACCAGACGTTGGGTTATCATTTTACTATCGCTGGTCGCGCTGATCCTGATCGGCCTGAACCTGGCGAGTACGGACGATGCCACCCAGCAAGCGATCAATCCTGACGATCCGACGTATACCAGCGAGCATACCGATACCGTCGTTTATAGTCCCGAAGGGGCGCTTAACTACCGGCTAATCGCGGAACACGTAGAGTATTTTTCCGAACAGCAGCTCTCGTGGTTCGCAAAACCGGTGATGACCACCTTCGATACGAATAAAGTACCAACCTGGTCTATCAAAGCGGATAAAGCTAAGTTGACGAATGACCGCATGCTGTATCTTTACGGGCACGTTGAGGTTAATGCGCTGACGGCGGATTCTCAACTGCGCAAAATTACGACGGATAACGCCCAGATAAACCTGGTGACGCAGGATGTTACCTCCGATGACATGGTGACGTTGTACGGAACAACATTTAATTCCAGCGGCCTGAAAATGCGCGGGAACCTGCGCAGCAAAAATGCCGAGCTGATTGAAAAGGTTAGAACCTCATATGAAATTCAGAACAAACAAACTCAGCCTTAAGATTGCGCTCGCCAGCGCCTTACTGGCCGCCAGCCTGTCGGCACAGGCCAAAACGGGTGATACCGATCAGCCGATTCATATTGAATCCGATCAGCAGTCGCTGGATATGCAGGGCAACGTCGTTACCTTTACGGGTAATGTCGTCGTCACTCAGGGTACGATCAAAATCAACGCCGACAAAGTCGTCGTGACCCGTCCGGGCGGCGAAAAAGGCAAAGAGGTTATCGATGGCTACGGTAACCCGGCCACCTTCTACCAGATGCAGGACAACGGCAAACCGGTAAAAGGCCGCGCGTCGAAAATGCATTATGAACTGCAAAACGACTTTGTCGTCCTGACCGGCAATGCGCATCTGGAACAGATCGATAGCAATATCCAGGGTGACAAAATCACTTACCTGGTGAAAGAACAAAAAATGCAGGCTTTCAGCAATAAAGGCGGGCGCGTGACCACGGTTCTGGTTCCTTCGCAGCTGCAGGATAAAGGTAGCGATCAGTCAAAGAAGGGTAAGTAATTCGTTATGGCAACATTAACTGCAAAGAATCTTGCTAAAGCCTATAAAGGCCGCCGCGTCGTGGAAGATGTCAGTCTGACCGTGAATTCGGGCGAGATTGTTGGCCTGCTCGGTCCGAACGGCGCCGGTAAAACCACTACCTTCTATATGGTTGTTGGTATCGTACCGCGCGACGCGGGCAACATTATCATCGATGATGAAGACATCAGCCTGCTGCCGCTGCACGCGCGCGCGCGTCGCGGAATCGGCTATTTGCCGCAGGAGGCCTCCATTTTCCGCCGGCTGAGCGTTTACGATAACCTGATGGCGGTATTGCAGATTCGCGACGATCTCAGCAACGAGCAGCGCGAAGATCGCGCGAAAGAGCTGATGGAGGAGTTTCACATTGAGCACCTGCGCGATAGTCTCGGCCAGGCGCTCTCCGGTGGTGAACGGCGCCGCGTCGAGATCGCCCGCGCGTTGGCCGCTAACCCGAAATTCATCCTACTGGATGAACCCTTTGCCGGCGTTGACCCCATCTCCGTTATCGATATCAAACGCATTATTGAACACCTGCGCGACAGCGGTCTTGGCGTCCTGATAACCGACCATAACGTCAGGGAAACGCTGGCCGTTTGCGAGCGTGCTTATATCGTCAGCCAGGGCCACCTGATAGCCCACGGTACGCCGCAGCAAATCCTTGAAGACGAGCAGGTTAAGCGCGTGTATCTTGGGGAAGACTTCAGACTCTGATAGGGTAGAGGTTACAGACGTTTTAGCCGGAGATATTGGCCCTGAATATGAAGCAAGGTTTGCAATTAAGGCTAAGCCAACAGCTTGCCATGACGCCACAACTGCAGCAGGCGATTCGTCTACTGCAGCTGTCCACGTTAGAACTCCAGCAAGAACTCCAGCAGGCGCTGGACAGCAACCCGTTGCTGGAGCAAACCGATCTTCACGATGAGGTAGAAACCAAAGAGGCCGAGGATCGCGAATCTCTGGATACCGTCGACGCCCTTGAGCAAAAAGAGATGCCCGAAGAGCTGCCGCTTGATGCCAGCTGGGATGAGATTTACACCGCCGGAACGCCATCAGGCAACGGCGTCGATTACCAGGATGACGAACTGCCCGTCTACCAGGGAGAGACCACGCAAAGCCTGCAGGATTACCTGATGTGGCAGGTTGAACTTACGCCATTCACCGATACCGATCGCGCCATCGCGACCTCTATCGTCGATGCCGTTGATGATACCGGCTACCTGACGATTTCTGTCGAAGACATCGTGGAAAGTATTGGCGACGATGAAATCGGACTTGAAGAAGTTGAAGCGGTTCTCAAGCGCATTCAGCGTTTCGACCCCGTCGGCGTGGCGGCAAAAGATTTGCGTGATTGCCTGCTGGTTCAGCTTTCACAGTTTGCCAAAGAGACGCCGTGGATTGAAGAAGCCCGCCTGATCATCAGCGATCATCTCGATCTGCTGGCCAACCACGACTTCCGCAGCCTGATGCGCGTAACCCGCCTCAAAGAAGAAGTGTTAAAGGAAGCGGTAAATCTGATCCAATCGCTGGATCCGCGCCCGGGACAGTCGATCCAAACTGGCGAGCCAGAATATGTCATTCCTGACGTTCTGGTGCGTAAAGTCAACGATCGTTGGGTGGTTGAGCTCAATTCAGATAGCCTTCCGCGCCTGAAGATCAATCAGCAGTATGCCGCTATGGGTAACAGCACGCGCAATGACGCTGACGGCCAGTTTATCCGTAGCAACCTGCAGGAAGCGCGCTGGCTGATCAAGAGCCTGGAGAGCCGCAACGACACCCTGCTGCGCGTCAGCCGCTGTATCGTCGAACAGCAGCAGGCTTTTTTTGAACAAGGTGAAGAGTTTATGAAACCGATGGTGCTGGCGGATATCGCTCAGGCCGTCGAAATGCATGAATCCACTATTTCACGCGTTACTACGCAAAAATACCTGCACAGTCCACGCGGTATTTTTGAGCTGAAGTATTTCTTCTCCAGCCATGTGAACACCGAAGGCGGCGGCGAAGCATCGTCGACGGCCATTCGCGCGCTGGTGAAGAAATTAATCGCCGCGGAAAACCCCGCGAAACCATTGAGTGATAGTAAGCTCACCACCATGCTATCCGATCAGGGTATTATGGTGGCACGGCGAACCGTTGCTAAGTACCGAGAGTCTTTATCCATTCCGCCGTCAAATCAGCGCAAGCAGCTGGTTTGACCCAACCGATAAGGAAGACACTATGCAGCTCAACATTACAGGACACAACGTCGAGATAACCCCCGCGATGCGCGATTTCGTTACCGCGAAGTTCAGCAAACTGGAGCAGTTTTTCGACAGGATCAACCAGGTCTACATTGTGTTAAAAGTGGAGAAGGTGACGCAAATTGCGGACGCCAATCTGCATGTCAACGGTGGCGAAATCCATGCCAGTGCGGAAGGCCAAGATATGTATGCTGCTATCGATGGTCTTATCGATAAGCTGGCAAGACAGTTAACAAAACATAAAGATAAACTGAAACAACACTAATTGTCCGGGCAATCGCCTACGCCAACCGCCTGCCGGCGGTTGGCAAGGAGAGCTCAGGTGAAATTATGATAAATAACGATTCGGCTCTACAACTGAGCAATGTCCTTAACCAGGAATGTACCCGTAGCCAGGTTCACTGCCAGAGCAAGAAACGCGCGCTGGAAATCATCAGCGAGCTGGCAGCAAAGCAGTTAGGCTTATCGTCCCAGATAGTGTTCGAGGCGATCCTTACCCGTGAGAAAATGGGCAGTACCGGGATTGGCAACGGCATTGCAATCCCCCATGGCAAACTCGAAGAGGATACGCTGCGGGCCGTGGGCGTGTTTGTCCAGCTGGAAACCCCCATTGCTTTCGATGCTATCGACAACCAACCCGTCGATCTGTTGTTTGCCCTTCTCGTCCCGGCCGATCAAACTAAGACGCATCTGCATACGCTCTCGCTGGTGGCGAAACGTCTGGCCGATAAAACAATTTGCCGCCGTCTGCGCGCTGCGCAAAGCGATGAAGAGCTGTATGAAATCATCACTGAAGCGGGAAGCAATAATGAGGCGTAACGAAAGCCGCACCTTACGCTTTTTCGTACTGAGGAGAAACGGTACATGGTACTGATGATCGTCAGCGGCCGTTCAGGGTCGGGGAAATCCGTCGCCCTGCGAGCGCTGGAAGATATGGGTTTTTACTGCGTGGATAACCTGCCGGTTGTGCTTTTGCCCGAGCTGGCGCGCTCGCTCGCCGACAGAAACATCTCGGCCGCGGTCAGTATTGACGTGCGAAACATGCCTGAGTCGCCGGAAATCTTCGAGCAGGCGATGAAAAATCTGCCCGCAGAGTTTTCACCTCAGCTGCTGTTCCTGGATGCCGATCGTAACACCTTGATTCGCCGCTACAGCGACACGCGTCGTTTGCATCCCCTCTCCAGCAAAAACCTGTCGCTGGAGAGCGCCATTGATGAAGAGAGCGACCTGCTGGAACCTCTGCGTTCCCGCGCTGACCTGATCGTCGATACCTCAGAAATGTCGGTACATGAGCTGGCAGAAATGCTGCGCACGCGTTTGTTAGGCAAGCGCGAACGCGAGCTGACGATGGTGTTTGAATCCTTTGGCTTTAAGCACGGTATTCCCATTGATGCTGATTACGTTTTCGACGTACGCTTCCTGCCGAACCCGCACTGGGATCCGAAGCTGCGCCCGATGACCGGTCTGGATAAACCCGTGGCCGCCTTCCTCGACCGGCACACGGAAGTTCACAATTTCATTTACCAGACCCGCAGCTATCTTGAGCTATGGTTACCTATGCTGGAGACCAATAACCGCAGCTATCTGACGGTAGCTATTGGTTGTACCGGTGGTAAACACCGTTCGGTTTACATCGCCGAACAGCTGGCTGACTACTTCCGCTCGCGCGGTAAGAACGTGCAGTCCCGTCATCGGACGCTGGAAAAACGCAAATCATGACCGTTAAGCAAACCGTTGAAATCACCAATAAGCTGGGGATGCACGCTCGCCCGGCGATGAAGCTGTTTGAATTAATGCAGAACTACGATGCTGAAGTGCTACTGCGCAATGATGAAGGAACTGTAGCTGAAGCGAATAGCGTGATTGCCCTGCTGATGCTTGACTCAGCTAAAGGGCGGCAGATTGAGATTGAAGCCAACGGCCCGCAAGAAGTGGAGGCGCTGGCAGCGGTTATCGCGCTGTTCAACGCCGGGTTTGATGAGGATTAGATTTCACTCCCCCGGTCGCGGCGCGCCTTCCGGGGTACTGAGCCGTGAAATCATCAATGTAGCTGATTCGCCCGCATAAACCCTTCCCCGCCTAACTGCCTCATCTGGCGCAGGATCCACGCCTGGCGGCTGCGAATATAACCCGACGGCGCGTCAGCGCGAAAGCGAATGGGATTAGGCAAAACCGCCGCTAAAAGCGCGGCTTCAGCAGCCGTCAATCTGCTGGCCGGTTTGTGAAAATAGCGCTGCGATGCGGCTTCAACGCCAAACGTCCCTTCACCAAACTCCGCAATATTCAGATAAACGGTGAGGATCCGCTTTTTGCTCCAGACCGTCTCAATGCCAACGGTCAGCCCCGCCTCCAGCCCTTTTCTTAGCCAGCTGCGACCATCCCACAGGAACAGGTTTTTTGCCGTCTGCTGCGACAGGGTTGACGCACCGCGGATGCGGTTCTCATTGCGTTCATTGTGCGCCAGCGCCTTCTCAATCGCCGGGACGTCAAACCCCCAGTGCTCCGGGAATTTCTGGTCTTCCGCGGCAATAACCGCCAGCCCCATCCACGGAGAAATTTCATCCATGCCCACCCAATCGGAATGGGCGATGTAATGAAAATTCCCTGAGAGCCAGGCGCCGAGCTGCCGCTCCAGCATCACCGCTGAAAACGGGACGGGGACGATGCTAAACAGAGCAACCCCGCCGCCCCATAGCACCGCGCAAGCCAGCAGCAGCCTCAGCAAAAAACGTTTAATCAAGCGCAACGGCGAAAAGCGAAATGTCATGCCGTCAGAACCAATACGCGAGCAACCAGCTTTTCAATTCCGCTCGCCGCTTCGGCGATGTTCTGCGCCAGCATATACGCGGGAGTCGTCACCACTTTATTGTCTTCATCAACCACAATGTCATCGACCGGGCAAGGCACGTGTTCGGCCCCCATCTCCTCTACCGCATCGGCGGTATCAAGATCGGTACCAATAGTGACGCGTAGCGGAATAGAGAATATTTTAGGCAACAGCGCCGGAGCGATACAGATAAAGCCCAACGGTTTACCCGCCTGATGCATCGCCAGCGCCAGGGCCTTGAGATCGCTATCCACTTCACATTCACTTCCCTGCGAAGCAAAATTGCTGAGGTTCTTTGCCGCGCCAAAACCGCCGGGCACAATCAGCGCGTCCAGCGCATCCGCCCGGGCGTTTGCTAAAGGCTGAATCTCTCCGCGCGCGATACGCGCCGCTTCCACAAGCACATTACGGCTTTCCGCCTGCGCTTCGCCGGTCAGGTGATTGATAACATCGGTTTGCGCTTTATCAGGCGCATAGCAGATAGCCTGAGCGCCGCTGCGGGCAATAGCCAGCAGGGTAATAACGGCTTCATGAATTTCGCTTCCGTCATAAACGCCGCAGCCGCTCAGCACTACACCAATTTTCTTCATCACATCAGCCCCTTAGTACAAGTTTATGAAAGCAGTCAAAAATTTTGATTTACTCGCTATGCTTCACATATTTTACTGTTTCACGTAACAAAATATTTAAGGTTTGCTATCTTAATGAGCGAGTAAGCCAAATCCTCAGGTTGCGCCGTGTAAAAAAATCACTCAAATGATTCTGGCGCAATGACCCGTTCCCTGGTGTTGGCGCAGTATTCGCGCACCCCGGTTTATCCGGGGTCATTTTTTATCTGCCGCCGCTACCCACGCCTTCAGTACCGCGACATCGTTTTGCCATTCGGATTTCATCTCTTCAACCCATTCGCCAACGTTATCCGACCAGGCCGGTAAATCCGGGGTTTGGATCTGCTGGCCTAGCTGCTGGATATGGCGCAAACCGATAGAGCCCGCAGCGCCTTTTATCTTATGCCCCTCATCGACAATACCTTTCTGGTCGCGAGCGGTTAAATTTGATTCCAGAACCGCCATGTAGCCCGGCATCATTCTTTCGAAAACGGCCAGACCGTCATTAATCAGCTTCGGCCCTACCAGTTCGATATACTGCTCAAGCATCGGAATATCCAGTACGGAAGCTGATTTACTGATATCTACAGATGGCATCTCATTCTCCTCCTCTTCCGGCGCATCCCAGAATTTTTTGATAATCGCGGTTAATGCCGGAACCGATAACGGCTTGCTCAGGACATCATCCATTCCCGCTTCCAGATACTCAGTCTTGTTCTTCAGGACGTTAGCGGTAAGCGCAACCAGCGGGGGAAGCTCATCGGCGGCAAAGCGCTGTTTCAGCTGACGAGAAATATCGAGCCCAGTCATATCCGGTAGTTGAATATCGAGCAGAACCAGATCGTACTCGCCGGGTACAAACATCTCCAGCGCAGCCTTACCGGTCATCGCCACATCCACGCTGTTGCCCAGCTTCTCCAGTACCGAACGCGCCACGATCACGTTGAGCTCAATATCTTCCACCAGCAGCACGTTCAGCGCAGGTAATGGCATTTCATCTTCCGCCAGCGTGTCTTCAACCTCTTCAGCCACGGCCGGCGCGTGTACGGTGAGCGTGAACGTGGCCCCTTTACCCGGCAGGCTGGCAACGCTAATGTCGCCGCCCATATTACGCGCCAGACGCCGCGACACGGCGAGTCCGATGCCGGTACCTGTCGCTGGCTTGCCGCCCTGGCTATCTTTCACCTGGTAATACATGGCGAAAATTTTATCCTGTTCCGCTTCAGGGATGCCAATGCCTGAATCTTCCACTTCAAAGTGCAGGATGTCCCCTTCGTCATAGCGCACGCGCACGTTCACGCTCCCACCCTGCGGGGTAAACTTCACGGCGTTGCTGATTAGATTCCACAAGATTTGGCGTAAACGCGTTCCGTCGGTGATCACTTTATGCGGCAGCGGAAGCGAAGGATCCAGCACAAAGCGCAGCCCTTTCTGCTGCGCCTGCAGGCCGGAGAGGTTTTCAAGGTCGGCAAGGAAGCCGGTGAAATCAACCGGCTGGTTATCCAACTGAATTTTACGCCGCTCCATCTTATCCATCTCAATAATATCATTGAAGATATTACCCAGCGTTACCGCTGAGACGTGGATGGTTTTCAGGTATCTTTCCTGTTCGTCGGTCAGGTCGGTATCGAGAAGGATTCGGCTCAGCCCGACGATGCCGTTAAGCGGCGTACGCAGCTCGTGGCTGATCGTTGAGATAAAGGTGGTCTTATCGCGGCTGGCACGCTCCAGCGCGTCCTGATAGCGCTTACGCTCCGTAATATCACGACCGAACCCCATCAGGCCGCGCCGCTTACCGACGCGGTCATAATAGGGCACTTTGCGGATTTCAAAGCAGGCCTTGCGCCCGTCCGGATAATCCAGCCACTGCTCGTAGGTGAGCGAAACGTTATGGCGGAAGACTTTCTCATCCGTCTCCAGCACCTTCTCCGCCACCTCTTCGCTGTAGACATCCTGCGGCTTCAGATGAATAAGCTGTTTTTCGCTTTTACCGGTCAGCAGTTCCATGGCGCGGTTACAGCCTGAGAACTCTTTATCTTCATTACGATAGAAAACGAGGTCCGGTGAAGCGTCAAGAAAGGAGCGCAGAAAGGACGATTGCTGTTCAAGCTGAATTTGCGTTTCTTCACGCTCCTTCATCTCAATTTTCAGCTGCTCAAGCGTCGTTTCACGTTCCGCTTCAGCTTTTTCACGTTCACCGATTTCCTGATTAAGCTGGGCGATATTGTCCTTAAGCTGCACATTCAGCTTGAGATCGCGCTCGCGCATCTCCTCCAGTTTCTCCACCAGCCGCGAAAGACGCTGCCGGGACTCTTCCAGCTGCTCAACGACCACCGACAGGAAATAGACCGCCCACGGCGTAATCAGCAAACCAAAGAAGATAGAGCGGATCACATCAATACTTTCCACCTGGCCGTGCAGCACCATAGTAACGGCCATCTGCACGACGATCGCCAGCACCACCAGCGCAAAGGCCAGCAGCATGGAAAAGCGCACCAGACCCAGCTTCATCATCAGGTCAACATAATACTGCGCCAGCATACGGATTTGCTTCATAAGGGATTCCTTCGCGACAACTTCGCACAATAATACTCAATTCTGAGCAAGACGCTGTAAGTTGTGCGAAAAATGCGGGAAGGATTGTAGTTACGCGCCTGCCTGGGGGTAGCGGTCAGCCGGAATGCGGCTGGCGATGACGTTATTCGGTAGCGGCCGGAGATCTCCAGCAACGACCAATAGCTGACCCCTGAACGCCGTATTCATTGAGATATTTATCCAGCTCAACCATACCGGTCCAACGGTTCTCACACCACAGCGGCGCCAGCAGCATCGGACGTCGAGCACTGGCGGAAATACGGTGATAAATCACCTCTGGCGGGGTATGGCGGATCATCTCGCCTGCGCTGACCGTATAGTCCGCCAGATCAATACCCTGCAACCTTCCGGCCTGCCACGCCCTGGCCATAATGCTGCCCTTCACAATATGAAGTGGATGCAGCTTAATGCCGTCTACGCCGGTCTCTACCACCTGTTTTAGCGTTTCAAGGCATTCGCTCTGCCCTTCACCCGGCAGGCCAACGATAAGGTGGCTGCACACTTTGAGGCCCCGCTCGCGCGCCAGACGGGCTGTACGCTGGTAGCAGGCAAAATCGTGGCCGCGATTAATTCGGCGCAGCGTTTTATCGTGCGCGGTTTGTAAACCCAACTCGAGCCAGACTTCATAACCCTGCTGCCGATATTCAGACAGCAGATCCAATACCGCTCCGGGAACGCAGTCCGGGCGAGTGCCCACGCAGAGCCCGACGATATTCGCCTGGCTGACCGCCTGCTGATACATGGAGCGCAGTACCTGTACCTCGGCAAAGGTGCTGGTATAAGCCTGGAAATAGGCCAGATAGCGTTTTGCGCGGTTAACCCGCTGCGCCTGATGGGCCAGCTGTTCAGCGATCGAGCTGTGCTGCTGTTCTTCATCGGCAAAAGAGGCGACATTACAGAACGTACAGCCGCCGCGACCAAGGGTGCCATCGCGATTTGGGCAACTAAATCCACCGTGCAGCGTCAGTTTATGAACCTTTTCACCGTAGCGGCGCATAAGATCCCCACCAAACATATTGACTAATTTTTGTAACTGCATAATCTGATAGACCGGCCTTAAGAAAGGGGCCAAGCCTGCCATTTTTAGCTACCGACGGCGATGACCTGGATCAATCGTCAACGCGGCCGCTTATCTCATTGCATAAACAATCAAGATAACTGCAATTTAATTCACCATCATGGTAATGAGTTTTCCTTATATATAGCCTCTGATTTGCCATTATCTTTACCAGGGCATAAAACAGTACCAATAACTTTTAATCAAACAAAAACCAGTTTAAAAAACTGCAATAAATGAACACTTCAGCACAGAACGATAATAGCGTGCCGTCGATATAGTGAGACAGATCACACTCGATAAAGCCGTCCCCTGCGCTTCCCTGGCATTCAAAAGACCATTATTTTATTAAAAATCAGTATATTAGATGTTGTATAGCACATTTTTGTATAAATAAGATTGCCATTTGACGTATGTGTGGATTCCCGATAAGTTGGGAATCCGCTGGAAGCTTTCTGGATGAGCGCTCTGCTCATCATATTTATGCAGTAATTGAGATTCCCTCTTAACAGCAAGTCCTCAAACTTGTGTACCGACGCGAAAAGGATTTAAAGAGGGCGAATGCGAGGTGTAAACCCCGTCGCCATGCTCTTTCTGTGCCCGTGCGCAATCGGTATCGGAGGGTGTCCCGTAGAGCCTGGGGAGGTTCACTGATATGTTGTACGATAAATCCCTTGAGAGGGATAACTGTGGTTTCGGCCTGATCGCCCACATAGAAGGCGAACCTAGCCACAAGGTAGTGCGAACCGCTATACACGCACTGGCCCGAATGCAGCACCGCGGCGCGATTCTTGCCGATGGAAAAACCGGCGACGGTTGTGGCTTGCTGCTACAAAAACCCGATCGTTTCTTCCGAATTGTTGCGGAAGAGCGCGGCTGGCGTTTAGCCAAAAATTACGCCGTTGGGATGCTGTTCCTTAATAAGGATCCTGAACTGGCCAAAGCGGCACGCCGCATCGTCGAAGAAGAACTTCAACGCGAAACGCTGTCTATCGTTGGCTGGCGCGATGTGCCGACTAATGAAGGCGTTCTTGGTGAAATCGCCCTCTCCTCGCTGCCCCGTATTGAACAAATCTTTGTGAACGCCCCGGCTGGCTGGCGTCCGCGCGACATGGAGCGCCGTTTATTCATCGCGCGTCGCCGTATCGAAAAACGCCTGCAGGAAGATAAAGATTTCTACGTTTGCAGCCTGTCGAACCTGGTCAACATTTATAAAGGTCTGTGTATGCCGGCGGATCTGCCGCGCTTCTACCTGGATCTTGCGGACCTGCGCCTGGAGTCGGCGATCTGCCTGTTCCACCAGCGCTTTTCCACCAACACCGTGCCGCGCTGGCCGCTGGCGCAGCCGTTCCGCTATCTGGCGCACAACGGCGAGATCAACACCATCACCGGCAACCGCCAGTGGGCCCGCGCCCGTACCTATAAGTTCCAGACGCCGCTGATCCCGGACCTCCACGACGCCGCGCCGTTCGTCAATGAAACCGGCTCTGACTCCAGCTCCATGGATAACATGCTGGAGCTGCTGCTGGCGGGCGGGATGGATATCATCCGCGCCATGCGCCTGCTGGTGCCGCCAGCCTGGCAAAACAACCCGGATATGGATCCAGACCTGCGGTCGTTCTTCGACTTTAACTCCATGCATATGGAGCCGTGGGACGGCCCGGCGGGCATCGTCATGTCCGACGGTCGCTATGCCGCCTGTAACCTCGACCGTAACGGTCTGCGCCCGGCGCGCTACGTCATCACCAAAGACAAGCTCATCACCTGCGCTTCCGAAGTCGGGATCTGGGATTACCAGCCGGATGAAGTGGTCGAAAAAGGCCGCGTTGGCCCGGGCGAGCTGATGGTTATCGATACCCGCGAGGGGCGTATTCTGCACTCCGCGGAAACCGACAACGATCTGAAAAGCCGCCACCCATATAAAGAGTGGATGGCGAAAAACGTCCGTCGCCTGGTGCCATTCGAAGATCTGCCGGATGAAGAGGTCGGTAGCCGCCAGTTGGACGATGATACCCTCGCCAGCTACCAGAAACAGTTTAACTACAGCGCTGAAGAGCTGGACTCCGTCCTGCGCGTTCTGGGTGAAAACGGCCAGGAGGCGGTCGGCTCAATGGGCGACGATACCCCATTTGCCGTGCTCTCCAGCCAGCCGCGTATCATTTACGATTACTTCCGCCAACAGTTCGCGCAGGTGACCAACCCGCCGATCGATCCGCTGCGCGAAGCGCACGTCATGTCGCTGGCCACCAGCATCGGCCGTGAAATGAACGTCTTCTGCGAAGCGGAAGGCCAGGCGCACCGCCTGAGCTTCAAATCGCCGATTCTGCTGTACTCCGATTTTAAACAGCTGACCACCATGGAAGAGGAGCACTATCGCGCCGACGTCCTGGATATCACTTTTGATGCCACCGCAACCACGCTGGCTGAAACCGTGAAGGCGCTGTGCGATAAAGCCGAACAGATGGTACGTAACGGTACCGTTCTGCTGGTGCTCTCTGACCGCAACATCGCGAAAAACCGTCTGCCGGTACCGGCTCCGATGGCGGTCGGCGCAATTCAGACCCGACTGGTCGATAAGAGCCTGCGCTGCGATGCCAACATTATTGTCGAAACCGCCAGCGCCCGCGATCCGCACCATTTTGCCGTGCTGCTCGGCTTCGGCGCGACGGCTATCTACCCGTACCTCGCCTATGAAACCCTGGCGAAGCTGGTGGATAACAAAGCCATCGACAAAGAGTACCGCGCGGTGATGCTGAACTATCGTAACGGCATCAACAAAGGTCTGTATAAAATCATGTCGAAGATGGGGATTTCGACCATTGCGTCCTATCGCTGCTCGAAGCTGTTTGAAGCGGTCGGCCTGCATCGCGACGTCTCCGACCTGTGCTTCCAGGGCGTCGTCAGCCGCATCGGCGGCGCGGGCTTCGATGACTTCCAGCAGGATCTGCTGAACCTGTCGAAACGTGCCTGGCTGGCGCGTAAACCGCTGGACCAGGGCGGCCTGCTGAAGTACGTCCACGGCGGCGAATATCACGCCTACAACCCGGACGTGGTGCGTACCCTGCAGCAAGCGGTACAAAGCGGCGAATACGGCGATTACCAGCAGTACGCGAAGCTGGTTAACGAGCGTCCGGCGGCAACGCTGCGCGATCTGCTGGCCGTGACGCCGGACGGCACCACGGTGAGCCTGGAAGACGTTGAGCCGGCCAGCGAGCTGTTCAAACGCTTCGATACCGCGGCGATGTCTATCGGCGCGCTGAGCCCCGAAGCGCACGAAGCGCTGGCGGAAGCGATGAACAGCATCGGCGGTAATTCCAACTCCGGCGAAGGCGGCGAAGACCCGGCGCGCTATGGCACGAATAAAGTCTCGCGCATTAAGCAGGTTGCTTCCGGCCGCTTCGGCGTAACCCCCGCTTATCTGGTCAACGCCGACGTTATCCAGATTAAAGTCGCTCAGGGCGCGAAGCCTGGCGAAGGCGGCCAGCTGCCGGGCGATAAAGTGACGCCCTACATCGCCAAACTGCGCTATTCCGTGCCGGGCGTGACGCTGATCTCCCCGCCGCCGCACCACGATATTTACTCTATCGAGGATCTGGCGCAGCTGATTTTCGACCTGAAGCAGGTCAACCCGAAGGCGATGATCTCCGTGAAGCTGGTTTCCGAACCGGGCGTCGGGACTATCGCCACCGGCGTGGCAAAAGCTTACGCGGATTTAATCACCATCGCTGGCTATGACGGTGGCACCGGCGCCAGCCCGCTCTCTTCAGTGAAGTACGCAGGCTGTCCGTGGGAACTGGGACTGGTGGAAACCCAGCAGGCGCTGGTTGCCAACGGGCTGCGCCACAAAATTCGTCTGCAGGTGGACGGCGGCCTGAAAACCGGCCTTGATATCATCAAAGCGGCTATCCTCGGGGCTGAGAGCTTCGGCTTCGGTACCGGCCCAATGGTCGCGCTGGGCTGTAAATATCTGCGTATTTGCCACCTGAACAACTGCGCAACCGGCGTAGCAACACAGGACGACAAACTGCGTAAGAACCACTATCACGGTCTGCCGTTTAAAGTGACCAACTACTTTGAATTCATCGCCCGCGAAACTCGCGAGCTGATGGCGCAGCTGGGCGTGAAGCGTCTGGTGGATCTGATTGGTCGCACCGACCTGCTGAAAGAGCTGGACGGATTTACCGCCAAGCAGCAGAAGCTGGATCTGAGCAAGATGCTGGAAACCGCTGAGCCGCATCCTGGCAAAGCGCTGTACTGCACGGAGAACAACCCGCCGTTCGACAATGGCGTACTCAATGCCCAGCTTCTGCAGCAGGCGAAACCGTTTGTTGACAGCAAGCAGAGCAAAACGTTCTGGTTCGATATCCGCAACACCGACCGCTCCGTTGGCGCATCGCTGTCCGGTTATATCGCCCAGACTCACGGCGACCAGGGTCTCGCTGCCGACCCGATTGTCGCCCACTTTAGCGGTACTGCGGGCCAGAGCTTCGGCGTGTGGAATGCCGGCGGCGTCGAACTGCATCTGACTGGCGATGCGAACGACTATGTGGGTAAAGGGATGGCCGGCGGCCTGCTCGCCATTCGTCCTCCGGTAGGCTCGGCCTTCCGTAGCCACGAAGCCAGCATCATCGGCAACACCTGCCTGTACGGCGCGACCGGCGGTCGCCTGTATGCTGCGGGCCGTGCGGGCGAGCGTTTCGCGGTGCGTAACTCCGGCGCGATCACCGTCGTCGAAGGTATTGGCGACAACGGCTGTGAATACATGACCGGCGGCATCGTCTGCGTGCTGGGTAAAACCGGCGTCAACTTTGGCGCAGGCATGACCGGCGGCTTTGGTTACGTTCTGGATGAAGATGGCGACTTCCGCAAACGCGTGAACCCTGAACTGGTAGAAGTGCTGGACGTTGACTCTCTGGCCATCCATGAAGAGCACCTGCGCGGTTTGATTACCGAGCACGTGCAGCTTACCGGCTCGCAGCGCGGCGAAGAGATCCTGGCTAACTGGCCGGCCTTCTCAGCGAAGTTTGCGCTGGTTAAACCGAAGTCCAGCGATGTTAAAGCACTGTTGGGTCACCGTAGTCGTTCCGCAGCTGAGCTGCGGGTGCAGGCGCAGTAAGGGGTTAAGATGAGTCAGAATGTCTATCAATTTATCGACTTACAGCGAGTTGATCCGCCAAAGAAAGCGCTGAAGATCCGTAAAATTGAATTTGTGGAAATTTACGAGCCGTTTTCAGAAGGCCAGGCCAAAGCACAGGCGGACCGCTGCCTGTCCTGCGGCAACCCGTACTGCGAATGGAAGTGCCCGGTGCATAACTACATCCCGAACTGGCTGAAGCTGGCTAATGAAGGACGTATTTTTGAAGCGGCGGAGCTGTCGCATCAAACCAATACCTTACCGGAAGTCTGCGGGCGCGTTTGCCCACAGGATCGTCTGTGCGAGGGTTCCTGCACGCTGAACGATGAGTTCGGCGCGGTCACCATCGGCAACATCGAACGCTATATCAACGATAAAGCGTTCGAAATGGGCTGGCGCCCCGACCTTACCGGCGTAAAGCAAACCGGTAAAACCGTCGCCATTATCGGCGCGGGTCCAGCGGGCCTGGCGTGCGCCGACGTGTTGACCCGCAACGGCGTGAAGGCGGTGGTTTTCGATCGCCATCCGGAAATCGGCGGTCTGCTGACCTTTGGTATTCCGGCGTTTAAGCTGGAAAAAGAGGTGATGACCCGCCGTCGCGAGATCTTCACCGGCATGGGCATCGAGTTCAAACTCAATATCGAAGTGGGCCGCGATGTACAGCTCGACGATCTGCTGAAAGATTACGATGCGGTGTTCCTCGGCGTCGGGACCTATCAGTCCATGCGCGGCGGGCTGGAAAACGAAGACGCTAGCGGGGTCTTTGATGCGCTGCCGTTCCTGATCGCCAATACCAAACAGATCATGGGCTTTGGCGAAACGGCGGACGAGCCGTACGTCAGCATGGAAGGCAAACGCGTCGTGGTTCTTGGCGGTGGCGACACCGCTATGGACTGCGTGCGGACCTCGATTCGCCAGAACGCCACTCACGTCATCTGCGCCTATCGCCGTGATGAGGAGAACATGCCGGGCTCGAAGCGCGAAGTGAAAAACGCGCGTGAAGAAGGCGTGGAGTTCCAGTTCAACGTCCAACCGCTGGGCATTGAAGTGAATGCCAACGGTAAGGTATGCGGCGTGAAGATGGCGCGTACGGAGATGGGCCAGCCGGATGCGAAAGGCCGCCGCCGCGCGGAAATCGTGGCCGGTTCTGAGCATGTGGTGCCCGCCGATGCCGTTGTAATGGCGTTTGGTTTCCGTCCACACAGCATGGAATGGCTGGCGAAGCACAGCGTCGAGCTCGATTCTCAGGGCCGCGTGATTGCGCCGGAAGGCAGCGACAACGCCTTCCAGACCAGCAACCCGAAAATCTTCGCCGGGGGTGATATCGTTCGCGGTTCCGACCTGGTGGTGACGGCGATTGCCGAAGGCCGTAAGGCGGCTGACGGGATCCTGAACTATCTGGAAGTGTAAAATGAGAAGCTTGCGGGCTCCGTGCCCGCAAGCTCTTTATTCAAAGATAAACAATGCTGAGTACCGCCTCGCCGTCCAGCTACACCTTCTGCCCGCTTCTGATATTATCCCCAACCGCTGCGCTTATCTGTAAAGGCGTCTTTGCCTGTGATAGCGGAACTGGCGCGGGCATCTCATGCCGTAATGGCGATCCCGGTGCACGTCTCACAGTGAATCGTTAAAGTGATGTCCCGCGCGCCCAGTTGGGTAAAGGCGGTAGTTGATAGCAAGCCGACATGCCGCGAGCCAAAATCAACGACGTCGTTATTACTAAAGTCGGTGTATACCCCGCCGCCTCCGCGGTCACGGTAAAATCCATGTTCAGATTGTTGGCGGCATAAAGTATTGGGCCAGGGTCAATTTGGCCGGGATCGCAAAAAAATCCGGGAACTAAAACGGGTCTATTTACACCAAGGCCGCCGACTATAGGATAAAAAAAGCGAAGCATGTTCAGAAACACGCTTCGCTCATTTTCAATGATGTTATCAAATTCAGATGTGAATTAAGATATAAAACAGGCCCCGAAGGGCCTGGCAAAGATTATTTTACGACGCGCAGCGCCGGACGCCCACCGCGAGGAGGCGGCGTATCGTCGGGATCGTCGTCGTGACTATCCGGCTTATCGCCATCGATCACCGACATGACCGTTTCGCTGTCAGGCAGCTCTTCGTCATCGTTCAGGCTAGTGACATCTTCATCATAGGCCGCTTCCGGTTCGAACATGGTCCCTGCGCCATTCTCACGCGCGTAAACCGCCAGTACGGCAGCCATCGGCACGGAGACATTGCGCGGCACGCCGCCGAAGCGCGCGTTAAAACGCACTTCGTCGTTGGCCAGCTCGAGGTTACCGACAGCGCGTGGGGCAATATTGAGAACAATTTGCCCATCGCGAGCGTACTCCATCGGGACCATTACGCCCGGCAGAGTGACGTCAACGACCAGATGCGGAGTCAGCTGGTTATCCAGCAGCCACTCATAGAACGCTCGTAATAGATACGGGCGACGCGGCGTCAGCTGTGATACATCCATCATTTAGCCCCGACCGAGACGCATTTCACGTTCGGCTTCAGTTAAAGAAGCGAGGAAAGAGTCGCGCTCAAATACGCGAGTCATATAGCCTTTAAGCTCTTTCGCGCCAGCGCCGACCAGCTCTACGCCGAGAACCGGCAGACGCCACAGCAGTGGTGCCAGGTAGCAGTCCACCAGGCTGAACTCATCGCTCAGGAAGTAGGGCTTCTGGGTGAAAACTGGCGCAATCGCCTGCAGTTCTTCACGCAGCTGCTTACGCGCAGTATCAGCCTGCGCAGCGGTACCGGTCTGAATGGTATTCATCAACGAATACCAGTCCTTTTCGATACGCTGCATATACAGACGGCTTTCCCCACGCGCCACCGGGTAAACCGGCATTAGCGGCGGATGCGGGAAACGCTCATCCAGATATTCCATAATGATGCGAGATTCCCACAGAGTGAGCTCACGATCCACAAGCGTCGGTACGCTTTGATTCGGGTTGAGGTCAATCAGATCCTGAGGCGGGTTGTCCTTCTCCACGTGCTCTATCTCAAAACTAACACCTTTTTCGGCCAGCACGATGCGGACCTGATGGCTATAGATGTCAGTAGGACCAGAAAACAGCGTCATTACCGAACGTTTGTTGGCAGCGACAGCCATGAAAACCTCCAGGTATATTCAGAATTTTTGTACTGCTGCCGACCACGCATGGCCAGCCAGATGTAAAAACCCCATTTGCGTGACTTCATTTCGTTCGTCATCCAAACAAAAAATGAACAATCACCTGCATTTGGGCAGAAAATTGGATGATAGTTTACCAGATTTTGAAGAGGTTGTGGTGAGGGGATTCTGGAAATGCTGAAAAAGTGGTAACAATGGGGCGTTTGTAGAGGGAAAATGGCAAATTTATCCATAAAAAAACCCGCCGAAGCGGGTTTTTTCGCAAATTGTTCTGCGTGAGCAGAAAACAATTAACGTTTGGAGAACTGAGGACGACGACGTGCTTTACGCAGGCCGACTTTCTTACGTTCAACCTGACGAGCATCACGAGTAACGAAACCAGCTTTACGCAGTTCGCCACGCAGGGACTCGTCGTACTCCATCAGAGCGCGGGTGATACCGTGACGGATCGCACCAGCCTGACCAGAGATACCACCACCTTTAACGGTGATGTACAGATCTAATTTCTCAACCATGTCGACCAGTTCCAGCGGCTGACGAACTACCATGCGGGCAGTTTCACGACCGAAGTACTGTTCCAGAGAACGCTGGTTGATAACGATTTTACCGTTGCCCGGTTTGATGAAAACGCGAGCTGCGGAACTTTTGCGGCGACCGGTGCCGTAGTATTGATTTTCAGCCATTGCCTATAATCCCGATTAGATGTCAAGAACTTGCGGTTGCTGTGCCGCGTGGTTGTGCTCGTTACCCGCGTAAACTTTCAGCTTACGGTACATAGCACGACCCAGCGGGCCTTTTGGCAGCATGCCTTTAACCGCGATTTCAATCACACGCTCAGGACGGCGGGCAATCATCTCTTCAAAGGTCGCTTCTTTGATACCACCGATGTGGCCGGTGTGGTGGTAGTACATTTTGTCTTCGCGCTTGTTGCCGGTTACAGCAACTTTTTCTGCGTTCAGAACGATGATGTAATCACCGGTATCAACGTGCGGAGTGTATTCCGCTTTATGCTTGCCGCGCAGGCGCAGAGCCAGTTCGGAAGCCAGACGGCCCAGAGTTTTACCGGTCGCGTCAACAACATACCAGTCGCGTTTTACGGTTTCTGGTTTAGCTGTAAAAGTTTTCATTAAAAGCTTACCCAAATAAATAAGTTACACGTTGGTGAACACCCAAACGTTTAGTCAGTTGAGGTTCACACGACATTGTCCAGCAAACCTACCCCTTCGAATAGCCTATGCCGGCACATAGAAAGTTTTGGGAAAAAAACCTTCTCGTAACGTGGGGTCGCAAGATTATAGAGAAGTCGGGGTCAAAGATCGACCCCTTTATGTGATTTGTACCCGGTTTTACCCCGGTAAGTGTTCCCGCTTCAGATACTCCTCGCTCTGCATCTCCTGCAGGCGCGACAAACAGCGCTGGAACTCGAATTTTAACCTCTCACCCTGATAGATCTCATAAAGCGGTACCGCCGCGCTGACCACCAGTTTAACGTGGCGCTCATAGAACTCATCAACCAGGGCGATAAAGCGCCGCGCCTCGCTCTCCATCAGCCCAGTCATCACCGGCACCTCAAAAAGCATCACGGTATGAAACAGACGCGAGAGCGCAATATAGTCATGCTGGCTGCGCGCATCCACGCACAGCGTGGCGAACGACGCCGCCAGCGTCTGGTTCTCTACGCCCAGCGTCGGCAGCGGACGATGGTTGATCTCCAGCGTCGGCGCCTGTTCGCGCTTCGCACCTGCCAGCGCCAGCCACAATTTATCCATCTGCTGCTGGGTCTCAGCATTCAGCGGCGACAGCCACAGATGCGCCTGGGTCAGCGTGCGCAGGCGGTAATCAATACCGGCGTCGACATTCATGATATCGCAATGTTGCTTAATGGCGTCGATGGCGGGCAGGAAACGGGCGCGCTGAAGGCCGTTCCGGTACAGCTCGTCAGGAGGAATATTCGATGTCGCCACCAGGGTTATGCCGCGAGCGAACAGCGCTTTCATTAGACCGCCCAACAGCATCGCATCGGTAATATCAGAGACGAAAAACTCATCGAAGCAGAGCACGTCGGTTTCAGCTTTGAAACGGTCCGCAACGATTTCCAGCGGATCGCTGTGCCCCTGCAGCGTCGTTAACTCTTCATGTACCCGCAGCATAAACCGATGAAAATGCAGACGTTGTTTACGTTTTCCCGGCAGGCTTTGATAGAACAGGTCCATCAGCCAGGTTTTCCCCCTGCCGACCCCGCCCCACATATAGAGACCGCGAACCGCGACCGTTTCGGCAACGGGTTCGCGCTTGCCCAGCAGCTTGCCGAATTTCGCCCGTAAACCGCCGCCGGTTTGCGGCGCTGCCGAAGGTTTATTCTGCAATTCATGAAAAATCGTATCGAGGCGGCTGACCGCTTCTCGCTGTACGTCGTCAGGTTGGTGGCTCCCCTCGTTGAGAGAGGAAAGGTAACGCGATGTTGGGGACAGGCTTTGCATGATCTAATTCTTATTCCTTGAAAACCGTAATGCCGTAGCTCACGATTGACGAAAAAAAGGCCGCTCTACACTACGTGATGATACGCCAGGATTCCACTTCTGTGGAATTAGCGGTTATAGTGGCACTATCGGGCGCAGGCGGAGAGCCTCACAGCCATCCTACGGAACCACAAAACAACGGGAGATGTTCATGACCTGGGAATACGCGCTAATTGGGCTAGTTGTCGGCATCATTATCGGCGCCGTCGCGATGCGTTTTGGCAATCGCAAATTACGCCAACAGCAGGCGCTGCAGTTTGAACTGGAAAAGAATAAAGCAGAGCTGGAAGAGTACCGCGAAGAGCTGGTAAGCCATTTTGCCCGGAGCGCAGAGCTACTGGATAACATGGCGCATGATTACCGCCAGCTGTATCAGCATATGGCGAAAAGTTCCAGCAACCTGCTGCCGGACAGCATGGCGGACGCCAATCCGTTCCGCAATCGTCTGGAAGAGTCTGAAGCGGGCAACGATCAGGCTCCGGTCCAGATGCCGCGCGACTACTCTGAAGGCGCCTCCGGCCTGCTGCGCGGCGGCGTAAAGCGCGACTAATCCGCCAACGACAGTAAAAATATTTTCCGGGCGCACCCTCAGCGCCCGTTTCAACCTCTCATCCCAGCTACAATTTAACTATCGCCCACATTGTTACCGGGCCGAAAATTCAATAACATCGGACCATTCGGGACGTTTCCCATACACCTCAGGTTACGAGAGCCAGCATCTAATGAATAAACAGACTTTGCTGTTAAGTGCGTTAGCGTTAAGCGTTGGGTTGTCGTTGTCCGCCTTACCTCCGGCAGCAGCGTCTTTACCGACACAGGTTCCCGGCCAGGGCGCGTTGCCAAGCCTCGCGCCGATGCTGGAAAAAGTGTTGCCGGCGGTGGTGAGCGTACAGGTTGAGGGCACCGCGTCACCCGCGCAGAATATGCCGGAAGAGCTGAAGAAGTACTTTGGCGACAATGCGCCGCAAGAGCAGGCGCAGCCGTTTGAAGGCCTGGGTTCTGGGGTCATCATTGACGCGGCAAAAGGCTACGTGCTGACCAATAATCACGTGATTAATCAGGCGCAGAAAATCAGCGTCCAGCTTAACGATGGTCGCGAGTTCGATGCCAAACTGGTCGGCAGCGACGAGCAGAGCGATATCGCCCTGCTGCAGCTGTTAAAACCCAGCAATCTGACGCAAATCGCGATCGCCGACTCCGATAAGCTGCGGGTAGGCGATTTCGCCGTCGCCGTCGGTAACCCGTTTGGTCTGGGTCAGACCGCCACATCCGGGATTATTTCAGCCCTTGGCCGCAGCGGCCTGAATCTTGAAGGGCTGGAGAACTTTATCCAGACCGATGCCTCGATCAACCGCGGCAACTCCGGCGGCGCGCTGCTGAACCTCAACGGCGAGCTGATTGGCATCAACACCGCCATTCTGGCCCCGGGCGGCGGCAGCGTCGGCATTGGCTTCGCGATCCCCAGCAATATGGCGAAAATCCTCTCCCAGCAGCTTATTCAGTTTGGTGAAATCAAACGCGGCCTGCTGGGCATCAAAGGCATGGAAATGAGCGCGGATATCGCCAAAGCGATGAATCTCGACGTCCAGCGCGGCGCCTTCGTCAGCGAAGTGCTGCCAAATTCAGGGTCGGCCAAAGCGGGCATCAAATCTGGCGACGTTATCGTCAGCCTGAACGGCAAGCCGCTCAACAGCTTCGCCGAACTGCGCTCCCGCATCGCCACGACCGAGCCGGGGACCAAGGTGAAGCTGGGGCTCCTGCGCGAAGGAAAGCCCGTAGAAGTTGAAGTCACCCTCGACAAGAGCACCTCTTCTTCCGCCAGCGCCGAACTTATCGCGCCAGCCCTGCAGGGCGCATCGTTAAGCGACGGTCAGATGAAAGACGGGACCAAAGGCGTCGTCATCGATAATGTCGATAAAGCCAGCCCTGCCGCCCAGGCGGGGCTGCATAAAGACGACATCATTATTGGCCTCAACCGCGAGCGCGTAAGGTCCATTGCTGAACTGCGAAAAGTGCTTGAAAGCAAGCCGACGGTGATTGCGCTGAACGTCGTTCGCGGCAGCGAAAGCATCTATCTGCTGCTGCGTTAACTCGCCTTCCGGGCATCGCGTGCAGTGCGATGTCCGGACAAGACGTGTTATGCTGCGCCTGTCCATCCATCAACGATATCTGCATCATGCCTGGAAAGCTTTTACGTTCGATACTTATTGGTTTGATTGTCGGCGGTCTGCTGCTGGCCGTTATGCCTTCGCTGCGCCAGTGGCAGCTTTCGCCGACCACGCAATACGATAGCGCGGATGAATCCCCCGCCAGCTATAATTCCGCCGTTCGCCGCGCCGCCCCGGCGGTCGTGAACGTCTATAACCGGGCACTCAACAGCACCAGCCATAACCAGCTAACGCTCGGTTCCGGCGTGATCATGGATCAGCGCGGCTATATCCTGACCAATAAGCACGTTATCAACGATGCCGATCAGATTATCGTGGCCCTACAGGATGGTCGGGTTTTTGAAGCGCTGCTGGTCGGCTCAGATACTCTCACCGATCTGGCGGTGTTAAAAATCAACGCCAGCGGCGGCCTGCCGGTCATTCCGATTAACCCGAAACGCGTGCCGCATATCGGTGACGTCGTGCTGGCGATCGGCAACCCGTACAACCTTGGGCAAACCATTACCCAGGGCATTATCAGCGCCACCGGCCGTATCGGCCTGAACCCCACCGGGCGCCAGAATTTCCTGCAGACCGACGCGTCAATCAATCACGGTAACTCCGGCGGCGCGCTGGTGAACTCGCTGGGCGAGCTGATGGGTATCAACACCCTGTCATTTGATAAAAGCAACGATGGCGAAACGCCGGAAGGGATCGGCTTTGCGATCCCTTTCCAGCTGGCAACCAAGATTATGGATAAGCTGATCCGCGATGGCCGCGTTATTCGCGGCTATATAGGGATCAGCGGCCGCGAAATTGCGCCGCTGCATGCGCAGGGCGGCGGGATCGATCAGCTGCAGGGGATCGTGGTGAATGATGTTGCGCCGGAAGGCCCGGCCGCCCAGGCAGGGATCCGCGCCAACGACGTCATTATTTCGGTTAACGACAAGCCCGCCGTTTCCGCCCTGGAAACCATGGACCAGGTCGCAGAGATTCGCCCGGGCTCGGAAATTCCGGTGGTGATTATGCGCGATGATAAAAAACTTACGCTGCATATCGCCGTCCAGGAATATCCTGCGACCAATTAACAGGCTCCCCACCAGGGGAGCGCTTTTCAATCAGCAAACAATGGCCCGGCCGGGAATTTCGCCAGAAACCCGGTCACGGCCAGCAGCGACCACAATCCGGGCCACGCAAACTGGCGCTCCCGCAGTTCATCATCGAGCGTCATCAGCGCAAACTCGCCGTTATCACCCAGAACTCCCCCCTGCCAGAGCAACCGCTGGGCCTGCTGCCGCGCCCAGGGGGAATCACTTTTCCAGGCCAGCAGATGCAGCAGCGCCTGCTGCAGGCAGATGCCATATGAATGCTTATCCCGCAGCAGCCGCCGGTAAACCGGCAGCGATATGCTGCGCACGGTATAGAAACCGCTGCGGATTTCGCTATCAACATCCGCCATGCCAGCACAGAACTGACCGGCGAGGTCGCACAGACGATTGTGCGTCAGCGGCTGACCAAGAATTTCCAGACGCCCGGCAGCCGCACACAGTAGCCCGCTCCCTTGCTGCTCATGTGTCAGCGAATCAGGTAAAGCCGCCACCGTTTCAGCGGCCCCGGCCTGCGCATGCCGTACGCCAGCGTCATAGCAACGGACAAAAAAATCATGGCTACCCTGAGCGATTGATGGGTGCGCCAGCAGATTCAGAGCCGGATGCAGTTGTTCAAGTTCCTCCAGCGACGCAAGGGTGTAATCAACAACGCTGTCCTTTGCCGACGCCCTGCTGTCAGGACGTAATGCTATGGTTTCATTCATCAAAGTCTCCTTACAGGAAATCTCCCGGGTCGCGGCTGACGCCTTACCCGGGCTACGGGTTTACAGTCATCTGCGATCCCGTAGCCCGGACAGGCGCAACGCGCCGCCTCCGGGAAGAGCACAGAACTACATCGCCAGCACGTACTTGAGCATCACCCCGGCGGCTATCGCCGAGCCAATCACTCCCGCCACGTTCGGGCCCATCGAGTGCATCAGCAGGAAGTTCTGCGCGTCCGACTCCAGCCCCACCTTGTTCGATACCCGCGCCGCCATCGGCACCGCCGACACCCCGGCCGAGCCAATCAGCGGGTTGATTTTGTTGTGACTGAACAGGTTCAGCAGCTTCGCCATCAGCACCCCCGCCGCCGTCCCGATACAGAACGCAATCACCCCCAGCACCAGAATCCCCAGCGTCTGCGGCTGGAGGAACTTGTCCGCCACCAGCTTGGCGCCCACCGACAGACCCAGGAAAATGGTCACGATATTTATCAGCGCGTTCTGCACCGTGTCGCTCAGGCGCTCCACCACGCCGCTTTCGCGCATCAGGTTGCCGAAGCAGAACATCCCCAGCAGCGGCGCCGCGTCCGGCAGCAGCAGCGCCACCAGCAGCAACAGCACCGCCGGGAACAGGATTTTCTCCCGCCTGCTCACCGTGCGCAGCTGCACCATGCGGATTTTCCGCTCCTTATCCGTGGTCAGCGCCTTCATAATCGGCGGCTGGATTAACGGCACCAGCGCCATATACGAGTACGCCGCCACCGCTATCGCCCCCAGCAGCTCCGGCGCCAGTTTCCCGGAGAGATAAATCGCCGTCGGGCCGTCCGCGCCGCCGATAATGCCTATCGCCGCCGCCTGCGGCAGGGTGAAGCTGATAATCCCGAAGTAGTTCAGCGTCAGCGCCCCGAGCACCGTGGCGAAGATACCGAACTGCGCCGCCGCCCCCAGCAGCAGGGTGCGCGGGTTGGCCAGCAGCGGACCGAAGTCGGTCATCGCCCCGACGCCCATAAATATCACCAGCGGGGCGATACCCGACCCGATGGCGACCTTATAGAACACCGCCAGCACCCCGGCGGAGTAGCCCATATCCACCGCCTGCTGCTCCATCTGCCCCTGCACCGACGGCAGGGCCAGGGCTAATGCCTCCTTGATGGCATGAACGTCCGGCAGGCAGTTGAGCTTCGCGGCAATCACCGCCAGCTGCCCGGCGTCGTGGTGCGCCAGCAGGCTCTCCAGGGCGGTCAGCGCCAGCCCGGCCTCCGGGATATTCGACAGCAGGCCGCCGAAGCCAATCGGCAGCAGCAGTAGCGGCTCGAACTTCTTCGCAATCGCCAGCCACAGCAGCAGCAGGCTCACCAGCAGCATGATGGCCTGGCCGATGCCGAGGTGCATCAGGCCCATGCCCTGAATCAGGGCGTTCAGACTTTCCATTTCCGTTCCTTTTCCTTACGCCAGCGTCATCAGGGTGTCGCCGACCGCCACCGCGTCGCCGGATTTCACCGCGATACCGCGCACGGTGCCGGCCTGCGCGGCGCGGATTTCGGTTTCCATCTTCATGGCTTCGAGAATCAGCAGCACGTCGCCTTCGGCGACCGTCTGGCCCTCGGTGGCAGTCACCTTCCAGATATTGCCCGCCAGCGGGGCGGTCACCGGGGTGCCTGCGCCTGCCGGGGCGGCAGCGGCTGGCGCGGTGGCAGGAACAGCCGCGGTCAGCTGGCTGATATCGCCGCCGTCGCTGACCTTCACCGCAAAGGCCTGGCCTTCCACTTCCACGGTGTAGATGCCGGAGGCGGCAGGTTTTACCGGGGCAGCGGCAGGTTTCGCCTCTTCCGCCTGCGGGACCGGCTCAAAGGCCGCCGGGTTGTTGCGGTTCTCAAGGAACTTCAGGCCGATTTGCGGGAACAGGGCCACGGTCAGCACGTCGTCGATGGCGTTATCGGCAAGCGTGATGCCCTTCTCCTGCGCCTGGCGCTTCACATCCGCTTCCAGCGCAGCCAGCTCCGGCTTCAGCAGGTCCGCCGGACGGCAGGTCACCGGGGCGGCCCCCTCCAGCACGCGCGCCTGCAGGGCGGCATTGACCGGCACCGGGGTGTGGCCGTACTCGCCTTTCAGAATCCCGGCGGTCTCTTTGGCGATGGTTTTGTAGCGCTCCCCGGTCAGGACGTTAAGCACCGCCTGGGTGCCGACAATCTGCGAGGTCGGGGTGACTAAAGGAATAAAGCCGAGGTCCTCGCGCACGCGGGGGATTTCCGCCAGCACCTCATCCAGACGGTGGGCGGCGTTCTGCTGCTTCAGCTGGCCCTCGAGGTTGGTGAGCATCCCGCCCGGCACCTGGGCCACGAGGATACGGCTGTCGGTGCCCTTCAGCTGGCCTTCAAAGGCGTGATATTTCCTGCGCACCTCGCGGAAGTACGCCGCGATGCTCTCCAGCTTCAGGATATCCAGCCCGGTGTCATGTTCCGTTCCGGCCAGCGTCGCCACCAGCGCCTCGGTGGCCGGGTGGCCGTAGGTGGCGCTCATGGAAGAAATCGCCGTGTCCACGCCGTCCACCCCCGCCTCGATGGCCTTCAGCAGGGCCATCTCCGCCATCCCGGTGGTAGCGTGGCAGTGCAGGTGCAGGCGCACGTCATAGCGCTTCTTGATTTCGCTGACCAGCTCATACGCCGCCATCGGGGTGAGGATACCGGACATGTCCTTGATGGCGATGGAGTCGACGCCGGTTTCCAGCAGTTGTTCGGTCAGGTCCAGCCAGGTCTGTAAGGTGTGCGCCGGGCTGGTGGTGTAGGAGAGCGTGCCCTGGGCGTGCGCCCCGTGGCTGCGCACCGCCCGCAGGGCGGCCTGCATATTGCGCGGGTCGTTCATGGCGTCGAAGACGCGGAAGACGTCCATGCCGTTTTTGACGGCGCGCTCAACAAAGTGTTCGACCACGTCATCGGCGTAGTGGCGGTAGCCGAGGAGGTTCTGGCCGCGCAGCAGCATCTGCAGCGGGGTCTTCGGCATGGCCTTTTTCAGCTCGCGCAGGCGGACCCACGGGTCTTCGCCGAGAAAGCGGATGCAGGCGTCAAAGGTGGCGCCGCCCCAGCACTCGAGGGAGCCGTAGCCCACGTCGTCGAGCTGCGCGGCGACGGGGAGCATATCGTCAAGGCGCAGGCGGGTGGCGAACAGGGACTGGTGGGCGTCGCGCAGGACGACATCGGTAATGGCAACGGTCATGGATTCCTCCGTGAATTAAGGGTTAAGGCGGCGATGGTGGTGGATGGCGGCGGCAATCACCGGCGTTAAGCGGGCGAAGTCGTCAGCGGGCGCGGCGGCAGGTGCGGCCTTCGGCGCCGGAGCCGGTTCGGGGAAGAAGCGGTTGACGGCGGCGGACATGCCCTGGATGGCGAAAATCAGCACAAACAGAAACGCCAGCACGAACCCCATGCCGAGGAACATCAGGGTGAAGCCTTCACCTAATAGCAGTGCTGCATCAGTCATAAAATAGCCTTCGAGCAGGAGGCACGATAATGATGTTATTTATAACGAAAATAATAAGGGTGGATTTCCCTGAACCGCCCCGGTCAGAGTCCCTGTTTATTATCGCAATAAACGTATCGCCATCATTATCGTGCAATTCATATAACCCAGATTATTTGATAAAGCTTACGTTCTGGCATATTTCATCAGCGACGATCTCTTTACGCTGGTTAAAAATAATTTTGTTCTGTTCGAACAGGTTATTTCCATGGGTATCAATGGAAACGATTAATGGGCCAAACTCTTTTACCCGACATACCCATAGCGTTTCCGGCATTCCCAGATCGCGCCACTGCGCATCTTCGATCTCTTCCACGCACACCGCGGCCACTACCGCGCAGCCGGCCGGGAATACGCAGTGCAGTGCTTTATGCTCCGCGCAGCCCTCTTCGGTACCTTTCCCCATGCCGCCTTTCCCAACGATTAATTTCACGCCGGTCTGCGCAATAAATTCTTTTTCGAATTTTTCCATGCGCATGCTGGTGGTTGGCCCAACGGAGACCATTTCAAATTTATCGTCTTCGCCTTTAATTGGGCGGACAATTGGGCCAGCGTGTAAAATAGCGCCGCCGCGAACATCAACGGGTAATTCGCGCCCGCCTTCAATTAATCGACGGTGCGCCACATCACGACAGGTAACAATATGACCGTTGAGATAAATAATATCGCCCGCTTTAATATCGGCTAAATCTTCATCTTTAATTGGCGTAGTCAGGATTTTTTTCGTCATCAGAAATTCACTCCGCTGTGAGACGTAATGGTGTAGTTCAGGTCTTTATCAAAAACGATATGTCCTTTCCGGTGCGACCAGCAGCCGACGTTCACCGCCACACCGATGGTGGAGGGATGGCGCGCGGTGTTTTCAATATTCACGCCCATGACGGAGGTATTACCGGACATCCCCTGCGGCCCAAGGCCAATTTTGTTAATGCCGTCTTCCAGCATTTTCTCCAGCGAAGCCGCACGCTCATTCTCATTGTGCGAACCGATCGGACGCATCAGCGCTTTTTTCGATAGCAGCGCCGCCGTTTCAACAGAGGTCGCCACGCCCACGCCAACCAGTAGCGGCGGACAGGCGTTAAGGCCGTAGCTGGTCATCACATCCAGCACAAAGCGGGTTACGCCTTCATAACCTGCGCCCGGCATCAGCACCATCGCTTTCCCCGGCAGAGAACAGCCGCCGCCCGCCATATAGGTGTAAATGCTGCACTGGTCAGAATTGGGAACGATCTCCCAGAATACCGTCGGCGTACCTTTACCCACGTTTTTACCGGTATTGTATTCATCAAAAGTCTCAACGCTGTTGTGGCGCAGCGGGGAATCCACGGTCGCTTTGATCACCGCTTCACGCAGCAGCGCTTCCAGTTCGCCGATCAGCGGGAAGTTGGCCCCGCACTCCACCAGAAACTGAATCACGCCGGTATCCTGGCAGGAAGGGCGATCCAGTTCTTTTGCCAGACGCTGGTTCTCAATCATGGTCGTAAAGATGACGTCGGCCAGTTTACTGGTCTCTTTTTTATGCAAATCTTCCAGTTTTGCGGTGACGTCATCAGGCAAGACTTTGCCGGTGTACCCCACAAATTTGGCCATAATATTGGTCATATGGGATATCTGTTCACTTTTGCTCATAAAGGCTCCTTAGTCAGGACAGCTTCCGTTCATTACGGATGAAAAGGGAAAAGGATTGGCAGCAGAATCAGGCTGACAATGGTGGAAACGATAATCAGTGGGATGCCGGATTTGGCGTAGTCAACAAACTTATAGCCGCCTGCCGTCAGCACCATCATGTTGGCAGGCATACCGATTGGCGTGGCGTAGGCGCAAGAGCTGCCGATCACCGTCGCCATCAGCACCGCGCGAGGGTCGGCGCCCATGCCCGCCGCAATCGACAGGCTCACCGGTACCAGCAGCGCGACGGTGGCGGTGTTGGACATGAAGTTAGTCATAACGACGGACAGCGCAAAGACCACCACCAGCAGCATAAAAGGCGAAGAGTTTTGCCCCAGCAGGCCAATCACGTGATCCGCCACCAGTTTTCCCGCCCCGGTCATTTCCAGCGCTTTCGCCAGCGCCAGAGTGCCGCCGAAGATAAAAATAGTTTGTGAATCAATGGCTTTATAAGCCTGCTTTTCTGTAAGCACGCCGGTAACCACCAGCACCAGCGCGCCGATACAGCCCGCTACCGCAAGACTCACACCGGTCTGCTTTTCGAAAATCATGCCGAGGATCGTGGCGATCAGAACAAGCAAAGAGAGGATCTGCTTCCAGCGCGGAACGTGGCTGTAATCGCGCTGTTGGCCGATGCTGCCAACTTCCCCACTATTCGGGTGGTTGGGCAGGAATTTATAGCCGATGGTCAGAAAGTAAATCATGCCACAAACCAGCATCGGTAAACCCACTTTGGCATATTCAAAAAAGCCAAAACCGCTGCCAATGTTCTGCAAGGCTGATTGCGCAATCAGGTTGCCCGGCGCGCCAATCAACGACAGGTTACCGCCGAGCGCGGCGGCGAAAACCAGCGGCATCAGCAGTCGGGAACGGGCAAAGCCTGATTTCGCCGCCACGCCGATAACGACCGGGATCAGGACGGCTGCGGTACCGGTATTGGAGAGGAAACCGGACATCACGCCAACCACGACCATAATGGTAAAAATCAGCTGCTTTTCCGTTTTAGCGAAGCGCGTAATCACGCCCCCCACTTTATTCGCCATCCCGGTTTCAAATAGCGCCCCGCCGACGATAAACATGGCGACGAAGAGAATGACGTTGGTGTCGATAAAGCCGGCGAAAGCCTGCTTGAGATTGAGGACGCCGGTGAGAACCAGCGCGACGCAAACCACCATAGACGTGACCGCGAGCGGTATTTTTTCCCACACAAACATGGCGATAGCAAACGCCAGCAAACATAGAGTAATGGTAATCGGTTCCATATTTATAATTATCCCATCAATGATATATGATATTGTATCCAATATTGACGAGAGGGAAATTATTCCCATGCAAAGAGTAAGTCAATGCGTTTTTCACGAAAGCGTCAGGATTGAGATCTTTATCAAAATCTCGCAAAAGCAGTAACTTAGAGGAATTAATTTATGGGGTGAATAGGTAAGACGCCTGCAACGATCGTGCAGGCGGTGAGGTCAGGCCGAGGGCTCGCCGACGTAGCGCGTCAGCATATTCTCCATCGAACGGATGATATGCTCGCGCATTCGCTGACGGGCCAGCGCTTCATTATGCTGCTCCAGGGCCTGTAAAATCCCTTTATGCTCGCGTATGGAAATGATCGCATACTCCTCCTCGGTGACCTTATGCCCCATCGAGAGCCCGTTCCACATATTGCTGAGCAGCAGCTTCATTTTGCCGTTTCCGGCCGCATTCCATATCTCCATATGAAAAGCCTGATTGAGGTCAGAATATTCAGCTGAGTTATTTTCCGCCAGCGCTTTTTCCGCAGCGTAATGGACTTCGGCAATGCGCGAAATGTCCGTCCCAGGGCGAGAAGCTTTAGCGACCGCTTCACTCTCCAGCAGCGCGCGAATCTCGTAATGCTCGCGAATCGTTTGTTCGTTAATCCCCAGCACAACCGCCCCTTTATTGGGGCGGACTTTAATCAGCCCATCCGCAGCCAGTATCTGAAATGCTTCACGCACGGGCATACTGGATACGCCAACCATGCTGGCGATCCCTTCAAGGGTAATTTCTTGCCCTTCAACTAAATCTCGCGACAGTATCGCTTTACGTAATACTGCCGCGACCTGCTCTTTCGCTGAAAGAAGCTTAATTTTCCCTAATCGAGGCTTCTGCACTTTCCCAATCCTTCATGTGTTGACGCATTATTTCTGCCAGAGAGAGGAAATAACGCTGCGTTTCCTGCGCGATCTCGGCGCGATCGCCTTGTTGGATAGCATCCATCAGAGAACTGAGTATTTGCGCCGACTCCTGATTATCCTCTTTCAGATACAGAATGACATAGCCGATATAACCATCTAAAAACTGCTGATAAATCTTTTCCAGATAGCGGTTATCAATATAAGAAATGAGCGCCTGATGAAACGCCAGCTCCCGTGTCCTCTCACCGGGATGCCCCAGCTCTCGCGCTCTGGTAGCCAGCGACTCGCCTGCTGCCGCGGGCACCAGTGAAAAAAGCGCTGTTGCCATCGCCGCAATGGCCTGGAAAATGTGGCTGACGTGGTCAGGCTCCAGCCGTGAGACCTGCATATGGCGGTTTGGCAAGCGCACCAGAAACCCTTCCTGCTCCAGGGCCTGTAACGCTTCACGAACCGGCATACGAGAAAGCCCCAGCTGTTCCGCAATACTCTCCTGCGCGAGCTCATCCCCCGGTTTCATACTGCCGGAAAGGATCTCGTAACGGATCATTTGAGTAATGTGGTCCCTGGTCTGCTTTCTTTCAATTTTTTTCACGACGTCCTCGTTTGTTGCCGCTCAAGACGCGGGGAGTTTAGCAGA
Source organism: Klebsiella sp. M5al (assembly GCF_002090195.1). Lineage (NCBI taxonomy): Bacteria > Pseudomonadati > Pseudomonadota > Gammaproteobacteria > Enterobacterales > Enterobacteriaceae > Klebsiella > Klebsiella sp. M5al. The sequence goes on from NZ_CP020657.1 coordinate 5,283,147, forward strand.
TTTACCAGCAGGTTGAGTCATTCCGGGGCGGGAGAAAGGCATAAAAAAGCCGGAACCCAGGCTCCGGCTTCTCTTTTTATGAAACGTTATTTATTCACAAAATCTTCGCCAAGGGCGATATCTTTCTTCAACGTATCCAGCATCCCCTCCAGCGCCTGCTGCTCAAACGCGCTCAGTTTACCGATAGACTGACGCTGCTCTACGCCATTTTTACCTAACAGCAGCGGCTGCGAGAAGAAGCGGGCATATTGGCCATCACCTTCAACATAGGCGCATTCCACCACGCCTTTCTCTCCCTGCATGGCGCGAACTAAAGAGAGACCGAACCGCGCGGCGGCCTGCCCCATTGATAGCGTTGCTGAGCCGCCACCGGCTTTTGCTTCAACAACTTCAGTACCGGCGTTTTGAATGCGTTTAGTCAAATCCGCCACTTCCTGCTCGCTGAAGCTGACGCCCGGAATTTGTGACAGTAAAGGAAGAATAGTCACACCGGAGTGGCCGCCAATCACCGGAACCTCAACGTCTGACGAAGATTTGCCTTTCAGTTCAGCGACAAAGGTATTCGAGCGGATAATATCCAGCGTCGTGACGCCAAACAGCTTGTTCTTATCGTAAACACCGGCTTTTTTCAGCACTTCTGCGGCAATCGCCACGGTGGTGTTCACCGGGTTGGTGATAACCCCGACGCAGGCCTGCGGGCAGGTTTTGGCGATTTGCTGTACCAGATTTTTCACAATACCGGCATTAACGTTGAATAAATCGGAGCGATCCATACCGGGCTTACGCGCTACGCCCGCGGATATCAGCACCACATCAGCACCTTCCAGCGCAGGGGTGGCGTCTTCGCCGGAAAAACCTTTGATTTTTACATCGGTAGGGATATGGCTAAGATCAACCGCCACGCCCGGCGTTACCGGAGCGATGTCGTACAACGAGAGTTCTGAACCTGAAGGCAGTTGGGTCTTAAGTAGTAGGGCAAGCGCCTGGCCAATTCCACCAGCGGCGCCGAGGACTGCAACTTTCATCCTAAACTCCTTATTATGGTTAAAATAGTCTTTCGTTACTCCGTCGCCTGGACCTTAATTCACAAGATGAACAATTACAATAATTATGGCTGAAGAATGCGTGGTCGTGCGCAGCGATGCAGCAGCTTCGCATTTTCCTCCCTGAGACTGACCATCCAGCAAAGCGTAGTACCGGATCGACTGTTGGTTACAATACACCCAGCGCGTTGAGCAGAACAACATCATTTAATAACATTTCATTTACTTTTGTAGCAATTTGCGCCCCGTGACGAAAGCATGTTCCTTATTAGGGTTTTTTGCTAAAATATGCGCCCTTCATAACATTATTTACGCTTCTCCCCGCGGATTATTTGCATAAAAATGCATGTTTATGCATAATGATGTTGTTTTTACCACCATAATTGGGTGACTTATGCGTAGTTCGGCAAAACAAGAAGAACTGGTTAAGGCGTTTAAAGCGCTGCTTAAAGAAGAAAAATTCAGCTCTCAAGGTGAAATCGTACAGGCCCTGCAAGAGGAAGGCTTCGATAATATCAACCAATCGAAAGTCTCACGTATGCTCACCAAGTTTGGCGCCGTACGCACGCGTAACGCCAAAATGGAAATGGTTTACTGCCTGCCCGCCGAGCTTGGCGTCCCGACGACCTCCAGCCCGCTAAAAAACCTGGTGCTGGATATCGACTATAACGATTCGGTCGTGGTTATTCATACCAGCCCAGGCGCAGCACAGCTGATCGCCCGGCTTCTGGACTCCCTGGGCAAAGCCGAGGGTATTCTCGGCAGCATTGCCGGTGATGATACTATCTTTACCACTCCGGCCAGGGGTTTTACCGTTAAAGAGCTGCATGACGCTATCCTCGTCCTGTTTGAGCAGGAACTCTGATGCCCTTCCCTCTGGTTAACGCCAGAGGATATTCCTTCAAAAAATTATCATTTCTTTAACATTTTGTGTGTTTTTCCGCTTCTATACATTCATTTACGTGATGAAACCGGCTTAAGCGCACAAAAGATCAAATCCATATAACTTAATGATTTTATTAATTATTATTGCCTATCCTGGCGAAATTGTGACATTTCTAATTCTTATACGTTATAAAAAAGACATTTCTTTGTGATTATTTACATGAAAAACAATTAGCAAGGTATTAATATTTTCAGTGATTAGTGTATACTTGATTTTGTGATGAGGGTCACGAAACAAAGACCCCCAACAAAAAGATTCGACGAGGTGAACATCATGAAAATCAAAACCACTGTAGCAGCATTAAGCATCCTTTCCGTTCTGTCTTTCGGCGCCTTCGCCGCTGACTCCATTAACAGCGAACAGGCTCAAGGCCGTCAGGCAATCGGCACCGTTTCCGTCGGCGCGGTAAGTTCTTCCCCGATGGATATGCACGAAATGCTGAACAAGAAAGCGCAAGAAGAAGGTGCTTCCTCTTATCGCATTATCGAAGCACGTACCGGTGACCACTGGCACGCTACGGCTGAACTGTATAAATAAGATTTAACGATTGTCGGTCATTAACTGAAACAGAATCTCTCCAGCGGCCTCAGGTTCATTAAAACCTTCCGCCGCTGCAAATAATAAGGTTGGAGAAAAAATTATGAAAAGCGCAATTATCATCGCATCCCTGGGTCTGGCTTCCGTTCTCTCTTTCGGCGCAAACGCCGCCGTTAATCAAGTGAACGCTGAACAGGCGCAAAATCTGCAGTCCATGGGCACCGTTTCCGTTTCTCAGGTAGGCAGCGCGCCGATGGATATGCGCCAGGAACTGGCGGCTAAAGCTGAAAAAGAAGGCGCCAGCAGCTACCGTATTATTGAAGCCCGTACCGGCGATAACTGGCACGCTACGGCTGAGCTGTACAAATAAACCCTCGTCGTCTTATCCGACGACTTGCCCCCGCTCTGTCGGGGGCTTTTTTATGGCTGCCGCACATTAAAACGAAGCTCCCCTTCCAGCTCTTCTTCCGCCTCATCAAATAGCAATATTATCGCGCCAAAGCGCCGTCGCTGATTATCGCTTAAATGAATAAACTCAATCTCCAGCGGCAGGGGCAGCAGCCCGGCGGTCACCGCTTCCCACAGCGAATCAAGGTTGTTCACCTTCTCACGCGCTAAGCCAAAGGTACGTGAAAACTCACGATAAAAATCCTGCTGTTCAGCTATTTCATCAAAATCAAAGGTATAGGTAGCCATTGCCCGCATCCTGTCCACACCTGCAACTTTTCATAGCCCGGTCATCCCGGCGTGTAGTTCCACTCTGACGGTGGAATTCATACTCAGACAATTAAGTATAGCGATAAAAAAACCGACGCTTCAGGCGTCGGTTCTGGCGGCTAGCTATTGGTTAATACATGCTGGTACTTATGCAGCATCTCCACCAGCCTTCGCACCGGCTCGGTCACCTGCGGAGAGGCTTCCCAGAGCTGTAATTTTTGCTGGTAGATATCCAGCTCATCAAGCAGGCGGGCAAAATAGTAGCGGCGCTTATCATCGCTGCTGGCGGAAATGACGCGATCCGCCGTACGACGCAGCTGCCGGTGAAATACCGACAGGTCGTCATTTATCGGTACTGGCGCGTCGCGCAGGCGCTGATGGGCAATAATCAGGGTCAGCGCCAAACGAAAGCGCGCGATATCGCCGGGGAATTTATTCAGCAACAAAAAGAGCTGACGATACAGGGCCGGCAAATGGTTTTCTTTGCGTCGCGCCGTATTGGTGGTCAGCGATGATACCGCCGCCGAGACAAACTGGTTGAGCAACACGCGACCGGTGCGAGCCTGAGAGTTATCGCGAACCAGTAAGATCACCATCAGCGCGAGGAAACACCCCACGATCTGGCCTAAGGCGCTATCCAGAAATTGGTTGAATTGAAACTTCATCGGATTATCCAGCACCAGAATATTAATGGTGCTGGCCAGCGCCCCCAGCGAACCCAGCCGCCGCTTTTGCACCTCGATACCGATAAAAAATGCCATCACCGCCAGGCTGATGCACAGCAGCAGCATACTTTGCTGCGTCGCGGGCATAATCACGAGGAAAAACAGCGCCCCCAGCGGTAATGCCGCCAGCGTGCCGTAGAGGAAATCGATAGCCACCATTCGCGGATTAGGTAAACGCATCGCTAAGGCCGTAACAACTGCGATCATCACCATCGCCCCGCTCCCTGAAGTCCAGCCGGTCCACAGCCAGAACAGCGTACCGAGGATACAGGAGATAGACGTACGCCAAAAGTTGACCATCGCATGGTGTCGCTCGGCGGATTCCGCCTTCACCACCACTTCGCCTTGCAGCACTTCCGCTTCAATACGGCTGATTTTGGTATTGCCGACCACGCCCCGCTTCAAAAGCAGATAGCGCGTCGCGGCCCCGACCCAGCTGTAGATCGTCACCGGCGTATTGTGCTCTCCCTTCCAGGTCAAAAAGCGGCGCATCCGCTTTAACTGGCGGTGCACGTCCTGCACGGTCTCAACCGGTTCAGCGAACAGCTCGCGATAGTCATCGGTGACCATCTCAGGCCGGGTATTCTGAATCAAATAGGTTTCACAGGCTTGGGTAATTAAGGTCAGAGAGAGGGTATTGATCGCCTTCAGCCGCTGGTTCACTTTTGCCCAGCGCGAAGACTCCATAATTAAGTTTCCGCGCATCCCTTCCAGTCCGTTGGTGCGGCGAACCAGCGCGCTCCAGGCCTTATCGACTTCATCTTTATCGGCATACGCCACGCAAAGCTGCATCAGGCGGTATTGATCGATCAGCAGGTTATCCAGCTCAAGGTCGATCTCTTTTTTAATCGAACGCGGCGAAAATAGCAGGTCGGCCACGATGGCGCTGACGATACCAACAACAATTTCACTGCACCGTTCGACGGCGAACTGCGGCGCCAGCATCGGCTCTTCGTGGATAGTGATAATAATGATAAGCGCGGTATAGCCCGCCAGGCCCCAGGCATAGGAGTTCTCAACCCGCACCAGCGAGGAGATCCAGGTACAGAACCCTGCCCACAGGCAGCAGACCAGCACCATCAGCAGCGGGGCGCGAATCATCAGGATGATAATCGCCAGCGCGGCGATACAGCCGATAAAGGTACCGACAATACGCAGCATCCCGCGATAGCGGATAGCCCCGGAGTAAGGCTCTCCGCCGGCGGCAAACGCCGGGCCGGCGGCCACGATGGCTGCGGTAAGCACCGCCCAGCGCGGTGTTTCCAGCTGAAAGTGAAAACCGACGAATAACGCCAGCACTACCGCACAGGCTAATTTAACGGCAAAGCGGAGATGCCGGGGTTCGATGGTGAAAATCCCCATGGCGATTAACCGAACTCACGCAGGCGCATCGCCAGTTTCTGGAAGAAACTTGTCCGGCTGGAATCGCGGTCGTCTTTACCGGTGATCACCACCGTCGCGGTCGTCCCGGCCGGCCAGAGGTTGCCCTGCTGCTGGTCAAGGTGAATACGTACCGGCACCCGCTGCGCCAGGCGTACCCATTCAAGATTAGAGTCAATAGAGGCCAGCCCTTTCGTATCGCTGCTGCTGCTGGCATTGGTGACCCCAGCAGCGATGCTGTCGACGGTGCCTTTAAGAGTTTGCACGCTTCCCAGCGGGGTAATTTCGGCGCGGAAGCCGGGGCGCACGCCCTCAAGCTTGGTCTCTTCCAGGTAGGCCATCACATAGAAGGTATTCTGCTTGACCAGCGCAACCGCGGTAGAACCGCGGGTGATAAACTCGCCGCTGTAGACGTTCAGGTTCGTCACCCAGCCGTCAGCCGGGGCGCGAATGACCGTGCGTTCAAGATCAAGCTTCGCCAGATCGCGACTCGCGGTCGCTTTTGCCAACTGATGCTCAACGGTTTGCAGAACGTTATTCGCCTGGTCAATCTCCTCCCGGGACATGGCCTGGACGCCAAGGCGGTTACGACGGCCGGCTTCAACGCGCTTCTCCTGCGCCAGAGTCTGGTAATAGGAGACATCGGCTTCAGCCTCAGCTAAGGCTTTCTGGTAACGCGGCTGGTCAATGACGAACAAAACCTGGTCTTTCTTAACCAGTTGGTTATCCTTGATATTCACCTGCGAAATCAGGCCGGAAACATCGGGAGCGATGGCCACAATATCCGCACTAAAGCGCGCATCGCGCGTCCAGGGCGAGGCGGTGTAATACACCCATGCGCGAAAAATCGCCACAAATGCCAGGATAACCAGTATCACAGTGATTGCGGTACGGAGGATATTTCTTGTTAGTGTTTTCACATCTACCTCAAACGAACAAACGCGATATCAGATAAAACAGGCAGCAATAGAGCGCGGTATTAAACAGTGCCGGATGCCAGACAAAATCATAGATGCCGGTCGGAACCAGCAGGCGGTGCACCAGCCAAAAGATGGCTAGCGACAATAGCAACTCAAAGAAGATCGGCGGAAACGACAAGCCGAAAATCACAATGACAGGAAACAGACTCATGATGACCTTGATAAGAAGCGTACAGGTGATATGCGCGATGCGTTTATTATTAAGCTAACTATATAGTAACGTAACAATTGCGGTCTTATCTATAATGTGTGATCTAAATCACTTTTAAGCCAGAGTGAATAATGGAACGATTAAAACGCATGTCCGTATTTGCCAGAGTGGTGGAATTAGGTTCCTTTACCGCCGCGGCCCGCCAGCTCCAGATGAGCGTTTCTTCCATCAGCCAGACGGTAGCTAAACTGGAAGATGAGCTGCAGGTTAAGCTACTCAACCGCAGTACGCGCAGTCTTGGCTTAACCGAAGCGGGAAAAATATATTATCAAGGCTGTCGGCGGATGCTGTTCGAAGTCCAGGATGTCCATGAACAGCTATACGCGTTTAACAATACGCCCATCGGTACGCTGCGCATCGGCTGTTCTTCAACTATGGCACAGAATGTCCTGGCTCGCATAACGGCCGATATGCTCAAAGAGCACCCGGGGCTCTCCATCAACCTGGTCACCGGCATCCCGGCGCCGGACCTGATCGCGGACGGTCTGGACGTGGTGATTCGCGTGGGAGCGCTGCAGGACTCCAGCCTCTTTTCCCGCCGTCTGGGCTCTATGCCAATGGTGCTCTGCGCGGCGAAAAGCTATCTCCAGCACGCCGGATGTCCGGAAAAGCCGGCGGATCTCGCCAGCCACTCCTGGCTGGAATACAGCGTCCGGCCGGATAACGAATTTGAAATCATCGCCCCGGAAGGCATTTCAACCAAGCTGATCCCTCAGGGCAGATTCGTCACTAACGATCCGATGACGCTGGTGCGCTGGCTAACGGCAGGCGTCGGCGTGGCTTACGTTCCGCTGATGTGGGCGATCGAAGAGATCAACCGCGGCGAACTGGAGATTCTGCTGCCGAGCTACCAGTCCGATCCGCGCCCGGTGTACGCGCTATATACCGAGAAAGATAAGCTGCCCCTGAAGGTACAGGTATGCATTAATTATCTGACTGAGTATTTCGTCGGGGTGGCAAATATTTACCAGGGTATGCGCGGTCGGGGGATAGCCCGCTAGCGGCCAGAGCCTGCGAAAAAGGGTAATAACGTATTATCAGGCCCGGCATCGGAAATGATCTGCGTCACGTCGCGGAGATTGCCGATGCGCACCTCGCCGGAGCGATGAAATTTGCTTTTGTCGATTAACAATAGCGACTGTGCCGCCCGTTTCAGCAGCAGCGATTTGTAAGCGGCATTATTGGCGCTGGAATCCCAGAGCACGCCGTCGTTATCGATCCCCTCGCAGGAAAAAATGAATAGATCGATCTCCAGCGATTTGACCTGCGATAACAGCGCAGGGTTAACGTAATAGCCATATTGACGCTGAAGCTGACCACCGGCGCTGATCAGTTGGATCCGCTCACGGCGGCCCAGCTCTACGCAGACCGGATGGCTGTTGGTAAACACCGTCAGGTTACTATTCGGTAGCTGACGCGCCAGAAACCAGCAGGTTGAGCTGGCATCCAGCGCGATCGTCATGCCTTCATCAATCCACGCCAGCGCGGTACGGGCAATATCAGATTTATGGGCATAATGGCTTTTCACGCGGCGATGAAACGGCTTCTCGCCGTTGTGATTATCGCGCAGGAGAACGCGCGCCTGTCCGTGGCTACGCTGGATACTCCCCTGTTTCTGCAGCTCGCTCAAATCGCGACGAACGGTCTCGATGCTGACCTGCAGAAGCTGGGATAACGCTTCAGTAGTTAGGGTGTGGTGCTGACTGAGTAACTCGACTATCTGCTGCTGACGCGCGGCTTTCATCGCGACCCCGCGGAGGTGATGTGCGCTTTCGCCGCGAGCGAAAGCGCATTGAGAGGTATCAGGCAGTACCGCCGACGGTGAGTTTATCCACTTTGAGCGTTGGCTGACCGACGCCAACCGGTACGCTCTGGCCCTCTTTGCCGCAAACGCCGACGCCGCTGTCCAGCTTCAGATCGTTCCCCACCATCGAAATCTGCTGCATCGCTTCGATACCTGAACCGATAAGCGTCGCCCCCTTCACCGCTTTGGTCACTTTGCCTTTTTCAATCAGGTAGGCTTCAGACGTGGAGAAGACAAATTTGCCGGAGGTGATATCCACCTGACCGCCGCCAAAGTTCGGCGCGTAGATGCCGTAATCGACCGATTCGATAATCTCCTGCGGCGTGGATTTTCCCGCCAGCATGTAGGTGTTGGTCATACGCGGCATAGGCAGATGCGCGTAGGATTCGCGACGACCGTTGCCGGTTGGCGCCACGCCCATCAGCCGGGCATTGAGCTTGTCCTGCATATAGCCTTTGAGAATGCCGTTTTCAATCAAAACGTTATACTGACCCGGGGTACCTTCGTCATCAATGGCGACGGAGCCGCGACGGTTGGCAATGGTGCCATCATCCACTACGGTGCACAGCTCTGAGGCCACCAGCTCACCCATATGGCCGCTGAATACCGACGTCCCCCGACGGTTAAAATCGCCTTCCAGTCCGTGACCGACGGCTTCATGAAGCAGCACGCCAGGCCAGCCCGCGCCCAGTACGACCGGCAGCATTCCGGCGGGCGCGGCGACGGCGGTCAGATTGACCAGCGCCATACGCACGGCTTCTCTCGCCCAAACATCCGCGCGCACATCGCCATCCTGGGAGGCCAGGAAATAGTCGTAGCCAAAGCGACCGCCGCCGCCGCTGGCGCCGCGTTCGCGTTTGCCATCCTCTTCCACCAGCACGCTGACGGAAAGACGAACCAGCGGGCGCACGTCCGCCGCCAGCGTGCCGTCGGTGGCGGCCACAAGAATTAACTCGTAGACGCCGGTCAGGCTGGCGGAAACTTCCTGCACCCGTTTATCGGCCGCGCGAGCGGTTTTATCTACCCGGCGCAGAATATCCAGCTTCTCTTCCCGACTCATGCTTTGCAGCGGGTCGATGCTGGTATAGAGGGAGCTGTACTCCACTCCGCCGAGGGTATGAACTTTACCATCGCCGTGGTCGCGTACAATGGTACGCGCCGCCTGCGCGCTCTGTTCCAGCGCCAGTCGGCTAATCTGGTCCGCATAGGCAAAGCCGGTTTTTTCCCCGCTCACCGCACGGACGCCGACGCCCTGGTCGATATTGTACGAACCATCTTTAATGATGCTGTCTTCAAGAACCCAGGACTCGTGATAGCTCGACTGAAAATAGAGATCGCCGTAATCCAGACGGCGCTCGGCCAGTTGGCCAAGAATGGTAAACAGATCCTGATGATTCAGGCCGTTTGCCGACAGTAATTGTTCACTTACCAGGTTCAGACTCATCGTTTTGCTACTCGTTTGTTGCCGCCTCTCGGGCGGAAATAAAATAGGCTCTCTATTGAGAGTGCGGTAATTACGCACAATCGTCAAATCATTGCTTTTTGTCGCTCCGCGCCTGGCGCAGCACTTCGTTAATTTGCGGCTGATCGATAGGACCGGTGATGCGATAGCGCAGAATTGAAACCTTATTCCACAGCGGCCCCAGCACCTTACTGGCGGCAAAGACCGCGGCGCCGATTATCGGGTTAACGGCAAAGGCCGCGGCGACGCCCACGGTCGCGGAAATTTCCGGCGCGACCACGGCCTGCATATCCAGCTGACGGCGGACAAGATCCACCGACCCCTTCATGGCGATATCCGCTTCCAGACCATCAACCAGCGTATCGTCGGTATGCATAACGCCGTCTTTAATCCACGCCGTACTGCGAATGGAATCGAAGTAGAAACCTTCGCTGAAGGTATCGCTAAAGTCGAAACGCAGCTTGCGAAGCAGCGCGTCAACGCTCAACAAACGCAGCAGCTGGCCGGCGTGGCCGGTGCTGAGATCGGTAAACTCGCCTTTCCCAAGACGGCTTTTCAGGATCCCGTTCAGCGAGGCAACATCGGGCTGCCACGGCGGCGCACGCCAGTGAAGGTCATAATCAATATCAAACGATGAACCTTTTACCGGCGTGGACACGCCGAAGAAGTTGACGAAATCATCGGTTTTATTACCGTGCAGTTTACCTTTTAAAGAGGTTCGTACGCCCGTCGGCGCGCTTACCCATACGCCATCGGTCGTCAGGCGGCCAAACCCGGTATCCACCAGGCCATTTGCCAGCGTCAGGGTATCGCCGCGGATATCAAAATCGCCTTCGATGCGACCATATTTTTGCCCCCACAGCCAGCACTCGGCGCAGCGAAGCTGAAGGTCCGGCCAGCCGTGGAAATCAATTTTGGCGTCAGCCAGAGGGCCGCTGCTTTTTTCCGTCCCGCCGCTTTTCGCTGCAGTGGGGTTGTAGTAGAGATAGCGAATGGCTGCCAGCCACGGCGCGTTTTTGCGCATCGTCAGGGTGGCGTTAACTTCACGCCCCTGGGCTTCAATCTTCGTCCCTCCGGCGCCGGGTTGGGAAACAAGGCTGACGTTATTCCAGCTCTGGCCCGCCATCGTTAACACCGGCGTACGCAGCGTGACCTGCTCGGGGAAAACCATATTGCTGCTGACGTCATTGGCCCCGCCGCCCTGGAACAGCGCAAGCCACTGCGCGCCATCCATCGGCGGCATATTCAGCTCCACGCCAGGCTGCTCGGGAAGCGGCGACACGGCTTTACTGTCAGTGGTTAAAATAGCGCGGTCCAGAGTCAGCTTATGACCCAGCAGCCAGCGGCTATTGATATGATTTTTCGCCCCCACGGAGCCAGCCAGAGTAAAGCTGCTTAGGCCGCCATCAACCTTAATGTTTACCGGCAAAGGCTCACCGGCCTGTTTATCGACCGGCGCAGGTAAGTGACTACTTACATTCTTCAGGTCAGCGTTAACATCCACCTTATAGCTCGCGCTACCGCGATACGGAAGTTCAATCGCGACTTTACCGTCCCAGGGCACGCTGCCGCTCAGGGTGCCTTCCAGGGCTTTCGGCAGTAAACCGGTACGCGCGGGCTGCCAGCTGGCGTTCATCCCGACGTCTACCAGGAATGCTTTCGCGCCTTCGGTGGTCGAGAAATCGATATTCAGCGGCTGATTAAACCAGGTCGCGCTCATCGGTTCGCTTTTCAGGTCGCCGTTTACGAAGCTGAATTTACCGCTCAGGTTCTGCAATGTAGTATCAATAGGCTTGATAAATAAGCTGTTATTGTTCAGCCGGACATCACCCTTAGCGGTGGTCATCTCGCCATCCAGGGGGATATCAAGATGTAAGCGAGCGCTCACACCACCGTCCAACTGAAGCTCACCCAGCGCCGCCCCCAGCGTCTCTTTCAGCGGCGTCTCGTTAAAATAAGGGCCAACTTCTTTACCCGGACCGTTAACATCGGCATCAATTAATAACTTTTCACGCGAATAGTCGGGAATTACCGCGTCGAGATTGCTGGCGGTCACTTTGCCGAGCATCGCCTTATCGGCCTTCATCCATAGTCCGTCATTGATAAAGTTAAGGTCGATATTCAGGCCGGTTAGCGCAGGCCAGTCAGGCTGAAAGGCAAAGGTGGCGTTCTTGAGCGGCACCGTAACCTGGAATTGCCCCTCATTATGCTTATACGGGAAAAGGTGCGGGTTGCCGCCATAAGCCAGCGTGGCATCGGTGGCCTGGCCGCCTTTAATCGCTCCGCTGAGGTAATCCACCAGCGCTTTGCCCATCAGATTTTCCGGGAAGTAGCGCCATGCCTGACCGCCGTCGTTGGTACTGATACCGGCCAGAATACCGAGCCAGGGTTCATCACCCTGCGGCTGTAGATAGCGGAACCCGCCGCGGGCGCGAACGCCGGTTGCCTGTACGTCGATGTCGCGACCATCGAGCATAAAACCTTTGTCATTCTTCACCCAACTGAGGGTCGCATCGCCCCGGGCGATCTCCAGCGGCGCGCGAAAGACCGTTTCATAGGGCATTCTCGCCTGCGTCATGCGGGCATGCAGGGTACCGTTTTCCACGCTACCGGCAATGTTGCCGGAGAAATGCTCAGCCCCTGGCAGCAGCTTCCACTGCTTCCAGGACATGTCGCTCCAGTCCGCCTGAAAGCGCGTTTTTTCCGCCATCTGCAGCGGAATATCCAGCGCCAGAAGGTTAATTTTGCCGTCCGGCTGCGTCGTACGCCAGATTTCGCCCAGCGACGGCGCCAGTTTATCCGCCATCGGCTGCAGCCCGGTCAGGCCGCTAAGGTTAAGATTGCTGGCGCGAATGCGCAGCTCATCGCTGCGTTGACCATTTTTTCCACCCACATCCTGAGCCGGGATCCACGCCATCGACAGCGCGCCGCGCGGCCAGGGTTTATTATCCATCGAAATGCGCGTATCAGGGATGTCAAAGCCCCAGCTTTGATTATCGCGATAGATGTGCGCCGTCAGATTATCAACCGAGAGATGATGCTTATCTTTGTCGCCCTGCCAGCTGGCGCCGCCTTTTTTCAGCCATACATCCCCGCTGGCGACGTCGCCTTTATCGATAGTCATCCAGCCTTCGAGGCTAAACCGCGCGCTTTGCAGGGCGATGTTGTCCTGCATCCAGCGACCAAGCCATGGCTTAACGTCGATATCATCGGCCTGAAGCCAGACGCGCCCCTTATTGAGCAAGCCGTCTTCATCGCGCAGGTCCATGCGCACCTGCATCACGCCATGCTGGCCGGTCAGGCTGCTAAGACTAAGCTGCCCCTCAGCGCGATGGCGATTTTTACCGTTCAGCCAGGTAAGCTGCGGGATCGAGAGTTCTGCCCGCTGACCCGAGATCGTCAGGAAGCTCAGATGGCTATCGCGAAGGATAAAGTGGTCGAACTGGCGGAGAAAAAGATCGCTGATACGGTCGGTTTTCAGCCCTTCACCGCCGTTATTGGTTTGAATAGGAGTATTGGTATGAATCTGCAGCTGCCAGAAGGTTAGATCGCGAAACTGCCAGCGCATATGCAGCAGGCTTTGCCAGACGTCGAGTGCCAGAGTGACGCGTTTGACGGAAAGCTCACCGCCGTCATTCAGGCCGGCCTTAACATCACGGACATCAAGCGTCGGGCCAAACGTCTGCCAGCTGGCGACAATGTTTGAGGCATCGACCGGCACGCCGGCCATCGCGGAGACTTTTTCCAGCACCTGTGGACGCCAGCTGTTCAACTGCGGCAGAACGAGACGCAGACCGCTCACCAGCAGTGCGACGACAACAATCAATGTTGCCGCGGTGAGCAGTAATATCCCGGGCAGTCGCCTCACGCATCTCTCCTTGTCAGCCTGTTACGCGTCATCCTTTCGCCCGCCTCTTTATCCCGACATCAGCAAGCAAACGGATGATTACATCATTACGACATCAAACTGCTCTTGATTATAGAGCGGTTCAATTTGTACTTTGACCTGCTTACCGACAAAGATCTCGACTTCTGCCAGCGCGTGCGACTCTTCCCCTTTCAGCGTTTCCGCTACCGCAGGAGAAGCATAGACCAGGAATCGGTCGGAATCGTAGGCATGATGCACGCGCACGATTTCGCGCATGATTTCATAGCACACCGTTTCCACCGTTTTCACCGTACCGCGCCCGTGGCAGGTAGGACACTCATTACACAGCACGTGCTCCACGCTTTCACGTGTGCGCTTGCGGGTCATCTCTACCAGTCCAAGCTGGGAGAAGCCGTTAATGCTGGTTTTAACCCGGTCTTTGCTCAGCGCCTGCTCAAGAGAGTGCAGCACCCGGCGACGGTGATCTTCATTGTTCATATCAATGAAATCAATGATGATAATCCCACCGAGATTGCGCAGCCGTAGCTGACGAGCAATCGCCTGGGTCGCCTCAATATTGGTATTAAAGATAGTATCGTCAAGATTACGGTGACCGACGAATGCGCCGGTGTTGATATCAACGGTGGTCATCGCTTCCGTTTGATCAATGATCAGATAACCGCCTGATTTCAGCTCAACTTTACGCTCCAGCGCGCGCTGAATTTCGTTTTCCACGTCGAAAAGATCGAAAATCGGCTGGCGGCCGCTGTAGTGCTCCAGCTTGCTGGTCATCTCCGGAATATATTCGGCGGTAAACTCAAGCAGCGATTCGTAGGTCAGACGGGAGTCCACGCGAATACGGTCAAGATGCGCATCGGCGAAATCACGCAGCACGCGCTGCGCCAGCGCCAGCTCACCATACATTTGATAACGCGTCTGCTGGCGCTTTTTGCGCTCCATCACTTTTGTCCAGACGCGCTTGAGATAGGCGGCATCTGCGGCCATCTCCTGCTCATGAACGCCTTCCGCCGCGGTACGGATAATGAATCCGCCCTGTTCGTCACAGTATTCAGAGACCACTTTTTTCAGGCGTTCGCGTTCCGCTTCGCTTTCAATACGCTGAGAGACGCCGACGTGCGAAGCCCCGGGCATAAAGACCAGATAGCGAGAAGGAATGGTGATATCGGTGGTCAGGCGGGCGCCTTTGGTGCCGAGAGGATCTTTCACCACCTGCACCATTAAATCCTGCCCCTGACGCACCAGCTCGGAGATATCGCGGACGGCGAACTGCTTTTGCTCTTCGCCCGCCACGCACTCGGTATGCGGCATAATATCGGAAGCGTGCAGAAACGCGGCCTTATCCAGGCCAATATCTACAAAAGCCGCCTGCATTCCCGGCAGCACCCGACTGACACGACCCTTGTAGATATTGCCTACTATTCCGCGTCGCGCTTCACGCTCAATATGAATTTCCTGAAGAATACCGCCATCAATGTAAGCGACGCGCGTTTCTGATGGCGTTACGTTAACTAATAGTTCAGCAGTCATCTTTATCCCTTTTCTTCACGCAGTGAGTTAAAGTTACTTAGCAACTCATACGTTTCCACTAGCGGTAAGCCAACTACGGCGTGATAGCTGCCATTTATCTTCCTGACGAAACAGCCACCCAACCCCTGAATACCGTATGCACCTGCTTTATCTAACGGTTCGCCGCTGGCGACATAATCGGCGATATCCTGTACTGAGAGCACGCGGAAAGTAACCTCCGTGACCACCAGGCAATCCAGCGTCTGCTGCTTATCGGCCAGCGCCACGGCGGTCATCACCTGATGGGTTTTCCCGGAAAGCATGCGCAACATTTCTGCGGCGTGCCCGGCATCGCGCGGTTTTTCCAGCACGTCACCGTTCAGGATGACAATGGTATCCGCGCCCAAAACGGGCAGATCGAGCGGTGCCAGCGCGACGCCAGCCTGCGCCTTTTCGCGCGCCAGACGGACCACATACTGCTGAGCGCTCTCCTGCGGGCGGCGCAGTTCCTCAATACCGGGAACCACGCGCTCAAAAGCGAGGCCAAGCTGAGTCAGCAGTTCCTGCCGACGCGGAGAACCTGAAGCAAGATACAGAGTCGTCATATCAACCTTATTGCACCGCAAACTGCTGGCGCACTTTACGCATCAGCAGGAAAATCCATGGCCAGAGCACACCGTTTACTACACTACTCCAGAACACTTCCGGACGGAAAGAGACGTTGATCACTAAAAACTCTGCCCAGAAAACAATGATATCCACGGCGAGGGATAACATGACGACTACCAGAGCCTGTTGCCAGAGCGCCAGATTGCGGAACAGCTGATATTTCAGCGCGACCAGATAAGCCACAATACTTAATGATAGTGCGCGAACGCCAAGCGTCGAGCCGCTGATGAGATCGAGGATCGCCCCCATCACAAAGCCTGTGCCGACATTAACCCGGTGGGGCAGCGCGAGGATCCAGTACAACAGGATAAGCAATACCCAGTTTGGCCGGTAAACGCTAATGTCCGCCGGCCAGGGCATTATTTGCAGCAATAGTGCGATAAGAAACGAGAGCCAGATAACCCAGCGTCCCTGGCTACGGTAACTTGCCACTATTGCCCCCCCGCTGGCTGAGACTGCTGTGACATACCGGTTGCCGGAGCCGGCATCTGCGGCCCCATCGCATCCGGCGCAGGCAGAACCTGCGGCATCATCTGCATCAGGCGTTCATTCGCTACGCGATGAACCTCTTCCGGCGTCATCGGATTCGCGCCGTTGCGATCGGCTCCCCATAGCAGCAGCAGGTAACGCAGGCGCTGCAGACCGGCTGTCGGACGCGCCTGAATCACCGTATACGCGCGCTGCGTATCCAGCTTAACGGACGAAACCACCCCTACCGGATACCCTTCAGGGAAGCGACCGCCGAGGCCCGAAGTCACCAGGACGTCGCCGACGCGAATATCGGTATTGGCCGGCAGATGTTCCAGCTGCAAATCGTCGGTACAGCCGTTGCCTGCGGCAATCACGCGAATATCGTTACGCAGTACCTGAATCGGTAACGCATGCGTGGCATCGCAAATCAGCAGCACGCGGCTGGTCAGTTTCGCCACCGCCACCACCTGACCCACAACGCCTTTATCGCTGATCACCGGCTGGCCTTCATAAACGCCGTTAACGCTGCCTTTATCGATAACGACCTGATCGCTATAGGGGTCGTTAACCGTTGAGATGACCTGGGTCACCATTTTTTGCTCGTCCTGACGCAGCGGAGAGCCCAGCAGTTCCCGCAGACGCGCGTTCTCCTGCTTGTACTGGCCCAGCATCAGCAGATCGCTGTTCTTCAGCAACAGTTCCTGGCGCAACGCGCGGTTTTCCAGTTCGAGCTGGTCGCGGGTGGCCAGCGTTTGCGAAACGCTATCCAGCAATTCCCGTGGACCATTAGAAACAAAGTAGAAAGGGCTGACGGCAGTATCCATGTACGTTCGAATTTGGCTGAACGTACCCAGGCGGCTGTCGGCGATTATCACGCCAAGCGCCACCAAAACCGCCAGAATAAGGCGAATCTGTAGCGACGGGCCACGGCTAAAAATTGGCTTCATAGGCTATGCGTATTCTCGTGTCAGTTAAGATCGGGGCAGCCGTAGGCCAGCTACCCGGATCTCAGGCTGACTACTCTTCGCTGAACAAGTCGCCGCCGTGCATATCGATCATTTCCAGTGCCTTGCCGCCGCCACGAGCGACGCAGGTCAGTGGATCTTCTGCAACTACGACAGGTATTCCTGTCTCTTCCATTAACAGACGGTCAAGGTTGCGCAGCAGTGCGCCACCGCCGGTCAGAACCATTCCGCGTTCGGAGATATCGGAAGCCAATTCCGGCGGGCACTGTTCCAGCGCGACCATCACCGCGCTGACGATGCCGGTCAACGGCTCCTGCAGCGCTTCGAGGATTTCGTTAGAGTTCAGCGTAAAGCCGCGCGGCACGCCTTCAGCAAGGTTACGCCCGCGAACTTCGATTTCGCGAACTTCATCACCCGGATAAGCGGAACCGATCTCGTGTTTAATACGTTCTGCGGTCGCTTCGCCGATCAGGGAACCATAGTTACGACGGACATAATTAATGACGGCTTCGTCAAAACGGTCGCCGCCGATACGGACGGAGGAGGAGTAAACCACACCGTTCAGAGAGATAACCGCCACTTCAGTGGTACCGCCGCCGATATCCACAACCATCGAACCCGTCGCTTCGGAGACCGGCAGACCGGCGCCGATCGCAGCCGCCATCGGCTCTTCAATCAGGAAGACTTCACGGGCGCCAGCGCCCTGTGCGGATTCGCGAATCGCGCGACGTTCAACCTGGGTCGCGCCAACCGGTACGCAGACCAGCACGCGCGGGCTCGGACGCATAAAGCTGTTGCTGTGCACCTGTTTAATAAAGTGCTGGAGCATTTTTTCGGTAACGAAGAAGTCGGCGATAACGCCGTCTTTCATTGGGCGAATAGCTGCAATGTTGCCCGGTGTACGCCCAAGCATCTGCTTCGCTTCATGACCCACAGCGGCGACGCTTTTCGGCGATCCGGCACGATCCTGACGAATGGCCACAACGGAAGGCTCATTCAATACGATGCCTTGTCCTTTTACATAAATCAGGGTATTCGCGGTACCCAGGTCAATGGACAGGTCATTGGAAAACATGCCACGAAATTTTTTTAACATACTAAGGGATAATCCTGAAAGCTGGGGCGGAAAACAAAATCCGCTTACTTTACCAACCACGCGCAGCAGCGACAAGGCGCAAAAATCATCTGCTGCGGTGAAAATTAGTGCAGTTCGTTACCTTTGTTACAAATTTGACTGAGTCCGTCCGACGCAGAAATCTTCAGCAGCGCTCCGCGCTTGAATCTGCAACCTGTCAAAGGTCATTCACTGGCATTTACATTGCGACAATCCGGCAGGTAGACAAGCACACCCCCATCACTATGGCGCGCATTATTCTACGTGAAATCACGCTAAACGGCAGATCAAACAGAGTATCTTTGCGAATATTTTTTCACATTTGTGTCAAGTGGCTGTGAGGCGGCAAAAAATTCCCCCTGACCGCCGGTAACACCGCATTGAGACAGCACCTGCCACTCGCTTCGGCTGAGCACGCCGGTTGCGAAAACCTGAACCGGCATTCCTTTACAGGCCTCAACCAGGCTCTGGACCAGCAGCTGATTTTCACTGCGTTTTTCTATATTGCGCGATAACCCCGAATGCAGCTTAATCACTTCAACGTCGAGCTGCTTGATCCAGCTAGTTCCAACCAGCGTCAGACCGGCCTGAACAACGGCGATCCGAATACCTAAAGCGTTAACCAACCGCATAACCGGCTGCAGGCGGCCGATATATTGACAAACATCCGCCTCTGCAAGTTCAAAAATAATACGTCGACGGTGCGATTTTTCGCATTGCATCAAAGTATCGCGCAGCCAGCGCTGGAATCGGGGGCGGATTAAAGACTCAACCGTCACCTGCAGCGCGAGGTTTTCTTCCGGCCAGAAGCCTAAAAACGGCAGCAGTCGCGTAATTTGCAGGCGGTCATACTCTTCCGCCAGGCCAAACTGCAGCACCATCGGCATATATTCCGCCGCAATCACCTCTTCCTTGCCATCATACAGACGGCACATTAGCTCGCGATGATGTACGCGACCGTCGCGAGTCACCGCCGGTTTCTGGTAAAGTCGCGGCCCGCCTCGGCTGAGCATCTGCTCGATAAGGGTACGCCAGCGCACGTTGCCACGCCCTTTCTCCGGCAGAGAGTCATCATAGACAGCCCAGCTATTGCTGCCCTGCAGCACCGCATTGCGCGTAGCCGCTTCCGCATGTTCCATCACCTGAGCCGCCGTTTGCCCGCTACGGAAAGCACAGATCCCGATATGCATCATATCGTCACGATCGAGAATGCGCGTCGGCGGCAGAGCGTCCATGGCTTTCAATAGCAACCCGGCAATGCTGTCCGCCTCTTTTAACGTACGATGCGGAAGCAAGACGGCAAAATCGCTGCGATGGTAGCGAGCCAGCAGCGCGCCAGGGTAACGCATGATGAAAGTGGAAAGCATGTTGATCAGCGTAAAGTAATGCTCTTCGGTCGCCGCGCGCCCCCAGTTATCGCGAAGCAGGTCGAAATCCGGCAGGCGGATCATCATAACGATGCCGTATGACCCCACCTTCTCCTGATCTTCAAGCAGCGTCGATAGCTGGTTATCAAAAAATAATCGGTTACTCAGCCCGGTTTTTGAATCCTGCGCGACATAGGAACGAATCAGGGTATCCATGCGGCTTCGCTGATCGCTGGCGAACTGAAGTTCGGATAGCAGCATATCCAGCGCGCTACTGGTGTTCGCTGGCCACTCGTGTACCGATCCGCGCACCTGCGGTCCACGTTCGCCATTAAGAATACGCGCAGTGCGAAGCTCCAGGAGCTCCTGGCCCGCCAGCTGGCGACGGATCCAGCGCACGGAGAAAAAGATAATCAGCACCATAAAACCAATGGCGATGGAAAGCGGCGCGGTGACGTGCAGTGAACGGAAGTAATTGGCCATGGGATCCAGGTATACCAGATGGATAGCCATACCTGGGTGTTTGAGCGACGGGACCGTGATAGCGCGAAACTGCTTGCTGCTGCCTAAAGGGCGATAGTTATCGGTGCGAGAATGGCTATAGACCGACTTGCCATTGAGCTGAAAATCAACGCGCACCGCTTCGACCGGCGTCATCAGTTCATCCATCTGCGGTTCAATCTGGTCAAAGGACATAGAGACCAGACGGTTATCCAGCATCGTCGCCACCGCCTGAACGCGGTTAGTCATTTTTAGCTGAATGCCGTTATAAAAACTCAGCGAAGCGCCAATCAGCGTGACAAAGATCGTCAGGCCGGTGAGCAACGTGACAAAAGCTGAGAATTTCGTCGTTAATCGCATCCCTGTGTTAACTCCGCGTGTGAATGACTACCCGATAAACATCCGGGCTCCTGTGCTGGCGCCTAAACTAAAGTAAGCACTAACTTTCTAAAGAGCGACGCATACTATCAAAGCTGGCGCATCTGGCAATTTATTGCGTTACGTCGGTGTAATAATGCCGTTAGCGAGTATAGTCTGCAGAAAAAATTTTCCAATCATCCAACCTATGAGGACCGGCGCATGCAGGCTTTAATCTTAGAACAGCAGGATGGCAAAACTCTCTCTTCGGTGCAAACCATTGACGCCAGCCAGCTGCCACAGGGCGATGTGACAGTGGATGTCCAATGGTCCAGCCTCAACTATAAAGATGCGCTGGCTATCACCGGGAAAGGAAAAATTATCCGCAACTTTCCGATGATTCCTGGCATCGATTTTGCCGGTTTTGTCCACAGCAGCGAAGATCCTCGCTTCCACGCCGGCCAGCAGGTGCTGCTGACCGGATGGGGCGTGGGGGAAAACCACTGGGGCGGTCTGGCGGAGCGCGCTCGCGTTAAAGGCGACTGGCTGGTGGCGATGCCTCAAGGCCTGGATGGACGTAAAGCCATGGTGATTGGTACCGCGGGTTTCACCGCGATGCTGTGCGTGATGGCGCTGGAAGACGCCGGGATCCGTCCTGAAGACGGCGAAGTGGTGGTCACCGGGGCCAGCGGCGGCGTCGGCAGCACCGCGGTCGCTTTGCTGCATCATCTCGGGTACAAGGTGGCGGCGGTTTCCGGGCGCGAAAGCACGCATGAATATCTTAAAAACCTCGGCGCTCAGCGCATTCTTAGCCGCGATGAGTTCGCCGAAACCCGGCCGCTGGAAAAACAGCTGTGGGCCGGTGCCGTTGACACCGTTGGCGATAAAGTGCTGGCAAAAGTACTGGCGCAGATGAACTACGGCGGCTGCGTCGCCGCCTGCGGTCTGGCAGGCGGCTTTGCTCTGCCCACTACCGTGATGCCCTTTATTCTGCGTAACGTGCGCCTGCAGGGCGTTGACTCGGTGATGACCCCTCCCGCGCGCCGGGCCGAGGCCTGGCAGCGGCTGGTTCGCGATCTCCCGGAATCTTTCTACGCGCAAAGCGCAACGGAAATCACCCTCGCGGAAGCCCCTGCGTTTGCCGATAAGATCATGAGCAATAAAATTCAGGGCCGCACGCTGGTCAAAATCGCCTAATCTGCAATTTTTCGTGACATATTCGCAATAACGCTGCGCCTCCGCCATGCTAAGAAAAACGCATGACGGAGGATGCCATGAAACCCAAAAAACTGACGGAAGCCGACGTGACGGCAGAATCCGTTTTTATGTTGCAACGTCGCCAGGTCCTGAAAATGCTGGGGATTAGCGCGACCGCCCTTTCCCTCTCCCCCTCCGCGCAAGCTGACCTGCTGGATTGGTTTAAAGGCAACGACCGCCCGCCGGCACCGGCGGGTAAAGCGCTGACGTTCGATAAACCGGCGCAATGGCAAAACAATCTCACGTTAACGCCGGAAGATAAGGTATCAGGCTACAACAACTTTTATGAGTTCGGCCTGGATAAAGCCGATCCGGCGGCAAATGCCGGAAGCCTGCGCACTGACCCCTGGACGCTAACGATCGGCGGTGAAGTGGCAAAACCCCTCACGCTCGATCATGACGACCTGACCAGCCGCTTCCCGCTGGAGGAGAGAATT
This sequence comes from Klebsiella sp. M5al, assembly GCF_002090195.1. Classification (NCBI taxonomy): domain Bacteria; kingdom Pseudomonadati; phylum Pseudomonadota; class Gammaproteobacteria; order Enterobacterales; family Enterobacteriaceae; genus Klebsiella; species Klebsiella sp. M5al. Next base: position 5,305,485 of record NZ_CP020657.1, read on the forward strand.
TACCGCATGCGCTGCGTCGAAGCCTGGTCGATGGTGATTCCGTGGGTCGGCTTCCCGCTACATAAACTGCTGTCGCTGGTCGAACCCACCAGCAATGCACGCTACGTCGCGTTTAAAACGCTTTATGCGCCTGAACAGATGCCGGGCCAGAAGGATCGTTTTATCGGCGGCGGGCTGGCGTATCCCTATGTCGAAGGGCTGCGGCTCGATGAAGCCATGCATCCTCTGACGCTGCTCAGCGTCGGCGTGTATGGCAAAGCGTTGCCCCCGCAAAACGGCGCGCCGGTTCGACTCACCGTTCCCTGGAAGTACGGTTTCAAAGGGATAAAGTCGATCGTCAGTATCGAACTGACTCGTGAACGTCCCCCCACCACCTGGAACCTCGCCGGGCCTGAGGAATATGGCTTCTACGCCAACGTCAACCCGCATGTCGATCATCCCCGCTGGTCGCAGGCAACCGAGCGCTTTATCGGCGCAGGCGGCGTACTCGACGTCAAACGCCAGCCAACGTTGCTCTTCAACGGCTATGCCGAGGAAGTGGCCTCGCTCTACCGGGGCCTGAACCTGCGGGAGAATTACTAGTGCGCCTGACTGTAAAGCAGATAACCTGGCTGAAAGCGCTTCTCCATCTTGCCGGCTTTTTGCCTTTTGTCTGGCTGTTTTGGGCCGGGCATCAAGGGTATTTCAGCGCCGATCCGGCAAAGGATATCCAGCACTTCACCGGTAGGATGGCTCTTAAATTCCTGCTGGCTACCTTGCTTGTTTCGCCGCTGGCGCGCTACGCTAAACAGCCGTTATTGATACGCACCCGGCGTTTACTCGGTTTATGGTGCTTTGCCTGGGCAACGCTGCATTTGACCAGCTATACGCTGCTCGAACTTGGGATTAACAATCTGACGCTATTGGGTACAGAAGTGTTCACCCGCCCCTACCTGACGCTGGGGTTAATCAGCTGGCTGATTCTGCTGGCGCTGGCGGCGACGTCAACGCAAGCGATGCAGCGAAAATTGGGGCGTCGCTGGCAAACATTGCATAACTTCGTCTATGTTGTCGCGATCCTCGCCCCCATCCACTACCTGTGGTCGGTGAAGATTTTATCCCCGCAACCGATAATTTATGCGCTGCTGGCGGTCCTGCTTCTGGCATGGCGATACAAGAAGTTCCGCCAGTGGTGGCGCTAATTCCGGATATGTGCAGTTTCCCGCAGTTCTTTTATCAACCGCCACTCTTTTCACGATAGCGGTTGATAATCTTCCCTGATAAGACCAGTATTTAGCTGCCAATTGCTACGAAATCGTTATAATGTGCGACTTTGGTTTTCCTGACGGGCTTTTTGAGTCCCGAAAAGGTGACAATCGCGCATCGAAGGTATATTTTGTTTTTTACCCGAGAATGGCAGAAGATAGCCGCATATTGGCCGATAAGTTTCGCTTTTTGCTTTCGAGCATCGGAGGCTTAACCTGTCGGCTTCTGAAGAAGCGCGGCGTCTTGCAACAGCAGTAATTCATATGCTTTACAGACGGTGCTAACACGCCTGTCACAATCACACTAAACAAAGAGTACGGAACCCACTCATGGATATTCGTAAGATTAAAAAACTGATCGAGCTGGTTGAAGAATCAGGCATCTCCGAACTGGAAATTTCTGAAGGCGAAGAGTCTGTACGCATCAGCCGTGCCGCGCCAAATGCAGGTTTCCCGGTGATGCAACAGGCTTATGCCGCACCGATGATGCAGCAACAGCCAGCGCTGTCTAACGCAGTCGCCTCTGCGGCAACGCCAGCAATGGAAGCCCCTGCGGCAGCGGAAATCAGTGGCCACATCGTACGTTCCCCAATGGTTGGTACTTTCTACCGCACCCCGAGCCCGGACGCGAAAGCCTTCATCGAAATCGGTCAGAAAGTTAACGCGGGCGATACCCTGTGCATCGTTGAAGCCATGAAAATGATGAACCAGATCGAAGCCGATAAATCCGGCGTGGTGAAAGCCATTCTGGTCGAAAGTGGTCAACCGGTAGAATTTGACGAGCCACTGGTCGTCATCGAATAACGAGGCGAACATGCTGGATAAAATTGTTATCGCCAACCGCGGCGAGATTGCATTGCGTATCCTGCGTGCCTGTAAAGAACTGGGCATCAAGACCGTTGCTGTGCACTCAACGGCGGATCGCGATTTAAAACACGTATTGTTAGCGGATGAGACGGTCTGTATCGGCCCGGCGCCGTCCGTAAAAAGCTACCTTAATATCCCGGCGATTATCAGCGCTGCTGAAATCACCGGCGCGGTGGCTATTCACCCGGGTTACGGATTTTTGTCCGAAAACGCAAACTTCGCTGAGCAGGTTGAGCGTTCCGGCTTTATCTTTATCGGTCCGAAAGCTGACACCATCCGCCTGATGGGCGACAAAGTGTCGGCTATCACCGCAATGAAGAAAGCCGGCGTTCCGACCGTACCGGGCTCTGACGGCCCGCTGGGCGAAGATATGGACGTTAACCGCGCTCATGCAAAACGCATTGGCTACCCGGTGATTATCAAAGCCTCCGGCGGCGGCGGCGGTCGCGGTATGCGCGTCGTGCGCAGCGATGCTGAGCTGGCGCAATCCATCTCCATGACCAAAGCGGAAGCGAAAGCCGCTTTCAACAACGACATGGTGTATATGGAGAAATACCTGGAGAATCCTCGTCACATCGAGATCCAGGTACTGGCTGATGGCCAGGGTAACGCTATCTATCTGGCTGAGCGCGACTGCTCCATGCAGCGTCGTCACCAGAAAGTGGTCGAAGAGGCGCCAGCGCCGGGCATTACGCCGGAACTGCGTCGCTATATCGGCGAGCGTTGCTCCAAAGCGTGCGTCGATATCGGCTATCGCGGCGCGGGTACTTTTGAGTTCCTGTTCGAAAACGGCGAGTTCTATTTCATCGAAATGAACACCCGTATTCAGGTTGAACATCCGGTAACCGAAATGATCACCGGCGTCGACCTGATTAAAGAACAGCTGCGTATCGCTGCAGGGCAGCCGCTGTCCATCAAGCAGGAAGAAGTTGTGGTTAAAGGCCATGCGGTGGAATGCCGTATCAACGCCGAAGACCCGAATACCTTCCTGCCGAGCCCGGGTAAAATTACCCGCTTCCACGCGCCGGGCGGTTTTGGCGTGCGCTGGGAGTCTCATATCTACGCAGGCTACACCGTGCCTCCGTACTATGACTCCATGATCGGGAAGCTGATCTGCTATGGCGAAAACCGTGATGTCGCGATTGCCCGCATGAAGAATGCGCTGCAGGAGCTGATTATCGACGGCATCAAAACCAACGTTGATCTGCAGATTCGCATCATGAACGACGAGCATTTCCAGAATGGTGGCACCAATATCCACTATCTGGAGAAAAAACTCGGATTGCAGGAGAAGTAATTCTGCCATCGTTGCAAAAGGCCGGATAACCCGGCCTTTTTTCTTTTTCTCTCCCCTCCTCTTTGCCATGCGGTACAATCCCCGCTTTCTTCATCCTCAGGGGACAAAAAATGGACAAGCGTTTTGTTCAGGCCCATAAAGAGGCGCGCTGGGCGCTGTGGCTAACCCTTCTCTACCTTGCGGCCTGGCTGGCTGCCGCCTATCTGCCGGGCGTCGGTATTGGTATCACCGGTCTGCCGCACTGGTTTGAAATGGCCTGCCTGCTGGTACCGCTGGTGTTTATTCTGCTGTGCTGGGCGATGGTGCGTTTCATCTTCCGCGATATTTCCCTGGAGGATAACGATGCAGTTTGAAATCATCGTTGTACTGCTCGTTTACCTGTTGGTCGTGTTTGGTCTGTCGATTTACGCGATGCGCAAACGCAGCAGCGGCAGCTTTCTCAGCGAATACTTTCTCGGTAGCCGTTCGATGGGCGGCTTCGTTCTCGCAATGACGCTAACCGCCACCTATATCAGCGCCAGTTCTTTTATCGGCGGGCCGGGAGCCGCCTATAAATATGGACTTGGCTGGGTGCTGCTGGCGATGATTCAGGTGCCAACAATCTGGCTGTCATTAGGGATACTCGGCAAAAAGTTCGCCATTCTGGCGCGGCGCTATAACGCGATTACCCTTAACGATATGCTACAGGCGCGCTACCAAAGCCGCGCGGTCGTCTGGATAGCGAGCGTAAGCCTGCTGGTCGCCTTTGTCGGGGCGATTGCCGTGCAGTTTATCGGCGGCGCCCGCCTGCTGGAAACCGCCGCCGGCATCAAATATGAAACGGGCCTGCTGATCTTCGGCATCACTATCGCGCTGTACACCGCCTTCGGCGGCTTCCGCGCCAGCGTCCTCAACGACACGATGCAAGGTATGGTCATGCTGATCGGCACCATCGTCTTGCTGGTTGGCGTCGTACACGCGGCAGGCGGATTGCATAACGCCGTGGATACGCTGCAGCATATCGACCCGAAGCTGGTATCGCCGCACGGAGCGAACGATATCCTCACTCCGGCATTTATGACCTCCTTCTGGGTTCTGGTGTGCTTCGGGGTTATCGGCCTGCCGCACACCGCCGTGCGCTGCATCTCTTATAAAGATAGTAAAGCGGTGCACCGCGGCATCATCATCGGTACCATCGTTGTCGCGATCCTGATGTTTGGTATGCATCTGGCCGGCGCGCTGGGTAGAGCCGTTTTGCCCCACCTGACCGTCCCGGATCAGGTTATCCCGACCCTGATGGTGCAGGTTCTCCCCCCCTGGGCTGCGGGTCTGTTTCTGGCGGCCCCGATGGCCGCGATCATGTCGAACGTCAATGCCCATTTATTGCAGGCTTCAGCTACGATCATTAAAGATCTTTGGCTCAGCGCTCAGCCGACGAAAAAACATAATGAACAGAAGCTAAAGCGGATCTCAACGATCGCCACGCTGGTGCTGGGGATCCTGATGATGCTGGCCGCCTGGCGTCCGCCTGAGATGATCATCTGGCTCAACCTGCTGGCGTTCGGCGGCCTTGAGGCCGTGTTCTTATGGCCGCTGGTTCTGGGTCTGTACTGGGAACGGGCGAATGCAACAGGCGCATTGAGCGCGATGATCGTCGGCGGCGTACTCTATGCCATACTCGCCACTTTTAATCTTCAGTACCTGGGCTTCCATCCGATAGTGCCCTCGTTGCTGTTAAGCTTATTGGCTTTCCTGGTCGGAAACCGGTTCGGTACCTCCGCCCCGCAAGCCGCCGTATTGACTACTGATAAATAAAGAGTTTTGCCATGCCATGGATCCAACTGAAATTGAATACTACCGGCGCGAACGCGGAAGAGCTGAGTGATGCGCTGATGGAAGCGGGTTCCGTTTCCATTACTTTCCAGGATACTCACGATACGCCGGTCTTCGAACCTCTACCGGGTGAAACCCGTCTGTGGGGCGATACGGACGTTATCGGTCTGTTTGACGCCGAAACCGATATGGAAGAGGTGGTCGCCATTCTGCAGCAGCATCCGCTGTTGGGCGTCGGTTTCGTGCATAAAATCGAACAACTGGAAGATAAAGACTGGGAGCGCGAGTGGATGGATAACTTCCACCCTATGTGCTTTGGTCAACGACTGTGGATTTGCCCGAGCTGGCGCGATGTTCCGGATGAAAACGCCGTGAACGTGATGCTCGATCCGGGCCTGGCGTTTGGTACCGGTACGCATCCCACCACCGCGATGTGCCTGCAGTGGCTGGATGGACTCGATCTCGCGGGTAAAACGATTATCGATTTTGGCTGCGGCTCAGGCATTCTGGCTATCGCGGCATTAAAGCTGGGCGCGGCGAAAGCTATCGGTATTGATATCGATCCGCAGGCTATTCAGGCCAGCCGCGATAATGCCGAACGTAACGGGGTCTCTGAACGCCTGGAACTTTATCTGCCCAAGGATCAGCCAGAGGCGATGAAAGCCGATGTGGTGGTCGCCAACATTCTGGCTGGCCCATTACGCGAGCTGGCCCCTCTTATCAGCGTGCTGCCGGTTACAGGCGGTCTGCTGGGGCTTTCCGGTATCCTTGCCAGCCAAGCGGAAAGCGTTTGTGAAGCCTACGCCGAGCTCTTTGAGCTAGATCCCGTCGTGGAAAAAGAGGAGTGGTGCCGAATTACCGGTTATAAAAAGTAATCTCTCCTTGTGGCCTCATCGCAGGCCACAACTTTTCGCGTTTTCTGTACATAATCTTGCGCTCAATAAGAATAAGATGATGAGGTAACGTATTGTAGTTACCAATAAAATCATCATTCTATTCATCGGACGAATTATATGAAAACATCTTTAGGCAAGGCGGCATTGTTGGCGTTAAGCATGATGCCCGTTACGGTTTTCGCTTCCCACTGGAGCTATGAAGGCGAAGGTTCGCCGGAACACTGGGGGGCGCTCAATGAGGAGTATAAAACCTGCCAGAACGGCATGAACCAATCCCCCATCAACATCGATGCCACGTTCAAAACCCACCTTTCACCGCTGGATACGCACTACATCGATGGCCCAATCACGCTCATTAATAATGGCCATACCATCCAGGCGGCGCTAAAGACCACGACAGCGGACACCATTACGATTGACGGTACGCCATTTATCCTCCAGCAGTTCCATTTCCATGCCCCGAGCGAAAACACGGTCCACGGCAAGCACTATGCGATGGAGATGCATCTGGTACATAAGAACGCTAAAGGCGCCGTCGCCGTGGTGGCGGTGATGTTCGAGCAGGGCGCGGAAAATACAGAACTGAACAAGCTGTGGGCCACCATGCCCGAGCAGGCTGAGCAGACGGCTAAAATTGTCACGCAAATGGATCTCAACGCCCTGCTTCCCATAGATAAAACCTACTGGCGCTTTAGCGGCTCTCTGACCACTCCGCCTTGTTCAGAAGGGGTAACCTGGATTGTGCTTAAGCATCCCCTGACCCTTTCTTCAGCGCAGCTGGCAAAATTCAGCCACGCTATGCATCACGATAACAATCGTCCGGTACAGCCGCTGAACGGTCGCGTGGTCATAGAGTAAACATCAGAGATGCTTCACGATCATGTTCTGAAATGAGAGCTAACTCACATAAAGCCAAGGTAATTTGCTGATTTCTTCAGCAGATTATCTTGCCCGCAGCCGGCTCCGGGAAGAAAAAATGAGAAGTTAGACAAAATTATATGTGTAGATAAATTCATCACATATTTTTAATGCAATGATTTATAAAGCTAATTATTCATGGACGCTAATCTTCACGGCGATTCTTTGATCCACCGCAGAGGATTGCTCAAAGTTTGGCCTTTCATCTCGTGCAAAAAATGCGTAATATACGCCGCCTTGCAGTCACAGTATGGTCATTTCTTAACTCATGCGCATCGGACACTACCAGCTCAGGAATCGACTCATCGCAGCGCCTATGGCTGGCATTACTGACAGACCATTCCGGACGTTGTGTTACGAGATGGGAGCAGGATTGACCGTATCCGAGATGATGTCCTCCAACCCGCAGGTTTGGGAGAGCGACAAGTCCCGCTTACGGATGGTGCACGTTGATGAGCCCGGTATTCGTACCGTGCAAATCGCCGGCAGCGTGCCGGAAGAGATGGCTGCAGCCGCCCGTATTAACGTGGAAAGCGGCGCCCAGATTATTGATATCAATATGGGGTGTCCGGCTAAAAAGGTGAATCGTAAGCTTGCAGGTTCAGCCCTCTTGCAGTACCCCGACCAGGTGAAGTCCATCCTGACGGCGGTCGTCAAAGCAGTGGACGTTCCCGTAACTCTCAAGATTCGCACCGGTTGGGAACCGGAACACCGTAACTGTGTAGAAATTGCCCAACTGGCTGAAGAATGTGGCATTCAGGCTCTGACTATTCACGGACGCACGCGCGCCTGCTTGTTTAACGGAGATGCTGAGTACGACAGTATTCGGGCAGTTAAGCAGAAAGTTTCCATTCCGGTTATCGCGAATGGCGACATTACTGACCCGCTTAAAGCCAGAGCTGTGCTCGACTATACGGGGGCAGATGCCCTTATGATAGGCCGTGCCGCTCAGGGAAGACCCTGGATCTTTCGGGAAATCCAGCACTATCTGGACACTGGAGAGCTGCTGCCCCCGCTGCCGTTGGCAGAGGTTAAGCGCTTGCTTTGTGCACACGTTCGGGAACTGCATGGCTTTTATGGCCAGGCAAAAGGGTACCGAATCGCACGCAAACACGTATCCTGGTATCTGCAGGAACACGCTCCAGATGACCAGTTTCGGCGCACATTCAACGCCATAGAAGATTCCAGCGAACAGCTGGAGGCGTTGGAGGCATACTTCGAAAATTTTGCGTAATAGAAATAAAGAGCTGACAGAACTATGTTCGAACAACGCGTAAATTCTGACGTACTGACCGTTTCTACCGTTAACTCTCAGGATCAGGTGACTCAAAAGCCCCTGCGTGACTCGGTTAAACAGGCACTGAAGAACTATTTTGCTCAACTGAACGGTCAGGATGTTAATGACCTGTATGAGCTGGTACTGGCTGAAGTAGAACAGCCCCTGTTGGACATGGTGATGCAATACACCCGCGGTAACCAGACCCGTGCTGCCCTGATGATGGGCATCAACCGTGGTACTCTGCGTAAAAAATTGAAAAAATACGGCATGAACTGATACTAATCAGTTAAATGTTTGATATAAAAGGCGCTCTTCGGCATGGGGAAGCGCCTTTTTTATTTCATTGATTGTAATGGCTCACTGTCGCCAGCTGTCGTGTAGTCCCACAAAGGATCGACATAATATTATCAACCAAAGCGGGCGCCTGGCGATACAGATCAAATTGCCCCGGCTCCACCAGCCAGTTTTTAATAATACCGGTAAACGCGCTGTGTAAGACAATTAATGAAATTTCAACATTCGTTTCCGCTGGTAATACTCCGTTACGAATACAGAGCTGCAAAACCCCGCCAATAATCGGGTAACTAAATCCAATTCTCTTACGAATCTCAGCTTCCGGCATCATGTCGCTGGAAAACTCACATTTCTGATACAGAATTTGCATCAACGCACGCTGACGGGGATTATTGGCGATATATTGTAAGCCAATAATAAATTTCTCTCGTAGCGTGCTGAGCGGATCCTTGCTCTCTTTTTGGGGAAATTCATGCTGAAGCAGGTCGCGTAGCGGCAGCTGCTGTTGCCATATTTCATTAAATAGCTCCGCTTTGCTCGCAAAGTGCCAGTACACCGCTCCGCGCGTGACGCCAGCAGCATCAGCAATATCGGCTAAGGTGGTGCTGGTCACGCCGCGTAGGGCAAACTGCTGAATGGCGGACTCAATCAGAAGCTGCCGGGTCTTTAGCGCATCTTCTTTCGTTCTTCTAGGCATACGGTGCTCCACTCAACGCCAGATTGAGAGTGTGGGAAATAGCTGAATAGGTATAAACCTAGCATCTGACAATCAATATTGTTTAGCAAAAATACAGATAAGTTAAATCTCAAACCAAAATAAAACAAATACACACAACAAATAATTAATTCCAATTCATTCATGAATTAAATATCAATGTAAGCAAATTTTAATTTGAGATCATCCTAAAAACATAATCCCTGATATTTTGTTTTTACGTGCCTTGCTGATGGCTAAAAAATAACTATGTCTTACATACATCGTTTTTTATTTGTAGGATAACAAACCGCATTTTAATTCATTATTTCTTGCACAGATTCGTGGCCAAGTCAGGCTCATAATCTATAAGGAACAGCAATGACACCTCATGTCAGGGTTACACTTTTATCCAGCCTTATCATCTCGGCTATCTTGCTCAGCGGTTGCGATAATTCAGGCGATGGGCAACCGCATGCACAGATACCCCAGGTCTCCGTTTATGTGGTACACAGCGCGCCGCTATCCGTCACCACGGAGCTACCCGGCCGCACATCAGCCTACCGCGTCGCGGAAGTCCGCCCGCAGGTGAATGGAATTATCCTGCAGCGTAACTTTGTCGAGGGTAGCGATGTCAGCGCAGGACAGTCGCTTTATCAAATCGATCCGGCGACCTATCAGGCAGCTTACAACAGCACAAAGGGCGATGAAGCGAAAGCGGAGGCCGCAGCCGCCATCGCCCATTTAACGGTAAAACGCTACGCGCCTCTTCTCGGCACAAAATATATCAGCCAGCAAGAGTACGATCAGGCGGTGGCGACCGCACGCCAGGCTGATGCCGATGTTATCGCTGCAAAAGCAGCCGTGGAAAGCGCGCGTATTAATCTGGCCTACACCAAAGTGACCTCTCCCATCAGCGGCCGTATCGGCAAATCGAGCGTGACCGAAGGCGCCCTGGTGACGAACGGTCAGGCCGACGCGATGGCGACGGTACAGCAGCTCGACCCCATTTATGTGGACGTTACCGAATCCAGTAATGATTTCATGCGCCTGAAACAGGAAAGTCTGCAGCACGGCAATGACACCAAAAACGTGCAGTTGATTATGGAAAACGGTCAGCCTTATACGCTTCAGGGCGCTTTGCAGTTCTCTGATGTCACCGTGGATGAGAGCACCGGCTCAATTACGCTACGCGCGATCTTCCCTAACCCACAGCACGCTTTGCTGCCAGGAATGTTTGTTCGCGCCCGCATTGATGAAGGCGTGTCGCCGAATGCCATTCTCGTTCCCCAGCAGGGAGTCACCCGCACGCCGCGCGGCGAGGCCAGCGTGATGCTCGTTAATGACAAAAACCAGGTGGAAACGCGGGCTGTCACCGCTGCGCAGGCGATTGGCGATAAGTGGTTAGTCACCAGCGGTCTGAAAGCCGGTGAAAAAGTTATCGTCAGCGGTCTGCAGAAAGTACGTCCCGGCGTCACCGTGAAGGCCGAAGAGGATACCGCGACGTCCGTCGCGCAATAAGGTACAAATCCCTATGTCTAAGTTTTTTATTCATCGACCGGTCTTCGCCTGGGTGCTGGCGATCATCATGATGATTGCTGGTGGCCTCGCGATTATGCAGCTACCGATTGCACAATACCCGACTATCGCGCCGCCAGCGGTGGCGATCTCCGCAACCTATCCGGGTGCGGACGCGCAAACCGTTCAGGATACGGTGACTCAGGTTATCGAACAGAACATGAACGGTATCGATAACCTGATGTACATGTCCTCAACCAGCGATTCTGCAGGCGGCGTGACCATCACTCTGACCTTTACGTCGGGTACGGATCCGGATATTGCGCAAGTTCAGGTGCAGAATAAACTCCAGCTGGCGACGCCGCTTCTGCCTCAGGAAGTACAGCAGCAGGGGATTAGCGTCGAGAAATCAAGCAGTAGCTTCTTGATGGTTGCTGGATTCATCTCCGATAACGCCAGCACCACTCAGGATGATATCTCTGACTATGTCGCATCGAACGTCAAAGATACCATCAGCCGCCTTAACGGCGTTGGCGATGTACAGCTCTTCGGGGCGCAGTATGCAATGCGCGTCTGGCTGGACGGCAATCTCCTGAATAAGTACAACCTCACGCCTGTCGACGTCATTAACCAGCTACAGATACAGAACGATCAGATTGCAGCAGGCCAGCTTGGCGGTACGCCAGCCCTTAAAGGCCAGCAGCTAAACGCCTCCATCATTGCTCAGACACGGCTGAAAGACCCGGCAGAGTTTGGCAAAGTGACGCTGCGCGTGAACGCGGATGGCTCAGTGGTGCATCTGAAAGATGTGGCGCGTATTGAGCTGGGTGGTGAGAACTACAACGTTGTCGCTAAAATCAATGGAAAACCGGCTTCAGGCTTGGGAATTAAACTCGCTACCGGCGCCAATGCCCTCGATACCGCCGCTGCGATTAAAGCGAAGCTTGCCGAACTGCAGCCATACTTCCCCCAGGGGATGAAGGTCGTCTATCCTTACGACACCACGCCGTTTGTGAAAATCTCAATTCATGAGGTCGTGAAGACGCTGTTTGAGGCGATTATCCTCGTCTTCCTGGTAATGTACCTGTTTTTACAGAATATCCGGGCCACGCTGATCCCCACTATTGCGGTTCCGGTCGTCCTGCTCGGCACCTTTGCCGTCCTGGCAACGTTCGGTTACTCCATCAATACGCTAACCATGTTTGGCATGGTGCTGGCAATAGGCCTTCTGGTCGACGATGCTATCGTGGTGGTGGAAAACGTCGAACGCGTCATGGTTGAAGAGAAGCTTCCGCCAAAAGAGGCGACGGAAAAATCGATGGCGCAAATACAGGGGGCGCTGGTTGGCATTGCCATGGTGCTCTCGGCGGTGTTTGTCCCGATGGCCTTCTTTGGCGGTTCTACGGGAGCGATTTATCGGCAATTCTCTATCACCATCGTCTCCGCCATGGCGCTGTCCGTACTGGTGGCGCTGATCCTGACCCCCGCGCTTTGCGCTACATTATTGAAACCCGCATCAGCCGATCATCATGAGAAAAAAGGATTTTTTGGTTGGTTTAACGCGAAATTCGATCGTAGCGTGAGCCACTACACTAACAGCGTTAGTGGGATCCTGCGCTGTACCGGACGCTATCTCATCATCTATTTGCTGATCGTTGTGGGTATGGCCGTGCTCTTTGTGCGCCTGCCCACCTCCTTCTTGCCGGATGAGGATCAGGGGGTATTTATGACCATGATCCAACTGCCTTCAGGCGCAACGCAGGAGCGCACGCAAAAAGTGCTCGATACGGTTACCGATTACTACCTGCATAAAGAGAAGGCGAACGTTGAAAGCGTCTTTACCGTTAACGGCTTTAGCTTTAGCGGTCAGGGCCAAAACTCCGGTATGGCGTTTGTCAGCCTGAAGCCATGGGAAGAACGCAGTGGTTCCGAAAATGGCGTTGAGGCCATCATCAAACGAGCAACCGCCGCCTTCAGCCAGATTAAAGATGCCATGGTCTTCCCTTTCAACCTGCCGGCTATTATCGAGCTGGGTACGGCCACGGGTTTTGACTTTGAGCTTATCGATCAGGGCAACCTCGGCCATAGCGCGCTAACCCAGGCCCGTAATCAGCTCCTTGGTATGGTGAGAGAGCATCCGGATCAGCTGGTACGCGTTCGCCCGAATGGGCTCGAAGACACGCCGCAATTCAAGCTGGATGTCGATCAGGAGAAAGCTCAGGCTCTGGGTATTTCGCTATCCGATATCAATGAGACCATTTCCGCGGCGCTGGGGGGATATTACGTCAACGACTTTATTGACCATGGGCGAGTGAAAAAAGTCTACGTTCAGGCCGATGCAAAATTCCGTATGCTGCCGAGCGATATCAATAATATGTACGTCCGCAGCGCGAATGGCGAAATGGTCCCGTTCTCCGCTTTTGTGACTTCGCGCTGGGTTTATGGCTCCCCGCGACTGGAGCGCTACAATGGTTTGCCCTCTATGGAAATGCTTGGCGAAGCGGCGCCCGGGAAAAGTACCGGTGATGCGATGATTTTAATGGAGCAATTGGCCAGCAAGCTTCCTACTGGGATCGGCTACGACTGGACGGGGATGTCTTATCAAGAACGTTTATCCGGTAATCAGGCGCCAGCTTTATATGCCATTTCACTTATCGTTGTCTTTTTGTGTCTTGCGGCGCTTTATGAAAGCTGGTCTATTCCCTTCTCCGTCATGCTCGTCGTTCCATTAGGGGTGGTTGGAGCACTGCTGGCAGCGTCGTTACGTGGGCTTAATAATGACGTTTATTTCCAGGTGGGTTTATTAACAACTATCGGCCTGTCTGCGAAAAACGCTATTCTTATCGTTGAGTTTGCGAAAGACCTGATGGATAAGGAAGGCAAAGGAATTATCGAAGCCACACTTGAAGCATCTCGTATGCGTTTACGCCCTATCCTGATGACTTCGCTGGCCTTTATCCTGGGGGTTCTGCCTCTGGTAATTAGCCACGGAGCCGGCAGCGGCGCCCAAAACGCGGTCGGTACCGGCGTTATGGGCGGAATGCTGATGGCGACATTGCTGGCTATCTTCTTCGTCCCCGTCTTCTTCGTGGTGGTAAGACGCCGTTTTACGAAACACGCAGAGTAAATACTCTTATCTAAAGGCACCTTTCTGGTGCTTTTTTTTCGTCTGCGTATCGGTAACTATCCTGATGATATTAAATGTATTTATTAATTTTTAATAATTGCCGCGGTTTCCCATACACATTATTTATCTATCGTCTTCTGACTTTCTTCACGATATTTACGTTACTCATAAATTGAGATTATTTACTCTAGCGGCGCCCTGTATTGCTGATGATAAAATAAACCGTTCCGTAGGTGTATGGGTTCTCCAATACAGCGAAGCGGATTATTTAGAGGTAACATCATGAATAAATTTATTATAGTGGCATTGCTGGCAACGCTGCTCGCCGGCTGTGCGCACGACTCTCCGTGTGTGCCGGTTTATGATTCTGAAGGTAGATTAGTCCACACCAATACCTGTATGAAAGGAACGACCCAGGATAACTGGGAAACTGCTGGCGCGATTGCCGGAGGCGCAGCCGCGATAGCTGGTCTGACGCTCGGTATCGTGGCATTGACGCGTTAATTCCTTTCTCTTCTCTGACATGACAGGTACCGAAGTCATATCCGGTACCGCTTTCCCCGAAGGTAAGCCCCACGATGCTTAAACTGTATTGCCCGCTGCTGAAGCCCGGACAAAGCTCCCTCGGATAACAGCGAGCGGATGAAACGTCATTGCCGGATATGATTTTTTCGTGGACGCAAAAACGCAAAAAGCCCATCCGTCAGGATGGGCTTTTCACTTATTTGATGCCTGGCAATGCCCTACTCTCACATGGGGAGACCCCACACTACCATCGGCGCTACGGCGTTTCACTTCTGAGTTCGGCATGGGGTCAGGTGGGACCACCGCGCTATCGTTGCCAGGCAAATTCTTTTCAAATCGCCGAACTTTAACCTAAAAAACTGGTGCTGATACCCAGAGTCGAACTGGGGACCTCACCCTTACCAAGGGTGCGCTCTACCAACTGAGCCATATCAGCACACTTAATTTGATGCCTGGCAGTTCCCTACTCTCACATGGGGAGACCCCACACTACCATCGGCGCTACGGCGTTTCACTTCTGAGTTCGGCATGGGGTCAGGTGGGACCACCGCGCTGTTGCCGCCAGGCAAATTCTGTTATCTGTATCAGGCTGAAAATCTTTCTCTCAAATCCGCCAAAACATCTTCGGCGTTGTAAGGTTAAGCCTCACGGTTCATTAGTACCGGTTAGCTCAACGCATCGCTGCGCTTACACACCCGGCCTATCAACGTCGTCGTCTTCAACGTTCCTTCAGGACTCTCAAGGAGTCAGGGAGAACTCATCTCGGGGCAAGTTTCGTGCTTAGATGCTTTCAGCACTTATCTCTTCCGCATTTAGCTACCGGGCAATGCCATTGGCATGACAACCCGAACACCAGTGATGCGTCCACTCCGGTCCTCTCGTACTAGGAGCAGCCCCCCTCAATTCTCCAGCGCCCACGGCAGATAGGGACCGAACTGTCTCACGACGTTCTAAACCCAGCTCGCGTACCACTTTAAATGGCGAACAGCCATACCCTTGGGACCTACTTCAGCCCCAGGATGTGATGAGCCGACATCGAGGTGCCAAACACCGCCGTCGATATGAACTCTTGGGCGGTATCAGCCTGTTATCCCCGGAGTACCTTTTATCCGTTGAGCGATGGCCCTTCCATTCAGAACCACCGGATCACTATGACCTGCTTTCGCACCTGCTCGCGCCGTCACGCTCGCAGTCAAGCCAGCTTATGCCATTGCACTAACCTCCTGATGTCCGACCAGGATTAGCTGACCTTCGTGCTCCTCCGTTACTCTTTAGGAGGAGACCGCCCCAGTCAAACTACCCACCAGACACTGTCCGCAACCCCGATTAGGGGCCCACGTTAGAACACCAGCCATTAAAGGGTGGTATTTCAAGGATGGCTCCATGCAGACTGGCGTCCACACTTCAAAGCCTCCCACCTATCCTACACATCAAGGACCAGTGTTCAGTGTCAAGCTATAGTAAAGGTTCACGGGGTCTTTCCGTCTTGCCGCGGGTACACTGCATCTTCACAGCGAGTTCAATTTCACTGAGTCTCGGGTGGAGACAGCCTGGCCATCATTACGCCATTCGTGCAGGTCGGAACTTACCCGACAAGGAATTTCGCTACCTTAGGACCGTTATAGTTACGGCCGCCGTTTACCGGGGCTTCGATCAAGAGCTTCTCCTTACGGATAACCCCATCAATTAACCTTCCGGCACCGGGCAGGCGTCACACCGTATACGTCCACTTTCGTGTTTGCACAGTGCTGTGTTTTTAATAAACAGTTGCAGCCAGCTGGTATCTTCGACTGATTTCAGCTCCATGGGTAAACCACTTCACCTACATATCAGCGTGCCTTCTCCCGAAGTTACGGCACCATTTTGCCTAGTTCCTTCACCCGAGTTCTCTCAAGCGCCTTGGTATTCTCTACCTGACCACCTGTGTCGGTTTGGGGTACGATTTGATGTTACCTGATGCTTAGAGGCTTTTCCTGGAAGCAGGGCATTTGTCACTTCAGCACCGTAGTGCCTCGTCATCACACCTCAGCGTTAATAACGTTCCGGATTTACCTGGAACATCCGCCTACATGCTTAAACCGGGACAACCGTCGCCCGGCCAACATAGCCTTCTCCGTCCCCCCTTCGCAGTAACACCGAGTACAGGAATATTAACCTGTTTCCCATCGACTACGCCTTTCGGCCTCGCCTTAGGGGTCGACTCACCCTGCCCCGATTAACGTTGGACAGGAACCCTTGGTCTTCCGGCGTGCGGGTTTTTCACCCGCATTATCGTTACTTATGTCAGCATTCGCACTTCTGATACCTCCAGCAACCCTCACAGGCCACCTTCAACGGCTTACAGAACGCTCCCCTACCCAACAACACATAGTGTCGCTGCCGCAGCTTCGGTGCATGGTTTAGCCCCGTTACATCTTCCGCGCAGGCCGACTCGACCAGTGAGCTATTACGCTTTCTTTAAATGATGGCTGCTTCTAAGCCAACATCCTGGCTGTCTGGGCCTTCCCACATCGTTTCCCACTTAACCATGACTTTGGGACCTTAGCTGGCGGTCTGGGTTGTTTCCCTCTTCACGACGGACGTTAGCACCCGCCGTGTGTCTCCCGTGATAACATTCTTCGGTATTCGTAGTTTGCATCGGGTTGGTAAGTCGGGATGACCCCCTAGCCGAAACAGTGCTCTACCCCCGAAGATGAGTTCACGAGGCGCTACCTAAATAGCTTTCGGGGAGAACCAGCTATCTCCCGGTTTGATTGGCCTTTCACCCCCAGCCACAAGTCATCCGCTAATTTTTCAACATTAGTCGGTTCGGTCCTCCAGTTAGTGTTACCCAACCTTCAACCTGCCCATGGCTAGATCACCGGGTTTCGGGTCTATACCCTGCAACTTAACGCCCAGTTAAGACTCGGTTTCCCTGCGGCTCCCCTATACGGTTAACCTTGCTACAGAATATAAGTCGCTGACCCATTATACAAAAGGTACGCAGTCACCCCATAAAGAGGCTCCTACTGCTTGTACGTACACGGTTTCAGGTTCTTTTTCACTCCCCTCGCCGGGGTTCTTTTCGCCTTTCCCTCACGGTACTGGTTCACTATCGGTCAGTCAGGAGTATTTAGCCTTGGAGGATGGTCCCCCCATATTCAGACAGGATACCACGTGTCCCGCCCTACTCTTCGAGTTCACAGCCTGTGCGTTTTAGTGTACGGGAGTATCACCCTGTACCCTGCGACTTTCCAGACGCTTCCACTAACACACAAGCTGATTCAGACTCCGGGCTGCTCCCCGTTCGCTCGCCGCTACTGGGGGAATCTCGGTTGATTTCTTTTCCTCGGGGTACTTAGATGTTTCAGTTCCCCCGGTTCGCCTCGTTTGACTATGTATTCATCAAACGATAGTGCAACGAATTGCACTGGGTTTCCCCATTCGGACATCGCCGGCTATAACGGTTCATATCACCTTACCGACGCTTTTCGCAGATTAGCACGTCCTTCATCGCCTCTGACTGCCAGGGCATCCACCGTGTACGCTTAGTCGCTTAACCTCACAACCCGAAGATGTTTCGTAAAACATCATCGTGTCGCGAAAATTTGAGAGACTCGAACACACATTAGCTGTGTGTCGTTTCAATTTTCAGCTTGATCCAGATTTTTAAAGAGCAAATATCTCAAACGTCACCCGAAGATGAGTTTTGAGATATCGGTTGGTTGTGCCTTTCACTCACAGCCAGCAAGTGGCGTCCCCTAGGGGATTCGAACCCCTGTTGCCGCCGTGAAAGGGCGGAGTCCTAACCGCTAGACGAAGGGGACACGAGGTGTCGCGACTTCGCAGCCGTCTTGCTTCTTTACATCTATCAGACAATCTGTGTGGACACTACAAAGGCAGGTTCTTTCAGGTAAGGAGGTGATCCAACCGCAGGTTCCCCTACGGTTACCTTGTTACGACTTCACCCCAGTCATGAATCACAAAGTGGTAAGCGCCCTCCCGAAGGTTAAGCTACCTACTTCTTTTGCAACCCACTCCCATGGTGTGACGGGCGGTGTGTACAAGGCCCGGGAACGTATTCACCGTGGCATTCTGATCCACGATTACTAGCGATTCCGACTTCATGGAGTCGAGTTGCAGACTCCAATCCGGACTACGACATACTTTATGAGGTCCGCTTGCTCTCGCGAGGTCGCTTCTCTTTGTATATGCCATTGTAGCACGTGTGTAGCCCTACTCGTAAGGGCCATGATGACTTGACGTCATCCCCACCTTCCTCCAGTTTATCACTGGCAGTCTCCTTTGAGTTCCCGGCCGGACCGCTGGCAACAAAGGATAAGGGTTGCGCTCGTTGCGGGACTTAACCCAACATTTCACAACACGAGCTGACGACAGCCATGCAGCACCTGTCTCACGGTTCCCGAAGGCACCAAAGCATCTCTGCTAAGTTCCGTGGATGTCAAGAGTAGGTAAGGTTCTTCGCGTTGCATCGAATTAAACCACATGCTCCACCGCTTGTGCGGGCCCCCGTCAATTCATTTGAGTTTTAACCTTGCGGCCGTACTCCCCAGGCGGTCGACTTAACGCGTTAGCTCCGGAAGCCACTCCTCAAGGGAACAACCTCCAAGTCGACATCGTTTACAGCGTGGACTACCAGGGTATCTAATCCTGTTTGCTCCCCACGCTTTCGCACCTGAGCGTCAGTCTTTGTCCAGGGGGCCGCCTTCGCCACCGGTATTCCTCCAGATCTCTACGCATTTCACCGCTACACCTGGAATTCTACCCCCCTCTACAAGACTCCAGCCTGCCAGTTTCGAATGCAGTTCCCAGGTTGAGCCCGGGGATTTCACATCCGACTTGACAGACCGCCTGCGTGCGCTTTACGCCCAGTAATTCCGATTAACGCTTGCACCCTCCGTATTACCGCGGCTGCTGGCACGGAGTTAGCCGGTGCTTCTTCTGCGGGTAACGTCAATCGACAAGGTTATTAACCTTATCGCCTTCCTCCCCGCTGAAAGTACTTTACAACCCGAAGGCCTTCTTCATACACGCGGCATGGCTGCATCAGGCTTGCGCCCATTGTGCAATATTCCCCACTGCTGCCTCCCGTAGGAGTCTGGACCGTGTCTCAGTTCCAGTGTGGCTGGTCATCCTCTCAGACCAGCTAGGGATCGTCGCCTAGGTGAGCCGTTACCCCACCTACTAGCTAATCCCATCTGGGCACATCTGATGGCAAGAGGCCCGAAGGTCCCCCTCTTTGGTCTTGCGACGTTATGCGGTATTAGCTACCGTTTCCAGTAGTTATCCCCCTCCATCAGGCAGTTTCCCAGACATTACTCACCCGTCCGCCACTCGTCACCCGAGAGCAAGCTCTCTGTGCTACCGTTCGACTTGCATGTGTTAGGCCTGCCGCCAGCGTTCAATCTGAGCCATGATCAAACTCTTCAATTTAAGTTTGATGCTCGTGAATTAAACTTCGTAATGAATTACGTATGTTCACTCAGAGACTTGGTATTCATTTTTCGTCCGAAGACGTTAAGAATCCATGTCACTTTGAGTGCCCACACAGATTGTCTGATAAATTGTTAAAGAGCAGTGCAACGCGGCTTTCGCTCACCGTTGCGAGGTGGCGTATATTACGCTTTCCTCTTTCAGAGTCAACCCGTTATTCCAGGATTTTTTCTCTTCAACCGACCGGGTTGTTTGTGAAGTGATTCACATCTGCCGTGTCGATGGAGGCGCATTATAGGGATCCCATTTTTTTGCACAAGCCTTTTTTCGATCTTTTTTTCCAAATGATGGTTTTTCAGCCGCTTCGCGGCGTTCTTGCTCAATTCGCTCAATTTTTACCACAATAAAGGGTTGCAGACGGCCAAAAAAGCAACCAAAGTCTCTGCACTCCCTTCGTTTATTGAGGTAACCATGACCACCAGTTTACGTCGTTATAAAGATTTATTCCCTAAAACGGGCCTGCGCGTGATGATCGACAGCAGCAGCGTGGTGATCGGTGATGTAAGAATGGCTGATGACGTCAGTATCTGGCCTCTGGTCGCGATTCGCGGCGATGTGAATTACGTCGAAATAGGCGCTCGCACCAACATTCAGGACGGTAGCGTCTTACATGTCACGCATAAATCACCATCTAATCCGCAAGGCAATCCACTGATCATTGGCGATGATGTCACCGTCGGGCATAAGGTGATGCTACACGGCTGCACTATTGGTAATCGGGTACTGGTCGGGATGGGTTCGATTTTGTTGGATGGCGTGATTGTTGAAGACGACATAATGATTGGCGCAGGTAGTCTGGTGCCTCAGAACAAACGCCTCAAGAGTGGCTACCTTTACTTTGGTAACCCGGTAAAACAGATACGCCCCCTGACGGAGGCGGAAATCGCGGGGCTCATATATTCAGCGAATAACTATGTAAAGTGGAAAGGTGATTATCTCGATCAGGAAAGCCAGACCCAACCCTGAGCATCTTCCCGCTGGTCGAGAATGAGATCCTGGGCTTCATCTTCCAGATCCCAGCGATGTTCACGAAAAGCGGCCAGCCATTGTGCGGGTTCTTCACCGCCAAAACGCTTCTTGAGCACCGTTAACGTTAAGGCGCAGGTAAGCTGCATGCCGTTAACTAATGCCGGAAAAGCGATACATTGATGCGCTTCATCCCATATCTCTCTGTCTGGAAACTGAATAGCCTGGTTCACGCATTCAGTTCCTTCTGCAACGCTGCAATGACTGGCCTAATTTCTGGCAGTACGCCATGCCATAACAGCACCGCATGGGCAGCCTGCGCCACCAGCATTCCCAACCCATCAGCGCATTTTGTCGCACCGTGTTGCTGGCAGAGGGCTAAAAATGGCGTACAGCCTTTCTGGTAAAACATGTCATAACAACAGACATGAGGATTTATTAAGGTAACAGGGATCGAGGGAACATCGCCGTCAATACCGCTGGACGTCGCATTAACAATCAGATCAAATTCCTGACCGCCCAATGCTTCTATATCTAAAGCGCGGACGCTGCCGGTATGAGAAAAAAGCGTAGCCAGTTCATGGGCGCGAGAATAGGTACGATTAACAATAGTCACGGCGCAATCCAGCGACAGGAGAGGAAGCAATACGCCGCGTGAAGCCCCACCTGCGCCAATAAGCAACACCCGGAATCCAGGTTTAATAAAACCAAGCCGTTCCAGATCGCTCAGTAGTCCAATACCATCGGTATTGTCCCCAAGCAGGCGGCCATCCTCCAACCGTTTAAGCGTATTGACCGCACCAGCCAGCGCTGCGCGTTCAGTTAACTCATCAGCTCGCGCGAAGGCCTCTTCTTTAAAAGGCACGGTGACGTTCGCTCCCTTACCACCTTCATTAAAGAAAGCATCGAGCGTGGTAACAAAATCATCGAGCGGAGCCAGGATACGGCCATAGGGATGCGTAATTTGCAGCTGCTGCGCAAAAAGCCGATGAATAGATGGCGACTTGCTATGGGCAATCGGGTTTCCGAAGACGGCATAAGTTTCCATGAGTTACCCCTGGCGGAAGAGTTCGCCCGTCAAGGCGTCACGTATTTCAGATGGGTTTTGACGCCCGCCCGTTGCCCCATCGACTACCGGGAAATCAGCGCCAAACTGCGTATAAACCTCAGCCGTCGTGCGACAAGGAGGCTGGCCCGATAAATTTGCGCTGGTAGAAACAAGCGGTTTCCCGTAAGCCTTACACAGTTCGACCACCAGCGGATGATCCGTGACTCGTACCGCCAATGAATTGAAGCGCCCGGTCAACCAACGCGGCGTTGAAGCGCAGGCAGGGAAGACAAATGTTACCGGCCCAGGCCAACACGAAAAAATAGCCGCTAGCTGCGCATCACTCAGCTGCGTATCGTCAATATACGGCTTGAGTTGCTCAAAGTTCGCAGCAATCAGAATCAGCCCCTTTTCAACGGGACGCTGCTTCAGTGCGAGCAGACTCATGACGGCTTTTTCGCTATCGGGATCGCAACCGACGCCAAAAACGGCTTCTGTTGGATAGGCGATGACATGTTCATTATTCAGAAGCGCCACAGCGCGTACGATGGCTTCTGAGGGCAGGTTATTATTCACAGATTTATTCCGCCGATATCGGCTTTCCACATTGTTTGCTGGCGCAGAAGCGCTTAACGCCCTGCGCCGTTTTCTTTTCGATTAGCAACGGGTAATGACACTCAGGACACTCGCCCGCCACTGGCCTGAAGTTAATGACGAACTGACAATCGGGGTAACGATCGCAGGAATGGAAGTTTTTTCCAAACCGTGAACGGCGCTGAACCAGATGCCCTTGTCCGCATTGTGGGCAGGCTATTGCAGTTTCATCCGGCTTATCGATAAGTTCAGTATGTTCGCAATCAGGATAGCTGCTGCAACCGATAAACATACCAAAACGCCCTTGGCGGAGTACCAGCACCGCGCCGCAGGACGGACACGTTTGCCCCTCCAGAACTTTGACAATATGTCCGTCCGCCTGGCTTTTCAGGGGGCGGACATAGTCACAGTCAGGATAATGCGAGCAGCCGAGAAAAGGCCCGTGCTTCCCGGAGCGTATTACCAGTTCAGCCCCACACTGCGGGCAGGGTTCGTTTTTACGCACCGAAAACAGCGCTGTTTTGGTCATAACAATTCTAATGTCGCAGCAAAAAAGTTAGTGCAGCATACCTTCATTTACTTCAAAGAGTAATTCTTCCATTTGCTGGTAGGCATTTTCGCAACCGGGAATATTGAACAGCACCATCAGAATCACCCATTTGAGATCCTCCAGATCGAATTCTGCCGTATCCAGCGCCAGCACGCGCTCTATCACCATTTCCCGTGTTTCGAGGTTCAACACCTGAATTTGCTCAAGGAATAGTAAGAATCCCCGGCAACTCGCATCAAGACGCTGACACTCCTCGTCAGTATAGACTCGTAACGAGAGTGGGTCAGAAGCTAGCTGCATGGGTGCAACAAGCCCCTCCTGGTAATCAGCCAGTTTTTCGAGCCACATTAGGGCGTTATAGATATCTTCTCGTTCAAAACCGGCATCGGTCAGATCCCGAGTCAGCTTGTCCTGATCCACGCGCATTTCTGCTTCGTTATGGATGTAAGTTTCAAACAGATACATCAGTACGTCGAACATGGCTTGCCCTCCTTAATCGGACATAGCCGCCGGGTACAGCTGCGATCCAGCCTGCTAACTCCAGTTCTAGTAGCTGGGCTACGGTTACTGGCACAGATTGGCCGGCACGTTCAGCGACAACGTCAACAGGTGTTACCTCATCTCCTACGTTAGCCAGGAGCTCTGGAAATGGCAATGCTACAGAAGGCCGATTACCGCAATTATTTACCTCATCTGGCTCAGGAAGAATATACGGTAGCTCATCTCGCCAGTATTCGACGATATCTTCAGGGGCTGTTACGGGAATCGCGCCCTGCTTGATGAGCCAATGAGGACCTTCTGAACCCGGGCTGCCAATCGGCCCTGGCAGAGCAAATACATCCCTTCCCTGCTCCAGCGCATACCGAACCGTCACTAATGAGCCACTTTTCAGCGCAGCTTCAATAACCAACACACCGGCGCTTAGGCCACTGATAATTCGGTTACGACGGGGAAAATTGCCCGGCAGGGGCGGAGTAAACAGCGGGAACTCAGAAATGACGGCTCCGCCACCGTTAATTATCTGTTCCGCTAACGCCTGATGGCGACGAGGATAGATCTCTCCTAAGCCATTCCCTAAAACTGCCACCGTTTTACCTTTCCCTTCCAGCGCACCACGATGAGCAATACCATCAATGCCAAGGGCCAGACCGCTCGTGATCGTAATGCCATAACGCGCTAAAGCTTCGCTAAATAGTTTTCCCCAACGAGCGCCATACCACGAGTGCGACCGACTCCCGATGACGGACAGCTGCCGGCTACTGAGTAGCGCAGGATCTCCACATACTAAAAGAGCGCAAGGAAAGTCGACAATCGCCCGCAGTTGGGGTGGGTAAAGCGGATCTTCGGCAGTCAGTAAATAGCAATTGGGCCGCTCCAGCCATTGCAGCGTGGCATCGATTTCGCATTGGTTAACACCGAGGAAATGCTTCGATTGCGCCAGATTCAAACCACGGGCACGCAACTCTTCTCGCTCTAGCGTCGGAGATGAACATAGCTGGCGTGCAGCACTGATAGCACCTTCTCCATACAGGCTGCTCACTCTCATCAAACGTAACCAAATTTCCCTCGGCGTCATCCCTATTCCCCTGCCACAAGCGACTTTAACAATCTTTGCGATTGGTCAGTGAGACTGTCAATTGCAGGGGGTTTTGTCTAGAATAGAGGTAATAATCTTTCCAACTCCTGAACACAACTCTGGATAACTATGTCAGTTTTGCAAGTGTTACATATTCCGGACGAGCGCCTTCGCAAAGTCGCAAAACCGGTAGAAGAAGTAAATGCAGAAATTCAGCGTATCGTCGATGATATGTTCGAGACGATGTACGCTGAAGAAGGTATCGGTCTGGCCGCAACGCAGGTAGATATTCATCAGCGCATTATCGTTATTGACGTATCAGAAAATCGTGAAGAGCAGCTGGTATTAATTAACCCTGAGCTGCTGGAAAAGAGCGGAGAAACAGGTATTGAAGAGGGTTGTCTCTCTATTCCTGAACAGCGTGCTTTAGTACCACGTGCAGAAAAGGTGAAAATCCGCGCGCTCGATCGTGAAGGTAAACCTTATGAGCTTGAAGCTGATGGTCTGCTGGCAATCTGTATTCAGCATGAGATGGATCACCTCGTCGGTAAGCTGTTCATCGACTACCTGTCGCCGCTCAAGCAACAACGCATTCGTCAGAAAGTTGAGAAACTTGATCGCCTGAATGCCCGAGCTTAAGGACGAGAATTAACGTGTCAGATTCACTACGTATTATTTTTGCGGGCACACCTGACTTTGCAGCGCGTCATCTCGACGC
Organism: Klebsiella sp. M5al; assembly: GCF_002090195.1. Taxonomy (NCBI): domain Bacteria; kingdom Pseudomonadati; phylum Pseudomonadota; class Gammaproteobacteria; order Enterobacterales; family Enterobacteriaceae; genus Klebsiella; species Klebsiella sp. M5al. The sequence goes on from NZ_CP020657.1 coordinate 5,330,901, forward strand.
GCTGCTCTCCTCTGGACATAACGTTGTTGGCGTGTTCACCCAACCGGACCGTCCGGCTGGTCGTGGTAAAAAACTCATGCCCAGCCCGGTAAAAGTTCTGGCGGAAGAGCAAGGCATACCGGTATTCCAGCCAGCTTCGTTACGTCCGCAGGAAAACCAGCAACTCGTCTCTGACCTGCGCGCAGATGTTATGGTCGTCGTGGCCTATGGCCTCCTTCTGCCAAAAGCCGTACTTGATATTCCACGCCTGGGCTGCATTAACGTTCACGGCTCGCTGCTTCCGCGCTGGCGCGGTGCGGCCCCGATTCAACGTTCGCTTTGGGCTGGCGATGCCGAGACGGGTGTAACTATCATGCAGATGGATGTTGGTCTCGATACGGGTGATATGCTGTATAAGCTTGCGTGCCCGATCACCGCAGAAGACACCAGCGGGACGCTGTACGACAAGCTGGCGAACCTGGGCCCCCAGGGGCTTATCGAAACCCTTAAGCAGCTTGCCGCAGGCACCGCAAAACCGGTTGTACAGGATGAAGCGCTGGTTACCCATGCGCAAAAACTCAGCAAAGAAGAAGCGCGTATCGACTGGTCTCTTTCCGCTGCACAGCTAGAACGCTGCATTCGCGCCTTTAACCCATGGCCAATGAGTTGGATAGAAATTGATGGTCAGCCGGTGAAAGTCTGGCAGGCATCGGCGATCGACACGGCAACAAAAGCCGAGCCGGGGACCATTCTTGAAGCGACAAAACGGGGAATTCAGGTCGCAACCGGGGACGGGGTTCTGAATTTACTCTCGCTACAGCCAGCCGGGAAAAAAGCCATGAGTGCTCAGGATCTATTAAACTCGCGCCGGGAATGGTTTGTACCTGGCAGCCGTCTGGTCTGACGCTCCTTTCTTAATACGCCCGGTGTTACCGGGCATTTTTATTTTTGTACTTATGAAAAAACAACTCAATTTACGCAGTCTGGCAGCGCAGGCCGTTGAACAGGTTCTCGAACAAGGGCAATCCTTAAGCAACGTTCTGCCGCCGCTGCAACAGAAAGTCTCTGATAAAGATAAAGCGCTGCTTCAGGAACTATGCTTTGGCGTGCTACGTACGCTTTCACAGTTAGATTGGCTGATCGGCAAGCTCATGTCCCGGCCGATGACGGGTAAGCAGCGTGTTGTGCACTACCTGATTATGGTGGGCTTTTATCAACTGTTATACACACGCATTCCGCCTCATGCAGCTTTGGCGGAAACCGTTGAAGGCGCCGTTGCTATTAAACGTCCGCAGCTCAAAGGGTTGATCAATGGGGTCTTGCGCCAGTTTCAACGTCAGCAGGAAGAGCTGTTAGCTGAATTTTCTCGTAGCGAGATCCGCTTTTTACATCCTTCCTGGTTATTGAAACGTCTGCAAAAAGCCTATCCAGCACAGTGGGAAGCCATTGTGGAAGCGAACAACCAGCGCCCGCCGATGTGGTTGCGGGTAAACCGCGTCCATCATTCGCGCGACAGCTGGCTGGCTTTACTGGAAGAGGCGGGAATGAAAGGGTTTACTCATCCTGCTTACCCTGACGCCGTGCGCCTGGAAACACCGGTACCGGTCCACGCATTGCCCGGGTTTGAGGCAGGTTGGGTGACCGTGCAGGATGCCTCTGCCCAAGGCTGCATGACATTCCTTGATCCGCAAAACGACGAGTATATTTTGGATCTATGCGCTGCCCCGGGTGGTAAAACCACCCATATTCTCGAAGCGGCGCCCGAAGCACAGGTTCTGGCTGTCGACGTTGATGAGCAGCGACTCTCCCGCGTCTATGACAACCTGAAGCGTCTGGGCATGAAAGCGACCGTCAAACAAGGCGATGGCCGTTATCCAGCCCAATGGTGTGGCGAGCAGCAGTTCGATCGTATTCTGTTGGATGCCCCTTGTTCCGCCACCGGTGTTATTCGCCGTCACCCGGATATCAAATGGCTGCGCCGGGATCGTGATATCGCGGAACTGGCCCAGCTCCAGGCTGAAATTCTGGATGCCGTATGGCCGCACCTGAAATCCGGCGGCACTCTGGTTTACGCGACATGTTCCGTATTGCCAGAAGAGAACAGCCAGCAAATAAAAGCCTTCCTGCAACGTACAGCTGATGCGGTTCTTAACGAAACCGGCGATGCAGATTTACCGGGCCAGCAAAATTTGCCAGGCGCCGAGCAAGGTGACGGCTTCTTTTACGCTAAGCTAATCAAAAAGTAATGAGACAACGAGTCGCGACTGATGAAAATTATCATATTGGGCGCAGGGCAGGTCGGCGGAACTCTGGCAGAAAACCTTGTCGGTGAGAACAACGATATTACGCTGGTAGACACGAATGGCGACCGCCTTCGCAGTCTTCAGGACAAATTTGATCTCAGAGTGGTTCAGGGCCACGGCTCGCACCCGCGCGTGCTGCGCGAGGCCGGTGCGGATGATGCCGACATGTTGGTTGCAGTGACCAGCTCAGATGAAACGAACATGGTGGCCTGCCAGGTCGCCTATTCGCTGTTTAATACACCAAATCGTATTGCCCGCATCCGTTCCCCGGATTATGTACGCGATGCCGATAAACTTTTCCATTCAGAAGCGGTTCCTATTGACCACCTCATCGCTCCAGAGCAGTTGGTAATTGACAGTATTCACCGTCTGATCGAGTACCCAGGCGCGCTGCAGGTGGTTAATTTTGCTGAAGGAAAAGTCAGCCTTGCAGTCGTTAAAGCTTATTATGGCGGCCCTTTGGTGGGAAACGCGCTTTCAACTATGCGTGAGCATATGCCGCATATTGATACACGCGTAGCGGCTATTTTCCGCCACGATCGTCCTATCAGGCCACAAGGATCAACAATCGTAGAGGCCGGTGATGAGGTGTTTTTCATCGCCGCATCACAGCATATCCGTGCAGTGATGAGCGAACTTCAGCGCCTTGAAAAACCGTACAAGCGCATCATGCTGGTTGGCGGGGGAAACATCGGGGCCGGACTCGCCCATAAGCTGGAGAAAGATTACAGCGTCAAGCTTATTGAACGTAATCAACAGCGTGCCGCAGAGCTCGCAGAAAAGCTGCAAAATACAATTGTCTTTTACGGTGATGCATCAGATCAAGAATTGCTGGCGGAAGAACATATCGATCAGGTCGATCTTTTCATTGCCGTCACCAACGATGATGAAGCCAATATTATGTCTGCCATGCTCGCAAAACGCATGGGCGCCAAAAAAGTGATGGTACTGATCCAACGCCGCGCCTACGTTGATCTTGTTCAGGGGAGCGTGATCGACATTGCAATATCACCGCAGCAGGCAACTATTTCAGCTCTGCTCAGCCATGTGCGGAAAGCTGATATTGTCGGCGTTTCCTCTCTGCGCCGCGGTGTCGCGGAGGCCATTGAAGCTGTAGCGCACGGAGATGAAAGCACTTCGCGGGTCGTTGGTCGCGCTATCGATGAGATTAAGCTTCCCCCCGGAACAATTATTGGCGCAGTAGTACGCGGTAATGATGTCATGATCGCGAATAATAATCTGCGTATTGAGCAAGGGGATCATGTCGTTATGTTCCTGACGGACAAAAAATTCATCTCTGATGTTGAGAGACTATTCCAGCCAAGTCCTTTCTTCCTGTAGTTCGCAGGCGTCGACGGGACGCCTTTCTTTTATCCCTTATATATCAAAGGATAATATTTTTCTGCAATTATTCCCCAGTAATGGAAAATAGGAATACATTTGTTAAACTTATCAGTGTTAGCTGGCTCAAGGAGAATAAAATGAGTTTTTTAAAAGAATTTCGCGAATTTGCGATGCGCGGGAACGTGGTTGATTTGGCAGTCGGTGTCATCATTGGTGCAGCCTTTGGTAAAATCGTATCGTCGTTAGTTGCCGATATTATTATGCCACCGCTAGGTTTACTCATTGGCGGAATCGACTTTAAACAGTTTGCTGTCACGCTACGGGACGCCCAGGGAGACATCCCAGCGGTCGTAATGCATTATGGCGTATTCATCCAGAACGTCTTCGATTTTATTATCGTGGCGTTTGCCATTTTTATGGCAATCAAACTGATGAATAAATTGAACAGAAAAAAAGAAGAAACCCCGGCAGCACCACCGGCCCCGACCAAAGAAGAAGTCCTGCTTAGCGAAATTCGTGACCTGTTGAAAGAACAAAATAATCGTTCTTAAGAAGCGTCAAAAGCAGAAGGCCAGTGGTAAGAAAGTTAATTACTTTCTTGCCACTGGCCTCCCGACCATTCCGTCCTGCATGTTTTTCTTTTCTTTGGTAGCTGCCTTTCCCTTTCCTGTTCTTCTCAACTCTCTGCCTGAATAATGGGTCATGAAGTAATGCCTCAATGGCGTTATCTTTTATTTGCCCTTTCGTATGCTGATAGCGGCTCATAAACTCTCCAGATTAGTAAAAGAAATCGGCCTGAGTGTAGACGCGACTGATGCAAAAATCAACGTGCTGTATTTTGGTTGCTGGCCCCCTGCTCAAGCGCTTCAAGAATTGAACAATAGACGCTGCTGTGCGCTGTGCCGCAGCAAGCATCATTGAGGCGCTGCAAAGAGCGACGCATGGTTTGTAGCTCTTTAATCCGGGATTCCACTTCGCTCAAACGGACCTGCACAATACCTTTAGATTCCTGGCAGGTGTGATGCTCTGGATCGATGCGGATCGAGAGAAGTTCGCGGATCGATTCTAGCGTGAAACCGAGCTGTCTGGCATAGCGAATAAAACGCAGCCTCTGTAAGTCGTTGTCCGTATAGAGGCGAAATCCACCTTCCGTACGCACATTGTGATCCATCATCTGCTGCTTTTCGTAGTAGCGGATGGTGTCGGGAGTAACGTCAGCCAATTTTGCCAGTTCACCAATACGGTACATGATTACTCCTCATTAATTTTATGTAGCAACTTATCAGCGTAATCTCCACGCAGGAAGTCCGTGTTCAGGCCCGCCTGTCGCAGCTTTAACTCGAGTAGCGCCAAACGACGGCTCAGTTCCGCATAGCGCGGATCGCTCTCCTGTACACCTTTCAGTAGGTCAGTGAGCATTACCGCTTCTTTACGATGTTCGAGTTCGGGAGGTAAACAACCTGCATTTTTGAGTAATCGGTAACCTGCGCGCAGCTCAGCTGGCACATGCGAGTCGTCATCCAGAGAAAGAGGTTCCCCACTTCCCGGAAGATTATCTAACTCACCTTTGCGCTGTGCATCAAGAATATGGCGCTCTGCCCACTGATCCAGTAACCACATCATAAGGCTCCGGCGATGAACAAAAATAATGCAGATATTGTAAACAAGCAGGAATAGGGTGGATATAAAAAAACCCGCCGGAGCGGGTTTTTTTACGTTACTACAGATTACTCTGCAGCAGCTTCTGCTTTCGATTCAGAGCGATCAACCAGCTCGATGTATGCCATCGGCGCGTTGTCGCCTGCACGGAAGCCACACTTCAGAATACGAGTGTAACCACCGGCGCGGCTCGCGAAACGCGGGCCCAGCTCGTTAAACAGTTTTGCCACGATCTCGTTATCACGAGTGCGGGCGAATGCCAGACGACGATTAGCAACGCTATCAGTCTTGGCAAGAGTAATCAGCGGCTCAACTACGCGACGCAGTTCTTTCGCTTTCGGCAGGGTCGTCTTGATGATTTCATGACGAACCAGCGAACCAGCCATGTTACGGAACATAGCCTGGCGATGGCTGCTGTTGCGGTTCAGTTGACGACCACTCTTACGATGGCGCATGACCTTATCCTTCTCAGTAAAACCTTAACCTGTGATCCGGTTACTCGTCAGCAATGCTTGCCGGTGGCCAGTTTTCCAGGCGCATGCCCAGAGACAGACCACGTGAAGCCAGCACGTCTTTAATCTCGGTAAGAGATTTTTTACCCAGGTTCGGCGTTTTCAGCAACTCAACCTCGGTACGCTGTACCAGATCACCGATATAGTGGATAGCTTCTGCCTTAAGGCAGTTAGCAGAGCGGACAGTCAATTCGAGATCGTCAACAGGGCGCAGCAGGATCGGATCGAATTCTGGTTTCTCTTCTTTCACTTCCGGCTGACGTACATCACGTAAATCAACGAAAGCTTCCAGTTGTTCTGCCAGGATGGTTGCCGCACGACGAATCGCCTCTTCAGGATCGATTGTTCCGTTGGTTTCCATTTCGATGACCAGCTTGTCCAGGTCGGTACGCTGTTCTACACGCGCTGCTTCAACATTGTAGGCAATACGCTCTACCGGGCTGTAGCATGCGTCGACCAGCAGACGGCCGATTGGGCGCTCATCTTCTTCCGAATGAATTCGGGCAGAAGCCGGCACATAACCGCGACCGCGCTGAACTTTGATACGCATGCTAATAGCTGCGTTCTCATCGGTCAGGTGGCAGATCACATGTTGCGGCTTGACGATTTCGACATCACCGTCATGGGTAATGTCGGCTGCGGTCACAGGGCCAATGCCAGATTTGTTCAAAGTAAGGATAACTTCATCTTTACCCTGAACTCTCACCGCCAGCCCTTTCAGGTTGAGCAGGATTTCAAGGATATCTTCCTGAACGCCTTCTTTGGTGCTGTACTCATGAAGTACACCATCAATCTCAACCTCGGTCACCGCGCAACCCGGCATCGATGAGAGCAGAATACGGCGCAGTGCGTTACCCAGAGTATGGCCAAAGCCACGCTCTAAAGGTTCAAGGGTCACCTTGGCGTGCGTCGAACTCACTTGCTCGATATCGACCAGGCGCGGTTTTAGAAACTCTGTCACAGAACCCTGCATTGTGTCCTCTCTTTGGTACTAAGCTTTACTTGGAGTAAAGCTCGACGATCAGGTGTTCGTTAATGTCCGCAGACAGATCAGAACGTTCCGGCTGACGCTTGAACGTACCTTCCATCTTGCCAGCATCAACTTCCAGCCAGGTTGGCTTTTCACGCTGCTCAGCCAGCTCCAGAGCGGCTTTCACGCGAGATTGCTTTTTCGCTTTCTCACGAATGCTGACAACGTCATTCGCTTTAACCTGATAAGAAGCGATGTTAACAACACGACCGTTTACCATGATAGCTTTGTGGCTAACCAGCTGACGTGATTCAGCACGAGTCGCGCCGAAGCCCATACGGTATACAACGTTGTCCAGACGACCTTCCAGCAGAGTCAACAGGTTTTCACCGGTGTTGCCTTTCAGACGCGCTGCTTCTTTATAGTAGTTACGGAACTGACGCTCCAGCACACCGTACATACGGCGAACTTTTTGCTTTTCACGCAACTGCACACCATAGTCAGACAGACGCGGTTTACGCGCACCGTGCTGGCCAGGAGCTTGTTCAATTTTACACTTGGTATCGATCGCGCGAACGCCAGACTTAAGGAACAGGTCTGTGCCCTCACGACGGCTCAGCTTGAGCTTAGGACCCAAATATCTTGCCATTTTCTTTCTCCAACAATCCTAGAAACGAACGCGTTATACGCGACGTTTTTTCGGCGGACGACAACCGTTATGAGGGATCGGAGTCACATCAGTAATATTCGTGATGCGGAAACCAGCGGCGTTCAGTGCACGAATAGTAGATTCGCGACCTGGACCCGGACCTTTGACCATAACTTCCAGATTCTTGATGCCGTATTCTTTTACGGCTTCAGCGCAACGCTCTGCTGCAACCTGAGCTGCAAACGGAGTGGATTTGCGAGAACCACGGAAACCGGAACCACCGGCTGTTGCCCAACCCAGCGCGTTACCCTGACGATCGGTAATGGTAACGATGGTGTTGTTAAAAGAAGCATGGACATGAGCCACGCCATCAGAGACTTGTTTTCTTACACGCTTACGTGCACGAACTGGTGCCTTTGCCATTATTCAATCACCCCGACTATTTCTTGATCGGTTTACGCGGACCCTTACGGGTACGTGCGTTGGTCTTAGTACGCTGACCGCGAACCGGAAGACCACGACGATGGCGTAAACCACGATAGCAACCAAGGTCCATCAGACGCTTGATGCTCAGGGTGATTTCACGGCGCAGATCACCTTCAACGACAAATTTACCAACCGCTTCACGCAGGGATTCAATTTGTTCTTCAGACAGCTCACTGATCTTAACATTTTCAGCGATACCCGTGTCAGCACAGATGGCTTTAGAGCGGGTCTTGCCGATACCGAAAATGGCAGTTAATGCGATTACGGTATGTTTGTGATCAGGAATGTTAATGCCTGCTATACGGGCCACTATGCACTCCTACTATTTAATATGTACGCACCATGCTGAAAAGCCCGTTTTCAGGATACTCAAATGGAAACGTACAGACATACAAAAGATTGGCTGGCTAATCTAGCCAGCTCAACCCAACTTTGCAAGAAAAATATGCGAATAAATCAGCCTTGGCGCTGTTTATGCTTCGGCTCGGCACTGCAAATCACGCGGATGACGCCATCACGCTTAACGATTTTGCAGTTACGGCATAATTTCTTGACGGAAGCACGAACTTTCATTTTTACTCTCCGTAACTTCTCGAGCGACCTGTTAGCGGCCGTAGCCTTTCAGGTTCGCCTTCTTCAATGCAGACTCGTACTGACTCGACATCATCAGAGTTTGCACTTGAGCCATAAAGTCCATAATCACGACAACAACGATAAGCAGTGAGGTCCCACCGAAGTAGAACGGTACTTTCATTGCATCACGCATGAACTCCGGGATCAGGCAGATAAAAGTGATGTATAACGCACCGACCAAAGTCAGGCGAGTCATTACTTTATCGATATACTTCGCCGTTTGCTCTCCCGGACGAATTCCTGGTACAAATGCACCGGACTTCTTCAGGTTATCTGCTGTTTCACGCGGGTTGAAAACCAACGCCGTATAGAAGAAACAGAAGAAGATGATTGCAGACGCATAGAGTAACACATAAAGCGGTTGCCCAGGCTGCAAATACAGCGAAATTGTTGTCAGCCAGTTCCAACCAGTACCGCCCCCGAACCATGATGTAATGGTTGCCGGGAACAGAATAATACTGGAAGCGAAGATTGCCGGGATGACCCCTGCCATATTCACTTTCAGCGGTAAATGTGTGCTCTGTGCAGCATAGACACGACGACCCTGTTGACGCTTAGCGTAGTTTACCACAATGCGGCGTTGGCCACGCTCAACAAAGACAACAAAGAAGGTCACTGCAAATACTAATACTGCAACCAACAGCAACAGGAGGAAGTGCAGGTCGCCTTGACGCGCTTGCTCGATAGTATGGGCGATGGCTGGCGGGAGACCCGCAACGATACCGGCAAAGATAATGATCGAGATACCGTTTCCGATACCACGTTCAGTAATCTGTTCGCCGAGCCACATCAGGAACATTGTTCCTGAAACCAGACTAACAACAGCGGTGAAATAGAATGCAAAGCCTGGATTAATCACCAGGCCCTGCATACCAGGCATATTCGGCAGACCGGTAGCAATACCGATCGACTGGAATATCGCCAGCACCAGAGTACCGTAGCGGGTGTACTGGCTGATCTTACGACGACCAGACTCCCCTTCTTTCTTCAGCTCTGCTAACGGCTGATAAACAACCGTCAACAGCTGGACAATGATCGATGCCGAAATATACGGCATGATACCCAACGCAAAGATAGAAGCACGGCTGAGAGCACCACCAGAGAACATGTTGAACATTTCAATGATGGTGCCTCGCTGTTGCTCAAGCAGTTTGGCAAGTACAGCGGCATCAATACCAGGGATCGGAATAAAAGAGCCAATACGGAACACAATCAACGCACCGATTACAAACAACAGTCTGCGCTTCAGTTCGCCAATCCCACCTTTGGCACTTTGAAAATCTAATCCCGGTTGCTTAGCCATCTGCTACTTATTCCTCAATTTTACCGCCAGCAGCTTCGATAGCAGCACGAGCACCTTTAGTCACGCGCAGGCCACGAACAGTTACCGGACGAGATACTTCACCAGACAGGATCACTTTCGCGAATTCGATCTGGATACCGATAATGTTAGCCGCTTTCAGCGTGTTCAGGTCGATAACATCGCCTTCTACGTGAGCCAGATCAGACAGACGAACTTCTGCCGTGATCATCGCTTTACGAGAAGTGAAGCCGAATTTCGGCAGACGACGGTACAGAGGCATCTGACCACCTTCGAAACCGCGACGTACGCCACCGCCAGAACGAGAGTTCTGACCTTTGTGACCACGACCACCGGTTTTACCGAGGCCAGAACCGATACCACGACCCAGGCGTTTACCCGCCTTTTTGGAGCCTTCGGCCGGAGACAGAGTATTTAAACGCATCTCTTACTCCTCAACTTTAACCATGAAGGAAACCGCGTTGACCATACCACGAACAGCAGGAGTATCCTCGCGCTCTACGGTGTGACCAATACGACGCAGACCCAGGCCAAGCAGCGTTGCCTTGTGTTTCGGCAAACGACCGATTGCACTGCGGGTTTGAGTAATTTTAATAGTCTTTGCCATGGTTTATTTCCCCAGAATTTCTTCAACGGATTTACCACGCTTGGCAGCGACCATTTCTGGAGAATTCATATTTTCCAGGCCATCAATAGTTGCACGAACCACGTTGATCGGGTTGGTGGAACCATATGCTTTGGCCAGAACGTTATGAACTCCAGCAACTTCCAGAACGGCGCGCATTGCACCACCGGCAATGATACCGGTACCTTCGGAAGCTGGCTGCATGAATACACGAGAACCCGTGTGAACACCTTTAACCGGGTGTTGCAGGGTGCCGTGGTTCAGCGCGACATTAATCATATTGCGACGGGCTTTTTCCATCGCTTTCTGGATCGCTGCTGGAACTTCACGCGCTTTACCGTAACCAAAACCAACGCGACCGTTACCGTCACCAACTACAGTCAGAGCTGTGAAGGAGAAAATACGACCACCTTTAACGGTTTTAGATACGCGGTTAACCGCGATCAGCTTTTCCTGCAGTTCGCCAGCTTGTTTTTCGATGTGAGCCATCTTACACCTCTACCTTAGAACTGAAGGCCAGCTTCACGGGCAGCATCTGCCAGTGCCTGGACACGACCATGATATTGGAACCCGGAACGGTCAAAGGAAACATCTTTGATGCCTTTTTCCAGAGCGCGTTCAGCAACAGCTTTACCCACAGCTGCTGCCGCGTCTTTGTTACCGGTGTACTTCAGTTGTTCAGCGATAGCTTTTTCTACAGTAGAAGCAGCTACCAGAACTTCAGAACCGTTCGGTGCAATTACCTGTGCGTAAATATGACGCGGGGTACGATGTACCACCAGGCGAGTTGCACCCAGCTCCTGGAGCTTGCGGCGTGCGCGGGTCGCACGACGGATACGAGCAGATTTCTTATCCATAGTGTTACCTTACTTCTTCTTAGCCTCTTTGGTACGCACGACTTCGTCGGCGTAACGAACACCCTTGCCTTTATAAGGCTCAGGACGACGGTAGGCGCGCAGATCTGCTGCAACCTGACCGATCACCTGCTTATCAGCGCCTTTCAGCACGATTTCAGTTTGAGTCGGACATTCTGCAGTGATACCGGCCGGCAGTTTATGCTCAACAGGATGAGAGAAACCTAAAGCCAGGTTTACTACATCCCCTTTGACCGCTGCACGATAGCCTACACCAACCAGCTGAAGCTTTTTAGTGAAGCCTTCGGTAACACCAACAACCATTGAGTTCAGCAGGGCACGCGCGGTACCAGCCTGAGCCCACCCATCCACGAAACCATCACGCGGACCGAAGGTCAGAGCATTATCTGCATGTTTAACTTCAACAGCATTGTTGAGGGTACGAGTCAGCTCGCCGTTTTTACCTTTGATCGTAATAACCTGACCGTTGATTTTTACATCAACGCCGGCAGGAACAACGACCGGTGCTTTAGCAACACGAGACATTTTTTCCTCCGATTAGGCTACGTAGCAGATAATTTCGCCACCAAGACCAGCCTGGCGCGCTGCACGATCGGTCATAACACCTTTAGAGGTAGAAATAACCGCGATACCCAGACCCGCCATAACTTTCGGCAGCTCATCTTTACGTTTGTAGATGCGCAGACCTGGGCGGCTGACACGCTGAATGCTTTCTACAACAGCTTTACCCTGGAAATACTTAAGAGTCAGTTCCAGTTCCGGCTTGATGTCGCCTTCAACTTTAAAATCTTCAATAAAGCCTTCTTCCTTCAGCACGTTGGCAATTGCCACTTTCAGCTTGGAGGAAGGCATGGTGACCGCAGCTTTATTCGCGGCCTGACCGTTACGGATACGGGTCAGCATATCCGCGATCGGATCTTGCATGCTCATCTGTCTTTACTCCCGTGATTCAATTGGTGACAATTACCAGCTAGCCTTTTTCAGACCCGGGATTTCACCGCGCATTGCGGCTTCACGGACCTTGATACGGCTCAACCCGAACTTCCGCAGGAAACCATGCGGACGACCTGTTTGACGGCAGCGATTACGCTGACGAGACGGGCTGGAATCACGCGGCAGAGTCTGCAGCTTGAGAACAGCGTTCCAACGATCTTCGTCGGTTGCGTTCACATCAGAGATGATAGCTTTCAGTTCAGCGCGTTTAGCGAAGAATTTATCAGCTAAAGCCACGCGCTTTACTTCGCGTGCTTTCATTGATTGCTTAGCCATTAAGTAACCCTACCTTACTTGCGGAACGGGAAGTCAAAGGCAGCCAGCAGAGCGCGGCCTTCTTCATCAGATTTCGCAGTAGTGGTAATGGTAATATCCAAACCACGAACGCGGTCGACTTTATCGTAGTCGATTTCTGGGAAGATGATCTGCTCACGGACACCCATGCTGTAGTTGCCACGACCGTCGAAAGACTTAGCGGACAAGCCACGGAAGTCACGGATACGCGGTACAGCAATAGTGATCAGGCGCTCAAAGAACTCCCACATGCGTTCGCCACGCAGAGTTACTTTACAGCCGATCGGATAGCCCTGACGGATTTTGAAGCCTGCAACTGATTTGCGTGCTTTGGTGATCAGCGGTTTTTGACCGGAGATTGCTGTCAGATCGGCTGCTGCGTTATCCAGCAGTTTCTTGTCAGCGATCGCTTCACCAACACCCATGTTCAGGGTGATCTTCTCGACCCGAGGGACTTGCATGACAGAATTGTAGTTAAACTCAGTCATGAGTTTTTTAACTACTTCGTCTTTGTAGTAATCATGCAGTTTCGCCATCGTACTACTCCAAATTACTTGATAGTTTCGCTATTAGATTTGAAGAAACGGACTTTTTTGCCGTCTTCGAATCTAAAGCCTACACGGTCAGCCTTGCCGGTTGCCGCATTGAAGATCGCAACGTTAGAAACCTGAATAGCAGCTTCTTTTTCAACGATGCCGCCTGGTTGGTTCAGAGCCGGAACCGGCTTCTGGTGTTTCTTAACCAGGTTGATACCTTCAACAATGAGCTTGCCGGAAGACAAGACATTCTTAACTTTACCGCGTTTACCTTTATCTTTACCGGTTAACACGATAACTTCGTCATCACGACGGATTTTCGCTGCCATGATTCGCTCCTTAGAGTACTTCTGGGGCCAGAGAGATAATTTTCATGAACTTCTCGTTACGAAGTTCACGAGTTACCGGCCCAAAAATACGCGTACCGATGGGCTGCTCGCTGTTATTGTTTAAAATAACGCATGCATTACCATCGAAGCGAATGACAGAACCGTCCGGGCGACGAACACCCTTCTTGGTGCGCACCACTACCGCCTTCAGCACATCACCTTTTTTGACCTTACCACGCGGAATTGCTTCCTTGATGGTGATCTTGATGATGTCGCCTACGCCTGCGTAGCGACGGTGCGAGCCACCCAGAACCTTGATACACATTACGCGACGTGCACCGGAGTTGTCGGCGACGTTCAGCATAGTCTGTTCTTGGATCATTTTAGTGCTCCGCTAATGTCAACTACTACTGAGACCCAAAAATAGGGTCGTTAAAAAAGCCCCATATCGAGGGCGCGGCATTATAACACCGCAAATCAGATATGGGTAGAAAAAATAAACGGCTCATCGCTGAGCCGTTTATCCGTATCGAGAATGCGTACTGTATTACAGAACCGCTTTCTCTACAACGCGAACCAGCGTCCAGGACTTAGTCTTGGACAGCGGACGGCATTCGCGGATTTCAACCACGTCACCGATACCGCATTCGTTGTTCTCGTCATGTACGTGCAGTTTGGTCGTACGCTTGATGAATTTGCCGTATACCGGGTGTTTCACCATACGTTCGATAGCAACAACAATGGATTTCTCCATTTTGTCGCTAACCACGCGACCTTGCAGAGTACGGATTTTATCGGTCATTACGCACCCGCCTTCTGAGTCAGTAAAGTCTTAACGCGTGCAACATCACGACGCACTTGCTTCAGCAGATGAGTCTGTTGCAGCTGGCCACTTGCAGCCTGCATACGCAGGTTGAACTGCTCACGCAGCAGGTTCAGCAGCTCAGCGTTCAGCTCTTCAACGCTTTTTTCACGCAGCTCTTTTGCTTTCATTACATCACCGTCTTAGTTACAAAGGTGGTTTTGATCGGCAGTTTCGCTGCTGCCAGGCCGAATGCTTCACGGGCCAGCTCTTCCGGTACGCCGTCCATTTCATAAAGGACTTTACCCGGCTGAATCAAGGCAACCCAGTACTCCACGTTACCTTTACCTTTACCCATACGAACTTCCAGCGGCTTCTCGGTGATCGGTTTGTCCGGGAATACACGGATCCAGATCTTACCTTGACGCTTAACTGCACGGGTCATAGCACGACGTGCTGCTTCGATCTGACGTGCAGTCAGACGACCACGGCCAACAGCTTTCAGACCGAAAGTGCCGAAGCTAACATCCGTACCCTGCGCCAGACCACGGTTGCGGCCTTTATGCACTTTACGGAATTTTGTACGCTTTGGTTGTAACATCAGCGACGCTCCTTATTTACGGCCTTTACGCTGCTGCTTTTTAGGTTGAGCAGCCGGTTCCGGTTGTTCAACAGCAGCCATACCACCCAGGATCTCACCTTTGAAGATCCATACCTTAACGCCGATTACACCGTAAGTGGTGTGCGCTTCAGAGGTGTTGTAGTCGATGTCAGCACGCAGAGTGTGCAGCGGTACGCGACCTTCACGGTACCATTCGGTACGTGCGATTTCCGCGCCGCCCAGACGGCCGCTAACTTCAACTTTGATACCTTTAGCGCCCAGACGCATTGCGTTCTGTACAGCACGCTTCATAGCACGACGGAACATAACGCGACGTTCCAGCTGAGAAGTGATGCTGTCAGCAACCAATTTAGCGTCCAGTTCAGGCTTACGAACTTCGGCAATATTGATCTGTGCAGGCACGCCAGCGAGATCCGCGACGACCTTGCGCAGTTTTTCTACGTCTTCGCCTTTCTTACCGATAACGATACCCGGGCGAGCAGTGTGAATGGTCACACGAATGCTTTTAGCCGGACGCTCGATAACGATACGAGATACAGACGCTTTCGCCAGTTCCTTAGTCAGGTACTGACGTACTTTAAAATCGCTGTCCAGGTTGTCAGCGAATTCTTTGGTGTTCGCAAACCAGGTTGAGTTCCATGGTTTTACAATACCCAGGCGAATACCATTAGGATGTACTTTCTGACCCATTGCTAGTCTCCAGAGTCTCAGCGATCGGACACAACCACAGTAATGTGGCTGGTGCGCTTCAGGATGCGATCTGCACGACCTTTAGCACGCGGCATAATGCGCTTCATGCTCGGGCCTTCGTCTACGAAAATTTTCGCAACTTTCAGATCATCAATGTCAGCGCCATCGTTGTGTTCAGCGTTAGCAATGGCAGATTCCAGTACCTTCTTGACCAGTACAGCAGCTTTCTTATTGGTGTAGGTCAGAATATCCAGGGCCTGCGACACTTTCTTACCGCGAATCAGGTCAGCAACAAGGCGAACCTTCTGAGCAGAAGAACGAGCATGGCGATGTTGAGCTAAAGTTTCCATCTCTTCCTCCTACCTTATTTCTTCTTCGCTTTTTTATCAGCAGCATGGCCGCGATAAGTACGAGTCGGTGCGAATTCACCCAGTTTGTGACCAACCATTTCGTCGGAAACAAAAACTGGAACGTGCTGACGACCATTATGGACAGCGATGGTCAAACCGATCATGTTAGGAAAGATCGTTGAACGACGGGACCAAGTGCGCAGGGGCTTCTTGTCTCCGCTTTCCACCGCTTTCTCTACCTTCTTCAGCAAGTGCAGGTCAATAAAAGGACCTTTCTTGAGAGAACGTGGCATGGCTTATCCTCTAAAATTATTTGCTACGGCGACGTACGATGAATTTATCAGTACGCTTGTTGCTGCGGGTCTTCTTACCTTTGGTCTGAACGCCCCACGGAGTTACCGGGTGCTTACCAAAGTTACGACCTTCACCACCACCATGTGGGTGGTCGACTGGGTTCATCGCAGTACCGCGAACGGTAGGACGAACACCACGCCAGCGTGCAGCACCTGCTTTACCCAGAACGCGCAGCATATGCTCAGCATTGCCAACTTCGCCCAGAGTAGCGCGGCAATCTGCTTCGACTTTACGCATTTCACCAGAACGCAGACGCAGGGTGACATAAGCACCATCGCGAGCAACGATCTGAACGTAAGTACCAGCGGAACGCGCCAGCTGACCGCCTTTACCTGGTTTCATTTCTACGTTATGAACGGTAGAACCAACCGGGATATTGCGCATCGGCAGGGTGTTGCCTGCTTTGATTGCAGCATCAACGCCAGACTGAATCTGGTCGCCAGCTTTCAGGCCTTTAGGGGCCAGGATGTAACGGCGCTCACCGTCTTTGTACAGAACCAGCGCGATGTTCGCGGAGCGGTTCGGATCGTACTCAAGACGTTCAACAACTGCCGGGATACCATCTTTGTTGCGTTTGAAGTCAACAATACGGTAGGCCTGTTTGTGACCACCACCGATATGACGGGTGGTGATACGGCCATTGTTGTTACGACCACCGGATTTGCTGTTTTTTTCAACCAGCGGAGCAAAAGGTTTGCCCTTGTGCAGCTCTGGGTTGACCACTTTAACAACGTGGCGACGACCCGGAGATGTCGGTTTACATTTAACAACTGCCATTGTATTACTCCTCCGACTTACTCAGCGCCGCCGACGAAGTCCAGATTCTGGCCTTCCTTCAGGGTGACGTAAGCTTTTTTCCAGTCGCTACGACGACCGATACGCTGTCCGTGACGTTTAACTTTCCCTTTAACAACCAGGGTGTTAACGACTTCGACTTCGACTTCAAACAGTTTCTGCACAGCAGCTTTGATTTCTGCTTTGGTCGCGTCTTTAGCAACTTTGAGAACGATGGTATTGGTTTTTTCCATCGCAGTAGACGCTTTTTCAGAAACGTGCGGTGCACGCAGCACCTTCAGCAGACGTTCTTCACGAATCATGCCAGCATCTCCTCAACTTGCTTAACAGCATCAGCAGTCATTACGACTTTGTCGAAGGCGATCAGGCTAACCGGGTCGATACCAGTTGCATCACGTACGTCAACCTTATGCAGGTTGCGCGCAGCAAGGAACAGGTTCTCGTCCAGCTCACCGGTGATGATCAGCACATCTTCCAGAGCCATGTCTTTCAGTTTCTGTGCCAGCAGCTTAGTTTTAGGCGCTTCAACAGAGAATGATTCGACAACGATCAGACGATCCTGACGTACCAGTTCGGACAGAATGCTTTTCAGCGCGCCGCGGTACATCTTTTTGTTAACTTTTTGACTGTGGTCCTGCGGACGCGCAGCGAAGGTCACGCCACCTGAACGCCAGATCGGGCTCTTGATAGAACCTGAACGCGCACGGCCGGTACCTTTCTGGCGCCACGGCTTTTTGCCTGAACCAGTTACTTCAGCACGAGTCTTCTGAGCACGAGTACCCTGACGAGCACCAGCTGCATAAGCAACTACAACCTGGTGAACCAGCGCTTCGTTGAAATCACGACCGAAGGTAGTTTCGGAAACAGTCAGCGCGCTCTGCGCGTCTTTCAATACTAATTCCATTGCTATCCCCTTACGCCTTCACAGCTGGTTTAACGATCAGGTCGCTACCGGTTGCACCCGGGACCGCGCCTTTAACCAGCAGCAGGTTGCGCTCAGCGTCAACACGTACTACGTCCAGGCTCTGAACGGTGACACGTTCGTTACCCAGCTGACCTGCCATTTTCTTGCCTTTGAACACTTTGCCCGGAGTCTGGTTCTGACCGATAGAACCCGGTACGCGGTGGGACAAGGAGTTACCGTGAGTAGCGTCCTGGGTACGGAAGTTCCAGCGCTTAACGGTACCAGCAAAACCTTTACCTTTAGAGGTACCGGTTACGTCAACTTTTTTAACGTCAGCAAACAGTTCAACGCTAATGTCCTGACCTACGGTGAATTCTTCGCCGTCAGCCAGACGGAATTCCCACAGACCACGGCCAGCTTCAACGCCAGCTTTAGCGAAGTGACCCGCTTCCGGTTTAGTTACACGGTTAGCTTTTTTAGCACCAGTGGTAACCTGAACGGCACGGTAGCCATCGTTAGCCAGATCTTTAACCTGAGTAACGCGGTTTGCTTCAACTTCGATTACGGTTACTGGGATAGATACGCCATCTTCAGTGAAGATGCGGGTCATGCCCACTTTTTTACCGACTAAACCAATCATTGTTTCAACCTCTCAATCGCTCGATGACCTGATTAACCCAGGCTGATCTGCACGTCTACACCGGCAGCCAGATCCAGACGCATCAGAGCATCAACGGTTTTTTCAGTTGGCTCAACGATGTCAACCAGACGCTTATGAGTGCGGATTTCGTACTGATCGCGCGCATCTTTGTTGACGTGCGGAGAAATCAGAACGGTAAAGCGCTCTTTGCGGGTCGGCAGCGGGATCGGACCACGGACTTGCGCACCAGTGCGCTTAGCAGTCTCGACGATTTCCGCGGTTGATTGATCGATCAGACGATGATCAAACGCTTTAAGGCGGATACGGATTCTTTGGTTCTGCATGAGACCAGAGCTCCAATTATTTTATAGACGAAATGGTTACTCCTCATACCCATTACGATTGATGGGAGAGTGTAACCGTTCTTACATAGTTCCCCAATTGGGAACATTGTTTGGTAGCGTGTTGCTACTACCGGGGTTCATATCGAACCGGCCGTCAACTTTGACAGGCCCGCGCATTATACGCAAATTCAGATACAACGCAAGGGCTGCGTACAAAATCATCACCTGTTTCCGGGAGCACGCACCCACGTTTACTGCAATACCATGAAAGGCCAGCAAATACTCTGGATTAGGAAGTCCACTCCTGTTTATTGCCTTTTGCCAGAAACCCCGTTCCAGCAGCACACTCGGTTACTAAGGCCAAAACGCGGGAACAATCGATGACAGTCGCGACCTTTGCATTCTTTATTATCCATGGCGGGCTATTACTCACGCTTTGTTGGCACGATCTGCGCTATGGCTTGCTACCCGATAAATTTACCTGCCCTCTGCTGTGGAGTGGGTTGCTTTATTATCTCTGTCTGTCGCCGGCCAATCTGGTACAAGCCGTCTGGGGCGCGATAGGCGGCTATCTGGCCTTTGGCTTGATCTATTGGCTCTACAGGGGAATACGCAGGCGGGAAGGCATCGGCTACGGCGATATTAAATTTCTCGCCGCGCTTGGGGCATGGCATGGGTGGGAAGTTTTACCGCAGCTGGTTCTCATCGCAGCTATTCTGGCCTGCGCGGCCGTAACGGCGCTGATTTTGTGCACGAGAACAAGGCAGACGCTACACCACCCGCTGCCTTTTGGCCCTTTCCTGGCCGCAGCGGGTGTGTTCTGTGGATGGCAGACGTTTATCAGTCAGCCACTTTAATCTGCGACTGAAGATAATTCTGCAAACCAATTTTGCCTATCAGGTCCAATTCGGTTTCCAGCCAATCGATATGGCCTTCTTCATCTGCGAGGATAGTGATTAACATATCACGGCTGACGTAGTCATGGACGCTGTCGGCATAGGCAATGGCCTCGCGTAGATCCTTCGCCCCTTCCAGCTCCAGCCTTAGGTCAGATTGCAGCATCTCCTCGACGTCTTCTCCGATGCGGAGTTTGCCGAGATCCTGCAGGTTCGGGATCCCTTCGAGAAACAAAATGCGCTCAATATACTTATCGGCATGCTTCATTTCATCGATAGATTCGTGGTATTCGACATCATTGAGGCGCATCAGGCCCCAGTTCTTGAACATTCTCGCATGGAGAAAGTATTGATTAATTGCGACAAGCTCATTTCCCAATAATTTATTGAGATAACTTATGATTTTGACATCACCTTTCATTATATAGTCCCTCCGCTTCCACTTATTGAAGCGTAGTTCGAGCTATAGGGATGTCAAAGTAAAGCTGAGGGGCTTCAGGCGATCTCTTGATATTCCGGCATGCGGGTTAATTCATCTTCCATAATCTCGCGCGCCGCACGGACGCACTTACCGCATTGATTTCCAACGGGAATAAATTTTCGCAGTTGTTGAAAAGACTGAGGATTGAATTGGCGCACAGCCTGACGAATTTTTTTATCGTTCACACCATTACACAGACAAACGTACATATATACTCCCGTTCAACTTACAAACAAAGTGTAAATGAGAATAGTTATGATTACAATAGCCTGTCTATTAAATAAACATTTACTCTATTTGCTGCCGGTCATCGTGCTGCAGCTCACATATAGCAGACAGCAAAAAGGGCGCCTTAGCGCCCTTTTTAATTCAGAACTAATTATTAGCCCAGAACTTTAGCAACAACGCCCGCGCCAACGGTACGGCCGCCTTCACGGATTGCGAAACGCAGACCGTCGTCCATCGCGATCGGGTGGATCAGGGTAACAACCATTTTGATGTTGTCGCCCGGCATAACCATCTCTACGCCTTCCGGCAGTTCGATGGTGCCAGTCACGTCAGTTGTACGGAAGTAGAACTGCGGACGGTAGCCTTTGAAGAACGGAGTATGACGGCCGCCTTCGTCTTTGGACAGAATGTACACTTCAGATTCGAACTTGGTGTGCGGCTTGATGGAACCCGGCTTAGCCAGTACCTGACCACGTTCGATTTCTTCACGTTTGATACCACGCAGCAGAACACCAACGTTCTCACCAGCACGGCCTTCGTCCAGCAGTTTGCGGAACATTTCAACGCCAGTACAAGTAGACTTCGCAGTCTCTTTGATACCAACGATTTCAACTTCTTCGCCAACTTTGATGATACCGCGCTCGACACGACCGGTAACAACGGTACCACGACCGGAGATGGAGAATACGTCTTCGATCGGCAGCAGGAACGGCTTGTCAATCGCACGCTCTGGTTCCGGGATGTAAGAATCCAGGTAGCCAGCCAGTTCGATGATTTTCGCTTCCCAGTCTGCGTCGCCTTCCAGCGCTTTCAGAGCGGAACCACGAACGATCGGGGTGTCGTCGCCCGGGAAATCGTACTGAGACAGAAGTTCACGAACTTCCATTTCAACCAGTTCCAGCAGCTCTTCGTCATCAACCATGTCGCATTTGTTCAGGAACACGATGATGTACGGAACGCCTACCTGACGACCCAGCAGGATGTGCTCACGAGTCTGCGGCATCGGGCCGTCAGTCGCAGCAACAACCAGGATCGCGCCGTCCATCTGCGCAGCACCGGTGATCATGTTTTTAACATAGTCGGCGTGGCCCGGGCAGTCTACGTGCGCGTAGTGGCGAGTCGGGGTGTCATATTCAACGTGAGACGTGTTGATGGTGATACCACGAGCTTTTTCTTCCGGCGCGTTATCGATCTGGTCGAATGCACGAGCAGAACCACCGTAGGTTTTAGCCAGAACGGTAGTGATTGCAGCGGTCAGAGTAGTTTTACCATGGTCAACGTGGCCGATAGTACCGACGTTGACGTGCGGTTTTGTACGTTCAAATTTTTCTTTAGACACGGCTATATTCCTTACTATAGTGCTCTCCCCTTCTGGAGAGAGCACGGGACTTTGGTTTTAACCCTGCGGCTTATTTACCACGGGCTTCGATTACGGCCTGAGCAACGTTGTTCGGCGCATCATCATACTTCAGGAACTCCATGGAGTAAGAAGCACGACCTTTGGTCAGAGAACGCAGCTGAGTTGCATATCCGAACATTTCAGACAGCGGAACTTCAGCGTGGATCACAACGCCAGTCACGTTGGATTCCTGACCGCGCAGCATACCGCGACGACGGCTAAGGTCACCGATAACGTCACCAGTGTTCTCTTCCGGAGTTTCTACTTCAACCTTCATGATCGGCTCAAGCAGAACTGGTTTCGCTTTCTTAAAGCCATCTTTAAAGGCAATAGAAGCGGCCAGTTTAAACGCCAGTTCAGAGGAGTCAACGTCGTGGTAAGAACCGAAGTGCAGACGCACGCCCAGATCAACTACCGGGTAACCAGCCAGAGGACCCGCTTTCAGCTGCTCCTGGATGCCTTTATCAACGGCCGGGATGTATTCGCCAGGAATTACACCACCTTTGATGTCGTTGATGAACTCATAACCTTTCGGGTTAGAGCCCGGCTCCAGCGGGTACATGTCGATAACGACGTGACCATACTGACCGCGACCACCAGACTGTTTAGCGTGTTTACCTTCGATATCGGTAACTTTCGCGCGAATCGCTTCACGGTAAGCAACCTGAGGTTTACCGACGTTCGCTTCAACGTTGAATTCACGCTTCATACGGTCAACGATGATGTCGAGGTGCAGCTCACCCATACCGGCGATGATAGTCTGGTTAGATTCTTCGTCAGTCCATACGCGGAAAGACGGGTCTTCTTTAGCCAGACGGCCCAGAGCCAGACCCATTTTTTCCTGGTCAGCTTTGGTTTTCGGTTCAACAGCGATAGAGATTACCGGCTCAGGGAATTCCATACGCTCCAGAATGATCGGCGCATTAGGATCGCACAGAGTGTCACCCGTAGTTACGTCTTTCAGACCGATAGCAGCAGCGATATCGCCCGCGCGAACTTCTTTGATCTCTTCACGTTTGTTAGCGTGCATCTGTACGATACGACCGAAACGCTCACGTGCAGCTTTCACGGAGTTCAGGATGGTATCACCAGAGTTAACCACACCGGAGTACACGCGGAAGAAGGTCAGGTTACCCACGAACGGGTCGGTAGCGATTTTGAATGCCAGAGCAGCAAACGGCTCATCATCGCTAGCGTGACGCTCAGCCGGAGTATCTTTACCGTCGTCCAGGATACCGTTGATCGCAGGTACGTCAACCGGGGATGGCAGGTAGTCAACTACCGCATCCAGCATTGCCTGAACACCTTTGTTCTTGAACGCAGAACCACAGGTTACCAGGATGATTTCGTTATTCAGAACACGCTGACGCAGAGCAGTTTTAATCTCTTCTTCAGTCAGTTCTTCACCACCCAGGTATTTCTCCATCAGCTCTTCAGAAGCTTCAGCAGCGGACTCGATCAGGTTCTGGTGCCATTCTTCGGCCAGTTCCTGCATGTCTGCCGGGATATCTTCGTAAGTGAAGGTTACACCTGCATCTTCTTCGTTCCAGTTGATGGCTTTCATTTTCACCAGGTCAACAACACCGGTGAACGCTTCTTCAGCGCCAATCGCCAGCTGCAGCGGAACAGGGTTCGCGCCCAGACGGGTTTTGATCTGACCAACAACTTTCAGGAAGTTCGCACCCATACGGTCCATTTTGTTAACGAACGCAATGCGCGGAACTTTATATTTGTTTGCCTGACGCCATACGGTTTCAGACTGAGGCTGAACACCACCAACTGCGCAGTAAACCATTACTGCACCATCAAGCACACGCATGGAACGTTCTACTTCGATAGTGAAGTCAACGTGCCCCGGGGTGTCGATGATGTTTACGCGATGCGGTTCATACTGCTTAGCCATACCTGACCAGAATGCAGTAGTCGCTGCGGAGGTGATAGTAATACCACGCTCCTGCTCCTGTTCCATCCAGTCCATGGTGGCAGCGCCGTCATGAACTTCACCGATTTTGTGGTTTACACCGGTGTAGAACAGAATACGTTCGGTAGTAGTAGTTTTACCGGCGTCGATGTGCGCACTGATACCGATGTTACGGTAGCGTGCGATGGGTGTTGTACGAGCCATTTGATTCCTCGTTATTTCTTTAGGCGTTCAGTTAAGTTATCCAAAACGGGCGACTTACCTGAAGCGCCCGTCTGGTGACTATGACTCCGAAGGGATTACCAACGGTAGTGTGCGAACGCCTTGTTGGCTTCTGCCATACGGTGAACGTCTTCACGTTTCTTAACTGCAGTACCTTTGTTGTCTGCAGCATCAGAGAGTTCGTTCGCCAGACGCAGAGCCATGGATTTATCACTACGTTTACGAGCAGCTTCAACGATCCAACGCATTGCCAGAGCATTACGACGAACCGGACGGACTTCAACTGGAACCTGATAAGTAGAACCACCAACGCGGCGAGACTTAACTTCTACAGTCGGGCGCACGTTGTCGAGAGCGACTTCGAAAGCTTCCAGTTCATTTTTACCAGAGCGCTGAGCCAGGGTCTCCAGCGCGCTGTATACGATTGCTTCTGCAGTAGATTTTTTACCATCTACCATCAGGATATTTACAAATTTAGCCAGCAGTTCTGATCCGAACTTAGGATCCGGCAGGATTTTACGCTGACCAATGACGCGACGACGTGGCATGGAAATACTCCGTTGTTAATTCAGGATTGTCCAAAACTCTAAGAGTTTAGTTTGACATTAATATAAAACGTTTGGCCTTACTTAACGGAGAACCATTAAGCCTTAGGACGCTTCACGCCATACTTGGAGCGAGCTTGCTTACGGTCTTTAACGCCGGAGCAGTCAAGCGCACCACGAACGGTGTGGTAACGAACACCCGGAAGGTCTTTAACACGACCGCCACGGATCAGGATCACGGAGTGCTCCTGCAGGTTGTGACCTTCACCACCGATGTAGGAGGTGACTTCGAAACCGTTAGTCAGACGCACACGGCAAACTTTACGCAGTGCGGAGTTAGGTTTCTTAGGAGTGGTGGTATATACACGAGTACATACGCCACGTTTCTGCGGGCAGGCTTCCAGCGCCGGCACGTTGCTCTTTGCAACTTTGCGCGCGCGTGGTTTGCGTACCAGCTGGTTAATTGTTGCCATTAAATAGCTCCTGGTTTTAGCTTTTGCTTCGTAAACACGTAATAAATCGCCTCATATAATATGAGGACGCAGAATTTTAGGGCGGTGCCGAAAAGGTGTCAAGAAATATACAACAATCCCGCCATTACCAGTCCAACTGACCCGCATGTTTGACGGTCAGTCTGACGAACTCAGTATAGCTAACCCTGATGACGCTGTCCGCAATTTGACCAGCCAGCCCGCGGGCTTCGATATCTTCTTGCAGAGCGTAGATAGAAATGGGGGCAGATTGCAGGATTTCAAGGAAACGCCCTTCCGCGATGGCGGCGATAACGCCGTCCGACAGCAGGAGAAGATCGTCACCCTCTTTTATCAAACGGCGCATCGTCGCCATATCAGCGTGCCAGGGGGAAGTGCTTAGCGTATGGAGCATTCAGGCCTCAGAAACGCAGTATCACGTTAAAATCATCAAGCCGGGCGCGCAGAGCCTCTGGCTCCAGCCATTCACCGTCAACGACCCACGGCGTAGCAGAATTCAGGCCGCGCTCCCGTGCTGAAGCAGCGCAAATCCAGCACTGTTCGATATCGTATAGCGATAAGAGTTTGAAGGTAGAGATATAGTCGCGCGCCAGCACCGCGGCAGGCCGCTGCTCTGGAAGCAGCTGAAATACGCCATCGCCCACGAAGAATACGCCGATCTCTTCCGTCAGGGCTGAGGTTGCCAGCAGGGCATCCAGCCCTTCCCTGCCCGATGCTGAACCATGGGGCGCAGACGAAAAAATAAAGGCTACGCGTTTCATCAGAACTGCACCATGCGATCGCAGGTTAACGCGGCTTCCGCCAGCGCGCCCAAGCCACTCAAGGTAAAACCCGGCTGCAAATTATGCGCAGGCAAACTCAGCTGCCTGGCCTCCTGTTCATCAGTGATTCCACGGCGTAAAGCTGCGGCTACACAGATATGCAAGGAAACAGCGTGCTCCTCATGCAGCGCCTGCCAGGCCCGAACCAGATCAAACTCGTCGCTGGCGGGAGCCGTAAGCTGATTCGCGTTGTAGACGCCTTCACGATAGAAAAAGATGCTGAGCAGCTCGTGCCCCTCCTGCAAAACGGCGCGGGCAAACTGTAATGCGCTGCTGGCCTGCTGGGTACCGTAAGCGGGGCCCGTCACCGTAATGGCAAAGCGCATTATTTATCCAGCCCCTGGAAATCTCCGCTTTTGAACTGACGAATGTAGAGATAAACCGTGTGCTTAGAGATGTTCAGCCGATCGGCTACCTGGTTAATGGCATCCTTGATATCAAAGATCCCTTTCTCATAGAGGTTCAGGACGATCTGCCGATTTTTGGCGTTGTTAGAAACGTTACGGTCAGCGTTCACCTCTTCAATTGTGAACTCAAGCGTCTGGGCAACCAGATCGTCAACCGATGAAGCAAAGTTGACCTGCGAGTTTACCTCCGTCGTTTCCGGCGGAATAAAGGTGCTCATTATTTGTGAGAACGGCACATCAAGATTCATGTTGATGCACAGCAGGCCGATAACCCGATGGTCACGGTTGCGGATGGCGATTGTGACCGATTTCATCAGCACACCGCTTTTTGCGCGGGTAAAATAGCATTTGGAAACGCTGCTATCGGCTCCAGTCATATCGTGCAGCATGCGCAGCGCAAGGTCGGTAATTGGCGAGCCGATTTGTCGGCCGGTGTGTTCACCGTTGGCGATACGAATAGCGGAACATTTTAAGTCCTGCAATGAGTGCAATACGATTTCACAGTGGGAACCGATGAGCATCGCTAACCCGTCCACTACCGCTTCATAGGATTTGAGGATATCGAAGTCGGTCTGGTCAAAAGGACGTTGATCCAGTAAATCAAGCTCACTGGTCTCGTTGGTTAAAAGCGACCTGGACATGAAAAAAAGCACTCCTTTTCAGGAGCCTGTCGTTATCGTCAGGGCAGGCTCATCATCATTATTAATCTATCTAAAGTAATACAGCGCCTGAGGTTCTTTCCAGTTTTAATTATATCTGCCCGCAATAAAAAAGCCGCCGCCCCTGGAGGCGGCGGCTTAAAACCGATTACTTCTTAGCGTCAGCGGCAGGGGCTTCAGCGGCTGCTTCAGGCTTGGCATCCGCTTTCGGGGCCGGTTTAATATCCAGCAGCTCTACATCAAATACCAGAGTAGAGTTCGCCGGGATGCCCGGTACGCCGGTTTTGCCGTAAGCCAGATCCGGTGGAATGACCAGCTGGATTTTACCGCCTTTCTTGATGTTCTTCAGGCCTTCGGTCCAGCCTGGGATCACGCCGTCCAGGCGGAAGGAAAGCGGCTCGCCGCGGGTGTAGGAGTTATCAAACTCTTTACCGTCGATAAGCGTACCTTTGTAGTTAACCACAACGGTATCGCTGTCTTTCGGCGCTTCACCGGTACCCGCTTTTTCGACTTTGTAGAGCAGGCCAGATTTAGAGGTTTTCACGCCTTTCTCTTTCGCAAAGGCGTCACGGTAAGCTTTGCCTTTCGCTTCATTCTCAGATGCGTCTTTTTCCATTTTCTGCTGAGCAGCCGTTTTTACGCGGGTTTCAAACGTCTGCAGAGTCTGTTCGATCTCCTGATCGGACAGTTTGCTCTTATCAGCAAAAGCGTCCTGAACACCGGCGATCAGCTGATCTTTATCTAATTTGATGCCCAGTTTTTCTTGTTCTTTCAGGGAGTTTTCCATGTAACGTCCCAGCGATGCACCCAGCGCATAAGCAGATTTCTGATCGTCATTTTTGAATGCCGATTTGCTGTCCGTTGCGGGTGCCGCTTTCGCTGTCGTCTCAGCAGCGAAGCTCAGCGGTGCATTCAGGGCGACGGCCATTGTGGTCGCCAGCAGCGTTACTTTAAACAGTGATTTCATCCATTTCTCCAGGGCCGGGGCATCTCACCCCAGGGTTATCGTAAAAAACAAAAAACGTACTATAGAACGTTGCAGAACAAATCAACATACAGACGTACCTGAATATCGCCTCATTTCAGACTATTTTTGTATGAATTAGTTTCCCGTCAGACGTAACGATGCTGCGCGGATGCTGAAACTTCAGTAGAATCCGCCCGCAGGATAAGACAGAAGAGGTTACTCATGCACGATAGCACTTTAGAGACTCGCCTTGCGGAGCTGGAGAGCAGACTGGCGTTTCAGGAAATCACTATTGAAGACCTCAACAAAACCGTCACCGCCCACGAGATAGAAATGGCAAGGATGCGCGAACATATGCGCCTGATGGTGGAAAAATTGAAAGCGACTCAGCCATCCCACATGGCTTCACAGGCGGAAGAAACGCCTCCTCCGCATTATTAAGACGTAAAAAAAGCGGGTCTCCCCGCTTTTTTCTATTCCGCAACGCGAGCGTAGCGGAATTAATGACAACCGCAGCCGCCGTTACCGCCGCAACCGCCTTTGCCGTGTTCGTGGCCATGGTCATGGCCGTGACCGCCGCAGCAACCGTCGTGATCGTGGTCGTGGCCATGATCGTGGCCGTGAGCACCGTGTACATGACCATGCTCCAGCTCTTCCGCCGTTGCTTCGCGAATCGCGACGACTTCAACGTTGAACTTCAGATTCTGACCAGCCAGCATGTGGTTACCGTCAACAACAACGTGTTCGTCACCCACTTCGGTGATTTCTACCGGTACCGGACCCTGATCGGTTTCCGCCAGGAAGCGCATGCCCACCTGCAGCTCATCAACGCCCATAAATACATCTTTAGGTACGCGCTGAACCAGGTTTTCGTCGTACTGACCGTACGCGTCGTTAGCGCCGACTTCGACGTCAAATTTGTCGCCTACGTCGTGGCCGTCCAGCGCGTTTTCCAGGCCGGAAATCAGGGAACCGTGACCATGCAGGTAGTCAAGCGGCGCGCTTACCGGAGACTCATCAACCAACACACCGTCTTCTGTACGTACCTGATAGGCCAGGCTGACCACCAGGTCTTTTGCTACTTTCATGATATCTCCTGAGCATGGGAAGAATAGTGGCGCAGATTGTAGCGGAATTCTGCAGCCGTGTACCCTCTAGCTTAAAAAAAGCCGATAGATAACGCTAGTCCGGATGAAAAATGCCTATCACTTGCTCTTCTTTGCGAACATGCTCGCGAACCTCTTTATCCGCCTCACGCATCTGGTGCCCGCACTTAACGCACTCAACAATATCGACATTATTCTCACGCCACATCGCCAGTGAATCCTGAGCCTGGCACGCCGGACATTTCGCACCGGCAATAAAACGTTTACGCACAGCCATATCATTTACCTTTATTCAAATTCATCCCAGCCGTCTAACTGCCTGCTCTCTTTTTGCATCTCACGCTGAAAGATCTCCTCCAGCTCGCGTCTGGCTTCCCGCACGCGGGATATCTGCAGGGTATCACTATGTACCGGCATTAACTCGCGTAGCATCCGCATATCAAGGCGCCGAAAGTGCAGTTGAGCGCGCTGCGCCTGATGGGGATGCATGCCCAGCGAGATCAGCGCTTTTCGTCCCAGCTCCAGCGCGCTGGAGAAGGTTTCGCGAGAAAATTGCGCCACTCCCGCCTGCAGCAGCTCATGGGCCTCAACGCGTCCCCGCGCTCGCGCCAGAATATGCAGATGTGGAAAGTGTTGTTGACACATCTCCACCAGCTTCATGGTATCTTCCGGCTCGTTACAGGTAATTACGATCGACTGCGCGTCTTCGGCTCCCGCTGAGCGCAGGAGCTCCAGCTGCGTCGCATCGCCAAAATAGACTTTATAGCCATATTTACGCATCAGATTGACCGCGCTGATATCGCGCTCCAGTACCGTGATACGCATTTTGTTCGCCATCAGCAGACGGCCGATCACCTGACCGAAACGACCAAAACCCACGATAATGACCTGCGGTTTGTCATCTTCAACCCACGGCGCCTCACCCTCTTCTTCGGGTTGATTCAATCGCCGCGAAAGCACTTTATCGATGAGCGTCATCAGCAGCGGCGTGGTCATCATCGACAACGTCACCGTCACCAGCAATAGGGCCATCTGATCGTTTTGAAACAGACGAAGCGAAGCGGGGAGTGAAAACAGCACAAAGGCGAATTCCCCTCCCTGGCTCAGCACGCCGGCAAACTGCACCCGTTCCGAACTGCGCAGGCCGTATACCCGCGCCAGAAGATACAGGACGAGACCTTTTACCGTCACCAGCACTGCGACGCTGACCACAACCCACAGCAAATGGGTATAAAGCACTCCAAGATTCAGCGCCATGCCAACGGAAATAAAGAACAGACCGAGGAGAAGCCCTTTAAACGGATCGATGGCGATTTCCAGCTCGTGGCGATACTCACTCTCTGCCAGCAGAACGCCGGCGATAAAGGTCCCCAGCGCCATCGACAAACCGAGCGCATCCATAAACAAAGCCGATCCGAGCACCAACAGTAGCGTCGCGGCGGTGAAGACTTCCCGCACGCCGGATCCGGCGATAAAACGAAATACCGGCCTCAGCAGATAACGCCCGCCGACCAGCATTCCGCCGAAAGCCAATACCTTCATCCCTATGGTGAGCCAGTTAAAATGGTCGTCACCAGAACCCGCAAGCAATGGAACCAGCGCCAGGGCCGGGATCACGGCCAGATCCTGAAACAGCAATACGGAGAAACCCAGCTGTCCGGATTCGCTGCGGCTCATGCCCTTCTCACGCATCAGCTGCAGCGCCATCGCGGTGGAAGACATCGCCAGCCCAATCCCGCCGACCACCGCAGCGCGCCATGAGAAGTCGCTCAGCATAAGCAAACCGCCAAGAATGAGCGCGCTGAAGGCGACCTGAGCGGCCCCGACGCCGAAAATGGAGCTTCTCAGCCGCCACAGTTTGGACGGATTCAGCTCCAGTCCGATGATAAACATCAGAAAGACGACGCCTAATTCTGAGAAGTGAAGAATTTCATCCACATCGCTGATGAACCCTAATCCCCAGGGGCCGATGGCGATACCGGCCAGCAGATACCCCAGTACGGCGCCAATACCCAGCCTCGCCGCCAGCGGTACCGCCACCACGGCGGCAAACAGAAATAACACCCCGGCCAGCAGTAAATCAGCTCCCGCCATTTGGACCTCCAGCCGTTACAGGATTAGCCAGCCAATCGCGGTAGGCGCGAGCGCGGCTTTTCAGGTCTTCGGGAGATTGCCGACGCGCCCAGTAGACGATAATCGGGCTCATCCAGTGCATACGGCACATGCCGGCAGTCAATTCAAAAGGGCGGAGAATGTCATTCATCGGATAACGATGGGCATCGCGCCGGTAGGCGCTCTCCGGCTCGCCGGTAGTAATGACGCTACGCCAGTACTTTCCCGCCAGCTGATTCCCTCCCGCCCCGCTGGCGAAGCCGCGGCTGAGCACCCTGTCCAGCCACTCTTTCATCAGCGCCGGGCAGCTCCAGGTATAGAGCGGATGCTGGAAAACAATCACCTCATGCTGGCGCAGGAGATCCTGCTCCCAGGCGATATCAATAAAAAAATCCGGATAGTGCGCGTAGAGATCGTGCACGGTCACATTCGACAACTGTAAGGCCGGTTCAAGCAAAACCCGGTTGGCCACGGAATCCTGAGATTCTGGGTGGGCATACAGCAGCAAAACTTTCGCTGTCTGAGACATCTTTCCCCTCCCGAACGTCTTCTGGCGGCCTGTGCAGCGGCTGCGTCCCGACGCAACCAGAATGACTTTGTGTATCATCTTCATTTTGGGCTACCATTGCGGCCCGGTTGAGCGATTCGCTCCACACTACATTATCATAATGACAAATTAACATAGTCAGAACATACGGCGCCTTATGATTGTTTTCTCCTCCTTACAAATTCGTCGCGGCGTACGCGTCCTGCTGGACAACGCCACCGCTACCATCAACCCAGGGCAAAAAGTCGGCCTGGTGGGTAAAAACGGCTGCGGTAAATCCACGCTGCTTTCGCTTTTGAAAAACGAGATTAGCGCCGACGGCGGCTCGATGACCTTCCCCGGCAGCTGGCAGCTGGCCTGGGTTAACCAGGAAACGCCTGCGCTTGCGCAGCCGGCTATTGACTATGTTATTGATGGCGATCGCGAATTCCGCAAGCTGGAGGCGGATCTGCACGCGGCCAACGAACGTAATGACGGTCATGCCATCGCGACGGTACACGGTAAGCTGGACGCCATCGACGCCTGGACCATCCGCTCGCGTGCGGCCAGCCTGCTCCACGGGCTCGGTTTCAGCAACGAACAGCTTGAAAGACCGGTGAGCGACTTTTCCGGCGGCTGGCGTATGCGCCTTAACCTCGCTCAGGCGCTGATTTGCCGTTCCGATCTGCTGCTGCTTGATGAACCGACGAACCACCTCGATCTCGACGCGGTCATCTGGCTGGAGAAATGGCTCAAAGGCTATCTGGGGACCCTGATTCTGATCTCCCACGATCGCGACTTTCTCGATCCGATCGTCGACAAAATTATCCATATCGAACAGCAAACGATGTTCGAGTACACCGGCAACTACAGCTCATTTGAAGTGCAGCGCGCGACCCGTCTTTCGCAGCAACAGTCGATGTACGAAAGCCAGCAGCTGCGCGTCGCGCATTTGCAGAGCTACATCGACCGTTTTCGCGCTAAAGCCACCAAAGCTAAACAGGCGCAAAGCCGTATCAAAATGCTTGAGCGCATGGAGCTCATCGCGCCTGCCCACGTGGATAACCCGTTCCACTTTAGCTTCCGCGCGCCGGAAAGCCTGCCCAATCCGCTGCTGAAGATGGAAAAGGTTAGCGCCGGCTATGGAGAGCGGGTGATTCTCGACTCAATCAAGCTGAATCTGGTTCCCGGTTCGCGCATTGGTCTGCTGGGGCGCAACGGCGCCGGTAAATCGACGCTGATTAAACTGCTGGCCGGTGAGCTACAGCCGCTGCACGGTGAGATTGGTCTGGCGAAAGGCATCAAGCTTGGCTACTTCGCTCAGCATCAGTTGGAATTTCTGCGCGCGGATGAATCCCCGCTGCAGCATCTTGCCCGCCTCGCGCCGCAGGAACTGGAGCAGAAACTGCGCGACTATCTGGGCGGTTTCGGCTTCCAGAGCGATAAGGTCAACGAACAGACGCAGCGTTTCTCCGGCGGCGAGAAAGCGCGCCTGGTGCTGGCGTTAATCGTCTGGCAACGGCCAAATCTGCTGCTGCTTGATGAACCCACCAACCACCTCGATCTCGATATGCGTCAGGCGCTAACCGAAGCGTTAATCGATTTTGAAGGCGCGCTGGTGGTGGTTTCGCACGACCGCCATCTGATTCGCTCCACCACCGACGACCTTTATCTGGTGCACGATAGCAAAGTCGAACCTTTCGACGGCGATCTTGAAGACTACCAGCAGTGGCTGAGCGACACGCAAAAACAGGAAAACCAGGCCTCAGAAGAGCCGAAGGAAAACGGCAACAGCGCCCAGGCGCGTAAAGATCAGAAACGCCGGGAAGCCGAGCTGCGTACGCAAACCCAACCGCTGCGCAAAGAGATTGCCCGCCTGGAAAAAGAGATGGAGAAGTTCAACGCGCAGCTGGCGCAGGCGGAAGAGAAGCTGGGCGACAGCGAATTATACGATCAAAGCCGCAAAGCGGAACTCACCGCGTGTTTACAGCAGCAGGCTAGCGCGAAGTCCGGGCTGGAAGAGTGTGAGATGGCCTGGCTGGATGCCCAGGAACAGCTGGAGCAGATGCTCCAGGAAGGCTAACGGCATGATGCAGTACCAAAAGGCGGGAACGCCCGCCTTTTTTAATCCCACTCCCCGCCGCTTAACGCTGCGCCGCCAGCCGGGCGCGGATCTGCGACAGCGAGGCATAGCCGTACAGCTTGCCATCCAGAAAGCGCGTTTTTAACTCGCCCTGCTGCTCCTGCTCCAGCGTTTGCCCATCGTACAGCTGCAGTTCCCCCACGGCGTCGCGTTCCACGCGCAGCAGACCACGCGCCGAACGTTTGAGGCCATTATCGGTTTTCGGCTCCTTAAAGAGGGCTCTTCCCTCGCCGTTCACCTCCCCCCAGGTCGCCTTCATCGCGAAGCCGAAGGTATCGCGGGTGTTGTACTGGTAGGTAAAGGAACCCACGCCGAACACCACGTTAGCGCTGGCAAAGCCTTTCGCTTCCAGGCGACGCAGGATCTCATCCGCTCTGGCGAGAGTAATGGAATCGCCGTAAATCAGGCCGACATGCGGATCCAGTACCTTGTATCCTTTTTCGTTAATCGTACCGCCGAAGATTTCCCACAGTACTTCAACGGAGCCTTTCTCCTCGGCGCTGCGCTCGCTGCGGGTGTCGTCGTCAGCCGCCGTTCCGCACAGAATAGCCACCGGATCGCCGCTGTCCGGACGGAATACGACTCGCCCCTGGCGCCGCATAATTATCGCCTTCAGCTCGCGGGTGTATTCGGTCAGCACCTGCCAGTAATCCCAGGTATCCGAGACGATAGAGACGAAACCCTGCGGGTGGACTTCGGTAATCAGCCGGCGAAAGGTTTCAATTTCCCGCTCGCGCTCGCCCATACACATCACGCTGTGTTCCGTGGCCGGAATGCTGGCGCCGATAAGCTCATCTTCACCGCGAGTGTAATAATCCCGGGCATACAGCAGCGAAGGCAGGCTATCGGTACCTTTGAAACTGGCCAGATGTCCGCAGCCCGACTGCGCAGTGTCGTGCAGCCCGGACATCCCCCGAAACGAAAAGTCGTGACATTGGAAATCAAGGTGCGTCAGATCGCTACAGGTTTTCTCCGCCCAGCGTTCGCAAATCAGGCGATAGTGGTGGGCAATGGTCGCGTTGGTTGACGCTTTCCACAGCTCCGCCGAAAGCACCGTCTCCAGATAGTTCACCAGCCAGAAGAACTCAGGTTGCGTATTGGTGATGGTCAGCACCGGTACTTTCATCGGCACCTTGGTACCTTCATCGAGCGCTTTGATATGCAGCGGTAAATAGCCAAGCCGATGCAGAGCACGAACAGGCTCCACCCCAACCGTATCGCGCCCCAGATAGCCGTCCATCACCTGCTTATACTCGTTGACGACCTCCTCTTCCGGGCGGGCGAAAAACGCCTCGTTAAACAGATCGACCAGGAACCACTGCAGAAACCCCTGCAGGCCGAAAAATACCAGCTTGCCGTCGGCCTGCGGCGACTGGAAAAAACGATCGCTGCGCGGAGTAAAGTTTGAGTAGACCTTCGTAGTCCCCTGCGGATACTGCACGCGATGGGAAACTTTATAACCATCAATAGCCAGAATCGGATTTATTTTCATCATATTATCCCCAATGTGCGCGGTAGATAGCGTCTATATCGATAAGCTCCAGCTGCGGGTGAGCCAGGGCAGGAGAAGTCAAAGAGGTGGTGGCGTAAACGGCATCGATGCCGTTATTCAACAGATGCTCTACGCCTTTGGAAAAAATACCGTGGGTGACGTACAGACTCACGCTGCGGGCGCCCGCCTCGCGCAGCACCTGCGCCGAGCCGATAAAGGTGCCGCCAGCGTCGCACAGGTCGTCAACAATAAGCACCGCTTTCCCCGCGACATCACCGGCCAGCAGGGAAAAACTGGTTAACGCGCCGCTGGCAAGGTCACGCTCTTTACCGAGGATCGCGAACTCTCCGGCGCCGCAGGCTTTAGCCACAGGGTGAATCTTCTTGAGCGCGCCGGCATCCGGCGCCACCAGCATCAGCTCCCCGGTAGCAATAGCCTGACGCAGAACGGCGCTCTGCAGAAGACAGTGCTGCTGGGCAACCGCAACCATATTATTGACTGCCGCCGCCGCGGCATCGCTATGCGGGTCAAGCACCACGACTTTGTCAAAGCCAAGGGTATTAAGCTGCCGAGCGAAGACCTTCAGAGCAAAGCTGTCTCCCGGCACCATATGGCGATCCTGACGCGCCCACGGCAGCCACGGCAGTTCCAGATGGCTAAACGCCACGTCGGTAACATGACGCACGGCCTCCACCAGCTGCGCCAGCAGCATAAAATCGTTCATATCGCGCAGAGTAACCGCCCGGATGCGCATCAAACGGGCGGAAGGCGGTAATTGATCGGTCACCTTCAGCCACACAGCGCCATCGGGAAAGACGCCGCTGGCAAGCGTAAACGCCTCATCATCCAGTTCCAGGGTAAATTTTTCGCTCATGGTGACCTCCGCTCATTAAATTGTGTCTCTAAGACACAATCAATAATGTCCCTAAGACACATATGATGCAAGTGTTAAATGTCATTTAAGCGGAAAAATGGATTAGGCTATTGAAAAATAATAACAAAAATAGAGACTTGCTGCTCAGGAAGGGGCTGGTACACTTGTCAGCGTTCTTTTCCGCTGCGAGCGCTCTATGACCACCGATGCCGAATACCTCAGCCAATACGATGCCAGCCGCTTTCCCTCGCCGCTGGTGACCGTCGATAGCGTCCTGTTTACCCTGTATGAAGGGGCGCTATGCGTTCTGCTGGTTGAGCGCGCTCATCCGCCGCAGCAGGGGGCGTGGGGGCTACCCGGCGGCTTTATCGATCTGGCGCACGATGATTCAACCCGCGCCACGGCGCTACGTAAGCTCACGGAAAAAACCGGGATTTCACCGTCATGGCTGGAGCAGCTCGACACCTTTTCCGGGCCGGATCGCGATCCGCGCGGCTGGAGCCTGACTATCGCCTGGTTTGCGTTAATCTCATGGGTAGATTGTCAGCCGCATATCGCCAGCGTCAGCGATGCCCGCTGGGTGCCGGTGGCGCAGCTGGATAGCTATTCGCTGGCTTTCGATCATCAAAAGATCATCGACGCCGGTCTGCACCGCTTACGCCAAAAAACGATGTACTCTTTACTGCCGGTTTACTGTCTGCCGGAGACCTTTACCCATGGTCAGCTGCTGGAAGCCACGGAAATCATCCTTGGTCAGCCGATTCAACGCAAAAGCCTGATTCGCCGCTTCGAAGCCTCCGGAATGTTTGAAGAGACCGGGGAAACAGCGGCAACCGGCGCGCGCAAAGCGCGGCTATGGCGGCGTAAATCCGGCGTCGATTTTCATCTCTTTTCACGTAACCTGCTGACCGATTAGCCGCAAGGCCACATATGGGCTAACCTGCGCACTTCATGCGCGGTATAGTATGTTATAAAGATTATTTATTGCTCTGGTGCTATGGTTGATATCACTCCTACAGAAATGACGCCCCCTGAAGACGACTCGCAGCAGTTTCATCCGATGCGCGGCTTAGGCAATCGTCATTTGCAAACCATGTTGCCGCGGCTAATCCGTCGCAAACTCCGCTTTACTCCCCACTGGCAGCGTCTGGAATTGCCGGACGGCGACTTTATCGATCTGGCGTGGAGCGAAGACCCTTCGCAGGCGCGTCATAAACCACGCCTGGTGGTGTTTCATGGCCTGGAGGGCAGTCTGCACAGCCCTTACGCCCACGGACTTATCCATGCGGCCATGCAGCGCGGCTGGCTGGGCGTGGTGATGCACTTTCGCGGCTGTAGCGGCGAACCCAACCGGAATAACCGCATCTACCACTCGGGCGAAACGGAAGATGGCTCCTGGTTTCTGCGCTGGCTCCAGCGCGAGTACGGCACGGCCCCCACCGCCGCGGTGGGATATTCGCTCGGGGGCAATATGCTGGGCTGCCTGCTGGCAAAAGAGGGCGACGCAATTCCCGTTGATGCCGCGGTTATCGTCTCGGCGCCGTTTATGCTGGAGGCCTGTAGCTATCATATGGACAAAGGTTTCTCCCGCGTTTATCAGCGCTATCTGCTCAACCTGCTGAAAGCCAACGCCGCGCGTAAGCTAAAAGCCTATCCCGGCTCTCTGCCCGTCGATTTACGCCAGCTAAAAAGCATGCGCCGTATTCGCGAATTTGACGATAGCATCACGGCCAGGATCCACGGCTTTGCCGATGCGCTGGACTATTATCGCCAATGTAGCGCCATGCCGCGCTTAAGCGATATCACTAAGCCCACGCTGATTATTCACGCGAAGGACGATCCCTTTATGGATCACCACTCGATTCCCCCGCAGGAACAGCTGCCGGCGAATGTCGAATATCAGCTCACGGAGCACGGCGGGCACGTGGGTTTCGTCGGCGGCACGCTGCGTAAGCCGGAAATGTGGCTTGAAAAAAGAATTCCGGATTGGCTAACCCGTTGGTTAGGAGCGCAAATATGATCATTCCCTGGCAAGATCTCGATCCCGAAACGCTGGATAACCTGATCGAAAGTTTTGTATTACGTGAAGGCACCGATTATGGTGAACATGAACGTTCGCTGACGGATAAAGTCGCTGATGTTAAACTGCAGTTGAAAAGCGGAGAAGCCGTGCTGGTGTGGTCAGAACTGCACGAGACGGTGAACATTATGCCCCGCAAGCAGTTTCACGGCTAAGGCGGCACACACTATCGTTTACTCTGGGAGTTGTTATGTCTGCCAAACATCCGGTGATTGCCGTCACGGGCTCCAGCGGCGCGGGAACCACGACCACCAGCCTCGCCTTTCGCAAAATCTTCGCCCAGCTTAATCTGCACGCCGCCGAAGTTGAAGGCGATAGCTTTCACCGCTATACCCGTCCGGAAATGGACATGGCGATCCGTAAAGCGCGCGATCAGGGCAAACATATCAGCTACTTTGGCCCCGAGGCTAACGACTTCGGCCTGCTGGAACACACGTTCGCCGAATATGGGCAAAGCGGCAAAGGCCAGTCGCGCAAGTATTTACATACCTATGACGAGGCCGTGCCGTGGAATCAGGTTCCGGGGACCTTCACGCCCTGGCAGCCGCTGCCCGAACCGACTGACGTCCTGTTTTATGAAGGCCTGCACGGCGGCGTGGTGACGCCGCAGCATAACGTAGCAAACCATGTCGACCTGCTGGTTGGCGTGGTGCCCATCGTCAATCTTGAGTGGATCCAGAAGCTTATTC
The DNA here is from genome assembly GCF_002090195.1 of Klebsiella sp. M5al. NCBI lineage: Bacteria > Pseudomonadati > Pseudomonadota > Gammaproteobacteria > Enterobacterales > Enterobacteriaceae > Klebsiella > Klebsiella sp. M5al. The sequence goes on from NZ_CP020657.1 coordinate 5,369,969, forward strand.
GCGACACCAGCGAACGCGGCCACTCTCGTGAGGCGGTGATGGATTCCGTGGTCCGTTCGATGGAAGACTACATCAACTTTATCACCCCGCAGTTTTCGCGCACCCACCTCAACTTCCAGCGCGTACCGACGGTGGATACGTCCAACCCGTTTGCGGCCAAAGCCATCCCTTCGCTGGATGAAAGCTTTGTCGTTATCCATTTCCGTAATCTAAAAAATATCGATTTCCCCTGGCTTCTGGCGATGCTGCAGGGCTCGTTTATCTCGCATATGAATACGCTGGTGGTACCGGGCGGGAAAATGGGGCTGGCGATGGAACTGATCATGGCGCCGCTGGTTGAGCGCCTGATGGAAGGCAGGAAAATAAGCTAACGGTCAAAACCCCGGTGACGCGTTTGCCGGCCGGGGCCCGTTCGGCTTACCCTTCGATCACTTCATAAGAGTGGGTAATGTTTACCGCTTTCTCAAGCATCAGCGCGACGGAACAATACTTTTCCGCCGACAGGTTGACCGCGCGAGACACGGCAGCGTCCTTCAGTTCTTTACCGGTCACGATAAAATGCAGATTGATATGGGTAAACAGACGCGGAGCCTCTTCGCGACGCTCAGAAGTCAGCTTAACTTCGCAGTTGGTAACGTTATGACGGCCCTTCTGCAATATGGAAACCACATCGATCGCGCTGCATCCGCCTGCCGCCATCAGAACCATTTCCATTGGGCTGGGCGCTTTATCCCCGGAATTGCCGTCCATCAGAATCTGGTGACCAGAAGCCGACTCACCAATGAAGGTTAACCCTTCAACCCACTTCACTCGCGCTTGCATAAATTTAACTCCAGGGCTGTAATTTTCCCGACAGATTACGCGTACATAACAATTCTCGCAACGGAAGGCGACCTGGGTCATGCTGAAGCGAGACACCAGGAGACATGCGGCGAAAGCTATGCTAAAACAATCTGGATGCTACAGTAATACATTGATGTACTGCATGTATGCAGAGGAGTTCACATTACAGGCTGCAGAAAACTTTCAGCCGGATTCCCAGGTATAGGGATTCAATACGATTGCATGCCCGGATGCCGTGTAGTGTCGGCACCCGGAGATAGCTTATAACAGAGGATAACCGCGCATGGTGCTTGGCAAACCGCAAACAGACCCTACCCTTGAATGGTTCTTGTCTCATTGCCACATTCATAAGTACCCATCAAAGAGCACGCTGATCCACCAGGGTGAGAAAGCAGAAACGTTGTACTACATCGTTAAAGGCTCCGTGGCTGTACTCATCAAGGATGAAGAAGGTAAAGAGATGATCCTCTCTTACCTTAATCAGGGCGATTTCATCGGTGAATTAGGCTTGTTTGAAGAAGGCCAGGAGCGTAGCGCTTGGGTACGTGCGAAAACCGCATGTGAAGTGGCCGAAATCTCCTACAAAAAATTCCGTCAGCTGATCCAGGTTAACCCGGACATCCTGATGCGTCTCTCTTCGCAGATGGCTCGTCGTCTGCAGGTCACGTCTGAGAAAGTGGGCAACCTCGCCTTCCTTGACGTTACCGGTCGTATCGCTCAGACGCTGCTGAACCTGGCTAAACAGCCGGATGCGATGACCCATCCGGACGGTATGCAAATTAAAATTACCCGTCAGGAAATCGGCCAGATCGTCGGCTGCTCCCGCGAGACCGTTGGCCGCATCCTGAAAATGCTGGAAGATCAAAACCTGATCTCCGCGCACGGTAAAACTATCGTCGTCTACGGTACCCGTTAAGTCGGTAAAACGGCGTATTGCCTGACGATACGCCGTTTTTGTTTTCTCCTCATGTGGCGCAGGCTGATTTACCACCCTGAAGTCAACTATGCACTGCGGCAAACGCTGGTGTTGTGTCTGCCGGTCGCGATTGGGCTTCTGTTTGGCCACTTACAGCAGGGGCTTCTGTTCTCTCTGGTTCCCGCCTGCTGCAACATTGCCGGGCTGGATACGCCGCATAAGCGTTTCTTTAAGCGTCTGATTATCGGCGGCAGCCTGTTTGCCGGCTGTAGCCTGATCGTCCAGCTTCTTCTGCAACGCGAAATCCCTTTGCCGCTAATCCTCACCGGTCTGGCGCTGATCCTCGGCGTCACGGCTGAAATCAGCTCCCTGCACGCGCGGCTGCTGCCTGCCTCGCTTATCGCGGCTATTTTTACCCTCAGTCTCGCGGGCAACATGCCGGTGTGGGAGCCGCTGTTAATCTACGCCCTCGGCACCTTATGGTATGGGGTGTTCAACTGGTTCTGGTTTTGGCTCTGGCGCGAGCAGCCGCTGCGCGAATCCTTAAGCCTGCTCTACCGTGAGCTCGCCAACTACTGCGAGGCCAAATACAGCCTGCTTACCCAGCATACGGACCCCGCCACATCGCTGCCGCCGCTGCTCAACCGCCAGCAAAAGGTGGTGGATCTGATTACCCAGTGCTATCAGCAGATGCATATGCTGGCGGCTAACCAGCGCAGCGATCACAAACGCCTGCTGCGCGCTTTCCAGGTTGGACTGGACCTTCAGGAGCATATTTCCGTCAGCCTTCATCAGCCAGAAGAGGTGCAGAAGCTGGTGGAACGCAGTCACGCGGAAGCGGTGATTCGCTGGAACGCGCAAACCGTTGCCGCCCGCCTGCGGGAGCTGGCGGACGATCTGCTCTACCACCGTTATCCCCGGCGCTTTCAGATGGACAAACAGATCGGCGCGCTGGAAAAAATCGCCTGGCAGCATCCGGATAATCCTGTCGGCCAGTTCTGCGCCTGGCACTTCAGCCGCATTGCCAGAGTTCTGCGCACCCAGCGCCCGCTGTACGCGCGTAACCTGATGGCGGATAAAACCCGCCGCCTGCCGCTGCTGCCCGCGTTGAAAAACTATCTGTCGCTTAAGTCGCCGGCGTTACGTAACGCCGCGCGTATCAGCGTAATGCTGAGCACCGCCAGCCTGATGGGCAGCGCGCTGCATCTGCCTAAGCCCTACTGGATCCTGATGACCGTGCTGTTCGTGACGCAAAACGGCTACGGCGCGACGCGGGTACGTATCGTCCATCGGGCTGCCGGAACTATTGCGGGGCTGGTCATTGCCGGGCTCACGCTGCACTTTCACGTTCCTGAAGGCTATACGCTGACCACGATGCTGTTCATTACGCTATTGAGCTACCTGATTATTCGCCAGCATTACGGCTGGGCGATGGTCGGATTTACCGTGACGGCGGTGTACACCCTGCAACTGCTCACCCTGAACGGCGAGCAGTTTATCGTCGCCAGACTGATTGATACGCTGATTGGCTGTCTGATTGCTTTCGGCGGCATGGTCTGGCTATGGCCGCAGTGGCAAAGCGGTCTGCTGCGCAAAAATGCCCACGACGCGCTGGAAGCCGATCAGGAAGCCATCAGGCTGATCCTCAGCGACGACCATCAGGCCCCGGCGCTGGCCTATCAGCGCATGCGCGTTAATCAGACGCATAACGCGCTGTTTAACTCGCTAAATCAGGCGATGCAGGAACCCGGTTTTAATTCCCACTATCTCGAAGACATGAAGCTGTGGGTGACCCACAGCCAGTTTATTGTCGAGCACATCAATGCCATGACTACCCTGGCGCGCGAGCACAATATGCTGACGCCGGATTTAGCCCAGCGTTATCTGGAGTCCTGCGAGATTGCGCTCCAGCGCTGCCAGCAGCGGCTGGATTCCGACGGGCCCGGCAGCGCGGGGGATGTGAATATTATGGAGGCGCAGGATGCGGAGGTCCCTCGCGGACCGCTCAGTACGATGGAGCAGCACTTGCAGCGCATCCTCGGGCATCTGAACACCATGCACACCATTTCATCGGTGGCATGGCGTCAGCGTCCGCATCATGGCATCTGGCTGCGCGCCACTAAGCGCTAAGCACCCGCTCAACCGCCTGGGCAAAGCGCGCCATGCCTTCAGCAATATCGCTATCATCAATCACCAGCGACGGTACGAAGCGCATCACGTCTGGTCCGGCATTGAGCACCATGACGCCCGCCTCTGCGGCTGCATACAAGAAATCGCGCGCCTTCCCGTGATACTGCGGCTTCAGCTCGGCGCCGATCAGCAGACCCATGCCGCGAATATCGCTAAACAGATCGAACCGCGCGTCAATTTGCTGAAGGTGCTGAACAAACAGCTCGCGCTTCGCGGTGACGCCGTCCAGCACTTCCGGCGTGTTAATCAGATCGAAGGCCGCCCCGCCGACCGCGCAGGCCAGCGGGTTACCGCCGTAGGTCGAACCATGGGAACCGGCGTGGAAAGCGCTGGCGATATCATGGGTGGTCAGCATCGCGCTGATAGGGAAGCCGCCGCCAAGCGCCTTGGCGCTGGTCAGAATATCCGGCGTCACGCCGTAGTGCATATAGGCAAACAGCGAGCCGGTGCGCCCCATACCGCACTGGACTTCATCAAACACCAGCAGTGCCTGGTGCTGGTCGCAGAGATCGCGCAATCCTTGCAGGAATTCCGGCGTCGCCGCCGTCACTCCACCTTCACCCTGAATCGGCTCGACCACCACCGCGCAGGTATGATCGTCCATCACCGCTTTCACCGCGTGTAAATCGTTAAACGGTACGTGAACGATATCGGCCGGTTTCGGCCCGAAACCATCAGAATATTTGGGCTGACCGCCGACGGAGACGGTAAACAGCGACCGACCGTGAAAGGCGTTATGGAAAGCGATGATTTTGGTTTTGTACGGACTATGGCGCGTCACGGTGTAATGGCGCGCCAGCTTGAATGCCGTTTCGTTGGCTTCCGTCCCGGAGTTCATAAACACCACGCGATCGGCAAAAGTCGCATCCACCAGCTTACGCCCGAGGCGCAGGGCCGGTTCGTTGGTAAAAACGTTACTGGTATGCCACAGCTTTTCACCCTGCTCATGGAGTGCCGCCACCAGCGCCGGATGGCAATGACCGAGCGCGGTCACGGCAATCCCACCGGCGAAATCAACGTACTCTTTACCCTGCTGATCCCATACTCGGCTCCCCTTGCCCTTCACCGGAATAAATTCTGCCGGTGCATAAATCGGCAAAATGACTTCATCGAATGTAGCGCGGGTGATTGCCGGTTGTTCAGTTGCCATGTGGTGCCCATCCTTTACGTTATGCAGCAATGATTATGATAATCTAATCACAAAATATGCATAAAAAATCAACCCATGGCAACTACAAATCACCGATTGAGGAAGTTTGCCAGCAGCTGATGTCCCTGCTCGCTGAGAATACTCTCCGGATGAAACTGCACGCCCTCGAGATCGAAGACGCGGTGGCGAATGCCCATGATCTCCCCCTTTTCGCTGCGGGCGGTCACCTCAAAGCATTCAGGCAGCGTTAGCGGATCAATGAGCAGGGAGTGGTAGCGGGTCACCGTAAGCGGGTTATTCAGTCCAAGGAACACCCCTTGACCGGTATGGCTGACCGGGGACGTTTTCCCGTGCATCACTTTCGCGGCTCGTACGATCGCGGCGCCGAAAACCTGGGCAATCGCCTGATGGCCCAGGCAAACGCCTAAGATCGGCGTCTTACCGGAAAAGTGGCGAATCACCGCCAGCGAAATCCCTGACTCATCGGGCGTGCAGGGGCCCGGCGAGATAACGATTTTCGCTGGCGCCAGAGCAATGATATCCGCTAACGTCAGCTCGTCATTACGTCTGACCAGAACTTCCGCGCCAAGCTCGCAGAAATACTGATACAAATTCCAGGTGAAAGAATCGTAGTTATCGATAAGCAGGATCATAGCGGCTCCGGGAACAAAGAACCGCGCTATTCTACTCAGTTTCCACGGCTTCGCTTACCACTTTGCGAAATATCGTCTGCAGCGGGGAAAGGTCGCCCATCGCTCCGCTCTGGTTGGCCTGGTTCCACGCATCGACCGCAATATCGCGCCAATCCAGCGTATAACCCGCATGGATAGCCAGCTGCTCAAAGAAAATGCGTTGCGCCATGCCGTTACCGAGACGGAAAGGATGCAGGACATTTATTTCGCAATAGTAATGAGCAAGACGTTCAATGAATTTATCCTGCGCGAGCCCCACCAGATAACCTTCCTCTTCAAGATCCTGAAGCAGCGCGTTTCCCTCTTTTTCGATATAGGCGAAATGGCAGAAGCGGGTGTCGCCCTGATAGATATCCACTTCACGCAGTTGCCCCGCCCAGTCGAAAACATCCTGATAGAGCTGGCGATGAATCGCGCACAGATGAGGCAATCCCCGCACCAACGGCCCGAGTTCAATGGTTGCCGCGCGTAATGCGGTCAGATCCCATGCCGCCTGCTCAAGGCGCTGAGCCTGGCGGATGCCCAGGCGGTTGCGCATGACCTTCAGGCCCGAGTAGAGATAAGGATCCCGCCCCTCGCCGAATTTATCGCTCATAGTGACTCCTTAACGCCTCAATACGCGCCAGAGCTTCTTCGGGGGTAAGGGTTATCAGCGGAATATCGACGCCCTCCAGCCGTCGGCTGGCCTGGAAATTAACGTTACGTCGAGCCTCCCAGAGACGGGATTTCTGTTTTTCGGTGAGTTTTTTCATTTAACACCTCCCTGACGATTCCGCGGTTGCCACAAGTATAAGCGGCAAAAAACGATTTCGCAGGGAAGCGGGGGAATGCGCGGGCATGAGTTACCCGCGCAAATAGGTTTACGGCAGCACTTTTGCGGAAAGAATCACGATAGGTTTCGACGGTACATTCTGATACGGCCCAACGTTATGGGTCGGCACCTGAGAAATCTTATCCGCTACGTCCATGCCTTTGACGACTTTACCAAACACCGCATAGCCGAAATCGCGCTGGCCATGATCGAGGAAGGCGTTATCCGCAATATTGATAAAGAACTGGCTGGTGGCGCTGTCCTGATCGGCGGTACGCGCCATGGCGATGGTGCCACGCGTGTTGCGCAGGCCGTTGTCGGCTTCGTTTTTAATCGGCGGATTAGGCTGCTTCTGCTGCATCTGTTCGTTAAAGCCGCCGCCCTGCACCATAAAACCTGGGATCACGCGGTGAAACGTGGTGTTGTTATAAAAACCGCTGTTCACGTACTTGAGGAAGTTATCAACCGAAATTGGCGCTTTCTGGCTATTCAGCTCAAGCTCAATATTGCCCGCAGACGTGGTCAGCAACACATGGGGATCGCCCTTTGCCGCCATGGCCGGGGAGAATGCTGAAATGGCGAAAACGGCAGCCACCGCCGCGAGAGTGGATTTGAGCATGGAAATTCCTTAACGGAGCAGAATAAAAACCGAGTGCTTTGATTCTAAAGAGCCTTTGCATCCTGGGCCAGCCTTTTACCTAATTTTACTTAGCTGAAACACTTGTAACGATGCGTCTATTGATCCGCCAAATAAATAAATGTGAAGTCAGTCACATTAATAATTGCAAAAAGATCTAATTTTCAGAATAAACGTTTGCTTGAATCACGCTAACGCATAAAATCTGTCCGCCCGGCGCAGAGTCAACGCGCTTTACATTTCTATTCACAGGCCAGTCATGACTAACAGCAACCGTATCAAGCTCACATGGATCAGCTTTTTCTCCTACGCCCTGACCGGCGCGTTGGTGATTGTCACCGGGATGGTGATGGGAAACATCGCAGATTATTTTCATCTGCCCGTTTCCAGTATGAGCAACACCTTTACCTTCCTTAACTCCGGTATCCTGATCTCTATCTTCCTGAACGCCTGGCTGATGGAAATTGTTCCGCTGAAAACCCAGCTGCGTTTTAGCTTTATCCTGATGGTTCTGGCCGTCGCGGGTTTAATGTTCAGCCACAGCCTGGCGCTGTTTTCCGCTTCAATGTTCGTGCTTGGCCTGGTCAGCGGGATCACCATGTCGATTGGTACCTTCCTGATCACCCATATGTATGAAGGTCGTCAGCGCGGGGCGCGTCTGCTGTTCACCGACTCCTTCTTCAGCATGGCGGGGATGATCTTCCCGATGCTGGCCGCTTATCTGCTGGCGCGCAGCATCGAGTGGTACTGGGTGTATGCCTGCATCGGCCTGGTCTACGTCGCGATTTTCGTGCTGACCTTCGGCTGTGAATTCCCGGTATTGGGTAAAAAAGCCCTGCAAGAAAGCCAGCCGGTAGCGAAAGAGAAATGGGGCATCGGCGTACTGTTTCTCTCTATCGCCGCGCTGTGCTATATCCTCGGCCAACTGGGCTTTATCTCCTGGGTGCCGGAATACGCCAAAGGCCTCGGTATGAGTCTTGGCGACGCAGGTAAACTGGTGAGTGATTTCTGGATGTCGTACATGATCGGCATGTGGTCATTCAGCTTTATTCTGCGCTTCTTCGACCTGCAGCGTATTCTGACGGTGCTGGCGGGCGTGGCGACGGTACTGATGTATCTGTTTATCAACGGTTCGCCGGAGCATATGCCGTGGTTTATCCTGACCCTCGGCTTCTTCTCCAGCGCTATCTATACGTCGATCATCACCCTGGGCTCGCTGCAGACCAAAGTGTCATCGCCGAAGCTGGTGAACTTCATTCTCACCTGCGGCACCGTAGGCACCATGCTGACCTTCGTGGTCACCGGTCCTATCGTTGCCGCCAGCGGCCCGCTGGCGGCGCTGCATACCGCTAACGTTCTCTACGCGGTGGTATTTGTGATGTGTCTGATCCTCGGCTTCGTCTCCCGCCACCGTCAGAACAACGCGGCTGCGGAATCGCACTAAGCCTCAGGCCCCTTTGTTCCGGCAAAGGGGCTATTTCGGGTAAAGAACAGCTCCTCCCCGCCCCTGTCAGTCTGTACCCAGGTCTGCGCCAGCTGCGTGGTGGCAATCACTCTCCCCTGACGAATTGACCAGCGCACCGGCACCTGACAGCGCACGGCCTCAAACCCGTTTTCAGCGGGCAGAATCACCAGATTCGCCGGGTTCCCCGTTGTAATACCGTAATCGCTGAGGCCAAACGTTCGCGCGCTGTTTTCCGTCACCAGCTTCAGTCCATCATTAATCTGCTGATAGCCCATTATCTGACAAACGTGCAGCCCCATATGCAGCACCTGCAGCATATTGCCGGTACCCAGCGGATACCACGGGTCAAATACATCGTCATGGCCAAAGCAGACGTTAATTCCCGCCGCCATCAGCTCCTTCACGCGCGTAATGCCGCGGCGCTTCGGATAGTCGTCAAAGCGTCCCTGAAGATGAATATTGACCAGAGGATTGGCCACGAAGTTAATGCCCGACAGCTTCAGTAAACGAAAAAGACGTGACGTATACGCGCCATTGTAGGAGTGCATTGCGGTGGTATGGCTGGCGGTCACTCGCGGCCCAATACCCTCTTTTAACGCCAGGGCCGCCACGGTTTCAACGAACCGCGACTGTTCATCATCGATTTCATCGCAGTGGATATCCAGAGGCCGCTGATACTTTTTCGCCAGCCGGAAAGCGATGTGCAGGGATTCCACGCCATATTCGCGCGTGAATTCAAAATGCGGAATCGCGCCGACCACATCGGCGCCCAGACGCAGCGCCTCTTCCAGCAGAGCCTCACCATTGGGATAGGATAAAATACCCTCTTGTGGGAAGGCGACAATCTGCAGCTCTACCCACGGCGCGACCTCCTTTTTGACCTCCAGCATGGCTTTGAGCGCGGTCAGCGTAGGGTCGGAAACATCAACGTGGGTACGAACAAACTGGATGCCGTTGGCGATTTGCCATTTTAGCGTCTTCCACGCGCGAGCTTTAACGTCCTCATGGCTCAATAACGCCTTCCGCTCCGCCCAACGCTCAATCCCTTCAAACAGGGTTCCGGACTGATTCCAGTTCGGCTCACCGGCGGTTTGCGTAGTATCAAGATGGATATGCGGCTCAATAAACGGAGGGATCGCCAGCCCGCCGCGCGCATTCAGCACTTCATAACTCTCATTGCGCGCCTCACCCATGGGGGTGATATCCCCGAAGCGCCCCTTGTCTATCGCTATCTGCCATAGTCCTTCGCGATCGGGCAGACGAACGTTCTCAATTAACCAAAGCGGCGCTGCTGTCATATTGCTGACTCCCGTAATTGTTGCTGAATATTTAGTCAACCCGCCGTGGGTCTCCGTTGCCAATTTTGTACATAAAAAAAGCAAAAAGGAAAAGCCAGCGTTTTCCAGCACTTATAAAAATACTGACAAATCATAAACATACCACTTAAGTAGTAGGTAAAGGTGTAATTGATTTGCATCAATAAGTGTCGCGGCTGAATCGTTAAGGTAGGCGGTAATATAAAAGAAATCGAGGCAAAAATGAGCAAAGTCAGACTCGCTATCATTGGTAATGGTATGGTCGGCCACCGCTTTATTGAGGACCTTCTTGATAAATCCGACGCCAACCTATTCGATATTACCGTGTTCTGTGAAGAACCCCGTATCGCCTACGACCGCGTGCACCTCTCCTCTTACTTCTCTCACCATACCGCCGAAGAGCTCTCTTTGGTACGGGAAGGTTTCTACGAGAAGCACGGCGTTAAGGTGCTGGTCGGCGAACGCGCCATCACCATCAACCGCCAGGAGAAGGTTATCCACTCCAGCGCGGGCCGTACCGTATTCTATGACAAGCTGATTATGGCGACCGGCTCCTATCCGTGGATCCCGCCGATTAAAGGTTCTGAAACTCAGGACTGCTTTGTTTATCGCACCATTGAAGACCTTAACGCTATTGAAGCCTGTGCCCGTCGCAGCAAACGCGGCGCGGTCGTCGGCGGCGGTCTGCTAGGGCTGGAAGCCGCGGGCGCGCTGAAAAACCTCGGCGTTGAGACCCACGTGATTGAATTCGCTCCCATGCTGATGGCTGAACAGCTGGATCAGATGGGCGGCGAACAGCTGCGCCGTAAAATCGAAAGCATGGGCGTACGCGTTCACACTAGCAAAAACACCAAAGAGATCGTTCAGGAAGGGACGCAAGCGCGTAAAACCATGCGTTTTGCCGACGGCAGCGAGCTGGAAGTCGACTTTATCGTCTTCTCTACCGGTATCCGCCCGCGCGATAAGCTGGCCACCCAGTGCGGTCTGGAAGTCGCTCCCCGCGGCGGTATTGTGATCAACGACGCCTGCCAGACCTCTGACCCGGATATCTACGCCATCGGTGAATGCGCCAGCTGGAACAACCGCGTTTTTGGCCTGGTCGCGCCAGGCTACAAAATGGCCCAGGTTACCGTTGACCATATCCTCCAGACCGAAAACGCCTTTGAAGGCGCGGATCTCAGCGCCAAGCTGAAGCTGCTGGGCGTTGATGTCGGTGGGATTGGCGACGCCCACGGCCGTACGCCGGGCGCGCGCAGCTATGTTTATCTCGACGAAAGCAAAGAGGTCTATAAACGCCTTATCGTCAGCCCTGACAACAAGACCCTGCTCGGGGCGGTGCTGGTGGGCGATACCAGCGATTACGGCAACCTGCTGCAGCTGGTGCTGAACGCCATCGAACTGCCGGAAAACCCGGACTCGCTGATCCTGCCGGCGCACGCGGGCAGCGGTAAGCCGTCCATCGGCGTGGATAAGCTGCCGGACAGCGCGCAAATTTGTTCCTGCTTCGATGTCACCAAAGGCGCACTGATTGCCGCCATTAATAAAGGCTGCCACACGGTGGCGGCGCTGAAGGCGGAAACCAAAGCCGGTACCGGCTGCGGCGGCTGCATCCCGCTAGTAACTCAGGTGCTCAACGCCGAACTGGCGAAACAGGGCATAGAAGTCAACAATAACCTGTGCGAGCACTTCGCGTACTCCCGCCAGGAACTGTTCCACCTCATCCGTGTGGAAGGCATCAAAACCTTCGAAGAGCTGCTGGCGAAACACGGTAAAGGCTACGGCTGCGAAGTGTGTAAACCGACCGTTGGTTCCCTGCTGGCTTCCTGCTGGAACGAATATATCCTCAAGCCGCAGCACACCCCGCTGCAGGATACTAACGACAACTTCCTGGCGAATATCCAGAAAGACGGCACCTACTCCGTTATCCCGCGCTCTGCGGGCGGCGAAATCACCCCGGAAGGCCTGGTGGCGGTGGGCCGCATCGCCCGTGAATTTAATCTGTACACCAAGATAACCGGCTCTCAGCGTATTGGCCTGTTCGGCGCGCAAAAAGACGACCTGCCGGAAATCTGGCGTCAGCTGATCGAAGCCGGATTCGAAACCGGTCATGCCTACGCCAAAGCGCTGCGGATGGCGAAAACCTGCGTCGGCAGCACCTGGTGCCGCTACGGGGTAGGCGACAGCGTCGGCTTCGGCGTCGAGCTGGAAAACCGCTACAAAGGCATTCGTACGCCGCACAAAATGAAGTTTGGCGTCTCCGGCTGTACCCGCGAATGTGCGGAAGCCCAGGGTAAAGACGTCGGCATCATCGCCACGGAGAAAGGCTGGAACCTTTACGTCTGCGGCAACGGCGGCATGAAGCCGCGCCACGCGGATCTGCTGGCGGCGGATCTTGACCGCGAAACGCTGATGCAATACCTCGACCGCTTCATGATGTTCTACATCCGCACCGCCGACAAACTGACCCGTACCGCGCCGTGGCTGGATAACCTGGAAGGTGGCATCGATTACCTGAAGTCGGTCATCATTGATGACAAGCTGGGCCTGAACGCGCATCTGGAAGAAGAGATGGCCCGCCTGCGTGAAGCGGTAGTCTGCGAGTGGACGGAAACCGTCAACACCCCAGCGGCCCAGGTTCGCTTTAAACACTTCATCAACAGCGATAAGCGCGACCCGAACGTCCAGGTGGTCCCTGAGCGTGAACAGCATCGCCCGGCCGCGCCCTACGAACGTATCCCGGTAACTCTGGTGGAGGAAAACGCATGAGCCAGTGGAAAAACATCTGTAAAATCGATGACATCCTGCCGGAAACCGGCGTCTGCGCGCTGTTAGGCGATAAACAAGTGGCGATTTTCCGCCCGTATCACGGCGACCAGGTGTTTGCGATTAGCAATATCGACCCGTTCTTTGAATCCAGCGTCCTGTCTCGCGGCCTGATCGCCGAGCATCAGGGCGAGCTGTGGGTTGCCAGTCCGCTGAAAAAGCAGCGCTTCCGCCTGCGCGACGGCCTGTGTATGGAAGATGAAAGCCATTCGGTGGCGCACTATGAGGCCAGAGTGAAAGACGGCGTCGTGCAGCTACGCGGTTAATCAATTTATGGGAGGCGCAATGCCTCCTTTTTTTTGCATTTTTTATCTTTATCTCTCAAGGAAACCTATGTTTACGGACACTATCAACAAGTGCGCGGCTAACGCTGCGCGCATCGCACGCCTCTCGGCAAACAATCCGCTGAGCTTCTGGGTCAGTTCGATGATGGCGGGCGCCTATGTTGGCCTTGGCATCATCCTTATTTTCACCCTCGGCAATCTACTCGACCCTTCCGTTCGCCCGCTGGTGATGGGAGCAACCTTTGGCATTGCGTTAACCCTGGTGATTATCGCCGGTTCTGAACTATTTACCGGCCATACGATGTTCCTGACCCTGGGCGTAAAAGCGGGCACCATCAGCCAGGGCCAAATGTGGGCGATTTTGCCGCAAACCTGGGTAGGTAACCTTTTAGGTTCTGTTTTCGTGGCGCTGCTGTATAGCTGGGGCGGCGGCGGCCTGCTGCCGGTCGATACCAGCCTCGTCCATACCGTCGCGTTGGCAAAAACCAGCCAGTCGGCGATGGCGCTCTTTTTCAAAGGCGCGCTGTGTAACTGGCTGGTGTGTCTGGCAATCTGGATGGCAATCCGCACCGAGGGCGCGGCAAAATTTATCGCTATCTGGTGGTGTCTGCTGGCGTTTATCGCCTCCGGTTACGAACACTCGGTCGCCAACATGACGCTGTTTGCCCTCTCCTGGTTCGGCCATCACAGCGATGCCTATACCCTTGCGGGTATCGGTCACAATCTGTTATGGGTAACACTCGGCAATACTTTGTCCGGTGTCGTATTTATGGGGTTGGGTTATTGGTATGCTACGCCGCAATCGGAGCGCCCTGCTCCGGAAAAAATCAAACAATCAGAGGCTGCTGCCAATAATTAAGAGGTAATGTCGTGGACCATTTGCCTATATTTTGCCAACTACGCGATCGCGACTGCCTGTTAGTCGGCGGTGGCGATGTGGCTGAGCGTAAAGCTCGCCTGTTACTGGATGCGGGAGCCAGATTAACGGTCAATGCCCTGGATTTCGTACCGCAGTTCCAGGTCTGGGCCGATTCGAACATGCTGACTTTGGTACAAGGTGAGTTTAATCCTGTGCTGCTGGATAACTGCTGGCTGGCGATTGCTGCCACCGACAACGAAGCGGTTAATCAGCAAGTCAGCAAATCCGCGGAAGAAAGGCGAATATTTTGCAACGTGGTCGACGCTCCTCAGCAAGCCAGCTTTATTATGCCGTCGATTATCGACCGCTCGCCGCTGATGGTTGCCGTCTCTTCTGGCGGCACCTCGCCGGTGCTGGCGCGCCTGCTGCGTGAAAAGCTGGAGTCGGTTCTGCCGCTACATTTAGGTCAATTAGCCCACTACGCAGGTCAGCTGCGCTCCCGGGTGAAGAAACAGTTTGCCACTGTTGGCGAACGCCGCCGCTTTTGGGAGAAACTGTTTGTTAACGACAGGCTGGCGCAGTCGCTGGCCAATGAGGACCGCCAGGCCGTCGCGGACGCGACGGAGCAGCTGCTGACCGAGCCGCTGGATCATCGCGGCGAAGTAGTGCTGGTAGGCGCCGGCCCCGGCGATGCCGGACTGCTGACCCTCAAAGGCCTGCAGCAAATACAGCAGGCCGATGTCGTGGTTTATGACCGCCTGGTCTCCGACGACATTATGAATCTGGTGCGCCGCGATGCCGATCGGGTCTTCGTGGGTAAACGCTCGGGCTACCACTGCGTACCGCAGGAGGAGATCAACCAGATTCTGCTGCGCGAAGCCCAGGGCGGAAAACGCGTTGTACGCCTGAAGGGCGGCGATCCGTTTATCTTTGGCCGCGGCGGCGAAGAGCTGGAAACCTTGTGCCATGCCGGTATTCCATTCTCCGTCGTACCGGGGATTACCGCGGCCTCCGGCTGTTCGGCCTACTCGGGCATCCCGCTGACCCATCGGGATTTCGCCCAGGGCGTGCGTCTGGTCACCGGCCACCTCAAGACCGGCGGCGAGCTGGACTGGGAAAACCTGGCGGTAGAAAAGCAAACCCTGGTGTTCTATATGGGCCTGAACCAGGCCCCGGCGATCCGGGAAAAACTGATTGCCCACGGCATGGCGGCGGATATGCCCGCCGCCATCGTTGAAAACGGAACGGCAATCACTCAGAAGGTTGTCACCGGAACCTTAGAGCAGCTGGATATTCTGGCGAAGCAAATGGCCAGCCCGGCGTTGATCATTGTCGGCCGCGTGGTTGGCCTGCGCGACAAGCTGAACTGGTTCTCAAACCATTAATGGCGAAGATTGAGCTCAAAACGGCTCACATATAAAAAAGCCGGATGCATTGCACCCGGCTTTTTATTGCGCTGCGGCCAGCAGATTACTCAGGGCTTAGCGACGAAACCAATCGCTTCATAGACCGCTTTCAGGGTAACAGAAGCGCGAGCGCTGGCTTTCTCCGCGCCCTCTTTCATGACCTGATTCAGGAAGGCTTCATCACCGCGGAATCGGTGATAGCGCTCCTGCAGTTCGGTCAGCATGCCGGAAACGGCTTCCGCCACTTCGCCCTTCAGGTGACCGTACATTTTGCCTTCAAAATGCTGCTCCAGCTCTGGAATACTCTGACCGGTAACGGCAGAGAGGATGTCCAGCAGGTTGGAGACACCCGCTTTATTCTGAATGTCGTAGCGAACAACCGGCGGCTCGTCGGAGTCAGTGACCGCGCGTTTGATTTTCTTCACCACCGATTTCGGGTCTTCCAGCAGGCCGATAACGTTGTTGCGGTTATCATCTGACTTGGACATCTTTTTGGTCGGCTCCAGCAGCGACATCACGCGCGCGCCGGATTTTGGAATAAACGGCTCAGGGACTTTAAACACATCGCCATAGATCGCGTTAAAACGCTGGGCGATATCGCGGCTCAGCTCCAGATGTTGTTTCTGATCTTCGCCGACCGGGACCTGGTTAGTCTGATACAGCAGGATGTCGGCAGCCATCAGCACCGGATAGTCAAACAGACCGGCGTTAATGTTTTCCGCATAGCGCGATGACTTGTCTTTAAACTGGGTCATACGGCTCAGTTCGCCGAAATAGGTGTAGCAGTTCAGCGCCCAGCCGAGCTGCGCGTGCTCCGGCACGTGGGACTGAACGAAGATGGTGCTTTTTTGCGGGTCGATACCACACGCCAGATACAGCGCCAGCGTGTCCAGCGTGGCCTTACGCAGCTGCTGCGGGTCCTGACGGACGGTAATCGCGTGCTGGTCAACGATGCAGTAAATGCAGTGGTAATCGTCCTGCATGTTTACCCACTGACGCAGCGCACCCATGTAGTTGCCAATGGTCAATTCACCTGAGGGCTGTGCGCCACTAAAAACGATGGGCTTAGTCATTTTTTATTCCTGAGTTTCACTGTACGGTAGCCCGAAAGCGGGCAAGAGTTCATTAAATTGGTCAAAGATATAATCCGGCTCGCTCTGCGAAATCGGCTCGCCGTAGTTGTAGCCGTAGGTCAGACCGATTGAGCGGCAGCCCGCGGCCTTCGCGGCCTGAATATCATTGCGCGAGTCGCCAACGAACAGCAGCTCCGCGGGCGCCAGCCCCAGTTTCTCCGCAACCATAAGCAGCGGTTCCGGATGCGGTTTTTTGTTTTTTACATCATCGCCGCCGATAACAACGGTAAAATATTTGGCGATATCCAGCGACGCCAGAATCGGCGCGACAAACGGCGTCGGTTTATTGGTCACCAGCGCCAGCGGCAGGCCTTTTGCGTGCAGCGCGCCCAGCGTATCGGCAACGGCTGGAAATAAAAAGCTCCCCTCTTCCGCCACTTCACCATAGTAGCGATCGAACAGCTTGCGCAAAATGGTCTGCTGTTCAGCCTGCGGAATATCGTCATGATCGACGGAAGGTTTGCCCTGAGAGGCTCTTAACGCCGCGCGCTCCTGACGAGCCCAGGTCAGGGCTCGCTGGATCAAGACGTCCGCGCCGTTGCCAATCCAGGTCACGACTCGCTCTTCTCCCGCCATCGGGAGCTCCAGCGCATACAGGGCGTTATCAACGGCTGCGGTCAAGCCCGGCGCGCTATCGACCAGCGTCCCGTCGAGATCGAACGCCACGCCGCGAATGTTTTGTAACTTATCCATGGCTAACCTTTGCTAATTCGCTACGCATTTGATCGACCACTTTTTTATAGTCAGGCTGATCGAAAATGGCCGATCCGGCAACAAACATATCCGCACCGGCTGCGGCAATCTCAGCGATATTGCTGACTTTTACGCCGCCATCGACTTCCAGACGGATGTCGTAGCCGGATTCGTCAATGCGACGACGAACTTCACGCAGTTTTTCCAGAGTGTGTGGAATAAAAGACTGACCGCCAAAGCCCGGATTGACGGACATCAGCAGGATGACATCCAGCTTATCCATCACGTAGTCGAGGTAGCTCAGGGAGGTGGCCGGGTTAAACACCAGACCGGCTTTACAGCCGTGCTCTTTGATAAGCTGCAGCGTGCGGTCAACGTGTTCGGAAGCTTCCGGATGGAAAGTAATGATGCTGGCGCCCGCGGCGGCAAAATCAGGGACGATGCGGTCAACCGGCTTGACCATCAAATGCACGTCAATCGGCGCGGTGATACCGTAATTTCGCAGTGATTTCAGCACCATCGGACCAATGGTCAGATTCGGCACGTAGTGGTTGTCCATCACGTCAAAGTGCACAACATCGGCACCCGCAGCCAACGCATTGGCGGTATCCTCGCCCAGACGGGCAAAATCAGCCGACAGAATCGAAGGGGCAATCAAATACTGCTTCATCCGCATCTCCTTGAAATTTATTTGGTCTTGGGCGGACGGTACAGAGCCAGAAGCTCGTCCACCTTCTTACGTGTACCACCGTTGCTGCTGATGCTGCGTCGAACCTTCACAATATGCGTCTCAGCGGCGTTTTTGTACCACTCCTGAGTGAGCGGCGTGCGATGGTTTGAAATAAGCACAGGAATACGCTTTTTCATCAGCGATTCCGCTTTTTTAGCCAGCAGCTCCTGCTGCTCCTGGCTAAAGCTATTCGTATGATAAGCCGTAAAATTCGCCGTAGACGACAGCGGCGCATAGGGCGGATCGCAGTAAACAACGGAGCGGTTATCTGCCCGCTTCATGCACTCTTCATAAGATTCACAATGAAACTCTGCATGCTGCGCCTTCTCCGCAAAATGATACAGCTCAGCTTCGGGAAAATAGGGCTTTTTATAGCGACCAAACGGCACGTTAAACTCACCGCGCAGATTGTAGCGACACAGGCCATTGTAGCCATGACGGTTCAAATACAGGAACAACACCGCGCGACGCAGCGGCTCCTGGCTCTGGTTGAACTCATCCCGGAACCGATAATACTGCTCTGCGACGTTGTTCTCTGGTGTAAACATCTCACGCGCCGCCGCAACATAGTCATCGGTACGCAGCTTGACGATGTTATACAGACTGATCAAATCACTATTGATATCAGCGAGGATATAACGAGAAAAGTCGGTATTAAGAAATACCGACCCGGCGCCCACAAAAGGCTCAATCAAGCAGTCGCCCTGCGGCAAATGCTTTTTAATATCGTCAAGCAGGGGGTATTTACCCCCTGCCCATTTCAGAAAAGCGCGATTCTTTTTCATGCTGCCTAACTAATTACACATTCTCCGGCTGCGGAGAAAGCTCCGACAGCATCCTGCGCTTCAGACTACTCTGCGGCATTATTTCAGGTCAGACTGAACCTGATGCAGCGGTTTTGCCCACGGGTTTTTCGCCTGTACATCTGCTGGCAGCGTAGCAACAGCACGTTTCGCTTCATCTTTCGAAGCGTAAATGCCGCTCACCAGAACATACCAGGGCTGACCGTTACGCGTAGTCTCATAGACAACATATTTTTCCAGCTTCTCTTTCTTCGCCCAACTGTTGAGGTTGTTGTAGTTAGAAGAGCTGCTGAGCTGCAGCGTGTAGTGACCGGACGGCGCAGACTTCATCGAGCTGACGTCGCCGGCACTTTTACCCGCAGCAGCCGTTGCTGCCGGAGCGGCAGTTGCAGTCGCAGTCGGAGCAGTAGATGCAGTTGCGGCCGTTGCCGCAGGAGCGGTAGTCGCAGCCGGTTTAGCCTGTGCAGTAGCGGTAGAATTAGTGGTCGGCTGAGCTTTTGCCGGAGCCGTAGTCGCGACGCTTTCTGTACGCTTAGGCTGGACCGGAGCCGGTTTCGGCTGGGTCGGCGCTTTCGCCGTGGCCTGCGGTTTCGGTTCGATAACCGTATGCTTACGCTCAGCCGGGCGCGGTGTCGCCGCCGTCTGACGCTCTGTCGTCGCCTGACGCGGGGCAGTGGCGCCATTGCGCACTGGCGCAACGGTAGCAGGCTCAGTTGGCAGAGTAGAGTTCGCTACCGCGCTATCAATCTGACCCTGCTGCTGGGTCAGCGCATTGTTCAGATCGCCCTGAACCTCAACGCGCTGCTGCCCTTGCGGTTCAGCCGTAGCCTGACCTTGAGTCGGGTTAGAGGCGATAGGCGGCAGAGAAACATCCTGCGGCTGCGAGCTGCTAGCCGCTGATGAATCCTGAGCAGCAGGCTGAGTATTATTATTGTCCTGCTCGCCGGAGAGGTTGATGCTCTTCTCACCGGAAGCCGTTTGCTCGTTGGATGAGGATGGTGATTTCAGCGCGGAACCCACGCCAACAATCAGCAGCAGCAGAACGAGGATCCCCACCCCCATCATGATGTACTGACGAGAGGCGGGTTTCGCAGGCGCCTTCTTACGCTTGCGAGGACGACGCTCAACCTGACGCTCTTCGTCATCGCCTTCGTCAGACTCTACCTCTTCTTCGTACTCTTCATACTGTTCTTCGTCGCGCTCACGGCGTGCTTTGCTGCCGCGCGTCGGGCGACCATCGTCAGCATCATCAAGATCGACATCATCAAAATTGATTTGCGGATCGGCATCACGCTCTGAAGACTGACGAGAACGACCAGTACGACGATCGCTGCGATCGGCTTTCATATCGTCTTCTGGTTTTAATTCATCCATTTAACACCCCACTAAAAGGCTTATGCTCACGACTATTGCACATCACCCGAAATGATAACGCCGCGCGAACGCGGCCAGACCTTCTTATTGTTGCGCCTGCTGAGTATCAGCAATCGCGCCAAGAACAACATCGTGCGGTACTCCGCCGCGTATCTCGCTCTTCCCTATCGCGAGGGGTAGCACCAGCCGCATCTCGCCTGCCAGCACCTTTTTATCACGCATCATGTGGGGCAAATACGCCTCTGCCGCCATCTCCTGCGGCCCGCATACCGGCAAACCAGCACGCTGCAACAGATGAATAATTCGCTGCGTATCCTGCGGATCAAAGCGCCCCAAACGCTCGGACGCATGCGCCGCCATCACCATACCGGCCGCGACCGCTTCACCATGCAACCAGTTACCGTAGCCCATTTCAGCTTCGATAGCATGACCAAAAGTATGGCCAAGATTGAGTAAAGCACGTAACCCGGTTTCGCGCTCGTCGGCGGCGACAACTTCGGCTTTCAGCTCACAACAGCGACGGATACAGTACGCCATTGCGGTTTCATCCAGCGCCATCAATGCATCAATGTTATTTTCCAGCCAGTCGAAGAATTCGCCGTCAAGAATAACGCCGTACTTGATCACTTCAGCCAGGCCGGAAGAGAGCTCACGCTTCGGCAGCGTTTTGAGACAGTTGAGATCGACAACAACAGAAACCGGCTGCCAGAAGGCGCCAATCATGTTTTTGCCGAGAGGATGGTTGACGGCCGTTTTGCCGCCGACCGAAGAATCCACCTGCGACAGCAGAGTGGTCGGAACCTGAATAAAGCGCACGCCACGCTGGTAGCTGGCCGCTGCAAATCCCGTTAAATCACCAATTACCCCACCGCCGAGCGCCACTAATGTGGTGTCGCGGCCGTGTGGTTTTTGCAATAGCGCGGTAAAAACGGTATCCATCACCGCCAGGCTTTTAAACTGCTCGCCGTCGGGAAGGATCACGCTATCGACTTTTACTCCCGCTTGCTCAAGTGCGGAGCGTACGGTATCCAGATAAAGCGGCGCCAGCGTCTCATTGGTGACCAGCATAACCTGGTCGCCTGATTTCAATGGCAGGAAGGAAGCTGGATCGTTAAACAAACCAGCCGCGATGGTAATCGGGTAACTACGTTCCCCGAGGGTTACAGTAAGCCTCTCCATAACGCGACGTCCACCTCAGTTGCTTTTACTCTGACGCACTTTATTAAGCCAGAATCAGTTGCTTTCCAGCATATGAATAATCTGGTTTGCTACCACTTTCGCGCTTTGATCGTCAGTACGGATAGTGACGTCAGCAATCTCTTCGTACAGCGGATTACGCTCATCCGCCAACGCTTCCAGTACTTCGCGAGGCGGCGCATCAACTTGTAGCAAAGGACGCTTTTTATCGCGCTGCGTACGGGCAAGCTGCTTTTCGATAGTTGTTTCCAGGTAGACCACCACGCCGCGGGCGGAGAGACGGTTACGCGTTTCACGGGATTTTACAGAGCCACCGCCGGTTGCCAGCACGATTCCCTGTTTTTCCGTCAACTCATTGATAATTTTTTCTTCACGGTCGCGGAAGCCGTCTTCGCCTTCTACATCAAAGACCCAACCCACATCTGCGCCAGTGCGTTTCTCAATTTCTTGATCGGAATCGTAAAATTCCATGTTGAGCTGTTGGGCTAACTGGCGCCCAATAGTGCTTTTGCCGGCACCCATAGGCCCAACCAGAAAGATATTGCGTTTCTCTGCCATTTTTTCGGTACTACTAAGACTATTCGTTAATGGTAAACCCGCTTCGCAGACACCCAGCGCAGCAGGACATGAACTGAAACCTCATATGCAATAGAGCGAGAGTCAGACTAAAAATTATCTCAATACTCCGGCTGGTTTGGCAACAGAATAAATCACCGGACAAGAAAGGGAGGATTGATGTCGTACCCGACTCTCAAATCGGTACCCCTTGTATGCTAAATCCGTCCTCACGTCAAACACCTGAAACGTGTTTAGCAAGAAAAACCGCTTAATGCACTGCCAGAATACGTGGAGTAATGAAGACAACCAGTTCACGTCGTTCGTTATCCTTACCGTCACGGCGAAACAGCTGGCCAAGCCAGGGGATATCGCCAAGTAGAGGAATACCATCGCGAGACGTTTTATTTTTTTGCGCAAAGATACCGCCTAACGCCAGGGTCTCTCCGCTTTTCACCTCCACCTGCGTTTCTATTTCTTGTTTATCGATAGCCAGCACTTCGCCATTTTCCTGTTTGAGCACCTGGCCCGGCGTATTTTCACTGATCCTCAGTTTTAACCGCACGCGATCGTGATGTAGCACCGTCGGCGTCACCTCCATCCCCAGCACCGCCTCTTTAAACTCAACGGAGGTCGCGCCGCTTTCGCCGCTGGAGACCTGATAGGGTATCTCGCTGCCCTGCTTAATGCTGGCGGGCTGCATATGTGAAGCCAGCAGACGGGGGCTGGCGATAATGTCCACCTTCTGTTTCTGCTCAAGTGCGGAAAGCTCCAGCTCCAGGAGCCGCCCGCCGATGCGGCCGATGTTAAACCCGGCCCTCGTACTGGCATCCCCTACCGCCAGGTTGCTGCTCAGGGTCGTCAGTTTACCGGATCCTGGTGGGCTGCTGGCGTCCGCCAGGCTCCACTTCACGCCCAGTTCACGCAGGCTGGTTTCGCTCATTGAGACAATATGCGCCGCCAGCTCAACCTGGCCGACAGGCACATCCATCTCCTGAACCCATGCTATTAACGCCGGGAGGTGTTGGGCGTCATCGCGAATCAACAGGCGGTTGGTTCGTTTATCGACCGTCAGATGCCCGCGAGCGCTCAGCAGTTTTTCGCCCGCTTTGGCCAGATCCTCTACATCAGCATAACGCAGGCTCATGCTATGCCCCTGTAGAGGGAGATTCTGTAGACGCTTTGCTCTCTCCGCCTCAAGCTGTGCCTGCTGCGCCTTTTGCCAGACCAGAGTATGCACGTACAGTACCGAGCCTTGTTGGGTCAGAGTCAGACCGGCGCTATCGATAACCGATCGCAGCGCCTGCTGCCACGGCACTTCCTTCAGTTGGAGAGATACCGTTCCGCTGACGTCCGGCGCCACCACGAGATTTTTTTGCTTTAGCTCCGCCAACGACTGGAGTACCTGGGCCACCGGCGCATCATCGACGACCAGCGACACGGGAAGATCCTTTTTTACCGCGTCGACCATCATCGGCAGGAGTAGAAACAGCAGGCTTATCCATCGCATCATTCTTTATTCCCTTTCGCAGCCAGACCCACTGCGCGGGTTCACACCCGGCGCTGGTTGATATAGCCATTTTTTCAGATGTCAGAAGCGTCACCCGCCAGCCTGTAGGCAGCGTCTCCGCATCCCTCACGCGGCGCCATTTCCCGGCGCTATCCTGCAGGATGCCAATCAACTCTCGCGGATCGCCTATCGCCCCACCGTAGCGCCATTGATTAAGCTGCGCAGTCCGGCAACTATCGACCGGAGGCTGAAAGGGATCGCGTTCCGCAGCCAGCAGCGGCAGAGGAAACAGCAGTAAACACCAGCCTTTACGGCGCATCTTCCGCCTCCAGTTGCAGGATCAGCCGTAGAGCCTGATTTTCCGGCTGCATTGAGAAAGCCGTGGCGCGCATCCCGCAGCGGGCCAGCCAGGAAAAAAGCGCCGGTACCGCTTGCCAGTCAACCGCCAGCTGCATCTCGCCACCGCGCCCTATCGGCCGCCAGTCCATAAGTGCAGCGCCCGTCACCGGGAGGTCAATGGGAGAGAAAACCTGGGTTTGTTGCTCATCAATACCAACGTTTTGTAGCGCAGCCCGCAGCGGCAACAATTTGCGCCACTGTGCTTGTATGCGCGGCGTGCCGCCCGCGTTAATGTCTGGTTGGGGGGGCTGCAGTAGCCATCCCCAGACTCCGGCAATGAGAACCAGGACGACAGGTATTGTTAACAGGCTTTTGCGCCCCGTCAGCCAGCGTTCAATCTCAACCCGCATTGTCGTCCTCTCCGGCCATGAAAAAGTGAAATAACCAGCGCCCTTCACCGTCGCGGTGCGTTTCTCCCGCCTTTGGCGGACGCAAGCCGGCAACACTCCCCAGCGCTTTTTCAAGCTCAGCCAGCCCCTTTAGATGCAACGTGAGTCCGCTCAGTACCAGGGTATTCTGGCGGTATTCCAGTTGGGTTAACCAGGCGTGTTCCGGCATAAGCGCCGCTATCGCCTGCAACCTCGACTGCCACGCGGCGGTTTTCTCCCGCCGCAGAGCGCGCAGGCGTCGTTGTTCCTGCTGCTGTAACCGTTGGCGCATGGCGCGCTCACGCTGCTGAAAGGCGGTATACAGCTGCTCTTCAGCGCTAATCTTCGCGGTTTCAAGCGAGTGGCTGACCCGCTGGTTGAGCCGTGAAGTGAGGAGCGCCGCCAGCAGAATAAGCAGCAAACCAAGAATCAGCAGCCCCGCCATCTGCAGACGTTGCCGTCGACGCGTTTCGCGCCAGGGAAGGAAGTTGACTATATGGCTCATGACTGACGCGCTCCCAGCGCCAGGCCGAGGGCAACGGTAAAGCTATCGCCACGTGCCGGGAGCGGGGGCTGCAGGCGATGGATAGCGCTCCAGGCGTCAAAATTCCGCCCGTCGGGCGATGCGGAGGCGCAGAGGCGAAACGTACCGCCATTCACCCGGGATACCAGGTCTGGAAAAGAGGGAGCGTCGCTGCACGGACAGCATCCCCAGCTATCGGCGGTGGCCCAAAGCCAGCTCGCTTCGTCACGCCAGGCCAGCCCCTGAACGTCATCAGGTTGCCAGGGGAGAAAGGCGCTAAGCGCGCTGGCATCCGGCACAATCCCCACCACCCTCAGCTTGAGTCGACTTGCCAGGCGGCACAGAAGGTTAACGTCCAACCGCTGCGCGGCGGTAACCCGCCAGCCATCAACCGCTCCGGTTTGCGCATAATCAACGCATAGCGAAGATGCGGGCATTTCCAGCTGCTGCGCCATCGCGCTGGCAATCCAGGTCGCCTGTTCGCTTTCTCTTAATGAAATCTGCGGGCGCGGGAGCTGCTTTTGCAGGGTTCGCGCCGCCGGGAAG
Organism: Klebsiella sp. M5al; assembly: GCF_002090195.1. Taxonomy (NCBI): domain Bacteria; kingdom Pseudomonadati; phylum Pseudomonadota; class Gammaproteobacteria; order Enterobacterales; family Enterobacteriaceae; genus Klebsiella; species Klebsiella sp. M5al. The sequence continues at coordinate 5,395,192 of NZ_CP020657.1, forward strand.
GCGATACAGACCTGATGCTGCAAAGGCAGCTCCCGCCGCCAGCTTTGCAGCTGACGGGCCAGCGATTCAACGTCCACCACCATTCCCTGCCGCACGCTACCGGGCATGAGCGGGATACTCCACCAGCGGCGTAGCGCCCAGCGTGAGCGCTCATGTAATAACGCGACAATAGCAATGTGGTCCTGCTGGATATGCATTCCTATGCGCCAGTTTCTAAACGCCATGCTTACGATCTCCTTATCCGCCGATATGCTTCGCTATATCAATGCTCCAGGCTTGCCTTTATACTACTGCGCGTTTGTTTATAAACTGCCCAATGAAAACTAAATGAGAAATCTCCGGTGAAGTTCGTAAAGTATCTTTTTATCCTTGCAGTATGTTGCGTACTGCTGGGAGCAGGCTCGATTTTTGGTCTCTATAAATATATAGAGCCCCAGCTCCCCGACGTCGCAACCCTGAAGGATGTGCGCCTGCAGATCCCGATGCAGGTCTATAGCGCGGATGGTGAGCTGATTGCGCAATATGGCGAGAAACGCCGTATTCCCGTCACGCTACAGCAAATGCCGCCAGAGCTGATAAAAGCGTTTATCGCCACCGAAGACAGCCGTTTTTATGAGCATCATGGCGTTGACCCGGTCGGGATTTTCCGCGCCGCCAGCGTCGCGATGTTCTCCGGTCACGCCTCTCAGGGGGCCAGTACGATTACTCAACAGCTGGCGCGCAACTTCTTCCTGAGCCCTGAAAAGACGTTGATGCGTAAGGTAAAAGAAGCCTTCCTCGCGATCCGCATCGAGCAGTTGCTCAATAAAGATGAAATCCTTGAGCTGTACCTGAACAAAATCTATCTTGGCTACCGCGCCTACGGCGTCGGCGCGGCCGCGCAGGTCTATTTCGGTAAATCCGTCGACCAGTTGACGCTGAGCGAGATGGCGGTCATTGCGGGCCTGCCTAAAGCGCCTTCGACGTTTAACCCGCTCTACTCCATGGATCGTGCAACCGCCCGCCGCAACGTTGTTCTCTCACGGATGCTGAGCGAAGGCTACATCACGCAGTCGCAGTACGATCAGGCGCGTAGCCAGACGATTGACGCCAGCTACCATACGCCGGAAATCGCCTTCTCCTCCCCGTATCTCAGCGAAATGGTGCGTCAGGAAATGGTCAGCCGCTACGGCGAGCAGGCTTATGAAGACGGTTATCGCGTCTACACCACCATTACCCGTAAAAATCAGCAGTCGGCCCAGGAGGCCGTGCGTAAAAACGTGCTGGATTACGACATGCGCCACGGCTATCGCGGCCCGGACAAGGTGCTGTGGAAGGTGGGTGAAACGCCGTGGGATAACCAGAAAATCCTCGATACGCTGAAAAAAACCCCGAATACCGGACCGCTCTCGCCGGCGGTCATCACGTCGGCAAATCCGCAGGAAGCCGTCGCGCTAATGAGCAATGGAACCTCGGTGTCGCTGAATATGGAAGGCGTCCGCTGGGCGCGTCGGTTTATTTCTGATACCCAGCAGGGCGCCACGCCGCGTAAAGTAAACGATGTGGTGCAGACCGGGCAACAGGTCTGGGTACGTCAGGTGGGTAGCAGTTGGTGGTTGTCGCAGGTGCCGGATGTCAACTCAGCGCTGGTCTCGATCAACCCGCAAAACGGGGCGATCATTGCGCTAGTTGGCGGCTTCGATTTCAACCAGAGCAAGTTCAACCGTGCGACACAGGCGCTGCGCCAGGTCGGTTCTAACATTAAGCCGTTCCTCTACACTGCAGCAATGGATAAAGGCTTAACGCTGGCGAGCATGCTCAACGATGTGCCAATTTCCCGTTGGGATGCCGGCTCCGGCTCCGACTGGCGCCCCAAAAACTCACCGCCGCAGTATGCGGGCCCTATCCGCCTGCGTCAGGGGCTGGGTCAATCAAAGAACGTGGTGATGGTTCGCGCGATGCGGGCCATGGGCGTGGACTACGCGGCTGAGTATCTCCAGCGCTTTGGCTTCCCGGCACAGAACATCGTTCGGACCGAATCGCTGGCGCTGGGTTCAGCCTCTTTCACCCCGCTTCAGGTTGCTCGCGGTTATTCGGTGATGGCTAACGGCGGTTTCCTGGTGAGCCCTTATTTCATCAGCAAAATCGAGAACGATCAGGGCGGCGTCATTTTTGAAGAGCGGCCAAAAGTTGCCTGCCCACAGTGCGATATTCCGGTGATTTACGGCGATACGCCGAAGTCTGATGTACTGGATAATAAAGATGTTGAGGACGTCGCGACCTCACAGGACCCGCAAAACCCCGGCGTTCCTCCACAGCCGCAGCTTGCGCAGGCGAACCAGTCTCTGGTGGCGCAAAGTGGCGCTCCGGAGTACGCGCCGCACGTGATCAACACGCCGCTGGCGTTCCTGATTAAAAGCGCCCTGAACACCAACATCTTCGGCGAACCGGGCTGGATGGGTACCGGCTGGCGGGCGGGCCGCGACCTGCAGCGTCACGATATCGGCGGCAAAACCGGGACCACCAACAGTTCAAAAGATGCGTGGTTCTCAGGCTATGGTCCTGGCGTCGTAACGTCGGTATGGATTGGCTTTGATGACCACCGCCGCGATCTGGGCCGCACCACCGCCTCCGGAGCAATCAAAGATCAGATATCCGGCTATGAAGGCGGCGCTAAAAGCGCCCAGCCGGCCTGGGATGACTTTATGAAAAGGGTGCTGGAAGGCGTACCGGAAGAGCCGCTAACGCCGCCGCCGGGTATTATTACGGTGAACATCGATCGCAGCACCGGCCAGTTGGCCAGCGGCGGTAACAGCCGCGCCGAGTACTTTATTGACGGCACCCAGCCGACCCAACAGGCGGTTCATGAAGTCGGCACCACCATTACCGATGGCGGGGGCGAGACCCACGAACTGTTCTGACAAAAAAAAGCGCCTGCGGGCGCTTTTTTTATCTGAGAGAGGCGCTACAGCCGCCCCTGCGCCTGCAGCCATTCGCGCAGCAGGAAAAGCGCGCTAACGTTACGCGCTTCGTTGAAATCTTCTTCATCAAGCAGCGTCATCAGCTGCGACAGCGGCCAGCGCACCTGCGGCAGCGGCTCGGGCTCATCGCCGGGCAACGACTCCGGATAAAGGTCTTCCGCCACCAGGATATTCATCTTGCTGGAGAAGTAGGACGGGGCCATGCTCAGCTTTTTCAAAAACGTCAGCTTCTGCGCGCCAAACCCAACCTCTTCTTTCAGCTCACGGTTGGCGGCTTCCAGTACGCTTTCGCCCGGATCGATCAGGCCTTTTGAAAAACCCAGCTCATAGGACTCCGTACCAACTGCATATTCGCGAATCAGGATTATATGGTCATCGACAATCGGCACAATCATCACGGCTTCACGGGTAGAAGGCCGCATCCGTTCATACACCCGGCGCACGCCGTTGCTGAACTCAAGGTCCACGCTTTCAACATTAAAAAGGCGCGAGCGCGCGACTGTTTCAACATTGAGAATGGTGGGTTTTTGTAATGATTTGCTCATTGTCATCGGTCTATGCTGTGATTACAGCGGTCATTGTGCGATACGCAGCACGGTTTCGGCAATCCTAATCGCCACTAATTTACATAATTGCAACTTTTTCGTCTTGACCACTGGTATCACAAAGACTAAAAAGTCAATAGGTTGAACGGTATTTGAGAATATACTGATTCCTGGATTTTAACGCTTTTGATAAGGTTGTATGCTGCTGCATTGCATAATAGATTTTCTCCCGTTGACGTAATAAGTGCCGATTTCGACGGCTGTTTTACCTCCATTGATGCATGGCAACCGACGATACCAGTAAGAAAAGAATAACTATGATGGGATGGGCATGGGCACCTTTCTGATATTTTTGTTAGCTCTGCTAATCTGCGTATTGCTTATCGGCTGGTGGTATCGCACGCATACAAGACGTCGTCGCCTGCCGCTGCTGCACGCCTTTAGCGATGCCGCGACGCGCAAGCTTTCCGATGAAGAGCGCAGCGCCGTTGAAAAATACCTCGAAAGCCTCAGCCGCAACCAGCAGTTGCCGGCGTCTGGCGCCAGCACCGCGCCGGTCAACCTGACGCTGAACGAACAGAGCGGCACCGTTTATAGCGTCACCCGCGCCATTACGCGCTACGGCATCACCACCGATGACCTCAATAAATGGCGCTACTTCCTTGATTCAGTTGAAATTCATCTACCTCCCTTCTGGGAGCAACATATCAATGATGAAAACAGCGTCGAGTTAATCTCCACCGATAGCCTTCCGCTGGTGATTGCTCTCAATGGGCAAACGCTCAGCGACTATCCGCAGGAATCTCGGGGGTTTGCGCTTGAAAAAGCCGCGGTGCCTCAGGCATCCATCCGCGGGGAAGAGAGCGAGCAAATTGAGCTGCTGAACATCCGCCAGGAAACACCGGAAGAGCATGCGCTCAGCCGCCCTGAGAGTCTGCGCGAAGCCATTCTGGTGGTTGCCGCTTTCCTGCTGTTTTATTGCAGCCTGATAACCCCGAACGTTTTTTCGCCCTGGCTGCTGGGCGGCGGGGTACTCCTGCTGCTGGCAGGCGTATGGGGGATCTACGCTCCCCCGCGCAAAACATCGCTGCGGGAAATTCACTGCCTGCGCGGCATGCCGAAACGCTGGGGATTGTTTGGCGAAAATAACCAGGAACATATCAATAATATTTCCCTCGGCATTATCGACCTTATCTACCCGCGCCACTGGCAACCATGGATTGCGCAGGACCTCGGCCAGCAAACGGATATCGATATCTACCTCAGCCGCCACGTTGTCCGCCAGGGGCGCTTCCTGTCGCTGCATGATGAGGTCAAAAACTTCCCGCTTCAGTACTGGCTCCGCAGCGCGATTATCGCCCTCGGCGCGCTGCTGATCGTCGTGATGCTGTGGGCCAGCGTACCGCTGAATATGCCTTTTAAATTCACCCTTTCATGGCTCAAGGGCGCGCAAACTATCGAAGCCACGACGGTTGCCCAGTTGGAGAAGTCAAAGATTCGCATCGGCGACACGCTGCGCCTGAAAGGCACAGGAATGTGCAACATCCACTCGCCGGGCGCCTGGACGGCAAAAGAAAACTCGCCGTTTATGCCGTTCGATTGTTCGCAAATCGTCTGGAATGATGCCCCTCCCCTGCCGCTGCCGGAATCAGATATCGTCAGTAAGGCCACCGCCCTGATGCAGACCGTCCAGCGCCAGCTCCATCCCGAATCCGATGACGATTCGCGCGTCAGCCCGGCGCTGCGTTCCGCCATTCAGAAGTCAGGCATGGTGCTGCTGGATGACTTTGGCGATATCGTCACAAAAACCAACGACCTGTGCTCAGCGAAAGACGATTGCGTTCGTTTGAAGAATGCGCTGGTTAACCTCGGCAACACCCGCAACTGGGAAGCCCTGACCAAACGCGCCAGCGCCGGCAAACTGGACGGCGTCAACGTCCTGTTACGCCCGGTAAGCGCGGAGTCGCTGGAGAACCTGGTCACCACCTCCACCGCGCCGTTCATCAGCCGTGAAACCTCGCGCGCGGCGCAGGCGCTGAATAGCCCGGCGCCCGGCGGTTTCCTGATTGCCAGCGATGAAGGCAGCGACCTGGTGAACCAGCCGTGGCCAGGCACCGGCTTATACGACTTCCCTGCCCACCAGCAATGGAGCGAACTGCAGCGTCTGGCGGGTATGCTAATGCACACGCCGTTCCAGGCAGAAGGCATCGTCACCAATCTTTACACCGACGCCAACGGCACGCAGCATATCAACCTGCATCGTATTCCTGACCGCTCCGGTTTGTGGCGTTACCTCGGCACAACGCTGCTGCTGCTGGCCATGCTGGGCTGTTCGGCGTATCACGGTATCCAGGCTTTTCGTCGCTATCAGCGCCATCGCCAGCGACAGGAAGAGATCCAGAAATACTATGAAAGCTGCCTGAATCCGGTTCTGCTTTCCTCACCCGACCCGCAAGAATAATTCTCTGCGCGACGGGGTGTGATAACCTGTCGCGCAATTTTCCCCCTCGCTGGAGACTGACCATGCATTTTGATATCGCCTGGCAAGAGGTTGATACCGTTCTGCTGGATATGGACGGCACGCTACTCGACCTCGCCTTCGACAACTACTTCTGGCAAAAACTGGTTCCGGAAACCTGGGGCGCCGCGCGGGGGCTCAACCTGCAGGAAGCCAGAGACGCGATGCGCCAGGAGTATCATGCGGTACAACATACGCTAAACTGGTACTGCCTGGACTACTGGAGCGAGCGACTGGGTTTGGATATTTGTGCGATGACCAGCGAGCAGGGGCCAAGGGCCGCGCTGCGTGAAGATACCGTGCCGTTCCTTGAGGCGCTTAAAACCAGCGGTAAACGGCGGATTTTGCTGACCAACGCCCATCCGCATAATCTGGCGGTGAAGCTAAAGCATACCGGGTTGGACGCGCACCTTGATTTATTGCTTTCCACCCACACATTTGGTTATCCGAAAGAGGATCAGCGGCTGTGGCACGCGGTAGCTGAAGAAACCGGCTTCGACGCGCGCAATACGCTGTTCGTCGATGATAACGAGGCAATTCTGGACGCGGCGGCGGAGTACGGCATCCGCTATTGCCTCGGTATCACCAATCCCGACTCCGGGCTGGCGGAAAAAAGCTACGCTCGCCATCCAGGGTTGAACGATTACCGGCACCTGATCCCCTCGCTGACCCTACAGGAGAGGCCATGAAAGAAAAACCCGTCGAAGCCGTCAGGCTGGACAAATGGTTGTGGGCAGCCCGCATTTATAAAACCCGTGCGCTGGCGCGCGAGATGATTGAAGGCGGCAAGGTGCACTATAACGGACAGCGCAGTAAGCCGGGAAAGGTAGTCGAGCTGAATGCGACCCTGATGCTCCGCCAGGGCAATGACGAACGCACCATCGTGGTAAAAGGCATTACCGAACAGCGCAGACCCGCCAGTGAAGCCGTCGCGCTTTATGAAGAGACGGCTGAGAGCATCGAGAAACGCGAGAAAGTGGCGCTGGCGCGCAAAATGAACGCCTTAACCATGCCGCATCCCGACAGGCGACCGGATAAGAAAGAGCGGCGCGACCTGATGAGATTTAAACACGGCGATAGTGAATAACTGTGGCCCGCAAGAGAGATGATTATGACTCAACACGATCAATTACACCGCTATCTGTTTGAAAACTATGCCGTACGCGGTGAGCTGGTAACAGTTTCAGAAACTTTAGAACAGATTCTGACCAACCATAGCTACCCGCAGCCGGTGAAAACCGTGCTGGCGGAACTGCTGGTCGCCACCAGCCTGCTGACCGCCACGCTGAAGTTCGCGGGCGATATTACCGTTCAGCTGCAGGGCGATGGCCCGCTGTCGCTGGCGGTGATCAACGGCAACAACCAGCAGCAGATGCGCGGTGTCGCCCGCACCCAGGGTGAGATCCCGGAAGGGGCGGACCTGAAAACCATGGTCGGCAACGGATATCTGGTCATTACCATCTCTCCGGAAGAGGGCGAGCGCTATCAGGGGGTGGTCGGTCTTGAAGGCGATACGCTGGCGGCCTGCCTCGAAGATTACTTCCAGCGCTCCGAACAGCTGCCAACCCGACTGATTATCCGTAGCGGTGAACACGAAGGTAAACCGATGGCCGGCGGCATGCTGCTGCAGGTTCTGCCGGCGCAGGACGCGCAGGCGGCTGATTTCGAACATCTGAGCACGCTGACCGAAACCATCAAAGCTGAAGAGCTGTTTACCCTGCCCGCAAACGATGTGCTCTGGCGCCTGTATCACGAAGAAGAAGTTACCGTATACGAGCCGCAGGGCGTTGAGTTTAAATGCACCTGCTCCCGCGAGCGCTGCGCCGGCGCGCTGAAAACGCTGCCGGATGAGGAGATCGATAGCATCCTGGCCGACGAAGGAGAAATCGATATGCACTGCGACTATTGCGGTAATCATTACATCTTTAATGCGATGGATATCGCCGAAATTCGTAACAACGCCTCCCCGGCCGACCCGCAAATCCACTAATCCTCACTTTGTCAGGCGCGGTTTTCCTCCTCGCGCCTGGCGTCAACAATTTTTCTTCGCGTGGTGAATCGATTCCCCATGAAAGAGTTACGTAATTTTCTTTCAGGTAAGCGATTACATTCACATTTCAACAGTTTTTTAATTACTTTTTAACCATTAAGAAACATCTACCCCCACTGTAGCCCTAATTCCTGAGATAATCCCCTGCGCCTCGTGACAGGAGTCACAACGTTTTTCGTAAGTCCGCCGTTTGTCGAGATACGTAAATCTATGAGCCTGGTCGCGGTCTATACCCCGTAATAAACCCTACAATTTAAAGCAGTACATATTGGCTAAGGAGCAGTGACATGCGCGTTAATAATGGTTTAACCCCGCAGGATCTCAAGGCTTATGGTATCAATGACGTCCAGGATATCGTCCATAACCCCAGCTACGATACTTTGTATCAGGAAGAGCTCGCCCCCAATCTTCAAGGTTATGAACGTGGCGTATTAACAAATCTTGGTGCAATCGCCGTAGATACCGGTATTTTTACCGGCCGTTCTCCAAAAGATAAGTATATCGTTCGTGACGACACCACCCGCGATACCGTGTGGTGGGCCGATAAAGGCAAAGGTAAGAACGACAACAAGCCGCTTTCTGAGGAAACGTGGCAGCACCTGAAGGGGCTGGTGACCCGCCAGCTCTCCGGCAAGCGCCTGTTTATCGTTGACGCCTTCTGCGGCGCCAACGCCGACACCCGCCTGAGCGTCCGCTTTATTACCGAAGTCGCCTGGCAGGCGCATTTCGTGAAGAACATGTTTATTCGCCCAAGCGATGAAGAGCTGGCGAACTTCAAGCCGGATTTCATCGTGATGAACGGCGCTAAGTGCACCAACCCGCAGTGGAAAGAACAGGGTCTGAACTCCGAAAACTTCGTCGCGTTCAATCTGACCGAGCGCATCCAGCTTATCGGCGGAACCTGGTACGGCGGCGAAATGAAAAAAGGGATGTTCTCGATCATGAACTACCTGCTGCCGCTGAAGGGCATCGCTTCCATGCACTGCTCCGCCAACGTCGGGGAAAAAGAGGATGTCGCTATCTTCTTCGGCCTTTCCGGTACCGGCAAGACCACCCTCTCTACCGATCCGAAACGCCGCCTGATTGGCGATGATGAACACGGCTGGGATGACGACGGGGTATTCAACTTCGAAGGCGGCTGCTACGCCAAGACCATTAAGCTTTCCGAAGCCGCGGAGCCGGATATTTATCATGCGATTCGCCGCGATGCGCTGCTGGAGAACGTGGTCGTGCTGGCCGATGGCACCATCGATTTTAACGACGGTTCAAAGACCGAAAACACCCGCGTCTCTTATCCGATCAATCATATCGAGAACATCGTTAAGCCGATCTCTAAAGCCGGTCATGCCACCAAGGTTATCTTCCTGACCGCCGACGCGTTTGGCGTTCTGCCGCCGGTTTCTCGTCTGACCGCCGACCAGACCCAGTACCACTTCCTGTCTGGCTTCACCGCCAAGCTGGCCGGTACCGAGCGCGGCGTCACGGAGCCGACGCCAACCTTCTCCGCCTGCTTTGGCGCCGCCTTCCTGTCGCTGCACCCGACGCAGTACGCAGAAGTGCTGGTGAAACGTATGCAGGCTTCCGGCGCCCAGGCCTATCTGGTCAACACCGGCTGGAACGGCACCGGCAAACGTATCTCGATCAAAGATACCCGCGCCATAATCGATGCGATTCTTGATGGTTCGCTGGACAATGCCGAAACCTTCACTCTGCCGATGTTTGAGCTGCAGATCCCGACCGAGCTGCCGGGGGTGGATACCCATATCCTCGACCCGCGCAACACCTACGGCTCGCCAGAGCAGTGGCAGGAGAAAGCGGAGCAGCTGGCGAAGCTGTTTATTGAGAACTTCGAGAAGTACACCGATACGCCAGCGGGCGCTGCGCTGGTGGCCGCAGGGCCGAAACGCTAATCGGGTCCGCAGATATGAAAAAGCCGGGAATCGCTTCCCGGCTTTTTTTAGGCTTACATCAGGCAGGCTTCTTCTTACTTGCCGCCTTACGCCGCTTATCCAGATCCTTAATCAGCTTATTCACCTGCTCATCGGCAAACATCGCCTCAAGCGTGGTGGAAAGCTTACGACGCCAGTTTGGATATTCGGTGCTGGTCCCGGGAATATTGACCGGCTCGGCCATCACCAGCCAATCCTCCGGCTGCAGGCCCAGCAGCGCGCTGTTGCTGTCGGCGATATAGCGCTGCATCCCACGATTCAGGGTCGGCGTCATCGCCATCAGCGACGCTTTATGCCCGGTACGCTTCGGCAGACAGCCGTAGCGGTGCAGAGCATCCAGCAGCCCCTGCTTCGCCAGCTCGCGATCCTGATACAGTCCGCGCAGTACCACCTCATCCGGATACAGGCCGAGCGATTTACCCAGCGTCAGGTCGCCGCTTTCCCAGTAGCCGCGCAGCGTTGGCAGGTCATGCGTCGTAGCCACAGCCATTGATTGCTCCGGATACGCCTTCGGCGCACGGAAAGTCTTTTCGTGGTCATTTTCGAAATAGAGCACTTTGTAGGAGTAAACGCCGCTTTTACGCAGCTTGCCGACGATTTCAACCGGTACGGTTCCCAGATCCTCGCCGATCACCATACAGCGATGACGCTTACTCTCCAGCGCCAGAATCGACAACAGATCGTCTACCGGATACTGCACATAGGCGCCATGATCGGCCGTCTCGCCGTAAGGGATCCACCACAGACGCAGTACCGACATCACGTGATCGATGCGGAGCGCCCCGCAGTTTTGCATATTCGCGCGCAGCAGCTCGACGAAGGGCTCATAGGCGCGCGCCACCATGATATGCGGATCCATCGGCGGCAGGCCCCAGTTTTGCCCCAGCGGGCCGAGGATATCCGGCGGCGCGCCGACGGAAGCCTTCAGGCAGTACAGTTCGCGATCGCACCAGGTCTCAGCCCCGCCTTCCGCAACGCCCACCGCCAGGTCACGATACAGGCCGATCGGCATGGAATCGTTCTGGCTGGTATGCCAGCACTCGGCGAACTGGGTGTAAGCGAGCCATTGCAGCCACAGGTAAAAATTCACCTCGTCGGCATGTTCGGCGCAGAACGCTTTAACCTCCGGGCTATCGGTATCCTGATAAGCCTTCGGCCACGCGGGCCAGCCCCAGCGCATCGGATCCTGCTTAACCTGCCAGGCGTGCAGCGCGTCAAACGCCGCCTGCCAGTACAGGCTGTCGCCCTCGCGCGTGACAAACTGGCGGAACTCCGCCATCGCCTCATCGTTGCGCGCGGAAAAACCTTTCCAGGCCATGCGCAGCGCGGTGAGCTTGAGGGTGGTCACGGCGGTATAGTCAACATCATCGGTCTGACGCGCCGCCTGTAAAGTCTGCTGCGTAGCCGGTGAATGCCACCATTTCTGCGCCTCTTTGCTGTGACGGAAATCCTCTACCGCATTGACGTCAATATAGATAACGTTGAGCCAGCGGCGCGAAGAGGGGCTGTACGGACTGGCGCTCTCCGGGTTAGCCGGATAGAGGGCGTGAATCGGGTTAAGTCCGATAAACGAGCCGCCCCGGCGGGCGATTTCCGGTAGCATCGCGCGTAAATCGCCGAAGTCGCCAATCCCCCAGTTCTTCTCCGAGCGCAGCGTATACAGCTGCACGCAGGTTCCCCACAGCTTCTGGCCATCCTTCAGCGCCTGCGGTTCGTAGCAGCGCGCGGGCGCGACGATCGCCCGGCAGTGCCAGCGATCGCCGTCCTGAGTCAGCGTCAGCGTATGGTACCCTTCCGGTAATCTTGCCGGCAGCGGCAGCGTTTCACCGCCGCGCGCCTGGCCCTGATACTGTTTCCCTTCTTCGGTGGTGAGGATCCAGTGGAACTCCCCCTGGCCCGCTACCGGCAGAGACATCTTTTTGCCGTGGGTGAATACCTGCACCGCTGGCAGCGGGTTAACCGCCACCTTCGGGGTGACAGTGGTACGATGCATCGCATCAAGCAGCCGCTGCTTAGTGGCCGCAGCAATGGACTGCGGCTTACCGTGCGCGTTGATATAGCTTGGGCTTATTCCCGCCGCCAGGGCTGCGTTATCAAGGCGTTTAGTCTCCATAGGCCTGTCCTTAGCGTTTTGCCTGCCAGATACGTTGCTGATAATCGCGAATCGAGCGGTCGGAGCTGAACATGCCGCAGCGCGCGGTGTTCAGAATCGTCGCGCGCGTCCAGGCTTCCTGGTCGCGATACAGCTCATCAACCTGCTTCTGCGCCGCCACGTAGGCTTCAAAATCCGCCAGCACCAGGTACGGGTCGCCGCCTTTCAGCAGACTGTGCAGCATCTGGTCGAAAGCATGCTTATCGCCATCGCTGTATTTACCGCTCTCCAGCTCTTTCAGCACAGCGTCCAGCAGCTTGTCTTTCTTACGCCATTTCAGCGGATCGTAGCCTTTGGCCTTCAGCGCTTTCACTTCTTCCACGGTATGACCGAAGATAAAGATGTTTTCTTCGCCTACCTGCTCAGCGATTTCCACGTTCGCCCCGTCAAGGGTTCCCACGGTCAGCGCGCCGTTCAGCGCCAGCTTCATGTTGCCGGTACCGGAGGCCTCTTTACCCGCCGTTGAGATCTGCTCGGAGACATCCGCCGCCGGGATCAGCATTTCCGCCGCCGAGACGCAGTAGTCCGGCAGGAACACCACTTTCAGCTTATCGCCGACCAGCGGATCGTTGTTGATCGCGGCGGCAACCTTGTTGATCGCCCAGATAATATTCTTCGCCAGGTAGTAGCCCGGCGCCGCTTTCGCACCGAACAGGAACACGCGCGGTACGCGGTCCGCCTGCGGGTTCTCACGAATTTCTTTGTACTGCGCAAGAATGTTCAGCAGGTTCAGGTGCTGACGTTTGTACTCGTGCAGACGCTTGATCTGGATATCGAAAATCGCCTGCGGGTTGATCTCGATACCGGTACGCCGCTTCACAAACTCCGCCAGACGAACCTTGTTGGCCAGCTTAATGTCGCGATACGTCTGACGGAACTTCGCGTCATCGGCATATTTTTCGAGGTTGATCAGCTGGTCGAGATCGTTGGCCCACTCTTTCTTCAGCGTTTTATCCAGCAGCGCGGCCAGAGCCGGGTTACACTGTTTGATCCAGCGGCGCGGGGTAATGCCGTTGGTGACGTTATGGAATTTATTCGGCCACAGCTGGTGATATTCCGGGAACAGATCTTTCACCACCAGGTCGGAGTGCAGCGCGGCCACGCCGTTAACCGCAAAGCCGCTGACCACGCACATGTTCGCCATGCGAACCTGTTTATCGTGCACCACCGCCAGTTTCGCCCATACCTGCTTATCGCCGGGCCAGGTTTTATCGACCAGCGTTTTAAAGCGATCGTTAATCTCTTTGATGATCTGCATGTGGCGCGGCAGCAGCGCTTTTACCAGCTTCTCATCCCAGCACTCGAGCGCTTCCGGCATCAGGGTGTGGTTGGTATACGCGAAGGTTTTGCTGGTAATCGCCCAGGCCTCGTCCCAGCTCAGCTGATGCTCATCAATCAGTACGCGCAGCAGTTCCGGAATCGCAATCGTCGGGTGAGTATCGTTAAGCTGGATAACTTCATAATCCGCCAGCTCCGCCAGCTTACGGCCCGCCAGGTGATGGCGACGCAGAATATCGGCGACCGAACAGGCGCACTGGAAGTACTGCTGCATCAGACGCAGTTTTTTACCCGCCTGATGGTTATCGTTCGGATAGAGAACTTTCGTCAGTTTTTCGGCATCAATGCCCTGCTGTTCAGCACGCAGGAAATCACCGTCGTTGAATTTGGTCAGGTTAAACGGATGCGCGTGTTTAGCCTGCCACAGGCGCAGCGGCTGAGCCACGTTGTTGCGGTAGCCCAGCACCGGCAGATCCCAGGCTTCCCCGGTAATGACGAATGCCGGAACCCACTCACCGCCTTTGGTCACTTTACCGCCGAGGCCAACCTGCACGTCCAGCGCTTCGTTGTGGCGGAACCACGGGTAGCTATTACGCCCCCAGTCATCCGGCGCTTCCATCTGCTGACCGTCAGCGAAAGACTGGCGGAACAGGCCGTACTGGTAGTTCAGGCCGTAGCCGGTCGCCGATTGTCCCACGGTGGCCATTGAATCAAGGAAACATGCCGCCAGACGACCGAGGCCGCCGTTGCCCAGGCCCGGGTCGATTTCCTCTTCCAGCAGGTCGGTCAGGTTAACGTCATGCGCCTGAAGCTCATCGCTGACCTGCTGATACCAGCCGAGGTTGAGCAGGTTGTTGCCGGTCAGGCGACCAATCAAAAACTCCATTGAGATATAGTTTACGTGGCGCTCTCCTTCGGTCGCTTTTGCTACCGGCTGAGCCGACAACAGCTCGGACAGCGCGCCGCTTACGGCGCGCCACCATTGACGCTGGGTCATCTCGGAAGCGGACTGTAAACCAAAATGCTGCCACTGACGCGTCAGTGCAGCCTGAAACTGAGCTTTGTTAAAAGAAGTCTGTGACATAAGTAATCCGGGTCCTTTACTAAAACGTTAGCGTTAGTGTGCCGACCTCCCGGAGTCACGTCCTCATCCCGCCAGGGATTAGCCGGGGAGGAGTAGCAGGGATGAGCGAAAAGTGTGATCGTGGCCACTATTACGTTAGCTTACCGGCAAAAATTATGCTGCAAAATTCGCCACGCTGGAACCACAAATCAGCCTGTCTGGCGCGCACAATTTTGTTACAAGCCAGGACGATAAAAGCGGGCAAAACGCCGTTTTGTTAATATTGCCAAATAAAAGTAAATATCCGCAGAATAAACGGACTGTAATGCAGAAATAGCTCAAAAAGATGACTTATAAGATTTCACTGATAATATTTTATTAAAAACAAACAGCTACTAATTTTGTAATAAAAGATTAGCTTATCGTGCCTAAAACTTCCGCAATCCCAATAACCGCGCCCGCTGACGCGCATTTATATGAATTTCTCTCACTATGCAAATTTGTGACATAGAGCAAATTCAAGAGCATAAAACTCGGACATAACTTGCAATAAAATTCATTATGGCCGACCTTATTGGATATTAATTACGAAGCGCAAAAAAATTCGCAATTCCTCCCTTGCACAGCGAAATGAAGAACTATGTTGATTCCGTCTAAATTAAGTCGCCCGGTCCGCCTTGAACACACTGTGGTTCGTGAGCGATTGCTGGCGAAACTTTCCGGCGCGAACAATTATCGTCTCGCGTTGGTGACCAGTCCGGCTGGATACGGTAAAACCACGCTCGTTTCTCAATGGGCTGCGGGGAAAAACGATCTCGGCTGGTTCTCGCTGGATGAAGGCGATAACCAACAGGAGCGTTTTGCCAGCTATCTTATCGCCGCCGTTCAGCAGGCCACCGGCGGCCACTGTGCGGCCAGCGAAGCGATGGTGCAAAAGCGCCAGTACGCCAGCCTGCCCTCTCTCTTTGCGCAACTGTTTATTGAGCTGGCCGACTGGCAGCGCCCGTTATTCCTGGTGATTGATGATTATCATCTGATCACCAATCCGGTTATTCATGATGCGATGCGTTTCTTCCTCCGCCATCAGCCGGAAAATATGACGCTGGTGGTGCTGTCGCGTAATCTGCCGCAGCTGGGCATCGCCAACCTGCGCGTGCGCGATCAGCTACTGGAGATCGGCAGCCAACAGCTGGCTTTTACCCATCAGGAAGCGAAACAGTTTTTCGACTGTCGTCTCAGTTCGCCTATTGAGGCCGACGATAGCAAAAGGCTGTGCGACGATGTTGCCGGCTGGGCCACCGCGCTGCAGCTGATTGCCCTCTCGGCGCGTCAGAACAATACTTCCGCCCATCACTCCGCCCGCCGTCTTGCCGGTATAAACGCCAGCCATCTTTCTGACTATCTGGTCGATGAGGTGTTGGATAACGTTGACCCGCGGACGCGTAACTTCCTGCTGAAAAGCTCGCTGCTGCGCTCGATGAACGATGCGCTCATCGTCCGCGTCACCGGCGAAGAGAATGGCCAGATGCAGCTGGAAGAAATTGAGCGTCAGGGATTATTCCTGCAACGGATGGACGACTCCGGCGAATGGTTCCGCTACCATCCGCTATTCGGCAACTTCCTGCGCCAGCGCTGCCAGTGGGAGCTGGCGGTCGAACTGCCGGAAATTCACCGTGCGGCCGCTGAGAGCTGGATGGCCCAAGGCTTCCCGAGCGAAGCGATTCATCACGCCCTGGCCGCGGGCGACGCCAAAATGCTGCGCGATATTCTGCTCAACCACGCGTGGGGCATGTTTAACCACAGCGAGCTGAGTTTGCTGGAACAGTCCCTCGCCGCGCTGCCGTGGTCAAACCTGCTGGAAAACCCGCGTTTGATTCTTTTGCAGGCCTGGCTGATGCAGAGCCAGCACCGCTATAGCGAAGTCAATACCCTGCTGGCGCGCGCCGAGCAGGAGATGGATACAGAAATGGACACCGCCATGCACGGTGATTTCAACGCCCTGCGTGCCCAGGTGGCGATTAACGCCGGCGATCAGGACGAAGCCGAGCGCCTGGCGATGGTGGCCCTTGATGAACTGCCGCTGGCCAGCTACTACAGCCGCATCGTTGCCACATCCGTACACGGCGAAGTTCTGCACTGCAAAGGCCAGCTGAGCAAATCGCTGGCGGTCATGCAGCAGACGGAACAGATGGCCCGCCGTCATGACGTCTGGCACTACGCGTTATGGAGCATGATCCAGCAAAGCGAAATTCTCTTCGCGCAGGGCTTCCTGCAGGCCGCCTGGGAAATTCAGGAAAAAGCATTCCAGCTCATTCGCGAACAGCATCTGGAACAGCTGCCGATGCATGAGTTCCTGCTGCGTATTCGTTCCCAGCTGCTGTGGGCCTGGGCGCGGCTGGATGAAGCGGAAACCTCCGCGCGCAGCGGCATGAACGTACTCTCCTCCTATCAACCGCAGCAGCAGCTGCAGTGCCTGACGCTGATGGTGCAATGCTCGCTGGCGCGCGGCGATCTGGATAACGCCCGCAGCCATTTGAATCGCCTGGAAAACCTGTTGGGCAACGGTCATTACCATAGCGACTGGGTATCCAATGCCGATAAAGTGCGGGTGATCTACTGGCAGATGATCGGCGACAAGGCCGCCGCGGCGAACTGGCTGCGCCAGACGCCAAAACCGGAGTTCGCCAATAACCACTTCCTGCAGAGCCAGTGGCGCAATATCGCCCGCGCGCAAATTCTGCTCGGCGATTTTGATTCCGCCGAAATGGTGCTGGATGAGTTAAACGATAACGCCCGCTCGCTGCGTTTGATGAGCGATCTGAACCGCAACCTGCTGCTGCTCAACCAGCTCTACTGGCAGGCCGGGCGTAAGAGCGAAGCGCAGAAAGCGCTGCTGGAAGCGCTCACCCTCGCTAACCGCACCGGGTTTATCAATCATTTTGTCATTGAAGGCGAAGCGATGGCGCAGCAGCTGCGCCAGCTGATTCAGCTTAATACGCTGCCGGAGCTGGAGCAGCACCGCGCCCAGCGTATTCTGCGCGATATCAACCAGCATCATCGCCATAAGTTCGCCCACTTTGACGAGAGCTTCGTCGAGCGGCTGCTGAACCATCCGGAAGTGCCGGAACTTATCCGTACCAGCCCGCTGACCCAGCGCGAATGGCAGGTGCTGGGGCTCATCTATTCCGGCTACAGCAACGAGCAGATCGCCGGTGAGCTGGACGTGGCCGCCACCACCATCAAAACGCATATTCGCAATTTGTATCAGAAGCTGGGCGTGGCGCACCGCCAGGATGCCGTTCAGCATGCCCAGCAGCTGTTGAAAATGATGGGATACGGCGTATAAGCCGCAATCGGCTGGCCTTATGCATCGCCACCCTGATTCATCGCCGGCGGAAAATGTCCCTCCGCCTGGCGTTCTCCCTCTCCATCACCGGAGATAAGCGTGTGACGTATCACCCGCGGCATCACGCCGTGCGGCGCGCGTTGGTCTGCCGCGGGAAATGTTAATGAATCAGCACAGCTCCAGCTGAAGATTATTGTCGGTAATCACCTTCAGCACGCCAGCCGGCGGCATTACATCGGTGTAGACCGCATCAACCATACTGATGCTGCCCATATTGACCATCGCGTTACGGCCAAACTTAGAATGGTCAACGACCAGCATCACGTGACGGGAGTTTTCAATAATCGCCCGCTTGGTGCGCACTTCATGGTAGTCGAACTCCAGCAGCGAGCCATCGGTGTCGATACCGCTGATGCCGAGAATGCCGTAATCAAGACGAAACTGGGAGATAAAGTCCAGGGTGGCTTCACCGATGATACCGCCATCCCGGCTGCGCAGCTCGCCGCCGGCAAGGATAATGCGGAAGTCCTCTTTCACCATCAACGTATTGGCGACGTTGAGGTTATTGGTGACGATACGCAGATCGTTATGGTTAAGCAGCGCATGGGCTACCGCTTCCGGCGTGGTACCGATATCGATAAACAGCGTCGCGCCGTCGGGGATTTCACTCGCCACCTTGCGGGCGATGCGCTCTTTTTCCTGGGTCTGGGTCGATTTCCTGTCGTGCCAGGAAGTATTCACCGAGCTGGAAGGAAGCGCGGCGCCGCCGTGATGACGCAGGATCATTTTCTGATCGGCTAAGTCATTCAGATCGCGGCGAATGGTCTGCGGGCTGACGGCAAACTGCTCGACAAGCTCTTCGGTACTGACGTATCCCTGTTTTTTTACCAGCTCGATAATCGCGTCATGACGTTGTGTTTGTTTCATGAAATATCCCTGGGAATCTCTACGTTCGTTTTCGCACATTCTGCGTATCAACAAACGCCATCGCCAGCCCGGTTACCAGACCGGCCACGTGCGCGCCGTTCGCAATCGACATGCCGAAAACATCAAACCAGCCAGCAATTAACCACACTAAAGAGAAGAGTATCAAGCCGCGCTGTAAATAAACGCCGCTCTGCGGATCGCGCTCGCCTCGCAGCCAGACATAGCCCATTAGCGCATAGACCACGCCGGACAGTCCGCCAAACCACGGTCCGCTAAACTGATGCTGAACAAAGCCGCTCAGCAAGGCGCTGATTACGGTAATCACCACCAGCTTGCCGCTGCCAATGCGCTTTTCTACCGCTCCGCCGAGGTACCACCACCATAGCAGGTTGAACAGAATATGCATCAGCGAGAAGTGCATGAGCGCATGGCTAAAGTAGCGCCAGACTTCAAATTTCAGCGAAGGATCGTAGGGCCAGGCCAGCAGCAGCATGATCGGTTGATCGCCAATGACCGTTTGCAGGACAAAGACGGCGATGCAGGCGATAAGCACGCTCCAGGTAAACGGCCCGGCGTTTTGGCGAAGCGTCGCTAAAAAGGGGAAGCGCTGATAGTGCAGCCCGCTGTTGGTGTGCCCCGACTGCCAGCTGGCGGCGAGGTAACGCGGATCGGCGGGATTTTCCAGAAAACGGGCCAGCTCGGCCTGCACGCGTCCGGCCTGGGACTCATCGGCCAGCCAGATATCGCTCTGCGTATGCTGCTGAATAGTCAGAATAATCCCCTGCGTCGCCATATAGTCGACAAACGCCTGGGCCACGCGCGGGTTGGCAAAAGAGGTAATCATTAACATGCAGCGGATCGCTTATTCCACACAAAGGGAGATATTATAGCCACAACCGACGCTAACGCCTAAAGTGCGCCATGCGCGACTTCCGCCGGGAAATGCCGATGCCAGGCATCAAACCCGCCATCCACGCTATAAACCTTGTCGTAACCCTGCTGCAGCAGGTACTGCGCGGCGCCTTTGCTGCTGTTGCCGTGATAGCACATCACCATGACCGCCGTATCAAAATCGTTGTCGCGCATAAACGCGCCCAGCGTATCGTTAGTCAGATGAAATGCGCCCGGCGTGTGGCCCATCGCATAGCTTTGCGGGTCGCGAATATCGACCAGCACCGCCGTCTGCTGGTGCATTTTCTGGTGGGCTTCTTCTACGTTAATACATTCAAAGCGATCCATAAGCTCTCTTCTTTATATACGGATATACAGGCAGGCGGCGAAACGCCCTGGATTTTAGCGTCTAGTGTACAGCCTGGCGCTAAATAAACGCCAATATGTTACACGCATCACTCTGAAATGTTTTTTTGATGTTACCAATAGCGCGATTGTTTGCTATATTGAGCGATATCGAACATTTATGAGCTTAAACGAAAGTGTAAGAGGTGGCGAGCGTGGAAACCAAAGATCTGATTGTGATAGGGGGAGGCATCAACGGTGCCGGTATCGCGGCAGACGCCGCAGGGCGTGGTTTATCCGTGCTGATGCTGGAGGCGAACGATCTGGCCTGCGCCACATCCAGCGCCAGCTCAAAGCTGATTCACGGCGGGCTGCGCTACCTTGAACACTATGAGTTCCGCCTGGTGAGCGAAGCGCTGGCCGAACGTGAAGTATTGTTAAAAATGGCCCCGCACATCGCCTTTCCGATGCGCTTTCGTTTACCGCATCGTCCGCACCTGCGCCCGGCGTGGATGATCCGCATTGGCCTGTTTATGTACGATCATCTGGGCAAGCGCACCAGTTTACCCAGCTCAACCGGGTTGCGTTTTGGCACAGAATCGGTACTTAAACCTGAAATCGTGCGCGGTTTCGAATATTCCGACTGCTGGGTCGACGATGCACGCATGGTGCTGGCCAACGCCCAGATGGTTGTGCGTAAAGGCGGAGAAGTGCGTACCCGTACCCGCGCCATCTCGGCAAAACGTGAAAACGGTTTGTGGATTGTTGAAGCGGAAGATATTGATAGCGGCGAGAGGTTTACCTGGCAGGCGCGCGGTCTGGTTAACGCCACCGGCCCGTGGGTTAAACAGTTCTTCGACGAAGGGATGCACCTGCGCTCACCTTACGGTATCCGTTTGATTAAGGGCAGCCATATCGTCGTACCGCGCGTGCATGCGCAGAAGCAGGCCTATATCCTGCAAAATGAAGATAAGCGTATTGTTTTTGTGATCCCGTGGATGGATGAATTCTCCATCATCGGCACCACTGACGTTGAATATAAAGGCGACCCAAAAGCCGTGGCGATCGACGGTAAAGAGATTAACTATCTGCTGAACGTCTATAACGCCCACTTTAAAAAGACGCTCACGCGGGACGATATTGTCTGGACCTACTCCGGCGTGCGCCCGCTGTGCGACGATGAATCCGACTCACCGCAGGCGATCACCCGTGATTACACTCTCGATATTCACGATGAAAACGGACAGGCTCCGCTGCTGTCGGTCTTTGGCGGCAAGCTCACGACCTATCGTAAGCTGGCCGAGCATGCGCTGGAAAAACTGACGCCTTACTACAAAGGCATCGGCCCGGCATGGACCAAAACCGCGGTACTGCCCGGCGGCGATATCGGCGGCGATCGTGACGACTACGCGGCGAAGCTGCGCCGGCA
This sequence comes from Klebsiella sp. M5al, assembly GCF_002090195.1. Classification (NCBI taxonomy): domain Bacteria; kingdom Pseudomonadati; phylum Pseudomonadota; class Gammaproteobacteria; order Enterobacterales; family Enterobacteriaceae; genus Klebsiella; species Klebsiella sp. M5al. Next base: position 5,416,645 of record NZ_CP020657.1, read on the forward strand.
CTTCGCGTTCATTAGCGAATCGATGGCCCGCCACTATGCGCGGACTTACGGCAGCAATAGCGAGTGGATCCTCGGCGAAGCGACTTCACTTGCCGATCTGGGCGAAGATTTCGGCCACGAGTTTTATGAAGCCGAGCTGCGCTATCTGGTAGAACACGAGTGGGTACGCCGTCTGGACGACGCTATCTGGCGCCGGACCAAACAAGGTATGTGGCTGAATGCCGAGCAGCAGGCGCGTATCAGCGAGTGGCTGGCGCAGCACGCGGGAAAGTCTGAACTGTCGTTAGCGTCGTAAAACCGTAAATAGCAACGGGGCCTGGTGGCCCCGTTTTGTTATGGCTAACCCGTTACAAGCGTACCGGATCGATATGCCAGATATGGTCGGCATACTCCTTGATCGTACGGTCAGAAGAGAAGTAGCCCATATTGGCGATATTGAGCATTGCTTTGTTGGCCCACTCTTCCGGGTGAAGATACAGCTCATCCACCTTATCCTGACAATCCACGTAGCTACGGAAATCCGCCAGCACCTGATAGTGGTCGCCGAAGTTGATCAGCGAATCCAGCAGATCGCGATAGCGGCCCGGCTCCGATGGGCTGAACAGGCCGGTGCCGATCTGCGTCAGCGCCTGGTGCAGCTCTTCATCCTGCTCATAGTAATCACGCGGTTTGTAGCCGTCGGCACGCAGGGCCTCCACCTCTTCCGCCGTATTACCGAAGATAAAGAAATTATCCGCCCCTACGTGCTCCTGCATCTCAACGTTAGCGCCGTCCAGAGTACCGATGGTTAACGCGCCGTTAAGCGCGAACTTCATATTACTGGTCCCGGAGGCCTCCGTTCCCGCCAGCGAAATCTGCTCGGAGAGATCCGCCGCCGGAATGATCAGCTGCGCAAGGCTGACGCTGTAGTTAGGGATAAACACCACTTTCAGCTTATCGCCAATCTGCGGATCGTTATTCACCACCGCCGCGACGTCGTTAATTAAATGAATTATATGTTTGGCCATGTAGTAAGCCGACGCCGCTTTTCCGGCGAAGATATTCACCCGCGGCACCCACTCGGCGTCGGGGTTGGCCTTAATGCGATTGTAGCGAGTAATTACGTGCAGCACGTTCATCAGCTGACGTTTGTACTCGTGAATACGCTTGATCTGCACATCAAACAGCGCCTTCGGATTCACTACCACATTAAGCTGCTGACCAATGTAGTTCGCCAGCCGCTGCTTGTTTTCCAGCTTAGCCTGACGCACCGCCTGGTTGACCTTCGGATAGTCAATATGCTGCTCCAGCTCCTTCAGCTGGCTCAAATCCGTGCGCCAGGTATGGCCGATATTTTCATCCAGCACTTTCGATAGCGGCGGATTCGCCAGCGCCAGCCAGCGGCGCGGAGTCACGCCGTTCGTGACGTTGGTAAAGCGCATCGGGAAGATTTTGGCAAATTCGGCGAACAGCGACTCGACCATCAGCCGGGAGTGCAGCTCCGACACGCCGTTGACCTTGTGGCTCACCACCACCGCCAGCCACGCCATGCGTACGCGACGACCGTTGGACTCGTCGATAATCGACGTCCGGCCCAGCATCGCCGTATCGTTGGGGTACTGCTCCTGGAGGGTCTTCAGGAAATAGTCGTTGATCTCGAAGATAATCTGCAAATGACGCGGCAGGATTTTACCCAGCATATCGACAGGCCAGGTCTCCAGCGCTTCGCTCATCAGGGTATGGTTGGTATAGGAGAAGACCTGGCAGGTCACCTCGAACGCCTCATCCCAGCTGAACTTATGCTCGTCAATCAGCAGGCGCATCAGCTCCGGAATCGACAGCACCGGGTGCGTGTCGTTGAGATGAATCGCGATTTTGTCCGCCAGGTTGGCGTAGGTTTTATGCAGCTGGTAGTGGCGGCTGAGGATGTCCTGCACCGTCGCCGAAACGAGGAAGTACTCCTGCCGCAGGCGCAGCTCGCGTCCTGAATAGGTCGAGTCATCCGGATAGAGTACCCGCGACACGTTCTCGGAATGGTTTTTATCTTCCACCGCCGCGAAGTAGTCGCCCTGGTTGAATTTACCGAGGTTAATCTCGCTGCTGGCCTGGGCGCTCCACAGGCGCAGCGTGTTGGTGGCGTCGGTGTCGAAGCCAGGGATAATCTGATCATAGGCTTCGGCAATAATCTCTTCGGTCTCCACCCAGCGGGAGTATTTACCTTCCTGCTGAATGCGTCCGCCGAAGCGCACTTTGTAGCGCGTATTATGGCGCTCGAACTCCCACGGGTTACCGTATTCCAGCCAGTAATCCGGGGATTCTTTCTGCCGCCCATCGACGATATTCTGCTTAAACATCCCGTAGTCGTAGCGAATACCGTAGCCGCGGCCCGGTAACCCCAGCGCCGCAAGCGAATCGAGGAAGCAGGCCGCCAGACGACCAAGACCGCCGTTGCCTAAGCCCGGGTCGTTTTCTTCATCAATTAATTCTTCAAGGTTCAGCCCCATCTCTTCCAGCGCGCTGTTCACATCCTCATAAATGCCGAGCGATAACAGCGCGTTGGACAACGTACGGCCAATCAAAAATTCCATCGACAGGTAGTAAACCTGGCGAACTTCCTGAGAGAGCTGCGCGCGGTTTGAGCGCAGCCAGCGCTCAACCATACGATCGCGAACGGCGAACAGCGTGGCGTTGAGCCATTCATGCTTGTTAGCGATAGCCGGGTCTTTGCCGATGATAAACATCAGCTTATAAGCAATAGAGTGCTTTAACGCCTCAACGCTCAGGGTGGGTGACGAGTAGCTAAAAGGTACATTCATAGCTTTGGCTCCTGGTTACAGCAAGCGTTGATAAAGTTCGCGGTAAGAATTCGCGGCAACCTGCCAGCTAAAATCCATATTCATCGCCTGACGCTGGACGTAGCGCCAGAGCGATGGGCGCGACCACAGAACGAACGTGCGTCGAATCGCCCGCAGCAGCGACAAGGCGTTGCTATCTTCAAACACAAAGCCGGTAGCCAGGCCATCGGCGAGGTTCTCCAGCGAGCAGTCGGAAACGGTGTCCGCCAGGCCGCCGGTACGCCGCACCAGCGGTAGCGTGCCGTACTTCAGGCCGTACAGCTGGGTTAAGCCGCACGGTTCAAAACGGCTCGGCACCAGAATCACATCGGCGCCGCCCATAATGCGGTGCGAGAAGGCTTCATGGTAGCCAATCTGTACGCCGACTTTGCCCGGATGTTCGGCCGCGGCGGCAAGGAACCCCTCCTGCAGCACCGGATCGCCCGCTCCCAGCAGCGCCAGCTGGCCGCCCTGTTCAAGCAGGCCCGGCAGCGCTTCAAGCACCAGGTCCAGCCCTTTCTGGCTGGTCAGACGGCTGACAACGGCAAACAGCGGCGCTTTGTCGTCCACCTTCAGCCCCATGGCGATTTGCAGCTGGCGTTTATTCTCCGCTTTCTCTTCCAGCCGATCGCGGTCATAGCGCGCGGCCAGCAGCAGGTCGCTTTCCGGATTCCAGATATGGTCATCCACCCCGTTGAGGATCCCGGAGAGGCGGCCCTCGTGCTGACGCTGACGCAGCAGCCCTTCCATCCCATAAGCGAACTGCGGCTCGGTTATCTCGCGGGCATAGGTCGGGCTGACCGCCGTAATATGATCGGCGTAGTAGAGACCAGCCTTCAGAAAAGAGATTTGGCCGTTAAACTCCAGGCCATGAACGTTATAGAACGACCACGGCAGTTCAATGTCGTTCATATGCCACGAATAGAACATCCCCTGGTAGGCCAGGTTATGCACCGTAAAGACCGACTTAGCCGGGTGGCCGCGCGCCGCCAGATAGGCCGGCGTCAGGCCCGCATGCCAGTCGTGGGCGTGAACAACATCAGGGCGCCAGAAAGGATCCAGGCCGCAGGCCATCTCGCTGCCTACCCATCCCAGCAGCGCAAAGCGCAGCACATTGTCGGTATAGGCGTGCTGATTGGTATCGTGGTAAGGGCTCCCTGGCCGATCGTAGAGATGCGGGGCATCAATCAAATAGATGCCCACGCCGTTAAAGTGCCCGAACAGCAGAGTGATGCGCCCGGCAAAGGTCTCCCGGCGCGTCACCACCTGCGCATCCGTTACGCCACGACGAAGATCGGGAAACGCGGGCAGCAGCACGCGCGTGTCGACGCCCCCTGCGATTTGCGCTGCAGGCAGCGCGCCGATCACATCCGCCAGTCCACCGGTTTTTAACAGCGGGAACATCTCTGAACATACATGTAATACCTGCATTAGCGCTCCTGTGGGTACCCCAATTTCCGCAGCATGTCGCGGGTGACCAGCACGATACCTTCCTCCGAGCGGTAGAAACGGCGTGCATCCTCTTCCGCGTTCTCCCCAACAACCATACCTTCCGGGATCACGCAGGCGCGGTCAATAATGCAGCGACGCAGGCGGCACGAACGGCCAACCCAAACCTCTGGCAACAAAACTGCCGAATCAATGTTACAGAATGAATTCACCCGCACGCGCGGGAACAGCACCGACTGCACGACCACCGAACCAGAGATAATACAGCCCCCGGAGACCAGCGAGTTCAGGGTCATCCCGTGGCTACCCGAGCGGTCCTGAACGAATTTTGCCGGTGGCAAAGGTTCCATATGGGTGCGAATCGGCCAGTTCTGGTCGTACATATCCAGCTCCGGGGTCACCGAAGCCAGATCGAGGTTGGCTTTCCAGTACGCTTCCAGGGTCCCAACATCGCGCCAGTAGGGTTCAGACTGCGGATCGGACTGTACGCAGGAGAGCGGGAAAGGATGTGCATAAGCCATGCCAGCTTTAGTGATTTTCGGGATGATGTCTTTACCAAAATCGTGGCTGGAGCTTTCGTCGTTATCGTCGTCTTCCAGCAGCTCATAAAGGTAATCCGCATCAAAGACATAGATACCCATACTCGCCAACGATTTGCTGGCATCGCCCGGCATCGCCGGAGGGTTAGCCGGCTTTTCGACGAAATCGATAATCTTATCGCTCTCGTCCACCGCCATCACCCCGAACGCCCGTGCTTCTTCAATAGGCACCGGCATACAGGCGACGGTGCAACGCGCGCCTTTTTCGACGTGGTCGATAAGCATCCGCGAGTAGTCTTGTTTGTAAATATGGTCGCCCGCGAGGATAACGACGTACTCCGCCTTGTAGCGACGAATGATGTCGAGGTTCTGCGTCACCGCGTCCGCCGTGCCGCGATACCAGTTTTCGCCCTGCATCCTTTGCTGGGCGGGCAGCAGGTCAACAAACTCGTTCATCTCTTCATTGAAGAACGACCAGCCGCGCTGGATATGCTGCACCAGCGTATGCGATTGATACTGGGTGATGACGCCGATACGGCGAATGCCTGAGTTAATACAGTTAGATAACGCAAAATCGATAATGCGGAACTTGCCGCCAAAATGGACAGCAGGTTTCGCGCGTTTATTGGTCAGATCCTTCAGACGGGTACCACGTCCCCCGGCAAGGATCAGCGCAACGGATTTGATCGGCAACTGACGCGCCAGCATCAACGGATCGTTCTTTTCTACCCCAACCATAATTAACTCCTTTTTTACTCCCCAGCTTGCCTGCCCTTCTCGCCGCGCCGTCGCTTCGAGACCAACCGGAAGCCTCGAGGTTACGACCTTTGAAATACGCACACTCCGTGCGCGGGCCCATGCCAGACAGCCATAGTGACCGGATTATCCTCTCCGGCGAAAGGTGGAATGGCGCGCCATTCCCCCGCAGGTAAAACCATCTCCGCCACCTCGGCGGTGGCGTTGAGCGCCATCAGCCAGCGATCGGACAATATGATCTGCATACGCGGCGCACCGTGCTGCCATTCATCGGCGGACAGCGGCTGCGCATGTTGGTTTAACCAGCGAACGCGGCCGTCTCCCTCCTGCCACCAGCGATTCTCGGTTAAAGCCGGAATACGCTGGCGCAGATGAATTAACGCGGCGGTGAACGCGGTCAGCCCGCGGTTAGTATGGTTCCAGTCCAGCCAGGTCAACGCATTGTCCTGACAGTAAGCATTATTGTTGCCATGCTGGCTGTGACCGTGTTCGTCACCCGCCAGCAGCATCGGCGTTCCCTGCGCCAGCAGCAGCGTCGCAAGGAGCGCGTGAACGCTGGCACGACGCCGTTCAATCACGGCAAGACTCCCTTCTAATCCTTCTATACCATGATTGTTGCTGTAGTTATTGTTAGTCCCATCGCGATTCTCCTCCCCGTTCGCCTCATTGTGTTTCTGATTGAAACAAACGCAGTCGCGCAGGGTAAAACCGTCATGGGCGGTGATAAGATTCACCGCCGCCGCAGGTGCTCGTCCGTGACGCTGAAAGACGTCACTGGAGGCGGCAAAACGCTGAGCGAAGTCGCCCAGCGAGACACTCTGCTGCAGCCAAAAACGACGCGCGGTATCGCGGAAATGGTCGTTCCACTCAGCGAACAGCGGCGGAAAATTCCCCACCTGGTAGCCGCCGGGGCCGATATCCCAGGGTTCCGCGATCAGCTTCACCTCCGCCAGGCGCGGATCGTTACGGATGGCCTCAAACAGCGGCGCATCCTGACGAAACGCCGGCGTCCGCCCCATCACCGAGGCCAGGTCGAAACGAAAGCCGTCGACGTGACACTCATCGACCCAAAAGCGCAGGCACTGGCGGGCATACTCCACCACGCCGGGGTGGCTGAGGTTGATGGTGTTCCCGCAGCCGGTCCAATTGTGGTAATCACCGTCTTCCCTGATCCAATAATAGCTACGGTTATCGATTCCGCGCAGGGAGAAGGTCGGCCCTTCCAGGTCTATCTCCGCGCTATGGTTGAGCACCACATCAAGGATCACTTCAATGCCCGCCGCATGCAGCGCTTTAACCGCATCGCGAAACTCATTTAACGCCTGTTCCGGCGCGCTGGCGTAGCGAGTGTCGAGGGCGAAAATCGCCAGCGGGTTGTAGCCCCAGTAGTTGCTTAACCCCATCCGCTGAAGGCGCGGTTCGCTGGCGAACTGCGCCACCGGCATTAACTCTAGTGCAGTAATGCCAAGCATGCGGAAGTAATCGATCATCACCGGGTGACCGAGCGCTTTGTAGGTGCCGCGGATATTCTGCGGTAGATCGGGGTGCAGATACGTCAGCCCCTTGACGTGGGCTTCATAAATCACCGTCTGGCCCCACGGCGTGCGCGGCGGCTTATCGCCGCGCCAGTCGTAATGCAGGTCGATCACCCGCGACTTCGGCGCTATCGCCGCGCTGTCGCGGTTGTCGGGAGCGAAGTCGCCGCCGTGCAGACGCTCATCGTCAGGCAGCCCGCCCGCCACCTGATGGCAGCAGGGGTCGAGCAGCAGCTTGGCCGGGTTGAAGCGGTGTCCCTGCGCCGGGTCCCAGGGCCCGTGGACGCGATAGCCGTAGCGCAAGCCAGGCCCGGCATCGGCGAGCCAGCCGTGCCAGATATCGCCGCTGCGCGCGGGCATATCGACGCGCCGCTCATTGCCCTGGTCGTCAAACACGCAGAGTTCCACCCGCTCCGCATGGGCGGAAAAGAGCGCGAAATTCACGCCCTTACCGTCGTAGCTGGCCCCTAAAGGCGCGGGCTTTCCTGCCGTGAGTGCGATCATTGCGCCTCCCGCACCAGCCACACCGTCGCCAGCGGCGGCAGGGTAATGGAGAGGGAGTGCTCACGACCGTGGCTGGCGATCGCTTCGCTTTCAACGACCCCGCCGTTGCCGGTATTGCTGCCGTGGTAGTGCATGGAGTCGGTGTTCAGCTCTTCACGCCAGCGGCCGGGCTGGTTGATGCCAAAGCGGTACTCATGACGCGGCACCGGAGTGAAGTTGCTGGCGACGATGATTTCATTGCCCGCCCTGTCGCGACGAACAAAGATAAACACCGAGCGCTCGTGATCGTCCACCACCAGCCATTCGAAACCGTAAGGGTCGAAATCCAGCTCATGCAGCGCTTTGTGGTGACGATAGGTATGGTTGAGGTCGCGCACCAGCCGCTGGACCCCGTGGTGCCAGTTGTCGCCGCCCTCCAGCAGATGCCAGTCGAGGCTCGCATCGTGGTTCCACTCGCGCCCCTGAGCAAACTCATTGCCCATAAACAGCAGCTTTTTACCCGGGAAGGCAAACAGCCAGCCGTAGTAGGCGCGCAGGTTGGCGAACTTCTGCCAGGCGTCGCCCGGCATGCGGTCGAGTATCGATTTTTTGCCGTGCACCACTTCATCATGCGAGAGCGGCAGGACAAAGTTTTCGGTGTAGTTGTAGAGCATACCGAAGGTCATCTTGTCGTGATGATGTCGGCGATGCACCGGGTCCAGCTTCATGTAGTCGAGGGTGTCGTGCATCCAGCCGAGGTTCCACTTGAACCAGAAACCCAGCCCCCCGGTGGAGGAAGGACGGGAAACGCCGGGAAAATCGGTCGACTCTTCCGCCATCGTCACCGCGCCCGGCGTCTGTTCGCCCAGCACGCGGTTGGTATTACGCAGAAACTCAATCGCTTCAAGGTTTTCCCGACCGCCGAACTCGTTCGGCACCCACTCGCCCTGTTTGCGGCTGTAGTCGCGATAAATCATCGACGCCACCGCATCGACCCGCAGCGCGTCAATGCCAAAGCGCTCGATCCAGTACAGCGCATTGCCGACCAGGTAGTTGCTGACCTCGCGACGGCCATAGTTGTAGATCAGGGTATTCCAGTCCTGGTGATAGCCTTCGCGCGGGTCGCTGTGTTCATACAGCGAGGTGCCGTCAAACGAGGCGAGGGCAAAATCATCCGCCGGGAAATGACCGGGCACCCAGTCCAGAATGACGTTAAGCCCCGCGGCGTGCGCGGCGTTGATAAAGTAGCGGAAATCCTCCCGGGTGCCGAAGCGACGGGTGGGCGCGTACAGCCCGGTTGGCTGATAGCCCCAGCTGCCGTCAAAAGGATGCTCGTTAACCGGCAGCAGTTCGAGGTGGGTAAAGCCCATCCATTTGGCATACGGGACCAGCTGGTCGGCAAGCTCGCGGTAGCTTAGCCAGAAGTTATTATCGGTGTGGCGACGCCAGGATCCGAGGTGCACTTCATAAATCGAGATCGGCGCATCAAACTGATTCGCCTGCTTGCGCGCCGGCGGCTGCTCGACCTTTTCCGGCAGCCCGCAGATAAGCGAGGCGCTCTCCGGACGCATTTGCGCTTCAAAAGCGTAAGGGTCGGATTTCACCCGCAGGTTGCCGTGAGCATCGATAAGCTCGAATTTATACAGCTGGCCGTTCAGCGCGCCGGGAACAAACAGCTCCCAGATGCCGGACTCTTTGCGCAGGCGCATCGGATGACGGCGACCGTCCCAGTAGTTGAACTGGCCGACAACCGATACCCGGCGGGCGTTAGGCGCCCAAACCGAGAAGCGCGTGCCGACCACGCCGTCCATGGTGTCGGCATGCGCGCCCAGCGTTTCATAAGGACGCAGATGCGTGCCTTCCGACAGCAGCCAGACATCGAGATCCTGCAACAGCGGGCCAAAACGATACGGGTCATCAATCAGGTTCTGCTGCCCGTGCCAGGTGACGGCCAGCTGATAGCGAAAAGGATTTTTGCGGCGCGGCAGAACGCCGCAGAAGAAACCGCGCGAGTCGAGGCATTCTAGCTTGCCGACTTTGCGTCCGGTTTTTGGTTCAATGACCCACACATCGGTGGCATCGGGTAATAATGCGCGAACTTCCAGCCCGGCGTCGGCGTAATGCATGCCAAGCACGGAAAAAGGATCCGCAAAATGGCCGGCGATAAGCGCATTAATCACGTCCTTATCAATACGATTAGACATGGTTTCATCCTGTTGTAGGTGTCGCCCTTTCCTGTATCCGGCGACTTTTTTTGACCTGAACGGCGCAGCACGTTATGCGTCCCCCTGCTCCGTCCCACCTTCAGGTAAGGAGACAGCGTGACTCCTTACTTAAAGCATAGCCAAGGCTGAGTTACCTCCGTTGGGAAAAATCTAACATTCGCGTTTACTCCTTGTATTACGCAAAAAAAAGGGGTGTTTCAACACCCCTTTTCCCATCTTGTGACGGCTACGCCAGCTGTTTTAGCATGCGGCGGAGCGGCTCGGCGGCCCCCCACAGCAGCTGGTCGCCCACGGTGAAGGCCGACAGATACTCCGGCCCCATGTTCAGTTTACGCAGGCGGCCCACCGGGGTAGTCAGGGTGCCGGTGACGGCAGCCGGGGTCAGCTCACGCATCGTGATATCACGATCGTTCGGCACCACTTTGGCCCACGGGTTGTGCGCGGCCAGCAGTTCCTCAACGGTCGGAATAGAAACCTCTTTTTTCAGCTTGATGGTGAACGCCTGGCTATGGCAACGCAGCGCGCCAACGCGAACGCACAGGCCGTCTACCGGAATCGGTGAGGCGGTCGCGAGAATTTTGTTGGTCTCCGCCTGGCCTTTCCACTCTTCACGGCTCTGGCCGTTATCCAGCTGCTTGTCGATCCATGGGATCAGGCTGCCCGCCAGAGGAACGCCAAAGTTGTCCACCGCCAGTTCGCCGCTGCGGGTCAACGAGGTGACTTTGCGTTCAATCTCCAGGATCGCGGAGGCCGGATCCGCCAGCTCAGCCGCAACGTGGCTGTGCAGTTGGCCCATCTGGGTCAGCAGCTCACGCATATGACGCGCGCCGCCGCCGGAAGCCGCCTGATAAGTCGCCACGCTCACCCACTCGACCAGATCCTGCGCAAACAGGCCGCCGAGGGACATCAGCATCAGGCTGACGGTACAGTTGCCGCCGACAAAGGTTTTCACGCCGTTGTTCAGACCTGCGGTAATGACATCCTGGTTCACCGGGTCAAGAATGATAATGGCGTCGTCCTTCATGCGCAGCGAAGAGGCCGCGTCAATCCAGTAGCCCTGCCAGCCGCTTTCACGCAGCTTCGGATAAATATCGTTGGTGTAATCGCCGCCCTGACACGTGACAATAATGTCCAGCGCCTTCAGCGCTTCCAGATCAAATGCATCCTGAAGCGTGCCACCGGTACTGCCACCAAAGGATGGAGCAGGCTGCCCCAGCTGAGAGGTGGAGAAAAAAACAGGGCGAATGGCGTCAAAATCGCGCTCTTCAACCATGCGTTGCATGAGGACAGAGCCGACCATTCCGCGCCAGCCGATAAAACCAACATTTTTCATAACGTATTCCTGCGAGGTGTGTGCTGTTTGTTCCAGGCCAGTTTCCTACTGGTTAGTCCTTCACATTACAAAATGCAGCTAAAGTCGCAAGTGAAATTAATCAATGATTGCGAGGCAATCAGTAACGCAGCTAATTTTGCCTGATGGCCGCCGTCACTGGCACCCCGGAATACCCGAATAATTATCAGGGAATTTACATGGTGAAGGGAATATTTTCCGCCGCTATTTTATTGATCCGGATTATGGATTTCAGCAGAAATTCGGTTGTTTTACCTTTCCTGACCAAACCCGACAAACCCAGGCGTGGCAAGGGTTTATGAGCCGTATGACGTTTGTCGTATCTCTTATTACGCAGGTTTTAGCGGGATGCAAAGCTTATCTGATACCGCTGCGGATCGGTTAGCTTGTTAATAACTTTCTCCTGCTCGGCTCTAACCAGCCACTCACGTAGCTGTGAAGGGAGCACGTTCAGCTCCTCGCTCAGCTTTTGCAGAGAAACCGGCTGTTGTGCCAGCCGACGCATTTCAGCCAGAAAGAGCTGATAAAACGGATCAGAAGAGGTGTGATACCCCGCGGGCGATTCATAAAGCGAATATTGCTCGACGCTTTGAGTCAACAGGGCTGAGGGGGGGTTAGGCTGCGGTAATAAAAGCTGCTGCGGTTCAATATCGAGGGCATCTTCACTACACCAGGCGCCTCCCAGTTGAACCAGAAGCGCATTCGATGATTCAGGATCATCCGAGGGCTTTACCCAGACGGTTCCCCAGCGATGTTTTAGCGCCTCTTTTGCACCGGTGATGGTTCCACCTTTAGTACCCGCATGGACAACCAGCGCGGCTTCGGCCAGGGAGTAAATATATCGGTTTCGCGCCATCGCATTCGCAACGCTGAAGCCACCCTCCGGATAAAAAGGTGAGATGAGCACCAGCCTGCCATCCATAAGCCCCTTACGCCACTTTGCCGAGGTTGAAGCCCGCAGCAGGCTATCCGCCAACACGCCGGTCGCGCTTCCTCCTGCTTCGAGCGCAGAGATCATGGCACACTCATCAATGCCGCGGGCCCCGCCGGAAACAATATTCACCCCTTGCGCTGCGGCTTTGCTGGCGAGCTGTTGCGTAAAATGCAAATCATCAGGAAGCGCCGCGCGTGAACCGACAACCGCCAGCCCGCCGCTTTGCAGCAATGCACGATTACCACAGCCAAAAATGACCGGCGGCGAATCATTTTTTAGCGTTGCTTTTAAACGGCACGGATAATCCTCGTCAGCGCGCGTGACCACCCATAACCCTGCCCGCTGCCATTTATCTAGCGCCAGCGCCAGGCTATGACCGCGTGCTAACAGTCCGATAATCCGCGTAACGGGAATTTTCGGATCCTGCCAGGCCATTAACCGAATACCGACCTCTGGCGTTAATAGATCCGCTGGCGACATGCGCTGATGCCTTAACCAAAGCGCCAGCCTTCCCCACTCAGCAAGGCTTAACGGCTGGTGCTCATGCGCCTGCCCTGCCGAAAAGTGACAGGTGAGTAAAAGCGTGGCTTGCGCGATCGCGGTAAGGTTCATCCATTTTTCACCGAAGTTGATGCAAGGGCTACCGGATACACTTTTTCGCATCCGGCCTGACGCAGCAGTGCTGCAAGTACGGTCATAGTCCATCCAGAGTCAATGAGGTCATCAACCAAAAGAACAGGACCATCCGGCAGCGCTGAGTTTACCTGAAAAACGCCATCCAGATTCTGGCACTGATGATAGCGGTTTTGCTGTAATTTCTGCGGCTGATTGTCCCTGACCTTAACAATGGCATCAACAAAAGGAAGTTCTAAAAGTTGCGCCAGACGCCGGGCAAAATCAGGAACAAGCTCGGGGTGCTGTAAAGAAGGCGCACAGCAAACCCAACTCGGCGGCGGATTTGGTGCCCAGCGGTCAGAAATCATTTCAGCCAACCCGGCAACCAGACTATCGGAAAAAAAGCCACGATGTTTATCTCTCGCGACTTCCGCTCCCCAACCGGAATCTCCCCATCGTGATAAAACGCGCCCTTCTTCAGCGCGTAGCGAATCCGGAAAATTCCCCTGAAAGCCATAGGTACTGAAAGCCCCAGCAGCAACCTGCCTGTTCAGTATCAGCGGGAGATCGGCACGCTGAAGAAAGAGATTTGCCGACTCAAGCAAAGAACGATCTTCACGATAATCTAAAAGATGATGCTTTTGGCAGGAACTACATTGCCCGCAACGTTCTGTTGTTGGTTCATCCAGCGCGCGTTGGATAAACGCCATTTTGCATTCATCCGTAGCGATATACTGCCTGACTTCCTGCCATTCAGTCTCCCGCTGCCGGGTGAGATGATCAATACGCTGCTGGTTGAACGCAAATGGTACAGCCGTGCGATACCAGCGCCGGTTCTCCAGCAACACCGGAGAAGGGTATTCAACACTCAGTAATTTGATCGTTTTTTCAATTTGACCGTAGCGCAGATTAGTTCGCGCTTCAATATCGCGAAGCGTCAGCCCATCGCTGCTTTCAAGCACCTGTAACACCTCAGCAATCTGACTTTGCGTTGGGAAAGCGGACTGGCGAAAATAATCATGAATCGCGCTATCTTCTTCTCCCGTCAACAGGATCCCTGACGCATGGTCTATTCCGCGCCCGGCGCGCCCTACCTGTTGGTAGTAACCCACGATCGACCCCGGAGCCTGATAATGAATGACAAAACTTAAATCCGGTTTGTCATAACCCATTCCCAATGCGGTCGTCGCCACCAGCACCTTAAGCTCATTACCCTGTAGCGCATTCTCCAGATATTCTCTGGTCGCGTTGGTATCATTAAACCCTGGATGGACCACGCCGCTATAGTAGGCCTGAGCATTAATAGCGTTTTGCCTGAGCCATCGAGCGACCAGATCGGCATCTCGCGTCGTTAAGGTATAAACGATGCCAGCGCCGGGAAATTCGGGGATCGTGCCCGCCAGCCAGGCCAGCCGTGAAGGCTGGTCGCGCAAAGTCAGTACATCCAGCGCCAGGCTTTTACGCGATAACGTTCCTCGTTGAATGACGATGTCGCCAATTTGCTGTTGGATATCAGTCACGACTCGCTGATTCGCCGTAGCCGTGGTACCCAGAACAGGTGTATTAGCGGGTAGCTGACGCAGGATATCCAGAATACGTCGATAATCAGGGCGGAAATCATGCCCCCAGTCAGAAATACAGTGGGCTTCATCCACAACCAACATCGAAATGCGATCCCCTACGGGCGCTAAAACCGATTGAATGAAATCCTGATTCGCCAGCCGCTCAGGTGAAATTAGTAAGCAATCGAGTTCGCCGGCGACAAGCTGTCGGGTGATAAGCAGCCACTCATCCCTGTTCGTTGAATTCAGCGTTTCAGCCCGAATGCCCAGCCGTTCCGCAGCCAGCACCTGGTTTCGCATCAAAGCCAGCAGGGGTGAAACTATTATTGTTGGCCCCCTACCGCGATCGCGGAAAATCTTCGTACTAATAAAGTAGACTGCGCTTTTCCCCCACCCAGTACGCTGCACAACCAGCAACTTTCGCCCATAATTAACTAAAGTATCAATAGCTTCCCATTGCCCTTCGCGAAAGCTTGCAGCAGGATTTGCCAGCATCCGTTGCAAAAGCTGCTCTGCGCCGAATTTGTCCATAATCACGCGCCTTTTCAGATGAATTTATGCGCATTTAGCGGGAAGGGAAAAGAAACGAAGATGACTGAAATCAAGAAATGATGCTAAAAAGGAAAGGAAAGAGTAGCGCTGCGAGCGTGCTCGTAGCGCTATGTATGGCAAGGGTTAACTCAACAACGTAAACGCAATCATACCGACTATCGCCCCGACGGTGCCGAGGATAGTTTCCATCATCGTCCATGTCTTCAGCGTTTGCGCTTCGGTCGCGCCGGTAAACTTACCGAACAGCCAGAAGCCCGCGTCGTTAACGTGGCTGACGACGATAGAGCCGCCGGCGATGCAGATGGAGAGCGCCGCCATCTGCGCGCCGCTGTAGTGCAGCTGTTCAATAACCGGCATGACCAGACCGACGGCCGTCAGGCAGGCAACGGTCGCGGAGCCCTGAATAATACGTACCGCCGCCGCCAGCACGAAGCAGGTGATCGCAATCGGCAGGCCCATCCCGGTCAGCGCTTCGCCGAGCGCCGGCCCCACGCCGGAGTCGACCAGCACCTGTTTGAACACGCCGCCCGCACCGATCACCAGCAGAATAATGCCCGCTGGCTGGAGCGCATGACCGCAAATCTCCATCACCCGGTCTTTCGCCATCCCCTGACGCACCGCCAGGCCATAGATAGCCACCAGGCAGGCAACCAGAATCGCGGTAAACGGATGACCGATAAACTCAAACCATTCATAGGCGGTAGAGCCTTCCGGCACAAAGCGCGCGGCAATGGTTTTCAGGCCAACCAGCACCAGCGGGAGCAAAATTAAGGCCAGGCTGAAGCCGAAGGACGGCATTTTGCCTTCGCCGAGGTGCGGCTCGCTAATATCGTCAGGCGTATGCAGCTCAACGTAGCGGCTGATAAAGTTACCCCACAGCGGCCCGGCAATAATCATCCCCGGGATCGCGGCGCACAGGCCAATCAGGATCATCCAGCCAAAGTCGGCGTGCATCTGCGATGCCAGCAGCATCGGCGCAGGCCCCGGCAGCAGGAACGCCGCCGCGGCGGCCACCCCGGCAAACAGCGGGATCACCAGCTTCACAAGGTTGGTACCGGTATGACGCGCCATTGAGAACGCCACGCTGATCAGCAGCACGATCGCCACTTCGAAAAACAACGGCAGCGCGCAGATAAGGCCGGCCAGGCCTATTGCATAGTGGGCGCGACTATGGCCGAAAGATTTCAACATCTTGACGGCAATCTGGTCGACCGCGCCGGTTTCATGCAGGATCTTCCCGAACATTGCCCCTAGCGCGACGACGATAGCCAGAAAGCCCAGCGTGCCGCCCATGCCTTTTTCCATCGTCGCCGCGATCTTGTCCAACGGCATTCCGGAAAAAAGCCCTGCTCCAATAGAAACCACCATCAAAGCCACGAAGGCATGCATACGCGCCTTCATCACTAAAAACAGCAGCAGCAAAACGGAGCCGACTGCTGTTAAAACAAGCGTTAATGTACTCACTATTTACTGCCTTTGTTGATCACCTCAATGGTGCTGGCGACCACGCCTTCCAATGACTGGTCGATATCGACGATTAAAACATCGTTTTCATCCGTGCCCGGCTCTTGCAGCGTTTCAAACTGCGTAACCAACATCTGGGTTTTAAAGAAATGGCCTTTACGCGCCTTCAGACGTTGTTCGATAACCTCGAAATCGCCTTTCAGGTAGATAAAAGAGAGGTTCGGGTTGCCTTTACGCAGGATGTCGCGATAGCTCTTTTTCAGGGCGGAGCAGACAATCAGCGACACTTTATTGGTACGCTGCATGGCAAACGCGGCATCGTTCAGCGCCTGCAGCCACGGGGTGCGGTCATCGTCATTTAACGGTTCGCCGGAAGCCATCTTGTTGATGTTGCTGCGCGGATGCAGAAAGTCGCCGTCGAGAAACGCGGCGTGCAGTTGATGCGCCACTTCGCTGGCGACAGCGGATTTGCCGCTGCCGGAAACGCCCATCAGGACATAGATGTGGTGATCATGGTTAGTCGTGCTCAAAGCTTCCTCCCACTGGACACATACGCGCAGCTGGCAGCGTTTAACGGCGTGAAATACTGGCGTACAGATTGATTGTTACGGGTAACTGTTATCGGTAACATTGTCATGCCGGAGTTGTGGAGAAGCAATAACCATTCGTGCCAGATGTGAATATGTGTGATCTACTTCAAATTTGTCAGTTTAAATAGATCCGCCCGGTGACAATGTGAAACCTAAATCTAACATCTTAGGCGTCACCGCTTCACCGCGTATCCGCGCCAGCAGACGTTCTGCGCCAATCCGCCCCATCCGCTCGCGCGGCGTCAGCACGCTGGCCAGACGCGGCTCCATCACCTGGCCGATATCGTGGCCGTGGAAACCGGCAATCGCCATATCGTCAGGGATTTTCAGCCCCAGGCGCTGGCACTCAAACGCCGCGCCGACCGCAAGGTCATCGTTGGTACAGAATATGCCGTCAAGCTGCGGATATTCACGACGCGCCTGGCGCATCAGCTCAATCCCCGAGGAATAAGAGGAAGACTGCTCAACCATCACGCTGTAGGGCGTCATCCCGGCATCAAGCATCGCCTGCTCGTACCCCTTCTGTTTGATGATAGTACGTTCATCAAGACGTGCGCCAAGATAGGCTACGTGACGGTGGCCATGATTGATAATCGCCGCGGTCATCTGCCGGGCCGCTTCAAAGTTATCAAAGCCGACGGCGATATCGAGACACGGCGACTGGCTGTCCATCAGTTCCACGACCGGGATCCCTGCGACCTCGATCATCTTCAGGGTGCGCGGCGTGTGGGTTCGTTCGGTGAGGATCAGGCCGTCAATGTTCCAGGAGAGCATGGATTCCAGACGTTTTTCTTCCATTTCCGGCTTATAGCCGTAGTGCGCCAGCATCGTCTGGTAACCGAAAGAGTCAGTCACGCTTTCAATACCGCGCAGCACTTCTGAGAAAACCTGGTTGGTTAACGAGGGCAACAACACGCCAATGGCGCGGCTGGTGGCATTAGAGAGGATGTCAGGGGCGCGATTAGGAATATAACCCAGTTCATCGAGAGCAACGGCTATCTTGCCACGCAGCGCTTCGGAAACCTGTTCCGGGTTACGTAAATAGCGACTGACCGTCATTTTGGTCACGCCGACAAGATCGGCTACATCCTGAAGTACGGGTCTTTTCTTTTTCATCGTCCTGACTGCGATCAACGGGGAAACATTTTCCCAGTTTATCACGGACAAAGCGCAACCTTCCCTAACATCCGGGAAGGTTGCGCAATTTATTTAGACCCGATCGGAGAACGATCAGACGGGCGGCAGATCGAACAGCAGAATTTCGCTATCGCTGTCGGCGTGTACGGAAATCGCCTGCTCGTCCCAAATTGCCAGGCCATCGCTGGTGGTGGCTTTCGTTCCGTTGATGGTGACTTCACCTTTCACCACCTGGATCCACACCCGACGTTCAGCGGCAATCTGGTGCACCGACTGCTCATCTTTCAGCAGCGCCCAGCGGTACAGCTCCATATCCTGGTACACCTTCAGCGAACCTTCACGAGCATCCGGCGACAGTACCAGCTGTTTGCCCTGCGCGGCGTCAAAGCGGCGCTGTTCGTAGCGCGGCGTGATGCCATTTTTTTCCGGCATAATCCAGATCTGGTACAGATGCAGTTTTTCCGTGGCGCTTGGGTTGTACTCAGAGTGACGAACTCCGGTACCCGCACTCATGATCTGGAACTCGCCCGCCGGCACCTGCTCTTTATTCCCCATGCTGTCCTTGTGCTCAACGGCGCCTTCCAGCACGTAGGTCAGGATTTCCATGTCCTTGTGCGGATGGGTACCGAAGCCCTGGCCGGCATCAATCACGTCGTCATTGATTACCCGCAGCGCCGAGAAGCCCATAAAGTTAGGGTCGTAATAGTTCGCGAAAGAGAAAGTATGCCAGGAATCCAGCCAGCCGTGGTTAGCGTGGCCGCGTTCGTTAGCTTTGCGTAAATAGATCATGTTGCACCCCCGTATGTTTTCGATGGACTCAGTGTGGACCCAATCGCCAAACGATCATAGAGGGTGAAAATTGACTCCTCTGTTCAAAAAATATGAATGAGTACAGAGGAGCCATGATGGCTTATCGGCTAAGGGTAATTGTGGCAGGTGATGGCTGTTCAAAGCCGCGTTCGAGGATCTCCAGGTTTGTGAGAACTTCAGATTCCTTGACGAAATTTGGCTGACCGTTAACCAGGGTTTCATACAGCGAATCATAGACCCGCCCATAGTCGCCGCTTTCAAGCGGGATCTCTTCCCGTACGGTTTCACCCGCCTCATTGACGTACTCCAGCAGGCCAACCGTCTCATCCGCGCCGAATCCCGGCTCGCCCGGCATAATATTGGCCTTCAGGCTGGTCTCCTGCTGGTCGATACCGTATTTAATAAACGAACCTTTATGGCCATGGACGATGAATTTTGGGTAGGGCAGCTTCACCAGATGGCTGGTTTTGACAATCGCCTTCAGGTTGCCGTAGAACAGCTGGGCCTCAAAGGTATCGTCCGGGTTGGCTTTGTTGCGCAGGCTACGGATGTCGTAAGAGACATGGTGCGGGCGACCGAACAGGGAGATAATTTGGTCCAGGGTATGGACGCCCAGGCCGTAAAACGTGCCGTCCTGAGGCAGCCCGGGCTTCCCTCCATCTACCGGACGATAGTTGTCGAAATGGTTTTCAATCTCGACGATCTCGCCAAGCTTTCCGCTCTCAATCACTTTCTTAGTGGTCAGGAAGCAGGAGTCGAAACGACGATTCTGGTACGGCGTGACCGTCAGTCCCTTGCTTTTCGCCAGGGCGAATAGCGTTTTTGCCTCCTCAAGCGTCGGGGTAAAGGGCTTTTCAACCAGCACATTTTTGCCCGCCTCCAGCGCTCGTTTCGCATAGGCAAAATGGCTGTCCGCGTGGGTGCAGACAATCACCAGTTTGACCTGCGGGTCGTTAAGCACTTCGTCGAGGTCGCTGGTGAAGTGGATGTGCGAATACTGCGGTGCCTGTTCTTCCGGCTTTGCGCTGCGGCGATAGATATGCGCCACGTGCCAGCGGTCTTTTCGATGCAGGACATAGGGAAGATGGTAGCGGGTGGTGCTTTTGCCAAATCCAATAAATGCGCAGTGCAAAGTCATAACGCTATCCTTATTTAAGGTCTCTGCTGTTAACCATAGCGCAAGCTGGCTGCAAACTTAACCCCTTCAATGAGTGTGACAAATTCTTAAATGTTAAATTTAGCGCGCAAATTTATTGACCCTGCAGGCTAAATTCTGGATAAGAGGACCCCTCGGGAAAAGAACGTTTTTTATCCAGCGCGCCCACCGTTTCCCAAAATACGATGACTAAAGGAGTAGCCATCTCGTTCGCATGGAAAGCAAATATATCGCCTTAAATAGCGCCCTTCTCTTTTGGCTGCTTGGCCTGATGGCCTGGTGCTTCGAATCCACGTATCTGGCCTGGCTATCGGGCTCTTTCTCCTTATCCTCCTTCGTTTTTCATTTTCAATATCAGCGGATTAACCATATGTTTAAAAAAAACAAAATCATTGAAGCTACGCCACCGGCGGTGAATACAGCGGTACTCAACGGTGAATCTCCATCCGCCGTGGCCCGAAAACCGGCCACCACGGTTATCGCCAGCGGTATCCGCTTTGACGGAAACATTATCGCCGAGGGAGACGTCGATATTTACGGCACCGTAAGCGGCAATATCGACGCGCGCGAGAGTCAAATTAAGATCATGACCGGCGGTCTGGTAGAGGGGAATATCACCTGCCGCGAGCTGGTTATCGACGGCTGCGTCATCGGCCAGTGCCGCAGCGAGACGATTGAAATCGATAAGAACGGCAACGTTACCGGCACGTTGGCCTACCGCACGCTGACCATCAAAAAGGGCGGTGTTTTTTCCGGCCAGGCAGAACTGCTGCCGGCGGCAGATAAGAGCAACGTCGTGGGGTTTATCGCGGATACCGCTATTGAAACTAAAGATAAGATTGAGGCGCAGTAGCAGCCATCCGGGCGCGGCGGAAAAAAAGCAAAAAAAAGCCAGCACCCGGCTGGCTAAAGTAATACTGGAAGCAATGTGAGCAATGTCGTGCTTTCAGGCTTTCCGCAAGGGTCTCCCTGAATGCAGAGCAATAATAATCATTCTCATTCGCACTTGTCTACTCCTTTTTGCAAAAAATAGTCGTTGATCCCTTTTTTAAAGTCAGTGATGTTTAAAGGGACGATTAACCCAAAAAGGAAAATGAAGAATGAGCGACATAGTGATACGCCACGCCGAGCCACGGGATGCGGAACCTTTACGCCAGATGACTGCGCTTCCGGAGGTCTATCACGACACGCTACAGCTTCCTCATCCTTCTATGGAAATGTGGCAGGAACGCCTGCAACCGAAACCCGGTAGCCGTCATCTGGTCGCGACAATCGACGAACAGGTGGTGGGCCATCTTAAGCTCAGCGTGGAGCCCAATCCTCGCCGCAGTCACGTCGCGACCTTCGGCGTTAGCGTTGCCGCGCAGGCGCACGGTCGTGGGGTAGGCAGCGCGCTGATGCGCGAGATGATTAATCTCTGTGATAACTGGCTGCGCGTCGATCGTATCGAGTTAACCGTGTTTACGGATAATCCCTCCGCGGTAGCGCTTTACCGCAAATTTGGCTTTATTGTCGAAGGGACCGGCAAGAAATACGCCCTGCGCAACGGCGAATATGTCGATGCCTACTTTATGGCGCGGCTGAAGGGGTGACGCTCAACTAACCCTCTCCCGGCAGGGAGAGGGTCGGAGTGAGGGTAAACCTAATACCCTGCCGTTAAATCATCCGGGGAACGCGGATCGGATGCGCCGTACAGCGTGCCGTCCGGGCCAACCATAATACTCTGAGTGCTGCCCATCGCCTCTTTCACCGCCACTTTCTGCCCCTTGCTCTCCAGCAGCTTCAGCGTATCCGGGCTGAATCCCTTCTCCACCCGCAGTTCATCCGGCAGCCATTGATGATGGAAGCGCGGGGCGTTAGTGGCTTCCGCGACGTTCATTCCAAAATCGATGGTATTCACCACCATCTGCAGTACGGTAGTGATTATGCGGCTGCCTCCGGGACTACCGGTTACCAGCCAGGTTTTGCCATCTTTCACCACAATCGTTGGCGACATCGACGACAGCGGGCGCTTTTTCGGCTCGACGGCGTTGGCGTCACCGCCCACCAGCCCGTAGACGTTCGGCACGCCGGGTTTAGCCGAGAAATCATCCATCTGATTATTCAGCAGAATGCCGGAGTTCCCCGCCACGATGCCGGTGCCAAAGGTCGTATTCAGCGTATAGGTCACCGCAACGGCGTTACCGTCTTTATCCACCACCGAGAAATGGGTGGTCTGATTGCTTTCGTACGGCGCCAGCTTGCCGGGACGGATCTGGCTCGACGGCTTCGCTTTATTGATATCAATCTGTTCAGCAATCGATTTGGCGTACGCTTTGCTGGTCAGCGCCTGCCACGGCACTTTGACGAAGTCCGGATCGCCAAGGTATTCCGAACGGTCGGCATAGGCGTGTTTTTCAGCTTCCGCCATCACCTGCATGGCATCGGCGCTGCCGAAGCCGTACTTATGCATATCGAAGTTTTCCAGGATATTCAGGATCTGCACGATATGAATGCCGCCGGATGAAGGCGGCGGCATTGAGAACACCTGGTAGCCGCGATATTCGCCGCTCACCGGCATACGTTCGACCGCTTTGTAATTCGCCAGGTCCGCTTTGGTGATAAGCCCGCCGTGATTCTTCATCTCAGCGGCAATCTGGTCGGCAATCACGCCTTTATAGAACGCGTCCGGTCCCAGCTCGGCAATCAGTTCCAGGCTTTTCCCCAGTTGTTTTTGCACCAGCTTATCGCCCTTTTTCAGCGGCTCGCCGTTTTTCCAGAAGATAGCCCGGCTGTTGGCATGGTCGGGGATCACTTCGCTACCGTAGGTTTTCAAGTCATCGGCCAGCGCATCGTTGACCGTGAAGCCCTCTTCGGCCAGCTTAATCGCCGGGCGAATCACTTTGTTGAGCGGCATCGTGCCGTATTTCTCCAGCGCCAGGGAGAAGCCGGCCACGGTACCCGGCGTACCGGAAGCCAGATGCGAGGTCAGCGATTTCTTACTGTCCGGGTTGCCCTGGTCGTCGAGAAACATATCGCGGGTAGCCTGTTCCGGCGCCATCTCGCGGAAGTCGATCGCCGTGGTATTACCGTCTTTGGTACGCAGCATCATAAAGCCGCCGCCGCCGATATTACCGGCCTGCGGATGGGTAACCGCCAGCGCGTAGCCCACCGCCACGGCGGCATCCACCGCGTTGCCGCCCTGACGCAGAATATCCACGCCGACCTTCGTTGCCAGCGCGTCCACCGAGGCCACCATCCCCTGCTGAGCGCGGACCGGATGAAAAACATCTTCCTCTACACCATAAGACACCGGCGGAGGAGCGGGATTTGCCGCGACGGTAAAACTGCCGCCCGCCAGCAACGCAGCGATAACCACCTGACGCCAGAACGTTGTTTTTATCATTGTCATACTCCTGAATGATGTTTTTATTTACCCATAATCCTGGATGATAAGTCTTAAAAAATCATTGTTGTGCCGGAAAGAGGGTAAACTTAAGAGATCCCATGAAAGGGAGGAGAGAACAATGAAAGCTATGTTATATCTGGCGGCGCTGCTGCCGCTGAGCGTCCTGGCGCAGCCGATCAATATCGACAATAACCCCAATCAGCCGGGGTACGTGGTGCCCAGCCAGCAGCGGATGCAAAATCAGATGCAAACCCAGCAAATGCAGCAGCAAAACAATCTGAAACAGAGTATTCAGAACCAGTCGCGCGCGCAGCAGCAGCATCTGCAGACGCAGTTGAATAACGACCGGCAGCGGGTACAGCAGAATGACAACCTGAACCGGCAGCAGCCTCTGCCAAACACCAACGGTGGGATGCTGCAGCGCCAGACGACCCCGTAAGGGCCGCCTGACGCAGGCGCAGATTACGCCGGGAAGTTGGGGCCGATGACGTCAATCGCATCGGTGCAGATGCTGTCCACGCCCCAACGCAGCAGCTCGGCGGCGCGCTGCGGTTTGTTAACGGTATACACCAGAATATGCAGGCCCGCGGCCTTCAGGCTCGCCACGCGCGCTTCATCCAGCAGCTTATGGTTGAGATGAAGAGAGATGCAGCCGAGGCGCGCGGTCAGTTCGCGCCAATCGTTCCGCCACTCATCCAGCAGCAGCCCGCGCGGCAGCTCGGGGGCGGCTTCCCGCGCGGCTTCCAGGGCATCGATTTCAAACGACGAGAGTAGCGGCGGGGTCATGCCCTGCCAGAGCTCACGCGCCGCCAGCGCTACCGCTTTACCGGTCAGCGGACCGGTACCAGTGGTCGGTTTAATTTCGATATTCGCCATCATGCCGTGCAGACGGCAGCGGTCCGCGACCTCGCTCAGCAGCGGCAGCGGCTCGCCTTTGAACTCGCCGCTGTACCAGCTGCCGGCATCCACTTTCAGCAGATCGCTCCACGTCAGATCGCCCGCCACGCCCCAGCCGTTGCTGGTGCGTTCGAGATTGTCGTCGTGCAGTAAAAAAATCTGCCCGTCTTTCGATAACTTCGCATCAAACTCAATCATCGTATGGCCGTAACGAGCGCCGGTATCGATAGCCGCCAGGGTATTTTCCGGGGCCAGTTTACCGCCGCCGCGGTGGGCGACGATAGGGGGATAAGGCCAGTGACTCATGCGCGTTGTCCTGTTTCACTATCAAAAAGGTGCAGACTTTCCTGCGGCAGATGCAGCCACAGGGTACTGCCCGCCTGCGGTCGCTGCTGGTGCGGCAGCCGGACCACCAGCTTCTGCTCACCCCAGCGCCCGTGGGCGAGGTTATCGGCGCCTAAAATTTCCAGCGTATCCATCACCAGCGGTACGCCACCTTCCGCCTGGGAGCTTAATGCAAAATGTTCCGGACGGATACCCAGCGTCATCTTACGCCCGGCATAGCGGCGATGTTCGCTGTTGATCGGTAAAAGCATCCCGCCTGCAAGCTCGAAGCGGCTACCGTCGTCGCTGACCCGGCCTTCCAGCAGGTTCATTGCCGGGCTGCCGATAAAGCTCGCCACAAAGCGGCTGGCCGGTTTTTCGTAGACCTCAACCGGTGTGCCAATCTGCTCGGCAACGCCTTTATTCATCACCATCACCCGCTGCGCGAGGGTCATCGCCTCCACCTGATCGTGGGTCACGTACAGCGAGGTGGTTTTCAGCCGACGATGCAGGTGCTGCAGTTCAAGACGCATCTGCACGCGCAGTTTCGCATCAAGGTTGGAGAGCGGCTCATCAAACAGAAATACCGCCGGGTCGCGTACGATAGCCCGCCCCATCGCCACGCGCTGGCGCTGCCCGCCGGAAAGCTCGCGCGGACGGCGCTTCAGCAGGCCATCCAGCTCCAGAATGCGCGCCGCCTCCTGGACGCGCTCAGCAATTAATCCTTTACCCAAACCGCGAATTTTCAGGCCCCACGCCATATTCTCTTCCACGCTCATATGCGGATAGAGGGCGTAGTTCTGGAACACCATCGCAATGCCGCGATCTTTCGGCTCCATTTCGGTGACGCGCTTGCGGTCGATCCAGATATCGCCGCTGGTGACCCGCTCCAGACCCGCCACCATGCGCAGCAGAGTTGATTTTCCGCAGCCCGAGGGGCCCACCATCACAATAAATTCGCCGTCCGCGACGTCCAGCGTCAACGGTTGGATCACCTGGGTTTTGCCATCCCAGCTTTTGGTTACTGCCTGTAGCTTAAGTCCTGCCATTTTATTTCTCACTATCCACTAAACCACGCACAAACGCGCGCTGCATGGCTAAAACGATGACAACCGGAGGAATCAGCGTGAGCAGCATCGCCGCCATCACCTGATTCCACTGCGTGGTGCCCTGGCCGATGGCGATCATCCCTTTGATGCCCGCGACCGCCGTGCCGAGATTCACGTCGGTAATGATCAGCAGCGGCCACAGATACTGGTTCCAGCCGTAGATAAAGGTGATGACGAACAGCGCCGCCAGGTTGGTTTTCGACAGCTGCAGCACGATGTCGCGGAAGAAGCGCATCGGCGACGCGCCATCGATACGCGCCGCTTCAATCAGCTCGTCCGGCAGGGTCATAAAGAACTGGCGAAACAGGAAGGTCGCGGTGGCCGAGGCCATCAGCGGCAACGTAAGCCCGGCATAGCTGTCGAGCATTTTCAGGTTGGCGATCACTTCCACCGTCGGGAAAATACGCACCTCAACCGGCAGCATCAGCGTGATAAAGATCATCCAGAAGAACAGATTGCGCAGCGGAAAACGAAACCAGACGATGGCGAAAGCGGAGAGCATCGAGACCGTAATTTTACCCACCGTAATGCCGAAGGCCATGATGAAGCTGTTGAGCATCATCAGCCAGAACGGCGCACTGTTGGCTCCTACGCCGTTCACCCAGATAAATTTCATGTTTTCGAGCAGATGCCCGCCGGGGATCAGCGTCATCGGCGTGTCAAAGACCGCTTTACTGTCCAGCGTCGCCGCGACAAAGGCGACGTACAGCGGGAACAGAATGACCGCAATCCCTAAAATCAGCATGGTGTGGCTGAAAATCGTCAGCCCGCGACGGTTCTCAATCATTGGTAGCGCACCTTTCTTTCAACGTAGCGGAACTGCACCACCGTCAGAATAATGACGAGGAACATCAGCACCACCGACTGGGCGGCGGAAGCGGAAAGGTCGAGCCCGGCAAAACCTTCACGATAGATCTTATAAATCAGCGTCGTCGTCGCCTGAACCGGCCCGCCGCCGGTTGCGGCATCGATAACCGGGAAGGTATCAAAGAAGGCGTACACCAGATTGACCACCAGCAGAAAAAAGCTCACCGGGGCGATCAGCGGCAACGCCAGCCTGAAGAAGCGGCGAACCGGGCCGGCGCCGTCAATGGCGGCGGCTTCTACCAGCGAGCGAGGAATCGATTGCAGCGCGGCGAAGAAGAACAGGAAGTTGTAACTAATCTGCTTCCACACCGAGGCGAAAACCACGAGGAACATCGCCTGGCCGCTGTTCTGCGCGTGGTTCCAGTCGTAGCCCATCTCACCGAGGAGATGGGTAATTAGCCCGCGGCCGGGGTTGAACAAGAAGATCCACAGCACCGCCGCCACCGCGGGCGCAACGGCATAGGGCAGCAGCATCAGCGTCTGATAGAAACGGCTGCCGCGCACCACGTAATCCACCAGCGCGGCGAAAAATAGCGAGATCAGCAGGCCGCTGACGGTAACCATCGTGCTGAACTTAATGGTGGTCCAGAAGGAGTCCAGGTAGTACGGGTCCTGGAAGAGGGCTAAAAAGTTATCCAGGCCGACAAACTGGCTGGAGAGCCCAAACGGATCGACGCTCTGCAGCGAATACCACAGCGCTTCGCCCGCGGGCCAGATAAAAAAGATGACGGTGATGACCAGCTGCGGCGCGACCAGCAGATAGGGCAGCCAACGCGAGCGGAACACCGGACGGGATGATGACATAGTTAAACTCTGAGTTGGTTTCCCCTCATCCCGGCCCTCTCCCTAAACGGATGAGGGTGAAAAGACGGCTCCGGGCGATCCCCTCTCCCCGGCGGGGAGAGGGTGAGGGGCTGGCTATAAGATTACGACTTCGTTGACTGCTCGAAACGGCGCAGCAGCTGATTACCGCGCTCAACGGCCGCGTCCAGCGCCTGCTGAGGCGTTTTCTTACCGGTCCATACGCTTTCCAGTTCTTCATCAACGATGGTGCGGATCTGCGGCATATTGCCCAGGCGCAGACCTTTGGTGAACGGCAGCGGCGGCTTGTTCAGCATCTGGCGCGTCGCGATATCGGCGCCGGGGTTCTTATCATAGAAACCCTGTTCGCGGGTCAGGTTGTAAGCGGCGGTGGTAATCGGCAGATAGCCGGTTTTCTGATGCCATTCGGCGGCATTTTCCGGCTTAGTCAGGAAATCGAGGAATTTGGCGACCCCGGTATAGGTTTCTTTGTCTTTACCCTGCATCACCCACAGGCTGGCCCCGCCGATAATGGCGTTTTGCGGCGCACCCTTCACGTCGGCGTCGTACGGCATCATGCCTACGCCATAGTTGAACTTCGCATACTGACGGATATCCGCCAGCGAGCCGGAGGAAGCGGTGGTGATGGCGCAGTCGCCGTTATAGAACTTCTCGGTTGACTCGTCTTTGCGCCCAAAGTAGCTGAAGTCGCCTTTCTTGTTCAGCTCTGCGAGCAGGGCGATATGCTTCACCTGCTCTGGCTTGTTGAACTCCAGTACCGCATCGGTACCGTCGAAGCCGTTGTTTTTAGTGGCGACCGGCAGGCCGTGCCAGGCGCTGAAGTTTTCAATCTGGATCCAGCCCTGCCAGCCGCTGGCGTAGCCGCACTTCATCCCGGCGGCCTTCAGCTTCGCGGTATACGCCGCCAGATCCTGCCAGGTTTTCGGCGGCTGTTCCGGGTCTAAACCGGCTTTTTTAAAGGCGTCTTTGTTGTAGTACAGCACCGGCGTGGAGCTGTTAAACGGCTGGGAGAGCAGATGGCCGGTTTTGGAGTCGGTGTAATAACCGGAGACGGTAGGCACGAACTGCGTTTCATCAAACTGAATGCCCGCATCGCTGAACACCTGATAGACCGGCTTTATCGCCTTAGAGGCCATCATCGTCGCGGTGCCGACCTCATAAACCTGCAGAATAGCCGGCGCGTTGCCGGTACGGAAGGCGGCGATGCCGGCGCTCAGGCTCTGTTCGTAGTTGCCTTTGTATACCGGAACAATTTTGTAGTCCGGGTTGGCTGCGTTGAAACGTTGCGCCAGTGAATCAACTTCTTTCCCCAACTCCCCTTCCATCGAATGCCAGAACGGGATAGTGGTTACCGCCAGGGCTTGTCCGGCAAATGCCAGGCTGAGCGCCAGTCCTAAAGCTGTATGTCGTAACGATATCATCGGTTATCTCTCTTGTTGTTCCGGATGCGCGATTTCACGCGTTTTATGTTCGCGGGGGTAACATGACATGCTCGAATGACAGAAAAATAACTATTGCATTACAAAAATATTACAATAAATTGGCAAAAACATGATGAAACGGTGAAAAAAAAGTGGCAGGGAAATGGCAAAGCGAAAAAGAGCGCCCGCGCAGACTACAGATAATCAGGGATCTGTAGTTAAATAGGGTTCGTTAAAGAGCACTCTCCGGCGAGCCGTCACAAGGAAAAATATGAAGACGCTGCATAAACCTACCGAGCGCGTTTTACTCATTCTGGAAACCTTAGCCAACGCGGACGGAATGACGCTTTCCGAGCTATCGCTCAAGACGGATATTTCAAAGGGAACCATTTTCCCGATCCTCAAATCACTGCAGTACCGGAAATATATCAGCCACGACGATCGCAACGGTATTTACACGCTGGGTATCTCATGCGCGGTGCTGGCCAGCTCAACGGTGGAAAAAGAGTTCTGGCTGAAAACGATCAATAGCGAAATGCACGCGGTGGTCAACGAATGCAATGAAGTTTGTCAGCTCGGCATTCTGGATGACGCCTGGGTGCTCTATGTTGATAAAGTCCAGGGCGACCAAACCGTGCAGCTGGTCTCTAAGGTAGGGACTCGCCTTCCGGCGATCTGCTCTGCGCTGGGCAAAGCGCTGCTGCATAAGCACCGCGACGAAGAGATTCTCGAGCTCTATCCGCAGGGTTTTCCCTCCGTTACCGCCCGCAGCGTGACCAATATGGCTCAGCTTCGCCAGCAGCTGGAACGGGTCGCCGCCAGCGGTTATGCCATGGACGATCGGGAAATCAACGATGACACTATTTGCTTCGCGGTGCCGCTGCTGCAGAAAGGCGTCATTCTGGCGGCGATCAGCGTCTCCTTGCCCTCTTTCCGCGCCAGCGATGAGAAAACGCAGCAGGTCATTCGCGCGTTAAAAGAGGCAAAGGGTCGTATTGAGAGCGTGCTCAACAAGCTGCCGGATATCAAAAATTACTGATTTATTCGCCAACGGCGCCAGCGTAATTGTGATTACCCACACAATACCGATATTTAATGATCCACCGCGGCGCCCGATTCTTCTGCATAATTCCCCGTCTATTCATTGATTTAACCAATCACCCATACGTCTTTTGCGTCATTTGACTTCACGTCGAGGGCATGTTTACTTATGCCTAATCGCAAATACAAACACAGTTTGTATATACGAACAAACAAAGAGGTTAAATATGCAAAGTCGTTATATCACCCCGGCAATAACGGTTTTTGATGAGCAGGGCAGGCTGGATCCTGACGGAAACTTTCGCCTGTACGATTTCATTAAAAACAGCGTATCGGGATTTGTCGTCATGGGCAGTACCGGCGAGTTTTTCTCGCTGGATATGAAAACATCACGTCAGATAATTCAAATGGCGGCAGAATTCCCCCGTCAGGGAATAAAGGCCTATGCGGGAGCCAGCCGCATGGATATTGACGAATGCGTAGAGCTGGCAAACTACGCTGATGAGTGCGGGCTGGATGGCGTCATGATTATCAGCCCGTGGTACTTCCGCCTGACGGATGAAGGCATTTATACCTTTTATAGCCAGATTGCTCGCCGCACCGCCGCCAAAATATTCATCTATAACTTTCCGGAGCGCACCGGCTATTCCGTCTCGCCGGAGGTCTGTTTACGACTCGCCAGAGAGTTCCCAAACATTATCGGTCTTAAAGATACTATTCCGGACACCAATCATACGTCGCAGGTGATTCGCCAGGTAAAATCTGAGCTGCCGTATTTTGAAGTCTACGCCGGTTATGACAATAACTTCGCGCACAATGTCCTGTCAGGAGGCAATGGATGTATCGGCGGGTTATCCAATATTTGCCCTGAGCTATTCCGCGACTGGATGCAGGCATTTAGCGATAACGATTTACCGCAAATTAGGCGGTATCAACAAAAAGTGGATGGGTTAATGGATATTTACGCGGTTAACGATCCGTTCATTCCAACATTTAAAAAAGCATTACAGCTGCGCGGAATTATTCAGTCCGACCGCTGCACGCCACCGTTTAGCTCGCTCGCCACCTGCCAGACCGAAAGTATTCAGCGGATACTTTCCCGTGCGGGTATTGAAATTAATGCCTGACCCCTACGTGGAGGTATTATGAAAACCATCACAGCTTACGATAATCCGGCCCTCAATTCAGCGATTACCAAATCATGGAAGCGTCTGGTGCCGCTGATGTTTATTTTGTACTTCATCGCCTTTATCGACAGGGTGAACGTGGGATTCGCCAAAGAGGCGATGCAGGTGGATATTGGGCTCTCCAATTCCGCTTTTGCCCTCGGCGCGGGGATCTTTTTCGCCGCCTATGCGCTGTTTGGCATCCCCGCCAACCTGATCCTCAATAAAATCGGCGCGCAGAAATGGTTAAGTATCACCACCGTGCTGTGGGGCGTCCTCTCTGCCCTTACCGGGCTGGTGCAGACGGAAACCCAGTTTATCGTCCTGCGCTTTTTACTGGGATTAGGCGAAGCCGGTTTTTATCCCGGTATCCTGCTGCTGGCCTCCATCTACTTTCCCAATAAAGTTCGCGCCTCCGTCGTCGGTATCTTCGTGCTCGGCGTACCGCTGGCGTTAACCTTAGGCTCGCCTATCTCCGGGGCGCTTCTGGAAATGCACGGCTTCCTCGGCAGGCCCGGCTGGTTCTGGATGTTCTTTATCGAAGGCATTCCGGCGGTCATCATGGGGATCTTCGCCTGGTTCTGGCTTGACGATACGCCAGCCAAAGCGCGCTTCCTCAACGACGAAGAGAAAAAGGCGCTGATTGCCCAGCTTCAGCAGGAGCAGCGGCAGACGGAAACCAGCAACGTCGGCACCGCGCTGAAAAGCCTGAAAGTCTGGCACCTGGCGCTGATCTACGGCACCATCCAGATCAGCGTTTACGGGCTGATGTTCTTCCTGCCTTCGCAAGTCGCCTCGCTAATGGGCTCCACGCTCGGCTTTAAGGAGTCGCTGGTCGCCGCCATTCCCTGGGCCTGCTCCGCCGTCGGCGTCTATTACATTCCGCGTCTGGCGGACAAAATGCCGGCCCGCCGGGTACTGATTTCGGTCATCTGTATGCTGGCTGCGGCGCTGGGGCTGTTTGTTTCCGCCTGGTCCGGCCCGGTACTCGCCATTGCCGCGCTCTCGCTGTCGGCCATCGGCTTCCTCTCCGTGCAACCTATCTTCTGGACTTTCCCGGCGCAGATTGTGTCAGGCTCAGCGCTGGCCGCCAGTATCGGCTTTTGCACCACCATGGGCGCATTTTGCAGCTT
The DNA here is from genome assembly GCF_002090195.1 of Klebsiella sp. M5al. Lineage (NCBI taxonomy): Bacteria > Pseudomonadati > Pseudomonadota > Gammaproteobacteria > Enterobacterales > Enterobacteriaceae > Klebsiella > Klebsiella sp. M5al. The sequence goes on from NZ_CP020657.1 coordinate 5,448,784, forward strand.
CCTCGCGCCGCTGATTCGCGTTGAGGTCGATGCCTTCTTCGGCAACGATTCGGCGGGGCTGGTCGCCTTGTCGCTTATCACCGTCTGCTGTGCGCTGCTGATTGCCGCCCTCGCGGGAAGAAAAGCGACAAACGGCGTCGCGGTCCCCCATCACTAAGTCCTGACGCGCGTATAACAAAGGATAAATAACATGCAGACCATCTTAAAAATTGACCCTACCGATAACCTGATCGTTGCGCTGCAGGACTTACGCAAAGAGCAGCAGGTAAACTGGAACGATGAAGCCTACGTTCTGCGTAGCGATGTCAAAGCCAAGCATAAATTCGCCACCGAGGATATTGCGCCCGGCGATATCGTTTCGCTGTACGGCGTACCGGTCGGCAAAGCGACGCGGCCCATTGCCCGCGGCGAAGCCATCACTACCGACAATATCAAACACTACGCGGCCCCGGTTTCGCTTAACGACGTCGCGCCTTATGACTGGCAGCAGCCCGATGTGTTCGCCTGGCAGCAGCGGACGTTTAAGGGGATCGTTCGTGAAGATGGCCGGGTCGCCACCGCGAACTACTGGCTGGTCATTCCGCTGGTATTCTGTGAAAACCGCAACGTTCAGCGCGTCACCGACGCATTAAACGACGCTCTCGGCTACGCCAATAACGGCCTGAAAAATTTTGCTCGCCAGGTGACCTCGGCGGGGGCCTTAAACGATACCCGGCATCTGCCCTTCCCGCATCTTGACGGTATCCGCTGTATTACCGTCAACTCCGGCTGCGGCGGCGCCACCTCGGACAGCATGACCATGTGCGACGTGCTGGCCGCCTATTCCGATCATCCCAACGTTCTTGGGGTGACGGTCTTTGCCCTCGGCTGTGAAAAAGCGCGAATTGTCGATTTCAAGGCCGCGCTGGCGAAGCGCAACCCGAACTTCAGCAAACCGATTATTTATTTCAGGCAGCAGGACTGGAGTAGCGAAGAAAAAATGATGCAGGATGCGTTGACCGAAACCTATAACGCGATCCGCGAAGCCCCCGTCGCCGAGCGGCAGAACGTCCCACTCTCCCGGCTCAAAATCGGCGTGAAGTGCGGCGCCTCCGACGGTTTCTCGGGGATCAGCGCAAACCCGGCGATGGGTGAGGTTTCAGATCGTCTTGTCGCCCTCGGCGGCGCGTCGGGGCTGGCGGAATTCCCCGAGCTGTGCGGCGCGGAAGGGGATATCGTTCAGCGCTGCACGACCCGCGAGCTGAAAGAGAAGTTTCTGTCGCTGATGAAAAACTATGAGCATGTCGCGAACTTCTTCGGCACCACCATCGCCGATAATCCCAGCCCGGGAAACATTGCCGATGGGCTGATCACTGACGCTATCAAATCCGCCGGCGCGGCGAAAAAAGGCGGCAGGGCGCCGGTAAGCGCGGTATGCGACTATGCCGAACCGATGGGAGAAAGCGGCCTTTCGCTGGTCTGTACGCCGGGCAACGATGTGGATGCGGTAACGGGCCTGGTCGCGGCGGGGTGCAACGTGGTGATCTTCTCAACCGGGTTAGGTACGCCGACGGGAAACCCCATCGTGCCGGTGCTTAAGGTTTCAACCAACTCCGCGCTGGCGAAAAAGATGCCGGACATTATCGATTATGACTGCGGGCCGATTATCGAAGGTACGCCGCTGGCGGACATCGCCGACGGCCTGTTTGAGAAAATCATCGCCACCGCCAGCGGAACCTGGCGCACCAAAGCGGATGCGCTCGAACAGTATGATTTTATGTTGTGGAAGCGCTCTCTGGAGCTGTAGGAATCCAGCAAAACGCCCGGCAGACGCCGGGCGTTTTGACTTCACTAGCCGCCCAGATAGGCGCTACGTACCGCTTCATTCGCCAGCAGCGCGTCGCCGGTATCCTCCAGCACCACGTGGCCGTTTTCCAGCACGTAGCCGCGGTCGGCCAGCTTCAGCGCCTGGTTGGCGTTCTGCTCGACGAGGAAGATGGTCATCCCCTGCTCGCGCAGCTGTTCAATGGTGTCGAAGATTTGCTGAATGATGATCGGCGCCAGACCGAGCGAAGGCTCATCCAACAGCAGCAGGCGCGGCTGGCTCATTAGCGCGCGACCGATGGCCAGCATCTGCTGCTCGCCGCCGGACATGGTGCCCGCCCGCTGAACCCGACGCTCATGCAGGCGCGGAAACAGCTCATAGACCCACTTGATGCGGGTCTGGAACTGGTCGCGGTCGGCAAAGAAACCGCCCATCGCCAGGTTCTCTTCCACCGTCATCCGCGAGAAGACGCGACGCCCTTCCGGTACAATCGCCACCGCTTCGCGCATGATTTTCGCCGTCTGCCAGTCGGTAATATCTTTACCGTCGAACACCACGCGTCCGCTGGAGGCGCGCGGGTCGCCGCACAGGGTGCCCAGCAGGGTGGTTTTCCCCGCGCCGTTCGCGCCAATCAGGGTGACAATCTCTCCCTGATTGATATGCAGGCTGACGTTGTGCAGCGCCTGGATCTTGCCGTAGTGCGCGCTGACGTTGTCAAAAGATAACATCACTTTTTCCATCTTATGCCTCACCAAGGTATGCGCGGATCACGTCCGGGTTGTTGCGGATCTCTTCCGGCGTACCGTTGGCCAGCGGCGTGCCCTGGTTTACCACGTAAATACGGTCGGAAATGCCCATCACCAGCTTCATGTCGTGCTCAATCAGCAGGATAGTGGTGTTGTGATGGCTGCGCAGCTCGGCGATCAGTTCGTCCAGCTCTTTGGTCTCTTTCGGGTTCAGCCCCGCCGCCGGTTCATCCAGCATCAGGATTTCCGGCTGAGTCACCATACAGCGGGCAATCTCCAGACGACGCTGGTCGCCGTAGGCCAGGTTGCTGGCCTGACGGTTGGCGTGTTCAAGCAGGCCGATACGCTCAAGCCAGGTCGCGGCGCGATCGAGCGCCTCGCTCTGGGCGCGGCGGAAGGATGGCGTCTTCAGCAGGCCGGAGAAAACCCCGGTTTTCAGCTGCTGATGCTGCGCCACCAGCAGGTTTTCAATCACCGTCATTTCGCGGAACAGACGCACGTGCTGGAAAGTTCGCACCACGCCCATGCGGGCGATCTGCTGGCCCGGCAGCCCTTCCAGGTGCTGGTCGCGCAGCATAATGGTGCCGCCGGTTGGCTTATAGAAACCGGTCAGGCAGTTGAAGACGGTGGTTTTGCCCGCGCCGTTAGGGCCGATAAGCGAAACGATTTCCCGCTCGCGCAGCTCCAGCGACACGTTGTTGACCGCCAGCAGGCCGCCAAAACGCATCATCAGACCGTTTACGGATAATAATGGCTGACTCATGCCTGCTCTCCTTCTTTGGCCTGCCCATTTTTCAGCTTCAGCTGTGGACGGGTCATCGGCAGAAGCCCCTGCGGACGCCAGATCATCATCAGTACCATCAGCGCACCCAGCATCAGCATGCTGTATTCATTGAAATCACGCATCAGCTCGCGCGAAACTACCAGCAGAACCGCCGCCAGGATCACCGCGAACTGCGAACCCATACCGCCGAGAACCACAATCGCCAGCACAAAGGCCGACTCGGCGAAGGTAAAGGATTCCGGGCTGACGAAGCCCTGACGGGCGGCGAACAGGGTGCCGGCAAAACCGGCAAACGCGGCGCTGATGGTAAAAGCGGTCAGCTTGATGCGCGTCGGGCTGAGGCCCAGCGAGCGACAGGCGATTTCATCTTCGCGCAGCGCTTCCCACGCGCGGCCCAGCGGCATCCGCAGCAGGCGGTTAATCACGAACAGACTTAACACCACCAGCAGCAGAGCGACCAGGTAGAGGAAAATGACGCGATCGGAGGGGTCGTACTTCACGCCAAAGAAGTTGCTGAACGTATCCCAGCCGCCTTCACGGGCGCTGCGGCTAAATTCAAGGCCGAAGAGCGTCGGTTTTGGGATCTGGCTAATGCCGTTCGGGCCGCCGGTTATTTCGGTGTTGTTAAGCAGCAGGATGCGCACGATTTCGCCGAAGCCGAGCGTGACAATCGCCAGATAGTCGCCGCGCAGACGCAGGACCGGGAAGCCAAGCAGGAAGCCCGCTGCCGCCGACACCAGCCCCGCCAGCGGCAGACAGGTCCAGAACCCCAGGCCGTAATAGTGGTTCAGTAGCGCAAAGGTATAGGCGCCGATGGCATAAAAGCCGCCGTAGCCCAGCACTAACAGGCCGGAAAGCCCCACCACCACGTTAAGTCCCAGGCCGAGGATGATATAGATCATCGTCAGGGTAGCGATATCCACCGTCCCGCGCGACACCATAAACGGCCACGCCACGGCGATAACCAGCAGGGCGATCAGGAACAGCTTCTGTTTTACCGTCGAACCGTCGATAGCCGGCAGAATAAACTTCGGCCCGGAGACGTTCTTAATGGTTTTCTGGAAAACAGGACGCAGCAGCTGGAAGAAGAAGACCACTGCGGTACCGATATAGATCCACTGCCAGCGGATATCGGCGGCGGTATCCACCACCAGTTTGGTGCCGTCCAGCTCCAGCTGCACGCCCATAAAGACGCCCGCCAGAATAAAGAACATCACCGCGGACAGCAGCGCCATCGCAAAATGCATCGGTTTCATACTTTTTCTACCTCCGGACGACCCAGGATACCGGTAGGCATCACCAGCAGAACCAAGATCAGCAGCGCGAAGGAGACCACGTCTTTATATTCCGTGCTGAGATAGGCAGAAGAGAGCGCTTCGGCGATACCGAGGATCAGCCCGCCGATCATCGCCCCAGGAATGCTGCCGATACCGCCAAGAACCGCCGCGGTGAAGGCCTTCATCCCGGCCATAAAGCCGATGTACGGGTTGATAACGCCGTAAAACTGACCGAGCAGAACCCCGGCAACCGCCGCCATTGCCGCGCCGATAACAAACGTCAGCGCAATCACGCGGTCGGTGTTAATCCCGAGCAGGCTGGCCATTTTCAGATCTTCCGCGCAGGCGCGGCAGGCGCGCCCCATGCGGGAATAGCGGATAAACAGCGTCAGCGCCAGCATCGCGATAAACGTCACCACCCAGATAACCAGCTGCATGGTGGTAATGGTCGCGGAGAAGTTGTCGCTGCTGCCCACCGTCCACTGGCCGTTAAACAGGCTTGGCAGCGCGACATCGCGCGAACCTTCCGTCAGGCTGACGTAGTTTTGCAGGAAGATGGACATCCCGATGGCGGAGATCAGCGCAATCAGGCGTTTGGAGCTGCGCACGGGCCGGTAGGCCACGCGTTCGATACTCCAGCCGTAGGCGCTGGCAATGACGATAGCGCCGACGAATCCGGCGGCAACCAGCAGCCAGCTGGTATCAATGCCCATCATCATCAGGGCGGCAATGATCATGAAGGAGACGTAGCTGCCAATCATATAGACCTCGCCGTGGGCGAAGTTGATCATGCCGATAATGCCGTACACCATGGTATAGCCGATGGCAATCAGCGCGTAGGTGCTTCCCAGCGTGACGCCGTTAAACATCTGCTGCAGAAAATAGAGAAACTGCTCGGACATAAGGTAACCTTTTTCTACCCGCCCGCTTTGCGCGGGCGGTGGGATAACTTGTCTTATGGCTTATTTCGCGAGGGTTGATGACCCGTCCGCGTGCCACTGGAAGACACCAAACTCAAATCCCTTCAAATCGCCTTTTTCGTCCCAATTCAGCGGCCCAATCACGGTTTTCGCGCCGTGAGCTTTCAGATCTTTGATTAAATCCAGCGGCTCCTGGCTTGCGGCCCGGTCCATCGCCTGCGCCAGAGACTGCACGGCGGCATAGGTGATCCAGACATACGGACCGCTCGGGTCTTTCTTCTCTGCTTTGAGCGCGTCAACGATAGCGCTGTTGGCCGGGTCCTGGTCATAGCGTTTCGGCATCGTGACCAGCATGCCTTCCGCCGCATCGCCCGCGATGTTGGACAGCGACGCGTTACCCACGCCTTCCGGGCCCATAAACACGGTTTTCAGGCCCACGGAGCGCGCCTGGCGCAGCATCTGGCCCATTTCCGGGTAGTAGCCGCCGTAGTAAACGAAGTCGATATTCTCTTTTTTCAGGCGCGCCAGCAGCGCGGAGAAGTCTTTTTCACCGGCGGTAATGCCGTCGAAGAAGACGATATTCGCGCCGCCTTTTTTCAGGCTCTCCTGGACAGAACGCGCCAGGCCTTCACCGTACTGCTGCTTATCATGAATGATAGCAATACGCTGCGGTTTGACGGTTTCCATGATGTATTTTGCGGCGGTCGGCCCCTGCGAAGAGTCCAGACCGGCGGTACGCATGATGTACTGATAGCCGCGCTGGGTCAGCTCCGGGTTGGTTGCTCCCGGGGAGATCATCAGAATGCCTTCATCTTCATAGATATCGGATGCCGGCTGAGTGGAAGAAGAACACAGGTGGCCGATAACGTACTGAATACCGTCATTGACGATTTTATTCGCCACCGCAACGGCCTGTTTCGGGTCGCAGGCGTCATCGTACTCCACGGCAACCAGCTTATCGCCCTTGATGCCGCCCTGGGCGTTAATATCTTTGATCGCCTGGCGCGCGCCGTTGAATTCCATATCGCCCCACTGGGCTACCGGGCCAGACATTGCGCCAACAACGGCGACCTTAATATCTTTGGCAAAAGCCGCCTGGGACATCGCCAGTGCGACTAACCCCGCGATAACCGTTTTCGCGTTCCTTTTCATGCTGCAGAACCCCGTTCGTGATGTGGTGTAAATATTTTGTATTTTTATGGTTAAAAAGCATTCTGTGCTTTTATTAAACAACGCTACTTTTACCATTATCTTTAATGGTTTAGCGATGTTTTTTGCCTGAATCCAGAGTAAAATCTCTATTTTTCAGGCGATTAAGCAAAGATAATATTCTGTATTTGCTGGAAGATAAACAAAAAAAGTCCAGTAAACAGCATAAAATAACGATACATAAGGCGGAATAAAACGCTACATATCAGGTTAAAATTCTGCTTATTTTTCGATCCATGATGAATTGCACTACCCTGCTCCTTCCAGGAAAACGAATCCCCTGATGAACAGGCAAAAAAGGGCGCTCCGCCCGGCGGGGAATTTGGATACACTAACGCATCCGTTTTGACTGGACCCTCGCGTATGAAACTGACCATTATTCGTTTACAGCACTTCAGCGATCAGGATCGCATCGACTTAGGTAAAATCTGGCCGTCGCAGGATCTCGCGGCGCTGCCGTTAGATGAGAGCCATCGTATTTATGCCGCCCGCTTCAATGAGCGCCTGCTGGCAGCGGTTCGCGTAACGCTGAACGGCGTTGAGGGCGAGCTCGGCGCGCTATGCGTGCGTGAAGTGACCCGCCGTCGCGGCGTCGGACAATATTTAGTGGAACAAGCGCTAAAGGATAATCCAGAAATCACCAGCTGGCGGATCGCGGATGTCGGCGTGGAAGACCGCGGCGTGATGGCGGCGTTTATGCAGGCGCTGGACTTTAGCGCGCAAACCGGCGGTTGGGTAAAAAATCACTAAATCGGCGAAAGAAGGCCGAATATTCCCGGATTGCGGCGTAACGCCTTACCCGGGCTACCGACTCGCAGATGTTTGCAAATCTGTAGCCCACTCAGCTAAGCGTCAGCAGGGCGTGTTCGTCTATTTAACCCAGCATTTCGCGATGCAGAAAGGCGTCAAGCCCCTCAACCCCGGAAGCTTACATCAGTAAGTGACCGGGGTTGAGGGGCGCAGACAACGCCTCTGCGGCGTGAAAGGCGCAGGTTAAATTATTTGGCGTCGGTCGCCGTACCATTAGCATGCCAGGTAAACACGCCGAACTCGAAGCCCTTCAGGTCGCCCTTCTCGTTCCAGGTGAGCGGCCCCATTACGGTATCGACCGTAGCCCCTTTCAGATATTTGGCGATTTCAGCCGGATCTTCTGACTGATTCAGACCTGCCTGCAGCGACTGCAGCGCGGCATAGGTGGTCCACACGAACGCGCCGCTCGGATCCTGTTTCTTCGCTTTGATCGCATCCACAATCGGTTTGTTCGCCGGCACCTGGTCGTAGTTCTTCGGCTTAGTCACCAGCATACCTTCCGCAGAAGCGCCCGCGATATTAGACAGGGACACGTTCGCTACCCCTTCCGGCCCCATAAACTGCGTTTTCAGGCCAGCGGCGCGAGACTGACGCAGGATCTGCCCCATCTCCGGGTGGTAGCCGCCGTAGTAGACGAAGTCGATGTTCTCTTTCTTCAGACGCGCCACCAGGGTAGAGAAGTCTTTCTCACCGGCGGTGATGCCGTCAAAGAACACCACGTTGGCGCCGCCCTTCTTCAGGTTGTCCTGCACCGCGCGGGCCAGGCCCTCGCCGTACTGCTGCTTGTCGTGGACAATCGCGATGCGCTGCGGCTTCACTTTTTCCAGGATGTATTTGGCAGCGGTTGGCCCCTGATCGGAATCCAGACCGGTAGTGCGCAGAATCAGGTGATAGCCGCGGGCCGTCAGCTCCGGCGCGGTGGCGGCCGGGGTGATCATCAGCACGCCTTCATCTTCATAGATATCAGACGCCGGCTGAGTGGAAGAAGAGCACAGGTGGCCGATAACGTACTTGATACCGTCGTTAATCACTTTGTTAGCGACGGCAACCGCTTGTTTCGGGTCACAGGCGTCGTCGTATTTTACCATCTGCAGCTTATTGCCTTTTATGCCGCCTTTGGCGTTGATATCGGCAATGGCCTGCTCAGCGCCAGTAAACTCCTGGTCGCCGTACTGCGCTACCGGACCGGACATCGCGCCAACGACGGCGACTTTGATATCTTCGGCCATTGCCGTACCGCTCATGATTAAGGCAATACATCCTGCCAGTAACGCTTTACCCTTCATATTCATCCTGAGGCTCCCCATTATTATGGTTTTTGCATTTGTTGTGATGTTGTTTATTAGCGCATTATTCTAATTAAACACATAAGAAAAGCATATGATAGTTAGATTAGGGTCTGCCGCCTGCGCTTTTGCAGCACACTATGCTAAACATACCGTCATTCAGGAGAATTGGAAACGATAAAATTGCGGAGTATGTAACAGATAAGTGACAAATAAAAACCCGCGCCGGAATAAACCGAACGCGGTGGCATGAGCAACGCGACTACCAGCCCGCGGGCAGATAGCCAAAGGCAGAAGCGATGGCGTAGACGGCGCTGCAAAGATAGAGCAATACGATGAAGATCTGGATGAACGGGTGCGTTATCAGCGCCGGGCAGGTCCAGCCGGGAGTGATATCCCCCTGCCGCCGCGAACCTTTCAGGATAAGGATCGGCATGATGGACAAAATCACCCCGCTAAATACCCCGGCAAAATAGAGCGCGTTCACGAAGGACACCATCCCGCTGTAGGCCAGAATAAATGGCGGCACGGCGACCACCAGCAGCACCTTAAAGCGTTTGAACGGCTGCTCGTCGTTGCCCAGGCGAAACTGATCGAAAATATTGGTCAGGAAACTTCCGCCCAGTCCCCAATAGGAAGTCAGCATCGCGCAGAGCGCAAAGAGATTTGCCGAGAAGAAAGCCCACTCGCCGAGCGCCCTGCCCCAGGAAATGGTCGCCACATCAGAAATATTATCCAACCCGCTTAACGCAATCACCGAAAGCGGGACCAGCGCCAGCAGGCAAAAGGTTAACAGCATCCCTACCATAATGGCCTTCGGCAGTTTCTCCGGTTTATCAGCGAAACCGCGCGCCATTTCCGGCACGATATACTGCGCGGAGAAGCAGAAGGCGACGACGTTAAATACCGGCACCATATACAGCCAGTTACCGTCGAGTAAATACCCCACGCTGGCGGTCTCTTGCAGCAACGTGGCGGCGACAAGAATGGCGATCATGACGACCATGCCGATACTAATGAATTTCTCACCCCGGCCAATCGCCTTCAGGCCAAGATAAAGCACTCCGGCCGCGGGAATAAAAAACAGCGCGCTACCGAGGGCCGGCGAGATGCCGAATAACGAATGCAGGAGTTTACCGCTGCCGGTCATATAAGCCGTCAGCGCGCCGACGCTGTTGACGCAAACGGAGAGGAACATCATCAGCGCGCCAAAGCGGCCGACGTAGCGCTGCGACAGGCCGCTAAGCTGCAGATGCTTACGTGTGCGCAGCGTCGACTCCGCGACGTAGAGCATCGTAACGGTTGTCAGGCTACCGACAACGATCAGCCAAAACAGCAGCGGCAGAAAGCCCGCTTTGCTGGAGGCATAGGCGATGGATAGCACCCCAGCGCCGATATTGGTGCCGACGATCATCGACACGCCTTCAATGAAACTCAGAGATTTTGCAGGTACAGCGGTACGCTCCCGGCTCGTCAGAACCGGAGAAAAGGTGGAGTTGTCAGACATAATATTTTCCGTTTTATTCCGGCAACATCCGCTGCCGGAAAAAAGGTGATATCAGGGTGATAAACCACTCACGCTGAGCATGACTGGCCAGAACGCGGCATCCTGTTTCTCTTCGGCTTCCCTGCCGCCGCAGTCTGACCGGGCGAAAAGCTAGGGCTTCAGCACGCGGGCCAGAATATCCAGCGCCTTCGTAAACTGCGCATCCGGAATCGTTAACGGATAGAGGAAGCGAATGACGTTGCCGTAGACGCCGCAGCTCAGCAGCAGCAGACCGTTCTCCTGGGCTTTTTGCTGGATTTGACGAGTGATCTCCGCCGACGGCTCGCCGGTTTGCGGATCGTTAAACTCCACCGCCACCATCGACCCCTGGCCGCGTACGTCCGCAATGGCCGGGCAGCTTTGACGCGCCTGATTCAGCACTTCTTTCAGATGGCTGCCTAAGCGCTCAGCGCGCTGGCACAGTTGCTCTTCTTCAATCACGTCCAGCACCGCGTGCGCAGCCGCGACCGCCAGCGGGTTACCGGCATAGGTACCGCCCAGACCGCCCGGCGCAGGCGCATCCATCACCTCGGCGCGACCGACCACGCCGGAGAGCGGGAAACCGCCGGCCAGGCTTTTAGCCATCGTCATCAGGTCAGGCTTCACATCATAGTGCTGCATCGCAAACAGCTTGCCGGTGCGCGCAAAGCCGGTTTGTACTTCATCGGCAATCAGCAGAATGCCGTGGGTATCGCACAGCGCGCGCAGCGCCTGCATAAACTCAGGCGGGGCGACGTTAAAGCCGCCTTCCCCCTGAATCGGCTCCAGCACAATCGCCGCCACCTGGTCGGCCGCGATATCGGCTTTAAAAATACGATCCAGGCTTTTCATCGCGTCAGCGGTGGTAATGCCATGGGCGGCATTAGGGTAGACTGCGTGATACACCGATCCCGGGAACGGACCGAAACCAATCTTATAAGGCGCCACTTTACCGGTCAGCGCCATGGTCATAAACGTGCGGCCGTGGAATCCGCCGCCGAAGGTAATCAACCCCGGACGACCGGTATAAGCGCGCGCAATTTTCACTGCGTTTTCAACCGCTTCCGCCCCGGTGGTAAAGAACGCCGTTTTTGCCGGACCGTCAATCGGCGCCAGCGCGTTAATCCGCTCGGCCAGCGTGACGTAGCTTTCGTACGGGACAATCTGATAAGCAGTATGGGTAAAGGCCTGCAGCTGTTGTTCAACGGCGGCAATGATTTTAGGGTGCCGATGGCCGGTATTCAGCACCGCGATGCCGGCGGCGAAATCAATCACCTCATTCCCTTCAATATCCCACAGCGTAGCGTTCTCTGCTTTCTCAACAAAGTAGCTGCACATTACCCCTACGCCGCGCGGAGTCGCCTGCTGGCGACGCTGATTCAGTTCTGAACTTTTCACCGGAAATCTCCTGTCATGTGTGTCACGTTATCGCAACAAATCCGAAACTATGTCGTTTATTTACACAGGATTTGGCCCTATAATCGAGTACCAATTCAGATTATCTGAGGGATCCAATTGCGTTCGCTCATCGCAGACCTGGTGCTGGTCAGATTGCAGAAAGAAACCGATCCGCTCCTGCACAAGCGCCTTTACAAGGCGATTCGCCACGCCATTCTGGATGGTTCTCTGCCGCCCCATAGCCGCCTGCCGCCGTCGCGGGATCTGGCGGGGGAGCTGAGAATGTCACGCAACACAATTTTAACAGTTTATGAACAACTACTGGCCGAGGGGTACGTCGTGTCCCGTCGCGGCAGCGGAACATTCGTCGCGAAAACGCTGCCCGATATGTTCCTTCCCGTCTGCAGCGCCAGTGAAAGCAGCCCGGCGCCGGCAACCAGCGCGCCTATCTCCCGGCGCGGCCAGCATCTGCTGGGACAGGTCAGCGCCAGCCCGCGTCAGTGGGGGGCGTTTATCCCCGGTGTACCGGACGTCAACGCGTTTCCCCATCCGCTGTTCAGTAAAATCCAGGCGCGTATCAGCCGCCGTCCAAAACCGGAACAGCTCAGCTACAGCTGTAACGGCGGAACGGCCGAGCTACAGCACGCGTTGGTGGACTATCTGAGAGTAGCGCGCGGCGTTCAGTGTCAGGCAGATCAAATTCTTATCACCGAAGGGATCCACCAGGCTATCGACCTGATCACCCGCATGCTGTGCGACCGCGGCGATCTCGCCTGGGTGGAGGAGCCGTCCTACTGGGGCATTCGCCATGTGCTGGCGATGAATGAAGTGCGGGCCGAGCCCGTGGTGGTTGATGCCAGCGGCCTGTGTCCGCCCGAAAGCATAGCCGAAGCGCCGCGGCTGATCTTCGTGACGCCGTCCCATCAGTATCCCCTCGGCGCGGTAATGAGCCTTGAGCGCCGACAGCGCCTGCTCACGCTGGCCCATCAGCACGGCAGCTGGATTGTGGAGGATGATTACGACAGCGAGTTTCGCTTTTCCGGCCAGCCGATCCCGGCGCTACAGGGCTTAGTCGCCGAAGCGCCGGTGGTCTACGTCGGGACGTTCAGTAAGACGCTCTACCCGGGGCTGCGGCTGGGCTATGTCGTGCTGCCTCGTCCGCTGGCGGCCGAACTCAAAAACGCCCATGCCGAGCTCTATCGCGGCGGCCATTCGCTTATCCAGCTGGCGCTGGCGGAATTTATCAACGCCGGTCATTACTCGGCGCATATTCGCCGCATGCGCCTGCTCTACAGCCGCCGTCGCGTCTTTTTGACCGAGCTGATTGAGCGGCACTGCGGGCCGCACGCGCTGTCGGACTTCAGCGATAATGCCGGACTGCATCTGATCCTGAATTTGCCGGATGAGGCGGATGACGTGGCGATTGCCCGCGATGCCAACGCACGCAATATTTTAGTGCGTCCGCTGTCGCGCTATTACCTGACAACGCAACGCAAGAAAGGGCTGTTGATGGGTTTTGCTTCGCAGCCGGAAACGCAGATGGAGCCGGCGTTCAACATCCTGCTTGCGTGCCTGAAAATGCACTGCCCGCAGGCGCTGGCGGAGGCAGAAAAACAAAACGCCCCAACGTAATGTGGGGCGTTATCGGGGACTGGCGCTCAGATTAGGCTTCGATAGCGGCGCGCAGTTTTTTCATGGCGTTCTTTTCAAGCTGACGTACACGTTCAGCCGACACGCCGTAGCGGTCCGCCAGCTCCTGCAGCGTGGACTTGTTGTCTTCGTCCAGCCAGCGGGCGCGGATGATGTCCTGGCTACGTTCGTCAAGACCCTGCATCGCGTCGGTCAGCTTGTTCGCCGCCTGCTCTTCCCAGTTATCGTCTTCGATGCCGTCGGCAAAGTTAGACGATTTATCCTGCAGATAGAGCACCGGCGCCATCGGCTGGCTATCGGACTCATCATCCGAAGACATGTCGAAGGTCATGTCCTGCGCCGCCATACGTGACTCCATCTCACGCACGTCTTTGCTCGACACGCCCAGCTCGCGGGCGACCATTTCGACTTCGTCCTGGTTGAACCAGCCCAGACGCTGCTTGGTTTTACGCAGGTTAAAGAACAGTTTACGCTGCGCTTTCGTGGTCGCGACCTTCACGATACGCCAGTTACGCAGCACGTATTCATGAATTTCCGCTTTGATCCAGTGCACGGCGAAGGAAACCAGACGCACGCCCACTTCCGGGTTAAAACGGCGCACGGCTTTCATCAGGCCAATGTTGCCTTCCTGAATCAGATCCGCCTGCGGCAGGCCATAGCCCGAGTAGTTACGAGCAATATGAACAACAAAGCGCAGGTGAGACAGGATCAGCTTTTTCGCTGCTTCCAGATCGCCCTGGTAATGCAGCTTTTCAGCAAGCTCCCGCTCTTCATCAGCCGATAACATCGGCCAAGTGTTAGCAGCCCGGATGTACGATTCCAGGTTACCAACGGGGGCTAAGGCTAAAGTTTGCATATCTTTGGTCATTCAAATCCTCTCAATCGATATCTTCTGGCATCATTCTGTCCTCACAACGGAGCAACAAACATGCCAGCATTGATGAGCAACGAGAATATCACTCACATTAGTATCAGACAGTGATTTTATCCACAAGTTCCATGCAATGATGTGAATAGATTACGCACAAAATGTGACATGGTTATGAAGTTTAGGGAAGCGTCAACAGGGACTCTTTCCCTGCAGAGAGATATTCAGTGCAGGGAAAGATTATACCAGATTTTTATTACTCGGGAGTAAAGTGACGTAAATGTTGAACGGTTGCCAGCCAGGCGGCGACCCAGCCAATCATTGAGCAAACAATCAGCATCAGGAGACACTCGTCAAAGCCTAAGCCGCTGAGTTCAAACTGCGTCCCGAACACTTTCGCCACTTCGGTGACCGCCGACGACAGGCGCATGACCATAATCTCCGACAGGATCAGCGACAGAAACGCGCCGGAGAACCCCAGCAGCGCCCCGCCGTAAAGGAATGGACGCAGAATAAAACCATCCGTCGCGCCAATCAGTTTCTGCACGTTAATGGTATCGCGACGGGCGAAGATGCTCAGACGCACGCTGTTGCCGATGACCAGGAAGACCGCCGCCACCATCAGTACGCCGATCATCGCCGACACGCGTCCGACCAGCCCGGTTAGCGACGAGAGGCGCGCAAACCAGCTGTCATCCATACGCACTTCATCAACGCCCTGAACGTGGCTCACGCGGTCGCGCAGCGTGTTCAGCGCCTCAACGCTCTGGAAATCAATCTTAGGCACCACGATCGCTACCGCCGGCAGCGGGTTCTCTTCCAGCATATCCAGCGCGCCGCCAAAGCCAGACCAGTTGCGGAATTCGCCAAGGGCTTCATCACGCGACAGATAGTTGACCTTCTCGACGCCCTGCTCCGCCTGCAGCTGGCCGACTACCCGCGCAGCGGCATCGTCATCCAGCGTTTTCTCCAGATAGACGGTGATTTGCGGCGTAGGGTAATATTGCGACGCCGCGGTGCTGACGTTTTTGTAAACCATGTAGCATACGCTCGGCAGGGTCAGCGAAATGGCGATCACCATCACCGTCAGGAACGTCGCCAGCGGCGTACTTTTCAGATCCTGTATCGCGCCGTGCCAGGCGTAGCGCACCTGCTCATTGAATACGTTGCTCTTGCGGGAAGCCGGATTCGGCGCCGCTTTTGGCCGTTTCGACGCATTGCGTCCGCCGCTACCGCCCGCCCCGCCCGCATTGCGGAAACGGTCGAATCGATTGCCGAATCGGCGAATGTGGTTCATTGCCTCGCGCTTATTCACCGATATGGCCTCCATGCATATGCCCCTCGCTGAGGGACAGGACGCGGTACGGACGACTGGAGATAAGCCCCAGGTCATGCGTCGCCATCAGTACCGTCACCCCAACGCGGTTAAACTCTTCAAACAGACGTAAGATCCCTTCCGACAGCGCTTCGTCGAGGTTACCGGTCGGTTCATCCGCCAGTAGGACCGCGGGTTTGTTCACCACCGCGCGGGCGATGCCCACGCGCTGTTGTTCACCGCCTGAAAGCTGAATCGGCAGGTTTTTCGCTTTGTCCAACAGCCCGACTTTATCCAGCGCCGCCGAGACGCGACGACGGATATCATCGCCGCTGGCGCCGGCGATAATCAGCGGGATCGCCACATTATCGTAAACGGTACGGTCCATCAGCAGATGGTGGTCCTGGAAAATCATGCCAATCTGACGGCGCAAAAACGGCACCTCGCGGCTCTTCAGGCGGCTGATATCATGGCCGCCGAAGAGGATTTTGCCGGCGCTGGGCCGTTCGATACCGCAGATAAGCTTCAGCAGGGTACTTTTCCCCGCGCCGGAATGGCCGGTCAGAAACGCCATCTCGCCCGCCTGCAGGTGGAAAGTCACCCCCTGCAGCGCTTGTCTCCCACCGAGATAGGCTTTGCTGACTTGTTCAAAGCGAATCATTTTTAATCCTCTCGGGCAAAAAGTGCCTCAATAAAGTCGCCCGCATTAAACGGACGCAGATCTTCAATACGTTCGCCAACACCGATGTAGCGAATCGGAATACCGAACTGATCGGCAACCGAGAAGATAACCCCGCCCTTGGCGGTACCATCCAGCTTAGTCAAGGTGATACCGGTCAGTCCAACCGCTTCGTGGAACAGTTTGGCCTGGCTAATCGCGTTCTGCCCTGTGCTGGCGTCAATGGTCAGCATAACTTCATGCGGCGCATCGACATCGAGTTTTTTCATGACGCGGACAATCTTCTTCAGTTCTTCCATCAGGTGCGATTTATTCTGCAGACGGCCCGCGGTATCGGCAATCAGGACGTCAATATTGCGCGCCTTCGCCGCCTGGATGGCATCGAAAATGACCGATGCCGAGTCCGCGCCGGTATGCTGGGCAATCACCGGAATATTATTACGCTGCCCCCAAACCTGGAGCTGCTCAACCGCCGCCGCGCGGAAGGTATCGCCCGCCGCCAGCATCACCGACTTGCCCTGCTGCTCGAACTGACGCGCCAGCTTACCGATGGTGGTGGTTTTACCGACGCCGTTGACGCCGACCATCAGAATCACAAACGGCGTTTTGCCTTCTACGTTCAGCGGCTCATCCACTTTCGCCAGGATATCGCCCATCTCTTCTTTCAGCAGGCCGTACAGCGCCTCGGCGTCGCGCAGCTGCTTACGGCTGGCGTCGTTGGTCAGATTAGTGATGATCTTACGCGTGGTCTCCACACCGACGTCGGCAATCAGCAGCTGCTCTTCCAGCTCTTCAAACAGATCATCGTCGATTTTCTTACCGCGGAACAGACTGATAAATCCGGAACCGAGGTTTTGTTTGGTTTTCACCAGGCTGCGTTTGAGGCGGGCGAAGAAACCTTCTTTGGTCGGTTTTTCCTGCTCTAACGGCGTCACGACGGTTTCGTCCGGCACCACCTCCACGGCGTTTTCCGCCGCATCGGCTGCCGCCAGAGCCTGCGCTTCCAGCTCTTCATCGCTGATATCGGCTTGCGCATCCGCTAACGGTTCGCCTGCTTCGGCATCTTCGACAACGGCTTCTTCAATCACCGCTTCCGGTTCGGCAATCACCGCTTCCGGCGTCTGCTCAGCGACGGCTTCAGCCGCGACCGGCTCGGCAATGACCTCTTCAACCAGCGGCTCAGCGACAATTTCTTCAACCGCAGGCTGCTCCACAACCTCTTCAACGACCGGAGATTCGACAACCGCCTGCGGTTGTTCGCTCTCAACGACCTGCTCGGTCACCTCAACCACCTCGGCGGCAAAGGCTTCGGCGTCCGGTTTCTCCGTCGCAGGCGCGTCGACCGTTTGCGGCGCAGCGGCAGGCGCTTCGCTTTCCGCGGACGGTTCTGCAACCTCTTGCTGGGCTTCTACTTTTTGTTCTGTTTCGCTTTCCTGCGCCTGTTCTTTTTGGCCAAAGCCCAGCCAGGAAAAGAAGCCACGTTTTTTGTCTTTCGCCATTTGCGACTACACTCCTCGCTGTTAATTCATGGCACAGCTTCGGCCAGTTGGTAGCGGAAGCTGAAAAATGATGAAATTAGTCGGATAGTCTACCACTTAACTTAACTCGCATCACCGCCCCCGGATTAAGGTTTCGTCAACCGCTGCCGATCGTTAGAATAGCAGCCCGGAAGTTGAGACTTGAGCAAAGAGATGAAGAAACCAAACCACGCAGGCAGCGGCCAGATCCGTATTATCGGCGGGCAATGGCGGGGCCGTAAATTACCGGTGCCGGAGAGCCCGGGTCTGCGCCCGACCACCGACCGGGTACGCGAAACGCTATTTAACTGGCTGGCGCCATCGATCGTTGACGCGAGCTGCCTCGACTGCTTCGCCGGCAGCGGCGCGCTGGGCCTTGAAGCCCTCTCCCGCTACGCGGCCAACGCCACGCTGCTGGAAATGGAACGCGGCGTCGCGCAGCAGCTGCAAAAAAACCTGGCGACCCTCAAAGCCAGCAACGCTAAGGTCGTGAACACCAATACTTTAGCGTTTCTCGCTCAGGCGGGCGCGCCGCACGATATCGTGTTTGTCGATCCCCCGTTTCGTAAAGGGCTGCTTGAAGAAACGCTGAAACTGCTGGAAAACAACGGCTGGCTTAGCGATGAAGCGCTCATCTACATCGAGAGTGAAGTCGAAAACGGTTTACCGCCGGTGCCGATGAACTGGCACGTCTATCGTGAAAAAGTGGCCGGACAGGTCGCCTACCGTCTCTATCAACGAGAGGCCCAAGGAGAAAACTATGCTGATTAATTTTGGCCGCTTGCTGATGCTGTGCGTGTGGGCGTTTTTATTGCTGAATCTGTTTCAACCGTTCCCAAAGCCGCTGAATATCTTCGTTAACGTGGCGCTAATCTTTATGATTCTGATGCACGGCCTGCAGCTGACGCTGCTCAAGGCGACGCAGACGAAAGAGATGCCGCCGCTGGGGCGCTTCGAGCAGGTCCGTATTTTCATCTTCGGCGTGTTCGAACTGGTCGCCTGGCAGAAAAAGCTCAAGGCGACCCTGAAGAAGAAGTAATGCCCGGAAAAGGTTCAGGGATCTGGCGCAAAGCCCATAAACCGCGAACCTTTATAGCTCAGGACGCCTTTATCGCCGACGCTTAACGCATGATACTGCGGCGCCTGCAGACGAAAAACCATTTCCATCCCGCCGCTTACCGGCCTGAAGCTGGCTTCGTAACGCATCTCGCTGCCGGCAGGCGTCACCGTCTGCTGGCGTGAACGGCGATCGTTAATCACCTTCTCCCGCTTATTGCTCACCACCACCCGTTTTTGCAACAGCGGCGCGGCGTCGTTCTCCATTTTTTCCCGGCGCTGCTGCGCATAACGATACGATGCGGCAACCGCAATGATGGCAACGGCAACCATAAAAAACAGCGGAACTTTACTCATTCACCTTGCCCCCAGGAATTATCAGGAATAAGCATACTGTGGCTTGATTATCATTGTCATCTTCCTCTGCAAACCACTACACTGAGATTCAGTACTGTAAGTACAATCACTTACTTAATGATAACAGATACAGGGACTTACTATGCTTTGGTCATTTATTGCTGTCTGTTTCTCCGCATGGCTTTACGTCGATGCGTCCTATCGTGGGCCTGCCTGGCGTCGCTGGGTGTTTAAACCCGTCACGCTGATCCTGCTTCTGTTACTGGCCTGGCAAGCGCCGATGTTTAACGCCATCAGCTACCTGGTGCTGGCCGGGCTTTGCGCTTCGCTGGTCGGCGACGCCTTGACCCTACTGCCCCGACAGCGGGTGATGTACGCCGTGGGGGCGTTCTTTCTCTCCCATCTGCTCTACACCATCTGGTTTGCCAGCCAGCTGACGCTATCGTTCTTCTGGCCGCTGCCGCTGGTGCTGCTGATCCTCGGCGCGCTGCTGCTGGCCATCATCTGGACGCGGCTGGAAGAGATGCGAATGCCGGTGTTTACCTTTATCGCGATGACGCTGGTGATGGTCTGGCTGGCCGGCGAGCTGTGGTTCGCTCGCCCGACGGACACCGCGCTGTCCGGCTTCGTTGGCGCCGCGTTCCTGCTGCTCGGCAACGCGGTCTGGCTCATCAGCCATTATCGCCGCCGCTTCCGCGCTGACAACGCGATCTCCTCGGCGTTTTACTTCGCCGGGCACTTCCTGATCGTCCGCGCGCTCTATTTGTAATTAAGCGCTTGACTCTGGAGTCGACTCCAGAGTGTATCCTGCGGGTAATGAGAAAATTATCATTACCCGGAGGGTCCTATGTCGGCTCCAGAATCGCAGGATAAAAAAGTCCCACACTTCTCATCGTTAAAATTTACCCCTGCCGCGCAGCCTGCGGAAAGCTGCTGCGCAGACCACGCCTGCAGCAGCGAAACCACCGCTGAAAACGACGCGCTGAGTCATGCACGCTTTAGCTGGCTGGTAGAAGGTATGGATTGCGCGGCCTGCGCCCGCAAGGTCGAAACCGCCGTTCGCCAGGTGCCGGGAGTGAGCCAGGTTCAGGTGCTGTTCGCCACCGAAAAGCTGCTGGTCAACGCCGAGGGCGACGTTGGTCCGCAGATCGAAAGCGCCGTGCGCGCCGCGGGCTACCAGCTGCGGGATGAAAACGCGCCCCGGACAGAGGACGCCACCTCGTGGCTGCGCGAGAATCTGCCGCTCATCACCCTCGTCGCCATGATGGCGCTCAGCTGGGGGCTGGAGCAGTTTAACCCTCCTCTGGGCGAAATCGCCTTCATCGCAACCACCCTTGTCGGCCTGTGGCCGGTCGCCCGGCAAGCAATACGCCTGATCAAAAGCGGAAGCTGGTTCGCCATCGAAACTCTGATGAGCGTCGCAGCCATCGGCGCGCTGTTTATCGGCGCCACCGCCGAAGCGGCGATGGTGCTGCTGCTGTTCTTAATCGGCGAACGCCTTGAGGGTTGGGCCGCCAGCCGCGCGCGTCAAGGCGTCAGCGCGTTGATGGCGCTGAAACCCGATACCGCAATCCGCGTGCGCGACGGCGTACGCGAAACCGTAGCCCAGCGCGACCTGCGCCCCGGCGACGTGATTGAAGTGGCCGCCGGGGGCCGTCTGCCCGCCGATGGCCAGCTGCTCTCGCCCTTCGCCAGCTTCGATGAGAGCGCGCTAACCGGTGAATCCGTACCGGTGGAGCGTAACGCCGGGGAACGCGTGGCGGCCGGCGCCACCAGCGTCGATCGTCTGGTACAGCTGACGGTGATCTCCGAACCGGGCGACAGCGCCATCGATCGCATTCTTAAGCTGATTGAAGAAGCGGAGGAGCGCCGCGCGCCGATTGAGCGCTTTATCGATCGCTTCAGCCGCATCTATACCCCGGCGATTATGGTCGTCGCGCTGCTGGTAGCCATTGTTCCGCCGCTGCTGTTTGCCGGCGCATGGCTGCCGTGGATCTATAAAGGTTTAACGCTGCTGCTGATTGGCTGTCCGTGCGCGCTGGTGATTTCTACCCCGGCGGCGATCACCTCCGGGCTGGCGGTGGCGGCGCGTCGCGGCGCGCTGATTAAAGGCGGCGCGGCGCTGGAGCAACTGGGCCGCGTGCGCCAGGTGGCGTTTGATAAAACCGGTACCCTGACCATCGGCCAGCCGCGCGTCACCGCGGTGATGGCGACCACGGACATCGGCGAAAACGATCTGCTGGCGCTGGCGGCCGCCGTGGAGCAAGGCTCCAGCCACCCGTTAGCCCAGGCCGTCGTACGTGAGGCGGAGCAGCGTCAGCTGGTGATTCCGCCGGCCAGCGGCCAGCGCGCGCTGGCTGGCTCCGGCATTGAGGCGCAGGTCGAAGGTCGTCAGGTGCTGATTTGCGCCGCCGGGAAAAATAACGATCCGCAGTACGATGCACGTATTCAGCAGTTGGAGAGCGCCGGGCAAACCGTGGTGCTGGTGATGCGCGATGAGACGCTGCTGGGGATTCTGGCGCTGCGCGATACGCTGCGCGACGATGCCCGCCAGGCGGTGGATGAACTCCATCAGTTAGGCGTTCAGGGAGTGATACTGACCGGCGACAATCCGCGCGCGGCGGCGGCCATCGCCAGCGAGCTGGGGCTGGCGTTCCGCGCCGGGCTGCTGCCCGCGGATAAAGTGCAGGCGGTGATGGCGCTCAACGCCGAGTCGCCGCTGGCGATGGTCGGCGACGGAATCAACGATGCGCCGGCGATGAAAGCGGCGACGATTGGCATCGCCATGGGCAGCGGCACCGATGTCGCCCTGGAGACCGCCGATGCGGCATTGACCCATAACCGTCTGACCGGGCTGGCGCAGATGATTTCGCTGGCGCGCGCCACCCACGCCAATATCCGGCAGAACATCGCCATCGCGCTGGGTCTGAAGGGCATTTTTCTGGTCACCACCCTGCTTGGCCTGACCGGCCTGTGGCTGGCGGTGCTGGCGGATACCGGGGCGACGGTGCTGGTCACCGCTAACGCGCTGCGGCTGTTGCGTAAGAAATAGTATCTACCCGGGCTACAGGTTCGTGCCGTCTGGTTTTTTGTCGCCCGGATAAGGCATCAGCCGCAATCCGGGATATCTCTGGCGGCGAGCGCTGCATTCTTTCCCCGGGGGCGGCGCTTGACGCGCCTTGCCCGGGCTACAGGTTCGTGCGGTCTGGTTTTTGTAGCCCGGACAGGTGCGCAGCACCGCCTCCGGGAAGACGTACCCAGACTCAGTGGCTTTTACGGATCAGGTAGCGGTACGGCAGCGCCTCGGTTTGCTGCGCCAGCAGCTCATGCTCCATAAAGCGGCAGAAACCGGGAATATCGCGGGTCGTCGCCGGATCGTCGGCCACGATTAGCAGCGTCTCGCCCACCGGCATCGTACGCACGGTCTTGCGCACCATCATCACCGGTTCCGGGCAACGAAGCCCCTGCGCATCAAGCATATGGTCAGGGCTGGAGAAAAGTTCGCTCATTTTCATCTCACATTAACAAAACGGCCCTAGTTTACCCCCAGTTCGCCAGTACGCAAGCCAGGTTAACGTTTGCGCGAAAAACAAGCATTGCAATACGCTCGCAACGCAGTATCATGCAGCCGTTTTTATTGGGTTCCCTCACCCCAACCACTAAAAAGGTCACAATATGAGTCCGTTTACTACCGTACAGCGTAAAAAAGCGCTGATCTGGCTATCGCTATTCCATCTGCTGGTCATCACTTCCAGTAACTACCTGGTGCAGCTGCCGATCTCCATCTTTGGTTTTCATACCACCTGGGGCGCGTTCAGCTTTCCGTTTATTTTCCTCGCCACCGATCTGACGGTGCGGATTTTTGGCGCTCCGCTGGCGCGACGCATTATCCTCGCGGTGATGATCCCGGCGCTGCTCATCTCCTACGGGGTTTCCGCGCTGTTTTATATGGGCGAGTGGCAGGGCTTTGCCGCATTAACCAGCTTTAATCTGTTTGTCGCCCGTATCGCCGCCGCCAGCTTTATGGCCTACGCGCTGGGGCAGATCCTCGACGTCCACGTCTTCAACCGCCTGCGTCAGAACCGCCGCTGGTGGCTGGCGCCCACGGCATCCACCCTTTTCGGTAACGTCAGCGATACGCTGGCCTTCTTCTTTATCGCCTTCTGGCGCAGCCCGGATCCGTTTATGGCGGCGCACTGGGGTGAAATCGCCATCGTCGACTACTGCTTCAAGGTGCTGATTAGCATCGTATTCTTCCTGCCGATGTACGGCATGTTGTTGAATATGCTGCTGAAAAAGCTGGCAGATAAATCTGATTTATCCGCATTGCAGCCAGGTTAAGAGTACTCACGAAACGATGTGATAAGATAAGCGAATGAGCCGTTAATGGCCGTTTATCGAAAGGAAGATGTCAATGCGCAATTTGGTTAAATATGTCGGTATTGGCCTGCTGGTTGTGGGTCTTGCGGCCTGTGATAACAGCGATACAAAAACGCCGACTGCCGGGGCGGCTGCGGAAAGCAACGCCAGCGGGCAACCTATTAGTCTGCTGGATGGCAAACTGAGCTTCTCCCTGCCTGCCGGTATGACCGACCAGAGCGGCAAGCTGGGCACCCAGGCCAACAATATGCACGTCTATTCTGACGCCACCGGCCAGAAAGCGGTGATCGTGATTGTTGGCGACAGCACCAATGAAGATCTGGCCGTCATGAGCCAGCGTCTGGAAGAGCAGCAGCGCAGCCGCGACCCGCAGCTGCAGGTCGTGAGCAATAAATCCATTGAGATCAAAGGCCACACCCTGCAACAGCTGGACAGCATCATCTCCGCCAAGGGCCAGACCGCCTGGTCTTCCGTCCTGCTCGGTAAGGTTGATGACAAACTGCTGACGCTGCAGATCACGCTGCCAGCGGATAATCAGCAGCAGGCGCAGACCGAAGCGGAAAACATTATCAACACCCTCGTCATCCAGTAACTACTGGCCTGACGCCGCGGCCTCCGGTTCACCGACCGGGGGCCGTTTTTTTAACCGCCATCCCAGCAGCAGCGCCACCGCGACCAGCCCCGCCGTCGCGAGATAGATCGATGAAATGCCCGCCCACGCCATCAGCAGCCCGGCAAGCGGACCGGTGATCCCCAGCGAGAGATCCATAAATACCGTATAGGTCGCCAGCGCCGACCCCTGATTTTGCTGCGGCACGGCCTTCACCGCCACCACCCCAAGCGCCGGGAACACCAGCGAAAAACCGGCTCCGGCAAAGAAAGTGCCTATTTTCGCCATCAGCGGCGTCTCCGCCAGGCCCACTAACAGCAGCCCAATAATTTCGACGACAAAACAGAGCATCGCCACGTTCAGCCCGCCAAGGCGGTTAATTCCGTTGGGGAACAGCAGACGAGTGCCGACAAAGGCGCAGCTAAACAGCGTCAGGGCGAAGGCCGCGCCGTCCCAGCCTTTGGCATCATAAAACAGGGTGATAAAGGTGGCGATAACGCCAAACCCCGCCGAAGCCAGGGCCAGCGCCATACCGTAGAGCCAGACGCGCCCCAGCACCGCGCGAAACGACATCGCTTTGCCCCTGCCCGCTTTCACCGCCGCCCGCGGCAACGCGCACAGCACCGCCACCAGCGCCACCGCCATAATGGTCAACGCCAGCCCGTGCAGGCCAATCAGCGAGTAACAGAGCACGCCGAGCGGTGCGCCCATCGCCATCGCTCCGTAGGTGACAATGCCGTTCCAGGAGATAACCCGCCCGATATGCAGCGAACCGACTACCCCGACGCCCCACAGCGTGGAGCCGGTTCCCGCGAAGCTCTGCCCAATGCCGAGAATTATGCGCCCAAGGCATAGCAGCGCCAGGCTCACAGCGGGCAAGTCGCCGAAGAGCGCCGCCAGCAGATAGCCGAGTCCGCTCAGAAAGCAACCGCACAGGCCGAAAACGACGATCTTTTTTGGCCCCAGCAGGTCGGCGTAACGCCCGGCGTGCGGGCGGCTGAGCAGCGTAGCGAAGTACTGGAGGCTAATCACCAGTCCGGCCCAGAAGGCGCTAAACCCCATCACATCATGCACATAGCCGGGCAACACCGCCAGCGGCAGGCCAATGGTCAGATAGCTGGCAAAGTTAAACATCACGACAGAGACAATCCGCAGATTGAGGCGCAATCCATTGAGCGCCGGTTCGGCGACGGTTTCGGGCATCGGGTTCCACCAGATTTTTACTACTGTGTTTCATTTCTACCACGCCACACGTTATAAATCAGCAGCCAGATTAGGATTCCTGGCAGCAAGCCAGCCGCTACACTTAATGAAAATCATAGAAAGGAACCGTGAATGACAACCCCTCAGCCCGATAAAACGGGTATGCATATTCTGCTTAAACTGGCGTCACTGGTGGTGATCCTCGCCGGGATCCATGCCGCGGCAGATATCATCGTGCAGCTATTACTGGCGCTGTTCTTCGCCATTGTCCTCAATCCGCTGGTCACCTGGTTTATTCGCCGCGGCGTGCGTCGCCCGGCAGCCATTACTATCGTGGTGGTGGTGATGCTGATCGTGCTCACCGCGTTAATTGGCGTACTGGCCGCATCGGTTAACGAATTTGTCGCCATGCTGCCAAAATATAATAAAGAGCTGACGGCAAAAGTTCTGCGGCTGCAGGAGGCGCTGCCGTTTTTGCATATTCACATGTCCCCGGAGCGTATGCTGCAACGCATAGACTCTGACAAGCTGATGACGTTCACGACCACCCTGATGACCGGGCTCTCTGGCGCTATGGCCAGCGTCGTTCTGCTGGTGATGACGGTGGTGTTTATGCTTTTTGAAGTCCGTCATGTGCCTTATAAACTCCGCTTTGCCCTCAACAACCCGCAGATCCACATCGCCGGTCTGCACCGGGCCTTAAAAGGCGTTTCGCATTATCTGGCGCTGAAAACGCTGCTTAGCCTGTGGACTGGGGTGATTGTCTGGTTAGGGCTGATGCTGATGGGGGTTCAGTTTGCGCTGATGTGGGGCGTGCTGGCTTTTCTGCTGAACTATGTGCCTAACATTGGCTCGGTGATTTCCGCCGTTCCGCCTATGGTCCAGGCGTTACTTTTTAACGGTTATTATGAGTGTCTGATGGTCGGCGCGCTCTTTTTAGTCGTGCACATGATCATCGGCAATATTCTCGAACCCCGCATGATGGGCCATCGGCTGGGCATGTCTACGCTGGTGGTTTTCCTCTCGTTGCTGGTCTGGGGATGGCTGCTTGGCCCAGTGGGAATGCTGCTGTCGGTACCGTTAACCAGCGTATGTAAAATATGGATGGAGACCACCAAGGGCGGCAGTAAATTAGCCATCCTGCTCGGGCCCGGACGCCCCAAAAGCAGGCTACCGGGCTAGCCCTGCCGCTTCACCGGCCAGAAGATCGTCAGCACCCCGGCGACAATCAGCAGCACGCCCAGCAGCGATTGCCAGTGGAAAGGCTCATGCCAGCCGGGGAGCCAGATGGCGGCGGCCCAGACCAGGATATAGCTCAGGCTCAGCAGCGCGTAGGCTTTCGCCAGCGGCAGTTGATGCAGGGCGAAGTACCAGCAGACCATCGATAGCAGGTAACCCATAAGCCCGAACGTCAGGCCAAACGTGCCCGCCCGCAGATGCAGCAGATGGTTGAGGAAGGTGAATATCTCTGTCAGCGGCGGGAGTTCGACCATCGCGCTGCGCAGCAGCAGCTGCGCGCCGCTCGCCAGGCCGACGCTGAATAACGCCCAGATTAAGCCCATCAGATACGGCTCCCCAGAATAACAATCCCGACGACGATCAGCCCCACGCCAAGCCAGTGGCGGCGCGCGACCGGCTCGCGCCAGATCCCCCACGCCGCCAGCGTCACCCAGACAAAGTTCAGGCTCAGCATAGGGTAGGCGATACTGACCGGGATTGACTGCAGCACGCTAAGCCACAGCAGCATACTGCAGCCGAGAGCGAGCAGCGCTAAACCCAGCCAGCCGAGGATATGGCGCCCGCGCCGCCCGGATTTGGACGGGCGGGTGGCCTGTTTCTGGCACAGCTGTCCGGCGCAGCTCAGCAGGCTGGCGAAAACCAGACAGATCCACACGCTCATTGCGGCAGGTACTGGATAAACACCACGCGCCCCAGCTCGTAGAAGCTGTCCGGTTTCGGTAGCGCTAAATCAGCCATACTTTCTCCTTTGTCCATCAGCAGAACCAGCGAGACGGGTCCCTGCTGGCGGTGCGTCGCCAGCCAGTCAGCAAAATGCGCCTGATCGACAAACTGGTGCTGCGCGTCCGGCCAGGAGAGACCGTACTTCAGCTCGCCCTGCTTGTCGAACAGAATGATATCGCTGCGCTTGAGCTCCCACGACAGCCCGCCGGCGATACCGACGTTATTGGTCAACACGTAGCGGCTCGGCGTCAGCGATTCGCTGACGATATCCACCAGAAACTGCGGCTGCTTGCTGTCGATCACCCGATCCGGGATAGCGAAGCCCACCAGCAGCGCCAGCCCGAGCGGGCAGCAGGCGGCGAGGGTCCAGCGGCGGCCGTTATCCTTCATCGCCAGCCAGCCCATCAGCGCCCACCAGCCAAATATCAGCGCCGCCAGCAGGCACTTATACAGCTCAATGTGGCTCCATACCGGCTTGTGCATAAAGCCCCACGGCGAAACCACCAGCACGGCGACCAGGCCAATCAGGCCAAAGGCCAGGTTGATCGCGCCGTTAATTTTCAGCGCTTTCACCCCCGCCTTCGCCGCATCCAGCGCGTAGCGCGCCATCAGAATCGACAGAGGAGCAAAACAGGGCAGGATGTAGGTCGGGAGCTTACCCTTAGCAATGCTGAAGAACAGCAGCGGCATCGCCACCCATCCGAGCAAATAGAGCGCACCGCGCGCCTCATCGCGCTCGGTCCAGCCGCGCTTGAGCGCCCCCGGCAGCAGCGCCAGCCACGGCAGGCTGCCGGCAATCAGGAACGGAATGTAGTACCAGAACGGCGCTTTATGCTGGGCATCTTTTTCCGCGAAACGCTGGATATGCTCCACCCAGAAGAAGTAGCGCCAGAAATCCGGCTCGCGTTTGGCGATGGCGAGCCCCCACGGCAGCACCACCAGCGCGCAGACGCCCACCGCCAGCCAGCCGTAAGTCAGCACTTCGCGCCAGCGCTTACGCGCAATCACCCACGGCAGCACTCCGACCACCGGCACCGCCAGCGCAAGGAAGCCTTTGGTCATCACTCCCATCCCGCAGGCCACGCCGAGTAAAACATAGCCGAAAATTTTACCGCCGTGGCTTTGAGCCTGCGTCGCGCCCCAGAAGCTGCACATCGCCAGCGCCATCCACATGGTGATCATCGGGTCGAGCACCGCGTAGGTGCCGATACCGTAGACCAGCAGCGCGGTCAGGAAGATAACCGGCGACAGAATCGCGACGCGTTTATCGCGGAAAAGACGCCACGCCAGCCAGGCAACCAGCAGCGCGGTAACGGTAATCGAAAATACCACCCCAAAGCGGACGGCGAAATTATTGTGGCCGAATAGCCACTGGCCGATGCTGTTGATCCAGTAGCCGGCAATCGGTTTTTCAAAGTAGCGTAGCCCGAGGAAATGCGGCACCACCCAGTCGCCGGTCGCCAGCATTTCGCGGCTGATCTCCGCGTAGCGGGTTTCATCAGGCTGCCAGAGCAGGCGGAAGTTGAGCGGCAGTATATAATAGAGGACAAAAAGGGCGACCAGAGAGGCGCCGTAGCGAATGCTTTTCATCAAACACCCGAATTGAGTAATTGTTCACGTCCAAGCCAGCCTTCCCGGCCGGCCAGTTCACCACGAACCACCTTCCCTCGCGGCAGCGCGCTAAAATCGGCGGGCAGCAGCTGGCTTAGCGGGCAAAACTGGATCTCTTCCTGTGCGGCCATGGTCAGCAGTTCATCAAACTGATCCGCGAAAGCAATGCCCTCCACTTCAGCATGGATGGTATAGACCGGCGTCCCCGCGTCGCGGTGGATGCAGTCCAGCAGATAGCGGTTGAAGCCCGCAATATCCACCGCGTTTCCCACCGCTTCATCCCAGGTCGGTAAGGTCACCGGGATCTGCACGGTCCCCGGCGCGCCGTTCCCCAGCTGCGGCAGAAAAGGCCCGGTCCCCCGGCAGTCGCTGTTATAGAGGAAATCGAAAGCCTCTTTGGCTTTGATCACCCGCTGATCGGCGCGCCAGCCGGCAACGGCGGAACAGGTTACCGGGCGACCGATAATCCGCTCCAGCTCCAGCAGCCCGCGTTCAACCTCCAGCGTCAGCCTTTCCTGCGGCCAGACGCCGCTCCACGCCTGCCAGCTATAGTGATCCCAGGCGTGCAGGCCAACTTCATGCTCCTGCGCGGCGGCGCGGATAACCTCTTCATTCCCCGCGCCGATCCTGCGCCCTGGCCAGGCGGTGCCGGCCAGCAGGATATCCCAGCCGTACAGCGACGCGGCCTTTGAGCGCAGCATCTTCCACAGAAACTTCGGCTTTACCAGGCGCCAGATATGACGCCCCATGTTGTCCGGCCCGACGCTGAAAAAGAAGCTTGCCTGAATCCCGTGCTGGCTTAGCAGAGCCAGCAGTCGCGGGACCCCGTCCCGCGTACCGCGAAAGGTATCGACATCGATGCGTAAGCCGACCTGTTTCATGATTTGCCGCTGTCCGTCAGTTCAACCGTGCGCAGGAAGAAGTCCAGGGTATGTTCCACGGTCTCTTCCATTTCCACCGTCGGCACCCAGTTCAGGCAGCGCTTCGCGTTGCGAATGCTCGGCTTACGGTGTTCAACATCCTGGTAGCCTTTACCGTAGTAATCGCTACTTTCCACTTCGCGGAATCCGGCGAAAGGCGGGAAGCGGTCGCGCAGCGGATGGCGTTCAAAGCAGGCCAGCAGCATTTCCGCCAGCTCTTTGATACTCGCTTCGTTATCCGGGTTGCCGATGTTGATGATCTGCCCGTCGCAGCGGCCGTCCTTGTTCTCAATGATGCGGAACAGCGCTTCGATACCGTCGCTGATATCGGTAAAGCAGCGCTTCTGCTTACCGCCCTCAATCAGCTTGATCGGCGAACCTTCGACCAGGTTGAGGATCAGCTGGGTGATGGCGCGAGAGCTGCCGATGCGCGCGGCGTTGAGGTTATCGAGGCGCGGCCCCATCCAGTTAAACGGCCGGAACAGGGTAAACTTCAGGCCGTTCTTATCGCCGTAGGCCCAGATCACGCGGTCCAGCAGCTGCTTGGAGACCGAGTAGATCCAGCGCTGTTTGTTAATCGGCCCGACCACCAGGTTGGAGGTGTCTTCATCGAAGTTGTTGTCGGTACACATGCCGTACACTTCCGACGTCGACGGGAAGATGATGCGCTTATCGTATTTCACGCAGTCGCGGATAATCTTCAGGTTCTCTTCAAAATCCAGCTCAAACACGCGCAGCGGGTTGCGGGTATATTCGATTGGCGTGGCAATCGCCACCAGCGGCAGGACCACGTCGCACTTCTTAATGTGGTACTCGATCCACTCGGAGTGGATGCTGATATCGCCTTCAACAAAGTGGAAGCGCGGGTTGTCGAGGAAGCGGCTGATGGCGTCGGAGCCAATATCCAGGCCGTAAATCTCGTAGTTGTCGTCCTGCAACAGACGCTCGGTCAGGTGGTTACCGATAAAGCCGTTCACCCCGAGGATCAGCACGCGGGTGCGGCGCTTAATCGCCACCACCGGTTTGCTGCTCAGCACCGCGCCGGCAACCAGGCCCAGCGCCTGCGCCAGCTGGGTACCCTGCATATAAACGCCGCGCTCGGTCTGCCCGGTAACGATTTCTAACGCCCCTTCCTGACAGGCGACGACCAGCGGCGCAACGGAGAGCACCGTCCCCGCTTTGGCGGCGGCCAGATCGTGGCGCACGCGTGATTTCCAGACGATAAACTTGTTTGCGCCGGCGTAGCCGAACGCGCCCGGCCACGGATCGGAAACCGCGCGGACGAGGTTGTGCAGCGTCTGGGCCGAACGTTCCCAGTCGAGGCGACCGTCTTCCGGCGTACGGCGACCGACGTAAGTCGCCTGGCTTTCATCCTGGACGCGCTCTTCGGTTTTACCGTCGCGGATGGCGGGCAGCGCCTGAGCCAGCAGATCCGACGCTGCGGCGCAGAGTTTACGGTGCAGCGCCAGCGCCGCGTCATCCGCGCCAATCGCTACGCTTTTCTGCGCCACGATATTGCCGGCATCGGCGCGGTTAACCATACGGTGCAGCGTCACGCCGGTTTCGCTTTCGCCGTTCACCAGCACCCAGTTCAGCGGCGCGCGGCCGCGGTATTTCGGCAGCAGTGAACCATGCAGGTTAAAAGCCCCCTGCGGCGCAATATTCAAAATGTCATCGCACAGCAGGTTGCGATAATAGAACGAGAACAGCACGTCCGGTTTTATCTCGCGGATACGTTCGATCCACAGCGGATGATTCACATCTTCCGGCGCCCATACCGGGATGCCTTGCTCAGCGGCGATACGCGCCACGGAGCCAAAGAAATGGTTTTCGCCAGGGTTATCCGGATGGGTAAAAATAGCGGCGATGTCATAACCGGCGTCCAGCAGAGACTGAATACCTGCACAACCCATATCGTGATAAGCGAAGACTACGGCTTTCATGAACGATCTTCCTCTTGAGATGCCGTTTCCGGCTGGCGAACAACACGTTGAATAAAGTAGCGGGGGCGGGCGCGGACATCGTTATAGATGCGGCCGATATACTCCCCGAGCAGGCCCATCCCGACGAACTGGGCGCCGATAAACATGAACAGCACCGCGAACAGCATGAACACCCCTTCTGCCGCCCACTGGGGACCAAACACCAGACGCAGCACCACCAGCATCAGGCCGAAGGCAAAGCCCAGCAGGGCGATAGCGCTGCCGAACAGGCTCAGCAGGCGCAGCGGCGTGGTGGTCAGGCAGGTCACCAGGTCGTACATCAGGTTAATCAGGCGCATAAAGCTGTATTTGGAGTCGCCGAATTCGCGCTCGGCGTGCATCACCGGGATCTCAACCGCCCGGCGGGCAAAAGTGTTTGCCAGAATCGGGATAAAGGTACTGCGCTCATGGCAGTTAAGCATCGCGTCGATGATATGGCGGCGATAGGCGCGCAGCATGCAGCCATAGTCGCCCATCGCTTTACCGGTGGTGCGCTGGATCAGGCGGTTGATCATCTTCGAGGCGCTTTTACGGAAGAAGGTGTCCTGACGGTTCTGGCGCACGGTACCGACCACGTCGTAGCCCTCGTCGGCCTTCTCGACCAGGCGCGGGATCTCTTCCGGCGGGTTTTGCAGGTCGGCGTCAAGGGTAATGATCAGGTCGCCGGTAACGTGGCTGAAGCCCGCCATAATCGCCGAGTGCTGGCCGTAGTTGCGGTTCAACAATACCGCTACCACGTGGCTGCCTTCGGCCTCGGCGGCTTCGGTGAGCATCCGCGCCGAGTCATCGCTGCTGCCATCGTCGACCAGCAGAATTTCATACTGCCGACCGAGCGTCGCGCAGGCGGTATCGGTACGGCGGATAAGCTCCGGCAGGCTCTCCTGCTCGTTATAGACAGGAATGACGACCGAGACCTTTTTCACGGGAGGATAGCTAAACATATCAACGTCCTGACAGCTGGTGCAGTGCGGAAATGACCCGAGTGACATCGTCATCGGTCATATCCGGGAACAACGGGATGGAACAAATGCGCGCGCTGTTCCATTCCGTATGCGGTAATGAAACTTCAGGGAAACGCTCGCGGTAATACTTTTGCGTATGCGCCGCGCGGAAGTGCAGGCCGGTGCCAATGCCCATGGCCTTCAGTTTTTCCATCAGGGCATCGCGGCTGATGCCGCAGGCGGCTTCGTCAACGCGGATAATAAACAGGTGCCAGGCGTGCTGATGCTCCCACGACGGCGCCACCAGCGGCCTGAAGGGCGTATCCGCTAGCTCTCGCAGATAGCGTTGCGCGATGGCGGCGCGACGCTGATTGGCGTGGGCGAGCTTGTCCAGCTGCACCAGCGCCAGCGCGGCGTTGATATCCGCGAGATTGTATTTAAAGCCCGGCGAAATCACCTCCGCCTGCGGAGCGCGGCCCAGGGTCTGGCGGTCATAAGCATCGACGCCGAGGCCGTGGAACTTCAGGCTGCGAATACGCGCGGCCAGCTCGTCATCGTCGGTCACCACCAGCCCGCCTTCGGCGCAGGTCATATTTTTGATCGCATGGAATGAGAAAATGGCGGTACCGCGCCAGCCGACGTGGCGGCCTTTGTAGTACGTCCCCGCCGCGTGGGCGGCATCTTCAATCACCGGAATAGCGTGACGCTCGCCAATCGCGCGAATGGCGTCGATATCCGCCGGCGCGCCCGCATAGTGCACAGGGATAATTGCTTTGGTTCGCGGGGTGATTGCCGCTTCAACCGCTTCGGGGGTAATCATCAGATTGTCGGGATCGACATCGATCATCACCGGGGTCGCGCCGAGCAGGCAGATCATGTTCAGCGTGGAGACCCAGGTCTGGGAAGGGGTGATCACTTCATCGCCCGCACCGATACCCAGCGCCATCAGCGTGACGTGCATGCCGCCGGTCGCCGAACTGACGGCGATGGCGTGGCGGTTGCCGGTTAACGTGCAGAACGCCTCTTCCAGCGCCTGATTTTTCGGTCCGGTAGTGATCCAGCCCGATTGCAAAACTTCACGCAGCGCAGCCAGCTCTGCGTCGCCCATCGACGGGCGCGAAAACGGCAAAAAATCGCTCATCATGTTCCTGTTCTGTCAATGACCCGCCGAAAAACGGGGTCGATAAGAAATATCCTGCACCTGCTGACCTAAACAAAATGAAAATGAACGCGAAATCAGCCCGATGGCGCATTTCATTATTTTGTATTCAGATGTTATTAAATTTAGTCAGCTTTGCTTAGGATAATATTAAGAAATTAATATTAATTAGATATGCATAATGATTTTGTTAAAAATCATTTAGATAGAGTGGAATTTATCGTAAAAAAAGGTGCTGTAGCGTTCCCGCCGGACGGAGAAATAGCGGGAACGCATTGGCGAAAAGTAAACGGATGCTCAACCAGATTCTAATAAATCTATCTTTAAACATCGTTCAGGGAATATAAAAAATCCAGGCGAATCACGAAACTATTTCAAAATGATTACAGGTTGCCAGGAAAATTGTCAGGTAATTCGTTAGCCGGGCAATTAATCACTTCGTCGTTATCCGCGCCGCAATCGCGCACAAAAGTGATGGTGGCGAACTCATCAATCACTTCTGTCGGATACGCCGGGCCAGCTTCACGATAAGAGACCATCAGCGGGATATGATCGTTCTGGAAGCAGACGGTTTTCTCCGGATTATTCATTACCCAACGCGGGAAAAAGATGGTGCCGTGAAACAGTTTGTCGCCGAGGTTAACGATCAGGCTCACGTCGGTGCCGGTCGGTTCGGTCCAGGAAATTTTGTAGATGCTTTCGCCGACGCGAACGATGTAAGCGTGCTGATCTTTCACCCAACGATTCGCGACGATACCGCTGTGAATGCGATAATCCAGGGTGGTGCCATTTTTAACGTAAATTTCGTAGTTCCAGCCATTATCGTAGGTATAAACCAGATGTTTGCCGATAAAACCGCTCAGGTCATGTTTGTCGAATGTGCTCATAATCTGTTCTCCTCTATTTGTTGAGAACAAGCATACTGCTTTAAAAAATGGATGAATAACGCTATGTTTGGATTAAACTCATTCACTTTTTAGATAGATTATGCACAAGACTACGCTGGAACAATGGGCGCTGCTGGAGAAAGTGGTCGAGCTGGGTAGCTTCGCGAAGGCGGCGGACGAGACCCACCGCAGCCAGTCGTCGGTGAGCTATAATCTCGCCCTATTGCAGGAGCGCCTCGGCGTCACGCTGCTCACGCCATCGGGACGCCGCGCGGTGCTGACCCCGGCAGGCGAGCTGCTGCTCGGTCAGGTTAAGCCGCTGCTGCAGGCCTTCGCTTACGTCGAAACCCATGCCGCTACCCTACGTGACGGCGCCCGGACCCGGCTGGATCTGGTGGTCGACAGCATTTTCCCACGCGAACGGCTGTTCGCCATTCTGCGCCAGTTTCAGCAGCGCTACCCGCAAACTCAGGTCAGGCTGACCGAAGTGCTGGAAAACGTTGAGGAAGAGCTTCCGGCCCGCAGCGAGGCGGATGTGATGGTGCTGACCCGTCGTCAGGATATTACCGGCCGCGGCGAATGGCTGATGAATATTGATTTTGTCGCCGTCGCCCATCGCGATCACCCGCTATCCGCCCTCGAAGGGCCGCTGGATGATAACGCGCTGGCTCCCTGGCCGCTGGTGCGCATCGCCGATCGCGGCAACGACCCGCAGTCCGCCCGCGACGCGTGGACGTTTTCCACTATTGATGCCGCCATCGATGCGGTGCTGTATCAGGTTGGGTTTGGCTGGCTGCCGGAAGAGCGTATTCGCCCACAGCTTCAACAAGGGGTGCTGAAAGCGCTGCCGCTGGGACACGGCGCGCGGCGGGCAACGCCGCTGCACCTGATCGTGAAGCGTGATTTAACGCCTATTGATGAGCAGGTCGCCACGCTGTTGGATCTGTTCAGAACGCCCTGATGGGCCTGTTTTACCCGGCTCGCGCTGCGCTTAGCCGGGCTACAGGTTCACCGCCGTCTGCGGAACATTCTGCCTCTCTGCGCTCTGCTCCCGGGGGCGGCGCTTGGCGCG
Organism: Klebsiella sp. M5al; assembly: GCF_002090195.1. NCBI lineage: Bacteria > Pseudomonadati > Pseudomonadota > Gammaproteobacteria > Enterobacterales > Enterobacteriaceae > Klebsiella > Klebsiella sp. M5al. Next base: position 5,484,712 of record NZ_CP020657.1, read on the forward strand.
CCTTGCCCGGGCTACAGGTTCACCGCCGTCTGCGGGCCGGTAGCCCGGACAGATGCGCAGCATCGCCTCCGGGAAATGTGCCGAAGCTGATGCTTCCCGGCTTGCGCTGCGTTTAGCCGGGCTGCAGGCTGGTTCGCCATCTCATACAGCCAAAAGAGCGATATCGTTTTCTTATACTTTCAGGCGCTATATTGATCCAGCTTACGCCGAAAGTATGATGAATCATTAAAATCGTCATACTTTCCTGTCGCTGAGAAAAAGCCTTGTCTATTATACGCACCACGCTGCTGGCGCTACTCGCCTGCGTTCCTTTGCTGGCCCCCGCCGCGCCGAATGACATCACCACCGCATGGCCGGTCAACGTGGGGCCGCTCAACCCGCACCTCTACACGCCCAATCAGATGTACGCCCAAAGCATGGTGTATGAACCGCTGGTGAAGTATCAGGCGGATGGCTCGGTGAAGCCCTGGCTGGCCACAAGCTGGAGGCACTCGGAGGACGGCAAAGTCTGGACCTTCACCCTGCGCGATGACGTAACATTCTCCAACGGCGAAGCGTTTGACGCCGTTGCGGCGGCGGAGAACTTTCGCGTGGTGCTCGATAACCGCCAGCGCCACGCCTGGCTGGAGCTGGTCAATCAGATCGTCGATGTCAAAGCGCTCGACAAAAGCCATCTGCAAATCACCCTGAAAAGCGCCTATTACCCGTTCTTACAGGAGCTGTCGCTGCCGCGTCCTTTCCGCTTTATCGCTCCGTCGCAGTTCAAAGACAATGAGACCCTGCGCGGCATTAAAGCGCCGATTGGCACCGGTCCGTGGGTACTGAAGGAATCAAAACTCAATCAGTATGACGTGCTGGTGCGTAACGACCGCTACTGGGGTGAAAAGCCGCACATTCAAAAGATTACCGTCAAGGTGATCCCGGACCCGACCACCCGCGCGGTGGCGTTTGAAACCGGCGATATTGATCTGCTCTACGGCAACGAAGGACTGCTGCCGCTCGACACCTTTGCCCGCTTCAGCCACAACCCGGCCTACCGCACCCAGCTTTCCCAGCCGATAGAAACGGTGATGCTGGCGCTGAACTCCGCCAAAGCCCCCACCAACGAGCTCTCGGTACGTGAAGCGCTGAACCATGCGGTGAATAAAAAATCGCTGATTGATAACGCCCTGTACGGCACCCAGCAGGTTGCCGATACGCTGTTCGCCCCCACCGTGCCCTATGCCGATATTGGCCTGAAGCCGCGTCGCTACGATCCGCAGCAGGCGAAGACGTTGCTGGAAAAAGCGGGCTGGGTACTGCCTGCAGGGAAAGATATTCGCGAGAAAAACGGCCAGCCGCTGCGCGTTGAGCTGTCGTTTATCGGCACCGACGCGCTGAGCAAATCGATGGCCGAAATCATTCAGGCCGATATGCGCCAGGTTGGCGTCGACGTGGCGCTGGCCGGCGAGGAAGAAAGCAGTATTTATGCCCGTCAGCGCGATGGTCGCTTCGGCATGATTTTCAACCGCACCTGGGGCGCGCCGTACGATCCGCACGCCTTTATGAGTTCAATGCGCGTGCCATCGCACGCCGATTTTCAGGCGCAGCAGGGTTTAGCCGACAAACCGGTTATTGATAAAGAGATTGGCGAGGTACTGGAAACCCGCGATGAAACGCAGCGTCAGGCGCTGTATCGCGACATTCTGACGCGTCTGCACAACGATGCCGTCTACCTGCCCATCAGCTACGTCTCGATGATGGTGGTCGCCAGGCCGGAGCTGGGCGCGATCCCCTATGCGCCGATCGCGTCTGAAATTCCGTTTGAACAGATTAAGCCGGTGAAACCCTGATGTTACGCTACGCGCTGCGGCGGGTCGCGCTGCTGATACCGATGATCTTCGCCGCTTCGGTGATTATTTTTTTGATGCTCCGCCTGGGCACCGGCGACCCGGCGCTCGACTATTTGCGCCTGTCGAACCTGCCGCCGACGCCGGAGATGGTAGCCTCGACCCGCGCGATGCTGGGGCTGGATCAACCGCTTATCATCCAGTACGGCAGCTGGCTGTGGCGGGCGCTGCAGCTGGATTTTGGCGTTTCGTTCGCCACCCAGCGTCCGGTGCTGGATGACATGCTGAGCTTTCTGCCCGCCACCCTGCAGCTAGCCGGTGCCGCGCTGGTGCTGATCCTCCTCACCTCCGTGCCGCTCGGCATCTGGGCGGCGCGCCACCGCGACCGCCTGCCGGATTTTATTGTGCGGATCATCGCCTTTCTCGGCGTGTCGATGCCCAACTTCTGGCTGGCTTTCCTGCTGGTAATGTTCTTTTCGGTTTACCTGCAATGGCTACCGGCGATGGGCTATGGCGGCTGGCGGCACATCATTCTGCCGGCGGTGTCGATTGCCTTTATGTCGCTGGCGATCAACGCCCGTCTGCTGCGCGCCAGCATGCTGGAAGTCGCCGGGCAGCGTCACGTAACCTGGGCCAGACTGCGCGGCCTGAACGCTAAGCAAACCGAGCGTCGCCATATTCTGCGCAACGCCTCGCTGCCGATGATTACCGCCGTGGGAATGCATATCGGCGAGCTGATTGGCGGCACGATGATTATCGAGAATATCTTTGCCTGGCCCGGCGTGGGCCGCTACGCCGTCTCGGCGATTTTTAACCGCGACTACCCGGTCATTCAGTGTTTTACCCTGATGATGGTGATCGTTTTTGTGGTTTGTAACCTGATGGTTGATCTACTGAACGCCGCGCTGGACCCGCGCATTCGCCGCCATGAAGGAGCGCGCTCGTGAACTTTTTCTTCTCTTCACGCGGGTCAGTCCGCATATCTTTGCTCATCATCGCCCTGCTGGCGATCGTTGCCCTCACCAGCCAGTGGTGGTTGCCGTACGATCCGCAGGCCATCGATCTGCCTTCGCGCCTGCTGCCGCCCGGCGGCCAGCATTGGCTCGGCACCGATCATCTGGGGCGCGATATCTTCTCGCGCCTGCTGGCGGCGACCCGCGTATCGCTTGGCTCGGTAATGGCCTGCCTACTGCTGGTGCTGGCGCTGGGGCTCATCGTCGGCGGCAGCGCCGGGCTTATCGGCGGCCGCGTCGATCAGGCCACCATGCGCGTCGCGGATATGTTTATGACCTTCCCGACCTCAATCCTCTCTTTCTTTATGGTAGGGGTACTGGGAACCGGGCTGACCAACGTGATTATCGCCATCGCCCTGTCGCACTGGGCGTGGTATGCGCGGATGGTGCGCAGCCTGACGATCTCCCTGCGCCAGCGCGAGTTTGTGCTCGCCGCGCGGCTTTCCGGCGCGGGCCATATTCGGGTATTTATCGACCATCTTGCCGGTGCGGTGCTCCCCTCGCTGCTGGTGCTGGCGACCCTGGATATCGGGCATATGATGCTGCACGTCGCCGGGATGTCGTTTCTCGGCCTCGGCGTCACCGCGCCCACCGCCGAATGGGGAGTGATGATTAATGACGCCCGCCAGTATATCTGGACCCAGCCGCTGCAAATGTTCTGGCCGGGGCTGGCGCTGTTTATCACCGTCATGGCCTTCAACATGGTGGGCGACGCGCTGCGCGATCGCCTGGATCCCCACCTGATCGCGGAGCACGCCCACTGATGCCGCAACACATTGAACTGCAAAACATCGTCTTACAGGCTGAGCGTGCGCTGGTGCACGGCGTTTCATTGACGATCAAACGTGGGCGTGTGCTGGCGCTGGTTGGCGGCAGCGGCAGTGGCAAATCGCTGACCTGTGCCGCAGCGCTGGGCATTTTGCCTCCCGGCGTGCGGCAAACAGCGGGAACCATTCTTGCCGACGGCAAGCCGGTTTCTCCCTGCGCGCTGCGCGGCAGCAAAATCGCCACCATTATGCAGAACCCGCGCAGCGCTTTTAATCCGCTGCGGACAATGGCCGATCACGCGCGGGAAACCTGCCGGGCATTGGGTAAAGCAGCAGACGACGCCACGCTTATTGCGGCGCTGGAGGCCGTCGGACTGGAGAACGCGCCGCGCGTGCTGAAGTTATACCCATTTGAGATGAGCGGCGGCATGCTGCAGCGGATGATGATTGCCATGGCGCTGCTGTGCGATGCGCCGTTTATCGTTGCCGACGAACCCACCACCGATCTCGACGCGGTGGCCCAGGCGCGCATTCTCGATCTGCTGGTAAATATTATGCAAAACCGCGGACCCGGGATGCTGCTGGTGACGCATGATATGGGCGTCGTGGCGCGGCTGGCGGACGATGTGGCGGTGATGGATAACGGCTGCATTGTAGAACAGGGCGATGTTGACTCTCTGTTTCGCGCCCCGCAGCACGGCGTCACCCGCGGTCTGGTGGCGGCGCATCTCGCCCTCTATGGTCTGGAGCTGGCCTGATGACATTACTGAGCGTATCCGCGATTAGCCATCAATATACCGATTTAAAGGTACTAAAAGAGGTCTCTTTGGCGCTGAAAAGCGGCGAAACCGTGGCCCTGCTGGGACGCAGCGGCTGCGGGAAAAGCACCCTGGCGCGCCTGCTCGTTGGCCTGGAATCGCCCACTCAGGGCAGCGTCTGCTGGCGGGGAGAACCGCTCTGCCGGCTCAATCGCGCTAAGCAAAAGGCGTTCCGGCGGGATATTCAGATGGTGTTTCAGGACGCCATCAGCGCGGTCAATCCGCGTAAAACCGTACGCGAGATTTTGCGTGAACCTATGCGTCATCTGCTGTCGTTGACCAAAGCGGAGCAGCTGGCCCGTGCCAGCGCAATGCTCAAGGCGGTGGATCTCGACGATAGCGTGCTGGATAAGCGCCCCCCGCAGCTGAGCGGCGGACAGCTGCAGCGCGTCTGCCTGGCGCGGGCGCTGGCGGTAGAACCGAAGTTACTGATCCTTGATGAGGCGGTTTCTAACCTCGACCTGGTGATCCAGGCGGGCGTTATTCGTCTGCTCAAAAATCTCCAGCAACAATTCGGCACCGCCTGCCTGTTTATCACCCACGATTTACGCCTGGTAGAGCGCTTTTGTCAGCGGGTGATGGTGATGGATGAGGGGCAAATCGTTGAGACACAGGCCGTGGGCGACGCATTAACTTTTTCCTCTGACGCCGGTCGCGTGTTACAAAATGCGGTACTTCCCGCCTTTCCCGTGCGCAGAAATAAGGTTTAAGCCAGATGCAACGTATTACCATTACTCTCGACGACGATTTACTCGACACGCTGGATAACCTCAGCCAGCGCCGCGGCTACAACAACCGTTCCGAAGCGATCCGCGATATTCTGCGCGGCGCGCTGGTCCAGGAAACCACTCAGGAGCACGGTATCCAGGGCTTCGCAGTGCTCTCCTATGTTTACGAGCATGAAAAGCGCGATCTCGCCAGCCGTTTAGTCTCCACCCAGCATCACCATCACGATCTCTCCGTCGCCACTCTGCATGTGCATATTAATCATGACGATTGTCTGGAAATTGCCGTGCTGAAGGGGGACATGGGCGACGTTCAGCATTTTGCCGATGATGTTATCGCCCAGCGCGGCGTGCGCCACGGCCATTTGCAATGCCTGCCGACGGAGAAGGAATCCCCCCACTCATAAACTGTGCGCGGCGATAAACGGCTTTTTAACTCGCGAGCGGGCTAATGCGATCATGCTGGCTCGTTGGCCCATGCGCCTCGTAGCGGTTTTTCTCAACCATTAATAAACCATATGAATTATACGCTTGGTGAATTATCTCTCTTCGCTAATAATCACGCCTCATTTAACGATCTCGTTATGGCGAGGCTCCTGCATAAACATAAGTTACCGCCCTGTTGGTATCGAGAGAGACCACTCAGGGAAATACAGGCTTCCATCGAATCAAGGTGTTGCCAAGGTAACTTCTGACGGCGTTCATGCCGGACAGATACGTTGTGCAGTGCTAAAACCAGGACGTAGGGATCTGCCTGTGCTCATCCTGTCTTGTTCGCCCCTATGAGTGATTTTTTATAGGGAATTAAACCATGTCTTCCATTCAACTGTGCGCCGCACGCCACGCCACCTCAGCTTTCGACGGCGACGCGATCGCCCAGTACATGCGTACCGATTTCATCACCCTGCCGGAACATCTCAGCGTGCATGAAGCCCGTGAGCTGTTCGTTTCTCAGCTGGCCAGCGATGAGATCCCCGGCCAGGTTTTTGTCGTCGCCGGAAAAAAACTGCGCGGCAGTTTATCGATAAAAAAGCTGCTGCAGGAGAGCGATACCGCGCAATCCATTCGTTATTTAATGGATAGCTGCCTGTTTCGCGTCAGGCCCGACGATCCGCGCCCGCAGGTAGTCGCCGAACTCGGCGAGCGCGGGCTCGATCTGGTGCCGGTAGTCGAAAAGGGCGAGCTGGTCGGCTGCCTGATGGAAAAAGAGATTGCGCATCTGCTGGAAGATGACGTAACCGAGGATGCTCAGCGCCAGGGGGCGACGCTGCCGCTGGAAAAGCCCTATCTGGAAACCAGCCCGTGGGCGCTATGGAAAAAACGTTCGGTATGGCTGCTGCTGCTCTTTGTCGCCGAAGCCTACACCAGCAGCGTGTTACAGCATTTTGAAGAGGCGCTGGAATCGGCTATCGCGCTGGCCTTTTTCATTCCACTGCTGATTGGTACCGGCGGCAACAGCGGAACGCAGATAACCTCTACGCTTGTGCGTTCGATGGCGCTCGGGGAAGTGCGGCTGCGCGATATGGGACGCGTGATCCGTAAAGAAGTTTCAACCTCGCTGCTGATCGCCATTATGCTCGGCCTGGCGGGCTGCCTTCGCGCCTGGATGATGGGTATCGGCATGGAGATCACCCTGATTGTCAGCCTGACGCTGGTATGCATCACTCTGTGGAGCGCGGTGGTGTCGTCGGTGATCCCCCTGACGCTTAAGCGCCTCGGCATCGACCCGGCGGTGGTCTCAGCGCCTTTTATCGCCACCCTCATCGACGGTACCGGATTAATTATCTATTTTAAAATCGCCCAGTATTTTCTCGGGCTGAACTGATTATTTTGCCCGGCGGTGAAGACTCGCCGGGCCGTTTTATTCCCGCGCGAATATCCGCAATCGCATTGAGTAATCTCAGTAATTCTGGAGCAAGCCGGTAAAAAGCGTGCCCTTTCTCCGTTAGAGTAACTTTTCTGATATTCCTGCCGCGCGTAATCAGGTTAAAACCCAGTTCATTTTCAAGCGCACATACGCTGGTTGTTATCAACGAAGGCACAATACCCAACCGCTGCGATGCAATATGAATACTCCCCTCCCGAACCATCAGCATGAATATCTCCACCTGTGATTTATTCATTGCCAAAATTCCTCCTGATCAAACCTTTGGTTACGTTTTAAGTTGTCCGGCACGCAATGTCAATCGGTACAAACGGTCCCTCCGCCATACAAATAAAATAAAGTGTGAAGCTGACCGATCGTGCATTTAATTATGCATTTCAGCCATTTCATTATTAAATACACGACCTCGAGGCGGTGTCCGAGGATGTGAAGGACATCACCAAAAGCCAGCGAAGCAAAAAACAAAATAAACATATTTATCAAGTAATTATGAAAAACATCCCGCCTGAATTAATTTATGGCACACGCCATGCAATTACCTCCACGTAATCAACACTGGAGATAGTTAAATGACGTACAAAATTTTACTCCCGCAGGAAATTATGGCGGAAGGAAGAGAATATCTGGAAAGCCGAGGTTATCAACTGATTAACGGCTCAGGGATGGAAGAAGAAGATATCATTCGCGACATCGGAGATTGCGACGGTATTATCGTACGCCTTTCAAAAATGTCCGATCGCGTATTTGAGGCGGCTAAAAAGCTGAAAGTCGTTGCACGACACGGTGCCGGTTACGATACGGTCGATCTGGAGTCAGCGAAACGTCACGGCGTAGTCGTATTAAATGCGCCAATTGCTAATAGCATGTCCGTTGCCGAACTGGCCATATTTTATATGCTGCACTGCTCGCGTAATTTCAAGCTGGTACAGGAAAAGATGCTTGAAGATTATTACTGGGCAAAATTGCGCACGCCAAAAGTGGAACTGGATGGTAAAACGCTGGGCCTGATTGGCGTGGGAAATATCGGTTCACGCGTGGCAATCAAAGCGCTGCATGGCTTTAATATGAAAGTTATCGCCTACGATCCGTATAAAACCCAGCAGCAGATCCCCGAAGGCGTAGAGCTTACCGACGATTTTGACCGTATTTTCACAGAGAGCGACTTCGTTTCTCTGCACTGCCCGACGACCGCGGAAACCACCGATTTTGTTGGTGAGAAACAGTTTTCCATGATGAAACCCAGCGCCTACTTCATTAATACCGCACGCGGAAAGCTGGTTGATGAAAAAGCGCTGTATCACGCCTTGAGCACCCACGCTATCGCCGGAGCGGGCGTGGACGTCTTAAAGAAAGAGCCGTTTGATGCCAACGATCCGATTTTCTCGCTAAGCAATATCGTGATTGCCCCGCACATTGGCGCCGCCACTATCGAAGCGACCGACAGAGCCTCGCTCCATTCCGCAATTGGCATTGATGAAGTCTTATCCGGTAAGAAACCGTCCTGGCCGGTCCCGGGTTTTTAAGGAGAAAAACATGACTATTGGTAACCGTATTTTTTTAAAACGTCCGGCCTGCAGCGTCGATCTTCTTAAAGAATTTGAACAGCTCCCGGCGGCGAATATTGCTGACACCATGAATCGTATTGCCGTACTGGGTAACGGGATTAAACGTATTTCTTCGCCGAAAAAACCGATTATGGCGGGCTTCGCCATCACCGTAAAAGTTCGCGCGGGCGATAACCTGATGCTGCACGCCGCGCTGGATATGGCGGGTGAGAACGATGTGATTGTGGTCTCCAACGAAGGCGACCGTTCGCGAGCGCTGATGGGCGAGATCATGGTGGCCTACGCCCACTGCATGAAGAAAGTCGCCGGTATCGTGCTGGACGGGCCAATCCGTGACATCGATGCGCTGTCGGTTCTCGATTTTCCGCTGTTCGCCACCGGCTCCAACCCCGCAGGCCCGTTTAAACAAGGTCCGGGCGAGGTGAACACGCCGATCGCCGTTGGCGGCGTCGCGGTTTGTCCGGGCGACCTGATCGTCGGCGATGCGGATGGCGTGATTGTTATCCCCCTCGGTGACGCAGAAGCCGTACTAAATAAAGCCAAAGATTATGCAAAATTCGATGCCAGCAAAGTAGAGGCCGCGAAAAACGGCACCGCGAATCGCCTTTGGGTCAAAAAATCACTGGATGAGACAGGCGTTGAGTTTATCGACGACATGTATCGTTAATTTGATTAAATAATATCAGGCCGCGGTGCCCTGACGGGCCGTGGCTTTAAAGCAAAGGTAATAAAAATGCTTTATTTAAAACTCTTGCCCATTATCTTTTTTCCCGTTTTATTTTGGATAATACCGCACCCGGAAGGCGTCGCCGCACCGACCTGGCACATGGTTGGCATCTATCTGGCGATGCTGTGCGGACTGGTTTTACGTCCGTTTACCGATGCGGTCATTATGCTGATTATTCTCGGGTTTGCCTCTCTGGTTCTCGACCCTGCTCCTCTGTTTGCGGGTTTTGGTAGCCCGATGGTCTGGTTTATCATCAGCGCCTTTATTATTTGCAAAGCGTTTGTCATTACCGGTCTGGGTAAACGTATCGCCTATCTGTTGCTAAAACGCTACGGTAAAAATACCCTCACCCTGGGTTATCTGATGATGGTGACGGATACCGTACTGGCCCCGGCAACGGGTTCAAATATGTCCCGTTCCGGAGGCATTACCTATCCCATCTTCAGGAATATCGCCGAAGCGCTGGGCTCGAAGCCCGACGACGGTAGCCGGAAAATCGGCGCCTATCTGACCATCCTGATGTACGTCGTCTCAATGGGAACCTCCAGCCTGTTTCTGACGGGGATGGCGACCAACTCAATTACCGTCTCGCTGGCCAACGAGATCATGAAAGTGAATCTCGAATGGATGACCTGGTTTAAAGCCGCCGTAGTGCCAGCCGGACTGGTGCTGCTGCTCGCGCCGTGGATACTGTATAAAATCTACGCGCCAGAACTGAAAGTTATCGATAACGTCAATGAAATTGCCGAGAAGGGTCTGTGTGAGCTCGGTCCGGTAAAACGAGAAGAGAAGCTGCTGATCGTATTCTTTATTCTGGGCGTACTCGGCTGGATGACGGGTTCCATCACCGGTATCGCCTTTATTCCCGTCGGCCTGGCTTTCCTCGCCTGCCTGCTGCTTTTCGGCGTACTGAGCTGGAATGACGTGGTGAGCGAAAAATCGGCCTGGCAGACCTTCGTCTGGTACGGCGCGTTTTATGGGTGCGCGGTTGCGCTATCAAAAGGCGGGTTCTATGTCTTCCTGGTCGACGTCATCAAAAACTATCTCGACCTGTCACACCTGAATGAAATCAGCGCGATTGCCGTGCTGGTCTTTATCAGCCTTGCCGTCCGCTATTTCTTTGTCTCTAATAGCGCGTTCGTCGTCTCATTCTACCCGGTACTTTTTACCCTGGGAATGACGACTCAGGCGCATCCTATGTACGTGGCGCTATCTCTGGCCTTCTCCGCAGGCTATGGCGCATTGCTTACGCATTATGGCAATGGCGCCGGCGTATTTACGTTCTCCAGCGGCTACGTCCCACAAAAAACGTTCTGGATGCTGGGCACCATCATGGTGGTGGTCAACGTATTAATCTTTTTCCTGATCGGCATACCCTACTGGAAGTTTATTGGCATTTAACAGGAGCATAAAATGAAACTGGATATTCTGATTAAAAATGGTCTGGTCGCCGATCTTGATAGCCGCGATTATATTAATCGCAATATTGGCATCATCGGCGATCGTATCGTTGACTTGAATGCCGTTGATGATTTGCAGGCCGAAACGGTGATTGATGCCGCGGGTTGTATCGTGCTGCCTGGCTTAATCGACTTCCATGGCCATGTTTTTCATGGCGGAACCGCCATCAGCGTTAACCCTGATATCGTATGCTTGCCTAATGGGGTCACCAGTATGGTCGATGCCGGCAGCAGCGGCTGGGTAAATTATCAGCTTTTTCGCAATAGCGTGATTCATCCTGCCATGGTGAAAATCAAAAGCTATTTGAACGTGGTCAACGTTGGGCTTTCTACCCTCGGCGGCGGCCCGACCGGTTATCTGGAAAATACCAATCCGGCAAATTACAACGAGGAGAAGATAGCGCAAACGCTGAATGGCAACAGAGACAATATTCTCGGCTTGAAACTACGCTACAGCCAGGATATCGCCAAAGGGAAACAGTACGCCAGCGACCCGCTTCTCTCTACCGTCTCCCTGGCGCGTAAACTCGATACCACGATTTGCGTTCACGTCACGGATTCTCTTCTCTGCGCCGATGAACTGATCCGCTATTTTAATGCCGATGATATTTATGCGCACTGCTTCCACGGCACCGGCCACTCGATTCTTAATGAACAGGGCGAGGTCTATGCGGCGATAAAAGAGGCGCAGTCCCGGGGCGTTATCTTTGACTGTTCAAACGGCGTGGCCCACTTTGATTTTCACGTTGCCAGAACCGCCATGGAGCAAGGATTTTATCCGGATATCATCAGTACCGATCTCACTTTGCGAAATAGCTTACGGACGGATAAGGTTTACAGCCTACTCCACGTCATGTCGAAATATCTCAACATGGGAATGTCCTTCTTCGATGTTGTTCGCGCGGTAACCGCTACGCCCGCTCGCCTGATGAAGATGCAGGGGCAAATTGGTACCCTGGCGCCCGGCGCTTTTGCTGACGTTTCGATTGTTAAACTGCAAAAAGAGAAGATTGTTTTTGAAGATACTCAGGGCGTTAAAATTGAAGGCGACCGTTACATTGATAACTGCGCTACCCTGTGTAATGGTCAAATTGTCTACCGCCGCCTGCGCTTCTAGTCGCTAATTATTAAGCCTTACGCCTACATCGGCGTAAGGCTTTTATTCTGAATCACGCATAATATGACTTCCCTCATTGATTCTCCTCGCTCTCATCATATACTAAGACTTGCCTACCCTGATGTCTGCGAGAATAATGCATGAATAATAATGAAATTGTTATCTTTTCAGTTTCCAGGACAATAACCCAACGAATTATGAATGTCCTTATTGAAAGGAAACTCGATATCCCCGTGTTTGAATTTCGTTATTCAGATGTTCTCGATAAAGCCCATGAGATGATTCAATCCGGCACTAAGATAATTATTAGCCGGGGCGGTACCGCCGCACTTTTGCGTAGCAACATTACTATCCCTGTCATTGAAATCGCCCATGATTTCCATGGCGTTTATCGCATCTTACAGGAAGCCAACAGCAAATCGCAAAAAATTGCCGCCGTTGGTTTCCCGCAGTTTTGTAGCGCCTTACGCCATTACCAAAACATGACTAATGAAGAGTTTAAAATTTGCCAGGTTTACAACCATCACGATATTGAAAATGTTATAAAAAATCTTTCGGAGAATAATTATCATACCGTAATCGGCGGGCTGACCGTTGCTGAAATGGCGCAAAAATATCACCTCAATGCTATTATGGGTGATACCGATAATATTTCCATTGAGCAGGCCATCAATGAAGCTCACAGTTTATTGAAATACATTAATCGAGAACACAGCAAACTGATCATGAGCCACTCAGCATTGAATCAGGCGCGTGAAGGTATTATGTGCATCGATCAGCTTGGTGAAATTATCAATATCAACGCCACCGGCGTGGCATTATTCCAATGTCAAGCTGGAGATAAAATATTCAAAAAAGAAGCTTTTAAAGAGATCTACGCCAGCATTATTAATGAATTAGACATCAAAGAGCAGGCTATAGACATCAACGGCGTAACGATTCATATTTCCGTGCGCCACTTTTCTAACCGAAAAATATCTTATGCCGTTATTACGGGGTTAAGCCAGGAGAGTACGCTTTGGCAAAACAGCGTCAACAAAAAAAGTAAGCTCCGCGGTTTTTCCACCACCTGGTCTTTCGATGATATTATTGGTCAGTCTCCAGCAATACTCGATGTCATAAAAAAAGCCAAACTGTGCGCCCGCCATGAACTTCCCATCCATATTTTGGGCGATACCGGCACGGGCAAAGAGCTTTTCGCCCAGAGTATTCATAACCATAGCGCCAGAAGCCATAGCCCTTTTATCGCGATTAACTGCGCGGCCATCCCTGAGGGTATTCTGGAAAGCGAACTCTTTGGCTATGCCGACGGCGCATTTACCAGCGCGCGTAAGGGCGGAAAACCGGGGGTGTTTGAAATGGCGATGAACGGCACGGTGTTTATCGATGAAATCAGCGAAGCGCCGCTATCGGTACAGGTCAAACTGCTGCGCGTATTGCAGGAGAAGCAGTTTTCTCGTCTCGGCGGCGATACGCTTATTACCGCCGATTTTCGCCTGATCACCGCCAGCAATAAGGATCTACGCCCGCTCGTCGCCAGCGGTGAGTTCAGGCAGGATCTGTACTATCGAATCAATATTCTTGAGTTGAGTCTACCGGCCTTATGCCAGCGACCGGGCGATATCATGCCGTTGATTCAGCACCTGCTTCATCAACAGGGTAAGCAAATAACCTTTACCCCCGATGCGGTGGATTTTTTGCATGGTTATCGCTGGCCTGGCAACATTCGTGAACTCCAGGCGGTGATCTACCGACTCATCGTCCTGGTGGATATTGATCGAGTGAGCAAAGAGATTTTGCTGCAGGTCAGTCAAATATCGCCGGATGACGACAATGAGGGCTCTCACCTCCCGGCCACGGGCGTGACATCAGATGAAACCGATTTATTAAAGAAACAAGAGAAACGGCTGATTACCCATGTCATAGAAAAAACCGACGGGGACAGGACCAAAGCCTCGGTGATGCTCGGCATCAGCCCCACGACCCTATGGCGCAAATTAAAGCAGCACAATATCAGCGGATAAGGCGGAGCCGGGTCTGCTGATACAGAGCAGGAATTATTTCTGTTCCGCTAAAGCCTGCGCGCATGCCCAGGCTGATGCCCACGCCCACTGGAAGTTATAGCCGCCCAGCCAGCCGGTAACGTCCATCACTTCGCCGATAAAGTACAGACCGGGCACCCTGCGGGCTTCCATGGTGCGCGAAGAGAGCTCATTCGTATCGACGCCGCCGAGGGTTACCTCCGCCGTGCGATAGCCTTCGGTGCCATTCGGCTGGACGCGCCATGCGGTCAACGTCTCCACCAGCGCCTGCTGCTCACGAACGTTAAGCTGTTTCAGGGTGACATCCGGAAGCTGGCCCAGCTGCTGTAAGCACTCAACCAGCCGCTTCGGCAGCTGCATCGCGAGGGTGTTTTTCAGGCTTTGATTGGGATGCGCCGCGCGCTGCTCGTCGAGGAAGTCATCAAGATGGCAATCCGGCAGCAGATTGATGCTGACGAATTCTCCCGGCTGCCAGTAGCTGGAAATTTGCAATACCGCCGGTCCGGACAGCCCACGGTGGGTAAAGAGCAGATTTTCCCGGAAGACGGTACCGTTTTCCGCCGTGATGGTCGACGGTACCGACACCCCGGAAAGCACCTGCAGCTGTTCAAGCAGCGGCTTATGCAAGGTAAACGGCACCAGGCCCGCTCGGGTCGGCAGCACCTTCAGGCCAAACTGCTCGGCAAGCTTATAGCCGAACGGCGAAGCGCCCAGACCGGGCATGGATAACCCGCCGGAGGCGACCACCAGCTTTTTCGCCGCCACCGTCTCGCCGTTAAGCTGCAGCGTGTAGCCCTCATCATCCCGCTCAACGCTGATAATTTCGCTGCGCAGGCGAATTTCCACGCCGCCTTTTTCACACTCGGCCAGCAGCAGGTTAACGATTTGCTCGGCGGAATCATCGCAGAAAAGCTGGCCCAGGGTTTTCTCATGCCAGGCAATACCGTATTTGCCAACCAGATCGATAAAGTCCCACTGGGTGTAGCGCGCCAGCGCAGATTTGCAAAAATGCGGGTTTTGACTGAGATATGCCGCGGGTTCGATATACATGTTAGTAAAGTTGCAACGGCCACCGCCAGACATCAGGATTTTACGCCCGGGCTTTTTGCCGTTATCGAGTAACAGCACCCGGCAACCTGCCTGCCCCGCCTGCGCCGCACAAAACATTCCCGCCGCTCCGGCGCCGATTACGATGGCATCAAACCTTTCCACACAACATTCCTCATATCCCGATTGTCGGGAATTGTAAATTTTTCACTCTGGTCGCACCAGCCTGAAAAAAAACAGATTTCTGTACCTCATTGAAAGATATAGGAATACTCCCAACAAGGTAAAACTTAAACAGGAAGAAAATCAAAAAAAGTCTATATTTCACTTTGCCCGCGCCGCGAAAGTCACTGATAATGCGCCGCGTTCATGTCCTCAAAATGGCGTAACGTCCTATGCTACATTTATTTGCCGGTCTGGATTTACATACCGGGCTATTATTATTGCTTGCTCTGGCTTTCGTGCTTTTTTACGAAGCGATCAATGGTTTTCATGATACCGCAAACGCTGTTGCAACGGTGATCTACACACGCGCAATGCGGTCGCAGCTTGCTGTGGCGATGGCGGCTCTTTTTAACTTCTTCGGCGTTCTGTTGGGCGGTCTCAGCGTAGCCTATGCCATCGTGCATATGTTGCCGACCGACCTGCTGCTTAACATGGGTTCAGCGCATGGCCTCGCCATGGTCTTTTCCATGCTGCTGGCGGCAATCATCTGGAACCTCGGCACCTGGTACTTCGGCCTTCCGGCTTCCAGCTCGCACACCCTGATCGGCGCGATCATCGGTATTGGTTTAACCAATGCGCTGATGACCGGCACGTCGGTGGTGGATGCGCTGAACATCCCGAAAGTCATGGGTATTTTTGGCTCGCTGATCATCTCGCCAATCGTAGGTCTGGTGGTGGCGGGCGGCCTGATTTTCATTCTGCGTCGCTACTGGAGCGGAACCAAAAAACGCGCCCGTATCCACCTGACCCCCGCCGAGCGTGAAAAGAAAGACGGCAAGAAAAAGCCGCCGTTCTGGACGCGTATTGCGCTAATTCTGTCCGCCATTGGCGTCGCGTTCTCCCACGGCGCGAACGATGGCCAGAAAGGCATTGGCCTGGTGATGCTGGTGCTTATCGGCGTTGCCCCGGCGGGCTTCGTGGTCAATATGAACGCTTCCGGCTACGAAATCACCCGTACCCGCGATGCGGTCAACAACGTGGAAACCTTCTTCCAGCAGCGCCCTGAGCTGTTGAAGAAAGCGACCGGCGCCGAGCAGCTCATTCCGTCTCCGGACGCAGGGGCCGCCGCTAACGGCGAGTTTCACTGCCACCCGGCAAACACCATCAACGCGCTTGACCGCGTGAAGACGATGCTGGCCGGTACCGAAAGCTACGACACGCTCTCCGTTGAGCAGCGTAGCCATCTGCGCCGTATTATGCTCTGCATCTCCGACACCACCGATAAAGTGGCTAAACTGCCGGAAGTGAATGCTGACGATAAGCGTCTACTGAAGAAGCTGAAAACCGATATGCTGAGCACCATCGAGTATGCGCCAATCTGGATTATTATGGCGGTTGCTCTGGCGCTGGGAATCGGCACCATGATCGGCTGGCGTCGCGTGGCGACCACTATCGGCGAGAAAATCGGTAAGAAAGGGATGACCTATGCGCAGGGTATGTCAGCGCAGATGACCGCAGCCGTATCGATTGGTCTGGCGAGCTATACCGGGATGCCGGTTTCCACCACCCACGTGCTCTCCTCCTCGGTAGCGGGGACGATGCTCGTTGATGGCGGCGGCCTGCAGAAGAAAACCGTCACCAGCATCCTGATGGCCTGGGTGCTCACCCTGCCCGCAGCGATTCTGCTGTCCGGTGCGCTGTACTGGCTCTCGCTGCAGTTTATCTAAGCGGGTATCAGTCAGAAGAGAGACAAACGGGTCAGGAAACTGGCCCGTTTTTTTTGCCTGCCGTAAAGCTAGTGCCAGATAGCCAGGGCAATCATGCTGACCACCACCAGGCCGCATAGCGCGCTGGTGAGGATAAACTGCCGACGAACCCGCTCGCAGCGGCGGATAAACTCATCGTCATGGTGATCGCGGTAGCGCTGAGCGTAGATATACCACACCAGGCGCATCTGTTTGCTGGGCTGCCCGTGCGACGTAAAAAAACCGCCGCCGTCGACATATTGATAGAGCAAAGGGTCACAACCACGTAGCACAACAAGCAATGCACGCAGCGACGAGAAGTAGCGTGCCATATTCACTACACATACGATACACAGGGCCCAAAACAGCGCAATAGTGCTGATCATACCTCCTCCCCGGCGACCCGTCCTCGGAGGCTCCCTCCGGGACTACCGCTCCCCAATAGCAAACCGACTGTACAGTAAAAGAGTGCGATTCCGATCACGTTTATTTATCCGACCGGCTCATTAAATAGTGTAGGAGATCAGTTAATTTTTTTACCACAACGTTAATCATTATCAATGCATAAGTCGGATATATTTGTTTAACTATTCGCTGAACAAGGTGGATTGACGGATCGCGAGGGGCGCTATAAGGTAGAAATATCTTCTACAATTAGGTCCTTAAGGACTAGCCCCCGCGAATGTAGCACGCAGGACGCGGGCGAAGCGGCAGCGCTGGCTGTCAGGTCCAACGGTCATCGACAACTTATGGAAGGAGTAACACTATGGCTTACAAACATATTCTTATTGCAGTAGACCTGTCCCCGGAAAGCAAAGTACTGGTAGAAAAAGCCGTTTCTATGGCCCGTCCCTACAATGCAAAAGTTTCCCTGATCCACGTGGATGTGAATTACTCCGATCTCTACACCGGCCTTATTGACGTCAATCTGGGCGACATGCAGAAACGCATCTCTGAAGAAACTCACCACGCGTTAAGCGAGCTGTCGACGAACGCGGGCTACCCGATCACTGAAACCCTCAGCGGCAGCGGCGATCTCGGCCAGGTTCTGGTTGATGCGATTAAAAAATATGATATGGACCTGGTGGTTTGTGGTCACCATCAGGACTTCTGGAGCAAGCTGATGTCCTCAGCGCGTCAGCTTATCAACACCGTTCACGTTGATATGCTGATTGTCCCACTGCGCGACGAAGAAGAGGAATAACAGGACGTTATTTAATCCGCTGATGACCAACGCCCGCTAACGCGGGCGTTTTTGTTTCTCGCCTCACCCGCCGCATAAAAAGCACATACGTCCAAATAATTGCCACAATGCCAGACTGATCAACCATTTCACAGGCAATTTACCCATATAATAATTTGTTAACAGCCATAAACATCATATCATTACGCAAAATAAAGCTTTTTCAGCGCGTTTTGGCATACGCGTTCATACTTTTCCGGACAGGACTTAAAGGCGAAGAAAGATGAATTCAACCGCACCGACAGGCTTGCTGCAGCAACCTCGCCCATTCTTCATGATCTTTTTTGTGGAACTATGGGAGCGATTTGGCTATTACGGCGTTCAGGGCATCCTGGCCGTATTCTTTGTTAAACAGCTTGGCTTTTCTCAGGAGCAGGCGTTTATTACCTTTGGCGCGTTTGCCGCGCTGGTCTACGGCCTTATCTCCATCGGCGGCTATGTCGGCGATCACCTGCTCGGCACTAAACGCACGCTGGTACTTGGCGCGATTGTGCTGGCCGCAGGCTACTTTATGACCGGTCTGTCGCTGCACCAACCCAATCTGATTTTCATCGCGCTGGGGACCATTGCGGTGGGAAACGGGCTATTTAAAGCCAACCCGGCGAGCCTGCTCTCCAAGTGCTATCCGCCAAAAGATGCCCGCCTGGATGGCGCCTTCACGCTGTTTTATATGTCGATCAATATCGGTTCGCTGCTGTCGCTCTCGCTGGCGCCGGTAATTGCCGATAAGTTCGGCTACGCGGTGACCTACAACCTGTGCGGCGCGGGGCTGATCGTCGCCCTGCTGGTTTACTTCGCCTGTCGAGGGATGGTGAAGGATATCGGTTCTGAGCCGGACCGCAGGCCGCTAAGCCTGCGCAACCTGCTGTACGTGCTGGCCGGAACGGTGGTCATGATTTTTGTCTGCGCCTGGCTGATGCATAACGTCAAAATTGCCAACCTGGTGCTGATTATCCTCTCGTTGGTGGTGACGATTTTCTTCTTCCGCGAGGCCTTCAAGCTTGATAAGACCGGGCGCAACAAAATGTTCGTCGCCTTTATCCTGATGCTGGAGGCGGTGCTGTTTTATATTCTGTACGCGCAGATGCCCACCTCGCTCAACTTCTTTGCGATCAACAACGTCCACCATGAAATTCTCGGCTTCGCGATTAATCCGGTGAGTTTCCAGGCGCTAAACCCGTTCTGGGTGGTGGTGGCCAGCCCGATCCTCGCCGCTATCTATACGCGTTTGGGCAATAAGGGCAAAGATCTGACCATGCCGATGAAGTTCACCCTCGGGATGTTCCTGTGCGCGCTGGGTTTTTTGACGGCCGCCGCGGCGGGAATGTGGTTTGCCGATGCCCAGGGGCTGACCTCGCCGTGGTTTATCGTGCTGGTCTATCTGTTCCAGAGCCTGGGGGAACTGCTGATTAGCGCTCTGGGGCTGGCGATGGTCGCCGCGCTGGTACCGCAGCATCTGATGGGCTTTATTCTTGGGATGTGGTTCCTGACGCAGGCCGCCGCGTTTCTGCTGGGCGGCTACGTCGCGACCTTCACCGCCGTACCGGACACTATAACCGACCCGCTACAGACGCTGCCGATTTATACCGATGTCTTCAGCAAAATCGGTCTGGTGACCCTGGGCGTAACGGTGGTCATGGCGATCATGGTGCCGTGGCTAAACCGGATGATTAATACACCGGATACCAAACAGTAATTATCATTGCCGGATGGCGGCTAATGCCTTATCCGGCCTTCTTTGCGCGCGCCCGATGAGCCTTGCGCTATCGGGCGGTTCCGGCGACTACGCTTTTCGCGCGGCAATCCAGTCCTGCACTTCAACCACAAAAGTATCCGGCGCTTTGCGGTACATTTTACGCGCCAGATCGAGGATGGTGTGCTGGCCTAAAGCCTCCTCCATCCGCTGCTGCGCCATATCCATCACCGAGCGCACGCCGCAAATGCCTTCACAAGCCCACTGCGGAGGCTGCTCCTCAAATACCGCCAGACGCTGGCGAATTTCACGGCATTCAAAAATCCGTTTATCACCATCAATGGCGTTCGCCACGTCGAGAACCGTAATGTGTTCAGCCGCTTTCGCCAGCTGAAAACCGCCGCCCTTACCCTCGATGCTGCGTACCAAACCGGCCTTTGACAGACGGGTGAAAATTTTGGCCAGGTAATCGTAGGGCACACTTTGCAAGTCAGCAATCTCACGTACGCTCATGTCGCGGGCATCGCCCTTGCTGTCCACCATACACATCAGGCTATGGATGCCGTATTCAACCCCGGAACTGTAGAATGCCATACTCTTATCTCAGCCAAAATTAATCTGAGTTCATTGTAGCTTTTTAAAAATACAGATTCCAGACAGTCAGAGCCAAGCCACGATTATTGGATATATAATTAATTAAATATCAAATAGATAATTATAAAACAACGCACAAAGCAATCCGTTCAGCTGAAATCACATTGCATTTCTAAACTACGACCAATAAAATCCGAGTAAATATTTCATCGTTACCAGTGAGAAACTCCAATGCGTAAACAAATTCTGATCGTGGGCGCTGGCTTTGCCGGTATGTGGGCAGCGCTGAGCGCCGCACGTCTGGCGGATAAAAATCAGCAGGACATTGATATTACGGTGATTGCGCCACAGCCTGAACTGCGTGTGCACCCGCGTTTTTATGAAAGCGCCGTTCAAACGCTGGTTGCGCCACTGCAACCGCTGTTCGACGTCACCGGGGTGACTTTCCTGCGCGGCACGGTTGAGAAAATCCTTCCGGCCTGCAAAGAGGTAAGCTGGAAAGATGCCAACGGTGAAATGCGCCAGCATCGCTACGACCGCCTGGTGCTGGCCAGCGGCAGCCAGGTCAATCGCAGTACGGTCGCCGGAGCCGCAGAGTACGCATTCGACCTCGATCAACTGGAAAGCGCTACCGTACTGGAGCAGCATCTGCAAGATCTGGCCCGGCAGCCAGAGAGCACGGCACGTAATACCGTGGTGGTCTGCGGCGGCGGCTTCACCGGTATTGAGATGGCGCTGGAGCTACCGGGTCGTCTGCGGGCAATTCTCGGCGCCGATGCTAAGACCAGAATTGTCGTAGTTGAGCGAAGCCCGCAGCCAGGCTCACGCTTCAGCGATGAGCTACGCGAGGTGATTATTCAGGCTTCAGAAGAGCTGGGCGTCGAGTGGCTGGTCAATGCCGAAGTGGAGAACGTTGATAGCTCTGGTGTGACGCTGAAAGAGGGTCGGACGATTGCATCACAGACGGTCATATGGACCGTTGGCGTTCAGGCTAACGGCTTAACGGCACAGATCGACGCCCCGCGCGACCGTCAGGGTCGTCTGCACGTGAATGCTAATCTTCAGGTTGTGGGGCATGAAGAGATTTATGCCACCGGCGACGTGGCTTATGCCGCCACCGATGATAAGGGTAATCACGCGTTAATGACCTGCCAGCACGCGATTCTGCTGGGCAAGTTTGCCGGGAATAACGCGGCTGCAAGTCTGCTGAACGTTGAACCGTTGCCGTATCGTCAGGAGATGTACGTCACCTGTCTGGATCTGGGCGAATGGGGCGCGGTTTACACCGAGGGCTGGGATCAGCAGGTGAAACTGACGCGCGCCGAAGCGAAAAAACTCAAGATGTCGATCGTCAGCGAGCTGATTTATCCGCCACAAGCCGATAAAGCGGTGGCGTTCGAGACTGCCGACCCGCTTGCCCCGTTTGTATAAATAAACATCCCCTGCCAGCACGGCAGGGGAATTTTTCACTGCATCATCACTTCACGCACGAACTCTTTCCTGAGCTGCGCGCTGTAGACCTTACCGTAAAACTGTACATCGGTGTCGGGGCGCTTCACGTCTGGGCTGACCTGCCTGTTCCTCGGCGTGGAACCGGAGGCTTTACTCAGCGCCTGTTGCGTTTCGAGGAGGATCGGCCAGTTAAGGAACAGCCGGGAGGTGATGGCCCCGGTTTTTTGCAGCCCGGCCAGATGCTCTTCCCAGGCGGGCGTCAGCATCAGCTCGCCGCCGTTCAGACGCGTCAGATTGTCGGCACCGGAGGCGGTGCTACGCACCTGTCCGGGCTACAAAACCGCCAGACCGCACGAACCCGTAGCCCGGGCAAGGCGCGCCGAGCGCCGCCCCCGGGGAAAGCGCGCACGCTATTTCAGTCAGAAACATGCCCGGATTGCGGCTCAATCGCCGTTCCGGCGTAGATATCAAACCGGTGGCCTTTGGTCACCACCGCGTTGGGCGTCGCCACGTCCGCCAGCGGCGGCGCGTAGTCCGGGCGCTTAACCACTACCCGTTTGGTCGCCAGCTGACGCGCCGGTTCCAGCAGACCGTCGGCGTCTAAATCCGGCCCCACCAGCGACTGAAATACCCGCATCTCTTTCTTCACCAGCGCGCTTTTCTGCTTATGCGGAAACATCGGGTCGAGATAGACCACCTGCGGGCGCGGGGTAATATCGGTCAGCGCCGTCAGGCTGGAAGCGTGGATCAGCTGCAACCGCTCCTGCAACCACGGGCCGATTTCCGCATCGGCGTAGCCGCGCGCCAGGCCATCGTCAAGCAGCGCGGCGACCACCGGGTTACGCTCCAGCATCCGCACGCGACAGCCCACGGAAGCAAGAACAAAGGCATCCCTTCCCAGGCCGGCGGTCGCATCGACCACATCCGGCAGGTAGTCGCCTTTAATACCCACCGCTTTCGCCACCGCCTCGCCGCGACCGCCGCCGAACCTGCGACGGTGGGCCATCGCCCCGCCGACAAAATCGACGAAGATGCCGCCAAGCTTCGGCTCATCACGCTTGCGAAGCTCCAGATGCTCGGGCGTCATCACCAGCGCCATCAGGTTGTCTTCGTCCTGCTCCAGCCCCCAGCGGGCGGCCAGAACGGATAAGGCGCCGTCTCCGGCGCCCGTTTCATCAATTAAACAAATTTTCACAACAGGATTAACTCTTAATACCGTAATGCTCAAGCATCGCATCCAGCTGCGGCTCACGTCCGCGGAAGCGTTTGAACAGCACCATTGGCTCTTCCGACCCGCCGCGGCTAAGGATGTTGTCGAGGAACGACTGGCCGGTTTCGCGATTGAAGATCCCCTCCTCTTCGAAGCGTGAGAAGGCATCCGCCGCCAGCACGTCGGCCCACAGATAGCTGTAGTAGCCCGCCGCATAACCTCCGGCGAAGATATGGCTGAAGGCGTGCGGGAAACGGCCCCACGACGGCCCGGGAATCAACGCGACCTGCTGCTTAATTTCCGCCAGCGTTTCGAGGATTTTCGCGCCCTGCTGCGGGCTGAACTCCGCATGCAGGCGGAAGTCGAACAGACCAAACTCCAGCTGGCGCAGAATAAACATCGCCGCCTGGTAGTTTTTCGCTGCCAGCATCTTCTCCAACAGCTCCTGCGGCAGCGGCTCGCCGGTTTCATAGTGGCCGGAGATAAACGCCAGCGCTTCCGGCTCCCAGCACCAGTTTTCCATAAACTGGCTCGGCAGCTCGACCGCATCCCACGGTACCCCACTGATGCCGGATACGCCGGCGGTATCGATACGGGTCAGCATATGGTGCAGACCGTGGCCAAATTCGTGGAACAGGGTGATCACTTCATCATGGGTGAACAGCGCCGGCTTACCGCTGACGGGACGGTTAAAGTTGCAGGTCAGATAAGCGACCGGCTTTTGCAACGTACCGTCAAGCTTGCGCATCTGGCCGACGCAGTCATCCATCCATGCCCCGCCGCGTTTATGTTCGCGGGCGTAGAGGTCGAGGTAGAAGCTGCCGCGCAGCTCATTTTTATCATCATAAAGTTCGAAGAAGCGCACTTCCGGATGCCAGACATCAACATCGGTACGCTCTTTCGCGGTAATGCCGTAAATACGCTTAACCACTTCGAACAGGCCGTTAACGGCTTTGTTTTCAGGGAAGTACGGGCGCAGCTGTTCATCGCTGATGCTGTAAAGATGCTGCTTCTGTTTTTCGCTGTAGTAAGCGATATCCCACGGCTGCAGCTCATCAACGCCGCATTCGGCTTTGGCGAAGGCGCGCAGCTGGGCCAGCTCTTTCTCACCCTGCGGACGGGCGCGTTTGGCCAGGTCGGTCAGGAAGTCGAGCACCTGCTGCGGATTTTCCGCCATTTTGGTCGCCAGCGACTTATCGGCATAGCTGTCAAAGCCCAGCAGCTGCGCCAGTTCGTGGCGCAGGGCGAGGATTTCCGCCATCACCGGGCCGTTATCCCATTTTCCAGCGTTTGGCCCCTGGTCGGAGGCACGGGTGGAATACGCGCGATACAACTCTTCACGCAGCGCCTGATTGTCGCAGTAGGTCATCACCGGCAGATAGCTCGGAATATCGAGGGTCAGCAGATACCCCTGCAGCTCTTTAGCTTCAGCCTGGGCTTTCGCGGCGGCCAGCGCGCTTTCCGGCATCCCGGAGAGCTCGGATTCATCGGCGATCAGCTTGGTCCAGCCCATGGTCGCGTCGAGCACGTTGTTGCTGTACTGATTGCCCAGCTCGGACAGGCGGGCGGCGATTTCGCCGTAGCGTTTCTGCTGCTCTTTCGCCAGGCCAATACCGGAGAGTTCAAAATCACGCAGCGCGTTATCGACCGCTTTTTTCTGCGCGGTATTCAGGGTGGCGTAATGATCGCCGTCGCGCAGGTCGCGGTACGCTTTGTACAGACCTTCATGTTGCCCAACCCAGGTACTGTACTCGGAGAGCAGCGGCAGGGTTTGTTCGTAGGCTTCGCGCAGCTCCGGGCTGTTTTTAACCGAGTTCAGGTGGCTGACCGGAGAAAAAAGACGCCCCAGCACATCGTCCACTTCCGCCAGCGGCTGGCAAAGATTTTCCCAGGTATACGGCGCCCCTTGCGCCACCGCGCGCTCTACCGCCGCCCGGCAGTCATCCAGCGCTTTAGTGACCGCGGGGACCACGTGCTCGGGTTTGATTGCAGAAAATGGCGGTAATGAAAAAGGCGTCAGTAATGGATTGGTCATATGCGCAGTCCTGTTGAATAGGGTGAATGAAGCGCGCGTCCCGCGCTGTAGCATGAGATCTAGAATGGGGGATAGTTGGGTGAATTTCAATGTCAGGCGCCGCGCGCAGGCGGGTATTACTGCGATAAGTCTGGCCGTGGTGGCCATCGCGCATAAAAAAGCCGGGTTCGCATCGCGGCGACCCGGCCCGTTTTAGGCTGACAAGCAGCTTATACCACCATCCCCAGTAGCAGACAGCCTACCAGGCCGCACACGGAGATAATGGTTTCCAGTACCGACCACGACTTAATGGTCTCGCCGATGGTCAGGTTGAAGTATTCCTTAAACAGCCAGAAGCCCGGATCGTTAACGTGGGAGAAGATAACGCTGCCGGAGCCCACGGCGATAACCATCAGTTCCGGGCTCACGCCGGTGGTGGCGATCAGCGGCGCGGCGATACCGCCCGCGGTGATAGCCGCAACGGTGGCGGAACCCAGGGCGATACGCAGTACCGCGGCAATCGACCACGCCATAAACAGCGGGGACATATTGGATTCATGCATGATAGAAGCAATGTATTTATCCATGCCGCTATCGACCAGCACCTGCTTGAAGGCGCCGCCGCCGCCGATGATCAGCAGCATCATGGCGATGATTTTAATCGAGGAGGTCAGCGTATCGTTAATCTGCTCCATTGAACGACCGCGGTTGAGACCGAAGGTGAACATCGCGATCAGTACCGCGATCAGCGTCGCCATCACCGGGTCGCCGAAGAATTCAGCAATCGGCAGGAAGGCATGGCCTTTCGGCAGAACCATCTCGGCCACGGCGCGCATCGCCATCAGGATAACCGGGACCAGCGAGGTCCAGACGCTGACGCCAAAGCCCGGCATCTCTTCTTCAGTGAAGGTTTTCGGGTTATGCAGCCCTTCCGGAATCGGCTTATCGATACCTTTCAGGAAGCGCGCATAAACCGGACCCGCGAGGATAACCGTCGGGATCGCCAGAATCGTACCGAACAGCAGGGTCTTGCCCATGTCGGCATGGAAAATAGTGGCAATCGCCGTCGGGCCCGGGTGCGGAGGCAGGAAGCCGTGGGTCACGGAGAGCGCGGCCGCCATCGGGACGCCGATATAGAGCAGCGGGATACCGGCGGATGCCGCGATGGTAAAGACCAGCGGCAGCATCAGCACGAAGCCCACTTCATAGAACAGGGCGAAGCCGACGGTAAAGCCGGTGAGCACAACCGCCCACTGAATATGTTGTTTACCAAATTTGGCAATCAGCGTGGTGGCGATTCGCTGCGCACCGCCGCAGTCCGCCAGCATTTTACCGAGCATCGCGCCGAAGCCCATGATCAGCGCGAGGCTGCCGAGGGTTCCCCCAACGCCGTTTTTGATGGATACGATCACTTTATCCAGAGGCATGCCCTGCATGAGCCCGACGGCAAGTGCCACCAGAACCAGAGCGATAAACCCGTTCAGCTTGAAACGGATCATCAGCAACAATAACAGGGCAACCCCGATAGCAACGATGACTAATGGCATGATTTACCTGGCCTTAATTTGTTATGGGTAACGTCATAGTTTCAACATTGACTTCATCCGTTCCGAGCGGAACAAAAAATGTCTGACGCCGTAGAAGCTGGCTTTATCCTTACCCAGAGAAAGGATAGCTGGCTATTTTTTTATCTGTGGCGCCTGAAGTGAATGATACGGGTAACATATGAAGTTTGAGAATCACCTGGGCGGTGAAAATTTCAAATATGAGACTTAAGTCATACTCTTTCCCGGGTTTTTGCCGGGTCGCTTAGCGGGGAATGTTGCGCGGTAACATAGGGGGAGCCGCCCGGCCGCGCAAAGGCAGCCGGGCGGATAATTAGTAGTAGGAGTGCTCGCCGCGCTGGTGTTCAGTCAGATCGCGTACGCCTTTCAGTTCCGGGAACTCGTTCAGCATCTGCTTCTCGATCCCTTCTTTCAGCGTCACGTCGACCATCGAACAGCCGTTGCAGCCGCCGCCAAACTGCAGGATCGCCAGGCCATCTTCGGTGATTTCCATCAACGTGACGCGCCCGCCGTGCCCGGCCAGCTGCGGGTTAATCTGCGACTGCAGCAGGTACTCGACGCGCTCCATCAGCGGGGCATCGTCGGACACTTTGCGCATCTTGGCGTTTGGCGCTTTCAGCGTCAGCTGGGAGCCCAGTTGGTCGGTAACAAAATCGATTTCAGCGTCTTCCAGATACGGCGCGCTAAGTTCATCGACATACGCGGTGAGCTGTTCAAACTTCAGCGCAGTATCGGAATCTTCCACCGCATCCGGTGGGCAGTAGGACACGCCGCACTCGGCGTTAGGGGTGCCGGGATTGATCACAAATACGCGAATTTGTGTCCCTTCTTCCTGATTTGCCAGCAGTTTGGCAAAGTGCGCTTGTGCAGCATCGGAAATACGGATCATAGCGTTGGCCTAATAGTTGACTATTTTACTGGGTTATAATACGCCCATCAGCAGGGGTCTACAAGGTACGGCATATACACCATACCTGAACCG
Organism: Klebsiella sp. M5al; assembly: GCF_002090195.1. Lineage (NCBI taxonomy): Bacteria > Pseudomonadati > Pseudomonadota > Gammaproteobacteria > Enterobacterales > Enterobacteriaceae > Klebsiella > Klebsiella sp. M5al. The sequence continues at coordinate 5,512,370 of NZ_CP020657.1, forward strand.
TCGCGGCGCCGTTTCGCAAAAGCAGGCGGGATATCTCGGCGACGGTGCTTCCGGTGGTGACGACATCATCCACAATGGCGATATGGTGGCCCTGTAGCGACAATTCAAGCTGAAAGGCGTTTTTCAGGTTCTGTTTACGCAATCTGGCGCTGAGCTGATGCTGGGTGGCGGTACGGCGCCGACGGGTCAGCGCATCGCTACGCCAGGCGCAGCCCAGCCAGCGGGATAGCGGCCGACACAGCAGATCGCTCTGATTAAACCCCCGCTTCCACTGGCGCCGCTGCCAGAGCGGTACGCTAATGATCCGGTCCGGTCGGGGAAGATCCCGACGCTGGCGTATACGCAGCAGCAGCAGACGCGCCAGCGCCGGGGCCAGCTCGGGCCGCTGAGTAAATTTCAACTGGTGAATCAGGCCGCTCAGCGGCGGACGATAGTCATTGACCGCCACCAGCCGCTGCCACGGCGGCGGTTTTTGCAGGCAGCGCCCGCAGGGCAGCGCGTCTGACCGAGCCGGCAGGCCGCACTGCGGGCAAAGCGGTTCAGAATCCAGCAGCGCAGACGCGCAACGCGAGCAGATCCCCCAGCGGGCAATGGCCAGCGGCATTTGGCATAGCCAGCATAAGCTGTGTGCTGTTAGCATATTTCCCCTCATTGTGGTGGAAAGAGAACAGTAACTGATGAAAGAGTTGGCGTGGCAGACTACGGGCGAAGGAAATTGTCATCTTGTGCTGCTGCACGGATGGGGGCTGAATGCCGGGGTGTGGGATTGCATTACGCCGCAGCTGTCCTCGCATTTTACGCTGCACCTCGTCGACCTTCCGGGCTATGGCCGCAGCGGCGGTTTTGGCGCAATGTCGCTGGAGGAGATGACGCAACGGGTGCTGGAGCAAGCGCCGGACCGCGCGATCTGGCTTGGCTGGAGCCTCGGCGGGCTGGTAGCCAGCCAGGCGGCAATAACGCATCCCGAGCGCGTGCAGGCGCTAGTCACCGTCGCCTCTTCCCCCTGCTTTAGCGCTCACGACAGCTGGCCCGGCATCAAGCCCGAGGTGCTAAGCGGATTTCAACAGCAGCTGAGCGAAGATTTTCAGCGCACCGTCGAGCGCTTTCTGGCGCTGCAAACCATGGGTACCGAAAGCGCGCGCCAGGACGCGAGAGCGCTGAAGAGCACGGTGCTGTCGCTACCGATGCCGTCGCCGGAGGTTTTAAACGGCGGGCTGGAGATCCTTAAGACCGCCGATTTACGTCAGGCGTTGACCACCCTCGACGTGCCGTTTTTGCGCCTGTACGGTCGCCTGGATGGCCTGGTGCCGCGTAAAATCATCCCGATTCTCGATGCGCTGTGGCCAAAAAGCACGTCGATGATTTTCGATAAGGCCGCCCACGCGCCGTTCATTTCACATCCGCAGGCGTTTTGCGCTCCTCTGATTGAGCTGAAGCGTGAGTTCGATAAATTTTTATAGCGGGACGTGGTAAAAACGCAGGGTGCAGCAATACTTAGGTTGTTGCGGGGGTTGACTATTTCACGCCGGACCCGTGACCTAAAAAAAACAACCTAATGGAGAGTAGAGGCTATGAAATTTGTTACAGGAATTGTTGCATCTCTGGTGATTGGCTCCCTGTCCTTCGGCGCGTTCGCCGCCAAGGAAATTCAAAAAGACGAAGTGGCTAAGATGAACCTGACCAAAATCGGTTCGATTACCACCTCAAGAACGACCTCTCCGATGGATGCAAAGCGCGATCTGTCGAAAAAAGCGGATGAGCTGGGCGGCACCTATTTCGTGGTGATTGCAGGCGAGAAGAACGAGAAAACGGTTCACGCTAACGCGGACGTCTACAAGTAAGCCAGAAAGCGGGTCCCGGGACCCGCTTGCGGTATATGCCGCAGCAAGTTCCCGGAGGCGGCGCGTTGCGCCTGTCCGGGCTACCCACCCCAAACCGTACCAATCTGTGGTCGAATCTCCGGGGTCGCGGCGTAAACGCCTTACCCGGGCTACCAGACTGTCTCTCGTAGCCCGGATAAGGCGTTAGCCGCAATCCGGGGAAACCAGCCTTTACATACCCATCAGCGCAGCGACCACCACTCCCGCAGGCAGGCTTTGCCTTCCGGGCAGCTTTTACAGCTGCCGGAGAGGCAGCCATCGGCATCTTCGGTTACTTTGACCGCTTTACCCATCGCTTCCAGACGACCCAGCATCGCGTCGATCAACGGCTGCGGCGCTTGCAGGCGGGCGCTGAGCTGCTTTGCGTCCATCCTCCCCTGCAGGGCCAGCATATCGCGCACATCAATTAACGACGCCATTATCGCTCCTTAGTGACAATCGCCAGCCGGACTCTGGCAGCAGGACGACGGCGTTTTGCGCGTCGCCAGCAGCGAGACGTCCACCCGGCTACGCGCTCTGCGCAGCAGGCCAAAGACCACGATATTGAACAGCACTACCGCCAGAATGCACACCAGACTATAGCGCGGATGCTGGCTAAAGCTGACGGTCTGGTAGTACAGCGTAGAGAGCGAATAGGCGATATTCAGCCCCCACAGGACCGAGAACATCATCCAGCCGCGGCTCGACTCGCGGGCAATCGCCCCCATCACCGAGATGCAGGGAATATAGAGCAGAACGAAAATCAGGTAGCTGTACGCCGCGGCGGCGCTGCCGAATTTGCTGCCCATGACGCCCATCGCGCCGGTTGCCATTTCGCCGTCGCCCTTGCTGGCTTCGATGGGGTTCGCCAGCACGCTCAGGCTAAACGTGTCTTTCAGGCTCTGCCAGGTCTCATCCACCGCGGCCAGTAGCTCATCGCCGAGGCTAAACGCCTGCGGATTAAACGCTTCGTTCTGGATATCTTCGGCGGTGTAGAGGGTGTTCAGCGTCCCCACCACCACTTCTTTCGCCATCGCGCCGGTAAACAGGCCGACGGTCGCCTGCCAGTTATCCTCATGTACGCCAATCGGCTTAAACACCGGGGTAATCACCCGGCTGACCGACGCCAGCGCCGAGTCGTTGATATTATCGACGATCTTACCGTTCAGCGAGAAGCTGTTCAGCGCGCTGAGGAAGATACTGACGATAACGATCACTTTACCCGCCCGCAGGACGAAGCCTTTCAGACGCTGCCAGGTCTGGATAAGCAGGCTCTTCACGTGCGGAACGTGATACACCGGCAGCTCCATCACGAACGGCGAAGCTTCGCCGCGCATAATGGTATGCTTCAGCATCAGTCCGGTCGCAATCGCCATCACGATCCCCAGCACGTACAGGGAGAAGACCGCCAGCGCGCCGTTCTGGCCGAAAAAGGCGGCGGCGAAGACGGCGAAAATCGCCAGCCGCGCGCCGCAGGACATAAACGGCGCCATCATAATGGTCATCAGACGCTCGCGCGGCGCATCAAGCGTACGCGCGCCCATCACCGACGGGACGTTACAGCCAAAACCTACGATGAGCGGCACGAAGGATTTCCCCGGCAGACCCAGCGCCTGCATCAGGCGGTCCATCACAAACGCCGCCCGCGCCATATAGCCAGAGTCTTCAAGGAAAGAGAGGAACAGGTACATCATGCCGATCTGCGGCACCAGCGGCAGCACGGTATTGATCCCCCCGCCAATCCCCTGGGCGAGGAATACCGTCAGCCAGTCCGGGAAATGCAGGGTATAGCCAATCCACTGTATACCGTGAATAAAGATAGCCACGGAACCGGCATCAAAAATAGGCTGCAGCGCGCCGCCAATATTAATCGCCAGTAAGAACATCAGATACATGACGAACAGGAAGACCGGCAGGCCGAGGAAGCGGTTGAGGATCACTTTATCCATCGCCGCGGTAAAGCGGCTGGGTTCGGCGGTGAGGGTATTACTGACCGCATCGCAAATGGCGGCAATGCTTTGGTAGCGGGCATCGGCGATGTGCAGCGCCGGGTCATCCAGCTCTTCGCTCAGGTGCGCCAGGGCTACGTCCAGCTTGTGGGCGGCGTCTCCGGCGAAGGCGCGGCTGTAAATATCGCCTTCAAGCATCTGTAAACCCAGCCAGCGGCGCTGGCGCGGCGGAATGTCCGTGGCCATCATCTCCGCCAGCTTGTCCGCCTCCCGCAGCAGCGGCCGCGGATAGTGCACCAGTTCAATATCCTGATTTTGCTGATGGCGGTCGATAGCCATTTTCAAGGCTTCGATACCGCGCCCGCGGGTGGAAACCAGCGGGATTACCGGGCATCCAAGGCGGGCGGCCAGCGCGTCGACATCGATGCGGATGTTCTGTTTTTCCGCGATATCGAGCATATTCAGCGCGACCACGCAGGGGATGCCGAGCTCCAGCAGCTGCAGCGTCAGATAGAGGTTACGCTCCAGATTGGACGCATCGACCACGTTTATCAGCATGTCGGCGTCGCCGCTGAGAATATAGTGGCAGGCAATCTGCTCATCCAGCGAGGTTTGCGAGGAGATGGTGGTCAGGGAATAGGTGCCCGGAAGGTCTACCAGCGTGACCTGATGATCGGTGGTGTTGAAGCCACCCTCTTTGCGCTCAACGGTCACCCCCGCCCAGTTCCCGACACGCTGGCGCGCGCCGGTGAGCTGGTTAAACAGCGTTGTTTTCCCGGAATTTGGATTACCAATTAAACCAAGGGTTAATTTTTTCATATTCATACTCTTAGTGCCGGTCAGGCATTATTGTGCAACCGCTTCCAGCTCAATTAACGCAAGATCCTTTTTACGTAATACCAGGCTAACGCGTCGGGTTTCAATATGAATAGGGTCGCCGAGCGGCGCCACGCGAACCACGTTAAAAGACGAACCCGGCAGCATCCCGAGGGACAGCAGCTTCTGCCGATATGCCGGACTAATATCGCGGGAGAAGCCGGTGATTTTCCACGCACTATCAGGTGTGAATTGCATAGGACCTACTTGTGTATCGCCAACCGAAAGAGAGTTTTCCCCTATGCGCCGCAGACGCGGTGCCAGGGACCATAGCCAACGAAGAATAAAAAACACTCAATGGAAATAATGATAATGAGAATAGTTTTTATCATCAATACATATAATGCGCTCGATTCTTTTTTTAAACAGGAAATTGAGCATTTGTTGATATTGAGCAAACTCTATTTTGTCACGACCGTAGAGAGAATCATTATTTCTGCTTAGCGAATGTTTAATAAAGGTGTCATTGGTTAACGAAATGAAAATAATAATCTCATTATCCGTAATTCGCGCTTATTAAGAGGTTATAAGAAAATACTGATGCTTGTTTGCGCAATATGGCGAAGAGCAGAGAAGAAACGGCCCCTCAGAAAAGGGGCCGGAAAGAGATTAGCGTTTTTTACCCATTGCCGCCGCCAGCGCGTCCATCATCGCGCTGTTGCCCGCTGGCTGCGCCTCGCGACCGCGAGGTTTAGCGGCCTTCGCCGCCGGGCGGTTGCCCTGAGGACGATCGTTTCCGCCGCCGCGGCGCGCGTTGCTGTCGCCAGGCTGTTCGTCCAGACGCATCGTCAGCGCGATACGCTTCCTCGGCAGGTCAACTTCCATCACTTTGACCTTCACGATATCGCCCGCTTTGACCACCGTGTGCGGATCTTCAACGAACTTATTCGACAGGGAAGAGATATGCACCAGGCCGTCCTGGTGAACGCCGATATCGACAAACGCGCCGAAGTTGGTGACGTTGGTCACCGCGCCTTCGAGGATCATTCCCGGCAGCAGGTCGTTCATGGTCTCTACGCCATCGGCGAACTGGGCGGTTTTAAACTCCGGACGCGGGTCGCGGCCCGGTTTTTCCAGCTCTTTGATAATGTCGGTTACCGTCGGCACGCCGAATTTATCATCAGTGAAATCAACGGCTTTCAGATTACGCAGCTCGCTGCTGTTGCCCATCAAATCTTTCAGCGCCTGCTGAGTCGCCGCCAGAATGCGCTCCACCACCGGATACGCTTCCGGGTGCACGGTTGAGGCGTCCAGCGGGTTGTCGCCGTGGTTGATGCGCAGGAAGCCCGCGCACTGCTCAAACGCTTTCGGCCCCAGACGGCTCACCTTCAGCAGCTGCTGGCGGTTCTGGAACTGACCGTTCTCATCGCGCCAGGAGACGATATTCTGCGCCATCATGCGGGTCAGACCGGCGACGCGGGTAAGCAGCGGGACGGAAGCGGTATTCAGGTCGACGCCGACGGCGTTCACGCAGTCTTCCACCACCGCGTCCAGCTTACGCGCCAACTGGGTCTGGCTGACATCGTGCTGATACTGGCCGACGCCGATGGATTTCGGATCGATCTTCACCAGCTCGGCCAGCGGGTCCTGCAGACGACGGGCGATAGAGACCGCGCCGCGCAGGGAAACATCGAGATCCGGGAACTCCAGCGCCGCCAGTTCGGAGGCGGAATACACGGACGCGCCCGCTTCGCTGACGATAACCTTTTGCGCGGTCACTTTCGGGAACTGCTTCTGCACGTCGAGGAAGAAACGCTCGGTTTCACGCGAAGCGGTACCGTTGCCGATCGCCACCAGCTCAACGTTGTACTTTTCACACAGCGCGGCAACCGCCACCGCCGCTTTAGCGGCCTGCCCGGTATGCGGGTAGATGGTATCGGTAGCCACCAGCTTGCCGGTGCCGTCAACGACGGCGACTTTCACGCCGGTGCGCAGACCCGGATCGAGGCCCATGGTGGCGCGCAGCCCGGCCGGAGCGGCCATCAGCAGGTCGTGCAGGTTGCGGGCAAAGACGTTAATCGCTTCGTCTTCCGCCCGCTCGCGCACGGTGCCCATCAGTTCGGTTTCGAGGTGCATCAGCACCTTGATGCGCCACGTCCAGCTCACCACGCCCTTACGCCAGCTGTCCGCCGGGGCGTTGTTCAGGCGCAGGCCGAGATGGTCGATAATGATTTGCTCGCCGTGACTCTCTTTCGGCGGCTCGTCGAACTGCGGGTCGGCGTTTAAAGAGAGCTGCAGCACGCCTTCATTGCGGCCGCGGAACATCGCCAGCGCGCGGTGCGACGGCACGGTGGCGATCGGTTCGTGATGATCGAAGTAGTCGCGAAATTTCGCCCCTTCCTCTTCCTTACCGCTGACGACGGTCGCCACCAGGTGGGCGTTCTTCCACAGATAGTCGCGCACTTTCGCCAGCAGGGCGGCGTCTTCCGCAAAGCGCTCCATCAGGATATAGCGCGCGCCGTCGAGGGCGGCCTTGCTGTCCGCGACGCCTTTATCCGCGTCGATATATTTGGCGGCTTCGGTTTCCGGGTCGTGGGACGGTTCGTTCCACAGCAGCTCGGCCAGCGGCTCCAGTCCGGCCTCAATGGCGATCTGCCCGCGGGTGCGGCGCTTCGGTTTGTACGGCAGGTAGAGGTCTTCGAGTTCGGTCTTACTCAAGGTCCCGTTGATGGCTTTTTCCAGCGCCTCGGTCAGTTTGCCCTGCTCGCCGATGGACTTCAGGATTGCCTGACGGCGATCTTCGAGTTCACGCAGATAACCCAGGCGGGTTTCCAGATTACGCAGCTGCGTGTCATCCAGACCGCCGGTGACTTCTTTACGATAGCGTGCGATAAACGGCACGGTGTTCCCTTCATCAAGCAGGCGAACGGCAGCTTCTACCTGTTCAGCCCTGGCCTGAAGTTCACCCGCAATAATGCGGCAGAGCGAATCATTCATCATCGGTTTAATTCATCTTTAGGATCAAAAATCAGGGGGATAGTTATACGGACTGACACGGTAAAATGCCAGCCACGACCCAAGCCTCTCGGAATGTTCCGGGCTTATTTGACGTATTCAATTTCATTAACATACCAGGCCGCCTCGCCCGCGGGCGTGTTAACGATAGCTAAATCGCCGACCTCTTTTTTCAGCAGCGCGCGCGCCATTGGCGAATCAATGGAGATGTAGTCATTGCGGCCAAAGATTTCATCGTAGCCGACAATCCGAAAGCGCTTCGTCTCGCCCGCATCGTTTTCAATTTCCACCCACGCGCCGAAAAAAACCTTCCCCTCCTGCTGCGGCGAATAATCGACGATTTTCAGCTGCTCAAGGCATTTGGTCAGATAGCGCACCCGGCGGTCGATTTCACGCAGGCGCTTTTTATTGTACTGATAGTCGGCGTTTTCGCTGCGGTCGCCAAGGCTCGCCGCCCAGGTCACTTTTTTGGTAACTTCCGGACGTTCTTCGCGCCACAGGGTGTCCATCTCTTTCTTCAGTTTTTCATACCCTTCACGGGTGATCAGCGGCGTTTTCATCGAAGGTTCCGGCTCCTGATTACAAATCTTTGTGCAATGCTGCGCACAATTCGTCGCACGTCATCATAGCAACAGGATAAATAATGTGTCTTATGCTTAAATGTATACTTAAGCTGCTGTTAAATATGCTTTGTAACAATTTAGCCTGGAATATATACCAGATTTCGCTGGTGGGCGACCCGGGCTTTTTTGAGAATACGTACTGACAATTGCAGTGAACCTTTGGGAGTATAAACAATGCAAGAGAATTATAAGATTCTGGTTGTCGATGACGACATGCGCCTGCGCGCGCTACTCGAACGTTATCTGACCGAGCAGGGCTTCCAGGTTCGTAGCGTGGCGAACGCTGAACAGATGGATCGCCTGCTGACTCGTGAATCCTTCCACCTGATGGTGCTGGATCTCATGCTGCCGGGCGAAGATGGCCTGTCCATTTGCCGCCGCCTGCGCAGCCAGAGCAACCCGATGCCGATCATCATGGTCACGGCGAAAGGGGAAGAAGTTGACCGTATCGTGGGCCTGGAAATCGGCGCCGACGACTACATCCCAAAACCGTTCAACCCGCGCGAGCTGCTGGCCCGTATCCGCGCCGTGCTGCGCCGCCAGGCTAATGAACTGCCGGGCGCGCCTTCGCAGGAAGAGGCGGTGATCGCCTTTGGTAAGTTCAAGCTGAACCTCGGCACCCGCGAGATGTTCCGTGAAGATGAACCCATGCCGCTGACCAGCGGTGAATTCGCGGTACTGAAAGCGCTGGTGAGCCATCCGCGCGAACCATTATCCCGCGATAAGCTGATGAACCTCGCCCGCGGCCGTGAATATTCGGCCATGGAACGTTCCATCGACGTACAAATCTCCCGTCTGCGCCGCATGGTGGAAGAAGACCCGGCGCATCCACGCTATATCCAGACCGTTTGGGGCCTGGGCTACGTTTTCGTCCCGGACGGCTCTAAGGCATGAAACGCGTGCGCTTTTCGCCGCGAAGCTCGTTTGCCCGCACCCTGTTACTGATCGTCACCCTGCTGTTCGCCAGCCTGGTGACGACCTATTTAGTGGTGCTGAATTTCGCGATCCTGCCCAGTCTCCAGCAGTTTAATAAGGTTCTGGCCTACGAAGTGCGTATGCTGATGACCGATAAACTGCAGCTGGAAGACGGCACCCAACTGGTGGTGCCCCCGGCGTTTCGCCGCGAGATTTATCGCGAGCTGGGCATTTCGCTCTATTCCAACGAAGCGGCGGAAGACGCAGGCCTGCGCTGGGCGCAGCATTATGAATTCTTAAGTCAGCAGATGGCGCACCAGCTCGGCGGGCCGACCGAAGTGCGGGTGGAAGTGAATAAAAGCTCGCCCGTGGTGTGGCTGAAAACCTGGCTCTCCCCCAATATCTGGGTGCGCGTACCGCTGACCGAAATCCACCAGGGCGACTTCTCGCCGCTGTTCCGCTACACCCTGGCCATCATGCTGCTGGCGATTGGCGGCGCCTGGCTCTTTATTCGTATTCAGAACCGACCGCTGGTCGACCTGGAGCACGCGGCGCTGCAGGTCGGGCGAGGCATTATTCCCCCGCCGCTGCGCGAATACGGCGCATCGGAAGTGCGGTCGGTGACCCGCGCTTTTAACCATATGGCGGCTGGCGTGAAGCAATTGGCGGACGACCGTACGCTGCTGATGGCCGGAGTCAGCCATGATTTACGCACCCCTCTCACGCGTATTCGTCTGGCGACGGAGATGATGGGCGAAGAGGACGGCTATCTCGCCGAATCGATTAATAAAGATATCGAAGAGTGTAACGCCATTATTGAGCAGTTTATCGACTACCTGCGCACCGGTCAGGAGATGCCGATGGAGCTGACGGACCTTAACGCGGTGCTGGGGGAAGTGATTGCGGCGGAGAGCGGCTACGAGCGAGAAATCGCCACCGATCTGCAGCCGGGCGAGATCCCGCTGCGCGTGCATCCGCTCTCCATCAAGCGCGCGCTGGCGAATATGGTGGTTAACGCCGCCCGCTACGGCAACGGCTGGATTAAAGTCAGCAGCGGCAGCGAGGGAAACCGGGCCTGGTTCCAGGTGGAAGATGACGGTCCGGGGATTAAACCAGAGCAGCGCGAGCATCTGTTTCAGCCGTTCGTGCGCGGCGATAGCGCCCGTACGATTAGCGGAACCGGCCTCGGCCTGGCTATCGTTCAGCGCATCATCGATAACCATAACGGCAAGCTGGAACTTGGTTCCAGCGAACGCGGCGGATTATTAATTCGCGCCTGGCTGCCGGTGCCGATGAATCGCGCTCTGCCAGCGGTAAAATCCACCAAAGAGAGCTAGATCGGCCTTAAACCAACCTCATCCGGTACGCCCGCATAAAACCGCCCGGCGGCGGCTCGCGCCTTACCGGGGCTACGAGCTCACCACCGTCTGCGGACCAGTAGCCCGGACAAGGCGCGTCAAGCGCCGCCTCCGGGACGTTGCCGGACTGCTTCAGGTTTAATGCGCTTTATTCGCCATCTGATACGCCGCCGGCAGATTCAGCCGCTGCCAGAACTGCTGAGCGTCATTCTCACCGGAGAGCGGATACCCTGCGGGCAGCGCCGTTTTGACCATCAGCGCCCGACGCTGCGCGGCGGACAGATTCGGCAGCGCAGCCTCCAGCAGCACTTCAGCCCCTTGCGGCACCTTCAGGCTCTGTTTTTCACCCTTCTGCTGCGGCAAATCGTAGGTCATGGTGAAACGATAAAACGCCTTCATCGCCGGGTCGCGATACGGATCGTCTTTCGCAGGCATCTTCGCGCATTCCGCCAGCGTCGTGCCGCACTCCTTCTCCAGCGCGGCGCGCAGCTGATCGCGGGCCTCATTAAACAGCCCGCGATACTTCGCGTCATTCAAATAGTGGGCGACGTTGCGCTGCGCCACCATCCGCGAGCCCATCACGTCCAGCGGATAGTGCACGCCCAGCACGATGCGCGAATAGCCATAGCGAGCGCCGCGGGTAACCAGCGCATCGAAGCGCTCCGGGATCATCTCCGCCATTAGCAGAGCGTCGGTATAGCCTGTATTGGTGTGCCCGCTTGGAAACGAGCCGCCGTCTGCGGTATAGGGCTTATTGTCCTTAACGACCACATCGTCCGGCACCAGATGGATGGTATTGCCCTGAATCAGGAACGGACGCGGGTTGTTAAAGTGCTTTTTCGCCGCCCCGGTACTCACTTCAGAGGCTTTGATCAGCGCCGCCGCCTTACCGAGCTCGCCTTTGTCGTAGGCGGCGAGGAACGCTTTGCCGAGGCGCGGCCCCAGCGCATCGCTGAGGAAGTAGAGATAGCTGATGCCCTCGGCATCCGCCAGCGCCTGATGGCGGGAGGTCTGTACGGCATCGCGGTTAATGGCGGTGACCGTCGCCAGATTTTGCTCAATCACCGCCTGCGGCAGCGCAGTGAACGCCGAGAGCAGCTCGATTCCCGCCTGCTGGTTGGCTTTGGTCTGAAAGTCGTACCCGCTGGCCTTCAGCCACGCGGTATCCGCCTGGGTTTTATTCTGTCTGGCGTGTTCAAGCTGGTCGCGAGTCAGGGTCGCCGCATCGCCCTTCAGCGCGTTGCGCAGCTGCGACAGGCTTTGGCTCTCCAGCGCGTCAAACGCCGGGCTGGCGGCGGCTAGCGTCACGGCGTTGGCCATTGTTGCCGCCTGGTTCAAAGGGACCTCTTTCGCCAGTACCGGCAGCGCCAGCACGAGCGCCGTTGCGAGAAGCGTGATTTGCATTTTCATTATTTTTCCTTTTATTCAAACAATTACCTTGCCTGTACGTGACGCTAGCCTCTCTGTTTGACGCTTTTATGACACGGTTATGTTTTGCAACGCTTTAAGCGGAATGGAAACAGCGCGGCGGTAATCCAGGCCGATCTGCGGTAAACTATCGGTAATCTTGTCTAAATCCCGGAATCACCGTATCCATGCTCAGTTATCGTCATAGCTTTCACGCAGGCAACCACGCCGACGTTCTTAAACACACCGTTCAGAGCCTGATCATTGAATCGCTCAAAGAGAAAGAAAAACCGTTTCTCTATCTGGACACCCACGCCGGGGCTGGCCGCTATCAGCTGAGCAGCGAACACGCCGAACGTACCGGTGAATATCTCGAAGGCATCGCCCGCATCTGGCAGCAGGATGACCTGCCCGCCGAGCTGGAGCCGTATGTCTCCGTCGTTCAGCACTTCAACCGTAGCGGCCAGCTGCGCTACTACCCCGGCTCGCCGCTGATTGCCCGCCAGCTGCTGCGCGAGCAGGACAGCCTGCAGATGACCGAACTGCACCCGAGCGATTTTCCGCTGCTGCGCGCCGAGTTTCAGAAAGACGACCGCGCCCGGGTTGAAAAAACCGACGGCTATCAGCAGCTGAAGTCTAAGCTGCCGCCGGTTTCTCGCCGTGGGCTGGTGCTGATCGACCCGCCTTACGAAATCAAAAGCGACTACCAGGCGGTCGTGACCGGTATTCATGAAGGCTACAAACGCTTTGCCACCGGCACCTACGCGCTGTGGTATCCGGTGGTGCTGCGGGCGCAGATTAAGCGCATGATCAAAGAGTTAGAGGCCACCGGCATTCGCAAAATTCTGCAAATCGAGCTGGCGGTGCGCCCGGACAGCGACCAGCGCGGGATGACCGCCTCCGGGATGATCGTCATCAACCCGCCGTGGAAGCTGGAGCAGCAGATGAACAACGTTCTGCCGTGGCTGCATAAAAAGCTGGTGCCGACCGGTATCGGCCATGCCACCGTCAGTTGGATCGTGCCTGAGTAATCGCAGTCATCGGTGGAAACTATTGATTTCAGGTATACAATCGCGCCAATCAGACATTAAGGATAAGACTCATGAGCAAGCATTATGACTATATCGCCATTGGCGGCGGCAGCGGCGGTATCGCCTCCATTAACCGTGCCGCTATGCACGGCCAGAAGTGCGCGCTGATTGAAGCCAAAGACCTGGGCGGTACCTGCGTAAACGTCGGCTGCGTACCGAAGAAAGTGATGTGGCATGCGGCGCAGATTCGCGAAGCTATCCATCTGTATGGCCCGGATTACGGTTTTGATACCACGATCAATCACTTCGACTGGGATAAACTGGTCGCCAGCCGTAGCGCCTATATCGATCGTATCCACACCTCCTACGATAACGTGCTGGGCAAAAATAAGGTCGACGTGATTAAAGGCTTCGCCCGTTTTGTCGATGCGAAAACCATCGAAGTGAACGGCGAGACGATAACCGCCGATCATATTCTGATCGCCACCGGCGGACGCCCGAGCCATCCGAATATCCCCGGCGTCGAATACGGGATTGATTCCGATGGTTTCTTCGAACTGCCGGCGCTGCCGAAACGCGTTGCGGTTGTCGGCGCGGGCTATATCGCCGTTGAGCTGGCGGGCGTGATTAACGGCCTGGGCGCGGAGACGCACCTTTTCGTGCGTAAACACGCGCCGCTGCGTAGCTTCGATCCGCTGATTGTGGAAACGCTGGTTGAGGTGATGAACGCCGAAGGCCCGCAGTTGCACACCAACGCCATTCCGCAAGCGGTGGTTAAAAATGCCGACGGCAGCCTGACCCTGGAACTGGAAGACGGCCGCAGCCAGACCGTGGACTGCCTGATTTGGGCGATCGGTCGCGAACCGGCGACTGATAACTTCAACCTCGCCGCTACCGGGGTAAAAACCAACGATAAAGGCTATATCGTGGTCGATAAATTCCAGAACACCAACGTTCCGGGTATTTACGCCGTCGGCGATAATACCGGCGCCGTCGAGCTGACCCCGGTCGCCGTCGCCGCAGGCCGTCGTCTCTCCGAGCGTCTGTTTAACAACAAGCCGGACGAACATCTGGACTACAGCAACATCCCGACCGTGGTGTTCAGCCATCCGCCTATCGGCACCGTCGGCTTAACCGAGCCGCAGGCGCGCGAGCAGTACGGCGATGAAGCGGTGAAGGTGTATAAATCCTCTTTCACCGCCATGTATACCGCCGTGACCTCACACCGCCAGCCGTGCCGCATGAAGCTGGTCTGCGTCGGCCCGGAAGAGAAGATTGTCGGTATTCACGGTATCGGCTTCGGGATGGATGAGATGCTGCAGGGCTTCGCGGTGGCGCTGAAAATGGGCGCAACCAAGAAAGACTTCGACAATACCGTGGCAATCCACCCAACCGCGGCGGAAGAGTTTGTGACCATGCGCTAAGACGCGCACCACGCATGAAAAAGAAGCTCTCAGGAGCTTCTTTTTTTATCTCTACGCCACGCCATTATTGCCGTGGCGCTTAAACGCCGGCCGCTGATTCAGCGCCATATACCAGCGCTCCACTTCCGCCATTTCAGGATGGGCGAACGGCGTCATTTTCCAGCGATGCACAGACAGGCCAAGGACAATATCCGCCAGCGTAAACTCGCTACCGGCGACCCATGCCCCGGTTTGCTGCAGCTGCGTATTGACGATCTGCACGCAGCGGGTCCAGGCGGCGATACTCTCTTTGATAGCCGCCGGGTCCTGGAAGCGCGGGTCCTTGCGCACCAGCCCCATAAAGGCGTAGCGCCAGGCCGTGTTAAATTCCGTTGCCTGCCAGTCCATCCAGTGCTCAACCTCGGCGGCAGCCCGCGGCGCCGTGGGGAGCAGGTCTTCCCGCCCGGCTTTGCGCGCCAGGTAGCGGCAGATGCTGTTCGACTCCCACAGCACAAAGTCGTCATCCAGCAGCACGGGTACCAGACTGTTCGGGTTAAGGGCGCGAAACTCAGGCGTCTCGATGGACTGAAACCCGCTGCCGTAATCCTCCTGCTGATACTCAAGTCCCGCTTCCTCGCAGGTCCACAGCGCTTTACGCACGTTAATTGATGAGCGTTTGCCCAGTATTTTTAGCATTGTCAGCAATTCCTCAATCAAAAGAGATGGTTGTTTCACAATACTGCATCGGCGACGCATGTACACCCGGATAATGTGTATAGTGGATTGCAGGATTTTTCTCCAGAACAGGTTATCCGACATGCTGACCTCTTTTAACGTTTTAACGCCGGGCAATATCCGCTTTGGGCGCGGCCTTGCTTGTAGCGCTGCGCCCTGGCTCGCCGGACGTTGCGCACAGATACTGCTGGTTCACGGCGCCAGCCTGACGCGCGCAGAGTTTTTGTTAAGCGAACTCCACGCGCGCCAGCTGCACGTCACTACGCTCTCTATCGCCCATGAACCCAGCCTGCAGGACATTGAACGGGGCGTTCGTCTGGCGCGGGAAAAAGGCGTCGGGGCGGTGGTCAGCCTCGGCGGCGGCGCGGTCATTGATGCGGGCAAAGCCATTGCGGCGCTGGTGCCCGCTCAGGGACCCGCGATTGAATATCTGGAAGTGGTGGGCTCCGGGCGCCTGTTAGAGGCCAATCCGCTGCCGTTCGTCGCCATTCCCACCACGGCCGGTACCGGGGCGGAAGTCACAAAGAACGCGGTGATCAACGTCCCTGAACAGCAGCGTAAAGTCAGCCTGCGCGATGACCGCATGCTGCCGGATCTGGCGATTATCGACCCGTCGCTCACCGACAACGCGCCGCGCGCGGTGACCTTAGCCTCCGGTCTTGACGCCATCACCCAGGTGATTGAGCCGTGGCTGTGCGCCCGCGCCAATCCGTTTACCGACGCGCTCTGCCGGGAGGCGATCCCGCGCGGCATCAAAGCGCTCAGAACGCTGATGATAAAAGAGTGCCCGGATAGCCGCGATGAGATGGCATGGGTCAGCCTGTGCGGCGGACTGGCGTTAGCCAACGCCGGCCTCGGCGTGATTCACGGTCTGGCAGGCCCCTTAGGCGGTCTGAGCAACGCCGCCCACGGCGCGCTTTGCGGCAGCCTGCTTCCCTTCGGCCTGGCGCTCAATGAAACCCAGGTTAGCGACGAAAAAATCCGCCAGCGCTTTGCCGACGTACGCCAGTGGCTGGCGGCGGGGCTGGACGTCGACCCGAACAACGCCTGGGAGAGCCTGCGCGAGTGGAGCCAGCGCGCCGGGCTGGGCAACCTGCGCGAGCTCGGCGTCCCCCGCGAAGCGCTGGAACCCGCGGCCCTCGCCGCCAGCAGTTCATCATCGATGAAGGCTAACCCGGTCATGCTGACCAGCGAGCAGCTGCTGGAGATGCTGGAAGCCGCGTGGGAGTAATGGCTTTATTGCTAAAGCGCCCGGAAATTTAGATTTTGTTGCAAAACGAAATCTCCGAATTTTTTGGCGCAATACGAAGCGGTTAAAATGGTTTTAATGCGCCAGGTCAAATAGTTAAAGCAGAAACCTCGAGCTGAAGGCTTAGAACAAAGCGTGATCTACCGCACACTTCTCTTTTCGTTTCCCGCTGCGAATGTCTAAGCTTAATAGACAGGTCGGGCGCGCCCGGCATCCTCTACTGACGCAATCCGGAGGTCCGTACCACTATGTTCAGCCAGAAATTACGCAACGTTGATGACGATGAGCTCAGGATCGAAAACGATCCGTGCTACGAAGCCGATCCGTATGAGTTAAAGCTGGATGAAATGTTCGACGCCGAACCCGAACCGGAGATCATTGAAGGGCTGCCCGCCTCGGATGCCCTGACCCCTGCCGATCGCTATCTGGAACTGTTCGCTCACGTCCAGAAGTCACGCATTTTCGCCGATAGCAAAACCTTCCCTGACTGCGCGCCGAAGCAGGACCCGCTGGATATTTTGATTCACTACCGTCGCGTAAGGCGCACTCCCGGATTCGATCTCCGCCAGTTCGTTGAAGATCACTTTTGGCTGCCGGATAGCCGCGCCGAGGATTACGTCTCCGATCCTAATCGATCGTTAAAAGAGCATATTGATAACCTGTGGCCCGTGCTGACCCGCGAGCCGCAGGATCATATTCCCTGGTCGTCGCTGCTGGCGCTGCCGCAGTCATATATCGTTCCCGGCGGCCGTTTTAGCGAAACCTACTACTGGGATTCCTACTTCACCATGCTGGGGCTGGCGGAAAGCGGCCGCGAAGATCTGCTGAAGTGCATGGCCGACAACTTCGCGTGGATGATTGAAATCTACGGCCATATTCCCAACGGCAACCGCACTTATTATCTCAGCCGCTCGCAGCCCCCGGTCTTTGCATTGATGGTTGAACTGTTTGAAGAAGATGGCGTCCGCGGCGCTAAACGGTACCTTGACCATCTGCAGATGGAGTACAGCTTCTGGATGGACGGCGCGGAATCGCTGATCCCCAATCAGGCCTACCGCCACGTGGTGCGTATGCCGGACGGCTCGCTGCTAAACCGCTACTGGGACGATCGCGATACGCCGCGCGATGAGTCATGGCGGGAAGATGTCGAAACGGCAAAACACTCCGGCCGCCCGCCGAACGAGGTCTATCGCGACCTGCGCGCCGGAGCGGAATCCGGCTGGGACTACTCCAGCCGCTGGCTGCGCGATATCACCCGGCTGGCGAGCATCCGTACCACCCAGTTTATCCCCATCGATTTGAACGCCTTCCTGTTCAAGCTGGAGAACACCATCGCCAACCTCTCCGGCCTCAAGGGCGATCGGGAAACAGAGGCCGCGTTTCGCCAGAAGGCCAGCGACCGCCGGGCGGCGGTGACCCGCTATCTGTGGGATGACGAGAGCGGCTGTTTTCGCGATTACGACTGGCGCCGCGAGCAGCTGGCGCTGTTTTCCGCCGCCAGCATCGTCGCGCTCTACGTCGGCATGGCGACCCATGAACAGGCCGACAGGCTCGCCGACGCGGTACGCGCCCGCCTGCTCACTCCGGGCGGTATTATGGCGACCGAATATGAAAGCGGCGAACAGTGGGATAAACCCAACGGCTGGGCGCCGCTGCAGTGGATGGCGGTACAGGGTTTTAAAATGTACGGCCAGGATCCGCTCGGCGATGAGATAGCGCAGAGCTGGCTGCAAACGGTGAATCATTACTATAAACAGCACTACAAGCTGATTGAAAAGTACCATATCGCCAGCGCCACGCCCCACGAAGGCGGAGGGGGTGAATATCCCCTCCAGGACGGCTTCGGCTGGACCAACGGCGTGGTGCGCCGGCTTATCGGCCTGTACGGCGAGCCGTTGTAAAAGCGCGCTATTCCCGGGGTCGATGTCCTGCTATGTTCATGGCATCGACTTTCGCCGGAACTCTTGCCATGCCCGAACTGGTTACCCCACACCTGCGCTGCTCGCCGCTGCAGCTTGACGACTGGCCCTTTTTTCTCAGCCTACAGCAAGACCCCCAGGTCATGCTCTACGTCGCGGATCCTCGCCCGGTAGCGGAAATTCGCGACGCTTTTGATTCGCGGCTTCCCGCGTGGTCGCCGGGGGCGCCCCACTGGCTGTGCCTGGTGGTGCGCGACCGCTATACCCACGCCCCCCTTGGCCTCACCGGTTATCATCACCATGCCCCCGACAGCGCTGAAGCGGGTTTTCTGTTCGCTCCCCATGCACAGGGCAAGGGTTACGGCTATGAATCTCTGCGCGCGCTATGCGATTACGCCTTCTCCACGGGCGGCATCCGGCGGCTTACGGCAACCGTCACCGCGGGCAACCTGGCATCCAAAAATCTGCTCCAGAAGGTGGGTTTTCACCAGGAAGGCGAGCTACGCGAATGCTACTGGCTCAATGGTCGCTGGCACAACGATTGGCTTTTTGGCCTGCTGCGCCGCGATTACAACTAGCCTGGGCCATCTGGCGAATAGGGGACGACGGGCTTTTCCTCTACACTGCAGGCCGACAACAGAGGAAGGCAATAAATGTCACCAACGATACCGCCGCTAAGCCTGCAGGGCCTTGAGTTTATTAAGCGCGCCCAGGGATTAGCGCTCGTCCCCTATCGGGACGAAAGCGGCCTGCACGTGATTGGCTACGGCCATGTTCTCAACGACTATGAAACGTTCAGCCACTTCACGCGCGAGGTCGCGGAGACCTTACTTACTGTGGATCTACTGCAATGCCAGCGCGAGCTTAAGCGCAGCCTGCGGGTTACGCTTAATCAAGCGCAATATGATGCGCTGGTCTCTTTAGCCTTTAGCTGCGGGGCGGCGTCTCCGGCGCTTAATATTGTTTTGACCCATCTTAACCATCAGCGGTTCGCTGAAGCGTTGAACGCATGGGGAAATATTCGCAGCAGCCGCGAACAGCGGCGCGAAGAGTGCGCACGATTCAAAGCCTGCACCGATTAAGTTTCGCTAATGCTATTAAAAATCATCGCCGCCTGGGTACGATTCTTCACGTTAAGCCGGCGATAGAGCGACTCAAGATGGGCCTTTACCGTGCCGACGCTAATATTTAACGTACGGCTAATCTCTTTATTTGAATCACCGGCGGCCAGCAGCTGTAAAACCTCACGCTGGCGCTGGCTTAAATGAACCCATTTATTATCCCGCGCTTCCGCCGTCATTAGCCAATCGCCCGGTAGACGGAGCAGTCCCAGCAGGACGCTGTTGATCGCCTGAGCGAAAGTTTGCAAACCTTCCTCGCGTTGCACGATGCCCCGCACATTGTAAGGCAGCGCGCGCTGTAGCCAGCTCTTATTATTGTCAGAAACAGTCAGTAGTACCTGAGATTGCGGGAAGCGAAGCTGTTTTTCCTGCAACAACCAACAACAAAACTCGCTGTGCATATCACCATCCAGAATGAGCAGCGCGTCAGGGTGCGCCGTCAGCGTCTGCCAGAGCTGTTCAGGCTGACAGGTGCCAAAAAGATCAATTTCGGGAATGTATTGCTGAAGGCCAATTTTCATGCCATGAATAAATATCGACTGCCTGTCAAACATGATTACCTGCATGGATTTATCTCCATCAAAGAAATGCCCGATTTAATCAGGGGGAGGGGAATATCAGCAAGTAAAATAAGCGCTCGCTGTTTGGCTCGGGGCATTTTACCGATAGAGAGAATTAACTAAATATCATAACAATGAATAGTTACAGGCCTTGTTGATACCATTACTCATTCACAATAATTATTACACTTAAATTAAGGAAATCCTTAATTACCGGGCAAGAAAAGAATAAACACAATATTAATTTTTCTATTTTAAACGAACCCGGAAACGCAGGCGATGGCAAAATCAGGAACGTATGTTACGGAGTAAGAAAACGCATGAAATGCGCGTTGCCCCGCCATCATCGATGGCGGGGCGCTCGATCACAAAAACATCCCGCCTGACACTTCTACGCGCTGGGCGTTCATCCAGCGCAGGTCATCGCTCAGTATCGCGGCGATGGCATCGCCAATATCATCCGGAAGCCCTACTCTTCCCAGCGCCGTTTGCGCGGCAATATGCTGATTCACCTGAGCGTTATCCCTTACGACGCCGCCGCCAAAATCTGTTTCAATCGCGCCAGGCGCGATGATATTGACCGAAATTCCGCGTGCCCCTAGCTCCTTCGCCTGATAGCGCGTCAGCACCTCCATCGCGCCTTTCATTGAGGCATAGGCCGCGTAGCCCGGCAGAGCAAAACGCGCCAGCCCGCTGGAAACATTGAGGATCCGCCCCCCGTCCTGCAATAACGGCAGCAGGCGTTGGGTGAGGAAGAACGGCCCCTTAAACTGGATGTTCATTAATTCATCAAACTGCGCTTCGCTGGTTTCAGCAAAAGGAATATTCAGACCGATTCCGGCATTGTTCAATAAATAGTCGAAGGTATCCCGTTTCCAGCGCTCCTGCAGCACCTCCGCCACCTGCTGAGCAAAAGCATCGAAACTGCCGACATCACCGACGTTTAACGGTAATGCCGCGGCTTTCACGCCCGTTCGCTCAATTTCAGCCACCACGTCCAGCGCAGCCTGCTGGTTGCTGCGCCAGGTCAGAATAATATCAGTTCCCTTCGCAGCCAGCTTCAATGCGGCGTTTTTTCCCAATCCACGGCTGCCGCCGGTGACTAAAGCGATACGTTGAGTCATCAGAAAACCCCTTCTCGGTTGCATTTGCAGAGTTAAAGAGCTTATTAGCTGCTATAAAAACAATAAATATGGCAAATTACGTTTTACTGTTTCCCGAAGAACAACAATAGGCCGCCGGGATGGATAAAATTCACGCAATGCAGCTGTTCATTAGGGTAGCGGAGCTGGAAAGTTTTTCCCGCGCCGCCGACACCCTTGGCCTGCCGAAAGGGAGCGTATCGCGCCAGATTCAGGCGCTCGAGAGCCACCTTGGCGCTCGCCTGCTGCACCGCACGACCCGCCGGGTGCAGCTGACCCAGGACGGCATGGTCTACTACGAACGCGCCAGAGACCTGCTGAGCAATCTTGAAGAGCTCGACGGTATGTTTCAGCTCGACCCCTCCAGCATCAGCGGGCGTCTGCGGGTTGATATGCCCGTCGCAGTGGCGAAAAAGCTGGTCATTCCGCAGCTGCCGGCGTTTTTGCAGCAGTATCCGGGCATCGAACTGGAGCTCAGCAGCAGCGATCGGTTAGTCGACGTGGTCCGCGAGGGCTTTGACTGCGTGGTGCGCGTCGGTACGCTGAAAGATTCCGGGCTGATCGCGCGGCCGCTAGGCAAGCTCACGCAAATTAACTGCGCCAGTCCGCAGTATCTGACGCGCTTTGGCTATCCGCAGTCGCTGGACGATCTCGCGGATCATGCGCTGATCCACTACGCCAGCAATCTGGGCGTTCGTCCGCTCGGATTTGAAGTGGTCAGCGATGGCGCGGTTCGCTGGGTTAAAGCGGGCGGCGTGCTTACGGTCAATAGTACCGAGACCTATCAGGCGTCGTGTCTGGCCGGACTGGGGATTATTCAGGTTCCACGGATAGGCGTTCGCGAAATGCTGCGCACCGGCGAACTGATCGAAATTCTTCCCCACTACCGCGCCGAACCGCTGCCGGTGTCGCTCATTTACCCGCACCGGCGTAATCTCTCGCGGCGGGTACATCTGTTTATGGAGTGGCTCGGCGGGATGATGAAAAACTATGTTGATTAGTCCGCATGATGAAAAATCCGTATTTGAGAGGGTGCCGATATTTTCTGCCGGATGGCGGGTGAGGCCTGAATAAGAATAAAAAATCAACTATATCATTGCATTATCAACTTCCCGCAGGCCTGGACAATGGCAGAAGAGCGCGCTTCAACCGCTCTCGGATTCATAGACCCGATGGCCCCGGTACGCCTTATCCGCGATTTTACGTATATAATTTTGATGAATACCGCTGTAAAAAAGGAAGAAATAATTTATGACGCCGGAAAACGACGCTCAACGCCCAACCGAGGATCCGGGCCAGCAGCCGGATAAAAACAAAAGCGCGATGGCTGCGATAAACGACTCTACCGTGGCGAAAAAAGCCAACCAGGCGCTGAAAAGCGTCACCGGAACGGCGGAAAAAGTTCAGCGTAACCATATGGTCGCCCATATCATCCGCGCCGCGGAGCGCTTTAACGACAGGCTGGGTAATCAGTTTGGCGCGGCAATCACCTACTTCTCGTTTTTATCGATGATCCCGATCCTGATGGTCTCTTTTGCGGCCGCCGGTTTTGTTCTCGCCTCGCATCCCACGCTGCTACAGGACATCTTCGATAAAATCCTGCTGAACGTTAGCGACCCGACGCTGGCGGCAACGCTGAAAAATACCATCAATACCGCCGTACAGCAGCGTACCGCCGTCGGTATCGTCGGTCTGCTGGTGGCGCTCTACTCCGGCATTAACTGGATGGGCAACCTGCGTGAGGCCATCCGCGCCCAGTCGCGCGACGTCTGGGAGCGCACGCCGCAGGATCAGGAGAAAATCTGGGTCAAATATTTCCGCGACTTTATCTCGCTGATCGGCCTGCTGGTGGCGCTGGTCATTACCTTGTCGATCACCTCCATCGCCGGCTCGGCCCAGCAGATGATTATCTCGGCGCTTTACCTTGATTACATTGAGTGGCTGAAACCGGCGTGGCGGCTGATTGGCCTGGCGATTTCCATCTTCGCTAACTATCTGCTGTTTTTCTGGATTTTCTGGCGGCTCCCGCGCCACCGCCCTCGCCGCAAGGCGCTGATTCGCGGCACTCTGATTGCGGCCGTCGGCTTTGAGATAATCAAAATCATCATGACCTGGACGCTGCCGGCGCTGGTGAAATCCCCCTCCGGGGCGGCGTTCGGCTCGGTGTTGGGGATAATGGCCTTCTTCTATTTCTTTGCCCGCCTGACGCTGTTCTGCGCCGCATGGATTGCCACCGCCGAATATAAAGACGACCGCCGGATGCCGGGTAAAGCCCACGACTAAATCATTATTGGGCTGAATAAAAGACGCAAAATTCAGCCCAACCTGGCATTTCAGCATATAAATCCAACATGTAACTTTTATTTAACCTAAACCTGGTTTTATTGACCATTATTTGAATTATGTGAAGCATTTCATAGAAGTTATTTTTCTGGCACAGAAATTATTCACTTTTTGCCTATTTTTTAACCTCCCCCCGCACCTTGTTACAGATTGAAATGTCCCCAAGGCTGTGGCTATATGGCCTTTCGTTCGCAAAAAATAAGAAAGATCTATGCAAGCCACAGCCACCACACTCGACAACGCGCAGGACACCGTTCCGGTTAACTCACGCAATAAAGTCGTCGTCGCCTCACTCATTGGCACCGCCATCGAGTTCTTCGACTTCTATATCTACGCCACCGCGGCAGTTATTGTATTTCCACATATTTTCTTCCCGCAGGGCGATCCCGCCGCCGCGACGCTACAATCGCTGGCCACCTTCGCTATCGCCTTTATCGCCCGCCCTATCGGCTCCGCGGTATTTGGCCACTTCGGCGACCGGGTAGGCCGTAAAACGACTCTGGTGGCCTCGCTGCTGACGATGGGGATCTCTACCGTGGTTATCGGTCTGCTGCCCGGCTATGAAACCATTGGCATTATGGCGCCGGTGCTGCTGGCGCTGGCGCGCTTTGGCCAGGGGCTCGGCCTTGGCGGCGAATGGGGCGGCGCGGCGCTGCTGGCGACGGAAAACGCTCCGCCGCGCAAGCGCGCGCTGTACGGCTCTTTCCCGCAGCTGGGCGCGCCGATTGGCTTCTTCTTCGCTAACGGCACCTTCCTGCTGCTCTCCTGGCTGCTGACCGACCAGCAGTTTATGGAGTGGGGCTGGCGTATGCCGTTTATCTTCTCCGCCGTGCTGGTGATTATCGGCCTGTACGTCCGCGTTTCGCTGCACGAATCGCCGGTATTCGCTAAGGTTGCCGCCGCGAAGAAACAGGTCAAAATTCCGCTGGGCACGCTGCTGACCAAACACGTCCGCGTGACGGTGCTCGGCACCTTTATCATGCTGGCGACCTACACGCTGTTTTACATCATGACCGTCTACTCCATGACCTTCAGTACCGCCGCCGCGCCGATTGGCCTCGGTTTGCCGCGTAACGAAGTGCTGTGGATGCTGATGATGGCGGTTATCGGTTTTGGCGTGATGGTGCCGGTTGCCGGCCTGCTGGCGGATGCGTTTGGTCGTCGTAAGAGCATGGTGGTGATCACTACCCTGATCATCCTCTTCGCGCTGTTTGCCTTTAAACCGCTGCTTGGTTCCGGCAACCCGCTGCTGGTCTTTGCCTTCCTGCTGATTGGCCTGAGCCTGATGGGGCTGACGTTTGGCCCAATGGGCGCGCTGCTGCCGGAGCTGTTCCCGACGGAAGTTCGCTATACCGGCGCATCGTTCTCCTACAACGTCTCGTCGATCCTCGGGGCGTCCGTGGCGCCGTATATCGCCGCCTGGCTGCAGGGCAACTACGGTCTGCCTGCGGTCGGACTCTATCTGGCCGCCATGGCGGCGCTGACGATGATCGCGCTGCTGCTGACCCACGAAACGCGCCACCAGTCGCTGTAATTCTCCGCTCGCTCCCCTGACCATCCGGCCAGGGGAGTCTCCTTTCCGACTATTTTTTCATCTGCGACAGTATGGTCCGGCACTGATTCGCCTCGCCTTCGGCGGGTGAGATCAGCGCCAGCAGCGCGGCGGCTGGCGTCACCAGCGTCGCCAGCGCTGCCGCTACCGCGCCGCGCGCAATCAGCGGACCCGCCTTCACGCCCGCGTTCGGCGACTTAAAGCTGCCGCGAACGTACAGCGGGGAACGCAGGGTGATAATACGAAAGCCCTTACTCTCCGGATCGATAGTGAGGTCCAGCTGCTCCGATGCAAAGCTGGCGGTCCCGGTGACGTTGATCAGCGCGTTTTCGGTATCAAACGCGAACACCTGCGGCCGGGCGACGCCGTTGACCACGTCGATATTGGCCGCCGCGCAGTTTACCCGCACCTCATCGTCGCCAAAGATCTGCCCGATGATATAGTTACCGACGTTCAGACCGAGGATTTCCATCAGGTTGCGGCTGATTAGCCCGTCGTTCATCAGCAGCTTCAGGTTACCGTTACTGTTGCCCAGCAGCGCGGCGACGGAGTTGCCGGTACCGCGAAGCTGCACATCGCCGTTCATTTCGCCGAGGGTTTTCTGCATCATCTCCACGTTTGGCATCAGCGCTTTCAGTTTCATGCGGCGCGCCTGCAGGTTCGCCGTCCCCTGCAGCGGTTTTTTATCCCCCTCCAGATGAATGCTGCCGGCAATGGTGCCGTTGGCCAGCCCCAGACGCAGCGGCTGCAGGCGCAGGTCGCCCCGTTCGAGGATCACGTGGGTGGAGAGGTCGCTGATGGGCAGCGTGCCGCCGTGCTCAATGCGCCGCCCTTTAAAGCGCACATCGGCATCCATCACTTGCCACTTGTCGGTTTCAAAGCGGTCATACGGCAACACTTTTCCGGCTGGCTGCGGAGAAGACTCGCCTTTACGCTGTTCGGTTTTGCTCCCTTTGCCGCCGGAGTCGACGCCGATTAGCGGCCCCAGATCCGCCAGCCTTAGCTGCCTGGACTCGAGATCGCCCTCCAGCTTAGGCCGGGGTTTGCCGGTGGTGTAGGTCAGCGAACCGTGGA
Source organism: Klebsiella sp. M5al (assembly GCF_002090195.1). NCBI lineage: Bacteria > Pseudomonadati > Pseudomonadota > Gammaproteobacteria > Enterobacterales > Enterobacteriaceae > Klebsiella > Klebsiella sp. M5al. The sequence continues at coordinate 5,538,441 of NZ_CP020657.1, forward strand.
TATCGCTCTCTCCGATACGGCCATTAAAATCCTGATAGGCGAAGCGTGAACCGGCCTTATCCTTGAAGGTGGCCCGTAGATGCCCGTCGGTCGAAAAGGCCGGCGTATCCGGCAGCAGCACGCCGGTCAGGTCGTAGAGATCGCCCAGCGAATCGCCGGAAAACTTCAACCGTAGATCGACGCCGCCGAGGTTAAGCGGGTCGCTGACCGTGCCGGTGAAGGCCACCCGGGTAGTGCCGGAACGAAAATCCCCCTGCAGCGGGAACGGCGTACCTTCGCTGCGCAGCGCCAGCATACCGCCGATTTTTCCGTTACCGGCGAGCGGCTGTCCGTTGTAGCTGCCTTTCGCCTGCAGGCCGAAGACGTAATCGCCGACTTTCTGCGACTGCTCTTTCCCCTTTTCACCGGTCACTTCACTAAACGCCAGCGGCTTACCGAGCGGGTCAACCACAATCGTCAGGTCTGCGCGCGACACCTTGTCGTCGATAGCAATCTTGCCGCGGTCAAAAAGAATATTGTCGAGACGGAAAGACCAGCTGGAAGGCGGCGCATCTTTCTCAGACGCCCCCGCCGAGGCCAGGTCGAAGGTCCAGTTGTTGGTCTTCTCCGACAGTCGAATCAGTCGCGCGTCGGGCTGTTCAAGCTTTATCCACGGCAGGTAGACCGTTTTGCTGAGCAGCGCCAGCGGGGCGAGCGTCGCCTCAACGCGCGGCAGGTGCACCATCGTGACCTGTGGGATATCAGGCGGGTTGCCGAGGACGATATCTTCGGCGTGAACGTGCGGCCAGGGGATCCAGCTTCGCCAGCCGCTTTCGCCGGGCTGGCGTTCCCAGACGACGCCCAGATCGCCGCGAATCGCGAACGGGCGGTTCAGCTCGGCCGACACTTTCTGATTAATCGTCGGCTTCAGGCGGTTCCAGTCAAAGGTCGCCAGCACGATAAAAAACAAAACGATCAGTATGACTATCGTTCCAAGAATAATAGCAACGGTTTTTCGGGTTCTGCTCATCCCTTCTGCACTCCTTTTGCGTATCGCCAGTCCTGAATATAGTTGAGAAACGCCAGTTGCTCCGCCGAATGAGGTTTTCGTCACATAATCCGCGCCAGGTCAAAAAAATAATGGAACGTTGTTTTAATATCATTGACCATAAAAGCGGCCCAGCGCACACTAGGGTTAATATTGATTTAATTTCAGGTCATCACTATGTCTAAGAAAATTGCCGTCATCGGCGAATGCATGATTGAGCTGTCAGAGAAAGGCGCGGCGGTAAATCGCGGCTTTGGCGGCGATACCTTAAACACTTCCGTCTACATTGCGCGTCAGACCGACGCCAGCGCGCTGGGCGTGCACTACGTAACCGCCCTGGGAACGGACACCTTCAGCCAGCAAATGCTTGAATCCTGGCAGAGCGAGAATGTCCAGACTGACCTGATTCAGCGCATGGCCGACCGGCTACCGGGCCTCTACTACATCGAAACCGACGATACCGGCGAGCGCACCTTTTACTACTGGCGTAATGAAGCCGCAGCGAAGTTCTGGCTGGAGAGCGAGCAGTCCGCGGCCATCTGTGAAGAGCTGGCGACCTTTGATTATCTGTATCTCAGCGGCATCAGCCTGGCGATCCTTAACCCAACCAGCCGCGAGAAGCTGCTGACCCTGCTGCGCGAGTGCCGGGCGAACGGCGGCAAAGTTATCTTTGATAACAACTATCGCCCGCGCCTGTGGAGCAGCAAAGAGGAGACGCAGCAGGTTTATCAGCAGATGCTGAGCTGCACCGATATCGCCTTCCTGACCCTCGATGACGAAGACGCGCTGTGGGGCGAGAAGCCGGTGGCGGAAGTGATTGCCCGGACCCACGCCGCCGGCGTGGAAGAAGTGGTGGTTAAGCGCGGCGCCGACTCCTGCCTGGTGGCGATTGCCGGACAGCCGCAGCTGGACGTCCCGGCCGTTAAGCTGCCGAAAGAGAAAGTGGTTGATACCACCGCGGCGGGCGATTCCTTCAGCGCTGGCTACCTGGCCGTGCGCCTGACCGGCGGCGATGCTGAGTCGGCGGCCAAACGCGGGCACCTGACCGCCAGCACGGTGATCCAGTATCGCGGCGCGATTATCCCGCGTGAAGCGATGCCGCAGTCACGGTAGCAGAAGAATCGGCGCTGCTGCTTCCCGGCTCGCGCTGCGCTTAGCCAGGCTACTGTCTGGCGCTGGCATCAACCCGGACAAAGCGCGCCAGCGCCGCCGGGAAAATCACTGGGCCAACCCCGAGCAATACGTAAAACAGATTTGCCATTAAATCACCGGATAGCCACGCTATCCGGTTTTGCTTTACTGTACGGGCGGAATATCCGTCGCTTCGTTACGCCCTTGCGCAACGTCACTGGTGCTGCTGGACGCCGCTGCGGCCGTCGGTGCTGGCGCCATCAGCTTTTCCCACGTCGCCTGCAGATCCTTCATGTTGTATTCCGGCTCGCCCTGCGGCTGCTGCAATACCAGCGCCATATCCTGCGACAACTGCTGCCGCAGATACTGGTTCAGCATGTCGACCGTCAGCGAATTGAGAAACTCCTGGCGCAGCTTCTGATACTGCTCGGGCGCGATATCCACCACCTGATTTTGCAACGAACGCATCCGCTGGCTAATCAGGATCCAGGTATCGGTGCGCGCATAGGTGGCGAACAGCTTCTGTAGCTCGAGGTTTTTCTGCGCGATCAGGGCATCAAACTCCTCCTGCGGCAGGCCGTTATCGCGTACTTTCGCCAGCTCGCGCGCTACGGTAGTTAAGTTGGCGTTCAGGCGCTCGCCCGGCGATTCGATATTGATCGCACACTGGGCGCGCTGGTAGAGGACGCGGCAGTCAAAGCCCAGGCCGATATCCTTAATATTACTTTTGCTCAGATTCTGCTGTACGTGCCAGAACAGCGCTTCCCGGGCCAGATCGTCACGCCAATAGCGCTGTAGCGCTACCGAGTCGCGGATCGGCTGCCACGGCGCATCCCACATCAGCGACAGCTTATCCTGGCGCACCGCATCGGTCATGATGCTGACCGGCGTCGTCGGCAGCGGCGACAGCGTAGGAACCGCCACCGGCGTTTCGCGCTTGCCCTTCAGGCCGCCGAACGTTTTGTTGATTTGCTCCGCGACGCTGCGGCTGTCCACGTTGCCGACCACAATTAGGGTCATGGCATCCGGCGTGTACCACTTGTGGTAATAGTCTTTTAGCTGGGCAATATCCACCGGCTGCTTCAGCGGCGCCGCCGGATCGTGCCCCAGCATGGTGGACCCTTTCAGCCGATAGCGCCACCAGCCTTCTTTGGTATCCGCAGGCCAGGTCGCCACCATATCTTCGCCCTGCAGCGCGTGGTTGACCGCTTCCGGGGTGATCGACATTTTACCGCTGGCGCTGGCCAGCCAGCTCAGCGCTTCTTTCAGCAGATCGTTACGGTTATTCGGTAGGCTCAGGTTAAACAAACTGTAGTCATAAGAGACGATGGCGGGCGGCAGAGGACGCTTCGGGTCAATACTCTGCTGCCATAGCGAGCGGGCCTGCATGGTCGGGAGGCCGCCGTTTTGCGTCAGCGCGAGACGCGGGATAAAGTGGCTAAAGCCGCTCTGCTGAGTGCTTTCGCTCAGCGAGCCAATATTCACGGACAGGCGAACTTCGATACGATCGCTGGGACGCTGCGGGGTGGCCAGAACCTGCCACTGAAACCCGTTCGCCAGTGTCCCCTGTTGCCAGGCCGGGTCCGGCTGGAGCGCTTCTGCCTGCACATAACCGACCGTCGCCAACATCAGCAAACCACCGGTTAAGAGTCGAATTTTTGTGCCCTGCATGTGAACCCCTGATGAACATTCCTGGTTACAACAGCGGCCCACGGGAGGGCCGCCGAAAAAATATGGTGAGTTAAGTACGTCGGTTAGACCACACGGAGATGAAAATGTCGCATGTTGACGTGAAATAATCATAAGGGTCACCGCCGCGCATGCGGCAGCGACCCCTAATTATGCGCAGGAGCCCATAGTCCAGCAAGGAACTATGGACCTAACAGATGGATTTATGAGGATAATTCGTGCGATTTGTTTACCGGCGTACGGTTATTCAGCACATCATCGAGCTGCTGTGAGTCCAGCTCTTTAACCCATTTCGCGACCACAATAGTCGCTACGCCGTTACCTACCAGGTTGGTCAGCGCGCGCGCCTCGGACATAAAACGGTCGATGCCGAGGATGAGCGCCAGACCGGCGACCGGCAAATGGCCGACGGCGGAAATCGTCGCCGCCAGGACGATAAAGCCGCTGCCCGTTACCCCCGCCGCGCCCTTCGAGGAGAGCAACAGCACCACCAGCAGGGTTATTTGATGGAAAATATCCATATGGCTGTTCGTGGCCTGAGCGATAAACACCGCCGCCATCGTCAGGTAGATTGAGGTTCCATCGAGGTTAAAGGAGTACCCCGTCGGGATCACCAGCCCCACCACCGACTTACGGCAGCCCAGCTTTTCCATCTTATCGAGCATACGCGGCAGCGCCGACTCGGATGAAGAGGTGCCCAGCACGATCAGCAGCTCTTCGCGGATATAGCGGATAAATTTAAAGATGCTGAAGCCGGTGGCTTTGGCGATTGACCCCAGCACCACCACCACAAACAGGATGCAGGTGATGTAGAAGCAGACGATCAGCTGGCCGAGCTGCACCAGCGTACCGACGCCGTATTTCCCGATGGTAAAGGCCATGGCTCCGAAAGCGCCAATCGGCGCCAGGCGCATAATCATATTGATGATGCCGAAGATCACCTGCGAGAAGCTTTCGATAACGTTAAAAATCAGCTGGCCTTTGCTGCCGAGGCGGTGCAGCGCGAAACCAAACAGCACCGCAAACATCAGCACCTGCAGAATGTTGCCGCTGGCGAAAGCGCCAATCACGCTGCCGGGGATAATATCGAGCAAGAATGCCACGATCCCCTGGTCCTTCGCCTGTTCGGCGTAAACCGCCACGGCCTTCGCGTCGAGGGTCGCCGGGTCAACGTTCATTCCGGCGCCAGGTTGCACCACGTTAACGATAATCAGGCCGATGATCAGCGCAATAGTACTCACGATTTCAAAGTAGAGCAGCGCCACCGCGCCGGTGCGGCCGACGGCCTTCATGCTCTCCATCCCGGCAATCCCCGTCACGACGGTACAGAAGATAACCGGGGCAATAATCATTTTAATCAGCTTAACGAAGGCATCGCCGAGGGGTTTCATCTGCGCACCCAGTTCCGGGTAAAAATGGCCCAGCAGAATACCGATCGCTATGGCCGAGAGAACCTGGACATAGAGGCTTTTAAAGAAAGAGATTTTCATAGGGTGTCCTTTGGATATAACCACAGACCGTGAGGGGGTATTGCGTCCGTGGCTTAAAAATAACACCCATGAAACATTTCAGAAATAACGAGTGATGAAATTGCAATGTAATTGTTAATTTATTTGAACTGACTCGCGTAAGCTAACAATACGTTTACAAACTTGCATCCTCTACGGCGGCGGGTAAAAAGCGAGCGATAAAAGCCTCAGGCGGCATGGCGCAGCCAAAAAGATACCCTTGCACCGTCTCGACGCCCGCCTCCTGCAGCCAGCGATACTGCTCATCGGTTTCGACGCCCTCCGCGACGATGTGCAGATTCAGCCCTCGCGCCAGCTGGATAATCGCGGGCACCATGCTGATGTCATCAGGTAGCATATCGATAAAGACTTTATCGATTTTCAGGATATCCACCGGCAGCGATTTAATATGCTGCAGTTGACGCAGGCCGGCATAGCCCATACCAAAGTCATCCAACGCGATCCGCACGCCCGCTTCACGTAGCGGACGCAGCAGGGAAATCATGGCCTGCGGGTCGTCTATTCGACGACTTTCGGTGACTTCGAGTATCAGCGTCCCTGGCGCGATACGATAGCGCGCGAGCAGCGCCAGCATTTCCGCGCCGCGATCGTGATGCAGCAGCTGTAGCTGCGACACGTTGACCGATAGCGGCAACATGATCCCCTGGTTTTGCCAGGCGGCAAGCTGTCGGCAGGCCTCTTCCATCACCCAGTAGCCGACCGGGACGATCAGGCCGCAGGCTTCGATACGCTCAATCAGATCGCCCGGCAGCGACCAGCTCCCGTCAGCCTGACGCTGACGCAGCAGCGCCTCTGCACCGCAGACCTCGCCGCTGGCGGTATCCACCTTCGGCTGCAGCCAGATGGCAAACTGCTGATTATCAAGCGCCGTTAAAATATCGTGCTCTTCCATCAGGCGGCGCTGCGCTTTTTCCATCTGTTCTGGATCGAAGAACTCAATCTGATTTTTACCTTTACGCCGCGCGGTGACGGCGGCGGAAAACGCCCGGCGATAGAGCTGTTCGCCGTTAATTTCACCGTGAAACATCGCAATGCCGACGCTGGCGCAGGGGCGCAGCTGGATGCCGTGCAGCGGTAAACGTTCGCTTAAGACAGTAAGTACTTGCTTACTTAACGTCACCGCCTGCCAGGGTTCGGTAATTCCGTGGGCCAGAATCGCAAAATCGTAGCCGCTCACCTGGGCCAGCACCATCTGCGTCGGGATAACCGCCCGCAGCTTTTCGACGAGCGTCAACAGTAGCATTTCGCGCTGCGTCTCTTTAAGTACGCCAGCGGTATCCTGCAGCGTTTCGCAGGCGACGATCAGCAGTGCAGACGGCTGCGGACGGGCGACGGTTTGCTCCAGCATGGCCATCAGAAAGGCTTTGTTCGGCAGCTCGGATACCGGGAAACGGGTCGACTGCAAAGAGAGCTCGTCGTGCATGCGCAGCAGCGTCTGCTGATTGCGGTTGTAGCTACGCACCAGCATGCCGATTTCATCATCATGATGTAAACGCGGCAGCGTGAGCTGATGGCCCAAACGCTCATGCTGCGGGACATCGTTCAGCTCACGGGCGATTTTACGCAGCGGGCGGACGATTAGGCGGTTGATACACCAGGTGATCGCCACCGTCAGAATCAGCACCAAGAGTAAGTAAGCAGTCACTAACGTTGCCAGCGCGCTCATGACGAATTTATACATGCGGTAGGAATCGGCCTGCAGCACCAGATAGGCCAGCGGCTGCGGGTTCGCCGGACGTTCAAGGGAGTAAATTGGCAGTGAAATCTGCACCGGCAGTTCGAACATCCGGGTGATCGTCACCGGCACCGGGCGTTCGGGAATAAAACGCATCCGCAGCGCCTGGAACTGGTTGGGCAACACGACATCCGCCCGGCTGACGATGCCCGCGGGCTGAATACGGCTCAGAATGGCTTCCGCCTCAGGGATATCGGCTTTCAGGATAGCCGCTGACAGCGGTTCGCGAACGGAACGCGCGATGCTTTCTAACTGCGTGGCCGTGGTAAAGCGACTCTGCTGAACGAAGTGGAACAGCAGAATAGAACAGAAGACCAGTACAAACGCCATGGACACGCTCGCGACCATCGCCATCTGTTTAATTGTAAGTGAACGGCTGACGCGCAACGGGGGTTCTCCACTGAAACTGAACGTATATCCGACGAAAATCCATCCACGCCGGTCATTTTCAGGCTGATTATATACTCAAATTGTTCGCCCGCGCCCGAGGGCGCAAAGCCATGCCTTCGGGACGTTTTCCCGGAGGCGGCGCGGTGCGCCTGTCCGGGCTACAAAACCCAAAACCGCACGGACCCGTAACCGGGGGCATTCCCGGGTGGCGGCTGACGCCTTACCCGGGCTACAAAACCGTCCGGGCGACAAGTTCACCACCGCCATCGGGCCGGTAGCCTGGACAGGCGCCCCTCGCGCCGCCTCCGGGATGCAGCGCGCAGTGCAGCTTCAGCGCCACCGGAAGGGAAATCTGCGTGCCTGACCGAAGGCAACGAGTATACGCGAAGAGCGCCGTGGAGTGGCGCCCTGTCGCATAATTCAGTCTAATCTGCTACCAGTCGGCGTAAGGCACCAACGGCTGCGGTGGCATATCCATATCGCCCTGCCAGCCGGAAGCTGAATAGCGGACGTACAGCAGCGCGTGGCTCGGGGTGTAATCCTTCGCCTGCTGAATATCCACCGCCGCCCCGACAAACCAGTTGCTGGTGACCCGTCGCTCAATCAGCGCCCGCGCGGTATAGCCGACGCCGGAACTGCTGCTGCCCTCTTCCGTAAGCTGGCTGGCATCATGGCGATACTGCGAGGGAAGCAAATTGAGCAGCGGATAGCGCGCCTCGGTTTTGGTGCGCGAATGGGACCACGACACCGAGCCTCCCAGCTCCCATGACCAGTTCTCCGTCCGCTGACGCCAGGTGACCGGCACCGAGAAGGAGACATATTCCTGCGGACTGTAGTAACCGCCCTGACCCAGGGTATAGCCGCTCAGGTCTTTATCATAGTGCCAGAGCATATTGTTCAGGCCGACGGTGACCCGGCGGTTATCTTCATTAACCACTTTATAGTAGTAGCCGGTCATCCAGCGCACGCGCCAGTTGTCGGCGACGTTTTTCCCGGTCAACTGGTCGACGCCCAGCGAAGACCAGACGCCGTTGGCCTCGCCTTTATCGTAGCTCAGACTCACACCGCCGCCGTCGGCGCGCACTCCGCCCCAGCTCTTGCCGGTATGGCCGTCGTTAGGGTTATCTTTCTGCCCGCCAAAGGCCAGCAGCGAGCTGGAGATGGGGCGTCGGTGGAGATTAACGGTGTAGCCCAGCGGGCCAACGTCGCTGCTGTAGCTCAGGCCGCCCACCACATCAACGACGTTAAAGCCCATCGGCGTAGTGCCGATATCGCCGCTCCAGGTCTCGTTCTTCCAGCCCACCGCGACGCTGGCGCCGCTATCGCTCTGGTGTTTGCTGCCGCCGGTACAGGCGATTTCGCCGCAGGTACCCCAGCTCGGCGAATAGCTGCCGTCGCTCTTCGTCGAAAAGCTCCCGGCATTCATATTCACCAGATCGGTACGGAAGAACATGCGCCCGTCGGCCAGCGGCGCGTCCACGTGCAGCATGGTGGTATGCGCTTTCAGGTCGGAATAGCCGCCGGTACCGCTGGAGCCCCAGTAATCATGTTCGAGGGTGACATTAAGATCCTGCTGACGATAAAGATCGGCGGCGTCGCTGCGGATCCCGCGTTTCAGCCAGTCATCGCTGCTATCGTTACGCGTCAGCCGCGTAAAGGTGTCGTTATCCTGCGGGCGCTCGCGGGCAACGCCGGAGGCCACCATTGCATCTTTATAGCCTTCCAGCGCCTGCTGCGGCTCGTCGTTCTGCGCCTGAAAACGCGCGGCGTCGCGCAGCACCAGCGCGCTTTCCATTGACGGCGGCTGCGCTTTCGCCTGCGGCACGATGCGGGCGAAGGTTTGCTGCGCCTGAGCGCGATCGCCCAACCCGGCCTGCGCCTGGGCGATACGCCGCTGCATATTGATAGAATCGATGTCTTCGCCCTTGAGCTGCGCCACCTGGGCGCGGGCGGCGTTTTTATCGCCATCGGCAAGATACACTTCCGCCAGGCCCAGACGCGCATCGCCGTTATCCGGCTGCTGGCCCAGCACCCGCTGATATTGAGCAATCGCCGTCTGGCTGTCGCCGCGCTGCTGCGCCCAGTCCGCCAGCGTCAGCGCGTAGCGCACCGACGCCGGCTGCTGTTGAATCAGCGCGATGGCCCGGTCTTCCTGGCCGTCGTCGCGCAGCTGGTTTGCCTGACGCAATACGTTATCGCTTTGCAGGCGCGCCTCCAGCTCGCGGATATTGTCCGTCCACTGCCCGCGCGGCAGGGCGTTAATCTGCGCCAGCGCCCTCTCATCCTGATTATTCCCGGATAGATAGAGGCCGTAGGCGTAAACCCGGTCGGCATCGCCGGGCTGGCGGTTGACCATCGCGCGCATGATCGCATCGGCTTCGCTGCGGCTGCCCGCGCTGACCAGATCCCGCGACAGGCGGTAGGCGATCCACACGCTATCCGGGTCCAGCGCCAGCCGTCTGCGCTGCACTTCCGCCGCCTGCGCCCAGTTGCCCTGGCTCTCCAGCGCTTCGGCCTGTTTCTCCAGGCGATCGTTGGTCAGGCTGCGTTCAATATCATCAATGCTGCGCCGCTGGCCCGGCGACAGGCTGGCGATATACGCGCTGGCTTTTTCCGGCGATTCGCCGCGATACAGATTCGCCAGACCGCGCACCGCCAGGCTGTTGCCGCGATCCATACGCAGCGCGCGCTGGTAGTAACGCTCCGCCGCCGCATTTTCTTTACGCGCCGCCGCCACGTCGCCCAGCCCCAGCACCGCATAGCTATCGGTATTGTCTATACGCTGCGCCTGGGCGTAATGATTTTGCGCCTGCGCCAGCCGGCCGCTTTTCAGGGCGCTATCGCCCTGCTTAATCAGCAGCCAGTAGCGGTTAGTCTTGAGCAGGCTGTCCCACTTATCGCGGCTCGGGCTATCCGGGTCCATTTTGATGGCTTTACTCAACTGGGCGACCGCCCGCGCCCGATCGCCGCGCTGAGAATACGCCTGCCCCAATGCGCCAACCGCGTCGCTGTCTTTGGCATCCGCCCGTACGGCCTGCTGCAAATCGGCCACGGCCACCGAACCTTTCCCGGCCTTCACCGCCGCCAGCCCCTCCGCGCGATCGCGGAACGTCGGGTCTTTTAGCTGCGTCTGCTGCTGAGCGAGCAGGACGCGGGCATTCGCCGAGGTGGAACCGGTGGGAAACTGCATGAGAAAGCGCTGCAGCGCCTGCACGCTGGCCCGGCTGACCGGCATGCTTTTCACTTCGTTAAACCAGATATCCGCCGCGATACCGCGGCCCGCCGCCGAGCGCGACATCTGCTCCAGATAAGCAAATCCCTCTTCCGGCTTATTATCGCCAAACATCTGTTTCGCCAGCGCCGTTTGCAGCGAGACGTTGCCCGGCAAGCGGGCGTTAAGTTTTTTCAGCTGATTGATGCCTTCGTTATGACGGGCGGGCAGCCGCGCCACCAGCGTCCAGTACTCAATCGCCGCATCATCATCATCAGGAACGCCGTTAAACAGCTTCTCGTAAGCGACGATGGCCTCATCAACCTTCCCGGCCACGCCCAGCAGGCGCGCCTGCTGCAGCTCCTGGCGACCATCGCCGGCGCTGCTTTTCATCTCGTCGCGCGAGGCTTTCAGCTCAGGCGATTCCGGCGCCAGCTTCGCCAGACGCTCCAGCTGCTGCTTCGCGCCGGCGGTATCGCCCTGGCGGAGAAGATAACGCATCCGCGCGGCGACAACGTCCGGGTTATTGGGGTCGATCAATTCCAGGCGGTAGAGCGACTGGCGCACCAAATCCTCACGTTTGCTGGCCTCGCCGAGGCGGACCTGCTCCAGTAGATGCTCCTGAACAGGGGTAGTCGCGGCATGCGCCAGCGGCATCAGCGCGACGCCCAGGGAGAGAGTGAATAAGCTTAGTGAGAACTTGTGCATTCCTGGTTCCAGTCAGGCCGTAATTCACCGCCGGCGGTGAAACGAAAACGGTGTTGATCCCATCCCTGGCCGAAAAGGGTCAGGACCGCGCTGTAGTATGCATCCGCCCCGGGATAGTCATCGGCGACGCGCTGGCGCTGTATGGCGCGGGCATCTTCCTTCTGCAAGAACGGCAGTAACGCCGCGGAGAAGCCGACCGGGCCATTGCCGGTGGTTTTACCGGTCGCGATGTTGGTTTTTTCCGGCGGCACGCCCTGTGAAACCGTCTGAGCCGCCATCGGTTTAAAGCGCGCCAGCAGGGGGACTTTTTGCTTATCGCCGTCATCGAGCATACCGGTCCACAGATAGACGCGGATGGCGTCATAGCTGCCGATAATCGGTTTATCCGCTTTCAGCTGCCAGCCTTTCCCTTTCTGGTAGCGCACCCAGTCAGGCGAGAAGCCTTTTGGCGCGGTCTCCAGCAGCAGGCGCAGATTGTTGTCGCGTATTTTCGGCCAGGGTGAGCCAAACGCGGCAAAATAGGTTGCCAGCTGCGGCGGTAGGTAGCTGGGATTAAAACGCCAGCCGCCGTCATCGACAAAGCCGACTTTTCCCGGCAGCACCAGCGGCCCCAGCCCCGGCACCGTGGCCACTTCTTCGGCGGCAATGCGCGCCAGCAGCGCTTTACCGACTTCCGTATAGTGAGGCGTTTGCCACAGACGTCCGGCTTCCAGCAGCGCCCAGGCTATCCACAGGTCGGAGTCCGAGGCGGAGTTGCTGTCCAGCACCGTCCACTGGTCATCGCTCTTTTTCCCCCACAGCCAGCCCGGCAGGTGCGCGCGCAGGTCGCCCTCGGCAAGGTTGTTTTGCGTCCACTCGAACAGCTTGCGGAAACCGTCGCGATCGTTAGCCGCCAGAGCAAAGAACAGCCCGTAGCTTTGCCCTTCCGAGGTGGTTATTTTTCGCGCATCGCTGGGATCGATAACCCGACCTTCGGCGCTGACGTACTCTTTTTTAAACTGCTCCCAGGCCGGCCACTGGCAGGCGGCGCTCACCTGCGCCGCCGCCAGCATCAATACCGATAACACCACACTACGTACCGCGTTCATCATCAATTACTCATCATCAAGATCGAGGCGGCGACGGCTGATAATACGCAGCATGCGCCACAGTACCCATGCCAGCAGGACGATGCTGACCGCCGCCAGAATCGCCAGCAGCACCGGATGGCTGGAGAGTGCAAACCAGATGCGTTCGAACCACGGCAGGTGGCCGATATAGTAAATATCGCCCACCCTCAGGCTGTTAACGCCCGACTCACGAATGACCGCAACGGAACCAAACATCGCCGCGCGTTTACCGCTGTCGTTAAGCGCCTGGGTCAGCAGTTCGTTGCCGCGCGGGCTGTCGGCCAGCAGCGCCACGACGCTGCGCTGATCGTTGTACGGCGACTGGAAGCCAATAATCGCCGCCATCGGCCCGGTCGACGTGACGTCGGTGCGAGTATTCGGCGTTCTGGCCTCGGTATCGGGATAGATGCTGGCCAGATCGTAGTGGCGCATCGGCATTTTCACCCAGCTTTTGGTCGCTTCAACCAGCAGGTTGATTTTCGTGTCGTCCTTCAGCGCCTGCGGAATGGAGCCAATCAGCAGCAGGTCGGCGTCTTTGTCCTTAATCTGGCCGCCGTCGTCGGTCATGCGCAGGTTAATGGCCGCCAGGCCGGTTTGCGCGCCAATGCCGCCGGCCGTCTCCAGCAGCGTGGCAACCTGGCCCTCGGTCGGCGATTTGGGCACCACGACCAGGGTATCGGCGAGATCGGCCATCCGGCTGTACGGGAAGCCCGCGTTAGCAAAGACGCGCAGATCCGGCATCGCCATAAAGTGATAGTACTTCGAGAAGTCGATGGTCGAATCATCGCCAATCACTACGTGGTTCTGCACCGGCTGGAAGGTAATACAGTTATCGATGGAGCCGCCCGGCATCGGGTTCATATACTGGAAGTCGAAGCGCAGCTGATTCATGGCGCCGAGGCGCAATGCCGGGATCGTCACTTCCGTTTTGCCGTCCAGCAGCCCCTGCAGCACCGGCAGGCGTAGTATCAGCTTATTCACATCCTGCGAGCTGTTGAGGCTGAACGACTGTAAGAACTGATCGTTAAGGCTGATATCCATGCGCGAGCTGTCCTTAATTGGCGGCATGGTGTAGCGATAGTTCAGGTTCATATCGATGCCGTTGGCGCGCAGCAGGTAGAGGTCCGGCGGCAGGTTCAGCGCCACGTTGATGGAATCCGGCACCAGGCCGCTGGATTGCAGCTGCTGTTCGTAGGTTTTCAGCTCGGCAAAGGTCACTACCCGATCGGTACGCACCCAGTTTGGCGCATCGTACGGTTTACGCGCCTGCAGCTGTTTGACATCGTCAACCGTCACGCTGCTGCCGCGGAACAGAATATTGCCCTGGGCTATCCCCTTCGCCGCCTGCAGCAGGTCTTTGTCATCCCGCCCGAAGACCACCAGCAGCTTGACGTACGGATTATCCGGGTGGTCGATCATTTCAATCGTCGGCGCCTTAACCGGCGGGTGCTCGCGCAGGAAGTCCGGGCGCTTATCGTTAGTCGCGAAAACAATGGCGTTACGGTCCGGCAGTTGGTTGAACTGGACCGGGAACTGCTGGCCGCGCCAGCCCGCCTTGCTGCCGAACCAGGAGGCGATAATGGCCGCCGCCTGTTGCTGCAGGACATCCGGCGCGGAGGCGAAGACCATCGGCAGCGTCAGCTGGCGGTTATCGCGCGAATCGTAGAACGGCACCGGGAAATGCGAAAGATCGTTGCGCACGTTCAGCGACTGGTAGGTTAAATCCAGATAGCTTTCGCGACCGACGTCCAGCCACAAGGTGCTGCTGGCTGGGTTTTCACACACATCGCGATAGTGGCCGACAAACTCAAGACGCACGCGGTTAAAGTCGGTGATATAGAGCGGATCGATAGGGATCTGCGCGCTGACTTTTTTGCCCAACTGCTCTTTGGTGACCGGCAGCACGCCCATCAGCTCATCGTTAAGATACACCTTCAGCTGCGACTGCACTGGCAGCAGCGACGGAGAGGGCGTGTAGTCGAGATTCAGCAGCGCTTTCGCCACCACTTCATCGCTGCGCATGCCGAACTCGACCGAACCCTCAGGGCGCGCGCCGCGCAGCACCATGCTGCCCGGAGGTGGGGCGATTTTAGCGAAGGTCAGCTTCACGTCACGGGTCGGGGCGTTATCCAGCACCACCACCGGCGCCGCCGGGTCGGCAAGCGTCGCCGTGGGCTGGCTGTCCGCCACCGTACCGGCGATACCGGGTACCGTCGTCGTCTGCACGGCCTGCGCCGTCGGTTCCGCATACGATGCGAAGGAGGACCAGCCGCCAATGCCCACCGCTACTGCACAAATCAAAGAGAGTTTTCTGTTCATCGCATTATCATCATTGTTGAGCCATCGCCGGTTCTGCCGAGAGTGTCGCCGCAGCGCGTTCCGGACGGCGCGGAATAAACGAAACAAACCAGGCCACCAGCATGGTGAGCGAGCGGAAAATACCCTTCACCGACGGCGGGGAGAACTCCGCCAGGTGACGATATCCACGGAACCCCAGCTTCAGGATATCCAGCAGGCTTTCCATCGGCTTATCTTCCGGGAAGCTATCCTGCCAAAGCGCCCACGTATCTGCGCGGGCAAACGTACACTGTACAAAATCGATATGTTGTTGATTGCTTAACGGCAGCAGCTGTAGCCCAACCTCGCTGCCGTTGACCCGCGCAACCCGCACCGGGAAGGCGTACTCCTGCTGCCCGCGCTTCAGCAGCAGCTTGACGTGCTGGCTTTCCAGCACCTGCGCCTCGCCGTGAATTTTGACGCCGAGGCCGCCGTCGGAGTAATCATGGACGGTACAGGAGAACAGGTGCCCATCTTCGCGGGCAATCGCCGCCGGCATCGACATCTCCACGCGGTGCGATCGCCGCACCTGCTTGCTTTCAACCGAGACCGCCACCGCGCCGCCGAGGATAATCAGGTTATAGAACACCCAGATAATGCTCACCCAGACGGTCAGGATTTCGTTTTCCGGGCCGTATATAAAGCGCCAGATCCCTACCCCGACGCCGACCAGGTTCAGCAGCACGAGGTAGATATAGGGACGCGAAATCACCCAGTCGACGTACTCGTCCTCCACCAGTCCGCCTTTCGCCGTCACGTTGAATTTACCCTTATGCGGGTTAATCAACGCGACAAAGGTCGGCGGCGCGATATACCACGCCAGCACCGTTTCATAAATTTCACTCCAGAAAGAGTGGCGGTATTTGCCCTGAATCTTCGAGTTGGTCAGACTGGCGTGAATCATATGCGGCAGCACGAACAGGGCGATCATCAGGGCAGGCGCATAGATGATATAGGCGTGCAGCAGCAGAAACGCCAGCGGCGCGGTCAGGAAGATCAGCCGCGGAATACCGGATAGAAAGTGCAGCATCGCGTTGACGTAGCAGACGCGCTGCGCCAGCTTCAGCCCTTTGCCAAACAAGGGGTTATCAAGGCGGAAAATTTGTACCATCCCGCGGGCCCAGCGGATGCGCTGGCCAATATGCGCCGACAGGCTCTCCGTCGCCAGACCAGCCGCCTGCGGGATACGCATGTAGGCTGAAGTGTGCCCGCGGCGGTGCAGGCGTAGAGAAGTGTGGGCGTCTTCCGTCACCGTTTCCACGGCAATGCCGCCGATTTCATCCAGCGGGCCGCGGCGGATCACCGCGCAGGAGCCGCAGAAGAAGGTCGCATCCCACATGTCGTTCCCGTCCTGCACCAGACCATAAAACAGCGTGCCTTCGTTCGGCGTTTTGCGAAATCGCCCCAGGTTGCGCTCAAACGGGTCCGGGGAGAAGAAGTGGTGCGGCGTCTGCATCATCGCCAGCTTCTTCTCTTTCAGGAACCAGCCCATGGTCATCTGCAGAAACGAACGGGTCGGCACGTGGTCGCAGTCGAAAATCGACACGAACTCGCCCTTGGCGTACTTCAGCGCGTTGTTGATATTGCCGGCTTTCGCGTGCTCATGGGTGGTGCGCGCAATGTAGTGCACCCCGACGTCTTTGGCGAACTGGCGGAACTCTTCGCGCCCGCCGTCGTCGAGGATCCAGATATTAAGCTTGTCCTTCGGCCAGTCGATCCCCTGCGAAGCGTAAATGGTGTTTTTCACCACGTTGAGGTCTTCGTTATAGGTCGGCACGAAAATATCGACCGTCGGCCACTGCGCCATATCCTCCGGCAGCGGGACCGGCTGACGGTTCAGCGGCCACACGACCTGGAAATAGCCCAGCACCAGCACCACCCAGGCGTAGGTTTCAGCAAACAGCAGAATTATCCCGCACACCAGGCTCACGGGGTCATCCCAGTTGAGCGTCGAGGTGTAGCGCCACCAGATGTAGCGGCAGGAGACGGTCAGCGACAGCACGATCAGCATCAGGGCCGAAAAGCGCCCAGGAATGCGCCGCACCAGCAGCGCTACGCCCCACAGGAGCAACAGGAAAATAAACTGCGAGAGCGGATTAAACGGCTGGGTAATGCAGAGCAGCGCGAGGATCAGCGAGAAAAAGGTTATTGCGCCCAGAATAAGCCGCCGTATCTTCGGATTCAGGTGCCCCAGCTCTTTATGCTTATCCAGATGGCCGGTACGGGCGTTGACCTTTTCCGGCAGCTTTTCCAGCCACTGGGCGTAGCGCCCCTGGACGCCTTCCAGCGCCGCCAGGGAACGCCAGTTAATCTTTTTATCCGGCTCCGGCACCCGCGTCGCCAGCAGCCACACGGCTTGCAGCAGGTAGCGAATCGGGTCCAGCGGGCGCGGCCGATGCGGATTAATATGCGGGAAAAACTCGCCGTGACGTTCGCGGATAGCCTGCCAGCGCGGCGTTTCCAGCGGCATAAACGCCCATGCCAATGACGCCCACAGGCAGCCCAGCGCGGCCGACAGCCACGAGGCGCCGTGCTGGCGGTAATCAAGATAGCGCTCGCTCAGCCGTTTCCCGACCGGCGGCGCCAGCAGCAGCGCGCTCAGGCGAATCATTCCGCCCCCTTCCCGGCGTAGTGCAGCAGACACCAGTTGGCAAGCGTCAGTATCTCCTCCGCCGCCAGCGAGTCCTGGCGGTATTCGCCGAGGGGCTGCTTGGCCGCCAGACACTCCGCCATCGCCTCATCACGATGGATAGTCACCGGCAAAATGCGCCGCTGGCTCTCCAGCCACAGCTGATATAAATCCTCCTGCAGCTGGCTGCCGACGCGCAGATCGTTAATCAAAATATCGCTATTGACCGGCAGCGCCTGCTGATGGAGACGAATATGGCTATTGCCGTCCGGGTGGACCACGACCAGCGTGCGGTCGCAGACGTTGATCAAGGAGCGGGTCAGCGGGGAATAACCGTCCGGCAGGTCAATCAGCAGCCAGCGGTGATCGCCCTGCTGGTGGAGCTTCTGCACGATCCCGGCCATCGGCGCCAGCGTCGGCTGGAGCCGCTCAATATTTTCGCGCTCGCCCGGCGTCAGCTGACCAAAAGGCAACAGATCGATATGCGAAGTATAGCGCAGCCCGGCGTCGCGCCAGTCGGTGCCGTCGATCGTGGCGCGCGCCCAGCCCGCTTTGTGGCTGAAATCGACGTTGAAAAAGAAGCGCAGCATGTTGTCCGGGCTGGCGTCCACCACCAGTACGGTTTCACCAAGTAACTGCAGCGCCCAGGCCAGCGCAGCGGTAATCGACGTGGTGCCAGTACCGCCGCGCACGCCCTGTAATCCCAGAATCGCCATCGATGGCTTCCTTACTTTTTCTCTGCTAATTCAGCCAGTAATGGCCAACGTTTTAGCGCCGCGGTTAACTGCTCGCGTCGGGAAATATCGTGGTAGTTAATATCAGGCAGGGAAAATGCCCGGCTTAACGCCAGGAAATCATTTTGAAAGGTGTAGCCCAAAGTCGCATCGGTGGGTACAGCAGGCTCTTTTGCTGGCATTTCTCTGTCCGTTGGAAAATACAATAAATTAAACCGAGAGGCGTAAGTTCATCCTTAAAATATGTTTACATGCTAAAACTGATGTCCTTTAATTTCAATGTTAGGTTTACTCTGACGCTTTCGCTAGTAAACTAATCAAGTGTAAATCAAGTCTCACGAGGGACGCCGTGGATATCGTATATTCTTTGGGTATTTCATCATTATGGGACGAAGTATGCCATATGCCCGTGGGTGGAGTATGGTGGCTGAATGTCGACCGCCATGCCGACGCGGTAAGCCTGCTCAACCATACGCTGGCTGCCCAGGATAAACAGAGCCAGGTTGCAGCGATAGTCATGGGCGAGAACCCCAATAAAATCATTGCACCTGGGAAAGATCGCGGCCCAGAAAAGATCGCATTATTTAGCATGCCGAACCGCTTTGAGGGGCTGGCAGAAATGCACCGTGATTTAGTTTGCTCCCTCGAACCTGGCAATTATTTGTTTATTCTGCTATGCGCTGAAAATGCCTGGCAGAATATAAAAAGCGAAGATCTATGCAATTGGGTTGAAAAATCATATCGCTGGACTAATTATCATCGTTGTTCATTATTAGTACTTAATTCCGGGCACGATATCGATAAGCAACTCTCCCCTTTACTACGCGAGTACCGCTCGCTTTCCGGCCTGGCAAGTATTCGTTTCCAGGGGGATAACCACCTGTTCGATATCGCCTGGTGGGGGAGTGAAAAAGGCATCAGCGCCCGGCAGCAGCTCATTATTCTCCAGGATGAGAACGGCTGGCGGCTGGCGCAGGATGAAGAAACGGTGGTGCAGCCGCGCAGCGATGAGAAAGTCATTCTCAGCAATCTGCGCGTACTGGAGGGGGCGCCCGCGCTTTCTGAATACTGGACGCTGTTCGATACCAACGACGCCGTTTTCAACGCCGGGAGGATGGCGCAGGCGGCAACGCTGATCTTCTCCATTACCCAGAATGAGCAGATTGAACAGCTGGGACGCTATATCCATACCCTGCGCCGCCAGCGCGGCAGCGCGCTAAAAATTGTCGTCCGCGAACAAACGCCAAGCCTGCGCGCCACCGATGAACGCCTGCTGCTGAGCAGCGGCGCCAATATGGTTATTCCCAGCGGCGCGCCGCTATCCCGCTGCCTTACGCTTATAGAAAGCGTTCAGAAACAGCAATTTACCCGCCATATCCCGGAAGATTTTAATACTCTGCTGACCTGGAGCCAGCCGCTAAAACTGCGCGGCTACCAGAAATGGGAGGCCTTCTGCGAAGCGGTGCACAATATTATGGCCAACACCATGCTGCCCGCCGATGGCAAAGGCGTGATGGTGGCCCTGCGCCCGGCGCCCGGCCTGCGCGTAGAGCAGGCGCTGACCCTGTGTAAGCCCAACCGCATGGGCGACATTATGACCATCGGTAACAATCGCCTGGTGCTGTTCCTGTCATTTTGCCGGGTGAACGACCTGGACACCGCGTTAAACCATATTTTCCCTTTACCAACCGGCGATATTTTTTCTAACCGTATGATTTGGTTCGAAGATAAACAGATAACGGCTGAAATCATGCAGATGCGCGGAATTCTGCCGGAGAACTGGAATACGCCGCTGCCTGTCTCGCTTGGCAAAAATGAAACCATCAACGCGACCCATGACGGGCGAAGCTGGCGGCGAAATCCCGAGCCGCACCGTCTGTCCATTGATGGGGAGCCAACCTTATGATGTCAATCGCCGATATTATTCAGTTGGTCGTCCTGTGCGCCCTGCTGTTCTTCCCGCTGGGATACCTGACGCGCCACTACCAGCGGCGTATTCGCACCACCTTAAGACTGATGTTCTTTAAACCCCGTTATGTCAAACCGGCTGGCGTGCTGCGCCGGGAAGCGGCATCCAGGCAAGGCAAATCAACGAAATGACCAAACCCAAAACACCCACCGCGTCGCTTCCGCTCTGGCGGTACTGGCGAGGCTTATCTGGCTGGAACTTCTACTTTCTGGTGAAGTTCGCTTTGCTATGGGCGGGATACCTCAATTTTCATCCCATGTTAAACCTGGTGTTTCTGGCCTTCCTGCTGGTGCCGATTCCACAGTATAAGCTGCACCGCATCCGCCACTGGATAGCGATCCCGCTGGGCTTTATGCTGTTCTGGCACGACACCTGGCTGCCCGGACCGGAAAGTATTGCCAGCCAGGGCTCGCAGATTGCCGGCTTTAGCGCCGACTATATCTGGGATTTGGTGACCCGCTTTATTAACTGGAATATGGTCGGCGCGTTCTTCGTGCTGCTGGTTTTGTGGCTGTTTATCAGCCAGTGGCTGCGGGTGACGGTTTTCGTCTCCGCAATCATGGTCTGGCTGGTCGTCAGCCCGCTGCTGCCCTCTTTCACCCTTTGGCCGGCAGGTCAGCCAACGGCAGCGGCGGCGAACACCGCCGCGAATACGACCGGCGGTACGGCCATCGCGACCAATACCGCGCCGGCGAATAACGATATTCCGCCGCAAACCGAGCCGCCGACGTCAGCCAATCTGACCAACTGGCTGAACGCCTTTTATGCTTCCGAGCAGAAACGTAAAACCACTTTCCCGGACGCGCTTCCGGCCGATGCTCAGCCGTTCGATGTCCTGATTATCAATATCTGCTCGCTCTCATGGTCAGATATTGAATCGGCCGGGCTGACGGACCATCCGCTGTGGAAGCATTTCGACCTGCTGTTCAAAAACTTTAACTCGGCGACCTCTTACAGCGGCCCGGCGGCGGCGCGTCTGCTGCGCGCCAGCTGCGGCCAGCTCTCGCACGCCAACCTCTACCAGCCGTCAGGCAGCGAATGCTATCTGTTTGAAAACCTCGCGAAGCTGGGCTTTACCCAGCAGCTGATGCTCGGTCACAACGGTATCTTCGGCGACTTCCTGAAAGAGCTGCGCTCGCTGGGTGGTATCCAGAGCCCGCTGATGGATCAATCCGGCCTGCCGGTGATTCTGCAGGGCTTTGACGGCTCCCCGGTCTATGATGACCAGGCAACGCTGAACCGCTGGCTGCAGACGCTGGATAAGCTGAATACGCCGCGTACGGCGACCTTCTACAACACGCTGCCGCTGCATGATGGCAACCACTATCCGGGCCAGAGCAAAACTGCGGACTATAAAGCCCGTGCGCAGAAGTTCTTCGATGAGCTGGACAGTTTCTTCACCGAGCTGGAGAAATCGGGCCGTAAGGTGCTGGTCATCGTTGTACCGGAACACGGCGCGGCGTTGAAAGGCGACAAAATGCAGGTTTCCGGCCTGCGCGATATTCCCAGTCCTTCCATCACCAACGTTCCGGCGGCGGTGAAATTCTTCGGCATTAAAGCGCAACATCCCGATGCGCCGATAATCATCAACCAGCCAAGCAGCTACCTGGCGATTTCGGAGCTGGTGGTTCGCGCCCTCGACGGCAAGATGTTTGACGAAAACGACATCAACTGGCAGCAGTATATTGCCAACCTGCCGCAGAGCGCGGCGGTGTCGGAAAACTCCAACGCCATCGTCATTCAGTACCAGGGGAAACCGTATGTTCAGCTGAACGGCGGCAGCTGGGTGCCTTATCCGCAGTAAACGAAAAAGGCCGCAGGATTATACCCCTGCGGCCCCGTTCGGGCGCATGCTGCCACTAAGGCAGGCAGATACCCACCGGCCGGTTACTTGCGGTTATCCATCCAGCTCACGATCATGCTGACAAGAATGCCGGCAATTACCGGAGCCGCAAGATCGTCCCACAGCACCATGCCCAACTGAGCGAGCGTCATACAGCCGCCTTGTTGCAATGGCAACCGTTCGCGGCTATCCTCGAATGGTCTAGATGCGAGGTTAGCCCCCGATACGTTGCCAGGTTGATACCAAACAACGTGCGGGGGTTTTCTCTTTCCAGCAACCCATCTCTCTATGCCGCCGGGGTTCAAGCCCCCGCAACATTGCGCCTCACCGGGCGAACCCGGCTTGCCGATGATTCTACTGCTCCGCCCCGGTACCCGTACTCCCCCATTACGCAGCGTGCGAAGCGCATTCCAGGATCGTTTTTGTTTCAGCAATACAACGAAAAAGGCCGCAGGATTTTACCCCTGCGGCCCCGTTCGGGCGCATGCTGCCACTAAGGCAGGCAGATACCCACCGGCTGGCTACTTGCGGTTATCCATCCAGCTCACGATCATGCTGACAAGAATGCCGGCAATTACCGGAGCCGCCAGATCGTCCCACAGCACCATGCCCAACTGAGCAAGCGTCATACAGCCGCCTTGTTGCAATGGCAACCGTTCGCGGCTATCCTCGAATTGTTGAGGTTCGAGAGTAGCCCCCGAAACGTTGCCAGGTTGATACCGAACAACGTGCGGGGGTTTTTCTCTTTCCAGCAACCATCTCTCTATGCCGCCGGGGTTCAAGCCCCCGCAACATTGCGCCTCACCGGGCGAACCCGGCTTGCCGATGATTCTACGGCGCTCTTCCGATTTCAGCACCCGGCCCTGGCGCGTTATTCTAGGCGCCTTCCACAGTTTACGACTGGTCTTTATTTGCCAGCCATACCAGCAGCTTCAGGCTGGCGGAATAATAGTCGTCCTGGGCACTAATCTGCGGCTCGGCCTGCGCTTCGCCAAGGGTTAAATCGCGTACCGCCAGTAGCCCGCCGGTCATAAACCACGGCGCCACTTCATCGGTATTGACGTTGATCCACGCCGGCGTTTGCAGACGCGGATAGCGCTGGAACCAGTTTTTCCATGGCGTCAGCAGGCTGCTTTTCGGGTCGTTCCAGTAAACATACAGCGGAATACGGATCGCATCGAAGCTCATCCGCGTCGGCCACTCTTTTGCCGGCTCCATCCTGCCGTCCGCTCTTAAGGCGACCCAGTCGCTGGGAAGCTGAGATGTCCCCCACGCCATTTTCCCCAGCAGCGCCTGACCATCGCTTTGCAGCTTTCGCCAGGCGGTTAAATGCGTCCGCGCGGCGAAGGCCTGCCATGCCGGAAAGATAAAGTAGGAGGGATTAAGGTTCAGATGATCGTTGAGATAGAATCCCTTCGCGCCCGGAAGCATGACCTGACGGCCGGCGAAGGTGACCACCGTGGACTTCAGTAGCGAAGCGGTTATCGCATCCGACGCGCTGCCGTAGGATTTTTCATGCCACTGCTGCTGCGCGCGCAGCAGCGCCCAGGCAATCAGGGTATCGCCATCGGCGGCATCGTTTTTATCCGCCACCGGATTAGGCGCCACCGGATTATAGCGCCAGTAAAATAGCCCGTCTTCTTTGTTACGCAGCGTTTTATCGGTCCACTGCCATAGCTTGTCAAAGGCGGGGCGATCGTTATTGGCCACCGCTAATAGCATGGCAAAACCTTGCCCTTCGGTATGAGAAACGTTGCCGTTGCCGTTGCCGGTATCAATAATGCGCCCGTCCGGCATCATAAAACGCGATTTATAGCTTTCCCACGCCGTATCGGCCCACGCGTGGGGAAGCATCATCATCGTCGTCACCACGACTGTCGCTAAAGCACGCAAGGACATAAATTCACCCTTCAGGGATGGAAGTAAAGAAACTGAACGTCAGAGACCGAAAACAGCCGCTCGCGCTGTAAAACCACATGCGCCGCGCCGCCCTGTCCCTGTAGCCAGCGGGAATAAAGCCCCTCGAGTATGGCACAAAACGCATTACACCAGCGTACGCGGCGCGCTTCATCGCGGCTCACCGGCAGCGCCTGATGGCGTAACCGCAGGCCATCATCGCTCACCTCAACGCTCACCAGTCCCCACTGAAAGCGGCTGAGCTGCGCATTAATATGGGCTTCCAGCTCACCGATCGTCTCCGACTCCGGCAGCGGATGCTCATCGGCCAGCGCCTCGCCCATTTGCCGCAGAAAGGGCTGACTCTCCAGTTCGCCCGCGTTGTTGACCATGCCATCAACCATAATCAGCAGCAGATCGAACCACCCGGCAGGCGTTTGCTGCTGCTGAAACCAGGCCGTCACCAGCGCATTATTATTGTCCGTCATGATCAGCGATCTCCCAGCATGTAGCGGATATAAAGTCCGGCGGTGCTCTCGTTATAATCGCCAAAGGTGTCATAGCCCACCTGGCCGCCGAGCGTCATCTGTTTATTCACTTTGTAATCCGCACCGGCGCGCAGCGTATAGCCGATGCCGCTCTTCGACGTGGCTGAATAGTACGCCTCTTTGGCAAAACCGTTGCTCACAGCGGTCTCGAGCGTCTGCTGCCACTCGGCGTTGGTCGGGAAATAGGCGCTCTTATCCTGACTGTACGATTGATACCCCACCGAACCGCCAAGCTTCATCGTCCAGTTATCATATTTCTCCGTCAGGCTGACCGGCAGCGACACGCTAACGTAGTTCTGCGGGCTGAAGTAACCCCCTTGCCCGTAGGTGAAGTAGCTGAGGTTTTTCGAGTAATCCATGTAGCTCATACTCAACCCGGTCTGCAGCTGACGATACTCATCGTGGTATGGCCGCAGATAAACCCCGGCGTTGGCGTTAATGCTGGTGTTGCTGGCGACGTTTTGTCCCAGGTAGCTATAGCCCCCGCCGCCGACGTAGAAACCGGCGTCGCCGTCGTCATAGCTTAGCTGCAGGGTACCGCCGTTTTTAGTCACCTGTCCCCAGGTCTTGCCGGAGTAGGAATCCTTCAGCCCCACCCAGGAGAGCAGGCTATCGGTCAGCGAACGACGCTCGCCGGTAAAAATCAGCGACAGGTAGTTGGTCAGCTTCGGCGACCACTTCACGCCGCCCACCACGGTATTCAGATCCTGACCCAGCGGCGTGCTGCCGATATCGACGCGATAATCGTCGCCGCTCAGCGCCAGCGCCAGCTCCACGCCGTTGGCTTTCTGCGAATCGGTTGAGCCGCTGGCCTGATCAACGTTAGGTTTCAGATTTGAAGAAGCCAGATAGCTGGCGACCTGCCCGGAGTCATAGGTGCCGAGCTTCGCCAGATTCTCCATGCCGCTGCTGGTGGTGGCGTTAAAGTCTGAAGCATTCAGCGTGCCGAGACCGCTCAATGTCTCCGCCCCCGGATTGTTGGCAAAGTACGTCGTGCGCTCGGTAGGGGTCATCGCCGCAATTGCCGCCTGCTCGCTGGTGGCGGTGGAGATCATATTGGAGACCGCGTTTGATAGCGGATTCGCGCCATAGCGCCGCCAGGCGTCGCCGGTTGCCGTCCCTGCGTTCAACGTAATTGGCGTCACGGTAAAGTCGAAACGCGAATCACCGAACGGCGAGGAGGACCAGGTCAGGGGGGTTTTAATTTCGCTCAGCTTGCTGGTGCCGGATTCGCCATCGCGGCCGCGAACCTCCATACCCCCCTGCAGCCAGGTGCCGGTTTTTTCCTGTAAGGTCTCCATCATGGTGTCCACCTGGCGCAGCATTCGGGTCTGCGCGGTTTCGACCGGCAGATCGGTGCGCTGGATCCCCGGCAGCGTGCTGCCATCGCCCGTCGATACCTGAGAAACCTGCCACGGCATATATTGCCCGTAGGTGGAAGCGGTACGCGTCGCCGCCGGCGTACGCGAGACGCCGACAAACGGATTATCCGCCGCCAGCACGCCGCCCACGGTCGGCGTTTGCGTGCCGTTGCTGCTCTGTAACCCCAGCAGCCTTCCGCGAGCGCTGCGCAGATAGGTCATCGCCTGCTGATGATGCCCCTGCGATTCGGCAACGCGCGCCAGCAGCAGCAAACGGTCCGGCGAATTATCCGGCCGCAGCCCGCCTGCCAGCTGCGCCGCCCGGTCGTTATCGCCCGCCGACAGCGCGACATCAATAGCTCCGCTGCGCGCGTCCTGGGTCGGCGTATCGCGGGTCATCAGGTAGTCATAGACGACCCCGGCCTCTTTATTCATTTTGCCGCTCTGATAGAGACGCGCCATGGCGAACATCAGGTCGGTATTTTGCGGGTCGCTTTGCATCGCGCCCATCAGCTTGTCATACGCCGCCGCGTAGTTGCCCTGCTCGCGCAGGTGGTCCGCTTCGTTAATCACATAGCCGTTGCGGATACTGGCCAGCTGCGTCGGCGTACTGCTCGCCTGCAGCTGCGGGTTGGTGAGCAGCCTCTGCGCTTCGTTAGTCAGGCCTGCCTGGTTAAGCACCGTCACCTGGTCTGCGTAATCCCCGGCATTGCCCGAGATACCGCCGTTAATACTGTTGCGCACCAGCGATACCGCGGTGGTCACATCGCCGCTCTGGGCCAGCAGGCGCGCCAGTTTACCCACATCCGCCGGGGCTTTTGGCGGCGTCGCGGCCATCGCCCTTAGCGTATTGGAAGCCGCGACGGTATTCCCCTGCGCCAGATAGCCCTGCGCCGTCGCCAGCTGCAGGTTGTAGTTCACCCGCTGGTGTAAATCGCGCATCTGGCTGGTCTGGCTGGCGGGAGGAATTCTCGCCAGCAGCGTTTGCGCCTGCTGCCAGCCGCCGTTCTCGCTGGCGAAAAGGGCCGCGGCGTATAAGGAGTTACTGCTGGCGCCGGGACGATACGCGGCGCCCATGATCGCGTTCGCCTCGCCGTCGTTACCGGACTTTTGCAGCAGTCGGGCCAGATCGAGGCGCATCCACGCATCGTCCGGATAACGAGAAACGCCCTGGCGCAGCGTGGCGATTGCCCCGGTCACGTTTCCGCCGCTGGCCTGCTCCTGCGCCTGCCGACGCAGCGAGTCTCCGGGCGTCCCGGTGACCACGCGCGGCTGCAGTTTTTGCTGCAGGCTTTCCGGCAGCGTTCGCAGCATCGCCTGGGCTTCCGCGGTTTTATTCTGTTCACGCAAAACGTAATAGAGATTCTCCCGGGCGGGGCCATTTTGCGGCTGGTCGTTAAGCAGCGCCCGCAGCGTTTGTTCGGCCTGGGGCAGATCTTTGTTGTGCCGCAGAACGTCGGCGCGGAACAGTTTCGCCGCCGAGCCCTGGGCCCCGCTCTGCTGCGCCAGCGGCGCGGAGAGCGCCAGCGCCTGGCTAATATTGCCTTGCTTCCAGGCCTGCTGCGCCTGCGCGAGCTGGCCGTAAAACAGCGCATCCGCCGCCTGCTGGCGCCGGGTTTCAGAACTCTCGCCGCCGAGATCCGCCGCCCGGCTCAAATATTGAGAGGCCGCCTGAAAATCGCCGCTGCGCTGGGCGATATAGCCCATCCCGGCAAGCGCGTCAGCGTCCTGCGGATTGGTTTGCAGGACCTGTTCAAACTGCTGCTTCGCCGCGGCGGTATTGCCGCTGTTCAGGTCAGAGTAGCCCTGACCGCGCGCCTGGCCGCTGCGCCGTTCACGGAAGTAGTTTTGCACTTCGCTATCCTGCGGGTGGCGCTGCATCCAGGTATCGTAAAACGGTTCATCCCCCGGCTGCGGCCCCATCCACAGCAGCGCCTGGCGCAGCCCGGCATCGGCCTCTTTGCTGCCGCTGGCCATCGGCTCCAGCATAGCGATCCCTTCCCGCCGGGTCTCTTCGCGCCAGGTCAGCGCCTTACCCAGGGCTACGCGCGGCCCGTTCTCTTGCGGATGCTGAGCGACATACTGACGCAGTTCGCTCACCGCCTGCGAATAGAGCGACTTGTCGCTGGCCATCGTCATGTAGTATTCCGCCGCCAGACCGGAAGGCGGAACGTTACCGTTAAACATACTCCGCCAGGTCGCCAGCGCGGCGGGCACGTTGCCGCTGCGCGCCTGCTGTCTTGCCAGGTTTAGCTGTCCCTGGGGGACCTGGGCCATTTTTTTGGCGCTATCCAGATCCTGCAAGCCGGGACTGTTGGGCGCCGCTTTCTCCAGCCGCGCCCGCCACTGGGCCGCGGCCTGCAGGTTGCCCCCCTGCTGCGCCCACAGCGCCATCAGGTACAGCGCCTGAGCGTTATTGGCATCCACCGATAACACTTTTTGCAGCGATTCCATCGCCAGCTCATCGTGGGATTTTTCATGCCAGTAGTTGGCCTGGGCAAAAAGCGCCTGTAGCGCCGCATCGTTACCCGCCGCCTGCGCCTCGCCAAACGCGCCCAGCGTCAGCGCGCCGGACAGGCACAGCGTGGAAAATTGACGGGCCGCCTTATTATTCATTCTGCTGACTCTTTTCATTGGCTCTCTCCCGACTCCAGGCGCTTACGGGCATGACGTTTAAACATGGCGGTCAGCGCCAGTCCCAGAATCGATGTGGCGATTAACCCCAGCACCGCCAGCAGTCCGGAGTGCTGGTTGGCGTACCACACCGCCATCATGTACCACGGCATCTGGCCGCTGGGGAACGGCGTACTGACCTGGAAACTACGCACGCCGTTATCGCTGGTAATCACCGCCGTATCGCCGCGAATACCGGCATTGATGCGCGGTGAATTAAGGTCGTCTTCGAGTTTCGCCAGCTGATCGTCGCTGCTGGCCATCGCCACCACCACCACTCGCTGCGGATTCCACGGCGAGCGATAGCTGATAAACCCTCGCCAGGCGCTGCTGGAGGAGAAATAGCGATCGGCATCCACGCCGTCGGAGGCCCAGTCGCCGCTCAGCCGGCGCTGAATTTTCGCCCATAGCGCCGGTTCACGCACGCTCAGCAGGTTTTCGACCGGATTATAGGGAGAGTCGGCCAGCAGGCGCTGGTTAAACACTTTTTGGTCAAGCGCGCTCACCGCCAGCACATCGCGATCGCGCAGGAAAGGCGAATTGGCGGCGTCGTCAGGAACGCCCAGCATCACGCGGTTATTGGCCAGCGCTTTGCCGGTCGAGTTCCCCGAGCGGGCGGCCAGATTCAGCATCATCGCGACCTGGGTTTCCGAAGGCCGCTCCGGCAGCAGCAGCGTGGTTTGCGAGTAATCCGCTAGCCGGGAGAACGGGAACGACGCGCCGACAAAGTAGGAGAGATTCGGCAACAGCGAGAAGTGCCGCGTGCCGCTCAAATCGATCCACGAGTCGTCGGTAATGCGGCTCTTGATCGTGCTGTTCAGCAGCACTGAACAGGGAGCGCTATCCTTCGGCACCAGATTAAAATAGAGCGACAGCTGGTTATCGCCGTAAATCAGATACGGCGCCAGCGGGATCGTAAAACGCTCCTGACGCGCATCGCCGCCCAGGTGACGCCAGAGCTTCTCCAGCGGCCCCTGTTTGTTCATCGGCAGGTTGTTGAGGAAGGTGTTGTTGAGCGTCACGCTCAGCAGCGACTTGTCCTCGTTAATCCAGCTCTCCGACGGGAAACGATAGCCAATCTGCAACGGAATGGTTTCGCCATCCCACAGATAGAGATCCGGCGCGGCGCGGAAGGCGACGCGCAGCGGCTCATGCCACACGCCGCTGACGGTCATACTTTGATCCTGGCGGATCAGCTCGCTGATTTTTACCGGCCGATCGGTGGCGATCCAGCGCGGGGCATCGTACGGCTTGCCGACGGGAATCGCCTGCGGATCAACCTCCATACTGGCCGTCTGCAGGGCGAAATCACCGCGGGTCAGGCGCCAGGCGGCCATCCGCAGCGCGGCGTCATTCTGCCCGACGATCAGCAGCAGCTTATAGGCCGGGTTGCCGGGATTCTCAACGATCCGCAGCAGCGGCTTGTCGGTTTGCGGCAGCGTCAGGCCGCCCACCCGATCGCCGGGGTGGCCGATGATAATGCCGTGCTTCTCGGGCAGGCGATCGCGCAGCGCGTCAAAGGCGATACCGCGATAATCGGCCTGAATACCCAGCCACGACGACACCAGCGCCGCAGCGCTAAAGATGTCCGCCGTCGATTTCTCCGGATAAGCGATAGCGATATCCGCCGGCGTCATCTGCATACTGTCGAAAAATGGCCGCGGGAAGTGGCTTAAATCGTTGCTGATATTGAGCTGCTGGCTCTCCCAGCTAAAGTGCGAGGCGGGCAAAATAGTCACCCGCGAGGTGTCGTGAATATCGAGCCGGCACTGCATCGCATCGCCGTCGTTAATCTTAAAGCTCAGGTTGTTGCTGGAGACCATCAGCGCCGCCGGAATATCCAGCTGATAGTGCGAGATCTCCTCGCCGTCCGCGCCCAGCGGCAGCGTGCCGAGCGGCTGGCCGTTGAGCATTAACTGCAGCGTGGCGTTGCGGGCCGCCATCTCCGGCGAGACCTTAACCTCCAGCATCAGCTGGGCGTGGGTCACCACCTGATCGGAGGGCAGCGTAAAGCTGGCGCCGCCCTGGTTTTGTCCGCCGCTAAGGATGATGCCGTCCGGCATACCCATCTGCGTCAGGTTCAGATTACCGCCGACAATCGGCGTTAGCGGTACCGTATCAGGAATGCCGGCTGCGACTGGCGGCGGCATCGCGGGCAGCGAAGCCGGCTGATCGACGTTTGCCGGCGCGGGCTCCGTTGCGGCGGGCGAATTCGCCTCGGCCGCCGATGCGCCGTCGGCTTCCGCCCCGGATAGCGGAAAGTTAAGCTGCGGCAATGCGTCAGCGGGCGTTTCCTCGCTATGCAGCGTCGGCGCAGAGAGCATCCCGGCCAGCAGCGCAAGCGTCGTTAAGCGTTTCATAAGCTACCATCCTCCTGCGCGGGATTGGCCGCAGGCGGCTGGCGACGCTGGCTGCGGCGCGTTTTCCACGTCAGCCAGAACAGTTCAAACACGCAGCGCAAAATGGTGGCAAAAGAGCGGAACGGGTTATCCTGCGGACGCGGCGGGTTAATCCACGCATCGGCGCGGGCCAGCACCACGCGCACCAGTTCGCGGCGGCGGGAAAGCTGAATATTTTCATCAAATTGCAGGCGGATAAAGCGCTCGTCGGCGGTGATCTGGCGTACCGGAATCGAGATCGCCCCGGACTGGAGGATCAGCTCAATCTCTTCAATTTCATCCTGCAGGTGACGGTTATCCGGCGCGCTAACGCGACAGCCGCCCATTGACAGGTCCGCGGTGTGGCTGCGGGAGACAATGCCGCTGGCGTAGTGGATAAGCACCGGGATATCGACGTCAATACGAATCGTTTTTCGCACCTGACGGGTTTCGCGCGCCACCGCAATCGCGGCCAGCAGGAAGATCAGGCTGTAAATCCCCCAACCGACGTTCAGCGCGATAACGTTCGGGTCTGAGCCAAAGTAGTCATGGCCGATGGCGCGGACAATACCGAATATCACGCCCAGGCCCAGCAGACAGGCAACGACCAGGTGCGGCCTGACGACGGTAAAGTCGAAGTAGCCCACGTCCAGCAGGCCGCCTTTATCGGTCACGTTGAATTTCCCGCGTTTGGGGAAAATCATCGTCACCAGCGTCGGCAGCACCAGGTGGAACGCCAGCACGATATCGTAGATTTCCCCCCAGAAGCTGTAGCGATAGCGACCGTTCATGCGCGAGCCGACATAGATCGCGAGGAACAGATGCGGCAGCGCGTAAGAGACGATCAGGCTGGCCGAGGAGTAGATAATATTGAGGTTAAATAGCAGGTAGGCCAGCGGCGCGGTGACAAAGACCACGCGCGGCAGGGCGAACTGGTAGTACAGCATGGCGCTGAGGTAGCACAGGCGCTGCTGAAAGGTCAGCCCGCGGCCCAGCAGCGGGTTATCCAGACGGAAAATTTGCGTCATCCCGCGCGCCCAGCGGGTACGCTGAATCACGTGCACCACCAGGCGTTCGGTAGCTAAACCCGCCGCCAGAGGGATATCGAGGAATGCCGACTTCCAGCCCAGACGCTGGAACTTCAGCGCGGTATGGGCATCTTCGGTCACGGTCTCAACCGCAAAGCCGCCGATCTGCTCCAGCGCGGCGCGGCGAATGACGGCGCAGGAGCCGCAGAAGAAGGTCGCGTTCCAGTTGTCGTTCCCCTGCTGAATCGGGCCATAAAACAGCATCCCTTCGTTAGGAATATTGCGGCCAACGGAGAGGTTGCGCTCAAAGGGATCCGGCGAGTAGAAATAATGCGGCGTCTGCACCAGCGCCAGCATCGGGTCGTTGAGGAATCCGCCCACCGTCGCCTGCAGGAAGACGCGGGTTGCCACGTGGTCGCAGTCAAACACGCAGATAAGCTCGCCGTGGGTCAGCGTCATCGCGTGGTTGAGGTTGCCCGCCTTGGCGTGTTTGTTGTCGTTACGGGTGATATACCCAACCCCAACGTCGGCGGCGAAGACCGCAAATTCATTGCGCTTCCCGTCATCCAGTAAATAGATTTTTAATTTATCTTTTGGGTAATCAATGCATTGCGCAGCGAGCACGGTATCACGCACCACTTCAAGCGGTTCGTTATAGCTGGGAATATAGATATCGACCGTCGGCCACTTGCTCATATCATCCGGCAGCGGGACGATTTCACGCTTTAGCGGCCAGACTGTTTGCAGGTAGTTAAGCAGCAGCATCACCCAGATATAGACTTCCGCCAGAAACAGCCCCATCCCCAGAATCGCTTCGATGGTGGAGTTAAAATGCAGGGTCTGCGTCAGACGGAAATACATATAACGGGTCGACATCAGCAGCGATGTCACCACCATGATGACGGAAACGCTGCGATTTTTACTGAATCCCATCAGGAAAAGAATACCGATGCTCAGCAGGCCAAAAATATACTGCTTTTGGCTGTCCATCGGGGTGATCACCACCAGCACGGCAATCGGCGAAAGCACCAGTACCAGCAACCAGAAAAGCGTCTTTTTCATTCAGCAGCCCTGCAATTAAATTAAAGCCCTGACCTGCGAGGCTGGCTATGCACCTTGCCGTCACCAATATTGATACCCAACAGCGCAGAAATTTTTTTGGCGATAATTTCAATATCAAAGGCGGCAGCGGAGGATGAATTAAAGTCAAGGATCGACTTCTGGGAAGCATTCGCTTCCACCACGCTTTCATCACGATGGATGATGCCCAGCAGACGATCGCCCAGCTTTTCTTCCATCAACGCCGTGACATCGCGACTCACCTGGCGACGGTTATCGCTCTGGTTAATCACAAAATAGTGTCCGTGTTTATGGTTGAGCTCACCCCCGGTCAACCGCTGATTGTCGACGTGCGACAGTACGGACATTGAAGCGGTATCCGCCAGCAGCGGTACCAGATGCAGGTCGGCAAGCGAAGTGAGCGCCTTCAGCGCGGGCGAAGGGCCCGGCGGCAGGTCGGCGATGGTAATCAGCCCCGGATAGTTGAGTAATGCCGCCAGGCCGCGCGTCAGGAAATGCTCGTCGTGGGTCAAACGTTCATCAAAGGACTGCCGCTGGGCTTCACTCACGTCGCCGTAGGGCAAGACGAAAATATTGCTGCCGGCGCTTAATACGCACTGGCTCCAGTCATGGAGCTCCAGCGCTTTCGCGACATAGCCGCGCTCATCGCTAAGCGGGACGCCAAAATGCAGGCGCAGGGCGTTCTGCACATCAAAATCGAGGGCCAGAACTTTGCTGCCTGCGCGGGCCAGCGCCCAGGCCAGATTTGCCGCCAGGGTCGTCTTTCCTACGCCGCCTTTCGGTGAACACACGCAGATCAACGGCATGTCGCGATCCTCTCCAGGAGTGATTTCAGTGACTGATCTTTATCTTTTGCTACCGGCTCTGCGGTTTTTGTCGCAAAGAGATGGGCAAACCCTTCCGCCGTCGGCGCTATCGCCGGACGAGGCCTGGCCGGAGGGACAGGTATCGGCTGAGCAGCAGGTCGAGAAACCGTCGCCAGGGAAGCGGGTTCAGCCGCGGGCGCGCTTTCCGGCGCCGCGGGCACTACGGCCATCCTGTCCGTCACGGGAACAGGCTGCGGCGCGGAAGGCGGGATACTCAACGCTGGCGCCGGCGCAGATGGCGCAGGGGCGGTTTGAACGACAGCGCGCTCCACCTGATGAAACATATCGGCAGGAACCCGCTGCGGCACAGGTAGGGAGACCGATCCCCCCATTGCCAAAGAAGACTCTTCCTCCGCGGGAATAAGTTGATTGAGAATAACCCAATCCCCTTTTTCACCGGCGGTGGCTTCTGATGAGAGGTCCTTGAATTTTAGACTGTGTGTCCGCGTCTTTTCCTTGAAGCGCTGCAAATCATCATAATGGTTCATAGATAACCTCATGATTTAAATACATCATATTTAATCTGTTTTAATTGTCATTCTACGCCGCTAAAGCATAGTTTAATTTGTTGTTTTTTGGGCATTTACCCGGCGTTACGACCGTCACAATACGCTAACTTTAGTCGCGATTTGATTATTTGGATAAGTCAGGTTGGTGTAATTCCATAGGGATAGTGCGGCTACACTAACAGCTCTTTTTCAAAATGATAGCCCCATTTTTTGGGCGGCGACGCCGTCATTCCCCCCGCAGCCTGCCAGGCTATTCGCAGAGAGTAGTTTTTTATACTGCCTTAATTTTAAAAAACGGCGTAATACACGCCAGCCGACGGCTAAAGAGAATACATTTTAATATTTTTTAAGGCGTTTAGAAATCACTCCCCGCGCTTAATTAAAATAATAAATAATGTTCCACCGTAAAATAAATAGCTCAGGATGTTATCTAAAAACCAGGAATATAAAGCGTTGACCGAACAACAAAGAACAGTTTTGTGAATCACTCTTGCCGCTTATGCGCAACCAGAAAAGCAATAATGATGATAAAATAAAATATATTCATGGAGTTAGCTTAACTTTCAGCGATAACATTTCCTCTGGCGTACGGCAGCGTCATTGTTCGTTGTAGATTGTTCCATCGGCGCTGAATAATGGCTAAAAAAAAGCCGATGCGCAGGCTTCGGCTTTGGTTATCAGCGGTCTCAATCAGCTCAGCGGCTTCTCGCCGTTTTGATCTTCATCGACGGCAAAACAGGCCACCAGCTGGCCGCCGTAATCCTTCAGCTGCGGCTGAAGCTGGGTGCATGGGCCAAAACGGCGACGACAGCGGGCGTTAAACGCGCAGCCCGGCGGCGGATTCAGCGGGCTCGGCAGTTCGCCGGTCAGCTTGATGCGCTCGCGGCGGTCATCCGGGTTCAGGCGCGGCGTAGCCGATAGCAGCGCCTGAGTGTACGGATGCTGCGGGTTGTTGAAGATTTGATCCTTCGACCCTTTCTCTACACAGCGGCCTAAGTACATCACCATCACCTCATCCGCGATGTGCTCCACGACCGACAGATCGTGGGAGATAAAGACGTAAGAAAGCCCCAGATCCTGCTGCAGATCCATCATCAGGTTCAGCACCTGCGCGCGCACCGAAACGTCCAGCGCGGAGACCGGTTCGTCGGCGATCACCACGTCCGGGTCAAGCATCAGACCGCGGGCGATGGCGATACGCTGACGCTGGCCGCCGGAGAACATATGCGGATAGCGGTCGTAGTGTTCCGTTTTCAGGCCCACTTTGGCCATCATCGCCAGCGCTTTCTCCCGGCGCTGCTCCTTACTTAAGCTGGTGTTGATCTGCAGCGGCTCTTCCAGAATCTGCCCCACCTTTTTACGCGGGTTTAGCGAACCGTAGGGGTTCTGGAAGACAATCTGGATTTTCTGCCGGCGCAGCTTTTGCGCCTGCGGATCGTGCTTAAGCAGATCCTGTCCCTGATAATAGAGCTCGCCGCCGGTGGGAATTTCAATCATCGTCAGCAGACGGCCGAGCGTCGATTTACCGCAGCCGGACTCCCCCACGACCGCCAGCGTTTTACCGCGTTCAAGGGTAAACGAGACGCCGTCCAGCGCTTTGACCAGGCGTTCCGGCGCAAATAGCCCCTTCTTCACCGGATAGTATTTCTTCAGATCGGTGGCCAGCAACAGAGGCTGTTGCGTGGTGGCCTCATGCGTACTCATAGCCCTGGCCTCCCGGCATCATCAAGTGGGTAATGACATTTTGACTGACGACCGCCGTTAAGCAGGTTCAGTTCAGGTTCTTCACTGCGGCATTTGTCCGTTGCATACGGGCAGCGCGGGTTGAGCAGGCAGCCGCTCGGACGGTCATATTTACCCGGCACCACGCCCGGCAGCGAGGCGAGGCGAGCTTTATCCTGAGCGAACTCCGGCAGCGCGCGCAGCAGCGCCTGCGTATAGGGGTGGCGCGGGGCGCGGAAGATATCCTTCGCATCGCCGGTTTCCACTACCTGGCCGGCGTACATGACGATGATTTTGTGCGCCGCTTCGGCCACCAGCGCCAGATCGTGGGTAATCAGGATCAGCGCCATATTCTCTTTCTGCTGCAGCTCCAGAAGCAGCTCGATGATCTGCGCCTGAATGGTGACATCCAGCGCCGTCGTGGGTTCATCGGCAATGAGCAGCTTTGGCCGACAGGCAATCGCCATCGCGATCATCACGCGCTGGCTCATGCCGCCGGAAAGCTGGTGCGGATAGACATCGAGACGTGAAGCCGGGTCGGGGATCCCCACCAGCGTCAGCAGGTCAATCGCCCGCTGAATACGCGTTTTCTTATTACCGCCCTGATGGACCTTGATGGCTTCCATAATCTGGTAGCCGACGGTATAGCACGGATTCAGACTGGTCATCGGGTCCTGGAAGATCATCGCCACTTCCGCGCCCACCAGCTGGCGACGCTCTTTTTCGGAAATGCGCTTCAGGTCGCGACCGTTAAACTCCAGCTTTTCCGCCATCACCCGGCCGGGATAGTCAATCAGCCCCATAATCGCCAGCGAACTGACCGATTTGCCCGAGCCGGACTCGCCGACGATACCGACCACTTCGCCCTGGTTTACGCTGTAGCTTACGCGGTCTACGGCGCGGAACGGCGTCCCTTCGTCGCCGAAGTGCACCGAGAGTTTATCTACATTTAATAACGCCATCTCGAACCTCTTACTGCTTCAGTTTGGGATCGAGCGCGTCACGCAGACCGTCACCCATCAGGTTAAATGCCAGCACCGTCAGCAGGATAGCGACACCCGGAAAGGTGACGACCCACCAGGCGCTCTGCGCGAACTGCAACACATCGGAGAGCATCGTGCCCCACTCCGGTGTCGGCGGCTGCGCACCCATGCCAAGGAAGCCAAGAGCGGCCATATCGAGAATGGCGTTAGAGAAGCCCAGCGACGCCTGAACAATCAGCGGCGCAAGGCAGTTGGGAAGAATGTTGATGAACATCTGACGCATCGCCCCCGCGCCCGCCACCCGAGAAGCGGTCACGTAGTCGCGGTTGACTTCCACCAGCACCGCGGCGCGGGTCAGACGCACGTAGTGCGGCAGGGCGACAAAGGTTAGCGCCAGCGAGGCGTTGACGATGGATGGGCCGAAGATGGCCACCAGCACCAGCGCCAGCAGCAGGCTCGGCAGGGCCAGCATAATATCGACAACGCGCATAATGACCGAGTCAACCACGCCGCCAAAATAGCCAGCAATCAGGCCGAGCACCACGCCGAGGATCAGCGACAGCACCACCACCAGACAGCCAACCAGCAGCGACAGGCGCGCGCCGTACATCAGGCGCGACAGGATATCGCGACCGACGTCATCGGTGCCGAGCAGGTGGGTTACGCTGCCGCCTTCCTGCCAGAACGGCGGGGCCAGCAGCGCATCGCGGAACTGATCCGCCGGGTTATAGGGCGCGATGAAGTTGGCGAAGACGGCGATGATAATCATCACCGCGACGTAGGCCAGCCCCACGACGGCGCCTTTGTTGCGTTTAAAATAGTGCCAGAACTCCTGCAAAGGGGTCATTGGCACCGGTGCGGCGACAACTTTATTTTCAGTAACTTGTGACATGATGGCCCCTTACTTCTTATGCCGGATACGCGGGTTCACCACGCCGTACAACAGGTCGACCAGCAGGTTGACGAGAATAATCATCGTCGCCACCAGCAGCACCCCGCCCTGCACCACCGGATAGTCGCGGCGCTGCAGCGCATCAATCAGCCAGCGGCCAAGGCCCGGCCAGGAGAAGATGGTTTCGGTCAGGATAGCCCCCGCCAGCAGCGTACCGACCTGCAGGCCGATAACCGTGACCACCGGCAGCATCGCGTTGCGTAAAGCATGAACGACGATCACCCGCATCCGCGTCAGGCCTTTCGCGCGCGCGGTACGGATATAATCCTCGCCCAGCACTTCCAGCATCGACGAACGGGTCATACGCACGATCACCGCCAGGGGAATCGTCCCCAGCACCACGGCGGGCAGGATCATATGCATCACCGCATCAATAAAGTCGCCCGGCTCGCCCCAAATCGCGGTATCGATCAGCATAAATCCGGTCAGCGGCAGGGTATCGTCAAGGAAGACGGTATCGCTGATACGTCCGGAAACCGGCGTCAGGTTAAGCTGTACCGACACCAGCATGATCAGCATCATCCCCCACCAGAAGATAGGCATGGAATAGCCGGTCAGCGCGAGGCCTACGGAGGTGTGGTCGAAGATAGAGCCGCGTTTGACCGCCGCCAGCACTCCCACCGGGATCCCGACGATGATGGCAAAAATCATCGCGCAGACGCCCAGCTCCATGGTGGCCTTAAAGCGCGGCACGAACTCTTCCCAGACGGGAATACGGCTTTTCAGCGAGATGCCCAAATCACCGTGCATCACGCCCCAAATATAGTTGACGTACTGCTGCCACATTGGCTTATCGAGGCCCATTTCGGCCAGCAGCTGCGCGTGACGTTCAGGGGAAATACCACGTTCGCCCGCCATAATCATCACCGGGTCGCCGGGGATCATATGAACGAAGGCGAAAGTGAGAAGGGTAATACCGATAAATGTTGGGATGACAAGTCCCAAACGTCGGAGAATGAACTGCAACATAACCCGGATTCTCTCTGGAGACGGCCCGCCTGGTGACAGGACGTCTGTATTGCTCACAAATGTCAATTCCCTCTCCCCAAGGCGGGGAGAGGGGAAACACGCTGTTATTATTCGATAGAGACGTTATCGAAGTGGTGTTTACCTAATGGATCGACCACGTAGCCTTTGACCTCTTTACGCACCGGCTCATAGACGGTGGAGTGAGCGACGATCAGCGCCGGAGCCTGATCGTGCATCACGACCTGAGCCTGTTTGTACAGCTCAATGCGTTTGTTGTGGTCATCGGTGGCGCGAGCCGGCTGAATCAGATCTTCAAACGGCTTGTAGCACCAGCGGGAGTAGTTAGAACCGTCTTTTGCCGCCGCGCAGCTGAACAGGGTGGCGAAGAAGTTATCCGGATCCCCGTTGTCGCCGGTCCAGCCCATCATGACGGTCTGGTGTTCGCCCGCTTTCGCGCGCTTCAGGTATTCACCCCACTCGTAAGTGACGATCTTGGCCTGGACGCCAACTTTAGCCCAGTCAGCCTGAATCATCTCAGCCATACGGCGCGCGTTCGGGTTATACGGACGCTGTACCGGCATTGCCCACAGGTCGATGGTGAAGCCTTTTTCCAGACCGGCTTCTTTCAGCAGCGCTTTCGCTTTCTCTGGATCGTAAGTGTAATCTTTAATGTCGTCGTTATAGCCCCACATGGTCGGCGGGATCAGGTTCTTCGCGGCCTGGCCTGCGCCCTGGTAAACGGCTTTGATAATCGCTTCTTTGTTTACCGCGTAGGTCAGCGCCTGGCGAACTTTGACATCATCCAGCGGCTTCTTCTCGGTATTGAAAGAGAGGTAGCCCACGTTCAGGCCCGGCTGCTCCAGCAGAGTGATGTTCTTGTCTTGCTTCATGCGCGCGATGTCTGCCGGATTCGGGTACGGCATAATCTGGCATTCGTTTTTCTGCAGCTTAGCGTAGCGCACGGAAGCATCAGGGGTGATGGAGAAGACCAGGCGATCGATTTTCGGCTTGACGCCCCAGTAGCCCGGGAAGGCTTTATAGAGAATACGGGAGTCTTTCTGGTACTGCAGCAGCTGGAACGGGCCGGTACCGATTGGGTTGAGGTCCACTTTCTCCGGCGTACCGGCTTTCAGCATGTTGTCGGCATACTCTTTTGACAGAATAGAGGCGAAGTCCATGGCGAGATCGGCAAGGAACGGCGATTCCGGACGGGTCAGCACGAACTGGACGGTATTATCGTCCACTTTCTTCACTTCGCTAATCAGGTCAGGTAACCCCATGCCTTCAAAGTATTCATAGCTGCCGCCAGACACTTTATGGTACGGGTTGTTGGTATTTTTTTGTCTGTCGAAAGAGAAGACAACGTCATCGGCGTTCAGCGTGCGAGTCGGTTTAAAATCTTTATTATCCTGCCACTTCACGTCTTTACGCAGATGGAAGGTATAGGTTTTCCCGTCTTCGCTAACTTCCCATTTCTCAGCCAGGCCCGGAATCACTTCCGTGGTGCCGGTTTTGAATTCTACCAGGCGGTTATAAATCGGCACTGAGCTGGCGTCATAGGTGGTACCAGAGGTGAAGAGCTGCGGGTTAAAGCCTTCCGGCGAACCTTCTGAACAATAAACCAGGGTCTTCGCTTGTACGCTTGCTGCAACGGTCATGGCAACCAGGCTCAGACCAAGCTTCAGCATCCCTGATTTTTTCAAGGAAATACTCATTATTCTGCTCCAAATGTGATGTTGTTTGCATATATCCGCCAGACCTTTATTTATGTTTTACCCGGTCCGGTCGGTGGTGCCCGAAGGCATTGAGAGAGATGGGGATTCCTTTCGCAAAAACGACTGAGTTGCAGTACGGATTCTCCATGAAATGCCCCTCATGCCCTACAATCTGTCAACAGAATGGGGAAACGTCAATACAGCCAACCTGGTTTTACATCCGGGGTGAGAATCGGCAGGCAAAGATTAAAAAAAGTGCAAAGCGCTATTTCCAGCAGAGAAATTTATGCTAGCGGCCAGTACGCAGAATAAACGCCTTAATATTTTCCGGCAGCCAGTGATAAGCAATTATGCCAAATGGTAAAAATTTCTTGCGATGTGACCAATATGTGAGCGATAAATAGCGTGAACGTTAAAACGCACAGCGGAAAATGCTGAAGTTATCCATAAGCTTCGCGAAAAAAGATCGGAGTATATATAAAAAAATACAATGGAAGATGTCACAAAACAGGGAATTGGCGGCAGGAAAGGGTAATGGGCGAGTTTTCTGACACTCTTAGGTAGAGCGCATTTTCCCGGAGGCGGTGCTGGGCACCTCTCCGCGCGACCGGCCCGCAGACAGCGGTGAACCCGTAGCCCGGGCAAGGCGCGTCAAGCGCCGCCCCCGGGGAGCAGAGCGCAGAGCAGCTGAATTTCCCGGAGGCGGTGCTGGGCACCTGTACCGGCGACAGACGCAAAAAAGCCTGCTCGTTGAGCAGGCTTTTCGAATTTGGTCGGTGATAGAGGATTCGAACCTCCGACCCCTTCGTCCCGAACGAAGTGCGCTACCAGGCTGCGCCAATCACCGAATGCGGGCGCATCTTACTGCTGCGATACACACCCGTCAATGCCTTATTATGAAAAATTCGCTCAAGCGGCGAGAAACTCGCCACTCTGCTACTCCTTCTTCGCCGCAGCGTCAGGAACGTGGCACCAGTTGTTATATTGGTTAATCCCGCCGTCCGGCGAGGTATAGCCAAGACAGCCCATAATGGTGTCATACAGCTCGACGTGACGACGCGGTACCTTCATTGCCGCCTGCTGTTTCAGGCGCGCAAAGGAGGCTGCGTGGTCAGGCGACTCCAGATACTTATCCGACATCCACACCAGCATCGGCACGCGAAACTGCTCCGGCGGCGCCATCTTGCGCGGCGTCCCGTGCAGGTGTTCGCGCTCGTTGATGGACTCGCCATGGTCGGCTGCATAGAAAACAATCGCCTTCTTATCCCGCAGCTGATCCAGCACGCTGACGATAAAGTGATCGACGTAGGTCACGCTGTTATCGTACGAGTTAATCAGCTCAGCCTTCGAGCATTTATTATCGACGCCAACGCACTCCGGCTTCCATTGGGCAAAGCTGCGCGGATAGCGCTGGGTATAGTTAAAGTGCGACCCTTTGGTATGCAGAATAATCAGGTGCTTACCACTGGGATTCTTCGCCAGCCCGCGCTTCATTTCATCTACCAGCAGCATGTCGTCAACGCTCTTGCCGCGGTTACTCGGCTCAGCGCCAATCTGCTCGCGATAGGCGATGTTGTTCGCCATCGTGTTGCTGTAGAACCACATCTCGCTCTGCATGGCGTACAGGTTGCCGCTAAAGCCAAGCTGGTGGAGGACGGCAAAGACGTTCTGTTCTTTCAGCGTCCGCTGCGGGTTATCATCCGCCCCGCCCTGACGAACGAACATACAGCGCAGCGACAGCTTAGTGGCGGTATCGCAGGAGTATCCGCGGAAAGCGACCAGGTTTTTCTCCTGCGCCAGCTTAGGCGTGGTATTGCGGTTATAGCCCAGGATGCCCATATGGTCCCAGCGGGTGGTTTCGCCGATGATAAACACCACGTAAGTATCATCCAGGCCTTGCGGCGCAACGTAGGTGAATTTTTTCGCCGGATTGATCAGGGATTTATTATCGGAAGACTCATCCACCTGCGCCCACGCGTAAAGCCCCAGCGCTGAGAGCCAGTTAGACGGCAGGTAGGAGTTAGCCACCACCCCGCCATAGCTTGGCAGATCGACTTCGGAACTGCGCTCGAAGTTCTTCTGGCGAACCTCCAGCAGACGAATTGGCCCCCAAACCATCAGGCCAGCCAGCAGCACGATAGTAATATTCTTCATCCGCTGGCCGGGCGTACGAATTTGACGCAGCAGCGTGAAGCGGCAGCGGTTGCTCCAGATAAGCACCAGCGGCAGCGCGCTCATCAACACCAGCCAGAGAATCAGGTGCCAGCCGATAACTTCTCTGGACAAGTCGATGTCAGTGGTCATCACCGAGGCAATAATCCCGTAGCCGATCACCACGTTCAGGAAGGTCATGTAATAGCTGGCGGCGGCGGAGAATAGTACGACGATGGTCGCGAGGATGCGCCAGACCCGGCGGCCAAACAGCGACAAAATACGCAGCAGAAAGAAGGTGACCAGAAAGGTCCCAATCAGCTCAACTGCACCTGAGAGTCCTTTCCAGATGGTAAACTCCTGAGCGTACCCTTCAAAGCGGCGGAAGAATACGGCAGCGTTCATAAACCAGCCGATGTACAGCGCCAGCCAGATACTGAGCTTCAGCTGCGTCATCGTTTTAATGTATTTCATGCAAAAAACCTGGAAAACGAAGAGATAAAACCGCCCGACTTAAGCGATATAAGTAAGCAGGTTAATAAAGTGCGTTTAGCTTGGTTATAAGAAACCTCTACAAAGCGCGATAAGTAGACCACAGCGGAAGGAAAAAGTATCAGGAGGGAATGTGATCCAACCAAACATTTACAAAACATTTGGTTGGATTGGCACTATTAGCTTAGGTGATTAATCATCGGGGCCGTGATAACGCCCGCTTTCAGGCATGAGCCTGGTGGTAAATTTCGCTTTTCGGCTGGCGAATCGTCGTCGACAGCGCCAGGGAAAGAATCAGCAGCGCAAAGATGACGCAGAAGGTCACGTAGAAACCGCCGAACAGGGAAGCAATCAGCGAACCGCAGATGCTGCCGATACCGAAACCGAGATAAATCACGCCGTAGTTTTTCGCCAGGTTATTGAGGCCAAAGAACTCGCTGACCAGCGATGGGAAGACGGTAATCGTGCCGCCGAAGTTAAAGGCCACGCAGGCGATGGCGGCGAAGAAAGTCGTGGCGTTCAGCGGCGCGAACAGCAGCGCCGCCATACCGATAAGCGAAACGACCTGTCCGATGGTAATCACCCGGATGCGCGACATTTTATCCGACAGAATGCCCAGAACCAGACGGCCGCTCAGGTTAGCGATAGAAATCACCGTCACCGCGTTGGCTGCCGTCGCCACATCGAGATGCACCATCCCCTGGGCAATATCTTTCGCCACGCCAATCACGTACAGGCCGCTCATGCAGGCGGTCAGGAACATCACCGCCAGCATCCAGTACTGAGGTTTACGCATCGATTCGGCGAGGGTGAAGTCGTTTTCGACCACGCCATTGGACGCGGAGGCGGTATGGTTCGGCGCGTCTGTCATCAGCGTCGCGCCAAAAACGATCATCACCAGCACGATTGCGCCCCAGATAATAAAAGTTTTTTCCAGACCGACCGTCGCCAGCAGATGGGAATCAATAAACTTGAAACCCAGGCTGCCAAGCCCGTAAGCACCGATAGAGAAAGCAGAAATCAACCCCTTACGTTCCGGGAACCATTTGACGCAGTTCGACAGCGTCAGCAGATAGCCGGCGCCGTCGGCCAGCCCGACCAGAAGGCCCGCGCTCAGCCACAGCATCATCAGGCTGTTTGAATGCGCGGTCAGGAAGAATCCGAGGCCCAGCAGAACGCCGGACGCCATGGTGACGCGTTTGACGCCGAAACGTTCCTGTAATTTGCCCGCCACGGATGAGGAGAGCGCCAGGCCGAGGCTTAACAGGCCGAATGAGAACGCCACCTGGCTGACCGGTTCGTCCAGCTTGGCGGAAAGCGAACTATTGAACAAACTCCATGTATAAACCGATCCCAGCGCAAATTGCGTAATGATAGTGCCAAGC
This sequence comes from Klebsiella sp. M5al, assembly GCF_002090195.1. Taxonomy (NCBI): domain Bacteria; kingdom Pseudomonadati; phylum Pseudomonadota; class Gammaproteobacteria; order Enterobacterales; family Enterobacteriaceae; genus Klebsiella; species Klebsiella sp. M5al. The sequence continues at coordinate 5,583,190 of NZ_CP020657.1, forward strand.
AGCGTAAGCCAGCGGGTGTATTGACGGTTTGCAGCGTTCATAGCAGTTGTCCTGAATAATTAACTGCCGCCACCATAACGAAGTCCCCTTTAAGGCTGGGGAAAAAAGGCATGAACTGCCGTCACCGCGGAATGAAATGCACTAAAGGCGGAATGAATGACAGTGAAAAATATTCACGCCTTAAATATTCATTGAAAAGTGAGTACCTGCTACCGCCGGAAGATGCGTCATTACTGTAATGATGAAGTAAATTAAACGTATCAAATATGCTACATATTTAGCCTAAATAATTCGAGTTGCTTCAAGCGCGGCCAACGCATCTGCCGCTTGAAGCATGACGAATAAATTAAAAATTGGCGCTCACGCCCATTAAGTAGAGATAATTTGCCCCAGTGGGCAGATTGTCCGCCTGCGACAGCGCCGCCCAGGCGGCAAGATGAGAGTTGAGCGACATATCGGCGCCAAAAGTCACGTCCCGCCAGGCACCGTCCTGCGCGCGATTCTGCCCGCCGGCATCAGCCGTAAATCCCTGGTTATAGCTCACCTGGGCCCACGGATGTACACCCCATAGCTTCTGATAATCTACCCGCCAGCCCAGCGTATTCACGTAGCCGGTTCCGGCCGCATTACGGGTAAACGGGGGGGACGTCAGGTCGGAATGTAAACTGGCTACCGGGCCGGAGGTCACGCCGTCGACCAAGGAGAAATTCCAGCCCACGCTCATGCCGCGAGCGCTGTCCGGCGGCGATACCGCCTGGTTAAACGCCAGCCCGGAAGGATCGTCGGACGCATTTATCCGCTCCGCGAGAATATCTTCATAGCGCGGTTGGTGATCGCTGTCCCATGTATAGCGTTCCGCAGTATTACTTTTTGTATCGATAGCGATATATTCCTGTTGCCAGGCATTCGCACCGGCAACACACGACGCCCAGACGGATACGTACGCCGGGACCAGGAATCCCCGGAGGCCATTGCATTTCTTTATTATCATTAATGCGACTCCAAAAAGAGCCGAAACGGCAAGGTTGCTGTGTTTTTTTATGGGGTGCCCTATCCCTGTTTTGGGGATAATAACCCTGTATTAACTATTATCTTTATCTTTCAGCCGTCAAGTTGCCCGGCTGATTTTTATGACAAAAGGGAGAGGCAGATGCAACGTTGCGGATGGGTCAGTCAGGATCCTTTATACATTGAGTACCACGATAACGAGTGGGGCGTCGCTGAAAAGAATCCCCGCAAGCTGTTTGAGATGATTTGTCTTGAGGGCCAGCAGGCCGGACTGTCGTGGATCACCGTACTGAAAAAGCGTGAAAACTACCGCAGCGCCTTTCACCAGTTTGACCCGGTTCGCGTCGCGGCAATGGACGAAGAAGATGTTGAACGTCTGGTTCTCGATGCCGGTATTATTCGCCATCGCGGGAAAATTCAGGCCATCATCGGCAACGCCCGGGCCTTTCTGGCGATGGAGGAAAATGGCGAGCCTTTCGCAGATTTCGTCTGGTCATTCGTCGATAATCATCCCCAGGTGACGACCGCCGCCGCGCTGGCGGAGATCCCGACAACCACTCCGGCTTCTGACGCGCTGTCAAAAGCGCTGAAAAAACGGGGGTTTAAGTTTGTCGGTTCAACGATCTGCTACTCCTTTATGCAGGCCTGCGGTCTGGTCAACGACCACGTCACCGGCTGTTTCTGTCGCTCAGGAGGCCAGGATGATCCGCAACTGGGACGCTAACGAAACCGGCCCGCTGCTTGAACTGTGGCTGGAGAGTACGATCCACGCCCACCCGTTTATCGCCGAAAGCTACTGGCATGACAGTCTGGCGATAGTGCGCGACGTTTACCTGCCCTCCGCCCAAACCTGGGTATGGGAGCAGGACGGCGTGCTGAAGGGCTTTATCAGCGTGATGGAGTCTCGCTTCATCGGCGCGCTGTTCGTCGCGCCGGATGCCGCCAGGCAGGGTATCGGCAGCGCGCTGATTGGCGAAGTCAAAAAACACTACGGTTGGCTAACCCTTGAGGTGTACCAGAAAAACGTTCAGGCGGTGAATTTCTACCATGCGCAAGGCTTCCGCATTGAAGACTGCGCATGGCAGGATGAAACCCAGCATCCGACCTGGATTATGCATTGGTCGGCGGATCAAATGCCGTCAGCGTAAGCTCGGGACCGGTATATTTTTCCAGCCAGGCCAGCGCCGTATTTCCGGCGCAGCCGTTGCCCAGCCGCGATGTCGGAATATCGTTGGTCAGCACGTTCACCGCACCGTTTTTGCAGATCCCCGCCTGAGGGTCAAGGTCGGGCCATGCTCCTTCATGCAGGCAGATAACCCCAGGGCGGATACCGTCGGTCACTACCGCGCCAGCCAGCACCTGACCGCGTGAATTCCATACCCGCACCAGATCGCCATCGGCGATATTGCGCGCCTGCGCATCGCGCGGATGAAGGGTTAACGGTTCACGGCCCGCCACCGCGTAGCGCTCGCGCAGCGACGTATGGTTGAGCTGGCTGTGAAGGCGGTGCGCCGGATGCGCTGACAGCACCTGAAGCTGACCTTCCTGCGCATTGCCATGCCACTCGTCCGGCTCCAGCCACATCGGATGCGGCGGGCAATCCGGATAGGCATACCCGGCGATGGTCGGCGAGTGAATCTCAATTTTACCGCTGGCGGTTTTCAACGGGTTCGCCTGCGGATCGGCCCTGAAGGCGGCAAAGCGGGCAAAGCGTGCGTTTGCGGGCTCCTCCGGCATTTCTATCAGCTGATTATCCTGCCAGAACTGGGCGAACGGCGGCAGCGTAACCTGCTGCTGCGCCCCACGCTGGGCGGCAATCTGGTAAAACGTCTCCAGCCACTGCAGATCGTTTTTACCCTCGGTGAAGCGCTCCCGCCCGCCCGCTTCCCAGCGCTCGCTGAGGTCGGCAAAAACGGCGAAATCATCGCGCGCTTCATCGCGCGGCGCGATCACCTGCTTCATCGGCACCAGGTGCTGGTTGCTGTAATCCCCGGTCATGGTCATATCGTTGCGTTCAAACGAGGTCGTCGCGGGCAGGACGATATCGGCATGGCGCGCCGCCGCGGTCCAGAAGCATTCTGAAATCACAATAAGCTCCGGTTTTTGCCAGGCGCGGATCAGCCGGTTGGTATCCTGATGGTGGGTAAAGTTGGCGCCGCCCGCCCACCAGATAAAGCGAATATCCGGGAAGCTACGCTCCATCCCGTTATGTTGATAAGCGGCGCCGGGGTTCTCCAGCGCTTCAACGATGCGCGCGACCGGAATTTTCTCTACCGCGTCGGTACCGCCCGCCACGCTACCCTGCATTGAGCCCAGCACCGCCGCACGCCGCGTAGGGTTGCCGCCGTTGGCAAAGTGATAGGAAAGGCCAAACCCCCCGCCTTCGGTGCCGATCTGGCCGAGCATGGCCGCAAGGGTCACCAGCATCCAGTGTTTTTGTTCGCCAAACTGCTGGCGCTGCATGCCCCAGCCGGACATCAGCATGGTGGTGTTTTCGTGGAAAAGTTTTGCCAGTTCGCGAATTTTATCCGCGCTGACGCCGCAGATCGCCGCCGCCCATTCCGCCGTTTTTGCCGTTCCGTCGCTCTCGCCGGTCAGATAGCGGGCGAAAACGTCATAGCCGCTGGTGCAGCGGGCCAAAAATGGGCCATCCTGCCAGCTGTTTTCGACCAGCGTATGGGCGATACCGAGCATCAGGGCGACGTCAGTGCCCATATGCGGGGCGATCCACTCCGCCGCGTCGCCAAAGAATTCCGCCGTTTCCGATCGCATCGGATCGATGCAGATCACCCGTTTCCCGCTCTGGCGCAGACGGTCGAACCACGGAATACCCTGTTCGTCGGAAGCGTTCCAGGCGATTTTTAACGTATTTAAGGGGTTAGCGCTCCACAGCACCACCACATCGCTATGTTCCAACACCATTGGCCAGCTGGTCTGCTGCTGATAAACCTCATTACCGCCAACCACGTACGGCATGATCGCCTGGGCCGCGCCGGTGGAATAATCGCCCAGATGTCCGGTATAGCCGCCCGCCAGACTCATATAGCGCTGGAGCAGGGTCGCCGCTTTGTGCAGCACGCCGTTTGAGCGCCAGCCGTAGGAGCCCGCAAAAATCGACGCCGGGCCGTAGCTTTCGCGAATTCGGCGGTGCTGGGTGTGAATCAGATCCAGCGCCCGATCCCAGCTTACCCGCACAAACTCATCCTGCCCGCGCACGCCCTGCGGGCTTTCAGGCGAGGCGAGAAACCCCTTACGTACCATCGGGTACCGTACGCGGGTTTTGCTATGCACCTGATCGCGCACGGCGCTTTGCAGCGAGTTGGCGAAAGGGGTATCAAGCGCCCCCCGCGATGAGATGACGTTCTCGCCATCGGTTTCGACCAGCATGGGCCCCCAGTGGGCTGCGGTGAGGATAGTTTTGGTGGCGGATGAGGTTGGCAATGCGGGCTCCTGGTCAGCGATAGCAGGTGTGGTGACGGCACGTTATTCAGCCGTTCAATGTTATTTACAAATTGAGATGCTCTCTGCGGAATTTTCTCCGGTTTCGCGCGTCATAATCAACCGTCACGGTCGCTGTGGCAAAGAATAAAAAGGATTAAGGAAATAAGATGAAAAAACGCGTACTCATGATTGCGGCTGTCGTTAGCGGCGCACTGGCTATTTCTGGCTGTACCACCAACCCCTACACCGGGGAGCGCGAAGCGGGTAAATCCGGGATCGGCGCGGGCATTGGGTCGTTAGTCGGCGCAGGCGTAGGGGTGCTCTCTTCTTCCAAACATGACCGCGGCAAAGGCGCGCTGATCGGCGCGGCGGCCGGCGCGGCGCTGGGCGGCGGCATTGGTTACTATATGGACGTGCAGGAAGCGAAGCTGCGCGAGAAAATGCAGGGAACCGGCGTCAGCGTGACGCGAAACGGCGACAATATCGTGCTGAACATGCCAAACAATGTGACCTTCGATAGCAGCAGCGCCAACCTGAAACCGGCGGGCGCCAATACCCTGACCGGGGTAGCGATGGTGCTAAAAGAGTATGAGAAAACCGCCGTTAACGTGGTTGGCTACACCGACAGCACCGGCAGCCAGGATCTGAATATGCGTCTTTCTCAGCAGCGCGCGGAGAGCGTCGCCAGCGCGCTTATCACCCAGGGCGTAGCGGCTAACCGCATCCGCACTACCGGCATGGGTCCGGCGAATCCGATCGCCAGCAACAGCACCGCGGAAGGTAAAGCGCAGAACCGCCGCGTCGAAATTACCCTCAGCCCGCTGCAGTAATGCCCGCTTTGCCCGGTGAGTCGCCGGGCAAAATGCTTGATATAGCGAATTTTCGCGCTAAGGTGTGTGCAGATTTCAGCAAAGGAAGCCACCATGGCGAAAGCGGCGCGAGCAACCATTAGCGATGTGGCGAAAGCCGCACAGACCGGCAAAACCAGCATTTCACGCTATCTGAACGGCGAAAAGCATCTGCTTTCCGACGATCTGCTGGGGCGGATTGAAAAAGCCATTGCCGAGCTCGACTATCGTCCCAGCCTGATGGCCCGCGGCCTGAAGCATGGCCGCACCCGGCTGATTGGCCTGATCATCGCCGATATCACCAACCCCTACTCGGTCAACGTGCTCAGCGGCATTGAAGCCGCCTGTCGCGAAAAGGGTTTCACCCTGCTGGTATGTAATACCAACAACGAGCTGGACCAGGAGCTGCACTACCTCGATCTGCTGCGCAGCTACCAGGTGGAAGGGATCGTGGTCAACGCCGTCGGGATGCGCGAGGACGGCCTGAACCGCCTGCAGCAGTCGGCGCTGCCGATGGTGCTTATCGACCGCAAGATTCCGGAATTCGCCTGCGATGTCGTCGGCCTCGATAATACTCAGGCCGCCACTACCGCCACCGAACACCTGGTGGAAAAAGGTTTCGAAGCCCTGCTGTTCCTCAGCGAACCCCTTGGCTCGGTCAATACCCGCCGCGAGCGTCTGAGCGCCTTTCGCCAGACACTACAGCGCCACAGCGGTATCATCGCGGAAAACGCCGAAGTACCGTTGAATGATGGCGCGATGCTCGATAACGTCCTGCGCCATTTCCACTCCCACCATCGCGGCATGCGCAAGGCGGTGATTTCCGCCAACGGCGCGCTGACCCTGCAGGTGGCGCGCTCGCTTAAACGCGTTGGCCTGATTTGGGGCAGCGATATCGGCCTGCTGGGCTTCGATGAGCTGGAGTGGGCCGAACTGGCGGGCGTGGGGATCACCACCCTTAAACAGCCGACCTGGCAGATTGGCTTCGCCGCCGTCGAACAGGTGGTGCGCCGGATTGAAGGCAGCAACGACCCGGTCCGCGAACGGGTGTTTTCCGGCGAGCTGATCGTCAGAGGCTCCACCTCCCGCTAACGATCCTTCGTGATGGCGATCATAAATTAGACATCCTGGCCTTTGCTTTGGAACCGATACCATCTAGCGTAATAAACAACGCATCAGATTATCGTCGGGAGTATTGGAATGGCCAGAAAGATTATTGTCGTGACCGCCGCGTACGGGAATGACCATGTTAAAGCGCTGGGCGGGCAGTCCGCCGTACTGCCCTTTATCGCCGGTTCCGGCGCCGACGGCGTAGAGATCCGCCGGGAACTGTTCAGCGCGGATGAGCTGAACCGCCTGGCGGAGCTGGCCGCCGATATTGAGCGCCGCGGCCTGCTGGTTTGCTATTCCGCGCCGGAAGCCCTGTTTGCCGCAGACGGAGCGCTTAACCCCCATCTTTCCGATCTTTTACAGGAAGCGCAAACCCTTAACGCGCTGTGGCTAAAGCTCTCGCTGGGCCATTTTACCCACCACCATGGCCTGGAAACCCTGCGCGATATTTTGCGCGAGAGCGGCATGGCGCTGGTGGTGGAAAACGATCAAACCGACTGCGGCCAGCTGGCGCCGATGCAGCGCTTCAAAGCCGCCTGCCGGGTTAACCAGCTGCCGATCACTCTCACCTTTGATATGGGCAACTGGCTATGGGTCGGCGACTCGCCGGAAGAGGCCGCGCGCCACCTGGCCCCGGCCGTCAGCTATATTCATGTTAAGGCGGCTGAGCCGCACCATTCGCACTTTCGCGCCGTGCCGCCGGATGAAGCCTCCGGGCGCTGGCTGGCGCTGCTCGATAACCTGCCCGCCGATGCCCCGCGCGGGATTGAATTTCCGCTGACTGGCCATGACCTGACGGCCGTGACCCGCCGCTACGTCAACCTGCTGCGCGAGGATTAAATTATGCAAAAAGCGTTAGATGTCATCACGATAGGCGAAGCCATGGCGATGTTTGTCGCCACCGAGACCGGCGAGCTGTCTGCTGTAGAGCACTTTATGAAGCGCGTCGCGGGCGCGGAGCTGAACGTGGCGACCGGACTGGCCCGCCTCGGCCTGAGCGTCGGCTGGGTAAGCCGCGTCGGCAAGGACAGCTTTGGCCGCTTCGTCCTCAACGCGCTGGCGAAAGAGGGAATCGACGCCCGCGGCGTGAGCATCGATGACCGCTACGCTACCGGCTTTCAGCTGAAATCTAAAGTCGAAAATGGAACCGATCCCATCGTGGAGTATTTCCGCAAAGGCTCCGCCGCCAGCCATCTTTCGCCGGAGGATTTTAATGAATCATACTTCGCCGGCGCCCGGCATCTGCACTTAAGCGGCGTGGCCGCCGCGCTGTCGGAAAGCTCATACGCCCTGCTGGAGCGCGCGGCGCACACGATGAAAGCGCAGGGAAAAACGATTTCGTTCGACCCCAACCTGCGGCCCACGCTGTGGAAAAGCGAAGCCGAGATGGTCGAGAAGCTTAACCAGCTGGCGTTTCAGGCCGACTGGGTTCTGCCGGGTTTAAAAGAGGGCATGATTCTGACCGGCCTACAAACGCCAGAAGCCATCGCCGACTTTTACCTCGGCCACGGCGTGCGTGCGGTCATCATTAAAACCGGTTCCGACGGCGCCTGGTATAAAACCGCCGACGGCGAACAGGGAGCCGTGGCGGCGATAAAAGTGGATAACGTCGTCGATACCGTCGGCGCGGGCGATGGTTTCGCCGTCGGCGTGATTAGCGCCCTGCTGGAAGGAAAACCGCTGCGGCAGGCGGTGAAACGCGGAAACAAAATCGGCTCACTGGCCATTCAGGTTCAGGGCGATAGCGAAGGATTACCCACGCGCGAGGCGCTGGGCGAGTAAGTCGATTCAGCACAACGTCAGGCCGTTCTGTACCCTACCAGCAGCGCGGCGTAACGGATCTTTTCTATGATGAGCGTCACCTCACTCACAGAGGCAAACCTATGAATAGTTCAACGAATGCAACAAAACGCTGGTGGTACATCATGCCTATCGTGTTTATCACGTATAGCCTGGCGTACCTCGACCGCGCTAACTTCAGCTTCGCTTCGGCGGCCGGAATTACTGAAGACCTGGGGATCACCAAAGGTATCTCCTCCCTTCTGGGGGCGCTGTTCTTCCTCGGCTACTTCTTCTTTCAGATCCCCGGCGCGATTTATGCCGAACGCCGCAGCGTACGTAAACTCATTTTCATCTGCCTGATCCTGTGGGGTGCCTGCGCCTCACTGACCGGGATGGTGCACAATATTCCCGCGCTGGCGGCGATCCGCTTTATCCTTGGCGTGGTCGAGGCCGCAGTCATGCCGGCGATGCTGATATACATCAGCAACTGGTTTACCAAATCCGAACGCTCGCGCGCCAATACCTTCCTGATCCTCGGCAACCCGGTGACGGTGCTGTGGATGTCGGTGGTCTCCGGCTACCTGATTCAGGCTTTCGGCTGGCGGGAGATGTTTATTATTGAAGGCGTTCCGGCGGTGATTTGGGCCTTCTGCTGGTGGGTGCTGGTAAAAGATAAACCGTCTCAGGTCAACTGGCTGGCGGAAAGCGAAAAGGCCGCATTGCAGGAGCAGCTGGAGCGCGAACAGCAGGGTATCAAACCGGTGCGCAACTACGGTGAGGCCTTCCGCTCGCGTAACGTGGTCCTGCTGTGCATGCAATATTTCGCCTGGAGCATCGGGGTTTACGGTTTCGTGCTGTGGCTGCCGTCAATTATCCGCAGCGGCGGCGAGAATATGGGCATGGTCGAGGTCGGCTGGCTCTCATCCGTCCCCTACCTGGCGGCAACCATCGCCATGATCGTGGTCTCCTGGGCCTCCGATAAAATGCAGAACCGCAAGCTATTCGTCTGGCCGCTGCTGCTGATTGCCGCCTTCGCGTTTATTGGCTCCTGGGCCGTCGGCGCTAACCATTTCTGGGTCTCTTATACCCTGCTGGTCATTGCCGGCGCGGCGATGTACGCCCCCTACGGGCCGTTCTTCGCCATCATTCCCGAGATGCTGCCGCGTAACGTCGCCGGGGGCGCCATGGCGCTGATTAACAGCATGGGCGCGCTGGGTTCATTCTTTGGCTCATGGTTTGTCGGCTACCTGAACGGCACCACCGGCAGCCCGTCAGCCTCGTACATTTTTATGGGAGTGGCGCTTTTCGTCTCGGTATGGCTTACTTTGATTGTTAAGCCTGCTAATAATCAAAAACTTCCGCTCGGCGCACGTCACGCCTGAAACATTAACGCAACGGAGAACCGCATGAAGCCGTCAGTCATTCTCTACAAAACGCTTCCCGACGACCTGCAACAGCGTCTGGAACAACACTTTACCGTCACGCAGGTGAAAAACCTGCGTCCGGAGACCGTTTCACAGCACGCCGCCGCGTTTGCTGAGGCGGTAGGTCTGCTGGGTTCCAGCGAAAAAGTCGATACTGCGTTACTGGAGAAAATGCCCAAGCTTCGTGCAACTTCGACCATTTCCGTCGGCTACGATAATTTCGACGTCGATGCGCTGAATGCGCGTAAAGTGCTGCTGATGCACACCCCGACCGTACTGACCGAAACCGTCGCCGATACCGTTATGGCGCTGGTATTGAGCACCGCGCGTCGGGTGGTTGAAGTGGCTAACCGCGTGAAGGCCGGCGAGTGGACCAAAAGCATCGGTCCGGACTGGTTTGGCAACGATGTGCACCATAAAACCCTCGGCATCGTCGGTATGGGGCGTATCGGGATGGCGCTTGCCCAGCGCGCCCACGCGGGCTTCGGCATGCCCATTCTCTACAACGCCCGCCGCCAGCACCCGCAGGCGGAAGAGCGCTTTAACGCCCGCTACTGCGATCTCGATACCCTGCTGCAGGAAGCAGATTTTGTCTGTCTAATCCTGCCGCTGACCGAAGAGACTCATCACCTGTTCGGCAAAGCGCAGTTTGCCAAAATGAAGTCCTCCGCCATCTTTATTAACGCCGGGCGCGGCCCGGTCGTGGATGAGAAGGCGCTGATTGCGGCGCTGCAGGAAGGTGAAATTTATGCTGCCGGGCTGGACGTTTTTGAACAAGAGCCGCTGGCGAAAGACTCCCCGCTGCTGAGCATGCCGAACGTCGTCGCGTTGCCGCATATTGGCTCGGCCACGCATGAGACTCGCTACAATATGGCGGCCTGCGCGGTGGATAATCTGATTGATGCCCTGAACGGCAGCGTTGAGAAGAACTGCGTGAACCCGCAGGTGAAATAAGAAAAGAAAACCCGGGCTAAGGTGAAGCCTGGCCCGGGTTGTCAGAACGGTTAACGAGTCGCGTTAACTGCCGCTGTCCACGCCTGATTAAAGGCCTGGTGCTGAGCGGCCAGCGGCCCAATCAGCGTATTATACTGACTGGCCTGCTGCGAAGTCGGGAACTGAATACCGTTCGCCACGAAGCTGACCTGAGTCTCCTGCTGCGCGATAAAATCACCCACCTGCACCAGCTGCTGGGTAAATACCTGCGCTGCCGGGATTAACGGCTGTAGCGCATTCGCCGGGGCCGTCACGACTTTATTATAGACCTGGTCGAAGACCGGCTTGAGATCGTCACCCTGTTTCAGCGCGCCGTGGGCGGCATCCGCCTGTATTTTTGCGTTCTCCAGCTGCTGGCTCAGTACGCCCAAAGCGCCGTTTGCCTGACGCAGCGGTTCGCGCTGGGTAACATAATCCTGCGGTACGCGAATCGCGTTCACGCTATCAACCACCGGAAGCAAACCCGCATCCATCGCCTGGCTCACCTGCTGTGAATAACCGTAAATCACCGCGTAATCGGAAACGAAAGGCCCAAACTGTTTTTTCTGATCGGCGGTCAGCGTCGGCAGACGTTCGCCGCTACGCATTGCCGTATTTTGCAGGAAGTCGATGAACGCTTTGCGCTGATCGCCTTCTTTATCAAAACACCCACTCAGGCTAACCACCATTAACAGGGCTGCAATAGCCGCAAACCAGCGAGAGCAGGACTTTCCTGTCGCCATTTTTTTACTCCTTTCAGCCAAAAAAAACGCAAACAGACACACACGTGTCAGACGCTGACAAGGATAGTCCAGGTCGGCCTTGCAGGATACCTTTTCCTGATAATCTTCCGCCTTTAAAACCGGGTTTTCGACGTTTTAGCGCGCGGCGGTACCCTCTGTTAAGTTCATCACAATTACCACTATCGTTCAGTGCGCAGCGGATTTATCTAATAAGCTGATTTTACTACGATTACTTTAACCTTACTCCCGAACTGCCCGTAAAGCGGACGATAATCGCACGCTTCCCTTTTCCCCCACATTGCCTGAACCGCCGTTCGATGATTTTATTAAATGAGCGATTAACGGCTCTTTGTTCGATAATCGCACAAACAACATCAACGACCGCGAGGGAGATAACAATAATCTATCTCTGTCCCCCGCACTGCCTGCCAGGAATGCCGCATGAAGAAAACAACCATCGATATTCAGGCTTTTATCAATGAACATCCCTTCACGAAATACCAGTGGATGATTCTGGCCTTATGTTTTATCACCGTCGCGATGGACGGATTCGATACCGCGATAATCGGCTTTATCGCCTCTGACCTGGTGCAGGAATGGGGCGTCGAAAAATCGGCGTTAGGCCCGGTGATGAGCGCCGCCTTAGTCGGGCTCGCGGTCGGCGCGCTGACCGCCGGACCGCTCGCCGACCGCGTTGGGCGGAAAAAAGTTCTGATTATGTCCATCGTGGTTTTCGGCGGCTTCAGCCTGCTGACCGCCTTTGCTACCAGCCTTAACCAGCTGACGCTGCTGCGTTTTCTCACCGGCCTTGGGCTGGGCGCCGCCATGCCGAACGCCGCGACGCTGATGAGCGAATATGCCCCTGAGCGGCGTAGGGCGCTGATGGTTAACCTGATGTTCGTCGGCTTTCCGATGGGCTCCTCGCTGGGCGGCTTCCTCTCCGCCTGGATGATCCCCCACTACGGCTGGCAAAGCGTACTGGTGCTTGGCGGCGTGATGCCGCTGCTGCTGGCGGTAGTGCTGATCTTTCTTCTGCCGGAATCCGCGCGCTATATGGTGGTCAAACGCCAGCCTGCCCAGCGTATCGCCGCGATTCTGCGCCGTATCGCGCCGGTTCCCGAGCAGGCTGAATTTGAGCTACGCGAAGCGGGCCAGATACAAGAGAAATCATCCATCGGCGTGATTTTCTCTCCGCGCTACGCCGTCGGCACCATCATGCTCTGCCTGACCTACTTTATGGGCCTGCTGATCTTCTATTTGCTGACCAGCTGGCTGCCGCTGCTGATACGCGAAACCGGCGCGACGATGAGCCAGGCCTCCATTATCACCGCGCTGTTCCCGCTGGGCGGCGGTATTGGCGTGCTCATCCTCGGCGCGCTGATGGATAAGCTCAACCCAAACAAAGTGGTTGCCGTGGGCTGGCTGTTGACCGGAGTATTCGTTTGCCTGGTTGGTTTCTCAACCCATAACCTGCTGCTGATGGGAATAATGGTCTTTATCGCCGGCAGCATTATGAACGGCGCGCAATCATCAATGCCTGCGCTGGCCGCCGGTTTCTACCCCACCCAGGGACGCGCGACCGGCGTGGCCTGGATGTTAGGGATTGGCCGCTTTGGCGGTATCCTCGGCGCCTTTAGCGGCGCATTCCTGATGCAGGCCCAGCTCTCTTTCGAAACGATTTTCTCTTTGCTGGCTATCCCGGCCTTCCTGTCGGCCATCGCGCTGCTGGTCAAATATAAGCTGGGCCAGCGGCAACCCGCGGCTTCGCAAGGCGATGTGAAGAAGCTGCAAAAGGCGTAATACACCGGCCAGCGGGCGCGCGCTGGCCTTTTCCGCTTTTCTTCTTATCTGTTTACAATAATTTGCTTAACGGCTCTGTCTATTACTTTTCAGCACGTTATACCGCCTGAAACGGACGTAAAGAACCCCAGGTCATAAATAATTACCACGGTAATCATTCCTCACTTTTTTTTCCGACTATTCTTAAGAGGCTCTACACAATTCACCCTCCGCCGTATGAAAGAGAGGAGTTCTCAATGGAATATAAAGATCCTGCATTTGAACTGCTGAGCAACCTTGAACAAATTATTTTTAAAGATCAGGCCCAGGCGGCCTCGCTGACGCGTAAGCCCGCCGCAAGCATTGAATTTGACCAGCTACGCAAAGGTACCGGGCTGAAGATAGATGATTTTGCCAGCGCCATGGGCGTCAGTGTAGCAATGGTACAAGAGTGGGAATCGAGACGCGTGAAGCCCTCTCCCACAGAGCTTAAGCTGATGCGCCTGATACAGGCGAATCCGCAGCTTTCAAGACAGCTTATCGACTCATAATTTTAGCGTTTATTGGTTTCGGCTAACGGTCCTGATAAAGGACCGTTTTCATGCCAACGAAAAAAAAGTTTGCTATCACAACGTGAACATGCGTTAATGCTCGCAGGTTTGATGTAAAGACCACAGAGCATTCGAATAGAGCAGTCCTTCAAAGGTTATCCGTTGATACCCCGGTAGTGAACTTTCCCTTTATCGCTTCAAATCTGTAGTCCAGACCGTAACGCCGAAAGGCTCATTTATTTTTTTTTAAAGGTAATTCACTATGTCCGGTAAAATGACTGGTATCGTAAAATGGTTCAACGCTGACAAAGGCTTCGGCTTCATCACTCCTGACGATGGTTCTAAAGACGTGTTCGTACACTTCTCTGCTATCCAGAACGAAGGCTACAAATCTCTGGACGAAGGTCAGAAAGTTTCCTTCACCATCGAAAGCGGCGCTAAAGGCCCGGCAGCTGGCAACGTAACCAGCCTGTAAGCTTAAAAAGCTCAAAATTCTTAAGTCCCTGCCAAACGGCGGGGATTTTTTTATTTGTGCGACAAGAAACCGCCATCCCACGGATGGCGGTTTTGCATTTATCGCCGCTCAAAGCGCCATCCGTCTTCCCGCCATTCCAGACAGTGGGTCAGCTTCAGCGCCTGTAAAAAGGCGTCATCATGCGACACCACCAGCATCGCGCCGGGAAATTGCGCCAGCGCTGTTTCAATTGCCTGCGTGGACGCCAGGTCGAGATGATTGGTGGGCTCATCCAGCAGCAGTAGCTGCGTGGCTTCCCGCCGCCAGAGCACGCAGGCCAGCGCCGCCTTCAGGCGTTCTCCTCCGCTAAGGGCCGATAGCGGCAGATGGACTTTGTCCGCCCCCAGCTGTAGCTGCGCCAGTTGGCTGCGCAGCACGCCCTCTTCCAAAGGCGTATCGCCGAGATTCAGGTGCGCCATTGCGGATAATGACAGATCAAGCTGGGTCAGATGCTGGTCCAGATACGCCGCGTTTACCGATAAGCGGCAGCGTCCTGAAAGCGGCGGCTCCAGGCCCAGCAGCGTTTTAAGCAACGTCGTCTTACCGCAGCCGTTGGGACCCCGTAGCGCCACGCGCATCGGCCCATCCATGCGCCAGTCCAGCGGCGCCATAGGCGCATACGCCAGCCGCAACGCTTCCAGCTCCAGTACCTGTTTTCCCGCAGCGACCTGGCTACCGGGCAGAGTAAACATCACCGGATTGTCCTCTTCTACCCGCTCACGCGCCTGAACCACCGCATCATTTAGCGCGCTACGTTGTTCACGATGCTGGCGCTTAAGGGTTCCGGGGCGCTCTTTTGCCGCGCCTTTGTAAGCTACCCGCTCGAATGAAGCGATATTTAGCGTGTCGATAGTACGCAACGTCTGCGCGGAGCGCCGCAGACAGGCATCGTGCTCTTTGTGCATCCTTGCGCGAGTACGCCGCCGTTCAATGACAGCATGCTCCAGCGCGGCGCGAGCCGCCTGCTGCTCCAGCTCACGCTGCTGCTGATAATCCGCATAGTTGCCGCCGTAGCTACGCAAAGCTGCAGGCGTCAGCTCGAGGATGCGCGGCATCTGGGCCAGCAGCTCGCGGTCATGGCTGGCGATCAGCGCGCCACCGCGCCATTGCTCAAGCTGCTGATAGAACCACGCCCGGCCTTGTCGGTCGAGATGGTTGGTGGGTTCATCAAGCAGGAGAAAATCCGCACCGGACAAAAATGCCGCGCAGAGCTGCGCCTTCACTCTTTCGCCGCCGCTCAGCGAAGAGGCGGGCCGTGCGGGAGAAAATTCCCCTAAGCCAGCGGCCAGGAAGCCTGCATTCAAACGATCCGGAAGATCCCAAAAGCCATCAAGACGTTCGAGATCGTCAACTCGCCCTTCGCCTCGTTCAAGACGCGCCAGAGCAGAAAAAACGAATTCGAAGCTTAGCCATTCCGCCAGCGTCG
Source organism: Klebsiella sp. M5al (assembly GCF_002090195.1). Lineage (NCBI taxonomy): Bacteria > Pseudomonadati > Pseudomonadota > Gammaproteobacteria > Enterobacterales > Enterobacteriaceae > Klebsiella > Klebsiella sp. M5al. Next base: position 5,598,788 of record NZ_CP020657.1, read on the forward strand.
TATCAGGAGTCAAAGCATGCTGCTGAGCAACGTAGCTTACCGAAACCATACGTTCGATATGGCCGCTCGACGGCGAGTCCAGGCCCGCCAGCAAACGCAACAGCCGGGTTTTACCGACGCCATTGCGCCCGACAAGCCCGCAGAGGGAGCCTTCCAGCGATAAATTCAGCGGACCAAAAAGCGAATCTCCCGTCGCAAACTGACAGGTGACCTGATGCAAAAGAAAAGAGGGGGATTGGGCACAATGAGCCATAAGCACTCCTGGATGAAATCAATACTTCCCCTGCTCGCCAATAGCGCGAAGCAAGGCATGAGATTCATCAGTCGTGTTTGTTCATTTGGCGCGTGCTCTCCGGTAAGACGAGGAATTCGTCGGGGCATAGGATAGCCACACACCGGTGCAAATTTCAAGCCTGTTTTTTCAACATTCCATAAAAGCGAAAAAAAAGCCTCCTGATATCAGGAGGCAAAATATTTATTTGATGAAAAACGAAAGGGTGCATTGAAAATGCCTAACGCCGTAAGTCTGGCGGGAATCGCTCCCCACCAGATGCTCTTACCGTTTAATTTCACAGGCTAAGAATGCCACCAGCTCGATATTCCCCTGTCTGACCTGTAATTCACACAGTGAATCACGAACCATCCAGGTGAATAATAAAATAGTGAAGCAAATCACCATTAAGCCAAACAACAGATACTTTTGCGGCATTCCTCGCCTCCGGTGTTGATTTCCAACAGGTAAGAGGCTACTCTTATGGTGTTCATGCATAGGGAAGCCTCACTTTGATTTATCATCAGGTGGGGCTTTTCTCTGTTTGTCTCCCGCTAAACGCCTGAGACAAACAGTCTCAAGCACCCGCCAGCATTCTACCGTAAATATCTGACCAGACTACGTTGGCATATTCCTAAAATATTTTTCCTGAAGCTATATATTGATCTAAAATATTACTTAGAGAATTATTAATGGTTCGCTTATTTATAGTTTACGCATAAAAAAACCTGCTCTGAGGCAGGTTTTTTTATTATTAGCGATACGCTTACTGCAACAGGGAAATATCCGCTACCTGCAGGAACAGATCGCGCAATTTGGACAATAGCGTCAAACGGTTCACGCGCACGTTCTGGTCTTCGGCGTTGACCATCACGTTCTCGAAGAATTCATCAACCGGCTCGCGCAGGGACGCCAGCTCGATCAGCGCATCCTGGTAACGCCCTTCGGCGAAGTACGGCTGCAGCTTATCGCGCAGCACGACTAAATTGCCTGCCAGTTTGATTTCAGCCGCTTCTTTCAATACGGAGGCGTGAACGATATCGTTCAGCGTAACGTCCGATTTCGCCAGAATATTGGAAACGCGCTTGTTCGCCGCCGCCAGCGCGGAGGACTCTTCGAGGGTACGGAAGTGCGAAACTGCCTTCATGCGCGCATCGAAGTCTGCCGGACGGGTCGGACGACGCGCCAGTACCGCCTGAATGGTATCGACGGTGTAGCCTTCGTCCTGATACCAGGCGCGGAAGCGTCCCAGCATGAAGTCGATAACATCATCGACTACGTTGCCGTTCGTCAGCTTATCGCCGTACAGGCGCACCGCTTCTTCGGTGAGAGTCTGCAGATCCAGATTGAGGTTCTTCTCAACAATGATGCGCAGCACGCCCAGCGCGGCGCGGCGCAGCGCGAACGGGTCTTTGTCGCCTTTAGGGTGCTGACCAATCCCGAAGATACCCGCCAGAGTATCCATCTTGTCGGCAATCGCCAGCGCGCAGGCTACCGGATTTGACGGCAGGGCGTCACCGGCAAAGCGCGGCTGATACTGCTCATTCAGGGCAACCGCCACATCTTCCGCTTCGCCATCATGGCGAGCGTAGTGCATCCCCATCACGCCCTGAGTATCGGTGAATTCGAAGACCATGTTGGTCATCAGATCGCACTTGGACAGCAGGCCCGCGCGGGTTGCGTGGTTAACGTCTGCGCCAATCTGCCCGGCGATCCAGCCGGCCAGCGCCTGAATGCGATCGGTCTTGTCGCGCAGCGTACCCAGCTGCTGCTGGAACAGCACGGTTTGCAGACGCGGCAGATTATCTTCAAGACGTTTTTTACGGTCGGTATTGAAGAAGAACTCAGCATCCGCCAGACGCGGACGCACGACTTTCTCGTTACCGGAAATAATCTGGGTCGGATCTTTCGACTCGATGTTGGCCACGAAGATAAAGTTCGGCAGCAGCTTGCCCGCGTTGTCGTAAACCGGGAAGTACTTCTGGTCGCCCTTCATGGTGTAAACCAGCGCTTCGGCAGGTACCGCAAGGAATTTCTCTTCGAACTTCGCGGTCAACACCACCGGCCATTCCACCAGGGAAGTGACTTCTTCCAGCAGGCTTTCGCTCAGATCGGCGTTGCCGCCAATTTTGCGCGCCGCTTCTTCGGCATCGGCTTTGATTTTGGCTTTACGCTCAGCGTAATCCGCAATTACTTTACCGCGCTCACGCAGGATTTCTGGGTATTGATCGGCAGAATCGATGGTGAATTCCGCTTCGCCCATAAAGCGATGACCGCGAATAATCCGGTCGGACTGTACGCCCAGAATCGTTGCCGGGATCACTTTGTCGCCCAGCAGCAGGGTCACGGTGTGAACCGGGCGCACGAAGTGCACGTCAGACGCGCCCCAGCGCATCAGTTTCGGGATCGGCAGCTTCGCCAGCGAGGTGGCGATCATGTTCGGCAGCAGCGCTTCGGTGCTCTCGCCTTTCACGTGGGCACGATACAGCAGCCATTCGCCTTTATCGGTCGCCAGACGTTCAGCCTGATCGACGGTAATACCGCAGCCGCGCGCCCAGCCTTCAGCCGCTTTGCTCGGTTTCCCTTCTGCGTCAAACGCCTGGGCAATCGCCGGGCCGCGTTTTTCGACTTCACGGTCTGCTTGCGCAGCCGCCAGATTCGCCACTTTCAGCGCCAGACGGCGCGGCGCGGCGAACCATTCAACTTTACCGTGCGCGAGGCCGGCGTTATCCAGCTCCGCGGTCACGTTCGCAGCGAAGGATTCAGCCAGGCTGCGCAGGGCTTTTGGTGGCAGCTCTTCAGTGCCGATTTCCACCAGGAAAGTTTTCTCAGACATGGCCGCCTCTTATTTATTCTTGTTGCACATCGGGAAGCCAAGGGCTTCACGGGAAGCATAGTAAGCTTCAGCCACTGCTTTGGTCAGGGTGCGAATGCGCAGAATATAGCGCTGACGCTCGGTGACGGAGATGGCTTTACGCGCGTCCAGCAGGTTAAAGCTATGGGCGGCTTTCAGAATGCGTTCGTAAGCAGGCAGCGGCAGCGGGTTTTCCAGCGCCAGCAGCTGCTGGGCTTCTTTCTCATACTGCTCGAAGCAGGAGAACAGGAAGTCCACGTCGGCGTATTCGAAGTTGTAGGTGGATTGCTCCACTTCGTTCTGATGGAACACGTCGCCGTAGGTAGTTTTACCCAGCGGGCCATCGCTCCAGACCAGATCGTAAACGCTGTCGACACCCTGGATATACATCGCCAGGCGCTCCAGACCGTAGGTGATCTCGCCGGTTACCGGCTTACACTCCAGGCCGCCAACCTGCTGGAAGTAGGTGAACTGCGTGACTTCCATACCGTTCAGCCACACTTCCCAACCCAGACCCCAGGCGCCCAGCGTCGGGTTTTCCCAGTTGTCTTCGACGAAGCGAATGTCGTGGATGGTCGGATCCATACCCAGCTCTTTCAGAGACCCAAGGTACAGCTCCTGGATATTATCCGGAGAGGGTTTTATCACCACCTGGAACTGATAGTAGTGCTGTAAACGGTTCGGGTTTTCACCGTAGCGACCATCGGTCGGACGGCGGGAAGGCTGCACGTAGGCGGTTGCCATCGGCTCTGGGCCCAATGCGCGTAAGCAGGTCATTGGGTGAGAAGTGCCTGCGCCGACTTCCATGTCCAGTGGTTGAACAATGGTGCAGCCCTGGCGAGCCCAGTAATCCTGTAAGGTCAGGATCAGGCCCTGGAAGGTCCTGGTATCAAACTTTTGCATATGATTTCGTGCTGGATACGTGTGGATTTAAAGGAAGGAGCCAGTATACCCGCTGGCTGCGAGATATACAGTATGAAACGGGATTGTTTAGGGAAAATTGCGGAAATAAGCGCCACCGCGGGCGCATTTAGCGCATGGAAAGATGCAAAAACTGCCCGTCCGGATCAAAAGAACAGATAAAGCGTTCATTCCGCGCAGTCTTGCCCGAAAGCTCGTAGCTCCCCCGGAATTGCTCGAAATGGCTGACGTCAATCTGACGCGCGCCTGTACTGTAACGTACGGCGGCATTATCCTTGCACAGCTGCGCCATATTGAGGGTCGCCTGCGGCGTTATCCGCGCTTTTTGCGCCTTCTGCGCTGGCTGAGGCGGCGGTGCGCTACAGCCCGCAAGCATGCACAGCAGCAGTCCAGAAAACGCATATTTCATCACCATTTTTTCTCGACCGCCTTGTTAGTAAATTGTTATCGTGCAGGTTACGTTAAATAACCGGCTCATTGTGCGAATTGGACCACACCTCGACAAGTCTATGACGAAAAACTCGGATTATTCCACTGCGATACAAGCGGATAAGGGCAGTCAGACCCTGTCTGAGAAGGAGAAACAGAGGTACTGATGCAGGAAAAAATACACTGGATTACCCATTTGCGCGGTATTGCCTGCCTGATGGTCGTCATGATTCATAGCACCGCCTGGTATATCACGCACCCGCACACCATCAGCCTGCTGACGTGGGATGTTGCCAATATCCTCAACTCCGCGTCTCGCGTCAGCGTGCCGCTGTTTTTCATGATTTCAGGCTATCTGTTTTTCGGCGAGCGCAGCGCTCAGCCCCGGCATTTTTTGCGCATCGCGCTGTGCATCCTCTTTTACAGCGCGCTGTCGCTGCTCTATATCACCCTGTTTACCCACATCAACGTTGAGCTATCGCTGAGGAATTTGCTGCAAAAACCGGTGTTCTATCATCTGTGGTTCTTCTTCGCTATCGTTGTCATTTACCTGCTTTCGCCGCTGGTTCAGGTCAAACCGGTGAGCGGCAAGATGCTGCTAGCGCTGATGGCGATCGTCGGGCTTTTGGCGAACCCTAATATGGTGACGGTGAAAGCGGGAGGAGTCGAGTGGCTGCCGGTCAATCTCTATATCAACGGGGATACGTTTTACTATGTGATGTACGGCGTGTTAGGGCGGGCAATCGGCATGATGAATAGTGATAAAAAATGGCTGACTGCGCTCTGCGCTGGCCTATTCATCGCGGGAGTATGGGTCATATCACGCGGCACGCTGCACGAACTGCGCTGGCGCGGCGACTTTGGCGATACCTGGTATTTATACTGCGGCCCCGCGGTTTTTGTCTGCGCGATAGCGCTTCTGACGCTGGTAAAAAATACGCTGACCAGGCGTGAGTTGCCGCTTATTGCGCTGATTGCACGCCATTCGTTAGGGATTTACGGCTTTCATGCGCTGATTATCCACGCGCTCCGCGCCAGCGGACTGGCGCTGTCCCGCTGGCCATTATTGGATATTGTCTGGATATTCAGCGCTGCGCTGCTGGGAAGTTTATTGCTCTCGATGCTGGTTCAGCGCTTTGATGTCCGCCGCTTTGTCAGTTAAGGCCGTTCTGAGGAATCTTTCTGCGCCATCTGTGCGGCCAGCGCCTTATGAGGCATCGCGGAAACGCCGTATAAGCACACAAACCAGGCCGCCACGTAGATGATCTTCTCATCCCATCCGGCGGGTACGAACCAGGCGCCGACCATCAGTAAACCGACCGACAGCAGGAGCACAAGGCGACATAGCGAAGCAAAACCATCGTCTGGCGCCTTCTCCCGCATCGTGCGTTGATGCGCTAAAATCGCGAACATGCCCATCACCAGAACGCCGAGGAAATAGCCCTTGCCGCTAAATAACGGACAGGTGCGCCAGATCCCCAGCAGATAAACCAGTGCCCCAAGGGACATCAATAGCTTAGGAATAATATTATTTTTCATGAAGCCTCCCTGGCATAAGACAGGCCCCATTGTGTACTGCCAGAACGTGATTATCCGCACTTTTCACATCTGAAACGACAAATTCGGAATATATCAATACACTCGATAACTAGATGTTTTTAAAAACATTCATTAGATGAATTCGCCCCATGAACAGGGGCGAATGTTTCAGGACATCAACGGTAAAAGCTGCTGATAAATCTGGCGGAAAGTTTCCCGACGGGGGGCGTAACGCGCAAAGCGCTCGGCATCCGGAAGATGAGCCTGTTCCAGCGGGAGCTGCGGGAGCAGATCGGAAAACGCGACATTTCGATGCAGCGCCAGCTGCGCCAGCCGCGCCGCGCCAAGCGCCGGTCCGACATCGCCGCCGGTGCGGAAATCAAGCTGCTGGCCGCTAATATCCGCCAGCATTTGCCGCCAGTAGGCGCTGCGCGCGCCGCCGCCAATCAGCGTGACGCTCTCCGGTTTGACGCCGCAGGCGTGAACCACATCCATGCCGTCCGCCAGGGCATAACCGACTCCCTCCAGCACCGCCCGCGCCAGCTCCGCCGGACCGTGTTGATGAGTCAGGCCGAAAAAGACGCCTTTCGCCTGCGGATTGTTGTGCGGCGTGCGTTCACCCGAGAGGTAAGGCAAAAACCAGACCGGATCGGCATCGTCGTTCGCCGCTTCCGCCGCCGCAATTAGCGCCGGAACCGTGCCGAGGCCGGTTAAGGTCGCCGCCCAATCGAGGCAGGAAGCCGCGCTCAGCATGACCGACATCAGATGCCAGCGCCCGGGCAACGCGTGGCAGAAGCTGTGAACGGCGCTTTCCGGTTTGCTAAGAAAGCCGTCGCTGACGGCAAAGTAGACGCCTGAGGTCCCCAGCGACAGCATCGCCTGGCCCGCATCCGCCATACCGACGCCAACCGCTCCCGCCGCGTTGTCGCCGCCGCCGGCCACCACCAATACTTCCGGCATATTCCACGCTTGCGCGACGGCCGGGCGCAGCGAGCCCGTTACTTCGCAGCCTTCGAAAAGCGCGGGCATGTTATCGCGGCTCAACCCACAGGCGGCGAGCATTTCATCGCTCCAGTCGCGGCGCGCCACGTCCATCCACATCGTTCCGGCGGCATCGGACATATCGCTGGCAAATTCGCCAGTCATACGCAAACGTAAATAATCTTTTGGCAGCAGAACCTTATCGACTTGCCTAAAAATCTCGGGCTCGTGACGTTGCACCCACAGCAGCTTCGGCGCGGTAAATCCCGGCATCATCAGATTGCCGGTGATCTGTCGTGAACGGCTGACTTTCTCTTCCAGCAGCGCGCACTCCTCGCCGCAGCGGCCATCATTCCACAAGATCGCCGGGCGCAGGACGCGCTGTTGCTTATCGAGCAGCGTCGCACCGTGCATCTGACCCGCAATGCCTAACGCTTTAACCGCGCGCAAAGAGTGCTGCGCCCCCAGCGCTTTCATCGCGCTGTCCGTCGCCAGCCACCAGTGCTCTGGATCTTGTTCAGACCATAAAGGGTGCGGACGCGACACGTTGAGCTTTTCGGTGTGCGAAGCCACGACCTCCCCCTGCTCGTTGAGCAGAATAGCCTTAACGCCCGAGGTGCCCAGATCAATCCCGATATACATACGGCCTCTCCTTACTGACGGGAATAAAGCATCGGTTAAACCCATGCCCGGACCCGCCGGGCATTTTCGCCATCATCAGCGATCAAAGAGGTAGCGGTTAACCACGTTTTCAAGCAGTTCCTGATGGCCGCTCTGGTGCTGCGGCGCCAGGTTATGCTGAGTGGCATACTGGGCGATGTCCGCCAGGTTCATCTGGCCTTTAAGGATCTGCTGACCCAGCTCGCCGTTCCAGCCGGCATAGCGTTTGGCAACGCGTTTATCCAGCTCGCCGCCTTCAATCATACGGGCAGCAACTTTCAGCGCCAGCGCCATGGTGTCCATCGCGCCGATGTGGCCGTAGAACAGGTCGTATTTGTCGGTGCTCTGACGACGCACTTTAGCATCAAAGTTCAGGCCGCCGGTGGTGAAGCCGCCCGCTTTAAGGATTTCGTACATCACCAGCGCGTTCTCTTCAACGCTGTTCGGGAACTGGTCGGTATCCCAGCCCAGCTGCGGGTCGCCGCGGTTAGCGTCAACGGAACCAAACAGGCCGAGGGCGATGGCGGTAGCAATTTCGTGGTGGAACGTGTGGCCAGCCAGCGTCGCATGGTTCGCTTCGATGTTCAGCTTAATCTCTTTTTCCAGGCCGAACTGTTTCAGGAAGCCGTAGACGGTAGACGCGTCGTAATCGTACTGATGCTTGGTGGGCTCCTGCGGTTTCGGTTCAATCAGCAGCGTACCCTGGAAGCCGATTTTATGTTTATGCTCAACGACCAGCTGCATAAAGCGGCCAATCTGCTCGCGTTCCTGACGCAAGTCGGTGTTCAGCAGGGTTTCATAGCCTTCGCGACCGCCCCACAGGACGTAGTTTTCACCGCCCAGTTTGTGGGTCGCATCCATCGCGGTCACCACCTGGGTCGCCGCCCAGCTGAACACTTCCGGATCCGGGTTGGTTGCCGCACCGGCGCCGTAACGCGGGTTCGTAAAGCAATTTGCCGTGCCCCACAGCAGCTTGACGCCGCTTTGCTGCTGTTTTTCCGCCAGCACATCAACCATTTGCGCGAAGTTATTGGCATACTCTTTCAGCGATGCCCCTTCAGGAGAAACGTCAACGTCGTGGAAGCAGTAGTACGGTACGTTCAGTTTGTGGAAAAACTCAAAAGCGACATCGGCTTTACGTTTCGCCATTTCCATTGCTTCACCCGGCTGCTGCCACGGGCGGTTAAAGGAGCCCACGCCGAACATATCGGCACCGTTCCAGCAGAAGGTGTGCCAGTAGCAGGCCGCAAAGCGTAAATGGTCTTCCATCCGTTTGCCCAGCACCAGCTCATCCGGGTTGTAATGACGGAAAGCCAGTGGGTTAGCGGATTTCGGGCCTTCATAACGAACGCGATCGAGCTGATCAAAATAGGTCTGCATAATGAACTCCATATTCAGGGATGCGGCGAGTAATAAGTCATAAGCCAATATAGAATTCTCTTTTTAGTTTCCTCAATTACGTTATTTCACACTGTGATTGAGAGAATCCACAAACGTGCGCCAGGTCGCAAAAATAATACGTCAGCGGCCTCATTCCGCCGCTTCCGCCACGAGAGATCAATGAAATACGGTGAGAACGAATTATTAAAGTACGATCGCGGTCATAAATTAACAAATAAACAAAATTTCATAACGGCAAAATAAGCATAGATAATTGCCAGCGCTCCTTTCCGCGTTAAAAATCTGCTACGTATCAGGCCGTTTATTTTTATCGTTCGTCTTATCCTGCACTTTACAAAAAAGGTGTTATTATTATGAAGATAAAGAACCTTTGCCTAACGCTCTGCGCTTCACTCCTCCTCACCAGCCTGTCGGGCATTGCTAAAGAAGTTAAAATTGGCATGGCGATTGACGACCTGCGTCTGGAACGCTGGCAAAAAGATCGCGATATTTTTGTCAACAAAGCTGAATCATTAGGTGCAAAAGTATTCGTCCAGTCAGCCAATGGCAACGAAGAAACGCAAATGTCGCAAATCGAAAATATGATCAACCGCGGCGTCGACGTTCTGGTGATTATTCCCTATAACGGCCAGGTGCTGAGCAATGTCATAAAAGAGGCCAAACAGGAGGGAATTAAAGTTCTCGCCTACGATCGTCTTATCAATAACGCCGACATTGATTTTTATATTTCATTTAATAATGAAAAAGTGGGTGAAATGCAGGCGCAAAGTCTGGTCGATAAAGTGCCTCAGGGTAACTATTTCTTAATGGGCGGCTCGCCGGTAGACAATAACGCCAAGCTTTTCCGCGCTGGACAAATGAAAGTCCTCAAGCCTTATGTTGATGAAGGGAAAATTAAAATCGTCGGCGATCAGTGGGTCGACGGATGGTTACCGGAAAATGCGTTGAAAATTATGGAAAACGCCCTGACCGCCAACAACAACAAAATTGATGCGGTCGTCGCCTCCAACGACGCCACCGCCGGCGGCGCCATCCAGGCATTAAGCGCCCAGGGACTCGCAGGCAAAGTCGCTATATCAGGACAGGATGCCGACCTCGCCGGCGTGAAGCGCATTATCGCCGGCACCCAAACGATGACCGTCTATAAACCTATCACCACCCTTGCCACCACCGCGGCTGAAATCGCCGTCGAACTGGGCAACGACAAGCAGCCGCAGGCCGACTCCTCGCTTAACAATGGGCTGAAAGACGTCCCGTCACGGCTGCTGACCCCCATTGAGGTCAATAAAGACAACATTGACCAGACGGTGATCAAGGACGGTTTCCACAAAAAAAGCGAGCTGTAATCTCTGACGCCCTCTTCCGGGGGCGTTGCCCCATCCTGCCGGATATCGCTTATGCGGAGCCTCTATGTCCTGGTTACTCGAAATGAAGAACATAACTAAAACCTTCGGTGCGGTGAAGGCGATTGATAATGTCAGTCTGCGGCTTAACGCCGGGGAAGTCGTCTCGCTGTGCGGAGAAAACGGCTCCGGGAAATCGACGCTCATGAAGGTACTGTGCGGAATATATCCGCACGGTAGCTATGAGGGGGAAATTATTTTTTCCGGGGAAACTTTGCAGCCGGGCCATATTCGCGATACCGAGCGCAAAGGTATCGCCATCATTCATCAGGAGCTGGCGCTGGTAAAACATCTGACCGTGCTGGAGAACATTTTTCTCGGCGCGGAGATCTCCCGCCACGGTCTGCTGGATTATGAAACCATGACTTTGCGCTGCGAGAAGCTGCTGGCCCAGGTCAATTTAGCCATATCACCCGACACCCGCGTCGGCGATTTAGGCCTTGGTCAGCAGCAGCTGGTTGAAATAGCAAAAGCGCTGAACAAGCAGGTGCGGTTGTTAATTCTCGACGAACCCACCGCCTCATTAACGGAACAAGAGACGGCAATTCTGCTGAATATTATTCGCGATTTGCAAAATCACGGTATTGCCTGCATTTACATTTCCCACAAGCTCAATGAAGTCAAAGCCATCTCCGACACCATCTGCGTGATCCGCGATGGGCAGCATATCGGCACCCGCAACGCTGACGGCATGAGCGAAGATGACATTATCACCATGATGGTCGGCCGCGAGCTTACCGCCCTCTACCCGAGCGAAGCCCACAGCTGCGGCGATGAAATCCTGCGGGTGGAGAACCTGACGGCCTGGCATCCGGTGAATCGCCACATTAAGCGCGTCAATGACGTCTCCTTCTCGCTGCGGCGCGGCGAAATTCTGGGGATTGCCGGGCTGGTCGGCGCGGGCCGAACCGAAGCGGTGCAGTGTCTGTTCGGCGTCTGGCCGGGCCGCTGGCAGGGAAAAATCTTTATTGATGGTCAACCGGTGACGATTCACACCTGCCAGCAGGCTATCGCCCAGGGCATTGCCATGGTGCCGGAAGACAGAAAGAAAGACGGCATCGTGCCGGTTATGGCGGTGGGTAAAAACATCACCCTCGCCGCGTTAAACCAGTTTACCGGTCCGCTGAGCAGCCTTGACGATGCCGGAGAGCAGCTCTGTATTCAGCAATCCATCCAGCGTTTGAAGATCAAAACCTCGTCGCCGGAGCTGGCGATCGGTCGTCTGAGCGGCGGCAATCAGCAAAAGGCGATCCTCGCCCGCTGCCTGTTGCTGAACCCGCGCATTCTGATACTCGATGAGCCGACTCGCGGCATCGATATCGGCGCCAAGTACGAAATCTACAAGTTGATTAATCAGCTGGTGCAGCAGGGGATCGCCGTCATTGTTATTTCATCCGAGCTGCCCGAAGTGCTTGGCCTAAGCGACCGTGTGTTGGTGATGCATGAGGGCAAACTGAAGGCTAATTTGATCAACCAGGGCCTGACCCAGGAACAGGTAATGGAAGCCGCACTGAGGAGCGAACGCCATGTCGAAGAACACGTCGTCTGAAATGAAACTCACCCCGCCTGCCGCCGGCGCGCTGTCAGGGCTGAAGGGGATGAACCTCCAGGTATTCGTGATGATCGCCGCTATCGTGGCCATTATGCTGTTTTTCACCTGGACCACCGAAGGCGCCTATCTGAGCGCGCGTAATATCTCCAACCTGCTGCGCCAGACCGCTATCACCGGCATTCTCGCGGTCGGCATGGTGTTTGTGATTATTTCCGCCGAAATCGATCTCTCCGTGGGCTCAATGATGGGCCTGCTCGGCGGCGCGGCGGCGATTTTTGACGTCTGGCTCGGTTGGCCGCTACCGCTGACGATTGTGGTTACCCTGGTCCTGGGTCTGCTGCTGGGGGCCTGGAACGGTTGGTGGGTTGCCTATCGTAAGGTCCCCTCGTTTATCGTGACGCTCGCCGGGATGCTGGCATTTCGCGGTATTCTGATAGGCATCACCAACGGCACCACCGTTTCTCCCACCAGTCCGGCGATGTCGCAAATCGGCCAGAGCTATCTGCCTGATGGTATTGGCTTTGGCATCGGCGTGCTGGGTATGGCGGCGTTTATTATCTGGCAGTGGCGCGGCCGTATGCGACGCCAGGCTCTTGGCCTCTCCACGCCCGCCTCCGCCTCAACCGTCGGCCGCCAGACGATCACCGCCGTTATCGTGCTGGGTGCCATCTGGCTGTTAAACGACTATCGCGGCGTCCCGACGCCGGTACTGATTCTCACCGCGCTGCTGCTGGCGGGCATGTTTATGGCCACCCGTACCGCGTTCGGGCGGCGCATCTACGCCATCGGCGGCAATCTGGAGGCCGCGCGTTTATCCGGTATCAGCGTGGAGCGCACCAAGCTGGCGGTGTTCGCCATTAACGGCCTGATGGTGGCGATCGCCGGGTTGATTCTCAGCTCGCGCCTGGGCGCCGGTTCCCCTTCCGCCGGCAACATCGCCGAACTGGACGCCATCGCCGCCTGCGTGATCGGCGGTACCAGCCTGGCCGGCGGCATCGGCAGCGTCGCGGGCGCGGTCATGGGCGCTTTCATCATGTCCGCGCTGGATAACGGCATGAGCATGATGGATGTCGCCACCTTCTGGCAGTACATCGTCAAAGGGGTCATTTTATTGCTCGCGGTGTGGATGGATTCAGCCACTAAACGTCGGAACTGAGGACAATGAAAAAAAATGCCCGAATTATTTGCGCTACAGCCAAACTTAGGCACAAGTAACTTGAAATAATCCGGGCATTGGCCGGTATTGTATGGCCTGCAAGAGAGACCAGGAACAACACTATGTTTGAAAAGCGTCACCGTATTACGCTGTTATTCAACGCCAACAAGGCCTATGACCGTCAGGTCGTTGAGGGCGTTGGCGAATATCTCCAGGCATCGCAATTGGAATGGGATATCTTCATTGAGGAAGATTTTCGGGCGCGGATTGAAAACATTAAGGAGTGGTTAGGCGACGGCGTCATTGCTGATTATGACGATCCGGAAATTGAAAATCTGCTGATCGACGTCAATGTGCCGATTGTCGGCGTTGGCGGCTCCTTCCACCGGCCGGAATGCTATCCGCCGGTTCACTATATCGCCACCGACAACGCCGCACTGGTCGAGAGCGCCTTTCTGCACCTCAAAGAAAAAGGCATCAACCGCTTCGCCTTTTACGGCCTGCCCGCTTCCAGCTGTAAGGGCTGGGCCGCCGAGCGCGAACACGCGTTTTGCCAGCTGGTCGCCAGAGAGAAATATCGCGGCGTGGTCTATCAGGGTCTAGAGACGGCGCCCGAAAACTGGCAGCATGCGCAAAATCGCCTCGCCGACTGGCTGCAAACCCTGCCGCCGCAAACCGGCATCATCGCCGTTACCGACGCCCGCGCCCGCCACGTATTACAGGCCTGCGAGCGCCTGCATATTCCGGTACCGGAAAAGCTGTGCGTTATTGGCATAGATAACGAAGAGCTTACTCGCTACCTGTCGCGCGTGGCGCTGTCTTCCGTTGCGCAGGGCACACGCCAGATGGGCTATCAGGCGGCAAAGCTGCTGCATCGCCTGCTGGAGAATGAAGAGCTACCGCTTCAGCGCCAGCTTATCCCGCCGATGCGCGTGGTTGAGCGCCGCTCCACCGACTACCGCTCGCTCACCGATCCCTCGGTTATTCAGGCGATGCACTATATTCGTAACCACGCCTGTAAAGGGATTAAGGTAGAGCAGGTGCTGGACGCCGTCGGCATTTCCCGCTCGAATCTGGAAAAGCGCTTCAAAGAAGAAGTGGGCGAGACCATTCATACGGTGATCCACAGCGAAAAACTGGAAAAAGCCCGTAGCCTGCTGGTATCGACCACCCTTTCGATTAACGAAATCTCGCAGATGTGCGGCTATCCCTCGCTGCAGTATTTCTACTCGGTGTTTAAGAAAGAGTACGACGTGACGCCGAAGGAGTACCGCGACCGGCACAGCGAAGTGATGATGTAGCGCGCAAAGAAAAATGCCCGGGCTTACGCGCCGGGCATTAATGGTGACATGCAAGAGCAATTACATGTGTGCGGCTATCAACCGCTGGTTATCCTGATACATCGCGAAGAGATAGTTGTTATAGCTTGACCCTTTGGTCGAATAGCCCTTCAGCTTATGAATCATCGTGCTGGCGGTCACTTCCTGATCGGCTTTACGCAGCTGCGCACGCGATTTACGGAACGACGAGTAGGCCGGATGCGTATTCAGATTTCTGACATAGGCCTGAACGGACTCTTCCACCGAATCAAACTGGGAGTAGCCCTTCACCGCGCCGCGGCAGTTTCCACCGCCACACTTCATACCAAACAGATTGTTGTTCACCCGCGCCAGCTTTGACGTTCCCCAGCCGCTTTCCGCCGCTGCCATGGTAGCGACCATGCTATTCGGGATAATGTCGACGCGCTCAAGCAGCGAGTTCCATGGAATATGGCGAGTATTGCCGGACCACTTCACTTTATAGCGAGAGGCGATCTCTTTCAGCCGCGTACGCTCGCTCGGCGACCAGCGCGCATCGTACTGCTTGGAAACAAGCCAGTTACGATCGGCGGTAATCACCTGATTCTGTTTCGTAATATAAGGCATTACCGTCCGGAGAAACGCTTTTTTCCTTGGTGTCCCGGAAGGGTATTTTCGCAAATCAGGAAGTGAACTGCTCTTTACACTATTGCGAGAATACTCTTGTTTACTGCTTACCTTGCTTACTTTAACGGTACTTTTCTTCTTAACGATTGGGGCTTTATGACTCGTTGTTGCTGTGTGTGTTGTTGCCAGCACACTACCTGAAAATATGCAGGTAAGTAACATGAGTATCGCGGCCCCATATCGTCGAATGGGAGTCGATATCATTAGGTCTCCTGGTCGGATGCAATCATTCCAACGCCTTGTTTTTCACAAAAAATCGATAGTTGAATCGCGAATAGTATCAAAAATACCCAGATGACGCACCCACAGAAATAGTCCAATTCCGAAAAGCTGTCATCTGAAATCGGTTTCCGCCTCCTGACAACAGTACAAAAATGCGACTACCCTCTCATTTTTTGCTCATTTTTTGAACGCGATCACTCACCCTTTTCCATCCTCCCTGGAAAAGCGCCGCTGGGATGAGTTCATGGAACTACTGGACGCGCAAACTGAACAAAAAACCGCACACAGGACTCCGGAATGAAACTCGCTGCGCTTGCGTCGCTGCTGGTGCCTGGGATGGCCTTCGCCGCCTGGACTACCGCAGATTTCCCCGCCTTTACCGAAGAAGGCACCGGCAGATTTATCAGTCAAAACGAGGTAGCAAAGGGTACGCGCCCTCTGCGGATTACGTTTGACCAACAGTGCTGGCAGCCTGCCGGCGCGATCAAGCTCAACCAGATGCTCTCTATGGAGCCTTGCCGCGATCCGGCGCCGCAGTGGCGCGTCTTCCGCGATGGCCGCTATACCCTGGAAGTCGATACCCGTTCAGGTACGCCAACCCTGATGGTCTCTCTGGAAGAGAAACAGACCTCCACCGCCGCCGCGCCGCAGATCAAGCAGTGCCCGAAATGGGATGGCAAGCCGCTCACCATTGACGTCAGCAAATCCTTTGCCGAAGGCAGTCAAGTTCGCGACTTCTACAGCGGCAATATCGCGACCGTCAGCGGCGGTAAAATTACCCTCCAGCCGGCGTTTAATAGCAATGGTCTGCTGCTGCTTGAACGCGCGGATACGGAAGCCGCCGCGCCGTTCAACTGGCATAACGCCACCGTCTATTTCGTCCTGACCGATCGCTTTGTCAACGGCAACCCGGCCAACGACAATAGCTATGGTCGCCATAAAGACGGCATGCAGGAAATTGGCACCTTCCACGGCGGCGATCTCCAGGGCCTGACCAGCAAACTGGATTACCTCCAGCAGCTCGGCGTTAACGCGCTATGGATCAGTTCGCCGCTGGAACAAATCCACGGCTGGGTCGGCGGCGGTACGAAAGGCGATTTCCCGCATTACGCCTATCACGGCTATTACATCCAGGACTGGACGAAGCTGGATGCCAATATGGGGACGGAAGACGATCTGCGCCGCCTCGTCGATGAGGCCCACAAGCGTGGGATCCGCATTCTGTTCGACGTGGTGATGAACCACACCGGCTACGCGACCCTGGCCGATATGCAGGAGTTTCAGTTTGGCTCGCTGTACATCCAGGGGGATGAACTGAAAAAGACCCTCGGAGAGCGCTGGACAGACTGGAAGCCCCGCGCGGGACAAAGCTGGCACAGCTTTAACGATTACATCAACTTTAGCGATAAAGCCGGATGGGAGAAATGGTGGGGTAAAAAATGGATCCGCACCGATATCGGCGACTACGACAACCCCGGCTTTGACGACCTGACCATGTCGCTGGCCTTCCTGCCGGATCTTAAAACCGAATCCACGGAGCCATCGGGCCTGCCGAACTTCTATCGCCATAAGCCGGATACCGCGGCCAAAGCGATCCCAGGCTACACGCCGCGCGATTATCTGACCCACTGGCTGAGCCAATGGGTACGCGACTACGGCATCGACGGCTTCCGCGTCGATACCGCCAAGCACGTCGAGCAGGCGGCCTGGCTGCAGTTAAAAACTCAGGCCACCGAAGCGCTAGCAGAATGGAAGAAAGCGAACCCGGACAAAGCGCTGGATAACGCGCCGTTCTGGATGACCGGCGAAGCCTGGGGCCACGGCGTGATGCAGAGCGACTACTATCGCCACGGCTTTGACGCCATGCTGAACTTTGATTATCAGGATCAGGCGGCAAAAGCGACAAGCTGCCTGGCGAATATCGACCTGACCTGGCAACATATGGCGGATAAGCTTCAGGATTTCAACGTGTTAAGCTACCTCTCCTCGCATGATACCAGCCTGTTCCGCGAAGGCGGCAGCACGGCGGCGGAACTGCTGCTGCTCGCGCCCGGCGCAGTGCAGATCTTCTACGGCGATGAATCCTCACGGCCGTTCGGCCCGACAGGTTCCGATCCGCTTCAGGGTACGCGTTCAGATATGAACTGGCAGGACGTCAGCGGCAAAGCCGCGCGCAGCGTGACCCACTGGGAGAAATTGGGCCAGTTCCGCGCCCGTCACCCGGCGATCGGCATGGGTAAACAAACCACGCTATCGATGGCGAAAGGCTACGGCTTTATTCGCGAGAACGGCGATGACAAAGTGATGGTGGTATGGGCAGGTCAGCAGTAGCTTTCTGACCCACGGCTCCCCAGGCGTCCGGGGAGCCTTTTCAGGATAAACATCCAAAAATGTTTTCTCTCACAGAATAAAAACAAAATATCTTCCTGATACCTCGATTTGCACCCTGTCTGCGCTGGCGTTATGGTTACCCACTTTCCTGGAATACCGACAGACTAATCGCGATGACATTTTCACTTTTTGGCGACAAATTTACCCGTCATTCGGGCATCACCCGCTTGATGGAAGACCTCAATGACGGCCTGCGTACGCCGGGCGCCATCATGCTGGGCGGCGGCAATCCCGCGCAGATTCCGGAAATGAATGATTACTTCCATAGCCTGCTGGCCGACATGCTGAACAGCGGCAAAGCCCTTGATGCGCTTTGTAATTATGACGGTCCGCAGGGTAAAAGCGAGCTGCTGACCCTGCTGGCACAAATGCTGCGCGACGAACTGGGATGGGAGATCGAACCACAGAATATTGCACTGACAAATGGCAGCCAGAGCGCGTTTTTCTACTTGTTTAACCTCTTCGCAGGCCGTCGTGCGGATGGAACCACCCGTAAAGTGCTGTTTCCGTTGACGCCTGAGTACATTGGCTACGCCGATTCCGGCCTCGAAGAAGATCTGTTTGTCGCCACTCGCCCGAACATTGAACTGCTGCCGGAGGGACAGTTTAAATACCACGTGGATTTCGAACATTTGCAGGTCACGGACGAGACGGGAATGATCTGCGTTTCCCGCCCCACCAACCCAACCGGTAACGTGATCACCGACGATGAGCTGATCAAGCTGGATGCGCTGGCCAACCAGCACGGCATCCCGTTGGTGATTGATAACGCCTACGGCGTTCCGTTCCCGGGGATTATTTTCAGCGACGCCAGGCCGCTGTGGAATCCGAATATCGTGCTGTGCATGAGCCTCTCCAAGCTGGGCCTGCCGGGCAGCCGCTGCGGGATTATCATCGCTAACGAAAAAATCATCACCGCCATCAGCAATATGAACGGCATTATCAGTCTCGCCCCCGGTGGAATGGGGCCGGCCATGATGTGCGAGATGATTAAGCGCAACGATCTTCTGCGCCTGTCAGAAACGGTGATAAAGCCGTTCTATTATCAGCGCGTGCAGGAGACTATCGCCATTATTCGCCGCTATTTGCCGGAAGATCGCTGCCTGATTCATAAGCCGGAAGGGGCGATTTTTCTCTGGCTGTGGTTTAAGGATCTGCCGATTTCTACCGAGCTGCTGTACCAGCGCCTGAAAAAGCGCGGCGTTCTGATGGTGCCGGGCGACTACTTCTTCCCGGGCCTGGATAAGCCATGGCCACACACGCATCAATGCATGCGCATGAACTACGTGCCGGACCCGGAGAAAATTGAAGCGGGCGTGAGGATTCTCGCCGAAGAAGTTGAACGCGCCTGGCGTGAACAGGACCCGTCATAGGCCCGAATAAGCCAGATCTATTCCCGGCTCGCACTGCGTTTAGCCGGGCTACACGTCCCGTAGCCCGAACACGCGCGCCAGCGCCGCCTCCGGGAAACACGCTACGTCGCCAGCGCCATCCGCTGGCGACGTTCAGCGGCTATTCTTTCCAGCTCCATCGGCTCCATGCAGCGCAGCGCCTGGGTCGGGCACGCCGCCACGCAGGCCGGGCCTTCGTCGCGATGGCTGCATAAATCGCACTTCAGCGCCTGTACGCCCTCCTCCACCCGCATCACGGTCATCGCGCCATAGGGGCACGCTACCATACAGCTTTTGCATCCGATGCAGCGGCGTTGATCTACGCGCCAGACCGAATTTTCTCGGCGGATTGCGCCCTCGGGGCAGACGTTGGCGCAGGGCGCATCTTCGCACTGGCGGCACAGCGTCGCCGTCGAGAGTTCATCATTTTTCACCACGCGGATCCGCGGCGCAAAGCGCGCGGCGGAGACGCCAGAACAGTCCTGGTCCTGCTGATGGGACACCACGCAGGCGACTTCACAGGTACGGCAGCCGATGCACTTTTCCGCATCCGCGAGAATAAACCGATTCATCCTTGCTCCATTGGGGATAAAAACGCAGAGTGCCAGAAAAAACCGCTTCCGCGCCTTGATCCTGAATGGAGTCAGCGGCGTTTTCTCTCAGATGTCCGGGATTATCTGGTCATTTGCCTTAACCTTCCCGCACGGAAAAGCCCAGTTCGCGAGAAATCGCCTCTGCCGTATCGCGTAGCGGCTTGAGTAAATTTTTCTCTCCCACCTGCTTGAGGCGCGATGTTGATAGAGAGATAGAAATGGCATAAGGCACGCGCCCATGGATATCAAAAACGGGGACAGCCAGGCACGACACGCCCAGCTCGTTCTCTTCCCTGTCCATCGCCATATTTCGCTCGCGGATCTGCGCCAGTTCATCATGCATCGCAGGCAAGCCGGTAATGGTATTACGGGTCAGCGGCTGAATAATCTCCTGGTGTGAATTCCAGTAGCTCTCAACGTAGTCAGGATGGCCAAACGCCATATAAATCTTGCCCATTGCCGAGCAGTACAGCGGCATGTGCTGGCCAATATAGGCGCGCGTACGCAGCATACCGGTGGTCGGCTCCAGCTTATAAATCAGGATCGCGTGGTCATCTTCACGGCTGGAGAAGTTCACCGTCTCGCCGGTGGCCAGGTTAAGCGCCTCAAGATGCGGCGCCGCGACGTGGATAATATTCAGCGACGACAACGCCTTTTGGCCAACGGCGATAAATTTTGTCGTCAGACGATAGCTCCCCGCCGCCGGGGCAGGCGTCACGTACCCGCAGGACTGCAGCCCCTGTAATAAGCGATGAACGGTACTTTTGTTCAGTCCCGCCAGTTCCGACAGATGCGCCAGCGGACAGCCATTTGGATAATTACTCAGGATCTCAATTAGCATCAACCCACGAAAAAGGCTCTGACTTCCGGCAGGCCTCTCTTTATCTTGCGTGTTCTCGCTTTCTTTTGTGCCCATCGCTTCCGCTCCCATTTTTGTCGCGTTCAGATGGTAGCGCAAAGTGTGTTTCAGTTCACGATCTGAACCGAAAAAACACAACTTTATGATTTTTATGATTTTTAAAAATAACGCTGCCCGTTGATCTGACAAAAATTGATCGCTATATTTGAAATCAGATTTCGCATAGTGAAATTTAGAGATAAAAAAGCGATCAACTCTGACCAGGAAAACAGCAATGAAAGTCACGTTTGAGCAGTTAAAAGAGGCATTCAATCGGGTACTGCTGGCGCGTGGCGTCGCCGCGGAAACCGCCGATGCCTGCGCAGAAATGTTTGCCCGCACCACCGAATCCGGCGTCTATTCTCACGGCGTGAACCGCTTTCCTCGCTTCATCCAGCAGTTGGATAACGGCGACATTATCCCTGAGGCTCAACCGCAGCGGGTGACCAGCCTCGGCGCCATCGAACAGTGGGATGCTCAGCGTTCCATCGGCAACCTGACGGCGAAAAAGATGATGGATCGGGCCATTGAGCTGGCCTCCGATCACGGTATCGGCCTGGTCGCCTTACGTAATGCTAACCACTGGATGCGCGGCGGCAGCTACGGCTGGCAGGCGGCGGAAAAAGGCTACATCGGTATCTGCTGGACCAACTCCATCGCCGTTATGCCGCCATGGGGCGCTAAAGAGTGCCGTATCGGTACCAACCCGCTGATCGTCGCCATTCCGTCGACGCCGATCACCATGGTGGATATGTCGATGTCGATGTTCTCCTACGGCATGCTGGAGGTTAACCGCCTTGCCGGCCGCGAACTGCCCGTGGACGGCGGATTCGACGATGACGGTCGTTTGACCAAAGAGCCGGGGACGATCGAGAAAAATCGCCGCATATTACCCATGGGCTACTGGAAAGGTTCCGGCCTGTCGATCGTGCTGGATATGATTGCCACCCTCCTCTCCAACGGATCGTCGGTTGCAGAAGTGACCCAGGAAAACAGCGATGAATATGGCGTTTCGCAGATCTTCATCGCTATTGAAG
Organism: Klebsiella sp. M5al; assembly: GCF_002090195.1. Taxonomy (NCBI): domain Bacteria; kingdom Pseudomonadati; phylum Pseudomonadota; class Gammaproteobacteria; order Enterobacterales; family Enterobacteriaceae; genus Klebsiella; species Klebsiella sp. M5al. The sequence continues at coordinate 5,620,472 of NZ_CP020657.1, forward strand.
TGGATAAGCTGATCGACGGCGCAACCCGCGACGCCAAGCTGCAACGGATTATGGATTTCATCACCACCGCCGAGCGCGCCGATGAAAATGTGGCGGTCCGTCTTCCTGGCCATGAATTTACCCGTCTGCTGGATGAAAACCGCCGCAACGGCATTACCGTCGATGACAGCGTATGGGCCAAAATTCAGGCGCTGTAAGGAGCTCACCCATGATTTTTGGTCATATTGCTCAACCTAATCCGTGTCGTCTGCCCGCGGCCATTGAGCGGGCGCTTGATTTCCTGCGCACGACGGATTTCCACGCGCTGGCACCCGGCGTCGTGGAAATCGACGGCCAAAACATCTTCGCGCAGGTTATCGACTTAACCACTCGCGATGCCGCTGAAAATCGTCCGGAGGTCCACCGTCGCTATCTGGATATCCAGTTTCTGGCATCGGGCGAAGAAAAAATCGGTATCGCCATTGATACCGGCAATAATCAAATCAGCGAATCTTTATTAGAACAGCGCGATATTATTTTCTATCACGACAGCGAACATGAATCGTTCTTTGAAATGACGCCAGGCAACTATGCGATATTTTTCCCGCAAGATGTTCATCGTCCTGGATGTAATAAAACTGTAGCCACGCCGATCCGCAAAATAGTCGTTAAAGTCGCTATTTCAGTTTTATAAGAAGGAGCACAAAATGAATTCGAATAATACCGGTTACATTATCGGTGCGTACCCCTGTGCACCCTCATTTCACCAAAAGAGTGAAGAGGAAGAGATGGAATTCTGGCGGCAGCTCTCCGACACCCCGGATATTCGCGGGCTGGAGCAACCCTGCCTTGAACATCTTCATCCGCTCGGCGACGAGTGGTTATTGCGCCATACCCCGGGACACTGGCAGATTGTCGTTACCGCCATCATGGAAACCATGCGCCGCCGCGGTGAAAACGGCGGCTTTGGGCTGGCGTCCAGCGACGAAACGCAGCGCAAAGCCTGCGTGGAGTACTATCGCCACCTGCAGCAGAAGATCGCTAAAATCAATGGCAATACCGCCGGAAAGGTCATTGCCCTTGAGCTTCACGCCGCCCCGCTGGCGGGCAATGCCAACGTGGCTCAGGCTACCGACGCCTTTGCCCGTTCATTAAAAGAAATTACCCGCTGGGACTGGTCCTGCGAGCTGGTGCTGGAGCACTGCGACGCGATGACCGGCAGCGCGCCGCGCAAAGGATTTTTGCCGTTAGAAAACGTGCTGGAAGCCATTGCCGATTATGACGTTAGCATTTGTATTAACTGGGCGCGTTCGGCCATTGAAGGGCGGAATACCGTGCTACCGCTCACCCATACGCAGCAGGTAAAACGGGCAGGAAAGCTCGGCGCGCTGATGTTTTCTGGCACGACGCAAACCGGCGAGTACGGCGAATGGCAGGATTTACACGCGCCGTTCGCGCCTTTCTGCCCGCAGAGCCTGATGACCACCGAACACGCTCGTGAATTATTTGCCTGCGCAGGAACCGCCCCCCTGCAATTTTCAGGCATTAAATTACTGGAAATTAATGCCAGCGCAAACGTTGATCATCGCATCGCGATATTACGCGACGGCATCTCCGCGCTAAAACAAGCACAATAATAATAATCACCTTCATCACCAGAATATTTTTAATATTACGAGACTATAAAGATGAATATAACCTCTAACTCTACAACCAAAGATATACCGCGCCAGCGCTGGTTAAGAATCATTCCGCCTATACTGATCACTTGTATTATTTCTTATATGGACCGGGTCAATATTGCCTTTGCGATGCCCGGAGGTATGGATGCCGACTTAGGTATTTCCGCCACCATGGCGGGGCTGGCGGGCGGTATTTTCTTTATCGGTTATCTATTTTTACAGGTTCCCGGCGGGAAAATTGCCGTTCACGGTAGCGGTAAGAAATTTATCGGCTGGTCGCTGGTCGCCTGGGCGGTCATCTCCGTGCTGACGGGGTTAATTACCAATCAGTACCAGCTGCTGGCCCTGCGCTTCTTACTGGGCGTGGCGGAAGGCGGTATGCTGCCGGTCGTTCTCACGATGATCAGTAACTGGTTCCCCGACGCTGAACGCGGTCGCGCCAACGCGATTGTCATTATGTTTGTGCCGATTGCCGGGATTATCACCGCCCCACTCTCAGGCTGGATTATCACGGTTCTCGACTGGCGCTGGCTGTTTATTATCGAAGGTTTGCTCTCGCTGGTTGTTCTGGTTCTGTGGGCATACACCATCTATGACCGTCCGCAGGAAGCGCGCTGGATTTCCGAAGCAGAGAAGCGCTATCTGGTCGAGACGCTGGCCGCGGAGCAAAAAGCCATTGCCGGCACCGAGGTGAAAAACGCCTCTCTGAGCGCCGTTCTCTCCGACAAAACCATGTGGCAGCTTATCGCCCTGAACTTCTTCTACCAGACCGGCATTTACGGCTACACCCTGTGGCTACCCACCATTCTGAAAGAATTGACCCATAGCAGCATGGGGCAGGTCGGCATGCTTGCCATTCTGCCGTACGTCGGCGCCATTGCTGGGATGTTCCTGTTTTCCTCCCTTTCAGACCGAACCGGTAAACGCAAGCTGTTCGTCTGCCTGCCGCTGATTGGCTTCGCTCTGTGCATGTTCCTGTCGGTGGCGCTGAAAAACCAAATTTGGCTCTCCTATGCCGCGCTGGTCGGCTGCGGATTCTTCCTGCAATCGGCGGCTGGCGTGTTCTGGACCATCCCGGCACGTCTGTTCAGCGCGGAAATGGCGGGCGGCGCGCGCGGGGTTATCAACGCGCTTGGCAACCTCGGCGGATTTTGTGGCCCTTATGCGGTCGGGGTGCTGATCACGTTGTACAGCAAAGACGCTGGCGTCTATTGCCTGGCGATCTCCCTGGCGCTGGCCGCGCTGATGGCGCTGCTGCTGCCGGCGAAATGCGATGCCGGTGCTGCGCCGGTAAAGACGATAAATCCACATAAACGCACTGCGTAAACTCGAGCCCGGCGGCGCTGCGCCTGCCGGGCCTGCGAAATATGCCGGGTTCACCCGGTAACAATGAGATGCGAAAGATGAGCAAGAAACAGGCCTTCTGGCTGGGTATTGATTGCGGCGGCACCTATCTGAAAGCCGGTTTATATGACGCCGAAGGTCATGAACATGGCATTGTGCGGCAAGCGCTACGGACGATGTCGCCCCTGCCGGGTTACGCCGAACGCGACATGCGCCAGCTCTGGCAACACTGCGCGGCGACCATTGCCGGGCTATTACAGCAGGCAGGTGTATCCGGCGAACAGATTAAAGGCGTGGGCATCTCCGCTCAGGGTAAGGGCCTCTTTCTCCTCGATAAGCAGGATCGGCCGCTGGGTAACGCCATCCTCTCCTCCGATCGTCGGGCGCTGAAAATCGTTCAGCGCTGGCAGCGGGACCGTATTCCCGAACGGCTCTATCCCGTTACCCGCCAGACGCTGTGGACCGGACATCCGGCTTCTTTGCTGCGCTGGGTAAAAGAGAATGAACCCCAGCGCTACGCGCAAATTGGCTGCGTGATGATGGGGCATGACTATCTGCGCTGGTGCTTAACCGGCGCGAAGGGCTGCGAGGAGAGCAACATCTCCGAGTCCAACCTCTACAACATGGCCATGGGCCAGTACGACCCGCGCCTGACCGAGTGGCTGGGCATCGGTGAAATCGATAGCGCGCTGCCCCCCGTTGTAGGGTCAGCCGAAATTTGCGGGGAGATCACCGCTCAGGCAGCCGCTTTAACCGGTCTGGCGGCGGGTACTCCCGTCGTTGGCGGCCTGTTTGACGTGGTCTCCACCGCCCTTTGCGCCGGGATTGAGGATGAGTCGACCCTCAATGCGGTGATGGGGACCTGGGCCGTCACTAGCGGTATCGCTCACGGCCTGCGCGACCATGAGGCCCACCCTTACGTCTATGGCCGCTACGTCAATGACGGCCAGTATATCGTTCACGAAGCCAGCCCGACCTCATCCGGCAACCTCGAATGGTTTACCGCCCAGTGGGGCGATCTCTCGTTTGATGAGATCAATCAGGCCGTCGCCAGCCTGCCGAAAGCCGGGAGCGAGCTGTTTTTTCTGCCGTTTCTCTATGGCAGCAACGCCGGGCTGGAGATGACCTGCGGCTTTTACGGCATGCAGGCGCTGCATACCCGCGCGCACCTGCTGCAGGCGGTTTATGAAGGCGTGGTATTTAGCCATATGACCCACCTCAGCCGTATGCGCGAACGCTTTACAAACGTTCAGGCCCTGCGCGTCACCGGCGGCCCGGCGCACTCCGACGTCTGGATGCAGATGCTGGCGGACGTCAGCGGCTTACGCATTGAACTCCCGCAGGTGGAAGAGACCGGCTGCTTTGGCGCGGCCCTCGCCGCTCGCGTCGGCACCGGCGTATACCGCAGCTTTAGCGAAGCCCGGCGCGCCCGGCAGCACCCGGTGCGCACGCTGCTGCCCGATATGACCGCCCACGCGCGCTATCAGCGCAAATACCGCCACTACCTGCATTTGATTGAAGCACTACAGGGCTATCACGCCCGTATTAAGGAGCACGCATTATGAGCCGACCATTACTGCAGCTGGCGCTCGACCATACCAGCCTTCAGGCTGCGCAGCGCGATGTCGCCCTGCTACAGGATCACGTTGATATTGTGGAGGCGGGAACCATCCTCTGCTTAACCGAAGGGCTTAGCGCGGTTAAAGCCCTGCGCGCCCAGTGTCCGGGGAAGATCATCGTCGCCGACTGGAAAGTCGCCGACGCCGGTGAAACCCTGGCGCAGCAGGCCTTTGGCGCTGGCGCCAACTGGATGACCATCATCTGCGCCGCACCGCTCGCCACGGTCGAGAAAGGCCACGCCGTGGCCCAGGCCTGCGGCGGTGAAATTCAGATGGAGCTGTTCGGCAACTGGACGCTGGATGACGCCCGCGCCTGGTACCGTACCGGCGTCCATCAGGCGATTTACCATCGCGGACGCGATGCCCAGGCCAGCGGGCAGCAGTGGGGGGAGGCGGATCTGGCGCGCATGAAAGCGCTGTCCGATATTGGCCTTGAGCTATCGATTACCGGCGGCATTACCCCAGCCGATCTACCGCTGTTCAAAGATATCAACGTCAAAGCCTTTATTGCCGGGCGCGCGCTGGCAGGCGCCGCCCATCCGGCGCGGGTTGCCGCCGAATTCCACGCGCAAATCGACGCTATCTGGGGAGAACAGCATGCGTAACCACCCGTTAGGTATTTATGAAAAAGCGCTGGCGAAGGATCTCAGCTGGCCTGAGCGGCTGGTACTGGCCAAAAGCTGCGGTTTTGATTTTGTCGAAATGTCGGTGGACGAGACCGATGAACGCCTTTCGCGCCTGGAGTGGACCCCGGCCCAGCGCGCATCGCTGGTGAGCGCGATGCTGGAAACCGGCGTCGCCATTCCCTCGATGTGCTTGTCCGCCCATCGCCGTTTCCCCTTTGGCAGCCGCGATGAAGCGGTACGCGATCGGGCGCGAGAGATTATGACCAAAGCCATCCGCCTGGCGCGCGATCTGGGGATCCGCACCATCCAGCTGGCGGGTTACGACGTCTATTACGAAGAGCATGATGAAGGCACCCGGCAGCGTTTTGCCGAAGGGCTGGCCTGGGCGGTAGAACAGGCCGCCGCCGCGCAGGTAATGCTGGCGGTGGAGATCATGGACACCGCCTTTATGAACTCCATCAGCAAATGGAAAAAGTGGGACGAGATGCTTTCGTCACCGTGGTTTACCGTCTACCCGGACGTCGGCAACCTCAGCGCCTGGGGAAACGACGTCACCGCCGAGCTGAAGCTGGGCATCGATCGTATCGCCGCCATCCACCTGAAAGATACGCTGCCCGTGACCGACGATAGCCCTGGCCAGTTCCGCGACGTGCCGTTCGGCGAAGGATGCGTCGATTTTGTCGGCATTTTTAAGACGCTGCGCGAGCTGAACTACCGCGGTTCATTTTTGATTGAGATGTGGACGGAGAAAGCCAGCGAGCCGGTGCTGGAGATTATCCAGGCCCGGCGCTGGATCGAATCACGGATGCAGGAAGGGGGATTCACATGTTAGAACAACTGAAAGCCGAGGTACTGGCGGCAAACCTGGCCCTCCCCGCACACGGCCTGGTCACCTTTACCTGGGGCAACGTCAGCGCGGTCGATGAAACGCGCAAGCTGATGGTCATTAAGCCCTCCGGCGTCGAATATGAGGTGATGACCGCCGACGATATGGTGGTCGTAGAGATGGCCAGCGGTAAAGTCGTTGAAGGCGGTAAAAAACCCTCTTCAGATACGCCAACGCATCTGGCGCTTTATCGCCGCTATCCGCAGATCGGCGGGATCGTGCATACCCACTCCCGCCACGCGACGATCTGGTCGCAGGCCGGGCTCGATCTCCCCGCCTGGGGCACCACCCACGCCGACTACTTCTATGGCGCGATCCCCTGTACCCGACGGATGACCGTTGAGGAGATTAACGGCGAGTATGAGTATCAGACCGGCGAGGTGATTATCAAAACCTTTGAACAGCGCGGCCTGGATCCGGCGCAAATCCCGGCGGTATTGGTCCATTCACACGGCCCCTTTGCCTGGGGTAAAGACGCCGCCGACGCCGTACATAACGCCGTGGTGCTGGAGGAGTGCGCCTACATGGGCCTCTTCTCGCGCCAGCTGGCGCCACAGCTGCCGGATATGCAGTCTGAACTGCTCGATAAACACTATCTGCGTAAACACGGCGCGAACGCCTATTACGGGCAAAACTAGTCCCGCGGAACTCCCCGGATAAGGCGCTTTGCGCCGCCCCCGGGGGAAGCGTGCAGGATGTTGCTGAACTTTCCCGGAGGCGATGCTGCGCATCTGTCCGGGCTACGCGTCCCCGGCGCTCTGCGGTCAGCACCGCGCCGGCGGGAAAACCCATCAACCCTACGCCGAATTAATATGTTCCTTGCAGTAACGACGCTTCCACGCCGCCGGCGTCAGGCTGGTGTGCTTGCGGAAAATCTTGCGAAAATAGCCGACATCGTTAAACCCGCATTTCATCGCCACCTCGGTAATCGACAGGGAATCGCTGATAAGCAGCTTTTCCGCCGCCCTTACCCGCTGACGGTGCAGCGCTTCGGTTAACGTCAGCCGGAAAGCATGGCGATAAACGCGCCCCAGATAATCCGCGTTGCAGTGCAGCTCCTGCGCCAGCGTGGATGCGGAAAGGGGCAAATGAAACCGGGTACGAATGATTTGCTGCGCTCTCCACGCCAGCGCGTTGCCGGGACTGTCGGCGGGCTGTTCGCCTGCTGCCGCCGAAATTTGCTGCAAAATCAGCAGCAGGATCAGCTCCAGCGCCACGCTACGATGAATATTTTCCTGCTCGCGTAAGAATTGACGGAACAGTGAAATAATATACTGCGGGTCATTAACGCGCATATGTTGTGGAATAGAAAGCAGCGCATCACCCTCACCCGACGTCACTTCAAAATGCAGCCAGTAGAATTTTAAATCTGACGGAAACAGTCCGATCCCCACATGTAATCGCTGCGGCCAGAGCAGCAAACTTTCCCCGGCATTCACGCTAAAAACTTTGTTGTTTTCGCGAATCGTTAATGTCCCTTTTTCCACAAAGATTATTTCCCAGGAGTGAAGCTGACGAGCCGGATGGCTGCCGACGCCGCGGGAAATAAACAACCCGCCGTTCTGCACCTTAATCGGAAGTGACATGGATAATTCAAGCATAGATATTCAACATTCCGCTTTTTTCATCATAAATAACCTCTCATTGCCATTGATTATTCACGATAAAATAGGGTGCTGCCGGATCGAAATCACATTTTTATCATCAGGTCGGAATCGTCCTCTTTTTATACTTTTTCATTCCCTTGTTGCCCCCCATATTTCGTGCAGAATAAATAACGTAATTTGCAAATAACACAATTAAAGCCCGCGCCTCAGCGGGATATTATTCCGCACATCATCTCCGGGAGTTATTTATGACTTCGGCTCCGATTACTACAAGCGATTTAGCACGGCGCGTCCAGGACGACAAACTATCCCTACGGGAAAAAATAGGCTACGGACTTGGCGACGCGGGCGGGACGGTGATTACCTGCCTGATCATGAACTTTTTGACTTTTTTCTATACCGATGTCTTCGGCCTGACGCCCGCGCTGGTCGGAACCCTGTTTCTGGCCCTGCGCGTTTTTGACGCCGTTTCCGATCCTATCATGGGCGTGCTGGCCGACCGTACCCAAAGCCGCTGGGGGCGCTTTCGTCCCTGGCAGCTGTGGATTGCCGTGCCGATCGGCGTTATCGGCGTTCTGACGTTTACCGTGCCCGATGCCAGCATGGGGGTAAAAATCGCCTGGGCGTTCGGCACCTATCTGCTGCTCTCGGTGAGCTACACCGCGATTAACGTCCCCTACTGCGCGCTGATCAACACCATGACCACGCGCCATACCGAGGTTATCTCATGTCAGGCATGGCGTTTTGTGCTGTGCGGCGTGGCGGGTTTCTTAGTCTCCGTTGGGCTGCCGTGGCTGGTGAAAGCGCTCGGTAAGGGCGATACCGCGCAGGGCTATCAGTACGGCGTCGCCGTACTCTGCGCCATCGCGGTGGCGATGTTCCTGTGCTGCTTTTTCTGGGTTCGCGAACGCGTCTCGCTGGATGTGATGGGCAAATTTACCCTGCGCGAGCACATCGCCGGCCTGCGCAATAATGACCAGCTGCTGCTGATGCTGGTGATGTCGTTCCTGCTGATCAACGTTTTTAATATCCGCGGCGGCGGCTATATGTACTTCATCACCTACGTGCTGGGCGGCTCCACCGGCTACACCTCGCTATTCTTCACCATGGTGACCTTCGCCTCGATTGCGGGCTCCGCGATCATCAATCTGCTGTCGCGCCGCTTCGATACCGTCAAACTCTACTATTACACCAACCTGGCGCTGGCTGCGCTGGCCGTCGCGATGTGGTTTTTACCAATCGGGGCGGCATACCAGACCCTGTGGCTGATCGTCATCCTCGGCAACGGCATTATTCTCGGCTTCACCCTGCCGCTGCACTTTTCGCTGATGGCCTTCTCCGACGACTACGGCGAATGGAAAACCGGGGTGCGCTCTTCCGGTATGAACTTCGCCTTTAACCTGTTCTTTATCAAGCTGGCATGGGCCTCCAGCGCCGGCATTATCAGCGTCGTGTTTATCTACGTGGCTTACCAGCCGGGCGTGGAAAACCAAACGGCCTCATCCCTGGCGGGCATCTCCTCAATGGAGACCCTGCTGCCCGCCCTGTTCCATCTGCTGCTGGCCTTCACTATTCGCGCCTGCAAGCTTAACAATCCGATGATGGCGCGCATTGCCAGCGACCTGCGCACGCGTCACGTTCAGCCTTAAGGAGTCCGTCATGCCCGTTATGGAAGTCGATCTGCACAAACTGAAAATCAACGATCCGTTCCTCGGCCAGTACCAGCAGCTGGTGCGCGATGTGGTGATCCCCTACCAGTGGGATGCGCTTAACGACCGCATCGAAGAGGCGGATCCTAGCCATGCGATAGAGAACTTCCGCATCGCCGCCGGGCGACAGGAGGGCGAATTCTACGGCATGGTCTTTCAGGACAGCGACGTGGCGAAATGGCTGGAGGCGGTGGCCTGGTCGCTGTGTCAGAAGCCGGACGCCGAGCTGGAAAAAACCGCCGACGAGGTAATTGAACTGGTCGCGGCCGCCCAGTGTGAAGATGGCTATCTGAATACATATTTCACGGTCAAAGCGCCCGAGGAGCGCTGGACTAACCTCGCCGAATGCCACGAACTGTACTGCGCCGGCCACATGATTGAAGCGGGCGTCGCCTTCTTCCAGGCCACCGGCAAGCGTCGTCTGCTGGAAGTCGTCTGCCGCCTCGCTGACCACATCGATAGCGTGTTTGGCCCCGGAGAGAACCAGCTGCACGGCTACCCTGGCCATCCGGAAATCGAGCTGGCGTTAATGCGCCTGTACGACGTCACTCAGGAGCCACGCTATATCGCGCTGGTGAAGTACTTCGTTGAGGCGCGCGGCACGCAGCCGCATTTTTACGATATCGAATATGAGAAGCGCGGCAAAACCTCTTACTGGAACACCTACGGTCCGGCGTGGATGGTGATGGATAAGCCCTACAGCCAGGCGCATCAGCCGATTTCCGAACAGCCGGTCGCCATCGGCCACGCGGTGCGTTTCGTCTATCTGATGGCCGGCGTTGCCCACCTCGCCCGTTTAAGTCAGGACGAGGGCAAGCGCCAGGATTGCCTGCGCCTGTGGAAAAATATGGCCCAGCGTCAGCTGTATATCACCGGCGGCATCGGCTCGCAGAGCAGCGGGGAGGCCTTCAGCAGCGACTATGACCTGCCAAACGACACGGTCTATGCCGAAAGCTGTGCTTCCATTGGCCTGATGATGTTTGCCCGCCGGATGCTGGAGATGGAAGCCGACAGCCAATATGCCGACGTGATGGAGCGCGCGCTGTATAACACCGTGCTGGGCGGCATGGCGCTCGACGGCAAGCACTTCTTCTACGTCAATCCGCTGGAAGTGCATCCAAAATCCTTAAAATTCAACCATATTTACGATCACGTTAAGCCCGTCCGCCAGCGCTGGTTCGGCTGCGCGTGCTGCCCGCCGAATATTGCCCGCGTGCTGACCTCGCTGGGACACTATATCTACACGCCGCACGACGATGCCCTGTACATCAACCTGTATATCGGCAATAGCGCGGAGATCCCGGTGGGCAATGAGGCGCTGCGCCTGCGCATCAGCGGCAACTATCCGTGGCAGGAACAGGTGCAGATAGTCATCGATTCATCGTCACCTGTGCATCATACCCTGGCCCTGCGCCTGCCGGACTGGTGCGATAAGCCGCAGGTGACGCTCAACGGCGCGCCGGTTACGCAGGACGTACGCAAAGGGTATCTGTACATCAGCCATCTCTGGCAGGAGGGCGACACGCTGCTGTTAACCCTGCCGATGCCGGTGCGCCGCATTTATGGTAACCCGCTGGTGCGCCACCAGGCAGGTCAGGTCGCCGTCCAGCGCGGCCCGCTGGTTTACTGCCTGGAGCAGGCGGATAACGGCGAGCAATTGCATAACCTGCAGCTGCCGCGCGACGCCCGATTTATCACTGTAGAAGGCAAAGGGATTTTTGCCCGCAAGATACTTCTCCAGGCGCCGGGCTATAAGCAAACGGCGGAAGATGCCGAGCAGCAGGCGCTGTGGCGTTACGATCGCGCGCCGTCCAGCCGTCAGCCGCACCTGCTGACCTTCATCCCGTGGTTTAGCTGGGCCAACCGCGGCGAAGGCGAGATGCGTATCTGGGTGAACGAAGCGGAAGCGTAAGTGTGAGGATTCCCCGGTGGCGCTGCGCTTACCGGGGCAACAAGGTTTGTGCCTTATCGTAGCCCGGGTCAGGCGTTCACGCCGCGACCCGGGACAACCTGCTTATGCTAAAGAAACAGCGCCTTATCGCGCAGGATATGGTCATTACCGCGACGGCGGGTAAAGCCGATACGGTCGAAATACTCGAGGATCTGAATCGCCAGCTTGCGCCCGACGTTCAGCGTATCGCGGAAATCCGCCGCGCAGGTTGATCCCCTCTCCAGATCCAGCTCGCGGATCATTTTGGCAAACGCCACAATCCGATCGTTGCGATAGTAGCGATCTTTGACGATCGCGGTAATCATCCCCTGCTGCGCCGCCTGGCGTAATACCGCTCGCATTAACGACTCTTCCACGTTGGCTTCCCGCGCCAGATCGCGCACCCACCATGGCTCATCGGCAAACAGCCCGACCACCCGCTGCCAGATGGCCTGCTGCTCGTCGGTAAAGCCCGCTTTATGCTCCGGCAGATGCAGCCATCCGTGGTGGCTGTGAACAGTGCCGCTTTCGCGCATCTGCTCAATCAACAGCAGCACCAGCGCCTCATCTTCCATCGGCAGCGCAATACGCCGCAGCCGCTCGCGGCCCGGCCCGGGCTCATCGCGATGCTGGTCGTGGTAACGCGCCAAGGCGTCGAGCAGTTTCCGCTGCCAGCGCGCGGCAAGCGGGGCGCTCAGCAGACTATTGCCCGCCTGCAGGTAATCAGGACGGTTAATCAGCGCCTTCAGCCCCTCGTCGCTGAGCTGACGCGCCCAGGCGAAATCATCGAGGCGCACCGCGTCGCGCTGAAGGTGAATATCCAGCGCCTGGACGTCATCGCCCTGCGCGGCGGCCAGCGCATGCAGCCACTGTAAATACTCCGGCTTACGCTTGCCCCGGCGCGGCGGATTGAGGGTCACCACTCGCGCGCCGGCCAGCGTCAGGCGCGCGGAAATATCGCGCAGCACCAGACGGTCGTTATCCGCCAGCCGCAGCGGCGTATCGAGAACCAGCTCCGCCAGCGCGCCTTCGAGCAGCGACACGCGGCCGGTAATATGGCTGGCGGCGTGGTGGATATGCAGCGGCTGCCACTGGCTAAGCGGCGTATGGCACTGGAGTTCGACAATGACCCGTTCAGAGGCTTCCGGCGGTGGTACCGCCAGCAGCCAGTCGCCGCGGTTAAGATCCTCCTTTTGCGCATCGCCGACAATATTCAGCGCGATGCGCTGACCGGCCCACGCTTTCGCCACCGGCTGATTCTGCGCGTGCAGCCCGCGCACGCGCATCGGTTTATCGACGCCGGTCAGCCACAGCGTATCGCCAACGTTAACTTCGCCGGAAAGCGCCGTCCCGGTGACCACCAGCCCCGCGCCTTTGACGGTAAACGCCCGGTCGATCGCCAGGCGAAAACGCTGATGCTGTGGGTGAGCGCGCGCGGAAAGCTGCAGGAGATGATCGCGCAGCCCGGCGATACCCAGGCCTTCCGTCGCCGCGACGGTAAACAGGGTCGCGCCGGTAAAGCCGAACTCCGCCAGCGCCGCCTCGGCCTCCGCCTTCACTTCCTCAACCCGCGCCGTTTCTACGCGGTCCGCTTTGGTCAGCGCCACGGTTAACGTCGGCTTCCCCGTGAGCTGGAGGATCGCCAGATGCTCGCGCGTCTGCGCCATCACCCCATCATCGCAGGCCACCACCAGCAGCGCGTGATCGATACCGCCGACGCCGGCCAGCATATTGGACAAAAACTTTTCGTGGCCGGGGACGTCGATAAAACCCAGCACCCGCCCGTCGGGCTGCGGCCAGTAGGCGTAGCCCAGGTCGATAGTCATCCCGCGCGCTTTCTCTTCCGGCAGGCGATCGGCGTTGATGCCGGTAATCGCCTGTAGCAGCGTGGTTTTGCCGTGGTCAACGTGTCCGGCGGTGGCAATAATCATCTCAATAACATCTCCATAAACCGGGGTTCATCCTCAAGACAGCGCAGGTCCAGCCACAGGCGTCCATCGTAGATCCTGCCAATAACCGGCACGGGCAACAGACGCCAGCGCGCCGCCAGGGCTTCCAGCCGGCTGCCGCGGCCATCGCGCGGAGTAAAGGTCAACGCCGCGCTGGGCAAGCGGTCTACCGGCAGCGAACCGCTGCCGATCTGCGACAGACATGGCTCAACCTGCAGGTCAAAATCAGCATAATGCGCAGCCAGCGCGGCCTGAATGCGCTCGCCCTGCTGGCGGATCGCCTCCGCCTGGCGGGTCAGCAGCCGCAGGGTCGGCAGTTCAGCGGCCAGCTTTTCCGGGTGCAGATAGAGGCGCAGCGTGGCCTCCAGCGCCGCGAGGGTCATTTTATCCGCCCGCAGGGCGCGCTTGAGCGGATGGCTCTGCAAACGGGCGATCAGCGCTTTCTTTCCGACAATAATTCCCGCCTGCGGGCCGCCCAGCAGCTTATCGCCGGAGAAGCTCACCAGGCTGACGCCGGCGGCAATCATCTCCTGCGGCATCGGCTCTTTCGGCAGGCCGTACTGGCTTAAATCCACCAGCGAGCCGCTACCGAGATCGGCGACCACCGGGATATTCAGTTCGCGGCCAATCTCCGCCAGCGCCGCCTCATCGACTGCTTTAGTAAAGCCCTCGATGCTGTAGTTGCTGGTGTGCACCTTCATCAGCAGGCCGGTATTGTCATTAACGGCCTGACGATAATCTTTCGCATGGGTGCGGTTCGTGGTTCCGACTTCATGCAGGACGCAGCCCGCCTGGCGCATTACGTCAGGAATACGGAACGCGCCGCCGATCTCCACCAGCTCGCCGCGCGACACCACCACCTCGCTGCCGCTGGCGGTTGCCGCCAGCATCAGCAGCACTGCTGCAGCATTGTTGTTGACGATACACGCATCCTCCGCGCCGGTGATCCGGCAAAGCAGGTCGGCCAGCGCGCGGTCGCGGTGGCCGCGTCCGGCATCATCAAGATCGTATTCCAGCGTCACCGGCGCGCGCATCGCCTGGGCAACCGCCGTCACCGCCGCTTCCGCCTGAATCGCCCGGCCAAGATTGGTGTGCAGCACGGTGCCGGTCAGGTTGAACACCGGGCGCAGCGCGCTCTGTTGCGTTTGGCTCAAACGACGCGAGGTCTCCATCAGCCACGCTTCGCACCAGCCCGGCAGCGCCTGGTTCAGACGGATATATTCCCGCGCCTCGTCCAGCATCTGACGCAGCAGCGCCACCGTCTGGGAGTGACCATATTGCATCAGCAGCGGTGAAAATGCGGGGTCGCGGAGTAAACGGTCGATGGCCGGAAGCCGGGTATAAAGCGCACGAATTTCGCTAGTCATGAATGAACCTATTTTCCCCCCTCCCGCCGGGAGAGGGAGTCAACAAATGAGCGGCAATTGTAATACCTCCGCGCAAAAACTGTTACCCGTCTGGGTCAACTCACCGGCGGTTCGGTGCGCGCAAAGCTGGCGCGCTGAAAGAGGGAATCCACCAGCCGAACCAGCTTCGGTCGGGTGGCGCACCAGCCCGGCGCGACGCGGCGGAAGTTGAGATAAGCGATGGCGCAGGCGGTCGAAATGGTCGCCAGATTGACCTCCTCAGGACGTAACGTGCCGTCATTCGCATACCCTTCCAGCGCATCAAGACCGCGCGCGATTTTTTCACGCTGGCGCAGCAGTTCGCTTTCCGACTGCTGGGCCGCAGGGCGCGTTTTCTCCCGTACCAGCATTTGCGCAGCTTCCATCACGCCATCAGCCAGCGCTTCAATTTGACGCAATTTCAGCGCAGCCTTCGGCGCCGCAGGCAGCATATCCGGCGCGATGCCGAGCTGCTCCAGATATTGCGCAATAATGGGCGAGTCGTACCAGCATTCACCGTCATCGGTGACCAGCGCGGGTACTTTTCCCAGCGGATTGTACTGCGCCACGCCGTTGGTCTCGTGGTAAGGGAATTCGTTGACGAACTCGAAGGGAATCGCTTTTTCCAGCAGTATGATGGAAATTTTGCGCACAAAGGGACTGGTGTAGCTGCCGATCAGTTTCATTGCCTGCTCCTTTCGCCAACAAAGTAGTCAGTATGGCGCAGTCGCAGGCAAATAGCAGAGAGAGAAATCACCTCATGCCAGACCGACCCCGCTAATGGTCCAGATAGAGATAGTGCATCCAGCTGGTCATCCGCAGCAGCACCTTGCGCATCACTGAAACATGGGTGAAATGATCGGAGTAGACTGCCACCTGGGCGTAAATACCGTCAGGCAGGGCATCTACGGCGGCGTCGGGCTCCAGCTCAATGGTCGCCAGCACGCCGTCGGTGCCCGGCGTCACCGTCAACGCCTGCAGCGTGCCCTGCGCCTGGTACGTTCCCCCCGGCACGACGGGCAGGATGCTCACCAGCTTGCCGCGAAAGACCTGGCCCGGCAGCGCGTTGAACACCGCTTCGGCATCGTCGCCCTTCTCCAGCCTGAGCAGCGAATTTTGCCGGAACTGCGCCACAATCAGCCGTTTTTGCTGGGGGATAAAGACCATCACCGGACGCAGCGGCAGCGAGGCGGCATAGGTCCCAGGACGAATTAACACCTGGGTGATATAGCCGTCGCTGGGCGCGCGTACGGTCGTCTGATCGAGGTTATATTTCGCCTCCGCCAGCTGCGCGCGCAGGCTAACCACCTGCGACTGCTCACCGTTTATTATGCTATCGAGCTGGCTCTGGATCTGCGCCTGCTCCGCGACCGACCCTTTCACCATCGCATCCTGGGCCAGATAATTTTGCCGGGCATTATCGATATCGCTTTCCGAAAACGGATTGACCCGCGCCTGGCTTCCTTTCAGGTAGCGCTGATAATCCTTATACAGGCGATCGCGCTCCGCCGAAACGCGGGTGGTATTGGCCTGAGCCTCAGAAAGCTGGGCTTTAAGGGTATTAATACTGTGCAGCGCGGTAACAAGGTCGGCCTGTAGCCTGTCCACCCGGGCCTGATAACGCGCCGGATCGATGGTAAACAGCACCTCTCCCTTTTTAACCCGTTGATTGGCTTTATCCGTGACGCTGCTGACCACCCCGGTGACCTGCGGCGTAATAGGAATAGAAATAACCGCTTTTTGCGCGGTAAAGGTATATGGGTGGTTGTAGTTCATTAATAAGATAAGCGCGCTAACAATAAATACGCCACCCAGCGCCGCGGTGGGAACCGTCCATTTATTTACCGGGATCTTAAATATTTTAAATATCGACCAGGCAATCGCCACATAGGTCAAAATAATCAGTAGATCCATGAGTTATTTCTCCACCGAAGGAGGTTGAGCTGACAGTCGAAGACCGGTTATTTGCTGCTCGAGCGCGATAACCCGCTGGCGCAGTTCGCTGATTTCGCCCTCCTCTTCCGCCGCCTCAGACGGCGCCCCATCCCGCCCGTGCTGCATGCCCCAGCCGCGTTCAGGCCGATAAAGCGTGGCCCAGATCCATAAAAACGGCCAGATGACGTGCAGCGTAAAAAGACTCACCCAGCCTGCGACGTGAATCGCATCGGCATGCGGGTGATTACGTTTCTTCGCGATCAGGTAAGGAATATCATGGAGAATGATGATTCCATAAAAAATCACCAGAAATACAAAGATCAGAACGCCGAGCGCAAAATAATTGAGAAACATAATTTCCTCGGATTTACGCTAATTATTTTTAAGATGTGTGTCGGGCCGGATAAAAAAATGGCCGACAAACTGAGCATAATTCACCCGTTTCATTTTCGCCATTGACGACTAAAATGTTCTTGAGCAGATCGCGTTGCTGAATGACGCATCGGCAAGCGGAACGCGGCATAACCTGCGCGAGATCACACCAGGTTAAATCCGGGTGAAAATATTTTGTGATATACATCACAAACAAATAACAAAATGCCAAAGTAAATTTGTGATCTTCATCATATAAAAATGCATAACCCCCCCTAAAAACCCGGTCTGTTGTTTTTTTACACACCTATTTTGTGATGAAGATCACCACAAAAGACCATCATTGCCCTATATTCATGTGATCTGTATCACATAAAAATCCATCGACTAGACAGCTTAACGATTCAGTGCCAGATTTCGCACTATCACTCAGGGCCCGGCTACCTCTGCCGCCTTATTAACAACAAGCCTCGGGCTTTCAGCCTGCCGATAGCAAAAACAGAAGAAGGGGTGTTTTATGTCATCCGATATCAAGATCAAAGTGCAAAGCTTTGGTCGTTTCCTCAGCAATATGGTGATGCCAAATATCGGCGCGTTTATCGCGTGGGGTATTATCACCGCTCTATTCATTCCGACAGGATGGTTACCGAACGAAACGCTGGCGAAGCTGGTTGGTCCGATGATCACCTATCTGCTGCCGCTGCTGATCGGTTATACCGGCGGTAAGCTGGTTGGCGGCGAGCGCGGCGGCGTAGTCGGCGCGATTACCACCATGGGCGTTATCGTCGGCGCGGATATGCCGATGTTCCTCGGCTCCATGATCGCCGGCCCGCTGGGCGGCTGGGCAATTAAAAAATTCGACGTCTGGGTAGACGGTAAGATTAAATCCGGTTTTGAGATGCTGGTGAATAACTTCTCCGCAGGCATCATCGGTATGATCCTCGCCATTCTGGCGTTCCTCGGCATTGGCCCGGCGGTTGAAATCCTGTCGAAAATTTTGGCCGCAGGCGTTAACTTCATGGTGGCACACGAGATGCTGCCGCTGGCGTCTATCTTTGTTGAACCGGCGAAAATCCTGTTCCTCAACAACGCCATTAACCACGGTATTTTCTCGCCGCTGGGTATTCAGCAATCCCACGAGCTGGGCAAATCCATCTTCTTCCTGATCGAAGCTAACCCGGGTCCGGGGATGGGCGTCCTGCTGGCGTATATGTTCTTCGGCCGCGGCAGCGCCAAACAGTCCGCGGGCGGTGCGGCAATCATCCACTTCCTCGGCGGTATCCACGAGATTTACTTCCCGTACGTGCTGATGAACCCGCGCCTGATTCTGGCCGTTATCCTCGGCGGGATGACCGGCGTGTTCACGCTGACCATCCTCAACGGTGGTCTGGTCTCTCCGGCTTCTCCGGGCTCCATCCTGGCCGTGCTGGCAATGACGCCGAAGGGCGCCTACTTCGCTAACATCGCCGCGATTGTCGCCGCGATGGCCGTTTCCTTCGTGGTCGCAGCGGTTCTGCTGAAAACCAGCAAAGTGAAAGAAGAAGATGATATCGAAGCCGCGACCCGTCGCATGCACGATATGAAAGCCGAATCCAAAGGCGGCGCGACTCCGCTGGCCGCTGGCGATGTCGCGAACGACCTGAGCCACGTGCGTAAAATCATCGTCGCCTGCGACGCCGGTATGGGCTCCAGCGCCATGGGCGCAGGCGTGCTGCGTAAAAAAGTGCAGGATGCCGGGCTGAGCAACATCTCCGTGACTAACTGTGCAATTAACAACCTGCCGCCGGATGTGGACCTGGTCATCACCCATCGCGATCTGACCGAGCGCGCGATGCGTCAGGTGCCGCAGGCACAGCATATTTCGCTAACCAACTTCCTCGACAGCGGCCTGTACACCAGCTTGACCGAACGTCTGGTGGCGGCGCAGCGCCATACTGACAACGAAGAGAAAGTCCGCGATAGCCTGAAAGACAGCTTCGACGCGGCTGACACCAACCTGTTCAAACTCGGCGCGGAGAACATCTTCCTCGGCCGTAAAGCGGCGACCAAAGAAGAAGCGATTCTGTTTGCCGGCGAGCAGCTGGTGAAAGGCGGCTACGTTGAGCCGGAATACGTCCAGGCGATGCTGGACCGTGAAAAGCTGACCTCCACCTATCTGGGTGAGTCCATCGCGGTACCGCACGGCACTATTGAAGCCAAAGATCGCGTCCTGAAAACCGGCATCGTCTTCTGCCAGTATCCGGAAGGCGTGCGCTTCGGCGAAGAAGAGGACGAGGTGGCTCGCCTGGTTATCGGTATCGCGGCTCGTAATAACGAGCATATTCAGGTCATTACCAGCCTGACTAACGCGCTGGACGATGAGTCGGTGATTGAGCGTCTGACGAAAACCACCAGCGTTGATGAAGTTCTGACGCTGCTGAAAGGGTAATTTGTCTCCCGGCGGTACGCCGGGAAACGCCCCCCCCTCTCTCCTGAGTCATGGGGAGAGGGTTTGGGTGAGGGAAAAGCCTCACCCCAGCCCTCTCAGGTAAAAACATTAATTGAAGGTTAATTCTATGAAAGCATTACATTTTGGCGCAGGTAATATCGGTCGTGGCTTTATCGGCAAACTGCTGGCGGACGCGGGGATACAGCTGACGTTTGCGGATGTAAATCAGGTCGTGCTTGATGCCCTGAATGCCCGTCATAGCTATCAGGTTCACGTGGTCGGCGAGAACGAGCAGGTCGATACCGTTTCCGGCGTTGACGCCGTCAGCAGCATCGGCGACGAAGTTGTAGAGCTGATTGCCAGCGTGGATCTGGTGACCACCGCCGTCGGCCCGGTCGTGCTGGAGCGCATCGCCCCGGCGATTGCCAAAGGCCTGGCTAAACGCAAGGCGCAGGGCGTTACGGCCCCGCTGAATATCATCGCCTGCGAGAATATGGTTCGCGGCACCAGCCAGCTTAAGGGCCACGTTTTTAACGCCCTGGCCGAAGAGGATAAAGCCTGGGTTGAAACCAACGTCGGCTTCGTTGATTCCGCCGTTGACCGCATCGTTCCGCCGTCCGCTTCCGCCACTCACGATCCGCTGGAAGTCACCGTGGAAACCTTCAGCGAGTGGATTGTCGACAAGACCCAGTTCAAAGGCGAGCTGCCGGACATCCCGGGTATGGAATTAACCGATAACCTGATGGCATTTGTCGAACGTAAGCTATTCACCTTAAACACCGGACATGCTATAACCGCCTACCTCGGAAAACTGGCGGGTCACCAGACGATTCGCGACGCGATTCTTGATGAGAATATTCGCGCCGTGGTCAAAGGGGCGATGGAAGAGAGCGGCGCGGTGCTGATCAAACGCTATGCCTTTGATGCGCAAAAGCACGCTGCATACATCCAGAAAATTATTGGTCGTTTTGAGAACCCGTATCTGAAAGATGACGTTGAGCGCGTTGGCCGCCAGCCGCTGCGCAAACTGAGCGCGGGGGATCGCTTAATTAAGCCGCTGCTCGGTACGCTGGAATATGGCCTGCCGCACCGGAATCTGGTGAAAGGGATCGCCGCGGCGATGCATTTCCGCAGCGAAGAGGACCCGCAGGCGCAGGAACTGGCGGCGCTGATTGCCGAGAAAGGCCCGCAGGCGGCGCTGGCGCAGATTTCGGGTCTGGACGCGGCAAGCGAAGTGGTGGCGGAGGCCGTTAACGACTACAGCGCCACCAAATGAGGCAAGACCTGGCGCGGTCCGAACCGCGCCCATTACTCATGTCAGATATGCAGGCAATAATGGAAGAAACACAGGCATTTGAAAACCGTGTGCTTGAACGTCTGAATGCTGGCAAAACCGTAAGAAGCTTCCTGATCGCCACCGTTGAACTGCTGACGGAAGCGGTCAATATTCTGGTGCTTCAGGTATTCCGTAAAGACGACTACGCGGTGAAATACGCAGTGGAGCCGTTGCTGGACGGCGACGGGCCGCTTGGCGACCTTTCTGTACGCCTGAAGCTGATTTACGGCCTTGGGGTGATTAGCCGCGCCGAATATGAAGACGCTGAACTGCTGATGGCCCTGCGCGAAGAGCTGAACCACGACGGTAATGAGTACAGCTTTACCGACGATGAGATCCTTGGGCCGTTTGGCGAACTGCACTGCGTGGCCGCTCTGCCGCCAACGCCGCTATTTGATGAGAGCGATGCGGACCTGCTGGCAATGCAAAAGCTGCGCTACCAGCAGGTCGTACGTTCAACGATGATGCTATCTCTGACCGAGCTGATTTCTAAAATCAGCTTAAAAAAAGCCTTTCAAAAATCAACGCTCTGATTCTGGCTCTTGCTGGTCGCACGTCGGCCGATAAAGCTGACGATAATACTCAAGACGCCGCAGAAATAGCGCTTCCTTATCAGCCGGAATATCCGGCGGTATATGCTGCAAACGCGGAGATTTTTTCAGATATTCCATAAAAGCCTGACTTGAAGCCATAAAATCTACGGCCTTGTCAATAATACGCGGTACGCCGTCGCCGATTTTCGCCATCACGCTCTCCTCTGCTCGGGAATGATCTTATTAAGGATTAGCCAAAAACAGGGTTTCAGATGAGGAAAACGTGCTTAATGACCGACAGGCTTCACAGAAATGAATATTCGCCAACTCTGGCTTAAAATGATTTTTATGTTCAACAAGTTATAATATGCCGCTACGGCTGTTATGACCAAAAAACGGCGACGTTTTGATAAATAACTACCCACAACCCAAGCGACAGCACATACTATAGTCTGATAATGCCCCTTTCTTAATAGATTAAGCCATCATGAAAGAAGTCGAAAAAAACGAAATTAAACGTCTGAGCGATCGCCTTGACGCCATCCGCCACCAGCAGGCCGATCTCTCCCTGGTTGAAGCCGCAGAAAAATACGCCGAACTGGAAAAAGAGAAAACCACCATTGAGGCAGAAATCATCCGCCTGCGTGAGGTTCAGGGCCAGAAGCTGAGCAAAGAAGCGCAAAAGCTGATGGACATGCCGCATCGCCGCGCCATCACCAAAAAAGAGCAGGCCGATATGGGCAAGCTCAAGAAAAGCGTGCGCGGTCTGGTTGTTGTTCACCCGATGACCGCGCTGGGCCGCGAAATGGGCCTCAAAGAGATGACCGGCTTCGCCAAAACCGCTTTCTAATCCTGTCGTCCCCGGGGGCGGCGCTTGACGCGCCTTGCCCGGGCTACGGGTTCACCGCCACCTGCGGGCCGGTAGCCCGGACAGATGCGCCAGCATCGCCTCCGGGACAGGCTCTGTTTCAAACGCCATATTCCCGCTAATTGGCCCTACCAATTATTTCTTAAATCGCCCAATGGTTCACATATCCATCATTTTTCGTCACAGACATATTGCTCATCAATAACATTTGATTAACCATTCGTTGTCGTTAATCCTACAATCGCAATTTGGCTGGGCCAATTTTACAAATGATGTGACCTGCTAAGAGCGTAAGACTCAGCACGCCATCATGACGGCCCGATGGAGACCTGCATGAACCTCTGGCAACAAAATTACGATCCGGCCGGCAATATCTGGCTATCGAGTCTTATCGCATCGCTACCGATTCTGTTTTTCTTCTTTGCCCTGATTAAGCTCAAGCTGAAAGGGTACGTCGCCGCGACCTGGACCGTGGTCATTGCGCTCTCCGTCGCCCTGCTGTTCTACAAAATGCCGGTCGACCACGCGCTGGCCTCCGTCGTCTACGGCTTCTTCTACGGCCTGTGGCCAATCGCGTGGATTATTATCGCCGCGGTCTTCGTCTATAAAATCTCGGTGAAAACCGGGCAGTTCGACATTATCCGCTCATCGATTTTGTCGATTACCCCGGACCAGCGTCTGCAAATGCTGATCGTCGGTTTCTCCTTCGGCGCGTTCCTCGAAGGGGCTGCGGGTTTTGGCGCGCCGGTCGCCATTACCGCGGCGCTGCTGGTGGGTCTCGGCTTTAACCCGCTGTATGCGGCGGGTCTGTGCCTGATCGTCAACACCGCGCCGGTCGCGTTTGGCGCGATGGGCATTCCCATTCTGGTCGCCGGACAGGTGACGGGCCTCGACAGCTTCGAAATCGGCCAGATGGTTGGCCGCCAGCTGCCGTTCCTGACCATCATCGTGCTGTTCTGGATCATGGCAATTATGGACGGCTGGCGCGGCATTAAAGAGACCTGGCCTGCGGTTATGGTCGCCGGCGGCTCTTTTGCTATCGCTCAGTACCTCAGCTCTAACTTCCTCGGCCCGGAGCTGCCGGACATTATCTCTTCACTGGTATCGCTGGTCTGCCTGACGCTGTTCCTCAAACGCTGGCAGCCGGTTCGCATCTTCCGCTTCGGCGATATGGGCGCATCGCAGGTCGATATGAACCTGGCGCGCACCCGCTACACGCCGGGACAGGTGATTCGCGCCTGGTCGCCGTTCCTGTTTCTGACCGCAACCGTGACCCTGTGGAGCGTGCCGCCGTTCAAAGCGCTGTTCGCCCCGGGCGGCGCGATGTACGATTTTGTGATTAATATTTCCGTGCCGTTCCTCGACAAAATGGTGGCCCGCATGCCGCCGGTGGTCAACGAAGCGACGCCTTACGCCGCGGTCTATAAGTTTGACTGGCTCTCCGCCACCGGCACCGCCATCCTGTTCGCCGCGCTGCTTTCCATCGTCTGGCTGCGCATGAAGCCGAAGGACGCGATCTCAACCTTCGGCAGCATGCTGAAAGAACTGGCGCTGCCGATTTACTCCATCGGCATGGTGCTGGCGTTCGCCTTTATTTCTAACTATTCCGGTCTCTCCTCAACGCTGGCCCTTGCGCTGGCGCATACCGGGCACGCGTTTACCTTCTTCTCGCCGTTCCTCGGCTGGCTGGGGGTATTCCTGACCGGTTCGGATACCTCGTCGAACGCGCTGTTTGCCGCGCTGCAGGCGACGGCGGCCCAGCAGATTGGCGTCTCCGATATCCTGCTGGTCGCCGCCAACACCACCGGCGGCGTGACCGGGAAAATGATCTCCCCGCAGTCTATCGCCATCGCCTGTGCGGCGGTCGGTCTGGTGGGGAAAGAGTCGGACCTGTTCCGCTTTACCGTGAAACATAGTCTGATTTTCACCTGCATGGTCGGCGTGATCACTACCCTGCAGGCCTACGTCTTAACCTGGATGATCCCGTGATAGTGATGCCAAAACGCCTTGCCGACGATGTAGCCCGTCGCGTGCGGGCGCTGATTGAAGAACAAAAGCTGGAGGCGGGCATGCGATTGCCCGCCGAACGTCAGCTGGCGGCGCAGCTGGGCGTATCGCGCAATTCGCTGCGCGAAGCGCTGGCGATGTTAGTCAACGAAGGCGTGCTGCTCAGCCGTCGCGGCGGCGGCACCTTCGTGCGCTGGCAGCATGAAGCGTGGTCGGAGCAAAACATCGTCCAGCCGCTGAAGACGCTGCTCTCCGACGACCCCGATTACAGTTTTGATATCCTTGAAGCCCGTCACGCCATTGAAGCCAGTACCGCCTGGCATGCGGCGATGCGGGCAACCGATGCCGAAAAAGAGAAAATCCGCCTCTGCTTTGAAGCCACTCAAAGCGAAGACCCTGACCTGGCTTCGCAGGCCGACGTCCGCTTCCACCTGGCGATTGCCGAAGCCTCGCACAACGTAGTGCTGCTGCAAACCATGCGCGGTTTTTTCGACCTCTTACAGTCCTCAGTCAAGGAGAGCCGCCAGCGGATGTATCTCGTCCCGCCGGTATTCGCTCGCCTGACCGAACAGCACCAGGCGGTCATGGAGGCGATTATCGCCGGTGACCCGGAAGGCGCCAGACAGGCGATGATGGCCCATTTGGCCTTCGTTCACGCCACGATCAAACGTTTTGATGAAGACCAGGCCCGCCAGGCGCGAATTACCCGCCTGCCCGGTGACCATAACGAAAATACCAGGGAGAACTTGTGATGATTATTTCCGCCGCCAGCGACTACCGCGCCGCCGCACAGCGTATCCTGCCACCGTTCCTGTTCCACTATATCGACGGCGGCGCTTACGCCGAGCACACCCTGCGTCGCAACGTTGAAGACCTCTCCGACGTCGCGCTCCGCCAGCGTATTCTGCGCAATATGTCAGACCTGAGCCTGGAAACCACCTTATTCAACGAGAAGCTGGCGATGCCGACGGCGCTGGCGCCGGTTGGGCTGTGCGGAATGTACGCGCGCCGCGGTGAAGTGCAGGCGGCAGGCGCGGCGGATGAGAAAGGCATTCCATTCACCCTCTCTACCGTTTCCGTCTGCCCGATTGAAGAGGTCGCCCCGACCATTAAGCGCCCGATGTGGTTCCAGCTGTACGTCCTGCGCGACCGCGGTTTTATGCGCAATGCGCTGGAGCGGGCGAAGGCGGCGGGCTGTTCAACGCTGGTCTTTACCGTCGATATGCCGACCCCCGGCGCGCGCTATCGCGACGCTCACTCCGGGATGAGCGGCCCGAATGCGGCAATGCGCCGCTACTGGCAGGCGGTGACCCATCCGCAGTGGGCATGGGACGTCGGATTAAACGGTCGGCCGCACGATTTGGGCAATATCTCCGCCTACCTCGGCAAACCGACCGGCCTGGAAGATTACATCGGCTGGCTGGCGAATAACTTCGATCCATCGATTTCCTGGAAAGACCTTGAGTGGATCCGCGATTTCTGGGATGGCCCGATGGTGATCAAGGGGATCCTCGATCCGGAAGACGCCCGCGACGCGGTGCGCTTCGGCGCTGACGGGATCGTGGTTTCCAACCACGGCGGCCGCCAGCTTGATGGCGTGCTCTCTTCCGCCCGCGCCCTGCCCGCGATTGCCGATGCGGTTAAAGGCGACATTACCATCCTCGCCGATAGCGGCATCCGCAACGGTCTCGATGTCGTACGTATGATCGCCCTCGGCGCCGACAGCGTGCTGCTGGGCCGCGCTTATCTGTATGCGCTCGCCACCCACGGCAAGCAGGGGGTCGCCAATCTGCTGAACCTGATCGAGAAAGAGATGAAGGTGGCGATGACGCTGACCGGCGCGAAAACCATCGGCGAAATCAGCCGTGAATCTTTAGTCCAGAACGCCGATGCGCTACGGACCTTTGATACGATCGCAGCAGGAAACCCGGCAGTGACCCCCTCTTCCCCAGGGAGAGGGAGCCGTCCGGCAGGCGGGGTGAGGGTTGACCAAATATCTGCTATTCTGCCCCCCGCAATTAAGGGGGCAGTATGCTGAACATCGTCTTATTCGAACCAGAAATCCCGCCAAATACCGGGAATATCATCCGCCTGTGCGCTAACACCGGCTTCAATCTGCATATTATCGAACCCATGGGTTTTGCCTGGGACGACAAGCGTCTTCGCCGCGCCGGGCTGGATTACCATGAGTTCGCCGCCGTCCAGCGCCATCGTGATTACGCCGCTTTTATTGAAAGCGCAAAGCCGCAGCGTCTGTTCGCCCTGACCACCAAAGGTACCCCGGCGCATAGCGCGGTGAGCTATCAGGATGGCGATTTTCTGCTGTTTGGCCCGGAAACCCGCGGCCTGCCAGCCTGCATTCTCGATGCCCTGCCGCCAGAGCAAAAAATTCGTATTCCAATGATGCCGGACAGCCGCAGCATGAACCTGTCGAACGCGGTGTCGGTGGTGGTGTATGAAGCCTGGCGCCAGCTGGGATATCCCGGCGCGGTACTGCGCAGCTAGCCTGCGCTCTTCCCGGATGGCGGCGCGTAGCGCCTGTCCGGGCTACCAGACAGCGCTCGGTTTTGTAGCCCGGATAGATGCGCAGCATCGCCTCCGGGAAATCAATCAGATACCGTCGCCGTACTCGAAGGTATGGTGTATGCCGTTAAAGTGCTGATCCATATCCATCGCGGGCTTATCGCTCTCCGGCTTACCCACGATGCGGGCGGGAACGCCTGCGGCGGTGGTATGCGGCGGCACCGGCTGTAGCACCACCGAACCCGCGCCGATTTTAGCCCCGCGTCCGACTTCGATATTGCCGAGGATCTTCGCCCCGGCGCCAATCATCACGCCTTCGCGAATTTTCGGATGACGATCGCCGCTGGTTTTACCGGTACCGCCAAGGGTCACGGATTGCAGAATCGACACATCGTCTTCAATCACCGCCGTTTCGCCGACCACAATGCCGGTGGCGTGGTCCAGCATGATCCCGCGACCAATCTTCGCCGCCGGGTGGATATCCACCTGGAACGATACGGACACTTGATTCTGCAGGAAGATTGCCAGCGCCCGACGCCCCTGATTCCACAGCCAGTGGCCGATACGATAGGCCTGCAGCGCGTGGAACCCTTTCAGATAGAGCAGCGGCGTCGAATATTTGTCCACCGCCGGGTCGCGGGTACGCACCGCCTGAATATCGCAGGCGGCGGAGGCGATCATTTCCGGGTCGGCGGCGTAGGCCTCTTCCACCACTTCACGAATCGCGATGGCGGGCATGATCGGAGAGGCGAGCTTGTTAGCCAGCATATAGCTCAGGGCGCTGCCGAGATTTTCGTGCTTGAGTAGCGTGGCGTGGTAAAAACTGGCGAGCATTGGCTCACAGTCAGCTAAAGCCCGAGCTTCAGCTTTAATATTATTCCAGACGATATCCAGTTCTTCACACGGCATTGCTGACTCCAGACGATATAATAATGACCGGCCAGTTCTTTGCTGGCCGGGTCATTCAGGTGATCCAGGTTCCATCGCAGTTAGTTGCTACGCTCGTCCTTGCGTGCACGACCTAATAAGGTCAATGCTGCCTCGCGCGCAATTTTTCCGCAATACAATACCTGATAAATTTCCTCGGTTATTGGCATTTCGACGCCTAAACGCTGCGCGAGAACGCGAACCTCTTTGGTATTGCGGTAGCCTTCAACCACCTGGCCAATCTTCTCCTGCGCGCTTTGCACGTCCATGCCCTGACCGAGCATCATGCCGAAGCGGCGGTTACGCGACTGGTTATCGGTGCAGGTCAGTACCAGATCGCCTAAGCCCGCCATCCCCATAAAGGTCTCCGGATCGGCACCCAGCGCCTCCCCGAGGCGGGACATCTCAACCAGCCCGCGGGTAATCAGCGCGGTACGCGCGTTGGCGCCAAAGCCGATGCCGTCAGACATGCCAGCGCCGATAGCGATGACGTTTTTCACCGCGCCGCCGAGCTGCACGCCGATAAAGTCCGGGTTGATATAGACGCGGAAGCTCTTGCCGCAGTGCAGCAGGCTTTGCAAATCGTCAGCGAACTGCGGGTCCGTAGACGCCAGCGAGATCGCGGTCGGCAGGCCTGCCGCCAGCTCTTTGGCGAAGGTTGGGCCGGAAATCACCGCCAGCGGAATAGCCTCGCCCAGCGCTTCACGCGCCACGTCCTGCAGCAGGCGTCCGGTTTCGGCTTCCAGACCTTTTGTCGCCCATACCAGACGCGCGTCGGGGCGCATCAGCGGCTTAATCTGGCGCAGAACCTGCCCGAAGACGTGACTGGGCACCACCACGAGAATATCGCGGCTGGCGGCAAGCGCCGTTGCCAGGTCGCTCTCAAGGTGCAGCGTATCCGGGAATGGAACATCGGGAAGGAACGCAGCGTTGCAGCGATCGTTCTGCAGCGTCGCGATATGTTTCGGGTCATGGCCCCAGAGGACAACCTCGTGGCCATTTCTTGCCAGGGTGATGGCAAGAGCGGTGCCGTAAGAGCCGGCACCGATCACAGTCATTGCAGCGTTAAGCGCGTTCATCAGGCATCCTGATGTTGTTCAGCACCTTCGCCAGCCTGCTGCTGCAGATAGTTCATAAACAGCGCATCAAAGTTCACTGGCGCAAGGTTCAGTTGCGGGAAGGTACCGCGAGAAACCAGGCTGGTGATGCACTCGCGCGCGTACGGGAACAGAATGTTCGGGCAGTATGCGCCGAGGCAGTGCGCCATCTGGGTACCGTCGATGCCTTCGATGGAGAAAATGCCGCCCTGCTGTACTTCACACAGGAATGCGGTTTCTTCGCCCAGAGAGGCGGTTACGGTTACGCGCAGCACCACTTCATACACGCCTTCAGCCAGCTGGCTGGAAGCCGTATCCAGATCAAGTTTAACTTCCGGCTGCCAATCTTTCTGGAAAACTTGCGGCGCGTTCGGCGCTTCAAAAGAGATATCTTTGGTGTAGATGCGCTGAATCTGGAAAGTCATTTCGGTGCTGTTTTGTTCTGACATAGTAAAACCCTTTCGTGTTGTCCTTAAGTACGCCCGTCCAATGGGGATGAGCGCAAAAATTAGCGCAGGAGGGGATCGAGTCCACCACGTGAATCAAGCGCATACAAGTCGTCACAGCCGCCAATGTGCTGCGCATCAATAAAAATCTGCGGAACCGTCGTCCGACCGCTGCGCTGAATCATCTCTTCACGCTTCGCAGCATCGCCATCGATAGGCAACTCGTTGAACGTCACGCCCTTGCTGTTCAGCAGCGCTTTTGCACGTACGCAGAACGGGCAGGTCGCTTTGGTATAGATATCAATATTGGCCATGACTTCACTCCTGTTTTTACCCCCGAGAGTTTCACGCCGCAGTCGCTGTTTTCCCGCTGGCGAATAGCTGCCGCAGGGGAAACCGCGCTACGCCATAAAGACGCGGGTAAATTATTTACCGCGTACCAGCGGAAGGTTCTCGCCGCTCCAGCCAGCGATGCCCTCTTTCAGTACGAAGACCTTTTCAAAGCCGGCTTTGTTCAGCGCGCTGGCGGGTTCTTGCGCCTGCATACCTGAGCCGTCTACTACTATAATGGGTTGTGCTTTGTGCTTTTCCAACTCGCCGACGTTATTTGCTTTGATATCGCTCGGCAGCAGGTTAATAGAACCCGCAATGTGGCCTTTACGGAAATCGTCACGCTGACGCAGGTCGACAACCACGGCATCTTCTTTGTTGATCAGGCGCGTCGCTTCACCACGGGTAATGACTTTAACTTTCGACATCAGCCCTTTAAAGGTGGTGAACAGCACTGCCACCAGCAGCGCGACCCACGCGATGCTCAGGACGGGGTGACGGCTGATGAATTGCATAATTTCTTGCATGGGGGGTTACAACTCCCGACTAAGTGATAAAAAAACCAGGGAAGGAGTATACCTGTGCATTGCGGCAAATACAGCCAGTGAGCGCGATGTAATGTATTTTCTGCGGCCCGTCACGAAAAAAAACCGCTCTCGCCGCAGCGATGCGCTCTGGCCGCCCTCTTTCTTTGATCTTTTACGGTGATTTGATCGATTCAGCTGTAGTAAAATTACGCAAATTTTCTGTCTTTGAGCATGAGGTTGTCGCAATGTCGGTTTCTAAAAAACCTATGGTACTGGTGATTCTGGATGGCTATGGCTACCGTGAAGACCAGCAGGATAACGCTATTTATAGCGCCAAAACCCCTGTTATGGACGCACTGTGGGCGAAACGTCCGCACACTCTGATCGATGCTTCAGGCCTGGAAGTCGGTCTGCCGGATCGTCAAATGGGCAACTCTGAAGTGGGCCACGTCAACCTCGGCGCGGGCCGCATCGTGTACCAGGATCTGACCCGCCTGGACGTTGAAATCAAAGAACGCACCTTCTTCGCCAACCCGGTACTGACCGGCGCGGTCGATAAAGCCGTCGCCGCGGGCAAAGCCGTGCATATCATGGGCCTGATGTCGCCGGGCGGCGTCCACAGCCACGAAGATCACATCATGGCGATGGTTGAACTGGCAGCCGAGCGCGGCGCGGATAAAATCTATCTGCACGCCTTCCTTGACGGCCGCGATACCCCGCCGCGCAGCGCTGAAAAAACGCTGGCGAAATTCGAAGACAAATTTGCCGCACTGGGCAAAGGCCGCGTCGCCTCGATCATTGGCCGCTATTACGCCATGGACCGCGACAACCGTTGGGATCGCGTTGAGCAGGCTTACGATCTGATGACCCTGGCAAAAGGCGAGTTCCAGGCCGATACCGCCGTTGCGGGCCTGCAGGCCGCTTATGCGCGCGATGAGAACGATGAGTTTGTGAAAGCGACCGTTATTCGCGCCGCAGGCCAGGCCGATGCGGCGATGGAAGACGGCGATGCGCTGATTTTCATGAACTTCCGCGCCGACCGCGCCCGCGAAATTACCCGCGCCTTCGTTAACGCCGATTTCGACGGCTTCGCCCGTAAGAAAGTGGTGAATCTCGATTTCATCATGCTGACCGAATACGCCGCCGACATTAAAGTCGCCTGTGCTTATCCGCCGGCGTCTCTGACCAATACTTTCGGCGAATGGATGGCGAAGAACGACAAAACCCAGCTGCGCATCTCCGAAACCGAAAAATACGCTCACGTCACCTTCTTCTTCAACGGCGGCGTTGAAGAGCCGTTCAAAGGCGAAGAGCGCATTCTGATCAACTCGCCGAAGGTCGCGACCTACGATCTGCAGCCGGAAATGAGCTCCGCCGAGCTGACCGAAAAACTGGTTGCCGCCATCAAGGGCGGTCAGTTCGACACCATTATCTGTAACTACCCGAACGGCGATATGGTTGGTCATACCGGGGTGATGGAAGCCGCCGTTAAAGCGGTGGAAGCGCTGGATCACTGCATCGACCAGGTTAGCAAAGCCGTTGAATCCGTTGGCGGACAGCTGCTGATCACCGCAGACCACGGCAACGCCGAGCAGATGCGCGACCCGGCCACCGGTCAGGCACACACCGCGCACACCAACCTGCCGGTTCCGCTGATTTACGTTGGCGATAAAAACGTCAAAGCGGTTAACGGCGGCAAACTTTCCGACATCGCGCCGACCATGCTGACGCTGATGGGAATGGAAATCCCGCAAGAGATGACTGGCAAGCCGCTGTTCATCGTGGAATAATCCTTCCCCATGAGGGGAAAGGCGACTTATTCAACTACATGGATCGCAACGGCAGTTCGATCCGTCCTTTACGCCAGCGCGCTTAGCGCTGGCGTATTGCTGTGCGCCGCATCTGCTCACGCCGACGACCGCGACCAGCTTAAATCCATTCAGGCCGATATCGCCGCTAAACAGAGGGCGATTAAGCAGCAGCAGCAGCAGCGCGCTTCCCTGGTCGCGCAGCTTAAAGCGCAGGAGGAGGCCATCTCCGCCGCCGCGCGCAAGCTGCGTGAAACCCAGGAAACGCTGAATCAGCTAAATAAGCAGATCGATGAAATGAACGCCGCCCTTGCGAAGCTGGAGCGTCAGCGCGCCTCGCAGGAGCGTAATCTTTCCGCGCAGCTCGATGCCGCGTTTCGTCAGGGGCCGCATACCGGCATCCAGATGATCCTTAGCGGCGAAGAGGGGCAGCGTAACCAGCGCATGCAGGCCTACTTCGGCTATCTGAACCAGGCGCGCCAGGAAACCATTGCCGAGCTTAAGAAGACCCGCGAAGACGTAGCGGTGCAAAAAAGCATGCTGGAAGAGAAACAGAGCCAGCAGCAAACCCTGGTTTACGAACAGCGCGCCCAGCAGAGCAAGCTGGAGCAGGCGCGCAACGAGCGTAAAAAGACCCTCGCCAGCCTGGAATCCTCCATTCAGCAAGGTCAGCAGCAGCTCAGCGAAATGCGGGCTAACGAATCGCGCCTGCGCGGTCGTATCGCCCAGGCGGCGGCGGCGGCCAAAGCGCGGGCGGATCGCGAAGCCCGCGAAGCGCAGGATGTGCGCGATCGCCAGCAGGAAGCCTCGCGTAAAGGCACCACCTACAAACCTACCGAAAGCGAACGCTCGCTGATGTCCCGCACCGGCGGGCTTGGCTCACCGCGCGGCCAGGCATTCTGGCCGGTTCGCGGCTCAATTCTCCATCGTTATGGCGAACAGCTGCAGGGTGAGCTACGTTGGAAGGGGATGGTTATCGCTGCGTCTGAAGGCACCGAGGTCAAAGCCGTTGCCGATGGTCGGGTTATTCTCGCCGACTGGCTGCAGGGCTATGGCCTGGTGGTGGTCGTTGAACACGGCAAAGGCGACATGAGTCTTTACGGCTATAACCAAAGCGCGCTGGTCAGCGTCGGCACTCAGGTCCGGGCGGGCCAGCCGATCGCTCTCGTAGGCAGCAGCGGCGGTCAGGGCCGTCCGTCGCTCTATTTCGAAATTCGCCGCCAGGGTCAGGCGGTCAATCCACAGCCGTGGTTGGGAAGATAAGTTTTGCTTCAATTTCGCAGAATCGCACTCGCGGTAACCGGTACGCTGGTTATGGCGTCGCCGGTATTTGCCGGCAAACTCTCCATTGTTATCGACGACTTTGGCTATCGTCCACAAACGGAAAATCAGGTGCTGGCGCTGCCGGCGACGATCTCCGTTGCCGTACTCCCTAATGCGCCCCACGCCCGCGAAATGGCGATCAAAGCGCATAATCTCGGCCACGAGGTGCTCATCCACCTGCCGATGGCGCCGCTCAGCAAACAGCCGCTGGAAAAAGATACCCTCCGTCCGGATATGAACAGCAGCGAGATAGAGCGCATCATCCGCGAAGCCTACGGCAAGGTCCCGTACGCCGTGGGGCTGAATAACCATATGGGCAGCGCGATGACGTCAAACCTCTTCGGCATGCAGAAGGTGATGCAGGCGCTCGAGCGCTACAATCTCTACTTCCTCGATAGCGTCACCATCGGCAATACCCAGGCCATGCGCGCGGCGCAGGGCACCGGCGTGAAGGTGATTAAGCGTAAGGTTTTCCTCGACGATACCCAAAACGAAGCGGATATCCGCTATCAGTTCAACCGCGCTATCGCTTTGGCGCGGCGCAACGGTTCCGCCATTGCTATCGGCCACCCGCACCCGACGACGGTGCGCGTGCTGCAGCAGATGGTGTATAACCTGCCGCCGGATATCACTCTGGTGCGTCCGAGCAGCCTGCTCAACGAGCCGCAGGTGGATACCTCCACGCCGAATGCCGCGCCGCCGGTTAAGCCGCCGCGCAATCCATTCCGGGGCGTGAAGCAGTGCAAATCTAAGCGTCCGCCGGAGCCGGTCAACGCCAGCCGCTTCTTTACCATTCTGAGCGAAAGCATCGCCCAGAGTACGCTGCTGCAGTATTATCAGCTGAAGTGGCAGGGCTGGGATCAGCCCACCAACTAAATCGTCCGGGAATCCGTGTGCTTATCCGCAGCGGATTCCGCCTTGTCCTGATGGGCATACCAGGCTTTAAAGTATTTAAGAAAGCTGTAAAAGGTCGCGTAAAGCCCGGTGACCACGCCGACCTTGCCCTTTCGCCACGCTCCGCTAAACAGATACCACTTAAAGAAAGCGCCAATCGCGCTGATCGCTCCGCGTGCAAGAGACGGCCTGATCTTCTGATATTTAACCAGCCGCGTGGTGTAGCTATTGAGCTTGTTAAACACTTCATGCAGGGAGTAGAAGGTGTCGTGGCGCACGAATCCCGGTAGCCTGGCCGAGTGCGTAAAACCGACAACCTGATCGTCTACCGGACGCTCGTTGAACCGGGCGACAGAACGGTTATACAAACGAACCGGGAAATCTGGCGAGGATACCGGATAAATAGTTCGCACCTCTTCACCCAGCACGAACCAGTAGCGCGGCAGACGCCATGCGCAGGTTGGATCGGGCTCATCCCCCGCCTTCAGCGCCAGAATAGCCGCCGCCACCTCGTCATCAAGGATCTCATCGCTGTCCATACACAGCACCCAGTCGTGGCTGGCGAGGGAGGTCGCGTAGTTCATCTGCGTGCCGTGAGTGGTATAAGCATGATAGTGAACGGTGAGGCCGAACTGTTGGCAAATCTGCAGCGTGGCGTCCGTGCTGCCTGAGTCGATGACGATAAATTCATCGGCCACCTTAAGCAAAGGTGGTAATACCTCCCGTAATAAGCGGGATGAATTACAGGTCAATAAGCATACAGAAAGTTTAATCATAATCTTTGTAGGGTTAAACCATGGTTAAACTGACTGTATAAACGAATAGGCGAGAAAGCGATTTAGAAAAAGTGCGGAGTGGATTAAGTATTATAAAAATGTAGGACAACTCTCAAAAAAGCGCCCGCAGGCGCTTTTTTAAAATGCAAACTAGCGGGAATTAATCCCAGCTGAGAATGACTTTGCCAGACTGACCGGAACGCATCGCGTCAAAGCCCTGCTGGAAATCATCGATACCAAAGCGGTGAGTGATGATCGGCGACAGATCGAGACCGGACTGGATGAGCGCGGCCATCTTGTACCAGGTTTCGAACATTTCGCGACCATAAATCCCTTTGATAAACAGCCCCTTGAAAATCACCTTGGTCCAGTCGATAGACATATCCGACGGCGGAATCCCCAGCATGGCGATGCGCCCGCCGTGGTTTATGGTATCGAGCATGGTGCGAAACGCCGGCGGCGCGCCGGACATCTCCAGACCCACGTCGAAACCTTCGGTCATGCCCAGTTCGGCCATCACATCGTTAAGGTTCTCTTTAGAAACGTTTACCGCCCGGGTGACGCCCATTTTGCGCGCCAGCTCCAGACGATATTCATTAACGTCGGTAATCACGACGTTGCGCGCACCAACGTGTTTCGCTACCGCGGCGGCCATCACGCCGATCGGGCCAGCGCCGGAAACCAGCACGTCCTCGCCGACGAGATCGAATGAAAGCGCGGTATGCACGGCGTTGCCAAACGGGTCGAAAATCGACGCCAGATCGTCGGAGATATTGTCCGGAATTTTAAAAGCGTTAAACGCCGGGATCACCAGATATTCGGCAAAGCAGCCCGGACGGTTGACGCCGACGCCCGTGGTATTGCGGCACAGGTGCGTACGCCCGGCGCGACAGTTACGGCAGTGGCCGCAGGTGATATGCCCTTCGCCGGAAACGCGATCGCCAAGCTTAAAGCCGCGAACCTCCTGACCGATGCCCACCACTTCGCCGACGTATTCATGGCCCACCACCATCGGCACCGGAATGGTCTTTTGCGACCACTCATCCCAGTTGTAGATGTGCACGTCGGTACCGCAAATCGCGGTCTTGCGAATTTTAATCAGCAAATCGTTATGGCCGACTTCCGGTTCCGGCACGTCGGTCATCCAGATGCCTTCTTCCGCCTTCAGTTTGGATAACGCTTTCATCTCACACCCTCAGGCAATGACGCCCAGTTGTTTACCGATGCGGGTAAAGGCTTCCACCGCACGTTCAATTTGTTCAGGGGTATGCGCCGCAGACATCTGGGTACGAATACGCGCCTGGCCTTTTGGTACCACCGGATAGAAGAATCCAGTGACGTAAATCCCTTCTTTTTGCAGCTCGCGCGCAAATTCCTGCGCCACGGTGGCCTCACCGAGCATCACCGGGATAATGGCGTGATCGGCGCCCGCGAGGATAAACCCTGCCGCGGTCATTTTTTCACGGAACAGACGGGCGTTAGACCACAGGCGATCGCGCAGTTCGCTGCCCGCTTCCACCATTTCCAGCACTTTGATGGAAGCCGCGACGATCGCTGGCGCCAGCGAGTTGGAGAACAGATACGGACGCGAGCGCTGGCGCAGCCACTCGACAACTTCTTTACGCGCGGCGGTATAGCCGCCTGACGCGCCGCCCAGCGCTTTACCCAACGTACCGGTGATAATATCGACGCGGCCCATCACGTCGCAGTACTCATGGGAACCGCGGCCGTTTTCACCCACAAAACCCACGGCGTGAGAATCATCAACCATCACCAGCGCGTCGTATTTGTCCGCCAGATCGCAAACGCCCTTCAGGTTGGCGATCACCCCGTCCATTGAGAACACGCCGTCGGTGGCGATCAGCACGTGACGCGCGCCGGCGTCGCGCGCCTCTTTCAGACGGGCTTCCAGCTCCACCATATCGTTGTTGGCGTAGCGGAAGCGCTTCGCTTTACACAGGCGCACGCCGTCGATGATCGACGCGTGGTTCAGGGCATCGGAGATAATCGCATCTTCCGCGCCGAGCAGGGTTTCAAACAGGCCGCCGTTAGCATCAAAGCAGGAGGAGTAGAGAATCGCATCTTCCATACCGAGAAAATCGGCCAGCTTCTTCTCAAGCGCTTTATGGCTGTCCTGGGTCCCGCAGATAAAACGCACGGAGGCCATACCGAAGCCGTGGCTATCCATGCCGCTTTTCGCGGCGGCAATCAGTTCCGGGTGGTTCGCGAGGCCGAGATAGTTATTGGCGCAGAAGTTAATCACCTGGCTTCCGCCGACGGTGATATCCGCCTGCTGCGCCGAAGTAATAATCCGTTCTTCTTTAAACAACCCTTCCGCGCGCGCGGTATCCAGGTCATTGGTTAACTGTTTGTAGAAATCACCACGCATTGCAACTCTCCAGATTCGGCAAAATTTGGCACATATTACCTAAAGCTATACGCTGATACGAGATGATGCATTACTGCATGAATTATTTGCAGCATAAATCACGAGTCCCTCTCCACCTTATCGGCGAATGGCTGAAGCCTTTTCGATGTAGTGATATGATAGGAGTATTCATGTCCGGATTGTCTCTGGACTACCCACTTCAAAGGTTACAGTTATGATCATCGTTACCGGCGGCGCAGGCTTTATCGGCAGCAATATCGTTAAAGCGCTGAATGACCAGGGCATTACCGACATTCTGGTCGTAGATAATCTGAAAGACGGCACCAAATTCATCAATCTGGTGGATTTGAACATTGCCGACTACATGGATAAAGAAGACTTTCTGATCCAGATTATGGCGGGCGAAGAGTTCGGCGATATCGACGCTATTTTCCATGAAGGCGCCTGCTCTTCCACCACGGAGTGGGACGGCAAGTACATGATGGATAACAACTATCAGTACTCTAAAGAGGTGCTTCACTACTGCCTGGAGCGTGAAATTCCGTTCCTGTACGCCTCTTCCGCGGCGACCTACGGCGGCCGCACTAGCGACTTTATTGAATCCCGCGAATACGAGCAGCCGCTCAACGTTTACGGCTACTCCAAGTTTCTGTTTGATGAATACGTCCGTCAGATCCTGCCGGAAGCGAACTCGCAGATCGTCGGCTTCCGCTATTTCAACGTCTACGGGCCGCGCGAAGGCCATAAAGGCAGCATGGCCAGCGTCGCTTTCCATCTGAATACTCAGCTGAATAATGGCGAAAGTCCGAAATTGTTTGAAGGCAGCGATGGCTTCAAGCGCGACTTCGTCTACGTCGGCGACGTCGCGGCGGTGAACCTGTGGTTCTGGGAAAACGGCGTTTCCGGCATCTTCAACCTCGGCACCGGCCGCGCGGAGTCTTTCCAGGCCGTCGCAGACGCAACGCTGGCTTACCACAAGAAAGGCAGCATCGAGTACATTCCGTTCCCGGATAAACTGAAAGGCCGCTATCAGGCGTTTACCCAGGCGGATCTGACAAACCTGCGCGCAGCGGGCTACGATAAACCGTTTAAGACCGTTGCCGAAGGCGTAACGGAATATATGGCCTGGCTGAACCGCGACGCGTAAGAAGCAAGCATGAAAATACTGGTGATTGGCCCGTCTTGGGTGGGCGACATGATGATGTCGCAAAGTCTTTATCGTACGCTCAGGGCGCGCTATCCCCAGGCGATCATCGACGTGATGGCGCCCGCATGGTGCCGTCCGCTGCTCTCGCGCATGCCGGAAGTCAACGAAGCGATCCCGATGCCGCTCGGTCACGGCGCGCTGGAAATCGGCGAACGGCGTAAGCTTGGGCACAGCCTGCGCGAGCGTCGCTACGACCGCGCTTACGTTCTGCCTAACTCGTTTAAATCGGCCCTCGTGCCGTTCTTTGCGGGAATACCGCATCGCACCGGCTGGCTCGGCGAGATGCGCTACGGCCTGCTGAACGATGCCC
Organism: Klebsiella sp. M5al; assembly: GCF_002090195.1. Classification (NCBI taxonomy): domain Bacteria; kingdom Pseudomonadati; phylum Pseudomonadota; class Gammaproteobacteria; order Enterobacterales; family Enterobacteriaceae; genus Klebsiella; species Klebsiella sp. M5al. The sequence continues at coordinate 5,659,224 of NZ_CP020657.1, forward strand.
GCAAGCTGGATAAAGACGCCTGGCCGCTGATGGTCGAACGCTACGTCGGTCTGGCCTACGACAAAGGCGTGATGCGCTGCGCGAAAGATCTGCCGCAGCCGCTGCTCTGGCCACAGCTGCAGGTGCATGAAGGCGAAAAATCGCAGGCCTGTAGCGCGTTTAATCTCTCAACCGAGCGCCCGATCATCGGCTTCTGCCCCGGCGCTGAGTTCGGCCCGGCAAAACGCTGGCCGCACTATCACTACGCCGAGCTGGCGAAACAGCTGATCGACGAAGGCTTTCAGATCGTGCTGTTTGGCTCCGCGAAAGACCACGAAGCGGGCAATGAAATCCTCGCCGCGCTTAATACCGAACAGCAGGCATGGTGCCGCAATCTGGCCGGGGAAACCCAGCTTGAGCAGGCCGTTATTCTGATCGCCGCCTGTAAAGCGGTGGTCAGCAACGATTCCGGCCTGATGCACGTCGCCGCCGCGCTGGACCGTCCGCTGGTGGCGCTCTACGGGCCCAGCAGCCCGGACTTTACTCCCCCGCTGTCGCATAAAGCGCGCGTGATCCGCCTGATCAGCGGCTACCACAAAGTGCGTAAAGGCGATGCCGCCGAAGGCTATCATCAGAGTTTGATCGACATTACGCCGCAGCGCGTGCTGGAAGAATTAAACGACCTGTTGCTGGAAAAAACGGAACAAGAGGAAGACTAGCGGATGCGGGTACTGATCGTAAAAACCTCGTCCATGGGCGACGTGCTGCACACGCTGCCCGCGCTGAGCGACGCCGCGCTGGCCTTTCCCGGCATTCGTTTCGATTGGGTAGTTGAAGAAGGCTTCGCACAGATCCCCTCCTGGCATGAGACCGTTGACCGGGTCATCCCGGTGGCGATTCGCCGCTGGCGCAAGGCGTGGTTTTCCGCGCCGATCAAAACCGAGCGCAAGGCTTTCCGCGACGCCGTACGGGCGGAAAAGTACGACGCGATCATCGATGCCCAGGGGCTGGTGAAGAGCGCCGCGCTGGTCACCCGGCTGGCCCGCGGCGTGAAGCACGGTATGGACTGGCAAACCGCCCGCGAGCCGCTGGCGAGCCTGTTTTACAACCGTCGCTACCATATTGCTAAACAGCAGCACGCCGTTGAGCGCACCCGCGAACTGTTCGCGAAAAGCCTCGGCTACGCGAAACCGGAAACCCAGGGCGACTACGCGATCGCCCGTCATTTTTTGCGCCAGAATGACGCGTCCGCCGCGGCGTATCTGGTGTTCCTCCACGCCACGACGCGCGATGATAAGCACTGGCCGGAAGAGAACTGGCGGGCGCTTATCGCCCTGCTTGCCGACAGCGGCGTACGCATCAAACTGCCGTGGGGCGCGCCCCATGAAGAAGCGCGGGCCAGGCGCCTGGCGGAGGGGCACGATTTTGTCGACGTCCTGCCGCGGATGAGCCTGGAGCAGGTAGCTGAGGTACTGGCAGGCGCGCGCGGGGTGGTTTCCGTCGACACCGGCCTGAGCCATCTCACCGCCGCGCTCGATAAACCGAACTTCACGCTGTACGGCCCGACCGATCCGGGGCTAATTGGCGGCTACGGTAAAAATCAGTACGTGGTGCGCCCGGAAAGCGGCAGCAGCACGGGGGATATTCCCGCCTCCCGGATTCTGCAACTGTTGAAATCTCAGGAACTGGCTTAATGGGTTCATTATTTAAGCAGATCTATCGCTACACGCATCGACGCGCCTTTCGCCATAACGAAAATCTCTGGCCGTTTACCCACATCACGCGTGCGGCGAGCGGTGAAATCCGCACCCTGAAATACAAAGGGAAAACGGTGCCGCTGGTTAATCTCAGCGAACTGAAGGATAGTGCCGAGGGCGAGGTGCTGCTGACCGCCACCGGTCCCTCGACGCGCCGCATTGATTTTACGCGGCTGCCGAAAAGCGTTCCGGTGATGGGGGTGAATGGCGCCTGGCATCTCTCTGATAAAATTAAATTTTCGCTCTATACCATTGTCGATATGGAGTTTTACGATAAAAAGCCGGACGTGATTCGTTCGGTGATTAGCCAACCCGATCTCGTGCTCTTCACCACCATGCACGGTATCGCCAAAATCCTCGACCGTCACGGCGCGGAACTGCGCTGTCGTTTGGCATTAATTGAAGACGCCTGTTATAAAATTTATCAGCCCAAAGTCGCCAAAAGCGCGATACCGCAGGTCTGGAAAGGCGTTGCGGCGTTACGCTTTCACCCGCAGCGGCAGGATATTTGCTTTAGCACCGATATCCGCCAGGGAATTTTCGACGCCGGAACCGTGGTCTACTGGGCCCTGCAAATTCTGATGTGGCTGGGATTTAAAACCATTCTGATAAGTGGTCTGGATATGAGTAATTTCAACCAGCCGCGCTTCTACGAAACGGAACAGGATAAACTCCCCTCCTGGCTGGCAAATAAGGTGGATGACCTGGTCATGCCGTCCTTTTCGCACGCTGCCAACGTGCTGCAACAAAACCATATTCGGGTCGTTAACTTCTCTTTAGAAAGCGCGGTTCCGGAAACGATTTTCGCAAAGGTTTCTTTTGATGAGTACTTTAAAAATAAGTAGTTACGCCAGACAGGGCTACACCGTTTTCTTCACTTTATTTCTGTTTTTTAGCGCCGTTTTTTGCGTATCAACCCGGACAAACAACCTTCTTCATTTATCTATTTTGCTGTTTTTGCTTTCACTGCTTAACCACGATAACCGTCAGGCGCTAGCGGAAAGCATCCGCCAGCGGTGGCTGGTTTATATCCTGCTGGTGGTATTCTGCGTTTACTATGCCCTGAGCAACATTTGGGGGCAGACGCCGCAGCATATCGACTCGCCGCTGACGCACGGCGCCTATTTATTTTTTTATCTCCTGGTGCTAACTACCCTGCTGGGCGACCCCCGAACCCGACATCTGGCGCTGCTGAGCGTCGTTGCCGGGATCACGGTGCTCTCCATCTGGACGATGGCGATCGATTTCACCCTGGTCCTTAAAGAGCGCCTGGTATCACCGGGTAATCCCGGCCCGACGAACGTTATCGACCTCGCGGGTTATTGCGGTATCGGTATCCTTATTTGCGCCATGCTGCTGAAGGAGAAAGGCAGCCATCTCCTGTATGTGCCGATGGCGATCATGCTGGTGATGCTGTTTCTGACTCAAAGCCGCGGCCCGATTATCGCCCTGCTGGCGGCGTTTGTTTGCACCCTGCACCTGCACGTCTTTACCCGGCGTAATGTTCTGATTGTCGCCGCGCTAGCGTTGGTTCTGGGCGCGCTTTTCTTCTTCACGCCAACGGGAGACCTGCTGCTGGCGCGCTTTGAAGAGCTGGGCACCCAAAGCGGTTTGCGCCTCAGTATCTGGCACCATACGCTCCAGGAAGTGGCCAGCCAGCCGTGGCTGGGTCGTGGCTTTGACTACGAGCTCAACTTTACCAACTACAGCGGCGAGCATATCACCACCACCCACAGCGTCTATCTTGGCGCACTGCTGAAAGGCGGCATAATCGGCCTGGCGCTGCTGCTGGCGGTGATTGCCGGAGGGTTATGGCAGGCATGGCGTAACCAGCAGGATGGCCGCTACGGGCTGGCGATTTTTATCTATGCGCTGATTTTTATGGCTTCGCAGGGCATGTTTATCATCAGCAACCCTCGCGAAAGCTGGCCGCTGTTTTGGCTACCGCTGGGCATTGCGCTCAGCGGCGGCCTGAAGGCGAAACGCTAAGAGAAGGAGAAGGGCCCGCAGCGGGCCCTTTTTATTTATGCCTGCTGGCGAGCGGCGATCAGGGCATCCGCCTGGGCTTTAATCACCGGCCAGACCGCGTCAATGGTCATGTCGGCGACGTTAGTCTCTTCGCAGACAATTTGTCTGGCCTTGTCATAACCCGGAGCCCAGATGGTATAGCCCGGCAATCCGGTGTCTTTGAGTTTACGTTTGTTGTAAACCGCCACCATGGGCTTGTCGAACGCGCGAGCAATATGCACGATGGCGGTATCCGCCGTAATCACCAGATCGCAGTGGCGAACAATCTCAACCGCTGAATTAATATTGCTATCAGGCAGATGAAGCGCCGTTTCCAGATTAAGCTGACGAATTTTCTCGCTATGCCCGACCATCACGACGCTGATTTTATAAGGGAGCGTATATAAGCGCTCAATCAGGGCAGAAACCTGATGACGGCAAAAGTCTTTATCCGTTGAGGCGGTAAACGGGTTGATGGCAATGCAGAGCTCGCTACCCTGTTGCTGAGCCAGCAGTGTTTTAACTCTTTCCCGCTCAAAAGCATCGCCGGGCAGATGATAGTGGTAATGAGGGTGTTCTATGCCAAATAGCCTGGCGACGGCTTTATAGCGGGCGGAAATATGGCTGCTGCTATCCAGAAAAGGGATGGAGTGATCGTAAAGTTTATATTCTTGTTTATTAAAACCGATAACGCAGCCGGGCTGCAAATCAGCCAGCAGTTTAAAACGCTCGTAGGTTTTAACATCGTCAAAATCAACGACCGCGTCAAATCCTGCCGCGCGCAACGCATTTAACGGCATCCGCGGCTGATATAAATAGACCTGCTCAAGAAAATCCGCGCCGGCAAGCATCTGCTTACAAACCGGCCCGGTCAGCACAGAAACCTTATAGCCCCGGTCGGCTAAAAGCTTTGCGCAGCCGGTTGTCACGACCATATCCCCAACTTTGTCATCCAGGCGCAATAATAAAACATGCTGAATCTTCGCGGGATTAAAGGGCTGGCGCGCGCTTTTATTTCTGTAACGATAGTTAATTAAATTAAACTTAATTTCGCGGAAGAAGGCATTTTTCTTCCGCGTAAACTGCTTCACGATACGCATACGGTACCTGGTTGTGATCTTTTATCGCTGTGTGCGTTTCTGTTGGTAATACTCCGCCAACGTCATTCCCTTCACCTGCGGCGCCAGCCAGCTGAAAAAAGACTCCAGATCGGCATATAAACGCTCGATATCCTGCTCGTTTTTAAACGTTGGACTGCCGCCGGGCATGTACTCAGAAGAGTGGAGCATATATTCGACGTAGTCATTGCCCTGAGTCAACGTTTGTTCCACCACTTTTTTCATCGTCTCGACGTTGCCGCCCATCGGACGCAGCCAGTGAACGGACGGCGAGCGCACTTTACCGCGCAGGCGATCGTAACCCTGCTTCAGGCTATTCATCCACGCGGGATGCTTGTACTGAATGCTCATCGGCACTTCCAGCAGCGATGATTGCCCTTCACGGCGGATATCGTTCTCGTCGAGGAAATAGGCGTGCTGCGGGAAATGACGGTAATCGGTGCCGCCGTCGCCCTGCGGCGCGCCTTTCGCCGTTTTCCAGTTCACCCGCGGCGTAACCGAACAATCCACCAGATAGCCATACTCCATCAGCAGACGCGCGTAGCGCTCGTCAAAGGCCCAGCGTCCTGCGCGATGGCTGACCATTTTGGTCTGGAAGGTCTCCTCCAGCAGACGGGTCATATAGTCGACTTTCGCCCGCATCGCCGCATCGCTGTACTCAATCAAGTACGGTTTATGCCGCCAGTCGTCATCGGTGAGCGGATCGGTCGGCGGACTGTTCCAGGCGTGCAGATGCATACCGATTTCCGCGGTTCCCCGGGCGATCGCATCCTTAGCGAATTCGATATAAACCGGGTCGATGGCCATTTCATAGTTGGTCAACCAGACCGGTTTGAAACCGTACTTTTCGCAAAGCTGCTGAAAACGCGGTAAATAACGCGCATTCTCGGTGGTGATGCTGTCATGTTTTTGCCAGAGGTTATCGCCCTCTGTGTCAATCGTGATGAGAAATGCGGGTTTGTGCACGAAAACGTCCTCAGGCCATACGTATCGGGTCATGGTAGAGCAAGACAACGCTTCTCTCAATCTATCTGATCCCCTAGAATCGGAACCCTGACCCTGAATGAAGAACAGAGAATGACGCCTGAAACCCGCACTTCCGGCCGCGTGAACCCGGCGCGAATCCTGGTCATCAAGCTGCGCCATCATGGCGATATGCTATTGATAACCCCGCTTATTCACGCGCTAAAACAGCAATATCCCGCCGCCAGCGTGGATGTGCTGCTTTATGAAGAAACCCGGGATATGCTCGCAGCGAATACCGATATCACCCACATTTACGGCATTGACCGGCGCTGGAAAAAACAGGGCGCCGGCCATCAGCTAAAGATGGAGTGGCGTCTGATTCGCACGCTCCGCCAGCAGCGCTACGATATGGTGCTCAATCTTGCCGATCAGTGGCCCAGCGCGATCATCACCAAACTGACCGGCGCGGCCACCCGCATCGGTTTTGACTTCCCGAAACGTCGTCATCCGGCCTGGCGTTTTTGCCATACCGCCCTCGCCTCAACTGAGCAGCATAACCAGCAGCATACCGTGCAGCAGAACCTGTCGATTCTGGCGCCGCTTGGGCTGGCTATTGATGACGCGCCGGCGAAGATGGGCTACAGCGATCAGGACTGGCGCGCCAGCCGCGCGCTGCTGCCGGAAGAATTTCAGGATAACTATATCGTCATTCAGCCGACCTCCCGCTGGTTCTTTAAGTGCTGGCGCGAAGCGCGGATGAGCGCCCTGATTAACGCGCTTTCTGACGCAGGCTACCCGGTCGTGCTGACCTCCGGCCCTGACGCCAGAGAGAAGCAGATGATCGACACCATTATGGCGGGCTGCCCCGATGCTCGCCTGCACTCCCTCGCCGGGCTGCTCACCCTGCGCCAGCTGGCCTCCGTCATCGATCATGCCCGTCTATTTATCGGCGTCGACTCGGTGCCAATGCACATGGCTGCCGCGCTGGGTACGCCGCTGGTCGCGCTTTTCGGCCCCTCCAAGCTCACCTTCTGGCGTCCCTGGCAGGCGCAGGGCGAGGTTATCTGGGCAGGCGATTTCGGCGCTATTCCTGACCCTGATGATATCGATACCGGCACGGACGAACGTTATCTCGATTTAATTCCCACCGACGCGGTTATCGCGGCGGCGAAAAAGGTACTGGCATGAGTAAATTCAGGCTGGCTCTGGTACGCCAGAAGTATCGCCCGGACGGCGGCGCGGAACGCTTTGTCTCCCGCGCGCTGGAAGCCCTCGACGACAGCGATCTTGAACTGAACGTCATCACTCGCGAGTGGCAGGGGCCGGTGAAGCCCGAGTGGAACATCCACATCTGCAATCCGCGCAAGTGGGGGCGGATCAGCCGCGAGCGTGGGTTTGCCGACGCCGCCCGCCAGCTTTGGCAGCGCGAATCATTTGACCTGGTGCAAAGCCATGAGCGCATCCCCGGCTGCGACCTGTACCGTGCCGGAGATGGCGTACACCGCCGCTGGCTGCAGCAGCGCTCGCGCATTTTGCCAGGCTGGAAAAGCCGCCTGCTGTTTGCCGACCGCTACCATCGCTATGTGATGCAGGCCGAGCGCGAAATGTACCAGGACTCGCACCTGCGCGGCGTTATCTGCAACGCGGAGATGATTAAACGCGAGATTATTGAAGACTTCGGCCTGCCGGCGGAAAAAATCCACGTCATCTATAACGCCATCGATAACCAGCGTTTTCTGCCGCCGACGGAAGAAGCCTTCGTCGCGCTGCGCGCCAAATGGAATCTGCCGATCCAGGCGACCTGCCTGATTTACGTCGGCTCCGGCTTTGAGCGCAAGGGACTGGATGCGGCGATCCGCGCCATCGCCCCGACCAATCGCTACCTGCTGGTGGTGGGCAAAGATAAAGAGCAGGGTCGTTACCAGCAGCTGGCGAAAACGCTGAACTGCGAGGAACGGGTGCGCTTTTTCGGTATGCAGTCGGAAACCCTGCCGTTCTACCAGATGGCCGATGGCCTGCTGCTGCCGACGCTGTACGATCCGTTCCCCAACGTCATTCTCGAAGCGATGGCCTGCGGCCTGCCGGTGATTACGACTACCGGCTGCGGCGGCGCGGAGTTTATCGTTCAGGGCAGCAACGGCTACGTTTGCGATGCGCTGGATATCCCGGCCCTGCAGGAGTCGGTTAACGCCCTGCCCGCTCGGGCTTTGGGTTCTGCAGAAGGCCAGCGCGCCCGCGAGCGGATCATGACCTGCACCAGCGAACGGCTCTCGGCGCAGCTGCTCTCCCTCTATCAGGATTTGGTGAAATAACGATGCGCATACTGTTTGTTATCGACGGCCTGCCCGGCGGCGGCGCGGAAAAAGTGGTGCTGACGCTGGCGGAGCATTTTCTTAGCCAGGGCGAACAGGTGTCGCTTTTTTCCCTGCGCGACATCTGCGAGTATCCGCTACCGGCGGGGCTGGATTATCAGGTCATCGCCGACCGCTGCCGCAAACCCTGGCGCAAACTCACCGAGCTATCCCGGCGCGCGCGCCAGCTTGATACGGCAATCGAGAAAGCAGAACAGCAGGGCCGTTTCGAACTGGTGCTCTCCAATCTGCATAAAACCGACCGCATCGTCTCCCGCAGCCGCCTGCTGAACGGGCGCAACGTCTGGTTCTGCCTGCACGGCGTGTTCTCGACTTCCTATCTCGGACATCGCAGCGGTTTTGACCGCTGGATGAAAAAGCAGAAGATCGGGCGCGTTTATCAGGGACGCAACGTCGTCACCGTCTCCGATGCGGTCGGTCAAGACCTGGTTGAGCAGTTCGCCATTCGCCCCGCCCAGCTGAAAACTATTTATAACCCGTTTGATATCGCCGCCCTGCGCGCCGCGGCTGAAGAACCCAGCCAGCGCCCCGACGGCGACTATATTATCCACGTCGGCCGCTTTCACCCCGGCAAACGTCACGACCGCCTGATTGAGGCCTATGCGCAAAGCGGCATCGACGCGCCACTGGTGCTGCTGGGGCAGGGCAAACCGGAACAAGAACAGCGCCTGCGCCAGCTGGCGCAGCAGCTACAGGTTGCCGATCGCGTCCTGTTTAAAGGCTTCCAGAAAAACCCGCTGCCGTGGATTAAAGGCGCGCGGATGCTGGTCCTGAGCTCCGATAGCGAAGGCTTTGGCAACGTGGTGGTGGAGGCGCTGCTGCTGGATACGCCGGTCGCCAGCACCCGCTGCCCGGGCGGCGTGACCGAGATCCTCACCGGCGAGCTGTCGCGCGGCCTGGCGGATCTCAACAGCCCGGCGCTGGCTCAGACGATGCAAAGCATTTACCATAGCCCGCCGGCCATCGACGCAGCGGCGCTGGAGAAGTTCAGCGTGGCATCGATTTGTCAGCAGTATCGTCAGCTGCGCAGCGCCTGACGCCGTTATTTAACCAGGATCAATGAGTTATGAGTCAAACGCCTTTACTAAGCATCGTAGCCGCCGTCTATAACGGCGAAAAATTCCTTGCGCAATTCTTTGAGTGCCTTGAGCAACAGCAGCTGGAAAGCTATGAACTGATCCTGGTGAACGACGGGTCGACGGACGGCAGCCTTGCGGTTATCGACCAGTGGAAAGAGCGCCTGCAAAACGTGATCGTGCTGGAGCAGGAAAACCAGGGCGTGTCGGTGGCGCGCAATACCGGCCTCGCCGCGGCGACCGGTAAGTACCTGACCTTCCCGGATATCGACGATAAGCTTTACCCGGGCATGTACCGTACGCTTCTGGAAATGGCGGAAAAGGGCAATCTTGACGTCGCCACCTGCAACGGCCGCTACGTCTACGAGACGAAAAAAGATATCCATCCCATTTTCCCGCTGGACCGGCTGCAGTCGACCGGCGTTTTGCCCGGCCACGTCTGGTTAAAGCAGGCGCTGGATTCTCGTAAGTTCCTGCACGTCACCTGGCTGAATATCTATCGCCGGGAATTTATCGCGAGCCACCGCTTCCATTTTGAGCCTGGCCTGCGTCATCAGGATATCCCCTGGACCACCGAAGTGCTGCTGGCGGCAGAACGCGTGCAGTACACCAGCGAGCAGTTCTACGATTACTATATTCACTCGGAATCGGTGTCGCATAAACCGGACAACGATGACACGCTGATGCGTTCAGCGCGCCACTACATGAAGATTCTGGAGATGCTGGACGCCATCAACCAGCGCTACCCGGATAAGGTTCGCGATATTTCCGCCTGCCGCTGGCAGATCGCCAAAGAGGGGCTGGGAATTATTCATACCTTCGATAGCATGAAAGATGAGTCAAAAAAGCATATTATCATTAAAGAGTTTTTCGACCGCGGCATCTGGCGCCTGATCTGGAAAAACGCCCGTACGTTCCGTCTACGCTGGCGTCTTGGACGCCGCTATCTGCGCATCAAGCGCTATCGCGACGCGGCTTAATACTGAATCCCTTAGTTTCCGCCAAAGAGATAGCTTTACGCGGGTTAAATGCTTAGAATTTGCCCGCAAAAACATAAATACGGATAAATCGCTTGGAATTGCTTTATACCGCCCTACTTTACCTCATTCAGCCGCTGGTGTGGCTGCGACTGCTGTTACGCAGCCGTAAGGCCCCTGCCTATCGTAAACGCTGGAAGGAACGTTATGGCTTCTGCCAGAACAAGGTAGAACCGGGTGGCATCCTGCTGCATTCCGTTTCCGTTGGCGAAACCCTGGCGGCTATCCCGCTGGTGCGCGCGCTACGCCACCGTTACCCCTATCTGCCGATCACCGTCACCACCATGACGCCAACCGGGTCTGAGCGCGCCATGTCCGCTTTTGGCAAAGACGTGCATCACGTCTATCTGCCTTACGATCTGCCCGGCGCGATGAATCGCTTCTTCAATACCGTTCAGCCAAAGCTGGTTATCGTGATGGAAACCGAGCTGTGGCCGAACATGGTCGCCACACTGCACAAGCGTAAAATCCCACTGGTGATCGCTAACGCTCGTCTGTCCGAACGTTCGGCGAAAGGCTATGCCAAGCTGGGTAAATTTATGCGTCGGCTGCTGAGCCGCATTACGCTTATCGCCGCGCAGAACGAAGAAGACGCTAACCGCTTTATCGCCCTTGGCCTGAAACGCAATCAGCTGGCGGTCACCGGCAGCCTGAAGTTTGATATTTCGGTCACCCCCGAGCTGGCGGCTCGCGCCATCACCCTACGCCGCCAGTGGGCGCCGCACCGCCAGGTGTGGATTGCCACCAGCACCCACGACGGCGAAGAACAAATTATTCTTCAGGCGCATAAAAAGCTGCTCGAGCGTTTCCCCAACCTGCTGCTGATCCTCGTCCCTCGCCACCCGGAGCGCTTCGGCGACGCCCGCGAGATGGTGCAGAAAGCGGGAATGAGCTACACCCTGCGCAGTACCGGCGAAATCCCGTCGAACAGTACCCAGGTGGTGATTGGCGATACCATGGGCGAGCTGATGCTGCTGTACGGTATTGCCGACCTCGCGTTTGTCGGCGGCAGCCTGGTGGAACGCGGCGGTCATAACCCGCTGGAGCCCGCCGCTCACGCGATTCCGGTATTGATGGGCCCGCACACCTTCAACTTCAAAGATATTTGCGCCAAGCTGCAGCAGGACGACGGTCTGATTACCGTGACCGACGCCGATTCGCTGGTGACGCAGGTTTCCAACCTGCTGACCGATGAAGATTACCGTCTGTGGTACGGCCGTCACGCGGTGGAAGTCCTGCACCAAAACCAGGGCGCCCTCTCCCGTCTGCTACAGTTACTACAACCCTACCTGCCGCAGCGGAGCCACTGATGTCGCCTCGCCTCTCGGTCGTGATGATCGCCAAAAATGCGGCGGATCTGCTGCCTGATTGTCTGGCCTCGGTAAGCTGGGCCGATGAGATAGTACTGCTGGATTCCGGCAGCAGCGATAACACCGTTGAACTCGCCCGCAGCCTGGGCGTTCAGGTACATATCAACCGCGACTGGCAGGGCTACGGCATTCAGCGTCAGCGCGCCCAGGACTACGCCACCGGCGACTATGTGCTGATGATCGATACCGACGAGCGCGTTACCCCGGAGCTTGCGCAGTCCATCCGCAGCGTGCTGGCCGCGCCGAAAGCCGGGGCGATATACAGCATCGCCCGCCGCAACTATTTTCTTGGCCGCTTTATGCGCCACAGCGGCTGGTACCCCGACCGCGTGATGCGCCTGTACGAACGCGACCGTTACCGCTATAACGATAATCTGGTTCACGAATCTCTCGACGGCCAGGGCGCGCAGGTTATCGAACTCGCGGGCGATCTGCTGCATCTGACCTGCCGCGATTTTTCCGGCTTTCAGCAAAAGCAGCTGGCTTACGCCGCCGCCTGGGCGCAGGAGCGCCATCAAAGAGGGAAGAAGACCTCGCTGGCCGCTATCTTCGGCCATACGCTGGGCGCCTTTGTTAAAACGCTGCTGCTGCGCGGCGGCGTGCTGGATGGAAAGCAAGGTTGGCTGCTGGCGGTAGTCAACGCGCAATACACGTTTAATAAATACACCGAGCTGTGGGCCCTGAGCCGCGGCTACTCGGAGAAAGTATCATTATGAGCACAAAAGCGATCTATCCGGGAACCTTCGACCCTATCACCAACGGCCATATTGATATCGTCACCCGCGCGGCCAGCATGTTCGATAAAGTGCTGCTGGCTATCGCCGCCAGCCCGAGCAAAAAGCCGATGTTCACCCTCGACGAGCGCATCGCGCTGGCCACCCAGGCAACGGCGCATCTGGTTAACGTTGAGGTTATCGGCTTCAGCGATTTAATGGCTAATTTCGCCCGCGCGCAGCAGGCCAATATATTGATTCGCGGCCTGCGGGCGGTGGCGGATTTTGAATATGAGATGCAGCTGGCGCATATGAACCGTCATCTGATGCCGACGCTGGAGAGCGTGTTTCTGATGCCGTGCAAAGAGTGGTCGTTTATCTCCTCTTCGCTAGTAAAAGAAGTGGCGCGCCACCAGGGCGACGTCTCTCACTTCCTGCCCGCTAACGTTCACCAGGCGCTGCTGAAGAAGCTGTAATCCTGCGCCTTCGGGGCTCTTCCCGGAGGCGATGCTGCGCATCTGTCCGGGCTACCGGACCAAGCGCAGCGCGAGACGGGATCAACGCAACCATCGCACCTTACTTCTGGCACTGGCGGCAATAAAACGTCGCCCGCTGTGCATGCTTGCTGCCGATAACCGGCGTCCCGCAAATGCGGCACGGCTCGCCCTTGCGGCCATAAACCTGTAATTCCTGGGCGAAATAGCCCGGTTTACCGTCGCTTTGCAGGAAATCCTTCAGCGTCGTCCCGCCCTGTTCGATGGAGCGCAGCAGGACCAGCTTAATCACTTTCACCAGCTGCTCGCACTCTTCGCGCGACAGCGAGGACGCCAGACGATCGGGATGGATCCCCGCCGAAAACAGCGATTCGCTGGCGTAGATATTGCCCACCCCAACCACCAGCTTGTTATCCATCAGCCAGGGCTTAATCGCGGTTTTCTTCTTCGCGCACTTCTGCTGGAGATAATCAGCGTTGAACTCATCGCTCAGCGGCTCCGGCCCCAGATGCGCCAGCGCCGGATGGCCCTCCAGCTCTTTGGTCCACAGCCAGGCGCCAAAGCGGCGCGGATCGGTATAGCGCAGGACCTTGCCGTTACTCATCACCAGGTCTACGTGATCGTGCTTCTCTGCGGGCAGCTCTTCGCTGAGGATACGCAGGCTGCCGGACATGCCGAGGTGGACGATAATCCAGCCGTCAGGCAGCTCCAGCAGCAGGTATTTGGCACGGCGGCGCACGCTGAGCACCGGAACGTCGCTCAGGCGATAGATCTCTTCGGAAACCGGCCAGCGCAGGCGTCCGTTGCGCACCACGGCGTGCAGGATGGTGGCGCCAACCAGGTGCGGTTCAATCCCGCGGCGGCTGGTTTCTACTTCAGGTAATTCAGGCATATTTTTCTCATATTAAAACAGCAGGCGCCGCTATTTTACCTCGTTCAGGAGGCCGCGACGCGACTAGTGCTGAAAATTCACGCCGATGGTTATCTGCCTGCCATCGGGCTGCGGTTTGAACTTCCAGCGCCAGAGCATATCGACCGCCCGCGCATCGTACTGTTCCACTTCGCTGCTTTTGCTCACCAGCACCAGCGTCGGCGCGCCGTTTTTATCAATATCAACGGTAAGCTCAGTCCGTTTATCGCCCTGCATCTGCGGCGCCTTCCACTCAACGCCGAAGAAAGACGCGTTCAACACCGCATTCTTGTCGATATCAACCGTCATACTCACCGGCGGGTCAAAGGGAACGAGCGTTTCATGGCGGTCCAGCTTTTTGCTCGCCGGCAAGATTTCCCCGGCTTTTGCGGTCTCTTCACCTTTCGCTCTTTCCCCGAGGATATCAGCATAATCCGCGTACACTTTTGCCGAAAGAATCGCATTACGCTCGCCCATGCCAACCCGCATCAGTAGCTTAGTTTTGATATTCGCTATTTTCTGCTCGGTATCCTCGGCGAGTGGCTGTAGCAACAGGGAGTAGATCATTGCGCCGATGTACAGTTCAGGATCGCGCTCGGCCCACAGGCTGCCCCACCCCATCCACACCTGCGGATCCTCCGGAGCCAGCGCCAGCAGTTGCGCCCACGTCGCCCGTTTCTCGTCAAAGGAAACATAGCTCTTTCTCAGCGCCAAATCCTTCAATAACGGCGCATAGTAGGGATGCGTTTCGACCAGCGCTTCCATCGCCTCGGTCATTTCGGTAAAACCTTCTATTCTGCCTTTGGTCGTTTTTTCTCGTTTTTTGAAGTAGATAAGCTGTAAATTGCGCGCCTCTTCCGCGCTCAGTTTCTTCTGCGGAAAAAGCGCTTTCATCCGGGTGAATTGAGCGGCCATCTCTTGCGCGGCGGCTTCCATTCCAAGTTTATTATGCCGGGCCGCCAGCCGTGAGATACGCATCGCCCGTGATTCCATTTCCCGATAGTGTTCATTCGGAGACAGGCGATCGCTGATAAAGGTCACCGGCATCAGCAGGCGCTTTCCCTGCCGATTAGAGTGAAAACGCCACTGCGGCGCGTAGTGGAGCGCCGCTTTATCAAACTCGGGAACGCCGCTGCTGCACTCAACCACCACGTTTAACAGCTCGCCGCTGGCGTCTGTATCCAGCGAGAGTACCGTCGTCGCCGACTTGATATATTTATTTATCGCCGGGTAGAGCATCGGCGGCACCGTCTCTTTGCCGATCCCATATCTTTCTGGCTCAATGCTGACGTGCCCCGGAAAGTGCTCGTTAACTGTGCTGATGCCACGCACGGGGCCTTCTTTAAACACGATCGATTTCGATAAAGGCAGCACCTTGCTACCTTCGCCTTTTTCCGTTGCATACCGGTCCAATGGCAAATCACAGGAGCGCGTCTGCATTCTGGCCTGCAGAATATGTAGGATTTGCCGGTCGTCAGACGGCATTTGCGCGATATACGCCGCTAACCGCTGCTGTAGCGCAGGCTGGCGCGAGCTATCCTTCAGGCCCTCCGCCATCAATAATCCGCTCGTAATGCTTTGCGTAAGCGCCTGAAACTGCGAATTTCGCACCCGCTCATTATCGCGGGACTGGATCAGCGCTAACGCCCAACCCAGCCAGGCGTCAGAGTTTTCCGGCGCAATGGCGATTGCCTGCCGAAAGGCTCTTTCCGCCCGCGATTTGTCCGCATCCGTTGTCAGCGTCAGGATAGCCGCGGCCAGCGTCAGATCGCCACGGTCCGGCATCCAGCTGAGATAATCCGTTATTTTGGGTAATGCTTTCGCTTCTTGTTCGCGATAGCCCAGTGCCTGCTGCCAGAGCGCATCCGCGGCGGCGGCATCTTTTTCACTCCAGCCAAGCGGCAGCTCCGCTAATGGCTTTTTCTGCGCGATAAATTGCTCGACAATCTTGTGCTGATTAAACGGTTCCCCACGCAGGATTATCTGAATAAAACGGGCATGACGGTCATAGAGAAAATCCGCCCAGGCGGGCGATGCCAGCTGATTCATACTCTGCCAGCGCCGCTGGTTTTGCTCGCCAATTGGGACATTGAATAAGGTGATACCGATAACAAAAACAATCTGCGCCACGGCAGCAATCAGATAGCCTTTATTGCGCCGGGTAATCGCCACCCACATCAGGGCGGAAAAGTAGAGAGTTCCCCCTAGCCACAGGCCGTAGAGCAATAAACGCTGGGGAGCATTCAGCGCCGCCGGTAAAAGCGAAAGCTTATCCACCAACATAAAGGGTGCAGACCAGAGAAAGAGCACCATATTCGGCGCGACAAAAAGCGCAATCAAAGACAAGATGACCAGCAGGTGTTTTAACTTCGGCGTAATCATTTATGGCTTACTCCGAAGAATCGCCAGCAGCCCCATCACGGCTATCCAGACAAAAATCAGGATTAACGCCGCATTATCGTACCAGGCATGCCAGGGACCGCTCAGTTGGGTAAAATTACGCGCTAATATGGCCATCACCAGCGTGCTAATCACAGCCAGCGCGCCATGCCAAACAAATGCAGGAACTTTGCTGCGCATATTGCGCCACAGCAGCGTTAACGGCCCCGGCCCAGTTGGCTGACGAGGTACCGCAGCGGCTGGCGCCACGCGAGGCTGCCGCTTTGCGGGCGCAGGCTTTGGACTAACGGTTTGTGTCCGCTTATGCTGCTTCGCCTGTTTTACGCCCTCAACAACCTGTTTTTCACGTGCGCAGACCAGGCACGGCATCCCGGCGAAATGCTGGTGTTTCTTACTACAGAGAACAATTTTTTGCGTACTGCGTAGCGCATAAGGACGCAGGATCTTCGCCCATTCATCGGCGGAAGGACGTTGGGCAGGCGAATCGCTAAAGGCGCGATCGAATAGCTTGCGTAGCCCAGCGGGCAGCAGGTGATGGGTACTGGCCGGTACCGGAGAGATATTCTTTGCGGCATTGATGCCGTAGGCGTAGCAACCGGCGGCGATGCGACCGGGTAAATCATCAGGCACTTTTGCCGCCTGCGCGCGGCCGCTATAGGGATGAATGCCGTGGTTGAGCAACTGGAAAATAATCACCGCCAGCGAGAAGCGGTCCTGAGCCTCTTCCTGTTCGCCCGGCACCTGGCCAATGCGCTGGAACTCAGGCGCCAGGTAATCCGGCGTGAACTGCCCGGCCGGGAAACGCTCGCCCTCGCCCTGGATGCTAAAGCCATCGCAGTCAAGCAGCGCGATGTACAGGCTGTCGCGATAAAAACGCAGGTTGACCGGCTTCATGTCGATAACCCGGTGCTGGCGCGCGTGTAACGCCGAGACCAGGGTGGCGAGGTTGCAGGCCAGGCTCACTTTGGCGCCAATCCCCTCCGGCAGATTCTGCGCCTTCGCCTGCCGCGACTGCAAAATATACTCCAGCTCAATAGTGCGCCGGGTATCGAGCACCGGCATAACAAAGCCAATAACCCGCTTGCGCTCGTCGAAGAGCAAATAGTCAGGCCACGCCAGTTGGACGATCGCTTCACCGTCAGCAGGCGCGGGGATTTCCGGGCGCTGCGCAAGCATGGCGCTAAGCTTGCGCTGGTAATAGCCGGTATCGATATTGGGATGATAGATTTTCGCGACGCGGGAAGGGTCATCCGCCAGAAAATAGACGCTGCCAGCGCCGCCGCTCTTAATCAGTTTTCCCAGGCGTACCGCGCGACGTTGCTCGTTATAACACCCAGGGGCTTTTTTATGCTTCATTACGCAGAGCTACCAGAAGCGTCTTATCATCGCCGGTTATCGCCCAGGTGCGCGGGTCGTCAAGCGTGGCGCGTATCGCCTCACTCCCTTCAACCTCAGAGACCTGCGGCAAATAACGCAAAACAGGGTCCATAAAGGGGGAGAATAGCGCATCGCCGCGCTGGTTTAGCGCAAACGGCTGCACGCCGTCGGACATCATCACCAGTTGCGTGGCTCTGCCAGCAAACTGACGGATGCGTAAATGTTCGCGCCAGTCGTGGCTGGTGAGAAACCAGGTCTGGTTGGCGTATTCACCGTTTTCAGGTAACGAGAAGTGCTGCTCAGCGTCGATGCTCAACTCCGCGACGCCATCACCGATATGCAGCACCACTGAGGCGGTTTCCCCGAGCCATGCGGCCACAACGGTACAGGCAAAATCGCCTGCGGAAAGCCCTCGCTCCTGCGCCGCCAGCAGAACGACCTCACGCACGCTCGCTATCAGCGTCGCCAGCTGCTGTTCATCAGGCGCGGCGGTGAATTTCGCCAGCCGTTCGGCCAGCTCTCGGGCGACTAAAACCGCACCCTGTTCGCTATAAGCGGCTGAGCCTGCGCCGTCGCATACGGCGGCGACCAGACGATCGCCCAAATTGCGGTAGCAAAAGGCATCCTGACAAGGAAGGTTATTTTGTCGGTGGCTGCTGCCAATGACCGACGAAGCGTAAACGCGCCAGTTCATCGCGTCAGACCGAAATTTCTGACCAGCTATCCGTCGGCGGCAGCTGTGCTTTACCGCCAGGGGTAGACTGCGAAACTACCTGCATGCTGGCGCTCAGCCAGAGGAACAGCTCGCGGAACTGCAAACCTTTTAGCTGCTTCACGCCGTTTATACCGCTACGACTGAAGTGACCCATCGATTCGGAAGCCTCGCTACCCACGCTTATCGGGAATACGGCAACCTTATTCGCCGCCTGCGCCTCGCGGCACTCCTGGGCCGCCGTCTGCCAGTTATCCGTTGGCGCGCCGTCCGACATCAAAAACAGCCATGGCCGGGTATAGGGTACGCCAGCTGCTTTCAGGCGCTGCTTTTCAGCTTCAATTTCACTTAACGCCATGCTGACGGCCTGCCCGGTAGGCGTTAAGCCGTTGGCTTCAAGAACAGGTGCGGTGAAATCCATCGCATCGCACCAGTCGCCGTACAGCTGACACTCGTCGTAACCGCCATATTTAATCACCAGCAGGCGAACGCGTTTGGCGGCTATCACATCATGCTTGAGTTCTTCTTCCAGCAGCTTGAGCCCCTGATTTAGCTGGGCGATTGGCTGGCCGTCCATGCTGCCTGAGCAGTCAAGGACTAAAATCAAAGGCGTACGCTGTTCACTATTATCGATAAATGAAACATCCGGAATTAAAGACGTCATAACAATCCCTGTCGGTGGTTTTCTGTACCGGCAGGATAAACACCCCATGCTGGTAAGACAAGAAAAACCAATTCATTCATATGGTTAATGATTATCAATAAAAAAGAAGAGCGGGATATATTTCGGAGGCAGGATGAGTGTAAAGCGAAAACAAAAAACCCCGCCGGGGCGGGGTTTTTCTGTACAAGGAGTCTAAAATTATTTGATTTTAGCTTCTTTGTATAAAACGTGCTGACGGACAACTGGATCGAACTTTTTCAGTTCCAGTTTTTCCGGCTTAGTACGCTTGTTCTTCGTGGTGGTATAGAAGTGACCAGTACCAGCAGAAGAAACCAGCTTGATTTTCTCACGAATACCTTTAGCCATGATTTATTTCCTCTAAGTACTTAGTACTTTTCGCCACGGGCACGCAGTTCGGACAGAACTGTATCGATGCCTTTCTTATCAATAACACGCATACCTTTAGCAGATACGCGCAGGGTGACAAAACGCTTCTCGCTCTCAACCCAGAAACGGTGAGAGTGCAGGTTCGGCAGGAAACGGCGTTTAGTCGCGTTCAGTGCGTGGGAACGGTTGTTACCGGTCACCGGACGCTTGCCAGTAACTTGGCAGACTCGGGACATGTCTATTCTCCAAAAATCAAATTAGCTCGAGCTTCGTATGGGGTATTGGCGCCTCGTCAGGCTTTACAGCCCGGTCATCGCAGTTCTAAGCGAACTCTCGATTGCCAGGCCCAAATGCCAAACCCGAGATTCTCAAAGGTGGCGTAGTATACGCTGACTCGGCGATGTGCTCAAGTCCCGAACAGACAAAGATCCCGATGGATCGCGCGATCGGGGCTAAATCCAGCCGCGTTCAGCGAAAGATACGTACGCTCCGCGGCCAATAACAAGGTGATCCAGCACACGTATATCCATGAATCGACAACATTTTATCACTCTTTCGGTAATCAACCTGTCGGCCTTGCTCGGCTCAGGACTACCGGATGGATGATTATGTGCCAGGATCACCGCTGCGGCGTTCACTTTGATGGCTTCGCGTACGATTTCTCGCGGATGCACCTCAACGTGGCTAAGAGTACCAGAAAAAAGTCGGCTATGTTTCAATACCCGATTCTGATTGTCTAAAAAGATCACCATGAAGATCTCGCGCTCTTCGTCGGCCAGCTGGCTTTGCAGAAATTCTCGCGTCATCGATGGGGTAACCAGCGAGGGTTCTTCGGTCATTCGCAGACTAAAATAGCGTCGCGCCAGTTCAGCGATCCCTTTTAGCTGCGCATATTTCGCCAGGCCAATGCCTTCCACCTCGGCAAACTGCGACTCCTCCGCCGATAACAGGCCGTACAGCGAGCCAAAACGCTGCAGCAACTCGCGCGAAAACGTCATCACATCCTGCGTGCGGGTACCGGTACGTAAAAATAGCGCCAACAGTTCAATATCCGACAAAACTTCGATACCGTAGCGCTGCATCTTTTCCCTCGGCATCAGGGATTCTTGTATTTCCATCGCGGCCTCTCCTTCCTACTCCGCGCTATCCTGGCACAGCCTTTTTGCGCCGCCGATACGCAAGTTTTATCCCTGCGTGGCGCCTCGCAAAGTGAATCTCTACCAGGCACACGATGCCGTGAGGATTGTGATAAGATGCGCGAATTCTGGTGTACCGCAACAGGAAAAAATCATGATGAGTCTGGCTGGTAAAAAGATCGTTCTTGGCGTGAGCGGCGGCATTGCCGCCTATAAAACGCCGGAACTGGTGCGCCGCCTGCGTGACCGCGGCGCGGATGTCCGCGTCGCCATGACGGAAGCCGCAAAAGCCTTCATTACGCCGTTAAGCTTACAGGCGGTGTCCGGTTATCCGGTATCCGACAGCCTGCTCGACCCGGCCGCCGAAGCGGCGATGGGCCATATTGAGCTGGGGAAATGGGCTGATCTGGTCATTCTTGCCCCCGCCACCGCCGACTTAATCGCCCGCATCGCGGCAGGCATGGCCAACGATCTCGTCTCGACGATCTGTCTCGCTACGCCGTCACCGGTCGCCGTCGTGCCCGCCATGAACCAGCAGATGTATCGCGCCGCCGCCACCCAGCATAATCTTGGCGTCATCGCCGCCCGCGGCCTGCTGGTATGGGGCCCGGACAGCGGCAGCCAGGCCTGCGGCGATATTGGCCCAGGGCGGATGCTCGACCCGCTGACCATTGTGGATATGGCCGCGCAGCATTTCTCTCCTGTCAAAGATTTGCAACATCTGAACATCATGATTACCGCGGGCCCCACCCGCGAGCCGCTGGATCCGGTGCGTTATATCACCAACCACAGTTCTGGTAAGATGGGCTTCGCGATTGCCGCCGCCGCCGCGCGTCGCGGTGCGAACGTTACGCTGGTGAGCGGCCCGGTTTCGCTGCCTACGCCGCCGTTTGTACACAGAATTGATGTCACCACAGCGCTGGAAATGGAAGCCGCGGTGCAAAATAGCGCGTCTCAACAGCAGATTTTTATTGGCTGTGCGGCAGTCGCCGACTACCGTGCGGTCGCCATCGCCGAAGAAAAAATTAAAAAACAAGGTGATGAATTAACCCTGAAAATGGTTAAAAATCCGGATATCGTCGCAGGGGTCGCTGCGCTTAAGGCCAACCGCCCTTACGTCGTTGGGTTTGCCGCCGAAACAAATAATGTGGAAGAATACGCACGGCAAAAGCGAGCCCGCAAAAATCTTGATCTGATTTGCGCCAATGATGTTTCACAGCCAAATCAAGGATTTAACAGCGACAGCAATGCATTACACCTTTTCTGGCAGGAGGGAGATAAGCGCTTACCACTTGAGCGCAAGGAACTCCTGGGCCAATTATTACTCGACGAGATCGTTACCCGTTATGATGAAAAAAATCGACGTTAAGATTCTGGACCCGCGCGTTGGTCAGCAATTTCCGCTGCCGACCTATGCCACCTCCGGCTCCGCCGGACTTGACCTGCGAGCCTGTCTCGATGACGCCGTAGAGCTGGCTCCCGGCGCAACCACTCTCGTGCCGACCGGCCTGGCGATTCATATTGCCGATCCTTCTCTGGCCGCGGTCATTCTCCCGCGCTCCGGGCTGGGCCATAAGCACGGTGTCGTACTGGGTAATCTGGTCGGTTTGATTGATTCTGACTATCAGGGCCAGTTGATGGTTTCCGTCTGGAACCGCAGCCAGCAGAGCTTCATCATCGAACCCGGCGAGCGTATCGCGCAAATGGTGTTTGTGCCTGTTGTGCAGGCGGAATTTAACCTGGTGGAAGATTTTGACGCCACCGATCGCGGCGAAGGCGGCTTCGGTCACTCAGGGCGTCAATAAGCCCGGCGATAGAAAAAATCTTTCGGGGCGTCGCCGACAAAAGGGCAGCCTGAAGGATGAAGTGGAACCAGCATCGCAAAGCGCACTAATGCAATAACATCACCGCAGGCCACAGCTTGCGGTCGCTTTGTGGGTGCCTGCCTGACAAGTGCTTTTTCAGGGGTATTTTAAAACATGGCAGAAAAACAAACTGCGAAAAGGAATCGTCGCGAAGAAATACTTCAATCTCTGGCGCTAATGCTTGAATCCAGCGATGGGAGTCAGCGCATTACCACAGCGAAACTGGCGGCGTCCGTTGGCGTATCCGAAGCGGCTCTGTATCGGCATTTCCCGAGCAAGACCCGCATGTTTGATAGCCTGATTGAATTTATTGAAGACAGCCTGATTACGCGCATCAATTTGATTTTAAAAGATGAAAAAGACACCTCAGCGCGCCTGCGGCTGATTGTTCTGTTGATTCTTGGGTTTGGCGAGCGTAATCCTGGGCTGACACGAATTCTGACCGGCCATGCGCTGATGTTTGAACAGGACCGGCTTCAGGGCCGTATCAATCAGCTGTTCGAGCGTATTGAAGTTCAGCTGCGTCAGGTGATGCGGGAAAAGAAAATGCGCGAAGGCGAAGGCTTTACCGTCGATGAGGCCCTGCTGGCCAGCCAGCTATTGGCCTTCTGCGAAGGGATGCTGTCGCGCTTTGTGCGCAGCGAGTTTAAATATCGCCCGACGGACGATTTTGACGCCCGCTGGCCGCTGGTCGCCGCCCAGCTGAAGTAATTATCGCCTGTCTCTATGCAGCCAGAAAGGCTGCATCTCTTCCCACAGGAACTTTATCCGCGTTGATATCCTGCAGCTCTTAGCGTAGCGGCTTAAATCAGCCCGGCGCCTGCCGGGCCGCGGTTTATACGCCGTACGCTTCGCGATAGGCGCGAACTGACGCCAGGTGTTCAGCCATTTCCGGCTTCTCTTCCAGATAGCTAATCAGGTCTTTCAGCGTCACGATGGAAATCACTTTACAGCCGTAGTCGCGCTCAACTTCCTGAATCGCGGAGATTTCGCCGCGCCCGCGCTCCTGACGGTCAAGAGAAATCAGCACGCCGGCCAGCTCCGCGCCGTTGGCCTGGATAATTTCCATCGATTCCCGAATCGCGGTGCCTGCGGTGATAACATCATCCACCAGCATCACGCGGCCCTGCAGAGCGCTTCCCACCAGATTTCCGCCCTCGCCGTGGGTTTTCGCCTCTTTACGGTTAAAGCAGTAAGGCAGATCGCGGTCATGGTGTTCCGCCAGCGCGACCGCCGTGGTCGTGGCAATCGGAATACCTTTGTAGGCCGGGCCGAACAGCAGGTCAAAATCAATCCCGGAATCCACCAGCGCTTCGGCGTAAAAACGGCCTAACAGAGCCAGATCGCGCCCGGTATTAAACAGGCCGGCGTTGAAGAAATAGGGGCTCTTGCGCCCGGATTTCAGCGTAAACTCGCCAAACTTAAGTACCTGCTTGTTAAGCGCAAACTCAATAAACTGGCGCTGATACGGTTTCATGGATTCGCTCCTCATCTTACTTTTCTACGGACAAAAAAAAGGCGACTTCTCAGTCGCCTTAAAAACTAGTTTTGCAACGCCGCTTTCTGCGTCGTGACAATGGATTCGATACCCCCCCGGGCCAGTGCCAGCAGGGTGAGGAGTTCTTCATGAGTGAACGGCTCGCCTTCCGCCGTTCCCTGCACCTCGATGATGCGACCATCTTCGGTCATCACCACGTTCATATCGGTTTCCGCCGCGGAATCCTCAACGTATTCCAGATCGCAAATCGCTTCGCCATTCACGATGCCTACGGAGACCGCCGCCACCATCCCTTTCATCGGGTTGGTTTTCAGCTTACCGGCCGCAACCAGCTTATTGAGCGCATCGGCCAGCGCCACGCAGGCTCCGGTGATCGATGCGGTGCGAGTGCCGCCGTCGGCCTGCAGTACGTCGCAGTCCAGCGTGATAGTGAATTCACCCAGCGCTTTCAGGTCAACTGCAGCGCGCAGCGCGCGCGCGATCAGGCGCTGGATTTCCATGGTGCGCCCGCCCTGCTTACCTTTTGCGGCTTCACGCGCGTTGCGAGTGTGGGTAGAACGCGGCAGCATGCCGTATTCCGCGGTGATCCACCCCTGGCCCTGGCCTTTCAGAAAGCGCGGCACGCCTTCATCAATAGAAGCGGTGCACAATACTTTCGTGTCACCAAATTCGACCAGCACGGAGCCTTCTGCGTGTTTTGTGTAGTTACGGGTCAGGGTTACTGGGCGCACTTGATTAGCGCTACGGCCTGCTGGACGCATGGTGTTCTCCGGCTTGAAACGAATGTGGCTGCGCATTATACGGATAATGCGCGCTTATTCCTATCCTGATAAGGCCTCGAAAGCTATAATCCACCCCACTCTCCTTTAAAAACAGGAACGTCTATGATCCGCAGTATGACCGCCTACGCCCGGCGTGAAATCAAGGGTGAATGGGGTAGCGCCGCGTGGGAACTGCGCTCGGTAAACCAACGATATCTGGAAACCTACTTCCGCCTGCCGGAGCAGTTCCGTAGCCTGGAGCCCGTGGTGCGTGAACGTATTCGTTCCCGTCTGACCCGCGGTAAAGTCGAATGTACCCTGCGTTTTGAGCAAGACCCGAGCGCGCAGGGCGAGCTGATCCTCAACGAAAAACTGGCAAAGCAGCTGGTTAACGCCGCCAACTGGGTCAAAATGCAGAGCGACGAAGGCGAAATCAATCCGGTCGATATTCTGCGCTGGCCTGGCGTAATGTCGGCTCATGAGCAGGATCTGGACGCTATTACCGCCGAAATCCTGGGCGCGTTGAACGGCGCGCTGGATGACTTTATCGTCGCCCGCGAAACCGAAGGCCAGGCGCTGAAAGCGCTGATCGAACAGCGTCTCGACGGCGTGACGGCCGAAGTGGCTAAAGTGCGCGCCCATATGCCGGAAATTTTACAGTGGCAGCGCGAGCGTCTGGTTGCCAAGCTGGAAGATGCGGAAGTGCAGTTGGAAAACAACCGCCTCGAGCAGGAGCTGGTGCTGATGGCGCAGCGTATAGACGTCGCCGAAGAACTGGATCGTCTGGAAGCGCACGTGAAAGAGACGTGGAATATCCTGAAGAAGAAAGAAGCGGTCGGTCGCCGCCTCGACTTTATGATGCAGGAGTTCAACCGCGAGTCGAACACCCTGGCGTCTAAATCTATCAATGCTGAAGTGACGAACTCCGCCATTGAGCTGAAAGTGCTTATCGAACAAATGCGCGAGCAGATCCAGAACATCGAGTAACGGTTTCCCGCCCGCCACATCACGTTCGGACAAAAGGCCATGGTAAATCATGGCCTTTTATTTTCGCTGCGTTTCAGAAGAAATAGTTTTTATCCAGCATCCGGCAGGTTAAAAACGCCCCTGCGGCGCACAGCAGCGTGGGAGCCAGATAGCTGTGATCCATGTGGGTGAACTCCATCACCAGCGCCACCGCCGTTAGCGGCATTTGCATGGATGCAGCGAGGAACGCCGCCGCGCCGACGAGAGCAAAACTGGCGCAATCTCCCCCGGGAAGCAGCTGTTGCCAGAGCATGCACAGCAGCAGGCTGGTCATGCCGCCGACCGCCAGCCCAGGCGTCAGCAGGCCGCCTTCCGCGCCGCCGCGCAGCACCGCCAGAATCACCACCATTTTTAGCGCCAGCAGCATCGCCGCCCCGGGGAAACCCAGTTCATCGTTGAGAGCCAGCTGCATAGGCCCTTTACCGTTTCCCGGAAGCTCAGGGAAATAGAGGCTGAGGACGGCGAGCAGGGAAAACGCCAGCAGACAGAAAACCGGCATCTGCCAGTTACTTCGGACGTGCGAACGCGCCGTGCTGGTCGCTTTGCGAAAGAGCCAGGCCCCGGCGCCAAGAATGGGGCCGGTGATAACCGCCCACCAGACAAATGAATGCGGCAGGATGTCGGAAGCAAAATGGTATTGCGATTCATCGCCTAACCCGAGCGTTGCCGTCCACGCGGCAATCGCCGAGGTGATAATCGCCGCCAGCGTTTTTTCCCAGCTAAACGACAGCAGCATGACCTCAAGGCTGAATAACGCACCGGCCAGCGGGACGTTATACACCGCCGCCAGGCCCGCACCGGCGCCGCAGGCAACCAGCGTTCGGGTTTCATCCGCCGTCAGCCCCAGCTTACGCGCCACCATCCCCGCCCCCAGCGCGCCCATTTCCCGGGGAGCCACTTCGCGACCAAGCGGAGAGCCCAGCGCCACGGTGACGATCTGCAACAGAGCATGAATCGTTGTGGTACCCGCAGGCATTGGCACGGAAGGGTTAGCCACCGCCGCCGCAATTGAAACCCGCTTCTGCCCATAGCGTCCAAGCAGCCACCAGCCGAACCCGGCGATGGCTCCCCCCGCCACAATGGCCGAGATGCGACGAGGCCAGGAGGAATCCGTGACGCCCTGTAGAAACGACTCCGCGCTCACGATCTGCCCAGGGCTGTAGCCAAAAGCCAGGTGCTGAATCGCGTGTAAAATCAGCGCCAGAACCATACCTGACAGACCGGCCAGTATCCCCGTCAGCACAACGGCAATCAGGCGGGTGAAAGAGTTTTTATTGCCAGCGGCTGCAGTCATTTTCTCAGGCCCTGAAGGAGGAAAATAAAAGGATAAAGGTCGGGAATTAAACATTAGGTATTCATTACGTATTCGCTAGAGATGTACGCCAGCGCCTTCATCATTACTTTTTCTAATCTATATTAAATAATAAAATGACATATTAACGTTTAAAAACAGGATACATAGGCAATACAAACATTACATAAATCTGGTTAAAGACATTCACTTTAGAAAAACTCAATCGTGATCCTGAGCACAAATCGTTAACCTTCCGCCATCACCGTGGGGGATTTATGCTGCTTCATATTCTTTATCTGATTGGGATTACGGCGGAAGCCATGACCGGCGCGCTGGCTGCCGGGCGCCGCCGTATGGATACGTTTGGCGTCATTATCATCGCTACCGCGACGGCCCTCGGAGGCGGTTCGGTGCGCGATATTCTGCTTGGCCACTATCCGCTTGGCTGGGTACAACACCCCGAGTACGTCATTATTGTTGCCGTGGCCGCGGTCCTGACCACGATTGCCGCCCCGGTGATGCCGCATCTGCGACGCTTGTTCCTGGTGCTTGATGCGCTCGGCCTGATCGTGTTCTCTATCATTGGCGCCCAGATCGCGCTGGATATGGGCCAGGGCCCGGTCATCGCCTCCATTGCCGCTGTGATCACCGGCGTTTTTGGCGGCGTGCTGCGCGATATGTTCTGCAAGCGCATCCCGCTGGTGTTCCAGAAAGAGCTGTACGCCGGGGTATCATTCGCCGCCGCGGTGCTTTATATCGCGCTCCAGCATTACGTCAGCAATCACGATGTGGTGGTTATCTCCACCCTGCTGTTCGGCTTTACCGCCCGCATGCTGGCGCTGCGCTGGAAGCTGGGCCTGCCGGTATTTAATTACAACCATAGCGCACATTAGTGCTTTCAGAATCCCGGAACGCGTTGCCCACTCAGCCACTTCGCTAGCGCGGCAACATCCGGATGATGTAAGAACGTCACCAGCTGCCGCGCTCGTTCTGCTCCGATACCCGGCAGGCGTCGCCACTGCTCTTCGTTGCGATCCTGCATCCGTCGCCAGTCATCCTCCTTCAGCCCGGCAAATGCCATCTTCGGTATGGGCACGCCGATTGCTTGTATCCAGCGCAGGAAAGGCCGTTCGCGCGCAAGGTTAAACTGATGCCACAGCCGCTGCCCGCGCTGCGCAGAGATGCCCGGGATGGATTGCAGCCGCTCCGGCGTAAACGCCAGCCATGAAAAGAGATGCTCCATGCTGCGGGCATCGTGCAGAGTTCGCCATAGCGCTTCCCCCGCGCCGTCAATATCGAGAACCGATCGGGATGAGAGCCAGACCAGCCGCGAGAGAAACTGCTCCGCGCACTCGGGGGTGGCGAAGTAGCAGGTTAAGGCATTGAAACGCGCCGCCGGTGGCTGGGGTTTATTACGCTGAGCCGTGCGCCAGACGACCGAATCGATGCGCGGTATCCCCTGCCCGGCAAGGCTGATTTGCAGCTGATCGCCAACACCGATGTCCAGATTGTACCAGCGGGATACCGAGCCGACGTTCACCCGCTGCACGCGCTTATCGTCCAGCAGCTGCGGCTCCAGGAGCGCCACCACGGCTATTTTACCGCTGCGCCCGACGCTAAAGCTGATACCGCGAACCTCCATAACCCGCGAGGCAGGCGGGTATTTCCAGGCGATAACCCAATCGCCCTGACCCGGCGCCCAGT
Source organism: Klebsiella sp. M5al (assembly GCF_002090195.1). Classification (NCBI taxonomy): domain Bacteria; kingdom Pseudomonadati; phylum Pseudomonadota; class Gammaproteobacteria; order Enterobacterales; family Enterobacteriaceae; genus Klebsiella; species Klebsiella sp. M5al. Next base: position 5,687,847 of record NZ_CP020657.1, read on the forward strand.
AACGCCCGGCGGACTCTTTTGCCCGCCGCACCACAACGCCATCGGTGGCAAAAGGCAGCGGTGAAGTCAACCAACGCTGGCGCCATCGTTCAACCTGCTGCGCATCCGCGACCGGATGCGAAAAAAGCGTGCTGTAAAGAAAGCCGCCCTGCCGCAGCAGCGCCAGCCGCTGTTCCATATCCTCTGGACCATCGGGCCACGCCCAGATAAAGATGCCCAGCCTATCAAGTTCCGCTTGCGCCTCCTGGCGCATCATCATGCCGGCTACTTTTGACCGCGCGTTCATGCCGCCCATTCGCTTTTGTACATGCCCCTCGCGGAGCAGGAACAGCTCACCCTGCAGCACGCTATTCGCCAGTACGCCGTCAGAGGTTTTAGGAATTGAGGGGATCTGCAAGACCCTGGCCGTCCAGTCTTCCCCGGTCAGGCCGTTACCCCGGCTTATGGCCTGCGTCAAACGCCCCTGCCGATACACCAGCGTGATCGCGACGCCATCGACTTTCGGCTGTACCCACAGGCCGGACTGGCCACGCATCCAGCGCGCCACGTCGGCTTGATTCGCCAGTTTACGCACGCCGGTGTGCGCCACCGGATGTCTGGTATCCCCCCTTAGCGGCGGAAGCGCAGAGTGAGCGGGAGTCTCGCCGGTGAAGCAGCGCTGCCAGTATGCCAGCCGCGCCGCAAGCTGGTCATAGACTTCATCGCTTACCGTACTGCTCCCCTGCTGCCAGTAGGCGTTATTCCATTCCGTTATCCGCTGACCGAGACGTTCCATTTCCTGTTCAGCCTTGGCCTGCGGCCACGCGGGGCAGGCTGCCTGCCCGTATCCCACCAGCATCCACAGCACCAGCGCCCAGACTCCTTTTTGCATCGCGATGCCCTCCTGTTTTCTCACCGGGGATTGTGCCGCAGGCTTATTTTCATCGGCGAGAGGGGATTTTTAACGCTGCGAGCAGGCTTCCGGCTTTTCTGTGTTGTTTCTGCAACGCCCGGAGAAATCAGGGAAACGGCAAGCAAAATGAAAGAAAGAACGCAAAAAGTGTGACAGGGACTGCGTCACGCTGCGCCGCCGTGTATAATAGGCTCGTATGTAAGCTCTATTTCGACCACCACATACAAAAGACACTCATGGCTCAAGGCACGCTTTATATTGTTTCCGCCCCTAGCGGCGCGGGTAAATCCAGCCTGATTCAGGCTTTATTAAAAACCCAACCGTTGTACGACTCTCAGGTTTCTGTTTCGCATACCACACGCGCTCCGCGCCCGGGTGAAGTGCACGGTGAACACTATTTCTTTGTGAATCACGACGAATTCAGGACGATGATTGGCAGAGACGCTTTTCTTGAACATGCAGAAGTCTTTGGCAACTATTACGGCACCTCGCGCGAAACTATCGAGCAGGTACTGGCGACCGGCGTCGATGTCTTCCTCGATATTGACTGGCAGGGCGCGCAGCAAATCCGCAACAGAATGCCCGGCGCGCGCAGCATTTTTATTCTGCCGCCGTCAAAAGATGAGCTTGATCGTCGCCTGCGCGGCCGCGGTCAGGACAGCGAAGAGGTTATCGCGAAACGTATGGCGCAGGCAGTTGCAGAAATGAGCCATTACGCGGAATATGATTACCTGATTGTGAATGATGATTTTGATACCGCGCTGAGCGATCTGAAAATTATTATTCGCGCCGAACGTCTGCGCATGAGCCGCCAAAAGCAGCGACATGGCGCTTTAATCACCAAACTGTTGGCAGACTGAACCCACATTCAGTATTATGCCCAGTCATTTCTTCACCTGTGGAGCATTTTAAGTATGGCACGCGTAACTGTTCAGGACGCTGTAGAGAAAATTGGTAACCGTTTTGACCTGGTACTGGTCGCCGCGCGTCGCGCTCGTCAGATGCAGGTAGGCGGAAAGGATCCGCTGGTACCGGAAGAAAACGATAAAACTACCGTTATCGCACTGCGCGAAATCGAAGAAGGTCTGATCAACAACAAGATCCTCGACGTTCGTGAGCGCCAGGAACAGCAAGAGCAGGAAGCCGCTGAATTACAAGCCGTTACCGCTATTGCTGAAGGTCGTCGTTAATCACACTGCGGGTCGCCCTTGTATCTGTTTGAAAGCCTGAATCAGCTGATTCAAAATTACCTGCCCGAAGAGCAAATTAAACGTCTTCGGCAGGCTTATCTCGTTGCACGTGACGCTCACGAGGGCCAGACACGTTCAAGCGGTGAACCCTATATCACGCACCCGGTAGCGGTAGCCTGTATCCTGGCCGAGATGAAACTCGACCACGAAACGCTGATGGCCGCTCTGCTGCACGATGTGATAGAAGATACCCCCGCCACCTACCAGGACATGGAGCAGCTTTTTGGTAAAAGCGTTGCTGAACTGGTAGAGGGGGTGTCAAAACTTGATAAGCTTAAGTTTCGCGACAAGAAAGAGGCCCAGGCCGAAAACTTTCGCAAAATGATTATGGCGATGGTGCAGGATATCCGCGTCATCCTTATCAAGCTTGCTGACCGCACCCACAACATGCGCACGCTGGGCTCATTGCGCCCGGATAAGCGCCGCCGCATTGCCCGCGAAACGCTGGAAATCTACAGCCCTCTGGCGCACCGTTTAGGTATTCATCACATCAAAACCGAGCTCGAAGAGCTGGGCTTTGAGGCGCTGTATCCTAACCGCTACCGCGTTATTAAAGAGGTAGTTAAAGCGGCACGCGGCAACCGTAAAGAGATGATTCAAAAAATCCTCTCCGAAATCGAAGGGCGCCTGCAGGAAGCGGGAATTCCCTGTCGAGTAAGCGGTCGTGAAAAGCATTTGTACTCCATCTACTGCAAGATGGTGCTCAAAGAGCAGCGCTTTCACTCGATTATGGATATCTACGCCTTCCGCGTCATCGTCCATGATTCCGACACCTGCTACCGCGTGCTTGGCCAGATGCATAGCCTTTACAAGCCGCGTCCGGGTCGCGTCAAAGACTACATTGCCATTCCAAAGGCGAACGGCTATCAATCTTTGCACACCTCGATGATCGGCCCGCACGGCGTCCCGGTTGAGGTACAAATTCGTACCGAAGACATGGACCAGATGGCGGAAATGGGGGTGGCGGCGCACTGGGCTTATAAAGAGCACGGCGGCGAGAGCAGCACCACCGCGCAAATCCGCGCCCAGCGCTGGATGCAGAGCCTGCTGGAGCTTCAACAGAGCGCCGGTAGTTCATTTGAATTTATTGAGAGCGTGAAATCCGATCTGTTCCCGGATGAGATTTACGTTTTCACCCCGGAAGGGCGCATTGTCGAACTGCCCGCTGGCGCGACGCCGGTGGATTTCGCCTACGCGGTGCATACCGATATCGGCCATGCCTGCGTCGGCGCGCGCGTCGACCGCCAGCCGTATCCGCTGTCGCAGTCGCTCTCCAGCGGCCAGACGGTGGAAATCATCACCGCGCCGGGCGCACGCCCGAACGCCGCGTGGCTGAACTTTGTCGTCAGCTCGAAAGCGCGCGCCAAAATTCGCCAGCTGCTGAAAAACCTCAAGCGCGACGATTCCGTTAGCCTCGGACGCCGCCTGCTCAACCACGCCCTCGGCGGTAGCCGTAAGCTGGCGGAGATTCCGCCAGAGAATATTCAGCGTGAACTTGAGCGCATGAAGCTGACAACCCTTGACGATCTGCTGGCCGAAATCGGCCTCGGCAACGCCATGAGCGTCGTGGTGGCAAAAAACCTGCAGCAGGGTGAAACTACCGCCGTGCCTGTACAGCCGGCGCCTATCGGCCATAACCATCTGCCGATTAAAGGCGCAGATGGCGTGCTGATCACCTTTGCCAAATGCTGCCGTCCGATCCCCGGCGACCCGATTATTGCGCACGTCAGTCCTGGCAAAGGCCTGGTCATCCACCATGAGTCCTGTCGTAACATTCGCGGCTATCAGAAAGAGCCGGAGAAATTTATGGCGGTCGAGTGGGACAAAGAGACGGCGCAGGAATTTATCACCGAAATCAAGGTGGACATGTTCAACCATCAGGGTGCCCTGGCGAATCTTACCGCCGCGATCAACACCGCCTCTTCCAATATCCAAAGCCTGAATACGGAAGAGAAAGATGGCCGCGTTTATAGCGCCTTTATTCGCCTCACCGCACGCGATCGCGTACATCTGGCGAATATTATGCGCAAAATTCGCGTCATGCCGGATGTGATAAAAGTCACCCGTAACCGAAACTAGTATTATGAATTCACAGCGTTATGCGCGTATCTGCGAGATGCTCGCCAGGCGTCAGCCTGACCTGACGGTCTGCATGGAGCAGGTCCACAAACCTCATAACGTCTCTGCGGTCATTCGTACGGCCGACGCCGTTGGCGTGCATGAAGTGCACGCTATCTGGCCGGGTAGCCATATGCGTACCATGGCCTCTGCGGCGGCCGGCAGCAATAGCTGGGTGCAGGTTAAAACCCACCGTACTATTGGCGAGGCCGTCACGCATTTAAAAGGCCAGGGCATGCAGATCCTGGCGACCCATCTCTCTGATAAAGCCGTTGATTTCCGTGAAATCGACTATACCCGCCCTACCTGTATCCTGATGGGGCAGGAGAAAACCGGCATTACGCAGGAAGCGTTAGACCTGGCGGACCAGGACATCATCATTCCGATGACTGGCATGGTGCAGTCGCTGAACGTTTCCGTCGCCTCGGCGCTTATCCTCTACGAAGCCCAGCGCCAGCGGCAGAACGCCGGCATGTACCAGCGCGAAAACAGCATGCTGCCGGAAGAAGACCAACAGCGTCTGCTGTTTGAAGGCGGCTATCCGGTGCTGGCGAGGGTCGCAAAACGCAAAGGTCTTCCCTACCCCCACGTCAACGAGCAGGGCGAAGTCGAAGCCGATGCCGCGTGGTGGGCCACCATGCAGGCGGCGAAGTAATCATGCAGGGCCGTCTGCTGGATGCGGTGCCGCTCAACTCCCTGACGGGCGTAGGCGCGGCCCAGAGCAGTAAACTGGCGAAAATCGGCCTTCACACAGTGCAGGATCTGCTTCTGCACCTGCCGCTACGCTACGAAGACCGCACCCATCTGTATCAAATCGGCGAACTGCTGCCCGGCGTTTACGCCACCGTTGAAGGCGAAGTTCTCAACTGCAATATCACTTTCGGCGGCCGCCGGATGATGACCTGCCAGATAAGCGACGGCTCCGGCATCCTCACCATGCGCTTTTTTAACTTCAGCGCGGCGATGAAAAACAGTCTGGCAACCGGGCGCCGCGTGCTGGCCTACGGCGAAGCGAAGCGCGGTAAGCACGGAGCGGAGATGATCCACCCGGAATATCGGGTTCAGGGCGATATGAGTACGCCTGATTTACAGGAAACGCTGACCCCGGTTTATCCCACCACCGAAGGCATCAAGCAGGCTACGCTGCGCAAGCTCACCGACCAGGCGCTGGAGCTGCTTGAAACCTGCGCGATCGCCGAGCTGCTGCCGCCGGAGCTGGCCCAGGGGATGATGAGCCTGCCGGACGCCTTACGCACCCTGCATCGCCCGCCGCCCACGCTACAGCTTAGCGAGCTGGAAAGCGGTAAACATCCGGCCCAGCGGCGCTTAATTCTGGAAGAGCTGCTGGCGCATAACCTCAGCATGCTGGCGCTGCGGGCAGGCGCCCAGCGCTATCACGCCCTCGCGCTTAGCGCTAACGACACGTTAAAAGACAAGCTGCTGGCCTCCCTCCCCTTTACGCCGACCGGCGCGCAGGCGCGCGTCACGGCTGAAATCGAGCGCGATATGGCGCTGGACGTGCCGATGATGCGTCTGGTGCAGGGGGACGTGGGCTCCGGTAAAACCCTGGTTGCCGCGCTTGCCGCCCTGCGCGCCATCGCCCACGGCAAACAGGTGGCGCTGATGGCGCCGACCGAGCTGCTGGCTGAACAGCACGCCAATAACTTCCGCAGCTGGTTCGAACCGCTGGGCGTTGAGGTGGGCTGGCTGGCGGGCAAACAAAAAGGCAAAGCGCGCCAGGCGCAGCAGCAGGCTATCGCCAGCGGACAGGTGCAGATGATTGTCGGGACCCACGCCATCTTTCAGGAGCAGGTCCAGTTTAACGGCCTCGCGTTGGTAATTATCGATGAACAGCACCGTTTTGGCGTCCATCAGCGGCTGGCGCTGTGGGAAAAAGGCCAACAGCAGGGTTTTCATCCGCACCAGCTGATTATGACCGCCACACCGATTCCGCGTACCTTGGCGATGACCGCTTATGCCGACCTCGACACCTCGGTCATCGATGAACTGCCGCCGGGCCGTACGCCGGTCACCACGGTGGCCATTCCGGATACCCGACGCAGCGATATTATCGACCGCGTGCGTAACGCCTGCACCCACGAAGGTCGTCAGGCCTACTGGGTCTGTACGCTGATTGAAGAGTCGGATCTGCTGGAAGCCCAGGCGGCGGAAGCCACCTGGGAAGAGCTGAAGCTCGCGCTGCCGGAGCTGAATATCGGCCTGGTGCACGGGCGCATGAAGTCCGCCGAGAAGCAGGCGGTGATGAGCGCGTTCAAGCAGGGCGAGCTGCATCTACTGGTCGCCACCACGGTGATTGAAGTCGGCGTGGATGTGCCCAACTCCAGTCTGATGATCATCGAAAACCCGGAGCGTCTGGGCCTGGCGCAGCTGCACCAGCTCAGAGGCCGCGTCGGGCGCGGCGCGGTAGCCTCCCACTGCGTGCTGCTCTATAAATCGCCGCTGTCAAAAACCGCCCAGAAGCGCCTGCAGGTTCTGCGCGACAGCAACGACGGTTTCGTCATCGCTCAGAAAGACCTGGAAATTCGCGGTCCCGGCGAGCTGCTCGGCACCCGCCAGACCGGCAACGCAGAATTTAAAGTCGCGGACTTACTGCGCGATCAGGCCATGATCCCGGAAGTTCAGCGCATCGCCCGCCATATTCACGAACGCTATCCCCAGCAGGCCCAGGCGCTGATTGAGCGCTGGATGCCGGAAACCGAACGCTATTCCAACGCGTAGCGCGAACGTCATCTCGCCACGCTGCGCATAATTTTTATTCAGATGAGTGGATTATGAAACGAGAACTGGCCATCGAATTTTCGCGCGTCACCGAAGCCGCCGCGCTGGCAGGCTACAAGTGGTTAGGCCGTGGTGATAAAAACACCGCCGACGGCGCCGCCGTCAACGCCATGCGCATTATGCTCAACCTGATCAACATCGACGGCACCATTGTGATTGGCGAAGGCGAAATCGACGAAGCGCCGATGCTGTACATCGGCGAGCGCGTCGGTACCGGCCACGGCGATGCGGTAGATATCGCCGTCGATCCCATCGAAGGCACCCGCATGACGGCGATGGGCCAGGCCAACGCGCTGGCGGTCATGGCGGTAGGCGATAAGGGCTGCTTCCTGAACGCGCCGGATATGTACATGGAAAAGCTGATTGTCGGCCCGGGGGCGAAAGGTACCATCGATATGAACCTGCCGCTGGCGGAGAACCTGCATAACATCGCCCGCGCGCTGAATAAGCCGCTGAGCGAATTAACGGTCACCATCTTAGCCAAGCCGCGCCATGACGACGTCATTGTTGAGCTGCAAAAGCTGGGCGTGCGCGTGTTCGCCATCCCCGACGGCGACGTTGCCGCCTCTATTCTGACCTGCATGCCGGACAGCGAAGTTGACGTTATGTACGGTATCGGCGGCGCGCCGGAAGGCGTCGTTTCCGCAGCGGTGATCCGCGCGCTGGACGGCGATATGAACGGCCGTCTGCTGGCGCGTCACCACGTGAAGGGCGACAGCGAAGAGAACCGCCGCATCGGCGAAAACGAGCTGGAACGCTGCAAAGCAATGGGCATTGAAGCCGGCAAAGTGCTGCGCCTGGACGATATGGCGCGCAGCGACAACGTCGTTTTCTCGGCGACCGGCATCACCAAAGGCGATCTGCTGGACGGTATCACCCGTAAAGGCAATATGGCCACCACCGAAACCCTGCTGATCCGCGGCAAATCCCGCACAATTCGCCGTATTCAGTCGATTCATTATCTCGATCGCAAAGATCCGGATATCCAGCTGCACATCCTGTAAAACATTTGATCAATAGAGCTTTCCAGCCTTTTCGGGCTGGAAATCTGCTTTCGTCGCGGTGAAGATACGCTAACAGGATTGAGAGGAGAGACGCTATGGCAAACTGGGTTACAGGCAAAGTCGTAAAAGTTCAAAACTGGACGGATGCGCTGTTTAGCCTCACCGTTCACGCACCGGTTGCGCCGTTTACTGCAGGTCAGTTTGCCAAGCTGGGCCTGGACATTGACGGTGAACGCGTGCAGCGCGCGTATTCCTACGTCAACGCCCCCGGCAATCCCGATCTTGAGTTCTACCTGGTGACGGTTCCGGAGGGCAAGCTCAGCCCACGGCTGGCGGCACTGAAGCCGGGCGACGAAGTGCAGATTGTCAGCGAAGCCGCCGGTTTCTTCGTCCTGGAAGAGGTACCGGATTGCGACACGCTATGGATGCTCGCTACCGGCACGGCGATTGGCCCGTACCTGTCGATTCTCGAAGAAGGGAAAGACCTGGATCGTTTTGAAAACCTGGTACTGGTGCACGCCGCGCGATATGCCGCCGATCTCAGCTATCTGCCGCAGATGCAGGCGCTGGAAGCGCGCTATGCGGGCAAGCTGCGCATCCAGTCGGTCGTGAGCCGGGAAACCGCGCCGGGCATGCTCACGGGGCGCATCCCGTTCCTGATTGAAACCGGCGCGCTGGAAGAGGCCGTCGGCCTGCCGATGAACGCCGAGAGCAGCCACGTTATGCTGTGCGGTAACCCGCAGATGGTGCGCGACACTCAGCAGTTGCTGAAAGAGACCCGGCAGATGAGCAAGCACCTGCGTCGCCGACCGGGTCATATGACCGCCGAACACTACTGGTAATCAGGATTCCGCTTTCCAGCGCACGTCCAGCGTCTCTTTACCAAACTTATTCGCGCCCTGGGTGCCGACAAACGCGCCCAGGTCGATCAGCATCATGACGATAATCAGCGTCGGTATAAACCGCCCGACGCCCCACTGCCAGACCCCAGGCAGCATTGACCAGTTGCCCGCCAGCAGCATCCACGCCAGAATCATCAGCAGCGCCCAAAGCCCGGATTTACCCCGATCGTGCAGGCGTTTAATAGCCACCGCCGCCGTCGGCCACAGCAGGCACACCAGAATAAAAGCCGCCGTCTGTAGATTAAGAAGATTACTGCCGGCCAGCGTGAACAACGCGCTCATGGTCACTATCCAGATAGCGATCCAGATCCAGAAGTCGCGACGTCCAATCCGCCCTTTAATTGAGAATAGCCACTGCTGTAGGGTCATGTTTTATTCCTTATCATCATCACCGACGTAGTTTACCCTGAAGGCGTGACTTTTTGACAAGCGTGACGGTTCTCGTTTTAATCGTCAGCAGATAAAAAAAGGGAAGATGGGCATGAAGAAGTGGGCAACCTTATGTTTGATTGGGCTGGCGGCGTTATCCGTTGGCCAAAAGGCGTTGTCCGCCGAGTCAGACGCCAGCGCTACGGCACCCTATCTTCTCTCCGGCGCGCCGGTCTTTGATATTTCCATCAGCGAGTTTCGGGAAAAATTCAATCGCGATAACCCGAAGCTAACGCTCAATGAATTTCGCGCCGTCGCCGCCAGCAAAGACCAGGCGAACCTGACCCGCGCCGCCACCAAGATCAATGAGAACCTCTACGCGTCGACCGCGCTTGAACGTGGAACCCTCAAAATTAAATCGATGCAAATAACCTGGCTACCGATTCAGGGGCCACAGCAGAAAGCGGCGAAAGCCAGGGCCCTGGAGTATATGAGCGCCGTGATGCGCGCTTTTGTGCCCACGCTAAGTCAGACGCAAAGCCAGCAAAAATTGCAAAAACTGCTGACCGCCGGAAAAGGCAAACGTTACTTCAGCGAAACCGAAGGCGCGGTGCGCTATGTGGTGGCGGACAACGGCGAAAAGGGGCTGACCTTCGCTGTTGAACCGATTAAGCTGGCGCTATCTGAAACGCTGGAAAACAACAATAAATGACAAAAAGCAAAGCCTTTCCAGTGATGAATCTCTATACTGTTTCACAGACCATGCTGCCCTCGGGGGCGGCTATATTCCTTAATTCGCTTTGAAGCGTGGAGAATAAAAATGCGACATCCTTTAGTGATGGGTAACTGGAAACTGAACGGCAGCCGCCACATGGTAAACGAACTGGTCGCGAACCTGCGTACCGAACTGGCTGGCGTGACCGGCTGTGCAGTTGCAATTGCTCCGCCTGAAATGTACATCGACCTGGCGAAACAAGCCGCTGCCGGCAGCCACATTCACCTGGGCGCGCAGAACGTTGACCTGAACCTGTCCGGCGCATTCACCGGCGAAACAAGCGCTGAAATGCTGAAAGACATCGGCGCTCAGTACATCATCATCGGCCACTCCGAGCGTCGTACCTACCACAAAGAGTCCGACGAGCTGATCGCTAAAAAATTCGCGGTACTGAAAGAGCAGGGTCTGATCCCGGTTCTGTGCATCGGTGAAACCGAAGCGGAAAACGAAGCGGGCAAAACCGAAGAAGTGTGCGCCCGTCAAATCGACGCCGTTCTGAAAACTCAGGGCGCGGCGGCCTTCGAAGGCGTGGTTATCGCTTACGAACCCGTATGGGCGATCGGTACCGGCAAATCCGCTACCCCGGCTCAGGCCCAGGCGGTGCACAAATTCATTCGCGATCACATCGCGAAAGCCGATGCGAAAGTGGCTGAACAAGTGATCATCCAGTACGGCGGTTCCGTTAACGCGGGCAACGCAGCGGAGCTGTTCACCCAGCCGGACATCGACGGCGCGCTGGTTGGCGGCGCATCCCTGAAAGCTGACGCTTTCGCGGTGATCGTTAAAGCAGCAGAAGCCGCGAAAAAAGCGTAATTCGCTTTAAAGGCTACCCCCGGTCGCGCTTCGCAACCGGGCTACTGACCAGAAATCTGCAATATTTGTAGCCCGGCTCAGCACAGCGCAAGCCGGGTTTTTTACCCCGCTATAGTTTCCCCAACGCCTGATACCATAGATAGTCCAGCGGCAGCAGAATCAAATAGCTCACCGCCGCCAGCGCGATACACAGCAGCATTCCCGCCCTTGCAGGCACTTTCCCCAGCCCCATCGCCACCACAATCGGTGACGCTTGATACGGCAGCAGCGGCGTGGAGTACCCCAGCACCTGAATCATAATCACGCTCAGCAGCGGGAAGCCGGTCGCATCGGAGAAGCTCTGCGCGAAGGTGGTATACAGCGCCGGTACGCCGTTGGCGGTCATGATAAAGTTCAGCGCGCTGGTAATGCCGGTCAACGCGAGAAAGCTGGTAAACGGACTCTCTTTATCCAGCGGCATAATCTGCAGCAGCGCATTGCCCACCACGCCGCCGATACCAGTTTGGGTCACGGTGATAGCCAGCCCGAGAATGCCGGCAACGTAAATACAGGTGCGGATATTCACGCCGCTGGAAAACTCCTCGCCGCTGATAAAGCCGACCCGCGGCAGCAGCGTTACCACCGCCGCCGCCAGCCCCGTCCAGGCCGGCCCCACGCCGTGCCAGCTTTCGGTCACCCAGAGCGTCAGCACCACCGCCAGCAGCCACGCCAGGCGCTTCTCATCGCGGCTCATCGGCGGCAGCGGCGTCATGTCGCGCGGCGGGTGCGGTTTTCCGGGAAACAGCCAGCATATTAATGCAATCAGCACAGCGCCTTTGAGCCAGCCGAGCACCGGCGTATGCAGCAGTAAATAGGGCAGGTAATTCAGGTGAATACCATATGATCCCTCCGCCGCGCCGCTCATCACCAGATTCGGGACGTTGGCGGGTAGGATGGTGGCAGACAGCTGGAAGGTACCGAACCCCACCGCCAGCGCCAGGCCAAACCACGGGCGCGTCCCCTCTTCAATACCGGCACGCCTGGCCATTGCCGCCACAATCGGCATCAGCAGCGCGATACGTCCCATATTGGACGGCATCACAAACGCCAAGGCATAGCTGAGCAGCACCACGCTGGCGACCATCAGCGGCCAGGAGTCGGTCAGCCGCGACGAAAGCGACCGCGCCGCCCTGTCCGCAAGTCCGGTTTTGCGGATAGCGATCCCCAGCACAAAGCCGCTGAACACCAGCCAGAACGCCGATGAGGCAAAGCCGCCGAAAATCACCTCCGGCGGCGCGATTTTGGCGATCATCGCCGCGGCAAAAAACAGCAGCGCGGTCATAAACTCCGGTAGTAAAGAGGTCGCCCAGAGGAGAATAGTGATGCCGACGATGATAGAGGGAAGGAACAGAGGGTGGGAAAACCAGAGCGACATACCTGTCTCCTGTCGTTTTTTTCAGCAAGAATACGACGGACAACAGGACAGGTAAACGCCAGATATAGTGGGGTTATGACAACACCGGTGCGGGCAGATTAGTGATAATGAATTTCGCCAAAGTATTCCGACAGCACGTAATAACGGCAATATTCAAAAGGGCTGTTATGCCCGGCCTGAAACGTCTGTCTGGCGACGGATAATAGTGGTTTATTCGCCGCGATCTGCAGTTTTTCGCACAGGTCGGGGGAAGGTAAGATCGCCTCAACCTTTTCAATCGCCGAGTCACTGGTGACGTTTAATAGCGAATAAAGCGACGTATGTTCCAGCGCCTCTGGCGTGAGCTGCAGATCGGGAAAGAAGCTAAGATCGAGATAGATCTTTTCATGGTTAAACGGACGATTATTCAGGCAACGAATACGCGAGATATAGAGATAATGATGATGGGCGGGCAGGCTCAAACCATCTGCCTGAGCGTCACGCGCGCGACGCGGCGCAATCTCAAGAATACGGTTCTCAATCTCGACGCTGGCATCCTGAAGATCGCTGGTAATGCCGCGAAACGTGTGGCCGTAGCTCACTCCCTCCGGCACTGAGCACACTACCGATCCGCTTCCGCGCTGGGACGAAATAATGCCCGCATTGATTAATTCGCTCCAGGCCTGTTTAACCACGATGAGCGAGACGTTATAGGCTCTGGCAACCTCTTTTTGCGTCGGCAGCTGGCTGCCTAACGGCAAGGACCCATTCTGAATCTGCTGACAGATGATAAAAAATAGTTGCTTATAAAGCGGAGTAAAGCTCGTTTTATCAACCTGCAAACTGCGCACCTCACGTCTTCGCCAGCAGGGGACGTTTTACCGTCCCCGGCAGGGTGAATTCGCTACCCTGCGATTTGCCTGGCCAGTTGTGCCAAATCGAAATGATTCATACGATCCAAGGTCGTTAAATAATCGGCGGGAAAAGCCTCCACGCCATGGAATGCGCCGGAAATCGCTCCAACCATGGTAGCGACAGTATCAGTATCATTGCCGATATTAACGCCGGAGATAATAGCATCTACGGCAGAATTCGGACAACACGCGAACAGGCCAAAGGCCGCCGGTACGGCTTCACTGACGTGCAGCCCGGAACCAATAATATCGGCAAGTTCCACCACCGCCGTTTCCCAATGACGATGGCGTTGACCGATAGCCACGGCCAGCTCGATGCGTCGGGCAACGGATGGGCCTGCCACCATCATCGCCCCTTGCTCCTGCGCCAGCAGATAGCCTCTTTGCGCACCATAAATACCGGCGGCAATAATGGTGTCCGCATTGGTCTGCGATCTTAATGCTTCGCTGGTTGCCGCCGCCATCGCCGCTGCGCCGGACATCGCCAGCACGTTATTATGCGTAAAGCGGCAAATCTGCAGCGCGCAGTGAATCGCCGCGTCAATATCCCCCGGATGCAGCACCGCCGCCGGCCAAATCTTCATGGCGGCGCCGTTGGTGGCTTCCGCGTTTCCCTTATTAATAATCTGTACCGACTGCTTTTCGCCTTCAAGATCGCCCTGCAAGGAGGCACGATTGTCATTGAATATCGCTTTCATTGCCGCACGCGTCGTCGGGCCGGTAAAGTTGGCGTAGTAAGGGTAATCCAGCCACTGCTGGAAGGCCTCGCGCATCGCCTCATCGCTGACCTGGCGCTGATGACGCAGCAGCGCGTCCATAATGTATTTCGCCTGAATAAAATCATCCGTGCACATACCCGCTTCGTTGCAGCGGCCAAACGTATCCGCTGGCGGTTTTTGAAAGGTCGTTACCCAGCCGCCGAAATAGTCCTTAATTTGCTGCTGGGTCCGTACTTCCGTCGCCGCGCCCATCGCGTCCGCTGCAGCGGCGCCTACCAGGCATCCCAGTATTTTGTTTTGATCAACGTGCATGATGACTCCTTATTTCACGGTCATGGCTTGTGCCAGCGAACGGCTGGACAGAAAAGTATTGAGCTGGTCGGGATACGGCAGAGCGGTCATTGCCCCTTTTGCCGTCACCGCCATTGCGCCGCAGGCGTTGGCATTGCTGATGGCCTCCGCCAGCAAGGCATGATTCCAGTAGTTTTCGCGGGAAAGCGTGAACAGCAGGCCGCCGACAAAGGCATCGCCAGCTCCGGTGGTATCGACGACCTCCACGCGCGGGGCGGGAAAAAGGAACTCTCCCTCGGCGGTGATGAGCAACGCCCCTTCGGCCCCCAACGAAATGATGGTGGTATCACAGCCCAGATCGCGCATGTAATACCGCGCATCCTGCCAGTGGCTGGCGCCGCTCAGCTGACACAGCTCATCGGCCGAGACTTTGCAGATAGACGCCAGCGCAGCGGAGCGGGCGATCAGGTCAGGGATCTCAGCGGTATTGCGCCACATCTTGCTGCGCAAGTTGACATCAAACAGAACGTAGCCGCCGGCCTCCCGCATTCTTCGCGCGCCCTCAAGACATGCCTCGCGAGCGGGACTGTCGGTGAGACCAATGGAGCTAAAGTAAAACCATTCGTATTTTCTGAACGTCGGCAGATCCTGAGGTGAAACGTAGGTATCAGCCCCCGGATGCACCAGATAGGTAAAGCTGCGCTCGCCGTCAGCCGTCAGATTGACGATCAGTACCGCACTGGTCAGGCTCGCATCCAGCCGCAGCGAAGAGACATCGACGCCGTTATCCTGAAAAACCTGGCGCAGGAAACGCCCGGCGTCATCGTCGCCAAGGCAGCCGATAAAACCGCACGTTCCGCCCAGCCTGGCAACGCAGACCCCCACGTTCGCCGAAGCGCCTCCGGGACATTTCAGGTAGCTGTTCTGTTTTTCCGGTACCAGGTCTACGGAGGCGTCTCCGATCGCCCAAACCTTATTCATGGCATTCATTTACGCCTCCTTATGCCTGTTTTTGCGCAAGGGCGAGCTGAATATCACGATAATATTCGTTATTAATCAGATACTTTTTCATAAGCAGCCCAACCGCAAGATGGAACAGTGCCGGAATGAGCGTCATCATCAGCGCAATACCGGTGAGCGAACGCGCGCTCTGTTCAACGTCGGCCTGATAGCCAAAGTGGCTCAGCAGAAATCCCAGTACGCCCCCCGCGATCCCCATACCAAACTTCTGGAAGAAGAGAATGCCGCCAAACGCGAGGCCGGATACCCGCAGCCCGGTTTTCTTTTCGCCATAATCCACCGCTTCGGCGATAGAGGACCAGAACACCGGCATTTGCATATCGCAGAAGAAATTAATAAGAAAATAGAACGTAAATGCCAGGATAAGATTTTCACGCCCGACGAAGAAATACATCATCGCGCTTAGTACAAAGGTAATAATCTGGGTGTAGCGGAACATCTTAATTTTATCCCAGAACTTGGTTATCCAGGTGGTGGCGATCATCGCCAGAATAGAGGCGACAACGCCGGTAGTCAGAAAAGGTGAAATCAGGCTATCGCCGCCATTAAGATAATACTTGGCATAATAGGCCGCGACGGAACCGCGAATAACGTAACCGCACATCAGCAATAAAATAACAACCCCAAGAATAATCCACTGATCGTTACGTAACAGATACTTAAACTGCTTCCCTACCGATAGCGAAGTAATTTCCGGCTCGCTACGTTCACGGGTGGTGAGAAAACAGAAGATAAACAGCAGGGCCCCCATCGCGCCCATTAGCCCCATAGAAAACTGGTAACCCAGCGCCTTGTTGCCCTGCCCCAGCCAGACGGCAAGCATCGGGACGACAATAGTGACCAGGAAAGCGGCAATTTTGGTCATCACAAAGCGATAGCCGTTTGCGCTTAGCCGTTCCACGGGATCGCTGGTAATCACGCCAATCATCGAGATATAGGGAATAGTGATAGCGGTATAGACCAGGGTCATCAGAATATAGGTGCCATAGGCCCACGCCAGCTTGGCCATATAAACCATATCAGGCGTGATAAACATTAAATAAACGGCGAAGCCAAAAGGGATGGCAAACCACAGCAGCCACGGGCGATAGCGTCCCCAGCGCGTATTCAGCTTATCGGTAAGGACGCCCATGGCCGGATCGATAATGGCATCGATCATCCGCACAACCACGAAAAGTACGCCGACATCAGCGGCGCTCAGGCCGTAGATATCGGTATAAAAATAGGCGAGAAGCAGCTGCATGGCGATGATCACAACGTTTATCGCCATATCTCCTGCGCCGAAGCCGATTTTTTCCACGATAGAAAGTTTCATGTTGATATTCCTTTACGCTTAGCCGCGCAAATAGAGGGAACAATTAATGATGTCACTACATGAAATAAAAACGTTTTTATAAATAAGCCACCAGTCAGACACGCAATGGAGGCTATGAAGAGAGTGTAACGATCCTCAAAAAGATATAAAGGTATACCTTTATATCTTTTGATCGGTTTCACATATTTTTATACACCCGATCCTACCCCGACGTTAAACCGGGATAGGAATCAAGGAGATAATGAATGGCGGGAACGTAAAGGAAATTAACGGGATGCCAGAATGGCGCAGCTATGGTCCTGAATCTCTTCCGCCGATGCGCGATTCAGCGTCAGCAGGTTACGCTCGGTCGCCAGCAGCACCAGCGAGCCGTCGCTCTGCTTCGCCATCGCCAGCGCGAAACGCCCCATATGTTCGCGCGCTTCCGGCACCTCTTCAGCCAGCATCAGGAACGGGCTGCGCTGCGCCAGCTCCGTTTCGGTGACCCGGCGCGCCAGATATTCGTGGCCCAGTAGTCCACCGGGCAGCGGCAACCAGCGACTGCTGATAGCGGGCGCTTCCTTGTCCAGCTGAGTACGGACATCGGGACGCAGGCAGGAGATATGGATATGGAAATGATTTTGCGTGCGTCCGCTGCGCGAGTTGATGGTCAAGGAGACCGCGTCATCCGATACGGCGGAACCACGATGCTGGCTCATGATTTCACGCCCCTGCCAGGCCTGCCAGAAGAAGTTCGGCGTCAGGGGATTGAGCAGCAGCGGGCTTTCGGTGCCGTTAATGCGGTAAGTGGGCATCAGTAGATACTGCAGCGGGCCATTGCGGTCTTTAAACAGGACATAGCCGCCCTTCAGGTTCACTTCCGCGCAGGGCGCGGGATTCTGGCGCTGCTGTTGATTGGGGACGCACTGTTGTAGAACAATTTTGCGCAACGCGTCAGGGTTGCCGGAATGGAGCCAGTAGTAACCGCCGGCCATCGCCGCCACAACCGCCACCAGCAGCGCTAATAAAAGGTATCGTACTCTTCGCATTCTATTTTCCTGTCTCAGCCAGAAACGGAAGAGTAACGCAGTTTGATGACTAAATGAAAACAGGAAGAGGTTCGGTGTGTTTTCCCGGAGGCGGCGCTATGCGCCTGTCCGGGCTACCCCCTATTCCCGACAAACTCACCGCTGCCGGGAATAAGAAGAGGCTATTTAACGCTGATTGATCTGGTCGAAGGTGCCACCGTTGGAGAAGTGCTCTTTCTGCGCTTTCGTCCAGCCGCCAAACACGTCATCAATGGTGAACAGCTTCAGTTTCGGGAACTCATCGGCGTATTTTTTCGCTATTTCAGGGTCACGCGGGCGATAGAAGTTCTTTGCCGCAATCTCCTGGCCTTCCGGCGAATAGAGGTACTTCAGATACGCTTCCGCCACCTGGCGAGTGCCCTTCTTGTCGACCACTTTATCCACCACGGAAACCGTCGGCTCGGCGAGAATCGATTCGCTCGGCGTCACGATCTCAAATTTATCTTTACCCAGCTCATTGGTCGCCAGCAGGGCTTCGTTTTCCCAGGCGATCAGCACATCGCCTATCCCGCGCTCTACGAAGGTGTTCGTCGCGCCCCGGGCGCCGGAATCCAGCACTTCGACGTTCTTAAACAGCGCTTTTACGAACTCCTGCGCCTTCGCCTGGTCGCCATTGTTCTGGTGCAGGGCGTAGCCCCAGGCCGCCAGATAGTTCCAGCGCGCGCCGCCGGAGCTTTTCGGGTTCGGGGTAATCACCGACACGCCTGGTTTAATCAGGTCGTTCCAGTCGTGAATCTGCTTCGGGTTGCCTTTACGTACGAGGAACACGATGGTGGAGGTATACGGCGCGGAGTTATCCGGCAGACGTTTCAGCCAGTTTTTGTCGATTCGGCCGCGTTCGGCAATTGCATCGACGTCATAGGCCAGCGCAAGGGTCACCACGTCGGCTTCAATACCGTTGATCACCGAGGTCGCCTGTTTGCCGGAGCCGCCGTGGGATTGACGAATTACCACGTTGTCGCCGGTTTCTTGCTTCCAGTGGGCGCTAAAAGCTTTGTTGTACTGTTCGTACAGCTCGCGCGTCGGATCGTAAGAAACGTTTAATAGTTGAATGTCTTTTGCCAGAACGCTGGCGGATGCCAGCAACAGAGTTAACCCCACGCCCCACTTATTCATCGCACCGCTCTCTTTATGTAGTGTTGTGATGGATTAAGCGTGCCAGAAAGCGGACTGATGATTAAAGAATAAAAAAAGATTGGCTATAACTTGCGAGTATATAGAACGGGGAAGTGTTGCCCCCTCCCGAACGGGAGAGGGCGGGAAGCGTTAGACTTCTTCCATACGGCCCAGCAGCGCCTGCAGACGATCCTGCCAGCCCTGCTGCTGTTCTTTCAGCTGACCGTTTTCACGCTCAAGCTCTTCACGGCTGTGCTGTGCGCTCTGTACTTCCTGCGCCAGCGTGTTGTTCTTCTCTTTCAGCTCTTCGATTTCCATCTGTAACAGAGTGATGGTATCAATCGCCTGCTGAACTTTAGATTCTAATTTCTCAAACACTTCTAATGACATCGTCATACCTCTCCTGAACTTGCAAGGCGTTGATAGAAACCGTCCGTTTCGTATACGCGTTGACGCCTTAACGAAAATTAGCGCACTACAGTGGTGATGTAGTCGATTGTATGAAGCCCCGTCGCCCCTGTCCAGCGACAACCCGCGTAGATTGCGGTTTGCGACACTTTTCAGCCTTTACCTGGTCCGTTCGCCGCTTTTACCCGGCAGTTTTTCGTAATTGTTAATCAAGGCGTAAAAAAATGCGCGGTGAAACGCTCCCGCAAACGACCGAACACGCGTTTATGGCGCGAAAACGCTCATTTTATTGACGTGGTACACACATTTGAATTTCGATATTTCTCGTTTTTGTTCGTTAACGATAAATTAACACTATGCCTACATGGCAGCGTGGTCGCCTGCGACCTTCACACATACAATAATCATCACTACGCTTCAGGATTCGATTATGAGCCAAACATCAACACTAAAAGGCCAGTGCATCGCAGAGTTCCTCGGTACCGGGTTGTTGATCTTTTTCGGCGTTGGGTGCGTCGCTGCGCTTAAGGTCGCGGGAGCCAGCTTCGGTCAATGGGAAATCAGCATCATCTGGGGTCTGGGCGTCGCCATGGCGATTTACCTGACCGCAGGGGTTTCCGGTGCGCACCTTAACCCGGCGGTCACCATCGCGCTGTGGCTGTTCGCCTGTTTTGACGGTCGTAAAGTTGTTCCTTTTATCATTGCGCAATTCGCTGGCGCCTTTTGCGCTGCGGCTTTAGTTTACGGGCTTTATTACAATCTTTTCTTCGATTTCGAACATACCCACAATATGGTGCGCGGTAGCGTCGAAAGTCTCGAGCTGGCAGGCATTTTTTCTACTTACCCGAACCCGCATATCAATTTTGTGCAGGCCTTCGCGGTAGAAATGGTGATTACCGCTATCCTGATGGGCGTCATTCTGGCGCTGACCGACGATGGCAACGGCGTGCCGCGTGGCCCGCTGGCGCCGCTGCTGATTGGTCTGCTGATCGCCGTTATCGGCGCATCCATGGGCCCGCTGACCGGCTTCGCCATGAACCCGGCGCGTGATATCGGACCGAAAGCCTTCGCCTGGCTGGCAGGCTGGGGCAATGTCGCTTTCACCGGCGGCAAAGATATTCCTTATTTCCTGGTGCCGCTGTGCGCGCCAATCGTCGGTGCTGCGCTGGGCGCATTTTGCTACCGCAAGCTGATTGGCCGCCACCTGCCTTGCGACACCTGCGTCGTCGAAGAGAAAGAAGCCGCATCCCCCTCTACGACGCAACACAAAGCTTCGCTGTAATCTGACTACGGGACTCATACTATGACCGACAAAAAATATATCGTAGCGCTCGACCAGGGCACCACCAGCTCCCGCGCCGTGGTAATGGATCACGATGCCAATATCGTCAGCGTCTCTCAGCGAGAATTCGAACAAATTTATCCGCGCCCAGGCTGGGTTGAACACGACCCGATGGAGATCTGGGCATCGCAAAGCTCTACGCTGGTCGAAGTGCTGGCAAAAGCCGATATTAGCTCCGATGAAATCGCGGCGATCGGTATCACCAACCAGCGTGAAACAGCCATCGTGTGGGAGCGTGAAACCGGCAAGCCGATTTATAACGCTATCGTCTGGCAGTGCCGCCGTACCGCCGAAATCTGCGAGCAGCTCAAGCGCGACGGCATGGAAGAGTACATCCGCAAGGCCACCGGCCTGGTGGTTGACCCCTACTTCTCCGGCACCAAAGTGAAGTGGATCCTTGACCACGTCGAAGGCGCGCGCGAGCGCGCTAAACGCGGCGAGCTGCTGTTCGGCACCGTAGATACCTGGCTTATCTGGAAAATGACCCAGGGACGCGTTCACGTGACCGACTACACCAACGCCTCGCGTACCATGCTGTTCAATATCCACGAGCTGGACTGGGACGACAAAATGCTCGACGCGCTGGATATCCCGCGCGCCATGCTGCCGGAAGTGCGCAAATCTTCCGAAGTGTACGGCCAGACCAATATCGGCGGTAAGGGCGGGACGCGTATTCCGATCGCCGGTATCGCCGGCGACCAGCAGGCTGCGCTGTTCGGCCAGCTGTGCGTTAAAGAAGGAATGGCGAAAAACACCTACGGTACCGGCTGCTTTATGCTGATGAATACCGGCGAGAAAGCGGTGACGTCAACGCACGGCCTGCTGACCACCATCGCCTGCGGTCCGCGCGGTGAGGTGAACTATGCGCTGGAAGGCGCGGTGTTTATGGCGGGCGCCTCCATTCAGTGGCTGCGCGATGAGATGAAGCTGATTAGCGACGCGTTCGATTCCGAATATTTCGCCACCAAAGTGAAGGATACCAACGGCGTGTACGTCGTTCCGGCCTTTACCGGCCTCGGCGCGCCGTACTGGGACCCGTACGCCCGCGGCGCGATCTTCGGCCTGACCCGCGGCGTAAACTCCAACCACATTATTCGCGCCACGCTGGAGTCGATTGCCTATCAGACCCGCGACGTGCTGGAAGCGATGCAGGCTGACTCGGGGATCCGACTGCACGCCTTGCGCGTTGATGGCGGAGCGGTCGCCAACAACTTCCTGATGCAGTTCCAGTCCGATATTCTCGGCACCCGCGTGGAGCGCCCGGAAGTCCGTGAAGTCACGGCGCTGGGCGCAGCCTATCTGGCCGGTCTGGCGGTCGGTTTCTGGCAGAATCTGGATGAGCTGCAGGAGAAAGCCGTTATCGAGCGCGAGTTCCGTCCGGGAATTGAAACCACCGAGCGTAACTATCGCTACAGCGGCTGGAAGAAAGCGGTAAAACGCGCGCTGGCGTGGGAAGAGCACGACGAAGCGTAAGTTTGTTGAGGTATTCCCGGCTTGCGGCGTAAACGCCTTAGCCGGGCTACCAAAACCAAAAACCGCGCTGGCCTGTAGCGCAGCGTCTCCGGGTTTTTATCAGCCGAATACCGGCAGCAGCAGATAGAGCTTAATCACCAGCGCGTTAACGATATCGATAAAGAACGCGCCCACCATCGGCACCACCAGAAACGCCATGTGCGACGGACCGAAACGGTCGGTTATCGCCTGCATGTTGGCAATCGCCGTCGGCGTCGCGCCGAGGCCGAAACCACAGTGGCCGGCGGCCAGCACCGCGGCATCGTAGTTTTTACCCATCATCCGGTAGGTCACAAACACCGCATACAGCGCCATCGCTACCGTCTGCACCGCCAGAATGGCAATCATCGGCAGCGCCAACGACGCCAGCTCCCACAGCTTCAGGCTCATCAGCGCCATCGCCAGGAACAGCGACAGACTGACGTTACCCAGCACCGACACCGCGCGATCGAACACGCGATACAGCCCCAGCGCCGACAGGCTGTTGCTCAGGATCACGCCGATAAACAATACGCAAACGAAAGTGGGCAGTTCAAATACGGTTCCCGCCAGCAGTTGCGCAACGATCTTCCCTACCGTTAAGCAGATGGCGATCAGCGCAATGCTCTCAATCAGCACCAGCGAGGTGATCATGCGCCCCATATCCGGCTTTTCAAACGCGGTCGGCGCGAGCTGATCGTCCGGTGTGCCGTCAGGGGAAGAAGAGTGCTTAACCAGATAGCGCGCCACCGGCCCGCCGATCAGGCCGCCAAGGACGAGGCCGAAGGTTGCGCAAGCCATCGCCACTTCGGTGGCGTTGGCGAAACCATAGCGCTCAACAAACAACTTACTCCACGCCGCGCCAGTACCGTGGCCGCCGGAAAGGGTAATCGAACCGGCCAGCAGCCCCATCAACGGGTCGAGGCCCAGCAGCTTCGCCATGCCGATACCGAGGGCGTTTTGCAGCAGCAGCAGCCCCACCACCACAATCAGGAACGTCCCCACGACTTTACCGCCAGCCCGCAGGCTGGCGAGGTTGGCGTTGAGGCCGATAGTGGCGAAGAACGCCAGCATTAGCGGATCTTTCAGGCTCATATCGAAATCAATTTCGATATCCATGCTTTTCTTTAATACCAGCAGCGCCAGCGCGACCAGCAGGCCGCCCGCGACGGGCTCAGGAATGGTGTATTTCTTGAGGAAAGGAACGGTTTGAACGAGTTTTCTACCCAGTAGCAACACTAAAGTTGCGGCAACGAGCGTCGATAAGGTATCGAGATGAAACATAAAAAAGAGCTCCTTATAGGCGCATGATCCATTCACACGCGACGATATTCCCGGTGTCGATTGCTTCTCATCATGAGTAATCGGGAAGGGATTTTAAGCAGAAGTGTGGAAAAAAGGACAGGAAAAGATATTTTGTAGGGATATTGATGCGATCAAGCATACAAAATGTTAATAAATGTTTGTTGCCTATTCCTTGTATAAATATTTATCGCTAACGAGTGGCAAACGTTTGCTTTTGGTCTACAGTCCGATAAAATCCCCGCTTTGCCACCTTTGGGATTGTTGTGATGTCCGTTAACACCGCAGAGTCAGAAAATGCGCAACCGGTTGCGCACAAGCAAACCAGCGAATTAATCTACCGCCTCGAAGACCGCCCGCCGCTACCGCAAACCCTGTTCGCCGCGTTCCAGCACCTGCTGGCGATGTTTGTCGCGGTCATCACTCCGGCGCTGTTAATTTGCCAGGCCCTGGGCCTTCCGGCTCAGGATACGCAACACATCATCAGCATGTCCCTTTTCGCCTCCGGCGTGGCATCCATCATTCAAATCAAAGCCTGGGGCCCGGTCGGCTCCGGTCTGCTCTCAATTCAGGGCACCAGCTTTAACTTCGTCGCGCCGCTGATCATGGGCGGCACCGCGCTGAAAACCGGCGGCGCCGATGTTCCGACCATGATGGCCGCGCTGTTCGGCACCCTGATGCTGGCCAGCTGTACGGAGATGGTTCTCTCCCGCGTCCTGCATCTCGCCCGCCGCATTATTACCCCGCTGGTCTCCGGCGTGGTGGTGATGATTATCGGCCTGTCGCTGATTCAGGTTGGCCTGACCTCCATCGGCGGCGGCTACGCGGCTATGGCCGATCACACCTTCGGCGCGCCGAAAAATCTGCTGCTGGCGGGCATCGTGCTGGCGCTGATCATTATCCTTAACCGCCAGCGCAACCCATATCTGCGCATCGCTTCGCTGGTTATCGCGATGGCGGCCGGCTACCTGGCGGCATGGTTGCTCGATATGCTGCCGGCCAATACCGCGCCGACGGAAAGCAGCCTGATTATGGTGCCTACGCCGCTGTACTACGGGCTGGGCATCGACTGGAACCTGCTGCTGCCGCTGATGCTGGTGTTTATGATTACCTCGCTGGAAACCATCGGCGATATTACCGCCACCTCTGACGTCTCCGAGCAGCCGGTTTCCGGCCCGCTCTATATGAAGCGTCTGAAGGGCGGCGTGCTGGCTAACGGCCTGAACTCCTTCGTCTCGGCGGTATTCAATACCTTCCCGAACTCCTGCTTTGGCCAGAACAACGGCGTGATACAGCTGACCGGCGTCGCCAGCCGCTATGTCGGTTTCGTGGTCGCGCTGATGCTGATCGTGCTCGGGCTGTTCCCGGCGGTGAGCGGTTTTGTACAGCATATTCCTGAGCCGGTGCTCGGCGGCGCGACGCTGGTCATGTTCGGCACCATCGCCGCCTCCGGCGTGCGTATCGTCTCCCGCGAGCCGCTGAACCGCCGGGCGATCCTGATTATCGCCCTGTCGCTGGCCGTCGGCCTTGGCGTCTCCCAGCAGCCGCTGATCCTGCAGTTCGCCCCTGACTGGCTGAAGAACCTGCTCTCCTCGGGTATCGCTGCTGGCGGTATCACGGCGATTGTGCTGAATCTGATTTTCCCGCCAGAGAAAAACTGATCCTCTCTGACGCTCCGGCCGCGCGATGCTGGCCGGGGCGTCTGCATCATCAATCTCACATCATCTCATTACACAATTCCTGTCTTGAGGATTGCGCATAATTCGGGCATAACAGCCTTATGTGCCTCGCTCAGGATCGAAGATCATGAAATTTCTCAGAAAGCTGATTCTCTGGCTGCTGATTGCCCTGCTGGTGGTGATTATTGCCGCTTACTTCCTGCTGCAAACCCAGTGGGGTGGGCGCCAGGCCAGCGCCTGGCTAAGCGACGGCACCGGCTGGAAGGTCTCTTTCAACAAGATGAACCATAATTTCTCCTCGCCGATGCACCTGCAGCTGCAAAACGTCACCCTCGGCCGCGACGGCAAACCCGCCACGCTGGTGGCGCAAACGGTGGATATTGGTTTTAGCAGCCGCCAGTTTAGCGACCCGCTGCATGCCGACGAAATCGTCCTCAGCGACGGCACGCTAAACTTTTCCCCTTCCTCTGCGGCGCTGCCGTTCGCCGCCGACCGTCTGCAGCTGCGCAATATGGCGTTCAACAGCCCGGAGAGCGACTGGGATCTGAGCGCGCAGCGCGTCACCGGCGGCGTCAGCCCGTGGGCGCCGGAAGCGGGCAACGTGCTCGGCAAGAAAACGCAGATTCAGATCAGCGCCGGTTCGATGACGCTCAACGGTATTGAAGCCAGCAACGTGCTGATTCAGGGGAATATTGATAACGGCGAAGTGTCCCTCTCGACCATTGGAGCGGACGTCGCCCGCGGTACGCTCACCGGCACGGCGAAACGCAGCGCCGACGGCGGCTGGCAGGTCGATAATTTGCGCCTCAGCGAAATCCGCCTGCAAAGCGATAAATCCCTCGCCGACTTTTTCGCGCCGCTGACTACCCTGCCCTCGCTACAGATTGGCCGCCTTGATGTCACCGACGCTAGCCTGCAGGGGCCTGACTGGGCGATCGCCGGTCTCGACCTTAATCTGCGCAACCTCACCCTGAGCCGCGGCGACTGGCAAAGCCAGGAGGGTACGCTGTCGATGAACGCCAACGAGTTTATTTACGGCTCGCTGCACTTCCTCGACCCGATCCTTAACGCCGGGTTCTCACCGCAGGGCATCGCGCTGCGCCAGTTCACCTCACGCTGGGAGGGCGGCATGGTGCGCACATCCGGCAACTGGCTGCGCGCCGGCCACGCCCTGGTGCTGGATGACGCGGCGTTCGCCGGGCTGGAATACACCCTGCCGGACAACTGGAAGCAGCTGTGGATGGCGCCGCTGCCCGACTGGCTGCAAAGCCTGACGCTGAGAAAGTTCAGCGCCAGCCGCAACCTGATTATCGATATTGAACCGGCGTTCCCGTGGCAAATCACCGCGCTTGACGGCTACGGCGGCGAGCTGCAGCTGGTGAAAAACCGCAGCTGGGGCGTGTGGAGCGGTAGCGCGACGCTGAACGCCGCCGCCGCGACGTTTAACCGGATTGACGTCCGCCGCCCGTCGCTGAAGCTGAGCGCCAACGCCTCAACGGTGAACGTTAACGAGCTCAGCGCCTTTACCGAGCGTGGGATCCTGCAAGCCACCGCGGCGGTGTCGCAGCTCCCGCAGCGCCAGGTCAACCTGAGCCTCAACGGTCGCGGCGTGCCGCTGAATATTTTGCAGGCGTGGGGCTGGCCCGCGCTGCCGGTTTCCGGCGACGGGAACCTTCAGCTGACGGCGACCGGCAGCGTGCAGGCGGATGCGCCGCTGAAGCCGACCGTCAACGGGCAGCTTAGCGCGATAAATATGGAGAAACAGCAGGTGGCGCAGGTGATGCGCAACGGGGAGGTCTCCAGCCCCCAGCCCCCTTCAGCACCGGCGACAACGACTCCCTGACTTTCCCTCTCCCTCCCCCCTCTCCCCACGGGAGAGGGGCCTGTTCCATTCGCGAAACCTGTTGCCATTAAGCGGCTGTTTGTACCTATTTCCCGCAACCTGTTCCTTTCAAATAACGGACTTGCTATAACAAAAATACTGGAAGTTAAAAAAATAATTAAAGTCCCTGAACCTACAAAAATAAAGGAACAACCATGTCCGTAATACGTCAGCGTATTCTGGAGAATATGCAAAAATTCTCCAGAGCAATGATCGGCGCAGTATTGTTCTTGCCGGTCATTGGCTTAATTTTGGCACTCAGTTCAGTCTTAACTAACCCAACATTAATTTCGGAGACCAGTTTTTTACACCAGCTCGGACAGCTCCTCGGCGATACCTTCTGGCCTTTATTCGGCAATCTGGGATTACTCTTTTGCGTCGGCATTAGCTATGGTCTGGCAAAAGATAAAAAAACCGAAGTCGCGCTGGTTTCGGTAATGTGTTTTATCATGTTTCTTGGCGCTAACCACTCGTGGCTGGAGCATACCCACGGCCTTGCGGAAAAAATTAACGGCGAATATTACGGTACCGGGCAGACTCAGCTGCTGGGCTTTGTGGTGGTCGATATGGGGGTTTTCCTCGGGATTATTCTCGGCTGCACCATCGCCTGGGTGCATAACAAAGTCTCGACGATTGAACTACCCGGCGCGCTCTCCATGTACGGCGGAGCCAAGCTGACGCTGGTGGCGATGACGCCGGTCGTCATTTTCTACGCCATCGCCTTTACCTGGTTCTGGCCGTTTATGACCCACGGCATCGCGGCGCTGACCGGTTTTATGAAAAACGCCGGCGTAGCGGGAGTCTTCGTTTACGGCTTCTTTGAAAAATTCCTCATCCCCACCGGCCTGCACCACTTCGTCTGGTCGCCGTTCCAGCTCACGCAAATCGGCGGCACGCTGAGCGTCGACGGCCAGGTCGTCTCCGGTACCCAGGCGATTTTCCTCGCCTATATGCGCCACCCGGATTTAACCCCGGTGATGAACGAGGCGCTGCGTTTCTCGCAGCAGGGGATGACCACCATCTTCGGCCTGGCCGGCGCCTCGCTGGCGTTCTACCACACGGCGAAACCGGAGAAAAAAATGATGGCCAAAGCGATTCTGCTGCCGGCCATTATCACCTCCATGCTCACCGGCATCACCGAGCCGATTGAGTTTACCTTCCTGTTCGTTTCGCCGCTGCTGTGGGTGATCCACGCCACCTTAACCGCGGCCTCGCAGGCGATTTGCGACATCTTTACCGTGCGTCCCTGGGGCGCTTCCGGGCTGATTGAGTTCCTGATTTACAACCTGCCGCTGCCGGTATCCCTGACGCGCTGGCCCGGCTACGTGCTTATCGGGATCGGTCAGTTCGCCGTCTACTACGTTATCTTCCGCACCCTGGTCGTTAAGTTGAATCTCAAAACGCCGGGTCGTGAAGACGATGAAAACGTGAAGTTATATAGCAAGGCGGATTATCGTAAAAAAATGGGCGAACCGCAGTCGGTGACTAACGAAATTATCAATGGCTTGGGTGGTAAAGAGAACATTATTTCCGTCGACAACTGTTTCACCCGCCTGCGCGTCGCTATTCATAATATGGATCTGGTTGACGATACGATATTAAAAAGCACCGGCGCAAATGGCGTAGTACGAAATCGAAATGAAGTTCAGGTTATTTACGGCGTCAAAGTGGGACAGGTTCGTTCCCGGGTTGATAGCTGGCTAGCAGAAAATTAATTGGGAGTGATTTATGAAATTAACCGTATTAGGCGGGGGCGGCGTTCGCTCTGCGTTTCTGGCAAAATCTCTGGCATATAATGCGCACCGCATTGGGTTAACGGAAGTGGTATTTCTCGACAGCTCCGCGGAGAACCTGGCGATATTCGGCGAGATTGCCCGCTATGTGTTTAATGCTATTCGCCCGGATATTCACTTCAGCGTGACCAGCGACCCGGTGCCGGCGCTGAAAAATAGCCACTATGTGATCACCACCCTGCGGGTCGGCGGCGATGAGAGCCGGATCCGCGACGAGCGTATCGCCCTGGAGCACAATACGCTGGGTCAGGAGACCACCGGGGCGGGCGGATTCGCCATGGCGATGCGCTCCATTCCGGCGATTCTCAACTACTGCCGCCTGATTGAAGAACATGCCGCCGAAGACGCCATTCTGTTTAACTTCACCAACCCGTCGGGCCTGGTCACCGAGGCGATTATCAAATCCGGCTTTAAGCGTCGGGTGTACGGCATCTGCGACGCGCCGTCGGAGCTGATTCGCGAGCTGCCGGCAATCCTCGGCTGCGACGAGCGCGATCTCGGCGTCGAGTGCTACGGGCTGAACCACTTCTCCTGGTTTACCCACTTCACCGTGCGCGGCGAGGATGTCACCGAGCGCCTGATCGCCAGCCCGGACCTGTATCGCAAGACGGCAATGCAGTACTTTTCACCGGAGCTGGTTCAGCTGTGCGATAAGCAGCTGCTGAATGAATATCTTTATTACTACTACTATCGCGAAGTGGCTTTAAAAGCGATTCAGAACGCGCCGGAAACCCGCGGCGAGCAGATTGCCCGCATCAATCACGATATGCGCGAAGAGCTGCGGACCGTGGATGTGAAAGCCAACCCGGAAGCGGCGTTTACCCTCTGGATGAAGCACTATCTGCGCCGGGAAAATAGCTATATGCAGAACGAGTCGCAGCAGGAAAAATTCCATACCCGCGAGCCGTTGACCTTAAAGCAGTTTATCGAGGAGCCGGATACCGGCGGCTACGCGGGCGTGGCGCTGGATATTCTGGAGGCGGTCAACAGCACCGCCACCAAGCGTATCGTGGTGTCGATGTCGAACAACGGCACGCTGGACTTCCTGCGCCCGGATGATGTGATTGAGATCAGCTGCGACCTGAGTAAAGACGGCCTGAAGCCAGTGACACCGAAGCATGTGCCGACGGCGCAGAAAAATATGATCGCCAGCGTGAAAGAGTATGAGCGGCTGGCGGTGGCGGCGATTCTGCAGCGCGATAAATCGCTGGCGGTACGGGCGCTAATGGCGCATCCGCTGGTCGGCTCGTATTCGCTGGCGAAAACGTTGGTTGAAGCCTATCTCGACGATAAGCAGTTCGCCGACTGGCAATAAACGTCCGGTAAAATCCCCCGGATGGCGGCTAACGCCTTATCCGGGCTACGGGTTCTCCACCGACTGCGGGCCGGTAGCCCCGACAGGCGCCGCCTCCGGGAAATGTGCCAGCCCTGATAAATCAACGCTGTTTCCTCCCGGTGGCGCTGCGCTGACCGGGCTACGAGTTCACCACCGACTGCGGGTCGGGTAGCCAGGACAGCGCTTCAGGCGCCGCCTCCGGGAAAGGTGCCAGACCTGATAAATCTACGCTGTTTCCTCCCGGTGGCGCTGCGCTGACCGGGCTACAGGTTCACCGCCGACTGCGGGCCGGGTAGACAGGACAGGCGCTTCAGGCGCCGCCTCCGGGAAAGGTGCCAGACCTGATAAATCAACGCTGTTTCCTCCCGGTGGCGCTGCGCTGACCGGGCTACGGGTTCTCCACCGACTGCGGGCCGGGTAGCCAGGACAGGCGCTTCAGGCGCCGCCTCCGGGAAGGCCCGCCTGCATAAACCACATCTTCAGCAGCCGCTCAAAGCCGAGTATGCAGTAGCCGAAAAACGGATTGCTCCAGTAAATATCGTCATCAAACTTTTGCGGGTCATGAATGATAAACGCCGTATCCGCCGCCTGCGCCAGCGGGCTTTGATAATCGCCGGTAAAGCAGACCAGGTTAATCTCCTTGCCTTCCAGCGCTTTCACCCAGTTCAGCGCCGAACTGCTGCGTCCGGATTTGGAAATAATCCAGATCGAATCAAATTTGGCGGCGTTCTTCTGCTCGAGAATTTCGTAATCCGGCCACAGCGCCAGGCTGGCATTCACCCCGGTCACCAAAAATTTATTGTAGATATACTGGGCGATCAGCTGCGAAAAGCCGCTGCCGTGAATCAAAATGCGGTGATGTTGCAGGCTTTCCAGCAGCGGAGCTATCCGCTCCGCCGGCTGAATGCTCATATAATCGATGTCGTTGGTCACATCGAGTTTGGGCATGGTGATATTGAATTTAATAAAATAGACCAGCTCCAGCCAGCCGCTGAATTTCAGCTTCTTCGCCAGGCGCACCAGCGAAGAGGGATTGCTATAACAGTGCTCCGCCACGGCGCGGATCCCCTCGCGAACGCATTGCTCAGGATCGTTCTGAATAAAACGCAGCACGGTCATTTCCGTTTTGCTTAGCTTCACGTCACGAAAGATGTTTTCTAAATCCATACCGGGCTCCTCTCAGCGCTAAACTACGCTATCACCCGGCGGCGCTGGCGTCTGTGGTATCAATCACCAGAATGAAATGAACGTTACTTTTTTAGACAAAATGGAATAAAAAAACCCTCCGCTAAAGAGGGTGGTGGATTCGGCAACGTCTATCTCTTTTCAGCGCCCATACTCACTGCACAATAACCATTTTTTTGGTTCATCTTCCTGAATCATCGGGAAGCGGCCGCTCTCTTCCAGAAAACGGTTATCGCGCTTATCATCGTTCACCATCGAAATTTCCCAGCCCATCACCAGCGCGTTTTCAGCCCAAAAACGGTGGTACAGCGTGGGCGGCAAGCAAACACCCTGTCCGGGGTTAAGAACCAGGGTTTCTGCCGGTTTCAGCGTGCGCTGGCGGCCATCAACCGCGACGCTCACGCTGCGCTGCATATCCAGCCGTTCATCTTCTGTTGCCCATGCCAGCTGCAGACAGAGCCGGCCACCGCCGCGGTTCAGAATATCTTCCATTTTGTGATAATGAAAATGCCAGGGGGTTTGCTGATCCTGCTGAATCTGCAACATCTTCTCGGCGTAGGGTTTGGGATAGCGCGAATCGCCCGGCGCGCCATTGCGCAGGGTCAACAGCGTCAGTCCGGTTTCCTGAAAACGGCCGCTGCCAAAATCGGTAATATCCCAGCCAAGCTGTAGATCCCGAACTTCTCGCCACTCTTCAGTCCGCTTTTTCGCCCAGATATCGGCGGTAAAGCTGGCAAACTCGGGTAAGCAAATGCGAAAGGACTCGGCGATAGCGTGCGCTTTATCAATCGCGTAGTTAATCTGTGAACGTTTCATTTTCGACTCCGCTTCGGACGGCTAGCCAGGCTGCGCCGCGCATGCCGCTACTGTCGCCATGTCGGGCAGGCACGATGGGGGTAATGAAATGGTCGGTAAACACCAGCGGGGCGACATCCGCCTCCAGGTCGTTCACCAGCAGCGCCACGTTAGACAGACCGCCGCCGAGAATAATCACGCCGGGATCGATAAGATTCACCACCGTCGCCAGCGTCCGCGCCAGCTGCTGGCGAAAGCGCAGCACCTGCTCGCAGGCGGCATGCTCGCCCTCCAGCGCCCGGGCGATAATAGCCTGACTGCTGAGCGCCTCTTGGGTCAGCAGACGATAGCGCGCGCTCAGCCCGGTGCCGGAAATAAAGGACTCGACGCAGTTATATTTTCCGCAATAGCAGCGCGCGGGCGGCCCATCGTTGACCTCCTGATATCCCGGCAGCGTGATATGCCCACACTCCGCCGCAATCCCTGACGCGCCGGGGAAAATCTGGCGATTAAGCGCAATACCGCCCCCGCATCCGGTCCCCAGCGTCATGCCAAATACCAGTGAATAATCGGCGCCTGCGCCATCGCAGGCCTCTGATAAAGCGAAACAGTTGCCATCGTTCGCCAGCACAACCGACTGGCCCAGGCGCTGCTCAAGCTCATCCTGTAAGCGGCAGCCGTTGATGACCTGAATATTGGCATTGCGGATCTTGCCGCTCTGCGGGGAGATACTCCCCGGCAGGGCGATACCGATAGCCAAAGGCTGAGCCAGCTCATCACCAATCGCGGTGATTAACTCCACCAGCGTTGCAATAAACTGCTGCCGGGTCTGTTTTCGCGTTTCAACGCGAAAACGCCTCCATTCATGGCCCTGTTCATCCATCACTACGGCAGCGATTTTGCTCCCGCCGATATCCAGCCCCAAATACTTCATACCGGCCTCCTTATTCATAGCGAGGCAGGTTTCCCCGCCCCGCCGGGGGATTAGTACAGGCTGGCCTTGCCGGTTGAGCCAAACAGCTTCATTTTGTGGCGAATCACCTCGCGCGCGGCGTTAATCGGCTCCGGGTAAATCACATTCGGATCCCACCAGGTCTCTTTTGCCAGAATTTCGCGCGCTTTCTGGAAATAGGCATACTTCATATCGCTGGAAATATTGATTTTGCCGACGCCAAGCGTAACGGATTCCGCAATTTCCGCATCCGGATTAGCCGAGCCGCCGTGCAGCACCAGCGGAATCGACAGACGTCCGGCGATATCGCGCAGAATGTGCATCTGCAGCTTCGGCTGCATCCCCTTCGGATAGATACCGTGCGCGGTGCCAATCGCCACCGCCAGCGTATCCACGCCGGTGCGGGCGACGAAATCTTCCGCCTGCGCCGGGTCGGTATAGGTCACTTCTGACACGCCGCCTTCCACGGAAGTCCCGGTCTGACCGATGGTCCCCAGTTCACCTTCCACCGACACGCCTACCGCGTGCGCCAGCCGCACCACCTCGCGGGTCAGGGCCACGTTTTCTTCATAGGGCAGCAACGAGCCATCGATCATCACCGAGGTGAAGCCGCACTGGATAGCACGTAAAACATGTTCCACCGATGCGCCATGATCCAGATGCAGGGTGAAAGGCACGCGGCTGCGCTGGGTGATATCCCGCACGTAGCTAAAAAACGCGTCGCCAACAAAATCGTGCTCGCTAGGGTGAATGGAAATAATCGCCGGCGTATTTGTCGCTTCCGCCTCTTCCACCACGGCGCGGATAAAACAGCTATCCGCCACGTTAAATGCGCCGATAGCAAAACCGTGTTCACGGGTGGGTTTAAGTAATTCGTGCATTGAAACTAACATCGTTATTCTCCAGTTTCAGGGTGTAGTAAGCCTTGCCAGGGCATACGGGCGCCGGCATGGAAGGCATTACTGAAAGTTAATCAGGCTTTGTTGATAGAGCCGGATGCGCGTAAATAGGGGACGATGGCGTCAGCGCTGGCCTGCTCCATCACCGATAGCGCATCGGCCAGCTCAATGGTGCTGTCGTGGCACAGGGTGTGCAGCAGCGCCGCTTTCCCCGCTTCAAATACCGCCGCCCCAACGTTGATTTTTGCGACCCCGAATTCCGGGCAACGTTGCAGCTGCTCGAACGGCGTACCGCTCCCGCCGTGCAGCGCCAGCGGCACGGATGACGCGCGCTGTATCTGCGCCAGGCGGTCGAAATCGAGCATCGGTGTTACGCCGGGGGCGTACATACCGTGGGCGGTTCCCACGGAGACCGCCAGCAGGTCAATCCCGGTCTGTTCGATAAAGGGAGAGACGTCCTGCGGCTGGGTCATTAAATCGGCATTGCTGGCCTGGTCGTAGCGCGGCGCATCCGCCAGGTGCCCCAGTTCGCCCTCCACGCACAGCCCAACGCTGGCGGCCAGTTCAGCGACCGCTCGGGTCTGGCGGATGTTCTCCGCCAGCGCGAACGCCGAAGCATCGATCATTAACCCACTAAATCCGGCGCGGAAAGCCTGACGTATTTTTATCGGGTCTTTGCCGTGATCGAGACTTAACGTCACGGGTACGCTCGCTTCTTCCGCCAGTACCCTGACTACCGCCGCCGCCGTCGTCGCCGGAAAGTGCGACAGGTGACCCTGATACAGGTTGAGAATAATCGGCGCGCGATGTTTTTCCGCCACGCGCACCGCCGCGCGTGCGCTTTCCAGGTTCATGCAGTTAATCGCCAGCAGGGCATACCGTTCACGCCAGGCTTTGATCACCATACTTTTCATATCGGCAAACATAGGGCCTCCGTTTATTCGAGGGTAAAGGTGATTTCGTCGTCTTTGACCTTTTGGTCGTTCAGCTCATCAAACTCTTCATCGCGCTCGGTTACCGGCTTTTTCCACAGCGAGAGCATCACGCCGCAAATCACGGTACCAATCGCCAGAGAGAGGCAGAACAGCAGGGGATGCGTAAAGAGCGGCACCACGAACATCCCACCGTGCGGCACCGGACTCTCGACGCCCCAGGTCATGATCAGGCCACCGGCCACCGCTGACGCCACCACGCAGGATCCCACGACGCGCAGCAGATCCCGGGCGGCGATGGGGATCACCCCTTCGGTGATCATGCAGATCCCCATCGGGAACGCGGCCTTCAGGGCTTCGCGTTCGGCACGGGTATATTTATGGCGGGTCAGCAGGAACGAGAGGGTGATACCGAACGGCGGGATTATCGAACCCACAAACTTCACCGCTTCCGGGCCGTAAACGCCGCTGACCAGCAGACCATCGGCAAACAGCGACATGGTTTTATTCACCGGACCGCCGAAGTCGAAGGTCGCCATGGCGCCAAGGATGGCGCCCAGCAGGAAACGCGAGCCGCCCTGCATCGACTCCAGCAGGTGGATCAGCGCGTCCTGCAGCCAGGCAATGGGCTTGCCGATCAGAGTCATCATCAGCAAACCGCTAATAATGGTGCTTAATACCGGCAGCACCATAATCGGCATCAGCCCCTGCATCGACTTCGGCAGCCGAATATAGTGCTTCAGCGCCAGTACCGTGTAGCCCACGAGGAAGCCGCCCAGCATGCCGCCAATAAAACCGGTATGAATTTGCCCGCAGACAAAACCCACGATCAAACCCGGAGCAAATCCAGGACGATCGGCAATGGAGTAAGCGATAGCGGCGCAGATCAAGGGTACAATCAGCCCCATTCCCCAGCCGCCGATTTGGTTTAACATCCACGGAATGGTGCCGGTTTTCTCGCCGACGTTCGTCCCGCCAAGGACTTGTCCCAGCGCGATACAGATCCCGGCGGCGACGATCAGCGGTATCATCCATGAAATACCGGTTAATAAATGCTTCTTAATTTCCTGTGAGACGGGAGTTTTATTCTCACTCATGGTAGATCCCTCCAGATTAAGGATCAGGCATTCGCTAAGGATTTTTCGACCTTTTCGATAAACTGAATCGGCGACTTAATCACGACTTCCGTTTTTACTCTGACAATCCGTTTATTTTTAAAACGCTCTTCGCCTTTGATTTTCACATCAATGGCAAGAATAACGACATCCGCAGCGTCAATATCTTCCGCCGCCAGTTCATTTTCAGTACCAATGGTTCCCTGGGTTTCGACTTTGACATTGTGGCCCAGCGCTTTCGCGCCTTTAATCAGTTTCTCACGTGCAATATAAGTATGAGCAATACCTGCGGTACAGGCAGCAACACAGACAATATTCATCTCGGACTCCGCTAGTTATTGTTAGTAAATATCCGACTCGGCATATTGGTTAAACAGATCAATAATCCTCTGCGGACTGGTTTCTTTGAGCAGTTGTTCAATAATGTCATCATCCGCCAGCGCGCCAGCGACCTGAGACAATAAGCGAATATGGGTGGTATTTTGATCTTCCAGACGAACGGCAAATAAAATAATGCAGCGTACCTGGCTGCCGTCCAGCGTTTCCCAAGCGATATCCTGCCGGGTGCGGCCAATGGCAAGGGTGGTATTAACAACGGCGGACGACTTTCCATGCGGGATCGCAATATGATTTTCAAACCCCGTTGAGCCTTCCGACTCACGCTGCCAGACATCCTGAATAAAGGTTTCGCGACAGCTTATCGCCCCGTCTTTTTGTAATAAGTCGGTTAACTCCTCGATGGCTTCCGCTTTATTCGTAGCGTGCATATCTAACAAAACGCGTTTGGTGTTTAAAATCCTGGTTATGTCCATATTCTTTACCTCATGGATATAAAACTTCATTATCTACAGCAGATATTGCCGCGCGATGTAATTTGTCGGTAATGATTTTCTCCGTAACCCGTCGGATATCGGCATCATTAAAAAATGCGCTAACATAGACTACCGGCAAAGCTATTTCCGGCAGATTAATCGTCGAAATAACCAGTTCAATCTTGTCCTGCGGTTGAAGGGTATGCAGGCTGCTTGCCGAAACTACGCCGACGATGGTCCAGTCAGGAAACGCTCTCAACACTCTACTTTTCAACAGATGAGATGTGCCGATTCCCGTAGAACAAACCAGTAGAACGCGCTTGCTGGCGACCTGCCTTTCCATCGCCGCCTGGAAATGAACGGTGAGATAGCCAACCTCGTCGTCGGAAACCGCGCACTCGCCCCAGCCGCTGAAAACCTGATTGACGGCCCGCTGGGTGAGCGGCCATACGTCCGTCAGCTCACCCTTGATATCCTCAAGCAGAGGGTTACGAATATAAATCCGAAAATTAAGGCGGTTAATGAGCGGCTTTATATGAATGAGCAGACCATCGTATAACGCGCGATCGGCGGTTAAATCGATATCAATCATGGTAGAAAAGACGCTAATCAGGCGACTCGTGATTTGTCTGGCCTCATCGCTTGAGTGCATATAGCGCGCCATGCTGACGTCATCACGCTCTTCCACCATAACGCCGGATGAGATGATGTACTGATAAATAAACCAGACTTCATCTTCCGGCAGCGAATGGTCAATCCGCAGTTCAATTTTACGCAGCATATTCTGGGCAACGCTAAATATCGTCTCATCAAAAATCTGCTGCCCCTGTTCACGCCGCGGTAAGGCGTTCCCACGGGTAATGCGATACATCATAATGAGGATATGGGTAAAAATATTCACATAATACGGTTCGCCTAATGACCAGCACAGCTTGCGCTCCATTTCCTGTAATAATGACTGAACAAATAAAACGTCATCCTCACCAAAATAATGCACCAGCGCTTTATAGCTTCCTGAGTCCAGCCGGGAATGAATAATACAGCCGGGCTCATTATGATTAATTACCCCATTAATTAACGACGCCATCGCCTGGCGGACGCTGTTTTCACTGCCTTCGATATGCGTCCCGCTCTGGCTGCGGATCAGCGTTAAGCCGAGCGGCGTAATCCAGGATTCAATAATTTTCAGGTCATTAACGATAGAAGCGCTACTGATAAAATAACGCTCAGAGAGCTTATTAATTGATGTCTCCCGCGGCGTCTCACTTAACAGCTGCGAAGCAATTTTCACACGCCGGGAGTTATTCATCATGACATCGCTGTCCTCCCCCTCGTTACCGAGTAATTGGTCTAATTGCAGCAGATCGGTGACATTATCAGCGATCAGCATCACGCCGGCGCCTGAGCGTTTGTTGATAGTCATTTTCCACTCAGATAACCACTGTTCTAAAAAGCGTAAATCACGCTGAACCGTTTTTTCTGACACATTTAAATATTCGGCAATTTTCATCAGCGTAACGTATTCTCTGCGGGGCAGGAGAAATTTCAATAATCTGTTCTGTCGTGAGGTAATCATTTGCATTATTTACCCTTTTTGCATACCAGATTAATGGCTGGAGACATCGCGATACCGCGCGAGCGCTACATAAATCATTGAGGATAAATATAAGTAGCTGAGGCGTAAACAACAATACTAAATTTTGTCCAGACATCCGGACAGAAATAAAACGAAGAGAGGGATTAAGGCATAATTATAATTCAGATCACATTTCAGGAAGAAATATACGTGATAGCGATCTCAATTCACCATATGAATATACCCGGGAATGGTAAACCGCCTTTAGCCGGATAGCATTCCCGGAGGCGGCGCTTGACGCGCCTTGTCCGGGCTACGGGTCCGCAGATGGCTGTGAACCCGTGCTTCAGGAAGCAAAAACTTACAGCGTGATGGTCAACGCATTGCCCTGCGCGGTCACCACCACGCCCAGCTCACTGCCAGCCTGAGCGCCGCCCTGCACGCCCGCTACCTGCTGGATATTGCGCAGGCATAGCGTCCAGCCGCTGGCCTTGCCTTCGCCGCAGACGGTGATGGCGTTGCCCTGGCGTTTCGCCTTCAGCGTAAAGACCACCGACCCGTCCGCGGCCGGCACCTGGCAGACGGCTTCGCGACCATCGTCGAGGTTGAACAACTGGAAGGCGGTACCTTCGTTCCACGCGTAGTCCGGTTTCTGGTCGTTGTTGCCCAGCGCCAGCAGAGTGTTATCGCGCACGTACACCGGCAGGCTCAGCACGTCGTGATTCTGCTTATGCCAGCGGCTGCCCTGGGCTTCATCGTTGCGCCACAGATGGGTCCAGCGACCTTCCGGCAGCCAGAACTGCACATCGCCCGCTTCGCTAAACACCGGCGCCACCAGCACTGAATCCCCCAGCATGTACTGCCGATCCAGATAGTCGCAGGCCGGGTCGTGCGGGAACTCCAGCATCATCGAACGCAGCATCGGCGTACCGAACTCATTGGCCAGCGCCGCCTGACGGTACAGATAAGGCATCATGCGGCATTTCAGCTGCGTGAAGTGACGCACCACGTCGCAGGACTCGTCATCGTAAGCCCACGGCACGCGATAGGATTTGCTGCCGTGCAGACGGCTGTGGCTCGACAGCAGGCCGAAGGCGCACCAGCGCTTGTAGACGTGGGCGGGCGCGGTGTTTTCGAAGCCGCCGATATCGTGGCTCCAGAACCCAAAGCCGGACATGCCGATCGACAGGCCGCCGCGCAGGCTTTCCGCCATTGATTCATAGTTGGCGTAGCAGTCGCCGCCCCAGTGTACCGGGAACTGCTGCGCGCCCACCGAGGCGGAGCGGGCGAACAGCACCGCTTCTTTCTCGCCGACGGTCTCTTTCAGCACGTTCCACACCAGCTCGTTATAGATGAAGGCGTAGTGGTTGTGCATTTTTTGCGGATCGGAACCATCAAACCACTGCACATCGGTCGGGATACGCTCGCCGAAGTCGGTCTTGAAGCAGTCAACGCCCATCGCCACCAGGCCTTTCAGCTTGTCGGCATACCACTGGCAGGCTTGCGGATTAGTGAAGTCATAAATCGCCAGGCCCGGCTGCCATTTATCCCACTGCCACAGCGAACCGTCCGGACGTTTCAGCAGATAGCCTTTCTCCTGCAGCTCTTTAAACACCGGCGAACGCTGGCCGATATACGGGTTGATCCACACGCAGACCTTCAGGCCTTTCTCTTTCAGGCGTTTAATCATGCCTTCCGGGTCAGGGAAGGTCAGCGGATCCCACTCAAAATCGCACCACTGGAAGGCTTTCATCCAGAAGCAGTCGAAGTGGAACACGTGCAGCGGCAGATTACGCTCCGCCATACCGTCGATAAAGCGGTTAACCGTCGCTTCGTCGTAGTTGGTGGTAAACGAAGTGGTCAGCCACAGGCCGAAAGACCAGGCTGGCGGCAGCGCCGGACGCCCGGTAAACCGGGTATAGCGGTTCAGCACCTCTTTCGGGGTCGGGCCGTCGATCACGAAGTACTCCAGGTGCTCGCCTTCGACGCTGAACTGCACCTTAGAGACTTTCTCGGAGCCGATTTCGAAAGAAACGCGCTCAGGATGGTTAACCAGCACGCCGTAGCCGCGGTTAGTCAGATAGAACGGGATATTTTTGTATGACTGTTCGGTGCTGGTGCCGCCATCTTCGTTCCAGGTGTCGACCGTCTGACCGTTGCGCACCAGCGCGGTAAAGCGCTCGCCGAGGCCGTAAACGGTGTCGCCGACGCCGAGATCCAGGCGCTCGAACATATAGTTGCGGTTGGTTTTCGTATCCTGCACGTAGCCGTCGTTTTTCAGCTGGCTACCGGTAATCCGCACGCCGTCGCGCAGGAAATCCAGCGACCAGAAGTCGCCTTTCGTGACGCGTGCGGTCAAATTGCCGCTCTTCAGCTCGGCAAATTCAGCGCCGTTGTGAATTTCCACCTTCACATCTTTTACAACGTTCAGCGGGTAATGCGGGCCGTTGTTCAGCGCGCCCTGGAAGTGCTCCATGCGTACGCCGATCACCCCTTCCTGCGGTGAGAAGAAGCGCACGGTAAATAGCGGAACGTCCAGTTGGGCGGCGCGTTCGCGAACTTCGCGCGACGCCACATAGACGACCATCTCGTTACCTTGCTGCTCAA
The DNA here is from genome assembly GCF_002090195.1 of Klebsiella sp. M5al. NCBI lineage: Bacteria > Pseudomonadati > Pseudomonadota > Gammaproteobacteria > Enterobacterales > Enterobacteriaceae > Klebsiella > Klebsiella sp. M5al. Next base: position 5,728,710 of record NZ_CP020657.1, read on the forward strand.
CCTCATAGACCTGCACGGGCTGGATCAGATTGAGCCCTGGTTGAATAAGCCAGTTTCCATCACTGATTTTCATGAATAGCTTCCTCTTAGTTTTGCAATTCTTTGCCGTTCGGCGCTGCAATGAATTCCTGCTCGTTGCGACGCGCCCCCTGAGCCAGCTCCGCCATCATTTTTTTCAGGAACGGGGTTTTCAGGGTGTAGTAGCGTTTAGCGATAACCGCGCTCAGCAGATAGCAGACCGCCGGAGCGAGGGTGAACAATGAGATGATGATGGTGATAGTGGCGCTGTTCTGGGTTTTGGCCGCGGCATCGTAACCGCCGCCCGCCAGCATCCAGCCAATCAGCGCGCCGCCCAGCGCAAGGCCCAGCTTGAGCACAAACAGGGTGCCCGCAAAGCTGATGCCGGTCAGGCGTTTACCGTTGCACCATTCGCCGTAGTCGACGGTGTCGGACATCATCACCCACTGAATCGGCGTCACCAGCTGGTGCAGCACGCCAATCACGAAGATAAAGGCGAACATGGTGATTTCGGCGTCCATCGGCACGAAGAACATCGCCACGCTCAGCACCGCCAGGATAGCGTTGGTCCACCAGAAAACGCTGACTTTGCATTTCCAGTCGGTGAGCGGCTTCGCCAGCGCCGAGCCAATCAGGTTGCCGACGCAGTAGGTGGTGAGAAAGGCGGTAAACAGGCCAGCGGATCCCATGATCCAGGAGGTGTAATACATCATCGCGCCGCCGCGAACGCACACCGCGAGGATGTTGAGGATGGTCAGCAGACCAACGACACGCCACTGATCGTTGCGCCAGATATCGCGCAGGTCTTCCCGCATCGAGGTAGAGCTCGGCGGCGCTTCGACGCGCTCTTTGGTGGTGAAGAAGCAAAACGCCAGCATCAGGAAAGCGATCACCGAGAGCACCGCGATGCCGCCCTGAAAGCCAAAGGCTTTGTCTTCGCCGCCGATAAAGTTCACCAGCGGCATCATCAGCACGGTGGAGAGCATGCCGCCCGCCGTCGCCAGCACAAAGCGCCAGGACTGCAGGGAGATGCGCTGCGTTGGGTTGTCGGTGATAACCCCGCCCAGCGCGCAGTACGGAATGTTAACGACGGTGTAGAGCAGGGTCAGCAGCGTGTAGGTGACCGCGGCGTAAATCAGCTTGCCGTTATGGCTCAGGTCCGGCGAACTGTAGGCCAGTACGCAGACGAGGCCGAACGGAATCGCGCCGAACAGGATCCACGGGCGGAATTTCCCCCAGCGGCTGCGGGTACGGTCGGCCAGCAGCCCCATGCAGGGGTCGGATATCGCATCCAGCGCGCGGGCCAGCAGGAACATGGTGCCGACATAGCCGGCAGGAATACCAAAGATATCGGTATAGAAAAACATCATATACAACATGACGTTATCAAAAATGATGTGGCTCGCGGCATCGCCCATGCCGTAGCCAATCTTCTCTTTGACGGACAATATATGATCTTTCATCGCACACTCTTCTCTCAGCGCTACCGCGGGTTGGTACCGGTTACATGCTTTGTAAACCATCCGCGCAGTAAGATGAATTGCGATATCTCATAATCAAATTACGTTTCTTGTTTTATGTGATCCCGGTAGCCTGAAAGAGTGTTTAAAAGTGTAAGCCACGGATTTTGCAAGGAATTGTTTAAGAAGGTTCTGTAAAGTCCAGTTTTAACAGTAAAAAAGTGCGTTTGGGTATGTGGTTAATGCAGGAAAGTAGCTATAATGCGCCCCGCCTCCATGTAGCAATCGAGGCGCGGAAGATCGTCATCTCCGGTGAGGTGGCTGGACTTCAAATCCAGTTGGGGCCGCCAGCGGTCCCGGGCAGGTTCAACTCCTGTGATCTTCCGCCAGTTCAATCATCTTTATCCATATGAACTTATCCAGAAAATCAGCCTTTCGGTTCAATGCCTTTCGCTTTTAGCGCGCTTCTCGCCAGTTCTTTAAACCAGCTCGCGAGACTCACTCCCTCTTCCGCTGCCACAGCATCCAGCTGTTCCTTTAATGCCGGATCAATGCGCATTTTAAACTGCGGAGACTGACCGCCGCCCTTTGGTTTTTTTTCGCGCGCTATGATTGACATGAGGCCACCTATCCAACTAATCTTAACTTATAGGAGGCCACCTAAAAGCCTCTTGTACAGACAACGCTCCGATGTGCGGGAACCCAGCCGGAGGGTCTAACCACACCAACTATCAAGGAGTTGATTATAGCTGATTTGCATTCTACCCCAGGCTTTGCCGTTTCCGGAATAGAGCATCAACAACACGCTTCATCTCGTCTGGCGCCCGGACATGTTCGCCTTCAGGGTAGCCGCTCCCAAATGACGTCGGGTTAATCGTCCGTCTAATGAAATTTATGCTCTTCTGACATACTATGCGAACCAAAGCAGGTTAACCCGGAGGCTATATGGCAAATGAACACTTAACGTCGTCCCCCATAGGCGAGTTCGTTATGTTTGCCAGCGGTGATGGGAAAGTACGTGTTGAATGCCGCTTTGAAAGCGATACACTTTGGCTCTCGCAGGCAATGATCTGCGAACTCTATGGTAAAGCGAAAGCCACCATCAGCGAGCATATAAAGCATATATTTGAAGAAGGCGAACTTGAGGAAAATTCAGTTGTTCGGTTTTACCGAACAACTGCCAGTGATGGAAAAAATTATCAGGTTCAACTCTTTAGTTTGCCTCTGATACTTGCCGTTGGCTATCGCGTTCGCTCCCCTCGCGGCACTCAGTTCCGCCAGTGGGCAACCCAGATGCTCCAGCAATACCTGATCAAAGGTTTTGTGATGGACGATGAGCGGTTAAAAAATCCGCCTGTTGTTCATCGGCTGTACCCGACTATTTCGATGAGATGCTGGAGCGCATCCGAGATATTCGCGCCAGCGAACGCCGTGTTTATTTGCGCGTACGAGAGGTATTTACCTGCTGTGCTCGCCTTTCTGCCGGCCGGCGCCTTGCCCGGCCTACATTATCTTTGGGTCTGTGTAATACCCACAGAGCTGCGCTGCATGGCGTTTAGTTATACAATCCCAGCTTCTGTGATAGTTCACTCAGCTCACGCATCGCCTCCAGGCTTTTTTGTTTCCGCTGTTCCGCAGCCACCTTCTCCCGCACCAGCTCCGCCACCCTCTCCGGCTCCTCAGACGAAACCACCCGGCAATCGTCTAAGGCACAATATTCCCTAAAGCGCTGGCGGAACTTCATCTCTTCTTTTTCTCTGACCAGACCAAAGCCGCGCATCAGCTGGCGCGCGACCACGATGCGCGTAGCGATATCGATATCCTCTGAAGGCAATAGCAGGATGGAATACCCGGACTGCCGCACAAGCTGCCGATTCCCCGCGACAATCTCCGGGCAGACATCGGTGGCAAGAAATCCCGAGGAGAGCACCACCACTCGTTTTTCATGCGGATTCTCCGCCAGCAGGCGAGAGCATAGCGCGGCGTTATCACGCACATAGCGCTCGTATCCATTGCGCTGAATATATTGGCGAATATTTAAAAGCTGCTCGCAAAATTCGCTATCGAGATCGATAAACCGGTAGTTCATCGCCTGCGCCAGCAGCGCTCCAACCGTGCTTTTTCCCACCCCGCCGGGGCCAATCAGAAATAGCGTATTCATCTTTACTCCTCGCGTCCGTGTGAAAGCATTATGTCAGCAGAATACGCCAAATAATGCCGCGATCGCGGCCGTTTTTGTTCACTCCCATCTCCCCAGCCAATCATTTCCATCCAATGTTTGCGTTATTCCCTTCACCTTTAAATCCTTACACTAACGGGATAACGTGGCTTAAAAGGAGACCAATGATGACACCCGAACTCAAACACAGCTTCTCTATCACCATTGAGGTCGACAAACCGGTCATTGTCTCCCGCAGCCCGCAGAGCGGGAAACGTCAGCTGATCCCTATCCTCAGCGGAATCGTACGCGGTGAGCTCAACGGCCACGTCTTACCCGGCGGCGTCGACAGCCAGATCGTCGAGCCTGACGGCACCTGCCGCCTCTCCGCGCGCTATGCATTACACGTGGAAGAAGGCACGGTATACATCGAAAACAACGGCATTCGCCGCCTACCCGAAGAGTACAAAGAACGTCTTTTCGGCGATGATATGCGCTTTTTTAGCGATATTCCGCCGGAATCTATCTATTTTCGCACCGTACCGACTTTTGAAGTGGATACGCCGGCGCTGCGCTGGCTCACCACCTCGCTGTTTATCTGTTCCGGCGGCCGCACGCAGGACGGCGTGATGCTCGATTTTTATCGCGTCCGCTGATTTTCACTTTTTCAATATAACTGTTATCGCCGTCGGGCCATGTTTCCCCCGCCTGCCGCGGTCTATCCTCAATACATTCAAACGATGAACTTCATTCAAAACCGGAGAGTGTATGAAAGCGATCGCCATTACTCGCGCAGCGACCGAAGGCAGCAATATTCCTTTTTTAACCGACATCGAGCTGCCGCAGCCGGTTGCCGAGGGGCATGACCTGCTGGTTGAAGTGAAGGCCATTTCCGTCAACCCGGTGGATACCAAAGTCCGCGCCGGGTTTAACGCCGATACCCCACGCGTGCTGGGCTGGGACGCGGTCGGCGTGGTGAAAGCCGTCGGCAGCGCGGTGACGCTGTTCGCCGCAGGAGATGAAGTGTGGTACGCCGGCGCGCTGGGCCGTCCGGGCAGCAACAGCGAATTTCAGTTAGTGGACGAACGCATCGTCGCCCGCAAACCGCGTTCGCTGGATAACGCCTCCGCCGCCGCGCTACCGCTCACCACCATCACCGCCTGGGAGCTGCTGTTCCACCGCCTTGGCGTAGAGGAAGGCGGCAACGCGGGCGACACGCTGCTGATCGTCGGCGCGGCGGGCGGCGTCGGTTCGATACTGACCCAGCTCGCCAGCAAGCTGACCGGCATGACGGTCATTGGCACCGCCTCGCGTGCGGAAAGCCAGAAATGGGTACGGGAAGCGGGGGCGCATCATGTTATCGATCACAGCAAACCGCTCGCCGACGAGCTGGCGCGGATTGGTGTTAAAGCGGTGACCCATGTCGCCAGCCTGACCAATACCGACCAGCACTATCCGCAGCTGATCGCCGCTCTCGCACCGCAGGGCAAGCTGGCGCTTATTGACGACCCGGAAACCCTCGACGTCGTACCGCTGAAGGCAAAAAGCATCTCCCTGCACTGGGAATTTATGTTTACTCGCTCGATGTTCGCAACGCCGGATATGATCGCCCAGCATCAGCTGCTGACCCGCGTGGCGGCGCTGATTGACGACAACACCATTAAGACCACCCTCGGCGTGCACTACGGCGCCATCACTGCCGCCAACCTGCAAAAAGCGCACGCGCAGCTGGAAACCGGGCGTTCGGTGGGCAAAATCGTGCTGGAGGGCTTTTAAGATGAGCAACGAAGCGATCTCGATTATCGCAGTGCTGAAGGCAAAGCCGGGCCAGCAAGATGCGCTGCGGCAAGCCCTGCAGGCGCTGCTGCTGCCGACGCGTCAGGAGCCGGGCAACCTCGATTACGCCCTGTTTCAGCTGCGCGACGCGCCGGATACGTTCTATATGCGCGAATCCTGGCGCAATCAGGAAGCGCTGGACGCGCATGTCGCCCTGCCGCACTTCCAGAATTTTATCGCGCAGATGAATAACCTGCTTGCCGAACCGCTGCGGCTGGATTACCTGACGCCCGTCGAGCACGGCACCGTCGCCGATATTGAGCTGATTCGCGGCGGCTAAGCTCCGCGGCGAAAGGTGCGCCGCCACTCCGCCGGGCTGACGCCAAAGCGCGCTTTAAACTGCTGGCGCCAGGTCACGGCGGAGCGATAGCCCACCTCCTCCGCCACCTGCCCGACCGGTAAATCCCCCGCCTCCAGCAGGTGCTGGCTGCGCCGCAGGCGCTCGGCGGCCAGCCAGTCGGCGATACCCATCCCGGTCGCTTTGGCGAAATGGCGGGTCAGGGTCCGGCGGCTCATCGCCGCCACCTGCGCCAGCGAGTCGAGATTATGCGGTTCGCGAATGTGCTGCTGAAGATACTCAAGCAGGCCGTTTATCCGCGCGTCGCGGGTGTTTTTCGGTACCGGCTGGGCGATAAACTGCGCCTGGCCGCCCTCACGGTGCGGTGGGACGATCATCCGCCGGGCGATCTGATTGGCGACAAGGCTGCCAAAGCGCTGGCGAATGAGATACAGGCAACAGTCGAGCGCCGCCGCGGTACCCGCCGAGGTGATAATCCCCTCATCGTCAACGTACAGCGCGTTGATATCCAGCCGCACCTGCGGAAACAGGCGCTGAAAATCCTGCTCAAACTCCCAGTGGGTCGCCGCGCGCCTGTCGTCCAGCAGCCCGGCGTAGCCGAGTACAAACGCCCCGAGGCACAGGCCGACGATCTGCGCGCCGTTATTGCGCGCGCGAACCAGGCCGTCCAGCAGCGACTGCGGAGGGCGCTGATTTACCGCCCCCCAGTAGGGCACCACCACGATATCCGCCTGCTCCAGGAGGGAAAAATCGCCGCTGGCGTTCAGCGCGAATCCATCGCGGGCGCTCAGCAGCCCGGGCCGTTCGGCGCAAATATGCAGGTTAAAGCGTTTGGTTTTCGAGACCGTATCGCCAAATAGCATACAGGGCACCGAGTAGTGGAACGGGCTAAACCCGTCCACCGCCACAATCGCCACTTCCGTGAGTTTCATCGCCCGCTCCGCTTTTAAAAGACCATACTTTCCCCATCCTGAGGGATACTGACCGCCTCGGCAATCTGATTGTCAGCCACGTACTGGCGCAGCTCATCGCGGCTGAGCAGACAGTGGTTCACCGCTTCCAGATGGCTGGCGACGATTTTGGCCTCCGGCAGGGTGAAGTGCGCCTTCAGCACATCCTCTTTGCCCATGATGATCGGCCCAAAACCGATGACGTGCGCATACCCGGCATTCAGCACCACCACGTCAGGGCGCAGCCTGAGCATGTCGGCTTCCACCTCATCGCGCCAGATAGTATCCCCTACCAGCCACAGAGTTTTCTCCTGCGGATGGCGCAGCACCACGCCGCAGGCTTCGCCCAGGCGCTCGGCCATTGCCGGCACCGCATAGGTGCGGTCGCTGCCGTGCTGGCCCGAGGTGGTTTTCACCAGCGAAACGTCTGCAAACGCGCTGTCCTCAGAGAGCAGACGAATATCGCGAAAGCCCTGGCCGCGCAGCAGCTGAGCGTCGGCGTCATGCTGGACGTAAACAGGCAGGGTTTTGGGGATCGCGGCGATCGCCGCCTCGTCCCAGTGATCATCATGGGTGTGGGTGACGATAACGGCATCCACGTCAACGATCGCTTCAATGGAAAAAGGTAATTCCACCAGTGGGTTACGCAACTCGCTGCGCGCGGTACCGGCGAAGCCCGCCCAGGCGCCCTTGGCTGAAAGCATCGGGTCAATCAAAAATTTTTTACCCGCATATTCAATAAGCTGGGTAGCATTACGCACATGGGTGATTTTCATGATGTTCATTCCTCTTCGCGGTTATCTGGCGAACATCGTACGTCCCACAAGCCTGGCGCAATATGGGCGTTTGGGCAATGAACGATGAAATCGGGCCAATCTGCGACGGTTGCCATCGGCTCCCGGCTATGGTGTGCTGAACGCTCAACTTTGAGGAACAGTGGCTACGATGAAAAAGAAACTCACCTCCGCCGATATGCACGATGTCGAGGTTCTGGCAGACACCCCATGGTTCAGCATGCGCAAGGTCGGGATTGATATGGCGCCCGGCGATCGGCGGGATTTTTACTCCATTCACTATCCTCGCCCGGCGGTGGGAATTGTGGCGATGCAGGATGACAAAGTGCTGCTGATTCGCCACTACCGCTACCTGATAGACCAGGTTGTGTGGGCGATTCCTTCCGGCGGCGTCGACGAAGGCGAAGACCCGCGCGAGGCGGCCCTGCGCGAGCTGCGGGAAGAGACCGGCTGGCAGGCGCAGCGCGCCGACGAAATTATCCGCTATAACCCCTCCTACGGCAGCAGCGACCAGCTATTTATTACCTGGCTGGCCCACGATTTAACCTGGGTAGGAATGGATGAAGATCAGGACGAAGTGATGGAAACGGGCTGGTTTACCCTCGAAGAGATAGGCCAGCTGATCGCCCGCGGCGAGATGCCGGACGGGCTATCGCTGGTGCCGCTGCTGCATCTGATGGCGCAGCGGCGTACCGGTTTAGCGTAGCGGCTTCAGCATCCGCCAGCGGAACCATAGCTGGGCGACGAGGATCAGCAGGCCGCCGATAATTTTCTGCAGCGGTAGCTGTTCGCCGTACCACAGCGCGGCGGCAATCACCGTCAGCAGCGGTTCCAGCACCATGATAATCGCCGCGCTGGCGACCGCCGCGTACTTCTGCCCCTTCATTTGCAGGCCGAAGCGCAGGCTGGTGGCGATAACGATGCTGGCGAGCAGCCAGCCGAAAGTCGGCAGGGTAAACGGCTGGCTCCAGCTTTCAACGGCGGCGGAGATCCCAAGCCCGACGAGCCCGGTGATGCCAAGCTGTACGGTGGTCAGCGGGATCAGCGGCACCTCGCGGGCGCTTTTGCTGGTGTAGCAAAACCAGATCGACTGCACCAGCGCGGTCAGCAGAAACCAGCCCTGGCTGGGGTGAAACGCAATCGGCATATGCAGGCTGAGTAAGCCGAGACCGACAACCGCAATCGGCAGACACTCCCAGTAGGCCCGCGCCGGCCGCGCCTTCATCATCACCCAGGCGGTAAGCGGCACGAACAGCATCGACAGGCTCATAATGAACGCCCCTTCGCCCAGCGACGGGGTCGTCGATACCGAGTAGATCCACAGGCACAGGTTGAGCGCAAACCACAGGCCGCTGATAATCATGCGCGGCCAGTGCTGCCTCTCGACGCGCAGGCCGCGACAGAAAGGCAGCAGCAGCAGCGCGGCGAAGAAAAAGCGCAGGCCGAGGAAAGCGAAAACCGGCATGCCAGCAATCGCTTCACGGGAAAAAATCCATCCGCAGGCGGCGATAACCGTCGCGGCTATGAGCAGCAAATCAGCCTGGCGTTGCCGGGTCATCGCCACGTCTCCTTGTGTGAAAAATTACCAGCCGGGCACCGCGCCGCCGTTGAAGATCGTCTCCGCCGCCTTCGCCACTTCCGGCGACTGGTAGGAGTGGATAAACGCTTTCACGTTTTCCGCGTCTTTGTTGTCTTCGCGGGTCACGATGATATTCACATAGGGCGAGTTTTTATCTTCAATAAAGATACCGTCGCGCACCGGGGAAAGGCCCGTTTGCTGCAGGTAGGTGGTGCTGATGATCGCCACGTCGACCTTCGGGTCGTCGATGACGCGCGGCAGCTGCGCTCCTTCCAGCTCCATAATTTTCAGGTGATGCGGGTTGTCGGTGATATCGACCGCCGTCGGCAGCAGGCCGGTGCCCGCTTTAAGGGTAATCAGCTTCTCCTGCTGCAGCAGAAGCAGCGCGCGGCCCAGATTGGTCGGGTCGTTCGGAATGGCGATGGTCGCGCCGTCTTTCAGATCGGCGACGGATTTTATTTTGCGCGAGTAGCCCGCCATCGGGAAGACGAAGGTGTTGCCCACCGCCACCAGACGATAATTGTGGGCTTTATTATCCTGTTCGAGGAACGGGCGATGCTGAAAGACGTTGGCGTCCAGATCGCCGGCGTTGGTGGACTCATTCGGCAGCAGCGAGCCGCTAAAGCCCACCAGCTCCACGTCGAGGCCATATTTCTCTTTGGCCACTTTCTTCGCCACTTCCGCCACATCCTGTTCCGCGCCGTTAATGACGCCGACTTTAATGTGCTTCGCATCGCTGCCCTTCTGGTCGCAGCCCGCCAGCAGCAGACCCGCCAGCACCACGGCGGCGGCTGTCCGTAAACGCAATTTCATTGTTATAACCCCGTCAGTCCATAGAAAATCGTTATTATTTTTCGTCTGAAACTATAACGACTTTAGGGCGAGGTTTTAAACGCAAAAACCGCAACCGGAAATAAAATCATCTTCCGCCTTTCTCCCGGGGGCGGCGCAATGCGCCTGCCCGGGCTACGGGTTCACCGTCGGCTGCGATCGCGTAGCCCGGACAGGTGCGCAGCGCCGCCTCCGGGGATCTCTTCAACGGTGAGGTTCATTCCGCAGAACGGGGACGCGCCTTACAGCCCCAGCTCGCTCAGCCCCGGGTGATCGTCCGGGCGACGGCCCTGGGGCCAGTGAAACAGACGCTCGCTCTCGGTGATGGGCAGATCGTTGATGCAGGCGTACCGCGTCTGCATCAGTCCGTGCTCGTCGAATTCCCAGTTCTCGTTGCCGTAGGAGCGAAACCAGTTGCCGCTGTCGTCGTGCCACTCATAGGCAAAGCGTACCGCAATACGGTTATCGCTCCACGCCCACAGCTCCTTAATCAGCCGGTACTCCTGTTCTCTACGCCATTTGCGCTGCAGGAAGTCGATAATCTGCGTTCTGCCGTGAACAAATTCGCTGCGGTTGCGCCATTCGCTCTCGACGGTATAGGCCAGCGCGACCTTAGCGGCATCGCGGCTGTTCCAGCCATCTTCAGCGGCACGGACTTTTTGTGCGGCGCTCTCGCGGGTGAACGGCGGCAGAGGCGGACGTTGTTCGGTCATCATGAATCTCCTGTATGAATACGCTGCTGCAGGCGCTGATTTTCCCGCTCCAGTTCGTCAATACGCTGTTGCAGCGTCTGGCTATACTCCGCCACCTGCTGAGCGGTGTAGCGGGGAGTAATATGCTGGGGGCAGTTCCAGTCAAAAGCCTGCAAATGAAAACGGTAAATACGCTCAATCCGGGCCCGATAGTTCTCCGGCGCGACCCGCGCCAGCAGCTGCGGGTCGGCATCCGCCGCCACCACCTCTACGGTGGCGTAGATTTTCAGCCTGGCACGGCGCGGGTAATCCATCAAAAACAGACAAGCCCGATCGCTGCCGCGCAGGTTGCCGGTGGTGATGTACTGCCGATTACCGGAAAAATCCGCCATCGCCAGGGTGGTGTCATCCAGCAGATGCAGAAAGCCCGCCGGGCCGCCGCGATGCTGAATATAGGGCCAGCCGGTTTGCGAAAGGGTGGCCAGATAGAAGCTGTCGCGGGTGGCAATCATCGCCTCCTCGCTGGCGCCGAAGCGCTCACCCCGGCGCTGGCGATGCGGCGACTGCCACAGCTCATCGCTGCCCATTTCATGCTGGACAGCCATCACGTCCGGCGTCATGGCGATATCAAGAAATTCTGCTGGCATAGGTCCTCCCGATGCGTTGCGGCGTAACTCATCATGGACTGTGCAGGCAGAAAAGATAATAGTGGCAATATGACAATCATCTTTCCGAAAAACGGGATAATTATGGACCGACTCAGCGCGATGGCGTTGCTGGTGAAAGTGGCCGAACTCGGCAGCATGTCGGCGGCGGCGCGGGCGTTAAATATGCCCCTGACCACCGTTAGCCGCCAGGTTGGCGAACTGGAAAATACCCTCGGCGTGCGCCTGATGATCCGCACCACCCGCAAGCTGACGCTGACCGATACCGGCGTCGATTATGTCGCCGCCGCGCGGCGCATTCTCGAAGAGGTGGAGAACGCCGAGCGCCAGGCGGCGGGCGAATATCAGGAGCCAAAAGGCGAGCTGGTTCTCTCGGCGCCGACCATGTTTGGCCGTCAGCATGTTTTACCGGTGGTGACGGATTTTCTCGCCCGCTACCCGCAGATTCGCGTCCGTTTACTGCTTAGCGACCGCAACGCCGATCTGGTGGGCGATCATATTGATTTAGCGGTACGGATCGGCGCGCTACCGGACAGCGGGATGGTGGCCACCCGGCTGGGCGAAATGCGCATCGTCACCTGCGCGCACCCGGCCCTGCTGGAAAAGCACGGCATGCCGCAACGCCCGCGCGAGCTGGCCGCGCTACCGATCGTTCGTATTGAATCGCCGATGCCTTATCGCGGCTGGCGCTTTAACGCCGAAGAGGCGGAGGACCGGCTGGTGGCGCTGCAGCCGGTGCTGTCGCTGACTACACCCGAAAGCGCCGCCGACGCCGCCCGTCTGGGGGCAGGCGTGGCGCGCCTGCTGCACTACCAGGCGATTGACGGTCTGGCCTGCGGCGAGTTGACGCTTTTCCTGCAGGCGATGGAACCAGAGCCTGCGCCGGTGCACCTGCTGTACACCTCCCGGGATCTGGCTCCGCTTAAGCTGCGTAAATTCATCGATTTCGCCGCGCCGGCTCTGCGCCAGGCGCTGTTGCGTATCGCCGCCGCCGTCTAGCGTGCGCCGGTTTTCAGCGGCGCTTCTTTCAGTAGCCAGGAGAGCGCAAACGCCACCGCCATAATGCAGGCTGCCATCAGAAACGCCGCATGGATAGCGGACCCGAAGGCGTCCAGATAATCGAGGCGGATCTCCGCCGGGAGATTCTGTACCGCCGCCGGGTTCAGCGCCCTCGGCAGCTGTGCCCCTTCCGGTAGCAGGCGCAGCAGGTTGCTTTGCAGCACGTGGGTAAATACCGCCCCGAACAGCGCCACGCCGATAGAACCGCCAATCGATCGAAACAGCGTGACCCCGGAGGTCGCCACGCCGTACATCTGCGCGGGCATCGCGTTCTGTACCGCCAGCACCAGCACCTGCATCACCAGCCCCAGGCCCGCCCCCAGCACGCCGGTAAACAGATACAGCTGCCACATCGCTGAGTGGATGGTAATGCGCGTCAGCAGCACCATGCCGACCACCCCCAGCAGGGTGCCGATAATCGGAAACACCCGATACTTACCGGTACGGCTGATAATGCGCCCGCTGATGATTGACGTCAGCAGCAGGCCGCCCATCAGCGGGATCAGCTGCAGGCCCGCCTCGGTCGGCGTCGCCTCTTTGACCACCTGTAAATAGAGCGGCAGGAAGGTCACCGAGCCGAACAGCGCCATGCCGATCACAAAGCCAATCAGGCTGCACAGCAAAAAGCTGCGGTTGCGGAACAAGGAGAGCGGAATAATCGGCTCGCTGGCCAGCCGCTCTTCATGAATAAAGCCGATAATCCCGACCAGGCCAAAAGCCAGAATGCACCACAGCTGCGGGTCGCTCCACGCGCGGACGCTGCCGCCCTCGGAGGTAAAAAGGATGATGCACAGCAGCGCCATGCTGAGGTAGATCGCTCCCAGCCAGTCGATCTGGTGCTGGCTACGCTTGTTGCTGCTGTGAAAGACCGCGCCGATCACCAGCAGCGCAAACAGCCCCAGCGGCAGGTTGATATAAAAAATCCAGCGCCAGGAGGCGTGCTGTACCAGGAAACCGCCGATTAACGGTCCGATCACCGTCGCCAGACCAAAGACGCCGCCGAATAACCCCTGATAGCGGCCGCGATTCGCGGGCGGGATGACGTCAGCCACCGCCGCCATGCTGATCACCATCAGGCCGCCGCCGCCCAGCCCCTGCAGGCCGCGCATCAGCACCAGTTGGGTCATATTTTGCGCCAGCCCGCAAAGAACGGAACCGGCAAGAAACAGCACAATCGCCACCTGCAGAACGACTTTTCGCCCGAAGAGATCGCCGAATTTGCCGTACAGCGGTACCGCGATGGTCGAACTCAGGATATAGGCGGTGACCACCCACGAGAGTTTATCCAGACCGCCAAGTTCGCCAACGATGGTCGGCAGCGCGGTGGAGACGATGGTCTGATCCAGCGCCGAGAGCAGCATCACCAGCAGCAGGGCGCTGAAGAGCAGGCGGATCGAGGGCACCGCCGGTTGGCTGGCGATTTCAGATGTCATAGCATGACTCGCTTGAAATTAATTAAATGCATAATTAATATTTAGGGAAATGATGAATCTGGTCAAGGGATCGCCACAGGATGTCAGCACAAAAAGACAATGAAGCCCCGCGTCGCCCCGGTCGCCCGCGCGGGCAGAAATCCGGCCCCGCCAACCGCGAACAGCTGATGGATATTGCCCTGGCGCTGTTTGCCCGCCACGGGATCGCCCGCATTTCGCTGAACGCCATCGCCAAAGAGGCGGGGGTAACGCCCGCGATGCTGCACTACTACTTCAGCTCGCGCGAAGCGCTGGTGGAAAAGCTGATCGAGGAGCGCTTTATGCCGCTGCGCAGCGAAATCGGGCAGATTTTTGTCGCGCATGGCGACGATCCGGTCACCGCTTTTACGCTGCTAATTGAAACCCTGGCGGCCATGGCGGAGAAAAACGCGTGGTTCGCGCCGCTGTGGATGCAGGAGATCATCGGCGAGATGCCGGTGCTGCGCCAGCAGATGCACGCGCGTTTTGGCGATGAAAAGTACCATAAGATGCTGGAGACGGTGCGCCGCTGGCAGCAGCAGGGCAAGCTTAATCCGGCGCTCTCCCCAGAGCTGCTGTTTACCACGCTGATAAGCCTGGTGCTGGTACCTTTTTCCCGCACCCACACCGATCCGCGGCTGCAATCGGTGGACAAGCAGATGATTGTCAGCCATGCCCTGGCGCTGATAGGCAGCGGGATCGGCGGCTAATTCTCCCCGGCTCGCGCTGCGCTTAGCCGGGCTACAGGTTTACAACCGTCTGCGATCCGGGGGATACAATCCGGTTCACTGCCGCCTGCATTCGGGTAGCCCGGACAGGCGCACAGCGCCGCCTCCGGGAGGTCTCCTGGGGGCTGCTTTACAATACTTTCGACAAATAATGGCGCTGCATACCCACGTGCGGGAAGTCCGGCAGCGACATGTGCAGCTGATAGCCCAGCTTCTGGTAAAACGGCAGCGCCTGGAAGCTGAACGTATCCACCAGCATATGGCTGCAGCCGCGCTCCCGCGCCTGGGATTCCGCTTCATGCATCAGCTCGCTGCCGAGGCCGCTGCCGCGCGACGCTTCGCTGACCCACAGATACTCAATACACAGCCAGCTGCCCTTGCGTTTGGCAATCAATCCCCCGCGCATCTCGCCAGCAGCATCGCGTGAATAAACGCCCAGCTCGCCGAACTGGGCTGGGTCAAGAAAGCGCAGATTGAATTCCCGCAGCCCCGTCAGCAGCTCTTCTTGATCGGCGGGATTAATGTTCTCTGTTATTATTAATGTCATTGATTATCTCCATCTTTTATTTTTCATAGACCATTCACCATCCTACTTTCACAAAATATCCTTTTTTTCTCCATTATTTCCTGACTAAATTCCCTGCACTAAATTTTGTGTAAAAAATCTTCCCATCATTCGGTTCAGACGTATAATGGGAAAAAATGAGAACGATCATTCTCAAAAACACAAACCATGGAGAACCCCATGAAAAATGCCCTGTAGCAGGCGTCATCCCTCGGTTCAGCGCCTGTAACCGCCGTCTGATACCGTATTCGCCGCACGGGGAAATGTCGGAAAAACCGCTTAATTAATAGCGGTATTCGCAGAGTCATTTACTGCAAACAGGAATATTTATTTCCCCTTTGGTTATTTGTGCTTGCCCGGAGATGCATCATCGCCCGGCCTATCACCCCGCCAGTGAATTTGCGGGGCGGACGTCGTTCATCCTGAGAAAATATAATGAAATATACTTTAGCCCCCATCGCAGCAGCATTATTTCTCCTTAGCGGGTGCGATAATGCGCAAAACGCTTCCCCGCAGCAGATGACGCAGGAAGTCGGCGTCGTGACCCTGCAAGGCCAGCCTGTCCCGGTGGTGAGCAGCCTGACCGGACGCACCACCGCCTCGCTTAGCGCCGAAGTGCGCCCGCAGGTTGGCGGGATCGTGCAAAAACGCCTGTTTACCGAGGGCGATATGGTCAAAGCCGGACAGGCGCTATACCAAATCGACCCGTCAAGCTATCGCGCGACGTTTAACGAAGCCGCCGCCTCGCTGAAACAGGCCCAGGCGCTGGTCACCGCCGATTGCCA
This sequence comes from Klebsiella sp. M5al, assembly GCF_002090195.1. Classification (NCBI taxonomy): domain Bacteria; kingdom Pseudomonadati; phylum Pseudomonadota; class Gammaproteobacteria; order Enterobacterales; family Enterobacteriaceae; genus Klebsiella; species Klebsiella sp. M5al. The sequence goes on from NZ_CP020657.1 coordinate 5,744,579, forward strand.
AAAAGCCCAGCGCTACGCGGTGCTGGTAAAAGATAACGGCGTCTCCCGTCAGGACGCCGATGATGCGATAGCGACCTGTAATCAGGATAAGGCCAGCGTCGAGTCGAAAAAAGCGGCACTGGAAAGCGCGCGCATCAACCTGAACTGGACCACCGTGACCGCACCGATTGCCGGGCGCATCGGGATCTCTTCCGTCACGCCGGGCGCGCTGGTGTCCGCCGATCAGGATACCGCGCTGGCGACGATCCGCGGCCTGGATACGATGTACGTCGATCTCACCCGATCCAGCGTCGATCTGCTGCGCCTGCGTAAGCAAAGCCTGGCGAGCAACAGCGATACCCTTAACGTCACCCTGACTCTTGAAGATGGCAGCACCTACAGCGAAAAAGGTCGCCTGGCGCTGACCGAAGTGGCGGTAGATGAATCGACCGGTTCGGTCACGCTGCGCGCGGTCTTTCCCAATCCGCAGCACGTGCTGCTGCCCGGTATGTTCGTTCGCGCCCGCATAGACGAAGGCATCATGAACGATGCGATCCTCGCCCCGCAGCAGGGCATCACTCGCGATGCCAAAGGCGATGCCACCGCGCTGGTGGTTGACGCTAATAACAAAGTTGAACAGCGCAGCGTGGAAACTGGCGAAACTTACGGTGACAAATGGCTGATCGTCAACGGCCTGAAGAGCGGCGACAGGTTGATTGTTGAAGGAACCGGCAAAGTGGCGCCGGGCCAGCAGGTCAAAGCCGCCGAAGTCAAAAATGACGGAGGCAACGCCTGATGTTCTCCCGTTTCTTCGTGCGACGCCCGGTCTTCGCCTGGGTTATCGCCATTCTGATTATGCTCGCCGGGATTCTGGCTATCCGCACTCTGCCGGTCGCCCAGTACCCTGACGTCGCGCCGCCGGCGATAAAAATCTCCGCCACCTACACTGGGGCTTCTGCGGAAACCCTGGAAAACAGCGTGACCCAGGTTATCGAGCAGCAGCTCACCGGACTGGACAACCTGCTCTACTTTACGTCCACCAGCAGCTCCGACGGCTCGGTCAGCATTACCGTCACCTTTGAGCAGGGTACCGACCCGGATACCGCCCAGGTTCAGGTGCAGAACAAAGTGCAGCAGGCGGAGTCGCGCCTGCCGAGCGAAGTTCAGCAGTCCGGCGTGACGGTGGAGAAATCGCAGAGCAGCTTCCTGCTGATCCTCGCGGTGTATGACAAAAACAACAAAGCCACCAGCTCCGATATCTCCGACTGGCTGGTCAGCAATATGCAGGACCCAATGGCGCGTATTGAGGGCGTCGGCAGCCTGCAGGTGTTCGGCGCGGAGTACGCCATGCGCATCTGGATGGACCCGACCAAACTGGCCTCCTATTCGCTGATGCCATCCGATGTACAATCGGCGATTGAAGCGCAGAACGTGCAGGTGTCCGCCGGTAAAATCGGCGCCCTGCCCGCCACCAACGCACAGCAGCTGACCGCCACCGTCCGTGCCCAGTCGCGGCTGCAAACCGTCGCCCAGTTCAAAGAGATTATCGTCAAGAGCAAGAGCGACGGGTCGGTGGTGCGCCTGAGCGACGTCGCCCGCGTGGAGATGGGCAGCGAAGATTACACCGCCTCCGCCAATCTCAACGGCCACCCGGCTGCGGGGATCGCGGTGATGATGGCGCCGGGCGCTAACGCCCTGAATACCGCGACGCTGGTGAAAAACAAGATTGCCGAGTTCCAGCGCCAGATGCCGCAGGGCTACGATATCGCCTACCCGAAAGACAGCACCGAGTTCATCAAAATCTCGGTGGAGGATGTGATTCAGACGCTATTCGAGGCGATTATCCTCGTGGTCTGCGTGATGTATCTGTTCCTGCAAAACTTCCGCGCCACGCTGATCCCGGCGGTGGCGGTTCCGGTCGTGCTGCTGGGCACCTTCGGCGTGCTGGCGCTGTTTGGCTACTCCATCAACACCCTGACGCTGTTTGCGATGGTGCTGGCGATAGGCTTGCTGGTGGATGACGCCATCGTGGTAGTGGAAAACGTCGAGCGTATCATGCGCGACGAGGGGCTGCCCGCCCGCGAAGCCACCGAAAAATCGATGGGCGAAATCTCCGGCGCGCTGATCGCCATTGCCCTGGTGCTCTCGGCGGTGTTCCTGCCGATGGCTTTCTTCGGCGGCTCAACCGGAGTGATTTATCGCCAGTTCTCGGTGACCATTATCTCGGCGATGATGCTCTCCGTAGTGGTCGCCTTAACCTTAACCCCGGCGCTGTGCGGCGCGCTGCTAAGCCATTCGAAACCGCATACCAAAGGCTTCTTCGGCGCCTTTAACCGCCTGTGGGGACGCACCGAGCAGGGCTATCAGCATCGTGTGGTCGGCGGCCTGCGCCGCTCGGCGATGATGATGGGCGCTTTTGTCCTGATTTGCGGCGGCATGGCGCTGGCGATGTGGAAACTGCCGGGCAGCTTCCTGCCGACGGAGGATCAGGGCGAAATCATGGTCCAGTATACGCTGCCCGCCGGGGCGACGGCGGTACGTACCGCCGAGGTTCGCCGCCAGGTCACCGACTGGTTCCTGACGAAAGAGAAAGCCAATACCGACGTAATCTTTACCGTCGACGGCTTTAGCTTTAGCGGCAGCGGACAAAACGCCGGGATGGCCTTCGTGTCGCTGAAAAACTGGTCCGAACGTAAAGGCGAAGAAAATACCGCTCAGGCCATCGCCCTGCGCGCCACCAAAGAGCTCGGCAGCATTCGCGACGCCACCCTGTTCGCCATGACCCCGCCGTCGGTTGATGGCCTGGGGCAGAGCAATGGCTTCACCTTCGAACTGATGGCCAGCGGCGGCACCGATCGCGATAGCCTGATGAAAATGCGCAGCCAGCTGCTGGCGGCGGCGAATCAAAGTACCGAGCTGCAGTCGGTACGCGCCAACGATCTGCCGCAAATGCCGCAGCTGCAGGTGGATATTGATAACAACAAAGCCGTGTCGCTCGGGCTGTCGTTAAGCGATGTCACCGATACCCTCTCCAGCGCCTGGGGCGGTACCTACGTTAACGACTTTATCGATCGCGGTCGCGTGAAGAAGGTCTATATCCAGGGCGAAAGCGACGCCCGCGCCGTGCCGTCCGACCTCGGTAAATGGTTCGTGCGCGGCAGCGACGACAGCATGACGCCGTTCTCCGCCTTCGCTACCACCCGCTGGCAATACGGCCCGGAAAGCCTGGTGCGCTACAACGGCTCCGCCGCCTTTGAAATCCAGGGCGAAAACGCCAGCGGCTTCAGCTCCGGCGCGGCAATGGACAAGATGGAAGCCCTGGCCAATGACCTGCCGGCCGGCACCACCTGGGCGTGGAGCGGCATGTCGCTGCAGGAAAAACTCGCCAGCGGCCAGGCGATGAGCCTCTACGCCATCTCGATTCTGGTGGTCTTCCTGTGCCTCGCGGCGCTGTATGAGAGCTGGTCGGTGCCGTTCTCGGTGATCATGGTGATCCCGCTTGGGCTGCTCGGCGCGGCGCTGGCGGCCTGGATGCGCGGTCTGAGCAATGACGTTTACTTCCAGGTAGCGCTATTAACCACCATCGGCCTGTCGTCGAAGAACGCCATCCTGATCGTCGAATTCGCCGAATCGGCGGTGGAAGAGGGCTATTCCCTGTCGCGTGCCGCCATGCGCGCTGCGCAGACCCGCCTACGCCCTATTGTGATGACCTCGCTGGCGTTTATTGCCGGGGTGCTGCCGCTGGCGATCGCCACCGGAGCCGGGGCCAACAGCCGCGTGGCGATCGGTACCGGGATTATCGGCGGAACCCTGACCGCGACGCTGCTGGCGGTGTTCTTCGTGCCGCTGTTCTTTGTGCTGGTGAAACGCTTCTTCACCCGCCATCGTTCTTCTCAGGAGTAAGTTATGTTTCGTTTTACCTTAGTTTTTGTTGCGCTCCTGACGGCGGGCTGCGTCTCTCTCGACCCGAACTATGAGCGTCCGGCCGCGCCGGTCCCGGCGACCCTGCCGGGCAGCCACGGCGAGGCAACCGCGGTGGTCAGCGACTGGCAGCAGGTGGTGAATGACGCCCGCCTCAAAAAAGTGGTGAGTATCGCGTTGACCAGCAACCGCGACGTGCAGAAAGCGCTGGCCGATATCGAAGCCGCGCGCGCCCAGTTTGGTGAAACCCGCGCGTCGCTGTTTCCGACCCTCGACGCCGAGCTGAGCCATACCCGCAGTAAAACGGTGGCCAGCGGCCTGTCGTCGTCAGCGGAAGCCGACGGCGCGGTCTCCAGCTTCGAACTGGATCTGTTTGGCAAGAACCAAAGCCTGACGCGCGCCGCGCGGGAAACCTGGCTTGCCAGCGAATTCACCGCCCAGAATACGCGTCTGACGATGATCGCCGATCTGACCACCGCGTGGATAACCCTCGCCGCGGATAACAGCAATCTGGCGCTGGCGCAGGAAACCATGGCCAGCGCCGAGAACTCGCGCCGCATCGTCACCCGCCAGATGGAAGTCGGCACCGCCTCGGCTGGCGACCTGAGCGATGCCGAAAGCGTGTACCAGCAGGCGCGCGCCAGCGTCGCCAGCTACCGCACGCTGGTGGCGCAGGATAAAAACGCGCTCAACCTGCTGGCCGGGGAAACCGTGCCGGATAGCCTGCTGCCCGGCACGCTGGAAAGCCTTGGCGATCGCAGTATCACCCTGGTGCCGGCGGGCGTCTCTTCATCGGTACTGCTGCGCCGCCCGGATATCCAGGAAGCGGAGCATAACCTGAAGAGCGCTAACGCCGATATCGGCGCGGCGCGGGCCAACTTCTTCCCGTCCATCTCGCTGACCGCCAGCGCCGGGGTCGGCAGCGACTCGCTCTCGTCGCTGTTCAGCCACGGCATGCAGGTATGGTCATTCGCGCCGTCCATCAGCCTGCCGCTGTTTACCGGCGGCAGCAACCTGGCGCAGCTGCGCTACGCTGAAGCGGAGAAAAAGGGGCTGATCGCCACCTATGAGAAGACGATTCAGAGCGCTTTCAAAGATGTCGCCGACGCGCTGGCGCGGCGGGAAACGCTCAGCGAACAGCTGGACGCGCAGAATAAATACGTCGCGGCGGAGCAGAAATCGCTGAATATCGCGCTGAAGAGCTATCAGGCCGGGGTCGGAGATTATCTGTCGGTGCTGACCGCCCAGCGAACGCTGTGGTCGGCGCAGGCCACGCTGATCTCCCTCCAGCAAACGGACCTGGAAAACCGCATCACCCTCTGGCAGTCGCTGGGAGGCGGCGCCAGCTAACACCTTTACCGGGCGACAGCGCCCGGTTTGATGACAAGGAGCCCGCTTGTATGCCCCGAATCTCCCTTTCCTGGGTTGTGGTTCTCGGTTTGCTCAGCGCCATTGGGCCGCTGTGTACCGACTTCTATCTCCCCGCGCTGCCGGAAATTACCCAGCAGCTTAGCGCTACCGGCACGCAGACCCAGCTCTCTCTGACCGCGGCGCTGATCGGCCTCGGCCTTGGGCAGCTGTTTTTCGGCCCGCTGAGCGACCGTATTGGTCGTAAAAAGCCGCTGGCGCTCTCCCTGCTGCTGTTTATTTTCTCCTCAGCGATGTGCGCGATAACCTACGATATCCATATGCTGATCGCCTGGCGCTTTCTGCAGGGCTTCGCCGGCGCGGGCGGCTCGGTGCTGTCGCGATCCATCGCCCGCGACCGCTATCAGGGCACCCTGCTGACCCAGTTTTTCGCCCTGCTGATGACCGTAAACGGCATCGCGCCGGTGCTTTCGCCGGTACTTGGCGGCTGGATCATCACCGCCTTCGACTGGCGTATTCTGTTCTGGGCGATGGCGGCGATTGGCGTGGTGTTACTGCTGCTCAGCCTGACGGTGCTGCACGAAACGCTGCCGGAAAAAAGCGCCGCATCGGTTGCGCAGCGGCAGGATGAGACGCCGGTGCTGAAAAATCGCCGCTTTATGCGCTACTGCCTGATTCAGGCCTTTATGATGGCCGGGCTGTTCTCCTATATCGGCTCATCTTCGTTTGTTATTCAGAGCGAATATGCCATGAGCGCGATGCAGTTCAGCCTGCTGTTCGGCCTGAACGGTATTGGGCTGATTATCGCGGCGCTGATCTTTTCCCGCCTGGCGCGCCGCTTCAGCGCCGAATCTCTGCTGCGCGGCGGTCAATTGCTGGCGGTGGCGTTTGCCGCCATCACCCTGCTCTTCGCCTGGCTACCGCAGCCGACGCTGGCGCTGGTCGGCCTGTTTTTTACCGTTTCCATGATGAGCGGCATCAGTACCGTTGCCGGCTCGGAAGCGATGAACGCCATTCACGCCCGCCAGTCCGGCACCGCTTCCGCCCTGATGGGCACGCTGATGTTTGTGTTCGGCGGGATTGCCGCGCCGCTGGCCGGACTCGGCGGCGAAACGATGCTCAAAATGAGCCTGGCGATGACCCTTTGCTATCTGGCCGCGCTGCTGATTGGCCTGAAAAAACCACGTTCCGTCGCATAACCTCCCCTGGCGGTAATAAAATATTCCAATTTTATTACCGCCATATTTCCCGCCAACGCTGAAATCTCCTATTATCTCTTCAACACCAATCGTGATAGTCTTCACATGAAAGGAATAATTAATTCCTTATACTGCCCGCCACTGTGAATAAAGAGGTTCTTATGAGTATCGACCTGAGCAAACTGCTGACCGAGCGCCGCAACGCCAATAGCGCCAACATTGATACCCTCTCCACCGAAGAGATGCTGACGGTGATTAACCAGGAAGACCAGCAGGTGGCTCACGCCATCACCCCCTATCTGGCGCAAATTGCCCAGGTCGTGGATAAGGTCGCAGCGGCGCTGCAGGCGGGCGGGCGACTGATTTATATCGGCGCGGGGACCTCCGGTCGTCTGGGGATCCTTGACGCCAGCGAGTGTCCGCCGACCTTCGGCACTCGCCCCGAACAGGTGGTGGGCATCATCGCGGGCGGCCATAAAGCGATTCTGAGCGCCGTAGAGAACGTTGAAGACAACAAAGCGCAAGGGGCGATGGATCTGCAGAATATTAATTTTAGCAGCCGCGATGTGCTGGTCGGGCTCGCGGCCAGCGGACGCACGCCGTACGTCATCGGCGCCATGGAGTATGCCTACAGCCAGAACGCTTTCGTCGCCATCGTCAGCTGCAACCCGCACGGGGAAATGGCCCAGCTGGCGGACGTCGCCATTACGCCGGTGGTCGGCCCGGAAGTCGTTACCGGCTCAACGCGGCTCAAGGCAGGCACCGCGCAGAAGCTGGTGCTGAATATGATCTCCACCGGGGCGATGATCCGCATTGGCAAGGTCTACAGCAACCTGATGGTGGATGTGGAAGCGACCAACGCCAAGCTTATCGAGCGCCAGGTGTCCATCGTCATGGAAGCGACCGAATGCGATCGCGCAACCGCCCAGAGCGCGCTGGAGGCCTGCGGTCGCCACTGCAAAACGGCGATTGTGATGGTGCTGGCTGATTTAAGCGCCCCGGATGCCCAGGCGCTGTTGGCAAAAAATAACGGCTATATCCGCAAGGCGCTGAGCCACTCCTGACCGCTGACCAACAGGTAATCTGCAATGGCAAAAATAAATAAAGAGATGATAGCGCGGATCCTTCAACACGTTGGCGGCGCCGGTAACGTCGCGCAGGCGGGCAACTGTATGACCCGGCTGCGCCTGACTCTGCGCGATGAATCACGGGCCGATAGCGCCGCCATCCGTCAGATTGAGGGCGTGATGGGGGTTATCGTCAGCGATGAGCAGTTCCAGGTCGTGCTTGGCCCCGGCAAGGCGCAAACCGCGGCGGAAATGATGAATGCGTTACTGGAAGACGCTCCGGCGGAGACGCCGTCGCTGGCCGATGTCGCCGCCGAGAAGAAGCAGGCGCTGAAGAGCAAGCAAACCAGCGGCATCCAAAAATTCCTCGCTAAATTCGCCACCATTTTCACCCCGCTGATCCCCGGTTTTATCGCCGTCGGCCTGCTGTTAGGATTCGCGACCCTGGCGGAGCAGATATTTGTCCTCGAAAACGCGCATCCGAACGCGACGATGGTGGCGCTGATCGGCTACATGAAGGTATTCAGCAAGGGGATGTTTACCTTCCTGAGCATCCTGATCGGCTATAACGCCCAGAAAGCCTTCGGCGGCTCCGGGGTCAACGGGGCCATCATCGCTGCGCTGTTTGTCCTCGGCTACAACCCGGAGGCCACCAGCGGCTTCTATTCCGGGATTTCGACCTTCTTCGGCCACGGTATCGACCCACGCGGCAATATTATCGGCGTGCTTATCGCCTCGATTATCGGCGCGTGGGTGGAAAGACAGGTGCGCCGCATCATGCCTGCCAACCTCGATATGATCCTCACCTCGGCGGTGACGCTGCTGATCATGGGCGCAATCACTTTTACCGTCATTATGCCGATCGGCGGCTGGCTGTTTACCGGAATGTCATGGCTATTCCTGCACCTTAACGGCAACCCGTTCGGCTCTGCGGTGCTGGCTGGCCTGTTCCTGCTGGCGGTGATGTTCGGCGTCCATCAGGGCTTCGTGCCGGTCTATTTCGCGCTGGTGGATGCGCAGGGGTTTAACTCGCTGTTCCCGATTCTGGCGATGGCCGGGGCCGGACAGGTCGGCGCGGCGCTGGCGCTTTTCTGGCGGGCGAAGCACGGCTCTCTGCTGCGTACGCAAATTAAAGGGGCGATTATTCCCGGCTTCCTCGGCATCGGCGAACCGCTGATTTATGGCGTGACGCTGCCGCGCATGAAGCCGTTTATCACCGCCTGCCTCGGCGGCGCCTGCGGCGGTTTCTTCCTCGGGCTTGTCGCCTGGATGGGGCTACCGGTCGGCCTGAATACGGTATTTGGCCCGTCCGGGCTAGTGGCGCTGCCGCTGATGACCTCCAACAGCGGGATCTACGCCGGAATGGCGGTGTATGCCGCCGGGCTGGCGGTCTCTTATCTGTGCGGCTTCGCCCTGACCTGGCTGTTCGGCAGTAAAAACGTTGATTTGAGCTAGAGCGCGCATCTGACGCACGGCGGTGAACGTGAGTTTATCCGCCGCATGGCGGGAGGTACTGACGCCCCATGCTGAATATTTTTTGCGCGTGGCGTCGCGTTTCTGTCGGCCCGGTCAGGCGCCAGCCGCCACCGGGCAACATCGGCGAGGGTACATCTGATAAAGGATCCGGCTACCATTTCCTGCCCCGCTTCCCGCGCGTGCTCATGCTATGATGCTGCTTTCGCACTATTTTCACCTGAGGGAAAGATGGGCTCCAGCAAAAAAGGGATGCTGAACGTACTGATCGCCGCTGTGCTGTGGGGCAGTTCCGGCGTCTGCGCGCAATATATTATGCAGCAAAGCCAGATGTCATCGCCGTTTCTGACCATGACGCGCCTGTTGTTCGCCGGCCTGATCCTTCTGATGCTCTCGTTCTTTCACGGCGATAAGATTTTCCGCGTCCTGCTAAACCGCAAAGACGCCGTCAGTCTGCTGATCTTTTCGCTGTTCGGCGCGCTCACCGTGCAATACACCTTCCTGATGACTATCGAGCAATCCAACGCCGCCACCGCGACGGTGCTGCAGTTCCTGTCGCCGACGATTATCGTCGCCTGGTTTGCCATCGCCCGCAAAACGCGCCCCAGCCCGCTGGTGCTCGCGGCCATCGCCACCTCTCTGGCGGGCACTTTCCTGCTGGTCACCCACGGTAACCCGACGACGCTGTCGATTTCCCCCACGGCGCTGTTCTGGGGGATTGCTTCGGCGTTTGCCGCTGCTTTTTATACGACTTACCCTTCGACGCTGATTGCCCGCTACGGCACGCTGCCGATTGTCGGCTGGAGCATGCTGCTCGGCGGCGCGATGCTGCTGCCGTTCTATGCCGGACAGGGCAACCATTTTGTGGTGACCGGCGGCCTGCTGCTGGCCTTTTTCTACCTGGTGGTAATCGGCACCTCGCTGACCTTTAGCCTCTACCTGAACGGCGCGCAGAAAATTGGCGGCGCGAAGGCGGGGATCCTCAGCTGCGCGGAGCCGTTGAGTAGCGCTCTGCTCTCTCTGCTGCTGCTCGGCATCACCTTTACCCTCCCGGACTGGCTGGGCACGCTGCTGATTCTCTCGTCGGTGGTGCTGATCGCCCTGGATTCGCGGCGGCGGGTTAAAACGGCCTGACGATTATCGGGCAGGAGATGCTGCGACCTGCGTTTGCAGCATCTTCAGGTCGTCATCCGACAGCTCACAAACCACCTGCACCAGCTCGCGCTCAAATCCCTGTTCCAGACATGAACGAGCAATACGCAACGCCTCTTCTCGTTTCCCTTCCTGAAATCCTTCATAAAACCCCAGGTAAAATTCCAACAGGTATTCCAGTAAATACTCTTGTTGTAACTCCTGTGGTATCTCTTCCAGCGGTAGCCTCTCTACAATCGTCATTAATTTTCCCCCATCTTGAGGGATGCATCCTGGAATGCATTCAGATCGTCATCCGAGAGCCCAATAGTCATCCGTACCAGCTCGCGCTCAAACCCCTGCTCCAGAAGTGAACGGGCAATACGCAACGCTTCTTCTTCTCTACCCTCTTGTTTACCTTCTAACTTGCCCTCCAACTTGCCTTCTTGTCTCCCTTCCTGCCGTAGCCTTTCCGCAATCGTCATGAGTACCTCCTTATGTTGAGGAACGCGCCGCTCGACCTCGTGAAGAAATTCACCAAAATGAGGCGCATCGCCGCACTGCAGCATGTAATTAAACAGCGCTTTCAACTGGCTGTCATTAGCGCAACCTTTAACCAACAGCTCGGCTAATCGCTCCACCAGGCCAAGTAAATCGCGCTGGCGGATATGCTTTTGAATCAGCTCCAGCAACGCCACGCGCCGGTGCTGCATAATGTCGTCATCCGGCACCACCGTAATATCCACCAGCGGGAAAGCGGCGGCATAGATCCGCCGCGCGGCCTCCGTATCGGCAAACTCTTCCAGCCAGCACAGCGAGAAAGGATAGGGGCTTTTCGCGCCGTGATAGAACAGCATCGGCACCACCAGCGGCAGCGTTTTGTGCCCGGCGTCCAGATGACGCTGCATCGCCGCCAGCGCGTAGCGCATCAGCCTGAATGCCATGTGCGCATCCGGCGTGCTCTGATGTTCAATCACCACGTAGATATAGCCGTCACCGTCGCTGGTTTTCAGCGACCACAGTACGTCGGAGTAGCTGGCGCGCAAATCGGCCTCAATGAAGCTGCCGGACTCCAGCTTAAGCGTTTGCAGGTCGCACAGCTGGCGCAGCGAAGCGGGAAGATGAATCTCGATAAAATCCCTTGCGCACTCGGGATGCGATAAAAACTGTTTAAAAACCGCATCGTGCGGCGTCGAGGTCGTTCCTTTTTTCGTCATGGTCCGCCATCCCTGAAACGCGATAGCTGGAATATATCCATCACCGCGACGCCGGGCATCTGCGCATCAACGGCTTTGCTTGCCGCTACGGAAGATAAATTTCAGCGACTGAAACAGATACATTCCTGCGGAAAGCAACACGCAAAATGTTGATTCAGGAATGCGTCTATAGTTAGAGGAACGCTTTAATAAAAATAAGGATATCCGTGATGAAGAGAATGAAAATTGCGCTTTCGCTGGCCGTCTGTCTGGTGCTCCCCAGCGTGGCGACAGCCGCACCGCTCTCCGGGCTGAAGTTTGAACAGCAAAAGCAGCAGATAGTGAAGGATGTGAGGAAAAACTGCCCTAAAAGCAGCGCGCTGGACGATACGCAGTTTGCTAACCGCGTACTGGAATCAGCGGAAAATAAGACTGCCGTACAAAGCGCGACGCGGGCGCTGGATAAAAACAACAGCGCCGCTTACCAGAAGGCCATTAGCGCCATAGCTTGCCCCATGCCCTAGCGCCGGTTGCAGGGTCGCCATCAACGGTTCGGAATGATCAAATCCCCGCGCAGCGGGCTGCTGCCGAGTATTTGCGTCTTCTCGGTCAGCCAGTTGACGATCTGGCTGGCCATCGCGTCCATTGAATATTCTATCGCCGGAATGGTCGGAATACCGGGCAGCTGTAACGAGCCCGCAAGGCTGAACACCATAACTTTTTCCGGCACCGCGCGATTAAACGCCTGAAGCTGCGGCACCACCAGCTGCGCCTGCTGCTCGTTGGCCACCAATAACGCATTAAAATTCAGGGTGGTTGTGTTGTTTACCAGCTCCTGCACCGCCACGGACGGCGAATGGCTGTCGAGAAAAACCAGGTTGCGATTGAACGGCAGAAAATTCTTTTCCAGCGCGTGCTTATAGCCCAGCAAAACCTGGTCAGCAAAGCCGCTGGCCTGGGGATGGATCAGCGCAATCTGGCGCCGCCCCTGGCTTATCAGATAGTTGCAGGCCGTTTCCGCCGCGAAGGCATGGTCAAACTGAATGCTATTCGTTCCGTCGCTTTCCAGGCAGTCAATCAGTACTACGTCGGGCCGGTCGATATTGAGCGGAAACCGTGCGCCGATGATTAATACATTATCGCAAAGGCCGCAGGTCAACTCATCCAGCGAATGCAGCACTCTGCTGCGGCTGTTGGCAAAACGCAGCAGCAGATGCTTCTGGTGCTGGCTAAGCTGTTTCTCCAGCGCGTAGAGATAGCTGGTGGTTTGATTAATGTTGTCCTGGGCGCAAATGACGCCGATGCAGCCGGTAGTCTGACTCAGCAAAGATTGCGCTATCATATTCGGCCGGTAGTTAAGCTCTTCCGCCGCCTGCAGTACCGCCTGTCGGCTGGCTTCCTTTACGCCGCGCGAACCGCTCAACACCCGAGAGACTGTGGCTTTCGACACCCCAGCTAACCGTGATACATCGTTGATTGTAGACATTATTTTCCCCTGACAGGGTCAATCCGATCCCTGTAAATCCTTAAACCTGAATCGCTTCAATAATAACCAGCGGCAGTATATCCGTTTCCCTTTTTATTTGGAAACCGATTTTCCATTTCATGGAAAATCGCAGCAAAAACCAGGAAAATTTGTGAGCCAAATCTAATTAACAGCCCCTTTGACTGACAGATCTTGATGGTTATCACAGTTCTGTTTTTTATAAATGGAAACCGGTTTCCGTCTGATATCAAATCATCCACGCAATAACTTTTTACATTTTGAGGACGAACGTCGATGTACAAGATTATGCTGTGCTGCTCTGCCGGAATGTCCACCAGCCTGCTGGTCAGAAAGATGGTTGATGCCGCGAAGGAACGTAATCTGCCGGTGCAGATTGACGCCTATGGAGTTTCCGAATTTGACATGCAGTTTCCGCAATACCAGGTGGTGCTTCTTGGGCCACAGGTGAAATACATGCTGAAAAACTTATCTGAGAAAGCCGCTCCCCTGAATATTCCGGTCCAGCCGATTAACACCATGGATTACGGAATGCAGCGGGGAGATAACGTCCTGGATTATGCCCTGTCGCTGATTGCAGCGCATTAAGAGGTGTGCAAATGAGTTCTCTGTATCAGTCCATGATTGCCGTGATCGAGCAATCAATTACCCCGCTGGCAGGACGCCTTGGGCAGCAGAAATACGTTATCGCGATTCGCGATGGCTTCACTGCCGCATTGCCGTTTATGATCATCGGCTCATTCATGCTGGTATTTATCTTTCCACCTTTCTCCCCGGATACCACGAATGGTTTCGCCCGCGGCTGGCTGGATTTCTCCCAGCAGTACCGTGAACAGCTGATGCTGCCGTTTAACCTCAGCATGGGCGTAATGACGTTTTTTATTTCGGTGGGAATCGGCGCCAGCCTGGGACGTCAGTTCCAACTCGACCCGGTGATGTCCGGTCTGCTGGCGTTCATGGCCTTCTTACTGGTTGCCGCGCCGTACGCCGATGGCAAAATCTCCACCCAGTACCTCTCCGGTCAGGGCATTTTTACCGCCTTGATCACCGCCATCTACTCCACCCGCGTTTACGCCTGGTTAAAGCAGAACAATATTACGATTCGCCTGCCAAAAGAGGTGCCGACCGGCGTTGCCCGCTCGTTTGAAATTCTTATCCCGGTACTGGTGGTGATCGCGACCCTGCATCCGCTGAATCTGTTTATCGAAGCGCAGACCGGTATGATCCTGCCGCAGGCGATTATGCACCTGCTGGAGCCCCTGGTTTCCGCCTCTGACTCCCTGCCGGCGATTCTGCTTTCCGTCCTGATGTGCCAGATTTTCTGGTTCGCCGGGATCCACGGTTCGCTGATCGTGACCGGCATTATGAACCCCTTCTGGATGGCCAACCTGTCGGCAAACCAGGCCGCGCTGGCGGCCGGTGCGGCACTGCCGCATGTCTATCTGCAAGGTTTCTGGGATCACTATCTGCTGATAGGCGGCGTCGGTTCCACGCTTCCGCTGGCGTTCCTGCTGCTGCGTAGCCGCGTAACCCATCTGCGTACCATCGGTAAAATGGGCATTGTGCCAAGCTTCTTTAATATCAACGAACCGATCCTGTTCGGCGCGCCGATTATCATGAACCCGATGATGTTTATCCCGTTCGTCTTTGTCCCGATGATCAACGCCGTTCTGGCTTATGGCGCGACGCGTCTCGGCTGGCTCAGCCAGGTGGTTTCGCTGACGCCGTGGACAACGCCGGCGCCTATCGGCGCATCGTGGGCCGCAAACTGGACGTTAAGCCCGGTGGTCATGTGCCTGATTTGTATGGTGATGTCGGCGCTAATCTATCTGCCATTCCTGCGCGCCTATGAACGTTCCTTAATGAAAACTGAAGTTGAAAAAGCAAAAGCCGCGGTTCCGGTTGCCGAAACGGTCAGCCAATAATGAAGCAATATATTTAATATTATCTTTTAGATGACGGCATAAATAATGCGGAAAAGGGATTTTGCTGCATTATTTAAATAATAAAGTTAATGACCTCAGGATCTATCATGATTGAATTAGAAGATGCGGTAATGGAAATTATCGTTAACGCGGGACAGTCACGCTCATTGTGTTTTGAAGCACTCCATTGCGCCCGTAACGGTAATATAGATGAAGCGCGCTTACTACTGAATGAAGCCGATGGTTACGCCCGTCGGGCGCATCAGATGCAGACCCGGCTTATCGAGCAGGATGCCGGCGAAGCGCGCCAGCCGATGACGTTAATTATGGTCCATGCTCAGGATCA
The DNA here is from genome assembly GCF_002090195.1 of Klebsiella sp. M5al. NCBI lineage: Bacteria > Pseudomonadati > Pseudomonadota > Gammaproteobacteria > Enterobacterales > Enterobacteriaceae > Klebsiella > Klebsiella sp. M5al. The sequence goes on from NZ_CP020657.1 coordinate 5,759,688, forward strand.
CTTAATGAACTCACTGCTCGCCCGTGAATTTTCGGAAGAGTTAATTCATTTATACCAGCGTTAATTTATATCAATATTTAACAACTGTATCCGGAATAAATACACCAGCTTATCCTGGCGGGATGGCTATTATCTGAATATATGAATTATTAAAAGCGAGATAATTATGAAAACTGTAAAAATGCTGCCATTAGCAATGGCGGTCGTCGCCGCGCTGTGCCCAATTTCCGTATTCGCGCAAGAATTTACGCAGGAACAGATCGACGCCATTGTGGCGAAGGCCGTCGATAAAGCCCTCGCCGAGCGCCAGGCGAAAATCGACGCTGCCGCCGATAAAAAAGTGGATGTTATTACTAACCCGCAGACCACCGCCGCCTCGCCGGATATGGCGATCCCCTTCGGCCTCAAGTTCAGCGGCTACGCCCGCTACGGCGCGCAGTTCCAGACCGGCGATCAGAAGTTTGTCGGCGTGGATGGCTCCTATAACGGCGCCTCGGCGATCGGTCGTTTAGGCAACGAAGGCAACGGCGGCGAATTCCAGATAACCAAAGCCTTCAAGAGCAGTAAAGGCGCTATCTGGGATATCAACGTCATGTTTGACCACTGGAGCGATGAAGTTAACCTGAAAAAAGCCTACGTCGGCGTCACCAACGTGCTGGAATCTAACCCCAACGCTTATATCTGGGCCGGCCGCGACTTCCATCAGCGTCCGCAGCAGGGGATCAACGACTACTTCTGGATGAACCACGATGGCCAGGGCGCCGGGGTGAAAAACTTTGATATCGGCGGCGTGCAGTTTGACGTGGCGGGGGTGTCGCAGGTGGAGTCCTGTAGCCCGGAAGTGATGGCCGATGAGGCCAACCCGTCGCGCATCACCTGTACCGGCGGCTCCGGTACCGGCGATAACGGCCACTACGCCCTGACCACCAAAACCCACAACATCAAGGCCGGGCCGATCGACGTTGAGGTATACGCCAACTACGGCTTCGATTCGAAAGCGGTGGACAGCGACGAGCGTCTCGACGCCTGGCAGGGCGGGCTGGTGCTGAGCCACACCAACGACAGCGGCGTCAATAAAGTGATCCTGCGCTACTCCGATAACTCGGATAACAGCGTCTACAACAAAACCGATGACCTGACCGCTATCTACGCCAGCTTTGAAGGTCTGCATAAATTTACCCGGCAGGCGCAGATCGAATATCTGCTGGCCTTCCACGACTATGACAACGGCAAGGACAACACCGACAACCGTAAAAACTACGGCGCCATCGTCCGCCCGATGTACTTCTGGAACGACGTTCACTCCACCTGGCTGGAAGCGGGCTACCAGCGCGTCGACTACGACCAGGGCAGCGATAACCACGGCTGGAAGCTGACGCTGTCGCAGAACATCGCCATCGGAATGGGGCCGGAGTTCCGCCCGATGCTGCGTTTCTACGTGACCGGCGGCCAGGTGGATAACAAGCGCACCGCGAAGGTCAACGGCACCAAAGACGAACAGTTGGATTCGCTGAACGTCGGCGGCATGTTTGAAGCGTGGTTCTAAGAGTGAAACCATCCCGGGTCGCGGTGTAAGAGCCAGACCCGGGTGCGCATTCCCGAAGGTGGCGCTGCGCGCCTGTCCGGGCAACCCGACCGCAGACTGCGGTGAACCCGTAGCCCCATTACACCCGCACTTTCGTCGCCACCAGCAGGCCGGTAATCAGCATCAACGTACCGGAGAGGACCAGCGGCGAGAGCAAACCGAGGTGATCCAGCGCCACGCCGCCAACCGCTGCGCCGCAGGTGTTAGCCAGCTGGATCACCGCCACCTGAATCGACCCGGCTTTTTCCGCCTGATCGGACAGGGAGCGGGTAATCCACGTTGACCAGCCAACCGGCACCAGCGCGAAGGCAAAGCCCCAGATCACCGCCACCGTCGACGCCACGATTTTACTCTCCCCCCACAGCACCAGCACCGCGGCGCTGATAGCCAGCACTACCGGGGCAATCGCCAGCGCCGCTTTCACCGAGCGCTTGAGCAGCATTGAGGAGAGCGAGGTGCCGACAAAGCTGGCGATGCCGAAGCTGAGCAGCACCAGCGTCAGACCGTCGACGTCAAAGCCCGCCAGGGTCATATACACCGGGCGGATATAGGTAAAGAAGGCAAACTGGCCGGCGAAGGCCATAAAGATGGCGCACATCCCGGCCATCACGCCGGGCCGCTTCAGCAGGCCGAACATATTTTGCTGCGCCGAGGTCGACTCGCCCGGTAGAGAAGGCAGCGCCTTCAGCACCCAAATCGTACAGACCACGCCCATGACCGCCGCGCCGTTAAAGACGTTACGCCAGCCGATAATACCGCCAAGGAAACTGCCCAGCGGCGCGGCGATCACCAGCGCTATCGATACCGCGCCGAAAATAACCGATAGCGCTTTGGGCACCACGCGCATCGGCACCAGCCGCATGGTGAGCGACGCCGACATCGCCCAAAAGCCGCCCAGCGCCAGACCAAGGCAGGCGCGGCCCAGCAGCAATAACGAAAAGCTGTTGGCAAACGAGACCAACAGGCAGGAAAGGGTCAGCAGGACGGAAAACAGAATCACCACGTAGCGGCGATCGGTATTGCGGATGATCGAGGTGATAAACAGGCTGGCGAACATCGCCACGAACGCCGTGGTGGTAACCGACTGCCCGGCAACGCCTTCGGAGATGCCTAAATCCTGCGCCATCGGCGTGAGCAGGCTGACCGGCAGGAACTCAACGGTAATCAGGCAGGCAACGCAGAAGGCCACCGCAAAAACCGCCGACCAGTTGGGTCGCGCCGCCTGATTAGCCTGCGGCGCAGAGGCATTCGAAGGAGTCATAAGTTACCTGCATGGTTGAATACGGAGGAGCCGCGCAGTGTAACATTTAAAATGTGACGAATTTAACGTTTTGACAACTTTTCAGGCTTTGCAAAGTACCTGCGTAGCTGCTCGCATAACCGGAAAATCACGTTTTTAGGTATTCCGTAACAGTAAGAGGAAGAAATAACATAGCACTTGGTGCTATATTTATGGTTACAGGATGTCAGCCAATGCGTATTTTTAAAACAAAATGGTTTACCAGGGAAGCCCGGGCTCATGCGATTGATGACGACGAACTTTGCAAAGCGATTGAAGCCACTCTCCAGGGAAAAGTAGATAACCTTGGTGGCGGCGTTTACAAAAAACGCCTCAATAAAAATCGCGATCGCGCAATCATCCTGGCAAAGGGTTCTGAGCATTGGTTTTACACATTTTTATACGCCAAACAGGATATCGCCAATATCGATAACCGAGAACTCGCGGCGTTCCGTGAGTTAGCCAGGCATTATTCCCTTCTCAGCGAGGAGAAAATGGCGGCATTGGTTAAGAGAAAAGAATTGGTGGAGATTTGTCATGACTGCAAAAACTAAATTCAAAAGCCCCGCCTTTGAAGCTATCCATAGCGCTGCCGCAGGTTTATACAGTGTTGATGCGATCGCGCAGGAGACGATGCGCAGCTTTGATGAAACATGCATCAGCCGCGTAAGCGATTTCCAACCTGGTGAAATTAAGGCTCTACGTGACCAACTCAACGTCAGTCAGCCGGTTTTTGCCCGCTATCTGAACACCAGCGTGTCCACGGTCCAAAAATGGGAAAGCGGGGCAAAACGCCCCGGTGGGCTGGCATTGAAATTACTCAATATCGTGCAAAAACATGGGTTAAAAGTACTGGCATGATGCCACTTTGAGGTGATGACTTTTGCACAGTTGGCCTCGTCAGCGTGACGTTTAACGAAGCCAACAGTACACCGGGAAGTGATATCAGTGCAGCCAGTGGACGCCATCCTCCGGCAAAAACAGCGCGTTATAGCGCTCCTGCAAAGCGTGCAGCTCGCTCACTTCCGGCTCCAGCTCGCGAAGGAAACCTTGCGCGAGGCGGATTTGCGCTTCGGTAATCGGCGCCCCGAGGCGGGACTTTTTCATCAACCGGTACCAGTAGTGCAGGTTCTGCTCGCTGCCATCGACGATAGCGACCTGCCAGATCAGCAACACCTGCGCGGCATTTTGCAAATGCGCCTCATTAGGCCGTTCCAGGTAGCGTAAATACTCGTTACCGGCGGTTTTTCCTAGCTGATCGATCATCGATTCCAGCGGTACCGGCGTAATGCCTAATCGTTCGCTCAGACGGCGAATCGCACGGCGTGAATCAGAGGTAAGCACCCGAAATCCCACAACAAATACCACTATCAGCGTGGCCAGTCCTAACCAGATCATGCATCCTCTCACTCAATCGCAGCCCCACTATCATAATGGGAAATTGCCCGCTGTCGACTGTCGGAGATACCAGAATGTGACTTATCGCGGCCCCCTGGCGCGTTCATGAAATCACCGATCCCACCCGGGGAGCGGCTGCATCAAACCGCCCGGCAAGAAGAATAAAAAAGCCCGGCGCAGAGGCCGGGCAAAGTGACTCACACCCAATGACTCAGGCAGTCTGCAAAGTTTGTGTCTTTTTCTGGCGGCGGATTTTACGTTCTTCAAACACCGCAACGATGGCCATCAGACAGATGCAGCCAATTGCCGCCGCATCCAGCGCCGCAAAGGTGCCCGCCCAGCCGGTGAGGCCGAAAATCGGCGTACCGTCGGCAATCATCCCGAGTCCCAGCTTGGCGAAGCTATCGCCGATCAGATAGGCGAAGGTGCCCTTGATCCCGTCGGCAGCGCCAATCGCCTTTTTCGGCACGAAGCCTACCGCGGCGACGCCGATCAGCAGCTGCGGGCCAAACACCAGGAAACCCAGCGCAAACAGCGATGCGAGATAAACGTATTGATTGCTGGCATGCTGATAAACACCCAGCGTGGCGATAATCAGCGCCAGCGCAACGCAGGCCACCAGCGCGCGGCGACCGTTTGCCAGATCCGACAGCCAGCCCCACAGCAGCGTGCCGACCAGCGCGCCCACTTCAAACAGGGTAAAGCCCTGAATCGCCACCTCTTTGGAGAGCTTCAGCTCCTGGAAAGCGTAAACGGTGGACCACTGGTCGATACCGATGCGCACCACGTACAGGAAGATGTTGGAGAAGCACAGCAGCCAGATGACTTTATTCTTCAGCACATATTCGACGAAGATCTGCCATTTGGTCATGGCGTTCTCTTCCGTCTCTTTATCCTCTTCGCTGATCTCTTCGCCAAACAGCTCTTCGGCGTTACCGAGGCCGTAGGATTCCGGGGAGTCGCTACCAAAACGCAGGCCGATAAAACCGACGATTAACGCAATAATCGACGGGAAGATAAACATGCCAATCACGTGGCCGTCGAACAGGTAGTTGGCGCCAAACAGCGCCACGCCCGCCGCGCCGGCGCCGCCGAGGTTGTGGGAGATATTCCAGAAGCCGAGGAAGGTGCCGCGCTTACGGCGAGGCGTCCACTTGGTAATGGTCGAATAGCTGCACGAGCCGCCGGTGCTCTGGAAGAAGCCGCTCAGAGCGTAGAAGGCGATCATCAGGAACAGGCTGGTCGACCCCGCGCCCATGCTGGCGCTGAAGCCGAGCATACAGATGGCCGAGAGAATCAGCATAAACGGCAAGAACTGCTTAGTGTTCTTACCGTCTGCGTAGTAGGAGACCAGCGTTTTCCCCACACCATAGGTGATAGAAAAGCCGAGGCCGATCATCCCCAGCTGCGTCATGCTCAACCCGTAGGTGGAGATCATGTCGTTCTGCGCGATATTAAAGTTTTTGCGGATCAGGTACATGGTCAGATAGCCGATGAAAACCACCAGATACGACTGCATGAACGGTTTGAACCACATTTTGCGCCGCGCTTCGAGCGGCAGGTCCAGGGTTGGCTTGCGCACCTGGTTTAAGAAGGCCAGCATGATTGGGTGACTCCTGAGCTGATTTAATACCTGCGAATGGCAGGCATTGTAAAAATCAGCCGGGAGACTCGCCTGAGACAGCGTCCAGGCGAAACCGGGAAAATTTCTTAGTTTTACGCCATTCGGCGAAGAAAGGTGAAGTCGGTCACGCTTCTCGCGGCGCCTGGGCGTTTAAAAACGGCAGCAGCAGCAGGGCGGAAATACCGGCGGCAATGGCGATGACCACGAAAAATCCGCTCCAGTGCCAGATCTCCATCACCTGCGCCAGCGGCCAGCCGGAGAGCGATGCGCCAAGATAGGCAAACAGGCCAACAAAGCCGGTTGCCGCCCCCGCCGCCTCTTTGTGCGAGCACTCCGCCGCCGCCATGCCGATCAGCATCTGTGGGCCAAAAACGAAAAAGCCGGCGGTAAAGAAGCAGGCCGCCTGCATCACGTAGCTGGCGAACGGCATCAGCCACAGTCCGCCAACTGACAACAAAATCCCGGCGGCGAAAATCAGGTTCATCGGCCCGCGGTTGCCGTTGAAGAGTTTATCCGAGCCCCAGCCCGCCACCAGCGCGCCGATAAAACCGCCCACTTCGAACATGGTGACCGCCGAATTCGCCGTCACCAGATCGACGCCGAGCGTTTCCGACATATACAGGTTGCCCCAGTCGTTAATCGCCGCGCGCACCACGTATACCAGTACGTAGCACAGCGAGAGCAGCCAGATATAGGGATTCAGCAGCACGTATTTGGTGAGGATCTCTTTGCGGGTCAGGCCAGCGCCCTCCTGCTGCTGGGCAATCTCCAGCTCATCATGCCGCCAGTCGCCCACTGCGGGCAGCCCGACCGCCTGCGGCCGGTCGCGCAGCCGCCAGCAGAGAAACAGCCCGGCGAGGATCGCCAGCGTCCCGGCAATCATCATCCCCGTTCGCCAGCCGTAGTGCAGCGCCGCCGCGCCAACCACCATTGGGATCAGCGCCCCGCCGACGTTATGCGCCGTGTTCCATAGCGCCCACCAGCCGCCGCGCTCGGTACGCGAATACCAGGCCGTCAGCAGGCGGGCGCATACCGGCGAGCCCCAGCCCTGGAAGAAGGCGTTCAGCGCCCACAGCAGCGCGAAGGCCCACAGGGAAGTGGAAAAACCAAACAGAATATTCACTACGCCGGTAGCGACCAGGCCGATGCCCATAAAATAGCGGGCGTTAGAGCGATCGCTGACGATACCGGAGAAAAATTTCGATAGCCCATAGGTGATGTAGAACAGCGTCGCCAGCAGACCGATATCGCTGCGGGTCAAAACGTTGCTGGCGAGGATTTCCGGCACCGCCGCGTTAAAGCTTTTGCGGGTGAAGTAAAACAGCGCATAGCCCAGCCAGATGGTCAGCAGAATATGCCGACGCCAGTAGCGGTAGCGCTCGTCCAGCGCCTGTTTGTCGGTAATCGGCGGAGCATCGGGCGGGGATTTTAAAAAGGCAAACATTATCGTTCCTCAAGCGTAGCGCAGCGGCAGGCTGACGCAAACGCGAGTGCCGTGGGTGCAGGAGATGGTCAGGGTGCCGCCCAGGGCGGTGACGCGCTCGCGCATGCCGGTGAGGCCAAAGCCCTGCTGACCGGAGCCCGGTGGCAGGCCGCAGCCGTCGTCCTCGATCACCAGCATCAGCCGCTGCTCCTGCTGCCAGCCTTGCAGCGTGACGGCTCTAGCGCTGGCGTGTTTGACGATATTATTCAGCCCCTCCTGGCAGACGCGGAACAGAGTGACGCGCTGGTTTTCGCTCAGCAGCGACTCATCGATACGCCACGCCAGATGGCTGACCATACCGCGATCCTCCAGCTCCATTTCGCGCATCAGCGAGCGCACCGCCTGCTCAAGCGTCAGGTCGTCCAGCTGGCGCGGGCGCAGGCGGCCCAGCAGGCGGCGCACGGAATCGTAGACGCCGAGCGAAAGCTGCTCAATCAGCTGGCCGCTCTGCCTGACGCTGGCGCTATTCGGCGCCAGCCGCTGGACGATCCCCGCCTGGGTGCGGATGGCGGTAATGGTCTGGCCGATATCATCGTGCAGCTCGCGAGCCACTTCGCGGCGCACGCTCTCCTCGGTTTCCAGCAGGCGTTCCGCCAGCCGCTGGTTACGCACCAGCTCCTTTTGCAGCGACTGATTCAGCTCGCGCAGCCGCTGTATTCCGGCGCCCAGCAGCAGGCCGGTCAAGCTTTGCGCCAGCAGCGAAAGCAGTAAATCCACCGGATGATCGTGCCAGGTCTGGCTGGCGATCAGCGCGATGGCGTTCATCAGGGTCGCGATCAGCGCTCCCTGCCAGCCGTAGTGCCAGGCCAGAGCGATAATCGGCAGCGCCAGGCAGAAGGGCGTAAATCGTGAGAGCTCGGCGGGCAGCCCCAGCTGGAGCCAGAGGCTGACGCTGAACAGCAGCAGGTACCAGATAAGATGCCGCCCGCGCCAGTTCACCGGCTGCGAGACCAGCGATGGCCCCAGCGGCCGCCAGACGGTGCTGGTGAGATAGTGCCAGATAACCAGACAGGTGGGCGCCAGCGTCAGGCCGCCGGTCAGGGTCAGCAGCAGCGCGTTCAGTCCCTCTTTGCCCTCCAGCAGCCACGGCAGCGACTGGAGCAGCGCGGCGGCGATCAGCGCCCCCCCCTGACGCAGCAGGGTGAGCCAGTCGCGCTGCTGGCGATAGCGGGAAATCAGCGCCACCGGCAGCAGGGTCAAGAGGCTTCCGGTCATCAATATTATCGGGTGCGCCAGCGCCACTTCCTGCGCCAGCCAGAGGATCAGCAGCCACTCCGCGCCCAGCAGAACCGGCCAGTAGCCGCGCGGGCACTGCAGCATCAGGCCAAGCCGCAGGCCAAAGGGGAAAAGCAGCACCGCAAGATCGGGGCGCTCCACCAGGTGCAGGCTGATGCTCCACAGGCAAAACCACGCGGCGGAAAAGATAAAGCAACAGCCGACAACCGAGAGCAGCCGCGAGAAAAAGGCTTTCATTGCCAGCTATCGAACATGCGGCGCGCCAGCTCGACGTCGTTGCTGACGCCCAGCTTTTCCAGCAGGTTGGCGCGATGAACGTGGACGGTTTTCGGCGACAGGCCCAGCTCGGCGGCAATCTCTTTTACCGCCATCCCCTGCGCCAGCTTTTCCGCCACCTCGCGTTCGCGTTTGGTCAGCGGGTCCCGTCGTCCGGCCGCCAGCTTCATGGCGATATCCGGCGTCAGGTAACAGCCGCCAGCCGCCACGGTGCGCACGGCGGCGATCAGCTCATCCGGGCTGCAGCGCTTGGAGAGAAAACCGCGCGCCCCGGCGTTCAGCGCCTGCTCCACCGGCGCCGGGCTGTCGTGTACCGACAGCATGACGATCGCCATCCCTTTCGGCAGCTGGCTTAATAATTCAAGCCCGGAGATATCCGGCATCGAGATATCGCAGATGCAGACCTGCACGCCGCGACCGGGCAGCCCCGCCAGCGCCTCGCGCCCGGAACCGAATTCGGCAACGACCTGAAAATCGGCTTCCAGCCCCAGCAGTTGGGCAAAGCCGGAGCGGACGATAAGGTGATCGTCAATAAGGGCGATAGTAGTCATGGCGTTTCCTGACGGGTTAAAAAACGCGCTTACCTTAACGATATACACTTCATCCTTCAAGCTGCCTCTGCGCAGACTTGCCGCCTTGATGGCACGACTGATTGAGTTGCCAGCAAGTCATTCACAACGGCGGGTGAGATATTTAATCTCTATGTGTTATGGCTACAATCGCAATATAACGCTGCCAATTATTCACATGTAAAATATATTGATGCCATTATTGCCTAAGATCACTACATCCATTATGTACAGGAAGTAACCTAAATGATATCGTCCCTGTAAAATCAGCAAGGGAATATATATGCACCAACGACCTCATTTAGCTAAGCAAACGATCGATGCACGTTTGCTTAACCAGCTAAATACAAAAACGCAGAGTAAAACGGAGAAGTTATCGCACAGCGAAAAATTAGCTTATATCAACGATGACTACTGTGAGATAACGCGTAATTACACTTCATTTTATGGGATGAACATCCTGGGCATTGTGCTTTTCTTGCCTGTTGTTATTTTGTGTTTTGTGGGTATTTTATTTTCCTTATATGATATAACATTCAATTTTGAACGACATGTTGAAAGCTGGAATTCCAGGTCGGGCGATTATCTTTTACTATGTTTTGGATTTTTTATTTCATTTTTCATGACGTTTATTTTCGCAGCCATCGTAAACTATTTTATCTTCGCGCCCCAGCATTATCCGGTTCGTTTTAATAGAAAAACCGGCAAGGTTTATGTTTACGATTACGTTATGTATAGTATCACTTATAAATTAACCTATACTTTCTGGTGGCATCATCCTTTTTATAAACGAACTAAACCTGAATGCAAAGAGTATGACTGGAGCCAGATTCAAGCCATCAGTATATATTCACGCAATAAGCACTCATCATACTCCACAATTCGCTGCGTCGTTTATGACTCTAGCATCAGTACCACTATGATCGATTCCTTTAACCTGATATCGACGGACGCGGGTACGGATGCGCTGTTTATGCCTAACTACAAGCTGTGGTTATGGATTAGTAATTATATGAAATTTAACGATGAGTTATTAGATATGTCCGTTAACACGAAACCAGGTATTTATGGACGCGAAGTGAAGTGGCCTGATGATATGGATAAGAAATCTAAAGCATCATCTTTGAATGAGTACAGTAAAATCTGCTCTGAATAAACTCAGAGTAGGCTTTACTTCCCGGCAAGAATATTCCCGCCGGGAAGACTAGTTACTCAAAAAAGACCGCGATTTTGCTGAACATAGAGGGATCGGACTGGTTACGCACCACTTTCTCAACATCTTCCAGCTTTTCGATCTGGCTAATCATCTGCCCGAGGCGCTGATCGTCGTTGACCAGCAGCCAGATGCGGCTCTGGTTGCTGTCCTGAATCGGCAGACAAAGAATGCCTTCCACGTTGAAAGCGCGACGGGCAAACAGGCCGCAAACGTGGGTCATCACGCCGGGATGGTTGCGCACGGTGAGCTGTAGAATAACGTTTTCATGAGTCGCTTGTTGCATGGCTTATTCCCCCACCATCTCAGTATTGGCCGCACCCGGCGGTACCATCGGATACACTTTTTCTTCGGCATCGATACGCACGTGGATCAGCGCCGGACCCGGGCGGTCGATAATCGCCTGCAGCGCCGCCTGCGGATCGGCTTCGTTATTTAAATCACAGGTTTGCAGACCAAAACCGGAGGCAATCTGCATAAAGTTAACCATCCCCGGATAGGTCGCGGCGAACACGCCCTGCTTGTAGAACAGGCTCTGCTGCTGATAAACCAGCCCCAGCGCTTCGTTATTCATCAGGATGATTTTCACATCCAGCTGATTTTCCGCCGCGGTAGCCATTTCCTGAATGTTCATCATCAGGCTGCCGTCGCCGGAGAAGCAGATGACCTTGCGCTGCGGGTTGGCCAGCGCCGCGCCGACCGCGGCAGGCAGGCCAAAGCCCATGGTGCCGAGACCGCCGGAGGTCAGCCACTGGCGCGGGCGGTTCAACGGATACGCCTGCGCGACCCACATCTGGTGCTGGCCCACGTCGGTGGTGACGATAGCCTCGTCGTCAACGCAGGCGGCGACGGCGTTAATCAGGCCATAATGGGAAAGCGGGTCTTGCTCCTGCGGGATGGTGCAGGGGAACTCCCGCTGCAGATCGGCCACCAGCTGCAGCCATGCGCTGCGCGGCTGCGCCTCAACCTGGGGGATCAGCTGTTCCAGCACTTCGCCAACGTCGCCCTGAATCGCCACGTGCGCCTGCTTGATTTTACCCAGCTCTGAACGGTCGATATCAACGTGGATAATTTTCGCGTTCGGGCAGAACTGCTCGGTTTTACCAATCGCCCGGTCATCAAAACGCGCGCCTAAAACAACCAGTAAATCAGCCTCTTGCAGAATAAAATTGGTACTGCGCGCGCCGTGCATCCCCAGCATGCCCAGCGACAGCGGATGCGCTTTCGGCAGCATCCCCAGCGCCATCAGGGTCTGGGTAGTCGGCAGGTTGGCCTTTTCCGCCAGCTGGCGAATATGCTCAGGCGCGTTGATCACCCCGCCGCCCAGGTAAAGCACCGGACGCTGCGCGGCGTTAATCATCGCCGCCGCTTCACGTACGCTGGCGCTATCGAATTCCGGGGCTGCCATGCGGGCGCCGGGTTCCGGCAGGGCGTCGAGCTCAATGGTTGCCGCCTGAACATCCTTAGGAATATCTATCCACACCGGCCCTGGTCGCCCGGACTGCGCGATGCGAAACGCGTCGCTCATCACCTGCGGCAGTTCAGCAATATTGCGCACCAGGTAGTTATGTTTGGTGATGGGGATAGAGATACCGTAGGTGTCGACTTCCTGGAAAGCGTCGGTGCCGATCATCGAGGCCGGAACCTGGCCGGTAATGCACACCAGCGGAATCGAATCCAGGCGGGCGTCGGCGATCGCGGTGATCAGGTTGGTTGCCCCCGGTCCGCTACAGGCCATACAGACGGCGGGTTTGCCTTCGGTGCGCGCCATGCCCTGGGCGATGAATCCCGCCCCCTGCTCGTGACGAGCCAGAATATGGCGGATCTGCGTGCTTTGGCTTAACGCGTCGTAAATGGGAAGAATGGAGCCGCCCGGAATGCCGCTGACCGTGGTGATCCCCTGACGCTCCAGTAAATGAACGACTAACTGTGCGCCAGTGAAGCGCATTTTTTCTGATGTTGTGCCCGAACTTGCCATGCTCCAGTCCTTTTATTCTGGGCCGACTTACCGGGGGGCATGAAACGAAAAACCCCGCTCGGTTTGCGCCGGCGGGGTTTGGAATTCGTGTTGTTCCGGACCCTACGGCGCGTTGCCGACGACGACCACCACAGACACGACGACCACCGCGGCAGGCGCGGTTAGTAGTAGGGTCGAAGTCAGCGTGGTAGCGTTCATGAGGGACCTGTTGTCTCAAAAAGTGAATGAATTTATACAAACACAGCTTGTGTCATTTCACAATCGATTTATTTTCAACCACAAGAAACTGCGTTAAGGATCACATTAATTTGCGGAGGGATGAAAAACAAAAAACCCCGCCGCGGCGAGGTTTTCTGTTCGGTGTTTTTACGGTTGGTAGCCGCAAGCACACTGTATTACGTCAACGAAAAAAGTATACGCGATCGGCGAAGAAGGCGCAATTTTCACGACGGTTTTTGCTGATGTAGAGTATGGATCGTCCACGTAAATTTGTCCAAAAAATACTGTTCATACATACAGTATTCATTCTATACTGAGGGGGTACGCAGGGTGAATCTGGGGCCGCACTTTTACCGGCGCAAAGAAGTCCTGGCTGAAACGGGTGGTGCCGTCAGCGCCTTAACCCCAGAAGAGCACACTGTGTTACGTCAACAAGTACCCCGAATAGTTTAGCCCGCCGCCGACAGGCCGGCGCCTGAAATATGACGGGTATCCCTGGCTGGCAACAGGCGGCGGAAAGGTACGCCAGCCGGTCGTGCTCCTGAACCAGAGGAGACGCGTATGGGCGGAGTGGATATCGTTGTTCTGATCCTGAAACTCATGGTTGCCGTGTTGCAACTACTTGATGCAGTCCTGAAGCAGTTCCGCTGATTCAGGTTCAAGTCGCACCTGGGAGGGGCGGGAAACCGCCCCTCTACAGGCTAACCCGATGGAGAAAACCATGCCACCGTTGTTGATTGCCGCCATCACCCCGGACGAACCCGGTTTTTCGGCACTGCGCGCCGAAAGCCAGGCGCAAAACCTGAATATGCTGCGCCGCCTGGCGGAGAACTGGCAAAATGGGGAAAATCGCTTTAACGCCCCCGGAGAAAAGCTACTGGGAGCCTTTGCCTACGGGCAGCTGGTCGGCGTTTGCGGGCTGAATGCCGACCCGTTTAGCCAGCAGCTACGGGCTGGCCGCATTCGCCATTTATACATCGGCGAACGCCACCGTCGACAGGGGATCGGGCATCAGCTGCTGGTCTCGGTTATCACCCATTCCGGTGCTAGCTTTGATTTTCTCAACACCCATGCGCCGTCAACGGCCTGGTCGTTTTATGAAAATCTGGGGTTTCGCCCGGTGCATGATGAGCCCCGGGTTACGCATCGTCTCTTCTGTTCGCTCTAGCCGCCGCTGGCTGACGACAAGCACGCATGTTACAGTCCGGTGACGATTTTTTCCTCAGCGCCAGGCCGCAATGACCATTACCGTATTCTCTATTTTGCTGTTCGCCGCCCTGCTTCACGCCAGCTGGAACGCTATCGTAAAAGCCAGCGGCGATAAGCTGTACGCGGCGGTCGGCGTTAGTGGCTCAGCGTCGCTCATCGCCCTGGTTCTGCTCCCCTTTTCTCCCCAGCCGACGCTGGCCAGCGTGCCGTTTCTTGCGGTTTCCTGCGCGCTGCAGGTGGTGTATACGGTGCTGGTGGCAAAAACCTATCAGGTCTCGGATATGAGCCAGACCTATCCGCTGATGCGCGGGACCGCGCCGCTACTGGTGGCAATAATCAGCGTCATCTTCCTGGGCGACCATCTTTCCCCGCTGGCGTGGCTGGGCATCGGCGTCATCTGTCTGGCGATTCTGGCGATGGCTTTTAACGGCCGCGCCAGTTCAAGCCAGGGTATCGTACTGGCGCTAATCAACGCCTGCTTCATTGCCGGCTACACGCTGGTTGACGGAACCGGGGTACGGCTTTCAGAAACCGCGCTGGGCTATACCCTGTGGACCTTTTTTATGAACGGCTTCTGCCTGCTGGGCTGGGCGATGATTGCCCGACGCCCGCAGGCCAGCCGCTATCTGCGCCAGCACTGGAAGAAAGGCATGGTCGGCGGCGTCGGCACCATGGGCTCCTATGGTCTGGCGCTGTGGGCAATGACCCAGGCGCCGCTGGCGGTGGTTGCCGCCCTGCGCGAAACCTCGATTCTTTTCGGCGCGGTTATCGCATTTATCCTGTTGAAAGAGAAGATGGTTCCAGTGCGTATCGTTGCCGCCTGCGGTATCGCCGCCGGGGCGATTTTGCTGCGGCTGTCATAAGCAATACATGGCAACATTAGTTGCCGATTGTTGTTTACAAAACCTGCCTGAAAATCCTCCCACAATCACCGTCACGTGGTTGTCCTGTCATTATTATGTGGTAGATTCCTCCATCGTTTTGCGGGTGTGCCAGTCACATATTCTCTATACTAAACTTTATACAAAGTATTCATCGACATGAAACGGCATAAGAACTTCAATTTGTTGTTGATGCTGGTACTGCTGGTGGCCGTAGGCCAGATGGCGCAGACCATTTATATTCCGGCGATTGCCGATATGGCGGTATCGCTAAACGTTCGCGAAGGCGCGGTGCAGAGCGTGATGGCCGCTTATCTGCTGACCTACGGCGTCTCGCAGCTCTTCTACGGCCCGCTGTCCGATCGCGTTGGCCGCCGCCCGGTGATCCTCGTTGGGATGTCTATTTTTATGCTGGCGACGCTGGTTGCCATCACCACCCATAGCCTGCCGGTGCTGATTGCCGCCAGCGCGATGCAGGGCATGGGCACCGGCGTCGGCGGCGTCATGGCGCGTACCCTGCCGCGCGATCTGTATGAAGGCGCGCAGCTCAGGCACGCCAATAGTCTGCTGAATATGGGGATTCTGGTCAGCCCGCTGCTGGCGCCGCTGATTGGCGGCATTCTCGATACTCTGTGGAACTGGCGGGCCTGTTTCGTGTTCCTGCTGGTGCTTTGCGCCGGCGTCACCTTCAGCATGGCGCGCTGGATGCCGGAAACCCGGCCCACCGGCGCACCGCGTACCCGGCTCATCACCAACTATAAAACGCTGTTCGGTACCGGCGCGTTCAACTGCTATCTGCTGATGCTGATCGGCGGCCTGGCGGGCATTGCCGTATTCGAAGCCTGTTCCGGCGTACTGATGGGCGCGGTGCTGGGTCTGAGCAGCATGTCGGTCAGCATTCTGTTTATTCTACCGATTCCGGCGGCGTTCTTTGGCGCCTGGTTTGCCGGCCGGCCGAACAAACGCTTCCCGACGCTGATGTGGCAGTCGGTGATTTGCTGCCTGCTGGCGGGTGTGCTGATGTGGATCCCTGGCCTGCTGGGCGTGATGACCGTCTGGACCCTACTGGTTCCCGCCGCGCTGTTCTTTTTTGGCGCCGGGATGCTGTTCCCGCTGGCGACCAGCGGCGCGATGGAGCCCTTCCCGTTCCTCGCCGGTACCGCCGGGGCGCTGGTGGGCGGACTGCAGAATATTGGTTCCGGCGTGCTGGCGTGGCTGTCGGCAATGATGCCGCAAACCGGCCAGGGCAGCCTTGGCCTGCTGATGATGCTGATGGGATTGCTGATTCTGCTATGCTGGCTGCCGCTGGCGTCGCGCTTTCATCAACACCAGCTGCCGGTTTAAGGCCTCGTGGACATCCCGGAGGCGGCGCCTGACGCGCCTTGTCCGGGCTACCGGATTGGCAGACTGCCGGGACTCTGTAGCCCGGCTAAGCGCAGCGCGAGCCGGGAAGCGGAGGCGAAGTATCAGTCCCGGCATATTTCCCGGAGGCGGCGCCTGACGCGCCTGTCCGGGCTACCGACCGGCAGACAGCGGTAAACCCGTAGCCCGGTCAGCGCAGCGCCACCGGGATGAAACTAAGCCGGTCATCATAATTGCGCCTGACCCTGCAGCCAGTTGATAAAGGCATCGATTTTCGGCCATTGACGGCCCGGCAGGGTCGTCACGTAGTAGTGCTGATGGCACTCCAGGGTCATCTCGCCGAACGGCGCAATCAGCTCGCCGCTCTCCAGGCGCTTTTGCACCAGCCGCTTACGCCCCATCGCCACGCCCACGTGGTGCATCGCCGCAATGACTGCCAAATCCGAACGATCGAAGCCAATTCCTGACGATTGCGGCAAATCGATGCTAAATTTCTGCGCCCAGCTGAACCACTCGTCGGTGCCGGAATCGTTGCTCCAGGCCTGACGATCGTGCAGCAGCGTGCAGTGGCGAAGGTTGGCGGGATTCTGCTGCAGCTGATGCTGGCGCGCGTAATCCGCCGTACACACCGGCACGATAGCCTCATCCATCAAAAAATGATGGCTAAGCTGCGAGGAAGGCGCGTCATCAAAGTAGATCGCCAGGTCGATGCCCGCGCGCTGCATGTTGACGTTATCGTTGCCGGTCAGCACGGTAAGCGAGATCGACGGATAGCGGCGGGTAAAATCGCCGAGCGCGGGCACCAGCCAGCACTGGGCGATGGACGGGCGCGAATAGACCGTTAACGTTCCCGACAGCTCCTGGTTTTTAATATCCAGAATCTCCTGGTTCAGGCTGTCCAGCGAGGACTTCAGCGCCCAGAACACCCGTTTGCCCTCATGCGTCAGCTCCACCTTGCGGTGCGAGCGCACAAACAGCTGAATCCCCAGCTCTTCTTCCAGCTGATTGATACGGTGGCTCACCGCGCTGGGCGTCAGCGACAGCTCCTCCGCCGCCAGGGCGAACGACTCATGGCGGGCAGCGACTTCAAACGTATACAGCTTCGAAAGCTGCCAGCCGTTGAGCAGCCGATTACCCAGATCTTTTAGCGTCTCCATCACCTACTCCTTTAATTTTCCTCGCCGAGTGTAAGAAAATTATCGCCCTGCCGAGCGCTTAAAGATGAAAAAAAGTGATTCATAGCACAATAAATAGGCAACATTAGAGCGAAATCACCTTTTTGATTCAATTTGATTCACCTGAAGAGCCGTTTATATCGTTTGTCAGCACGTGCCGTTTTTCTGTTCAATACCCATAGATTATTCACAGGCGAGGTGGGGTATGGAATCTCAGATCTGGGTTGTGAGCACGCTGCTGATTAGCATCGTGTTGATTGTGTTAACTATCGTCAAACTGAAGTTTCACCCGTTTCTGGCGCTGCTGCTGGCCAGCTTTTTCGTCGGCGCCATGATGGGAATGAGCCCGCTGGATATGGTTAACGCCATCGAGAGCGGGATTGGCGGCACGCTGGGCTTCCTGGCGGCGGTGATTGGGCTGGGGACGATTCTCGGCAAAATGATGGAGGTCTCCGGCGCGGCTGAGCGTATCGGCCTGACGCTCCAGCGCTGCCGCTGGCTGTCCGCTGACGTCATTATGGTGCTGGTGGGCCTGATTTGCGGGATCACGCTGTTCGTTGAAGTGGGCGTGGTGCTGCTGATCCCGCTGGCGTTTTCCATTGCCAAAAAAACCAACACGTCGCTACTCAAGCTGGCCATCCCGCTGTGTACGGCGCTGATGGCGGTGCACTGCGTGGTGCCGCCGCATCCGGCGGCGCTGTTTGTCGCCAATAAGCTGGGCGCGGATATCGGCACGGTGATCGTATACGGTCTGCTGGTGGGCCTGCTGGCTTCGCTGGTCGGCGGCCCGCTGTTCCTGCGGCTGCTCGGCAACCGCCTGCCGTTTAAAGCGGTTCCGGCTGAATTTGCTAACCTCGAAGTGCGCAAAGAAGAGACCCTGCCGTCGCTGGGCGCCACGCTGTTTACGGTGCTGCTGCCGATCGGCCTGATGCTGGTCAAAACCATCGCCGAACTGAATATGACCAAAGGCGGCACGCTGTATATGCTGCTGGAGTTTATCGGCAACCCGATCACCGCCATGTTTATCGCCGTCTTCGTGGCCTACTACGTGCTGGGTATCCGCCAGGATATGGGGATGAGTACCCTGCTGACGCATACGGAAAACTGCTTCGGGTCGATTGCCAACATTCTGCTGATTATCGGCGCAGGCGGGGCCTTCAACGCCATCCTGAAAACCAGCGGCCTGGCCGATACGCTGGCGGTGATTCTGTCGAACCTCGATATGCACCCGATTCTGCTGGCCTGGCTGGTGGCGCTGATTCTGCACGCCGCGGTCGGTTCCGCCACCGTCGCAATGATGGGCGCAACCGCCATCGTCGCGCCGATGCTGCCGCTCTATCCCGGCGTGAGCCCGGAAATCATCGCTATCGCCATCGGCTCCGGCGCGATTGGCTGCACTATCGTAACGGATTCCCTGTTCTGGCTGGTTAAACAATACTGCGGGGCAAGCCTTAACGAAACGTTCAAATACTATACCACGGCGACCTTTATCGCTTCGCTGCTTGCACTGGCCGGTACATTCCTGCTTTCTTTCATCATCTGAGCGCAAAGAGACGTAATATGAAAAACGCTGACATGACCACTTTACTCGCACAGTTTCCTCTACTGGAGGAGCTGATTGCCCTGAAAGAAACTACCTGGTTTAACCCGTCAACGACGTCGCTGGCGGAAGGGTTACCCTACGTTGGCCTGACGACAGAAGACGTTCAGGACGCCCACGCCCGGCTCGATCGCTTTGCGCCCTATCTGGCGGAAGCCTTTCCGGAAACCGCGGCCACCGGCGGTATTATCGAGTCTGAGCTGGTGGCTATTCCGGTAATGAAGGCCTGGCTGGAAAAAACTTTTAGCCAGCCGATTAGCGGCGATCTGCTGCTGAAAAAAGACAGCCACCTACCGATTTCCGGCTCCATTAAGGCCCGCGGCGGCATTTATGAGGTGCTGACCCATGCGGAGAAACTGGCGATCGGCGCGGGGTTATTAAAAACTTCCGACGACTATCGCAAGCTGCTGACTCCTGAGTTCAGGGATTTCTTTAGTCAGTACAGCATCGCCGTCGGCTCCACCGGTAATCTGGGGATGTCGATTGGCATTATGAGCGCGCGCATCGGCTTTAAGGTGACGGTCCATATGTCCGCCGACGCCAGGGCGTGGAAAAAGGCCAAACTGCGCAGCCACGGCGTGACGGTCGTGGAGTACGAAGAGGATTACGGCGTGGCGGTTGAGCAGGGGCGCAAAGCCGCCGAGTCTGACCCGAACTGCTTCTTTATCGATGATGAGAACTCGCGCACCCTGTTTCTCGGCTACGCCGTGGCCGGCGAGCGGCTAAAGGCGCAGTTTGCCCGCGAAGCGCGCGTGGTGGACGCCGGTCATCCACTGTTTGTTTATCTGCCGTGCGGCGTGGGCGGCGGCCCCGGCGGGGTGGCGTTCGGCCTGAAGCTGGCATTTGGCGACCACGTCCACTGCCTCTTCGCCGAGCCGACCCACTCCCCTTGCATGCTGCTGGGGGTCTATACCGGCCTGCATGACCAGATTTCAGTTCAGGATTTGGGGATCGATAATCTGACCGCCGCCGACGGTCTGGCGGTCGGCCGCGCTTCCGGTTTCGTGGGCCGGGCAATGGAGCGCCTGCTGGATGGGTTCTACTCTCTCGATGACCAGACTATGTACGATATGCTGGGTTGGTTAGCCGAAGAAGAAGGTATTCGCCTGGAGCCATCCGCGCTGGCCGGCATGGCCGGGCCACAGCGGGTCTGCGCCAGCGAGGCGTATCAGCGGATGCACGGTTTCACCGCGGAGCAGATGCGCAACGCGACCCATCTGGTGTGGGCGACCGGCGGCGGCATGGTGCCGGAAGAGGAGATGGCGCAGTATCTGGCGAAGGGGCGGTAACCCTCCCGGCAGGTAAACACCATGGCGACGAAGGCTCTCTCGTCGCCATTTTTTTAGCGCAGCAGATGCATGAGCTCAACCGGCGAGCGGTGCTGGTTGAGTAAATCGCGCAGAACGCGCATATAGGGGGCGCTCCAGCTATAAAACTGCCG
The DNA here is from genome assembly GCF_002090195.1 of Klebsiella sp. M5al. Lineage (NCBI taxonomy): Bacteria > Pseudomonadati > Pseudomonadota > Gammaproteobacteria > Enterobacterales > Enterobacteriaceae > Klebsiella > Klebsiella sp. M5al. Next base: position 5,780,216 of record NZ_CP020657.1, read on the forward strand.
GTATCCCTCGCATAGCGCGTTGGAGCCATCCTCCAGTCGCAGCTGCGGGCAGCCGCCACCGCATAATCTTAGCCAGGCGCAGCCCGCGCAGGCCGGTCCCGGCGGATTATTCTCATAACGTACTGTCTCACCGCGCCAGGCGCGCAGCGTGGCCTCAAACAGCGGCACGACGATGCGGTTAGCGTCTTCTTTGATCCAAATAGCAAACACCGCGCAGAGAAAATCCCCCCACAGCCGGGCGTCGGAAGGTTGCAGATGGGGAATAAACTTGATAGCCGCTGCCCCCTGCGCGCTGAGCTGGTGGTAGACGCGTTCTGGGCGCTCACACTCCTGACGATGGATAATCACTTCCCGTACCGGGATATCGCTCGCCAGAGACTGGCAGTTACCGCAGTGCCGATCGTCACCGTAATCGGCCTGACATCCTGTCATATCACATCCTTAATAAACAAAATCACTTGTCGTATATGGGTTACAGCAAACAACAATGACAGGGAAAGTACTGCGAATGCGATCAAAAATTTGTCACGAACCGCCTGCCGCTGGACGAAATCACTGTGCTCAACATCCATCACATTGCGGCTGCGGGTATAGCGCCAGAGGATGACGGCGACGAACGGCAATATGCACAGCGAAATCCAGAACGGAAGCCCCGCCTGATGCCAGTGGTGCTTAATCGCCAGCGCCAGCAGCGTGCCATAGCCTAAAAGGGTGCGAAACCAGGCCAGCGACGTGCGCTCCGGCTGTAGGCCCGGGTCGTTCTCGCGGCGCGCCCGGCGATTATCCGGCATAGAGCACCAGCGCCATGACCACCACGATAACGATAGTCAGCAGAATACTGATCAGCAGCAGGGTGCGGGTATAGGGAAGGTCCTGTTTAAGCCGCATCGCCTTTTCATTGCTCAGCCAGCGTATATAGCCGTAAATCGCCAGGCCGCCGGCAAACAGGCACAGCAGCAGAGCGAGAATTTCGCGGATCAGCGGCGTCGCGAAATCCGGCGCCAGCTGGTCCAGGCCGACGCCGCCGGCTAAAAAGCCAAGCGAAGTGCGGATCCACGCCAGAAAGGTACGTTCATTCGCCAGCGAGAAGCGGTAATCCGGCGCTTCGCCAAGGCGGGATATTTTCATCATGACTCCGTGATGGGTTGCCGATTGCGTAAAATACCGCCGATTCTACCTGACAGCCAAAGCGGAAGGCATCAATAATCGCCCCGTGCAGAAAAAGTTCAGGCCTGATAACCGTTTAACGTCAGGTTATCAGGCCGATAAATGAATGACCGTCACCGCACGGATGCCGGTCAGCGGGATTAATGCAGTTCCGGCCAGTACGCTTTATTGGCCGCGATCAGATCATCAAGAATCGCTTTGGCAACCGATGCGCTCGGCACGGTTTTCGATAGCGCGATGGCCTGCCACAGCTTATGGTAAGAGCGCTGTTCCCAGGCATCCACCACCAGTTTTTCCACCGCCACCTGCTGGCTCATCATCCCTTTCTGGAAGTGAGGAATGTCGCCGACCGTCAGCGGCTCCGGTCCGTTGTGGCCCACCAGGCACGGAATTTCCACCATCGCATCGGCGTCAAAGTTATGAATCGCGCCGTTGTTCGGCACAATCAGCAACATCCGTTCCTGGGTATTAAAGGCAATCGCCGCCGCCAGATCGACGATGTAGGAAGCGTGTTCGTCAATTTCCAGATCGCCGGCGGAGGATTTGCCCGCCGCAATAATCGCCCGGCAGGCGCTAAAGACGTTTTTCTCACGATGATCCATCACCTCATTGGCGCGGGTGCGTTCCGGATTGGAGTGCGCCACGACGTAGTCCGGGAACAGGTAGTACTTGAGGTAAGTATTCGGCATCGTATCCGGGTCCAGCGCCTGTACGTCTTTCGCCTTGGCGAAAGTGTCGTTCCAGCTGGCTTCGGTGTGCGGGTCGTTTGACGGCGGAACATAACCGTATTTCGCCACATATTCGCGCAGTTTCGGCATCAAATCGTTACCCTGCAGATCTTCAATCGAGGTCCACCAGCCGAAGTGGTTCAGCCCGTAGTAGCGCACGCGCATCTGCTTACGGTCCTTAAGGCCGACGATTTGCGCCATCCGTCCTTCGATACCGATCGGCATATCGCAGATGTTGAGAATTTTAGCGTTCGGACGCAGGCGACGGGTCGCTTCCGCCACAATGGCCGCCGGATTGGAGTAGTTCAGCATCCAGGCGTTCGGCGAATATTTTTCCATATAGTCCACCAGCTCCAGGACGCCGCCGATGGAGCGCATACCGTAGGCGATCCCGCCAGGGCCACAGGTTTCCTGGCCCAGCACGCCGTGGCGCAGCGGGATTTTTTCATCTTTTTCACGCATCGGGTATTTGCCCACACGGATATGCGCCATCACGAAATCAACGTCGGTAAAGGCCGCCTGCGGGTCGGTGGTGTAGCTGAACGCGATCTCCGGCGCCTGCTCTTTAAGGATCACCTTGCACGCCTCGGCGATGGTCTCCTGACGCGCGCCGTCGTTGTCGTAAAATTTCAGCGCCCGCAGCGGGAAGCGATCCTGGTTCGCTAACAGCATCAGCACGATGCCCGGGGTAAAGGTACTGCCGCCGCCTGCGATAACAACTGAGAATTTTTTCATGATACTGCCTCCGTCATGGTGGTTTGTTCGGTCTGTAGAGAATCTTTCATCAGGGTTTCGAGCTGGTCGCGGACCTGGGGAACGTGCAGGCCGACGATGACCTGAATCCCGTTGCCGCGGCGGACTACGCCGTGGGCGCCCAGCGCTTTAAAAACGTCGTCGCTTTGGGTCTTCGCCATATCGACCAGCGCGATGCGCAGTCGGGTGGCGCAGTTATTGATGCTTTCGATATTGCCCGCTCCGCCCAGCGCCTGCAGGAAGCCGGCGGCCTGGCCCAGTTTGGTGTCCGCTGCCCCGGCGGCGCTGGTTTTACCGCGCGCGGCCTGGTAATCCGCTTTGCTGTAGAGCTTAATTTCGCTCTCTTCACGGCCAGGCGTTTTCAGGTTCAGGCGCAGAATCAACGTGCGGAAGATGACGAAGTAGAGTGCGGTGAAGCACACGCCAACGCCGATCTGGATAAACATCATCGACGCGTGGTTGTGGAACATCGGGATCCAGTTTTGCGGCAGGAACTGGTCCAGCAGGCCGCCGCCGAAGTTGCCTACCACGCCGCAGATATACATCACCGTTGCCATGGTGGCCGCCAGTACCGCATGGACGGCAAACAGCAGCGGCGAAATAAACAGGAAGGTGAACTCTAACGGCTCGGTGATACCTACCAGCATGGCGGTCAGCGTGGCGGGGATCAGCAGCCCGGCAACTTTGACGCGATTTTCCGGCGCGGCGGTAAAGTAGAGCGCCAGCGCAATCCCCACCGAACCAAAGACCTTCGAGTTACCGTGCAGCGCGAATCCGCCTTCCGGGAACAGGGTTTTCAGCGCCTCGGTGCTCTGGCTGAACGCCTGTAAATGCTGCGCCCAGTAAACCTGAATCCCCCCTTCCACGACCGCCGGGCCGAAGATAAACGGGCCATAGACGAAATGGTGTAACCCGGTCGGGATCAGAATGCGCTCAAGGAAAATGTATACCCAGACGCCCAGCGCGCCGGCCGAGCGTAAAAAGGCCTGCAGCGATTCAATGCCCATCTGCACCTTTGGCCAGCCCAGCAGGGTCAGCCAGGCGCAGGGGATCATTGCCAGGAAGGCAACAATCACCACAAACGAGGAGCCCTGGAAAATCCCCAGAAACACCGGCAGCGGCTTATCGAAATAGCGGTTATGCAGGGCGGTCACCAGCCCGGAAATGACGATCGCGCCGATAATGCTGGTATCAAGCGTTTTAATCCCGGCCATCATCGTCAGGCCGCTGCCTGCCGTTGGCTCAACGGAAAAGTCGACGCCGAAGAAGTGGCCCCAGGTCATCCCCATCGCGTTAATAAAGTAGTTCCAGGTGAGGAAGCTAACCAGCACCGCCAGGCAGGCACGGCCCTGGGCCTGTTTCGCCAGGCCGATCGGTAGACCGACGGCGAAAATCAGCGGCATATTACGAAAGACGGTCCAGCCGCCCTCTTCAATAATGTGAACGATCTGAGCAAATAAACTGTCGGGTGCTGTGAGCGCTTCGCCGACGAACATCGGGTTGCGCAACATAATGGCGATACCCACCACGATCCCGGCGAAAGGAAAGAGTAAAACCGGGGTAAACATGGCGCCGCCAAAGCGTTGTATTTGACTGAGCATTTGATAATCCTCATGTAACAACTCATAGGGTGAGTGGCCTTATTCATACCCGCCATGCTTCACCTGCCGCGGTGAATTATTCAGGGTAACTATTTGTACTGGCCTGAGATGAGAATAGAAATTTGCCCCTCCAACAACATGCGGCGCCGTTGCGATTCGTGATCGCTTTCATGGTTTTAATTACGCCAATGTTGTCTACTTTTTAATTAAAAATTAGACATGATGAATTGCGCTGTTTAAGGCGCTATAACGAATAGTCTTTATCCACATGTATTTACTGTATTTTTATAGTGAATAATTCATGCTCAATCGTTTTCAACTGAGTGAATAGAGGTCTACTGGTGATCTACAAATCCATCGCCGACAGATTGCGTCTGCGGCTGAATTCCTCCGATTTCGAGGTCGGCAGCCCGCTTCCTGGGGAAAAAAAACTAGCGGAAGAGTTTGGCGTCGCGCGCATGACCATCCGCAAGGCGATAGATCTGCTGGTCGCCTGGGGGCTGGTGGTGCGTCGGCACGGCTCCGGCACCTATGTCGCCCGTAAAGACCTGCATCATGAAACCACCAATCTGACCGGGCTGGCCGAAGTGCTGCGCAAGCAGGGTAAAGAGGTGATCAGCCGGGTATTGGTTTTCGAGGTCATGCCCGCCCCTCCGGCTATCGCCAGCCTGCTGCGGATACAAATTGATGAACGGATCTACTTCTCGCGCCGGGTGCGCTATGTCGATGGCAAGCCGCTCATGCTCGAAGACAGCTATATGCCGGTAAAGCTGTTTCGCAATCTGTCGCTGGCGCATCTGGAGGGATCGAAGTTCGATTACATCGAGAAGGAGTGCGGGTTAACCATCAGCGGTAACTATGAAACGCTGTCGCCGGTGCTGGCTGACAGGCAGCTGGCGCAGTCGATGAACGTGCCGGAACAGACGCCGCTGCTGCGTATTACCTCCCTTTCCTACAGCGACAGCGGCGAGTTTCTGAACTATTCGGTGATGTTCCGTAACGCCAGCGTCTATCAGGTGGACTACCACCTGCGGCGCGTCCGCGCGGAGAATCCGTTAACCTATCCCCCAGAACAGCACCGCCAGTAGCTGCGGCGTGATAATACGTAAGAACATGACCAGCGGATAAACCGTCGCGTATGAAAGGGCCGCCGCGCCGCTGGTGGCATGCAGGTTGTTGGCAAAAGCCAGCGCCGGAGGGTCGGTCATTGAACCGGCCAGCATGCCGCACAGGGTCAGGTAGTTCATCTTCGCCAACATGCGCGCCAGAATACCGACCGCCAGCAGCGGGATCGCGGTGATAAAAATGCCGTAGACAATCCAGCTCATACCGTCGCCTTCAATCAGCGTCGCCACAAAGTCGCCGCCGGATTTCAGCCCAACCACCGCCAGGAACAGCACAATACCCAGCTCGCGTAGCGCGAGGTTGGCGCTGGGCGGCATAAACCAGTACAGCTTACCGATGCTGCCGATACGCCCGAGGATCAGCGCCATAATCAGCGGCCCTCCGGCCAGACCCAGCTTCAGCGCCGCCGGGAACCCCGGAATAAACAGCGGAATAGAGCCCAGCAGCACGCCTAAGCCAATGCCGATAAATACCGGCAGCATCTGCACCTGCTGCAGTTTTTGCTGGGCGTTGCCAAGCTCGGCGGCCACCGCGTCAATCGCCTCCGGACGGCCGACCAGGTTGAGAATATCACCGAACTGCAGGCTGGCATGGCTGCTGGCCACCAGTTCAACCCCGGCGCGATTGAGGCGCGAGATCACCACGTCATAGCGCTGTTTAAAGTGCAGATCGCGAATCCTTTTACCTAACACTTTTTCGTTGGTGACCACCACGCGCTCGACTTTCAGATCGGTACCGCGCGTGGAGAGCGAAGTGGAAACTTCCTTGCCAATCACCAGTTGGGCATTGTGCAAATCCTCCGGCCGCCCGACCAGATGCAGCAGGTCCCCAAGCTGAATCAGGGTATTTGGCGCGGGCACCATCAGCATCTCCTCACGCTTGAGGCGCGAGCAGATCAGCTTGTCGCTGTTGAGCATCGGCACATCCTGAATCGCCATATTGTTCAGGTTCGGGTTTTCGACCCGCACGTTGATGGTCTGAAGATGCGCATGGCCGTTGCCGCTGATCTCGTCAAACTGCTGGGCCTCTTTCTCGACGTTAATGCGGAAAAACAGTCGCACCAGCCACATGGTCAGCAAAATGCCGCAGATGCCGAATGGATAGGCCATGGCGTAGCTCATCCCCATCTGATCGACGGTATCAAGCGGTACGCCAAGGTCGCGCAGGATCTGCTGTCCGGCCCCCAGCGCAGGCGTGTTGGTTACCGCGCCGGAGAAGATACCGAGCACCACGGGAAGAGGGATATCGAACAGTTTATGCAGGACCGCGGTGACCAAGCCGCCGAGAATGACGATCAGAATAGCGAAGAGGTTCAGCCGCAGGCCGGAGACGCGCAGCGAGGCGAAGAAGCCCGGCCCGACCTGGATACCGATGGTATACACAAAGAGAATCAGGCCGAATTCCTGAATAAAGTGCAGCATTGGGCTGCTGAGCGTAATGCCCGCCTGGTCCACAAAGTGGCCGACGATGATGCCGCCAAACAGCACGCCCCCGATACCGAAGCCGACGCCGCGCACTTTTACATTGCCGATCCACAATCCGACGACCGCCACCAGCGCCAATACGCTAACGGTCAATGCTATATCACTCATCGTCTCTTCCCTGTGTATAACATTACTCACAATGAGGATTATGACCGGTACTCACCAGGCTGTATGCCGCCTGGCGCACAATAATCACGGGATCAGGTTTACGACTCAGGGGAACAGTTCTTTTTCGCGGCGATTTTTAGCTGCTGAATACTTTTCTCCGGGGAAGGAAGCGCTTCCGGCATCGTGCCGCCAAGTTCTTTGATAGTCTGGCGTACTTTTTGACCTACTTCATAATGGGTTTGATTGGCCAACTGCTTCGTATCAACCTCATCCCGGCGTAGTTTTTCTTCCGTTTGAGTAGCGCGAAACAGGTTGGCTGCAAGTTCAGTAGACCCCATATGGTCGAGAATTTTTTGGCTTTTCTTCAGCCTCTTACGCTCGTGAATCGCTTTTTGATCCAGTCCGCCATAGAGGCCTTTATAGCCATGGTTCTGGAAAATAGCGAAATCCAGCGTTGTCTGTACGCCCGCTAGCTGGGCCGTTTCAACAAGGTGTTTATTATGTTCTTTCAGCTCATTGCGCAAAAATAGCCGCTTCTCATCCTCTCGTAGAGATTTAAAGGTTTGATCGTCCTTCAGTTCCTGACGCCGGGTTTGCAACGCAAAGTAGGTTTGCCCCGCGGCAATGACCGGTTTCGACGGATCGCCATTTTGCACAACCAGATAGCAGGCGTCGCGGGATAGATGAATGTCTTCAAGATTCCTGCTGGAACCGGAACCCAATTCGACCATTTTGTTGGACTCAACAAAATGGTCTGAGGGTAGCTGACCGCTCGCCTCACATGAAATTATCGCTTTTGAGATTACCTTTTGAAAATTTCTCCACTCTTTATAGTCCAGTAATGGCCAAGGTTTCGGGCAGACCAATATTCTCTCCCCGCCTCATCTCTATTTTTGATCGCTTCGAATGGCTGCTGTTCGTTCATTACAGATCCTTTGTTTCAGTGAGCCTATAAAATCTGATTATTTTTTAAACTGAAACATCCGTTGCAGCAAGGGGATTTAATGCGCTCCCGCGCACAAAAAAGCCCCGAAAATCGGGGCCTTATGAGTGGTTCGCTTAATTAGCTATCTAACGCGGGGCGCTCGCTGATGGCGATGCGCTGCGGGGCGATCTGTTCCGGCTCGTTGCGGGTCAGATCGATATGCAGCAGGCCGTTGGTAAAGGTAGCCCCGGAGACTTCCATATTTTCGGCGAGCGTGAAGCTCAGGCTAAACGCCTGGTTAACCAGCCCCTGGTGTAGCCATTTGGTCTCTTTTTCCGGCTGCTGCGGCGCGCCTTTTACCGTCAGGCGCGTGCCTTCAAGCTGGATATCCAAATCTTCCTGACGGAAACCGGCCAGCGCAAGGGTAATGCGATAGTGGTTATCGTCGCTTTTTTCGATGTTATAAGGCGGGAAGGTCTGGCTTTCACCGGCGGTTTGCAGCGCGTTGGCCAGTTTGTCAAAACCGATCCATTGACGCAGCAGCGGGGATAAATCGTAGTTACGCATTGTGTTTCTCCTTCTAAGAAGCGAGTGGTTAGCTGCAAATCCTGCGGATTCGCATTTGCCCCCTGACGGCAGGCAGATTTTTGCATTAATACCGGGCCGCGTTGGCGGCCCAAGGAAATTAGTTGATCTCGATACGGCGCGGTTTATTCGCTTCGGGAATCACTCGCTCGAGGTCGATATACAGCAGGCCGTTTACCAGGTTGGCGCCGCGAATATGGATATTTTCCGCCAGCTGGAATTTACGCTCAAAATTGCGTTCAGCGATGCCCTGATAGAGGTAAGTACGCTCTTTCTGTTCGGCGGCATGGGCGCCTTTCACGATAAGCAGATTATCCTGAGCGGTAATTTCCAGTTCGCTCTCGGCAAAACCGGCCACCGCAATCGCGATGCGGTAGTTGTTCTCGTCTACTAACTCAACGTTGTACGGAGGGTAGCCGCCATTACTCTGGCTTTGATTATTTTCTAACAGATTGAAAAGGCGGTCGAAACCAATAGCAGAACGATACAGCGGGGAGAGATCGAAATTACGCATAATACATAGCTCCTGAAATCAGCGAGAATTATCTGACCTTCCATCATGGACAGGTCGTTATTAAGCGGAATACCCATTCGGCGTATTCTCTGAGTGACACATTCCTAAAATGGGTATATCCATGCCCTTTTCAAGGTGAAGAGGGCAATTTTTTTTGCAGTTTGCGGTCTATTGCTTAGACTGGAGTGACAGCACAAAAGGCAAAGTGCGACGCCTGCCACAGTGCGGCGCAATCGCACTATGCATCCATGGAATGGCCCGATATAACCGATATGTACGCCATTCTTCAGACCGCGTCTTTACCGGCGGCGCTCTGAAATTTTTGTACATTGAAGGTTCTATCAACGCCCGTAACGATGACGGAAAAATGATGAAAAACGGTCTGTTAAAGCTGGTCCTGTTTAGCGGGATGATAAGTTTAGGCGGTTGCTCCAGCGTGATGTCACATACCGGCGGTAAGGAAGGAACCTATCCGGGAACGCGCGCCAGCGCGCAAATGCTGGGAGATAGCGATGCCAACTGGGGAACGAAATCCCTTGTGGCGCTGGATATGCCCCTTACGGCGGTAATGGACACGCTGCTGCTGCCGTGGGATATGTTCCGCACCGACAGCTCGGTCAAATCGCGCGTTGAAAAGAGCGAGAAAGAGACGCTGGCGACCAACTCCGTGATCCCGCCAGCGCGGATGACTAATCAGTAATTTAGCGCCCCGTTGCGGTTACCCATAGCTGGCGGTAACCGTCTACCTCCTCCATCCAGGCAAGCTGTTTGCCGTCTGGCGAAAAGACGATCGCATCGGCCGATGGCGGATTGGCATGTTCGTCGGTCAAAAAGAGGATGTCCCCGCTCAGCGCATCACAAAGCGCGATTCGGTTTTCCAGCACAAAGCCCAGCCATTTCCCCGACGGATGCCAGTTAAACGCCGACTGGATATCAGAGCGGTTGTGGGTCAGCTGCCGCAGCCCATCACCCTGCGACGAGATAAGCCACATTTGCGCCACCCCGGCATCGTCGCGCAGCAGAAAAGCCATCTCCGTTGCCTGCGGGTTGGCCCGCACCCAATGTCGCGGCGTATTCACCAGCCCCGGGTAACGACGTTCATGGGTAAACGTTAAGCGGCGCTGGACCACGCCGGCGGGGGGAGCCGGCATCGTGGCGTCCGTTCCAGCAAGCGGCGCATCGCCAGACTGCTTCCAGCCCTGCTCGCTCTGCGGCAGCTCGACAATAAACAGCTCCGGCACTTTGTCGCCGTTTATCGCTCGCGTATCGCCAATAAACGCCAGCGCCCGGTCACCGACCCAGCCCTCTTCATAGGCGCGATTAATCTCGTCGCTGCCCGGCGCGGGGGACGACGTTGTGCGGCTGACCAGCACGCACCAGTGGCTGCCGCCGTATTGCCGTGGATGATCCCCACGGGGTATTACCGGGCCATAGGGAACCGCCACGCCAACGTTGCGTAAATCCAGCGCCGGATCGCGTTCATGCAGCACGTGGTCGTTATAGGTAAAACTGACGAGCTCGCCGTTCGGGCTGAAAACATGTACATGGCTGCCGCCGCGCAGCGCGCCAGGGGTATAGGGCGGAGTGATATCCATCGCATCAAGGTTGCGCGTTTCCCCCTGATACGTCACCACGCCGCGGCGATGGTGAAAATCGTAATGCCAGCGCTTATCCGGGTTTTCCGGACCGTGGATGAAGACATATTTATCTACCGATGGATGAACGGTCACCACGCCAACGTACGCGCCTTGTCCGGCACGGTAGAGGATCTCAACCTCTCCCGTCTCGACATTCACCCGCTCGATCGTTTCGCCGGTAAAAGAGGCGCCAGAGGGACGAACGTCAAAAACCAGCCACCGGCTGTCCGCCGTCCAGGTGTGGGTGTTGGTAAGCTGATGATGGCGGGGAGCAAAAGTGACTTGTTTCATGGGAGATAAACTCTGAAGCCTAAGTTGCGCTTCAGAGTAGTTGATCCGCCAAAAAATGACTATGGTTCAAGCGCGGGAACAGGCGTAACCAAAGTCTTATTTTTTGCCCATCCCGACACGTTTTCAAGAACTAACCTGGACATAGCCTCCCTGGTACTCCAGGTCGCGCTTGCCATATGTGGCGTGACCACCACGTTCGCGCGGCGCAGGAGCGCCTGCGGCACTTCTGGCTCCTGGCTAAAAACATCCAATCCTGCTCCGGCGATAATTCCTTGTTCGAGGGCTTTTATCAGAGCAAATTCATCAACAACGCTGCCGCGAGAAATGTTGATTAAAATGCCGCTCGCGCCCAGAGCCGAGAGTACCCGTTCATCAATAAGCGCCTGGTTTTCCGCACTTCCTGGCGTACATATCACTAAAAAATCTGTTTGTGACGCCAGTGTTGAAATATCCTCAATCCACGGATAATCCAGCCCCGGTATTGCTTTCCGATCGCTATAAGCAATCTGCATCGCAAACCCTTCGCAGCGTCGGGCTATTGCCTGCCCAATTCTCCCCATCCCAACGATCCCAACACGCGAGCCCGAGACCTTACGCGTCCACTGAAAGCCCCCCTGACGCCAGCCTCCCGCCTCAATAAACTTCTGTGCAGAAACGATTTGTCGCGATGTCGCCAACATCAGCCCCATCGCTAAATCAGCAACATCATCCGTTAATACGCCCGGCGTATGGCTGACAGCCACACGATGATCTGCCGCAGCACGAACATCAACCCCATCATAACCCACGCCAAACACAGCAATAAGCTCCAGAGAGGGTAGGCTGGAAATCAGCTGGCGCGTTACGGTGGCCTCACCATTGGTGATCATAATAGTGAATTGTTCAGCCAGGACTGCCAACTCTTCGCGTGTAAGCGCCTCATATTCATAAACTTCATACAGACTGTTCAGCTCCGCCGTAAGTTGGTCAGGCAATGATGCTTGCTTTAATATTTTCAGTTTCATACTTATCTATTCGCTTATAAGGAAGAGTGGGCAGAGTGCTTTAAGGAGGTATCTTTACCAGTACGCGAAACGGCTATACCGATAATTCCTCCTAATACCAGTGCGATAGCAACAATAAGCAGGCCGTAGTGATAGCTATGGGTCACATCTTTAATCTTGCCTAAAACAGGAGGCAGGCCTAAGCCAACAAAATTCGCGATAGTGTTAATAAAAGCAATTGAGGCTGCTGCTGCAACGCCAGCAAGCTTTTCAGTGGTGACCGCCCAAAAAACGGGGGTCAGAGCAAAGTTGAACCCAACGGTAAGCACCAGCAGGATATAAGAGATCAGTAGGTTATCTGAATAGATAGCCACCCCCAGCGATACGCCGGCAAGAATCAATGGTAACCCCATATGCAACGATCGCTCTTTGGTGAGATCGGAATGCCGGCCGTTAAGATACATAAATAAGCAGGCAAAAATAAACGGCACCGCGGATAGTAAGCTAATAACAAAATTGCTTTGCTCGCTGGCGATGCTTTTTAGAATCAAAGGTAAAAACAAGGTAATACCAATAGAACCGAAAGCTTGTAAAAACCACACCAAACTTAATAAGAGCACAACTTTATTTTTCAAAGCGCTCAGCCACGAATGATTTTTATTGACCATTACATTTCGATTATCTTCCTCTAATTGTGATACTAACCATTCTTTTTCTGAACCCGTTAACCAGTGTGCTTTTTCAGGACTCGATGGCAGCAACCATAAAACCATCACACCAAGGATAATAGCCGGGATTCCTTCTATCGCAAATAACCAACGCCAACCAGCGATATCAGCAATACCGTGCATATTCAAAATAAACCCGGATATTGGTAAACCAATAATTGATGCCAGAACCGACCCCATATAAAAGAATGACATAGCGCGAGCTCGATTACTTTTAGGGAACCAGCAGGAAATATAATAAATAATCCCGGGGGTAAACCCAGCCTCTGCCATTCCCAACAAAAAGCGCATCACATAGAGCTGCGTTGGGGTATGTACCAGCGACATCCCTGCGCTTACAATACCCCAGGTTATCATTATTCTCGCAATCCAAATACGGGCACCTATGCGGGTCATAATAACATTGCTGGGAATTTCAAAAATAATATAGGAGATATAGAACATTCCCACCCCGAGACCATACATGCTGGCTGTCAGACCTAAATCCGCATTCATTTGTAAGGCCGCAATAGAAATATTGGTTTTATCAAGGTTTGCAACAAAATAGCAAATAATCACAAAAGGTATTATTTTGCTATTGAGTTTTTTTAGTGTAGATGTATAGAGTTCAATGCTCATAAATTATTACCTCATCATCCTGCCTTCAGCAGTAAGAATCCCTCTGACAGAAGGCAGAGATTGATATTGAGAAACTAATGAACTAATTAAGATACTACCATTCAGCAACAACACCGTCTTCCAGACGCCACAATGGATTACGCCAGTCCGGCGCGTTCTGACTTAATTCCATAACCCGCGCTTCATCTATTTCTACGCCAAGTCCGGGCTTCATTAATGGTTTAAAGAAACCGCCTTCCATATTGAAGTCCTCTTTATTTTTCACAAAGTCGAGTAATTCCGCGCCCTTGTTATAGTGAATACCCATACTTTGCTCCTGGAAGACAGCGTTATAAGAGACAAAATCGACGTGCAGGCAGGCGGCCAACGCAATGGGTCCCAGCGGGCAGTGCGGCGCCAGCGCCACGTCGTAGGCTTCGGCCATTCCGGCGATTTTATAGCACTCGGTAATACCGCCGGCATGCGACAGGTCGGGTTGCAGAATAGCCAGCCCACCGGCTTCCAGCACGCGTTTAAACTCGAAGCGCGAGAACATGCGTTCGCCCGCCGCGATAGGAATCGAGGTTTGCGCCGCCAGCCGGGGATAATATTCTGCCTGCTCGGCAAGCACCGGCTCTTCAATAAACAGCGGACGATACTGTTCCAGCTCTTTAATGAGTACTTTCGCCATCGGCGCGCTAACGCGGCCGTGGAAATCGAGGCCGAACTCAATTTCATTGCCGAACGCTTCGCGAATTTGCGCGACGGTATTCACCGCCGCATCCACCGCACGAGAGTTATCGATAAGCCCCAGCTCTTCGCAGCCGTTGAGTTTAAAGGTGTCAAAACCAATACCGCGCAACTTCTTGATGCCATCAATCACCTCTGCCGGACGGTCGCCGCCAACCCAGCTGTAGGCTTTGATTTTGTCGCGCACCAGGCCGCCCATCAGCTGCCAGACCGGCGCGTTCAGCACTTTGCCTTTAATATCCCACAGCGCCTGATCGATACCGGCGATGGCGCTCATTAAAATCGGACCGCCGCGGTAAAAGCCCGCGCGGTACATCACCTGCCACAGGTCGTTAATCCGCGCCGGATCCTGGCCTATCAAATAATCGCCGAGCTCATGCACCGCCGCCTCTACGGTGCGCGCGCGCCCTTCAATCACGGGCTCGCCCCAGCCAACCACGCCTTCGTCGGTGTCAATTTTTAAAAACATCCAGCGCGGGGGTAAACGATACGTGGTGAGTTTGGTTATTTTCATTGCACTGCCTCTCGATACGCTTTAACAAATGCTGCCGCCTGCCGTTGGGTACGCTCTACGGATTGGCCGGCGCGATAAAGATCGCTGCCCAGCCCGGCGCCGGTACAGCCTGCTTTTATCCACTGCGCCAGATTTTCCGGCGTCACGCCGCCCACCGCAAAAACGGGAACCTCCGGCGGCAAAACGGCTTTTAACGCTTTGATGTAGTCAGGGCCAAAAGCCGAAGAAGGGAAGACTTTCAATGCCTGAGCCCCGGCGTCCAGCGCGGCGAACGCTTCCGTCGCCGTCGCGCATCCCGGACAAACCGTCATGCCGTAGCTCACCGCACGACGAATGACCTCGGGCTGAATATTGGGCGTGACGATAAGCCTGCAGCCCATTTGGGCAAGCTGGTCCACCCGTTCTGTATTAAGCACGGTGCCTGCGCCAATCAGGGCTTTATCGCCATAAGCCTCAACAACGGCGGGAATACTCTTTTCCCACTGTGGTGAGTTGAGCGGAATTTCAACGGCGTCAAATCCGGCGTCAATCACCGCCCCCACATGCGCCAGCGCCTCTTCCGGCGTAATCCCGCGCAGGATAGCGATAAGCGGTAAGTTAGTTTGCCACTGCATGGATGATGCTCCTTACTCCTGTCTGAAATGCGTTATCACCTGACACCACGGTGGTCTGACGGCCAATGGCGCTCAGGGCCTGCTGATAGCGGTTCGCCAGCGCCTCGCCGCCGACAATGGTGACCTGCGGGTCGCGAAAGCGTTCGCTCAGGGTGGCGACTTCCGCGCCAATCAGCAGCCCCGACAGAAACTCGCCGACCTGCTCGCGCGGCAGCGACCCCAGCACGTGCGAAGCGCGCACCTCAAAAAGCCGCGGCAGGATGTCTGGCGAATGCAGGCCGCGCTCAAGCCCGGCGTTAAACGCGCCGGGAGCGGAGACCTGCTCCGGTAACCCGGCGCCGACCAGCGAGTGGCGCAGCAGCAGATAATGCAGTTCGCCGGTCATCACCGTGCGAAAGTCGTTAATTTGTTGGCGGTCGGCCTGCACCCATTTGCAGTGGGTGCCGGGCATCACGTAGATGGAAGAAGGGGCAATCATCCGCGCGCCGAGGAGCTGAGTCTCTTCGCCGCGCATCACATTCTGGTTAGCGTCGCGGGAGACGCTCAGCCCGGGAATAATCCAGACTTTGTCGCCAACGGACGTCAATTGTTGGCCAATGGCGGAGAAATCAACGGGAACGGGCAAATAGGGCGCCACCTTCCAGCCGACGTTGCTACCGACCATTCCTGCCAACACCGCCGGGGTCGCGCCGTCGCGCCAACCCCGGGTTATTTCACTAAACACCGCCGCGGGGGATTCTCCGTTCAAACGCGTGACGCCTGCTGCCGATTGCCTGCTCTCCAGGCACTGGTCGTCCTGATAAAGCCAGGCGCGCAGGTTGGTCGATCCCCAGTCAATTGCGATGTAGCGAGATGTCATGTGATTTCCTTTAACCTTCGTGTCGAGCTGGCGATCATGGTGAGCGCCGCCTGCTCCGCCGCTTCGCTGTCCTGATGCCGGATGGCGTCAAACAGCGCCTTATGTTCCTGGAGCGTTTTCGGCATGTTGGCCTCATCGCCCATCCAGGTCCTTTCAAATACCGCCCGCTGTAGCGAACTGATCGCCACGTTGAGCTGTTGCAGAACCGGGTTATGCACCGACTGCAGCACCGCCTCGTGATAGCGAATATCCGCTTCGTTAAACGCCTCCCTGTCCTGGTTGTTGGCGATCATGTCGTTGAGCGCTTCTTCTATTTGCGCCAGGTCGCTCGACGTCGCACGCTCGGCCGCCCAGCGGGCAATCGCGGGTTCAACCAGGTTACGTACCTCGCTCATCGCGCTAATCAGCCGCGGGTCGTAATCGCTCTCCAGCACCCACTGTAAAACGTCGGTGTCGAGATAATTCCACTGGTTACGCGGTGCAACGAACGCGCCGCGATAGCGCTTCATTTCAATCAGCCGCTTAGCCATCAACGAACGGAACACTTCGCGAATGATATTGCGCGAGGTGGCAAACTCCTCACACAGGTCGGCTTCCGCGGGCAGCGCAGAGCCGGGAACGTATTTGCCGCTGACAATCTGCTTGCCCAGCGTGATGACGATGCGATCGGTTTTATTGAGAGTCATGGAGAGTCCTTGTGCTCTGGATATCTCCCTCTACTTTACCGCGACCGGCGGATTTAACCGCAACTTTGTAGTACTAACGCGATACCACTCGTCATCGCCATGGACACAATGTAGTACAATACAAATATGTTGTACTACAATTTAGATCACAAAAACGACAATTCGGTTTGGGGATTTTGCGGTGGGGTAAACTCAGCGCATAAAAAAACCCGCGATAAACGCGGGTTTTTCAGAAAGAGATCTTTAGTTTAAGACATACTTTTCAATAGCATATGCCACACCGTCTTCCAGGTTGGATTTGGTGATAAAGTTTGCCGCTTCTTTGACGGCCGGAATCGCGTTGTCCATCGCCACGCCGACGCCAGCGTATTCAATCATCGCAATGTCGTTTTCCTGATCGCCAATCGCCATCACCTCTTCCGCTTTGATACCCAACGCATCAGCCAGCGATTTCACGCCGGTGCCTTTGGTGACGCGTTTATCAAGAATTTCAAGGAAGTACGGCGCGCTTTTCAGCACGGTGTATTTCTCTTTCACTTCAGCCGGAATGCGGGCGATAGCCTTGTCCAGAATCGCCGGCTCATCGATCATCATCACTTTCAGCAGCTGGATATTCGGATCCATCTTTTCGGCTTCGCAGAAAACCAGCGGGATCGTCGCCACATAGGATTCATGTACCGTGTAATAGCTCACATCGCGGTTCGCGGTATACAGAGTGTTGCGATCGAGCGCGTGGAAGTGGGAGCCGACATCGCGGGCCAGCTGTTCCAGATAGCGGTAGTCGTCGTAGCCCAGCGCGGTCTGCGCAACGGTACTGCCGTCGCTCGCCTTCTGCACTAAAGCACCGTTATAGGTGATGCAGTAATCTCCTGGCTGCTCCATATGCAGTTCTTTCAGATAGCTGTGCACGCCAGCGTAAGGGCGGCCGGTGGTCAGTACCACGTTGACGCCGCGTTCACGGGCTGCGGCAATCGCAGTTTTCACCGCAGGAGAGATAGTATGGTCAGGCAGCAGCAGCGTGCCGTCCATATCGATTGCAATCAGTTTAATAGCCATGAAATCCCCGGGTAAGATGAGTCCTTACTCATGCTAACGCGATTAAGCCCACAAAAATAGAGCTACATTGCACAGCAGAATCCCCCCTTTTAGGCAAAACCCGGGGACGAGATATTACTCGTGGGTGAGGACAATTTTACCAAACGCGCCGCGATCGAGGTGTTCTAGCGCCTGTTCAAGCTGGTTAAAGCGGTAACGGTGCTCGATCACAGGTTTCAACCCGGTCACGTCAACGGCGCGAACGAAATCTTCCAGCGCACGACGGTGCCCGACGCCAATCCCCTGAATCACGGGGGATTTCAGCAACAGTTCGCCCGCGGACAGCGAGATTTCACTGCCGGCCAGCACGCCGATGACCGAAATACGCCCATGAACCGCCACGGCGCGCAGGGAATGCCTCAGGTTCTCCCCACCAACGGTTTCAATAATATGGTCAATGCCGCGATCGTTTGTCAGTTCGTATATCCCTTCAGCCCAGTCGCCTTTAAGCCGGTTGATGCCATAATCGGCGCCGAGTTGTTTGGCCCGCGCCAGTTTTTCATCGCTTCCCGACGTGACAAAAACCTCCGCCCCCTGCGCTTTGGCAATTTGCAAAGCGAATATCGCCACACCGCCCGTGCCCTGCACCAGCACCGATTGTCCGGCGCGCAAATGACCGCGCTCCACCAGCGCGAACCATGCGGTAAGCCCGGCGCAGGGTAAGGTGCTGGCCTCTGCGTCATCCAGGGTTTCCGGGGCGGCCACCAGCCCGTTTTCATTCACAATCACGTACTCAGCCAGCATCCCCTGAAAGTAACCGCCGGTCGTTTTATAGGGCAAAGTGCGGGCGTCCGCTGTTGGCCTACCGTCGATCCACTCAGGGAAAAAGGTCGAGATGACGCGAGCGCCGGGTTTAAAACGCGTGACGCCCTCTCCCGTACTTTCCACCACGCCCGCCATATCGGATGCCGGCGTAAACGGGAAGGAAAGCGCGATCGGCATGGAGCCTTCGATAACCATTTTATCGCGGTAGTTGAGCGCAACGGCATTCACCCGAACGCGGACTTCTCCTGGCCCTGGCTGCGGCACGGGCGCCTGGGTGAGTTTGAGATTCTCGCGCCCGAGGGCGTTCATCGACCAGCGCTGCATTGTCTCTGTCATTTTTTTCTCCTGGCATCAAATAAGCTTCAGTATCGACAGTCTACCGTTGACTCAGCGTCACCAGTGGCGATAACTTTTCCCACTATTGACGCCAGAAAAGAAACAATCTATGTCTAATACGCTGAAGGATATTCCGGTTTTTGTAGCCGCCGTTGAGGCGGGCAGTTTTGCGCAGGCCGCAATCCGTTTACATTTGTCGCGCTCGGCGGTGGGAAAGAGCATCGCTCGCCTTGAGGAACGACTGGGGGTACGTCTGTTTCAACGTACGACCCGCAGCCAAAGCCTGACCGACAACGGCGCCCTTTTTTATGAACGTTGCCTGCGCGCGCTGGAGGAAATTCGGGGCGCAGAATCGCTGCTGGAAACGGGCAAACAGCAGGTCAGCGGCCGCCTGCGCGTTGCCATGCCGGTGCTGTTTGGTCGCCAGTGCGTCGCCCCGCTGCTGATCGCGCTGGCGCAGGAACATCCAGGCCTTGAGCTGGAGATGTCATTCAGCGACCGGGTCGTGGATCTCGTCGAGGAAGGGTTTGATATGGCGGTACGTAACGGCACGCTTCAGGACAGCAGCGTTCTGGTCGCCAGAAGGCTGGGAGAACACCGCATGGTACTGTGCGCCGCGCCGGATTATCTGCAGAAGAAGGGTACGCCGCAAAGCGTTGATGATTTGCCCCATCATGCGGCCATTAACTATCTGCAGGCAGGCAGAGTGCTATCCTGGCAGCTGATGGATAACGAAGGTGCCTCGCACACCTTTACACCCCGTTCATCGCTCAATATGGATGATTTGCAGGCGATCTGCGACGCTGCGCTGGCCGGACACGGCATTGCATGGCTGCCCTGCTGGATGGTCAGCAAAGACATTCATGAGGGAAAACTCGTCCCGCTGTTAAAGCAGGCGCCGGATGTGCGCTTCGACATTCACGCGGTCTGGCAACAGACGCCGCATCTACCGCTGAGGGTGCGAATTGCCGTCGATACGCTCGCCAGCCGTTTACCGTCCGCGATGTCGCTGGATATGCCTGCGCCCATAAAAAAGCCGCGCTAAACGCGCGGCCTGAGTCTGGCGGTGTAACAACGA